>NZ_CM145709.1:4335000-6995585 GCF_055557415.1 Embleya sp. L77
AAACCGTGTGCCTACAAGCCGTGGGAGCGTCGTCATCCGCGTTTAGTCGTGGGTGGCCGTGACTGCGTGCCTTTTGAAGAATGAGCCTGCGAGTTTGCGGTGTGTGGCGAGGTTAACCCGTGTGGGGTAGCCGTAGCGAAAGCGAGTCCGAACAGGGCGATTGAGTCGCGCGCCCAAGACCCGAAGCGGAGTGATCTAGCCATGGGCAGGGTGAAGCGCGGGTAAGACCGTGTGGAGGCCCGAACCCACCAGGGTTGAAAACCTGGGGGATGACCTGTGGTTAGGGGTGAAAGGCCAATCAAACTCCGTGATAGCTGGTTCTCCCCGAAATGCATTTAGGTGCAGCGTCGTGTGTTTCTTGCCGGAGGTAGAGCACTGGATTGTTGATGGGCCTCACCAGGTTACTGAGATAAGCCAAACTCCGAATGCCGGTAAGTGAGAGCGCGGCAGTGAGACTGCGGGGGATAAGCTCCGTGGTCGAGAGGGAAACAGCCCAGAGCACCGACTAAGGCCCCCAAGCGTGCGCTAAGTGGGAAAGGATGTGGAGTCGCAGAGACAACCAGGAGGTTGGCTTAGAAGCAGCCACCCTTGAAAGAGTGCGTAATAGCTCACTGGTCAAGTGATTCCGCGCCGATAATGTAGCGGGGCTCAAGCGCACCGCCGAAGTCGTGTCATTCGTGCATATAGCCAAGCCTTCGTGGTTCAGGCGTACGGATGGGTAGGGGAGCGTCGTGCAGCGAGTGAAGTCGCGGTGGAAACCAGCGGTGGACGCTGCACGAGTGAGAATGCAGGCATGAGTAGCGAATCACACGTGAGAAACGTGTGCGCCGGATGACCAAGGGTTCCTGGGGCAGGCTAATCCGCCCAGGGTAAGTCGGGACCTAAGGCGAGGCCGACAGGCGTAGTCGATGGACAACGGGTTGATATTCCCGTACCCGCTACGATGCGCCAGCGCTGAACCTCGTGATGTTAAGGCCGTGAAGCCGCCGGGATCCTTCGGGTGAACGGTTTTGGTGGAGCCGCCGAACCAATCGGGTAGTAGGTGAGCGATGGGGTGACGCAGGAAGGTAGTCCAGCCCGGGCGGTGGTAGTCCCGGGGTAAGGGTGTAGGGCGTTGTGTAGGCAAATCCGCACAACACGAGCCTGAGACCTGATGCCGACCCGATTGTGGGGAAGTGGATGATCCTATGCTGCCGAGAAAAGCCTCTAGCGAGTGTCGTGGCGGCCCGTACCCCAAACCGACTCAGGTGGTCAGGTAGAGAATACTAAGGCGTTCGGGTGAACTGTGGTTAAGGAACTCGGCAAAATGCCCCCGTAACTTCGGGAGAAGGGGGGCCATTGTTGGTGAGGAGACTTGCTCTCCGAGCTGGTGGTGGCCGCAGAGACCAGCGAGAAGCGACTGTTTACTAAAAACACAGGTCCGTGCGAAGTCGTAAGACGATGTATACGGACTGACGCCTGCCCGGTGCTGGAACGTTAAGGGGACCGGTTAGCTCTTCGGGGCGAGGCTGAGAACTTAAGCGCCAGTAAACGGCGGTGGTAACTATAACCATCCTAAGGTAGCGAAATTCCTTGTCGGGTAAGTTCCGACCTGCACGAATGGCGTAACGACTTCTCGACTGTCTCAACCACAGGCCCGGTGAAATTGCACTACGAGTAAAGATGCTCGTTTCGCGCAGCAGGACGGAAAGACCCCGGGACCTTTACTATAGTTTGATATTGGTGTTCGGTTCGGCTTGTGTAGGATAGGTGGGAGACTTTGAAGCGGACACGCCAGTGTTCGTGGAGTCATCGTTGAAATACCACTCTGGTCGTGCTGGATGTCTAACCTGGGTCCGTGATCCGGATCAGGGACAGTGTCTGATGGGTAGTTTAACTGGGGCGGTTGCCTCCTAAAGGGTAACGGAGGCGCCCAAAGGTTCCCTCATCCTGGTTGGCAATCAGGTGTCGAGTGTAAGTGCACAAGGGAGCTTGACTGTGAGACCGACAGGTCGAGCAGGTGCGAAAGCAGGGACTAGTGATCCGGCGGTGGCTTGTGGAAGCGCCGTCGCTCAACGGATAAAAGGTACCCCGGGGATAACAGGCTGATCTTCCCCAAGAGTCCATATCGACGGGATGGTTTGGCACCTCGATGTCGGCTCGTCGCATCCTGGGGCTGGAGTAGGTCCCAAGGGTTGGGCTGTTCGCCCATTAAAGCGGTACGCGAGCTGGGTTTAGAACGTCGTGAGACAGTTCGGTCCCTATCCGCTGTGCGCGTAGGAGTCTTGAGAAGGGCTGTCCCTAGTACGAGAGGACCGGGACGGACGAACCTCTGGTGTGCCAGTTGTTCTGCCAAGGGCATGGCTGGTTGGCTACGTTCGGGAGGGATAACCGCTGAAAGCATCTAAGCGGGAAGCTTGCTTCGAGATGAGGACTCCCACCAACTTCGGTTGGGTAAGGCCCCCGAGAGACGATCGGGTTGATAGGCCGGGTGTGGAAGCCCTGTAAGGGGTGGAGCTGACCGGTACTAATAGGCCGAGGACTTGTCCTCAGTTGCTACGCGTCCACTGTGTGGTTCCCGAACCGCAATCGGTTTCGGGGAACCCGTTTTGATAATTGAATCACCGCATGTGATTTCTGGTTCACCGAACGGCCCTATTGTTGGGTTCGATGGTTTTCCGGTGGTCTTGGCGGAGAGGAAACGCCCGGTCTCATTCCGAACCCGGAAGCTAAGCTCTCCAGCGCCGATGGTACTGCACTCGAAGGGGTGTGGGAGAGTAGGACGCCGCCGGAATCTACGTGTGAAAGGCCCATCCCGAAAGGGATGGGCCTTTTGCGTTTCCCGGGCAATCCCGGGGTTCCCGGGGATTCCCCGGGGGTGCGCCGGCTCTTGGGTTCCGAGCTGCAGTGCGGTTTCGGTGGGCTTGGGCGCGGGTGGCTTTGTGCTCACCGGTCGGCGTGGCCTGGTGGAGATCGGCCCGGTCCCAGGGTCACCGGCGGTCAGGAGCCCTGGGCTCCCCGGCAAGACACGGGTGTTGCTTGCCGGAAAAGCGCTGGCAACGGCGCGGTGGGGTGGGCGGCCCGGTCAGGTCCGCCGGGGAACCTTCCCGAGTGGGTCGCGCGTTCTCGGCCGGCGGTCGCGCTTGGATGGGCAGCGGGTGGCTTTGTGCTCACCGGTCGGCGTGGACCGGCGGAGAACAGCCCGGTCCCACGGTCACCGGCGGTCAGGAGCCCTGGGCTCCCCGGCGAGACACATGCCTCGCCTGCGGAGAAAAGCGCTGGCAACGGCAGAGCAGGAGGGCAGCCCGGTCAGGTCCGCCGGGGAGCCTTCCCGAGTGGGCCGGGTGTTTTCGGCGTGCGGTGGGCGTTCGGTGGCGAGGGCGGGGGGAAGTGGGGCGGGGAGCGGGCGGTTTCGGTCGCCGGAGTGCGAAACCCCGCCCGCCGAACGCGCTTTCACCGGCCGGTGATGCAAAACCGCAGGTCGGCGAAAGACTGCGGGCTGGAAAGCGTCTCGGGATCCGGATCGGGACCTGCCAGCCCCCGAAGGAGTCTCCTCCCGGCCGACCCGACCCGAAACGCCCGTCGAAACGGCCCGACCCACCCGGGAGGGTCCCCCGGCGGACCTGACGGGGCTGCCCACCCTCCGCGCCGTTGCCAGCGCTTTTCTCCGCGGGCGAGGCCTGTCTCTCGCCGGGGAGCCCAGGGCTCCTGACCGCCGGTGACCGTGGGACCGGGCCGATCTCCGCCGGACCACGCCGACCGGTGAGCACAAAGCCACCCGCGCCCCAGCCCGCCGAAACCGCACCGCAGATGACTCGAACTCCCGCTGCCGGAAGGGAATTCCCAGGGAACGACCCAGGGGAAGTCCCAGGGAAAAGCCCAAGGGAAGCCCCAGAGAGCATCCATCCCAGAGGACACCCCAGCGCCCCCGCCCTACAGCCGCCCCGCCCTACAACCGCCCCGCCAGTTTCAAAGCCAGGTACGTATCGGTGAGCCCCGAAGCCAGTTCGCCCGGGGGCGCGTCCACGACGGTGACGTTCCTTCGGCGCAATTCGGCGGCCGTGGAGCGGCGTTCGGCGAGTTCGCGTTCGGCGGCGGCGGCTTCGTAGACCGCCGTGGCGTCGCCGCGGTGGGCGGCCATGGCGGTGATCGCCGGGTCGGCGACCGCCGCCACGATCACCTCGTGTCGTGCGGCCAGTTGCGGCAGCACCGGAAGGATGCCCTCCTGGACCGCCTCCCGTTCCAGGCCGGTGATCAGCACGATCAACGAGCGGCGCGGGGTGCGGCGCAGGATCTCGGCGATCAGGGTCCGGGCGTCGGGTTCGACCAACTCCGGTTCCAGCGTGGCCATTGCCTGGACGAAGGCCGGGAGTGTGCCGTTCCGGGGCGCGCGGCGGACCTCGGCGCGTACCCGGCGGTCGTAGGCGAGCAGGTCGACCCGGTCGCCGGCGTGGTTGGCGACCGCGGTCAGCAGCAGGGTCGCGTCCATCGCGGCGTCCAGGCGGGGGATGTCGCCGATGCGGCCGGCCGAGGTGCGGCCGGTGTCCAGCACGACCAGGATGTGCCGGTCGCGTTCGGGGCGCCACGTGCGTACCACGACGCCCTGGTTGCGGGCGGAGGCGCGCCAGTCGATCGATTTGGCGTCGTCGCCGGGGACGTACTCGCGCAGCGTGTCGAACTCGGTGCCGGCGCCTCGGGTGAGCAGGGCCGAGCGGCCGTCGAGTTCGCGCAGCCGTTCCAGCTTGGAGGGGAGCAGTCGGCGGCTGGGGAAGCCGGGCAGCACGCGCAGTCGCCAGGGCACGTGGTGCGAGCCCTGGCGGGCGGCCAGGCCGAGCGGGCCGACGGAACGGACCGTGACCCGGTGGGCGTTGCGGTCGCCGCGGCGGGTGGGGGTCATCGTGGTGGTGAGGCGGCGGCGTTCGCCGGCGGGGATGTTCAGGTCGTGCCGCTGGGTGGTGGTGCCGGTGCTGGGCGGCCAGGCGTCGCGCAGTCGGCCGCGCAGGGGGCGGGTGCCGGGGTTGGTGACGGTCAGCGTGACCTCGGCGCGTTCGCCGAGGCGGACCGCGGTGTCGCCGCCCCGCTCGAAGGTCAGGCCGCGGACGCCGGCGGCGAGCAGCAGGTCGGCGAGGATGCCGAGCAGCAGTGCGCCCTCGACCACGGCCAGGCCGATCAGCGAGGGCAGCAGCAGGCCGACCACCAGGACGCCCAGTGCTGCGGCCAGGACGGCGCGACCGGTCAGGGCCATCGGCGGTTAACGCGGGACCGGGGTGTGCGCCAGGACGGCGTCGATCACCACGTCGGGGGTCACACCCTCCATCTCGGCCTCGGGACGCAGTCGTACGCGGTGTCGCAGTGCCGGTCGGGCCAGTGCCTTGACGTCGTCGGGGGTGACGTAGTCGCGGCCGGCCAGCCAGGCCCACGCGCGGGCGGCGGCGAGCAGGGCGGTGGCGCCGCGGGGGGAGACGCCCATGGCCAGCGACGGGGAGGTCCGGGTGGCTCGGCAGACGTCCACGACGTAGGCCAGGATGTCCGGTTCGATGCGCAGGTCGGTCACGGCTCGGCGGCCGGCCGCCAGGTCCGCGGCGCCCGCGACCGGGCGGACGCCGGCGGCTTCGAGGTCGCGCGGGTCGAAGCCCTCGGCATGCCGGCGCAGCACCACGATCTCGTCGGCGCGTTCGGGCAGCGGCAGGGTGAGTTTGAGCAGGAAGCGGTCCAGTTGGGCCTCGGGCAGCGGGTAGGTGCCTTCGTACTCGATCGGGTTCTGTGTCGCCGCGACCATGAACGGGTCGGGCAGCGGGCGGGTGGTGCCGTCGACCGAGACCTGGCGCTCCTCCATGGCTTCGAGCAGTGCGGCCTGGGTCTTGGGCGGCGTGCGGTTGATCTCGTCGGCGAGGAGCAGGTTGGTGAACACCGGGCCCTCGCGGAAGGAGAACGCGGCGGTGCGGGCGTCGTAGACCATCGAGCCGGTGACGTCGCCGGGCATCAGGTCCGGGGTGAACTGCACGCGGGTGGTGGTCAGGTCCAGGCTGCGGGCGAGGGCGCGCACCATCAGCGTCTTGGCGACGCCGGGCACGCCTTCCAGGAGCACGTGGCCGCGGCACAGGAGGGCGATCACCAGTCCGGTGACGGCGGCGTCCTGGCCGACCACGGCCTTGCCGATCTCGCCGCGCAGGGCTTCGAGCGCGTCGCGCGCCTCGCGGGTCTGCTCGGGTGCGCTCACGTCGTGCGTACCTGCCTTATCAGCGCGTCGAGTTCGTCGGACAGGGTGACGAGGGCCTCGTCGCTCTCCGGGCTCGCACCGTACAACAGGGCGTGCACGTGCGCGCTCGTGTGGTCGGTGCGGGTGGTGATCGAGGCGATCAGGGCGGCCTCGGTGGGCTCGGCGCCCAGGATGCGGGCGAGTTGTTCGCGGGTGGCGGCGCGCAGCAGTTCGGCGGCGGTGTCGCGGGCGCGGCCGCGGCGGTAGAGCCGGGCGCGGCCCTCGACGGTCTCGGCGGCGCGGACCACGACCGGGAGCGGTTCGGCCACCACCGGGCCCAGTCGGCGGGCCCGCCACAGGGCGAGCAGGACGGCGGCGACGGCCAGTTGGGCGGCGCCCCAGCGCCAGCCGGCGGGCAGCAGGTCCCACAGCGAGTCGTCGGCGGGCGGGAGTTCGTCGGCGCCGGGCAGGTACCAGACCAGGTGCGGGTGGGCGCCGAGCAGGTTCAGGGCGAGGGCGGCGTTGCCGTTGTCGTCGAGGCGGTCGTTGACCAGCGGGCTGCCGGAGCCGAGTACGACGGAGTCGTGGCCGGCGCGGGGCGGGGTGAGCACCAGGGTGGGGCGGCCCGCGTCGGGGTAGCAGCCGGTGGCGTCGGGGAGCAGGTCGGTGTCGAACCGCACGCCGCCGGTGTCCGCGTCGCCGGCCCGGGTCGCGGCGGGCAGCGGGCAGCGCGGTTGCAGGGTGCGGTGGTGCGCGTCGGGGGCGGTGTGTACGCCGGGGGCCAGGATCGCGAGCGCGGCCTCGTCGGGGCGGACCAGGACGGTGCGGGCCGGGCCGGCGGCGGCGAGGGTGCGCAGCTGCGCGTCGGCGAGCAGGTTCGGGAAGGGCACCACGAGGGTGCTGTCCGGGCGGATCGTCCGGGCCGCCTCCTCGGCGGAGCGGACCCGGTGCACCTCCACGCCGCGTGCCCGCAGCAGTTGGGCCAGGGCCTTGCTGCCCTGGGGGTGGGTGGAGCGCGGGTCGAGTCGGCCCTCGTGGCGGTCGCCGCGGATCAGCACGAGTGCGGAGACCACGATCAGGACCAGGGCGAACAGGGCCAGGGGCATGCGCACCCGGCGCCACAGCTGCTCGGTGGTGGGGCCGAGCGCGGTGTCGCTCATCGGGGCATCCGCTCGTCGACGCGTGGCCGGGCGGCGGCGCAGCGGGCGTCGAGGTCGCGCAGGTCCCGGTCCAGGTCCCGGTCGGCGGTACGGCCGCCGTAGTGCACGTCGTCGAACGTCGCGGCGGCGGCGCGCAGGTCCGCCGCCGCCTCGGGCAGCGCGCGGCCGGCCTCTGCGGCGGCCTCGTCGGCGGTGCGGCCGGGGCGTACGTCGAGCACGGCGCGTTCCTCCAGGGCCCGCACGATCGCGCGGAAGCGTTCCCGGACCGCCTCGTCCCAGCGGCCCCCGGCGGCATGCGCGTCGGCGGCCGCGCGGTGCTCGGCGGCCGACAGCGGGCCCCGGTCGCCGTACAGCGGGAGCTCGGCGCGGCGGGCGGTGCGCAGCGGGCCCAGCCGCAGCCGCAGCACCACGAGCGCGGCGATCACCAGGAGCACGATCACCACGAGGCCGAGGCCGCCGCCGGGGCTGTGGTCGCCCGCCCGGGAGATCAGGTCGCCCAGGCGGTCGAGGAACCAGTCCAGCGCCCGGCGGACCGGGCCGGGGTCGTTGCGGTGGTATTCGGTGCGCGAGAGCTCGTCCCGGGCGGCATCCCGCGCGTCGTCGCGCGGGATGTCCACCGGGTCCCAGTCCCGGACCAGGGTCGCGAGCGCGTGCCGGGTCACGCCGGCGCGGGTCCCGAGGTCGCGTCGCCGCCGGGCTCTTCGTCCAGGACGCCGGCCGCGCGGGCGAGGTCGAGGTCGAGTGCCTCGCGGCGGATGCGCTGGTCGATGTAGAGCAGTGCGGTGGCGCCGGCGGCGAAGGGGTAGAGCAGCGCGGCGGCGATCACCGAGCCGACGCCGGTGATCAGCAGGTCGACGAAGGAGGGGTCCGGGATGTCGGAGGCCTTGGACGCGGTGATCGCGGAGATGCCGTCGGAGGCGAGCAGGAACGGTGTCTGGATGATGCCGCCGACGATCGTCATGATCAGCGCGATCAGCAGCAGGATGCCGCAGACGCGCCACCACGAGCCGGTGACCAGCTTGCGCGAGCGCTCCAGCGACTTGCGCACCGACTGCTTCTCGAGCATCAGCGTGGGGCCGGCGAGGGAGAGGCAGACGTAGAGGTAGATCGCCGCGACGATGCCGCCGATCATGCCCGGGAGCAGCAGCAGGGCGCCGAGGCCCTCGGCGCCGACGGCCAGCAGGAGCAGGCCCGGCAACATCGCCACCAGGAGTGTGCCGACCGGGATCAGCCAGGTGGCGAAGGTGACGCCGAGCAGGCGCGGGAGCAGCGGGCGGACCGCCGTCCAGGCCTGGGCGGCGGACATGGTCTTGGCGATCACGGCGCGGCTGACCACGACGGTGAGCATCGCGGTGGCGGCGATCTGGCCCAGGGTGGCCACCACGATCGGCACGATCACCAGTGCGGCGGTGTCGCGCAGGTAGCGCCACGCCTCCTCGCCGGTGGGGTCGTCGCCGAGGTCGCTGGGCGAGAACTCGCGGTTCAGCAGCCAGGTGACCGGTACTTCGAGGCACTGGGTGAGCAGGGCGACCACGACGGCGATGCCGATCATGACCTTCCAGTGCGCGCGCATGGCGGCGAAGGCGCCGTCCAGGATCTCGCCGACGCTCAGCGGGCGCAGCGGGATCACGCCGGGCTTGGCGGCCTGCACGTAGGGGCCGTTCCAGCCGGGAGGCGCACCCCACAGCGGCGGCTGCTGTCCGGCGGTGCCCCAGCGCGGGTCGGCGCCCGGGGGCTGGTGTGGGGCTCCCCAGCCGGTGGCGGGGCCCTGGTGCGGGGGTCCCCAGCCGGCGGCGGGCGGCTGGACCGGGGCCCAGCCGGGGGCTGGGGCCTTGGGGGCCGGCTGTTCCGGGGTCGTGGGCTCGTCCGGAGCGGGTGCCTTGTCCAGGGACGGCTTGTCCGGGGACGGCGGCTTGTCCGCGGACGCGGACGCGGACGCGGACGAGGATGGGGACGGGGGCGTGGCCGGAGACGGCGAGGCGGGCGCGGGTGCGGACCGGTCGGGTGACGTGGCGTCGTCCGCCGGGCGTTCTCCGTCCGGCCCCGGGGCGTCCGGGCCGGCCGAGCCGGGCGAGTCCGTCATGCGATTGCGCTCCTCGTCCTGATCGGGTGGTGACTCATCGTGGCATGCCTGTGTGCGGCTCGGATGAACGGGCGGCCATCGGATCCGGTCCGCCCGCACGGGCACATCGGCCGCGGGGACAACGTCGAGCACGCGCCACACGTTCCGGCGCCGCCCCGGCCGGGTCGTCGGCGGGCGCCGGCGGGGGTCGGTGGCGGTCGGGTTCGTGGCCGAAACGTCCGTTGCGCCGGGCGGAGGGTCGGCGTACGGCCCGGAAATCGACGTGACTCCACACTCTCCTCGGCCGCAATCGTCGGTATTTGGGGTGTTTTGTCACTGATGGACGCGGCCGGAATCGGTCGGATGAGTGCAGGTCACAATCCGGTAATGCGACGATGATGCACATGAAGGGACGCGTCCTCATCGTTGACGACGACACCGCACTGTCCGAGATGCTCGGCATCGTGCTGCGTGGCGAAGGGTTCGAGCCGTCGTTCGTGGCGGACGGCGACAAGGCACTCCAGGCTTTCCGGGATGTAAAACCGGACCTGGTGCTGCTGGACCTGATGCTGCCCGGCCGAGACGGCATCGACGTCTGCCGCCAGATCCGTGCCGAGTCCGGCGTGCCGATCGTGATGCTCACCGCCAAGAGCGACACGGTCGACGTCGTGGTCGGGCTGGAATCCGGAGCCGACGACTATGTGATCAAACCGTTCAAGCCCAAGGAGCTTGTCGCTCGTGTGCGGGCCCGCCTGCGCAGAGCCGAAGAACCCACCCCGGAGCAGTTGGTGATCGGCGATCTGGTGATCGACGTGGCCGGCCACGCCGTGAAGCGGGACGGGCAGAACATCGCACTGACCCCGCTGGAGTTCGACCTCCTTGTCGCACTCGCCCGCAAGCCCTGGCAGGTGTTCACCCGCGAGGTGCTTCTCGAACAGGTCTGGGGATATCGACACGCGGCCGACACCCGCTTGGTGAACGTGCACGTGCAGCGGCTGCGCTCGAAGATCGAGCGCGACCCCGAGCGTCCGGAGACCGTGGTCACCGTGCGCGGGGTCGGCTACAAGGCGGGACCGGCCTGACCTTGAGTTCGTTCCGGTGAGCACCGCACAGCGGTCGCCGTCCCCATCGGCCTGGTCCCTCGCCCTGCGTCGCGTGCGCGGCGGCGTGGGCCGGGTCATGGCGCTGTGGAACAGATCGATCCAGTTTCGGGTCGTGGCCACCACATTGGTGTTGTCCGTCGCGGTGATGGTGCTGCTCGGGGTGGTGGTGGTCGGCCAGGTCCGCAACGGTCTGTTGGACGCGAAGGTGGCCTCCGCCCGGTCCCAGGCCCAGGGCGGGTTCGCGGACGCCCGCGCGCAGGCCGACGAGATCGCCACCAACCCGAGCCGGCACGTCCAGGTGCCCACCGGCGTGCCGGCCGCCACGCCGGGGTCCGGCAACCGGGTGAACACCGGCGACTGGCTCAACGCGCTGGTCAAACAGCTCTCCAGCGGCGGCCAGGGGGTGTACGACGTGGCCGCGACCAGTCAGGACACGGCGGAGAACCCGCCCGGGTCCGGCCGCAGCCCCCGGGCCTCCGGCGACGTGGTCCCCGACTCCAGCGTGCCCGCCGCACTGCGCCGCGAGGTCGGGCTCAAGCGCGGCGTGGCACTGCTCCAGTACACCCAGATCGTGCGCGAGGGCCAGCACGGCGACGGCTCGGCCGAGACCACCCGCGAGGCCGGCCTGGTGGTCGGCGCGCAACTGGAGGACCCGGACGGCGGGTCCTACCAGCTCTACTACTTCTTCTCCTTCGGCCCGGAGGAGAAGACCCTGGGCCTGGTGCGCAGCACCCTGGCCACCGCCGGGGTGTTCCTGGTGCTGCTCCTGGTGGCGATCGCGGCGCTGGTGACCCGGTGGGTGGTCACCCCGGTCCGGATGGCGGCGCGGATCGCCGAGCGGCTGGCCGCCGGTCGCCTGGAGGAGCGCATGCGCGTGGTCGGCGCGGACGACCTGGCCCGATTGGGCTCCTCGTTCAACAAGATGGCCTCCAATCTGCAGAACCAGATCCGGCAACTGGAGGAGCTCTCGCGGGTGCAGCGCCGGTTCGTCTCGGACGTCTCGCACGAGCTGCGCACTCCGCTGACCACCGTGCGGATGGCCGCCGACGTGCTGCACGAGGCCCGCGAGGACTTCGACCCGGCCACCCGGCGCTCGGCCGAGTTGTTGCAGAACCAGCTGGACCGGTTCGAGGCGTTGTTGTCGGACCTGTTGGAGATCAGCCGCTTCGACGCGGGCGCGGCCGTGTTGGACGCCGAGCCGGTGGACCTGCGCGACCTGGTGCGCCGGGTGGTCGAGGGCGCGGAGCCGCTGGCCGAGCGGCGCGGCAGCCGGCTGGTGGTGCGTGTGCCGGACAAGCCGTGCGTGGCCGAGGTGGACCCGCGCCGGATCGACCGGGTGCTGCGCAACCTGGTGGTCAACGCGGTCGAGCACGGTGAGGGCCACGACGTGGTGGTCACCGTGGCGGGCGGCGAGGACTCGGTCGCGGTGGCCGTGCGCGACTACGGCGTGGGCCTCAAGCCCGGCGAGTCCTCGCTGGTGTTCGCCCGCTTCTGGCGGGCCGATCCGGCCCGGGCCCGGACCACCGGCGGTACCGGGCTGGGCCTGTCGATCGCGTTGGAGGACGCGCACCTGCACGGCGGCTGGCTACAGGCGTGGGGCGAGCCCGGCGGCGGCTCGCAGTTCCGGCTGAGCCTGCCCAAGACCGCGGGCGGCGAGCTGGTGCGCTCGCCGCTGCCGTTGGAACCCGAGGACTCGCGGGCCAATCGGGGCCTGGGCCCGGCGGGCTCGCCGTATCGGCGCACCGTGCGCGCGGCCGGCCCCGCGGGAGGCAATCGATGAGGCGGATCGGCTCGTTCCTGGCCCTGGTGTGCGTGGTGTGCACGCTCGGCGCGTGCGCGTCCATGCCGCACAGCGGCAGCGTGCGCGAGGCCGCCAAGGGCGGCAGCAAGGACCAGGGGCCCGAGCAGCAGGTAAGGGTCTTCGCCGTGCCGCCCAAGCCCGGCGAGCAGCCGCACGGGATGGTCGCCGGCTTCCTGGAAGCGGTCACCAGCGACGAGCCGGACTACGTGACGGCGCGCGCCTACCTGACCCCCGAGGCCGGGTCCAAATGGGCGCCCGACCGGGAGATCGTGGTGCTCGAGAGGATCGCCCGGATCGAACTGGTGCCCGGCGCAGACGAGCGGACCTACCAGGCGGAGGTGTCCGGCACCCGGGTGGGCACGGTCGACAACCGCCACGCCTACCAGCCCGAGCAGCAGCCGAACGCGCAGTACCGGGCGACCCTGGAATTGCGCCTGGGCACCGACAACCAGTGGCGGATCGCCGACCTGCCGGACGGGCTGATCCTGTCCCGGGCCGAGTTCCACCGGATCTACCGGTCGGTGAACACCTACTGGTTCGCCACCGCGATGCCGGTGGGCAAGGAAATCCTCGTGCCCGACCCGGTCTACCTGCGCAGCCGCGTCGGGCTGACCTCGGCACTGGTGCGCCAACTGGTGGGTGGCCCGACCGACTGGTTGCGGCCCGTGGTGGAGAGCGCGTTCCCGGCAGGCACCGAACCCGCCGACCGGGTCGTCTCGATCGAGGACAACCGGACCGCCCGGGTGCAACTGAACCGACAGGCCAGGCTCGCCCAGACCAAGGGCTGCGAGCGGATGGCCGCCCAGCTGCTGTACACGCTGCGCCAGGTCTCCGGCGTGGACTCCGTCTCGATCACCGGTGGCGGCGAGCCGATGTGCTCGCTCTCCGACGACGACGCCGCCCAGTACGACCCCGGGCGGGCCGCCAGGACGTCCGCGCCCACCGGCTACTTCATCGCCAAGGGCAACGTGGTCAACGTGGTGCCCGGCCCCAACGGCAATCCGCCGGTGTTGCCCGGACCGTTCGGCGACGGCACCTACAAGGTCGACCAGATCGCCGTCTCGCGGGACCCGTTCCGCCGGCGGATCGCGGGCATCGACACCAACGGTCGCCGACTGATGGTCGGCGACGTGGACGGCCACGGCGAGGTCCAGGAGTGGCTGACCACCGGCCCGGCGTCGCTGTTCAGCCCGACCTGGGACGGCCGCGGCGTGCTGTGGGTGCTGGATCGCAGCAAGGACGCCGAACGGGTGCTCGCGCTGTACGAGGACGAGCGCAAGCAGATCACCCGGGTCTCGGTCGACGTGCAGGGCATCACCGCCGCGCGGATCACCGGCCTGCGACTGTCCCCGGACGGCACCCGGGCCGCGCTGATCGTGGACAACGGCAAGGTGCTGATCGGCCGGGTGGAGCGGCGGGTGAGCAACGGCGCGGTGGCCCTGACCATCGCCGCACCGCGCTCGGTGATCCCCTCGCTGGTCGAGGTCAAGGCGATCTCCTGGAACGGCCCGGACCGGCTCGTGGTGCTGGGCAAGGAGGGCCAGGGCGCGCTGGCGCCGCAGATCGTCGACATCGACGGCGGCCTCTCGGTGTCGGTGGCCTCGGTCAACGGCATGCTGCACATCGCGGCCCCGGACGGCTCGGACCAGCCCCTGCTGGCGGACTCCGGCGAGGACAACATCTACCAGCTGTCCCAGGGCAACAACTGGACCAAGGTGCACAGCGGCATGTATCCGGTCTATCCCGGCTAGGGCCTGCCCCGGGCCTGGCCGGCGGAGTCCGAGGGCTCCCGGCGGCCTCGCCGAGGTCCGGCGGGCCGACTCGGACCGGGGCCCGGGTCCGCCCCGGGGGCCCGGCCGCGGGTGCCGCCGGCCGATCCGTTTCGGTCGGATCGGGTCGGGTGGTGGCCGGTTCGATCGTCCGCCACGGCGCGCCATGACCGGATCGGGTGGTTCCGGGTGCCGCGGATCCGTTTTCGGGCCGGGCGTGCGAGCTTGGGGGCATGGAACGGCGTCGGGTGCTCGCGGCATGGGCCGACCTGGTGCTGCCCGTGTCCTGCACGGGCTGCGCCGAGCCCGGTGCGCTGCTGTGCGGGCGATGCCGCGCGGTGTTCGCTCCGGAGCCCGCGCCCGTGCGACCGACGTCCGCGCCGGAGGGCCTGCCGCCGGTGCACGCGATCACCGCGTACGCGGGACCGGTGCGCTCGGTGCTGGCCGCGTACAAGGAGCACGGCGCACGCCGGCTGGCGCGCCCCCTCGGCGACGCGCTTGCGCGGGCCGCGGCGGCTGGGCTGCCCGAACCGGCCGGGCCCACCCTGCTGGTCCCGGTGCCCTCGACCCGGGCCGCGGTACGTCGCCGGGGGCGGGACGCCACCCGCGAACTGGCCCTGCGGGCGGCCGGTCGTCTGCGGGCCGCCGGGGTGCCCACACGGGTGCTGCCGGCGCTGCGACATACCCGTCGTGTACGGGACCAATCCGGCCTTTCCGCGCATGAACGACGGATGAACGTCCGCCGAGCAATGATCGTTTCGGACAGGTTGGCGCCCTTGTTTACGGGCATTAGTGTGGTGATCGTCGTCGATGATGTTTGCACCACCGGCGCAACTCTCGCGGAGGCGACCCGTGCGGTCCGAGCCGCGGGAGGGCGAGTCGAGGCGGCGGCTGTGGTGGCCGCGACCGCCCGGCGGCGCGCGACGGAGCAGGAGCATCGACGGCTTGGTCGGCCGGATGGGTGCCCACCCCTCCGGCATGGCGCAATGGATGGAGTTCTGCGTGGACATTGTCGTCAAGGGCCGCAAGACCGAGGTACCCGAGCGTTTTCGCAGGCACTGTGTCGAGAAGCTGGAGAAGATCCGCAAGCTCGACGACAAGGTGATCAGCGTTGACGTGGAGGTCTCCAAGGAGCGGAACCCGCGGCTGGCGGAGCGTTCGGACCGGGTGGAGATCACGTTGAACACGCGTGGTCCCGTCATCCGGGGCGAAGCCGCCGCGTCCGACCCATACGCCGCACTCGACATGGCGTGCGCGAGACTCGAGGCGCAGTTGCGCAAGGCCGCCGACCGGCGGCGCGTGCACCATGGTCACCGCTCCCCCGTATCGGTGGGCGCGGCCACTGCGGAGATCAATCACGCCGATCGGCTCAATGGGGCCGTGGTGGCGTCCGCGGAAGACATCGAGGCTGTGAAGAACGGCGAATTGAGGCCCCAGCCGCACATGGCGGGCCCGATCGAGGTAGACGGCGAAGGCCCCCTCGTGGTTCGCGAGAAGGTACACGCCGGGCGTCCGATGGCGCTCGACCAGGCGCTGTACGAGATGGAGTTGGTAGGCCACGACTTCTATCTGTTCATCGATTCGAGCACCAAGTGGCCGAGCGTGGTGTACCGCCGGCATGGCTACGACTACGGTGTGATCCACCTCAAGCCCGAGGACCGCGAGGACGGCGGACCGCAGTAGCAGCGGTCGGGCCGTCCCGTCGCGCCCTCCGGCGGTCATCCGACGCCGAAACCCCTCGGGGTTTCGGCGTCGGTTGCGTCCTCGACCCTGGCGTTCCCTGGCGAAAGTTCCGCTTCGCAAGTACGTTCCGCACATAACACCCATCAGGGCCTGGCGTCGTGGCGATCACGTGGGATCATGTCCTGGACACGGATCGTGCCGACCCAGGGGGGAAACACGGTGGGTGAACAGTCTGTTCCGACCCGCGTGGACCACGGCTCAGCGGGCGAACCGATTCGCGTGCTGGTGGTCGACGACCACGATCTGTTTCGCCGGGGTCTGGACATCGTGCTCGCGCCCGAACCGGACATCACGGTGGTGGGCGAGGCGGGGGACGGCGCCGAGGCGCTGGAAGCCGCACAGGATCTGCTGCCCGACATCATCCTGATGGACGTCCGGATGCCCAGACGCGGCGGCATCGAGGCGTGTACGGCGATCAAGGAAGTCGCGCCCAGCACGCAGATCATCATGCTGACGATGAGTGAGGAAGAGGCCGACCTCTACGACGCGATCAAGGCCGGCGCGACCGGCTACCTGCTCAAGGAGATCTCGCACGGCGAAGTGGCCTCGGCGATTCGCGCGGTGGCCGACGGGCAGTCGCAGATCAGCCCGTCGATGGCGGTCAAGCTGCTGACCGAGTTCAAGTCGATGAGCCGGCGCGACGACGAACGACGCCTGGTGCCGGCGCCACGGTTGACCGATCGCGAGATCGAGGTGCTGCGTCTGGTGGCCACCGGGCGCAACAATCGCGACATCGCCAAGCAGTTGTTCATCAGCGAGAACACGGTCAAGAACCACGTGCGCAACATCCTGGAGAAGCTCCAGCTGCACTCACGCATGGAGGCCGTGGTCTACGCGATGCGGGAGAAGATCCTGGAGATCGGCGACTAGATCCCGCACGCGGGCCGGCCGGGCCACCCGGTCGGCCTCGGGCGCCGGCCGCGCTGTCGGATGGCTCGGCCGGCGGGTGGGGTCGGCGTGGCGTAGGGGATCGGTGTGGCGTCGGGTCAGCCGGCGAGCAGGGCGTTCAGGGGTGCGCGGGTGGTTTCGTGGTCGATCTGCTCGATCCGGACATCCTCGCAGCCCACCCAGCGTGCGGCCTCGCGCAGCGCGTCGGCCGCGGCCGCGAGCGTGCGCTCGCCGACCCTGGCGCCGGCCTCGAAGGACAACCGCCGGGCCACCAGCGTGCGTCCCTCGCGCGCCGGGTCCACCCGACCGACCAGACGCCCGCCCGCGAGCAGCGGCATCACGAAGTAGCCGTGCACCCGCTTGGCGGCCGGCACGTACGCCTCCAGGCGGTGCTCGAAGCCGCCGAACACCCTTGCCGTGCGCGGTCGGTCCCACACCAGCGCGTCGAACGGCGACAGCAGCGTGGTGCGGTGGCGACCGCGTAGGGGAGCGGCCAGCGCGTCGGGATCGGCCCAGGTGCCCTCGCGTGCGGCCCGCTCGCCCCAGCCCGCGACGGTGACCGGGATCAGGCCGCTGTCCGGGAGCGCGGCGTCCACCTGGGCCCGGGTCAGTCGGTACTGGTCCATCAGGTCGGCCCGGGTGGCCACGCCCAGCTGCCGGCCGGCCAGGGCGACCAGGCGGCGCACACACTCGGCGTCGTCGGGCTCCTCGGCGAGCAGGGCCGGCGGGATCACCCGCTCCGGCAGGTCGTACACCCGCTTCCAGCTCTCGCGGCGCACGCAGACCACGTCACCGAAGGCGAGCGCGCGTTCGGCCGCGATCTTGGTCTCGCTCCAGTCCCACCACTCGCCCTTGTTCTTGGCGCCGCCCAGGCCGGTGGCGGTCAGCGGACCCTCGGCGCGCAGCCGTTCCAGGATGGTCTTGTAGGCGTCCTCGGCGACCTGATGGCCCCACAGCCGGCCGCGCCCGCGGTAGTGCCGACGGCGGAAGGCGAAGTCCGGCCAGGTGGACATCGGCAGCACACAGGCCGCGTGCGACCAGTACTCGAAGGCCGTCGTGCCGTTCCAGTAGGCGCTCTCGACGGCCGGTCGGCCGACCGGGCCCAGGCGGGCGTACGGCACCAGTTCGTGTGAGCGGGCCAGGGTCGAGATGGTGTCGAGCTGCACCGCGCCGAGCGAGTGCAGCACGCCGAGTACGCCCGCGCGGCGGTCGGGTGCGCCCAGGAGACCCTGGGCGGCCAGCACGATCCGGCGGGCCTCGTCGGCGGTCAACTCGATGCTCGGCGCGATGGTCGGCGAAGAGGTCATGCCCGCCACCTTAGAACGTGTGTTCGCATCAGGTGTCCGTGGCGAGCCGGGCGTGCAGGTGTACGTCGGTGAAGGGCTCGGCGGCGCCGATGACGCAGTCCCGGAGTACTCCTTCGAGTGCATATCCGGCCGCGTTCGCGACCGCGCACGAGGCGGCGTTGCCCACCGCGTGCCGCAGTTCCACCCGGTGCAGGTCCAGTGCGCCGAACGCCCACCGGGTCACCGCGCCCACCCCGTGCCGGGCCACACCACGACCGCGCGCGCTCGCGAGCGTCCAGTAGCCGATCTCGCCCGTGCGCCGTTTCGGGACGATGTTCTTGAGTGCCACATGGCCGTGGACCTCGCCCGTCACCGCGTCCATCACCGCGAACGAGGCGCTCTCCCCGGTTGCCCACCGCTTTGTGCGGGCGGCCAGCCACGCGTGCGGATCACCGTCCGTCGGCGCCGCCATCCAGCGGGTGATCCCGGGATCGGCGAGGGCATCGCCGACCACCTCGACGTCGTGTTCGTTCCAGGGCCGGAGCTGAAAGCGCCCCGCCGCGATCTCCACAGGTTCCATGCCGGTCACTGTGCCGGCCCGCGAGGCTCGATCCCGGCTTGCCTCCTCGCATACGATGGCCGTATCGGCGGGACGGGCCCCGCCGTGCCGTCACGTCCGAAAGGCGGGCGGGCGCCGTCGGGCAAGGAGCTCATCCAGCGTGTCTATCTTCGACAAGGTCCTGCGCGCCGGCGAGGGCAAAATCCTGCGCAAGCTCAACCGCATCGCAGATCAGATCGAGTCGATCGAAGATGACTTCAAGGACCTCTCCGATGCCGAGCTTCGGGCACTGACGGACGAGTACAAGCAGCGCTACGCCGACGGGGAGACCCTCGACGACCTGCTTCCGGAAGCCTTCGCCACCGTTCGCGAGGCCGCCCGCCGCACCCTGGGCCAGCGGCACTACAAGGTGCAGCTGATGGGTGGTGCCGCACTGCACCTGGGCAACATCGCCGAGATGCGCACCGGCGAGGGCAAGACCCTCGTCTCCACGCTGCCCGCCTACCTGAACGCGATCGCCGGCGAGGGCGTGCACGTGGTCACGGTCAACGACTACCTCGCCGAGCGCGACTCGGAGTGGATGGGACGCGTCCACCGCTTCCTGGGCCTGACCGTCGGCTGCATCCTGGCCAACATGCCGCCGCACGAGCGCCGCAAGGCGTACGGCTACGACATCACCTACGGCACCAACAACGAGTTCGGCTTCGACTACCTGCGCGACAACATGGCGTGGTCGTCCGAAGAGCTGGTGCAGCGCGGCCACTTCTTCGCGGTGGTCGACGAGGTCGACTCGATCCTGGTCGACGAGGCCCGCACGCCGCTGATCATCTCCGGCCCGGCCGACCAGGCCACGAAGTGGTACGCCGACTTCGCCAAGATGGTCAAGCGGCTCAAGCGCGGCGAGGCGGCCAACCCGCTCAAGGGCATCGAGGAGACCGGCGACTACGACGTCGACGAGAAGAAGCGCACCGTCGCGATCCACGAGTCCGGCGTCAGCCGGGTCGAGGACTACCTGGGCATCGACAACCTCTACGAGGCGGTCAACACCCCGCTGGTCGGCTACCTGAACAACGCCATCAAGGCGAAGGAGCTGTACAAGCGGGACAAGGAATACGTGGTCGTGGACGGCGAGGTGCTCATCGTCGACGAGCACACCGGCCGCATCCTCGCCGGTCGCCGCTACAACGAGGGCATGCACCAGGCGATCGAGGCCAAGGAGGGGGTGGACATCAAGGACGAGAACCAGACCCTGGCCACCGTCACCCTCCAGAACTTCTTCCGCCTGTACAAGAAGCTCGGCGGCATGACCGGTACGGCGATGACCGAGGCCGCCGAGTTCCACCAGATCTACAAGCTCGGCGTGGTACCCATCCCCACCCACCGCTCGGTGCAGCGCGTGGACCAGTCCGACCTCGTGTACAAGACCGAGGAGGCCAAGTTCAACGCGGTCGTGGACGACATCACGCAAAAGCACGAGAAGGGCCAGCCGGTCCTGGTCGGCACCACCAGCGTGGAGAAGTCCGAGTACCTCTCCGCCCAGTTGCGCAAGCGCGGCGTGCCGCACGAGGTGCTCAACGCCAAGCACCACGAGCGCGAGGCGCAGATCGTCGCGCAGGCGGGGCGCAAGGGCGCGGTCACGGTGGCCACCAACATGGCCGGCCGAGGCACCGACATCATGCTCGGCGGCAACCCCGACCACCTCGCCGCGGCCGAACTCGCCCAGCGCGGGCTCACCCCGACCGAGACGCCGGAGGAGTACGAGGCCGCCTGGCCGGACGCGTTGGAGAAGGCCAAGAAGGCGGTCAAGGCCGAGCACGAGGAGGTCTCCGAGCTCGGTGGCCTGTACGTGCTGGGCACCGAGCGGCACGAGTCCCGCCGGATCGACAACCAGCTGCGCGGTCGTTCCGGCCGTCAGGGCGACCCCGGCGAGTCGCGCTTCTACCTCTCCCTCGGCGACGACCTGATGCGCCTGTTCAAGGCCAACATCGTCGAGCGCGTGCTGACCCTGGCCAACGTGCCGGAGGACCAGCCGATCGAATCGAAGATGGTCTCCAACGCGATCAAGTCCGCGCAGACCCAGGTCGAGCAGCAGAACTTCGAGATCCGCAAGAACGTGCTCAAGTACGACGAGGTGCTGAACCGCCAGCGCGAGGTGATCTACGGCGAGCGCCGCCGCGTGCTCGCGGGCGAGAACCTGCAGGAGCAGATCGGCCACTTCATCGACGACACCGTCGAGGCGTACGTGCACGGCGCGACCGAGGGTTTCGCCGAGGAGTGGGACCTGGAGAAGTTGTGGGCCAACCTCAAGCGCCTCTACCCGGTCAGCATCACGATCGAGGAGGTCGAGGAGGAGTTCGGCGACCGCTCCGACCTGGACACCGAGCAGCTCGTCGAACTGCTTCGGGCGGACGCCCAGGCCGCCTACGCGCTGCGTGAGGAAAAGCTCGGCGAGGAGGTCATGCGCGAGCTGGAGCGCCGGGTCATCCTCTCGGTGCTCGACCGCCGCTGGCGTGAGCACCTCTACGAGATGGACTACCTCCAGGAGGGCATCGGCCTGCGGGCGATGGCGCAGCGCGACCCGCTGGTGGAGTACCAGCGCGAGGGCTTCGACATGTTCAACGCCATGATGGAGGGCATCAAGGAGGAGTCGGTCGGCTACCTCTTCAACGTCGAGGTCGAGATCGAGCAGGTGCCCGAGGCGCCGAGCATCTCGATCGACAAGGCCGCGCCGCTGCCGGAGATCCACGCGAAGGGCCTGGACGCCCCGCAGCGACCGGCGCACCTGCAGTACACCGCGCCGACGATCGACGGCGAGGGCGGTGTGATCACCTCCGAGGAGAACTTCGACGAGGACGACGTCGAGGTCGACGAGGGTGCGACCCGCGCAGAGCGCAGGCGCGCGCAGCGCGCGAAGCGCAAGAAGAAGTAGGCGCTCCTCCCGGTTCGGCCGGCGCGGTGGGTCGGGGAGGGCGGCCGGCCAGTGGCCCGCCTGTCCTCGAACGCCGGACGAGCCGGAGGGTGCTGGGCAGGCCGGTGGTCGACGGCTTGCCCGATGGGATGGCCGACCCGAGGGTCCGGATCGCGGTTGCGGTCCGGGCCCTCGGGCGTTCGGGGCCGGGTCGGGGTCAGGTCAGGTTGTCGTGTTCCAGGGCCGTGCACAGCCAGGTGTCGGTGGGGTGGCGGGTGGGTGCGTCGCGTTCGAGGCGGAAGGCCAGGGTGAGGACCCAGGAGGCGGCGCGCAGGCGGGCGTAGCCCTCGGCGACGCCGTCGGCCGGGGTGCGACCGCCGCACGATTCCACGCTCAGCCGGCCGACCCGGCGGGCGGCGAGTCGGCGGACCAGGTGTTGCGTGGTGGCATAGACGGCGGTGGAGGCGTACGGACGCAGTTGGCCCACCGCCCGCAGGCCGGAGCCGATCTCGGCCAGCGCGTGGGCCAGCCGCCGGGCGCGCAGGCGGGCCTCGGTCGGGTCCGGCTCGGCCGGCGTGTGGATCAGCCGCAGCGCGGGCCGCGACACCGGTCGGGCGACGAAGCCGGGCTCGGGTGCGAGTGCGAGTGAGCCGTACACCCGTGCGGACCGGTGCGCGGGCGCGCCCGGCGGGAGCGGGTCGCGCCCGGGTCGGCCGGCCGGGGCCGGGTCGAAGGGGCTTTCGCCGGCGGGCGCGCGCACCACGTACAGGTGCGGTGGCGAAGTGGTGCGGGCGGTGTTCGTGTGGACCATGGGTCCTCCCCGAGAAGTGCCGAACATGAGGTACCCGACGCCGACGTGCCGGGTATGGGCGTGCCGCACTCGTTCCGCTCGTTCCCCCGACCGGGACGTGTGCAGGCACTTCCTAGCCGGCCCGCGACGCACGGTCAACCATTCGTTCGGCCGGCCCGGGGATTACGCTGACGCGTCGACTCACGCAATGTGGCGGTAGGTCGACCGTCGCCCCGGCTCCCGACGAACACGAAGGGATGTCGGGATTTCACTCGATTGGAGTCGCCCGATGCGCGTGTTCATCCCCACCACCCCCGAGGGTCTGGCCTCGGTGCACGCCGACGGCGGGATCGTCTCGGCGCCGTCGGCCGCCTACGCGGTCACCGACGCGTTTCGCGCCTGGTACGACAGCGGGGACGAGGAGGAGCTGGAGTACGGCGCGCTGACCCGGGCCGCCGAGGCCTCGTTGCGCCTGCTCGCGGCCGAGCCGGGGGCGCCGCGCCGGGTCGTGCTGGCGGCGGATGTGCCGGACGCGCTGGTGAGCGTGCGGGAGCAGGACGGGCCGGGCGCGGTCCTGGTGGACGCGACGGTGCCGCGCAAGCGGATCGCGGCGGTGCACATGGACACAGCCGACGCCGAGGGCGCGATCGCCGCGGCGCTGGCCGGCGGGCTCACCGACGAGCTGATCGAGGCGACCGAGGAGCACGAGCTGTTGTGGTTCGCGACACAGGAGCTTGCCGATCTGCTGTGAGCGCACCCACGGCACAATGAAGGTCCATGAAGAGTCGACCTCCGCACCTGGTCTGGGACTGGAACAGCACGCTGTTCCATGACATGGACGCGATCATCGCGGCCACCAACGCCTCGTTCGCACTGCTCGGGCTGCCGCCGATGACGCTGGAGCGCTATCGCGAGCTCTATTGCGTGCCCGTGCCGAAGTTCTACGAGAAGGTCACCGGCCGGGTCCCCGATCCGGCCGAGTGGGTCCTGCTCGACGACGCCTTCCAGGAGGTCTACGCCGCGCACAGCGCACTGTGCGAGCTCGCCCGCGGTGCGGACGAGTTGCTGCACGCCTGGCAGCGCGAGGGCGGTACGCAGTCGTTGTTGTCGTTGACCGCGCACGAGGCGCTGATGCCGTTCGTGCGCCGGTTCGGCATCGAGGAACGCTTCGTCCGGGTCGACGGGCGGGTGGGTCCGCCCGGTGGGGGCAAGGCCGAGCACCTGGTGCGGCACCTGGCCGCACTGCGCCGGGATCCGGCCGAGGTGGTGCTGATCGGCGACGCCGCGGACGATGCGGCGGCCGCGCTGCACGTGGGCGCGCGGGCGGTGCTGTACGCGGGCGGTTCGCACGCGCGGGCCAGTCTGGAGCAGGTCGGCGTGCCGGTGGTGGACTCGCTCGCGGACGCGGTGGAGCTGGCGCGCACGTACTCGGGTTGAGGCGCGCGGGCGCGGTGGGGCGCATCGATTGTCCGGTTCGTGGGCACTGCGCATCCATGGATGCTGTGACCCGGGTGCCCCGGCCGAGCAACGAACCCGTCCACGGCTACGCGCCGGGCTCTCCCGAACGGGAGCGCCTGACCGCGGCGCTGGCCGAGATGTCCGCCGAGCCGGTGGACCTGCCGCACACGATCGGCGGCGAGCATCGCATGGGGGCGGGCAAGCGCGTGCAGATCGTGCAGCCGCATCGGCGGGCGGGCGAACTCGGCACGCTGGCGAACGCGACCCACGACGACGCGCGGGCGGCGCTGGTCGCGGCGCGCGAGGCCGCGCCCGGCTGGCGTGCGCTGGACTTCGACGACCGCGCGGCGATCCTGCTCAAGGCCGCCGACCTGCTGGCCGGGCCGTGGCGCGAGACGATCGCCGCCGCGACCATGCTGGGTCAGGGCAAGACGGTGCAGCAGGCGGAGATCGACGCGCCGTGCGAACTGATCGACTTCTGGCGGTTCAACGTGCACTTCGCCCGGCGAATCATGGCCGAGCAGCCGATCAACTCGCCCGGGGTGTGGAACCGGCTGGATCACCGGCCGCTGGAAGGCTTCGTGTACGCGGTCACGCCATTCAACTTCACCGCCATCGCGGGCAACCTGCCCACCGCGCCCGCGCTGATGGGCAACGTGGTGCTGTGGAAGCCCTCGCCCACCCAGGCGTTGGCCGCGCATCACCTGATGCGGCTCCTGGAGGCCGCCGGGCTGCCGCCGGGAGTGATCAACCTGCTGCACGGCGACGGCGTCGCGGTCTCCGACGTCGCGCTGACCGACCCGGACTTCGCCGGGCTGCACTTCACCGGGTCGGCCGCGACGTTCAAGCACCTGTGGCGCACCGTGGGCACGAACCTGGACACCTACCGCGGCTATCCGCGGATCGTCGGTGAGACCGGCGGCAAGGACTTCGTGGTCGCGCACCCCAGCGCCGACCACGACGTGCTGCGGACCGCGCTGGTGCGCGGCGCGTTCGAGTACCAGGGGCAGAAGTGCTCGGCCGCCTCGCGCGCCTACATCCCGCGCTCGATCTGGGAGAGCGGCTTCCGGGACGCATTCCTGGCCGAGGTGGACGGCCTGTCGATGGGCGACGTGACCGATCTGCGGCACTTCATGGGTGCGGTGATCGACGAGCGCGCGTTCGCCAGGCTCAAGACGGCCATCGACCGGGCACACGCCGCCGACGGCCTGCTGGTCCTGGCGGGCGGGACCTACGACGACTCGGTCGGCTGGTTCGTGCGGCCCACCGTGGTGCTTGCCGAGGACCCGTGGGACGAGGTGTTCACCACCGAGTACTTCGGGCCGCTCCTGGGTGTGCACGTGTACGAGGACCGCGACTGGGACGCGATGTTGCGGCAGATGGAGTCGGCCGCGCCGTACGCGCTCACCGGTTCGGTGATCGCCCGCGATCGGCGTGCGTTGGCCGAGGCCTCGGGCCTGCTGCGGTTCGCGGCCGGCAACTTCTACCTCAACGACAAGCCCACCGGCGCGGTGGTGGGCCAACAGCCGTTCGGAGGTGCCCGGGCGTCCGGGACCAACGACAAGGCGGGCGCGATGCAGAACCTGATGCGGTGGACCAGCACCCGCACGATCAAGGAGACCTTCGACCCGCCGACCGACTACCGCTACCCGCACATGGGCTGAGCGCTGCACGCCCGGGCCGACCCCTCAGGCCGGCGCCTTGGCCCGCAGGACCTGGACGAACTCGCGCATCCAGGCCGGGTGGTCGACCCAGCTGCGGGCGGAGACCAAGGTGCCGTCGACGACCGCCTCGCCGTCCACCCAGGTGCCGCCCGCGGCCCTGACGTCCGGTGCGATCGCCGGGTAGGCGGCGGTCCGGCGCCCGGCCAGCATGCCTGCGGCGGCGGCGATCAGCGGGCCGTGACAGATCTGCGCGACCGGCTTGTCCGCCTCGAAGAAGTGCCGCACCAGGCGCTGTACGACCGGGTTGTTGCGCAGGTACTCCGGAGCCCGACCGCCCGGCAGCACCAGGGCGACGTAGTTCTCCGGCTGCACCTCCACGAACGCGAAGTCGGCCGGCCAGGTGTAGCCGGGCCGCTCGATGAAGGTGTCGAAGCCTTCGACGAAGTCGTGCACGACGAAGCCGAGCTTCTTGCGCGAGGGTCCGGCCACGTGCACGTCGTACCCCTCCTCGCGCAGGCGCTGGTACGGATAGAGCACCTCCAGCGACTCCGCCGCGTCGCCGGTGATCAGCAGCACCTTCTTGGCCATGACGATCGTCTCCCCACCGAGTTCGTCCCGCCGTGCGTTGCGTCCCGCGCCAGGGCCGGCGCCCAGCCTCCACGGTGCCCCGGGCGCTGCCTCGGGGGCAATGGGTACGAGGTGTCCGGAGCGACCGGGCAATTACTTACAGCCTGATCCAAGGTCCCCTCTCGGCGGTCGGGGGGCACGCGAGTAGCCTGACGATGCGGCGACGCCGCGCGGCCGCGGGCCGGGACGACGGAGTCCCGGAACCACCGCGGGTCGGACGACGTCGCCTGAAACAGGTACTCGCGACAAAGCGGGTATCGGCAGTACACAGCCGGGCACGCCCGGGGACGGCAATGGTCACGCAACGGCGCGCGACAGGAGCGGCAGCATCATGCAGAGCAAGCTGGACGAGGCGAAGGCGGAGCTTCTCGCCCGAGCGGCGGAAGCGGCACGAGCGGCATCGTCACAGCACGGAGGCGGCGGGCCCGAGGGCCCGAACCGGGTGGACCTCGACGTCCTCCTGTCCCGCTATTACCGGCACACCGCACCCGACGACCTGATCGATCGCGATCCGGTCGACGTGTACGGGGCGGCGATCTCGCACTGTCGACTCGCGGCGGAGCGCCCCCAGGGCACCGCGCGGGTCCGGGCGTACACGCCCACGGTGGAGGAGAACGGCTGGGCCTCGGGGCACACCGTGGTCGAGGTGGTCACCGACGACATGCCCTTCCTGGTGGACTCGGTCACCAACGAACTCTCCCGCCAGGAACGCAGCATCCACGTGGTGATCCACCCGCAGCTCATCGTGCGGCGCACCATCGCCGGCGAGCTGCTGGAGATCGTGGACACCACGGACGCGCACGGTGTGCCCGAGGACGCGGTCCTCGAGTCCTGGATGCACATCGAGATCGACCGGGAGAGCGACCGCGAGGACCTGCGCTCGGTCGAGCTGGGTCTGCAGCGCATCATCAGCGACGTGCGCGAGGTGGTCGAGGACTGGGCCAAGATGCGCGACACCTCGCTGCGGTTGGCCGACGAGCTCGCCAACGACCCGCCGGCGACGCTGCCGGAGGAGGAGATCGGCGAGGCGTGGGAGCTGCTGCGCTGGCTCTCCGAGGATCACTTCACCTTCCTCGGGTACCGCGAGTACGACCTGGTGTGCGAGGACGACGAGGACGTGCTGCGGGCGGTGCCCGGTACCGGTCTCGGTATCCTGCGCGCCGACCAGGACCTGTCCGCGTCCTTCAGCCGGCTCTCCACCCGGGCGCGCGCGAAGGCCCGGGAAAAACAGCTGCTGATCCTGACCAAGGCCAATTCGCGGGCGACCGTGCACCGCTCGGCCTACCTCGACTACATCGGCGTGAAGAAGTTCGACGCGGCCGGCAACGTGATCGGCGAGCGTCGTTTCCTGGGGCTGTTCAGCTCCGCCGCGTACACCGACAGCGTCCAGCGCATCCCGGTGGTGCGCCGCAAGGTGCACGCGGTGCTGGACAAGGCCGGCTTCCCCCCGGTCAGCCACGACGGCCGGGACCTGCTGCAGATCCTGGAGACCTACCCGCGCGACGACCTGTTCCAGATCGCCGTGGACGAGCTGCACGACATCGTGATCAGCGTGCTCTACCTCCAGGAGCGCCGCCGGTTGCGGCTGTTCCTGCGCAAGGACGAGTACGGCCGGTTCTACTCGGCCCTGGTCTACCTGCCGCGCGACCGGTACACCACCGAGGTCCGACTCAAGATGCAGGACATCCTGCTCGCCGAGCTGGCCGGTTCGGTGGTCGACTACACCGCGCGCAACACCGAGTCCGTGCTCGCGCGCCTGCACTTCACCGTGCGCGTGCCCACCGGCGCCGAACTCGGCGACCCGGACGTGGACTACATCGAACGGCTGCTGTCCGAGGCCACCCGCTCGTGGATCGACGACTTCGGCGAGGCCCTCGTCGCCGAATGCGGCGAGGAGAGCGCGGCCGAACTGTCCCGCCGCTACGCGCACGCGTTCAGCGAGGGCTACAAGTCCGACTTCCCGCCCCGGACCGCGGTGGCCGACCTCAAGCGGATCGAGGAACTGACCCCCGAGGCGGACTTCAAGCTGCACCTGTACGAGCCGATAGGAGCACTGCCGGGCGAGCGGCGGTTCAAGATCTACCGCTCCGGTGGGCACGTGTCGCTCTCCGAGGTGTTGCCGATCCTGCAGCGCATGGGCCTGGAGGTCGTCGACGAGCGGCCCTACGAGCTGCGCCGCGCCGACGGGACCGTGGCGTGGGTGTACGACTTCGGCCTGCGCTACGACGCGTCGGCGATGTACGGGCAGCCCGAGGACGTCAAGGAGCTCTTCCAGGACGCGTTCTCGGCGACCTGGACCGGGCGCGCGGAGAACGACGGGTTCAACGCACTGGTCTTCCGGGCCGGGCTGACCTGGCGCCAGGCGATGGTGCTGCGCGCGTACGCCAAGTACCAGCGGCAGGCCGGGACCACCTTCGGGCAGGAGTACATCGAGGGTGTGCTGGTCTCCAACCCGCACACCACACGGCTGCTGGTGAACCTGTTCGAGGCCCGCTTCTCGCCGGGCCACCAGCAGGCCGGCACCGAGCTGGTGGACGGCATCGTCGAGGCCATCGAGGGTGCGCTGGACCAGGTGGCCAGCCTGGACGAGGACCGCATCCTGCGCTCGTTCCTGGCGATGGTCAAGGCGACCCTGCGGACCAACTTCTTCCAGCACCGCGAGGACGGCGAGGCGCACGACTACCTCTCGCTCAAGTTCGACCCGCAGGAGATCCCCGACCTGCCCGCGCCGCGGCCCAGGTTCGAGATCTTCGTCTACTCGCCCCGGGTCGAGGGCGTGCACCTGCGCTTCGGCGCGGTCGCGCGCGGCGGGCTGCGCTGGTCGGATCGGCGCGAGGACTTCCGCACCGAGATCCTGGGCCTGGTCAAGGCACAGATGGTGAAGAACACCGTGATCGTGCCGGTCGGTGCGAAGGGCGGCTTCTTCTGCAAGCAGCTGCCCGACCCCACGGACCGCGAGGCCTGGCTGGCCGAGGGCATCGCCTGTTACCGCACCTTCATCGGCGCGCTGCTCGACATCACCGACAACCTCGTCGACGGCGCGGTCGTGCCGCCGGCGGACGTGGTGCGCCACGACGCGGACGACACCTACCTGGTGGTGGCCGCGGACAAGGGCACCGCGACGTTCTCCGACATCGCCAACGAGGTGGCGCAGGCGTACGGCTTCTGGCTCGGCGACGCGTTCGCCTCCGGCGGCTCGGCGGGCTACGACCACAAGGGCATGGGCATCACCGCGCGCGGTGCGTGGGAGTCGGTCAAGCGGCACTTCCGCGAACTGGGTCACGACACCCAGACCGAGGACTTCACCGTGGTCGGCATCGGGGACATGTCCGGTGACGTGTTCGGCAACGGCATGCTGCTGTCCGAGCACATCCGGCTGCTCGCCGCCTTCGACCACCGGCACATCTTCCTGGACCCGAACCCGGACGCGGCGACCTCCTTCGCCGAGCGGCGCCGGTTGTTCGACCTGCCGCGCAGCTCGTGGGCCGACTACGACAAGGAGCTGATCTCGGCGGGCGGCGGCGTGTACCCGCGCACCGCCAAGTCGGTGCCGATCAACGCCCAGGTGCGCCAGGCGCTGGGACTGCCGGACGGGTTGATCCGGCTCACTCCGGCCGAGCTGATGAAGGCGATCCTGCAGAGCCCCGCGGACCTGTTCTGGAACGGCGGGATCGGCACCTACATCAAGTCGAGCGGCGAATCGCACGCCGACGTCGGCGACAAGGCCAACGACGCGATCCGGGTCAACGGCGCCGACCTGCGGGTCAAGGTCGTCGGCGAGGGCGGCAACCTGGGCTGCACCCAGCTGGGCCGGGTCGAGTTCGCGCTCGCGGGCGGGCGGATCAACACCGACGCGATCGACAACTCGGCGGGCGTGGACACCTCGGACCACGAGGTGAACATCAAGATCCTGCTCAACCAGGTCACCGCCGCCGGCGACATGACGCTCAAGCAGCGCAACGAGCTGCTCGCGGCCATGACGGACGAGGTCGGGCACCTGGTGCTGGCCGCCAACTACGGCCAGAACTGCGCGCTGGCCAACGCGGTCTCCCAGGCCGGCAGCCTGCTGCACGTGCACATGCGGTACATGCGCCGGCTGGTGCGGGACGGACACCTCAACCGGGAGATCGAGTTCCTGCCGACCGATCGGCAACTGCGCGAGCGGCAGCAGAACGGGCAGGCGCTGACCCAGCCCGAGCTGGCCGTGCTGCTGGCGTACACCAAGATCGTGATGGCGCAGGACCTGGTCGCCTCGGACCTGCCGGACGACCCGTTCCTGGCCCGGGAGTTGCACCGGTACTTCCCCAGCGCGCTGCGGGCGAGGTTCGTCGAGCAGATGGACCGGCACCCGCTGCGCCGGGACATCATCACCACCGTGGTGGTGAACGAGGTGGTCAACCTGGCCGGCCTCTCGTTCATGTTCCGCATGCGCGAGGAGACCGGCGCGTCGGCGGAGGAGGTCGCGCGGGCGCACATCACCGCGCGGGAGATCTTCGGCATCGACCGGATCATGGGTGCGATCGCGGCGCTGGACAACCAGGTCCCGGCCGAGACGCAGACCACGCTGCGGTTGCACAGTCGGCGGCTGATCGAGCGGGCCACCCGCTGGTTCCTGGGCAGCCGACGCGAGATCGACATCGCCGCGCAGGTGGAGTTCTTCCGCGACGGTGTGGCCGAGGTGATCGCACGTCTGCCCAAGCTGCTCCGCGGCTCGGACCTGGCCTGGATGGACGGGCTGTACGACGAGTTCACCGAGGCCGGCGTGCCGACCGAACTGGCCACCGCGGTGGCCGGGATGTCCTCGGCGTATGCGGCACTGGACATCGTCGAGGTGGCGGGCGAGTCCGAGCGTGCGGTGCTCGACGTCGCGCAGGTGTACTTCGACATCGCCGACCGGCTGCCGATCGCGCACCTGCTCGACCGGATCATCGAACTGCCGCGCAGCGACCGGTGGAAGTCGATGGCCCGGGCCTCGCTGCGGGAGGACCTGTACGCCGCGCAGGCCGGGCTCACCGCGGAGGTGCTCGGCTCCGGCGAGCCGGAGGACACCCCCGAGCTGCGGTTCAAGGCGTGGGAGCACAAGAACGCGCCGGTGCTCACCCGGGCGCGGTCCACGCTGGACGAGCTGCAGGAGGCGGAGAACTACGACCTCGCGACGCTCTCGGTCGCGATGCGGACGATCCGTACGCTGCTGCGGACCGGCAGCAAGAGCTGATCGCTGCACCGTGCCGTGCCCGGCAACCCGCCAGGCACGGCACGCGTGCCGCCGGCCCGGAACCCGAGTGGGTTCCGGGCCGGCGGCCTGTGCGGCGACGACTACGGTTCGAGCATCAGCAGCTCGTGGTGGCTGCGTTCGCGCACCGCCCACCAGCACGGCAGGTAGATCAGCGCGGGCAGACCGGCCACCAGGATCGACCAGGTCGGGCAGGCCATCAGCGCCGCCACCAGCGCGACGAACACGTGGATCAGGCCCACCGCGGCGGCGCGCGCCAGTGCCCCGGTGCCGCGCCGCATCGCGTCGCGCACGCCGGCCACACCCATGCCGCAGACCACCGCGATGCCCGCGCACAACACCGATGCGATCAGCAGCAGGTCGCCGAGCCCTTCCAGGCTCTTGCGATCGTCGCGAACCGCGAACGACATGATCGCCAGCGTGATCGCGGTCGCGCCCATCAGCACCGTTTCGATGGTCAGTGCGATCAGCAGGGTCCGCAGAAAACCGATTCGACGATTTCCCCTCATTGTTCCCCCGAAATGACGTTTGCCCCCCGTTCGGTACACCCCCGAGCCGGTTCCGAAGCGGCGGGGAGCACCCTACGCCTTCGGACGATGTCACACGGAATCGCGTTCCCGAAGTCGGATCCGTAACGATGGCGGCACGAAACACGGCACGAAACACAAAGGCCGCGGGGCGTCGTCCGGACGTTGCCGGACGGCCCCGCGGCCGTTGCCCACGACGCCACTTCGGCGTCGATGGTGTGCTCGATCCGCTCGGCTACTTCACGGCGCCCGCCATCACGCCCTGGACGAAGTAGCGCTGGAAGCTGAAGAAGACGATCACCGGGACGATCAGCGACAGGAAGGCGCCGGGCGCCAGCACGTCGATGTTGGCGCCGAACGCCCGGGATTGGGACTGCAACGCGACGGTCAGCGGCGCCGATTCGGTGTCCGCGTAGATCAACGCGATCAGCATGTCGTTCCACACCCACAGGAACTGGAAGATGCCCAGCGACGCGATCGCCGGCAGGCCCAGCGGCAGGATGACCCGGAAGAAGATGGTCAGGTCGGTGCCGCCGTCCATCCGGGCGGCCTCCAGCAGGTCGCGGGGGATGCCCGCGAAGTAGTTGCGCAACAGGAACACTGCGAACGGTAGGCCGAAGGCGACGTGGAACAACACCACGCCCAGGATGGTGCCGAACAGGCCGGTGTTGCCGTACAGCTTCGAGATCGGGATCAGCGCGACCTGTACCGGCACCACCAGCAGACCGACCACGATCAGGAACAGCCAGTCCCGACCGGGGAATTCCAGCCACGCGAAGGCGTAGGCCGCGAGCGAGCCGATCAGGATCACCAACAGCGTGCTGGGCACGGTGATCCAGATCGTGTTGAAGAACGCCCGGGTCATGTCCTTGTTGTCGAGCAGTTTGTCGTAGTTCGAGAAGGTCAGGTCGCTCGGCTTGCCCAGCACCTTCCACCAGCCGGACTTGCTCATCTCCTGCGGATCGCGCAGCGAGGAGACCAGCAGGCCGAACGTGGGCATCAGCCAGAACAGCGCGATCAGCACGAGCACGATCGCCGCCAGGCCGCCGCCGGTGCGGCCCACGATCCGCGAGGCGAGGCCGCGCTTGATGCCTCCCTCCCGGCCCGCCGGCGGTTGTCGAGGCTTCGTCAGGTCGGGGGCTGCGGACGCGCTCACCGGTTCTCCCTTCGGAAGCGGCGGATGTTGAACAACATCGCCGGCAGCACCAGCAGGAAGAGCAGGATGCCGATGGCACTGCCCAACCCCTGGTTGTTGCCGCCGCCGAAGGAGGCGATGTACATCTGCAGGGCCAGGACGTTGGCCTCCTTCTGCGACGAGCCCAGCGAGATGATGAACACCAGGTCGAAGATCTTGAGCACGTTGATCACCAGGGTGACCATCACCACCACCAGCACCGGGGCCAGCAGCGGGATGGTGACCCGGCGGAAGACCTGCCACTCGGTCGCGCCGTCCACCCGCGCGGCCTCCAGCGCGTCCCGCGGGATCGCGGCCAGGCCCGCCGCGATCAGCACCATCGCGAAGCCCGCCCACATCCAGATGTAGGCGCCGATGATCGCCGCGGTGATCAGGTTCGGCCCGAGCCAGTCGTAGCCGCCGAAGGACTTGGCGAAGTTGGCCTCGGTCAGCCGCATCTGCACCGGCCCCCCGCGGGCGGCGGAGGCGGGCATCGTGAACGAGCCGTCCTTGCCGGTGGTCGCGCTCGCGACGGTCTTCCCGCCGCGGACCGCCTCGACCTTGACCCCGGGCAGCCCCTTCTCGCCGGGATCGACCGCGCCGGGCTTGCCCGCGTTGCCCTTGGTGAAGTCGACCCACACCACGCCGCCGAGTCCGCCGGCGGGCGGCACGCCGGGCTTGGCTTCCCGCGCGTCGCCGGGAATCTTCTCCGGGGGCAGCGAGACCAGCGGCAGCAGCGCCGTGCCGCCGGGCTCGGTGCCGGCCCTGGTGATGAAGCCGCCGGCCTGCGGCGTGAGCACGGTGTCGTTGCGCGGACGGGCCCCCGGATACGGCGCGCCCTCGCTGAAGATGTCGTGCACGCTCGTGACCACCGCGTTGGCCACGCCCTGGTCGGGCTCGCGGTCGTAGACGAGCCGGAAGGTGATGCCCGCGGCCAACATGGACACGGCCATCGGCATGAAGACGATCAGCTTGAACGCCGTGGCGAACCTGACCCGCTCGGTCAGCACCGCGAAGATCAGACCGAGCGAGGTGACCGCGGCCGGCACCACCAGGACCCAGATCAGGTTGTTCTTGAGCGCGGTGAAGGTGTCGTCGTCGGTGAACAGTTCCTTGTAGTTGTCGATCCCCACGAAGTCCGACCAGCCGTCCGCGCCGAACAGGCTGCGCAGCAGCGACCACACGATCGGATAGGCGACCAGGACGGCGAGCATGACGATGGCCGGCAGCAGGAACAGCCAGCCCAACAGGGCGCCCGAACCGAGCCCGCGCGACTCGCGCGCGGGCATCGGCTTCGTCTTCTCGGGCACCGCGACCGGTACGGGTGCCTTGTCACTCATGACAGCGGATCACCCGCCCGCGTATGCCTTGGCGGCGTCCGCTTCGAGCTTGCTCTGCGCCCCGGCCACGTCCGAGGGGTTGCGCAGGAAGTCCTGGAGATCGCGCCACTCGCCCTCGCCCTTGGTGCCGCCGAAGGCGGCGGGTGCCTGGTCGGAGAGGTCGAAGCGGAAGTCGTCGCCCGCGGTGATCAGGTTCTCGGCGATCTTGCGCGTGGCGTTGTCGCGGTAGGACGCCATGCCCAGGTTCTTGTTCGGCGAGAGGTAACCACCCTGCTCCGCCCACACCTTGGCGGCTTCCGGCGAGGCCAGGTACTTCAGCAGCGCCTGTGCGCCGGGGGAGTCCTTCATCGCCACGGCCACGTCGCCGCCGGTGACCACCGGCGCCTTGCCGGTGCCGACCGCGGGGAACCCGAAGAACTTCGCCTCGGTGCCGATCTTGGCCTTGGTGTCCTTGAGGATGTTGGTGCCGATGAAGTCGCCGCCCGCGATCATCCCGGCCTTCGGCGGGTCGCCGAACACCTGCGGCACGGACGCGGGGAACTCGGTCTGGAGCACGCCGCCGCTGCCGCCGGGGAACCAGTCGCTCTTGCCGAAGACCTGGGCCAGGGTCTCCAGGGCGGTCTTGACCGTGGGATCGGTCCACGGGATTTGGTGCTTGGCCAACTGGTCGTACTTCTCCGGGCCGGCCTGGCTCAGATAGATGTTCTCGAACCAGTCGGTGAGCACCCACCCGTCGGCGCCGCCGATGGCGAACGGCGCCGTGCCCGAGTCGGAGATCAGCCCCGCGTTCTTGAGCAGGTCGTCCCAGGTCTTGGCCTCGGTCGCGCCCGCGTTCTCGTAGACCTTGGCGTTGTACCAGACCAGCGACTTGTTGGCGCCCTTGTAGTAGACGCCGTAGAGCTTGTCCTGGTACGAGCCGAGCTTTTGCCACTGGGACGAGAAGTTGGCCTGCACGGCCTGCTGCACGTCGGCCGCGAGTGGCTTGATCCAGCCCTTCTGGGCGAACTGCTGGAGTACGCCCGGCTGGGCCAGGAACGCGACGTCCGGCGGCGCGTTGCCCTCGACCCGCTGGCCCAGGAACGTGGAGGCGCTGTCGCCGGTGGGAATGAACTCGGTCTTGGCCCCGGTGCGCTTCTCGAAATCGGCGAGCACCTTCTTGAACGCCGCCTGCTCGTCGCCGGTCCACACCGCGGCGACGCTCACCGTGGTGCCGTCGAGCCGGGGTACGGCCGGCGCGCCGCTCCCGCCGGGCGTCGGGTCGTTCTTCTTGCCCTTGTCGTCACCGTCGTCGCTACAGGCCGCGAGACCCATGGCGAGCATCGAGGCGACCGCCAAGGCGCCCACGAACCGCTTCACGCATCCTCCGTTATGGACAGACCCGTCTCCGGGTCGAAGAAGTGCAGCCGGTCGGTTGCCACCCGCATCACCACGTCGGTGCCCTCGCGGGCCCGGGTACGCGGCCCGAAGCGGGCCACGAGCTCGGAATGCGCCGCGTCGGCGTCCGGCACCGTGTCCTCCGCGCCCACGTCGCGCGCCAGTTCCTGGACGTCCTCGGTGACCGCCGGGGGCGCGTCCACGCGCACGTGTACGAGCACCTCCGAGCCCATCGCCTCGACCAGGTCGGCCTCGGCGCGCAGGACCGTGCCCTCGGCGGGCTCGGCGCCCTCCAGGGCGGTGTCGTACAGGTCCTCCGGGCGGATGCCGACGATCAGCGGGCGGGCGTGGTAGCCGGCCAGTGCCGGGCGCGCGGCGAGCACGTCGGGGTGCACGGTCAACCGTTGGCTGCCGATGTCCACCGTGGTGCCGCCCGCGTCGTCGCGCTTCAGGGTCCCGGTCATCAGGTTCATCGCGGGCGAACCGATGAAACCGGCCACGAACAGATTGACCGGGTGGTCGTACAACTCCTGCGGCGGGGCGACCTGCTGCAGGACCCCCTTCTTCATCACCGCGACCCGATCGCCGAGGGTCATCGCCTCGGTCTGATCGTGCGTCACATACAGCGTGGTGACCCCGAGTTCGCGGGTCAGTCGGGCGATCTGGGCGCGCATCTGCACGCGTAGCTTCGCGTCGAGATTGGACAGCGGTTCGTCCATCAGGAACGCCTGCGGCTCCCGCACGATCGCCCGGCCCATCGCCACCCGTTGGCGCTGGCCGCCGGAGAGTTGCCGCGGTTTTCGGCCGAGGTGCTCCTCCAGGCCCAGGGTCCGGGCCGCCCTGTCGACCCGTTCGCGGATCTCGTTCTTGGGCAACTTCCGCAATCGAAGCCCGAATCCGATGTTGTCCCGGACATTCAGATGCGGATACAGCGCGTAGCTCTGGAACACCATCGCCACGTCCCGATCGCGCGAGGGAATGCGATTGACGACCCGGTCGCCGATGCTGATCGTGCCCTCGCTGATCTCCTCCAGGCCGGCGACCATCCGTAACGCGGTGGTCTTGCCGCATCCCGACGGGCCTACCAGAACCAGGAACTCACCATCCTCGACGGCGAGATCGAGCGAGGTGACCGCTCGAGTGCCGTCCGTATACAGCTTTCCGACTCCATCCAGAACCACTTCCGCCACGAAATCCCCCGAGGATGGACAGATGCCGCCTTCTGATGTCCTGTGGTACGCCTGGTGTGGCGCTCGCCACAAGCCTTGCCCCGTGCAACGAGCTCTATTCGTGACTTTTGATCATCACTGCGTGATCAGCCGGCGGGTGCCGGTCGCGCTCCGTATGCTGAGCGGGCCGCGACTGGCGTACGCGTGGGATCGACCACGAGGAAGCGGCGGTTCCACCGACGAGGTGTCGTCCGCCTGGGCACCCGGATCACATTCCCTGTGAACCGAGCCGGAGAACTCATGGACATGCACGGGCACATGACCGACCGCCACCACGAACTGGGGCGCACCGACCCGGAGATCGCCTCGCTGGTGCACGCCGAGGAACGACTCCAGCAGGACACGCTGCGGCTGATCCCGAGCGAGAACTACGTCTCCGCCGCGGTCTTGGCGGCGACCGGGACGGTGCTCACCAACAAGTACTCGGAGGGCTATCCGGGCCGTCGGTACTACGAGGGCCAGCAGAACATCGACCCGATCGAGATCATCGCCCGCGAACGGGCGCAGGCGTTGTTCGGCGTGGATCACGCCAACGTGCAGCCGTATTCGGGCTCGCCCGCCAATCTCGCGGTCTATCTCGCCTTCGCCCGGCCCGGCGACACGGTGCTGGGCATGGCGCTGCCGATGGGCGGCCATCTCACCCACGGGTGGGGCGTGTCCGCGACCGGGACCTGGTTCCGCGGGGTTCGCTACGGCGTGCGTGCCGACACCGGGCGCACCGATCTGGACGAGGTGCGTGATCTCGCGCTGCGCGAGCGGCCGCGGATCATCTTCTGCGGCGGTACGGCGGTGCCGCGCACGGTGGACTTCGCCGGGTTCGCGGCGATCGCCCGCGAGGTGGACGCGATCCTGGTCGCGGATGTGGCGCACATCGCCGGGCTGATCGTGGGTGGGGTGCACCCGTCGCCGGTCGAGCACGTGGACGTGGTCTCCACGACCACGCACAAGACGCTGCGGGGGCCGCGCGGGGCGATGCTGATGTGCCGCGCCGAACATGCCAAGGCGATCGACAAGGCGGTCTTCCCGGGCCTTCAGGGCGGGCCGCACAACAACACCACGGCGGCCATCGCGGTGGCGCTGCGCGAGGCCGGTACGGACGAATTCCGGGCCTATGCACGGCAGGTGGTCGCGAACGCGAAGCGGTTGGGCGAAGAACTCGCGTCGCGCGGCTTCGAGTTGGTGTCGGGCGGGACGGACAACCATCTGCTGCTGGTGGATCTGACCCGGCGAGGGGTGGCCGGGAAGGTCGCGGCGAAGGCGCTGGATCGGGCGGGGATCGTGGTGAATTACAACACGGTGCCGTTCGACACCCGCTCGCCGTTCGACCCCTCCGGGATCCGGATCGGGACGCCCGCGCTCACGTCGCGGGGGCTCTCCGAGGAGCACATGCCGCTGATCGCGCGGTGGATGGATCGGATCGTGACGAGGGCGGCGGTGGGGTCGGAGGACGAGATCGCCGTGGTGCGTGGTGAGGTGCGGGAGCTCTTGGGCGGGTTCCCGGCGCCCGGGTTGCCTGTGTAGTCGGTTGCGTCGGGCGGGATTTGCCCGCCCGCCCACCCGTTGCCTCGGGTGTACAGGGCTGCGGATTCTTCGGCGGCGGTGCGCCTGACGAGGTCCGGGCGGCTTCGGGGTGGGTGGGGTCATCGGGCCTTGCGGGCCAGGTGTTCCAGCGGGGCTGCGGGCCACAGCGGGGCCTGGAGCGGGGTGCCGAGCTGTTCGGCCGCCCGGCGGACCGCGCCGGTGAGCAGAGCCAGGTCGGTGGGGCCCTTGCCGCCGCCCACGGGCGTGGGGCGGCGGGCCAGGCGGTTGCCCATCTCCTGCCACTCCTGGCGCACCACGGTGGGGCGCAGGGTGGCCGTGCGCGGCATCCGGCCGGTCACCCGTCCGCCCTGGAACGGGACGACGGCGCCGTCCCGCCCGCGCACGAAGCCGCGGCCGGGATAGTCCTCGTCCACCCCCGCCGCGTCCTCGACGTCGATCAGCACCCGCGAGGCCTGCGGGTCGTCCACCCGCAGGGCGATCCGCAGTTCGGCGCCCGCGGCGGCCTCGATCTCCGGCGTCCGGGCGGGCCGGCCGGTGGTCACCAGCAGGTGCACGCCGTGCGCGCCGCCGCGATGGGCCACGTCGGCGAGGCCCTTGACGAAGCCGGGGTACGCCTCGGCCAGCAGGTCTATGTCGTCCACCGCCACCACGAGCCGGGGCAGCGGCCGATCCGGACCCGGTCGGTACGTCTCGAACGAAGCGCCCCGCAGCAGCCCCTCGCGGCGGTCCAGTTCGTCTCGCACGGCCGCGATCGCATCGCCGGTGGCCGGGATCTCCGCGTCGGCGAGACAGCCCACCACGTGGGGCAGTTCGGAGAGCCCCTGGGGCCCCCGGACCAGCGCGATGGCGAGTTCGTCCGGCCGATTGGCCACCGCGAGCGAGCACAACACGGACGCCAGCAACTCGGAGCGGCCGGAGCCCGCGGCCCCGCCGATCACCACGTGCGGCCCGTCGGTGGACAGGTCCACGGTGACCGCGCCGCGGGCATCCGAGCCGAGCACCGCGCGCGGCGAGCGGCCCGCCTCGCGCCAGCCGGCGAGCAGCTTGGCGGGGGTGAGCAGGTCCAGGTTGAGCAGGTCGAGCAGCCGGACCGACTCCGGCAGCGGCGAGGTGACCCGCCGGGTGGCCTCGCGCAACGGCGCCAGGGCACGGGCGAAGCGGTCCGCCCACGCGGACGACACCGCGTCCGCGACCACGTCCTCCACCCGTCGGGTGCCCGGCCCGATCACATCGATCCGGGTGCCCACCTCGCCGGTGACGTGCGCGACCGCCGAGCACTGCACGGGCAACTCCTCGGCCCGCTCGTCCAGGCACAGCGCGTGTACGCCGGCCGCCGGCCCCTCGACCAGGAGCCGGACGATCTCCGGGCGGGCGGCCAGCCGGCCCGCGCCGTCCAGGACCACCACCGTGCGCCGGACCGGGACCCGCTCGGCGGTGTCGATGCGATCGAGCAACTCGCCCGCCCGCGCCTGCACCTGATCCGGTCCCAGGCCGACCAGGAGCCGGCAGTCCTGGCCTTCGCCGGGCCGCAGATGCGGCAGCCAGCGGGCCCAGGACCAGTCGGCGGCGGTGCCGGGGTCCGCGCACAGCACCACCAGCTCCACGTCCTGCGGTCCGTGCAGTCCGGCGATCTGGGCCACCACCGAGCGGGCCAGGCCCAGCAGTCGGGGCCGGTGGCCGGCCAGGCCGAGCACGGTGTCCTTGAGCGAGACGGTGACCGGGACCGAGAACGCGGTCAGCCTGCGTTCCTCGCCATCGGTGCCCGCGACGGTCGAGGGCTCCACCAGGGTCACCCGCGAGGGCAGGTCGCCCACCCCCAGGCGCACGGCGAGCGCCTCCGGGTGGCCGGCCCCACGTTCCCACAACCGACCCGCCGGGCCGGGCTCGCCGGTGGCCAGCGCGTCCAGCAACAGCGTCGCCGGGTCCGGCGACTGGTCGCGGCGCCAGCGGACCTCGTCCAGCAGCGCCGAGCGGGCCGCCGCCTCGATCGTCTCGCGCTCGGTCCCGGCGGTCCGGCGACGCAGCGCGAACGGGCGGCGCCGGCCCGCGCTCTCCTCGGGCAGTTCGAAGCGGGCCCGGGCGGGCACCGGCAGTTGGGCGCGGGCGGTGCGGCGCACCTCGATGTGTCCGCTGCCGTCGGCCCGGGCGCAGGCGCCGGAGGAGTCCTCGGGGGAGCCGTACGGCAGGGGCAGGAAGGTCTGCAGGGTGGATTCGCCGACCCGCAGCAGCGAGCCCGGCGGCAGGTCGACCGGTTCGCGGCCGATCGGCATCCCGTCGACGGTGGTGCCGTTGGTCGAGCCGAGGTCGGCGATCCGGATCCGGCCGGGCTCTATCCACAATTCGGCGTGCAGCCGGGACAGGTCGGGGTCGCCCAGTCGCACCTCGGCCTCGGGCGCGCGGCCGATCCGTACCCCGCCCTGGTGCAGCAGGTGCACGCCGCCCGCGTCCGGGCCGCCGACCACGCGCAACTGCGGGGAGCCGGCCGAGGGGGAGGGCGAGCCGAGCGCGTCGACGGTGATCAGCGCGCCGTCCACCAGCGGCGGCCGACCCACGGGGGTGTCGTCGCGCAGCCGGATGTCGCCCACCCAAAAGCGTTGGCCGTCGGTCCCGGAGGCGGTCCGCAGCGCGCCCGCGATTCCCGCGAACGTCGTCCCGGACGGCGCGGTGACGAGCACGTCGGCGCCCGGTCCGGTCCGCTGCGGGCCGTGCACGGTGAGCCGGATCTGCATGCGCGCCTCCCTCCTCCGAGCAGAAAACAAGAGGCATCCTCGCACCCGCGACCGTCATGTCGCCTACGGCCGGACAGACGACGGATCTTGTCCGAATTTCGACCGTAAGCGACCGAGTCGCCGGCGAATCGCCCGAACGTGATGCGGACACCCCGGACAGGCCCGGCCGCCCGTATCGCCGAGTATCGGTCCGACGACGTCGGAGGCAGGAACCGAACCGTACCTGGGGTCGATGCGTCCTCGGCCGTGTAGCGCCTAGGGTGGAAGGCAACCCGGCACCACCGCCCAGGTGGCGGACAGGACAGTGGGGAGCGTCGTGGACCGGCCGGTCGGCAGCAAATATCTGCTTCAGGAAACCCTGGGGCGTGGAGCCAGTGGCACCGTCTGGCGCGCGAGCGTGCGCGATTCCGGCGAGATCGTCGCGGTCAAGGTGTTGCGCGAGGAGTTGAGCACCGACCCGGACGTGGTCACCCGCTTCCTGCGCGAACGCTCGCTGCTGATGAATCTGCGCCACCCCAACCTCGTGCACGTGCGCGACCTGGTCGTCGAGGGCGAGACGCTCGCCCTGGTGATGGACCTGATCGACGGGCCCGACCTGCGCACCTACCTCCGCGAGAACGGCCCGCTGCCGCCGGCCGCGGCCGCCTTGACGATGGCTCAGATCTGCGACGCGCTCCGCGTGACGCACGCGGACGGGGTGATCCACCGGGACCTGAAGCCCGCCAACATCATGCTCGCCCGCAACGGCGACTCGCTCTACCCGATGTTGACCGACTTCGGCATCGCCCGCCTGGCCGACTCGCCCGCGCTCACCCGCACCCACGAACTCGTCGGCACACCCAGCTACGTGGCGCCCGAGACCGCCGAGGGCCGTCCGCTGACCCCGGCCGTGGACATCTACGCCGCGGGCGTGGTGCTCTACGAACTGGTGGCCGGGCACCCGCCGTTCCGGGACACCAACCCGATCGCGCTGCTGCACCACCACCTGACCGAGGTGCCCACCCGCCCGGCCGGCATGCCCGACGCCTACTGGCTGATCACCGAGCGCTGCCTGGCCAAGCGGCCGGAGAGCCGCCCGGACGCGGCGGGCCTGGGCCGGGCCCTGCGGCTGGCCGCCGACATCGTCGCCGGCGCCCGGCCCGACGACGGTTCGCTCGCGCAGGTGCTGGCCGCGAGCGCGTTCGGCGCGCAGGCCGCCGCCGACCCCACCCGCGCTCTTCCGCAGACGCAGGTCGGCTATCCGACGCCGCCGACCACACCGCCGCCCGTGTCGCCGAGCCCACCCCATGCGACCCGGGTGATGAGCACCCAGCCGCCCGGCTACCCGCAACCGCCGCAGCACTACCCGCCGCAGCCGGCCTACGCCGAGCCGGTGCAGCAGCATGCCCGGCCGGCCGCCACACCGCCGCCCGCCGACCCCGGACCTCCGCCACCGCCGCCGCGCTACCGCCGCGAGGAGGCACCCGAGCGCGAGCCGCGGCGCCGCGAACGCGTCGTCCGCGAACCACGCGAACCCAGGGAGCGCGAGCCCCGCGAACGCGAGCCACGCCGGCGGCGCGGCTTCCGGCTCACCAGCATCCCGGGCGTGGGCTGCACCATCGGCTGCCTGCTGCGGCTGGTGATCATGGCCGCGATCCTGTTCGCCGTCTACTGGTTCAGCCCGCTGCGCGACTGGGTGAACTCCGCTATCGACGGGTTCGATACCGTTCGAGGCTGGTACGACACCGTCAAGGACTTCGTCACCGGCGGCGACAGCGGCGGCGACAAGAAGAATTGACGCATAGTCATCCCCCATCGCCCGTGTCGAGGACGACCTCGTACACGCCGTCCTACCCGACGGTCCCCGTTTCCGGGAGCCGGCCGCGTAGGGTGCGGTCGGGGAAGTCCGCTGTGAGCACCACGCTCGCTGGGTCCACGGAGCTGCTTTGGCACGCAAGATCGGTAGCCGATACGTCGCCCTGAAGGTGCTCGGGCGCGGCGCCAGCGGGACCGTCTGGCAGGGCGAGGGCCCCGAGGGACCCGTCGCGATCAAGCTGCTGCGCGAAGACCTGGCGTCCGACCAGGTGTTGGTCGCCCGCTTCGTCCAGGAGCGCACCGCGCTGACCAGCCTGGACCACCCCAACATCGTGGGCGTGCACGACCTGGTCGTCGACGGCACCGACCTCGCGCTGGTGATGGACCTGGTGATCGGTCCCGACCTGCGCGCCCGGCTGGAGCGCGAACGCGTGCTCACGCCCCGGTTGGCCGCCGCGATCGTGGCCGACGTCGCGGACGGCCTGTCCGCCGCGCACGCCGAGGGCGTGATCCACCGCGACGTCAAACCCGAGAACATCCTGATCGACAACTCGGGCGGGGTCTCCCGGGCCCGACTCACCGACTTCGGCATCGCCCGTCTGGTCGACGCGCCGCGCCGGACCCGGGCCACCCGGATCATCGGTACGCCCGACTACCTGGCCCCCGAGATCATCGAGGGCCTGCAGCCGACCGCCGCCGTGGACGTGTACGCGCTGGCCACCGTGCTGTACGAACTGCTCACCGGATGGACCCCGTTCGGCGGCGGACACCCCGGCGCGGTGCTGCGCCGGCACGTGACCGAACCGGTGCCGGGCATTCCCGGGCTGCCCGACCCGCTCGCCGCGGTGCTCGCGTCCTGTCTGTCCAAGGCACCCGCCGCCCGGCTGACCGCCCGCGAGTTCGGCGAACGGCTGCGCTCCGCGCTGCCCGCGCTGATCGGCCTGCCCGCGTTCGACGTGCCCGACCCCAACGGGAACGTCGGCCGCCAGGACACCCCCGTGCCCCGCCCGGCCGGCGTGGTCCCCCTGGTCTCGGGCACCTCGGAGGCCGCCGACGGCAGCCGGGACACGCACACCAACCTGACCCGCCCGGTGTTCGACGGAGCGGCGCCGGTGCAGTCGCACCGGCGCAGTAAACCGGCCCGACGCCAGGGCGGTGCGCGTCGGCGGCTGATCCCGGTGATCTGCGGTGTGCTCGCCATCGCGGCGGTCGGTGCGGGCGCGGTCTGGTTCACCCGGGACGAGGGCACCCCGACCCGACCCGCCGGACAGACCTCCGGCGCCCCGCGGCCGATCCCGCCCGCGCCCGCCGACTCCGCGGGGCCGGGCACGGGGCGCGCCGCGGGCGGCTACACGTGGGCCGCGTTCGCGCCGCTGCCCGCCGCGCCGGTGCTGCTCCAGGGCGGCCCGGCGGTGACCCGTGCCGACGCCGAGCACAGCTACGTGGTGCAACGCGACGGCGAGGGCGCGCTGTGGTACCTCGGCAGCGACGGGCCCCGCTGGGGCGAGTGGCGCCGACTGCCCGCCTTCCGCACCGCCGACGATCCCGCCGTGGTCAGCGCCGCGCCCGGCCGGGTGGACGTGTTCGCGGTCGGATCGACCGACAAGCTGCTCTACCGCACGACGCTGGCCGACGGCCGCTTCGGCGAATGGACCAGGACGGACGCCAAGACCAAGCTCGGCGGCGCGCCCGCAGCGGTCGCCACCGGTGATCGCATCGACATCGTCGCCCGCACCGGCACCGACGGCCTGGCCGCCGGATCGCTCACCGGGGCCGGCTGGAGCGGTTTCACCACCGTGCCCAGCGCCGGCCGGATCGAGGCCGCGCCCGCGCTCACCGCCGGCGCCCCCGGCACGCTGGACGCGTTCGTGGTGCGCGCCGGCGACCACGCGGTGCTGCACATCCCCTTCGTCGAGGGCGGTTGGCGCGAGCCCGAGCGGGTCGGCCTGGCCGCCTCCGCCCGCCCGGCCGCCGCCTACAGCCAGGGCCGGGGCCTGGTCGTACTGGCCCGCGACGGCAACGGCCGACTGCTCGGCGCGGTGCCCGGCGACGGCGGCTGGCGGCCGGTCGACCCGAACACCGCCACCGCCGACGCCCCCGCCGCGGTGGCCGTCGGACCCGATCGGGTGGACGTGTACATCCGGGCCGACAACGGCCGGCTCCAGGCCGCCTCGTCGAGCCCCGACGCGGGCTGAGTCCGAGTCCGGCCCGCCGTCCACTTAGGATGGTCGCGTGGCTGCCGTTGATCCTTCCGAAGAGCTCAAGTCCGTCGAGTCGACCATGACGTCGATCGAGGCCGTCCTCGACCTCGACAAGATGCGGGCCGATGTGGCCGCGCTCAACGAAAAGGCGGCTGCGCCGGACCTGTGGGACGACCCGGAAGCCGCCCAGAAGGTGACGAGTCGTCTCTCGTTCCTCCAGGGCGAGCTGCGCCGGGTCGAAGAGCTGCGCCGGCGCCTCGACGACATCAACGTCCTGTTCGAGCTGGCCGAGGCCGAGGACGACGCGGACACCCGCACCGAGGCCGAGAACGAACTCACCTCGGTGCACAAGGCGGTCGGCGAACTCGAGGTGCGCACGCTGCTCTCCGGCGAGTACGACTCGCGCGAGGCGCTGGTGACCATCCGCTCCGAGGCCGGTGGCGTGGACGCCGCCGACTTCGCCGAGATGCTCCTGCGGATGTACACCCGCTGGGCCGAGCGGCACGGCTACCCGACCGAGGTCTACGACACGTCCTACGCCGAGGAGGCCGGCATCAAGTCGGCCACCTTCGCGGTCAAGGTGCCGTACGCGTACGGCACCCTGTCCGTCGAGCAGGGCACGCACCGCCTGGTGCGGATCTCGCCGTTCGACAACCAGGGCCGTCGACAGACCTCGTTCGCGGGCGTCGAGGTGCTGCCGGTCGTGGAGCAGAGCGACCGCGTCGACATCGACGAGTCCGAGCTGCGGGTGGACGTCTACCGTTCGTCCGGTCCCGGCGGCCAGGGCGTCAACACCACCGACTCGGCCGTGCGCATCACGCACATCCCGACCGGCATCGTGGTGTCCTGCCAGAACGAGCGCTCGCAGATCCAGAACCGCGCGTCCGCGATGGCGGTCCTTTCCGCCAAGCTGCTGGAGCGTCAGCGCCAGGAGGAGCAGGCCCGGATGAACGCGCTCAAGGGCGAGGGCTCGTCCTGGGGCAACCAGATGCGTTCGTACGTCCTGCACCCGTACCAGATGGTCAAGGACCTGCGCACCGAATTCGAGGTGGGCAACCCGCAGTCGGTGCTCGACGGCGAAATCGACGGTTTCATCGAGGCCGGTATCCGCTGGCGCAAGCAGCAGCAGACCGCCGCCGCGTAGTGCATCGGCGGGCGGCGCCCGCCTCGACAAAGACGGGGCGCAATAACCCGATTCGTGACCACGAGGGCCTCCGCGTATTCGCGGGGGCCTTCGTGGTATGCCGCGTTGCGCTTTCGTGCCGATTTTCTCGGCGAATCGGAATTACCCCCGCAACCCTCTCCGAACGCCCTTGACGCGGCATCCGCCCGGTTACCAGTCTGAACGGCGGCATTACCGCGACGCATCCGATCGGAGTCCGAGGCGCATCGACAGATGGCACGGACGCGCGCCGAGGTGATGCCCAACGGCGTTTGGGACCCCACCCGCGCCGGCGCGGACACGGGGATCTCATCCAACTGGGGGTTAATTGATGACAACCAAAATGCGCGTCCGGACGGCTCGGATAGCCGCCGCCGCGCTGTTCGCGGCGGGCGCGTCCTTCGCGGTCGCGGGCGTCGCGAGCGCGACGGACGGCGACGGGTGCGAGCAGACGCACACGTGCCCGGGCGGTGAGACCGCGGGTTCGACCAGCGGTACCACCGCCGGCGGCACCGTCGTGGGTGCCACCACGGGCGGCACCGTCGTCGGTGCGACCACCGGTAACACGACGTCGGGTTCGACCACGGGCAACACGACGTCGGGCGCGACGACAGGCAACACCACGTCGAGTTCGACCACGGGCAACACGACGTCGGGCGCGACCACGGGCAACACCACGTCGGGCGCGACCACCGGCAACACCACCTCCGGTTCGACGACCGGCAACACGACGTCGGGTTCGACCACCGGCAACACGACGTCGGGTTCGACGACCGGCAACACGACGTCGGGTTCGACGACCGGCAACACGACGTCGGGTTCGACCACCGGCAACACGACGTCGGGTTCGACCACTGGTAACACCACGTCGGGTTCGACCACCGGCAACAGCACCTCGGGCAGCTCCGGTGCGACCACCTCCGGTGGCGGCACCACGAGCGGTGGCAGCACCACCAAGGGCGGTTCCTCCGGCGGCGGCAGCACCTCGAAGGGCTCTTCGGGCGGCGGCAGCACCGGCGGTGGCAACACGTGTGACGCCACGCACGCCTCGGGCGGGCTCGACCTGAACTGCGGCGGCGACGGGAACACCCGCACCACCAGCGGCAACGGCGACCAGCAGAACGCCCCCGTGCGCGACTTCGGTGGCGGCGACACCGCTCCGGCGGCGCAGCAGCCCGCCAACAAGGAACTGGCCTCGACCGGTTCCGGCGCCAACATGGCGTTCCTGATCGTCGGCGGTGCCGCGATGGCGGCCGGTGGCTTCACCTTCACCGTCCTGCCGGCGCGACTCAAGCGCCGTCAGCAGGCCTCCGCGGCCTGAGCCGAAGACTTGTGCCCCGGCGCGGCGGTTCCGGGGCACTGAATCCGCCGTCCCGGCGTTCCGAGCCGGGCGCACCGCGTCATCGCGAGTGCGTCTGTGAAACGGTCGGCTCGGGATCACGGACGGTGGGCGGCACCGCGGTACGAGGCCGGGCCCTGGCCCGGCATCGAGAACGGGGCGCCCGCTCGGGTCGGTCCGTGTCGGACAGCTGCCGACAAGGCCCGATCCGGGTTCCGGAAGCTGCGGAACGCCGCTGTACAGCGCGAAGGCCCTGGGGGCACCCAGGGCCTTCGTGTCGTCTACGGCCTTCGTGTCGTTCGCAAGGGGCCGCGGGCGGGTCGATCACCCGCGCCGTGCCCGATCAGGCCCGGCGGCTCGGCCGCGGCAGGCTCAGCCGCCCACGCGGGCCACCAGCAGCGCACATACCAGGACCAGCAGTGCGATCGCCGCGAGCATCGCGGGGTTGAGTCCACCGGAGCGCTGGAGCCGTTCGCGGCTGGCCCGGCACGTCGGGCAGCGACCCTCCGCAACCAGGCCGGCGCAGTTCGCGCACACCAGGCGGTCCAAGGTCATCGCGACTCCTCCGCCTCGATTGCTCCGCTATCACGCATCGATACGCATAACGCTCACGACGCGATGGGAAGTTCCCGTCGCCTACCACTGTGCCGCTTACACTCACGGCATGGCCATGCCCGACGACCACTCTGTTCGAGCCTGGGCGCCCGGCTCCGGGCAGTGTGGTCCCTTGGCCACCTCTGTGCCCCCAGCCGTATGCCCTGCCCCCTACACTGGCGCACCGTGATGCAACCGTGATCCGATTCGACAACGTCAGCAAGACCTACCCGAAGCAGCCGCGCCCCGCGTTGCACGACGTCTCCCTCGAAGTGGAGAAGGGTGAGTTCGTCTTCCTCGTCGGGTCCTCGGGCTCGGGTAAGTCCACCTTCCTGCGGCTCGTCCTCAAAGAGGAGCGGCCGTCGCTCGGCAACATCTTCGTGGCCGGCAAGGACCTCGGCCGGTTGTCCAACTGGAAGGTGCCGGCTCTGCGCCGCCAGGTGGGCACCGTCTTCCAGGACTTCCGACTGCTCCCCAACAAGACGGTCTACCAGAACGTCGCGTTCGCCCTCGAGGTGATCGGCAAGCCCCGAGGCACGATCCGCAAGGTGGTACCGGAGGTTCTGGACCTGGTGGGGCTGGGCGGCAAGGAAGACCGCATGCCCGGCGAGCTGTCCGGTGGTGAACAGCAGCGCGTGGCGATCGCCCGTGCCTTCGTGAACCGGCCGATGATCCTCATCGCCGACGAGCCCACCGGCAACCTCGACCCGCAGAACAGCGTCGGCATCATGAAGCTGCTCGACCGGATCAATCGGACGGGCACCACGATTCTGATGGCCACGCACGACCAGGCGATCGTGGACCAGATGCGCAAGCGCGTCATCGAGCTGGAGCAGGGCCGGCTGGTCCGCGACCAGTCTCGCGGCGTGTACGGCTACCAGCACTGATCCACCGGACCACCACGGCGCGGCAGTCCGGCCGCGCCCCTAGCGACTAGGACATCATGCGCGCCCAGTTCGTCCTCTCGGAGATCGGAGTCGGTCTCCGCCGGAACCTGACCATGACGATCGCGGTGATCGTCAGCGTCGCGCTGTCCCTCACGCTGGCCGGAGCGGGTCTGCTGCTGCGCGTTCAGGTGAACGAAATGAAGGACTTCTGGTACGACCGGGTCGAGGTCTCGATCTTCCTGTGCGGCAAGAGCGACAAGGACGCCGGATGTGCGGGCGGCGAGGTGTCCAACGAGCAGCGCGAGGCGATCAAGGCCGAGCTCAGCCGGATGCCGCTCGTGGAGAAGACCTACTACGAGACCAAGCAGGAAGCCTTCCAGCACTTCAAGGAACAGAACAAGGAATCCCCGCTCTCCGGCAGCGTGACCGCCGACCAGCTGCCGGAATCCTTCCGGGTCAAGCTCAAGGACCCGACCAAGTACACGGTGGTGGCGAGCGCCTTCGCGGGCAGACCGGGTGTGCAGTCGGTACAGGACCAGCGCAAGATCCTGGAGCCGTTCTTCAAGCTGCTGAACAACGCACAGTGGGCCGCCATCGGCGTGATGGGCTTCATGCTTCTGGTGGCGATCCTGCTGATCGTCAACACGGCCCGGGTGTCCGCGTTCAGCCGTAGGCGGGAAACCGGCATCATGCGGCTCGTCGGCGCGTCGAATCTCTACATCCAATTGCCGTTCATCATGGAATCCGCCATCGCCGGGCTGCTGGGCGGTGCGCTGGCCTCCGGTCTGTTGAGCACCGGGTTCTTCTTCGGCGTCAAGAAGGGGCTCGGCCAGCAGTTCAACGCGTTCGAGTTGATCGGGTGGGGTCCGGTTCTGGCGACCCTGCCGCTCCTGGTCGTCTTCGGCGTGCTGATGTCCGCGATCGCGTCGTTCTTCACGCTGCTCAAGTACCTCAAGGTCTGACCCCCGGGATCCGGCCCGGATCCGCTTCGAAGGCCCTGTTCCGTGCGACGGGACAGGGCCTTCGAACGTTTGCACGCGGCCGGATGGGTTCGTATTACTTCCATACCGGTGTGGGTCGTGGCAATTCGCGCCGATTACGCGTTTCTTGTGATCATGCGCAGAATTCGGACCAGGCGACTCGGATTGTCGGCGCTCGTGGTGATCACGGCCGCCGCGGTGGGTTTCGTGCCCGCGCACGCCGACGGCGACGCGCCCGCCCGCAAGCAGCGCGCCGACGTCGCGGCCAAGGACATGCGGGCGGATCTGGACACGTCGCCGGCCCGACTCGCCCGCGCGGAGACCGCGTACGCCGAGGCCGTGGCGGCCCAGCCGGGTGCGCAGGCCGCCTTGGACGCGGCGCGCGTGCGGGTGGCCCAGGCGCAGGCCCGGACCGCCGAGCTCGGGCACGGCGTGGACCTGGCCGAGGCCGCGGTGCGCACCGCGGAGGCCGAGCTGCACGACGTGGCCGCGTCGACCCAGGCGGTGCGCGACGACGTCACGCGGCTGGTGGGTCGGGCGTACCGCAACGGCGGGATGGCCCAGTTGTCGATGATCCTGCGCGCGCAGACCCCGGCCGAGCTGCTGAGCAGCCTCCAGGGCTACCGGCAGATGCTCCAGGCCGACCACGAGACGATCGCCCGGCTGGAGCGCACCCGCGACGCGATCGACGTGCGGCGGGCCGAACTGGAGCGGCGCCGCGAGGAGGCCCGAATCCGGCACGCGGAGGCCGGGCGGCATCTGGCCGAGCAGGTCGCGCTGGAGAAGACCGCGGCCGACGCGGCGGCGAAGGTGACCGCGCTGGCGGCGCAGCGCGAGGCCGCGCTGACCACGGCGCGCGAGGAGAAGGCGGCCGACCAGCAGCGCTACGAGGCGACCCGGATCGAGCAGAAGCGGCTGACCGAGCTGGTGAACCGGCGCAATGCGCCGGCCCGGACGGCCGGCCGCCCGGCGGCGTCCTCGAAGCAGGGCGGCGCGCTGTCGTACCCGGTGCGCGGGCCGGTCAGCTCGGGCTTCGGGATGCGCTACCACCCGATTTTGGAATACACGAAGCTGCACACCGGCACCGACTTCGCGGTCCCCGAGGGCACCTCGGTGGGCGCCGCCCGCGCGGGCACGGTCGTGCAGACCGGCTACAACGCGGCGTACGGCTACCGCGTGGTGCTCTCGCACGGGCGCGTCGGCGGGGTCGCGCTGACCACGACCTACAACCACCTGTCCCGGATCACCGTGCGCGAGGGGCAGCGACTCTCCCGCGGCGAGCAGGTCGGCCGATCGGGCAACACGGGCTGGTCCACCGGCGCACACCTGCATTTCGAGGTGCTCGTGGACGGTGACTTCGTCGATCCGGCGCTGTGGTTGTGAGGCCGGGAATGCGGCGGTGGTGAGACCGGGACGGCGGCGGGGACGACCGGGGCGGAAAGACCACCCACCCGGACGGGTAATGAGCTTGCGGCCATGCGCGAGAATGCAGGGATCATGGCGAAAGAGACCGGGCGCAAGCTCATCGCGCAGAACAAGAAGGCGCGGCACGACTACCTCATCGAGGACACCCTCGAAGTCGGCCTCGTCCTGACCGGCACCGAGGTCAAGTCGTTGCGGGCCGGCAAGGCGTCCCTGGTGGACGGCTACGCGAGCATCGACGGCGGCGAGGTGTGGCTGCACAACGTGCACATCTCGGAGTACTCGCAGGGCACGTGGACGAATCACGCGGCGCGGCGCAAGCGCAAGCTGCTGCTGCACCGGCACGAGATCGACAAGCTGGTCCAGGCGACCCAGGAAACGGGTCACACCCTGGTGCCGCTCAGCCTGTACTTCAAGGACGGTCGGGCCAAACTCGAACTGGCGCTGGCCAAGGGCAAGAAGAACTACGACAAACGACAGACCCTGCGCGAACAGCAGGACAAGCGCGAGACGGACCGCGTGATGTCGAAGTACGTGCGCGGCCGCCGGCAGTGACCCACCGGGAATCGGCGGTGACCCATCGGGAATGAAGTGGACCGGTCCGACGTTGGACCGTACGATGTGCGTGGTTCGGGCCGAGCAAGTGTGGCGGGTCGGGCCGTCGAGCAGGACACCCGGGTTCCTCGGAGCCTCGGTGGTTGCTTGAAAATTCAATAGGGGGTGATCGGTTTCGACTGCGGCTGTCGAAGCAGAGGAAGCGAGCCGAGGAAGCGACAATGATCTCGTTAACCACCTGTCGCAAACAAATAATCGCCGATACCAAGCGCGATTCCTTCGCCCTCGCTGCCTAAGCGAGTATCCGAAGGTGTCAGACCGGGTGCGTCCCCGCCCCGGATCCTGGCATAATCTAGGGGACTCCACCGTACGACCCGGTTACGGGGTCATGCGGGACAAAAAACAGTAACTGGGCCCGTCGGTGTCTTGTCCACGTGAACACCGGGGCCGAGAAAATCGTTGTGGACTGCGCTCGGAGAAGCTCTGGTTCCGCACCGTAGGACGCGGGTTCAATTCCCGCCACCTCCACCCCTGTTGACGAGAAGGCCCGGTGTGCTTGCACACCGGGCCTTCTCGCGTGCCCGTTCGGGCGGGGGCACGGGTGCGACCCGTGCCCGGAAAACGACGAACCGGCGGCCCCTGAGGGACGCCGGTTCGTGATGTCGAGGACACCGACCCGCCAATGCTCGCCTCTCGGCAAGTGGTCCCTCGTAGGGACTAATGGTTGGGCCCGGGGGCTTGGATCGAGCCGGTGTCGTTGAACAGCGTAACCGACCACTCGCCGGCGTCGGAATGATCGGCGAAGGACGAGGATCACAGTTTGCGAGGCCGCTCGCGACGGGTAGGACGGGCCGCGCCGCGGCCCCCGGAACCGCCCGTGTCCACGAAGTGAGACCATCGAGGGCGATGCGACGCCGTGGGAAACGGGCGTCGCAGCGATCGGAGGAGAAAGAGTTCATGCCCGCAGCGCCCAGCGCCTCGTACTCGATCACGGCTCGACTGGAGGTCCCCGCAGGGGGACCGTCGGTCAGTCGACTCACCAACACGGTCGAATCCGCCGGGGGGTCGATCACCGCGCTCGACGTCACGGCGTCCGGCCACGAGCGCCTGCGGATCGACGTCACGATCGCCGCGACCTCGACCGATCACGCCGACCGGCTCGTCGCGGCGATCCGGGAGATCGAGGGGGTCACCCTCGGCAAGGTCTCGGACCGGACCTTCCTGATGCACCTCGGCGGCAAGATCGAGATGCAGTCCAAGCATCCGATCCGCAATCGTGACGACCTCTCGATGATCTACACCCCGGGCGTGGCGCGAGTGTGTCTGGCCATCGCGGAGAACCCGGACGACGCGCGCCGGCTGACCATCAAGCGCAACACCGTCGCGGTGGTCACCGACGGCTCCGCGGTGCTGGGCCTGGGCAACATCGGCCCCAAGGCCGCGCTGCCGGTGATGGAGGGCAAGGCGGCCCTGTTCAAGCGGTTCGCGGGGATCGACGCCTGGCCGATCTGCCTGGACACCCAGGACCCGGACGAGATCGTCCGGGCCGTGCAGGTGATGGCGCCGGGCTTCGCCGGGATCAACCTGGAGGACATCTCCGCACCGCGCTGCTTCGAGATCGAGCGCCGGCTGCGCGAGACGCTGGACATCCCGGTCTTCCACGACGACCAGCACGGCACCGCGATCGTGGTGCTGGCGGCGCTCACCAACGCGCTGCGGGTGGTCGGCAAGAAGATCGAGAATGTGCGCATTGTCATGTCCGGCGCGGGTGCGGCGGGCACGGCGATCCTCAAACTGCTCCTGTCCGCGGGCGCAGGCCACGTGGTGGTCGCGGACGTGCACGGCGTGGTGCACACGGGTCGTACGGACCTCGGCGAGGACCTGCGCTGGGTCGCCGAGCACACCAACGAGCAGGCCCTCACCGGCACCCTCAAGGAGGCCGTGGTCGGTGCGGACGTGTTCATCGGCGTGTCGGCGCCGAACGTACTCGCCGGCTCCGACATCGCCGCGATGGCCCCGGACTCGATCGTGTTCGCGCTGGCCAACCCGGATCCCGAGGTGGACCCGGCGGCGGCCCTGGAGCACGCCGCGGTGGTCGCCACCGGCCGCAGCGACTTCCCGAACCAGATCAACAACGTGCTCGTCTTCCCCGGTGTCTTCCGAGGCCTGGTGGACGCGCAGAGCCGGCACATCACCAACGACATGCTGCTCGCCGCCGCGCGGGCACTGGCGTCGGTGGTCTCCGACGACGAAGTGAACCCGAATTACATCATTCCGAGTGTTTTCCACCCGGAGGTGTCCGCCGTGGTGGCCGCGGCGGTGCGGGACGCGGTGTTGGCGGAGCGTCAGAACCCTGCGGGATGATCGTCGTACTGTCCGTACGGATCCCGGTTGCAGGGGCCCCCGAACGGCCCCGTAATCTGCCGGAACCGCGAAATCACGGGGCTTTCCCAGTGATTTCGCGTGTCCTTGATTAGCTTCCGGGCATGGATGAGTGCAGGATTCGTCCCCGGGGCAAGAACAGCGAGTTGGACTGAACCACGTTTGCGACCACGTTCGTGGTCGTCGGCGGAGGTCAGCAAGACACGGGAGTGACACATGAACCGCAGTGAGCTGGTGGCCGCCCTCGCGGAGCGCGCCGACGTGACCCGCAAGGACGCGGATGCCGTACTGAGCGCGCTCGCCGACGTCGTCGGCGAGATCGTCGCCAAGGGTGACGAGAAGGTCTCGATCCCGGGCTTCCTCACCTTCGAGCGCACCCACCGTGCCGCCCGCACCGCGCGGAACCCGCAGACCGGTGACCCGATCGACATCCCGGCCGGCTTCGGCGTCAAGGTTTCGGCGGGCTCGAAGCTCAAGGCCGCGGCCTCGGGCAAGTAAGTCCGTAGCGCCCCGGTGGAGAACCGGAAGGGCGGCTTCCCCTCGGGGAAGCCGCCCTTCCGGCGTTGTCGGGTCCACCGGGACCGTTTCCGGCCCTCCTCGGGCCCCTGTGGCCCCGGGAAGGGGCATCGGGGCCCGAGCGGCCGGGTGGAAATCGCTAGGCGACGCTCTCGGTGACCCGCATCGGCAGCTCCACACGAGCGCCGAGCGCCTCCAGCTTGGCCTGGAAGTCCTCGTAGCCGCGCTCGATCAGGTCGATGCCGGTGACCCGCGAGGTGCCCTCCGCGGCGAGCGCGGCGATCAGGTACGAGAAGCCCGCACGCAGGTCCGGGATGTCCAGGTCGGTCGCGTGCAGCTTGGCCGGCCCGGAGATGACCGCGGAGTGCTGGAAGTTGCGCTGGCCGAAGCGGCACGGCGTGCCGCCCAGGCACTCGCTGTACAGCTGGATCGTGGCACCCATCTGGTTGAGCGCGGACGTGAAGCCGAGCCGCCGCTCGTAGACCGTCTCGTGCACGATGGACAGCCCGGTGGCCTGGGTCAGCGCGACCACCAGCGGCTGCTGCCAGTCGGTCTGGAAACCGGGGTGCACGTCGGTCTCCAGCGCGATGGCGTTCAGCGGGCCGCCCGGGTGCCAGAAGCGAATGCCCTCGTCGTCGATCGAGAACGCGCCGCCGACCTGACGGAAGACGTTCAGGAAGGTCATCATGTCCAGCTGGCGGGCGCCGCGGACGTAGATGTCACCGTGCGTGGCGAGCGCCGCGCAGGCCCAGGAGGCGGCCTCAAGGCGGTCCGGGAGGGCGCGGTGGTCGTAGCCGCCGAGCTTGGACACGCCGGTGATCCGGATCACCCGGTCGGTGGTCACCGAGATGATCGCGCCCATCTTCTGGAGCACGCAGATGAGGTCTATGATCTCCGGCTCCACCGCCGCGTTGGACAGCTCGGTGGTGCCCTCCGCGCGCACCGCGGCGAGCAGCACCTGCTCGGTGGCGCCCACGCTCGGGAACGGCAGGCTGACCTTGGTGCCCTTGAGGCCGTTGGGCGCCTCGATGTAGAGCCCCTCGGGACGCTTGGTGATCACCGCGCCGAACTCGCGCAGCACGCTGAGGTGGAAGTCGATCGGTCGGTCGCCGATCATGCAGCCGCCCAGGTCCGGGATGAACGCGCGGCCCAGTCGGTGCAGCAACGGTCCGCAGAGCAGGATCGGGATCCGGCTCGAACCCGCGTGCGCGTCGATGTCCGCGACGTTGGCCTGTTCGACCTGGGTCGGGTCCATCAGCAGCTCGCCGGGCTCCTCGCCGTCGCGGACCGCCACGCCGTGCAGTTGCAGCAGGCCCTTGACGATGCGCACGTCGCTGATCTCCGGGACGTTGCGCAGTCGGCTCGGCGCCTCGCCCAGGAGCGCGGCCACCATCGCCTTCGGCACCAGGTTCTTGGCGCCCTTGACGCGAACCTCGCCCTCAAGCGGGGAACCGCCGTGAACCAAGAGCACGTCGTCTTGCATGAATCCTCGCACTTCTGTGGGTACCGAAGCCGACAGGGGAGATGGGCCGACAGCGCTACACGGTAGTCGGATCCGCCTTGCTCCCGTGCCGACTCGTGGAGCCGAAGGGCCCGGAAAAAAGGGTCGTTCGGCCCGTGACCGAAGGGGTGGGATGGCCGGGAACAAGCTCGCGTACTGGGCATTCGCGGGAGCGGTGCTGGTGAATCTGGTCCTCCTGTTCAATCCGGGCAGTCCGGGGGACCCGACGCCGTTTGTTCCGCATCGTGACAAGATCGTGCATTTTCTCTCCTTCGCGGCCATTGCCTGGACCGGTCGGCGTGTCGGAATCGGTCCGCTCGTGCTGGGCGCGGCACTTGCGGCACACGCCGTGGAGAGTGAACTGATCCAGCACTTCCTGCTGCCGCACCGCAGCGGGGACCCGTGGGACGTGGCCGCGGACCTGCTCGGTAGCACCGGCGCGCTCGTGTTCGCCGGCCGACTTCCTCGCGGGGTGGCGCACCACGACGCGGCGGTTGCGGGATCATGACCCCATGACCGAGGTAACGCTCACCGGACGCCTGCTCGTGGCCACGCCCGCGCTGGCCGATCCCAACTTCGACCGGTGTGTGGTCTTCCTACTGGAGCACGACGAGGACGGCACCCTCGGCGTGGTGATCAACCGGCCCAGTCCGGTGGACGTCAACGACGTGCTCGTGCCGTGGTCCAAGATCGTCAGCGAGCCGCCCGTGGTCTTCCAGGGCGGCCCGGTCGCGATGGACTCGGCGCTGGCCATCGCGTCGGTGCCGGGCGGCGCCGAGCCGCTGGGCTGGCGTCGCGTGCACGGCGGCCTGGGGCTGGTCGACCTGGACGTACCGCCGGAACTGGTCGCCGCCGACTTCGGCTCGATGCGGGTCTTCGCCGGCTATGCGGGTTGGGGGCCCGGGCAGTTGGAGACCGAACTCAAGTCCGGCGCGTGGTACGTGGTCGACTCCGAGCCCGGCGACGCGTTCACGCCCACGCCGGACCGGCTCTGGCGGGCGGTACTGCGGCGGCAGGTGGGCGAGTTGGCCATGGTCGCCACGTACCCGGAGGATCCGACGCTGAACTGACGTCGGGCCGGGGCGGATCGGGGCTGCGATCGGGTTGCGGTCGGGCTGCGATCGGGGCTGCGATCGAGGCCGCGACCCGGGTGTGCGCCGGCCGGGGCGGGGCGGGACGCGCGCGTGATCCAACGCGCCGTTGGGTGCCGCCGGCGTCTGGCTATCCTGGTGGGTATGACCACTCCCCAGAGCTTCCCGGAGCCGGAGCACGGGACGGGCACCGGCACGCTGATCGAGGAGACGCCGAAGCTCTCCCACGGCGACGGTGACCACGAGCGCTTCGCGCACTACGTCCAGCGCGACAAGATCATGGAAAGCGCGATGTCCGGGAGCCCGGTCATCGCCCTTTGCGGCAAGGTCTGGGTGCCGGGTCGCGACCCGAAGAAGTACCCGGTGTGCCCGATGTGCAAGGAGATCTACGAGACGATGCCGGCCGGCGGGGCCGGTGGCGACAAGGACAAGAGCGGTGGCAAGAGCGGCGGCAAGCAGTAGTCGCCGAGGTACACGCAGGTCGCTGAGGCGTCGGCCGGAACGGCCGACGCCTCTTGCATGGGCGGGGTGTGCGCGGGTCGAGTTGTTGGCGGGCCACACGCCGACCGGATGGCGCCGCCGACCGACCGGCCCGGCGGCGGCCCGAAGGCCTGCCGCCCGCCGGCTTGGTCGCCCGTCGGCCGGTCCGCCCATCGGTCGCCCACCTGCCCGCCCGCCTGCCTGTCGGCCCGCCCGCCTGCCTGTCGGCCCGTCCGCTTGCCCGCCGGCTCGCTTGCCGGCCCCGACCGCGCTCGCCTGCCGGCCCTCCGGCTCGCCCGCCTACTCGCTTCTCGCCAGTCCGCGCGCCCGCTCGCCTGGCCGCCGGCTCGCCCGCTTGTTTGCTCGTCCGCCGACCCGCCTGTCTGTTCGGCTGGCTCGCCCGCGTCCGCCCGCCGACCGGCCGGCCCGGACGCCGACCCGCCGGCCTGCCGGTCCGGCCGCCGGTCCGCAGGTCCGTTCGCTCGTCAGTCCGCGCCGCCTGCCCTCGCCTGTTCCGCCGGCCCACCGGCTCGGCCGCTTGCCCGGGAGCCCCCGCTCGCTCGCCTGCCCGCAAGTCCGCCTGCCCGCCTGCCCGCTCGCTCGTCCGCTCCGCCCGACCGGCCGTTCGTCGGCCGGCGCGTACGCCGCTCGGTTCGGTTGTTTTGTTTTGGTGGAGGGTTGGGGTTTGCGGCTTCGGGGTGGGTCTGTGGGGGACTGGTCTGGTGCGGGGGTGGTGTGGTTTCGGGTTGGTTCAAATCTCGGTGGGGACGGCCCGTTGGAGGGTGCGTGGCAATAGGGTGGGCGGCGCTGTGGACGCGACGATCTTGATGCCGCTGTCGCTCGACGAGGCCGTGGATGCCCTCGCGCGCGATCCCCGGGCACTGCCGGTGGCCGGAGGGACCGACCTCATGCCCCGCGTCAACGCCGGAACGGTGCGACCGCCGGCCCTGGTGGGCCTGGCGAAGGTCGCCGACCTGCGGCGGTGGGGTTACGAGGGCGACTTCGTCATGCTCGGCGCCGGACTCACCTGGGCCCGGCTCGCGGATGCCGACCTGGCCTCGCTCGTCCCCGCGTTGGCCGCCGCCGCCAACGAGGTGGGCACCGCGCAGGTGCGCGCGATGGGCACCCTCGGCGGCAACATCCTCGCGAGCGGCCGAGCCGCCGACTCGCTGCCCGTACTCGCGGCCCTGGAGGCCACCGTGTCGTGCCGTTCGCCGGGCGGAGTGCGCGAGGTCGCCCCGCACCTGCTCGCGCCCAAGGCGGGTGCGATCGCCGAACAGCTTTTGCGCCCGGGGGAGTTGATCACCGGAGTACGGGTGCCGCTGCTGCGCGGCGTGCAGGAGTTCGTCAAGGCACCGGTGGGCGGCGGGCGGCACCTGACCCTGGCGCTGGTGGCCGGCCCCGTGGTCGGCGACGTGCGCTGCGCGGTCGGCGGGGCGCATCCCGGTCCGGTACGCGCGTTCGAGGCCGAACAGTGGCTGGCGGGACGGATGGACCCGCACACGGGTCGGCTCGCGGACCCGCGCGACGCGGCCGACTTCGGCCGGCTGGTCGCGGACGAGGTCCGGCCCGACGCGGAACAGCGGGCCGCCCGGGCGCACCTGCGGCACGTGGTCGCGGTGTGCGCGCGGCGCGCGGTACAACGGGCGTTCGGCGGATGAGCGGCCCCGGGTTCGACTTCGACGCGGTCCCCACGACGTCGTACATCCTGCGCGTCAACGGCGAGGCGCGGCTGATCGAGAACGCCTGGATCGGCGAGAACCTGCTGTACGTCCTGCGCGAGCGGCTCGGCCTGCCCGGCGCCAAGGACGGCTGTGGACAGGGCGTGTGCGGGACCTGCACGGTGCACCTGGACGGGGTCGCGGTGTCCGCGTGCCTGGTCGCGGCGGCCACCCTCGGCGACCGTGAGGTGCGCACCATCGAGGACCTGGACAAGGACCCGGAGACCGCCGAGGTGCAGCGTGCGCTGGTGGAGTCCGGCGCGGTCCAGTGCGGATACTGCGTGCCCGGAGTGGTCGCGTCCGCGTGTGCGCTGCTGGCCCGTGGGTCGGAGCCGGGCGAGGTGGAGATCCGGCGTGCGCTGGACGGGCACCCCTGCCGGTGCGCCGGGCCGCATCCGATGGTGGACGCCGTGCGCACCGCGGCGCGCCGACGCGCACCGAGCGAGACCCACTCGACGATGATGTTCAACGTGATCGCGCCGCCGGCGGCCGGCGGCACCGAGTGATCGGCGAGACCAAGTGATCGGCAAGTCCGCACCGCGCCCCGACGGAGACGCCAAGGCACGGGGACGGTTCTCCTACACCGGCGACCTGTGGGCGCCGGGCCTGCTGTGGTGCGTGCTGGTGCGCTCGCCGCACCGACACGCGCGGATCCTGGGCGTGGACGCGGCCCCGGCCTACGCGGTGCCGGGCGTACGCGGCGTGGTCACCGCGGCGGATCTGCCGCCGGGCGCGTGCCACGGTGTGATCGTGGCGGACCGGCCGGTGCTCGCGGACGGCGTGGTGCGCTTCGCCGGGGAGGCGGTTGCCGCCGTCGCCGCGGAGACCCTGCACGCGGCGCGGGCCGGCGCCGCGGCGGTGCTGGTGTCGTACCAGCCGTTGGAGGCCGCCTCGGATCCCGAACACGCCTTCGCCGGACCGCCGTTGCATCCGGACGGCAATGTGCTGCGGCACATCGCGCTGCGCCACGGCCGACCGGTCAAGCTGCGCCGGGACGGTACGCCGGTGGACGAGGTGGTGGTCGAGGGGCTGTACGAGGTGCCCGCGCAGTACCAGGCCAACCCGGCCACCGACGCCGCGCTCGCGCTGCCCTCGCCGGACGGCGGCGTCGAACTGCACGTGGCCTCGCCGTACCCGCACGCGGACCGGGACCAGGTCGCGGAGTGTCTGGGGCTGCCCGCCGGGATGGTCCGACTGATGCCCACCGGCGTGGGCGGCTCCTCGGGCACACGCGAGGACGTCGGACTGACCGCCGTGGTCGGGCTGTTGGCGCTGCGCACCGGCCGGCCGGTCAAGGCGGTGTTGGAGCGGGACGAGTCGTTGCGGCTGGGCGGCCATCGGCACGCGGCGCGGATGAAGTACACCCACCGGGCGGACCGGGACGGCCGGCTGCTCGGCGTGGAGGCGCAGATCATCCTGGACGGCGGCGCGTACGCGGGCGTCTCGGCGGAGGTGATCGGGCGGCTGATCGGCTGTGCGGCTGGGCCGTACATGGTGCCGTACGCGGTGGTCGACGCGTGGGCGGTGCGGACCAACAATCCGCCGGCGGGGGCGATGCGCGGGCCCGGCGCGGTGCAGGTGTGCTTCGCACACGAGGCGCAGATGGACAAGCTCGCGGACGCGCTCGGGATGGACCCGGTGGAGTTGCGGCTGCGCAACGCGCTCAGCTCCGGAACGATGTTGACGACGGGTCAGGTGCTGGACGGGCCGGTACCGGTGGGCGCCGCGCTGCGGGCGGTGGCGGAGGCCGCGCCGCCGCCCGCGCCGCCCGCGCCGGGGACGTTGCGCGGGACGGGGTACGCGGTCGGGCTGATGCCGCTGCTGGGGATCGAGGGGGCGGACGAGTCCTCGACGGCGACCGTGCGGCTCGACGGCGGCGTGGTGACGGTGACGTGCGCGGCGGTCGAGGTCGGGCAGGGCTTCGTGACGCTGGCGCGGCAGATAGTGGACGAGGTGCTGGGGGTGCCGGACGCGATCGTGCTCCAGGCCGGCATCGCGCTGCCGACGGCGGGGGCGCCGGGGGTGGGGCGGCATACGTGGCTGACGGCGGGCGCGGTGGAGCAGGCGGCACGGGAGATCCGCGAGCGGCTGTTGGCGCCGGTGGCGGCACGCTACGGGATGACGGCGCGGTTGTTGGACGTGCGGGAGGGGCGGATCAAGTCCTACGACGGGCTGATCGACCTGTCGGTGGACGCGATGTACGAGGACACCGCGACGGTGACCACGGCGGGTGCGTGCCGGGCGCCGAGCACCGAACCGCTGGACGACGCCGGGCAGGGCAACGCCTATCCGGCGGTGGCCTTCTCGGCCTGTCGCGTCGTGGTCGACCTGGACCCGGAACTGGGCACGATCCGGGTGGTGGACGTGACCGGCGCCTACGACGCGGGGCGGGTGCTGGATCCCGCGCAGGCCCGGGTGCGGGTGGAGAGCTCGGTGGCGATGGGGCTCGGGCTCGCGCTGACGGAGGACATCGAGTTCGCGTGGTCGCCGCCGGGGACGTGGGACGTGCCGCCGGTGCGGGTGGCCGCGTGGATCGAGGAGCCGCAACCGGGCGCACCGTTCGGCGCGAAGGGCCTGGGCGACGCGGCCATCGTGCCGGTGCCGGCGGCGGTCGCGGCGGCGGTGCGGGATGCGACCGGGTTGGAACTGCCGCGGCTGCCGCTGCGGCCTCGGGACGTGGTGGTGGATTAGGGGGCGTGGGGGCGGGACCGGGTCGCGGGGGCTCGTGCGTGTCGGCGTGGTTGACAGGCCGCGCCGATTGCATTGATAAGTAGGTTGATATGGCAGGGTCTAGGCTGTCTCGGTGACAGCCGTAGGGGAGTCGAAGTCCGCGCGACGGAGCGCCGAGAAGTCCGACCGGGAACCCGGCGTACTGACCCGGCCCTATCTTCAACTCACGCTCGGGATCGTGTCGGTCGTCCTGCTGATCGCCTTCGAGGCGATGGCCGTGGGCACCGCGATGCCGGTGGCGGTCAAGGAACTCGACGGCGTGCCGCTGTACGCCCTGGCCTTCTCCGCGTTCTTCACCACGAGTCTGCTCGCCATGGTGGTCTCCGGCGAATGGTGTGACGCGCGTGGACCCCGGCTGCCCCTGTTCGGCGGGATCGGGGCGTTCGCGGCCGGACTCGTGCTGGCCGGCACCGCGCAGTCGATGTGGCCGTTCATCGTGGGCCGGGCCGTACAGGGCCTCGGCGGCGGGCTCGTGATCGTGTCGCTGTACGTGGTGGTCGGCAAGGCGTACCCGTCCGCGCTGCGCCCACGTGTGTTCTCGGCGTTCTCCGCGGCGTGGGTGCTGCCCTCGATCGTCGGGCCGCCGGTGTCCGGGCTGGTCACCGATCACCTGGGGTGGCGCTGGGTGTTCCTGGCCATCCCGGTGCTCGTGGTGTTGCCGATCGTGATGATGCTGCCGCAACTCCGGCGGATGGCGGGCGAGCCGGACCCGGACGCGCGGATGAACCGGCGCCGGATCGGCGCGGCGATCGGCGCCTCGGTGGGCGCGGGCATGTTGCAGTACGGCGGGCAACACCTGAACGTGGTGGGCGTACTGCTGCTGGTCGCCGGCCTGGCGCTGATGGCGGCGACGGTGCCTCGGCTGCTGCCGGTGGGCACGCTGCGCGCGGTGCGCGGGCTGCCGGCGGTGATCCTGTCCCGGGGCGTGCTCGCGGGGGCGTTCTTCGCGGTCGAGTCCTTCGTACCGCTGATGCTGGTCAGCGAGCACGGCCTGTCGCCGACCGAGGCGGGGCTGACCCTGACCGTGGGCGCGCTGTCCTGGGCGCTGGGGTCCTGGTACCAGGGCCGCTCGCCGCACGAGCGACGGCCGCGCCTGGTCCAGGCGGGCTTCCTGTTCGTGGCGATCGCGATCGGCGGGGCGCTGCTCGCGCTGCTCCCCGGGGTCTCCCCGTACGCGGTCACCGTCGGCTGGTTCTTCGGCGGCGCCGGCATGGGCATGGCCGTCTCGTCGGTGAGCGTGCTCACCCTCGACCTGTCCACGCCGGAGGAGTCCGGCACCAACTCCTCCTCTCTCCAGGTCGCCGACTCGCTCGGCACGATCGTCTTGGTCGGCCTGGCCGGCGCCATCTTCGCCGCCCTGCACGAGGGCACCGGCAAGGACGCCGGCGTCTTCACCCTGATCTTCGCCATCATGCTGGGCGTCTCCCTCCTCGGCGCCCTCCTGGCCCCGAGAATCCGCCGCCCCGACTCGCAGCCCTGATCCCACACGTCCACCCGCAGCCACCCCCGCGCACCACCCGCCCACCGCAGCAATTCCACTACACCCACGCAATCCCCCGACTACCCTGAGTCCCGACCGCCTGCTCCGACGCGACTGCCGATTCCGGCGGCCCGTCGCGGTCGTAGCGTGTGGGCATGACGGACGTGGTCGGCGATGCCTCGCGGCCCCGGGGGACAGCCGGGTGTGCCGAGGACGCCTCGGAACTGGTGGAGCAGAACGAGAGCGTGAGCTTCCGGGAGGTCCATCGCGACGTGTTGCATCCGATGCCCCAGACGCCGTGTCGGGTGGTCGACCTCGGGGCGGGGAGCTTGGTGGTTGCTCGGGTAGCCTGAGCGCTTGCCCTTGATCGTCCTCTCGGCTTGGAGCAGACCCGTCGCAGTGAGTACCGCAGCCGCGTCCCATCTGTCCCCGGCCTTCCCGAATCGTGCCCCATGGGGTACCGCGAACAAGCTGCGTGCGTGGCAGCAGGGGGCCCTCGACACCTATCTCGCGCGGCAGCCGCGCGACTTCCTTGCGGTGGCCACGCCGGGTGCCGGCAAGACCACGTTCGCGTTGCGGATCGCGTCGGAGTTGTTGGACGCGCATGTGATCCACCAGATCACCATCGTCGCGCCGACGGAGCATCTGAAGAAGCAGTGGGCCGAGGCCGCCGCGCGGATAGGTCTGCGGATCGACCCGAATTATTCGAGTTCCTCGGGCCCGGTGTCCCGCGAGTACCACGGCATCGCGGTCACCTACGCCGGTGTCGGCGTGCACCCGATGTTGCACCGGCGCCGGGTGGAGAACCGCAAGACGCTGGTGATCCTGGACGAGATCCACCACGCGGGCGACAGCAAGTCGTGGGGCGAGGCGTGCATGGAGGCGTTCGAACCGGCCACCCGCCGGCTCGCGCTGACCGGTACCCCGTTCCGCTCGGACATCAACCCGATCCCGTTCGTCGCGTACGAGGAGGGCAAGGACGGCATCCGCCGCTCGTCCGCCGACTACACCTACGGCTACGGTCACGCCCTCTCGGACGGCGTGGTGCGTCCGGTGATCTTCCTGTCCTACTCCGGCGACCTGCGCTGGCGGACCAAGGCGGGCGACGAGATCGCCGCCTCGCTCGGCGAGCCGATGACCAAGGACGCGATCAGTCAGGCTTGGCGTACCGCGCTGGATCCGCAGGGTGCGTGGATGCCGCAGGTGTTGCGCGCCGCGGACAAGCGGCTGGGTGAGGTGCGCAAGGCCATTCCGGACGCCGGCGGCCTGGTGATCGCCACCGACCACGAGTCGGCTCGGGCGTACGCGCGGATGATCCGCGAGATCACCGGGCAGGGCGCCACCCTCGTGCTGTCCGACGACACCGGCGCGTCGAAGAAGATCGAGGACTTCTCCGCGTCCGAGGACCGCTGGATGGTCGCGGTGCGAATGGTCTCCGAGGGCGTGGACGTGCCGCGGCTGTCGGTGGGGGTGTTCGCCACCACGATCTCCACGCCGCTGTTCTTCGCGCAGGCCGTGGGCCGCTTCGTCCGGGCCCGGCGCCGGGGTGAGACGGCGTCGGTGTTCCTGCCCTCCGTGCCGACGCTGCTCCAGCACGCGAACGAGATGGAGATCGAGCGCGATCACGTGCTGGACCGCCCGAAGAAGGAGGGCGGGATGTACGACGAGGAGGACGCCCTCCTCGCGCAGGCCAACGCGCAGAAGGACGAGCCGGGACAGCAGGAGGAGTTCGCGTTCGAGGCGCTGGAGAGCGAGGCGCGGTTCGACCGGGTGCTGTTCGACGGTGCGGAGTTCGGCCTCCAGGCGCACGTGGGCAGCGAGGAGGAAGAGGAGTACCTCGGCCTGCCCGGTCTGCTCGAACCCGACCAGGTGCAGATGCTGTTGCAGTCGCGCCAGGCCAAGCAGGTGGCCAAGAGCCGGCGCAAGCCCGACCACCAGGCCGACCTGTCGGAGAAACCGGCCGATCAGCGCCCTGTGGTGACGCACCGTCAGATGACCGCGATGCGCAAGGAGCTCAACTCGATGGTGGCCGCGTGGCACCACCGCACCGGGCAGACGCACGGGCAGATCCACAACGAGCTGCGTCGGGTGTGCGGCGGGCCGGCGGTGGCCCAGGCGTCGGCCGGGCAGTTGGAGGCGCGGATCGGGAAGATCCGCGAGTGGGCCACCTCGGGCCGTTGAGGCCGGGGGTGTGGCCACGGTGCGAGGGCGGGTCGCGGGGGTGTGGCGGCACGAAGGCGGGTGGCGGCGCGGCCGAGGGGCGGAGCGGGCCGAGTGGCAGTGCGGTTCGGGCCGGGCCGGGTCGAGGGTGCGGAGCGGAGCCCCGTTGCGGGTGTTGATCGGAGTCCGGTTGCCGGTGCCGATCCGGGCGGCGGTCTCATGGGTTGGGACGGTCTGTCCGGCTGGTGAGTACGGGACTGCCTCGCCTCGCGCTCCGGGACGCGTGTCGAGGATCGCATTCGGCGATTTGTGAAGTTTGTGGTATGCATCCCGATTCGGCGGATATTTTTCCTGTCCGTATCCCGGATATCCAGTGCCAAAACTGCCCCCTCTGGTTAGCGTGATCTCCCGACGCGCCGCGAAGGAGAAACCGTCCTTCTCGAGCGTGGGAATCCGTTCGGCCTGCCCGCCGAGTGGTGACGAGTAGGTGTCCTGGCCCCATGATCTGGCGCCGCACAGCCTCGCGAATGTGGTGTTTCGTTCGGGGATCGAACGCCGCTGGACGTAATGCAACGTCACGCGAAGGGAGGGGGGCCGGTGGTCGCCGAAACGTCACAGACCCTGGACCGAGGTCTCAAGGTCCTCGAACTGCTCGCCGATGCCTCGGACGGCCTGTCGGTACACGACATCGCCGCCGCACTCGGCGTCAACCGCACCGTCGTCTACCGCATCCTCGCCACGCTGGAACAGCACGGTCTCGTCCGGCGCGACGAGAGCGGACGTACCAAACTCGGCCTGGGCGCGCTGCAACTGGCCCGTCGGGCACACCCGCTGGTCCGGGACGCGGCGGTGCCCTGTCTGCGCCGACTCGCCGAGGAGACCGGCGCCACCGCGCACCTGACCATCGTGGACGGCATGGAGGCCCTGGTGGTCGCGGTGGCCGAGCCCACCTGGACCGACTACCACGTGGCCTACCGGGTCGGATCGCGACACGCACTGGACGCGGGGGCCGCGGGTCTGGCCATCCTCGCCGCGCGCCGGGTGGTGGCGGGCCTGGACGGGCCCAGGTCCTACGTGTACGCCCCCGGCGACGGTCGGCACACGGTGCCCGGGATCGCGGCCTCGGTGCCGGATCTCGCGGCGGTCGAGTCGAGTGTCGGGATCGTCTCGCTCGGCAACCTGGACACCGAGCGGCTGGGCCGCCGGGTGGCCCAGGCGGCGGCCGAACTGTCGGACGAGCTGGGCGGGGTGCGGGTCTCCGCCGCGTAGGGCCCGGCTCTGCGGCGAAGGGCGGGGCGCCGCCGCGAGGCGCCGGGCGCTGCCGCGAGATGCGGGGTGCCGCATCGAGGCGCCGGCGTGTTGTCGTGCGGTGCGGGGCGCTGCCGCGAGGTGCCGGGTGTTGTCGCGAAGTGGCGGATTTCGGGCGTGGATGGCCGGGTGCGGGGTCGGTGAGGCGACTCCGGTACGGCGGGCGGGGCGGCGCCGTGTTTAATGCCAGGCGTGGCCCGTACCAAGCTCACCCTCCCGGTGTCCCTGCTCCTCGTCGCGATCCTGTTCGGGTTCGCGTTCCTGGTGCCGATGCCGTATGTCCTGATCACGCCGGGATCGGTGGCCGACACGCTCGGCGAGGACGGGGGGCGGCCGGTGGTCGAGATTTCCGGCCCGGTCGCGGTGTACCCGACGACCGGGCACCTGCTGCTGACCACGATCCATGCGAGCGGGCGCAACGAGAAGCGCCGGCTGGGGTCGCTGCTCGGTGCGTGGCTGGACACGGACGAGTCGGTGGTGCCTAGGAAGTCCGTCTACCCGGACGGCAAGTCGGTCGAGCAGGTCGTCGAGACCAACGTCAAGGACATGGTCAAGTCGCAGGACAGCGCGACCGTCGCGGCGCTCAGGTACCTCGGCAAGTCGCCCGACCAGGTCAAGGTCACGCTGCACCTGAACGATGTCGGCGGACCGAGCGCGGGGTTGTTCTTTGCACTCGGGATCGTGGACAAGCTGACCGAGGGTCAGCTCACCGGTGGGCGGACGATTGCCGGCACGGGGGCGATCGACGCGGACGGCAAGGTCGGCGAGATCGGCGGGCTGCCGATGAAGCTGCTGGCTGCGAAGCGGGCCGGGGCGACGGTTTTCGTTCTGCCCAAGGGGGAGTGCGGGGAGGCCGGGCGGGTGGGGTCCGGTGGGCTTCGGTTGGTTCCGGTCGAGACGCTCTCGGGGGCGGTCGACGCGCTCAACGCGTTGAACGCCGGGGGCAAGGTGGCTTCGTGTTGATGTCGGGTGGGCTCGGGCGCTTCCGGTGGCGTCCTCACCCCTCGGTCACCGCGCATTCGACCAGCGGCAGCACCCGGTAGGGCACCGGATTCTCCAGTGCGATCGTGGTGGACGCGCGGACCACGCCGTCCAGTTCGATGATCTGCTCGATCACCCGCTGCAAGTCCGCGTTCGAGCGCGCGACGATCCGACACAGCAGGTCGCCCCGACCGGTGATCGCGTGCACCTCGAGCACCTGCGCCACACACTCCAGCTGCTTACGCAGGTCGCGCCCCTGCCCCTGGCGAATCTCCAGGGTCGCGAAAGCGGTCACCGAGAAGCCGAGCGTGGCGGGATCCACGTCCGGCCCGAAACCCCTGATCACTCCGGCCTCGCGCAGCCGATCCAGGCGCGCCTGTACCGTGCCGCGCGCCACCGCCAGCCGGCGCGAACACTCCACGACACCGATCCGCGGTGTTTCCACCAGCAGCCGGATCAGCGCGGCATCCAACCGGTCGATCTGCAAGGTGCCCTCCCTCGGGGGACTGGTTTCCCGGTGCCTACCCTGGGGCCATTCACGGCCACACCGGGAGGCAGTATGACCACCGACCTGATCGCGGCACTGCGGGAGGAGCTGCCCGCGCACGCCCTGGTGACGGACGTGGACATCGCCGCATCGTACGCGCGCGACATGGCCGGCCTGTGTGCGGCCGGTGACCCTGCGGTGGTGGTTCTGCCCGAGACCACCGAGCAGGTGCAACACGTCATGCGGGTGGCCACCCGACTGCGGGTACCGGTGGTCCCGCAGGGCGCGCGCACCGGCCTGTCCGGCGGTGCCAACGCGGTCGACGGCTGCATTGTGCTCTCACTCGTACGGATGAACCGGATCCTGCACATCGACCCCGTCGACCGTACGGCCGTGGTCGAGCCGGGGGTGATCAACGCCGATCTGTCCAGGGCGACCGCCGAGTACGGCCTGGTCTACCCGCCGGACCCGTCCAGTTGGGAGACCTGCACGATCGGCGGCAACATCGGCACCGGTGCGGGCGGGTTGTGCTGCGTCAAGTACGGGGTGACCGCCGAGTACGTGCTCGGGCTGGACGTGGTGCTCGCCGACGGGGAACTGCTGCGCACCGGGCGGCGGACCGCCAAGGGCGTCGCGGGTTACGACCTGACCCGGCTGTTCGTCGGCGCCGAGGGCACCCTGGGCGTGGTCACCCGGGCCACCCTCGCGCTGCGTCCCACGCCGCCGCCCGCGCTGGTGACGGTGGCCCAGTTCGCGAGCACCACCGCGGCGGCGGGCGCGGTGTCGGCGATCATGGCGGCCGGACACACGCCCTCGCTGATGGAACTGATGGACGGCACCACGCTGCGTGCGGTGAACGCGATGGCGAACATGGGCCTGCCGGAGCACAGCGCCGCGCTGCTCCTGGTCGCGGTGGACACCCCGGAGCCCGCCGCCGAGTTGGCCGCGATCGAGGCGATCTGTACCGAGGCGGGCGCGTTCGAGGCGTTCACTGCCGAGGACGCCGAGGACTCGGCGCTGTTCATGCAGGCGCGTCGACTCGCGCTGCCCGCGCTGGAACGGCTGGGCACCAGCATGATCGACGACGTCGCGGTGCCGCGCTCGCGGCTCGGCGACATGCTCGACGGGGTGGCCGCGATCGCGAAGCGGCACGACACGGTGATCGGGGTGTGTGCCCACGCGGGGGACGGGAACACCCACCCGATCGTGATCTTCGACGCGACCGACCCGGCGGCGGTCGATCGGGCCGGGGTCGCGTTCGACGCGATCATGCGGCTGGGGCTGGACCTCGGCGGCACGATCACCGGGGAGCACGGCGTGGGCATGCTCAAGCGGGACTGGCTCGCCGAGGAACTGGGGCCGGTGGGCGTGCGGGTGCATCGGGGGGTCAAGGCCGCGTTCGACCCGCTGGGCATCCTCAACCCGGGGAAGGTGATCTGAGGCCGGGGGGGGCGCGGGCGGGGCGTGGTTCCGGGGCGGGGTTGGTCTCGGGCGCCGGGGGTGACGCGCGGGCCCGGGGGCGTTGCCGTGGGTGAGCGGGGCGGAGCGGACTCCGTCGGAAGTCCCGTCGTGTACTCCCGGGGTGGCATGCATCGGGGGTACCTCGGGGTTCGGGTCGTCCTCCGGTAGTAGGGCCGATCGGCACTCCCGGGCGACGCCGCACGGGGGGTGCGACACCTAGGTTTGTGGATGTCGCCCCTGCTGGGGCGCACGGTGTCGCCTTCTCGGGCGGGACGGGTTCGTTCGGAGGTGGCGGTCGTGGAGAAGCGGGACAGTCGAGAGGTACGGGTCGCGGCAATCGCGCTGCGCCGCCGTCGACAGGCACGCGCGCAGGCCACCGCCCGACTCGTCACCGCGATCCGCCGCGCCGCCTGATCGTTCGGTCGCCTGCGCGGCGGGTGCGGGTGTGGCGGGCGCGTGCTGTACGGGTTGCCTGCCGTCGGCCGGCTCCGTCGGATGGTTGGCTGCGCCGGATCACCCGGGAAATGCCCAACCGGGGACTGGATATCCAGGGACGGATGGTCCCTGGATACCGGACTTGTGACGTCGGATCCTGAGGGCATGAACGATCGACAGGAACTGGCCGGCTTTCTCCGGCGCTGCCGGGAACGGCTGTGCCCGGCGGACGTGGGGCTGCCCGATGGGGCCCGGCGGCGTACCGCGGGGCTGCGCCGTGAGGAGGTCGCGCGGCTGGCCGGGATGTCGGTCGACTACTACGCGCGTCTGGAACAGAACCGGGGGCCGCACCCGTCGCGGCAACTTCTTGCCGCACTGGCGCGTGCGTTGCGGTTGGAGCAGGACGGTCGTGATCGGCTCTTCCACCTGGCCGGGTACGTTCCGCCGGAGTGGTCCTCCGGTGCGGACCAGCACGTGTCACCGGCGATATTGCTGATCCTGGATCGTCTGCACGACGTGCCGGCTCAGGTGATGTCGGACTCGGGTGACGTGCTCGCGCAGAACGCGATGGCGGCGGCGCTGCTCGGGCCGAACGTCGGGCGCAACGTCGTGGTGCGGTGGTTCACCGAGCGGGCCTCGCGGTTGCGCTATCGCGCGGAGGACGCGGACGGGATGTCCCGGGCGTACGTGGCCGATCTGCGCGCCGCGCTCGTGGGGCGGCCGGACGATCCTCGGCCTGCGGCGTTGGTGGCGCGGCTGCGGGCTGGGTCGGCGGAGTTTGCTTCGCTCTGGGGCGAGGTGGGTGGGCGAGCCGAGGTGGGTGGGCGGCGCGATGCCGGTGGGTTGCGCGAGGTGGAGCTGACGGTTCGGCATGCGGAGATCGGGGAGATCACCGTGCGGCGTCAGGTGCTTGTTGCTGTGGAGGCGGGGGTGCGGGTGGTCGTCTATACGGCTCCTGCGGGGAGCTCGGCGGCGGGGCGGTTGGCGCTGTTGCGGGTGGTTGGCGTGCAAACGATGTCGGCCTAGTGGTTGGTGGGTTGGCGGCGGCGGGGTTGGCCTCATGCGCACGTTGGGCGGGTTTGTTGGGCCTCATGCGCCGGCCGGGCTGGTTCGCCTCAAGCGCCGGCGGGGGCTGAGTGGCCTCAAGCGCCGGCGGGGCTGGTTCGCCTCAAGCGCCGGCGGGGCTGGTTCGCCTCAAGCGCCGGCGGGGCTGGGTGACCTCAAGCGCCGGCCGGGCTGTTTGGCCTCATGCGCCGGCCGGGCTGAGTGGCCTCAAGCGCCGGCCGGGCTACTTGGCCTCCAACGCCGGCCGGGCTGGAAGTGCCCCGCCGGCGTTTGGAGTTGGGTTGGGCTGAGGGGTGGGTCAGGGGTGGGGAGTTGTTGAGGGGAGGAGGGAGTGTAGGTGGGGGGTGTCTACCGTCAGGCCCGCTTCTTGTGCTGCTTCGAGGGTGAGGTCCGGGGGGAAGCCGTGTGAGTCGTAGAGGGTGAAGACGGTTTCCGCGGGCAGGTCGGGGTGGCCGCCTTCCAGGCGGCGGCGGATTGCCTTGTCGAGGAGGCGGGTGCCTCGGCGGAGGGTGCGGTCGAAGGACTCCTCCTCGCGGGTGGTCAGGTCCTCGATCAGGGACGCGCCGCGGGTGAGTTCCGGCCATGCGGTGCCCAGGTTCGCGACCACGCTCGCGGTGACGGGTGGCAGGATCGGGCCCTCGATGCCCAGCCGGCGGCCGTGGCGGATCGCCCTTCGGATCAGGCGGCGCAGCACGTACTCGGTGCCCTCCTTGCCGGGTCGGATGCCGTCCGCGAGCAGGAACGCGATCGCCCGCGCGTGGTCGGTGAGGACCTCGAAGGACACCCGATCGGGGTCCTCGCGGTCGACGGGGGAGTAGTCCCGGCCCGCCAGTTCCTCGACCGTCGCCAGTGTGGGTCGCAGCAGGTCGGTCCGTACGACGCTGTCCACGTCCTGGAGCACGGTCGCGAGCCGGTCCAGGCCCAGACCGGTGTCGATGCCGGTGCGCGGCAGGTCGCCGAGTACCGGGAAGCCGCCGCCGGGCTCGGTCTCGCCGCGCACGCTGCGCATGAAGACCAGGCTCCACAACTCGACGAAGCGCTCGGAGTCGACCGAGGGTCCGCCGTCGCGTCCGTACGCCGGGCCCCGGTCGTAGGTGACGTCCGAGCACGGGCCGCACGGCCCCGGCACGCCCATCGACCAGAAGTTGTCCGCCGCGCCGAGGCGTTGGATCCGCTCCGAGGGCACGCCGACCGAGCGCCAGATGCGCGCCGACTCGTCGTCGTCCTCGTAGACGGTGATCCACAACCGGTCGGGGGAGAGGTCGAAGGGCCCGGTCAGCAATTCGTACGCGAACCCGATCGCCTCCTCCTTGAAGTAGTCGCCGAAGGAGAAGTTGCCGAGCATTTCGAAGAAGGTCGAGTGCCGGCGGGTGCGTCCGATGTTGTCGATGTCCACGGTGCGCACGCACTTTTGTACCGAGGTCGCGCGTGGGAAGTCGGGCTCGACGTCGCCCAGGAACCAGGGCTTGAACTGGTTCATCCCCGCGTTGGACACGAGCAGGCTCGGATCGGGTGGCAGCAGCGACCCGGACGGCACGAGGCGGTGTCCGCGCGCGGTGAAGAAGTCGAGGAAGGTGGAACGGATCTGTGGCGAGAGCATGGCGAATCGGCCTTTGCGAGAGCAGCGGGCTGTGGGAGTACACACACGCCGAGCCGGGCCGAGCGGTCTATCGCGCTCGGTTCGCCGGCCCGACGCCGGTAGCTCGCTGCCCGTTGATCCACATATCTCGACGATAACCGAAGGTCCGCCGAAGGCGAGGCGATTATTGCGCCGCGAACCGGCGCCGCCCGGCCGCCGGCATGGCCTACGGTGACGGTCATGAGCGACCAGCCGAGCAGTGAGGCGTCGTACGGCCAAGGTGCCGATCTGCGGCCGGACATGGCCGACCGGCTGCGCTCCTACTGGGGTTTCTCCGCGCAGCGCGAACGCCAAGCCGCGATCGGGCGGGCCGCGCCGCGCAAGCGGCGGCACGTCGAGGTGCAGTGCGGCAAGTGCGGCTCGACCAAGGTGAGCACCGACATCGTCGGCGACTACGTCTGCGGTTCGTGTGCCGCGCGCTGGCGACCGCCGACCGCCGCCGACGGTCCCACGTGTCCGGAGTGCGGTTCGGGCAAGGTGTCCTCGATGCCGTACGGGGACCGCAAGTGTCGGGACTGCGATCATCAATGGCGGCCCAGCTGACCTGCGGATTCGGCGGGAAGCCCTTGTTTTGTAAGGCTGTTGCGGATACCCACGGACGCAAACGATCAACGTGGGAGGCAACGCCATGGCAGGACCGGCAGGACGTCTTCAGGACCATGTCGCGGTGATCACCGGCTCCGGGGCGGGCATCGGGCGGGGCATCGCCCGGCGGTTCGCGGCCGAGGGTTGTCGGATCCTGGTCAACGACATCAAGGCCGAGTCGGCGGATCGGGTCGCCGCCGAGATCACCGACGCATTCGGCGTTGAAACGCTCGCGGTCGTCGCCGACGTCATGGTCAAGGCGGAGGCGGTCGGCCTGGTCGAGGCCGCGCTGGGCCGGTGGGGCCGGCTGGACACGTTGGTGAACAACGCGTGGGGCGGCGGCCGGATCAATCGCCTGGAGAACAAGACCGACGAGATGTTCCAGCACGGGCTGGACATGGCCCTGTGGGCCGGCTGGTGGACGATGCGCGCGGCGTTCGAGCCGATGCGGGACGCGGGCGGCGGCAGCGTGATCAACATCGCCAGCCTGAACGGCGTCAACGCGCACCGGTTCACCGCCGAGTACAACGTCGGCAAGGAGGCGCTGCGGGCGCTGACCCGCTCGGCCGCGCGTGAGTGGGCACCGCATCAGATCCGGGCCAACGTGATCTGTCCCGGCGCGAAGACCGAGGCGTTCGCCGCCTACGCCAAGGCGAACCCGGAGGCCGCCGCGGTCGCCGAGTCGGCCAACCCGATGGGCCGGATGGGCGACCCGGAGACCGACATCGGCGGGGCCGCGCTGTTCCTGGCCAGTGACGACTCGCGCTATGTCACCGGCAACACACTGTTCGTCGGCGGCGGCACGCACATCAACGGCTCGACGTGGGCGCCGACGCCGGAGGAGGACCGGCTGGGTTAGGGCAGGGCTCGGGCCGGCCAAGGCCAGGGCTCGGGGCCAGGCTCGGGTCGGGGGCGGGACAGGGGCAGGCCGGCGCTCGGGGCCGGGGCGCGGGTCCGGGTTCGTTCGGCAGGCCCGCCGAGGCCCGCCGAGGTCCGTCGAGATTCGCCGAGGGCCGCGCAGGGCCGCGGAGGTCTGCGGAGGTCCACCGAGGTCGGCCGGGCGTCGGGGTGGATGCCGAGGGTGGGTAAATCGGGGCATAGTCGGGTGAAGTTCCGTGATGCGCGCCACCTTTGCGAGTAATCGTCAAACTGACGAGTAATCGTGTTATGCTGACGACATGGACACCGCAACCACGGCCTTGCTGACGGACCACTACGAGCTGACGATGCTCGAAGCCGCACTGCGTAGCGGTGCGGCGCACCGTCGTTCGGTGTTCGAGGTCTTCGCCCGCCGGCTGCCGGACGGTCGCCGCTACGGCGTGACCGCCGGTACCGGGCGGCTGCTCGATGCCATCGAGGACTTCCGCTTCGACGACGAGACGCTGCGCTTCCTCGACGAGGCCGGCGTGGTCGGTCCGGCGACGCTGGACTGGCTGGCCGGCTACCGGTTCACCGGCAACATCTGGGGCTACGCCGAGGGCGAGTGCTGGTTTCCGGGTTCGCCGCTGATAGTGGTCGAGGGCAGCTTCGCCGAGGCGGTGGTGCTGGAGACGCTGATCCTGTCGATCCTCAACCACGACGCCGCGGTCGCCGCCGCCGCGTCCCGGATGACGTCGGCCGCCGCCGGGCGACCGTGCATCGAAATGGGCTCGCGCCGCACCCACGAGGAGGCCGCGGTGGCCGCCGCGCGCGCCGCGTACATCTGCGGCTTCGCGAGCACCTCGAACCTGCGCGCCGGGCAGCGGTACGGCCTCCCGACCCGGGGCACCAGCGCACACGCGTTCACCCTGCTGCACGACGACGAGCGCGAGGCGTTCACGGCGCAGGTGGCCGCACTCGGGGCGGACACCACGCTGCTCGTGGACACCTACGACGTGGCGACTGCGGTGCGTACCGCAGTGGAGGTGGCCGGGCACGAACTCGGCGCGGTCCGGCTCGACTCGGGCGACCTGCTCCTGCTCGCCCACCGGGTGCGGGCCCAGCTCGACGAACTCGGCGCGGTCAAGACCCGGATCGTGGTCACCAGCGACCTCGACGAGTACGCGATCGCCTCGCTGCGGGCGGCTCCCGTGGACGCGTACGGGGTCGGCACCCAGTTGGTCACCGGCTCGGGGCAGCCGACCGCGTCGCTGGTGTACAAGCTGGTCGCGCGGGCGATGAGCGACGAGCCGGACGCGCCGCTGGTGCCGGTGGCCAAGAAGTCGCCGGGCAAGCCGAGCCACGGCGGGCGCAAGAGCGCGGTGCGGCGCTACGACGCGGACGGGGTGGCCGAGGCCGAGGTGCTGCGCCCGTTTCGGGCCGATGCGGAACCCGTGCCGGGCGAGCGGGAATTGTTGGTCCCGCTGGTCGTGGACGGGGAGATCGTGGGGCGCGAACCGCTGTCGGCGGCGCGCACACGGCACGCGCGTTCGCGTGAGGAACTGCCGCTTTCGGCTACGCAGCTCTCCCGCGGGGAACCGGTACTTCCGACCATCTACGAGTAGACGCGGAGCGGGTCCGTCGGACTCGACGGGCCGGTCACGAGGAGGCACGAAGCGATGACCCGGGCATTGATCGTGGTCGACGTACAGAACGACTTCTGCGAGGGAGGCAGCCTCGCGGTCGCGGGCGGGGCGGCGGTCGCCGAGGCGATCCGGCACCACGTCGCGGCCAACGCGGCCGAGCAGCCGCCGGACCCGGTGCACGCGGAGACGCCGGCGTATGCGCACATCGTGGCCACGCGGGATTACCACGTGGATCCCGGGGCGCACTTCTCGGCGACGCCGGACTATGTGGGGACCTGGCCGGTGCACTGTGTGGCCGGCAGCGAGGGGGCGCGGTTCCACCCGGCGTTCGCTTCGGCGGTCGAGTCGGGGCGGGTCGAGGAGGTTTTCTCCAAGGGAGCACACGAAGCCGCCTACAGCGGGTTCGAGGGGGCGGCCTCGGACGGGACGTCGTTGGCGGACTGGTTGCGGTCGCGCGGGGTCACCCAGGTGGACGTGGTGGGGATCGCGACGGACCACTGTGTGCGGGCCACTGCGCTCGATGCGGTGCGGGAGGGGTTTTCGACGCGGGTGTTGTTGGGGCTGACGGCGGGGGTGGCGGCGGGGACGACCACCGTTGCGCTCGCCGAGCTTCGGTCGGCGGGGGCGGAATTGGTGGGGGAGCCGGCATTGCCCTGAGGCCGGGCGGGCTGGGCTTTGGCCTCAAGCGCCGGCCGGGCTGTTTGCCCTCAAGCGCCGGGCGGGCTGATTTGGCCTCATGCGCCGGCCGGGCTGGTTTGCCTCATGCGCCGGCGGGGCTGATTTGGCCTCAAGCGCCGGCCAGGGCTACTTGGCCTCAAACGCCGGCCGGGCTGGTTTGCCTCAAGCGCCGGCGGGGCTGTTTGGCCTCAAGCGCCGGCCGGGCTGGTTCGCCTCAAGCGCCGGCGGGGCTGATTTGGCCTCATGCGCCGGCCGGGCTGGTTCGCCTCATGCGCCGGCGGGGCTGATTTGGCCTCAAGCGCCGGCCAGGGCTACTTGGCCTCAAACGCCGGCCGGGCTGGTTCGCCTCAAGCGCCGGCGGGGCTGTTTGGCCTCAAGCGCCGGCCGGGCTGGTTTGCCTCAAGCGCCGGGCGGGCTGGATTTTTGCCGGCGGTGGGCGAGGAGTGGCTCAGGTGGCCTCAAGTGCCGGCCGGGCTGGTTCGCCTCAAGTGCCGGCGGGGCTGAGTGGCCTCAAGCGCCGGCCGGGCTGGTCGGCCTCATGCGCCGGCCAGGCTGAGTGGCCGCATGCGCCGGGTGGGGTGGATGGTTGCCGGCGTTGGGTGGTGGGTTGGCTCGGGTGTCGGGTCTGGTGGGGTGGCTTTGGGTTTGGGTGGTGGGTCAGGTGGTTGGGCCTACCGTGAGTCTTGTTGCGGTGCCGGTGCGGGTGGGGCCTTCCACCGTGATTTTGGTGCCGGTGTCGGGGACCTTGACTCCGGTGCCGGGGGCTGCGGCGGACCAGTACCGGGTGTTGTCGGTGAAGGTGGGGACGCCGGGGCGGGAGGGGAAGTTGCCCAGGCTGCCCAGGTTGATTGCCGAGGTTTGTTCGTCGGGTGCGGTCAGTGCGGCGTCGGCGGTCTGGAAGCGGGTGGGCAGGGGTTTGCCCTTCGGGTCCAGGAGCGGGGCCGGGTGGATGTCGACCGGCAGGATCAGGCCCTCGCCCGGGTGCCGGGACACGTCGTTGTCGGTGAACGCGGTGTCCCACAGCCAGATCAGCACACCCTCGCCGTACGGGAAGTGGTTCGCCACCCGTTTGCCCGAGGCGAGTTGGTACGGGCCGGCCACAAGCGCCGTGTCGGCGCCGACATATTGCCGGTTCTCCACGAGGTACCAGCGTTTCGCGCTGCCGCCGCGCCGCGGCGGCAGCGGGATCAGCACGGCCTGCGGGTCGCCGATCGACTGGTTCGGGGCGAGGTGGACCACGGTCTTTTTGGTGCGGTCCACGACGCGTACGTCCAGCCAGCCCAGTTGCAGCTTGTCCCACGCGGACAACGCGCCCGGCAGCGAACCCGCGCCGTCCTCGTCGCCGAGATAGCCGCCGAGCGCCATCAGCGACCAGAATCCGGGCGGGCCGTCCGTCGAGTCGTCCCGGTCGTACAGATCCGGCAGGCCCAGGTTGTGCCCGAACTCGTGTGCGATCACGCCCAATCCGCCGTTCTCCGGCTGGATCGTGTAGTCGCCGACCCAGATCCCGGAGTCCCCGATCGGCGTACCGCCCGACCGGTTCGTCGCCGGTCCGGTGCGGCCGACCTGGTTGGCGTACGCGTACCACCGATGCGACCACACCGCGCCGCGACCCTGTTCGCCGCCGCCCTGGGCCTTGTCCACGCCGGCGTGCACGATCTCCACGTTGTCGAGGTAGCCGTCCGGCTCGTCGAAGTCGCCGTCCCCGTCGAAGTCGTCCCGATCCCACCGATCGAAGGAGGCCAACTGCTCACGAATCTGCGCGGCGGTCGCCCCCTTGGCCAGCCGGCCGTCGTACCAGACCTTCATCGCGTCCCGGACCAGGTCCCACACGTCCTCGCACACGTTGCGGCCGCACCGGTCGTTGCCGTAGCGCGCCTCGTTGTACGGCACCCGGACCCAGTCGGTGACCTCGCCGTCGAGCGAGTAGCGCCCCGCGGACTGGTTGCGGTAGTACGAGGCCAGCGACGGCGCGGCCGTACCCGGGCCGAAGAACAGGTCCCGATAGTGGTCGCGTTCGTAGCTCGATCGCCACGTCGTCGTGGTGTCCTTGGTCCGGTCCGGCGCCGGGATCGTGCCGTGCCGAGGACCCGGCCGGGTGCCGTACGCCTGCCCGTTCCGCGGGTCGAGGCGATCACCGAACTCGACCAGGATCACGAACACCCGCGCCTCGGCGGGTGGACGGGTCTCCGCGGCGCCCGCCTCGCCCGCAGGAACGGTGCGCGAGGTGAGTCCGGGGTCCTCGGTCATCGCCTGCACCGCCGCCTCGCGCCGCTGCCTGCGCCGCTCGGTGAACGGATGCGACAGGTCGTCGTCGCGTTCGACGAAGGGTCCGGGGTCGGCGAGGTGCCCGGCCGGGGTATCGGCCGGGCGGCCGGGTGCGGCAGGTGCGGCGGTCAGGACGAGCAGCGCACACAGCGCGGCGACGACGGCAGGGGTGACACGCCTGGGGTTCACGTGGACTCTCCGGGTCTCGGGCGGTCCTGGGCCGAAGATCACCGCTTCGACCGGTCGCGAGAAGGTGCCCGGAGTCGGGACCGATAAATCCCGATCGCAATCGACTGGTTACATGGCGCCGGCCGAGCAGTAGCGTGAGAGCGGGGGGCGTGCACAAAGGGGTGCAGGGGAGGTGGTGCGTCGTGGCAAGAGGAGATTTCTTCCGACTCGGCTACGGCGTATTCGTCACGATCGTCTTGACGGTCTCACTATTGGCGGCCTGGGAGCCGCGCACCGTGGCGGGAGCTGCCGTCGCCATGGGCATCGGCGTCGCGCTGGGCACGACGACGGCAGTGCTCGGCATTCGCGCGCGGCATCACCCGTCCCGGGTCACGACCCGCGGATGACGGTGGTCCGGGCGGCCTTGTCGTGCAGACACTGGTGCCACGGCTGATCCCAGAATTGCCACAGCACGTTGACCAGCCAAAAGAGCGTGCCCAGGCAGGGCACGATCAGGGGCAACGTGTACACGCCGGCGCGGGTCCATGCCATCGATCCACCGATGGGCCCGCCGTCGGCCACCCGCACCACCCGGATGCCCAACACCCGCTTGCCGAGCGTGCGGCCGAATCGGTCCAGCTGGAAGCCGTCGTAGAGGAAGTACAGCAGCGAGAAGATCAGCCCCGAGGTGAACTGCGCGCCGAACGACACGTCGTTGTAGTCGTTGTCGGTGACCGGCCACGAGATCAGGCCCGCGACCACGCCGACGATGATGCTGTCGATGATCCGCGCGAGCAGTCGCCGCAGCGGACCGCCGAGCGTGGGGCCCGCGCCGTATCCGCCGGCGGCACCACCGGGACCGGCGCCGTGGGACGGGTCCCGACCGTACGGCTGGTCCTGACCATAGGGGCCGCCCTGACCGTACGGATACTGCCCGGTCGGATCCTGCCCGTACGGCGGTTGCCCGGATGGATCCCGACCGTACGGCGGCTGTTGCCCGGACGGATCCTGCCCGTACGGAGGTTGGCCGGGCGGTGGTTGCTGTCCGTATGGGTTGCGACCCGAGGGGTCGTCACCGTACGGGCCGGGCGGCGGAGGCGGCGCATTACCTGTCATAAACCTGAGTAAAGCGGACAAAACCTGACGTCAGCGTGACGCGTCCGGCCAACCTGGGCGTGTCGCGTCTATACGGGTGATGGGTGATACGCGACGAGCGACGAGTGCCGAGCGGCGGCGACGAGCGATGGGCGGCAGGTGGGTGCGCTCGGGTTCGGTCGGTGCCCGCCCGCCTGCCGGCCCGATTCCGTCAGTCCCGAGCGACGAACGTGCGTGCCGCCTTGTCGTGCAACCCCTGCCGCCAGGGCCGGTCGAACAGTCCCCACAGGGCGCCGAACACCCCGACCACGAATACGCCCGGGACGTAGAGCACCGACCAGCGCCGCACCGACTGCCACAGCGACGGGGTGTCGTGGCTGTCCAGGTCGGCGACGCGCAGGCCGAACAGGGTCTTGCCGAGCGAGCGGCCCCACTTCCAGGTGGGCAGTGCCTCGTACAGCAGTGCGGCCACGAGTACGGTGCCGAGCACCACGGCGAGCGCGGTGCCGGTGGTGCCGTCGATCAGCCAGATGGTGGTGTCGCGGCCCTCGTAGCGGGCCCGGTCGATCTTGTCCCGGATGTGCTCGACCGCGTCCGGGACGAGCGGGATGCCGACCGCGACACCGGCTGCGAGCGGCACCAGCGCGTCGGCGAACCGGGCGAGCAGCCGCCGACCCAGGTGTGCCGGCCGTCGCTCGTTGCTGCCGAAGATGTCGGCCTGGACCGGCCGGAACGGTCCCGGCTCCCCGGCCGCGCGCTGCGGCGGTACCCCGCCGGCCGAGGGCGCCGCGTCGCGCGCCGGACCGGTGGGGGCGGTGGGACCCGTCGGGCCGGAGCGCGCCGCGCCCGCGTCCGCCGGGCCGGCGGGGCCGGGCGTGGTGGTCGGGGGCGCGTACATGCCCGTCGAGGACATGTCGTACAACCCGCCGACGCGCGCGGACAGCACCTCACCCCGGATCACCCGGCCGCCCTGCTCGATCGCCTCGGGAGCGCCGGACTGTGCGGCCTGGCCGGGTTGTTCGGCGGCGGGCCGGCCGGGTTCCTCGGCCGGCCGACTGCTGTCCGGCACCCAGGCACCGCCGTCCCAGTAACGGATGTGGCCGGTGATCTCCGGATCCGGGTACCAACCCGGTGCGGGTGCAGAGGACATGGGCCCATTTTGCCGTACGGGACGGGTGACGGGTACGCCCCGGGTCATATCCGGGTCCGATCGCTCTCGTCGAGCCGGTTCGCCCGGGCCCAGCCCGGATGGCAGCATGGGACCCATGAGTGTCGCTCCCATCGAGGTCGAGAAGCAGAAGCCCGAAGAGGACGTCCGGGCGGAGACCCCTTGGGTGTGCATCGTCTGGAACGACCCGATCAACTTGATGTCGTACGTGACCTACGTCTTCCAGTCCTACTTCGGCTATCCGAAGAAGAAGGCGGAGAAGCTCATGCACGACGTGCACAACAAGGGCCGGGCCGTGGTTTCGTCGGGGACGCGCGAGGAGATGGAGCGCGACACCACCGCGATGCACGGGTTCGGCCTGTGGGCCACCATCCAGCACGACAAGTGACACCCGCTCGGTTCGCTCGGCCCGGCCGGCCCCTCCGGTTCCCGCCCCACACTCTCCGGGAGTTGCACAGCCTGTGAACGGCCTCTTCATGCGCGGACGCTCGGGTCGGCCCGAGATCGTCCTGGAGGACATGCACGTGCGGGTGCTGGCCGATCTGTGCGGTCAACTGGTGGAGATGGTCTCGCCCGACGACGACGTGACCGATCCGCTGGCCGCCGAGCTGGGCCTGACCGGGATCGGCTCGACCGACGTGCCGGTCACCCCGGACGACCCCGCGCTGGCCCGCCTGCTGCCCGACGCCTACGCCGAGGACGCCGAGGCCGCGGCCGAGTTCCGCCGCTACACCGAGACCGACCTGCGGCTGCGCAAGCGGGACAACGCGCGGATCGTGCTGGCCGACCTGGCCGAGTTGATCGACCTGACCGAACCGGCGGACGCCGAGGAGTTGCGCACGCAGGGCGGTGAACACCGCGTCGTGCTCGACTCACAGGGTGTACAGGGCTGGCTGGGCACGCTCAACGACCTGCGGCTGGTGATCGGCACCCGGCTCGAAGTCACCGAGGACATGGAGGAGTTCGAGGCCAAATTGGCCGACGACGATCCGCGACGCTGGTTGTTCGCGGTCTTCCACTGGCTGGGCGGGTTGCAGGACTCGTTGCTCGGGGCGCTGTAGCCGGTCGGCGAGCCGGGCGCGCGGCGCCGCGGCGTGCCGCGAGGTCGCGTGGTGTGGACGCGGACCCGGGGCCACCTGGTGTGCAGTGGGCGCCGGCCGCTCGGTGTGCGGGTGGGTTCGGGCGGCGTGGTGTGCGCCGGTGGTCACGACGTACCCGCGGAAAAGGGGACACGCCGGGATCGATCGGAATTCGGGTTTCCGCTCGTGTTCGTTGGTAATACGGCCTCCGTACCAACGAACGGGAGCGATCATGACGGACACCGAGGCCGGATCGAGCGCGAGTGCGGCCGAACCGAGTGTCGACGCCGAAGGGTACGAACGGGGACTCCACAGCCGCCAGATTCAGATGATCGCGATCGGTGGCGCGATCGGCACCGGGCTCTTCCTGGGTGCGGGTGGTGCGATCGAGAAGGCCGGACCCTCGCTGGTGGCGGCCTACGCGGTGGCCGGCGTGCTGATCTTCTTCGTCATGCGGGCGCTGGGGGAACTGCTGATGTACCGCCCGGTGGCGGGCAGTTTCGCCGAGTATGCCCGGGAGTTCTTCGGGCCGTTCGCCGGCTTCGTGACCGGCTGGACGTACTGGGTGATGTGGGTGGTCACCGGGATGGCCGAGATCACCGCGGCGGGCGTCTACGTGCAGTACTGGTGGTCCTGGATTCCGCAGTGGGTCACCGCGCTGGTGGTGCTGCTGGTGCTGTTCGCCGCCAACCTGATCTCGGTCAAACTGTTCGGCGAGTTCGAGTTCTGGTTCTCGATGATCAAGGTGACCGCGATCATCGGGATGATCCTGGTCGGCATCGGGGTGTTGCTCTTCGGCTTCGGCGAGGCCGGCGACCAGGCGTCCGTGTCGCATCTGTGGTCGGACGGCGGGTTCGCGCCCAACGGTGTCGGCGAGACGTTGCTGGTGCTCCAGATCGTGATGTTCGCCTTCCTGGGTGTCGAACTGGTCGGGGTCACCGCCGGCGAGGCGCAGGACCCGGAGAAGGTGTTGCCGCGTGCGATCAACACCATCCCGTTCCGGATCGGGCTGTTCTACATCGGCGCCCTGCTGGTCATCCTCTCGCTCGCGCCGTGGACCGATTTCCACGCCAAGGAGAGCCCGTTCGTGCTGGTCTTCGACCGGGTGGGCATCCCGGCGGCGGCCGCGATCATCAACTTCGTGGTGCTCACCGCCGCGCTGTCCTCGTGCAACTCGGGCCTGTACTCGACCGGCCGGATGTTGCGCACGCTCGCGGTCGAGGGGCAGGCGCCGCCGCAGGTGAGCACGCTCAGTTCGCAGCGGGTGCCGGCGATGGCGATCACCGTGTCGGCGATCGTGATGGGCGTCGGCGTACTGATCAACGCGCTGGTGCCGGACAAGGCGTTCATGTACATCACCTCGGTGGCCACCGTGGGTGCGTTGTGGACGTGGGGCATGATCGTCGCCTGCCAGATGCGCTACCGGCGTGCGGTCGACCGGGGGCGGCTGGAGGGGCACGGGTTCCGGATGCCTGGTGCGCCGTACACGGGCTGGGTGGTGCTGGCCTTCCTGGCGATGGTGGTGGTCCTGCTCGGGTTCTCCGCGGACACCAGGATCGCGTTGTACGTGGTGCCGATCTGGGTGGCCTTCCTGGTCGCGGCGTACATCCCGGCGCGCCGCGGGAGGCCGATGAAGGTCTGATGGGCGGATGGGCGGATGGGCGGACGGGCGGAGCGCCGGCGGGGCGGCGGGGCGGCGGGCGCGTGGCGGGCACGCGTCGGGCGGTGGGGTCGAGGTGTCGCGCGGCTCTCGGAGGCGCTCAGTACGCTCGGGGCATGCTCACCATCACCGCAGCCCTGCGCGATCGGATCGTCGCCCACGCCCGTGCCGACCACCCCGACGAGGCGTGCGGCGTCGTTGCCGGGCCCGAGGGCACCGACCGCCCCGAGCGGTTCATCCCGATGCTCAACGCCGCGCGGTCGCCCACGTTCTACGAGTTCGACTCGGCCGACCTGTTCAAGCTCTACCGGGAGATGGACGAACGCGACGAGGAGCCCGTGATCGTCTACCACTCGCACACCGCGACCGAGGCGTACCCGTCGCGCACGGACGTGTCGTACGCGTCCGAGCCCAATGCGCACTACGTGCTGGTGTCGACGCGGGACGAGGAGACGTACGAGTTCCGGTCGTACCGGATCGTCGACGGGGTGATCACCGAGGAGGAGGTCAACGTGGTGGACGCCTATTGATCCGGTGGGTCGATCCGCCCCCGGTCCGGTCGGCGGCTTTGCGAGGCGGCCGGTTCGGGGTGATGTGACCGATATGGTGGGCGTTCGCGGCCGTCCGCGTCTCACCTGTCGGTATGGGCTGTTCCGGCATGCGAGATCACATCGGAGCGGGCCGGGGGAATGGCTAGCATGACCATATGCGTTATGCGGGCGTGAATACGACGGAAGCAGTGCCGGGCGGTGCCCCGGGCGCGCTTCTCGTCGCGCGCCTGCACGTCGATCTGTGCCGACTCTCCAGCGCCCTCTGTCGCGCTGCGCGCGTGGGCTGATCCCGCTTTCGGATCGGTTCACCAGGCACCCCAGGCAGCAGGCAAGTCCCGCAGCACCGGCGCATGCGAACGATCCCCCGCCCCACGGCCTCCACGGTTTCCACCGTCTCCGCTGGAGCGTCGGGGTGCGGCCCGCGTCCGGACTGCGTTCTCTCCGTTCGAGTCAACACCAGAGGAGCGCATCCATGGCCATCGAGGTCCGCATCCCGACCATCCTTCGCACCTACACCGACGGCGCCAAGGCCGTCCCCGGCTCCGGCGACACACTCGCCGACCTGCTGGTCGACCTGGAGGCCCGGCACCCGGGCGTACGTGCTCGCCTGGTGGAGGAGAACGGCGAACTGCGCCGCTTCGTCAACGTCTACCTCAACGACGAGGATGTGCGGTTCACCGGCGGGCTCACCACCAAGCTGGACGACGGCGACACGGTCACCATTCTTCCGGCGGTCGCCGGCGGCTCGATCTGATGCGCTACGAATCGTTGCTCGACTCGGTGGGCCGCACCCCGTTGGTCGGCCTGCCGAACCTGTCGCCCTCGCCGACCGTGCGGGTGTGGGCCAAGCTGGAGGACCGCAACCCGACCGGCTCGATCAAGGACCGCCCGGCCCTGCACATGATCGAGGCGGCCGAGCGGGACGGGCTGCTCACCCCCGGCTGCACGATCCTGGAGCCGACCTCGGGCAACACCGGCATCGCACTGGCGATGGCGGCCAAGCTCAAGGGTTACCGGATCGTCTGCGTGATGCCGGAGAACACCTCCGAGGAACGCCGCGAACTGCTGCGCATGTGGGGTGCACGGATCATCGGGTCGCCGGCGGCGGGCGGCTCCAACACGGCGGTACGGGTGGCCAAGGAACTCGCGGCCGAGAATCCCGACTGGGTGATGCTGTACCAGTACGGCAACCCGGCCAATCCGGACGCGCATTACGCCACGACCGGCCCCGAACTGCTCGAGGACCTGCCGACGATCAGCCACTTCGTGGCCGGACTGGGTACCACCGGCACGCTGATGGGTGTCGGCCGCTACCTGCGCGAGAAGGTGCCGGGCGTGACCATCGTGGCGGCCGAGCCGCGCTACGACGACGTCGTGTACGGCCTGCGCAACCTCGACGAGGGCTTCGTGCCGGAGTTGTACGACGCCGAGGTGCTGACCACGCGCTACTCGGTCGGCTCCGCCGACGCGGTTCGGCGTACCCGGGAACTGCTGGAGAAGGAAGGCATCTTCGCGGGCATCTCGACCGGCGCGGTGCTGCACGCGGCCCTCGGGATCGCGCGCAAGGCGGTCAAGGCGGGCGAGTCCGCGGACATCGCGTTCGTGATTGCGGACGCGGGGTGGAAGTACCTGTCCACCGGGATCTACACGGCCGAGACCACCGAGGCCGCGGTCGAGGGCCTGCAGGGTCAGTTGTGGGCCTGAGTTTCGTCGGGCTCGACCTGCGGGGCTGAGCCGCGAGCGGGTTCCCTGCGTCTCTCCCGAACGCCTGTTGCACCCCGAGCCTCCATCGCCCCCGAGCGCCGTTCCCCCGGCGCCGGGGGCGATCGGTTTTTGCGGTCCGGCGGTTGTTTCGGGCCCGTCATGCCGCGTGCGCTCGCGATTCGGCGGGTGGGCGGGCCGTGCGCGCGCTCAGCCGGTGGATGTCCTCAGCCGGTGGTGTCCTCGGTCGGGGTGTGCAGCAGGGCGCGGGCCAGCGCGCGGAGGGCGGCGGCCAGGCGTGCCGCCTCGCCCTGTTCGAGCAGGAGCAGGATCGACCGACTCTGTAGGCCGGCCGGCAGGATGTGTGCCTGGAGTTCGGCGTCCAGGTCGGGGTGCTCGGCGGCGAGCAGGTCGGTGATGTGTCCGTGCCAGAAGCCGTAGACGGGGTGCGCGGTGCGCGGGTCCTCGTCCGACTTCGCGGCGGCGGTCGTGTCGGCGTGGCCGAGGGCGGCCGGCAGGCCCTTGTTGCGAGCGACCACGTCGACGATGGCGTCGAGGAAGGCGAACAGCCGCTCGGCCGCCGGGGCACCCGGGCCCAGGGGCGGCGGCCCGGCTCGGACCGGCCGCCGGGCCGTTGTTCCGGCGGCCGTTGCCGGGCGTGCTCACGGGCGATGTGGTGGGTGTGATCGAGGCGGTCGGTCCGGATGTGACGCAGTGGCAGGTCGGCCGCCGGGTCGCGGGACTGGCGGAGGACGCGTTCGCCGACTTCGTCGTCGCGGACGCCGAGTGGCTCGTCGAGGTGCCCGACGGGCTGGATGCCGGCGCTGCGGGCGCGCTGCCGATGGCCGCACCGGTGGCGCTGCGGGCTCTGCGTACCGGGCAACTCGCGGCCGGGGAAACGGTGTTGGTGCATGCCGCGGCGGGCGGTATCGGTCATCTCGCGGTGCAGCTCGCCACATTGCTGGGTGCCGGGACGGTCATCGGCACGGTCGGTTCGGCGGACAAGCTCGCCTTCGTCGAGGAGTACGGCGCCGACTTCGCGATCGATTACACCGACCCGGATTGGCCCGCGCGGGTGCGCGAGGTGGCGCCGCGAGGGGTGGATGTCGTGCTCGACTCGGTGGGCGGCGAGATACTGCGGCGGAGCTTCGACGTGTTGGCTCCGTTGGGGCGGATCGCGGTATACGGCGCGGCGAGTGGCGAGTTGGTCGCCGTTCCCGTCACGGACCTGTTCGCGTTGCGGTCGGTGGCCGGGTTCTCGCTGCTCGCCTGGCGGGCGGCGAGTCCGGCGGAGGCGCGTCGGGACACGGCCGAGTCGGCCGACCACCTGGGTTCGGGCCGGTTGCGCGTTGCGGTGCACACGCGGCTGCCGCTCACCGCGGCGGCGGAGGCACACCGGGTGCTGGACGCGCGGGGGCAGTCGGGACGGGTGGTGTTGGTGCCGTAGTCGGGCGGGTCGGGCGGGGCGGGGGTGGGCTGCGCTCGGTCGACGAGTGCGGGGCGGTGCCCGGTTGGCGGGGCGCGAGGAGAGCGGCGAAGCCGCCCCGCGCGTAGCGCGGTTATGTATGACGTCGGTCACCCCCGTGCCCGTTGTGCACCGGGACGTACCCCTCCACTGCGTACTCTCGGGGAGTGGCATTCGCATCCAACGACGCGCCGATCGGAATCTTCGATTCCAGCTTTGGCGGCCTCACCGTGGCCAGGGCCGTGCTCGATCAGCTTCCGAACGAACCGATCCGCTATCTCGGCGACACCGCGCGGCAGCCCTACGGGCCGAGGCCGATCGCGGAGGTCCGCCGGTACGCGCTGGAATGCCTGGATCGGCTCGTGGACGAGGGCGTCAAGATCCTCGTCATAGCCTGCAACAGCGCGTCCGCCGCGATGTTGCGGGACGCGCGCGAGCGGTACGGCGTCCCGGTCGTCGAAGTGATCAAGCCCGCCACCCGGCGGGCCGCGGCGGCCACCCGCAACGGGCGGGTCGGGGTGATCTCGACACAGGCGACCAAGACCTCGATGGCCTACGAGGACGCGTTCGCCGCGGCGCCGCACATTCGGCTCACCACGCAGGCCTGCCCGCGCTTCGTCGAGTTCGTCGAGCGCGGGGTGACCGGGGGCGACGAACTGCTCAAGGTCGCCCGGGGTTACCTCGACCCGGTCGTGTCCGAGGGCGTGGACACGTTGATCCTCGGCTGCACGCACTACCCGTTGCTCACCGGCGTCATCTCCTACGTGATGGGGGAGCAGGTCACGCTCATCTCCAGTGCGGAGGAGACCGCCAAGGACGTCTACCGCGCACTCGCGGCCGGCGGCCTGATGCGCGACGTCGGGCGGGCCGCGCCCGACCACCAATTCCTCACCACGGGCGATCCCGCCCAGTTCCGCGACGTAGGTCGCCGGTTCCTCGGCCCCGAACTCGCGCACGTCGACGCGCTCGGAGCCCTCACGTGAAACTCACCGTCGTCGGCTGCTCCGGCAGCTTCCCCGGGCCGGACAGCCCCTGCTCGTGCTACCTCCTGGAAGCCGACGGGGCCCGGATCCTGATCGATCTCGGCAATGGCGCTCTCGGCGCACTGCAACGGCACGCCACGCTCGCCTCGGTCGACGCGGTGCTGCTCAGCCACTTGCATGCGGACCACTGCCTCGACCTCACCTGCTACTTCGTGGCCCGCAAGTACTGCCCGGCCGGGGAACTGCCTCGGCTGCCGGTGTACGGACCGGCCGACACGCACGAGCGGATCGCGCGGGCGTACGACGTCGAGGGCGCGATCGACAACGGGCGGATGGCCGACGTGTTCGACTTCCGCACGGTGGTCACCGGCACGTTCGAGGTCGGCCCGTTCCGGATCACCGCGGACCGCATGCCGCACCCCGTCGAGTCGTACGCCTACCGGATCGAGGTCGGCGGCCGATCGCTGGTCTACTCCGGCGACACCGGGGTCAGCGACGACCTGGTCCGGATCTCGCGCGGCGCCGACCTGTTGTTGTGCGAGGCGTCCTTCGAGCACGGCCGGGAGGACCTGCCGCACGTGCACCTGAACGGTCGGCAGGCCGGCGAGCATGCCGAACGAGCGGGCGTGGGAAGGCTGTTGCTCACCCACATTCCGCCGTGGACGAGCCGCGGGCGCAATCTCGAGGACGCCCGCAAGACCTTCTCCGGCGCCGTCGAGCTGGCTCTGCCGGACGCCTCGCACACGGTCTAGGCGCACCGGGCGGCCGGTCCGAAACCCTGCGTGGCACCGCTTAGGCTGGGGCCATGTCACGAGTAGACGGCCGTACCCCCGACCAGCTCCGTCCGGTCACGTTCCAGCGCAAGTGGCTCGACCACGCCGAGGGCTCGGTCCTCGTCGAGTTCGGCCGCACGCGTGTCCTGGTCGCCGCGAGCGTCACCGAAGGTGTGCCGCGCTGGCGCAAGGGCAGCGGAGAGGGCTGGGTCACCGCCGAGTACTCGATGTTGCCGCGCGCCACCCACACGCGCGGCGACCGCGAGTCGGTCAAGGGCCGGATCGGCGGGCGTACGCACGAGATCTCGCGGCTGATCGGTCGTTCGCTGCGCGCGGTGATCGACACCAAGGCGCTCGGCGAGACCACGATCCACCTCGACTGCGACGTGCTCCAGGCCGACGGCGGCACTCGGACCGCGGCGATCACCGGCGCCTACGTCGCGCTCGCCGACGCGGTGACCTGGGCGCGCGAGCACAAGCTCACCCGCAAAGGCGCCAACCCGCTGATCGGTTCGGTGGCGGCGGTCAGCGTCGGCATCATCGACGGCGTGCCGATGCTCGATCTCCCGTACGAGGAGGACGTCCGCGCCGAGACCGACATGAACATCGTGTGCACCGGCGACGGGCGTTTCGTCGAGGTGCAGGGCACCGCGGAGAAGGAGCCGTTCGACCGCGTGCTGCTGAACAACCTGCTCGACCTCGGCGCGCAGGGGTGCGAGGAACTCACGGTGCTCCAGCAACTCGCACTGGAGTCCTGAGCCGCACCGAAGCCCCGGGCACCCACGGAAGCGGCGCGGCACAAGCTTCGCAAGCGGCGGAAGCGGGGAAGCAGGCCCCCGGGGCCGCTTTCCGGCATATCACCGCAAGTGGTGGTCACGTGCCGGTTGCGAGTGTCACGTACGCGCAACCGGCACGCATCGGGTGTGCCACCGCCGGCCCGGCGCGGGGCCGGGCACCAGTACGGTCGTGGCACCTGGTCATCCCGATCAGCAGAGCCACGACCGGGCCGATCGGCCCGTCCCTGACGAGGAGCTCCATGTTCCGCGCCACGTACCGTTCCCGCCGGGTCCTGCGCACCACGATCGCGGCCACCGTCATGGCGGGCGCGTTGTTCGCCACCGCCGCGTGCGAGCAGGCGCAGCAGGCCATCTCGTGTGCCGAACTGGCCACCAACCTCACCAACGACATCGCCGCCCTGGGCAATGTGCTGAACGACCCGGCCGCCGCCCGCAAGGCGCTCGACAACCTCCAGAAGACCTTGGACGACAAGACCGAGGACCTGGACTCCAAGGACGCGAAGAACGCCGCGAACGGCCTCGGCGACGTGATCACCCAGCTCAGCACCAAGACCGCCAACGGCGGGAACCTGAGTGCGAGCGACGTGCAGCCGCTGATCAACGGCGCGAAGAACCTGACCACCATCTGTGTGAAGTAGCAGGTCCGCGAGGCGGTCCGGATCGCATCCGGGGCCGCCGGGCGCGGTTCCGGGCGGCGCGCCGCCCGGCGGATCTCGATGGCCCCGCGCCGCCGGACACCGCCTAGGCTTGCCGCATGAGCCGTCTCGTACTCGCCACACGCAACGCCAACAAGGTCGTCGAGCTTCAGCAGATCCTCAAGGACGTCGGGCTCGACGTGGAACTCGTCGGCATGGACGCCTATCCGGAGGTCCCCGACGTGCCCGAGACGGGCCTCACCTTCGCGGCCAACGCTCTGCTCAAGGCGCACGCCATCGCGCAGGCCACGGGACTTCCGGCGATCGCCGACGACTCCGGCCTGTGCGTGGCCGCGCTCAACGGCATGCCCGGAATCTTCTCCGCGCGTTGGGCCGGTACGCACGGCGACGACGCGGCCAACCTGCGGCTGCTGCTCGCGCAGTTGTCCGACATCGGCGACGAACACCGCGCCGCGTGGTTCGCCTGCGCGGCGGCGCTCGCCCTGCCGGACGGCACCGAGCGGGTGGTCGAGGGCCGGTTCGAGGGCACCCTGACCCGCGAACCGCGCGGCTCCGGCGGCTTCGGCTACGACCCGATCCTCCAGGTCGCCGACGACACCCGTACCGCCGCCGAGCTCAGCGCCGCCGAGAAGAACGCGATCAGCCACCGGGGCAAGGCGTTTCGTGCCCTGGCGCCGATCGTCTCCGAACTGATCGGCTGACACCCGACCCGCTGGGCAACGTCTGCTCGGTGGCCGGCTGCCGCACATCCCGAACCGCCCTCGGGCGACCGAGCAACGTACGTGGCCACGGGGCGCGCCGCCGAGCCGGGTCGCTGCCGGGAATCGGCAACGTTGGTAGCGTTTCCGTCGAGGTCTTCGGCAACGTGGTGGGGCTTCGGGGGGACCGGGAGTGGACGGCGGCGACGGCATATCCGTCGAGTTCGCGGACGGGTGGGCCGAGGTGCTCGGGGAGGTCTCCGGGACCGGACGGCTGCTGCGGCGGGCGGAGTTGCACGCACTGGCGGAGGCGGGCGAGCGCGCGGCGGAGGCCGGCCACGATTGGCGCGCGCTGGTCGGGCTGTACCTGCGCGAGACGCGCCGCGCGTGGGGCACGCTGCCGGGCATCGGGCGCGCGGCGAGTGTCGGCGAGGCGGCCCGCGGCGGAGACGCGGTGCTGGCCGCGCTGGATGCGGCGATCGCCGCCCTCGGTGCGGGACACGAGCACGCGCGGCGGCTGGCGGTTCGTCGGGAGGAGGCCGCCCGTCGCGAGTTCGTCGACGACCTGCTGTACGGCCGCAGCGACCCGGGCCGGTTGGCCGAGCGCGCCGAGCGGTTCGGGCTGCGCCTGGCCCGGGCGCACACGGTCGCGGTGGCCGTGGGCGCGAACGACTACGACGAGGTGCACGCGCTGGTCCGTCGGGTCGAGCGGGATTTGATCGGCCGGTTCGGCGAGCGCGACGTGTTGCTGACCACGAAGGACGGCCGGCTCGTGTGCATCGCGGCGGACAACGAGCAGTCGGTGCTCGCCGCGTTCGCCGAGTATGCGACCCGGACCGGCCCCGGCCACGAGGGTGCGCATCGGGTCGCGCTGGGCCGACCGCACGCCGGCGCGAGCGGCGTGGTGGCGTCCTACGAGGAGGCGCTGGGTGCGCTCGACCTGGCCGTGCGGCTGGATCTGCCGGGCACCGTGCTGGACGCCGGCGACCTGCTGGTGTTCCCGGTGCTGATGCGCGACCGGGCGGCGATGGCCGACCTGGTCCGTACCGCGCTCGGTCCGCTGGTGCACGCGCGCGGCGGCGCGGGCCCGCTCCTGGCGACGATCACCGCGTGTGCGGCGGCCGGGTACGTCAACGCCGAGGCCGCCCGCCGGTTGCGGATCAGCGTGCGCACGCTCTCCTACCGGCTGGAGCGGATCCGGACGCTGACCGGATACGACCCCGGCGACGCGCTCCAGCGCTACACCCTGGAGACCGCCGCCCTGGGCGCCCGGCTCCTGGGCTGGCCCGCCACCCCGCTGTAGCCGCGCCCCGCCTCGTCGTCGGGTCGCGCCGCGTCCGCCGCAACCGGCTGATCGACGACGTCTACCTGCCGCTGATCGGCGACGATCCGGCCAGGCAGTCGGGTGCCGTCGGCGACGGACGGCGTACCGACAGCCAGGGCCTGCTGCTCCTGCTGTCGCCGCCCGGCTACGGCAAGACCACGCTCCTGGCGTACGTCGCGGCCCGCCTGGGCCTGGCGTTCGTCCGGATCGACGGCCCGGCCCCGGGGCAGGGCACCACCGTCCCTGGACCCGACTGCCGCACCGGACGCCGCCGCACGCCGCGAGATCGAGAAGATCGGCTTCGCGCTGGAGTTGGGCAACAACGTCCTGGGCCGGCCGAACTGCGCGGCCGGCTGACGCCCGCCGAGGAAGTGCGCTGGGCGCGGGTGAAGCGGGCCTACCTGGCGGGTCGGGGTTGAGCCGGCACCGAATCCGGCGCCGGCTCCGGGATCCACGCCGGGGTGAGCACGCCGTGCCGCGTCCAGCCCAGCGTGGTGTACAGCGCGTACCCGTCCGGGCTCGCCACCAGGACCCCGGTGTGGGCGCCCCGTGCGGCGGCGGCGTCGCCGAGGGCGGTCATCACCACGCTGCCCAGACCCCGACGGCGGTGTGCCGCATCGGTGCCGATCCGGTCCGCCACCGCGGTCTCTCCGGTCACCGCCATCCGACCGTGGGCGGCGACGGTGCCGTCGGCGGCGCGCAGCCGGACCAGGACCACCGCGCCGACCGGCTCGACCTCGAGCGTGTAGCCGTTCGGCACACTTGCCGCCGCCCGCCGCAGCGGCCCGGTCATCGGGTACTCCGGCTCGCCCACGGTCCACGCGGGGGTCAGGAGGGGCCGCAGCCGCTCCGCCGGGGCGAGCACCTTGATCCAGGTCCCGGGAGCGGTTCGGGTCCGGGCGAGCTCGGCCACCCGTTCGACGTCGAAGAGCACGTACCGCACCCGATGGCCCGGCAGACCCACGTGCAACCGGAAGCCGCCGGCCACCTCGACCGGCGGCGGCACCTCCCGGGCGGGCGCCCAGCCGGTGACCCAGGCCCGGATCAGTTCGGCGGCGGAGAACGGAAGGTGTTCGCGGACGACGGTGGTCACTGCTTCCCCCGGTGGATCGACGACTCGACCCGGAAAGCTTATTGCAAGGTATTCGCAATAAGCCGCTGACGCTTCGTCACACAACGGTAAGCAGCGGATTCCCCCGCGCGAGCCGCTCCGGAGTCACGATGGACGCACCTGTTCGGGGAGCGGTTCCGGGCGCGGTTCCGTGAGCCGTTCCATGAGCTGTTCCCGAGTGCTTTCCGACTCCTTCCCGAGTCGTTCTTCGAGTCGTTTCCGAGCGTGAGGTGGCGTTGTGCGGCGTTCTGGTCGGTCCGGTGCCGCGTTGATCGGTGTGGTCTCGGCCGCGGTGGCGCTCGGGGTGACCGAGGTGGTGGCGGCGTTCGTACGGCCGGAGGCCACCCCGTTCGTGACGATCAGCGGAGCGGTCACCGATCGTGCGCCGCAGGGGCCGCGCGAGTGGGCGATCCGCCCCTCGGGACGGGTGACAAGGCGTTCCTGCTGACCGTGATCGCCGTGCTGCTCGCGCTGTTCGCCGCCGGGCTGGGCGTGCTCGCCGCCCGCCGGCTCGGCTACGGGATCGCCGGGGTGCTCGCGCTCGGCGCCTTCGCCGCATGGACCGCGGTCGACCGGCCCTCGTTCGAAGCCGCCGACCTGGCCCCGGTGTCGGTGGGCACGTTGTTCGGGGTGCTGACGCTGGTCCTGCTGACCCGCCCCGACCTGGTCGACCGCCGCCCGCTCGCCCGCCCGCTGCCGGGCGCGCCCGAGGACGACGTGCGCGAACCGGCTCCCGACACCTCGCGCCGCACGGTGCTCCTGGTCGGCGCCTCCGCCGTCGCCGCGGTGGCCGGTTTCGGCGGCCGGATGCTCCAGCACGCCCGGTTCAACGCGGAGAAGTCCCGTGCCGCGGTCGCCGGGAACCTCCCCACGCCGATCAGCGCCGCCGCCCCGGCCGGCCCCGGCCTGGTCGAACCCGGCCTGACCGCGTACCTGACCCCGAACGCCGACTTCTACCGGATCGACACCGCGTTCACCGTGCCGCAGTTGCGGGCCGAGGAATGGGAGTTGCGGATCCACGGCCTGGTCGATCGGGAAATCCGGCTGGACTACCGGCAGTTGCGGGAGCGCTTCGCGATCGAGCGGGACATCACGCTGGCCTGCGTGTCCAACGACGTCGGCGGCGACCTGATCGGCAACGCCCGCTGGCTGGGCACCCCGCTGGCCGACCTGCTGCGCGAGGCCGGCATCCGCCCCGGCGCCGACCAGCTCGTCTCCCGATCACCGGACGGGATGACCATCGGCACGCCGCTGCGCGAGGTGCTGGACGGGCGCGACGCGATGCTGGCGTACGCGATGAACGGCGAGCCGCTGCCGATCAGACACGGCTTCCCGGTCCGGATGGTGGTGCCGGGCCTGTACGGATACGTGTCCGCGTGCAAGTGGATCGTGGACCTGGAGGTGACCCGGTTCGACGCGTTCAGCGCCTACTGGGTCAGGCTCGGCTGGGCCCGGCAGGCCCCGATCAAGACCCAGTCGCGCCTGGACACCCCCAGGGACGCGGGCACCGTCAAGGCCGGCCCGGTCCCGATCGCCGGCGTCGCCTGGGCCCAGCACCGGGGCATCGCCGCGGTCGAGATCCAGGTGGACGACGGCCCGTGGCAGCCGGCCGAGCTCGCGCCGCAGACCACCACCGACACGTGGCGGCAGTACCGCCTGCTGTGGAATGCCATACCGGGCCGGCACACCCTGCGGGTCCGGGCCACGGACGGCACCGGCGCGGTGCAGACCGCCAGGAACGCGGACGTGATCCCGGACGGCGCCACCGGCCACCACCACATCGAGGTCACCGTGCGCTGAGTCCCGGCGGCGGGATCACTCCTCGATCAGCCCCCACGCCTGCGCGATCAACTCGTACGAGCGGATCCGCGCGTCGTGCCCGTACACGTTGCTGATCACCATCAGCTCGTCCACCTGCGTACGCTCGCGCAACTCCCGCATGCCGGCCCGTACCTCGGCCCGGTCGCCGCTGATGTGTTGGCGCCGGTAGTTCGCCACGAACTCCCGCTCGGCGGGCGTCCACGGATAGGCCTCGGCTTCCTCCGGCGAGGGCATCCGGCCCGGATTGCCGCTGCGCAGCCGCAACATGGACAACGCCTGGGACAGCGCGAGCCGCTCCGCCTGCTCGTGCGTGTCGGCCGCGATCACCCCGGCCGCGATCATCGCGTACGGCTCCTTGAGCGACGCGGACGGCTGGAACGATTCGCGGTACAGCTCCAGCGCGGGCACCGTGTGCTGCCCGCTGAAGTGGTGCGCGAACGCGAACGGCAGGCCCAGGATCCCGGCCAGTTGGGCGCTGTAGCCGCTGGACCCGAGCAGCCACACCGGCGCCTCGGCGGTCGCGAACTCGCCGCCCGCCTCGATCCCGGACGCGGGACCGGGCACCGCGTGCATCCGCGAGTAGGGGTGGTCCTGGGCGAAGGACCCGGTGACGAATCCGATCAGCTCGCCGAGCGCCTGCGGGAACTCCTCGACCGATTCGGCGCCGCCACCGCGGCGCAGCGCGCGCATGGTGACCTGGTCGGTGCCCGGAGCACGGCCGATGCCGATGTCGATCCGCCCGGGGTGCAGCGCCTGGAGCGTGCCGAACTGCTCGGCGACCACCAGCGGGGCGTGGTTGGGCAACATCACCCCGCCCGAGCCCAGTCGCAGGGTGGAGGTGTGCGCGGCCAGGTGGGCGAGCAGTACCGGCGGCGACGAGCTGGCGATGCCGGGCATGTTGTGGTGCTCCGCCACCCAGAACCGATGGAAGCCCCATTGTTCGGCCCGCTTGGCCAACTCGGTGCTCGTGCGCAGCGCCTCGGTCGCCGAATACCCGGTTCCCACCGGCGCCACGTCCAGTACCGACAGCTTTACAGCGTCCACTCCGCGTCCTCTTCCTCGCCCGTTTCCCGCCCGCCCGATCGGCGCACCCGTGCTCGTGCCGGTGCTCCGCGTTCGCACTGAGGTGCAACCGCATGGCATCCCGCGCTGTTCCGTCCGGTAGGCGTGCAGGGGGTCACATTCGGACATAAGGGGAGCTGTCGTACGCGAACTCGATCGCCGGCGCGGCTCGGCCGGTCCGGCCCGCCGTCCGGCACCCGCTCACACGCTGCCGGCCTGCCACACCGCGCCCGAGCCGGCCGGCACCAGACCGAGCCCCTGGAGGCCCTTGATCTGCTCGCCCAGCCCGAGTGCCGAGCCGTTGCGGGCGAGCAGCACCACCCCGGAACCGCTGGCCTGCGGCTTCCACAACTGGTTCTCGGCGCGCCCGCAGTCGTCCTGATACGCCCGCGACTCCCGGCCGCCGGACACCTCCAGGCACTTGTGCGAGAGCACCGACTCCAGCCGGACGAAGCCGCCGCCCGCGTCGCGCACCACCCACTGCTGATTCGCCTTGCCCGCTCCCGCCGGGTAGGCGATCACCGCCGCCCGGTCCCGGTCGCTGGCGCCGCTCACGTCCATCGCCCGACCGTCCCCGAGGGTCAGCACATAGCGTGCGCCCGCGGCCAGGGCCGGCTTGGCCGACGGGCTCTTGGACGGCGACGGGGACGCCGAGGTGGGCGGGGCGGTGGTCGGCGGCGAACTGATTTGTGCCGCGACCGCCGCGGACGGGCTGGGGGATGCGCTGCTCGATCCGGGCGACGTCGCCGCAGCGGCGGACGTGTCACCGCCACCGCCGCCGAACACCCCGACCAGGCCGCCGCCCAGGAAACCCACCAGTGCGACCGCGCACAGCGCCGCTATCCAGATCCGACGTCGCGGCATCTGTCCCTCTCCTCTTGGCCGGCTCTTCGTGCGGATCGGGTCATCCTGGCAGAAGAGTTCACCCGCGGGAGGGAGTCACCCGACCCGAACGGGTCCGTCCGGGCCCGCGATATGCGGGCGCGGACGAAGCCGCCGGGTGGTGAACGGCTCACCACCCGGCGTTGTCGGCGATACGGAGATCTCTCGGCGGTCGGCCCGGTGTCGGAGGTCAGAGGTAGAGGCCGGTGGCCTCGCCCGAGACCTCGATGCGTTCGGCGGCGACCGCGTGCAGATCGCGCTCGCGGAGCAGGACGTACGGAACACCGCGCACCTCGACCTCGGCGCGCTCCTCGGGGTCGTACAGGACACGATCGCCCGGTTCGACGGTGCGGACGTTCTGGCCGACCGCGACCACCTCGGCCCATGCCAGCCGCTTGCCGACCTGCGCGGTCGCGGGGATGAGGATGCCACCGCCGGAACGGCGCTCACCCTCCGCCGCGTCCTGGCGGACCAGGACACGGTCGTGCAGCATGCGGATGGGCAGCTTCTCGCCGAGGTCGTGGGCGTTGTTACTCGAAGACTGGGACCTGTCGGAACTCACGCTTCGACAAGCTACCCGCCCGACGCCGAACATGCGTCACCGGGAGGTGTATGTCCCGATCCGATTCCGCCTCGGCCGGGCCCGGCGAGGTCGGCCCGGCGTCGGCGCGGCGGACCTCAGCGCTTCCTGCCGTTCTTTCGGGTCTTGACCTTCTTGTCGCCGTTGCCCTTGGTCTTCACCAGTACGACCAGCAGAAGCAGCCCCGCCACCCCGCCGGCCAGCGGCAGGATCCGCTCCTTGCGCGGAGCGCCCGTGTCGCTGTCGATGAACTGCGCCCGGACCTTGTCCTTGGCGCGAGCCGCGACATTGGCCGGCTTCACCCGGTCGACGATCTCGTCCAGCGTCACCGCCAGATTCGCCCGGGCCGCCTCGATGTCCCGCTCGATCTGCTGTGGCGAGCGCCGGTCCGGCTGGTCGCCGTTCGTGTGCTTGTCGACGGCCTTCCCATCCTTGTGTCCGGCGTTCGCAACGTCGGCCCTGTGCGCACCGTTCACCGACTCCACCCGACTCCGCTCAGCGTGTGCCGTCACCGGACGGCCCAACGCCGCCCGGCCTTGCCGCTCCAACTCCGCCGGAGACAGTTCCCGCCCGTGGTCGCTCACAACCCGTCCTCTCCGGCCCCTGCGCTCGTGTGTTCCCCAAGTCTGTCAGGTACATCCCCGCAGCCGCGTCAACCGGGTGCCGTGGCGCCGGCGGTCGGGGTCGAGGCGGTTCAGGCCGGGACCGACGACGGGTCGAATCCGTACGGCAGCTCCAGTCGGTGGGCGGCCATCAGGTCACGATCCAGGAGCAGGTCGCGGGTGCTCCCGTCGGCGACCACGACGCCGCCGGCCAGCACCAGCGCGCGCGGACACAGCTCCAACGCGTAGGGCAGGTCGTGGGTCACCATCAGCACGGTGACATCGAGCGAACGGAGTACCTCGGCCAGCTCGCGCCGGCTCGCCGGGTCCAGGTTCGAGGACGGCTCGTCCAGGACCAGGATCTCCGGTTCCATCGCGAGCACCGTGGCCACCGCGACCCGGCGGCGCTGGCCGTAGCTGAGGTGGTGCGGCGGGCGATCGGCGAAGCCGGCCATGCCCACCCGGGCCAGGGCGTGCTGTACGCGCTCCTCCAGCGCGGCGCCGCGCAGGCCCAGGTTGGCCGGGCCGAACGCGACGTCCTCGCGGACCGTGGGCATGAACAGCTGGTCGTCCGGATCCTGGAAGACGATGCCGACCCGGCGGCGGATCTCGCGCAGGTGCTCCTTGGCCACCGGCAGGCCGGCCACCTCGACGGTGCCGGCGCCGGCCGTCAGGATGCCGTTGAGGTGCAGCACCAGGGTGGTCTTGCCGGCGCCGTTGGGGCCGAGCAGCGCGACACGTTCGCCGCGGGCGATGCTCAGATCGACGCCGTACAGGGCCTGGTGGCCGTCGGGGTAGGCGTAGGCGAGGCCGCGGACGGCCAGCGAGGGGGCGGCGTCGCCGGTCGCTTCACTCACGTGGGGTACTCCGTTCCTGGGGTCTGCGCACGTTCACAGGATGAGTGCACCCGCCCACACCACCAGCGCCGCCCCCGGCAGCGCCGCGGCGGCGGCCCATTGGGCGGCGGTGGCCTGGGTGTCCAGGACGACCGGCATGGTCCCGGTGTAGCCCCGGCTGAGCATCGCCAGGTGCACCCGCTCGCCGCGCTCGTAGGAGCGGATGAACAGCGCGCCGGCGGACTTGGCCACCGCCGGGGCCTGCCGCAGGTCGCGTGCGACGAAGCCGCGCGACTCGCGGGCGATGCGCATCCGGCCCATCTCGGCGGTGATCACCCCGCCGTAGCGCAGCATGAACGACATGATCTGGACCAGCAGCGGCGGCATCCGCAACTTCTGCAGGCCCAGCAGCAGGGCGCGCAGTTCGGTGGTGGCCGCGAGCAGGACGCCCGCGACCACGCCGAGGGTGCCCTTGGCCATGATGTTCCAGGCGCCCAGCAGGCCGTCCCGGCTGACCGACAGGCCCAGCACCTCGACGCTCGGCCCGTTCGCGACGAACGGCAGCAGCAGCGCGAAGCCCACGAACGGCAGCTCGACGAGCATGCGCCGCAGCAGGAAGCCGGCCGGCACCCGGGCGACCGCGGCGACCGCGGCGAGCAGCACGGCGTACCCGCCGAACGCCCAGTAGGCCTCGCGCGGCGTGGACACGGTGGCCACCACGAAGCCGACCAGCGCGAGCAGTTTGCAGTGCGGTGGCAGCCGATGGACCGGCGAGTCGCCGGGCCGATACAGCCGATGCCCGGGTCCGGCCGACACGATCAGGCGCCGGTTCCCGCGCCGGAGCCGGCCGTGCGGGCGCCGGCCGGGTCGGCGCCGGTGGAGCGCCTGCGGACCAACCAGAACACGCCGGTGCCCACCAGCAGGGTCGCGCCCACGCCGATCACCCCGGCCAGGCCGCCGGAGAGCCGCTCGTTGTGCACACCCTTGACGCTGTAGTCGGCCAGCGGGCCGTCCTTGAACTGGTGGTCCTGCTCCTTGGCGTCGATGCCCTTGTCGGCGGACACCTTTTCCAGGCCGTCCGGGCTCTGGCTGGCGTAATAGCTCACGAAGCCGGCCAGGACCAGGGCGAGCAGGACGCCCGCGATCAGCAGCGTGCGGGTACGGACGCGGGTCATCGGGATCCCCCTGCCGAGTGCAGTACGAGCGGACGCGCGAGGCCGCGCGCACCGTGGACGAGGTCGGGCCGGACCGCCAGCACGCTGGAGACGGTGGCCGCGGTGATGATCGCCTCGCCGACGCCGATCAGGACGTGCACGCCGATCATCGCGCCGGCCACCTTGCCGATCGACACGTCGGTGGTCCCGCCGATCGCGTAGAAGCCGGTGAACACGCAGGCCGCCGCGGGGACCGAGACGAGCGCGCCGACGAACGCGGCGACCGGCACGGACGAGTGCCGCGCGGGCAGCAGGCCCAGTACCAGGCGGAACAGCCCGTAGCCGACCACGACGGTCACGATGCCCATGATGGTGATGTTCAGGCCGAGCGCGGTCAGGCCGCCGTCGGCGAAGAACAGGCCCTGCATCAGCAGCACCACCGCCACGCACAACATGCCGGTGTACGGGCCGACCAGGATGGCCGCCAGGGTGCCGCCCAGGAGATGGCCGCTGGTGCCGCCGGCGACCGGGAAGTTGAGCATCTGGACGGCGAAGACGAAGGCCGCGACCAGGCCGGCCAGCGGCGCGGTGCGTTCGTCCAGTTCCCGACGCGCGCCGCGCAGGCCGACGGCGATCCCGGCGACGGCGACGACTGCGGCTCCCGCCGATACGGGGCCGTCGATGAACCCGTTGGGTATGTGCATGTGGCCCCTCCCGAAATGCCGGATTCGGCTGTCGGATTTTATGTCTTGTCGCCGCAATTGCAAAAGACTCGCAATTGGGTGATGGTGGCAACAGTGGCGTGCGCGCATCGTTTTTTGCCCGACGTTGACGAACGGGGTGCCCCGGGACGCGCGACCGCGCCGAGGGGTCGGGGGCCCGAATCGGTCGGAGCACAGCGCTAGCGTTGCGGCGTACGTTGCCGAGCGATCCGAGGAGTTCTTCGTGAGCGACCGCCTCCAGGCGGGCGACACCGCCCCCGCCTTCACCCTGTCCGACGCCGATGGCAAGGACGTCTCGCTGTCCGACTACGCGGGCCGCAAGGTCATCGTGTACTTCTACCCGGCCGCATTGACCCCGGGCTGCACCAAGCAGGCGTGCGACTTCACCGACAACCTGGCGCTGCTCGCGGGCGCGGGCTACGACGTGGTCGGCATCTCGCCGGACAAGCCGGAGAAGCTCGGCAAGTTCCGGGAGAAGGAGAACCTCACGGTGACGCTGCTCGCCGACCCGGACAAGAGCACGCTGGAGGCGTACGGCGCGTTCGGCGAGAAGACCATGTACGGCAAGACCGTCAAGGGCGTGATCCGCTCGACGTTCGTCGTCGACGAGAGCGGCAAGGTCGAGCGGGCGCTGTACAACGTGCGCGCGACCGGCCACGTGGCCAAGCTGATCAAGGATCTCAAGCTGGACGCCGCCTGAGCCCGACTCGGCCCGCTCGGAGTCCTGTTGCCCTGATTCGCCCGATCATGGGGCGGATCAGGGCTTTTTGTGCGGTAAAACCTGTGTCGTGCCCGCCCCGGCGCGATCTCCTGCCCCAACCTGGGACGCGAGGACCACCCCGGGACAGAGGAGACAGGTGCGCGAGGAAGACATCACGGTCGTCGATGCCAAGACCGTGGACACCGCGGTCAAGGCGACCATGCTCGGCAATGCCATGGAGTGGTACGACTTCGGCATCTACGCCTACATGGCGGTGACGATCGGCAAGGTGTTCTTCCCGTCCGGCAACGACGCCGCGCAGACGTTGTCCTCGTTCGCCACGTTCGCCGCCGCGTTCCTGGTCCGGCCGCTCGGTGGGTTCTTCTTCGGGCCGCTCGGCGACCGGATCGGGCGCAAGAGGGTGCTCGCGATCACGATGCTGATGATGGCGAGCGGCACGCTGTGCATCGGGCTGATTCCCGGCTATGCCACGATCGGCCTCGCCGCGCCGGGCCTGCTGATTCTGTTCCGGATGCTTCAGGGCTTCTCGGCGGGGGGCGAGTACGGCGGCGCGAGCACGTTCATCGCCGAGTACGCCCCGGACAAGCGGCGCGGGTTCTACGGCAGCTACCTGGAGTTCGGCACGCTGATCGGCTACATCCTGGCGGCGAGCCTGGTCACGCTGCTGACCGCGGTGCTCAGCGATCACGAGATGCGGACGTGGGGGTGGCGCATCCCGTTCCTGGTGGCCGGCCCGATCGGGGTGATCGGGCTGTACCTGCGGCTGCGGCTGGAGGAGTCGCCGGCGTTCGCGAAGGTGATGGAGAAGTCGGCGGGGGCGAAGGCGGACGAAGCGGAGGACGCACACGGGCACGAGACCGTGCGCGAGTTCAAGCGGATCTTCCTGGGCCAGCGGCGGGCGATGGTCGTCTGCATCGCGCTGGTCGCGGCGTACAACGTCAACGACTACATGCTGCTTTCGTACATGCCGACCTACCTCTCCGACACGCTCGGCTACAACGAGACGCACGGCCTGCTGCAGATCGTCGTGGTGATGATCGTGCTGCTGGCGGTGATCCACCCGCTCGGCGGGCTGACCGACCGGATCGGTCGCAAGCCGGTGATCATCACCGGCTGCGTCGGCTTCATCGTGCTGCCGCTGCCGTGCTTCGTGCTGATCAAGCAGGGCGACCTGGTGCCGATCTTCATCGGCCTGCTGATCCTGGGCCTGGTCCTGGTCTGCTTCCTGGCCACCATGTCCGCCGCGTTGCCCGCCCTGTTCCCGACCGAGATCCGCTCCGGGGCGCTGTCCGTCTCGTTCAACATCTCGGTCTCGCTGTTCGGCGGCACCACCCCGTTCGTGGCCGAGGCGCTGGTCGACGGGACGGGCAACGACTACATGCCGGCCCTGTACATGATGCTCGCGGCGGCCGTGGGCCTGGTCGCCGCGCTCGCGATGTCCGAGACCGCCCGCAAGCCGCTGATGGGCTCGCCGCCCGCGGTGGAGACGATCGAGGAGGCGCGGGAACTGGTGGCCGCGCAGCGGTGATCCCGGCCGGGGATCAGGCGGTGTGCACGATCTCGCCGCCGACCGCGACCACGTCGCAGACCGTGCCGGGGATCTCGGCCGGGGCGATGGTCATGATGTCCCGGGAGAGCACGACGAAGTCGGCGAGCTTGCCGACGGTGAGCGAACCGCGTTCGTGCTCCAGGAAGTTCGCGTACGCCGAACCCATCGTGTAGCCGTGCACGGTGGTCTCGACGTCGAGCGTCTCGGCCGGGATCCAGGACGGGCCGCCGGCCAGCGGCGCCCGGGTGAGCGCGGTGTACACGCCGACCATCGGGTCCATCTCGGCCACGTTCCAGTCGCTGGACAGCGCCAACACCGCACCGGCGGCATGCAGGCTGCGCATCGGCCACGCCTTGTGCCAGCGCTCCTCGCCGACGTTCTCCGCCCAATCCTGACCGGGCCCGGCGATCTCCGGCGCACAGTGCCGCGGCTGCATGCAGGCGACCACGCCCAACTCGGCGAAGCGCGACACGTCCGCCGGGTCCAGGCACTCCACGTGCACGACCTGGTGCCGCGCGTCCCGCGCGCCGTTGACCGTACGGGCGTGCTCGACCGCGTCCAGGACGGTGCGGATGCCCCGGTCGCCGGTGGCGTGCACGAAGCACTGGAAGCCGCGTCCGTCCAACTCGGCCAGCAGGTCGGCGAACTCCTCGGCCGGGTAGAACGTCTCGCCCCGGTGGTGCGCACAACCTCGGTACGGCTCCAGGAGCGCGGCCGTGCGCGGTTCGACCACGTCGTCGATGTACAGCTTGAGCGGGCCCACCCGCAGTCGGTCGTCCGCGTACGTGCGCGCGGCCTCGGCGAACTCGTCCAGATCCGCCGCAGTGGTGCCGCGCGGGTGGAACAGCGCCGCGACGATCCGCGAGCGCAGCCGGCCCTCCTGTCGGGCACGGGTGTACAGGGCCAGGTCGTCGAGCGAGTTCTGCGGCTCGACCACCGTGGTGATGCCGAACCGGATCGCGTCGTCCAGGCTCTTGGCCAGTCGGCCGTACTGCCGGTCGGCCGACGCCCACGGCAGGCCCAGGTCGCGCAGTGCGCGGTGCCCGTCCCGGGAGAGGCCGCGGACCGCGAAGTCCTTGATGAAGCCGGTCGGCTCGCCGGTCTCGGCGTCCTTGTCCACCCGGCCGAACGGCAGGATGTCGCTGTCCCGGGTGATGCCGAGCCGCTTGATCGCGGCGCTGTTGAGCCACGCGGTGTGCACGTCGTAGCTGAGCACGAAGGCCGGCACCGCGCCCGTGACCGGGTCCAGGTCGCTCGCGCGCGGCATCCGGCCGTCCGGGATCGCCGAGTAGTCGAACGCCTCCGCCTCGATCCACTCGGCGTCCGGGTTGGCCGCCAGCCAGGCGCCGATCCGCTCGTGGATGCCGGCCAGCGTGCGCACGCCCGCCAACTGCACGCACGCGTCGTCCGAGCCGAGCCGCACGTGGTTGTGCGCGTCGATGAAGCCGGGCAACACGCGCCGCCCGGCACCGTCGAGCACTGTGGTGTCCGGGCCGATCCAGTCCGCGGCGTCGGCGTCCGCGCCCACCCAGGCGATCCGGCCCGCGCGGACGGCGAGTGCCTCGGCCTCGGGAAGGTCGGGGTCCACGGTGTGGATGCGGGCGTTGCGCAGGACCAGATCGGCGGTGCGGGACACGGTGACTCCAGGGATGGTGCGGAAACGTGGTGCGGGGGCGGGCCGGGGGCCTCGGGGTGATCGGTGGTGTGGGTCGGGGGTCTCGGGGTGAGGTGTGCCGTGGGTCAGTGCTCGGCGAACTGCGGTTCGCGGCGGGCGAGCAGCCAGTACAGGACGCCGGAGACGACCGCGCCGAGCAGGGTGAAGTCGCCGTCGAAGGTCTCCACCAGCGCGCCGGTCCACAGCGCGGACTCGGCGGTCAGGCACGCGAAGACGATGCCGGCGCCGAGCGCGATCATCCCGGCGGGATGGAAGCCGTTGCGGTACCAGTAGGCGCCGCCGCGCATGTCGTGCAGGCCGTCGGCGTCGTAGCGGCAGCGGCGCATCAGCGTGTCCGCGATGAACACCCCGCCCCACGGCGCGAACACCACCACGAGCACGGACAGGAAGCTGGTCAGGTTGTCGGTGAAGTTGCCGTTGAACAGCGCCCACAACGAGCCGACCAGGATGAACGCGGTGCTGACCAGGATGCCCTTGGAGCGCGACCACGGGATGCCGAGCACCTGGAGGTTCAGGCTGGAGGAGTACAGGGTCAGGATCGAGTTGGTGATCGAGCCGCCCACCACGAGCAGCAGGAACAGCGCCTCGAACCAGTTCGGCACCAGGTCGGCGACCCCGGCCACCGGGTCGGTCATGTCCGCCTGGGTGGCCGCGGCCACGCCGACCACGCCGAGCAGCACCGAGGAGAGCATGCCGCCGGCCGCGCCCCACAGGGTGATCGAGCGCAGCGAGGTGTCCCGGGGCAGGTAGCGGGTGTAGTCCGAGGGCATCGGCAGGTAGGAGATCGGGCCGGCGACCAGGACGAGCACGGCGAGCGAGATCGCGTGGAAGGTGTTCGAGGTCTCCGGCGCCGCTCCGGTCTCCAGGCCCGGAACCACGAACAGGATCAGCAGGCCGAAGCCGATGCCCAGTACGTAGGCCATCCAGCGTTCGGCGGCCTGCACGGTGGCGTGCCCCCACATCGCGACGGCGAAGGTGAGCGAGAGGGTGATCGCGAGCGCGGCCACCCGGGCGAGGTCGCCGCCGGCCCAGCCGAGCTTGGCGAACAGTCCTTCCAGCGCGAAGGTGCCGACGACGGTGTTGAGAATCGTGTAGCCGATTCCGACGACCCAGTTGAGCAGCCCGGCCGGGAAGTTGCCGTGTACGCCGAACGCGGCGCGCGAGATCACCAGGGTCGCGGTGCCGGTGCGGACACCCGCGAAGCCGAGCGCGCCGACCGCGAAGAACGACAGGCCGGTGACCACGACCACGGCGATGGCGGCCCAGAAGGACAGGCCGAACATCACCGCGAGGGTGCCGTTGATGACGAACGTGAACGACAGGTTCGAGCCGAACCAGAGCCAGAAGACGTCCTTGGCGCTGCCGTGCCGTTCGTCGTCCGGGATCGGGTCGATGCCGTGGGTCTCCACCTGGAAGAGCTCGTCGGAGGCGACCCCCGTACCGAAGCCGGGCGGGGTGACGCTCGGGCCGGCGCTCGCGGTTCTGCTCGCGGAGTCGCCTGTGGAGTCCGTGCGGGGCAGGGTCACCGGACCTCCTCTTCGTGGTGTGCGGCTCGGCTTCGAGGACGTGAGACCGGACCGGAAGCTTGAATGGCATTCAAGAACTTTGAACGCCACTCAAGGTGCGCTGTGGGTGGGGAGGGTGTCAAGAGTTCGTGGCGAACCCGACCAGAATTTGACTGTCGTTCAAGGTATCCGTCGCCGGCGGGATAGGGTCGAGCCCTTGCGCGAGCGGGTCGGCCGCGCGGTCGAAAGGCGGGTGTCGGTGGTGGCCACGAGGCGGAGCGACGGTCGGATCGCCCAGGACCGGATGCTCGAGGAGGCCATCGCGGCGATCGCCGAGCACGGCTTGGCCAAGCTGACGATGTCCGGCCTCGCCGAGCGCCTGGGCACCAGCGGCGGGCACATCCTGTACTACTTCGGCAGCAAGGATCAGCTGCTGCTGGCCGCGCTGCGCTGGAGCGAGGACCGGCTGGGCGAGGAGCGCGCCCGACTGCTCGCGCGCCGGGTCGCGGCGGACCGCAAGCTGGACCTGTTCCTGGACCTGTACCTGCCGGTCGGCCCGCGCGATCCGCGCTGGATGTTGTGGTTGGAGCTCTGGGCCAGGACGGCCGGCAACGCGGAACTGCGGGTGGCTCAGGACGAGATCGACCTCGGCTGGCAGGCCGACCTGGTCACGATCCTGGTCCGGGGCGCGGACCGGGACGTACTGCTGATCGACGACCCGGAAGCGGTCGCGTCGGAGCTGCTCGCGCTGCTGGAGGGGTTGAGTACGCGCACGGTGCTCGGGCTCGGCGGGACGACTCGGGAGAGCGCGTTGGCGATGGCGCGGCGGGCGACCGGGCGACTGATTCGCTGAGCGTGCGCGTTGGGGGCGCCCGGGTGTCGGCTCGGCGTCGGCGTCGGTACCGGCTCGGCGGCGGCCCGGGCTCGGCCGGACGGTTGGTCGCGGGGGGATATGTGCCGGCCGCTCGATGCGGCGGGCACTAGCATGAAGCGTGGTCGACCTCGGGGCGTTGTCGCGCAGGTCGGTCGCGCGCGGCCGTGGCGCAATTGGTTGACGCAGCAGGTTTAGGTCCTGCCGTCCGAGAGGATATGAGGGTTCGAGTCCCTTCGGCCGCACAAGTGGTGATTTTCCGGTGGTTTTCGGCCGGTCTTGTGCTGGCGGCCCCGACCCCGCGCACGCTAGCTTGCGGCATGTCGTCCCTGGGGAGGCGCCATGCACTGCGAGTACTGTCCGAAGGTTTCCGGTGGCCGGGTGCAGACGCCCCCCGCGGAGATGATCGTGCCGAAGATCGCCGGTGACTGGGTGGGGTGGGTGCGGGTCGCCGAGGGGCGGGTCGAGACGTTCGGGCGGGCGGTGCCGGCCAAGCCCGACGCGGAGTGCGTGATGAGCTTCGGCCGGCGGATTTTCGAGGGCTCGCCCAAGCGCGGGCTGCACGCCGAGATGGATTGCCTCCAGCAGGCCCGGATGCTCGGACTGCCTTTGGAGACCGGCGAGTTCGCCGACCCGGGCGGCGATCTCGGAAGCGGTTGTTGTCTGTTGTGTGCCACCGGGCTGGCCGCGGTCGGCATCCGGCGGGTGCCGGCGGTGGACCCCGATCCGAACGCGTGCATGAACTGGCATGCCCCGGCGTTCCTGTTCGAGGATCCGCTGTTGTGTGTGGGGCTGATGGGCGATCGGGCGGCGCATCTGTGGTTGCGGCACCTGACACCGCCGGTGCGCCGGCAGTTGCGCGGGTCGTTGACGGGTGCGATGACCCGGCTGCTGGCGGGGCGGTGGGAGTGAGGCGGGGCTGATCGGGCTGGCCGGTGTGGATCGCGCCCGGCGGGCTGGGCCGGGCCGGGGTGAGACGGGCCGGACTGAGACGGGCCGAGCCGGCAGGGACCGACCTGTGGTCCCTGCCGGACGGCGGACGGCGGACGGCGGACGGCGGGTTGTGGCCGGTGGCGGGCGGCCGGTGACCTGTGGTCTTCGGGCCGGGCCCTCGGTCAGACCGCGTGTTCCGTGCGGTCGCCGGACCACTCGGTGTGGAAGGAGCCCTCGCGGTCCACTCGGCGGTAGGTGTGCGCGCCGAAGAAGTCCCGCTGGCCCTGGATCAGCGCAGCCGGCAGTCGCGGCGAGCGCAGGCCGTCGTAGTAGGACAGCGCGGCGGCGAAGCCGGGGGTGGGGATGCCCAGTTCGGCGGCGGTGGCCACCACTCGACGCCAGGCGTCCTGGGCGCCGCCGATCGCGTTCCGGAAGTAGTCGGCGGTCAGCAACGAGTCGGGCTTGCGGTCGGCGTCGTACGCCTCCCGGATCCGGTTCAGGAAGCGGGCCCGGATGATGCAGCCGCCGCGCCAGATCTCGGCGACCGTACCCGGGTCGATCGACCAGTCGTATTCGGCACTGCCTGCCTCGATCTGGTGGATGCCCTGCGCGTAGGCCACGATCTTGGACGCGTACAGCGCCTGCTCGACGTCGTCGGCGAAGCGGTCCGCGTCCTCGCCGTCGAGCGTGGTGCGGGTCGGTCCGGGCAGACCCTGCGCCGCCGCGCGCAGGTCGGCGTGGCCGGACAGGGACCGGGCGAACACCGCCTCGGCGATGCCGCTGACCGGAACCCCCAGGTCGAGGGCGGTCTGCACGGTCCAGCGGCCGGTGCCCTTCTGTTCGGCCCGGTCCTGGACCACGTCGACGAACGGCCTGTCGGTGGCCGCGTCGATGTGTGCGAGCACCTCGGCGGTGATCTCGATCAGGTAGGACTCCAGCCGGCCGGTGTTCCAGGTCTTGAACACCTCGGCGATCTGCGCGGGTTGCATCCCCAAGGCGCGATCGAGCAGGTCGTACGCCTCGGCGATCAGCTGCATGTCGGCGTACTCGATGCCGTTGTGCACCATCTTGACGAAGTGACCGGCGCCGTCCGGGCCCATGTGCGCGCAACACGGTACGCCGTCCACCTTCGCGGCGATGTCCTCCAGGATCGGGCCGAGCGCGGCGTAGGACTGGGGGGAGCCACCGGGCATGATGCTCGGGCCGAGCAGGGCGCCCTCCTCGCCGCCGGAGATCCCGGTGCCGACGAAGTGGATGCCGCGCTCGCGCAGCTCGGCCTCGCGGCGGCGGGTGTCGGCGAAGTGCGCGTTGCCGCCGTCGACGATCATGTCGCCGGGTTCGAGAAGTGCGGCGAACTCGTCGATCACCGCGTCGGTGGGCGCCCCGGCCTTGACCATGATCACCAGCCGCCGCGGCGGCTCCAGTAGCGCCACGAACTCCTCGGCCGTATCGGCGGGTAGGAAAGTGCCCTCGCCACCGAATTCCTCGACCAGGGCACGGGTCTTGGCCGAGGTGCGATTGTGCACGGCGACGGTGTGGCCGTGCCGGGCAAAGTTGCGGGCCAGGTTGCGCCCCATCACGGCCAGTCCGGTGACACCGATCCGAGCTCGCTCCGCCATCTTCGTCAACTCCTGCTGTCTGTCCGGGCATCCGGAGAGGAGGGACCGGGACGACCGTCGAGACCGCGAACCCGATCCATGACCGACTTGTGCGATCACTGCGACAACATCGTCCGCGCCCGGGGTTAATCCCCTGCCCGCAACACGCCGGCCATACCCGGACGCCCCCGTGGCCGGCAGCATCGCCGGATGCGCCGGAATCCGAATGTCGTGCTCTCCGTGGTGGCCGCCGCCTACGGGTTGTCCTCGATGGGGGACCAGATGGCGATGGTCGTGTTGACCCTGCGATTACACGATCAGGGGCGGTCCGGGGCGGTGATCTCCGCGCTGGTGATCGCGAGTGTGCTGCCGCTCGTGGTGGTCGGTCCGTTGGCGGGACCGTTGCTCGACCGGGTCGAGAGCGGTCGGCTGGTCGTGGCGGTGACCGGGTTCCAGGCGGTGGTCGCGCTCGGGTTGGCGCTCACCACGGACGTGGTGGCCACCATCGTGCTTCTGGTGCTGCTGGGTGCGGGCCTTGCGGTGGTTTCGCCGACCCTGCAACTGCTCGTACCGGAGATCGTGGGCGACGCGGACACGCCCCGAGGGTTCGCCCGTCTGGAGACGTTTCGCTCGGTCGGCAATGCGGTGGGCCCGGCGGCGGCCGGGGTGTTGGTGGCCGCGGTCGGTGATCGGGCCGTGCTGCTGGGCAACGCGGGGTCCTTCGCGGTGGTGGCCGGCGTGTTCGTCGTGCTGCGGATCCGCCGGGAGCCGACGGCGGCCGGCGGTGCGCGGCTCGGGTGGCTCGGCCAGGTGCGTCAGGGGGTGGGCGTGCTCGGTGGCGATCGGTTGTTGCGGGTGGCGATCCCGGCGCTGGCGACGGCGATCGTATTCACCGCGATGATGAACGTGGCGCGGGTCTTCTTCATTCGGGACGACCTGGGCGCCTCGGACGCCGGCTACGGGTGGCTGGTCGCCGGGCACACCATCGGGATGCTCCTCGCCGCGGCGTTCCTGGCCGCGCGCATCCCGTTGGCCTGGCAGCCCCGGGTGTTGACGGGGGCCGGGGTGATGATGGGCGGGGCCCTGTTCGTCGGCGCGACCGTGCCGATATTCGCCTTCGCCTTCGCCGCGTTCGTCCTCACCGGCGTGGCCAACGCGCTACAGAACCTGGCCATCCGCAACCTCATCCACGCCCGCGTCCCGCGCGAGACCCGAGGCCGCGCCTTCGCCTCCGCCGGCGCGGCCCTCAACGGCGCGAACCTGACCGGCACGGCACTCGGCGGCCCCGCCGCCACCTCGCTCGGCGGCGCCGGCGCCCTCCAACTGGCGGGCGCGGGAACCCTGTTGGCCGCCCTGGCCGCAGCCCCGATCCTCTTTCGCCACCACCCGACGGACCCGACGGCACACCCGACCTCACCCACCACCCGAACCACGAAGCCGACGGGCGATTGAGCCCGCCCCCGGCGTGGCCGATCGGGCTGCTTCGGGGAGAAATCCGGTTGTCGGAGGATTGCCCGCACCGGTACCCATGTGGCCATGAAGTCATCGATTCGCCGTACCCGGCACGCGCTGCCGCGGGGTGAGGCCGAGGTCTGGGCGCCGGTCTCCGCGCGGTACGGGATACCGCCGTACGGCTGCAAGTACCTGTACACCGCCGGTGTGCTGCGCGAATTCATCGCGTCGGCGGGACTGTTGGTGAGCCATGGGCAGTATCTCGCCGCCGCGTCGTTGTCGCTGAACGGTGCCGAACTCGTCGGGCGGTGTGTGTCGGAGCGCACCGAGCAGGGCGTCACGCAGCGGTTGCGCAACGGGCTGAACCATCTGGAGAACCTGGCGACGGCCGAGGAGGGTGAGGCCATCCCCGAGTCCGACGCGCTGGTCAAGCTGCGCGGTTTCACGGCTCACCCCACTCTCGAACCGCCCGCCGGGTCGGAACTCCAGTTCTCACACGCCACGTTCGAGTACCTCCTCGACCGTTTGGCGCTCGCCGCGGACCGCCTGTGGACGGACGCCGACGCGAGCATCGTCCGGAAGTTCTCCGGCGCGAAGATCGCCCCGATGCGTACGGACGGGAAGAACCTCTACGTCGAGACTCTGCTCGCGCACCTCGACGCGGGCCACACGCCGGGCACGCGGATCCCGTACGAGGAGAGTTGGCGGGCGCACCCCGCAACGGCGGTCGGCCGCTGACGTATCGGCCCTTCGGGGCCTCGCGCGATGACCGATACGCGGCATCGGTCGGCCCGTCAGCCGGGCTAGGGATGCACCACGGCGCGGGCCAGGCGGAGTACGCCCGCGCGGATCCGTTCCGGGCCCAGGTCCGGAAGCAGGGCGGTGACGTGTTCGGCCGCCAGGGAGGCCAGGAGCGCGTGTGCCGCGTGCTCCGGGTCCGGCGTCGCGGCGTCGTCCAGCAGGATCGTCACGTGGCGGTGCCAGAAGCGGTAGGCGCCGATGCGGTGGCGGGCGCCGGGGGAGGACGTCTCCGACATGCGGACCAGGTCCAGGTGTTCCAGTAGGTAGTCGAGGTAGGCGTCGACGAATGCGGTGAGGCGTTCGTCCGCCGGTGCTCCCGGGCCCAGGGGTGGTGGGCCGTGCAGGATCGCCTCTTGCAGTGCGCGCTCTCGGGTGTCGAGAAGTGCCGTGGCCAGGCCCGATTTGTCGCCGAAGCGGCGGAAGAGGGTGCCCTTGCCGACGCCGGCCGCCGCCGCCACCTGGTCCATCGATACCGCCGCCACGCCGTGTTCGGCGAACAGTCTTGCGGCGGCCTCGAGTACCGCGGCGCGGTTGCGGGCCGCGTCGGCGCGTTCCCTGGGGGGTGGGGTGCGGAGCAGGTCCAGATGGATTGCATAACCGGACTGCGGTCCGTTAGTGTCGTCGTGAGCCACAACCGGACTATAGTCCGATTCTTGCCATGATGGAGGCACCACCATGACCGCACTGATCACCCGGGACGAACTGCGCGCCGAGATCGCGGCCGGCACCGTGACCGTCGTCGACGCGCTCGGCGGCGAGTACTGGGCCAAGCAGCACCTGCCCGGCGCACTCGCCCTGGTCCGGGACGAGGTGGACACGCTCGCCCCGACCCTGCTGCCCGATCGCGACGCGGCGATCGTCACGTACTGCTCCAACCCTGCGTGCCCGAACAGCGGCCAGGTCGCCGACCGCCTCACCCACCTGGGCTACACCAACGTCCGCAAGTACGCCGAGGGCATCGAGGACTGGACCGACGCCGGCCTCCCGACCGAATCCGCCTGACCGGCGACTCCCGCCGGCGCACGGACCTGATCGGCGACCCCCGCCGGCACACGGAAGGGCGCCCCCGCCGAAGCGGAGGCGCCCTCGCCCGGTGTGCCGGTGTGGGTGCCGGCTACTGCGGTGCGTCGGTGAGGTCCGTGATGCGGCCGCCGGCCAGGGGGACCCGGTACCAGACGTCGATCGTGGAGTCGCCGAAGTGTTCGGTGACGATCACCGTTGCGCTGCCCGCGCCGCTGCCCTCGTAGCGGACGTCGCGGCTCTGCGGGGTGTTCTGGGCGCGGAAGACCGGGTCGGCCATGTTCTGCTCGGCCCATGCGTCCAGGCGGGCGTTCAGTTCGGGGGTGAGGAACTCGTTGCGAACCTCGGTCGGGTCCATGTTCGGGTTGGTGCCGTTGACGGCGGACAGGTACTGGTCGTAGAAGGCGGTTACCTTCTCCACGACACCGATCCGTCGGGACTGATGCGCGCCGGGTGGTGCACCGCCGTCGGCGGCGAGTGCCGGAGCGGCGGCGCCGGCGGAGAGGAGGAGTCCGGCGGCCAGTGTGATGGCGGCCGTACGGCGAATCCTGGCGGTCATGTCGACCTCCGCTTGCTTGGGGATGTGCCCTTGCACCGGTGGAGACGTCCAATCGGTGGGGCGGGTTGCGACATTTTGCCCGGCTTTACCATCCGGGAATCGATGCGTTCCCCTTCAGGTGCCGTCGGGCGTCCCGGCCAGTGCCTCTTCCGCATCGTCCAGTACGGACTGCGGCAAGCGGGTGTAGGAGAGCAGCCGGCCGCCCGAATCGCGGATCCGAGTCGCCACCTCGCGGGCCCAGATGTTCTCCACGAACAGCACGACCACCAGCGAGTCGGGCGGCATGACCTGCCCGATCTGATCGGCGTCCTCGTCCCCGGCCAGCCCCAGCATCTCGCGCGCGGCCAACTCCGCCGCCATGTCACGCAACCCCTCGAACTCGCTGACCTCGTGGCTGTTCACCTCGCCCGAGACGTCCTTGACCACGATCAGCGCATCGATCAACCGCACGTCGCCGCGCTCCTCGACCGACTCGAACGCGTCCAGCACGGCCGGGGTCAGCCGTTGGCCCGGAAAGCCCAACACGATGGCGTCGACGGGTCCCAACTCGGCCATGCTTCCTCGTCTCGGGGAGTAGGTGCGGCGGTGGAGGGTGGATGCGGCAGTGGAAGCGGGTGAAGCGGGTGAAGCGGGTGACGTGGGTGCGGCGGTGCGAGGCGCGGCTGCGGTGGTGAAGCCGAGCATGCTCGCAACTTCGTTCCCGTTCCCGCTTCGCGCACATTCATGTGTCGCCGCTGTCGCCGCGCGACCCCACCAGGTCCGCCGGACCGGCCCGGTCCCGATCCGCCCCGGCGTCACCCTTCGTACGCGACCACCGATGCCGCCGGCTTCAGGGTGTCCGCGCGTTGCCACTGCCCGAGGTACACGTTGCCCTTCGCCGCTACCACCCGTGCGGACACCTCCGCCGGCAACGCGACCTGCCAGGCCGGTTTGCCGGTCTTCGCCTCAAGTGCGAACAGTTGGGCGCCGTCCTCGCCGGTCGCGCCGGTCGACGTCGCGTCCATCGAGACGTACACCTTGCCGTTGGCCACGACCGGCGTCTCCAGCGCACCGTAGGAGGGCATCTCGCGCTTCCAGACGACATTGCCGGTCTTCGCCTCCAGCGCGTGGACGGCGCCCTTGTCCACCGACGTGGCCGGCCCGTTCGTGGGCGATGCGGTGACGGTGGCGGAGGACAGCACACCGGCCTGCGGCTTGGAGGGGTGGCTCGCCACGTAGACGACGTCGCCCACTCGGGTGATGCCGGTGACGTAGCGGGTCTCCATCTCGTACTTCCACGCCTGCGCCCCGGTGAGCGGGTCCACCGCCACCACGCCGGACCTGGCCGCGTCGTAGACCAGGAACGCGGTGTCGCCGGCGAGGGTGAGGCCGTTGCAGGCTCCTCCCTTGACCGGGATCGGACCCCAGATCGCGGCGCCGGTGTTCGCGTCGCGGGCGTAGCGCTGCCAGGTGTACACGCCGTTGAACCGGCCGGAGGTCACCAGCGCGAGCACCCGGTCGCCGGCCGGCACCACGTTGCGACCCCACGGGCAGTCCTTGAACGGGATTTCCCACTTCGGAACGCCGTTGCGGTCGTAGGCGTGGATCACCACCGGGTTCGAGGAGCTCTTGGGCTCGGCGACCACGTAGACCAGGCCGCCGGCGAACACCGGGGTCGCCGGCAGTCCGGTATCCCGGGACATGTCCGCCTTCCACACCTCCCGGTGCGTGGCCGCGTCGATCGCGACGATCCGCCCGGGGCCGGCGCCGAGCGTGTTCGCCTCGGCGACGCCCAGATACAACAATCCGCCATCCAGGCCCGCCGGCAGGTTGACCCAGCGGGCCGCGTATTCCAGGAACCAGCGTTGTTCGCCGTTGATCGGGTCGAAGGCGTGCACGGTGCAGGTCGAGGGCTGGGACGGCTCCGGGACGGACGCCGAGGTGTCCACCGTCCAGGAGACGACGAACACGTGGTCCTTCGTGGTCAGCGGTGCGGACACCGAACTGCCCGCGGTGGCCTTGCGCCAGACCTGCTTGCCGGACTCCGCGTCGATCGCGGTGACCTGGCCCTTGCCGCCACCCGTGCCCTCCGCGACGTGGTAGACGAGCTCGCCCTGCACGCTCAGCGAGGAACCGGCGGCGGGGCCGGCCTGGTACGACCACACCTGCTTGCCCGGATTCGCCTCGTCGCCCATCAGCAGCCACCCGATGCCGCCGCCCGCCGCGGCCACGGCGAGTGCGCCGCTGCCGAACAGGAAGGTGCGGCGGGCCAATGCCTTCTTGCCGATCGGCGGGTCCGGGACACCCACGGTCGGCGGGTCCGGCATGTCAACGGTCGGTGGGTCCGGCATGCCGACGGTCGGTGGCAGGCTCGGCTGGGGTGGTGGGCCGGACGACCCATCGGGGGTGACCGGCGCGCCCGAGCCGATGGGTGCTGCCCGGGTCGTCGCGGCGGATGGGCCGTTGTCCGCCCCGATGCCCAGGGCCCGAGTCGGCGGCTCCGGGGCGTAGTTCGTCACCTCGACCGGGGTTGTCGGATCGCCCAGGTGCCGCCGCTCCAGCTCGGCGGCGAGTCCGGCCGGCAACCACGAAGTCGCGGGCGGCGGTTCGTCGTCGCCGATGCAGCGCTCCAGCACGGCGATCGGCTCGGGCCGACGGGTCGGGTCCTTGTCCAGGCACTCGGCGAGCAAGTCCCGGACCCCGTCCGGCACATCGGTCAACGACGGTTCCTCGCGCAGCACTCGCAACATCATCTGCAGCTGCGGCAGCGGCGGATCCTGGTGGAACGGCCCGCGCCCGGTGGCCGCGTACACCAGTACCGAGCCGAGCGAGAACACGTCGCTCGCCGGCCCGAGGACACGGCCCGCCGCCTGTTCCGGCGACATGAACGCCGGTGACCCCACCACGCGACCCGTCCCGGTCAGTCCCTGGCCGCCGTCGTCCACCGCACGCGAGATGCCGAAGTCGATCACCCGCAACCGATCCCGGCCGAGCACGACATTGGACGGCTTGAGGTCGCGATGGATCAGGCCGGCGCGGTGGATCGCCATCAGCGCCTCGGCCAACTGCGCGCCCAGGACACGCAGCGCGCCCTCGGGCAGCGGGCCGTACCGGGTGATCGCCTCGGACAGCGACAGTCCGGTCAGGTATTCGGTGGCCAGCCACGGCGGTTGCGCGTCCGGGTCGGCCTCGGCGATCGGCGCGGTCCACGCGCTGTCCACCCGCCGGGCAAGGTCTATCTCGCGCCGGAAGCGGTCCCGGAAGCCGTGGTCCGTCGCGAACTCCGGGCGTACGGTCTTGACCGCGACCCGGACCCCGCTCGGAGACGTGCCGAGGAACACCTCGCCCATCCCGCCCTCGCCCAACCGGCCGCGCAGCCGATACGGCCCGAGCCGCGTCGGATCCCCGTCGCGCAGTGCTTCCATGACCACCGTTCCCCGTTCCGGTCGTACAGGCGAGGCCACTTTAGCCGCCGCGCGGAAGCGGGAATCAGCTGCTTCCCCCTCGGAAATACTGTTGCCAGATCTGGGTTTGCCGGGTCTCGGCATGATCCGGACCCAGCACTCGGGCGAAGTCGGCGATCAGCGGGCCGTACAGAGCCAGTGCCTCGCCGCGATAGCCCGCGAGGCCGCGATTGACCGCGTGTCCCGCGCGGGCGACCAGCGACTCCAGGCAGTCCGCGCCCAGGATCCGGATCGAGTCCAGGGCGAGCGTGCCGTACATCGCGGCGGCCCGGAGCGGATCGCCGGACTCGCCGGTGAACCGGGCCTGGAAGCTGCGCGCGGTCAGCGTGCTCTCCGCCTCGGCGCCCAGCGCGCGGGTCATGTCCGCCACGAGCTGGGTGAACAGGGCTACGGCGCGTGGTGGTTCGCCGCCCTCGCCGGTGAATCGGGCGTGACACAGCCGCATGTCCAGGGTGACCCAGTCGCCGGCGCCCAGGTGTTGCGCGGCGACCGGGATCAGGCCGGCCAACAACTGGGCGGCGCGCCGGGGATCGCCGTCCAGGCCGACGAAGTGGGCGTATGCGCGGCGGATGTTGAGCGTGTCGCGATCGGTGCTGCCGAGCACCCGGCTCGCGACCTCGCCGAGTTGGTGGTAGAGCCGGACGGCCGCCGCGGGATCCTCGCGCATCCCCCACTCCCAGACGACGCCCACCTGTTCGTTGATGCGGGAACGCGAGGGATACGGCTCTTCGAGCGGACGAGGGGGCCGCACGATGCGGAAAGGCGAATCCATGCTCACCTCCGAAGATGTCGCATCCGAGTGTGCGACTTGCGCCCGGTCCACCGGTAGGGGTCGGTTGCCGTGCTTCGTCGTCCTTCGTCGTCCTTCGTCGTTCTTCGTTGTCCTCCGTTGTCCTCGTCGTCCTCCGTTGTCCTCGTCGTCCTCGTCGTCCTCGTCGTCCTCGTCGTCCTCGTCGTCCTCGTCGTCCTTCGGCGCTCGTTCGGCGCTCGTTCGGCGGACCGCGCACGATTGTGGAGACGGGCGACGTTTTTTCTGGGGCTGGGGACGTGGCGGAAATTCGGGTATTCGTACAACAGTTCGAGTTATCGTGTTCGAATGGCGCGCTCGGACTTTCGATGCGGTTCGATTCGAAATGCGCGGATAAAAACCTCAAATGGCGTCAGAAGCCGCACTGGGTACGCCCGTTCGAGGTCGGTTGGATGATCTGTCCGTTTATAGGCGCGTCGTTCGACGCACCAGACCCGGCACTCGCATACAGTTCGGTCGAGTGGAGGATGACGAGATAGCCCGGACGGGGCCGGGACGAGCGGACGCGGAGGTGCCCATGGGCGCATTGCGCAAGGCCGGCTCGTGGCTCGGGATCGGTTCGGGGGACGTGGACGACGACCTGTACCGCACCGGCGCGGGTGCCTACGAGACCGGTACATACGACGCAGAGGACGACGACACGGGGTCGCGCTGGGTCTACGACGACGAGCCCGAGGAGTCGCGTTCGCGCGCCCTGGAGGGCAGCGTGGTGCCGGCGTCGGAGGTGTTCGCCGCGCGGGCAGCCGCCTCGGAGGCGCCGGCTCGGCCGAGCACGCGGATCGCCGTCGTTCACCCGAAGAGCTACCACGAGGCAAGAGCGATAGGCGAATACTTCCGGCAGGACATTCCGGTCGTGATCGACCTGACGGCGATGGACGAGTCGGACGCCAAGCGGGTCGTCGACTTCGCCTCGGGGCTGACGTTCGGCCGCCGCGGTGCGATCGAGCGGCTGGCGAAGCGGGTCTTCCTGCTCATGCCGGCCGACGCACGCCTGTTGACGGGGGACCCGACCCAGCAGAACCACGACGGGTTCTTCAACCAGGCGTAGCCGACGGGGTGCGGGCGCGGTTGGCTTTGGTTGGTGTTCGGTGGTCGGGTGCCGGGCGCGTGGTCGGCGGTCGATTTTGGTTGCTTTGGTCTGTTTTGGTTGGTGTTCGGCGTGGTCGGCCGCCGGGTGTGGTCGGTGGCTTGGACCGGTTGCCGCCACGCAGGACGGTACGGACCCGGGCCCGGGTGGGCCGGGTCCGTACGTCGTTCAGGGGTCGAGTCGGTCCAGGTCGCCGGGTGTGTCGATGTCGAACGGATCGGCGATGTCGGCACACTCGATCAGCCGTAGCCGAGCGCGCTGTTCGGCGAGCAGGACCCGGGCGCCGGCGTCGCCCTCGGCCGTGCGGGCCAGTTCGGGCCACCAGGCGCGGCCGAACAGGACGGGGTGGCCCCGCTTGCCGGCGTAGGCCGCCGCGATCAGGTCCTCGGGCGTGCCGGACGCTGCGATCAGGCGCGCGACGGCGGGGGCGCCCACGCCGGGCATGTCCACGAGGGTGACCACGAAGGACTCGGCGTCGGTGGGCAGGGCGGCGACTCCGGCGGCGAGCGAGGAGCCCATGCCGCTCGCCCAGTCGTCGTTGCGCACCACGACGGCGCCGCCCAGATCCGCCTCGGCCAGCACGGCGTCGGCCTCCGCCCCGAGCACCACCACGACCCGGTCGCACCCGCCGCGCAGCAACTCGCCGACCCCGAACTCGACCAGCGGCCGCCCCCGGTGCCGCAACCGAGCCTTGGCCCGCCCCCCGAGCCGCCGCCCACCCCCGGCGGCCAACAACAACCCGACCACATGACTCACGGGGCGCTCCTTCTTGTCGGGCGACGTTGGCCCCTCGCTCGGGACTTCGTGTCCTCACGCTTCGCTCCGGGGCGCGAGGTCCACGCTTGCGGCTCGGCGGCTCTCGGAGTTGCACGCGTCGATCTTTGGGGGTGGGCGGAGGTGGGCGGAAGTGGGCGGAGTCGAGGGCGCGCTGATGCGCCGGGGGGGAGTGGGGCAGTCTGCCATTGAGGAGCCCTTCCTTTTCCGGACGCCTGGCTTCTCTGTCTTTTACGCCGCGAGACCGAGTTTGTCGTGGTCCCGGAGAGCTTCAAGCGGCGTACGGTATCCCAGACCCGAATGGATTCGTCGGCGATTATAGAAGCCCTCGATGTATCTGACAACTTCGCGGCGTGCCTTCGCATGGTCCGTGAAGACGTAACGGTTCAGGCATTCGTTCTTCAGCGCGCCGAAGAACGACTCCGCCATCGCGTTGTCCCAGCATACGCCGGTGCGTCCGACCGACTGGCGCATGCCGTGACGGTTCAGAGTCCGGGCGAATTCCTCCGACGTGTAGTTGCTGCCACGATCCGAGTGGAAGATCGCGTCCTTCCCGATTTTCATGCGCCCTCGGGCCATGTCGAGTGCCGAGACGACGAGCGAGGTCTTGTAATGATCCGCCATTGCCCAACCGACGACCGCCTTGCTGTGGCAGTCGATGACCGTGGCGAGATAAAGGAATCCCTGCCAGGTCGGAATGTAGGTGACGTCGCCGACGAGTTTGTTTCCCGGCCGGTCCGCGGTGAAGTCGCGGCGGACCAGGTCGGGGATGCGCGGGTGCGCGTCGCCGGGCCGCGTGGTGAGGACCCTCCATGGCCGGGGCTGGCAGGGCGTCAGGCCCTGGGCACGCATGAGCGCGCGGACGAGCTCCGGCGAGGCGGTCTCGCCGGAGCGGGCAAGGACGGCGTGGACCCGGCGGTATCCGTAGGTCTCGTGATTCGCCGCGAAGATCTCTTTTATCGCCGTGGTCAGGCGTTGGCGTCGCCGCGCCGTGGCGGATTCCGGACGGGTCCTCCATTCGTAATATCCGGATCGGGAGACGTCGAGCCATCGACACATGTCGGCAATGCGGAAGTCGGCCTTCTCCGCGTCGACGAGTTCATAACGGGAACTCACCGATGGTTGCGGGCGAAGAAGGCGCTTGCTTTTACCAGGAAGGCGTTCTCTTCGCGGAGTTTTTGATTCTCGCGTTCGAGTTCCCGCTCCCGCGCGGTCACGGGTTCGTCGCCTCGCGACGTCGACACGGGTTCCGTCGTGGCCCTGCGGTATCGCGCGACCCAGTTCCCGAGAGTGGTGTCGCTGATCCCCAACTCGCGCGCGACGTGGATGATCGGGCGAGGACCGTCCAACACCATGCGAACGGCCTCGTCCTTGAACTGCTGCGTATATCTTTGCGGCACGTGCTTTCTCTTTCCGGTTCACTGCAACCCTACGTGGGTCGCTGTCCGGAAGATCAAGGGCACCTCACATGGTTGCGGGTGGGGTGGGTTGGTTGGGTGGGTTTGCTTGGGCGGGTTTGTTGGGCGGGTCGTGAGGGCGGCGAGTGGGGCCTGCGGGGGCGTGGGGGAGCGAATCGGGGTGGGCAGGGTCGGGGGGTGCGGCGAAGCGGGGGCGGGCCGAGTCGTGGGGGCGGCGAAGCGGGTGTGCCGGAGTCGGGGGTGCGGCGAAGCGGGTGTGCCGGAGTCGGGGGTGCGGCGAAGCGGGCGCGCCGGAGTCGAGGACGCGGCGAAGCATGCCCGCCAGAGTCGCGAGTGCGGCGTTGCTGCTTGTTGGGCGCCTTCGGCGCCGGCTCGCGAGGCACCACTTTTTTCTCTCCCCCGCTTCGCTCCTCCGAGAAAAAAGTGGCCCCTCGCTCGGGACGGTGTGTCCCTCCGCTTCGCTCCGGGTCACACCGTCCACACTTTGCGGCTCCGCCGCTCTCCGCGCTTCGCGCGTCGATCACTGGGGGCGGGCTGGGTCGGGGGCGCTGACGCGCCGGGGGTGGGCGAGGTCGGCGGCCTGGGGGAGGCCGGGTGCTTAGCGCAGCCAACCCGTCCACATGGGACTGCCTCGGTGGGTTGCTGCGGAGTGGGGTGGGTTTGCAGGGTTCGTGTGTGGCGCAGGGCGCGGAGGGGGCGGCGTTACGTGGGGCCCGAAGGCAGGGTCAGTTCTGCGAGGGCGCCGCCTGTGGGTGGGTTGGTGAGGGTCAAGGAGGCGCCCAGTACTGCTGCTTGGCCCACGGCGATGGTGAGGCCCAGGCCGTGGCCGCCTAACGCTCGGTCGTCGGTGCCTTTGCGGAAGCGGCTCGGGCCCTCGCGGAGGAGGGTGGGTGGGAAGCCCGGGCCCGCGTCGCGGACTCCGATGCGTGGGCCGTCCACCTCGACCACCACCGGGTTGGCCAGGATGCGTTCCAGGCGTCGCGGGTCGGTGATCACCACCTCGTCGTCCGCCACCCGTACCTCGGCCGCGGGTGCGATCGCCGCCACCCGCCGGGCGGCGAACGCGCCCAGTGGCACTTCGGTCAGGTCCGCGCGCTGGGTCGCGGTGTCCAACCGTGCGACCTCCAACACGTCCTCCACCAGCGAGCGCGGCGCCCGTACCCGGTCCCGGACCAACTCGCCCGGCCGATCGGTGGGCAGCAGGTCGGCGGCGGCGCTCAACCCGGTCGGCGGTGTGCGCAGTTCGTGCGCGACGTCGGCGGTGACCCGGCGTTCGGCGTCCAGCCGAGCCTGCAAGGCGTCCGCCATCGCATCCACCGCCGTGGCCAGTTCGGCGGCCTCGTCCCGGGTGCTGCCGCCGATCGCCGACCGGACCCGGATCGAGCGCTCGCCGGCGGCGACCCGCCGGGCCGCATCGGCCGCCCGGCGCAGTCGACGCGACAGCCGCGCCCCGATCAGCACGCCCACCCCGGCGCCGCAGACCACCACGCACACCGCGCCGAGCATCAGGACCCGGTCCAGCGAGGCCAGGTCGCTGGTCCGATCCCGGTAGCTGGATCGCAGCGACAACACGTGCCCGTCCACCCCGACCGCCGCCCAGATCCAGCCGTCGGACAGTTCGGTGGCCCGATCGCCGCCGCGTACCGCCTGTCGCAGCGCCCCGGGCAGTTGCGGATCGTCCACCCGGCTGCCGAACGTCGGCTGCCCGGTCCGGGCGAACTCGCGCAGGGCCAGGTCGATCCGGTCGACTTGGAGTTTGCGCGCCTCGTCCGCCTGCTTGTACTCGAACGCGAAGTGCACGGTCAGGCTGAGCGCGAGGGCGACCGCCACGCTGACCACCGTGACCACCGCCGAGATGCGCCAGCGCAGGCTCACCCGGCCGACCCGGGCCGCAACTTGTAGCCGAAGCCGCGCACCGTCTCGATCCGGTGCGCGCCGATCTTGTTGCGCAGCCGCTGCACGTGCACGTCCACCACGCGCGTGTCCCCGCCCCACGCGTACTCCCACACGCCTTCGAGCAGGGTGTCCCGACTGAGCACCGTGCCCGGCGATTCGGCGAACCGCAGCAGCAGCTTCATCTCGGTCGGCGTCAGCGCCGGCACCGCGTCGCCCCGACGCACCTGGACGCCGTCCGGGTCGATCTCCAGGTCATCGAACCGCAGCGGCCCCGGGTCCGCGTCCGGACCCTCGGTGCGCTGCGCGCGTCGCAGCAGGGCCCGGATCCGGGCCGGCAGGACCACGGTGTCGAACGGCTTGGTGACCGGAAAAGCCGGTGTATCGAATATCGACCCGGGACCGGGTCGCGTTCCTGACCATCGACTACGGTGCGTACAAGGACCCGGAGATGATTCGGGTGCTGCGCGAGGCGGGGATCCGGCCGACGCTGTTCCTGACCGATCAATACGCGAAGCAGGACGCGGAGTTCTTCCGGCGGATGCGCGACGAGACCGGCGGCGCGATCGAGAATCACACCCTCGACCACCCCGATCTCCAGGGCAAGCCGTACGACCTGCAAAAGAACCAGATCTGCGGCACATCCGACGCCTACGAACGCGAATTCGGCAAGCGCCCGACGCTGCTGCGCCCGCCGTACGGAAACCACGACGAGAAGACGATGCGCGCTGCGGGCGATTGCGCCATCGGGCAGGTCGTGCACTGGAGCGCCGAGATCCGCAAGGGCAGCATGCAATTCGCCGTCGGCGACCGACTCCGCCCGGGCGACATCGTGCTCATGCACTTCCGCAAGGAATTCAAGGCGGACATCCAGTCCTTCGTGGACCAAACCCGCGCCGCGGGCCTGACCCCGGCCCTGCTGGAGGACTACCTGCGATAGCCGCCGGCCCGCCCTCCCGCCGGCCGGCCCGCGGGCAAGTGTGAGGACAATGCGACCCGGGCGGGGGCGCCACCGGGGAGGGCTGCGCGATGCGGAGCGGGACGAGCGGATCGAGCGGGTCGACGCCGTGGGTGGCGGCGCAGGGACCACCGCCACCGCGCCCACCGCGGCCACGGTCCGGAATGCGAGGGTGGGCGCTGCTCACGGTGCTCGCCCTGGCCGTCGTCGCCGGGGATCACGCGCTCGCGTTCCGAGAGGCGCTGACGGGTCGCCAGTACGACGGGGACGACGGACCGCGATGGATCGTCGGGCTCGTCGTCGCGGGCGTCCCGTTCCTGGCCTGGGTGGCCGTCATGCGGTCCGACGCCCTTTTTCGCCCGGGTGAACTTTCCCGGGAGCTGACCCGGTCGGCGGTCGTGCCCTGGCTGATCCCGGTCCACCAGTGGTGGGCCCCCTTCGGCCTGATGCGGGCGATCGTGGCCGCCACCGCCACCGCCGCGTGGTTGCGGGCCGTACTGCGGGCGTGGTGGACGTCGTGGATCGGGATGTGGGTGGCCTGGTGGACCTCGGTCGGAGTGGGCCTGTCCGCGGACTCCGCGGGCCGTGGTGCCGACGCCTGGGTACGCGGAGCGGACGCGGCCTTTCGCGCGGTGGCGGTGCTCGCCGCACTCGCCGCGATCGTGCTGGTGGTCGGGCTGACCCGGGCCCGGACCGGTCGTCGAGCGGAACCCGCGGTGGACCGGACCTGGGCGGAACTGCGCGGGGACGGGCTCGATTTCGCGAGCCGTGCGTCCGTCGTGGCCTGTTGCTTCCTGGCGCTCCCGGTGTGCTGGGTCGGCTCGGTGTACGTGGCCACCGGCCCGCTCTCGGTCACTCTGTCCCACGACGAATTCGTCGGTACCTGGCACGACAGGGCCGGTGCCGTGGTGACGCTGACCGCCGACGGGCGATTCGTTGCGACTGGCCTGCCCGGATTGCCGTGGCAACAGAGCGAGCCCGACCACCTGCCCGTGCCGCTCGGTGAGCGGTGGTCGGGGGAGGGCCGTTGGACCTACGAGAAGGGTGCGCTCACGCTGTCCGGGCCGGCCGCCGACGGCTCGCAGTCGCCGTCTGCGCCGCGGGAGTTCATCCTGGAGGCTCTCCGGCCACGCGGCTCGCACGGACATCCCCGCCTGTTCACCGAGATCGGCGATCCGGACCGGAGCCTCCGCTACGAACTGCGCAAGGGCTGAGGAGCGGCGCCGGTCCCGCACGGCCGCTCGGCCGAGGTCGACCCACTTCCGGGGTGGTGTGCTGCCGACTACAGTCGTAACTCGTCGTGGGGGCGGGGGTGCGATGTGTCATCCGATGATGCGATGCGGCGGCGGACGCGGGAGCGGGAGCTTCGGGAGCGGGCCGCGGTGGCTCGACGGGAGGCCCGGAGGTCGGCCGGCTCGGAGGGGGAACGGCGGGTCGTCGCGCAACTTCTCGTGTTGACCGGCCAGGGTTGGCGGTTGCTGATCGACCGGCGGCGGCCGGGGGCCGAGAGTTCGCCCGCGGGTCTACTGGCGGTGGGTCCCGGCGGGGTGTTCGTGCTCCACGTCGAGGACGAGCCGGCCGCTCCGGAACTGGTCGACGGATGTCTGCGGGTCGACGGTCGAAGCCGCGAGCACGTGGTGGACGCCCTTCTCGCCGCCACCCGGAGCACCGAGTCCGCCGTCCAGGAACTGGGTCTGGCGCCGATCGCCGTCGAACCGCTGATCGTCTTCGCCGGTCACCCCGTCGACCGGCGGCTGGGCCGGGTCCGGCTGCTCGGCGAACGCGAGCTGGCTCCCGCGCTGGCCGGCGCCACGCACAAGCTGCGGGTCGCGACCGTGCGTGCCGTCGCGGAGCATTTGGGTCGAACCTTTCCGCACCACCGGCCGTGGGCGATCCCGCCGCCCGATCGGCGCGAGGGCAGCCAGGTTGGTGAGGTCGCCGAGGAGCCGGCCCTGTTCGACGGGGAAGCGCTGCTGGCGGCGACCCTCGACGCCGAGCGGCGCGGCCCGATCGAGCAGTGGATGACGGTGCTGCATCCCGACCAGGTCGGCCTGGTCCGGCGCAACTGGACCGGTCCCGCCCGGATCAGCGGCCCCGCCGGCACCGGCAAGACCGTGGTCGGGCTGCACCGCGCCGCGCACCTCGCCCAGCGCAGCACCGGACGGATCCTCTATGTCACCTTCGCCAACAACCTGCCGCGCGTGCAGGGCACGCTGTTCCGGGTGATGGCACCGCGGGTCGCCGAGCGGGTGGACTTTCGGAGCCTGCACGCCTGGGCACGGGAACTGCTCGCCGAGCGCGGTGTCCGCGTTCGGCTGGACAGCGGCACGGCGGACACCGCGTTCGGCCTGGCCTGGCTGCGGTCGCGTCGCGAAGGCCGCCTCCCCGAGCTGTCACCCTCGCCGAAGTACTGGCAGGACGAGATCGAGTACGTGATCAAGGGCCGCGGCATCACCGATTTCGCGCAGTACGCGGCGCTGCCCCGCCGCGGCCGAAAGACCCTGCTGCGCAGGCCGGACCGGGAAGCGGTCTGGGCCCTGTACGAGCTGTACGAGCAGTTGCGGATCGAGCGCGACGTACACGATTTCGGGGATGTCCTGCGGATGGCCCTGGAGGAGGTGCGACGCGAGCCGGGGCGCACGTCCTACACCTCCGTGATCGTCGACGAGGTGCAGGATCTGACTCTGGTCGGGGTGCAGTTGCTGCACGCTCTGGTGGGTGACGCCCCCAACGGTCTGCTGTTGATCGGCGACGGGCAACAGGCGGTCTATCCGGGCGGATTCCGACTGGCCGACGCGGGCATCGACATCCGCGGCGACCGGGGCCAGGTGTTGCGGGTCAACTACCGCAACCGGGAGCGGGTGTTGCGGACCGCGTTGGCCGTGGTCGCCGACGACGACTTCGAGGACTTCGACGGCGATCGGCTCTCCGGGCGCCGCGATGTCGAACTCACCTACCACGACGGCGAAACCTTCGAGGGCACCTGGCCGACGGGCGCCGAACACGACGGCGCGCTGGTGGCCGCGCTGCGCGCGCTCGCGGACGCCGGGGCGATCGGCGACGCGGCCGTACTGTGCCCCTCCCGCAAGGACATCGAGCACTACCGCCGCCTTCTGACCAAGGCCCGGCTGCCCGTCCTGGCGTTGGAGAGCTACCACGGCGTGGAGGCGAACGCGATCAAGCTCGGCAGCTATCGCCGGGCCAAGGGACTGGAGTTCAAGCACGTGTTCCTGCCCAGGTACGACGCCGCGGTGCGAACCGCCGGAGCGCCGGGCTTCGTCGACGCAAGCGAGGCGGTCCTGGCGGAGCACCACGAGCTGGCACGCAGGCAACTGTTCGTAGCGATCTCCCGCGCCCGCGAGTCGGTCTGGAAGGGCCGAATCGGCTGACCACCCCCACCCCCCGATCGCCGACGCCCCCCCGGCCCCGACCCCACCGGACGCCCACCCCCGGCGCGTCAGCGCCCCCGACCCAGCCCGCCCCAGTGATCGACGCGCGAAGCGCGGAGAGCGGCGGAGCCGCAAACCCAAGACTTCGTGGCCCGGAGCGAAGCGGAGGGACACGAAGTCACGAGCGAGGGGCCGCTTTTTCTTGGAGGAGCGAAGCGGGGGAAAGAAAAAGCGGTGCCTCGCGAGCCGGCGCCGAAGGCGCCCAACAAGCAGCAACGCCGCACTCGCGACTCCGGCGGCCCCGCTGCGTTGTGCCCCCGACTCTGGCGGCCCCGTTTCGCCGCGCTCGCGCCTCCGGTGTGCCCGTTTCGCCGCGCTCGCGCCTCCGGTGTGCCCGTTTCGCCGCGCTCGCGACTCCGGTGTGCCCGTTTCGCCGCGCTCGCGACTCCGGTGTGCCCGTTTCGCCGCGCTCGCGACTCCGGTGTGCCCGTTTCGCCGCGCTCGCGACTCCGGCGGCCCCGCTTCGCCGCGCTCGCGCCTCCGGCGCCCCCGCTTCGCCGCACCCCCGACTCCGGGGCTTCGTCCGCTGCGCCTGCGCCTCGGGTTACGCCTGGGTCGCTGTGCGCGCGTCTCGGGTCGGCGCCTCGTTGCGCCCGCGATCCGGCTCGCGCCTGCTTCCCTGCGGCCGCGTCTCGGGTCGCCCCGCTCGCGGGCCCCGCGTCCCGGGCCGCGCCCGATTAGCCGCGCCCCCGACCCCACCCCACCCCGCCCCACAGGGGGGAAAAGAAAAAAACGTGCCCCCACGAGGCGCCCGCGCGAAAGATGCCCGACCAAAAAGGGCCCGCCGGAAACCGGCGGGCCCTTCTCGGTGTTGCTGCTGTGCGCCGCCAGGGACTCGAACCCCGGACCCGCTGATTAAGAGTCAGCTGCTCTAACCAACTGAGCTAGCGGCGCTTGCTGCGAGAGAAATACTACCCGATGTTCGGGACCGCTCTCACCCGGGTTTTCCGGTGCAAGCGGACTCACCATCGGTGACGATCACGTTACGGGGACGGGTTCGCCGGGTGCGCTCCCCGCAGTTGGTGTGGCCGAGTACCGTGCTGCTTGTACGTCGTCGCGACCGGTGCCGTCGGCCCGGTCGTGTTCGCGGGGGAGACGCCATGTCGGATGCCGGGGCGGTACGGGCGTTCCGGTTGGCCACGCATCGGGAGGACGGGGTGGAGCCTCGACTCGTCGCGATGCGGGACTTTCTGGCCAACGCCTCCGACGTCGAGGTGGCCCGCAACCGGGGACTGATCGAGAGTCAGGTCGAGGCGGTCGCCACCCAGCAGGCGGAGACCGCCGCGCGGATGCTCGCGGACGTGCTCGCGCGCGATCCACAGGGTCGGTACCCGCGCGCGGTGGACGCGGTGCTGCGCTGGTGGGTGGTGCAGCCGGGCGACGGTTTCGTCGAGACCTGGAGCACCCTGGAGCAGGCGCTGGCGAACGGGCCGCGCCCGCTGGAGCGGGCGCTCCTGGAGGTGCTCGGCGGCCTGGACCCGCGGGCGCCGGTTCGGCACTGGCGGGTGGCCGCCACCGCGCGCGTGCTGGAACGCCTGGAGGAGCGCTTCGAACAGCCCTGCCGACACCTCGACCACGACCTGTGGCGGCTGCTGCCGGTGGTTGCGCCGCCGGGTGCGCCGACCGGGCGCGGCGACTGGGCGTGTGTGCTGGGCGATCGCGCGGCGGCCCGCGGCGCGGAGACCGAGGCCCGGACGTGTTACCGGCTCGCCTTCGAGCGGGGGTGCGCCGCGGCGGCCCCGCGGCTGGCCCACCGGCTCGCCGTCGAGGGGCATCGGGAACTGGTCGGCGGCGACCCGGGCCGGGCGGTGCGGTTCCTGTACGAGGCGGCGATGCTGGACCCGGACCACGCGGAGTACGGCGAGCTGCACCGGGCCGCCGTCGCGGCTCGGGACGGTCGACCGGCCGCCGGCGCCCGATCCGGCTCGGCGGCGGCCCTGGTGCCGGCGGCGGCGGAGCTGCTGGAGCGCGGCGACGACATGGGCGCGGTCCGGCTGCTGCGGCGCGGCTTGCGCGAGGCCGAGGACAGGGACGCCGGCGGGCCGGATCCGGACACGTGGCCGGTGCGGTTGTTGCTGGGCGCGTTGGAGGACCACGACGCGATGGTGGCCGGCGCGGCACGCGACCTGTTCGAGCTCCACGGCGCGGCCTGGTCCCGGCGTACCCCGCTGGGGCCCGGCCTGGTGTTGCACCGGGTCACCCGGGCCGACCCCGAACTGGCCGCCGCGCTGGTGGAGTCGTTGCCCGCCGAGCTGCGCTCCGGGCGGCTCGGCCGGGCCGTTTCGACGGCCGCCGCGTACCGAATACTGGCCTCGGGTGTACGCGCCCTGGGCGCGGGCAGGCCGGAGGTGGCCCGGGCCCGGGCGGACCTGGCCGAGCGACTGCTCGACGGCGACGAGGCGTGAACCGGGGCGACGTGGACGGCGGGCCGGGCGAGCGAGGCGGGGGAGACGACGACGTGGACACGGACATCCTGGGGGTGCCGGAGCAGGTGTTCGACAGCGCGCTGCTCGCGGCCACCCGTCGGTTCGCCGGCGCCGCCGCGGTGGCGCGCGAACTCGGCGCGGACACCGTCGAGGTCGCGCACGCGCTGATCGCGCTGGCCCGGATCGACGGCGGGCGCGCGGCAGGTCTGTTCGACCGCCAGGGCATCCCGCCCGACGTGCTCGCGGCCGGTCTGCTCGGCGCCGGCGGACTCGGCGGCGGGGCCGCCACAGGCGCCGGCGCGGACCCGGGCCACAACGGTCGGTCGGCCGCCGGCCTGCTGGGCGGCCTGCCGGTCACCGGCGATCTGCGGCTCGCCTTCACGGCCGCGGCCGACACCGGATACGTCGACGAACGTGCACTGCTCGCCGAGTTGTTGCCGCGGCTGGAGGTGGGCGCGGTGGACCTGCTCGTCGGCTACGGCCGGGTCGACCTGGCCGCCTGGCAGGCGGAGGTGGCCGCGCCGCGCCCGGCGGTGGAGGTGCTGCGGGCCGACGGGACGATCGATCCCGGCCCGTTCGGCCCGGGGGCCCGCCGGGTGCTCGCGATGATGGCGACCGAGGCGGCCGGTCTCGGCCACGAACGCTGCGGCATCGCGCTGTTGCTGCACGCACTCGCCACCACCCCGGGCGGCCTGCTCGAACAGGCCTTCCTGTTCCTGCGCCGCGACGTGCGGGCACTGCGCGAACAGACCATCGCGCTCACCGGCACCCGGGGCCGCGCCGCGCCGGGCACCGGGCCGGCCGGGCCGGACGAGTCGCTGCGGTCCACCCTGCGCCGGGCGGCGACCTTCGCCGCGACCCGAGCCGACCCGGGGACCGGCCCGGGCACCGACCCGCAGACGGCCGGCCCGATCACCGAACGCGACCTGCTGGCCGCGCTCCTGGACACTCCCAGCGGCCTGGTGGCCGGCTTCTTCCGTGACATCGGCCTGGATCTGGACCGGCTGCGCCGCTTCGCCGACACCTACTACCGCGAACCCGCCGAGCCCGAGCCGACCCGAGTCGCCGAACCGCTCTCCCCCGAGGAGGCGGTGCGCTGGGTCCGGTCCCGGCTGATCGGCCAGGAGAGCGTGGTCGAGCGACTGGCCTTCCACATCGAGCTGATCAAGCGCTCGCTGGCCCGCGGCTTCCGACCGGACGACCGACCGCGTGCGGCGCTGCTGCTGTGCGGCCCCAGCGGGTCGGGCAAGACGATGACCGCGCGGCTGCTCGCCCAGGTCGTCTACGGCTCGGAGGATGATGTTCTGGTCTTCGAGATGGGGCAGTTCAGCGCGCGCGAGTCGATCAACAACTTCATCGGCGCGCCGCCCGGCTATGTCGGTTTCGGCGAGGGCAAGTTGACCAACGGACTGCGCGACGACCCGCGCCGGGTCTTCCTGTTCGACGAGGTGGAGAAGGCCGACGCACGGGTGCTCGACGCGCTGCTGCGGCTGCTCGACGAGGGTCGGATCAGCGACCCGGCCGGCCCCGTCCGCGAGGCGCACGACGCGGTGGTGATCCTGACCACCAACCTGGGCGCGACCCACTCGGCGGCCGAGGCGGTTGAGGACGACGTGGACAGCGTGGAGAACCTGATCGGCTCGATCCTGGCCGAGGGCTCCACCGGCAACACCGCGGCGAGCGCGCGACTGCGCCGCACCATGGAGGGGTTCTTCCGGCCCGAGTTCCTCAACCGCGTGGACGAGGTGATCCTGTACTCGCCGTTCGGCCCCACCGAACTGCGCGGGATCGCCGAGAACGGCCTGGTCCGGCTCGCCGCGCGGCTGCGCGAGCAGATCGGCGTCGAACTGCACTGGACCGACGAGGCCGCCGACCATATCGCCACCGTGGCCTGGCGCGGCCGGCCCGAGGAGGCCGCACGCGGGGTCAACCGCTGTGTCAACGCGGTCGTGCCGAGCATTCTGCGGCTGCTCGACGAGGGCGACGCGGCCGGGCGGCCGATCACCTCGGTCCGGGTCGAGGTCGCGGCGGACACGCTCGTGGTGGGGAGCGGCGATGACTGATCGGGCGACGCTGCGCGCGTTCGCCGCCCGGCTGCGCGAACACGGGGTCGGCGAGGACACGGTGGACGGCGACGCGTACGCCAGTCTGGGCAGCGGCGGCGATGCGCAACCGTGGAGCGCGCGGGCCGAGGAGTTGTGGACGAGCGGCGGCGGCGCGTGGCGCACCCACCATCTCGCGGTGGCGCTGCACGCGCGGGCCTACGACCTGGAGGCGGCCGGTGATCCGGAGGCCGCATTCCCGTACTGGAAAAGGGCGTTGGCGCACTGGGCCGAGCTCTACCACGACAGCGCGTTCTGGGACCGGATGCACGAGCACCTGGAGGCGGTCGGCGGGACCGAGGTGCCGGCGGCGACCGTGCAGGAGGTGCGCGAGCGGTTGCCCCGCGACCTGCTCGCGCCGCATCTGACCCTGGCCGCCGAACACCGCCTCCACGATCCGCTGCGCGCACGCTCGCACGTGGACCTGGTCCGCGAGTCCGGCTTCCCGCGCTCGGCGGTCCTGGGGGCCCGAGCCGACCTGGTGCGCGAGGTGCTCGCCGAGGCGTCCCGCGACGTGGAGGAGGGCCGCTTCGACGAGGTGGTCGAGCTGCTCGCGTCGTGGCTCGCGGTGGACCCGGGCAACCTCGGCTTGGCCCGGGCCCTGTTGTACGCGGCCCGGCGGCATATCGAGATCGTGGTCGCCGCACCGGGCTGGGCCCGAAAGATCGAGCCGCTGGTCGAGCGGGTGGCCCGGTTGGTGCTGCCGGCCTGGGACGAGATCGGCACCCCGGAGGGCTCGTTCGCGGTCGAGCTGGCCAGGCACGAATACTGGCGCGGGATCGTGGTGCGCGAGCTGGAATCCGGCCCGGCGACAGAACCCGCCGCGCTGGAACAGGCCACCCTGCGCTCGGGCCGGCACCTGCTGCGCGCGCTCGAACTCGACCGCGACCTCGCGGTCAAGAACATGTACCGCGACGTGGAACAACTCGCCGCCGAGGAATGGGCCCTGGCCGCCACCGCCCGACAACGCCAGGGCCTGCCGGACGGCCATGTCCGGGACGCACTGCGCCGGGCGCTGGCGATGTCCGCGCCGGGGCCGTGGGGTCGGCTGTTCATGGCGCGGGTGCTGATCAACCTGCACACCGTGCTGCCGGACGACCTGGCCACCGCTCGCCGGCTCGCGGACGAGGTGGCCGCCGATCCGGAGGCGAACCAACCCGACATCGTCAACGCGCTCCGCGGCGTCGTGCTGTCCCTGGCGTCGGCGCGCGGGTCCGAATGGAGTTGAGCGCCCGATGAGCAGCGCCGCGAACGAGAACGCCCGGGAGAACCCTTGGGCCTGGCAGGCGGGTCGAAATCCCTACCGGGGTACGGCCTTTCAGATCCTGGACCTGGATCCGGACCTGGCCGGCCGGGCGGCGATCAAGGCCCGGGTGCGCAAGCGCAGACAGCGGATCGCCCGCAGCGCGGACCGCTTCCCGGTGCACGGGCGGGTGCTCGGTGCGGCCGAGGTGAACGCGGCGGAGGAGACGCTGGCCGACCCGGCCGGGCGGCTGCTCGCCGAACTGCTCACCCATCGGCCCGAGCGACCCGGGCCGGATCCGGCGGAACTGGCCGAGGAGTTGGCCGAGGAGTTCGCCGAACTCGACCCGCCGGAGTCGACCGGCCCGGCCAGGATCGGCATCGATCGGCGCGTGTTCGCCGGCCTGGTGCCGGCTCCCGCGCCGCGCGAGTTCGTACCGTTGTGGACGGAAGAAGGGGCGCACTGATGGCAGCGACACCCGAGCGGGGCCCCCTCGCGGCGGACCCACCGACGGAGCCGGCGGATTTCGCGGCGGACCCGATGGCGATCACCGAGACCGAACGGCCGGTCCCCGAGCGCCCGCTCGATCCGCCGTTCGCGCTGGTGTACGACGTGGTGCGGCGTGCGGCACGCGAACGCGAGTCGGGCCGTGAGGAGATGCGCAAGCGGCTGGAGTCGACGCACGAGCGGTACATCGGCCTGGCCGCGGATGCCGCGGTCGCGCTGCACGAACTGCGCGGCAGCCTGGAGGGCGAGCCGGTGCCGACCGTGCTCGCCTCGATCGCCCGGCGGTTCGCCACCGCGCTGGACCGAGCGGGGGTGCGATTCGACGATCCGGTGGGCGAGGCGTACGCGGCGGTGGGGCGTCGCGTGGACGTCGCGCACGCGCCCGACAGCGGCGACGAGGGCGCGATGATCGTGACCAAGACGCTGCGGCCGGGTGTGCTCCTGGACGACGGCGAGGTGATCCGGCGCGCCCAGGTCGTGCTGGGCTTTGTGCCCACCCCGGCCCGGCGCGAGGGTGCGGCGCGGGCGCGCGGCGAGCGGAGCCCGGCCGGGAAGGCGTCCGGCGAGCCGGGGGAGCCGGGGGAGACGGACGGCCCGACGGCGCAGGCCGGGCCGGAGCCGACGATCGCGCCGGGTGGGTCGGCCGGCGGCGCGGAACTGCCGGACGACGGTCCCGATTCGGCGGCATCCGAGCCGGCCACGCCGCATCGCGACTCCTCGCACGGCGCGGGCAACTCGCGCGATGCCGGCGACCGGGGTGACGCGAGCCGGCCGAGCGACGCGAGCGACCGGAACGGCGCGGGCGACCCGAGCGACGCGAACGACCTGAACGACGCGAACGACGCGAACGACCCGAACGGCGCGAACGGCGCGGGTGACGCAAGCGACGCGGGCGACGCGAACGACGCGGGCGACCCGAGCGACGCGAACGACCTGAACGACGCGAACGACGCGAACGACCCGAACGACGCGAACGGCGCGGGTGACGCAAGCGACGCGGGCGACTCGAGCGACGCGGGCGACCTGAACGACCCGAACGGCGCGAACGGCGCGGGTGACGCAAGCGACGCGGGCGACGCGAACGACGCGGGCGACGCGAACGACGCGAACCACCCGAGCCACGAGAACGCCCCGAGCCCCCAGAGCCCGGCGAGCGACCCGAACGACCCGAACGACGAAGGCGGTACCACCAGATGAGCATCGTGGTCGGCATCGACCTCGGCACGACCAACTCGTGCATCGCCATACCGGCCGACGCGGAGATCCCCGGGAAGGAGGAGCTGATCGCCGCCCGCCGGTTGCGGCCGGTCGGCGACTCGCTGATCGTGGCCAATCCGGACCGCTCGCCGACCACGCCCTCGGCGGTGTGGATCGATCCGAGCGGCAGGGCGATTGTCGGCCAGCTGGCCAAGAACAAGGCCCGGCTGCCGGGTGCGCCGCCCGCGATGTTCTTCAAGCGCAACATGGGTACCGACCAGGTGGTCACCGCCGGACATGCGCGACTGACCCCGCTGGAGGCGTCCACGCACATCCTGCGCCACCTCAAGCAGGTGGCCGAGGAGACCCTGGGCGTGCCGGTCGAGCGCGCCATCGTGACCGTGCCGGCGTTCTTCGAGACCCGGGCCAAGAACGAGACCACGCGCGCGGGACAGGCGGCCGGCCTGGAGGTGGTCGAGACGCTGATCGAGCCGGTGGCCGCGGCCCTCGCCTACACCCACGAGCGGGCCCGTGAGCTGACCGAGCCGCAGACGTTCCTGGTGTACGACCTCGGCGGTGGCACGTTCGACACCTCCGTGGTCACGTGGGATCCCGAAGTGGGCTTTGAGAACCGCTCGTTCAGCGGCGACCGCTACTTGGGCGGGTTCGACTTCGACCGCCGGATCGTGTCCTGGATCGCCGCCCAACTGCCCGAGTACGACCTGGCGATCGACACCGAGAACCCGGCCGACGGGAAGGTCGAGGCGCAACTGCTCTCGGTCGCCGAGGGGGCCAAGCACGACCTGTCCCGCTATCCGGAGACCGAGATCGTCAGCCAATACTGCGAGGACCGGCGCGGCACCCCGATGAACATCGGACTGCCGATCCGCCGCGAGGAGTTCGAGGAGATGATCGCGGACCGGATCCGCGGCACGCTGGAGGACTGCGATCGGGCGCTGCTGCGGGCCGGGATGAGTGCCGCCGACCTGGACGAGATCGTCATGGTCGGCGGCTCGTCCCGGATTCCGCTGGTGGCCACGATGCTCACCGAACACTTCGGGCGCGGGCCCCGGTTGCTCAACCCCGACCTGTGCGTCGCGCTCGGCGCGGCCCTCAAGGCCGCGAACGTGCCCAGCCGCAGCGGACACCTGGAGCTGGACCGGCCCGAGGCGCTGCCGCCGGAGACCGACATCGGCGGTCGGGTGCTGGCCGGTCCGCAACTGGCCTCGCCGGCGGGCGCGCAGGTGCTGCTCGGTTCGCACGACGGGCGGGTACAGCTGGCCGAAACGGCCGATGCCGAGGGCCGATTCCTGTTCGCCGACGTGCCGTTGCGCGAGGGCGAGAACGGTTTCACCGTGCAGGTCGTGGTGAACGGGCGGGAGATCGAGGCCCGGCAACTGCTGATCGAATCCGACGGCAAGCCGCGTTCCGACGCGACCGGCGACGTGCTCGCGCACGACTTCTCGGTCGAGTTGGTGGACGGCCTGCACGTGGTGGTCCGGGCCGGGACGATGGTGCCCTACCGCACCGATTTCCGGCTGGAGACCGCGTCGCAGGGGTCCAGTCTGCGAGTCGGCCTGGTCGAGGGCCTGGTGCCGATCGGCGAGGTCTCGATCCGGGACCTGCCGACGGATGTGCCGGTCGGTTCGACGGTCGAGGTGACGCTCGAATTCGAGGCGGGCTGGAGCATCCGGGCCGAGGCACGACTGCCGCAGGTCGGCGCCGAGGGCAGCGCGGTGATCGACATCCCCCGTCGGGAGATCCCGGGCTGGCCGGAACTGGCCGAGCGGCACCGCCAGGTGCTGACCGGCTGGGCGGAGAAGCGGGACGCGATCCCGGCCGCCGACGCGATCCGAGTCGGTCCGGCGCTGGACCGGCTGCTCGCCGAGATCGCCGAACTGGTCCGGGACCGGGTGGACGCGGGCAAGACGCACCACAAGATCCTGGAGGCGGAGACGCTGGTCCAGGGCCTGCGGGTGGCCACCACGGCGGGCAGCGCGCTGAACCCCGCGATCGGCGAGTTCGAGGACAACCTTGCCTTTCTGGCCCGGCTGGCGGACCGACTGGTGGATCACGACCCGGCCGAGGCGGAGCGCTTCCGCGGCGCGATCCCGGGCCTGCGGGCGACCGGTCGGGCGGCCTACGCGGCGGGCAACAAGATGGACTGGCACCTGGCCAACGAGGCGGTGCGGGATCGGATCAACGCGGCCGAGCGCATGCTGCACGGCGGCCGCTCGCCGCAGCAGTTCACCGCCGCCGAGTTCCAGGTCGCGGTGCTTCAGGAGGTCGAGCACCTGCGCCGCTCGATCCAGGAGATGGACCAGGCCTCCGCCGGCCGGCACCGGGCCGACGCGGACGGCTACCTGCGCGAGCTGGACACCATCGCCGAGGACGCCGCCGAGGTGGACGTGCGCGACGAGGCGGCGGGCAATCGCCGGCTGGTGGAGATCTATCGAGGTCGGATCATGCCGCTGCGGGCCCGGGCGGACCGCTGGATGGAACAGATCCGGGAGGGCTCCCCGCACATCGGGCTGCGGCTCCCGAAGAGCTCCCTGGAGAAATGACATGGCGTTCGCGATCACCTGCCCCCTGTGCCGCCGCCGGATCGCCGACCTGACCGAGCGCTGCCCGGCGTGTGGCGGCGACCTGGGTGCGCTCGCGGGCCTCGTCGAGTTGGCCGACCGGCACTTCAACGACGCGGTACGCGCGGCGCGCGGCGGCCGATGGAACACCGCCGCCGAACACCTGGCGGTCACCCTCGCGCTCAACCCGGCCGACGCCGAGGCCCGCCGACTGCTCACCAAGGTGCGCTACCACCAGGACCCGAAGACCCTCCCGGACCGCCTGTGGCGCAAGGCCCGCACGCGCCTGCCGTACGGCGAACGCCTGCCGCCGGCGCTGCCGCGCGAGGCGGACCTGCGCCGCTTCCTGGAGGTGGCGGGGAGAAGGCTGGCGGCGGCACGAAAATCGGGGTGAGGGCGGGGCGGACCGGCGACCGCCTCACGACCATGCGAACACACGAATGCGCAGGGCACCCCGGACTGCTTGCCGGCAGGGTCCGGAAGACGACCCGGCCGGGCGGTCGAGCCCCTTCGGCCGAAGGCGGGGTCGATCAGCCGAGGTGGTGGCGATCGGCCTGTCCGGCGCTCGAGGACGGTAAGTCGAGCCCTACCGCCATTCGAGTGACGCAGCATGCCGTTCTTCGCATTCTGTCCTAATCTAAGTACATGAGTATGCCCATAATTCTGCCTATCGCAGAGGTTCGCAGCCGTTTCTCCGAGCTGATCTCCCTTGTCGAAAGCAGCGGTCGCCGCGTCGCGGTGACCCGCAATGGCAGGGGCGCAGTCGCACTGGTGTCACTCGGTGAGCTGGAGGCCCTGGAGGACCGCATCGAGTCCCTCGAAGAGATCCTCGCCGTGTTGCGCGAGCGTGGTGTCCTGGAGGAATTGGCTCGGACGGAAGCCGAGTTCGAGGAGGGTGAAGGCGTCACAGCCGAGCAACTCGACGCGATGTTGGCCGACCGGGCCCGCCGCGAACAACCCGGCTCGCAGGATGTGGCGTGACCTCGGCGCCCACCCCCGAGCCCCTACCGCCTCAAGCTCTCGTCGGGAGCTGCCCGTGCCTTGGCCGAGAAGATTCCCTTGGCCGAGGCATTGGCCGTCCGGGGCCTGTTGACCGGTGATCTGCTCCTGCACCCGTTCCGGTTGGGAAAACCCCTGGAGGAACCGCTGCAGGGGTACTACTCGGCTCGCGTTCACCCGTACCGCATCCTGTATCGCGTCGACCGGGTGCAGCACGTCGTATCGTCCATCGCATCGCGCATCGTTCGGACGCGTATCGCGGCTGCCGACCTCACAACATGTGGTCGGCCGTCAGGAGGATGGCGTGTAGGTCGATGGCCGCGTCCCAGGTGGCCCATGTGGAGAGCGCGGCGCCGCCGAGGGCGACCAGGGTGGCCGCGCCGGGTCGGCTCCACGGGGTGGGCCAGCGGTCGGCCGGGGTCGGCGCGAGCAGGGCGGCCACCCGGCGCGGGACCGGGCCGCCGGTCGCGGCCATCGCACCGCGCGGCGTGATGGGCCCGGCCAGCGCGGCCTTGCCCACCGCATGCGCCACGACCCGACGATCGCCCACCACGCGCGCCGCGGCCTCGTCCGCGCAGCGCTCCAGCGCGTATGCGATCGCCGTACGCATCGGCCGCAGCAGCGGATGCGCGCACATCGCCAGCGTCGCCACCAGCAGCACCCGATCGTGTCGGCCGCTCAGATGGGCCCGTTCGTGGGCCAGCAGCGCCCGTCGCTCGTCCGCGTCCAGCCGGGCCAGCATCGACGCCGAGACCACGATCCGAGGCCGGCGCCCGGGGAGCGCGAAGGCGGTCGGCGGCCCGGTGGGCAACACGGTCAACTCCGTGTCGCCGGCCGCCGCGACCCCCGCGCGCAGCACCGCGAGCGCGCGCCGCCGACGCCACGACACGACCGCCACGCACACCAGGGCCGCGGTCAACGCCGCGCTCGCCAGCGAGCCGATCACCTGGACATTGGGAATGGAGGCGCGCACCTGCGGGTCCGACCAGTGGTCGGGCAGCGGTACGCCCGGGAGTTGCGCGGTGCCCACCACGGTCAGCAGGCCCAGGCTGATGGTCGCGCACAGCGCCAGTACCGAGGTCAGCGCGGTGAGCAGGCCCACCACGCGGCGCGGCGCGAGATGGTCGACCGCGAGTCGGGCCACGGGTACCGCGGTTATCGGCAGGAGCAGCGGCAGGTAGACGATCCAGCGCACGCGACTACGACCCGCCCTCTTCCAACAACCGGCGCAGCAGCGCCTCGTCGTCGGTGGACAGGTCGGAGACGAACCGTGCGAGCACCGCCTGCCGGTCGCCCTCCTTGTCCAGCACCTGTCGCATCCGCCGCGCGGCCAGCCCGGCCTCGTCGTACATCGGCGCGTACACGTACGAGCGGCCCGACCGGGTGCGCCGGAGCACGCCCTTGTCGTGCAGGCGGGACAGGATGGTCACCACCGTCGTGTAGGCCAGCTCGCCGGACAGTTGCTCCTGGACCGCGCCCGCACCCATCGCCGTCGGCGACGTCCACAGCAGCGACAGGATCTCGGACTCCAACTCGCCGGGGCCACGCCGCGCGGGCGGTCCGCCTGCTCTGCTTTCGGTCACTTCGGCCTCCGGTGGATGGGCACAGCGCCCCGGCAGCCTAAACGGTCGTGTTCCGGGATCGGCGACACGTACCCGTTCCGGCGGCCGCGGGCGCCGGTGTGCACGCGGCCGGGGCGGGCTCGGAAGCGGGGTGGGACCGGGCTTGGGTTGGGGGGTGGGTTGGATGCGGATTCGGGTGCGGGTTGGGGTGCTGGGTGGGGTGCGGATTCGGTACCCCGGATTGGGTTGGGGTGCGGATCGGGGTGCGGATTCCGTACCCCGGATCGGATTCGGGTGCGGATCGGGGTGCGGATTCGGTACCCCGGATGGGCGTGTTCAGGCCCGGTAGCCGCGCATCAGTACGTCGAGCAGCACCTCGAAGTCCATCGGCGGATCGACCGGGAAGCGCCCGCCCTCCTCGACCGAGGTCCACCCGAGCACGGCGGCGGCGAACACGTACCAGTACTGCTGCGCGCGCTCGCGATCCGCGCCGCCGAGCATGAACGCGGCGACCGCGCCCTCCTCGATCGGCAGGTGTCCCGCGACCCGGTGCGGCCCGGTGAGCATCCGCGTGGCGAAGCCCGGGATGGCACCGAACTCGCGGCGCACCGACCGGGCCAGGTCGAGCAGCCACACCTGCCAGGTCTCGGCCGTCGGCGGCACCGCGGGCACGACCCGCTCCGCCATCCGGCTGCTGACCAGATCGAGCAGTCCCTCACGCCCGTCCACCCATCGATACAGCGCCGAGGTGGCCACGCCGAGCCGCTCGGCGAGCGCCTGCATCGTCAGCGTGTCCAGGTCCATGGCCGATGCGGCGGCCACGATCCGGTCCAGGTCCAGGCGGGCCGGCCGGCCGAGCCGGGGCGTGCGGAGCGCGGGTCTCGGGGCCTCTGACATGCGTCAAGCCTAGCCGGCGGGCGTGTGTCGGTAGGCGCGACGGTACGCCCGGGAGGCGTCGGGTCGCCGGGGGTCTGCCGGTCGGGGTGCTTAGTGAAAGGGCTTCACAAATGACTTAGGGGAGCCTAATCTTTTGCTTCGTCGGCGGCCATCCGGCTGCCTCGATCCGCCAGCGGGCGAAGGAGTACCCCATGCGCACACCCGAGAGAGTTCTGCTCGGCTTGTCCTGTCTGGCCGTGTTCATCGTGATCCTGGACGCCACGATCGTGGCCGTCGCGCTCCCCGAGATCCGGGACGACCTGGACTTCTCCGACTCGGCGCTGCCGTGGGTGGTGAACGCGTACACGCTCGCCTTCTCCGGCTTCCTGCTGATCGGCGGTCGGTGTGCGGACTTCTTCGGCACCCGGCGGATGATGTTGGCCGGCCTGGCCCTGTTCACTCTCGCCAGCCTCGTCTGCGGTCTCGCGGACGGACCCGGGACGCTGCTCGCGGCCCGCGCCGTACAGGGTCTGGGCGGCGCGCTGCTGATGCCGACCACGTTGACGCTGCTTCAGCACACCTTCCCGGACGGGCCGCGGCGGACCCGGGCGCTGACGGTGTGGAGCATGGTCGGCGCGGTGGGCGGCGGCGCGGGCACCGTACTCGGCGGGGTGCTCACCGATTTTCTGAACTGGCGCTGGGTGTTCCTGGTCAACGTCCCGCTGGGCGTGCTCGCGCTGTCGGTCGCGTGGCGGGTGCTGCCGGTCCGGCCGCGGGCCGGGCGGCGCGGGCGGATCGACCTGGTCGGTGCGCTGCTTGCGACCGGCGGTCTGACCCTGGCGGTCTACGGGACGATGGAGTCGGTGCCGAAGGGCTGGTCGGCGCCGGAGGTCTGGGGCTCGGTCGCCGGCGGCCTCGCGCTGTTCGCCGTCTTCCTGATCCACCAGTGGCGTTGGGCCCGGGAGCCGCTGGTCCCGTTGGGCATCTTCCGGGCCCGCTCGGTGTCCGGCGCCAATGTCGTGATGCTCCTGATGGGCCTCGGCTTCTTCGCCAGTCCGGTGCTGCTGTCGCTCTACTTGCAAGGCGTGCACCACTACTCGCCGCTGGAGGCGGGTCTGGCCTTCCTGCCGATCGCCGGCACGCTGATGATCGGCGCACGTGGGGCCGGCGCGTTGATGGCCGGACACGGCACCCGGCGGATCACCGTCGGCGGGGCGGCGATCGCGGCGGTGGGCTTCCTGTGGCTGGCCCTGGGGATGGGCGAACACGCCTCGTACTGGCCGACGGTCGGCCTGCCGGGCGCCCTGTTCGGGCTCGGCATCGGAGCCTGCTTCACGCCGATCGCGCAATCGGCCACGGCCGGCGTGCCGCGCGAGAGCGCCGGACTCGCCTCGGGCGTGCTCAACACCACCCGGCAGGTGAGCGGCGCGGTCGGGCTCGCCGTACTGAGCACGATCGCGGCCGAGGCCACCGGGGCGCGGCCGACACCGGCGCATCTCGCCCACGGGTACGCGGTGGCCTTCGCCGTGGCGGCGGGCTGTGCGGGCGCGGCGGCGGTGGCGGCGGCGTTGGCGATGGTGCGGGACCGGCCGCGGGCTGCCTCCGCCGGGCCGGTGCGGACCGGCGTCAGGCCGCGGTGACCAGCGGACGACGAGGATCCTCGACCGGAGCGCTCCCGGTCGACGCGGCCTCGGCCGGCGCGGCGGCGCGGTCCACCCGGAGCGCACAGCCCTCCGCACGCAGCGCGTCGACCAGGACGTCGTGCCGCCGACCACGCCCGCGGGCCGAGTCGGCGTCGGCCGGAAGCAGTACGGCCACCCGCCGCTCGGGCAGCCCGCGGACGAAGGTCGCCAGTGCCTCGACGAGCCGATCGTGCTCGTCGTACACCACGCTCAGCGGCGCATCCACGCCGGACGCATCCCACGCGGCCACCAGGGCATCCCGAGCAGCCTGTTCGCCGGCCCGGGTGACGTGTACGGCGATCGCCCGACCGGCCGTTCTGCGCGCGGTGCACAACGCGGCGACGGCGGCGGCGTCCATCCGGGCGATCGGCACCACGACGGCCTGCGGACCGCCCTCGACCCGGCGTGCGTCGGCCCGGTGGATCGAGGCGATGCGGCGGATTCCGGTGACCCGGCGGATAGCGGTGACCCGGCGGATAGCGGCGAACATGGCGGCCTCCCTTCGACCACCTCCAAGCCTCACCCCGAACCCGGCCGCCCGGGGCACTCGTTGACGCGCTCTTGGCGTTCGGGACACCGATCCGAGCGCGTTCCTTACCCGGATCAGGCCGACCCGACGACCGTGGCACCCGGCACGTATGGGCTCAGCGACCAGGTGTCGTCATCGGCCCACACCACGTGCTCGACGACCGCGACCCGGTGCTCGTCTGCTTCGCAGCCGCGGTCTGCCGCTCGCTCCGCGATGGGGTGCTGGTCCGCTACGCGGCCGTTGGGGGGTGGGCCGTGCGTGTTTGTGGGGCTGGTTGGTCGCTTGGTCGCTTGGTCGCTTAGTTGCTTGGTGGTGCGGGTGGTGGGTTGCTCGTCTGCTTCGCAGCCGCGGCTGCCGCTCGCTCCGCGATGGGGTGCTGGTCCGCTACGCGGCCGTTGGGGTTGGGCCATGGGCGTTTGTGGGGCCGGGTGGTTGCTTGGTGGTGGGTGGGTTGCTCGTTTGCTTCGCGGCTGCGGTTTGCTGCTCGCTCCGGGATGGGGTGCCCGTCCGCTACGGCAGTTTTTGGGTGGTTTGTGGGTGGGGTGGTCGGGGGTGGTCGGGGCTATGCGGCCGTTGGTATGGGGGGTCGGGTTGGCTGGGTGGGCTTGGTGGGGGATGGGCTTTGGTTGAGGTGGGGGGTGGGGGTGCGGCCGTTGTGGGTGATTACTCGGCCGGCGCGGAGGGTGATTCGGTTCGGTGGGCGGGTTTGCAGGGCTTCGGCGAGGGAGCCGGCCCGGACCGCGAACAGGTCGGCTGCGGCGCCTGGTTCGAGGCCACCGGGTTCCAGGCCCAGGACGGTTCGGGCGTGGCCGGCCACCGCGGCCCAGGCCTGGGTGGGCGGTAGGCCGGTGGCGGCGGCTGTGGCCAGGGGGTCGGCCAGGCCCATGGGATGCCCCGCGTTGCGCAGGTGGTCGCCGCCGGCTGCGACGGTGACGCCCGCCGCGATCAGTTCGCGGATCGGCAGGCCGCAGCCGCGCTCGGAGGGCAGTGCCACGACCCGCATGCCGGAGGCGGCGATCGTCTCGCCGACCCGTCCGAGGGCGGACGGGGCGAGGCGGTTCAGGCCGGCCAGGTGACCGGCCGTCACCGGGCGGTCGAAGCCCGACGCGCGCAGCAGTCGGGCCAGGTCGCCGACGGCGAGCAGCCGCGGGTCGAAGCCGTCGTCCAGGTGCAGGTCCAGGCCCACCCCGGCGCGGTCCGCGAGGCGCAACAATCGGCGGATCTCCTGGCGGCAATCCGGTGCGAACCTCGGCTGTCCGCCGATCACGCCCGCGCCCGCACTCACCGCGTCCATGATGGTGCGGTCGCTCGTTCCCGGCACCGGGACGGCGACGATTTGCAGGTCGAGCACACGGTGGAACTCGGCGCGCAGTTCGGCCATCACCTCGACCGCGCGCAGGGGCGTACGGCCCTCGCCGACGTCCAGGTGCGTTCGCACGGCGGTCGCCCCGTGTCCGGCCAGCGTGCGCAACGCCTCGCGGGAGCGTCGCCGCAGGTCGCCGAGGCGGTAGCGGGTGGGCCGGACCAGCCAGGATCGCCACGCGCCGTCGCGTCCGTCCGGGTCGGAGCCCACCGGCTCCCAGGTCAGCGCGCGATCGAGGTGTACGTGCGGCTCGGCAGGTGCCGGCAGCAGCAGGTAGCCGGTCAGGTCCAACCCGGCGCCGGCTCCTCGGGAGAGTCGGCCCGGCTCGCGCAGCAGGCCGATCCGGCCGTTGCGCAAGACCACGTCGCGCGTACGCCCATCCGGCAGGGTGGCGCCGAACAAGGTGATCCTGTCGCTCATCGCTACCCCCTGAGACTCCGTCCGCGCGGGCCGGCCGGCGCGGACCTCGTACCGCGTTCGTGCCGCCCGGCCCCACTGTGGCCGGGGGCTGTTGCGGTGGCGTTTCGGCATCGTTACGGACCACCCTTCGTGGGCGAAACGGGTACGTAACGCGACCGACGCCGACCGGCAACGGTGAAGCCGTACAACCGTCCCCATGACCATCACCGAGGCGCCCCCCGTCGCCGTACCGGGCCCCCGGCGCCGCCGGCAGCACCTGCCGTCCCGGCCCGGCACCGTGCTGTGGGGTTGGCTGCCCGGTGCTCGGGATCGCCCCGTGCTGCTCGCCGCCTCGGGCGAGACGTTGACCGTGGACACGGTGTCGCACGAGGGGCTGCTCGGCGAACAGGGCCGTGACCCGGTGGCGTTCTTCGGCCGGCACCACATCCCGGCCGAGCGTGTGCCGGAGGACCACCGTGCGTTGGCCGCATCCGACGTCGCGCACGATCCGGTCGTGGACGGCCCGCACGTGATCACCGGTCCGATCTCGGTGGCCGGCGCGCGTCCGGGCGACGTACTCGCGGTGCACCTGCTCGATCTGGTCCCGCGCACCTCCTACGGCGTATTGACCGAGCGGCACGGGCGGGGCCGCGGCACCCCGCCGGTCACCGTGTGCCCGATCCGGGACGGCTTCGCCCGGATCCCCACCGCGGCCGGCGACCTGGCGCTGCGGCTGCGGCCGAGCCTGGCGGTGCTCGGGGTGGCCACCCCAGACGGCCTGCGCCGGCTGTCCACCCGGGTGGGGTCGCACGGCGGCAACCTCGACCTGCCGATCCTGGGCGCGGGCACCACCCTCCACCTGCCGGTGCAGACCGCCGGTGCCCTGCTCCACCTCGGCGGCCCGCGCCTGGCGCACGGCCACGGCGCGGCGCTGGAGGGGCCGCTTCGGGTCACCCTGCGCGTCGAGGTGATCTCGTATGAGGCGGCCCGCACGCGATTCGGCAACCCCCGCCGTCCGTTCGCGACCACGGCGGACGCGCTGATCCCGCTGGGCATCGCCGCCGATCCGGCCCTCGCGCTGCGCCAGTGCGCCGCCCAGGGCGAGGAGCTCCTGGTCGCCGGCCACGGCCTGACCCGCGATCAGGCCCGCACCTACCTGGGCGCCACCGCCGTATTCGGTACCGGCCGCACCGGCGCGCACGCCCGGGTACCGCTGCCGGGGTAGCGGGGCCTTCCCGGCCACGAACCGGCTCGCCACGCGGACGGCGCCGATCGGCGTTATCGAGCGGCTTCGCGAAAACGCTCGGGCGGTAGCGTTCCGGGATGAGCACTTCTTCCGCGACCGGGGCGACCGGGGCGACGGACGCCACCGAGGCGACCGAGCCCTGGCCCCGGACGGTTGCCGAGGCGTTGGCCGTGCAGGATCGGTTGCGGCCGTCGGTGGACACCGTCGGGCCCGGACCGGGGCCGGCGCAGGTGCGACTCGTGGCCGGGCTGGATGTGGCCTACGCCGAGGACTCGGACGAACTGGCCGCCGCCGTCGTGGTGTTGGACGCCCGCACGCATGCGGTGGTGGAGCGGTCCGTCGTGCACGGCGTGGCGACATTTCCGTATGTGCCCGGGCTGTTCGCCTTCCGAGAGGTTCCGGCGTTGTCGGCCGCGCTCGAACAGCTCGACACCGCACCGGATCTGCTGGTCTGCGACGGGCAGGGGCTGGCCCATCCGCGCCGGTTCGGGCTGGCCTGCCACCTCGGCGTGCTGACCGGGCTGCCGACCGTCGGGGTCGGGAAGACGCCCTTCGTCGGCGCGTACGAGACGCTGGGGGACAAGCGCGGGGATGCGGCCGACCTCGTGCACGAAGGGGACGTGGTGGGGCGCGCGTTGCGCACCCGCGATGCGATCAAGCCGGTGTTCGTGTCGATCGGCCACGGCGTCGACCTGGACACGGCCTGCGCACACGTGCTGGCCCTCACCCCGCGCTACCGCCTCCCGGAAACCACCCGCCAGGCCGACCAGGTCTGCCGCCGGGCCCTGAAGACCCGTCGGGAAAGCGCACTGAAGGCCGATCGGGAAACCCCTCGGCCGTAGTTGTAGCCATCCCGAACGGCGGGCCGATCCGCGCCCCGGCCTTCTCGCGTGGCACGCGAAAGAGCCCCCGAACCACCTGCGCAAGGTGGTTCGGGGGCTCTTCGATCACCGGCTCCCCAAGGGGGGAGGATGGGGAGCCGGCTGCTTCATGGGTGGATCACCCGGTGCGGATCAGTCCGTCGCGATCGCTCGCAGGACGTTCATCCGCGCCGCCCGGAAGGCCGGCATCACGGCGGCCAGCAGGCCGACCACCGCTGCGGCGATCACGATGCCGATGACCGTGCCCCACGGGATCTCCAGGACGTCCAGGCCCTGCTTGGCCAGCAGACGCTGGGCCCCGATGCCCCACGCCATGCCGAGCGCGAGCCCGACCAGGGCGCCGAACACCGCGATCACCATGGACTCCAGGCGGATCATCCGGCGGATCTGCCGGCGCGAGGCGCCGATCGCCCGCATCAGGCCGATCTCCCTGGTGCGCTCGACCACCGACAGCGCCAGCGTGTTGATCACGCCGAGGATCGAGATGATGATCGCCAGGCCGAGCAGACCGTAGATCAGGTACAGGAACGTGTCGATCTGCTTGCCGATCAGTTCCTTGTAGTCGCTCTGGTCGCGGGCCTTGACCTGCGGGAAGGGATCGAGCGACGCCTTGAGCGCGGCGCCGACCTTCTTCTCGTCCTGACCACTGGCCGCGTTGATGCTCACGCTCTGGTACTGCACGTTCGGGACGAACTTCTTCATGATCGTGTTCGGGATCACGAGGGTGTCGCCCATACCGATGACATCGTCGGACTTCTTGCGGATCGCGCCGACCTCGACCGTGGTCTTCTGCCCGTTCGGGAAGGCGAGTTCGATCTTGCCGCCGATGCCGAGGTGGTGATCCTTGGCGAAGTCCTCGCCGATGGCCGCCTTGCCCGCCGAGATGGCCGCGTCGCCGCTGCCCTGGAGGTAGGTGGTCCTGACCGTGCCGTCCAAGCCCGGGTCCGAGCCGAGGACGAAGTCCTTCTTGGACTTGCCGTCCGCGGTGATCGTCGCGTTGCTCAGGGTCGAGGCGACCACTTCGCCGATGCCGGGCGTCTTCCGCACCGCTTGGACGATGGGCTCGGGGAAGGTACCGGTCAGCGACTGGACGGTGTAGTCGGCGCCCAGGGACTTGTCGATCTGCTTGTCGAAGGAGGCCGACATCGACGAGGCCGCGACCGCCATACCGCTGACGAGGGCGACGCCGATCATGATCGCCGACGCGGTGGCGCCGGTACGACGCGGGTTGCGCAGTGCGTTCTCCCGGCTGAGCCGGCCCATCGAGCCGAACAGCTTCGGGTACCAGGAGGCCAGCGCCGGGACCACCGTGCGAGCCAGGAGCGGCGCCAGCACGATGAAGCCGAGCAGCGTGAACAGCACGCCCAGGCCGAGGAGTCCGCCGCCCTGTCCGCCGTTCTCCGCGGTGGCCCCCGCGACCAGCGCGAGCGCCCCCAGGCCGAACAGCACCGCGCCGATGATCGAGCGGGTCTTGATCGACTTCTGCGGCGGCGCACCGGCCTCGCGCAGGGCCGCCATCGGAGCGACCTTGCCCGCGCGGCGAGCCGGGACGTACGCGGCGATCACGGTGACGATCACGCCGACCAGGTAGGCCACGATCGGGGTGGAGGTCTTGATCACCAGGGACGTGCCCTTGAGGTTGATCCCGACCGCGCTGATCAACGCCTTGAGTCCGACGGCCAGACCGAGGCCGGCCAGCAGGCCGAGCGTCGAGCCGACCACGCCCAGCAGGACCGCCTCCAGCAGCACCGAGCGGTTCACGTCCGCCCGGCTCGCGCCGATCGCCCGCATCAGGCCCAACTCGCGGGTGCGCTGGGCGACCAGCATCGAGAAGGTGTTGAAGATCAGGAAGATGCCGACCAGCACGGCGACACCGGCGAAGCCGAGCATCGCGTACTTCATCACGTTCAGGAAGCTGCCGAGTTGGTCGTTGGCGTCCTTGGCGGACTCCGCGGCCGTCTGGACCTCGAAGGTCTTCGGGTCGTTGAGCAGCTGCTGCACGCGTTGCTTGAGGTCCTGGTCGCTGACCCCGTTCGCGGCGGACACCGACACCGAGGTGACGACGTTCGGGTCGCCGAGCAGTCGCTGCGAGGCGGCCGCGTCGTCGAACGAGATCAGGGCCGCGCCGGGGTTGGTGGTGGTGAAGGTGACGATGCCGCTGACCTTGACCGGGAAGTCGCCGTTCGGTGCGATCACCCGCAGCTCGTCACCGATCTTGACGTGCTTCTTCTTCGCCGTGTCGGCGTCGATCAGCACCTCGGCCGGGCCCTTGGGCGCGGCACCGCTGGTGATCTTGACCGGCGTGCGGTCGGTCTCGAACCAGTTCGTGGCGATGGTCGGGGCACCCGAGGACGGGCCGACCGACTTGTTGTTCTTGTCGACCACGGTGAGCGATTCGAGGTTGACGTCGCCGTGCGCCTCCTTGACCCCGTCGACCTTGGCGATCTTCTCGATCACCGATCGCGGGAGTGTGGGCGTCTCGCCGGTGAGCGCGAGGTCGTCCTTGTCGAACTCGGACTTGGGCTTGACCGAGACGTCCGACGCCGTGGATTTGAACAGGTCGTCGAAGGTCTTGGTGATCGTGTCGGTGAATACCAGGGTGCCGGAGACGAACGCGACCGACAGCAGCACTGCCAGGGCGGACAGCACCATTCGCCCCTTGTGGGCGAGGAAGCTGCGGAACGTGGCTTTCAACATGGTGGGGGACTCTCCGCCTGTTTCAGCTGGTCCGGGCGCCGTCGAAGCGCTTCATGCGCTCCAGGACGGCGTCGGACGTGGGACGCAGCATCTCGTCGACGATTCGACCGTCTGCCAGGAACAGGACCCGGTCCGCGTAGGACGCCGCGTTCGGGTCGTGGGTGACCATCACGATGGTCTGACCGAGCTCGTTGACACTGCGCCGCAGGAAGGCCAACACCTCGGCGCCGGAACGCGAGTCGAGGTTGCCGGTCGGCTCGTCACCGAAGATGATCTCCGGCCGACTGGCCAGCGCGCGGGCGCACGCGACACGCTGCTGCTGACCACCGGAGAGCTCGCTCGGGCGGTGCTTGAGCCGGTCGCGCAGGCCGACGGTCTCGATCACGGTGTCCAGCCAGGCCTTGTCCGGCTTGCGGCCCGCGATGTCCATCGGCAGCGTGATGTTCTCCAGTGCGGTCAGCGTCGGGAGCAGGTTGAACGCCTGGAAGATGAAGCCGATGTTGTCGCGACGGAGCTTGGTGAGCGCCTTGTCCTTCAGGCCGGTGATCTCCGTGTCGCCGATCCAGCTCTGGCCGCTGCTCACCGAGTCGAGACCGGCGAGGCAGTGCATCAGGGTGGACTTGCCGGAGCCGGAGGGGCCCATGATCGCGGTGAACTGACCGCGGCCGATCTGGACGTCCACGCTGTCGAGAGCGACGACCCGGGTCTCGCCTTCGCCGTACGCCTTGGTGAGCTGCTGCGCGCGGGCGGCGATCGTGCCCCTGGAGTCCGCGTCGGTCATGGCAGCCGTGGCCGTAGTCACGAGTCTGTCCCCCAGTTGAGGTGGTAATGGTGGCGCGCTCCGCGTTTTGCAGTGCACAGGATCACCGTAGGGGGGATGAGGGCCCGGCGAATCCTCTCGAAGGACAGACCCGCTCGTCCTACGCAGGGAGGACCCCGAGTACGCCGATCGACCCTTGCCCCTAGGGGAGGCCCGTACCGGTGAGGTACGTCTCGAAGCGGAGTGAAGGATTCGTCACACTGCGTCCACCTCGGTTGTACCAACGATCCGCATCCGGACCGGGGTTCCCGAAATGTCGCGACCGGCCTCGGCGCCCCCCGGGCGGGGGTGCCGTCAGTCTTGCGAGGGACCCTCCGCGGGCCTGTGGTTGGCGACGATCGCGGCGCCGATCTCGGCCAGGGCGCGGCGTAGGCTCGGCGGGGACACGGCCTCCATGTGCGCACCCAGCGCGACCAGTTGGCCCACTGCGACCTCCTCGGACTCGGTGTGCAGTCGCAGTTCGCGCCAACCGGCGGGATCCGGCGGCCCGACCGAGGCGAGCGCGTCCGCGGCGACCACCGGGCCGAAGACCCGCGGCAGTTGGCGCAACCCGAACGGTGACACCCGGATCACACAGGCCGACCGCATCAGCGAGCGGGCGAAATCGTCGTTGCTGTGCGTCCACCACGCGCCGAGGTCGAAGCCGTCGGGTCGGTCGAAGCGCTCCGGCCGGGCGCTCGCGGCCACCACACGGGACACCCGATAGCTGCGGATGTCGGAGCGGTGGCGGGCGACCAGATACCAGACGCCGGCCTTCAGGACGAGGCCGAGCGGGTCGAGCCGGCGGGTCACCTCGCGGTCGCGGCGCGCGTAGCGCAGGTCGAGTCGGCGACCGGTCCACACCGCACTCGCGACCTCGGTCAGGCACGGGACGTCCTCGTCGTGCTGGAACCAGCCCGGCGCGTCCAGGTGGAAGCGCTGCCGGACCCGACCCGCGCGGGTGCGCAGGTCGGCGGGCAGCGTGGCCATCACCTTGGTCTGCGCCGCGACGAGCACGGTGTCCAGGCCCAACGCATCCGCGGCGTGCGGCGCGCCGGACAGGAACAGCGCGGCGGCCTCGTCGCCGGTGAGCCCGTCCAGCCTGGTCCGCCACCCCTCGACCAGCCGGATCCCGCCGCGCGGCCCGGTCTCGGTCCACAGCGGTACGCCGGAGCTCTGGAGCGCGGCGACGTCGCGGTAGACGGTGCGGACCGACACCTCCAGCTCGGTTGCCAGCTCGGCGGCGGTGGCCCCGCCGGGGCGGTTCTGGAGGTGGAGGAGGAGAGCCACCAGTCGACCGGATCGCATGAATCGAAACTAGCCCGGAATCCTTGCCAACGGTTGTCAGGGATGGTGAGGCAGGATCTGCGTATGACGAGTTGGGCGGAGTTCGAGAAGGCCGAGCCGGAGTTCGCGGCGACGGTGCGGGAGCGGTTCGGGATGTACAAACACCACGTGCTGGGCACGGTGCGGCGGGACGGCGCGCCTCGGCTGAGCGGGCTGGAGGTGGACTTCCGGTTCGAGCAGATGTGGCTCGGCATGATGCCGGGTTCGTTGAAGGCGCGGGATCTGCTGCGCGACCCACGGTTCTCGATCTTCGCGAATCCGGGGGAGGGCGCGGAGATGGAGCACGGGGACGTGCGGGTGAGCGGGCGGGCGGTGGAGGTCGTGGACGAAGCGGTCAAGGGTGGGTATGCGGCCGAGACGAGTCCGCCGGAGCCGTTTCATTTGTTTCGGGTGGAGCTGGAAGAGGTGAGTCGGATAGGGGTCGAGGGGGAGGAGATGGTCATTCGGGTCTGGCGGCCGGGGGCGCCGGTACGCACGATTCGGCGGGGCAACGATGGGGCGCCTGCGCGCGAGGAGGGTTGAGGCGCGTTTGGCCTCATGCGCCGGCCGGGCTGGGTTCGCCTCATGCGCCGGCGGGGCTGTTGGCCTCATGCGCCGGCCGGGCTGAGTGCCCTCAAGCGCCGGGCGGGCTGGATTTTTGCCGGCGGTGGGCGAGGAGTTGGCTCAGGTGGCCTCAAGCGCCGGCGGGGCTGTTGGCCTCATGCGCCGGCCGGGCTGAGTGGCCTCAAGCGCCGGGCGGGCTGGATTTTTGCCGGCGGTGGGCGAGGAGTTGGCTCAGGTGGCCTCAAGCGCCGGCCGGGCTATTTGGCCTCATGCGCCGGCCGGGCTGGGTGGCCTCAAGCGCCGGCCGGGGTGGGTTTGGGGTGGCGGGCGCTTGAGGCGTGGGTGGGGCTGGGGGTCAGGTGGGGGGAGTGAGGCCCTGGCCTCGGTGGAGGTGGAGGGTTCGGGTGATGGCGATGTTGGTGAGGAAGGGGCGGTCGTGGGTGGCTACCAGGAGGGCTCCTCGGTAGGCGTTGACGGCCTGTTCGAGTTGGTGGACCGAGGCCAGGTCCAGGTTGTTGGTGGGCTCGTCGAGGATCAGTAGGTGTGGCGGCGGGTCGGCGGACAGGAGTGCGGCCAGGACCGCGCGGAAACGTTCGCCGCCGGAGAGGGTGCCCACCGGTTGTTCGGAGCGGTTGCCCCTGAACAGGAAGTGGGCCAGCCGGCCGCGCAGTTCCGCGTCCGACGCCGAAGGCGCGAAGCGGCGCACGTTGGCCAGGACACTTTCGTCCTCGTCCAGTACGTCCAGCCGCTGGGGCAGATGCCGCACCCCCTCGACGTCGATTCGCACGGTGCCCTCGGCCGGTTGCTCCGCGCCGGTGAGCAGCCGAAGCAGCGTGGTCTTGCCCGAGCCGTTGTCGCCGGTCAGCGCGATGCGTTCGGGGCCGCGCACGATCAGGTCCAGGCCGTCCGGGCCGTACAGGCCGTCCGCGGTGTTCAGGCCCTCGGCGACGAGCACCGTGCGCCCGGCGGGCACCTCGGTCTCCGGCAGCTCGATCCGGATCTCCTTGTCCTCGCGTACCGCGTCCTTCGCCTCGGACAACCGCGTGCGGGCATCGTCGAGTCGGCCCTCGTGGGTGCCCCTGAGCTTGCCCGCGGAGACCTCGGCGGCCCGCTTGAGGTTGCCCGCGACGATCCGGGGCACGCCGCCTTCCAACTGGGCCTTGCGGCCGGTCCGGACCCGGCGGGCCAGTCTTACCTGGGCCTCGGCCAGTTCCCGCTTCTGTTTGCGCAGGTCGGTCTGTGCGGTGCGGACCAGTCGCTCGGCGGTCGCGCGTTCCTGTTCCAGGACCTCCAGATAGGCGCTGAGATTTCCGCCGTGGGTGCGGGCCCGGTCCGGGAGCAATTCGACGATCCGGTCCACCAGGTCGAGCAGGACCCGGTCGTGGCTGACCACCAGGAGCACGCCCGGATAGCCGCGCACCGCGTCGTACAGCCGCTCGCGCGCGGACGCGTCGAGGTTGTTGGTCGGCTCGTCCAGGAGCAGTACGTTGGGACGGCGCAGCAACAACGCGGCCAGCCCGAGCAGTACCGACTCGCCGCCGGACAGCGTGCCGACCGTGCGGTCGAGGTCGACGTGCGGCAGCCCGAGCCGGTCCAGTTGTGCCCGGGCGCGTTCCTCGACGTCCCAGTCGTCGCCGACCGCGTCGAAGTGCCGTACGTCCGCGTCGCCGGCCTCGATCGCCAACAGTGCGGCGCGCGTTTCGGCGATGCCCAGTACGTCGTCGACGCGCCGGGCCGCGTCGAGCGGGAGGTGCTGCGGCAGGTAGCCGAGGTCGCTGCCGACGGTGATCGACCCGGATGTGGGCCGCAGGACGCCGGCGATCAGTTTGAGCAGGGTCGACTTGCCCGCGCCGTTCGCCCCGACCAGGCCGGTGCGGCCGTTGCCGATGGCGAGATCGAGGCCGGTGCAGACGGGGGTTCCGTCCGGCCAGGCGAAGGACAGGTCGGAACAGACGATCGCGGGGGTGGTCGGAAAAGACATGGGGCGGCTCCCTGGGACACGTGGTGAACGGATCGCGTGGGACACCGCGCGGCGGGATCGGGAGGGGCCGGACATGAAGAAGTCGTCCGGGACGGCCACACCGAGGTCGAGAACGCGACCGCGAGCACGAAGGGCTCAAGCGGCGCGATGTCCGGACCTCAGATGCGCAACAGACCATCCAAACGGACGACAATGTGACCGAGCCAGAGTAACCCCGGCCGGCGCGGACCTCAAAGGGTTTTCCCGTCCGGTGGGGCGGGGGGCTCCGGATCGGCGTCGGTGCGGGCGGAGCGCGCGCCCTCGTCCCGGGCCTCGGCCGGGCCGGTCGGGCGATCCAGGCGGTACGCGAACGCGGCCGTGCCGATCAGCAGTACGAGCGGCGCGGCGAAGGCGGCCAGGACGTGTACCTGGAGCACCAGCGTCGCGCCGGAGAACGCGCCGAGCGCCATCGCGAACGCGGAGAGCAGTCGGCGGCCCGCGCGCGAGCCGGGCCCGCCGAACAGGCGCATGTCCGCGGCCAGGCCGGTGAGCGTCTGGGACAACACCGTGGTGGTCAGGTCCGGTACGGCCAGCCGCCGGGCCACCGCGTTCTGGAGTCCCATGGCCAGGCCGAGGAGCACGATCAGCGTGTACCGCTCGCCGGTGCCCTGCCCGCTCACCGCCGCGGCCACCACCAGGGCCGCCGCGATCGGCACGGCCTGGAGCGTGCAGCCGACCCGGAGCAGGTGCAGCCGCCGGTCGCCGAACGTGGCGCCGAGTCGGCCACCGGCGGCGGCGCCGACCAGGAACGCGGCCAGCGCGGCCATCGAGGCGGCCACGGACAATCCCGGGGCGCCGGCCAGGGCGAAGCCGGTGAAGACCACGTTGCCGGTCATGTTCGCGACGAACACCCGGCCCAGTTCGAGGTAGCTGAGCGCGTCCACCAGGCCGGTCACCATGGTGAGCACGATCAGCAGCGGCGGGAGTGGGCCCACCTCGCGGGGCGGTACGAGGGTGTCCCTCGCCTCCCGAAGCGTTCGGTGCATCGAGGCGCCCTTCGGATCGGCCGTGCTCCGGGTGGCCTCGAACGCGGGCCCGGGCCGACTCCGACCCGGGCTATCCATAGCCCGTTCGCTGCCTGTGGACACCTCGACGGGCCGGTGAGCGCGATCACCCTGCCGCCGAGTGGCCGTACCGGTTCATCCCATGCGGTGACATGACCGATCGCGCGGCTCGGCGTGCCACCAACCGTGTCGACGGGCGACTTAGCCTGCTGTGGATTTCACACATTTACGATCATTTGGGGCACTCGTGCGATCATCCCGCGGCGTGGCCGTAATCGTTCTGGTGGTGGCGGTGGTCGCCGCCATCGGCTTCATCGTTCTCGCGCGGGGGCACGGCGACGACCCGAAGCAGAAGGCCGCGGCGCCGGCCCGAGGTGCCCAGGGAGCGCCTGCGCAGGCACCGACCCTGATCGGCGACGGTTCCACGTCGAACACCGGGGAGCAGCCGGGCCGGCTCAAGCCGGAGAAGCTCGCGCCGGGCCAGGCTCCGCCCCAGTTCGTGGTGTTCTCCTGGGACGGCGCCGGCGAGGACGACAAGAAGTTGTTCTCCCGCTTCCGCCAGGTGGCCAAGGAGAGCAACGCGAAGATGACGCTGTTCCTGTCCGGGGTGTACGTGCTGCCGGAGGCCAGGAAGGCCCGATACCAGCCGCCGCACAAGCCGATCGGGGCCTCGGACATCGGCTACCTCGACGACACCCACCTGCGGATGACGCTGGAACAGCTCGGCGCCGCGTGGAACGAGGGCCACGAGATCGGCACCCACTTCAACGGCCATTTCTGCGGGCCGACCGGCGGCGGCTCGTGGTCGGCCGACGACTGGCGCAGCGAGGTCGATCAGGCCAAGGCGTTCGTCAAGAATTGGAAGACCAACACCGGGTGGACCGACATGCCGGCGCTTCCGTTCGACTACGACAAGGAACTGATCGGCGGCCGGGCGCCGTGCCTTGAGGGCCAGAAGGCGCTGCTCTCGGCCGCGCCGTCGCTGGGCTTCCGCTATGACGCGAGTTCGCCCGGCGGGCGGCAGGTGTGGCCGGACAAGGTGAACGGGGTGTGGGACCTGCCGTTGCAGCAAATCCCGCTGCCGGGACGCAAGTTCGAGGTCCTGTCGATGGACTACAACGTGATGTTCAACCAGTCGCGCACGGTCAAGGGCGATCCGGCCAAGTTCCAGGAGTGGGAGGACCAGGCGTATGCGAGCTACATGGCCGGCTTCGACCGCGCGTACAACGGGAACCGGGCGCCGCTGATGATCGGCAACCACTTCGAGGGGTGGAACGGCGGCATCTACATGAAGGCCGTCGAGCGCACCATGCGGACCGCGTGCACGCGGCCGGAGACGAAGTGTGTGAGCTTCCGCGATCTGGTGGACTGGCTCGACGTGCAAGATCCTGCGGTGCTCTCGAAGTTGCGGACGTATGACGTCGGGGTGAAGCCGAATTGGTCGGCACTCGCCGCACCTGCCGCTCCCGCGGTTCCGGTGGGGGCTTCCGGTGGGGGGCGGGCTGCGGTTGTGCGGGACCGGTACTGATCGGGTCTGTTTGGCCTTATGCGCCGGCCGGGCTTGTGACCCGGCCTTCGGCCGAGTGGCCTCAAGCGCCGGCCGGGCTACTTGGCCTCAAACGCCGGCCGGGCTGATGTGACCCGGCCTTCGGCCGAGTGGCCTCATGCGCCGGCCGGGCTGGTTGGTTTCATGTGCCGGTTGGGCTTGGGGGCGGTTCGGCCGGTGTTTGGGGTTGGTGGACGGAGGGGGGTTCGGGGGTGTCAGCCGTGTGTGCGGCGGTCTTCGCGGAGGAGTTCGGGGAGGGCTACGGCGCCGGAGCCGTAGCGGCTGGCGACGTCGTCGGGGTTGGAGATGCGGCAGCGTTTCATCGACAGGCAGCCGCAGCCGATGCACTGCTCCAGGCCGTCCCGCAGTCGTATCAGTGCCTCGATCTCCTCCTCCAGACGCCCGCGCCAGGCCCGGCTGATCTTGGCCCAGTCGGCGGGCGTGGGCGTTCGGCCCTCCGGGAGCTTGCCGAGGGCGTCCTTGATCTCCTCCAGGGAGAGGCCGATGTTCTGCGCCGCGCGGATGAACGCCAATCGGCGCAGGATGTGCCGCTCGTAGCGGCGCTGCCCGCCCGACGTGCGGCTCGCGCTGATCAAGCCCTCCGCCTCGTAGTAGCGCAGTGCGGATGCCGCGAATCCGCTGCGCGCGGTCATCTGGCCGACCGTCAACAAGTCCGTCCCGGTGAGCACGCCGCCTCCTGAAGTCCGGTCCACGATCCGGCCGATTTCCGGTTTCGTCCGCTTGACCTGAAGTGCACTTGAACTTGCAGTGTAGACGGGCAGCCCATCACCGGGTGGGGTGTGGAATTCCCCTGGAGAACACCATGCCTGTCGCACTCATCACCGGCGCTTCGCGGGGGCTCGGCCTGGCCCTGGCCCACGCGCTCGCCGCCCGCTCCTGGACCCTGGTCCTGGACGCTCGCGGAGCCGCCGATCTGGCCCGTGCCGCCGACGAACTGCGCGGCGACACCGACGTGATCGCCGTCGCCGGCGACGTGTCCGACCCCGCGCACCGCCGCGAACTGTGCGACGTGGTGCGCGAGTCCGGTCGGCTCGACCTGCTCGTCAACAACGCGAGCGTGCTCGGCCCGAGCCCGATGCCGCCGCTGGCCGGCTACCCGCTCGCCGAGTTGGCCCGAGCGTACGAGGTGAACGTGTTCGCGCCGCTCGCGCTCACCCAACTGACCCTGCCCCTGCTGCTCAAACGACCCGATCGCGGCGCCGTCGTGAACGTCAGCTCGGACGCCGCCGTCAACGCCTATCCCGGCTGGGGCGGCTACGGCTCCACCAAGGCCGCGCTCGACCACGTCACCGCGACCCTGGCCGCCGAGCAACCCGGCCTGGACGTCTACGCGTTCGACCCCGGCGACATGAACACCGACCTGCACCGACAGGCGTTCCCGGGCGAGGACGTCTCCGATCGGCCGGCCGCCGAGACGGTGGCGCCGGCGCTGCTGCGGCTGCTCGACGAGCGTCCCGCGAGCGGCCGGTACACCGTCGCCGAGTTCGCCTCGGCGGTGACCTCGTGAGCACCCCCGTCGCCCAGGCGGCGACCGAACCCGCCGAGGCACGCGGCCTGACCCGGGACGGGATCCGGCTGCTCGTGCACGCCGAGGGGCGAGTCGAGCACACCGTGTTCCGCGACCTCGGCCGGCACCTGGGCCCGGGCGACCTGCTGGTGGTGAACACCTCCGCGACGCTGCCCGCCGCGGTGGACGGCTATCGCGCCGACGGCTCGCCGGTGACCGTGCACTTCGCCACCCGGATCGACGCCGAGACCTGGGTGCTCGAACTGCGGCACACCGACGGCACACCCGGGCCGGTGGACGGCGTGCGCCGGTTCGAGGCGGTGCGCTTTCCCGGCACCGGATGCGGGATGGCACTGCTGCTGGACCCGTATCCGGCGGAACACACCCCGCAGCGGTTGTGGAAGGCCCGGATCACCGTGCCGCACGCCCGGGTGGAGACCTTCCTGGCCGATCGCGGTCGTCCGATCACCTACGCCTACGTGCGCGAACGGTGGCCGCTGACGGCGTATCAGACGGTCTTCGCGCGAGACGAGGGCAGCGCCGAGATGCCGAGCGCGGGACGCCCGTTCACCAACGAACTCGTGGTGGACCTGATCACCCGCGGCGTCGGGGTCGCGCCGATCGTGCTGCACACCGGGGTGTCCTCGCAGGACGTGGGCGAGCCGCCGCTGCGCGAGTGGTTCAGCGTGCCCGAGCACACGGCGAACCTGGTCCGGCAGGCCCGTCGGGTGATCGCGGTGGGCACCACGGTGACCCGGGCGCTGGAGTCGGCGGTCCGACCCGACGGCGAGATCGCGGCCGCGCGCGGCTGGACCGACCTGCTGCTCGGCCCGGACCGACCGGCCCGGGTGGTCGACGGCATCATCAGCGGTCTGCATGCGCCGGAGGCCACCCACCTGCTGCTCCTGGAGGCGGTGGTGGGTCCGGCGGTGGTGCGCCGGGCGTACGACGAGGCGCTCGCCGAGGGCTACCTGTGGCACGAGTTCGGCGACAGTTCACTGCTGTTGCCCTGATCGCCGGCACCGGCACACGATCCCCCCGCCGTCGGCACCGGCGGGGCGTGCCGGGATCGCCGGTCTCAGCGCACGAGTTCGGAAATCGGCCCGTGTCTGTGCCCGGGGCCTCCCGCCGGCAGGTCGCGTCGGGAGCGCACCCACCACAGCACGATCACGCTCGCGACGGCCGCCACGGCACACCAGGTCGAGGCGAAGGCGTGGAACCACAGCCGCATCGTGACGGCCGCGCCGACGGCGCAGACCAGGCCCAGAAAGCGCAACAATCGATCCCGGGCCAGCAGCAGCGATCCCAGGGTCGCCACCAGGTAGCCGGCGATCACCCACGGGGCGCCGGGGATGCCCACCGAGTAGCGCACGGTGTTCCCGCAGATCTCGGCGTTCACCGGGCGGGATACCAGCGCGTGTCCGAGCGCGCCGGCGACCACCAGGCCGAGCAGCACGAAGAAGGTCGCCCGGACCCGCTCCCGGCCGCGCTCCAGCGGCCATTGCGCGGCCACCACGGCGAGCGGGACGAAGGCGGGCAGCAGCGGGAAGGCGATCACCGCCCAGGCCTCGCGGGCGATCTCGGCGGTGCCGGCGGACACCGCACCCCGCTCGCCCTTCCACACCACCGCCTCGACCAGTTGATGAGCGCCGAGGATCACCGGCAACATCGCCATCGGCAGATCGTTGATCCGTCGTACCGAGGCGACGCTTGCTATGCCCACGGCCGTGATGGCGCTGCCCATCACGAGATCGGCTTCGGCGCTCCAACACACGGCTGCCTCGTCTCGCCAGGGGAGGGTTTGTCGGGAAAAACTTCGAAACGGTTGCCTGAACGACTGTCGGAACGCGGTCGGAAGGGTTGTTCCGTGGGCAGGCGTACCCGTCGTCGGTGTGTTCAACATTTCATACGCTCATTCGGGCGCAGTCACCGCCGTGGTATCGGTCACGTCCCGGTGTAGTGAGCACGTACCGCCGGTTGACCCGTGTAGTTGGGCCCGGCCGTGTCGTCCGCACCCAGGTAGGTGTACGGGAACACCACCTGCCGCGCCCCGCGCAGCACGAGTCGCCGCCGACGCGCGTCGTATTCGAAGCCCTGGCGGCGCAACTCGCCCGGCACGTCGGCGGCCGGGGCACCTCCGGCGGATCCTGGTGGGGCCGCGCCGCCCGGCAGCGCACCCAGTGCGAGTCCGGCCGGGTCGAAGTCGGCGACGAACAGGCCGGTGGGCGTCAGCCAGGACGCGATCCGGGCGAGCAGCCCGAGTCGATCGCCCACGTAGTGCAGACCGTGTACGCAGGTGATCAGGTCGTAGCGCCGCGGCGCGGTCCACCCGGTCGCGTCGGCCGCGATCAGGTCGAGTCCGGCCGGGCGGGCGGCGGGGAGGAAGAAGTCGACGAGGTCGACGCCGGTGATCCGTACGCCCTCGGCACGCGGATCAGCGGCCGCTTCGAACAGCGCTCTGCCGGACCCGCAACACAGGTCGAGCCACGCCGTCCCGGGGCCCAACCGGGACAGCGGGTCGAAGCCCAACTCGGGTGCGTAGCTGTTGACTCCGCGCAGACCCCGCTCGCGGTTCATCGCGTTGTTCGCCACGACCGGCGAGCGGGTCAGCGTTGCGTCGTCCAGCAGCGGTGGGTCCTCGGGGGTGGTCATGCGGACAGGTTAGGGAGAGCGTGCGGGTCGGCCGTCGGCCGGTGGGTCAGTTGCCGGCGGTCCACTGCTCCCAGGTCAGGTTCCACGCGCCGTAGCCGTTGTCGGCCGCGACCGGCTTCTCCTCGTTGCCCTTGACCTGGACGATGTCACCGCGGATCGAACGGTCGTACAGCCACTTGGCGTTCTCCAGCGTCATGCTGATGCAGCCGTGGCTGGTGTTGGCGTTGCCGAACGGGTTCGTCGTCGCCCACGTGTTCGCGTGCAGGAAGGTGCCCGACTCGGTGATCCGGATCGCGTTCGGCACGGCCTTCTGGTCGTACTCGTTGCCCAAGCCCACCGTCTGCGAGTTCATGTCGAGCGTGGGGTAGCGCTCCTCCATCACCATGATCCCGTTCCACGTCGTGTACTTGGGGTCCTCGCCCGCGGTGATCGGAATCGTCTTGACCACCTGGTCGTTCTCGGAGACGGTCATCGTGTGCGCATTGGCGTCCACGACGGCGATCCGCTTGGTGTCCGAGATCTTGAACGAGAAGCTCTTGAACTGCTTCGACATCACGCCGCCGCCGAGGTCCACACCGCGCAGGTTGAGGTCGACCTTCACCTGGGTGCCGACCTGCCAGTAGTCCTTCGGCCGCCACTCCACCCGCGAGTTGCCGAACCAGTGCCACGCGCCTTCCACCGCCGGGGTGGCGGTGACCTTGATCGCCTCCTGCACCGCCTTGTGGTTCTTCACCGGCTCGTCGAACGTGATCGAGACCGGCTGGCCGACGCCGACGGTGGAGTCCGCGTCCGGCATGAACGTCGCGGTGGCCGCCTGGGTGGGGTTGAGCACGGTGAACGCGGCGGTTGCGGTGGTCGGCTTGTTCTCCGCGTTGGTCGCGGTCGCGGTCACCGTGTACTTGCCGCCGTACATGAACGGCACCTTGGGCTTCCACGTGTTGCCCGCCAGCGCGCCGTCCACCGATTCACCGCTCGCGTTGATCACCTTGACCTCGGCGATCTTGCCGCCGCCGACCGCGATCGTGATCGGCATCCCGGGCTCGACGCCGGTGGTCTTGTCCGCGGGGGTCAGCGTGACGACGGCCGGGTCCACCGGGCCGGCGCGGTTCTCGCCGGCGGCCTTGCCCGGGTTCGGCGCCTTCTTCGCGTCGTCCTTGCTACAGGCGCCGGTCAGCAGCAACGACGCGGCGACCAGCGTGGCGACTCCGACGCGTCGGGTGGTTCGATTCATGGACAGGGTCCCCCGGTGCTCGTTCCCTCAGGTGGATTCACCAAAGGGACGCCGGCAGCGCTGCCGCCGTTGCGCGGGGGACCGTGTGATCGCCGTCTCAATTGACGCGTGACGCTCGGTGCGCATCGCTCGATCGGGCCGCCGGGGGCGCGACCGCGGTGCGCCCCCGGCGGTCAGGCCCGGGTCACTGCTTGGTCGCGCTCGTGGCCAGCCACTGCGACCAGGTCAGGTTCCACGCGCCGTAGCCGTTGTCCGCCGCGACGGCGCGCTCCTTGGAGTTGATCACCTTGACCACGTCGCCGCGATCCGCATGGTCGTAGAACCACTTGGCGTCCTCGGGTGTCATGCTCACGCAGCCGTGGCTGGTGTTGGCCCGACCGAACGGCGGATTCGACTTGTCGTACCAGTAGTTGCCGTGCACGAAGGTGCCGGAGGTGGTGATCCGGACCGCCGACGGGACGTCCGCAATGTTGTACTCCTGGCCCAGGCCCACGGTGGCCGAGTTCATCCGGGTCTGGGTGTACTTCTCCATCACCACCATCACGCCGCCCCACGTGTCGTACTTGGGGGACTCGCCGGTGGTGACCTTGGTGGTCTTGACCACCTTGCCGTTCTCGGTCGTGGTCATCGTCTTGGCGGCCACGTCGACGGTGGAGATCCGGGCGATGTTGCTGATCGCGAAGTTGAAGCTCTTGTACTGCTTGGAGCCCGCGCCGCCGCCCAGGTCCGCGCCGCGCAGGTTGAGGTCGACCTTGACCTTCGTGCCGGCCTTCCAGTAATCCTTCGGCCGCCACTCCACGCGCGTGTTGCCGAACCAGTGCCACGCGCCGGACACCGCCGGAGTGGCGGTGACCTTCATCGCCTTCTCCGCCTCGGCCTTGTTGGTGATCGGCCGGTCGAAGCGCACCGACACCGGTTGGCCGACGCCGACCGTCCCGCCGTCCGGGAAGATCGACGCGGTCACCTCCTTGCCCAGCGTCTGGGTGGTGAACCGGGTGGACACCGTCGTCGGCTGGTTGTCCGCGTTGGCGGCGGTGGTGCTGACCGTGTACTGACCGCCGGGCGTGAAGGGGACCTTCGGCTTCCAGGACTTGCCGTCCGCGGCGAGGGTGCCGTCGACCGGCTCACCCTTGGCGTTGACCACCTTGACCGCGGTGATCTTTCCGCCCTCGACCGCGAAGGTCAGCGGGTCGCCGAGGTCCACACCGGTCGCGCCGTCCTCGGGGGTCATGTTCACCTGGGGTGCGGCGCCCTTGGCCGGTTCCTGGGGCTTGCCCGACTCGGTGCCGCCCGCGGCACCGCCGGACGCTCCGGGGGCCACCTTGGACTCGCTGCCCGCGTTGCTCGTCTTGTCGCCCTTGTCGTCGCCGTCCAGCAGCCCGCAGGCCCCCGTGAACAGGATCGCTCCGGCGACCAGGACGGCCGGAACGGTGCGCCGTCGCATCGCTTTACCTGCCACTTTTCGGGGTTCCCTTCAAACGGGTCGAGAAAATGGAGGCCGCGCGATGCGAGTCTCCGCATCATTGACTTCCGGAGGCCCCCTCAGGTTGCTCCCTGGGGGATGTGATGTGCGTCTCGTATCGAACGTGGGAACCCGCTTCGGGCCGTGATCGAAGCCCCTTCGCGGGGTCCGAGGCACCGGCCGAGGGCCGATACGGCGGGGGATTCCCGGCTTCGTGCCCGCCGTGGCGGGCGCCTCGCGCCGAGCGAACCGGTGGTCGAACCGGCTCCGGCGCCCGGCTTGCGCGGGCAACGTTGGCAAAGATATAGCGACCGTGTCGTCGTGGAAGCGGAATGCCCGGATGCGCGGCACAGTGGCCGAAAACCGGCGTCGGACGGAGAAATCCGGCCGATCGTGCGCGGGTTCGAATGATCCGGCCCGGGCCTTCGGGGTCATCCGGCGCGGGAGTCGCGGCCCGTGTGCTCACCCTTCGTCTCCACCGCGCGTCTCCGAAAATGCGTTCGCGGGGCCTTCCTCGACGTGATACTGATCACCGTTCGGGGGCGCGTCGGTGGCATCGCCGTCCCGGCGGCCCGGTGCGACCGGCGTGCGCGGCGCCGCGCGGTGCCCGGCCGAACCGCCCCGCGCCGGCCGGCCCGAGGGCTCGGCCGAGATGGTCGCGGCCACCCGTGCCCGGGTCGGTCGTCGCTCCCGGGTCGGCCGGTCCGGATCGACCGGGCGGCCGGCCGATGTGCCGATGAGCCGGTCGGCGGGCGGGAATCCGGCGTTTTCGGCCGGTGCGGCGGGCCGATCCGCGGCGTCGGCGCAAGTCCGTCGCAGGCCCTCGGCCGCGCCGATCTGATCGTGCCGGCGAGCCGCCGGTGGGCGGTCGGCGCCGGCTGCCGAAGGGAGTTTCGGCGGGCCGATCCGTCCTGCGCAGAGATGGTAAGTCGCGGACATATCAGGGCGGTTGGCCACACGTCAGGCTACGCATGCGTCCGGAAGGTCGGTGTTGGGCACGTCCGGAGCGGGCCCGGTAGGCTCACGCCCGACCAGCCCCCGGCAACGAGGATCCGCTTGATGTCAGCTGCACACATGCCCCCTCGCGCCCGGTCCGAACGACCGCCCATGGGACGGGCGCTGCTCGCCTTCGCGGCCGTGTCGATCATCACCGCAGGCGCGGTCGGGTGGGCGGTGTCCGCCGTCGGGTCGAACCACCGCACCGCGGTGGCGGTGGGCGGTGTGGCGGTCGCGCTCGCGCTGGCCATCGCCGTCGCCGCCACCGTGTACGCGATCGGCACCGCGGACCTGTTGCGTGCCCGGATCGCCGAGATGGAGGGCGACGCGGCCCGGTGGAACGACGACAACCGGGACCGGATGTCCGCGTACGAGGCCGAGGCGACCCGGCTCGCCGACGAGACGCTGCCCGCGCTGGTGGCGCTGCTGCGCGACGGTGCGTCGGTGGACACCGCGCTCGCCGGCGTACCCGCCCCGCGACACGAGGCATTGCAGCGCACGTTGGCCACCGTCGCCCGTGAGGTGGGACAGGGCGAGCGGATGCGCGCCGCGGCGATGTCCGCGTGTGCGAACGCCGCCGGCCGGGTGCAGGCGCTGTCCACCAGCATGCTCGCGGACCTGCGCGAGATGGAGGGCCGACACGGCGAGGAGGTGTTCGGCGACCTCCTGCGGCTGGACCACAGCACCGCCCAGGCGGGTCGGCTCGCGGACAGCATCGCGGTGCTCACCGGCGCGCGTTCGGGTCGCCGGTGGACCAAGCCGATCGTGATGGAGAGCATCCTGCGCGGTGCGGTCGGCCGGATCAGCGCCTACCAGCGGGTGCGGGTGCACTCGACCAGCGAGGCGGCGGTGGCCGGCTACGCGGCCGAGGGCGTCATGCACGCGCTCGCCGAACTGATGGACAACGCGACCAAGTTCTCGCCGCCCTCCGAGCAGGTGCACGTCTACGTCGAGGACGTGCCCGCGGGCATCGTGGTCACCGTCGAGGACGGCGGCCTGGTGATGGGCGAGTTCGCGCTGCGTCGGGCGGAACAGGCGGTCGCGGCGGAGGCGTTGGACCTGACCACGCTGTCCGGGACCCGATTGGGCTTGGCCGTGGTCGGCTGTCTGGCCCGCAAGCACGGGTTGACGGTGTCCTTCCGGCCCTCCTCGCGCGGCGGCACCGGCGTCGTGATGATGATTCCTCGGCAACTGGTCGGCGAGGCCCGCCCCGAGCCGCGCAAGCGGGCCGTCCCCGACGCACGTGCGGCCCAGGCGCGTCCCGTCGAGGCGAAGCCGGCCGAGCCGGCGCCGGCCGCCGCGGCACCCCCGGTCTTCGAATCGGTGGTCGAGCCGACCCCCGAGCCGGCGCCCGCACCCACGCTCTCCGGGCTGGCCAAGCGCCGTCCCGGGCAGACCCTGGCCGCCGCGGCCAGGGCGGCGGAGCGGGCCGAGTCGCGCCCGGATCCCGCCCCGCGCGCGGCCAAGCCACGTCCCGCCCCCGGCGCCCGCTTCGGCGCGTTCCGCCAGGCGGTCCAGGGCGAACGGCCGGGTCGGGACGTGACGGCGTCCCCCGACGACAATTCCTGATCGCCCCATCGCCGGGTCGTACGCAACGAGAGAACGGAGGCGGGGGTCGGCCATCCGGACCGGATGTCCACCTCGGAAGCCCTATGAGCGCAACAGCACACGGCACCGACGCACAGCGGATCGGCACCCAGCGGCAGCCCGAGCGTGATCTCGACTGGCTGCTGGAGAACCTGATCGAGCGCACCCCGGGCACCCGGCACTCGCTGGTGTTGTCCAAGGACGGCCTCAAGTTGTGCCGTACCGCGAGCCTGACGGTGGACCAGGCGGACCAACTCGCGGCCATCGCGTCCGGCATACAGAGCCTGTCGCACGGCGCCTCGATCGAGTTCGGCGACGGCAGCGGCGGCGTCCGGCAGTCGATGACCGAGTTCCACGGCGGCATCCTGTTCATCGTCGAAGCCGGCGAGGGCGCCCACCTCGCGGTGATCGCGGACGACGACGCGGACGCCGGCGTGGTCGGGCACAACATGAACGAACTGGTCGAGCAGATCGGCGAGTACCTGAGCGCGCCGGCCCGGCAGTTCGACGAAGGCGGCCGATCGGCATGATCCGGCGGCCAGTCGACAGCGGGGACCCGGACCGGCTGTACACGGTCACCAACGGTCGGACCCACGCGAACGAGGAAGCGTTCGACCTGGTCACGCTGATCGTCAGCGAGTGCGAACCGAGCCCGGGCATGCAGTCCGAGCACGTCCGGATCCTGCGGATGTGCGATCGCCCCACCGCCGTCGTGGAGATCGCCGCCGAACTGGGCCTGCCCGTGGGCGTGGTGAAGATCCTGCTGTGCGACCTGCTCGACACGGGGCGGATCACCGCGCGGCACCCGCGCACCTCCCCGCGCCGGGCGCAACTACCCGATACCGAGATCCTGAAGCAGGTGCTCGTTGGACTCCACAACCTCTGAGCTCGCCACGTCCGAGCCGGCCGTTCGTACCCCCCTGGCGAGCACCGCGCGTGACGGGCTCAAGATCGCCATCGTGGGCGGGTTCGGCGTCGGCAAGACGACGATGGTGCGCTCGGTGAGCGAGATACGTCCGCTCAACACCGAGGAGACGATGACCCGGGCGGGCGTGGGCATCGACGACGCGCGCAGCGCGGACGGCAAGACCACGACCACGGTCGCGTTCGACTTCGGTCGGATCTCGCTCAACGACGAGATGGTGCTCTACCTGTTCGGCGCCCCCGGCCAGGAACGCTTCTGGTTCCTGTGGGACCGGCTGTTCTCGGGCACGCTCGGCGCGGTCGTGCTGGTGGATCCCAGGCACCTGGAGGACTCCTGGTACGCGATCGACCGGCTGGAGCACCACGGCATGCCGTTCGTGCTCGCCCGCAACAACTTCGGTCCGCCCGAGCACACGCTGGAGCAGGTGCGCGACGCGCTGTCGCTGCCCGCGGAGATACCGATGGTCGACTGCGACGCACGCAGTCGGGAGTCCAGCAAGGCCGTGCTGATCGCGTTGGTGAACCACCTCTACACGTTGTCTGCCGCCCGGGAGCGCGCCCTGTGACCACGCCTTCGGACCTCAACGACCCGAACGCCCCCGCGCCGCCCGAGGGTTGCCCGGCGCACGCGGCCGGCGGGCGGCCGGCCGCGGCACCCATCGACGCCTCGCACGCGAACGCCGCGCGGTTGTCCGGCCCGGGCCTGTGGCAGGACCCGCACGGCATGTACCGCAAGCTGCGGCAGGAGCACGGTGCGGTGGCGCCGATCCTGCTCGACGGCGACATTCCCGCGTGGTTCGTGCTCGGTTACCGCGAGGTGCACCATGTGACCGCGAACGACCAGCTGTTCGCCCGTGACTCGCGGCGCTGGCACGCGTGGGACCGGATCGCGCCGGACTGGCCGCTGATGCCGTTCGTCGGCTACCAGCCGTCGGTGATGTTCACCGAGGGGGCCGAACACCAGCGCCGCTCCGGGGCGATCAGCGACGCGCTCGCGGCGGTGGACCAGTTCGAGCTGCGGGCCCAGGCGGAGCGGATCGCCGACCACCTGGTCGACGAGTTCGCCGGGGTGGGCGAGGCCGAGTTGATGGCCGACTACGCGCACCGGCTGCCCTCGCTCGTGGTGGCCGGGCTGTTCGGGCTGCCCGAGCAGGAGACCCCGGCGCTGGTGCAGGACCTGGCCGGTTCCCTGGACGGCGGCGAGGGGGCGGTCGAGGCGCACCTGCGGGTACGGGCCACGATGGCCCGGCTGCTGGAGCGCAAGCGGGAACAACCGGGTGCCGACGTTCCCTCGCGACTGCTCGCGCACCCGGCCGCCTTGGCCGAGGAGGAACTGATCCAGGACATGCTCGTGGTGATGGCCGCCGCCCAGCAGCCCACCGCGAACTGGATCGGCAACACGCTGCGGCTGATGCTGACCGACGACCGCTTCGCGCTGACCCTGTTCGGCGGCCGGCGCAGCGTCGGTCAGGCGCTGAACGAGGTCTTGTGGGAGGACACGCCCACGCAGAACTTCATCGGCCGCTGGGCGGTGCGCGCGACGGTGCTCGGCGGCCAGAAGATCAAGGCCGGCGACCTGCTCGTGCTCGGCCTGTCGGCGGCCAACACCGACCCACAGGTACGGCCGGACTCCTACGTCGGCGCCGCGGGCAACAACGCGCACATGTCCTTCAGCCACGGCGAGCATCGCTGCCCCTACCCGGCCCCCGAGTTGGCCGAGGTGATCGCGCGCGCCGCGATCGAGGTACTGCTCGACCGGCTGCCGGACGTCAACCTCTCGGTGCCCACCCGGGATCTGGTCTGGCGCGACTCAGTGTGGATGCGCGGCCTGGAGAAGCTCCCGGTCGAGTTCACCCCCGCGTACGTGGGCTGATCCCGGGTCGATTCGGGGTGGGCGGGGTGCCCGCCCGCCCCGAACCGGACTCAGGCCGCCGGCGTGAACGTCACCGGCAGCGCGACCGGGCCGCGGGTGAACACGCCCTTCTCCGCGGGCGCGAACCCCGGTGCGAAGGCCAGATCGGGCATGGCGTCGAGGAGTTGGTTGGTGCCGACCTCGACCTCGGCCACCGCGAGCAGCGCGCCGACGCAGAAGTGCCGGCCGAGCGCGAAGGACAGGTGGTCGGCCGCCGCGGAGAACGCCGTCTTGGCGGTCAGGTCCTCGCGGAAGATGTCGAACCGGTCGGGGTGCGCGTAGCGCCGGTCGTCGCGGTTGGCGGCGCCGATCAGGCACGTGAGCGTGCTGCCTGCGGGCACCACGCCGCCGCTGAGTTCGACGTCCTCGGCGGGCTGGCGCATGATCATGTGCACCGGCGGTGAAAAGCGCAGCGTCTCCGCGAAGGCCCGCGGGATCAGCGACCGGTCCGCGCGTACCGCGGCGAGTTGCTCGGGGTGTTCGAGCAGGTTCTTGAACAGGCTCGCGATCGCCTTATCCGTCGTTTCGCCGCCGGCGGCCAGGAGCAGGCTGCAGAACGCCTTGATGTCCTCGTCGCTCATCCGGGTGCCGTCGATCTCGGCCAGGCACAGCGTGGACAGCAGGTCGCTCCCCGGGTTCGCGCGCCGCTCGGCGATCAGCGGCAGCAGGTACGCGGCGAACTCCTCGCGCGTGCGCAGCCCGGCCGCGGCCACGTCGGGGTCCTGGCTCAGGTTGCCCAGGAACGCGATGACCGCCGTGTACCAGCCCCGGAAGCGCTCGTGGTCCGCCTGGTCCAGGCCGAGCATGTCGGCGATCACATCGACCGGGAAGCGCTGGGCGAACTCCGGCACCAGGTCCACCGAACCGCGCTCGCGGAAGGTGTCCACGAGCCGCCGGGCGTTGCGTTCGATCACCGGCATGAAGGTTTCCTGGAGGGTGTTGCCGCGAAAGGCGGGCGCCACCAGCGCGCGCCGCACCGAGTGTTCGCGCCCGCTCATCTGCAGGATGGTCCGCCCGTGGACGGGCTCCAACTGCCAGTCATAGTTGTCGGTGGTGAACACCGGTTCCTTGAAAGCCCGTTCCAGGTCCGCATAGCGCGAGATGATCCAACTCTGCATGCCTTCGTGCCACAACAGCGGGTGTTCGTCACGCATGCTCCGGTACAGCGGATACGGATCGGCCGCGAACTCGGGCGAAAGTATGTCCGGCACATCCAGGGTGGTCATCGAATCCCCTTGTCCCACAACGCAATCGAAGATCATCAACCAACCCGTCCAGGCTATGGACCGCGCCGGCCGGGGTCCACCCCCGTCCATGCGGTGCCGTATTCACCGAGACGAACAAACGTTCCCGTGGCGTTCCGGTCGTGGCGATGCCCCCGGATGTGTCCCGCCACACCGACGCGGTTGACCGATGCGTGGGCATGGGCAGTGGAATCTTGGATTGTGGAGGACCGGTTCCGCGATCCGACTACCCTGGTCCGGCAGACCATGGACAGGGCCGGAACGACGCGCGGCCTCCGGAGGAAGAGGAGTCGCACTCATGGGGCACTCGCTGCGATTCTCTCCGCAGATCCTGCGGCGCATCGGTGAAGAACTCGTCCAGCACCCGGACTACGGGGTCATGGAACTGGTCCGCAATGCATACGACGCGGATGCAAGGAACTGCCACATCCGCCTTGCCGACGCTGCCGAGCCAGGCGGCAGCCTCCGTGTGGTCGATGACGGCGACGGAATGACTGCCGAGGATCTCGCCTCGAGCTTCCTGTTGATCGGGAGTTCCGGCAAGACGCACGATGGTGCGCGGTACACGCGGTCGGGGCGGCGGAAGGTCGGGGAGAAGGGCTTGGGCCGAATCTCGGCGCTGCGCCTGGGTCACCGTGTGTCCGTCCGCACCAAGCCGCGTTCGGAACCCGGTGCCGAATACGCCCTGGACATCGACTGGGACCGCATCGACAAGGCCCAAGCAGTCGAGGACGTGCTTCACGAGGTACGGCGCACCGAAACGACAGAGGCGCCCGGCACTGAAATCGTTGTACATGACCTGCGTAAGGGATTCGCCGAAGCGCACGCGTCCCGTTTGGCGAGGGGACTGCTTCTGGTGAGCGGGCCGCCGACGCGTGCCACCACGTTCCGTATCACCTGTGACGCCCCGGGGTTCGCCGCTCTTGAGCGCGATGTGATGAGTCCCTGGGAGCAGTTCACCGAGGCGGTCGAGTTTCGCCTGGTCGCCGAGCTTGATGAGAACGGCCAGGCCAGGGCGGTACTCTACAACTGGCGTGGCGAGCCCGAGTATCAGGGCGATCACTCCGACGTGGGACGCGGTCGTACACGGGATGCACGCGGCAAGCCCCCTGTCCTTCAGTTCCAGGCGCCTGCAGCATTCCTGGAGGTTTGGACGTTCAACCTCAACCCTGGGGCGTCAGCCGAGCTTCGCCATGTGCAGCAGGACACCGAGGGACTGAAGTCCTGGTTGAAGCAAGTGGGCGGAATTCACCTGTTCCATCGGGGCCTTCGGGTGCAGCCGTATGGGGATCGCGGCGACGACTGGCTTGCCATCAACGTCCGAAGGGCGGGCAGTCCCGAGGGGCGTCCTTCGACAAACAACTCTTTTGGTGGAATCTGGGTCGAGGACCCTGGTGACGTCTTGCGGCCGAAGACGGACCGGAGCGGCTTCGTCGACGACGTTGCCTTCCTCGAACTACAGGCGTTTGCACGACATGCTTTGGACTGGGCGGCCGAGAAACGGCTCGACAGACGGGAGGCTCGCCGTGTCGGGAAGGTGCGCAAGACCCGGGACAAGGCCGAGGCGGCGGAAGAGGAGCTGAACCGAGTCCTCGAAGCGGCCTCCGACCGCGCTCCGACACTCTTCGACAACGAAGCCGCACCTTCCGACGTAGCTCGCATCAAGATCGCCGCTCGTGACTTGGTTGCGACCAAGCAGGAGGAGATCCAGGCGCTGCGCGAAGACCTACTGCTCTACCGAACTTTGGCGACGGTTGGCACCAGCACTGCGGTGTTCGCCCACGAGTCCATCAAGCCCGCGGCTCGCATCGTTACCCTCCTCAAGTCCGTGCGAACGCGGCTTCAGCGTGTGATCACCGGCGAAGACTACGAGGCCGGATTCGCGAACCCAATCGAGAGCTCGATCAGTAGCGCCGAAACCGTCAACACCTTTGCCCGCCTGCCATTGGACTTGCTGGCCAAGCGTAAGCGTCGTGCGGAGGATGTCGACGTCGATGTCGCCTGCCGGGAGACCGTGCAACTGTTCATGCCGTATCTGCGCCTGGGGCGGATCGATGTGCAACTCGACTTGGATGCCCGGCAGTCTGCAGTGCGCACGACGGTTGCGGACGTCGAATCCATCGTGTCAAACCTGCTTGCCAATGCCGCGCACGCGTTCACTCGTGAGGATGAAAGTGATCGGGATCGGATCATCCGGATCAGCACTCGCCGAGAGGGCGCCGTCGTGGCACTGTCCGTACACGACAGCGGGCCCGGCATTCGGGGCCTGAAGGTCCACGAGATCTGGCAGCCCGGCCGAACCACGCGGGACAACGGGACCGGACTTGGTCTCACGATCGTTCGGGACATCGTCGCCGATCTCAATGGGAGCCATATAGCGGAAGAGACAGGGGAGTTGGGTGGAGCCAGTATCCTGATCGAGCTGCCTGCCACCGACGTGGTGGATACCGACACCTGACCGGGGGATCACATGGGTGTAGCCACACTCGACCCAGGAGCCCGGATCCTTGTTCTCGACGACGACGTCGAGGATGCCGAGGCTGCAGCCGGCACCTTGCGGGACGCCGACTTCAGAGCCGATTCGCTCAGTGACAACGCGGCCGGACTGAGTGTGGATTCCTTCTTGGCCGACGTCTGCGCGGGCTATGACGCCTTGGTCTGCGACCACGTGCTCAGCCGCGATCGGCGATTCGGGTTCACCGGAGCGGAGTTGGTCAGTCGTGCAAACCAGCGCACAGACCGACCGTTACCGGCTGTGCTGCTTACGAGTCATCGCGGTACCGATCAGACCGGATCGATCAGTCGATGGTTGTCCGGCATCCCGGCCGTCGTCGACAAGCCGGAACTGACCGACGGCATCGTGCCGGCCCTCGACTACACCGTCCGCGAACTACGCGGAGACTTCAGCGAGGAGCGCCGCTGTTTCCTGACTCCGATCGAGGTGCTCGAAGTCTTCACCACCGGCGAAGTGAAGCGTGCCCGAGTCGTCGTGGTGGGTTGGCACATGCAGAAGAGCGTTTGGATGCCACTGGAGCCGGCCCTGGCAGCCACCGGCCTGAACGCTGCTCAGTTGGAGGGCCGTTGGCTGGAAGCGAAGGTCAATTGCAACGCGAAGCGTCCCGACGACCTCTACTACCGTGACATCACCATCGCTCCCGATCTGCCGGAGGACTGGTTCACCTCATGACTGGAGTTCGACCCCCATCTGCGATGCCCGGGACGAATGGGCTGGGGATGAGGATCCTGGATGTCGGGCACGGCAACAGCGCGGTGATCTGGGATGGGACGACGTGTTCGGTCGTGGATGTGGCGCCGGGCGATCTGGTCAAGTCCGAGCTCCAGCGCCTGGGTTGCATTAGGATCGAGCACCTAGTCGTCTCACATTCCGACAGTGACCACGCTGGCGGGGCGGGCAACGTGATCGTGGATGATGCTCGGACCATCGGCACGGTCTGGTACAACGCGGACGGCGACAAGAACACGGCGGTCTGGGAGAGGCTTCACCGCGCGATTTACACACGCAAGCGCATGGGGGGTCTGGACGGCCACCAGGCCATCCATACCGAGATCGGTCAGGAACTGCACAACGGGCGGGCCTGGCTGGAAGTCGTACATCCGAGCATCGTCATGGCTGGCACCGGACCGACCAAACGCCATCGGACGTTGGGGCGCCTCACGGCCAACACAGTCTCGGTCGTGGTCAAGGTGCACTTGGACAAGGTTCCGGCCGTGCTCCTTGCCGCCGACATCGACGCCGTTGCGTTGCGGGCGCTTGAGGAGGTCGAGAGCGACTTGTCGGCACCCGTCCTGGTGTTTCCGCATCATGGAGGTCGTCCGGGTCACGCCGACCCGGCACGCTTCGCCGAACGAATGACGCAACTGGTCGCGCCGAAGGTGGTGGTCTTCTCCATTCTCAGCGGCGGGCGTACCAACAATCCGCATCCTGACGTGGTTGCAGCGGTACGCAAGGCCGCCCCGCATGCCCACATCGCCTGTACACAGGTGTCACGGCACTGCCACAGCCTCGCCGGACCCCTGCCCGACGACCACTTGGCTGCCGGGGAGGCAGCGGGTCGCAGCAAAGGCCGTTGTTGTGTCGGGAGTCTGACAGTGACCAAGACCGACGCGGGACTGGAGTTCGAACCCCTTCTGCCGGAACACGCGTTGTTCGTCTCGCAGCACGTGAACGCGCCGATGTGTCGGACGCCCGTCCTGCCGATGCCGCGCGTGGGTGACGCCCCGGGCTACTGACCTCGGACAGCCTGTATTGCCGACCGCAGTGTATCGCGGCCCCTGGATGCTGCAGAATGCGATGCACGAAGATCGACGGCGTGAATGTTGCCGGATCGCACCTGGGGACAGGGGACTGAGGGTGGGGACCGCAAAGTACGCGGAGTTCGTGTTCGGGCTGTCGCAGCTCGTCGAAGACGCCGCGTCGGATCGCTGGTCACGTATCGAAGACGACGTGCACCATGCGCTCAACGGGCAGGCCGCATCCGAGGCACGTCGTCTGGTGCCTCGCGAAACGCGCCGTGCGATTGGATGCTTTTTCACCGCAGGACTGATTCGACGCGAATTCGACACTCTTATGCGGTCGGAACATGATGGACAGGAACTCTTTTGGGACCCCACGTGCGGCGCCGGTGACCTGTTGCTCTCTGCGGCCGGCGGACTGCCGTTGGCCGAAAGCCCAGCGCTGACGGTGCACAGGTGGGCTTCCCGACTCAGGGGAACCGATCTGCATCAGCCGTTTATTGATGCTGCTCGGCTCCGTCTTCTGCTACTCGTTCTGTATCGGCATCGTGAACGTGGTCACCTTGGGGGTCTGTCCGCGGCCCAGGTGGCGCGCGCGTTCCCTGGACTGACACAGGGCGACGGCTTGACTGAGCTGCGGATGGCAGCCGGGGGGCGCCCCGGACGGGCGGTCCACCTGCTGCTCAATCCTCCGTATGGACCCGCTGCCGCACCCGCTGCCTGTTCTTGGTCAACTGGTAGGACGTCTTCGGCCGCACTGTTCACTGCGGCGGCGGTGGATGTGCTCGGCCGACGAGGACGGATGACTGCCGTACTCCCCGATGTGCTTCGCAGCGGCAGCAGATACCGAGCCTGGCGTGCCTACATCGACGAGCGCGTGTCTGTGGAAGGGATCCGTTCGAACGGACAGTTCGATGACTACACGGACATCGATGTCTTCACGATGACGGCGGTTCGTCGTACCGGTGCGGTCGTGTCGCGTGATGCCGGATGGCAGACCGGTGCAGCGGGAGACGAGGGTACTGCGACCGTCGGCGATTCATTTACCGTGTCCGTCGGACCCGTCGTCGACAATCGTGACGTGCGAGAGGGTCCCCTGGTGCCGTATCTGACTGCACGCCAACTCCCTCCCTCGGATTCGATGGGAATGCCTGAGCGTACGCGTCGATTCAACGGGAAACTTCTAACGCCCCCGTTCGTGGTGGTACGCCGCACCTCTCGTCCAGGACAGGGCGTCGGCGGACGTCCGCGTGGCGCGGGAGTTCTGGTGTTGGGTGATCAACCGTTGGCTGTTGACAACCACTTGATCACATTGGTTCCGACGAAGCGGGTGGGCCGCGGGGTGCGCCAGTGTCGAGATCTGTTGCGCACGCTCGGCAGCCCGTCGACCGCCAAGTGGCTGGACGAGCGCATTCGTTGTCGGCATCTGACGGTCTCGGCGGCAAAGGCGATCCCATGGGCTGGATGACCGGTCCGCATGTTCTTGTCCCAGGGAGGAACCAGAGGCACAGCCTCGGCCGATTCCGAGGCGGAGAAGTACTGCTGGTTGTCGCTCACCTGCGACGGCGGCAGACGGCCGCTCACTGGCTCATGCCACGCCCCCACAACGACGACAAAACGGCGATGGGGCCCTCGGTGAACCGAGGGCCCCATCGCCGTTTCGCAAGGTGCGCCGCCAGGGACTCGAACCCCGGACCCGCTGATTAAGAGTCAGCTGCTCTAACCAACTGAGCTAGCGGCGCCTGCGTTGCGTGGGAAACATTAGCAGGGGTCGGCGGTGATCGAAAATCGACACCCTTCGACACGCTCGGATGGCGGCCGGGGGCGCGCAGGGAGCGTATCGAGGGCGCGCAAGGTCCCTCGTAGGACTTCTTTGAGGACACGGAGAGGACGCCCTTTTCCAGACATCCGCAAAGAGGTCCCCCGGGCCGTCTCACGGCGGGTACCGTCGGCATCACAGCCTGCACAGCACACCGCACGTCGTAACCGGGAGGGCCGATGGCCATGCGGCAGGGGGCCGGTCCTTCGTCCGGGAATGTCCGGCTCAAGGCCCTACGGCACTCGCATGGCTGGGTTTCCCAGCAACAATTGGCCGATGCCTTCGAGAAGAAGGCACTCGAATGCGGGCTTCGTCTCGGCGTCAGCGTGCGGCAGGTGCGGCGGTGGGAAAGTGCGGACCCGCCCTGGCCGACCCCCGATTATCAGCAGGTTCTGCAGGCTTTGTTCGAGCGGCCGTTGACCGACCTCGGGTTCACCCCGCCGTGGCAGGCCGAGCTGGCCGAGTACGGCGAGGGCTTCACCGATGCGCACCCCGTGGCCGAGCAACCGAGCGCTCCATCGGCGTTCCCCGCGCCCGCTCGGGAAACCGGGCGGGCGCTCGATCGCGTGGAGCACCAGGGCTTCGGTGAGGCCCGGGTCCGCCGCCGGCCGCCGGCGGCCGGCGGCCCGGTCGACGGGGCGATGGCCGCGCCCGCCCACCCGGCACCCGCGGACGGCCGCCAGGTGCCGCCGGCGCGCTCCCGGCGTCCGGTGCCCCCGCCGGGCCCCGTGCCGTCCCCGCGACCGGCCGCACCACCCGGTCCGGTGCCGCCGCCCGGACCCGCGGTCGTACCTCCCCGGACCGGCTCGGAGACCGGCCCCACGGTGGTCGGCGGCCGGCGACTGGAGGGCGACGGCCCGCGCGGGCTGCCGGTGCGCCCGCCGCTGCGCGCGATCGGCCCGCCCGCCGCCGAGCCGCCGGCCCCCACGCTGGAGATCGCCACCCCCGCGGTGCTGCGCCAACTGCTGCGGGACACCCCCGACCCGGGCCCGCTGGCGGTACCGATGCACTCGCGGGCCGGCCAGTTGACCGTGGTCGGCGCGGACCAGTACGCGATGCTCACCCGCACCTATCGCCAGATGTACTGGGTCGCCCCCGCCGCCATCGCCTACCCGTCGGTGATCGCCCACGTGCGCCTGGGCACCCAGCTGCTCGATGCCCCCGGCCCCGCCCGGGCCCGCCGGATCCTGGGCGCGTCGCTCGCCGAGACCGCGATGCTGGCCGGCCGGATGGCCTTCTTCGACCTGAACCGCCCGCACGACGCGCAGGACCACTACCTGGTCGCCTACCGCGCCGCCAACGAGGCCGGCGACACCCTGCTCGCCGCCGCCGTGCTCACCCACACCGCGTTCATCCCGGCCTTCGACGCGGCCCCCTCGGCCGCGGAGGACATCCTCGACTTCGCCCGCAAGACGGCCACGCGCGGCGCTCCGATGGTGATGCTCGCCTGGTTCGACGCGGTGCAGTCCGAATTCGAGTCGTTGCGCGGCACCCCCGAGCGCGGACTGCACCTGCTGGACCGGGCCGAGGACCTGCTGTGCCACCCGGACAACACGCCCACACCGCCGTGGTTGGACTTCTTCGACGCCTCCCGGCTGTGGGGCTTTCGGGGCAAGACCGAACTCACCGCGCGCCGGATGGACCAGGCCCAGGGCTCACTCAACGACGCGCTGCAGAACCTGCCGCCCAACGGCGACAAACAGCGCGCGGTGATGTACGCCGACCTGGCCGAGGCGGCCTTCCAGGCCGGTCAGGTGGACGAGGCGTGCGGCCGGCTGTTCCAGGCCGTCGACATGTTGCGGGTGCACTGGTACTCGATGGCGATGGACCGGGTGCGGGTCACCCGCAGGCAGTTGGAGCCCTACAAGAACTCGGTCGCGGTCCGCCAACTCGACGAGGTGCTGGAGTCGTTCAGCGAACTGGCACCCACCGACGAAACCGGGTTCGTGGCACTTCCCGGGGCGGACGAGTAGCGCCGAATGCCCCGTGTCGGTGACATGGTCCACACTGACCCGGGACCGGACGGTTCGACGACGAAAGCCGTACACGAGACATGCGCACGACGGGTACCACCGGCGCGATCGCCGGCAGGCTGGAGCAGTTGCGCGGCACACTGCCCACCCGCAATCACAACGCCCGCACGGTCGCCGCCCTCGCGGCCAACCCCGGTTGCGCCCGCCGGGGCGTGCTGGACGCGGCCGGCATCGAGAAGACCGTGCTCGCCGACCGACTCGGCTTCCCGGCCCGGTACGGCGGTCGCTCGCCGTTCGCGATCGGGCGCGGCAACGTGTTCGAGGCCCGGGTCAAGGCGGACGGCGGCACCGAGCTGCGCCGACTGCTCGCCGAGACGCTGGGCGCGAACCCGGACGCCGGCGCACTGGTCGACGTTGACCACGAGGGCGCCGGCCGGCCGAGCCGTGAGGAACGGGTGGCCCGCACCCGCGACGCCCTGGCCCGGGCGGCGCGCGGGGAGCCGGACGCCTGCGCGATCCTGGACCACCCGCTGCTGCCGCTGGACGTGGCCGGCCGGCGCGCCTACCTGGAGCCGGACGCGATGGCCTGCCGGGTGGCCGGCCGGCTGTACGTGGTGGAGATCAAGTCGTTCGCGATCATCGACGGGTCCGCCGACCCGGGCAAGCTCGCCTCGGCCACCCGCCAGGCCGCGGTGTACGTGCACGCGCTGCGCCGACTGGCCGCCGAACTGGGTCTGGACCCGGACGTGGTGGCCACCGACATCGTGCTGGTGTGCGCGCAGGACTTCTCCAACCGCCCGGTCGCCGTCGTGCTCGACGTGCGGCGCGAACTGGCCACCACCCGGCGCCGGTTGGAACGCCTGTCCGGGGTGGAGGAACTGCTCGGCGAACTGCCGGACACGCTGACCTTCGACGTCGACGGCGAACTGGTCGGCGCGGCCGTCGCGCAGGTGCCCGCGGCGTACGTTCCGGACTGCCTGTCCGCGTGCGAACTCGCGCTGTTCTGCCGGGAGGAGGCCCGCGGTTGCGGTCCGGGCGGCGGCAGCGTGGGCACGCTGGGCACCTCGGTGCGCGGCGCGTTGGGCGGGATCGAGGACATCGCCGACGCGCTGGCCCTGGCCGACGGCACCCGCGCCGCCCGGCCCGGCGAGGAGGACGTGGCCAGGCTGCTGCGCCGGGCCCAGGCACTGCGGTCCGAGGTGTTGGGAACCGCGCCGCCGGGTGCCGCGACGCCGCCGGCCGAGCCGTTGCGCACTCGGGTCCCGGGCGGCGCCGGGTGAGCGCGATCGCCGCGCTCGGCCGACTGCGCGCCGCCGCGACCGGGGCGGCCCAACCGGCCGCGACCGTGCGCCATCGGCATCTGTCCGCCCGGCCCCTGGTGCTGGTGCCCTATGTGCTCGCGGGCGAGGCGTTCGCACCGTTGGCCGTGCTGGTCGGCACCGACCGGGACCGGCCGCACCTGCTCGCGGTGCCGCAACCACGGGACCGAGACCGGCGGTTCGCGCACGCGGCGGAGCTGGGCCGGCTGTTGCTGCCCTACCTGGGCGCGTTCGCGGCCGAGACGGAGACGATCGAGCGGCGCGGCGACGAGCCGTACGAGCGCAGCGTGGACGCGCCGCAGGTGCTGGTGCCCACGGCGGGCGGCGTCGAGTATCTGCGCCTGCTCGGCCGGTCCACCCGATTCCGGCGCACCGACGGCGAGTTCGCGGTGGCCGAGGAGGTTCCGCTGCTCGGCCGGTGGAGCACGTGGCTCGCGGACCGCGCCGGTGTGCCCGGATCGAGCGTGCTGTTGGCGATGACCGATCTGCTCACCCAGGCGTGGGTGACCGGCCAGAGCGCGCTGGAGGACGGCGACCTGGCCGCGCTGCTCGCCTGGATCGACCCGCCGGCCGGGCAGCGCGGGGATCAGGCGGCCCGCGAGGTCGAGGGCGGCCCGACCGCGGGGCCCGCGACCGATCCGGCGTTCGACGAGCGCCTGGTGCCGCTGATCGCCGCATTCGACGAGGCGGTGGCCGCGGAACGGGAGGCGGCGGACATTGGCGCGCGCACCGATCTGGGGCCGCGCGGTCGGGATGCCGAGCAGGCGATTCGCACCGCGCTGGCCGCCGAGTTGCTGCCGACCTGGGATCGCATGTGGCGCGGTGTGGAACTGCTCGGCGCGCTTCCCGCGGGCGGGTCGGTGGCCGGGCGCTGGGAGGCCGATCGGGCCTCGTACAGCTTCTTCGCCGCCGATCTGGCCGACCCCGAGTCGCGTCCGCAGCCGCGGGTGCCCGGTGCGGTCTCGGCCGCGGCGCAACTGGCGACCCGGGAACGGGCACAGGCCCGGTTGGATGCCGAACAGGTCCGCGACGACCCGCTGTTGATGGCCGCCGTCCGGCTCGCGGGGGAGGCGTTCCGCGGCGAGCTGATCGCGGTGGACGCCGAGCGCACGGTCACCGAGCCCGGGAAGAAGACCGCCCGCCCGCGCCCGATGTTGACCTTCGCCACCGACGACGAACCGCTGTTCGGGCCGGGCACCGACCTCGCGTGCGTCGAACGCCCGGACGCGAAGGCTCGGGTCCTTCGGACCGAGCCCGGCCACGTCGTGCTGGAACTGCGCGGCGGGATGGGCGGCGGCAAGGCGCCCAAGCCGGGCAGCGTGCCCGAACCGGGCGAAGTCCTGTGCTGGACCTCGCTGATCGCCGAATTCCGGCGCGGCCCGGACTGGCCCGCGGTCGAGGACACCCCCTGGACCCACGGCGGCCCGCCGCCGGAGCCCGAGCCCGAGGCCGCCCCGGAAGCGGACGACGACGCGTTGGAGGAGTGGTCGTGACGACCGTGCACACCGCTCACCCCGAGGGCGACCCGGCCGCGCTCGCCGCCGCCGCGACCGACGCCGTGCTCGCCGACCTCGGCTCCGGTGCGCATCGCGGCGTCGTGGTCGACTCGCCGCCCGGCGCGGGCAAGTCGACGCTGGTGGTGCGCGCGGCGGGGGAGTTGGCCCGAGGCGGCGAGCGGCTGATGATCGTCGCGCAGACCAACAACCAGGTCGACGACCTGCTGGTCCGGCTGGTCGAGGACCACCCGGGGCTGACCGTGGGTCGGTTGTCCGCCACCGGATACCGGTTGCCGCCCGTGCTGGTGGGCACGTCGGTGCTGAACGCGGAGAAGGCCGAGGCGCTGGACGCGTGTGCGGTGGTGGTGGCCACCGCCGCCAAGTGGGCGCTCGTGCAGGATCGGCGCTGGCCGTGGGCGATCGTCGACGAGGCGTACCAGATGCGCTCGGACGCGCTGCTGCTGGTGGCCCGTCTGTTCGACCGGGCGCTGTTCGTGGGCGACCCCGGCCAGCTCGACCCGTTCGCGACCGTGGACACCTCGCGCTGGCACAGCCTCAGCTACGACCCGTCGCAAAGTGCGGTGGTCGTGCTGCGGCGGCACAACCCGGATCTGCCGGTGCATCGACTCCCGGTGTCCTGGCGGCTGCCCGCGAGCGCGGCGCCGCTGGTGTCGGAGGCGTTCTACCCGTTCACCCCGTTCCGGTCGGGGACCGGTCCGGGCGAGCGGCTGCTGCACTTCGGCGCGGCCCGCGCCCACGACGCGTACGACGCGGCCGTGGACGTCGCGGCGAAGTCCGGGTGGGGCCTGCTGGAGTTGCCCGCGCGGTTCACCGCGGCGGCCGACGACGAGGCGGTACAGGCGGTCGCCACGCTGGCCGCGCGGCTGCTCGCCCGGGGTGGGACCGCGATCGGCGAGCGCACCCCGGAGGGGGTGCCGCTGGACGCGTCCCGGATCGCGATCGGCGTCAGCCACCGCGAGCAGCGGGCGCGGGTCGAGTCGGCGCTGCGCGACCTGGGCGCGTCCCGAATCGTGGTGGACACCGCGAACCGGCTCCAGGGTCGCGAATTCGACGTGACCGTGGTGCTGCATCCGCTCTCGGGTCGTCGCGACGCGACCGAGTTCCACCTGGAGACCGGCCGGCTGTGCGTGCTGGCCTCGCGGCATCGGCATGCGTGTCTGGTGGTCGCCCGGGCCGGCATCCCCGAACTGCTCGACGCGCATCCCACCGCCGACCCGGTCCACCTCGGGGTGCCGGTCAGCTTCCCGGACGGCTGGGAGGCGAATCAGGCGGTGCTGGCCGAACTCGCCCGGCACCGGGTCGCACTGTCCGGCTGAGCACACGTGCGCGCCGGACGGGCCGGGCCCGACCGGCGCGCGGGCCCGGTCCGGCGTCGGTTACTCGCCGCGCTCCAGCAGCAGCTTTCGGCCGTGCTCGATCATCTTCGCCGTGTACTCCTCGCCCCAGCCCGCCCGCGCCGCGACCTGAGCTGTCGTCAGGTGGTCGAAACGATTCGGATCCGCCATCCGCGCCGCGGCCATCGCCTGGTAGTCCACCGCCCGGTCGGCCGCCGCGCGAAACGCCTCGGCCAGGTCCGTCGAGCGGGCCAGCACCTCCTGGGGATCGGTCAGATCGTCCAGGTCGAAGAAGCGTTCGTCGGGCGGCTCGGGTACCGCGGGCTCGAACAACAGCGGCGCGGGCCGCATGCGGGGCTTGCGCGACTCGGACGGCATGCGCGGATTCCTTCCGACAGTGCAGACGTGCTGACGACGAACACGGACACGGGGGAGCGGCGGGATCGGCCGAAACCGGCCCGCAAGATCCCGCGCCCTTGCCATTGTCGCCAACCGGACGCCATCCGAAAGACCCTTGCCCGAAAGAGGGACGACAGCCCGGCACATGCCCCGATAAACCCCGAATCGGTGGCACGAACCGGGCCGTGCAGGCGGTTTCGGCGGCCGGTAAACCTCCCGGCGCCGGTCCGCACAGGCGGATGCGCCCCCTCGCACAGTGGCGAGGGGGCGCATCGCGTCCTACCGGTACCGGCCGGGTCGAGCAGGTATTGGGGGAGCCGCTCGTGATGTCAGGTCCCCGACCGGTACGTCCATGGGGCGATCTCAGATCGCCTGCTGGTGGCGCTCGGCGAGCGCGCGGGCGGCCTCGGCGATCGCCGCGCGCACGTGCCGCAGCGTCGTCAGGCGGTTGTCGGGCGTCGGCGGCACGAGCCACACGAGCGGCCCGTCGTTCTGCTCCGGCGGCGGCGGGAAGGTGATCCACGCACCCCGCCCGTGGTGGCGCGGGCCGAGCCGGCGCTCGCGCGGCCGCATCGGCATCACGGTGGTCGGCGGTACGAGGAACCCGATCCGGCGGTAACGGCGGTCGAAGATGACCGGACCGACCGGCACGCGGTGCGCGTGCAGCGTCGCCAGGGCCTCGCGGCCGAGCCGGTCCTCCACCTCGATCACGTCGAACGTCTCGCCGGCTGCGACCAGGCGAGGGGCGTACGGGTTCCGAAGCGCGTCCTGCGGCAGCGCTGCCAGCGTCGTTCGGTTCACGTCGGCGTCCATCGGTGAGGCGGTCCTCTCGTTTCGTCGTGGAAACGGAATCGTCCTCGGGGGCCGGGAGGTCCTCGAAGCGTCCTCTTCGTCCTGCACAAGCCCGAAGCGTCCGACTTCGGGGCGTCCGCTTCTGCCTTAGATGCAACCAGGTCGGCACACCGTGTGACGAGGCCCGCGGTGGGACTCCTGCAGGACGCGCTGAGGACTCTTGCCGCCCTAACGGGCTAGAGGCATGACGCCGCAGGTGGGACGGGGTCACGATCGAGATCCAGCACGGAGCGGTCGGGCCCGGTCTACCGCGTGACCGGGTCCGCGCAGTCATGTCCGTCACCACGACTGTCCGTCACCACGACGCGTATGGGAGGACGCGGTGCAACGACGTACCTTTCTGGCCGGCGCCGCCGTCGCCGGCCTCACCGTCAAGAGTTCCGGCGCATACGCCTCCTCGGGGTCGGCAGCCGCGCTCCCCGATCCCACCGCCTATGTCGCCACCACCGCCCGGCTGCGATCCCGCTACTGGATCGAGGAACCCGGGCGACTGCTGCCGGTGGTGGCCGAACACGCCCGCAACGGCGCCCGGCTGCTGGCCGAGGGGCCGGAGGGGGCGCACTACTCCGCGATCGCGGAGACCGCGCTGCTCGCGTCGAGGATCGCCTTCTTCGACCTGAGCCTGCGCGGGCCGCACGTGCGACGCTGGCAGGACCTCGCCCTGGATGCGGCGGACCGGGGTCGGGACGGCTCGCTGGCCGCCGCAGTGCTCGGGCACATGGCGTTCGCGCCGGCCTGGACCGGGCGGGGCGGGGAGGCCCGGGACACCCTGGCCGCGGCGCGCGAGCGCACCACGGGCGGCGACGCCGGGCCGACGCTGCGGGCGTGGTTGGACGCGATCGCGGCCGAGGCGGAGGTCCGGCTCGGCACGCCGGACGCGGCCTTTCCGTTGCTGGATCGCGCCGCCGATACGTACGCGCCGCCGGAGACGCCCGGCTCGTGGACGGCGGACGGGCCGCCGGCCTGGCTGGACTGGTTCTCCGCGGCCCGCCTGGAGGGCTTCCGGGGTGCCGCGGAGGTGGCCGCCGGGCGCTCGGCCGAGGCTCGGGCCAGCCTGGAGCGCACGCTCGCCGGGTTGCCTGCGCACAGCCACAAGCAGCGGGCGATGACGCTGGCCGAACTGGCGGCGACGGCGGTGGGGGCGCGCGAGCCGCAAGACGCCTGTCGGCTGTTGGAGGAGGCGCTCGATCTGGTCGGGGTGCAGGGGTATGCGACGGCGGTGGATCGGGTGCGCACGGTGCGGGCGTCGCTGGCGCCGTGGGCGCGGGAGTCGTTCGTGCGGGAGGTTGACGATCGGTTGCGCTCGGGCGGCGGGGCGCGGTCGATGGAGGGCTCGGCGTGACGCGCCCGGTCTGCGGACGAGGTGGCCTCATGCGCCGGCCGGGCTGAGTGGCCTCAAGCGCCGGCCGGGCTGGTTCGCCTCAAGCGCCGGCGGGGCTGGGTGGCCTCATGCGCCGGCCGGGCTGGTTCGCCTCAAGCGCCGGCGGGGCTGGGTGGCCTCAAACGCCGGCCGGGCTGGTTCGCCTCAAGCGCCGGCGGGGCTGAGTGGCCTCAAACGCCGGCCGGGCTGAGTGGCCGGCGTTTGAGGGTGTTTTTTTTAGGGTTCGGTGATGCCGTTGATGCGGGCGACTGCGGCGGGGAGTTCGCCGAGGGACTCCAGGCGTAGGTCGGTGACTGCGATGAGTTCGGGGTCTTCGGCGACCAGGTAGCCCCAGGGGCCGCGGCGTACGTGGGCGGTGCGGAGGCCGGCCAGGTGGGCTGGGCGGACGTCGTTGTCGAGGCGGTCGCCGACGTACAGGATCTCCTCGGCCGGGCACGGACATTCGGCGACGAGGCGCTCGAAGAAGGCCGGCTCGGGCTTGCTGATGCCCCAGTCGTCGGAGGTCGCCAGCAGGTCCACGCCCAGGTCCAGGCCGCGCAGGATGACGCCCGCGTTCACGGTCTGGTTGCCGACCACGCCCAGCCACAGGCGCTGGTCGCGCAGGGCCTTCAGGCACGGTCGGGTGTCGGCGTAGAGGTCTTCCTCGCCGAACCACTCGGGAAAGCCCGCCTCGGTGCGCGCGGCCCGCTCCACGGTCAGGTCGAAGCCGGGCCGAAAGCGCTGGAACACCTCGCGATAGTCGAGGCCCTGCGCGATCACCGCCCCGAAGGTGGCCGCGAACGTGTGTCGGGGCACCCCGAGCCAGTCGGCCCAGGTGCCGTACTCCCGCGATTCGTCGACCAGGGTCTCGCCCACGTCGAACACCACGGCGCTGATCCGCATTACCGCTCCCCGCTGTCGTCGCCTGTCGGCCCCGTCTCTGGTTCGCCGTGCCTCCGTCCACCATGCGGGGTCTGGGCCTGTCAGGCCGAGCCCGACCGGGTTCGGCCGCCGTTGTGGCGGCTTGTCCGATCGGCATGTGCCCGATGACGGAATCCTTGCCGTTCTCGGGCGCGGGACCACCCAGAAGGTACCGCTTGCCTGGGAGGCAAGCGTCGTTCGGAAGTCGTATCCGGCTGGCCTTGATCGAAATCGTTCATTGGGCGCGATTCGGTGTGATCAGGCGGCGTTTCTTTGATCGACATCGATCGGTTGAATGGTCTCTTTCGACTCGGCCCGGCGCATCGCCACCCCGTCGCGTGCCCGGTCCACCCCGCGCAGCACCCACGGCGACGCGAGCGCGCCCAGCCCCATCACCGCGAGTCCCGCGACCACGTCCGCGAGGTAGTGGTTCGCGGTGCCCAGTACCACCACGACCACGAAGAGCGGATAGAGCACACCCAGGACGCGCGACACCCGACCGCGACCGTGCCGCCACAACTGCCACCCGCACCAGGCGGCCCAGCCCACGTGCAGGGACGGCATCGCCGCGTACTCGTTGGTCATGTGCTCCATGCCGCGCGGCGCGCTGGCACCCCCGCCCCACCAGCCCCAGGACGCGAAGTGCGCCATGGTGTCGGTGAAGCCGTCGATCATCCGCGGCGGCGCGGTCGGGAAGAGCATGAAGCCAGCCAGTGACACCACCGTGGCGATCGCCAGCGTGGTGCGCGCACCCCGGTAGCGCTCGGGGCGCCGCCGCCACAACCAGAACAGCACCAGCGGGGTCACCACGTAGTGCAGCGTCGCGTACGCGTAATCGCAGACCACGCCGATGAGCACGTGGTCGGTGACGACCTGGTTGAGCACCCGTTCGGGATCGAGGTGGGTGAGCGACTCGACGTGCAGTATTCGCTCGGCGTTGCGCAGCGCGGCGTCCACGTCGCCGCGGACCACGAGTCGGCTGAGCGAGTACGCCTCGTACAGCACTGCGATCAGCAGCAATTCGGTCCACCAGCGCGGACGCCGGCGGGTCGCGGCGGGGGTCGGAGGCATCCGTCCAGTCTGCAATACCCGCAGGCCGAACCCGGTGCCGCGGCCGGACGGTCCGGCCGGCACCCGACGCCGGGCCCGGTGGGGCGGGGCTTCCGGGCCATTGATGACACGTGTCACACATGATAGAACGTGTTTCACTTTTGTCCGGCGGGCAGCCGCCGACAGCAGGGCGGGGACCGGACGTCGGCAGGGACGCCCGGCCACGCCGGTCGCACCCGTGCGACGTGGACACCGGAGGTTGTCGTGGCCGACCCCGACGAGGTCACCCGCCCGCAGACGAGCACGCGGGACCTGGCGACGGTGCACGACCAACTGCTCGCGTGGCTGAGCGGCCGGCTGCCCGAGGGCGCGGCTCCGGAGATCTCCGAGCTCAAGGCCCCCTCCGGCAACGGGATGTCCAGCGAGACGCTGCTGTTCGACGCGACCTGGACGGTGGACGGCGAACGCCGCACCGAGCGCTGCGTGGTGCGGATGCGTCCCTCGATGGACGCCAAGCCGGTCTTCCCGACCTACGACCTGGACAAGCAGTACGCGGTGATGACCCTGGTCGGCGAGCGCTGTCCGATCCCGGTGCCCGCGCTGCTGTGGAACGAGCCGGACGAGGGGCCGCTCGGCGCCCCGTTCTTCGTGATGCGCCGGGCCGAGGGCGCCGCGCCGCCGGACGTGATGCCGTACACGATCGACGGCTGGATGCTCGCCGCCACGCCCGAGCAGCGTCGCCGGCTCCAGGAGGAGTCGGTCGCCGTCGTCGCCGCGATCCACGAAATCGACGCGAGCCCCGAGGAACTGGCCTTCCTCCAGTACGAGGGCACCGGCGAGACCGCGCTGCGCCGGCATCTGGACGACCTGCGCGCGTTCTACGAGTGGGGCATCGAGGGGCAGCGCGTCCCGCTCCTGGATCGTGCGTTCGAGTGGCTGGAGGACAACTTCCCGGCCGAGGTCGGCCCGGACGTGATCAGCTGGGGCGACGCACGGATCGGCAACATCCTGTACGTGGACTTCGAGCCGACCGCGGTACTGGACTGGGAGATGGCCGCCGTCGGCCCGCGCGAGCTGGACATCGCCTGGATGATCTTCATCCACGCGTTCTTCCAGGACATCGCCACCCGCTACGGCCTGCCGGGCCTGCCCGACTTCATGCGCACCGAGGACGTGTGCGCGCACTACGAGAAGCTCACCGGCTACACACCGCGCGACATGCGGTACTTCGAGATGTACGCGGCGGTGCGCCACGGCGTGGTGATGGCCCGCATCGCACACCGCCAGTGGCACTTCGGCGAGCGCGAGCAGCCGGCCGACCTGGACGAGACGGTGCTGCACCGCGGACTGATCGAGGCGATGATGGCCGGCACGTACGGGGAGCGCGCCGACGGGAGCTGACGCCCCGTCGCGGCGACCCGCACGCCCGCCGTGCGACGGGTGCGCTCCCCGAGCCCGGTGGGTGCGCACCCGGACAAGATCCCGAGGGGTTAGGCTGGGCTCTTCACCATCATCCGTAGCGGGCGCCATGACCCGTGCGGGTGATCGTGTGTGACGGGCGACATCACGCGGACACGGTCCGTGTTGTTGTCGGTAGCATGAATCACCGGGGGCGACTCCGGGGGTAGCTGCCGGAGGTGCCGCATGACGATCGGGGGACTCGACCCGCCGGCCGGTGCAGGTGTGCCCAAGGGTGCACCGCGAGCCGCGGGTGACGTTCCGAGCCGGAGCATGTCCGACCGCGTCGGACGACTCTCCCGCCGGCCTGTCCAACAACCCATCCAGCGACTGGGTCTGGCCGCTGTCACCTTCCTCACCGGAAGTCGTCGACGCACGCCGGACGCGGTCGAACCGCTGCTCCAGGTGCATCGTGTGCACCACCCGAAGGCCGATGTGACGGCCATTCAGGAGGCGTACGCGGTCGCGGAGTTGTCCCATCGCGGGCAGATGCGCAAGAGCGGCGAGCCGTACATCACGCACCCGCTCGCGGTGGCCACCATCCTGGCCGAGCTGGGCGCGGACACCACGACGCTGGTCGCGGCGCTGCTGCACGACACCGTCGAGGACACCGACCTGACCCTGGAAGAGGTCCGCGCGGCGTTCGGCGACGACGTCACGCACCTGGTCGACGGCGTGACCAAGCTGGAGCGGGTCGATCTGGGCGACCGGGCCGAGGCCGAGACGATGCGCAAGATCATCGTGGCCACCGGCAGGGACCTGCGGGTGACCGTGATCAAGCTGGCCGACCGGCTGCACAACATGCGCACGATCCGATATCGCCGCCGGGCCAGCCAGATCCGCACCGCCGAGGCCACGCAGGAGGTGTTCATCCCGCTCGCCGAGCGGCTGGGCATCCACGTGCTCAAGTCGGAGCTGGAGGACATCGTCTTCGCCACGCTCCGACCCGAGGAGCACGCCGCGACCGCGCGCACCGTCGGCGCCAGCCAGGCGGCCACCGACGAGGCCGTGTCCAAGCTGTGCACGACCGTCAAACGTGCGCTGCGGGACGCCGGGATCGAAGCGGAGGTATCGCCGCGCGCGCGGCACCACGTATCCGTGCGCCGGGTGCAGAAGCGGCGCGGCCGCGAGGACCTGGGCCCGTTCGACCTCTGCCGGCTGATGATCGTGGTGGACGCGGACACCGACTGTTACGGCGCGCTCGGCGTACTGCACACCTGCTGGTCGCCGATCGCGGGCGAGTTCAAGGACTACATCGCAACCCCCAAGTTCAACCTGTACCAGTCGCTGCACACGGCGATCACGCTGCCCGAGGGCGACAAGGTCGAGGTGCTCATCCGCACCCGACGCATGCATCGCCTGGCCGAGTTCGGCGTGGTCGCGCACACCGGCAAACCGGACACCGGGCCGGACGCCCCCGAGCAGCTCGCGTGGTTGCACCGGCTGCTCGCCTGGCAGGGCGGCATCCCGGACGCGCACGTCTTCTGGAGCTCGCTGACCGCCGACCTGTCGGCGGACCGCGAGCTCCTGGTGTTCACCCCCGGTGGCCGCCCGCTCACCCTGCCCGCCGGGTCCACGTGTGTGGACGCGGCCTATGCGATCGACGAGCAGACCGGCCACCGATGTATCGGCGCGCAGATCAACGGCCGCCTGGTGGCCCTGAGTTCGGTGCTGGCGGACGGCGAGACGGTCTCCATCATCACCGCGCCGCCCGGCGCCGCGGCGCCGTCCAAGGAATGGCTCTCGTTCGTCCGCAGCCCACTGGCCCGGGTCGCGATCGAGGCCTGGTTGGCCAAGTATCCGCACGGCATGGAGGGTCGGATCGACCCCCTGCTCGCCCCGCCGCTGGGCAATCTGGCCGCCACCGGCGAGGCCGCCCAGGGCGCGCCCGCCCCGGGCCCGACCGCACCTGCCGGGGACGCCGCCCAGGCCCCGGCCCGGACCCGGCGTCCGCCGTCCGACCCCGGTGAGGCCGTGGTCAGCGTGCCGGGCTCGCCGGGAGCCCCCGTCCGACTGGCCCGCTGCTGCACCCCGGTCCCGCCGGACGAACTCGCCGGCTTCGTGATCCGAGGCGGCACGGTCGCGGTACACCGGGCCGACTGCACCAACGTGCAACAGATGCGCCGCGCGGGCCGGGACGTGGTCGCCGCGACGTGGCTGCCGCACCAGGCCGACCAGGGCTACCGGGTCACCGTGCAGATCGAGGCCCTGGACCGGCCCCGACTGCTCGCCGACGTGACCGCCGCGATCGACGCGGAGGGCGCCGACATCACCTCGGCCTCGATCGCGCCGCCGCAGCAGATGCGAGTACGCCAGACGTACACGATCCGGCTGGCCGACCTCGCGACCCTGCCGAAGCTGCTGCGGGCGCTGCGTCGGGTGCAGGGCGTCTACGACGTGTACCGGGCTCGTCCGCGGGTGCACCCGCGGGTGGCGGACAACTAGGCCGTGTCCGGCGGATCTTGGCGGGGCCGCGCCGCCTGGCACCGCGTCTCGCCGCACCGGAGAAACAGCCGAATAGAACCACTATGCGGCTGCTTCTCCGGCACGCCGAGCCACGGCACCAGACGACGCGACCTCATCCACCAAGATCCACCGGACACGGCCTAGGCCGGTCGGTCCGCCGCCCCAGGTGTCGGGCGGCGTTTCGGCTACTGCTGCGGTTGCTGTTCGTGCGCTTCGTGCTGTTCCTGCTCGGCGGGGGCGGCGGGGTCCCCGGTGTCGCCGCGCAGGACGTCGTTGAACCGGGCCAGGTGGTCGGCGAGGGCGCCCAGTTCCTCCTTGGGCCAGGCGGCGAACCGTTCCGCCATCACCGCGAGGCTGCGTTGCCGGGCGTCGGCCAGGCGTTGGTGGCCGGCGTCGGTGAGGGTGATCAGGTGGGACCGGCGATTGGTCGGATCGGTGGTCCGGGTGATCAGCCGGGCCTCTTCGAGCGCGGTCAGCTGTCGGCTGATCGTGGTCTTGTCCAGGCTCAGTCGGCAGGCGAGTTCCTTGCCGGTGGAGGTACCGCGCTCCTCCAGGTGGGCAAGCAGGTGGTATTCCGCCTGGGTGATCCCGGCCGCATGCAGCGGGGGACCCATCAACAGCCGAATCAACCGGGTGGCCGCACCCACTTCGCGGACCACTCGCCGCTCAACGCTGTCCGACATCGCCTTGCTCCTCAACACCATGCGCCCTGAATGTGCGCCAAGAGTGCCTGAAACAGTTGCAAAACACAACAAGCTGTAAGGGCCATCCGAGTGCCGCGCCCAGAAGCCCCCGAACCCACCCCGGCCGGGCGCCTCCGGTCCCGTCTTCGTCCGCCCGGTTCGGGCATCCGGACCCCGCTGCTCGGGGTCACGGCATCCCGGGTAGGTCCGGCAGGTCCGTGCTGACCCGGAGGGCGAAGTCGGGGCGGCGTTTTTCCAGGAAGGCGAGCACGCCCTCCCGGACGTCGGCCGAGCCGCCCGTCCAGTGCAGGGCGCGGGACTCGTGCAGGTGGGCGGTTTCCGGGTCGGAGACGGTCTGCATGCCCCACAACAGCCGACGGGTCAGCGCGACGGCCACCGCCGGGGTGTTCTCGGCGATCGTGCGGGCCATTTCGTGGGCGCGCGGGAGCAGGTCCTGCGGGGGGACCGACTCGCGGATCAGGCCGGCCTCCTTCGCCTCCGCCGCGTCGAAGACCCGGCCGGTGAAGCACCATTCGAGGGCCCGGTCCAGGCCCACCACCCGCGGCAGGAACCACGTCGAACAACCGTCGGGAGTGATCCCGCGGCGGGCGAAGACGAAGCCGAAGCGGGCGGCGGAGGAGGCGATCCGGATGTCCATCGGCAGCGTCATGGTCGCGCCCACGCCCACCGCCGGACCGTTGATCGCCGCGATCAGCGGCTTCTTCGAGCGGTACAGCCGCAGCACCAGTCGGCCGCCGTCGTCGCGGAACGTGTCCGCGTCGTCCACCGCGTCCTCGAAGCGCTTCGCGTGTGCGCCCGGGTCGAACGAGTCGGCGCCCATCTCCAGATCGGCTCCCGCACAAAACGCCCGCCCGCTCCCGGTGAACACCACCACCCGGACCTCGTCGTCCGCGTCCGCCCGGTCCAACGCGTGTGAGATCTCCCGGCGCATCCGGTAGGTGTACGCGTTGAGGCGGTCCGGTCGGTCCAGCGTCACGGTCAACACGTCGTCCTCGACGGCCGTCGAGATCTGCTCGTAGTCCACCCAAGCCCCCCGGTTCGCACGCGTGTCGGTGGTACCCGTCCGGCCACCCTGCCGGGTGATCATGTCGATTGCCAGGGTTCCCGCGATGCGATCTCCGCACTAGCTTTGATGCGCTCCTACCCCGGTACAAGTCGCTCGCAGTGTGCAGGAGGTGGACCCACCGGATGCTGGATCGGACACAGGCCCTGGCCGAGCTCACCGGACCCGAATCGGCCTACGCGATCGAGGAGGTCGTCCACGACGGCATCCCCTGGCGGGTTCTGAGCAAGGCTCCGCCGACGCTGCGCGCGGTCTTCGAGGACCTGGCGGCATACGGGACCCGGGACGCGCTGGTCGCCGGCGACGAGCGGATCGACTACGCCGAGCAGCATCGACTGGTCGCCCACCTGGCCCGGCACCTGGCCGTCGAGTGCGGCGTGCGGCGCGGCGACCGGGTGGCCATCGCGATGCGAAACCACCTCGAATGGCCGCTCGCGTTCTGGGCGACCCAGGTCATGGGGGCGGTCGCGGTGCCGCTCAACGCGTGGTGGACCGCCGACGAGTTGCTGTACGCCGTGGAGGACTCCGGCAGCACGGTGCTGATCTGCGACGGTGAACGCGCCGACCTGCTCCGGGGCCGGCCGGTCCCGAGTACGGCGCCCGGGCTGCTGGTGGTTCGTCCCGAGGAGCCGCCGGCCGCCGGCGAGACCGACCTGTCCGCGCTGCTGCGCTCCTTCACCGGCGAGTGTGCGCTGCCGGCGGAGGGCCCGGAGCCGTTCGACGACGCGACCATCCTGTACACGTCCGGCACCACCGGACGGCCCAAGGGCGCGGTCGCCACGCATCACAACCACACCACCAACCTGCACACGATGCAGCTGATGAAGGCCGTCGGGCTGGTCCGACTGGGCCTGCCCGCCGCCGAGTTGGCCAAGGGCCCGGCCGTGTTCGAGGAGCTGGGGGCGGGCCTGCCGACGCCGAGCAACCTGCAGGTCTACCCGTTTTTCCACATCGCCGGACTGGCCGGTCTGTACATCGGCGCGGCGCAGGGCGCGAAGTTGTGCCTGATGCACCACTGGGATACCGCCACCGCGCTGGAGCTGATCGAGACCGAGCGGATCACCACCGCGAACATGGTGCCCACCCTGCTGCGTCGCCTGGTCGAGTCACCGCTGCGGGCCGGGCGCGACCTGTCCAGCCTGACCAGCCTGGGCGCCGGCGGCTCGCCGGTGCCGCCGGACCTGGTCGGGCAGGTGGGCGCCATGTCGGGCAACCCGATCGTGCCGTTGAACGCCTACGGGATGACCGAGACCACGTGCGTGGTGGTGGCGAACTCGGGCGACGACTACTACGCCCACCCGGACAGCGTCGGGCGACCGGTGCCCACGACGGATCTGCGGGTGGCCGATCCGCTGACCGGCGAGGAGTTGCCGACCGGGCGCACGGGCGAGATCCGCTTCCGCGGCCCGCAGGTGGTCCGCGGCTACTGGAACCGGCCGCGGGAGAGCGAGGAGGCGTTCCCGGACGGGTGGTTCCGCACCGGGGACCTCGGCTACACCGATGCCGACGGGCTGCTGTACGTGGTCGACCGGCTCAAGGACGTGATCATCCGCGGCGGGGAGAACGTCTACTCGGCCGAGGTCGAGGCGGTCCTGTTCGAGCATCCGGCCGTCTCCGACGTCGCGGTGGTCGGGGTGCCGCACCACGATCTCGGCGAGGAGGTGGCCGCCGTGGTCCGGCTGCACGTGGCGGGCGCCGTCACCGCGGCCGAACTGCGCGGGCACGTGGCGCGCCGGCTGGCCGCGTTCAAGGTGCCCACGCTGGTGCGGTTCACCGAGCGTGCGCTGCCGCGGAACGCGGTGGGCAAGGTCCTCAAGCGCGAACTGCGCGACATGTTGACCCTGTGACGCCGGGAGCGCCGCTCACGCCTCGTCCCGGAAGCCGTAGCCGTCCAGGCGGTGCTCCCAGTGGGTGAGGTCGTCCCAGACCTCGATGACCAGCTCGTGATTGGGGCCCAGCACCCGAATCACGTCCGGGACGAGCGCACGCAGATGCAGCACCGCGCCCACGTAGTTGCCCGCCTCGCCGTCCCAGCGGGCCCGTTCGCGGCGGACCCGCAGGGTCTCCAGGTGGTCGGTGCCCAGCACGTGGACCTGATCCTGCAGCAGGTTCTTCAGCAACTGCGCTGCGTCGGCCGGGCGGCCCGCCTTCCCGGTCCAGTGCGCCAGTGCCCGCCGGGCGCGCAGCGTGTCCGGGGACAGCGCGCCGCGCAACCGTCCCCCGTCGGAGATCACCCCGCGCAGCAGGGCTATCGCCGCGACCGGATCCCCGTCCTTGCCCAGCCGCGCGGCCAACTGCTCGCGCAGCAGCAGCGTATCCGGGTGGTCCACACCGAACTCGCGCATCCGCTGCCCGAGTTCGGCGCGCAGCGCCTGGAGCGAGTCGCTCGCGGGGACCGGGCGCGGCTCGGCCACGTTCGGGACCAGCCGGACCGGCTCGTCCCCCGTCGGTCGCGGATCCTCCTCCACGATCGGGTCCGAGGTCGCTACTCCCCACGGCTGTGGGGCGAGGTTGCGCGGCGGCACGACGGACAGCTCCAACAGCCGATCGCACACCTCCGCCGCGCTCGCCGGCCGGTTCTCCGGTCGCTTGGCGAGCAGCGCGAGCACGAGCGCGGCCAGGTCCTCGGGCACCTCCAGCCGGGTGTTGCGGACCGACTCGGGCGGGCGTTGCAGATGGGCGGTCATCATCGAATGCGGACGGTCCAGGCCGAACGGCGGTGCACCGGTCAGCAATTCGTGCAGCACGCAGCCCACGCTGTACAGGTCGGCGCGGCCGTCGATGCGCCCGCCGAGGATCTGCTCGGGCGACATGTAGGCGGGCGTGCCGATCATGCTTCCGGGCATCGTGATGCCCGCGCGCGAGGACACCTTCTCCATGTATCGGGCTATGCCGAAGTCGAGCACCTTGACCACGCCGCGCGAGGTCACCATGACGTTCGCGGGCTTGATGTCGCGATGCAGTACGCCGCCCGAGTGCGCGACGTCGAGGCCCTCGCACAGCTGGATCGCCCACCCGACCACGTGGCCGAGCGGCAGCCATGCGCCGTCCGCGACGAGCTGCGCCAGCGAGCGGCCGGTGATCAGCTCCATCGCCAGATACATGACCTTGCCGTCGGTGCGGCGCATCTCGGCCGGTCCCGGGCCGAGCGCGGAGGTGATCTGCGCGTCGTGCACCGTCTCGGCCTCGTGGGTGAACACCCGGGTCTCGGGATCGAGCCGCTCGCGATCGAGCCGTTCCCGGTCGGACAGCTCCGGCTCGGTCGGCCCGGGACCGGTCCGGCGCTCGACGAGCTCCTTCCGGCCCTGGTCGTGCACGACGATGATGTTCGGCGAGGACAGCCCGCCGACGATGATCGCCTCGCGGCCGAAACGGTCCACGCTGTTGTTGGACGCCCCGAACGACTCCTTGAGCACCTTGACCGCGACGAACCGTTGCATCTTCTGGTCCCAGGCCCGCCACACGGTCGCGTTGCCTCCCGAGCCCAGCCTCTTGTCCAGCCGATATCGGCTGCCAAGCCACAACTGAGCCACCGCAAACGCCTCCCCGTACGCGCCGTATGGATGTGATTCTTTCGTAGCAGCGTGCGTGCGGGGAACGGTATGCGACATCACCACCCGCACGCCGATCGGGTCGGCCCCCCGGAGATCGCGGTGACCCTCGATCACCTGCGGTGACGACCACTACGGTCGAGGCCATGACCGAGATCGTGGTTGTGAATTCGCCCGACGAGCCGCCGAACGCGTGGGATGCGAGCGTCTTCCTGGCCGGCCCCACCCCCCGCGCGGCGCACGTGTCCTCCTGGCGACCGGCGGCGCTGAAACTGATCCGGGAGCGGTGGCGCGGGCCGGGCCGCCTGGTGGTGTTCGTGCCCGAGCCCGGCGAGGGGCAGTCGTGGCCCACGCATCAGGTGCAGCGGGACTGGGAGTTGCGCAACCTGGACCGCAGCGATCGGGTGCTCTTCTGGATCCCGCGCGATCTGCGCGACCTGCCCGGACTGACCACCAACGACGAGTGGGGTTGGCTCAAGGACTCGGGCCGCGCGGTGCTGGGCACTCCGCCGGACGCGCCGCACGTGCGCTATCAGCGGGCCTATGCGCTCGGTCACGACGTGCCGGTACGCGACACGCTGCCGGCGACGGTGGACACCGCGCTGGACGCGCTCGGGTCCGGCGCGCCGCGCACGGACGGGGAGCGGGACATCCCGCTGAACGTGTGGCTGACCCGGGCCTTCGAGGATTGGTACGCGGCCCAGCGCACGGCGGGCAACACGCTGCTCGGCGGCCGGATCGCGTGGGTGTGGCGGCGCGGCGCGGCCACGTGGTTGTGGGCGGCGCACGTGCGGGTCGCGATCGCCGCCGAGGGCGGTCGGGTCAAGGACGACGAGGTGGTGCTCGGCCGGCCGGACGTGACCGCGGTGGTGCTCTACCGGCGCGCCGAGCCGCTCACGGCGAGCACCGTGGTGCTGGTGCGCGAGTTCCGCTCGGCGGCCCGTACGAAGGACGGCTTCGTGCACGAACTTCCGGGCGGGAGCGGGTACACGGCGGCGGACGGGTGTACCGAGGTCGGCCAGGAGACCGGTCTGGCGTTGTCGCCGGAGCGGCTGCGCCCGCACGGCTCGCGGCAACTCGCGGGCACCCTGACGGCGCATCACGCGCACGTGTACTCGGCCGAACTCACCGAGGCGGAACTGGCCGTACTACGCAGCGACCCCGGCCCACATGGTGTGGCCGGGGACGGGGAACGCACTGACGTCGAGATCACGACGTACGGCGAACTGCTGCGGTGCGAGCGCGTCGACTGGTCGACGCTGGGGATGCTGGCGGCGGTGTTGGCGGGCGCCGCCGAGGATCAGCGGTAGTTGCCCAGGCCCGTGCAGGGGGCGTGCCGCTCGACCAGGCAGACGGTGTCGTCGATGGTCATCAGCCGGCCGCCGACGATCTCCGGGGTGCGGAACACCGGAGTCTGCACGGTGACGAGCGGGCGCGGGCTGAGCGCCGCGACGTACGGCTCGCCGCAACGGGTGCACATGGCGGGGGCGGTGAGGGTCTTGAGCATGTCGGCTCCTCCGTGACTGGTGACGTTAACCTTCCGTTCACCTTTGATTCGGTCCCCAGTTTCCTTCTTGTATGAGGAAATGTCAACTGTGTTGGCCTACGAGGGTGGCGGCCCATATGGCATCCTGACAGGGTGGATCACGAGGATGTCGACCGGGAGCACCCCGATTCCGCCGGAGCGGGCCTGGTCAGGGCCGCCAAGGCGTATCGAAGGACCGAGAAGGCGCACGAAGAGGCGCGTCGAGAACTCAAACGGGCGGCGGTGCGGGCCATGACCGCGGGGGTCAAGCAGTCCGAGGTGGTCAAGGTGACCGGGTGGACGCGCGAGTACCTGCGCCGACTGAAGAAGGACAAGAAGGACCACGGCGACGACTGAGGCCGGGCCCCCTCGGGGACCCGGCCTCGGTCGTGTGCGCCCGGCGCCCGGGCTCAGGCGTTGTCGAGGTCGTCCAGGTTCTCGAACTCGGACATGTCGGCCGGGCCGGGCACGTCCTGGAGCGGGCACAACACGTGCCGCTCGACGACGTAGGTGGTGCCGGCCGCGTTGAACACGTGCCCGGACACGGGAGCGTCGATGCGCGAGAGGTAGCGCCGCTGGGTGGGGATCAGCTGAGCGATGTACGGCTCGTTGCAGCGGGTGCAGGTGGCCGGGGTCGCGGTCGGCGAGGCCGAGGCGTAGCGGTCGAGCGCGTGCACGAGCCGGTCGGCCAGGTGCGCGGCGGTGCGCTGGGTGATGGCCACCCGGGTGGGGTCGCCCGCCTCGCGGGACTCCGCGCAGGCGCGCATCGCGTCGCCGATGCGGCGCAGCGCGACCTTGTGGAACGGCGGTGCCTCGCTCGCGAGCGCGTCCGCGCGGTCGGCGATCGAACCGGCGGAGCCGGCGAAGGCGGGGTGCCGCTGGGCGCCGTCGGCGCCGAGGGCCGAGACATCGGCGGCAAGGCCGCGCAGCGCGGCCACGTGCTCGGGCGTCAAGGTCATGGTGTGCCGTTCCTTTCTGCCGTCCGACGGGAGGCAACCCGTCCATAGTGAACAGACTCGGTCGATAAACGCCATGGAATGTGACGATCAGCACGTTGGTGACCGGTTTGCTCATGTTTGTCGGGCGGTAGACCGCTCTGTCGCCCACCGTCGGGGGTCGCGCGGGCCGGCATGCCGGGTTCGCGCCGGTTCGACCCGGAATCGAGTGCGGGACGACGGTGGCGGCGGTACGTCCTCGGCGTCGTAACGGTCGCGGCGACGTAACCATTACGCAATGGCCGAAAAGATTCCCTTGTGACCGGCGGAGCCGGGGAGGAGAGTCACGACCAACATCGTTTTAGGGGGAAATGCATGCGCACCATCAGAGTCGGGTTGATCGCGGTGATGCTGACCTGCGCGGTCGGGGCATGTGGAAGCGACGGGGACGGCGGCTTCGGTGGGCTCGGGGCCCCGAAGACCACCGGGGCGAGTTCGGACGCCACGGCGACGGAGAAGACTCCGACGAGCCGGGCCACCGACGAGGACACCCCGCCGCCCACCAGCAGCCGACCCACCACGTCGCGCCCGCGCACGACGGCGCCGACCTCGCCGACGTCGACCGGTGCGAGCGGTGGCGGCAACGACTGGAGTTCGCTCTACTCGACGAACTTCCTCAACGGCTGCCTGAGCACGTCGAACAACAACACCCGGTACTGCCAGTGCGCGCTGACCGAACTCCAGGGCAAGTACAGCCAGGCCCAGATGAACGCGTTCGACCAGGAGTACGCCCGGACCAACAAGCTGCCGTCCGAGTTGCAGACCGCCGTGCAGAAGTGCCTGAACACCTGAGCAAGCCGGACGACGGTCGAGCCGTGCGGGGGCGCGGCGGACCGGTGTGAACGAGCCGTCCCGCCGCCGCGACCCGACGCGGCCGGCGGGACGGCCCGTGTTCAGTGGGCGATCGCGTCGATCAGCGCCCGGGCGCCGCGGGCGAGCAGTTCACCGGCCACCACGACGCCGAGCTTGTCCGGCTCGACACCGTGGTCGGTGGCCTCCAGCAGGTCCGCGCCGTCGGTGGAGTACACCGCCGCGTGCAGGGTCAGGCCGGTCTCGGTGCCCGTGCAGTAGGCGGCGATCGGGCTGTGGCAGTGGCCGCGCAACTCGCGCAGCAGGGCGCGCTCGGCCTCGACGCAGGCCCGGGTGGGTGCGTCGTCCAGGGCCCGTGCGGCGGCCAGGACGGGCGCGTCGTCGATGCGGCACTGCAGGGCCAACACGCCCGCGCCGACCGCGGGCAACATCTGACTGGTGGTCAGGATCTGGGTGATGCGCAGCCCCTGGCCGATGCGTTCGAGACCCGCGACGGCCAGGATCAGGGCGTCGTATTCGCCCGCGTCCAGCTTGGCCAGCCGGGTGTTCGCCGAGCCGCGGATCGGAACCGCGGTCAGTTGCGGGTGGCTGCGCCGCAGTTGCGCCGCGCGCCGGACCGAGCTGGTGCCGACCCGGGCGCCGGGCGGCAGGTCGGCCAACCGCGCGCCGACCACGCAGTCGTGCACGTCGTCCCGGGGCAGGTAGGCGGCGACGGTGAGCCCCTCGGGCAGCGGCACGTCGCCGGGCATGTCCTTGAGACAGTGCACGACCAGATCCACCTCCCCGTCGAGCTGCGCGCGGTCGAGTTCCTTGACGAACGCGCCCTTGCCGCCGAGTTCGGCCAGGCTGCCGCCCCAGCGGTCGCCGCTGGTGGACATCGGGACGACGACGGGTTCGTGCGGACGTCCGGGCAACAGGGAGGCGACGAGCCGAGCCTGGGCGAGGGCCATGGGGGAGGACCGGGTACCGATGCGGAGCTGCATGGCCGACACGGTAGGCCTGCGGCGCGCCCGGCACCGCATTTTCCCCCGGCCCGATCCCTCGAACGTGGGACGACCCGCGGGTTCGTCGGGAAGTCGGCCGGACCTTCCGTTCGGCTCAATCCTCGTGTCCTTCGGGCGGTTCGCCGCGTTGGCCGGTTGCGCCCTCCTCGGCGTTCGAGACCGTCCCGTATCGAGACAAGGAACCGCCCCATGCAGCGCATCGTCCGCGGCCTTCTGGTCAGCACGGCCGTCATCGCGACTCCCATCGTCGGTGCGACCGTGGTGGTCGCCGACCCGGCCGGCGCCGACACGCACACGGTCCGAGCCGACACGATCGACACGGCGGGCGGCATCTGCGGCACCGGGGCCGACGTGCCGGCCTTGGTCAACCCGGCCTTCGCGCCGCGCTGCTGACGCTCCGTCGGCGGGCGGCACGGCGCCGATGTGCTCGCCCGAACGGGCCCCGGGTGCGCCCGCGCGGACGGCCGCACCGGGCGGTGCCGTGACTCCCCGGCCCGATGCGGCCGTGTTCCGGTGGTGCGCCGTCCCGGCCACACCGGGTGCGGCTCCGGGCCGAGGGCGCCTCGACCCGGGAACCGCGCCGTCCTAGAGCACGAGGTCCGCGCTCAGCCGCAGGTCGCCCACCGAGCGGCCGACGCGCAGGGTGTATGTGCCCGGCGTGGTGGTCCATGCCGCGCCCTGCTCGTCCCAGCGGGCCAGTGTGCGTGCGTCGATCTCCACCGTGGTGGTGACCCGTGCGCCCGCCTCGGCGTCGATCGCGGCGAAGCCGACCAGGCGGATCGGCTCCGGCCGACCCATCAGCGTGCCGTCGGCAGTCTCCAGGTACACCTGCGCCACCTCGCGACCCGCCCGCTCGCCGGTGTTGGCCACGGTGATCTCGACGCTCACGCCGCTCGCGTCGCCCTTGACCGCGATCCCCTCGTACGCCCAGGTCGTGTAGCCCAGACCGTGCCCGAACGGGTACGCCGGCGCCGCGTCGCCCAGGGCCCAGGCGCGGTAGCCGATGTTGCTGGACTGCACCGCGTAGTGGTGCTCGCCGTTCACCCGGGCGGTGGAGTACACCGGTACGTCGGCCTCGGCCGCCGGGTACGTCGTGGGCAGCCGGCCGCCCGGCTCCACCACCCCGGTGAGCACGTCGCCCAGCGCCGCGCCGCCCTCCTGGCCGGGCAGCCACGCCCACAGCACGGCGGCGACCTCGTCCCGCCACGGCATCAGCACGGGCGAGCCCGCGTTGACCACCACGACGGTCCTCGGGTTGACCGCCGCGACCCGGCGCACCAGTTCGTCCGAGCGGCCCGGCAGCGCCAGGTTCTCCCGGTCGAAGCCCTCGGACTCGATGTCGTCGGTGGTGCCGACCACGACCACGGCGACGTCGGCGGCGCGCGCGGCCTCGACCGCGGCCTCCAGTTCGGCCTCCTCGGACCGGCGCGGATCCGCCCAGCCCAGACCGAGTGCGGCCATGAAGAACTGCTCGCCCTGGCTGAAGTCGACCCGGATCTGCATCGGCGTGCCGGCCGTCGCCTCGACCTCGATGCGGGTGGCCTCGGGGCGCATGATCATCTCGATCACGTCGGTGCCCTCGGGAGCGGTCATGTCCACCGTGCGGGTCGCGCCGTCGATGCTCACCTCGAACCGGCCCGCGCCGCGCACATCCAGGATGTTGGTCCCGGACACCGTCGGGGTGACCGTCGTGCGCAGCCGGATCACCGCGGCCCCGGCCGGAATGTTGTCCGGCCAGAACATCAGGCTGGAGCCCAACCGGTGCTCGGAGGAGAGCACGGTGCCCGCGGCGTCGAGGAACTCGGCGCGCAGACCCGGCTCGCCGCTCTCCGGGTCGACGGCCGTGTCCAGGGACAGGTCGGCGAGCGCACGATGGGTGAACGCACCCTCGGTCAGCGTCAGTTCGACGTTCTCACCGAGTGCGGCCCGCAGGCCCTCGGGGATCGAGACCACGTGCGCGGGGTTCACGTGTGCGCTGCCGCCGCCCTGCGCGGACAGCCGCAGCGCGTTCGGGCCGATCAGCGCGACGCGGGAGAGCGCCGAGGGGTCGAGCGGGAGCGTCCCGTCGTTGCCCAGCAGCACCATCGCCTGCGCGGAGATCGCGCGCAGCGTGGCGACCGCGTCCGCGGGCGTGGTGGTCGTGGCCGGCGTGCGCTCGCCCAGCACGCCCACCCGGGCGGCGAGGCGCAGGATCCGGGTGACCCGCTCGTCGATCAGCGATTCGGCGACCCGGCCCTCGCGCACGGCGGCGAGCAGTGGTTCGCCCCACGCCGGGGTCGGACCGGGCATCGCGATGTCGGTGCCGCCGGCGGCCGCGGCCTCGGTGGAGCGAACCGCCATCCAGTCCGAGATCACCACCCCGTCGAAGCCCCACTCGTCCTTGAGCACGCCGTTGACCAGGCGCGAGTTCTCGGTCATGGTCTCGCCGTTGACCCGGTTGTACGCGCTCATCACGAGCCGGACCCGACCGGTGCGCACGGCCTCCTCGAACGGCACCAGGTAGACCTCGCGCAGCGAGCGCTCGTCGATCCGCGAGTCGTAGGACATCCGGTCGTCCTCGGTCTCGTTGCCGACGAAGTGCTTGATCGTGGCACCGACACCGGCGGACTGCACGCCCTCGATGAAGGCGGTCGCGATCCGCGCGGTCAGCAGCGGGTCCTCGGAGTAGCACTCGAAGTGCCGGCCGCCCAGCGGGCTGCGGTGCAGGTTCACCGTCGGTGCCAGCAGGACGTGGATGTCCTTGTCCCGGGTCTGGGCGCCCATCACGAAGCCGGCTCGGCGGGTGACCTCGGGATCCCAGGCGGCGGCGAGCGCGGTGGGGCTGGGGAACAGGAGCGAAGTGTCGCGCTCGTCCCACGTGACGCCGCGGACGCCGACCGGGCCGTCGGAGACGCGCAGCTTGCGCAGGCCGATGCTCGGGATCTCGGGAAGCGACCAGAAGTCCTCGCCGACGATCAGCGAGAGCTTCTCCTCCAGGGTCAGCCGCGTCACCAGGTCGCGCAGCTCGTCGTCGCCGGGCTCGTTGTCGGTGGGGGTGCTGTGAGACGCCATCGTCTGCCTTCCGCTTGCGTAGCCGATAGACCCGCGGTCCGGGCGACCCGCCGAACGAGTCGCCCGGAGGATCCCGTCGTACGGTAGCCACAAAAACCTATGGCACGGTAGCTTTGTTATGGCGACGTGACATACACCTCGACAGGCTCCCGCAGGGACACGGCAGGATGACCACATGGACGCACAACCGGAGGACCTTCCCGTCAACCCGCCGACCCCGAGCCGGGCCGCCCGGGCCAGACCGCGCGGTCGCGGATACGCGTCCGGGGATGCCCGGCGCACCCGCATCCTCAACATCGCGCTCCAGGAGTTCGCCGAGAACGGCTACCGCGGCACCTCGCTGGCCCGGATCGCCGAGCGCGCCGAACTGACCCAGGCCGGCCTGCTGCACCACTTCCGCAGCAAGCAGGAGCTGCTGGTGGCGGTGCTCGACCTGCGCGACCGGATGGACATGGAGCATCTGGACCTGGGCGTGCTTCCGCCCGGCGGCGAGGCGGCCCTGGGCAAGCTCGCCGAACTCGCCGAGCACAACCGCAACATCCCCGGGCTGGTCCAGCTCTTCACCGTGCTCACCGGCGAAGCGGTGACCACCGACCACCCCGCACACGACTGGGCCCAGGATCGCTACGCGGTGCTGCGATCGAGCATCACCGCGTCGCTGGAGGCCGGCCGGGCATCCGGCGAGCTGCGTGCGGACGTCGATCCGCCCGCGGTCGCGGCGCAGGTCTTCGCGATGATGGACGGCCTGCAACTGCAATGGCTGCTCGACCCCGAACACGTGGACATGGCAACGCTGTTCCGCGACTACGTGGAGCACCTGCTGCGCCGCATCCGGGCCTGATCCGAGCCCGGCCCGAGCCCGGCTACGCGGTCGTGCCCTCGCCCGCGGTCAGCTCGCGCAGCACCGCGCCCAGGTCCCAGTTGGACAGGCCGGCCAGCGCCTCGCGGAAGACGGTGAGCCCGAACAGATCGCCCCGGGCGGTCATCCGACCGGTGGCCAGTGCCTCGCGCGGCGCGTGCCGGTCGTTGAGCAGGATCACCCGGCGCGCGGTGTCGTAGTCCATGTGCACCACCAGATCCGGGCCCGGCAACAACCCCGGGCGCACCAGCACGCGGCCCTGGAAGACGTCCAGGTGCAGCTCGGCCGGGTCGTCCCGATCCGGCACGTCGCTCACCACGATGTCCACGATCGCCGGATGCGGCGTGCGCTTCTCCGGATCGGGCGTGATCAGCCGGCTGAGCCGGGACACCGCCGCGATCCACGCGTCCGACATGAACGGGTGCCGATCGAGCGCGGGCTCCTCGTCGCCGACCGGCTCCGGCCCGCCCCGGGTCGGCTCGGGCTCCTCGCGCAGCACCTTCCCGAGTTCCTCGCCGAGCCGACGCGCGGCCGTACGGCGCATCGCCCGGGCCAGTTCGGCCTCCACGGCCCGCAGCGCCAGCGGTCGCATCCGGCGGATCATCTCCGCCGTCTCGTCCGCGTCGCCGTCGGCGGGCAGCAGATGCGACTCCATCAGCCGACCGAACCCCTCGGACACGTGCTCCATCGCCGCACGCAACATCCGCAACTGCTCGGTGACCGCGGCCACCGGTACGCCGGCCGCGTGCAGCTCGGCGCCCACCGCGAGCTCGCGCGGACTGGGCACCCGGAACACGGTCAGCGAGTCGTCCTCGGGTTCGAGCAGCCCCAGCCGCACCGCCGCGGCGAGCGCGACCGGATCGGACAGGCCGCCGAACATCGCGATCAGCTCGGCCCGGGTCATCCGCTCCGGCGTCTCGTCGCTCCACGGCCCGCTCGCCTCGGCGACCAGCCCGAGCACCGCGCCGAGGCTGCGCCCGCCGTCCCACGCGTCGAGCAGTTCCTTGATGCTCACCAGGCTGTAGCCGCGCTCCAGCAACTGGCCGATCAGCCGGAGCCGGCCCAGATGGCCGTCGTCGTACAGGGACACCCGCCCCTGTCGCCTCGGCCGCGGCAACAGCCCGCGATCCTGGTACGCGCGTACGTTGCGTACGGTCGTGCCCCCCTCGCGGGCGAGGTCCTCGATCCGGTACTCCGCCAACCTCGTGCCTCACGATCCTCGTGCCCCGTGTCAGCGGCCAACGTAATGCAGATGTGTTCGAGGTTCGATGCGGATCCGATCGAGGTTCGATCACGGGACGCCGAGAAGGGCGCCGGAAGACACGGAAACGAGCGGCGAGATCACGGCGAAGCCTGGATCGGGCGCGCGGGGACCGTCAGGGAATCACCACGACCGGTCGCTTGGCGTGCTTGACCAGGCGGCACGCGACCGAACCGAAGATCCGGCTGGCCAACCCGGTGGACCCGCCGACCACGATCGCGTCGGCGGTGAATTCGCGCGCGACGTCCTCGATCTCGTGGCAGATGTCGCCCCCGCGCTCGACCAGGATCCACGGCACGTCGCTGAGGTGATCCGCACAGGCCAGCTCCAGGCCCAGGGCCTCGGAGCGGCTGTCCGGCACGTCGATGAAGACCGGTGGCTCGCAGCCGGCCCACACGGTGGCCGGAATCCGGTTGGCCACATGCACGATCACCAGCCCGCCGCCGAGCCTGCGCGCCATGCCGGACGCGTACGCCAGGGCACGTTCGCTGGACTCGGACCCGTCGAAACCGACCACGACGGGGTGTTGGAACGCAGGATCGCGCTGATGAGGAGAGTCGGGACGGAGCAACGGAGTGCCGTCCGGAAGGTCACTGAACTCGAAAGCAGCCATGGGAATCGGGCGTCTTTGCTGTGGAGGGGCGCCTCGGGGCTTCCTGGTACCAGATTACTGCGCCGACCCGCACATTCGAAGTGTCGACCGGGGTTCTCCCGGACAAAAACGACACCACGACGCGTGCAGGTCGGGGCTTGGTGCGGTTCGCCGGACCACGCACGGGGATGGCGCCCCCGACAAAGCCTCGGCGAGACACGCACATTAGCCGGACAACGCCGTGAATGGGGAGACCCGGCCGGCCGTGTGGGTGATTGTGATCCGGTCGCAGGCGGTTCCCGGCGCTCACCGAGGGCGGTCGGCGGCCCGGTTCGGGCCGGTTGCCGGGCTCGTTCGGGCCCGGCGGCGGGGGCGGCACGGGGCGGCTTCGGGTCCGTTCGAGGGTGCGCGCTGACGCCGCAGGAGGGAACGGGCGTTACCCCGGGCCCCGCCCGAGCGTTGGTCAGGACGACACCGTGCGTCCGGGCGACCGCGTCGAAACGGGCGGCGATCCGCAGGTTGGACGCCGACCCTCCCTCACGCCGACCCGCGCCGCGGCGCCGACGTCGAACCTGTCTGACGGCCCGTCACGCGCCGGGCCGTCGGCGGGTTCGACGTACTCCCGGACGCGCGTGCCTGTCGGCGGCCTCCACTCGTCCGCCGGCGGGCCGGTTCGCGGGCTCACATGGTCAGCAACACGCCGCCGTAGGCCGCGCCGGCGATCAGCACCCAGGACGCGAAGCCCAGGAGCAACGCCCGCCAACCGGTGCGCACCAGCCGATTCAGGTCGACCATGCTGCCCAGGCCGAACAGTGCGGCGGCCAACAGCAGGTCTTGCGCGGTGCCCGCGACCTCCAGCGCCGAGTTCGGCAGCAGACCCGTGCTGCGCACGCCGACCATGGCCAGGAAGCCGACCACGAACAGCGGCATCAGGGCCGGCCGCCGGGCCCCCGCAGACCCGGTGTCGCCGGCTCGCGCGGCCCGGCGGCGCAGCGCGTACCCGGTGCCCACCACGATCGGCGCGAGCAACAGCACCCGCATCAGTTTGACCACCACCGCGGTGTGCAGCGCGACCGGCCCGGCCACGCCCCCGGCGGCGACCACCTGGCCGACGTCGTGCACGCTCGCGCCGACCCAGCCGCCGTACCGCACCGCGTCCAGGCCCAGCGGCGCCCGCAGCAGCGGCAGCGCGACGATCGCCAGGCTCCCGCACAGCGTGACCAGCGCGACGGCGGTGGCCACGTCCTCCTCGTCGCTGTCGCTGACGCCGTTCATCGCGGCCACGGCGGAGGCGCCGCAGATCGAGAAGCCGGTCGCGATCAGCAGCGGTTGATCACCGGGCAGACCGATCCGCCGCCCCAGCCACCGAGTGCCGAAGAAGGTCAGGACGACCACCCCGATCACCATCGCCACCGGCGCGAAACCGAGCCCGACGATGTCGCCGAGGGCGAGCTTGAGGCCCAGCAGCACCACCCCGGCGCGCATCAGCCGCTTGCCCGCGAAGCCCAGCCCCGGTGCGGTCGCGGCGGGCAGCGCACGCACGTTGGCGGCGAGGATGCCCAGGGCGACGGCGACCGTGAGCATCGGCAGGCCGGGCCAGATCCGATGCGCACCCCAACTCGCGGCCACCGCGAGCACCGCCGCCAGCAGCCCCGGCCACAATCGCGGCTTCGCCGGCTCGGCGCCGGCCGAAAGCTGCGTGGGGTGCGTGCGGTGCGCGGCGGTCAGGGTCATGACCACCACCCTCGACCCGGCGCACTCGTCCGGGTAGCGGTCGATTGCCTGGTAGGTCATAGGGTTTGACTATGACCTCGCCGGCGCGCCCCTCGGACCGACTGCCCGACCTGTACACGCTCGAACTGCTCGTCGCGGTGACCGAGAGCGGCAGCCTGGGCAGCGCGGCCCGCCGGTTCGGCATCAGCCAGCCCTCGGCCAGTGCGCGGATGCGCACGCTGGAGCGGCGGCTCGGGGTGCGACTGCTGGAGCGCAGCACCACCGGCTCGGTGCCCACCGCGGCCGGTCTGGTGATCACCGACTGGGCCCGCGGGGTGCTCGACCAGGCGCACGCGCTCGTGGAGGGGGCGGCCGCGCTCAAGGCCCGGCAGGAGGACCGGCTGCGGGTGGCGGCGAGCCTGACCGTGGCCGAACACCTGGTGCCCGGGTGGCTGACCGCGCTGCGCGAGGCGGTGCCCGGAGTGCACGTGGGCCTTCAGGTGACCAACAGCCTGCACGTGATCGAGGCTCTGCGGGCGGGCGAGGCGGACCTGGGCTTCGTCGAGGGGCCGTGGGTCCCGCGCGATCTGCAGTCCGCGGAGGTGGGCCGGGATCGACTCGTGGTGGTGGTCGCGCCGACCCACCCGTGGGCCCGGCGGCGGCGCCCGATCGCCGCGGCCGAGTTGGCCGCGACGCCGCTGCTGCTGCGCGAGGCGGGTTCGGGCACCCGGGAGACGCTGGAGCGGGCCCTCGCCGGCTATGACGGAGTCGCCGTGCCGGCGCTGGAGTTGGGTGCGACGGCGCCGTTGCGCTCGGCGGCGATCGCCGGGTCCGCGCCCGCGGTGCTGTCCGATCTCGCGGTCCGCGAGGACCTCGCCGACGGGCGTCTGGTGGCCGTGCCGATGGCCGATCTGCCCGCCCTCGACCGGATCCTGCGGGCGGTCTGGCCGCGCGGTCGGGAGCTGCCGGAGGCGGCCCTGCACCTGCTGCACGCGGCCCGCAGGCGCCCCGGGGCCTGACGGCTCCGGCTAATGTCGATAAGTTCCGCGATGTGACCACCGTCACAAACACGCATATCTACATAACGTCACGTAGAGAACACCATGCATAGACAAGGTAAGAGAGAGTAAGTTCCGATCTTGGGTTACGTGAGTGACGCCTGTGACCTACTGGGGCGTGAGGGGTGAAGGGGGCGATCGGGGCCATGAGCAGGATCGACAGCCGTAAGGACCGGCGACGAGGGCGAGCCCGCGTGGTCGATGCCGACCACCCGGCCGAGGTCGCCGCGATCGACGGCGTCGATGCCGTCCCGGTCGGCGATGCGGACGCGGTGGTGATCGTCGCGGCGTCCACCGTGCTGTCCGAGGCTCCGCCCGAGAGCGACTCGATCGAGGACGACGGCGACCTCACCGACGACATCGACTTCGACGGCGAGTACGACCCCGACGCCGAGGGCGTCCTGGCTCCGGGACGCGAGCGCCCGCTGCTCGGGCGACGCCGCCCGGACACGATCGCGGTGCTGCTGTTCGCGAACTCGCCGATCCTGGAGAGTTCGATCCCGATATCGGTGTTCGGGGTGGATCGACGCGATGCCGGCGTACCGAACTACCGATTACTGGTGTGCGCGGCCGAACCCGGACCGCTCCGCACCACCGGCGGCGTCGAACTGATCGCGCCGTACGGCCTCGACGCCCTCGCCCGGGCGGGCACCGTGATCGTGCCCGCGTGGCACTCGCCGTCCCGGATGCCACCGCCGCCCGTGCTGGAGGCGCTGCGCCGGGCGCACCGCGAGGGAGCCCGGATCGTCGGCCTGTGCGGCGGCGCGTTCGTGCTCGCCGCGGCCGGCCTGCTGGACGACCGTCCGGCGACGACGCACTGGATGTACGCGCCCGCGCTGGCCAAGCGCTACCCGAAGGTCCGGGTCGACCCCCGCGAGCTGTACGTCGACGACGGTGACATCCTCACCAGCGCCGGCACCGCGGCCGGCATCGACCTGTGCCTGCACCTGGTCCGCCTCGACCACGGCCCGGACGCGGCCAACGCGCTCGCCCGCCGACTGGTCGTGCCGGCCCACCGGATCGGCGGTCAGGCGCAGTACATGGACTTGACCCTGCCCGAGGAGATCAGCGGCGACCCGCTGGCCACCGTCATCTCGTGGGCGCTGGAGAACCTGGCCGAGCGCTTCGACATCGAGCAGTTGGCGACTCGCGCGTACATGAGCCGGCGCACCTTCGACCGGCGTTTTCGCACGCTCACCGGCAGCGCTCCGCTGCAATGGCTGCTCACCCAGCGGGTGCTCCAGGCCCAGCGACTGCTGGAGACCACGGACCTCCAGGTCGAGGAGATCGCCCGCCGGTGCGGGTTCCGCTCGCCGGTCGCGCTGCGCGGTCATTTCCGCAAACAACTGGGTGTCCCACCGGCCTCCTATCGGGAGACCTTCCGCACCCGCAGCCCGGAGGAGACCGGCGACGAGGAGGTGTGTGCCCGGGCCGTAGGGTGACCCTATGAACGACCGCTTGGTCTGGATCGACTGTGAGATGACCGGACTCGACCTGTCCCGGGACGCGTTGGTGGAGGTGGCGGCCCTCGTCACCGACTCCGAGCTGAACATCCTGGGCGACGGTGTCGACGTCGTGATCCGTCCGCCCGCCGAGGCGCTGGCCGGCATGCCCGATGTGGTGCGCAAAATGCACACCGCTTCAGGTCTGCTGGAGGAGCTGGAGGCGGGCGTCAGCCTGGCCGAGGCCGAGGCCGAGGTGCTCGCCTACATCAGGAAGCACGTCCCGGACGGGCGCAAGGCACCGTTGTGCGGCAACTCGATCGGCACCGACCGGGGCTTTTTGGCCCGGGACATGCTCGACCTGGAAGCCTTCCTGCACTATCGGGTGATCGACGTCTCCTCGATCAAGGAACTGGCCCGCCGCTGGTATCCGCGGGTCTACTTCCAGAGCCCGCCGAAGGCCGGCAACCACCGCGCGCTGGCCGACATCCACGAGAGCATCGAGGAACTGCGGTACTACCGCGAGGCGATCTTCGTCCCGGACCCCGGTCCGGACAGCGACACCGCCAAGGCGATCGCAGCCAAGTACGGCCACAAGCCGGCCGAACACGCCTAGGCCGTGTCCGGCGGATCCGCCGGACCGGGCCCGGAATCGGTGTCGCGCGGGGCGCCGGATCGGCCTCGCGGAAACCCTGCGGCGAGCAGCCTCCCCGAACCTGTACACTTTTCCTCGCCGGGACGGAACGCCCCGGCGATGGTGGGTGTAGCTCAGCTGGTAGAGCACCTGGTTGTGGTCCAGGAAGTCGCGGGTTCAAGTCCCGTCACTCACCCCAGACGAGGTCCCGAGGCACGCGAGTGCCTCGGGACCTCGCTCGTTTTGCGCCGGTTGTCGCCTCGATGTGCCCGATGTCGCCGTTCGCGTTGTGTGCGGCGCCGCGCGCGGCGTAGCGTGCGGTCACCTGAGGGTTACGCATGCGTCATCGGGAGGGTTTCGATCATGAGCACCGGCGAGTCCGAGCAGCCTTCGCGGCAGCAGTTGGACGACGAGAAGGCCGCGCTGTACGCCATGGACATCAGCGGTGTCACGTGGATCGGCTACGGCGAGGACACCACCGGCGAAGGCATCGTGGAGACCGCCGAATTGCCCGGTGGGGGCATGGCGATGCGCAACTCGATCCACCCGGAGGGGCCGATCCTGCGGTTCACCGAGGGCGAGTGGACCGCGTTCGTGCTCGGGGTGCGCGACGGCGAGTTCGACCTGGACCGGCTCGCCGAGCCGCTGCCGGAACAGCGCGGCTGACGCCTTCGCCGAGGTTCGCTCCGGACGCCGTCCGACGCCCGCGCGGCGGTTGACCTGACGCATCGTCAGGACGGCGGGCCCACGGGCGTCATCCGTTTCGCCCGTTTGGCAATCCGTGTATCGGTTATCCCTCGGTGGACGTCCCACCGACGAGGGAGATCCGTGTCCACAACCACCTCCGGGGTGGAGATCAGCGCGGTCGGCCTGGCGGCATCGGGACCGGACGGCACGATCTTTCGCGACGTCCGGCTGACCGCGCCCGCGGCGGGCCTGACCGTGCTCGTCGGGCCCGCCGGCGCCGGCCGCACCTCGCTTTTGCTCGCGCTCGGCGGCCGGTTCCGCACCGACGCCGGCAGTGTGACGGTCGCGGGCAGCCGCAGCGCCGCGACCGCCCGGGCACACACCGCGGTGGCCCGCGCCCGGCCCGGCCTGGACCTGGAACCCCACCTGTTCGTCGCCGAGACGGTCGCCGAGCGCCGGGCCGTCGGCGGCGGCCGGCCCACCGAACCGGCGCTGGCCCGGATGTACGAGTTGTTGCGGATCGACCCGCCCGACCGGGTCCTGGTCGAGCATCTGGCCGCCGTGGACCAGTTGTTGTTTTCGGTCGCGCTGGCCGCGGCCGACCGACCCGGCGCGGTCCTGGTCGACGACGTGGACAGCGGCATCGCGGGCGCCGACCTGCTGCGCGCGTGGCGGGCCCTGCGCGACTTGGCCGACACCGGCATCACCGTCGTCGCCACCGCGACCGACGCGCCGCGCGGCGCCGACGTGGTGGTGGACCTGCCCGGACACCACCTGTACCCGAGAGGCGGTACCGCCTGATGGGTGTGCTGCGCCTGGCCTGGCTCGAACTACGGCGCTTCCGGGGCCCGTTGCCCCGGCTGGTCCCGGTCATGCTGATGCTGGTGCCGACCCTGTACGGCGCGCTGTACCTGTGGTCCAACTGGGACCCGTACGGTCGGCTGAACCAGGTCCCGGTCGCGTTCGTGAACGAGGACCGGCCGGTGGACGTGCGAGGGCAGCACATCGACGCGGGCGGCCGGCTGACCGAGGTGATCCGCACGGACGAGAACTTCAAGTGGAAGGTCACCGACGCGAAGCAGGCCCGCAAGGGCCTGGAGGACGGCGACTACCACTTCGTGGTCACCGTGCCGCCGGACTTCAGCGCGACGCTGGCAACCACGGCCTCGGCGCAGCCCAGGCAGGCGAAGTTGTTCATGACCCTCGACGACGCCAACGGCTTCATCATCGGCAAGATGGCCGAGGTGGCCAAGACCCGCCTCCAGCAGCAGGTTTCGGCCACCACGCAGAGCACCCTGGTGCAGCAGCTGTACGGGCAGACCGGGGAGCTCAAGGACCAGCTGGCCCGATCCGCCGACGGCGCGCGGCAATTGGCCGGCGGCGTCGGCACCGCGCCGCCGGATCAGCTCCGGGAGGGAGCCGAGCAGCTCGCCGGCAGCCTGACCCGGTTGAACGAGGCGGTGCCGGCTCCGCCGCCGGCGCAGGCCGCGGGCGAGGACGCGCGGGTGCTCGGCGCGCCGGTGACGATCGAGGTGACGAACCTGCATTCGGCGGACCTGTACGGCCGCGGGCTGGCGCCGTTCTTCTTCGGCATCGCGCTGTGGGTGTTCGGGCTGGTCGGCTTCCTGCTCCTGCGACCGTACAACCCGCATGCGCTCGCGGGGCGTGCGGGCGCGGTCAAGGTGGCCCTCGCCGGCTGGTTGCCCGCAGCCGCGCTCGGCGTGGCGGGTGCGTTCGTGTTGTACGCGGTGGTGCAGCTCGGGCTCGGACTGGACGCCGACGATCCGGGACTGAGCCTGCTGTTGATCGCCCTGGCGGCGGTCACCTTCGTGGCCATCGCGCAGTTCCTGCGGGCCGCGCTCGGCGCGGTGGGGGATGTGCTGATCCTGGTCCTGCTGATGCTCCAGCTCACCTCGTGCGGCGGGTTGTATCCGGTCACCACGACGCCCGAGCCGTTCCAGGCGCTGCATCCGGTGATGCCGATGACGTACCTGGTGAACGGTCTGCGGGTCACCCTCACGGGTGGTGAAGGCGAACGATTGGCGGTCGCCTTCGCGGTCCTCGGCGGCTATCTGGTGGTGGCGCTGATCGCAACCGTGTTCGTGGTCCGGCATCGGCGGATGTGGACGATGGCGTCGCTGAAACCGGCCGTGGAGTTGTGAGCACGCACTACCGATGGGTCAATTCGCTCCCCCGTACGGTTGTACCCGGGGAGCGCAACCACGCCCGCTCCGTGCACGTCGCCCACAATCAGGGGGTACCGCGGGTTTGCCACCTGTGGTGGAGGAGGGAGAATCAGCGGCGATGAACGAGCAGGAGATACAGAAACTGAGGGCCGAGGCCGAGACCCGGGTGCGGGAACTCGGGCCCGAGCACCCCGGTTCGCTCGACGCGCGCGCCGCATGGGCCCGGGTGGTCGGTGACGAGGGCAGGCCCGCAGAGGCCGCTCGGATGTTCGGCGAGCTCGCGGGCGACTACGCGCGCGTGCTCGGCCCGCAGCATCCCGACACGCTCCTGGCCCGGCACAACCATGCCTACTGCCTGGGGTTGTCCGGGAACGCGGTCACCGCCGAATCGCTGGCGCGCGACGTCGCGGCCGACTGTGTCCTGGTGCTCGGTCAGGACGATCCCGAGACGCTCAACGTGCGTGCCGGGTGGGCCCGATGGATCGGCGAGTCGGGCGACGCCGCGGGCGCGGCCCGGATGTTGCGGCCGATCGTGGAGGAGGCGACCGACGCGCTCGGTCCGGTGCATCCGGACACGCTGACCATCCGACACCAGCACGCGCACTGGGTGGGCCGGTCCGGCGAGACGATCCAGGCTGCCCGGTTGATGGCGGCGATCGCGGACGAGCGCGGCGAGGTGCACGAGCCGGACGACCCCGCGGCGTTGACGGCACGGCACGACCGGGCGATGTGGGCGGGCGAGGCCGGCGATGTGTCGGTGGCCCGTGATGCGCTGATGCACCTTGTCGAGGATGCGACGCGCGTGCTGGGGCCGGACCACCACGACACGTTGGTGATACGGCACAACCACGCGCACTGGACCGGCGAGTCCGGCGACCCGCTGGGCGCCCGGACGTTGCTGACCCAGTTGGTCGCGGACTGTACGCGGGTGCTCGGCGAGCAGCACCCGGACACCGAGAACGCTCGACGCGGGCTGATGTGGTGGACCTACGGGCCCAAGGCCAACGACCCGGCGCCCACGTTCGCCACGGCGGTGGGCAACAGCTCGGTGCGGGCGGGGCGGCCGGCGAAGGAGCCCAAGCCACCGAAGCCGGCAAAGGCGGCGAAGGCGGCGAAGGTGCCGAAGCCTGCTCGACTGGCGAAGGCGAAGGCGAAGCGGCCCGAGCCGGCCGGGGAGGCCGGCGGGCCGATTCCGTCGGCCGACGTCGCGTCGCCGTTGCCGGCCGCATCGGCCGCGCCGACCGAGGTGGTCTCGGTCGGGGCCGGGGGCGTCGTACCGCCGCCTCCCGGGGAGCCGGACGGGGACGTCACCGCGTTCGCGCCGGTGGCCGGGCTCACCTCGGACACCGAGGAGAACGCAGCGGTGTCGGCCGGGTCGGCGGCGCCGGCCGCGCGGCCCCTCCCGACCGAGGAGACGGCCCCGGAGCCCGATTCGGGTCGGCCGGCCGGGGCATCCGCATCCGCGCGGGACGAGGCGCCGGAGAGTGCGGTGACTCGGGTGTCGAACGTGGCGCCCGACGACGAGCCGACGCACGTGAGTCCGCCGGCGCGGCCGACGTCGGCGCCGGCCGGTGCTGCCTCGGCCGGCTCGGCGGATGAGGTCACCCCGGTCGGGGAATCGGCCGGGGGACGCGACGAAGAGCCGGACGAGACACCAGGCGAGAGGGCCGGCGAGAAGAAGTAGTCGCGAGACGAAGTGGGTCACGACGTGTGTGGGGCGCCGGCGGAGTCATCCGCCGGCGCCCCACACACGTGTTCGGTCGTCCGTCGCGGCCGGTTCGTCCGACCCGGCGCTCCGCCGCGCGGATTGCGCGGCGGCGGGAGCCGTTCGCCTGTGTCCGCCGACCGATCGGCTGTGTGCGCCGACGTCTTCCGGCCGAGAACCTTGCGCCCGTAATGATCACTTGAGGCCGTCATATGTACGCAACCTGATCGAAACGGGGAAAGGTCAGGATGCAGGACAGGTAATGGAGGAGGTGTCGCGTGTTGTACCGACTGAGGGTGTCGCTGCCCGATCGGCCCGGATCGCTCGCGCGGGTCACGCAGTTGCTGGGTGCGGCGGGCGCCGACGTGATGCAGATGACCGTGCTCGAACAGCTCGGCGGCCGCGCGGTCGACGAGTTCACGCTCTCCTGGGGTGGTGAGCGGGACATCGCCGCGCTGATCGCGGCCATGGAGCGCTCCGTGGGGGTTCGCGTCGAGGGCTGCTGGGCGGCCGGCGAGGTGCCGGGATCCGCGCCGGAGCTGGACGTGCTGGGTCAGGTGGCGCGCGATCCGGGACGGGCGGTGGCCACCCTGATCGACGCGGCGCCCACGCTCTTCCACGCCGACTGGGCGGTCGCCACGCGCGGCGGTCGCGGCCGGCAGCTGGTACACCAGAGTTGGCGGGCCCCGGAGGCGCCGGCGCTGCCCGCGCTCACCCCGATGCGGCCGCTGGCCTTCGCCTACGAGGGTGACGCGATCGGTCACGGCGCGGCGGCGCCGATCGGCGCATCCTGGCTGACCCTGTACGTGGTCCGCCACGAGGGCCCCGCCTTCCACCGCACCGAACTCGAACGCCTGGGTCGCATCGTGGACGTCGCCCTGGGCGTCCTCGGCGAACGCGGCGCGGCAAAGGCCGCGGGCGGCACCGGGTAGGAGCCCGGTCGGGGCAGGGCACCTCGGGCAGAGCGGTAGGGCGGGCGGGCCCTGCCGCCTACATGCCCGGCACCATGCCCGACGCCCGCCTTCCGGGCCGCCTTCGCGAGTTTTTGGGATGCCTGGGTGGGAACCATTTGCCGCTATTCGGCGTGTAACGATCGGAACAACTATGATTGTGTAATCGTGCGCGCACTTCGGGCATCGAGCCGAGCGCACATCGAGCGCGGGGGCCCGACGAAGGCGACGACGACGTGCAGGACAAGGATGGGACGTCCCCGGCGGCCGACGCCGTCCCGGGAGCGTCGGGTGGGGAGCCGGGGCCGGGGGGCCCGGGTCGCATAGAACGGCGCGTCCGGGATCGGCGGCGCCGACGTCGTCGCATCCTCGCGTGGACCGCCGCAGGGCTCGTCACCGTGCTGCTTGCCGCGGGGGGCTTCGGCTGGTGGTTGTACGACCATCTCAACGGCAACATCCGCACCCAGGACTTCGCCGATCAGCTGACCGATCGACCGCCGCCCACCGGCGGGATGAACGTGCTGCTCGTGGGCTCCGACTCGCGCGCCGGCGACAACGCCGAGTACGGCCGGGACGAGGGCGGCACCCAGCGTTCGGACACCACGATCCTGCTGCACGTGCCGGAGGGACGGAAGACCGCGATCGCGGTCAGCTTCCCGCGTGACCTGATGGTGAACGTGCCCGCCTGTCGGACCACGGCGGGTGGCACCCAGCGCGCCTACTTCGGCCAGTTCAACAGCGCGATGGAGGTCGGTGGCGTGCCGTGCGTGGCGGCCACCGTGGAACGGCTCACCGGCGCCCGCATCGACCACCAGATCACCGTCGACTTCACCGGCTTCAAGAAGGTCGTGGACGCGCTCGGCGGTGTGCCGATGCACATCGACCAGCCGATCGACGACAAGGCCGCGCATCTGCAACTGCCCGCGGGCGACGTCAATCTCAACGGCGAGCAGGCGCTCGGCTTCGTGCGGGTGCGCAAGAGCATGGGCGACGGCAGCGACATCCAGCGCATCGCCCGTCAGCAGGAGTTCCTCAAAGCCCTGATCAAGAAGGTCCAGGACGAGAACCTGCTGACCAACCCGGCCAGGGCGTACAACGTGATGGATGCCGCGACCAAGGCGATCACCACCGACTCCGGGATCAACTCGCTGGTCAGCCTGTACGACTTCGCCAACGGCCTGCGCAGCATCCCGTTGGACCGGATCGAGTTCACCACCACACCGCTGATCGACTACGCGCCGGACCCCAACCGGGTCGCGCTCAAGCAGCCCGACGGGGCTCAATTGTTCACCCGGCTTCGCGACGGTGCGCCGGCGCCCATCCCGGTGGCGCCCGGAACGGCTGCGCCGGGTAGCACGAATCAGGGCACTGCGGGACGTTAACCGTCACCCGGCCGTGACCCCTGGTCGTTGAACTGTACGGTGCAGGGGTCCACCGACGACGCAGCGTCCGGGCCCTCGGGGCAGACCCGGTAATGGGGCCGCCCGCGACGCTTTACGGTGGACTCGCGAGGGTGCTGGGTGCGGACCGAGGGGCTGGTGGCAGGGGCGCCATGACGGGTCGGGTTCTTCAGGTGGTGCAGGGCACTCGTTGGCGACGGCGCGCGGGTGAGTACACCTCGATCGGGGCCGCGGTCTCCGCCGCGGCGGCGGGCGACTCGATCCTGGTCGCGCCCGGGACGTACCGCGAGGACGTGTCGATCGCCGTCCCGGTGACGGTGGTCGGCTCGGACGGCCCGGGGACGGTGGTGCTGACCGCAGCCGACGGCATCGCGCTGACGATCACGTCGGACGCGGCCGTTCACGGTTTGGTCGTCGAGGGCGGCGCCGGCGTGTTGTCGCCGGCCATCGTGATCGAGGGCTGCGCGCCGATATTGGAGGAGTGCGTGGTCCGCGCCGCCTCGGTGGTCGGCGTCGAACTGCGCGCGGGAGCCGACCCGATGGTGCGCCGCTGCCGGGTGAGCAACCCGCAGGGGGTGGGCATCGGGGTGACCGGCCGCTCGCGCGGCACCTTCGAGGACTGCGAGATCGGCGACACCGGTCGCGAGGGCTTCGACGTGCGCGAGGGCAGCGCGCCGATCCTGCGTCGCGGGCGAGTGCGCGACGCGTCCGGGCACGGGCTGCGATTCACCGGCCCGGGGACCACCGGCAGCGTGCAGGAGTGCGAGATCCACGACGGCTCCGACGCGGAGCCCGCGGTGTTCGTCGGCGACCAGGCCTCGCCACACCTGACCGGCCTGCACATCCACGACGTGGGCGGCGGCGGCATCTGCGTCGCGGGCGGCGCCGCGCCGATCATCGCCGACTCGCGGATCGAGCGGGTCGGCTGGGCGGGCATCTCGGTCGGCGGGCAGGGCAGCGCCGGATCGCTCTCGCGTACCGAGATCACCTCGGTCAAGGGCACCGGCGTCCAGGCCGACGACCTGGCCACGTTCTCGCTCGACGACTGCACGATCCGCGATGCCGAGGGCAACGGCGTATCGGTCGACCGCGGGGCCAACCTGACCCTGGTCGGTTGTCGGCTGCGCGACATGGGCCGCAACGGCGTCGACGTGCACGGCCACTCCGAGGTCACCCTCAGCGGCTGCACGATCCGCAGCTTCGGCCGCAACGGCCTCTCCCTCGCCGACCACGGCGCCCGCGCGTCCGCGATCGACTGCGAGTTCCACGACTCCACGGGCGGCAAGCCGGCCGTGTGGGTGGCCGACGGTGCCGACGCCGCGCTGGGCGAGTGCCGCATCCACGACGTGCTGGACGGGGTCAAGGTGGCCGGCTCCGGCACCGGCCTGTCCATGCACGACTGCGAGATCCACGACGTGGACGAGACCGGCATCGGGATCGGCGCGGGCGCGGTGGTCTCGGTCAAGTCCTGCAAGGTCCGCAAGGCCACCACCGGCGTGTGGTTCATGGAGTCGGACTGCGGCGGCATCATCGCCGACTGCACGATCGAGGACACCACCGACGGCGTCTCGGTCACCGGCGCGGCCGGTCCCACCGTGCGCCGGGTCCGGGTGGACCGGGCGAGCGGTGAGGGCATTCGGGTCTCCGGCGGCGGGCGCGGCGACTTCGAGGACTGCGAGGTGCTCGGCGGGCGCGGCTACGGCGTCAACGTGCGCGAGGGCTGCCACCCGGTGTTCACCCGCTGCACCACGCGCGACAACGCCAAGGGCGGCTTCGAGTTCGCCGGCCCGGGCCCGGTGGCGGTCGAGTGCACGTCGCAGGGGGACGGGGGCGGCGCCGAGACACCGGCCGCCGGCGGGATTCTGGGTACGCCGAGCCCGGTCGCGGCGGCCGGCGCGCAGCCGCAGGGGGTGGCCAAACTCACCGCCACGCTGCCGATCCCGGGCGCGCGCGACGGCGCGGCCGCCGACGAACACGTCACCGAGACGTCCGGGCGCACCGTGGACGAATTGCTCGCCGAGTTGGACGGCCTGGTCGGGCTGGCCGGCGTCAAGACCGAGGTGCGCAACCTGATCGACCTGATCTCGGTCGGCCGGCGGCGCGAGGAGGCCGGCCTCAAGGCGCCGACGCTGCGCCGGCACCTGGTCTTCACCGGCTCCCCGGGCACCGGCAAGACCACGGTGGCCCGGCTGTACGGCGAGATCGCGCAGGCGCTCGGCGTGTTGCGGATGGGCCACCTGGTCGAGGTCTCCCGGGTCGACCTGGTCGGCGAACACATCGGCTCGACCGCGCCGCGCACCAAGGAGGTCTTCGATCGGGCCCGCGGTGGCGTGCTGTTCATCGACGAGGCCTACAGCCTGGCTCCGCCGGATCCCTCGCGCGACTTCGGCCGGGAGGCGATCGACACGCTGGTGAAGATGATGGAGGACCACCGCGACGACGTCGTGGTGATCGTGGCCGGCTACACCGACGAGATGGAACGCTTCCTGGGCGCCAACCCCGGCTTCGGGTCCCGGTTCTCGCGCACCATCACCTTCCAGGACTACTCGGCCGACGAACTGGTCGAGATCACCCGCAAGCAGGTGAGCGAGCACGAGTACGTGCTCACCGACGACGCCTGCGACGCGCTGCTCGGCTACTTCCGCCGGCTGCCGCGCGGCGCCGCGTTCGGCAACGCGCGTGAGGCGCGACGTACGTTCGAGGCGATGATCGAGCGGCATGCGACCCGGTTGGCCCAACTGCCGGGCGCGGGCATGGAGGAGTTGCGCACGTTGCATCCGGAGGATCTCCCCGAGTTGCGGTGAATCGGCCCGCGTGGGCGGGGTAACGGCCGATGAGTGCGGTTGCCCCGCGCCGCAGGGGGATGGGGCGCAAGGTTGTGGATGGTTTGCGACGGCGAAGGAGCCTCACGTGCCGGTCATGGGCATCGACATCGGCGGGACCGGGATCAAGGGCGCGCCGGTGGACACCGACGCGGGACGGCTGACCCACGAGCGGGTGCGGCTGCTCACGCCCGAGCCGTCCGAGCCACAGGCGGTGATCGGTGTGGTCCGCGAGGTGCTGGAACAGTTCGCCGACACCGACGGGCCGGTCGGCATCACCTTCCCGGGCGTGATCCGGGACGGCATCGTGCGCACCGCGGCGAACGTGGACAAGTCGTGGATCGACCTGGACGCCGACGCGCTGTTCACCGCGACGCTGGGCCGGCCGGTCTCGATGGTCAACGACGCGGACGCGGCCGGGGTGGCCGAGATGCGCTTCGGCGCGGGCGCGGGGCAGGGCGGCACGGTGCTGATGCTGACCTTCGGCACCGGCATCGGCAGCGCGCTGTTCGTGGACGGCAGGCTGGTGCCCAACACCGAGCTGGGCCACCTGGAGCTGGCCGGCCACGAGGCCGAGCACCGGGCCTCGGCGGTGGCCCGGGAGACGCACGCACTGTCCTGGGAGAAGTGGGCCGGGCGGGTACAGGACTACCTGCGGCACGTGGAGATGCTCTTCTCCCCGTCGTTGATCATCATCGGCGGCGGGATCAGCAAGAAGCCGGAGAAGTTCCTGCCGTACATCAAGGTCCGCGCCGACCTGGTGCCCGCGAAGCTGCACAACGACGCGGGCATCGTAGGCGCGGCGATGCTGGTCACCGGCGACTGACGACTGACGACTGACGCCGAGGGCCGTACGCGCCCGACGCACTCAGAGCGGATCGCCGTGGGTCTGCTCGCCGGCCAGGAAGGTGGCGAGCACGTCGAGGTCGGTGATCGCGCTCGGCGCGACCGTGTACGGGTCGGCGGACAGCACCACCAGGTCGGCGTACTTGCCCGGGGTGATCGAGCCCGCGATGTCGTCGGCGAAGAGCTGGTAGGCCGCGTCCAGGGTCTGCGCGCGGATCGCCTGGGTCACTGTCAGCCGCTCCTCGGGGGCGAGCACCCTGCCCCGGCGCGAGCGTCGGGTGGTGGCGACGGTGATGTTGTGCAGCGGGTTCTCCGGCGTGCTGGGCGGGTCGTTGTGCAGCGAGATCCGCATGCCGGCGGCCACCGCGGAGCCGGCCGCCGCCCAGCGGGCGCCGTACTTGGGGCCGAACAGCTCGTCGGTGAGCACCTCGCCCCAGAAGTACACGTGGTCCATGAACACGCTCGCGGTCACCCCGAGGGCCGCCGCGCGGGTGAACTGGTCCGGGCGCATCGCGCCGACGTGCTCGATCCGCAGCCGGTGGTCCGGGCGCGGGTAGCGGGTGAGCACGCTCTCGTACACGTCCAGGATCATGTCGATGGCGAGGTCGCCGTGCGCGTGGCAGGCGAGTTGCCAGCCGTGCGGGAAGTACGCCTCGACCACCTCGGCGAGTTGGTCCCACGTGTAGTTGGTGCTCGCGTGCGGGCGTTCGCCGCCGCCGAGTCGGTGGGTCAGCTCGGTGTCCAGGTACGGGAAGGACACCGCGATCGTGCCCGCCCATGGCGAGCCGTCGACCCACACCTTGATGCCGTTCTGCCGGATCAGGTCGTCACCGGCGTCGGGTCGGCCGGTGCTGCGCAGGGCGGCGGAGGCCGGTTCGTACAGGCGCAGTCGGGTGCTCGGCGCGGGCCTGCGGGCCGGGTCGAGCAGCGCGTCGCGCCACGGCGGCAGACAGGCCATCTCGCCGGCCATGGTCAGGCCGACGGCGCTCATGTGGGCCAGGGTGTCGGCCAGGCCGGGCGGCAGCACGTCGCGGCTGCCGGAAAGCGGTCCGGTGGGCGTGGTGATCTCGGCGATCGCCTCGATGCCGTAGGCCGAGCCGTCCGGCTCGCCGTGCGCGTCGCGCCCGTATCGGCCGCCGGGCGGGTCCGGGGTGTTCCGGTCGATGCCGTGTCGACGGCCGGATTCGCGGTTGTACCAGGCCAGATGTCCCGAGTGGTGCACCACCACCAGCGGGCGATCGGGGGCGAGTCGGTCCAGGAAGTCCTGGTCGGCGAGCGGCAGATCGGGAAACGAGAGCGGGTCCCAGCCGTACATCAGCTCGTGCCCGTTCGCGACGCCCGCCCGGATCGCGGCGAGCACGGCCTCGGCGGAGTCCATCGACGCGGCCCGGATGTCCGCCACGGATCCCTTGCCGAACAGCAGTGCCTCGGCCACCGCGTGGCCGTGCGCCTCGACGAAGCCGGGGAGCACGCAGCGCTCGCCCAACTCGACCACGCGGGTGGCGGGCCCGATCGGCATGTCGGCGGCGTCTCCGACGGCCAGGATGCGACCGGCGCCGATCGCCACCGCCTCGGCGCGGGGTCGGTCCTCGTCCACCGTGATCACGGTTCCGGTCAGGACCAGGTCGGCGCTCGGGGTGTCCTGGGCCATGGTGCGGCTGCTCCTGTCGGGACTTTCGGAACTTTCGAGATCCCGGGCGATCTCGGGACCTTCAGGATCCGGGGGATCCGGGGGATCCGGCGTGGGCTCGGCGGTGGTCGGTGCGCCGGGGTCGTGGGCCCGGTGGGGCGGGTGTGGTCTACGGGGCGGATGGTGCCACCGATCGGGTACCCGGTCGATCCCGGCGCGAAGCACGCAGTATGCCGCCCAGCAGCGCGGCGATGTTCCACGCGTCGTCGATGCCTCGGTGGTGGGTGCCCTCCAACGGGAGGCCGGCGTGCTCCAGGGCGGCGGCCATGCCGAGTTCGCGATCCAGGCCGTGCGCGAGCGAGTACAGCGACTTGGCGTTGAGGTGGCGGGTGCCGAACGGATACGGGACGCCCTCGGCGGCGCATTGGCGCTCGAACTGCTGCCGGTCGTACTCGCCCCAGCTCGCCCACACGCGCTGGTGGGCCCTGAACTCCCCGCGCAGCAGGGCGCATGCGTCGGCGAAGGTGTGGCCGGTCGCCACATCCGCCTGGGTCAGCGTGGTCAGCTCGGTACAGAACGCGCCGACGGTGGAGTGGGTGGGTCGGACCAGGATGCCGTGCCGGTCGACGCGCTCGCCGGTGGCGATGTCGAGGGTGGCGAGGCCGATCTCGATGATCTCGTTGCGTTGCCCCTCCGGGGTCGGGCCGTCCCAGCAGGTCGCCTCGACGTCGATCACCAGCAGCAGGTCCATCAGTCGTTTTGCCATGCCGGTCAGCACAACACCTCGGTGGGCGTGCTACCACTGGTTTTGTTCTGACGGTACGTCAGATGTTTGGTCCACCCGTCCACGGAGGAGTTCGAAATGGGTACGCACAAGACATCACCCGATACCGGCGTCGTGATCACCGGCGGTGCCTCGGGCATCGGGCGGGCCACCGCGCGGGCGCTGGCGGCGACCGGCCGACCGGTCGCGCTGTGGGACATCGCCGCGGGCCCGGTCGAGGAGGCGGCCAAGGAGATCGAGGCCGAGCACGGGGTGCCGGCGCTCGGTCTGGCCCTGGACGTCACCGACACCGAGGCCCATCCGGCCGCGATCCACGCCTCGGCCGAGGCGCTGGGCACGATCGGCGGCTTCGTGCACGCGGCGGGCATCGTCGACTCGACCCCGATCACCGAGGTCACCGCGGAGAACTGGGACCGCGTCCTGGACGTCAACCTGCGCTCGTTCGCGCTGCTGGTCCAGGCCCTGACCCCGCACCTGCGCGAACACGCCGGGTCCGCGATCGTGGGCATCGCCTCGCTCAACGCGATCGTCGGCAACGCGCTCAACCCGTCCTACTGCGCATCCAAGTCGGGCATGCTCGGCCTGAACCGCTCGATCGCCGCCAAGCTCGCCGAGTACCACATCCGCAGCAACGTGGTCTGCCCCGGCTACATCGAGACGCCGATGCTCGCCCGCTCCTTCGCCCGCCCCGGCACCCGGGAGCGGATGGAGAACAGCTCCCCGCTGCGCAGGCTGGGCCGCCCGGAGGAAATCGCCGGCGCGGTCCGCTTCCTCCTCAGCGACGAGGCTTCCTTCGTCACGGGTACACACTTGATGGTCGACGGAGGCATGACGGAGACGGTCTGAGCCCACCTCCCGGCGGTCGCGGCGCCCACTCGAGGACCCCGCGACCGCCCGTCTACTTCGGGTGGAGTTCCACCATCGTGACCTCCGGGGGTGCGCCGATGCGGACGGGTGGGCCCCAGAAGCCGGCGCCTCTGGTGATGTAGAGCATCGTGTCGTCGACCCTGTGCAGGCCGGCGACGGCCGGCTGGTCGAGCTTGACCAGGAGTTGGACCGGGAACATCTGGCCGCCGTGGGTGTGGCCGGAGAGTTGCACGTCGACGTCGTACTTGGCGGCGTCGTCCACCTGGACCGGCTGGTGGGCGAGCAGCACCACCGGGCGGGACGGGTCGCGATTGCCCAGTGCCTTGGCGAAGTTCGGGCCGTCGTGGTGGGACTTGCCGGTGACGTCGTTGACTCCGGCCAGGTCGAAGGCGGCGCCGCCCCGGGCGATCTCCAGCCGGTCGTTGGCCAGCGTGCGTACGTTCCACTCGGCGAGTTCGGCGACCCAGTCCGCCGCGCCGGACATGTAGTCGTGGTTGCCGGTGACGAAGAAGCTGCCGTATCGGCTGGTCAGCCGCCGCAACGGCGCGGCGTCGTCGCCCAGTTGCCCGGCCGTGCCGTCGGCCAGGTCGCCGACGATGGCGACCAGGTCCGGATTGGTCCGGTTGATCGTCTCCACCACCCGCGTGGTGTGCGCGCGCCCGAGCAGCGGACCCAGGTGGATGTCGCCGACCACCGCGATCCGGAATCCGGCCAGCCGCGGATCCAGCCGCGCGACCGGTATGCGCACCCGCACCGTGCGCGGCGCGCCCAGGGCCTGCGTCATCCCGTAGCCGACGGTGCCCAGCGAGGTGCCCGCCGCCAACAGCGCGACCGACCGGCTCAGCACCAGGCGGCGATCCGGCCCCAGGGGCGTGCCCGCGGCGGCGGCCGGCGGCGCGGGAGCCGGTGGCGCGGGAGCCGGTGCGGCGGGCTCCCCGCCGTCCGGATCCGGCCCGTCCGCGCCGACGGGCACCGCGACCGGCAGTTCGGCCGACCGCTCGGCCGACACCGGCTCGGCCGCCGCGCGCCGCCGCAGCGCCCGCAGCGCGAGCACCCGGGGCACCTCCAGCACCCCGAGTGCGAGCACCACGTACAACAGCAGGGCCATCCAGACGAAGCCCGGCCACGCGATCCACTCCGTGCCGCGCGGGCCGAACGCCTTGGGCAGCACCAGTGCACCCACCATCGACAGTCCGAGTGCGATCACCGCGCCCGCGCCGATCCGCCGCACGAGCCCCGACCGGGTGGTGTCGCGCACGAGCCGCCGCCACACGTAGAGGTGCACGCCGACCAGCAGCGCGAGCACGGCCACGGCCGCGACGATCACCAGGACAACGGTCAAGGCAGGACTCCCGGGTGAATGGATGTTTCCCGGGAAGCGTGTCACGCCCGCGCCGGCACCGGCATCCGGCTCGCGGAGTATCCGAGCCTGCTCCCGTGGGCGCAATGCGGCGCCGTTCGCCGTATCCTGACGCGGTAGCGACACCCGACGATGGCCCGGCCACGCCGCGAAGTGGCCCACGCGTGAAGCGAATGAAGCGTCCGAAGCGCATACAGCGAAGCAACGGCATGTCCGACCGCATCGGTCGGACCGCACCGCACGCCGACGGGAGGCGCTCCTCCCGGGAGCGATGACCGGGCGCGGCGGGATTCGCCCCGCCGACCCCGCGTTCCACGTCAACACCCGCGCCGAGCTCAAGCGGCAACGCCGCCCCCGGGCGCACGGCTGCTGGGACCACCTCTACCTCGCGCCGCTGTGGCCCAAGCACGGCGTCAACCTGGGCACCCTCCTGCGCACGTGCGACGCGGTCGGCGCGTGCCTCGTCGTCCCGCGGCTGCCCTGGGTCCCCGAGGCCCTGGCCCGGGGCAACACGCTGCGCCGACCGACCTGCGTGCATCGGGTCGGCAATCCGCTCACCTGGCTGGGCAACCGACGAGAGCGCGGCGCCCGGGTGGTCGGTGTCGAACTCGCCGACGGCGCGGTCCGCCTCGCCGACCTCGAACCCGCCCGCTGCCCCACCATCGCCGTGCTCGGCCACGAGAGCGACGGCATCCCGTCCGAGGCGTTGGCCCACCTCGACGAGATGGTGGAGATCCCGATGATCGGCACCGGCACGAGTCTCAACGTCGCGGTGGCCGGGTCCCTGGTCGCGTACAAGCTCGCGGGCCTGCTCTGACGGCGGGTCCTATGCTCGGTGCCATGGTGCGTGTACGAACGTCGCTGGGCGGCCTGATCGGCGAGGAGTCGGACGGGGTCCGGATCTTTCGGGGGGTGCCCTTCGCCGCGCCGCCGCTGGGACCGGCCCGGTTTCGGCCGGCCGGGCCGCCCGCGGCCTGGGACGGGGACCGGGACGCCCGCGAGTTCGCCCGCGCGGCGCCGCAGCCGATGGGCCAGTACGGGGCCGCACCGGTGGCCATCGACGAGGACTGCCTGTACCTGAACATCCACGCGCCCGCCGAACCCGGCCCGCATCCGGTGCTCGTGTGGGTGCACGGCGGCGGATACACTGGCGGCGCGTCGTTCGAGGGCGTCTACGACGGCAGCGGGTTCGCCCGGCGCGGCGTGGTGGTGGTCACGCTCGCCTACCGGCTCGGCGTACTGGGGCTGTTGCACCTGCGGCACCTGTTGGGCGACGAGTACGCCGCCTCCTCGGCCAATGCGCTCCTGGACGTGGTGCAAGGGCTGCGTTGGGTGCGCGAGCACATCGGCGCGTTCGGCGGGGATCCCGGCCGGGTCACCCTCGGCGGGGTCTCGGCCGGGGCCAAGCTCACCGCCAACCTGCTCGCGTTGCCCGCCGCGCGCGGGCTCTTCGGGCGGGCGATCGTGCAGAGCGGCGGGGCGCAGACGTTGCGCAGCGTGCCCGAGGCCGAGCAGGCCACCGGCGACGTGCTGGCCGCGCTCGGGATCACCCCGGACCGGGCCGCCGAGCTGATCGAGGTGCCCGTGGCCGACCTGCTCGACGCGCAGGCCGAGGCGATCGGGCGCGGCACGGCGCGGTTCGTGTTCCGGCCGGTGGTCGACCCCGCCGGACCGCTGCCGGTGGCCCCGCTGCGGGCGATCCGGGGCGACGTGCCGATCCTGCTCGGGTCCAACCAGGACGAGGAGCAGATGTTCGTGGTCACGGAGGGCACGGACGCATCCGAGCCGGTACCCGCCGACCTGGCCAATCTGCGTCGTCCGGACGCGCTGGCCGACCTGGTGCGCACGTACGCGGAGCTGTACCCGGAGTTGAACGGGCGCTCGCGGCGGATCCGGCTGCTCACCGCCGAGTCCTACGGGATACCGACCGTCCGGCTCGCCGAGGCGCAGCTCGCGGCCGGCGGCACGGCCTACATGTACCGCTTCCGCTGGGCGCCCAGGGCGCATCCGCAACGACTCGGGTCGCCGCACGCGATCGACATCCCGTTCGTGTTCGGCACGCTCGACACGCCGCTCGGCCGCTGGCTGACCGGGGGTGTGCCGCCCGCCGCGCGGGAGTTGTCCGACCTGATCCAGCAGGCGTGGGCCGCGTTCGTCCGGGGCGGGCCGCCGGTGGCCGACGGGCTGCCGCAGTGGCCCGGGTACGACCCGATCGAGCGGCACACGATGCTGCTCGACGTGCCGGCGACGGTGGTCGGGGATCCGGATCGGGAGGAGCGGCGGGTGTGGGACCACGCGATGTGAGCCCGGTCGGGACGGCCGCGCTCGCGGACCTGATGCCGTGGGGGACGAGCGGGATCGGCACGGGACGGACGTGGGTGTACGCGCCCGAACGGGAGACGCTGCGTCGGCGCTGGGCCCGGTTGGCCGCCGCCGAGGAGCGGAACGCCCTGTTGCAGCCGACCCGTTCGCGGAACGAGACGTCCCGGCCCGCGCCGCTGCCCGGGTGTGACGCGCCGGCCGGGCCGCTGGCGCGTGAGGTCGGTGCGACGCCTCGGCTGGTGCGGGTCGCCCGGCGGCCGTTCGATCGGCAGTGGTTGGTCGCCGACCACCGTGTGGTGGACTTCGCCCGGCCCGAGTTGTGGCGGGTGCGCGGGGACCGGCAGGTCTACCTGACGCAACGTCAAGCGGGGGACCCCTGGCCGCTGTTGTGCAGCGCCCTGTTGCCGGATGCGGCCCACCACGGCGGTCGCGGCGGGCGGGTCGCGCCGCTGTATCGGGACCCGGCGGGCCGCGAGCCCAACCTGGCGCCCGGACTGGTGGAATTGCTCGCGGCTCGGCTCGCCGTCCCGGTCGCGGCCGAGGACCTGTTCGCCTGGATCGTGGCGGTGACGGTGGATCCGGCGCGGGTGCCGCTGACCGCCGACCCGCGGCTGTGGACGGCGGGCGTCGAGCTCGGCCGCCGACTGATCGCCCTGTACACGTTCGGCGCGCGGTTCGGCCGCCCCGGCGAGGGCAAACCCCGACTGCCGGGCGGCCGGCGCCCGTTCGTTCGCGAACCGGTGCCGGCCCGGCCGATCGGCGCGACCTACGACGAGGAGAGCCGTTCGCTGCTGCTGGGCACCGGCCGGATCGGGCCCGTCCCGCGCGAGGTGTGGGACCTGGGCATCCTCGAACCGTGGATCGCGGCCCGCACCGAGCCCCCGGGCGAGGGCCTGGAACGCATCCGCGGGCGCACCTGGTCGACCGATCTGACCAGCGAACTGATCGACCTGCTGCACGTGTTGGGCCTGCTCGCCGACCTGTCCGAGGAGCAGACCACGCTCCGCACCCGGGCCGCCGAAGCCCCCACCCTCGACCCCTCCGCCCTGCTCCCGCCCGCCCCCGCGACCCGCCGCCCACCGACGGTCCTCGACATCACCGAGGAGGGCCCGGGCGGCCAGGCCGTCCTGGTCTGACCACCCGGCGGGCTCAGCGAAAGAAGATCGATGTGTCCAGGACGGCGTCGAAGGGGTCGGGCACGGGAATGCGGCCACCGAAGGGGACGGTGTGCCGCTCCTGGTACTTGCCGTCCGACGGGGATGCGAAGAGGGTGACTTCCTGTCGGAGCGGGTCGATCAACAGGTAGAGCGGGATCGGCCCGGAGGCGTAGCCGAAGGGCTTGACCTCACGGTCGTCGTGTTGATTTTCGCGACCGGCGGAGACGACCTCGACGACGAGATGGACGACGTCGGCGGGAAGCCTCCAGTCATCGAAGTCCCAGTTTGCGTCTTCGTCGAAGACAACCATGTCGGGGACGTATCCGTCGCCACCGATGCCAGGAAGCATGATGGTGACGGGAGACATCGGAACGTCCATGCCTTCGGGGAGGTTCGGTTCCAGGAACCTCGAGAACAGTCGGCGCAGCAACCCGCCATGTCCGCTGACCGGAGTGGGTGACATCACGATGCGGCCTCCGATCAGCTCCACCTGGACGGTTTCCGGTGCCTCTATCGACTCGAAGAGGGCAGCGATAACGGAGTCGGTGGACCGGGGGGCGTTGCCCATCTCGATGCCTCCTGTGGATGCCTGCGAACGCCCACCACCCTACCGAGGCGCGAGAATCACCTTCCCGATATGTGACAAACCGGGAAGGTGTTTCGTTGCGTGATGGTGCCGGGCTCAGATCGGACGCGGGGTGTTCAGTTCCCTGGCGTTTTCGCCCATGATCATGGCTTTGGTGCGTTCGTCGAAGGGCTCGAGTTCGCTTTCGTAGTCCCTCGGGTGCGGGAGGCCCTCGATGTGCGGCCAGTCGGAGCCGAAGACGACGCGGCCGGGGCCCATCAGGTCGACCACCTCGGTCAGGTCGTCCTCCCAGAACGGGTTGATCCAGACGTGCCGCCTGAAGGTCTCCACCGGGTCCTCGGGGAACAGGCCGGGGATCTTGCGGCCGACCGAACGCAGCTTGCGGAACAGGTCGCCGAGAAACTCGGAGCCGTTCTCCACCGAGACCACGCGCACGTTCGGGAAACGCTGGAAGAGGCGGTCCAGGATCAACGACGCGAGGAAGTCGAAGATCGGCCGCTCCATCGTCCACAGCATGGTCACCGATGGACCGCCTCCCCCCTTGAAGTCGGTGCGCAGGCCCTGCTTGCGGCTGTAGCCGTTGGCCGAGTAGCCGCTGTCGCCCGCGTGCACGATCACCGGCACGCCGGCCTCGTTCACCCGGGCCCAGAACGGGTCGAAGACCGGGTGCCCGGGCGGGTACGGGCCGTCCGCCGTGTTCGGCGCGGCCGGGCGCATGCAGACGATCCGGGCGCCGCCCGCCAGCGCGCGATCCAGGTCGGCGAGGGCGGTCCGCGGGTCGGCGAGCGCGATGTAGGGCGCGGCGAAGATCCGGTCCCGGTAGGCGTACCCCCAGTCCTCCTCCAGCCAGCGGTTGAACGACGAGTACAACTGCCCGACCGCCGCGGGATCGTGCGCGAGCGCCGCCTCGTAGACCATCCCCAGCGTCGGGAACAGCCAGATCCCGTCCAGCCCCTGACTGTCCATCACCGCCAGCCGCGCGTCCCGGTCGCGGTATTCGGGGCGGATCGGCTCGCGCTCGCGCAGGTACTCCAGCGGATTGCGTCCGGAGGGGTTGCCCCGGAAGTACTCGGCCATCGCGCCGGCCTTGGCGATCGGGTCGAAGGTCGGGTTGACCACGGCGTGGTTCACCGTGCCGCCGATCACGTGGTACTTGCGGCCGTTGATCTCGCACCACTGGATGACCTGCCCGCCCAGCCTCGGATCCAGGTGTCGGGTGAAGGCGTCAATGGCCTCGTAGTAGTGGTTGTCGGCGTCGAAGACGCGCATGGCGAAGACCCCCTCGGAGCGGCACGAATCCGGACGCGGTCCGGACGCGGGTCCGGATCGGGGTTCGGCTCCGGTTCCGGTCCCGGTGTCCCGGGATTGTCGCTCGAATCGTGACGCCGTTACAAGGTAAGGAAGGCTGTCTTTTTTGCCGATGTCGATCACTCCGCCGTCCGATGCTCCCGCGCGGTTGGGCACCGACCCTGCGCCGGGCCGCCCGGAGGATGTCCGGGGTCGGGCGGCGGGCGACCGGTGGGCAAAGGGTGGGCGCGGTCACCGCGCCGGGCGACGGGCGGTCGTGGTGCGGGTGATCGGTGGCCTTGCGTCACGGGTCGCCACGGGTCGCCGCCGCCGACGCACGCCGGTGTCGCGGTGCGGGACTTCCCGTGTGGGTGATGGCTGTTGGGCCGAACGAGGGAACGGTACGCGCGGCGAGCGTCGGGGACGGGCGGGGCGACCTAGCGTGGTCGGGTGAGCAGACACGGAAACCGGCGGGCGGCGTCGCTGGTGGTCGCGCTCGGCGTGGCCGTGCTCGGCGCGGTCGCGGTCCCGGTCGGGGCCGCGGTGCCGCTCACCGGACCCGCGCCGGCGGTCGGCCGCAGTTCGGCCGAGGCGCTTCGCCGGCCGATCCCGCCCCCGTTGCCGTCGCTGCCACCGCTGCCGTCGAGCCGGCCGCTCCGGCCGGGCGTGCGGCTGCCCGGGATGGACGCGATCCCTGCGGAGCCCTGTCCCGACCCGAGGCTTTCGAGCGCGACGGATCCGGACGAGGCGGACCTCACCTCGCTTCTGCGCGACCGCACCCGCACCCTCGGCGGCGCTCCGAGCCGGCCGGACTGCCCCGGCCTGCCGGATGCCGCCCGCAGCGCCGAGCCGGGCGCCGCGCCGGCGGTGTCGCCCGGCGCGCCCACCCGACCCGGGGCCGATCGGGCCGGAGCCGGACCGCATCGACGGCGGGCGGACGGTCGCGCCCCGTCGTTCCCCGGCAAGCTCCCGCGTCGGCCCGGCGCTCCCGGCCCGCGTGACGCCGCGGCCAAGGACCGCGGCGCCGCCGCCAAGCGGGCGGTCCACGACGGGCCCGCCGTGATCGCCCGCCGAGCCATCACCGACCACGTCGCGAACACCGGCTCCGCCCCGCTGTTGCCGCTGAGCCTGGCGGCCGGCGCCCTGCTGCTCGTCGGCGGCCTGACCCTCGCCGCCGGCCGCCGCGACCGCCCCTGAGGTGAGCGCTTGCCGCTCCCGGGCGCACCGCGCTCGGGCGCACCGCTCCCGAGCGCACCGCTCCCGAGCGCACCGCTCCCGCCCGTTGGGTTGCGCGGGTAAGCAGCCCCATTTCGCTCGTGCGTTCCGCCGCTCACCGGCACCTCGGCCGCGTAGCAACCGGCCGCGCGGCGGACGAACCGGTCTGCGCGCCGGGTCGCATGCCCGCTCCGCGGTCACGGTCGAGCCGTCCGCTACGCGCCCGGGTTGCACGGCCGCTACGCGTCCGGGTTGCACGGCCGCTACGCGTCCGGGTTGCACGGCCGCTACGCGTCCGGGTTGCACGGCCGCTACGCGTCCGGGTTGCACGGCCGCTACGCGTCCGGGTTGCACGGCCGCTACGCGTCCGGGTTGCACGTCCGCTACGCGCCCGCCACCCCACACCACACGAGCAACCGCCCCGCAGCGCCCGGCCCGACCCGGCCGCGCGGCGGACGAGCCGGTTGCGCGCCGGGTCGCATGCCCGCTCCGCGGTGACGGTCGGGCCGTCCGCTACGCGCTCGGGATGCACGTCCGCTACGCGCCCGGGTTGCACGGCCGCTACGCGTCCGCCACCCCACACGCAACCGCCCCGCAGCGACCGGCCCGACCCGGCCGCGCGGCGGACGAGTGACCCGGCGTGCGGCGGGCTCAGGCTCGGGCCACCGCCTTGGCCGGCACCTGTTCGGCCAGGTGCTCCGGGTTGGTCACCGGCGCGTCGCACGTGAAGTGCCGACACACGTACGCCGCCGGCCGGGCAGCGCGGCATCTCCGCTCCGCCCGCCCGGCCGCGCTCGCGCCCGCTCGTCGCTACCGCTCCAGGCAGCCCCGTACCGCGTCGATCAGGCCGAGTGCCCGCATGTCCGTGTGCAGGGGGGACTGGCCGTTCGTCACGTATGCGAAGGCCAGCCCCGATGCCGGGTCGGCGAAGGCCAACGGGCCGCCGCTGCCCGGGTGGCCGAATGCGGCGGAGTCGGTGGAGACGGCGAAGAACGCGGTCTCCGGCTTCATGAACCCGAGGCTGAACGCGGTGTGTTCGCCCAGGATCCGGTCCGGGCCCTCGACCACCGTGCGGGTCACCTCGGTGACGGTCGCGGGCGAGAGCAATCGCACGCCGTCCAGCGTGCCGCCCCCGGCGAGCATCGCGTACACCCGGGCCAGCGCCCGGGCGTTGGTGACACCGAGCCCGGAGGGCACCTCCCAGGCGAGTACGTCCGGGTCGTGATCCGCGCCGGGAGCGGCTAGTTCGGGCAGCGCGAGCATCGCCCGGCCGAGGTCGGAGCCGAGGTCGAGCAGCGCGGGATCCGTCGGTGCGAGGGTGGTCAGGTGCGCGAGCCTGGGCACCACGGTCGCGGGCAGGCCGATGTGCGCATCCACGCCGAGCGGGCCGGCCACCTCCTCGGCCAGGAACGTGCCCACCGTGCGACCGTCCACCCGGCGGATCAGCTCGCCCGCGTAGAAGCCCCAGGTCACCGCGTGATAGCCGTGCGCCGCACCGGGTTCCCACGCGGGCCGCTGGGCGGCCAACGCATCCGCCAGCGCGTCCGGCACGGCCACCTGGGCGAGCGTGATCGGCTCGTCCAGGAACGGCAACCCGGCCTGGTGCGAGAGCAGTTGGGCCACCGTCACGTCGCGCTTGCCGGCCGCCGCGAACTCCGGCCAGTAGCGGCATACCGGCAGCGCGGGATCGAGCAGCCCCCGGTCGATCAGCACCGCCAGGCACGTCGCCACCAGGCCCTTGGTGACCGACCAGACCACCTGTACGGTGTCCGGCTCCCAACTGCGCCCCGCGTCCGGTTCGGCCAGTCCGCCCCACAGGTCCACCACGGGCGCCCCGTGCAGGTGGACCGCCAGCGCGGCGCCCACCTCGCCGCGGAGCGCGAAGTTCTCCTCGAACGCGGCCTGTACGGGCGCGAATCCGGGCGCGACGAAACCGTCGACGTGCATCGTGTGGTCCTTTCGCGAGCGCTCGAAGTACCCCACTCCCGCCGGCGTGGCCGGCGGCCTTCGCCTCGTCAGTTCCGGGGGGTGACGCCTTCCAGTACGAGCGCCGTGAATTGGGCTTCCAATTCGGGCAGGGTGCGGTCGACGCCGGACTTCCAGCCGGCCGTCAGCCACAGCGGATAGGCGAGATAGCGGTAGACCAGCTCCGGGTCCAGGTCGGCGCGGAACTCCCCGGACTCGATCCCCTCGCGGAGGGTGTTCAGCCACAGGTCGCGGACGCGCATACCGTCCATCGCCAGATGCGCGAAGCGCGGCAGCGTGGCCAGGTACGCGTAGTCCCGGACGTACATCGTCGCCGCGTCGGGGTGGTGCTCGATGGTGCGGAACGCGGCATGCACGAGCCCGCGCAGCCGGTCGCTCGACGTTTGCGCATCGGCGAACGCCTCGTCATACCAGGTGGACAGGTCGCGCATCGCGGCGGTGAGGATCTCGTCGACCAGGTCCTCTTTGGAACCGAACCAGTGATAGATGCTGCCCGCGAGGATGCCCGACGCATCGGCTATCTCACGGACCGTCGACGCGACAACACCCTTGCGAGCGAAGAGTGTTGCGGCCTCGGACAGGATCACCTCCCGGCGCGGAAGTGCTTCGGGTTCCGTCTTCCTGCGTGCCATGAGCGCCCGTTCTCGGTCCGGCGGGTGGATGAGGCTGCCTTGGTGCTGTGCAGCCTAACCGCAGGTGGAGCGGTTGCCGTTGATCTGTGGGGGATTGCCTTCAGGGAGAACCTAAGGAAGAACCTGACTGCCTATCTAACATTTGTTAGATTGTGCTGAACCTTCTACGCCAGTTCCCGAAGCGCTGTCAAGACCCTTGCCGGCGACGGGGGTTGCGGTCTAGCTTGTGCCGCATCCGGGACTCCGTGGGGGATGGCCGGGCGGGGAGACGACGCGAGAGGCGTTGGCTCCCATGGCTCGTTGGACGACACGCACGGCGCATGCCGTGCACACGACATGCACCGCGAGGGCAGGGCGAACACCTCGGCGACCCGTCGGGGGCAATCCCCGTACGGGCGGCTCGATCCGGTCCGCCCGCACCGCGCCGTCGATCGGCGCCCGCGGCAGCGCATCGGCCGAACTCCCGGCGTCCGCACCAGGCGTGTCCTGACTCATGGCCCGCCTCGTCGCGCCGCTTGCCGCCGTCGCCCACCCGGCGATCGGCTGCCCGGCCACCGGCCCGGGGGAACTCCCGTGGACCGGCCGCCGGTTGCGTGACACCCCGGGGATGTCGACGCGTCCGGTTCCGATTCCCGTGTTCGTGGCGCGCCCGCAGGGGCTGTTCCCGACCCGGGCGACCGGATCGGGCGGGACGAGATGAACCAAACCGGTACAGAAAACGTGTCGTGGCCGGGAGGTGACGCCGGGTCAGGAGGGGAGTCGGCGTCCGACCGGGGCGCGGGGGCCGCCCCGGATACATCCGGGTCGTGGTCGGACGGGGCGGGGGAGCCCTGTTCGCCCATCGATCCGGCTTCCGGTTCGGCCCCCGATACGGGTGGTGCGCGGGCGGGGGGTGACGCCGTGTCAGGTATGGCGTCCGGTCCCGCGCACCGCCCGGGGGAAGGGTCCGAGGCCGGGGCGCGCCCGCATGCGCGCCCCGGCCCGGGGCCCGGACGGCCGTGCGGTCGGCGGCCCGAGGCAAGGCTCGCCGCGGCCGCGATCGCCGCGGCGTACGCGGATCCGCTCGGGGAAGCGGTGCCCGCGGGTTCGAGCGACCCGGCCACGCGTGCGCGAACGGCCGTCGTGCACGCGCGCGAGCCGGGTCATTCGAAGGAGGGCGACCATGCCTGACCCGGTACGGCTGTACGCGTCCGGACCCGAACCGATCCCGGCCACCGCTTCCGATCAGGTCCGCCAACCCGTCCTGCGGGCCCGGGACATCCGGGTGGACTTCGCCGGGGTCCGCGCCGTGGACGAGGTGTCCGTGCGGGTGGATCGCGGCGAGGCGGTCGGCGTGATCGGCCCGCACGGCAGCGGCAAGACCACCCTGCTGAACGCGATCACCGGAGTGGTGCCGGCCACCGGCGACCTGTTCGTGGCCGGGCTGCCGGTCCGCCTGGGCAGTCCCGAACGCTCGCGCCGGGCCGGCCTGGTCCGGATGTTCCAGACCCCGCAACCGGTTCGTGCGCTCTCCGGCGCGGACAACGTCGTGCTCGCCGGCTCGGACATCCGGCATCGAGGTCTGCTCGCGGCCTGGTTGTCCCGCCCGCTGATGGCGCGGGTCGAGCAGGAACGGCAGTTCGGCACCCGGGTCACCCCGGATCGGGCCGGCGCGCGGGGTCGATCCGAACGCGGTGCGGACGTACTGACCTACGGCGAACGGCGGTTGCTGGACATCGCGCGCGGGATGGTGGCGGTGCCTCGGGTGCTGATCCTGGACGAGCCGAGCGCCGGATTGAACGAGCGCGAGACGGACACCCTGCTGCTGCTCCTGCGCGGCGTCGCGGCGGACGGTGTGGGGCTGTTGGTGGTGGACCACAAGATCGACTTCGTCGACGCATTGTGCGATCGGGTCACCGTGTTGGAATCCGGCCGCGTGGTTGCGGAGGGCACGCCGGCCGAGGTGCGGCGGGACCGCCGCGCCGTGGACGCATGTTCCGGGGGAGTACGCGATGCCTGAGATCGAAATGCCACACGTCGACGTCGACCACGTCACCGAAACCGCCGGGATCGGCAGGATCCCGGAGCAGCGGGCGGGCACACCGGACCCGGCCGAGGGCTGCCGGATCGGCGCGCTCGCCGAGACCGCCGCAATCGGTGCGATCCGGGAGCCGCGGGCAGGCACACCGGAGCCGATCGAAGGCGCCCGGTCCGCGGTCGACGGGCTGCCCGGCGACCTCGGCGCCCTGCCGTACGAACCCGACGCCCCGCGCACCCAGACCCGACTCGTGGTCGCGGTCGGCGCGAAGCCGGGCGGACACGAGCCACGCGCCGCGCACGGGATCGGCCGTGCACGGCGCTGGATCCGGCTGCGCCGGTCCTAGCGGCACCGGGCGGAGCATCGAAGATCCGCCGCACGGCCTCGAAGACCCGCCCTACAGCCCCGGGGCGCCCGGCGGGTACTTGATCGCGTTCTTGACCATCTTGTCCCGCAGCGCCTGCGCCGGGTCGATGCCGAGCCGGTCCGCGAGCCCGAGCAGGTAGGCCAGCACGTCCGCGATCTCCTCCCGGACGTGCTCGCCGCGCGCCGGGTCCGACATCACGTCGGCGGCCTGCTCCGGGGTCAGCCACTGGAAGATCTCCACCAACTCCGCCGCCTCCACGCTCAGCGCCATCACCAGGTTCTTCGGCGTGTGGAAGGGCTGCCAGTGCCGCTCCGCGGAGAACGCGACGAGCGCGGCGGTCAGGTCGGCGAGGTCGGAACGGGTCGGGGGAGTGGTGTCCATCCCCCATGCCTACCGCATCCGACCCGCCCGGTGCGCACCGGTCGTGTCACCCCGACGAGGGAGAATGACTGCGGACGCGTCCGGTCGATCCGGCGGGTCCGAAAGCCGTCGTCCGCTCTGGAAGGTTCGCATGAGGGTCGCCACCTGGAACATCAACTCGATCGGGGCCCGGCTGCCCAAGCTCCTCGAGTGGCTGGAGCGGGCCGCGCCCGATGTGGTGTGCCTACAGGAGCTCAAGTCCACGGCCGAGGCATACCCGACCAAGGAGCTTCAGGAGATCGGCTACGAGTCGGCCGTCAACGCCGGCGGGCGCTGGAACGGCGTCGCGGTGTTGTCCAAGGTCGGCCTGGCGGACGTCACCCTCGGCCTGGAGGCGGGGCCGGGCTTCCCGGAGGTGGACGGGCCGCACGAGGCCCGGGCGGTCTCCGCGACCTGCGGCGGCGTGCGCGTGTGGTCGGTCTACGTGCCCAACGGCCGCGAGGTGGACAACCCGCACTACGCCTACAAGCTGGAGTGGCTGACCGCGCTGCGCGCCGCGGTCGCCACGGATGCGGCGGGCCCGCGACCCTTCGCCGTGCTCGGCGACTTCAACGTCGCGCCCACCGACCGGGACGTGTGGGACATCTCGCTGTTCGGCGAGAACTCCACGCACGTGACGCAGGCCGAGCGGGACGCGGTCACCGCGCTGGAGGGGGTCGGGCTGCGCGAGGTGATGCCCCGGGCGCTCAAGTACGACGTCCCGTTCACCTACTGGGACTACCGCGAACTGGGCTTCCCGAAGAACAAGGGCATGCGGATCGACTTGGTCTACGGCAACGCGCCGTTCACCACCTCGGTCACCGACGCGTACGTCGACCGCGAGGCCCGCAAGGGCAAGGGCACCAGCGACCACGCGCCGGTCGTGGTGGACCTGGACGTCTAGGGCCTGCCCGGCGGATCCGCGCGGCCCGCCGAGATCCGCCGGACAGGGCCCGGGATCGGCTCGCCCGCTCTCGGAGGCCGTCGGTGGGCTCCGAGAGCGGGCGCGTTCGGGCGCGGGTGCGCCGCGGCTCGGGCGGGCGACGGGTCGGGCGCGCTACAGGTACAACCCCTCGCCGCCGTGCTGCGGTCGTTCGACCTCCACCGGTGCCGCGCCGTTGCGCAGCGCGTACAACTCGGCGAGGGTGGCCTGGGTGCCGATGCCGTCGGCGGTGCCCAGCCACTCGCGCGCCTCGGTGAAGTCCAGCGGGCCGACGTCGATCTGGGCCAGGCACCGACCCGGGCGGACCACCGCCGGATGCAACCGGCCGAGGTTCTCGTTGGTGGTGATCGCGACCATCACGTTGCGGCCCTGCCCGAGCAGCCCGTCGGTCAGGTTCAGCAACCGGGACAACGCCTGACCGGCCGAGCGCTTGGCCTCGCCCCGGATCAGTTCGTCGCAGTCCTCCAGGACCAGCAGCCGCCACCGCTGCTTCTTGGACTTGTCGTGCGACTCCTCGTCCTCGTCGCCGCGCCCGATCGCGACGTCCATCAGATAGCCGGTGTCACCGAACAGCGCCTCCGGGTCGAGCACGCAGTCCATCCGGCACCAGTCCTGCCACGAGCGGGCCAGCGCACGCAGCGCCGTCGTCTTGCCGGTGCCGGGCGGGCCGTGCAGCAGGATCAGCCGGCCGGACACGTCGTCCGGAGTGATCTTCATCAGCCGATCGAAGGCGCCGGCGGTCGGCGCGGTGTAGTTGCGGCGGATGTCCTCCCACGGCGCGGCGGTGATCGCCCTGGTGGTGCGATACGGCCCGCGCCGGGCGGAGAAGTACCAAAAGCCCATCGCGACGGCCTCGTCCTTGGGCGGCGGATCGGCCACCGCACCCTTGACCGCCTTCTTCAACACCGCGCGGCCGACCTTCTCGTCGACGGCGGTCACGGTCACCTCGCCGCCGCCGCTGCGCCAGCGGACCGAGCGCAGGGTCCAGCCGTCGCCGACGGCGAGTTGGGAGGAGCGGTCGTCCTCCTCGACGGCGCGCACCACCCTGGCACCGCGGGGCACGAGTCGGGCGCCGGGTTTGACCCGGTCCAGGCGGGTGGTCCGGGCCCACGGCTGGGCGCCGGTCAGGAAGGCGGCGAGGGCGAGTCCGTCCACGGCGTCGTACGGGGTGTCCGCGTCATCGAGCCCGAATACGAAGGGCAGCAGCATTGAGGGGTCGTCACCGGCTGAACTCGGCGCCCCATCCGGTGGGCGGGGCGTCTGGCGAGGCATCGACATGATTTCGATGATCCGGTGCCTCGGGCCGTCCGTACAGAGGTTTTCGGGTAGCGGTTTCCCGGCCCGCCCGGTGCCGGCCGGCGACATACGGTGACCGTTCCGGGTCGCCGCGCGGGGCCGGGCGCCCGGGCGGGACAGGCGTTCGACGGCTCGACCGGGCCCGGTTCGGCGTCATCGGCTCGGGTTCGGACGGCACCACAGGCCCGGGGCCCGGCTTCGATCCCGCGCGGTGCTCGGCGCGGGATGGAAGACGGACCCTAGCCCTCGTAGACCGCGTCGAACGCGGCGAGCGCGGTCGTGATCGCCTCGTCGCGGGTCAGGCCGAGCCGGTGCGCGCGGTGCGCGTATTCGAGGGCGGCCTCGCTCGCGGCCCGCTGTGTGGTGTCGCCGACGGCGGCGACGAAGCTCCCGGAGCGACCCCGGGTCTCGATCACACCGTCCGCCTCCAACTCTCGGTAGGCGCGGGCGACGGTGTTGGGCGCGAGTCCGAGTTCGCCGGCCAGCCCGCGCACGGTGGGCAGCCGGGTGCCGGCAGGCAGCGTGCCGGCCCGGGCCTGATCGGCCAACTGGGCCCGGATTTGTTCGAACGGCGCGACGGCGGAGGTCGGATCGATGGTGATCACCATGCCCGCGAGCGTAGTGCCGGGGGCGCCGCCGACACCGGTTCGTGCACCGGGAGGGTCGGGCGGTCGTGACCGGGCGCCGACGTCGTGCTGCGGGCGCCGGCTCAGGACACCTCGGCCTCGGCCGCCGGCTCGGTGACCCGCTGATCGGTCGGCGCCCAGGACAGCGTCCTGACCTCGGGGATCACGAACGCGCCCAGGATGAGCACGACGCACGCCGCGGCGCAGGCCCACAACATGTTCGCGTTGCCGAAGGCGCTGCCCGCGGGGCCCGCCAGGGCGGTGCACGCCGGGGCCAGGGCCATCGAGCCGAGCCAGTCGTATGCGGAGACGCGGGCCACGTACTCGGGCGGGATCTCCTGGCGCAGGGTGAGTATCCAGCACACGCCGAACACCTCCATGCCCACACCGCACACGAACATCGACAGGGCGAGCAGCGGCCACGGCGTGGGAACCGCGAGTGCGGCGAAGGTGAGCGCGAGCGGCAGCAACCCCCAGTTGCCCGCCCGGAGCAGCCGGCGTGGCCGGTAGCGGACCAGGACGAGGCCGCCGAGCAGGGTGCCCACGCCCAGCGCGCTCAGCGCCACGCCCCACGGCCAGGCCGCACCCCAGTGCTCCTCGGCCACCAGTGGCCCGTACACCGTCTCGCCGGCCGTCATCATGCCGTTGAGCAGCGCGAACTGCAGGACGATCCCCCACAACCAGCGTCGGGCCACGAACACCCGCCAGCCGTCCGCGAGTTGGCGCAGCATCGGATCGTCCTCGGCCGGCTGGGCCGCGGGCAGCCGCATGAAGGTGCGGAGCAGGGCGGCCAGTACGAAGCCGACGGCGTCCAGCACGAGCACCGCCCCGGGCCCGATCGCGGTGATCAGCACCCCGCCGAGGGCTGCCCCGCCGATCTGCGAACTGCTCACCGCGACCCGGTACGCGGCCAGCGCCGGACCGGCGTGCTCGGCCTCCATCGAGGCGAACAACAATCCCTGCGCGGCGGGCAGATACAGCGCGTGCGCAGCACCGCCGATGCCGGAGAGCACCATCATCACCCACAGTTCGGTGCCGCCGGTGAGCACATAGATCCCGAAGGCCCCCTGGGACAGCGCATTCGCGACGTTGGCGAGCACCATGACGTGATGCCTGGGGAAACGATCCGCGATCACCCCGCCCAGCAACAGGAACCCCACCAGCGGCAGGGTCCGCGCGGCGGCCACGAACCCGACGCCGGTCCCGCTGCCACCGGCGGCCAGCACCGCGAACGCCGCCGCGATCAACGATCCGGAATTGCCCAGGCCGGTGATGAAGGTGGCCCCGGTCTGCAGCAGGTAGGTGCGGCTTGCCCACGAGGGCAGCCGAAGGCGGTTCGACACCCGCGACTATCGCCACAGCCACCGGGCCGTTGTCGAACCATTTCCGAGCCGCCCGCCGCGACCGAGCCGCCCGACTCGGGGCCTCGGCCACGGCCGCGCCGGCGGTCGAGTCCGTGGTCCGGTTGCGCGAGGTGGGCGCGGGCTCCGACGACGTCGCGCGCCGATTCGTCAGCGTAGATGCCGAATTGTTGGCTCTCCTGGCGGCGGATCGAGCCGGCGAATCCTGAGCGGAGGGCAAAAGTACGCCGCGCCGCAGCAGGTGCTGCGGCACGGTGGACCAGTCGAGCCCAGCGTGGTCACACACTCACCGAGGGGGAATCCGTGTCCGATGTGCCGTCGATCCGGGCGTTGTTCGCCGTGGACGCCGAGAAGTTCATGCACCACCGGGACGTGCCGTCACCCAAGGTTCGCGAGGCCGTCGGCGCGGCGCCTCCGGAGGCGTTCGCGCAGGCCGCTCCGGACCGGGACAAGCATGAGCCGCGCTTCGGCGGACCGCCGCGGAGTGTGTGAGATGGGCGTCTCCGACGAGCGACCGCTCGACCCGGTCGCCTCGGGCGACGGCGGACCACCGCGCGAGGGCGACGAAGTCGGCGGGGATCGGCGGCAGTTCGACCCGGAGCAGAGCGACGAAGCGTGGGCCGACGAGGAGTTCGCGCTCCTGGACGCGGCCACGACGGTGATCGTCAACTTCAACGGCACGACCGGGAACCACGTCTTCGGATCGCGGATGTTCGGGGACATGACCGCCGCCGGCGGCCCCGGCACCGCGAGCCGGCCGCGGCAGGCGCGGGAGGGTCCGATCTGGAAGGAGGAGAGCGATCTGGTCTGCCGCACGTTCGTGCCGCCGAAGGGATACCTGCGCGCCCGCAGCATGATGGCGCGGCATCTGATCCTGCTGACCGGCGAGGCGGAGTCGGGAAAGCGCACGCTGGCCCTGCACCTGATGCAGGACCAGTACGTCGAGAAGGTGATCGCGCTCGACCCCGAAGAGGACCTGATGACCCGCCGGATCCAGCGCGGCCGGGGCTACGTGATCGACTCCGCCGCCGCGGACCTGCTGGCCGGCTACACCCGCCACGACCTCGAAATGTTGCGCCGCCGTCTGGCCGAGCGGGACAGCGTGCTGGTGGTGACGGCGGTCGCCACCGCGCCGGTGCTCGCGCTCTGGGCGCCCTGGCACGTGCCGTGCGAACGGCCCGATCCGCTCCAGGTGCTGCACAGCCACCTCGCCCACCACCTGGGTCGGGATTGGGAGCGCCGGCATCTGGACCTGGTCGACGAGGACATCGCCGAACTGGTGCGCGCCGACGGCGGCCGGCCGGACCGGGCCGCGACCATCGCCGGCGACCTGGCCGATCTGGCCGACGGCAGGTTCACCAGGACCGAGGTGTTGACCGCGCTGCGCGATCGCGACCACGCGGCCGTGGCCGGCTGGCTGCGCGCCAATCCCGGGCGCGCGGACTGGGCGCTGATGATCGCGGCGGCGGTCTTCGAGGGGCAGGACTACGGCATCGTCACCGAGCGGGCGACGGCGCTGCGCGAGACGTTGGCCGAGCACCTGCCGATCGCGGACGGCGAACCGCTCGACGGCTGGCCGCCTCGGGACCGCGCGGCCCGGCTGGAGTCGATCAACGCGACCTCGGCGCCCGCCGACGCGACCCGGGGCGGCGCCCGCTACCGGCTCGACGTGGTCGGCTTCAACCGGCCGCACTGGGCGGCGTCGGTGCGGGCGCACATCTGGGACGTGTATCCGGACCTGCGCGACCCGCTCCTGGACTGGTTGGCCGCGACCCCACGGCATCCGCTGGACGTCCACCGGGTCGCCGCCCGGGCGGCCGGCGACTTCATCGCCACCGGCCGCGGGCACCGGCCGTTGGCGCCGGTGCTGCGCTGGGTCCGGGACGACGACGCCAAGCGCGCGATGGCGGTGCCGGCGTTGAAGACGGCGGCTCAGGACGCGGTCGTGGCCACCCAGGTGCAGCACCTGCTGACGAGTTGGAGCCGGGACACCACCCGCTCGGGGCTGCGGCTGATGGCGGCCCGGGCGTACCCGGGGCTGGCGTCGGTCTATCCCGGCCGCACGTTGACCGACCTGCTCCGCCTCGCCCGGACCGGGGATCGTGCGGTGGCGGCGGCGGCTCGGGAGGGGATCGTGGCGCTGTGCCGGGACGGCATGCGCGCGGAGTCGGTGCTGGAGCGGGTGGAGGACTGGGAAGAGGCGACGGCCGCCGCCGAGATGGCGGCCGCGCTGGTCGGCGAGGACGCCGACGGCGAACTGCTGACCGGTGAGCGGTTCCTCGCGGTGATCCGGCTCGCGGTCCGCGATCGGGACGGATACGCCGTGGTGGCCCGGATGTTCACCACGCTCCTCGGCTCCACCCGCGGTGACCGGGAGCGCGCCGCGGCCCTGCGGGAGACCTTCGCGCTGCTGTTTCGGCCCGGGCGCGGCTACGGCCTGGAACGCCTCGCGTACGACCTGACCCGGCTGGCCCACGAGGGCCTGCCCAACGGCGACGTGATCGACATCGCGGTGCTCGAACCCGCCATCAACGCGTTCGAGGAGCCGCCGGTCCCGACGAACGGGGGAGCAAGCGCATGACCGACCACCACACCTTCCTGGTCCGGCCCGCCACCGGCTCGCGCGGCCTGACCTGGCTTCGCCATCGGCTGGGGCTGCATGCCGATCACGTGCTGGTGGTGCCGTCGAGCGCGCGCCCGACGCCGACCTTCGCGGAGGTGCGCAGGGCCCCCGAGCTGTGGTGGGTGGCGGCGCGCGAGTTCGCCGACATCCGTGACTTCGAACTGCGGGTCGGACCGGACGGGGAGCGCGTTTGTCGAGTGCAGGTGCAGCTGCACTGGTGGGTACACGACGCCAAGGCGGTTGCGCTGCATCGCCCCGTCGACGCCTTCTCCTTCATTTGCCGCGACGTGGAGAATCGCATCCGCAAGGCGACGGCCGGAGTGCACGACGCCGACGAGGGTCGACTCCAGGACGAACTCGACGCCGCATTGGCCCACCCGATGGTGCTGGCGGAATACGGGCTCAGCTATCGCCCGGTGGGTGCGTTCCTGCACGCCGAGGGAATTCCGGACAGTGTCCGCGCGGCGCTGGACCAGGCGCGCTGGGCGGTGCCGCTGGAAAAGGAGCAACAGCGGCTCACCCGGATGCGGTTGGAATTTCACCGGGCGCTGATTCGAGAGGGTCCGGAGGCGCTGGTCGCGTACTGGCTGACCCGATTTCCCGATCAGATCAAGGCGGTGGTGGATCATCTTGACCGCCACGACTCGGCCGCGGGCGCGGATCTCACCTTGAGCACGGAATTGCTTGCCTTGCTCGGCGGCGCCGATGACTTCGAGCGCAATCAACTGCGGAAGTCGATCGTCGCCGGCCTTGCCGCCTCCGGGCCGCGGGGGGCGGAGGTGCTGCGCACCCTGGGCCTGTGGGACGACCTGGTGGAAGGCGGTCCGCACGCGAGGGGCGAACCGGGGGCGCGCGGGTAGCGAATCGGGCACGACCAGGGGCCGCGTACCATTTTCGGTGCGCGGCCCCGGTGGTTCGGGCGGTTCGGCGGCGGTGTGTCCGTCGCGTTTCACGGGTGCCCGTTTCACGGGTGCCCTACTGCCCGTCCGTCTCTCGCCTCATCGTTCGTGCGGCTCGGTTCATCGGTCCGCTTATCGACCGTTTCTCGGTCCGCTTAGCGTTCCTCACGGAAGAGCACGTGCTTTCCGGCGGCCGGGTCGTACTTGCGCAGCGTCATCCGGTCCGGATCGTTGCGCCGGTTCTTTCTGGTCACATAGGTGAAACCGGTCCCGGCCGTGGACCGAAGCTTCACGATCGGACGAAGCTCGTTGCGAGCCATGCACGCCTCCCGGAGTTTCGAAGTCTTGTCCCGATGCTGCTTCAAGGCGCCCGGGCGTGCGGATATTCCGTCGCCCCGGACCCGGCCGATTCGACACCCGACGGGGCGTGCTCGGCGTTTCCCGGGATCGGCGGGCCGGCCCCGCCCCGTGATCGACGGGCCCGGAAACTCCGGGCGCGGCGCGGGTCCCCGATGGGATGCTGACCGGGTGAATCGATCGGATGTGCTGCTTCAGATCCCCGCCGAGTTGCAACAGTTCCTGCCGCCGAGGCTGCGCGGCCTGCCGGTGAGCATCCCCGCCGACGGTGATTCGACGATCGGACACCTGGTGGAGTCGGCCGGACCGCCGCTGCCCGAGGTCGGCGGCCTGCTGGTGAACGGCCGGGAGGTCGGGCCGGGACACCGACCGGTCGGCGGCGAGGTGGTGGACGTGCTGCCGATCCGGCGCCCGCAGGCCATCCCGGAGTACGCCGACACGCCGCCGCGTTTCCTGCTCGACGTGCACCTGGGCGCACTGGCCCGCCGGATGCGCCTGGTCGGGATCGATACGGCCTACCACAACGACTGCGACGACCCGACCCTGGTGATCCAGGCCAACGCCGAACGCCGGGTGCTGCTCACCCAGGACCGTGGCCTGCTCCGGCGCAAGAACCTGTGGTTCGGCGCATACGTCTACGGGATCCGCGCGGACGGCCAACTCGACGACCTGCTGCGCCGGTTCGCGCTGCCGCTCGCGCCCTGGACGCGCTGTACGGCGTGCAACGGCGAGCTGCGGGCGGCGACGCGCGAGGAGGTCGAGTCCGAGGTCGAGGCGGGCACGCTGGACAAGGTGGACTCGTTCGCCCGCTGCCTTGCGTGCGACCGGGTGTACTGGCACGGCGCGCACGGGGGTCACCTGGACGAGATCGTGGAGGCGGCCCGGCGTACTGTCGCGAGCATCCGCTGATGGTTACGGTCGGGGCATGGACGCTCGCACCGGCAGGCGCTGCCACAACGTACTGAACCCGCTGCATTCGCTCGTCTACTTCGCGCCCGAAGGCGACGTCGAGTTCGCCGCCATCGGGCTGAAGAAGGGGCGGATGGGCTACTTCGCGTCCCGGGCCGCGCCGATGGGAGCGGTCGGCGCGGCCACCGTGCGGGCGACCTTCTACAACTTCGGCCCGGACCTGATCGGCAGGCACATCCCGGCCGCCTGGGAACTGGCTGCCCCGGAGGCGGTGCACGCGGCCCGGATGCGGGTGGTCGACCGGGCGCTGCGTCGGATCCTGGGCGAGGACGTGATCCGCTCGGCGGAATTGCGCGAGGCGGCCGACCTGGCCCTGTCCTGCGCGCGGGCGGGCAGGCCGGAGGGCCGGGTGCTGTACGCGGCATACGCCGAACTCGACCCGCCCGACCCGGCGGAACACCCGCACCAGGCGCTGTGGCACGCCGCCACGCTGATCCGGGAATATCGTGGCGACGGGCATCTGATGGCCCTGGTCGAGGCCGAACTGGACGGCATCGAGGCGCTGTTCACGCACACCGCGACCGGACGCGGGTTCGTCCCGGAGTTCGCGGTGGGCAGCCGCGGCTGGACCGCCGAGCAGTGGGAGGCGGCCCGCGACCGGCTGGCCGGCCGCGGCCTGGTCGACCCGACCGGCGCCCTCACCGACGCGGGCCGGGCGCTGCGGCGCTCCGTCGAGGAACACACCGACCGCCTCGGCCGCGCCCCGTTCGACCACCTCGGCGACACCGCCACGGCCCGCCTCACCGACCTGGCCGCGATGTTGACCGGTACGGCACTGGCCAATGGCGCGTTCCCGGCGGGGGTGTTTGCCACGCCGACGGGCTGATCCGGGTGGGCGGCGCGGCCCGGGGCGGGATCGTCCCGGACGAGTGCCGATCTCGCGATCTCGCGATCGAGGGCCGACCCCGGCCTCGGCCTCCGCTTCGGCTCGGTGCGCCCGGCGCCGCCCCGCCCTCGACTCAGCGCACCCGGCCCCGGGCCCGCAGGGGTACGGACGGCAAGGCCGGCGCGTCCATCCGAGGCCCGTCGTAGCCGGTCACCGTGCCGAAGTCGGACGCATCCGCCCACGCCGTGCGCGCGGCGGTGATCTCCTCGCCGGTGCGCGCGACGAAGTTCCACCACATCACGATCTCCTCGGCGAACGGCTCGCCGCCGAGCAGCATCAGATCGGCCCCGTTCGCCGACCGGATCGACAGCGAGGTCCGCCCGCAGCCCAGATACAGCAACCCGCCGGGGGTGAGCGGCACGCCGTCCACCTCGGCCTCGCCCGACATCGACATCACCGCGTACTCGAAGTCCGGCTCCAGCGGCGGCCGGACATCGGTGCCCGGCGCCAGGGTCAGATCCGCGCCGACGAGTGGGCTGTAGGCGGTGCCCGGCGAGGTGGACCCGTCCAGCGTGCCCATGATCACCGTCGCGGTCAGTCCACCGCCGGTGACCAAGGGCAGTTCGGCGTGGTGCTCGAAGTGCGGGTCCACGTGCCGGTGCGCGTCCGGCAGCGCGACCCACAACTGCGCGCCGTGCAACAACCGGGCGTGCTCGCGCGGCGACTCCTCGGAGTGCGAGATCGCCCGGCCCGAGGTCATCAGCCCCAGTTCGCCCGGCCGCACGGTGGCGAGGCTGCCCAGGCTGTCCCGGTGGAGCACGCTGCCCTCGCGCAGCCAACTCACCGTCTGGAGTCCCAGGTGCGGATGCGGCGGCACCTGCATGCCGGGCTCGTCCGCGATGTCGTCCGGCCCGTAGTGGTCCACGAAGCACCACGCGCCGATCATCCGTCGACCCAGGCTCGGCAACAACCGGCGGACCATGGTGCTCTCGCCCAGCTGTACATCGCGCGACTTCAGCAACTCGCGGACGGGTTGGCCGGGCACATCGGCTCGGCCTCCGCACGTGGTCAGGGTCGGTCGGGTATCGAGATTGCTCATGGCGCCAACGGTACGCGGACCGGGAGAGGGCGCATTCGGCGCCGCGTGGCCGGGGCTGCGCGTCCGGACCTGCGTATCCGGCGCTGCGCGACCGGGGACGTGTGTCCGGGGCCGTGTGTCCGGCCCCGCGCGGGCCGGTCCGAGGGTGGGTTCTAGGATCGGCAGGAAACGGACGATCCCGCGAATTCCCCCGGGACTTCTCCCGGCCCGGAGGGACGACACGCGTGCGGCTCGGCTTCCTCACCCATGTGGCCGGCGCCGGCGGCGCCCGTACGGTCTACCGGGAGACCATCGAACTCGCGGTGGCCGCCGAGGAGTTCGGCTACGACTCGTTCTGGGTCGCACAGCACCACCTGGGTGCACAGGGCGCGTTGTCGCCGTCACCGTTCGTACTGCTCGCCGCGATCGCCGAACGCACCACCCGGATCCGCCTGGGCACGGCGGTCGTGGTGGGCCCGACCGAGCACCCGATCCGCCTCGCCGAGGACGCCGCCGTACTGGACACGCTCAGCGGCGGCCGGCTCGAACTGGGCCTGGGCGCGGGCTCCGACCCGGCCACATCCGAACGGTTCGGCATCGCGCACGAGAGCCGCCACGCCCGCCTCCGGGAGACCGTGGACAGCGTGCTCGACCTGTTGACCGGCGCCGACCTGGTCCCACCCGCACCCACGCTGCGCGACCGGATATGGCTCGGCACCGGCAGCCCGGACGGCATCGCCTGGGCGGTCGACCGCGACCTCGGCATTCTCTCCGGCCGCCGCTCCAGTGGCCCCGCCGGCCCGCTGCCGGGCGACCGCGAGGCGGCGGAACACCTGGCCCGCCACACCCCGGGCAGGGTGGCCCTGTCCCGCCCGGTCCACCCCGGCCCGCCGGACGCCCTGGCCGAGCACCTGCTCCCGTGGATCACCCAGGCCCACGCCGCCGGCCGCTTCCCGGTCGATTTCACGCCGGCCGACTACCTGGCAATCGGCAACATGTACACCGGTACCCCGGAATCCGTGGCCCGTTCCCTGCTGGCCGACCCCGGCTACCCCCACGCCACCGATCTCCTGTGCCACACCCAGCCCGCTCGGCTGTCCGCGGCCGAACTGCTGCCCGCGATGCGCCGCACGGCCCGGGAGGTCCGACCGCTGCTGGCCGCCGGATAGCCCGCGTCAGGCCGCCGGGCCGTTCTGGCTCAGGGCGAACGCGGTGGCCTGGAGGGCGATGGCGGCGAGGACCAAGGGGAGGGTGATCGTGGCGCGGCGGCCGCCGGGTCGGCGGGAGGGCCGCACCAGCGCGATCAGGGCGGTCACGAAGCTGATCGCGAACAGGCCGAAGACCCAGGGCAGTCGGGTTTCGTACCAGTCGCGGCACGCCTGGTTGGCGCAGGATTCGGTGGCGCCGCCGAAGCCGATCAGGACGAACAGGTCGGTCACGGCGACCACGACGAACGCGAACAGGCCGACGACGAACGCCGCCGCACGGGCGAAGCCGTCGCCGTTGCTGCCCGAGGTGGGAGGCGGGTAGGTCATGCGGGTCACGCTAGGCGGCGGGTCCGACGCGGGCATCCGTACAAGTACTCACTTTCCGCACGTCCGCGTCGGCCCACCGGAGCGGTGCCGAAGCAGCGCCGATGCGTACCCGGCGCACCCGCTCGATGCGCGCCCGTCCCTACAGCACCACCACCAACGGCGTCCCCGTCCGCGGGTGCGTCCGGATCTCCGTGTCGATGCGGTACACCCGCTCGATCGTCGGCGCCGTCAGGACCTCCGCCGGTGTGCCGCTCGCCACCTGCCGGCCGTCGGCCAGCAGGCAGATCCGGTCGCAGAACATCGCCGCCAGGTTGAGGTCGTGCAGTGCCACCAGCACACTCACGCCCAGTCGGCGGACCAACCGCAACAACCCGAGCTGGTGGTGGATGTCGAGGTGGTTGGTCGGCTCGTCCATCACCAGCAGGCCCGGCTGCTGCACCAACGCCCGTGCCACCAGCGCCCGTTGCCGCTCACCGCCGGAGAGCAGCGCGAACGGCCGCTCGGTCAGGTCGGCGAGTTCGAGCAGCTCGACCGCGGCCGTCACGATCGCCCGGTCGGCCGCGTCGTCCGGATCGAGCAGGCCCTTGTGTGCCGAGCGGCCCATCGCGACCACGTCCCGCACGGTCAGCGGGAAGTCGGTCGGCATGTCCTGGAGCACCGTGCCGATCCGCCGCGCGGCCCAGCGCGCCGAATGGGTCCACACGTCCGCGTCGTCCAGGAGCACCCGGCCCGAGGTCGGTCGGTTCACCCGGTACACGCTGCGCAACAGGGTCGATTTGCCACTGCCGTTGGGACCGAGCAGGCCGACCACCTCGCCGGGCCGCACGGTCAGCGACACCGCGTCCACCAGAGTTCGGTCGCCGATGGCGAAGGTGACCTCGTCCAGGACCAGGCGCGCTGCGGGTCCGCTCATCGCGCGCCCGCTTCCCGGCGCGCGTCCCGGCGCAGCAGCCAGACGAAGAACGGGCCGCCCACCAGCGAGGTCACGATGCCCACCGGCAACTCCTGCGGGGCGAGCACCGTACGCGCCACCAGGTCCGCGCAGATCGCGAACACCGCGCCGAGCAGCGCGGCCACCGGCAGCGCCCGCCGATGGTCGGCGCCGACCAGCAGCCGGACCACGTGCGGCAACATCAGGCCGACGAAGCCGATCACCCCGCTGACCGCGACCACGACCCCGGTGAGCACCGCGGCGAGCAGGAACATCCCCTGTCGGAACCGCTGGACGTCCAGGCCGAGCGCGGCGGCGCTCTCCTCGCCGGCCAGGAGCAGGTTGAGGTTGCGCGCCTGGAGGAGCAGTACGACCAGGCCGATCGCGAGCGCGAGGGCCGGTACGAGCAGCAGCGTCCAGCGGGCCGAGCCGAAGCCGCCCAGCGTCCAGAACAGCACCTGGGCGGCGAGTTGCGGATCCGGTGAGGTGAGCACGAGCAGGCTGGTCAGCGAGGACAACACGGCGCTGACCGCGACCCCGGCCAGGACCAGCCGTACCGCGGTGACCCGGCCGCCGGAGCGGGCCACCGAGAACACCACGAGCAGGGTGAGCAGGCCGCCGGCGAACGCGGCCGCGTTGAGGGTGAGCGCGCCGAGCGACAGGCCGCCGACCGACGCCACGCCCCAGCGCATCACCAGGACCGCGCCGCCGGCCGCGCCGGCGGAGACGCCGAGCACGTCCGGCCCGGCCAGCGGGTTGCGCACGATCGCCTGGATCACCATGCCCACCACGGCCAGCGTCGCGCCGACGACCGCCGCGAGCAACACCCTGGGCAGTCGGGTGTCGGCGATGATCAGGTCGTGGGCACGGCTCCAGGACGGTTGCACCCACGCGTCGCCGCCGATCCGGTGCGCGAGGATGCGCCACGTCTCCGACCACGGCACGGGCACCGATCCCACCAGCAGCCCGGCCGTCGCCGCCGCGAACAGCGCCACGAGCAGGGCGCCGACCACCAGCGGGAGCCGTACCCGGCCGCCCGGCACGTGGACCGGGCGGCGCGGGTCCGGCACCGCCGGCGGGCCGCCGCCGCGCAGGATGGCGACCCGTACCGTCGTCGGGTCCTGATCGATCGTCATGACCGGTCGGGGTGCAGCTGCTTCGCGAGTTCCTCGACCGCGTCCACGGAGCGCGGTCCGGGCTGGGCGACGGACAGCGAGATCACCGGAAAGGCGTTCGCGCGCAGTGCGGGTACGTCGGCGAGTACGGGAACGGCCCTGAGCGTGGTGATCTTGGCGTCCACCGACGGCGTCACGTAGTCGTAGATCAGCACCACGTCCGGCTTGCGTTCGGCGACCTGCTCCCAGGAGACCTTGGTCCAGCGCTCGTTCAGATCGGCGAACACGTTGGTGCCGCCGGCGCGGGTGATGATCTCGTCGAGCATCGAGTTGCCGCCCGTGGTCTGCGCGGCGTCGGCGCCCGAGTTGTACACGAACACCTTGACCGGCGTCGTGCCCGCGAGCCGCGCGGTGACCGCGTCGAGCCGTCGGCGCAGTTCGGCGACCGAGCGTTCGGCACGCTCGGGGACGCCGAAGATGCCGCCGATGGAGCGGAGTTCGTCGTAGAGCCGGTCGAAGGTGACCGGCGCCTTGGCGCAGCCCTCGGGGTTGAGGTGGGTCCTGACGTTCACTTCGCCGAGCCGGGCGCGGGTGTGGCCGGACGACTCCGAGAAGCCGTCGGGGTAGCCCGAGTAGACGAAGTCGGGTGTGGCTTCGAGCAGTTTCTCCAGTGAGGGCTGCGCGTCGGCGAGCACCGGGATGCGCGCGTACGCGTCCTTGTACCTGTCGCCGATGGTGCGGCCCTTGAGGTACGCGGTGCCCACCATCCGGTCGGCCAGGCCCAGTTCGAGCATCAGCTCGGTGGCGTTGGAGGTCAGCGTGGCGGCGCGTTGCGGCGGCCGGTCGTAGGTCGTGGTGACGCCGCAGTTGTCCGCGTCGGTGTACGGCTTGTAGGCGACGGGCGCGGGCGTGCTCGGCTTCTTGTCCTGCACCGCACCGCCGCATGCGGTCGCGAACAGCGCGAGTGCGGCGACTGCGGCGGCCCACGGGCGGGTGCGGGCCATCGGCGTCGGCATCCGCCCACGTATCGGTGTCCGTATCCGCCCAGGTGTCCGCCCCGGTTTCGGTGTCGGTATCCGCCCCGGTTTCGGGGTCCGTGTCAACATTCGTGTCGGCATCGTCGAAGCTCTCCCTTGCGAGTCCTCGTCGGGGAACTCGGGAGGGAGCGCGGCGCCGGACACCGTGCGGCGCCGTCGTCCGACGGACCCGCCCGCGAGGTCCCGGAAGTCCGCGTGCGCGAGGCGAACGCGGGCGACGGCAGGTCTTCGGACTCGTGGGCGGGTTCCGATCGCCACGGGTGTGGCCGGATTTCCTACCGGTCGCCGCTTCCCGGATCCCGTATCACCGGGCCCAGTGCGTGATGGCGACTTTCGTTCCCACTTACCGCTGCGGGGCAGTTCCGGATTCGCACCGGATTCCCTCTTGCGACACCCGGAATCGGTCGAAGCCGGGTGAACCGTTCGCAAGGGCAGCCTAACCATGGTCGATTCGGCGGCCGAGCGAGGGGGCTGCGCGGGTCGCCGCAAGCACGGGTCAGCCGGGCGCGGATCGGCCCGACGCGGGTCGGCGGTCGAGGCGGTTCGGGTCGGGCCGATCCGCGCGAGGTCGGCCCGGGTGAGGTCGGCCGACCGAGTCGCCCGGAGCCCGCGGCGCCGCCCGTTGCTTCGGCCGCTACTCGGCGACCAGGATCTCCAGCCCCACGTCGCGCAGCGCGTCGAGCGTGTCCGGGTCGGCCGGTCCGCTGGTGATCAGCAGGTCGATGTCCGCCAGCGGGCACACCTCGGCGAGTTCGACCCGGCCCAGTTTCGACCCGTCGGCGACCACGACCCGACGCCCGGCCGCCCGCAACATCGCCCGCTTGGCCTCGGCCTCGGGCAGGTTCACGTTGGTGATGCCGCCCGTGGGGTGCACGCCGTTGCAGCCGAGGAAGACCGTGTCGGCGTGGATGCGCTCCAGGATGTGGTCGCCGAGCGGATTGATCAGGGAGTGCTGCAACGGCCGCAGGGTGCCGCCGGTGACCACGACCGAGAACCGGGGGATGGCCCGCTCCAGCTCCAGGGCGATGGTCAGCCCGTTGGTGAACACCACGAGGTCGCGCAGGTCGTCGCGGTCCACCAGGGCCCGGGCCACGAACGTGGTGGTCGTACCCACGTCCAGGACCACGCTCTCGGCCGGCGACACCAGCGCCGCGGCGGCCTGCCCGATCAGCGTCTTCGCGGGTGATGCCGAGGTCAGCGCCTCCTCGAAGGACGGCTCGACCCGGGGATCGCGGCCGGTGAACATGGCGCCGCCGCGGACCCGGCGCAGCCGGCCCTGGCGCTCCAACACCTCCAGGTCGGCCCGGACCGTCACGCGCGAGATGCCGAACGCCTCGGCCAGGTCGGTGACCTTGGCGAAGCCTCGATCCGCGATCGTCGCGGCCATCCGGGCGCGGCGGCCTTCGGCGGGCAGACCGTCGGTGTCGTCGTCAGGCATGGGCGCCATCTTGCGGACACCTTCCGAAACTTGTCAAACCGCAGGTGGGGCCGGGCGGATGGCGGCGGGATCGCGACAACGGCAAGCATCCTGGCTGTCATGACTTTCTCATTGACAAGTTTTGGAAAGCTTTGCAAGATTGAATACATGAAGAAGACGCAGGCCGTCATGGCCGACGGTCGCGAGATCGTCTACTACGACACGCGGGACGACGCGGTCCGCACCGCCGTCGACACGCGTGATCTCGCCCCCGTGGTCAGCGGCTCCGAGATGCGCTACGACCGACTGCTCGACGAGTGGGTCGTGGTCGCCTCGCACCGGCAGACCAGGACCCACCTGCCCGCCGCCGACGCGTGCCCGCTGTGCCCGTCCACGCCCGAGCGGGCCACCGAGGTCGCCGAAGCCGACTACGAGGTCGTCGTCTTCGAGAACCGCTTCCCGTCGATGTCCGGGTCCTCGACCTCCGGCCAGGCAGCCCAGGCAGCCCAGGCAGGCCAGGACCCCTCGAATCCCGTCGCCGGCGGTGCCGCGGCCGGGCGGCCCGAGCCCGGCTGGGACCACGACCCGTTCCCGAGCCGGCCGTCCGGCGGACGGTGCGAGGTGATGTGCTTCACCCCCGAGCACGACGCGTCCTTCAAGGACCTCACCCCCGAGCGGGCGCGCCTGGTACTGGACGCGTGGACCGACCGCACCGCCGAATTGTCCGCGTTGCCCGGCGTCGAGCAGGTGTACTGCTTCGAGAACCGCGGCCGGGAGATCGGCGTCACGCTGCCGCACTCGCACGGGCAGATCTACGCCTACCCGTTCGTCACCCCGCGCACGGCCACGATGATCGCGAGCACGGCCGCGCACCGGCACCGCACCGGTCGCAACCTGTTCGAGGACGTGCTCGCCGCGGAGCGGGCCGACGGATCGCGGATCGTGGCCGAGGGCGAGCACTGGACCGCGTTCGTGCCCGCCGCCGCGCGCTGGCCGTACGAGGTGCACCTGTACCCGAACCGCCGCGTGCCGGACCTGCTCGCGCTGGAGGAGGCCGCGCGCGCCGAGTTCGGCCCGATGTACCTGGATCTGCTCGGCCGCTTCGACCGCCTCTTCGACGGCGAGCCCGCGCCGTACATCGCCGCATGGCAGCAGGCACCGGTCCGCTCGGGCCGGGTCGACTTCGCGCTCCACCTGGAGCTTTTCTCGATTCGACGGGCACCGGGCAAGCTGAAGTACCTTGCCGGGAGCGAATCGGGGATGGGTGTGTTCATCAGCGACGTACCGCCGGAGACCGCGGCGGCACGACTGCGGGAGGTCGGCGAATGAGGCTCATGGTCACCGGCGGCGCGGGCTACGTGGGCAGCGTCGTCGCCGCCCACCTGGTCGCGGCCGGGCACGACGTGGTGGTGCTCGACGACCTGTCCACCGGGCATCGCGACGCGGTCCCGGACAAGGCGGTGTTCGTCGAGGGCCGGGTCCAGGACGCCGCCCGGCACCTGGACCCGTCGTTCGACGCGGTCCTGCACTTCGCCGCGTCCTCCCTGGTCGGCGAGTCCGTCACCGGGCCGGCCGGGTACTGGCACAACAATGTGGGCGGCTCGCTCGCGCTGCTGGACGCGCTGCGTACGCACGGCGTCACCCGCTTCGTGTTCTCCTCCACCGCGGCCGTCTACGGCGCTCCCGAGGTCTCGCCGATCACCGAGGACGCGCCGTGCGCGCCGACGAACCCGTACGGCGCCTCGAAACTGACGGTCGATCACCTGATCACCTCGTACTGCGCCGCGTACGGCCTGCGGGCGGTGAGTCTGCGCTACTTCAACGTCGCGGGCGCGTACGGCCGGTACGGCGAGCGGCATGCGACCGAGACCCACCTGATCCCGCTGGCCCTCCAGGTGCCCAACGGCACCCGCGGCTCGGTCGCGCTATACGGCACCGACTACCCGACGCCGGACGGGACGTGCGTGCGCGACTACATCCACGTCGCCGACCTGGCCGACGCGCACCTGCTCGCGCTCGCCGCGACCGGCGAGGGCGGCGCCGCGACCGGGCACCTGATCTGCAACCTCGGCAACGGGACCGGCTTCTCGGTCCGGGACGTGGTGGACGCGGTCCGCACGGTGACCGGCTGCGCGGTACCGGCGCACGAGGCGCCGCGCCGGGCGGGCGATCCGCCGGTGCTGGTGGCCGCCGCCGACCGGGCGCGCGACGTGCTGGGCTGGCGGCCGACCCGGACCTCGCTGGAGGACATCGTGGCGGACGCGTGGACGTTCCTGCGGGACGGCGAGGCGGCGTGGTGAGCGAGTTCCGCGTCGAAGGCGTCTGGGCGGCGCCGGGCCGGGTCAACGTGATCGGCGAACACACCGACTACAACAACGGGTTCGTATTGCCGATCGCGATCCCGCACACCGCGCGTGCCGCCGTCGGGCGGCGTACGGACGGCCGGCTGCGGCTGGCATCCGGGCACGCCGGGAGCGAATCGGTCGACCTGGCGATCGCCGACCTGGCGCCCGGCGTACCGGACGGATGGGCCGCGTACCCGGCGGGTGTGGTGTGGGCGCTGCGCGCGGCAGGGCACGAGATCGGCGGAGCCGACATCAGGATCGACAGCGACGTGCCGGTGGGAGCGGGGCTGTCCTCGTCGGCGGCACTGTCCTGCGCGGTCGTGCTGGCGCTCGACGACCTGTACGAACTGGGCCTGGATCGCGTCGAGTCGGCCCGGATCGCGCAGCGCGTGGAGACCGACTTCGTGGGCGTCCCGGTCGGCATGCTGGACCAGATGGCCTCGCTCGGCTGCGTCGCGGGCCACGCGTTCTTCCTCGATTGCCGCGACCTGACCGGCAGTCACGTCCCGTTCGACTGCGCGAGCGCGGGGTTGCGGCTGCTGGTGATCGACACCCGGGCCCGGCACGCGCTCGTGGACGGCGGGTACGCGGAGCGCCGGGCCTCCTGCGAGGAGGCGGCGCGACTGCTCGGGGTGCCGTCGCTGCGCGAGGTGGCCGATCCGGACGCGGCCCTCGCGGCGCTGCCGGACGGGCCGTTGCGCCGTCGGGTGCGGCACGTGCTCACCGAGAACGCGCGTGTGCTGCGTGTGGTCGAGGCGTTGGAGGCCGGCGATGTCCGGGCGATCGGGCCCGAGTTGACCGCGTCGCATGCGTCGATGCGGGACGACTACACGATTTCCTGCGCCGAACTGGACACCGCCGTGGACACCGCGCTGGCGGCGGGCGCGCTGGGCGCCCGGCTGGTCGGCGGCGGCTTCGGCGGCTCGGCCATCGCGCTGGTCGACGCGGACCGCTGCGCGGCGGTCGAGGAGGCGGTCGAAAAGGCCTTCGCGGCCCGCGGCTTCACCGCACCGCGGTTCTTCCAGGCGGTGCCGTCGGCGGGCGCACGCCGCGAATCCTGACCGACCCCGGGCCCGACTCCACATCGGGCCCGACAGCACCACCCTCGGGCGGCCGAACGACCATCACGGTCGTACGGCCGCCCGATCCGCGGTCGGGGACCGGAGGCCGGCGGTGATGCCCAAGGTCCCCCGCGACCCTCACGGGTGTCACCTCGCGTTCCCTCCGCCGCCGGCTCCGCTCGGACATCGTCTCCAGGCAGTCGGCCTGATCTCTGGGGGCATCTGCCGCCGGGTGGTGTCCACCGGTTATCCGCGACGACGGCCGGTCGCAAATCACCAACATCGACCCTCGCGCCTTGGTACCGGGTGTACCCGATCGCCCATCCACCGGCAAAAGATCGGCGCAGGGCAGGCCGAAGGGCTTACGCCAGGCCGGATGTATCCCTGCTCGGCGTACCGTGACGAAGGCAACCTTCCAACTGGCAGGCCATGCCTCCGGAGGCTCCTGCTCGACAGGCAGGCAGGTGAAGAACCGTGGTTGACGACCACGATCTCAGCATCGGACAGCGTGTGAAAGCGCTCCGCAAAGAGCGAGGCATCGACCGTCGCGCGATGGCGGCGGCCCTCGACAGATCACCCGACTGGATGCGTAGCGTCGAGGACGGGCGCCGGCAACTCGACCGATTCAGCACGATCCTGACGATCGCCGACCTGCTCGGCGTCTCGCTGCTCGATCTCGTCGGCACGCCGCCGCGGAAGGCCGGCGACGACGACGGACCTCGGGGCCTCGATGCGATGCCAACGCTGCGGCGTGCGCTCCTTCGGCATCAACTCGGCCAGGTGACCGGGGTTCCGCGGGATCTCGCGGATATCCACATCGACACCCTGACCGCACATCGATACCGGGCGAATGCCCGGTTCGGCGAACTGGGCCTTCTCCTACCGGCGTTGATCGACGATGCATCGACGGCGGCTGCGGGTCTGGAGGGAGACGATCGACTCGCCGCTTCCGGGTTCCTCTCGGCAGGACTCGCCGATGCGGCGATGATGGCCAAGAAGCTCGGTGCGATCGACCTTGCCACCGTTGCGGCTCGGCAGGCGGCCGATGCCGCAGCCGAGGCCGGAAGCCCGTTGTTGTCGCTCGCAGCCGCGTGGACCCAGGCCGAGGTGTGCATGTCGGCAGGCGCCACCTCCGAGGCAAGCGCCATCATCCGAACGGCTCTCGACCAACTCGACGGCATGCTTGGCGATGACATGGCCGCATGGTCCCTGTGGGGCACACTGCACCTGGTCGCGGCAGTCGGCGCGGCGCAATGGTGCGAACGGCGGGACGCCGAAAGCCACTTGGCCGAGGCCCGAAGGGCAGCGGCGCGAACGGGAGAGCGGGACGACTTCCAGACCGCGTTCGGCCCCGGCAACGTTGCGCTCCTCGGAGTCTCGGCCAGGCTCGAACTCGGCGACGGCCGCGCGGCGTTGGAGGCGGCGCGAGGCATTGACCTGTCTCGTCTTCCGAAGGAACGAAGGGCGCGCCGGTACATCGACATCGGCCGTGCCCATGCTCAGGATTCGGACGACGAGGCGAGCATGCGCGCGCTCTTGGACGCAGACCGGATCGCGCCCGAGTATGTGCACGCGCATCCACTCGTCCGTGACATGGTCACCACCGCGAAACGGCGGAACCTTCTTGCCTCACGCGAGCCGGTAATGCGGATGGCGCGTCGTATCGGGGTCTGACCACAACAGATTTGCCGAGCATTGGCGGACCGGGTACGAGGCGTACCCGGTCCGTCGCCATGCTCGCGACATGCTGGTCGGACCACGACACAGGGAGCGAGATGAGCGACGAGACGACCCTCGACGACATCGTGCGTGTTGTACCCAGCGGGAACGCCTCCGAGCCGGTGCGGATACAGATCCCCGGCCGCGAGCTGCCCGATATCACCGACGCCGAGGGCGCAGCCCTGTACCGCCAACTCGGCGCCTACCTGATCCAGCAAGGCAGCAGCCCGATCATGCGTCGCAACGCCTGATCGCTCGACCACCGCTCGGCGTCGCCGAACCGCGCCGTGCCGAGCGGCCACCGCCCCGGTCCGACGGTCATTGCCCACACGGTCGGACCGGGTCACCCGCGGGGCGGGGGCGGCAGGGGTCGGAGGAGGTCTCCCCCGTGCCGTCCCGGCGGCGGCACCGCCCCCGTCCGCAGCAACCACCCCACACACGCACCATGGAGTCCTCGTGACCGAATCCGAGGCGGTCGTCGCGACCGTGACGTTGCCCGCCTGGACCATTCACCTCGTGCCCGTCCACCACCCGCGACCGTGGCGTCTCCTCGTCGTCTCCGCCGGGCTCCATCCCCCGGCCGTGCAACTCGACCGCGCAGCCGCCCACCTGACCGACGCCGAGGTGGCCACACTCGCCGAGACGCTGCTCCGGCCCCGGCGCAGCCAAGGCCCGAAGCCGGGGCGGGCCCGCCTCGTGCGCGACGGCCACGGCCTGCTGCTGCGCATCCTCGTCGACCCCGTCGCCGACGAACCGGGCCTGGTCGCCCACGTCGAGGAGCACCACCGCGGCGTCCTGCTCGACGACCTCATCCGCCGTCGCCCCGACCTGGTCCCCACCGCCGCGCCACCCGAGCCGAAGCTGTGCCTGGACCCGACACCGGTCACCGGCCTCACCATCGACCAGGTCGCCGAGCTGCACACCCGCCTCGGCCGATGGCTCGACAGCGAAGGCATCCGCGCGGCACTCGACGACCGCAGGATCGCGTGCCTCGTCCGGGACCCGAAGACCGGCCGATGACCGCCGACCGCCACGACCGAGCACCACCGAGGAGACCACCGCCGAACCCCACGACCGTCCCGCCCCGGTCCCGCCCGGCTCGCGCAACCGGCCGAGCGGCGACCTTGCGAGCCGGCTCCTCCATGCTTCCGAGCCCGGCCCTCCGTGCCGCGGGACCCGTATGTTTCCGGCCGGCACATCCCATTGCGCAAACGACACGAAGGGGGCACATCGCGGATCCGGGCGACGACAAGGCGGCGCGCCGTCACCGCCTGCGCAAGCCCGGTCACGGTCGGGTGCCGACCGTCCCGCGAGCACCCGACGGCCCACCGGTACGGCCGCCGGGCCTGCACGTGCACACCTGCGCTGACCTGCGCGGACGCCGCCCGGGGGTGCGGGCGGCGGACGGCGGCGTGGCGGTGCCCCCGGCAGGACTCGAACCTGCGACCAAGTGCTTAGAAGGCACCTGCTCTGTCCACTGAGCTACGAGGGCGTGGGCGAATCAGGATCTTGCACCGGATCCGGTCGCGGCACAACAGAATAGGGCCGTGTGCATGCCTCACCGGCGTTCCCGTGGTCACCGTTACCTGATCAGACGCAGTTGGCGGCCAGAATGTGATCAGAGAAGGGCCGAAACGGGCAGAGGGAGGCGCAGTGGGTCCCACAAGGACTGTACTTGTCGGCTATGGCGTGGGGGGCTCGGCCTTCCACGCGCCGGTCATCGAGGCCGTGGACGGGCTGGAACTGGTTGCCGTGGTGACCGGGAATCCCGAGCGCGGGGCGCAGGTGCGCAAGCGGCATCCGCAGGCCGAGGTGATCGGGACGACCGACGAGATGTTCGCTCGCGCGGGTGACTTCGACCTCGTGGTGATCACCGTGCCGAACCGCTTCCATGTCCCGCTGGCGACCCGTGCGTTGGAAGCCGGGCTGCATGTGGTGGTGGACAAGCCGTTCGCCGGGACCGTTGCCGAGGGTCGGGAGCTCGTTTCGACGGCGACCCGCCACCATCGCAGGCTGGGGGTCTACCAGAACCGTCGGTTCGACGGTGACTTCCGGACCGTGCGGCGTCTGGTCGAGGAGGGGCGACTCGGCGAGGTGTACCGGTTCGAGTCGCGGTTCGAGCGGTGGCGTCCACAGGTGCGGACCTCCGTGTGGAAGGAGCAGGCCGATCCGGCGGCGCTGGGCGGGATCCTGTACGACCTGGGGACGCACCTGATCGATCAGGCGGTCGCGCTGTTCGGGCGACCCACGCACGTGTACGCGGAGTTGGGCACCCGGCGGCCGGGGGCGCTCGTGGACGACGACAGCTTCGTGGCACTCACCCACGCGGGTGGCGTGCGGTCGCACCTGTGGATGAGCGCGACGGCGGCCGACCTCGGACCGCGTGTTCGGGTGCTCGGGTCGAAGGCGTCGTACGTGAAGTTCGGGATGGACCCGCAGGAGGAACTGCTGCGCGCCGGGGCCGACGTCGGTACGCCCGGGTGGGGGACCGAGCCGCCGGCGGCGTGGGGAGTGCTCGGTACGCCCGGCGACACCGTGCCGGTGGAGACCGAGCCGGGCGCCTACCAGGACTACTACGCCGCGTTCGCGCGTGCGGTGCGCGACGAGGGTGAGCCGCCGGTGTCGTTCGACGAGGCGCTGGCCGTACTGGAGACGATCGAGGCGGCGCAGCGATCCTCCGCCGACGGAGTGACCGTCACGCTGTAACGGCGGCGGTGCGTTGGGAATGCGGACAATTCGGGCAGTGGTCGCCCGTGGTGATCATGGGAAGCGACACCTTGTCCGCAGCCCTCGCCGACCTACGGGACAGGGTCGCGGCGACGTGCTTCCCGCTCGACCTGCCCGGCGCCGTGCAGGCGCGGCTGGCCCGCCGCGAGTTGATCGAACAGCTCGACGACTACCTGCTGCCCCGCCTCGCGGTGCCGCGTGCGCCGCTGCTGGCGGTGGTCGGCGGGTCCACCGGTGCGGGCCGGTCCACCCTGGTGAACGCGTTGGTCGGGCGCGAGGTCACGCCGGCCGGGCCGCTGCGGCCGACCACGCGGGTGCCGGTGCTGGTGTGCCGCTCGGGGGATCGGCACTGGTTCGCCGCGGAAGCCGGGATCGGGCTGCGGTTGGACGAGCGGGTGCCGCCCGGGATGGCGCTGCTCGACGTACCGGACATCGACTCGGTCTCCGCCGACAACCGGCGGGTGGCGGTCCGTCTGCTCGGCGCCGCCGACCTGTGGATCTTCGTCACCACCGCGTCGCGCTACGCGGACGCCGCGCCGTGGCATCTGCTCCGGCTCGCACGCGAGCGCAACACGCGTCTGGCGATCGTGCTGAACCGGGTGCCGGCGGAGGTGCTCGACGGGGTCCGGGCCGACCTCGTGCGGCTGTTGCGGCAGGCGGGGCTGGGCGACGTGCCGCTGTATCCGATCGTGGAGACCGAGCCGGGGGACGGGCTGCCCGAGCGCAACGTGGTGCCGATTCGCACCTGGCTCGCGGAGCGCGGCGCGGATCCCGACGCGCGGGCCGCGGTGGTCCGGCGCACCTTCGGCGGGCTGCTGCACAGCCTGGATCGGCGGGTGCCGCCGCTCGCGCAGGCGGCGGGACGACAGTACGAGGCGGTCGATCGGGCGCGGGCCTGTGTGGACACGGCCTACGCGGCGACCTCGCAGTGGGCGCTCCGGGCGCTCGACGACGGGTCGTTGTTGTGCGGCGCGGCGGCGGGGCGTTGGTCCGACGGTGACGTCGCGGCAGCCGCGCGGGCGGTCCGGGAGAGCCTGGACGCGTTGGTGGCGGACGCGTTCGCGCGGGGCGCCGAGCGCTCGGCGGGATGCCTGCCGCCGGGCGCGGTGCGCCGGTCGGCGCCGGAACCGCTCGGCTGGCCGGGCGATGCCGAGCCGCTCGCGTTGATCGCGGCGGTCGGCGGCCCCGTGTCGGGGCCCGGCATCGGTCGGGAGGCGGCCGGCCGGCTCGGCACCCGGATCGGATCCGAGCCGGCCGCGCGACTGATCCTGGACGTCCACCGGCGACTGCGCGGCGTCGTCGCGACGGCACTGGATGGCGAGCGGGCACGCCGGGTGGCGGCGATGACCCCGCTGCCCGCGCAGGACGGGACGGGGTTGATCGAGGCGCTCGACACGGTGCGGAGGAGCGCGTGAGCGCGCGGGCCACGGGCGCGGGCGGCGCGGAGCGCGCCTTGCCCGACGGGCGGGGGAGGGGTCGCGGCGCGGGCGGTGGACGGGTGCGCGTGGGGCCCGGGGGCCGGGGCGAGATGGCTGTGTCGTGTCGGGCCCGGGGTGATGTGGGGTGCGGTGGGTTCGCCGGCGCGCGTTCCCGGGTGTGTGGCGTGTGGTGCGACGTGTTGTGGACGCGCGGATGACCGCCGGTGGGCAGTATGTCGATCGGTTCGCCGTGCGACGGGCCCGGCATGCGAGTGGGACCGAGGAGTACGGGCGGCTGATGGCTCGGTTGGCCGCGCTCGATCGCACCGCGACGCTGGCCCGGGATCGGCTGCCCGACGCCGATCTCGCCTTGATCCACGACCTGCTCGGCCACGCCGAGACCCGGCTGGGTACCGCCACCTGGCACACCGTGGTCGCGCTCGCGGGTGCCACCGGCGGCGGCAAGTCGTCGTTGTTCAATGTGCTCACCGGGCTGCGGCTGGCGGATACCGGCGCGCGGCGGCCGACCACCCGAACCACCCTGGCGTGCGCGTGGGACCCCGAGGGCGCGGCGCCGTTGCTGGACCTGCTCGGCATCGAACCGGTGCGCCGGGTGGCCCGGCACGGATCGCTGGACGCGCGCCGAGGCGGCGGGATGCCCTCCGGTCTGGTCCTGCTCGATCTGCCCGACCACGACTCGCTCGACCTCGCGCACCGGGCGGAGGTGGACGCGGTGGTGGCGGTCGCCGACCACATCGTGTGGGTGCTCGATCCGCAGAAGTACGCGGACGCGATCGTGCACGACCGCTATCTGCGGCCGTTGCGGCACCACGGCCACAGCATGACGGTCGTGCTCAACCACGCGGACCGGTTGCCGGCCGGGGACCTCGCGGCGTGCCTGACCGATGTGCGGGCGCTGCTGGCGGCGGAAGGGCTCGCCGGTGTACGGGTGTTGGCGACGTCGCCGGAGACCGGGCTGGGGATCGCCGAACTGCGCCGGGTGGTGGTGGCCGCGGCCGGGTCCGGCGAGGCGTCGGTGATCAGGCTGGCCGCGGACCTGGATGCGCTGACCGAACGCCTGGATCCCTATTTCGCCGGGGTGGTGCCGGGCGGGGACGCGTTCACCGCCGAGGACCGCGGTGTACTGGTGGACGGTCTGTGCGACGCGGCGGGGGTGGGGGTCGTCGCGGCGGCCGCGGGCGCGGGGCTGCGGACTCCGCGGGGGCCGCTGTCGGGGCGTCGGGTACGGCGGCCTGGGGTGCGGCCCGAGCCGGTGCAGGCGCATCGCGCCGAGCAGGCGATCCGGCAGGCGGGGACGAGGCTGACGCGGGGCTTGCCGGCGCACTGGGCCGGCGGGGTGCATCGGGTGCTGGCCGAGGGACTGCGGGGATTGCCGGACGAGTTGGACGCGATGCCCGCGGGTGCGGTGCCGGAGGCCGCGGCGCCGACGGTCGCGGCGCGGGCGGCGGTGGGTGCGCAGTGGGTCGGGGTGGTTGCGGTGCCGGCCGGGTTGGTGGGGGTCGGACTGGCCTGGACGGGGGTGCCGGTGGTGCGTTGGTTCGGGGTGCCGGGGCCGTGGTGGGTGGTGGTGGCGGGGCTGGTCGTGGGGATGGCGGGGGTGTGGTTCGGGCGGCGGGTGACGGGATCGGCCGTGGAGCGGCGGACGGCGGAGGTGGCGGCGGTGCTGCGGGCGCGGGTGGCGGAGGCGGCGGATCGGTTGGTGGTGGGGCCGGCGGAGGCGGAGTTGGCGCGGTATCGGGAGGCGCACGCGTATTTCGTGGCGGCTCGGGAGCCGATGCGGCGGGGGTGAGGGAGTGCGGGGCGCGGCCGGGGGTCGCCTACGTGGGTGAGGGGGGCGGCGGGAAGGTCACCCACGTGAGTGACGGACGGCCGGGGCGTCCCTCACGTGGGCGACCTCGCGTGATGCACAGGGACCGAGTTGTGCACAGCCCGCCGATGCCTTCGCCGGGCGACCGCCGGATGCCGGATCGTCGAGGGCGGACGGCGATGTTGCGGGGCACGCCGGAGACACACGGAGGCAAGCGTGGACACGTACGTGACGGTGGTCGGCAACGCCGCGAGCGATGTCCGGGTCCAGATGACCCAGGCCGGCGTGCCCTTGGCGCGCTTTCGGATGGCCGTGTCGCCCAGGCGCTTCGACCGTGAGACGGGCACGTGGGTCTCGGGGGACGCGTCCTTCTACACGATCGTGTGCTTTCGCGGGCTGGCGGAAAACGTGACGAGTTCGATCGACAAGGGCGACCCGCTGGTGGTGACCGGACGGCTGCGGGTGCGCGAGTGGGAGCGGGAGGGGAGGTGGTGGACCGTCACCGAGATCGACGCCTCCTCGGTGGGACACGACCTGGCCCGGGGGGTCGCGGAGTTCCGCCGGGTGGGTCGGCCGGCGCGCCTGTCCGTCGTGGCGGGCGACGGGGTGGCCGGGCCGATGGCCGAACAGGGCGCCCTCGCGATCGGGGCCGACATCGGATCCGTCGGCGAAGAGGAGGCCGCATGAATTGCGCGAACGGCCGATCGCGTGTTCGCGAAAGCCATTCATTGGCGATACCGGCGATAATTCAAGTCGATTTCTGGGACGAATCTGAAACAGAATTGTGACGACGCCGACGGCGGTACGATGCGTCCCAATCGGGCCAATAGCCGCATGTCGCTCAACCGTCGGGATGGAGGGTCGTAAAGAGTCGGATCTTGGAGGTGAATAGCGCCCGAGTCAAGGCATTGATCACCGTAGGACCGATTCGCGCAGATTTGCACCTTGACAAATCAATAGTGAATGAGATCGCCATGATCGGCGCTTATGCGGCTTGCCGCGCCCCATAGGCGGCTATATCCGTCGAAGACATGTCGACTTCGCGATATCCGAAAAGACATCCTCGACGTGGATCTTCTCCCGAGGTAAAGAACGTGAAACAAATGACTACCCCGGGTCGCGAGAGGTGGCCCGGCTGCTCATACCATTCAACGGTTCTTTACTCGCGCCCCGCTCGGGGGAACCATGCGCCGCGCGAGTCGGCTTACATTTTTCGAGGGGACCACCACATGTTCCGTACACCGGGACGGACGGCCACCCGCTTGTCGGCCATGGTCATTGCCGGCGGCTTGGCGGCGGCCGGCGTGATCGGTTTCGCGGGTGCGGCCAGTGCGGAAGGCGCCAAGGGCGTCTACAAGGGCGGCGATGTCGGTGCCAACATCTACCTGAAGGGCAAGGCGGATTCGCAGCGCGCCTCGATCCTGAAGCTCGAGGTCGACGGCAAGATCCTGCGCACCTACTGCATCGACTTCCACACCCTGGTGCACGACGAGGCGAAGTACGACGAGTCGGGCTGGAAGGAGACCTCCTTCGGCACGAAGGCCGACAAGGCCAAGGTCAAGTGGGTTCTGCTGAACTCCTTCCCGACCGTGGACCTGGCGGGCGTGCGCAAGGCGGTCGGCACGGCGGAGCTGACCGAGGGCGAGGCCGCCGCCGCCACGCAGGCCGCCATCTGGCACTTCACCGACGGCCAGAACCTGGACGACGGCAAAGACAAGGACGGCAAAGACAAGAACGACGGCGATGTCGTCAAGCTCTACAAGTACCTGGTCGGCGACGCCAACAAGGGCGACGTCACCGAGCCCCCCGTCTCGCTCTCGGTGACCCCGGGCGAGAAGGCCGGCAAGATCAACGACAAGCCCGGCATCGGCCCGTTCGAGGTCAAGACCAACGCCGAGGGCAAGTCGATCAACGCCAAGCTGCTCGCCGGCGACACCGACGCCAAGGCCACCCTGGTGGACGCCGACGGCAAGCCGGTCGCCAAGGTCGGCAACGGCGACAAGCTCTACGTGGACGCCTCCAAGGCCACCAAGGCGGGCAGCCAGTCCCTCGAGGTCTCCGGCGAGTCGACCGTGCAGGCGGGTCGGGTCTTCCAGGGCGTCAACAAGGACGGGTCGACCAGCCAGCTGCTGATCGTCGCGGACAAGCAGAAGGTGCAGACCTCCGACAAGGCGATCGCCAAGTGGGGCAACCCCGGCAAGGGCCCGCTCCCGGAGATCAACGCCACCAAGGACTGCGTCGACGGCGGCGTGAAGGTCACCGTCAAGAACAGCGGCGACGAGTCGTACAAGTTCAAGCTCGACGGCAAGGAAACCACCGTCCAGCCCGGCAAGTCGGTCGACCAGGTCGTCAAGGTCGCCGAGGACCAGGCGTACAAGATCACCATCCTGGGCCCCGACGGCAAGACCGCCAAGGAGTTCACCGGCACGCTCGACTGCAAGACCGCCGGTGCCACCGAAGGTGTGACGGGTGGTACCTCGGGTGGCAGCACCGGTGGGACGCCGGCTCCGGTGAACCCGAAGGGTCCGGACCTGGCCGCGACCGGTAGCGACGGCAGCAACACCCCCGCGATCCTGGGCGGCGCCGGTGCGCTCCTCCTCGCGGGTGGCGGTCTGGTGTTCTACATGCGCCGCCGCAACAACGGCTCGAACGGCGCCGCTGCCTGATAGAGGCACCACCGCTCGAACCACGCTGACAGCCGGGCCCCGGCGCACCCCACGTGCGCCGGGGCCCGACGTCACCCCCACCCCAAAGCCCGCACCACACCCGTGGGCCCGAATAGCGCCACCCCAGGCCCGCACCACCCACTCCAGGCCCGAATCGCGCCACTCCAGGCCCAAAACTCGGCCATCTCCAGCCCGTCCGGCGTTTGAGGACAAGCGGGCCGCAGGCCGTCGAGCCGACACAGGTCATCACGCGCCGGCCGGCCACCTTGCAAGCAGGCCAATCCGCCGGCCCCCACAGGGCACCTTGCAAGCAGGCCAATCCCGCGCCCTCCGGGCACCCATGCACGGGCACTGCTCGGCAGACCATAGGCTTGGACGCATGGCTGAGTACATCTACACCATGCGCAAGGCGCGTAAAGCGCACGGCGACAAGGTGATCCTCGACGACGTGACGCTCAGCTTCCTGCCGGGAGCCAAGATCGGCGTCGTCGGCCCGAACGGCGCGGGTAAGTCGACCGTTCTGAAGATCATGGCCGGGCTGGAGCAGCCGTCCAACGGCGACGCTTTTCTGTCCCCCGGCTACACCGTCGGCATCCTGCTCCAGGAACCTCCGCTGGACGAGTCCAAGACCGTCCTGGAGAACGTCGAGGACGGCGTCAAGGAGATCAAGGGCAAGCTGGACCGGTTCAACGCCATCGCCGAGGAGATGGCGACCAACTACACCGACGAGCTGATGGCCGAGATGGGCGAGCTGCAGGACCAGCTCGACCACGCCAACGCCTGGGAGCTCGACTCACAGCTCGAACAGGCCATGGACGCGCTGGGCTGCCCGCCCGGCGACTGGCCCATCGTGAACCTCTCCGGTGGCGAGAAGCGTCGCGTGGCGCTGTGCAAGCTGCTCCTGGAGGCGCCCGACCTGCTCCTCCTGGACGAGCCGACCAACCACCTCGACGCGGAGAGCGTGCAGTGGCTGGAGCAGCACCTGGAGAAGTACGCCGGCACCGTCGTCGCGGTCACTCACGACCGGTACTTCCTGAACAACGTCGCCCAGTGGATCTGTGAGGTCGACCGCGGTCGGCTGCACCCCTACGAGGGCAACTACTCCACCTACCTGGACACCAAGGCCACCCGCCTGAAGGTCGAAGGGCAGAAGGACGCCAAGCGGCAGAAGCGCCTCAAGGACGAGCTCGAATGGGTCCGCTCCAACGCGAAGGGCCGCCAGGTCAAGAGCAAGGCGCGACTGGCCCGCTACGAGGAGATGGCCGCCGAGGCGGACAAGATGCGGAAGCTGGACTTCGAGGAGATCCAGATCCCGCCGGGTCCGCGCCTGGGCAACGTCGTGGTCGAGGTGGACCACCTCACCAAGGGCTTCGACGAGAAGCTGCTGATCGACGACCTGTCCTTCACGCTGCCGCGCAACGGCATCGTCGGCATCATCGGTCCCAACGGCGCGGGCAAGACCACGCTGTTCAAGATGCTGATCGACGCCGAGACGCCGGACGCGGGCAACATCAAGGTCGGCGAGACGGTCAAGGTCTCCTACGTCGACCAGTCGCGTGGCGGCCTGGACCCGAAGAAGAACCTGTGGGAGGTCGTCTCCGACGGCCTGGACTACATCAAGGTCGGCAACGTCGAGGTGCCGTCGCGGGCCTACGTCAGCGCGTTCGGGTTCAAGGGCCCGGACCAGCAGAAGCCGACCGGCGTGCTGTCCGGCGGTGAGCGCAACCGGCTCAACCTGGCGTTGACGCTCAAGCAGGGCGGCAACCTGCTGCTGCTCGACGAACCGACCAACGACCTCGACGTCGAGACCCTGTCCAGCCTGGAGAACGCGCTCCTGGAGTTCCCGGGCTGCGCCGTGGTCGTCTCGCACGACCGCTGGTTCCTGGACCGGGTGACCACGCACATCCTCGCCTACGAGGGCGAGTCGAAGTGGTTCTGGTTCGAGGGCAACTTCGAGTCGTACGAGAAGAACAAGGTCGAGCGCCTGGGCGCGGACGCGGCCCGGCCGCACCGGGCGACGTACAAGAAGCTCAAGCGCAACTGACCGACCCGGTCGGCACGGCGTGACCGGTGGCCTGTCGTATGCCCGCATACGGCAGGCCACCGGCATCACCCGGCGGCACGCGGTCGCATCGACGGGGAAGACCGACGGGGAACAGAGAAGAGGACTGGGCACGTGGCCAGGCACATCTACCAGGCGACGCTTCGGTGGTCCGACATGGACGCCTACCGGCACATCAACAATGTGCAGTACCTCCGTTACCTGGAGGAGGCGCGCGTGGACATGATGTTCACCCTCGGGCAGCGCGAGGGGGCCAAGACGCTCTCCGAGGGCGTGGTGATCGCCCGGCACGAGATCGACTACAAGCGACCGCTGGTCTGGCGCGCCGAGCCGGTGCGGGTGGAGACCTGGGTGACCCGGATCGGTGCCGCCCGATTCACGCTGGCCTACGAGATCAAGGACGACGAGCAGGTGTACGCGACGGCGCTGTCCGTGCTGGTGCCGTATTCGCTCGACGAGCAGCGTCCCCGGCGGCTGAACGAGGACGAGCGGGCCTACCTGGAGCGCTTCGTCGAGCCGCAGGACGAGCCGGCGGGGCGGCCGGTCCGGCCATGACCGTGCTGCGACTCGCCGATGCGGCCGCCGCCGCGGACCTGGGCGGCTACCTGACCCGACTGCTGCGCTACGACCGTCGCGCGGTGGTGCGGATGCGCGCCGAGGGGTCGGTGCTCGGTACGTTCGGCCACCCGCCGTTCGGGGAGGCCGCGTCGGGGGTGATCACGCTGCGGGCCAGTGGGTTGGCCGTGCCCGCGACCGCGGACGTGACCGTGTCCGCCGGGCAGCTCCTGGACGCGATCGCGGACGACGCGAGCGTGACCCTGCCGGCGTCGGTGACCGGTCCGGGCTGGGCCGGCATGTTGCCGCCGCGCACCGGCTGGGAACGGGTCGCCGAGCTGGGCGTGCTCGACCTCGGCCGGGAAGTGGCCGCCGGCGTCGCCGAGTTCCGCTCCCGGACCGAACCCGGCATGCCGCGCGCGGAGTTCGACCGGATCGCCGCCGAGATCTGGACCCGACCGCTGCCGGGCCGACTCCCGCTGCGGGCCGCACACGCCGCCCAATCCTTCGGCTTCCTCGGCCCGCCGGATCCCGAGGGCCGAGCCGAGGTGCTGACCGCCGGGGCCTGGCTGCGCCTCGAAGCCCGCTACGGCTCGGTCTCGGTCCGTCGCCCCGATGCCCCCGGCCTGCTCTTCACCCGCTGAGCCGATCCCCGCTCGACCACCACACGGTCGTATCCGACGGCACGACGAGTCGATCGCCGGCGACTGTATTCGACCGATCCACCCGATCCACCCGGTCCACCCGATCCAGCGGACCCGAGGCCGGCAGCAGCCTGCCCGAGGGCACCGGGATCGGCACCGGGCCGTCGGTCGGGTCCACGACGCATGCGCACCGCGGCTCACGGGTGAACCCGAGCACGCCGGCCGGCAGCCCGCCGACCCAAGTCGGCCGCGGTGACGCCGAGTTCGCTCCCGCCTCCGGCGGATCGCGGATGTGGCCGCCGCCGCGTCAGTCGAGTCGGTTCACCATCGACTGCGCCGCGTAGACCAGGTAGTCCCACAGGGTGTTCTCCTGCTCGGCGGGCAACGCGATGTCGTCGACCGCCGCGCGCATGTGCCGCAGCCAGGCGTCCCGGGCCTCCTCGGTCACCGCGAACGGCGCGTGCCGCATCCGCAGCCGAGGGTGTCCGCGCTGATCGCTGTAGGTGCGCGGCCCGCCCCAGTACTGCACCAGGAACATCCGCAGGCGGTCCTCGGCCCCGGCGAGGTCCTCCTCCGGATACATCGGGCGCAGCAGAGGATCCTCGCGCACGCCCTGGTAGAAGCGGTGCACGAGCTTGACGAACGTCTCCTCGCCGCCCACGGCTTCGTAGAGACTCGGTTCCGGCTCTCGCATCTGGGTCACCGTCCCATCCTCCCAGATGGCCCGTCGACCCGGGGATGCTCGGCCCGATCGTTCGAGTCGGGCCGCCGGCCGAGCGAGCGGCTCAGCCCGATTGCTCCGCGGCTCGGGTGATGCCCCGGCGCATGCCGCCGAAGACGATGCCGTGGAAGGGGAACACGGCCCACCAGTACGCGTGCCCGAGCAGCCCTCGCGGGTGGAACAGCGCCCGTTGGCGGTAGTACGTCCTGCCGTGCGCGGACGAGACGGTGAACTCCAGCCAGGCCAGGCCCGGCAGCCGCATTTCCGCGCGCAGCCGGAGCAGCTCGCCGGGCACCACCTCCTCGACCCGCCAGAAGTCGAGCGAGTCGCCGACCCGCAGGCGGTGCGGGTCCCGGCGGCCGCGGCGCAGTCCGACGCCGCCCATGATCCGGTCCAGCGCGCCGCGTACCGACCAGGCCAGCGGCCACGAGTGCCAGCCGTTGTCGCCGCCGATGCCCTCGATCACCCGCCACACCTGCGCCGGGGTCGCGGCCGGCTGCGCCTCGCGGACGTCCTCGTACAGCGAGCCGCCGGACCAGTCCGGGTCGGTGGGCAGCGGGTCGCTGGGGGCGCCGGGCAGGGAGGCCGAGGACCAGCGGGTGGCCACATCCGTCTCCCGGATGCGCTTGAGGGCCAATTCGAGCGCGCGGTCGAAGCCGGTCAGGCCCTCCGGCGGGTCCGGGATCCAGCGGGCGATGTCGTGCTCGTGGCAGACCACCTCGCTGCGCAGCGACTCCACCAGCGGTCGGGCCAGGCCGCCGGGCACCGGGGTGATCAGGCCCACCCAGTGGCTGGACAACGACGGCGTGAGCATCGGTACCGGCAGCACTCGGCGCCGGCGCAGGCCCGCCACCGCCGCGTAGCGCTGCATCATCCGCTCGTAGGTGAGCACGTCGGGTCCACCGATGTCGAAGGCGCGGTCGACCTCCGGGGGCAGCGCGACGCAGCCCACCAGGTAGTGCAGCACGTCCCGGACCGCGATCGGCTGGATTCGCGAGGTGACCCAGCGGGGCGTGACCATCACCGGCAGCCGCTCGGTCAGGTAGCGCAACATCTCGAAGGAGGCCGACCCCGAGCCGATGATCACCGCGGCACGCAGCACGGCGGTGGGCACCGCACTGGCGAGCAGGATCTCGCCGACCTCGGCGCGCGAGCGCAGGTGTGGGGAGGAGTCGCGCGCGGTGGAGCCCGCGGCCGGGCCCAGACCGCCCAGGTAGACCAGCCGGCCGACGCCCGCGTCCGCGGCCGCGGCGGCGAAGGTGCGTGCGGTCTCGCGGTCGGTGTCGGCGAAGCGCGGGCCGCTGCCGAGTGCGTGGATCAGGTAGTAGGCGACGTCCACGCCGTCGAGGGCGCGGCGGACCTCGCCCGAGTCGAGCGCGTCGGCGCGGACGATCTCGACGCGGTCCGCCCACGGGTGGTCGCGCAGCTTGTTCGGAGTCCGGGCCATGCAGCGCACGCGATAGCCGGCCGCGAGCAGTTCGGGTACGAGCCGGCCGCCGAGGTAGCCGGTGGCACCGGTGACCAGACACAGGGGAGAGTCCACCCGACCCAGTGTCGGCGACACCCGGGACGGATCCGGTGCGGGCGCGCCCGGCGATGACCCGTTCGGTCCCGACTCAGACGCCCGGTGCCCCGGGGGCCTGCGGTGTCGGCGGGGTCGGCGGCGGGTTCACCGGGACCGGTGCGGGCTCGGCCGGAGCCGGCGCGGGCCCCTCGTCGCCGGCCGGCCCGGTCGCGCTCGCGATCGGCTCGCTGATCCGGATGCCCGCGTCGTCGAACGCCCGCTTGAGTCGACCGCGCAACTCGCGCGCCACCGGCAGCTCCTGACCCGGCATGGTCTTGATCTGCACCTGGAGGACCACCGCGTCCGGGGTCACCGATTCCATCCCGACCACGGTCGCCGAACCCCACATGCGCTCGTTCCACGGCTCGATCTCGGCCAGCGCCTCGGCGGTCGAGGCGATCACCGCGCGCACCTTGTCCAGGTCCTCGTGGTAGCCGACCTGGACGTCCACCTTGGCGGTGCCCCAGCCCTGGCTCCTGTTGCCGATCCGCTTGATCTCGCCGTTGCGGATGTACCAGACGGTGCCGTCCACGTCACGCAGCTTGGTGATCCGCAGGCCCACCTCGACCACCGTGCCGGTCGCGGCACCCGCGTCGACCAGGTCGCCCACGCCGTACTGGTCCTCCAGGATCATGAACATCCCGGACAGGAAGTCGGTGACCAGGTTGCGTGCGCCGAAGCCCAGCGCGATGCCGGCGATACCCGCGCTGGCCAGCAGCGGGGCGAGATTGACCTTGAACTCGCCGAGCACCATCAGTCCGGCGATGCCCAGGATCACGAACGAGGCGGTGCTGCGCAGCACCGAACCGACCGTCTCGGCGCGCTGACGGCGCCGTTCGGCGTTCAGCAGGAAGCCGGTCACCGGCCGCCCGCTGCTGTCCGTGCCGCTGTTGGCCATCCGGCCGACCAACTGCGTGATCAGCTTCCGGGTCACCGCCCGCAGGATGAGCGCGACCAGGATGATCACGAGGATCCGGATCGGCGTCACCACGAGGGCCTCGCCGTGTCGGTCGAACCAGGACGACACCTTGCCGTCGCCCTTGGCGACGTCGAACGACAGCAGGATTCCGGGGACGGGCGCGGACACGTACGAGACCTTTCGGACGACGAGCGGAGGAGCCTCCCCCTGCGGCGGGGGATCGGTTCCCCACAGTAGTCACGAGTGCGGTGGGCCTCGTGCGATACCTCTGGTTCGTACCTTCTGTCGCTGATCACCGCTATGTCACCGATCCCCACCTTCGTCGTGGCCGCCGTCCTCGCCGTCCTCGCCTTCGAGCGCGTCGAGGTGCGGCGTGGCCAGGTCCAGCCCGGTGCGGTCGGCCAGGAAGGACAGGGTGTCCACGGTGAGTTCGACGGTGCGCGACACCGAGCGGGCCGCGTGGCCGACCTCGGCCTCGGCACGCAGCAGCACCGGGCGCCCGCTCGAAGTCGCGTCCTGTAGGGCCGCGCACATCTTGCGCGCGTGCAGCGGGTCCACCCGGCTGTCCCCGTCGAACACGGTGAACAGCACCGCCGGGTAGGCCACCCCCGCCCGCACGTGGTGATACGGCGAGTAGCCCAGCAGCCAGTCCAGTTCCTCGGCCACCTCGGCGCTGCCGTACTCGTCGGACCACAACCGGCCCAGCCCGAACCGCTCGTAGCGGACCATGTCCAGGAGCGGCATCGAGCAGGCCACCGCCGCGTACAGCTCGGGCCGCTGGGTCAGCGCGGCGCCCACGAGCAGCCCGCCGTTGGAGCCGCCGGACGCGGCCAGCCGCTCGGGCGTGCTCCAGCCCCGGGCGGTCAGGTGCTCCGCGGCGGCGTGGAAATCCTCGAACACGCGTTGCTTGTGCCCGCGCATGCCCGCTCGATGCCACTCCTCGCCCTCTTCCGAACCGCCGCGCAGGTTCGCGATCGCGTACACGCCGCCGGCCTCCACCCACGCGAGCACGCCCGCCGAGTAGGCGGGGCCGAGCGCGATGCCGAAGCCGCCGTAGCCGTACAACACGGCGGGCCTGGGCCGGTCCGGTTCGGCGGTCGGCGCGATCACGAACATCCGGACCGTGGTGCCGTCCGCCGAGCGGTAGGACTCCTGGCGCACGTGCACGCGCGGCAGCCGTGCGGTGCCGGGTGCGTCGGCCCAGGTCTCGATCGCGCCGGTGCGCGCGTCGTAGCGCAGCACCGCCGACGGCGCGGTGTAGTCCGACCAGCCGAACCACGCCTCGTGCCCGCCCTCGGGGTGCTCGGCCAGACCGCCGATCGAACCGGGCGAGCCGCCGGGCGTCGCCGGCCGGGCCAGCACCTCCCCGGTGGCCAGGTCGCACGCGGTCAGCTCGCCCACCGCGTGCCGGGTCCGGGTGAGCAGCAGCGTCGGCCGCGGCGCGTGCGGGCCGTCCAGGATCGCGTAGCCGGTGAGTACCGCGTCCGGCTCCTCGGGCACCAGGTCGCGCCAGCCCTCGGGCCCCGGCGCCGCCGGGTCGGCCACGCACAGCCGTCCGCGTGGCGCGTCCAGGTCGGTGAACACGTACAGCCGCCCGTCCCGGCCCACCCGCACGCCGGTGAGCGCATCCAGGCCCACCGCCACCGGGCGCAACCGCGGCCGGTCCGGCGCACTCGCGCGCAGGTCGGCCAGCCACAGGTCGTTGCGCGGCGCGGTGCCCGCGGACGCGGACACGGTGAGCCAGTGGCCGTCCCGGCTGACTCCGACGCCGAAGTAGGTGGCCGGTTCGCTGCCCGCGCCGAACACCTCGACGTCCGTCGCCGGGTCGGTGCCGACCCGATGCAGATACACCCGGCGGTGGTGTTGTTCCTCGCCCGCGGGCACCGCCTCCGGCGGCAGCCGGCGCACCAGGTAGAACGCGTCGCCGCCGGGCAACCAGGCGATCGAGGTGTCGCGCACCCGCTCGATCGGGCCCTCGACGCGCTCGCCGGTGCGCACGTCCAGCACGTACAGGCGCGATTCCTCGTCGCCACCGGTGGAAAGCAGGTAGGCGAGCCGATCGCCCTCGTCCGAGGGGATCCACTGATCCAGCGTGGTGGTGCCGCTCGGGTCGATCGCGACCGGATCCACCAGTGCGCGCTCGGCCCCGTCCGGCTCGACCACGAACAACACCGCGTGCTCACGACCGGGGTCGCGGCGAATCAGGAAGTGCCGGTCACCGCGCCAGCAGGGCAGCCCGGTCAGGCCGGTGGCGAGCAGATCGGCCAGTCGCGCGCGCAGCCGATCGCGTCCGGCCAGATGGTCCACATGGGCGTGGAACCACTCGTCCTGCGCGGCGGACCAGGCCCGGGTGGCCGGCGCGTCCGGGTCCTCCAGGGCCCGATAGGGGTCCGGCACGGGGCGGCCGAAGAGCACGTCGACCGTGTCGCCACGGGCGGCGGCGGGGGCGCGCGGGGTCTCGTGGGGGGCGTGTTCCGCGGGCTGCACAGAGCGCGTCATGGGCGCACCCTAGACGCCCGAGCCCATCGGTGCGCACCGTCACCGGTCGACCACGCGGGGCCACTCGTGCAGGTGAACGCTCTGTGACCTTGTCGATTCCTGGTAGCGCAGGGGGTATCCCGGCATGGACACTGGAGGCCGATCGTCCCCGGCGCGAGCCACGCGCTGTCGGCGTCACAGGGAGGCATACGTGCCGCATTCGCTGGTCCTCAACGCGTCGTACGAGCCCCTGTGCGTGGTGCCCGTTCGCCGCGCACTGATCCTCGTGCTGAACGACAAGGCAATGTGCCTGGAAGAAACAGGCACCATCCTGCACAGCGCCACCACCGAGATTCCCGTACCCAGTGTGATCAGACTGACCCGTTTCGTCCGTATCCCCTTTCGGGGCCAAGTGCCGCTCACCCGTCGTGCGCTGTTCGCTCGCGACGGAGGGCGTTGTGTCTACTGCGGAAGCGCCGCCACCAGCGTCGACCACGTCGTCCCGCGCAGCCGGGGTGGGCAGCACACGTGGGACAACGTGGTCTCGGCGTGTCGTCGCTGCAATCACGTCAAGAGCGACCGGTACATCGCCGAGCTGGGCTGGCGAATGCCGCGCACCCCATCCCAACCCACCGGCCTGGCGTGGCGGATCCTGGGCACCGGGTTCCGCGATCCACGCTGGGAGCCATACCTGGCGCCGTACGGTGCGCAGGAGGCGGGCTTCGACCATTTCGAGCAGGTCGCGAGCGCCTAGAAGGCGGCGGATTCCTCCGGGGAGCCCGTCGCCGTTTTTGTTTCGGCGGGTTCTCCGGAGCAGCGGTCCGGAACCCGACACACCTGCTCGCGTGTCGGTCGGACACGCCGACACCGGGACCGTTCGGGTGCGATGCTCGCGGGCATGGAGGAACCACGCGTATCGCAGTTGTCTCCCGAATTGGTCCGGCTCGCCTCCGCGTTCGGAGTGGCCACGGAGTATCGGGGGTGGCGCGGCGAGCCCGTGCATGCCGCCCCGGCGACGGTGACGGCGGTGCTCGGGGCACTCGGCGTGGACGCGTCGACACCCGAGGCCGCCCGGGCCGCGCTCGCCGCGCACGAGGAACTGCGCCGGACCCGGCTGTTGCCGCCGGTGCTGGTGCTGCGCTCGGGCCGGGCGTCCGGCTTCACCGTCAACGTGCCGGCCGGCCATCGGGTCGAGTTGTGGATCGAGTTGGAGGACGGCGGGATCCGCCGCGACCTCGGCCCGGGACCCGACCTCGGGCCGCTCGGCGACCCGGTCGGCGCACACCGGATTCCCGCCGATCTGCCGCTGGGCTGGCACACCCTGCACGCCCGCTGCTCGCCCGAACCCGAGGAATCGCTGGGCTCGGGCGGGGTGCCGGGCGCGACCGGCGAGGGCACCCGCGCGTCGTGCCCGGTCGCGATCACCCCGGCGGTGCTGCCCACGCCCGCGGAGCGCACGTGGGGGTACATGGTGCAGTTGTATTCGCTGCCCTCACGCCGTTCGTGGGGGATCGGCGACCTGGCCGACCTGGCCGACCTGGCGGTGTGGTCGGCGCGTACCCAGGGCGCCGGCTTCGTGCTGGTCAACCCGCTGCATGCGGCCTCGCCGGTGCCGCCGGTGGAGGCGTCGCCGTATCTGCCGGTCAGCCGGCGCTTTCCGGACCCGATGTACGTCCGGGTCGAGGCCATCCCGGAGTTCGCCTACCTGACCCCGGTCGAGCGGGCGGTCGCCGAGGAGCTTCGGGCCGCGGCGGGGGACGGGCACGACGGCGCCGAGCACCTGGATCGGGACGCGGTGCGGGTGGCCAAACGGCAGGCGCTCGCGCTGGTCCACAAGGTGCCGCGCAGCCTGGGCCGGGACGCGGACTACCGCGCCTTCGTCGCGCACGAGGGCCGGTGGCTGACCGACTTCGCCACGTGGTGTGCGCTGGTCGAGGAGTACGGCCCGTCCTGGCGGAACTGGCCCGCGCAACTGCACGACCCGGACTCGGCCGAGGTCGCCGCCGAGCGCGAACGGCTCGCAGGCGCGCTCGACTTCCACCGGTGGACCCAGTGGGTGCTGGCCGACCAGTTGCAGGCCGCGCAGGACGCGGCGACGCACGCGGGCATGCCGGTGGGCATCGTGCACGACCTCGCGGTCGGCGTGCACCCCGACGGCGCGGACGCGTGGGTGCTCGGCTCGGAGCGCGGCGGCCGGGTGCTCGCGCTCGGCGCCACGGGCGGCGCGCCGCCGGACGCGATGAACCAGATCGGACAGGACTGGAACCAGCCGCCGTGGCATCCGCTGCGGCTGGCCGAGACGGGCTACGCGCCGTACCGGGAGCTGCTGCGCGCGGTCTTTCGGCACGCCGGCGCGGTGCGGGTGGACCACGTGCTCGGGCTGTTCCGGTTCTGGTGGGTGCCCAAGGGCAACAGCCCCGCCGAAGGCGCGTACGTGCGCTACGACCACGAGGCGATGGTCGGCATCCTGGCCCTGGAGGCGCACCGGGCGGGTGCGGTGGTGATCGGCGAGGACCTGGGCACGGTGGAGCCGTGGGTGCGCGTCTACCTGGCCGAGCGCGGCATTTTGGGCACGTCGGTGTTGTGGTTCGAGCGCGACGACAAGGGCCGGCCGCTGCCGCCCGAGCAGTGGCGGGCCGGTTCGCTGGCCACGGTGACCACGCACGACCTGCCCCCCACCGCGGCCCGGCTCGCGGGTGAGCACATCGACCTGTGGGAGCGGCTGAACCTGCTGGTGCGCGACGTGGACACCGAACGGGCCGAGGACCTCGCCGATCGCGAGCAGTGGCTCGAACTGCTGCGCCGGCGCGGCTACCTGCGGCCCGGCGCGGGCGAGCGGGAGACGGTCGAGGCGCTGCACCGGCTGCTCGCCGCGACGCCGTGCCGGATGCTCGGGGTATGGCTGCCGGACGGGGTGGGCGATCGTCGCCCGCAGAACCTGCCCGGCACCTGGAACCAGTATCCGAACTGGCTGCTGCCGGTCGCCGACGCCGAGGGGCGGCACGTCTACCTGGAGGACCTGCCGGTCAATCCGCGTGCGGTGTCGCTGGCCAGGGCCTTCCGCGGTCGGTAGCGCCGAGGTCGGCGGAGGGACGCGCCGAAGCCGCCGAGCGGGTGTGGACCCGGTCGGCGGCTTCGGGGAAAGTCAGTGCTTCTTCTTGATGATGTCCGGAAGCATCACGAGACCCGCGATGATCACGAAGGCCAGGATCGGGAGGCCGACGAAGATCCCGAGGGTCTGGCCGATACCGATGCTCGGAGCCGGGTCGTCGCCGTCGTCGCGGATGTTCGCGAAGGCCGGCGCCGAGATCAGCGACATGAGCGTGACAACGGCCGACACGGCCCCGGCGCGAAGTGCATTCCTGTTCACCACGAAACCCACGCTACCGGGCCGGTGGACGAACCCACGCACCGGGTTGACCCTTCCGTGCGAACCGTCTCCCGGCCGGGGCCTCGGCACCACCGGCGGCCTCGAACACCGGCCGGTGGCTCGAATCACCGGCCGGGCCGATCGACGGCCCGGCCGGTGTCCGAGGCCGATCGGCCCGTCCGGCGTTCGGGGCCGGCCGGGCCGCGGGCCGGCCGACCCCGCGCGCTACCGCGCGTCTCGCGCCTGGGCCCGAAGCGCTCGGGCCACCCCGTCCCGGCTCTCGACCACCAGGCGCCGCAGGCCCGCCGGGTGCTCGGCGCTCGCGAGCCACGCGTCGGTGCGGTCCAGGGTGTCCTGGGTGACCTGGAGGGTCGGGTACAGGCCGATCACGATCTGCTGGGCGATCTCGTTGGTGCGGGTCGCCCAGACGTCCGCGATCGCGGCGAAGTAGCGCTCGGTGTAGGCCGCGAGCAGGTCGCGCTGGGCCGGCTGGACGAAGCCGCCGATCACCGCCGCCTGGATCGCGTTGGGCAGCGCGTCGGACTCCACCACCGACGCCCACGCCTCGTCCTTGGCCGCGGCCGTCGGCCGCGCCGCACGAGCCGCCGCCGCGTGCCGACGGCCGGCCGCGGTGGAGTCGCGCTCCAGTTCGGCTTCCACGTCGGCGTCGCCGGCCACCCCGGTCGCGGACAACCGGAGCAGCAGCGCCCAGCGCAGGTCCGCGTCCACGGCCAGGCCCTCGATCTGCTCCGAGCCGTCGAGCAGACCGCGCAGGATCGCCAGGTGGTCCGGCCGGGCCGCCACCGAGGCCAGGCAGCGCACCCAGGCCAGCTGGTGGTCGCTGCCCGGCTCGGCCGCGCGCAGGAAGCGCTCGGCCGCCACGGCCAGTTCGGCCAGCGAACGCTCGCGGTGCGCCGGGTCGCTGTACAGCTCCAGCGCGCTGGTGACCTGCCGCTGCAGCGACTGGACGATGTTGATGTCCTTCTCGCCGCCCGCGCCGGCCAGCACGAGCTTGAGGTAGTCGCTCGCCGCCATCTCCGCATCGCGCGTCATGTCCCACGCCGCGGCCCAGCACAGCGCCCGCGGCAGCGGGTCGACGAACTCGCCGATCCCGTCGGTGACGAAGGCGAGCGAGTCCTGGTCGAGTCGGATCTTGGTGTAGGTCAGGTCGTCGTCGTTGAGCAGCACCACGTCCGGCCGGGCAAGCCCGACCAGGTCCGCGACCTCGGTCCGCGCGCCGGTGATGTCCAGCTCCAGCCGGTGGGTGCGGACCAGGCCCGCGTCGGTGCGGTTGTAGAAGCCGATCGCGATCCGGTGCGAGCGCAGCGTCGGCCACGCCTCGGGGGCCTCCTGGAGCACCGCGAAGGAGGCGATCACCCCGTCCGAGGAGGTCTCGATCGCGGGCCGCAGCGTGTTCACGCCCGCGGTCTCCAGCCACTCGCGCGACCACGCCTTCAGGTCCCGGCCGGAGGTCTCCTCCAGTGCGCCGAGCAGGTCGGCCAGCCGGCTGTTGCCCCACGCGTGCTTCTTGAAGTACGCCCGCACGCCCGCGAAGAAGTTCTCGCTGCCCACGTAGGCGACCAATTGCTTGAGCACCGAGGCGCCCTTGGCGTAGGTGATGCCGTCGAAGTTGACCTCGACGTCCTCCAGGTCCCGGATGTCGGCGAAGATCGGGTGCGTGGAGGGCAGTTGGTCCTGCCGGTAGGCCCAGGTCTTCATCCGGTTGCCGAACGTGGCCCACGCGTGCGACCAGCGGGTCACCTCGGCCTGGCAGCGCACCGACGCGTAGGTGGCGAACGACTCGTTCAGCCACAGGTCGTCCCACCACTGCATGGTGACCAGGTCGCCGAACCACATGTGCGCGAGCTCGTGCAGGATGGTCTCCGCACGCGTCTCGTACGACGTGTCGGTGACCTTCGAGCGGAAGACGTAGTCCTCCAGGATCGTCACGCAGCCCGCGTTCTCCATCGCGCCCGCGTTGTACTCCGGCACGAAGAGCTGGTCGTACTTGGCGAACGGGTACGCGAAGTCGAACTGCTTCAGGAAGTAGTCGAAGCCCTGCTTGGTGACGTCGAGGATGTTGTCCGCGTCCAGGAACGGCGCGAGCGAGGACCGGCAGTACACACCGAGCGGGACGACCGTGCCGTCCGCGGCGGTGTAGCTGTCCTGCACCGCGTGGTAGTGGCCGGCCACCAGCGCGGTGATGTAGGTGGAGATCCTGGGCGTCGGCTCGAACGCCCACACCGAGGTGCCGTCGGCGCCGGCCGAGGGCTCGGGGGTGGGCGAGCAGGAGACCACGTGCCACTCGCTGGGCGCACTGACTGTGAAGGCGAACGTGGCCTTGAGGTCCGGCTGTTCGAAGTTGGCGAAGACCCGGCGTGCGTCGGCCACCTCGAACTGGGTGTAGAGGTAGGTCTTGCCGTCGACGGGGTCGACGAAGCGGTGCAGGCCCTCGCCGGTGTTCATGTACGCGCAGGACGCGACCACCCGCAGCTCGTTGTGCTCGGCGAGGTCGGTCAGCGCGATCCGGCTGTCCGCGTACACCGAGGCGACGTCGAGCGCCTTGCCGTTGAGGGTGATCTCGTGCACCTCGGGGGCGATCAGATCGACGAACGTGGTCGCGCCCGGTTCGGTACAACCGAACTTCAGCACGGTCGTGGACGGGAACGTCGCACCGGTGCCGGTCAGGTCGAGGGTGATGTCGTACGAGTCGACGGACAGGATCCGGGCCCGCTCGCGGGCTTCGTCACGCGTCAGGTTGGTTCCGGGCACGCTGCGCTCCTTGTGGGATGGGCGCCGCCGGGGAAGGGCGGCCGACGGTTTGGACCCCGCCCGCGATGGCGGCGGGGTCCGGGAGGGTGGGTCAGTTCCGCTGGTCGCGTGCGCGGGCCTGGAGCGCGCGGGCCACGTCGTCGCGGCATTCCAGGACCAGCCGGCGCAGCGCCGGCACCGGCTCGGTCGCGGCCAGCCAGTCGTCGGTGCGACGCAGCGTGTCCGCGTCGATCCGACCGGACGGGTACAGGCCGACCACGATCCGGCGGGCGATCTCGATCGAGCGGTCCCGCCACACCGGTGCGAGTGCGGCGAAGTAGCGGTCGGTGTACGGGTCGGTCAGGTCCTCCTGACCGGGTGTGGAGAAGCCCGCGATGACCGCGTTGAGCATCGCGTTGGGCAGTTCGTCGGTCTCCACCACCAGGCGCCATGCCTCGGCCTTGGCCTCGGGCGTGGGGCGCGCGGCGCGGCACTCGATCGCGTGCCGACGACCCGCCGCGGTGCCGTCGCGCTCCAGCTCGGCGGTGATGTCGGGCTCGTCGGCGGCTCCGCCCGTGCACAGCGCGCGCAACATCGCCCAGCGCAGCTCGGTGTCCACGGTCAGCCCGGCGACCTCCTGGGCACCGGTCAACAGGTCGCGCAGGAAGGCGAGTTCCTCGGCCGTGGCGGAGGCCGAGGCCAGGCAGCGGGCCCAGGCCAGCTGGTGGTCGCCGCCCGGGGCCGCGGCCCGCAGCTCGGCCAGCGAGCCGGCCGCGAGCAGTCGCAGGCCCTCGGACCGGAAGGCCGGGTCGGTGTAGCGGTCCAGGCCGGTCTTGACCTGTACCTGGAGCTTTTGCACCACGCCCACGTCGCTCTCCCGACCCGCGTGCCGCAGCACCAGGGCCAGGTACTCGCGCGCGGGCAGTTCGCCGTCCCGGGTCATGTCCCACGCCGCGCCCCAGCACAGCGCGCGGGCGAGCGAGGAGTCCAGCTCGCCGAGCGAGTCGAGCACCGCCTGCCAGGACCGCGGGTCGAAGCGCACCTTCGCGTAGGTGAGGTCGTCGTCGTTGAGCAGGATCAGCGGCGTGCGCACCCGGCCGACCAGCTCGGGCACCTCGGTGCGGGCGCCGACCACGTCCACCTCGACCCGGGCGACCCGCTCGGCGCCGTCGTACAGGCCGATCGCGATCCGGTGCGGACGCAGCGTCGGGAACGCGGGCGGGGCCTCCTGGAGCACCGCGAACGAGGTGATCACGCCGGCCGCGTCGGTCTCGATCGCCGGTCGCAGCGTGTTCACGCCGGAGGTCTCCAGCCAGTCCGCCGACCAGGACTTGAGGTCGCGGCCGGAGGCCTCCTCCAGGGCGGAGAGGAAGTCGGCGAGGGTGGTGTTGCCCCACGCGTGCTTCCTGAAGTACGACCTGGCACCCGCGAAGAACTCGTCCTCACCCACGTAGGCGACCAGTTGCTTGAGCACCGAGGCGCCCTTGGCGTAGGTGATCCCGTCGAAGTTGAGCTTGGCGTCCTCCAGGTCGTTGATCACCGCCACGATCGGGTGGGTGGTGGGCAACTGGTCCTGGCGGTACGCCCAGTCCTTGCGGCGGGCGGCGAAGCTGGTCCAGGCGTCGGTCCAGCGGGTCGCCGCGCCCTGCGAGTAGGAGCCCATGAAGTCCGCGAAGGACTCCTTCAGCCACAGGTCGTCCCACCAGCGCGGGGTGACCAGGTCGCCGAACCACATGTGCGCCATCTCGTGCAGGATCACGTTGGCGCGGTTCTCGTACGCCGAGTCGGTGACCTTGGAGCGGAAGACGAAGTCCTCGGTGAAGGTGACCGCACCCGGGTTCTCCATCGCGCCGAGGTTGTACTCGGGCACGAAGAGCTGGTCGTACTTCCCGAACGGATAGGGGAAGTCGAACCGGTCGTGGAACAGGTCCAGGCCCTGCCGGGTGACCTCGAAGATCTCCTCGTGGTCGAACGCCTCGGCCAGCGACGCGCGGCAGAACCCGCCGAGCGGGACGACCAGGCCGTCCGGGCCGGTGTAGGTGTCGAAGACCGCGTGGTAGGGACCGGCCACGACCGCCGTCAGGTAGGTGGAGATGCGCGGCGTGGGCGCGAAGTCCCAGCGCGCGACCCCTTCGCGGACCGGCACCGGCTCCGGCGTGGTCGAGTTCGACACCACGTGCCAGTCGGCCGGCGCGGTCACCGAGAACCGGAACGAGGCCTTGAGGTCGGGCTGTTCGAAGTTCGCGAAGACCCGGCGCGAGTCGGCGGGCTCGTACTGGGTGTAGAGGTAGACCCGATCGTCGACCGGGTCGACGAAGCGGTGCAGGCCCTCGCCGGTGCGGCTGTAGGCGCACGACGCGAGCACGCGCAGTTCGTTGGCTCCCTCGACCAGGTCGTCGAGCAGTACGCGGGTGCCGTCGAAGACCTGCGCGGGATCGAGCGTGCGGCCGTTGAGCACGACCTCGTGTACGTCCGGGGCGAGCAGGTCCACGAAGGTGGCCGCGCCCGCCTCGCGGCAGCCGAAACGGAGCACCGTCTCGGAGCGGAACGTCTCCGTGCTGTCGGTGGTGACATCGAGCCTGACGTCGTAGTCCTCGACGCTCAGGATCCGGGCCCGCGTGCGGGCCTCCTCGCGGGTCAGATTCCTGCCGGGCACTGGATCACTCCCTGGTTGGCTGCGGTCCGGGCGATCCTTTCACGGCGGGGGCGGCCGTGTCGGCCCGGTTGTCGGCGGGATCCCCGGCCGGATTCCCGGTCGAGCGCAGGCCGTCGGTGCCGGCACCGGCCCGGGACGGCAGGATCGACGCGATCCGCAGGAATGGCGAGGTGCGGTCGGCGGTTGCACAGCATCGACGGCCGGACCGCCGTCCGACGGCGCGACCCGGATGCAGTGCGGCCGGGCGCAGGGCATCGCGCGGCCGGGTGCAGGGCATCGTGAACAAGGCATCAGGATCGAGAGGAACTCCGCAGTGACCACCAAGGACAACGGACCCGCCCGCGACACAGCGCACTTCTGGTTCGACCCGCTGTGTCCGTGGGCGTGGATGACGTCGCGCTGGATGCTGGAGGTGGAGAAGATCCGCCCGGTGGACGTGCAGTGGCATGTGATGAGCCTGTCCGTGCTCAACAGCGGGCGGGACGACATCCCGGAGGCATACAAGGAGATGCTGGAGCGCGGCTGGGGCCCGGTGCGGGTGTGCATCGCCGCCGAGCAGCGGTTCGGCAACGAGGTGTTGCTGCCGCTCTACACCGCGCTGGGCAACCGTCGGCACCCGGGCGGCGAGGAGTTCTCCCGCGAGATGATCGAGGCAGCGCTGACCGAGGCCGGACTGCCCACCGACCTCGCGGACGCCGCCGACTCGACCGAGTACGACGAGGCGCTGATCAAGTCGCACCACGACGGCATGGACCGGGTGGGCATGGACGTCGGCACCCCGGTGATCAGCGTCAACGGTGTGTCGTTCTTCGGTCCGGTGGTGACGCCGGCGCCCAAGGGCGAGGACGCGGGCAAGCTCTGGGACGGCGTGGTGCTGGTCGCGGGCACGCCGGGCTTCTTCGAGATAAAGCGCACCCGGGACCAGGGGCCGATCTTCGACTGATCGGTTTCGACTGACCGGATGAAACCCATCGGGTCCGACTCCGAATCGACAACAAAGTAAAACAAAGCTAATTAATCTGGATAAATGACGGCTCCGGAACGCCAGAGCAGCGTGATCCACACCTCCCGTACCGGGCGGCCGGATCCACGCACGCCCAACGGCAACGCCCCCTACGGCTCCCGCATGCCGCGGTTGCGCGACCGCGCGCTCGCCTTCGGGCTGCGCGCGGTCGTGCCGCTGTGGCGGTGCGTGGGGTTGCGCACGGGAGCCGCGTCGCTGCGGCACTACCTGACCGGGCGTGGCGCGCCGCTCGTGATCGACCCGGCCCAGCCGCTGCGGGCCAAGCCGTTCCGCCGCGCGGCGCTCACCCACTTCGAGGAGTGGTGGGCGCTCGCGGCGATCCGCTGGCACGACAGCGGCGGCATCGAGAGCGTCTTCGAGACCACCACGCACTGGCACGGGGTGCAGATCCGGCGCGCGGACGACACCGACTGGTGGCTGGCCATGCGCGGCCTGCAGTACCGGATCACCGGTCGGATCGAGGTGCTGCCCGGCGGCACGCCGCTCCCCGGCTCGCCGGTGTTGCCCGACGTGCGGCTGGTGTATCGGGTCGAGGTGTACAAGGACTGGGGCTTCGACAAGGGCCAGGGCGAGTACGGGGTGTCCTTCACGCCGCTCGCGCGCCTGCACGAGGTCGGCCTGGCCCGGGAATTCCCGGTCACCGGCCGGAGCGGCGAACTGGTGTGGACCTCGAACGGGCCGCACGGCTTCGATACCTGAGGCACCCGGTGGCGGCCCCCGCGACCTGCGCGGTTGCGGTGTCGGTGGGCAAAATCGGGGCGGGCCGGCCCTGGGGATCGCACACGTGTCGACGTACCCTCGGCGGGTGCCGTGGCCGAGCACCGGTGAACGTTCCCGGCCGCGGCGCCATGTCCCAGTGGCAAGCGGCGAGGAGTTCGGCGGCATGACCAAGGCTTACGACACGATCTACATCGACGGTGCGTGGACGGCGCCCTCGTCGACCGAGACCATCGACGTCGTCGACCCCAACACCGAGCAGGTCGTGGCGACCGTGCCGCAGTGCACGCCCGCCGACGTGGACCGGGCCGTTGCCGCCGCCAAGCGCGCCTTCCCCGGGTGGGCCGCGACCGCGCCGGCCGAGCGGGCCGCGCTGCTCGCGAAGGCGCGGGACCTGCTCGCCGAGCGTTCGGCCGAGATGACCGCGGTGATCATCGAGGACATGGGCGCCCCGGCGGCCCTGGTCGAGCGGGTGCACCTGGGTCTGCCGCTGGTGGTGCTGGGCAGCTTCGTCAAGCTCGCCGCCGAGTTCGAGTGGGAGGAGACCATCGGCTCCTCGCTCGTGGTGCGCGAACCGGTCGGCGTGGTCGGGGCGATCACCCCGTGGAACTTCCCGCTGCACCAGATCACCAACAAGCTCGGCCCGGCCCTGGTCGCCGGCTGCACCGTGGTGCTCAAGGCCAGCGAGGTCGCGCCGCAGGCCGCGCACCTGTTCTTCGAGATCCTGCACGACGCGGGCTTCCCGGCGGGCGTGGTCAACCTGGTCTCCGGCACCGGCCCGGTGGTCGGCGAGGCGATCGCCGCGCATCCGGACGTGGACATGGTCTCGTTCACCGGCTCGACCCGGGCCGGCACCCGCGTGGCCGAGCTCGCGTCCGCGACGGTCAAGCGGGTCGCGCTCGAACTCGGCGGCAAGTCCGCCAATGTGATCCTGCCCGGCGCCGACCTGGAGAAGGCGGTGCGCGCGGGCATCGGCGGCGCGTATCGCAACAGCGGGCAGACGTGCAGTGCGCTGACCCGGATGCTGGTGCACCGCGACGACCTGCCGCGTGCGGTCGAGCTGGCCGAGGAGGCCGCGACGGCGATGACCGGCAAGCTCGGTCCGCTGGTGAACGCGACCCAGTTCGAGCGGGTGCGCGGCTACATCGCCAAGGGCATCGAGGAGGGCGCCACCCTGGTGACCGGCGGCGCGGACCTGCCCGAGGGCGTGCAGACCGGCTACCACGTGCGGCCCACGGTCTTCTCCGACGTGACCGGCGACATGACGATCGCGCGCGAGGAGATCTTTGGCCCGGTGTTGTCGATCCTGCCCTACGACACCGAGGAGGAGGCCGAGCGGATCGCCAACGACACCCCGTACGGCCTGTCCGGCGCGGTGTGGGGACCAAGTCAGGAGGCGGCGGTGGCGTTCGCGCGCAAGCTGCGTACCGGCCAGGTGGAGATCAACGGCGGCGCGTTCAACCCGCTTGCCCCGTTCGGCGGTTACAAGCAGTCCGGCAATGGGCGTGAGCTGGGCCGATTCGGCCTGGAGGAGTACCTGGAGGTCAAGGCGCTGCAACTGTGACGCACTGCGCCTGCTCGCGCCGACGGTGACCCGGGATCGACGCTTTCGGTGGTGTTCGACAAAGTACGGATCGGTACCTTGTCGGACACCCCCGTGATCGTTCGATGTCCGATTGGTTAAGTTCATCGGGTCCCGCAACCCAAGAGTGTGGAGTCCGCTGTGAGTACTGCCCTTCTCGACGCGCGCCGCCCCGTCCTGGCCGACCTGGTCCCGGCCCAGGTGTTCAAGGGCGCCGCCGTGCGCGACGCCGCGCTGGTCGTCGGCGCATCCGCGTTCGTCGGCCTCGCCGCCCAGATCTCCGTCCCGGTGCCCGGCTCGCCGGTCCCGGTGACCGGCCAGACCTTCGCCGTGCTGCTCGCCGGCAGCGCGCTCGGCGCGTGGCGCGGACTCGCCGCCATGGTGCTCTACCTGGGCCTGGGCGCGGCGGGCATGCCGTGGTTCGCGGAGGGCACCTCCGGCACCGGGTTCCCGACCCTGGGCTACGTGCTCGGCATGGTGCTCGCGGCGACGGTGGCCGGCTTCCTGGCCCAGCGCGGCACCGACCGCAGCCCGCTGCGCACCGCCGGCACGATGGTGCTGGGCAACGCGGTGATCTACGCGGCCGGCCTCACCTACCTCGCGCACGACCTGGGCATCTCGATGTCCACGGCGTACGAGATCGGCATGCGGAACTACCTCTTCGGCGACGCGGTCAAGATCGCCCTGGCGATGGCCCTGCTGCCCGCCGCCTGGAAGCTGGTCGGCCGGCGCGGCTGACGCTCCCGTCACCGCTCGGACCCCGTTTCCCCGCACAAGGGGGAAGCGGGGTCCGATTTCTTTGGCGAGCGGCCCCCGAGGGCGCCTAGGCTCGTCCCATGAGACCGGGGGCAACCAAGCGCATCGCCGTCAGCGGAACCGTCGTCGCGTTCCTGATCGTGGCCGGACTGGGCAACCAGTGGGTGTTCAAGGAGGCGTGGGGCGCGAGCAGCGACCGCGACGAGTGGCACATGGAGCTGCTGCGGATCCTCACCCATCCGCTGTGGATCGCGGACAAGGGCGACCTCGGCGACGAGTTCCGCTTCAGCTTCACCACGAGGGACGTCACCTCGGGCTATGTCGGCATCGCGGTGCTGTTCGTGGTGGTCGCCGCCGTGCTCGCGGCGAGCGCGCGCGGCCTGAACGAGCGCGCCGGCGGGTTCGTGGCGTTCGTCGTCGGCTGGTTCGCGCTGGTGCTCGGCGGCGCCCTGCACGCGCTGACCGTTTTCGCGATCTCCTATGACCAGGCCGGGCGCCGGCACGAGGGCTCGGGCTTCCACAGCGCGATGACCGCGATGCAGGCGGGGGCCTACTTCGGTCTGCTCACCGGATGGCTGGTGGGCCTGGCCGCGGCGGCCGGATACGCGGGGTCGCGCGGAGCGGCCGGCCCGATCGGCTACCCGCCGTCGAACATCTACGGCCAACCCGCCGGCTACGGCCAACCCACCGGCTACGGCCGGCCCGGCGCCCCGGGCAACCTCGGCTACGGCCTCCCGCCGCAGTCGCCGCACGACGCCCCCACCGCCATCCGACCGGCCGGCCCGCCGCCCTCCGCGCCGCCGCGGCCGACCGGTGCGCCGGACACGCCACCCGGTGGATACCGGCCCTGATGGGACGTTCGGGACCGCGCCTGAGAGACTGCGGCCCATGCGCGTTTACCTCGGCTCCGACCATGCCGGCTACGACCTCAAGCAGCACCTCATCACGTGGCTCGACGCCAACGGCCACGAGGCCGTCGACTGCGGCCCGGCGGTACAGGCCGACTCCTACGACTACCCCGTGTACTGCCTGCGGGCCGGCGAGCGGGTGGCCGCCGACCCGGGCAGCCTCGGCGTCGTGCTCGGCGGCTCCGGCAACGGCGAGGCGATCGCGGCGAACAAGGTCAAGGGTGTGCGCTGCGCCCTGGTGTGGAGCCAGGAGACCGCGTCGCTGGCCCGCGAGCACAACAACGCGAACGTGATCTCCATGGGTGCGCGCATGCATTCGCTCGAGGACGCCACGAAGTTCCTGGAGGTCTTCGTGAACACCCCGTACAGCGAGGCCGAGAGGCACACCCGCCGGATCAACATGCTCACCAAGTACGAGAACACCGGCGAACTGCCGACCCTGCCGTAGTCCACGCCGTACCCGCCCGCCCCCGATCGGTCCGTCCGGTCGGGGGCGTCGGCATGTCGGTGCGGGTCGGTAGCGTTGAGGTGTCACACCACCCCCACATCCCACCCGACCGTCGTCGCTGCGTTGGAGGCCGCGTGCCAGAGGGCCACACCATTCACCGTCTCGCCACCGCCCACCGGGAGCGGTTCGCCGGCCTGCCGCTGCGGTTGACCAGCCCGCAGGGACGCTTCGCGGAGAGCGCGGCACTGCTCGACGGCGAGCGGCTGGTCGCCACCGACGCACACGGGAAACACCTGTTCCTGGAGTTCTCCGGCGAGCGCTTCATCCACGTGCACCTGGGTCTGTACGGGCAGTTCTCCTTCGGCGAGGGCGAGGCACTGCCCGACCCGGTCGGCCAGGTCCGACTGCGACTGGCCGCGAAGGTGCCCGGCGGGGCGGCCTGGGCGGATCTGCGCGGGCCGACCGCGTGCCGACTCCTGGACCTGGCCGAGAAGGACGCGGTGCACGCCCGGCTGGGCCCCGACCCGCTGCGGGCGGACGCCGACCCGGCGGCGGCATGGCGCCGGATCCAGCGCAGCGCGAAGCCGATCGGCGCCCTGCTGATGGAACAGGACGTGCTCGCCGGCGTGGGCAACGTGTACCGCGCCGAGGTGCTGTTCCGGTTCGGGGTCGACCCGACATTGCCCGGCAACCGGCTCGCGCGGGCCACCTGGGATGCGATGTGGGCCGACCTGGTGCTGCTCATGCGCGAGGGCGTGCGGCTGGGTCGGATCGACACCGTGCGGCCCGAGCACACCCCCGAGGCGATGGGCCGCGAGCCGCGCAAGGACGACCACGGCGGCGAGGTCTACGTCTACCGGCGCACCGACATGCCCTGCTTGATATGTGAAACGCACATCAAGACCGTCGAGTTGGTCGGCCGGAATCTGTTCTGGTGTCCCACGTGTCAGCCGTCGGCGTAACCTCCGGTTGACGACCGTTCGGTAGGGTCACCGAGTGGCCGCGCCGACGAGCAGGGGAAACCGGGTGGGCAGGACCGGGAGGCGCGCGGCACTGGCGCGTTCCGGTCGGCGTGTCGTGTCCTGGCTGCGGCACCGGGTGTTGCCCTCGGACGGGTTCGCCCTGGCCGGACTGCTGGCCTCGGTCACCGCCTGCGGCCTGCTGTCGGACGTGGACGCGTCGTGGTTTCCGGCGACGATGACGGCGGTGCCCATCCTGATCGGCGGGCTGGTGCTGCGGATGCCCAGCCTGCTGCTCCTGTACGCGGCTACCGCCGGTGTCCTGGTCGCCCAGCATCAGGTGCACGACACGGACGAGGTCACCGGCGGCACCATCCTGGTGGTCGGGGCGATCGCCGGCATCGTGTTGCTGATGGCCCGGATGCGGACCCGGCTGGGAGTGCAGTGGACCCGCGGCGAGTCGATGTTGTTCGACCTGCGCGACCGGTTGCGGGCGCAGGGCGAGATGCCGGTGCTGCCGCCGCAGTGGCACACCGAGGTGGTGCTGCGACCCGCCGGTGGGCAGTCGTTCTCCGGCGACTTCCTGGTCGCCTCCCGGGGCGCCGGCGGCGGGCGGGTGCTGGAGGTGGTGCTCGTCGACGTCTCCGGCAAGGGGCTGGCCGCGGGCTCGCGCGCGCTGATGCTCTCCGGCGCGTTCGGCGGGCTGCTCGGGTCGTTGCCGCCGCGCGACTTCCTGCCCGCGGCGAACGACTACCTGCTGCGCCAGGAGTGGGCGGAGGGCTTCGCGACGGCGGTGCACGTGGTGCTCGATCTGGAGTCGGGCGAGTACGAGTTGATCTCGGCGGGCCACCCGCCGGGCGTGCACTGGATCGCCGGCTCCGGACGCTGGCAGGTGCTGGAGGCGGTCGGCCCGCTCCTGGGGGTGATCGAGGACGCCGGTTTCGAGGGCGTCAAGGGTCGGTTGGGCCCCGGCGACGCGCTCCTGCTGTTCACCGACGGCATGGTGGAGATGCCCGGCGAGGACATCGCCACCGGCATCGACCGCTTCCTCGGCGAGGCCGAGCGCATGGTCCGGGACGACTTCCACGACGCGGCGCGCCGGATCGTGGCGGCGGCCGGCCGCAATGTGGGGGACGACCGCGCGGTGGTGCTGCTGCGCCGGCGCTGAGCGGTCCGGGCCCGGCCGGGACCGGACCTACGTCCAGCGCCCGCGCCCGATCAGTTCGCGCGGGTCTCGGTGGTGGTCGGCCGGACCGCCAGGGCCGCCAGCTCGGCCGGTGTCCGGGGCAGGCCGCCCGCCGGCGTCAGGCCGTGCGCGGCCAGTACGGCGGCGGCCGCGTGGGCCCAGGTCGGCCGCAGACTCGCCGCGGCCAGCAACGCGGTGTCCGCGAGCAGCACCTCCGCCCGCCCGGTGTGCAGGCGCCCGTCGGCCAGCACGGCCGCGTCGTCGGCCCAGCGCAGCGCGAGGTCCACGTCGTGCGTGGCCATCACCACCGTGGTCCCGGCCGCACGCAACTCGGCCAGGGTGTCCAGGAGGGCCTCCTGTCCGGCCGGGTCCAGGCCGGCGGTCGGCTCGTCCAGCACCAGCACCTCGGGCCGCATCGCGATCGCACCGGCGATGGCGACCCGCTTGCGCTGGCCGAAGGACAGCAGGTGCACCGGTCGTTCGGCCAGTGCGGTGATCCCGAGCGCGGCCAGCGCCTCGGCCACCCGCGAGCGCACCTCGGCCGGGTCCAGACCCAGATTGAGCGGCCCGAACGAGACGTCCTGGCCCACCGACGCGGAGAACAGCTGGTCGTCGGGATCCTGGACGACCAACTGCACGACCCGGCGCAGCGCGGTGAGCCCCTTGCGGTCGTGCCGAATCGGCACCCCGTGCAATTCGACCCGTCCCGAATCCGGCACCAGGCCGCCGGTCAACAGCCGCAGCAGCGTGGTCTTCCCACAGCCGTTCGGCCCGAGCAGGGCAAGCGCGCGGCCGGCCGGAACGGCCAGGGACAACCCGCTCAACACCGGCGGCCCGTCCTCGTAGGCGTAGCCGATCTCTCGTACCCGCAACGGAATCACGGCACCACCGATACCAGGAGAAGGGTGGCGGCGACGACCGCCGCCACCACGAACAGGGAGCCCACGACGAAGGCGCGCGAGATCCGTACCTCGTCCACGAGCACCCGCAGGCGCCCGTCGTAGCCGCGCCCGGCCAGGCCCGCCTCCAGGCGTTGGGCGCGAGCGAACGCGTGCACGAACACCGCCGAGCCGAGCCCGGCCACCGAGCGCCACCGGGCCCGACGGGTGCGATGGCCCAACCGGCCGGCCTGCGCCTGGTTGATCCGCGCGGTCGTGTCGTAGAGCACGAACAACATCCGGTACATCACCGCCGCGACGTCCACCACGGCGGCCGGGACACCCATTCGGGTCAGCCGGGGCAACACGTCCGACAGCGGGGTGGTGAACGCGAACAGCAACATCGCGAGGCCGGCGGCACCGGAGCGGGCGAGCAACTCGGCCGCGTGGCGCGGTCCGTCCTCGGCCCACCCGACGCCGTCCGCGCCGATGCTCACGAGCAGCGTCAGGGCGCCGGTGGCGGCGAAGCCCAGCGGGGCGCGGGCGGCTCGCCACAGCCGCCGGGCGGGCACCTTGGCGAACCCGAACGCGACGACCAGGACGGTCCCGGCGACCAGGACCGCGCCCGGCCACGGCGGCAGCGCGACCGCGCAGCCGAGCAGCCCGAAGGAGAGCACGGCTTTGTCGGCCGGGTGGCGGCGGCGCCACGTACTCGCGTGCGCCGCCGCATCGATCGGCAACACGGGATCAGCGACCCGGGGCCGATACCGGTGCCTCGGCGGCGGCGTCCGCCGGCTCGTCGGGCGTGTCCGCGGCCTCCGGAGCGAGTCGGCGACGGGTGCGCTTGACGCCGAACACGTAGCCGACCACGCCTGCGCCGACCGCGGCCTGCAACGCGAACAGGCCGGACTCGATCTCGCCGGACGGCGGTTCGTACAGCGGGCTGAACCACGGTTCGTAGTCCGGGTCGTTCTCGGTGATCGCGGTCTCGGCCTGGGTGTCGGAGCCCGCGAACGGCTCGTCCTTGTGGTCGCCCATCCCGAACACCACGGGCAGCGCCGCGAGCAGCACCACGGCCAGCACGATCAGCAGGTTGATCTTCGTCGAGCGCTTCACTTGGTCTTCTCCTCCTCGCGCGCGACCCGCGCGTCGGTGACCACACCGAGGCGGATCAGGTCGCCTCGGCTGGACTGCCGCAGCAAGCGCACGACCAGGACGGTCAGCAGACCCTCACTGATCGCCAGCGGGATCTGGGTGAGCGAGAAGATGCCGCCGAACTTGGCCAGGGCGCCGGGGAATCCGCTGTCGGGGTCGGGGAAGGCGAGGGCCAGTTGCACGCTTGTCACGCAGTACGTGCTCAGGTCCGCGACGAACGCGCCCAGGAACACCGCGACGTCCAGCGGCATGGTGCCGCCGCGTCGATCGAGCAGTGAGCGGGCAAGTCGATACGCGCCGTAACCCGCCCACGGGCCGACGATCGCCATCGAGAACGCGTTCGCGCCGAGTGTGGTCAGCCCGCCGTGCGCCAGCAACAACGCCTGGAAGAGCAGGGTGATCGTGCCCAGCACGGCCATGATCGGTGGTCGGAACAGGATGGCGCCCAGTCCGGTACCGGTGGGATGCGAGCAACTCCCGGTGACGGAGGGGATCTTCAGCGCGGACAGCACGAACGAGAACGCGCCGGACGCGCCCAGCAGCAGGGTGTTCTCGGGGCGGTCGCGTACCTCGCGGGTGAGCGCGCGGGCACCGTGGACGACGAACGGGGTCGACGCGACGCCCCAGGCGACGGCGTGTTCCCAGGGCAGATAGCCCTCGGCGATATGCATGAGGAAGGGTCCCTCTCCAACACCTCGTGGACGGACGATCGCCGTGGCCGGTCTCCTGGCTGACGGGTCGTACGTTCACGTCTCCGCCTTCCCGGGGCCGCGCAAGCGGTCCCAGTGGCTTCCCCGAGACGACGAATCAACGTTTTCGCGGGGGTGGAGGAGAACTTCCCGATCACAGTGGCGAGGGCCGCGCCGGCATCGAACCGGCTTCCCGAACACCACGGCGAGCCGACACTAGTGGTCGGATGGACATGGCGACAAGGTGGCTTTTGCAAACCGTGCGCAAGACCACAAGATGGGCGGAGCGGCCGAGCAATAACCGCATTCCGGAAACTCCACGCGGCTGTCCGGGCCTTGCGCACACTCGCGCGGTCCACGTGCCGGGGCGGGCCCGCGGGAGGGCGAACCGGGCCGCGGGCGGGCGCGGACGAGTGCCGTGTGGCCGGCTCAGTCCAGGCCGGGGCCGCGGCCGCGGACGACCAGGGTGCCCGCCACCCGATCGCCGACCCGCTGCCGGCGCTCGCTGGTGAGCACCGCGGTCAGCCCGATCGCGCCGAGTGCGAACGCATCGACGGCCAACAGCAGCCAGCGGATCCCGAGTTGGCGCCGGCCGGCACGTCCGCCGGACACGTCCACCACGCGGATGCCGAACACCTGCATGCCCCACGTGCGCCCGTCGTGCTCGGCGGGACGCAGCACCCAGTACCAGAACAGGATCGCGACCGCGACGACGATCACGCCGGCGGTGATCGTCGCGGTCAGCGGACCGCTGCGGATCGAACCGTCGGGGTGCGTGGGCAGCAGGACGAACAGGAACATCGCGGCTCCGGGCAACAGCGCGGAGGCCACCACGTCCACCAGGAACTGGCCGATTCGGCGCCACAGCACCGAGGGGACGACCGGGCTCTCGACCGCGGGCAGCCACAGTCGGGCACCCGACCGGGCGGGACGTGCCGAGCGCGCGAAGTGCTGCGGAAGGCTCCGTTCGTACATGTCCTTGTACTTTCCGCTACCGGGCGAGTTGACTCCCGGCGCGGCCGGATATCGCAGAGATTGCGCCCGGTCGGCGGACACGAGGGCCGACCGGGCACCGAGGGGAGGCGGGCGGTCACCGAAATCGACCGGAGGGCATCGTTGGTGCCCTGAAGCCGGGTCGTGCGGTGCCGCGCCACGCCGTGTCGAGCCGGGCCCGCGCCGCGCCGCGGCGGACGTGGTCCGGCGCGGCGCCGGCCGATCAGAGCGTCATCGGACCGTCCGCCCCGAACAGGTCCGGCTCGGAGCGGCTGATCACGTCGTACAGCGGCTTGTAGTTGATCCAGGCCACCGTGTCATTGCCCAGCTGCTCGCGGGTCAGCCGGGCGTTCTCCGGCGAGATCGGCCTGAGCTCGCCGGCCGCCTGGGCGAGCAGCTGCACCTGGCAGGAGCGCTCCATGGTGATGAACCACCACGCCGCGGCGTCGACCGACTGCCCGACCGTCAGCAGGCCGTGATTGCGCAGGATCAGCGCCTTGCGCGGGCCGAGCGTCTCGGCGATCCGGCGGCCCTCCTCGGCGTCGAGCACGACGCCCGCGTAGTCGTCGAACAGCTCGTGGTCCTCGTAGAAGGGGCACACGTCCTGGGTAATCGGTTCGAGCCTGATGCCGAGCGCGGAGATCGCCCGTCCGTGCACGGAGTGGCTGTGCGCCGCCGCGACCACGTCCGGGCGGGCCGCGTGGATCTGCGAGTGGATCGCGAACGCGGCCTGGTTGACGTGGAATCGACCCTCGACGACCTGCCCCTCGTGGTTGACCAGGATCAGGTCGTCCACGGTGATGTGCTTGAACGACATCCCGAACGGGTTGACCCAGAAGTGATCGGTGAGTTCCGGGTCGCGGGCGGTGATGTGCCCGGCCACGCCCTCCTCGAAGCCGAATCGGCCGAACAGTCGCAGCGCGGCGGTCAAGCGTTCCTTGCGGTGCCGGCGCTCCTGCTCGACGGTCTCGAACGTGGGCGGCAGCGCGAAGCTCAGGTCCGCCGGCGACACCGGCTGCGGCGGGGTCGGCCGCGGCGGGGTCACTCGCCCTGCCTGCACGTCCTGGGCCTGCTGCGCATCGGTGCCGGACATGTCCATCTCCTCGGACTCGGGTCGCGCGGGACTTCGGCCGACGCTACCGGCGAGTCACATCCGGGGACAGCCCTCGGCGGACGCGTCTTCGCACGAGGCCGCGGATTTTAGCGGCCCGCGGTCGTCCGGGTCGGGTTTCCGGGAATTAAGCGAATATTGCCCGCAGTCCGCTTCGGGCTGCTTCTACGCTGCCGTTCAGCGAGTCCGGGACGTCGAGTTCGAAGCAGTCGAACTCGATTTCACCGGGCCCGCACGACATGCACACATTTGCAGGCGACGGACGAGTTACGGGCGGCGCACAGTTGCGGGCGACGCGCACATGTCACCGGCCACGCGCCGTTGCGGCGACGTACGAAGTCACCGGCGACGCGCGCAATGTCGGCGCACAAAAGCTGGAAGGGGCGCGTGACTTGAGCGACGGGGGCGGGAATTCGACGGAGGTCGTCGGTATCGGCGCCCGGGCACCCGCGGTGCCCGGACTCGGCCGCGCCGATCCGGTGCCGCCCCGGGCCAGGACGGACCGGGCCCGGGCGGACTCGGGCCGGCGGGGGCCGCTCGCGCCGGGTCCGACGCCGCGCAGCCCGATGGCGAGGAGCCGGCCGGAGATGGCACAACCCCCGAGGCGGTCGCGGCCGTCCCGACGCAGATCAGGCGACCCGCCGGCCGGGTCCGACACCGAGCGGGGTGCTGTGACCGAGGCGGACGTCATCGCGACAATCGGGGCCGATCCGCACGTGGCGGACGATGCCGAACCGATCGAGCCCGCTCCGGTCGCCATGCCGGCCCCGGGGATCGCACCGCCCGAGGACGAGCCCGTCGGAGTCCACCGGAAAGCCGCACCGCCGATCGCCTCGGAGGCAATCATGGCCAATATGGAAACGGCCCTCAAGGAAGCTATGACGATCGAGGGCGCCGTGGGTGTGGCCCTGGTCGATTACACCAGCGGAATGGCGCTGGGAATTCTCGGCGGCAGCAAGGAACTCGACCTGAATGTGGCCGCCGCCGGAAACACCGACGTGATGCGCGCCAAGATGCGCACGATGGAGATGTTGCACCTCGGCGATCAGATCGAGGACGTCCTGATCACGCTCGGCAAGCAATACCACGTGATCCGGCCGCTGAGCGGGCGGGCCGGGAAGGGCCTGTTCCTGTATCTCGTGCTGCTGAAGGACCGCGCCAATCTCGCGCTGGCCCGACACAGCCTCAAGCGTATCGAGGAGGAGATCGAGGTCTGAGTTCGCGCTCCGCCGACGCGCCGAGGCCGTCGTCGGGGCACGCAGGCCCATCCTCGATACCCCGGGCGTCCTCCGCCACCCCCGTGCGGAGGGCGCCTTCGGGGTGTCCGGCGACACGTACGGACACCCTGGCCTCCCCGCACGGTCTCGGATATGACGGTACGTCAGATGTACCGTCGAGCTCGACGTCGTATGTCGCGTACGGATCGCAGCCGGATCCCGTACGGATCGCGTACCCGAGTCACCCGAGGAGCCGCATGCTGTCCGGCGAGAAGATCCTGATCACCGGCCCCGCGGGCCAGATCGCCTACCCGCTGACCGAGTACCTGGCCCGGGACAACGAGGTGTGGGGCATCGCCCGCTTCTCGAACCCCGAGGACCGCAAGCGGGTGGACGCGCTGGGCGTGACCACGCGCGCCGTCGACCTCGGCGCGGGCACGTTCGACGAACTGCCCCAGGACTTCACCTACGTCCTGCACCTGGCCACCTTCCAGGGCCCCGGACTCGACTACGACGAGGCGCTGCGGGTCAACGCGGAGGGCACCGGGCTGCTGCTCCAGCACTGTCGCCGGGCCAAGGCGGCGCTGGTGATGTCCACGGCGTCGGTGCTCAAGCCGCACCCGGACCCGATGCACGTCTTCCACGAGAGCGACCCGCTGGGCGACGCCAACGTCTCGCACGCACCGACCTACTCGGTCTCCAAGACCGCCGAGGAAGCCGTCTCGCGCTACTGCGCCCGCGCGTTCGACCTGCCGGTGGTGATCGCCCGGATGAACGCCTCCTACGGCCAGGGCGGCGGCCTGCCGACCATGCACCTGGACGCCGTGCTGGCCGGCCGGCCGATCGTCACCCGCTGGGATCCGTGCATGTACAGCCCGATCCACCAGGACGACATCAACAGCCAGACGGCGGCCCTGCTGGACGCGGCGTCCACTCCCGCGACGGTGGTCAACTGGGGCGGCGACGAGCCGGTGAGCGTGCAGGAGTGGGCGGCGCACATGGCCGACCTGAGCGGGCTGCCCGCCGAGGTGGTGGTCCGCGAGCAGCCGGGCACGCTGCGCGGACAGGTACAGGACACCACCAGGCGCGCGGCGATCACCGGGCCGTGTGCGGTGGGGTGGCGCGCGGGGTTGGCGGATGTCTACGCCGCCCGCCGCGGTGATTCGGCCTGACCGGGTCGGGCAGCCTACGGCTGTGCTCGATAGCGTCGAGTCTTCAGGTCTTACTCGCGCCGTCTCGAAGCGCTCCACCTCATCGGATCGCGTCGCTGCGAGCGGCACCACGCAGGAAGGACAACGATCATGGCCATCCTCGATACCCCCATCGCCACGCTGGCGGGGGAGGGCACGACCCTGGGCGGCATCACCGAGGGCAAGGTCGCACTGGTCGTCAACGTCGCGTCCAAGTGCGGCCTGACCCCGCAGTACACCGGCCTCGAAGAACTGCAGAAGGAACTGGGCGCACGCGGCTTCACCGTGGTGGGCGTGCCGTGCAACCAGTTCATGGGCCAAGAACCGGGCAGCGCCGAGGAGATCCTCGAATTCTGCTCGACGACCTACGGTGTGACGTTTCCGCTGACCGAGAAGATCGACGTCAACGGTCCGGACCGGCACCCGCTCTACGACGTGCTCACCGCGGCCTCCGACGCCGAGGGCGGCTCGGGTGACGTGCAGTGGAACTTCGAGAAGTTCCTGCTCTCCGCCGACGGCGCGATCGTCGGCCGGTTCCGCCCGCAGACCGACCCGCACGACCCGAACCTGATCGCCGCGATCGAGAGCGTGCTGCCGAAATAGGGCGGCGGGTGGGTCGAACGCCGGTCGGGTCGTCGGGGGCCCGGCCGGTGTTCGCGGGCCCACCGGGGTGCGGGTGCCGTGCGCGGGGCGGCTTCGTGTCGTGCGTTGCCGATCGTCGCGGGGCGGTTGCCTGCCGCGGGCTCCGCGCCACGGATCCCTTTGCGGGGCGGACCCCTTCGCGGGGCGGACCTACACCAGCGCCCACACGGCCGTCGCGTCGTCGCAGATCTTTCCGCGCGGCCATCTGGACCCGTCCGCGTCGGAGTTCTCCGCGGCCCGCACCCGGGCCAACAACTCGGCCGGCCCGAAGTGCCGCAGCGTGGTCATCAGCCGATCCCAGTCGCTCAGCCCGTAGCGGTCGACCAGCCGACTGGCCCCGTCGCTCAGCGCCGCCATCGCGTGCACCTCGCCCAGCGCCAGACCACCCGTCAGCGCCTCCTCGGCCGCCGCGGGATCGGCCGCCGCGACCCAGTAGCCACCCGCCACGTTCCGCGCCGCCCGCAGGGTGTCCTGGTACTCCTGATGCGCCGTCAGGTAGGCCGGCGAGCCGACGGCGTGTTCGTCCCGACGCCGCCGTGCCACGGCGCCGATCACGTCCAGGCGATCGTCGGTGACCACCGTCAGGTCCTCGTCGCGCTCGATCAACAGCGTCGAGTCGGACAGCACGAGGTATTCCAAACGATCCTCGACCACCCGCACCACCACGGCCGTTGCCGCGGGTGCATCCGGCCGGCCAAGGTCGCAACCGTCCACGTGCAGCGCCGAGGTGTCCTCGATCGCGTCGTGCAGGCACTCGGCCAGGGAGCGGTCCGGCCGGCCGCCGCTGTGCGTGAACAAGGCGGTGCCCAACCGCTGGACGAACCACGGCACACCGTGTTTGCAGCCGTTGTCCGAACTTGACGTCACCCCGTCGAGCAGCACCACCGTCGTCGGCCCGGCAACGACGAAGTCCTCGTTCGGTTTGCCCGGATGACCCGGTTCTGTCGCGAATTCCACGCGCATCGCGGACATCCCTCCCTTTTAGGTGCCACGCCGTACGGCTGCCCAGCCCTCGGGGGTGGGAAACGGTGGTTGATCATGCCCTGTGCGCGGTAGCGGCCACATAAGTTCACGGTGGTTTCACGCATCGGTTTCGCGTGAGGTCTCGTGCCGATCGGCGAACTGCCCCTAATCTCTGGCTGCGCGACACCTTCAGTCCCCACTTCTACGCGCGTCACCACCGCGCGTCCTCCGAAGGGATCCCATGCTCGGGAACAGACGACGCCGCGGTCGCCTCGCCCTTACCGGCCTGGTCGCCGCGAGCCTGCTGGCGATGAGCGGCCCGGCCATGGCCGACGCCCGCGCCGGTGACGGCCGGCCCTCCGGCACGACGGACCTCGAATTCCTCGCACTCAACGACCTGCACGGCAACCTGGAGGAGCCACAGGGTTCCGCCGGAACCGTCACCGAGCTCGGTCCCGACGGCAAGCCCGTCGTGATCCCGGCCGGCGGCATCGAGCACCTCGCGACCCAACTGCGCGCGGAGCGGGCGAAGAACCCCAACTCGCTGACCATCGCGGCCGGCGACATGATCGGCGCGAGCCCGCTCCTGTCGGGGCTGTTCCACGACGAGCCGACGATCGAGGCGCTGAACCAGGTCGGCCTGGACGTCACCTCGGTGGGCAACCACGAGTTCGACGAGGGCAAGAAGGAACTGCAGCGCATGCAGTGGGGCGGCTGTCACCCGACCGAGGGGTGCTACACGCCCGGACGCACGTTCAAGGGCGCCGACTTCCAGTACCTGGCCGCCAACGTGCTCGACGAGCGCACCGGCCTGCCGATCCTGGCCCCGGTGAGCGTCAAGAACGTGGGCGGTGCCCGGGTCGGCTTCATCGGCATGACCCTGGAAGGCACGCCGGACATCGTCACGGCCGAGGGCGTCAAGGGTCTGAGGTTCAAGGACGAGATCAAGACCGCGAACAACATCGTGCCGTGGCTGCGCCTGATCGGCGTCGAGTCGATCGTGGTGCTGCTGCACGAAGGCGGCCTGCCCACGAGCAACGCGTACAACTACGACTGCAACGCGGGCGGCAACCTGGGCCTGTCCGGGCCGGTCGTGGACATCGCCAAGGGCCTGGACCCGGCGATCGACATGGTCGTCACGGGCCACACGCACCAGGCGTACTCGTGCAACATCCCGGACCCCGCCGGGCAGCCGCGGATGGTCACCAGCGCCTCGTCGTTCGGCAAGATGTACACGAAGATCGACGCCACCTACGACAAGCGCACCCGGGACATCGTGCGGACCTCGGTCAAGGCGCAGAACACGGTTGTTCGCCGGGACACCCCGAAGGCCCCGGACCTGACGCAGCTGCTCGCCGACTGGCAGAAGCTCGCGGCTCCGGTCGCCAACCGCTCGATCGGGTATATCACCGGCGACATCCGCGGCCGCGGCGCCACCACGCCCGAGTCGCCGCTCGGCGACGTGATCGCCGACGCGCAACTGGAGGCGACCGCACCGGCCGACAAGGGCGGCGCGCAGATCGCGTTCATGAACCCGGGCGGGATCCGGTCCGACCTGCAATACGCGGCGGCCGGCAGCGAAGGGGACGGCGTCGTCACCTACGGCGAGGCATTCACCGTGCAGCCGTTCACCAACATGATGCAGACCCTGGACCTCAAGGGTCAGGCCGTGCTCGACCTGCTCGCGCAGCAGTACACCGGCGGCAACGCCGCCAACCCGAAGGTGCTCCAGATCTCCAAGGGCCTGACCTACACGGTGGACCGGTCGCAGACCGGCGCGGCCAAGATCGTGCCGGGCAGCGTCAAGCTGAACGGCGTGCCGATCGACCCGGCGGCGACCTACAAGGTCAGTGCGAACGAGTTCCTGGCCGGCGGCGGCGACGGCTTCGCGGCCTTCAAGACCGGCGTGAACAAGCGCGTCGGCGGGTCCGACCTGGAGGCGCTGCTGGCGTACTTCGCGGCCCACTCCTCGGCGAGCGCGCCGCTTGCGCCGCCGGCGGCGGACCGGATCACCTTCATCGGGTGAGGTCGGCCTCGACCGGCCTCGGGTGAGGTCGGCCTCGACCGGCCGAGGTCGATGCGATTCGGCTGAGGTCGGCCTCGTCCGAGGGAAGCTCGTCTGCTTCCGGTGAGGTTCGCCGAGGGCGGGCGAGGTTCGTCGGATGCTCATGAAAGGCCCGGTCGCCGCGATGCGGCCGGGCCTTTCTGATACATAGTCAGCCATTCGGGGACGAGTACCTCGACACGAAGGTGACGGCGCCGCCCGTGTGCCGGGTGCGGTCCCGACCTGGGCGACAATCGCCCCATGAGCACAACGAGACGCCCCCCGACCGGGGCCGACGTGGCCCGTGCCGCAGGCGTTTCGCGGGCGACGGTGTCGTACGCGATGAACGACGTCCAGGACAGCCGGATCCCGGAGGAGACCAGGCGCCGGGTCCGTGAGATCGCGGCCGGCCTGGGCTACGAGCCGCGCTCGGACGCCCGATCGCTTCGCCGCGGGCGTACCGATCTGGTGCTCGTACCGACCTACGAGGTGCCGTTCGGCCAACTGATCCAGCGCTTCCTGGACGGCTTGGCCCGCGAACTGCACGGCCTGGGACACACATTGGTGATCCACGGCAATCCCGCCACGCACGGCATCGAGGCGGCGAAGGCGTGGGGCGCGCTGAATCCGGCGGTGGTGCTGGTGCTGCCGGAGCGGATGTCGGCCGACGGCGTCGAGTACCTGGTCGCCCGCGGCATCGCCGTGGTGGCCTTGGGCGAGAGTTCCGCGCCGATCGCGCTCGGCCTCAAGGTCGATCACGTGGCGGCGGGCGGCCGGGCCGCCGAGCACCTGATCGCCCGGGGCCGACGGGATTTCGCCGTGGTGGTGCCGCGTGAGCCGGCCCTGGCCGAGTTGGGCCTGGCGCGGCTCGCGGGCTTTCGCGCCGTGGCGGAGGCCGCCGGCGGCACCGTCCGGATGGTCGAGATGGCCGAGGATCCCGCCGAGGCCGCGCGGCTCGCGCGGGAGTGGCGGGCCGAGGGATGCCCCGACGCGGTGTACGGCTACAACGACGAATACGCGGCGCTGCTGCTCGGCGCGTTGGCAGACGTCGGCATCCGGGTCCCGGAGCAGGTCGCCGTCGTCGGTACGGACGACCTGACGCTGTGCGAGATGGTCCGCCCCCGGTTGACCTCGGTCGCGTTCGAACAACTGCTGCCGATGAGCGCGGTGGCGGCGGCCATCGTCGCGGCCGGCGAAGGGGCCGCCCAGGACGACCTGACGCTGTGGCAGATGACGTTGCGGGCCCGGGACTCAAGCTGATTCCGCGGTGGGGCGCGGGTGCGTGTCGATGGTCGAGTTGATTCGGCGGTGGGGCGCGGGTGTGTGTCGATGTCCACGCCGGCCGAGAGCGGGAGGCTGGGTTGCGTCCGGCGGATCATGGCGGCCGCACCGCGCTCCTCCGGACGGGGCCTGGGCCGTGGCCGGCGGATCCTGGTGGGGCCGCGCCGCCTGGCCTCCGCCCTTCGGGGTCCTCGCTGCGCTCACCTCGCCGCACCGGAGAAACAGCCGAATGGAACCACTATGCGGCTGTTTCTCCGGCATGCCGAGCCACGGCACCGGACGACGCGACCTGATCCGCCAAGATCCGCCGGACGGGGCCTAGGCGCGCGAGGTCGCCAGGAGCTTGGTGATCTGGCGGACGACGACGTCGTCGGGGGGCAGGGCGGGCTTGGTCGCGGACAGATCAGCGTTGCTGACCACCACGAGCGTCGGGCCGACCCGGACCACGATCAGGCCCAGCGCGCCGCCCGCCTGCGGAGTCATCCCGATCGCGAGCGACTCGTCGCCGAGGGACGCGTGCGGGATCGCGGCGTAGGCGTCGGTGCTCGTGGCACCGTCGGAGTCGGTGGAGGTGACCGACGCACAGTTCGGCAGCGCCGCACGGCCCCGGGCGAACAGGTCCTGCGCACCGGTGCCGGCGAAGGAGAACAACTCGATGATGGTGAAGCCGGTCGGCGTCGGATCGCCCCGGGTCACCGACGCCTGGGCGGACGCGGCCGGCGCCGAGGCCGCCTGCCCGGGGCGCATCAGGTCGATGAGCGGCTGGCAGCCGGCCTCCCGAGCGGTCTCCCGGGTCTCGGTGCCGTCCGAGTCGACCTCGTAGGCGCCCGCCGGCATTTCCGCGGCGGTCAACAGGGCGGCGGTGAGGCGGGATTTGGTGGCCGGGTCGGAGCCGTTTTCGTTCCCGTTCCCGTTGCCATCTGGGTTCCCGTTCCCGTTCCCGTTTCCGGACGGGGCGGGTGACTCGTCCGTGGGTGGTTGCGCGGGCGGGGGTTCGCCGGGGGAGGAGGCCGCGGCGGGCGGCGCGGCGGCCGGTGGGGCGGAGCCTGCGGGCGCGCTCGCGGACGGTGCCGGGGCCCCCGCGGTGCCCGCCTCCGGCGCGGCCGTCTGCGCGTTCGCGTACTCGCGCGCCAACGCCTCCTCGTCACGACCGCACGCGGTGGCCGCCAGGAGCAGGCTCCCGGCGATCACCGCCGTGCCCACCCGGATCACGATCTTGCGCATAGGCGGCTTCCTCCGAAGCAACGGGCCCGGCCCGCCGTGGGTTCGTCCGCCGGGGCGGGCGACGGAGCGACGGGGATCCGATGAGCCATCAGGACACGAACCCGCGGCCGCCGGCCGCGCGCTCGTTCCACCCACGAGCCGACCGTGAGCCCCTCGAGGCGGCGGAGTGCGGATCCTGTCATGCCCCGGGACGATGGCGCCCGGTCCGGCGCGGGTGGTGCGTCGTCGAGTCGGCGACGCGAGGGGCCTCATCATTGCGGACGCCGCTCGGCTTTGCCAACCGTCCGATGCCGGCGCGGTGGTCGGCCGCGTGGCGCCTGACCCACCGTCAAAAAGCCTTGAAGGTCGCCCGGTTCGATCGCGGGTGAGCGGGTGGCGGTGGGTCGGTCGCCGGCGCCGACCGACCCACCGGATCGGGTCCGCCCTTGGCCGCCGTCACGATCTTCTCGACCTGCTCGGGCACCAGCGCGGGTCCGGCAACTTGGGGGTGGTGCCGGTGGACTCCACGGACCTGACGACGATCGACGTGGAGCCGACGCGGACCACGACCTGCCCACCCGCGCCGCCATCCGCCGGCGAGAGCGCGCCCAGGATGATGCAGCGCCGCCGACTCCGCCAATCTTTCAAGCAGGATCCGGGACAGCCGTCTCGCGCCACCAAGCCGGCAGCGGCTCGCGGTACTTCACCCACCCCGCGGGCAACTCGGCGCGGATGCCCACGATTCCACCCACGATCGCGCATGTGGTGTCCACGTCGCCGCCCGCGCTCGCGGTGGACCAGAACGCCGCCGCGTAGTCGTCGAGGTGCCGGGCCGCGGACCACACCGCGAACGGGACGGTGTCGGGGGCGCTCACCTCGCGGCCGCTGCCGAGCAGCCGGCCGACCTCGCGCGAGTCCTGACGGCCCACCAGATCCAGTGCGGCGCCCAGCCGTTCGCGCACCAGACCGGCGGGTGTGCGATCACGGACGAAGCTCACGAAGTCGCCTGCACCCGGCCGGTCCAGCGTCACCGCACCCGCGGCCGCGACGGCCACCGCCACGGCGCCGGCGATGCCCTCGGGATGCATGTGCGTCACCTCGGCGGACCAGGCGGCCTGCGCCACCACGGTGTCCAGGTCGTCGGCGAACCACGCACCCAACGGGGCGACCCGCATCGCGGCTCCGTTGCCCCACGACCCCTGCCCGTCGAACGGTGCGGCGGCCAGGGCGCGCCAGTCACCACCCTGCCGCACCAGCCGCAACATGCGATTGGTGGTCGGACCGTAGCCCCGATCGAAGTCGTGCCGGCGGGCGAAAGCCTTGATCAACTCGTCCTGGTCGACCGTGCCGCGCAGCGTCAACTCGGCGTGCAGGACGCACGCCATCTCGGTGTCGTCGGTCCATGGCCAACTGCCCTTGGGCAGGCTCCGTTCGGCCAGGTGCGGGAGGTTGTCGGGGACGAAGAACTGGGCGCCGAGCGCGTCGCCGAGGGCGAGGCCGCGCAGCGAGGCAAGGGCGGAAGAGGTGTGCGTCATATGGGCGGTCATTATTCCGCCACCCATGCTTGGATATCGCGGATGACGTCCCCTCAGATCATGGAAGCCACCGCCGAGTTGCGCATACACGGGGCTCGGACGGTAGCCAACCACGTGCCGTTCGCGGCCGATCGGCGGCCCGGGGCGGCTGCCCGCGCGCTCGGGACGGCCGTCGGTGTGCTCGCGGCAGCCGCCCGTGTGCTCGGGGCGGCCGTTCGCGCGCTCGGCCTCCCGGGCCCGGCGCGCGGGCCGGCTCCCGGGATGATGCCCTTCGGGTCGATCCGCCTGCCCCACCGGCGCGCGTGACGCCGGCGGTCACCGCCGTCGTACTCGGTGCGGCCGGGTTGCACGCGGCCTGGAACGCGCTTGCGCACGGGCTCGAGGACCGGCTCGGGACGATGGTGATGATCCAGGCGGCGAGCCTGGCCATCGGCCTGTCCTGGCTGCCCTTCGTCGGCGTTCCGGCCGCCGGTGCCTGGCCGTGGCTACTCGGCTCGGCGGCCCTGCACGTGGCGTACAACCTGCTCCTGCTGGAGACCTACCGGCTGGGCGAATTCGGCCAGGTGTACCCGATCGCCCGCGGCACCTCCCCGTGGGTCACCGCCCTGATCGGGGTGACCCTGCTGCACGAATACCTGACGGTGACGCAGACCGTCGGCGTGGTGGTGATCTCGGCCGGCATGCTCGTCCTCGCCCTGGCCGGCGGCATCCCGCGCCGCGCCGAGGCCGCCGCGGTGCTCGCGGCACTGGCCACGGGCTGCGCGATCGCGGTGTACACCGTCCTGGACGGCGTCGGCGCACGCTCCTCGGGCTCGGCGATGTCCTACGCGGCCTGGCTGTTCGTCCTCCAATCGGCGCCGACCATCCTGCTCCTGCACCGCCGCCGCGACCCCGCCGCCGAGCCCAACCGACAACGCGTCTGGGGCCTGCTCGGCGGCGCCATGTCCCTCGCCGCCTACACCCTCGTCATCTGGGCCCAGACCCGAGGCACCCTGGCCACGATCGCCGCACTGCGCGAAACGTCGGTCGTCATCGGCGCGATCATCGGGACGCTGATCTTTCACGAGACATACGGCCGATACCGAATAGCCGCGACGGTGCTGGTTCTGGGGGGCATTGCGGCGATCAACATTCCGTAGGTGGTGGCGGGGGTCGCGGTCGTCGGCCGGTCGGCGGGGGTGGGTCGCCGGATGGTTGACCGGTCGGTGCGTATCGCTTTCGTGGCGCACATGCCTGCCGGACACCTTCCGCGTTCCGGCCCCCACCCGGGTATCAGGCCATACGGTCGAATCGTTGGCGTCGACCCGCCGGCCGACCAACCGACTAACCGGCCGACCGACCAACCCGACCAGCGGACCCAACCAACGCAATCAACCACCCGGAGGCGCACGTGCGATTCGGCGTGAACATCCCCAACTACGGGCCGACCGCGAGCCCCGACGCGATGCTCGCCTCGGTCCGACACGCCGAGGATCTCGGCCTGGACCTGGCCATGTTGTCCGACCACATCGCGGTCACCCCGGACGTCGCAGCCCAGTACCCGGCACCGTTCTACGAGCCGCTGACCGCGCTCGCCTGGCTGGCCGGTCGTACCGAGCGCATCCGACTGGGCACGACCGTACTGATCCTGCCCTACCGCGACCCGCTGCTCACCGCTCGCGTGACCGCCAACCTGGACCGCTACAGCGCCGGCCGGTTGGTCCTGGGCGTCGGCGTCGGCTGGGCCGAAGACGAGTTCGCCGCCTTGAAGATCCCGTTCGCCGAGCGCGGCCGGATCACCGACGAATACCTCGCGGCCCTCCACACCCTGTGGACCGAGGACGTCGCCTCGTTCGAGGGCGCACACACCTCCTTCCACGACGTGCACACGGCCCCGCGCCCGCTCCAGTCCCCGCGCCCACCCGTCTGGATCGGCGGCAACAGCCCCGCCGCGATCCGCCGCACGGTCCGCCACGGCGACACCTGGCACCCCCTCGGCGTCACCACCGAGTGGCTCGAAAAGCAGGGCCTCCCCGCCCTCCGCGCCGCCGCGGAACAAGCCGCCCGCCCCACCCCCACGGTCGCCCTACGCACCCCGCTCCAAGTGACCACCACGCCCCTCCCGGACGCCGACCGCCTCCCCTGCGAAGGCACCCTCGCCCAAATCGAGACCGACCTGTCCACCCTCGCCGCCCTGGGCATCGACCACGTCCTCCTCGACCCCCGCTACCGCGATTCCACCCGCCTACAGCCCCCCGAGTCAGACCGCACAACCCTGGAAGCCGCCGCCCCCCTCCTCACCCCCCACCAAACCTGACCGGACCTGCCCCGACGCGCCCGACTCGACCAGGCCGACCCGACCCGACCCGACCCGACCCGACCCGACCCGACCCGACCCGCGCCGGCGCGACCGACTTGGTATGGCCAGGCCAGGCCAGGCCCGACCCGACCCGCGCCGACGCGACCGACTTGGTATGGCCAGGCCAGGCCCGGCCCGACGTGACCTGACCTGATCCGGACCCGACAGACCAGGACCGGTGGGGGACCACCGCCCCAGCGCCGGGCCGGGGACCGATGGTGGAGGTGCCGCAGATGCACGCGGCCGAGGCGCTGTTCACAGCCCGGCCGCAACCAACGTTCACGGTCCGGCCGGAACCAACCGGGAAGAGGCCCATCGCGGGCCCCGGCCCCGGACTCGGACCCGGGAACCTGGACGCCGGCGGGGACCCAAACCGCACCACCCCCGAAATGCAGCGCAGCCCGACGAGGGACGCAGCCAACCGCGACCGAAGCCCGCCCGCCCGCCGGCCGCGATGCGCCCGGCCTGCCTGGTCTGCCCGGTCTACCCGACGCCCTCCGAACACTCGCCCGACTGCTCGATCGGTTCAACCGGCCCGAAACCGAATCCGCAGCTTCGGACGATCATGGATCTCAACAAAGACGACGAACCCATCCACCACATCCACGTGGATCGCCGTCCCATCCTCCGCAGCCAGACTCACCAACCGATGACCAGCCCCGTACGCCCCCTCGGGCTCGAGCGCCGTCCGAAAGCTCTGGCATCGATCGTCACCGCAATCGCACCAGTCGTGAAACCGCACCAACCCGAGACCATCCGCCAGTGCGTACTCCCCCGCCACGCGGAGAACCGCGGCCAACTCCGCATGGAACTCCGGTAGGACCTCCGAGAGGAGCGGATGACCATCGTTCACGTCGAAATCCCGAATCCGTGCGAGACCCCCAGCTCGCCACTGGAGATCTTGGATTCTCCCAGACCCCCAGCCACCTCGCCCCGAATTCCACCGCACCCCCAGCCCCGACGAGCCACCCCCAAACCACAACATGAGATTCCCGACATCACAGACACCGCCCCGCACAGCCGCCCCACACCCCGCCCCCGACCCACCCCCGCCAGCCCAAACGAAACCCCCACCCCGCCCGCCAACAGAACCAAAGCCCCCCGGACCCCACCCACAGTCCGGGCACGACAAAGGCCCAGATCAGAGAACCGGCCTCTGACCCGGGCCTTTACCTTTGGAGCGGGTGAGGAGGATCGAACTCGCACCAGCTGGTTGGCTGCCTGCGATCTTGCTCTCGGCCTGGCCAAGTGCCCATGTGATCCTGCGCGTTGTCTCATCTCCTGAGTACCCGTCAGGCCCGCTGCGTCTCGCCCTGTTCTGGCACGCATCCGGCACGCGATGTGGGCCGAACTCCGCCTCACCGACGTAGACCGCCCGGCTGGGTCGGGGGCCGCACGCCCGGCGCGGCCCCCAGCCCAGCCGGCGTCGGAACGCGGAACGCGTGCCGCTTAATCGGATACGGCTCGGTTCGGCAGTGCGATGCACGTCCGGCGGATGAGTGGCCGGACCAACAAAGGGGCCTTGTACGAGAAGGATCCCAAGAGCAAGTCGAGCAGGCGCAGCATCGCCATCCCGGAACCGATCCTCCCGGAGATCAAATTTCACCTGGACGAGTTCACCGGCAGTGAGCCGAACGCGCTCTTGTTCCTCGGTCCGCGTGGCGGCCCGATCCGCCGGAACAACTTCAACCGGATCCGGAAGCGTGCCCTCCGCAAGTCCGGGACCAAAGATGTCCATTTTCATGACCTTCGGCACACAGGGAACAATCTGACCGCCTCTACCGGCGCGAGCCTGCGTGAGCTGATGGCGCGGATGGAGCACTCCTCGTCCCGTGCGGCGCTCATCTACCAGCACGCGACCGCAGAACGTGACAAAGAGATCGCCGCGGCCGTGAGTGCCAGGATCCAGGCGGCCAGGAAGCCGATCGTGGTGCCAGCCGGTTCGGAAGCCGGCAAAGAATCGAGCCAAGAAACCGGCCTCGGAGCGCATCGACCGGGGCTAGGCCACCGGGACCTTCCGGTGCGCATCTGGTGCGGACCCTTCGGAAGACCCCGGGCACGACAAAGGCCCAGTTCAGAGAAACAACCTCTGACCTGGGCCTTTACCTTTGGAGCGGGTGACGAGGATCGAACTCGCACCACTAGCTTGGAAGGCTAGGGCTCTACCATTGAGCTACACCCGCAGCTGGTGTGGCGTGCACGTGGCGCCTAGGTTAGCGGATTGGTGCGCGGCCAGTGCAGACTCTAGCGTGTCGTCCTCTAGACTTCATCGGGCGCCACGGGGCGTAGCGTAGTGGCTAGCGCGCCTGCTTTGGGAGCAGGAGATCGGGAGTTCGAGTCTCCCCGCCCCGACCACCACATCATGAATTCGCTGCAGGATGGATCGGTACCACCGGTTCTGAACCTTCAGTGTGCCGTCAGGCAAGATGCACAGGCCCGGAAGAACAGCCCGCAGCAAGGAGACCCTTACCGTGAAGAGCGCCGTCGAGACGCTGAACCCGACCCGGGTTCGGCTCACCGTCGAGGTTCCCTCCGAGGAGCTGAAGCCCAGCCTCGACGCGGCGTACAAGAAGATCGGCAAGCAGGTGACGGTCCCGGGCTTCCGTAAGGGCAAGATCCCTGCGCGCATCATCGACCAGCGCTTCGGCCGCGAGGCCGTCTTCGTCGAGGCGTTCGATGACATCCTCTCCTCCTCGTACGGCAAGGCCGTCGAGGAGAACGAGCTGCGCGTCCTGGGCCAGCCCGAGGTCACCGAGGTCACCGACGTGACCGAGCTGGCCGGCGGCGCCGATCTGAAGTTCACCGCAGAGGTCGACACCCGTCCCGAGATCGAGCTGCCGGACTACTCCGGCATCGAGGTCGAGGTCGATGACATCACCGTCACCGACGAGGACGTCGCCGAGAAGATCGAAGAGCTGCGTGACCGCTTCGGTGCGCTGAACACCGTCGAGCGGGCCGCGGCCGAGGGCGACACCGTCGTCATCGACATCGAGGCCAAGGTCGACGGCGAGGTGCTGGAGGACGGCGTCGCCAAGGCGATGTCGTACCAGATCGGCGGCGACACGATGCTGGACGGCCTCGACGCCGCCGTCATCGGTGCGTCGGCCGGCGAGACCAAGACCTTCGAGACCGAGCTCCAGGGTGGCAGCGCCGCCGGGCAGACGGCCGAGGTCACGGTCGAGGTGACCACCGTCAAGGCCAAGGAGCTCCCCGAGCTCGACGACGACTTCGCGCAGCTGGCGAGCGAGTTCGACACGCTGGACGAGCTGAAGGCGGACCTGCGCGAGAAGCTCGACCACCAGAAGCTGCACGACCAGCAGAACGAGGGTCGGGACAAGGTTCTGGAAGCCCTGCTCGAGCAGATCGAGGTGCCGCTCCCGGAGAGCATCGTCACCGAGGAGATCGAGCAGCGTCGCGGTCAGCTGGAGCAGCAGCTCGGCATGATGGGCATGGACCTGGCCAAGTGGCTGGAGATCCAGGGCCAGACCGCCGAGGAGTACGAGAGCGAGCTCCAGGAGAGCGTCCGCAAGGGCATGCGTGCCCAGTTCGTGCTCGACGAGGTCGTGAAGAAGGAGCAGCTCTCCGTCAACCAGGAAGAGCTGACCCAGCACCTCATCCAGCGCGCGCAGCAGTCCGGCATGAGCCCGGACCAGTTCGCGCAGCAGGTCATGCAGTCCGGCTACGTGCCGGTCCTGGTCGGCGAGGTTGCTCGCGGCAAGGCCCTCGAGGTCATCGCCAAGAGCGCCAAGGCCAAGGACGCGTCCGGCAACGAGGTCAGCCTCGGTGTCGACCTGCACGCGGACGACGCGGACAACCACGAGGGCCACGACCACGCCGAGACCGAAGAGGTCGCCGCGGCGTCGGACGAGGCCAAGGAGGAGAAGGCCGAGGCCTGATCCACCCGGGCGACCCGCGACCGCCGCGTACGTCGCGGCGCGCGGGATCCGCGCAGGACCCGTCACCCGGGCCCGATCACCGTCAGCCGGTGGTCGGGCCCGCGTGCGTTCCGAGGGGCCCGGCACGCGTTCCGACGGGCGAGTGCGTTCCGCAGCGGGTACGGATCGTACGGATCGTGATGACCCCGTCACTCGATCGGCCCAAGCCCTTCGGTACTGTGGCGCCCGAGAATCCCGGCCGAGGCCGGATCTGTCCGTGGCGTATGGGGGTTCGCATGGGCGCTGATTTCGGAGTCGACCTCGCCTGGCTGCGCGGGATGGTGGCCGTCTTCAACGGCTGCGCGGAGAGTACGGAGCGGGCGTTGCACGCCCTCGAGGAGACCGGCCCCGTCCGGATGGGGCACAAGGACCTCGATACGGCGTGTGACGGCTTTCAGGACCACTGGAAGAAGAAGGCCGGGGACTTCCGCCGGCACGTTCAGGAACTCGGCAAGGGCGTCGACGCGGCTCAGGCCAATTACGGGAGTACCGAGCACACGATCGTCGAGAACATGACGGCGCTGTCCGCCCCGGGGCCGGCCGGTCCGGCCTCCTCGGCGCCCCCGGCCACGTCGGAGGGGACGACTCCCCGCCAGACCCGGATAGCCGAGGGGATGGGCTGGTGACTTCGGGTGGCGACTTTCCCGGCCTCGGCTTCGACCCGGCGCCCGGCATCGTGTCCCAGGTCGACGGCCTTCTGAACCAGGTGCGCGACTCGTCGACGCAGCTAGCTCGCGCACAGGGCGAACTCGAACGCACGGTGCCGGTCCCGGTGAAGTGGATGGGCCGGGCCGGGGCCGAGTTCCAGGACCGGGTGCGCAAGATCGTGCCGGATGTGGTTTACCTCAAGGAAGCCCTGCTCAGGACCCAGATGGCGCTGTCCGGATGGTCGGCGGCACTGGCCGGATACCAACAGACTCGGCAATCGCTCGAAGCCGAGGCGGTCGCGGCGAGGCAGCGGGTCGCAGCCGCGAAGGCGCACCCCGATCTGCGGCACAAGCCTGCCGCCTTTCCGTTCGGGGACTCGGCGAGCGAGGCGGCCTGGCAGCGCTATACCGCCGCGAAGTTCCTGGTGGACGGTGCGCAGAGCCAACTCGACGACGTGATCCGGCGGGCCAAGGAACTGAAGCGCATGCACGACGGCAGCGCCAAGGACGCCGCGTCGAGCATTCGGGCAGCCAAGGACTTCAAGCTTTCCCCCGGGGTTCTCAGCGCCGATCCGGCCCGGGACGAGCGCCTCGGGGAGCGGGCGAGCGCGCTTTACCGGAGCGGGATGTACAACATGCTCGACCAGAATCGTGTCGCGGATCCGGACGCGATGGACGTGATGTTGTTGTGGTTGACCGGCGCCGCCCCGACGGAGTTCAGATTCGGTGAAGGGGACAAGTTCACCGAAGAGGTCAAGCGGCAGGCGTGGATGGACCAGGTGCGCGGCCGGCTTGCCGGGACCACACCGGTGGTCGGACAGGAGATCACCGATCTGGGGTACAGCACCAAGGCATTCGCCGACGACCTGCACAACAACACCTCCCTTCAGGAACTCGCGCTGTCGGACGGCGCGACCCTGCTCAACAAGCTGATCTTCCATGACGACAGCGGCGACATGTCCAAGGTCGCCCTCGGGTCCTACCAGCTGAACGCGACTGTCACCGGGTTCGACCCACAGACGGGCCAGGCGATCGTGCAGTTCCATCTGAAGAACCCCATGACGCAGGAATCCGCCACCCGCGACCCGTCCGCCGACGGCTATGAGAACCAGAAGTCGAGCGGTGTGATGTCGAAGGTCTTCGGCGCGGCCCAAAAGGTGTTCCCGAATGGACAGCAGGATGTGAACATCGACATGACCTGGACCGAACGTCTCCCCATGGGCACTCCCGGTGCCTCGGGGCCGCCTCGATGACGCCGTCGGACGGGGAAGCCGACGCGGATCGGGGGGATGCGGCCGGGCGGGCTCGGCAAGGTTTGCGATCGCTGTCGGCCATCGGATCCCTCGGGTGCGTGTTGTCGGTGGGGTTGCTGGTCGGGGTCGTGATTGCGGCCGTGTTCTGGGTGCTGTCGAACGCGGGGGACGGTGCCGACATGCCGGCCTCGCCGTCCGTCTCGGCTGAGGACCTTTCCGGCACCTGGGAGAGCCCGGCGGGCGGGTCCGTCACATTGTCCGGGGACGGGCGGTTCGTAGCCCTTCTGCATTCGCGCGCATACCGGCCCACCGAGGCCGGGTATAGGGCGGAATTGTTCCTCGCCGGCAGCGGCACGTGGTCGTCGGCCCCCGGGTCCGGCGGCGTGGCGGCCTCCGTCGTGTTGCGGCCGGTGCACGAGTCGGCCGGGCCGACCTCGGCCGGCGACTCCGCGGGCCCGCCCACCCCCGCTCCCGACCCGGGTACCTGGACCATGTACATCCGCGGCACCCGGGCGGCTCCGGAGCTGTACTTCCTCATGGGCGATCCCGACGCGGGAGTCGTCTACCCCTTTCGCCGCGTCGGGCGCTGACCCGAGCCGCTCCACCGATCCGAGCCGGACCTCCACCGACCCCACCCCGACCGCCCACCCGCCGTACGATCCGCGCGACTACCCCGATACCGCCCGGATACCGCCTTGCTGCGCTCTGGGCGAACAGTCCTGAGTCTGGGATGGCCTGCGACGATCCGCGCGTTAGGGTCGCTGTACGAAGGGGGTCACCCGCCAAGAACGCAGGTGCCTCCCAAGGTCGACTTCGTGACGGCTCGGGATTGCCGTCGGAAACGAGCAGGTGGATACGTGACGAATCCGCAGATCGTGACTCCGGGGCTCGCGGTGCCCACTTCGCGTGCATCTCAGCCGGGTGGGATGGGGCTCGACGACCAGGTCTACAACCGGTTGCTGCGCGAGCGGATCATCTTCCTCGGCTCGGTGGTCGAGGACCAGATCGCCAACGCGATCTCCGCCCAGCTCCTGTTGCTGAACGCAGAGGACCCGGAAAAGGACATCTGGCTCTACGTCAACTCGCCGGGCGGCTCCATCACCGCCGGCATGGCGATCTACGACACGATGCAGTGGATCAGCAACGATGTCGCGACCGTCGCGATGGGCCTGGCCGCCTCCATGGGCCAGTTCCTGTTGACCGCCGGAGCCCCCGGCAAGCGCATCGCGCTCGCCAACTCCGAGATCCTGATGCACCAGCCGTCCGCCGGTCTCGGCGGTTCGGCTTCGGACATCAAGATCCAGGCCGAGCAGCTCCTGCGCACCAAGCGCAAGATGACTCGCCTGATCGCGCACCATTCCGGGCAGACCCCCGAGAAGATCGAGCACGACTCGGACCGCGACCGCTGGTTCTCCGCCGAGGAGGCCAAGGAATACGGCTTGGTGGACCACGTGGTTCGCAGTGCGGCCGAGGTTCCCAACACCGGCAGCACCAGCTGACACCGGCGGCTGCACACAGCTGATCCCGGCCGAAGAACAGCCGGGGAAGGCCGATCCAGCTTTCAGTCGCCCAGCCACTGAGTCGAGTCCGCAGTCCCGGAGGGCTGAGATTTCCATGAATGACAATCTGTTCCACCGGCCCGAGGGCCTGGCACCGCTTGCCTCGCGCAGCGCCGAGAGCCGTTACGTCCTGCCGCGCTTCATCGAGCGCACCTCGCAGGGGTTCCGCGAGCAGGACCCGTACACCAAGCTGTTCGAAGAGCGCATCATCTTCCTGGGCGTCCAGGTCGACGACGCGTCCGCGAACGACGTGATGGCGCAGCTCCTGACGCTGGAGTCGATGGACCCCGATCGGGACATCTCGATCTACATCAACTCGCCCGGCGGTTCCTTCACGGCGCTCACCGCCATCTACGACACGATGCAGTTCGTGCGCCCCGACATCCAGACGGTGTGCATGGGCCAGGCGGCCTCCGCCGCCGCCGTTCTGCTCGCCGCGGGAACTCCGGGCAAGCGAATGGCGCTGCCGAACTCCCGCATCCTCATCCACCAGCCGTACAGTGAAACCGGGCGCGCGCAAGTCAGCGACCTGGAGATCCAGGCTCGTGAGATCCAGCGCATGCGCACCATGCTGGAAACCATGCTCGCGCAGCACAGCACGAGGCCGATCGAGCAGGTTCGCGACGACATCGAGCGCGACAAGATTCTGACGGCCGAAGAGGCGCTTGCGTACGGCCTCATCGACGAGATCACCGCACCTCGGAAGGTCATCGGCTAGTGTCCCCGCCCGGTCGGCGGCTTGCCGCCGACCGGACAACGGTGACCGGTTGATGGTCAAAACCGGGGGATCGGAGATTCCGGCGGGGTACCGTCGAAAGACCAGGCACCAGGTCCGGGACATCCGGGGCCCAGGCGAAGGAGATGCACCTCGTGGCACGCATCGGTGACGGTGGCGACCTGCTCAAGTGCTCGTTCTGCGGAAAGAGCCAGAAGCAGGTGAAGAAGCTCATTGCCGGTCCGGGTGTCTACATCTGTGACGAGTGCATCGACCTGTGCAACGAGATCATCGAGGAGGAGCTCTCCGAGTCCTCCGAGTTGAAGTTCGAGGAGCTCCCCAAGCCACGGGAGATCTACGAGTTCCTCGACGGCTACGTGGTCGGGCAGGAAGTCGCCAAGAAGGCGCTCTCGGTGGCGGTGTACAACCACTACAAGCGGGTCCAGGCCGGTGAGTCGGCCAAGGCGTCCCGCGACGACGGCGTCGAACTGGCCAAGTCGAACATCCTGCTGCTCGGGCCGACCGGCTGCGGCAAGACGCTGCTGGCGCAGACCCTGGCCCGGATGCTGAACGTGCCGTTCGCCATCGCCGACGCGACCGCGCTCACCGAGGCGGGCTACGTCGGCGAGGACGTCGAGAACATCCTGCTGAAGCTGATCCAGGCGGCCGACTACGACGTCAAGAAGGCCGAGACCGGGATCATCTACATCGACGAGGTCGACAAGATCGCCCGCAAGAGCGAGAACCCGTCGATCACCCGCGATGTGTCCGGTGAGGGCGTCCAGCAGGCGCTGCTGAAGATCATCGAGGGCACCACCGCGAGTGTGCCGCCGCAGGGCGGGCGCAAGCACCCGCACCAGGAGTTCATCCAGATCGACACGACGAACGTGCTGTTCATCGTGGGCGGGGCGTTCGCCGGTCTGGAGAAGATCATCGAGGGCCGGGTCGGCCGCAAGGGCATCGGCTTCGGCGCGCAGATCCGCTCCAAGCGCGATGTGGAGAGCGCCGACTCGTTCGCCGACGTGATGCCCGAGGATCTGCTCAAGTTCGGCATGATCCCCGAGTTCATCGGCCGGCTCCCGGTGCTCACCTCGGTGCACAACCTGGACCGCGAGGCGCTCATCCAGATCTTGACCGAGCCCAAGAACGCGCTGGTGAAGCAGTACCGCCGGCTGTTCGAACTCGACGGCGTCGAACTTGACTTCGAGATGGAGGCGCTGGAGGCGATCGCCGACCAGGCGATCATGCGCGGCACCGGTGCGCGCGGCCTGCGGGCGATCCTCGAAGAGGTGCTCCAGTCGGTGATGTACGAGGTCCCGTCCCGCAAGGACGTGGCCCGCGTCGTGGTCACCGACCAGGTGGTCCTCAAGCACGTCAACCCCACGCTCGTGCCGCGCGACGTGGTCAAGCGCGAGCGGCGCGACAAGAGCGCCTGAGTCGAGCGGGCGAGGCGCCGGCCGGATTCCGGCCGGCGACACGGCTCGCGTGCACCTTCGCATCCCTCGCCTGCACGTTCGCATCCCGCGCCCGACCGGCGGGCACGGCCCGCTCATCCGTTCGCGATCACTCCGTGATCACTCGCCGCCGCCGCACAGGCGGCCCTAGCGGGCGCTGCCCGCGTACACGTTCGCGATCACCAGTCGGGCGTGTGCGACGCCGGCTCCGTCGCTGACGTAGACGAGGTCGTGGTCGTCGCCCCACAGACACATCGCCGTGGTGGGGTTGCTCCAGCAGCGGAGCACCCCCGGCGGGCCGGGGACGGCCGGGTCCTCGGTCACCGGGACGGCCGGCACGAAGTCCCGGACGTACTCGGCGGGCGCCCGGTCGCGCCGGACGGCCAGGGTCAGCAGCACCGTCTCGCTGGTCTGCCCGCCGCCGAAGACCTCGGTGCGGACGTCCGCGAAGGTACGCCCCATCGTCGCGTTCAGATCGGCGACCGTCGACGGCAGTGCGGTCCGGGCGACCGGGCCGCGGGCCCCGATCGTGGCCGGCATGACGAGCGGTCCGGCACTGCGGGTGCTCGCCGGCGCGGTGGGCAGTGCACGCGGCTCCGGGGCGTCGTCGTCGCCGGAGTCGAGCAGCAGCACCACGACCACCACGGCGGCGACCACCACGGCCACGCTGCCCAGTACGCCGACCAGGATCGCGATCCGGTCCCGTGAGCGGCTCTCCGCAGGCGGCGCGGCCCCCGGCGGCCCGGTCGGATACCCCGCCCCGCCGGTCCCGGGCCCCTGCCACCCGCCGTATCCGTCGCCCATCGCCCCCACCACCCGCGGTTCGGCCGAACGTCATTCGGTACCCGGTACAACGACGGTACGGCCGCGAGGCGACGCGCGAACCGGCGTTCGACGCCGAACCACCGCCGCCCCACGGCCGTCACCACCACTGCCCCTACGGCCGATACCGCTGCCGAACCCCGGCCCTCGCAACAGCCGCTCCCCGGCCGCTCCCCGGCCGTCGCAAACCGCCGCCCCACGGCCGTCGCGGGTGCCGACCCCCGGCCGATACCGGCGCGCGCCCCCACGGCTGCCCCCATCGCCGTCCTGCACCCGCACCCTCGCGCCCACGCGAGCGCCGGCCAGCCCGGCCGGCCCCGACCCGGCCGCCCTGCCCCGGCCCGAGTCGGGACGCCCCCGCCACACCCCCGCCCCGAGGTCGCTACCGCTCCAGATCCGCGCGCATCGCCTTGAACTTCGCCGCGGCCCGCTCCGCCGACAACTGATCGAAATACGCCACGGCCGTCGTGTCCCGGTCCGCCCACCCGCAGATCGCCGCCGGCTGTGCGACCGAGGCCGGCATGCACTCCAGCGTGCCGCCCAGCGGGCCGGGATCGTAGCCCTTCATCGTCACCCCGTCCGGGACACTGCCGCCGCTGCCGTTCACGTACTCGACCATGCCGCGGACCATGTGCTCCATCCGCTTGCCGTCGATCCCGGTCATCCCGTCCACCCCGACGAACAGCACCGAGCGCGGGCCGGCGCTGGTCGCGCCGTATGCCGCGACCAGCACGTTGTTGGCCGGGTAGCGCACCTCGCCCGGGTCGACCGGGACGTCGGTGGGCCCGCCGTCGGACAGCCGGGCCAGGTCGCCGGCCCGGGCGGACGGCCGGAGCTTGCGCGGGCCGGCCGAGGCCGAGGGCCGCCCCGACGGCACGTCCGTCGACGAGGTCGGCTTGGCCTTGCCGGTCGGCACGTCCGCCGGCCGCGTCACGGACGCGGTCGTCGCGGGGTCGACCGGTGGGGTCGTCGCGGCGACCGCCGGGCCGCTTCTGTCGGCCTTGTCGTCCTTGCCGTCCTTGGCCTGACAACCCGTCAGCACAGCCGTCCCGAGCACCGAGACGGTGACGGCGACAAACAGTGTGCGAGTACGAGAGCCGGCACGAGTGCGAGAGCCGACACGAGTGCGAGTGTGAGTGCGAGTGCGCACGAGATCCCCCCGGATTCACGAATTCACGGAAACGGGCCCCGCTCCGGCGTTCCGACCGATGCCCCCATCGTCGAAACCCGGATACCGGCCCACGGCGCAAACTAGCGGTCCCCGGCCCCCGCCGGCGTCGCGGTGACACCACGGTGACAAGGGCGGGACGCCACCGGTGACAAAGGCGGAACACCACCGGCGGGACCCCGACCGGCGACAACCGGCCGGTCCGGCGGCGTCGCCCGAGTGCCGCCGCCCGCGCCGCCCACCGCCCTGTTCCCGCCTCGCCCCCGGCGCGTCGAAGGTGCCCGTGCGCCTTCCGTAGACTGGGGCGGTGACCGAGAACACCACTCCCGCAGCCGCTGCCGCCGAGCAGCCGCAGGCCCTTCCCTCCCAGTACACCCCCGCCGAGGTAGAGGGGAAGCTGTACGAGCGCTGGGTAGCCGCGGGTTGGTTCGAGGCCGACGCCAAGAGCGACAAGCCGCCGTACACGATCGTCATCCCGCCGCCGAACGTCACCGGACAACTGCACCTGGGCCACGCGTTCCAGCACACGCTGATGGACGCGCTGACCCGCCGCAAGCGCATGCAGGGCTTCGAGGCGCTGTGGCTGCCCGGCATGGACCACGCCGGCATCGCCACCCAGAACGTGGTCGAGCGCGAACTGGCCAAGGAGGGCAAGTCGCGGCACGACCTGGGCCGCGAGGCGTTCGTGGACCGGGTCTGGCAGTGGAAGGAAGAGTACGGCGGGAAGATCCTCGGCCAGATGCGTCGCCTCGGCGACGGCGTGGACTGGTCGCGTGAGCGCTTCACCATGGACGAGGGCCTGTCCCAGGCCGTGCAGACCATCTTCAAGCGGCTCTACGACGACGAGTTGATCTACCGCGCCGAGCGGATCATCAACTGGTGTCCGCGCTGTCTGACCGCGATCTCCGACATCGAGGTCGAGCACCAGGACGACGACGGCGAACTCGTCTCGATCCGCTACGGCGACGGCGACGACGCGATCGTGGTGGCCACCACGCGCGCCGAGACCATGCTCGGCGACACCGCCGTCGCGGTGCACCCGAGCGACGAGCGGTACGCGCACCTGGTCGGCACCGAGATCGAACTGCCGCTCACCGGGCGGCGGATCCCGATCGTGGCGGACGAGCACGTGGACCCCGAGTTCGGCACCGGCGCGGTCAAGGTGACCCCGGCGCACGACCCGAACGACTTCGAGATCGGCCGCCGGCACAACCTGCCGATGCCCACGGTCATGAATGAGCGGGCGATCATCACGGTGCACGGCCCGTTCGAGGGCCTGGACCGCTACGAGGCGCGTTTCGCGATCGTGGCCGCCCTGCGCGAGCAGGGTCGGATCGTCGCCGAGAAGCGCCCGTACACGCACGCGGTCGGGCACTGCTCGCGCTGCAAGACCACGGTCGAGCCGCGGCTGTCCATGCAGTGGTGGGTCAGGGTCGAGCCGCTGGCCAAGGCCGCCGGCGACGCGGTGCGCGACGGTCGGGTGGCCATCCACCCGCAGGAGCTGGCCGGGCGCTACTTCGGCTGGGTCGACAACATGCACGACTGGTGCATCTCGCGGCAGTTGTGGTGGGGCCACCGAATCCCGGTCTGGTACGGCCCGAACGGCGAGACGGTCTGCGTGGGCCCGAACGACGAGGCGCCCACCGGCGAGGGCTGGACGCAGGACACCGACGTGCTCGACACGTGGTTCTCCTCCGCGCTGTGGCCGTTCTCCACGCTGGGCTGGCCCGAGCAGACCGCCGACCTGGCCAAGTTCTATCCGACCGACGTGCTGCTGACCGGGCACGACATCATCTTCTTCTGGGTCGCCCGGATGATGATGTTCGGGTTGTACGCGATGGACGGGCAGGCGCCGTTCCACACCATCACGCTCACCGGCCTGGTTCGCGACCAGTTCGGCAAGAAGATGTCCAAGTCGTTCGGCAACGTGGTCGACCCGATCGACTGGATGGACGCGTACGGCACCGACGCGCTGCGCTTCACCCTGGCCCGCGGCGCCAACCCGGGCACCGACGTGCCGATCGGCGAGGACTGGGTCCAGGGCTCGCGCAACTTCTGCAACAAGATCTGGAACGCCACCCGGTTCGCGCTGATGAACGGCGCCACCGTCGAGGGCCCGATGCCGGCCGCCGAGCAGCTCTCGGCGACCGACCGCTGGATCCTGTCCCGGCTGGACGCGGTCGTAGCCGAGGTGGACGCGTACTACGAGGACTACCAGTTCGCGAAGCTCTCCGACACGCTGTTCCACTTCGCCTGGGACGAGGTCTTCGACTGGTACGTCGAGCTGGCCAAGCTGCCGCTGAACGGCGACGACGAGGCCGCCGCGCAGGCCACCCGGCGGGTGCTCGGCCACGTCCTGGACGTGACGCTACGGCTGCTGCACCCGATCGTGCCGTTCGTGACCGAGGAGTTGTGGACCACGCTCACCGGCGGCGAGTCGCTCGTCGTGGCCCAGTGGCCGACCCCGAGCGGGTTCGCCGACCCGGCCGCCGAGGCCGAGATCACCACGCTCCAGCAGGTGGTCACCGAGGTCCGCCGGTTCCGCTCGGACCAGGGCCTCAAGCCTGGTCAGCGGGTGCCGGCCAACATCTCGCTCGCGGGCACCGCGATCGCCGCGCACGAGGCGGCGCTGCGTCAGCTGGCCCGCTGCACGCCGGCCGGCGAGGGCTTCTCGGCGACCACGTCCTTCCCGGTCGCGGGCGCCGTGATCGAGCTGGACCTCTCCGGCGCGATCGACTTCGCCGCCGAGCGCAAGCGCCTGTCCAAGGACCTGGCCGAAGCGGAGAAGGTCCGCGACGTGAACACGAAGAAGCTCGGCAACGCGGGCTTCCTGGCCAAGGCCGCCCCCGACGTGGTGGACAAGGTCCGGGACAAGCTGGCCGGCGCCGAGGCCGACATCGAACGCATCAAGGGTCAGCTGGACCGGCTGCCCACCGGCTGACCCGACCGGCCGCACGGCCCGGGCACACCCACCCGGGCCGCGCGGCCGGCCACCCCACCAGCACCCCACCAGCTCCCGCAGAACTCGATCAGAACCGGTGACACCTGTGACAGACCCCGCCGAGGCACTGGCCGCGCAGCGCGCCGTCGAGGCCGAGCTGATCGGGCGCTGGCCCGAGACGAAGCTCGACCCGTCCACCGACCGCGTGGTCGCGCTGATGGACGTGCTCGGCGAACCCCAGCGGGCGTACCCGGTCATCCACATCACCGGCACCAACGGCAAGACCAGCACGGCCCGGATGATCGAGGCGCTGCTGCGCGCCTTCCAACTGCGCACCGGCCGCTTCACCAGCCCGCACGTGGAGTCGATGACGGAGCGGATCAGCCTGGACGGCGAGCCGATCAGCGCCGAGCGGTTCGTCGAGACCTACCGCGACATCGAGCCCTACATCGGCATCGTGGACGCCGCGCAGCAGTACCGGCTGTCCTTCTTCGAGGTGATCACCGCGATGGCGTACGCGGCCTTCGCCGACGCGCCGGTGGACGTCGCGGTGGTCGAGGTCGGCATGGGCGGCACGTGGGACGCGACCAACGTGGTCGACGGCACCGTCGCCGTGGTCACCCCGATCGCGGTGGACCACGCCGCCCGGCTGGGGAACACGCCCGGCGAGATCGCGGTGGAGAAGGCCGGGATCATCAAGCGGGACAGCCTGGTCGTGCTGGCACACCAGCCGGTGGACGCGGCCGAGGCGCTGATCCGGCGCGCGGTCGAGGTGGACGCGACGGTGGCCCGCGAGGGCATGGAGTTCGGCGTGGTCCGGCGCGACCTGGCGGTCGGCGGGCAGTTGCTCACCCTGCGCGGCCTGGCGGGGGAGTACGAGGACGTCTTCCTGCCGCTGCACGGCAGCCACCAGGCGCACAATGCCGCGGTCGCGCTGGCCGCGGTGGAGGCGTTCCTGGGCGTCGGCGTGGCCGACCGGCCCGGGCTCACCAGCGGCGGCGCGCTGAACGCCGACCTGGTCCGGGAGGCGTTCGCGTCGGTCACCTCGCCCGGTCGGCTCGAGATCGTGCGACGCAGCCCCACCGTGCTGATCGACGCCGCACACAATCCGGCCGGTGCCCTGGCCGTCGCGCAGGCGATGACCGACTCGTTCGACTTCCGGCATCTGGTCGGTGTGGTCGGTGTGATGGGCGACAAGGACGTCCGAGGTGTCCTGGAGGCGCTCGAACCGGTGCTCGCCGAGGTCGTGGTGACGCAGAATTCGCAGCCGCGGGCGATGCCGGTCGACGAACTCGCCGCGCTCGCGGTCGAGGTGTTCGGCGCGGACCGGGTCGAGGTGCAGCCGAGCCTGCCGGACGCCATCGAGGCCGCCGTCACGCTCGCCGAGGAGGAGGGCGACCTCGGCGGTGCGGGTGTGCTGATCACCGGCTCCGTGGTCACCGTGGGCGAGGCCCGGGTGCTCCTCAAGGGCGGTGAACCGGGCGCGGGCCCGGGGGCCGGCCCGGCCGGCGGAAGCGGCGGAGGCAACCGCAACGGAAGGGACGCCTGAGCATGCGCGCGCTGTGTTCGACCCATCTGATCGGCCAGGCCCTGGTGATCTGTCTCGCCGCGTTGGTGGCGATGCAGCTCACCGACATCTCCACCGGCGTGTTGTGGGCGGTCGCCGGACCGTCCGCCCTCGTCTGCATCTGGCTGTGCGCCAAGCTCGGCCGGCCGTGGGCGGTCACCGCGGGCTGGGTGCTGCAACTCGGCCTGTTCCTGACCGGTTTCGTGGTCCCGATGATGTTCCTGATCGGCGTGGTGTTCGCCGTGATCTGGTATGGCTGCGTCCGGGTCGGGCGGGTCATCGACGCCGCCAAGGCGGCCCGCGCGGCTCTCGCGGACTGAGTCGCGACATACGGCCGAAAGGTTGATGCGTTACCCCGGATAGGCTCTGGGCGTTGACCGTTCGTCGGGTCGCAAGGTTCGTCCCCGTACCCCCTCTTCGAGGAAGCAAGGAGCCAAACGTGTCCGAGCGCACGCTCGTCCTGGTCAAGCCGGACGGAGTCCGGCGTGGTCTCGTCGGCGAGGTCATCGGCCGCATCGAGCGCAAGGGCTTCACCCTGGCGGCGCTCGATCTGCGCGTGATGGATCGCGAGACGATCGAGCGGCACTACGCCGAGCACGAGGGCAAGCCGTTCTACGCCCCGCTCGTGGAGTTCATGACCTCGGCCCCCTCCGTGGCGCTGATCGTCGAGGGCGAGCGGGTGATCGAGTCCTTCCGCGTGCTCGCCGGCGTCACCGACCCGATCAAGGCTCTGCCGGGCACCATTCGCGGCGACTTCGCCACGATCACCCGGGAGAACATCGTGCACGGCTCCGACTCGCCGGAATCCGCCGAGCGCGAGATCAAGAACTTCTTCCCCGAACACGCCTGACGATTCGTCGCGGCGCCCGGTGCGCCGCGCCGAATCGGTTCGCGATCCCCGCCGCGACGATCACGCCGCGACGATGCCCAAGGCCGCGCGACGCGCGCGGACTGCGCGGGGGATCGATTTTTTTCGCGACCACGCCGTGCGGACCTCCGCGCGACCCGCCGGGGTGCTCCATCGGGCCCCGATCGTGCGCTGTTAGAGGGAAATCCCTCCACTTGCCGCGCGTGGCACGCAACCCCTCGCACCGTGATCACGTCATGGTGGATGGAGGGTGCAGCCGTGCCCCGGTACGTCGCGGGTTCTGCCGCCGGTACACCGTGCCTACGATTGTGGTCGGTCGATTCGGCGTTCTCGGTACGACGTCCCTCGGCCGGCTCATGTCCTCATGGCTACGAGCTCGGGAAGGCCCTAGGTTCTTTATATGGCGAACAACTTGTCGTTCATCGGTCGTGACATGGCGGTCGACCTCGGTACGGCCAACACGCTGGTGTACGTCAGAGGCCGCGGCATCGTCCTGAACGAGCCGTCGGTGGTCGCCAAGAACACCACCACCGGGGGCATCCTGGCGGTCGGCGCCGAGGCGAAGAAGATGATCGGCCGCACGCCCGGCAACATCGTGGCGATCCGGCCGCTCAAGGACGGCGTGATCGCCGACTTCGAGATCACCGAGCGCATGTTGCGCTACTTCATCCTCAAGGTGCACCGCCGCCGGTACCTGGCCCGTCCGCGCGTGGTGATCTGCGTGCCCTCGGGCATCACCGGCGTCGAGCGCCGCGCCGTGGTCGAGGCGTCCAGCCAGGCCGGTGCGCGCAGCGTGCACATCATCGAGGAACCGATGGCCGCCGCGATCGGCGCCGGTCTGCCGGTGCACGAGGCGACCGGCAACATGGTCGTCGACATCGGCGGCGGCACCACCGAGGTCGCGGTGATCTCGCTCGGCGGCATCGTCACGGCCCAGTCGATCCGGGTGGCCGGCGACGAGTTGGACAACGCGATCATCGCCTACGTCAAGAAGGAGTACTCGCTGCTCCTGGGCGAGCGCAGCGCCGAGGAAATCAAGATGTCGATCGGCTCGGCCTTCGACCTCGGCGAGGACGAGCACAGCGAGATTCGGGGTCGCGACCTGGTCAGCGGCCTGCCCAAGACGATCGTGATCTCCACCTCGGAGGTCCGCAAGGCGATCGAGGAACCGGTCAACACCGTTGTGGACGCGGTCAAGAGCACGCTGGACCAGTGTCCGCCCGAACTCGCCGGCGACGTGATGGATCGCGGCATCGTGCTCACCGGCGGCGGCGCCCTGCTGCGCGGCCTCGACGAGCGGCTGCGCACCGAGACCGGCATGCCGATCCACATCGCCGACAACCCGCTGGACTCGGTGGCTCTGGGCGCGGGCAAGTGCGTCGAGGAGTACGAGAAGCTCCAGCAGGTATTGGATGCCCAACCGCGCCGCTGACCGAGGACGCGGGGGCGGTCGATCGCACCGCCGCCCACCGCGTTCGGCCCGGCACGGCCACACACCACAACTGCCCACAAGCGCCGCAACGTACGAAAGGGGCGGGCGCGCATCGTGAGGGACTCCCGGCACGGTCGGCTGGTCCTCGTGCTGCTGCTAGCGATCTCTTTCGCCCTCATCACCGTGGACATTCGCGGTGGCCGGAACTCGCCCATCGCGAACGTCCGCGACTGGGCCTCGGCCGTGTTCGGTCCCGCCGAACGCGGCGTGTCCGCCGCCGTGGACCCCGTCGGTCGGGCCGTGAACGCGGTCAAGGACGCGGGATCCCACGAGGGCGAGAAGAAGCGCCTGCAGGACGAGAACGCCAAGCTTCGTCAACAGGTGGACAACATCGAGTTCGACCGCAATCGGGCGGCCGAGTTGGACAAACTGCTCAAGGTCTCCACGGCCGGGCAGTACAAGATCAAGCCCGCGCGCGTGGTCGCCATCGGCCCGGCCCAGGGCTTTTCCTGGACGGTCACCATCGACGCGGGCGCGGGCGACGGCATCAAGCCGGACATGACCGTGATCAACGGCGACGGGCTGGTCGGCCGGGTGACCCAGGTGGGTCCGATGACCGCGACCGTGCTGCTCGCCACCGACCCCGGATTCGCGGTCGGCTCGCGGCTGGCCGGATCGATGGAAATAGGGATCACTTCCGGCCGCGGCGACAAGCCGATGAACCTCAAGCTGCTCAACGGCCAGGCCAACGTCAAGAAGGGCGATCGGCTGGTGACGTTCGGCTCGCAGGGCGGCAAGCCGTTCGTGGCGGGCGTACCGGTGGGCGAGGTCGCCGAGGTGCGCAACACCCCGGGTGAACTCACCCGCAGCGTCGAGGTGAAGTCGTACGTGCACTTCTCCAGGCTGGACACGGTGGGCGTGGTGATCGAGCCGCCGCGCACCGATCCGCGCGACGCGGTGCTGCCGCCGATCGCCCAGGAGGTCGCCGCGCCGCCGAGCGCCGCACCGCCGCCCCCGCCCGCGTCCACCGAGCCGCCCAAGGGGGCCTCGGCGGCCAAGCCGCCCGCCGGCGGCACCCGGAGCACCAACGCGAACGCGGCCGACACCGCCGCCGGCGACGGCCGCCGCAAGCCGCCGTCCGGCGGCACGGCCCCACCGACCGGAAGGGACTGAGACGGTGCGGATCTCCCGCGTGTTCTATGCCGCGCTGCTGATCGTCGTCGCGCTCGTCGTCCAGGTGAGCGTGCTCGCCCGGCTCGGTCTGCCCGGCGCGGTGCCGGACCTGCTGCTCCTGGTGGTGGTCGGGCTCGCGCTGACCTACGGGCCGACCTCCGGCTGCGTGATCGGCTTCGCGGCCGGCCTGTGCGCCGACCTCGCGCCGCCCGCGGACCACGCGGCGGGCCGGTACGCGTTCGTGTTGTGCCTGACCGGATACATCGCCGGCCTGTTCGTCTCGCGCAGCCCCAGACGCTCGGTGCTCGCGCCGATCGCCGTGGTGGCGATCGCCGCGGCGGGCACCACCGTGTTGTACGCGGCGGTCGGTGCGCTGGTCGGCGACGGTGCGGTGCGCCAGGTGGGGCTGACCAAGCTGTTGCTGACGGCGGTGGTCTACGACGCGATCCTGGCGCCGTTCGTGGTGCCGTGGGTGATGGCGCTGGCCCGCAAGGTGGATCCGAAACCGATGCTCTCGGGCCTGTCCCGGTAGGGGGTGAACGCCCAAGATGCGTAAACGCATGCCGAGCCTGCTCAACGCCGGCCGCTCCAGGGGAGACGGCGCGCACAGCGTGCGCGTGCGGATGGTGATCCTGCAGGTTCTGGTCCTGTCGCTGATGATCACCCTCTTCGGCCGGCTGTGGTACCTGCAGATCCGTGAGGGCGACCACTACGCCGCAGCCGCCTCGCAGAACCAGGTCCGGGACGTGGTGACCCCGGCGGTGCGCGGTCAGATCCTCGACGACAAGGGCCGCCCGCTGGTCAACAACCGCACCGCGCTGGTGGTCTCGGTCAGCCGTACCGAGCTGCTGCGGATGCCCGACTCCGGCGCCGGCGTGCTGAGCAGGCTGGCCGACGTGCTGCAACTGCCCGCCGACGAGGTCAAGGCACGCACCCGGCTGTGTGAGCGCAACGTGCCCAAGCCGTGCTGGAACGGCTCGCCGTACCAGCCGATCCCGGTCACCGACAACGCCACCACCGAGCAGGCGCTGACCATCATGGAGCACCGCGAGGACTTCCCCGGGGTGACCGCCGAGCCCACCGCGGTGCGGCAGTATCCGGCACCCGAGGGAGCCAACGGCGCACACGTCGTGGGCTATCTCTCGCCGGTCACCGACGACGAGTTGAGCAAGCAGAAGGCCGAGGGCAAGAAGGACCTCCAGCGGGCCGACGAGGTCGGCCGCAGCGGTCTCGAACGCAGCTACGACGCGGACCTGCGCGGGAAGTCCGGGGTCACCGGACTGTCCGTGGACCACCTCGGACGGGTCACCGGAACCGTCTCGGAGACCCCGCCGGTGCCCGGGAACCACCTGGTGACCAGCATCGACGCGAAGATCCAGGCGATCACCGAGCAACAGCTCGACGAGGCGATGAAGCGGGCCCGGGCGACCTTCGACGCGGGCAACACGCACAAGAACTTCATCGCCGACGCGGGCGCGGCCGTGGTGATGGACATCAAGACCGGCCGGGTGATCGCGATGGCCAGCGCACCCAACTACGACCCGTCGGTGTGGGTGGGCGGCATCTCGCCGCAGGACTACAAGGCGCTCACCGACGAGAAGGCCGGCGTGCCGCTGGTGTCCCGGGCCATACAGGGTCAGTTCGCACCGGGCTCGATCTTCAAGGTGATCTCCACCTCGGCCGCGGCCGAGTCGGGCTACTCCACCAAGGCCAACTACGACTGCTCGCCGAGCATCTCGGTCGGCGGGCAGACCTTCAACAACCTGGAGTCCAGGGGCTACGGCCCGATCTCGCTCCAGCGCGCCCTGGAGGTCTCCTGCAACACCGTCTTCTACGGCATCGGCTACGACATGTGGCTCAAGGACGGCGGGATCTTCGGGAAGAACCCCAAGGACCCGATGGTCACCATGGCCAAGAACTACGGCCTGGGCGCCCCCACCGGCATCGACCTGCCCGGCGAGTCCGGCGGTCGGATCGCCGACCGGGCCTGGAAGAAGCGCAACTGGGAGCAGAACAAGGACGCGTGGTGCAAGCAGGGCAACACCGGCAACGAGTACGTGGACAAGATCGCCAAGGAGAACTGCGTCGACGGCTGGCAGTTCCGCGCCGGTGACGCGATCAACTTCGCGATCGGCCAGGGCGACACCACGGTCACCCCGTTGCAGATGGCCCGGGTGTACGCGGCGATCGCCAACGGCGGCACGTTGTGGAAGCCGACCCTGGGCAAGGCCGTGGTCAGCCCGAGCGGGAAGCTCGTACGCGAGATCCAGCCCCAGGCGGCGGCCAAGCTGCCGATAAGCGACGCCACGCTCAAGTACCTGCAGAACGCGCTGATCGGCGTCGAGATGAACGGCACCGCGGCCGGCGTGTTCGCCAACTGGCCCAATGCCCAGATGCCGATAGCGGCCAAGACCGGCACCGGCTCGGTGTACGGCAAGCAGAGCACGTCCTGGTTCGCCACCTACGGCGGTCCCAAGGACGGCCCGCAGTACGCCGTGGTGATGATGGTCAGCCAGGGCGGCACCGGCTCCGGCACCTCGGGCCCGTCCGTGCGCAAGATCTACGAGGCGTTGCTCGGCGTCGACGACAAGGGCGCGATCGACCCGAGCAAGGCGCTGCTGCCCGCCCCGCCCGCGGGGCTGCCACAGATCAAGGAGGACGGCACGGTCGTGCCCGCCTCCTACGTGCTGCCGCCGCACCCCGGCGGTGGCCAAGGCCCCACCACCACCGCGTTGTCCGTGCCCGGGGCCCTGCCCCCCGAGCGGCCGGCGTACCGGACGGGGAGAGGGACATGAGCCTGAAACTGCGACCCGCCTCGCGGGTGGCCGGATTCGGTACGCCGGATCTGGGCCGACTCGCGCCGGTGTTCACCCCGCGCCGGTCGATCACCCGACAGATCATCCAGCGCGACGCCCCGGTGCGTCGGCTGGACTGGATACTCCTGGGACCCGCGCTCGCGCTGTCGGTGGTGGGTTCGCTGCTGGTGTGGTCGGCGACCCGCAATCGGCGCGGCATCACCGGCGGGGATCCGCAGTTCTTCTTCAAGCGGCACCTGCTCAACCTGGCGATCGGGCTGGTCCTGGCCACCGTGGTGGCGATAATCGGCCACCGTCGGATAAGGGCCTTCGCGCCGTTCGTCGCGATCGCCGCGGTGCTCGGCCTGATGGCCGCGCTCAGCCCGTTGGGCAGCACGATCAACGGTCAGCGGGCCTGGATCCAACTGGGTGCGGGCTTTTCGGTGCAGCCCGCCGAGTTGGCCAAGATCGCGATCATCCTGTGCATGGGCATGATCCTGTCCGAACGGGTGGACACCGGGGATCTGGCCAAGCCGGGCGACAAGGCGGTGTTCTGGGCGCTCGTGGTGGCCGCCGTGCCGATGGCGGTGATCATGCTGATGCCCGACCTCGGCTCGGTCATGGTGCTGGCGATGATCGTGCTCGGCGTGCTGCTGGCGTCCGGCGCCCGGGCGCGGTGGATGGTCGCGTTGATCGCGATGGCCGCCGCCGGTGCGGTCGCCGTCGTACACCTCGGGCTGCTCAGCGAGTACCAGATCGACCGATTCCGGGCCTTCGCCGACCCGAACTTCGACCCGGGCGGCGTCGGCTACAACACCGCGATGGCCCGACTGGCGATCGGCTCGGGCGGGCTCACCGGCCAGGGCTTGTTCCATGGCGAGCAGACCAGCGGCCAGTACGTGCCCGAACAGCAGACCGACTTCGTCTTCTCGGTGGCCGGCGAGGAGTTGGGCTTCATCGGCTGCAGCGTGGTCATCGCGCTGTTCGGGATACTGCTGTGGCGCGGGATCCGGATCGCGCTGCACGCCGACGACCTGTACGGCACGATCGTCGCGGCGGGCGTGGTCGCCTGGTTCGCCTTCCAGGCGTTCGAGAACATCGGGATGAACCTGGGCATCATGCCGGTGGCCGGACTGCCGCTGCCGTTCGTCTCCTACGGCGGCTCCTCGATGTTCGCGATCTGGATGGGGATAGGGCTGTTGCAGTCGGTGCACATGCGCCATGCCGGCGCCTTCAAGTCCGCCTGATCGCATTCGCGGCCCGCCCGGCCGGCCCGTGGGTTCGCCGGAGCGCATCCGGCGGATACCCGTCGCACCGACACCGGACCACCCCTGCGGGCGGGCTCCCACCGAGGATCTCGGTAGGGGGTCCGCCCGCTTCGCGTTAGGCTGGGAGGTCGATCCCCCTCCCAGCCCATCGGAAGGACCGCCATGCCCGTCGAGTCCCTGTTCCCGCGTCTGGAGCCGCTTCTGCCCCAGGTGCAGAAGCCCATCCAGTACGTCGGTGGCGAACTCAACTCGACCGTCAAGGACTGGGACGCGTGTGCGGTCCGCTGGGCGCTGATGTACCCGGACGCCTACGAGGTCGGTCTGCCCAACCAGGGCGTGATGATCCTGTACGAGGTCCTCAACGAGGTCGCCGACGTGCTCGCGGAGCGCACCTACGCGGTGTGGGGCGACCTGGAAAAGCTGATGCGCGAGCACGACGTGCCGCAGTTCACCGTGGACGGACACCGGCCCGTCGGCGCGTTCGACGTGTTCGGGCTGAGCTTCTCCACCGAGCTGGGCTACACGAACATGCTCAACGCGCTCGATCTGGCCGGCATCCCGATCGAGGCCGCGGATCGCACCGAGGACCACCCGATCGTGCTCGCCGGCGGACACGCCGCGTTCAACCCCGAGCCGATCGCGGACTTCATCGACTGCGCCGTGGTCGGTGACGGCGAGCAGGCCGTGCTCCAGATCACCGACATCATCCGGGCCTGGAAGGCCGAGGGCCGGCCGGGCGGTCGGGACGAACTGCTCTTCCGCCTCGCCGTCACCGGCAACGTCTACGTGCCGCGCTTCTACGACGTGGACTACCTCGACGACGGTCGCATCCAGCGGGTCGCGCCGAACCGTTCGGGCGTGCCGTGGCGGGTGTCCAAGCACACCGTGATGGACCTGGACGAGTGGCCCTACCCCAAGCAGCCGCTGGTCCCGCTCGCCGAGACGGTGCACGAGCGCATGTCGGTGGAGATCTTCCGCGGCTGCACCCGGGGTTGCCGGTTCTGCCAGGCCGGCATGATCACCCGGCCGGTGCGCGAGCGCAGCATCAAGGGCATCGGCGAGATGGTCGACAAGGGCCTGAAGGCGACCGGCTTCGAGGAGGTCGGCCTGCTGTCGTTGTCCTCCGCCGACCACACCGAGATCGCCGAGGTGGCCAAGGGCCTCGCCGACCGGTACACGGACGACAAGATCGGCCTGTCGCTGCCCTCCACCCGGGTGGACGCGTTCAACATCGACCTGGCCAACGAGCTGACCCGCAACGGTCGTCGCTCGGGGCTGACCTTCGCGCCCGAGGGCGGCAGCGAGCGGCTGCGCAAGGTGATCAACAAGATGGTGTCCGAGGAGGACCTCATCCGCACGGTCGCCACCGCGTACGGCAACGGTTGGCGGCAGGTGAAGCTCTACTTCATGGTCGGCCTGCCCACCGAGACCGACGAGGACGTGCTCCAGATCGCGGACATGGCCAAGAAGGTCATCCAAAAGGGCCGCGAGGTCTCCGGGAGCCGCGACATCCGCTGCACGGTGTCCATCGGCGGTTTCGTGCCCAAGCCGCACACCCCCTTCCAGTGGGCCCCGCAGCTGGACCCCGCGGCCACCGACGCGCGGCTGCACAAGCTGCGCGACGCGATCCGCGCGGACCGGCAGTACGGCAAGTCGATCGGCTTCCGCTACCACGACGGCAAGCCGGGCGCGATCGAGGGCCTGCTCTCCCGCGGCGACCGGCGGGTCGGTCGGATCATCCGCGCGGTCTGGGAGGACGGCGGCCGATTCGACGGCTGGAGCGAGCACTTCAGCTACGACCGCTGGGTGCGCTGCGCGGACAAGGCGCTGGCCGACGAGCCGGTGGACCTGAACTGGTACACCACGCGCGAGCGCGAGTGGAACGAGGTGCTCCCGTGGGACCACCTCGACTCCGGCCTGGACAAGGACTGGCTGTGGGAGGACTGGCAGGACGCGCTCGACGAGACGGAGGTCGACGACTGCCGCTGGAGCCCGTGCTTCGACTGCGGCGTTTGCCCGCAAATGGGAACCGAGATCCAGATCGGCCCGACCGGGCAGAAGTTGCTGCCGCTGAGCGTCGTCAAGTAGTCGGATAATCACGCAAAGCAGCATCCGTGGTCCCGCTCCCTCTCCGGGGGCGGGACCACTAATCTGCCCGGGTGAATGCAAACGGGGACCAACCGGATCGGGTGCCGTGGACACCATCGACCCACAACAACCCACCCGGCGCGCCCGAGCCGCCCGGATGGCAGCAGCACGCCGCACACGCGTACCCACCGCGCACCGGCGCCGGCCCCGAACCGGGCGAGGGCTGCCTGTACGCGGTGGTCCGCTGGCCCGCCCGGATCATCGCGCTGATCGTCGTGGTGCCGCTACGCCTGCTGTGGGAGCTGCTGCGACTGATCGGCAGGGGGATCAAATTCCTGTTCTGGGACTGGTTCCTGCACCCGATCCTCAAGGGCCTGAAGATCCTGCTGTGGGACTGGTTCCTCTACCCGGTGCTGCGCTTCGTCGCCCGCTACATCCTGGTTCCGATCGGCAACGCCCTCGCGTGGGTGGTCGTCCACGTGATCGTCCGACCGCTCGCCTTCGTGTTCCGGCACCTCCTGTACAAACCCGCGGTGCTGCTGTGGCGGTACGTGCTGCGCCCGGTCGGGCGCGCGACGCTCCAGGCGCTGCGGTTCGCGTGGGAAGTGTCCACCGCCGTCTTCAACTTCCTGATCGTGCGGCCGCTGTCCTGGCTGTGGCGGGCCGTGCTGGTGCCGATCGGTCGCGGCATCGCGGTGGTCTGGCACCACCTGGTCGTGCTGCCGGTGTCCTGGGCCTGGCGCAACGTGCTCGCGCCGATCGGCAGGGCGATCCGCGCCGTCTGGCGATTCGTGGTCGTGGCCCCGCTGCGCTGGGTCGGTCGCCACGTGCTCCGGCCGATCGGTCGGGCCACCGCGGAGGTGCTGCGGGCCCTCGGAATCGGGGGGCGCTGACCCGACCCGCGCGATGGCCGTAGGCTTGGATCGACTTCTGCCCACCCACTTGAGCCAAGGACTGAGCGAAACTGGCACGACGTACGCCCGAGGGACCGCCGCCCGCGCCGACGGTCCAGCGACTGCGCCTCCGGTACACCAAGCGCGGCCGCCTCCGGTTCACCAGCCACCGGGATTTCCAGCGCGCGTTCGAGCGGGCCCTGCGTCGGGCGGAAGTGCCGATGGCCTACTCCGCCGGTTTCACCCCCCACCCCAAGGTGTCCTACGCGGGAGCGGCGCCCACCGGCGTCGCCAGCGAGGCCGAGTATCTCGAGATCGGCGTGGCCACGCACTGTGACCCGGCGCGTCTGCGAGACCTGCTCGACGCGTCCTTGCCGACCGGTCTCGACGTGCTCGAGATCGTCGAGGCACACGGCGGCAACCTGCCCGAACGCCTGGAGGCGTCGGTCTGGGAGCTGGTCCTTGCGGGTGTCACCCGCGAGGAGGCCGAGCGCGCGGTCGGCGCGTTCATGGCCGCCGAGGCCGTCGAGGTCCAGCGGATGAGCAAGAACGGAATGCGCACATTCGACGCCCGCGAGGCGGTGATCGCGCTGACCGTCACCACCCCCGACGGGAACGACGCAGGTCACCAGGGTGTCGATGCGGGTAGTGCCGCACCCTGTGCGATACTGCGACTGGTTGTCCGGCACACCACACCCGCCGTTCGACCCGACGACGTTCTGTCCGGTCTTCGCTCGGTCGCCGAACTTGTTACGCCCACCGCCGCCGCGGTCACCCGCCTGGCGCAGGGGCCGCTCGACACCGCGACCGATTCGGTGACCGACCCGCTCGCGCCCGACCGCGCAGCATCGGCGGTGGAGCACACCTCGCAGGGGGGCGAGGAACTCCGGACCGGCCCGCAGGGCGGTGCAGAACCCGTCGTCGAAGCCTCGAATCGGTGACGACCGGGTACACGAGGCCCAAGGCTTGAATTTCCGACAGACTTATCGCCCGGATCACGGCCGCAAGGTCGGGACCGGCGAGTGAGAGAGAAGCTTCCGCGCGGCGCCCTGCGTTGGAGCGCCCGGAAGCGTGACGGGAGACAGACCCGCATGCTCGACACCGAGCCCAACGACACGCCTGAGACATCAGGTACACCCGGGGTTGTGAACTCCGGTACTTCCGACAACGACAACAGCACGAAGGACGACACGGCCACGACGCCGGCCCCGCGCCGCCGTCGCCGCGCCGCCAGTCGCCCCGCAGGACCGCCGAGCGTGCCCTCTGCCGAGGCCGCGCCGGTTCAGGCTGCCGTGACACCCGAGGTTCCCGCGCCCTCCGACGAGGAGGAGCCGGAGGCCGAGGAGGCCGCAGTGGCCGAGATCGCCCCCGAGCCCCAACCCGAGCCGGAGGCCCCGCGACGTGCGCGGCGCACCCGCAAGCGGGTGACCGCGCCGGTCACCGACACGGCCGAGGTCGCGTCCGCACCGGTGGAGGCTGCCGAGCCCGCACCGGTGGCGGCCGAGCCCGAGCCGGAGCCGGAGGAGGCGCCCCGGCGCGTCCGGCGTACCCGCAAGCGGGCGGCGGTCGCTCCCGAGGAGACCCCGGACGAGGTCGTGCCCGAGCCTGCCGCCACGTCGGCGCAGCCCGAGCCGGCGCAGCCGGAGACCGAGGCCGAGCCGGCCGAGGAGGCCCCGCGACGGACCCGGCGTACCCGCAAGCGTGCGGCGCCCGCGGTCGAGGTGACCGAGGAGACCCCCGTCGCCGAGGCCGAGCCGGTCGTTGCGACCGAGCCCGAGCCGGAGCCGGAGGCTGCCCCCGAGCCGCGGGGCAGGGGTGGCCGCAAGACGCCGCCGCCGGTGTTCCAGCCGCTGTTCCAGGCCCCGCAGGCGGCCGTCTTCGCCGCGCCCCAGCGCGCGGCCGAGCCGACCCCCGCCCCGGCGCCGGCCGTCGCCGAGCCCGAGCCGGAGACCCGGACCGAGCCCGACGAGCCGCGTGGTCGGCGTCGCCGCCGGCGCGCGCTGCCGGTGGACGAGGTGCACACGGCCGCCGAGGCCGAGCCGCAGGACTCGCGCTACCAGGACGAGCAGGAGCGGCACGTGGACCGTTCGGTCGCCGCGACCGAGCAGCCCGAGCCGACGGAGGAGCCGGAGGGCTCCGAGGCGCACGAGGACGACACCGAGGGCGAGCGCCCGACCCGGCGTCGTCGGCGCGGTGGCCGTCGGCGTCGCGGTCGCGGTGACGACGGTGCCGAGGACAACGGCTCCGACGAGGACGGCGAGCAGCAGGCCGAAGGCGTCGGCGACGGTCCCGACGACGACGAGGACACCGACGAGCCGGGCGACGCCGGGGCGACCACCAGCAGTCGGCGTCGGCGTCGGCGGCGGCGCCGTGACGGTGCGGGCGACGAGCCGGCCGCCGAGCCGCAGGACGACCCCGAGCGCACCGTGGTCAAGGTTCGCGAGCCGCGCAAGCGCGAGGTGCTCGCGGAAAGCCCGACCGACGAGGTCCAGAGCGTCAAGGGCTCGACCCGCCTGGAGGCCAAGAAGCAGCGCCGCCGCGAGGGGCGCGAGCAGGGCCGGCGGCGGGTGCCGATCATCACCGAGTCGGAGTTCCTGGCCCGCCGCGAGGCGGTCGAGCGGGTGATGGTGGTGCGCCAGAACGGCGAGCGCACCCAGATCGGCGTGCTCGAGGACGACGTGCTCGTCGAGCACTACGTCAGCCGCAGCCAGGACAACCAGGCCGCGTACGTCGGCAACGTCTACCTGGGCAAGGTCCAGAACGTGCTGCCGTCGATGGAGGCCGCCTTCGTCGACATCGGCAAGGGCCGCAACGCGGTGCTGTACGCGGGCGAGGTCAACTTCGAGGCGGCGGGCTTCAGCGGCCCGCGCCGGATCGAGGCCGTGCTCAAGCCCGGCCAGTCGGTCCTGGTGCAGGTCACCAAGGACCCGATCGGCCACAAGGGCGCCCGGCTGACCAGCCAGGTGTCGCTGCCCGGTCGTTACCTGGTCTACGTGCCCGAGGGCACCATGACCGGGATCAGCCGCAAGCTCCCGGACACCGAGCGGGCGCGGCTGAAGACCATCCTCAAGAAGATCGTGCCGGAGAACGCGGGCGTCATCGTGCGCACCGCCGCCGAGGGCGCGACCGAGGAGGACCTGACCCGCGACGTGACGCGGCTGCAGGCCCAGTGGGAAGAGATCAAGAAGAAGTCCAAGATGATCACGACCAGTTCGCCCTCGCTGCTGTACGGCGAGCCGGACATGACGGTTCGGGTCATCCGCGACATCTTCAACGAGGACTTCTCGAAGCTGATCGTCTCGGGCGACGAGGCGTGGGACGTCATCCACGACTACGTCGGCCACGTGGCCCCCGACCTGGCCCCGCGCCTGTCCCGGTGGACCGGCGAGGTGGACGTCTTCGCGACGTACCGCATCGACGAGCAGCTGATGAAGGCGTTGGACCGCAAGGTCTGGCTGCCCAGCGGCGGCTCGCTGGTGATCGACCGCACCGAGGCGATGGTCGTGGTCGACGTCAACACCGGGAAGTTCACCGGTCAGGGCGGCAACCTCGAGGAGACCGTCACCCGCAACAACCTGGAGGCGGCCGAGGAGATCGTGCGCCAGCTCCGGCTGCGCGACCTCGGCGGGATCATCGTCGTCGACTTCATCGACATGGTTCTGGAGGGCAACCGCGACCTCGTGCTGCGGCGCCTGATGGAGTGCCTGGGCCGGGACCGGACCAAGCACCAGGTCGCCGAGGTCACCTCGCTCGGCCTGGTCCAGATGACCCGCAAGCGGGTCGGCCAGGGTCTGCTCGAAGCCTTCTCGGAGAACTGCGAGCGGTGCAACGGGCGCGGCGTGATCGTGCACATGGACGCGCCGGAGACCAAGGGCCACGGCAACGGCGGCCACATCCACGCCGGCAACGGCAACGGAGCCCCCGCGGGTTCCGGGCGACGCAAGCGCAACAAGGGCAACGCCGACAAGAACGGCAGCGGTCCGATCACCGAGATCGTCGACACCGACGAAACGGTGGAGCTGGACGGGCCGGAGCTCGAGGACGTCGCGGTGGACACCGAGCTGCCCGAGGTCGCCGCCCTCGGCTCGGTCGAGCCGGTCGAGGTCGCCGAGGCGATCGAGGCCGTGGAGGCCGTCGTCGAGCCGGAGCCGGTCGAGCCGGTCGAGGCCGAGGTGACCATCGAGGCACCGGCCGAGGAGACCCCGGCCGAGCCGGTGGTCGAGGCCGAGCCGGACGAGGCCGTCGAGGAGGCCCCGGCGCCGGCCAAGCGGGTACGCAAGGCCGCCGCCAAGAAGACGGTCGCCAAGAAGGCCGCGGCCAAGACCGCGCCGGCGAAGAAGACCGCCGCCAAGACGCCGCGGAAGTCGGCCAAGAAGGTCGCCGAGGCGGCCGATGTGGCAGCGGTGGAGGAAGCGGCCGCGAGCGAGGCGCCGGCCGAGCAGCCGGCCGCCGAGCCGACGCCGGAACCGGCCCCGAAGGCGGCCAGGTCGACCCGGGCGGGCAGGACCGCGGCCAAGGCCAAGGCCGCCGCCGAGGTTGCAGCCGAGGCCCCGGCCGAGGCGGAGGCCGAGCCGGCCAAGCCCGCCAAGGCGGCCGCCAAGCCGCGCAAGACGTCGCGGCGGGCGACCCGGCCCGCCGGTCCGCCGGAGGGTGCCGTGGACGGCGCCGAGCCGGTTTCGGCGGCGAGCGGAAGCTGAGTCGGCACGGGTCCGTCCCGGGTTCAAACCCCCGGGACGGACCCGTTTGGCCTTCGCCCCCGGGCATCCTGTAACCTTTCCCCTTGGTGTGCTTAGGCACAGGCTCCTGAGCAACCACCCTCCGGAACGCAAGCTTCGGAGGAGGCCCCCGATTTCTGTTCGGTGTGGCTGGCTTCAGGGGCTCGGACCCTGCAGAGAGAGAGATCCACGGTGTACGCGATCGTTCGCGCCGGTGGCAGGCAGCACAAGGTTGCCGTCGGTGACGTCGTCCAGGTCGACCGCATTCGCGGTGCGGCCGGTTCGGCAGTTGAGCTCCAGGCCATCCTCGTCGTAGACGGTGAAGCCGTGACGAGTGACCCGTGGGTCCTCGCGGGTGTGAAGGTGACGGCCGAGGTCGTCGATCACACCAAGGGCAAGAAGATCGACATTCTGAAGTACAAGAACAAGACCGGTTACCGCAAGCGCATGGGTCACCGCCAGCAGCACACCCAGCTGAAGATCACCGGCATCAACTCCGGGAAGTAGGGAGAAGCGACATGGCACACAAGAAGGGTGCATCTTCCACCCGGAACGGCCGTGACTCGAACGCTCAGCGCCTCGGCGTCAAGCGCTTCGGCGGCCAGGTCGTCAACGCCGGCGAGATCATCGTCCGCCAGCGTGGCACGCACTTCCACCCCGGCACCAACGTCGGCCGCGGTGGCGACGACACGCTGTTCGCGCTGTCGGCCGGTGCCGTGCAGTTCGGCACCGCGCGCGGTCGCCGCGTCGTGAACATCGTCCCGGCGGAATAATCACGCCGCGGCATTCGCTTTGACACCCGAGGGCGGACCCCATGCGGTCCGCCCTCGGGTGTTTGTCCACAGTGTTTCGCTCCCCGCTCGGGGAGCCGAGGAGGAATCCACGTGACGACCTTCGTCGACCGCGTCGTGCTGCATGTCGCGGCGGGTAACGGGGGCCACGGCGTGGCCTCCGTCCACCGTGAGAAGTTCAAGCCGCTCGGCGGCCCCGACGGTGGCAACGGCGGCCGGGGCGGCGACGTCACGCTGGTCGTGGACGCCAACACCACCACGCTGCTCGAATACCACCACCACCCGCACCGCAAGGCCACCAACGGCAAGCCCGGCGCGGGCGCCAACCGGACCGGCCCCAACGGCGCGGACGTGATCCTCCCGGTGCCGGACGGCACGGTGGTCAAGCGACTGCTGCCCAACGGCGACGAGGAGTTCGTCGAGGACCTGGTCGGCAACGGCGCCAGCTACGTGATCGCCCAGGGCGGTCGCGGCGGCCTCGGCAACGCGGCATTGGCCTCCCCGCGCCGCAAGGCCCCCGGCTTCGCGCTGCTCGGCGAGCCCGGCGAGGCCGGCGACTTCGTCCTGGAACTCAAGACCGTCGCGGATGTCGCGCTCGTGGGCTACCCGAGCGCCGGCAAGTCCTCGCTGATCGCCACGCTCAGCGCCGCGCGGCCCAAGATCGCCGACTACCCCTTCACCACGCTGGTGCCGAACCTGGGCGTGGTCACCGCCGGCGACGTGGTCTACACCGTCGCCGACGTGCCCGGGCTGATCCCCGGCGCGAGCGAGGGCAAGGGCCTGGGCCTGGAGTTCCTGCGGCACGTCGAGCGCTGCAAGGCGCTCGTGCACGTGCTCGACTGCGCGACGCTGGAGCCCGGCCGCGACCCGATCAGCGACCTGGACACGATCGAGGCCGAACTGAAGGCGTACGGCGGCCTGGAGGACCGGCCGCGGATGGTCGCGCTGAACAAGATCGACGTGCCGGACGGCAACGACCTGGCCGACATGGTCAAGGCCGAGTTGGAGGCGCGCGGGCTCCAGGTGTTCGCGGTCTCCGCGGTCAGCCGGGCCGGCCTGCGCGAGCTGTCCTTCGCGATGGCCGCCCAGGTGCAAAGTGCGCGCGACGCCGCGCCGGCGCCCGAGGCGACCCGGATCGTGCTGCGGCCGACCGCCGTGGACGACAGCGGCTTCACCGTCACCCGGCGCGACGAGGCGTTCATCGTGCGCGGGGCCAAGCCCGAACGCTGGGTGCGCCAGACCGACTTCAGCAACGACGAGGCGGTGGGCTACCTGGCCGACCGGCTCGCCCGACTCGGCGTCGAGGAGGCGCTGTGGTCGGCCGGCGCCGTTCCCGGGGCCGAGGTCGTCATCGGCGACGACGTCACCGGTGTGGTCTTCGACTGGGAGCCCACCGTGGCGGCCGGCGCCGAGATGCTGGGTCGTCGCGGCGAGGACCACCGTCTGCAGACGCACCGCCCGGCGGTGGACCGCCGACGCGAGCGCGACGCGATCGAGTCGCAGTACGAGGAGTTCGACCCCTTCTCGGACTCCTGACCGACGGGCGCTTCGCGCACGACGGTGATTCCCGACGTTTTTGGGTGACTCCGGACGCTTTCGAGCGCCGGATGCTTTTCGAACAGGGAAGGCGGGGCCTGAAGTGCTCACTGGGGACGACGCGGCGCGCGAGGACGTGACCTCCGCGCGCCGCATCGTGGTCAAGGTCGGTTCGTCCTCGTTGACGACCGCGCAGGGGGGCCTGGACGCGGACCGCGTCGACGCCCTCGTGGACGTGATAGCGGCCAAGCGGGCCGAGGGGGTCCAGGTCGTACTGGTCTCCTCCGGTGCGATCGCCGCTGGGCTGGCCCCGCTGGGCCTGCCGCGCCGACCGCGTGACCTGGCCACCCAGCAGGCCGCGGCGAGCGTGGGCCAGGGGCTGCTGGTGGCCCGCTACACCGCGTCGTTCGCCCGGTACGGCCTGCGGGTCGGCCAGGTGCTGCTGACCGTGGACGACGTCACCCGCCGCGCGCACTACCGCAACGCCTACAACACGCTGGACAAGCTGCTCGCGATGGGCACGGTGCCGGTGGTCAACGAGAACGACACGGTGGCCACCGAGGAGATCCGGTTCGGCGACAACGACCGACTCGCCGCGCTGGTCGCGCACGTCGTGCACGCCGATCTGCTCGTGCTGCTGTCCGACGTGGACGGGCTCTACAACGGCGACCCGGCGAAGCCGACCTCGGCCCGGGTCCCGTTCGTGGCCGGACCACAGGATCTCGAAGGCATCGAGATCGGCAAGGCGGGCAAGGCCGGCCTGGGCACCGGCGGGATGGTCACCAAGGTCGAGGCGGCGGGCATCGCGACTTCGGCGGGCATCCCCGTGGTGCTCACCGCGGCCCGCTTCGCGTCCGACGCGCTGGCCGGCAAGGACACCGGAACCCTCTTCCACCGCACCGGAGTTCGCACCGCCGACCGACTCCTGTGGCTGGCCCACGCAAGCACCGCACGCGGTCGGCTCACGCTGGATCCGGGTGCGGTCCGGGCCGTGGTCGAGCGACACAGCTCGCTGCTGCCCGCCGGGATCACCGGTGTCCAGGGCGGTTTCGTCGCCGGCGATCCGGTGGACCTGGTTGACGAAAACGGTCACATCGTGGCCCGCGGACTGGTCAACTTTGATGCGAAGGAACTGCCGGGCCTGTTCGGGCGATCGACTCGAGAGTTGGCTCGGGAGCTGGGTCCGGCCTACGAGCGCGAGGTCGTCCACCGCGACGACCTGGTGCTGCTGCGCCGCTGAGCGACGACCACCGAAGATCAGCAGCTCGCCGACGGGAGGCCGGCCGTGCCGGAGCGTGGGGAACGCCCCTGGGGACAGCCGAATACGACCGCGCGGGTCGAGCACGAGGACGCGGGCCGGATGTGGCACATCACGCTGACCCTCGCCGGCAAGCCGGGTGACCCCGAGGACGTGCGGCGCGCGCTGGAACGACTCGCCCACGAACACCCCTTCCTGCTCGCCGGACGCTACGCGGCCGACCACGCCGAGGTGCGGTACTGGGAGGAGGCGCCCAACCTGCACGACGCCGCGGCGATCGCGCTGCGGTTGTGGGGCGAGCACCGGCAGAGCGCGGGACTGCCGCCGTGGGAACTGATCGGGCTGGAGGTGGTGGACCGCCCGACGTACCAGAAGCGGGCCGGCGCACCGGCTCCGCTGCCGGTGCAACCGGGCCGGGTGCAGCCCTTCTAGGCCCCTGCCGGCGAGCCTTGGTGGGGCCGCGCCGCCCGGCATCGCGCCTCGCCGGCGGCCTCGGTCCGCGGCCGCCGCCGCGCTGCCGGCGGACCGATCGGCGCCGGCCGTGCGCCCGGGCGTGGGCGAATAATGCGTGGCCCGAAAAACTCTCGCGCGTTAGCGTCGCGGAACAATGCGTACGTTTCCCGTCGCCGACCCCGGCGATCCCGATATCCGGTCGGCGGGCCGATACCTGATCTGGCTCGCCGCTCGTTGCCGCCGGACGATCACCATGGGCATCCTGTGGGCGTCGGTCTGGATGGTCGCACAGGCCCTGATGCCCGCCGCGGTCGGCCGGGCGATCGACGCGATCGAGGCGCGCGACGAGCAGGGACTGCTCGGCTGGTCCGGCGCGCTGCTGGGCATCGCGATCCTGATCGGCTTCACCGGGATCATGCGACACCGCAACGCGGTCGCCAACTTCCTGGACGGCGCGTTCCGCACGATCCAACTGGTCACCCGGCACTCCTCCCGGCTCGGGGCCGCCCTCCAGCACCGGATCGCCTCCGGCGAGGTGGTCGGTGTGGGCACCTCGGACGTGGACGCGATCGGCGGCGTGCTCGACATCACCGCCCGCGGCTGCGCATCGGTCGTCACGCTCGGTGTGGTCGCCGTGGTGCTGCTGAACATGTCGGTGCCGCTGGGCCTGCTCGTCCTGATCGGCGTACCGCTGCTGATGGGCCTGGTCTCGCTGCTGCTGCGTCCGCTGCACCGACGCCAGAACGCCTACCGCGACCTGCAGACCGGCCTGGCCGATCGGGCCGTGGACATCGCCTCCGGCCTGCGGGTGCTGCGCGGGATCGGCGGCGAGCGCACGTTCGGCGCCCGCTACCGGCGCGAGTCGCAACAGCTGCGGGTGGCCGGCGTACGCACCGCCCGGGTCGAATCCCTGCTGGAGGCCGCGCAGTTCCTGGTGCCCGGCTTCTTCGTCGCATTCGGTACCTGGCTGGCCGCCCGGTTCGCCCTGGACGGCCGGTTGACGATCGGTCAGATGGTGTCCTTCTACGGCTACGCGGCGTTCCTGACCGTGCCGCTGTCCACCATCACCGAGTTCGCCGACCGGGTGGTGCGCGGCCATGTCGCGGCCCGGCGGGTGACGCGCGTGCTCGCCCTGGAGCCGGGGGTGACGGACACCGCCGAGCCGGTCGCGTGGCCGCCGCCGGGAGACCTGGTGGACCGGCGCTCGGGCCTGCTGGTCCGACCCGGTGTGCTGCTCGGGATCGCCTGCGAGGACCCGCAGGACGCACCTGCGCTGGCCGATCGGCTCGGACGCTACCAGGAGGCCGACGTGCTCTATGCCGACGTACCGCTCGCCGACCTCGCGCTCGCCGACGTGCGGGAGCGGATCCTGGTCGGGCATCACGACGCCGGGCTGTTCTCCGGGCCGCTGCGCCGCGAACTGACGCCGGGCGACGGCGGAACGGGCGATCTGGCGACGGCGGTCGAGGTGGCCTGCGCCGACGACGTGATCGACGCGCTGGACGAGGGGCTGGACACCGAGATCGCGGCGCGCGGCCGGGAGTTCTCCGGCGGCCAGGTGCAACGCCTGCGCCTGGTCCGGGCGTTGGTCGCCGACCCGCAGACGTTGGTGCTGATCGAACCCACCAGCGCGGTGGACGCGCACACCGAGGCGCGGATCGCCGCCCGGCTCGCCACACACCGGCGAGGCCGCACCACGGTGGTCGCCACCACGAGTCCGCTCGTGCTGGACACGATGGACGAGGTCGCCTACGTCGAGGACGGCAAGGTCATGGCGGTCGGTCCGCACCGCGAACTGCTGGCGACCGAGCCGCGGTACGCCGCGCTGGTCACCCGGGGCGACGAGGACGACCGGGAGGACGAAGGCGACCGGGACGACGAAGGCGACAACGACGACAACGACAACGACGGCGACAAGGGTCACGAAAGCGAGGGGGTCGCGTGAGCGCGCGGGAACTGCTCCCGATCGCGCCGGCTGCCGAGGTCGGCCGGCACGCCGTGCGACTGTTGCGCGAGCGGCGCCGCGATCTGATCCTGACCGTCCTGTTCTACGCGCTCGCCGCGGTGGCCGGTCTGGTGGCGCCGCGGTTGCTCGGGGTGTTGATCGAGAAGGTCCGCGCGGACAGCCCGACCCGCACGATCGACCTGCTCGGCCTGGGCATCGCCGGTGCGCTGTTGCTCCAGGCGCTGATCGTGCGGCAGGCCGCGGTGGCCGCCGCGCGGCTGGGCGAGGGACTGCTGGCGCAGGTCCGCGAGGAGTTCGTGGACCGGATTCTGGACCTGCCGCTGTCCACGGTCGAGCGGGCCGGCTCCGGCGACCTGCTCGGGCGGGCGAACCGCGACGTGGCCGCGATGTCCCGGTCGGCCCGGCGGGCGGTGCCCTCCGTGCTGGTCGCCGCGGTGACGATCGTGCTCACCTTCGCCGGACTGCTGCTGCTCAATCCGCTGCTGGCGCTGCCGCTGCTGATCACGCTGCCGCTATTGGTGCCGATCACGTACTGGTACCTGCGCCGCGCGCCGGCGGGCTACCTGCGCGAGAACGCGGCGTGGGCGCAGGTGACCGACTCGCTGGCGGAGACGGTCGAGGGGGCGCGCACGGTCGAGGCGCTGCGGCTGGCGGACCGGCGCCGGCGGCGTGGCGACGAGGACGTCGCGCAGGCGTATGCGGCCGAGCGGTACACGCTGTGGTTGCGCACGATCTGGTTCCCGACGGTCGACTTCGGCTACATGCTGCCGGTGGTGGCCACCACGGCCTTCGGCGGGTGGGCGTATCTGCACGGATGGGCCACGCTCGGCGAGGTGGCGACCGCGGTGCTGTACGTGCAGTTGATCATCGGGCCGATGGACGAGTTGCTGAACTGGCTGGACGAGGTGCAGATCTCGGCGGCCTCGCTGGCCCGGCTGCTGGGCGTGGCCGACGTGCCCTCCGACCGCGAGCCGACCGACGCCGAGCCGGTGGACGAGACGTTGGCCGTGCGCGATGTGCGGTTCGCCTACGCGACGGGCCGCGAGGTGCTGCACGGCATCGACCTGACCATCCGGCCGGGGGAGCGGATCGCCGTGGTGGGGCCCAGCGGGGCCGGGAAGTCCACGCTGGGGCGGCTGTTGGCGGGGGTCAACGCACCCACGTCCGGGAGCGTGACGGTGGGCGGAGTGCCACTGGTCGGTCTGCCGCTGGACGAGCTGCGCGGCCGGATCGCGTTGGTGACGCAGGAGCACCACGTCTTCCGGGGCACGCTGCGGGACAACCTGCTGCTGGCCCGCGAGGACGCCTCCGACGACGAGATGCGGGATGCGTTGCGTGCGGTCGACGCGGACTGGGTGGCGGCGTTGCCTGCCGGCGTGGACACCCGAGTCGGGCCCAAGGGGCACGAGTTGACCGCGCCGCAGGCGCAACAGCTGGCGCTGGCGCGGCTGGTGCTGGCCGATCCGCACACGCTCGTGCTGGATGAGGCCACCTCGCTGATCGATCCGCGGGCGGCGCGGCATCTGGAGCGGTCGTTGGGTGCGGTCATCTCGGGGCGGACGGTGATTGCGATCGCGCACCGGTTGTATACGGCGCACGACGCGGATCGGGTTGCGGTGGTGGAGGACGGGCGGATCACCGAACTCGGCAGTCATCGGGAGTTGATTGCGGCCGACGGTGCATATGCTGCGCTCTGGCGGTCCTGGCACGGGTGAGCCGATGGTGGGTTCGCCTCAAACGCCGGCGGGGCTGATTTGGCCTCAAGCGCCGGCCGGGCTGGTTCGCCTCAAGCGCCGGCGGGGCTGAGTGGCCTCAAGCGCCGGCCGGGCTGGTTCGTCTCAAGTGCCGGCGGGGCTGAGTGGCCTCATGCGCCGGCCGGGCTGGTTCGTCTCAAGTGCCGGCGGGGCTGAGTGGCCTCATGCGCCGGCCGGGCTGGTTCGTCTCAAGTGCCGGCGGGGCTGATTTGGCCTCAAGCGCCGGCCGGGCTGATGGGTTGCTCGGCCGGCGTTGGTGGGTGAGGGTTTGTGGGCTGGGTGGGTCAGGGGTTTTTGGTGGCCAGGGATGCGTGTTCTTCGCGGAGTTGGCGTTTGAGGATTTTGCCGCTCGGGTTCTTGGGGAGGGCGTCGGTCAGGATCACGTACTTGGGGACCTTGAAGCCGGCGAGGTGGGAGCGGCAGTGTTCGGTCAGTTGTTCCGGGGTGATCGTTTCGCCGGGCTTCGGGACGACCACCGCGGTGACGGCCTCGATCCAGTACGGGTGCGGGACGCCGAAGACGGCGGCCTCGGCGACGGCGGGGTGGGCGTGGATGACCTCCTCGACCTCGCGGCCCGCGACGTTCTCGCCGCCGGTCTTGACCATGTCCTTCTTGCGGTCCACCACCGTGAGGTAGCCCTCGTCGTCGAGCACGCCCAGGTCACCGCTGTGGAACCAGCCGCCGCGGAACGCCTCGGCGGTGCGCTCGGGGTCGTTCCAGTAGCCCAGCATCGTGTGCGGGCCCCGGTGCACGATCTCGCCGACCACGCCGGGCGGCACCGGCCGGTCCTGCTCGTCGACCACGATGGTCTGCACGTTCAGCCCCGCGCGTCCGGCCGAGCCGGCCTTCCGCTCCTGCTCCTCCGGGCCCAGGATGGTGGCGACCGGCGACATCTCGGTCTGGCCGTAGAAGTTGTACAGCCGCAACTGCGGTAGCCGGCGGCGTAGTTCCGCCAGCACCTCGACCGGCATCGCGGCCGCGCCGTAGTAGCCCTTGCGCAGACTGGACAGGTCCCGGGTGTCGAAGTCGGGATGGCGCAGCAGTGCGATCCACACCGTGGGCGGGCAGAACAACTTGGTCACCCGCTCGCGCTCGACGGTGGCGAGCAGCGTGGCCGGGTCCGGCGCGGGCAGGATGATCGAGGTCGCGCCCAGGTAGACGTCCGGCGTCAGGAAGCAGTGCAGCTGCGCGCAGTGGTAGAGCGGCAGCGCGTGGATCTCCACGTCGTCCGCGGCCATCCCGCCGTCGATGATCGCGGTCGCGTACTGCGCGATCAGGTTGCGGCTGGTCATCACCGCGCCCTTGGGCCGGGACTCGGTGCCGGAGGTGTACATGATCTGCACCGGATCGTCGTCGTGCAGGTCGAGATCGGGCACCGGGCCGCCTTCGGCGAGCAGCGTCGCGAACGGCTCCCAGCCCGGGGCGGCCGGGCCGAACACCACGCGCAGCGCCTCACGGCCGGCCAGTGCGGCGTCGGCGGTGTCGGTCAGCTCGGGACCGGCCAGGACGGCGCGGGCGCCCGCGTGCTCCAGGACGTAGCCCACCTCGGGCGCGGTGAGCATGAAGTTGACCGGGACGGAGATCGCGCCGAGCCGGGCCAGCGCGAAATAGGCCACCGCGAAGCCGTGCGAATTGCGGGAGAGCAGCACGACCCGGTCGCCCTTGCCGATGCCGCGTGCGGCGAGCGCACCGGCCGCGGCCGATACCGCGGCGTCGAACTCGGCGAAGGTCTGTCGCAGGTCGCCGGCCACGATCGCGAGCCGGTTCGGCAGCCGGGCGGCGGTGCGCGCGAGCAGGTCGGCGACGCCGTGCCGGCGGGCCTGTACAGCGGTCACGGATGGCTCCTTGCCTCTGTGCAGCACATGGAGGCGTCATTGTGTCCGGCACGGCCGCCGGGGGGAAGCGTCTCGCCCGCCGAAATCCTCGTGTCGATCACCGATCCGGCTAGGTAGGCTTGCCCCCATGACCAGCAGCGAAGCCTCCGCCGTCCTCGACACCGCCCGTCGCGCCCGGGAGGCCGCCGCCGTCCTCGCGCCACTGTCCCGCCGGGCCAAGGACGACGCGCTCCTCGCGCTCGCCGACGCCCTCGTGGCCCGTTCGGCCGAGATCGTTCTCGCCAACACCGAGGACGTCGAGCGGGCCCGCGCCAACGGCACCGGCGAGGCGATGATCGACCGGCTGACCCTGACCGACGAGCGGATCGCCGCGATCGCCTCGGACGTGCGCGACGTGGTCGGCCTGCCGGACCCGGTCGGCGAGGTGCTGCGCGGCTCGACCCTGCCCAACGGTCTGGAGCTGCGCCAGGTGCGGGTGCCGCTCGGCGTGGTCGGGATCATCTACGAGGCCCGTCCCAACGTCACGGTGGACGGCGCCGCGCTGTGCCTGAAGTCGGGGAACGCGGTGCTGCTGCGCGGCTCCTCGTCCGCCTACCGCTCGAACACCGCGATCGTCGCGGTGATGCGCGACGCGATCGTCGCGGCCGGCCTGCCCGCCGACGCGATCCAACTGGTGCCGGGCGAGACGCACGACTCGGTGAAGGAGCTGATGACCGCGCGCGGCCTGGTGGACGTGCTGATCCCGCGCGGCGGGGCCGGTCTGATCCGCACCGTGGTCGAGGGTTCGACCGTGCCGGTGATCGAGACCGGCGTCGGCAACTGCCACGTCTACGTCGATGCGCAGACCGACCTGGAGATGGCGGTGAACATCCTGGTCAACTCCAAGGCGCACCGGGTCAGCGTGTGCAACTCGGCCGAGACGCTGCTCGTGCACCGGGACGTGGCGGACGCCTTCGTGCCGCTCGCGCTGGCCGCCCTGAAGGGCGCGGGCGTGACCGTGCACGGCGACGCCGCGGTGCAGGCGTTCTCGGCCGACGTGGTGCCCGCCACGGACGCCGACTGGGACACCGAATACCTCTCCTACGACATCGCCGCCGCCGTGGTGCCCTCGCTGCACGACGCGGTCGCACACATCCGTCGGCACAGCTCCGGCCACACCGAGGCGATCGTGACCACGTCGCAGGCCGCGGCCCGCGAGTTCGTCAGCCTGGTGGACTCGACCGCCGTCATGGTCAACGCGTCGACCCGGTTCACCGACGGCGGCCAGTTCGGCTTCGGCGCGGAGATCGGCATCTCGACGCAGAAGCTGCACGCCCGCGGGCCGATGGGTCTGCCCGAGCTGACCAGCACGAAGTACGTGGTCACCGGTGACGGTCATGTGCGTTCCTGATCCGGGAGCACCCGGACCGGGGTCGGCGGGCCCGCGATCGGCCCGGATCGTGCTCGGGCGCTCGACCGGTGCGATGAATCGGTACCCATCCGGGCGCCTGCGGTAATACTGTCTAGGAGTGCCCGAATCACCAGGGCCAGAGTTCCCGGACGGCCCAGACTTTCCCGAGTTCTCGGAGGATGAGCTCTCCTCCGTCGTTTTCGACGAGTCGTTCGTGCGCGCCGCCCGCGTGCACGAGCCCTCGGCGAACGAGCGTGGTGCGGCGATCGATGCTGCGCCGACACCCACCCCGGCCGCGCCCGAGCGGACCGACAAGAAGGCCGAACAGGCCGATCGTTCCGACTGGTTCGACGACGGGTATCCGGCGGACGGCGAGGACCCATGGCGGGCCCGGACCCTGTCCGGCCACGACCACACGCCGCTGTCGGCGGACGTGCCCACCTGGTTCGCGAGCGAGCCGTGGACCCGATCCGCGCGGTCCACTCGCTGGCGGCGCGGGGTGGCCTGGGTGCTGGCGCTGCTGATGGGCGTCGGCGTGGTGGCGATTGCGGTGACCGCGTTCTACCGCAGCGGATCCTCGCAGGGCCCCACCACGCCCCGGCAGCCCTCGGTGGGCTCGGGCCGGAGCGCGACGACCGACAACAACCCGGTGTTCGCGCCGCTTCCGGGGCAGGACACGTCCGAGGTGCTGGTCACCGTGCCGCCCGCGGACCCCGGTGTGACGGACCGGTCCGTACCGGCCACGTCGCTGCCCGGTTCGGCCCGTTCGGGGCCCGGCTGACCGGGCGCAACCCCCTGCCCGGGTGCGTATCCACCCGCTCGCGGGCGACTTAAGCTGGGTCCATGTCCGGACGGGGAGTGCCCCCCGAAGGCCCGAACCGGGGTGGGCCCGACGGCGAGGACGAGTTCAGCGCCGTCGTATTCGACGCGACCTTCGTGCGCGCCGCGGGACTGCACGAGCCGTCGGCGCGGGAACGGCTGCACGGGGGCAAGCGTCCGCATCGCCGGCGTCGGGTGTTCGGCGTCCGGGTGCGCACGCTGCGCGGCACGCTGGGCGCGTTGCTCGTACTGCTGGTGATCGGCGGTGCGAGCTATCTGGGCGCGCGGCGGGCCGCCGCGCCCGGTCCGCGAGTGGAGATCGGCCCGGCGGTGCTGCACCGGGTCTCGCTGCTGCCCCCGGTGGGTTATGCGACGGGTGCGTTGCCCGCCGATCCGATGGCGGACGGTCCGGCCGCCGGCTGGGCACAGGGCGCCGCCGGGATCGTCGTGGGCGAACGCCGTGCGACCGCACACTTCTCCGCCACCCGGGTCGGCCAAGCCCTGGACCTGGTGCGCGAGTTCGTGGTCGGCACCCAGCTCGACCCGGCCGTGCTCGCGGGCGGCCGACCGTGGGCCGCACTGCCGCTGTTGCGATCGGAGCAGCGCGATCAACTCGAGGCGGCGCTGATCGCTCCGCGCGACGACGACACGTCGGCGCCCACCGGGTGGATCACCCGATTCGATCCGGCCGCGGTCAAGGTCCTGGACGCGCCGATCAAGGTCGCGGGCACGCTCGCGGTCGCCGAGCACGCGCGCACCGACCTCGTGATCACCGCCGACGTGGTGTTCGTGTACGCGGTCGCCCAGGTCGGCGGGCCGGGCTGGACCCGATTCGTGCTGCACCGGGTGTGGGACTTCCATCTGGACCCGGCGATGCTGCGCGACGGGCTGCTCCAAGTCCGCCGGATCGTCACCCTGGCCGGGCCGCAGGCGTGCGACGCGGACTCCTCGCTCTGGTTCCGGCCGGCCTTCACCGGCCCGGCACCGAGCGACGCGCCGCCGGCGGCCGAGCGGGTGGATCCGTTCCGCTCGGCCCCGACCGGCACGTGCGCCCGGTTGGCGGGCCCGCCCTGACGACCGGTCAGGCGCCGCCGCCGTTCGTCGAGGTCGCCCCCGGTTCCTCACGGCGCCCGGTGAACCTGTCGCGGAGCTTGCCGCCCGCGTCCGCCGCGCCGTCGGCGAGGTCGCGCAGCAGCCCGAACAGCGGGTCGGTGGTGGTGCGTACCGATTCGCGGTAGGCGCTCGCCGAGGCCTTCGCCTCCTCGCGCACCGACGCGTTCGGGTCGTCCGCGCGACGCGGATACTCGCCCGCGATGATCCGCGCGTACTCCCCGCCGTCCGCCCACTTGCGCAGTTCGGCCACCCGGACCACCGGGAACGGGTGCGAACGCCCGAGCAGGTTCATCAACTTGAGCACGCTGTCGCGCAGGTCGCCGGCGCCCTCGTACTCGGCGGCCTGCTCCAGGAACGCGTCCGTGCTCATCTCGTGCAACTGCGAGCCGCCCGCGACCTTCATCAGCGCGCGCATCGACACCTCGGGGTCCTGTCCGACCAGGAGACCGGCGCGGTCGCAGGACAGTTCGGACTTGCGGAACCACTCCTGCAGCGCGGTGATGATCGCGTGCACACCCAGCGAACCGAGCGGGATCCCGGACAGCGCGGAGGCGAACCGGGTCAGGATCAGCAACATCGTGCGGTACACCGCGTGCCCGGACAGGATGTGCCCGGTCTCGTGCCCGATCACCGTGCGCATCTCGTCGTCGTCGAGCAACTCGACCAGGCCCGAGGTGACCACGATGAACGGCCTGTCCATGCCGATCGCCATCGCGTTCGGCTGCGGGTCCATGCTGACGTACAGCTCGGGCACGGCGGGCAGGTCCAGGATGTACGCGGCTTCGCGGACCATCTCGTGCAACCGGCGGAACTGCTGCTCGCTGGTGCGCACCGAGCCCGCGAGGAAGGCGAGCCGGATGGCCCGTTCGGACACCATGCCCGACATCTGCTTGAGCACCGTGTCGAACCCGCTGAGCCGGCGCATCGCCACCAGCGCGGTGCGGTCGGCGGGATGTTCGTACGCCCGGGAGGAGATCCCGGGGAATCGCCTGCGCCCCTCGAAGGCCTCGATCGTCTTGTCGTCCGGCATGCCCTGCCCCCTTGCCTCGACCAACGTGCCTCCCACAGTAGGGCCCAGCACCGCGGACCATCCGAGTCACGGGGAGTCGGGCGGCAGTCGGGGTGCGGTGAGTCGGGCGCGCGAGGGCCGGAGGTGCCGGCCGGCCGGGGTGGGTGAGGTGGCGTGGTCGGGTCGGCCGTGGTGGGGGCGGGGCCTGGACGCGCGATTCGTTGGGTGCGCCCGTACGATGTCGTGCGCACACGTCGGCAAAAACTACGCAAGGGCTGACCACGGATGACCCAGCACGCGACGACCGTCCTGACCACGCTGGCCGGCGAGAGCGGCAAGCACGACAACCTGAACCCGCTGGGCGCCGGCATCGGTGCGCTGGCCGTGCTCCTCATCCTGCTGTTCGTGGTGACGCGGTACAACAAGGACCGCTGAGCACCCGGTGCCGAGGCCGGGCGCGGGCGTCCGGTTCGTCGATTCCTTCCCCTGCCGGCCGAGGCGGTCCTGTGCCGTCCCCGCACTTTGCCGTGCGCGTTAAGGTGACGCCAGATCAGGGGCGGCCGGGGGAGGACGCGATGCGCACATTCGCCATGGGCGAGAAGACGAAGCTGGACGATTCGGCCATCGGGGTGGAGTTCGAGGTATCGGGCGAGGGCCTGGCCGCGTACTGCTTCAGCCTGGGCACGGCGGACCTGGACGTGGTCTGTACTGCCCGGCCCGCGTCGCTGACGAGCGCGGTCGCGCTGGTGGCGGGCGGCGCCGGAACGGCCGAGTTCCATGTGGACCTTTCGGCCGTGGACGACGCGGTGGACCGCCTGGTGTTCGCGATCGGCGCGCAGGCACCCGGATTCGGCGCCGGGTCGCTGATCCGCCTGTCGGGCGCCGACGGCGAGATCGGGCGCTTCGTGCTGCCGGTGGCGGACCTGACCCGAGAACGTGCGCTGATCCTGGCCGAGGTCTATCGGCGGGACGGCTGGCGGTTCGGCGCGGTCGGGCAGGGCTACGAGGCGGGCGTGGAGGAACTCGTACGCGACCTGGGCGGGGATCCCGAACAGACGTTGATCGTGGCGGCGATACCGGCCGACGCCGAGCCGGTGCGCCCGTCGCCGGCGATTGCGAGGCCGGACGTGGCCGGTCCCGACGCGACGGCCACGCATGCCGAGCCGGAGACGAACCCCGAGCCGGCCGCGCCGATCGTCGCGGAGCGCGACGCCGAGCCCGCCGCGCCGTCGGAGTCGGTGCCGGAGACGGCATCGGGTGCGGAATCGGCCGCGGAGACGGCATCAGCGGCATCGGGTGCGGAGGCGGACCGGGAACCGACGTCCGACTCGGAGCCGACGCGCGAGCCGGAGCCGGAGCCGGAGCCGGAGCCGGAGCCGGAGCCAAAGCCGTTGCCCGTACCCGCCGCCGTCGAGGAGCCGTCCGCTCCCGCCGCCGTGTACGACGGTCGCGGTGACAGGGTGCTCTCGATTACCCGTCCGGTCGAAGTCGGCCCCTTCCTGGTCGAGTTGGAAGCCCGCGGCAGCGACAACTTCGTGGTGTGGACGCTGGATGCCGACCTGGAGACGGACAAGCTGCTGGCCAACGCGATCGGCGCCTACCGGGGCCGGGCCCTGGTGGACGAACGCGGCGGCCACACCTCGCGGCTGAAGATCGAGGCCGACGGCGAGTGGACCGTGCGACTGCTCGCTCCCGAGGCGGCCCGGGTGTTGACCGACCGGCTGACCGGCAGCGGCCCGGAGACGGTGCGCTGGACCGGCCCGCGCACGGTGCTCGCGATGACCCACGCGGGCGTCAGCAACTTCATCGTCGGCACCTTCGCCGAACACGGCGGGGACGACGCCTACCTGGGCACTCTGGCCAACGCGATCGGCGACTACGAGGGCGAGTCGATCCTGCCCAAGGGCCCGTGCCTGATCGAACTCGAAGCCGACGGCGACTGGTCCCTGACCCCCGTCGGCGGCTGAGCCCACCGGCATCGACACGCCACCGTTGGGGGTAAATAGAGCGACAAGGGCGGTTTGCTTGATCTGCTGACCCGGTGAACCACATGCTGCGTCGTCGCGGGCTTTGGGCCGTCGCGCTCGCACTCGTCGCCTCCGTCGTCGGGTGTGGAGGCGGCAGTTCGGGCCCACCGGTGCTCAATTGGTATGTGCCACCGGACAACGGGGCCTACCAAAAGCTCGCGGACCGGTGCAGCCGGGCGTCGGGCGGCGCCTATCGGGTCAAGGTCTCGGTGCTGCCCACCGACGCGTCCGGGCAGCGTGAGCAGTTGGTGCGGCGCCTGGCCGCCAAGGACTCCTCGATCGACGTGATGGCGCTCGACCCGGTCTTCGTACCGGAGTTCGCCGAGGCGGGCTTCCTGCGCCCGTTCGATCCGGCCGAGGCCGCGGCGCTCACCGAGGGCATGCTGAGCAGCGCGGTGGAGTCCTCGGGCTGGCGCAATCGACTGGTCGCCGCGCCGTTTCGGGCGAACACCCAACTGCTGTGGTACCGCAAGTCGGTGGCCGCGGCAGCCGGGCTCGACCTGAGCCGGCCGGTCGACTGGGACGAGGTGATCAGCGCCGCCGAGAAGACGCACAAGACCCTCGCGGTGCCCGCCAAGCGCTACGAGGGCATCACCGTCTGGGTCAACGGCTTGGTCACCGGCGCCGGCGGTGCGATCGTGCGGGACGTGGAGAAGGGCGTCGACCTCGAGGCCACGCTCCAGGAGGGCGGTTCGGGCAGGCGCGCCGCCGAGATCATGCGCCGACTCGGCCGCTCGTCCGCCGCGCCGCCCAACCTGGCCACCTCGATCGAGGACGACACCCGTACCACGTTCCAGTCCGGCTCCGGCGGCTTCATGGTCAACTGGACGTACGCGCGCGGCGCCGCGGTCGAGGCGGTGGCCGACGGTCAACTCGCGCGCGAGGTGCTCGACGACTACGGCTGGGCGCGCTACCCGCAGACCGACGCCGGCAAGGCCTCCAAGCCGCCCTTCGGCGGCATCGCGCTGGGCGTCAGCAAGTACGGCAGGCACAGCGCGGCAGCGGTGAGCGCGGTGCGCTGCGCGGGCACGCTGGAGAACCAGATCACCTACATGCTGGAGTCCAAGGAAACCACGGCCAAGGCCGCCGCCTACGACGATCCGCGAGTGCGCGAGGCGTTGCCGATGGCCGATCTGATCAAGGAATCGCTCGACCAGGCCGGCCCGCGCCCGCGCACCCCGTACTACAACGACGTCTCCGCGTCCGTACAGCGCATGTACCACCCGCCCGCGGACGTCGATCCGAACACCGCCCCGCGCGAGACCGACGACCTGATCACCGGGGTCCTGCACGACAAGGTGCTGCTGTGAGCACGGTATCCACGGCCGACGCCGCGCCTCGGCACAAGAAGCCCCGCAAGCAGCTCGACCACGCCCAGCGGATGCGGCGTACCGGGTGGCTGCTCTCCGCGCCCGCCGTGGCGATCATGATCCTGGTCGCGATCGCGCCGCTGGTGGACGCGGGTTGGCTCTCGCTCTTCCACAAGCGGCTGACCACACCGGATGCGAACTCGTTCGCGGGCCTGTCCAACTACTGGGTGGTGCTCAAGGACCCGCTGTGGTGGACCGACGTGTGGACCACGCTGGCGCTGACCGTGGCCACCGTGTCGGTGGAGTTCGTGATCGGCCTCGGGCTCGCCCAGTTGATGCAGCGCGCGTTGTACCTGCGCCGCACCCTGCGCACGATCGTGCTGATCCCGTACGGCATCGTCACCGTCGTCTCCGCCTACGCGTGGCGCTACGCGTTCGACCCGTCCACCGGGTTCGTCAACGACTGGTTCGGCACCGACATCGCGTGGTTCGACCACCGCTGGTCGGCGCTGTTCGTGATCGCCCTCTCGGAGATCTGGAAGACCACGCCGTTCATGTCGCTGCTGCTGCTCGGCGGGCTCATCCAGGTCTCCCCGGACGTGCACGAGGCGGCGCGGGTGGACGGCGCGGGCCCGTGGCAGCGGCTCACCCGGGTCACCCTGCCGATCATGAAGCAGGCCATCCTGGTCGCGCTGCTGTTTCGCACGATGGACGCGTTCCGGATCTTCGACTCGGTCTTCGTGATGACCGGCGGCGCCAACGACACCGAGACGGTGTCCTTCCTGGCCTACCGGCAACTGGTCAGCCGCACCGCGCTGGGTCTGGGTTCGGCGATCTCGGTGCTGTTGTTCGCCTGCGTGCTGCTGATCGCGTTCCTGTTCATCAAGCTCTTCCGTACCGACGTGAGCAAGCTCGGGAGTCCCGCGTGAGTCAGCCCAGCCCGGCCCGGGAGGGCGCCCGTGTCCTGGTCAGCGTCGTGGTGATCGCGATCACGGTGCTTCCGCTGGCCTGGATGGTGTCGTTGTCGTTCAAGGGCGGCGACGACATCAACAACGCGAAGTTCCTGCCCAGCACCTGGAGTTGGGACAACTACCGAACCGTCTTCAAGAACGACCTGTTCACCGACGCGCTGCGCAACTCGATCGGCATCTCGGTGATCGCCACGGTGATCGCGGTCGCCTGCGCGACCGGCACCGCGTACGCCATCGTGCGGATGGAGTTCCCGGGCAAGAAGCTGATCCTGCTCGGCGCGCTGGCGATCGCGATGTTCCCGACCATCGCGGTGGTCGGTCCGCTGTTCGACATGTGGCGGCGCATCGGCCTGTTCGACACCTGGATCGGGCTGATCCTGCCGTATCTGTCCTTCACCATGCCGCTGTCGATCTGGACCCTGACCTCGTTCTTCAAGCAGATCCCGTGGGCCCTGGAGGACGCCGCGCGGATCGACGGCGCGTCCGCGTGGCAGGCGTTTCGCTACGTGATCGCGCCGATGGCGGTGCCCGCCGTGGTGACCACCGCGATCCTGGTGTTCTTCTTCGCGTGGAACGACTTCGTCTTCTCGGTGTCGCTGACCTCGACCAACAGCTCGCGTACGGTGCCCGCCGCACTGGCCTTCTTCACCGGTGCCTCGCAGTTCCAGCAGCCCACCGCCGCGATCGCCGCGGCCTCGGTCGTGGTGAGCATTCCGGTGGTCGCCCTGGTGCTGGTTTTCCAGAAGCGGATCGTCGCGGGCATCACCTCGGGCGCGGTCAAGGAGTAGGGACCGATAGATTCTCGCGCCATGAGCGAGCGGAACAGACGTGTCGGTGTCATGGGCGGCACCTTCGATCCCATCCACCACGGACACCTCGTCGCCGCGAGCGAGGTGGCGGGCCAGTTCGGGCTCGACGAGGTGGTGTTCGTGCCGACCGGGCGGCCGTGGCAGAAGTCCGTACAGGACGTGTCCTCGCCCGAGGACCGCTACCTGATGACGGTGATCGCCACCGCGTCCAACCCGACCTTCTCGGTGAGCCGGGTGGACATCGACCGCGCGGGCGAGACGTACACCCTCGACACACTGCGCGATCTGCGCGAGTCCTCGCCCGAGGGGACCGAAATATTCTTCATCACCGGCGCCGACGCGCTGTCTCAGATCTTTTCCTGGCACAACGCGCACGAGATGTTCGAGCTGGCGCATTTCGTGGGTTGCACCCGTCCGGGGCACACTCTGTCCGACCCGGGTTTCCCGGACGGCGGCGTGAGCCTGGTGGAGGTCCCCGCACTGGCCATCTCGTCGACCGACATCCGTGCAAGGGTGGCCGGGGGTGATCCGGTCTGGTACCTGGTGCCGGACGGGGTCGTCCAATACATCAGCAAGCGGCGGCTGTACCGGGGAGCTTCGTGAGCAACGACGACCGGCGCGAGTGGGAGCCTTACGGCACCGAGCGAGGGGACGGCGGACAGGCGCAGGAGCCTTACGACACGGGGCGAGGCGACGGCGCGCAGGCACAGGGGCAGCAGCCCGGGTACGGCTCGTACGGTCCGGACGGCGGCTACCCGGGGTACGACGGGCAGCCGGTGCAGCCCGGGCAGCCGGGGCCGGACGGGCTCGACCCGGTGAGCTTCACCCCGCAGCAGTACTCGTACGACCCGAACGCGTACGGCCAGGGCGGCTACGACCCGAACGCGTACGACCCGAACGCCTATCGGTCCGGGGCCCATCCCTCGGGCGGCTACGACCCGAACGGGTACGACCAGGGCGCCGGGACGTACGACCCGAACGGCTACGGCGGCGCCGGGCAGGGCGGCTACGACCCGACGGCCTATGCCGCCCCGGAGTTTCCGCAGCAGGGTGGCGCGGGCGGCTACCCGGACCCGCAGCAGGGCGCGACCGGGTACCCGGGGCCGGCCCAGGGCTATTACGAACCGCAGCAGCCCGCGGCCCCCTACGAGCAGCCGCCCGCGCCGCCCGCGCCGCCGGTGGTGCCGGTGGTGCCGGTGGTGCCGGCGAGTCGGCCGGCGCCCGCCGGGCCGCTGCCGGCGGCCGGTGCGGATCCGGCCTCGACCGGGATCGCGGCGGGCTCGATCCCGGTTCGCCCGGCCGGCCCGACCCGTTCGCGGTCCGACCGTTCGCGGTCCGCGGCGGCCGGGGCCTCCGGGGCTTCGGCGCCGACGTCCTCTGCACCGGATTCGGTCGAGACAGGGTCCGGATCCGGACCCGGGTCCGGCGGCGGCAGGTCCGGGTCGTCGGCCGAGGACGGCCGGGTGCCGGCGCCCAGGGCACGGCGGCCGGGATCGGGTCGGCCGGGCCGACCCGGCTACGGCTCGGACGAGTTCGCGTTCGTCGACGACGAGAGCGAGCAGGCCGAGGACGTGATCGACTGGCTGTCGTTCGCCGAGACCCGTTCCGAGCGCCGGGACGAGAAGCGCCGGGCGATCCGGCAGCGGCTGATCGCGCTCGCGGTGGTGCTCGCGGTGGCCCTGCTCGGCGTCGGCGGCTACTTCGCCTGGGACACCTGGATCCGCGACGAGAAGGCGGTCGCCGCGCCCGGCAAGAACGGCGGCGTGCTGGTGCAACTGCGCGCCAAGGACGGCCAGGCGTCGGCCAACGCGCTGCTCACCGTCGACCCGGCGAAGAACACCGCGTCCATGGTCAGCGTGTCCTCGGTCGTGGTCGTCAACTCCGACAACAACTCGTTCCCGCTCGGCCGGCTGATGGCCGAGGAGGGCCCGGGGGCGTCCCGGGATGCGCTTTCCGACCTGCTCGGCGTCAAGCTGGACGGCTCGTGGGTGATCTCCGAACCGGTCCTGCAGGGGCTGGTCGACCTGGCGGGCGGCATCCAGCTCAACGCCGACGTCGAGGTCAAGGGCCCGGACGGCAAGGTGCTGGTCGGGCAGGGCCGCAATCCCGCGAACGGCGTCGCGGCGCTGGCCTTCGCCACCTACAAGCAGCCCAACGAGGCGCCCGCGGTGGTCGGCGACCGGTTCGGCCGGGTCCTCCAGGGTCTGCTGGCCTCGTTCCCGACCCAGCCGGACGCGATCCTGACGCTGCTCGCCAACATGGCCAACCTGCCCGACCCCTCGTTGCCGGACGACAAGCTCAGCGTGCTGCTGGCGAATCTGGCCAAGGCCACCCAGGCGAAGCAATTGCAGGTCCGGGCGCTCCCGGTGTCCCCGGAGGGCATCCTGGACGGCCCGGCGGCGGTGCCGATCGTGCGCGAGCTGCTCGGCGGCACGGTACGCCAGGGCAAGGTCGCGGCAGGACCGGTCCGGGTGATGGTGGAGGACGCGAGCGGAAAGGTCGGCGCCCAGCAGGACGCGAACGTGCGGCTGCTCAACGCGGGCGTCACGTACGTCCCGGGTGGTGCCGCGGGCAAGCGCACCCAGCCGGCGTCGACCGTGCAGTACGCCGACGACGCCCGCAAGGGCGACGCGGATCAGGTCGCGCTGACCCTGCGCCTGCCACCGACCGCGGTGAAGAAGGCCACCGGCGAGATGCTCGCCGACGTGGTGGTCACGCTCGGGCAGGACTACACCCCGAACAAGCCGTAGCCCCGGTGCGGCCGGCCCCGAACACCGGTTCGGGGTCGGCCGCACTTCACCGCGGCGGGTGGACACCGTGGTCCGTTGAACGGGCGTCGGTGTGGACCGCGCGAATAACGAGTGGCCGTCGCACGCCCCGCGTGTGAGACCCTGAACGGTAATCCCCTTGTCGTCCGCAGGAAGCGAATCGTGACCGCAACCCCCCACGCCCTGGAGCTCGCCACCGCGGCTGCCGTGGCATGTGCAGAGAAGCTCGCCACCGACGTCGTCGCCTACGACGTGAGCGAGGTCGTCACGATCACCGACGTGTTCGTGCTCGCCTCCGCGTCCAACGACCGCCAGGTCAAGGCGATCATGGACGAGGTCGAGGAAGCGTTGCGCGGGCTCGGCGCCAAGCCGGTCCGTCGCGAGGGTGAGCGCGAAGGGCGCTGGATCCTCCTCGACTACATCGACATCGTGGTGCACGTCCAGCACGCAGAGGAGCGGGCCTACTACTCGCTCGAGAAGCTGTGGAAGGACTGCCCGCGCATCGAGCTGCCCGAATCGGTGCTGCTGGGCAACGAGCAGGCCAAGGCTGCGGAGGCGGCGGAGGGCGCGCTCTGAGCGGGAAGGGGCGCCGTGTCCTGCTGTGGCGGCACGGCCAGACCACGTGGAACGTCGAGCGGCGCTTCCAGGGTCAGACCGACATCCCGCTGACCGACGAGGGGCTGGGCCAGGCCCGGCGCTCGGCCCGGCTGCTCGCGGCGCTGCGTCCGGACGCGATCGTGGCGTCCGACCTGACCCGCGCGGTGGACACCGCGGCCGAACTGGCCCGGCTGGTCGACGTCCCGGTCACCCTGGATCCCGCGCTGCGCGAGACGTACGCGGGGGAGTGGCAGGGGCTGACCAACCGGGAGATCGAGGAGACCTTCCCCGAGCAGTTCGCCGCCTGGCGGCGCGGTGAACCGGTGCGGCGCGGCGGCGGCGAGTTGGAGAGCGAGGTCGCCGAGCGGATGGCCGAGGCGATCGGGCTCGCGGTGGAGAAGCTGCCGGAGGACGGCACGCTCGTGGTCGTCTCGCACGGCGGCGCGATTCGCTGCGGACTCGGCGCGATGCTGGGCCTGCCCCGGGAGACCTGGAGCGCGCTGGGCGCGCTGTCCAACTGCTGCTGGTCGGTGCTCGGCCCCGGGGCGCGCGGATGGCGGCTCCTGGAGCACAACGCCGGCACCCTGCCCGAGCCGGTCATCGGCGACGACGTCTGAGCCGGCCGCGACGAGGACGACCGATCCGGTCGCAGACGAAAACGATCCCGGAGTCGAGGGAGCCCCGCTGGGGCCGCTTCCCTCGACTCCGGGATCGTTTTCGTCGTCCGGCGCCGGTGGTGCGGGTGCTCAGACCTCCCCGGCCTGCTTGCGGTACAGCTCCTCCAGGTCGGCGAGCATGCCGTCGGCGAGATCGCGTTCGGCCTGCCAGTAGCGCTCGCTCCACTTGAGCACCAGGGCCGGGAAGGGCCAGCGGTCCTGGGCCGAGTCCTCGCTTGCGCGCACCTCGTCCAGCGTGCCCGCCGCGTAGTCGCGGTGCTCCACCAGCGTCTTGCGCAGTTCCTCCGGCTCGCTGAGATGGCCGAGCCAGACCCGCAGCGCGACGCCGTGCTTGAGCACGGGCGGTCCGGCCGGGGTCTCCCGGGTCCAGGCCGCCAGGGCCTCCTGGCCGGACGCGGTGATGCTGTACAGCCGCTTGTTGCGCAGTTCGTCCTGGGACGCGATGCGTGAGACGGCGAAGCCGAGCTGCTCCAGGCGCTTGAGCTCGCTGTAGATCTGACTCAGCGCCGGGCTCCAGTAGAAGAAGCGCAGGGACGCGTCGGCCCACTTCTTGAGGTCGTATCCGGAGCGCTCGCCCGGGAACGACAAGAGGCCGAGTACGGCCCACGCGGTTGCGGGCAGTTTCGGGAGCGGATCCCCCGTCATCGTGGCCTCCATCGGTACGCGTCAACTTTTTCTGATTCTACGTCAGCCGGCTATTGACCCGACTGGTCGTCATATATCTAATTGAAGTATTCCACGCCTCGCGCACCAGGAGTACGGCATGCAGTTCTCGATGATCTTCGAAGCCCAGATGGCCAACCCCACGGCAGAGCACGAGCGCGAGGTCATCCTCAACTCCGTGGATCAGGCCGTATACGCCGAGCAGATGGGCTTCGACCGGATCTGGGCGGTCGAGCACCACTCGACCAAGTGGTACTCGCACATGAGCGCCCCGGAGATCTTCCTGACCTGGGTGGCCGCGCGGACCAGCCGGATCCGGATCGCGCACGGTGCGGTCTGCATGCCGTTCAACTTCAACCACCCGGCCCGGGTCGCCGAGCGGATCGGCATGCTCGACACGCTCTCCGGCGGCCGGCTCGACGTCGGCGCGGCCCGCGGCGGCACGCTCCAGGAGTCCTCGCTGTGCGGGGTGGACATCGAGCAGACCAAGGCCCAGGTCGAGGAGGCGCTGCGGATCATCGGCGCCGCGTGGCAGCAGGACGAACTGGTCTGGCACGGCGACGTGCTCGACATCGAGGGCTCGCACCCGATCCTGCCGCGCCCGGTGCAGACCCCGCACCCGCCGCTGTTCCTGGCCTGCAGCAAGCAGCCGAGCCTGGTCGAGGCGGCGGAGTACGGCGTCGGCGCGCTGGTGCTCGGGTTCGCCGGTCCCGAGGAGGTGGCCAACCTCAACCAGATCTATCGGGACGCGATCAAGGAGCGCACCGGCGAGCGGTTCGTGTCCTCGGTGACCAACGACCACCTGGTCGCGCTGTGTCCGACGATCGTCTCCGAGGACGGCGCCCGCGCCCGCCAAGTGGGTGCCCGCGGCCAGCGCTTCTTCGCGCAGTCGATCGCGCACTGGTTCTCCGGCGGCAAGTCCGGCATCCCGGACGAGGCGGTGGTCGAGGGTCGGGACGAGGTGGCGATCATCAACGAGGCCGCCGAGCAGCAGGTCGCCATGCTGCACGAGGCGAAGATCCCGGTCACGGTGAACGCGACCGCCACGTACAACATCAACCACGCCTACGGCACGGCCGAGGACGCGATCGGCTATGTGCAGAAGCTGATCGACGCGGGCGCCGACGAGATCATGTGCCTGATCCAGATGGGCACGATCCCGCAGGAGGACTGCATGGAGACGATCCGCATCTGGGGCGAGAAGGTCATCCCGCACTTCCGGGCCAAGTACGGGGCCTGACGGGCGCGCCGGCCCGGGTGGGCCGGTGCACGGGGATCGAGACTTCGTTCGGGACGTGGTACGCACGCCGTGGTCGTCCCGGACGAGACCGGCCCGGTCGGATCCGGTGCGGAGGACCGGGTCCGGCCGGGCCGCTTGTCGGGCGCGGTCGTGGTCGGGTCGAGGACGGAACCTGCGGAGGCGGTACGCATGGCTGATCTGAGGGGCAAGGTGGCGATCGTCACCGGGGCGGCGCGGGGGCAGGGGGAGGCCGAGGCGCGGTTGTTGGCCGCGCGCGGGGCGAAGGTCGTGGTGACCGATCTGCTGGTGGAGGAGGGGACCGCGGTCGCCGCCGGGATCGGGGACGCGGCGCGGTTCGTGCGGCACGATGTCTCGGACGCGGCGGACTGGGCGGCGGTCGTCGAGGTCGCCGTGCGCGAGTTCGGCGGCGTGCACGTCCTGGTCAACAACGCGGGCATCCTGTGGACCAAGCCGATCCTGGAGGAAACGCCCGAGGGACTGGATCGCATTCTCAAGGTCAACCTGTTCGGAACCTTCCACGGCATCCAGGCGGTGGCCCCGCTGATGCGGGCCGACGGTGGCGGGTCGATCGTGAACATCTCCTCGCTCGCGGGGCTCCAGGGCATCCCGGGGCATGCGGCCTACGGGTCCTCCAAGTGGGCGATCCGCGGACTGACCAAGACCGCCGCTCTGGAACTGGGCGAGTACGGGATCCGGGTCAACTCGGTGCATCCCGGCGCCGTCGACACGCCGATGATCGGCAACCGCTTCACGCGCGGCGCGGGCAACTTCCCGACCGTGCCGCTGCGTCGGGTCGGCGAGCCGGAGGACATCGGCGAGTTGGTGGTCTTCCTCGCGTCGGACGAATCCTCGTGGATCACCGGGACCGAGTTCGTCATCGACGGGGGCTCGATGGCGGGCATCGTGCCGCCGGTGCGGGGGTAACGGCCGCGGCACGCGGTGGCCACTCGGCAACCGTTCGTCCGTACGTCGGATTTGCTTAGTTGTACTATGCAAATGCGAGCCGAGAAGTCGGCAGGCACAGATCGAAGGAACGCATCATGGCTGAACTCCAGGGCCCCAATCTGACCGACAAGGTCGTCGTCGTCACCGGCGGCGCCCGCGGGCTGGGCGCCGCCGCGGCCGAGCAGATCGTCGCCGGCGGCGGGCGCGTGGTGATCTCCGACCTGCTGGACGAGGGCGCCGACACGGCCACCGCACTGGGTGCGAACGCGCGCTTCCACAAGCACGACGTGACCAGCGAGGAGCAGTGGAAGGCGGTCGTGGACTTCACGATCGCCGAGTTCGGCCGGATCGACGGGCTGGTCAACAACGCGGGCGTGTCCACCGGCGCCATGTTCGACACCGAGACGCTCGAACACTTCGAGTTCGTGATCAAGGCCAACCTGACCGGCGTCTGGCTGGGCATGCAGGCGGTCATCCCGCACCTGAAGGCGGGCGGCGGCGGCTCGATCGTCAACATCTCCTCCGCGGCCGGCTTGATGGGCCTGGCGATGACCGGCTCCTACGGCGCGTCCAAGTGGGCGGTGCGCGGGATGAGCAAGGTCGCCGCGGTCGAACTGGGCACGGCCGGGATCCGGGTCAACTCGGTGCACCCCGGCATGGTCTACACGCCGATGACCTCGTCGGTGGGCATCCTGCGCGGCGAGGGCAACTACCCGAACACCCCGATGGGCCGGGTCGGCGAGCCGAGCGAGATCGGCTCGGCGGTCGCCTTCCTGCTCTCCGACGCCGCGTCCTACGTGACCGGCGCGGAGTTGGCCGTGGACGGCGGCTGGACCACCGGGCCGACGGTGAAGTACGTGATGGGCGGCTGACGAGATGACGGCCGTGATGTCGCGGCGTTCGCATCGATCGAGGAAAGGTGGCATCCCATGGCGGATCTGACCGGCAAGGTCGCGATAATCACCGGCGCCGCACGCGGCCAGGGCGCGGCCGAGGCCCGGCTGTTCGTCGCGCACGGCGCCCGGGTCGTGCTGACCGACCTGTTGGCGGAGGAGGGCACGAAGATCGCCGCGGAGCTGGGCGAGGCCGCGCGCTTCGTCCGGCACGACGTCTCGGATCCGGCCGACTGGGCCGAGGTGGTCGCCGTCGCCGTCGCCGAGTTCGGCGGCCTCGACATCCTGGTCAACAACGCCGCGATCTACTGGACCAGGGGCTTCGCGGACGAGACGCCCGAGCGGGTCGAGCGCATCCTCCAGGTCAACTTCTTCGGCGTCTGGCACGGGATGCAGGCGGTGCTGCCCGCGATGAAGGAGCGCGGCGGCGGCTCGATCGTCAACATCTCCTCGCAGGCCGGCCTGGAGGGCATGCCGGGGCATGCGGCCTACGGCGCGACCAAGTGGGCCGTACGCGGCCTGTCCAAGACCGTCGCCCTGGAGGTCGGTGAGCACGGCATCCGGGTCAACTCGGTGCACCCGGGCACGATCGACACCCCGATGATCGCCGCGGTCGGCCTGGAACAGGGCGCGGGCCGGTTCCCGTCCGTCCCGCTGCGCCGGATCGCCGCGCCGGAGGAGGTCGCCGAGGTGGTCGCCTTCGTCGCCTCCGACGCGGCGTCCTACCTCACCGGCACCGAGCTGGTGGTCGACGGCGGTGCGATGGCCGGGATGACCCGGCCCGTCGGCAGCTTCTGAATCGCCTCCGGGGTTCGCGGGGAACACACCGCGAACCCCGGAGCCTCCCGGGAGCGGCCCCGGCAAAGGCGTTTGGATGCGGCGCGGGGGAGCGTGTAAAGTACTCGTGGTCGAGCGGGTAAGCCGGTCGGCTCAGTTGAATAGCGGGGCTGTAGCTCAGTTGGTAGAGCGCTTGCATGGCATGCAAGAGGTCCGGAGTTCAATTCTCCGTAGCTCCACAGACAAGACCGCCTCCCGGATCCGTCCGGGAGGCGGTCTTTTTCGTATCCGGGCGCTTCGTGAGTGGGCGGCGGACCAGGCGGGCGCCGGACGGGCGCGGGCAGGGTCGGCGCCGAGTCGGTGGTAAATAGTATGAAAGCCTCGTACCGGGCATTGTCTCTCCGTGACTACGACGAAGGTGAGCGTGCGATGACGGAGAGTCGGTTCTGGGAGCGGGCGATGGACCGGACGATCGTGCCCGGATACAGCCGGATCGGGTACGGGGTGCGCCGGCGGGCCGGGTTCCCCGGCGATCCGGAGCCGGCGGCGCTCAAGGGGCGGACCGTCGTGGTGACCGGCGCGTCCTCCGGCATCGGCGAGGCGGCGGTGACCGGCCTGGCCCGGCTCGGCGCGACCGTGGTCCTGGTCGGACGCGACGAGGAGCGCACCGAGGCGGCCCGTCGGCGGGTGCTGGAGCAGGTCCCGGGCGCCGAGGCGACCGTGCGCCGCTGCGACGTGGGCAGCCTGCCGGACGTGGCCCGGTTCGCCAAGGCACTGCGCTCCGAACACGGCCCGCTGCACGCCCTGGTGCACAACGCCGGCGCGATGCCCGCCGAGCGCACCGAGACCGCCGAGGGACACGAGTTGTCGCTCGCCGTGCACGTGCTCGGGCCGCACCTGCTCAGCCGCCTCGTGGCCGCCGACCCCGCGTCCTGCGCGCGGGTGGTGTGGATGAGCTCGGGCGGGATGTACACCCAGCGATTGCCGGTGGACGACATCGAGTACCAACGCGGCCCGTACCGGGCGGCCGTCGCGTACGCGCGCACCAAGCGCATGCAGGTCGTGCTGACCGAGCTGTGGGCCGAACACCTGGGCGCCGGCGGCCCGGTCGTGCACGCCACCCACCCGGGGTGGGTGGACACCCCGGGCCTGCGTGCGTCGATGCCGACCTTCCGCCGGCTGACCGCGCCCCTGCTGCGCACTCCGGAACAGGGCGCGGACACCGCCGTGTGGTTGTGCGCGGCCGACGAACCGGGCCGCGAGACCGGCCTGTTCTGGCAGGACCGGGCCCCGCGGCCGACCCACTACCGGACGACGACCCGGGAGAGCCGGCCGGACCGGGCCTGGTTCTGGCGCCGCTGCCAGGAACTGACCCACCCGTGGGCGGCCGAGTGCGGCAGCCGCGCGGACCAGGCATAGACCCGGTTCCACCCGGCCCCGACCCCCCGGCGCGGTCACGCGAGCGGGAAGGTGATCCCGTGTTCCTCGACCGGGCGCGGCCCGTGGATGCGGCGGTCGGCCTCGGCGATCACCACGTCGTTGATGCTCGCCTCGCGCCGCCGCATCAGACCGTCCTCGGCGAACTCCCACAACTCGTTGCCGTAGCTGCGCCGGAAGCCGCCCGCGCCGTCGTGCCACTCGTACTGGAAGCGCACCGCGATCCGGTCGGCGGTGTACGCCCACAGTTCCTTGCGCAGTGCGTAGTCGTGCTCGCGGGCCCACTTCTCGGTCAGGAAGGCCACGATCGCCGCACGCCCGGTGACGAACCGGTCGCGATTGCGCCAGACCGAGTCGGGTGTGTACGCGAGCGCGACGCGTTCGGGATCGCGGGTGTTCCAGGCGTCCTCGGCGGCCTGCACCTTGGCCCGCGCGTCGGCCTCGGTGAACGGGGGCAGCGGCGGCTTCACTCGGACCACCCCGACTGCTCGATCACGTCGACGAAGTTCGTCCGCTCGAAGCCCGGTACGAACCGGTCGAGCACATCGGCCTTGACGTTGCCGAACGTGGTCCGCGGGCGGTGTTCGATGCCCTCGGTGAAGGCCCGCAGGATCCGCCGCTTGAAGTCCGGGCGGGGGTGCGCGGCGACCACGGCGGCGCGCGCCGGAGCCGGGATGTCGTCGAGGCCCAAGCCGAGCACGTCCAGCTCGACACCGGCGGTCACCAGCGCCACCTCCGGCTCCATCCGGGTCGGGATTTCGGGGGTGGTGTGCAGCGCGATGGCGGTCCACGCGATCCGCGCGCGGTCGGCGGACAGGCCGTGTCGGAGCAGGAAGTCGCGGGCGGCGTCCGCGCCGTCGAGTTCGAAGCGCTGCTGTGATGCCCGGTACTCGGCGGTCAGCCCGAGGTCGTGGAACATCGCGGCCACGTAGAGCAGTTCGGGGTCGAAGTCCAGACCTCTTCGACGTCCCTGGAGGGCGCCGAAGAGGTACACGCGGCGCGAGTGGTCGTACAGCAGCGGTCCGGCGGTGTCCCGGACCAGTTCGGTGGCCTCCTTGGCCGGCGCGCTGTCGGGGATGTCGACGTCGGCGATGCGGTCGGGCATGAGGGCGGTCCTTTCCGAGATGAGGCGGCTTGTTTCGGTGCCTCGAGCCTCTCTCCGCGTGCCCGATCGGCGCCATGTCCATCCGGACACCGATCCCTCGCATTCGGACACGGCCGGCAGGTAGCGTCGGGGTCATGCGACGAAGGAACGTGGCGGTGCTCGGGTACGACGGGGTCCGGCTGATGGACGTGACCGCGCCCCTGGAGGTGTTCGGCACGGCCGAGCGACTGGGCGGCGCGTACACGCTGACGCTGTGCTCGCCGACCGGCGCGCCGGTGACCACGTCGGCGGGCACCCGGCTGGTGGTGGACGCGGCTGCGACGGAGATCGACGGCGCCCACACGCTGGTCGTGCCGGGGTCGGTCGACTTCCCGCACCAGGCGCCGTCGGCGGAACTCCTGGAGGCGGTGACCGCGCTCGCCGCGACCTCCGGGCGGATCGCGTCGGTGTGCACCGGCGCGTTCCTGCTCGCCCGGGCGGGGCTGCTCGACGGGCGTCGGGCCGTGACGCACTGGCGACACACGGCGATGCTGGCCAGGCGGTATCCGAGCGTCTCGGTCGAGCCGGACGCGATCTTCGTTAGGGACGGCTCGGTCTACACGTCCGCGGGGGTGACCGCCGGCATCGACCTCGCACTGGCCCTGGTCGAGGCCGACGAGGGCGCCGATCTGGCCCGCGAGGTGGCCCGCGACCTGGTGGTGTTCCTGCGCCGACCGGGCGGCCAATCGCAGTTCTCGGTCCCCTCCCGGGCCCGCGCCGGCGCCGACGACCCGCTGCGCCCGGTCCTGGACGCGGTGGCCGCGGACCCGACGGCCGACCACTCGCTGCCCGCACTCGCCCGGCTGAGCGGCTTCAGCCCACGCCACCTCACCCGCCTGTTCCACGAGCGGGTCGGCTCGACCCCGGCGGTCTACGTCGAGGCCGTGCGCATCGAAGCAGCCCAATCCCTCCTGGCCGCCGGCGCCACCGTCACCGCCGCCGCCACCCACAGCGGCCTGGGCAGCGACGAGTCGCTCCGCCGAGCCTTCCTCCGCCGCCTCGGCATCACCCCCTCCACCTACCGCGCCCGCTTCCGCACCACGGCGTAGCCCCTCGCCCCATGCCACTCCGCACGATTGCGTTCGATCGTGTGCGGGCACCGGAGGCGGGTGACCGTCGGACTCGGGCTGGGCCTCGTCATCGCGTGGTACGCGCTGCGCGGTCTCGCCCGCCGTTGGGGCTGGGCCCGGTACTGCGTGCGGGTGCTGAGCCCGTGGACCGCACGGTTGCACGCGTGGGTGTTGTCCGCGCCGATCACCTTCACCTACATCGCCGTCTTCACCGCGTCCACCGTGGTGCAACGCACGTCGCCACCCCGGCTGATCGACCTGCTCACCAAGCTGAACAGCACCAACCTGCTCCGGCTCGGCGACGATCCGCTGGAGGCGCTGCTCACCAGCGCGTTCTGGGTCGCCGACCACGGCTCGGGACTGGCTACCTACGTGGTCGTGTTCGGCACCCTGGTGGCCTGGGCGGAACGCCGCTACGGGTCGCCCAGGATGTTGCTGATCGGGGCGAGCGCGCACGTGTTCGGGTCGTTGTTGACGGCCGCCGTGGAGAAGGGGGCGATCGAGGCGGGCCGTCTCCCGGACAAAATCGCGTTCGCGACCGACGTCGGGGTGAGCTACGTCGAGGTGGGCTCGTGCGCGGCGGCGGTGCTGATCATGTCCGGCTGGATCCGGCTCGCGGGCGCCGCGGTGATGTTCGTCTCGGTCGGCCTGCCGGTGATCGTGGACCACACCATCTGGGACTTCGGCCACCTGTTCGCGACGCTGTGCGGCCTCACCGCCGCGGTGCTGCTGCGGATGGTCGGGCCGCTGCGCAAACCGGCGCCGCTGCGGACCCCCTTGGTCGTGAGCACTGCGGCCGACCCGGTAGACTTGTGACGTATTCACGCGGGGCTGTAGCTCAGTTGGTAGAGCGCTTGCATGGCATGCAAGAGGTCCGGAGTTCAATTCTCCGTAGCTCCACGGCAATCCCGAAGGCCGCTTCCCTCAGGAAGCGGCCTTCGGTCGTTGCGGGCCGCCCGATCGTTTCGCGCCTGCCCGGTCGGTTCGGCCCGCCCGATCGGCTCGCCGAGTGCTACCGGTCCAGACCCGCGAAGAACTCCCGGACGTCGCCGATCAGCAGCTCCGGCTGCTCCAGCGACAGGAAGTTGCCGCCGCGCTCGAACTCGGTCCAGCGCACCACGTTGTGGTCGCGATCGGCGAACCGACGGATCGCCACGTCCTGCGGCAGCGCCACGGCCACCGCGGTCGGTACCGTGCCGCGCTCCTTGGGTGCCCACGCACTCGGGTCGTGCGCCGTCTCGTAGTAGAGGTTGGCCGAGGAACCGGCCGTGCCGGTGAACCAGTAGAGGCTGATGTTCGTGAGCAGGGTGTCCCGGTCCACCGCGTGCTCGGGCAGCTCGCTCGCGGTGTCCGTCCACTCCTTGAACTTCTCCACGATCCACGCCAGCTGGCCGACCGGGGAGTCGTGCAGCCCGTGGGCGAGCGTCTGCGGCCGGGTCGACTGGATCGCGTTGAAGCCCATCTTGTCGTCCCGGAACTCCTGGAGCCGGGCGAGCCTGGACTGCTCGCCCTCGGTCAACCCGACGAAGTCGGCCGGGTCCTCGGACGGGAAGGTGACCAGGCCGTTGACGTGGATCCCGATGATGTTCTCCGGCGCGATCCGACCCATCTCACCCGCGATCCACGCACCGCCGCCGTTGCCCTGAACGCCGTAGCGCGCGTAGCCCAGGCGCGCCATCAACGCGGTGAACGCACCCGCGATCCGGCCGGTGTTCCAGCCGGGACCGGACAACGGGCCGGAGAAGCCGACCCCCGGGGTGTCGGTGACCACGACGTGGAAGTCGCGCGACAGCGGCTCGATCACGTCGACGAACTGCACGAACGAGCCCGGCCAGTCGTGGATCAACAACAGCGCGGGAGCGTCGGCCCGGGCCGAGCGCACGTGTGCGAAGTGGATGTCTTGGCCGTCGATTTCGGTGACGAACTGCGGGAACTCGTTCAGCCGGGCCTCCGCCTTGCGCCAGTCGAATCCGTCCGCCCAGTACGCGGCCAGTTCCCGGAGGTAGTCCGCCGGCACCCCGCGCGTCCAGCCGGGCACGCCCGGGACGTCGGCGGCCCAGCGGGTGCGGGCGAGGCGATCGCGCAGGTCGTCGAGATCGGCCTGGGCGATTTCGATCCGGAAGGGGCGGATCGCGGTGGCGTCGGCGGTGGCGGTCTCGGCTGCGGTGTTGCTGCTGGTCTCCATGAGAAGAAGACTAGGATCCCATTAGGAACACTACGTTCCCATACAAGCGTCAGGCTGAGAAAATGTTGGAAACCTCCGCGCGCCTGCTGCGCCTGTTGTCCCTGCTCCAGACCTCGCGCGAGTGGCCAGGTTCGGAACTGGCCGAACGCCTGGGCGTGACCGGTCGCACGATCCGCAAGGACGTCGAGCGGCTGCGCGAACTCGGCTACCCGGTCGATGCCACCCGCGGGTCCACCGGCGGCTATCGGCTGGCCGCCGGCGCCGCGATGCCGCCGCTGCTGCTGACCGACGACGAGGCGGTCGCGGTCACCATCGGGCTGGGCACGGTCGCCCGAGGCGCGATGGCGGGCATGGAGGAAACCGCGATACAGGCACTGGCCAAACTGGAACAGGTACTGCCGGCGCGGCTGCGCCGACGGGTGCGGACGTTGCAGCGGTACGCGGTGCCGGTGCCCGCGGACCGGCCGAGCGCGAAGGTGGACACCGACGTGCTCACCGCCCTGGTCGCGGCCTGCCGGGACCGCGAGCGGCTGCGCCTGGACTACCTCGACCACGCCGGCGGGGTCACCCGGCGCACCGTCGAGCCGCAACGCGTGGTCAACTGGGGCCGACGCTGGTATCTGGTCGCGTGGGACGTGGATCGCGACGACTGGCGCACCTTCCGGGTCGACCGGATCACCCCGCGCACCCCGACCGGCCCCAGGTTCGCGCCGCGCGAGGACCCGGACGGCGACGCGGCGACCTACGTCGCGGGCAAGGTCTCCGCCGCCGCGTGGCGCCACCGCGCCCGGGTCCTCGTCCACGCGCCCGCCGCCGAGGTCCTGGACCGGATCAACCCGGCCGTCGGCACGGTCGAACCGATCGACGCCGACACCTGCGTCCTGGACACCGGCGCCGACTCCCTCGACAACCTGGCCGTGCACCTGGGCATGCTCGGCCACGACTTCGACGTCACCGACCCCCCGGAACTGGTCACCCACCTACGCACCTTGGCCACCCGCTACGCCCGAGCGACACCGCCTGATCCGCCGCGGGCGTGAACACTCAGCGCACCAGCGAGGCCAAGTCGATGTCGATCGCGAACGGTACGAGCAGTTCGAGCCGCACCCGCTCGATGGCCGTCGCCACGTACGTACCCGTGGCCGGCTCCAACTCGAAAACGTGGACCACCGGGAGGTTGTTCTCCTCCTCGATCCGCCAGAAATGCGGGATGCCGGCCTTCGCATACTTGAGCGGCTTGGTATCGCGATCTCGTTCCTCGGATTCGTCCGACACGATCTCGACGACGAGGACCACGTCCGCGGCCACGTGATGCGTGCGGTTCGAGTCGTAGGGCACGTTGGCGACCAACACATCCGGTTCGGGCCGATTGCGCTTGCCGAGCTTGACGGCCATCTCCATCTCGACGACGAAGCCGAGAGGCGCGTGCTCGTCCAGAGCCTGCCACAGGCGGCCCATGACCCGACCATGAAAACTACGCCGCGGCGACATCATGAAGACCAGTGCTCCGTCGATCAATTCGATATGGCGGGGAGCGTCGGCGGGCAGCGAATCCAGGTCGTCGGCCGTCCAGCCCCCGGGGTTCGGCGGATACATCCAGTCGGGCAGTGTCGTCACAGCTGTGGCTCCCTTCGGGTTCTTTCAGGGTACGGGCCCGGGCTCCGCCCGTCGCATGGCTCATCGATCGTCACCTCGAAGAGCGAAAGCCCCCGCTCGGCGCGCCGGGTGCGCTTGGATGGCCGGAATCGACGGGAGCCCCGATCGGTCGGATCCGAGCGGGCGCCGGCGGGGCGGGTGAGCGGGCGCGACCGGTTCCGCGGGCACCGGGTGATCACGATTGAGGTCTTTCCCGTCACGGTTGCGTGACGGGTCGAACGAGTGGGCGAATGGTCCGGTTTCCGGCCAGTAGTGTCGCCGGACGTGACCCTCACCGCAGTACTCGTGCTGGTGCTCGCGAGCCTGCTCGCGGTCGCCGATTGGGTGGTCGTCGCCCGGGGACGTCTCCCGCTCGATCGGCTCCCCCTCGATCGCCTCCTGAAGGCCGCGGTGATCTGTGCCCTGGTGGTCGTCGTCTGGTCGTTCGACGAGGTCGACGGGGCACTGCGCGCGCTGTTCAGCGTCGCGCTCGCGCTGTCGCTGCTGCGTGACCTGCTCGCCCCGCGCTGGTTCGCCGGCGCGGTCGCGGCCTCGCTGCTCGCCCACGTCGGCTACGTGGCGGGCTTCCAACGCATGGGGTGGTCCTGGTTGTGGGCCGCCGCCGGCATCGTGGTCGTGCTCTTTGCGGCGGCTGCCTACGCGGTGCGCCTGGTCACCGGCGCACGCGAGAGCGCGCCCACCTACGTCGGCATGGTGCTGCTCTACGTCGGCGTGGTCTCGCTGATGGTGGTCGCCGCGGCGGCCACCGGCCGACCGAGTGCGGTGGCCGGCGCGTTCCTGTTCTACGTCTCCGACACCCTGGTCGGCTGGAACCGGTTCCGTGCCCCGACGCCGTACGCGCCGGTGTTGATCGTGGTCGCCTATCACCTCGCCCAGATGTTGCTGGTGTTGTCGCTGTCCACCGGGCCGGCTCCGGGGCTGTGACCGTGGCGGCGCGGGGCCCGGGACCGGGGTGGGGCGAGGATGGCGCCCCGGGATCGTGGCGGCGGCTGGTGCCGCCACCGGGCCGCCTCGGGATCGTGACCGCGTGGGCCGGGCGCTGCCACCGGGCCGCGACCGTATTGAAGTAACCTCATGCCGCCTGCGGTAACCTGAGGGCATGCGTGCCGTACTGCTGCTTACCGGGCCGCGCTGAGCAGGCCGGGTGGAGGACCGCTCCCACCCGACTCGGCGCGGCGACCCCTCCTGAGCGAGGGGTCTTTTCGTTTCCAGAAACGGTCGCTTCGCGCAAGCGACGAAACCGGAAGCAGCCGAAGGCTGCCCACACCCCGATGGTTGAGGACGATGACCGAGATGACGCAGGGTTCTGCCGGCAACACCGACGCCCCGACCGAGCCCTACCGCTACAACGCCGTCCTGGCCGGCGACATCGAGGCGCGGTGGCAGGACCGTTGGGAGGCCGACGGCACGTTCGAGGCGCCGAACCCGGCCGGCCCGCTGGCCGAGCCGGAGAAGGTCGCCGGCCGGCCCAAGATGATGGTGATGGACATGTTCCCGTACCCCTCGGGTGTGGGCCTGCATGTCGGACACCCGCTGGGCTTCATCGCGACCGACGTATACGCCCGGTTCAAGCGCATGACCGGCCACAACGTGCTGCACACCCTGGGCTACGACGCGTTCGGCCTGCCCGCCGAGCAGTACGCGGTGCAGACCGGCACGCACCCGCGGGTGACCACCGAGGCGAACATCGCCAACATGCGCCGCCAGCTGCGCCGGCTGGGCCTGGGCCACGACCAGCGCCGCTCGGTGGCCACCACCGACCCGGCGTATTACCGCTGGACGCAGTGGATCTTCCTGCAGATCTTCAACTCCTGGTACGACCCCGAGGCGCCCGGCGCGGACGGCGGCGTCGGTCGTGCCCGCCCGATCGCCGAACTGGTCGAGCAGTTCGAGAAGGGCGACCGGGCCACTCCGGACGGGCGCGCGTGGGCCGACCTGACCGGCACCGAGCGCTCGGCCGTGCTGGACGAGTACCGCCTGGCGTACGTCTCGCAGGCCCCGGTCAACTGGGCGCCGGGCCTGGGCACCGTGCTGGCCAACGAGGAGGTCACCGCCGACGGCCGCAGCGAGCGCGGCAACTTCCCCGTGTTCAAGTCCAACCTGCGGCAGTGGATGATGCGGATCACCGCGTACTCCGACCGCCTGCTGGGCGACCTGGACAAGCTGGACTGGCCCGAGCCGATCAAGATCATGCAGCGCAACTGGATCGGCCGATCCGAGGGCGCCAAGGTCTCCTTCGCCACCGACGCGGCGCCGATCGAGGTCTTCACGACCCGGCCCGACACGCTGTTCGGCGCCACCTACATGGTGCTGGCGCCGGAGCACGAACTGGTCGACGCCATCGTTGCGGACGCCTGGCCCGAGGGCATCCCGGCGGTGTGGACGGGCGGCGCGGCCACCCCCGCCGAGGCGGTCGCGGCGTACCGCCGCTTCGCCGGCTCCAAGAGCGACGTCGAGCGACAGACCGAGGGCAAGGACAAGACCGGCGTCTTCACCGGCGCCTATGCGACCAACCCGGTCGACGGCGCGCGGGTGCCGGTCTTCATCGCCGACTACGTGCTGATGGGCTACGGCACCGGCGCGATCATGGCGGTGCCCGCGCACGACCACCGCGACTTCGAGTTCGCGCGCGCCTTCGAGCTGCCGATCCGCTGCGTGGTGCAGCCCACCGACGACCGCTCGATCGACGACACCACGGACTGGGCCGACGCGTTCGTGTCCTACGACGCGAAGCTGGTGAACAGCTCCGGCGAGGGCATCTCCCTGGACGGCCTGGGCGTGGTCGACGCCAAGAAGGCGATCACCGAGTGGCTGGCCGAGCGCGGCATCGGCGAGGGCACGATCAACTTCAAGCTGCGCGACTGGCTGTTCTCCCGGCAGCGTTACTGGGGCGAGCCGTTCCCGATCGTGTTCGACGAGGACGGTGTCGCGCACGCGCTGCCGGACTCGATGCTGCCGGTCGAACTGCCCGAGATCGACGACTACCGCCCGCGCACCTTCGACCCGGACGACGCGGACACCAAGCCGGAGACGCCGCTGTCGCGCAACGCCGACTGGGTGAACGTCACGCTGGACCTGGGCGACGGGCCCCGGCAGTATCGCCGCGAGACCAACACCATGCCCAACTGGGCCGGTTCGTGCTGGTACGAGCTGCGCTACCTGGACCCGACCAACACCGAGGTGCTGGTCGACCCCGAGGTCGAGAAGTACTGGATGGGGCCGAAGCACGAGGGCCACACCGGCGGCGTGGACCTGTACGTCGGCGGCGTCGAGCACGCGGTGCTGCACCTGCTGTACTCGCGCTTCTGGCACAAGGTGCTGTTCGACCTGGGCCACGTGTCCTCGTCCGAGCCGTTCCACAAGCTGTTCAACCAGGGCTACATCCAGGCGTTCGCGTACAAGGACGAGCGCGGCGTGTACGTCGAGGCGAGCGAAGTCGAGGAGCGGGACGGGAAGTTCTTCCTGGGCGAGCAGGCGGTCAGCCGCGAGTACGGGAAGATGGGCAAGTCGCTGAAGAACTCGGTGACGCCCGACCAGATGGCCGAGGAGTACGGCGCGGACACGCTGCGCCTGTACGAGATGTCGATGGGCCCACTGGAGATCTCCCGGCCGTGGGACACCCGCGCGGTGGTCGGCTCGTACCGCTTCCTGCAGCGGCTGTGGCGCAACATCGTGGACGAGCGCACGGGCGCGCCGACCGTGGTCGACGAGCCGGCCGACGAGGCCACGCTGCGGGCCACCCACAAGGCGATCGACGGCATGCGGCGGGACATGGACGCGCTGCGCTTCAACACCGCCATCGCCAAGGCGATCGAACTGAACAACGCGCTGGTCAAGCTGCCGGCCGTGCCGCGCGAGATCGCGGAGAAGCTGGTCCTGATGGTCGCGCCGCTGGTGCCGCACGTGGCCGAGGAGCTGTGGTCCCGGCTGGGGCACGGCGACACGGTCACCTACGAGGCGTTCCCGCAGGCGGACCCGGCCTACCTGGTCGAGGACACGGTCACCTGCGTCGTGCAGATCAAGGGCAAGGTACGGGCCCGCCTGGAGGTCCCGCCGAGCATCGGCGAGGACGAGCTGAAGGCGCTGGCGCTGGCCGACCCGACGGTGCTGTCCGCGCTGGACGGGGCCGGGGTGCGGATGGTGATCGTCAAGCCGCCGAAGCTGGTGAACATCGTTCCGGCTTAGGGCGGTGGGGGTCGCGGTCGGTGGGGTCGGCTGGCGTCGGTTGGTCGGTGGGTCGGTTGGTCGGTGGGTCGGTTGGCATCGGTCGGGGTCGGGTGGTCGGCTGGCGTCGGTCGGTGGGAGTCGGTCGGGGTCGGGTCGGCCGGTCGGGTGGGTCGGTCGCTTGCCGGGTGGGGTGGTCGGTGGGAGCCGACCGCCTGTTCGGTGGGCGGTCGGCTGTGCGTGGTGGGCGATTTCCGGGCTGTGTCCGGATGGCTTCCGGTCGGCTTCCGGTCGGCTTCCGTCGGTGGGGGCGGCCGCTCGTTCGCTGGGCGGTCGGCCGTGCGCGGTAAGCGATTTCCGGGCTGTGTCCGGACCGTTTCCGGTCGGTGACGATCAGTCTGGAACGCGGTGTTTTCCGCCGCGTGCGTATCGGAGCGGCCGAGCGGCGTTAGTGTGAGGGGACACCTTCCGGCCCCGACCAGGCAGGAGACGCCTCGTGGCCCTCGCCGACGTTCCCGCGACCACCGACTCGTTGGCCGATGGCGCCGAGACCCTCGGCGTGGTGCTGGGCGCCGGTGTGCTCGCGTGTCTCGTGCTCGTGGGCGTGGTGGTGGGCCTGATCACGATGACGCGGCGGGCGGTGCGTCGCCGGATCGACCGGCACGCGCCCCGGGTCCGCGGCCTCGTGGAGGACGCCACATCCAAGGCTCGTGCGTACACCCTCACGGGTGGTGCGGGCGAGGCGGCGCGCATGCGCGGGTCGGTGCGGCGTTCGCTGGACCAGACCCGCCGGGTGCTGGAAGCGGGCTACGCGCAGGACGCGCAGCTCTCCGACGCGGTCGCGCTGCTGCGCCGGCTGGACGAATTCGCCAAGGCCCTGGACACCGATCTCAAGCTGGTCGAGCGCGAGCCCGATCGGGACCGGGTCGCCCGCGAGTTGCCCGGCCTCAAGGACCGCGCGGACCGCATCGAGCACGCCGCGGCCTCGTTGCGGTGGGCCGTCCAGGATCGCGAACGCCACTTGGGCGAGGACGAGTTGGACCGGCTCGGCACGGACGTCGAGCGCGAGGCCGCGGCCCTGCGCGCACACGCGGACGAGAGCCGATCCGAGACCAAGCGGCTGACCTGAGCAGCCGCCGCCGGCGGGCCCCGACGACGGGACGCGCCGGCCGCACCGCGGCGCGCGTCACCCGCGCGTCGGGGCGTGGCATGGTGACCGAATATTGAATGTGGTGTCTCGACTCAGCGACCCGACACGGGGTAGCCGAGACACCGACCCCGCCCCCCTGTCGTCTCACATCCGGGTGGTTGCCCGCTCATGCCGACGATGCCGACCGATCTTGCCGTGGTCACGGACTCCACGGCCTACCTACCCGAGGAGCTCGTGGAGCGGCACCGCCTCGTGGTGGTCCCGCTCAAGGTCGTCCTGCGCGGACGGCCGCTGGACGACGGCATCGAGGCCACGCCCGCCCAACTCACCGACGCGCTGCGCGGGCGCCGGGTGGTGACCACGTCGCGCCCGGCGCCCGAGACGTTTGCCGAGGTCTATCGCGAACTCGCCGAGAAGGGCGCGACGGGCATCGTCTCGATCCACCTCTCCGGCGAGTTGTCCGGCACGTACGAGGCCGCGCTGCTCGCGGCGCGGGACGCCGAGGTGCCGGTGCGCGTGGTGGACTCGCGCACGCTGGGCATGGGGATGGGCTTCTCCGTGCTGGCCGCGGCCGAGGCGGCGGCCGACGGCGCATCCCTGGAGGAGGCGGCGATCGCGGCGGAGAAGCGCGCGCAGACCACGTCCGCGCTGTTCTACGTGGACACGCTGGAGTATCTGCGCCGGGGCGGGCGGATCGGGGCGGCGGCAGCGTTCATGGGCACGGCGCTGGCGGTCAAGCCGCTGTTGCACGTGAGCGACGGGTTGATCGGGCCGCTGGAGAAGGTCCGCACGGCGACGCGCGCGATCAGCCGACTGGAGGAGTTGGCCGTGGAGCGGGCGGGGGCCGGGGAGGTCGACGTCGCGGTGCATCATCTGGCCAGTCCGGAGCGCGCGGAGGCGCTGGCCGGGCGGTTGCGGGAGCGGTTGCCCGGGCTGGGGGAGCTGTATGTGAGCGAGGTGGGCGCGGTGATCGGGGCGCATGCGGGACCGGGGTTGTTGGCGGTGGTGGTTTCGCCTCGGTGAGGGGGTGTGGGGGTGGGGCGGGGGTGGTGGGGGTGGATGGGGTCGGGTTGCTCGGGGCTGGGTCGGGTTGCTCGGGGTGCTCGGGGTGCGATGGGGCTGGGTTGGGGTTGGGGTGGGGGTTGGTTCACCCACGTGGGTGGGTTCCGTTTCCACAACCTGCCGGGTTGTGCACAGGCGGGTTCGGTGAGCGGGAGCGGGTGAGCGGGGAGACCTAGCTTCGAGGCATGTCCGGATCGCCGTCCTCGTTTCCGTCATCGCCACCGCCTTCGTCACCGCCCTCGTCGCCGTTCTCGTCACCGCCCCCGTTCTCGTCGCCGTCGCCGTCCTTCACCTATTCGCCGCCGCCCGGCTTTTCGGATCTCGGGCGTTCGGCGCCGTCCACCGGATATGCGTCCGGACTCTCGGGTCGCGCCTCGCCCGGCCGTGCCACCCCTGCTCGTGCCTCCCCTGATCGTGAGTCGCCCGATCTTGCGTCGCCCGGTCATGCGTCCTCGGCGTTGCCGCGGTCGAGTGCCGAGCGGGTCGCCGCGCTGCTCGCGTCGGGGGAGCCGGATGCTCTTCGGGGGCCGGCCCCCGGGCGGCGGATGGCCGAGGCGGTCGCGGATCGGCTGCCGGCTCGACTGAGGGTGGGCGTGGATCGGCGTGCGGTGGCCGCGGTCGCGGTGCTCGCACTGGTGGCGGTTGCCCTCGCGGTGGGCGGATGGTGGCGGGCACGTCCGCAGAGTGTGGCGGCGCCCGCGCCGGCCGGGCAGGCGACGGGCGTCCCGGCGCCGGGGTTCGCGACGTCGGCAGGCCCGCCGGCGCCGTCGTCGGCTGCCGGACCGGCGCCCGCGGTCGGGCCGATCACGGTGCACGTGGCCGGGAAGGTGGCGCGTCCGGGGGTGGTGGTGTTGCCGCCGGGGGCGCGGGTGGCGGACGCGGTACAGGCCGCGGGAGGTGCGCTGCCGGCGGCGGATCTGGCCACGCTGAACCTGGCCCGCCCACTGGCCGACGGTGAACAGATCCCGGTCGGCGTCCCGGGCGCCCCGGTCCAGGTCGCCCCGACCCCGACGGGTGGCCCGACGGCTCCGGGCGCGCTCGTCGACATCAATGCGGCAACGGCCGAACAACTGGAGCAACTCCCCGGCGTAGGGCCGGTCCTGGCTCGCCAAATCATCGAGAAACGCACCCAACTCGGCCGCTTCGCCACGATCGACCAGCTCCGCCAAATCCGCGGAATCGGCGAGCGGAAGTACAGCGACCTGAAACCAAAGGTCCGAGTATGAGCGGTCTGCTCGCAGGCATGGATCGCCCGGCCGCCTGCCCGGCAGTGCACCGCAACCGTGGGCTCTGCCCGTTGCCGGCCTGCGAGGGGCGCGGAACGCGGCCGTCGGTGGGTTGCGGAGTCGGGATGGGCTCGATGATGGGGCAGGAGCGCGGGGTCAGGTCGGGTCCGGTCCGAGTCGGCACATCCGTGGCCTTGGTGGCCTTCGTGGCCTCCGTGCCGAAACGTGACGGGGGGTGCGGGCGGGGACGCTCTCGGCCCGACCGGGACGTGATTGCCGCTCATGGTCCGTAGCCGTCCGACCCCCGCCGGCCGGCGCGAGCGTTCGGCGGATGCTCGGCTGCTTCCCGGCGCGATCGCCGCCTGGGCAGCGGCGTGGACCGCGCCCCTGGTTCCCCTCTGGGCCACCGCGACCACGAGCGCCTGCGCAGTCCTCGGCGCCGCCGCGCTCGCACGTGTGCCCACCGTCCGTCGCCGGGCGGTCCTTGCCGTCGTCCTCGTATGCCTCGCGGCCGGCGGCCTGGTGGCCGGCCTGCGCACCGCCGCCGACCGGGCCGGCCCCGTCGCCGCCGCTGCCCGCCATCGCACCGAGGCCACCGTCGACCTGACCGTACGCACCGACCCGGAACGTCGGGTCACCCGCGTCCGAGGCAACGAACTCGGCCAACCACCCACGATCTTCGCCGCGCGCATCGACCACCTGAGCACCACACCCACCCCACCGACCCGAACCACCTCATCGACCCGACCCAACCCACCGACCCAACCCGGCCGCCCCGACCCGACAGGCAACCTGGTCCAGCCCGACCAACCAGCCCAACCCGGCCCAGCCGGCGGCCGATCCGACCTGGGGGGACCCTTCAGCGAACCGGCCCAGGCCGGCCGGCTTGATCCGGTTGGGAGCCGATTCGGCCCAGGCGGCAGCCGATCCGCCCGATCCGACCTGGGGGGACCCTTCAGCGAACCGGCCCAGGCCGGCCGGCTTGATCCGGCTGGGAGCCGATTCGGCCGATCCGACCTGTCGGACCACTTCGGCGGACCGGTCCGAGTGGGCCGGCCTGACCCAATCGGGAGCCCATCCGGCCGACTCGACTGGTTGGGCCGCTTGGGTCAACCCGACCTGGCCGGCAGCCGATCCGACCCATCGGGCAACCTGGCCCGGTCCGGCCGACCTGCCCAACCAGGCCTGGCTGGCGGCCGATTCGACCTGTCGGGCCACTTCGGCGGGCCAGTCGAACTCGGCCCAGCCGGTAGCCGATCCGGCCGACCCGGCCCCTTGGGCCCGAGTGGACCGAGTGGACCGAGTGGCCCGACTGGCCCTAGTGGTACGCGAGTTCGTACCCCGGTTACCGTCCTGGTCAGCGGGGCCGAGGCCGGATCCTGGATCGGTTTGCTTCCGAGTACGCCGATCCGGGTCCATGGTCGCCTCGTTCCGGGGCGGGACGGGCGGCCCCTTCTCCTGGTGCGGTCCGCCCCGGAGCGCATCGGCGTGCCCGCGGCTCACCAGCGCTTCGCGGGGCGGCTTCGTGCCGACCTCCGCGCGGCGTGTGCGGACCTGCCACCCGCTGCCCGCGGTCTGCTTCCGGGTCTGGTGGTCGGCGATACGAGCATGCTGCCCGCCGACCTCGAAGCCGACTTCCAGACCACCGAACTCACCCACCTGACGGCGGTGAGCGGCACCAACATCACGATCCTGTTGGGCTTCGTCCTCCTGGTGCTCCGCCGCAGCGGTCTGCGCGGTCGGGCGCTGCCCATCACGGGCGCGGTGGCCGTGGCGTGCTTCGTGGTCGTGGCCCGGCCCGAACCGAGCGTGCTGCGCGCCGCGGTGATGGGCCTGGTCACCGTGGCCGCGCTGTACACCGGCCGGCCCCGGCGCGGGCTTCCTGCGCTGGCCGTCGCCGTGCTGGGCCTGGTGCTGTTCGATCCGACCCTGGCCCGCTCGTACGGATTCGCGCTGTCCGTACTGGCCACGGGTGCGCTGTTGTTGCTCGCTCCGCACTGGGCGGCGCGGCTGTGTGCCCGTGGTTGGCCGAAGTGGGCTGCGGTCATGGTCGCCGTGCCACTGGCCGCGCAGGCCGTGTGTGGACCGCTCGTGGTGACCTTTGCGGGCCGGGTAGGCCTGATGGCCGTCCCGTGCAACCTGCTCGCCGAGTTGGCGGTAGCGCCGGCCACGATCCTCGGCTTCGTTGCCCTGGTGCTGGCGCCGGTATGCCTGCCGCTCGCGCAGTCGGCCGCGTGGCTGGGTTCCTGGCCGATCGGGTGGATCGTGACCGTGGCCCACACCGGCGCCGCGCTGCCCGGCGCGGCCGTCACCTGGCCGACCGGCGTCTTCGGCGGTGTGGCGCTCGCGGCGATCACCGTCGCGGCCGTACCGACGCTGCGTGTCCTGCGCCGTCCACGGTCGACCCGACCCACCGGATGGCCGCGCGCCATGACCGCCGCGCTGCTCGCGATCCTCGCGGTGGTGCTCCTGCTGCGCCCGCCGGCCGTGGTCCGCCCGCTGACCGGCTGGCCGCCCCCGGACTGGCACCTTGTGATGTGCGACGTCGGCCAGGGCGATGCCATCGTGCTCAACGCGGGCCCCGGCACCGGAGTCCTGATCGACGCCGGACCCGACCCGCATGCGGTCGATCATTGCCTGCGCGACCTCGGGATCCGTCGCCTGCCGCTGATCCTGCTCAGCCACTTCCATGCCGACCATGTCGAGGGCCTGCCGGGCGCGTTGCGCGGTCGCGCGGTGGGCCTGATCCAGGGCACGCCGGTCCTCGAACCGATGGGCGAGGTCATCCGAGTCCGCCGCTGGGCCACTGCCGCCGGCATCCCGCTCTCCACCCCCACCGACGGCGAACGCCGCACCCGGGCCGCCCTGACCTGGCAAACCCTCACCCCACTCCCAAACACCCCACGCCCCAGACCCGCACCCGGGACACCCACCCGCCCCAACACCCCACTCTCCGACGCCCATTCGCCCAACCCACCCCCTGCCTCCCGGCCGGCCCCGCTCCCACCGCCGCCCGCCCCACCGGCAACCCGGGCAGCCGCCCCGGCCCAGCCTCCTCGACCCAGCCACGCCTCGCCGCCGCCGCCCGATGCGCAGGCCACCCCCACGCCCGACCTGGCCCCCTCCTCCGGAACCGCGACCGCATCGTCACCGTCGCCCGACGAGCCGCCCAACCACCTCGGCTCCGCCGCCCACGCCCCGCTCACCTCGCCGCCTGAGGCCCCGACCACTCACCCAGCCGCCCCCGACCCAGCCTCACCTTCCCGGCCCGTCTCGCCGTCTGGCGCACAGACCGGCTACGCGGCCGACTCGACGCCCGCCTTTCGGACTGCGGTCGTGTGGTCGCCGTCGCCCGATGTGCCTCGCGGCTCCGCCGCATGCATCCCGGCGGCCTTGCCGGTCGATGTGCCGACCGCTCACCCGGCCGCCTTCAGCTCGACCCCGCCTTCCCGGCCCGTCTCGTCGTCTGGCGCAGGGACCGGCTACGCGGTGGACCCGATGCCCGCCTCTCGGACTGCGGTCGTGTGGTCGCCGTCGCCCGAAGTGCCTGCCAACCGTGGCTTGGCCGCATGTATCCCGGCCGCCCTGCCGGTCGATGCGCCGACCGCTCACCCGGCCACCCCCGGCTCGGCCCCGCGCTTCCGGCCCGTGTCGTTGCCATCGCGCCGCGGGCCGGTCGATTTCCGCCCCAGTGCACACACCGTGCTTGCCTCGTTGCTGCGACTCGGTACTCGGGTTGCCCACGCGGCCGACTCGGCGCCCGCCTCTCGGACTGCAGTCGTGTGGTCGCCGGTGCCCGACGAGAGGGCTCGGGTCGGTGCCGGTCTGGGTGTGGGCCCCGCATCGTTGCCGCGGTCCGTCAGGCGGACCGCCTGTTCGACCGATCCCGGCCCCGTCTCGCGCACCGGGCAAATCTCGCTGCCGTGTCCTGCCGCGCCGGCCGTCTACTCGGCCGATCTCGATCCTGTCCCGCGCGTCGGGCCGACCTCGCCGCTGTGGTCCGATGCCTCAGCCACCCACCGGGCCGCCCCCTGCCCCGCCGTGCGCAGCGGAGGCATCTCAGCGCCGCCGCTCGATGCGCCGGCCGCCCATCAGGTCGTCCACGGTCCCGCCGTAGGTACTCGGCCCGACGTACCCCCGGCGAGAGCCGTCGCGTCCGAGTTCGCGGTCCCGGGGTTGCCCGAGGGCTCGGTTCGTGGTCTCGCGTTGTCATCATCGGACGTACCGGTCGGGCCCGACGTGCGGGAGTGGGCGGCAGCGCCCGGCCTTCCGGCGGGGAGTGTGGTGGGTGGGTCGGTGGCCAACAATGCGAGTCTCGTGGTCCTTGCGGAGCGGCACGGCGTTCGGATGTTGCTTACGGGGGATGCCGAGACCGAGGCCCAAGAGGTGCTGCGGGCGCGGTTGGCCGGGGTGCGGGTGGACGTGCTCAAGGTCGCTCATCACGGCTCGGCCCGCCAGGATCCGGGGCTCGTACTCGGATTGCACCCACGCCTCGCGCTCGTCTCGGTGGGTAAGGGCAACCCGTACGGCCATCCGTCCCCCTCCGCCCGCGCCCTGGTGGCGGCCAGCGGCGCCCGTCTCCTGCGTACCGACACCGACGGCCCTATCGCGGTAACCGGCTCCCCGAGCCATCTGAACGCGGTGGCCCGCGGCCCCGACACAGCCACCCGCGCCGACCACCTACCCGCCCCCACCCCCGCGGCGGTGCAGGTCATTGCTCCTGCCCGACCACGGCCGTCCGCCCCCGCCGGTCGCCTCTCGCCGAGGTACGGCCCCGGTCGGCGAGGCGGACCGGTCACCCGTCCTCACGCCCGTGGCAGTGCGGGTCGTTACTCCCGCCCGGCCACGGCTGCCCGCCCCCGCCGGCACCCGCGCCGGCCGTCTCCCGCGCGGGTTCGGCCCCGATCGGCGACGCCGCCCGACCGACTGCCCCCCGTGGCGGTGCGGGTTGTCGCCTCCGCCCCGCGACGGCCGTCCGCCCCCGCCGGTACCCGCGCCAACCCCCTCCTGTGCGGGTTCGGCCCCGGTCGGCGTCGCGGACCGCCCGCCCGCCTTCACGCCTGCGGCGGTGCGGGTCGTCGCCTCCGCCCCGCGACGGCCATCCGCCCGCGCCGGCACCCGGCCGGTCGCCTCTCGCTCGGGTTCGGCCCCGGTCGGCGAGGCGGATCGGTCGCCCGCCCTTGCGCCCGTGGCGGTGCAGGCCGCTGCTCCCGCCCGGCCACGGCTGCCCGCCCCCGCCGGTACCCGTGCCGGTCGCGGTTCGGCACCGGTCGGCGACGCCGCCCGCCCGACAGCCCCCGCGGCGCTGCGGGCCATCGCTCCCGCCCCGCCACGGCAGCCACCTCCGCCGGCACCCGTGCCGGTCGCCTCCCGCGCGGGTTCAGCCCCGGTCGGCGAGGCGAATAGGTCACCCGCCCCACGCTCGTGGCGGTGCAGGTCGTCGCCCCCGCCCGCGACGGCTGCCCGCCCCTCGCCGGCACCCGTGCCGGTCGCCTCCCGCGTGGGTTTGGCCCCGGTCGGCGACGGCGACTGTGCATTGCTTGGGTGCGCGTGCGGTGCGTGGCTTGTGCCGTGCGCTGCCCGTGTGGGTTTCATCCGGGGTGTGGGCGGCTGCTCCGCGTGGGGATCGGGTGCGTGCAGTGCGCTGTCGGTGCCGCGGATCGGGCCGGGCAGGTTCTGCCCTTCCTGTTCCGATGGGCGGGCGACCCGCCCCGTGTCGCCCGCCCACGTCTGGCGTACAGCCCGAGTCGCTGCCCTGTGCGGGTGCTGTCCCGATCGACGGCGACCGACCAGGCGCCGCCGAACCCGTCCGCCGCCGTCCGCCGCCGAGCAGCGCCGCCGTCCGAATTCGGCGTGGTGACCGCGTGGGTACCCGCCGCTCCTCGGGTGTGTGGTGACCACCCGGCGTCGGGGGATCGGTGTCCGTCGGGCGTGGGATGCTTGGTCGGGTGGCCAGGAGAATGCAGGATGACCCGCTCGCGCCTGTGACGCTTGTCGTCGGGCCCGAGGAATTGCTGGTGGATCGGGCGATCGGCGAAGTGGTGCGCGCCGTGCGGGCGCAGGACCCCGATGCCGATGTGCGCGACCTCGCGCCGGGTGCGCTGCAGGCGGGGATGTTGTCCGAGTTGGCCAGTCCGTCGTTGTTCGGCGAGCGCAAGGTCATCGTGATCCGGTCCGCGCAGGACCTCGGGGCGGACCTGGCCGGCGAGGTCAAGAAGCTGATCGCCGATCCGGCCGACGAGATCGTGCTCGTGCTCGCCCATCTCGGCGGCCCCAAGGGCAAGAACCTCCTGGACGCGGTCCGCAAGGTCGGCGTGCGCGAGGTCACGTGCCCCAAGGTCACCAAGGTCGGCGATCGGGTCGCGTTCGCCCGGTCCGAGTTCCGGATCGCAGGCCGCTCGCTCACCGAGGACGCATGCCGCACGCTGGTCGAGGCGATCGGCAACGACCTGCGCGAATTGGCGTCCGCGTGCAGCCAGCTGATGGCGGACACCGACGGCGTGGTCGACGAGGAAGTGGTCGCGCGTTACTACAGCGGGGTCGCCGAGGCGTCCAGCTTCACCGTCGCCGACAAGACCGTCGAGGGCCGTACCGCCGAGGCGCTGGAGCAGTTGCGCTGGGCGCTTTCGGTCGGTGTCGCGCCGGTCATGGTCACCAGTGCGCTCGCGCAGAGTGTGCGGCAGATCGCTCGGGTCGGGGCCGCCCCGCGCAATGCCCGGCCCAACGACCTGGCCCGCGACCTGGGCATGCCCCCGTGGAAGGTGGACCGGGTGCGGCAACAATTGCGCGGCTGGACCCCGGACGGCATCGTGCGCGCGCTGTGCGCCGTCGCCGACGCGGATGCGGCGGTCAAGGGTGGTGGTACGGATCCGGCCTATGCGTTGGAGAAGGCCGTCGTGACGGTCTCCACGGTCCGCAACATCTGATCGGGGCCCTCGACCCACCACCCCGGCCCCGGCCCCGGCCCCGGCCTCACCCCATCCGAAGCGCGAAGACGTCGCCCGCCCCAACCGGCCGCCCACCACAGGCGTCGCCCGCCGCGCAGGCGCCGCCGACCACAACGGCCCACCCCCCACGGCCCCGCGGACGCCACGGCCCCGCGGACACCACAAAGGCGCCGCCCCCGAGAGATCCGGGGACGGCGCCTTCGAAGTCACTACGAGCGCAAGCGCTCGGGTGTCACACGGTGCGGATGCGCGAATCAGGCCTTGGCCGTCGCGACACGCTTCTCCAGCGCCGACTTCTTGTTGGCGGCCTGGTTCTTGTGGATGACACCCTTGCTGACGGCCTTGTCGAGCTTGCGGGCCGCGAGGCGGGTGAGCGCCTCGGCCTGCTCGACGTTGCCGGCCTCGGCCGCCTCGCGCGCCTTGCGCACGAAGGTCTTGAGCTCCGACTTGACGGCCTTGTTGCGCTGACGCGCAATCTCGTTCGTCTTGTTGCGCTTGATCTGGGACTTGATGTTCGCCACGAAAGAGCCTTCTGAGTACTAGGTCGGGATCCGATCCAGGGAGAGGGCCCGTTCGGACGTTGACTTGCGTGGCAGAGACACGTACGCCACACGCGATCCATCAGATTACCAGTCATCGGCGGGCTCCCACGACACGGTCGGCGATCCCGGCCGGATCCGCCCCCGTCCGCGGCCCATACCCACCCTGTTCACCCGTGTGGGTGGCGACCCGAACAGGCTCGGCCGGCTCCACCAACACGGCTCACCCATGCCGCATGGGACCATGTAGGGAACACCGGGGATCCCACACCGATCCCACGTGCCACCTGCAGGACCTGCACGGGACGTAGAACCTTCGACACCGCAAGACCCCCGCAGGACCGCAGGACACCCCCGCACGACCCCGCAAGACCGCATTCCGCAGTCCGCAAGACCCCCGCAAGCCCTCGCCAGTCCACCCGATCGAGAATCTGGAAGCCCGCGTGCCCGCGACCCCGCCAGTGAACGTGCCGGAGCCCAGCCGTACCGACCCGGCGCTGATCCGGAACTTCTGCATCATCGCCCACATCGACCACGGCAAGTCGACGCTCGCCGACCGGATGCTTCAGATCACCGGTGTGGTCGATGCGCGACAGATGCGCGCGCAGTACCTCGACCGCATGGACATCGAGCGTGAGCGCGGAATCACCATCAAGTCGCAGGCGGTGCGGCTGCCGTGGACGGCCCCCGACGGCCAGATCCACATCCTCAACATGATCGACACCCCCGGCCACGTGGACTTCACGTACGAGGTGTCCCGTTCGCTCGCGGCCTGCGAGGGCGCGATCCTCCTGGTCGACGCGGCGCAGGGGATCGAGGCGCAGACGCTCGCCAACCTCTACCTGGCGCTGGAGAACGACCTCCAGATCATCCCGGTGCTGAACAAGATCGACCTGCCGGCCGCCCAGCCCGAGAAGTACGCGGCGGAGCTCGCGCACATCATCGGCTGCGACCCGGAGGATGTGCTCAAGGTCTCCGGCAAGACCGGTGTGGGTGTGGCCGAGCTGCTGGACGAGTGCGTACGCCTGGTCCCGCCGCCGATCGGCGCCAAGGACGCGCCCGCCCGCGCGATGATCTTCGACTCGGTCTACGACTCGTACCGGGGCGTGGTCACCTACGTCCGCGTGATCGACGGCGACCTGAAGAAGCGCGAGCGGATCCAGATGATGTCGACGGGGGTGACCCACGAGCTCCTGGAGATCGGGGTCATCTCGCCCGAGCCCAAGCCCTCCGACGGCCTGAGCGTCGGCGAGGTCGGCTACATCATCACCGGCGTGAAGGACGTTCGGCAGTCCCGGGTGGGTGACACGATCACCTCGCTGCACCACGGTGCGACCGAGGCGCTCGGCGGCTACAAGGACCCGAAGCCGATGGTGTTCTCCGGTCTGTATCCGCTGGACGGATCGGACTACCCCGAGCTGCGCGACGCGCTCGACAAGCTCCAGCTCAACGACGCCGCGCTGGTGTACGAGCCGGAGACCTCGGTCGCCCTCGGCTTCGGTTTCCGCTGCGGCTTCCTGGGCCTGCTGCACCTGGAGATCGTCCGGGAGCGGCTGGAGCGCGAGTTCAACCTGGAGCTCATCTCCACCGCGCCGAGCGTGGTGTACCGCGTCGTCATGGAGGACGGCACCGAGCACACCGTGACCAACCCGAGCGAGTTCCCCGGCGGCAAGATCGCCGAGGTGCACGAGCCGGTGGTGCGGGCCACGATCCTGGCGCCGAGCGAGTACATCGGCACGATCATGGAGCTGTGCCAGACCCGGCGCGGGGTCCAGATCGGAATGGACTACCTCTCCGAGGACCGGGTCGAGCTGCGCTACACGCTGCCGCTCGCGGAGATCGTGTTCGACTTCTTCGACGCGCTCAAGTCCAAGACGCGCGGATACGCGTCGCTCGACTACGAGACCACCGGCGAGCAGGAATCCGCGCTGGTCAAGGTGGACATTCTGCTCCAGGGTGAGGCGGTCGACGCATTCAGCGCGATCGTGCACAAGGACAAGGCGTACAACTACGGCGTCGAGATGACCAAGAAGCTGCGCGAATTGATTCCTCGTCAGCAGTTCGAGGTACCGATCCAGGCCGCGGTCGGGGCGCGGGTGATCGCCCGCGAGAACATCCGCGCGATCCGCAAGGACGTGCTCGCCAAGTGCTACGGCGGTGACATCAGCCGCAAGCGCAAGCTGCTGGAGAAGCAGAAGGAAGGCAAGAAGCGGATGAAGATGGTCGGCCGCGTGGAGGTGCCGCAGGAGGCCTTCATCGCGGCGCTGTCCACCGACGACAGCGGCGGCAAGAAGTAGCCGACGGCGGCGGGAAGTAGCGGTACGCAGGGCGCGGAGGCAGGGAGCGGGAGCGGCAGGCAGGGCACGGCCGGGTCGGCCGGCGGGGTGTGGCGACGCGATTCGCAGGCGGATCCGGGCAAAGCTACTACCGCGTAGCCCTGTGGCGGCGTACGTTGCGGGTGCATCGGGCACAACCCGATGCACCCGCTTTGTTTTTACTCCCGCTATACCGAACCCCCTGCACTCCGTCCGCTGCCGATATCCGGCTCTCGTCGCCGTGGATACCGGTATCGACACCAGTACTCGGCATCGCCAGCACTCCCCGAGATCCGCCCAGGTTGCAATTCGCCCAGGCTGCAACTCGCCCAGGCTGCAACTCGCCCAGGCTGCAACTCGCCCAGGACATGGAGGCCGCAGTGAGTCCAGAGTCAGTCGGCATCGACAATCGCCCGCCGTCCATCGCCGTGGACTTTCTGGAGCGCATTCGCGCGACGCCCGAACGTGAGGCGTATCGGCACCCGGTGGCAGTGGGCGACGGCGACCGCGAGGAATGGCGTTCGCTTACCTGGGGGCAGGCCGGTGACCGGGCCAAGGCGATCGCCGCCGGTCTGGTGGTGCTGGGGGTCGAGCCCGAGGACCGGGTCGCGATCGTCGCCGAGACCAGGCTCGACTGGGTGCTCGCGGACCTGGGCATCATGTGCGCCGGCGCGGCCACCACCACCGTCTATCCGACCACCAACGCCGACGAGGCGGCCTTCATCCTGGCCGACTCCGGCAGTGTGCTGGCCTTCGTCGCCGACGACGCGCAACTCGCCAAGCTGCGCGGCGAGCGGGCCGCCCTCGGCGCGGTGCGCAAGGTCGTCGTCTTCGACCACGCGCCCGACAACGACGACGGCGGCGCCGACCACTGGGTGATCACCCTCGCCGACCTGGAGGAACTCGGCCGGGCCCGGCTGGAGAAGGAGCCCGACCTGATCGAGACCCGGGTCGCCGCGATCACCCGGGACCAGCTCGCGACATTGATCTACACTTCCGGGACGACCGGCCGGCCCAAGGGCGTTCGGCTCGCGCACGACACATGGGCCTATCAGGCCGCCGCGCAGGCCGCGATGGGGCTGACCGACCCGGACGAACTGCAGTACCTGTGGCTGCCGCTCGCGCATTGCTACGGCAAGGTGATGATGTCCGGCCAGATCCGGATCGGCTACCCGACCGCGATCGACGGTCGGATTCCCAAGCTGATCACCAACCTTCCGATCGTGCGGCCGACCTTCATGGCCGCCGCGCCGCGGGTGTTCGAGAAGGTGTACAACTCCGTGCACATGCGGATGCGGGCCGAGGGCGGGCTCAAGTACAAGATCTTCCGGTGGGCGGTCGGCGTCGGCCGGGAGATGTCCCAGACCCGGCAGGCCGGTCGCACCCCCTCCGCGTTGCTGAACGCCAAGTACCGACTGGCCGACCGGCTCGTCTTCGGCAAGCTGCGCGACCTGTTCGGCGGCCGGCTCAAGGGCTGTATCTCCGGCAGTGTGGCGCTCTCGCCCGACGTCGCGGAGTTCTTCGACGCGATCGGCATCCCCATCCTGGAGGGCTACGGCCTGACCGAGGCCAGCGCGGGCAGCTCGGTCAACCGCTACGACGCGCACCGCATCGGCACCGTCGGCTTGGCGCTGCCCGGCTCCGAGTTGCGCATCGCCGAGGACGGCGAGCTGCTCGTGCGCGGGCCGGCGGTGATGCAGGGTTATCACAACGACCCCGAGGCCACCGCCGAGGTGCTCACCGAGGACGGCTGGCTGCGCACCGGCGACATCGCGGTGATCGAGGACGGCTTCCTGCGCATCACCGACCGCAAGAAGGACCTGATCAAGACGTCCGGCGGGAAGTACGTGGCGCCCAGTGAGATCGAGGGCCGGTTCAAGGGCATGTGCCCGTACGTCAGCAACATCCTCGTGCACGGCGAGGGCCGCAACTTCTGCTCCGCGCTGATCACCCTGGACCCGGACGCGATCCGGGGCTGGGCTGCCGACCGGCCGGCACTGCGGGACAAGTCGTACGAGGAACTGGCCGGCAGCGCCGAGGTCCGCGCGCTCATCGCCGACTGTCTCGACGAACTCAACGCCGGCCTCCAGCGCTGGCAGACGGTGAAGAAATTCGCCATCCTGCCGCGCGACCTGAGCGTCGAGCACGGTGAGCTGACGCCCAGCCTCAAGGTCAAGCGGCGGGCGGTGGAGCGGCAGTACGCGGAACTGTTGGAGGAGATGTACAAGGGCACGCTGGTCACCTGAGCCCCGGGGGTGCGCCGGCCACCCGACCCCGGGGCACGCCGGCCGCCGGGCCCGGTCGCCGGCTCGTGGACAATGGGAAGATGCCCTCCGCACCCCCCGACGGTCTGCCCGTGCCCGAAGACGGTTCGCTGCCCGCGTCCGCACTCGCCGAGTTCGCGGGCGCGAGTCGCCCGTTCGGCTTCTACGTGCACGTGCCCTACTGCGCGTCACGGTGCGGTTACTGCGACTTCAACACCTACACCGCGACCGAGCTGGGCGGATCGGCTTCGCAGGGGTCGTACGCGGACGACGCGATCGCCGAGATCCGGATGGCCCGGCGGTTGCTGGGCGAGGTGGACCGGCCGGTGGAGACGGTGTTCTTCGGCGGCGGCACGCCCACCCTGCTGCCGGCTTCGGACCTGGCCCGGATCCTGGGCGCGATCCGGGACGAGTTCGGCCTCGCCGCCGGGGCCGAGGTGACCACCGAGGCCAATCCCGAGTCGGTGGATCCGGCCTATCTGGACACCCTGCTCGCGGGCGGCTTCAACCGGCTGTCGTTCGGCATGCAGAGCGCGCGCCGGCACGTGTTGCAGATCCTGGACCGCAGGCACACCCCGGGTCGGCCCGAGCAGTGCGTGGCCGACGCGCGCGCGGCCGGGTTCGAGCACGTCAACCTGGACCTGATCTACGGCACGCCGGGGGAGTCCGACGACGACTGGCGGGCCTCGCTGGACGCGGTGCTCGGTGCCCGTCCCGACCACGTCTCGGCGTATGCGCTGATCGTCGAGGAGGGTACTCGGCTGGCCGGCCGGGTGCGTCGCGGCGAGCTGCCGATGCCGGACGACGACGTGCTCGCGGACCGATACCTGATGGCGGACGAGGCGTTCACCGGCGCCGGGCTCGGCTGGTACGAGGTGTCCAACTGGGCGACCGATGCCGCCGCGCGCTGCCGGCACAACGAGCTGTACTGGACCGGCGCCGACTGGTGGGGTGCGGGGCCCGGTGCGCACAGCCACGTGGGTGGTGTGCGGTGGTGGAACGTCCGGCATCCCGCCGCGTACGCGCAGCGGCTGGCCGCGGGCACGTCTCCCGCGCAGGCGCGCGAGCTGCTCACCGCGGAGGATCGCCGGGTCGAGCGGATCCTGCTGGAACTGCGGCTGTCCGACGGCGTCCCGCGCTCGCTCCTGACGGAGGTGGGGCGCAAGGCGGCGGACCGGGCCGTGGCCGATGGCCTGCTCGAGCCCCGTCCGGGGGATCGGGCGGTCCTTACGCTTCGCGGGCGGTTGTTGGCCGACGCCGTCGTGCGGGATTTGGTCGACTAGGAGTCGATCGGCGCCTTCGGCCTCGAACGCCGGCCGGGCTGTGGTCGGCCCGGCCGGTGGTCGGTGACGGGGTCCATGGCTACATCGCCACGTCCATGATCAGGTCGGCCAGGGATTCGTCGATGCGGTTCAGTTCCTGGGCGTAGCGGCGCATTTCGGTGCCTTCGCGCTTGGCATCCGACTCGCCCTGTTCCTTGGTGCGCAGGGCCGCGCCCACCTCGTCGCGGATCGACTTGATCTCCGCGTCCAGGCCCTGGGCGATCGCGTCGCGCATCTTGCGGAGTTGCTTGACCACCTCTTCGCCCAGGTTGGTCACGTCGGTGTCGGCCTGCTTGCGCAGTTCCAGTTGGACCTGCTCGGCGACCTGCTCCTTGAGTCGGCGGTTGGCCTTGTTCAACTGGAGCGCGCCCTTGAACACGGTCGAGCCGAGCACCGCGCCGAGGATCACGAACGGGCCCAGGCCGACCAGGAACGCCGCCGTGCCGACCGCGATCTGCGGCAGGAGCGCGGTGAGCATCGACCTGAGGTTGAACTTGCCGCCGGAGACCGCGGTCGCCGGGTCGAGCACGAAGCTGACCGCGTCCGCGAGCAACCGCTCGATCGGCGTCGAGGGTTTGCCGTCCTCGTCGGTGCCGACCGGGCCGGCGGTGAGCGACGCACGGATCTCGTCGATCCGCGTGACGAACTGCTTCACGTCGTCGTCGATCATCCGCTCCATGTCCTCGACGCGACGCGCGACGAGCGGCTTGAGCTCGCTCTCCTGCCACTGCGCGAACTCGACCTGGACCCGCCCGGAGAGATGGTCGGTGATCTCCTTGACCGCCGCCTCCATCTTCTCGCGCGCGTTGAACGGATTGGCGCCGATGGTGTTGCTCGGGTCGTACTCCTGCGCCCAGTTCGGGATGTTCGCGGCGACCCGGTCCATGAACCGCCGGGTCGCGGCCTCGACTTCGCCGCGGGTCTCGCGCAGGTGCTCCTCCATCTGCGCGACGATCACCCGCCGATTCTGCTCCAGCCGGGTCAGCGGACCCTGGACCCGCTCGTAGGTGGCCCGCAACTCCTCGACGTCCTGGGTCAGGAGCGCCTCCTTGCGGTCGATCTGCTCGCGCGCCTCGATCAGCAGGTACTTGAGCTCCCGGGCGGGCGAGAGGATCTTGGCCCGGCCGCGCTCGCGGGTCAGGAAGTCCTCCAGACCGCGCTCCAGTTCGGGCATCCCGGAGCCGGCCAGCAGGTCCGGGTCGCCCTTCTGCCGGCCGGTGAGCGCGGCGCGGGCGTTGACGAAGAAGACCCGGTCCGGGCGGGAGAGGTAGGGGGAGAGGCGCTTGCGGATCTCCCGCTGCACGTCCTCGCGCTCCTCCTCCTCGACCAGATTGATCTTGTTCCCGACGTAGAACACGTCCTCGTGCCCGCGCGCCTTGACGTGCACGTCCAGGAAGAGCTGTTCGCTGCGCGACATCGCGGCCTGGCAGTCCACCACGAACACCAGCACGTCGGCCTGTTCGAGGTAGTTCAGGGTGACCTTCTCGCGCTCGGGGGCCTCGTTCAGGCCCGGCGAGTCGACCACCACGACGCCGTTGCGGCACAGTTCGAGCGGCCAGCGCACCACGGCCCGCTCGTACGGGTTCGGGGTGTTGTCGTCGTCCGCGCCGATGGTGACGTAGTCGGCGATCTCGTCCACGCCGACGGTCAGCGGGTCGCCCGCCGTGCCGTCCGCCTCCAGCGGATAGATCAGTGCCGAGCGGGTGTCACCCCACGTCACCTCGTTGATGATCGCCGTACACGGACGCGCGAAGGAGGGCAGCACCTTCTCGCCGAGCATCGAGTTGATCACCGTGCTCTTGCCGCGTTTGAACTCGCCGACGATCATCACCTTGAACGCCTCGGACGCGGCCCGCTGCTTCAACGAGTCCAACTTCTTGACGCCCGCACCGATCCGCAGTCCGGCCACGATCGGCGTGAGCCGGTCGATCAGGCCGACCAGGGTCTCCTGCCGTGCCCGCCACGCGCCGTAACCCGCGTAGGCCCCGTCGGCCGCCCCATGACCCCTGTCCACCCTGAACGCTCCCCTCCTCGACGGCTGCTCAGCCTCTGGCGCCCAGCATGGTGTCGAGCTGGACCCCGAGCTGCTCGCTGCGCGAGACGAGATCCTGCCATGCGGGTCCATCGGTGCCGACCTTGGCCAGCGCGGTCTGTCGATCGCTCCGCCATGCCTTCTGGCCGCGCACCGCCTCGTCCATCACCCCGGCGTAGAGCGTGTGCAGGCGCTTGGAGACCTCCTCGGAGAAGCCGCCGAGCACCTCCTCGACCATCGGCTCCAGGGCCTTCATCGCCTGCGCGCGCTGCCCCTCGGTCAGCGACGTCGACTTGACCTCGCCGAGCACCATGCCGCCCGCCGAGGCGGCCATGCCGGCGCCCATCGGCAGCGCGGAGGCGCCGCCGGTGAGCGGGATCAGCAGCGCGCCGAGCACGGCGAGGCCGGTCGGGCCGATCCGCCAGGCGAGCTTGCGGCTCTTGAGGTCCTTCAGGCCCAGCGCCTCCGCCTCGCCGAGTTCGAACTCGGTGGACAGCTGCTCGACCTTCTCCAGCCGGTATCCGCTGCCGCGTCCGAAGTGCAGCTTCATCTTCGCGTCCAGCCACTGCACGTCGGCCTGCACGCTGGAATGCAGCTGGGCCTCGAATTTCTTGGCCAGCGCGGTGAGTTCGCGGCGCAGTCGGAACGGCAGGTCGCGCTCCCACCAGGTCCGCGGGTCGGGCGCACGCTCCATTTCGTAGCGCAGCGTGTCCAACAGGTCGCCGCGCGAGAGTTGGAGGTGCTCGCGGAACTTCTCCGCGGTCTGCGTGCGCCGCTGCTGGAGTTCGACCCGGACCTTGCCCCACTCGGCGGACATCCGGTCGATCTCCACCTCGGACTGCTCGACGGCGCGCTGTCGTTCGGCCGCACCGAGCTCGGCCGCGGCCAGGCCGTCCCGGCCCACCTGGGCCATCTCCTCCAGCAGCGCGAGCAGTTGGCCCGCGGTCTGCCGCGAGCGCATGCTGCGCCGGCCGCCGGAGGTGGTGTACTCGGTGATCCGCTCGATCACGCCGGCCACCGGCGAGACGTCCTCGCGATGCGGGCCGGCGAGCACCTGCAGGGTCGGCGAGATACGGCGCACCCGGCCGCCGAGGTAGTCGACGATGTCCTCGCGCTCGTCCTCGTCGACGGTGTCCAGCTTGGACACCACCACGGTGATCCGCGGCACATGCCGGGCGATCACCTCCTCCTCCAGGAACGCGGTCTCGGACAGGCCGAGCGGCGCGCTCGCGGAGACCACCATCAGCACCGCGTCGCTGGCCGCGACGGTGCGCCGGACCAGGTCCTCGGTCCGGCGGTCGTGCTCCTCGGCGTCCGTGCCCTTGCCGCGCCCGGCGTTGACGCCCGGCGTGTCCACCAACTCGACGTCCAGTCGGGCCAGTTCCGGTTCGGTGACGAGCACGCGCACGCCGACCAGTCGGGCCTGGTCCGGATCCTGGGGCTCACTCAGCCGGTGCACCTCGTCCCACGACGCGGACACCGCCGGCCTGGCTTCGGCCCGCCCGTCGGCGAACTGCAATTCCAGCCGCGGTTCCGGTCCGGCGGCGATCACCAGCGGGACCGGGGTGTGCCGACCCTCGGGCAGCACCGGGGCGCCGAGCAGCCGGTTGATCAGCGAGGACTTGCCGCGGCCGAATTCGCCCACCACCGCGATCCGCAGACCTGGCCGGCGCATCCGGGCCCGCAACCGGTCGAGTTCGGCGGCGATGGCGTCCAGGCCGAAGTCGCCGGCGATCGCCTGCGCGTCGTTGATCCGCCGGCCGAGCGTGGTGGCCGACGGCGCCTGCTTGACCAGACTGGTCACCGACCCGGCGGGCACGGCGGCGGCCGGCGCGGGCGTACGCGGAGCCGGCATCACGGGCGCGACCTGAGCCGCCGGGGCAATCCGAGCGGCAGCCGGCGCCGCGGCCGGTGCCGCCGACCCACCCGCGCCGGACGACCCACCCGCGCCGGACGGGCCACCCGCGAGGCGACCCGCCCAGCCCGGGTTCGGCCCCGGAGCAGTCGAAGCATCGCCCGCCGGGCGCGGACCCGGAGCCGGGGCCTGCCTCCGGTCCGCCGTCTGCCCCGACGGGCCGGGTCGGCCGGTGGGCGAGTCGCCCGAGTCGCGCCGCGCGGCCGCCTCACGCGGTGCACCGGCACGCAGCCACGAGGCCGTGCTCGGCACGAGTCGGTGGTACGCGGCCACCGCACCGGCGGGCATCACCCGCGCGTAGAGCCCGGCGAGGATCTTCGGGCCGCCCTTCGCGTCCGCGTCGGGGTCGGCCAGGAAACGGCCCAGCGACTGGAAGAAGCGGGCCCGCTCGGCCAGCGCCTCCGGCTGCATGGACAGCGCCCAGGCGGCCTCGTCCCCGATGGTGGCTTCCACCGACGCGGCGACCTCGGGCAACTCGGTCAGCTTGACGTGCCGCAGCACGTCCTCGGACGGCCAGCCCCACTGGACCGCGCCCCACACCGGGTGGATCGGCAGTTCGCGGCGCCCGGGGACGGCCTTGCCGACCCCGATCAGGCTCCACAACGTCCAGCCGTTCGCGATCCGTTCGGGCACCGGCGGCAGTGCCACCGATTCCATGGTGACCCAGCCGCGCAGCTCGTCGCTGCGGTGGATCCCGCTCAACAGGCCCGCGACGCCCGGGCGGCGGCGCGGCTGTACCTGCGCGGCCTGGCGCAGCACGTGTTCACGATCGAACGACATGTGTTGTCCCTACTCCCATCGAATCCGTTGTGATGTCGAACGATCAGGCGTGCGTCGGGTGGGCGACGATCATCGTGGTGTCCCGGTCCTGCCACGCGTTGACGAAGTCCGCCAGCGGAATCGGCTCGGTCTGGCCGAACGGCGCACCCGGGTCGTTGAGCAGGACGTAGACCGAGCCGTCGGGCTGGGTGTCGATGCCGGTGACCCACACGGCGTGTCCCATCGTGGGGTCCTGCTCCAGCGGCGCACCGGTGGCCGGGTCCTGCATCGGGGACCAGATCTCCTGCGCGTCCAGGGCGACGATGACCTGGTCGCCCTTCTCCAGCGCGTCGAGCATCTGCCGCATGTCGGCGCCCGGCACCATGTCGGTGTCCACACCGTGCATTTCGAGCAGCTTGCCGATGTCGTCGGTTCTGGTGCCGTTCTCGGGGTCGTAGATGCCGGCCTGCTGGGCCTCGGTCATCAGCGCGTTCTCGTCCAGCGGCAGGCCGGTGAGCTTCTCCAGGATCATCCCCTGGGAGACCACCGCGCAGCTGGTCGGGCTGACCTGCTGCTGCCAGTACTGCGCGTCGCCGACCGGGTCGCCGAAGCCGTCGAACTGTGCCGGCGTCCAGTTGTTCGGCGCGTGGTACTCCCAGTTGCCCTGCTCGTCGGAGACCGCGCCCCACGCGGCGGGCACGCCGGGCTCGGTGTTGCCCGTGCCCGGGTAGCTCGCCGGATCCGCGTACGGGTCGTTGCCCTGCGGCTCGCCGTAGGGATCCATGCCGTACGGGTCGCCGTAGGGGTCCGCGTACGGGTCGCCGTAGGGATCGGCGTACGGGTCGTTGGCGACCTGGTCGTCGTACCACTGCCGACTGGGCGTGGGGGCGGGCTCGTTGTTGTCGTTGGGGTCGAACATGTGCGGGTCGTACGCGTCGATCCTGCCGTCGCCGTCGCTGTCCGCGCGGAACGGGTCGTAGTTCGGGTCGTTGAGCGGATCGAAGTTCGGGTCCGTGTACGGCAGAGTGGAGTCGGGGTAGGTACCGCCGTTGCTCTCGCCGCCCGCGTCGGTCTCCCACAGTGGTGCCGCCGCAGTGCCCCCGTCGGCGGTGTCCAGTGTGTCGACGGTGTCGTCGGAGACCACCGCGAACAGGTCGTCGTCGTGCGTGTAGTCGCTCATCTGCCGAATTCCCCCCGGCGTGTGAGGCGCTCGCGTTGGTTGTTCACCGTGTCGCGGCGCCGTTCCGTCTGCCTGTCCGCGTCCTGCAACAGGCTTCTGCGAGCCGCGAGAATATCCTCACGGCGGTGATGCTCGGTCACCAGTTCGGCGACCGTCGCCTCGTACCTGGCCCGGTAGCGGTCCACGTGTTGTGAGACGTCCAGCGAGTAGTGCGTCGTGGCCGTGCCGACGGCCTCGTCGATCTGTCGGGACAAACCGTCGGCGACGGTTCGCAGTGTCTGATGCATTTCGGCGCGTGCGCGGTTCCGCAGAGCCGTCATGTCCGTGGATGACAGCGAATCGGCCACTTTGGCCATGAATCCGCCGAAGCCGGCCCGGCCGGAGGGCGCGCCCGGGTCGCCGTTTCGGGCGCCGCCGAACCACTGGTCCAGGGCGCCGCCGATCCGCGCGCCGGGGGTGCGCGGGGTGGCCGGGTCCAGTCGCACGGCGCGGATCTGCTGGGTGACCCCGGTGACCGAGTCTTGATAGGCGCGCATCGCCGCGTCCGCGAGTTGATGCCCGGTCAGCACGGTGACCGGGTCCGGTCCGGCCGGTCGGTGGATCGCGCCGAGCTTGCGGTACGCCGCCTCGAACGCGGCGTCGGCGGCCGACCGGGCGCTCTCGGCGGCGGTGGCCAGCGCGCCGGTGACGGCCTGCTGCACGATGTCGCCGATCCGGGGCAGGCCCTGCCGGATCAGTTCCGGCGCGCGGACCGCGATCACCGCGCGCAGTTCGTCCGGGGTTTCCGCGCGGTCGAGCGCGTGGTCGATCTCGGCCTGGGTGTAGCGCCACCACTGCGGGGCCATGCCGCCGACCGCCTGTTGGGCACGCTGGGCGCCGGCCCCGAGCAGGCGCGCGGTCTCGCCGTGTTGGGCTCGGACGAACGCGGCCATGTCGGCGATGCGGGCGTCCGCGAGTTCGGCCTCCTCCGCGTCCAGCCGCTGCTCGGCCAGGGTCACCTCGCGGCGCAGTTCGTCGAGCAGGTCCTCCAGGAGCCGCAGCAGGTGGTCGGACACCGCGACGATGCGCTGACGCTGCATCAGGTCCCGGAGTCGGGCCACCGTGCGCGGGAACTCCTCGGCCCAATAGGCCTGTTCCGGCCCACGCAGCGGTCGTCCGGAGGCGAGCCGGACCACCGGCTCGGCGGCGACCGGTTCGACCACCGGGTCGGCCGTACCCAGCATCCGGGCGAACCGCTGCCGGACGTGCGCGAGCAGGTCCTCGCGTTCGTCCTCGTCGATGTGATCCATCTTGGTGACCAGGACGATGCAGCGGCGCAGTTGCCCGGGGTCGAGCGCGTCGGTCAGGAACTCGGCCAGCGACACCGGCGAGGGCGACGTGGACGCGGTGAGCACCGCCGCGACGTCGGCGATGTCGCGCATCACCGCGCGGGTGATCTCGGTGTGTCCGACACGGGCGTTGGTGCCGGGCGTGTCGATGATCACCAACCCGTCGCGCAGTGCGTCGGCGGGGTGGCGGACCTCCAGGCTCTGTACCCGTGGCGCGATCGTGTCGTCGGCGGTGAGCAGCCGCAGGATGCCGGCCGTGTCGTCGGGAACGGGCACGTCCGGGGCGAGATGCGCGAGCATCCGGCCGAGCGGACTGGCCGCGCCGGTGTACCGCCCGGAGGGGTAGACGTAGCGGATGCCGTCGCCGTTGAAGCGCACCTCGACGGAGAATTCGTCACCGTAGGTGATCCTGGTCGCGGCGCCCGTGGTGGGCAGCGCCGAGGTGGGCAGCAGGTCCTCGGCCAGCAGCGCGTTGATGAAGGTGCTCTTGCCGGCCGAGAACTCGCCGATCACGGCGAGGTAGTACCGGTCGTCGCGCAGGCGCGTCTCGATCTCGCGGATGCGCTCGGTCAGTTGGGTCAGTCGCTCCTGATCGCCGACGATGCGGCGGACCATGGCGAGTGCGAAGTCGAGGTGGTCGGAGGTCTCGGTGAGCGCCTCGACCACATCGCGTCGCTTCGAACGATCCCCGGCCATGCCGCGAGAATCCACCACCGCGCCCCCTCCCGACGGTGCCCTCCCCGATGTACGGGCGATCCTGTCACGAGGTCCGGAATCCCGTCTCGGTTGATCGGCATGCCGGCCGGACCGATCCGTGGAACCTCTGTGGCCCTTGTGAGACGGCCGTCGGAATGGTGCGATATAGGCGCCGAGGCGATCCCTCGCACCTGATCCACGTCGTCGTCCCATCCGGCCCGATCGGTACGAATGGTGCGAATTCGACGCATACTGGTTGCGTGTGGGTGCCTCGGCTCGTCCGGCGAGTCGATTCCGATGCGATCAGGAGATGGCATGTTCGAGGAGGCCCAGTATCTGGCCCCGGTCACCCGTAGGGCCGACGGCGGCGTCGAGGTCGAGCTGTCCCGCAGCCACCCGGGGTTCGCGGACGCGGTGTACCGCGAGCGCCGCAATCGGATCGCGGAGCTGGCCCTGGACCACCGGCGCGGCGACCCGATCCCGGAGGTCGGGTACACCGAGGAGGAGCACGAGGTCTGGCGCCTCGTCTCGCACGAGTTGTCCCTCTCCCACGCCGAGTACGCGGTCTCGGACTACCTGGAGGGCGCCGCGCGGCTGAAACTGCCGACCGACCGGATCCCCCAGTTGGAGGAGGTCAGCGGCGCACTGCAACCGCTCACCGGCTTCCGTTACCTGCCCGCGGCCGGTCTGGTCCCGCTGCGCGACTTCTACGGATCACTGGCCGACTCGTATTTCCACTCGACCCAGTACATCCGCCACCACAGCGTGCCGCTGTACACACCCGAGCCGGACGTCGTCCACGAGGTGATCGGGCACGCCAACATGCTCGCCTCGGACCGGTTCGCCGCGCTGTACCGGGTGGCCGGCGAGGCGGCCCGGCGGGTGGAGAGCCGCGAGGCGCTGGAGTTCGTCTCGAAGGTCTTCTGGTTCACCCTGGAGTTCGGCGTCATGCACGAGGGGGGCGCCCTCAAGGCCTACGGCGCGGGCATCCTGTCGTCCTACGGCGAGATCCGCGAGTTCCGCACCGTCGACATCCGCGAACTGGACCTGGTGGCGATGGGCACGATGCAGTACGACATCACCCACTACCAGGACATCCTGTACGCGGCCCGCTCGATGACCCACCTGGAGGACCTCGTCGGCGCCTTCTGGGCCACGTGCACCGACGACTCGATCGCCGCCCTGACGGCGTCGGCGAAGACGCCGTAGGCCCCTCCTCACGCGGTCGTTCACTCGGTCGGGTGATCGAAGATCAACTCTTCGATCACCCGACCGAACTGCTCGTAATCTCGGGTCGACACCCCGGGAGGCGCGTGATGACACAAGGGCTCGATACCCAGGCAGTCATCCTCCTGGAGGTGTTCCACGAACTGGACACCCCACCCGACCTGCGGCCCGAATTGGTCGACGGGATCCAGGTCAGACCGTTCGGGCGCCCGCTCGATCTGCCCGAGCCGTTTTCGATGGCGCTGAGCACCGCGAGGTTCGCCTGATTCACACCCGCCGTACGAATACCCGGCCGAAGTCGCCGCCCGTGGCCAGGAGGGTGCCGTCGGTGGAGAAGGCCAGGCGGCGTACGCGTTGGTCGTCGTAGCCGGGGAGCGGGCGGCCGGACGCCTCGCGCAGGTTCGCGTCGTACACGTGCAGCGCGCCCGTGCGGTGGCCGCCGATCGCAATCCGCCGGCCGTCCGGCGAGTAGGCCCACGCGTAGCACGTGGCCCAGCCGTTCGGGTGGTGCGGGTTGGTGAAGTGCCAGGCCGGCTCGCCGGTGTCGATCGAGAGGGCGAACGGCCCGTTCACCCGCCTCTGGTTGACCAGGAGCAGGGTCTCGCTCGGATCGAAGCCGAGGTTGCCGATCTCCCAGGCGAGCGGCACCCGAGCGGTCGGGCGACCGGTCTCCACGTCCCACACCTCGACCTCGTTGGTCGGATCGTCGGTCGCGTCCCGGTGCCCGTAGACCACCCCGCGGCTGACCCGCCACACCGCCAACAACCGGCCCGAAGGCGACAGCGCGGCCCCCCGGCACTCGGTGGTCGCCGACTGCGTCGAAATCTCGAACACCTGCGTGCCGGCCGCGTCCAGGACGCGCACCCGGTCGCCGGCGTCGAACACCACGAGTCGTCGGCGGGCCGCGTCCCAGGACGGCTGCACGGTGTACGGATTGAACAGCGCATCCTCGAACTGCCGGTAACAGGCGAGCTGTTCCTCGCGCAGGGTGGTCAGGTCGAGCCGACGCGTGGCGCCGCCGACCGTGTAGACCACGGCCGTTCCCGTCGCGTCGAACAACACGCTGTCGATGCCGGTCAGCCGCTCGGCCGTCGGCACCGCGTGCACCGTGCGCCGAACCCCGGTGGCCACGTCCACGAGACGGATCGCACCGTCGTAGGCGATCAGCACCGTGTGCCCGTCCGGATGCAGATCCAGCGCCCGCGACGAGGTCTTGCCCGGCGGCATGAACTCCAGCGCCACCGGATCCTCCGCCCCGCCCAGCCGGACGAACCCGGCCCGCAGCGCCTTGCCCGCCTCCCGCCGCAGCGCGACCACGGCGGCGGCCGGGTCCGCGAACTCCTTGCGCGTCTCCCGGGCCGTCCCGTTCCCAGACCACGCGGCCCGGACGAACTCGGCGCCGGACACGCCGAATCTCCGGTACTTGGGGCCGGCCGAGTCCGGCAGCACGAGCGTGACCTGTTCCTGTCGCATCGGAGCACGCTAGCGCGGCGAACACCGCGGCCGGGAAACGGGCACCGGGCGGCCGACGCGTCTCACGCCTCGGACGGGGAAGTCACGAAATCGATCAGTTCCTCCACCTTCCCCAGCAGCGCCGGCTCCAGATCGCGGTACGAATCCACCGCCGCGAGGATGCGACGCCATGCCTGCGGCGGATCCACCGGCCAGCCGAGCGCCGCGCAGACCCCTTCCTTCCACGGCACGCCGCGCGGTACGTCCGGCCACGCCGCGATGCCCACCGACGCCGGCCGGACCGCCTGCCACACGTCGATATAGGGGTGTCCCACCACGAGCACCTGATCGCCGGTCACCTGCGCCGCGATCCGGCTCTCCTTCGAGCCGGGCACCAGGTGGTCCACCAGCACGCCCAGCCGGCGACCCGGGCCCGGCGCGAACTCGCGCACCAGCGCCGGAAGATCGTCGACGCCCTCCAGATACTCCACGACCACGCCCTCGATCCGCAGGTCGTCGCCCCACACCCGCTCGACCAACTCCGCGTCGTGCCGGCCCTCCACATAGATCCGGCCGGCCCGCGCCACCCTGGCCCGGGCGCCCCGGACCGCCACCGAACCCGACGCGGTCCGCCCGGGAGTGCGCGCGGGTCCGGGCGTACGCGGTCGGACCAGGGTGACGACCTCGCCGTCGATCAGGAACCCGCGCGGATCCAGCGGGAAGACCCGGAGCCGGCCGTGCCGATCCTCCAGGGTGACGGTGAACCCCTCCGGGGTCTTCTCCACCCGGACCACCGCACCACAGAAGCCGGTGGACGCCTCCTCCACCACCAGATCGCGTTCGGCCTCGACCTCGGGGACGGGCTTGTCCTTCTTCCATCCCGGGATCAGCGACTCGGGTCCATAGCTGCGCATGAGAGTGACGCTAGCCGGGTGACGGTGCGTCAGTCCGGTACGACGCGCCCGGCGGCGATCTCGGCCAGCAGACGGTTCTGGCGGACCACGAACTCCTCGTCCACCACCGCACCGTGTCCGGGCAGCCAGACACTCGCGTCCAGCGCCCGGACCCGGGCCAGCGAATCGCTCCACTCGGCGGCGAACGCGTCCGAGCCGAACACCGGCGGCCCGCTCTCCTCCACCATGTCGCCGGCGATCAGCACGCCGCAGTCGGGCACGTGCACGACCACATCGTGGTCGGTGTGTCCGCGGCCCGGCGCGTACAGCACCACCTCGCGCCCGCCCAGGTCCAGGGTCACCGGCTGCTCGCGGGTCACCGTGCGGGTCGGCGGCACGATCCGCGCGGCGTTCATCAGCTCCGGGTCGAAGCCGTGCGAGATGCCGCTCGCCCGGCCGGCGTCGGCGTACCGCTCCAGATAGGCCGGCAGATCCGCGTGGCCCCAGACCTCGGCGTCGGGGAAGGCGCGCAGCACCTCGTCGTTGCCGTAGCAGTGGTCGAAGTGACCGTGTGTGTTCACCACCGCGACCACCCGGTCGGGCAATCCGTGCGCGGGCAGCTCGCGGGCCAGCGAGGCCAGCAGGTCGGCGGCCTCGTGGTCGTGCGAACCTGTGTCCACGAGCAGGATCCCGTCGCGACCAGTGACGACCGCCACATTCAGTTCCAAGCCGGGCAGCCGGCGGCGCAGGACGCCCGGTGCGATCGGCTCCCAGGTGGCGTGTTTCGGCTGTTCGGCGCGTAGCATGCGTCAACCTTGGCACGGACTCGGGGGTACGGTCCGGATCGGGTGACCCGTACACTGGCACTCGGCGGGACGGAGTGCCAACCAGTGGGACGAACCACCGCCGACGGGACGCGGCAACGGGTGGAAGAACGGGTCAGGGAGGTGCGCACCATGCTCGACGATCGCAAGCAGGACGTGCTGCGTGCCATCGTGCAGGACTATGTGGCGACCCAGGAGCCGGTGGGTTCCAAGGCGCTCGCGGACCGACACAACCTCGGGGTCTCCCCGGCCACCATTCGCAACGACATGGCCGCGCTGGAGGAGGAGGGCTACATCACGCAGCCCCACACCAGCGCCGGCCGCGTGCCCACGGACAAGGGCTACCGGCTGTTCGTCGACCGGCTCGCGGGCGTCAAGCCGCTGTCGGGCGCCGAGCGCCGGGCGATCCAGACCTTCCTGGCCGGCGCGGTGGACCTGGACGACGTGGTGGGCCGGACGGTGCGGCTGCTGGCGCAGCTGACCCATCAGGTCGCCGTCGTGCAGTACCCCTCGCTGACCCGCTCGACGATCCGGCACGTCGAGTTGCTCACCCTGGCGCCCACGCGCGTGATGCTCGTGCTGATCACCAGCACGGGTCGGGTCGAGCAGCGGGTGATGGACACGCCGGGCCCGGTCGGCGAGAACCTGCTGGCCGACGTCCGCGCGCGACTGAACAGTCGGATCACCGGCAAGCGGTTCGCCGATGTGCCGTTGTTGGTCCAGGATCTCGCCGAGCCGTTCACCGCCGAGGAACGGCCGATCGTGGCGGACATCCTGGCCACCCTGCTCGACACCCTGGTCGAGCACAAGGAAGAGAAGGTCGTCCTGGCCGGGACGGCCAACCTGACCCGTTTCGGCATGGATTTCCCGAACACGATCCGCCCGGTCCTCGAAGCACTCGAGGAACACGTCGTGCTGCTGCGCCTGTTGGGTGAGGCGACCGACCCGGGCATGGTCGTGCGGATCGGACACGAGAACATGCACGAAGGACTGGCCGCGACCTCGGTGGTCGCCGTCGGATACGGCAGTGGGCAGGAAACGCTGGCGAAGCTCGGGGTGCTCGGGCCGACCCGAATGGACTACCCCGGAACGATGGGAGCGGTGCGCGCCGTGGCACGGTACGTCGGACAGATCCTCGCGGAGTCGTAGAGTTGGCTACCGATTACTACGAGGTCCTCGGGGTGCGGCGGGACGCCACCCCGGAGGAAATCAAGAAGGCCTTCCGCCGGCTCGCTCGGGAGCTGCACCCGGACGTCAATCCGGACCCGAAGACGCAGGACCGGTTCAAGGAGATCAACAACGCCTACGAGGTCCTCTCGGACCCGCAGAAGCGACAGATGTACGACCTCGGCGGCGACCCGCTGTCCTCCGGGGGCGGCGCGGGCGGTGGCTTCGGCCAGGCCGGCTTCGGCTTCAGCGACATCATGGACGCGTTCTTCGGCCAGGCCAGCCAGCGCGGACCGCGCTCGCGCACGCGCCGCGGCCAGGACGCGATGATCCGGATCGAGATCACCCTCGAAGAGGCCGCGTTCGGCACCACCCGGGAAATCCAGGTGGACACCGCCGTCACGTGCAATACCTGCAACGGCGAGGGCGCGGCCCCGGGTACCTCGGCGCAGACCTGCGACATGTGTCGCGGGCGCGGCGAGGTCAGCCAGGTCACCAAGTCCTTCCTGGGCCAGGTCATGACGTCGCGGCCGTGTCCGCAGTGTCAGGGCTTCGGCACCGTGGTCCCGCACCCGTGCCCCGAGTGCGCGGGCGACGGGCGGATCCGCGCGCGGCGCACGCTCACCGTCAAGATCCCGGCGGGCGTGGACAGCGGCACCCGGATCCAGCTCGCGGGCGAGGGCGAGGTCGGCCCCGGCGGCGGACCGGCCGGCGACCTGTACGTGGAGATCGTCGAGGTCCCGCACACCACGTTCCAGCGGCGCGGCGACGACCTGCACTGCACGGTCACCATCCCGATGACGGCGGCGTCGTTGGGCACCAAGGTGCCGTTGCAGACGCTGGACGGCACCGAGGAGATCGACATCCGCCCCGGCACCCAGTCGGGCCAGTCGATCCCGCTGCACGGCCGTGGCATCACCCACCTGCGCGGCGGCGGCCGGGGCGACCTGGTCGTGCACGTCGAGGTGCAGACGCCGAGCAAGCTCGACCCCGAGCAGGAGGAGCTGCTGCGGCGGCTCGCCAAGCTGCGCGGCGAGGAACGGCCCTCCGGCCAGTTCACGCCGGGCCAGCAGGGCCTGTTCTCCCGCCTCAAGGACGCGTTCAACGGTCGCTGAACCGATGCGCGGCATGCGCAGCGCGCACGGGTGTTCGGTGGGTGTGTCGTGATGTCCGCATGCGCCGGACGGGCCGAAATCGGCCCGTCCGGCGCATGCGGACGAATCCGCGGCGGCGCGAGTTCCGGCCGCGGACACGTCCTAGGCTTGCTCGGGTGAGGCGACCGAGCCGTCCTCCGAGCGAACGGGGAGCATGATGCCGACGACCACCGACCCCACCCGGCTGACCGCGCTGCCGATCGTGCAGGCGCCGATGGCCGGTGCGGCCGGCTTCGCCCTCGCGGCGGCGGTCATCCACTCGGGCGGGCTCGGTTTCCTGGCCGCCGGGTATCGCTCGGCCGACGCGCTGGCCGCCGAGATCGACGAACTGCGCGCGCTGATCGGCGATGCGCCGTTCGGGGTCAACGCGTTCATGCCGCACCCCGCTCCCACCCGCGCCCAGGACGAGCTCACCCGGCGCTACGCGGCGTCGCTGGCCCGGGCCGCCGCGCACTACGGCGGCACCGTCGGCACACCCGCCCCCGGCTCGGAACGCGACGACTGGGACGCCAAGCTCGCGCTGCTGCTCGCCCACCCGGTCCCGGTGGTGAGCTTCACCTTCGGCCTGCCCGACCCCGCCGCGATCACCGCGCTGCGGGCCGCCGGCACGCTGACCGTGGCCACCGTCACCACGCCCGAGGAGGCCCGCGTCGCCGCCGATGCCGGGGTCGACGCGCTGTGCGTACAGGGCGCCGAGGCGGGCGGGCACCAGGGCGGCTTCGCCAATCCGGACCACCCCGCCCCGTACGGCCTGCTCACCCTGCTCACGCTGATCGCCGCCGAGACCGAACTGCCGCTGATCGCCGCCGGCGGCCTGATGACCGGCCGGCAGATCGAGGCGGTGCGGCTCGCCGGCGCGAGTGCCGCCCAGCTGGGCACCGCCTTCCTGCGCTGCCCGGAAGCCGTCGCGCCCGCCGCGCACAAGGCCGCGCTGGCCGATCCGGCCTTCGACCGCAGCGTGCTCACCCGCGCGTTCTCCGGCCGCTGGGCCCGGGGACTGCGCAACGGTTTCGTGGCCCGTCACGAGGCCGAGGCCCCCGGGGTCTACCCCTACGTCCACCACCTGGTCTCGCCGATCCGCAAGGCCGCCGCCGCCCGGGGCGAGGCCGACGGCCTGGCCCTGTGGGCCGGTCAGGGCTGGCGCCTCGCCCGCGAGGAGCCCGCCGCCGAGGTGATCAACCGGCTCGTCGACGAGATGGCCGCCGCCCGAAAGGCACGTGCTTGAGCGCCCCCGTCTTCCTCGCCCCCGGCGACGCCATCCGGCACGGCCGGCAGGTCGTCCTGGACGGCGCCGAGGGTCGACACGCCGTCACGGTGCGCCGCCTCGTCGCCGGTGAGCCGATCGTCCTGGCCGACGGCGCCGGACTGGCCGTGCACGGCACGGTCAACCGCACCGAGGGCAAGGACACGCTCTACGTCGACGTCGACTCGCGCACCGAGGAACCCGCCCCCGCCCCCCGGATCGTGGTGGTCCAGGCACTGCCCAAGGGCGACCGCGGCGAACTCGCGGTGGAGACGATGACCGAGGTCGGCGTCGATGTGATCGTGCCCTGGGCCGCCGCCCGCTGCATCACCCAGTGGAAGGGCGAGCGCGGCGCGAAGGCGCTGGCCAAGTGGCGCTCGACCGCCCGCGAGGCGGGCAAGCAGGCCCGCCGGCTGCACCTGCCCGAGGTCACCGAGCAGATGAGCACGCGCCAGGTGGCCGCGCTGCTCGGCGCCGCCGCGTTCGCGGGCGTCCTGCACGAGTCGGCCGACGCGCCGATCGCGACCGCCGCCACGCCGACCGAGGGCGACCTGGTCCTGGTGGTCGGCCCCGAGGGCGGGGTGTCGCCGGACGAACTGGCCGCGTTCGCCGCGGCAGGCGCGAGCGCGTACCGTCTGGGCCCGACCGTACTGCGCACCTCCACGGCCGGCGTCTCGGCCGCGTCCGTGTTGTTGGCCCGCTCCGGCCGCTGGAGCTGACGCGTCGCGCGGTACACCTGACTACGATCGAGGCGACCGCCCGTGATCGACTCGGACCCGATGGAGGCACCCATGGCTGCGGGGGAACCCCAGGCCGACTGCCTGTTCTGCAAGATCCTCGCCGGCGACGTCCCGGCCACGATCGTCCACGAGACCAAGGACGTGGTGGCCTTCCGGGACATCAACCCGCAGGCACCCACACACATCCTGGTCATCCCGCGCGCGCACTACGCCAACGCGGGCGAACTGGGCGCCGAGGCCCCCGAACTGGCGGGCGCCCTGCTCGCCGAGGCGGCGGTCGTCGCAGCCGCCGAGGACCTCGCCGAGGCGGGTTACCGGATAGTCTTCAACACCGGTACCGGCGCCGGGCAGACCGTCTTCCACGTGCACGCGCACCTCCTCGGCGGTCGCGGGCTGAGCTGGCCTCCCGGCTAGTCGAACGTGTCCACCAGGGAATTCGTCGTCCTCGGCACCGCGAGCCAGGCTCCGACCCGGCACCGCAACCACAACGGCTACCTGCTGCGGTGGGACGGCGAAGGGCTGCTGTTCGACCCCGGGGAGGGCACCCAGCGGCAGATGTTGCACGCCGGGGTGGCCGCGCACGACATCACCCGGATCTGCGTCACGCACTTCCACGGTGACCACTGCCTCGGCCTCCCCGGCGTGATCCAACGCATGTCGCTGGACCGGGTCGCGCACCCGGTGACCGCGCACTACCCGGCGAGCGGACAGCGGTGGTTCGACCGGCTGCACCACGCGACCGCGTTCCACGAGACCGCCGTGCTGGTCGAGCACCCGTTGGCGGGGGAGCACGTCGAACTGCCCGCCGGGCCGTTCACCCTGGAGGCACGCCTGCTCTCCCACCCGGTCGAGTCGTACGGCTACCGGGTGGTCGAGCCGGACGGCCGTCGGATGGTGCCCGACCTGCTCGCCGCACACGGCATATCCGGGCCCGACGTGGGCCGGATCCAGCGCGAGGGCCGTATCGGCGAGGTCACCCTCGAACAGGTCAGCGCGCCTCGCCCCGGGCAGAAGTTCGCGTTCGTGATGGACACCCGGATGTGTCCGGGCGCGGTCGAGCTCGCCCGCGACGTGGACCTGCTCGTGTGCGAGTCCACGTTCGCCGACGCCGATGCCGACCTCGCCCGTGAGGTCGGCCACCTCACCGCCCGCGAGGCGGCGGGCATCGCGGCCGAGGCGGGCGCACGCCGGCTGGTGTTGACCCACTTCTCGCAGCGCTATGCCGACGTGACACCGCTCCTGGAGCAGGCCCGGGAGGTTTTCCCGGACACCGTCGCGGCGCACGACCTGGACCGGATCGAGGTCCCCAGGCGGCGGCAGGTGCCGGAATAATCCCCGGGCCCGCCGGGTCCGGAGAGTTACCATTGAGCAGCATCGAACCGCTTCCCGAGCACGGAAATGAGGCGTGATCAGGCCGCCAAGGCCGCCCATGGCTCCCACGACGAACGCGCGAGGCGCGAGCTCCGAGAACACCGCGCGCGAGAGCACGCGCGAAACTCCGGCCGCGCAGGCCCAGGCGAAGATCACGATCCCCGCCAAGCACCCCATGGTGGCGCTCCTCGGTTCCGGCGACTCGTTCCTGCGAGTGGTCGAGCAGGGGTTCCCCGACACCGACATCCACGTCCGCGGCAACGAGGTCACCGTCTCCGGTACCGAGGCCGACGTGGCCCTGGTCCGCAGGCTCTTCGACGAGCTCCTGGTCATCGTGCGCACCGGCCAGCCGCTCAACGAGGAGGCGGTCGAGCGCTCGGTGGCGATGGTCCGCTCCAACGACGGGCACGGTCCCGCCGAGGTGATGACCCTCAACATCCTGTCCAACCGCGGCCGCACGATCCGTCCCAAGACGCTCAACCAGAAGAGCTACGTGGACGCGATCGACGAACACACCATCGTGTTCGGGCTCGGCCCGGCGGGCACCGGCAAGACCTACCTGGCGATGGCCAAGGCGGTCCAGGCCCTGCAGTCCAAGCAGGTCACCCGGATCATCCTGACCCGCCCGGCGGTCGAGGCGGGCGAGCGGCTCGGCTTCCTGCCCGGCACGCTCTACGAGAAGATCGACCCGTACCTGCGCCCGCTCTACGACGCGCTGCACGACATGATCGACCCCGACTCGATCCCGCGCCTGATGGCCGCCGGCACCATCGAGGTGGCCCCGCTCGCCTACATGCGCGGCCGTACGCTGAACGACGCGTTCATCATCCTGGACGAGGCGCAGAACACCTCGGCCGAGCAGATGAAGATGTTCCTGACCCGATTGGGCTTCGGCTCGCGCATGGTGGTCACCGGCGACACGACCCAGGTCGACCTGCCCGGTGGCACCCAGTCGGGGCTGCGCGTGGTGCAGGAGATCCTGCGTGGCGTGAACGACATCGCATTCTGCAGCCTCACCAGCGAGGATGTGGTGCGACACAAGCTCGTCGGCCGGATCGTGGACGCATACGCGCGCTACGACGTCCTGGTCGAGGCCGACGGTCGCGCGAACGGCGACACCGGCAACGGTGACGCGCCCGGCTCGCGCGGGCGGCGGGCGGCGGACCGGAACGGCCGGGGCAAGCACACCGTCGTGAACATGCAAACAGTGGAACGGGAAGTGAACTGAAGGCCATGTCCATCGACATCGCCAACGAGTCCGGCACGGGGGTGGACGAACACGCGATCGTGGACGTCGCCCGGTGGACGCTGGACCGTATGCGCATCCATCCACTGGCGGAATTGTCCGTGGTCATCGTGGACGAACCCGCGATGGAACAACTGCACATCCAATGGATGGACCTGCCCGGTCCGACCGACGTGATGTCCTTCCCGATGGACGAACTGCGTCCCGGCAAGGCCGACGAGGACCCCCCGCAGGGGCTGCTCGGTGACGTCGTGCTGTGCCCGACCGTCGCGCAGCGCCAGGGCGCGGCGGCCGGCCACTCCATGGACGACGAACTGCACCTGCTCACCGTGCACGGCGTGCTGCACCTGCTCGGCTACGACCACGCCGAGCCGGACGAGGAGCGCGAGATGTTCGCGCTCCAGAAGGAGTTGCTCGAATCCTGGCGGGAGGCCCGTCGCGCCGCGGGAGACCGCGGATGATCCCGCCACCGGATACATCCGCCCCGAGCCGGAACCGGCCCTGGGGCGGCAGTGCCCGCTGACAGCGTGCTGCAACTCGTGGTCGGTGCGATCGTCCTGGTCGTCGTGGCCGGCCTCTTCGCCTGCCTGGAGACCGCTCTCGCGCGGATCTCCCGGGTCCGCGCCGAGGAGTTGGTCCGCGAGGAACGCCGGGGCGCCAAGCGCCTGTTGACGGTGGTTCAGGATCCCGCCCGATATCTCAACCTGGCCCTGCTGGTGCGGGTCGCGTGCGAGCTGTCGGCGGCCGTCCTGGTCACCGTCGTGTGCATGGACGACTTCGCCGAGACCTGGCAGGCGGTGCTGGTCACCATCGGCATCATGGTCGTGGTGTCCTACGTCGCCGTCGGGGTGTCCCCGCGCACCGTCGGCCGCCAGCACCCGGTCACCGTGGCCACCATCGGCGCACCCGTGCTGTTCGGCCTCGCCCGCGTGCTCGGGCCGCTGCCGAAGCTGCTGATCCTGCTGGGCAACGCGCTCACGCCGGGCAAGGGTTTTCGGGAGGGGCCGTTCGCGTCCGAGGCCGAACTGCGCGCGTTCGTGGACCTGGCCGAGAAGGACTCGCTGATCGAGGACGACGAGCGCGAGATGTTGCACTCGGTGCTGCAACTGGGCGACACCATCGTGCGCGAGGTGATGGTGCCCCGCCCGGACATGGTCTTCATCGAACGGCACAAGACGCTGCGCCAGGCGATGTCGCTGGCACTGCGCAGCGGCTACTCGCGGATCCCGGTGATCGGCGAGAACGAGGACGACGTGGTGGGCATCGTCTTCCTCAAGGACCTGGCCCGGCGCAGCACCATGGGCGATCCCGGCTGGGCCAAGGAGAGCGTCGACTCGATCATGCGCGCCGCGACCTTCGTGCCGGACAGCAAACCGGCCGACGACCTGTTGCGCGAGATGCAGGCCGATCGCACGCACATGGTCGTGGTGGTCGACGAGTACGGCGGCACCGCCGGGCTGGTCACCATCGAGGACATCCTCGAGGAGATCGTCGGCGAGATCACCGACGAGTACGACACCGAGACCGCGCCGGTGGAGCAACTCCCCGACGGCACGTTCCGGGTCACCGCCCGGCTGCCCGTGGACGAGTTGGGCGAGCTGTTCGGCCTCGAACTCGACGACGAGGACGTGGAGACCGTCGGCGGCCTGCTCGCCAAGGCGCTCGGTCGGGTGCCCATCCCGGGCGCGACGGCCGTGGTCGAGGGCCTGCGGTTGATCGCGGAGAGCCCCTCGGGCCGGCGCAACCGGGTCGGCACGATCGTGGTCGGCCGGGTCGAGCCGGACCGGGACGACCCGTCGACCACCGCGGACGCCCGGCCGGGGTCCGAGCGGAACCGCTGACGGGCCCGGCCGGCCCGCCGCCTCGGGTGCGACCTCCACAGGAGGGCGAGTTAGGGTGTGCCGGCACCCGTACCGCGCCGAACAGGAGAGCCCCCGTGAGCGCCGAGACGCCCGAGTTCGCCGTCGATCCCGAGGACGCCAAGCTGGTCACCCTGGCCCGGGCCACCCGGGCCCGCAACGGGGCGAGCGAGGGTGCCGCCGTGCGCGACGAGACCGGGCGCACCTACACCGCGTCCACGGTCGCGCTGCCCTCGCTGGAGTTGTCGGCGCTGCGCACGGCCGTCGCGATGGCGGTCGCGGGCGGCGCACGCGGTCTGGAGGCGGCGGCGATCGTCGGCGCGGCGGGCCCGGTGAGCGAGGCGGATCTGGCCGCGGTGCGCGATCTCGGCGGCGCCGGCACGCCGATCCTGTCGGCCGGCCCGGACGCGGTCGTGCGCGCGATCGTCGCCGTCTAAGCCCTGTCCGGTGGATCCTGGTGGGGTCGAAAGGCGTCCGGCGCACCCGCGACGCAAGGAACGCTCGCTTCTTGAGCGACAATGTCACCCATGAGTGATCGCCCTAACCCCTCCGCGCCCGTCCACCGCTCGGGCTTCGCGTGCTTCGTGGGCCGCCCCAACGCCGGCAAGTCCACCCTGACGAACGCGCTGGTGGGCACGAAGGTGGCGATCACGTCGGGCCGCCCCCAGACCACCCGCCACACGGTGCGCGGCATCGTGCACCGGCCCGACGGCCAGCTCGTCCTGGTGGACACCCCCGGCCTGCACAAGCCGCGTACGCTGCTCGGCCAGCGGCTCAACGACCTGGTCCGGGCCACCTGGGCGGAGGTCGACGTGATCGGCTTCTGTATCCCGGCCGACCAGAAGGTCGGCCCCGGCGACAAGTTCATCGCGGCCGAGTTGGCCGAGGCCAAGCGCACGCCCAAGGTCGCGATCGTGACCAAGACCGACCTGGTGGACCAGCAGACGCTGGTCCAGCAGTTGCTCGCGGTGCAGAAGATGGGCGAGGACGTCGGCATCGAGTGGGCCGAGATCATCCCGGTCTCCGCCGTCGGCGACAGCCAGGTGACCCTGGTCGCCGACCTGCTGGTGCCGCTGCTGCCGGCGGGCCCGCCGCTGTACCCGGACGGCGAGCTCACCGACGAGCCGGAGATGGTGATGGCCGCCGAGCTGATCCGCGAGGCAGCGCTGGAGGGTGTGCGGGACGAGCTCCCGCACTCGCTCGCGGTGGTCATCGAGGAGATGATCCCGCGCGAGGACCGCCCCGCGGACCGGCCGCTGCTCGACGTGCACGCGAACCTCTACGTCGAGCGGCCGAGCCAGAAGGCGATCGTGATCGGGCACAAGGGCGCGCGGCTCAAGGATGTGGGCACGCGCGCCCGCAAGCAGATCGAGGCGCTGCTTGGGACGCCCGTTTACCTGGACCTTCACGTGAAGGTGGCCAAGGACTGGCAGCGCGACCCCAAGCAGCTCCGCAAGCTCGGATTCTGAGGTGGGGCGGGTGGGTCAGCGGCCGTAAGGACTCGGCTGGGTCCGCTTTGCGGTCAGCAGGACGAAGGCGGCGGCGGCCAGTGCGATCACGGCACCGGCGAGGACCAGCCACAGGCCGATTCCGGTGCTGCCGAATTGGTCGACGACCTTCTCCACCTGATCCTTCTGGCTGCTCGAAACGTCCTCCTTGTCCATGATCACTCGGGTCTTGTCGGCCACGTTCCAGATGGCGAAGCCCAAGCCCACGAGTGCGGGTACCCCGGCGGCCGCGGCCAACGGCGCCTTGCGAAGCAGGACGCCCGCGGCGAACAGCGCGACCGCGACGATGCCCGCGATCAGGGTGAAGACACCGTCTCCGTCGAGCCCGCCGTAGGTCTGCGATCCGCCCCGATTCTCCAGCTTGACCCAGACCAGGCACGATCCGATGACGACCAGGAGCGCACCGATCGCCCCGCCGATCGCCGCCGGCGCGAACGGCGCCAACCCGCCGCCCATGCCGCCTCCGCTCGGCGTGGGCGGCGGATATCCACCGGACTGCTGCCCGTATCCCGGCTGCTGACCGTACGGGCCGGACTGCTGCCCGTACCCGGGCGGCGGCTGCTGGCCGTACTGCGGGGGTTGCTGTCCGTATCCACCCTGTTGCGGTTGTCCGTAGCCCGGGCCGCCCTGCTGGGGGTATCCGCCGGGCTGGCCCTGACCCGGCTGTTGTCCGTATGGGCCCTGGTTGTCGTAGCTCATGGTCAGTGAGCGTAGGAGGATCTCGGCCGGCGGGCGAGGGGCTCGGCCGAAAAGATCGCATGTGTTCGTATGCCGGATGCCGGCCCGACGGTTGCGACCGGTCGGGTATGGTTGCCAGATCATGCGTCAGTGGCTGCTTCTCCTTAGCCGCCGCGCCGGGGGCTCATCCCTCTGACAGAGGTCAGACCGGCTCCCCCGTCGCGGGGATAGAGGCATGTCCGCACGTCGGAGCCTCCGGGATGTCGTTTCCTCCCGTCGCCGGCCTACCTGCCGTTGCAGCCCGTTCCTCGCATACAGGAGACCAGCCGCATGCCTTCCGTGAATCGCCCCACGCCGATCACCGCCTCGTCCGTGACGCAGCAGCCGTCCGGGATGCCGATCCACAAGTACCAGCCGTTCCGGGGCGTCGATCTGCCGGACCGCACCTGGCCGTCGAAGACGATCACGGTGGCACCGCGCTGGCTGTCCACCGACCTGCGGGACGGCAACCAGGCGCTGATCGACCCGATGAGCCCGGCCCGCAAGCGGACCATGTTCGACCTGCTGGTGCGGATGGGCTACAAGGAGATCGAGGTCGGCTTCCCGGCCGCGTCGCAGACCGACTTCGACTTCATCCGCTCGATCATCGAAGAGGGCGCGGTACCGGAGGACGTCACCATCTCGGTGCTGACCCAGGCCCGCGAGGAACTGATCGAGCGCACCGTGGAGTCGCTGATCGGTGCGCCCAAGGCCACGGTCCACCTGTACAACGCGACGGCGCCCGCCTTCCGTCGGGTCGTCTTCAACGTCGACCGCGACCAGTGCAAGGCGATCGCGGTGTCCGGCACCGAGCACGTGATGCGCTTCGCGGACAAGCACCTGGGCGACGAGACCGCGTTCGGCTACGAGTACTCGCCCGAGATCTTCATCGACACCGAGCTGGACTTCGCCCTGGAGGTCTGCGAGGCGGTGATGGACGTGTGGCAGCCCGAGGCCGGTCGCGAGATCGTGCTGAACCTGCCCGCCACCATCGAGCGCTCGACGCCGAACGTGTACGCGGATCAGATCGAGTGGATGAGCCGCAACCTGACCCGCCGCGACTTCATCGCGCTGTCGGTGCACCCGCACAACGACCGCGGCGCGGCGGTGGCGGCGACCGAGCTGGCCGTGATGGCCGGTGCCGACCGGGTCGAGGGCTGCCTGTTCGGGCACGGCGAGCGCACCGGCAACGTGGACCTGGTCACGCTGGGGATGAACCTGTTCAGCCAGGGCGTGGACCCGATGATCGACTTCTCCGAGATCGACGAGATCCGGCGCACGGTCGAGTACTGCACCCAGCTGCCGGTGCACCCGCGCCACCCGTACGCGGGCGACCTGGTCTACACCGCGTTCTCCGGCTCGCACCAGGACGCGATCAAGAAGGGCCTGGAGGTCCTGGAGCGGGACGCGGCCGAGGCGGGCAAGCCGGTCGAGGAACTGGACTGGGCGGTGCCGTACCTGCCGATCGACCCCAAGGACGTGGGCCGCACCTACGAAGCGGTGATCCGGGTCAACAGCCAGTCCGGCAAGGGCGGCGTCGCGTACGTGCTCAAGGCCGACCACCGGATGGACCTGCCGCGTCGGGCGCAGATCGAGTTCTCCCGGATCATCCAGACCAAGACCGACGCCGAGGGCGGCGAGGTGACGCCGGCTCAGATCTGGGCCACCTTCCAGGACGAGTACCTGCCCACTCCGGACGCCCCGTGGGGTCGGCTGGAACTGCGCGGTCACCGCACGGTCTCCGGCGAGGACGGCAAGGACGTGCTGACCGTCGAGATGAGCGTGGACGGCGCGGTGCAGACGCTGGAGGCGATCGGCAACGGCCCGATCGACGCGTTCGTCCGGGCGCTGGGCGGCCTGGGCTTCGATGCGCGGGTGCTGGACTACAGCGAGCACGCGATGAGTGGCGGCGAGGACGCGCGGGCCGCGGCCTACGTCGAGTGCGCGGTCGACGGCCGGGTGCTGTGGGGTGTGGGCGTGGACGAGAACATCGTGCGCGCGTCGCTCAAGGCGGTCGTGAGCGCGGTCAACCGCGCCGCGCGCGGGTGATCGAGAAGCTTTCCCGAACGGCGGTTCCCGGCTCGGCCGGGGGCCGCCGTTCCGTTTTCGCCGAACCCGCTTCTCGTCGAACCCGCCGGCGCCGAGCCCGCGGTGCGCGAACAGGGCTCCGTCGAAACGGACTTCGTCGAACCCGGCTGCCCACCCCGCCCCGTGCGTTCTGCCCGTGCGCTCTGCCTCGCGCGAACAAAAGTAACCATCTGTCCGCTTTCGATGACGCTTCGTGAAAATCGTGGCAGCATCGGAGCAGGCGGAAATACTGCATTCCGTCGCGCGGGACGCAGGGGGCTGCACCATGTTCTTCGTCGTGGGCATCCGGACCATTCGATCGGCGATCGGGGACGGCGAATTCCACTGTCCGGCGTGCGGTGGTGACCGACGCTTTCGCAAGGGCGGCGGTCGGCGCCGGCTCGTGGTGTTCGGCGTCGCGCTGATCCCGCTCGGGCGGGCCGGCTCCGGCATCGAGTGCGCGGTGTGCTGCACGCGGCACGACGTCTCGGTGCTGGAGACGCCGACCGCGCGTGCACTGACGCTGCTGCTGCGCGAGGCGGTGCGTGCCCTCGTGGTGGCCGTCGTGGCGGCCGTGGACGACGAGCCGCACGCGGCGGAGGCGGTGCGCGCGGCGGCGGTGGAGACGGTCCGGGCCGCGGGCATGCCGAGCTATGACGCGTGCACGCTCGCCGCCGACGTCGGGGCGCACATGGCGCAGGACACCGCATGGGCGCTCGCCGAGATCGCGCCGCACCTCGCGGTCGCCGGGCGCGAACACCTGGTCGGCGTCGCGGCCCGGGTCGCACTGGCCGGCGGGGCGTACGACCCGGCGCACCGGGTGATCCTCTACCACGCGGGCGACCGACTCGGGCTCGGCCGGGCCCGCGTCGATCACGTGCTCGCAGGCCCCTGAGCCGTCCGCCGCCGGCCGCGAGCCGTGAGCACGGACCCGGCGGGTCGGCCGAGCGCGGCACAATGGGAGCATGAGCCTCCTCCGTGACGAGGGTGTCGTCCTGCGCGCCCAGAAGTTGGGTGAGGCCGATCGCATCATCACCCTCCTGACCCGCGACCACGGGATCGTGCGCGCCGTCGCACGCGGGGTGCGCAAGACGAAGTCGAAGTTCGGCGCCCGGGTCGAGCCGTTCGCGCACGTCGACATCCAGCTCTTCACCCGGGGCAGCGACTTCCCGGGCCGCGGTCTGCCGATCATCACGCAGGCGGAGACTCTGGGCGCGTACGGCGGTCGGCTCGCGCTGGACTACGCCGCGTACACCTCCGGGACGGCGATCCTGGAGACCGCCGAGCGGCTCACCGACCACGAGCGCGGCCAACCGGCACTCCAGCAGTACCTCCTGCTGATCGGCGCCCTGCGCACCCTTGCGATGGGCGCCCACGAGCCCGGCCTGGTACTGGACGCGTTCCTGCTCCGCTCGCTGGCAGTGGCGGGATACGCGCCCAGTTTCGTCGACTGCGCGCGCTGCGGACTGGACGGACCGAACCGGTTCTTCTCCGTCCAGGGTGGTGGGACGGTGTGCGGCGACTGCCGGCCGGCCGGATCCGTCGTACCCTCACCCGAGACCCTTTCCCTGCTCGGTGCGCTGTTGACCGGCGACTGGGGCCGAGCCGACGCGAGCGAGCCGCGGCACCGGCGCGAGGGCAGCGGCCTGGTGGCCGCGTATCTGCAATGGCACCTGGAGCGGGGTATCCGCTCGTTGAGATTGGTGGAGAGATCGTGAGTCAGTCGCGTGGCCGCTTCGGCCTGTTCCCCCGCCGTCGGCGGGCCGAGTCGGCGCCCGCCCGGGCCGCTCGCGAGCAGCGGCAGTACCGCGACCCGAAGCCGCACGCCGAGGGCGCACTGCCACCGGAGATCCCGGCCGACCTGGTGCCCCGGCACGTGGCGCTGGTGATGGACGGCAACGGTCGCTGGGCCAAGGAGCGCGGTCTGGCCCGCACCGACGGGCACACCGCGGGCGAGGCGTCGTTGTTCGACGTGGTCGAGGGCGCGGCGCAGATCGGCGTCAAGTACGTCTCCGCGTACGCCTTCTCCACCGAGAACTGGAAGCGTTCGCCCGAGGAGGTGCGCTTCCTGATGGGCTTCAACATCGACACGATCCACCGGCGGATCGACGAGATGGACGAACTCGGCGTACGGATCCGCTGGTGCGGTCGGCGGCCCCGGTTGTGGGCGAGCGTGATCAGGGAGCTGGAGATCGCCGAGGAGCGGACCAAGGACAACACCAACCTCACCCTGGCGATGTGCATCAACTACGGCGGCCGGGCCGAGATCGCGGACGCCGCGGCGTTGATCGCGGCGGACGTCAAGGCGGGCCGGCTGGACCCGAAGAAGGTCGACGAGAAGTTGTTCGCCAAGTATCTGGACGAGCCGGACATGCCCGATGTGGATCTGTTCATCCGGTCCTCCGGTGAGCAGCGCACGTCCAACTTCCTGCTGTGGCAGTCCGCGTACGCCGAGATGGTCTTCCTCGACGTGTTGTGGCCGGACTTCGACCGGCGGCACATGTGGCAGGCGTGCCAGACGTACGCCTCGCGCGATCGTCGCTACGGCGGCGCCCTGCCGAACGCGGTCGCGGAGCCGGAGTCGGAGCCGGTGCCGTCGGGTTCGCCGGCCGCGTCTGGGGCCTGATCGGCCCCCGACGGGGTCGGCCGGCACCTGAGTCGCTCGCCCGAGTGGGCGACGGTCGATGGGTGAAAGGTTTGTAAAGCGGGGTGTGCGCCCGGCGGCAGCCTCACGATCAATGCGAACATGACCATCATGTTCGAAAAGAGCGCGCCGCCGCGCCCCGCTGCCGCCGCGCGGACGGCGCCACCGCCACCGCGCAGCGCCGAGTCGTCCGCGACCGCCGGGCCCGTTTCGCACGGTCGCCCACCCGCCGAGCGATGGCGACCGGGCCAACTCGAATTCTTCGTCCTCGCCCTGGTCGGACTGCTGTTCGCGCAGCCGTGGATCGTGGATCGGCTCGGCACGCCCGCGGTGCAGACCTGGGCCACCGTGTTCGTCGCGATCTCCGTGCAGGCGCTGCCGTTCCTGGTGCTCGGCACGCTGCTGTCCGCGGCGATCACCGCGTTCGTGCCGCCGTCGGTGTTCACCAAGGTGCTGCCCCGGCGGCAGTCCCTGGCGGTGCCGGTCGCGGGCGCTGCCGGGGCGATCCTGCCCGGCTGCGAGTGCGCGTCCGTGCCGGTGGCCAGTGGGTTGATGGCGCGCGGGGTCGCGCCCGCCGCGGCGCTCGCGTTCCTGCTGTCCTCGCCCGCGATCAACCCGATCGTGCTGACCGCGACCGCGGTGGCCTTTCCCAAGCAGCCCGAGATGGTGCTCGCCCGCTTCGTCGCCTCGCTCGGCACGGCGGTGCTGATGGGCTGGTTGTGGGCACGCTTCGGCCGGCCCGAGTGGATCAAGGCGATGCGCCGCCCGCACGATCACGGCGGCAGCGGCAAGTGGGAGAACTTCCGGCTCGCGCTCCAGCACGACTTCCTGCACGCGGGCGGCTTCCTGGTGATCGGCGCGCTCACCGCCGCGACGCTGAACGTGACGGTGCCCAAGCACGTGATCGACGCGGTCTCCGGGTCGCCGTGGTTCGCGGTGCTCGCGCTGGCCTTCCTGGCGGTGGTGCTGGCGGTCTGCTCCGAGGCGGACGCGTTCGTGGCGGCGAGTCTGATCGGGTTCTCGCCGACGGCGAAACTGGCCTTCATGGTGGTCGGCCCGATGGTGGACGTGAAGCTGATCGCGCTCCAGTCGGGCACCTTCGGGCGCGGCTTCGCGGCCCGGTTCTCCTCGGCCACGTTCGTGGTCGCGATCGTGGCAAGTTACGGCGTCGGATGGTGGTTGTTGTGAGGCGGGACGTCCAGGCGGTGCTGTTGATCCTGATCGGCGGCGCGCTGCTGCGGATCTCGCTGACCGACATGTACCTGCGCTACGTCAAGGACGGGCTGCGTCCCGCGCTGCTCGCGGCGGGCGCGATCCTGCTCGTGGTCGGCCTGATCTCGGTGGTGCGGGACGGGATCCAGCGGCAGGCACGGGAACCGGCCACCGAGCACGCGGTCGCCCATGCCGACGGGCAGCCCGTGGAGCCGGCGGGCGAGGACGGTCACGGGCACGACCACTCGGCCGGCCCGCGTGCGGCCTGGCTGCTGTGTCTGCCGGTGCTCGCGCTGTTCCTGATCGCGCCGCCCGCACTCGGTTCGTACACCGCCTCGCGCTCGGACAACGTGGTGGCCAAGCCGGCCGCCGCCTCGAACGACGCGGGCTTCCCCGCGCTGCCGCCGGGGGATCCGCTGCCGATGACCCTGGCCGACTTCCTGATCCGCTCGGTCTGGGACACCACCGCGCCGCTCAAGGACCGCAACGTCCAGCTCACCGGCTTCGTCACACCCGGCAAGACGGCCGGCACGTGGTACATCACCCGGATGGTGATCAGCTGCTGTGCCGCCGACGCCTTCGCCCGCAAGATCGAGGTGCACGGCATCGCGGCGCCGCCGACCGACTCGTGGGTGACGGTCACCGGCCGCTGGCTGCCCAACGGCCAGACCCAGGCGGACGACGCGATGCCGGCCCTGACCGCGACCAGGGTCGATCCCATCCCGACGCCGCGCGAGCCGTACGAATAGGCACGTCGTGACGATGTCACGGTCTCGTCACCGCCGCGTTCGCGTCCTGCGAGCGCGGCGGCGGCGCGACACCCCTTCTCCTACCGTGAGTTCGCGGACGGATCGCCTGGGGAGGACGATCCGCCGGTCGATCGGGGGGAATCAGCATGGGGTGGGGAATGCGTCGTGCCGTCGTTGCGGCGGCCGTCGTGGGCGTACTCGGGTCGGGCGTGACCGGGTGTCAAAAGGACAAGGGCACGGACACCGACCGGCAGCAGGGCACGAGCACCGAGGCGCCGAAGACCTCGGGCCAGGACGGCAAGGCCGGTGACGGCGACCTGGAGGTCAAGGGCGTGTTCCTGACCGTCACGCCCGGCACGTTGGCCGGCGTCCGGTGCAAGACCGCGTTCATGGAGACCTTCATCGGCACGATCACCTTCGCCGACGGACACCGGGGCGGGCGGATCACGGTCAGCTACGGCGGGTCCTCCGGCAGCATGAAGCAGGAGGAGATCGACGTGCCCGCGGGCAAGAAGTCGATCACCAAGACGTTCGCCTACTCGGAGTTCCTCTACGGCGGTTCGATCGCGGCCGGGCAGCTCAACGTGCTGAAGCCGAATCGGGTCGGCTCGGCCACGGTGCGGCCCACCGGCACGTGCACCGAGGGCGGGACGTGGGGCGGCAGCACGACCGGCACGACCGGCGGGGGCGGCTGGTAGTCGGGCCCGGCCTCAGGCCGGGTTCGCGCACTGCGCGCAGGTGCCGAAGATTTCCAACTCGTGCGAGACATCGCCGAAACCGTGCTCGGCGGCGATCCGGTTCGCCCACCGCTCGACCGCCGGGCCCTCGACCTCGACGGTGCGACCGCAGGAGCGGCAGACGAGGTGGTGGTGGTGCCCACGGCTGCACCGACGGTAGACCGACTCGCCGTCCTGGGTGCGCAGCACGTCCACCTCGTCGGCGTCCGCCAGGGCCTGGAGCGTGCGGTAGACGGTGGTCAGCCCGACCGCCTCGCCGCGCTGCTTGAGCAGGTCGTGCAGGTCCTGGGCGCTGCGGAAGTCCTCGATCTCGTCGAGGAGCGCCGAAACGGCGGCACGCTGCCGGGTGGACCGACCCCGAACCGGGCTCGCGCCGTGGGCGGTGGTCACCTGGGTGCCTCCTCGATCGCTACGAGCCGGACGGCGCGCTGTCCTCGCGCCGGCGCGGTGTGTCCATGTCTAGGTCGCCATTGTGCCGGCGCCGGGCACCTCCGCGTCCACATGTACGTCGTCGACCCGAGCCGGACCCGCCTCGGCCGCGGCGGCCTCCGCGCGCCGGGCCCGGCGCCGGTTCAGCGGCGTGGCGAGCACGCCCACCAGGACGAACAACGCGATGGCGAGCAGCACGATGGTGGCCCCGGGCGGCGCGTCGACGTAGTACGTCAGGGCCGTGCCGGAGACCGAGACCAGTACGCCGACCACGATCGCGAGCGCGGCGGTCATCGCGAACGTGCGCGAGACCTGCTGGGCGACCGCGACCGGGACCACCATCAGCGCGCTCACCAGGAGCAACCCGACCACCCGCATGGCCACCGTCACGGTGACCGCGGCGGTGACCGCGAGCAGCAGGTTCAGCGCGCGCACCGGCAGGCCGGTCACCCGGGCGAACTCCTCGTCCTGGCACACCGTGAACAGTGCCCGGCGCAGCCCGAGGGTGACCGCGAGCACCGCGACGGCCAGGATCGTGATGATCCGGATGTCCTGTGGCGAGACCGAGGTCAGCGAACCGAACAGGTACGACTGGAGATTGGCGTTGGAGCCATCCGGGGCCAGGTTGATCAGCATCACGCCGCCCGCGATGCCGCCGTAGAAGAGCACGGACAGCGCGACGTCGCCGCTGACCTTGTTGCGCTCGCGGATCAGCTCGATCAGCACCGCGCCCACGGACGCGGTGAGCACCGCGGTCCAGACGGGGGAGGTGCTGAGCAGGAAGCCCAGGCCCACGCCGGTCAGCGCGACGTGTCCGATGCCGTCGCCCATGAACGCCTGCCGGCGCTGGACCAGGTAGACGCCGACGGCGGGCGCGGCCATGCCCACGAGCAGGGCGGCGAGCAGCGCGCGCTGCATGAAGGGGAAGTCCAGGATCGTCACGAGAGCAGTCCCATCCCGGCGCGGTGCGCGGTGTGATCGTCGTGCGGGTGCACGTGGTCGTGGCCCGGCAGCGCATGTTGGCCGACCGCCCGCGGCGGCGGGCCGTCGTGACACACGCAGCCCTCGCGCAGGACCACCGCGCGGTCGATCAGCGGCTCCAGCGGGCCGAGTTCGTGCAGGACGAGCAGGACCGCCCGGCCCTGCTCCTGCTGCGTGCGCAGGGTGCCCGCGAGCACCTCCTGACTGCGCAGGTCCACGCCCGCCATCGGCTCGTCCATGATCAGCAGGTCGGGGCGGCGGGCCAGGGCGCGGGCGATCAGCACCCGCTGCTGCTGGCCGCCGGACAGGTGGGCGATGCCGTCACGGGCCCGGTCGAGCATGCCGACCGCGGCCAGCGCCTCGTCCACGGCGGCCCGGCCGCGCCGACCCGGGCCCAGCACGCGGCGGCCGTCGAGCAGGCCCGAGGTGACCACTTCGCGCACACTGGCCGGCACGCCGGCCGCGGCGGTGGTGCGCTGCGGCACGTAGCCGATCCGGGACCAGTCGCGGAATCGGGCGAACGGCGTGTCGAACAGTTCGATCGTGCCGCCGGTCAACGGGACCAGCCCGACCAGGGTGCGCACCAGCGTGGACTTGCCCGAGCCGTTGGCACCGAGCAGGGCGACCACCTCGCCGGGGTGCACGCTCAGGTCCACTCCGCGCAGTACCGGCCGGCCGCCCAGGGACGCGGTGCCGCCGGTCAGCCGGGCGACCGGCGCCTGAAGTCGTGTCATGAGCAGCCGAGTCCCTTCCGCAGCGCGTCCAGGTTGGCGCGCATCACCGAGAGGTAATCGTTCTCGGCCTCGTTCTTTATGCCCTCCAGCGGATCCAGCACGGCGGTCTGCACGTTCAGGTCCTGGGCGAGCGTCCTGGCGGTCTTGGGTTCGGCCAGCGTCTCGAAGAAGATCGTGGTCACCCCGCGCTCGTGGGCCAGCTTCTGGATGTCCGCCCGGCGGGCGGGGGAGGGCTCGGATTCCGGGTTGACGCCGTTCACCGCGATCTGGTTCAGGTGGTAACGCTCCGCGAGATAGCCGAAGGCCGCGTGGGCGGTCACGAAGTCCCGGCGGGCGCACGTGGTCAGGCCGGCGGTGAATTCGCCGTCGAGCGTGTTCAGGCGTGCGGTCAGGTCGGCGGCGCGGGCGCGGTAGTCCTGCGCGTTGGCCGGGTCCGCGGCGGCGAGCGATTCGCCCACGCCGCCGGCGATCGCGGCGAGCCGGGTCGGGTCCAGCCACACGTGCGGGTCGCCGTGCTCGGCGTCCGCGTGGTCGTGGCCCTCGTGCCCGCCTTCCTCGGTGCCGTGTACCTCGGTGCCGTGCTCCTCCAGCGGCGCGAGCGTGCTCGCCTCCACCGTGTGCTTGGGCCTGTTCTGCGAGATCGCCTTGTCCACCGCGGGCTGCAGGCCCTTGAGGTAGACGACCAGATCGGCCTGCGAGACCGCGCCGACCTGCCTGGGGGTCAACTCCAGATCGTGCGGCTCGGCGCCGGCCTTGGTCAGGTTCGTCACCTTCACGTGCGGCCCGCCGACCTGCTGGGCAACGAATTTCATCGGGTAGAAGGCCGCGATCACCCGCAGCTTCGCACCCGCCCCGGTATCCGCCTTCGCGTCGTCGGTGCCCGCGCATCCGGAGAGCAGCAGGGCGGATGCGGCGGCGGCCGCGAGCAGGGCAGCCGGAGCGGTGCGGCGTATCTTCATGACAATGATTCTCAACTAGAATGACAATCGTTGTCAATAATAGCGGGTTGGGCCAACCGTGGCACAGTCGGGTGCGGGCATAAGGATTTACCGGGGCGACCGGCGCGCCGGTAGCCTGTGCCGACACTGTCACTGCCCGCATCGTCGCACCGAAGAGAGCATTGTGGCCGCCGACAAGATCGACACCATCGTCAGCCTGAGCAAGCGCCGAGGCTTCGTTTACCCCTGTAGTGAGATCTACGGCGGCCAGAAGGCCGCCTGGGACTACGGTCCCCTCGGCGTGGAGCTCAAGGAGAACATCAAGCGCCAGTGGTGGCGCACGATGGTCACCTCGCGTGACGACATCGTCGGTCTGGACTCCTCGGTCATCCTCGCCCGCGAGGTGTGGGAGGCGTCCGGTCACGTCGAGGCGTTCGTCGACCCGCTGACCGAGTGCACCTCGTGCCACAAGCGCTACCGCGCCGACCACCTCGAAGAGGCCTACGAGGCCAAGCGCGGCCGGCTGCCGGAGAACGGCCTCGCCGACATCACGTGTCCCAACTGCGGGAACAAGGGCACCTTCACCGAGCCCAAGATGTTCAACGGGCTGCTCCAGACCTTCCTGGGCCCCACCCAGGACGAGTCCGGCCGCGCGTACCTGCGCCCGGAGACCGCCCAGGGCATCTTCGTCAACTACAAGGCCGTCGAGCAGACCTCGCGCAAGAAGCCGCCGTTCGGCATCGCCCAGACCGGCAAGAGCTTCCGCAACGAGATCACCCCCGGAAACTTCATCTTCCGCACGCGCGAGTTCGAGCAGATGGAGATGGAGTTCTTCGTCAAGCCGGGTGAGGACGAGACCTGGCAGGAATACTGGATGCAGCAGCGCTGGGACTGGTACGTCGGTCTCGGCCTCAGCCCCGACAACATGCGCTTCTTCGAGCACCCGAAGGAGAAGTTGTCGCACTACTCCAAGCGCACGGTCGACATCGAGTACCGCTTCAACTTCGGCGGCACCGAGTTCTCCGAGCTGGAGGGCATCGCCAACCGCACGGACTACGACCTGCGCACCCACTCGGAGAAGTCCGGCACCGACCTGTCGTACTTCGACCAGGACGCCGGTGAGCGCTGGTTCCCGTACGTCATCGAGCCCGCCGCCGGCCTGAACCGGGCGATGCTCGCGTTCCTGCTCGACGCGTACTTCGAGGACGAGGCGCCCAACGCCAAGGGCAAGCTGGAAAAGCGCACCGTGCTGCGCCTTGACCCGCGCCTGGCGCCGGTCAAGGCCGCCATCCTGCCGCTGTCGCGCAACACCGACCTGTCGCCCAAGGCCCGCGGGCTGGCCGCGGACCTGCGGCAGTACTGGAACTGCGACTTCGACGACGCCGGCGCGATCGGTCGCCGCTACCGTCGCCAGGACGAGATCGGCACGCCGTTCTGCATCACCGTCGACTTCGACACGCTGGAGGACGACGCGGTGACCGTGCGCTCGCGCGACACCATGCAGCAGGAGCGGGTCTCGCTCGACCAGGTCGTGGGCTATCTCGCGGCCCGGCTGCCGGGCTGCTGACCCGGGGCCGGCCGTAGGCCGGATACCCAACCGTGAGGGGCGCCGTCGTGGACGGCGCCCCTCACGTGCGTCGCGAACCTCTCGCGGCCGGCCTTCAGCCCGTCTTGAAGATGCCCGCCACGATGCGATCGGTCATCCGGTAGCTCAGGTCGCCGAAGACGGTGCTCGCGGCCTTGGACACCTCCTCGCCCTGGCCCTTGAGCGGTGCGCCGTCGGCCCGGCCGATGTCGATCACCAGCACGTAGTGCCCGGTCGTGGTGGAGACCGCGATGTGCTCGGAGCCGTCCTTGAAGGTGATCCCGCTCGACGCGGGCGGCTTGAGCCACGCGGTCGGCGACGTCGCGAACGGAATCGGATCCAGCGCCTTGCGCAGCGCCTGCGCCTTGGGCTTGTCCGGCACCGAGATCACCGACAGCGTCGCCACGAACTTGCCGGCGGAGTCCTTGTACGAGCCGCGCAGCACGCCCACGCAGCCGTTCTGGGCGAGCGCCGAACCGGTCGCGGTGGCCGCCTTCGAGCAGTCCGAGGCCGCGCTGCCGTCGGCGGCCAACTGCCGGTACTTGGCGCCGCTGCGCCCGTCGAACTCGGCGCTGTCCGTGAAGAAGTAGTCCGTGGTGAAGGCCAGTTTGTCGGTGGAGACCGCGTCGATGTCGCTCGTGTTCGGCGGCGGCGCGGACTGGAACCCCTTGGGCTCGTCGTCGGGTGCGAGGTTCGAGCCCTGCGGTGCGGGCAGCGAGCCGCCGTTGTCGGCCGGCTTCGGCGGGTTCTGCGAGGAGTCGGCGGCCGGCTTCCTGTCGTCGCCGTCGTCGCGGGACACGAAGAAGAACGCCCCGCCGCCGATCACCGCGAGCGCGACCACCGCGGCCGCGGGCACCAGCCACTTCGGCCGTCGCGGCGGCGCGGGCGGCGGCCCGCCATACCCCTGGCCGTACTGCTGCTGCGGGTACGGCTGACCGTACGGCTGCTGCTGTCCGTAGGCCGGTTGCCCGTAGGGCTGCTGCTGCCCATGGGGCTGCGGACCGTTGTTCGGCTGTCCGTACGGCTGTTGCCCGTGGCCGTAGCCGGGCCCGTTCGGGGGCTGCGGGGGCGGGAAGGCACTCATGGTGCGGAGGTTAGTTCATCGGGCAGATCCGGCAGGGCCCGAGCCGCCGGCCCCATCGGTCGAGGCGGCCAACCGCGCACGGGCCTCCATCAACGCGAAGCCCAGCAGATTCGACCCGCGCCAGAGTTCGGGGTCGCCCGCCCGCTCGTCGTCCGCGGCCAGTCCGATGCCCCAGATCCGGTCCAGCGGACTGGCCTCGACCAGCACCCGCTGCCCGGTGCCCAGCAGGAACGCGCCCATCGCCGGGTGTTGCCCGAACTTGGCCACGTTGCCGCGCACGATCAGCTCGAACCGCTCGTCCACCCAACGCCGTTCGTCGAAGCCGCGCACCTGCCGACCGATCGTCTTGGCGGTCTTGGGGTGAGCCGCGGCCACCACCCGCCGCTCCGCGTCCTCGTCGCCGAACATCCGCGCCTTGCCCGCCATCATCCAGTGCTCGGCCGTGCGATAGGTCACTCCGTCCACCGTGAACGGCGACGGATACCACTGACTCAGGCAGCTCGCATCGACGCCCTCGCGCGGCTCCCGATGGCCCCAGAAGAAGACGTACTTCACCCGAGGCTCTCGCCGGGCCCGCAGGATGAGCGACGCGACGTCGCGGGGCTCGGCGGCGAACCGGCCACCCGGCCCGTCGGTCGTCGTCCGCGAACCCGGCGAATCCGGCGAATCCGGCGAATCCGGGGAATCCGGGGAATCCGAGGTGTCCGGGGAATCCATGCTCATGCCGGCGATGGTGCCAGGACCGGCCGACTCCCGGCATCCGCTTATTCCCGGGATATTGCCGGGAGTATTCCCCGAGGGCGCTTTCGCCGGTGGGGGACAATGGATCGGTTCCCTCCCCCCGCACCCTCCTGGAGCACCGTCCATGGCATCCGCCGACGCACCCACCCCCGACGCGACCGGCAGCCCGTGGGCGCCGCTGCGCCTGGGCGCCGCGGGCGGCGCGCAGATCTGGCCACCGGTGGTGCTGGCCCCGATGGCCGGTATCACCAACGCGCCGTTCCGCACGTTGTGCCAGGAACAGGCCGAGGCGGCCACCACCGCACGACCCGCCGGGCTGTACGTCAGCGAGATGATCACCACCCGCGCGCTGGTGGAGCGGGACGCCAAGACGTTGCGCCTGATCCGCTTCGCCGAGACCGAGCGCCCGCGCAGCATCCAGCTCTACGGCGTGGACCCGGACATCGTCGGCCGCGCCGTGGCGATGATCGTGGACGAGGACCTGGCCGACCACATCGACCTCAACTTCGGCTGCCCGGTGCCCAAGGTCACCCGCAAGGGCGGCGGCTCGGCACTGCCCTACAAGCGCAACCTGCTGCGCGACATCCTGCGTTCGGCGGTCAAGAACGCCCGCGGCGTGCCGGTCACCATCAAGATGCGCAAGGGCATCGACGACGACCACCTGACCTACCTCGACGCGGGCCGGATCGCCGTGGACGAGGGCATCACATGGGTCGCCCTGCACGGCCGCACCGCCGAGCAGCACTACGGGGGCACCGCCGACTGGTCGGCGATCGCCCGGCTCAAGGAGGTCGTCACCGACATCCCGGTGCTGGGCAACGGCGACATCTGGGACGCCGAGGACGCGTTGCGGATGATGCGCGAGACCGGTTGCGACGGCGTCGTGGTCGGCCGCGGCTGCCTGGGTCGCCCGTGGTTGTTCCGCGACCTGGTGTCCGCGTTCGAGGGCAGCACCGACCGGGCCCGCCCGACGCTGGGCGAGGCGACCGCGATCATGCGCCGGCACGCCGTGCTGCTCGCCGAGTGGATCGGCGACGAGGCACACGGCGTGACCGACCTGCGCAAGCACGTGGCGTGGTACATGAAGGGCTTCGCGGTCGGCGGCACCATCCGACGCGGCCTGGCCACCGCGAGCAGCCTGGCCGAACTCGACGACTGGTTCGGGAAACTCGACCTGGACCAGCCCTGGCCGATCGGCGCCGACGGCCCGCGCGGTCGCACCGCGGGCGGCAAGCGGGTCGTCCTGCCCGAGGGCTGGCTCGACGACCCCGAGTGCGCGCTGCCCCCGGTCGATGCGGAACTGGACCACTCGGGCGGCTGATCCCGACCGGGCCGGCGGTCGATCCGGACCGGTCGGCGGCCGGCGATGCGCGGCCGGCGGCGAATTTCACAAGCGCCCCGATGCCACCCACAGTGACGTCGTACAGTGAGTGGATGCCCAAGATTCGAGCGTCCTCCGTCGCCGAACACCGCGCGATGCAGCACGCCGCGCTGCTCGACGCCGCGCGGAGCCTGCTCGACGAGGGCGGTTTCGCCGCGCTGACCTTCCCCGCGCTCGCCGAACGCACCGGCCTGGCCCGCTCCTCGCTCTACGAGTACTTCGCCTCGCGCGCGGCCGTGGTCGAGGAACTGTGTGCGGTGGACCTGCCCGCGTGGGTGGCCGAGGTCGAGGACGCGATGGGCGCGACCGAGGACCCGGCGCAGAAGATCGCGGCCTACGTGGCCCGCCAGTTGGAACTGGTCGGTGATCGCCGTCATCGTGTGGTGGTCGCGATCTCCACCGGCGAACTGGACGCGAACGCCCGCGAACGCATCCGGGCCGCCCACGGGCGCATCGTCGAACTGGTGGTGGACGCACTGGCCGCGCTGGGCCACCGGGACCCGATGCTGGTGGCGACCCTGGTCCAGGGCATGGTCGACGCGGCGGTCCGCCGAATCGAGTGCGGCGCCGACCCCGCCGAGGTCGAGGCGGCCACGCTGGCCCTCGTACTCGGCGGCGTAGCCCGGGTCGGATAGCCGGCGTCGTTCGGATACAACCGCACCCGCACGCGTCGCAACAACGTGAGCGGATCCCGATAACCGGGCACCAGCAACCCCCAGTGCAGGCACGGCTCGCCCAGATGGAACGGCCCGGGGGCCAGTTCCCCGAGCGGCTCACCCGCCGCGACCGCCCGCCCGGCCGACACCGACGCGAGCACCGGCTCGTAGGTCGTGCGCACGGCGCCGTGCCGCACGCTGACCACACCTCGTCCGGCCACCGAACCGGCGAACACCACCACCCCCGCGCCCGCCGCCAGCACCGGCTGTCCCACCCGGGCCGCGAGATCCACACCGCGATGCCCCGGTGACCATGCCGTCTGTGGTGGCTCGAAGCCGCGCAGCACCATCGGGCGCGGATCCAGCGGCCACACCCACCGCCGCGGCGACGCGGCGGGGCGCACCGCGGCGGGCGCGGCCGGCGGCCCGGCGGTCGACAACGCGGCCGTGAGCAACAACAGAACCGGCACGATCGGCCTTCGACCCCGCTTCGATACGTTCATGTACTCAGGTTGACCACCCGCGGGCGCCGGGCCGCCCGGCACGAACTCGCCTGTGGACACGACCCCCGGTTGTGGATACCGGTATGGATAAATGGCCATCTATCGCGTGTGGACGACTTTTTCCACGCCAAGAGCCAAAAAATGCCGGCCGGAAGGCGAGTCGCTCGGCCGCGCGCGGTTCCCGTACACTTCCCGGAGCGGCCCGGCTTTCCGGGTCGACTTCGCGCGCCCACCTTCGAGCCGCCGACGTCCCGCATGGCGAGACGCCAGAGAGCGGGACTCGATGGGGACACCTCTCGGTCCGGGAATCCGCAAGGACCTCGGCGTGGTGTCGCGGGCGTCAGGCGTGGCGGCGACCCGTCGCCACGGCACAACCGAGAGTCCCGGGCACGATCGCCGGGACGAGAGCCCAAGGAGCGTACGGCCATGGCCGTCGTCACGATGCGGGAGCTGCTGGAAAGCGGCGTCCACTTCGGTCACCAGACCCGCCGCTGGAACCCGAAGATGAAGCGCTTCATCTTCACGGAGCGCAACGGCATCTACATCATCGACCTGCTCCAGTCGCTGTCGTACATCGACCGCGCCTACGAGTTCGTCAAGGAGACCGTCGCCCACGGTGGCACGATCCTCTTCGTCGGCACCAAGAAGCAGGCGCAGGAAGCGATCGCCGAGCAGGCGACGCGCGTGGGCATGCCCTACGTCAACCAGCGCTGGCTCGGCGGCATGCTGACCAACTTCTCGACGGTCTACAAGCGCCTCCAGCGCCTGAAGGAGCTCGAGCAGCTCGACTTCGACGACGTGGCCGGCTCGGGCATGACGAAGAAGGAACTGCTCGTCCTCAAGCGCGAGAAGGACAAGCTGGCGAAGACCCTCGGCGGCATCCGCGACATGCAGCGCGTGCCTTCGGCCGTGTGGATCGTGGACACCAAGAAGGAGCACATCGGCGTCGGCGAGGCCCGGAAGCTGCACATCCCGGTCGTCGCGATCCTCGACACCAACTGTGACCCCGACGAGGTCGACTACAAGATCCCGGGCAACGACGACGCGATCCGCTCGGTCACGCTGCTCACCCGCGTGATCGCCGACGCGGTCGCCGACGGTCTCATGTCGCGTGCCGGTGGCGCCGCCGCCGACACCAAGGCCACCGTCGGCGAGCCCCTCGCCGACTGGGAGCGCGAGCTGCTCGAGGCCGGCAAGAAGGACGAGGCCGCTTCGGCCGAGGCCGCCCCCGCCGCCGAAGAGGTCGTCGAGTCCGGCCCGGTCACCGAGGCCGATGTCGAGGCCGAGGCCACCGAGTCCGCTCCGGCGGCCGAGGTCGCCGCCGAGGCGCCGGCCACCGACGCGCCGGCCACCGAGGCCGACCCGCAGGTCTGACCCTGGATCGAGGGGTACGACGGCCCAGCCGGCGTACCCCTCGCCCTGTGCCGGGACCCGATCACGGTGCGTACGTACTGCGTACGTCCCCGTATGTGTCGGAATACCGCACAGCCCCTTGACCTTCATCGGGTGGGACGACAGCCTCACCCGCAGTCGCTCGGCGCAACCGGGCCGCTGACCCGAGAGACGAGAGAATCAGGACATGGCGAACTTCTCCGCCGCGGACGTGAAGAAGCTCCGTGAGCTCACCGCCGCAGGCATGATGGACTGCAAGAAGGCCCTCGAAGAGGCCGAAGGTGACGTCGACAAGGCTGTCGAGATCCTTCGCGTCAAGGGCCAGAAGGGCGTCACCAAGCGCGAGGGCCGCTCGGCCTCCAACGGCGCGGTCGTGGCGCTGCTCGACGGCAACGCGTCCGGCGTCCTGGTCGAGCTCAAGTGCGAGACCGACTTCGTGGCCAAGAGCCCGAAGTTCATCGAGGCCGCCGAGGCGATCGCCGCCCACGTCGCCAAGACCTCGCCCGCCGACATCGCCGCGCTGCTCGCGAGCGAGATCGAGGCCGGCAAGACCGTCCAGCAGTACGTGGACGACGCCAACGTCACGCTCGGCGAGAAGATCGTGCTCGACCGCTTCGCGCAGTACGCCGACGGCTTCGTCGCCGCGTACCTGCACAAGACCAGCCCCGACCTGCCCGCGCAGATCGGCGTGCTGATCGAGCTGGACGGCGCCAACGCCGAGGTCGCCAAGGACGTCGCGCAGCACATCGCCGCGTTCTCGCCCACCGTGCTCAACCGCGAGGACGTGCCGGCCGAGACGGTCGAGAACGAGCGTCGCGTGGCCGAGGCCACCGCGCGCGAGGAGGGCAAGCCCGAGGCTGCCCTCGGCAAGATCGTCGAAGGCCGGGTGACCGGCTTCTTCAAGGAGAACGTGCTGCTCGACCAGGCGTTCGCCAAGGACAGCAAGAAGTCCGTGGGCAAGGTCCTGGACGAGGCCGGCGTCAAGGTCAAGCGCTTCACCCGCTTCCGCGTCGGCGTCTGATCCGCCCCTCGCACCACCGCCCCGATGCAGACATCAATCCAGTCGGGGCATGCAGTAGGCATGAACGCAGTGAAAAGCAGTATGGCGAGGAGGCCGCAAGGCGTGGAGGGAACCGTGCAGGAAACCGAAACGAAGGCGGCCTCCTCGTCGTCCGCCGAGGGCGACGAGCCGAACCCCTACGCACGTCGGGTGCTGCTCAAGCTCTCCGGCGAGGCGTTCGCGGGCGGCGGTGCCCTGGGCGTCGACCCGGACACCGTGCAGACCATCGCGCTCCAGATCGCCGACGTGGTCCGCCGCGGCACGCAGGTCGCCATCGTCATCGGCGGTGGCAACTTCTTCCGCGGCGCCGAGTTGCAGATCCGCGGCATGGACCGCGCGCGCTCGGACTACATGGGCATGCTCGGCACCGTGATGAACTGCCTCGCGCTTCAGGACTTCCTGGAGAAGCAGGGCATCGACACCCGTGTGCAGACCGCCATCACGATGGGCCAGGTCGCCGAGCCGTACATCCCGCGCCGAGCCGTGCGACACCTGGAAAAGGGTCGCGTGGTCATCTTCGGTGCGGGCATGGGCATGCCCTACTTCTCCACCGACACCACGGCCGCGCAGCGCGCCCTCGAGATCGACGCGGTCGCGTTGCTCATGGCCAAGGGTGTCGACGGCGTGTACGACTGCGACCCGAAGTCCAACCCGGACGCGGTCATGTTCGATCGTCTGGATCACGCCGAGGTGCTCGCCCGCGGGCTCAAGGTCGCGGACGCCACCGCGATCAGCCTGTGCATGGACAACGAACTGCCGATCGTCGTCTTCAACCTGCTCGTCGAGGGCAACATCGCCCGCGCCGTGCGGGGTGAGAAGATCGGCACCCTGGTCAGCCGTACCGACGGCTGATCGACGGCGACAGGACCGGGACAGGAGCCGACATGATCGACGAGATTCTCCTCGAGGCCGAGGAAAAGATGGAGAAGGCCGTCGTGGTCGCCAAGGAAGACTTCGCGGCGATCCGCACGGGCCGGGCCACCCCGGCCATGTTCAACAAGATCCTCGTGGACTACTACGGCTCGCCCACTCCGGTGAACCAGCTCGCGTCGTTCACCACCCCCGAGCCGCGCATGGTCATCGTGACCCCGTTCGACCGCGGCTCCACGAACGCGATCGTCAAGGCGATCCGCGACTCGGACCTCGGGGTCAACCCGACCGACGACGGCAAGCTCATCCGCGTGGTCTTCCCGCAGCTGACCGAGGAACGCCGCAAGGAGTTCATCAAGCTGGCGCGGGGCAAGGGCGAGGACGCGAAGATCTCGCTGCGGGCGATCCGCCGCAAGGCCAAGGAGACGCTCGACAAGCTGGTCAAGGACGGCGAGAGCGGCGAGGACGAGGTGCGTCGCGCCGAGAAGGAACTCGACGACACGACCCACAAGTACGTCGCGCAGATCGACGAGTTGCTCAAGCACAAGGAAGCCGAGCTGCTCGAAGTCTGATGAACGACTCGACCTGGGGCGGTACGCCGCCGGCCGATCCGCCCGCGGGAGCGCACCCCGATCTGCCGCCCGGCCACGATCCGTACGGGTCGTACGGCGCGTGGCCGGAGCAGGTCCCGGGCGCACCGACGGGTCAGGATCAGGCCCACTACGACGCGGCCCGGTCCGGCGGCCATGGGGACGGCGCCACTCGTGCGCAGCAACACTTTCCGGCCGGCGTCGGGGTACGGACACAGGATGACCACACGCAGGTGCTGTCACCGATCGCGGGTCACGACCCGGGCGACGAACCGGAGCTCCGCTCGGGTGCGTCGTTGTCCGAGGAGGCCGCTCGTGTGGACGCGACTCTGCCCGAACCTCGGCGTGAGGGGCTCGTGGTGACCGAGGAGCCGCCTGCCAAACGGGTCGGCAAGGCCGGTCGCAACCTGCCGCAGGCGATCGGCGTCGGGGCCGGGCTGGGCGGGGTCATCGTCGCCTCGCTGTTGACCCTGCCGGTGCTGTTCGTCGGCGTCGTGCTGCTCGCGGTCCTGGTCGGACTGTGGGAGCTGGCGGGCGCGTTCGGTCGGGCCGAGGCGGTCACCGACGCGTCCGGTCGAACCGCACAGGGCGCCACGGTCGGGCGCGGCATCCGGATTCCGGTGGTACCGCTCGCAGTCGGCTCGGTGGCGATGCTCGTCGCCGGCTACGCGCGCGGTGCCGAGGGGCTGGCGATCGCCACCGCACTGACCGCGATCGCGGTGATGATCTGGCGGATGACCGAGGGTCCCGAGGACTTCCTGCGGGACATGACGGCCGGCGTGTTCACCGTCTTCTACCTGCCGTTCCTGGCCGGGTTCGCGGTGCTCATGCTCGCCGACGACGACGGCGCCCGGCGGGTGCTGACCTTCATCATCCTGGTGGTCTGTGCGGACACCGGTGCCTATGCGGCGGGCGTCACCTCCGGTGGTCCGCACAAGATGGCGCCGAAGATCAGTCCCGGCAAGAGCTGGGAGGGCTTCGCCGGCGGAGTGCTCCTGGCCGCCGGCGCGGGCGCGGTCTGCGTGACGACCATGCTCGACGGTGCGTGGTGGCAGGGTGCCGTGGTGGGCGTCGCCGCCGCCGCCGTGTCCGCGCTCGGGGACCTGGCCGAATCGATGATCAAGCGCGACCTCAAGGTCAAGGACATGGGCAGTCTGCTGCCCGGTCACGGTGGCCTGATGGACCGGCTCGACTCGTTGCTGCCCGCCGCTCCCGTGGTGTGGCTGCTGCTCGCCGCATTCGTATGACCCGGACCTGATCCGGCAGAGAAACCGGACAGGCCGCGTGTGCACGAGAGCGGGGCCGATTCGGCCCCGCCCGTACACCTGCGACACTGGACGAGCCATGCCCAAACCAGGAGAACTCACCTTCACCGCGCCGCCGCGTCGTTCGAAGCCGCCGCGCCACCTTGCCGACCTCACCCTCGCCGAGCGCCGCGATGCCGTGGCCGAGCTGGGCGAGAAGCCGTTTCGCGCGGCCCAACTGTCCAAGCACTACTTCGGTCACCTCTCGGACGACCCCGGGCAGTGGACCGACATGCCCGCCGCGTCGCGGGCCAGGCTCGCCGAGGCGCTGCTGCCCACGCTGATGACGTCCGTGCGGGACATCTCGTGCGACGACGGCGCGACCCGCAAGTCGCTGTGGAAGCTCTTCGACGGCACGCTCGTCGAGGCCGTGCTGATGCGCTACCCCGACCGGGTCACCATGTGTGTGTCCTCGCAGGCGGGCTGCGGAATGAACTGCCCGTTCTGCGCCACCGGCCAGGCGGGTCTGACCCGCAACCTGTCCACCGGCGAGATCGTCGAGCAGGTGCTCGCGGGCGCGCGGGCCCTCGCCCGCGGCGAGGTGCCGGGCGGCCCCGGCCGGGTCAGCAACATCGTCTTCATGGGCATGGGCGAGCCGCTCGCCAACTACAAGGCGGTGGTCGGCGCGGTGCGTCGGCTGACCGACCCGGCCCCGGACGGGCTGGGCATCTCCGCCCGCTCGGTGACCATGTCCACGGTCGGTCTGGTCCCGGCGATGTACAAGCTCGCCGACGAACGCGTCCCGGTCACCCTCGCGCTGTCCCTGCACGCGCCGGACGACGACCTGCGCAACACGCTCGTGCCGGTCAACACGCGCTGGGACGTGCGCGAGGTGCTGGACGCGGCATGGCACTACGAGGGCGTCACCGGCCGACGGGTGTCCATCGAGTACGCGCTGATCAAGGACATCAACGACCACGGCTGGCGGGCCGACCTGCTCGGGCGCCGGCTGAAGAACCACAACGCACACGTCAACCTGATCCCGCTGAACCCCACCCCCGGGTCGAAGTGGACCGCGTCGACGGCGGAACGCCAGGAGGAGTTCGTCCGCCTGCTGACCAAGCACGGCGTGCCGGTCACCGTCCGGGACACCCGGGGTCGGGACATCGACGGGGCGTGCGGTCAGCTCGCCGCCGCGGAGGTCTAGTCGTAGGGCCCGGTCCGCCGCAGCGGACCGGGCCGGCCGGTCCGTAAGTGGGACATCCCGGGCAGGTCACGGGCGCGCGGCGCGGCGATATAGAACGGGTAACGAATCCTTATCGGATCCTTAGGCGCCTCAGGGGAGACTGATCTCAGTGCCAAGCCGTCGGATCCTTTGATCTCCCCGTTCGAATGCTCCGGCGGTGGCACGCCCAAGCCGCCGGTCGAAGGGACACGATCCGGCGCACGGCTCGGGGTCGCGTGGCCCCCGAGACGATAAGCACTTCGGGCCCGTTGCGGAAGGGGACGCCGCGCCGGGCCCGAAGTGCTTTCCCATGTCCGGCCGGCCTTGCGCGCCGGTATCGCGTTCGCCCGCAGGCCCGGCCGCGGGTGTCGGTCCGGCCGCGGCTTCAGATCCGGCCCGGCCGGTCGTCCCGCAGGATCACCACCGTCGCCGCGATCAGCGCGAAGGCGAGCAGACCGATCGTCCACAGCGTGCCCAGCAGGGCCGCGTGTGCTGGCATGGTCGGAAACGAGTCCCCGTTGCCGCGCGCCGGCCACGCCTGCAGCGCGCCGACCGCGACCGAGACCGGTACGCACACCAGCAGCGGCACCACCAGAGCGGCCAGCGCCGCGCGGCGATCCATCCGCTCCCCGGCGCCGATCGAGTGCAACGTGTGTGAGGTCTCGCGGCGCGCGGAGCCGTACTCCACGACGACCGTGAACAACGTCGCCGCCGCACACGAGGACACCGTCGTCGTGGTCAGGAACAGGGGGGCGTCGGCCATCCCGGTCGGCGTGCGGTCGTCCGCGAGGCCGCTGGTGGTGACCATCGCGAGAGCGATCGTGGTCAGGCCCAGCGGCAGTGCCAGGCCGCGTGCGCTCGCCTCGATCCGGCGTGCCGCGCACAGCGTCCACACCCGACCCGCCCGGGCGGCCCAGCCGGAACCCAGCCAGGTCAACAGCCACGGCACGGTGAGTGCCACCCCTGCCGGCACCGCGCCGTAGCAGATCGCCGCCGCCGGCACCGCGCCGTGCGACAACCGGTCCGGGTGGCCCGGGTCGGCGATCAGGTACTGCCCGAGCAGTCCGGCGAGCAGCACCAGCGGTCCGAGGTAGCGCGGGACCCGGGGCTTCAGCCGCGACGACGGTCGGGCCGTGGCGTAGCAGGCGGCGAGCACGGCGACGCTGGGCACCGTGGCGAGCACCGCCACCGCGGCCGGCCAGGGCGCCGAGGCGCCGATCGCCAGCAGGTGCCGGACCGCCGGGGGCGGCGAAGCCGGGAGCGTGCGCAGCACCAGGTGCGCCTGAACGCCGGCATACGTGCCGGCCAGAGCGGTGACGGCGGCCTCGGACACGACCACCTCCCGACTCCGGCGGTTCTTCCCGTGGGCCCGGAACGGGGCACCCGGTCGGTCGATGCGGCCCGGGAACGTCAGGCGGATGCCGACCGTGACCAACACGGCCACGGCGCCCAGCACCGGCAGCATCGCGAGCACCGGCCGGATCAGTGCCGGTCCGGGGCGTCCGACCGGCGATGCCCAGGCCAGCAGGCACAACAGCACGATCGTGGCCGTACCCGCGACCGCCGCACCGGCCAGCACACGCACGGCGTCGACCCGGGACGCGATGCGCAACGCGTCGCGCAGCGGGCTCGGGTCGGCCCGGGACATCGCCCTACCACCCGTCCGTATGCGGGTCGGGGCGACCGTCGCGCAGGACCAGACAGTGGTCCGCGTGCGCGGCCACCCGCCGGTCGGCGGTGGCCAGCACCAGGGTCGTCCCGTGCGAGCGCACGGCGGAGACCAGGATCCGCATCAGATGGTCGAGTTCGGCGCCGGCCAGGTCGTGTGCCGGTTCGTCCGCGAACACCACGGCCGGCCGGGTGACCAGCGCCCGGGCGACCGCCGCCCGACGCAGCAGGGCCGGGCCCAGGCCGGTCGGCCGGGATTCGGCGTGCTCGGTCACGTCCAGCCGCTCCATCCAGTGCCGGGCGATCGCGAACGCATCGGCCCGGCGAATCCGGTCGAGCAGCAGCGGCAGCGCGACGTTCTCCGCGACGGTCAGCTCCGGCAGCAGCCGGGTACGGCCGTCGACGAGCCCGAAGTGCCGACGCCGCAGCGCGGTTCGCCCCTTCTCGTCGAGCACGTGCATCGCGCCGCTGTTGAACCACACCTCACCGGAATCCGGGGCGACCATACCGGACAGGCAGGCGAGCAGCGCCGACTTGCCGGCGCCGGCGGGACCGGAGATCGCGAACGTCTCCTCGGCCCGGACCGCCACGGAGACGTCCCGCAGCAGGGTGACCCGACCCCGGGTCAGGGTCAGCCCGCGAGCGCGCAGGACGTCGTTGTCGGGCGGGGCGGTCGGTACTCCGGCGACGACGGCGCGCCGCTCATGCGGTCTCGCCGCGCGGGACGACAGGGACATGGCACACCTCCCGCAGAGAAACGTTGGTTGCCACCCGTTCTCCTCCAACGAGCATCGCGACGCCTGGTTGCGGCAGGGACGACAAACCCCTTCACTCGGGGAGCCCTGCCGGCGGCGGGAGTTCGCGCGCACCATGATGAGGCGAACAGGTGTATCGAACGCGTTCCGAACGGGGTGCACATGAACCGCCGACTCGATCTTCCGGATCTCCTCAATGCCCGCGACGTCGGGGACCTACCGCTGATCGACGGGGGAGTCACTCGAACGGGCGTACTCATGCGCTGTGAGACCCCGGACCTGTTGACCCCCGAGGGAATCGACCGACTGATCCACACCTACCGTGTGCGGCACGTGCTGGACCTGCGGTCGGAGGGTGAGGGGCTGCCGCCGGAGCAGTGGCCGGGGGTGACCCGACACCGGCTGCCGCTGCTGGGCCGACGCTCGGCGCTGGCCGCCGACCGGGCCGCGATCGGCGACGTCTCGGCGGGACAGACCCAGGGGCTGGGGTTGGACGACGACATCGACCTGGGCAGCGTGGACGAGCACGGCGCGGGTCTGTTGTACATGCGGATGGCCGAGCGCGGCGGTGAGTCGTACGTGCGTTCGCTGGAGATCCTGGCCGGCGACGGCGGGGTGCCGGCGCTGGTGCACTGTACGGCGGGCAAGGATCGGACCGGGATCCTGGTCGCGCTGCTGTTGTCGGTCGCGGGGGTGGAGCGGGAGGCGATCATCGCCGACTACACCGAGACCGAGGTGCACCTGGTCGAGATGTTCGAGCGGATCGACCGGTTGCCCAGGCAGCCGCGGATCGATCCGGCCCATCCGGTGGCCCCGGCGATGCGCGGTGCGGCCCGCGCCTCCATCGACACGTTCCTGCGCGTGCTCGCCGAGCGGCACGGCTCGGCGGCGGAGTTCCTGCTCAAGGCGGGTGCGGCGCCGGAGCACCTGGAGACCTGGCGCCGCACCATCCGGGGGCGCTGACCCGGCCGGTCGCCGGGGCACCGGCCGGCTCGCCGGTCCGGGCCCGGGCGCGGTGGCCCGGGCGCGGGCGTAGTTGGCTCGGCCCGGGCCGCCCGGTTGCCCGGGCGCGGTGAGCCCGGCTCAGTGGCCCAGGAATCGGCCGAACGCCTGTGCGAGTCGGGACTCATTGCCGGTGCGCTGCTCCTCGGCGTCCGCGCCCGCCATCACCCGCAGGCCGACGTTGGTGCCGATCCAGCGGAGCGGCTCCGGCTCCCACTTGGGCGAGCGGTGGCGGACCCAGGGCAGCCGGGTCAGGTCGGTGTACTCGTCGCGGATCAGGTCGGCGAGGGTGCGGCCCGCCAGGTTCGCGGTGCCCACGCCGTCGCCGACGTAGCCGCCGGCCCAGGCGAGTCCGCGGGCGCGGTCCAGGCCGCAGCTCGCGTACCAGTCGCGGGCCACACCCAGCGGTCCGCCCCAGGTGTGGGTGATCTCTGCGTCGGCGACCGCCGGGAACAGCTCGGCGATCACCCGACGCAGCTCGGCGAAGACGTTCTCGTCGCGGTCGAACTCGGGCCGCACCCTGGAGCCGAAGTGGTACGGCGCACCGCGCCCGCCGAAGGCCAGCCGGTCGTCGGCGGTGCGCTGGCCGTAGATGATCAGGTGCCGCATGTCGCTGAAGCTCTCCCGGCGGGCCAGGCCCGCCTCGGCCCAGAACGACCGCGGCAGCGGCTCGGTGGCGATCATCAGCGAGTACACCGGGGCCAGTTCGCGATGGAAGCCGGCCAACTCGGGGGTGTAGCCCTCGGTGGCCCGGACCACCACGTCGGCACGGACCCGGCCGTGCGGGGTGAGCGCGACGCCGTTCTTGATCGCGGTGACGGGGGTGCGCTCGTGGATGGTCACCCCCAGGCGGGTCACCGCGTCGGCCAGACCCCGGGCCAGTTTGGCGGGGTGGATGACCGCGCAGTGTGGGGTGTAGGTGCCGCCGAGCACGTCGGTGGCGCCGACCATCGCGCGGGCCTCGGCGGCGTCCAGCAATCTGGCGTCGGACTCGTCTAAGCCCCAGGCGTGTTCGTCCGCGACCAGTTGCCGGGCTCGGGCCAGCTGGACCGGGGTGCGGGCCAGGACCACGGTGCCGCCCTTGGCGAAGTCGCAGTCGATGCCCTCCTCGGCGACCACCCGGCCGACCTCGTCCACGGTCGCGTTCATCGCCCGCTGTTGGGCGATCGCCCGCTCGCGGGTGCTGCTCCGGGCCACCTTGGCGATCGAGGCGGGGAACAGCGCCGAGCACCAGCCGCCGTTGCGGCCGGAGGCGCCGAATCCGGCGATCTCCCGCTCCAGGACCACGATGCGCAGGGACGGGTCCGCCTTGGCCAGGTAGTAGGCGGTCCACAGGCCGGTGTAGCCGGCGCCGACGATGGCCACGTCCACGTCCAGGTCGCCCGCGAGCGCCGGTCGTGGCGTGACGTCCGCGCCGAGGGTGTCGAACCACAGCGACAGGTCGCGGTAGTCGGTGGTCATCGTTGCCACTTCCTCAGGTAGTCCGGCGCGGGCAGATCGAAGCGCAGGTCGGGGGCGGGCACGGGCTCGCCGAAGTGCTCGGTGATGGGCACCACGCCGGCCCAGATCGGGGTGTCCAGGTCCTCGTCCGCGTCGTCCGGCGGGCCGGCCGAGATCTTCACCGACGCCTCGTCCAGGGACAGTGCGAGCACCAGCGTCGCGGCGAGTTCCCTGGCCCGGTGCGGGCGCAACTCGTCCCGGCGGCCGGGCAGCAGCCGGTCGGTGAGCAGGTCCAGCGCGGCCACCTTCTCGTCCTCGGGCAGCACGACGCACGAGCCGAGCACCATCGCGCTGCGGTAGTGCATGGACGATTCGAACGCCGAGCGGGCCACCACCAGGCCGTCGAGCAGGGTCACGGTCAGGCAGGTCGGCGCGCCTGCGGCCAGGCCGCGGAAGAGTCGGCTGCCGGTCGAGCCGTGGATCAGCACGCGTTCGCCGTCCCGGGCGTAGGCGACCGGGAGGACGAACGGCTGACCGTCCTCGCCGGTGACCGCGAGGTGTCCGACCAGACCGGCGTCGAGCACGGCGTGCAGTGCGGTCCGGTCCGGCACGGCGTGGTGGGGCAGGCGGCGTATCCGGGTGCGGGGGGTGGAGCCTGGCGTGGGGTGGCTCATCGGGCCTCTTCGGTGATCCGAGCGCGGCGCCGGTCGGCGCGGGCGAGTCGATGTGACGGTGTCGGTGATTCTCGGTTCTTCGGGGCCCTGATTCGCACTTCGTGACAGGCGCCCCGGACATGAGTCTGCCGCCGTCGCGCACTGGCTTGTGCGCGACGGCGGCAGACTCACTGAGGGTTCGTCGAATAGCCGGGGTTCACTGCTCGATCTACAGCTTGGTCCATGCCTCGGTCAGCACTCCGCGCAGGATCTGCTCGATCTCGTCGAACACACCCTGGTCCGCGACCAGCGGCGGGGAGAGCTGGATGACCGGGTCGCCGCGGTCGTCCGCGCGGCAGTACAGGCCGTTGTCGTAGAGCGCGGTGGACAGGAAGCCGCGCAGCAGGCGCTCGGCCTCGTCCTCGTTGAACGTCTCCTTGGTGCTCTTGTCCTTGACCATCTCGATGCCGTAGAAGTACCCGTTGCCGCGCACGTCGCCGACGATCGGCAGGTCCTGGAGCTTCTGCAGCGTGGCCAGGAACTTGGACTCGTTGTCCAGCACGTGCTGGTTCAGGCCCTCGCGCTCGAAGATGTCCAGGTTGGCCAGTGCCACGGCGGAGGACACCGGGTGCCCGCCGAACGTGTAGCCGTGCATGAAGACGTTGTCGCTGCCGTTGTAGAACGGCTCGGCGATGCGGTCCGAGACGAGCATCGCGCCGATCGGCGAGTAGCCCGAGGTCATGCCCTTGGCGCAGGTGATGATGTCCGGCACGTAGTCGAACTTGTCGCACGCGAACATCGTGCCGAGCCGGCCGAACGCGCAGATGACCTCGTCCGAGACGAGCAGCACGTCGTACTGGTCGCAGATCTCGCGCACGCGCTGGAAGTACCCGGGCGGCGGCGGGAAGCAGCCACCCGCGTTCTGCACCGGCTCCAGGAAGACCGCGGCGACGGTGTCCGGACCCTCGTTGAGGATCGCCACCTCGATCTGGTCGGCGGCCCAGCGGCCGAAGCCCTCGGGTGAGGAGTCGGCCAGGAACTCCGGCTTGCGGTACTGGTTGGTGTTCGGCACCCGGAAGGTGCTCGGCACCAGCGGCTCGTACGGCGCCTTGTAGTCCGGCAGACCGGTGATCGACAGCGCGCCCTGCGGGGTGCCGTGGTAGGCGATGGCCCGGGAGATGACCTTGTGCTTGGTCGGCTTGCCGGTCAGCTTGAAGTAGTGCTTCGCCAGCTTCCACGCGGACTCGACGGCCTCGCCGCCACCGGTGGTGAAGAAGACCTTGTTCAGGTCGCCCGGGGCGTAGTTCGCCAGCCGCTCGGCCAGCTCGATCGCCTTGGGGTGGGCGTAGCTCCACACCGGGAAGAAGGCGAGCTGCTCGGCCTGCTTGCGGGCCACCTCGGCCAGCTCGGTGCGGCCGTGACCGGCCTGTACGACGAACAGGCCGGCGAGGCCGTCGATGTACTTGCGCCCGTTGGTGTCCCAGATGTAGCTGCCTTCACCGCGCACGATGGTCGGCACGGGAGCGTTCTCGTAGGACGACATGCGGGTGAAGTGCATCCACAGGTGGTCGTAGGCGCTCTTGGAGAGAGCCGCGTTGTCGTACTGCTGTGTCATCGAGTACCCCACTGGTAGGTCTGCTTCCGAAGCTTCAGGTAGACGAAGCTCTCGGTGCTCCGTACGCCCGGAATCGCTCGAATCCTCTTGTTGATGATGTCGAGCAAGTGGTCGTCGTTCTCGCATACGAGTTCCACGATGAGGTCGAAGGAACCAGCCGTGATGACGACGTAGTCCACTTCCTTCATCGTGGCCAGTATGTCCGCTACGGGGTCGATGTCTCCTTCGACACGAACCCCGACCATGGCCTGGCGATGGAAGCCGACGGTCAGCGGATCGGTCACCGCGACGATCTGCATCACGCCCTGGTCGAGCAGGCGCTGTACGCGTTGACGCACGGCGGCCTCCGAGAGACCGACGGCCTTGCCGATCGCGGCGTACGAGCGGCGTCCGTCCTCCTGGAGCTGCTCGATGATCGCCTTCGACACGGCGTCGGCCGGAGCGTTCGGGTTTCTGTCTCGACCGGCCACGTGGTCACTCTGCCTCATCAGATGGGCCTTTCGCAAGGGAATCCGTTGACTTTGCTCAATGAGACAACTGATTCAGTTGTTGGTGCGTGATGGGGATGCGGATACCGACAGCAATCCGGTTAGGCTGGGAACGCGGCCCAGCCCGGGATCGACCCTCACCGTCCTGCCGGCGCCGCCCCGTTTTCGAAGGAGACTTGGGACATGAGCGACCTGCGTACTCTGCGCAACTACATCGACGGCACGTTCACCGACGCCGCGGACGGCGGCACGCTCGACATCGTCGACCCCGCCACGGGCGAGGTCTACGCGACGTCCCCGCTCTCCCGCGAGCGGGATGTCGACGCGGCGATGCGCGCGGCGGCCACGGCGTTCGAGACCTGGAGCGAGACGACCCCCGCCGAGCGGCAGCTCGCGCTGCTGCGGATCGCCGACGCGGTGGAGAAGCGTGCCGACGAGCTGATCGACGCCGAGTGTCTCGACACCGGCAAGCCGCGCGCGCTCACCGCGTCCGAGGAAATCCCGCCGATGGTGGACCAGATCCGCTTCTTCGCGGGCGCCGCGCGCATGCTCGAAGGCAAGTCTGCCGGAGAGTACATGGCGGGGCACACCTCCATGGTGCGCCGTGAGCCGGTCGGTGTCTGTGCCCAGGTGGCGCCGTGGAACTACCCGATGATGATGGCCGTGTGGAAGTTCGCGCCGGCCATCGCCGCGGGCAACACCGTGGTGCTCAAGCCGTCGGACACCACCCCCGCGTCCACCGTGCTGCTCGCCGAGATCATCGGGGAGATCCTGCCCGCCGGCGTGTTCAACGTGATCTGCGGCGACCGCGACACCGGCCGGCTGATGGTCGAGCACAAGACCCCGGCGATGGCCTCGATCACCGGTTCGGTACGCGCCGGCATGTCGGTCGCCGAGAGCGCGTCCAAGGACCTCAAGCGGGTGCACCTCGAACTCGGCGGCAAGGCGCCCGTCGTGGTCTTCGAGGACGCGGACATCGCCGCCGCGGCCGAGGGCATCGCCGGTGCGGGCTTCTTCAACGCCGGCCAGGACTGCACCGCGGCCACCCGGGTGCTCGTGCACTCCTCGATCCGCGACGAGTTCGTCGCCGCGCTGGCCGCCGCCGCCGGCGACCTCTCGACCGGCTCGCACGAGGACGCGTACTTCGGCCCGGTCAACAACGTCAACCAGCTCAAGCAGGTCAGCGGCTTCATCGAGCGCCTCCCCGCGCACGCGAAGGTCGAGACCGGCGGGCACCAGGTCGGCGACAAGGGCTTCTTCTACGCCCCGACCGTGGTCTCCGGGCTCAAGCAGGACGACGAGATCATCCAGAACGAGGTGTTCGGCCCGGTCATCACCGTGCAGTCGTTCGAGGACGAGGCGGAGGCGCTGAGCAACGCCAACGGCGTGCAGTACGCGCTCGCCTCCTCGGTGTGGACCAAGGACCACGGCCGGGCGATGCGGATGGCCAAGCGGCTCGACTTCGGCTGCGTGTGGATCAACACGCACATCCCGCTGGTCGCCGAGATGCCGCACGGCGGCTTCAAGCACTCCGGCTACGGCAAGGACCTCTCCGGCTACGGCTTCGAGGACTACACCCGGATCAAGCACGTGATGACCAACTACGACGCCTGATCCACCCCGCCTGCCCGCGGCGTCGGCACGACCCACACGCACCCTGTCAACTCCGCTCCGCGAGGGTTGACAGGGTGCGTGTTGCCGTTCGGGGCGGGTGGGCGCCACGATGCGGTGGGCCATTTTGTACGCCACCGTGCGGTCCCCCGCCCATGGAGCAGGCCCCACCCCCGCATTTCGCCAAGGAGTCGCCGATGACCCGCGCCCGCACTCGCGCCCAGTCCCCGCTGCGGATCGCCGGGCACCGGGTGGATCGGCGGATGTTCCTGCGCGGCACCGGTGCGGCGGCGGCCGTGGGCACCCTGGCCGCGTGCGGTGTGCCCTCCGCGTACGTCCAGGAGAGCAAGCGCGGCGGCCGGGACCGGTCGGAGCAGGAGAAGGTGGTGCGCTTCTCCAACTGGGCGCTCTACATCGACATCGACGAGAACGACGAGCAGCGGCACCCCACGCTCGACGCCTTCACCGAGAAGACCGGCATCAAGGTCCGGTACTCGGAGGAGATCAACGACAACGACGAGTTCTTCGGCAAGATCCACCCGGCCATCCAGGCGGGCAAGGAGCCCGGCCGCGACGCGATCGTCATCTCGGACTGGATGTGCACCCGCTTCGTCCGGCTGGGCTGGGTCCAGAAGCTGAACAAGGCCAACCTGCCGCAGGTGGACGCCAATCTCGCCGAATCGCTGCGCAGCCCGGGCTACGACCCCAAGCGCGAGTACACGGTGCCGTGGCAGAGCGGGATGACCGGCATCGCGTACAACAAGAAGCTGGTGGGTCGCGAGATCCGGTCGGTGAACGACCTGTGGCGGCCCGAGCTCAAGGGCCGGGTCACCGTGTTCGCGGGCTTCATGGAGGCCGTCGCGCTGCTGATGCTCGGTGAGGGCACGGACATCAGGACCTTCACGGACGCGGACGTGGACAAGGTGATGGAGCGGATGCAGAAGCTGGTGGACAAGGACCACATCCGCAGCTTCACCGGCAACGACTACACCTCGGGCCTGGCCAGTGGCGACATCCTGGCCTGCCAGGCGTACTCCGGCGACGTTGGCCAGCTCAAGCTGGACAACCCCGACATCGAGTTCGTCGTGCCCGAGGAGGGCGCCGAGCTGTGGTCGGAGAACCTGATGGTGCCGAACAAGGCCGCGCACAAGACCAACGCCGAGAAGCTGATGGACTTCTACTACGACCCGGAGGTCGCCGCCGAGTTGGCGAACTACGTGGCGTACGTGTGTCCGGTCCCGGCCGCGCAGCAGGTGCTGGCCGAGTCCTCGGACCAGGAGATGCGCGACTCGGCGAGCAACCCGCTGATCTTCCCGGACGCCGAGATGACCGCGAAGCTGCACGGGATGCGCGAGACCACCGAGGACGAGGAACGGCGCTGGGAGAAGGCATGGGGGAACATCATCGGCCTGTGAGCCACGGGCCGCGCCGGCGGCGGTGCGCGATCGACGGCGGTGTCGAAGCCGGGGTCGAGGCCGGTGGGGTCGGCGGAATCAGCGCTCGGCCAGGGCCGGGTCGGCGGTGACGGCGCCGCGATAGGCGCGCATGCCGAGCAGCGGGAACACCAGTACCGAGACCATGCCGGCGCCGACCATCGCGGCGGCGGTGCCCGCGCGCAGTTCGCCCTCGTCCACGCCGATCCCGGTGATCACCACGATCAGCGGCAGGCCGGCCGAGGCGAACAGGGCCAGGCCCAGCCGCACCCCCGCCGGTGAACCACGCTCCATCAGATACGTCGGCACCCCGCGCACCGCGAGCAACAGCGCCAGGAACAGCGGCAGCAGGGCGAGCGTGCCGAGGTCGGAGAACAGCGCACGACCGTCGAAGCGCACGCCGCTGATCACGAAGAAGACCGGGACGAACAGCCCGAAGCCGATCCCGTCCAGCTTGCCCGCGACCGTCTCGCGCGACTCGGCGGGCATGTCGGACAGCAGCAGCCGGATGACCAGCCCCGCGGCGAACGCGCCGAGCAGGGCGTCCAGGCCGAGTTCGTCCGCGGCCCAGACCAACAGCGCGAGCACGAGCACCGCCAGCCGGATGGCGAGTTGGCCGCTGGAGTGCAGCGTGGCCCGGACCACCCGGTCCAGCGCCCCGGGCAACGGCCGGCGGGCGAACGCGAACACCACCACGGTCACCGCGGCGAAGCAGGCCAGTGCGACCGCCGAGGCACCCGCGTTGCGCCCGCTCAGCAGCAGCGACACGGCCACGATCGGGCCGAACTCGCCGAGCGTGCCGATCGCCATCACCTGCGCGCCGAACCGGGTCGGCAGCGCACCCGCATCGCGCAGGATCGGCAGCAGCGTGCCGAGCGCGGTGGTGGTCAGGGCGAGTCCGACCACCAGGCGGGACATCGTCGAGCCCGACCACACCAGCAGCAACCCGAGCAGCAGGCCGACCACCAGGGACAGCGCCCAACCCAGCGTGGCCCGGCGCAGCGGTCGGCCGCTGAGTCGGCCCGGATCGATCTCGAAGCCGGCCAGGAACATCAGGAACGCGAGCCCGAAGTTGGCCACGTAGGTCAGCACGTCACCCTCGTGCACCCAGTCCAGGACGGACGGACCCACCAGGACGCCGAGCAGGAGTTCGACCACGACCGTGGGCACCGGGACCCGGCGTCCGAGCAGATCGGCCACCAGCGGTGCGGCGAAGGCCAGGGCCAGAACGATCAGGAATGGCGCGCTGTCGTGGGACATCGGCGGAGCATAATGCGCATTCGACAGCCATTCGGGCAGACGCGCAGGTCGGCGGCGGACCTCCCGGGAAGAGCGCCCGGACGGACGCACTAGGGTCGATATCCATGACTAGCAGCTCTCCCGAGGCCGCCGCCGTGCCCGCCGTCGAACTGCCCGCCGACCCCGGTACCGACCCCGGTGCCGAGCCTGTGACCTGGGATGTCGTGGTGATCGGAGCGGGCCCCGCCGGGGCGTCCGCGGCCCTGGCCGCGGCGCGCGCGGGACGCCGGGTGCTGGTCGTGGACCGGGCCGAACTGCCGCGCTACAAGACCTGCGGCGGCGGCATCATCGGCCCCGCCAAGAGCGCCCTTCCGCCCGGGTTCGAGCCGCCGGTCGAGGACCTGGTGCACGAGGTGGAATTCACCCTGCGCGGCCGCCGCCGGCGGGTGCGCTCGGCGCGGACCACGCTGATCGGCCTGGTCGACCGGGCCCGCTTCGACGAGGCGCTGACCCGGGCGGCGGTGGCCGCGGGCGCGGTGCTGCGCGAGGGCGTCGCGGTCTCCCGGATCGCCGAGCGGGACGGCGTGGTGACGCTGACCCTGGCCGGTGGCGAACTGCTGCGGGCGCACGCGGTGGTCGGCGCGGACGGCAGCGCGGGACGCAGCTCGGCCTACGTCGGGGTCACCTTCGAACAGGTCGACCTGGGCCTGGAGGCGGAGATTCCGGTGCCGCCGGAGGTCGCCGCGCACTGGCGCGGCCGGATCCTGCTCGACTGGGGGCCGTTGCCCGGCTCGTACGGCTGGGTCTTTCCCAAGGGCGACACGTTGACGGTCGGTGTGATCTGCGCCCGGGGCGAGGGCGAGGCCACCCGCGCCTACCTGCGCGACTTCATCGCCCGGCTCGGCCTGGCCGGGTTCCGGCCGGCGGTCGAGTCGGGCCACCTGACCCGATGCCGCAAGGAGAGCGCGCCGCTCTCGCGCGGCCGGGTCCTGGTCGCCGGCGACGCCGCCGGGCTGCTGGAGCCGTGGACGCGCGAGGGCATCTCGTACGCGCTGCGCTCGGGCCGGCTGGCGGGGGAGCGGGCCGCGCTGGTGGCCGAGGCGGGTACCGACGCCGAGGTGGAGAAGATCGGCGCCGGCTATCACGCGGACATCGACGCGGTGCTGGGTCGTGAGATGCGCGCCGGACGGCTCCTGCTCGGCGTGTTCGAGCGGCATCCCGGGATGTTGCACCATGCGGTGAGCACGCTGCCGCAGGGCTGGCGGGTGTTCCGCAAGGTGGTCCAGGGGCGGACCACGTTCGCCGATCTGCTGGAGCGGCCCGCAGCCCGGCGGGTGCTGGCGTTGACCGGCCACTGACGACATCGGACGGCCCCGGGCCCGTCGTGCCCGGGTCCGGGGCCGTCCGGTTCGGTCGTGCGCACCGACCGATCCGCTTACGGGCCGCTGTGTGCACGGTCCGGTGTGCTCGGGCTCGGTGCGCTCGCGGCTCGCCGACGGGCCGGCGCTGGTCGTGCGCCGGACTCAGTCCCGGTCCGGCTCGTCGTCGCCCTCGGCCGAGCGGATCCGGCGCAGCCGCGCGCCCTGGAAGAGCGCGTTGCCCACCAGCATCAGGCCGAGCGCGCCGCCCGCGAGCGGCAGCGTGTCGTCCTCGGGGCCGGTCTTGGGCAGCGAGGTGGGTGGCGTGGTCCGGTCGGTGCCGCCGTCGGTGGTGCCGCCCGTGTCGTTCCCGCCGCTTGTGCCGCCGCCTCCCGTGCTGCCCTCACCTGTCGAGCCGCCACCCGTCGAGCCGCCGCCGGTCGTGGAGCCGCCGGTGGTTCCCCCGCCCGTCGAGCCGCCGCCGGTGGTGCCGCCGGGTACCGGCGTGTTGACGGTGTAGCCGATGAACGACGGGTCGTTGTTGTTGGCCCGGTTGATCAGCGTCAACGGTCCGGCCACACCCAGCACCACGGACGTGTCCGTGGCGCCCGCGGGCACCACGAGCACGCAGAACGTGGAGATGTCCGCCTCCGGTGCGAGCGGGAGTCGCGCCTCGGCCCGAGCCGCGCGCGGCTGCTGCGCGGCCGGCGGATATTCCACCGCCGCCGACCAGCGTTTGGTCTCGTGCGGCCCGAGCGGACCCGGCGTGCACTTGAAGGTGGTCGTCCAGGCCGGTCCCGGTGCCCTGAGCGCGGGTGCGGCCGAACAACCGGGCACCGAGCGGATCCGGAGGGCGCCGGTACTGCGGGCGTACACGTCGCGGGCCGGCTGGGCCCGGTCGGTGTTGTTGGTGACGGTGAACTCGATCGAACCCCGACCGTCGGCGTCGAAGGTGATCTGGGTGGACGTGGTCACCGCGAACGGCCTGGCCGTGGGTGGCACGGTCGGCGACGCGGACGTGCTCGGCGGGACCGTGGTGGGCGGCGGGGTGCTCGGCCGCGTCGTGGTCGGCGGCGGCGTCGTCCCGGGCCGGGTCGTCGAGGGCCGGGACGTGGTCGGCGGTGGCGTGCTGCCGGGCCCGTGCGTCGTGGGCCGCGACGTGGTGGCCGGCGGCTTCGTGGTGACCTCGCCCGTCGGACCGTGCGTGCCCGTGGGGCCGTGTGTGCGGGTCGGTGCGTGTGTGTAGGTGTGCCCGCCGCCCGATCGATGCGCGGGCCCGTTCCCCTCGGTATCCGCGACGGCCAGGCCGGCGTTCAGAATCATTCCTATTCCGACCGGAACAGAAATTATCAACGCCGCTCGCTTGACGTTTTCTGATCGAAACTTTTTCGGGGTGAACATGCGGTATCCCCCTCCCGCTATGCGTGACGATTCGTTCTACCATGTCCGTCCTAAGCTTTCGCAGGGCCTTTAACAGGTAATCCCACGAAAGTGGCAATGGTCTGATCTTGAAAAGCGGCGGGACCTGGGGGAAAGCCGATGTCGGGCGGGCCGGGAGAGGATTGGGCGGGCTTCGTGGTCGGAGCCCGCTACGAACTGGTGAGCGTGCTCGGCAGCGGTGGCATGGGCACCGTGTGGCGGGCCCGGGATCGAGTGCTGGAGCGTCCCGTGGCGGCGAAGGTGATCACCACCGGATGGGGCCGCAACGCGTCCCGGTCCTTCCGCGAACGCAGCCTGCGCGAGGCGCAGGCGACCGCGCGGATCAATCACCCCAACGTCGTCCGCGTCTACGACTACGTCGAGGACGACGACCGGTTGTGGATCGTGATGGAGTTGCTCGACGCCCGCTCGCTGGACGCCATCCTGGAAGAGGACGGGCCGCTCACCCCGCACGCCGCCGCGGCGGTGGCCGTGCAGATCGCCCGCGCGCTCGGCGTCGTGCATGCGCACGGCATCATCCATCGCGACGTCAAGCCGGGCAACGTGCTGATCGCCCGGGACGGACACGCCGTGCTGACCGACTTCGGCATCGCCGCGCTGGAGGGCGTGAGCGGGCTGACCGGCACCGGGGCGATCCTGGGTTCGCCCGAGTTCATGGCCCCCGAGCGGATCGAGAGCGAGCACCCCGGGCCGGCGTCCGACCTGTGGTCGCTGGGCGTCACGCTGTGCGCGGCGGTCACCGGCGCGTCGCCGTTCCGCCGCGCGACGCCGGTGGCCACGATGCATGCGATCGTGATCGCCGAGCCCGAGGTGCCCGAGGAGATCGGCCCGCTGGAGCCCCTCGTGCGCGACCTGTTCCGACGCGACCCGGCGCGGCGCCCGGACTCGGCCGAGGTGGAGGCACGCCTGAACGCACTGCTCGCCGCCGAGGGCCGCCGGCATGCGGGCGACGTGACCCGACCGATCCCGCCCACCACGCTCGGCCGGGTGATCGAGCGCGGGCCGGCCGAGTACGGGCGCGAGGAGCGTGGGCAGATCGAGCGTGGGCCGAACGAATTCGGGCCGGACGAGGCGAACGACGACGTGACGCTGGTGCCGACCGTGCACCCGCGGCCGCCGCTGCGCGACCTGCTCCCGCCCGCCCGGGTCGCCCCCGACGACGGCACCCCGCTCGACCCGTTCCCGCGGGTGCCCGCCGCGCCCTCGCCGGAGCAACGGCCGAACACCCCGGCCGGCCCCGCGCACACGCCGACCTTCCCGATGCCGACCCGTACCCGCCGGCCGCCCCGCTCGCGCCGCCGCCTCCTGGCCGTGCTGATGCCGCTCGTCACGCTCCTGGTGGCCGGCGCAGTCGTGGCGGCGCTGCTGCTCGCGAACGGCGGCGGCAAGTCCGGCGGGGACGAGGGGAAGGACGACAGCAGGTCGAGCCCGATCCCGCCGAGGACCTCCGGGACGGGCGGCGCGCCCGCGGCGAACCCGGTCGCGGGTCTCGCGCCCTACCCGAGCGGGCCCGTGGCCACCCCGCCGATCCCGGTCCGCACGGCGGACGAGAGCACCTTCACCTGGCAGATCCCGCAGGGGTGGAACCGCAAGGAGCAGGACCAGAGCGTGGTCTACACCGACCCGGCCGGCGCGAGCGTGCTGACCGGGCGTACCGCGTTCCAACAGACCACGGATTTGTTGGAGCAGTGGCGCGACGACGAACAGAACGCACCGAGGGTTTTCCGCGACTATCGAAAAGTGGTCTTCGAGGAGCGCGCCATTCAGGGCCGAAAGGGCGTGATCTGGGAATACACCTGGACCGAGTCCGGAGTGGCCCGGCACGCGATGTTGGCCGCGGTGATCGTGAATGGCATCTACATCGAGGTCGACGTGTTCAGTACCGAGCGGCAATGGACGCGCGATGCGGCCCTGCACGCGGTCGCGGTGACCGCGTTCACCCTGGCGGGCAGCCGCCCCGCCGCCTGAGGACCGCGCCCGCGAGGGGCGCCGCGCTCAGCGGCGGAGGGCCTCCAGGCCGAGCAGCGCCACGTGCAGCGACAGACAACTCTCCACCTGGTCCAGGTCGACGCCCAGGATCCGCTCGATCCGGTGCAGCCGCTCGTAGAAGGACGGGCGGGACAGGTGCGCGGCGTCGGCTGCCGCGGACTTGTTCCGGCCGTGGTCCAGATAGACCTGGAGCATCGCGATCAACTGGGTGCCCTGCTGCGCGTCGTAGGCGAGCAGCGGACCGAGTTCGCGCTCGACGTAGGTCTGCAACCGGGCGTCGTCGCGCAGCAGGTGCAGCAGCCCGCGCAGGCGCACGTCGGGCAGCCGGTAGAAGGCGGCCTTGCCGCCCTGGTGCAGGGCGGCGTCCGCGACCTGGGTGGCCTCCAGGAGCGAGCGGCGCGCGTCGCGCACCGCGCCCACCGAGGAGCCGACCGCGACCACGATGTCGTCCGCGAGGTCCGGGGCGAGCCGGCGGATGGCGGCGGAGAAGCCCTCCAGCGCGCCGTCCTCGGTGTCCTGCGAGGCGAGCGCGACGAGCAGCCCGACGTTCTCGTCGTCCAGGCCGCCGACCAGGGCGGCCAGCCGGCGCTCGCGCACCGCCGCGGCGGCGATCTCGGTGAAGTCGCGCAGCCGGGCCTGCGATTCCAGCGCGGCCGGGGTCACGCTGCGACGCAGCCGCAGCACCACGCCGACCAGGCGCCGGCCCTCCAGCGGGACACCCAGCGCGCGGGCCCGCAGGGTCACCTCGGCCACCGTGTAGGAGTGGGTCAGGATCCCGGACAGCAGGGTGCGGTGGGTCTGCCGCTCCAGGCTCTCCCGGTCGCGCACCACCAGCCGGTTCAGCGCGAGGGTGGACGCGGCCCGCTCCAGGAGCATGGTCTGCTGCGCCGGCGGCGGTGTGCCGTCGCCGACCAGCACCAGCCGGCCCCAGTCGTGGCCGCGCGCGCCGACCGTGGTCACCAGCCACCCGGTGCGCTCGTCGAACGCGGTCCGGGCGGTCAGGCGCAACTGCCGGGAGCGGTCCTCCCAGTTCTCCAGCAGGGTCTCCGCGACTATGCCGGCCGCGTCGTAGGCGAGCACCTGGTGCGCCAGGTTCTCCAGGATCACCGGGCGCCCGGCCATCCGGGACGCCTGCCGGACGATCTCGGCGGGTTCCGCGCCCTCGACCGCGAGCTCGTTGAACGCCTGGTGCACCGCCTCGGAGGCCTGCAACTCGGCCAGCTGGGCGTCGATGATCAGCCCGTGCACGGCCTCGGTGATGCCGATGAACCGGGTCTCGTTGCGCAGGGTGATCACCGGCAGGCCGACCTGCTCGGCCGCCGCGACCAGCGCCCGCGGCAGCTGATCGGTGTAGCGCCGGCCCAGCTCGACCACGAGTCCGGCCGCGTCCACCTCGGCGAGATCGCGGATGTAGCGTTGCAGGCCCTCGCGCTCCTCGGGGAGCGCGATGCCGGTGGCCATCACCAGTTCGCCACCCTTGAGCAGCCGGGTGACGTCCGGCAGCTCGCTGATGTGCACCCAGCGCACCGGCCGGGCCAGGCCGCGTTCACCCGCGACCACCTGCGGGCGGCCGCGCTGGACGATGTCGAGGGCCAATACGTCGGCGACCGTGGGGAACATTCGAAAACCTCCGCGAGCTGACAACGGCCCGACCGCGACAGCGGTTGGTTCCCGAAGGAAGCGGGAATTCGCGAGCAATCTGTAAACGGCTCGGCGGGCGACGCTTCCATGGTGACAGGTCGGTGCCCGGTTCGACCCCGGACCCCTGGGTTCGGGCGGGCGATTGGCGACCTGTAAAGCCCACGCCGCCCTACCTGTCGATGTGCCTGTTGCGGCACCCCGTGTCGAAACGGCATCGTCCTACGCTGACGCGGCTCACGCGCATACCCACCGCACGCAGCGCCCGTCTGCTCATCGAAAATCCCCTTGGAGGGCTCTCATGCCTGTGCAGGACTTCGGCAAAGGTCATCAGTACGTCGGGGGACAGCTGCGGCAGGGCTCGTCCGGAGAGACCTTCGACGTCGTCGACCCGGCCACCGGCGAGACGGTCGAGACGGTCACCCTCGCGGACACCTCGGACGTGGACGCGGCGGTAGCCGCCGCCAAGGGCGCCTTCCCGCAGTGGTCGCAGGCCACCCCGGGCGAGCGGGCGACCGCGCTGAACCGGCTGTCGGTGCTGCTCGAGGAGCGGGCCGAGGAGTTCGCCCGGGTCGAGACCGCGCAGGCGGGAAAGCCGATCCGGCTCAGCACCGAGTTCGACGTGCCGGGCACGATCGACAACACCGCGTTCTTCGCGGGCGCGGCCCGCAACCTGGAGGGCAAGGCGGCCGGCGAGTACGCGGCCGGCTCCACCTCGATGGTGCGCCGCGAGGCGATCGGCGTGGTCGGCTCGATCGCGCCGTGGAACTATCCGCTCCAGATGGCCGCGTGGAAGATCCTGCCGGCGATCGCCGCGGGCAACACGATCGTGCTCAAGCCGGCCGAGATCACCCCGCTGACCTCGCTGATGTTCGCCCAGGCGTGCGCCGACGCGGGCATCCCGGACGGCGTGGTCAACGTGATCACCGGCAAGGGCCGCACCGTCGGCGAATACCTGATGGGTCACGCCGACGTGTCGATGGTCTCGTTCACCGGCTCCACCGGGGTCGGCAAGCGGGTCGGCGAGGTGGCACTGCAGACCGTCAAGCGCCTGCACCTCGAACTCGGCGGCAAGGCCCCGTTCGTGGTCTTCGACGACGCCGACCTCGACGCGGCGATCAACGGCGCGGTCGCCGCATCGCTGATCAACTCGGGCCAGGACTGCACCGCCGCGACCCGCGCGTACGTGCAACGCCCGCTCTACGACGCGTTCGTGGCGGGCGTCGCGGAGTTGTACGACGGCGTGCGCCTGGGCGACACGATGGACCCCGCGACCGACCTCGGCCCGCTCGTCTCGCGCCGCCAGCAGGAGTCGGTGGCCGGCTTCGTCGAGCGCGCCCGCGGCTACGGCGCGACCATCGTGACCGGCGGTGAGATCCCCGGCGGCGAACTGGCCAGGGGCGCGTTCTACCGCCCGACGCTGGTCACCGGTGTGGCCCAGGACAGCGAGATCGTGCAGGACGAGATCTTCGGCCCGGTCCTGGTCGTGCTGCCGTTCGACAGCGACGAGGAGGGCATCCGGCTCGCCAACGACACCCCGTACGGCCTGGCGGCCTCCGCCTGGACGCGCGACATCTTCCGCTCGCTGCGCGCGACCCGGGAGATCCAGGCCGGCTGCGTGTGGGTCAACGACCACATCCCGATCATCAGCGACATGCCGCACGGCGGTTACAAGGCATCCGGCTTCGGCAAGGACATGTCGCAGTACTCCTTCGACGAGTACACCCAGGTCAAGCACGTGATGTACGACGGCACGGGAATCGCCCGCAAGGACTGGCACCGGACGATCTTCGGAGCCCGGTAACCACCCCATCGAACGGGCGGCCGAGGACGCGAGTCCTCGGCCGCCCTTGCGGCCGGCGAGCGGGTTCGGGGCCCGCGGCGCGGCGAGAGGAATCATGACTGAGCAGCAGCGGGCCGGCGCCTCCGGCGACGTCTCCTTGGCGGGCCTGAGCAAGCACTACGGTGACTTCACGGCCGTCCGACCCATGGACCTGACGATCCCCGCGGGATCGTTCTTCGCCCTCCTCGGTGCCTCGGGCTGCGGCAAGACCACGACGCTGCGGATGATCGCCGGACTGGAGCAGCCCTCGACCGGCAGCGTCAGCATCGGCGACCGCGACGTCACGGCGCTTCCGCCGTACAAGCGCCCGGTGAACACGGTGTTCCAGAACTATGCGCTCTTCCCGCACCTGAGCGTGGCCGACAACGTCGGCTTCGGCCTCAAGCGGCGCGGCATCAAGGACACCCGGAAGCAGGTCGAGGACATGCTCGACCTGGTCGAGCTCGGGCACCTGGCCAAGCGCAAGCCGACCCAACTCTCCGGCGGCCAGCAGCAGCGGGTCGCGGTGGCCCGGGCGCTGATCAACACGCCGCAGGTGCTGCTCCTGGACGAACCGCTGGGCGCGCTCGACCTCAAGCTGCGCCGGCAGATGCAGCTCGAACTCAAGCGCATCCAGACCGACGTGGGCATCACGTTCGTGCACGTGACGCACGACCAGGAAGAGGCCATGACGATGGCCGACACGATCGCCGTGATGAACGGCGGCCGAATAGAGCAACTCGGCTCCCCGGTCGAGCTGTACGAGGCGCCGCGCACCACGTTCGTGGCCAACTTCCTGGGCCAGTCCAATCTGGTCGAGGCCAAGGTGACCGGGCGCGCCGACGGCGATCTGCTGTTGGACGCGCAGGGCAACCGGCTGGCGCTGCCCGCCGCCCGCTCGGCCGCCGACGGCGACCACCTGGTGATGGGCATCCGACCGGAGAAGATCACCATCTCCTACGCGGCGGACGCGAAGGTCGCGGACAACCGCAACCGCCTCGACGGCGGCGTGATCGTGGACGCCGCGTTCATCGGCGTCTCCACGCAGTACGTGGTGCGGATGCCGTGGGACCAGGAGTTCACCGTGTTCGAACAGAACATGGAGCGCGACCCGCGCCTGGTGCCCGGCGCGACGGTGGCCCTGCACTGGAACCCGGAGCACGGCTTCGGCCTGGAGTCGGGCGACCTGACCGCGGGCATCGCCGAGGCGAGCGAGGACGCCGCGTGAGCGCGCTCGGCACCCTCGGCGCGGGCACGACGGGAGGTGCGGACACCAAGACCACGGAACTCAGGCGGCGCGGCAGGTGGGTACCGTACGCGCTGCTCGCGCCCGGCCTGCTGTGGCTGGTGGTCTTCTTCGCGATCCCGATGGTGGTGCAGGGCTCGACGTCGCTGCAGACCGGCAACCTGACCAAGGGCTACGACCTCACCTGGCACTGGGCCACCTATGGGGATGCGCTCGACCAGTACTACCCGCAGTTCCTGCGCTCGTTCGGGTACGCGGCCGCGGCGACCGTGATGTGCCTGGTGATCGGCTACCCGCTCGCCTACGCGATCGCGTTCAAGGCCGGCAGGTGGCGCGGCATGTGGCTGGTGCTGGTGATCGCCCCGTTCTTCACCAGCTTCCTGGTCCGCACGCTGGCCTGGAAGACGATCCTGGCGGACAACGGGATCGTCGTCGACGTGCTCAACAAGCTGCACTTCACCAACGTCACGGCGTTCCTCGGCCTGACCCAGGACGACCGGGTGCTGGCCACGCCGCTCGCGGTGATCTGCGGTCTGACCTACAACTTCCTGCCGTTCATGGTGCTGCCGCTGTACGCGTGCCTGGAGCGGATCGATCCGCGCCTGCACGAGGCCGCGGGCGACCTGTACGCGTCGCCGCGGACCACCTTCGCCAAGGTCACCTTCCCGCTGTCGCTGCCGGGCGTGGTCTCCGGCACGCTGCTCACCTTCATCCCGGCGTCCGGCGACTACGTCAACGCGCAGTGGCTCGGCTCGCCGGACACCGGCATGGCGGGCAACGTGATCCAGACCCAGTTCCTGCGGGTGCTGGACTACCCGACCGCGGCCGCCCTGTCGTTCATCCTGATGTTGTCGATCGTGCTCATGGTGACGGCGTACATCCGCAAGGCGGGGACGGAGGACCTGGTCTGATGGCCGTCGTCAACTGGTTGCGTCGCAACGTCATCGTGCTGTTCGGTCTGCTCGCGCTCGGCTACATGACGCTGCCCAACATCGTCGTGCTGATGTTCTCGTTCAACGACCCGAACGGGCGCTTCAACTACACCTGGAACGGCTTCACGCTCGACGCGTGGGAGGAGCCGTGCGGGGTCGCCGGCATCTGTGACTCGGTCGCGATCAGCATGAAGATCGCGGTCCTGTCCACCCTGGTCGCCACGGCGCTCGGCACCGCGATCGCGTTCGCGCTCGGCCGCTACCGGTTCCGGGCCCGCGGCGCGATCAACACGCTGCTGTTCCTGCCGATGTCCATGCCCGAGGTGGTGATGGGCGCCTCGCTCGGCACGCTGTTCCTGAACATGCGGATCAACACCGGCTTCGTGACGATCCTGATCGCGCACATCATGTTCTGCCTGAGCTTCGTCGTGGTCGCGGTCAAGGCCCGTGTCCTGGGCATGGACCCCAAGCTCGAAGAGGCCGCACAGGACCTGTACGCCTCACCCACCCAGGTGTTCCTGCGGGTGACCCTGCCGCTCGCCGCACCCGGCATCGGGGCCGGCGCGATGCTCGCCTTCGCGCTGAGCTTCGACGACTTCGTGATCACGAACTTCACCTCGGGCAACACGGTCACCTTCCCGATGTTCGTGTACGGCGCGGCGCAGCGCGGCACGCCGCCGCAGATCAACGTGATCGGCTCGGCGATGTTCGTGATCGCCGTGCTGATCGTGATGATCGGGCAGATCCGTGCCTCGCGGCGAGCCAAACAGCGGGCGTAGTTTCGCCTGTTGGATGATGGTCCATCCCAGATCTGTAGCTATGCGGTGAAACCGCCGGGGCCCGACAAGGCGGCCCCGGCGGGCACTGCGAAAGTGGTGAAACCCCATGGGTCCCCGGAACACGTCGGATCCTGCTCCCTCGGTCGAGGCGATCCGCTCGCTCGCGGACGCCGCGCCCACCCCCTTCTGGCTCGACCAAAGCGACCGTCCGGAGCCGTGCGCGGCCCTGGTCGGCGACGACCACTGCGATCTCGCGATCGTCGGCGGCGGCTACTCGGGTCTGTGGACCGCGCTGATCGCGAAGGAACGCAACCCCTCGCGCGATGTGGTGCTGGTCGAGGCGCACGAGATCGGCTGGGCGGCCTCGGGCCGCAACGGCGGATTCTGCGCCGCGAGCCTGACCCACGGCTTCTACAACGGGCTGGATCGCTGGGAGGGCGAACTCGCCCGGCTGGAGCGGCTCGGCGAGCACAACCTCGACGAGATCGAGGCGGCGATCAAGCGCTACGGCATCGACTGCGACTTCCGTCGCACCGGCGAACTCAGCGTCGCGACCCAGCCGCACCAGGTCGAGGAACTGCGCGAGGAGATCGACCTCGCCCGCCGGTACGGCACCGAACTGACCTTCCTGGACCGGGACGAGGTGCGGGCGGAGGTCGACTCACCCACCTACCTCGCCGGCGTCTGGGACCGGACCGGCTGCGCGATCATCGACCCGGCCCGACTGGCCTGGGGCCTCAAGGCCGCGTGCGAGTCGCTGGGCGTGCGGATCCACGAGCGCACCAAGGTGACCGAACTGGCCGAGCACGGCTCGGGGATGGTGCTCAAGACCGCGTACGGTCGGGTCTTCGCGGGCAATGTGGCGCTGGGCACCAACGTCTTCCCGTCGCTGGTCAAGCGGCTGCGGCCGTTCGTGGTGCCGGTCTACGACTACGCGATGATGACCGAGCCGCTGAGCGACGGGCAGCTCGCGGCGATCGGCTGGCACAACCGGCAGGGCATCGGCGACACGAACAACCAGTTCCACTACTACCGGCTCAGCGCGGACAACCGGATCCTGTGGGGCGGTTACGACGCCGTCTACCACTACGGCTCCAAGCTCTCCTCGGACCTGGACCAGCGCCCGGAGACGTTCGCGAAGCTCGCGCAGCACTTCTTCGAGACCTTCCCGCAGTTGGAGGGTCTGCGCTTCAGCCACACGTGGGGCGGCGCGATCGACACGTGCAGCCGCTTCTCGGCGTTCTTCGGGACGGCGTACAAGGGCAAGGTCGCGTACGCGCTGGGCTTCACCGGCCTGGGCGTGGGCGCCACCCGCTTCGGCGCCGAGGTGATGCTGGACAAACTCGACGGTCGCCCGACCGAGCGCACCGAACTCGAAATGGTCCGCACCAAGCCCCTGCCGTTCCCGCCGGAACCGATCAAGTGGGCGGGCGTGACGATGACCAAGTGGTCGATGGACCGCGCCGACAAGAACGCCGGCAAGCGCAACCTGTGGCTCAAGGCGCTCGACAAGGTCGGCATGGGCTTCGATAGCTGAAACCGCGCTGCGCGCGGCGGCGGCTGCGCCACCGGCGGCCTCCGGCCGCTCAGGACGAACCGCGCTGCGCGCAGCGGCGGCTGCGCCACCGGCGGCCTCCGGCCGCTCTCCTCGCGCGCTCGTCGATCACCGCACGCGATCAAGTCGTGGGCGCTGACGCGCCGTCGGGCAGCCGGGTGAGCATGCACCTCACCCGGCTTCCGGCGCGTCATTCGCGAGATCCGGCGGAGGCTGCGGGGCCTGATTCGTCCGCCCCTTCGCGGTAGATCCGCAGCATCGTCCGAAACGTAACCGGTGGTGCGGGTGGGCATCATCCACGCCGACCGAGACGGTCTGTAAGGCGGACGACCCAACCGCCGACACTCTGAAGCTTGAGCCACTCCCACCCGGCCAGCAGACTGGCAAACCGTACGGGGCTTGTGCGGCCCCTCGCCAAACCCGCATCCCCCGGAAGGTCGGACCGTGACGAACCACGTAACCCACTGGATTGCCAACGCGGAGTGGACCGGCGTCTCCGAGCGTCGGGGCGACATCCACAACCCCGCCACCGGCAAGGTCACCGGCACGGTCGACTACGCCTCCGTGGCCGAGGTCGACGAGGCCGTCTCGGTCGCCGTCCGCGCCTTCGCGGGCTGGAGGAACGCCTCGCTCGCGAAGCGCTCCTCGGTGCTCTTCAACTTCCGTGAGCTGCTCAACGCCAAGAAGGACGAACTCGCCGCGATCATCGTGGCCGAGCACGGCAAGGTGCACTCGGACGCGCTCGGCGAGATCGCCCGCGGCCAGGAGGTCGTGGAACTCGCGTGCGGCATCCCGCACTTGCAGAAGGGTGGGCACTCCGAGCAGGCGTCGACCGGCATCGACGTCTACTCGATCCGCCAGCCGCTGGGCCCGGTCGCGATCATCTCGCCGTTCAACTTCCCGGCGATGGTCCCGATGTGGTTCTTCCCGATCGCGATCGCCACCGGCAACACGGTGATCCTCAAGCCGAGCGAGAAGGACCCGTCCACCGCGAACTTCCTCGCCGACCTGTGGAAGCAGGCCGGTCTGCCGGACGGCGTGTTCAACGTCGTGCACGGCGACAAGGTCGCCGTGGACCGCATCCTGGAGCACCCGGACATCAAGTCCGTCTCGTTCGTCGGCTCGACCCCGATCGCCAAGTACGTGTACGAGAACGGCACCCGCTACGGGAAGCGCGTGCAGGCCCTCGGCGGTGCCAAGAACCACATGCTGGTGCTCCCGGACGCCGACCTGGACCTGGTCGCCGACGCAGCGGTCAACGCCGGCTTCGGTGCGGCCGGCGAGCGCTGCATGGCGATCTCGGCCCTGGTCGCGGTCGAGCCGATCGCCGACGAGCTGATCGCCCGGATCAAGGAGCGGATGACCAAGCTCCGGGTCGGCGCGGGCAACGACGCCGCCTCCGAGATGGGCCCGCTGGTCACCCGCCAGCACGCGGACAAGGTGCTGTCGTACGTGCAGGCCGGCGAGGACCAGGGCGCGACGCTCGTGGTGGACGGCCGCGAGCACCCGATCAACGGCACCGACACCGCCGACGGCTACTGGGTCGGCCCGACCCTGTTCGACAACGTCACCCCCGAGATGTCGATCTACACCGACGAGATCTTCGGCCCGGTGTTGTCGGTCGTGCGGGTCGAGTCCTACGACGAGGGCCTGGCGCTGATCAACGCCAACCCGTACGGCAACGGCACCGCGATCTTCACCAACGACGGCGGCGCCGCCCGCAGGTTCCAGAACGAGGTCGAGGTGGGCATGATCGGCATCAACGTGCCGATCCCGGTCCCGGTCGCCTACTACTCGTTCGGCGGCTGGAAGAACTCGCTGTTCGGCGACCTGCACGCGTACGGCGCCGACGGCGTGCAGTTCTTCACCCGCGGCAAGGTCGTCACCCAGCGCTGGCTCGACCCCAGCCACGGCGGCATCAACCTGGGCTTCCCCACCAACGACTGACGCTCGCCCGCCTCGGCGAGCCCGCGCTCCCGGGCCGTGTCCAGCCCGCCCGACCCCAATGACGTGGTCGGGCGGGCTTCGTCGTCCGCGGTCCGCACCGACCGCGGGCCGCTTCGCCATTTCCTCCGCACGCCTTCCCTGGCAGCATGCGTGACGGGTCGTCAGATGATCAGTCGGCGACCGTTCACGGACGTGACAGGGGAATGGCGCATGCCCATCGAAGACGGTCCGGCCGGCGATACCGCCATCCGTTTGATCCAGATTTCCGACGTGCACTATCGGGACGCTCCGGGCACCCACGGGTTCGTGCAACACGACCCGGACGCCGGGCTGGCCGCGACCCTCGCGGACGCCGCCGACGCGCTTGCCGCCGCCGATGTGCTGGTGGCCTCCGGCGACCTGGCGGACACCGGCGAGCCCGGTGCCTACCGGCGGCTGGGGGATGTGCTCCAGGAACTCCCGGTGCCCGTGTACTGCCTGCCCGGCAACCACGACAACCACGACGCCTACATCGCGGGACTGCCGCGCACCGGCGTGCACCTGGAACCCGCGGTGCGGATCGGGTCCTGGCTGCTGCTCATGGTGGACACCAACGCGCTCGGCCGCGAGCACGTGGGCGAGGGGGTGTACCGCGACCTCGACGACCGGATGACCCGGGCCGACGGGCCGGAACTGAGTGCGCCCGAGGCCGCCCGGATCCGGGAGATCCTGGCCGGTTCGGACGCCGAGCACGTGCTGCTGTTCGTGCACCAGCCGCCGCTCGCCGACATCTGCCCGAACCTGGACCCCTCCGGCCGACTCGGCGCGCTGCTCCGCGACTTCGGGCACATCCGGGCCATCTCCGGCGGTCACCTGCACGGCGCGCTGGAGGGCGAGTTCGCCGGTGTACCGGTGTTCGTGGCGCCCTCGACCACGTACAGCATCGACTACGCCGGCAAACACTTCGACGGCCCCGGCTACCGCACCTTCACCTTGCATCCGGACGGCCGGGTCGAATCCGCCGCGCACACCGCGCCCGGTCCGATCACGGACACGATGCGCGGCAAACCCGCACCGCGCTTTCTCACCGATCTCATGCTGGGCGTGGTGACCATCGAGCAGATGCGCGAGATGAGCGACGAGCAGTTCGAGGCCAGGTTCGGCGAGCCCCGTCCGGTTCGCGGCGCCTGAGCCCGATCCCCCGCACGGCCACGACCACGGCCCGACCAGCACGAGGAGACACGTGACACAGCATCAGGCGGACGCCGGACTCGCCCTCGAAGGGGTCCGCAACTTCCGCGACATCGGCGGACTGCCCACCGCCGACGGCCGGCGGGTGCGGGCCGGTCGCTACTTCCGCAGCGGCCACCTGGCCAAGCCCACGGAGGCGGACCGCGCCGTCCTGGCCGACCTGGGCATCCGGCTCGTGGTGGACCTGCGCAGCCCGGCCGACATCGAACTGGACGGCGCCGACGTGCTGCCCGACGGTGCCCGGTGGCTGAACCTGCCGATGTCCGATCCGGCCCGCCACTCGGACTTCTGGAAGGACCTGCGCAGCGCCGACCTGAGCGTGCTGCGCGAGCGGCTGGGCAACGGGCGCGCGGAGAAGTCGATCGCGGCGGACTACCGCGACCAGGTGGTGAGTCGGGTCGACCGGCACGCGCAGATGTTGCGCGCGATGCTCGACGCGGACGGCCTGCCGGTCGTGGTGCACTGTTCGGCCGGCAAGGACCGCGCCGGGATCGCGGCGGCTCTGGTGCAGCGCATCGTCGGGGTCTCCGCCGACGACGCGGTGGCGAACTACCTGATCAGCAACGACCCGGGCAATCGCTACGAGCCCAACAGCGACAAGCTCGCGATGCGGCCGGGTCTGCTGGAACTCTTCCAGCCGTTCCTGGAGGTGCGCGAGGAATACCTGCGCGGCGCGCTGGAGGTGATGGACACCCACTGGGGCGGCTTCGACGCCTACCTGGAGCAGGGTCTGGGCCTGGACGCGGAGCGGCTGGACCGCCTGCGGGCGATGCTGCTGGAGGACTGAGCCGGATCCGGACGCGCCCGAGGACGGTGCCCACAGGAGGAGGCACCGCCCTCGGGTCGGTACGGCGTACGACGGTTGCCGCGGGACGCGGAGGATCAGGAGTCGTCGGCCATCAGCTTGATGTTCCAGCGGGTTTCCTGGCGCGGACGCAGGTAGACCACCCAGTACAGCGCGGCCAGGAGCAGCACTCCGCCGGTGATCAGCAGGGCGCGGGTCGGCTGTTCGGTCAGCACGTAGATCATCGACGCGATCAGGAGCACCGGGATCGCCGGCCACAGCGGCATGCGCCAGGCCTGGGTGCTCTTGTGCGCGCCCTTGCGGGCGACCAGCACGGCGAGCGCCACCACCAGGTAGAGGGCGGCGACCGCGACGCCGGTGACCTCACCGAGGATCTCCAGGTTCACGAAGCACAGGAGGGCGCCGGGCACCCCGACCACCAGCGTGGAGACCCACGGCGAACCGAACCGGTTCACCTTGCCGAAGGCCCGGTTGATCGGCTCGGGCCAGGCCCGGTCACGGGCGGAGGCGTAGACCACGCGGGAGTTCTGGATCACCATGACCACGCCCGCGTTGATGATCGCCAGCGCGATGCACAGGCCGATGAAGGTGGCCATGCCGTGGTTGGACCAGCCCTCGACCAGGCCGAGGATGTCGCCGCCCGCCAGGGTCGCCTGGTCCGGCGCGCCCAGCGAGATCGCGACGGTGGGCACGATCAGGATCACGCCGCCCAGGCCCAGGGTCCACAACACCGTGCGGGAGACCGTGCGCCGCGGGTTCTCCATCTCCTCGGCCAGGTAGACCGCGGTGGAGAAGCCCTGGAGGGCGAACAGCGCGCCGGCCATGCCCGCGATCAGCACACCCATCTTCAGCGGGTCCGTCGTGTTGCTCGCGGCGTCCACGACGACCTCGGGCTTGATCAGCGTCGAGGTGGCCTGGTTCACGTTGGCGAAGCCGAGGAAGGCCACGATCGCGGCGGCGATCACCTCCAGGGCCAGGAAGACGCCGGTCACCCACGCGTTCGCACGCAGGTCGAGCAGCCCCATGATGGTGGCCAGGATCATCACCGCGGCGCCGGCCCACATCGTGTCGAACGTCGCGATCGAGGTCAGATACTCGGCGGTGCCCAGGGCGATGATCGGCGGCACGATCATCACCACGATGGTGGCGATGATGAAGACCAGCCAGCCCATGAAGCGGCCCATCAGGGTGCCGACCATGGCGTACTCGCCGCCGGCGCTGGGGATCAGGGTGCCCAGCTCGGAGTAACAGAACGCGACGCCGACACACAGGACGGCGGCCACGACCAGGGCCAACGCGGTGCCGGAGCCGAGCGTCTCGAACATCCCCGGAACGATCACGAACAGCGAGGACGCGGGGGTCAGACAGGAGAGCGTGAGCAGGGTGCCGCCGACGACTCCGATGGAGCGCTTGAGCGGGGCGGGGGTGCCATCGGCGTCGAGGGTGACTGGAGTCAGGGTCCCGGACGGCGGTGGGGTTGTTTCAACAGCCATGTGCGCTACCTCTGCGGGACAGCGGGGTGCGGATATCGCCTCCGGGACGGATATGAGCCGTTCGTGCCTTCCGAACGGTGCGGCGTAATACAAACGCCCGTTTGATCACCCGTCAAGATCCCGTTGGCAACTGATTCCGTAGGGAGTACGCCCAGATTTCATCGAATATCGCTTCAAGCTGGCATCTGATGGTACGTAATCCGCAGATTCAACTGCGGGAAAAGTTTCCCCACCGTTCACCTGTCGAGATGGCCACCGGCCACGGTCAACGCGCGGACGATGGCGGGGTTCCACGCGGTGATGGCGACGGCGGTGCGGCGGGCGGGCGAGCTCTGAGCCCGCCGGCGTCGGCCACCCGCGCCGCCGCCCACAACACGATCCCGCACAGCGCCCACGAGGCCAGCACGTCCGCGAGCCAGTGGTAATCGCACCACAGCAGCGCGAACCCGATCAGGACGCACAGCACGACCGCACCCCGGGCCCAGTGTCGGCCCGCCCGCGCCGAGCCGACACGCCCGAGCAGCAGTGCGGCGATCCCGTAGCAGACCGTCGAGGTCGCGGTGTGCCCGGACGGGAAGAAGCCCCACCCGTCGGCGGGCACCGGGGATTCGCTCGGCCCCGGCCGTGCGATCAGGTCCTTGCCGGCGATGACCGCGATCGTCACCACGAGCACGCCGCCCGCCGCGATGGCGATCGGGTACGCGCTGCGCCTGCGTACGGTCGCGAACAGCGTCGCGGCGGCGATGGCGATCCCGGCGGGCAGCGGCCCGCCCAGGTCGGCCAGGACGTGCATCGGTCCGTCGAGCCGGGCCGCCCCGCTCGCGCCCGCGAGATCGCGGATCGCGTTTCGCACGGTGTGGTCCAGGTCGAGCGAGGGTCCGCTTTCGGCCACTACCTGGACGGTGAGCGCGACGAGCGCGAGAAGGAGAATCAGCGGCAGTGCGAGGCCGCGCGTGTACTGTGAGTGAACAGACCACCGCCCCGGAACGGGGGGCGTTGTCCCGGGGCGGCCGCCGGCTTGCTCAGGGCCGGCGTCGGTGGAAGGTCTGTGCATCTCACTCGAAGATACGCGGAGAACAGGTCGGCAGGTTCCCGACGCGCGGCCTTCACACAAAGCCTGCACACGTTCTCCACGGTCTGGAAGGCGGGACATACACGCTGTACGTTGGAGCAATGAAGGGTGTGAGCGGCGTCACAGCGCGTGTCGCGTGAGTCCGACCACCCGGGAGAGTCCAAGTACGCGGAGAACATCCGTAAGCAGGGCAAATCGACGGTGACTCGAGTGACGTGGCATTGACGCAATGTCGTCGATCGCCCCTCTGCTGTCAGCACGCAAAGGTAGGGTTGGCCAGGTGGTTGAAGAGTCCGATTACTCGACATACCGCGTGCCGTGCATCCCGGCCCCTGCGGGGAGCGGGCGCGTCCGCCGGACCGAGGTTCCGGTGGTGTCCAAGGGCGTCAAGGCGGGCGGTGCCGTGTTCGATTCCTCGGTGGAACCCCGACCGGGTCGGGGCGCGGGTGCGATGGGTGTGGTCCTGACCAGCGACCGTCAGCTGCGCGTCGTGCGCACGACACGGCCGCGCGGCCTGCGACTCGAAGGCGAGATCGACCTCGCGAACGTGGACGTGGTGCGCCGCGTCCTGACCGCCGCATCCCGCGACGGCGGCGACGTCCGGGTGGACGTCGGCAAGCTCGCCTTCATCGACGTCGCGGGCCTGCGGGTGTTCGTCGACCAGGCCGGCGCGCTGTCCCGGCGCGGCGGACACATGATCCTGATCGGCGCGAGCCGGCAGATGTTGCGGGTGCTCGCGCTGTGCGGCTGGGACGCGGTCCCGGGCCTGAGCATGGTCGAGCGGATCGCCCCGGCGCCGCGCCGACCGCGGCTCTGAGCACTTCCCGCTCGCGGCACCGCGGCACTGCGGTCGGCCGGTCCGCGGCGGACGCCGTGAACCCCCGTCCGAGACACCGAACCCCCGTCCGCCAAAGCATTCCGGCGGACGGGGGTTCGTGCTGTCGCGGCCGGCTCAGACCGAGGCGGCAAACGCCTCCTCGAGCACGTCCAGGCCCTCGACGAGCAGGTGCTCGGGGATCACCAGCGGCGGCAGGAAACGCAGCACGTTGCCGTAGGTGCCGGCGGTCAGCACCAGCAGACCCTGCGCGTGGCACGCCTTGGCGACCGCGCCGGCCAGCTCTGCGTTCGGCTCCTTGGAGCCGGGCTTGACCAGTTCGATCGCGATCATCGCGCCGCGACCGCGAACCTCGCCGATCTCGGCGAACTTCTCGCTCATCGTGCCCAGTCGGCCGAGCATGATCTCGCCGATCCGGCGGGCCGCGCCGTTGAGGTCGAGGCCGCGCATCGTCTCGATCGCGCCGAGCGCCGCGGCGCAGGCGACCGGGTTGCCGCCGTACGTGCCACCGAGGCCACCCGCATGGGCGGAATCCATGATCTCGGCGCGCCCGGTCACGGCGGCCAGCGGCAGGCCGCCCGCGATGCCCTTGGCGGTGGTGATCAGGTCCGGCACGATGCCCTCGTCGTCGCACGCGAACCACTGGCCGGTACGGCAGAAGCCGGTTTGGATCTCGTCCGCGACGAACACGATGCCGTTCGCCTTGCAGAACTCGACGATCCTGGGCAGGAAGCCCTTGGCCGGCTCGATGAAGCCGCCCTCGCCCAGCACGGGTTCGATCACCACGGCGGCCACGTTGTGCGCGCCGATCTGCTTGGTGATCATGTCGATCGCCTGCGCGGCGGCCTCCTCGGCGCAGTTCTCCGCGCCGGTCAGCCAGCGGTAGGGGTAGGCGACCGGGACCCGGTAGACCTCGGGGGCGAAGGGGCCGAACGACTCCTTGTACGGCATGTTCTTCGCGGTCAGCGCCATGGTCAGGTTGGTGCGACCGTGATAGCCGTGGTCGAACACGACCACCGCGGGGCGCTTGGTGTGGGCACGTGCGATCTTGACCGCGTTCTCCACCGCCTCGGCGCCCGAGTTGAACAGCGCGGTGCGCTTGTCGTGGTCGCCCGGGGTCAGCTCGTTGAGCTGCTCGGCGACCGCCACGTACGACTCGTACGGGGTCACCATGAAGCACGTGTGGGTGAACCGCTGAAGCTGCTCGGACGCGCGGCGCACGACACCCTCGGCCGAGTTGCCGACGCTGGTCACCGCGATGCCGGAGCCGAAGTCGATCAGCGAGTTGCCGTCCACGTCGACGACCACGCCGCCGCCCGCCTGGGTCACGAAGACCGGCAGGGTGGTGCTGACGCCGCGCGCGACCGCCGCGTTGCGACGCGTCATCAGCTCGGTCGACTTCGGGCCGGGGATGGCGGTGACGAGCCGGCGCTCCTGCGGGAGCGAGGGCCCGCCGGGCTGCGAAGCGCCCATGCTGGTCTCCTGTGGGTCGAGGCGGGGGGTTCGCGGTGGCACCGCGGTCCTATCGGCAGGCTAGGCGCCGGGCCGCGCTTGTCGCATGCGCCGCATCGGTTAATCACCCGGTTGCTTGTGTCCGGGATGGACAAATGCCGATCGGGCAGAACAACTCACGAACTCGTCGCGGACTCGCGCCGGAATGATCATCACGACGGTGGGTGCGGCGCCTAGATTGAGTTCCGGTCAGGGTGTGGTTCCGGGAGGGCGAGACGTGGACGTGGAACGGCCGGATTCCCCGGCGTCGCCGGCTGTCGAGGCCGAGGTGTTCGGGGCCGACCCGACGGGCCCGGATGCCCCTGCGATCCGCCGCGCGCGGGCCGCCCGAGCACGGGTGCCGGCCCCGGCCGCGGCCGAGCGCGACGTCGATCCCGACGGCTTCGACCTGCGCGGCTGGCTGCGCGGCCCACGGCACCGGGAGGCCCCCGGCGTGTACGGCTACGGCCGGGACGAGCGGGAGATCAGGTTGCGGGCGGCCGAGCGCGACGCACGCACCCGGCCGGAGGCGTCGTTGGTCCGGCGCGCGGTGTTGTGGCTGGTGATCGCGGTGCTCAGCCTGAACTGGGTGATAGTCGCCTATGTCTGGCTGGTCCGGAAGATCATCCCGACCTTCATGTGGCCGCTGCTGTTCAACAACCTGCTCTACGTGGTGCTCTTCGTGCTGTTCGGCTACCTCGGCCGATGGCATGAGATCGCCTGGCCGTTCCTGCGCCCGTGGTGGCAGCGGTTGGACCGCCGAGCCGAGCTGAACGGACGCCCGCGCCCCGAACAGTGGCGCCGCGCCGCGCTGTTCCTGGTCCTGGGCTTCGTCGCCTGGATCGCGCTGATGCGCCCGTTCGTGGCGCTGTTGTTGCTGATCTTCCCGCGCGGGCTGCTGCACGACGGGCAGTGGCTGGTCCGGCTCCTCTACAACGGCGGCTTCCTGTACGCGGCCGCGGTGCTGGGCCGCTGGGAGGTGGTGCTCGGGCCGTACCTGCGCACTCCCGGCGAGCAGATCGCGCCCGAAACCGAGGAGGCGCAGATCGCCGACGCGGAGTTGTGGCCGGAGTTGCGCGACGCGGGACAACACGAGGCCGCCGACGTGCTCGACCACGAGGTGGCCGCGGGCCGAGTGCGGGACGTGGACTACCTGCGGCTGCGCCGGGTGATCCAGGCCGGCGCGGCGGACCCCGAATACCTCGCGGACGTGGCCGAGGAGGTCGTCGACCACGGCGCCGCCGCCTGTCGGCACGGCTCCGGGCAGCGCGACCTGCGGCCCCGGCGGGCCGAACACGACCTGTTCGCCGGCCAGGTGCGGGTCGGCGTGGGCACCGACCACCCGAAGAACCCGCCGCTGTACCGGGACACCCCCTTCGCCCTCGATCCGGACGTGCTCGGCGCCTCGATGCTCGTGGTCGGTGCGGCCCGGGCCGGCGAGCCGGCCCGGCTGCTGGAGCCGGTGGTCGAGACGATGAGCCTGCGCGCGCTGACCGGCTCCGCGTCGTTGGTGGTGATCGACGCCAAGGGCGACGAGTTCGACCGCCCGGGCGGCTACGACCTCGAAGTGATCGTCGGCGACCCGGACTCGCCCTCGGGCCTGGACCTGTACGGCGGCGCGGCCTCGCCCGAGGACGCCGCCGACCGGCTCGCCGCCGCCGCGCTGCCGCCGAACATGATCGGGCTCGGCGACGCCGCGGGCAACGCGCTGCGCCAGGTGCTCGGCGCGTACGTGGCCGGGCACGGCCGCTATCCCGAGGTGGGCACGCTGCTCGACCTGCTGGACGGCACCGAGGCCGCGCTCGCCGCACTGGAGCGCGCGCTGCGGGCCGCCGGCCGGTATGCCGAGCACGAGCGGGCGCTGCGCGCGATGGCGCGTGGCGACGACGACGCGCGGATGCTGGTGCAGCGCCTGGCGGTGCTGGAGCGACCCGGCGTCGCGGAGTTGTTCCACCCCGATCGGCAGCGCTTCGCGGCGGGCGACATCGACCGGCCGCTGCGGGTGCGGATCGCGCTGAACGAGGCCGCGCACCCCGAGGCGGCCCGGCTGATCGGCCGGCTCGTGCTGTCCCAGTTCGTCCAGGCGATGGCCACACCCCGGCGCGAGCGCGGGCCGCGCAAGGTGTTCGCGTGCCTGGTCGCCGACGACGCGGGGCGGCTGGTGGACGAGTACGCGGCCAAGGGCCTGCAATGGGCCCGCAACCGCCGGGCCGGCCTGGTCCTGTCGGTGCGCTCGCTCGACGACCTCGTCCCCGCGTTGCGGCACACCGTGTTCGCCGCGGCCGGCTGCAAGGCGGTGGTACCGGGCGCGTCCCGCACCGACGCCGAGTTGTTCGCCGAGTACTGGGGGATGACCAAGGAGCAGGAGAAGTCGATCACCATGGGCACGCCCGAGGGCGGCCTGGTCAAGCGGATCCGCTACTCGGTGCTGGGCGCGCTGTTCGGCGAGAAGGCCAGTGGGCGGTCCGAGCGGGTGACCACCCGCACCGTCGAGCGCTATCGCTGGTCCCCGAGCGAGATCACCGGCGACCTGCCGACCCGGCACGCGGTCGTCAGCCTGACCACCCGAAAGGGCGAGCGAACCCCTCCCGTGCTGATCGATCTCGGCCGCTGAGTCAGACTGGAAGCCTCTCCCACTCCGGTTTGGACAAAACGACATGCCGCCCACCCTCGCCTCCCTGGTCCGTGCCCCCGCCCTCGACCTGCGGGTGCTCGCGGGCAAGGGTGGGCTGGAGCGCGAGGTGCGGTGGGTGCACACGAGCGAACTCGCCGATCCCACGCCCTATCTGGAGGGCGGCGAACTGCTGCTCACCACCGGGATGAAGCTCGGCCGCAACAACGCCGAGCGGCGCGCCTACGTCGAGCGGCTCGCGGCGGCCGAGGTGGCCGGGCTCGGGATCGGGGTGGGCCTGACCCTGGACCGGGTGCCCGCGGTGATCGTCGAGGTCGCCGAGGCGTACGGCTTCCCGGTGTTCGAGGTGCCGCGTCCGACGCCGTTCATCGCGATCAGCAAGGTGGTCTCGTCGGCGCTGGCGGCCGAGCAGTACGAGACCGTCACCACCGGCTTCGCGGTCCAGCAGGAACTGACCCGGGCCGCCGCCGGACGCGAGGGCCCCGCGACGCTGATCCGCCGGCTCGCGGCCCGGCTGGACGGCTGGGCCGCGCTGTACGACGCGGACGGCACCCTGCGCCAGGTCGCGCCCGCCGCGGCCCGGGCCCGTACCGACGGCCTGCGCGCCGACATCGAGAAGTTGCGCGGGATGCCCGCGCCGTCCTCCGCGTCGTTGCCGGGGATCGGGGGCGACGGGCGCGTGGTGGTGCAGTCGCTGGGTGCGGAGCGGCGGATCAGCGGCTTCCTGGCGGTGGGCACCGACCGGCCGCCGCGCACCGCCGACCGGCAGACCCTGGGCACCGCGGCCTCGCTGCTGACGCTGGCCCTGGAACAGTCCCGAGCCAGTGCCGACGCGGGCGCCCGGATGCGCACCGCGCTGCTGCGGCTGCTGCTCACCGGCGAGCGGGCGACGCCCGCCGACCTGGCCCGCGACATCGCGGCCGACCTGCCGCCGGGCCCGTGGCGGGTGCTGGTGGCCACCGGGCCCGAGCAGGTGGTGGCGGCGTTCGCGGAACGGCTGTGCACGCGGGCGGTCCGGGCCGGCACACCCGCGCTCACCGGCGAGTTGGGCGGGGCGACGGTGCTGGTGTTGCCGGAGTCGGTCGAGCCGGTGGAGCCGACGGACCTGCCCGGGCTGATCGCGGGCGTGTCCGGTCCGGTGGAGCCGGACGCCGCCGCGGACGGCTATCGGCAGGCCCTGGGCGCGCACGCGGTGGGCCTGCGCTCGGAGAAGGCGCTGACCGTGCACGGCCGCGATGCCGGCGGGTTGTTGCCGCTGCTGGACGGGGACGCCGTGCATGCGTGGGCCGAGCAACTGCTCGCCCCGTTGCGTGCGCACGACGCGGGCGGCCGGGGCGATCTGATCGGCTCGCTGCGCGCGTGGCTGGCCCGGCACGGGCAGTGGGACGCGGCGGCCGGCGACCTGGGCGTGCACCGGCACACGCTGCGCTATCGCATCCGCCGGGCCGAGGAGATCCTCGGCCGTACTCTGGACGATCCGGACACCCGCGCCGAACTGTGGTTCGCGCTTCGCGACCCGAGCCGGGACCGTGAGGACAAGTCGTAGTACCGGCGAAACCCGATTCGCCGAGATGGACAAAAACGCGTGCGCAGCATCGGCCTACCGTTGGGTCACCGGGATCATCGGCGCCCGTTGACGGAGAAGGAGCAGTAGTGACCACCACCCACGCGTTCTGGTCGGCCGGCCGACAGGCCTTCGGCGAGACGACCTTCGACGTCACCAACTCGTACGACGGCCGGCTCGTCGGCCGGGTCTTTGAGCCCACCGACGCGCAGATCGAGGAGGCCGTCGCCGCGGCGCACGCCGTCGCGCACGAGTTCGCCGCGCTGCCCGCCTTCCGGCGCGCCGCGGCCCTGGACCACGTGGCCAAGCGGCTCGGCGAGCGCGCCGAGGAGATCGCCCGACTGATCACCGCCGAGAACGGCAAGCCGATCAAGTGGGCGCGCGGCGAGGTCGGCCGCGCGGTGTCGGTGTTCCGCTGGGCGGCCGAGGAGGCCCGCCGGTTCAACGGCGAGGGCATGCGCCTGGACACCGACGCGGGTGGCACCGGTCGCTACGCGCTGGTCCGTCGGATCCCCAAGGGCGTGGTGCTGGGCATCGCGCCGTTCAACTTCCCGCTCAACCTGGTCGCGCACAAGGTCGCCCCGGCGATCGCGGTCGGCGCACCGATCATCCTCAAGCCCGCGCCGGCCACCCCGCTGTCCGCACTCGTGCTCGGCGAGATCCTGGCCGAGACCGACCTGCCCGCCGGTTCGTGGAGCGTGCTGCCGGTGCCCAACGACCGGATGCCGGCGCTGGTGAAGGACGAGCGGCTGCCGGTCGTCTCGTTCACCGGCTCGGGCCCGGTGGGCTGGAGCATCATGGACTCGGTGCCGCGCAAGCACGTCACGCTGGAGCTGGGCGGCAATGCCGCCGCCGTCGTGCTCGCCGACTGGTCCTCCGAGGCCGACCTGGAGTGGGCCGCACAGCGGATCGCGACCTTCTCCAACTACCAGGGCGGCCAGTCCTGCATCTCGGTGCAGCGGGTGATCGCCGACGCGAGCATCTACGACCGCCTCGTGGAGAAGATCGTGGCGAAGGTGGCCGCGCAGGTCACCGGCGACCCCGAGGACGACACGGTCGACGTCGGCCCGCTGGTCAGCGTCGCCGCCGCCGAGCGGGTCCAGGCATGGGTGGACGAGGCCGTGCAGGCCGGCGCCAAGGTGCTCACCGGCGGCACCCGCGACGGCGCCTCCTACGCGCCGACGGTGCTCAGCGAGGTCCCGGCCGGCGTCACCATCGCCTGCGAGGAGGTCTTCGGCCCGGTGCTCACGCTGACCCGGGTGGACGGCACGGACGCCGCGTTCGCCGCGGTCAACGACTCCGAATTCGGCCTCCAGGCCGGGGTGTTCACCCACGAGATCCAGACCGCCTTCCGGGCCCAGCGCGAACTGGAGGTGGGCGGCGTGATCATCGGCGACGCCCCCTCCTACCGCGCCGACCAGATGCCCTACGGCGGCGCGAAGAACTCCGGCGTCGGCCGCGAGGGCGTCACGTACGCGATGACCGACTTCACGTACGAGCGTGTCATGGTGCTCACGGGCCTGGCCCTGTAGACACCCCATGGACAAGGGCCCGGCCACCTGGGGTGGTGTCGCCGGGCCCTTTCGCACGTACGGAGCAGTCTCCTCTGGACAAATGGATGTCACTCGGCATTCAGTGGACGTGCACGGGCAGGTAACACCGGTCGGTAACAACGTCGGTTCCGCTGCGAGTCCGCGAGGAGTCCGCCATGCCCCCTGTCAGCGAACGCGAAGCCCGCAAGGTTGCCGAGGAAGCCCGGCAGCAGGACTGGGACAAGCCCAGTTTCGCCAAGGAGCTCTTCCTCGGGCGTTTTCGGCTCGACCTCGTCCACCCGCATCCCGAGGCCGATCCGGAGGAGATCCGTCGGGGGGAGGAATTCCTCGCGGTGCTGCGCGAGTTCCTCTCCACCCGGGTGGACCCCACGGTGATCGAGCGCGACGCGCGGATCCCGGACGAGGTGATCAAGGGCCTGGCCGAGATCGGCGCGCTGGGCATGAAGATCGACCCCGAGTACGGCGGCCTGGGCCTGAGCCAGCTCTACTACAACAAGGCGCTGGTCCTGGTCGGCTCGGTCAACGCCGCGCTCGGCGCGCTGTTGTCCGCGCACCAGTCGATCGGGGTGCCGCAGCCGGTCAAGATGTTCGGCACCGACGCGCAAAAGCGCGAGTTCCTGCCGCGCTGCGTGCGCGAGGTCAGCGCGTTCCTGCTCACCGAACCCGACGTCGGCTCGGACCCGGCCCGACTGGCCACCGCCGCGGTGCCCACCGAGGACGGCGAGGCGTACGTCCTGGACGGCGTGAAGTTGTGGACCACCAACGGCGTGGTCGCCGGACTGCTCGTGGTGATGGCCCGGGTGCCCAAGGCGGAGGGCCGGCGCGGCGGCATCACCGCGTTCGTCGTGGACGCGGACAGCCCCGGCATCACCGTGGAGAACCGCAACTCCTTCATGGGCCTGCGCGGCATCGAGAACGGGGTGACCCGCTTCCACAACGTCCGGGTGCCCGCCGCGAACCGGATCGGCGCCGAGGGCGCGGGCCTGAAGATCGCGCTGACCACCCTCAACACCGGCCGACTCTCGCTGCCCGCGATGTGCGCCGGTGCCGCCAAGTGGTCGCTCAAGGTGGCCCGCGAATGGGCGGGCGAGCGCGAGCAGTGGGGTCGGCCGATCGCCGGCCACGAGGCGGTCGCGGGCAAGATCGCCTACATCGCGGCCAGTGCCTTCGCGCTGGAGGCGGTGCTGGAGCTGACCGCCCGGATGGCCGACGAGGACCGCCGCGACATCCGGATCGAGGCGGCACTGGCGAAGCTGTACGCATCCGAGGTGGGCTGGACGGTCAGCGACGAACTCGTGCAGATCCGAGGCGGTCGCGGCTACGAGACGGCCGCCTCGTTGCGCGCTCGCGGCGAACGCGGCGTCCCGGCCGAGCAGATGTTGCGGGACATGCGGATCAACCGGATCTTCGAGGGCTCGACCGAGATCATGCACCTGCTGATCGCGCGCGAGGCGGTGGACGCGCACCTGGCCGTGGCCGGCGACATCATCGACCCCGAGGCGGACCTGAAGGCCAAGGGCAAGGCCGCCGCCGACGCGGGCGTCTTCTACGCCAAGTGGCTGCCCAAGCTGGTCACCGGCAAGGGCCAGGTGCCCACCTCCTACCGCGAGTTCGCCCCGGTCGGCGCGCCGAGCCTGGCCGCGCACCTGCGCTTCGTCGAGCGTTCCTCGCGTCGGCTGGCCCGTTCCACCTTCTACGGCATGGCCCGCTGGCAGGGCGCGATGGAGCGCAAGCAGGGCTTCCTCGGCCGGATCGTGGACATCGGCGCCGAACTGTTCGCGATGAGCGCGGTGTGCGTGCGGGCCGACATGTTGCGCCGGCGCGACCTCGAACAGGGCCGGGCCGCATACGAACTCGCCGACCTGTTCTGCCGGCAGGCGCAGATCCGGGTGGACGAGTTGTTCGGCCGGTTGTGGACCAACACCGACGCGTTGGACGTCAAGGCGGTCGAGGGCGTGCTCGCGGGCCGGCATCTGTGGCTGGAGGAGGGCGTGCTCGACCCGTCCACCGAGGGCCCCTGGATCGCCGACGCGACGCCCGGCCCCACCAGGGTCGACAACGTGCACCGACCCGTCTGCTGATCCGCACGCGGCCGGCGGGAGCCTCCCGCCGGCCGCATGCGCCGACCCGCACCGTTCGCGAACCGGCCCACGCGGGCAATCGACCGACCTGCGCTCGGCGCCGGGCCGGCGCGGGCCACAATGGTCGGATGGACTCCCTGGCCGATCCCTACGCGCCCTTCGCCGCCCCCGACCAGTCGACCACCCGGCGGGACATCGTCCTGCTCGGCTCCACCGGGTCGATCGGGACCCAGACGATCGACGTGGTGCGCGCCCACCCCGAGTTGTTCCGGATCGTCGGCCTGTCCGCCGGCGGCGGCCGGGTGGACGAGCTGGCCCGACAGGCGCTCGAACTGGAGGTTGAGGTGGTCGCGGTGGCCAAGGCGTCCGCCGCGCAGGACCTGCAGCTGGCCTTCTACGCCGAGGCGCAGCGCCGCGGCTACGCCAAGGGGCGGTACAAGCTGCCGCGCATCCTGGCCGGCCCCACCGCCGCCACCGAGCTCGCCGCGCACCCGTGCGACGTGGTCCTGAACGGGATCACCGGTTCGATCGGCCTGGCCCCCACCCTCGCCGCGCTGACCGCGGGCCGCACCCTCGCACTGGCCAACAAGGAGTCGCTGATCGTCGGCGGCCCGCTGGTCAAGGCGATCGCCAAGCCCGGCCAGATCGTCCCGGTCGACTCGGAGCACTCGGCGCTGATCCAGGCCCTGCGCGGCGGTCGCGCCGACCAGGTCAAGCGGCTCGTGGTGACCGCCAGCGGCGGCCCGTTCCGCGGTCGCAGCCGCGCCGACCTGGTCGACGTCACGCCCGAGGAGGCCGCGGCCCACCCCACCTGGGACATGGGCCCGGTGATCACGATCAACTCGGCGACCCTGGTCAACAAGGGGCTCGAAGTGATCGAGGCGCACCTTCTCTACGACATCCCGTTCGACCGGATCGACGTCGTCGTGCACCCGCAGTCGATCGTGCACTCGATGGTCGAGTTCGTGGACGGCTCGACCCTGGCGCAGGCGTCGCCGCCGGACATGCGGCTGCCGATCGCGCTCGGCCTGTCCTGGCCCGACCGGGTGCCGAACGTCGCGGCGGGCTGCGACTGGACCAAGGCGGCCACGTGGGAGTTCTTCCCGCTCGACCACGAGGCGTTCCCGGCGGTCGAGCTGGCGTGCGCCGCGGGGCGCGCCGGCGGCACCGCGCCGGCCGTGTTCAACGCGGCCAACGAGGAGTGCGTGGACGCGTTCATCGCGGGACACCTGAAGTTCAACGGCATCACCGACACGGTCGCCGCCGTCGTGAGCGAGCATGATGTACGTGGGGACGGCAACCGGCTGACGCTGGAGGACGTCCTCGACGCGGAGGACTGGGCGCGCCGACGGGCACGCGAGATCATCGCCCACGGAGGAGAACCCCGTTGACCCTGTTCATGACGATCCTCGGCATCGTCGTCTTTGTCGTGGGCCTGCTGTTCTCCATCGCCTGGCACGAGGCGGGCCACCTGATCACCGGCAAGATGTTCGGTGTGCGGGTGCCGCAGTACATGGTCGGCTTCGGCAAGACGTTGTGGTCGAAGAAGATCGGTGAGACCGAGTACGGGCTCAAGGCGATCCCGGCGGGCGGCTACTGCCGGCTGATCGGCATGTTCCCGCCCGACGCGTCGGGCAAGGTGCAGGCCCGCAGCACCTCACCGTGGCGCAGCATGATCGAGGAGGCCCGCGAGGCGTCCTACGAGGAGGTCGGTCCCGGCGACGAGGACCGGATGTTCTATCAGCGCAAGCCGTGGCAGCGCACGATCATCATGCTGGCCGGGCCGTTCATGAACCTGATCCTGGCCATCGGGCTGCTCGCGGTGTACCTGATGGGCTTCGGGATCCCCGAGACCACCTCGACGGTCAGCACCGTCTCGGAGTGCGTGGTCAGCGCCGACGCGAAGACCGACAAGTGCCCCGAGGGCGCCAAGGCGGCTCCCGGCAAGGCGGCCGGTCTGCTGCCGGGCGACCGCATCGTGTCGTTCAACGGTCAAAAGATCGGCGACTACGACAAGCTCCAGGGCCTGATCCGCAAGTCGTCCGGCGAGGTCACCCTCGTGGTCGACCGCAAGGGCGAACTCCTCACCCTCAAGCCCGTGCTCGAACAGAACAAGATGATCAAGCTCGACGGCGACGGACGCCCGGTGGCCGACCAGTACGTCACCACCGGCTTCCTGGGCATCAGTCCGGCGCGAGGGATCCAGCGCCAGAGCGCCGCCGAGTCCGTCGAGTACACGGGCGATCTGGTCAAGAGCGCGTTCCACAGCCTGCTGCGCATCCCACAGAAGGTGCCCGCGCTGTGGGGCGCGGCCTTCCAGGGCGACGAACGTGACCAGGACTCCCCGGTCGGCGTGGTCGGCGCGGCCCGGGTGGGCGGCGAGGTGGCCGCGTTGGACGTGCCCGCGTCCCAGCGCGTCGGCCTGATGATCTTCATCATCGCGGGCTTCAACGTGTCGTTGTTCCTGTTCAACATGCTGCCGCTGCTCCCGCTCGACGGCGGTCACGTGGTCGGCGCGTGGTGGGAGTCGATCCGTCGCCGGATCGCGAGCCTGCGCAAGCGGCCGGACCCGGGCCCGTTCGACGTGGCCAGGCTGATGCCGGTCGCCTACGTCGTGGCCTCGATCTTCATCGCCTTCACCGTGCTGGTGTTGATCGCCGACCTGATCAACCCGGTGAAGGTGACGTAGCGCTCGGGAGAGCACCCGACAGGACGTCCCGCCGGCCCCCCTTGTGTCGATCAGGCAACAGGTGGGTCGGCACGGGGGTACGGGCGCCTCCGCACCGGTGTGCGGTGGCGTAGCGTTGAGTCGACCCACGCCGCCGAACCCACGGGACTAAAGCGAAGATGACCGCGATCCAGCTCGGAATGCCGTCCGTACCTGCCCGGCCCCTCACGCCGCGCCGCAAGTCACGGCAGATCATGGTCGGCAACGTGGCCGTCGGCGGAGACGCCCCGGTGTCGGTGCAGTCCATGACGACCACCCTGACCTCCGACGTCAACGCCACGCTTCAGCAGATCGCCGAGCTGACCGCCTCCGGCTGCCAGATCGTCCGGGTCGCGGTGCCCTCGCAGGACGACGCCGACGCGCTGCCCGCGATCGCCCGCAAGTCGCAGATCCCGGTGATCGCGGACATCCACTTCCAGCCGAAGTACGTGTTCGCCGCGATCGACGCCGGCTGCGCCGCGGTGCGGGTGAACCCGGGCAACATCAAGCAGTTCGACGACAAGATCGCCGAGATCGCCAAGGCCGCGTCCGCCGCCGGCACCCCGATCCGGATCGGCGTCAACGCCGGGTCGCTGGACAAGCGGCTGCTGGCCAAGCACGGCAAGGCCACCCCGGAGGCGCTGGTCGAATCCGCGCTGTGGGAGTGCTCGCTGTTCGAGGAGCACGACTTCCGGGACATCAAGATCTCGGTCAAGCACAACGACCCGGTCGTGATGATCGAGGCATACCGGCTGCTCGCCGAGCGCTGCGACTATCCGCTGCACCTGGGCGTCACCGAGGCCGGCCCCGCGTTCCAGGGCACGATCAAGTCCGCGGTCGCGTTCGGCGCGCTGCTCGCGCAGGGCATCGGCGACACCATCCGGGTCTCTCTCTCCGCTCCTCCGGTCGAGGAGATCAAGGTCGGCAACCAGATCCTGGAGTCGCTGGGGCTGCGGCAGCGCGGCCTGGAGATCGTCTCCTGCCCGTCCTGTGGCCGCGCCCAGGTCGACGTGTACAAGCTCGCCGAGGAGGTCACCGCGGGCCTGGACGGGCTCAAGGTGCCGCTGCGGGTGGCCGTGATGGGCTGCGTCGTCAACGGCCCCGGCGAGGCCCGCGAGGCGGACCTGGGCGTGGCGTCCGGCAACGGCAAGGGCCAGATCTTCGTCAAGGGCGAGGTGATCAAGACCGTGCCCGAGTCGAAGATCGTGGAGACCCTGATCGACGAGGCGCTCAAGCTCGCCGAGCAGATGCAGGCGGACGGCGTGATCAGCGGCGAACCGATCGTCGACATCGCCTGAGCCGAGCCCCGGCCGGCCCGCTCGGTCCGGCCCGCTCTCCCGGCCCCCTCGGTCCGGGCCGACTCGGCCGATCCACCCCGCGTGATCCCCGCCGACGTGCCCGGACCGCCGCCCGACCGGATCAATCCACTCGCCCACCCGAGTGACATATCGTTGATGCGCCCCTACCTTCGGTAATCGCCCCCGATCATCGAGACACATGATCGGGGCGCCGCCCCCGGGGGAGGGGCGTCGTGCGTGGGACGCATCATCGCGACCGGACTGGCCGTCGCCGGCATGATCATGGGCACCGCGGCGGTGCCCGCGAGCGGGCCCGATCCCGGCGATCGGCCGGCCGCCCGGTCGGCGCCCGGCATCGCCTGGGGCGGCTGCCCGGCCGACGTCGCCGCACCCGGACTGCGCTGCGGAACGCTGGCCGTGCCGGTCGACCACGCGCGCGCCGACGGGCCCACCACCACGCTGGGCGTCTCGCTCGCACCGGCCACGGGCGGCCGGCCCCGGCGCGGCACGATCGTGGTCAACCCCGGCGGCCCGGGCGGCGGCGGCATGTGGCTGGCCGACCTGGTGCGGCACGCGCTGCCGGAACGGGTGCGGCAGAGCTACGACATCGTCGGCGTCGACCCGCGCGGCAACCACCACAGCGACCCGATCTCCTGTGTCGACGCGAGCTTCGACCGGGCCCCGAAGCCGGATCCGGTGCCCGCCACACCGCAGGACGAGCAGCGGCTGATCGAGCGCGCCCGCAGCTACGCGCGCGGCTGCGCCGAGCGGGCCGGCGACCTGCTGCCGCACCTGGGCACCCTGGAGAACGCGCGCGACCTCGACCTGCTCCGCGCCGCGCTCGGCGAACCCCGGATCTCCTTCATCGGCTGGTCCTACGGCACCTACCTCGGCGCGGTCTACGGACACCTGTTCCCCGAGCGGGTCGACCGGATGATTCTGGACAGCGTCGTAGACCCCCGCCCGGACCAGGTCTGGTACGGGTCCAACCTGCGTCAGGACGTCGCCTTCCAGGGCCGCTGGCGCGACCTCGTCGCGGCCGAGGGCGCCGACCTGGACGACGTGCTCGCCCGCACCCTCGCCGTCGTCCGGGCCGAGCCCGCGGGCGGCACCGTGGGCCCCGCCGAACTGCGCGACATCGCCACCCGGGTCCTGTACAACTCGCAGGCCTGGCCGGATTTCGCCAAGGCGCTGCGCGCCCACGACCGGGGCGACCCGGCGCCGCTGGCCGCGCTGTACGCCCCGCCCACGGCGCAGGACGCCAACGGCACCGCGATCTACACCGCGGTCGAATGCCACGACGGCCCGTGGCCCCGGGACTGGTCGGTGTGGGACCGCGACGCCCGCGCCGTGGACCGGACCGCACCCCTGGTGACCTGGTCCAACACGTGGCTGAACGCACCCTGCGCGTTCTGGCCGGTGCCTGCCCGCACGCCGCCGACGATCGACGGGCACGACCTGCCGCCGGTGTTGCTCGTCCAGGGCACCCGCGATCCGGCCACCCCACCCGCCGGGGCGACCGCGCTGCACCGGGCGCTGCCCTCCTCGCACCTGATCACCGTGCTCGACGAGGGCGACCACGGGATCCTCGCGTTCCAACCCGATCCCTGCGTCCTGCGGGCCGCCTCGGCCTATCTGACCGACGGCACGCTCCCGCCGGGCCGCGACACCACCTGTGAGGCATCGTGACCCGCCCCGTCCGCGTCCTGGTGGCGGGCGCGTTGACCGCCGCCGTGCTCAGCGCCGCCGGCCCGGCCCGGGCGGACACCGAGCCGATCGTGTGGGGCGACTGCCCGCCGGGCACCGCGACGGGGGAGCGCTGCGGCACCATCGGCGCGCCGCTGGACCACGCACGACCGGCCGGCCCGCGGATCCGGGTCGGCGTCTCGAAGGTCGCGGCCACCGGGACGAAGGCGGAATACCGGGGCATGCTGGCGGTCAACTTCGGCGGTCCGGGCGCCGCCGCCGTCGGCTCGATGGCGGCGCTCGCCGGCGGCCTGCCCGAGCGGCTGCGCCGGGCCTACGACCTGATCGGCTTCGATCTGCGCGGGCGCGGCACCAGTACGCGCGTGGAGTGCACCGACCCGGAGACCTTCGGTCGTGCGCCCCGGCCCGACCCGGCGATGCCCGGCAGCCGGGCGGCGCACCTGGCCGCGACCCGCGCGTTCGCCGACGGTTGCCGCAGGTCCGCCGGCGACCTGCTGCCGCACCTGACCACCCGGGACATCGCCCGCGACCTCGACCTGGTCCGGGCCGCGTTCGGCGCCGAACGGCTCTCGATCCTGGGCTACTCCTACGGCAGCTACCTGGGCGCGGTCTACGGGCAACTCTTCCCGAACCGGGTGTACCGGATGCTGCTCGACAGCCTGGTCGACCCCACCGAGGTCTGGTACGGGACCGGTTTCCTGCAGGCCCGCGGGTTCGACGCGCGCCGGCACGACTGGGCCGCGTGGACCGCCGCCCGAGCGGACCGCTTCCACCTGGGCGACACCACCACGGCGGTGCTGGCGACCTGGGACCGGCTGCGCGGCGAACTCGCCGCACACCCGGCGGGCGGCGTGTTCGGTGGCGTCGAACTCGACCAGTACACGCTCGGCAAGCTGTACACCGACCGGGACTGGGCGAGTATGTCCGGTGCACTCGCGGACTACGCGTCGGGCGATCCGGCCGCGCTGATCGCCGGGCGCAAACCGGCGACCCGGGACGAGGTCAACTTCGAGTCGGTCATGCAGACGGTCACCTGCGCGGACGCGCCCGCCCCGGCCGACGAGTCGGTGTTCGAACGCGACATGGCCGTGCTCCGGGCCCGGCACGGCGCGCTGGGCGCCGCCATCGCCTCCCCCGGCGCGTGCCTGTACATCCAGAGCAACACCGCGCCGCCGACCCGGATCGACGGCGCCGGCCTGCCCGGTGTGCTGCTCGTGCAATCCGTCGGCGACCCGGCGACGCCCTACGACGGGGCCCTGCGCATGCACGCGGCGCTGCCCTCGTCGCGGCTGCTCACCGTGCGCGGCAACGGCAACCACGGGCACTACCTCGTCGACGGTCCGTGCGTCGACGACCGGGGCACCGCCTACCTGGTCGACGGCGCCCTGCCCGCGACCGACGTCGAGTGCGCCGACCCGGCTCCGAGCGACCCCGACCCGCGCCGATCGGCGGTCGTGCACCCGCACCGCTGACCCGCCCGTCGGGGGCCCGCCGGCCCCGGCCGCCGAATCCGCCGCCTCCCGGGCGGCACAGGCGGCCCGGACCTGCATAGGGTGGTGCCGCAAGACTGGCATTTCCCCAAGGTCCGCCTGATGGCATGGTGAGGCACGTGCTGAGCTCGGTTTCCACCAAAGTCCTGGACGGGACCGACCTGTCCGCCGTCCAGGCGCTGCTCGACCGTGACCCCGTCACGAACGTCTTCGTCGCGTCCCGGGTCCGACTCGCCGGCGTCGACCCGTGGCGGCTCGGCGGCGAACTGTGGGGCTACTACGAGGGCGGGCGGCTGACGTCGCTGTGCTACGCGGGCGCGAACCTGGTCCCGGTCGAGGCCGGACCGGACGCCATACGCTCGTTCGCCGAGCGGGCCCGCCGCCAGGGCCGGCGCTGCTCGTCGATCGTCGGCCCGGCCGAGGCGGCCGCCGGCCTGTGGCGCCTGCTCGAACCCGTGTGGGGACCCGCCCGCGAGGTCCGGCCGGTGCAGCCGCTCATGGTCGCCGAGGAACCCTCGCGCGAGGTGGCCCCGGATCCGCTGGTGCGCCGGGTGCGCCCGGACGAGCTGGATCTGGTGATGCCCGCGTGCGTGGCGATGTTCACCGAGGAGGTCGGCGTCTCGCCGCTGATCGGCGACGGCGGTACCCTCTACCGCGCCCGGGTGGCCGAACTCATCGCGGGCGGGCGGGCGTTCGCCCGGATCGAGGACGGCAAGGTGGTGTTCAAGGCGGAGATCGGCGCGGTCACCCGGCATGCGTGCCAGATCCAGGGTGTGTGGGTGGCCCCCGAGCGGCGCGGCGAGGGCCTGTCCGAGATCGGCATGGCGGCCGTACTGCGCCACGCGCTCGGCGAGGTGGCCCCGATCGCCAGCCTGTATGTGAACAGCTACAACGGCCCCGCGCGCGCGGCCTACCGGCGGGTCGGCTTCGCCGAGACCGGGGCCTTCATGAGCGTGCTGTTCTGATCCGGTCCGTGCTGTCCGGACAGCGGCGACGATCCGACCCCAGGGAGTGCGTGTGCTGATGGAGTGGACGTGCCGGGTCGTCGATCTCGCCGAGTACGCGGACGAGGCGGTCGACGTCCAGGCCGGCGCGTTCGGTCTGGCCGACGACGAGATCGCGGTGCGGCAGCGGATAATGCGGCGACATGCGACCTTCGCCGGAGTGCGCTCCCTGGGCGCGTTCGACGCCGCCGGTCGGCTGGTGGGATTCGGTTACGGCTATCCCAACCTCACCGATCAGTGGTGGAGCCTGGTGATCGAACCGCACCTGGCCCGGGCCGGACACCGGGCCTGGCTGGACGAGTCGTTCGTGGTCGGCGAACTGCACGTGCTGCCGCGCTGGCAGGGGCACGGCATCGGACGCACCCTGATCACGCTGCTGTGCCGGGGCCAGGACCGCTCGCACATCCTGCTGTCCGCGATCGACGAACCGACGCCGGCCCGCCGGCTGTACCACGGCCTGGGCTTTCGGGACCTGGCCCGCCCGGTGCTGTTCCCGGGCAATGCCCGTCCCTACGCGGTGATGGGCGCGGTCCTGCCGTTCAAGTGACCCGCCGACCACCCACCCCGGTCGCGGATCAGGACAGCCACTCCGCGACGGACAGCAGGTCCTCGCCCACCGGATCCTCGACTGACATGCACCACAGGCCCAGTGCCAGCGCCTGCACCAGCGCCCAACCGCGCACCCGCTCGGCGTCCAGGTCCAAGGCGTTCGCCAGCCAGGTCACCCGCCGCCGGACCAGCGCCTGCGGGCGCGGCTCGGCGACCACCGTGGCCATCCGGTCCCGCACCAGCGCACCCAGATCGAAGGCCCGTTCGCCGAGCATCGGCCGCGGGTCGATGGCCAGCCACTTCGCCCGCTCGGCGGCCAGCACGTTGCCGTGGTGGAGGTCGGTGTGCAGGACCACGACCTCGGGCTGCGACGCGGTCAACTCGCGGCACAGCGTCACCGCCTCCTCGACCAGCGCCGCGGGACACGGGCCGGCCAGGTCCGCGTACCGGCGCGGGATCGATTCGCCCCAGTGTTCGGCCCGATCGGCGACCGGCTCGATCGCGCAGTCCGCAGGCGGGCTCACCCACAACCTGCGGATCACCTCGGCGGCCTCCAGCATGGCCCGGTCCTCGGCCAGCGAACGCAGCGACACGTCCGGCTGGAGCCGCTCCAGCAACAGCGCGCCGTGCTCGGGATCCGCGTCGAGCAGGCGAACCGCCCCGACGCCGTTCCACAGCGCGAGCGCGCTCGCCTCGTGCGCGGTGTAGCGGTCGATCAGGCCGAGCTTGAGGGTGGCCGGCGTGCCGTCCGGGCGTCGGACCAGGAGGGTCAGGCTGAGTGCGCCGCCGGGAATGACGGCTCGTTCCACGGTCAGGTCCCAGCGCCGCGCGTACTCGGCGACCGCGTCCGGCAGCCCCGCCAGCCACGGGCGGGCCACCTCCTCGCCGCACCACCGCAGAGCGGTTCGGGTCAAGCGCTCCGGGACCTCGACCCGATCGCTCACGTGCGGCTCCCGGTCGTCGGCGCCGCCGGGTCGGCGGGCACGGGCAGCCCCGGGAACGCGGTGCTCGCGCCCCGCCAGCGCACCGCCCACACGGCGCTCTCGCGCAACCAGCCCGCCGCCTCGGCGCGCAACGGGGCCCCGGCCGCGGCCACCAACTCGCCCAGATGCAGCGCGACTCCGTCCTCCAGGTACACCGCCAGCCGAGTCGCGTCGGCGGGCGTGGCCACCGCGAACGGGATTGTGTACGCGGGCGCCGCCGGTTGCGCCACCGCGCCCCGGTCGGCGATCAGCCGCGCGATCGTGTCCCGGCGGGCCCGGTGCGCGTCCAGCGCGGTGCGGGCCTGGGTGCGCGCGGCACCGGTCAATCGGCCGCCGGCCACGCCGTAGCCGTAGACGGCCGCGTGCTCCGCGTCCAGCGCGTCGCGCAGTGCCTTGACCTCGGGGGTGGCGGACCCGGACGGGGTCGGCCGCGGCGTGCTCACGATGCGCTCCGAAGCAGTTGGGCTTGACCCGCCAGGCACGCGGCGGTGGCGGCCAGCGTGCGGGCGAGTTCGGGGGAGACCGCGTCCAGTCCGGTCAGCCGCTCGTCGGAGGCCTGCTGCGCCCCGTCGGCGAGCCCGGCGCTCGCGGCGGCGAGGTCCTCCGGCGCGCTGCCGGCGGGCGGCGCGGAGTGCGAGGCGCCCCCGGCGAAGGCGGTCAGGTGCTGGCGCAGCTCCACCGACAGCGGCCGGATGCGTTCGGCCAGCGGGGCGTGTCGGGCGGCGACCGCGTCGTAGCGCGCGAGCAGCGCCCCGGTCGCCGCGTGGGCCCGCTGGCGCGCCGCGTCGTCCGCTTTGCGCCGTCCCTGGTCCGAGCCTCCTCCGCCGTCGTCGCAACCGGCGATCGTGGCGGCGATCGTCGCCGCGGCCACGGTGCCGAGGACGGCCCGTCGCGTCGGCCCCGCGTCGCGCATGCGTCCCGCTCCTGACCCTCGTCCGTGATGTCCGTTGCCGGCCCCTGGCCGTGTCGGACGCTACCGCATGTGCGGGCGTGCGAACCGCTGCGCACATCGGGCGTACGCCGGGCGGACGTGCGCGAGATGGGCTCCGGACCGGATACTGTTGTCCTTCCACGACCCGCCCCGGCGGTCGACGCACCTGAGACAACAGCACACGCAGCCGAGGAGTCACCCGGATGAGCACCACCACATTGGACCGGCTGCGGGAGTTGCTGGAGCCGGTGGTATCGGCGGTGGGCGTGGATCTGGAGGATCTCTCCCTCACCCCCGCCGGCAAGCGCCGGGTGTTGCGCGTGATGGTGGCCGCCGACGACGGCGTCGACCTGGACAAGGTGGCCGAGGTCAGTCGGGCCGTCTCGGACGTGCTGGACCCGAGCGACGTACTGGGCAGCCTGCCCTATCAGTTGGAAGTCACCACCCCGGGCGTGGACCGCCCGCTGACGCTGGAGCGCCACTGGCGCCGCGCGGCGGGTCGGCTGGTCCAGGTCCAGCTGCACGACGGCGCCACCGTGACCGGCCGGATCGGCGCGAGCGACGCCGAGGGCGTGGAGCTGGACGTCGAGGGCAAGCCGCGCCGGCTGGCGTACGACGAGGTGGCCAGGGCGGTCGTGCAGGTCGAGTTCAACCGCAGGAGCGCGGACCCGGCGGCCACCGCCGAGGACGACGAGGACACCGAGGTCGAGGACATCGACCCCGACAACGACGACACCATGGACGAGGAGGCGTAGGACGTGGACATCGACATGAGCGCCCTGCGCGGGCTTGAGCGCGAAAAAGAGATCAAGTTCGACCTCCTGGTCGAGGCCATCGAATCGGCCCTGTTGATCGCGTACCACCGCACCGAGGGCAGCCTGCCCAAGGCGCGGGTGGAGCTGGACCGCTCCACCGGTCACGTCACCGTGTGGGCGACCGAGACCGACGAGGCCGGGCAGCGCGTTCGCGAGTTCGACGACACCCCGGACGACTTCGGCCGGATCGCGGCGACCACCGCCAAGCAGGTGATCCTGCAGCGGCTGCGCGACGCCGAGGAGGAGATCACGTTCGGCGAGTTCGCCGGCCGTGAGGGCGAGATCGTCGCGGGCGTGGTCCAGCAGGGCAAGGACAATCGCAACGTCCTGGTGGACCTGGGTCGCATCGAGGCGATCCTGCCGCCCCAGGAGCAGGTACCGGGCGAGCGGTACGCGCACGGCATGCGCCTGCGTTGCTATGTCGTACAGGTGCGGCGTGGGCCCAAGGGGCCGTCCATCACGCTCTCGCGCACCCACCCCAACCTGGTGCGGAAGCTGTTCGCGCTGGAGGTCCCGGAGATCGCCGACGGCAGCGTCGAGATCGCCGCGATCGCCCGCGAGGCCGGCCACCGCTCCAAGATCGCCGTCTACTCCACGCGGGCCGGGCTCAACCCCAAGGGCGCGTGCATCGGGCCGATGGGGGCGCGCGTGCGTGCCGTCATGGCCGAGTTGAACGGCGAGAAGATCGACATCGTCGACTGGTCGGACGACCCCGCCCGGATGGTGGCCAATGCGCTGTCCCCGGCGCGGGTGAGCAAGGTCGAGGTCGTGGACCTCGCCGCGCGTTCCGCCCGGGTGACCGTGCCCGACTACCAGCTCTCGCTGGCGATCGGCAAGGAGGGGCAGAATGCCCGACTTGCCGCGCGATTGACCGGATGGCGCATCGACATCCGGCCGGACACCGAGACCGGTGAATCGGACGACCGGGGACGGTCGACCGAACCAGGTCGCGGTGAGGAGCGGTAGACTTGAACATGTCTGGTCGCAGGCGTGCCCGAGCATGCCCTCGTACGAGGTCGGAAAAGCAGGAAATCACTGCCTCTCCGTGCCGAACGTGCGTAGGTTGTCGGCAGCGTGCGGCCAAGGCCGACCTATTGCGGGTCGTGGCGGTGGAGGGCAGTTGTGTCCCCGACCCCCGCGGCCGAATGCTCGGACGGGGCGCGCATCTGCACCCCGATCCGGAGTGCCTGGCCCAGGCGGAGCGTCGCAAGGCGTTCGTTCGGGCTTTGCGCGTGCCGGGGCCGCTGGACTCGGCACCACTGCGTGCTTATTTGAGCGGTGATGGGTTGTCAGAGGTCGGTCGGACAGGTCCAGCGAAGCAGTACCTCGCGAGTCGGAAGTAGGTCGAGATTGCGATGAGCACTCGATGAGTACGCGATGAGTACAGACATGCGGTAGTGACGGTCCGGCGGACGACCAACCCCGGACCAGAAGGAGCGACGTGGCAAAGGTCCGGGTATACGAACTCGCCAAGGAGTTCGGAGTCGAGAGCAAGGTCGTCATGGCCAAGCTCCAAGAACTCGGTGAGTTCGTTCGTTCGGCGTCCTCGACGATCGAGGCGCCGGTTGTTCGCAAACTGACGGAAGCACTCAAGACGGAAGGCGGGCCCTCCCGCCGGCCCCAGCGTCCCGCCCCCTCGGGCGCGCCGCAGGGCGCCACCCCCAGTTCCCCGCAGGGCGCCACGGCGCGTCCTGCCCCCGCTCCGGGCCCGCGCCCGGCGGGTGCGCCGACTCCGGGCCCGCGCCCGGCGCCGCGCCCGGCCCCCCAGGGCAGCACCGCTCCGCCCGTGGTGCCGGCCGTACCGGCCGCCGAGGCGGCTCCGGCCGCCCCGCGTCAGGCGGAGCGTCCCGCGGCCCAGTCGGGTTCGCGTCCGGCCGGCGCGCCGGCTCCGGGCCCGCGCCCGGCAGCGCGTCCCGCCGATCGTGGTCCGGCCGAGCGTGGCCAGAGCGACCGCGGTCCGGCCGAGCGCGGTCCGCGTTCGGACCGTCCGGCGGCGGCCTCCTCGGGTCCCGGTGCGGGCAACCGTCCGGGCCCGCGTCCGGCCGGTGCCGGTCAGGGCGGCCCCGGTGGCCGTCCCGAGCGCGGCGATCGTCCCGAGCGCGGCGAGCGTCCCTCCGGTCCGCGTACCGGTGGCGCTCCGTCCGCCGGTGGCGCGCGTCCGTCGGGTCCCGGTCAGGGTGGTGCACCCCGTCCGGGTGGCACCCGCCCCGCCGGCCCGCGTCCGGGCAACAACCCGTTCACCTCGGGCAGCACCGGCATGCCGCGGCCGCAGGCCGCGGGCGGCGCCGGTCGGCCCACTCCCGGTGGCATGCCGCCGCGTCCGCAGGGTCCTGCGGCCGGTGGCCCGCGTCCGGGTGGCTCGGGTGGCCCCGCGGGTCCGCGTCCCGGTGGTAGCGCAGGTCCCGGTGGTCCGCGTCCCAACCCGGGCATGATGCCCAACCGTCCGGCGCCCGCTCGTGGCCCGGGTGGTCCCGGTCGTCCCGGCGGTGCGCCCGGTCGTCCCGGCGGTCCCGGTGGCGGCGGCGGTCGTCCCGGCGGTCCCGGTGCCGGCGGCGGTGGCGGTCGTCCCGGCGGCGGCGGTGGCGGCTTCGGCGGTCCCCGTCCCGGTGGTGGCGGCGGCGCTCCGGGTCGTCCCGGTGGCGGCGGCGGCTTCGCCGGTCGTCCCGGCGGCGGCGGTCGTGGCGGCCCCGGTGGCCGTGGCGGCACGCAGGGTGCGTTCGGTCGTCCCGGTGGGCGTCCGGGCCGCGCGCGCAAGTCGAAGCGTCAGCGTCGTCAAGAGTTCGACAACATGCAGGCTCCGTCCGCCGGTGGCGTGATGGCTCCTCGCGGCAACGGGCGAGTCGTCCGGATGTCGCGCGGTGCCTCGCTCACCGACTTCGCGGAGAAGATCAACGCGAACCCGGCAGCACTCGTCCAGATCATGTTCAACCTGGGCTCGATGCTGACCGCGACACAGTCGGTGAGCGACGACGAGCTGCAGACCCTCGGGGCCGAGCTCGACTTCGTGATCCAGATCGTCTCCCCGGAGGAGGAGGACCGCGAGCTGCTCGAGTCCTTCGACCTCGAATGGGGCGAGGACGAGGGCGACGAGGAAGACCTGGAGGCGCGTCCGCCGGTCGTCACCGTCATGGGCCACGTCGACCACGGCAAGACCCGTCTGCTCGACGCGATCCGCAAGACGAACGTGATCGCGGGCGAGGCCGGTGGCATCACCCAGCACATCGGTGCCTACCAGGTCGCGACCACGGTCAACGAGGTCGACCGCAAGATCACCCTGATCGACACCCCCGGTCACGAGGCGTTCACCGCCATGCGTGCCCGCGGTGCCAAGTCGACGGACATCGCGATCCTCGTGGTCGCGGCGGACGACGGCGTGAAGCCGCAGACGATCGAGGCGCTCAACCACGCGCAGGCGGCCGGCGTGCCGATCGTCGTCGCGGTCAACAAGATCGACAAGGAAGGCGCGGACCCGACCAAGGTTCGTGGCCAGCTCACCGAATACGGGCTCGTGGCCGAGGAGTACGGCGGCGACACGATGTTCGTCGACATCTCGGCGAAGCAGGGCCTGGGCATCGACGAGCTGCTGGAAGCGGTCGTGCTGACCGCGGACGCGGCTCTGGAGCTCACCGCCAACCCGCACCAGGAAGCCCAGGGCATCGCGATCGAGGGTCACCTCGACAAGGGCCGCGGCCCCGTCGCGACCGTCCTGGTCCAGCGCGGCACGCTGCGCATCGGCGACGCGATCGTGGTCGGCGAGGCGTACGGCCGGGTCCGCGCGATGATCGACGAGAACGGCAACAACCTCACCGAGGCCGCGCCGTCCCGTCCGGTCATGGTGCTGGGTCTGACCTCGGTGCCGGGCGCCGGTGACAACTTCCTCGTGGTCGAGGAAGAGCGCACCGCGCGTCAGATCGCCGAGAAGCGGGCGGCCCGGGAGCGCAACGCGACCCTGGCCCGTCGCTCCAAGCGCGTCTCGCTCGAGGACCTGGACAAGGCCCTCAAGGCCGGCGAGATGCAGCAGCTCAACCTCATCCTCAAGGGTGACGGCTCCGGTTCGGTGGAGGCGTTGGAAGACGCGCTGCTCAACCTGGATGTCGGCGACGAGGTCGAGCTGCGGATCATCGACCGGGGTGTCGGTGCGATCACCGAGTCCAACGTCAACCTGGCGATGGCCTCGGACGCGATCATCATCGGCTTCAACGTCCGGCCGGAGGGCCGGGCGCGGACGATGGCGGACCGCGAGGGCGTCGACATTCGCTTCTACTCGGTGATCTACCAGGCCATCGAGGAGATCGAAGCAGCGCTCAAGGGCATGCTCAAGCCCGAGTACGAAGAGGTCCAGCTGGGCACGGCGCAGATCCGCGCGGTGTTCCGCTCCTCCAAGCTCGGCAACATCGCGGGCTGCATGGTCACCGGCGGGACGATCAAGCGCAACACCAAGGCGCGGATCATCCGGCAGGGGGCGGTCGTCGCCGACAACCTCAACGTCGAGGGCCTGCGCCGCGAGAAGGACGATGTCACCGAGGTCCGCGAGGGCTTCGAGTGCGGTATCAACCTCGGTTCGTTCAACGACATCAAGGTCGAGGACATCATCGAGACGTTCGAGATGCGGGAGAAGCCGCGAGGCTGACCCGGTAGGTCGAACCGATCGAACCGCTGATCGACACGACGGATCCGCCCGGTACGCACCGGGCGGATCCGGCGTGTCGCAGTACGAGCAGACCAGCGTGACCAGTGACACCCGGGCCGCGACGTGTGAGCCCGGTTCTTTCGTCGGTGGCCCCAGCGGCCCCGACCCGAGGCCTCCCGGGCCGGCCAGGCCCGTCGCCTATGTTTGTGGGAACCATCAGCCTCGATCTGCTGTTCGGCGATGTGCACTCGTTGAAGGAAAAACGATCTCTGATCCGCCCCATCCTGGCGGACCTTCAGCGCAAGAATGCCGTTGCCGCCGCCGAGGTGGAGCATCAGGATTTGCATCGGCGCAGCGTGATCGGCATCGCGGTGGTCTCCGCGAGTGTCGAACGATGTGCCGAGGTGTTGGACAGCTGTGAGCGGCTGGTCGCCGGCCGGCCCGAGTTGGAACTGCTCTCCACACGCCGCAGGGTGTACGGAGAGGACGACTGACCATCGTCCGACCGCCGTCGAACGCGCGGTCGGGCGAGCAGCCGAAGAGAACAAGCAACGAGAGCGGCCCCCGCGTCCGGTGATCCCGGGCGCGGGGATCCCGCCGAAATGCCGAGCAATCGCAGGAGGATCAGTGGCCGACACCGCGCGGGCGCGCAAACTCGCGGACCGTATCCAGGTTGTGGTCGCGGAGACCTTGGAGCGCCGGATCAAGGACCCGCGTCTGGGGTTCGTGACGATCACCGCCGCACGAGTGACCGGTGACCTCCGTGAGGCGACCGTGTTCTACACGGTCTACGGCGACGAGACCGAGCGCGCGGCGACCGCCGCCGCACTGGAGAGCGCCAAGGGCGTGCTTCGCAGTGAGGTGGGCCGCCAGACCGGCGTACGACACACGCCGTCGCTGACGTTCATCGCCGACGCCCTTCCGGACAACGCCAAACTCATCGACGATCTCCTCGCCCGGGCACAGCAGGCCGATGCGGCGGTACGCTCAACCGCCGCGGGCGCCGGCTATGCCGGTGACGCGGATCCCTATCGGACCCCGGCCGTGGGCGACTCCGAGGACTCCGACGACGAGTCGGAGGCGGAGACCAAGGCGGATACACAGGAGGGCGACCGACCTTGACACCAGGCGTGGCGGCGGACCGGGAGCCCGGCCCGACCGCGGGAGCGAGGCCGCGGACCGACGACTCCGGCGCGAGGACGGCGCCGCCGACCGCGCCGGGTGCGGCCGAATGGGACGAGGCGGTACGCCTGCTCCTGACGGCTCGCGACATCACCCTGCTGGCACACGTCAGCCCCGACGGCGACGCGCTCGGTTCGGCGCTCGCCGTCGGGCTGGCGCTGCGCGAGCTGGGCCGCACGGTCCGGGTCTCCTACGGTGACGACCCGCTCGTGGTGCCGTCCTCGCTGGAGTTCCTGCCCGGCCAGGACCTGCTCGTGCCGCACACCGAGGTGCCCGAGGAGCCGGAGCTGGTGGCCGTCTTCGACGCGGCGGGCTCGGCCCGGCTGGGCCTGCTGGAGGCCAAGGCCAAGGCGGCGGGCACCCTGCTGGTGGTCGACCACCACGCCTCCAACACACGCTTCGGCACGCATCACCTGATCGACATCCAGGCACCCGCGACCGCGGTGCTCGCCGACGAGTTGATCACCCGGCTCGGCGCGACGCTGACCGCCGACATCGCCACCGCGCTGTACACCGGCCTGGTCACCGACACCGGCTCGTTCAAGTACGTGGGGACCACCCCCGACACGCACACCTTCGCGGCCCGGTTGATGGCCACCGGGATACGGCACGACCTGATCCAGCGGGCGATCTGGGACACCTGCCGGTTCGGCTACCTCAAGGTGCTCGCCGGCGCCCTCGCGGGGGCCGAGCTGGACGTGGGCGCGGCGGGCGGTCTGGGCCTGGTGTCCACCGTGATCACCCGCGCCGAACGGGCCGCGCACGGGGTCCGCCTGGACGAGATCGAAGGCGTGATCGACGTGGTCCGCAAGAGCGGCGAGGCCGAGGTCGCGCTGGTGCTCAAGGAGGACGACGACGGTGCGCTGCGCGCGTCCGCGCGCTCCAAGGGCGCGGTGGACCTCGGACGCGTCTGCGGAGCCTTCGGCGGCGGCGGGCACGCGTTCGCCGCCGGGTTCACCGCATACGACCCACCGGCCGAGGTGGTGGCCCGATTCCGGGACCTCCTGGCCGACGCACTACTGCCGGTCGCTCCGGCGCACGCAACCCCGGGAGACGACGCGTGAAGCGCCGCAACGCAGGACCCCCGCCGCCCGACGGTCTGGTGATCGTGGACAAGCCGGCCGGGCTCACCTCGCACGACGTGGTGGGCCGGCTGCGCCGGATCGCCGGCACCCGCCGGGTGGGGCACGCGGGCACGCTGGACCCGATGGCCACCGGTGTCCTGGTGATCGGCATCGAGAAGGCCACCCGCCTGCTCGGCCACCTCGCGCTCACCGAGAAGGAGTACGTCGGGACCATCCGGCTCGGTCAGAGCACGGTCACCGACGATGCCGAGGGCGAGGTCACCGCGACCATTCCGGCCGCGCACGTGGACGACGCCTCGATCGCGGCGGGCATCGCCGAGCTGACCGGCCCGATCCTGCAGGTGCCCTCCAAGGTGTCGGCGATCAAGATCGACGGCAAGCGCTCGTACTCGCGGGTGCGCGACGGCGAGGAGTTCGAACTCGCCGCCCGCCCGATAACCGTGTCCGCGTTCGAGGTGCTCGCCACCCGGCGCGAGGGCGTCACGATCGACCTGGACGTGCGGGTGACCTGCTCGTCCGGCACCTACATCCGGGCGCTGGCCCGCGACCTGGGCGCCGGGCTCGGGGTCGGCGGCCATCTGACCGCGCTGCGCCGCACCCGGGTGGGGCCGTACGCGCTGGACCGGGCGCACACGTTGGAGGAGCTGGAGGAGTCGTTCGGCGTGCTGCCGATCGCCGAGGCGGCCACGGCGGCCTTTCCGCGCCGGGAGGTCACCGAGGACCAAGCGCGCGCCGTCTCGCACGGCGGCCGGCTGCCGGCCGACGAGAGCGAGGGGCCGGTGGGCGTGTTCGGCCCCGACGGCACCTTCCTCGCGCTGGTGGAGAACCGGGAGGGTGTGGCCCGACCGCTCGCGGTGTTCGTGGGCTGAGGCCGGGCTCGGGGTGATGGTTGCCACGGCGGGGGCGGGACCGAGGGACGGCGCCTGCATGGGAAGCTGGACCCGCGACACGTCACGAAGAACGAGGAGCGGTTACGGTGCAGCGTTGGCGGGGCTTGGAGGACGTCCCCAGCGATTGGGGACGCTCCGTCGTCACGATCGGGTCCTATGACGGTGTGCATCGCGGGCACCAGCGCACGATCGGCCGGGCGGTCGAGATCGGTCGCGAGCGCGGACTGCCGGTGGTCGTGGTCACGTTCGACCCGCACCCCAGCGAAGTGGTCCGCCCGGGAAGCCACCCGCCGCTGCTCACTCCGCACCACCGGCGCGCTCAGCTGATGGCGGACCTGGGCGTGGACGCGGTGCTGGTGCTCCCGTTCACGCTCGAATTCTCTCGGCAGAGCGCGGCCGACTTCGTGCGGCAGGTCCTGGTGGACACGCTGCACGCGGCCGTGGTGGTCGAGGGGCGCAATTTCCGATTCGGCCACAAGGCGACGGGCAACGTCGCGCTCTTGGAGGAGTTGGGCGTGGCGAACGACTTCACCGTCGTCGAGCCGGAGCTGTTCGTCTCGGGCGAGGTGACCTTCTCCTCCACCGTGGTGCGGGCCCGGGTCGCCGAGGGCGACGTCGCGGGTGCGGCCGAGCTGCTCGGCCGGCCGCATCGGGTCGAGGGCGTGGTGGTGCGCGGCGACCAGCGCGGGCGCGAGCTCGGCTACCCGACGGCCAACCTGGAGGTGCTCCCGTACACGGCGATCCCGGCCGACGGGGTGTACGCGGGCTGGCTGGTGATCGAGGGCGAGCGGCTGCCCGCGGCGATCTCGATCGGCACCAACCCGACCTTCGACGGCACCGAGCGGCGGGTCGAGGCGTACGCGCTGGACCGGACCGACCTCGATCTGTACGGCATGCACGTCGCGGTGGACTTCCTGGAGTACCTGCGCGGGACCGAGCGCTTCGACTCGATCGACGACCTGCTGGAACACATGGCGCGCGACGTCAAGCGCGCACGTGAGCTGATCGACGCGGCGGACCTGGGCCCGACGGGCTGAACCGGCGCCGCCGCCGCACCGCTTCGCGGCGTCGCCTCGCTGTCGCCCGGCCCGTCGCTTCGCGACGGATGTGCCGAGGGCCGCCCCGGAATCTTTTCCGGGGCGGCCCTTCGGCATGTCAGCCCTGACGCGGTGGTTGCCAGTCGCCGGGCGGGGGTTGCTGGTAGTACGGCTGTTGCGGCTGCGGCTGCGGCTGCGACTGCGGCTGCTGCGGCTGGTGCTGCGGCTGCTGTGGGTGCGGCTGTTGGTGGGGGTGCGGCTGCGGCTGCGGCTGCGGTTGTTGCTGGGGATACGGCTGCTGTTGCGGGTACGGCTGCGCCTGCTGCGGCTGACCGTAGTAGGGCTGTTGCTGCTGTGGTTGCCGGTATTGCGGCTGCCACTGCTGCTGATCGGCCGGCGGCTGGGTGCGGTGGAAGTCCTCGGCGACCAGCGCGGCCAGCTCGAAGTACGCCTCGCGGGTCTTGGGCCGCATCATGTCCAGGTCCAACTCCGCGCCCGCCGACAGGTGTTCGTCGAACGGAACGACCACGACCGCGCGGCAGCGGGTCTCGAAGTGGGCCACGATGTCCTCGGTCTTGACCATCTTGCCGGTCTCCCGGACGCCCGAGATCACCGTGATGCTGTTCGCGACCAGATCGGCGTAGCCGTGCGCGACCAGCCAGTCGAGCGTGGTGCTCGCACTGGTCGCGCCGTCCACGCTGGGCGTGCTGATCACGATCAACTGGTGGGCCAGATCGAGCACACCGCGCATCGCGCTGTAGAGCAGGCCGGTGCCCGAGTCGGTCAGGATGATCGGATACTGCTTGCCCAGCAGGTCGATCACCGAGCGGTAGTCCTCGTCGTTGAACGTGGTCGACACCGCCGGGTCCACGTCGTTGGCCAGGATCTCCAGGCCGCTGGAGGACTGCGACGTGAACCGCCGGATGTCCATGTAACTGTGCACGTGCGCCATCGAGTTGACCAGGTCGCGGATGGTCGCGCCGGTCTCCCGGCGGACCCGGCGGCCGAGCGTGCCGGCGTCCGGGTTGGCGTCGATCGCGATCACCCGGTCCTGCCGCTCGGTGGCCAGCGTCGAGCCGAGCGCGGTGGTGGTCGTGGTCTTGCCGACGCCGCCCTTGAGGCTGATCACCGCGATCCGGTAGCAACCCAGGACGGGCGTGCGGATCCGCTCCAGGCGTTCGGCCCGGCGGGCGTCGGCGGACTTGCCGCCGAGCCGGAAGCGCGGGGTCTGCCGGCGCGGTTGCGGTTGCTTGCGCAGCAGTCGGTCGCTGGTCAGTTCGACGGCCGCGGTGTAGCCGAGCGGCGCGCCGCCGACGGTCCGGGCGGGGGCGCCGCCGCCGTCGGGGGACCAGGACTGCGGTGGTGGGCCGCCCTGTGCCGGGGCGCCTGGCGGGTAGGGCTGTGCGGCGTCGGGCGTGCGGTCGTACGGGTTGGGCGGCTCGGGTCCGCGCTCCGCCGGTGCGGGCTGCCCGGGTTGATGCTGCGCGGCCTGGTGTGGCGGGGTCTGCTGGTGCGGGGCCGGCTGCGCGTGCGGGCCGGGCGCGCCGTGCGGGGGCGTGCCCGGGTGGTACGGCGACGGCGACTGCGGCTCGGGGCCGGCGGGCGGTTGGCCGTACGGGTTGTGCTGCGGGGCCGGTGCGCCCTGCGGCGGGGTGCCCTGGGCGTACGGCGGACGGCCGGTTTCGGGCTGTCCGTAGGGGGCGCCCTGGCCGTACGGCGGCTCCTGGCCCTGCGGGCCGGCGTGACCGTACGGCGCCTGACCCGGGTGGCCCTCGGCAGGCGCGGCCTGAGCGTAGGGATGCTGCGCCTGGTGGGGGTCGGGCTGTGGGTAGGGCGCGGGGGCCTGCGGGCCGGGGGCGCCGTGCGGCGGGGTGCCCTGCCGGTACGGGTCCGGGGCCTGCTGGTACGGGCCGGGGGCCTGGGCGTACGGCGGCTGGCCGCCGTGCTGTTCCGGCGGGCTGGCCGGTTCGTTGTTGCCGCCGAACGCGCGCCGCATCCAGGAGCGTTCGTCGCGCTGCTGCGGCGGTTGCGGCTGGTGCGGGGGCGCGACCGGCTCGCCGGCGGGCGGCGGCAGCGGTTGTCCGGTCGGCGGCGGGGCGCCGGTGCCCCATGCCTCGCCGTGACCGGGGGCCGTGCCGGACCAACCCGGAGGCGGCATGGGCGAGCCCTGCGGCGGGGTCGTCGGACGCGGCGGGGCACCGGTCGGCGCCGAGGGGTGCCCGGCGCCGGGCGGCGGAGCCTGCTGCGGGATGCCCGGTGGCGGGGCCATGTCGTCGGTGATCGGCGCCATCAGCCGGGTCGCCGGGTCGGGCAGCGGAGCACCCTGGATCGGGCCCGGGTACTGCTGCTGTTGGTGCTGCCCCGGGCCGGGGGGCGTACCGCCCGGCTGCTGCGGCGGGTACGGTGCCGGGCCGCCCTGCGGTGGGGCGGGCTGCTGCCCGTAGGGCGGATAGCCGCCGGCGGGCGGCGGCTGCCGGTCCGCGGCGGGCGGGCCCTGCGGCGGCTGCGGGGCGTCGGTGGGCGGTTGCGGGGCAGCGGCCGACGGGGCCTGGGCGGCCGGCTGCGGCTCGGCGGTGTGGCTCTCGGGCTGCCGGGCGGACGGGTCGGCCGGGTCGCCGGTCGGGCGGTGGGCCGGGTCGTACGGCTCGGGCGTCGGCTGCGCGTCGGCGGCCGGCGGGTACGGCGGGTGGTTGTCGTAGCGCGGCGGCTCGGGAGCGTGCTGCGGCGCGGGGCCGGCGGACGCTTCGGCGGGCTGCGTACGCGGCGCCTCGGTGGCCGGTCCGGCGGGGGACAGGCCGGGGATCGGCGTGCCGCCGGCGGGTGTGGTGGGCACGTCGGTCGGATCGAACGGCGCGTCCGTGTGCGCGCGGTCGACCCGCTCGGGCGTGGGCACCGGATCGGACGGCCGGTCGGCCGGATCGGGCTCGGTGGAGTCGGGCTCGGTGGAATCGACGGGGTCGCCGGGATTGCCGGGCTCGCCAGGGTCGGTGGGACCGGCAGGATCGGTGGGCTCGGTCGGCTCGGGGTCGAGCGTCGGGCCGGCGTCGTTCGGCGGCACGGGAGCGGCCGGCGGCTGCTCGGCGGGCGCGGCGTCGTCCGGCCGGGAGGCGGGCGGAGCCTGATCGGCCTGCTCGGCCCGGTCCGGGCCCCGGTGGTCCGACTCGGCGGTCGGCGCGGTGGGTGCGTCGGCGGCACCGACCTCGCGCGGATCGGCGACGGATCGGCCCTGGTCGCCGGACGGCGGCACGACCACGGTCGGGTCGCCGGGGGTGAAGGGTGGTGCGGGGGTGTCGGGTCGGTCCTGGTGGGCCGCAGGTGGCATGGCCACGGTCGGCTCGCCGGGGGCGAAGGGCGGCGGACCGGTCGGGCTCTCGGTGGGTCGGTCCTGGTCGACGGACAGCGGCATGACCATGGTCGGGTCGCCGGGGGTGTACGTCGGGCCCGGCGTGGTCGGCGGCCCGGTGGGGGGTTGTTCGGCCGAGGGCGTGCCGTAGGGGAGCGGGGCCGGGGGCTCGGGCGCGGTGTACCGCGGCGGCACGACGGTGGTCGCGTCGCCCGCGGGCGCGCCGAATCCGCGCGGCTCGTCGGCGGGCGGGGTGCTCGGTTGCCCGGGGGCGCCGGTGCCGTACGGAGGCCGCGGGTCGGGCCGGTGCGATGCGGCGTGATCGACGCCATGGGGCGCGCCGGGACCGGCGGGCGGCTCGGTCGCCGGGGCGCCGTCGTAGCCGGGCGCATCCGCCGGGCGCGCGGGCGGCGCGGACGCCGGTTCGGGCGTGCCCGCGCCGGATCCGTACCCACCCGGGGCGGCACCGGTCGGCCCGTCCGGGCCCGGGCCGGTCCCGTACGGCAGCGGTGCGTGCGGGTCGGGCGTTCGCGCGGGCGGCACCAGCGTCGCGTCCTCGCTGCCGTATCGGGGCGCCTCCGGCACCTGCCGAGGGGGCGCGGGCGCACCGACTCCGGACGGTGGCGGCGCAGGCGCGCCGCCGTCCTGGTGCGTGTACCACGAGGGCATGGTGAAGTCGGGTCCCGACCACTCCTCTTCCTCGTCGGCCCCCGGCTCGATGTGTGCGCCGTCCTGCTCGCTGCTCACGGTGTGGTCCTTCCGATCGTCCGGAGGCGGCTCGGCTCGGATCACACGGCGCCGCGCCGTCCGCCGTACCCCGACCCCAGGGTCGAGGCTGCCCCCTACACGAGCCTCACAGCGTAGTCAGCGGTGTCGGCACCCGTCGCCGGTCCGTCCACCTGTTCGCGCAGAGCCGCTGTCGGTCAGTCCACCCGGCGCGGCGGCCCGAGCAGACCGGCCTCGGCCCGAGTGGGCGTCAGCAGCACGTACTTGCGCGACTTCCTGGTGCTCCACAGGGTCAGTTCGTCGGCGAGCATGGGCAGCGCGGCCTCGTCCTCGCCGGGTAGGGACAGTACCGACGAGGCGGCCTGTGCCTCGATCGGGGAGACCCGCTGGATGCCGACCAGTCCCGCCCCCACCCCGATCCGCTGCCGGGCCTGCGCCGGGTCCAGGAACGGCAGCAGGGTCAGGGTGGTCTGCCACGCGGCCGGCGCGAGCCGATTGCGCGGAGGACGGGCGCCGCAGTCGCGAATGACCAGGACCGGGCTGCCGGCGGAGGGACCCTGCGGGCCGAGCCGACCCACCTGATGCACCGTCACGCACGGCTGCGCGCCGCCCGCGGCCTGGGCCATCGCGGACCACAGCTGCGGACGACCGGACTCGATCGCGACCCGCGCGCCGATCGCCGCGGCCCGCAGCGCGATGATCTGCACCACATAGGCGCCGCCGACGAACGCCACGTCCAACGGCTCGGGCCGGAACAGGCCGAGCACCGCCGGGTTGCGCTCGGCGTCGACCCCGATCACCACGCCGTCGTCGCCCACCGGCAGACCGAGGGCGGGCAGCTGGGCGGTGGTCAGTACGTGCCGTTCGTGCCTGGGGCCGACCAGACGGGCCAGGCCCCTGCGCCGCGAGGGCCGCGGCACGGGAGTCCCCGAGCCGGGCGTGGGGTTCGGCGTGGGGGCGGGCGGCGGGTTCGGATTGCGGGTGTTGCCACGCCCGTTCGAGGCCCGGCGTCGGCCCCGGCCGGCGTTGGTCGTGCTCACTGGTCGATCCTCCCCGTACGTGTGCACCTGTGACGGTTCGTCACGACAGGCCGCCGAGCGGCAGTGTGGCCAGCAGGGCCGGCTGCTGCTCCCAGTCGAGCCGGGTCAGACCGATCTTCTCGGCGCGGGCCCGGCGCTCCAATTGCCTTGTCACGTCTGCGAGTTCACTACCGGAACGAGCGGCGATCCGGACGTGCGTGGTGAGCGCGGTGGTGCCACCCACGCCGTGCGTCGCGGTCAGCGCGAAGGTGGTGGCGATGGCCGGCGTCGCGGTCAGCGCGCCCACCAGGTCGGAGGTGCGGCCCTGGGTCAGCTGCGGCCAGCGGTTGGCCCAGTACGTGGTGTGCCACCGGTCGTCGCAGCGCCAGGCGCGCTTGGACTCGGTGGTGCGCCGGCCGCCGCGCCCGTACTGGCGGGTGGTGCGGTTCACACTGCACGAGGTGGCGAGCGCCTGGATCAGCTCGGCCTCCTCGAGCGCACGGGCCTCGAAGCCGGCGCCGGTCAGGTTGCCGGCCAGCTGGTTGACCGCGCGCAGCAGTGCCCGCTGGGCACCCTCCTCGCCGCCGCCGCGGGCGGCGACCGCGCCCGCGCACAGTTCCGGCTCGAAGCGCAGCGCGATCCAGGTCAGCCGCAGCGCCGGTACGTCGTGCAGCCCCTGCTCGACGAGTTCGCGGTAGGACCGGGTGGCCAACGCCTCCTCGGGCAGGTGGGTGGCCGGCGCGGGCTGGGTGTGCTGGACCACCTGGACCGAGGCCAGCGTGACGTCGTCGACCTCCAGCGTGCTCACGATCGTGGGCAGCGGCAACGGTCGTTGCGCCCGCGAGGGGCGCAGCGGCTCGTCGCGCGAGGTGACCAACAGCACGGCGGTGAGGAAGGTGCCGTCGCCGATCAGCCCGATGGAGCGGCGATCGCGGTCGGTGACCGAACTCGTCGCCAGATGCGGCGCACACTCCAGGACCGGCACCAGGACCGGATCCGCGTCGTCCGGGACGGCCGGCATCCGGTGCCGGCGACGAAAGTCGAACAGGATCGGCAACCACTGCACCAGCCAGCGGCCGCGCAGCCGCACCAGCGCGGGCACCACGAGCAGCAGCGCGAGGACGCCGAGGCCGATCGACACCGCCGGATTCGTGGCCAGTCCGATCGCGACCAGCAGGACCCCGAGCTGGATGAGCACGATCTGCTGCACCAGGACGCCGCCGATCCGGCCGGCGCGCGGGTGTACGCGCAGAACGGCGCGCTGCGGTACCGGTGGTGACGTCCCGTCGGGTGTGGGCGGGCGGGTCTGCCGATGCGTGCCTACCGGCGCGGGTGCGGCCACGTTTGTAGATCCCCCATGCTCACGACTTGTCCCCGTTTGCCGTCGCCCGACTGTCACGGCGAGTGCGGCACACCGTACGGTACGGGGCCGGGGGTTTGCCCGCGACCCTGTGGCCGCGTCGGTGATAGAACCTTCAGCCGGAGCGCATGGTCGATCACGGGGAGAACGATGGCATCGCGCCGCGAGCAACTTGAGGCGTACATCTTCGCGCGCCGCCGCATGGTGGCCGCGTTCCTGCAACCGGCTCCGGGCGGTGGCACCGAGGAGAACGCGCCCAAGCCGATGCGCATGGTCACCCCGAGCATCGTGGTGGCGATGCTCGTGCTGGTCGGGTTCGGGGTGGTCGGGCTGATCAAGCCGGGAACGCCGCCCGGATGGAAGAACAAGAGCAGCCTGATCGTGGGCCGCGACTCGGCGAGCCGATACGTCTATCTCGACGGCAAGTTGCACCCGGTGCTCAACATCGCCTCCGGCCGACTGCTGCTCGACCCGGGCAACTTCAAGGTCAACATGGTCCCGGAGAAGCAGCTCAACAGCGTGAGCCACGGTGCGCCGCTGGGCATCCCGAACGCACCGGACCGGCTGCCGACGGCCAAGGAGGTCAGGGAGCGCAAGTCCTGGACCGTGTGCGAGCGTCCGGCCGTGGGCAAGGACGGCAAGCCCGACCCGGCCGGCGAGCCGCAGCGCAGCGTGTTCATCGGCGCGGCTCCGGCGGACGGCGCGCTGCGGCCGGGCGAGGCGTTGTTCGTGCAGGACCGCAACCGGCACAAGTACCTCGTCTACCAGGGCAAGCGCTTCATGGTGGAGGCGCCCACCGTGCTCGGCGCGCTGAACCTGGTCGGCATACCCGCGCAACCGGTCAGCGACGCGTGGTTGGCGACGCTGGTCGACGGGGGCACCATCGACCATCCGCTGCCGGCCGACTACGGCAAGCCGACCCAGCTGCCCCTGGACGGGGACCACAACAGGGTCGGCATCGTGCTGCGCGCGGAGGGCAGTGCCCAGCGGCAGAACTATGTGGTCACCAAGGAGGGCGTGGTGCCGGTCAGCGAGCTGACCGCCGTGCTGCTGACCACTAACCCCAGGGCGAGGGAGGCGTACGGGAACACCACGCCCACCGCGTTCCCGGTCAACATCGGCACGCTCGGCGGCGCCGTGGTGCAGGACCGCACGTTCGCCGCGGACAAGGGCTGGCCGGAGATCCCGCCGGCGCCGATGAACCGGATGACGCGCAACGACCTGGAACTGCCGCGCAACGTGGTGTGCAACACGTTCTCCGGCGATTGGCGCGGCATCCAGCCGGTGACCACGCAGTCCGCCGGGACCCGGCCGCCGGAGCAACTCGTCGACGGCATGGGCGGCGTGTGGGTCAAGCCCGGTGCGGGGGCGCTGTACCGCGAGGTGACCGGCACGCCCGACGAGGGTGGCCCGACGTATCTGGTGGCCGACTCGGGACTGCGCTACAGCGTGCCGGAGGACGCGCAGGCCGGCGGCGCGCCGGCCGGCCCGAACCGGGACAGCGAGGCGAAGCAGCGCCTGGGGTACAAGGGCGTGGACGTGCGGCCGTTGCCGCGGGCGTGGTCCGAACTGGTCTCGCGAGGGCCGCAGTTGAGTACCGTCGATGCCAAGAAGCCGCAGGGTTCCTGAGCCTGGGGGCGGGAGTTGAGGTAGCGTCGGACGGGTCGTGAGTGGTAGGGACTCCCGACGCCGAGACACCGGAAAGCACCACCGAAGACCGGCGCATTGCCCAGGGCCGCGGAGGTATCCACGGAGTCAAGGTTCCGTAACCATGCGTAGGGCGTCGCTTGGGTGGCGTCCCGGATTGCGGTTAGAGTTCCCACGACATCGCAACGGTGACGTTGGTGCGGGGGCACCCGACACGGGTGACACGAGCCTTCCCTCGCGCACGTCTGTCTCATGGGGGATGGTGAAACATGGCAGGTGAAGCGTTCAAGATCACTCCGCAGATGTTGGCGGAGTTGTCGAAGAAGGTTCAGGGCGTGGCGACCGACCTCGAAGCGGCCATCCAGGAGATGAACCGCAAGGTCGACGCGATCGAGGGTCAGTGGCAGGGCGCTGCCAGGAACCAGTTCGACCCGTTGCAGGAGCAGGCCGTGCAGAAGGCGCTCGGTGTCAAGCGCGCGCTCGACGCCATTTCCGGGGCCATGGGCCACAACGCCAACTCGTACGACCAGACCGAGACGACCGTGTCCGGCAACATCTCGAAGTTGATGTTCTGACCGAGGTTCGCCGCTCGGTCGCACACGGTCGCACTGGCTCTCGTACTGCTCGGGGCGATGCCCCGGTCGCAAGCCGGTCATCCGACACTGGGGAGAAAGCATGTCGCAGGTAGTTGTCACTTTCGCTGCGCTCGAACAGGCCGCAGCCGATATTCGCGCCCTCAACGCCCGTCTCGCCGACATGCAGTCGGGTCTCAAGCGGGACATCGCGCCGGTTACCGAGTCGTGGTCCGGTGACGCCCGCGAGGGCTACCTCGTCCAGCAGGCGAGCTGGGACCAGAACGCGCAGGGTCTGCAGGACGCGCTCAACGGCATCGCCGACGGCCTGATGCGGGCGGCCGACGCGTACCGCCAGACCGAGGCGTCCAACGCCAAGATGTGGCACTGACACCGGGGATTCCGGGGGCACCGGCGGTCCGTACCGGCGTGGTGGCGCTCGCAGTTGCTGCGCCGCCGACGTGGTACCGGTACCGACGCGGTAGCGGTATCGGTCCGGGGGCAGCCGCCGGGTCGGTGGCCGGTGCCATCGTTGTGACGCGGTGAGAGGAGGCGGGCTCGTGCCCGCCTCCTCCCGCGTCCGTCATCGGTCTCACGGGGCCGGGGACACCTCCACGACAGGTCCGGCCGGCCCGGGAGTCCGGGGCCGGTCCGGTGGTGATCCGGAAGGCGAACGAACCGATGCGACCCGTGTGGCGACGGTGGGCGGCACCTCTTCTCGCGCTCGGCCTGCTGCTGCCGGCGGGGTCGGCGGCGGTCGACCGAGGGCCGGTGGACACCGAGCTGCTCGCGGGCGAGTGCGTGTACCCCTCCAAGCCGATGCCCGGCAAACCCTGGTCGCTGCAGCGCGTACTGCTCGACGAACTCTGGCAGAAGTCCACCGGCAAGGGCGTCACGGTCGCGGTGATCGACACCGGGATCGACGACGACAACCCGCAGTTGGGCCCGGCGATCGTGCCCGGCAAGGACTTCTTCAACGACAAGGCCAACGGCACCGACGACACGCACGGCCACGGCACGATGGCCGCGGGCATCATCGCGGCCCGGCCCGGCAGCGGGCTGACCCCCCGGCTCGACACCGGCTTCGTGGGTCTGGCGCCCGAGGCGATGCTGTTGCCGATCCGACAGAACGGCGGCGACGACGCGACGAAGGGCAACGAGGACAGCCTGGCCGCGGCGATCGACTTCGCGGTCGCGGGCGGCGCGACGGTCATCAACATTTCGCAGGACACCGTGGGCGGCCAGGAACCGGGCGTCAAACTGCGCGAGGCGGTGCAGCGCGCGATCGCCAAGCAGGTGGTCGTGGTCGCCGCCGCGGGCAACTCCGGCGACAAGGACAACCTCGACTCGTGGCCGGCGAAGTATCCCGGCGTCCTGGGCGTCGGCGCCTCCGACCGCAACAACGAGCGGGCGCCGTTCTCGCAGAACAAGCCGTACGTGGGCGTGTTGGCCCCGGGCGTGGACATGTGGTCGACGGTGCCCAAGGGCGGCCACTGCAGCGGCGCCGGCACCTCCTTCGCGACCCCCTACGTGGCCGCCGTCGCGGCGCTGATCCGCTCGGCGCACCCCACCTACACCGCGGCCCAGGTGATCACGCTGATCGAACAGACCGCGCAGCGCGCCGCCCCGGGCCACATGGACGGCGTCGGCTGGGGCGTGGTCGACCCGCTGCGCGCCCTCAGCTCCACGACGGTCCCCGCGTCCGCCCCGGTCCCGGACCCCAAGGTCGACCGCAGCACCGAACTGGTCAACGTCGCCCCCCTGGCCCACGGCCCCACCCGCGCCGACCGCGACCGCCGCCAGGCCTCGGTGGTCCTGTTCATGGCCGTCGGCCTGACCATCATCGTCATCTGCACCGCCATCGTCATCCGCGACGCCCGCCGACGCGGAAAGGCAACCCCCGGCACCGGCTGATTCGAGGTGCTGCGTGCGCAACCGGAATCCCGACGACCGCGCGGGGCCGGGGCCCCGCCCTCGGTTACCTAGCCCTGTCAACCGGCGGCCGATCGGAAATGGTCCGAGTCGGGATCAGGCTGCCGTTCGTCAGCGTCGGTCGTAGGGGCCTGCGCCGGGGTGGTAGGTCGGCGGTGCGGTGGGCCACGGAGGCACGACGGCGGCTTGTCGGCGGGCGAGTTCGCGGGCTCGGCGGCGGCGCATGGCGATGACGGCTGTGACCGCGACGAGAGCGGCTGCGGCGATGGTGCCGGCGAGGATCGGGACGAGGAGGCTGTCGCCGTCGTCGGACTTGGCGGTGGTGGCCGCGGGGGGAGTGGTGCCGCCTGGTGCGGCCGGCGCCGACGCGGCGGCCGAGGGCGACGTACTCGGCGCGGTGGCCGCGGGGGCCGGCTTGTCCCCGCGCACGCCGATCAACGGGTTGACGTCGGCGGGACCTGGCGTGTCGGTGGCGGCTAGGGCCTTACGGGGGCTGACGGCGCCGTAGCCGAAGGTGTCCGAAGGCACGGGCTCATTGGGCCGATTGGCGGTATCGAGCAGCCGCCGAATGACCTGGTTGGCGGTCCAGTCGGGATGCACGGACCAGACGAGCGCGGCGACGCCGGAGGTGAGGGCCGTGGCATCGCTGGAGCCGGTGCCGAGGCAGTAGCGGGTCGCAGTGACGCAGGCGCGTGGGATATCCACACCGGGGGCGGCCAGCCCGATCCAAGAGCCCCGCACGCTGTTGCCAGCCGGTCCACCTTCACGATCCACTGCGCTGACGGTCAATACACCTGCATAGGAGCCGGGATAGACCGGAACATCGTGACTCTCTTCGGGAGTATTGCCGCCTGAGCCAATCACCAGTTTGCCTTTGCTCAGGGCATACGCCACAGCATCGCTCAGCACCGAGAAATTGGTGGAGGTCCCCTGTGAGAGGTTGATGATCCGAGCCGAGGAGTCGGCCGCCAAGCGGATGCCCTCAGCCAATGAGATCGGGTCGTTCTTGCCGGTCGGGAGTGTCCGTGCGCGGAAGGGGAGAATTTTGGAGTCAGGCGCAACCCCGTAGACCCCCTGCCCGCCACCGGAACGGCCTTGTCCCGCAATGAGGCTGGCCATTCCTGTGCCGTGGCCGTCCTGATCGCCCGAGTTCCCCAAACCAGGCAAAATTTGTCCAGTCAGATCAGGATGGGTGGCGTCGACTCCAGTATCGACTACCGCGATGGTGACTCCTGATCCGCGGGCGGTTTTCCAGACCTCATCGATTTTCCAAATGTCCAGGTACCACTGTTGTGCTCGCACCGACTGGGCTCGCGCGGGTTCGGCAAGACGGATCGTGACGATGAGAATGACCAGCAGCAAACCGAGCGTGACGGACAGCCGGGAGGCTCGGGCGAGGCGTCCGCTCATGCGGAGGTGATGTCCTTCCTGAGGCGGTGATGGGACCTTGGTCATTCGATGACAGGAGGAACGACGCCGGGTCGTCGCGGACCATCCCAAACGTTGTCTTCGTCTTCCCTGGAAGGACTGCTGCGCCGTCGAACCTGCTCTGAGCGGCTGCCGCCGGTGAACGGCGTCCGCTGTCCTGGGGGTGTTGATGCACGACGTGTGTCTCCGGCGCCTTCCGGCCTCGGAGCGCCGGCCTCCGCAGGAAGCGCTTGTAGCCTTGGTGAGTTCCGACTTGATGCGGTCCCTGACACCCGTCCTACGGACCCACCCTGAGACGTGGCCAACCTACGATTCGACCCGCCGCGCCCCGGCGGGCTACCCACGGGAGCACTGACCCCGGCCGCGCCTGGCATGCCCGGAGCGCGCCCGACTGGACTTGTTCCAGGTGCGGTTCCCGGTCCGGGGGCGTATGGACCTTCGGGACGAGCGCTGAATCCTCCTCGCCCGCCGGGAGTGGCTCCGCTGCCACGAGGCGATGCCCCCGGCGGCGCTGTACCCGGTGTACTACCTGGGACACTGCCGCCTCCAATACGGGGGTTCACATTTCCGGAACCGCCTCCAGGACCAGGGCGCGAGGACGGGCCGGATACCTCGCCTGTTCGCCCGCCTGCTGCAATGGTCCCCGTAGCGGGATACGGGGGAATTCCGTTTGGGAGACCCCCGGGCGGGCTTCCACCCGGTGTAGATATCGGGCTTGGCCCTCCTCCTGAAACTTGCGGCGCCCAGGGAGTATCGAGTGTCGTTCCCGGGGCGGTTAGTGGCCCTGTGCCTTGCAGGTTGGTGCCCTGAGGAACGTAGGGAACTGGATCGGTGGTGCCCCCGGAGTCACCGGAAACGGCGCTTGGTGTGAACCCTTGCGGCGCGGTGTAGATGCCTGGACGCGGATTGCCTGTCTCGGAATGGGTGTTGGTTGAGTATCGACCGCTCCCGCCGGCACCCCCACCGCCGGCTCCCGGACCGCTTCTCCCTGGGGAACTTTCTCCGGGTGCATCCAGTGATGTAACAGCGTCGTTGTTGCCTACACCCGGAAACACCGGCACCGGGATTGCCTGGAGGTCCGTTGCCACCACGCGGTAGGTCGACGCCAGGGTGCGCATTCGCGTGATCGCCTCGCGGCGTGCTGCCTCCACCTGGCCCTGGGCGTCCGCGTGGGCCTTGACCGGGTCAACGCCGTCAGCGGGTGGTGGTGTGCCCGGAGGCACCACCGGGGCCGGCCCCTTCGCCTTGGCCAGGACGGTGGGGTCGACCCGGGGCATGCCCAGCTTGGCTACGAAGATCTGCTCGCCGACGTGGTTGATGTGGCTGCCGGCGGCACTGGCGTAGTCGCCGAGGCCGTTGGTGGCCATGACCAGTTGCCCGGCGAGCTGTTGGAAGGCGTCCGCGCTCTCGCCCTGCCAACCGTCGCTCATGCTTCGGGCGATTCTCGCGAGGTTTTCCGCGGCGGTCGTGATCTTCTGTGCCGCGCCGGTGAGCTTTTGTCCGTATCCGGCGAGCGCCGAAGGGTTCGCCGTGGCGACCATGGCCTGCAACTGTTCGAGGGTGAAGCCCTCGAAGTCGGTCTCCGCCATCAGAATCTCCCCCTGGCCCTCGTGCTCCGCCCCAGCGTCATCCGAGATCGACCTTCCGGTTCGCGGGCGGTGCCTGCGGTACCCGAGGAGGTGAATCGACGACCGGAGGCTGCGAGCCGCCGTTGAGCACCTGCTGGATCTGCAGTGTGGCGCGGCGCTGTTCGTCGTCCGTCGCCACCACGTTGTTGCCGGTCGTCTTGATGTTCTGCTTCATCTTCGCGATCTGGCCGTGCAACGTGTTGATCAAGGTCTGCAGTCGGTCGGCCGTCTCCTTGAGCACCCCTCCGATCAACGGCGCCTCGGCGAACGACACTCCCAGGTCGCCCTCGCCGATCGTGTACTTCGTCGCGTTCGCCGGCGAGTCGGCACTGTCCACGAGATCGGCCAGTACTCCCTGCAACGCGCCCTGGAACGCCTCCAAAGCCTCCACGCTCAACCGGAAACCCGATCCGCCGCCCCCCGGCGCGGAATCCTGTCCTGCCATGACCACACTTCCCCCGAGCTTGTCGCCGCGATTCGCGACCCTCCCCGGCGCACGTGAAACACGCCTGCGTGCCACAGTGCCGCCCATTGATCCATGAATCATCAGCGGATCGCAAGAGGAGGCTGACGTTCCGTTATAACTATTCGGATGGTCGGGTCGGCGGAATCGACGCAAAGCGGGGCTCGACCGGAGTCGGTCGAGCCCCGCTTCGGCTGTGAGCGGCCTCAGTTCTCGGCGAGCCAGGCTGTCTGGATCAGTTCGACGCCGCGTCGGCGGGTGATGAACTGGCCGCGGCCCGGGGGGAGTTGGGCGGGCTTGACGTTGGCCATCAGGGCGCCCTCGTCGCGGTTGCCGGACAGGATCAGGCCGGACGTGCCCAGGTCGAGGAGCTTTTGCAGGACCGGCTCGTACAGTGCGCGGCCCGCGCCGCCGCTGCTGCGGGCGATGATCAGGTGCAGGCCGACGTCGCGGGCCAGCGGCAGGAACTCGGCGATGGTGCCGACCGGGTTGCCGCTCGACGATGCCACCAGGTCGTAGTCGTCGATCAGCAGGAACAGCTCGGGGCCGCTCCACCAGCTCCGGTTGCGCAGCTGGTCCTGGGTCACCTCCGGCCCGGGCAGGCGGCGTTCGATGCCGCCGCGGATCTCGCTCATGAACGAGGTCAGGGCCGGCGCCGCCGCCGCGTACTCCAGCAGGTGCGACTCCGGGACCACGTCCAAGAGCGTGCGCCGGTAGTCGGACACGATGATCCGGGCCTCGGCCGGCGTGTACCGCTCGGAGATGCCGCGCGCCAGCATGCGCAGGAAGTTGGTCTTGCCGGACTCGCTCTCGCCGAACAGCACGAAGTTCGTGTCGACGTTGAAGTCCAGGTACACCGGACTGAGCGTCGCCTCGTCCACGCCGATCGGGATCGCCCGACCGGGCACCTGCTCGGGCGTCGGCAACTGCTCGTAGGGCAGCAGCATCGGCAGCACCCGCACCGGGGGAGCGGGCGGCCCCGCCCACGCGGCCTTGATCGCGCCGACCATGGCCGCCATGCCCTCGCCCAGGTCCTCCGCCGAGGAGGATCCGTCGATCCGCGGCAGCGCGGCCAGGAAGTGCAGCTTGTCCGGGGACAGGCCGCGACCCGGCGCACCCGTGGGCACGTTCGCCGCGAGCCGCCGGTCCACCTCGGACTCCATCGTCTCGCCGAGCCGCAGCTCCAACCGGGTCTGGATCTGGTCCTTGAGCGCGGGCCGGATCTCCGGGTGTCGGGACGCGGTGAGCACCACGTGCACGCCGAAACCCAGACCGCGTGTGGCGATGTCGGTAACCTCGGCCTCCAGCGCGTCGAAGTCGTTCTTGAGGGTCAACCACCCGTCGACGAACAGGAAAACGTCGCCCCACGCCTCGTCCGGCAACGTCCCGGCGGCGCGGCGCCGACGGAACGTGTCGATCGAGTCGATGTTGTTGACCCGGAACATCTCCTCGCGTCGGTCCAGGACGCCCTTGACCTCGCTGACGATCCGGCGCACCCGCTCGGCGTCGAGCCGGCCCGCCACCCCGCCCACGTGCGGCAGATCGCTCAGCGCGACCATCCCACCGCCGCCGAAGTCCAGGACGTAGAACTGGACTTCGACCGGAGTGTGGGTCAGCGCGAAGGAGGTGATCATGGTGCGCAGCAGCGTGCTCTTGCCACTGCGCGGGCCACCCACGACGAGCGCGTGGCCGGCCGCGCCGGACAGGTCCGCGTACATCACGTCGCGGCGCTGCTCGAACGGCTTGTCCACCAGGCCCAGCGGCACCACCAGTCGCCCGTTCGCGCCCCAGTCGGGCGAGCACAGCCCGCGATCCGTGGTGACCCGCAGCGGTGGCAACATCTGGTCGACCGAGTTCGACTCGGCCAGCGGCGGCAGCCACACCTGGTGTGCGGGCGGACCCTGGTTGACCATCCGGCGCACGATCACGTCCAGCACGGTGTCCGCGAGCGCGCTGTCGATGTCCGGCTCGGGCTCGGGCTCCGGCGGCAGGTCCGGCTGCCGGTTCCACATGTTCGCGGCCGTCCACCGGCTGTCGAACAGCACCGGCATGGGCGCGCCCGACTGGTTGCGGCGGACCCGGTCGGAGGCCCGATAGGTGCCGGACACGTACGCGGCCTTGAACTGCACCATCGACTCGGTGTCGAACTTGAGGTATCCCGCGCCGGGGACCGACGGCAGGTGGTACGCGTCCGGCACGCCGATCGCCGCGCGCGACTCGGCGGCGGAGAACGTACGCAGACCGATCCGGTAGGACAAGTACGTGTCCAGACCGCGCAGTCGGCCCTCCTCCAGGCGCTGCGAAGCGAGCAGCAGGTGTACGCCCAGCGATCGGCCGATGCGGCCGATCTGGATGAACATGTCGATGAAGTCCGGCTTGGCGGTGAGCAGTTCGCTGAACTCGTCGATGATGATGACCAGCGAGGGCAGCGGTTCGAGCGCGGCGCCCGCGACCCGGGCCCGCTCGTAGTCGTGCATGTTGGCGTAGTTGCCCGCCGAACGCAGCAGCTCCTGCCGCCGGTTCAGCTCGCCCGTGATCGAGTCGCGCATGCGGTCGACCAGGGTCAGGTCGTCGGACAGGTTGGTGATCACCGCCGCGACGTGCGGCATGTCCGACATCCCGGAGAAGGTCGCGCCGCCCTTGAAGTCGGCGAGCACGAAGTTGAGGATCTCCGAACTGTGCGTGGTGGCCAGGCCCAGCACCAGCGTGCGCAGCAGCTCGGACTTGCCGGAACCGGTGGCGCCGACACACAGGCCGTGCGGGCCCATGCCCTCCATCGCCGCTTCCTTGATGTCCAGCATGATCGGCTCGCCGTTCTGGCCGATCCCGATCGGCACCCGCAGCCGGTCGTTCGGCGGCCGGGGCCGCCAGGTCTGCGACACGTCCACCTGCGCGGCGTCACCGATACCCATCAGGTCGGTGAAGTCCAGGTTGGCCAGCAGCGGCTCGTCGTCGTCGTTCGCCGACAACCGCAGCGGGGCCAACCTCCGGGCCAGCGCCTCCGCGTCGCCCGCCGACAGGAAGTCGGGCAACCCCTCGTACGCGCCCGCCGTCGACTCCAGCGTCAGCCGGTCCTCCTCGGCGATGATCGCCAGGCCGCCGCGCAGTTCGTCCAGCGGACCGGGCACCACCTCGACGATGGTCACCCCCTGCAGCCCGTCCGCCCCCGCGAGCAGCGAGTTCGCGGGCACCCCGCCGCCGTCCAGGACCACCACCAGGTGCGGCTGGTCCAGTACGGGCTGCGCACCGGCCGCGAAGCGCGAGCGCCCGGCCAGGTCATCGGCCAGCCACTCCTCGATCTCGCCGAGGTCGCCCGCGATCATCCGGACCGAACCCGCGCCGTCCGACAGGGACGGGTGCTGCACGTGCGGCAGCCACTTCAGCCAGTCCCAACGCGGCAGCGAGTTCGCGTCCGTGGCCACCACGATGCGCACGTCGTCCGGCGAGTGCAGCACCGCGAGTTGGCCCAGCATCGCCCGGGTCAGCCCGTACACCCGCTCCGGGTCGCCGGAGACGGTCAGGTGATAGAAGGAGCGCAGCGACACCGCCATCGGCAGGTCGTCCAGCGTCGCCTGGGTGCGCAGGAAGCGCCGCATCGCGTCCGCACACAGCGGCTCCAACTCGTCCAGCGGCGCGGTGCTCGGCGCCACCAGCGGGGTGGACAACTGCTGCTGGCCCACGCCGACCCGGACCTGTCCGAAGTCGGGGTCACCGGCCCGGCGTTCCCAGATCCGCCGCTCGCCCGCCGCCACCGACCACAGCTGCGCGGGGTCCGGGTGCGTCCACAACTGCGCGTCGCGCTGCCTGCGGGCGGTCCGGCGGACCTCCTTGCGCTGCTGGGCGAGGTACTTGAGGTAGTCGCGTCGGGCGTCGAGCATCTGGACCCGGTTGCCACCGCGCGACTTGATGATGTTCGCGACCACCATGACCAGCGACGAGATCATCATCATGCCGCCCATGACCATCATCATCTTCGGCGCACCGGGCATGAAGAAGAAGCCGGCCGAGCCGAGCATGCCCATCATCGGGAGCACGCTCATGATCCAGTTCTGGTCTGTGGGGCGCTCCAGTTCGGGCGGTGCCTGGAGCTGGATCTCCTCCGCCGGCACAGGAGAGGGCAGCACCCTGGGCGGGCGCTTGACGATGACCACGGTCAAGGTGAATCAGCCTCATCCGTCGCGAGGATCCTTGGACACGGATCGAGCCCGCCGCAGAGCACGGAAAAGGAGCAGGTGATGTGAGTCAACCCACCCCGTCAGGGTCGTCTCCATGCACACGTGAGCCGGTTGAGCAGTTCGTGTGTGCGCCGCATACTACTGGCCGACCCCCTCGGCGCCAGTGGCGAGCCGTGACGCGGCGTATAGAGTGCGTCGTCATCCCGGCCCCTCGGGGCCGCCGGACACGGGGCAGCGACAAGCAGGGGGATCTGCACAGGTGAACTCCACGACCACGACGGTCACCACCGGGTTCGCCCGGATCACCGTCATCGCGCCGGATTGCCGCGTCGATCTCGCGCTGCCGGAAGAGGTCCCGCTCGCGGAGCTGTACCCGGAGATACTCCGGCTGTCCGGGCAGACCCAGCGCAACGGCTCGGTGACCGGCTTCCAGCTCACCCGCCTCGACGGCGAGCCCCTGGACAGCGCGCTCACCCTGGCCGGGCAGAACGTGCGCGACGGCGAACTGCTGCGCTTCACCGCACTGGCGGACGCGCCGCCGCCGCCGGTCTACGACGACGTGGCCGACTCGGTGGCCACCTCGGTCGCCGGCGACAACCGGCTGTGGACGCCGGAGATGTTGCGGGTCGCCGGCCTGTCCGGTGCGGCCGCCTTCTTCACCCTCGGCGCCATCGTGCTCTGGCGGATGACCCCCCTGCCGCACGGCCTGCCCGCCATCGTCGGCGGCTCGCTGGCCCTGGTGCTCACCGTGGTCGCCGGCGTGCGCTCGCGGGTGTACGGGGACCACGTCGGCGGCGCCGTGCTCGGCCTCGGCGCACTGCCGAACGCGTTCCTGGCCGGCCTGGGCGCGATCGAGCCGCCGGCGCGCGAGGGCCCCGGCCGGGTCCAGTTCCTGTCCGCCTGCGTCGCGGTCCTGGTGGTCTCCACGCTGATCGCCGCGCTGCTGCCGGAACGCGGCGCCGTCTACATCGCGGGCGCGGGCGCCGGCGCGCTGGGCACACTGGCCACCTTCGGCATGATCACCTTCGAGAGCGCCCCGCGCGAGGCGGCGGCCGTCGCCGGCACCGTCGCGCTCGCGATGATCGCCTTCCTGCCCTCCTGGGCGGCCCGCCTCGCCCGCCTGCCGATCGGCTTCCTGCCCTCGGACGCACCCACCGCCCGGCAGAGCGACACCCTCGACCACGCCGACGTCGCCGCGCGCGCCCGCAACGGGCACGAGCTGCTCAGCGGCCTCACCGGCGCATGTGCCGCCGTGATCGTCGCCTCGTGCGTCGTGCTGGGCAACGTCGACACCATGTGGACCCGGGTCCTGACCGCCGTACTGGCGCTGGTCACCCTCGGCCGCGCCCGCCTGTTCCGGCACACCACGCAGGTCACCGTGCTGTACACGGCCGGCCTGCTCGGCCTCGCGATGCTCTTCGTCGGCCTGACCCTGGACACCGGATTCCTGGACAAGGAGCGCCAGGGCTGGATCTTCGCCCTGATCTGCGCGGTCGGCGCGCTGCTCGCGATCGTCGCGACCACCGTGCCCACGCGCGGACTGTCCCCGTTCTGGGGGCGGGCGATGGACGTGCTCGAAGGCATGCTGATGGTGTCCGTCGTTCCGCTGTGCGTGGCGGTGCTGGATCTGTACGACAAGCTGCGGAACATCACAGCCTGATGCGCTCCTGCTAGGGTTGTCCGTATCCCGGAGCCGCGTGCCCGGGATGCGCGCTGCCCACGGGCCGCGCGCCCGCACCATGTGAGCCCAGTCGCCTCCGTGAGTCAGACCGGGGGCGCTCACCACCTTGCAGAGGGAGAACACGTGTCGCTCGACACCGCAACGAAGAAGCAGATCATGGCCGACTACGCCACCAAGGAAGGCGACACCGGCTCCCCCGAGGTGCAGGTCGCGATCCTGAGCTACCGCATCAACGAGCTCACCGCCCACCTCAAGGAGCACAAGCACGACCACCACAGCCGCCGGGGCCTGCTGCTCCTGGTCGGCCAGCGTCGTCGCCTGCTCGGCTACCTGGCCAAGAAGGACATCGAGCGTTACCGCACGCTGACGGACCGCCTGAGCATCCGCCGCAGCGGCGTCGGCATCCGCTAGTAACGCACGACGGGGGAGCGGCTTTCGCGAGCCGCTCCTTCGCCGTATCCGGACGCGGTCTTTGTAGGCTGTGTTCCGCGCGCGGGTATGCCGCGCTGAGATAGAACAAGACAATACGAAATCGTCCGTGCGCATTCGGCACGGGCGAGACGAACAAAGACTGGGAGCGCCGCGTCGCGACCAAGGCGCCGACCTACAGCGCCGGTCCTCGGTAGTGGCCCCCGGGTAACGCACCCGGGTGCTTCGATCGAAGACCGGCTCGGTCGGCCCTCAGGCGTCATGCGCCGCGGACCTCCCTCGAAACGAACGAGGAGGGCACCCGTGGAGGGTCCCGACATCAGCTTCGCCGAAGCAGTCATCGAGAACGGCACGTTCGGCAACCGCACCATCCGCTTCGAGACCGGCCGGCTGGCCCGGCAGGCCGCCGGCTCCGCCGTGGTCTACCTGGACGACGACACCATGGTGCTCTCGGCCACGACCGCCTCGAAGCGCCCGAAGGACCAGCTCGACTTCTTCCCGCTGACGGTGGACGTCGAGGAGCGCATGTACGCCGCGGGCAAGATCCCCGGCTCGTTCTTCCGTCGTGAGGGCCGCCCGTCCGAGGACGCCGTCCTCACCTGCCGCCTGATCGACCGTCCGCTGCGCCCGTCCTTCAAGAAGGGCCTGCGCAACGAGATCCAGATCGTCGAGACGATCATGGCGCTCAACCCGGACCACCTGTACGACGTCGTCGCGATCAACGCGGCCTCGATGTCCACCCAGCTCGCGGGTCTGCCGTTCTCCGGCCCGATCGGTGGCGTCCGGGTGGCGCTCATCGACGGCACCTGGGTCGGCTTCCCCACGCACACCGAGCTCGAGCGCGCCGTGTTCGACATGGTCGTCGCGGGCCGCGTGCTCGAGGACGGCGACGTGGCGATCATGATGGTCGAGGCCGAGGCCACGACCGGCACGATCGAGCTGGTCAAGGGCGGCGCGGACGCGCCGACCGAGGAGGTCGTCGCGGACGGCCTCGAGGCGTCCAAGAAGTTCATCAAGGCGCTGTGCGCCGCGCAGGTCCAGGTCGCCGAGAAGGCCGCCAAGGAGACCGGCGAGTTCCCGGTCTACCTGGACTACCAGGACGATGTCTTCGAGGCGCTGGCCGCCGCGGTGACCGACGAGCTGTCGGCCGCGCTGACCATCGCGGGCAAGCAGGCCCGCGAGAGCGAGCTCGACCGCGTCAAGGACCTCGCCGCGGAGAAGCTGCTCCCGGCGTTCGAGGGTCGCGAGAAGGAGATCGGCGGCGCGTTCCGCGCGCTCACCAAGAAGCTCGTGCGTCAGCGCGTGCTGCGCGACAAGGTGCGCATCGACGGTCGCGGCCTGACCGACATCCGCACCCTGTCGGCCGAGGTCGAGGTCATCCCGCGCGTGCACGGCTCGGCCCTGTTCGAGCGCGGCGAGACCCAGATCCTGGGCGTCACCACGCTGAACATGCTGCGCATGGAGCAGATGCTCGACACGCTCTCGCCCGAGACGCGCAAGCGCTACATGCACAACTACAACTTCCCGCCGTACTCGGTCGGCGAGACCGGCCGGGTGGGCTCGCCCAAGCGCCGCGAGATCGGCCACGGCGCGCTCGCCGAGCGCGCGATCCTCCCGGTCCTGCCGGCCCGCGAGGACTTCCCGTACGCGATCCGTCAGGTGTCCGAGGCGCTCGGCTCCAACGGCTCGACCTCGATGGGCTCGGTCTGCGCGTCCACGATGTCGCTGCTCAACGCCGGTGTGCCGCTCCGGGCGCCGGTCGCGGGCATCGCGATGGGCCTGATCTCGGACGAGGTCGACGGCAAGACCGAGTACGTGTGCCTGACCGACATCCTCGGTGCCGAGGACGCGTACGGCGACATGGACTTCAAGGTCGCCGGCACCAAGGAGTTCGTCACCGCGCTCCAGCTCGACACCAAGCTCGACGGCATCCCGGCGTCGGTGCTCGCCGGTGCGCTCAAGCAGGCCAAGGACGCCCGCCTGCACATCCTCGACGTGATGATGGAAGCCATCGACACGCCGGACGAGATGTCGCAGTTCGCGCCGCGCATCATCACCGTCAAGATCCCGGTGGACAAGATCGGCGAGGTCATCGGCCCGAAGGGCAAGATGATCAACCAGATCCAGGACGACACCGGTGCCGAGATCACCATCGAGGACGATGGCACGATCTACATCGGTGCCTCGGACGGCACCTCGGCCGAGGCCGCGCGGGCGACGATCAACGCGATCGCCAACCCGACGATGCCCGAGGTCGGCGAGCGGTACCTGGGTACGGTTGTCAAGACCACCACGTTCGGCGCGTTCGTGTCGCTGATGCCCGGCAAGGACGGCCTGCTGCACATCTCGCAGCTGCGCAAGATCGCCGGCGGCAAGCGGGTCGAGAACGTCGACGACGTGATCAAGGTCGGCGACAAGGTGCAGGTCGAGATCGCCGAGATCGACCAGCGCGGCAAGCTGTCGCTCGTCCCGGTCATCGAGGGCGAAGACAATGCCGAGGCCTCCGAGGATGCTGCCGCCAAGTGACGTCCTCCTCGTCGAAGAACCAGGTCGCTGCGTCCGCGCAGCGGCCTGGTTCCACGAAGACCCTGCTGCGTGACGCGGACGGCATCGGTGCCGTCCGCCGCACCGTCCTGCCCGGCGGCCTCCGGGTGATCACCGAGAACATGCCGTCCGTGCGCTCCGCCACGTTCGGCATCTGGGTCGGGGTCGGCTCGCGGGACGAGACCCCCGCCCTGGCCGGCACCTCGCACTACCTCGAACACCTGCTGTTCAAAGGCACCGAGAAGCGCGATGCGCTGGAGATCTCGGCCGAACTGGACGCGGTCGGTGGTGAGATGAACGCGTTCACCACCAAGGAGTACACGTGCTACTACGCACGCGTGCTCGACACCGATCTCCCGCTCGCGATCGACGTGATCTGCGACATGGTCACCGGCTCGCTGATCGACGCCGAGGACGTGGACGCCGAACGCGGCGTGATCCTCGAGGAGATCGCGATGAACGAGGACGAGCCCGGCGACCTCGTGCACGAACTCTTCTACGACGCGATGCTCGGCGACGCACCGCTGGGTCGCCCGGTGCTGGGCACGGTCGAGTCGATCAACGCGCTCACCCGGACCCAGATCAGCGGCTACTACAAGCGTCGCTACAAGGCACCGAACATGGTGGTGACCGCGGCGGGCAACATCGACCACGCCAAGGTGGTCCGCCTGGTCAAGAAGGCGTTCGCGCACGTGCGCGTCGACGAGGCGGCGGTGCCCGCCGCGCCGCGTGCCGGCGGCCGCGGGGTGCGTGCGACCGGCAGCGTACAGCTGTTGAACCGACCGACCGAGCAGGCCCATCTGGTGCTGGGCATGCCGGGATTGGCTCGGGACGACGACCGGCGATTCGCGCTCAGCGTGCTCAACACCGCGCTCGGCGGCGGGATGAGTTCGCGGCTGTTCCAGGAGATCCGGGAGAAGCGCGGCCTGGCCTACTCGGTCTACTCCTTCCACTCGGGCTACGCCGACCTGGGCGTGTTCGGCATCTACGCCGGTTGCCAGCCCAAGAAGGCCCGCCAGGTGATCGAGATCTGCCGGACCGAGTTGGACCGGGTGGTCCGCGAGGGCCTGCCGCAGGACGAGATAGATCGGGCCATCGGGCAACTGCGCGGCTCGACCGTGCTGGGCCTGGAGGACACCGGGTCCCGGATGAGCCGGATCGGCAAGAGCGAACTCGTCTACGGCGAACACCTGTCCGTCGACGAGGTACTCGCCCGGATCGCCGCGGTCACCGCCGCCGAGATCCACGACGTGGCGAAGCACCTGTTCGCCGCGCGGCCCACCCTGGCCGTGGTCGGGCCGTTCGCCGACGACGCGGACTTCGTCGCCGCGTCGGCCTGATCGCGGTGCGATCGAAGTCGAAACCGTTCTGACTGGAGAGTGCACGACATCATGACTGCAATCCGGGTGGGTGTGATCGGTGCGGCCGGCCGCATGGGTTCCGAGGCGTGCCGGGCGGTCGAGGGCGCGGCCGACCTCGAACTGGTGGCGCGGATCGACGAAGGCGACGACCTCGCGGAGCTCGCGAAGGCGGGCGCGCAGGTCGCCGTCGACTTCACCCACCCGGGTGTGGTCATGGGCAACCTCGAATATTGCGCCGGCGCCGGCATCCACGCGGTGGTGGGCACCAGCGGGTTCACTCCCGAGCGCCTGGCGCAACTGCGCGAGTGGCTGGCGAAGAGCCCCGAAACCGGCATCCTGATCGCGCCCAACTTCGGCATCGGCGCGGTGCTGATGATGCAGTTCGCGGCCAAGGCGGCCCGGTTCTACGAGTCGGTCGAGATCGTCGAACTGCACCACCCGAACAAGCTGGACGCGCCCAGCGGCACCGCCCGCCGGACCGCCGAGCTGGTCGCCGAGGCACGCGAGCGGGCGGGCCTGGCGGACATGCCGGACGCGACGGTGGACGACCCGGACGGCGCCCGCGGCGGCAGGGTCGAAGGCGTCCCGGTGCACGCGGTGCGGCTGCGCGGTCTGGTCGCCCACCAGGAGGTCCTGCTCGGCGACGAGGGCGAGATGTTGACCATCCGGCACGACTCCTTCCAGCGCACGTCGTTCATGCCGGGCGTGCTGCTCGGGGTGCGTCGTGTGGTCTCCGCGCCCGGCCTGACCGTGGGCCTGGAACACTTCCTCGATCTGGACTGACCATCGTGAGACAACGTGTCACCGCGCTCGTGCTGATCGCGGTTCTCGTGTTCTACGTGTTCCTCGTCGGGAGTCGCGGCCTGATCGCGATTCGCGACGGGGAGCCGGTCACCATCGTGCTGGGTCTGGGCATCCTGCTCGTGCCGGTCGTCGGCGCCTGGTACATCTGGCGCGAGGTGCGCTTCGGCTTCGCGATGCAGCGCCTGGCCCGCGAGCTGGAGGCCGAGGGCGGCCTGCCGGCGGACGAGTTGGACCGCACGCCGGGCGGCCGGGTCGACCGGGACAGCGCGGACGCCGTGTTCGAACGCCGCAAGGCGGAGGTCGAGGCGGCCCCCGAGGACTGGCGGGTCTGGTACCGGCTGGCCGTCGCGTACGGCGACGCGCGGGACAACGCGCGCGGGCGCCGGGCCATGCTCACCGCGATCCGCCTGCACACGCGCGGGACGTCCGCGACCCCGGCCGGGACCCGCCCCGGGCCGGACACGGCCTAACCGGCCCGGGCCGGCCTGCCCGTCGGCGGCTCCAACGCGGCCAGCACCTGGGCCGACACCGGCGCGGCCAGGATGCCGACGACGGCGTCCACCAGGTCCGCCACGAAGGCAGCCGGCGGCAGCACGTCGTGCGCCTGCCCCTCATACACCCGCTGTTCGCGGTCGGCCGTGGCGTGCACCGCCAGGCTCCCGCCCAGCCGCAGTCGGTTGCGCCGCACCGGGGTCGGCAGATGGCCCAGCGCGCGGTCGATCAACCGGCCGAACTCCGGCGAGCTGCCCTCCAGGCCCATGGCCGGCAGCGCGTACGTGCTCGCGCCCATGTGTTGGTGCACTCGGGCCAGGAAGCGCAGATAGAAACTGCCGCCGACGTCGATCTGTTCGGCCAGCGGTCGCACCATGGCCTCGGCCAGTGCCCGGGGCTCCCGGTCCGCTCCGGTGCTCACCGACTCGCGGACCAGGATCTCGCGGCGGGAGTTGATCGTCACGAGCCGGAATCCGAAGATCGCCCGGATCAACTCCTCTTTGTTGCCGAAATGGTATTGCGCGGCCGAATTGTTGCGCTGACTCGCCGCGACACTGATCTGTCGCAGCGAGACCGCGTCGATTCCGTGCACGGCGAAGAGCCGCTCGGCGGTGAGCAGAAGGCGCTCGCGGGTCGGAGTTCGGCTCACGGCGCCCACGTTAAGACGGCTGACTTACCTTGTTCAATGGCACATCGGTGTGGTGTTCACCGTGTTCGTCCGCCGGCTCACGACACACCGGGAGTGGCCCGCCGATCCCGGCTCACTCCTCGGCGGCCACCGACGTGTGCAATCGCACCTGTCGGATCACCGACCTGCCCGCCTCGTCCACCCACAGTTCGCGCGTCGCGCCGTCGGGCGCCCACCCGGTGCCGACCAGGAAGTCGTACAGCGGCTTGTCGCTCTCCAGAACCCAGGTCACCAGCATTTGTACGCCGTCCGTCGCGGCGTCCGCGACAACCGCCGTCAACAGCCGGGACGCGTGGCCCTGGCGCTGATGTGGCGGGTCGACCACCAGGATCGCCAACTCGCCGGCGACGGCCGGGTCGAGATCCTCGTCCGCGCCGGGCACCAGGGCCGCGAAGCCGGCCACGGTCGGGCCCGCACAGGCCACCAGCAGGCGGTGGCGGGGAGACGGTGGCGAGATCGCCGCGTCCTCCCACTCGGCGGCCAGAGCCTGCGGCGTCGCCGCCTCCAGGGCGGTGGCCGGCAACACCCCGGTGTAGGCGTCGTGCCAGGCCCGGGCATGTGCGGCGCCCAACGCGGCACCGTCGCCGGCGTGGGCCGGGCGTACGTACGGATCGGTCATGTGGCGCCCCCATCGTCGAGTTCGGCCGATTCTCGCGTGCCCGGGCGGCCCGTGTCCGCCGCTCGCCGAACGCGCACACGCGTGGGCGACACGCGGGACAGGCGCTGCCGACCTCGCGCGCGGCGTGCGACGCTGTCCGCCAGGGATTGGTGGGCGCGGCAGCGGAGGATGGTCATGGGGGTCCGGATCCGACGAATCGCCCCGGCGTGTGCGGTGGTCGTGCTGCTCGCGAGCGGCTGCATGGTCGGTCCGACGATCGAGGACGAGAAGCCGAAGGCGGCTCCCGCGGGCGCCACCGGCAATCCGCCGGATCTGCCGGACAAGAACCCGACGGGCGGTACGGCGCCGGGCGCGCCGCCCTCCGGTGCGGCGGTCCCACCCGGCCAGGTCCCGGCGAAGCAGGGCTCGCACACGTACTCCAACGGGCTGACGGTGGCCACGCTGCCGCTCGCGGTGACCCGTACGGCGAGCGTGCCGAACGAGAGGCGTGAGACGGTCGACGTCGCGGTCCCGATCCGGTACACCAACCGCACCGGCTCCAATCTGGCGGCCGACCTGTTCGGCGTGACGCTGTACGCCGGGCCGGACAGTCTGCCGTGCGGGCCCGCGCGGACCGGACCCGTGCGCAGCGGCCCGGACCAGGCGGTCCGCAACGCCGACACGGTGTTCACCTACAACTTCGCGGTGCCCCGCGAGTTGATCGGCAAGCTGGTGATCCAGGTGCAGCCGTACATGTCCCGCCTGGACAAGGCCTCCTTCGAGACGTCCGTGGCGCTGCCCGCGGGCACCGCCACGCGGCCTGCCGAGGGCCCGGCGACCCAGCCCGGCACGGTGGTGGTGCCGCGCTCCACGCCGACGGCGAGCGGTTCGGCCACGGCGTCGAGCGATGTCGGCGGGCGTGGTTAGGCTTGAGCGCCCGTCTCACCCCGACCTCATCGACGAGGAGCAACTCCGCGTGACCGAAACACCCCAGGAGAATCCGTCCGCCATCCGCTTCCGCAGCGACGTCACGGTCGAGCTGATCAAGCACAGCGCCGCCGACCAGGACGTGTTGTGGGCGGCTCGGGTCTCCACGGCGGGGGAGAAGTCCCTCGACGAGCTGGAAAAGGACGCCTCGCGGTCCAAGGGTCTGATCAACTTCCTGATGCGGGACAAGCACGGCAGCCCCTTCGAGCACAACTCGATGACGTTCTTCGTGAGCGCGCCGATCTTCGTCTTCCGCGAGTTCCACCGGCACCGCGTCGGCTGGTCGTACAACGAGGAAAGCGGCCGCTACCGCGAGCTGCAGCCGGTGTTCTACGTGCCCGCCGAGGACCGCAAGCTGGTCCAGCAGGGCAAGCCCGGCGCGTACGTCTTCGTCGACGGCACCCCCGAGCAGTACAAGACGGTGGACAGCGCGACGCGCGAGTCCTACGAGGCCGCGTACGCGGGCTACCAGCGCATGCTGGAGGCGGGCGTCGCGCGCGAGGTGGCGCGCACCACGCTGCCGGTGGGCCTCTACTCGTCGATGTACGCGACCTGCAACGCGCGTTCGCTGATGCACTTCCTGGGGCTGCGCACCAAGCGCGAGGACGCCACCTTCCCGTCCTTCCCGCAGCGCGAGATCGAGATGGTCGCGGAGCGGATGGAGGCCGCATGGGCAGAGCTCATGCCGCTCACGTACGCGGCGTTCAACGCGAACGGGCGAGTCGCGCCGTAGGTGTTGAGCCGTCCGAGTGGTCAAATCGGCACATAGGGTGACATTGGAAATTTTTCGTCCGAATCCCTAAGGTTTCGCCCTCGATGGTCGATACTGAAAGAGATCAGACGCTGCTCGAACCCCCGAGCGGGCAGCGTCTGGTCCTTTCTTTTGGCGGCGGCATGCCGACGCGCGGCCGATGGCCGACCGGGGGCCGGGCCGCCGGGCCGCCGGGTGCGGGCCGTCGGAGGCCCGGAGGAATTCCCGCGAAGTCGCGGCCGGCTTCGCGGTCGAAGTCTCATAGGGCGGGTGCTACCCGCAGGTCAGGTGTGCGCCCGGTACGGTTTGGGCCATGGCTCCGACGTCTACCCCCCAGACCCCCTTCGGCCGGGTCCTCACCGCGATGGTGACCCCCTTCACGGCCGACGGTGCGCTCGACCTTCCCGGCGCCCAGCGCCTGGCCTCCCATCTTGTCGACGCCGGCAACGACGGACTCGTCGTCAACGGCACCACCGGCGAGTCGCCCACCACGAGCGACGCGGAGAAAGAGCGACTGGTCCGGGCGGTGCTGGAGGCCGTGGGCGATCGCGCGTTCGTGGTCGCGGGAGTCGGCACCAACGACACCCGACACTCGGTCGAGTTGGCCCGGCAGGCACAGGCCGCCGGCGCCCACGGCCTGCTGGTGGTCACCCCGTACTACAGCAAGCCCCCGCAGGAGGGCCTGTACCGACACTTCACCACCGTCGCCGACGCCACCGAGCTGCCGGTGATGCTGTACGACATCCCCGGTCGCAGCGCCGTGCCGGTCGAGACCGAGACCCTGGTCCGGCTCGCCGAGCACCCCAGGATCGTCGCGAACAAGGACGCCAAGGGCGACCTCGGGTCCGCGAGCTGGGTCATGGCGCGCACCGACATGGTGTACTACAGCGGTGAGGACATGCTGAACCTGCCGCTCCTGTCCATCGGCGCGGTCGGTGTGGTGAGCGTGGTCGGGCACCTCGTGTCGGCGGAGCTCCGCGCGATGATCGACGCCTACGTGGGCGGCGACGTCGCCAAGGCACGCGAGATCCACCAGCGTCTTCTTCCGGTGTACACCGGCATTTTTCGTACCCAGGGCGTGATCCTCACCAAGGCCGCTCTGGGATTGCAGGGCCTGCCCGCCGGGCCGCTGCGGCTGCCGCTGATCGAGGCCACGAAGGCCCAGATCGCGCAGCTGAGGCAGGATCTCTCGGCGGGTGGGGTAGAGCTGTAAACAGGAATATCTGTAAGTAGTGCCCCGGGCGGGTACCACATCCGCCCGGGCCGAACACGAGCTTTTGCGCGTCCCCGTGCGACCGTCCAGGACGGCCGGGCGGCGGCACGTGGCGAGGAGAGAACTTGAGCCATCCCCATCCCGAATTCGGCCCGCCGCCGGTGCTGCCCAAGGGCGGCCTTCGGATCACCCCGCTCGGTGGTCTCGGCGAGATCGGCCGAAACATGACCGTCTTCGAGTTCGACGGCCGGCTGCTGATCGTCGACTGCGGGGTGCTGTTCCCCGAGGAGGAGCAGCCCGGAGTCGACCTCATCCTGCCGGACTTCAGCTCGATTCGGGATCGCCTCGACGACATCGAGGCGATCATCCTGACGCACGGGCACGAGGACCACATCGGTGCGGTCCCGTATCTGCTCCGCGAGAAGGCCGACATTCCGCTGATCGGGTCGAAGCTGACCCTCGCGTTCATCGAGGCCAAGCTCACCGAGCACCGCATCCGGCCGTACACGCTGGAGGTCAAGGAAGGCGACATCGAGCGGCTCGGTCCGTTCGAGTGCGAGTTCATCTCGGTGAACCACTCGATCCCGGACGCGCTCGCGCTGGCCATCCGCACCGAGGCCGGCACCGTCGTGCACACCGGCGACTTCAAGATGGACCAGTTGCCGCTGGACAACCGGCTGACCGACCTGCCGGCGTTCGCGCGACTGGGCACCGAGGGTATCGACCTGCTGCTCGTGGACTCCACGAACGCCGAGGTGCCCGGCTTCATCCCGGCCGAGCGGGACATCGCCGGGGTACTGGACCGGGTCTTCGCGGACGCCGACCAGCGGATCATCGTGGCCAGCTTCGCCAGCCACGTGCACCGCATCCAGCAGGTGCTGGACACCGCGTACGCCTACGAGCGCAAGGTCGCCTTCGTCGGCCGCTCGATGGTGCGCAACATGAAGATCGCCGGGGACCTGGGCTATCTGAAGATTCCGGCCGGGCTGGTCGTGGACGTCAAGACGCTCGACGACCTGCCGCCGGACGAGGTCGTGCTCGTGTGCACCGGCTCGCAGGGCGAGCCGATGGCGGCGCTGTCGCGGATGGCCAACCGCTCGCACCAGCAGATCCGGATCGTCGAGGGCGACACCGTGGTGCTCGCGTCCTCGCTGATCCCGGGCAACGAGACCTCGGTCTACCGGGTGATCAACGGGCTGACCCGCTGGGGCGCCAAGGTCGTGCACAAGGGCAACGCCAAGGTGCACGTCTCCGGCCACGCCTCGGCCGGTGAGCTGTTGTACTTCTTCAACCTCACCCGGCCGCGCAACCTGATGCCGGTGCACGGCGAATGGCGCCATCTGCGCGCCGCCGCCGACCTGGGCATCAAGACCGGGGTGCGCAAGGACCGGGTGGTGCTCGCGGAGGACGGCCTCACCGTCGACCTGGTCAACGGGGTGGCCAAGATCACCGGAAAGGTGCAGGCCGGATACGTCTACGTGGACGGTTTGTCCGTGGGCGACGTGACCGAGTCCTCGCTCAAGGACCGCCGGATTCTGGGCGAGGAGGGCTTCGTGTCCGTGTTCCTCGCCGTGGACTCGTCCTCCGGCAAGGTGGTCGGCGGGCCGACCATCACGGCCCGTGGATCGGGCATCGACGACGCCCGGTTCGACGCGGTGGTCCCCAAGATCGAGGAGATGCTGCAGAAGGCGGCCGCCGACGGTGTGGCGGAGCCGTATCAGTTGCAGCAGCAGGTGCGCCGGATCGTGGGCAAGTGGGTGTCCGACACCTATCGACGCCGGCCGATGATTCTGCCGGTGGTTGTGGAGGTCTGACACCTCGCGACGACTTGCGCCGGGCCCGCTACGAATGCTTCGTAGCGGGCCCGGCGCTTTTTGTTCCGGTGTGGGTTTGTCTCGGCGTGGTTTTGCTTCGAGGGCGGCTTGCGTCGGTGTCGGGTTGCCTCGGCGTTGGGTTGCCTCGGTGTGGTTTGTGGTCGGGAGCGGCGGTGTGTTCTCGACCGATTGTGCGAGGTGGATCGGGCTCGGAGTGGGGGTTGGGCGCGCGGAATTCGGTGGGGGATGCCGGGGTCGGCGCGCGGTGGGCGGCGGGGACGGGGCGGGTGCGGTTCGGGTGGGGCGCGGTCCGGGTGGAGCAGAGGGCGGCGGGTGGGAATCCGGGCTGTTTCGGGCGATTTCGCGGTGCGGAAATCGGGTTTTCGTACCTCTCGGTGGCAGGGTCGCCGGCTCCTAACGTCGGTCGTGTTCGGAGGGCACTCGGCCCTTCGGGCGCTGGACAGGTCGACACGGTCGACAGGATCGGCAGTCGGGAGCAGAGATGGATGCGGGACTGAACACGGGACCGGACGGGGTACGGCGGGATCGGAGCTGCGGGGGGCCGCGACGGGGTGCGCCGCCGCCGACCCCGCCGATTCCGACGCCTCGGCCGCCCGCGGCCCGGCCCGGGCAGTGGCGTCGGGGGCGGGTTGCGGCGATCGCGCTGACCTCGTGTGCGGCGCTGGGGCTGGGCACGGGGATGACGGCCCCCGGGTCGCCGGCGGCGGCCGCCTCACGCTGCGATCACGTGGCCAAGGACAACCGGCCGGAGCTGCGTGAGGGGGATCGGGACGACGCGGTCGCCCAGGTGCAGTGCCTGGTCGAGACGAGGTCCGGTGCCCCCGGGGAGTTGCCGGAGAACGGCGTGTTCGACGCGGCCACCGCGGACGGGGTCCGGTGGGTGCAGAAGTGCAACGGCCTCGAACCGTCGGGGGTCACGGACGCGGCCACCTGGAAGGTGCTCTATCGCGCGAAGAAGGGATGTGGGAAGAAGGCGGAACAGGCGGTCGACCCCGGCTGAGCACAGCGGGTGAGGCCGGGCGGTGGGAGGAAGGGCGTCGGCGGGTCGGCCGGGGACCGGATCGTGGGGGCGGTTCGGGCCACGCGTTGTACACAGGCCGGGTGTGATGGTCACACCCATCCCGGGGGCTGTGGACGACGGGCGGCACGCGCGGAGGGGACGCGCGCACACTGACCCGCATGACGCCGACCGACCTTTCCGCCCTGTTGTCCCGGCCCTTCACCCTCGCCGTCGCCGCCCGTCACGGGGTCGGCCGGTCGGTCGTCCGACGCCTGGTGCGGGACGGCGACGTGCGTCGGGTCATACACGGGGTCTACGTCGGTGCGCACGTCGTGGACACGCCGGCGGTGCGGGCCCGGGCCGCGGTCATGGTGCTGCCCCGCGGGGCCGTGGTCTGTGGGCGCACCGCGGCGCGGTTGCACGGCGTGCGCGTGCCGGCGGATCCCCGGGACGGGGCTCGGCGCACGGCACCGGTCGAGGTGGCCGTGCCGGTGGGGGCGGTGTTGCCCCGCCGGCACGGCTGCCGGGCCCGGGTCATGGCGCTGGCGCCGGGGGAGGTGGTGTGGCCGGGTGGGATCCCGGTCACCTCGCCGATCCGGACGGCGGCCGATCTGGTTCGGACCTCGGATCTGGACACCGGCGTGGTGGTGCTGGACGGCTTCCTGCGGGCCGGCCTGGTGTCGGCCGGCGAGTGGGCCGGGTTGGTGGAGCGCTATGCCCGGCATCCCGGGCGGCACCGGCTCGCCGAGGCGGTGCGGCTCGCCGACGGGCGCAGCGCGAGCGAGGACGAGACCCGACTGCGGTTGGCGCTGCTCGGCGCCGGGCTGCCGGCGGCCGAGGTCGGGTGGGAGATCCGCTCGGCGTTCGGCCGGGTCCTGCACCGCTTCGCGTTGGCCTGGCCGGGACTGCGGGTCGGGGTGGAGCTGACGGCGGACCGGCAGTGGGTTCGGGCGCGGGCGCGGAGCATCGGCGGGCAGGGCTGGTGGGTGCTGGACTGCCCGACGGTCCAGGCGCGCGAGGATGCACCGGCCACGGTCGCCCGGATCGGCTCCGAGCTGCGGCTGCGCGAGCGTCGATACGTCGGCGACATCGCCGCGTGAGGGCCGGCATGCTGCCGCGATGGACGTGAACGAGAAGGCGTGGGTGCGCAGCGAGCGCCTCGACCTGATCCCGGTCGAGGTCGGGCACGCCGAGGAGATGGTCGAGGTGCTGGGTGATCCGGCGCTGTACACCTTCATCGGTGGCGAGCCGGAGGACTTGGCGGCGCTGCGGGCTCGCTACACGCGCTGGGCGAAGGGGTCACCGGATCCGGAGGTGACCTGGTTGAACCGGGTGATCCGACTGCGTGCGCAGGAGCGGTTGGTGGGCACGGTGCAGGCCACGGTCGGTCCCGGCCCGGTCGCCGAGGTGGCGTGGGTCGTGGGCGGCGCGTGGCAGGGCCGGGGCATCGCCAAGGAGGCGGCGATCGAGTGGGTGGCGTGGTTGCGCGCACACGGCGTCGAGGAGATCCGCGCGAACATCCACCCGGACAACCTCGCCTCCGCAGCCGTCGCGAAGGCCGCGGGCCTGCACTCGACGCCGATCCGGCAGGACGACGAACAGCGCTGGTCGACAGCGCTGCCCGAGACACCGGCCACCTGAGCCCGAGCACCAACGGCGCACCACCGACCCGGGCGAACTCGGGGGCGCCGGGGGCGGGATGAAGCGAGCTGCCGGCCGTCGACGGCCCGGGACGGTGGGGTGGCGGGTCCGGCAGCTCCTGGGGCCGAGCGGCCCAAGAGCTGCCGGGTTTGCGTCGGTCCCGATTCGGGCGTGGGGGCGTCGGGGCGGCGTCGGATGAAGAGAGTCGCCGGCCGTTGAGGACCACCCCGGTCGGCGGTCCGGCGGGTCCGGCGGGTGCTCGGGCGCGGGTGGTCCCGGGCCGGAAGGCCGCGGGGGCGGGCGGCCCGGGACGGGGCCGGGCGGTTGCCGGGGCGCTCGATCCCGGGTCGCCCGGTTGGCGGGTCGGCTTTGGTCAGTCCTCGCCGGAGACGCGCATGACCAGGATGGCCATGTCGTCGCGGGCCTGCTCCTCGGCGAACTGTTCGACCGCGCGGTGGATGCGGGTCGCGACCGCGCCCGCGGTTAGGCCCGTGCAGCCGGAGAGCACGTCGGCCAGTCCGTCGTCGCCGAGCATGCGGGTGCCCTCGCGGCGTTCGGTGACCCCGTCGGTGACGCAGACCAGGACGTCGCCCGGGTCCAGGTCCACCGTCTCCAGGACCAGGTCGACCTCGTCCAGCACGCCCAGCAGCGGCTGCGGCGTGGCCACCGAGGTGACCGTGCCGTCCGGGCGCAGCCGCAGCGGCAGTGGGTGTCCGGCGGAGACCAGGCTGAGCCGTATGCCGCCGCCCTCGCGGTGGGTGATGTGGCCGTGCAGCAGGGTGAGGAACCGGCTGCGCGGCCCCTCCTCCAGGATCGCGGTGTTCAGCCGTTGCAGGACGGCCGGTACCGACAACCCCTCGCGGGTCAGCAGCCGCAGGGCCTGCCGGGCCAGTCCGGTGACCGCGGCGGCCTCGGGACCGGTGCCGCACACGTCACCGATCGCGAAGCCCCACTTGTCGTCGCCGATGGTGAACAGGTCGTAGAAGTCGCCGCCGACCTCGTTGCCCTCGCCGGAGGCCTGGTAGACCACCTCGACGTCGACGCCCGGAACCTTGGGCAGCTCGGGCGGCAGCAGGCTGCGCTGGAGGGCCTGGCTGGTCGAGTTGCGCTCGGAGTACAGCCGGGCGTTGTCCATCGCCAGCGCGGCGCGGCGGGACAGGTCCTCGGCCAGTTCCAGGGTGTCCCGGCGGAAGCGGTCGCCGGCCAGGATGCCGAAGGTCAGCATGCCGATACCCCGGCCGCGGGCGACCAGCGGCAGGGTGACCGCCTCGCCGGTGACCAGGTCGGTGTGCCCGCGAACGACCTCCGGGTCCAGGTGCCGCAGGCCCAGCCACCGACGCGCGCCGGGGGTGGGCTGGGCGCGCGGCGGCTCGGCCCGGTCCAGCAGCTCGCGCAGGTCGTCGATCCGCATCTCGTCGGCGTGCCAGACCACACTCAGCACCGGCGCGTGCGACTCGCCGGTGTGCACCGCGCACCACGTGCCGAGCCGGGGCACCACGATCTGGGCGATCATCGCCAGCGTCATTTCCGGGTCGAGGGTCCCGGCGAGCAGGTCGGATGCCTCGGCGAGGAAGGACAGCGAGCCCCGGCGGACCCGTTCCAGCTCGGACAGGCGCGCGCTCTCCACGGTCAACGAGACCCGGTCGGCGGCGCGCTGGAGTCGGGCCGCGTCGTCGTTGTCGAAGCGCGCGGCGGATTCGGAGGCGACGCCGAGCGTGCCGGTCAGCCGCCCCTCGACCTTGAGCGGGACGGTCACCGCCGAGCGCATCCGGGTGCCCTGCAGGATCGGCACCGCGTCGGGGCCGGCCTCCAGGTCCTCGTGCACCGCCGGCATCCGGGCCGAGCCGTAGCGACCCACCGAGGTCTCCACCGGCACCCGGGACAACCGGTGCGCGGCGCCGGCCAGACCGGTGGTGGCGCGCACCTCCATCTCGCTCTCGTCGTCGGTGGCCAGCAGGACGAACGCGGCGTCCGCGTCGAGCAGGTCGCGGGCACGCTCGACCGCGCGCTGCAACAGGTCCTCCAGGCCCAGCCGGCTCAGCCCGTCGATGCCGTCCCACTCGTTGTTCACGGGCACCGCGGCGCCGGTCCTGGCGCGGGCCGCGTCCCGGTTCTCCAGCACGGCGCGGGCCTGGGCGGGCACCAGCAGCGCGACCAGGGCCGGATCGCCGCCCGCGTCGCGCAGCCGTACGTGCGAGGCGAAGACCCGGGAGGCGATGCCGTCGGCGGCGCGGATGTCGTAACCGCCCTGCCAGCGGGACAGCTCCAGCATCTCGTCCAGGGTCAGCTCGGTGCCGGGCGTCTGCGGCCACGCGACCAGGTCGTTCAGCGACATGCCGACCGCCTCGTGGTCGCTCAGGCCGAACAGCCGGGCCGCCTCGGGGCTCCAGTGCGTCACCTTGCGCGAGGCGTCCGCATGCAGCACGGCGACGCTGACCGGCACCGAGGCGTCGGGCAGCGCGTTGGCCGGCAGCAGTGGTCCCGCCGAGAAGGTCGCCGAGACCGGGTCGGGCAGTTCCAGCCGGAACCACACCCGCTTGACGTTCTTGGCGTACTCCACGCCCCACGCGGAGGCCAGCGACGCGGACAGGAACAGGCCGCGCCCGCTCTCGTCGCCGTCGTCGAACCCGGTCACGGGCTCGGGCAGCTCGCGGCTGGGGTAGTGGTCGGTGACCTCGATCTGCACGCCGCCGTCGTAGCGCACACAGGAGACCTCGGCCGAGGTGCCGGCGTGCACGATCGCATTGGTGACCAGCTCGCTGGTCAGCAACACGGCGTCGTCCACGACGTCCCCGGCGTCCCAGTCGCCGAGCGTCTTGCGGACGAACGAGCGCGCGGCCGCCACGGACCTGCCCTCGGGTGCGAAGGCAGCGCTCATCCGGGCAGTGATGAGCATGCTCGTTCCCTGATCCATACACTCCCGCATCTGCGACGAACGGCGGCTGCGGTGACGAATCCGGCTCCACAGTCCGGCAGATTCGCACCCTATCGGTTTCGGACGATCGGGCGGACCCCTTCCAAACAGTGACGGATCCGTCACGATTCCGACAGAAGTTCCGGCCGAGCGGGCCTTTCGAGCCCACACTTTCCGGATGACAAGCACCATCCTCCCGGACCGCCTCTGCTCTCAACCCTGTGAGTGAAAGACTGTCGATGGCAAGCGACCGGGCGCACGAGCGGTCGCGGCGAATCGGTCCGGCGGAGGAAATGCGAGATGGCGAAGGCTTCCCCAGGGCAGGCACGGACGACGGCCGCCCGGAGCCGGCACGACGAGCAGGATCTGCGTCGGCTGCTGGCCGCGCTGACCGGTGTGCGTGACGGCAACTTCCGCAAGCGCCTGACGGTCTCCGGCGACGGGATCATGTCCGAGATCGCCGTCGCGTTCAACGACATGGTCGAGCGCAACCAGCACCTCGCCGGTGAGTTGGCCCGGGTCCGCCGGGTGGTCGGTCGGGAGGGCAAGCTCACCGAGCGGCTCGATCCGGGACCGGGCGAGGGCGCCTGGGCGACCAGCATCGACGCGGCCAACGCACTCGTGGAGGACCTGGTCCGGCCGACCGTCGAGGTCGGCCGGGTGTTGGCCGCGGTCGCCGAGGGCGATCTGTCCCAGCGGATGGACCTGCGGATCGCCGAGCAGCCGCTTCGCGGCGAGTTCCTGCGGATGGGCCGTACCGCCAACGGCCTGGTGGACCAGCTCAGCGCGTTCGCCGACGAGGTCACCCGAGTGGCCCGCGAGGTGGGCACCGAGGGCAAGCTGGGCGGCCAGGCCCGGGTGCGCGGGGTGTCCGGCAGTTGGAAGGACCTCACCGACTCGGTCAACACGATGGCCAGTCGGTTGACCCTCCAGGTGCGTGACATCGCGCTGGTGACCACCGCGGTGGCCAAGGGCGACCTGTCCCGCACGGTCACCGTCGAGGTGGCCGGCGAGATGCTGGAGCTGAAGGAGACCGTCAACACGATGGTCGACCAGCTCTCCGGCTTCGCCCAGGAGGTCACCCGGGTGGCCCGGGAGGTCGGCACCGAGGGCCGCCTCGGCGGGCAGGCCCGGGTGGAGGGCGTCTCGGGCACCTGGAAGGACCTCACCGACTCGGTCAACATCATGGCGGGCAACCTGACCGCCCAGGTCCGCGACATCGCGCAGGTGACCAAGGCGGTCGCCTACGGCGACCTGTCGCAGACCATCACCGTGTCCGCGCGCGGCGAGATGGCCCAGCTCGCCGAGACGATCAACGCGATGACCGGCACGCTGCGCACGTTCGCCTCCGAGGTGACCCGGGTCGCCCGCGAGGTCGGCTTCGAGGGCCGGCTCGGCGGCCAGGCCCAGGTACCCGGCGGCGCGGGCATCTGGAAGGACCTGACCGACTCGGTCAACACCGCCTTCTTCAACCTCACCGCGCAGGTCCGCGACATCGCCGGGGTGACCACGGCGGTGGCCCAGGGCGACCTGTCGCAGAAGATCACCGTGGACGTCTCCGGCGAGATGCTGGAGCTCAAGAACACCGTCAACACCATGGTCGGCCAGCTGAGCGCGTTCGCCTCGGAGGTGACCCGGGTGGCCCGCGAGGTGGGCAGCGAGGGCATCCTCGGCGGTCAGGCGCAGGTGTCCGGGGTGGCCGGCACCTGGAAGGACCTGACCGACTCGGTCAACGTGATGGCCGGCAACCTGACCGGCCAGGTGCGCAACATCGCCCAGGTCTCCACCGCGGTCGCCCGGGGCGACCTGTCGCAGAAGATCACGGTCGACGTCTCCGGCGAGATGCTGGAGCTCAAGAACACCGTCAACACGATGGTGGACCAGCTGTCCGCGTTCGCCTCGGAGGTCACCCGCGTCGCCCGCGAGGTCGGCGGTGAGGGGCGCCTGGGCGGTCAGGCCCGGGTCGTCCCGGGCGTCGCCGGCGTCTGGCTCGACCTGACCGACTCGGTGAATTTCATGGCGGGCAACCTGACCGCCCAGGTCCGCAACATCGCCGAGGTGACCACGGCGGTCGCGCGCGGCGACCTGTCCAAGAAGATCGACGTCGACGCCCGAGGCGAGATCCTCGAGGTCAAGAACACCGTCAACACGATGGTCGACCAGCTCTCCGCGTTCGCCGACGAGGTGACCCGGGTGGCCCGCGAGGTGGGCACCGAGGGCCGACTCGGCGGCCAGGCGCAGGTGTTGGGCGTGGCCGGCGTCTGGCGCGACCTCACCTACTCGGTGAACTCGATGGCCGGAAACCTCACCGAACAGGTGCGCAGTCTGGGTCAGGTCACCACGGCGGTGGCCCGCGGCGACCTGTCGCAGAAGATCACCGTCGACGCACGCGGCGAGATCCTCGAACTCAAGAACACCGTGAACACGATGGTCGACCAGCTCTCCGGCTTCGCCGACGAGGTGACCCGCGTCGCGCGCGAGGTGGGCACCGAGGGCCGACTCGGCGGCCAGGCCGACGTCAAGGGCGTCTCGGGCACCTGGAAGGACCTGACCGAGTCGGTCAACGTGATGGCCGGCAACCTGACCGGCCAGGTGCGCAGCATCGCCGACGTGACCACGGCCGTGGCCACCGGCGACCTGTCCAAGAAGATCACCGTGGACGCGCGCGGCGAGATCCTGGAGCTGAAGGAGACCGTCAACACGATGGTCGACCAGCTCTCCGCGTTCGCCGACGAGGTGACCCGGGTGGCCCGCGAGGTGGGCACCGAGGGCCGACTCGGCGGCCAGGCGCGGGTGCGCGGGGTGTCCGGCATCTGGAAGGACCTGACCGACAACGTCAACGTCATGGCCAACAACCTGACGTCCCAGGTCCGCAACATCGCCCAGGTGGCCACGGCGGTGGCCGACGGCGACCTGTCGCAGAAGAGCACGGTCGAGGCCAAGGGCGAGATGGCCGGTCTCGCGGGCACGATCAACACGATGGTGGACACGCTCCGGGCGTTCGCCGACGAGGTCACCCGCGTCGCGCGCGAGGTGGGCACCGAGGGCATCCTGGGCGGCCAGGCGCACGTCCCCGGCGTCTCGGGCACCTGGAAGGACCTGACCGACAACGTCAACTCGATGGCGGACAACCTCACCGGCCAGGTCCGCAACATCGCCAAGGTGACCACCGCGATCGCGGGCGGCGACCTGTCGCAGAAGATCGACGTGGACGCGCGCGGCGAGATGCTCGAACTCAAGACCACGATCAACACGATGGTCGACCAGTTGTCCGCGTTCGCCGGCGAGGTCACCCGGGTGGCCCGCGAGGTGGGCACCGAGGGCATGCTCGGCGGCCAGGCCGAGGTCGAGGGCGTCTCCGGTACCTGGAAGCAACTCACCGAGAACGTCAACGAGTTGGCCGGCAACCTGACCCGCCAGGTGCGGGCCATCGCCGAGGTGGCAACCGCGGTGACCCGCGGCGACCTGTCCCTGCAGATCGCGGTCGACGCGTCCGGAGAGCTCGACGAGCTCAAGGACAACATCAACCAGATGATCTACAACCTGCGCGAGACCACCAGGGCCAACCGCGAACAGGACTGGCTCAAGACCAACCTGGCCCGGATTTCCGGTCTCATGCAGGGCCGCCGCGACCTGATGGCGGTCGCCGCACTGATCATGAGCGAGCTCACCCCGGTCGTGGACGCCCAGCACGGCGCGTTCTTCCTGGCCGAGCTGACCCAGGAGGACGTGGTCGAGCTGCGGCTGATCGCCTCCTACGGCTACCAGGACGGCGGCGGTGTGCCCACCCGCTTCCGGCTCGGCCAGTCGCTGGTCGGCCAGGCCGCGTTGGAGAAGCGCTCGATCCTGATCCTGGACGCGCCGCCCGGCTACATCAAGATCGCCTCCGGCCTGGGCGAGGCGGCCCCGGCGAATGTGATCGTGCTGCCCGTGCTGTTCGAGGACCAGTTGCTCGGCGTGCTCGAACTCGCCTCGTTCCGCCCGTTCACCAAGGTGCACCGCAACTTCCTGGAGCAGCTCAACGAGCAGATCGGCGTCACGGTCAACACGATCATGGCGAACTCGCGCACCGAGATGTTGCTGGCCGAATCGCAGCGGCTGACCGAGGAACTCCAGGAACGCTCCGAGGAGCTACAGCGCCAGCAGGGCGAACTGCGGCACTCCAACGCCGAGTTGGAGGACAAGGCGGCGCTGCTCGCCCGGCAGAACCGGGACATCGAGATCAAGAACCGGGAGATCGAACAGGCCCGCCAGGCGCTCGAGGAGCGCGCCGAGCAGCTTGCGCTGTCCTCCAAGTACAAGTCCGAGTTCCTCGCCAACATGTCGCACGAGTTGCGCACGCCGCTGAACAGCCTGCTGATCCTGGCCAAGCTGCTCGCGGACAACGTCGAGGGCAACCTGACCCGCAAGCAGGTCGAGTTCGCCGAGACCATCCACGGCGCCGGATCCGATCTGCTGCAACTGATCAACGACATCCTGGACCTGTCCAAGGTGCAGGCCGGAAAGATGGACGTGCGGCCCGCGCGGATCGCGCTGGCCCAGTTGATGGACTACGTCGAGGCGACCATCCGGCCGCTGACCTCGGAGAAGAACCTCGACTTCACGGTGCACGTCTCGCCCGCGGTGCCCGGCATCCTGTTCACCGACGAGCAGCGCCTGCAGCAGGTGTTGCGCAACCTGCTCTCGAACGCGGTCAAGTTCACCGACTCCGGCTCGGTCGAGGTGTTGATCACACTCACCGACGACATCCCGCTGACCAACACCGAGTTGGACAACGCCGAGCACGCCGTGGCGTTTTCGGTGATCGACACCGGCATCGGCATCGCGGTGGACAAGCTCAAGGTGATCTTCGAGGCCTTCCAGCAGGCCGACGGCACCACCAGCCGCCGCTACGGCGGAACCGGACTGGGGCTGTCGATCAGCCGGGAGATCGCCTGGCTGCTCGGCGGCGAGATCCACGCCGAGAGCATGCCGGGCCGGGGCAGCACGTTCACCCTCTACCTCCCGCTGGACAGCGTCCTGGTCCCCGGCGACGAGGTCGGCCCGGACCGGCAGAACGAACTGGCCCCGACGCCGTACCGAACCGCACTGCCCCCCGCGGCGCCGTCCACCCCGCTGCTCAGCGACGCTCCCGACCTCCTCACGGACGGCGAACCGGCGGCCGACGACACGGGCGAGCGGGTGCCGCGCCGGGTGCTGGTGGTGGAGACGCCGCAGTCCGACGGCGCCCCGCTGGCCACGGCGCTGGCCGCGATGGACGGGGCGATCGAGTTGAGCACCGCCACGGACGAGGGCGAGGCGGTCCGGCTGCTCGTCGAGGCGCCGCCCGCGTGCCTGGTGGTGGACCTGCGGCTGGCCGACGAGGGCGCCTGGCAGGTGCTGGACGCGGTCGCCTCCCGGACGGAGTTGCAGAACCTGCCGGTGGTGGTGCACGTCCCGCACCGGCCGACCCGCTCCGAGTCGGGCCGGCTGCGCGGCTACCGGCGCCGGATCGTGCTGCTCCAGCGGGTCTCCACCCCGGACGCGCTGACTCGCGCGGTCGTGGCCGCCACCGGTCCGGGCCGCGGCGAGCACGCGGCCCCGGCCAAGCCGGTGGTCGAGCCGTTCGAGGGCACGTTCGAGGGCGAGCGGGTGCTGATCGTCGACGACGACGTGCGCAACGTGTTCGCCCTGACCAGCGTGCTGGAGCAGTACGGGCTGAGCGTGCTGTACGCGGAGAACGGCCGCGAGGGCATCGAGGTGCTCCAGGCGCACGACGACATCGCGATCGTGCTGATGGACGTGATGATGCCCGAGATGGACGGCTATGCCACGACCTCGGCGATTCGCCGGATGCCGCAGTACGCGGGTCTTCCGATCATCGCGCTGACCGCGAAGGCGATGAAGGGGGATCAGGAGAAGAGCATCGACTCCGGGGCTTCCGACTACGTCGCCAAGCCGGTCGATACGCGGCACTTGTTGGGACTCATCCGGACCTGGCTCGACCACTAGTTCGCTTCCGGGGCTGCGGGCAGCCCATGATGGAACCCGAACGGACCGAGCGACGTTGAAGGGGCGGAGGGGTCGATGCGGTGTTGTCGCGACCGTGGGTCGAGGCGTGGTGACACCATGCGGTCGTCTGTTTCGGAATACCTGCCGAGTCGATCGCCTGGCCACTACCATGACCGGGACGAGCACCACCCGGAACGTGTGCTCGACCGGCGTGGCGTGCGCCGGGGCGATCTCGGCCGAGGCTGTGTCGAGCGAAACCGTGTCGATCGAGGCTGTGTCATTCAGGGCCGCGTAAACCGAAATCATGCACAAGGACGAGTGGAGCCGACCGATACGCGGGGTCACCCACCGTGTCGGATCGAAGAGGGTGGGCCATGACGGAGAAGGCCAAGATCCTCCTGGTCGATGACCGTCAGGAGAATCTGCTCGCCCTGGAGGCGATCCTGTCCGCGCTGGACCAGACCCTGGTTCGGGCGCACTCGGGCGAGGAAGCCCTCAAGGCGCTGCTCACGGACGAGTTCGCGGTGATTCTGCTCGACGTCCAGATGCCCGGCATGGACGGTTTCGAGACAGCCGCGCACATCAAGCGCCGGGAGAAGACCCGGGACATCCCGATCATCTTCCTGACCGCGATCAACCACGGTCCGCACCACACCTTCCGCGGCTACGCGGCCGGTGCCGTCGACTACATCTCCAAGCCGTTCGACCCGTGGGTGCTGCGGGCCAAGGTCTCCGTGTTCGTGGACCTGTACAAGAAGAACTGCCAACTGCGCGAACAGGCCACGCTGCTGCGCGGGCGACTCGAAGGGGTCGCCGGCGCGGATCGGGCCGGGACGGACGTGATCGCGGAGCTGTCCTCGCGGCTGGCCTCGGTCGAGGAGCAGGCCGACGGCATGGCCAAACAGGTCGAGTCGACCGACGATCCGATCCTGGCCGCCTCGGCGGGCCAACTGCGCCGCCGATTGGCCCGGATGCGCGCCGCGCTCGACGCCCTCGCCCCGGCCGCGGCCGGCCACGGCGGCCCGCCGCTGGTGCCCGCGCCGGACACCGGCGAGGCAGACGACTGACCCTTCGGCTTCGCACGTCGGCCGGCCCGGACCGGGACCCGGCCGACGTGCGCCGAGCAGCGCCCGGAGCCGCCGGGATCACCCCGACGGACCAGCGCGGGTCCGACACGCGCGCCCCCGGAGCCGGGACACACGAGGTGGGAAGGGTCCACCGGTAACCTCGGAACATGGCCACACGTGCGTCCGGCGGCGGAGCGCAACCGCGCACGGCCGCAAAGAAGAAGGCTGTTGCAAAGAAGCCCGCTCCACCTCCGCCGCCCCCGCCGAAACTGCTCGGCGGACTGCCCGCGCTGCTCGGGCGGGGGCTCAAGCGGTTGTGGCTGGGGCTCGCCCACGCGTTCGGCTCGGCCGCACGCGGCATCGGCTCCGGTGCGCGCGGCCTCGACCCCGCACACCGCCGCGACGGCCTGGGTCTGGCCCTGCTCGGCCTGGCCATAGTGATCGCCGCAGGCGCCTGGGGCACCATCGACGGCGCGGTCGGCGAAGCGGTCAACGCGGTGGTCGCGGGCCTGGTCGGCCGGCTCGACCTGCTGGTGCCGTTCCTGGTCGGCGCGCTGGGCGTGCGGGTGATGCGCCATCCCGACCAGAAGGACGCCACCGGGCGGATCATGATCGGCTGCACGGCGCTGGTGTGCGGCGTGCTCGGCCTGATCCACGTCGGCTGCGGGACCCCGCAACCGGGCGACGGCGCGGACGCGATGCGCGACGCCGGCGGCCTGGTCGGCTGGGCCTTCGCGACGCCGCCCGTGCACCTGGTCACCCGATGGGTCGCGGTGCCGCTGCTGGTGCTGGTGCTGGTGTTCGGTCTGCTCGTGGTAACCGCGACACCGATCAACACGGCGCCCGAGCGGCTCGCGGTCTTCCTCGGCTTCATCGAGGGGCCGGAGCCCGAGTTCGTGGACGAGGACGACCACCCGAGCGGCTTCGCCGGTTTCGACGAGGACGAGGAGCCGCCCGCACCGGTCCGCCGGACCCGGCCGCGCCGCCGGCCGAGCCCCGCCGCGAGCGGCCATCCGGACGCCGTCGACGTGGCCGCGGCTGCCGCCGCGGCGTTGGACGCGAACGACGCGGGCCTGGTGGTACCGCCGGCGCGCTCGCGCAAGGCGGCCGCCGCCCGGGTGGTGACCGACCTGCGGGCCCGGGCCGCCGATGCGCCCGCGCACACCCCCGCGCCGCCGCGCAGCGAGCAGTTGAAGCTGTCCGGCGACATCACCTACCACCTGCCCGGCCCCTCGCTGCTCAAGAAGGGTCCGCCGGCCAAGGCCCGCAGCAAGGCCAACGACGACGTGGTCGCCGCACTGTCCAAGGTGTTCGAACAGTTCAACGTGGACGCGCAGGTCACCGGTTTCTCCCGGGGCCCGACGGTGACCCGCTACGTGATCGAGTTGGGTCCGGCGGTCAAGGTCGAGCGGATCACCGCACTGGCCAAGAACATCGCGTACGCGGTGGCCAGTGCGGACGTGCGGATCATCAGCCCGATCCCGGGCAAGTCCGCGGTCGGCATCGAGATCCCCAACACCGACCGCGAGATGGTCAGCCTCGGCGACATCCTGGCCTCGGAGACCGCGGCCGGCGACGCGCACCCGATGATCGCCGCGCTCGGCAAGGACGTCGAGGGCAACGACGTGGTGGCCAACCTGGCCAAGATGCCGCACCTGCTGGTCGCGGGCGCCACCGGTGCGGGCAAGTCGAGCTGCATCAACGGGCTGATCACCTCGATCATGATGCGGGCCACGCCCGAGGAGGTGCGGATGGTGCTGGTCGACCCCAAGCGGGTCGAACTGACCACCTACGAGGGCATCCCGCACCTGATCACGCCGATCATCACCAACCCGAAGAAGGCGGCCGAGGCGCTCCAGTGGGTCGTGCGCGAGATGGACATGCGCTACGACGACCTGGCCAACTTCGGCTTCCGGCACGTGGACGACTTCAACGTCGCGGTGCGTGCGGGCAAGCTCAAGATGCCGCCGGGCAGCGAGCGCGAGGCGCAGCCGTACCCGTATCTGCTGGTGATCGTGGACGAGTTGGCCGACCTGATGATGGTCGCCCCGCGCGACGTCGAGGACTCGATCGTGCGGATCACCCAGCTCGCCCGCGCGGCGGGCATCCACCTGGTGCTGGCCACCCAGCGGCCCAGCGTCGACGTGGTGACCGGGCTGATCAAGGCCAACGTGCCCTCCCGGCTCGCCTTCGCCACCTCCTCGCTCGCGGACAGCCGGGTGATCCTGGACCAGCCCGGCGCGGAGAAGCTGATCGGCAAGGGCGACGCGCTGTTCCTGCCGATGGGTGCGAGCAAGCCGATCCGGATGCAGGGCGCCTACGTCACCGAGGACGAGATCGAGGCGGTCGCCCGGCACTGCAAGGAGCAACTCCAGCCGGAGTACCGCGAGGAGGTCACCGCCGCGCCGGATCGCAAGAAGCAGGTGGACGAGGACGTCGGCGACGACCTCGACCTGCTCTGCCAGGCGGTCGAACTGGTGGTGTCCACCCAGTTCGGCTCGACCTCGATGCTCCAGCGCAAGCTGCGGGTCGGCTTCGCCAAGGCGGGCCGCTTGATGGACCTGATGGAGAGCCGGGACATCGTGGGACCGAGTGAGGGTTCCAAGGCGCGCGAAGTTTTGATCAAACCGGATGAAATCGAGCAGATTATGGCCACGCTGCGCGGTGAATGATCTGACTTAAGTGATGATTGGTGTCAGGCGTGATGAATGACTCATAAGGGGCGAATCGTGTCGATCGGTCAGAGCCTCGCCGAGGCGCGAGTGCGGTCCGGTCTCACTGTGGAACGGCTCAGTGAGGTCACCCGCATCCGACAGGTCATCATCGAGGGGGTCGAACACGACGACTTCGAACCCTGCGGCGGCGACTTCTACGCCCGCGGTCACATCCGCACCCTGGCCCGCGCGACGGGCCTGGATCCGGAGCCGCTGGTCGCCGAGTACGACCACACGGTCGGCGGGACCAGCACCCCCCGCCCGACCGAGATCTTCGACTCCCCGCGCAAGTCGATCGAGTACCGCAGGCCGAACTGGACCCTGGCCATGGGCGTCGCCGTGGTCATCGTGCTGATCTTCGCCTTCATCCAACTCGCCGGCGGACGCGCCGAGGACGACCAGAAGGAGACCGCGTCGCGGGTCACGCCGACCTCGGCCGCCCCCGCGGCACCGGCGCCGCCACCACCGCCGCCGCCGACGGTCGCGCCGGTGGCCAAGCCGCCCGAGTTCCCGGCCGAGGTGGTGGTCACGATCACCGCGGTGGACGGTCGCAGCTGGGTCCGCGCGTTCGACGCCAAGAACAAGCAGATCTTCGAGACGATCCTGGACAAGGGCGAAGCCAAGACGCTCACCGACCCCGAGCAGCTCATGGTTCAGATCGGCAACTCCGGCGCCACCCGGATGACCGTCAACGGCAAGGACATGGGCCCGGCGGGCGAGGAGGGCGCCGTCGTCAAGCACACTTTCGTGCCCGGCGACCCCGTCCCGCAGATGCGGGCGACCGCCTCGGCCACGCCTTCCACCCGCTGACCGACCATCGTGACCTCCCCGGAACCATCGGACGCTTCCCTGCGTCCGGCCCACGCCCGCGTCTGACGTAGGCTTTCCGGCATGTCCGCCCGCGATACCACCAGCCCCGCCGCCCCGGCCGAGAGCCCCTCCGCCCTGCGCACCGTCGCCCTGGTCACCCTCGGCTGCGCCCGCAACGAGGTGGACTCCGAGGAACTCGCCGGCCGGCTGGAGGCCGACGGCTGGTCCCTCGTCGAGGACGCCTCGGACGCCTCCGTCGTCATGGTCAACACCTGCGGTTTCGTCGAGTCCGCCAAGAAGGATTCGATCGACACCGTCCTGGAGGCCGCCGACCTCAAGGGCGACGGCCGCACCCAGGCGGTCGTGGCGGTCGGCTGCCTGGCCGAGCGCTACGGTGACCAGCTCGCGGGCGCCCTGCCCGAGGCGGACGCCGTGCTCGGCTTCGACGACTACGGCGACATCTCCGCCCGCCTGCGCTCGATCCTCGCGGGCGACGCGCACACCCCGCACGTCCCGCGCGACCGCCGTGCGCTGTTGCCGATCACCCCGGTCGAGCGCCAGGCCGCCGACGTCGCGGTGCCCGGCCACGGCGCGCCCGAGGACCTCCCGGAGGGCATCGCCCCCGCCTCCGGGCCGCGTGCGCTGCGCCGCCGGCTCGGTTCGGGCCCGGTCGCCTCGCTCAAGCTCGCCTCCGGCTGCGACCGCCGCTGCTCGTTCTGCGCCATCCCCTCCTTCCGCGGCTCCTTCCTCTCCCGCCGCCCCTCGGACGTGATCGCCGAGGCCCGCTGGCTGGCCGAGCAGGGCGTCCGCGAGATCGTCCTGGTCAGCGAGAACTCCACGTCGTACGGCAAGGACCTGGGCGATCTACGCCTCTTGGAGACGCTGCTGCCGGAACTGGCCGCCGTCGAGGGCATCGAGCGGGTCCGGGTCAACTACCTCCAGCCCGCCGAGATGCGGCCGACCCTGGTCGACGTGCTCACCGGCACGCCCGGCGTCGCGCCCTACTTCGACCTGTCCTTCCAGCACGCCTCCGAGCCGGTGCTGCGCCGGATGCGCCGGTTCGGCTCGCGCGAGGCGTTCACCGCGCTCCTGGACCAGGCCCGGGCCAAGGCGCCCGAGGCCGGCGCCCGCTCGAACTTCATCGTCGGCTTCCCCGGCGAGACCGAGGAGGACGTCGACGAGCTGGAGCGCTTCCTGATCGCCGCCCGACTGGACGCCATCGGTGTGTTCGGCTACTCGGACGAGGACGGCACCGAGGCGGCCGGCTACGCCGACAAGCTGGAGCCGGACGTGGTGGCCGCGCGCGTGGAGCGGATCTCCCGACTGGCCGAGGAACTGGTCGCGCAACGCGCCGAGGACCGGATCGGCACCGAGGTGGTCGTGCTGATCGAGGAAGTGGCCGAGGACGGCACCGCCGAGGGCCACGCACACCACCAGGCCCCCGAGACCGACGGCTCGACCACGGTGCTCGGCGAGGGCCTGCGGGTGGGCGATCTGGTCCGGGTCCGGGTCACCGACAGCGAGGGCGCGGACCTGCACGGAGAGGCGATCGACGTGATCGTGCCCGGGGGCGATCGGTGACGGCCGAACCGGCACCGCAGCGCCGGCGTCCGGCCGAGGCCGTTCGCGCCGCCGCCGCCAACCACCCGCCGAAGCCGGACCGCCTCGGCGACCCCACCGACTCGGTGAGCGCCTGGAACGCGGCCAACGCGCTGACCATGATGCGGGTGGCCCTGGTGCCGGTCTTCGTCGTCCTGCTGCTCCAGGACGGCGGCCACGACCCCGCCTGGCGGGCCTGGGCCTGGGCCGCGTTCACCGTCGCCAGCATCAGCGACCTCTTCGACGGCAAGCTGGCCCGGATGCACAACCTGGTCACCGACTTCGGCAAGCTCGTCGATCCGATCGCCGACAAGGCGCTGATGGGTGCCGCGCTGATCAGCCTGTCCGCGCTCGGCGACCTGCCGTGGTGGGTCACCCTCGTGGTGCTCGCCCGCGAGATCGGCATCACCCTGCTGCGCTTCTGGGTGATCCGCCACGGCGTGATCCCGGCCAGCCGGGGCGGCAAGGCGAAGACCATGCTCCAGGGCGTCGCGATCGGCATGTACACACTGGTCATGACCGGCCCGCTGGCCAGCACGCGGGCCTGGGTCATGGCGGCCGCGGTGATCATCACCGTGGTGACCGGCCTGGACTACATCGTCAAGGCCGTACGACTGCGACGCGGCACGCCGGTGCCCGCCGGACAGGTCTGACGTCGGGACGGATCCCGACCACGGGGGGAGAAGGGCCATGCGCGAATTGAAGGTCGAACTGGTCGCGGTGGGGGACGAGTTGCTCGTCGGCGACGTGGTGAACACCAATGCGGTCACCCTCGGCCGCCGGCTCACCGCGGCCGGACTGCGGGTCACCGGCGTCTCCACCGTGGGCGACGGCCTCGACGAGATGATCGACGTGCTCGGCCAGGCCGTGCGGCGCGCCGACGCGGTGATCGTCTCCGGCGGCCTCGGTCCCACCTCCGACGACCGCACCCGTGAGGCGATAGCGGCCGTGGCCGGAGTGGCGCTGCGCCGGGACCCGGCGATCGAAACCTGGCTGCGGCAGCGCTATCAGGGCCTGAACCGCACGCTGACCGCGCTCGGCCTCCAGCAGGCGGACGTGCCCGAGGGCGGCCGCTCGTTGCCCAACCCGAACGGCAGTGCCCCGGGCGTGGCGCTGCCGATCGGCGACGTGCAGGTCTACGCGGTGCCCGGCCCGCCGCACGAGATGATCGCGATGACCGAGGAGCAGGTACTGCCCGACCTGCTGCGCCGCGCGGGCGATCCGCCGATCCGGGCCCAGCGTCAACTGCTCACCGCGTCGATCGGCGAGGGCGTGATCGCCGGGATGCTGGAACCGCTGGAGAAGGAGCTCGCGGTCGCGGGCGCGGTCGAGGTGGCCTACCTCGCGACCGCGGGCCAGACCCGGGTCAAGCTCACCGCGACCGCCCCCGGCGGCGCCGAGGCGGTCGACGCCGCCGCGTTGCGGGCCCGGGAACTGCTCGGCGGCTGCGTCTACGGCGAGGCGGGCGACACGCCGGCCGGCGTCGTCCTGGCCCTGCTGCGCGAGCGCGACGCCACCGTCGCGGTCGCCGAATCGCTCACCGGCGGCCTGGTCGCCGCCGAACTGACCGCGGTGCCCGGTGCGTCCGCGAGTGTGCGCGGCTCGATCACCGCGTACGCCACCGATCTCAAGAACTCGGTGCTCGGCGTGGACGCCGACCTGCTCGCCGCGGAGGGCGCGGTTCACCCGGACGTGGCGGCCCGGATGGCCGAGGGTGTGCGGCGCATCATGTCGGGTACGTACGGGGTGGCCACGACGGGGGTCGCCGGTCCGGACCCCCAGGACGGCAAGCCCGTGGGCACGGTATACATCGCGGTGGCCGGCCCCGAGGGAACAACCGTGCTGTCGCTGCTGTTCTCGGGCAGTCGGAGCAGGATTCGGGAGATGACCACGGTCCGCGTACTGGACCTGCTCCGGTGCGTCTTGGCGGGGCTGCCGACCGAGCAGGACCCGGCGTGTACGGGGTGACCGGGAGCGCCCGCCGGCCGGGGAGACCACCGCGGTCGGGAATGCGCGGGACACGCGGAAGGCTGGGCAACGACGTGCTGCGAATCGAGGCGGGAGCGTCCCGCAAACCCCATGGACCCTGGACACCCCCGCCGTCAAGGTTCCACGCCCTGAGTGAACAGGACCGCAAGGCGGGCACACCCGCGCGGTCGGGCAGGTACGGTGGGGCTGTGGTGACCCCCCGAGCCGCCCTAGGAGGGAGCGACCGATGATCCTGCTCCGTCGCCTGCTGGGTGACGTGCTGCGGCGCCAGCGCCAGCGTCAGGGTCGCACCCTGCGCGAGGTTTCGTCCTCAGCCCGGGTATCCCTTGGCTACCTGTCCGAGGTCGAGCGCGGCCAGAAGGAAGCCTCGTCCGAACTGCTCGCCGCGATCTGCGACGCGCTGGACGTGCGCATGTCCGTGCTCATGCGGGAGGTCAGCGACGAGCTGGCTCTCGCCGAGCTGGCCTCGGCCGAGGCGATGCGACCGGTGCTGGAACCGGTCGGCGCCGGCTTCACGCCGAACGAGCGCGCCGCCGCGGAACGTCAGAGCAACGACCGGTCGTCGGGCCCGGCCCCGATCTCCGCCGACAACGCGGTGAGCGTGGTGGTGGCGGCCTGAGGACGACGACCGAGGGTGTGGTTTTTCCCACTCGGGAGTATCGATCGACGGAATCGGGGCATCCGGTGTCGTGTACACCGGGTTCCCCGACCCGGTGGCCGAATCGACACCAACCCCGAGGAGTCGTAGCACCATGGTCGTCGTCAAGAGCCCCCTGTCCGACGAGGCACGCAAGATCACCGGCGAGGCGCTCCAGGGTGCCCTCGTCGACCTGATAGACCTCTCGCTGGTCGCCAAGCAGACGCACTGGAACGTGGTCGGCCCGCGCTTCCGCTCGATCCACCTCCAGTTGGACGAGGTGGTCGCCTCGGCACGCACCTTCGCGGACACCGTCGCCGAGCGCGCCTCGGCGATCGGATACAACCCCGACGGCCGGGCTGCGAGCATCACCGCGGGCAGCGGCGTACCCCAGCCGGATTCCGGCTGGATCAAGGACGCCGATGTGGTCGGCTACTTCGTCGGCGTCTACGGCGCGGTGATCGAGCGCATGCGCGAGCGGATCGCGGCCACCGAGGAGCCGGACCCGGTCAGCCAGGACCTGTTCATCACGATCGCCGCGGACCTCGAGAAGATGAGCTGGATGTTCCAGGCCGAGAACCAGGCCTGAGCGGCTCGCACCAGCTGTCGCAGCCCCGTCTCCCCTCGCGGGAGGCGGGGCTGCGGCGTGGGTGGGCTACCAGGGCATCGCGATGCCGCCGTTGGGGCGCAGGATCTGGCCGGTGACGAACTTGGCGGCGTCCGAGGCGAGGTAGGCGACCGCGTAGGAGATGTCGGTGGGCTCGCCGACGGTGCGCAGCGGGGTCATTTTGGCCATCGGCGCGGCCACGGCGGCCTTGCGCTCCAAGTCCTCGTTGCCGTCCGCGTCGGTCCAGTGCCGGCCGGTCATCCCGGTGACGATCCAGCCCGGCGCGATCGCGTTGACCCGCACGCCGCTGGGGCCGACCTCGGTGGCCAGGGTCTTGGTCAGCTGGACGACGGCGGCCTTGGCCGCGCCGTAGCACAGCAGGCCCGAGGTCGCGGTGTCCACGGCGCCGGAGGCCATGTTGACGATGCTGCCGAAGCCCTGCGCGGACATCACGCGCGCGGCGGCCCGACAGCCGAAGAAGACGCCCTTGAAGTTGATCGCGAGGACCCGGTCGAGGTCGGCCTCCTCGGTCTCGATCACCGTGCTCGAATGCATCACCCCGGCGATGTTGGCGAGTACGTCCAGCCGACCGTGCGCGGCGACCGCGTCGTTGATCAGGGCGTCCACCTGGGCCGCCTTGGAGGTGTCCACGGCGGCGGCGGTCGCGGTGCCGCCGGCGGCCACGATCGTCTTCGCGGTCTCCTGGGCTCCCGCTTCGTGGATGTCCGCGCAGACCACGGTCGCACCCAGGTCGGCCAGCACCTCGGCGCTGGAGCGGCCGATGCCCGAGGCCGCGCCGGTGACGACGGCGACCCGGCCGGTCAGATCCAGGGCTTCACGAAACACGGTTGGCCTCCCGGCGCTAGGCGTGCACAGCGGGCCGACCGTACGAGCCATCTGACGAACAGTCAATAAAGGTGCCGGGCAAGGAGATCGGTGTCACCGCAGGCCCTCCTGGCGGTGGCACCAGCGGTGTGTGGCGCCGCCGACGGGGAAGATCCCGCCCGCGGCGAGTGCGTCGCACGGGTCGATCTCGACCTGCTTCGGCCGCCGGGCCGAACCGGTGGTGCGGGCGGGTCGGGGCGGGCGGGCCGGGCCGGCCTCGGCGCGCGGGCGCGGGCGGGTGGTCCGCGGCGGATCCGACTCCGCGGCCGGGTCGGGCGTGGGCGCCTCGGCCTCGTCCGCGGTCTCGGCCCCGGTTTCGGAGTCCGTTTCGGAGTCGGCCGAGCCGCCCGCCATCGCGGTGATCGCCGGTGCGGGCTCCGCCGCGAACGTGGCGGCGGGCGCGGCGGCGGGCGCGGGCACGGCCGGTGTGGCGGGAGCCGCCGCCGCTGCGGGCGGCGGCGCGGGTCGCGGCGTCGGATCCGGCGCCGCCACCCTGGTGCAGCCGGCCGCGGCCGACAGCAGGACGGGCAACACCAGGACGGGCACGATCCGGGACCAGGTCATGCCCTGTACGACGAACCGCCCGGGCGTCGGTCACCCGGTGTACTCCCATCGGGTGACGGTTGACAGCGCGGGCACCAGAACGTCACCCGCGGCGGGTCGCCCAGATCGGCCCGCCGGATCGGGCTGCCGCAGCGTGCGCACGGACGACCGGCGCGACCGTAGACCCAGTGCCGCCGACCCGGCCGGGTGTCGCCCGTGGTGACGTGCCCGACCCGGTCGCGGTTGGCGTACAGCAGGCGGTGCGCCAGTGTCGCCCACGCATGCGGATCGCCGGCCGCGGCCACCGGGGTCCAGGGGGCGACCCCGCGCAGGAAGCACAACTCCGCCCGGTACACGTTGCCGATCCCGGCCAGGTTGCGCTGGTCCAGGAGCGCGTCGCCGATCGGTCGGTCCGGGCGGCGGGCCAGGCGGCGGGCGGCCTCGGCCGGATCCCAGTCCGGGCCCAGCAGATCCGGCCCCAGGTGCCCGACCACGGTCGACTCGTCGGCGGTGCGCAGCAGTTCGACCACGGGCATCCGCATCCCGACGGCGGTCTGCGTCGCGTTCGCCAGCACCAGCCGGATCGCGTGCCAGGGGCGGGGGAGCGGGCGGGTGCCGGTGGGGTGGATCTCCCACGTGCCGTCCATCCGCAGATGGGTGTGCAGCGTGACGTCGCCCTCGATCCGGGTCAACAGGTGCTTGCCGCGCGGGACCACCGCCAGCACCGGGCGCCCGGTCAGATCCACGGTCGCCAGCCTGGGCACCCGGAAGTCGGTCACGGTCAGCGCACGATCCACCAGGGCGGCACGCAGCCGCCGCGCCGCCTGATACACGCTGTCGCCTTCGGGCATCCCACCATTGTCCCGGGTGCCCGGCTGTTCCGGGGGCGGGACCGAGCCCGGGGCCGGCCCTCCGAGTCCCCCCGGACCCGTCGGTGCGGCCGAACCCCGGGGGTCACGGTGCCCGGGTACAGCGATACAGGGACCGACGTCGCGAGCGCGCGGCCAGGAACACGTTCGCGACGCCGGATCCGTGTACGTCCGACCGTGACGCGTGCAGGGTCGCCACGGGCGGATGGTGCCGGTCGACTCCGCCGGGATCACTCCCGGCGTCGCCTTCCGTGACCACGATCCTGCGCGACGTACATGACCGGGGTGTTTCGTGGACCGGGCGCTCGTGTAACGAAACGGTGTCACCCTCGCAGGCGCAGCCCCCTGGGGGTGGCGTGGAATCCGGCGGCCTCCAGGGCCTTGCCCAGCGAAGAGGTCAACACCTCGGCGCCGTCGGCCTTCTCCACCGTCAACTTGCCCAGCGCGCCCGCGCGCACCGCGGCGGCCAGCGCCTCGCCCGCCGGGCCGACCCGGTCCGGGTCGTCGGTCCAGGACAACAGCGTGCGGCCGCCGCGCTCGATGTACAGGATCGGCTCGCCGTCGAGCAGGATCACCAGCGCACCGGCCTTGCGGCCCGGCCGGTGCCCGCCCGCGGCCTCCCCGGGCCGGTCCGGCCAGGCCAGCGCGGCGCCGTACGGGTTGGCCGGGTCGGCGGCGGCCAGCACCACCGCGCCGGGCCGCTCGTGCGGCTCACGGCGCTCGCTCGCCCCCTGCAACGCACGCAGCCGGTCCACCGCGCCGTCGGCGGCGAACTGGGCGGCGCCCAGGCCCTCGACGAAGTAGCCCCGGCGGACCCGGCCGCCGTCCTCGAACACGCTCAGCACCTTGTAGGCCGCGGCGAAGCCGCCGGGGCTGCCCTCGGCGACCACCGCGCCGCGGGTGACCACGCCGTGCCGGTCCAGGAGCGTCTCGGCCAGTGCGTGCGCGCGCCGGGTCGGATCGGGCTCGGGTGCGGGCGCCAGCGACCAGCGGCCGGCCACGGTCGGCGGCCCGCCGCGACCGGGCGCCACCGGCCGTCCCCGGCTCAGCCCCGCGTACCGCCCGCGCGGGGTCGCCCGCCGGGCCCGGTGCGCGGTCGAGCCGGACGTGCGTCCCGAGCCGAGCAGCGCGCGCAGCGGGGTCAGCGTGTCGCCGGTGACCTGCCCGGACCACACCAGGTCCCACAGCGCCTCGGCGATCGCCGCCTCGGACGCCGGCGTCGGCAGGTCCAGCCGCTCGGTCAGTTGCCGGAAGAACAGCGCGTAGCCGCCCGTCAGCGCGGCCAGGAGCGCGCTGTGCAGCGACGTGGTCTCCAGCGGAACCGGAGGCGGGAGCAGATAGGGCGCGGCGTCCGCGAGGTAGAGCGAGAGCCAACCATCCTTGCCCGGCAGCGCGCCGTGCCCGGCCCACACCACCTCGCCGGCCGCGCACAGCTCGTCCAGCATCGCGGGGTGGTAGTCGACCACCCGCGAGGGCAGCACCAGCTTCTCCAGTGCGGAGGCCGGCACGCTCGCGCCCTGGAGCTGCTCGATCACCCGGATCAGACCGTCCGGGCCGCGCACCCCGCTCGCACCCACGCCCTGCCACACGGTCAGGAACCGGGCCAGCGCGACCGGCGGCACCGGCTCCACCTCGTGCCGCAGCGCCGCCAGCGAGCGCCGGCGCAACATCCGCAGCACCTCCGCGCCGCACCACTCCAGGCCGGAGCCGCCCGGGCGGAACTCGCCGGAGACCACCTGCCCGCCCGCGGCCAGCCGCTCCAGCGTGCCCGTGGTCACCGCGACTCCCAGGCCGAAGCGGGCGGCGGCCTCGCCCGCCCGGAACGGCCCATGCGTGCGCGCGTGCCGGGCCAGCAGGTCGCCCAGCGGATCCTTGACCGGCTCGGTGAACGCCTCGGGCACGCCGACCGGCAGGGGAGTGCCCAGCGCGTCGCGCAGCCGGCCGGCGTCCTCGATGCCCGCCCAGCGCTCCTCGCCCGCGATCCGCACCCGGATCACCCGGCGGGAGTCCTCCAGGCCGGTCAGCCACCCGGCCTCGAACGCCTCCGTGGCGCGCGCCGCGACCTCGGCCGTGGTCAGCGGCCCGAGCAGCCGCAGCAGGTCGGCGACCCCCTCCGCGTCGCGCACCCGGCGGTCCTCGGCGAGCCGCTGCAACTCGGCCTCGGTGCGCGCCAGCACCTCCGGGTCGAGCAGCTCGCGCAGCTCGGCCTGGCCGAGCAACTCGGCCAACAGCCGCGAATCCAGCGCCAGCGCCGCCGCACGCCGTTCGGCGAGCGGCGAGTCGCCCTCGTACATGAACTGCGCGACGTAGCCGAACAGCAGCGAGCGGGCGAACGGCGACGGCTCGGTCGTGGTGACCTCGACGATGCGCACCGCGCGGGTGGCGATGTCGCGCATCAGGCCGGTCAGACCGGGCACGTCGAACACGTCCTGGAGGCACTCGCGCATCGTCTCCAGGACGATCGGGAACGAGCCGTACTCACTGGCCACCGCGAGCAGTTGGGCCGAGCGCTGACGTTGCTGCCACAGCGGCGTGCGGCGGCCCGGCATCCGGCGCGGCAGCAGCAGCGCCCGGGCCGCACACTCGCGGAAGCGGGACGCGAACAGCGCCGAGCCGCCCACCTCGGCGGTCACCAGCGGCTCCACCTCGGCCTCCTCGAACACCGCGAAGTCCGACGGCAGCGCACCGGCCGCGAGGTCGTCGGGCACTTCGCCGAACGGGTCGCCCGAATCCGGCAGCCGCAGCACGATGCCGTCGTCGCCGTGCATGGTCTGCACGTCCAGACCGGTGCGCTCGCGCAGCCGGGCCGAGATGGCCAGCGCCCACGGTGCGTGCACCTGGGCGCCGAACGGCGAGTGCACCACGACCCGCCAGTCGCCCAGCTCGTCGCGGAAGCGCTCGACCACGATCGTGCGGTCGTCCGGGATGTGGCCGCATGCCTCGCGCTGCTCGCCCAGGTAGCCGAGCAGGTTGTCCACCGCCCACGGATCCAGGCCCGCGGCGGCCACCCGCTCGCGCGCCCGCTCCGCCGGCAGCGCGCCCACCTCGCGCACGAAGGCGCCGAGTGCGCGGCCCAGTTCCACCGGCCGCCCCAGCGCGTCGCCGTGCCAGAACGGCAGCTTGCCCGGCACCCCGGGGGCGGGCGAGACCAGCACCTTGTCGTGGGTGATGTCCTCGATCCGCCACGACGAGGTGCCCAGCGTGAACACGTCGCCCACCCGGGACTCGTAGACCATCTCCTCGTCCAACTCGCCGACCCGCGACTTCGCGTCGCCGGCGACCAGGAACACGCCGAACAGGCCGCGGTCGGGGATGGTGCCGCCGGAGGTGACCGCGAGCCGCTGGGCGCCCGGGCGGGCGGAGAGCACGCCGCCGACCCGGTCCCACACGATCCGCGGGCGCAGTTCGGCGAACGCGTCCGAGGGGTAGCGGCCGGCGAGCATGTCCAGGGTCGCCTCGTAGGCCGACACGGGCAGCGCGCTGAACGGCGCGGCCCGGCGGATCAGCGCGAGCAGCGCGTCCACGTCGCGGTCCTCGACCGACACCATCGAGACGATCTGCTGCGCGAGCACGTCCAGCGGGTTGCGCGGCCCGCGCACCGACTCGATCGCGCCCTCGCGCATGCGCTCGGTGACCACCGCGGTCTGCACCAGGTCGCCGCGGAACTTGGGGAAGATCACGCCCCGCGAGATCGCGCCGACCTGGTGCCCGGCCCGGCCCACCCGTTGCAGGCCGGAGGCCACCGAGGGCGGCGACTCGACCTGGACGACCAGGTCCACCGCGCCCATGTCGATGCCCAGCTCCAGGCTGGAGGTGGCCACCACGGCGGGCAGCCGACCCGCCTTGAGGTCCTCCTCCACCTGGGAGCGCTGCTCCTTGGACACCGAGCCGTGGTGGGCGCGCGCGAGCAGCGCGGGCGCGCCCCGATTGCTGCCCGCCTGCGCCATCAGCTCGGCCGGCGAGGAGTCCTTGGGCAGTTCCTCGCCGGTGGCCCGCTCGTAGGCGATCTCGTTCAGCCGGCCGCACAGTCGCTCGGCCAGGCGGCGCGAGTTGGCGAACACGATGGTCGAGCGGTGCGCCTGGATCAGATCGACGATGCGTTCCTCGACGTGCGGCCACACCGACGTCTTGCGCTCGTTGCCGGCCTCGTCGAAGTCGCCGCTGCCGGAGCCGAGTTCGCCCATGTCCTCGACCGGGACCACGACCGAGAGCTCGAAGGTCTTGGTGGCCGGCGGCTGGACCACGTGCACGTCGCCGGTCGAGCGCATCCAGCGGGCCACCTCCTCGACCGGGCGCACGGTCGCGGACAGGCCGATCCGGCGCGCGGGGCGCTCCAGGAGTTCGTCCAGCCGCTCCAGGCTCAGCGCCAGGTGTGCGCCGCGCTTGGTGCCGGCGACCGCGTGCACCTCGTCCACGATCACCGTGTCCACCCCGCGCAGCGCCTCGCGGGCCTGCGAGGTGAGGATCAGGAACAGCGACTCGGGCGTGGTGATCAGGATGTCCGGCGGCTTCGTGGCGAAGCGGCGTCGATCGGCCGCCGGGGTGTCGCCGGAGCGCACGCCCACGGTGACCTCGGGCTCGGGCAGGCCCAGGCGCACGGACGCCTGCCGGATGCCGGTGAGCGGGCTGCGCAGGTTGCGCTCGACGTCGACCGCGAGTGCCTTGAGCGGCGAGATGTACAACACCCGACAACGCCGGCGCGGGTCGGCCGGCACCGGTTCGGCGGCGAGCCGGTCCAGCGCGGACAGGAACGCCGCGAGCGTCTTGCCGGACCCCGTCGGCGCGACCACCAGCGCGTCCTTGCCCTCGGCGATGGCGCGCCAGGCGCCCTCCTGGGCCCGGGTCGGCGCGTGGAAGGCGCCGGTGAACCACTCCCGGGTGGCGGGAGAGAAACCGGCCAGGACCGAAGCGGGGTCGTCGTGTGGCATAACTCCCCATGGTGCCGCGTGGCTCCGACATCCGCGTCGCGCGACGAGCGGGCGACCGCGGGAGTCGGCGCTACCGGGATACTGGTCGCATGGGACTCACCGACTTCTGGCGACGCATGCGCGCCCACTTCGGCGACTCGTACGCCGAGTCCTTCGCCCGCGACCACGTGATGTCCGAGCTGGGCGGGCGGACCGTGCACGAAGCGTTGGCGGCGGGCATCGAGGCCAAGGACGTCTGGCGCGGGGTGTGCGTCTCGATGGACCTGCCGACGACCAAACGGGCCTGATCCGGTCGGATCCGTCCCAGGCAACACCGGGCAAGACCCGGGCATGCCCGGCGGTATGCCGAGCGAACACAGGGTGACGCTCTAGTCTCTTTCTGTCATCGACATGCATCACGACACCAGTGGTGCGGGAGAGCACAGGGAGCCCATGTGACCACACCCGACACGCCCGCCGCGCGGGACGCCTCGCGCGATCGGATGCCGGAGTGGTTGCCGCGGGCCGTGTTCATGATCCTGGCGATGATCGCGGGCTTCCGGCTGCTCGGCTGGACGCTGGCGCACCTGCGCTCGCTGCTGATCGACCTGCTGCTCGCGTTCTTCCTCGCCCTGGCCTTCGAGCCGGCCGTGGACCGGTTGGCCCGGCGCGGCATGCGGCGCGGGGTGGCCACCGGCATCGCGTTCGTGGTGGTTTTCCTGGCCTGCGCCGGTTTCCTGGCGGTGGTGGGCTCGCTGCTGGTGGACCAGGTGGTCGCGTTCGCGCACCACCTGCCCGACTACCTGGACGACCTGGTCGGGTGGGTGAACCGCACGTTCGACACCGACCTGACGGTGGAGAAGATCCAGGGCGACATCTTCAAGGACTCCGGCACCGTCCAGAACTACGCCGAGCGGGTGGCGAACAACGCGCTCGGCCTGTCCGCCAAGATCGTGGCCGGCCTGTTCGAGTTGTTCACCATCGCGCTGTTCACCTTCTACTTCACCGCCGAGGGCCCGCGGATGCGCCGCGCGGTGTGCTCGCTGCTGCCGCCCGAGCGGCAGGCCGAAGTGCTGCGCGGGTGGGAGATCGCGATCGACAAGACCGGCGGGTACCTGTACTCGCGTGCCGCGCTCGCGCTGATCTCGGCGTTCGCGCACTATGTCGCCTTCCTGGTGCTCGACCTGCCGTACGCGGTCCCGCTCGCGCTGTGGGTCGGGCTGATCTCGCAGTTCGTGCCGACCGTGGGCACCTACATCGCGATCGTGCTGCCCGCGCTGATCGCGATGACGGTGAGCCCGTTGACCGCGGTGTGGGTGGTGCTGTTCGCCACCGCCTACCAACAGTTCGAGAACTACCTGCTGCTTCCGCGGGTCACCGCGCGCACGGTGGAGATCCACCCGGCGCTCGCGTTCGGCGCGGTGATCGCCGGCGCCGCGCTGCTCGGCGCGGTGGGCGCGCTGATCGCGATCCCGATCGCGGCCACCGGCCAGGCCTTCGTGGGCGGCTATCTGCAGCGCTACGAGATTCCCGAGCACCGCCTGACGCCGGACGAGACCCGACCCCCGCGCCGCCCGGGCCCGCTCACTCGGATGTGGCGGCGCGCCCGAGGCGGGCGGCGCCGCGCCGACCCTCAGGACCAGAAGCGGAACAACCGGTAGCCGTCGCCCGCCAGGAACGGCGACACGTCCAGCGCGTCGGTGATGTGGTCGATCACGTCGTAGAACCAGCCGTTGACCGACGGCGACCACAGCAGCGCGAACAGGAACAGGATCGCGTAGGGCGCGTACGGCGCGATCGCCCGGCGGAAGTCGTACGGCAACCACGGCTCGATCACCCCGTAGCCGTCCAGGCCGGGCACCGGCAGCAGGTTGAGCACCGCGGCGATCACCTGGAGTTGGATCAGGAACGAGAACGCGGCGGTGAAGGTGGGGCTCGCGCCGTCCACCGCGCCGGAGGACAGCAGCAGGGCGAGGGCGATCGCCAGCACCGCGTTGGTCAGCGGCCCCACCGCGGACACCAGGCTGTTGCGGGCCCGGCCGCGGATCGCCGAGCGGTCCAGGTAGACCGCGCCGCCGCTGAGCGGGATGCCGCCGAGCAGGACGAAGATCGTGGGCAGGATGAAGGACAGCAGCGGGTCGCTGTACTTGAGCGGATCCAGGGTCAGGTAGCCCTTGCCCACCACGCTGTCGTCACCCGAGCGCAGCGCGGCGAACGCGTGCGCGAACTCGTGCAGGCACAACGACACCAGCCAGCCCGACATCACCAGCAGGAAGACCCCGGTCCGGGTGGCCGCCTCCGAGGTGCCGTCGTCGTGCCACGTGTACCAGGTCGAGGCGGCGCAGACCGCGACGATCGCGAGGAAGATCGGACTCGGCCGCACGTGGCGCAGCGAGCCGGCCGCGGGGCGGCGACCGTAATCTCCGTAGGGGTGCGTCACGAACTGCTCCAGGTGCGGGATGGGGCCGTACGGCCGTTCGATCGTACGGCCCCGTCCGGGCACCGGGTCCGGGCACTCAGTGGAACGTGTGCTCCGGCCCCGGGTAGACGCCGCCGACCACTTCGCCCGCGAACGCCTTGGCCGCATCGCCGAGGGCGCCGCGCAGGTCGACGTACTGCTTGACGAACTTGGCCGTGTGGCCGGTGGTCATGCCGGCCATGTCGGTCCACACCAGCACCTGGGCGTCGCACTGCACGCCCGCGCCGATGCCGACGGTGGGTATCTCCAGCAGGTCGGTCACGCGCGCGGCCAATTCCTCCGGCACACACTCCAGGACCACCGCGAACGCGCCCGCGGCCTGCATCGTCTTGGCGTCCGCGATCAATTGCTCGGCGCTCTCCGCGTCCCGGCCCTGGACCCGGTAGCCACCGAAGGCGTGCACCGACTGCGGGGTGAGCCCGAGGTGGGCCATCACCGGCACGCCCGCGGCGACCAGCGCCTCGACCTGACGCGCCGAGCGTTGTCCGCCTTCGAGCTTGACCGCGCCCGCGCCGGCCTCCTTGAGCAGCCGCACGCCGTTGCGCAGGGCCTGCTCGGGTGATTCCTGATACGAACCGAACGGCAGGTCGGCCACGATCAGCGCGCGCTTGGTGCCGCGCACGACCGCGCCGGTGAGCATCACCAACTGGTCCAGGGTGACCGGCACGGTGTTCTCGTAGCCGAGATGGTTGTTGCCCGCGGAGTCGCCGACCAGGAGCACCGGGATGCCCGCGTCGTCGAATACCGAGGCGATCATCGCGTCGTACGCGGTGAGCATCGGCCAGCGCTCGCCGGCCCGCTTCGCGCGGGCGAGGTCGCGCACGGTGACCCGGCGCCCGGTGCCCTCGCCGCCGTACAGGGTCAATCCCGGACCGTCGGCCGAAGTTGCTGCCGACTGCGGGGAATTGTTGCTGGACATGGTGTTCTCCCGACTCGAGGCGCTCGGACGGCGTCCCCGGACAACGCCATGGTGACACGCGCCGTTACAGGACAACAGGGGAGTCGGACGCCGGATTCCGAGGGATCGCCGGGGCCGGCATTTGCCGAGGCTTTGCAATACGAGACGGTCTCGTTTCGTAAATTGCCCCTAGCCTGTGAGGCAACCAGAACAAGTCTCACCTGTCCGATGAATCGAGCTTCACCCGTGACTTCAGCGAACGTTCCCACCGTGCGCACGGTCGACGAGCACATACATCGCCGCCGCTGGGCCATCCTCGGCGTGCTGGTGATCAGCCTGCTGGTCGTCGTCCTCGACAACTCGATCCTCAACGTCGCCATCAAGACGATCGCCGATCCGGAGAAGGGTCTGGGCGCCACCCAGAGCGAACTCCAGTGGGCGATCAACTCCTACACCCTCGTGTTCGCCGGCCTGCTGTTCACCGCCGGCATCCTGGGCGACCGCTTCGGTCGCAAGCGCACCCTGCTGTTCGGCATGGCGATCTTCGGCCTCGCGTCGCTGCTCTCCGCCTACTCGCAAAGCCCCGAGCAACTGATCGCCGCCCGCGCGGTGATGGGCTTCGGCGGCGCCTTCGTGATGCCGGCCACCCTGTCCATCATCAGCAACGTGTTCGAGCCGCAGGAGCGGCCCAAGGCGATCGGCATCTGGTCCGGCGCGGTGGGCCTGGCGATCGCGATCGGACCGATCACCGGCGGCGCGCTGCTCGACCACTTCTGGTGGGGCTCGGTCTTCCTGATCAACGTCCCGATCGTGCTGGTCGGCATCGTCGCGATGCTGCTCCTGGTGCCGGACTCGCGCGATCCCAAGCCCGGCCGACTGGACCCGATCGGGGTCGCGCTGTCCATCGCGGGTCTGGTCTCGCTGGTCTACGGCATCATCCGCGGCGGCGACGCGGGCTGGGGCAGCGTGGAGGTGCTCGGCACCATCGTGCTCGGCCTGCTGATCCTCGGCTTCTTCGTGTGGTTCGAAAAGCGCAGCGACCACCCCGCCCTGGACGTCAAGTTCTTCCGCGACCCGGCCTTCTCCGCCGCGGCCGGCGCGATCGGCCTGGTGTTCTTCGCGCTCATGGGCGTGACCTTCTTCATGGCCTTCTACCTGCAGAGCGTGCGCGGCTACACCCCGTTGCAGACCGGTCTGCTGCTGCTCCCGCTGGCGGTCGCGCAGCTGATGTTCTCGGCGCGCAGCTCGGGGATGGTCAAGCGGTTCGGCGTGCGTGCGGTCACCACCGGCGGCATGCTCGTGGTCGGCCTGAGCTTCCTGGCCTTCCTGGGGATGGACCGCACCTCGCCGATCTGGATCCTGTGCGTGGTGTTCTTCTTCCAGGGCGCCGGCATGGCGCACGTGATGCCACCGGCCACCAACTCGATCATGTCCTCGCTGCCGCGCGAGAAGGCCGGCGCCGGCTCCGCGGTCAGCAACACCGTGCGCCAGGTCGGCGGCGCGCTCGGCGTGGCGATCCTGGGCTCGGTGTTGTCCTCGGTCTACCGGGACCGGATCTCCGGCGACCTGGACAAGCTCCCGCCGAACGTGCCCAAGGGCCCGGCCGGCGACTCGGTCGAGGCGACGCTCGCGGTGGCGGGCCGACTCGGCGACAAGGGCGCGGCGCTCGTGGACCCGGCCAAGGACGGTTTCATCGACGCCATGCACGCGGCCTCGATCGGATCCGCCGTGGTGGGGCTGATCGGTGCGGTCGTGGTGTTCCTGTGGATGCCGCGCCCCGAGGCCGGGCAGACTGCCCCCCAGGCGGGCGCGGTCGAGCCGTCCGCCGAGGAACAGCGCTCCGCGAAGGTCTGACATGCAGCCTGCGACATCCGCATCAGCGGCCGTACCCCCGGTCGACCCCACGGCCGAACCCCCGGTCGACCCGGTGGCCGACCCCGGCGCGGTGGACAAGCCGCGCCGGGGTCGGCCGCGCAGCGAGGAGGCCGAACGGGCGATCCTGGACGCGACGCTGCGCCTGCTCGACGAACACCGCAGCATCGCCGCCATCTCCGTCGAGGCGGTGGCCCAGGAGGCGGGGGTGGGCAAGGCCACCATCTACCGCCGCTGGCCCGGCAAGGAGGCGCTGATCGTCGCGGCCGTGGAGGCGGCCGAGGCGATGCCGGCGGTGCTCAAGGGCCGGTCGCTGCGCGAGGATCTGGTCCTGGTCCTGGAGCACATGCGCCTGCAGGCCGTCGACAAGCGCGGCGACGGGCTGATGGGGATGCTCACGGGCGAGATGCGCAGCCATCCCGAACTGCACCGGCGCTATCACGAGGTGGTCGTGGAGAAGCGCCGGGCGATTCTGCGCGGTCTGTTGCAGCGTGGGGTGGATTCCGGCGAACTGCGTGCCGACCTGCCGATGGAGGTCCTGATGGACCTGGTCACCGGCCCCATACTGGTACGCAAGCTCGTACGGGAGAACGCAAGTCTGGAGCCGGAGCTGCCGGGGCAGATCGCGGATGCGCTGCTCGGCGGGATTCGTGCTCGCTCCTGAGCCATAGGGAACCTATCGGACGCTTTCCGGCGTCCGTTTCGACGTAGGCGACGTTTTGTTCGTACGTTGGCGCGGACGCAGCCGGGACGCGAACCCGGGACTTCAGGAGGCAGCATGACGTGGCCCACCACGACGGACACCGGAGCCGAGCCGCAACCGGCCGGCGACGGGAGTCCGCGGCTCGGGTCACGATGGTCGTGGCAGCGAATCCGAGAGGACGCGGTCCGTATCTGGCGCACCCCGCCGTGGCGTCGCGGCCGGGTGATCGCGGTGTTCGCGGTTCTGGCCACCCTCCCGCTCGCGTTCCACCGGCTGGTGCCCAACACGCCGGGCAACTGGGGCAGCTTCGTGGAGACCTTCCTGCCCTGGGCCGGTCTGATCGTCCCGGTGCTGCTGGTCTGCGCGGCGATCCGTCGCTCGTGGACCGCGGTCGCCGCGACCATGTTGCCGATCCTGGTCTGGGTGACCATGTTCGGCGGATTCTTCCTGCCCGGCCGCGGCGGCGGCCCGCACGACCTGCGGGTGGTCAGCCTCAACGTGAACGCGGGCAACCCGGACCCGGCCGGCACCGCCCGCTCGCTGCTGGGCGCGAACGCGGACGTGATCGCGCTGGAGGAACTGCCCGAGGGCGCCTGGAAGCTGTACAACGCGGTGCTCAAGGACCGGTACCCGAACGTGCAGCACGAGGGCACGGTCGCGGTGTGGACCACGGCCGGCTTCCCGATGAACAAGGCCGAGGCGGTCGACGTCGGGATGGGCTTCACCCGCGCGCTGCGCACGACGATCAAGACGCCCAAGGGCGACGTCGCGTTCTACGCCGTGCACCTGGCGTCGGTGCGCTTCGGTCCGAGCGGCTTCACGGTCGGCGACCGCAACCGCACGATCGGCGCACTGGCCCGGTCGCTCGCGGTCGAGACGGCGCCGCACGTGGTGCTGGCCGGCGACCTGAACGGGACCACCGACGATCGCGCGCTCCGGCCGATCACCGGATACCTGCGGGACGCGCAGGACGCGGCGGGCACCGGAATGGGCTTCACCTGGCCCGAGTCGTTCCCGATGGCCGCGATCGACCACATCATGTACCGCGGGATGGCCGCCGCGGATGCCCGCGTGCTGGGCAGCACGCCGAGCGACCACATGCCGGTCCTGGCGGACCTGCGACTGCGCTGAGCCGAAACGCGAAGGGGCCCGACCGCATCGGTCGGGCCCCTTCGCGTGCCCTTGTACGCCTCTACACCTCGCGCATGCCCGCGCTTGTTCGCGCCCTCGCGCCCTCGGGTGGATGTGCGAGCGCGCGTTCAGCCGCTCTCGCGCCATCGGTTGGTGATCGGCAGTCGCCGGTCCCGGCCGAACGCCTTGAGCGAGATCTTGGTACCCGGCGGGTACTGCCGACGCTTGTACTCGGCGGTGTCCACCAGTCGGAGGATGCGGTCCACCATCGCCGGCTCGAAGCCCGCGGCCACGATCGCGTCGCGACCGATGTCGCGCTCGACGTAGTCGTCCAGGATGTCGTCGAGCAGTTCGTACGGCGGCAGCGAGTCGGCGTCGACCTGGCCCGGGCGCAGTTCGGCGCTCGGCGGCTTGGTGATCGAGTTGACCGGGATCGGCGCCACCTCGCCGCGCCGCTCGGCCTCCGCGTTGCGCCAGCGCGCCAGCCGCCACACCACGGTCTTGGGCACGTCCTTGATCGGCGCGAAACCACCCACCGCGTCGCCGTAGAGCGTGGAGTAGCCGCAGGCCAGCTCGCTCTTGTTGCCGGTGGCCAGGACCAGATGGCCCTCCTGGTTGGACAGGCCCATCAAGGTGGTGCCACGCACTCGGGCCTGGAGGTTCTCCTCGGCCAGGCCGGTCAGTCCGAGCGCACCCAGGTAGGCGTCCACCATCGGCGCGATCGGCACCTGGCGGTAATTCAGCCCGATCCGCTCGGCGGTGTCGGCCGCGTCGTCCTTGGAGTGTTCGGAGGAGTAGCGGCTCGGCATCGAGATGCCGTACACGTTCGCGCCGCCCACCGCGTCCGCCGCGATCGCCGCGACCAGGGCCGAGTCGATCCCGCCGGACAGGCCCAGCAGCACCGAACCGAAGCCGTTCTTGACCACGTAGTCGCGCAGCCCCAGGACCAGCGCGCCGTAGATCTCCGCGTCGTCCGACAGGGCGGGTGCGATCGAGGGCTCGGCCGCGGGGGCGGGCACCGGCGCGGCGTGCTCGGTGACGATCACCTGCCGGATGGTCAGGCCGTCGGCCACCACGTCGCCCCCGCTGTACACGCTGTCGTCGACGGTGCGCTCGGGCAGGTCCAGGTCGGCGATCAGCAACTCCTCGCGGAACTGCGCGGCGCGCGAGAGCACCCGTCCCTCGGCGTCCACGATCAGCGAGTCGCCGTCGAAGACGAGTTCGTCCTGACCGCCGAAGGCATTGACGTAGGCGAGGGTGCAATCGGCCTCGCGGGCGCGGCGGCGGACCAACTCCAGGCGCGAGTCGTCCTTGCTGGCCTCGTACGGCGACGCGTTGATCGACAGCAGCAGGCCGACCCGCGCGGCGCGTGCGGCGGCCACCGGGCCGCCCTCCTGCCACAGGTCCTCGCAGACCGCGATCGCGATGTCGATCCCGCCGATCCGGGTGACCAGGAGTCCATCGCCCGGGACGAAGTAGCGGTACTCGTCGAAGACGCCGTAGTTGGGCAGGTGGTGCTTGGCCGAGCGGGCCACGATCCGGCCGCCGTGCAGCACCGCGACCGCGTTCTGCGGGGCCCCGGCCGGGCGGCCCAGCCGCGGCGTGGACACCGCGCACCGGTCCAGATAGCCCGTCACGACCGCGATCTCGCCCAGCCCCTCGGCGGCCAGCCGGGCCGCGAGCGCCTCCAGTGCGAGTCGGGAGGCCTCGACGAAGGACGCGCGCAGGGCCAGGTCCTCGACGGGGTAACCGGTGAGCGCCATCTCCGGGAACGCCACGAGCGACGCGCCGCGGTCGGCGGCCTGCCGGGTGCGGCCGAGGATCAGTTCTGCGTTGCCGTGGAGATCGCCGACCGTGGGGTCGATCTGGCTGAGGGCGATGCGAATCCGGGTCACCCGACTCAATGTACCCGACCCTTGGCGTCAAAGTGACGAATAGTGGGGCGGGTGTCGACGGCGCGCCGCGCGGACCCGGTCCCGGATGCGATGGCGGTTGTTCGGCCGGCCGGAAAACCGCAGGCGAACGGCGGGCGAAAGGCGTTTGTTCGAGCAGGCCCGGGGCTCGGCGGCACAGCACTCGGGCGATACCCTGGGCACAGTTCACCACCGGGCCCCGACGGCTCGCCCGACGGGATCCCCGGAGGGTGCGACGCCGCGCGAAGAAGGTATCCCGCAGGTCGCCCATGGAGCGGTTCTCGGGGTACAGGACCACGGGAGTCACGCGAGCACGGCGGTACCCGTGTGCGAGCAGGAGTGCAACGCAAAGGGTACGTAATGTGCCCGAAACCCTGAAGCGGGATACTCGTGTGCCCCGCAGTGCCCCTGCCGATCGCTCACAGGCCGTCCGACCTGCAAGGATAGGGAATTATGGATAAGCAGCAGGAGTTCGTGCTCCGCACCCTGGAGGAGCGCGACATCCGGTTCGTGCGGCTGTGGTTCACCGATGTGCTCGGCTTCCTGAAGTCGGTCGCGGTGGCTCCGGCCGAGCTGGAACAGGCCTTCGCGGAAGGCATCGGGTTCGACGGCTCGGCGATCGAGGGATTCGCGCGGGTACACGAATCCGACATGTTGGCGAAGCCGGATCCGGCCACGTTCCAGATTCTGCCGTGGCGGGCCGAGGCGCCCGGTACCGCGCGGATGTTCTGCGACATCCTGATGCCCGACGGCTCGCCGTCCTTCGCGGACCCGCGCTTCGTGCTCAAGCGCACCCTGGAGCGGGCGTCGGAGAAGGGCTTCACCTTCTACACGCACCCCGAGATCGAGTTCTTCCTGTTCAAGGAGAAGCCGGTCGACGGGCGCCCGCCGACCCCGGTGGACCACAGCGGCTACTTCGACCACACCCCGCAGCCGGTCGGCCAGGACTTCCGCCGACAGGCGATCACGATGCTCGAGAACATGGGCATCTCGGTCGAGTTCAGCCATCACGAGGGTGCGCCGGGCCAGCAGGAGATCGACCTGCGCTACGCGGACGCGCTGAGCACGGCGGACAACATCATGACCTTCCGCCTGGTGGTCAAGGAGGTCGCGCTGGAGCAGGGCGTGCACGCGTCCTTCATGCCCAAGCCGTTCTCCGAGCACCCGGGCTCGGGCATGCACACCCACCTGTCCCTGTTCGAGGGCGACCGCAACGCCTTCTACGAGGCCGGCGCCGAGTACCAGCTCTCCAAGGTCGGCCGCTCGTTCATCGCGGGACTGCTCATGCACGCGGGCGAGATGGCCGCGATCACGAACCAGTGGGTCAACTCGTACAAGCGGCTGTGGGGCGCGTCGGCGCGCACCGCGGGCATGGGCGGCGAGGCCCCCTCGTACATCTGTTGGGGGCACAACAACCGCTCCGCGCTGGTGCGGGTGCCGATGTACAAGCCCACCAAGGGGCAGTCCACCCGGATCGAGGTGCGCCAGATCGACTCGGCGTGCAACCCCTACCTGGCCTACGCCGTGCTGCTCGGCGCCGGGCTCAAGGGCGTCGAGGAGGGCTACGAACTGCCCGCCGGCGCCGAGGACGACGTGTGGGCGCTGACCGACGCCGAGCGCCGCGCACTGGGCATCGCACCGCTGCCGCAGAACCTCGCCGAGGCGATCGCGCTGATGGAGCGCAGCGAACTGCTGCCGGAGATCCTCGGCGAGCACGTCTTCGAGTTCTTCCTGCGCAACAAGCGGCACGAGTGGGAGGAGTACCGCCAGCAGGTGACCCCCTTCGAACTGAAGCGCTACCTGCCGGTGCTCTGAGCGCACCGTCGCCCGCGGGTGAGCGCGACGCGAACGGCCCGACCCCGGCGTGGGGTCGGGCCGTTCGTCGTCGGGCAGCGCGCGGGTGCTCACGTCATCGGCGGGCCGAGCAGTTCCAGGATGTAGCGGACGTAGGCGTCCTTGTCCTCGCCCTGGGGCAGCAGTTGCGGCGCACCCCGGCGGATCAACGCGATGCCGACGGTCATCGTCAGCGCGGTCAGCGCGTGCCGGTAGGCGGCGTCGGCGGGCAGGCCGAGTTCCTCGGTGAGGCGGGCGCCGAACTCCAGGCGGCGGCGGGTGACCTGCTCCAGGATCGGGCCCACCACCGGGTGCTGGGCGTGGATCAGCAGCGTGGTGGTGATGTCCGCACCACTGGGTGCGGTGAACGCGTACTCGGTGAGCCGGCGGCCGCGCTCCGCCGGATCCTCGATGCGTTCGGCCGCGGCCATCAGTTCCTCGGACTCGGCCATCCAGCGCTCCAGGGCGGCCTGGATGAGCGAGTCGCGATCCTTGAAGTGCCAGTAGAAACTGCCCTTGGTGGTGCCGAGGCTCTCCGCGAGGGGTTCCACCGCGACCGCACCCAGGCCGCCCTCTCGCATCGCCTCCAGGGCGGCCCGAGCCCAGTCCTCTCGGCTGAGGGTACGGCGGCCGGGGCGAGCGGGCCGTTCCGGTTCGTCGTCTGATTGAACCCTCTCCGAGGGAACACCGTTGCGCATGGCACCTACGCTAACGTAGGGTGACGTTCCGTACGGTGGCGTATGGCGGCTCGTTGCTACGGAGGCCTCTTCGGGCCGTGGGACGGACGGCTCGCAGAGTGGAATCGTCGTCCGCCACCGGGCAAGGGCGCGCCGCATTCGAGTTCGCCGCGGTCGGGGGGCTCGGCGAGCCCCGTGCGGCGCGTCCACATTCCCAGTTCCGTTCTTGATCGATCAGCCGTTTGACCGGATACGCTCGGCCGGTGACCTCTGCGGATCAGCCTCGTGAACCGGCGGCCACCGACGGGCGCCTGGTCCGGCTCGGCTTCACCGACATCGCGGCCGCCGCGCGCCACCTGCGCGACCCGGCACTGCTCGGCGCCGGGGACGACTCGCTCTTCCTGGACGCGCTCGCCGCCACCGCCGACCCCGACCTCGCGCTGCTCGGCCTGGTCCGGCTCGCCGAGGCCGCCGCCGACCGCTCGGTCCTGCTGTCCACCCTCGCCTCGGCGAAGCCCTTCCGGGACCGGATACTGGGCGTCCTGGGCGTGAGCGCGGCCCTGGGCGACCACTTGGCGCGCCACCCCGACGACTGGCGCACCCTGGTCACCTACGACGTGCAGGACGCCCGGCCCACGCCGGCCTACTTCCACGCCGTGCTCACCACCGCCACCGCCGGCCTGCGCGGCGACCCGGCCCTGGACGCGCTGCGCATCGGCTACCGGCGCTGCCTGCTCTCGATCGCCGCCCGCGACGTGTGCGGCAGCGCCGACGAGCCGACCGTGGCCACCGAACTCGCCGACCTGGCCGGCGCCACCCTGGACGCCGCGCTCGACCTGGTCCGGCGCGAACACCCGGTCGAGGCCGAGCAGTGCCGGCTCGCGGTGATCGGCATGGGCAAGTGCGGCGGACGCGAACTCAACTACATCAGCGACGTGGACGTGGTCTTCGTCGCCGAGGCGCCCCCCGGCGTGCCCGAGGGCATCGCGGTCGCCGCCGCCAACCGGCTGGCCGGCGCGCTGATGCGGGCCTGCTCGGCGACCACGATCGAGGGCTCGATCTGGGAGGTGGACGCCAACTTGCGCCCGGAAGGCCGCAACGGCCCGCTCACCCGCACCCTGGCCAGCCACCTCGCCTACTACGAACGCTGGGCCAAGACCTGGGAGTTCCAGGCCCTGCTCAAGGCCCGACCGGTGGCCGGCGACGCGGCGCTGGGCCGCAGGTACCTGGACAGCGTGTCCCCGCTGGTGTGGACCGCCGCCCGCCGGGAGAACTTCGTCGCCGACGTGCAGGCGATGCGCCGCCGCGTCGTGGACAGCATCCCCGCACGCGAGGTGGAGCGCGAGGTCAAGCTCGGCCCCGGCGGCCTGCGCGACATCGAATTCGCGGTCCAACTCCTCCAGTTGGTGCACGGCAAGTCCGATCCGGCGCTGCGCTGCGGCGCCACCCTGGACGCGCTCGCCGCGCTGTCCGCGGCCGGCTACGTGGGCCGCGACGACGGTGCCGCGCTGGACGCCGCATACCGCTTCCTGCGCACGCTGGAGCACCGGATCCAGCTCTTCCGGCTGCGCCGCACCCACCTGATGCCGACCGACCCGGGCGAACTGCGCCGGATCGGCCGCTCGATGGGCATGCGCGCCAACCCGGTGGGCGAGTTGGAGAAGGCATGGAAGCAGCAGACGGTGGAGGTCCGCCGACTGCACGAGAAGTTGTTCTACCGGCCGCTCCTGGACGCGGTCGCCCGGCTCAAGGCGGGCGAGCAGCGGCTGACCCCGGAGGCCGCGCGGGCCCGCTTCGAGGCCCTGGGGTACGCCGACCCGGCCGCCGCGCTGCGCCACCTGGAGGCGCTCGCGTCCGGGGTCAGCCGGCGCGCCTCGATCCAGCGCACGCTGCTGCCGGTGATGCTGAGCTGGTTCGCCGACTCGGCGGATCCCGACGCCGGGCTGCTCGCCTTCCGGCAGGTCTCCGACGCGCTCGGCAACACGCACTGGTACCTGCGGCTGCTCCGCGACTCAGGGGCGGGTTCGTCGGGCGCGGCGGCCGAGTACATGGCCCGGGTGCTCGCGTCCGGGCGGTTGGCGCCGGATCTGCTGCTGCGGGCGCCCGAGGCGGTGGCCATACTCGGCGACGTGGACGGGCTGCGGCCGCGCTCACGGGCGGCGCTGGAGACCGAGATCCTGGCCGCGGTGGGGCGCGCGCCGGGGCCGGAGAGCGCGGTGCAGGCGGCGCGCAGCGTGCGTCGCCGCGAGTTGTTCCGGATCGTCGCGGCCGACGTGTTGGGCCGGCTGGACGTGGATGCCATCGGCAAGGCGCTCACCGATGTCAACGCGGCGACGCTGACCGGCGCGCTCCGGGCCGCGATAGACGCGTGCGAGCGCACCATGGGGCCGATCCCGACCCGGATCGCGATCATCGCGATGGGCCGGTTCGGCGGCTACGAGCAGGGCTACGGCAGTGACGCGGACGTGATGTTCGTACACGAACCGATCGAGGGCGCGCAGGAGGAGGCCGCGACCAGGGCCGCACACAGCGTGTGCCACGAGGTGAGCCGGCTGTTGCAGATCCCGTCCACGGACCCGCCGCTGTTGATCGATGCCGACCTGCGGCCCGAGGGGCGACAGGGCCCGCTGGTACGCACCTTGGCGTCCTACCGGGCCTACTACGAGCGCTGGTCCAAGCTGTGGGAGAGCCAGGCGCTGCTGCGCGCCGACTTCACCTCCGGGGACGCCGACCTGGGTGGGCGGTTCCTGGCGATGGTCGATCCGCTGCGGCACCCGTGGGGCGGGATCGACGACGCCCAGGTGCGCGAGATCCGCCGGATGAAGGCCCGGATCGAGTCCGAGCGACTGCCGCGCGGCGCCGACCCGACCACGCACACCAAGCTCGGGCGCGGCGGGTTGGCCGACGTGGAATGGGTGGTCCAGCTGTTGCAGCTGCGGCACGCGCACGCCGTGCCCGCGCTGCGGGTGACCGGGACCCGACAGGGCCTCGCGGCGGCCCGGGACGCGGGACTGCTCGACGGACACGACGCCCAGATCCTGGACGACGCGTGGGTCGAGGCCACCCGGGTGCGCAACGCGGTGATGATCGTGCGCGGCCGGTCCTCGGACAGCTTTCCGACCGATGTGCGCGAGCTGGGCGGGGTGGCCCGGCTGCTCGGCCACCCGTCGGACGAGACCGGCAGCCTGATCGAGGAGTACCGCCGGGTGACCCGGCTCGCCCGGGTCGTGGTGGAGCGGGTGTTCTACGGCGAGGACGAGACTTCGACGGGCTCGCGCTGAGGCTGCTCGGGCCGGGCGTCGTCGTCATCGTCGTCGGGCCCGCCCCGGCCGCCCACACCCGCGTGCGCGCGCTCGGGCTCGGGCGCGGGCTCGGCGGGTCCACCACCGGGCTCCATTGCCGCGCGCGGATCGTCCGTCGGGTACTGCGGGAAGCGGTACGCGGAGCGCCCGTTCAGCACGCACTGCAGGCCGAAGGCCGCGGCGAGGGTGATCCAGCCGCCGACCGCGTCGAGCACGAAGTGGTTGCCGGTCGCCACGATCACGAACAGGGTCGCGATCGGGTACATCACCCCGAGCACCTTGACCCACGTCGGCCGCGCGAACATCACGATCGCCATCGCGCACCACGTCGACCAGCCGATGTGCATCGACGGCATCGCGGCGTACTGGTTGGAGACGTTCTTCATGTCCCCGGATGCCATCGAGCCCCACGTGTGGTGGACCAGGACGGTGTCGATGTAGCCCGCGCCCGGCAGCAGCCGGGGTGGGGCCAGTGCGAAGAAGAAGTATCCGAACAACGCCACGCCGGTGGTCAGGAACAGCACCGTGCGCACGGCTCGGTAGCGGCCCGGATGCCGGTGGAAGAGCCACACCAGGACGCCGATGGTCACCACGAAGTGCAGCGTCGCGTAGTAGTAGTTCATCGACACGATCAACCATGTGACGCCGTTGACGGCGTGGTTGACGCTGTGTTCGATGTCGATGTGCAGCGTACGTTCGAGATCCAGCAGTTGCCTGGCGCGGTCCACGGCGAGATGCTCCCGCTCGGGCACCGCGTTGCGGATGAGTGAGTAGACCCAGTAACTCAACGCGATCAACGCGAGTTCGACCACGAATCGCGGCCGACGCGGCGTGCTCAGATAGGCACGCAATCGAGACTGCGGATGGGCCTTCGTGGGGATTGACTGCATGGTTGTCCGTCCGGCTTCGTCGGTCACCCGTCGCCCCGACGGCGGCATGGTCTCTCGGCTCGGATTGCCCCCCATGGGTCAAGTCTGCCAGAGCCCGTCCTTTCGCCGATCACCCTGTAGGGCCATCGAAGGGTGATCTTCTCCTTCTCCGGGGGGAGGAATCGGACTTCTCGTCGGATGGTGCACGGGTTGTCGGGGTGGGGTTTCGTGCCGGGTGGGGCGCCTGGGGATGACGGCGGGGTCTCGCGATCGCGGGTGGGGCGGATGTGCGAGCGCCGCCCTCCGGGGGTGTGGGGGGCGGCGCTCGGCGTGTTGTCGGCGGTTCGGGTGTGGTTGGCGATTCCGGTGTTGTCTCGGTTCAGGGTGTGGTCTGCGGCTTGGGGGCCGTCCTCGATTCGGGTGTCGGATTCGATTCGGTGTCGGCTTCGGGTGGGTGTCGGCTTCGGTTCGGTGTCGGCCTCGGTTGGGTGTTGTTTTCGGTTCCGTGTCGACTTCGGTTCCGGTGGGGTTGGTGGGATCGGCCGGGGTCATTGGGCCGAGGCGTGGTCAGTGGGTCGAGAGGGGCGCGGGGGAGTCGTCGGCGGAGGTGGCCGGTGCGGCGGCGGTGGGTGCCGGCTTGCGCAGGGTGGCGGCGGCGATCAGGGCGCCGGCGGCGGCGATCGCGGCGGCGCCGAGGAAGGCCGCGGAGAAGCCGTCGGTGAGGGCGGCGGGGTTGCCGACCTCCCGGGCGCCGTGTGCGGCGGCGACGGCGGTCATGGCGGCCAGGCCGAGCGCGGAGCCGATCTGGTAGCTGGTGTTGACGATGCCGGAGGCGAGGCCGCCCTCCTCGGGACGCGCGCTGGAGATGGCCGTGCCGAGGGAGGGGATGAAGGCGAGGGCCATGCCGGCGGCGGCGAGCAGGGACGCGGGCAGGACGTCGACCCAGTAGTTGCCGTCGGCGCGGACGAAGGACAGCCACAGCATGCCGCCGGCGAGCGCGGCGAGACCGGCGACCACGAGCGGGGCCGGGCCGAAACGGGCGATCAGCCGCGGAGCGAGCACGATCATCATCACCATGATTGCGACGGTCATCGGCAGTAGCGCGGAGCCGGAGGCGAAGGCGCCCAGGCCGAGGACCTGCTGAAGGTAGAGGTTGAGGAAGAACCACATCGGGATCCAGGCGCCCGCCATCAGCAACTGGGCGAGGTTGGCACCGGCGAGGCCCGGGGTACGCAGGATGCGCAGCGGCATCAGCGGCTCGGCCCGCTTGCCCTGGAGCAGCAGGAACAGGGCGGTGAGCGCGATGCCGGCGGCGAGCACGAGGAGCGTCTCGGCCGAGGTCCAACCGGTCTCCGGGGCGCGGACGACGGCGTACACGACGGTGCCGAGGCCGGCGGTGACGGTGATCGCACCGAGGATGTCGATGCCGCCGCGGCGGGCGGGGGCGTCGGGCATCAGCGCCGGGGTGGCGACGAGGGCCAGGATCGCGACCGGGATGTTGATGTAGAAGACCCACGGCCAGCTGGCGTATTCGGTGATCAGGCCGCCGAGGAAGACGCCGGCCGTACCGCCGGCGGGGGCCGCGGCGCCGTACAGCGCGAAGGCCTTGGTGAGCTCCTTGGGGTTGCCGCCGAAGAGCATCATCAACAGGGTCAGGGCCGAGGGCGCGATGAGCGCGGCGCCGACACCCTGCACGGCGCGCCCGGCGAGTTCGACCCAGACCTCGTCGGCGAGGCCGGCGGCGAGTGAACCGGCGCCCAGGACGGCCCAGCCGGCACTGAACATGCGCTTGGCGCCGAACAGGTCGGACAGCCGCCCGCCGAGCAGGAGCAGACCGCCGAAGGCGACCACGTAGGCATTGAAGACCCAGGACAGGTTCTCCTGCGAGAAGCCGAGATCGGTACGCATCTCGGGCAACGCCACGCCGATGATCGACGTGTCCATGATGACCATGAACTGAGCAAGCGCGATCAGCGCGAGCGCCGACCAACGCCGTGGGTTGGGTGCCGCCTGCGATTGGGACATGGTGATCACTCCGTAGATACACGTGGGGGGTATCAAGCGATCAGGAACATACCCTACGGGGGTATCGAAGCGCCAGAGGTTGAGGCGAAAATACCTCATGGGGGTATCCGACGTGCAGGTTTGCGACAACGAAACGGCCCTGCTCCCGCAATCGAATGCGGGGCAGGGCCGTTGTGGCGGGGGTGTGGAAGTGTGGAATGTGGAGCGAGTGTGGTCGGTCGGCCGCCGAACGGGCGGGGAGCGCACGAAGAAGGCCGTCGACCGCGCTCTGGAAGCAGCGGTCGACGGCCTTGTCCTTCGGGGGAGTGCCCTTGTTGTACCCTCTCGGGCCGCTTAAGGGGTGAACCCGCAGGTCAGCGGTGCTTCGGCTTAAATGTCGAAGTAGAGCTCGAACTCGTGCGGGTGGGGGCGCAGGCGGACCGGGTCGATTTCCTTGGTGCGCTTGTATTCGATCCAGGTGTCGATCAGGTCCTGGGTGAACACGCCGCCTTCGAGGAGGTACTCGTGGTCGGCTTCGAGGGCGTCGAGGACCTCGGCGAGGGTGCCGGGGACCTGGGGGACGGCCTGGTGCTCGTCCGGGGCCAGTTCGTACAGGTCCTTGTCGACCGGCTCGAGCGGCTCGATCTTGTTCTTGATGCCGTCGAGGCCGGCCATCAGCTGGGCGGCGAAGGCCAGGTACGGGTTGGCCGACGGGTCCGGGACGCGGAACTCGACGCGCTTGGCCTTCGGGTTGCTGCCCGTGATCGGGATGCGGATGCAGGCCGAGCGGTTGCGCTGCGAGTAGACCAGGTTGACCGGCGCCTCGAAGCCCGGGACCAGACGGTGGTACGAGTTGACCGTCGGGTTGGTGAAGGCGAGCAGCGACGGGGCGTGCTTGAGCAGGCCGCCGATGAAGTAGCGGGCGGTGTCGGACAGACCCGCGTAGCCCTGCTCGTCGTAGAACAGCGGCGAGCCGTCGGTCCACAGCGACATGTGGCAGTGCATGCCCGAGCCGTTGTCACCGAAGATCGGCTTCGGCATGAAGGTCGCGGTCTTGCCGTTGCGCCACGCGACGTTCTTGACGATGTACTTGAACAGCATCAGGTCGTCGGCCGCGGCCAGCAGCGTGTTGAACTTGTAGTTGATCTCGGCCTGGCCGGCGGTGCCCACCTCGTGGTGCTGGCGCTCGATCTCCAGACCCGCGGCCTCCAGCTCCAGGGAGATCTCCGCGCGCAGGTCGGCGAAGTGGTCGACCGGCGGGGTCGGGAAGTAGCCGCCCTTGTAGCGGACCTTGTAGCCGCGGTTGTTCTCCTCCGCACCGGTGTTCCAGGCGCCCGCCTCGGAATCGATGTGGTAGAAGGACTCGTTCGCGCCGGTCGCGAAGCGCACGCTGTCGAACACGTAGAACTCGGCCTCGGGGCCGAAGTACGCCGTGTCGGCGATGCCGGTGCCGGCGAGGTAGCGCTCGGCCTTCTTCGCGACGTTGCGCGGGTCGCGGCTGTACTCCTCATCCGTCAGCGGGTCGTGGATGAAGAAGTTGATGTTGAGCGTCTTGTCCTTGCGGAACGGGTCGAGCCGCGCCGTGGACAGGTCGGGGCGAAGCGCCATGTCCGACTCGTGGATCGCCTGGAAGCCGCGGATCGAGGATCCGTCGAATGCCAGCGTCTCGGTCGGGTCGAACGTCTTCGCCGGGACCGTGAAGTGCTGCATCACGCCAGGCAGGTCGCAAAAACGAACGTCGATGAACTTGACGTCGTTGTCGGCGATGTATCGCGACACCTCTTCGGCGTTGTTGAACATCAATCCTCCTCGACCCGGCGCCAGGCGCGGGTAGTTGCGTTCGCGGGGAGCGGCCTCCTCCCCGGTGGCCACTAGGCCTCGAAGGTAGGCGGGAGCGGTTTCCCGTCGGTGTCCCTCGTGTTTCCGGGATGTTACGCACACACCCGTACGGTCTAGCCCGTCTTGCCTGGATGCATGCCCATGATCAACCCGACCACGCGCACCCCGGGGCGGGCGAATCGGCCCGGCTCGTCTACTTTGGAGGGGTGGACGAGAACACGACCGCATCGCGGAACCAGGCCCCCGGGACGGCGGGCGAAGACTTCGGCTACCGCGGCAAGCGTCTCGGGCTGCCCGAGGACGGGCCCAATTCACTGGCGCCGACCGGGCGCAGGCTGATCGCCCTGCTCATCGACTGGGGCATCTGCTACGTCATTGCGCTGTCCTTCCTGGGCGGCGGCGACCTCAACGACACCGGGACGAGCTGGGGCACCCTCGCCCTGTTCGCCGCCGAGAACCTGCTCCTGGTGAGCACGATCGGCTGGACCTTCGGCAAGCGCATCATGGGCATCCGGGTGGTCTCGGTCACTCGCGACACGCTGTTGCCGCTCGCGGTCGTGGTGCGCACGTTCCTGCTGTGCCTGGTGATCCCGCCGGCGATCTACGACCGGGACGGGCGCGGGTTCCACGACAAGGCGGTCGGCACCGCCGTGGTGCGTGCGTAGTTCGTAACACGGCGGGCGCGGGCGCAACGACCCGCGACACCGCGCGGCACCTCCGCGGCGAGCGCCTGCGCAGCAAGGCAGGACAGCGAAAACGCCACGACAGCGGAAAGAGCGGCGGCGATCCGATATCGGATCGCCGCCGCTCTCGTGATCGGGTGGGGACGGGTGGTGCTGTCGTGTCGCGTGGTGGGTCCGGCCGCGAAGGGTCAGCCGCGCGGGCCGCGCGGCATGCGCGCGCCCTTCGGCATCGGGCCCTTGGGCACCGGCATGTTCTTCATCAGGTCGCCGACCGCGCGCAGGCGGTCGTTGACCACCGCGACCTCGGGCTTGGCCATGGTCGGCGTCAGCTTCATGATGTGCCGTTGCAGCTTGAGCAGCGGGACCTGACCCTCGTCGTTGCCGACGATGATCGTGTGCACCGTCGTGCTCGCCACCAGGCGGGACATACGCTTCTTCTCATCGGCCAGCAGTCGCGCGACGCGACCGGGCTGGCCCTCGCCCACCAGGATGATGCCGGGGCGACCCACGGCGCGGTGGACGACATCCTGCTGGCGGGTGATGGCCACGGTGGGGGTCACGACCCAGCCACGCTTGAGTGACTGCATGACCGCCAACGCGGCGCCGGGCTGGCCCTCCATCTGGCCGAGCACCGACTTCTCGGCCCGTCGCCCGAAGATGAAGGCCGCCGCGAGCAGACCCACGAGGGCACCGAAGATGCCCAGGTAGATCGGATGTCCCCACCAGAAGCCGATGGCCAGGAGTACTGCGAATACGCCCAGGCCCCAGGCCGCCACAATCAAGCCGACCCAGGGATCGGCCTTCTTCGTCTGCTGGTAGGCGAGCCGGATCTGCTTCAGCCGGCCGCTCTTCTCGGATGGTTCCTTGCTCGCCATGTGAAAAGGATACTGGCGTGTCGTGCACCCCGGACAATGCCTGCCGACAGCTTGTCCGAACCTTCATGCGAGCGGCGCAGCGATACGGCCGTCCGACCGGAGGCGAACCTCCGGCGCACGGCCGTACGGCGCAACGTGCGGCAACGCGCGTCAGTGCGAGCCGGTGCCCGGGGCCGGGTTGACCGGGGCGAGCCGGGCCAGGATGTCGGAGGCCTCGGCGCGGGCGCGGGCACGGTTGCGGTCGGCACATACGGCCGCCCACGCGTTGCGGCGCGCGGTGCGCTGACCGCCCTCGAACATCAGCACGGTCTCGACGGCCCGGAAGACCCGGCCCACGGTCGCCCTGCGGACTGCGAAGCCGCGATCGAACGCGTCTCGCAGCACCGAGGCGTTGCCCTGCTGCGTGTCGTGCATGAACGTCGTTCCCCCTACCTGTTTCGGGTGCGAAGGCTCACCGCACTGAGGTCGACTCTCGCAACAATGTGTTACCAAATGATGACGTCCGGGTCAAACCGACGTGAAAGTCTGCATACCTTCGCCCGAAGCGGAGCGGGAGTCGCGCACTTCGAGCGCCTGGCGGTACAGCCGGCCCGCGCGGTACGAGGAGCGGACCAGGGGGCCGGAGAGCACGCCCGCGAAGCCGATCTCCTCGGCCTCCTCGTTCAGCTCGACGAACTCCTCCGGGCGCACCCAGCGCTCGACGGGGTGGTGCCGCACGCTCGGCCGCAGGTATTGCGTGATGGTCAGCAGCTCGCAGCCGGCGTCGTACAGGTCCTGCATGGCCTGGCTGATCTCGGCGCGTTCCTCGCCCATGCCCAGGATCAGGTTGGACTTGGTGACCAGGCCGTCCGCCCGGGCCTGGGTGATCACGTCGAGCGAGCGCTCGTACCGGAAGCCCGGGCGGATGCGCTTGAAGATCCGCGGCACCGTCTCGATGTTGTGCGCGAGCACCTCGGGACGGGAGGAGAACACCTCGGCCAGCTGGTCCGGCTGCGCGGTGAAGTCCGGGATCAGCAGTTCCACGCCGGTGCCCGGGTTCAGCTGCTTGATCTGGCGGACCGTCTCCGCGTACAGCCACGCACCGCCGTCGGGCAGGTCGTCGCGGGCGACACCGGTGACGGTCGCGTACTTCAGGCCCATCGCCTGGACCGACTCCGCGACGCGGCGCGGCTCGTCACGGTCGAGCTCGGCCGGCTTGCCGGTGTCGATCTGGCAGAAGTCGCAGCGCCGGGTGCACTGGTCGCCGCCGATCAGGAAGGTCGCCTCGCGGTCTTCCCAGCATTCGTAGATGTTGGGACAACCGGCCTCCTCGCACACCGTGTGCAGCCCCTCGCGCTTCACGAGTTGCTTGAGCTCGGTGTACTCGGGGCCCATCTTCGCCCGGGTCTTGATCCACGAAGGCTTGCGCTCGATGGGAGTCTCGGCGTTGCGGACTTCCAGGCGAAGCAGCTTGCGGCCGTCGGGTGCGACAGCGGACACGCGCGACTCCCTTTGCTCGGGGCAGCCTGCGGGGCGGGACAGACTGCGGTGGGCCCGACTGGATGGTCCGGGCCGTGGTGGGGCGGTACGTCCAGAGTACGCCGAGGGATTCGGGCCTCCGGACGGCCCATCCGGTGGCAACCGGGACGAACCCGGGTGGATTCCCCGGATGCCGGATTCGGTACGAGGCGTGCGTCACGCGGCTGAGGGACTCCGCGTCACACCGAGCGCGCGGCGGGCGTCACGCGGAGCACGATCCACGCCTCACACGGGCACGTGCGCGAACACCTCGGCCAGGTGCTTCTCGGCCAGCGGCAGTACCTCGGCGACCGTTACCTCGCGGCCGAGTTCGCGGCTCAGCGAGGTGACGCCGGCGTCCTTGATGCCGCACGGCACGATCCGGTCGTAGTACGTCATGTCCGCGTCGCAGTTGATCGCGAAGCCGTGCATGGTCACCTTGCGCGAGACCCGGACGCCGATCGCCGCGAGCTTGCGGTCGTCGCCGCGCTGGCCCGCGTTGGAAGGCGCGTACTCCGGGCCGGCCAGGCGCGGGTCGAACTCCGGGTGCAGGCGCGGGTCGGGGCCGGCCGCCAGGCGGCTGTCCAGCCGCAGATCGAGCCCGCCGACCGGGGCCGGGCTCGGCGGCACCGCGTCGCCCAGGACCCAGACACCGCTGCGACCCTCGATCCGGGTGGTCGCCAGGCCCAGGTCGGCGCAGACCCGGATCAGCGCCTCCTCCATCCGGCGCACGTGCGCGACCACGTCGACCGGCTCGGGCAGCCGCACGATCGGGTAGCCGACGAGCTGCCCGGGGCCGTGCCAGGTGATCTTGCCGCCCCGGTCCACGTCCACCACGGGGGTGCCGTCCATCGGGCGCTCGGAGGGGTCCGTACGGCGGCCCGCGGTGTAGACCGCGGGGTGTTCCAAGAGCAGGCAGGTATCCGGGGATTCGCCGCTCACCACCTGCTCGTGGACGCGGCGCTGCTCCTCCCAGGCGGCCTCGTACGGAACGGCGGCGGCGCCGAGGCCCAAGTGCACGAATCGCAAGAAGCTGGTCACGCCGACCAGCGTACGACGGGGGCGAACGTCACCGATGGCCGGCGTCGAGCCCGCGGACGGTGCAGGTGACGCCGGTGAAGGTGCAGCCGATCGACTCGACCCGGCCGTACAGCCCGAACTCGATCACCGCACTGGCTCCGGGGGCCAGTGGGCCGTTGCCGCGCGCGGTCGCGATGCCGCGATCGGTGCTGGTGCGCATGCCCTCGCCCCAGAGCATGGTGAAGCCGTTCCCCCGGCCGGACGTGGTGAGGGTGAGGTCCCAGGCCGGGAGCGGGCGCGCGGTGCGGTTGGTGATGACCACCGTGCCGTCGGCGCCCCAGCCGGAGTCGGTCACCGTGGCGTCGACGGAGATGTCCTTGGGCCCGGTGGTGGCCGGCGGAGGCGGGGCGGGCGGCGTGGTCGGAGCGGGCGGCGCGGTGGTGCGGGGCGCCGTGGGCCCGGTACTCGTCGCGGTCGCGGTCGCGCTCGCCGAGGCGGAGGGGGAGCGGCCGGCCGACCTGCTCGGGCTCGCGGTCGTCGACGTGGTCGCCCCCGGGCTTGCCGAGCCGATGCCGGGCAGCGGGTACGCGGGTGCGGGCAGCGGCAGGTTCAGGTCGTTCGGGAGTGAGCGATGGCGACTCTTGTCGTCGTCCGAGCCGGAGAACAGGAAGACCCCGCTGGTGAGCAGCAGGCACACGAGCGCGACCACGGCCAGGGGGATCACGATCCCACGAGCGGTGTCGTCGGGCTGCCGGGTCACGCGTGCGTTTCCTTCGAGTCGGGGCGAGGCCGCGGGGTCGGGCGGGTCGGCCGTGCGGTGCGGTTCGGGTTCCGCCACGTGGGTGTTGATCACCCCATCGGGTGAACTGACTCGCGCATGTTCCACCACGGTTCCGCGCACCGCAAGCGACGCACCGGTGGTGACGCCGCATCGGATCGGTCCCGAGGGTTCGGCAGGTTCTGCCGAACTCGGCCACCACGGACCGCCGTCGGGCCGGATTCGCCACCCGATTGGCCGGACTCGGCCCGGTAACTCGAAAGGGTCATTGTTGCGAGCGTTCGGGTTGTAGCGCTCCAGAAATCGCTAGATTCTCGCGCGATCACCCACCCACACCGAACCACCGCACCAGCGGGAGGCGTTCATCTCCATGGCAGCCAGGGTCGAGCGGCGCCCCAATCACCGGCTGGCGGCGCTTGTCGAGGAAGCCGGCTTTTCACATGCCGGTCTGGCCCGACGCGTTGACCAACTCGGTGCGGAACAGGGCATCGATCTCCGGTACGACAAGACCTCCGTGGCGCGCTGGCTGCGTGGCCAACATCCGCGCGGGATCGTCCCGATACTGCTGGCCGAGGTCTTCACCCAGCGACTCGGCCGCAAGCTCAGCGCCGAGGATCTGGGCATGGCCGGGTGCCGGCCGGACTACGCCGGGCTCGAATACGCGTCGGGGCCGCCCGAGGCGGTCGAGATCGTCACGGGCATGTGGCAGGCCGACTCGGCGCAGCGATCGGCGCTGGTGGAGGCCGCGTTCACGCCCGGGGCGCTGGTGGTGCCCAGCCGGGACTGGCTGATCGGCGCCGGCGACGAGCGGCCCGCCCGGCAGGACGGCGATCGGGTCGGGCTCGGCGACGTGGCCGCGGTGCGCGCGGTCGGCGAGGCGTTCCGGCGGTTGGACAACTCGTTCGGCGGCGGGCACGGCAGACAGGCGCTGGTGCGCTACCTCGACACGGAGGTGACCGCGATACTGCGCGGGACGTACGACTCGCGCACCGGCAGCGCGCTGTTCGGCGCGGCGGCCACGCTCACCCGGCTGGTCGGCTGGATGGCGTACGACGTGGGCGTGCACGGGATGGCGCAGCGCTACTTCGTCCAGGCGCTGCGGTTGGCCCAGGCGTCCGGGGATCGGGCGCTGGGCGGGTTCGTGCTGTCCACGATGAGCCGACAGGCGGTCTACCTCGGCCACGGGCGCGAGGCGGTGCAACTGGCGCGCGTGGCCCAGCAGGGCGCCTCGGCGGTGGCCACGCCCCGGGTCCGGGCGTTGTTCCACGCGGTCGAGGCGCGCGGGCACGGGCTGCTCGGGGACGCGCGGGCCTGCGGTGCGGCGCTGCTGCGTGCGGAGCAGGCGTTGGAGTGCGTCGCCCCGGGGGACGAGGAGCCGGAGTGGGTCGCGTTCATGAACGAGGCGCAGCTGACCGACGATCACGCGCACTGCTACCGGGACTTGGAGGACTACGACAAGGCCCGCGAGTATGCCGAGCGGTCGCTGCTGTTGCGCGGTGGCGAGTACACCCGCAGCCGGCTGTTCTGCCAGACGATCCTGGCCACCGCGTTGTTGGAGTTGGGCGAGGTCGAACAGGCGTGCCGGATCGAGGCGGAGGCGACGGAGCAGGCGGAGGGCCTGCGCTCGTCGCGGGCGGTGGACTACGTGCGCGAGTTCACGCATCGGTTGGCGCCGTATCGGGATGTGCCGGCGGTGCGGGAGTTCGAGGCGCGGTCGGGGTGCTTTGTCCACACGGCCTGAGGGTTCGTGCGGAACGCTCGAGCGCGAGCTGCGGGTGCGTCCCGGTCGGCTCGCGCCGTCGGCGCCCGCCCACCCGCTGCCCAAGGCTCGGATGCCGCGGAATTGGGGCCTCGGGTGGGCGCGTTGGGGCCGGTCCTAGGCCGCCAGGACGCCCAGGTCGGCGAGGGCGGAGCGGGCGGCTCGGCGGCCGGAGGCCAGGGCGCCCTGGATGGAGCTGGAGTCGCGATGGTCGCCGCAGACGTACAGGCCGCCGATCAGGCGGACCGGGCGGCGGAAGTTGTGGCCGGGTTCGACCACGGGGACGGCGCGGGCGATGTGACAGGTGGTCAGGTGCGCCCACTCGGTGGTGGGCGTGTCGTACACGACGGCCAGCCGTTCGCGGACCCGCAGTTCGAGCTTGGCCGGCTCCGTGCCGTCGTGGCCCAGGACGGTCGTGGCGATCAGGGCCCGGCGGTCCGGCGCGTAGGTGGGCGCGACCTGGCTGACCACCGTGGTGTGGGTGAACGGGCTGCGGGGTTCGGCATCCAGGAGCAGTGACGCGTCGGGCCGGGGGGCACCGCGGGCCACGTGGTACAGCGTGGTCACCGGGTGGAACGCGGGCATCCGCAGGCCCGGCAGCAGCGCCACCGCCGTGGTCGGATCGGTGGCCACGATCACCGCGCCGGCGCGGATCTCGCCCGCCACGTCGGTGAGTACCCGGTCGGCCGAGACGGACAACACCCGCACGCCGTGGCGCACCACCCCGGCCGGCAGCCCGGCCGCGAGCTGCGCCGGCACGGCCGCCATGCCGCGGGCGGGCAGCGCCACCCGGCCGCGCAGGAACGAACGCAGCATCAACTCGGCGAACCGGCTGGACGAACACAGCGCGGGATCGTGCAACAGCATGGCCAGCAGCGGGCGCAGCGTACGACGGGCCAACTCGGGCGGCAGCGCGCGCATCGTCGGCGCGTCGGCGACGGCCAGCTCCGGAGCGCTCATCACCCGGGCCACCGGAGCGGACGCGGTCCGGGCGAGCAACGCGGCCACCCGCGCCCGCTCGGTGCCGCTGCCGTTGCGCAGCCCGCCGATCGCGTCCCGCACCCGGCGGACGTCGCCGACCCGATGGATGCGGCCGTCGTCGTGAAGCAGTACACCGGCCTGGAACGGGCGCAACCCGAGGGCGGAGACGTCCAGTTGCCGGCTCACCTGGGGCCACGAGGTGGTCAGCGACTGGAAGCCGTGATCGACCCGGAACCCGTCCACGAGATCGGTGCGCACCCGCCCTCCGGGTCGCTCCGCAGCCTCCAGAACGGTCACCGGAACCCCCGCCGCAGCCACGCTCCGTGCCGCGCTCAGGCCGGCCAGACCGGCCCCCACCACGATCACCTCGGTTCGACGCACGTCGACCACGGTCGTCCTCCCGTCCCCCTGCCCACGGCCGCAGGCGCCGCGGAGTCGGTTTCGTCGCCTACAGGTCATACCCAGGGAAATTGCCGTAATCGCCCTGTCACGCACGGGAGTTGGCCCAAAAAAAGCCGATCACGAACCCCCCGGACCCCGGCGCACCCGGCACCGCGAGCCGCACCCCCCGAGCCCGGGCAACGCTTCATGGGCCCGGGTCGCGTCGTGGTCGGCGCCCGGGGTTGGGGTGGGGTGGGCGTCGGGTCAATGGGCCAGGGCGGCGGTGAGGGCGGATTCGATGGTGGGGTGTTCGAAGGTGAAGCCCGAGGTGAGGAGGGCCCGGGGGAGTACGCGTTGGCCGGTGAGGATCTCGTTGCCGAAGTCGCCGAGGACGGCGCGCAGGGCGAAGGCGGGGACGGGCAGGACGGTGGGGCGGTGCAGGGCCTTGCCCAGGGCCTTGGTCGCCTCGGCGTTGGTGACCGGGTGCGGTGCGGTCAGGTTGATCGGGCCGGCGAGGTCGGGGTGGTCCAGGGCGTGCCGGATCGCGGACACCTCGTCGGCGAGCGAGATGAAGCTCCAGTATTGCCGGCCCGACCCGAGCCGGCCGCCCACACCGGCCTTGACCAGCGGGATCATTCGGCGCAGCGTGCCGCCGGAGCGGTCCAGCACCAGGCCGGTGCGCAGGTGCGCGACCCGGATGCCGGCCTCCAGGGCGGGTGCGGTGGCGGCCTCCCACTCGGTGCACAGGTCGGCCAGGAAGCCGCGGCCGGGCGGGGCGGACTCGTCCACCTCACGGTCGCCGGTGTCGCCGTAGAACCCCATCGCGGAACCGGACAGCAGTACCCGCGGCGCCGGTTCGAGGGCCGCCAGCGCGCGCGAGAGGGCCGCGGTGCCCAGGACCCGGCTGTCGCGCAGTTCGCGCCTGTACGCGGCCGTCCAGCGCTTGTCACCGATGCCCGCGCCGGCCAGGTGCACCGCCGCGTCCACCGGGCCGAGGGCGGCGGTGTCCACGGTGCCCGCGTGCGGGTCCCAGCGGACCTCGTCCGGTCCGCCGGGAGACCGGCGGACCAGCCGGACCACCTCGTGGCCGTCGGCGGCCAGCGAGCGGACGAGAGCGGAACCCACGAGGCCGGACGAACCGGTGACGGCGATGCGCATGCCGCCATCCTTTCCCACCGGACCCCGGACATGCCGAAGGCGGCCCGGACGAGATGTCCGGACCGCCTTCGGGACGTGCCCACCGTTGCGGAACGGGTCCGCCGCGGCATGTCCTACAGGCCGAGGTCGCCTTCGAAGGCGCCTTCCTCCAGGCGGGTCTTCACCGTCTGCAGGAAGCGGGCCGCGTCCGCGCCGTCCACCAGGCGGTGGTCGTAGGACAGGGCCAGGTACACCATCGAACGGACCGCGATGACCTCGCCGAGCGTCGGGTCGTTGACCACGACCGGGCGCTTGACGACCGCGCCCGTGCCGAGCATCGCGACCTGCGGCTGCGGGAAGATCGGCGTGTCGAACAGCGCGCCGCGCGAACCGGTGTTGGTCAGCGTGAACGTGCCGCCGGCCAGCTCGTCCGGGCTCACCTTGTTGGTGCGGGTGCGCTCGGCCAGGTCGGAGATCTTGCGCGAGAGGCCCGCGATGTTCAGATCGCCCGCGTTGTGGATGACCGGGACCATCAGGCCGCGGTCGGTGTCCACCGCGATCACCAGGTGCTCGGCGTCGTGGTAGGTCACGGTGCCCGCGGCCAGGTCCATCGACGCGTTCAGGACCGGGTGGATCTTGAGCGCCTCGACGGCCGCCTTCGCGAAGAACGGCATGAACGACAGCTTGACGCCCTCGCGCGCCACGAAGTCGTTCTTGGCCCGGTCGCGCAGGCGGGCGATGTTGGTGACGTCCACCTCCACGACCGTGGTCAGCTGGGCCGAGGTCTGCAGCGACTCGACCATGCGCTTGGCGATCACCGTGCGCATGCGCGAGAGCTTCTCGGTACGACCGCGCAGCGGCGACGGCTCGACCGCGGCCGGGGCCTTGGCGGTGGACGCGGCCGGGGCGGCGGCCGGAGCCGATGCCGCGGCGGCGGCCTGGGCCGCCTGCTGCTTGCGGGCCGTCTCCAGGACGTCCTGCTTGCGGATCCGGCCACCGATGCCGGTGCCCGCGATCGAGCCCAGGTCCACGTTGTGCTCGGCGGCCAGCTTGCGCACGAGCGGCGTGACGTACGCGCCGTCCGCCTCGGCCGGCGGGGTGAGCTGCGGAGCGGCCGAAGCGGGCTGCTGCGCGGCCGGTGCGGGCTGCTGCGCGGCCGGTGCCGGGGCCGGAGCGGGCGCCGGAGCGGGCTTGGGGGCAGGTGCCGGGGCCGGAGCCGCCGGAGCCTGCGGAGCCGGTGCGGGAGCCGCCGGAGCCGGTGCCTGCTGCGCCGGAGCCTGCTGCGCCGGAGCGGCGGCAGCCGGAGCGGGCGCCGCGGCCGGTGCGGAACCGGGCGCGCCGATGACGGCCAGCTCGGCGCCGACCTCCACCGTCTCGTCCTCGGCGACGCTGATCTTCAGCAGCACGCCACCGATCGGCGCCGGGATCTCGGTGTCGACCTTGTCGGTCGAGACCTCCAGGAGCGGCTCGTCGGCCTCGACCGTGTCACCCTCCTGCTTGAGCCAGCGGGTGATGGTGCCTTCCTGCACGCTCTCGCCGAGCGCGGGCAGCAGCACCGGGGTGCCCTGCACGTCGCCGGCGGGGGCGGCCGGAGCCGCGGCGGGCGCGGCCGGCTCGGCGGGGGCGGCCTGAGCGGCCTGGGCCTGCGCGGGCTCCGCCTGTGCGGGCTCCGCCTGTGCGGGCTCGGCCGGGGCGGCCTGAGCGGCAGTCTCCTGCGCCGGCGAGCCGGCCGTGGCCGGCGCCTCGGCACCGGTGCCGTCGTCGATCACGGCCAGTTCGGCGCCGACGTCGACCGTGTCGTCTTCCTGGGCCTTGATGGACACCAGAATGCCGGCGGCGGGGGAGGGGATCTCGGTGTCGACCTTGTCGGTCGAGACCTCGAGCAGGGGCTCGTCCAGCTCGACGCGCTCACCCTCCTGCTTGAGCCAGCGGGTGATGGTGCCCTCCTGCACGCTCTCGCCGAGCGCGGGCAGTGTTACGGAGACCGGCATGGGTCAATGACTCCTTCTCAACGCTTCAAGGCGTGTGTCTTGGATGACGGGGCGCGATTGGGGGCGCGTCGTCAGTCGTGGACGTGCAGCGGCTTGCCCGCCAACGCGAGGTGGGCCTCGCCAAGCGCCTCGGACTGCGTCGGGTGCGGGTGGATGAGCTGGGCGACCTCGGCCGGCAGGGCCTCCCAGTTGTAGATCAGCTGGGCCTCCGAGGTCAGTTCACCCATGCGGGCGCCGACCATGTGGATGCCGACGACCGGGCCGTCCTTGACCGAGACGACCTTGACCTGGCCGGTCGTCTTGAGGATCTGGCTCTTGCCGTTGCCGCCGAGGCTGTAGCTGATCGTGGCGAGCTTGTCCGAGCCGTAGCGCTCGACCGCCTGCGCCTCGGTGAGGCCGACCGAGGCCACCTCCGGGTCGCAGTAGGTCACGCGCGGCACGCCCGCGTAGTCGATCGGCACCGGGTTCAGCCCGGCGATCCGCTCGGCGACCAGGATGCCCTCGGCGAAACCGACGTGGGCGAGCTGGAGGGTGGGGATGAGGTCGCCAACGGCCGAGATCGTCGGCACGTTGGTGGCGCAGTACTCGTCGACCAGGACGTAGCCGCGGTCCATCGCGACGCCGGCCTCCTCGTAGCCCAGTCCCGCCGAGACCGGGCCGCGACCGACGGCGACGAGCAGCAGCTCGGCCTCGATCTGCTTGCCGTTCTCCAGCGAGACCCGGACGCCCGCGTCGGTGTACTCGACACCGGCGAAGCGCGCACCGAGCTCGAACTTGATCCCGCGCCGGCGGAAGGCGCGCTCCAAAAGCTTGCTGGACGCCTCGTCCTCCAGGGCCACCAGGTGCGGCAGCGCCTCGACGATGGTCACGTCCACACCGAAGGACTTCCAGGCACTGGCGAACTCGACGCCGATCACGCCGCCGCCCAGGACCACCGCGGACTGCGGGACCCGGTCGAGCACGAGCGCGTGGTCGCTGTTGATCACCCGGTTGCCGTCGATCTCCAGGCCGGGGAGCGACTTGGGCACGGAGCCGGTCGCGAGCACCACGTGTCGACCCTCGTAGCGCTGCCCGTTCACCTCGACCGCGGTCGGCGACACGAGCTTGCCGGCGCCTTCGACGACGGTGATCTTCCGGCTGTTGATCAGTCCGGTCAGACCCTTGAACAGGCGCGAGATGACGCCGTCCTTGTATGCGTGCACGGCCGAGATGTCGATGCCGTCGAACGTCGACTTGACGCCGAACTGCTCGCTCTCACGGGTCTGGTCCGCGACCTCGCCCGCGTGGAGCAGCGCCTTGGTCGGGATGCAGCCGTTGTGCAGACACGTGCCGCCGAGCTTGCCCTTTTCGATGAGGACGACCCGCATACCGAGTTCGGCCGCGCGAAGGGCGCACGCATAGCCGCCGCTCCCGCCTCCGAGAATGACTACATCGAAAACGGCTCCGGCGTCGTTCGCCACGTCACGTCCTCCTGTGATTGCGATGCCCACCCCCGCGGGACGCGGCGGGTAGCACCCCCTTCTTGTGGAAGGTCTCAAGTGCCGGTACAACATCCTCCCACTTGTCGGGAGCGACCGAGCACTCCGCCCCGGTGTTGCCTGTCCCACAAGGGCCGCGCCGAAATGGCGGATCGGGGGCACAACGTGCCGTTGCGACTCGTTGTTCCGACACGATCACGACCTCCGCGCGGCGGACCGACGCGGATGACATGCGCGTATGACAGGAAGGAAATCCCCGTGGGGTTGTTCCGACGCAAACGCGGTGCCGGCGCGGATGCGCCCGATCGCAGGCAGGCCGCCGCCGCGGCGGCGCACCTGAGCGAGTTCGCGCGCAGCCGCAACGGAGTCGAGGCCTACATCGAACCGGTGACCACCCTGAGCGGGACGACGGTGGTGTTCATCGCCGACACCGGCGAGTGGACCCGCCGTCGGGTCGCCGATCCCGGTGCCGCGCGCACGCTCGCGCGCAAGCTGGGCATCCCGGTGTACGAGGCGGCCCTGGTGGGCTACCCCAAGCGCATGCGCGAGTGGACCCGCCGGCAGTCCGCCGACGGCTCCTGATGCACCGCGGTCGAAGGGGACCCGGGCGACCGGGTCGTGCGGATTGCGACCGACCCGGGTGCGACCGCCGGCTCGGCCGGAGCGCCCAGGCGCCCCGGCCGAGCCGGACCGAACGGTGCCGGCGGATACCGGGAATCGGGTCGGAACCGCCCCGGTTCCCGGCCGCGGCACCGGTCCGCGGATCAGATCCGGTTGTCCGCCACGTCCTGCGCGACCTGGAGCAGCGAGCGCACGGCCACACCGGTGCCGCCCTTGGGCCGGTAGCCGCCGGCCTCGCCCTCGTGGAACGCCGGGCCGGCGATGTCCAGGTGCGCCCAGCTGACGCCGTCGGCCACGAACTCCTGGAGGAAGATGCCGGCGAGCAGGCCGCCGCCCATCCGCGAGTTGCCCATGTTCTTCAGGTCCGCGATCGGCGAGTCCATCTGCTTGCGCATGTCCGCCGGCAGCGGCATCGGCCAGGCCTGCTCGCCCGCCCGCGTCGCGGCGTCGTACACCGCGTCGCGGAAGGTGTCGTCGTTGGCCATGATCCCGTACATGTCGTTGCCCAGGGCGACCATCATCGCGCCGGTCAGCGTCGCGACGTCGATCAGCATCTGCGGCGACTCCTCGCACGCCCGCGTGATCGCGTCGGCCAGGACCAGCCGGCCCTCGGCGTCGGTGTTGAGCACCTCGACCGTGCGGCCGCCGTACATCCGCAGCACGTCGCCGGGACGGGTCGCGGTGCCGGAGGGCATGTTCTCGGCCAGCGCGAGCCAGCCGGTCACGTTGACCTCCAGGCCCAGCCGGGCCACGGCCGCGACCGCGCCCAGGACGGCCGCCGCGCCGCCCATGTCCATCTTCATCGTCTCGTTGGCACCGGCCGGCTTGAGCGAGATGCCGCCCGAGTCGTAGGTGATGCCCTTGCCGACCAGCGCGATGGTGCGCTTGGCCTTGGGGTGCGTGTAGCCCAGCCGGACCAGGCGCGGCTTGTTGGCCGAGCCCTGGCCGACGCCCAGGATGCCGCCGAAGCCGCCCTTGGCGAGCGCCTTGTCGTCGAGCACCTCGACCTTGAAGCCGGCGTTCTTGCCGGTGTCCACCGCGATCGCGGCGAAGTCCTTCGGGTTCAGGTCGTTCGGCGGGGTGTTGACCAGGTCGCGGGCCTGGTTCACGCTCTGCGCGGTGATCGCGGCGCGCTCCACGGCGGCCTTGGCGGCCTTGTCCCGGCCCTTGATGCCGAGCAGCACCACGTCCTGGACCGCGTCCTTGCGGCCCTCGCGCGACTTCTCCCGGTAGGTCTCGAACGAGTACGCGCCGAGCAGTACGCCCTCCCCGAACGCACCCACCGCCTCCGCACCGGCCAGGGGCAGGGCCACGCCCGCCTTCTTGACGCCCGCGAGCGCCCGGGCCACGGTGCCGCCGGCCCGCCGCAGCGTCTCGTGCGTGAAGCCGTCGGCGGGCCGCTCGCCGAGGCCGATCACCAGCACGAGCGGGGCCTTGGCCGCGCCGAAGGTCGGGACGCGGTGTAGTTCGCCCTCGGCGCCCGTGGCGTCGAGCGCGGACAGGGTGTCGGTGAGTCGGCCGTCGAACGCCGCGGCGATGCTTTCGCTGCCCTCGGCGACGACGGCGCCGTCCTCGCCCTTGACGGCGCCGATCACGAGAACGTCGGCGCGCAGGGAAAGGGCCGCGGTGGAGCCGATACTCAGTGTGGTCACGAGTGTCCTGTCTCTCATCTCTCGGGGGTGCTGAATGCCCGCACGATCGGTGGGGCACCGACGCGGCGATCCTTGCTCGGGATGCCTCGTCGAGCGGTGACGAGCCGTATGGAAGATACGTTCACGGTCAGCATTTCACGCCTTCCCGGCAAACGTCTCAGCCAGTGGACACGACCAGCAGCGCGACGCACCCCGAGATCTCCACGACGGCCCCCAGCACGTCGCCGGTGATCCCGCCGAATCGGCGGACGGTGTGCCGCAACAGCAGGGCGCCGGCGGCGAGTCCGGCGGCTGCCGCGCCGAGTGCGCGCAGTCCTTCGGCGGGACCCTGGACCACGCCGTACAGCCCGGCGGCCGCGAGCAGGACCAGCGACCAGGCCAGGAGCACACCGCGCCCGACGGTGCCGGCGACCATCGCGCCGAGCCCGTCCGGCCGGGCCGAGGGCACCCCCGGGCCGCAGGCGAGCGACAGCGCGGTGCGGCCGGTCACCACGGCCAGCGCCAGGCCCGCCGCAGCCGGGGCCGAGCCGTGCTGCTGGAGCCGGACCAGCGCACCGATCTCGATCGACACCAGGAACAACAGGCTCAGGACACCGAACGGGCCGATGTCGGACGCCTTCATGATCCGCAGCGCGTCCGGTGCGGGCTTGGCCGAGCCGAGGCCGTCGGCGGTGTCGGCCAGGCCGTCCAGGTGCAGCCCGCGGGTGAGCAGCGCCAGGGTGCCGATCGCGAGTGCCGCGGCGGTGAACGCGCCGGTGCCGGCCCGCGCGGCGAGCGCCAGCACACCGGCCGCCAGGCCGCCCAGGACCAGGCCGACCAGCGGTGCGCAGGCCATCGCCCGGCCGGCCACCGGGCGGTCCACCCGATCGACCCGGACCGGGATCACCGACAGGATGCCGAACGCCAGGCGCAGACCGGCCGAGGTGGTACCCCCGCTCACGGGGCGGGGTGCACCCGGGCCACCAGGTCGACCGCGGCGCGCAGCACCGGCAGCGCGAGCAGTGCGCCGACCGCCTCGCCGCCCCTGACCCGGTAGTCCAGGACCGGTTCCAGGGCCAGCCGGTCCAGCGCCTTGACGTGCCCCGGCTCGGGGGTGACGTGGCCGGCCAGCCACCAGTCGGGGGAGCGGTACGAGATGCGCTGCGCGACCAGCGCGGACGCGGCGGTGGCCACGTCGTCCAGCAGCACGGGGGTACGCCGGATCGAGCACTGGAGCAGGAATCCGGTCATCGCCGCGAAGTCGGCCCCACCGGAGACGCCGAGCAGGCGCATCGGGTCGCCCAGCACCGGCCGGGCCCGGCGCAGCGCGTCGCGGATCGTGGCGCACTTACGGATCCAGGTCGCGTCGTCGATGCCGGAGCCGCGACCGATCACGGCCGCCGCGTCCATGCCGGTCAACGCCCCGATCAGGACGGCCGCCGGCGTGGTCGCGGCAGCGCCCAGCGAGCCGAGCAGCAGCATGTCGGCGCCGGAGTCGATCTCCGCGTCGGCGGTGGCCATGCCGATCCCGAACGCCCGCTCGGCCTCGCCGGGGGCGAGCGCGTCGGCGGTGTCCACGGGCGCGGACGCGCGGCGGATCCGGTCCCGCGAGACGTGTTCGGGGAACGCGTCGGGTTCGGCGTCGACGGCGATGTCGACGATCCGGACCGGCGCGCCGACCGCCGCCGCGAAGGTGGCCGCGGCCGAGGTGCCGTCGAGGGTGGCCAGGACCTCGCGCGCGGTCCAGCCCGGACGGCGGACCGACACGTCGTGGGCGGCGACGCCGTGGTCGGCGGCGAACAGCACCACGCGGGGCGCACCGATGGGCGCGGTGGTCTTGCCGCCCTGGACCGAGGCGAACCAGATCGCGAGATCTTCGAGTCGGCCGTAGGCGTTCGGCGCGCCCGTCACGGCGATGAGGTGTTCGCGCACGCGGGCACGGGCGTCGTCGTCGGGGCGCTCCACCTGTGCGGCCAGGGAGTCGAGGTCGATTGTCACCCGGTCAGGGTAGTTGTGCGGTCGGGCGGGCGGCGACGGGTCCGGCGCCGTGGTCCCGGCTCGGCGGTTCCGGGTCGGGTCCGCCCGCTCCGGCCGCTCGGCACGCACCGCCCGATGCGTGCGCAGACCGCGGACGCACCCGGCGGGGGAGCCGACCGGGCCTCCGGGTCGGTCTCGGGAGTGCCCGGCGGCTACGACGCCGCGTGCCTTGCCCGGCGGGGGAGGCTGCGCAGGGTGAGGACCTGGCCGGCGACGACCAGCAGCACCTCGTCGGATTCGCCGGCGATGGTGGCGTTGAGTCGGCCGAGCTCGTCGCGGAAGCGGCGGCCGGCCGGGGTCGGGGGCACCACGCCGCTGCCGACCTCGTTGCTGACGCCGACCACCGGGACCAGGCAGGCCCGCCAGGCGGCGGCCAATGCGGTGATGTCGGCCCGTACCGCCTCGCGCGCCCCCGCCGCCCACCGGGCGTCGTCCCACGCGCCGTGCGCGTCCATCACCGCGGTCAGCCACAACGACAGGCAGTCCACCAGGAGCGGTTGTCGGGCCTCGGCGAGCAGCCGGGTCAGCTCGACCGTCTCGGCGGTGTCCCAGGTGTCCGGGCGCCGGTCGCGGTGCAGCGCGATCCGCTCGGCCCATTCGGAATCGCCCTCGCGGGTGCCGCCGGTGGCCACGTAGAGCACGTCCGGGCAGGCCGCCAGGCGCCGTTCGGCCTCCGCCGACTTGCCCGAGCGGGCGCCGCCCAGGACCAGCGTGCGATGCGGCCGCGGCGCGGGCGAGGCGTCCGCGCCGACCCGGACCAGGCCGCCGTCGGGCACCGCGCGGGCCCCCCACGCGGCCAGCCGACGGTGCAGTTCCTCGCCCGGCGGCGACTCGTGCGACAGGTGTATCGCCAGCACATCGGTGTCCTCGGTGACCGCACCGTCGCGGCGCAGCGTGGCCAGTCGCTCCGGCCACGAGACCACGTCCAAAAGCACCACGTCGTAGTGCCCGCCCTCGCGCGTCCAGGCCCGGGTCGCCTCCGCCTCGGGCGGCAGCGCGGAGGGCGGCGCGTACAGCAGCCGGGTTCCGTCGGTGCCGGTCACCTCGTATGCGACGCGCCCGGGGGTACCGCCGGGCAGCACCCGTATGCGGTGCCCGTCCAGGTCGAACGTGTCCTCCTCGGCCACCTGTCGCCAGTGCGGTCCGCCCGCCGGGGGCGCGGGCAGCCAGGCCGGCGGCCCGGACGGCGCGACCACCTCGACCAGCCCGGCCGCGGGCAGCCAGGCCAGCGGCGCGGACTCGGCCGGACCGCTCAGGAGCAGTCGCCGCACCCCGGTCAACGGGTGTCCGGCCCGTGCGGCCGCGTGCGCGGGCTCGGGCCCGCAGTCGAGCAACAGCGTGCCGTCGAGCAGCACGCAGGCGGGCCCGCGCACCACCGGACCGGTGCACCCCAGACAGGAGGCACAGGTGCAGAACGGCTGGGGCCAGCCCTTGGGACCGGCCGTGCCGAGCAGCGTCAGCTCCATGGGTGTCGTCGTGCTCCTGGCTATGAGGTGGTCGGGCTTGATCTACTGTGCAGGTCTTTTGACGGTCCGAGATCCCGAGGTGAGGAGCCCGACATGTCGTGGGTGTGGCGGTATGAGGACGCGGACGGTGCCCCGGTCGACGGACCGCAGGCGGAGGACTTCACGAACCAGTCGGACGCGGAGAGCTGGCTCGGCGAGACCTGGAAGGACCTGCTCGCGGCCGGCATCGAACAGGTGAGCCTGCTGGAGGACGATGCCGTGGTGTACGAGCACATGAGCCTGCGCGCCGCCGAGGGCTGACCCCTCCCGCGACCGAGCGGGCGAGAGGCGCGGCCGGGCCGGGTCCGGCGAAGGCCGCGCCTCTCGTCATCCCGAGCGAGCGCTACGGGCGCGTCGTCGGGCTCAGGGTGAGCGCCGGGTCCCGGCTGACCACCGGGTCCAGGATCACGTCGATCTTGGTCAGCAGCCCCTCGTCGAGCGTGACGCCGGCCGCCTTGACGTTCTCGTGCACCTGCTCCGGCCGGGACGCGCCGATGATCGCCGCGGACACGTTCGGGTTCTGCAGCACCCATGCGACGGCGAGCTGGGCGAGCGAGAGCCCGGCCTCGTCGGCCAGCGGGCGCAACTGCTGCACCCGGGTGAGCACGTCGTCGGTGAGCATCCGGGACACGAAGTCCTGGCCGCCCTTGTCGTCGGTGGCGCGCGATCCGGCCGGCGGCGGTCGGCCCGGCAGGTACTTGCCGGTGAGCACGCCCTGCGCGATCGGCGACCAGACGATCTGGCCCAGTCCCAGCTCCTCGGAGGTCGGCACCACCTCGGCCTCGATCACCCGCCACAACATCGAGTACTGCGGCTGGTTGGAGATCAGCGGCACCCGCAGCTCGCGGGCGAGTTCGGCGCCCGCGCGAATCTGCTCGGCGTTCCACTCGGAGACGCCGATGTACAGCGCCTTGCCCGAGCGGACCACGTCGGCGAAGGCCGACATGGTCTCTTCCAGCGGCGTCGCGTAGTCGAAGCGGTGCGCCTGGTAGAGGTCGACGTAGTCGGTGCCGAGTCGGGACAGCGAACCGTCGATCGACTCCAGGATGTGCTTGCGCGACAGACCCCGGTCGTTGCGACCGGGGCCGGTGGGCCAGTAGACCTTGGTGAAGATCTCCAGGCCCTCGCGGCGCTCGCCCTTCAGTGCCCGTCCCAGCACCGATTCCGCGCGCGTCTCCGCGTACACGTCGGCGGTGTCGAACGTGGTGATCCCGCAGTCGAGCGCGGCCCGCACACAGGCGAGCGCCGCGTCCTCTTCCACCTGGGAGCCGTGGGTGAGCCAGTTGCCGTAGGCGATCTCGCTGATTTCGAGACCGCTGCGGCCGAGGTGTCGGAATTCCATGCGAACACCCTATGTCGGGCCCCCACGCGGCCACTGCGGCACCACCGCCCACAACACTCCCACCGATCCCGGGCGCCACCGGTCGGCCCGGGGCACCGTCACCGGCGAGGACCGTTGCTCAGCGCACGGTCTTCTCGCCGACCAGGTGCAGGATCGGCGCGATCGACCGATACGGGTCGCGGCGCGACGCGTCCTCCTCGCAGGCGAGCAGGTTCGTCCAGGCCTTCTGGCCGCGCGGCGGCTCGGCGTCGTCCGGCTGGAGACCGCTGAAGACGCCCACTCCGTACCAGTCCAGCACCGGCGCGCCCAGGTCCGCGAGCACCGTGCACAGGCCCTCGACGGTGTCCGCCCGCAACGTGCCGCCGGCCGGGTTGGGGTACGTGGTCGCGGACAGGCCCTTGAGCGTCGCGGTCCACTGGGCCGCGGCGCCCGCGCGCATCGCCAACGAGCCGGCATTGCGCGAGGTGACCGAGATCAGACCGCCCTGGGTCATCATCCGGGCCAGCGCGGCGAGCATGCCGTCCGGTTCGGGCTGGGCCTCCAGCACGTCGTGGCAGATGGCCAGGTCGAAGCTGCCCGGCGGGAAGTGCCGACCGGCCTCGGCGCCGTCACCCTCGACCAGGCGCATCCGGCCCTGGACGTCGGCGCCCTCGTGGACCAGGTCCTCGTGCAACTGGGTGAGCACGTCGGTGTCGGTGTTCACCGACGTGACGACGTGTCCGGCGCGGGCGAGCAGTATGCCGGGCGAGGCCGGTCCGCAGCCGACGTCCAGGACCCGCAGCGGCCCCCGGTCGCGCAGTCGCGTCATGTGTTCGGCCAACTGGCGGGCCACCAATTCGCGACGGACCTGGGTGTGCAGGTCGCCGGTCAGCCCGGTGATCGTGGTCATGTGACCTTCTCGCCTCGTTTGACCTGCGGCTTGGGCAGCCGCAGCCGACGGAGCTGGAGACTGCGCATCAGTGCGTAGGGCGTGACGCCCTTGAGGTTCTCCTTGGGGAACTTCGCCCGCAGGGCCTTCTTCAAGCCCAGGTTGACCCGGATGGAGTCGAGGATGATCAGCAGGATCACCGCGATCCACAGGAAGAGCGAGAAGTTCTTCACCGCGAGGCTGGGCAGGATGCTCAGGATCAGGATGATCACGGCCGAGGGCAGGAAGAACTCGCCGACCGTGTAGCGCGCGTCGACGTAGTCGCGGGCGAACCGGCGCAGCGGTCCCCGATCCCGAGCCGGCAGCGCCCGCTCGTCGCCGGTCAGCAGCGCCTGGCGCTGCGCCTCGCGCTCCTCGCGCATCCGCATCCGCGCCTGCTTGCGCGCCTGCTTGGGGTCCTTGGCGACGGACACCTTGGTCCTGCGGTTGGCCTGGGCGTCGCTGCGCTTGGGCGTGGGCCGGCCCTTCGGGGCCTGGGGGTCCCGGACGGCCTGCGAACCCTGGAGACGCTCCAGGGACTGCTCGGCGGTCTCGGGCTCTGCGTGGGAACGTCGTCGGAACACGCTCAAAGCCTACGTGTTGGAGCCGGCCGACATTTCAAGGCTCCCCGGATCCGGTCCGAGATGGATGCGGAACTCTCACGGGCGGGAACACGTCAAGTGAGGCAAAGCCCTGCTGCCACAAGGTCGCTTGGGCATTTAGGCTTCAGGGAGCAGCACGGGTTGCCTACGAAGGGGGCACGCGAGGCCCATGAGCGGTGTAATGAAGCGAATGGCGATGATCTTCCGTGCGAAGGCCAACAAGGCCCTCGACAAGGCCGAGGATCCACGCGAGATGCTCGACTACTCGTACCAGAAGCAACTTGAGCTGTTGCAGAAGGTGCGCCGGGGCGTGGCCGATGTGGCGACCTCCCGCAAGCGGCTCGAATTGCAGATGACCGGTCTGCAGCAGCAGTCGGGCAAGCTCGAGGACCAGGGCCGCAAGGCGCTGGCGCTCGGTCGCGAGGATCTGGCCCGCGAGGCGCTCATGCGCCGCTCGGGTGTGCAGCAGCAGATCTCGGACCTCGGTACCCAACACCAGAACCTCCAGGCGGAGGAGGAGAAGCTCGTCCTGGCCTCGCAGCGACTGCAGGCCAAGGTGGACGCGTTCCGTACCCGCAAGGAGACGATCAAGGCGACCTACACGGCCGCCGAGGCCCAGGCGCGGATCGGCGGCGCGGTCGCCGGCATCTCCGAGGAGATGGGCGACGTCGGGCTCGCGATCCAGCGGGCCGAGGACAAGACCGCGCAGATGCAGGCCCGGGCGGGCGCGATCGACGAGCTGCTCGCCTCCGGTGCGCTCGACGACCCGACCGGGATGGCGAAGGACGACATCACCGCGGAGCTGGAGCGTTTGTCCAGCACGTCGGACGTGGAACTGGAGCTGGAGCGGATGAAGGCCGAGCTCTCCGGTGGCACCCCGCCGCCGGCGATCGGCCCCGGACAGCCCCGGCCGCGTTTCGACAAGCAGGGAGACGGCACATGATCGTGCGGATCGTGGGTGAGGGCCAGCTCGACGTCGCGGCGGAGCACCTGGATGTGCTCAACCGGTTCGACGACGAGCTTCAGGTCGCGCTGGAGAGTGGCGACGACGCCGCCTTCCGCGCGGCGTTGACTGCGCTCCTGTCCAAGGTCCGCGAGGTCGGCACCGCGGTGCCGGATGACGAGATCGTGCCCTCCGACCTGCTGTTGCCGGCCGAGGACGCACATGTGGACGAGGTCAGGAAGATGCTGAGCGCGGACGGCCTGATCCCGGGCTGACGCGACGACCGCTCCTCCGTGCTGCGTGTGGGCGGTGTGCCCCGGGAAGCTTCCCGGGGCACACCGCCCGCTCACGCGTCACGGCGGCGCCGGCCGGCGTCTACGGCAGGGCCAGCATGCGGTCGAGCGCGACCTTGGCGAACTTCTCGGTCTCCGCGTCCACCCGGATCCGGTTGACCACGTTGCCCTCGACCAGCGACTCCAGCGTCCACACCAGGTGCGGCAGGTCGATCCGGTTCATGGTCGAGCAGAAGCACACCGTCTTGTCCAGGAAGACGACCTGCTTGTCGGGATGCGCCGCGGCCACCCGGCGGACCAGGTTGAGCTCGGTGCCGATCGCCCACGCCGAACCCGGCTCGGCCGCGTCCAGCGTGTTGATGATGTATTCGGTCGAGCCGACGTAGTCGGCCGCGGTGACCACCTCGTGCCGGCACTCCGGGTGCACGAGCACATTGACCCCGGGGATCCGGGCGCGCACCTCCTCGACGGAGCTCAGGTCGAACCGCCCGTGCACCGAGCAGTGTCCGCGCCACAGGATCATCTTCGCCGCGCGCAGCTGCTCACGGGTGAGGCCGCCGCCCGGCTTGTGCGGGTTGTACAGCACGCAGTCGTCCAGGCTCAGCCCCATCTCCAGCACCGCGGTGTTGCGGCCCAGGTGCTGGTCGGGCAGGAAAAGCACCTTCTCGCCCTGCTCGAAGGCCCAGTCCAGGGCCCGCTTGGCATTGGAGGACGTGCATATCGTGCCGCCGTTGCGGCCGGTGAACGCCTTGATGTCGGCGGACGAGTTCATGTACGACACCGGCACGGTGACGTCGGCGATGCCCGCGTCGGCGAGCACGTCCCAGCACTCCTCGACCTGCTCCGAGGTGGCCATGTCGGCCATCGAGCAGCCCGCGGCCAGGTCCGGCAGGATCACCTGCTGCTCGTCGGAGGTCAGGATGTCGGCGCTCTCGGCCATGAAGTGCACACCGCAGAAGACGATGTACGGCGCGTCCGGACGGGCCGCCGCCTCGCGCGCGAGCTTGAAGGAGTCGCCGGTCACGTCGGCGAATTCGATCACCTCGTCGCGCTGGTAGTGGTGCCCCAGGATGAACACCTTGTCGCCGAGCCGCTCCTTCGCCGCCCGGGCCCGGGCCACCAGGTCCGGGTCGGAGGGCGAGGGCAGGTCGCCGGGACACTCGACGCCCCGTTCGCTGCGCGGGTCGGCGGCGCGCCCGAGCATCAGCAGCGCGAGCGGCGTCGGCTGCACCCCGGGCGGCAGGTCCAGATCGTGTGTCGCGGTCACGGCGCGCACCTCTTCTCGTCTAATTGACACTAATAATCCTATCCTGTTCGTGTCAGGCTGACGAGAGTGGGGGTGTGCGACCATGAGTAAAACGCGAGGGCCCGAAGCATGATGTGGGAATAGGGCCGAGCCACCGTCGGTTGCCGAGGGTGGAAGTGGCGTACGACTGACGAACCACCACGTGGGAGCTTGCAGATGACTGTCCAGGACGAGACCACCAAGACCGGTGGCATCCTCCTCAGCGATGAGGCGGCGGCCAAGGTCAAGACTCTGCTGGAGCAAGAGGGTCGCGACGATCTCGCGCTGCGCGTGGCCGTCCAGCCCGGCGGTTGTTCCGGCATGCGGTACCAGCTGTTCTTCGACGAGCGTTCGCTCGACGGCGACGTCGTGGCCGACTTCAACGGTGTCTCGGTCGTCACGGACCGGATGAGCTCGCCGTATCTGAGCGGCGCCACGATCGACTTCGTGGACACCATCGAGAAGCAGGGCTTCACGATCGACAACCCGAACGCGGCCGGCTCCTGCGCGTGTGGCGACTCGTTCCACTGATTCGCCGCCTCGCACCCCGCTGAACCCCGCCGCCGCGTCGACCCGAAAGGGTCGGCGCGGCGTCGTCGTGCGCGGGCTCGGTCGGCCGGTGTCGGCCGATCTCAGCCGGCCGAGAAGGGGTTGCCGCCCGGTGTGATGCGGGCGCCGGTCTCGGCGTCGACGAGCGTGCGGGTGCCCAGGGGTGTGGGAAGCGTCACGTCAGCTTTGTTCTCCACGGCCATTTCCGTGCACACGTCGCCGGTGCGGGTGACCTCCACACGGATGGCGACCTGCGTCGCCGACTCGCTCGCGACCAGGAGGCGGTTGGTCTCGCACTGACCGCCCCACAGCCAAGCGGTCAGCGTGCGGCCGTCCGGGGCCACCGTGTAGCGGCTGAACCGGGTGTTCTGCTGGGCCGGGTAATAGGTGTGCGGGGTGCCCGGCGACAGGTTCGGGGACGACGTCGAGGTGTCCGGGCCCGCGCCGTTGGCGGAGGCGGGTGCACTCGGTCGGCCCTGCGCGGGGTCGGCGGAGGGTGCGGCAGGCCCGGTCGCCGCGGAGCCGGCCGGGTCGGCGGTCTCGCCACGGGACGACCCGTCGTCGCCGAGCACCGCCCAGGTGCCGCCGCCGATGCCGAGCACCGCGACGATCGCGAGCCCGACGACCAACGGCCGCCGGCGTGCGGTGGGTTCGGGTCGAATTCCTTCGTCGTGCTCACCGTGGGTACGCATGACGATTCGACGCGGGTCGAGCCGGCTCGGTTCCCCCGGGCGGTGGTCAGTCGCCGTATTCGGACATGCCGGCCACCAGCGTCGCGCCGTGCGCGGGAACGTCGGTGGCGGGGGCGTGCGAACCGGCGGGCGCGGCCTTGGTGGGCATGCGCTCCGGGCCAGGGGTGGTCCACGACGCGTCGATGTGACGGCAGTCACCGCGCAGGTCTTCGAGCGTCTCGGGCTCGGCCTGGGACGGCATCACGGGCATCGGGGACATTTCACGACTCCTTGTACCGGGGATCTTCAGCGTAAGTCGCACGGAGCGTGACGGCACGGTCTACCGACCGGTAGTTTTCGAGGGGGACGCGACCGAGGTGGGATAACGTGTGCGAGTTTTCCCCTTCTCGTACCTCCCGTACGCCCCTCTCCCCGTCCTCCACATAGGAGACACGCGCCATGCGCATTGCCGTGACCGGGTCGATCGCCACCGACCACCTCATGACATTCCCCGGTCGGTTCTCCGACCAGCTCGTCTCGGACAAGCTGCACGTGGTCTCGTTGTCATTCCTCGTCGACAAGCTGGACATCCGGCGTGGCGGTGTCGCGCCGAACATCTGCTTCGGGATGGGGTGCCTGGGGCTGTCGCCGATCCTGGTCGGCGCCGCCGGGGCGGACTTCGTCGACTATCGCTCGTGGTTGGATCGGCACCACGTGGACACCGAGTCCGTGCACATCTCGCCGACCCACCACACCGCTCGGTTCGTCTGCACGACGGACGAGGAGCACAACCAGATCGCGTCCTTCTATACCGGCGCGATGAGCGAGGCCCGCGAGATCGAACTGCGGCCGGTGGCCGACCGGATCGGCGGCCTGGACCTGGTCGTGATCGGTGCGAACGACCCCGAGGCGATGTTGCGGCACAGCGACGAGTGCCGCGATCGCGGCTACCCGTTCGCGGCCGACCCCTCGCAACAGCTCGCCCGGATGGAGGGCGAGGACATCCGTCGGCTCATCGACGGCGCCGCGTATCTGCTCACCAACGAGTACGAGAGCGCGCTGATCGTGCAGAAGACCGGCTGGTCCGAGGCGGACATCCTGAAGAAGGTCGGCGTGCGGGTCACCACGCTGGGCCCGAGCGGGGTCAAGGTCGAGCAGGAGGGCGCGGAGGCCATCGTCGTGCCGTGCCCCGCGGAGGACGCCAAGGTCGATCCGACGGGTGTGGGCGACGGGTTCCGGGCCGGATTCCTGTCCGGGATCTCGTGGGGGCTGTCGCTGGAGCGGTCGGCGCAGGTCGGCAACATGCTGGCGACGCTGGTCATCGAGACGGTCGGGACGCAAGAGTATTCGCTGCGGCGGACCTCGTTCCTGGGGCGGTTTGCGCGCGCGTACGGGGACGAGGCGGCCTCCGAGGTTGCGGCGCACATCCCGACCTGACCTCGGGCCGCCGGTGGCTTCGCCGGGCGGGGCTGGGTGGCCTCATGCGCCGGCCGGGCTGGTTCGCCTCAAGCGCCGGCGGGGCTGGGTGGCCTCATGCGCCGGCCGGGCTGGTTCGCCTCAAGCGCCGGCGGGGCTGGGTGGCCTCATGCGCCGGCCGGGCTGGTTCGCCTCAAGCGCCGGCGGGGCTGGGTGGCCTCATGCGCCGGCCGGGCTGGTTCGCCTCAAGCGCCGGCGGGGCTGGGTGGCCTCATGCGCCGGCGGGGCTGCTTGGCCTCAAGCGCCGGCCGGGCTGAGTGGCCTCAAGCGCCGGCCGGGCTGAGTGGCTCAAGCGCCGGCCGGGCTGGGTGGTCGCGAGTGCCGGCCGGGCTGGGTGGTCGCTAGTGCCGGCTGGGCTGCTTGGCTCGGGTGCCGGGTGCCGGGTGGGCTGGGTGGGCTTGGTCCGGACGGCGGTCGGGGGTCAGGTTCGGCGGCGGACCACGTAGGCGTGGCCCCGGGGGTGGGGGTCGGTGCGGATGAATTCGTGGCCGGTCATGTCGCACCATGCGGGGATGTCGAGGGCCGAGGCTTCGTCGTCGGAGAGCACTGTGACCAGCGTGCCGTCCTCGACGTCGAGGATGCGTTTGGCCAATTCGATCACCGGGATCGGGCAGCGGCGGCCGAGGGCGTCGACGATCACGCCGGTCTCGGTCGCCGTCGGCGTGGACGCGGGGGTGTGCGCGACCACCGCGCGGAGCCGGGCGACCAGGCCCGGGAGGAGGGCCAGGAAGCGGTCCACCTCGGCCTCGGCCGTGCCCCGCGGCAGCGACACGCGGATGTTGCCGTGGGACAACACGCCCATCGCCTCCAGGACATGGCTGGGGGTCAGTGTCGAGGACGTGCACGAGGAACCCGACGACACCGCGAAGCCCGCCTTGTCCAACTCGGTCAACAGGGCCTCGCCGTCGACGTACAGACAGGAGAACGTGACGATGTGCGGGAGTCGGTGGAGCGGATCGCCGACCACCTCGACATCGGGCACGGTCTCCCGAACGCGGGTGCGGATGCGATCGACCAGCGCGGACAACCGCCGATCCTCGTCGGCCGACTCGGTGCTCACCGCGCCCAGCGCGACCGCCGCCGCGACGATCGCCGGCACGTTCTCGAAGCCGGGCACCCGACGCGCCTCGCGCTCGTCGTAGGGCAGCGCCGACGCGTAGCGGGTGCCCTTGCGCACCACGAGCAGGCCGACCCCCGCCGGACCGCCCCACTTGTGCGCACTCGCGGTCAACACCGACCAGCCGTCCGGCACCGACATCCGGCCCACCGACTGCGCGGCGTCCACGAGCAGGGGCACGCCCGCCTCCTGACACGCCGTCACCACCTCGGCGATCGGCTGCACCGTGCCGACCTCGTGGTTGGCGCTTTGCACGCACGCGAGTGCGGTATCCGAACGAAGTGCCGAGGCGAACGCCGACAGGTCGAGTCGGCCCGTACGGTCCACCCCCGTCCGGGTGATTTCCGCGACCGTTCCGCGCTGCTCCGAACGAGCCGCGTGGGCATCCGCGGTGTGCAGTACACAAGAGTGTTCGACCGCGCCGACGACCAGATGCGTGCCCACCCGGCGGCGGCCGGCGAGCACGCCGAGCATGCCCAACTGGACCGCCTGTGTCCCGGATGTGGTGAATGACACTTCATCGGATCGGGCGCCCACCACGGAAGCCACGGTCTCCCGCGCGGCGTCGAGCAGCATTCGGGCTCGTCGACCGTCGTAATAGCCGCGTGCCGGATCGGCCCAGCCTTCGTCGAGGGTGCTCAGGAAGGCCGCTTTCGCAGCCGGGTGCAGTGGTTCGGTGGAGGCCGCGTCGAAATACGCCATGGGTCGGACGGTAGCCAATACCGGAATCCCGGGCTCGTTCGGGCCGTTCGCCCGAACGGACGCACCGGTACATCTACCCGGCCCGCCACACCAGACCTCCGCGCGCGACCCGAATAGGGCTGGAGTAGGGTTTGGCCCGCAGAAACATCCATACCTGTCCGCGCAACGGGTCGCCAGGGAAGAAAAGTTCCCCACCTTGACTCGCGCGCGGGCGAGACATTCGGGAAGGCGCTACGTGAGTCCCTACGGCTCCGACCGCTCGCCGCGGCGCTGGATGCGGCGCAGGGTGCCGCAGCTGCTGGCTCTGGGCCTCGTCATTGCGACCGCCACCGGCTGCTCCGTTGATTCCAAGGACCTGCCGAGACTCGGCCTGCCCAACCCTGTCACCGAGCAGGGTCCGCGAGTCCTGTCGCTCTGGCAGGGCGCCTGGATTGCAGCGCTGATCGTCGGGGCCGTGGTGTGGGGGCTCATCCTGTGGAGCGTCGCGTTCCACCGCCGGTCGCGCACCAAGATCGAGATCCCGCCGCAGACGCGGTACAACCTCCCCATCGAGGTTCTGTACACGGTCATCCCCGGCATCATGATCGCGGTCTTCTTCTACTTCACCGCGCGTGACGAGACCAAGCTCGAAGAACTCTCCAAGAACCCCGACAACGTGATCAACGTGGTCGGCGTGCAGTGGAGCTGGTCCTTCAACTACAAGGGCGACCCGGCCGACGGCACGGTCGACGTCTACGAGCAGGGCACGCCCGGCAAGCCGCCGACGCTCTACCTGCCCGTGAAGGAGTCCGTCCGGTTCGACCTGACCTCGCCGGACGTCATCCACTCGTTCTGGGTCCCGAACTTCCTGTACAAGAAGGACATCATCCCGGGCCGAACGAACAAGTTCGAGGTCGTCCCGACGAAGAAGGGCACGTACGGCGGCAAGTGCGCCGAACTGTGCGGTGTGGACCACTCGCGCATGCTCTTCAACGTGAAGATCGTGGACAAGGCCGAATACGTCCAGCACCTGAAGGAGCTGGCCGCGAAGGGCCAGACCGGCGAGCTGCGCAGCAAGATCAACGAGCCGGCCCCCGTTGAAGCGCACGGGAAGAAGTGACGAGTGACAATCCTCAGTGAGCCACAGACCGTGGCCCCGGACGGGCCCCCGCCGGTCCGCCGCAAGGAGCCCGGGAACATCGTCATCAAGTGGATGACGACCACGGACCACAAGACGATCGGGTCGATGTACCTGATCACCTCCTTCGTCTTCTTCTGCATCGGTGGTGTGCTCGCGCTGCTCATGCGCGCGGAGCTGGCCCGCCCCGGTACGCAGTTCATGTCGAACGAGCAGTTCAACCAGTCGTTCACGATGCACGGCACGATCATGCTGCTGATGTTCGCGACGCCGCTGTTCGCGGGCTTCACGAACTGGATCATGCCGCTGCAGATCGGCGCGCCCGACGTCGCGTTCCCGCGCCTGAACATGTTCGCCTACTGGCTCTACCTGTTCGGCTCGATCATCGCGGTGGCCGGCTTCATCACCCCCCAGGGTGCCGCCGACTTCGGCTGGTTCGCGTACGCGCCGCTGTCCGACTCGGTCCGCTCGCCGGGCATCGGCGGCGACATGTGGATCATGGGTCTGGCGATGTCGGGCTTCGGCACCATCCTCGGCGCCGTCAACTTCATCACCACGATCATCTGCATGCGCGCGCCCGGTCTGACCATGTTCCGGATGTCGATCTTCTGCTGGAACGTGCTGCTGACCTCGGTCCTGGTCCTGATGGCGTTCCCGGTCCTGGCCGCGGCGCTGTTCGCGCTGGAGGCGGACCGCAAGTTCGGTACGCACATCTTCGATCCGGCCAACGGCGGACCGATCCTGTGGCAGCACCTGTTCTGGTTCTTCGGCCATCCCGAGGTGTACATCATCGCGTTGCCGTTCTTCGGCATCGTGTCGGAGATCATCCCGGTCTTCTCGCGCAAGCCGATGTTCGGTTACAAGAGCCTGATCGCCGCGACCATCTCGATCGCGGGCCTGTCGGTCACCGTGTGGGCGCACCACATGTTCCCGACCGGCGCGGTCATGTTGCCGTTCTTCTCCTTCATGACGTTCCTGATCGCCGTACCGACCGGCGTGAAGTTCTTCAACTGGATCGGCACCATGTGGCGCGGCTCGTTGTCCTTCGAGACACCGATGTTGTGGACCGTCGGCTTCCTGGTGACCTTCGCGTTCGGTGGCCTCACCGGCGTCATCCTGGCCTCGCCGCCGCTGGACTTCCACGTCTCCGACACCTACTTCGTGGTGGCGCACTTCCACTACGTGGTGTTCGGCACCGTGGTGTTCGCGATGTTCGCGGGCTTCCACTTCTGGTGGCCCAAGTTCACCGGCAAGATGCTCGACGAGCGGCTGGGCAAGATCACCTTCTGGACGCTGTTCATCGGCTTCCACACCACGTTCCTGGTGCAGCACTGGCTGGGTGCCGAGGGCATGGCCCGCCGGTACGCGGACTACCTGGACTCGGAAGGCTTCACCACGCTGAACACGATCTCGACCCTGGGCTCGTTCCTGCTGGGTCTGTCGATCCTGCCGTTCTTCTACAACATCTGGAAGACGCACAAGTACGGCAAGAAGATCACCGTGGACGACCCGTGGGGCTACGGCCGTTCGCTGGAGTGGGCGACCTCCTGCCCGCCGCCTCGGCACAACTTCACGAGCATTCCGCGGATCCGTTCCGAGGCCCCCGCGTTCGACCTCCACCACCCGGAGATCGCCGCGCTGGAGTACCTCACCGACGAGCGTTCCGAGGCATCGCCCGAGCTGGCGAAGGGAGCCGAGAAGTGAAGTTCAACGGTGTCCTGTTCGCCGTCCTGGCCGTGTTCCTGCTGCCGGTGACGATCATCTACTGGGTGCTTTCCGAGGACCCGACCGGCACCACCGCGCTGGCGCTGACCTTCGGTCTGTCGCTGATGATCGGGTTCTACCTGATCTTCACCGCGCGTCGGATGGACCTGCTCGCGCAGGACAACGAAGAGGGCGAGATCGCCGACGACGCCGGCGAGCTGGGCTTCTTCGCCCCGCACAGCTGGCAGCCGCTGATGCTGGGGGTCGGTTCGGCCCTGCTGTTCCTGGGCGTCATCTTCGGCTGGTGGCTGGCGATGTTCGCCGCGCCGATCGTCGCGATCGGCGTCTGGGGCTGGGTCTTCGAGTTCTACCGGGGTGCGGACCAGCGCTACTAGCGCTACCGATTCGCAACCTTCGCAATACGGTTTCGCCACAAGGCCGATCACCCGAATGGGTGGTCGGCCTTGTGTGATATCTACAGAGGACTCCTCGACGACCCTCGTTTGTCACCGGTGTGTGACCGTTCGCCGGTTGTGGCAACCCGGACCGGGGGTCGGTGCGTCAAATGGACGCAAGGGAGTTCCAGGACGAGGGAGGAACACGCGTGCCCCGGATACACGGAGCATCGCGCACGGGGGCAGCGGGCGGCGGCATACGCCTCTTCGCGGGACTCATGGTGGCGCCGCTCATATTCATCGCAGGCTGCTCGTCCGACGGCGGCAAGACCGGCCCTGGGGGCTCCGGAGGCAACTCCGGCGGTGCCGGCAGTGGTCCGAACAAGAAGGCGGCGGCCGCACCCGCCACCATCGCGATCACGCCCGCCGACGGCAGCAAGAGCGTGGAGACGGACGGCGTCCTCAAGGTCGACGCGACCGGCGGCAAGCTCACCTCGGTCGTGGTCACCGACGCCAAGGGCAAGACGGTGGACGGGCAGATCAGCCCGGACGGCATCGGCTGGAAGCCGGCCGCACCGCTGGCCAACGGCGGTGCCTACACGGTGGCGGCCAAGGCCGCGAACGCCGACGGCGCCGAGGTCACCGCGCAGAGCAAGTTCAACACCAAGGCCGCCGACGACACGTTCGTGGCCGACTTCAACATCGAGCCGGACAGCACGTGGGGTGTCGGCGCGATCATCTCGCTCAAGTTCAACGAGCCGATCAAGGACAAGGCCGCGATCGAGCGCAACCTCAAGGTGGTCTCCGAGCCCGCGGTGCAGGGCTCCTGGTCCTGGCTCAAGGACCTCGACGGCAGCGACCGGATCGACTACCGCCCGGAGAAGTACTGGGCGAGTGGCACGAAGGTCAACCTCAAGGCGAACCTGACCGGCGCGAAGGCGGCGCCGGGCGTCTACGGCAAGCAGACCAAGGACATCAAGTTCACCATCGGCCGCTCGATGGTGGCCACCGCCGACCTCAAGTCCAAGCACATGGTGGTCACCAAGGACGGGGCCCAGGTCGAGGACCTGCCGATCTCGGCCGGCGGCCCCAACTACCCGACCTGGGGCGGCACGATGGTCGTCCTGGACAAGGTGGACGGCATCACGATGGACTCCGAGACCGTCGGCCTGGGCACCGCCTACAACATGAAGAACGTCCGCCACGCGGTGCACCTGACCGCGTCCGGCACGTATGCGCACGGCGCGCCCTGGAACGAGGGCAAGTTCGGTCGGCAGAACGACAGCCACGGCTGCATCGGGCTGAGCGCCTCGAACGCCAAGACCTTCTTCGATCTGGTCACCCAGGGTGACCCGGTCGAGGTGGTCAACAGCACCGACAAGACCGTCAAGCCCGGCAACGGACTCGGCGGCTGGAACGTCGACTGGGCGACCTGGGTCAAGGGCAGCGCGCTGGCCGCCGGGGCGACCGGCACTCCGGCCGGCTGAGGCTCCAGGCAAGAGGTTCCCGCACGAGGTTCCCCGCACGAAGTTTCACACGGTAGGGCGAACCGCCCGATCGCGCGATCCGACCGGTGGTCGGCATCACGCGATCGGGCGGTTTGTGCGTTTGTATGAATAAAGCGGGATGCTCCCGGCCACTCTCGATGCAACAACTCCGCGCCGCCCGTGCTCGACGAGCACGGGCAGACCGCGTTCGTTGAGCACGGCTGGAGGTCGAGAGTGAATCGGGACAGGACTGTTCGCCTCCGCTGGATCTGTTGGGCGCTCACACCGGCGCTGCCGCTCGCCTTCGTCACCGGATGCGGGACCTGGGAGAAGCAGCGGGGCGCCGAGATCGAGCGGCCCGCCGAAAGCGTGGCCCGGCTCACGGTGGACGTGCGCCCGGACCGACCCGCGCAGCCGGGCAGGCCGATCACCGTCACCGCGAGCGAGGGGCGGCTGTACGCGGTGAGCCTGACCGGCCCCGACGGGAAGCCGGTGGCCGGCGGCAACGCGGCCGGTGACGCGTCGTGGTCGAACTCCGAACCGCTGGCGTACAGCACCACCTACCGGTTGACCGCGCTGGCGGTCGACGCGTTCGGGCTGACCGCGACCCGCACCGAGACGTTCACCACGCTCGCGCCGGACGCCGAGCGGCGGGTGGACTCGGTGTTGCCGGAAGCCGACAGCACGGTGGGCGTCGGCATGCCGATCTCCGTCACGCTGCAGAAGCCGGTCACCGATGCCGCGCAGCGCGCCGAGGTGGAGAAGCGACTCCAGGTGTCCGCCTCCACGCCGGTCGAGGGTGCCTGGGGCTGGGTGGACGACAAGACCGTGCGCTATCGGCCCAGGGACTACTGGCCGGTGGGCACCAGGGTCTCGGTCACCACCAGCCTGCTCGGCGTCGACTTCGGCAACGGCGTGTTCGGCGGCCCGGGCGCGGCGGTCGGCTTCGAGGTCGGCGACTCCGTGGTCGCGACCGTGGATGCCGCGGCGCACACGATGACGGTCAGGCGCAACGGCACCGACATCAAGACCGTGCCGGTGACCACCGGCAAGCCCGGCTTCACCACCCGCTCGGGCACCAAGGTGGTGCTCGGCAAGGCTCCGCACGTGCTGATGGACGGCACCACCGTGGGCATCTCGGCGGACAGCAGCGACGGCTACCGGCTGGACGTCTCGTGGGCCACCCGGGTCACCTGGAGCGGCGAATTCCTGCACGCCGCGCCGTGGTCGGTGGGCGCGCAGGGCAGCGAGAACGTGAGCCACGGCTGCGTCGGGATGAGCGACCAGAACGCCAAGTGGTTCTACGACCAGGTCAAGGTCGGCGACGTGGTCACCGTGGTGAACACGGGGGATTCCAAGACCATGGAGCCGATCGGCAACGGCTACGGCGAGTGGAATCTGGACTGGGCGCAGTGGCTGACCCACAGCGCGGCCGGCCCGTCCACCGCCCGGCCGCTCTGAGACCGCCGGCCGCCGCCGACGCAAAAGCGCTGTACGGCCGTCTGCGGGGCGCAACGCGAAGGGCCCCACCGGGGGAAGATCCGGTGGGGCCCTTCGTCGTTCCTGCGCGTCCTACGGGTCGTGCCGATGTGGCGTCAGCAGCCCGGCCCCGGTCGCGTCAGTGGTGACCGTGTCCGCTGGTCAGTTCCTTGTACTCCTCGGCCGTCGGCTTCTCGATCGGCTCGGCGAAGTACCAGTGCGACATCCTCGAACGCAGCTTCTGCGCACGCGTGACCTTGCGGGCCACGCCGTTCTCGTCCTCGGCCGGCTCCAGCTCGTACGGCTTCGGCTGCTCGTGGGCGGTGAGGGTGTGTCGCACCCCGGCGTCCAGCGGTTCGTGGATCTCGATGAACTCGCCGTGCGGGAGCTTCTTGATCACGCCGGTCTCGCGACCGTGCAGGACCTTGTCCCGGTCGCGCCGCTGCAGACCCTTGCAGATCCGCACCGTGGCCAGGTAGGCCAGCACGGGCGCGATGAAGAACGCGAAGCGGCCGACCCAGGTGATCGTGTTGATCGACAGGTGGAAGTGCGTCGCGATGATGTCGTTGCCACCGCAGACCCACAGCACGCCGTAGGCCACGATCCAGGCGACGCCCAGGCCGGTGCGGACCGGCATGTTGCGCGGGCGGTCCAGCAGGTGGTGCTCACGCTTGTCACCGGTGATCCAGCCTTCGACCCACGGGTACATCGCGAGGAACGTGAACAGCACGCCCGGCACGATCAGGGACGGGATCAGCACGTTGAAGCTGAGCGTGTGGCCCCAGATGTTCCATTCCCAGTTCGGCATGATGCGCAGGGAACCTTCGAGGAACCCGATGTACCAGTCCGGTTGGGAACCCGCGGTGATCTGACCCGGGTTGTAGGGACCGTAGGCCCAGATCGGGTTGATCTGCACCATGCCGCCGAGGGCGGCGGTGATGCCGAACACGATGAAGAAGAAGCCACCGGCCTTGGCCGCGTAGACCGGCAGCAGCGGCAGGCCGACGACGTTCTTCTCGGTCTTGCCCGGGCCGGGGAACTGGGTGTGCTTCTGGTAGAAGACCAGGATCAGGTGCACGGTGACCAGACCGACCATGATCGCCGGGACCAGCAGCACGTGGATCGTGAACAGGCGGGGCACGATGTCCTCGCCCGGGAACTCCCCGCCGAACAGGAAGAACTGCAGGTACGTGCCGACCAGCGGGATGGCCAGGACCACACCCTCGGCGATCCGCAGACCGGTACCGGAGAGCAGGTCGTCCGGGAGCGAGTAGCCGGTGAAGCCGTTCACCATGGCCAGCACCAGCAGCAGGAAGCCGAACAGCCAGTTCATCTCGCGCGGCTTGCGGAACGCTCCGGTGAAGAAGATCCGGAACATGTGCACGAACAGCGACGAGACGAAGATCAGCGCGGCCCAGTGGTGGATCTGACGCATCGCCAGGCCACCGCGGATGTCGAAGCTGATGTCCAGCGTCGACGCGTACGCCTGGGACATGTGGATGCCCTGGAGCGGTACGTAGGAGCCGTCGTAGACGACCTCCTGCATGCTCGGCTTGAAGAACAGCGTCAGGAAGACACCGGTCAGCAGCAGGATGATGAAGCTGTACAGCGCCACTTCACCGAGCATGAAGGACCAGTGGTCCGGAAAGACCTTGCGCAGGTTCTTCTTCGCCGCGCCGTAGATGCCCAGCCGGCCGTCCAGCGCGTCGGCCGCGCGAACGGCCGCGTTGTCGGGAATCGGGGTGCTCTTGTTCGCCCCGCCCTTGGGTTGTTCGCTCGACATCAGCCACGCTCCCAGAAGCTCGCGCCGACCGGTTCGGCGAAGTCCTGTGTCGCGGCGAGGTTACCCGCCTCGTTCACATGGATCTTCAGCTGCGGCAGCGAGCGCGCGGCCGGGCCGAACACGACCTTGCCGTCGTCCGCCAGGTCGAAGGTGGACTGGTGACACGGACACAGCAGGTGGTGCGTCTGCTGCTCGTACAGGCCGATCGGGCAACCCACGTGGGTGCAGATCTTCGAGTACGCCACGATGCCCTCGTGACTCCAGTCCAGTTCCTTCTTGGACTTGATGTCCTCCGGCTCCAGCCGGACGACCAGGACCGCGGACATGCCCGCCTTCTCCAACCAGCCGTGCGAGAGTTCCTCCTTCTCGCCGGCCGGGCCGTACTTCTCGACCAGGCCGTCGGGCAGCACCATGGTCAGCGAGCCCTTGACGATGTCGTCCGGCTTGATCGGCAGGCCGGTCGCCTCGTTGATGAGCTCCACGCCCGGCTTCCACTCGGTGTGCCGCAGCTTGGTGCCCGGCATCGGACCGAGGTCGCGCAGCAGCACCACGCCGGACAGTGGCACCAGGGCCATCGCGCCGATCATCGTGCGCCGGATCAGCGGCCGGCGACCGATCACCGAGTCCGCGGCACCCTGGGCGAACTCGCGGATCGCGTACTCGCGGACCTCGGGGTCCGAGGCCAGCTCGTGCCGCTCCTGGACGATCTCCTCGTCCGTCATCAGCGTGCGCGCCCAGTGGATCGCGCCGGCGCCGATGCAGAACAGCGCGAGGCCGAGGAAGCCGCCGAGCGCGAGGTTCTGGGCACCGATCTTCCCGAAGAAGAAGATGTCGATGATGCGGTGCTTGTCGATGCCGACGTACGCCCAGATGAAACCGATCGTGGACAACATCGAGATCACGAACAGGAACGCGACCTGACGTTCGGCGCGCTTGGCGGCCTTCTCGTCGATGTCGGTGACGCGCGGCTCGTGAGCCGGCAGGCCGGGGTCGGCGAACGGGTCGCCTTCCGCCGGAACATGTGCCGAGGTGTGTACCTCGGGCAGGTGCTCTTCAGGCACTTCAGACTTGTCCTGGCTACTCATTTGGTCCTGGCCTTGGGGGTCCGGGCGGCAATCCAGATCGCGCATCCGATGAGCAGACCGAGCGCGATGATCCAGCCGAACAGGCCTTCGGAGACCGGGCCGAGGCGGCCGAGACCCAGGCCGCCGGGGTTCGGCTCCTTCTTGGTCGTCTCGTGGACGTACGTGACGATGTCCTTCTTCTGCTGCTCGGGCATCGTGCTGTCCGGGAACGAAGGCATGTTCTGCGGGCCGGAGAGCATGGCCTCGTAGATGTGCTTCGGGTCCACGTCCTTCAGCGGCGGGGCGTACTTGCCCTCGGTCAGGGCGCCGCCCTCACCGGAGAAGTTGTGGCACTGCGAGCAGTTCGTGCGGAACAGCTCGGCGCCGTTGACGATGTCGCCGTCGGGCGCGTACATGTTCGCCGTCGGGATCTTGGGCCCGACGCCGAGGGAGGCCACGTACGCGGACAGCTGTTGGATCTGCGCCGGGGTGTAGACCTCGGGCTTGCGCGGCGCCTGCGCGCCGGGCTGCTGAAGCGGCATTCGACCCGTCGACACCTGGAAGTCGACGGCGGCCGCGCCGACGCCGATCAGGGAGGGACCGTCGGTGGAACCCTGGGCGTCGAGCCCATGGCACGTCGAACATCCGCTCAGGTAGAGCTTCTTGCCCGCCTCGACCGCGATGGAGGCGGAGTCGTCGGCCTCCGCCTTCTTGGCAGGCGCGAACGCGGCGTACAGCCCCCCGGTAGCCGCGAGCGCGAAGATGAGTACGACGATCGCCGCCAAGGGGTGGCGTCGCCGCGCGGAGAGCTTTTTCACGGAAAACCCCGGTCCAATGTCGTCTGCGTAGTGAGTGTCGGGACGTCTACCTGATGACGTAGATCGTGAAGAACAGACCGATCCAGACCACGTCGACGAAGTGCCAGTAGTACGAGACGACGATTGCGGCCGTGGCCTGCTCGTGTGTGAACCGTCGGGCCGCATAGGTGCGTCCGAGGACCAACAGGAAGGCGATCAGGCCACCTGTCACGTGCATGCCGTGGAAGCCGGTGGTCAGGTAGAAGACCGAACCGTAAGCCGACGACGAAAGCGTCGTTCCGTCCTTGACCAGGGCGGTGTACTCCATCACCTGGCCGCCGACGAAGACGGCGCCCATCACGAAGGTGATGACGAACCACATTCTGAGCTTCTTGACGTCACCGCGTTCGGCCGCGAAGACGCCGAGCTGGCAGGTGAGCGAGGACAGCACGAGGATCGTCGTGTTGCCCGTCGAGAACGGGATGTTCAGCTCACCGGCGTGCTCACGCCAAGCGTCCGCCCCGGTGACGGAGCGGATCGTGAAATACATCGCGAACAGAGCCGCGAAGAACATCAGCTCGGACGCCAACCAGACGATCGTGCCGATGCTGACCAAGTTGGGACGGTTGAGTGTCCCGTGTGTCCCGTGTGAGGGGGGCCCGGTTTCTAGTGAAGTTGCTGTCGCCACGGCGGCCATTATTGCGGTCGCCGGATCTGCCCACACTTCGGGGGGTAACCCTTGTAGAACGTGTCGGGGTTAGGCTCTGGTTCCGTGAGTGGCTCTACAGGCGATGCCGGGATGTTTCTGGCACACGCGACCCCTGGGAACGTACCGCCGGAACTGACCCCCATTCGGCTCCTGACCGGGTGGGTGTTCGAGCCGATCCCGATTCTGGTCGCGATGCTCTTCGGCGGCCTCTATCTGTACGGGGTGCACAAGCTCAGGGCCCGCGGCGACTCGTGGTCGCGGTGGCGGAGCTTTTCCTTCCTGGGTCTGGGGCTGGGCACGTTCCTGCTGGCGACCGAGTCCGCGCTGGCCGCGTACGACACCGTGTTGCTGAGCGTGCACATGGTGCAACACATGGTGCTGGCGATGATCACGCCGATCTTCCTGGCGCTCGGCGCACCGATCACACTCGCTCTGCGCACGCTGCCGGCCAAGTGGCGCAATCGACTCAACGCCCTGCTGCACAGCAGATACGCGAAGGTGGTCACCTTCCCGGCGTTCGCCGGTTTCCTCTTCGTGCTCAATCCGTTCGCCCTGTACTTCACCCCCTGGTACGAGCTGACCTTGCGAAACACCTTCATGCACGACATGAATCACGTGCACTTCGTGATCATCGGCTGCATGTGGTTCTGGCCACTGCTGGGTCTGGATCCGATGCCGCGGGCGAGTCATCCGATGCGCTTGCTCGCGGTGTTCGCGACGCTGCCGTTCCACGCGTGGCTGGGCATCGCGATCATGAGCTCGTCCAATGTCCTGGCCGGTGACTGGTACAACGACCTCGGTCGGGACTGGGGCGCGAGTCCGCTCTCGGACCAGGGCACCGCGGGCGGAATCCTGTGGGGCAGCGGCGACATCATCGGACTGTTGGTCTTCCTGGTGCTGTTCGTGCAGTGGGCTCGGGCATCGGAGCGCGAGGCCGTCCGGGAGGACCGCCGGCTGGACCGGCTCGAACTGATCGAGGCGGGCCGCAAGGCGCGCGAGGAGCGACTGGCGCGCGAGGCGGCCGAGGCCGGCGGCGGTGCGGAACCGGGCCTCGAAGCCGCCGGAAAATCCGTGCCGAAGAGCACTCTTCCGGGTGACTCTGCCCGAACGGAGGACGCCGACTCGGCTGTGCGAGTGGCCTCGGGTCCCGAACCGCGGTCGGCCGAAGCGGCCGAGTAGCGTCGCGGCATGATCCTCGAACGTTTCCTCCGCCGCCGGCGACCGGAGCCTGTTCCCGTGCTCGTCGACGACGGCACGCTCACCGTCGTCGGTTCGTGCTTCGATCCGGCTCGGGCCGATTCGGCGGTGGTCGCGGAGATGCGGGCGGCCGGAGTGGCGGTGGAGACCGGTGTGTTCGTGATGAGGCACGTGCTCACGCTGCCGGACCTGGCGGCGGCCGACGAGGCGGCCCGGATTCTGACGCCGGACGGCTGGAGGGTGGTGGCGCCGGCCCCCGACGAGCGACCGATGCGGGTGCTGATCTCCCGTCAGCAGGTGCTCACCGGCCTGGAGCCGGCCCGGGAGCGGACCCGGATGGCGGGCCTGGCCCAGCGGCTGGGCGGGAACGCCGAGGGCTACGAGGTGCTCGCGCGCGAGTGAGCGCGGGGCGCTCCTGCGGCGCCGGCCCGCCGGTCGATGGGCGGTCGAGACGGACCGGGGCGTGACGAGGCACACATTTTGCTGCGGAAAAGCGCTAACATCCGGGGCGATCCGAGTGTTGCCCCGTACTTGCATACGCAGCCCTGAACATGCGCAGCCCCGAAGACACGCAGCCCAGACACAGGCAGGTGGACATGACGCGCGGCGAGACCATGACCGTCCTCGTGTACAGCGACGACCGCAACACCCGTCGGAAGGTCACCCTCGCGCTCGGGCGCAGGCCCGCCGTCGACGTGCCGTTCGTGGAATACCTGGAATGCGCCACCGAGCCCGCCGTGATCGAGGCGATGGACAAGGGCGGCATCGATCTGGTGATCCTGGACGGGGAGACCGCCCCCGCCGGCGGCATGGGCGTGTGCCGTCAGCTCAAGGACGAGATCTACAACTGCCCGCCGGTGCTGACCCTGGTCGGCCGGCCGCAGGACGCGTGGCTGGCCACGTGGTGTCGCGCGGACGCGGTGGTCGCCCACCCGCTGGACCCGCGCACGCTCGCGGATGCCGCCGCCGACCTGATGCGGGGCCGGATCGCGGGACGCCAGCCGGCCTGACCGCATCCCGGATGACCGCCCGGCCGGGACGGGCGCGGTGGGTACGCTGTCGCGGACTTATCCGATGACACAGCGGGAGCGGACCATGGGCGCCTCGACCTCTACGAACAAGAGCGGCGGCAACCCGGCGGCCCGTTCCTGGCGGGACCTCCTGGCGGCGCTCATGCGGGGCGACGACCTGCCTGCCGATGCGACCGCGTGGGCGATGGACCACATCATGACCGGCGAGGCGACGCCGGTGCAGGTGGCCGGGTTCGTGATCGCGCTGCGCGCCAAGGGCGAGACGGTGGACGAGGTCTCGGGTCTGGTGCAGGCGATGTACGCGCACGCGTCGACCATCGATGTGCCCGGCCGTACCGTCGACATCGTCGGCACCGGTGGGGACCTGGCCCGGACCGTGAACATCTCGACGATGTCCGCGATCGTGGTCGCGGGGACGGGCGAGACGGTGGTCAAGCACGGCAACCGGGCGGCCTCCTCGGCGAGCGGGGCCGCGGATGTGCTCGAAGCGCTCGGCGTGGTGCTGGATCTGACCCCGGAGCAGGTGGCCCGCACGGCCGAGGAGGCGGGCATCACGCTGTGCTTCGCGCAGCGCTTCCACCCGTCGCTGCGGCATGCCGCGCAGGCGCGCCGTGAGTTGGGCGTGCCGACCACGTTCAACTTCCTCGGGCCGTTGACCAATCCGGCCCGGGTGCGGTTCCACGCGATCGGGGTCGCGGACCTGCGGATGGCGCCGATCGTGGCCGGTGTGCTGGCCGACCGCGGGGCGACCGCGCTGGTGTTCCGCGGCGACGACGGGCTGGACGAGTTGACCGTCACCACCACGTCGCAGGTGTGGATCGTGCGGGACGGCGACGTGCGCGAGGACCGGGTGGACCCGCGCGACCTGGGGATCGCGCTGAATGGGATCGAGTCGCTGCGCGGTGGTGACGCGGCGTTCAATGCGGAGGTCGCCCGCAGGCTCCTCGCGGGGGAGAAGGGCGCCGTGCGGGATGCGGTGCTGTTGAACTCGGCCGCGGCGCTGGCCGCGCTGGGCTCGGGTGAAGGGTCGCTGACCCAGCAGTTGGCGGCCGGGATCGATCGGGCCGCGGACGCCATCGACTCCGGGGCCGCGCAGGCCGCGCTCGATCGGTGGGTCGCCACGACGCGTTCGTTCGCGCGGGGGTAGCGGGCTCTTGCGCCGGGCGGGTCGGGCCGTCGTGCTCGACCCGCGCGGCGGGGTGCCGCGTGTGTCGGTTGCGGCTGGTTGCGCGCTTGCCCGTGCCGGTCGGGCCCGTCGTGCCGGTTGTGCCGGTCGGGCCGTCCAGGATGTGGGAACGGTGGGGTGGTCGTTGCGCGTGACGTTCCATCCGGTAATAATTCTGCTCAGGTCACGAGTGACAGTGGAAAGCCCCGGCTTGCTGTCCGGCAACCCTCGCTCCGCGGTGGGGTGCCCCGGGTGATGACACGGTCAGGCGTCGTAAGGCGTCCTGGCAAGCGCGGACCCCTTGCATGACGGCAGTCGATGCTCCATGTGACCCGGGGGTCCTGTACCTGGGGAGCATGTGATGGCGTGAAATCTCTTTCTCGAAACGGGCGAATTGCCCTATTCCGTACGCGCTGAGTTCTCGCGCGTCACCCCGGGCCGCCCCTTGCCGCGGCTTACGAGACCACATTTCACCAGCGGATCATCCGGTGCGTTTCGATGTCGATCAATCGACATCCGCGTCGATGTTCCGTGCCTGCCGAGGAGTTTCGCCATGACCATCGACACCGCTTCCACCGCCGCCCTCGACTGTGACGTCGCCATCGCCGCCCCGCTGCCCGTGGTCGGGCGGGACGTGCTCGTTCCGCTGGTGACCGGCGGGGAGGTCGAATACGCCGCGCTCGACTACGGGGCGAGTGCGCCGTGTCTGCAGCGGGTGTGGGACGACGTGTCCGCGTATCTGCCCTATTACGGCAGCGTGCATCGGGGCGCCGGTTACCTGTCCCAGCTGTCCACCGACCTGTACGAGCAGAGCCGGGCCACGGTCGCGAGCTTCCTGGGGCTGCGGGCCGACGACACGCTGCTGTTCACCCGCGGGACCACCGACTCGCTCAACCTGCTCGCGTCCGTACTGCCGCGCGGCACCCGGGTGTTCGTCTTCGAGACCGAACACCACGCGGCGCTGTTGCCGTGGCGGCGGCACGCGGGGGTGACCCAACTGGCCGCGCCCGGATCGCCGGAGCAGGCGGTCGCGACGCTGGAGGCCGCACTCGCCGGGTCCGGCGACGGGCCTCGGCTGGTGTGCGTGACCGGCGCCTCGAACGTGACCGGCGAGCTCTTCCCGGTCGCCGAGCTGGCCGAGGTCGCGCATCGGCACGGCGCGCGGATCGTGCTGGACGCGGCGCAACTGGCGCCGCATCACCCGGTGTCGGTGGCCGACCTGGACGTGGACTGGATCGCGCTGTCGGCGCACAAGCTGTACGCGCCGTTCGGCTCGGGCGTGTTGGCGGGGCGGGGCGACTGGCTGGACGCGGCCGAGCCGTACCTGGCCGGGGGCGGGGCGAGCAAGACGGTCAGCCGGGACCACGTGGAGTGGCACGGCGGTGCGGCTCGGCACGAGGCGGGGTCGCCGAACGTGATCGGTGCCTATGCGTTGGCGTCCGCGTGCCGGGCGATCACCGAGGCGGGGCCGGCGGCACTGGTCGCGCGCGAGGAGGCGCTGCTGGCGCGCCTTCGGGCGAAGTTGGCGCAGATTCCGGCGGTGCGGACGCTGGAGCTGTTCGGGCCGGAGTCGGCGCGGGTGGGGGTGCTCTCGTTCGTGGTCGAGGGGTGGAACAGTTCGCGGTTCGCTGCGGTGTTGTCGGCGGAGTACGGGATCGGGGTGCGGGACGGGTTGTTCTGCGCTCATCCGCTGGTGCGGCACCTGTTGGGCGGGCGGGCCGATCAGCCGACCGAGTGTGGCTCCCCGGACGCGCCCGAGGGTGAGCAGAACCTCAACGCGATCCGGGTCAGCTTCGGAGTGGGGACGCCCGTGGAGCACCTGGACCGCTTTGCGGCGGCGGTGCGGGAGTTGGTGGAGCGCGGGGCGGTGTGGAGCTACACGGTCGATGGGGGCCGGTGCGTTCCGGACGCGGATCCGCGGGGCGTACGCGAATTGCCTGCGGCGTAGGGTTTTCGGCCTTGCCGGTCGGGGTGTCCTCAAGCGCCGGACGGGCTGAGTTGGGTTGCCCGGGTGAGGGTGTTGCGGTGGTGCGTGGGCCCTGATGGCCGTGCCGGGGGTGTTCTCGGACGGCGGATGGGCTGAGGTTGGTTGTTTGGGTGTTGCTGTGTTGCTTGGGGCCGTTCGGCGGGGGGCTCAAGCGCCGGGCGGGCTGAATTGGGTTGCCGGAGTGGGGCGTTGCGGTGGTGCTTGGGCCCGGTGTGGCTGGGGGGTGTTCTCGAGTGCCTTGGTGGAGGGGTGGCCCTGCCGGGGTGGTGGAGGTCCGGCAGGGCTGAGGGGTTACTCCAGGCCGATGGCGAAGGCGGCTTCGAGGTCGTGGTGGGAGTAGGTGCGGAAGGCGATGTGGGTCGTGGTGGCTTCCACGCCGGGGACCTTGTTGAGGCGGCCCGGGATGACGTCGGCCAAGTCGTCGTGGGCGCGGACGCGCACCATGGCGATCAGGTCGAACTCACCGGTCACCGAGTAGACCTCGCTCACGCCCTCGATCGCGGCGATCGCCTCCGCGATTTCCGGGGTCTGGTCCACACGCGTCTTGACCTGCACGATCGCGGTGATCACGGGGTAGTCCTCCGGCTCTCGACGACAAGATGCCCGAGCTTAGTCGGCGCGTGACCCGCGCGGGCAGCCGCAGCGGGAGGAAGGACCGCGCGGTCGCACACCCGGACGTCACCCGATCGGAGTGGTTTGCCCCGGACAGACCCTGGGTGCCGGCGGTCGGCCGAGGGCGAGCAGGTCGGCCAACTCGTGCCGTCCGCTCTCGTGCATCCGGCCGATGAACGCGCGTAGGACGTGTGCGGTGGCCCGGGCGTCGGCCAGGGCCCGGTGGGTCGGATCGGTGGGCGCTTCGAAGTACCGTGCGAGGGTGCCCAGGCGCATGTTCGGCACCGTCCCCGGGGGCAGCAGCGCGCGGGCCAACGCGAGCGTGTCCACCACCTGGAGGTCGGGCCAGGGCCGACCGCACGCGAGGCTCGCCGCACGCAGAAACCCCACGTCGAAGGGGGCGTTGTGGGCGACCAGGATGGCGTCCTCGGCGAAGCGGGTGAACGCCGGCAGCACCAGGTGCAGCGGCGGCGCATCGGCCACCAGGTCGTCGGATATCCCGGTCAGGTCGGTGATGAACTCGGGGATCGGCACACCGGGCGCGACCAGGGTCGCGAACTCGCCCAACCGGTCCGATCCGCGCACCCGGACCGCGGCGATCTCGGTGATCCGCGCCTCCAGCGGATCCAGGCCGGTCGTCTCCAGATCGACGACCGTGAACACCTGTCGTTCCACCTCGTCACGAATCGCTCGTGACCCGGGCATGGTTCGCAACTCGTGGCCCGGGGCGATACTGTCCGGCGGGCGGGAACGCCGCGGCGAGTCGGCCGCCGGCAAGCCCTGATTCGCCGAACCTCGTGACCGGCAATCCCGGTGCGCGGTGCTGCTCATGTACCGGACGGTACGTTTCCGGCCCGACACGGCCGCGCCCAGGTACCTCTCGCCGCCCGGCATCATGGGTGTACGCGGACCCACTCGCGATCCGGAAAAGGCTCGCAAACGCGAAACAGGAAGGGAACACGCATGTCGATCCAGGCCCCCACCGAGGACACCCGGTGGCGTTGCTCGCTCTGCGGCAACCTGACCCGGTTCGACGTGACGCGGACCACCAAGGCGGTCGAGTTCACCCACCTCGACCTCGCGGGCGTCGCCCGGGTCGAGGAGCGGGAGATCGTTTCCGACGAGATCGAGTCGGTGCGGTGCCGCTGGTGCAACGCGACCGACTCCGTCGAACTTGTGGCGCGACCCGACGCGAGCTGAGTGCCGAGACCGTGCGGCGACAATGGGACTGTGCATCGTTTCGGCATCGGGGCGGCCCGGCGTGGCCGTCCCCGGTCCGGAACGCGCCATGATCAAGGCGTCGGCGTCCCGGCAACGGTGACGCGGGGAGGGGCCTCAAGGGAACGGGAAGGACCGGAGGAGCAGTGAGCGGACCGGATACCCGCGCGGACGCGGTCACGCCTGCGCACGCCGCCGAAGCCGCCGAGGCGGTGCCGGCTGCCGAGCCCGACCCCGACCCGCCGTCCCGGACCGAGGCGGGGACCGACCTGCCCGGCGCTCTCGACGAGCCCGAGGCTCCCGTCGATCACGCGGCCGACCCGGAGCCGGACGGCCCCGGTCCGACCGATCAGGCGGCCCACGCGCACCCGGCCGGGCCGGCGGGTGCGGAGATCGAGGCGGAGTCCCGGGCCGCGGTCGCGGAATCCGATGCCGCCGCGGAATGCGAAGCCCCCGCCGAGCCGGAAGCCGAGTCGGCGCCGGCGCCCGCTTCGGACGCCGCCGAGCCTGTTGCCGCCCCGGGGGTTGGTGCCCAGGCCGACCCGGAGCGGGAGGATCCGCCGCCCGCCGAGCCCGAGGCCTTGTCCGGGCCGCTGCCCGAGGCGGTTCGGGTGCGGGTGATCTCGGTGGCCGCCGACGCGCTCGGCACGATGACCGCGGACGAGGTGCCCGGCCCGCTCCGCCGGTTCGCCCGCTTCACCCACCAGCGCCGGGCCAAGTTCGCCGCGACACCGCTGGCCGCCGCGCTGGAGAACGATCCGGTGTTCCGGCAGCGCATAGCGGAGCGCTTCCGCAAGGGCCTGCCGGAGATCTCCGAGGCGCTCGAAGCCGGCAAGGTGCCCGCCGCGGCCGACCCGCTCGACGTGGCCGCCGCCGCATACCTGCTGCGTCCGCGCGGCTGGGTCCGACTGATCGAGACCGCCGGCGACGCGGCGAAGGAGGCCGCCGCCGACCGCGCCGAGGCCGAGGCCGCCGAGACGTTGTCCCGCCTGGAGCGCGAGGTCGGCGTACTGCGCGCGGCCTCCAAGACCGAGCACGAACGGCTGCGCGCGGAGCTGGAGACGGCCCGCAAGGAGGCCGACCACCTGCGCCGCCAGGTGCGCGGGCTCCAGGGCAGCGCCAAGCACGAGGAGAAGGAGGCCCGCCGGGCCCGCTCCGAGCTGGACGCGGTGCGGGTCGAGGCGCAGGCCGCGATCGCCGCCGCGGAGAAGGAGGCCCGTCGGCTGCGCGGTCGGGTCGCCGAGGTCGAATCGGCCCTGGAGGCCAGCCGCCGGGCCGCCCGTGAGGGACGCAGCATGGAGGACACCCGGGTCCGGCTGCTCCTGGACACCGTCCTGGAGGCCGCCCAGGGGCTGCGCCGCGAACTCGCACTGCCGCCGGTGGGCATCCGGCCCGCCGACATGGTGGACGCGGTGGTGCCGGGCGCGTCCGGGATAAAGGACATCGCCCAGCGCGCGTTGGAGGGCGACGACCCGGCCCTGCTCGACCAGCTGCTCGCGCTGCCGCAGGCGCACCTGGTGATCGACGGCTACAACGTGACCAAGACCGGCTATCCCACGCTCGCGCTGAACAAGCAGCGTGATCGGCTGGTCGGCGGTCTGACCGGGCTCGCCGCGCAGACCGGCTGCGAGGTGACCTGCGTGTTCGACGGCGCACAACTGGATGCGCCGGTGCTGTTGGCTCCCGCTCGCGGGGTGCGGGTGATGTTCAGCAAGCCGGGCGAGACGGCCGACGAGCTGATCCGCCGGCTGGTCCGGGCCGAGCCGCCGGGCCGCCCGGTCGTGGTGGTCTCCACCGACCGCGAGGTGGCCGAGGGCGTGCGCAAGGCCGGTGCGCGACCGGTGCCCTCCACCATGCTGCTGCGCCGACTCACCCGCGGCTGAGTACAGGCGCCAAGGGCGGGCACGGACGCCGTTCGCACCGTTTGTCGGTGCCGCTCCCTACCGTTGACAGGGAAAGTCGACGAAAGGGGAGAAGCCACATGCGCATCGCCTGTCGTACGCACCGAGGCCGCGGGCGCGCCGGCGCCGGCTGCGCGATACCGGCCTCGATCGGGCCGGCGCTGATCAGCGCTCGATCCATTGACTCCGACATATCATCCGAATTATCCGGCGCCTCCTCGTATGCCGATTCCTCTTCGTATGCCGACTCCGGGGAGTACGGCGAGCGCGCCGACCACCCCGACCATGCCGAGTTGGACGAGGAAACCCTGAGCGCGCTGCGGCTGTTCGCAGCCGAGGGCATGCTCGCGGCGGCCGGTGCGCAGCTACGCGAAAACGGCGAAATGATGAGCGCCCGCCGATCGCTCGATCGTAAAACATGACCCTTTTCCACTGAATTGATGGCTCAAGCCATGAAATTCGCGGATTGATTTGAAGCGATCGCGTTTGGGTGGCTAGGGTCACCGGTCGAGCGCCCGCGCACTCGACCGTCCGATCCGGACGGCGGGTAGCCGGGCCCGGAGAAGGAGCCCGCCGGTGGCGTCCCATCGCAGGTCGAAAAGGGCCGGCAATACCCGGATCAGCGTGCTGACCGTCGCCGCCGTCACGGCGGTGGCGTTCGGGCCGAACGTCGCGCACGCCGACCCGGCGCCGACCGCGGAGCAGGTGCGGCAGCAGGTCGGCGAGCTGTACCGGCAGGCCGAGGTGACCACCGAGGAGTACAACGGCGTCGCCGAGCGGCAGTCCCGACTGCGCGAGCGGGTGGTCCGCGCGCAGGAGCGGATCGCCGACACACAGGCCGAGCTGGTGGCATTGCAGGGCGGCATGGGTTCGATGGCCGCGGCCCACTACCGCGCCGGTGGCATCGACCCCACGCTCGCGCTGCTGATGTCGGAGAGTCCGGACGAGTACCTGTCCCGCGCCGCCACCCTGGACCGGCTGGCCGACCGGCAGCGGCACGCGGTGGCGCGCGTGCAGTCCACCCGGCGTGCGCTGGAGCAGGAGCGCCGCGAGGCCACCGACACGCTCGCCGCCCTGGAGGCCGGGCGCAAGGAGCTCGCGGCGGCCAAGGCCGCGGTCGAGAGCAGGTTGGCGCGCGCCCGGGTACTGCTGAACACACTGGACGCGGCGGACCGCGCGGCGTTCCTGGCCGGGGACGAACCCGCCCGGGACGGCACCGGCCCCGACCGCGCCGCACGCGAGGACGTCCGGTCACCGGCGGCCGTCGTAGAAGCCGCGAAGTCGTCGATCGGCGGCCGGGCGGCGATCGCCGTGGCCGCCGCGACGAAGGCGCTGGGCAAGCCGTACGTCTGGGGCGCCACCGGGCCCGACGCGTTCGACTGCTCCGGTCTCACCGGCTGGGCGTGGCGGCAGGCCGGTGTCGCACTGCCGCGCACCTCGCAGGGGCAGGCCGGTGCGGGGCGGGCGGTCCCGCTCGCCGAGATCCAGCCGGGCGACCTGGTCGTCTACTACGGCGGAGCCGGTCATGTGGGCATCTACGTCGGTGCCGGACGCATCATCCACGCACCCAAGCCGGGAACCAACGTGCGCTACGCGCCGCTGAAGTCGATGCCGATCGCCAAGGTCGTCCGACCCTCCTGACCGGCCCCGCCCCGATCGGCGGCCCCGGTCGGGCGCCGGCCCCGGTCCGGTTCGGCCGGCCGTTCGCCGCGCCCACGTTACGATCGACGACGTGGATGACCCGAATCGGGCCGCGCGCCGGATCCGCAGCCTGCTGCCCGTCCTGGTCGTGTTGTGCGCACTCGCCCAGCTCGGGGCCGTCCTCGGGGTCACCCGGCTCGTCTCGGACACGGTGACCGACGCGCCCTCGCGACCGCGCGCCGGCGTCTTCGCCGGTCCCGGCCGGCCGTCCGCGGACGGCGGCGAACAACACGCCAACGCGCGCCGGATAGCGGTCGGCGCACTCCTGGAGCGGCGCTCGGCCGCGTTCCTCTCCCGCGACCGCGACGCGTTCGGTGCCACCCTCGATCCGCAGGACGCCGCGTTCCGGCAGTCCCAGATCGGCGTTTTCGACAACATCGCCGAGGTGCCGTTCGCGGGGTGGGAGTACGAGATCGTCACCCCCGACGCGTTCGACCTCTCCGCCGCGCGCAAGAGCGCACTCGGCGCGCCCACCTTCACCGCGCAGGTCGATCTGCTCTACCGGATCACCGGACACGACGTGGCCCCGGTCCGGGTGCCGCAGTACCTGACCTTCGTGCTGCGCTCGGGCACCTGGTACCTCGCGGCCGACACCGACGGTGCCGCGGCCGGGATGCGCACCCCCACCCAGGTGTGGGACCTGGGCCCGATCACCGTCGTGCAGGGCACGCACAGCACGGTGCTCGGCATCGGCACCCGGGCCGCGCTGCGCGAGTTCGCCGACACGGCGGACAAGGCGGTACCCCAGGTCAGCGCGGTCTGGGGGGAGTCCTGGCCGGGGCGGGCGGTGGTCGTGGTGCCCGGCACCCAGGCGCAGATGGCCCGGCTGCTCGGCGCCGAACCGAGCAAATATCTCAAGATCGCGGCGGTGACCACCGGTGAACGCGGCGCGGCCTCGGACGCGGCCGCCGCCGACCGGGTGATCGTCAACCCGGACGCCTTCCGCGAACTGGGCGACCTGGAGCGGCGGGTGGTGATGGCACACGAGATCACCCACGTGGCGAGCCGGGCGTTCACCCGGGCCTGGACGCCGACCTGGCTGTCCGAGGGCTTCGCGGACTACATCGGCTACCTCGAATCGGGGCAGACGATGCGCACGGCCGCGCCCGAGCTGCGGCGGGACGTGAAGGCGGGCAAGGTGCCCACGCAGCTGCCGGCCGACCCGAGCTTCGAGACCACGCAGGAAGACCTGCCCCAGGCGTACGAGATGGGTTGGCTGGCGTGCAAACTGATCGCCGAGCGGTGGGGGCAGGCCAAGCTGGTCGAGCTGTACCGTACGGTCGGCGCCGAGCGGCCGCCCGGCGTCAACGCGCCGGACGCGGCTTCGGCGCTCGCGTCGGCGATGGTGTCCGTCCTGGGCACCAATCCCGACGCCTTCACCAGGACCTGGCTCGACTACCTGCGGACGCAGGCCGGATGACGGGGGCACGGCGGGCATGTCGGTCCAGAGGTTGTTGCTGATCTGCCTGCTCTGCACGGGCGTGGTGCTGCTGGTGGCGGTCGTGGTGACCACTCCGTGGCGCCCACTGGCGGAGCCGCCCGGCGGCTTCACCCACCCGGATGCGGCCCGGGACTTCACCGCCGCCGAGATCGCCCGGGGCCGCTCGCTGGCCGAGGCCGCCCGGCCACCCGCGTACCTGTCCATGGCGCTTTCGCTGGTGGTCTCGCTCGTGCTCGGGCTGACGCCCGTCGGCGCACGCCTGATCGAGGCGGTGGCCCGACCGGTGGGCGGCGGATGGGTGTGGCGGATCCTGCTCGGCGGCCTGGCGCTGGCGCTGATCGGGCGGATGGCCACGCTGCCGTTCTCGGCCCGCTCGGAGGTGATCCGGCGACGGTACGGGTTGTCCGTGCAGTCGTGGGGGAGTTGGTGGCTGGACCTGGCCAAGACCTTCGCGATGTCCACCGGGCTGCTCCTGCTGGTCGTGCTGGGGCTGTACGCGCTGATCCGCGCGTTGCCCCGGGCCGGCTGGCTGATCGCGGCGGGCGCCGGCGCGCTGCTCGTGGTGGCTATCTCGTTCCTGTACCCGCTGGTGGTGGAACCCGCGTTCAACAAGTTCCACTCGATGCCGGAGGGGCAACTGCGCACGTCGCTGATGGAACTGGCCGAGCGGGACGGGGTGCCGGTACGGGACGTCCTGGTCGCGGACGCGTCCCGGCGGACCACCTCGCTCAACGCGTACGTGTCCGGGTTCGGCTCGACCCGGCGGATCGTGGTCTACGACACCACCGTGCGGGACGCGGACCCGCGCGAGGTGGAGCTGATCGCCGCGCACGAGTTGGGCCACGCCAAGCGCAACGACGTGCTGCACGGGACGCTGATCGGCGCGGCGGCGCTCGCGGCCGGCGTGTGTGCGCTGGGCCTGCTGATGACGTGCGGGCCGCTGCTGCGTCGGGTGGGCGCGGACGGTGCGGGCGACCCGCGCTCACTGGCCCTGCTGCTCGCGGTCGTCGCGGTGATCGGCACGCTGGCCGGTCCCGGCGAGATGTTGATCAGCCGGCGCCTGGAGGCCCGCGCCGACGTGCACGCGCTCGACCTGACCCGCGACCCGGACGCCTTCATCCGGATGCAGCACAGCCTGGCCGTGGCCAACCGCTCCAACGTCACCCCGAACCCGATCCTGCAAGTCCTGTTCGCCTCCCACCCGTCCGCCCCCGAACGCATCGCGCTGGCGCGCGATTGGGAGAAGCTGCACGGGAAGGGGTAGGGCGGGGCGGGGTCGACGCTCGCCGAGGTGCTACGGAGACAGGACGTCCACCACGGTGACGAGCAGTTGTGCGGCGGTGATCCGATAGACGACGAAGAGGCCGCCGCCGATCGTGGCTTCGCGTCGGTCCTTGGACCACGTGGCACTCGAACCGCTCCCGTACGGGTCCTGGGCGATGGTGGCCATGCCGGTGTCGAGGGCGGTCTGCTTGTGGCGTGGCAGCGCTTCACGGATCCGCTGTGCCCGTGGGGTGTACGTCACCATGTACCTCATCGGAGCTCCCCTCGGCCGCGCGCCGTTCCGCAGCGAACTCCTCGCTCCGGAGCCTTTCCTCTTCCGCGTACTCCCGGTGCAATTCCTCGACGGTGACCTCGCCCAGGATCAGTCGCCGCTCGTTCGTCTCCGCGCGGGCCTCGGCCCACGCGAAGCCTTCCTCGATCCGCTCGTTGCGCCGGGTGTCCCTGAAGGCCCAGCGGGCCAGAACGCCCACGAGGTCGCGGGCCTTGGTCTCGCCGACCTCCTTGTCGAACTGCTCTCGGTCCTCCGGCGGCAGAATCGCCCGGATGCCGTTGATGGTGGACGGTCGCGTCACCTCTTCGTCGTCGATCACCGTCCAGAAGTAGCCACCGTCCTCCGAAGGCCCTGGGCCCACGTGATCGCCTCCTTTCATCCGGTTGTTTCGTATCAGTGTGCTTCGACGCGAACTGCTCGTACAGGAGCGCATCGGGTGCGTCGGGGGCTCACGTGGTCGTGGCTCGCTCCGCGGTGCAGCAATCGCACCTGCACGGCGGGTCGTTCGCCGGATAGGCCGGACGCGGGTCGTCGGCGTATGCCTCGTAGTAGCGCGGCGGCTTGAGTACCTCGCGCTCGCCGTCGGCTTTGATCAGATAAACGGAAATGGTCATGCCACTCTTGCCTTGCAGGATGCCCATTGAAGTCGCTTCTTTCCCGGTGGATTTGCTGCGAAGTGACTCCCATGCAACCCGGCCGAAAGTAGCGTGGGAAGCATCTGCGAGCCGACAAGAAAAACCGTGGGGTGTGACGAGTGACCAAGCCGAAGGAACTGGATCCCACCCACTCGGCCCTGAGCTGCTTCGGCTACGAGTTGCGCCGCCACCGCGCTAAGGCCGGGAAGTCGCAGGCCGAACTCGCCGCGAAGGCCACCTGTTCGGAGTCCTTGATCGGCTTCTACGAGACGGCCGACCGACTGCCCAAGCTCTCGATCGTGGAGGTTCTGGACGAGTACCTCCAAGCCGAGGGAAGGCTGAATCGCCTGGGCAGCCTGGCCATCAAAGAAGCGAAGGCGCCACCGTCGTGGCTGCGCGATCTGATCGCCGCCGAAGCGATCGCCACGCGCATCCGAACCTTCGACGTCGACGTGATCCCCGGACTTCTTCAAGCACCGGGCTACATGAGGAAATTGTTCGAGGCTGCCGCGCCTCTCGATGTCTTGCGACGTCCCATCGAGGATCGGGTGGTGGAGCGAATCGCTCGTCAGGATGTCCTCATGCGCGCCAATCCGGCCCAGCTCTGGGCGGTAATCGACGAAGGCGCCTTCAGCAGACTCATGGCGATTCCGAGCCGGGATGTCGCTCTCGAACAGATCGAGCACATTCTTCGCATCGCCACGCTTCCGAACGTAACCGTGCAACTGCTCCCGCACTCGGCCGACTTCCATGCCTGCTCCGGCGCACCTCTGAAGCTTCTCAGCCATCCCGATCGAGGCGAGTACGCATACTTCGAGACGATGGGCGCGGAGACTTGATCAATGACACGGAGGCCGTCCAGGATTGCGAACGGAGATTCGACCTGCTTCGCACGGAGACGCTTACGCCCGCTCGTTCCATCATCTGGTTCGAAGATCGACTTACGGAGTTGTCATGAGCACTTCGCACCCCGCACCGCGCTGGTTCAAGTCGTCCTACAGCCAGGGAGGCGAAGGCGATTGCATCGAGACCGCCGGCCTGACCGACTCGATCGGCGTCCGTGACTCCAAGAACCTCGGCGTCGGACACCTCGTAGTCGAGCCTGCGGCATGGACGGCACTGATCGGTTCGATCAAGTCCCTATGAGCACTCGGAGTCGTCATGAGCGCTTCGCGTCCCACACCGCGCTGGTTCAAGTCGTCTTACAGCCAAGGCGGGGAGGGGAATTGCGTCGAGACCGCCGGCTTGACCGCCTTCGTCGGCGTCCGTGACTCCAAGGACCTCGCCGTCGGACACCTCGCCGTCGAGCCGGTCGCCTGGGCGGCGCTCGTCGCGTCGTTGAAGAGTCGCTGAGCCCACTCCCGGGCAAATCACGACGGCCCGGGGCGCGTTCGAGCGCGCTCCGGGCCGTCCCGTGTCGTTGTCGCGACCGCTACCGCGGCGGGCGCATCCATACCGCCGGGTCCGGGACGAATCGGATGCGGAGGACGCCGTCTCGCAGGCCCGCGCCCTCGATGACGCAGCGGCGCAGTGCCGACGGGAGTTTGAACAGGCGGCGGTTGGGGCCGACCGTTATCACGAGTTCGTCGCCGCGGCGCAGCAGGTCCAGGTCGTCGCGGTCGGTGCCCGGCAGGGGCAGCAGCAGCGACAGGCGGTCGCCGTCGCGTTCGATCAGGTGCTCGTCGTCGGTGGTTCCGCCCGGGCCGACCGGTGCGAAGTGGGCCGCCACGTCCGTGAGTTCGGCCGCGCCCAGTGGCTCGGCGGGCAGCATCGGGATCTGTGCCAGCGGCACCCGCGGGAACAGTGCGCACAGCGCGTCCACCGTCTCCCGCGCCACCTCGGCCCGGGAGCGCACCGCCGGATCGGGCGAGTCGGCCGCGCTCACCCCGTTCACGATGACGTCCTCGATCCGGTGGCCGTACAGCGCGAGCGCCGACGCGGCCCGCCGTGCCGCCGCCAGCGCGACCGTGCCGGGCCGGACCACCACGCGTACCGTCGTCGTCGGTGCGCTCACCAGCGACCGCAGCACCTCCAACTCGGTGCTCACCCGCCGAGCCGTGTCGTACACCCAGTCCTCGGGCATCGGCACCCCCGCGACCGCGGCCAGCACCGGTCGCAGTGCCCGGGCCGCCTGGCGCTCGACCGGCAACAACCGATCCAGGTAACGCGCCAGCCCCTCCGGCAGCGCCAGCGCCGGCACCGCGCGCTCGACGGCGGGCAGATCGACCACGATCAACTCGTAGCGCCGCGCGTTCACCGCCCGCGCGAGCGCCCGCAGCGCCAGCACGTCGCCGGCGCCGGGCAGCACGGTGATCTCCTCGGGATCCAGCGGATCCACCCCGACCACCGCGAGCGCCGCGCCCAACTGGCCCTGGACCAGCAGGAACTCGCGTTCGAACTCGGCCCGCGCGGCGACCCGCTGCACGGTCAGGTCCGGCAGCGCGTCGAACGGGTCCGTGCCCACCGGCACATCGAGCACCGCGTCCACATCCCGCGTGCCGTCGGCCGCGAGCAGCAGCGTGCGTCGCCCGGCCCGTGCCGAGGCCACCGCCGTCGCCGCCGCGACGGTCGTACGTCCGGCCCCCGGAAGACCGGTGACCAGCAGAACCCGCGTCACCGCCGGATCAGCTCTCGACGCGCTTCTTGAGCCCGGTCAGGGCGCGGTCGATGATGACCTTTTCCGCCTTGCGTTTGAGCATGCCCAGCATCGGGATCTTGACGTCCACGGTGAGTTCGTAGGTGACGTCGGTGCCGCCGCTGATCGGGCTCAGCGCGTAGCGTCCGTCGAGTGCCTTGAGCATCTGGCTGGTCACCAGGGTCCAGCGCACCTCGCGGTCGCCGTCCCACGTGTAACCCAGCACGTGCTCGTCGCTGATCACGCCGGCGTCGAGCTTGAACCGCACGCGCATCGCGCGTCCGGTCGCCTCGTCGACCTCGAGGACCTCGGTCTCCTTGACTTCGCCGGTCCACTCGGGATAGCCCTCGAACCCCGCGATGACGGCCATGACCTCGGCCGGCGTGGCGTCGATCGTGATGGTCGAGCTGGTCCGTTCAGCCATCGTGAGGAGTCCTCCGGAAGCTCGCGTAGCTGTTATGGCTGTCCTGGACAGACATCACCGGATGTCTGCGTACAACCGATCCGCTCGAAGGCTATCGTGCCCGACCTGCGCGTACGCGGCACCGGCTCACCAGCTGAGGACGTACGGTTTCCCGGTGGCCTGGAAATGCCCCACGTTGACGCATTCGGTGCGTCCGATCCGCATCCGCGCCCGCAGCGGCTGGTGCACGTGACCGAACAGCACCAGATCGGGTTGGGTCTCGTGGATGGCCCGCAACACCGCCTCGCTGCCGCGCTCGAACCGGCGGGCCACCACGTCGTAGGTCAGGTCCGGCACGGCGGGCGGGATGTGGCAGCACAGCACGTCGACCCGACCGACCGCGGCGACCTTGGCCGCGTACTCCTCGTCGGAGATCTCGTACGGCGTGTGCATCGGTGTGCGCAGCCCGCCGCCGACGAAGCCGAAGGTCCGGCCGCCGATCTCGACGACCTGGCCGTCGAGCACGGTGACCCCTTCACGCGCGTAGTCGGGCCACAGGTCGGGCACGTCGACGTTGCCGTAGGTGACGTAGGTCGGCGTCGGGAAGGCCGCGAACAGCGCCGCGTACTGCCGGCGCACCGCCTGCTCTATCGCCGCGCGGGCACCGCCCGGCACGCCCGCCCACAACGACCCGGAGAACGTCCGGGCCTCGGTGAACCGGCGGGCGTTGCGCAGCGCGAGCAGCCTGCGGGTGTTCTCCACGCCGAACAGGTCGGTGAAGATGCCCCGGTCGAGGTCGTGGTAGTCGAGGAAGAGCACCAGATCGCCCAGGCACACCAGGGCATCGGCGCCGTCGCCCGCGTGGGCGAGCGCCTCGGCTGCGCCGTGGACGTCGCTCACCACGTGGACCCGCATGCCCGTCACTGTACTGACGGCGCGGAACCGAAACCGACGGCGCGTCGGGGTTGCCTCCGTCACACCCGTGCCTCACGGCGAATCGATACTCTCGACATGGACCACCGAATCGGGACGGACGGGCCGTCGGTCCGCGGACGGGTTCGGCGTGGATCCGGCCCTGCGGCTGTCCGTGGCGTGAGACGGGGCACAGGATCCTCGTGACCTCTGTCCCCCGGACCTACTTGCCAGTAACGTCTGCCCCCGTCAACGACACGCCGGCGACATCGACAGACGACACACAGACAGACACAGACACAGACAACGGCAAACGGCAGCGCCGAACCCCGGCGCCGAGACCGCAACGAGGAGCATCAGTGCGCGAGTGCAGCGTCCCGGCCCTGGCCGAGGTTCCCGCCGAGGGCAACCTGACCGACCTCATCAAGCGCAACGCCGCGGAGGCACCGGATGCCGCGGCGCTCGCCCGCAAGGTGGGCGGACGCTGGACCGATGTGACCTCGACCCGGTTCCTGGCCGAGGTGTACGAGGTCGCCAAGGGCCTGATCGCGGCGGGCATCGAGCCCGGCGACCGGATCGGCCTGATGTCGCGCACGCGCTACGAGTGGACGCTGCTCGACTTCGCCATCTGGTGCGCCGGCGCCATCTCGGTGCCGGTGTACGAGACCTCCTCGGCCGAGCAGCTCGAGTGGATCCTGTCCGACTCGGGCGCGCGTGCGGTGATCGTGGAGAACGCGGCGCACGAGGGCGCGGTCGAGCGGGCCCGGGAGCGGCTGCCCGAGCTCAAGCACGTGTGGCGGATCGACGAGGGCGACGGCGAGTCCGCGGTGGCCGCGCTCACCGCCGGCGGGCGCGACGTGGCTGACGCCGTGGTCGAGGAACGCAGCGCGACCCTGCGCGCCGACTCGGTGGCGACCGTCATCTACACCTCCGGGACCACCGGGCGGCCCAAGGGCTGCATCCTCACGCACGGCAACTTCCAGGCCGAACTGGGCAACGTGGTCGCCCTCCTGGACCGGCTGTTCATCCCGGAGAAGTCGAGCTGCCTGCTGTTCCTGCCGCTGGCGCACGTGCTCGGCCGGATCCTGGAGATCGGCTGCATCATGGCCCGCGTGCGCGTCGGGCACTGTCCGGACGTCAAGGACCTGACCAAGGAACTCGCGTCCTTCCAGCCGACCTTCGTGCTGGCGGTGCCCCGCGTGTTCGAGAAGGTCTACAACGCGGCTTCGGCCAAGGCGCAGGCCGACGGCAAGGGCAAAATCTTCGACATGGCCGCCGACACGGCGATCGCCTACAGCGAGGGCATGGACGCGGCGAGCATCAGCCTGGGCCTTCGGCTCAAGCACAAGGTGTTCGACAAGCTGGTCTACGGCAAGCTGCGCGCGGCGCTGGGCGGCCAGGCCACCCACGCGATCTCCGGCGGTGCGCCGCTGGGCACCAGGCTCGGCCACTTCTTCCGCGGCATCGGCTTCACCGTCCTGGAGGGCTACGGCCTGACCGAGACCTGCGCCGCGCACACGGTCAACCCGGCGGTCGGGATCCGGATCGGCACGGTCGGGCGACCGGTGCCCGGCTCGGCGGTACGCATCGCCGAGGACGGCGAGATCCTGGCCAAGGGTCCGAACGTGTTCACCGGCTACTGGAAGAACGAGGCGGCCACCGCCGAGGCGTTCGAGGACGGCTGGTTCCGCACCGGCGACATCGGCGTGCTGGACGACGACGGCTTCCTGACCGTGACCGGGCGCAAGAAGGAGATCCTGGTCACCGCGGGCGGCAAGAACATCGCACCGGCCGTGATCGAGGACCGCATCCGGGCCCATCCGCTGATCAGCGAGTGCATGGTGGTCGGCGATCGCCGACCGTTCGTCGGCGCGCTGATCACCATCGACCCGGAGGCCTTCCCGACCTGGAAGGAGCAGCACGGCAAGCCCGCCGACGCGACCGTCGCCGACCTCGCGGACGACCCGGACCTGCTGGCCTCCGTCCAGGACGCGATCGACGAGGGCAACAAGGCCGTCTCGCGGGCCGAGGGCGTGCGCAAGTTCCGGGTGCTGACCATCAACTTCACCGAGGAGAGCGGCCACGTGACACCGTCCCTCAAGCTCAAGCGCAATCTGGTGCTGCGGGACTTCGAGCAGGACATCGAGAAGATCTACGAGGGCTGAGCACCCGGGCCGAGCCCGAGCGGCGTCGTGCGCCGGCGTTCACCACACCGAAGGCGGCCGGTCCGGGGATTCCCGGGCCGGCCGCCTTCGGCACGTCGTGCGTCAGCTCGCCCACTCCGGATCCAGCAGCCCGCGCAGCCGCCCCGACAGCAGGTCCCAGCGCCACTCCCGCTCCACCCAGCGCCGCCCCGCCGCGCCCATCCGGGCGGCCTGCGCCGGGTCGGCCAGCAGGCCCGCCACCCGGTCCGCGACCGCGGCCGGCGAGCGACCGTTCACCACGTACCCGGTCTCCCCGTCCAGGACCGCGTCCGGCGCACCGCCCGAGTCGCCCGCCACCACCGGTCGGCCCACCGCGGATGCCTCCAGGTAGACGATGCCCAGGCCCTCCACGTCCAGCCCCCTGCGCCGGGTCCGGCACGGCATCGCGAACACGTCGCCGGCCTCGTGGTGCGCGGGCAACTCGGCCCACGGCACGGCGCCGGTGAACACCACCGAATCGCGCACGCCGACCTCGTCCACCATCGCCTCCAGCCGGTCCCGGTACGGCCCGGCGCCGACGATCAGCAGCGCCGCATCCGGCACCCGGCGCCGAATCCGCGGCAGCGCCTGGATCAGGACGTCCTGGCCCTTGCGCGGGACCAGACGCGACACGCACACCACCACCGGCCGATCGCCCAGCCCGTGCCGGGCGCGCACCTCGGCTCCGCCCACGTCCGGGCGGAACACTTTCTCGTCCACGCCGGGCGGCAGTTGCACCATCCGGGCGGCGGCGGCCGGGCTGAGCGCGGGGGCGATCCTGCCCCGGGTGTATTCGCCCAGGTAGGTGACGGTGTCCACCCCCTCGCCGATCCGGCGCAACAGCTGCCGCGCCCCGGGCAGCACCGCCCAGCCCGCCTCGTGTCCGTGGGTGGTGGCCACCAGCCGCTCGACGCCGACCGCGCGCAGCTGCGGCGCCATCAGGCCCAGCGGCGCCGCCGCGCCGAACCACGCGGTGTCACAGCCCTCGGCGCGCGCGATCTCGCGGGCCCGGCGCACCGCACTGGGCGTGGGCACCAGCATCGGCGTGCGGTCCCGCACGACCGGGAAGGGCTGCTCCGCGTCGAACGCGGCCATCTCCGCCCGGTCCTTCCACGACGACGTGTAGACCACGACGCCGTCGGCCGGCAGCCGCAGGGCCATGGCGTGCACGAAGGACTGGATGCCGCCGGGGCGGGGCGGGAAGTCGTTGGTGACGATCAAGGTCTTCATCACGATCGAGGATCCCAGATCGGGGGATCGGGAATCCCGCAGCAGCCGAGCGCGACCCGGAGGAAGACGGTGTCGAACGATCCCGGACCGACGCGCGGACCCGGCCGCGCCGCCGACGGAGCCGATCCAAGTGTCGACCTCGATACGATCCGTCGGTGAGCCCTCCCCAGTCGCACCGCATCCGGAACCCGTTTCGGACCCCGTCGGGTGCCCTGTGGACCATCGTGTTCGTCTGGGCGGCGACCCGCCTGGTGTTGCTGCTGATGGTCACGGAGGTGCTGCCGAATCCGTGGCCGTTCGTGACGGGCGACGTACGGTTCATCTACCGCGAGTGGTACGGCGTGCTGCGCTCGGGGACCTTCCCGGTGGACGACGTGCGCTGGCAGTACCCGCCGGGCGCGGCGGGAGTGCTGCTGCTGCCCGGGTTGTTGCCGTTCGACTACGCGACCTCGGTCTACCTGGTGATGATCGCCGCGGACGCGCTGGTGTTGTGGCTGCTGGCCCGGACCATCCCGCGCGGCGCCGCGCCGTACGGTGCGGCCCTGTGGGTGGTGGCGGTGCCGCTGCTCGGGCCGATGATCCTGGCCCGCTACGACCTCGCGGTGACCGCGCCCACGGTGGCCGCACTGCTGCTGATCGGCAGCCGGCGCACCGACCGCAACCTGCTCGCGGGTCTGCTCGCGGGTTTCGCGGCGGCGATGAAGGTGTGGCCGGTGCTGATCTTCGTCGGGCTGCGCGGGCGCGGCCGGATGGCCCGGGTGTACGGGTGGACCCTGCTCGGCGGCGCGGTCGTGGTGCTCGCTTTCGCCGCCGCACTGCCCGGCGCCTTCGCGTTCCTGGGCTACCAGCGCGAACGCGGCATCGAGGTCGAGTCGGTGTTCGCGCTGCCCTTCCACATCGCGACCCGGTTCGGCTGGAGCGGCCGGGTGCAGGAGAGTTACGGCTCGCTGGAGTTCCACGGCCCGTACGTTTCGGCGGTCGGCCGGCTCAGCCTGATCGCCGGCGTGCTCGGTTTCGCCTGGCTGCTGCTGTGGCGGGTGCGGGCCCGCCGGTTCACCGGCGCGACGGCGTGCGACGCGGCGCTGTGCGCGCTCCTGATCTTCGTGGTGACCAGCCGGGTGATCAGCCCGCAATACCTGGTCTGGCTGATCGGGTTGGCGGCGGTGTGTCTGCTGCGCCCGGACACCACGCAGCGTCCGGTGGCCGTGCTGCTGCTGTGTGCGATGCCGCTGACCCTGCTGGAATTCCCGATCTGGTTCGGCGAGTTGCTGGGCTCACAGGTCCAGGCGGTGCTGGCCCTCGGGCTGCGCAACGCACTGCTGGTGGCGGCCACGGTGGTGTCCGGGCGGCGATTGTGGCGGGCGAGTCGGGCCGTCGAGGATGCGGTCGTGGCCGAGGCGCCGGATCAGGCCGCGGCGGTCGATGCCGCACGGCGGCCGGCCGAGACCCCCGTATAGGGGAGCGGGGGAGCCCGCACGAGGTTCGGTCCCGCGCCTTGCGGCGGTGCGTGGGTGGACCGAGGATCCTGCTTTCGCTGCCGGCTTCGGGTTGTTTGCGGGTGGTTCTGTTCGCGTTGGGGCGGAGGAACGCGGACAATGCGTCGGATGGGTCCTGATGAGCGAGTGACGGGTAAGGGTGCGGCCGAGGACGCTGCGGACGCGTGGGCGGACACTACGGACGAGGTGCCCCCTGCGGGGGCTGCGCGTGCGGCGGAGGACGTGCGTACCGAGCGGGACGATGCGGAGCGGCCCGACCCCTGGGCGCGGTTCGGGGAGGAGGCGCGCAAGCTCGCCGAATCGTTGAGTGGGGCCGACAAGGGGGACGAGGCACCCGCGGCGCGGTTGGCCGAGGAGGCGCGCAGGTTGGCCGAGACGCTCGTGGAGCAGGCCGGCGCGGTACGCGAGCAGGTCGTGCGCAGGCATCCCGAGGTGGCCGCGCACCTGGCCGCGGCCGGGGCCGAGTTGGCGTCCGCGTACCGGGCCTTCGTGGGCGATCGGGAGCGTCGATGGGCCGCGAAGCCGGCGGAGACCGAGCGGATTCGGCTCGACGACGAATAGAAGGACCGGGCACTGCGGCGCCACCCGCCGTCCGGTCACCCGCGAACGGGCGTCCGTGCGGGCTGCACCGCCGCCGGCCGCCCGTCCGGTGCCCGGCGCCCGGGCATCCCCGCGGTGACCTGCGGGCGTACGGGTGGGGTGGACCCGGGGAAGGGACCAGTACGATCCGTTGCGGGCAATGCACGCGAACGAGCTTGGGACGACATGGGACTCACGATCGGTGTCGACATCGGTGGCACCAAAATCCTCGCGGGCGTGGTCGACGCCGACGGGGTGATCCTCGATCGGCTCAAGATCGCCACCCCCAAGGATGCCGATGGCACCGCGCAGGTGATCGCCGAGGTGGTCGACACCCTGCGGCAGAACCACGTCGTGGAGGCGGTCGGGCTCGGTGCGGCCGGATTCATCGGCGCGGACCGGTCGACCGTGCTGTTCTCGGCCAACGTCGGTGCGTGGGTCGGCGAACCGCTGCGTGATCGCATGGAGGCGCTGATCGGCCTGCCGGTCGTGGTGGAGAACGACGCCAACGCCGCCGCGTGGGGCGAGGTGCGCTACGGCGCCGCCGCGGGCCACACGAACGTGATGTGCGTGACCGTCGGCACCGGCATCGGCGGCGCGATCGTGTTCGGCGGCGAGCTGTACCGGGGCGGCGGCGGGATAGCGGGTGAGCCCGGACACATGCGGGTGGTCCCCAACGGCATCGCCTGCCCGTGCGGCAACTACGGCTGCTGGGAGCAGTACGCCAGCGGCAGCGCGCTGACCCGCTACGCCCGCGACCGCGCGGCCGGGATGCCCGAGGCGGCGGAGAAGCTGCTCGCGCTCGGCAACGGCACGCCCGCCGGCATCCAGGGCCCGCACGTCACCCAGGCCGCCCTGCTCGGCGACCCGGTCGCGCTCGCCGCCTTCCGCGAACTCGGTACGTGGCTCGGCCAGGGCCTGGCCGACCTGTCGGCCGTGCTGGACCCCGCCGCGTTCGTGATCGGCGGCGGCGTCTCGGACGCGGGCGACCTGCTGCTGGTCCCCGCCCTGGAGACCTACCGCAGTGTGCTGCGCCGGGGCCACCGGCTCGGTGCCGAGGTCGTGGTGGCGACCCTGGGCAGCGACGCGGGACTGGTCGGCGCGGCGGACCTGGCCCGGCACTGACCCGTACCGCGACTTCGCGCGGACAACCACCGCTCGTGGAACGGTGCAAGGACAACGGACAACCACTGCCTGTGGGCCGGATGCACAGACAACTACCGCCTGTGGGCCGGGTGCACGGGCAACCGCCGCCCGTGAATCAGGGGCACAGGCAACCACCGCCCGTGGGACGGGCGCACGGACAACCGCCGCTCGTGGAACGGGCGGCTGCACAGCTGGTCGATCGTGGTTGGGGCCTGCCGGTCCGAACCGGGCAAGGGGGCTCCAGTGACCGTCGGTACCGGTGAGATCCGGGTCATGTCGTACAACGTGCGCTCGTTGCGCGACGACCGGGAAGCCCTCGTCCGCATCGTCCGCCACTGCGCACCCGATCTGCTCTGCGTCCAGGAGGCGCCGCGGTTCCTGCGTTGGCGGCACTCGGTGGCCCGATTCGCCCGCGAGTGCGGCCTGGTGGTGATCACCGGCGGGGGCACCGCGTCCGGTCCGTTGCTGCTGGGTGACCTGCGGGTGCGGGTGCGCCGGGCGCACGACGTGTTGTTGCCGCGTACGCCCGGGCTGCACCAACGTGGCATGGCCGCCGCCGTGGTCGAGGTCGACGGCGCCGAATTCGCGGTGGCCAGCACACACTTGAGCCTGGACGCCGCGGAGCGGTCGGCGCAGGCCGAGCTGGTGCTTCGCCGGCTGGCCGGGCTCGGCGTCGAACACCGGGTGCTGGCCGGGGACTTCAACGAATCGGCCGGGCGTCCGGCGTGGGACCGGCTGGCCGGGGAGATGCAGGACGGTTACGCGGTCGCGCCCTGGGGCTCGGAGTTCACCTCGCCGCGTCGGGATCCCGGCCGACGGCTGGACGGCGTGTTCGCGTCGCGGGGCATCGAGATGCTCGCGTGCGGTGTGCCCGACGACGTCACGGACGCCGACTACACCGCCGCCTCCGACCACCGCCCGGTGCTGGCCACCCTGCGGGTGCCCGGCGCCTGACGGCGGGTCGGGAGGGTCGCCCGGATCATCCGGAGCCGGAGCACCCCGGGCCGGCCGGGTCGGATCACGGCTGGAAGCTCGCCTTGAAGCCGGCCAGCAACTCCTGTGTGGCCGGGTCGTTCCAGACCGCCTCCGGGGTGTCCATGTACAGCGAGTAGCCCCGCCCGGACGGGACCGTGAAGCCGAGGTTGAGCACGTGGTGCTTGGTGCCGCTGCCGTAGGTGAAGTGCCAGGCCGCGGCGGGGTAGTCGCGGTAGGTGGCCTTCTCGATGGTCAGCTTCTTGTAGTTGCTGAAACTGCCGCGCACCTGCGGTTCCAGCTCCTTCCAGTCCTCCACCGGATCGGTCGGTGAACTGGCCACGGTGTCCACGTTGAGCTTGAGCGTGCGGTCCGCGTTGGCGAAGAACTCCTGCGAGTCCACGGTGTTGACCTTGGTCCACCCCGGGGGCAGGCCGATCCGGTAGCCGGTGGTGTCACCCTTGTACAAAGTCCAGCCCGCCGGCAGGCCGTTCGCGTCGTTCGAGCCGGTCGCAGGCGGTTGGGTCTGCGCCGTGGTCTGCGCGGGCGGGTCGCTCGGGCTGTTCTGCGCCTGGCCCGTGCTCGGCGGCGGCTGGGTGAGTTGGCCCGCGGCCGGGGCCGTCCCGGCGGTGCTCGGCGAGGCCGGAGAAGAGGCTTGCGGGGCAGGCGAGTTGCTGTTGCCGGTGCCCTTCGCGGTGGGTTTCTTGTCGTCCCCGGGGGCGATCAGGAAGAGGATCAGGCCGACCACGACTCCGAAGACCACCAGCGCGGCGATCGCGGCGGGCCACGGCAACCACGGGAAGGTGCGGGCCGGGCGGTCCTCCCGGACCGGTTCGGCGGGTTTCCGGGGTGGCGGGACGAGGGGCGATGCCATCTCCTCGGCGTCCCGGGGTATTTCGTCGGAGTCCGGTTCGACGGAACGCACCGGGGGTGTCGCCGCGGGTATGGACTCCGCCTCGGGCGCGGGCAGGGGCGGCAGCGGCACCGGTACCGGCACCGCGCGGGTGGCCGCGTTCTCCACCCGGATCTCGCGCAGCGCGTCGCGCAGCATGGCCTCGGCCTCCGCCGCGTCCGGCCGCTCCTGCGGATCCCGGGCCAACAGCGCGCGCAACACCGGGTCGAGCGCACCGGCGTGCTTGGCCGGCGCCGGGTCCTCGCTGACGATCGCGGTCAGTGTGGCCAGCGGCGACGAGCGCTCGAACGGGGCCTTGCCCTCGACCGCCGCGTACAGCGTCGCCCCGAGCGACCACAGATCCGAAGCCGCCGTCGGATTCAGGCCCTTGGCCCGTTCCGGCGGGATGTACGCCGGCGCGCCGAGCACCACGCCCGACTGGGTGACCGACGAGTCGCCCTCGACCACCGCGATGCCGAAGTCGCTGAGCACGGCCCGGTCGTCGAGCGTGATCAGCACGTTGCCCGGCTTGACGTCGCGGTGCAGGATGCCGGCCGCATGCGCGGTGCGCAGCGCGTCGATCATGGTCAGGCCGATCTCGGCGACCCGATCGGCGGTCATCGGGCCGTCCCCGCGGATCACCTCGGCCAGCGAGCGCGACGGGACCAACTCCATGACGATCCACGGCCGATCGTCCTCTTCGACCACGTCGTAGACGCGGACCACCGAGGGGTGGCTCAGCCGGGCGGCGGCGCGGGCCTCCCGGGCCGCGCGCTCGCGCAGCCGGGCTCGCTCGGCGTCGTCCGCCCCCGGCTGCGGCAACATCTCCTTCACCGCGACCTCGCGGCCCAGGACCTGGTCCCGAGCCCGCCAGACCGCACCCATGCCGCCTCGCCCGAGTCGTTCGGCGAGCAGGTAGCGCCCGCCGATCAGGCGTCCCTCGTTATCCGCGTCCACGCAAGGAAGGTACCCGGACCCGGACCCGCAATGCGGCATGACGTCCCGTCGAAACCTGCCGTGAGCCGACCGGATGACGGCGAGTCAGACCACCGCGCCGTCGTCCGGGTCGTCCTCGTCCCGATCTCGCCGCATCCGTGCCACCAGCGCGACGAATCCGCCGGTGAACGCGGCGAACGCGGCGAACGAGGTCCACGGCCCGACCGTGCGACCGAGCAGCACCGACACGAGCAGGTAGAGCGGACCGCCGACCAGTGCGATCCAGGCGATCTTGGTGGCCGCGTCGGTCTTGGGCAGCGGGGGCGGCGGAGGAGGTACGAAGTGTTCCTCCGGGTCCTCCTCCAACTCGTTTATCACCGGCGGTCCCGGGGGCGCGAGCGAGTAGTCGCGCGGTCCCGCGGCGGGCACCCCGACCTTGAACGACCCGTCGGTCGGCGGCTCGTCGCGCTCCGGGCGATCGCCGCCCAGGTCCTCGGCGACCGGCCAGCGCGGGACCGGGTCGGTCACGTCGTTGTCGAAGGACGCGACGATCTGCGCCCACACCTCGTCGTCGCCCGGCCGTTCGGCGGGCGACTCGGGTTCGGCCCGCTCCGCGCGTTCCGCCCGATCGGCACCTTCCGCGCGCAGCGGATCCACCTTGGGGATGTCGGCGGGTCCGGCCGCCGCCTCCTTGGCCCGGGAGCGGGGCGAGGACGGCTCGGTCAGCGAGCGCAGGATCGCCCGGGCCCGCGACGTCGCCGCCGCGTCCACCCACAGGCGTTCGATCTGCTCGGGTTCCTCGTCCGGATCCCGGGGCTCCAACGTCGAGACGTATGCCGCGACCCCCGCGTCCCGCAGGGCGACCAGCATCACGTCCGCCGCCTCGGGATCGAGGTCGGTCAGGGGCTTGAAGGACTCCGCGTCGAGTCCGTTGCCACGTCCGCGCACCGTTCGTTCAGTCCCTCTCGGCCGTCTCCGGGGTCCGTGCGTCCGGCGCGAGCCGGCGTACGAACTCCAGACTGGATGCGAAGATCCGTTCCGCGTCGTGATCGAGCGTCGCCACGTGATAGCTGTCGTTCAGCAGGACGTCGGTGACGTCCGTGGAGGAGATTCGGGCCAGCACCGTCTCGGAGTTGGCCGGCGAGACCACGTGATCGTGCGGACTGTGCAGAAGCAGCACCGGCTGGGTGACCTGCGGCAGGTCGGCGGAGACCACGCGCCACAGGCGGGACAGCGAATAGGCCGCCTTGACCGGCGTGCGCGGGTAGGCCAGCTCGACCGAGCCCTCCTTGCGGATGTCCGACGCGATGCCGGCCACCGACGGTATGACGTGGCGCAGCACCGGCAGCAGCCGAACCTTGGGGTCGTCGGCCTGCACGGAGGGGTTGACCAGCACGAGACCGGCCACCTTGTCGCCGTGCTGCTGGGCCAGTCGCAGGGCCAGTCCGCCGCCCATCGACAGACCCATCACGAACACCGTGTCGCAGCGCTCGCGCAACCGCTCGAACGCGCGGTCCACGGTGGCGTACCAGTCCTGCCACGTGGTCAGGTTCATGTCCTGCCAGCGGGTGCCGTGACCGGGCAGCAGCGGCAGCGAGACGGACAGGTCGGCCGCGGCGAGGTATCGGGCCCACGGCCGCAGCGACTGCGGCGTGCCGGTGAAGCCGTGGCACAGCAGGACGCCCACGGGCCCGCCGTCGTGGTGGTGGGGCTCGGCACCGGGCAGGATCGACACCAACGGGCTCCTTCGGGTGACGGGCTTGGCGGGACGAGCCGACCGGTGGCCGCCACGAAGGTGTGGTGGCCGGCGGACGACGGCGATACAGGTTCCATAACGGGGTCGACAGGCGAGTGGTTCCGCCTGCTACTCCCAACACCTGGGCGCTCCGGAATCGTCCCACGGGGGTGCGCGATGCGTACAGCGGCGCGAGGCGGGTCCCACCCGCCCCGGGATCCCCGCCCCCGACCGGGGTCGCGAGCCGGGCGGACCGTTCTCGCGGCCGGTCGCGCGGGTCGGCCCGACGAGGCCATACGGGGTCCGGGCCGGAAGGGATGCTCTAGGGTTCGTCCTGTCCCGAGGAGGAGGTCAGGGTTGTTCTACCGGCTGATGAAGATGATCGTCGGCCCCATATTGAGGCTCTTCTTCCGCCCCTGGGTGGAGGGTGAGGAGCACATCCCGGACCGGGGCCCGGCGATTCTGGCGAGCAACCATCTCTCGTTCTCGGACTCGTTCTTCCTGCCCGTCGTGGTCCCGCGGCGGATCACCTTCCTGGCGAAGTCGGACTACTTCACCGGACGCGGCGTCAAGGGCCGGCTCACCGCCGCGTTCTTCAAGGGCGTGGGCCAACTCCCCGTGGACCGCACCGGCGGACGGGCCAGTGAGGCCGCGCTGAACGCCGGCCTCAAGGTGCTGCGCGAGGAGCACCTGTTCGGCATCTATCCCGAGGGCACCCGCTCGCCGGACGGCCGGCTGTACCGGGGCAAGACCGGGATCGCCCGGCTGGCGCTGGAGTCGCACGCGCCGGTGATCCCGGTGGCGATGATCGACACCGAGAAGATCCAGCCGCCCGGCAAGATCGTGCCCAAGGTGATGCGGGTGGGGATCAAGGTCGGCGAGCCGCTGGACTTCTCCCGCTACGAGGGCATGGAGGACGACCGCTTCATCCTGCGCGCGATCACCGACGAGATCATGTACGCGCTGATGGAGTTGTCCGGCCAGGAGTACGTCGACGTGTACGCGGCCGACGCCAAGAAGCGGATGGACGAGGCCCGCAAGCAGGCGGCCAAGGCGGCCGACAAGACGGCGGACGCCGTCGACCCGGACGCCGCGCCCACCCCGACCGACGAATCGGGCGGCTCCGGCCGACCCGCCGCCTGACCGGGCGCACTCGGCACATCCTGGGGGTTCACGTGGGGGTCGAACAGTCGCTCTGGCGGGCACTCACGGTCTTTCGGGTGCTCGCGCTGGGCTATGCGATCGTGCGCTTCGCCCAGGTCGCGGACGAGTACCGCTATCCGGTCGGCGGGTGGGCCATCATGGCGCTGCTCACCATCTGGACGGCGGCGACCGCGTACGGCTTCCGCAGCCCCACGTTCCGCGCACCGCCGCTGCTGATCATCGACGTGTGCGTGGCGGTCAGCTGCGTCTTGGCCACCCGCTGGCTGGACGATCCGGAGCGGGTCGCCCAGGGCACCATGACGCTGCCCACCGTCTGGGCCTCGGCGCCGGTGCTGGCCTGCGCGATCAAGGGCGGCTGGCGGACCGGTGCACTGGCCGCGCTGGCGATCGGCGCCTCCAACGTGGCCGAACGCGGCGCGCTCACCGCCGACAACCAGCACAACACCGTGCTGTTGCTGCTCGCCGGCGGTGCGGTGGGCTACGTGGTGCAGATCGCCCGGGTCAGCGAGCAGGCGCTGGCCCGCGCGCTGCAACTGGAGGCGGCCACCCGCGAGCGGGAGCGGTTGGCCCGGGACATCCACGACAGCGTGCTCCAGGTGCTCGCCCTGGTCCAGCGCCGCGGGGCCGAGATCGGCGGTGACGCGGCCGGCCTGGGCAGGCTGGCCGGCGAGCAGGAGGTGGCGCTGCGGCAGTTGATCTCGGCGACGCCCGCCCGGGTCGAATCGGCCGACCTGCCCGGATCCGGCGAGGACGGCGACCCGGCCCGACAGGATCTGCGGGTGCTGCTGGGCGCCTTCGCCGGTGCCCGGGTGACCGTGTCCTCGCCGGGCACGCCGGTATTGCTGCCGACGCCGGCGGCGCGCGAGGTGACCGCGGCGGTGGCGGCGGCCCTGGACAACGTGCGTCGGCATGCCGGCGAACAGGCCAACGCGTGGATCCTGGTGGAGGACGAACCGGACGAGATCGTGATCAGCGTCCGGGACGACGGCCCGGGGATGGCCCCCGGGCGGCTGGAGGCGGCCCGGGCCCAGGGCCGGTTGGGCGTGGCCCAGTCGATCGAGGGCCGGGTGCGCGACCTCGGCGGCAGCGTGGTGTGGTCGTCGGTGACGGGAGAAGGCACCGAGTTGGAGTTCCGGGTGCCGAGGCAGGGGAGCGGATGAGCGACACGAATACACCCACACCGACGGCCGAACCGGCTCCGACGCCGCTCAAGGTCCTGGTCGTCGACGACCATCCGATGTGGCGCGAGGCGGTGGCCCGCGACCTCGCGGCGGCGGGCTACGACGTGGTCGCCACCGCCGGGGACGGCCCCGAGGCGGTACGCCGGGCCCGGGCCACCTCGCCGGACGTGGTGATCCTGGACCTGCACCTGCCCAAGCTGCCGGGCGTCGAGGTGGCGCGCGAACTGGTCCGGCACGACCGGTCGGTACGGATCCTGGTGTTGTCCGCCAGCGGCGAGCAGGAGGACGTGCTGGAGGCGGTCAAGGCGGGCGCGACCGGATACCTGGTCAAGTCCGCGAGCCGCGAGGAACTGGTCGACGCGGTGGGCCGCACCGCGGTCGGGGATCCGGTGTTCACCCCCGGGCTGGCCGGACTGGTGCTCGGCGAGTTCCGCCGGATGGCCACCGACCCGCCGCGCAAGGACGCGGACAGGGGCCCGGCCGCACCGCGGCTGACCGACCGGGAGACCGAGGTGCTGCGGATGGTCGCCAAGGGCCTGTCCTACAAGCAGATCGCCCAGCGGTTGTTCCTGTCCCACCGCACGGTGCAGAACCACGTACAGAACACCCTGAACAAGCTGCAACTGCACAATCGGGTGGAACTCGTGCGCTATGCCATCGAGAAGGGTCTGGACGACTGATCCGGATGGCGCCCGGGCCCTGTCCGGTCCGCCGGACAGGGCCCGGGCGCGTGCGCATTCGTCGGGCCCGGATCCGCCTCGATCGATCCGATCAAGTCGGGTACCTCGAACGGGTGGTGGGAAGAGTCGAGGTGGCTTCTCGCACCGGTAGCGTGGGCCGCGAATCGTGCCGGACGGAAGAAATCGGAGATTTCGATGCGTGTCGGAGTACTGACCGGCGGCGGCGACTGCCCGGGCCTGAACGCGGTGATCCGGGCGGTCGTCCGCAAGGGCGTCCAGGACTACGGGTACGACTTCATCGGCTTTCGGGACGGCTGGCGCGGCCCGCTCGAGGGCGACACCATGCCGCTGGACATCAAGGCCGTGCGCGGCATCCTGCCGCGCGGCGGAACCATCCTGGGCTCGTCCCGGACCAACCCGATCAAGGTCGATCGCGGCATCGAGCGGATCCGGGAGAACCTGGCCAAGTTCGAGGTGGACGCGCTCGTGGCGATCGGCGGCGAGGACACCCTCGGCGTGGCGACCCGCCTGCACGAGCACGACGTCAAGGTCGTCGGTGTGCCCAAGACCATCGACAACGACCTCAACGCGACCGACTACACCTTCGGTTTCGACACCGCGGTCAACATCGCCACCGAGGCGATCGACCGACTGCACACCACCGCCGAGTCGCACCGCCGGGTGCTGATCGTCGAGGTGATGGGCCGGCATGCGGGCTGGATCGCGATCCACTCCGGGATGGCCGGCGGCGCGAACGTGATCCTGATCCCCGAGCAGAACTTCGACGTCGAAGAGGTCTGCGGTTGGGTGGACAGCCGCTTCCGGACCAACTACGCGCCGATCATCGTGGTCGCCGAGGGCGCGATCCCGCTGGCCGGCCAGATGGTCACCAAGGACCGCACGCTGGACGCGTTCGGCCACGTCAAGCTGTCCGGCATCGGCGACTGGCTGGCCTCGGAGATCGAGAAGCGCACCGGCCACGAGGCGCGCACCACCGTGCTCGGCCACGTGCAGCGCGGCGGCACGCCCACCGCGTTCGACCGGTGGCTGGCCACCCGGTTCGGCTTCCACGCGATCGACGCGGTCAACGCGGGCGACTGGGGCAAGATGGTCGCGCTGCGCGGTACCGACGTGGTGACCGTGCCGCTGGAGGCGGCGACCCGCGAGCTCAAGACCGTGCCGGCCGCCCTGTACGACGAGGCGAAGGTGTTGTTCGGCTGATTCGCGAGCACGGATGACGCCGGGTCAGGCGTCGGGCCCGGGCACGGTCCCGACGCTCTCCCGGCGGTTCTTGCGCGCGAAGTAGACGACCGTCCCGCCGATGCCGGCCAGCGCGACCCAGACCGCGATGGTGGCGAGGGTGAACGGGTCGTCGTCGTCCTCCCTGCGCTGTCCGGCCGCCGAGTCCGACGCGGTCGGCGGCAGTTCGGGCCGCAGCTTGGGCGTGCCGGTCGGCGCGCCGGGGTTGGGCACGTGGAACACCTGGAAGTCACTGCGGGAGGCGAGCCGGGCCGGCACCTGCCCCGGGGGGCCGCCGCCGGCCAGCACCGCCAGGTCGCCGCCCGCCACCGGGGAGCCGGTCGGGATCGACACCCGGATCGCGATGGTGACCAACTCGCCGGGCGGCAACGGGCGTTGCTCGTCCCAGGGCTTGGGTGCCAGCGCTCCGGACAGGTGAGCGCTGCGGCCGTTCGCCGGGTCGGTGAGCACCGTGAGCTCGACCGGGTTCCAACCGGGTTGGTAGGTGTCGTAGACCTCGACCAGGAGTTGGCCGGGTGTGATCGGTGACTGTCCGGTGGTGAATATCAACTCCGGCCGCACCCCGGGGATGATCCGGTCGGTGTCGTTGGAGAGAGTGAGCCGGAACTCGGCGGCGCCACCACCCGCCCGCAGCCAGCCGGGCACGCCGGTGAGCGCGAACGTCGCGCCGGCGCCGCGTCGTTCGGTCGGCAACACCTTTGCGCTACCGCCCATCCGGTCCGGCCCGGCGTCCGGCACGGACGGGGCGCGGCTCTCGCCGGGCTTCGGCGGGCGGGTGGGCAGGCCGCCGTCCGGTCCCAGCAGCATCGCCTCGACAAGGATGCCGTTGGTGAAACGCGGCTCGCCGTCGGTGGAGGGAGCCGCGCGCCCGGGACCCACGCCGACGCTCACGAACTGCGCCGGGACGTTCGCCGCGATGGAGAACCGCACCCGGAACTCGACCGAGGCGCCCGGTGCCAGCAGACCCGAGGTCTCGCCGCGCCCGCCGGGAAACGGCAGCGGCGCCCGCGAGTCCGCGTCCAGGGGGGTGAGTACCCAGGTGCCCAGGGTCGGGTCGAGCACCTCCACCCGGGCCTGGTCCGGGGTGATCCGGCGATCCCCGGTGATCGACACCATCGGGGTCAGGGACAACGCGACCGGCTCCGTGTTGCGCAGCTTCGCGGTGACCTCGACGGGGGTGGCCGGCCTGATCCGGTCCGGCAATCCGGTCAGTTCGACCGGTTGGACCTCGGCCGGCGCCCGGTCGGCGGAGGGTTCGGGAACCGGCGCGGCGGTCGCGAGCGGCGAGCCGAGCAGCACGAGGAAGGCCGTCGAGGCGAGACAGCGGCGCAGGCGCATGCGGGGTACCCGTCGTAGGAAGGAGCGTGCTCGACCGTCGGTGCGAACGGCCGGAGCCTACCGGGCGGTACGCGCCGGCCCCCACCCATATACGGGTGCGGGCCGGCCACCGGTTTCGCTGCTCAGGAGCCGTGCCGATCGCCCGCGCGGCGCAGGCGGATCACCGGGATGTCCCGCTCGGTCTTCTGCTGGTAGCTCTCGTAGGGCGGGTACACCTCGACCAGGTGCGGCCACACCCGCGCCTTCTCGTCGGGGGAGAGCGTCTCGGCGACCGCGGCGAACCGCTCGGTCTCCACGCGCAGCCGCACCTGCGGGTTGGCGGTCAGGTTCAGGTACCACAGCGGATGATGGTCCGAGCCGCCGAGCGAGGCCACGATGAGGTAGTCCTCACCGTCGCGTCCATAGATCAGCACGGTGCGGTGCCAGATGCCGCTCTTGCGGCCCAGGGTGTCCAGGAGCAGACACGGCGAGCCCTGCATGGTGATGCCCTTGGTGCCGCCGGACTCCTCGTAGAGCCTGGCCTGGTCGGCAACCCACTTGCTCGGACTGGGCGTTGCGTCGAGCTCGGACATCCGTGCCTCCGGAGTGGATCGGGGGGTGATCCGATTCACCCTAGTGTCGATCGGCCGGTCGATCGGGCAGGCCGGGAGGAACACGCGCGGCGGTGCGATCGGGCCGCGCGTGCCTCGGCCAGCGCGGTCAGGCGGGCGTTCCAGGGGGCCGCATGGGTGGCGCCGATGCCGCGAGCGCACTGGTTGGTGGCGGCGAACACGAAGGTCTCCATCGCCTCTCCGGAGACCGTCCGCCAGCAGGCGAACCGGTCCGCCCACGAGGCCGCCTGCTCGGCGGTGTGTCCCTCGTCCATCAACCGGCTGGCCACGAGCGTCACCTCGATCCAGGCCGGGCCCCGGGCGGGCTGGGCCCAGTCGACCAGGTAGGCCCGGAGGCCCCGATCGCCGATCAGCACGTTGTGCGGATGCAGATCGGTGTGCAACAGGCTCTCGCCGCGCAGGAGTTCCAGCTGCCGGCTGGTCAACAGCGAGCGCCAGCGCTCCTCGATCCGCGGGAGCGGCAGATCGCGGACGGGGACCCGGCCCAGTCGGCGCAGCGCGTCCGCGACCAGCGGCAGATCCGCGGTCCCGGGCGCGAAGTCGGCATGCCGGCCGACGATGTGGTCGAAGCCCAGGAGCACCCAGTCGTCCAGCCGCACCTCCCAGCGCAGCCGCGGCGACACGGTGCCCACGTGCGGGGCGACCCGGGCCTCCACCCGCTGTTGCGGGACCGCCGGGTGATCGCGCGGGACACCCTTGACGAAGTAGCGGGATCGTTCGGTGGTCACGATGGCGGCGAACTCGCAGTTGAATCCGGCCCACACCGTGGCGACGGCCAGCACCCGTCCCGCACACCGTTCGACCGCGGCGCGCGCGTCCGTGGGCAGTTCGTCCCAGAGGATGCGCGGCGCCGTATGGAAGTGCGGCGGCGGGAGCGGCGAATCAGCCATCGGCTTCCGGTGGTGACGGTGGCAGCGGGCGCGGCCCGCCGAAGGTCACTCCGCACTTGCGGCAACGTTTGCGACCGCTCCAGTCGACGGGGTCGTGCGGCGGACAATCGGAGCCCACGGGAACCCCCTCCACTGGAACCGGTCAACGAACGGGGTCGAGCATCCTCCGTCGCACCGTGGCGAGCAACGCGATTATGGTCGCACGCCGGTGCGACGCCGGGGCAGGTCCCGGCCGATCGGCGGGCCGGTTCCGAGCGTCGCGGCCGGCGGTGCGCCCGGCCGTTTCGGACCGGGCGCCGCCGAGCTTCGGGAGCGGACCTCACAGGCCGGCGAGCAGCTCCCGGACGATGCCCAGGCCGTTGTGGGTGAGCACCGACTCCGGATGGAACTGCACACCCGCGAGCCGCATCCGGCTCGACCGCAGCGCGTGCACCTGGCCGCTTGCCGGGTCCGCGGCGAAATCGACGTTGGGCACCCCGGCGGCCGGCCGCACCGCCGCGAACGCGTTGTAGAAGCCGACCTGCTCCGGCCGGCCGAAGAAGTCGATGCCGACCTGCTTGCCCTGATACGGCCGCGCCTTGCGGATCAGGTCCAGGCCCAGTTCACGGGCCAGCAGCTGGTGTCCCAGGCAGACCGCGAGCAGCGGCCCGCTCGCGTCCAGGCGGGTCCGCAGCAGTGCGCCCATCAGCCGGATCTTGCGGTGCGCCGAGTCCCGGGGGTCGCCCGGCCCCGGGCCGAGCACGACCAGTTCGGCGGTGCGCACCCGCCGCGAGGTCACGTCGTCGTAACTGCGGACCTCCACGTGCAGCCCGAGCGTGCGCAGCACGTGCGCGAGCATCGCGGTGAAGGTGTCCTCGCCGTCCACCACGAGCACCTGCCGGCCCGCCAGCTCCGGGGCGCGCAGCGCGTTCTCGTCCCGCGGCCGGAGCCAGAACGGGGCGAGTGCGGAGTTGCGCGCGGCCAACAGCGCGGCCACCTCGGGGTCGGCGGCGAGCGTCGCGCTCGTGCCCTGCCCGGCGGCGGGCACCACACCGAGCGCGGCCAGCACCCCGGCCGCCTTCGCGTGCGTCTCGGCCACCTCGTCCTCGGGCGTGGAGTGCCGGACCAGGGTGGCGCCCGCGGGCACCCGCAGACCGCCGTCGGGCGTGATGTACGCGGTCCGGATCAGGATCGGCGCGTCCAGCGTGCGCCGGCCCAGGTCGTCGCGCCCGATCAGGGCGAGCACGCCGGAGTAGTAGCCGCGCCCGGTCGGCTCGTGCCGGCGGATCACCCGGCACGCGTTCTCCAGCGGACTCCCGGTCACGGTCGGCGCGAACATGGTGCCGCGCAGCACCGCGGCGACGTCGTGCGAGGTGATCCCGCGCAGCAGGTACTCGGTGTGGGTGAGGTGGCCCATCGGCTTGAGGAAGGGACCCTCGACCGCGCCGCCGAGGTCGCACACCTCGCTCATCATCTTGAGTTCCTCGTCGACGACCATGAACAGCTCGTCGATCTCCTTGGGGTCGCGCAGGAAGGCCAGCAGCCCCTCGCGCGAGGGGCCCTGGGCCGGATGCCGGTAGGTCCCGCTGATCGGGTTCATCACCACCTCGCCGCCCACCGAGCTGACGTGCCGCTCCGGGCTGGCGCCGACCAGGGTGAGGTCGCCGGTGTGGATCAGATACGTCCAGTAGGCGCCGCTCTCCCGGGTCAGCAGCCGGCGCAGCAGGGTGCCCGCCGAGGCCGGCGTGTAGCCCTCGATGTGATCGCGGTAGTCACGCCGGATGACGAAGTTGGCGCCCTCGCCGGTGCCGATCTCGTCCTCGATCACCCGCTTGACGATGGTGGCGTAGGTCTCGTCGTCCACGTCGAAGCCGCCGCCGCGCAGCTCGACCGGCACCTGCGGCAGCGCGGCGAGCACCTCGTCCAGCGGCAGGCGCCGTTGTGCGGTGACCTTCAGGCAGCGCAGCGGAGTGCCGTCCTCGCGGCACTCGAAGCCGCGCTCGCGGATCTGCGCGTACGGCACCAGGGCGAGCAATTCGTGGCCGGGGCCGCCGCCGGCGGCGGGCAGCGGGAGGTCGGCGAGGTCGCGCACGTCGACGATCTCGCCGGTGAGCAGCTCGACCTCGGACGAGTGCTCGCGGCGGATCAGCGCGAACGGCGGCGGTGCGTCGGAGAACAGCGGGGACAGGGCGTCGGCGGTGCGCATGGGTGCTCCTCGGTCGGGAAGAGACGCCCTCCCGACCGGGCGATCCGCCGGTTGTCCGTCTCGTCCGGGGAGGAGGTCCGCCCGGTCCGGGAAAAACAAAGGGCCGCCCTGCCGGGCGGCCGTCGGATCGTCAAGGTGATCGCGAAGTCAGCGGGCCGCCGCAGGGACGGGCCACCAGGAACTCCGATGGAAATCGATCGCGATCACGGCCGGAGTCTATCGGGCGGGCCGAGTCGGCGTCTCGTTCTCCGGGCGGTGGACCCAAACGGGTTGCCACTCCGCTTAGTCTTGAGCGGTGACCCTGAACGACATCGAATCCTGGCGTACCCTCCCGGCGGCCCAACAGCCCGAGTGGCCGGACAACGAGGCCCTGGGCTCCGCCCTCGCGGACCTCCGTTCCTATCCGCCGCTCGTCTTCGCCGGTGAGTGCGACCAGCTTCGTGGTCGGCTCGCTTCGGTGGCGAAGGGTGAAGCTTTCCTGCTCCAGGGTGGCGACTGCGCGGAGACCTTTGCCGGCAACACCGCCGACGCGATCAAGAACAAGCTCAAGACGCTGCTCCAGATGGCCGTCGTGCTGACCTACGCGGCCTCCGTGCCGGTGGTCAAGGTCGGTCGGATGGCCGGGCAGTACTCCAAGCCGCGCTCCAGCGGCATGGAGACGCGCGACGGGGTGACCCTGCCGTCCTACCGGGGCGACGCGGTCAACGAGCTGGCCTTCACCGAGGCCGCGCGCACGCCGGACCCCGAGCGGCTCAAGCGCATGTACCACTCGTCCTCCGCGACGCTGAACCTGGTTCGCGCGTTCACCACGGGCGGCTACGCGGACCTGCGCCAGGTGCATGCCTGGAACCAGGACTTCGTCGCGCTGTCGCCCTCGGGCGAGCGCTACGAGCGGCTCGCGGCCGAGATCGACGGCGCGATGCGCTTCATGCACGCGTGCGGGACCGACCCCGAGGAATTCCGCACCGTGGAGTTCTACGCCAGCCACGAGGCGCTGATCCTGGACTACGAGGACGCGCTGACCCGGGTGGACTCGCGCACCGGCGACCTGTACGACGTGTCCGGCCACATGGTGTGGATCGGCGAACGCACCCGGCAGCTGGACGGCGCGCACGTGGAGTTCGCGTCCCGGATCCGCAACCCGATCGGCGTCAAGCTCGGCCCGACCACCACGCCCGAGGACGCGCTCGCGCTGATCGACAAGCTGGACCCGAACCGCGATCCGGGCCGGTTGACCTTCATCGTGCGGATGGGCGCGGGCAAGGTCCGGGACAACCTCCCGGCGCTGGTGGAGAAGGTGGCCGCGGCCGGCGCGCAGCCGGTGTGGGTCTCCGACCCGATGCACGGCAACACGTTCGAGGCGTCCAGCGGGCACAAGACCCGCCGCTTCGACGATGTGCTGGACGAGGTCAAGGGCTTCTTCGAGGTGCACCGCGCGCTCGGTACCCACCCGGGCGGCATCCACGTCGAACTCACCGGCGACGACGTCACCGAGTGCGTGGGCGGCGGCGACGAGATCTTCGTCGACGACCTGCACCAGCGCTACGAGACGGCGTGCGACCCGCGGCTGAACCGCAGCCAGTCGCTCGACCTCGCGTTCCTGGTCGCGGAGATGTACCGGAAGAGCTGACCGGGCGTCGGCCCCGATCGCCGAAGGGCGGACCCTGCCCGGGTCCGCCCTTCGGCGCGTCTGGAATGCTGCCGACATGACCTTCACCGACCTGCGCAGCGACACCGTCACCAAGCCCGGCCCCGCGATGCGCGCGGCGATGGCGAACGCCGAGGTCGGTGACGACGTGTATGCCGAGGACCCGACCGTGCGGGCGCTGGAGGAGTACGTCGCCGACCTGTTCGGGCACTCGTTCGCACTGTTCGCGCCGACCGGGGTGATGGCCAATCAACTCGCCGTGCGGCTGTCCGTGCCGGCGGGCGGTGAACTGGTCCTGGACGCCGACGCGCACATCGTCGCGCACGAGGACGCCGCGGCGGCCTGGCACGGCGGCGTCCAGACCCGGACCACGCTCAGCCCGCGCGGCCTGCTGGAGGTCGCCGACCTGGCCCGGCTGATCCGGGCGGACAACCCGTACACCGTGGGCACGCGGATGGTGGCGGTCGAGCAGACGCACAACCGCGGTGGCGGCTCGGTCTACCCGCTGGAGCAACTCACCGCGATTCGCGACCTCGTGCACGGGCACGACCTGCCGCTGCACTGTGACGGCGCGCGGATCTGGAACGCGCACGTGGCCACCGGCACGCCGCTGCGGGTCTACGGGGCGCTGTTCGACACGCTCGGCGTGTGTCTGTCCAAGGGACTGGGGGCGCCGGCCGGCTCGGTGGTGCTGCTGCCCGCCGAGTACGAGGCCGAGGCGCGCCGGATGCGGCACCGGATGGGCGGCGGGCTGCGCCAGGCGGGCATCCTGGCGGCGGGCGGGCTGTACGCGCTGGAGCACCACATCGAGCGGCTGGCCGAGGACCACGAGCATGCGCGGAAGTTGGCCGACCTGCTGCGCGACGCGGGCTTCGCGGTGGTCGACCCGGAGACCAACATCGTGCTGGTCGAGCTGGGCGAGGGGCAGCCGGACGCGGCCGCGGTGGTGGAGCGCTGCCGGGCGGAGGGGGTGCTGGTGTCGGCGTTCGGGTCTCGGCTGATCCGGCTGGTCACGCACATGGATGTGGACGCGGCCGGGTGCGTGCGCGCGGCGACGGCGATCGCGCAGGCGGCGAAGGGCTGAGGCAAGGACCGGGCGAGGGGCCGATCGCGCGGCGGGGGTCGGTCGGCGGTGGGCTCGGCCTCGAAGCTCAGGCGGCGCTGTGCCGGCGCAGCGGGATCACGTTGTCCGGCACGGCCGAGGCCGAGGCCGCGGCGGTGACCGTGGGCGTCGGCAGGGCGACCGGCTCGGCGGCGGCAGGGGTGCCGGCGCACGCGGTCGCGCAGGTCTCGGTCTCGCCGCACAACTCGCGACGCCGGCGGCGCGACTCGTCGCGCGGCAACATCGCGGTGATGCTCTTGACGCAGCGCCCGCAGTCGGTGCCGGCGCCGCCGCAGGACTGGGCTATCTCACGCATGGTGCGCGCGCCATCGGCTATCCGGTCGTTCACCTGTTTGTCGGTGACACCGAAACACATGCAGACGTACACGGAGATTTCCCCCCAGCGGCGAGGTTACTTAGGTAAGGGTAACCTCAGCGCTCGCCGGGGGGAATACCGGGTGATCGGTGACACAATCCGGCCGGTTGTCCGGGCCCGGGTCGCGGTGTCCGCAGCGTCCCGCCGGGTCCGTCCCGGGGGTGTCCCGAGTCGCCGGTCAGCTCTCGTTCGGCTGCTTGAGCAGGCCCGCGATGTAGAGCTGCTCGCCGACCTCGGAGAGCAGGGCGAGCTGCGTCTCCAGGTAGTCGACGTGCTCTTCCTCGTCGGCCAGGATCTCCTCGAAGATGTTGGCCGACGTCACGTCGCCCTTCTCGCGCATCAACGGGATGCCGCGCCGCAGCCGCTCGACGGCCTCCATCTCGACCGCCAGGTCGGCGCGGAACATCTCCTCCAGGTTCTGGCCGATCCGCAGCGCGTTCAGCCGCTGGTAGTTCGGCAGACCCTCCAGCATCAGGATGCGGTCGGTCAGCCGCTCCGCGTGCTTCATCTCGTCGATGGATTCATGGCGGGTCCAGGCCGCGAGCTTGATGTAGCCGCGGTGCTCCTGCATCTTCGCGTGCAGGAAGTACTGGTTGATCGCGGTGAGCTCCGCCGTGAGCTGTTCGTTCAGGAGCTCGATGATCTGCGGGTCACTGTGCATCGCGACGCACCTTCCGATGTGGGTGGGACACAGGGGAACTCCGAGCGCGCATGAGGCAGGAGTTTTCCCACGAATCCTGTCACTTTTGGTAGCGCTTCCGCCACGAAGGGCAGCCTTGCCTTGCAATGTCGAACATGTCCCGTCCCGCCGCCGACCTTCTCGCTCGGCGGCACGGGGAACACGCACGGTGACCGTCGGCGGTGGGGGGTGCGACAGGGGCGGTCGTGAGTTGGCCGGGGCGTCTGGGACCATGTGAGGTATGGGGCATACGGAAGCGGCACAAGGTGGGACCGAGGCTCCGGACCGCGATCCGCGACTTCCGCCGGGCCAGCGCATCCAGCGCGGATGGCCCGTGCTGCACTATGGACCGGTCCCGCGGTTCAAGCCCGAGATATGGGACTTTCGCGTCTTCGGCGCGACCGCCTCGGGGGACAAGCACTGCTGGAACTACGACGAGTTCTCGGCGCTGCCGCACGACACCGTGATCGCCGACTTCCACTGCGTGACCAAGTTCAGCATGCTCGGCAACGAGTGGAGCGGGCTGACCGTCGCCAAGTTGATGGAGATCGCCCCGCCCGCCCCCGAGGTCACCCACGCGATGGTGTGGGCGGAGTACGGCTTCAGTTCGAACCTGCGGATGTTCGACTTCGCGAACGATCAGACCATCCTGGCCACCCACCACAACGGCGAGCCGCTGACCGCCGAGCACGGGTTCCCGGTCCGGTTGATCGTGCCGCACCTGTACGCCTGGAAGGGCCCCAAGTGGGTGCGCGGGATCGAGTACATGGTGGCCGACAAGCGCGGCTTCTGGGAGGAGCGGGGCTACCACAACATCGGTGACCCGTGGCAGGAGCAGCGCTACTCGTACCAGGAGGAGAGCGGCGAGGGGCCGGCGCTGACCTGAGCCGCCGCACCGGACACCCCGCCCCCGGCACGTACGAAGGCCCCACCCGAGCGAATCGGAGTGGGGCCTTCGCATGTGCCGCGCCGGAGTGGAACGCGTGCCTAGAAGTTCGAGATGAACACCTCGCTGTTGCGCTTGACCATCGAGCCCGCCGGCGGGTCCTGCTTGCCGACGTTGGCCGGGATCAGCGGGATCATCCGGTTGTTCACCCGCAGTCCGGCGGCCTGTAGCGCGCGGCCCGCGTCGTCCGGGTTCATCCCGGTCACCGGCGGAACCTGGACCAAGTCCGGGCCCTTGGACAGCACCACGGTGATCCTGGTGCCGAAGGGCACGGTCGCGTTGGTGCCCGGAGTGGACGACATGATCCGGCCGGGCGGCACGGTGTCCGAGAACTGCGGGGTCGGATCCGCCTCGACGGTCACCCCGGTCGCGGGCAGGAACCTGGCCTTGGCCTCGTTGATCTCCAGCCCGGTCAGGTCCGGCACCACCGTGTCCGGGCCTCGGCTGACCACGAGCGAGACCACGCTGTCCCGCTGGAGCTGCTCGCCGACCGCGGGTTGGCTGCCCACCACGGTGCCGGGCGGCTTGGGGCTCGCCACCCGCGTCTCCGTGCCCGGCTTCAACGCCGCGTCGGACAGCGCCTTCTTGGCGTCCTCCAGCTTGAGGTTCACCAGCGCGGGCACCACGTGCCGCTCGGGACCCTTGGACAGCTTGACCTTCACCGTCGAGCCGCTGAGCACGTTCTTGCCGGGAGCCGGGTCGGTGGACATGACCGAGCCCTTGGCGATCGTCTCGCTGAACTCTCCGTCACCGACGTAGGAGACCTTGAGGTCGGCCGCCTTGAGCCGCTTCTCCGCCTCGGCCTGGGTCATGTTCAGCACGCCGGGCACGTCGGAGTAGCGACCCGAGCCGTACCACCACGCGCCGCCGCCGATCGCCGCGGCGACCAGCAGCACGATGGCGAGCACGATCATCCCGCGCGAGGGCCCGCGTCGGCGCCGCCGGCCCGGCAGCCCGGGCTGCTGCGGATAGCCGCCGCCGGTGGTGCCCGCCGGGGGCGCCTCGGCGGCCGGCGCGTACTCGTGGTGCTGCGCCGGATACTCGTACGCCCCGCCGCCGTAGCGCGCCTGTTCGTCCTCGGTCGAGTCCACGCTCAGCCCCAGCGGCGCCAGGTGCGGCGGCAGCAGGACCTCGCCGGCCCGGAACACGCTCGTGGCGTTGTCGTGGATCGGCTCGGGCGGCGGCGGCAGTCGCAGCGCCGCGCCGAAGTCCAGCTCCGCATCCGGCATCGCGTGCCGGGTCCGGCGGACCAGGGTGAGCAGCGTCTCGGCGTCGTTCGGCCGGTGCTCCGGGTCGCGCACGGTGGCCGCGCGCACCAGCGTGTCCAGCGAGTGCGACAGACCCGGCACCGCCAGCGAGGGCGACGGTACGTCCGCGTGCACGTGCTTGTAGATCACCTCGACCGCGGTCGCGCCGTGATGCGGCTGCCGGCCGGTGAGCATCTCGTAGAGCACCACGCCCGCCGCGTACACGTCCGAGCGTGGCGTGGACTCGCCGCGCTCGACCTGTTCGGGGGCGAGGTAGGCGACCGTGCCGACCAGGACCTTGCCGGTCGCGGCGGTGGCGGTCGTGGTGGTCGCGCGGGCGAGACCGAAGTCGCCCAGCTTGATCCCGCCGTCGTCGGAGATCAGCACGTTCTCCGGCTTGACGTCACGGTGCACGAACCCCGCCCGGTGCGCGGCGGAGAGCGCGGCCAGCATCGGCTCCAACACCCCGAACGCCTCGCGCGGGGTCATGTTGCCCAGGTCCTGGAGCAGCTCGCGCAGCGTGCGGCCCTCGACGTACTCCATCGCCAGGTACGCGACGGAGCCGTCGGTGCCCTGGTCGAAGACGTTGACCACGTTGGGATGCGACAACCGCGCCGCAGCCTTCGCCTCCAGGATGAAGCGGCGGGTGAACTCGGGGTCCTGGGCGAGCCCGGCATGCATCACCTTGAGGGCGACGGTGCGGTCGAGTCGGGTGTCGAGAGCCCGGTACACCGTGGCCATGCCACCCGCGGCAACTCGGGCATCGACCCGGTATCGACCGTCGAGCAGCCGCCCGACGAGCGGATCGTTCAAGGTCGTGTCCATGTTCTGGAGTGTAGGGTCCACTGCCTTGTGGACGCCGACGGTCTTCCCCACGGTTCCCCGCCGGCCGGCCTGTGTACGGCTCAGAAGGCGGGGTGCTCGGGGCCGGCCTCCAGCATGCCGGCCATCGGTGACGACGCGTGTGCGTGGTGGCGCATCGGGATCCGCCCGGCGCGGTACGCCAGTCGCCCGCCGTCCACCGCGTGCCGCATCGCCTCGGCCATCAACCGCGGCGACTGCGCGCGGGTGACCGCCGTCGCCAGCATCACCGCATCGCAGCCCAGCTCCATCGCCAGCGCCGCGTCGGAGGCGGTGCCCAGACCCGCGTCCAGCACCACCGGGACCTTGGCCTGCTCGGTGATCAGCCGGATGTTGTGCGGGTTGCGGATGCCCAGGCCCGACCCGATCGGCGAACCGAGCGGCATCACCGCCGCGCAGCCCACCTGTTCGAGCCGGCGGGCGAGCACCGGGTCGTCGTTGGTGTAGGCCAACACCCGGAAGCCGTCGTCGACCAGCCGTTCGGCGGCGTCCACGAGTTCGACCCCGTCGGGCAACAACGTGCGTTCGTCGGCCACCACTTCGAGCTTGATCCAGTCGGTCTCCAGCGCCTCGCGGGCCAACCGCGCGGTCAGCACCGCCTCGCCCGAGGTGAAGCACCCGGCGGTGTTCGGCAACACCCGGATGCCCAATCGGCGCAGCACGTCCAGCACCGAGCCCGCGGTCCCGGGGTCCACCCGGCGCATCGCCACTGTGGTGATCTCGGTGCCCGACGCGATCAGCGCCTGCTCCAGGATCTCCAGGCTCGGCGCGCCGCCGGTCCCGGTGATCAGCCGCGAGGTGAAGGACTCGCCGGCGATCACCAGCTTGTCGTCGGCCATGCCCTCAACCTCCCTGGACGGCGGTCAGCACCTCGACGCGGCTGCCCGCGTCGAGCACGGTCTCGGCCCACGCCCCGCGCGGCACCACCGACTCGTCCACCGCGACCGCGACGCCCTTGGCGGCGGTGGTCAGCGTGGCCACCAGTTCGGCGACGGTGGTACCGGTCGCGACCCGGCGCCGGTCGCCGTTGACGGAGACCTCGATGTCGTTCATGCCATCACCTTCCGGGCGGCGGTCGCGAACCGGTCGGGCCCGAAGGGCGCGACGAGTTCGGGGGTGGTGCCCTGCGCGAGGACCTCGGCCACGGTGTCCGCGGTGATCGGGGTGAGCAGGATGCCGTGCCGGTAGTGGCCGGTCGCCACCACCAGGCCGGGCAGCGCCGAGCGACCCAGGATCGGCGCGTTGTCCGGGCTGCCGGGGCGCAGCCCGGCGAGCGTCTCCACCAAGGGCAGTTCGGTGATGCCGGGGACGAGTTCGTGTGCGTCGCGCAGGAGTTCGTACACGCCGCCCGCCGTCACCTCGGTGTCGTGGCCGAGTTCGTGCTCGGTCGCACCGATCACCAGTTCGCCGTCCGCCCGCGGGACCAGGTACATGCTGCCGCCCTTGACCACGCCCCGGACGTTGCGGGACAGCAGCGGAAGCAGCGCCGGCGGCACCTTCAGCCGCAGGATCTCCCCCTTGACCGGCCGCACCGGCGGGACCACCTCGGGCGGCAGACCCGGGATCAGCGCCGAGCGACAGCCGGCCGCGAGCAACACCTGGTCGGCGATCAGGTCGCGTCCGCCGGCCGTTCGCACGCCGTACGCGCGCTCGGCGGCGACCAGGACGCGCTCGACGCTCTCGCGCACGAAGACGACGCCGGCCCGCGCGCAGGCCGCGAGCAGCGCCGCGACCAGTCGGCGGTTGTCGATCTGGTGGTCGTCCTCGACGTGCAGGCCGCCGGTGATCGCCGGGGACAACATCGGTTCGAGCCGACGGCACTCGCGGCTGGTCAGCCAGGACGACTGCAGGCCCAGCCGCTGCTGGTGGGCATGCAGGTCCTTGAGCACGGCCCGGTCGTCCGCATCCAGCGCGACCGCGATCGTGCCGCAGGCGCGGTAGCCCGAGGGCAGGTCCGCGGCCTCGGCCAGTTCGGCGGCGAACTCGGGGTAGCGCCGGGCCGATTCGATGCTCAGCCGGAGCAGGCTCTCCTCGCCGTACTGGAGTTCGGAGACGGGGGTGAGCATGCCGGCCGCGGCGTGCGAGGCACCCCTGCCCGGGGCCGGATCGACCACGGTGACGGCGAGGCCGTACCGGGTGCGCGCACGCCACGCGACGGACAGTCCGACGACGCCCGCGCCGACCACGACGACGTCGGTGGGGTGCTCGGACATGGTGGGGCTCGACATGGTGAGGGGAACTCCCTTCGCCGGTATGACCCGGATCAGGTTCGGACGGTCGGGGGCTCGCAGCCCCCCTCTCAGCCCGGTCTCACCGGGCTCCCGTGACCTCTCCACACTACGACACCGGTTTCGGATGCCCGGGGGTGCCCGAGGGTGCGCCGAAGATGTCCTTGACTGAGTCAAGACCCTGCTCGTCGGCGGCGCCGGCCCGCGTCATAGGGTGCCCTGCATGGACAACGTGCTCGTCGTGGGTGCCGGCATGGCCGGCCTGCAAACCGTGGTGGCGCTGCGGGACCAGGGGTACACCGGTCGCGTCACCCTGCTCGGGGCCGAGGCGCACGCGCCATACGACCGCCCGCCGCTGTCGAAGGAGGTGCTCGGCGGCAAGACCGACGACACGTCCTTCGAGGCGGACTGGGCCGCGCTGGAGACCGACGTGCTGTTCGGCCGGACCGCGACCGGACTGCGCCCGGGCGCGGTGGACACCGACGCCGGGCCGATCGCCTTCGACCGCCTGGTGATCGCGACCGGCTCGCGGGTGCTGAACCTGCCGGGCGCGGCCGAGGTACCCGGCGTGCACGTGCTGCGCACCATCGACGACGCCCGCGCACTGCGCGCCGCACTCGTGCCCGGCGCCCACGTGGTGATCGTCGGTGCGGGCTGGATCGGCGCCGAGGTGGCCACCGCCGCGGCCGCCGCCGGTTGCCCGACCACCGTGGTCGAGGCCCTGCACACCCCGCTCGCCGGCCCCTTCCCGGACGCCATCGGCGAGCGGTTCGTGCCGTGGTACGCCGAGGCGGGCGTGGAACTGCTGCTGGACGCGCGGGTGGACCGCCTGGAGGCGGGCGCGGTGCACCTGACCGACGGCCGCCGACTGCGCGCCGACGCGATCGTGGTCGGCATCGGGGTGCGCCCGGCCACCGAGTGGCTGGCCGACTCCGGCGTGGTCCGCAACGAGCGCGGCTTCGTCGAGGTGGACGACCACCTGGCCACCTCGATGCCCGGGGTGTACGCCGTCGGCGACTGCGTGGACTTCCCTTCCGCCCGGTACGGCACCCGAATGAACGTCGAGCACTGGGACAACGCGCTCCAGGCGCCGCGCGTGCTGGTGGCCAACCTGCTCGGCGGCGACCAGGCGTACGACCCGGTCCCCTACTTCTGGTCCGACCAGTTCGGCCGCATGGTCCAGTACGTCGGCCGGCACGGCGCGAGCGACGAACTGGTCTTCCGGGGCGCGGACGAGGACGGCAAGTGGACCGCGGGCTGGTTCGCCGGCGACCGGCTGGTGGCGCTGCTCGCCGTCGCCCGACCGCGCGACCTGGCCCAGGGCCGCAAGCTCGTACAACTGGGCACCCCGGTGGACCGGGAGCGGTTCGCCGACCCGGAGAACCCGCTCAAGTCGGTCGCGCTGTGACGGCCCGGCGCCCGGCCGACCGCCGGGCGCCGGCGGTCGGGACCGGGTGCGGAACCTAAACTTGGCCGGGTGAGCGAGATCGACGCCAAAACAGAAGCCCTCGTCCCCGCCTGGGTGACACTCCCCGACATCGCCGAGATCCTCGGCGTGGACATCCTGAAGGTCCGCCAGCAGCTCAAGGAGCGCAAGTTCCTGGCCGTGCGCCGCGGCGAGCACCGGGCCCTCCAGGTGCCCGCCGACTTCTTCCAGGACGGCAACATCGTCAAGGGCCTGGTCGGCACGCTGACCCTGCTCGCGGACTCCGGCTTCACCGACGAGGAGGCGCTGGAGTGGCTGTTCACTCCGGACGACACGCTTCCGGGCACGCCGGTGCAGGCACTGCAGGAGAACCGGATGACCGAGGTGCGTCGCCGCGCCCAGGCCCTGGCGATCTGAGGCCGCGCGGATGACGAGCCGTCAGGAACGGTTGGCCGCCGCCCGTCTGTACCTGTGCACCGACGCCCGGGAGCGCCAGGGCGACCTGCCCGCGTTCCTGGACGCGGTGCTGGGCGCGGGCGTGGACATCGTGCAGTTGCGGCAGAAGGGCCTGGAGGCCCGCCCCGAACTCGCCTACCTGGAGGTTTTCGCGGACGCCTGCCGCCGGCACGGCACGCTGCTCGCGGTCAACGACCGCGCGGACGTCGCGCACACGATCGGCCCCGACGTGCTGCACCTGGGCCAGGACGACCTGCCGGTCCCGGCGGCGCGCGCGATCGTCGGCGGCGACGTGCTGATCGGCCGGTCCACGCACGCCGAGGCCGAGGTGGACGCGGCGATCGTCGAACCCGGCGTGGACTACTTCTGCACCGGACCGGTCTGGCCGACCCCGACCAAGCCGGGCCGACCCGCACCGGGCCTGGACCTGGTCCGGTACACCGCCGCGCTGCGCCCGATCCGGCCGTGGTTCGCGATCGGCGGCATCGACCTCGGCAACCTCGACGAGGTGCTGGCCGCGGGCGCGGAGCGGGTGGTGGTCGTGCGCGCGATCACCGAGGCCGCGGACCCGGCCGAGGCGACGGCGGAATTCGTCCGGCGACTCGCCGCACGCTGAACCGGTCTCCGGCGATCGGCCGGAAGCCGGGCGTCGGGTCCGCGCGACCGCGGTGTCGCGCGCCGGCCGCCGGGGCGGGCCGGCCAAGGTCTCGGCAGGTGTCGATCGTGGTCGGAGCGTCCCGTTCGGGCGAAACGACGCCCGCGCCGGCCGGTCGGGCACGTCGGTCGGGGCCCGGTCGTCGACGGCGGTGTTCTGGCGGCCGACCACGATCCGCCGGGCGACGAGGCGGGTGTCGCCGCCGGTGGGCCGATCGGGTGGTTGGCCTCGCGGACGGCGCTTTCCGGCCGAACCGGGCGGAGCGAGCGGCCAGACTGCCGAGATGGACACACCCGACGTTCGCCTCCGTCCGGGGTCCGCAGAGGATGCCCGCGACCACGACCTGCCGCACCCCGCGACGGAGCCGCTGATCCCCGGCCCCCGGCTCGCCGCCGCCGAACACCCGGTGCCTCGACCCGGGCGTACGAGCCCGACGCCGGACGGCGGCGTTGCGCTGCTGTTCCCGCTGCTCGTGCTCGCCGCGATGATCGGCGGGATCTACCTGCTCGGCCGCAATCCGCCCCAGGCGCTGCTGCACGCCGACCCGACGCACGGCCCCCGTCCCGCCCCGGGCCGGGTGGCCGAGTCGGAGCGCCCCCGGTCCGTGCCGGCCGCGCCGTTCACCGTCGCCGACCCGCCGGCGACCCTAGACGCTGCGCACGGTGGCGGCGTCGACCAACTCGCGCAGCACTTCGCGCGCGTCCTCGGCGATCGGCGCGACGGCCAGGGCCGCGAGGGCCCGCTCGGTCAGCTCGGTGATCATCGTCTCGACGTCGGCGAGCGCGCCGGTGTCCTCGATCACCACGCGCAGTTCCTTGACGCCGATGTCGCTCAGTCCGGGATCCCCGAGCAGCGTGTCCAGCACCTCGGCCTGGCCGCGCGAGGCCCGCTCGCCGGCGAGCGCGAGCAGTACGGTGCGCTTGCCCTCCCGCAGGTCGTCCCCGGCCGGCTTGCCGGTCCGTTCGGGATCGCCGAAGACCCCGAGCACGTCGTCACGCAGCTGGAACGCCTCACCGAGCGGCAGCCCGTAGGCGGAGTAGGCGGCCAGCGCGGCCTCGTCGGCGCCGGCCAGCGCGGCACCCACGTGCAGGGGGCGCTCGATCGTGTACTTGGCGGACTTGAACCGCATCACGCGCCGTGAGCGCTCGACCGAGCCGCCGCCCATCGCCTGTTCCAGCACGTCGAGGTACTGGCCCGCCATCACCTCGGTGCGCATCACGTCGAACAACGGCTTGGCCGCCCGCAGCGCCCGATCGTCCACGCCGCTCGCGCCGAACATCTCGTCACACCAGGACAGACACAGGTCGCCGAGCAGGATCGCCGCCGCGGAGCCGAACGACTCGCCCGAACCGACCCAGCCGTTCGTCCCGTGCAGGCCCTCGAACCGCCGGTGCACGGCGGGCTTGCCGCGCCGGGTGTCGCTGCTGTCCATCAGGTCGTCGTGGATCAGGGCGCTGGCCTGGAGCAGTTCCAGCGCGGTGGCCGCCCGCACGATCGCCTCGTCCGGTGCCGTCGGACCCGCGATGCCACGCCATCCCCAGTAGCAAAAGCCCGGCCGCAGCCGCTTGCCGCCGTCGAGCACGAAGTCGTTCAGCGCCTCGGTGACCGGGACCATGCCCTCACCCACCTCGGCGAGCACCTCGGCCTGACGGTCCATGAACTCGCCGAGCGCGGCATTGACGCGCTGCCGCAGGCCGTCCCGGTCCAGGGGGTGTACGGGGAAGGAATCGGCAGCCATGGAGTCTTCCGTCGAGGGCGATGAAACGATGAGGAAATACGGGGAAGCCTAACTTGCGACCCGCGCGGCCATCCCGAGCAGCCCGGCCGTCTCGCCCTGTGGGAAGTCGTTCTCGCGGGCGCGACCGCCCGATAACCTGCCTGCATGTCTCTCGGTGCCGCATCCACTCGCATCAGTCGAACCCCGGCCATTCGCGATCTGCTCGCGAACGGCAGCCGGTCGTTCTCGTTCGAGTTCATGCCACCCCGGACGGAGCAGGGCACCCGCACGCTGTGGGACGCCATCCGTCGGGTCGAGGCGCTGGCGCCGACCTTCGTCTCGGTCACCTACGGCGCGGGCGGCTCCAGCCGGGGCCTGACCGTGGACACCACCGAGCGGATCGCCACCGAGACCACGCTCACCCCGGTGGGGCACCTCACCGCGGTCGGGCACTCGCGCGCCGAGCTGCGCAACATCATCGGGCAGTACGCCGACGCGGGCGTGCGCAACGTACTCGCGCTGCGCGGCGACCCGCCGGGCGATGTGAAGGGCGAGTGGGTCGCCCACCCGGACGGCTTCACGTACGCGGTCGAGTTGGTCGAACTGCTGCGCGCGTCCGGTGACTTCTGCGTCGGCGTCGCCGCGTTCCCGGAGATGCACCCGCGCTCGACCGGCTGGGACGAGGACATCCGGCACTTCGTGGCCAAGTGCCGCGCGGGTGCCGACTACGCGATCACCCAGATGTTCTTCCGGGTCGAGGACTACCTGCGGCTGCGCGACCGGGTCGCGGCGGCCGGGTGCGACATCCCGATCATCCCCGAGGTGATGCCGGTCACCAGCCCGACCACGCTGGTGCGGGCGGACGAGCTGAGCGGCTGCTCGGTACCGGCAGACCTGGCGGCGGCGGTCGAGGCGGCCGGGGACGACCGGGCGGCGGTGCGCGCGATCGGGGTGGAGTTCGCGACCCGGATGTCCGAGCGGCTGCTCGCCGAGGGGGCGCCGGGGCTGCACTTCATCACCCTCAACCGGTCCACCGCGACCACCGAGATCTACCAGAACCTCGGACTGCACGAACGATCGGGCCCGGACTCGGGCGACGGCTCGGGCGCGGCTGCGGGCGAGGGATGGGGTCGAGCCGGCTGATCCGGCACACCCCCGACGACCGGTTCACCCTCTAGGGTGAGGCAACGCGCCGGTAACGAAGGGATCGACCCGTGCAGATCGGCCTGGTGGTGCTCTACATCCTGTTCGTGCCGATCGGGCTGTGGTTGCTGACCGAGGCGCTGTGGCAGCACGGCGCGCCGTTTCGCTACCGCGTGCTCGCCTTCGTCGGCTTCGTCGGCGTGGCCGTGGGCGTGGGCATCAAGAACCCGGTGCTGGTCGGCATCGGCGTGTTCTGCTTCGCGGTCGGCCAGTTCCTGACCACGCGCTACGTGCGCAAGGGCTTCCACCACGGCTGGACGGTCAGCGGCCGTCGCCCGAAGGGCCGCCGGGCCAAGGCCCGCTGAGGACGCCCCCGGATCGGACCCGGGCCGCCGGGCCGTCCTTCGGCCGTTCTTCGGCGCGGCCCACCAGGATCCGCCGGACCAGCCCTACGCGCGCCCGATCAGCTCCGCCACCAGTGCCGCGGACATGCCGACCCGGGTCAGGCCGCCGCCCGGGTGGGCGCTCGCGCCGACCGAGAACAGGCCCGGTACGGCCGACCGGTTCGGCACCCGACGCGGCGCGTTGCGCCGACCGTCGGCACCCGCGCCCGGCACCGCGCCGCCCGGGGCACCGGTCTGCCCGGCCAGGTCGGCGGGGGTGCGCAGGATCGACCACAGCACCCGCTCGCGCACGTCCAGACCGCGGCGGGCCAGCAGGTCGAGCACGGTCGCCGAGTAGCCGTCCCGGACGGCGGCCGAGTCCCAGTCCACCGGGCCCTGTCGGGGCACGCGCAGCTGTACCGTCCACGCGCTGTGCCCCTCGGGGGCCGTCGTCTCGTCGTCGGGAGCCAGTACGCACAGCGTGGGATCGGTCGGCGGCGTCGCGTGGTCGGCGAACAGCGCGTCCGGCTCGCGCCCGGGGTCGTCCGCGAACAGGTAGGTGCGGTGCGGCGTCCCGGGGGTGCGACCGCGCAGCGCGAGATGCAGTTCGAGCGTCGCCGAGGAGGCCGGCACCCGCCCCGCCCCGGGAGCCTTCGGGCCCGGGCCCGGCAGCAGCCCGGCGGTCCCGGGATCGACCGGCAGGTCGGTGATCACGATGTCGGCATCGAGCCGGCCGCCGTCGGCGAGCAGCACCCCGGACACCCGCCCGCCCGCGCGTTCGATCGTGCTCACCTCGGTGTCGGTGCGCACCTTCACCTTCCGCTGCACACAGCGTGCGTGCAGCGCCTCGGTCATCCGGTGCAGGCCACCGCGTACCCACCACACCCCGAAGGTCTCCTCCAGGTACGGCAGCGTGGCCAGCGTCGCGGGCGCCTTGCCGGGGTGACAGCCGGCCTCGACGGCGAAGCGTTCGAGGTGGGCACGCAGCCGGGGGTCGCTCAGGTGGGCCCGGCCGAGCGAGCGCAGCGAGCGCCAGGGCGCGGTGGTACGCAGGTCGGCCCGGCCACCCGCACTGCGCAGCCGTTCGGCCCGCCCGGCCGGGTCGGCCAGGAGCGGTGCCTCGAAGAAGGTCTTGCGGGTGATGCCCCACATCTCGCCGGCACGGTGCAGCAGCCGCTGCCAGTCGTCGCCCGCCCCGGGCCCGAAGCCGGACTCGAACGCGTCGTGCGTCCCGGACCGGGAAGCGTTGGGGATGTCGACGACGGTGCGCGGCCCGCCCGCGGCGGCGAAGGACTCCCGGGTGGGAGTGGCGATCGGGACCAGGTCCACGACGTCCTCGATCGCGGCGCCGGTCTTGAGGAAGAGGTCGCGGTAGACGGCCGGCAGGGTGAGCAGCCCCGGGCCGGTGGTGAAGGTGAAGCCGTCCCGGACGATCGACCCGGACGCCCCGCCGGTCGAGGAGGACCGTTCGCAGATCGTCACCTCGTGCCGAAGCGTGGCCAGCCGAGCGGCCACCGCCAATCCACCCATACCTGCGCCGACAACCACGATGCGAGCCACGGTGAAACAGCGTATATGCAGGTGAGGGGGATCAGGCCCGCCCCCCGGGCCTGATCCCCCGCACCTTCCCGCGACCGCTCCCCACGGTCCACGGGCCCACCCCCCAGCGGGTCACGATTGATAAGACTCGCGACCCGGGCAGAGGGTTGTACGCGCGAGGAAAATTTCTTTTCATCGAATGCGACCCGGGTCGGAAATCGTGATGAACACGGATATGGGCGGCGATACCCGGGCCCGCTTCTGAGTACCTGTTCTGAGTACCTGTACGGATGTTCGCCCCTTGGCCCGACCGGCAGAGTGGTCGGCACGGGGAAGCGCCCACGGAAGTCTCGGGGGAGCGCCGTTCGGGGGGAACGGCGGGGCGTGACGGCATCGGGATCGGCGCGGGGGGCGCCGGTCCCGATGGGACGACCGGCCGGCCGGGGGGCGGCGGGTCGTTCGGGGCCGGCTCTGCCGATGGGACGGCGGAGCCGGCGCCTTCGGTACGGGGGCGGCCGACGACCCGCCGAGATCGGGTCGAGCCGGGCCGACGACCCGCGGAGGTCGGATCGGCCGGCGACCCATCGGCCGGCGACCACCGCCATCGGCCCGCGACGACCGCCGTCAGCCGGTGACCACCGCGATCAGTCGGGTGCCCGGGGCGAACGTGCCGCGCTCGGCGAGGGCGAACAGGCCGAACAACATCTTGCCGACGTAGATCGGTTCGGGCGCGAAGTCGTGCCGGGCCGCGAAGTCGGCGAGGAACGTGTCCAGCTCCGGGCCGCGGCGGGCGTAGCCGCCGTGGTGGAAGTCGTGCTCCACGTGCCAGTTGTCGGTGGGCGCGCCGTAGGTGCGCCGCTGGAGCTCGGCCACCTCGTCGGCGAGGAAGCCGCCCTTGAGCGCCGCGAAGCCGATCGCGCGCCGCCCCGGCGGCAGGCCCGCCGCGATGCCGGCCAGCGTGCCGCCGGTGCCCACGGCGACGCAGACCACGTCGAAGTCGTCGCCGAGTTCGGCGGGCAGTTCCGCGCAGCCGCGCACGGCGGCCTCGTTGCTGCCGCCCTCCGGAAGCACGTAGGCGGGCCCGTGCGCGGCGAGCAGCCGATCGAGCACCCGCGGCGTGTGCTTGGCGCGGTAGGTCGCGCGGTCCACGAACACCAGCCGCATGCCGTGTTCGACGGCGAAGGCGAGCGACGGGTTGAGCGGGCGGTCGGCGAGCTCCTCGCCGCGCACCACGCCCACCGTGGCCGACCCGATTGCGTGACCGGCCGCGGCGGTGGCCCGCAGGTGGTTGGAGTACGCGCCGCCGAAGGTCAACAGCGTGTGCTGCCCCTGTTCGCGGGCCGCCGTCAGGTTGTACTTCAGCTTGCGCCACTTGTTGCCCGACACCTCGGGGTGGATCAGGTCGTCCCGCTTGAGCGACAGGCGCAGGCCGAGGGCGGCCAGCCGGGGATCGCACAGCTCGTGCAGCGGTGAGGGCAGACGTGGGCGCACCGGACAAGGGTGGCACGTCCGGTTGGTCCCGCGATGGTGTCGGTGTCGCCTGTCACGGTGGAAGCACGTGGGGAGCGACCGCTCCCGACGACCGAGCCGGCCGACTCGAACATGCTCGAACATCACTCGAACACGACGGTTCGCCCGGGACTGCGGCAATGACGTTGACGTGGGTGGGAGAGAGAGCTTTACTGGCAAACGAGATCGAACTTTTGTTCGAGAAAAAGTTCGACTCGAACGGCACGGGGCAAGCGGATGGGCAGCCTGGGGTTGCGGTGCGTGGGGAAGCGCATCGCGGCTCCCGGCCTCGGCAGAGGAGGAGCTGTATGACGCGTCTGCACACCGATCCGGTGGAGGTGCTGCGCAGTGGTGGGGACCCCGCGCGGTTCCTGTGGCACGACCGGCTCTACGTGGTCCGGGAGGTGCTCGGTCACTGGGTGGAGACCGGCGAGTGGTGGCAGCACGCGCGCTCGCGGACCGCCGTCGTGGCGACGGGGGAGCGCGAGGTGTGGCGCGTGGAGGCCGGAGCCGGCCGCAGCGCGCCGTTGGGTGTGTACGACCTCAGCCTGGACGCCGGCGCCGGGACCTGGACGCTGGCGCGGACCGCCGATTGAGGAGGTGACCGTGTGAGCGCGAGTGCGAGCCCGAGCGCGAGTTGGAACCAGTCCGCCCACATACCCGAGCCGCCGCCGATCCGACGGGCGCCGGTGCGCTGGTCGTCCGCCCCGCGCGGGGCGCTCGATCTGCTGACCCAGGCCCGGCGCGGGCTCACCGAGGCCGCCGTCAACCGCGACGCCGCGGAACGGTACGCCACCGCCCACCTGGCCGCATTGCGGGTGGCGGCGGCCGTGCTCGCCGCCCGGGCGCAGGCCGACGACGAGCGCTCGAATCGCCGCAGGCGGGCCCCGCGCAGTGCCTGGGAACTGCTGCCGAAGGTGGCGCCCGAGCTGACCGAGTGGGCGGCCTTCTTCGCATCCGGCGCCCGCAAGCGTGCCGCCGCCGAGGCGGGACTGCCCGGCGCGGTCACCGGCCGCGAGGCGGACGACCTGATCCGCGACGTGGAGACCTTCTTCCGCCTGGTGGTGCGACTGCTCGCACTGCCCCCGATCCCGGCCCCACCCCCTCCTATCGATTGAACGCACCACCCATGAACCGACCGAGCCGATCGAACCGTCCGTTCGCCCACCTGCACGTCGCGTCCGGGCATTCGATGCGCTACGGCGTCTCGCATCCGCACACGCTGATCGAGCGCGCGGTCGAACACGGCCTGGACACGCTCGCGCTGACCGACCGGGACGGGGTGTACGGCGCCGTCGCGTTCGCACGCGGGTGTGTCGAGGCGGGCATCCGGCCGATCCTGGGCGCCGAGCTCGCGGTGCTGCCCGCCGAACCGGCCGCCGCCGAGGCGAATCGGCGTCGACGCACCCCCGCGCGCGGCGGCGCGTTCACCGACCCCGGGCATCCCCGGGTCACCGTGCTCGCCCGGGGCCGGGCCGGCTGGGGCGCGCTGTGCCGGCTGATCAGCGACGCGCACCGGCGCGACCGGGCCAACCCGGTGACCACGTGGGACGCGCTCGCCGCGACCGACGGCGCCGTGGTGGTGCTGGCCGGACCCGACTCGGAGATCGGGCGGGCGGTCGCCGCCGACGAGTGCGCGCGCGCCGAGCGGCTGCTCACCCGTGCCCGGGCCGCGCTGGCCCCGGACGCCTTCTTCGTCGAACTGGTGTGCCACCTGGCGTCGCTCGGCCGGGCCCGCTCGGCCGCCCACGCGGCCCGGATGTCGCTCCTGGCCGACGCCCACCGGGTGCCCGCCGTGCTCACCAACGCGGTGCGCTACGCCGACCGGGACGACGCGGTGGTCGCCGACGTGCTCGACGCGGCCCGCCGACTGGTCCCGCTCGGCCGACACCACCTCACCCGCACCGGCTCCGAGGAATACCTCAAACCCACCCTCGACATGGTCGCCGTCGCCGCCGAGATCACCTGCCTGGCCGGCCGCGGCACCGCCGCCGCACTGCTCGACGCCACCCGCGCGCTCGCCGACGGCCTGGTCCTGGACCCGGCCGAGGATCTCGGCATCGGCAGCGTGTTTTATCCCGAGCCGGAGGTGCTCGGCGTCCCGGCGAGCCGAGCCGCCGCCGAACTGCGCGCCCGCTGCGAGGCGGGCCTGGGCCTGCGCGGGATCGCCCCCACACCCGAGGCGCGCACCCGCCTGGACGACGAACTCGCGCTGATCGGCCGGCTCGGCCTGCCGTCCTACTTCCTGACCGTGGCCGGCGTGGTCGACCTGATCCGGGAGATGGGCGTGCGCTGTGCGGCCCGCGGCTCCGGTGCGGGCAGCCTGGTCAACCACCTGCTCGGCATCTCCGGGGTGAACCCGCTGCGGCACGGTCTGCTGATGGAGCGGTTCGTCTCGGACCGGCGTGCCGCCCTGCCCGACATCGACGTCGACGTGGAGTCCGCCCGCCGCACCGACGTGTACCGGCGGATCATGGAGGTCTTCGGCCCCGAGCGCTGCGCGTGCGTGTCGATGACCGAGACCTACCGCGCCCGACACGCCATCCGCGGCGTCGGCGCCGCGCTCGGCCTGGCCGCCGGCGAGATCGACGAACTGGCCAAGGCGTTCCCGCACATCCGGGCCCGCGACCTCGACGCGGCCCGGCGCGACCTGCCCGAACTGCGCGCCAACCGACTCGCCCGGGACGGCGGCCTGGACGGCCTGTTCGCCCTCGCCGCCCGGCTGGACGGGCTGCCCCGACACCTCGCGCTGCACCCGTGCGGCGTACTGCTCTCCAACCCCACCCTGCTGGACCGCACTCCCGTCGAGACCTCCGCGCAGGGCTTCCCGATGAGCCAGTTCGACAAGGAGGACGTCGAACACCTCGGGCTGCTCAAGCTGGACGTGCTCGGCGTGCGGATGCAGTCCGCGATGGCCCACGCGGTGGCCGAGATCGAACGCGTCGACGGCGTTGCCCCCGACCTGGACGCGGTTGCGCGGGACGATCCCGCGACCTTCGAGCTGATCCGCTCCAAGCGCACCCTGGGCTGCTTCCAGATCGAATCGCCCGGTCAGCGCGAGTTGATCGGCAAGTTCGCCCCGGAGACGTTCGAGGACATCATCGTGGACATCTCGCTGTTCCGGCCCGGCCCGGTCAAGAGCGACATGGTCACCCCGTTCCTGGCCGCCCGTCAGGGCTGGGCCGAGCCGTACTACATCCACGAAGACTTCCGCGAGGCGCTCGCGGAGACCTGCGGCGTCGTGGTCTTCCACGAACAGGTGATCCGGATCATCCACATCGCGACCGGCTGCGATCTCGCCCGCGGCGACGCGGCCCGGCGCGCGCTGGGCAGCCACGAGCGAAAACCGGTGGTCCGCGACTGGCTGTACGAGCGGGCCGCGGCGCGCGGCTACACCGCTCCCGTGATCGACAAGATCTGGGATGTGCTGGAGGCCTTCGCGTCGTTCGGCTTCTGCAAGGCGCACGCCGCCGCATTCGCGGTGCCCACCTACCAGTCCGCGTGGCTCAAGGCGCACCACACCGCCGCGTTCCTGGCCGGCGTGCTCACCCACGACCCGGGGATGTACCCCAAACGGCTGATCCTGGACGACGCGCGCCAGTTCGGCGTGCCCATCCTGGGCGTCGACGTCAACCGCTCGGACGACGTGTACCGGGTCGAGCCCAGCGCCGACGGCACCCCCGGCCTCCGGATCCCGCTGGCCGAGATCAAGGGCATCGGCGCCGACGAGATGGCCCACGTGCTGGCCCACCGCCCGTACGCGTCCCTGGTCGACTTCAAGGCCCGTGCCGGGGCGTCCCGCCCGACCACCGAACGACTGATCACCGTCGGCGCGTTCGACACCGTGCACCCGGCCCCCAGCACGCGCCGCGACCTGCTGCTGCACCTCGCCGACCTGGACCGGCTCGGCCGCGCCGGGCGGCACCGGGGCGGCGCCGAGCTCGACCTCTGGCCGGCCACCGAAACGCCGCCGCCCACCGGGCTGCCCGAGTTCACCGCCGTCGAGCGGATCCGCGCCGAACTCGACATCCTCGGCCTGGACGCCGGCCAACACGTGCTCGACTTCTACGCGCCGTTCCTGGCCGACCTGGGCATCACCCGCGCCCGCGACCTGCTGAACCGGCGCAACCGCGCCGAACTGCTCGTGGCCGGCGTCAAGGTGGCCACCCAGACCCCGCCGATCCGCACCGGCCGCCGGGTGATCTTCCTGACCCTGGACGACGCCACCGGACCGGTGGACACCACCTTCTTCGAGGACGCCCAGGACCCGTACGCGGCCACTCTGTTCCACTCCTGGCTGCTCGTGGTGCGCGGCGTGCTGCGGCGCACCGGCCCGCGCGGCGTGTCGCTGCGGGCCACCGGGTGCTGGGAGCTGGGCGGCCTGTACGACGCGTGGAGCACCGGCGGCATCCCGGCCGTACACGAACTGATGGCCGCGGCCGGCCCCGCCGCGCCCGCGCCCGCACCCGCCACGCGCCGGGTCCTGGTGCACGCGAGCGGCTTCAAGATCTCCCCGTACGCCGACCTGCGCCCGGCCGGCGGCCCCACCAAGCAGCCTCCGCGCAAGCTCTGGCACGCCGGCCCCGGGAGCGCAGGATGACTCCCGGCAACGCCCTAAGGTGGAACCCGACCAGTTCCGGAGGAGGGTGTCCGTGTCCGACCAGACGCGCAGGCGCAGCTCGATGCGTACGGCCGTCGTGTGGCAGGTGCTGCGCGAGGCGTTGGACCGACGGGTCGAGGCGGCCGGGCGGAGCGTGCTCGACGTGCTCGATGCCGGCGGCGGCACCGGCAACCTGGCCGTGCCCATTGCCCGACTCGGCCACCGGGTCACCGTCGTCGATCCCAGCCCGGACGCGCTCGCCGCGTTCGAACGCCGGGCCGCCGAGGCCGGCGTCACCGACCTGGTCCGGGCCTACCAGGGCGACACGCACGGCCTGTTCGACGTGGTCGAGCCGGACGCCGCCGACGTGGTGCTGTGCCACGGCGTGCTGGAGGTGGTCGACGACCCCTCGGCCGACCTCGCGCACATCGTCCGCGCCCTGCGCTCCGGCGGCACGCTCAGCCTGCTCGCGGCCAACCGCACCGGTGCGGTCCTGGCCCGTGCCCTCGCCGGGCACTTCGACCAGGCCCGCGACCTGCTCGCCGACCCCGAGGGGCGCTACGGCCCGGCCGATCCGCTGCCGCGCCGGTTCACCGTCGCCGACCTCGTCGAGCTGGTCGCCAAGGCCGGCCTGGAGGCCGGTCCCGTGCACGCGATCCGGGTCTTCGCCGACCTGGTCCCGGGCGTCCTGGTCGACGACCCGAATTCGTTCGACGCGCTGCTGGACCTGGAGCGGGCCGCGGCCGAACAGCCCGAGTACCGCGCCCTGGCCACCCAACTGCACCTGCTCGCGAGCAGGCCGGCGGGCTGACCGCCACGCCGGTCGGGGCCCTGGGACGGGCGGTGCCGGATGAGTACCGCCCGATCCGGCTCGCCGGCGATCATGCACGTGGACATGGACGCCTTCTACGCGTCCGTCGAGATCCGCCGCAATCCCGCACTGCGGAACACCCCCCTGGTGGTGGCCGGCCACGGCCCGCGCGGGGTGGTGCTCTCCGCCACCTACGACGTGCGCGCGCTGGGCGTACACGCCGGCCAGGCCACCTCCCGGGCCCGCCGGCTCGCCCCGCACGCGGTGTTCCTCTCGCCCGACCACGACGACTACGGGCTGGTCTCCGGCGGCGTGATGGAGGTGCTCCGCTCGATCACCCCGCGGGTGGAGCCGCTGTCCCTGGACGAGGCGTTCCTGGACCTGGCGGGCGTCACCCGCCGACTCGGCCCGCCGGAGACGGTCGGCGAGAACATCCGCGCCCGGATCCTCGACGAGCAGGGCATCACCTGCTCGGTCGGGATCGCCGACAACAAGTTCACCGCCAAGCTGGCCGGCGCGCTGGCCAAACCGGACGGGCTGCGCGTGATCCGTCCCGAGGAGGTGGTGGACTTCCTGCACCCGCTCCCGGTGGACCGCCTGTGGGGTGTCGGCGAACGCACCGGTGCGCTGCTGAGCGATCTGGGCCTGGCCACCATCGGCGATGTCGCCCACACCTCGGTCGAGACGCTGAGCCGCGCGCTCGGCCCGGCCGCGGGTCGCGGGCTGCACGAACTCGCGTGGGGTCGGGACCGGCGTCCGGTGATCCCCTGGGAACCCGAACGCAGTATCGGTGCCGAGGAGACTTTCCCCACCGATGTGGACGACCCGGATGTGATCCGCCGCACCCTGCTCGACCTCGCTCACCGCACCGCGACCCGGCTGCGGCGGGCGAAGGCGGCCGGGCGGACCGTCACGATCAAGATCCGATTCGCCGACTTCAGCACCCTCACCCGGGCCAGGACCCTGCGCGAGGCCACCGATGTGGGCCACGAGATCTACGGCGTGGCCTGCCTGCTGCACGGCGCGCTGGGCCTGGAACGGGCCCGACTGCGGCTGGTGGGCATCCGGGTGGAGGGCCTGGTCGGCGGCGCCTACCCGCGCCAACTGGCGCTCGGGGAACGGGTTCTGGGCCGGCGCGAGGCGGAACGCGCGGCCGACGCGGTGCGCGGTCGGTTCGGCGACGCGGCGCTGACCTCGGCCACGCTGCTCACCCCCGGGCCCCGGTCGCGCGGGCGTTCCGGGCGCTGAGTGCGAGCCCGCGGACCGCGGCCGGCCCACGGCCGTGACCCGCGCGGCCCCGCCCCTCAGCGCGAACCCGCTCCGGCCGCATATCATCGAAGCCCTGACCCGGAGGACATGAGCGTGTGCCGGACAGGGCAGGAGTGTCGACAGGGGCGGGAATCGACGTGGTGACCCATCATCTTGGAGCAGGCTTCGAGCCCGTGCCGAGGGTGGCTTTCACGACAGCGATTACCTGCCTATCCTGAAAGGGCCGCAAGGTCGCGTCGCGGCCGACGAAGGAGGACGCCGTGCCGCTCTCAGAGCACGAGCAGCGCATGCTTGAGCAGATGGAGCGAGCGCTCTACGCCGAAGATCCCAAATTCGCGACAGCGCTCGAAGCAGCCGGCATGCGCCGGCACACTCGGCGACGCACCGTTCAGGCAATCCTCGGATTCCTGCTCGGCATCGTCCTGTTGATGACCGGCATGATGGTCCAACAGATCTGGGTGAGCGTCATCGGCTTTCTGGCGATGCTCGGTGGGGCGCTCCTCGCGGTCACCGGCTGGCGCCGGGGACCCGCGACGGCCAACGCGGGCGAAGGCGGCGGCGCTCCCGGGCGCGCACCGCGCCGGCGCAAGGCCAAGGTGATGAACCGCATCGAGGACCGCTGGCGCCGTCGGCGCGAGGAAAACGGCGGCTGACCCTTCGGGGTGATCCGGACGACACGGCGGGGGAGACCCCGCCGCCCGGCCGACAGGGGCGGATCCCGGGCACGACATGTTCGACCCGGCCGGGTGAGTCGACCCGGTGTACGTACGAACGCCGGTGGCGGTGACTTCCGAGGATCTCGGGAGTCACCGCCACCGGCGTTTCGGCGTTTCGCGCCGTCGCGCTCAACCGATGTCGACCGGCTTCGCGGTGGGCCCGGGGCCGTCGCTCCGCCGCCGGCGCGGTCGCAATCGCTCGACGAACGCGTATCGGCGCTCGGCCGGGCTCGGTCGGCCCCGGCGGCGCAGCGACGACGGGAGCAGCGTGGCGCGCAGGCGCCGGCCGCGCCCGGCCTGGGCGAGCAGACCCTTGCGCACCGCCCGTACGTCCTCGCCCAGGCCCGGTTCCCGGGTCGGCGGGGTCTCGGCGTACAACAACCGCTCGGTGGCCAGTGCGATGCGCGGCAGTGCCTCGCGGGCCGCGAGCAGGGCGGCAGGCTCCGGGGCCGCGGCGTCGCCGTCCGCTGTTCCGGGCCGTTCGGAGAGCACCCGCAGCAGCCGTTCGGTCGCCTGCCGCGGGGTCTCCGCGTCCGGCGCCGGATGCCCCAGGTCGCGGGCGGTGTCCAGGACCTCGGTCCAGCCGCCGAGCACCGGCCCGGCCCGGTCACCGGGTTCGTCCGCGCCATCCGCCGCCACGTTTCGGGTCAGCGCGGCGAGGCGGCGGGCCCTGACCCGGCCCCGGGTCACCATCGGTGCCGCCGCGAGCAGCACGAACAGCGCGATCCCGGAGCCGATCAGCAGCGCCCGACCGGAGAGCCAGGGCCCGTCCGAGGAGCCGCCGGCGGTGACCGGTGCGGTGCTCGCGGAGACCGAGGGTGCCGCGCTCGGTGCGGTCTGCGGCTGCTTCGTGGGCAGTTCGCCCGCGCTGCCCGCCGACGCGGACGGCGCGACCGGTGCGATGTCCTGCTGCGCGTAGGAGGGCGAGTTGCCCCGTGAGGGGGTCGGCTCGAACCGGATCCAGCCCGCTCCGGAGAAGTACAGCTCCGGCCACGCGTGTGCGTCGTGGCTGCTGACCTTGTAGGTCAGGTCGGTCTGCAGGGTGCCGGGGATGAAGCCGACCGCGACCCGGGCCGGGATGCCCAGCGTGCGGGCCATCACCGCCATCGCCGACGAGAACTGCTCGCAGTAGCCGACCTTCTGCTCCAGGAAGTTCTCCAGGGCGGAGGCGCCGTTGCCCTGCGGGACCTTGGTGTCGTAGCGGAACTGGTTGGACCGGGCGAACCACTCCTCCAGGTTGCGGGCCCGGTCGTAGGAGGTGCCGTTCCCGCCGATCCGCAGTGCCTGCTGGCGGATCCGGTTCACCATGTCGGTCGGCAGCGGCAGCGACACGTACGGCGCGAGCGAGGGCGGCGGCGGCGCGGCGGCCTTGAGCTGGGCCGGGGTCGGCTCGACGTCGAGGCTGGTCACCGTCCAGCCCAGGCTGCGGGTGTCCTGCTTGTTGTCGCCGAGCAGCAGCCGTCCCTCGGGTTCGAACCGCCAATTGCCCTTCACCTGGACCTGCGAGGCCGGGTAGGGCATCGGCAGCGAACCCTGCCGGTAGCCGTTGTTGGCCTCGATCCGGGTGGTCACCTCGGTGGTGCGCACCGCCGCGTCCAGTCCCGCGGGCTTGGGAAACTCGCGCGGCACGTCGGTCAGTTGCCGCTCCGAGGGTTGCCAGGTGCGGCCGTCGAACCGGTCCAGCGAGGAGATCCGCAGGTAGATCGAGCCCGGCGTGGCCGCGTTGGTGCGGTAGCGCATCAACTCGACGTTCTCCGCCCGGTTCAGCTCGTCGGAGAGCTTGACCACGGGGTTGATCGTGGTCAGCCGGTGCGACTTCGGACCGTTGTCGTTCTTGTCGATCAGTCGGTTGGCACTGAGCGGGATCAGCGCCGGGACCGCCACGGCCACCGCGAGTGCGGTCAGGCCGATCCGGCCGCCGCCGCGTGCGGGTGGGCGGTACTGGCGCACCGGCGGGTAACCGGGCGGCACCGGCGGGGTCAGCGGGCGACCCCAGCGCAGCAGCCGCTCCCGGCCCTCCGCGAGCAGCAGCAGCACGTAGGCCAGCGCCGCGATCAGGAAGATCGCCCAGCCCAGGCCGGACCGGGACAGCGCCGCGGGCACGCTGTAGAGCGCGAGCAGCGGCAGGCCCGCCGGGGCGGCCTGGGCGTAGGTGACCGCGATCATGTCCACGAGTACGGCCATGCCGCCCATCACCAACAGCAGGATCGCGACGATCCCGGGTGAGGCGGGTGCGGGGGTGGTGAACTCGCGGATGTCCTGCCCGCCCACCCGCAGCAGGTTCACGAACGCGTCGATGCTGCTCGGCGTGGGGACCGGGCCGCTGGCGTCCGGTACGCAGACCAGCAGCAGGTAGGGCACCAGGGCGGCGAGTTGGCACAGGCCCACGATCGGGCGCGGTACCCGGATGCGTCGGGCGCCCTCGCCGACCAGGGCGACCAGCAGGATCGCGCCCAGGCCCTGGGCGATCCAGCCGCCCGCGTCGACCAGCGGGAGCAGCGAGGACGACGTCAGCGCGGTCGCGAGTCCCGCGACCAGGGCCAGGCGCAGCCGACCGGTCATGACCTTCCCCCTCCATCGACGGTGCCGCCCCCGACCGTGGGTGCCGAGCGCGGGCGCGGCGGCGGGGTCGAGGAGGCGGTGTTCGCCGCGGGTGCGGCGGGAGCACTCGCGCGCGAGGTGCCGGCGAAGGACACCGAACCCGCGGCGGCGGGGTCGCCCACCCGGCCGGCCGAGCGCCACAGTTCGGACAACCGCGATCCGGCCCGGGCGGACAACACCCGCCAGCCGGCCTGACGCAGCAGGCCCACCGCGCTGTCGTGCGCCAGCGCGCCGGGCACCCGGCCCCACGTGCTCACGTCCAGCACGACCGCGACCCCGCGGCCGGAGCGGTGCCGGGCCCGGCCCAGCCGCTTCACGTCGTCCTCGGTCAGCGCACCGAGCACGGCGACGGTCAGGCCGCCGCCGTTCGGGTCGCGCAGCGCGGGTTCGGCCTGGTCGAGCGCGGCCACCGGCACGGTCTCCACCACGGCCAACGCGTCCAGCAGGAATCCCTCCAGGTCGCCGGGCGCGGCCCGGATCCCCTCCAGGTCACCGGCCAGTGCGTCGCCCTCGGAGTCGAGCAGCCGGGTGGTGTAGCCGCGGCGGCACAGGTGTACGCCCACCGAGGCGGCGGCCGAGACGACCCACTCGAAGGACGACGCCGGCCCGTCGCCCACGTGCGCACCCTCGCGGGTGTCGATCAGTACGGTGGCCCGGTTCTGCCATGCCTGCTCCTCGCGGCGCACCATGAGTTCGCCGCGGCGGGCCGTGGAGCGCCAGTGCACCCGGCGCACGTCGTCGCCGTGTCGGTACTCGCGCGGGACCACGTCCTCCTCGCCGGACGCGGACACGTTGCGGGCGTGGCTGTCGCCGTATCCGGTCCACTCGCCGCCCAGGTCCACCGCGGGCAGCGGCTGCACCGCCGGGGTGACCACCAGGGTGTCCCGCGCGGCGAAGGACCGGGTCAGCTCGCACATCCCGAACGGATCGGCCATCCGCAGCCGCAGCGGCCCGACCGGGAAGCGCCCGCGCAGGTCCGAGCGGACCCGGTAGGACACGTGCCGGCTGCCGTGCGGCTCGATCCGGTCGAGCACGAACCGGGGCCGCGAGCCGAGCACGTACGGCACGTGGTCCTCCAGCATCAGCAGGCCGGTGGGGATGCGCGAGACGTTGTCCACGCGCAGCCGTACCTGCGACTCGTGACCGGCCGCCACCCGGGGCGGCTCCAGCGCCCGGGCGCTGGTGACCAGGTGCCGGGTGCGGGCGACGATCAGCACCGACACCAGGGGCAGCGCGGTGAGCAGGAAACCGACCCGCAACAGGTCGCGTTGGCCCAGGATCACCGCGCAGATGCTCGCGGCGACCCCCGCCGCGAGGAAGGACCGCCCCCGCGTCGTCAGGCCGGACAGGGCGGTACGCACGTCAGCGCGCCGCCCCGGAGCCCGTGCCGCCGAGGCGGCCGTCGGATGGCACCGGCGCGTAGCCCTGGTGCGCGGTGGGTGCCTGGGTCGGGTAGGGCCGGCCGCCGTTGTGCTGCGGGACGCCGCCGGGGTACGGCATGTGGGCGGGCGGCGCGGGCGGGGTCTGCACGGTCTGCGGTGCGCCGACCCGACCCTGGGCCGGCGGGACCTGGCCGGTCGGGGAGCCGGGGACCGGGACCTGGCGGACGATGTCGGTGACGATCTGTTCCGGGGTGCGCCGGGCCATCTGCGCGTCGGCGGTCGGCAGCAGCCGGTGTGCGAGCACCGCGACGGCCAGCGTCTGCAGGTCGTCCGGGAGCACGTAGTCGCGGTTGTCCAGCGCCGCCGCCGCGCGGGAGGCGCGGACCAGGTGCAGGGTCGCCCGCGGCGAGGCGCCCAGGCGCAGTTCGGGGGAGCGGCGGGTGGCGTTGACCAGGTCGACCGCGTAGCGCGCGACGGCCGGGGACACGTGCACCCGGCGTACGGCGTCCGCGAGTCGGACCAGGTCCGCGGCGTCGGCGACCGGGGTCAGGTCGGTCAGCGGCGAGCCCGCGCTGTGGCCGCCGATCATCCGCAGCTCGGCGTCCGCGGCGGGGTAGCCCATCGAGACCCGGGCCATGAACCGGTCCCGCTGCGCCTCGGGGAGAGGATACGTTCCCTCCATCTCCACCGGGTTCTGCGTCGCGATCACCATGAACGGCGCCTGTAGCTCGTAGGTGGTGCCGTCGACGGTGACCTGACGCTCGGCCATGCACTCCAGCAGCGCGGACTGGGTCTTCGGCGAGGCCCGGTTGATCTCGTCGCCGACCACGATGTTCGCGAAGATCGCGCCGGGCTTGAATTCGAACTCGCGCTTCTCCTGGTCGAAGACGCTGACTCCGGTGATGTCCGAGGGAAGCAGGTCCGGGGTGAACTGCACCCGGCGCATCCGGCAGTCGACCGAGCGCGCGAGCGCCTTGGCCAGCATCGTCTTGCCGACTCCCGGAACGTCCTCGACGAGCAGGTGGCCCTCGGCCAGCAATACGGTCAAGGCGAGGCGGACGACCTCGGGCTTGCCCTCGATCACGGTCTCCATGGCCCCGCGGATCCGATCGGTGGTGACCGTCAGATCCCCCAGACCGGCCTGATCGTTGAACGTCGACACCCGTGCCCCTCCCTGGAACCGCGTTGTGCACGCCCTGGGTCAGGGCCACAGGCCGATTCTCCCGGTAGCGTGCGCTGCCGTCACCCCGTTGGACGGCCCGGACGACGCACGATGCGACTCCGGAGGGTAGTCGACGCGCCGTGGGGACGGTCCGGTCGGCAGAAAATGGCTCGGCCGAGACGGGTCGGTCTCCTCGATGGTGCGGTGCCGACCCGGAAAACGGGTCGGCAAGATCGGGGCGACGGACCCTAGGACTGCTCGGGGGCGTCTTCCGGTTGCACGTCCGGGAGGGGGAAAACCTCGCGCAACAGGCCGGTGGTGACGTCGTATACGAATCCGCGCACCGTGTCGTTGTGCAACAGGAACGGGGACCTGCGCACGCGGTTCATCGACTGACGCACGTCGCCGTCGAGATCGACGAACGCCTCGACCGCCCACTGCGGGCGCAGGCCGGTGGCGGCCTCCAGTTCGCGGCGGAAATCCTCGGTCACCGTGAGCATGCCGCACTGGGTGTGGTGGATCAGCACGACCTGCGTGGTGCCCAGGTGGCGCTGACTGATCGTCAGCGAACGCACCACGTCGTCGGTGACCACGCCGCCCGCGTTGCGGATCACGTGCGTGTCACCCAGCTCGAGCCCGAGCATCGCGTGCACGTCCAGGCGGGCGTCCATGCACGTGACGACTGCGGTATGCCGGACCGGCATCGCGGACATGCCGGGGTCGCGGTACTTCTCCGCGTAGTGCCGGTTGGCGGCGACAAGACGATCGACCATGGTCAGGACGTTAGCGACCCGCGCCGCGTTTCGCCCCGTGGGGGGAGTCACACTCTCGAAGAAAGGGATGGCTCGTCACCATTTTCGGGTCTATGGGTGCTAATCCCCGAATGGGAGATTCGTACCGGGATCCCAATGGTGTGGAGGTGGAAACCCGCGCCCGAGGCGGGGGAGTGGCGTGCGGGGGGCGCGCAATCGGGTGGTTCTTCGGATGCACCCCTTCTGACCTGGGCTTTTGTCGATGCTGTGCACAGAGTGACGCGCCCGAAAAGGGTTGACCGTGGGGTTTGGTGGAGTAGAGTGGCGGGAAATGGAGCTGCGAAGCTCCACGTGGCGGCCGGAGGTGCTCGGTGTTCCTGGGCACATACGAGCCCCGGTTGGACGAAAAAGGCCGGCTGATCCTGCCGGCTCGGTTCCGGGACGAGTTGGCGGAGGGCCTAGTGATCACAAAGGGGCAGGAACGCTGCCTCTATGTGTGGCCCATCGCGGAATTCACCCGGATCGCCGAGCAGTTGGGTAAGGCGCCGGTGACCTCGAAGGCCGCCCGGGATTACATGCGCGTCTTCTACGCGGGCGCATCCGACGCGGTGCCGGACAAGCAGGGGCGGGTGCTGGTGCCGCAACCGCTGCGGGACTACGCCGGGCTCGACCGGGACAGCCGCGACTGCGTCGTGATCGGGACCAACACCCGGGTCGAGCTGTGGGCGGCGCAGACCTGGCACGACTACCTCGCGGAACAGGAACAGTCCTTTGCCGAGCTGTCCGAGGAGGTGCTGCCCGGCCTGCTGTGACCGAGGCGCGACGCTCGATGCCGCCTTCTCCCCGCATCCCTGACGAACGCGATCTCGACCGTGACGCACGTGCGGCGAGGCCTCCACCCGCTCCGAGCTTTCTGGCACTCCTTCCCCGGTGCCAGAGGTCACTTCCCCAGACGAGCGGGCGGGGACCTGACTGCATGTTCTCCCGGCACCTCGCGACGCGGCCTCCGGGGCCGGCTCCCCGATCCACCGAGATCCGCCGGACACGGCCTAGACTGCGGGTTTCCGCACGACGAAGGGCCCGGAGTGAACGCGACGATGGTGGAGGGGCCGTGACGGCGCCCGCCCACATTCCGGTCCTGCTGGAACGGTGCGTCGAGCTGCTCGCCCCCGCGCTGCGCGCGCCCGGAGCGGTCGTGGTGGACGCGACGCTCGGCATGGGCGGGCACAGCGAAGCCCTGCTGACGGCCTTCCCCGAGGCACGGCTGATCGGCCTGGACCGCGACCCGGAGGCACTGGAGCGCTCCGGCGCCCGACTGGCCGGCTTCGGCGAGCGCGCGACGCTGGTGCACGCGGTCTACGACGAACTGCCGCAGGTGCTGGCGCGGCTCGGGATCGAGCGGATCGACGGCATCCTGTTCGACCTGGGTGTCTCCTCGTTGCAACTGGACCGGGCCGACCGCGGCTTCGCCTACGCGCAGGACGCGCCGCTGGACATGCGGATGGATCCGACGGTGGGCATCACCGCGGCCGACATCCTCAACAGCTACACCGCGGGCGACCTGGCCCGGATCCTGCGCGACTTCGGCGAGGAGCGGTTCGCCCGACGGGTCGCCGACGCGATCGTGCGCGAGCGGGAGAAGGAGCCGTTCACCAACAGCGCGCGCCTGGTCGACATCGTGCGCACCGCGATCCCGGCCGCCACGCGACGCACCGGCGGCAATCCGTCCAAGCGCACCTTCCAGGCGCTGCGCATCGAGGTCAACGGCGAACTCGCGGTGCTCGAGCGCGCGTTGCCCGCGGCGGTCCGGGCGCTGGCGCTGCACGGGCGGATCGTGGTGATGTCCTACCACTCGCTGGAGGACCGGATGACCAAGCGCGTGCTCGCGGCCGGCGCCGAGAGCAAGGCGCCGCCGGACCTGCCGGTGGTCCCGGAGGACCTGCAGCCCCGGCTCAAGCTGCTCACCCGCGGCTCGGAGAAGGCGAGCGAGCAGGAGAACGCGGACAACCCGCGCGCGGCCTCGGTACGGCTGCGAGCGGCGGAGCGGGTGCGGGAAGACCTGTGAATCGACGCGGCGGACGGGGGAGCCGGGGATGAGCGGCGCGGCAAGGACGATGACCCGCATCCGGCTGGTCGCGCACCAGGCCAAGGGTTCGACGCGGACCCCGTTCGTGGTGCTCGTGGTCGCCCTGCTCGGCGGTGGCCTGCTGTCCCTGCTGCTGCTCAACACCGCGCTCAACCAGGGCTCGTTCGAACTCGGCCGGTTGCAAAAGCGGCAGGACCAGCTCACCGACGACCGCGAGGCGCTCCAGCGCGAACTGGACGCCAAGGCCGCGCCGGGCGAACTCGCGCGACGCGCCCAGGAACTGGGCATGGTCCCGGGCGGCAGCCCGGTGTTCATCGACCCGGCGACCGGGCGCGTGCTCGGCGTCCCGAAACCGGCCACGTCCAAGCCGCCGCTGGTGCCCGAGACGCCCACGACCCCCGTGCCGCCCGCATCCGCGGCACCGCCCGCGGCCGGTGGCGGTCCGGGCGCACCGGCTCCGGCCGGTCCTGCCCCGGCGGCTCCGGCCGACCCCGGCACGCCCGACAACGCTGCCTCGGCGACCCCGGCCCCGCCGGCTTCCACCGCGCCGGCCGGCGCCACGCCGCCGGAAGCGACCCGTTGACGGTGTTCGCCGCCGATCGGTTCGCCCACCCCGGCGGCCGATCCACTCGGCTCGGCGGGTCGGCCGGCACCGGGGCCCGGCTGCCCGATCCCGACCACCCGGGCCACGACATCCGCCGTCGCGGCTCGGCGTGCCAGACGACCGGCTGCGCGGCGCGGTCCTTCGGGCCGCGTCGGGCGTCGTCGCCGGCGCCGAAGGTGCGGGCTCGGGCGGTGTCGCCCGTCGGATCGGCCCCGACGGCGCCGCCGAACGGGCGGATCCGCGGTTCGGGGCGGGGCGGGGGCGATCGCATCGGCGCCGCTCGGCCGTTCGCTCGTTGTACGTATGCGCCGCCCGGTGCGGCATGCCGCCGAATCCGGGTGCTGCCCAGTTCAGGTGAAGGGACCTCGCGTGACCGACGGACGCCGTGACCCCCGTGATCCGCGTGATCCCGACGAGCCGCGTTCGGCCGGGCGGGCCCGCCGGGAGCGTGGCGCCGACCCGGCCGCGTCCTCGGACCGTCGGTCCCGCCCGCGTCCGGCCGACGGCTCGGGTGCGGCGGACGGGCGGCGCCCGCGCGCGAGCACGGGGGAGCGGGCCGAGCCGCGCGCGGGCCGCCCCCGGGCGGCCGGCGGGGAGCGGGCCGAGTCGGGTGCGCGCACCCCGCGTCCGGACCGCCCGCGCCGACCCGCCGGCGAGGAGGCACCTCCGGCGCGTCGGGGCACCCGGCCCGACGTGCCCGGGGCGGCTCGCCCACGGACGGGCGAGGCCACATCCGGCGAAGGTCCGGCCGCGGCGCGCGGCGACGGGGCCGGACGTCCGGCCCGGCCCCGGACGGGCGATGCCGGGTCCGGCGGCGCGGGCCCGGCCCGGTCGCGTTCCGGTACGGGCGCGTCCGGTGGGCGGTGGGGTCGCCCGGGTGCGGGTGACGCGGCGTCCGGCGAGCGGGCGGGCCGGCCGCGTGGCGGTGATGCGGGGTCCGGCGAGCGTTCGGCGCGTTCCGGTGCGGGTGGCTCGGCGTCCGGTGGGCGGCCCGGTCGGCCGCGTTCCGCTGCCGGCGCCTCGGGTGGGCTCTGGTCCCGGCTGCGGGCGGGTGCCGCCTCCTCCGGCGAGCGTTCGGCCGGCGTCGGTGACGCGGCGTCCGGTGGGCGTCCGGCGCGCCTGCGCGGCGGTGCGGCGGCGGCCGGTGAGCGGTCGAGTCGGTCGGGCGCGGGTGATGCCGGTGCGGGTTCGGCCGGGGCCGGGCGGCGGGCGGGTGCGGGTGAGCGGTCTCGCGACGAGCGTGCGGCCGCGCGTCGGCCGCGGCCGAGGTCGACGCAGGCACCGGTCGAGGGCGGTGCGGCTGCGGGCGCGCGTCCCGGGCCGCGCCCGCGTCCACGACCCGATGCGCGGGGAGCCGAACCGCCCGGCCGGCCGGAGCGGCCGCGGCGGCCGCGCCCGGTCGCCGGCGACGGTTCCGCGCGCGGCGCCCGGGACGCCGCTCGGGCCGACCACGCCGGCGCTCGGCCGGTGCGCCCGGCCCGACCGCGTCCGGGGACGGCCCGGCCCGGTCGCACCCGCGACGCGCACCCGGCCGGAGGGCCTCGGCCCGCCCGCCGGCCGCGGGCCGGCGCGCGGATGGGCGATCCACGCAAGCGGCTGCGGATCGGGCTGATCGCGCTCGGCGTGGTGCTGACCCTGTTCGCCGGCCGGCTGCTCCAGTTGCAGGCCCTGGACGCGCCCGCGTACGCCGCGCAGGCCGCCGCCAAGCGCACCCAGACCGTCAACGTCCCGGCCGAACGCGGCTCGCTCACCGACGCCTTCGGGGTGAGCCTGGCCAAGTCGGTGGACGCGTACGACGTCACCGCCGACCCCACCCAGGTGCAGAAGTACGACCCGCACGCCACCGCGGTGGCGCTGGCCCCGCTCGTGAACGGCGACCCGGTCGCCATCGAGGAGAAGCTGCGCACCCCCAAGTCGCGCTACGTGGTGCTCGCCGCCCAGGTCGAGCCGGCGGTGTGGAACCACATCCACCAGGTGCAGAAGGACCTGGGCAAGGTACGCCGCAACGACCTGGTCGGCATCTACTCGACCAAGCACAGCAAGCGGGTCTACCCGGCCGGACCGGTCGGTGCGAACCTGGTCGGCTTCGTCAACGCCACCGGACACGGCGGCGGCGGCCTGGAGATGACCCTGGACGGCCAACTGGCGGGCAAGGACGGCCGGACCACCCAGGAGATGGTCTACGGCCGCCGAGTGCCCACCTCCGACCTCACCGGCAAGGAGGCGGTGCCCGGAGCCGACGTGCAGTTGACCGTCTCGCGCGACCTCCAGTGGTACGCCGAGCAGTTGATCGCCGCGAAGGTCACCGAGACCAAATCCGAGTCGGGCACGGTGGTGGTCCAGGACGTGCGCACCGGCCAGATCCTGGCGATGGCCACCGCCCCCGGCTACGACCCCAACCACATCGGCCCCGGCGACGTGCACAACCTCGGCAACCGGGCCGTCGAGGAGGCCTACGAGCCGGGCAGCACCGGCAAGGTGATGACCATGGCGGCGGTGATCCAGGAGGGCCGGGCCACCCCGGGCACGCACGTGACCGTGCCGAACCGACTCGCCCGGGCCGACCAGCTGTTCAAGGACGAGCACGACCACCCCACCCAGCAGCTCACGCTGGCCGGCGTGCTGGCCAAGTCCAGCAACATCGGCACGATCCTGGCCTCGGAGCAACTCTCGCCCGACCGCGCCGAGGCCAACGCCAAGCTGCACGACTACCTCACCCGGTTCGGCGTCGGACAGCCCTCCGGGCTGAAGTTCCCCGGCGAGACCCCCGGCATCCTGGCCCAGCCGCAGAAGTGGAACGGCTCCCAGCAGTACACGATCCCGTTCGGCCAGGGCCTGTCGGTGAACTCGGTCCAGGCCACCTCGGTGTTCCAGACCATCGCCAACGGCGGCGTGCGGATCGAACCGAGCCTGGTCAAGGGCAGCACCGGCCCGGACGGGAAGTTCAAGCCCGCCGCCGCACCCAAGTCCACCGTGGTGGTCAGCCCGGAGACCGCCCGCCAGGTGAGCGACATGCTGGAGACGGTGGTCGCCGACGAGGGCGGCACCGGCAAGAACGGCCGGATCCCCGGCTACCGGGTCGCGGGCAAGACCGGCACCGCGAACCGGGTCGATCCCAAGACCGGTCGCTACAACGGCTACACGACGTCGTTCATCGGCTTCGCCCCGGCGGACGATCCGCAGGTCGTGGTGTCCGTCACGCTCCAGGCGCCGGGCATCGACGGCGGTGGCGGCAGCCTGTGCGCACCGGTGTTCCAGCAGGTGATGACGTTCGCCCTGCAGAGCCGCCGGATCGCCCCGAGCGGCACCGCGGCGCAGGACCTGCCGATCGAGTGGTGAGCGATGCCGCGACCGACAGCGCCCGTCCCGTCGGCGCCGGTCGCGGCACCGGGCCGAGGACGAGCCGACGGCCCAAAGCGCGGTAGCCTGCCCGCCGTGCCCAACCGTGATCTGCGCCGCCCAGCCGAGGTGCGCCCCCAACCGCTGACCGGCCTGGCCGGGTTCGTCTCCGTCCCCCTCACCGGGGCCCCGAGCGACCCGGAGGCGACGCTGACGGGCGTCACCCACGACTCGCGGGCCGTGCGCCCGGGGGATCTGTACGCCGGGTTGCCCGGTGAGAACTTCCACGGTGCCGCGTTCGCCGGACAGGCCGCGGCGGCGGGCGCGGTGGCCCTGCTGACCGACCCGGCGGGCGCCGAACTGGCCGCCGACAGCGGCCTGCCGACCCTGGTGGTGGCCGATCCGCGCGGCCGACTGGGTGAGATCGCGGCCTGGGTCTACGGGCGGCCCGCCGAGCACCTGGTGATGTTCGGCGTCACCGGCACCAACGGCAAGACCACCACCGCCTACCTGCTCGACGGCGGGTTGCGCGCCGCCGGCGGCACGACCGGGGTGATCGGCACGGTCGAGACCCGGATCGGCGAGGAGGTGGTGCCCAGCGTGCGCACCACCCCCGAGGCCACCGACGTACAGGCGCTGCTCGCGTCGATGCTGGAGAACGACGTCACCGCCGTGGTGATGGAGGTCTCCAGCCACGCGCTCGCGCTGGGCCGGGTCGACGGCACCGTGTACGACGTCGCGCTGTTCACCAACCTGTCCCAGGACCACCTGGACTTCCACGCGTCCATGGAGGAGTACTTCGAGACCAAGGCCGAACTGTTCACCCCGCGCCGCTCGCGGATCGGCGTGATCGACGTGGACGACGCCTACGGGCGTCGGCTCGCGAAGATGGCGAGCGTGCCGGTGCTGACCGTGTCGGCGGCGGGCGCCGCGGACGCCGACTGGCGGGCCGAGAACGTCGATCTCGGCCCGGACGGCAGCCGCTTCACCGTGGTGGGCCCGGACGGGCACAAGGCCGACGCGAGCGTGCGGTTGGCCGGCCCGTTCAACGTGTCCAACGCGCTGCTGGCGATCGTCGCACTGACTGCGGGCGGCGTCTCGCTCGCGGACGCGGTCGAGGGCGTGGGCCGCACCCCGGGCGTGCCCGGACGGATGGAGCGGGTGGACGCGGGCCAGTCGTTCCTGGCCCTGGTCGACTTCGCACACACCCCGGACGCGGTGCAGACGCTGCTCGCGGCGCTGCGCCCGGTGACCGCCGGGGCGCTGACCATCGTGCTCGGCGCGGGCGGCGACCGGGACCGGGCCAAGCGCCCGCTGATGGCCGCCGCCGCCGCCCGACTCGCCGACCGCGTCGTGCTCACCAGCGACAACCCGCGTTCGGAGGACCCCTCGGCGATCCTGGACGAGATGCTCGCCGGCATTCCGGGACTCGCCGACCCGCACGGCACCGTGGTGGTCGAGCCGGACCGGGCCGCGGCCGTCCTGCTCGCGGTGCGGCAGGCCGGGCCGGGCGACACGGTCGTGGTCGCGGGCAAGGGACACGAGCAGGGCCAGGAGTTCGCGAACGGGGTCAAACACCCCTTCGACGACCGGGTCGAGCTGCGCCGCGCGGTGGCCAGAACCATGCACGGCGGCCCCGCGTCCCCGAAGCAGTCCGACGATGCGAGGATCGTGACTCCCGCACCATCAACGCACACCCCGACGTCCGAGACCCCGACCCCAGGCGTCCCGGCGACCGGCACTTCGCGTGCCGAGGAGACGAACCAGTGATTTCCACCACTCTTGCCGAGATTGCCACCGCTCTCGGAGGGCGGCTTTCGGGCGGCGCGGATCCGCACGCGCGCATCACCGCCGAGATGGTCGTGGACTCCCGCAAGGTCGGCCCCGGCACGCTGTTCGTGGCCGTGCGCGGCGAGCATGTCGACGGGCACGACTACGCGCGCGCCGCGATCGAGGCGGGCGCCGTCGCGGTCCTCGCCGAGCGCGACACCGGAACCCCGGCGATCCTCGTCGAGGACGTGGTCCGGGCGCTCGGCCGGCTCGCCCGCTCGATCACCGACCGGCATCCCGACACCACGGTGATCGCGCTGACCGGGTCCTCCGGCAAGACGAGCACCAAGGACCTGCTCGGCCAGGTGCTCGCCCACGCCGGCCCGACGATCGCCCCGAGCGGCAACTTCAACACCGACATCGGCCTGCCGATGACCGTCCTCGGCGTGACCGAGGAAACCCGGTACCTGGTCGCCGAGATGGGCGCGCGCCACGTCGGCGACATCGCCTACCTGTGCGAGATCGCCCCGCCGCGGATCGGCCTGGTCCTCAACGTCGGCTCCGCGCACATGGGCGAGTTCGGCGGTCGCGAGGGCATCGCCCGGGCCAAGGGCGAACTCGTCGAGGCGCTGCCGGCCGACGGCGTGGCCGTGCTCAACCAGGACGACCCGTTCGTGCGGGCGATGGCCGAGCGCACCAAGGCCCGCGTGGTCACCTTCGGCGAGAGTGCCAAGGCGGACGTACGGGCCGAGAACGTGACACTCGACGAGCAGGGCCGGGCCTCCTTCACGCTGTGCGTGCCGGAGGGCAGTGCGCCGGTGATCTTGCGCCTGTACGGTGAGCACCACGTGGCGAACGCTTTGGCGTGTGCCGCCGTGGCACGCGAAGTGGGCATGACCGTCGAGGACATCGCGGCGGCCCTCGGCGCTGCCGGTACGATCTCCCGCTGGCGGATGGAAGTGACCCGCAGGGGCGACGGGGTGACCGTCGTGAACGACGCGTACAACGCCAACCCCGAGTCGATGCGAGCCGCGCTCAAGGCCCTCGTCGCGATGGCGGGCGGCAATCGTACGTTCGCCGTGCTGGGCGCGATGCGGGAGTTGGGCGAGGCGTCGCTGACCGAGCACGATGCGATCGGGCGGCTCGCGGTACGCCTGAACATCCACCGGCTGGTGGCCGTGGGCGGCAGGGAGGCCGCCTGGATCGACATGGGCGCGAAGAACGAGGGTTCGTGGGGTGAGGAGTCGGTGCTGGTGCCCGACGTAGAGGCGGCCGTCGAACTACTCCGGGGCGAACTGGCCCCGGGCGACGTCGTACTGGTGAAGGCGTCCCGAGGGGTGGCCCTGGAACGGCTCGCGGACGCGCTGTTGGCGGACGCCGCCGGGGACGACGTGAGCAACGCGGAGGTGCACGGGTGAGGGCCATCCTCATCGCCGGCGGCATCGCCCTGGTGCTGTCGCTGATCGGTACGCCGCTCGCGATCCGGATCCTGGTCAAGCGTGGCTACGGCCAGCTGATCCGGGACGACGGTCCGGCCGGACACCACAGCAAGCGCGGTACGCCCACCATGGGCGGCGCGGTGATCATCCTGGCGGCGCTGGCGGGTTACGGCGGGGCCAAGGCGATCACGTTGGAGACACCGAGCGCGTCCGCGCTGCTGGTGCTGTATCTGATGGCGGGCCTGGGCCTGGTCGGCTTTGTCGACGACTTCATCAAGATCGTCAAGCAGCGCAGCCTGGGTCTGCGGGCCAAGGCCAAGTTGGCCGGACAGTCCTTCGTGGGCATCTCGTTCGCACTGCTGGCGATCCAGTTCAAGGACGCGCGCGGGTTCACGCCGGCGTCGACACACCTGTCCTTCGTGCAGGACACCGCGCTGGACCTGACGCCGGTGTTCTTCGTGATCTGGGCCTACATCCTGATCGCCGGGCACTCCAACGGCGTCAACCTCACCGACGGCCTGGACGGTCTCGCGACCGGCGCCTCGGTGATCGTCTTCGGCGCGTACACCTTCATCGGGGTCTGGCAGTACGGCCAGTCCTGCCTGAACGCGCCCGGCGTGGGCTGCTACGACGTGCGCGATCCGCTGGATCTGGCGATCGTGTCCGCGGCGATGATGGGTTCGTGTTTCGGCTTCCTGTGGTGGAACACGTCGCCGGCCAAGATCTTCATGGGCGACACCGGTTCGCTCGCGCTCGGCGGCGCGCTCGCCGGGCTGGCCATCCTCACCCGCACCGAGTTGTTGTCCGCGCTCATCGGCGGCCTGTTCCTGATCATCTCGCTGTCGGTGATCATCCAGGTGGGCTACTTCAAGATGACCGGCAAACGGGTGTTCAAAATGGCGCCGCTCCAGCACCATTTCGAACTCAAGGGGTGGACCGAAGTACTCATCGTGGTTCGGTTCTGGATCATCGCCGGCCTGTGCGCCATTCTCGGGATCGGCATCTTCTACGCGGGCTGGGTTACGGGAACGTAAAGAGACGTGAGTACGAAAGACCTGAGCACCTTCACCCATCACGGTGCGCCGTGGGCCGAGTTGTCGTTCTGTGTCGCGGGCACCGGGGTCACCGGCGCGTCCGCGGCCCGGGCGCTGCACGGCCTGGGCGCACGCGTCGTGGCGATCGACGGTTTTGACGACGACAACGCCCGGCGGCGCGCCGAGGAGTTGCGCGCACTGGGCATCGACGTGCGCCTGGGTGACGACGAGAGCCTGCCGGCGCGGGTGGACGTGCTGATCGCCTCACCCGGACTCATGCCCACCAAGCCGCTGTTCGCCGCCGCGCGCGCGGCCGGCGTGCCGGTGTGGGGCGACGTGGAGCTGGCGTGGCGGCTGCGTCCGCGGGAGAACCCCGCGCCGTGGCTGGCGATCACCGGCACCAACGGCAAGACCACGACCGTGCGCATGCTCGCCTCGATCCTGGAGGCGTCCGGCAAGCGGGTCGCGGCGGCCGGCAACGTGGGCACGCCCGTGGTGGACGCGGTGCTCGCCCGCGACGGGGACGGCGAACCCGCCTACGACGTGCTCGCGTTGGAGCTGTCCAGCTTCCAACTGCACTGGCTGCCGACCTGGGAGGAAAGCCCCAAGGACGACGCCGGCGCGCCGCGGATGCTGGCCGCGGCGGTGCTCAACATCGCGCCGGACCACCTGGACTGGCACGGCTCGCCGGAGGCGTACGCGGCGGACAAGGGCCGGATCTACGGTGGTTGCCAGATCGCCTGCGTGTACAACCTGGCCGACCCGCAGACCGAGCAGCTCGTGCACGAGGCCGAGGTCGAGGAGGGGTGCCGCGCGGTCGGCTTCGGACTCGGCCCGCCGGGGCTGTCGAACTTCGGCGTGGTCGACGACCTGCTCGCCGACCGGGCGTTCGTGCCCGATCGGCACAGCACGGCGGCCGAACTCGCCACGGTGGGCGACGTGAACCCGCCGGCGCCGCACAACGTGGCGAACGCGCTGGCCGCCGCCGCCCTGGCCCGGGCCTACGGCGTGCCGCCGGTGGCGGTGCGCGACGGGCTGCGCGCGTTCCGGCCGGACGCGCACCGGATCGCGCACGTGGCCACCGTGGCCGGCGTCGACTACGTGGACGACTCCAAGGCCACCAACGGGCATGCCGCGGCGGCCTCGCTGGCCGCCTACCGGGACATCGTGTGGATCGCGGGCGGCCTGGCCAAGGGCGCCTCGTTCGACGACCTGGTCTCCGGCGCGAAGAACCGGCTGCGCGCGGTGGTGCTGATGGGCGCCGACCGCGCGGTGATCAGGGACGCGCTCGCGCGACACGCCCCCGATGTCCCCGTGGTCGAGGTCGCCGCGACCGACACTGGGGCCATGGAACTGGTCGTGGGCGAGGCGGCGGCGCTGGCGCGGCCCGGGGACACCGTGCTGCTCGCGCCCGCGTGCGCGTCGATGGACATGTACGCCAACTACGGAAAGCGCGGCGACGCCTTCGCCGACGCGGTCCGCGGACTCGACACAGCGGCCGGCTGACCGGGCGAGCGATGGCCGCCGGTCCGCAGACTCGCGAGGCACGCCCCACGCCCACCGCCGACAAGCGGCGGCCGTGGGGCGGTTCGCGGTTGCCCAAACCGCGCCCCGGCGCGTCGCGTCCGGCCGGGTCGGCGCGCCGTGAACTGCGCCGGGCGCTGGACAGCCCGCTCACCGCCTACTACCTGCTGCTCGGCTCGGGTCTGCTGCTCACCGTGCTGGGCCTGGTGATGGTGCTGTCCGCGTCGCAGATCACCTCCCGGACGATCTACGGCTCCTTCGACGAGATCTTCACCAAGCAGCTGATCGCGGTCGCGATGGGCTTCCCGCTGATGTGGATCGCGTCACGTCTGCCGCTGCGCTGGTATCGCCGGCTGGCCTATCCGTTCCTGATCGGCTGCGTCGGTGCGCTGTGCCTGGTCCTGGTGCCCGGGCTGGGCATCGAGGTGAACGGCAACCGGAACTGGATCGGTTTCGGCTCGTTCCAGATCCAGCCCTCCGAGTTCGCCAAGCTGGGCCTGGTGTTGTGGGGGGCCGACGTGCTCACCCGCAAGCGCCGGCTGCTCGGCCAATGGCGGCACATGTTCGTCCCGCTGCTGCCCGGTGCGCTGGTGATCCTGTTCCTGGTGCTGCTCGGCGGCGACATGGGCACCGCGATGATCATCACCGTGCTGGTGCTCGCGCTGTTGTGGATCGCCGGTGCGCCGGGCCGGCTGTTCGCCATGGCGATCGCCGTGGTCTCCGTGCTGGCCACCGTGCTGATCGTGCTCAAGCCGCACCGGGCCGCCCGGTTCGCCGGATTCCTCGACCCGTTCTCCGACCCCAACGGCAGCACGCTCCAGGCCGCCCAGGGCATCTACTCGCTCGCCACCGGCGGCTGGTTCGGCAGCGGAATCGGGACGAGCTATGGCAAATGGGGCACTTTGCCCGAGGCGCACACAGACTTCATCTTCGCCGTCATCGGCGAGGAATTGGGTCTCGTGGGGACGCTGTCCGTACTCACCCTCTTCGCGGCCCTAGGCTATGCAGGTATCCGCGTCGCGAGTCGCACGAAAGACCAGTTCGTACGGCTCGCCGCGGGTGGCGCGACCGCGTGGATCATGGCCCAGGTCATGATCAACGTCGGGGCGGTGCTCGGCCTGCTGCCGATCGCCGGAGTGCCGTTGCCATTGGTGTCCTACGGAGGTTCCGCCCTGCTTCCGACCATGTTCGCCGTGGGCATGCTGTTGTCCTTCGCCCGAGGTGAACCAAAGGCCGAGGCGGCGCTCGCCGCGCGCGGGCCCGGGGCGGTTCGTCGAGCGTTCGCGCGGATCCTGCCGCGCAGGGATGGGTGAATCAGGTGCATGTCGTCCTTGCCGGCGGAGGAACCGCCGGGCACATCGAGCCCGCTCTGGCATTGGCGGACGCGCTGCGCCGCCAGAACCCCAATGTGGGCATCACGGCGCTCGGCACGGCCAAGGGCCTGGAGACCAAGCTCGTTCCCGCTCGCGGTTACGAACTCGCGTTGATCCCGGCCGTGCCGTTGCCGCGCAAGCCCACGCCCGAACTGATGACCGTCCCCGGTCGACTGCGCGGCACCATCCGCGAGGCCGCGGCCGTGCTGGAGCGGACCAACGCGTCCTGCCTGGTCGGCTTCGGCGGCTACGTCGCGCTGCCGGGCTACCTCGCGGCCAAGCGCCAGGGTGTGCCCACGGTGGTGCACGAGGCCAACGCCCGACCGGGCCTGGCCAACAAGATCGGCGCCCGCTACACCCGATTCGTCGCGGTGAGCACGCCGGACAGCAAGCTGCGCGGGGCGCGCTACATCGGCATCCCGCTGCGCCGGGCGATCGCCACCCTGGACCGCAACGCGCTGCGCGACGAGGCCCGCGCGACGTTCGGCCTGGACCCGATGCGGCCCACCCTGCTGGTGTTCGGCGGCTCGCAGGGCGCCCGGCGGCTGAACGAGACCCTCGCCGCCACCGCCCAGCAGCTGCTCGCCGAGGGTGTCCAGGTGCTGCACGCGGCCGGGCCCAACAACGAACTCACGATCAGCTCGCCGCCCGGCGGTCCGGCCTACGTCGTGGTGCCCTACCTCGACCGGATGGACCTGGCCTACGCGGCGGCCGACATGGTGCTGTGCCGGGCGGGCGCGATGACCTGCGCCGAGTTGGCCGCGGTCGGCCTGCCCGCGGCCTACGTCCCGCTGCCGATCGGCAACGGCGAGCAACGGCTGAACGCGCAGCCCGTGGTCAAGGCGGGTGGCGGCCTGCTGGTCGACGACGCCGACCTGACCCCGGACTGGATCCGCTCGTCCGTGCTGCCGGTGCTCACCGACGCACGCAAGCTGCACGACATGGGCAAGGCGGCGGCCGAGTTCGGTCGGCGCGACGCCGACGAGGAACTGGTCCGGATGGTCCACGAGGCGATCGCCGCCGCGCGGTTGCCCCAATAGGCGCAGGCCCAGGGAGCGTTCTTGCCCAAGACGAAGGAGCGCGCGCCGGGGCGTCCGGCGAAGGCCGGGCGCGGTCCGCGGCGACGCTGGACCAACCTGCGCCCGCTCCTGGTCCTGGTGCTCCTCGTGCTGCTCGCGGTGACCGGATGGGGGATCGTCTACCACTCGCCGCTCCTGGACACCCGCACGGTGGCCGTCGGCGGGTTGGCCACGCTGCCCCGGGATCAGGTCGCCCGGGTCGCGGCGGTCCCCGTCGGTGAGCCGTTGGCCGGGATCGACCTCGACGCGATCCGGGCCCGGGTGGCCGCGATCCCGCGGGTGGCCTCGGTCCGGGTCGAGCGGGATTGGCCGCACACCGTGCGGATCTCGGTGCGCGAACGGGTGACCGCGCTGGTCGTGCCGGACGCGGGCCGCTACGCGGAGATCGACAAGGACGGCGTACGGTTCGGTACGGTGGACGCCGCACCGGCGGGCGTGCCGGTCGTCAAGGCCGACGCCGACACGGTGAGTCGGGAAACGCTACGGGGGGTGGTTCAGGTGGTGGCGGCATTGCCACCGCCGGTCGCCCAACGTGTACGGGACATCACCGCACGAACGCGCGACGACATCGTGCTCGTGCTCGACAAGGGCGAGACCGTGTTGTGGGGTGGGGCGGAGGCGTCCGACCGCAAGGCACTCGTACTCGCGGCGCTGTTGCCGCGACCGGCGAAGTTCTACGACGTCAGCGCGCCCGACGCGCCGGTGACCCGAACCCAGCCGGTCCCCTCGGTCGCGCCGCCGGCGCCCGCCCAGTCGTTACCACCGGTCGCACCCGCCGCGGCGGTTTCGACCCCGACCACGCCGTGACAGGGAGCGGAAGCACCCCGCCACTGCGATAAAACAATAGGGACAGGTTCGGCGTGTTCGTTGAACCGTGTCCGATGGGGACCTAGTGTCGGCCTAGCCCCAGGTTGACAAAGCAGTAATCCGCACCGTTCGCATCGGCGGCGTTCGATGCGAATCGGTGTAACTCTATACCTGAGGGTGAGGGTTTTGGTGGCTCGCGGAAATCGCGTCCCGACCTCCCCAAGTCGGCAAATGTCGGCATGCCGGAACCACGGCACGCCGACCGGAACTCGAGGCGAGAGGCCTTCGACGTGGCAGCACCCCAGAACTACCTCGCAGTCATCAAGGTGGTCGGTATCGGCGGTGGCGGTGTCAACGCCATCAACCGGATGATCGAGGTCGGTCTCAAGGGCGTCGAGTTCATCGCGATCAACACCGACGCCCAAGCCCTCCTCATGAGCGATGCCGACGTCAAGCTCGACGTCGGCCGGGAATTGACCCGCGGCCTCGGCGCCGGCGCGAACCCCGACGTCGGCCGCAAGGCCGCCGAAGACCACCGCGAGGAGATCGAGGAGGTCCTCAAGGGGGCCGACATGGTCTTCGTCACGGCGGGCGAGGGCGGCGGCACCGGTACCGGTGGCGCCCCCGTGGTGGCCAACATCGCCCGCTCGCTCGGCGCGCTCACCATCGGCGTGGTCACGCGCCCGTTCACCTTCGAGGGACGGCGCCGCGCGAACCAGGCCGAGGACGGCATCGCGCAGCTGCGCGACGAGGTCGACACCCTGATCGTCATCCCCAACGACCGGCTGCTCTCCATCTCCGACCGGCAGGTCAGCGTCCTGGACGCGTTCCGCTCGGCCGACCAGGTGTTGCTGTCCGGTGTGCAGGGCATCACCGATCTGATCACCACGCCCGGCCTGATCAACCTGGACTTCGCCGACGTCAAGTCGGTGATGTCCGAGGCCGGTTCGGCGCTGATGGGAATCGGTTCGGCGCGCGGCGACGACCGGGCGGTGGCGGCGGCCGAGATGGCCATCTCCAGCCCGCTCCTGGAGGCGTCCATCGACGGCGCCCGCGGCGTGCTGCTCTCCATCTCCGGCGGCTCCGACCTCGGCCTGTTCGAGATCAACGAGGCCGCGCAGCTGGTCAGCGAGGCCGCGCACCCCGAGGCGAACATCATCTTCGGCGCGGTCATCGACGACGCGCTCGGCGACGAGGTGCGGGTCACCGTGATCGCGGCCGGCTTCGACGGCGGCCAGCCGCCGTCCAAGAGCGAGTTGGGCAAGCCCGCGACCACGACCGCGGCCTCGCGGCCGGAGCCGGTGGGGCGGCCGACCCAGAACCAGGGTCCGGGTGTGCTGCACGAGCCCACCCCGCCGCCGACCAGCTACCCGGCGCCGACCACTCCGAGCCCGCGTGCGCCGTTGGTGCCGGAGCCGATCAAGGACGACCTGGATCTCGACATCCCGCCGTTCATGAAGTCGTAGCATTCGCGGCAACACCCGCGAACGGCACGACATCGCAGCAAATCGACACAAGGGGTGGGCCCGACGTGTTCACGCGAAGGGCCGCTTCCGGCGGCGCCCGTTTCGCCTTCACCGACCGGTGGGGCGGCACGGGCGCCGCGCCGTATGACGAGTTGAACCTCGGCGACCACGTGGGCGACGACCCGCGCGTGGTCGCCGCGAACCGCGCACGCACCGCCCGGGCGCTGGGCCTGTCACCCGAACGGGTGGTGTGGATGAACCAGGTGCACGGCAACACGGTCACCGTCGTCGACGCCGCGTCCGCCGAGCCGTTGCCCGCCACCGATGCCCTGGTCACCGCGACCGCGGGGCTGGCGCTCGCGGTTCTGGTCGCCGACTGCACTCCGGTGCTGCTCGCCGATCCGCAGGCCGGCGTGGTGGCCGCCGCGCACGCGGGCCGGCCGGGCCTGGCCGCGGGGGTCGTGCCGGCCGCCGTGCAGGCGATGTGCAAACTCGGCGCCGATCCGGCCCGGATCGTGGCCCGGACCGGGCCGGCCGTCTGTGGCGCCTGCTACGAGGTTCCCGAGGCGATGTGCGAGGAAGTGTCCGCAGTTGTCCCGGCGGCCCGCGCACGCACCCGTGAGGGCACTCCAGGGCTCGATATCCCGGCCGGCGTGTGGGCGCAACTCGCCGCGCAGGGGGTTGTGTCGGGTGAGAAATCGCACATCTGCACGCGCGAGTCGAGCGACCATTTCTCCTATCGCCGGGACCGGAGCACGGGTCGGATCGCCGGCTACGTGTGGCTCGCCGAGGGCTGACCCCGCCCGGGCGTGTCCGGTCCCCGTCGGCGACGATGGACGGATGGAAACGCACGCTCAGCCGACCGCAGAGGGCGCCCGTCGAGGTGCCGAACTCGCCGCCAACCTGGCCGCCGTCGAGGGCCGGATCGCCGCCGCGTGCGCGAGCGCCGGCCGCCCGCGCGCGGACGTCACCCTCGTGGTGGTGACCAAGACGCACCCGGCGAGCGACGTGCGACTGCTCGCCGGACTCGGCGTCCGCGACGTCGGCGAGAACCGCGACCAGGAGGCCGCGCCCAAGGCGAAGGCCACCGAGGACCTCGACCTCACCTGGCACTACGTCGGCCAACTGCAGACCAACAAGGCCAAATCGGTGGCGCGTTACGCCGATGTGGTGCACTCGCTCGACCGGGTCAGGCTCGCCCGTTCGCTGTCCGCCGCGGCCGAGCGGCAACAGCGCACGATCACCGCGCTGTTGCAGGTCAGCCTGGACGAAGACCCGACCCGCGGCGGGGTGTCCGCGGCCGACCTGGCCGAACTTGCGGACGTGGTGGCCGGTGCGCCGAACCTGATCCTCGGCGGCGTGATGGCGGTGGCCCCGCTCGGCGTCGAACCCGCTCGGGCTTTCGCCGGGTTGCGAGAAATCGCAACCCGCCTGCGCGAAGCCCATCCGACTGCAAACATGGTTTCCGCGGGGATGAGCAACGACCTCGAAGCGGCCATCGAGGCCGGGGCGACACATGTACGCATCGGTACTGCGGTGCTCGGAGTCCGGCCTTCCCTCCGGTAGCGTCGCCGTGAAGTGGATCGCACGACCCACGGTGACCTCAGCCGATCCACCGTGAGACCGGAGGAAGCGGAACATGGCCGGCGCAATGCGCAAGATGGCGGTCTACCTCGGCCTCGTGGAGGACGATGTCTACGAGTATGACGATTACGATGAGGACGACATCGGCCAGGACGGCCGCGACCGGGTCGAGCGCACCGATCGTCGCGAGGAGCGGCGGGACGAGCGTCGTGAGGAGCCACGTGAAGTACGCGAGCCGCGTGGGGAATCGCGGGAACGTCGCGAGGATCTCGTTCGTGGAGCTACTGCCCTTCGCGAAGCGGGGGCCCTTCGCGACGAAGGCCGCCTTGAAGAACACCGCGCAACAGTGTCCGCCATGCCCGAACGCCGTCCCGAGAGCAGCACACCGGTGACCGTACACAAAGTCGTCAGCGAACGTGAGCCCTACCGCATCACGACGCTGCACCCGCGTACCTACAACGAAGCCCGCACGATCGGCGAGCACTTTCGCGAGAGCACGCCCGTGATCATGAACCTGACGGAAATGGAGGACACCGACGCCAAGCGCCTGGTGGACTTCGCCGCGGGTCTCGTGTTCGGCCTGCACGGCAGCATCGAGCGGGTCACCCAAAAAGTCTTCCTCCTGTCGCCTGCTAACGTCGATGTGACAGCCGAGGACAAGGCCCGCATCGCCGAGGGCGGGTTCTTCAATCAGAGCTGAGGTGTGCGAAAACTGAGGCTAGGTGCGGTCCTGACCAGAGGGACGGCACACGAGGGGGCAGGTAAATGAGCATCGCGCTGGAGATCATCCGCATCGTGCTCTACTGCTTTTTGATCGTGTTGTTCTTCCGCTTGGTGATGGACTACGTGTTCCAGTTCGCGCGGTCGTACGAGCCGCGCGGGGCCATGGTGGTATTGCTGGAGGCCACGTACTCCATCACCGATCCACCGTTGAAGTTGCTGCGCAGGTTCATTCCTCCGCTGCGCCTCGGGGGTGTAGCACTCGACCTGTCCTTCTTCGTACTGATGATCATCGTCTACATCCTGATCTCCGTCGTGGGCAGGCTGTAAGCGGTACCGTCTGTCCGATGCCGACGATCACGCTGAGGTGAAGAGATGCCGTTGACCCCCGAAGACGTGCGTAACAAGCAGTTCACGACCGTCCGTCTCCGTGAGGGCTATGACGAGGACGAGGTCGATGCGTTCCTCGATGAGGTCGAGGGCGAACTGACCCGACTTCTCCGGGAAAATGAGGACCTGCGAGCGAAACTCGCGGCGGCGACCCGTGCCGCCGCGCAGAGTCAGCAGCAGGCTCAGCAGCGCAAGGAGCGCGAACGCCCCGACGCACCCGTCCCGGCAGCCATATCCGGGCCGACCCCGGTTCCTCCGCCGCCCCAGATGGGCGGGCCGCAGGGGATGCAGGGCGGCCAGCACCAGATGCAGGGCGGCCCGCAGCAGCTCGGTCCCGGTGGACCGCAGCAGCACCCCATGGGGGGACCGCAGCAGCTTGGTCCGGGCATGAGCGGTCAGCACCAGCTCCAGGGCCCGCCGCAGCACCAGCTGCAGGGTGGCCCCGGCATGAGCGGTCAGCACCAGCTGCCCGGTCAGCAGCAGCACCAGCTGCAAGGCGGTCAGCACCAGATGCAGGGCGGCCCCGGAATGGGCAACCCCGGCATGAGCGGTCAGCACCAGCTCCAGGGCCCGCCGCAGCACCAACAACAGCTTCAGCAGCACCAGTTGCAGGGCGGCCCGCCGCAGCTCGGTCCGGGCGGACCGCAGCAGCAGATGGGCAACCCCGGTGGCGACAGCGCCGCTCGGGTGCTCGCGCTGGCGCAGCAGACGGCGGACCAGGCGATCGCCGAGGCCCGCTCCGAGGCGAACAAGATAGTGGGCGAGGCGCGCACCCGCGCCGAGGGCATGGAGCGCGACGCGCGCTCCAAGGCGGACGCCCTCGAGCGGGACGCGCAGGAGAAGCACCGCGTCGCGATGGGCTCGCTCGAAAGTGCCCGCGCCACGCTCGAGCGCAAGGTCGACGACCTGCGTGCGTTCGAGCGGGAGTACCGCACGCGCCTGAAGTCGTACCTGGAGAGCCAGCTGCGCCAGTTGGAGTCGCAGGCCGACGACTCGCTCGCGCCGCCGCGTACGCCGGCCACGGCCTCGTTGCCGCCGGCCATGTCGTCCGCGCCGGTACCGATGTCGCAGTCGATGTCGCAGCCGTCGTCGATGTCGCCCGCGATGACGCCGTCGATCGGGCAGCAGATGAGCCCGGCGATGACGCAGCAGATGTCGCCGGTGCGTCCGCAGGCGCCGCAGCCGCAGCAGATGCAGCAGCCCTCGCCGATGCGCGGGTTCCTGATCGACGAGGACCCCGACAACTGACCGGCCACTGAGCGTCGGTCGGCACATCCGAGAAGCGCCCGCCCCCTCCGGGGGGACGGGCGCTTCTCGGGTTTCCCGGCAATTCGGAGTGGTTCGGGACGAATCGGGGGAGTCGGGCGGGACGGCCGAAACCGTCCCGCCCGCCGATTCACACCTTGCGCAGCCAGAACCGCAGGCCGAGCGCCGGGTCGCCGTGCTCGAACAACTCCTCGTCCTCCGGCGCGCCCTGGGTGAACTGCGTCGCCAGCACCTCGTCGGCGACCTGCACGCCGTGCGCGAGCAGCGCCGAGGTGGTCTCCTCCGACTCGTCCGCGGCCCACCACACCAGGATCCGGTCGGACACCTCCAGGCCGCTGTTCTTGCGCGCCTCCTGGATCAGCCGGACCACGTCGCGAGCCAGGCCCGCGAGCCGCAGTTCGGGTGTGATGGTCAGATCGAGCGCGACGGTGGCGCCGTCCTGGCCGGCCACCGTCCAGCCCTCGCGCGGGGTCTCGGTGACGATGACCTCCTCGGCCGCCACCTCGACCTCCTCGCCCTCGACCACGACCACCGCGGTGCCCGACTCGCGCAGCGCCGCGGACAGCGCCGATGCGTCGGCGGCGGCGATCGCCGCGGCCACGATCGGGGTGCGCTTGGCGAACCGCTTGCCCAGCGCCCGGAAGTTGCCCTTCGCGCTGTACTCGACCAGGTCGCCACCCGCCTCGGACAGCGCCGCGACGGAGACCACGTTGAGCTCCTCGGCGATCTGCTCGCGCAGTTCCCCGGACAGCTCGTCCCAGCCCGCCGCGCCGATCAGCGCACGGCCCAGCGGCTGCCGGGTCTTGACCCCGGAGTCGGCGCGGGTGGCCCGGCCCAACTCCACCAGGCGCCGCACCAGCGTCATCTGCCGGCCCAACTCCGGGTGCACCAGCGCCGGATCCGCCGTCGGCCACGCGGCCATGTGCACCGACTCGGGCGCGTCGGCGGTGACCGGGCGGACCACGTCCTGCCAGACCCGCTCGGTGATGAACGGCACCAGCGGTGCCATCAACCGGGTGACCGTCTCCAGCGCCTCGTGCAGCGTGGCCAGGGCGGCCGGCTCCGCGTTCCAGAACCGCCGCCGGGACCGGCGCACGTACCAGTTCGACAGGTCGTCCACGAACGCGGTGAGCGCCTTGCCCGCGCGCTGCGTGTCGTAGGCCTCCAGGGCCGCGTCCACGTCGCCCACGAGGGTGTTCAGCTCGGACAACAACCACCGGTCGAGCAGCGGGCGCTCGGCCGGGGCCGGGTCGCTCGCGCTCGGCGTCCAGCCGCCGGTGCGCGCGTACAGGGCCTGGAAGCTGACCGTGTTCCAGTAGGTCAGCAGGGTCTTGCGGACCACCTCCTGGATGGTGCCGTGCCCGACCCGGCGGGCCGACCAGGGCGAGCCGCCCGCGGCCATGAACCAGCGCACCGCGTCCGCGCCGTGCCGGTCCATCAGCGGGATCGGCTCCAGGGTGTTGCCCAGGTGCTTGGACATCTTCCGGCCGTCCTCGGCCAGGATGTGCCCCAGGCACACCACGTTCTCGTAGGACGACTTGTCGAAGACCAGCGTGCCGATCGCCATCAGCGTGTAGAACCAGCCGCGGGTCTGGTCGATCGCCTCGGAGATGAACTGCGCCGGATAGGACTGCTCGAACAGCTCGCGGTTGCGGTACGGGTAGCCGAACTGGGCGAACGGCATCGAACCCGAGTCGTACCAGGCGTCGATCACCTCGGGCACCCGGGTGGCCCGCCCGCCGCACGCCGTGCCGTCGCCGGCCTTGGCCGGGCAGTCGAAGACCACCTCGTCGATGAACGGCCGATGCGGGTCCAGCCCGGACAGGTCGCGTCCGGTCAGCTCGGACAATTCGCCCAGCGAGCCGACGCAGGTGAGGTGATTCTCGTCGCAGCGCCAGATCGGCAGCGGCGTGCCCCAGTAGCGGTTCCGGGACAGCGCCCAGTCGATGTTGTTGTTCAGCCAGTCGCCGTAGCGGCCCCACTTGACCGTCTCCGGGTGCCAGTTGGTCCGCTCGTTCTCGCGCAGCAGCGCGTCCTTGACCGCGGTGGTGCGGATGTACCAGGACGGCTGCGCGTAGTAGAGCAGCGCGGTGTGGCAGCGCCAGCAGTGCGGATAGCTGTGCTCGTACTCCAGATGCCGGAACAGCAGCCCGCGCTCGCGCAGGTCCGCGACCAGCGCCTCGTCGGCCTTCTTGAAGAACTGCCCGCCCACCAGCGCCAGCTCCGGCTCGAAGGTGCCGTCCGGGCGGACCGGGTTGACCACCGGCAGGCCGTACGCCCGGCAGGTCTTGAGGTCGTCCTCACCGAAGGCGGGCGCCTGGTGCACGACACCCGAGCCGTCCTCGGTGGTGACGTAGTCCGCGAGCACGACGAAGTTCGCGTCCTCCAGCGGCAGCAGGTCGAACGGGCGCCGGTAGGCCCAGCGTTCCATCTCCCGGCCGGTGAACCGCTCGCCGGTGGCCACCCAGCCCTCGCCGAGCGCCTTGCCCAGCAGCGGCTCGGCGACCACCAGGCGCTCTCGGCCGTCGGTGGCCACCACGTAGGTCACGTCCGGGTGCACCGCGGCGGCGGTGTTGGAGACCAGCGTCCACGGCGTGGTGGTCCACACCAGCAGCGCGGCCTGCCCGGCCAGCGGCCCGGAGGTGAGCGGGAAGCGCACGTAGACCGAGGGGTCGACGACCGTCTCGTAGCCCTGGGCGAGTTCGTGGTCGGACAGCCCGGTGCCGCAGCGCGGACACCACGGCGCGACCCGGTAGTCCTGGGTCAGCAGCCCCTTGTCGAAGATCTGCTTGAGCGACCACCACACCGACTCGACGTACTCGGGGTCCATCGTCCGGTACGCCTTGGACAGATCGACCCAGTAGCCCATCCGGGTGGTCAGGTCCTCGAAGGCGCCCACGTGGGTCATCACCGACTCGCGGCATTTGGCGTTGAACTCGGCGATCCCGTACCGCTCGATGTCCGACTTGCCGGCGAAGCCGAGCTGCTTCTCGACGGCCAGTTCGACCGGCAGGCCGTGGCAGTCCCACCCGGCCTTGCGCGGCACGTTGTACCCGCGCATGGTGCGGTAGCGCGGAAACACGTCCTTGAACACGCGGGCTTCGATGTGGTGCGCGCCCGGCATGCCGTTGGCGGTCGGTGGGCCCTCGTAGAAGACCCAGCGCGGGCCGTCGGCATTGCGTTCGAGGGAGCGCTCGAAGATGTCGTTGTCCCGCCAGAACGCGAGGACCTCGTGCTCCATGGCGGGCAGGTCGACCTGCGCCGGTACCGGGCGGTACATGTGGCTTCCTTCCGCGGGCTGTGATGCGTGCCTACCGAAGGGACGAGACCGCCGTGTGCCGGCCCCGCGGTACCACCCTTCTTGGCCGCGCCGCCCGGTACGGCAACCGTGCCGGGGCGGGCACAACCCACTCGTTTGCGCGAGGGCCGGTTCTACGGGCCGATCCGGGATGGCATCGACCTTTCCTCCGGCAGCTCCGGGGTGATCTTCACGGCGCGCACACCTCCGGGCTCACACCGTCCCCGGATCGCTGATGGCTGCGTGCGTCGCTACTCGTCCCCATCGACACCGTCTCGCTCTGCGGATTGTACGACCCGAACGGGTCGGTGCGCCGCCGAGTCGGTCCGCCGCCAAGTGCATAACGATCCGCTCGGGAACCGGTAACGAACGGGACACGTAGAAGAGGGATAAGCGTGGTTGCGTCTGGGCACAACCGATTTACGTCGCCGCCCCGGCGCAATCAGTGACGGGACGGCGCGTCCGGTTGTCCGGGGCGACCCATCCCTAAGCGAAACAAGGGGGCCGTGACCATGACGGATACAGAGAAGGCCAGTGGCGGGCGGACGCGACGTGCGACCGCGACGACGCCGCCACGAGCCTCGGTACGGGGAGGAACGGGACGCACCGTGAAGGCACCTGCACACGTGACTGCCGCGACCGCGACGACGCTGGCCACGCCGCCCGACGGGTTCCATGCGCCGGCGGTCTACATCGTCCGGCCGGGTGAGGATCCGTGGGACGACGCGGAATTGCGCGAGGTGCGGGAGGGGCTGATCGAGACCGCGCACGAGTTGCGGGCCGAGATCGCCGTCTCCGAGAACGGCATCGCCGATCTGCTGCGCGATTCGGGGGAGGGCGCGGGCGACGATCAGGCGGACACCGGGACCAAGAACTTCGAGCGTGAGCACGAGATGTCCCTGACCAACAACGCGCGTGGCATGCTGCTCCAGTCGGAGAAGGCGCTGCGTCGTCTCGCCGACGGCACGTACGGGGCCTGCGAGTCGTGTGGTTCGGCCATCGGCAAGGCGCGCCTGCAGGCGTTCCCGCGTGCGACCCTGTGTGTGACCTGCAAGCAGCGCGAGGAACGCCGGTAACCGTCGAGGCGGCCGGCGGCGCGTCGAAGGACTGGAGCGAGCCATCGGCACCGGAGCGGAACGACGGGACGAGGCGGAGTCGCAGGCCCCCGCTGGGGAGCCGGACACCGAGGCAACCGAGAGCGGGGCGGGCGGCGAGGAGCCGACCGCGCCCGCCGGTTCGCGCACCCGTCGATACATCGCCGTCCTGCTCGGCGTCGCGGCCTTCGCCTACGCCCTGGACCTGATCAGCAAGCTGATCGTGGTGGCGAAACTCGAGTACCACGCGCCGATCGACATCCTCGGCGACTGGCTCCAGTTCCGGGCCACCCGCAACGCGGGCGCCGCGTTCGGCATGGGTCAGGGACTGACCATCGTGCTGACCGTGATCGCCGGTGCCGTGGTCGTGGTGATCCTGCGGCTCGCGCGCAAGCTGAACAGCCTGCCCTGGGCGATCGCGCTCGGCCTGCTGCTCGGTGGCGCGTTCGGCAACCTCACCGACCGGATCTTCCGGGCGCCCAGCGTGTTCGAGGGCCACGTGGTGGACTTCATCGCGCCCAAGCACTTCGCGATCTTCAACCTGGCCGACTCGGCCATCGTGATCGGTGGTTGTCTGATCGTGCTGCTGTCCTTCCTGGGCCTGCAGCCGGACGGCACCCGCGAGGGCGACGACGGCGACGAGGCGGCCGAGGACGAGAACGCGGCCGACGACGCGAAGGTGGGCGACCGGGCCTCCTCGCCCGCGCCGGCCGGTGCCACCAAGGCCGTCGTCGAGCCGGTCCGGACCGAGCCCGCGCCGGCCGCGGAGCAGGCCGCCGAAGACCACGCCGTCGAGTCCGGCCCGGATGCCGGGCATACTCGTATCTCGTGACTGTCAATCCCGGCTCGCCCGAAATCCGTACTCTTCCCGTTCCCGATGGCCTCGAAGGCGAGCGGGTCGATGCCGCGCTCTCGCGGATGTTCGGCTTCTCGCGCACCAAGGCGGCCGAGCTGGCCGCCGGCGGGAAGGTGCAGCTCGACGGCCGGGCGGCCGGGAAGTCCGACCGCGTGAACGGTGGGGCCTGGATCGAGGTCGAGATGCCGGGGGCGCCCAGGCCCGTGCAACTCGTCGCCGAACCCGTGCCCGGCATGCGGATCGTGCACGACGACGACCACATCGTGGTGATCGACAAGCCGGTCGGCGTCGCCGCGCATCCCAGCCCGGGCTGGACCGGCACCACCGTGGTCGGCGGCCTCGCGGCGGCCGGCTACCGCATCTCCACCTCCGGCGCGGCCGAGCGCCAGGGCGTGGTGCACCGCCTGGACGTGGGCACCTCCGGGCTGATGGTGGTGGCCAAGTCCGAGCGCGCCTACACGCTGCTCAAGCAGCAGTTCCGGGACCGCACCGTGGACAAGCGCTACCACGCGCTGGTCCAGGGCCACCCGGACCCGCACACCGGCACCATCGACGCGCCGATCGACCGGCACCCCACCCACGACTACAAGTGGGCCGTGGTGATGGGCGGCAAGCCCAGCGTCACGCACTACGACACGATCGAGGCGTTCCGCGCCGCGAGCCTGCTGTCGATCAAGCTGGAGACCGGGCGCACCCACCAGATCCGGGTGCACATGGCGGCCCTGCGGCACCCGTGCGTGGGCGACCTGACCTACGGCGCGGACCCGACGCTGTCCAAGCGGCTGGGCCTGGAGCGGCAGTGGCTGCACGCGGTGAGCCTGGCCTTCGAGCACCCCGGCGACGGCACGTGGGTGCAGTACGAGAGTGGCTACCCGGCCGACCTGACCGCCACCCTGGAGCGGGTCACCGACAGGTGAGACCGATCTCCGCCGATCGGTGATTCGGCGGAGATTCGGGGAACGCTCCAAGATCGAATCGCGGTCGATCGGTCTGGGGGCGGAGTGGGTCAGCTCACGCTGCTGTTCCTGTTGATGTTCGGCACGGTCGTGGTCGTGCCGCTGGCGAGTCGGTTGCGGCTGCCGTTTCCGGTGCTGCTGACGCTGTACGGCGTGCTGCTCGGGTGGTTGCCGTTCGTGCCGACCCTGCGGATCGACCCCGACCTGCTGCTGCCGCTGCTGTTGCCACCGCTTTTGTACGCGGCGGCGCAACGTTCGAGCTGGCGCGAGTTCGCCGCCAACGCCCGGCCGATCCTGCTGCTCGCGGTCGCGCTCGTGCTGGTCACCACGGCCGCGGTGGCGGCGGTGGCGAACGCGATGGTGCCCGGACTGCCGCTCGCGGGTGCGGTCGCGCTGGGCGCGCTGGTCGCGCCGCCGGACCCGGTCGCGGCCACGGCGGTGGCCGGGACGCTGCGGCTGCCCCGGCGACTGGTGTCGATCCTGGAGGGCGAGGGGCTCTTCAACGACGTCACCTCGCTCGTGCTCTATCAGGTCGCGGTCGCGGCCGCGGTCAGCGGGACGTTCTCGCCGGCCCGGGCGGTGGGCATATTCGCGCTGTCCGCCGCGGTCGGGGTCGGGATCGGCTTCGCGGTCGGCCTGGCCGGTCGGCTCCTGCTCGGCCGGTTGGACGAGCCCACCCTGCAGACCCTGCTCACCCTGCTGGTGCCCTTCCTGGCCTACGTGGTCGCCGACGAACTGCACGGCTCCGGCGTGCTCGCGGTGCTGACCACCGCCTTCTACCTGGGCTCGGTCGCCGAGGACGCGGACAACGTGGTCGGCCGGCTCACCGGGCGCTCGTTCTGGGAGGTCGTGGACCTGGTGGTCACCGGCGTCGCGTTCGGGGTGATCGGTCTGGAGATGTGGGAGATCTTCCACGACCTGCACGGCGACCGGGTCCGGCTGTTCTGGGAGGCCGGCGCGGTGGTCCTGGTGTTGATCGTGGTCCGCGGCCTGTGGCTGTTCCCGGTCGCCGCGCTGGCCCGCCGATTGCACAACCGGCTGCCGACCGCCGGCGAGACGCAGACCCCGGACCCGCGCGAGACCGTCGTGGTGTGGTGGGCCGGGATGCGCGGTGTGGTCACCATCGCACTCGCCCTGGCGCTGCCGCTGACCACCGACGCCGACGAGGCGTTTCCCGAGCGGCAGCGGCTGATCGCGATCGCGTTCTGCGTGATCGTGGTGACCCTGCTGCTCCAGGGGGTCAGCCTGCCCTGGCTGGTGCGCCGGCTCGGGGTCTCCGAGGCGGACGACGTGGAGAGCCGCGAGGAGCGTCGGATCGCGGCCACCGCGACCAAGGCGGCGCTGCACCGGCTGCGCGAGTTGGACGAGGAGCGCGATCTCCCGGACGAGATGGTGCAGCGGCTGCGGGCCCGGCAGAAGGCGCTGCTCGCCGAGCTGAAGCCGGAGGGCATGCCCGAGGAGTTGGGCGACAAGGTCGTCGAGCGCTCCCGGCGGATCAAGCTGCTGCACGAGATCGAGGCGGAGATGACCGCCGCCGCGCGCCGCGAGGTGATCGCGGCCCGGGGGCGGCGCGGCGTGGACCCGGCCGCCGCCGACCGGGTCCTGCGCCGCCTGGACCTGCGCAGCATGCGCTGAACCGGGCGGCGGCGGACGGTACCGTTGATCCTTTGTCCGATCCTTCGGCCGTCCGATCCCCTGTCGCATCCCGTCCTCGGAAGGACCCCCACGTGGCCCGCATCGTGCTCTTCCACTCCGCCTACGGGCTGCGCCCCGCCGTTCACGCCGCGGCGGAGCGGCTGCGCGCGGACGGGCACGAGGTGACCGTGCCCGACCTGTACGACGGGCGCGGCACCGAGTCGATCGAGGAGGGCATGGAGATCAAGGACGAGATCGGCGCGGACGAGCTGATCCGGCGCGCCGTGAAGGTCGCCGCCGGGCTCGGCCCGGGCCTGGTCTACGCGGGCTTCTCGCTCGGCGCCTCGATCGCCCAGAACGCCGCGTTCGCGGACCCCGCCGCGGCCGGGCTGCTGATGTTCCACGGCACCTCCGACCTGCGCGAGGACGCCGCGACCGAGGTGCCGGTGCAGTTGCACGTGGCCGAGCCGGACCCGTTCGAGACCGAGGACTGGCTCGGCACGTGGTACCTGGGGATGCGCCGGGCCGGGGCGGACGTGGAGATCCACCGCTACCACGGCGCCGGTCACCTGTTCACCGACCCGGACCTGCCGGACTACGACCGCGAGGCCGCCTCGCGGGCCTGGGCGATCGCCTCGGACTTCCTCAGCGAGATCGACTCGGCCGCGGCCGCCGCGGAGGCCAACGACTGAGGCTTCTTGGCCAGGTCCACGTACTTGCGCGGACCGGTCTGCACGGGCACCTGCGGAACCGGGCGCGCCTTGGCGAAGCGTCCGTTGCCGCTGTACGGACCCACCGCCTCGTTGCCCAGCGGCGCGGGCGCGGTGGCGATCCGGGGCAGGGCGTACGGGTGTTCGCAGCGCAGGTAGTCGAGCAGCTTCTCGCGCACCTCGCAGCGCAGCGTCCACAGGTCGTCGGAGTCGCGCGCGGTCACCACGGCCCGGACCAGGATCGTGGTCGGGGTGGTGTCGGTGACGTACAGGCTCCAGCCCTGGCCGTCCCACAGGCCGGTGTCCTTGAGGATGCGGTGCAGTTCGTCGCGCAGCTCGCCGACCGGCGCCGAGTGGTCCAGGTGCAGGAAGACGGTGCCGGTCATCCGGGTGTCGGTGCGCGACCAGTTCTCGAACGGCCGGGAGGTGAAGTAGGAGACCGGCATCACGATCCGGCGCTGGTCCCACGTGTTGACCACCAGGTAGGTCAGGGTGATCTCCTCGATCGTGCCCATCTCCTGGTTGACCACGACCGAGTCGCCGATCCGGACCATGTCGCTGAACGCGATCTGCAGGCCCGCGAACAGGTTGGCCAGCGCGCTCTGCGCGGCCAGACCGGCCACCACGCCGAGCAGACCGGCGGACGCCAACAGGCTGGTGCCGATGGTCTTCATGCCCGGGAAGGTCATGATCATCGCGGCGAAGGTGATGATTCCGACGATGGCCACCGCGGTCCGGCGGATCAGCGCGATCTGGGTCTGGATCCGGCGTACCCGGCCGGTGTCCGTCGCGTTCGCCGCGTAACGCTCGAACGAGGTGTTCACCAGCAGGGTGACCGCGTGCACGATCAGCCACGCGCAGGCGGCGATCACCGCGAGCACCAGGACGTGCCGAATCATCCCGCGGCTGCGTTCGGGCAGGCCGGCGGCCGGTTCGGCGAGCAACAGGACCGATGCGCCGAGCGTGGCCACGATCGAGGCGCGTCCGCGCCGCATCATCGACCAGAGGGGTCCTGTCAGCGGCTTGCGGGTCTGTACTTCGCGGGCCAGGCGAGCCATTCCCCAGGTCACCAGACCCGTGAAGGCGATCACCGAGACGAGCACGATCAACGGGCGAAGTATGTGCCACACATCCACGTCGAGAGCCTCCTAGGGGGCTTGTGGTCAAACCGTAACCGTACCCGAGCGGGACGAGCCCACCCGCGCGTCCGGTCCGCGCCGGCCGCGCACCGCAGCCCGCGCGGGGCGCTAACGTGCGGGTCAGGCAGCGAACGGTACGGAGGACGCGCGATGTCCAAGTGGACCAGGATCGGCAAGGCCGGATTCGGCGCGGTGCGCCGCGGACAGCGGTTCCGCAGCGCGTCCCGGGCGGCGGCGGAACGTTCCGCCAACCAGGGCGCGACCGCCTTCGACCCGGACGTGGACACCCGGTTGACCCCACGCCAGGCCGCCCTGCTGATCCGCTATCTGGTGGGCAAGGTGGTGCTGGGCCGGTTGGAGTTCGTCTTCCTGCTCAAGTACCTGCTGCTCGTGACGGGCGTGCCGCTGCTCTTGCTGTTCCCGCCGGCGGGCGTCGTGCTGCTCGTGCTCTTCGGCCTCGCGGCACTGGTGCAGTGGGTGATCGCGCGTGCGATCGGCCGGCTCGCCGCGTTCCACCGACTGGGTGCGGCGGAGAACGAGTTGACCGACGCGGCGACCGTGTGGTGGCCCAATCTCAAGCGGGAGAGTGCCCGGGTGGGCCTGCCGACCCGGCCGCTCGCCCTGCTCAAGGTGGCCGCCGCCCGGGCCACCCGGCGGTTGGACCCGGAGCGCGAGGCCGCGTTCGCGGCGATCGACTGGCGTGCGGTGATCCCACGCGAGCAGTGGCAGCGGGCCCGGGTCCTGCTCGCCGAGGAGGCGGGCGGCCGGCCGGGCGACGCGACCGCGTAGAGTCGTCCCGTCGTGTGTCACCCCACTCGGCCACTTGGCGCGAGGCGCGGGTCGCACGCCATCTCCACCACCTTCAGGACGACGCGCGGGGTCGGATGTACAAGCTGCCCGGAACGGACGAGCGGAGCGTGACCATCCCCGGCGAGCCCACGGTGGCCGATCCGTGCTTCACGGTGCGCGGACTGACCAGGACGTATCGCACCGGGCGTCGGCGGGATCGGCATGTGGTGACCGCGAACGACGCGATCGACCTGGACGTGCGCCGAGGCGAGATCTTCGGCCTGCTCGGTCCCAACGGTGCGGGCAAGTCCACCCTGGTCCGCCAACTCACCGGCCTGCTCCGGCCGGACACCGGCACGATCGACCTGCTCGGCCACGACCTGGTGCGCCGGCCCGAGATCGCCGCCCGCCTGGTCTCCTACCTCGGGCAGGAATCCGGCGCGCTGGACGAGTTGACCGTCGCGCTGGCGATCGAGACCACCGCCCGGCTGCGTGCGTTGGACGCCGCCCGGGCCCGGGCCGAGCGGGACGCGGTGCTCGACGAACTCGAACTGGGCGCGATCGCGGACCGACCGCTCAAGAAGCTCTCCGGCGGTCAGCGCCGGCTCGCCTGCTTGGCCACCGCACTGGTCGGCGCCCGCCCGGTGCTGGTCCTGGACGAGCCGACCACCGGCATGGACCCGGTCGCCCGCCGCGCGGTGTGGGCCGCGGTGGATCGCCGGCGGGCCGAGCAGGGCGCCACCGTGCTCCTGGTGACGCACAACGTGATCGAGGCGGAGACCGTGTTGGACCGGGTCGCCGTGCTCGACGAGGGCCGGGTGATCGCATGCGACACGCCCGGTGGCCTCAAGGCCATGGTCGGCGACGAGGTCCGGCTGGACCTGGTCTGGCGGGCCGACCCGCCGATGGACGACCCGGCGGTGAGCATGCTCGCGCAGACCGCGGTGCGCACCGGCCGGCGCTGGAGCACCCGGATGGAACCGGGAGTGGCCCGCGAACTGCTCGCCGGCGTCACCTCCGGGCCCGCGTTCGAGGCGCTCGACGACTTCACGCTGTCCACGCCGAGCCTGGAGGACGTCTACCTCGCGCTCGGCGGGCGCCACCAGGGACTGGTCAAGGGATGAGGGTGTCGACCCAGTGAGTGCAGTGAGCATCGAGTCCGCGCCGGCGCGCCCGGTCGAGGCGGTGGTACCCGCGCCGGCCACATCGCTGGGCGCCGGGCTGCTGACCGTGTACCGCGCGCAACTCTCCCGGGTGCGGGTCTCCCGGGTCCCGCTGCTGTTCGTCGCGGTGTTCCAGTCGGTCGGGATCATGATCCTGATGCGCGGCGTGGTGGACACCGGCAGCGACAGCGCGCGCGAGGCGGTGGTGGCCGGCTCCAGCGTGCTCGTGGTCGCCTTCGTCGCGCTGAACCTGCTCGCCCAGCACTTCGGCAACCTGCGGGCGGCCAACGCGCTCGACTACTACCTGACGCTGCCGGTCCGCCCGGCCGCGGTGGTGCTGGGCATGGCCGCCGCGTACGCGTCCTTCACCCTGCCCGGCACGGTCGCCACGGCCGTGATCGGCGCGCTGATGTTCCAACTGCCGCTGGCCAACCTGTGGGTGCTGCTCCTGGTCGTGCCGCTGTCCGGCGCGGCCCTGGCGGGCATCGGCGCGGTCTTCGGCCTGCTCGCGCCGCGCCCCGAACTGGCCACCCTGCTGGGGCAACTGGGCATGTCGGCCGCCCTGTTGCTCGGCGTGCTGCCCGAGGACCGGATGCCCGAGGCGATCGTGCTCGCCCGCGACCTGCTGCCGTCCTCGTACGGGGTGGACGCGTTCATCGCAAGCTACGGCGATCCCGACTGGGCGGCGGTGGGGGGCAACCTCGCGGTCTGTGCGGGGGTCGGCGTGGTGATGCTCTCGCTGGCCACGTGGTCGTTCCGGCGCAGCACCCGGGCGTAGTCGCACGGCTTGTGTCGCACCTTCTCGGACCCTTGTCTCGGACCCCTGCCTTGCCTCGACCACTGGATGTCTTGCCTCGACGACCGGAAGTCTTGCTTCGACGACCGAAGTCTTGCCTGGACGACCGGAAGTCTTGCCTCGACCACCGGACACACCGCCGCGCGGGGTCACGCCGCCGGCTCGATTCGCACATGGGACGCTGACCAGATGACGTCTGCCGGGGATATCGACCCCTACCCGTCGCCCGAGGGCGCGCATGTGGGCTTCGCGCCCGGGCCCGATGCGCCTCCCACGCTGTGGCAGCGCTACCGCACCGACGTGGTGGCCTTTGCCATCGTGGTCGCGGCGTGCCTGGTCGTGGGCGCGATCGTGGGCGTGGTCTGGGAGCAGGTGACGCCGCGCGTACCGCTGCTCGCGACGAAGGAGGGGGTCTTCCAGACCTCGCCCGAGACCGAGACCTCGATCGCGCTGGACGGCTGGTTCGCGGTATGCGGTGTGGTTGCGGGCATCGTGCTTGCGCCTCCGGCGTTCTGGCGCTTTCGCCGCCAGGGTGTGGCGACGGCGCTCGCGCTGACGGTCGGCGGGCTGGCCGGGTCGTACCTGGCGTTCAAGATCGGCGTGCGGTTGGGCCCGGACGGGATCATGGAGCAGGTGAAGCGGATCGGGCTGGGCAAGCGGTTCGACCAGCCGCTCGATCTCAAGGCCAAGGGCGTGCTGTTGTTGTGGCCGATCGCGTCGATGGTGATCTTCCTCGGCCTGTCCGCGGGGTTCGCCCCGGCGGACAAGGAGTCGACGGCGGGGCCGTATGGGTGGCAGCCGGGGCAAGAGTTGCCGTGGGCGCAGCAGTCGGCTTCGCCGCCGGTCGATTTGACGAAGCGGGGGCGGGGGGAGGGTTGATGCGCTCGGTTCGGCGGGGCTGGTTGGCCTCAAGCGCCGGCCGGGCTGAGTGTGCTCAGGCGCCGCACGGGCTGGTTCGCCTCAAGCGCCGGCGGGGCTGGTTGGCCTCAAGCGCCGGCCGGGCTGAGTGTGCTCAAGCGCCGCACGGGCTGAGTGGCCTCAAGCGCCGGCCGGGCTGAGGGGTTTCGGCTGACCTCGGGTGTCGGTCGGGCTGGTTCGCCTCAAGCGCCGGCGGGGCTGGGTGTGCTCAAGCGCCGCGCGGGCTGAGTGGCCTCAAGCGCCGGCCGGGCTGAGGGGTTTCGGCTGACCTCGGGTGTCGGTCGGGCTGGGTTCGCCTCAAGCGCCGGCGGGGCTGGGTGTGCTCAAGCGCCGCACCGGCTGGGTGTGCTCAAGCGCCGCACGGGCTGATGGGTTTCGGCTGGGTCGCCTTGAGTGCCGGTGGGGTCAGGGGCGGCTGAGGGGTGCTGTGGTTGCTTGGGTTTGGTGGATCAGGTCGGTGGGGGTCAGTTCGATTTCGAGGCCGCGGCGGCCGGCGGAGATGTAGATCGTCGGGTGGGTGTGGGCGGATTCGTCGACGACCGTGGGGTGCCGGCGCTTTTGGCCCAGGGGGCTGATTCCGCCCAGGACGTAGCCGGTGGCCCGTTCGGCCGCCGCGGGGTCGGCCATTGCCGCGCGTTTGCCGCCGACCGCCGCCGCGAGGGCCTTCAGGTCGAGTCGGCCCGCCACCGGGACCACCGCGACCGTCAGCGTGCCGTCCACGTCCGCCAGCAGCGTCTTGAACACCCGCTCGGCCGGGACGCCGAGCACCGCGGCGGCCTCCTCGCCGTAGGACGCCGCGTCCGGGTCGTGGGTGTACGCGTGCACCGTGTACGTGATCCCCGCGCGGGTCAGCGCGACCGTCGCCGGCGTGCCCTGCCCACCCTTGGCCTTGCTCTTCGCCATCTCGGCGGCCCCTCGATCGCTGGTCAGTTGGGTTCGATGCTCTGCCGCAGCAGTTCGACGGCGGGCAGCGACGGCAGATGGTCCAGCAGCGCCGCCTCCCGACGCAGCAGCTCGACCTCCGCGCTCAGCCGCACGGTGGCGTCCTCGGCCTCCAGGAGCCGCTGCTTGTCGTGCGGGTCCAGCACCACCGCGGCGGCCACCAGATAGGACAGCACCACCGGGTCGTCGGGCAGCTCGGGCAGGCTCATCGGGGTGCGCTGCTGGGCCGAGAGCAACCGGCGCTGATACTCGGCGAACGCCCGGGTCGCGGCCAGGCCGAGCACGTCGGCCCGCTCGCCGGGCGGGTCCTCCAGGTATTCCACCTCGGCGTACAGGTAGGGACCCGAGTCGTCCACGGACACCAGCCGGAACCGGGTCGCCCCGGTGGCCACCAGGTCGTAGCGGCCGTCCTCGTGGGTCTTGATCGTGGCGATCTCGGCGGTGCAGCCCACCGGATGCAGGATCTCCAGCGGATCGCCCTGGATGTCGCCGACCTCGCGCCCGGTGCGCAGCGCGACCACGCCGAACCGTTGCTCCGCCTGGGGCAGCACCTCCAGGTCCCGGACCAGCGTGCGGTATCGCTCCTCGAAGATGTGCAGGGGCAGCACCAGACCCGGGTAGAGCACCGAGTTGAGCGGGAAGAGCGGAAGCCGGTCGGTCACGGTGACCAAGAGTAGGGCCTGACCGCCGGGCCGCGTCGACCATTGATCTCAAGCGCGGTTGAGCACCCGACCGGCGCCCGCGGCGGCGGCACCGGCGAGCACCCAGCCGAGCAGGATCAGCGTGTAGGCGAGCCACTGGCCCACCCCGGTCGGCTTCCACGCGCCGTCCTGACCGAGCGTCACCACCGGCAGCAACAGGTCGAGGGTGTACCAGAACGGATTCCAGTGCGGCGCCTCGCCTGCCTTCAGCGGTGCGGGCGGGTCGGCCGCGAACACCGCCGTGCCGACCGCGATCAGCGCGATCAACCACCCCAGGGCCCGCGCCGGGCGGTAGCCGTAGCCGATCGCCGCGTCCTGCACGTGGCCCCACAGCCGACCCGCCGGGCCCAGCCCGGCGCGCCGGCGCCGCTGCTTGGCGAGCAGCACGGAGCGGGCGTGCTCGTCCTCGCCGGCCGCGCGATAGGCGCCGGCGAGTTGGTCGTAGGGCTGCGGGGTGTACTCCGGGGTGCCGCGCTCGACCCAGTCGATCCGCCGGTGCACGCTCACCGCCTCCTCGGAGCGCAGCACCGTGTACCGGGTCCCGGCCAGCACCAGGTCACCGGGCGCGGGCCAGGTGTCCCGCGCGTCGGTCAACGTGCCGATGGTCGCGTTGGCCAGCACGATTTGCCCGCGCGGGGGCCGGGACAGCGCCATGTGCAGGCCGTCCGCGACCACTCGCCACATGGTCAGCTGCTCGCCCGGGTTCGCACACACCAGTGCCCGGCTGAGCACGATGCCGCCGCCCACGCGGGCGTCGTTCATCCGGATCGAGCCGGTCGCGGTGAATCCCACGCTCAGGTGCAGCGAGTGCTCGATCGTGATCCGCCCGAGATCCATGGCCAACTGCCCCGGGCGCTCCACCGTCGAGCCGTACAGGGTCACCCGCCCGCCGAATCGGCCGCCGTACAGGCTCACCTGCCCGGCGAAGACGGTGTTGTCCAGCGACGCGTCCGCGCCCACCTGGAGACCGTTGGCGTGCAACGCCCCGCCGCGCGGGTCCGGCCCGATCACGCAGCCGTCCATCCGCAGGTCGTTGTCCACCCGCGAGTCCAGGATCCGCACGCCGCCCGCCACCTCGCAGTGCCGCAACACCAGGTCGCCGTCCACCCGCATGTTGCGTCCGTGCAGCGCGGCGAGCACGCAGTCGCGCAGGTTGATCGTCCGGGTGGAGGCCGTGTTCAGCACGATCGGGTCCTCGAAGCGGCAGCCGGTCATCGAGAAGTAGACGTCCAGGCGCGCGCCGCCCAACTCCAGCGTGCCCACGATCCGGGCCCCGGTGATCCGCAGCGCGGTGCTGTGCCCGGGTTCGGCCTCCGGTGGCTGGAGCAGCACCTGCGCGAGCACCTGGGCCCGGACCGTGCGGTCCGGCCCCCAGGCCGCGCCCAGCCGCGGATCGTCGTCCGCGGGCACGCCCGTGCCCAGGTCCAGTCGTTCGCCCCGCCGATACGCCTGCCACACGCGTATCTCGGTCGCGGTCAGATGCCCCGGCGGTGTGCTCATCCGTGGTCCCCCGACACTGGAAGGCTGCTGCGTCCCGCCCATGATCGCGTGTCTCACTGTCCGACACACAGGGACGGCTTCGTCCGGGCCGTCTCTACACTGGGGCAGGTGATCTCCCGTATCGACCTGCGCGGTCCCGCCTCGCGGGCTGTCCTGGACAGCCCCGCCGCACTGCGCGACGTGTTGCCCCGAGCCGAACTCGACGTCGAGGCGGCCCTGGAGAAGGTCCGCCCGATCTGCGAGGACGTGCGTCATCGCGGCGTCGAGGCGCTGATCGAGATCACCGAGCGCTTCGACGGTGTGCGGCTGACCGACATCCGGGTGCCCACCGAGGCGATCGCCGCGGCGCTGGACACCCTCGCGCCCAAGGTGCGCGCGGCCCTGGAGGAGTCCATCCACCGGGCCCGGCTCGTGCACCGCGAGCAGCGCAGGCGCGACGTCACCGTGCAGGTCGTGCCCGGTGGCACGGTCACCGAGCGGTGGGTCCCGGTCGAGCGGGTCGGGCTGTACGTACCGGGCGGCAAGGCCGTCTACCCGTCCTCGGTGATCATGAACGTGGTCCCCGCCCAGGAGGCCGGCGTCGCCTCGATGGCGATCGCCTCGCCGCCGCAGGCCGACTTCGGCGGGCTGCCGCACCCGACCATCCTGGCCGCGTGCGCGCTGCTCGGGGTGGACGAGGTGTACGCGGTCGGCGGCGCCCAGGCGGTCGCGATGTTCGCGTACGGCGCGGGCTCGTGTGCGCCGGTGCGCCTGGTCACCGGTCCCGGCAACATCTACGTCGCCGCCGCCAAGCGGCTGCTCAAGGGCCGGATCGGGATCGACGCCGAGGCCGGCCCGACCGAGATCGCCGTGCTCGCCGACGCCGGCGCGGACGCCGGGCACGTCGCGGCCGACCTGATCAGCCAGGCCGAGCACGACACGCTGGCCGCGTCGATCCTGGTCACCGACTCCGAGGCGCTGGCCGACGCGGTGGTCGAGGAGCTCAAGAGTCGGGTGGACGCCACCCGGCACCGCGAGCGGGTCACCGAGGCGCTGGCCGGCCGGCAGTCCGGCATCGTGCTGGTCGACTCGGTGGACGACGGCCTGCGGGTGGTGGACGCGTACGGCGCCGAGCACCTGGAGATCCAGACCGCGGATGCGGCCGGGGTCGCCGCGCGCGTGCACAACGCGGGCGCGATCTTCGTCGGCGCGTTCGCGCCGGTCTCGCTCGGCGACTACTGCGCCGGGTCCAACCACGTGCTGCCCACCGGCGGTTGCGCATGCCACTCCTCGGGCCTGTCCGTGCAGTCCTTCCTGCGCGGCATCCATGTCGTGGACTACTCGCGCGCGGCGCTGGCCGACGTCGCCGAGCACGTGAGCGTGCTCGCCGACGCGGAGGACCTGCCCGCGCACGGCGAGGCGGTGCGGGCCCGGTTCGGGACGGGCGAGCTGGCCGGTCTCGCCGCCTGGGAGGAGGGCCGATGACCGACCTGGACAGCCTGCCGATCCGGGACGAACTGCGTGGTCAGTCGCCGTACGGCGCACCGCAGTTGGACGTCCCGGTCCGGCTGAACACGAACGAGAACCCGTATCCGCTCCCGGACGCCCTGGTGGCCCGGATCGCCGAGCGGGTCGCCGTCGCCGCGCGCGACCTGAACCGCTACCCGGACCGGGACGCGGTCGAGCTGCGCACCGCGCTCGCCGGATACCTGTCCCGGACCGGCGGCCACCCGTTGACCGCGGACCGGGTGTGGGCGGCCAACGGCTCCAACGAGGTGCTCCAGCAGCTGCTCCAGGCGTTCGGCGGTCCGGGGCGCACCGCGCTGGGCTTCGACCCGTCCTATTCGATGCACGCGCTGATCGCGCGCGGCACCGGCACCGGGTGGATCTCCGGCATGCGGGACGGGGACTACCGGATCGACGTGGACGAGGCGCTGGCGCGGATCGCCGAGCACCGGCCCAACGTGGTCTTTTTGTGCTCGCCGAACAACCCGACCGGCACCGCGCTGGCCCGCGAGGTGGTCGAGCGGGTCTACGACGCCGCGCAGGCCGCCCGGCCGTCGCTGGTGGTCGTGGACGAGGCGTACGTCGAGTTCGCGCACACCGACTCGCTGCTGCCGCTGCTCGTCGGCCGGCCGCACCTGGTGATCACCCGCACGATGTCCAAGGCGTTCGGCGCGGCCGGGCTGCGGCTGGGCTACCTGGCGGCGGACGCGGCCGTGGTGGACGCGGTCCAGCTGGTGCGCCTGCCGTACCACCTCTCGGCGGTCAACCAGGCCACCGCGCTGGCCTGTCTGGAGTTCGAGGACACCCTGCTCGGCTACGTCCGCGAGCTCAAGGGGCAGCGCGACCGGCTGGTCGCCGAACTGCGTGCGCTGGGCTGCGAGGTGACCGACTCGGACGCCAACTTCGTCCAGTTCGGCCGGTTCGAGGATCCGCACGCGGTCTGGGCGAGGATCCTCGAACACGGGGTCCTGGTCCGCGACAACGGGGTCCCCGGCATGCTGCGCGTGACCGCCGGCACGGACGCCGAGAACACGGCCTTCCTGGACGCGATGCGTCACGTCCTGAAGGACTGAGAGAAAGTCGGAATCACCGTCATGGCAAGAACCGGTCGCGTCGAACGCGCGACGAAGGAAACCTCCGTCGAGGTCGGGATCGACCTGGACGGCTCGGGGAGGGTCGACGTCGCGACCGGCGTCGGCTTCTTCGACCACATGCTCGACCAGCTCGGCAAGCACGGCCTGTTCGACCTGACCGTCAAGACCCGCGGCGACCTGCACATCGACGCGCACCACACGATCGAGGACACCGCGCTCGCGCTCGGCGCCGCGTTTCGCCAGGCGCTCGGCGACAAGAAGGGCATCCGCCGGTTCGCGGACGCGTCCGTGCCGCTGGACGAGGCGCTCGCGCAGGTCACTGTCGACCTGTCCGGTCGGCCCTACCTGGTGCACTCGGAGCCGGCCGGTATCGCGCCGATGATCGGTCCGGACTACGACACCACGATGACCCGGCACATCCTGGAGTCGTTCGTCGCCCAGGCGCAGATCTGCCTGCACGTGCACGTGCCCTACGGGCGCAACGCGCACCACATCGTCGAGGCCCAGTTCAAGGCGCTGGCCCGGGCGCTGTCCGACGCGTGCGTGCTCGACCCGCGCCGGGCCGGCGTGATCCCCTCCACCAAGGGCGCGCTGTGAGCACCGGGGCGATGGTCCTGATCGTGTTCGGGCTCTTCCTGGTCGGCGGGTGCATCTCGTTCGTCAAGCAGGGACTGCCCAAGAGTGTGATCGCCCTGCTCGCCGTCGGCGCGTTCTTCTCGATCGCGGCCGGCGTCCTGAAGATCGGATAGGCACGTGCCCAAGAAGGTCATCGTCCTCGACTACGGCTTCGGGAACGTGCGTTCGGCCGAGCGGGCGCTCGCGCACGCCGGCGCCGACGTGGAGATCAGCGCCGACCACAAGGCCGCGCTGAACGCCGACGGACTCCTGGTGCCCGGCGTCGGGGCGTTCGCCGCGTGCATGGAGGGCCTCAAGGCGGTCCGCGGCGACACCATCGTGGACAAGCGGCTCGCCGGCGGCCGGCCGGTGCTGGGCATCTGCGTCGGGATGCAGATCCTGTTCGCGCGCGGCGTCGAGCACGGCGTGGCCACCGAGGGCTGCGCGCAGTGGCCCGGCACGGTCGAGCGGCTGGCCGCGCCGGTGGTGCCGCACATGGGCTGGAACACCGTCGAGGCACCGGCGACCAGCGTGCTGTTCGAGGGCGCCGACGCCGACACGCGGTACTACTTCGTGCACTCGTACGCGGTGCGCACGTGGGAGATGCCGGTGGTCCAGGACGGCCCGCACATCCCGCCGGACGTCACCTGGAGCACGCACGGCACGCCGTTCGTGGCCGCCGTCGAGAACGGCGCACTCAGTGCCACCCAGTTCCACCCGGAGAAGTCCGGCGAGGCCGGCGCGCAACTGCTGCGCAACTGGCTCGCGACCCTGTAGCCGCGCCCGGGCGGTCCCGCCTCCCGGCCCCACCCGCCGCGTTCCGTCGCGCCCGTGAACGCACCGTCCGTTACGAACAGTTGAGGATCGCAACCGCCATGACGCAGACCCACCGCCTCGAACTGCTGCCCGCCGTCGACGTCGCCGACGGCCAGGCCGTCCGCCTGGTCAAGGGCGAGGCCGGGTCGGAGACCTCCTACGGCGACCCGTTGGCCGCCGCGCTGGCCTGGCAGAGCGCCGGCGCCGAGTGGATCCACCTGGTCGACCTGGACGCCGCGTTCGGCAAGGGCAGCAACCGCGAACTGCTCGCCGACGTGGTCGGCCGGCTCGACGTCCGGGTCGAGCTGTCCGGCGGCATCCGCGACGACGCCTCGCTGGAGGCGGCGCTGTCCACCGGCTGCCGGCGGGTCAACCTGGGCACCGCCGCGTTGGAGTCGCCGGACTGGGTGCGCTCGGCGATCGCCCGGTACGGGGACCGGATCGCGGTCGGTCTGGACGTGCGCGGCACCACGCTGGCCGGGCGCGGCTGGACCCGCGAGGGCGGCGAGCTGTTCGAGACGCTGGCCCGCCTGGACGCGGACGGCTGCGCGCGCTACGTGGTCACCGACGTGAACAAGGACGGCACCCTGACCGGCCCGAACCTGCAGCTGCTGCGGGACGTGTGCGCGGCCACGGACCGCCCGGTGGTGGCCTCGGGCGGGGTCTCCTCGCTGGCGGATCTGCGTGCCATCGCCGAACTGGTGCCGCTGGGTGTGGAAGGCTCGATCGTCGGCAAGGCGCTGTACGCCCAGGCGTTCACCCTCGAAGAGGCGTTGGAGGCGGTGTCCCGGTGACGGGAAGCGACAACTCGGGCAACATCGAGCGATATTCGTCGGGCGGGCGGCGGGAGGAGTCCTTCGGCTACTCGCGCGCTGTCGCGGTCGGCGAATACGTACACGTGTCGGGCTGTACCGCGATCGTCGAGGGCAACCTCGCGCACGAGGGCGACCCGCACCACCAGACACTCGCGGCGTTCCGGATCGCGCTGGACGCGCTGGAGCACTTCGGGCTGGGCCCGGCGGACGTGGTGCGCACCCGGATGTTCATCACGCACGCCCGCGACGCGGACGACGTGGGCCGCGCGCACGGCGAGCTGTTCGCCGAATCCCCGCCCGCCGCGACGATGGTCGTGGTGGCCGGGCTGATCGACTCGCGGATGCTGGTCGAGGTCGAGGTGGACGCGTACCGGGGGAGGACCTCGTGACCCTGGCCGTACGGGTGATCCCCTGTCTGGACGTGGACGCCGGCCGGGTGGTCAAGGGCGTCAACTTCCAGAACCTGCGGGACGCGGGCGACCCGGTCGAGATGGCCCGGGTGTACGACGCCGAGGGCGCGGACGAACTGGTCTTCCTCGACATCACCGCGTCCTCGGGCAACCGCGAGACCACCTACGACGTGGTGCGGCGCACCGCCGAGCAGGTGTTCATCCCGCTCACCGTCGGCGGCGGGGTGCGCGCGGTCGAGGACGTGGACAAGCTGCTGCGCGCGGGCGCGGACAAGGTGGGCGTGAACACCGCGGCCATCCAGCGCCCCGAGCTGATCGCCGAGATCGCGGACCGGTTCGGATCGCAGGTGCTGGTGCTCTCGGTGGACGCGCGGCGCCGCCGGGACGGCACCCCGGGCTTCGAGGTGACCACGCACGGTGGGCGCACCGGCACCGGCATCGACGCGGTCGAGTGGGCCGCGAGGGCGGCCGAGCTGGGTGCGGGCGAGATCCTGCTCAACTCGATGGACGCGGACGGCACCAAGGACGGCTACGACCTGGAGCTGATCCGCCTGGTCCGGGCCGAGGTGGGCATCCCGGTGATCGCCTCCGGCGGCGCGGGCGCACCGGAGCACTTCGTGCCGGCGGTGGAGGCGGGTGCGGACGCGGTGCTCGCGGCCAGCGTGTTCCACTTCGGCATGCTGCGGATTCCGCAGGTCAAGGACGTGTTGCGGGCGGCGGGGCAGCCGATCCGCTGAGCGCCCGCGCCCGGGCGCCCGCCCCGAGGAAGCCGACCGCACCCGCGGTCGGCTTTTTCGTGGACAGATGCGAAGGGATTCTTGCGAAAGACTTATTGCGAAAGCATATTTTCGGATCTAGGCTGAGGTCATGAGCGAGCAGCCGCCGGCGCGCCGGATGATCAGGGACGTACAGACGCTCAAGGTGTTCACCCACCCGCTGCGAATCACCGTGTTGCGGATGCTGCACGCCGGCGGTCCGGCCACCGCGTCGATGCTGGCCAAGCGGGTCGACGCGACGCCGGCGCTGGTCAGCTACCACGTGCGCACGCTGGCCGGACACGGCTTCGTGGTCGAGGACCCCGAGCACGCCGAGGACGGGCGCGAGCGCTGGTGGAAGGTGGTCGAGGACCTCACCTTCTCGTTGGGCGACTTCGCCGAGGACCGGGTCGGTCGGGACCTCTCCGCGAGCATCGCGCGGGTGCTGGGTTCGCAGTCCGAGGACCGCTACCGGCGCTTCCTGGACGAGATGGAGTCCTGGGGTGCGGAGTGGTCGGGCGCTGCCTTCAGCGGCGCACCCACGCTCCGGCTGACCGCCGTCGAACTGCGCGAACTGGCGGGCGCCATCGAGAAACTCGTGGACGGCTACCGGAATCGGGAGAGCCCCGGCGCCGAGCACGTGGAGATCTACTACCGCGGCTTCCCGTACCGCCTGTGAGGGACCCGGAGCCGCCGGCACCTCCCGCGCAGCAACGACCGCACGGTTCGCCTGCACGCCGCGCAGCACGCGCGGCACACGCGGATCACGTCATCGGAACGGGGACCACCATGGCCGTCACGAGCACCGCCGCCGCGCCGCCGCGGCTCGCCCATCGCGACCCGCGCGTACTGGCCTGGCTCGGCGCCTACACCGCGTCCCTGATCGGTGATCAGATCTGGTTCCTCGCGCTGTCGTGGACCGCGGTGCGCAGCGGCGACGCCACGCAGGCCGGCCTGGTGCTGGCCGCCGGGTCGCTGCCCCGGGCCCTGCTGATGTTGCCGGGCGGCGCGATCGTGGACCGGTACGGACCGCGCCGGGTGGTGATCGGCAGCGACCTGGTGCGCTGCGTGGTGATGCTGGTCGCCGCGCTCGCGGTCGCGGCGAGCAGTCCGGCGGTCTGGCTGCTGGTGGCGATCGCGCTGGTGTTCGGCGCCGTGGACGCGTTGTTCATGCCCGCCGTCGGCGCATTGCCGGTGCGGCTGACCACGCGTACCCAACTGGTCCGGGTGCAGGGGATGCGCTCGGTGTCCCAGCGGGTGGCCACCGTGGTGTCCGCGCCGATCGGCGGTGCGGTGCTGGCGTGGGGCGACGCCGAGTCGGCCTTCCTGCTCGATGCGGCACTGTTCGCGCTCTCCCTCGTGCTGCTGTGGCGACTTCGCCCGGGGCCCCTCCCGGAGGCCGAAACGGGCGTCGAGGAGCCCGAGTCGGGCCTGTGGGAGGGATTGCGCTACGTGGCTCGGCACCCGGTGTTGCGGTCGCTCCTGGTGGTCACCGCGCTGATGGAGGCGGGCTTCGCCCTCCCGATGAACATCGGCATCGTGCTGCTCGCCGACGACACGGGCTGGGGGCCGGGCGGGATGGGCCTGGTGCTGGGCGCGTGGGGGGTCGGCGCGGCAATCGGCGCCCTGGGACTGACGGTTGCGGGCCGGGTGCCGCGTCCCGGACTCCTGCTGCCGGTGGGCATGCTCGTGATGGCCACGAGCCTGGTCGGTCTGGGCTACGCGTCCGGGATCGGGGTCGGGGTGGCCTGCGCGGCGGTGCTGGGCATCGCCACCGGCGTGGTCGGCGGCTCCGGGAACGCCCTTGTGCAGGCCGCCTGCGCACCCGGTGCGCTGGGCCGGGTCACCGCGATCCAGATGCTGGTCGGGGTCGGCCTGATCCCGCTGTTGTACCCCGTCGGCGGCCTCGTCGCCTCGGCCCACGGACCCTCGACGGTGTTCGCCGGGGGCGCCGGCGCGATGCTCCTGGGGGTGCTCGTGGCCGTGGTGAGCAGACCGTTTCGCCGGCAGCCCCCGGCCGGCGGAGGTGAAATCGGGTCACGGAAGGATTCCGGTCCCACAACGATCATCTGACCCGGAGTCAAGTAGTTGGGCCCGGTCGAGCGGTGGCTTCACCCGATCAGGCAGGCTAGGCACATGACGACGCCGCCATCACCCGGACAGGGTGGCTACCCCGGCTATGGGCAGCAGCCAGGCCAGGGTTATCCGAGCAATCAGCCGTACCCGGGGCAGCAGTACCCGCAGGGCGGCCAACAGTATCCGCAGGGCGGTGGGCAGTATCCGCCGCCGCAGAGCCCGTACGGTGGCTCCCCGCAATACCCGGGGGCCGGCGGCGGACCGCAGTATCCCGGCAACTACGGCGGTGGAGGCTACGGCGGCGGCATGCCGCCGGGGCCCAACCAGGGCGGCTCCGGCAAGGGCCCGCTGATCGCCGTGGTGATCGCCGCGATCGTCGTGGTCGGCGGCATCATCGCCACGCTGGTGGTGGTGCTGGGCGGCGACGACAAGAAGGACAAGACCGCCTCTCCCACGAACAGCGCGACCGGCTCGGCGAGTTCCTCGCCGTCGAGCAGCGCGAGTGCGAGTGCGCCGCCCACCACGCGCCCGACCACCTCGCGCCCGACCACGCCCCGGACCACCGCGTCCGGCACGGCGGACCCGGACCTGCCCTCCGAGGTGCAGTACGTGGACCTGTCCAAGGGCGACTGCGTCACCCTGGACACCACCTCGGGCACCATCGACAAGAAGTCCTGCACCAGCACGCACAACGGCGAGGTCATCATGACCTTCGAGCTGAGCGGCAGCACCTACCCGGGTGAGGCCTCGATCACGGATCAGACCGAGTCGAAGTGCACCCCGGCGATGAACACGGCGGTCGGCGGCCGGTCCGACGCCTCGCAGTTCACCTTCACCTACACCTACCCCAAGCAGCCGGGGTGGGACATCGGCCGCCGCAAGGTGACCTGCATCGCGAAGTACAAGTCGGGGCAGACACTCACCAAGCCACTGCGCTGACCCGGGCGCTCGGCCCTTGGGGGAGGGATCGATCTGATGAGCACTCCCGGCGGATATCCCGGCGGCAATCAAGGCGGCGGCTACGGCGGGGGAGGGTACGGCGGAGGAGCTGGTGGCTATCCCGGCGGGCCCGCGGGCCCACCACCCGCGGGGTCACCCCCGGCGAACCCGCCCTACGACGGCCCGACGATCGGCGGCCCGCCGTACGGAGGCGGCGGCCCGCCGTACGGTGGTGGTCCCCCCTACGGTGGCGGTCCCCCCTACGGCGGCCCTCCGCCCTACGGCTCGGGCGGCCCCGGCGGTCCGTCCGGCGGCCGGGGCAGCGGACGTGTGGTCCTGATCGTGGTGGTCGTCGCCCTGGTCATCGCCGGCGGCGTGATCGCCCTGGTGCTGAGCCTGGGCGGGGACGACAAGAAGGACGACAAGGCGGGCCCGGCGGACACCACGGCCAGGTCCACCACCAGTGCACCGCCGACCGGTCCGCAGCCGACCACCGACTCGCCGGAGCCGCCCTCCAGCGAGCCGCCGAGCACGGAGCCTCCCGGAACTCCGGTGGCCACCAACTCGAACGGCAGCGTCGCGGTCAAGAAGGTCCCGCTCAGCCCGGGCGACTGCATCGCATTCGTCACGGGCAGCACGGACGTGAACAAGGTCGCGTGCACGAGCCCGCACGACGGCCAGCACGTCAAGAACGTCGCGCTGCCGGACGGCACCTGGCCCGGCGACGCGGAGATGGACACGAAGGCGTCCGCGGTGTGCAAGCCGATCGCCGAGCCGGTGATCGCCCGGCAACCGCAGGCCGACGAGCTGACCTGGTTGTACATCTATCCGAAGGAATCCGGCTGGAGCGGCGGCGACCGCGAGGTCCAGTGCCTGGTCTCCTACACGGACGAGACCAAGAAGCTGACGGCACCGCTGAAATAGCGATCGGTGCGGGAAACGTCCTCGAACGCCGGACGGGAAACGCCGGACGGGCCGAAATCGGCCCGTCCGGCGTTCGAGGACAACCGGCCGTGAGCCGGTTCAGCGAGGTGCCGTCTTCTGCTGCGCCATCCACGAGGCATGCAGCCGCGCATAGATCCCGCCGGCCGCGACCAGGCGGGCGTGCGGGCCGCGCTCGACCAGCTTCCCGGCGTCGAACACGAGCACCTCGTCGGCCGATTCGGCGGTGGACATCCGGTGCGCGATGAACACCGCGGTGCGGCCCCGGGTCAGCCCGTCCAGGGCCCGCCCGATCCGCACCTCGGTGGCCGGGTCGACGGCCGACGTCGCCTCGTCCAGGACCAGCAGGTCGGGGTCGGCTATGTAGGCCCGCACCAGCGCGACCAACTGCCGCTCGCCCGCCGACAACGACTCGCCGCGCTGACCCACCGGAGTGTCCAGGCCCGCGGCCAGCCCGGCCAGCCAGTCGGCCAAGCCCAGATCGGTGAACGCGGTGCGAATGGCCGCGTCGTCCGCGTCCGGCCGGCCGTACCGCACGTTCTCGCGCAGCGTGGCGTCGAACAGGAAGCCCTCCTGCGGCACCATCACCACCCGGGCACGCAACGACGAGAAGCGCACCCGGGGCAGTTCGACGCCGTCCAGGAGCACCCGGCCCTCGTCCGGATCGACCAGCCGGGTCAGCAGCTTGGCGAACGTGGTCTTGCCCGAACCGGTCTCGCCGACCACCGCGACCCGGGTCCTGGGCGCGAGCGTCACGTCCACGTCGTGCAGGATCCGCGGCCCGCCCGGATAGCCGTACGAGACGTGGTCGAACGCGACCTCGACCGGGCCGCGCGGGAGCACCTCGCCCGCCTCGCCCGGGTCGGCGATGTCCGGCTCCGCGTCCAGCACCTCCAACACCCGACGCCAGCCCGCGAGCGCGTTCTGCGCCTCGTTGAGGATCTCCACGCCCATCTGTACCGGGCCCACGAACAGCGTGACCAGGAACAGGAAGGCGACCAGCTCGCCGACGCTGAGCTGCCCGTCGATGCCCAGCCACACGCCCACCACGACCACGAGCCCGTTGGCCAGGCCGACCACGAACTCGCCCATCGGGAAGGTCAGCGCGACGAACAACTGGGCGCGGGTCTGTGCGTCCCGGTGCGCGTTCACCGACTCGTCGATGCGATGCGCGGTGCGCTCCTCGATGCCGTGCGCACGCACGATCGCGGCGCCCACGACCGGCTCCGCGATGGCGCCGAGCATCCGGCCCATGGCCACCCGTACGTGCGAGTAGGCCGCGGCGATGCGCTTTTGCACCGCGCGCATGAAGAAGTACAGCGGCGCGAAGCACACCCACACCAACAGCGTGAGCTGCCACGAGTAGACGAACATCAGCACCGTTACCAGCGCGATCTGCCCGACGCTGACGATCAGCAGCAGACCGCCGAACTGGATGAACCGGCTGATCGTGTCCACGTCGCCGGTCACCCGCGAGACCAGCGAGCCGCGCTTCTCGGACTGCTGGTGCAGCGTGGACAGGTCGTGGATGTGCCGGAACGCGGCCACCCGCAGGGTGGACAGGCCGCGCTCGCTGGTGCGGTACAGGCGCACGTTCATCGCGTACGCGGACACCGCCGTGACCACCACCGCGAGCGCCGCGACCGCGGCCATCGTGCGCACCACGGTCAGGTCGGGACCGGCGTCGGCGCGCAGCCCGCGGTCGATGGTCTGCTGCACGGCCAGCGGCACCACGATCCGCCCGGCCGTGCCGACCACGGCGAGCAGCAGCGTGACGATCAGGCCCTCGGTGAACTCCGGGGTCATCCGCAGGCCGCGGCGCAGCACGGCGAGGCCGGACTCGGCGGGGCCGGTGGAGTCGGGGTCGGCGCCGATGCGCGACCCGGGTTTTTGGTCCGGTTCGGGCGTCTTGCGCGCAACGGTGGCGATACTCATGAAGCCGTGGCCTCCTCGGCCCCGCTGACGTCGATGTCGATGTCCTCGTCCACGCCCTCGCGCGCGGCCCGCTCGTAGGCGTTGACCAGTCGGCGGTAGCCCACCGAGCGGTCCAGCAACTCGTGGTGCGGGCCGCGATCGAGCACCCGGCCGCCCTCGACGTAGACCACCTCGTCGGCGAGCGCGATGGTGGCCTTGCGGTAGGCGACCACGACCACGGTCGCCGGGCCCGCGTCGCGCAGCCCGTGCAGGATGGCCGCCTCCACCCGCGGGTCCACGGCCGAGGTCGCGTCGTCCAGGACCAGCAGGCGCGGCCGGCGCACCAGCGCCCGGGCCAGCGCGATCCGCTGGCGCTGCCCACCGGAGAGCGTGGTCCCGCGCTCGCCCACCTGGGTGTCCAGGCCCTCGGGCAGCGCGGTCACGAAGTCGGCCTGGGCGATCCGCAACGCCTCGTGCACCGCCGCGTCGTCCAGGTCCAGACCCAGGGTGATGTTGTCGCGCACGCTGTCGTCGAACAGGAACGCCTGCTGCGGGACCAGCGCGGCGGTGGCCGCGACCCCGCCGCGCCGATAGTCGCGCAGGTCGGTGCCGTCCAGCAGGACCCCGCCGTCGAGCGGATCGACCAGGCGCACCAGCAGCGACACCAGCGTGGACTTGCCGGAGCCGGTCGGCCCGACGATCGCGATGGTGCGCCCGGGCTCGACCTCGAAGGCCACGTCGTGCAGCACGTCGGTGTCGTCGGTGTAGCCGAAGCGCACCGCGCGGGCCTCCAGACGGGCCGGACCGGCCGCGGAGTCGCCGCCCTCGATCGCGCCGTAGGCGTGCTCGCCCTCCGCGTCCAGCACCCCCTTGACCCGGTCGAAGCCGACCACCGAGCGCGGCATGTCGCCCAGCAGCCAGCCGATCGCCCGGACCGGGAAGGCCAACAGGGTGAACAGGTAGGCCACCTGCACCAGATCGCCGGGAGCCAGGTTCCCGTGCGAGACCCGCACCGTGCCGACCACCAGCACCAGCAGCACACCGAAGCTCGGCAGCGCCTCCAGCATCGGGTCGAACAGGGCCCGGACCCGGCCCACCGCGATGTTCGCGTCGGCCAACTCGCGCGAGGCGGCGGCGAAACGGGTGGTCTCCTCGGTCTCCCGGCCCAGCGTCTTGACCACCAGCGCACCGTCGAAGCTCTCGTGCGCGATCTCGGCGACGTCGGCACGCAACTCCTGCGCACGCATCGCCAGCGGTCCCTGCTTGCGCTGGTAGATCACGTTGAGCACGGCGATCGCCGGGAAGATCACGAAGCCGACCAGCGCGAGCGCCCAGTCGGTGAGCACCATCGAGATCGCCGCGACGAACAACATCACCATCACACCGGTGGCCATCGGCAGCGGCGCGACCGGGTTCCAGGCCGCCTCGACGTCGGCGTTCGCGTTGGACAGCAGCGTCCCGGTGGGGTGGCGGTGGTGCCACGCGAGCGGCAGACGCAGGTATTGCCGGGTGACCCGGCGCCGGTAGGTGGCCTGCAGGCGGTACTGCATCACGCCCGCCCACAACCGGCGGCCGATCACCCCGAACGCCTTGAGCAGCGCGATCCCGAACACCGCCGCGAACGCTCCGACCAGCGCGCCGGCCGTGGTCCGACCGTCCCGGAAGGCCGGGATGATCACGTCGTCGGTGACCCGGCCGAGCACCAGCGCCGAGCCGACGGTCATCACGCCGTACACCGCGCTCGCGCCCACCGCGGCGGCGAAGATCCTGGGTTCCTCGCGGATCGCCACGCCGAGTACGCGCAGTCCTTGTCGCAGCACGACCTTGTCCGCCACGGGGCTCACTTTCACGGGAATCCGGCCGCCGCGAACGGGGCTGTCCGACAGGGTTGTCCACAGATGGTTGTCCAATGAAAGTACAAGGCGCCTGCGACGGTCCCGATTCCCGTCCGGACCCTCGATCGCATCCGGATCGACCGGCGCGCCTCGGCTTGGAGCGGATCTTTCCCGCATGTCACCCTGTTTCGGGCGCTCCCGCCGGACGGGCCGGAGTGCGCCCCGCACACGCAACCGAACCCCGGGCCGGCCGCGTCTTTAGGGCGTGCCCTGACCATGATCGACAGACCGAGGACGCCGCTGTGGGCCTCACCAGCCTCAAACTGATAATCCTGCTCGGCGTCGTCGCGTTCGCGGCAGCCGCCGCCGCCGTGTTCTTCTGGCCCAAGTTGTCCCGCCAGGGAGTGCTGCCGATCCTGGGACGGATCGGCATCCTGTTGAGCACGCAGGTGCTGCTGATGGCCACCGTGGCGGTGATCGGCAACCGCTACTTCGTCTTCTACACGACCTGGGACGACCTGCTCGGGCACACCGGCAAGCCCGTCGTGAACTTCGGCGCCGCCGGTCCCGGTGACGTGCCCAAACTGGTCAAGGAGAACGGGACCGAGACGATCGACGTCCCGCAGGGCAAGAACCCGCAGGCCGCGGGACAGATCATGCAGGTCGACGTGGCCGGCCGGCGCAGCGGCATGGGCTCGCCGGCGCTGGTGTACCTGCCGCCGCAGTACTTCCAGGCCCAGTACAAGGACCGGCGCTTCCCGGTCGTGGTCGTGCTCACCGGCTACCCCGGCAACGAGCGCAACCTGGTCACCCGCCTGGAACTGCCCAAGTTCGCCGCGAACGAGATAGCCGCGGGCCGGGTCCAGCCCACCATCTACGTGATGATGCGACCGAGCGCCGGCGCCAACCGCGACACCGAGTGCACCGACGTGCCCGGCGGACCGCAGGTGGGCATGTTCTTCAGCCAGGACCTGCCCGAGGCGATCAGCCAGGCCTACCGGGTCGCGCCCGGAGCGCGCGGCTGGGCCATGCTCGGCGACTCCACCGGCGGCTACTGCGCCGCCAAGCTGGCCATGCTCAACTCGGACCGGATCGGCGCGGGCGTCGCACTGTCCGCCGACTACGGCGCGCCGATGGACGGCGACACCGGCGACCTGTACGGCGGCAGCAAGGCGTACCGCAACCAGAACGACCTGATGTGGCGGCTGAAGAACATGCCGATGCCGCCGGTCAGCCTGCTGCTCACCAGCAGCGAGAGCGGCGAGCCCAACCTGCCCGAGACCAGGGAGTTCCAGCGGTTGGCCAAACCGCCGCTGAAGGTGGACACGCTGGTGCTGCCCACCGGCGGACACAACTTCAAGACCTGGCAGGCGGTGCTGCCGGACGCGCTGCGCTGGCTGAGCGCGCAGCAGAAGAGCGATCAGCCCAAGGATTCCGCCCCGGTGGCCGCCTCGCCCTGACACCCGCGCCGGCACGATCGACCGGATCGTGCCCCGGTTGCCTTGACCGCGCCCGGTGCGGGCCGAAGGATCGGCACATGCCGACATCCCACGCTCGCACCGAACGCGCCGCACTCGCCGAACTGCTGCGCGTCCTGGGCCCGGACGCACCGACCCTGTGCGCGGGCTGGACCACCCGCGACCTCGCGGCCCACCTGGTGGTCCGCGAGCACCGCCCCGACTCGGCGCCGGGCATCATGCTCGCGCCGCTCGCGGGCTACACCGAGAAGGTCCGGCTGCGGCAGGCGGCCAAGCCGTACGAGCAGAGCGTGCGACAGGTCGCGGACGGCCCGCCGAAGTTGTCCGTGTTCGGCATCCCCGGCGTGGACGCGGCGGCCAACACGATGGAGTACTTCATCCACCTGGAGGACGTACGCCGGGCCCAACCCGGCGGCGCCGAACCACGCGAACTGGACCCCCAACTCACCGAGATCCTGTGGAAGCGGGCCAGGGGCGCCGCACGGATGGCGCTGCGCGGCGTCCCGGTGGGCGTGGCGCTGCGCCGCACCGACACCGCGACCGGGCAACCCGCGCAGACCGTGCACAAGGGCACGCCCGTGGTGACGCTGAGCGGACACCCCGGCGAGCTGCTCCTGTACCTGTTCGGCCGCAAGGACCAGGCCCGGGTCGAGATCGAGGGCGAAGCGGCCGCGATCGAGACCCTGCGTACGGCCCGTACCGGCCTGTGAACACCCGACCGGGCGGCCCGCGTCGGTCTGCGACAATGCGCGCATGACCGGCGCCCCCCACCCGCCCGCGCGGCCCTCCGACCTCGACCCGACCATCGCCGCGCGCCTCAAGCGCGACCCCGACGGCCTGATCGCCGCCGTGGCGCAGGCCGCCGACACCGGCGAGGTGCTGATGGTCGGCTGGATGGACGACGAGGCGCTGCACCGCACGCTGACCACCGGCCGATGCACCTACTGGAGCCGCAGCCGGCAGGAGTACTGGGTCAAGGGCGACACCTCCGGCCACGTGCAGAAGGTCCGCTCGGTCGCGCTCGACTGCGACGGCGACGCCGTGCTCGTGCGGGTCGAGCAGACCGGCGCCGCGTGCCACACCGGCGACCGCACCTGCTTCGACGCGGACGTCCTGCTCGTCTCCGACTGACCGCCGCCGGAGCGGGCCCGCGTGGCCCCGGCTCCGCCCGACCTCGCCGCCCCGGGAGATTGCGCACGCCATGACCACCGGAACCGTCATCCCCGACCTCGACACCTTCCGGACGCTCGCGCGCGACCGGCGGGTCATCCCCGTCACCCGGCGCTTCCTGGCCGACGGCGACACCCCCGTGGGCCTGTACCGCAAGCTCGCCGCCGAGCGGCCCGGCACGTTCCTGCTCGAATCCGCCGAGAACGGCCGTTCGTGGTCGCGCTATTCGTTCGTGGGCGTGCGCAGCGCGGCGGTGCTCACCGAGGCGGCCGGGCGGGCCCGCTGGCTGGGCACCCCGCCGGTGGGCGTGCCGGTGGACGGCGATCCGCTGGAGGTACTCCGGGCCACCGTGGCCGCGTTGCACACCCCGCACGGCGTTCCGGGCCTGGAACTGCCGCCGCTGACCGGCGGGATGGTCGGCTACCTCGGCTACGACGTGGTGCGCCGGCTGGAGCGGCTGCCGGAGTCGGCCGTGGACGACCTGCACGTGCCCGAGTTGATGATGTTCCTGGCCACCGACCTGGCGGTGCTCGACCACGTGGACGGCAGCGTGCTGCTGATCGCCAACGCGATCAACCACGACAACCGCGAGTCCGGCGTCGACGACGCCTATCACGCGGCGGTGGCCCGGCTGGACGCGATGACCGCCGACCTGGCCCGGCCGACCGGCCTGGCCGCGGCGGCGTTCGAGCGCGGCGCGGTCGCCGAGGCGGTCGGCCCGTGGGGTTCGACCGCCTATCGCAAGGCGGTGGAGGCGGCCAAGGAGGAGATCCGGGCCGGCGAGGCGTTCCAGATCGTGCTGTCCCAGCGCTTCGAGATGCCCACCGAGGCCGGCGCCCTGGACGTGTACCGGATCCTGCGCGCGACCAACCCCAGCCCGTACATGTACCTGTTCCGGCTGCCCGGTCCGGACGGCGGCGCCGAGGGCGGCTTCGACGTGGTCGGCTCCAGCCCCGAGGCGCTGGTCAAGGTCGAGGACGGGCGCGCGATGCTGCACCCGATCGCGGGCACCCGTCCGCGCGGCGCCACCCCTGCCGAGGACGCCGACCTGGCCGAGGAGTTGCTCGCCGACCCCAAGGAACGCGCCGAGCACCTGATGCTCGTCGACCTGGGCCGCAACGACCTGGGCCGGGTCTGCGCGCCCGGCACGGTCGAGGTGATCGACTTCATGTCGGTCGAGCGGTACAGCCACGTGATGCACATCGTGTCCACCGTGGTGGGCGAGTTGGCCCCGGGCCGCACCGCGTTGGACGTGTTCGCCGCGTGCTTCCCGGCGGGCACCCTGTCCGGCGCGCCCAAACCGCGGGCGATGGAGATCATCGAGAACTTCGAGCCCACCCGGCGCGGCCTGTACGGCGGTTGTGTGGGCTACGTCGACTTCGCCGGCGACCTGGACACCGCGATCGCGATCCGTACCGCGCTGATCCGCGACGGCGTGGCCTACGTCCAGGCCGGGGCGGGCGTGGTCGCCGACTCCTCGCCCGAGGCCGAGGACGTCGAATGCCGCAACAAGGCGGCCGCGGTGCTGCGCGCGGTGGCCATCGCGGCGACGCTCGAACCGGCGCACGACGTCCGGACCGGGTAGACCCGCGCGAACCCCGGGTCGGGCCGCCGCGAAGCGTGGGTCATGCTGGTGACATGAGCGACGCGAGGACCGAGGCCGGCGCAGCGGGTGCCGGCACCGAGACGCACGACCGAGCGGCCGGCGAACCGGCGGGTGCTGCCGCGGGGCGGGCGGCGGAGCCGGGCGAGGCACAATCCGTCGAGGCGGGGTCGGACGAGGCGGGGTCGGTCGAGGACCGGGCTTTGCGCGAGCGCAGGGCCGCCCGGCGCGAGTTGACCGTCACGGTCCTGCTCGCCCTGGTCGGCGCGGCCCTGGTGCTCTCGGTGGCCGGCCGCACCTGGGCCGAGGGCACCGCACCGGTGCACGGCTCGCGGATCGCGGTGCATGCGAGCGGCAACGCGATCAACAAGGCGACCTCCGCGTTGGCCCTGCTCGGGCTCGCGGGCGCCCTCGCGGTGCTCGCCACCCGGACGATCGGCCGGACCGCGATCGGTGCCCTGGTGACCCTGGCCGGGATCGGCGTCACGGTGCTGGCCGTGCGGGGCGCGGGCGACACGTCGGCGGTGAACTCCGAGGCGGCGGGCAAGGCGGCCGTCGAGGGGGTCCGCGCGGTGGACGTGAGCCACACGATCTGGCCGTGGTTCGCGGCCGTGGGCGGCGTGCTGATCCTGCTCGCGGGCCTGCTCGTGGTGCTTCGGGGCCGGCGCTGGCCCGGGATGTCCAACCGCTACGAGGCCCCGGCGGGCAAGGCGGTCGCCGCCAGGCGCGGCCCGGCCACCAACGCCGACCTGTGGAACGCGTTGGACCGGGGCGAGGACCCCACGCGCTGAGCACTGCTCCCGACGGGTGACAATAAGAATCGCGCGGTTGTCATCGCGGCGCCCCGAACGGCGTCACGGCAACCGCGCCCACGCGTGTGAAATGTGAAGCCGAAGGAGTAAGCGATGTCGTCGCAAGCCGGAAACCACGGCAGCACCCCCGCCGCCTGGACCGTGACCATACTGGCGCTGATCGGCTGCACGATCTCCGGCGTCGCGATGATCGCGGCCAACGTGATGTTGTTCTGGGCCGGCGCGGCCGTGGTCCTGGTGGGCTGCATCGCCGGTGCGGGCATGCGGATGGGTGGTCTGGGCGCGGCACCCGCGCGTCGCTGACGTCCGGCTTCGGCCTCGAGCGCCCGGCCCGGCCGATTCGGCCTCGAGCCTCGGCCGGGCCGGTGGGGTTTGCCCGGTCGGCGTTTGCGGCGGTGGGCTCGGTGCTGTTCTAGGGTGGGCGTGCCGTTGCGGCGCTACGCCGAGGGGGGAATGTGGCCTACGGCTACCCGGGGGTTCCCGGTGGCGGTGAGGAGCGTTCGGATCGGACGCGGGAGTGGAACGCGCCGGCCCGGCCGTTCGGGCACGCCATGCCGTACGGGCCGCCGACCACGCCGCCGCCCGCCGGTCCGCCGCCCGGCCCACCGGAGAACTACCTCGCGTGGGCGGTCGTGGCGACCGTCTTCTGTTGCTTCCTCGCGGGTGTGCCCGCGCTGCTCGCGGCGACCAGTGTCAACGATCGTTGGCACCGCGGCGACGTGGCCGGCGCCCGACTCGCCTCGTTGCGGGCCCGCAACTGGACCATCGGCACGGTCCTGCTCGGCGTGATCTTCTGGACCACCTGGATGGTCGGCGTCTTCCTTCTCGGCTGGAAAGACACGCTGGGTGACCTCTGACGGTGGGCCCCGACGGCACAATGGGCCGATGACCACCCCGGCCCGCCCCGCGCCCGGCACCGGCTTCCGGCTGCGCAACCTCGGTCTGCCCGCCGCGAGCCTGGCCCTGCTCACCGCCGCGACCGCCTATGTGGGACTGGTCGATCCGCGCGAGAGCGGCCACTATCCCCCGTGCCCGTACCTGGTGGTCACCGGCCTGGCCTGCCCCGGCTGCGGCGGGTTGCGGTGTGTGCACGCGCTCACCCATCTCGACCTGTCCGCCGCGCTGGGCTACAACGCGCTGGCGGTCGCGCTGTTCCCGCTGATCGGCCTGTTGTGGCTGTGCTGGGCGGTGCGTACCGCGCGCGGCGAGCCGCGCCGGGGGCTGGCCGATCCCCGCGCGCTGTGGGGCCTGCTCGCGGTCGTGGTGCTCTTCTGGGTGGTCCGGGACCTGCCGTTCGGCGCGCCGCTCGCGCCCTGACGCACAGTGACGGCCGGTGATTCCGCCGGCCGGACCGTGCGCACGAACCCACCGTGCGACGCCGTATGCTGCCCCCACCTCTTCGGCGGTGCGGCGTGGACGGGTCTGTTCGAATCGGCCTATACCATCGGAGAGCCGGGGGAGCAGGTTCTCCGGACAAACGAGGGGATGTAGGGCGTGACGGTTCTCGACGAGATCATCGACGGTGTCAACGCCGACCTCGCCGAACGACAGGCCCGCGTTTCCCTTGACGAAATCAAGGAACTCGCGGCCCAGGCGCCGGCGCCCCGCGACGCGGAGAGCATCCTGCGCGGCGACGGCATCGCCGTCATCGCCGAGGTCAAGCGCTCCAGCCCCTCCAAGGGCGCGCTCGCCGCGATCGCCGACCCGGCCGGTCTGGCCGCCGACTACGAGTCCGGCGGCGCCTCGGTGATCAGCGTGCTCACCGAGCAGCGCCGATTCGGCGGCTCGCTCGACGACCTCGACGCCGTTCGCGCCGCGGTCGACATCCCGGTCCTGCGCAAGGACTTCATGGTGACGAGCTACCAGCTGTGGGAGGCCCGCGCACACGGCGCGGACGTGGCCCTGCTGATCGTCGCCGCCCTGGAGCAGAACGCGCTGATCTCGCTGATCGAGCGGTCCCGCTCGATCGGTCTCACCACGATCGTGGAGGTCCACGACGAGGAGGAGACCGCCCGCGCGCTCGACGCCGGCGCCACCGTGATCGGCGTCAACGCGCGCAACCTCAAGACCCTGGAAGTGGACCGCAACAACTTCGCCCGGATCGCCCCGCTGATCCCGGACTCGTGCGTGCGCATCGCCGAGTCCGGCGTGCGCGGTCCGCACGACCTGATCGCCTACGCCAACAACGGCGCCGACGCCGTCCTGGTGGGCGAGTCCCTGGTTACCGGTCGCGACCCGCGCAGCTCGGTCGCCGACCTGGTCGCCGCGGGCGCCCACCCGGCGATCCGGCACGGACGCGGCTGAGGACGCGAGCGGCATGAGCATGGACCCGCGACTGGCCAGGGGCTGCAAGCCCCGAGGCTGCCGCGCGCCCGCCCGTCGGGCCCGTGGACGCCGGGTGCGCTACGTGATCGGCTGCGAGCCCGGCCAGGTGCCGGGCAGCCGATGGCGCGGACACGTTTCCTGACCCACCTGTCAGCAACGTGCCGTCCGCACGGCATGCCACACCGACAAGGACCTCGCATGTCCAGCAAAGCCCAACTGCCGGACCCCTCCGGCCACTTCGGCGTATTCGGCGGGCGTTTCCTGCCCGAGGCGCTGATCGCCGCACTCGACGAACTGACCTCCGCCTACGAGAAGGCCAAGGACGACCCGGAGTTCCAGGCAGAGTTCACCGGCCTGCTGCGCGACTACGCCGGGCGCCCGAGCATCATCACCGAGGCGCCCCGCTTCGCCGAGCACGCCGGCGGCGCGCGGATCATCCTCAAGCGCGAGGATCTCAACCACACCGGCTCGCACAAGATCAACAACGTGCTCGGCCAGGCCATCCTGACCAAGCGCATGGGCAAGACCCGGGTGATCGCCGAGACCGGCGCCGGCCAGCACGGCGTGGCCACCGCGACCGCGTGCGCGCTGCTCGGCCTCGACTGCGTCATCTACATGGGCGAACTCGACACCCAGCGCCAGGCGCTGAACGTGGCCCGGATGCGGGTGCTCGGCGCCGAGGTGATCCCGGTGGCGATCGGCTCGCGCACCCTCAAGGACGCGATCAACGAGGCGCTGCGCGACTGGGTCGCCAACGTCGACAACACCCACTACCTGCTCGGCACCGCGGCCGGCGCACACCCCTTCCCGGCGATGGTCCGCGACTTCGTCAAGGTCATCTCGGTGGAGGCCCGGCAGCAGGTGCTCGACCTGACCGGCAGGCTGCCGGACGCGGTCTGCGCGTGCGTGGGCGGCGGCTCCAACGCGATCGGCGCCTTCCACGCGTTCATCCCGGACGAGGACGTGCGGCTGTACGGCTTCGAGGCGGGCGGCGACGGCGTGGAGACCGGGCGGCACGCCGCCTCGATCACCGGCGGCTCGATCGGCGTCCTGCACGGCGCACGCACCTACCTGCTCCAGGACGAGTACGGGCAGACCCGGGAATCGCACTCGATCTCGGCCGGCCTGGACTACCCGGCGGTCGGCCCCGAGCACGCGTGGCTGCACCAGACCGGCCGGGCGATCTACCGGCCGATCGACGACGCCCCCGCGATGGAGGCGTTCCGGCTGCTGTGCCGCACCGAGGGCATCATCCCGGCGATCGAATCGGCGCACGCCCTGGCCGGCGCGATCGAGGTCGGGCGCGAACTCGGACCGGACGCGACCATCCTGGTGAACCTCTCCGGGCGCGGTGACAAGGACATGCACACCGCCGCCGAGTACTTCGATCTCCTCGACGCGGAAGCGGAGCAGTCGTGACCGGCACCGGCACCACCACCAGGCTGACCGAGGTGCTGGCCGCGGCCCGCGCCGAGAACCGCGCCGCGCTGGTCGGCTACCTCCCGGCGGGCTACCCCTCCGCCGAGGGCTCCGCCGCCGCGATGCGGGCGATGGTCGAGGGCGGCTGCGACATCATCGAGGTCGGCCTGCCCTACAGCGACCCGCAGATGGACGGCCCCGTCATCCAGCGCGCCGTCGAGCACGCACTCGCCCACGGCACCAACACCCACCACGTGCTCGACAACGTGCGCGCCGTCGCCGAGACCGGCGCCGCGACGCTGGTCATGTCGTACTGGAACCCGATCGAGCGCTACGGCGTCGAGCGGTTCGCGAGCGAACTGGCCGCGGCCGGCGGCAGCGGGGTGATCACCCCCGACCTGATCCCGGACGAGGCACACGAGTGGATCGCCGCCACCGACCGGCACCACCTGGACCGGATCTTCCTGGTCGCCCTGTCCTCCTCCGACGAGCGCATCGCCTACACCACCCGCCACTGCGGCGGTTTCGTCTACGCCGCGTCGGTCATGGGCGTCACCGGGGCCCGGGCCTCGGTGAGTTCGCTCGCCGGCGACCTGGTCGCGCGCGCCCGCAAGACCACCGACCTGCCGATCTGCGTCGGCCTGGGCGTCTCCACCGCCGCCCAGGCGGCCGAGGTCGCGGCCTACGCCGACGGCGTCATCGTCGGCTCCGCGTTCGTGCGCGCCCTGCTGGACGCGCCGAACGAACAGGCCGGCCTGGACGCCGTCCGCGCCCTGGCCGCGGAGCTCGCCGAGGGTGTCCGCAAGCGCTGACGCCCCCGGAAAGCCACCGGTCCGTGTAAAAACGCGCCGAAAGGTACATCGGCTCATCAGCGGCCGCCGCAGCACTCCCGCGGCGGCCGTTGCCATGTCCGCGTCATCCCGCACCCATCCCCATCCGCATCCACATCGGAGGAACCAGCGTTGAGCAGCAAACCCGGGACCAACCGAACACCCGTCATCCTGGCCGTCGTCGGCGTGCTCGTGGTCGCGGTGCTGGCCGCCGTCCTGGGCGTGGTCTTCACCGTCGGCCACGACGACAAGGACGACGACTCCGGCAACGGCAAGGGGTCGAGCGCGGCCAAGGAGGCCATCCGCGAGGTCGACCCGGCCACGCTGCCCGCCGCCGTGCAGACCGACGGCACCATCCGGGTCGGCAACCCCTCGGCGCCGGTCACCGTCACCGTGTTCGAGGACTTCCGCTGCCCGTTCTGCAAGCGCTTCGAGACCGGCTTCGGCCCGCTCCTGGCCGACTACGCGGAGGCCGGAAAGATCAGGGTCGACTACCACATCGCCTCCTTCCTGGACGGCAAGCTCGGCGGCACCGGCTCGGTCAAGGCGGCGAACGCCGCACGCTGCTCGGTGGACGCGGGCAAGTTCGCCGCCTACCACGCGGTGCTGTTCGAGAACCAGCCCGAGGAGTCCGAGGACGGCTACACCGCCGCCCGGCTGCTCGACCTGGCCGGGCAGGTCCCCGGCCTGCGCGGTGAGGCGTTCGACGCATGCGTGAACACCGACGCCAACGCCGCGTGGGTGGCCGCCGCCGAGAGCGCGTTCGAAAGCTCCGGCGTCTCCGCCACGCCCGCCGTCGCGGTGGACGGAAAAATTCTCGACGGCGGGAACTCGGCCATGCGTTCGCCCGACAACCTTCGTGAACTGCTCGACCAGCGCCTGGAGAACCCCGGGAGTGGTAAGGCGGCACTCGGACAGGAACCTAAGGCGCCTTCGGCCGGTTAGACAGGACATGTGCCGGTCCGGGGTGCGGGGGACCACCGGACCGGGGTCCCCGCGCCTCACCCGTCGTGACGGAGGTCAGACCTTGGAAGGCAAGACGATCGAGCCGGTGGCCGAGCGGTGACCGCGACGGCCACCCCCAACGGCACCGCACCGGCCGGCCCGCTCGCGAGCCTGCGCAGGGTCGCCCCCTGGATCGGCCTCGCCGCCCGACTGGGCCTGGCCTTCGTCTGGGCGTACGCGGGCTGGGAGAAGGCGCTCGACCCCGACCAGGCCGCATACGCGGTCCGGGGCTACGACGTACTGCCCGACGACCTCGTCGAGCCGGTCGGCTACGCCCTGCCCTACCTGGAACTGGGCCTGGCCCTGCTCCTGGTGGTCGGGATCGGCACCCGCCTGGTCGCGTCCTTGTCCGCGCTGCTCCTGCTCGTGTTCATCGCGGGCATCGCCCAGGCCTGGGCGCGCGGTCTGGCGATCGACTGCGGCTGCTTCGGCGGCGGTGGGCCGGTCGAACCGGACAAGACCGCGTACCTCGAGGAGATCCTGCGGGACTGCGGCTTCATGCTGCTCGCGATCTGGCTGATCGTCTTCCCGCGCACCCGTCTGTCCGCGGACGCCTGGCTGTTCCCCGAGGAACCGCCGTACGACCGCCACCGGGACGACGACGCGGACGACGAGGACGAGCGGGACACGGACGCGGACGAGTACCGCGGGGACGCGAACCGGAACCCCGGAAACCGGGAACTGAAAGGCCCTGAGATCACGTGAGCTCGAAGAATTCCGAAGGCAAGCGCACCGCACGCGAGCGGATGGCCCAGGAGCGCGCCCGTCAGCAGGCGCTCGACAAGCGCCGGCGCGTACTGGTCATCGCCGGTGCGGTGGTGGCCGTCCTCGCGGTGGTCGCCATCATCGGCGTGGTCGTCGGCATGTCCAAGACCAACAAGAAGAAGGGCCCCTGGAAGGACGCGCTCGCCAAGCCGTTCAGCGCCCCCGCGAACCTGTCCGCGGACGGTCTGGGCATCTCCGTCGGCAGCAACCCGAACGCCCCCTCGTTGATCATGTACGAGGACTTCCGCTGCCCGATCTGCCATGAGGTGGAGAAGGCACTCGGCCCCACCCTGCGGCAGATGGCCGACGCCGGCACCATCAAGATCGACTACCACATCGCCTCGTTCCTGGACGGCAAGCTCGGCGGCAACGGCTCCAAGTACGCGGCCAACGCCGCCGGCTGCGCGCAGAACGCGGGCAAGTTCGCCCCTTACCACGACACGCTCTTCGCCAACCAGCCGAACGAGCTGGACGACAAGTTCGCCAGTCGGTCCTACCTGCTCGACCTCGCGGGCAAGGTGGACGGCCTGCGCACGCCCACCTTCGACGCCTGCGTCAACGACCTGAGCGTGGCCGGCTGGGTCGACAAGGTCGAGGACGCGTTCCAGAACGCCAAGATCGGCGACACCCCGGTCACCGGCACGCCGACCGCGGGCATCAACGGCAAGACCATCGACCTGATCGTCAAGGGTCGCGGCCTGGCCACCCCCGACGAGGTGCGCGCGCAGATCCTGGCTGCGATCAAGTAGTCACCCTCCGTTTCGCCGACGCACGGGCGCGGCACCGTTTCCCCGGTGCCGCGCCCGTTCGCATGTGCCCGCCGGCACACGTTCGCCTCCGCACCCGGTAGCGTCGTACCCGCCATGGACCTCGCATTCATTCCCAGCCCCTCCCGCGGCCGGATCGACCTCGGTCCGATCCCGCTGCGCGGCTACGCGCTGTGCATCATCCTCGGTGTCGTCCTCGCGATCTGGCTCGGCGAGCGACGCTGGGTCGCCCGAGGCGGTCGCGCCGGCACGGTCGGCGACATCGCCGTGTGGATGGTGCCCTTCGGCCTCGTCGGAGGCCGCCTCTACCACGTCATCACCACGCCGGGGCCGTACTTCGGCGACGGCGGCGACCCCATGCAGGCGTTCGCCGTCTGGAAGGGCGGCCTCAGCATCTGGGGCGCGATCGCGCTCGGCGGGGTGGGCGCCTGGATCGGCTGCCGGCGCCGGGGCATCCCGCTGCCCGCGCTGGCCGACGCGCTCGCCCCGGGCATCGTGCTCGCCCAGGCCGTGGGCCGCTGGGGCAACTGGTTCAACCAGGAGCTCTACGGCCGCGAGAGCGACGTGCCCTGGGCGGTGAAGATCGACGGCGACCACAACGTGATCGACCCCGGTCAGGCCGGCACCTTCCACCCGACGTTCCTGTACGAGTCGCTGTGGTGTGTCGGCGTCGCGGCGCTGGTGATCTGGGCCGACCGCCGATTCAAGCTGGGCCACGGCCGGGCCTTCGCGCTCTACGTCGCGGGCTACACGGTGGGCCGGTTCTGGATCGAGTACATGCGCGTCGACGACGCCGAACACGTGCTGGGCATGCGGCTGAACAACTGGACCGCGATCCTCGTGTTCGCCGGCGCGATCGCCTACATCTGGATCTCGGCACGCAAGCACCCCGGCCGCGAGGACCCGGCCGCGCTGCGCGGCCGCGACTTCGAGTCGGAGGACGCCGACGAGTCGGCCGCGGGGGCGGACGCGAAGGACGCGAAGGACGCCAAGCCGATGTGGGACTTGGAGGACGCGAAGAGCGCGACGGACGCCGACGCGGATGCGACCGAGCCCGCGACCGCGGATGCGCGCCGCGATGCGGACGGGCCCGACAAGGACGCCGACGCCGATGCGGTCGCCGACGCCGAGCGCACCCCCTCGATCCTGCGCAAGCCCGCCGACAAGGGCTGACCCCGGCACACCGGAGGCCGCCCCGAACCCGCCACGCCGCGGGTTCGGGGCGGCCTCTTCGGGTTCGGACAGGCTTTCCTGGCCGGCGGCGGTTCGGGCCGAAACGGTAGCGTCCAGGTCCCAGCGTGACGAGAGGGCCGAACGACCTTGAAGACCACCGACACAGCCGCCGAGGTCCCCGACGCAGGCCCGACGCTCGGGCACCGGGACGGCATCGACCACACCCATCGCGACATCGGCGGCGGTTGGCTGCGCCCGGCCGTGTTCGGCGCGATGGACGGACTGGTCTCCAACTTCGCGCTGATCGCCGGCATCGTCGGCAGCGACGCCACCCCCAGGACCGTCGTGGTCACCGGACTGGCCGGACTGGCCGGCGGCGCCTTCTCGATGGCGGCGGGGGAGTACACCTCGGTCGCCTCGCAGGCCGAGCTGGCCCGCGCCGAGGTCGAGGTGGAGCGCCGCGAACTGTGCCGCAGCCCCGAGGCCGAGCAGCGCGAACTCGCCGAGCTCTACATCGCCCGCGGCCTGGACGAGGACCTCGCCGTCGAGGTGGCCCGCCAACTCTCCCGCGACCCCGAACTGGCCCTGGAGATCCACGCCCGCGAGGAACTCGGCGTCGACCCGCACGACCTGCCCTCGCCGTGGCTCGCCGCCGGCTCCTCGTTCGCCTTCTTCGCGATCGGCGCGCTGCTCCCGCTGCTGCCCTACTTGCTCGGCGCCGGCACGCTGGCGCCCGCCCTGGTGCTGACCGCGCTCGGCCTGTTCGGTGCCGGCGCCGTGGTCTCGCGGGTGACCGCGCGACCGTGGTGGTTCGGCGGCACCCGCCAGTTGGTCCTCGGCGCCGCCGCGGGCGGGCTGACCTACCTGCTCGGCCTGCTGATCGGCCGACAGGTGTGACGGGTGAGGCATACGTAACACGGCTGTAGCACCGCGACCCCCACCCGGAAACGATCGATTCCCACGGGTCGGACACCCCGTTTCGGTGCCGGGATGGTCGGGAATGAGGCAGCTGATATGCCAAGGGGACCGGCGCGGCGCAGCGTCCGCGAGCCACCGGTCCACCCTGGCGACCGCATGGTGAGACGGGTTTGTCCCGGGTTCCGGATACCCGTATTGATCGTGTAACCTGCACGAAATCGCAGAGGGCCAACGTCGTCCCTGTTGCGCACCACACGCCACGACGACGACGGGAGCGCCCATGCCTCCTGCCATGCCCGCAACTCCGGGCCCCCTCTTCTCCGCGCTTCCCGCGGCACAGGGGTTGTACGACCCCCGTAACGAGCACGACGCCTGCGGTGTCGGATTCGTGGCCACGCTCACCGGCGAGCCCAGCCACGACATCGTCGACCAGGCCCTGACCGTCCTGCGGAACATGGAGCACCGAGGCGCCACCGGCGCCGAGCCCGACACCGGCGACGGCGCGGGCATCCTGATCCAGGTCCCGGACACCTTTCTGCGCGAGAGCGTCCGCTTCGAGCTGCCCGCCGCGGGCGGCTACGCCGTCGGCATCGCCTTCCTGCCCGACGACGACGTGCACGCCGGCCGCGCCAAGTCCTCCATCGAGCGGATCGCCGCCGAGGAGAACCTGCGGGTGCTCGGCTGGCGCGACGTGCCCACCACGCCCGGCCTGGTCGGCTCGATGGCCGCCGAGACGATGCCGCGCTTCGCGCAACTGTTCGTCGCCGGCGTCGACGACACCCTCACCGGGATCGCCCTCGACCGGCTCGCCTTCGCGCTGCGCAAGCGCGCCGAACGCGAGGTCGAGGTCTACTTCGCCTCGCTGTCCGCGCGCACCCTCGTCTACAAGGGCATGCTCACCACCGGGCAACTGGAGCCGTTCTTCCCGGACCTGTCCGACCGGCGCCTGGCATCCGCGATCGGCCTCGTGCACTCGCGGTTCTCCACCAACACCTTCCCGGCCTGGCCGCTCGCCCACCCGTACCGCTTCATCGCGCACAACGGCGAGATCAACACCGTCAAGGGCAACCGCAACTGGATGGCCGCGCGCGAGTCGATGCTCGCCACCGACCTGATCCCCGGCGACCTGAGCCGGCTGTACCCGATCTGCACGCCCGACGCGTCCGACTCGGCGTCCTTCGACGAGGTCCTGGAACTGCTCCACCTGGGCGGCCGGCCGCTGCCGCACGCCGTGCTGATGATGATCCCCGAGGCGTGGGAGAACCACGCCACGATGGACGCCGCCCGGCGCGCCTTCTACAAGTTCCACGCCACCGTGATGGAGCCGTGGGACGGACCGGCCTGCGTCACCTTCACCGACGGCACCCTGATCGGCGCGGTCCTGGACCGCAACGGCCTGCGGCCCTCGCGCTACTGGGTCACCGACGACGGCCTGGTTGTGCTCTCCTCCGAGGTCGGCGTCCTGGACATCGACCCCGCCACGATCGTGCGCAAGGGCCGGCTCCAGCCCGGCCGGATGTTCCTCGTGGACACCCATGCCCGGCGGATCGTCGAGGACGACGAGATCAAGACCGCGCTCGCCGCCGAGCACCCCTACCAGGAATGGCTGCACGGCGGCCTGATCAACCTGGAGGACCTGCCCGAGCGCGAGCACGTCGTGCACACGCACGCCTCCGTCTCGCGCCGCCAGCAGACCTTCGGCTACACCGAGGAAGAGCTGCGCGTCATCCTGGCGCCGATGGCCCGGGCCGGCGGCGAACCGCTCGGCTCGATGGGCACCGACAGCCCGATCGCCGCACTCTCCGCCAAGCCCCGGCTGCTCTTCGACTACTTCGTCCAGCTCTTCGCGCAGGTCACCAACCCGCCGCTGGACGCGATCCGGGAAGAACTGGTCACCTCGCTCGGCAGCTTCGTCGGCCCCGAGGGCAACCTGCTCGACGCCCAGCCCGCCGACTGCCGCAACGTCGTCCTGCCCTTCCCGGTGCTGGACAACGACGAGCTCGCCAAGCTGATCCACATCAACCTCGACGGCGACCAGCCGGGCCTGAAGGCCGTCACCATCTCCGGGCTCTACCCGGTCGACGGCGGCGGCGCCGCGCTGGCCAAGCGACTCGAGGAGATCCGCACCGAGACCACCGGCGCGATCGCCGACGGTGCCCGCATCGTGGTCCTGTCCGACCGCCATTCGGACGCCGAGCACGCGCCGATCCCCTCGCTGCTGCTCACCTCCGCCGTGCACCACCACCTGATCCGGACCAAGACCCGCACCCAGGTCGGCCTGATCGTCGAGGCCGGCGACGTGCGCGAGGTGCACCACATCGCGCTCCTGATCGGCTACGGCGCCGCCGCGGTCAACCCCTACCTCGCGATGGAATCCGTCGAGGACCTGGTCCGCGAGGGCGTCTTCCTCACCGACGTCGCCCCCGAACAGGCCATCCGCAACCTGATCAAGGCACTGGGCAAGGGCGTGCTCAAGGTGATGTCCAAGATGGGCATCTCCACCGTCGCCTCCTACCGCGGCGCCCAGGTCTTCGAAGCCGTCGGCCTCGCCGAGGACTTCGTCGCCGAATACTTCACCGGCACCACCAGCAAGCTCGGCGGCATCGGCCTGGACATCGTCGCCGAGGAGGTCGCCCGCCGGCACGCCAAGGCCTACCCGCCCACCGGCATCGCCCCCTCGCACCGCCGACTGGAGATCGGCGGCGAGTACCAGTGGCGCCGCGAAGGCGAACCGCACCTGTTCGACCCCGAGACGGTCTTCCGGCTCCAGCACTCCACCCGGACCCGCCGCTACGACATCTTCAAGAAGTACACCGCGCGCGTGGACGAGCAGTCCAAGCGGCTGATGACCCTGCGCGGCCTGTTCGCGTTCAAGACCGGCGCCCGCACCGCGATCCCGATCGACGAGGTCGAACCGGTCTCCGAGATCGTCAAGCGCTTCTCCACCGGCGCGATGTCCTACGGCTCCATCTCGATGGAGGCGCACCAGACGCTGGCCATCGCGATGAACCGGCTCGGCGGCAAGTCCAACACCGGCGAAGGCGGCGAGGACCCCGAGCGGCTGTACGACCCCGAGCGGCGCTCGGCGATCAAGCAGGTCGCCTCCGGCCGATTCGGCGTCACCAGCGAATACCTGGTCAACGCGGACGACATCCAGATCAAGATGGCCCAGGGCGCCAAGCCCGGCGAGGGCGGCCAACTGCCCGGCCACAAGGTCTACCCCTGGGTCGCCCGCACCCGGCACTCCACCCCCGGCGTCGGCCTCATCTCGCCGCCGCCGCACCACGACATCTACTCGATCGAGGACCTCGCCCAGCTCATCCACGACCTCAAGAACGCCAACCCGGCGGCTCGGGTGCACGTGAAGCTGGTCGCCGAGGTCGGCGTCGGCACGGTCGCCGCCGGCGTATCCAAGGCACACGCCGACGTGGTGCTCATCTCCGGCCACGACGGCGGCACCGGCGCCTCGCCGCTCACCTCGCTCAAGCACGCGGGCGGCCCCTGGGAACTCGGCCTCGCCGAGACCCAGCAGACACTGCTGCTCAACGGCCTGCGCGACCGCATCGTGGTGCAGACCGACGGCCAGCTCAAGACCGGCCGCGACGTCCTGGTCGCGGCCCTGCTCGGCGCCGAGGAATACGGCTTCGCCACCGCGCCGCTAGTGGTCTCCGGCTGCGTGATGATGCGGGTCTGCCACCTCGACACCTGCCCCGTGGGCGTTGCCACGCAAAACCCCGTGCTGCGCGAGCGGTACAACGGTCAGGCCGACCACGTGGTCAACTTCTTCGAATTCATCGCCGAGGAAGTCCGCGAACTGCTCGCCGAACTCGGCTTCCGCACCCTGGAAGAAGCCGTCGGCCACGCCGAACTCCTGGACACCAGCGCCGCGATCGAGCACTGGAAGGCCGAAGGTCTCGACCTCGCGCCGCTGTTCCACGTGCCCGCCCTCGCCGAAGGCGCGGCCCTGCACCACACCAGCCCGCAGGACCACGGGCTGGCCAAGGCGCTCGACAACCAGCTCATCCAACTCAGCGCCGACGCGCTGGAAAACGGTGAGAAGGTCGTCATCAACCTCCCGGTGCAAAACACCAACCGCACCGTCGGCACGATGCTCGGCCACGAGGTCACCAAGCGCTACCGCGGCGCGGGCCTGCCCGACGACACCATCGACATCACCCTGACCGGCTCCGCCGGCCAATCCTTCGGAGCATTCGTGCCCAAGGGCATCACCCTGCGGCTCGAAGGCGACGGCAACGACTACGTCGGCAAGGGCCTGTCCGGCGGCCGGATCACCGTGCGCCCGCACCGCACCGCGCCCTTCGCCGCCGAGGACAACATCATCGCCGGCAACGTGATCGGCTACGGCGCCACCAGCGGCGAGATCTACCTGCGCGGCGTCGTCGGCGAACGCTTCTGCGTGCGCAACTCCGGCGCCACCGCCGTCGTCGAGGGCGTCGGCGACCACGGCTGCGAGTACATGACCGGCGGCCGGGCCGTGGTGCTCGGTCGTACCGGCCGCAACTTCGCCGCCGGCATGTCCGGGGGCGTCGCCTACCTGCTCGACGCCGACCCGGACAACATCAACACCGAACTCGTCGGCGTCGAGGAACTCGACGCCGCGGACAGCGCCGAACTGCACGACGTTGTGCGCCGGCACCACGAGGAGACCGGCTCGGCCGTCGCCGAGGCCCTGCTCTCCGACTGGGACGCCGCCTCCCGGCGCTTCACCAAGATCCTGCCCAGGGACTACAAGGCAGTGCTCGCCGCCAAGGACGCCGCCGAGCGAGCCGGTCTCACCGAGACCGAGATCGTCCAGAAGATGATGGAGGCGGTTCATGGCTGACCCGAAGGGCTTTTTGACCACGCCCCAAGAGCTCGGCAAGCGTCGCCCCGTCGACGTGCGCATCCGGGACTGGAAGGAGGTGTACGAGGAGCGCACCCTGCTCCCGATCATCACCGAACAGGCCGGCCGCTGCATGGACTGCGGCATCCCGTTCTGCCACAACGGCTGCCCGCTGGGGAACATCATCCCCGAGTGGAACGACCTGGTCTGGCGCGACGACTGGCAGACCGCGAGCGAACGACTGCACGCGACCAACAACTTCCCGGAGTTCACCGGCCGACTGTGCCCCGCGCCCTGTGAGGCCGCCTGCGTGCTCGGCATCAACCAGCCGCCGGTCACCATCAAGAACGTCGAAGTCTCGATCATCGACCGGGCCTGGGACGACAACAACGTCGCCCCCCAACCGCCCGACCGGCTCTCCGGCAAGACCGTCGCGGTGATCGGCTCCGGCCCGGCCGGCCTCGCCGTCGCCCAGCAACTCACCCGGGCCGGCCACACGGTCGCCGTGTACGAGCGGGCGGACCGGATCGGCGGACTGCTGCGCTACGGCATCCCCGAATTCAAGATGGAGAAGCGGCACATCAACCGGCGCATCGAACAGATGCGCGCGGAAGGCACCAAGTTCTATACCGGCATGCAGATCGGCACCGACCTGGACGCGGCCAAGCTGCGCCGGCGCTACGACTCGGTGGTGATCGCCGCCGGCGCCACCGCCGCGCGCGACCTGCCGATCCCCGGGCGCGAGTTCGGCGGCATCCACCAGGCGATGGAATACCTGCCGTTCGCCAACAAGGTGCAGGAGGGCGACCTGGTCGCCTCGCCGATCGACGTGGCCGGGAAGCACGTGGTGATCATCGGCGGCGGCGACACCGGCGCGGACTGCCTGGGCACCGCACACCGCCAGGGCGCCGCCTCGGTCACCCAACTGGAGATCATGCCCCGGCCCACCGAGGAGCGGCCCGCCGCACAGCCGTGGCCGACCTACCCGATGACCTACCGGGTGGCCAGCGCGCACGAAGAGGGCGGCGAGCGCGTGTACGCGGTCAACACCCAGGAATTCGTGGGCGGCGAGGACGGCCGGGTCAAGGCGCTCAAGCTGGTCGAGGTGGTGTTCGAGAACGGCCGCTTCGTGCCGGTGCCCGGCACCGAGCGGGAGATCCCGGCGGACTTCGTGTTCCTGGCGATGGGCTTCACCGGGACCGACCGCTCCAACGGCCTGGTCGAACAGCTCGGACTGGCCCTGGACGAGCGCGGCAACGTGGCCCGGGACGAGGCGTTCGCGACCAACGTGGACGGCGTGTTCGTGGCCGGCGACGCCGGACGCGGACAGTCCCTGATCGTCTGGGCGATCGCCGAGGGCCGCTCGTGCGCGGCCGCGGTGGACGCCTGGTTGACCGGCGGCACCAACCTGCCGTCGCCGATCCGGCCCACCGATCGACCGCTCACCGTGTGACCCGCCGTGCTCGCACGGGACCGGATTGAATATGTGACGAAAGTCGCGTGAACGGGAAAGGGCGCCGCCGTTGCGGCGCCCTTTCCGCATGCTGGAAAAGCGCCATATACCGGACGCGGGTACGGCTTACCCGGCGGTAGGAACTAGGCTCTGTGACCATGCGTCGAGCCAAAATTGTCTGCACCCTGGGTCCTGCCACCAATTCGTATGAACAGATCCGCACGCTGGTCGACGCAGGCATGGATGTAGCCCGCTTCAACCTCAGCCACGGCGCCTACGCCGAGCACGAGGAGCGTTATCACCGCGTCCGTCGGGCATCCGACGAATCCGGTCGCAGCGTCGGCATCCTCGTCGACCTCCAAGGCCCCAAGATCCGCCTGGAGACCTTCGCCGAAGGCCCCGTGCTCCTGGAGCGCGGCGACGAGTTCACGATCACGACCGAGGACGTCCCCGGCGACAAGCACGAGGTCGGCACCACCTACAAGGGGCTGACCGCCGACGTCACCAAGGGCGAGCGGATCCTCATCGACGACGGCCGGGTCACCCTGGAGGTCGTCGACGTCGAGGGCCCGCGCGTGCACACGATCGTCATCGAGGGCGGGATGGTCTCCGACCACAAGGGGCTCAACCTCCCCGGCGTGGCCGTGAGCGTCCCCGCACTGTCCGAGAAGGACATCGAGGACCTCAAGTGGGGCCTCGCCCTCGGCGCCGACATGATCGCGCTGTCCTTCGTGCGCGCCGCGAAGGACATCGAGGACGTCCACAAGATCATGGACGAGGTCGGCGTCCGACTCCCGGTGATCGCGAAGATCGAGAAGCCGCAGGCGGTGGACAACCTCGAGGAGATCGTCCACGCCTTCGACGCCATCATGGTCGCCCGCGGCGACCTGGGCGTCGAGATGCCGCTGGAGGCCGTGCCGATCGTGCAGAAGCGCGCGATCACACTGGCCCGGGCCAACGCCAAGCCCGTCATCGTCGCCACCCAGATGCTCGACTCGATGATCAGCGCCTCGCGCCCCACCCGGGCGGAGGCGTCCGACGTCGCCAACGCCGTCCTGGACGGCGCGGACGCGGTCATGTTGTCGGGCGAGACCTCGGTCGGCAAGTACCCGATCGAGACCGTCAAGACCATGGCACGGATCGTGGTCGCGGCGGAGGACTCCACCGCGATGCGGGAGGAGATCCGCAGCATCGCCGGCCCGCGCACGCAGGGCGGGGTGATCGCGAAGGCCGCGATCGAGATCGCCGAGCGCCTGGACGCCAAATACCTGGTCGCGTTCACCCAGAGCGGTGACACGGGCCGCCGGCTGTCCCGGTACCGCTCGATGATCCCGATGCTGGCCTTCACCCCCGAACCCGCCGTGCGCAGCCGCCTGGCGCTCACGTGGGGCCTGGAGACCTTCCTCGGTCCGCTGTGCAGCCACACCGACGAGATGGTTCGTCAGGTCGACGCGGCGCTCCTGGCCATCGGCCGCTGCAAGAAGGGCGACCTGGTCGTGATCACGGCCGGCTCCCCGCCCGGTGTCCCCGGCTCCACCAACCTGATCCGCCTGCACCACATAGGGGATCTGCCGACCGAGTGACACTCGGCCGCGACACCGACGGCCCGCCACCCTTTCGAGGGCGGCGGGCCGTCAGTATTTGGGGCCGATGTGCTGGTCCATGAGAGCGACGGAGGCCCGGCGGGCGACGGAGAGATTGTTGCGGCGGGCGAATTTCCACTCCACACCGAGTTCGTCCAGCGTGGTCGTGAGGATCCGCATGATGTCCATGGACTCGTTGGTGAACAGGTAGCGCGGGTATTCGTAGCGCCTGCGCTCACCCGCGACCATCCGGGTGGTCCAGTTCGTGATCCGACAACCGTCGGAGTGGATCAGCCCACGTACGAGGGCCCAGGGCTCGGCCCGGACAATGTCCTGTTGCCAGGATTCGAGGACGATCGACCGCTCGTGCTTACGGCCGGGCCCGTGCTGGGGAAACAGACATGGCCAGTGTTGTGAATAGCGCTTGACGTCCGTACACCCTTGGCGGGGCACGAAGTTCGACGCGGAGCCTGGGAGGACGCGTGTGATGGCATCGGCGCATCCTCGCATCAGTCCCGGCCACGCATTGGCGCAGGAGATGCTCAGACTGTACGCGCGGGGGTGTGCCACGATATGTCCGTCGCCGAGATAGAGGCCGAGCAGGTAGGCGTATGCCTCCCGATCGACGTCCAGCCCCAGGCAACGGAAACAGAGGGCGCGGCGTCGTCCGGGGAGGTCACCGCGACGGAAACGTTCCTCGTGTAGCCACGAGCCCACGGTCCCTGGAGGGATGCGCAGTCTGCGAGCCACATCGGCGTTGGAGATGCCTGCTTGCAGCAGGGTGATTGCCTGGCGGCGAAGATCAGGATCATGCATGGATCCACGATGCGCCGCAGGCATCTACTGATTCAGGTGTTCGAATCCGACTCACTCGATCGGACTAGTTGGTGCCCCGGGTCGGACTCGAACCGACACTGTATGGGTTTTGAATCCATTGCCTCATGCCAATTGGGCTACCGGGGCGGCTGAGCTGGGCACTTCGCCTGTTTGCGTGAGACCCAACACCTGCACGACGAACACCATACCGTGTCTCGGTACCCTCGTGTCCGCACCATTTCCCTGATCGAGGAGCGACGTGACCGCCGCCACGCAGCCGCCCGCCGCATCGCAGGACAGCCGCCGCGCCCGTGTCGTCATTGCCGAGGACGAGGCGCTGATCCGGCTCGATCTGAAAGAGATGTTGGAGGAAGAGGGGTATCACGTCGTCGGGGAGGCCGGGGACGGGCAGCGCGCCGTGGAGTTGGTCCACGAGTGTCGGCCTGACCTGGTCATCCTCGACGTGAAGATGCCGATACTGGACGGCATTTCGGCTGCCGAGCAGATTGCCCAGGCGCGGCTGGCGCCGGTGTTGATGCTGACCGCCTTCTCCCAGCGCGAGCTGGTCGAGCGGGCCCGGGACGCCGGTGCGATGGCGTATCTGGTCAAGCCGTTCACCAAGGGCGATCTCGTCCCGGCGATCGAGATGGCCGTCTCGCGGTACACCGAATTGGCCGCCCTGGAGCGTGAGGTCGGCGACCTCACCCAGCGGCTGGAGACGCGCAAGCTGGTGGACCGGGCCAAGAGCGTGCTCCAGGAGAAGTACGGAATGTCCGAGCCCGAGGCGTTCCGCTGGATCCAGAAGGCCTCGATGGATCGCCGGATGTCGATGCGCACCGTGGCCGAGGTCGTGGTGTCCGGAGGCGACGTCGCCGACTGACCCAGCCGTACCCATACCCCAACGAACCCGTCCGGTTGCTGGCAAACCGGACGGGTTCGTTGTTTTTCCGGCACCCGATGATCATATTTGATCACTTTGGACCGTAACAATTCGTTCACTGTTTCTTTTGGATTACATCTGGTTACGGGCGCATCACATCTCAGTCGGCGGACTGCCGCTGCCCTTCCGGCCGGACTACATTCCGGGCACCGCATGTTCATCGCGGTTTGTGAAGGCGCCCCGATGCGGGCTCCGAACTTTTTCTACAAGGGGTTGGGGTTTGCTGTGCTCAAGCGACGCGTGATCAAAATCGCGCTGCCCATCGCGGCAGCGGCACTCGTGCTTTCCGCGTGCGGCAGTGACGATGACGACGACAAGAAGAAGGACGGTGGCAGCACCGCTCCCGGCAACAGCGGCGGCGGTAACAAGCCGACCTGGACGATAGGTTTCCAAGCGGGGCTCTCGGGGGAGAATGCCCAGCTTGGCATCAACGAAGAGAACGGCGCTCGGCTTGCCGTCGAGCAGGCCAACGCGAAGGGCGATCTTCCCTTCACGCTCAAGTTCAAGACCTCGGACGACGAGGCGTCGGAGACCAAATCGGTCTCCGCGGCGCAGAAGCTGATCGACGACAACAACGTTGTTGCCGTTGTCGGCCCCGCCTTCTCCGGCCCGACCAAGGCCGCGTCGCCGAACTACGCCAAGGCGAAGCTCGCCACGGTGTCTCCGTCGGCGACCAACCCTTCCCTGACGAACGCGGAGAACAATTTCACCGCGTTCCTGCGCGGCGCGCCGAACGACAACGCGCAGGGCGGCGGGATGGCGAAGTACCTGTCGAAGAAGCTTCAGGTCAAGAAGGTCTTCGTCGTCGACGACAAGACCGAGTACGGCGTGGGTCTGTCGAAGGTCGCCAAGGACGAGCTGGCCAAGGCCGGCGTCCAGGTCGTCTCGGACAGCGTGCCGAAGGCGACCCCGGACTACGGTCCGATCTCCACGAAGATCAAGAACTCCGGCGCGGACGCCATGATCTACGCGGGCTACTACCAGGACGGCGCGCCGTTCGCGAAGAAGCTCAAGGAGGCCGGGTTCACCGGTCCCAAGTTCTCCGGTGACGGCACCAACGACGCGCAGTTCGTCTCGCTCGCCGGGGACGCCGCGAACGACTGGTTCCTGACCTGCCCGTGCGCCGACGCGAACGTCGAGGCGGCCACGAAGCAGTTCACCGAGGACTACAAGAAGCGCTTCAACACGAACCCGAGCACCTACTCGGCGGAGTCGTTCGACATCGCCAACCTGGTGATCGACCAGATGAAGTCGTTCGGCGCGGAGAAGATCACCCGCGAGGCGATGCTCACCAAGCTCAAGGGTGCGTCGTACAAGGGTCTGACCAAGACCTTCAAGTTCAAGTCGAACGGTGAATTCGACGGCGCGACCACCTTCATCTACCAGGTGAAGGGCGGCAAGATCGGCTACATGGGCGACATCGACCAGCTCGTGGGCGGCTGACCCGTCGATCGGGGCAGCGCTACCTGACGATCGGGCCCGGGTCTTCCCGGAGTTTTCGGGAAGACCCGGGCCCGTCCGGTTTTCTTGAGGAAGCTTTCCTTATGCAACCTGATGAAATCCTGGATTACCTTATTCCAGGGATCATGCTCGGTGCGTTGTACGCGGTGATCGCCATCGGCTACACCCTGGTCTATGGCGTTCTGCAACTCATCAACTTCGCACACAGCGAAGTCTTCATGGTGGGCGCCTATTCGGCGTTGCTCGCCTTGACCTGGATCGACCCGAGCAGCAATCCGACGACGTTCATGTCGGTGTTGTTGGTCGCGGCCGGTCTGGCCGTTTCCGGTACCGCCGGCGCGGCCACGGCCTTTACGCTGGAAAAGGTCGCGTACAGACCACTCAGACGCAGGAACGCGCCTCGCCTCGCGTTCCTGATCAGCGCGATCGGGGCGTCCTACTTCCTGCAGAACCTGGCAGGGAAGTTGTTCGGTCGCGACTCGCGCGCACTGCCGACGGTGTTCGAGAACAAGAAGGTCTTCTCGGTCTTCGGCACCCAGGTCACCATCCTGCAGCTGCTCATCGTTTGTGCGGCCGTGCTGATGATGGTCGGCCTGGACTACCTGGTGAACCGCACCAAGCTGGGCTCGGGTATCCGGGCGGTGGCGCAGGACGCCGAGACGGCGGGCCTGATGGGTGTGGACATCGACAAGGTGATCTCGCGGACGTTCATCATCGGCGGGTTCATGGGCGGTATCGCCGGCTTCCTGTTCGGCCTGCATCTGCAGCTGTCGTTCACGATGGGCTTCCTGCCCGGCATCACCGCGTTCGCGGCGGCCGTGGTCGGCGGGGTCGGCAACATTCGCGGCGCGATGATGGGCGGCATGCTGCTCGGCATCGTCGAGAGCTTCTCGTCGCCCATCTTCGGTGAGTCGTGGCGGTACGTCAGTGCCTTCGCGGTGCTGGTCCTGGTGCTGATGTTCCGGCCGACCGGCATCCTGGGCGAGCGCTTGGGGAGGTCGGCGTGACCACGACGACGAAGGAACGCGATCTCGCGCCGACCGGGTCGGCGCTGGCCAAGCTGCGGCGCAAGCGCTGGTATCAGCAGCCGATGTTCGGCCGACTGGTCGGGACCGTCGCCGCGGCCGTGTTGCTGGACGTGATGAGCGGTCCGCAGGGCAGCCGCGAGGACGTGTTCTTCTCGCTGGACAAGACCCTCGGGTCGATGCGCCTGGTGTGGTGGATCCTCGGTGCGGTGGTGTTGTGGGCGGTCCTGGAGTTCGCCAAGCCGCTGTACAACCGTCACCTGGCGACGAGCGTGGGCCCGCTGGAGCGTTTCCACGCGCCGGTGACCGGTCCGGTGAAGGGGCTGATCGCGCAGACCCGGGCGACCTCGGCGAATCTGCGTCGGATCGTCTGGGTCCGGATCGGCTTCTCGGTCGTGGTGATCGGCCTGCTGATCCTGCTGCCGAACATGCTGTCCACCTTCTGGAACCAGGTTCTGGTCAACGAGGTGGCGATCTACGTCCTGCTCGCGATCGGTCTGAACGTGGTGATCGGCTGGGCGGGTCTGTTGGACCTGGGCTTCATCGCGTTCTTCGCGATCGGCGCGTACAGCACGGCGTACTGGACCGGCGCCATGCCGGTGGATCCGCCGTTCACGCTGAACGCGTTCCTGGTGATCCCGGTCGCGGTGGCCACGTGTCTGCTGGCCGGGCTGTTGCTCGGCGCGCCGACGCTGCGGCTGCGCGGTGACTACCTGGCGATCGTGACGCTGGGCTTCCACGAGATCATCTACCTGATCGCCAAGAACGCGGACGGGTTCACCAACGGTCCGCGCGGGGTCCAGGGCATCTCGAACTTCGGGGTGCACGTCGGTCCGATCGACTACGACTGGGAACTGGATCCGGTGCCCTACTGGTACCTGCTGATCGGCATCGCGACGGTCCTGATCATCGCGTTCCTGCGGTTGGAGCACTCCCGGGTCGGTCGGGCCTGGACCGCGATCCGCGAGGACGAGGTGGCCGCGTCGGCCACCGGTGTGCCGACGGTGAAGTTCAAGTTGATGGCGTTCGCGATCGGCGCGTCCACGTCCGGCATCGCCGGTGTGGCGTACGCGAGCAAGGCCCGGTTCATCAGCCCGGAGAGCTTCCTGCTGCTGTTCTCGGTGCTGGTGGTGGCGTACGTCATCTTCGGCGGCATGGGTTCGCTGTGGGGCGTCATCATCGGGACGGCGTTCCTGGCCTGGCTGCCGCAGTACATGAAGGACTGGGTCAACCCGAACGACCGATTCATGTACCTGGGCGCGTTGTTGATCATCATGATGATCTACCGCCCGCAGGGCCTGATTCCCTCGGTTCGGCGCAAGCGCGAGTTGAGCATGGCCAAGGCGGGTCTCGGCGACGCGGATGCGATGTCGGAGCCGGCCGGCGGGAGGATGACGTGAGCATCACCACGACGAAGGCGGACGACCGGCCGCGGGTGGACCCCGAGGACCAGGTCATGCGGGTGCGCGGGGTCACGCTGCGCTTCGGCGGCCTGGTGGGTCTGTCCGACGTGGCGTTGGACCTGCACCGAGGCGAGATCCTCGCGGTGATCGGCCCCAACGGTGCGGGCAAGACGTCGTTGTTCAACTCGTTGACCGGGATGTACGTCCCGCAGGAAGGCAGCATCGTGCTGCGCGACCGGGCGGGTGGCGAGCATTCGCTCAAGGGCCGCAAGCCGCACCTGGTGAACCGGCTGGGCGTGGCCCGTACGTTCCAGAACATTCGCCTGTTCGGCGCGCTCACCGCGCTGGAGAACGTGAAGATCGCGGCGGAGACCCGGCAGAAGGCCGGGCCGGTGTCGATCATGCTGGGCCTGCCGAACGCGCGTCGCGAGGATCGCGAGAGCGACCAGCGGGCGCTGGAGCTGCTGCACTTCGTGGGCCTGGACGGGATGCTCAACGAGTTGGCCGCGTCGCTGTCGTACGGCCAGCAGCGCAGTCTGGAGATCGCCCGCGCGCTGGCCACCGATCCGCAGGTGCTGCTCCTGGACGAGCCGGCGGCGGGCACCAACCCGACCGAGAAGCTCGACCTGGAGGTGTTGATCCGCCGGATCAACCGCGAGCTGGGCATCAGCGTGCTGCTGATCGAGCACGACATGCGGCTGGTGATGTCGGTTGCGGACCGGGTCACGGTGCTCAACTTCGGCAAGGTGATCGCGTCCGGCTCGCCGGCCGAGGTGCAGCGCAACCCCGAGGTCGTCGCGGCCTATCTGGGGGCCGAGATGGCCGCCGAGATGGTCGCGGCCTCGGACGCCGAGGCGGCGAACGGGTCGGACGGTACGGTCCCCGCGCAGCGGGACGGGGAGGAGCAGCGATGAGCGCCGCCGAGTCCGAGGGCGCGGATGCGGTCGGGCTGACCAAGCCGACCGCGACCGCGACGACGCCGCGGAAGAAGATGCTGGAGCTGGACGATCTGCACGTGTTCTACGGCGCCATCCAGGCGTTGAAGGGCGTGCACATCGAGGTGAACGAGGGCGAGATCGTGGCTCTGCTCGGTGCCAACGGCGCGGGCAAGACCACGACGCTGCGCACCATCTCGGGGTTGCTCACGCCGCGCGAGGGCGAGGTGCGCTGGCGGGGCGAGCGGATCGACGGGGTGCCCGCCCACCATGTGGTGGGGTTGGGCATCGGGCACTCTCCGGAGGGTCGTCGGGTGTTCCCGGCGATGACCGTCACGGAGAACCTGAACATGGGTGCCTACCGGTTCAAGTCGGTGCCCAGGGCCGAGCTGGATCGGGTGTTCGAGTTGTTCCCGCGGTTGGCCGAGCGGCGTACCCAGCTTGCGGGCACGCTGTCGGGTGGCGAGCAGCAGATGCTGGCGATCGGGCGGGCGTTGATGGGGCAGCCGAAGCTGCTGCTCCTGGACGAGCCGTCGATGGGTCTGGCGCCGCTGATCGTGGCGCAGATCTTCGACATCATCCGGGAGATCAACGAGCAGGGCACCACGGTGTTGCTGGTCGAGCAGAACGCGGCGCAGGCGTTGCGCCTGGCCCACCGCGGCTATGCGCTGGAGACCGGTTCGGTGGTGTTGTCCGGCCCGGCCGATCAGCTGTTGTCGGATCCGAAGGTGCGCGAGGCGTATCTGGGCGAGGGCGCGTAGCCCGGTGCCGCGCGGCGGAGGGGGTCGGCCCCTTCGCCGCGCGGTGTCGCGTGCGGGGTCAGGCGCGCTTGATCATGCAGCTCAGTCGTGCGGTGCAGACCCGCTTGTCGTCCTCGTCGGTGATCACGATCTCGTAGGTGGCCAGCGACCGGCCCAGGTGCACGGGGGTTGCCACGCCGGTGACCAGGCCGGACTTGGCCGAGCGGTGGTGGGTGGCGTTGATCTCGATGCCCAGGGTGATCGCGTCCTTGCCGGCGTGCAGCGCGGAGCCCACCGAGCCGAGGGTCTCGGCCAGGACGCAGGACGCGCCGCCGTGCAGCAGGCCGTAGGGCTGGGTGTTGCCCTTGACCGGCATGGTGGCGACCAGCCGCTGGGCGGAGGCTTCGACGAATTCGATGCCCATGCGGTCGGAGAGGGTTTCCCGGGTGCCGATGTTCATGAACGCCAGGACCTCGTCGAGGTTGGGCTGCGGGGTCTGGTCGGGCATGGGGTGCTCCTCCGGGTACATGGTTGTGTCGGCCTGACAGCCTAGGATCGCGGTCGTGGCAGCGACTCAGACCCCCCAGACCTCCGTTCCCGCCGGTTCCCGGCCGCGACTTCTGCTCCTCGACGGGCATTCGTTGGCATACCGGGCGTTCTATGCGCTCAAGGAAGCGTCGATGAGTACCGCGACGGGCCAGCCGACCCAGGCGGTCTACGGGTTCACGTCGATGCTGGTGAACGTGCTGCGCGACGAGGCGCCGACCCATCTGGGCGTGGCGTTCGACGTGTCCCGGCAGTCGTTTCGCACCGAGGAGTTCCCGGACTACAAGGCGAACCGGTCGGAGACTCCGGAGGAGTTCAAGGGCCAGGTCGAGCTGATCGTCGAGGAGCTGCACGCGATGGGCGTGCCCACCTTGCGGGTGGCGGGCTTCGAGGCGGACGACGTGATCGCCACGCTGGCGACCCGGGCCGCGGCCGAGGGCTTCGAGGTGTTGATCCTCACCGGTGACCGGGACGCGTTGCAGTTGGTCACGCCGGACGTCACGGTGCTGTATCCGATGATGGGTGTGAGCAAGCTGCACCGGTTCACCCCGGAGGCGGTCGAGGAGAAGTACGGGTTGACCCCGGCGCAGTATCCCGACTTCGCGGCGCTGCGCGGCGACCCGAGCGACAACCTGCCGGGTATCCCGGGGGTGGGCGAGAAGACGGCCGCGAAGTGGATTCGCGAGTTCGGTTCGTTCGCCGATCTGATGGAGCGTGCGGACGAGGTCAAGGGCAAGGCCGGGCAGAACCTGCGCGACCACCTGGACAACGTCAAGCTGAACCGGCGGCTGACCGAGCTGGTGCGCGAGGTGGAGCTGGAGGTGACGCCCGCCGATCTGGAGCGCAAGCCGTTCGACCGGGCGGCGATCGAGGTGGTGCTGGACACGCTGGAGTTCCGCAACACCAACTTCCGCGATCGGCTGTGGGCGGTGGATCCGGGTCTGGTGCCCGAGGTGATCGAGGCGGAGCCGGGTTTCGAGCTGGACACCACGGTGGTCGAGCCGGGCGGGCTGACCGCGTGGCTGGAGGAGCACGCGGCGGGTGCGGGGCGGACCGGGCTCGCGGTGGAGGGTTCGTGGGGGCGCGGGACCGGCGAGGTCAAGGGCCTGGCGTTCGCCGCGGCGGACGGCGCGGCGGCGTTCATGGACCCGCTGGGCATGGACGAGAACGACGACGCGGCGTTGGCGGCCTGGTTGGCGGATCCGCAGCGGACCAAGGCGGTGCACGACGCGAAGGGTCCGATCCTGGCGTTGGCCGCGCACGGCTGGGCGCTGTGGGGGGTGACCAGCGACACCGCGCTGGGCGCGTATCTGGTGTTGCCCGGTCAGCGCTCGTTCGCCCTGGAGACGCTGGTCGAGCGGTTCCTGGGCCGTGAGTTGAAGCTGGATCAGAGCGGCTCGGGGGATGGGCAGCTCGCGCTGGACATGTCGGATCAGGAGGACGCGGAGCCGGGTGCGGCGCTGATGCTGGCCGCGCGGGCCGTGGTGGACCTGGCCGCGGCGTTGGACGTCGAACTGGCCGCCAAGGGTGGCCTGGAACTGCTCCAGGACATGGAGTTGCCGCTGCTGCCGGTGCTCGCGCAGATGGAGCAGTTCGGCATCGCGGCCGATCTGCCCTACCTGGAGTCGCTCCAGGAGCAGTTCGCGGCGGCGGTGAAGCAGGCGACCGAAGAGGCGCATGCGGCGGTGGGCCACGAGTTCAACCTGGGTTCGCCCAAGCAGTTGCAGGAGATCCTGTTCAACGAGCTGGGCCTGCCCAAGACGAAGAAGATCAAGACCGGCTTCACCACCGACGCGGACGCGTTGACCTGGCTGGCCGCCCAGACCGACAACGAACTCCCGGTGATCCTGCTGCGGCACCGCGATCAGACCCGGCTGCGCACCACGGTCGAGGGTCTGATCAAGACGGTCGCGGACGACGCGCGCATCCACACCACGTTCAACCAGACGGTGGCGGCCACGGGCCGGTTGTCCTCGCAGGACCCGAACCTGCAGAACATTCCGATCCGGACCGAGGAGGGGCGGCTGATCCGGCGCTCATTCGTGGTCGGGGCGGGCTTCGAGGGGCTGTTGACCGCGGACTACAGCCAGATCGAGCTGCGGATCATGGCCCACCTGTCCCAGGACGCGGCGCTGATCGAGGCGTTCACCTCGGGCGAGGACCTGCACTCGACGATGGCCGCGCAGGTGTTCTCGGTGGCCCCGGAGGCGGTGGACCACGCGCTGCGCAGCAAGATCAAGGCGATGTCGTACGGATTGGCGTACGGGCTCTCCGCGTTCGGCCTGTCCCAGCAGTTGGACATCGAACCGGCCGAGGCGCGCGGCCTGATGGAGACCTACTTCGAGCGTTTCGGCGGGGTGCGGGACTACCTGCACAAGGTGGTCGAGGAGGCCCGGCAGACCGGCTACACCGAGACCGTGTTCGGCCGCCGGCGCTACCTGCCGGATCTGACCAGCGACAACCGGCAGCGCCGCGAGATGGCCGAGCGGATGGCGCTGAACGCGCCGATCCAGGGTTCGGCGGCGGACATCGTCAAGGTCGCGATGCTCAAGGTGGATCGGGCCATGCGGGAGGAGAAGCTGGCCTCGCGGATACTGCTCCAGGTCCACGACGAACTGGTCCTGGAGGTGGCGCCGGGCGAGCGGGAGCGGTTGGAGGCGCTGGTGCGTCGGGAGATGGCCGGCGCGTATCCGCTGCGCACTCCGCTGGACGTCTCGGTCGGTTTCGGGCCGAACTGGGAGGACGCGGGTCACTGATCGTGAACCGGTGCGCCGTGGGGGTGGAGAGCCGGCCGAAGCCGGCATAGGTTCGCACGGGTCACCGGTGTACGACGCCGGCCGGCAGAGTCGAACTTGCGCACAGAGGGGGGAGCTTCGTGGAAGAGGCCGAGTCGGGGCCCGATCCGCAGAAGCCGGGCACGCCGGACGAGGTCGCGGTCGAGTCGGCGGCGGAGTCGATATCCGCCGCCGCTCCCGTGCCGAAGCCCGGGCCCGAGGCGACGGCAGGCGCGGCACAGGCGCCGGAGCGGCGCAGACGGATCCTGAATCCGTGGCTGGGCAGTGCGGCGGCGATCCTGGTGGTGCTGGCCTGCGGTGCGGCGGTGCAGTCCCCGTTCACCATGGTCACCGCGCACCGGGTGCCCACGTCGGACCTGCCGCGGTTGTCCGATCCGGCGCCGGCCGACGGCACGTCGGCGAACGGCGGCGGGCCGAGCCACTTCGAACTGCCGCCGCCGGTCGTGCCGGCCGCGTTGCCGGGGGCGCCGACCACGTCCGCGCCGGCCACCGCTCCCGCTTCCGGGACGCCGACCGCGTCGGCGGGCACCCGGGGCACCACCGCGACCGGCACCGGCGGCATCCCGCAGACGGTGCTGCTGGCCTATCAGCAGGCCGCCTCCAACCTGGCCCGGATGGACCCGGGCTGCAAGCTGCCGTGGACGCTGCTCGCGGGCATCGGCCGGGTCGAGTCGGAGCACGCGTACGGCGGCAACGTGACCGTGGACGGCACGGCGGTCACCCCGATCCTGGGGCCGCGGCTGGACGGCGGCCCGTGGGCGCGGATCACCGACACCGACGGCGGTCGCTACGACTTCGACACCGAGTTCGACCGCGCGGTGGGCCCGATGCAGTTCATCCCGTCCACGTGGAAGAGCTGGGGCATGGACGGCAACCGGGACGGCCGGATCAACCCGCAGAACGTCTTCGACGCGACCTTGACCGCGGGCCGCTACCTGTGCGCGGGCAACCGGGACCTGTCCACCGGCGCGGGACTGAACGCGGCGATCCTCTCGTACAACCATTCGACCGAATACGTGCGCAACGTGATGTCCTGGATGACGTACTACGCGACCGGCGCGCGGTCCGTCCCGGACGCGCGGCAGCCCACGGCGAAGCAGACCCCGACGCCGAAGCAGACCACCACCAAGCCGACGCCGAACAAGCCGGCGAGCAGCCCGGCGACGAGCCGGTCGGTGAGCGCGTCCGGTTCGGTGGCGCCCTCGACGTCGGCCGGGACACCCGACCCGGGGGATTCGGCGAACGCGTCGGCCACGACGTCGCAAACCGCTCCCGCGCGGTAGCCATACCCGGTGGTCGGAATCCACCGGGCAGGAAACGGGAACCTGTTCTCGTTATTTGCTACCGTGCCCCATCGTCGACCGTCCGGTGCGACGGCCGAGGCAGCAGCAGGAAGGTGGGACCGCCACATGCGTTCCTTCGCAGCGGTCGTGGTCGGGGCGCTCCTGGCGGTGGGAGCCGCGTTCGCGCTGAACGCGTGCGCCGTGGGTGATCCCGCCCCGGTGCACAAGCCGCTCCAGGTCACCAGCCCGCCCGCGCACCCCTGACCCGGATGCGGCGTTCCCGAGCGGCGGCGCGAATCCGTACCCGGTTCCATCGTCAAGGGGTCCACCTCGATGCGTCGTAAGTCCGGTTTGATCCTGCTGGTCGCGGCGGTGTTCTGCGTGGCCATGGCGCCGCTGCTGCGCGAGTTCGTCTTCCCGAAACTGGTCGCCAAGGCACTGGCCGGCGAGGACGCCTACCGGGTCCTGGTGCTGGACGCGAACAACGCCACCCTCCTGGGCGCGCCCGAGGGCCCGGGCAAGGCCAAGGTCACCGCGATCCAGACGATCCGACCGGACGCGAAGGCGGCCGAGGACGGCACGGTGGTGTGGGACCTGAACCTGGCCGTCCTGGACAGCACCGGCAAGGTGGTCGCCCAACTCCCCGAGCGCTACGCGTTCCAGGCGGCCGGCCAGATTCCCCGGAACTGCTGCGGCGAATCGGTCGACGGCGCCCCCGCCGCGCACACCGGGCTCGCCTACAAGTGGCCGTTCTTCACCGGCAAGCGCGACTACAACTACTACGACTCACAGGCGCACAGCGCGAACGTGATCTCGTACAAGGGCACCGAGAAGCGCGGCGGGCTGCAGACCTACCGCTTCGAGCAGCAGGTGCCGTGGATGAAGATCCCGATGCCCAAGCAGCTCCCGGGCGGCCTGGACCCGGTCGCGATCGAGAAGGAGGGCATGCAGCTCTGGTACACCGCGACCCGCAAGATGTGGGTCGAGCCGGTCACCGGCATCCCGGTGTACCTGGAGGAGACCCGCAAGGAGGAACTGCGCACCTCCCCGCCCGCCGACGACCCGAACGCCGAGCCGGTGGTCACCAAGGTCTTCGAGGGCACCTTCGTCCCCCGCCCGGCATGGTCCGAGAAACTGATCGCCGACGCCAAGAGCCACAGCGAAAAGCTCCGCGCCATCCACGACACCATCCCCCTGGCGCTGCTGGTGCTCGGCGTCGTCCTCTTCCTGCTCGCCGTGGCCCTGCAATTCATCGCCGACCACAAATCCCGCCCGAAGCCGTCCCCCGCCAGGCCGACCGAGGACACCACCGAGACCGAAGCGGCCGCGGCCACGCCGGTGGCCGGCGAGGGCACCCGTTAGCGATCAGCCCTTGTCGCACACGAAGATCGCCGTGCCCGGCAACAGCCGGCCGCGCAGCGGGCTCCAGCCGCCCCAGATCGAGTCCAGGTCCTGCGGCCATTCCGGTTCCACGAGGTCGGTGAGGCGAAAGCCCGCGCCGACCACCTCGCGTACCCGGTCGCCCAGCGTGCGGTGCTGCTCGACGTAGGTCGCCCGTCCGGTGTGGTCCTGCTCCACGTACGGCGTCGTGTCGAAGTACGAGGTCACCGCGGTCAGCCCCTCGGGCCCCGGCTCGTCGGGGAAGGCCCAGCGCACGGGGTGGGTGATCGAGAAGACCCAGCGCCCGCCCGGCCGCAACACCCGGAACACCTCGCGCATGATGCCCGCGCCGTCCGGGCTGAACGGCAGCGCCCCGTACGCGGAGAACGCCAGGTCGAAGCTCGCGTCGGCGAACGGCAGTCGCGCCGCGTCGGCCTGCACCACCGGCACCCGGGTGCCGTGCTCGGCGTCCAGCCGCCGCGAGTGCTGGAGCTGACGCAGGGACAGGTCCAGCGCGATCGGGAAGGCGCCGCGCGCGAGCAGCCGGCGCGAACACTGCGCCGCACCCGCGCCGACCTCCAGGACGGTGCGCCCCTCGACCGGGCCCAGCAGCTGGGCGCGGTCCTCGTCCAGCCCCTCGGGACACCACGTGAAGCGCGCGTCGCCGAGGAAGTCGCCGTGCTCGACCTGGTACTCGTCGGCGTTCGCGTCCCACCACTGCCGGCCCGCCCGCACGCTCTCCACCAGGCTTACCTTGCGCCGCACCGCGTCGTCGCCGTCGTCGGGTTCGTCCGGGTCGACGTACCGCGCCGCGAGGGACGCATGCGGGTCGTGGGAAGTGGGGCGGTTCACAGGGCTCCAGACACTGCGGGCGGGCACGGACGCGCGTAGGGTACTCCCTTCGGGACGTCCCGGTTGACCCCATGCATCCCGTGCGCGTTGACCGCACCCGGTCGGCCCCGTATGCTGCAAGTTGCGCCGCGGGCCTGCGTGAACTCAGACGGAGCAGGTCGCGCTCACCTTTGTCGATCCCACGCCATCCTCTTGCATGGTCGCGGGCGTCGGGGGCGAAACCGGGTCCACAAGCGTGTTTGAAAACGACTTCTGTCCGTACCCGGAGCCCTTACCCACATGACGAGCAGCACCGAGGCCACGCCCAGCACCACCCCGCAGGTGGCGGTCAACGACATCGGCTCCGAGGAAGACTTCCTCGCAGCGATCGATGAGACGATCAAGTACTTCAACGACGGCGACATCGTGGATGGCGTGATCGTCAAGGTCGACCGGGACGAGGTCCTGCTCGACATCGGTTACAAGACCGAAGGCGTCATCCCGTCCCGCGAGCTTTCCATCAAGCACGACGTGGACCCCCACGAGGTTGTCACTGTCGGTGACCACATCGAGGCCTTGGTTCTCCAGAAGGAGGACAAGGAAGGCCGCCTGATCCTCTCGAAGAAGCGGGCTCAGTACGAGCGCGCTTGGGGCACCATCGAGAAGATCAAGGAAGAAGACGGCATCGTCACCGGTACCGTCATCGAGGTCGTCAAGGGTGGTCTCATCCTGGACATCGGCCTCCGCGGCTTCCTCCCGGCCTCGCTGGTCGAGATGCGTCGTGTGCGTGACCTCCAGCCGTACGTGGGCAAGGAGCTCGAAGCCAAGATCATCGAGCTGGACAAGAACCGCAACAACGTGGTCCTGTCCCGCCGTGCCTGGCTCGAGCAGACCCAGTCCGAGGTGCGTCAGACCTTCCTCACGACCCTGCAGAAGGGTCAGGTCCGCACGGGCGTCGTGTCCTCGATCGTCAACTTCGGTGCGTTCGTGGACCTCGGCGGCGTCGACGGTCTCGTGCACGTCTCCGAGCTGTCCTGGAAGCACATCGACCACCCGTCCGAGGTTGTCGAGGTCGGCCAGGAAGTCACCGTCGAGGTCCTCGACGTGGACATGGACCGCGAGCGCGTCTCCCTGTCGCTGAAGGCGACCCAGGAAGACCCGTGGCAGCAGTTCGCCCGGACGCACCAGATCGGTCAGGTCGTTCCCGGCAAGGTCACCAAGCTCGTTCCGTTCGGTGCGTTCGTCCGCGTGGACGAGGGCATCGAGGGTCTGGTGCACATCTCCGAGCTGGCCGAGCGCCACGTGGAGATCCCGGAGCAGGTCGTCCAGGTCGGCGACGAGATCTTCGTCAAGGTCATCGACATCGACCTCGAGCGTCGCCGCATCAGCCTCTCGCTGAAGCAGGCCAACGAGGCGTTCGGCGCGGACCCGGCCACGGCCGAGTTCGACCCGACCCTCTACGGCATGGCCGCGACGTACGACGACTCGGGCAACTACATCTACCCCGAGGGCTTCGACCCGGAGACCAACGACTGGCTCGAGGGCTTCGACAAGCAGCGCGAGGAGTGGGAGAAGCAGTACGCCGACGCCCAGGCGCGCTTCGAGTCGCACCAGCAGCAGGTCGTCAAGGCTCGCGAGGCCGAGGCGGAGGCCGTGGCCGGCGAAGCCGCGGGCGCGTACTCCTCGGGCGGTGACGACGAGGTCGAGGCCGACACCACCGGTGGCGCCCTGGCTTCCGACGAGGCGCTCGCCGCGCTCCGCGAGAAGCTGGCCGGCGGCCAGAGCTGACCTCGGTCGGCCCCGCCGAAGCAGTGCTCGATGTGATCCGCCGGTAGCGATACCGGCGGATGGAAAGGCCCCACTTCCCTTCGGGGAGGTGGGGCCTTTCGGCTTTCCCGGTGCGAGCGCGCGAACGGGACTAGGGTCTGTTCTCGATCCCGCGTCGTGGTACTCGGCGGGGATCGAAGACGGGCCCCGGGGTCGGGGGGCGGTTACACGGCAGCCGGGGGAGGGTGCGGGGGTGTACCTCTCGTCGGGTCGTCCGGAAGCGACGAGCGAGGCGGCTTGCGAGCGGCCCGCGTCGGGAGCCGGCGCGGTGGTCACCGGCAACGTGATCGCGCTCGGCATGGTCAGCCTGGTCACCGACGTCTCCTCGGAGATGGTCACCGCCGTGATGCCGGTCTACCTGGTCACCGGACTCGGCCTGACCATGCTGCAATTCGGCTTCCTGGACGGCCTGTACTCCGGCGTCACGGTCTTCCTGCGGCTGGTCGGCGGGCACCTCGCCGACCGGTTCGCCGCGCGCAAGCAGGTTGCCGTGGCCGGCTACGGGATGTCCGCGGTCGCCAAGCTCGGACTGCCGCTCGTCGGTGCCTCGGTGCCGGGCATCGGCGCGGTGCTGGCGGCCGACCGGGCGGGCAAGGGGCTGCGCACCGCACCCCGGGACGCGCTCATCTCGCTCTCCGGCAGCCCGCAGGCGCAGGGGCGTGCCTTCGGCGTGCACCGTGCGCTGGACACCGTCGGCGCGTTCACCGGGCCGCTCGTGGCGTTCGCCATCCTGGCCGCGGTGGGCACCGCCTACGACGCGGTGTTCGTGGTGAGCTTCTGCGTCGGCCTGGTCGGTGTCGCGATGCTGGTGCTGTTCGTACGCGACCACCGCGATCCGATCGAGCAGCGGCCCGGATGGCGGGACGGGCTGCGGCTGCTGCGGGATCGGCCCTATCGCCGGTTGTGCGCGGTCGCGGCCGTGCTCGGTCTGGTCACGGTCAGCGACGCCTTCGTCTACCTGCTGCTCCAGCACCGACTGGAGATCGAGCCGCACTGGTTCCCGCTGCTCCCGCTGGGCACCGCCGGGGTCTACCTGGTGCTCGCGCTGCCGCTGGGCAGGCTCGCCGACCGGGTGGGCCGGCGGCGGGTGTTCCTGGCCGGGCACGGCGTGCTGCTCGCGGCGTACCTGCTGCTGGGCGGTCCGCTCGGCGGGGTCGGATTGCTGATCTCGGTGCTCGCGCTGCACGGGGTGTTCTACGCGGCCACCGACGGCGTGCTCTCGGCGGCGGTCGGTGCGCGGGTACCGGCGTCGGGCCGGGCGGGCGGGCTGGCGGTCGTGCAGACCGGGCAGGCCGCGGGTCGGTTCGCCTCCTCGATGATCTTCGGCGCGCTGTGGACCGGGTGGGGTCCGGCCGGCGCGATCCGGATCCTGGCCATCGCACTCGCGGTGGCCCTGCTCGGCTCCGCGCTCGCCCTCGCGGGCGGCCGGATGCGCGCGGCACGCCGGGTCGAGGAGGTGCCCGATGTCCGTTGACGCACCGGTGAAACCGGCCCTGACCAGGGCGCGGATCCTGATCTTCGGGCTGGTTGTGATCCTGCTCGCGGGGATCGCGATCGCATACACGGTCTACGCGGTCAAGCGCGAGGACGACCGGCTGCACGGCGGCTCGGGCACCGCGCCGGGCGGGCCGCCGCTGACCCTGGTCGGGGCGCCGCGACTGCTGTTCCGCAGCACCGAGTCGGGCTCGGGGTACGGCCGGCTGGCCACCGTCGCGGCCGACGATCCCGGTGGGCCGCGCACGGTGGGCGAGCGCTCCTGTGATCGGGTCCACGCGGCCGGCGGCACCGCGGTGTGCCTGGCCACCGAGGGCGGGATCACCCGGACCAACGTGGCGCTGGTCCTGGACGCGAACCTGCGCCAGGTGCGCCGGGTCGAATTGGCGGGCACGCCCAACCGGGCGCGCGTGTCGGCCTCGGGGCGGATGGCCTCGTGGACGGTGTTCGTCTACGGCGACTCGTACGCGTCGATGACGTTCTCCACCCGGACCTCGATCCTGGACACGCACACCGGTGTCATGGCGGCGAACCTGGAGGACTTCACCACCACCCGGGACGGCAAGGAACTCAAGTCGCCCGATCGCAACTTCTGGGGCGTCACCTTCACCGCCGACGACAACACGTTCTACGCCACGCTGTCCACCAACACCTCCGGCCGCACCTACCTGGTCCGCGGCGACCTGCGCTCCCGCACCATGACGGTGCTGCGGGAGAACGTCGAGTGCCCCTCGTTGTCCCCGGACGGCACCCGCCTGGTGTTCAAGAAGAAGGTCTCGCAGAGCACCCGCAACCCGTGGCGCCTGCACGTGCTCGACCTGGCGACGATGCGCGAGACCCCGCTCGCGGAGACCCGCAGCGTGGACGACCAGGCGGTCTGGCTGGACGAGCGCACGGTCGGCTACGCGCTGGCGACCGGGGCGGGCGCGGCCACCGACGTGTGGTCGGTTCCGGCCGACGGGAGCGGCGCGCCGGCGCGCATCGTGGCGGGCGGGTTCTCCCCGGCGCCGCTGCGCTGACCGCCCCCGCGTGGGTGCCGAGTCCGCTCCCAGGACGCGCTTGTGCATCGGCCCGGCATCGCGCAGGCTGCGGGTCTGCCACAGTTCCGTCACGAAAGGCCGCCCGGCGCACGGGCGCTGCCACCCGTTTGACAACGTCTGACCAGGAACGAAGAGGTATCGCGCGAGCGCGGTCACCGCGCGTCGGGGGCGGTGGTCGCCGGGCCGGCTCGGCGAAGGGCCCATGCTCGGTTCGCGTACCCTGACTCATTGGTGCCATGCGCCGGGCTCGTATGGAAGTGGCCCGTGTGGCGGTCGGGACGACCGCCGAAGCACGCAGGCCCCCGGACTTCGGGGCAGGGCGCCCATTCGACGTGCAGCAGGAATGAGGGTATCGATGGCCTTTGGTGGGGCGTTCGCCACCGGGCAGGTAGTCAAGACGGTCGGCGCGTCCGACGTCGCCCTGTACCGCGGAGTACGCGGACGCACCGGTCATCCGGTCGTCCAGCGCACGAGCAAGGCGCTGTCGTTCGCCGGCGAGCACGCGGGTGTGTGGCTCGCGGCCGGCCTGGTCGGCGCGGCCGTGGACCGCGATCGTCGGCACGAGTGGCTGCGTGCCACCGCCACGGTCGCCGGCGCGCACGCGGCCAGCATGGTGGTCAAGCGCGTCGTGCGCCGTCCGCGGCCTGCCATACCGGGCCTGGAGCCGACGGTGCGCACCGCGGGCCGACACAGCTTCCCGTCCTCGCACTCGGTGTCCTCCGCCGCCGCCGCCGTGGCGTTCCATGGCCTGTTGCCCACCGCGGTCACGGGTACGGCCGCCGCTGCGACGTGTTTCTCGCGGCTCGTCGTGGGCGTCCACTATCCGTCCGACGTGGCCGCCGGCGCGACCATGGGTCTCGCCGCCGGCGGCTTGGGTCGAGCCTGGGCCCGTCGCGCACAGCGTCCGAAAGGGTTCTGAGTCTTGAGTACATCCGAAATCGAATCGCCGCTCGATGCGCGGGAGGCCGCGGTCGTCACCGCGACCTCGTCCGCGGTCGAGGCACCGACGCGGCCTCCGCGCGGTGGACTCGCGGGTGGCCTGCTGAAGTTGGCCCGGCCCAAGCAGTGGGTCAAGAACGTGCTCGTGTTCGCCGCGCCGCTCGCGGCCGGGCGGTTGGACGAGGGCTACGTCCTCGGCCACACCGCGATCATGTTCATGCTGTTCTGCCTGGCGGCTTCGGCGATCTACTACGTCAACGACGCGTTCGACGTCGAGGCCGACCGCGAGCACCCCACCAAGCGCAACCGCCCGATCGCCTCCGGCGTGGTGCCGGTCAAGCTGGCGTGGGTGCTGGGGCCGATCCTGGGCATCGCCGCGGTCGTCCTCGGCGTGTTGCTCTGCAACCCCGGGACCGCGCTCGTGCTGGGCCTGTACGTGGTGCTCAACGTCGCGTACTGCTTCTCGTTCAAGCACGTGGTGGTGCTGGACCTGGCCATGGTCGCCTCGGGCTTCCTGTTCCGGGCGATGGCCGGCGGTACCGCGTCCGAACTGCCGCTGTCGCGCTGGTTCCTGCTGACGGCGGGCTTCGGATCGTTGTTCATGGTCGCGGGCAAGCGCTACTCGGAGATGGTCCTGATGGGCGAGGAGGCGGCCAAGACGCGCGCCTCGCTGGCCAATTACTCGATCACCTACCTGCGCTTCGTGTGGCAGATGGCGGTCTCGGTGACGCTGCTCACCTACTCCCTGTGGGCATTCCAGATCCCCGAGGGCGATTCCACGCTGGCCTGGCACCAGTTGTCGCTGATCCCGTTCGGATTCGCGTTCCTGCGCTACGCCGTCTACGTCGACGCCGGAACCGCGGGATCCCCCGAGGACGTTCTTCTCAAGGACAAGGTCCTCGTCGGCCTTGGCTTCGCCTGGCTTCTCACCTTTGTTCTGGGAGTTTTCCATGTCTGACGGCCCGTCGGCCGACGCACGCCCCACCGCTCGGCGGGTAAGCCTGAACGGTTGGGGACGCACCGCCCCCTCCTTCGCCGACGTCGTGCGCCCCACCACCCGCGACCAGGTAGCGACCGCCCTGGGGCAACGCACCTCGCGCGGGGTGATCGCCCGCGGCCTGGGCCGCTCGTACGGCGACCCCGCACAGAACGCCGGCGGCACCGTCCTGGACATGACCGGCCTCGACCGCATCCTCGCGGTGGATCTGGAGCGCGGTCTGGTCACCTGCGAGGCCGGGGTGAGTCTGGACCGGCTGATCGAACTGTTCGTGCCGTTCGGCTTCTTCGTGCCGGTCACCCCGGGCACCCGGCAGGTCACCGTGGGCGGCGCGATCGGCGCGGACGTGCACGGGAAGAACCACCACGCGGACGGCAGCTTCTGCAACCACGTGTCGTCCATCGACATGTTGATGGCCGACGGCACCGAGCGCACGATCACCCCCGAGGGCGACCCGGAGCTGTTCTGGGCCACCGCCGGCGGCATGGGCCTGACCGGCCTGATCCTGTCCGCGACCATCCGGATGACGCCCATCGAGACCTCGCTCGCGTCGGTGGACACCGACCGGACGAAAAACCTCGACGAGGCCATGGCGCTGATGGCCGAGACGGACGAGAAGTACACCTACACCGTCGCGTGGCTGGACTGCCTGGCCAAGGGCGCCAACCTCGGCCGCTGCGTGCTCACCTGCGGCGAGTTCGCCGCGCTCGACGACCTGCCCGCGAAGAAGCGCCGGGACCCGCTGCGATTTCGCACCGGCTCGCTGCTGACCGTCCCGGACCTGGTGCCGGGTCGGCTGCCGAACAAGCTCACCATGGGCCTGTTCAACGAGCTGTGGTACCGCAAGGCGCCCAAGCACAAGGTCGGCCAACTGCAGTCGATCACCGGGTTCTTCCACCCACTGGACCTGGTCCAGGAATGGAACCGCGTCTACGGGCGGACCGGCTTCCTCCAGTACCAGTTCGTGGTGCCGTTCGGGCGCGAGGACGGGCTGGTCAAGGCGGTCGAGACGATCAGTGCGCACGGCGCGCCCTCCTCGCTCACGGTGCTCAAGCGCTTCGGACCCGGCAACGAGGGCTTCCTGTCCTTCCCCAAGCCGGGGTGGACGCTGACCCTCGACTTCCCGACCAACACGCCCGGCCTGGCCCGGCTGCTCAAGCAGCTCGACGAGATCGTGCTGACCAACGAGGGCCGGTTCTACCTCGCCAAGGACTCGCGGATGGACCCGGCCGACCTGGCCCGGATGTACCCGCGCCTGGAGCGGTTCCGCGAGGTGCGGGCCAAGGTCGACCCGGACGGGATCTTCGTCTCCGATCAGGCCCGCCGACTCGGGCTCTGACCCACCCCCCCTTTCGTCTTCTCGTGAACCACTTGTGAAGGACACACCGTGAAAGACGCCCTGGGCGCACCGCAGTCCCTGCTCGTTCTCGGCGGCACCTCCGAGATCGCGCTGACCACGGCTCGCGCGATGGTCGCCGAGCGGGTTCGGCGGGTCGTGCTCGCCGGCCGCCCCTCCGCCGCGCTGGACACGGCCGCCGAACAGCTGCGCGACCTCGGTGCGACGGTCGAGGTGGTCGGCTTCGACGCGGCCGAGACCGACGACCACGAGAAGACCATCGACGAGGTCTTCGCCGCCGGTGACATCGACGTCGTGCTGCTCGCCTTCGGCGTGCTGGGCGACCAGGACGCGGACGAGAAGTCCCCGGCCGCCGCCGCGCGCGTCGCGCAGGTCAACTACGTGGGCGGCGTCTCGGCCGGGCTGGCCGCGGCCAACGCGTTGTCCCGGCAGGGCCACGGCGCGCTCGCGGTGATCTCGTCGGTGGCCGGCGAGCGGGCCCGCAAGTCGAACTTCATCTACGGATCCACCAAGGCCGGCCTGGACGCGTTCGCCCAGGGCCTGGGCGACAAGCTGCACGGCACCGGCGTACACGTGATGGTCGTGCGGCCCGGCTTCGTGCGGACCAAGATGACCGAGGGCCTGCCGGACGCGCCGCTGGCCACCACGCCGGAGGTGGTCGCCGAGGCGATCGTCAAGGGCCTGCGCCGCAAGTCGTCGGTGGTCTGGGTCCCGGGCCAGTTCCGCTTCGTGATGTCCGCGCTGCGGCACGTGCCGCGGCCGATCTTCCGCAAGCTGAACATCTGACCCGCGGTCCGTACCCCCGACCCGCGGTTCGTCGCGGCCGAGCCCGTCCCGGTGTGTCCGGGGCGGGCTCGCGTGTGTGCGGGGCGGGCTCGCGTGTGTGCGGGAGGCGGCCCCTTCTACCCTGGGGTCGCCTGGCCTACCGTGGCCCGGTTCTGGTCCACCCGAAGACGTACGAGGGGCGCGGCATGGGCAGCAGGGGCAACGTCGGGCTCACCGGCGGCATCGGCGCGGGCAAGAGCGAGGTGGCGCGGCGGCTCGCCGAGCTGGGCGCGGTGGTGATCGACTCGGACCGGATCGCCCGCGAGGTAGTGGCTCCGGGCACGCCCGGGCTGGCGGCGGTGGTGGCGGAATTCGGCGAATCGGTGCTGCTGCCGGACGGCTCGCTGGACCGACCGGGCCTGGGCCGGATCGTCTTCGGGTCACCGGAGCGGTTGGCCGCGCTCAACGCGATCGTGCACCCCCTGGTCGGGGCCCGGGCCGCGGAGCTGACGGCGGCGGCCGGCGACGATGCGGTGCTGGTCAACGACGTGCCGCTGCTGGCCGAGAACGATCTGGCGAAGCTGTACGACCTGGTCGTGGTCGTGGACGCCTCCCCGCAGACCCAGCTCGACCGGCTGGTCCGCCTGCGGGGCATGCCGGAGGCCGACGCGCTCGCCCGCATGGGTGCGCAGGCGACTCGGGCCGAGCGGTTGGCGATCGCGGATGTGGTGATCGACAACGACGGGCCGCTTTCGGCGCTGGAGCCGCAGATTTTGGCTTTGTGGGAGCGGTTGACGGGCGACTGAGGCTGCGGTCGCGTTTTGGTGGGCTTTGGTTGGTGTACCCACCCGCTCCACCCGTTGCCTTGGGTGCGGAGGCTGCGGGTTTTCCGGCGGCGGGGCGGCCCGATCGGGCCCCGCGGCCTTGCGACGTGGCTGCGCTCGACGGCCGCCGGCACGTTACGACCTCGGACCGACAAGCGGCTTCCACGCCGCTTGTCGGTCCGGACCCGTAACGTGTATCTCGTGCGACCCATTACCGATCTCGAACGCAAAGTGGCGCCCTTCGAGGTCGTCAGTCCCTATCGGCCGTCCGGTGACCAGCCGCAGGCGATCGATCTTCTCGAACAGCGCGTCAATGCGGGCGACAAGAATGTGGTGTTGCTCGGTGCGACCGGCACCGGGAAGTCGGCGACGACCGCGTGGATGATCGAGCGGCTCCAGCGGCCGACCCTCGTCATGGCGCCCAACAAGACCCTCGCGGCCCAGCTCGCCAACGAGTTTCGTGAGCTGCTGCCCAACAACGCCGTCGAGTACTTCGTCTCGTACTACGACTACTACCAGCCCGAGGCGTACGTCCCGACCACGGACACCTACATCGAGAAGGACTCCTCGATCAACGAGGAGGTCGAGCGGCTGCGGCACTCGACCACCAACTCGCTGCTGACCCGCCGCGACGTGGTCGTGGTCGCGTCCGTGTCCTGCATCTACGGCCTCGGCACCCCGCAGGAGTACGTCGACCGGATGGTCCGGCTGCGAGTCGGCGAGGAGATCGAGCGCGACGCGCTGCTGCGCCGCTTCGTCGGCAACCAGTACACCCGCAACGACGTCGCGTTCACCCGCGGCACCTTCCGGGTGCGCGGCGACACGATCGAGATCTTCCCGGTGTACGAAGAGCTGGCCGTGCGGATCGAGATGTTCGGCGACGAGATCGAGTCGCTGATGACGCTGCACCCGCTCACCGGCGAGGTGGTCAGCGAGGACGACGAGCTGTACGTCTTCCCCGCCACCCACTACGTGGCCGGCCCCGAGCGCATGGAGCGTGCGGTCGCCGGGATCGAGCGGGAGCTGGAGGAGACGCTCGCCCGGATGGACAAGCAGGGCAAGGTGCTGGAGTCCCAGCGGCTGCGGATGCGGACCACGTACGACATCGAGATGCTCCGCCAGATCGGCACCTGCTCCGGCATCGAGAACTACTCGCGGCACATGGACGGCCGCGAGGCCGGCACCGCGCCGAACACGCTCCTCGACTACTTCCCCGAGGACTTCCTGCTGGTACTGGACGAGTCGCACGTGACCGTGCCGCAGATCGGCGCGATGTACGAGGGCGACGCGTCGCGCAAGCGCACGCTGGTCGAGCACGGCTTCCGGCTGCCGTCCGCGATGGACAACCGCCCGCTCAAGTGGGAGGAGTTCCTGGAGCGGGTCGGCCAGACGGTGTATCTGTCCGCGACCCCCGGCAAGTACGAGCTGGCCAAGGCGGACGCGGTGGTCGAGCAGATCATCCGCCCGACCGGCCTGATCGACCCCGAGGTCGTGGTCAAGCCGACCGAGGGCCAGATCGACGACCTGCTGCACGAGATCCGCACCCGGGCCGAGAAGGACGAGCGGGTCCTGGTCACCACGCTCACCAAGAAGATGTCCGAGGACCTCACGGACTATTTCCTGGAGCAGGGTGTGCGGGTGCGCTACCTGCACAGCGACATCGACACGCTGCGCCGGGTCGAGCTGCTGCGCGAGCTGCGGCTGGGCGAGTACGACGTGCTGGTCGGCATCAACCTGCTGCGCGAGGGCCTGGACCTGCCCGAGGTCTCGCTCGTGTCCATCCTGGACGCGGACAAGGAGGGCTTCCTGCGCTCGGGCACGTCGCTGATCCAGACCATCGGCCGTGCGGCGCGCAACGTGTCCGGCCAGGTGCACATGTACGCGGACAAGATCACCCCGTCGATGGCCAAGGCGATCGACGAGACCAACCGTCGCCGGGCCAAGCAGATCGCGTACAACACCGAGCGCGGCATCGACCCGCAGCCGCTGCGCAAGAAGATCGTGGACATCCTGGACTCGATCTCGCGCGAGGACGCGGACACCGCCGATCTGCTGGCCGGCAACAAGGGTCGGCAGAAGGCGCCGGTGCCCTCGCTGGGCAAGAAGGCGGCGACGGACAATCTGCCCGCGGCCGATCTCGCGGACATGATCCGGGTGATGACCGAGCAGATGCACGCCGCGGCCTCCGAACTGCAATTCGAACTGGCCGCGCGGTTGCGCGACGAGGTCGGGGAGCTGAAGAAGGAGCTTCGCGGGATGAAGGCCGCGGGCATCGCGTAGCACGATGTCCGGGACGGATCACGGACATGAGGGAACGGCCTGCGAAGTCCGTACGTCTTGACCGGTAGGTTCGTGATCCTGAATGTCACCGAGGGGGCTCGCCGGGACACCGGCGACTCCCGAGGACTACTCTGCGGCCAGTGTGGGCCCGCCCCGACCACGGGGCGGCGTTCGCGAGCCGCGTGACCAAATCTGTGAGGGGAGACGTCACCAGTGGCCGTCAACATGTCCAAGGGCCAGAGGATTTCACTCGACAAGCCGGGTGGTGGCGAGCTGACCATGGTCCGGATGGGCCTGGGATGGGACGCCATCAAGCGCCGCGGCCTGTTCGGCAGCCGGGAGAAGGAGGTCGACCTCGACGCGTCGTGTGTGCTCTTCGCCGAGAACCAGCCGGTCGACGTCTGCTACTTCGGCCAGCTCACCAGCAAGGACGGGTCCGTTCGCCACACTGGCGACAACCTGACCGGGCACGGTGACGGCGACGACGAGTCGATCCTCGTGGACCTGTCCCGCGTGCCGGTGCACGTGGACCAGATCATCTTCACGGTCAGCTCGTTCCAGGGGCAGACCTTCCAGGAGATCGAGAACGCGTTCTGCCGGATCGTGGACGAGACCACGAACACCGAGCTGGCGCGCTACACGCTCTCCGGCGGTGGCAACTACACCGGCCAGATCATGGCCAAGCTCTACCGGCACGGCACCGCCTGGAAGATGGCCGCGATCGGCGAGCCCGCGCACGGGCAGACCCTGCGCGACCTGCTCCCGGCTCTGATGGCGCACCTGTAGGACGCACAACCAAACATGGTGAGCGGGCCGGGACGGGCGGACCACGCCTCCCGGCCCGCTCGCGCGGGGTCCGTCCCGGCGGGGCGGGGAGGGGACGAACGCACGTGAGCACCGAACTGGTACGGGGTCAGAACCTGGCACTGCCCGACACCCGGGTGGAGGTCGAGATCGCGGCACAATGCCCGGTCGAGCTGGTGGTGACCCTGGTGGGCGCCGACGATCGGGTCCGCGGCGACGACGACGTGATCCAGCGTGGCGGTGTCGACACCGTCGGGGTGACCATCCGGCAGGCCGGTGCGACCTTCGAGCTGGGCAGGCTGCCCGCCGAGATCGAGCGGGTGCTGGTCGGCGCGTCGCTGGAGGGCGGCGGCGTGGACCGGTTCGGCGTGGTCGCGGCGCCGGTGGTCACCGTGCGGGCCGGCGGCGAGGACCTGGCCACGTTCCGGATCACCGATCTGGGCAACGAGCGCGCGCTGCAGACCGTCGAGCTGTATCGACGCCAGGGCGCCTGGAAGGTGCGCGCCGTCGGGCAGGGCTACGAGGCCGGCCTGGAGGCGCTGCTCAAGGACGTCGGCGTGCAGAACCGGGCGCGAGTGGTGGACCGGGCGCGTACCGCGCTGGGCGGACCCGCCGCCGCGCCGTTCAGCGCCGCGAACGCGCCCACCGAACCGCGCGAGCCGGGCACCCCGCCGCGGGTGGACCAGAGCGGCGGCATGGCGTGGGCCGCGGCTCCGCCGGACGTCGAGCGCGAGGCCGCGCAGCGGGCCGCGCGGCGCGAGGTGGAGAAGCTGTACGAACAGGTCTGGGGCGTGTTCGAGGACGCGGCGCGATCGGCCGCCGCCTACCGATCGGCGATCGAGTACGCCGACGGTCGGTTGGACAAGGAGCTGGAAGGCGTCCTGAACGACCCCGCCGCGCGCTTCTCGCCCGCGGGGCTCGCCGCGCAGGACACCGCGCGTGATCGGCACCGGGCGCTGGCCGAGCAGGCCAAGGCCGTACTCGACAGGGACACCACACAGTTGGTCGGCGAGGTCGAGCAGCTGGAGCCGAACCTGCCGCCGGTGATGGCGCGTTGGGACAGCACGTCGTGGGCCGGTTGGCAGGCTCCCGAGGACGGGGCGCCGGCGATTCGGCTCGGCGACCTGCATCTGCCGGAGCGGCCGGAGCTGCGCGTGCCGATGGTGTTGCGGCTGCCGATGGATCGCGGGTTGTGGATCGACACCGGTGCGACCGGCCTGGAGGGCGAGCGGGGCAACGGCGCGGAGCGGGCCGACGAGCTCGCGGTGTCGCTGACCGCGCGGATGTTCGCGGCGTTCCCGGTGGGCGAGTTCAAGGTGCACGTGATCGACCCGGCGGGCAAGGGCACGGCTGCCGCGCCGTTGCAGCCGCTGGCGTCGTCCGGGCTGCTGGTGGGGCCGGTGGCCACCGACGCGGCCGACGTGTCCGCGCTGCTCGGGCGGATCCTGGACCGGATCGAGCTGGTGCGGATGGCGGTGGCCAACGACGCGGTGGACTCGCTGCCGAGCGACCTGGATCTGGCCCGACAGTTGTTGCTCGTGCACGACTTCCCGTTCGGCTTCGACGATCGCAGTGCGGCGCAGTTGCGGCACATCGTCGAGGAGGGGCCAAGGGTCGGGGTGCACGTGATCGTGGTGGGTTCGCGGGGCGACGCCGAGTCGTTCGGGCCGCTGCTGGATCCGTTGTGGCGGTCGTTGTTGCGGCTCACCGCGATTCCGGAGGACCACATCATGGACCCGTGGATCGGGCTGCCCTGGGTGTACACGGCGGACCTGCCCTCGGGCGGCGCGGAGGCCACACGGCAGTTGTTGTCCTGGGTCGCCGGCACGAACGGGCGCTGAGCACCGGCCTCCGGCCGGGCCGGAGTGATTCGGGCCGGCCGAGTGCCGGGGCTTGACCGGGTGACTCGTTTGGCCTCCGGCCGGGTCGAAGTGGGTTGGCTTGGCGGGGTGATGGTGCCGGGGTTCGGTGGGGCGTCGGCCTCCGGCCGGGTGGCCTCGAACGCCGGCCGGGTCGAAGTGGGTTGGCTCGGCGGGGTGATGGTGCCGGGGTTCGGTGGGGCATCGGCCTCCGGCCCGGTGGCCTCGAACGCCGGCCGGGCCGGGGTGGGGAGTCGCTCGAAGCGGGCAGTTCGTGGCAATGCGGGGAAAGTGGCGGGGCGGGGGTCATAGACTCTCGCCCCGTCGGTCGTGACCGAGGCGGCCGGGGGAGAGGGATGTCGCCTTGTTCGCCTATGCCGATCCCGTGCGCATGCTCGGGGTGCCCGCCGAGGTCGCTCGGACCGAATTCGCGGTCGTAGACCTGGAGACCACGGGGTTCTCGCCGGCCCGCGGGGATCGGATCGTGGAGGTGGGCGTGGTGCGCATCCGCGGCACCGGCGAGGTGCTGCGCGAATGGACCACGCTGCTGGATCCGGGCCGCTCGGTGGGCGCGAGCCACGTGCATCGGATCACCGCCGCCGACGTGCTGGGCGCGCCCCGATTCGCGCAGATCGCCGTCGAGTTGGCCGGACTGCTCGCGGGCGCCGTGGTGGTCGCCCACAACGCGTCCTTCGAGCAGCGTTTCCTGGAGGCCGAGTTCGTCGCGGCCGGCCTGGCGCCGCCGACGTTGCCCGCGCTGTGCACGATGAAGCTGGCGAAGGCGTCCGGGCTGCCGCTGGCCGACCACAAGCTCGGGACGTGTTGTGCGCACTTCGGGCTGACCTTCCCCGACGCGCACGCGGCGCTGGCCGATGCCCGGGTGACCGCGCGCCTGCTGCCGCTGCTGCTGGCCGGCCTGGGGACTCGCAGTCTGGGGCTGCCGGTGCCGCCCGCCCGGGCCCCGGAGCGGGCCGCCGCCCCCGTACTCAAGCCGCGCCGGGGGTTCGCCCCGGTGCGCTGACGGGCACCCGAGTGCTCCGAGCGGGCGGATGCGCGCAGGTCTTCTGACGACCTGTCACCAGGGTTTGGTAAAGGATCGCTTGGTGTTTCCTTTACCTTCTGGCATCCTGGAGGCAATCGGAGGGGTACATCCCCCCTCCGGCGTTGACGCGACCCCCCACGTCTGCCGGAGGCGCAGTGGACGTTTCACCCGTTGCCTGGATCCTGACCATCGTCGTGCTGTTGGCGCTGGTGGCAGTCGATCTGTTCCTCAATCGCAAACCGCACGAGGTCACCCTCAAGGAGGCGTCCCTCTGGGGCATCTTCTGGGTCGGTCTCGCCGTCCTGTTCGGAATCGGCCTGTGGGTCTTCTCCGGGTCGGCACCCGCCGGCGAGTTCTTCGCCGGCTTCATCACCGAGAAGTCGCTGAGCGTCGACAACCTGTTCGTGTTCGTACTGATCATGGGCAAGTTCGCGGTCCCGCCGCAGTACCAGCAGCGGGTGCTGCTGGTCGGCGTGCTGCTCGCGCTGGTGCTGCGCGGCATCTTCATCGCCGCGGGCGCCGCGGTCGTGGCCGCGTTCTCGTGGGTCTTCTTCATCTTCGGCGCGTTCCTGATCTGGACCGCGTGGAAGCTGATCAAGGAGGCCCGGTCGGACGAGGAGGAGGAGTTCGAGGAGAACGCCCTCCTGCGCAAGGTCGAGAAGGTGTTGCCGACCACCGACGGCTACCGCGACATGAAGCTCGTGGTGAAGGAGAACGGCAAGCGTTTCGTCACCCCGATGCTGATCGTGATGATCGCCGTCGGCACCACCGACGTGCTGTTCGCGCTGGACTCGATCCCGGCGATCTTCGGCCTCACCAAGGAGCCGTACATCGTCTTCACCGCGAACGCGTTCGCGTTGATGGGGCTGCGCCAGCTGTACTTCCTGATCGGCGGGCTGCTCAAGAAGCTCGTCTACCTGTCGTACGGCCTGTCGGTGATCCTCGGCTTCATCGGCGTCAAGCTGATCTTCGAGGCGCTGCACGGTCAGGGTGTGCACGTGCCGGAGATCGGCATTCCGCTCTCGCTCGGCGTGATCGTGGTGACCCTGGCGGTGACCACGGTGCTGAGCCTGCGCAAGACGAAGAAGGACGAGATCGCGGCGGCCGAGGAGGCCGCCAAGGCGGACCGGGACGCGAGCGTCTAACCCGGATACGGTACGGCCGGCGGCCCCTGGGCGAGGAGCACCTCGTGCGGGGGCCGCTGTGTCGTGCCGGGCCGCAGTCGCACGCCGACGCTGCCGCACAGGCAGCGGGTGTAGACGATTTCGCCCTGGGATGTGGAGTGCCGGGACAGTACGGTCATCCGCGGATCCTCGATCCGGCCGCAGGCATCGCACCGGGAAGCCATCGCGTTGCCCCCAAATTGGCTAGGGTAATGAGTGTTCTGGTGTAGCTCCTTACATACCTCGCAGCCTAGGTAAGGGTTCAATGGAAGTCAACGGTTACCGTAGTGACGGCGTCGGCGCTGCCGTGGCGATGGTCAACGCGTGGACGGGCGCGGACGGCTCGGCGCCGGACCTGGAGTCCGCGCGGGATGTGCTGCGAGCGTTCTCGTTCCTGGTCGAGGACCTGGACCAGGGGGCGCTCGAACCCCTGCTGGAGTGGGCCGGCGAGTTGCGCGCGTTCTTCGTGATCACCGACCTGGAGGAGGCCGTCGCGCACGTCAACGGCCTGCTGGCGCGGGTCGAGGTGCGGCCGCGGCTGGTGGATCACGGCTACGGGCTGCACCTGCACCACGCGCCTTCGGGGGTGCCGTTCGTGCAGCGCATGCGGATCAACACGGCGATGGGGCTGGCCAACCTGGTGGCCGACTACGGTGTGGGCCGGTCCGGCGTGTGCGCGGCGGCCGGTTGCGACCGGGCGTTCGCGGACACCTCCCGCAACGGCCGCAAACGCTACTGCTCGGACGCGTGCGCCAACCGCGCCAACGTGGCCGCGCACCGGGCCCGCCGCAGGGCGGCCGCACCGAGCGCCGGTCGGGCCTGAGCGGGCCGGACCGACACTCGGCGGGCTCGGATCACCAGCGGCGTTCGCGCCACTCGGCCAGGGCGGGGCGCTCGGCGCCCAGGGTCGTGTCGTTGCCGTGGCCCGGGTAGACCCAGGTCTCGTCCGGGAGCGGGTCGAAGAGCTTGTGTTCGACGTCGTCGATCAGCCGATCGAAGGCGGCCGGGTCGCCGAAGGTGTTGCCCACCCCGCCGGGGAACAGGCAGTCGCCGGTGAACAGGTGCGGGTGGCCCTTGGGGTCGTCGTACAGCAGCGCGATGCTGCCCTCGGTGTGGCCCACCAGGTGGATGGCCCGCAGTTCGATCGCGCCGAAGGCGATCGTGTCGCCGTCGTCCACGAGGACGTCGGTGGGCACCGGGATGGCCTCGGCGTCGGCGCGCCCGGCCAGGGTGGTCGCGCCGGTGTGCGCGACCACCTCGGCGAGCGCCTGCCAGTGGTCCTGGTGTCGATGGGTGGTGACCACCTTCGCGAGGCCGCCGTCGCCCACCAGGGTGATCAGCGTGCCCGCGTCGTTGGCCGCGTCGATCAGCAACTGTTGATCGGTGGCCCGACAGCGGAGCAGGTAGGCGTCGTTGTCGTAGGGCCCGACCGCCACCTTGCTGATCATCAGATTGGCCAGCTCGCGCACGGCCGGGGCGCCGCCGACCTTCACGGATCCGTGATACGTCATACGAGCCATCCTCCCCGTCCGCGGCCCCTCCCGGCTACCGACCGGCGCCGGCGGCGGCCACATCCACCCGCTACATCCACGCGGGCAACGGTGGCAGGCGGCCGAACGGCTCGACGATCAGGCCGTCGCCGTTGGTGCGGCCGATCAGCCACGCGAGCAGCGACTGACGGCGACCGGAGACGACCGCGGCGGGAGCCACGCCCTCCGGGCCGATCAACTGCTCGCGGTGGGTGATGTCGTCGCGCAGCAGCAGCGGCGGGCAGTCCGGCCGGCCGCGGAAGGAGGCGGCGACCTCGTTCAGCTCGCGCTCGGTGTACTCGGTCGGCCAATGCGCCGGTGTCCAGCCCGCATCCAGGTCGACGTGGTGGATGTACAGCTCGCGCAGTCGTCTGCCGGGCAGCGTCGTGGCGGCGATCTCGCCCGCGTTGCGCGCGGTGACCTTGGCGCCCCACGCGGTCGGCGTCATCGCGGTGAAGGCCTGGGCGAACCGGCCGGACGCGTCGTACAGGTCGGTGAGCTGCTCCTGGAGCGGCCGACCGGCGCCCTCCTCGATGGCCCGGTCGCGGGCGTCCCCCGGCGGGTACATCGGGGTCGGGACTCCGGTGCGGGCCCAGTTCAGCAGGTTGGTCAGGGCGTCCGCGTTGCGCGCGAGGTGGGTCAGCACATGGCCCCTGCTCCACCCGGGCAGCAACGACGGACCGGCCAGGTGCTCGGGCGTCAGCCGTTCCGCGGTCGCCAATACCTGCGCGGTCGCGTCGTTGATCTCCGCGAGCAGTGCGGCGGGGTCGAACCCGTCCGTGGTCACGCATACCTCCCCCGGATCGCCCCCGCCGCCGATTCGTGGGACGAGACGGGTCCCGGTGCGGCGAGGTCTTGGGGTTTCACCTTAGTGGCGCGGGCCGACCGGAGTGCCGGGGCCGAAGCTTCACACGATCGAGTGAAGAGAGACCCGGAGAAGTTTTGTTCGAATGAATGTGCGATAGCCTGGCGGCTCAAAGGGGAACAAAAACCTGCCGTGGGCTGCTTACGATGGCGCGAGGCACGAATCCGACCGGCATCGTCCCGGCCGGCACTGCCTCGATCCGCACTGTCGACGCGTACCGATCAGCTCGACATCATTCAGCCGCAGCGGCATGTCGTCGAAGGGTTTCGATTCTCAAGTGGCCGACCGTCTCATCGTCCGTGGCGCGCGCGAGCACAACCTCAAGGACGTCTCCCTCGACCTACCGCGCGACGCGCTCATCGTCTTCACCGGCCTGTCCGGTTCCGGCAAGTCCTCGCTTGCCTTCGACACGATCTTCGCGGAGGGACAGCGCCGCTACGTCGAGTCGCTGTCGTCCTACGCGCGCCAGTTCCTCGGGCAGATGGACAAGCCCGACGTCGACTTCATCGAGGGCCTGTCGCCCGCGGTCTCGATCGACCAGAAGTCGACGAACCGCAACCCGCGCTCCACGGTCGGCACGATCACCGAGGTCTACGACTACCTGCGCCTGCTCTACGCCCGGATCGGCCACCCGCACTGTCCGCAGTGCGCCCGCCCGATCGCCCGGCAGAGCCCGCAGCAGGTGGTCGACCGGGTGCTGGAGCTGGAGGAGGGCACCCGCTTCCAGGTGCTCTCGCCGATCGTGCGCGAGCGCAAGGGCGAGTTCGTCGACCTGTTCGCCGAACTCCAGTCCAAGGGCTACAGCCGGGCCCGGGTGGACGGCGCGGTGATCCAGCTCACCGACCCGCCCAAGCTCAAGAAGCAGGAGAAGCACACCATCGAGGTGGTCATCGACCGCCTGACCGTCAAGGCCTCGGCCAAGCGCCGACTGACCGACTCGGTGGAGACCGCGCTCTCGCTCGGCTCCGGCATGGTGATCCTGGACTTCGTCGACCTGCCCGAGGACGACGCCAACCGCGAGCGGATGTTCTCCGAGCACCTCTACTGCCCCTACGACGACCTGTCGTTCGAGGAGCTGGAACCGCGCTCGTTCTCCTTCAACTCGCCGTTCGGCGCGTGCCCCGACTGCACCGGCATCGGCACCCGGATGGAGGTCGACCCGGAGCTGGTCGTGCCCGACGGGCAGAAGTCGCTGGACGAGGGCGCACTCGCGCCGTGGTCGAGCGGACACGCCTCGGAGTACTTCGGCCGGCTCGTCTCCGCGCTCGCGGACGAGATGGGCTTCCGTACCGACATCGCCTGGGACGGTCTGCCGCAGCGGGCCAGGAAGGCGCTGCTCAACGGCCACAAGACGCAGATCCACGTCAAGTACAGGAACCGCTACGGGCGCGAGCGCTCGTACTACACCTCCTTCGAGGGCGCGCTGCCGTACATCGTGCGCCGGCACTCCGAGGCGGAGACCGACACCAGTCGCGAGCGCTTCGAGGGCTACATGCGCGAGGTGCCGTGTCCCACGTGCCACGGCGCCCGGCTCAAGCCGATCGTGCTCGCGGTGACCATCGCGGACAAGTCGATCGCCGACGTCGCGTCGATGTCGATCAGCGACTGCGCCGAGTTCCTCGGCCGGATCAAGCTGGTGGCGCGGGAGAAGAAGATCGCCGAGCGGGTGCTCAAGGAGGTCAACGAGCGACTGAAGTTCCTGGTCGACGTCGGCCTGGACTACCTCTCGCTCAGCCGCGCCGCGGGCACCCTGTCCGGCGGCGAGGCGCAGCGCATCCGGCTGGCCACCCAGATCGGCTCCGGCCTGGTCGGCGTGCTGTACGTGCTCGACGAGCCGTCCATCGGCCTGCACCAGCGGGACAACCACCGGCTGATCGAGACCCTGGTCCGCCTGCGCGACATGGGCAACACGCTGATCGTGGTCGAGCACGACGAGGACACCATCCGGATCGCCGACTGGGTCGTGGACATCGGTCCCGGCGCGGGCGAGCACGGCGGTGAGGTGGTGCACTCCGGCAGCTACAAGGAGCTGCTCAAGAACAAGCGCTCGGCGACCGGCGACTACCTCTCCGGCCGCAAGTCGATCCCCACGCCGACCGAGCGCCGGGTGCCGGACAGGAAGCGTCGCCTGGTCGTGCACGGCGCCCGGGAGAACAACCTCCAGGACGTCGGCGTGGCGTTCCCGCTGGGCGTGTTCACCGCGGTCACCGGCGTGTCCGGCTCGGGCAAGTCCACCCTGGTCAACGACATCCTGTACACGCACCTGGCGCGCGAACTCAACGGCGCGCGCCTGGTGCCCGGTCGGCACACCCGGATCACCGGGACCGAGCTGGTGGACAAGGTCGTGCACGTGGACCAGGGTCCGATCGGGCGCACCCCGCGCTCGAACCCGGCCACCTACACCGGCGTGTTCGACCACGTGCGCAAGCTGTTCGCGGAGACCACCGAGGCCAAGGTGCGCGGCTACCTGCCGGGCCGGTTCTCCTTCAACGTCAAGGGCGGCCGCTGCGAGAACTGCTCGGGCGACGGCACCATCAAGATCGAGATGAACTTCCTGCCGGACGTCTACGTGCCGTGCGAGGTCTGCCACGGCGCGCGGTACAACCGGGAGACCCTGGAGGTGCACTTCAAGGGCAAGAACATCTCCGAGGTGCTCGACATGCCGATCGAGGAGGGCCTGGCCTTCTTCGAGGCGGTCCCCGCGATCGCCCGGCACCTGCGCACGCTCAACGACGTCGGCCTGGGCTACGTGCGGCTCGGCCAGCCCGCGACCACGCTCTCCGGCGGCGAGGCGCAGCGCGTCAAGCTGGCCTCCGAGCTGCAGCGCCGCTCCACCGGCAAGACGGTCTACGTGCTCGACGAGCCGACCACGGGCCTGCACTTCGAGGACATCCGCCGGCTGCTCGGCGTGCTGACCAGCCTGGTCGACAAGGGCAACACGGTGATCGTGATCGAGCACAACCTCGACGTGATCAAGACCGCCGACTGGGTCGTCGACCTGGGCCCCGAGGGCGGCAGCGGCGGCGGTCTGGTCGTCGCCGAGGGCACTCCCGAGGAGGTCGCCGAGGTGGCCGGCAGCCACACCGGCAAGTTCCTCCAGAGCGTGCTGTACGACCGACGGTGACGTAAGCGCAGTCCGGGCCGGGTGCGAGGATTGACCGGCCGCACGGTGGCGTGGCCGGTCCGGGCCACGCCACCGGTGTCACCGTTCCCAAGGAGATCCCGCATGACCCCGCAGCAGCAGCCCCGGCCCGAGACCGCGCGCGAAGGCGTCGCCGAGCACGGACCGGACCGGCGCACCCTGCTGCGCGGGGCCGCGGTGGTCGGCGCGGTCGGCGCCGCCGGACTCGGCTTGAGCGCGTGCACCACCGAGAACCAGCCCGCATCGCCGCACGAGAAGAAGCTGCTCGACGGACCGGTCACGGTGGGTCGCTCCGAGGATGTGAAGGTCGGCAAGGGCAAGGTCTACACCGACACCTCGATCGTGGTGACCCAGCCCGCCAAGGACGATTACAAGGCGTTCGACGCCCGTTGTCCGCACCAGGGGTGTCTGGTCACCAAGGTCGACCAGGGTGTCATCCAGTGCCAGTGCCACGGCAGCCAGTTCTCGATGAACGACGGCTCCGTCGTGCGCCGACCCGCGAAGCGCGGCCTGACGCCGCTGCCGATCACGGTCGCGAACGGCGAGATCGTCGTGGGTTGACCGCAAAAATCTGTTGGAGCCAGCACATAGGGTGGAGAAATGGACCCGTCGTCGTACCGGCCCGCTCCCGGCCAGATCCCGACGTCGCCCGGTGTGTACCGGTTCAGCGACGAGCACGGGCGCGTCGTCTACGTCGGCAAGGCGAAGAACCTGCGCGCCCGGCTCTCGTCCTACTTCCAGGACCTGGCCCACCTGCACCCGCGCACCCAGAGCATGGTCACCACCGCCGCGGCGGTGGACTGGACCGTGGTCGGCACCGAGGTCGAGGCGCTCCAGCTGGAGTACTCCTGGATCAAGGAGTTCGACCCGCGCTTCAACGTCAAATACCGCGACGACAAGAGCTACCCCTCGCTCGCGGTGACGCTCAACGAGGAGTTCCCGCGCGCCCAGGTGATGCGCGGCCCGCACCGCAAGGGTGTGCGCTACTTCGGGCCCTACGGGCACGCGTGGGCCATCCGCGAGACGCTCGACCTGCTGCTGCGGGTGTTCCCGGTGCGCACGTGTTCGGCCGGCGTGTTCAAGAACGCCCGCCAGGTCGGCCGCCCGTGCCTGCTCGGCTACATCGGCAAATGCGCGGCGCCGTGCACCGGGAAGATCTCCGCCGAGGACCACCGCGCGCTCGCCGAGGACTTCTGCGAGTTCATGGCCGGCCGCACCGGGCCCTACATCAAGCGCGTCGAGCGGGAGATGAAGCAGGCCGCGCAGGCGATGGAGTACGAGAAGGCGGCCCGGCTGCGGGACGACATAACGGCGCTGACCCGGGCCCTGGAGAAGAACGCGATCGTCTTCGGCGACGGCACCGACGCGGACGTGATCGCGCTGGCCGAGGACGAACTGGAGGTCGCCGTCCAGATCTTCCACGTGCGCGGCGGCCGGGTGCGCGGACAGCGCGGCTGGGTCACCGAGCGGGTCGAGGACGTGGACACCGCCGACCTGGTCGAACACTTCCTCCAGCAGCTCTACGGCGAGCAGCGCGGCGAGGCCGTGCCGCGCGAGGTGCTCGTGCCCGCGCTGCCCGCGGACACCGCGGCGCTCAGCCAGTGGTTGTGCGAACTGCGCGGCGCCAGGGTGGAACTGCGGGTGCCGCAGCGCGGCGACAAGAAGTCGCTCCAGGAGACCGTGCAACGCAACGCCGCACAGGCGCTGAACCTGCACAAGCTGCGCCGGGCCGGCGACCTGACCGCCCGCTCGCTCGCGCTCCAGCAACTGGCCGAGGCGCTGGACATGGACACCGCGCCGCTGCGCATCGAGTGCTTCGACATCTCGCATCTGCAGGGCACCGAGGTGGTCGCCTCGATGGTGGTCTTCGAGGACGGGCTGCCGCGCAAGAGCGAGTACCGGCGGTTCGCGATCAAGACCTTCGAGGGCCAGGACGACCCGAGGGCGATGCACGAGGTGCTCACCCGGCGGTTCCGGCGCTACAAGTCCGATCTCGCGCGCGACGCGGCCGCCGATGCGGCGGCGGCCGGTGCCGAGGACGCGGACGGCGCGGACGGCGCGGAGCACACCGGCCCGATCGACCCGGAGACCGGCCGGCCCAAGCGCTTCGCCTACCCGCCGCAGCTGATCGTGGTCGACGGCGGGCAACCCCAGGTCGCCGCCGCCGTGCGGGCGCTGGAGGAGGCCGGCGTGGTCGACGTCACCGTGTGCGGGCTGGCCAAGCGGCTCGAAGAGGTGTGGGTGCCCGGTGAGGACGACCCGGTCGTGCTCCCGCGCAGCAGCGGCGAGGCGCTGCTGATGCTCCAGCGGATCCGGGACGAGGCGCACCGCTTCGCGATCACCTACCACCGGTCCAAACGGTCCAAGGCGATGACGGCCAGTGCGCTCGACGACGTCCCGGGTCTGGGCGCGACCCGCCGCAAGGCGGTGCTCGCCCACTTCGGCTCGCTCAAGCGGCTGCGCGCGGCCGGCATCGAGCAGATCACCGAGGTACCCGGCATCGGCCGCGCCACCGCGGCGGCGATCGTGGCGGCGCTCGCCACGCGGGCGCCCTCGGCACCGGCGGTGAACACCGCGACGGGCGAGATCATTGAAGACGACGCCGACGTTGTGGTCGACGAGGCCGTCGATGCCGACGAGGCGGTCCCGGTTGTACCCCCGAGGCAGGAACCAGCAGGAGGAAGCGTTGAACTCGCCCAGCCGTAGGTGCGGTACGCACCGGGGGGACGCATGAGTACCGAGGTCACGAGCACGGCGGTCGAGGGCACCCCGGAGTTGGTGATCATCTCCGGCATGTCCGGCGCCGGTCGCAGCACCGCCGCCAAGGGCATGGAGGACCTCGGCTGGTTCGTGGTGGACAACCTGCCGCCGTCGCTGATCCCCGCGATGGTCGACCTCGGCGCGCGGACCCAGGGCGCGGTCGCGCGGATAGCGGTCGTCGTCGACGTGCGCGGTCGGACCTTCTTCGACGACCTGCGCTCGGCGCTGAGCGAGCTGGACGCGGCCGGCGTGGTGCGTCGGATCGTCTTCCTGGAGGCCGCCGACGACGTCCTGGTGCGGCGCTTCGAGGGCGTGCGCCGGCCGCACCCGCTCCAGGGCGACGGGCGCATCCCGGACGGCATCGCCCGCGAACGCGAACTGCTGCGCGAGCTGCGCGGCGAGGCCGACCTGGTGATCGACACGTCCGACATCAACGTGCACCAGCTGCGCGCGCGGATGGACGACCGGTTCGCCGGTTCCGGCGAGCCGCAGCTGCGCGCCACGGTGATGTCCTTCGGCTTCAAATACGGCCTGCCGGTGGACGCCGACCTGGTCGTCGACTGCCGCTTCCTGCCCAACCCGCACTGGATCCCGGAGCTGCGCCCGCACACCGGCATGGACGAGGCGGTCAGCCGGTACGTGTTCGACCAGCCCGGCGCCAAGGAGTTCCTGGACCGGTACGCCGAGCTGCTGCACATCGTCACCGAGGGCTACCGCCGCGAGGGCAAGCGCTATGTGACGCTCGCGGTGGGCTGTACCGGTGGCAAGCACCGCAGTGTGGCGATGGCCGAACGACTGGCCCGCCGGCTCACCGAGGACGGCCTGGACACCGTGCTCGTGCACCGCGACATGGGCAGGGAATGAGCGGCCCCAAGGTGGTCGCCTTGGGCGGCGGACACGGGCTTGCGGCTTCGCTGGCGGCACTGCGCCGGCTCACCGACGAACTGACGGCGATCGTCACGGTCGCCGACGACGGCGGCTCCAGCGGGCGGTTGCGCAAGGACCTGGGCGTGCTGCCGCCCGGCGATCTGCGGATGGCGCTGGCCGCGCTGTGCGGCGACGACGAGTGGGGGGTGACCTGGAGTCGGGTCATCCAGCACCGGTTCCGCCGCGAGGGCGAGCTGAACGGGCACGCGGTCGGCAATCTGCTCCTGGTCGGCCTGTGGGAACTGATGGACGATCCGATCGCGGCCCTGGACTGGATGGGTCGCCTCCTCGGCGCGCACGGGCGGGTGCTGCCGATGTCGGCGGTCCCGCTGGACATCGAGGCGGACGTGGCCGGGCACGACCCGGCCCGGCCGGACGAGATGTCCGTCGTGCGCGGGCAGGCGCAGGTCGCGGTGACGCCGGGCGACGTGCGCGGAATCCGGCTGCTGCCCAGTGATCCGCCCGCCGTGCCGGAGGCGGTCGCGGCGGTTCGTGACGCCGATTGGGTGGTTGTCGGGCCCGGTTCGTGGTTCACCTCTGTGCTGCCCCACCTGCTCGTTCCCGAGTTGGCGACGGCCCTGGTGGAGACCAAGGCCAGGCGGCTGCTCGCGCTGAATCTGGCCCCGCAGCCGGGCGAGACGGCGGGTTTCTCGCCGCAGCAGCACCTGGAGGTGCTGGCCGCCCATGCTCCCGGACTGACCTTTGACATCGTCCTCGGCGACCGCGACCGTGTGGAGGACGTACCGGGCCTGGAACGGGCCACGGCGGCGCTCGGTGGACACATCCACCTGGCCCCCGTTTCGGCGGTCGACGGCACCGCGCGACACGACCCCGAACGGTTGGCCGCAGCCTACGGCCGGATCTTCGTCGATCGTGAAAGGATCGCTTCATGGCGATGACGGCAGCAGTGAAGGACGAGCTCAGCCGCCTCCCGGTCACCCGGTCGTGCTGTCGCAAGGCGGAGGTCTCCGCGCTCTTGCGCTTCGCGGGCGGACTGCACATCGTGGGCGGGCGAATCGTCATCGAGGCGGAGTTGGACACGGCGATGGCCGCGCGCCGCCTGCGCAAGGACATCCTGGAGGTCTACGGGCACAGCTCGGACCTGGTCGTGGTGGCCCCCGGCGGGCTGCGGCGCGGCAGCCGGTACGTGGTGCGGGTCGCGGTCGGCGGCGACCAGCTGGCCAGGCAGACCGGGTTGCTGGATGCCCGCGGGCGTCCGGTGCGGGGCCTGCCGCCGCAGGTCGTCTCCGGTGCGACGTGTGATGCGGAGGCCGCCTGGCGCGGCGCGTTCCTGGCGCACGGCTCGCTCACCGAGCCCGGCCGCTCCTCGGCCCTGGAGGTGACCTGCCCCGGTTCGGAGGCGGCCCTCGCGCTGGTCGGCGCGGCCCGTCGGCTCGGTCTCGCGGCCAAGTCGCGCGAGGTGCGCGGCGTGGACCGGGTGGTGGTCCGCGACGGCGACGCGATCGGCGCGCTGCTCACCCGGCTCGGTGCGCACGAGAGCGTGCTGGCCTGGGAGGAGCGGCGGATGCGCCGCGAGGTGCGGGCGACCGCGAACCGGCTGGCCAACTTCGACGACGCGAATCTGCGCCGCTCGGCCCGCGCGGCCGTGGCGGCGGGCGCGCGCGTGCAGCGGGCCCTGGAGATCCTCGGCGAGGAGGTTCCGGAGCACCTGGCCGCGGCCGGCAAGCTGCGGCTCGACCACAAGCAGGCGTCCCTGGAGGAACTGGGCGGGCTGGCCGAGCCGCCGCTGACCAAGGACGCGGTCGCGGGTCGGATCCGCCGGTTGCTGGCGATGGCCGACAAGCGTGCGGGCGAACTGGGCATGCCCGGCACCGATGCGGGCCTGTCGGTGGACATACTCGTGTCCTGACCGGCCCCGGGGCCGACGTGCGCCGGCGAAAACCATTCGAAGGCGTCGAACCGGAGACATAGGGTCTCCGGGTCGGCGCCTTCGTCCGTTGTCGGGGGAAGGCCGCGCATGCGAGGAAGGAACCACCGCAGTGGAAATCCGCACGATCGGCGAAGACGACATCATCCCCTGGACCGCCGCCGTCGGCATCGGTTTTCTCCGGGTCCCGGACGACACCGAGGAGAACCGGGAGAAGCGGATCGAGCACTGGCGCGAGCGGGCCGACTTCGCCCGTACGCGCGGCGCCTTCGACGGCGGTCGCTGCGTCGGCACCTTCCGCAGCTTCGCCACCGGTCTGACCGTGCCCGGCGGGGCGATAGTGCCGGCGTCGGCGATCACCAACGTCACCGTCTCGCCGACGCACCGCAGGCAGGGCCTGCTCACGAAGATGATGGGCCTGGATCTGGCGGACGCCGCCGCGCGCGGCGAGTCGGTGGCCATCCTGATCGCCGCCGAGTACCGGATCTACGGCCGGTTCGGCTTCGGTGTGGCCACCGAGTACCAGAAGTTCACCCTGGACACGCTGCGCACCGACTTCGCGCCGGACGCGCCGGTCGAGGCCGGGGCCCGGATCACGCTGGCCACCCCCGAGGAGGTGGCCGAGGTCGGGCCGCCGCTGCACGAGGAGTTCCGCCGACTGCGGGCCGGGGCGATCGAGCGCACCGCGATGTGGTGGCAGATGTACACCGGGCTGGTGCCCTCGCCGATGAGCCCGAGCCCGCCGCGCTTCCACGCGGTGTACCGCGACCCGTCCGGCAAGGTCGCCGGCCTGGTCGGCTATCGCACCGACGACCACTGGGACGAGTTCGTGCCCAAGGTCACGCTGACCGTGGACTCGCTGCTCGCGCTCACCCCGGCGGCCGAGATCGCGCTGTGGCGATTCTGCGCGAACGTCGACTACGTCAACCGGGTCGAGGGTCCCGACCGCAGTCCCGACGAGTTGTTGCCGCTGCTCGTGGAGGATCCGCGGGCGATCACCACGCAGTCGCGCCGGGACTTCGTGTGGGCGCGGATCCTGGACGCGCCCGCCGCGTTCTCGGCCCGCACCTACGGTGCGCGCGATCGGCTCGTGGTCGAGGTGCACGACGATCTGGGTTACGCGGCGGGACGGTTCGCGATCGACGGCGCGGCCGAGGAGGCGCGGTGTGTGCCGACCGGTGACCCCGCGGATCTGGTCCTGGGCGCCTCGACGCTGGGGGCGCTGTACCTGGGTGCGGGCTCGCCGGTGCGGCTCGCGGTGACCGGCCGGATCTCCGAGCGCACACCCGGTGCGGCGGAGCGGGCCGAGGCGCTGCTGCGGACGCCGCGCGAACCGTGGTGTCCCGACTGGTTCTGATCACAATGCGGAATCTCTGCGCGTAGCATTGACCGAATATGACCGTGCGTCAGGTCTCGTGTACCACACGGTAGTTGCCGTAGCATGCGCAACACCCGGGCGCAGGAGTCACGTTCCGTACCTTGAGGTCGTGGTTTTGCGCCGTCCCTATGCACGCCGAACCCACGACTGGGGGGTCGATGAGGCGTCATCGTTCCAGGGGCACCACCACACGAGTCCGGATCGGCACCACGGGAATCGCGGCGCTCTCACTGGCGCTCGGTCTGTTGACCGCAGCGCCGGCGAGCACCGCGGCACCCGCCGATAATCCGGTCTCGTACCCCGAAGTGACCAGCGCGCCGCCGGAAGCGAAACTTCCTCCGGCGGGCGAAGCAGGTCCGCAGTCCTACACGATCACGGCCGACGCGGCACAGGTGAAGCAGATCTTCGACCTGGGCGTGGACCGGCACGAGACCCGGACCACCAGGGCCGCCGACGGCAAGGCCGAGCTGGAGGTGATCCTGAGCGATGCCCAGGCCGCCAAGCTGCGTGCCGCCGGCATCTCCGTGGAGGCCAAGTCCCGGGCGCAGAAGCGATCGGCCGCGGCCGACGCGGGTGTCTTCCGCAAGTACAGCGGCCCGGGCGGCCTCGGCGCGGAGCTGGTCCAGCTCGCCAAGGACCACCCCGACATCGCCAAGACCGTCAGCATCGGCAAGACCGTGCTCGGTCAGGACATTCTCGCGGTCAAGGTGACCAAGAACGTCCGTACCAGTGCCGACGGCTCCAAGCCCGGCGTGTTGTACATGTCCAACCAGCACGCCCGTGAGTGGATCACGCCGGAGATGACCCGCCGGCTCGTGCACCACTACGTGGAGGGCTACGGCAAGGACGACGAGGCCACCAAGCTGGTCTCGGACAACGAGCTGTGGTTCGTGGTCTCGGCCAACCCCGACGGCTACGACTGGACCTTCGAGACCGACCAGCGGTTGTGGCGCAAGAACCTGCGCGACAACAACGGCGACGGTGTGATCACCGCCGGCGACGGTGTCGACCTCAACCGCAACTTCGACTACAAGTGGGGCTACGACAACGAGGGTTCCTCGCCCGACCCGCTGAACGAGACCTACCGGGGGCCCGCGCCCTCCTCCGAGCCGGAGACCCGGGCGATCGAGGGCTTCGCCAAGCACATCAAGGCGGAGTTCGTGGTCAATTACCACTCCGCCGCGCAGCTGATCCTGTACGGCGTCGGCTCGCAGGTGGCCACGCCCAGCCCCGACGACCAGATCATGATCGCGCTCGCGGGCGACGACGCGCACCCGGCGGTCCCGGACTACGACCCGGACCTGTCCGCCGAGCTGTACGTGACCAACGGCGACACCGACGGGCAGATGAACGAGGCGTACAAGACGTTGTCGTTCACCCCGGAGATGTCCACGTGCGTGACGGCCGCCGGCTACCTGCCGGACGACCCGTACACGGAGGACAACTGCGGCAGCATCTTCGAGTTCCCGAACGACGAGACGTTGGTCGCGATGGAGTACGCCAAGAACCGGGCGTTCGCGCTGTCGGTGGCCAAGTCGGCCAAGGACCCGGACGATCCGGTCTCCTCGGTCGGTCGCAACGCCCCCGACCTGGTGGCCGACCGGTTCGAGCACTCCTATGCCGAGGACCACGACGACCAGACCGTCGCGGTGATCGCCAAGCGCTCGCTGACCAACCGCAAGCTCAACTACCGCGTCAACGGCGGCCCGGCCAGGACCGCGGGCGTCAAGGAGTGGAAGGGCGGCGAGCGGTACGGCGAACAGGGCTCGGCCTACTACGCCGAATACCGGGGCGACATCAAGAACGTGCGCACCGGTGACCGGATCGAGGTGTGGTTCACCGGCGACAAGGCGGGCACCGGCAAGGTCTCCAGTGACCGCTTCACCTTCACGGTGGAGAGCGGCATCGCCGAGAAGACCGAGACGCTGGTCCTGGCGAACGAGGACTACAAGGGTGTCAACCCGACCTACCCGCCGAACACGGTCGGCCCCAAGTACGCCCAGCAGTATGTGGACGCACTGGCGGCCAATGGCATCAAGGCGGCCGTCTACGACGTGGACAGGCTCGGCACACCGCACCACCTCGGCGTGCTCTCGCACTTCAAGGGCGTGTTCTGGTATCTCGGCGACAACCGACTGACCCAGGACGCGGCCCGGGAGATCACCGACTTCCGCGGCCGGCCGGTGCGGGACGCGCAGGTCACCCCCGCGGTCCAGGATCTGACCGTGAACGTGCGCGACTTCCTCAACGAGGGCGGCAAGCTGGCCTACCTCGGTGAGACCGCGGGCTACTACGGTCCCCTGCGCAGCGCGGCGGGCGGCGGCATCTACTACGGCCTCAACGGCCACCCGGACCAGCCCTGCAAGGTCACCGCCGATCCGGCGGGCGACTGCCTGATCGTCTCGGACGACTTCACCCAGTACTGGCTGGGCGCGTACGACCGGTCGGCGACCAACGGCGCCACCGGGGTGGTCGGCGCGGCCGCGCCGTTCGAGGGCATCGACAAGGCGTTGCCGGGCACCGCGTCCAACCCGCTGAACGAGGCGGGCGGGTTCCTGCCCACCAGCGCGATCCTGACGCCGGACCAGTTCCCGATGTTCGACAGCCGTTCGGTGGCGACCTACTCGGGCAACACGTCCGGGCCGTACTCGCCGGCCGAGGGTTCGTGGTACATCAACGGCCTGCACTCGGACAACGCGTACAAGCGACTGACCCGCACGATCGACCTCACCGGAGTGACGGCGGCGGACGCGGCGAAGCTGACCGCGCAGTTCTCGTACGACACCGAGGCCAACTGGGACCACGCGATCGTGGAGGCGCACACGGTCGGTGCCGAGGACTGGACGACGCTGCCCGACCTCAACGGTGGCACCGGCACCGAGCCGCCCACGTCCTGTGAGGGTGGCGACTTCGTCAGGACCCACACGCAGTTGCGGCACTACCTGACGGTGACCACCCCCACGTGCCTGAGCACCGGCACCACCGGCGCGTGGAACTCCTTCACCGGCAACTCGGGTGGCTGGAAGCCGGTCGCCTTCGACCTGTCCGCGTACGCGGGCAAGAAGATCGAGGTCTCGATCTCGTACGTGAGCGACGCGAACACCGGTGGCACCGGCCTGTTCGTGGACGACACCAAGGTCACCACCACGGCCGGCGTCCTGGACGCCGAGGGCTTCGAGACCGGTTTGGGCCCGTGGGTCCTGGCCGGTCCGCCGCCCGGTGACCGCTCGCTCGTCGGCTTCACGCGCAGCCAGGCCGCGTTCGGTTCGTCGGTGATCGCCACCGACGACACCATGCTCATCGGCTTCGGCCTGGAGCAGCTGGCCACCGCGGACGACCGCAAGGTGTTCGTCGACCGGATCCTGCGGGAGCTGTACAAGTAGGCGCGCACGATTGCGACGCGCTGACGGGTGAAAACCGATAGCGCAACGCCGGCCCCCGGCGGAGACTCCTCCGCCGGGGGCCATTAACGTCTGTGCGCACACGCGAGTTCCGGCGTGTGCCACTTTTTTGTCGGGGGGAATCGCCTTGAGCAACAACGCACCCGGTCCCTGGGGGCCGCCGCCGAGCCAACCCGGCCCGGGGCAGTGGGGGCAACAACAGCCGGGTCCGCCCGGGCCGTTCGGCTCGGGGCCGTACGGCGGGCCGCCGCCGCAGCCGCCGCGCCGCGTCGGCAACCCGGGCCTGGCCGTCGCGGCCGGGGTGGTGGCGATGTTGGTCGGCGCCGGTGTGTACGGCGTGATCGTCAAGTCGTTGGAGATCCAGAGCACCTGGTTCGGGGTGGGTGTCGCGGCGTTGATCGGTCTCGCGATGGGTCGGGTCGGGGGCGCCAACCCGGTACTGCCGATCGTGGCGATCGTGCTCGCGCTGGTCGGGATCATGCTGGGGCAACTCACCGCGATCACTCTGGCGGGCGCCGACGAATTGAACATCTCGGTGCTCGACGTGGTCTCCGACTTCGGCAGCGACATCATCCAGGGCTGGAAGGACGGCCTGGAGCCGTTCGACTTCCTCGTCTTCGTGTTCGGCGCCGTCGCGGCCTTCGGCATCACCAAGTCCGTCGGCGAGAAGTAGCTCCGCCCGAGATCGCCCGCCGATCCGCTTTTGCGATCATCCGTCCCGCCCTGGGCATCTTGTGCAGCAAGCCTGCGTGAAGGTGCCCGGGGCGTCACGGTAGGGTCGGACATGGCCGGGGATATCGCAGATTCCACTGACCATCTCCTCGGCCATTCACCATCAGGGCATTCGGCGTTCGACAGAGGAGATCGGTTCGTGACGATCCGGGTAGGCATCAACGGATTCGGCCGTATCGGCCGCAACTTCTTCCGCGCGGCGCTGGCCTCGGGCGCGGACTTCGAGATCGTCGGGGTCAACGACCTCACGAACATCGCGACCCTGGCCCACCTGCTGAAGTACGACAGCATCCTCGGCCGCATCGGCCAGGAGGTCACCTACACCGACGACGCGATCACCGTCGGCGACAAGACCTTCAAGGTCATCGCCGAGCGTGACCCGGCCGCGCTGCCCTGGGGCGAGCTGGGTGCGGACATCGTGATCGAGTCCACCGGCATCTTCACGGACGCCGAGAAGGCCAAGAAGCACATCGAGGCCGGCGCCAAGAAGGTCATCATCTCGGCTCCGGCCAAGAATGAGGACGTCACGATCGTGATGGGCGTCAACCACGAGAAGTACGACGCCGCCGCGCACACGATCATCTCGAACGCCTCCTGCACGACCAACTGCGTCGCGCCGATGGCCAAGGTTCTCCTGGAGAACTTCGGTCTGGTCAAGGGCATGATGACCACGGTCCACGCGTACACGAACGACCAGGTCATCCTGGACTTCCCGCACTCGGACCTGCGCCGCGCGCGGGCCGCCGCGACCAACATCATCCCGACCTCGACGGGTGCCGCCAAGGCGACCGCGCTGGTCATCCCCGAGCTCAAGGGCAAGCTGGACGGCATCGCCATGCGCGTCCCGGTCCCCACCGGCTCGGTCACCGACCTGGTCGTCGAGCTGGAGCGCGAGGTGACCCGCGACGAGGTCAACGCCGCCTTCCAGAAGGCCGCCGAGGGCTCGCTCAAGGGCTACCTGACCTACACCGAGGACCCGATCGTCTCCTCGGACATCGTCACCGACCCGTCCTCGTGCACCTTCGACTCGGGCCTGACCATGGCCCAGGGCAAGCAGGTCAAGGTCGTCGGCTGGTACGACAACGAGTGGGGCTACAGCAACCGCCTGGTCGACCTGGTCGGCTACATCGGTGGTCAGCTCTGACGGTGCGGCACCACGCACCGATGGACAACGCTTGACGATGCGGGCCCGGGTGACACGCCGTCACCCGGGCCCGTTTCTCGGCTACCCCCACCCGTTTCTTCGACATCCGAGGACGAGTCGAACTTGAAGACCATCGACGACATCGAGGTATCCGGTAAGCGCGTCCTGGTACGCGCCGACCTCAACGTCCCGCTCGACGGCGGGCGCATCACCGACGACGGCCGGATCCGGGCGAGCGTGCCGACCATCGAGGCCCTGGTCGCCCGCGGCGCCAGGGTGATCGTGTGCTCGCACCTGGGCCGGCCCAAGGGCGCCCCCGAGCCGCAGTTCTCGCTCGCGCCGGTTGCCGCGCGACTGGGTGAACTGCTCGGCGCCGACGTGGCGTTCGCGACCGACACGGTCGGCGACAGCGCCCGGGACACGGTCGGCGGGCTCGCCGACGGCCGGGTCGCGCTGCTGGAGAACCTGCGCTTCAACCCGGGCGAGACGGCCAAGGACGACGCCGAGCGCGGCGCGTTCGCGGACCGCCTCGCCGAGCTCGCCGAGGTGTACGTGGGCGACGGCTTCGGCGCGGTGCACCGCAAGCACGCGTCGGTGTACGACGTGCCGGCCCGGCTGCCGCACGCGGTCGGCGGCCTGATCGCCACCGAGCTGGACGTGCTCAAGCGGCTCACCGAGGACGTGCAGCGTCCGTACGCGGTGATCCTGGGCGGGTCGAAGGTGTCCGACAAGCTCGGCGTCATCGACAGCCTGCTCGACAAGGCCGACCGGATCCTGGTCGGCGGCGGCATGGTGTTCACCTTCCTGGCCGCGCAGGGCCACGAGGTGGGCAAGTCGCTGCTGGAGAAGGACCAGCTCGACCGGGTCCGCGAGTACCTGGCCCGGGCCGAGGCGCGCGGCGTGGAGTTCGTGCTGCCGGTCGACGTGATCGCGGCCACCGCGTTCTCCGCCGACGCGGACCACGCGGTGGTCTCCACCGACGCGATCCCCGCCGACCGGCTCGGTCTGGACATCGGCCCGGCGTCCGGCGAACTGTTCGCGGACAAGCTCGCCGACGCCCGGACGGTCTTCTGGAACGGCCCGATGGGCGTGTTCGAGATGGAGCCGTACAGCCACGGCACCCGCGCGGTGGCGCAGGGCCTGATCGACTCCGACGCGTTCACCGTGGTCGGCGGCGGCGACTCGGCCGCGGCGGTGCGCACGCTCGGCTTCGACGAGAACGCCTTCGGTCACATCTCGACCGGCGGCGGCGCGAGCCTGGAGTACCTCGAAGGCAAGTCCCTGCCCGGTCTCGAAGCCCTGGAGGGCTGATCCCGATGTCTGCGCTCAACAACGGCACCGGCCGCATCCCGCTGATGGCGGGCAACTGGAAGATGAACCTCAACCACCTCGAGGCCATCTCCCTGGTGCAAAAGCTCGCGTTCACCCTGAACGACAAGGACTTCGACCGGGTCGAGGTCGCGGTGCTGCCGCCGTTCACCGACCTGCGCTCGGTGCAGACCATGGTGGACGCGGACAAGCTCCGCTTCAGCTACGGCGCGCAGGACATCTCGCAGCACGCCGGCGGCGCCTACACCGGCGAGATCGCCGGGTCCATGCTCGCCAAGCTGAACTGCACCTATGCGCTGGTCGGCCACTCCGAGCGGCGGCAGTACCACGCCGAGGACGACACCGTGGTGAACGCGAAGGCGCACGCCGCCTATCGCAGCGGCCTGGTCCCGATCGTGTGCGTCGGCGAGGGCCTGGACGTGCGCAAGGCGGGCCGGCACGTGGCCCACACGCTCGCGCAGGTCGAGGGCGCGCTCAAGGGCATCACGGCGGAGCAGGCCGAGTCCGTGGTGATCGCGTACGAGCCGGTCTGGGCGATCGGCACCGGCGAGGTGGCCACGCCGGAGAACGCGCAGGAGGTGTGCTCGGCGATCCGGGCCAAGCTCGCCGAGCTGTACTCGCCGGAACTCGCGGACCGGGTGCGGGTGTTGTACGGCGGCTCGATGAAGGCCGGCAACGTGGCCGGGCTGATGGCGCAGCCGGACGTGGACGGCGGACTGGTCGGCGGTGCCTGCCTGGCCGCCGAGGAGTTCGCGCAGATCGTCCGCTACCACGAGAAGAAGGCCGACTGACGGTCGCGGCCGTCCGGTCGAAACGTGTGGCGAGGGCCCGGAGCGGAATGCCGCTCCGGGCCCTCGGCATGTCCGGGTCGGGCTCGTGGCCGGGCGTGCCGGCCGGAATCACTCGTTCCTCATAAACCCGTCGCAACTATTTCCATTCCGCTTGCCGCTCCCGTAACGGGTGACTGACCATAAGTCATCGCCAAGTGGCCGGTAGTCGCCCCTACAGGGTGGTTCGGCCGGTCGACCCCAGGGGGTCCGGGTGTCATTTCCAGACATGTCCACAACCGGGGATACCGGTGCCACGCGGTATCTGTGCACGGGCGCGGAGATCGACGAGCGGTTCGCCGCCCGGGTGATCGAGGAACTGTGGGAGAACGCGCACCGCGATCGGGCGCCGTCCTACGGGTACAACGAACAGGCGGTCCTGGAGCACGCGCTGGCCGCACGGCGGCGGCGCATCCTGCGCGACGTGATCGCGTTCCTGGTGCCGGCGGTGATGTTCCTGATCGGCTTCGGCTTCGCGCCCGGGTTGTTCTGGCTCGCGATCGTGGTCTTCGTCGGGCTGCTGACGGTGCGGGCCGGGGTCGCCGGCGGGGGCGGCGTGCGCGACTTCCGGACCCGGGCGGCGGCGCAGGTGTCCTGGGTGGCGGCGCTGCTGTTCGGGCTGATGTTGTACGTGGCGGGCGGGGACACCGGCTTCCCGGACGGCGAGACCCTGGCGGTGACGGTGCTGCCGACCTATGCGGTCGTGGTCTTCGTGGTGTGGATCGAGCGCATGCAGCAGCGGGCCACCGTGGTCACGGATCTGGGACCGGGGCGGACCTGGGTGCCGACCGGGCCGCCGGCGGACGCTGCCGGGGACCCCTGGCCGGGGGCTTTGCAGGGCGCGTTGGCTGAGGTGCTGCCGCCGCGGCCGACGCATGCGCCGGCCGTCCCGGAGGCGGTATTCCCGTCCACGGTGCCGATTCCGTCCAGCGTGCGCTACAGCGGCTACCTGCCGTTCGTGGGCGCGGGCGAACTGGTGGAGAGCTGGACCTTCCCGGTCGAGCTGCGCGGGGCCGAGCCGTCCGTGCTGGACGCGCCGCCCGTGGGCAAGCAGCCGAAGAACGGGTTCACCCCGTTCACGGTCGAGGAGCTCACCGGTGCGATCTGCTCGTCGTTCGAGGAACTGGCCCGGTCCGAGGAGGGCCGCCACCGGTTGTCCGGGTTGAGCGTGCAGATGCACGAGTTCAGCAGCGGGGTGACCGGTGGCCCGGTGCCGCCCCCGGCCGAGGCCACCCGGCGCTACCTGTGCGTGCGGGTGGGTACGTGGTCGCAGGAGGTGGTGGTGTCGGTGCTGATCCGCTTCACGATGGACGGCCGACTGCTGTACACCGAATTGCACGAGCTGGTGCTGCCGCCGATCCGACCCGAGTTCCACGTGGCGGACGAGTGGCTGCACACCGCGGACGCGGCGACGCTGTGGGGCGCGTTCGGCCGCTCGCTGCTGGAGGCGCCGGGGCTGATGATCTCCTCGGCCGGTCGCCTGATGCGGGTGTGGGCGTCGTGGTGGCGCCGGGCGGGCAATCTGCGCGCGGCCGAGGAGCGCACGCTGCGCAACCTCCCGGTGGACCGGGGGGCCCGGGCGTCGGTGCGCGAGCTGGGCGCCTCGGCGAACTACGCCACGTTCTTCCAGAACTCGGACGCGGAGAAGTACCTCAAGCTGATCGAGCGCAAGTTCACCGTCTTCGTGCTGGACTTCCTCCAGCGTCGGAACGTGGACGTGACCGAGTACCGCCAACGCAACGAACTGGTCCTGAACAACGGGATCATCCAGAACGTCGCCGGCGACCTGAACAACAGCGGTGCGATCGTCGCCGGCCGAGGCATCCAGGCGTCCGTACGGGGTTCCGGCGGAGCCGGATCGGGCGCACGATCGACAGCGGGAGGTACCACGTGAACACCGCCGCATCGAACACCGACGAACCGGACGAGAGCGAGCCGCGCGGAAACGACGGGATCAGCCTGTCCGGCGGCCCGGTGAGCAACACCGGCGCGATCGTCGCGGGTGGTGACAACAAGGTGACCGTTCGCCGGACGGGAACGGCCCGGGCGCCACGGAGCGCGGGCCCCGGGCATCCGCTGACCAGCACGGGTGCGCTCGTCGGCGGCAGCGGCCACGAGGTGGACGTCGAGGACACCGGAGACGTGCAGCCGGGCGGCGCGGAGCCCGTCGACGAACCGGCCGAGGGGCCTCGTGGGCACGCGCCGGAGGGGGAGCGGCCCGAGCCGGGTGGGCCGTAATAGTATGATCCGCCGGATTAGCCGAAGGGCCGTACGGCTCCCACTTGCGGGGCGCGGCAGCGTACTCTGTCCGATGGCCGGGAATCCCCGGCCCCCGCGTTCCGCCAGAAGGAGTTGGGCCCGGCCGTGGTCACCGGTTTCTCGATCGCCCTGATCGTCTTCAGCCTGCTCATGGTGCTGTTGGTGCTGCTGCACAAGGGCAAGGGCGGCGGCCTGTCCGACCTGTTCGGCGGCGGCATGTCCTCCTCGCTCGGCGGTTCGTCCGTCGTCGAGAAGAACCTCGACCGCATGACCATCATCGTCGGTGTGTGCTGGTTCGTGACGATCGTCGTACTCGGTCTGCTGCTCAAGAACACGTACTGACAGCGCCGGTTCGGCCGCTGTTTCCACCCGCGCGGTGGCCTTTCTGACGGACTGTCGGAAAAGGCCCACCGCTCGGTTCAACCTTGCGCGAGGCGCACGTACACTGGACGCCAAGCCGCGCAACGGGGGCGCGACCTCAAGGACCAAGGGGAGTTTTTACCGTGGCAAGTGGCAACGCCATCCGTGGGAGTCGGGTCGGCGCCGGCCCGATGGGGGAAGCAGAGCGCGGCGAAGCAGCCCCACGTCTCCGTATTTCTTTCTGGTGCGCGAACAAGCACGAGACGCAGCCGAGCTTCGCGACCGACGCTCAGGTCCCCGAGACGTGGGACTGCCCCCGCTGCGGCCTGCCCGCCGGGCAGGACCAGCACAACCCGCCGGACGCCCCGCGTACCGAGCCCTACAAGACGCACCTCGCCTACGTGCGTGAGCGTCGCAGCGATGCCGACGGCGAGGCGATCCTCGCCGAGGCGCTGGCGAAGCTGCGCGGCGAGCTCTGAGTTCGCGAGTCCGTCCGTGAGTCCGTGAGTTTCGACCCACGCGTGCGGCCGTAGGCCGTGATGGGAAGAGCCGTCGGGAGTCGCGACACACCCTCGGGTGTGTCGACGCTCCCGGCGGCTCTTTCGTCGTGTGCCGGCCCGCGCCGCCCCGAGCCGGCCACGCGTCGTCAGTCGCGGGCCCGCAGTGCCTCCTGGGGTTCGGGGCGGTGCACCTGGCGACGGTTGGCCTGCTGGGGGAGCGGGCGTTGGCCGCGTTCGATCCAGGCGGGCAGTTCCTCGCCGGTGGCCGCGATCCAGCGGCTGCGGACCGCGTCCGGGTCGGCGCGATGCGCCCGGACCAGGGTGTCCCCGGCCAGGTCGGAGACCCGGTCCAGGTTCAGCGCGGTGCCCACGCCCAGCGCCGCGGCCAGGGGCGGGACCGCGTCGGCGGGGCGGCCCGCGGCGACCAGGACGATGCCGTACAGCGCGTAGGTGACCGGGACTTCGGGACGGCGGGCCAACACCGGGTCGGCCCGCACCCGTCTCGCCCGCAGGCGGACCGCCTCCTCCAGCGCGTCCACCGCCTCGTCGTGCGCACCGCCGGCGCTGTGCAGCAGGCCCAGGCTCTGCAGCGACGCGGCGAGTTCGTCCTCACGACGGCCGGCGGGCGCGTGTTCCGCGCTCGCGTAGCCGCGGCGGACCTCGACCGCCTCGCCGGCCAGCGCGATCGCCTCGGGGCCCCGGCCCAGGCGGGCGAGCAGGGTCGCGTGCCGAAGCAGTACGGCGGCCTGATGGGCCTGCGGCGGGCCGATCCCGAGCAGGCGCTCGGCCTCGGTGAAGGCGGCGAGGGCGGCGTCGCCGGCTCCGGTGGCGGCCAGTCGGCCGGCGAGTTCGTCCAGGGACAGGGCGAGTTCGGCGCGATGTCGCTCGGGCGCCTGGGCGGCGAGCGTACGAAACACCTGTACCGACTCGCGCAGCGCGCCCAGCGCGGCCGACTCGTCGCCGTGGTCGCCGAGCCGGGCGCCGAGTTCGCGCAGTGCCACGGCGAGCAGCGGGCGGTGCGCGCGATGGTCGAGCGCGGCCAGCCGGCGTGCGTGTTCGGCGGCGCTCGCGGCGACCTTGACCGCGTCCTCGGCCCGGCCGTCCGCCGCCAGCACGGCCGCGAACGCGCGCAACCCGCCGACCAGCGCGGGCCCGTGCCGACGATGGTCCTTCGCGGCCAGCGCGCCCAGCATCCGGACCGCGGCGCGGGCGGGCGCCGCCGCATCCGCGTGCCGGCCGGCCCGGGTCAGCTGTTGCGCCTTCTCGGTGAGCATCCGCGCCCGGGTGGCCTCGGCGTCGTCGGACTCGGCCGGTGGGCCGGCGCTTCCCGGCGGATTCGATTCCGGTTCGGCCGGATTGTGTCCGTCCCGGCGCGCGAATTCGGCGAAGGACGGCGCGGCGGGCGGGGGTTCGGGCGTGGCTCGGCCCGGACACGGCGATTCCTGCTCGCGCCGGTGCCGGTATTCCTCCAGGTGACGCTCATGGCGCCGCAGCCATCCGAACCGCACGGGTCCCACCTCGCCTCTGGTCCCGAAGACCTCCGCGTGACGCTATCGCGAGCGGGCCGCCGACGGGGCCGAACGGGTACGGATCCGGCCACGGCCGGCGCGTCCGTTCGGTGAGGGGCTATCCACCGAGCGCGATTTTGCCCGAACCGGCGCAGATCTTGGGATTGCCTTCACCTTACGCGTGTTGGTTTTGCGTCCGCACGATTCCAAGATCGCTAATGTGTGCGAGTTCCATCGAAGTACGGGCGTTCCGCGCCCGGCGCACAGGGGGTTCGATGTATCCGACGACTCGCAGGATGTGGGGCGGAATCACCGCCGCGACGGTCGCCGCGCTCACGCTGGTCGCGTGCGACGCGGACGACAAGGACAAGAAGGACAGGCCGAAGGCGGCCGACACGCCGGCCGTCACGGCGCCGGTCGTGGCACCCGCGCCCGGCGGCAGTCCCACCGCCTCCGGCCCGGCGCGCACCCAGGCGCCGAAGTCGGCCAAGCCGTCGGCCGGCGGCGGGTCGGCCGAACCCGGTGGCGACTGCGCGCCGTACACGCCCAAGCCCGGCCACAAGGTCGTGCAACCGATCAAGCGGCCCACCAAGGACTCGCTGTACTACAAGAACACCAAGTTCGTCTGTGACCCCAACGACGGCCACTTCGAGGCGATCGGCGCCGAGCAGACGCCGCTGCTGTTCGCGCCCGGGGCCACCGGCACCCTGGCCGGCCCGCCGCCGAAGAAGGCGGAGTACCTCGGCCAGGTCTGGGACCACATCGACAAGTGCCTGACCCACCAGGGCGACGGCGCGAACACGTGCTCGGCGTTCGGCGTGTACGACATCACCGTGAACACGGCGAACCAGATCACCGACATCAGGGAGATCTGGCACTCCTGATCGGTCGGAGCCACCGACCTCGGCCGGCCCCTCCCACGACGGGAGGGGCCGGCCCGGCGGCACGCGGGAACAGGAACCGCTGACCGGGGGACGCCGATTCAGTCCGGCAGTTTCGACGCCGCCGCTCGATCGAGCAGCCACAACGTGGCGCCCGTGCCGTAGGCCCCGGCCGCCGGGGTCTTCGTCGCGTCGGACGAAGCCCGGGCCGTCGCGACCGCGTCGGCCTTGTCCTCGCCCGCGGCGAGCAGCCACACCTCGTGGGCTGCTCGGATCGCCGGGAAGGTCAGGGTGATCCGGGTCGGCGGGGGCTTGGGGGCCTCCCGTACGGCGACCACCGTGCGCGTCGACTCCGTCGTGGCGGCGAAGCCAGGGAAGAGCGACGCCACGTGCGTGTCGGGGCCGACCCCGAACATGGCCAGCGTGAAGGCCGGCACGGCCGCGCCGTCCGATGCGGCGGCGGCCAGCTCCGCCGCATACCGCCGCGCCGCCGCGTCCACGTCGTCGCCGTCCGGACCGTCGCTGGTCGGCATCGGGTGCACCAGTTCCGGCAGCACCGGGACCGTGTCGAGCAGCGCCTCGCGCGCCTGCGTCTCGTTGCGGTCGGGGTGACCCGCCGGCAGGAAACGCTCGTCACCCCACCAGATGTGCAGCCGGTCGAAGTCGATCGCGCCCAGCGTGGGCGTGAGCGACAACTCGTGCAGCAACGCGTTGCCGTTGCGACCACCGGTCAGCACGATGTGCGCCACGTCGAACTCGGCCTGCGCGTCCGCGACCCGCTGGATCAGTCCGGTCGCGGCCGCCTTGGCCATCAGCGCCGTGTCGGCGTGCACCCGGACCGGGCCGTGAGCACTCACGCGCCGTCGCCCTTCTTCTTCCGGGCGGCCCGCGGCGCCGCGGGCTTGGCCGCGGCGGCCTTGCCCTGGCTCTTGTCGACCGCCTTGCGGGTCGCGACCCGCTTGCCGGCCGCCGCCCCGGACGTGCGCTTGAGTGGCGGAGCCGTACCGACCTCCTTGGCCGGCCGGCGCAGCGGCGCCTCGCCCTCCTCGATCCGCTCCACGTCCTGCACCGGCGTCTGGGACACCGGCGACTCGGTGAACGAGGCCGCGGAAGGCACCCGCGCCGCCTCCAACGCGGCTCGGGCCAGCGTCGCCGCGTACACGTCGTCCGGGTCCAACCGGCGCAGTTCCTCGGCGACCAGGTCGGAGGCCTCGCGGCGCTTGAGCGCGACCACGCGGTCCGGCTGGCCGGGCGAGGACAGCGACGCCATCATCCCGTCCGGGCGGTCGATCACGATCTCGCCGTCCTCGGTCACCAGCGTCACCGAGGTGATCCCGGGGCCACCGGTCTCCACCCGCTCCACGTCGACCTCGAGCCGGTCGGTGAGCCACAGCGCGAGCAGTTCCGCACTCGGGTTGCCCGCCTTCGCGCCGACCTTCGCGCCCAGGATCCGGCTGTACTTCTGGTCCAGCGCCGCGGCCAGCAGGCTGCGCCACGGCGTGGTCCGGGTCCAGGCCAGGTCGGTGTCGCCCGGGGTGTACGCGCTCGCCCGCAGCCGCAGCACATCGGCCCGGCGCGGCGGCGCGGCGGCGTCGGTCACCCGACGGGTGGCCAGCGCGCCCAGCAGGTCCTTGCTGGGCACCTCCGGCGCCCGCCCGGGCCACCACACCACGACCGGCGCGTCCGGCAGCAACAGCGGCAGCACGACCGACTCGGCGTGATCGGCCAACTCGCCGTGCATGCGCAGCAGTACGGTCTCGCCCACGCCCGAGTCGCCGACCCGGACCTCGGCGTCCAGGCGCGGAGCGATCTCCTGGCCGGGGCGGCCGATCACCACCAGGATCCGCGACGGGTGCTCGCGGGCGGCCTCGCCCGCGGCCTTCATCGCGTCGTACTGGTTGGCCTCGTCGGTGACGATGACCAGGGTGAGCACCATGCCCAGGGTGGGGCTGCCCATCCCGCGGCGGGCCTCCACCAGTGCGGCGTTGATCTTGCTCGACTTGGTGTCCGTCAGATCGATCATCATGGGCGGCGCCAGCTCCGTCCGTCACGTGCGAGCATCTCGTCGGCCGCGTCGGGACCCCAGGTCCCGGACACGTAGGGCTCGGGCTTGCCGTGCTGCGCCCAGTGCTCCTCGATCGGGTCGAGGATCTTCCAGGACAGCTCGACCTCCTCGTGCCGCGGGAACAGCGGCGCGTCGCCGAGCAGGACGTCGAGCAGCAGTCGCTCGTACGCCTCCGGGCTCGACTCGGTGAACGACTCGCCGTACGCGAAGTCCATGTTCACGTCGCGCACCTCCATCGCGGTGCCCGGCACCTTGGAGCCGAAGCGCACCGTCATGCCCTCGTCCGGCTGCACCCGGATGACCAGGGCGTTCTGCCCCAGCTCCTCGGTCGCGGTGGCGTCGAAGGGCAGGTGCGGCGCGCGCTGGAAGACCACCGCGATCTCGGTGACCCGGCGGCCGAGCCGCTTGCCCGCGCGCAGGTAGAACGGCACGCCCGCCCAGCGGCGGTTGGCGATCTCCAGCTTGATCGCGGCGTAGGTGTCGGTGCGCGAGTCCGGCGGGATGCCGTCCTCTTCCAGGTAGCCCTTGGCCAGTTCACCACCCTGCCAGCCGCGGGTGTACTGGGCCCGGACGGTGCCGCGGGACAGGTCGTCGGGCAGCTTGACCGAGCTGAGCACCTTGAGCTTCTCGGCGACCAGCGATTCGGCGTCGAAGGACACCGGCTCCTCCATCGCGGTCAGCGCGAGCAGTTGGAGCAGGTGGTTCTGGATCACGTCGCGCGCGGCGCCGATGCCGTCGTAGTACCCGGCCCGGCCGCCGATGCCGATGTCCTCGGCCATGGTGATCTGGATGTGGTCCACGTAGGACCGGTTCCACAGCGGCTCGAACATGGTGTTGGCGAAACGCAACGCCATGATGTTCTGGACGGTTTCCTTGCCCAGGTAGTGGTCGATCCGGAAGACCGCCTCGGGCGGGAAGACCTCGTCGACGACCTTGTTCAGCTCGCGCGCGCTCTTGAGGTCGTGCCCGAACGGCTTCTCGATCACCACGCGGCGCCACGAGTCGGCCTTGGGGTCGGCGAGCCCGTGCTCCTTGAGCTGGCGAACCACCTCGGGGAAGGCCTTCGGCGGCACCGACAGGTAGAAGGCGTGGTTGCCCTGGGTGCCCTGCTGCTCGTCCAGCTCGTCGATCGTCTGGCGCAGCTGGTCGAACGCCTTGCCGTCGTCGAACTCGCCCTGGACGAACCGGAATCCCTCGGACAGCTGCTGCCAGACCTCTTCCCGGAAGGGGGTCCGGGCGTGTTCCTTGACCGCCTCGTAGACGACCTGGGCGAAGTCCTGGTTCTCCCAGTCGCGCCGGGCGAACCCGGTCAGCGCGAAGCCCGGCGGCAGCAGGCCGCGGTTGGCCAGGTCGTAGATCGCCGGCATCAGCTTCTTGCGGGACAGGTCGCCGGTGACGCCGAAGATGACCAGGCCGGAGGGGCCGGCGATGCGCGGGAGCCGGCGGTCCTGCGGGTCGCGCAGCGGGTTCTCCGGCCACACGGCCGGCTTGGACTTGGTGGCCTTGGGGCTCATCGAGCCGCTCCGTTTGCGAGGGCGCGGGCGGCGTCGAGCAGTTGCCCGAGTCCGGCCGCGCGGTCGGTCAGGTGCAGGCGCAGCACCGGGCGCTCGCGCGAGGTGATCGCGCCGAGGTCGCCGAGCGCCTGGGCCAGTTGCAGGCGGCCGAAGCTGTAGGGCTTGGCCGGCACGTCCAGGTCCTCGGCGTTCGCGCCGGTGATCTGGAGGAACACGCCGACCGCGGGCCCGCCCTTGTGGAACTGGCCGGTGGAGTGCAGGAATCGCGGCGCCCAGCCGAAGGTGACCTGCTCGCCGCCCTGTGCCTCGGCCAGCAGCGGGCGCAGCTTGGGCGCGTCGGTGTCGCCGAGCCGGTCCAGGTAGGCCATCACCGCGACATAGCCGTTGTCCGGCACCGCCGCGAGCAGCGCGCGCAGCGCACCGGTGAGGTCGCTCGCCCCGTCCAGGAGCGCGGCGTCGCCGTGCACCTCGACCGCGCCGTCGACGAACGCGGGCGTGCCCACGGGCAGCGGACCGTCGTCGCCCGCCTTGGTCAGCAGCGCGCCGGTGTTGTCCTTGGACTCCTGCACGTTCGGCTGGTCGAACGGGTCGATGCCGATCACCCGGCCGGCAACCGCCGTCGCGTACTCCCACAGCAGCAACTGCGCGCCCAGCGGGCCGGACACGCGCAGGTCGGCCTCGGGCCGGTCGATGTCCTCGTCGCCGATCACGGTACGCACCGCGTCGGCGCCCACCGCGTGGTCGAAGCCGGGCGCGTCCACGTCCTCGACCACGACCGGCAGGATGCCGCGACCCTGCTTGCCGGTGGACTCGGCGATCAACTGTTCGGCCCAGTCGCCGAAGCCGACGATGTCGCCGGTGTTGGCGAGCACGAGCTTGTCCCGGCCGTGGTTGGCGGCGGCGCCGAGCACCGCGCCGAGCAGCAGGCCCGGGTTGTCCCGGTCGCCGGCGAGCGTGGGTGCCAGCGCGGCGGCGTCGTCGAGGAGTTGCTCGACGTCCACGCCGGCCAGTGCGCTGGGCACCAGGCCGAACGCGGTCAGCGCCGAGTAGCGACCGCCGACGTTGGGGTCGGCGAGCACGATCGTGTAGCCGGCGTTGCGCGCGGTGTTCTCCAGCGGCGAGCCGGGGTCGGTGACGACCACGATCCGGCCGGCCAACTGGTCGTTGGTGAGGCCCTCGTCGAGGAAGGCCTGTTCGAACGCGCGGCGGTGGCTGTCGGTCTCCACGGTGCCGCCGCTCTTGCTGGAGACGACCACGACGGTGCGCTCCAGATCCTCACCGAGTGCGCGGCGGACCTGGGCGGGGTCGGTGGTGTCCAGCACGGTGAGCTTCTTGCCGTAGGTGGCGGTGATCACCTCGGGCGCCAGCGACGAGCCGCCCATGCCGGCCAGGACCACGTGGTCCAGGCCCTCGGCGCTCAGGCGCTCGCGCAGTTCGGCGAGTTGCGGCAGCAACGCGCGCGAGGAGGCGGGCAGATCCACCCAACCCAGGCGGATCGCGGCCAGCGACTCGGCCTCCGGACCCCACAGCGTGGCGTCCGAGGCGACCAGGCGCGCGGGCACCTTGTCCACGACGCAGGCGGTGATGACTTCGGCGACTGCGGCGGCGTGCGATAGGTCACCGGAAACGGTGACGTCCACGCCGCCGGCGGTCACGCGTTCGTCGTTTGCGTGTACCACGGGCGGTCAGCCCTCCTATTAATGGGGTGGGAGTGTGCTGAAATCATGCCCTGATTGCGTGGAGTATCCGTCCTGCCGCCGCCGAACGGGTCACGTTCGGCGGCGACGGGACGAAGGGGTGCTGCGCCGGTCGGCGAGGGAGGCCGACCGGGTCCTGCGGTCGTGCGGCGGAGGGTCAGCGCTCCTTGGCCAGCCGGTCCAGCTCGCCCTGCACGGACGCGAGCAGCTCGTTCCAGGAGGTCTCGAACTTCTCGACGCCCTCCTCTTCGAGCAGCTCGACGACCTCGTCGTAGGAGATACCGAGCTTGGCGATCGCGTCCAGGTCGGCCCGAGCCGCCTCGTAGGTGCCGTGCACGGTGTCACCGGTGATGTCGCCGTGGTCGGCGACCGCGTTCAGCGTGGCCTCGGGCATCGTGTTGACCACGCCCTTGACCACCAGGTCGTCCACGTACATCGTGTCGCGGTACGCCGGGTCCTTGACGCCGGTCGAGGCCCACAGCGGACGCTGCGGTCGGGCGCCGGCGGCGGCGAGGGCCTGCCAGCGCTCGGTACCGAAGACCTCTTCGTACGCCTGGTAGGCCAGTCGCGCGTTGGCGACCGCCGCCTTGCCTGCCGCCTTCTTGGCCTCGTCGGTGCCGAGCGCCGTCAGGCGCTTGTCGATCTCGGTGTCCACGCGGGAGACGAAGAAGGACGCGACGGACTCGATTTCGGAGAGGTCGAGACCGGCGGCGCGGGCGCGCTCGATGCCCTCGACGTACGCCTCCATCACCTCGCGGTAGCGCTCCAGCGAGAAAATCAGCGTGACGTTGACGCTGATGCCCTCGGCGAGAGCCTGCGAGATGGCGGGCAGGCCGGCCTTGGTGGCCGGGATCTTGATGAACAGGTTGGGTCGGTCCACCAACCACCACAGCTGGCGGGCCTCGGCGCTGGTGGTCTCGGTGTCGTGCGCGAGGCGGGGGTCGACCTCGATCGACACCCGGCCGTCGCGGCCCTCGGTGGCGTCGTAGACCGGGCGCAGCACGTCGCACGCCTGGCGCACGTCGGCCGTGGTGATCATCCGCACGGCCTCTTCGACGGTGACGCCGCGCACGGCGAGCTCGCGCAGTTGATTGTCGTAGATGTCGTTGCCGGAGATCGCCTTCTGGAAGATCGCCGGGTTCGTCGTGACACCCACTACCTCGCGGTCGCGGACCAGCTCTTGCAGGTTGCCGGACTCCAGCCGCGCCCGGCTCAGGTCGTCGAGCCACACGGCCACGCCCTCGGCGGACAGGCGACGCAGGGGTTCCGTCATGACACTTTGCTCCTTATCGAGTCGGCGGCCGGACCCGGCCGCCTCGTGGGCGGCGGATCGGCGCCCGGCGTGGGCGGTGTCGGGCGGGTGTTGCCACCCGACACCGCCCACAGGGTTACGTGATCTTCAGCTACCGGCGTGCGCCAGGGATTCCCGAGCGGCCGAAACGACCGCCTCGTGGGTCAGCCCGAACTCGGCGAACAGCTTCTTGTAGTCCGCCGACGCGCCGAAGTGCTCCAGCGAGACGATCCGGCCCGTGTCGCCGACCAGCTCGCGCCAGCCCTGCGCGATGCCGGCCTCGACCGAGACGCGCGCCTTGACCGACGGCGGCAGCACGTGCTCGCGGTACGCCTGGTCCTGCTCGTTGAACCACTCCAGGCAGGGCAGCGAGACGACCCGGGTCGGCACACCCTCGGCCTCCAGCACCTCGCGCGCCGCGACCGCGGTCTGCACCTCGGAGCCGGTGCCGATCAGGATCACCTGCGGGGTGCCGCTGGACGCCTCGGCCAGCACGTAACCACCGCGCGCGGTGCCCTCGGCCGAGCCGAACTCGGTGCGGTCCCAGGTCGGTACGTCCTGGCGGGTGAGCAGGATGCCGGCCGGGCGGTCCGTGGTCTCCAGGATCTTGCGCCACGCCACCGCGACCTCGTTCGCGTCCGCCGGGCGGACCACGTCCAGGCCGGGGATCGCGCGCAGCGCCGCGATGTGTTCGATCGGCTGGTGGGTCGGACCGTCCTCGCCCAGGCCGATCGAGTCGTGCGTCCACACGTACGTCGTGGGCAGCTTCATCAGCGCGGCGAGCCGCACGGCCGGGCGCATGTAGTCGCTGAACACCAGGAACGTGCCGCCGTAGATGCGCGTCCCGCCGTGCAGCGCGATGCCGTTCATGGTCGAACCCATGGCGTGCTCGCGAATGCCCCAGTGCACGGTCCGGCCGTAGGGGTTCGCGCCCTTGAGCGGGTTGCCCTCGGGCAGGAACGAACTGCCCTCGTCGATCGTGGTGTTGTTCGACTCGGCGAGGTCGGCCGACCCGCCCCACAGCTCGGGGATGACCGCGCCGAGCGCGGCGAGCACCTTGCCGGAGGCCTTGCGGGTGGCGACCGGCTTGCCGGCCTCGAACTCCGGCAGCACCTTCTCCCAGCCGTCGGGCAGCCGACGGGCGGAGATCCGGGCGTGCTCGGCGGCGCGCTCGGGGTTGGTCTCGGCCCACTTGGCGAAGTCGCTCTTCCACGCCTCGTGCGCGGCGCGGCCGCGGTCGACGACCTTGCGGGCGTGCGCGAGCACGTCGTCGGCGACCTCGAAGTCCTTGGCCGGGTCGAAGCCCAGCACCTTCTTGGTGGCCGCGACCTCTTCGGCGCCCAGCGCCGAACCGTGCGCCTTGCCGGTGTTCTGCGCGTTCGGCGCGGGCCACGCGATGATCGTGCGCATGCCGATCATGGTCGGCCGGCCGGTCTCCGCCTTGCCCGCCGCCAGCGCCGCGTGCAGCGCCTCGACGTCGATGTCGCCGTTGGCCTGCGGCTCGACCCGGATGGTGTGCCAGCCGTAGGCCGCGTAGCGGGCGAGGACGTCCTCGCTGAACGCGGTCTCGGTGTCACCCTCGATCGAGATGTGGTTGTCGTCGTAGACCACGACGAGGTTGCCCAGCTTCTGGTGACCGGCGAGCGAGCTGGCCTCCGCGGAGATGCCCTCTTCCAGGTCGCCGTCGGAGGCGATCACCCAGATGGTGTGGTCGAACGGCGAGGTGCCGGGGGCGGCGTCGGGGTCGAACAGGCCACGCTCGTAGCGGGCGGCCATCGCCATGCCGACCGCGTTGCCCACGCCCTGGCCGAGCGGCCCGGTGGTGGTCTCGACGCCGGCGGTGTGGCCGTGCTCGGGGTGGCCCGGGGTACGGCTGCCCCAGGTGCGGAACGACGCGAGGTCGTCCAGCGTCAGGCCGTAGCCGGACAGGTAGAGCTGCGTGTACAGGGTCAGGCTGGTGTGGCCCGGGGACAGCACGAAACGGTCGCGGCCGGTCCAGTCCGGGTCGGTCGGGTCGTGGCGCAGGAACTTCTGCCAGATGAGGTAGGCCGCGGGGGCCAGGCTCATGGCCGTTCCGGGGTGGCCGTTACCGACCTTCTGAACGGCGTCCATCGCCAGCACGCGAGCGGTGTCGACGGCTCGCTTGTCGAGGTCGCTCCAGTCGAGAGAGCTGTTGTCGGGGGTCGGCTTGGTGCTCACCCTGTTCAGGGCTCCTTCCGGGGTCTTCCGGGATAGGCCGAATAAAAGCGGCCGGCTCGGGACCTTCGCCCCGGCGCCTCAGGCACGTGGCCGAGCCTACCGGGGGTGACATGGTCCCTCGCTCGGAGGACGCCCACGCGGGTGGTGACGTTCACCTTGTGGACAGGACGGGAGATACGTGGGGGCCGGGTGCGACGCACGGTGGGCACGAGGCCGGACGCACGACGACCTTCGTCTCGGCTACCCGGCGGTGCCGCGGGCATGCCCCCGAGGGTTTGTGCCCCTGGTGAGGGACTACAGTTTCCTGCTAGTGGGTCCGGGCCTGGACGCTCCGACGCCGCTTGCATACCGCTTACATATTGACGAGCAAACCGGCTTCCGGGCGACACCCGGGCCCGGCCGAAAACGCTGCTGATGGGGTGTTCGTGACAGCCGTCGAATCCCGACCGGCCGGGCTGGTGGGAAATGCGCCCGCCGGCGCCCGCCCGCCGATGGCCCGGATTCTCGCATTCGTGGCCCTCACCAAGCCGCGCATCATCGAACTGCTGCTGATCAGCACGATTCCGGTGATGTTCCTTGCGGCGCACGGCCTGCCGGACCTGGGTCTGGTGCTCCTGGTCGTGTTCGGCGGGTACCTCTCGGCGGGCAGCGCGAACGCCTTCAACATGTACCTCGACCGGGACATCGACCGGCTGATGCACCGCACCGAACGCCGGCCGCTGGTCACCGGAATGGTGTCGCCGCGCGAGTCGATCGTGTTCGCGAGCGTGCTGGGCGTGGTCTCCACCGCGTGGTTCTGGTTCCTGGTCAATCCGCTGTCCGCGGCGCTTTCGGTCTTCGCAATCTTCTATTACGTGGTCGTCTACACGATGCTGCTCAAGCGGCGCACGCCGCAGAACATCGTGTGGGGCGGCATCGCCGGCTGCATGCAGGTGTTGATCGGCTGGACCGCGGTGACCAATTCGCTGGACTGGGCCCCGGTGGTGCTGTTCGCGGTGATCTTCTTCTGGACGCCGCCGCATTATTGGCCGCTGTCGATGAAGTTCACCGACGACTACACCAACGCCGGCGTGCCGATGTTGCCGGTGGTCGCGGGCAACAAGGTCGTGGCGAACCAGATCGTGGCCTACAGCTGGGTCATGGTCGGCGTCTCGATGCTGCTGTGGCCGGCCGCGGACACCGGCCCGCTCTACCCGATCGCGGCGGCGCTGCTGGGCATCGCGTGGTTGTGGGAGGCGCACGGTCTCCAGCGTCGGGCCAAGGCCGAGATCACGGGTGGCAAGCTCAAGGAGATGCGGCTGTTCCACTGGTCGATCACCTACCTGACGCTGCTGTTCGTCGCGGTGGCGGTCGACCCGCTGTTGTTCTGATCCGATTCGGCTGGTGCGGTCCGGCTTTTCGATCCGATCCGGTCCGGTTGATCCGCGCGATTGCGGGTGACGTGATCCGGACCACGCGCATTCGCCCGGATCCGGCGGCGCGCCCTCGGTAATGTGGGCGCCATGACGGACACCGAGACCACGACGGCCACGCCGGACCCGGGTTCCCCGGATGCGCGGGTCGAGCGACAGGTGCGCAGGATCGCCAAGCACATCGAGCGCTTCACCGCCGCACACGGCGGCGGGGGCGACGCGATCGTCGAGTACGTCGGGCGCGACGCGACCCGGATCGTGCTCGTCGGGACCGACGGGGCGTGGGGCGACCAGGTCGTCCGCGACCCGGACATCGCGCGTGCGGCCATCGCCAAGGCGGGCGTCACGCTGCACGAGGAGTTCCCGAACGACCTCGCGGCGAAGGTGCGCACGACCAAGTACGAGTGGTCCCGGATGGCGGGCCTGCAACTGGGCGGCTCACAGGGCTGAGTGACCGGGCCGTCGTGAGCCGTGCGCGACCGGCACCGCGTCCTCGATCCTCTCTCCCGGTATCACCCGGGCCCTCCGTACGGGTTGAGGGCCCGGAATCGGACGGTGTCGCTGCGCCGGTCGAACCAGAGTTTGGTGGAGTAGCCGTTGCCGTCGCGGTCGAGTTCGTGCGAACGGATCCACTGCGGGTTCTTCGGCCCCTCGCCCGCGAGCGACTTCTCGAACCAGGAGGAGAAGTCATCGGCCGGCCCCTCGGAGACGAAGGGGTGGGCCGCCGTCAGCTCGGCGAGTTTCCCCGGGGTCAGCCGGGCGAAGCCGGAGAGCACCAGGTCCGGCGACGGTAGGTCCCGCTCGTTGTCCCGGCTGCTGACCCACTTGGCGTCGGTGAGCGCGCCGAGCAGGGGGAACGCCCGTTCCAGCGGTGCGGTGTCGGTGTGCCAGTCCTCCTCGGCTCCGTTCGTCACCTGCCGCACGGCCCACCAGGCGGGTAGGACCGCCAGCCCCGCCCCGATCGCCAACAACTTCCGTCGCTCCAACGCGTCCTCCTCATGTCCGCTGCGGGGGGCGCCTCACCGGGATCGAGCGCCTCACCCGGGCCACCCGTCGATCACCACCACATGCGCGTCCTAAAGCAGGCCCACTCGGCGGCGGAGGTCGGCTTCGGGGGTCAGGGTGCTCGGATCGATCCGGGTCCGTTCGGGGACGTACCGCTCGTAGAGGGGCTCGCCGCCGCGCGGGATCGGCTGCCGGTCGAGGAGTACGAGCAGGTCGGAGCGGGCGCATGCGTACGCCCGGACCGCCCGCACCGCCTCGTCGTGGCGCTCGTCGCTCGGATCCTCGTCCCTGACCCGCACCGCCTCGTGCGCCCGGTCCTCCGCGGCCCGGGCCCGAACGTAGGTCGGCGCGACGTCGTGGTGCCAGGCGGCGAGGTCGAAGAGCAGCCTGTCGCGGCGGGCCGCTTCGAATCCGTGACCCGGATCCTCCGCGGCGCCCTCGGGCGCCGGCGCGAAGAAGGCGAACCCGCGCTCCCGGTGCAACGGATGGTCGTGCTCGTGTCTGCCGGTGTAGCCGTCCAGGTCGATGGGCGGCATCGGGGTCGGCGTCGGCTGCGCGGCGGTCATCGCACCATGACAGGGCACGCGCACGGCGTTGTCCAGCACCGGTCGCGTCGTCGCACGGACCGATGATCGCCGGCCGGCCGGCCGGCCGGCCGGCCGGGCGGGCGGACCCGGGCCCGGGCCCGGGACCGGGCGGATGGCCGACGACCTGCACCCCCGTGTCGAGCGATACCCCGCGCCCCGCACCCGGGCCCGTGCCCCCCGCGCGCCACCTGCGGATTTCGCCCGGGTGTAGCCAGGGCAACCAGGTGGTCTCGTCCCGGGGGTGTTCGGGCGTCATGTGGGCGTGGTTCGGGGTTCACGGGGGTACGGGTGTTCCGGTCTTGTTCGCCGGGTACAGCAGAGCGGGAAAGTGACATGAGGGACCGAACCGGGGACCTCGCCCGGGACCGGACCCGGGACCACACGATGGACCGTAAGGAGTGAGGGCGATGGCTACCGCTCTGAAGGAGGACGACGCACAGGCCCACGTGCACGGCGTGTGCTTCAAGACCGGCCCACCCGCACGGGTCGGGATCGAGCTGGAATGGATCGTGCACGACGGCGCCGACGCCCGCCGGGAGGTGGCGCCGGAACGGCTGGACGAAGCCCTGGCCCCGGTGAAGGCGCAGGGGCTGCCGTTCGGCAGCAGATTGACCCGCGAGCCGGGTGGGCAGGTCGAGCTGAGCTCACCGCCCGCCACCTCGCTCGCCCGATGCGCCCAGGACCTCCGGGCCGACACGGCCGCCCTGGCACAGGCGCTGGCGGCGAGCGGACTGGTGCTCGCCGGCCACGGCCTGGAGCCGTATCAGGACCCGCCACGGATCGTGGACCATCCCCGCTACCGGGCCATGGAGGCGTACTTCGACCGGGACGGCGGATGGGGCCGGATGATGATGCGCGGCACCGCGTCCGTGCAGATCAACCTGGACGCGGGAGAGGAGGGCGACGGCCGCCGGGGCTACCGATCGCGCTGGGAACTGACCCACCGACTCGGCCCCGTACTGGTCGCCGCATTCGCCAACTCCCCGCTGTGGCAGGGCAAACCGACCGGATGGCGGTCGACCCGCCAACTCGTCTGGGCCCGGATGGACCCCGGCCGCACCCGGCCGCCGGAACCGCCGCCGGGAGCCGACCCCGACCCGCGCGCCGCATGGGCGTGCTACGCGCTGGACGCCCCGCTGCTGTGTGTACGCGGCAGTTCGACGGACGGCTGGACCGCACCCGAGGGGCTGACCTTCCGCTCCTGGTTGCGCGGCGCACCCGGAGTGCGTCCACCCACCCTGGAGGATCTCGACTACCACCTGACCACGCTCTTCCCGCCGGTCCGCCCGCGCGGCTGGCTGGAGTTGCGGATGATCGACGCCCAGTGCGGTGACGACTGGGTCGTTCCCGCCGCGATGGCCGCCACCCTCTTGGACGACCCGGTCGCGGCCGAGGCGGCCTGGGAGGCGACCGAGCCGCTGTGCCCGAACGGCTCGGCGGTGCCGACCGATTCGGTCTGGAGCCGGGCCGCCCGACTCGGGCCCGCCGACCCGGTACTCGGCAAGGCGATTCGGGCGTGCTTCGCGGCCACCGAGAACGCCCTCTCCGACAACGGCGCCCCCGGCCCGCTCCGTGCGGCCGTCGCCGAATTCACCAGGCGCTACGCCGAACGGGGCCGATGTCCCGCGGACGACCTGCTGGAAAGGACCAGTCGATGAAGTCGTTGAAGCCATCGCAGTCGCCGAAGGCGTCGAAGCAGTCGAAGCGGTCCCGGCGAGCGAGGTCGCAGGCCGCACAACCGACTGAAGCCGGCCGGCCCACCCGATCCACGCGACCCGCAGAGCCGACCGACGCGCACGTCGAGCCCCCGGTCGCCGACCGCCGGACGATAGCCCGGGAGGCGCTGGCCCGGGCCCGACGCCGGACGCTGGCCCTCACCGACTGCCTGACCGACGAGGAACTGACCGCCCAACACTCCCGGTTGATGTCGCCGCTGGTCTGGGACCTGGCGCACATCGGCAATCAGGAGGAATTGTGGCTGGTCCGCCGGGCCGGCGGTGAACCGGCGCTGCGTCCGGACCTGGACCCGCTGTACGACGCATTCCGACACCCGCGTGCCGACCGGCCCGCGCTGCCCCTGCTCGGGCCCGAGCAGGCCCGGGAATACGTCGGGATGGTGCGCGAACACACCTCGCGCGTACTGGAATCCGTCGACCTCGGCACCGGCGGCGACCCGCTCCTGGCCCAGGGATTCGTGTTCGGCATGCTCGCCCAGCACGAGCAACAGCACGACGAGACCATGCTGGCCACCCACCAACTGCGACTCGGGAAACCGGTGTTGGACGCGCCCGCGCCGCCCGGAGCGACCGAAGCGGATGCCCTGCCGCGGGAAGTCCTGGTCGCCGCAGGACCGTTCGAGATGGGCACCGACACCGACCCGTGGGCGCTGGACAACGAACGACCCGCGCACATCGTGGACGTACCGGAGTTCTGGTTGGACACCGTGCCGGTGAGCAACGCGGCCTACCAGGAGTTCATCGCCGACGGCGGGTACGCAAACGAGCGTTGGTGGAGTCCGCAGGGTTGGCGACACCGACAGGAGGCCGACCTCACCGCGCCGTTGTTCTGGCGGCGCGAGGGGGACACATGGCTGCGCCGGCGGTTCGGCCGGACCGAACCGGTGCCGCCCGACGAACCGGTCCTGCACGTGTGCTGGTACGAGGCCGACGCCTACGCGCGCTGGGCCGGTCGGCGGTTGCCGACCGAGGCCGAGTGGGAGAAGGCGGCCCGGCACGATCCGGCCGGCGGGCGCTCGCGGCGGTATCCGTGGGGTGACGCGGAGCCCACCCCCGAACACGCCAACCTCGGCCAACGGCACCTGCAACCGGCGCCCGCCGGCGCGTACCCGGCGGGTGCCGCGGCGTGCGGGGCCCGGCAGCTGCTCGGCGACGTCTGGGAGTGGACCGCCTCCGATTTCCTTCCCTATCCCGGGTTCGCGGCGTTCCCGTACCGGGAGTACTCCGAGGTGTTCTTCGGCCCCGGCCACAAGGTGCTGCGCGGTGGCGCGTTCGGCGTGGACGAGGTGGCCGCTCGAGGCACGTTCCGCAACTGGGACCTGCCGATTCGTCGGCAGATCTTCGCCGGCTTCCGGACCGCCCGCGACGCGGCGCCCCGGGAGGCGCGCTGATGTGCCGTCATCTGGCCTATCTGGGACCGGAGATCACCCTCGCCGAGGTGCTGACGGACCCGGCGCACGGCTTGTACGAGCAGTCCTGGGCGCCGCGTCGGCAGCGCTACGGGACGGTCAACGTGGACGGCTTCGGCTTCGGCTGGTACCCGGGCGGATCGGCCGAAGCGGCGCCCGGCGACGCGGCCGAGGCCGTCGTGGACGTCGAACCCGCCCGCTACCGGCGGGCGTTGCCGATCTGGGCCGACCCGAATCTGCCCGACCTGGCCCGCACCGTGCGCAGCGGCGCGTTCCTGGCCGCCGTGCGCAGCGCCACCGCCGGCACCAGTCAGGACGAGGCCGCGGCAGCGCCGTATCGGGACGGCCACTGGCTGTTCAGCCACAACGGCGCGATCCCGGACTGGACCCGGTTGCCGATCGGGCCCGCGCTCGACCCGGCCGACCTGCTGACCCTGGAGGCGCGCTGCGACTCGGCGCTGCTGTGGGCCATGCTCGCGCGCCGAGTCCGCCGGCGCGAGCCCGTCGGCGGGGCGCTGGCCTCGCTGGTGCGTGGGATCGCCGAGGTGCGCCCGAATGCCCGGCTCAACATGCTGCTCACCGACGGGGCGACCGTCTTCGCCACCCGATACGGGGACACCCTCTGGTACCGCACCGCCCCCGGGCGGGTCCTGGTCGCCTCCGAGCCCGACGAGGACACGGTCGGCGGTTGGGGCGCGTGGGTCGAGGTACCCGATCGTTCCCTCCTCGTGGCCACCCGCAGCGGTGTCCGCATCGCCGCGATCCGCCCCGTACGGGCCGTCGCCGCACGTCCGCCATCCGCCGCACAGGCACAACGTCCGTCATCCGCCCCACAGGAACGGCGTCCCATGAACAGCCGCTTCACCCTCGACCACCGGCTGCCGGCCGACTACTTCGACACCACCCTGCGCGCCGACGTGCTCCGGGGCCTCACCGCGCCGACCAAGTCGTTGCCGCCGAAGTGGTTCTACGACGCGCGCGGCAGCGAGTTGTTCGAGGAGATCACCCACCTGCCCGAGTACTACCCCACCCGCGCCGAACACGAGATCCTCACCCGGCGTGCCGAGGAGATCGCCGCCGCCACCGGGGCCCACACCCTGATCGAGCTCGGCTCCGGTTCCTCCCGCAAGACCCGGCTGCTCCTGGACGCGCTCACCGCCGCCGGCACGCTGGACCGCTACGTGCCGCTGGACGTGAGCGACTCGGCGCTGACCCGGGCCGGTGAAGCGCTGTGCCGCGACTACCCGGCGCTGCGGGTCGCGGCCACGGTCACCGACTTCGAACACGACCTGGCCCTCGCCGACGAACCCGGCCCCCGCCTGCTCAGCTTCCTGGGCAGCACGCTCGGCAACCTCGACCCGGCCCAGCGCGTGGACTTCTACCGCATCCTGCGCCGTGCCCTGAGCGCCGACGACACCCTGCTGCTCGGTGTCGACCTGGTCAAGGACCCCGGCGTGCTGGTCGCCGCCTACGACGACAGCCAGGGCGTCACGGCCGCCTTCAACAAGAACGTGCTGCACGTGCTCAACCGCGAACTCGACGCCGACTTCGACCCCGATGCCTACGATCACGTCGCCCTGTGGAACGCCGAGGCGGAGCGCATCGAGATGCACCTGCGCTCCCGCGTCGACCAGACCGTCAAGATCCCGACCCTCGACCTCTCCGTCGACTTCGCGCGCGACGAACTGCTGCGCACCGAGATCTCCACCAAGTTCCGCCGTACCCCGCTGGAAGCCGAACTCGGCACGGCAGGCTTCACCATCCGCCACTGGTGGACCGACCCCCGGGAGCGCTTCGCCCTCCTGTTGGCGGTCCCCACCCGCTGACCCGGGAGGTCGGGAACATCGAAACGGGTCGAACCCGCGAGGGTTCGACCCGTTTCCGCGCCGACGCCCGACGGTCAGTAGCGGGTGGCGACCGGTTCGCGCAGTTCGGCGTCGTCGAAGTGGCCGGCCTCGGCTTCGGGCGATGCGTCGCCGCGGACGCGCAGGCCGAACAGGGCGCGGGTGGCGGTGACCACGGTGAGGGCGGCGCCGAGCATGTGGGTGAGGACCATCCACTCGGGGAGGCCGTTGAAGTACTGGATGTAGCCGATCAGGCCCTGCGGGACCAGCACGGCCAGCAGCCACCAGATGCGGTGCTGGGCGTCCGCGGGGGCGTCGGTGACGCGCAGGGCCAGGGCCAGGGCGACGGCCGCGCCCAGGAGCAGGAAGGCCAGGTCGGCGTGCAGCCAGGCCACCTGGTCGATGTTCACGTCGAAGCGCTTGGCCTTGAGGTCGCCCGCGTGCGGCCCGGACCCGGTGACCACGGTGCCGATCACGACCAGCGCGCCGGCCACGGCCAGCGTGCCGTAGCCGAACCAGCGGATTTCCGGGCGCACCAGCAGCCGGGCCGGCGCGTCGCCCTCGCCGCCGCGTTCGTACAGCGCGACCGCCGAGGCGATCAGCAGCATGGACAGGAGCAGGTGACCGGCCACCGCCATCGGGTGCAGGTCGGTCAGCACGGTGATGCCGCCCATGACGGCCTGGCCGACGACCGTGCCGATCTGGATCCAGGCCAGCGTGGTGATGTCCTTGCGGCGCACGGTCAGCCGGTATGCGGCCACCACGCAGGCCACCGCGATCGCGCCGACCACGTAGGTCAGCATGCGGTTGCCGAACTCGATGTACGCGTGGTGGCTGACCGCCTGGTGCGGCGTCCAGTTGCTGGTGTCCTTGTCGCACCGGGGCCAGGTGTCGCACCCCAGGCCCGAGTCGGTGAGTCGGACGAGACCGCCCGTGACGACGATGCCGATCTGCGCCACCAGGTTCGCGAGGAACACCCGGCGGGCGACGAGGGGGGAGACGGCCTGCAGACTCATGCGCGACATGCTACGTCGTGAATGAATTCACAAGCGCACCAGGGGTGTCGACCGATGCCGATCCCGCACCGCATCCGCCGCGCTCGCGGACCTCACTCCCACCGGAAGAAGCGCGCCGCCGCGCCCAGGCCCAAAACCGCCCAGACCGCCAGGATCGCCAAGTCACCCAGCGGCAGCCCCGATCCGTCCCGGAGCACGTCCCGCAGCCCGTCCGACAGCGCCGAGATCGGCAGCAGCGCGAGCGTGTGCTCGACCCCGGAGGGGAACTTGTCCAGCGGCACGATCACCCCGCCGCCCAGCAGCAGCAGGATGAACACCAGGTTCGCGCCGGCCAGCGTGGCCTCGGCGCGCAGTGTCCCGGCCATCAGCAGGCCCAGCCCGGAGAAGGCCGCGGTGCCCAGCAGGAGCAGCAGGAGCACCCACACCGGATTGCCGTGCGGCGACCAGCCCAGCGCCAGCGCGATCACCACGAGCAGCGCCACCTGGAGGACCTCCACCAGGACCACGCAGGCCGTCTTGGCGACCATCAGCCCCCACCGCGGCAGCGGCGTCGAGCCGAGCAGCTTGAGCACGCCGTAGCGGCGCTCGAACCCGGTCGCGATCGCCTGCCCGGTGAACGCGGTCGACAACACCGCCAGCGCGAGCACGCCCGGGGTCAGGAAGTCCACCCGCTCGCCGTCTCCGGTGTCCACGATGTCCGCCGAGGAGAAGACCACCAGCAGCAGCGTCGGGATGATCACCGTCAGTAGCAGCTGCTCGCCGTTGCGCAACAACATCCGGGTCTCCAGCGCGCTCTGCGCCAGGATCATCCGGCGCAGCGGCGCCGCCCCCGGCGCGGGCGCGAACGTACCGCGCGTCCCGTCCTTCGATACCGCAGCCTTCGCCACCGCGCTCAACTCCGCAGCTCCCGTCCGGTCAGCTCCATGAACACGTCCTCCAGGCTGCGTCGTTCCACCGTCAGCCGCTCGGGCATCACCCCGTGCTGCGCGCACCACGAGGTCACCGTGGCCAGCAGCTGCGGGTCGATGTCGCCCTCGATCCGGTACGCGCCGCGGGAGACCTCCAGCGCCTTGGCGCCCTCCGGCAGCGCGTTCAGCAGCGAGCCCAGGTCCAGGCCGGGTGGTCCGGCGAAGCGCAGCGAGTTCTCCGCGCCGTCGTGGCACAGCGCCTCGGGCGAGCCGGACGCGATCACCCGGCCCCGATCCACGATCGCCACCTCGTCGGCGAGCCTTTCGGCCTCGTCCATCAGGTGGGTGGTCAGCACCACGCTCACTCCGTCGCCGCGCAGCTCGCGCACCAGGTCCCAGGTGGCGTGCCGGGCGTGCGGGTCGAGTCCGGCGGTCGGCTCGTCCAGGAAGACCAGCTCGGGGCGGCCGACCACGGCGAGCGCGAGCGCCAGGCGCTGCTGCTGTCCGCCGGACAACCGCCGGTAGGTGGTCCGCCCGCACGAGCCCAGGCCCAGCCGCTCGATCAGCATCGACACGTCCAGGGGGTGGGCGTGCAGCTTCGCCACGTGGCGAAGCATCTCCTCGGCGCGCGCCCCCGAGTACACGCCACCCGACTGCAACATCACCCCGATCCGGGGCCGCAGCGCGGCGGCGTCGCGCACCGGGTCCAGGTCGAGCACCCGCACCTCGCCCGCGTCGGCGCGCCGGTAGCCCTCGCAGATCTCGATCGTGCTGGTCTTGCCGGCACCATTGGGGCCGAGCACCGCGGTCACCTGGCCGCGTTCGACGGTGAGCGAGAGCCCGTCCACGGCGGTCTTGTCGCCGTAGCGCTTGACCAGGCCCGTGATCGCGACTGCCGGCGGCGAGGAGTCCATGACGAGTCAGTCTAGAAAGGTCTCGGCACCCCTCGTGGCGGGGTCGTCCGGATCGACCCATCTGACGTGCCGTCAGGAAATCCGCAGGTCGGGCCGGGTGCGACGCGAGGTGTGTTGTTAGGCACACCTAAGTGACGGACCGCACGTGATCGCCGTTTGGCCTGGGGACCGATTAACGCAACAATGGTGTTGTGGAATACATGCGAACGAGCGAAGAGGCACCGAGGCGGACCCCCGCCGCGGCTGTCGGCACGCCCGAGCATGACGGTCACGAGGGCACCCGGCACCGGGTCACCCGCTCGATCGTCGACCACGGCCCGTCCACCGCGGCGGACCTGGCCGAGCGACTGGAGCTGACCCCGGCGGGCGTGCGTCGCCATCTGGACGCACTGGTCGCCGAGGGTGTCGTCGAGGCCACCGAGCAGCGCGTCTACGGGCGCCGAGGCCGGGGTCGCCCGGCCAAGGTGTTCGCGCTGACCGACGTCGGTCGCTCCGGTTTCCACCAGGAGTACGACGAGCTGGCGGCGGATGCGCTGAGCTTCGTGGCCGAGCACCTCGGCGATGAGGCAGTGACGAAATTCGCCCGCGAGCGGCTTGCCGCGCGCGAGGAGAGGTATCGTCCCTCGGTCGAGTCCGCACCCCCCGGGGAGCGGGCCCGGGCGCTGGCCGAGGCGCTGTCCGCCGACGGGTATGCCGCGAGTGCGCGGCCCGCACCCGGCGGAGAGCAGCTTTGCCAGCACCACTGTCCGGTGGCTCACGTCGCCGAGCGGTTCCCGCAGCTCTGCGAGGCCGAGGCCGAGGTGTTCGCACGCCTTCTCGGTACGCACGTGCAACGGCTGGCGACGATCGCCCACGGCGACGGCGTCTGCACCACGCACGTTCCTGCTGTACAGGCTGAATCGGCCGGTCCGACCGGCCGCAGGGTCGGCTCGTCCGGCCCGAAGGCCGTTTCGTCCGGCCTGACGGCCGGCTCGTCCGGTCGCAAGAACAGCGAAGACAAGAATCCGCCGCGCCGGGGCCCTTCCCGTCTGCGGGAATCGACCGACGCCACCCCGGCTTCCGGGAGGACTACTTCATGACCACCGACGCTCGCCCCGAGCTCGAGGGCCTGGGCACCTACGAGTACGGCTGGGCCGACTCGGACACCGCCGGTGCCTCGGCGCGACGAGGCATCTCCGAAGAGGTCGTCGCGGACATCTCGGCGAAGAAGTCCGAGCCCGAGTGGATGTTGAAGCAGCGCATGAAGGGCCTTCGGCTCTTCGGCAAGAAGCCGATGCCGACGTGGGGCTCCGACCTCTCCGGGATCGACTTCGACAACATCAAGTACTTCGTGCGCTCGACCGAGAAGCAGGCCGCCTCGTGGGAGGACCTGCCCGAGGACATCAAGAACACCTATGACCGGCTCGGCATCCCGGAGGCGGAGAAGCAGCGCCTGGTCGCGGGCGTCGCCGCCCAGTACGAGTCCGAGGTCGTCTACCACCAGATCCGCGAGGACCTGGAGGAGCAGGGCGTCATCTTCCTGGACACCGACACCGGGCTGCGCGAGCACCCGGAGCTGTTCAAGGAGTACTTCGGCTCGGTCATCCCGACCGGCGACAACAAGTTCTCCGCGCTGAACACCGCGGTGTGGTCCGGCGGCTCGTTCATCTACGTCCCGCCGGGCGTGCACGTGGAGATCCCGCTCCAGGCCTACTTCCGGATCAACACCGAGAACATGGGCCAGTTCGAGCGCACGCTGATCATCGCCGACGAGGGCTCCCACGTGCACTACGTCGAGGGCTGCACGGCGCCGATCTACAAGTCGGACTCGCTGCACTCGGCCGTGGTCGAGATCATCGTCAAGAAGAACGCCCGGGTGCGGTACACGACCATCCAGAACTGGTCGAACAACGTGTACAACCTGGTGACCAAGCGCGCGGTGGCCCACGAGGGCGCCACGATGGAGTGGATCGACGGCAACATCGGTTCCAAGGTCACCATGAAGTACCCGGCCGTGTGGCTGCTCGGCGAGCACGCCAAGGGCGAGACGCTGTCGATCGCCTTCGCGGGCGAGGGCCAGCACCAGGACGCCGGTTCGAAGATGGTTCACTGCGCCCCGAACACGTCGTCCAACATCGTGTCCAAGTCGGTCGCGCGCGGCGGTGGCCGCACCTCCTACCGCGGTCTGGTCCAGATCGAGGAGGGTGCGCACGGTTCGACCTCGTCGGTCAAGTGCGATGCGCTGCTCGTGGACACGATCAGCCGCTCGGACACCTACCCGTACGTCGACGTCCGCGAGGACGACGTGTCGATGGGTCACGAGGCGACCGTCTCGAAGATCTCCGACGACCAGCTGTTCTACCTCATGAGCCGCGGCATGACCGAGGACGAGGCCATGGCGATGATCGTGCGCGGGTTCGTCGAGCCCATCGCGCGCGAACTGCCCATGGAGTACGCCCTCGAGTTGAACCGCCTGATCGAGCTTCAGATGGAAGGGGCTGTGGGCTAGTCCATGGCTGCGAACACCAACACTCCCGGTAGCACGACCGCCGGATCGATCGCCGTGCGCGAGGCCGGGGCCGAGAACGTGCTCGCCGGCCCCGGCACCGGCCGCTCGGTCGCCCAGCCCGCGGACGCGCGTCAGGTCGCCGTCGCGTCCTACGACGTGGCCGACTTCGTGGTGCCCACCGGCCGCGAGGAAGACTGGCGGTTCACCCCGCTGGCCCGCCTGCGCGGCCTGCACGACGGCACCGCCGCGGGCGGCGACCGGGGCGAGGTCACCGTCTCGGTGACCGCGCCCGAGGGCGTCACCGTCGAGACGGTGGACCGTTCCGACGCGCGGATCGGCCGCGCGGGCGCGCCCGTCGATCGGGTCGCGGCCCAGGCGTACAGCTCGTTCGAGAAGGCCACGCTCGTCGTGGTCGGCAAGGACATCCAGCTCGCCGAGCCGGTCGTGGTCACCCTGCACGGCGCCGGCGGCACCGCGTTCGGGCACGTCACGATCGAGGTCGAGCGGTTCGCCGAGGCGACCGTCGTGCTCGACCACAGCGGCTCCGCGACCTACGCGCAGAACGTCGAGTTCATCGTCGGCGACGGCGCCAGGCTCAAGGTCGTCTCGATCCAGGACTGGGACGCCGACTCCGTGCACGTGGCCTCGCACCTGACCCGGGTGGGTCGGGACGCGTCCTTCACGTCGGTCGTGGTCACCCTCGGCGGCGACCTGGTCCGGCTGTTCCCGCGCGTGGTCTACGACGCCCCGGGCGGCGACGCCGAGCTGTACGGCGTGTACTTCGCCGACGCCGGCCAGCACCTGGAACACCGGCTGTTCATCGACCACGACGTGCCCCAGTGCCGCAGCCTGGTCACCTACAAGGGCGCGCTCCAGGGTGCGGACGCGCACACGGTGTGGATCGGCGACGTGCTCATCCGGGCCGCCGCCGAAGGCACCGACACCTACGAGCTCAACCGCAACCTGGTGCTCACCGACGGCGCGCGTGCCGACTCGGTGCCCAACCTGGAGATCGAGACCGGCGAGATCGCCGGCGCCGGGCACGCCAGTGCGACCGGGCGCTTCGACGACGAGCAGCTCTTCTACCTCCAGTCGCGCGGCATCCCGGCGGACGAGGCCCGCCGGCTGGTCGTGCGCGGCTTCTTCGCCGAGGTGATCTCCCGGGTCGGCCTCGCCGACCTCCAGGAGCGGCTGATGAAGCAGATCGAGGCGCGCCTCGAAGGCGGCGCCCGATGAGCTATCTCAAGGCCTGCGCCGAGACCGACCTGCACGAGGACACGCCGCTGCGCGTCGTGCTCGACGAGGTCCCGGTCACCCTCGTGCGCACCGAGGGCGACGTGTACGCGATCAACGACGTGTGCTCGCACGCCAACGTGTCGCTGTCCGAGGGCGAGGTCGAGGACTGCGCGATCGAGTGCTGGCTGCACGGCTCGCGCTTCGATCTGCGCACCGGCCGCCCCTCGGGCCCCCCGGCCAACCTGCCGGTCCCCGTGTACCCCGTGAAGATCGACGGCGGCGCCGTCTATGTCGAAGTGAACCAGGAGTCCTGAGTCCGTTATGGCAACGCTTGAGATCCGCGACCTGCACGTCAGTGTGGACGCCGAGAACGGTCCGCGCGAGATCCTTCGCGGCGTCGACCTGACCGTGAAGCAGGGCGAGACCCACGCCATCATGGGCCCGAACGGCTCCGGCAAGTCCACCCTGGCGTACTCGGTCGCGGGCCACCCGAAGTACAAGGTCACCGGCGGCAGTGTGCTGCTCGACGGCGAGGACGTGCTGTCCATGACCGTCGACGAGCGGGCCCGCGCCGGCCTGTTCCTGGCCATGCAGTACCCCGTCGAGGTCGCCGGCGTCTCGGTGTCCAACTTCCTGCGCACCGCCGCCACCGCCACCCGTGGCGAGGCCCCCAAGCTGCGGCTGTGGATCAAGGAGGTCAAGGAGGCCATGGAGCGCCTCCAGATGGACCCCGCCTTCGCCGAGCGCAACGTCAACGAGGGCTTCTCCGGCGGCGAGAAGAAGCGCCACGAGATCCTTCAGCTGGAGCTGCTCCGCCCGAAGATCGCCATCCTCGACGAGACCGACTCCGGTCTGGACGTCGACGCGCTGCGCGTGGTGTCCGAGGGTGTCAACCGGGTGCAGGCGACCGGCGAGATCGGCACCCTGCTGATCACCCACTACACGCGCATCCTGAAGTACATCAAGCCCGACCACGTGCACGTCTTCGCAGGCGGCCGGATCGTCGAGTCCGGCGGCGCCGAACTCGCGGACAAGCTCGAGGACGAAGGCTACGAGGCGTACACCGGCAAGGGGGAGACTGCATGACAGTGCACCTGCCGGGGCTGCTCGACACGGACGCGATCCGCAAGGATTTCCCGATCCTCGAACGGCTCCTGCACGGCGACCGGTCGCTTGTCTATCTGGACAACGCGGCCACGTCGCAGACCCCGCGCCAGGTGATCGACGCCATGACGCAGTACTACGCGAACAGCAACGCGAACGTGCACCGAGGCGTGCACGTGCTGGCCGAAGAGGCCACCGCGCTGTACGAGGGTGCCCGGGACAAGGTCGCGGAGTTCATCAACGCGCCCAGCCGGGACGAGGTGATCTTCACCAAGAACTCCTCCGAGGCGATCAACCTCGTGGCCAACATGCTGACCTGGGCGGACGAGCCGTTCAAGGTCGGCGTGGGCGCCGACGTGGTGATCACCGAGATGGAGCACCACTCGAACATCGTGCCGTGGCAGCTGCTCGCGCAGCGCACCGGCACCAAGCTCAAGTGGTTCGGGCTCACCGACGAGGGCCGGCTCGACCTGTCGAACATCGAGCAGGTGATCACCGAGGAGACCAAGGTCGTCTCGGTCGTGCACACCTCGAACATCCTCGGCACGGTCAACGACCTGGAGCCGATCGTGCGCCGCGCGCACGACGTCGGCGCCCTGGTCGTGGTCGACGCGTCGCAGGCAGCGCCGCACACCGTGCTGGACGTACAGGCTCTGGGCGCCGACTTCGTCGCGTTCACCGGCCACAAGATGTGCGGCCCGACCGGCATCGGCGTGCTCTGGGGCCGGCTGGGCCTGCTGGAGGAGCTGCCGCCGTTCCTGGGCGGCGGCGAGATGATCGAGACCGTGACGATGAGCGCGTCCACGTACGCGCCCGCGCCGCACAAGTTCGAGGCCGGCACCCCGCCGATCGCGGAAGCGGTCGGGCTCGGTGCGGCGATCGACTACCTGTCGGCGATCGGCATGGATCGAATCGCCGCGCACGAGCACGCGATCACGGGGTACGCGATCGACGCGCTCAACGCCGTCGAGGGCCTGAAAATCATCGGCCCGGCGGACAACGTGGCGCGCGGTGCGGCGATCTCCTTCACCTTCGGCGACATCCACCCGCACGACGTGGGTCAGGTGCTCGACGAGCAGGGCATCGCGGTCCGGGTGGGTCACCACTGCGCCCGTCCGGTGTGCCTGCGCTACGGCGTGCCGGCGACCACACGCGCCTCGTTCTACCTCTACTCCACTCCGGCCGAGGTCGACGCGCTCGTGGCCGGGCTGGAACATGTTCGACAGTTCTTCGGCTGAACGGGGCGGGAGGCGAAGAGATGAAGCTTGACGGGATGTACCAGGAAATCATCCTGGATCACTACCGGCACCCCCACAACAAGGGGCTGCGGGACCCGTTCGACACCCAGGTCCACCACGTCAACCCGACCTGTGGGGACGAGGTCACGCTGCGCGTGAAGCTGGACGGCGAGAAGGTCCTCGACGTCAGCTACGAGGGCCAGGGGTGTTCGATCAGCCAGGCCAGCGCGTCCGTGATGACCGACCTGGTGATCGGGCACACCATCGAGGACGCGATGCGCGCCGGGGACGAATTCCTCGCGCTCATGCAGTCCAAGGGACAGGGCGAGCCGGACGAGGACGTCCTGGAGGACGCCGTGGCGTTCGTCGGCGTCAGCAAGTACCCGGCGCGGGTGAAGTGCGCGCTGCTGGGGTGGATGGCCTTCAAGGACGCCACCGCGCAGGCGCTGCAGACGACGGAAGGGCAGAAATGACCGAGACGCAGGCGCGTCCCGCGGCTACGCCGGAGGACGTCACCGAGGCCATGTACGACGTCGTCGACCCCGAGCTCGGGATCAACGTCGTCGACCTGGGTCTGGTGTACGGCGTACACGTCGACGACGCGAACATCGCGACCATCGACATGACGCTCACCAGTGCGGCGTGTCCGCTCACGGACGTGATCGAGGATCAGACGCGGACCGCGACCGAGGGGATCGTCGCGGACATGCGGATCAACTGGGTCTGGATGCCGCCGTGGGGGCCGGACAAGATCACCGACGACGGACGCGAGCAGCTGCGCGCGCTGGGGTTCAACCTGTAGCCTCCCGGGCCGGCGGGGCCCTTCGGCCTCGAACCGGCCGGGCTCGACGGCTTGGCCTGCGGCTTGGGCGGCCTCCGGCGCCGGCCGGGCTGGATTGCTTTCGGCCGGCGTCGGGCTTTGGTTTGGTTGGGGTGGCCTCAAACGCCGGCCGGGCTGGTTGGTCGGCCGGCGTGGCTGCGGATGCGCCGCGCCGTTGGGTTTGGGTGGGTGTGCAAAGCGCCGGGTGGGTTGACGGATGTCGGCCCACCCGGCGCTTTTGCTTGTTGTCAGGGGCGGGGTTGGGTTACGCCGAGGAGTTCGAGGACGTCGGTGTCGCCGCGTTGTTGGAGGCGTTGCAGGACGGCCTTGAGGTCGATGCCGGGCTCGAGGCCGATTCGGGCACCGAGGAGTTCCGGGAGGTTGACCTGTTCCGGGACCGGGTCCACGCCGGTGTGGCGTAGGGCGCGGGCCCAGCGGGGCAGGCGGACCGTGGCGTCGCCGCGGACCAGGCGGGCCTCCAGTCGGCCCTGGTGGATCGACGAGATGAAGACCATGTCGCCCTCGTGCGCGGTCAGGCCGGCCAGGATGGCGCGCAGGGACACCAGGTAGGGCGTGTCGGACCAACGCAGCGCGGCGGGGCCGTGCCCGTGGTGCAGGCGGACCTGACCCCCGGGGGTGACGCCCAGGGCCTGGGCGAACGCGACCGGCAGCTTGACCGGTTCGCCCTCGATCATCGCGGTGGACACGTCCACTCGGAACGCCCACGCGCCGTTGTCCTCGCGGAAGCAGCCCGCGGTCCAGGACGGATCACCGATCGGCGCCGACTGCTGCTGCTTCTGGGCCGGCCGCTCCAGGGTGTCCGCCGAGCGGGAGAGCACGTGGCCGTTCTCCACCTGGAAGCCGTCCAGCCGGCTGATCCACGCGGTCTGCAGCGGCTCGCGGATACCCATCGCGGCCAGGTCGCGCTGCAGGGCCCGAAGCGGCACCGGGCCGTGTGCGCAGGCCGCGTCCAGCGTGCTCTGGGTGCGGTCGGACAACTCGCCGAGCGGCGCGCCGGACAGCCAGCCGTCCACCGACGTGTGCAGGCCGAGCAGGCCGCGCAGCACCTGCCACACCTGGATCTCCAGGCCCGGCACGGTCTCGGTGTGCTTGGGGTGCAGCGTGCGCAGCTCGGACACCGTGGTGAGCACGCCGAGTCGGTCCCGGACGAAGCTCAGGTGGACCCGGACCGGCGCGCCCTCCGAGCGGGCGATCCGCTCGTCCAGGTTGCGCCGCAGGTCCCGCTCCAGGACCTTGACCTCGGCCGGGGAGGTGCCGAACTCGGCTGCCAGCGACTCCAGTTCACGCGGCGAGTCGGTGAACAGGCGATCTCGGGCGAGGACCTTGCGCTGCGGTTCGGCGGCGGTGAACCACGACCCCAGGACGGCGACCAGGTCGCCGCCGCCGGGTTCGCCGGCGCGCGGCAGCGGCCGGTCGACGAGCATCGTGGCGTCCTGGGTTCCGGGCAGCGAGCCCGGCACCATCTCCACGGTGGCCTCGGGGTCGGCGGCGGCGGCCTTGGTACCCCGGTTGGTCCGCGGCACGGCCGAGTGGTCCGGCGGCGCGGGCACGGACGGTACCTCGGCGACGGTCGCACCGGCGGCCGGCTCCGCGACGGACGTCGGGGCCGGCGCGGTGCGCGGCGGGTGACTCGGTCGGGGCGGGATGCGCAGGCCCTCGGGCGTGCGTGCCACGTCCGACTCGCCGACCGCCGGCAGCCGGCCCGCGGTGGGCGGCGGGACCTCGCCGAACGCGTCCTGCCCGAGGTCCTCGGTGGCAGCACTCTCGGTGGAATCGGCCGCGGAGGGCTTCGACTTCGACTTCGGGTCCGACTTCACCTTCGATTTCGGCGCCGGGCCGGTCGGCCCGCGGTCCTTGATCGTGCGGAGCGGGATGTCGGCGACCGTCATCGGCGGCGTCTCGCCGAACGCGTCCAGGCCGGGCAGGTCGCCCTCGGTCGCGGGCTCGGCGGACACGGCGCGCGGCGGCGCGTCCTCGGTGGTGTCCTCGGTCCGGATCGCCGGCTCCCGACGGCTGCCGGATCCCGATCCGATGCCGGACTCGTCGGACCCGCCGGCGAGGGAGTGCGACGCGGACTCGGCTCGGGGTTCGGCCTTGGCCGTCGGCTTGCGGCCGGCCGGCGCGGCCGGGGCCACGTCGGCCCGGGTGGGCGGCGGGACCTCGCCGTACGCGTCGCGGCCCGTCGCCGGCTCGGGCGTCGCCGCCGGCGGCCCGCTCGGCTCGGCTGCGGCTTCGTCCGTCTCGGACGCCTCCGGTGCGGCCGCCGGCGTCGGCGGTATCACGAGCGAGGCACGCAGCCCGGACGGGACCTGGGTGAGCAGCGCGGTGAGCGCCGTTCGGACCTCGTCCGAGGCATCCTCCAGACCGACCACCGCTGCGGTCTCCAGGGTGACCTGGGCGAGTTGTGCCATCAGCGGTACATCCGGCGCCTGGGCGGCCAACCAGCGCACCACCGTGCCCAGTTCGGCGGTCAGCGGCTCGGGCAGCTTGACCGGGCGCAGTTCGTCCTCGTCCAGGTCGCCCCAGTCGTCCGGGTTGTCCCAGTCGCCGTCCGCCGGCGCGGCCGGGATCGCGGTGCTCGACGCGACGGGCACCGGCTCGGGAGTGGGCTCCGGCTCCGGGTCGGGCTCGGTCGGGGTAAGTCGCGGCTGCTCCTCGACCGCGGACGCCGATGCGAGTGCCGGTACGGGCTCGCTCGCCGCGGTGTCGGGTGCGCCGAACACCGCGTCCACGTTCACCGATTCGTCGTCCGCGGGCAGTAGTCCGAGCACCTCCTCGAACAGCCGGGCCACCAGCGGCCGCACCGTCGAGGTGCCGATCTGGGTCCAGTCGCCGACCTCGCGCACGGTGGTGGTGAGCAGGTCCGCCCAGTCCGGCGTGCGCACCATCACGTTCGTCCGGGCGCCGTCGGGCCACTGGGACAGCCGGAAGCCGTTGCGGGCCAGCCACGCCCCGGGCAGCAGGTCGCCCAGGCGCAGGTGTCGAAGTTCGGTGTAGGCCAGATCGGCGAGCCGCCCCGGGAGCTCGTCCCGGCCGAAGGTGTCCGCGGCCCGCACTACGGGCACGCTCATCCACCACGCAGCGGGCAGATCCTCGTGTTCGAGGTAGTCCGCGACGAGTTCGGGCGCGACGAAGCGCAGGGCCGGTACGAAATCGGCCAGAGTGGCCTGGAGCCGGGGCTGCATGCAGGTCCTCCGTGACGCGGTCGGTACCCCCGACGTTAGCGGCCGGGTGGCGAGCCGGCACCGGGTGTCCGGGCCGTTGCCATCTGCTTGCGGGACGAAGCGGCGGATCGGTTGGTTCCCCGAGCCCCGTCCCGGGCCGTGCGATACGAGTCACGCGGCGGCCCCGGCGCGCTGCTCGGAGCGGCTGTCGTCGGGAATCGCTACCCCGCCGAACCGGGAGGGAACCGCGTCCGGGGCGCCCGACGGCGCCTTTGTCGGTGACGCGCGCCGATCGAGCGCCGGTCGCGCGTCCATCGCCGGGCCGCGCCACGTTTCACCGGGGGGAAAGAAGTCGATCTCACCAACAGCGGGGACAAGTGGCGGCTAGTTTGGACAAAGGTCGCCGATGGCTCCGGCCGCCTCATCCGTGCCACCAGGGGAGAGCAGGGGGAGACGTGGGCGAAACCGCATCATCGCCGCGATCCGGGGAGTCTTCGGCCGGCCCGCTGCTCCTGTCACTGCGGTTGACGGCCACCGTGGAAGCGGTCCCACGAGCGCGGCACGCGTTGCGTCGGGTGCTCGACGAGCGGGTTCCCGGCGCACCCGTCGACACCCTCGAACTGCTCCTGTCGGAGCTGGTGACCAACGCGGTCAAACACTCGACGCGAGGTCATACGGTCGCGCTGGCCGTGTTGCGGCGGGAGAACTCGATCCGGATCGCGGTCGTGGACAACGACGCGGCGCTCCCGTCGCCGGGCGACGCGGTGGACCTGCTCGACGAACACGGGCGCGGGTTGCTGCTGGTGGACGCGATGGCCGAGGAGTGGGGCAGCTATCCCGTGCCGGACGGCAAGGTGGTCTGGTGCGACGTCAAGACCGTGGAGTGAACTCGGGCGCGTGGCGCGCGGGTTGGTTGGGGCGGCGTTGTGCGGCGGGGTGCATGGGGTAGGGGCCGGCGTTGCGTCTTGGTTGGGCTGGGTTGGCCTCAAACGCCGGCCGGGCTCAGTGGCCTCAAGCGCCGGCCGGGCTGAATTTGTGTTCGGCAGGCGTTGCGTCTTGGTTGGGCTGGGTTGGCCTCAAGCGCCGGCCGGGCTGAATGGCCTCAAGCGCCGGCCGGGCTGAATGGCCTCAAGCGCCGGCCGGGCTGAATGGCCTCAAGCGCCGGCCGGGCTGAATGGCCTCAAGCGCCGGCCGGGCTGAATGGCCTCAAGCGCCGGCCGGGCTGAATGGCCTCAAGCGCCGGCCGGGCTGAATGGCCTCAAGCGCCGGCCGGGCTCAGTGGCCTCAAGCGCCGGCCGGGCTGAATTTGTGTTCGGCAGGCGTTGCGTCTTGGTTGGGCTGGGTTGGCCTCAAACGCCGGCCGGGCTGGGTGGCCTCGAGCGCCGGCCCGGCTGAGTGGCCTCAAGTGCCGGTCGGGGTGGGTTGGCTTCGAGTGCCGGTCGGGTTGGGGTGGGGGAGGTTAGAGGCGGGATGTGAAGGTGTCGCATTTGGTGGGGTCGCCTGTGGTGTAGCCCTGGCGGAACCATTGTTGGCGTTGGGTTGCGGAGCCGTGGGTCCAGGTTTCCGGGGTTACTCGGCCCTGGAATTGTTGTTGGATGCGGTCGTCGCCCACGGCTGCTGCGGCGTCGAGGCCGTCGGCGATGTCCTGGTCGGTGAGCTGGGTGATCAGGGGGCGGCCGTTGCTTTGCGGGGTGGTGGTCGCGTGTTTGGCCCAGACGCCCGCGTAGCAGTCGGCCTGGAGTTCGAGGCGGACGGAGCCGCTCTGCGGGCCCTCGCGGTCGTTGCCGACCTTGGCCATCTGGCCGGTCAGGTCCTGGATGTGGTGGCCGTACTCGTGGGCGAGCACGTACGCCTCGGCGAACGGTCCGCCCTTGGCACCGAACTTGCCGCGCAGTTCGTCGAAGAAGCCCAGGTCGATGTAGACCTTGCGGTCGCCCGGGCAGTAGAAGGGGCCCACCGCCGAGGTCGCCCCGCCGCACGCGGTCGAGGTGCTGCCGGTGAAGAACCGGGTCGGCGCCGGCTTGTAGGTCGTGCCCCGGCTCCGGTACTCGCTCGCCCAGTACGTCTGCACGCTGTTGACCACCCCCACGATCCGGCAGTCGTCGCGCGCGTTGGCGTCGGTGCCCTTGCGGCACGAGTCCTCGACGGCGCGGTTGTCCGCGGGGGCCGGGGCCGAGCCGCCGCCGTCGCTCAGGCCGAGCTGGTCCGGGCTCAGGCCGAAGATCAGGCCGAGCACCACCGCGATCAGCCCCGCCGCGCCGCCGCCCACCGCGAGCCCGGGTCGGCGCAGCCCGCCGCCGCCCGAGCCGCGGCTGTCCTCGATCTGTGACGTGTCGAGATCGGCGTCGTCGTCGAACTGCATCGGGCACCGCCTGGGGACGCGAAGGGGAGGTGAAGGGATGTGCGAGGAGGCGAGGGGCGTGAAGGATGGCGACTGACGGATATCCCCTTTTCGGCTTTTTATGGCCCGGGCCGCCCTCGCGCCCGCAGGACGCCCGGAAATCCGCCGCGAGCGCTCCCGTAGACTCGGGTGCATGGTCGGTTTCTCTGGATATCCCCGCGAGCGGCCTTAGAGCGGTGTGGCTTCCCCGCGAGCCCCGCACGACCGTCCGTCTTCGTCAGTCCCCGACCGGGAGTCCAGTCCTTCATGATCAACGCAACCAACGTCGAACTACGTGCCGGCGCCCGCATCCTGCTCGAACCGGCTTCCTTCCGGGTCGCGGCCGGCGACCGGATCGGCCTGGTCGGCCGCAACGGCGCCGGCAAGACCACCCTGACCAAGACGCTCGCCGGGGAGACCCAGCCCGCGTCCGGCACCATCACCCGCACCGGCGAGGTCGGCTACCTCCCGCAGGACCCGCGCACCGGCGACCTGGACGTGCTCGCCCGGGACCGGATCCTGTCCGCACGCGGGCTGGACGTGGCGCTCTCCGGGATGCGCGAGGCCGAGGGCCTGATGGCCAGCGCGAGCGGCGAGACCGCCGCGAAGGCGATGCGCAAGTACTCGCGGCTGGAGACCGAGTTCCTGACCAAGGGCGGCTATGCGGCCGAGGCCGAGGCGGCCACCATCGCCGCCAGCCTGGGTCTGCCGGACCGGATCCTGGGCCAGGAGCTGCACACCCTCTCCGGTGGTCAGCGACGCCGGGTCGAGCTGGCCCGGATCCTGTTCTCGGACGCGGACACGCTGCTCCTGGACGAGCCGACCAACCACCTCGACGCGGACTCGATCGGGTGGCTGCGCGACTTCCTCAAGACCTACAAGGGCGGCTTCATCGTGATCAGTCACGATGTCGGCCTGATGGAGGCGGTCGTCAACAAGGTGTACTACCTTGACGCCAACCGCACCACCATCGACATCTACAACGTCGGCTGGAACGCCTACAAGCTCCAGCGCGAGACCGACGAGCGCCGCCGCAAGCGCGAGCGGGCCAACGCGGAGAAGAAGGCCGATCAGCTCTTCTCGCAGGCGGACAAGATGCGGGCCAAGGCGACCAAGACGGTGGCCGCGCAGAACATGGCCCGGCGCGCCGAGAAGCTGCTCTCCGGGCTGGAGAGCGAGCGCAAGTCGGACAAGGTCGCCAAGCTGCGCTTCCCCAAGCCCGCGCCGTGCGGGAAGACCCCGCTGATGGCGACCGGCCTGTCCAAGTCGTACGGCTCGCTGGAGATCTTCACCGACGTCGACCTGGCCATCGACAAGGGCTCGCGGGTGGTCATCCTGGGCCTCAACGGCGCCGGCAAGACCACGCTGTTGCGGCTGCTCGGCGGCGTCGAGGCGCCGGACACCGGCAAGATCGAACCCGGCCACGGGCTTCAACTGGGTTACTACGCGCAGGAACACGAGACGCTCGACCCGGAGCGCACGGTCCTGGAGAACATGCGCTCGTCCTCGCCCGACCTCGACCTGGTCGAGGTGCGCAAGGTGCTGGGGTCGTTCCTGTTCTCCGGCGACGACGTGGACAAGCCGGCCGGGGTGCTCTCCGGCGGTGAGAAGACCCGGCTCGCCCTCGCGACGCTGGTGGTCTCCAAGGCCAACGTGCTGCTCCTGGACGAGCCCACCAACAACCTCGACCCGGCCAGCCGCGCCGAGGTGCTGGACGCGCTGCGCACCTACGAGGGCGCCGTCGTCCTGGTCACCCACGACGAGGGCGCGGTCGAGGCGCTCCAGCCGGAGCGGATCATCCTGCTCCCGGACGGCGTCGAGGACCTGTGGAACGAGGACTACGCGGACCTGGTCGCGCTTGCCTGATCCATCGGGCGCCGCGCCCGGACACCCGGAACCCCCATCACCCCGTCGGGTTGCCTTAATCGGCAACCCGACGGGGTGATCGCTTTCGTCCCCCCGACGGGTTTTCACCACGAAACCCTCACAAGAGGAAGCCATCGTTCCGGTCTGTAGGTGATTCCGGTCACCGGCCTCGACGGCGACGCAGAGCAAGGTCGCGAATCTCATGGGTGACCAGCGCCTTTGTCGGCGGACACAGGATTCGGTCAAGCATTCGGCACGGGAAGGCGCGATTCCGCTCGGGTGATCTTTGTGTGCATGAGGCCACGCGCCGCGATGATCAAGCCTTCGGGCCTGGTGGAATCACTGGCCATGCCATGCCTCAGGGGTGATCATGGGATTCCAGAGCGCACTTCCTATGAGGAGGCACGTGTGGCCGAGACTCTGAAGAAGGGCAGCCGGGTGACCGGTGCCGCGCGCGAGCAGCTCGCGGCTGACCTCAAGAAGAAGTACGACTCCGGTGCCAGCATCCGCGCCCTTGCGGAGGAGACGGGCCGTTCCTACGGCTTCGTGCATCGGATGCTCAGCGAGTCCGGGGTGACCCTCCGGGGCAGGGGTGGGGCAACGCGGGGCAAGGCCAAGACCGCCGCGTCGTCCTCGTCCTGAGGTCGAGCTCCGGAGGATCGGCAACACCGCACCGTCCGTCGAACGACCATGTGACCGACCGGTAACGTCGGGCGCGTGGTCGTTCGACGGAAGCGACCCGAACACGGGAGGGACCGTGGACGCGGTGGCGAATCAGCTCGATGGTACGAACAGCAACGGCGGCACGGACAACAACGGCGGCGGGGTCGGCAGTGCCGGCCACGCGGCACGGCAGGACCTTTCGGTCGTGATCGAAGGTTCGTTCGCGGTGGTGACCCTCACCAACCCCGACCGGCGCAACGCGCAGACTCCCGCGCTCTGGCGCGCGCTCGCCGCAGTCGGTCGCGACCTGCCCGGTGACGTCCGGGCCGTGCTGTTGCGCGCGGAGGGCACTTCCTTCTCCGCGGGCCTGGATCGGCGGATGTTCCCCGGTGGCGGAGGCATCCCGGGGGAGTCGGATCTCGTCACCCTGGCCGGGGCGAGCGACGACGAACTCGACGCGACCATCGCCTCGTTCCAGGAGGCGTTCACGTGGTGGCGGCGGCCCGATCTGATCACCGTCGCCGCCGTGCAGGGGCATGCGGTGGGCGCCGGGTTCCAGCTGGCGCTGGCCTGCGATCTGCGGGTGTGCGCCGACGATGCGCGGTTCTCGATGCGCGAGACCGCGCTCGGTCTGGTCCCGGACCTGGCCGGGACCAAGCCGTTGGTCGACCTCGTGGGGTATGCCCGCGCCCTGGAGATCTGCGTCACCGGGCGCTGGGTCGGCGCCCAGGAGGCGGTGGCGTCCGGACTGGCCACGCTCACGGTGCCGCGCGAGGATCTCGACGGCGCCGCGCGCGACCTGCTGGCCGCGCTGCTGGCCGCGCCGCGCGACGCGGTGATCGAGACGAAGGCCCTGCTCGCGGGCGCTTCGGCGCGTACGTACGACGAACAGCGCGCCGCCGAACGCGCGGCCCAGGCCCGCCGACTGCGCGACCTCGCCGGGACGGGCGAGTGACGCGCGGATAGCGGGCGCACGGCGAGACCCACGTCACATCCCGAGCCGCCGCCTGCGCCCGAAAGGCCGGGCGGGGCCGGGACTAAGCGGACTCGTGCCGGTGTTCCTGTACACGAAGTGCTGAGTGTGACTCAGGATTTTGTTGTCTTCATTCGATATGTACGGGAGCGAGGCGTGATGAGTGGCGGCGGCCCGATGGGCATGAATCTGCGGTCCTACACGCGCGACGCGTCGGTGGTCGAGCGCAAGCTCGCGCCCGGCACGGTTCGGCGGGTGGGCGAGTTCGCGAGACCCTTCGCGCGGCAGATCACCGCGTATCTGATCCTGGTCGTGATCGGCGCGGTGTTGACCATCGTGCCGCCGCTGCTCGCGCAGCGGATCGTGGACGACGGGGTACTCGAGGGCAACGGTCACCTGGTGACCGTGCTCGCGATGGTGGTGGCGGGCATCGCGCTGCTCGCCGCCGGGTTCGGCCTGGCCGAGCGGTGGTATTCGGCGCGGATCGGCGAGGGCTCGATCTACGAGCTGCGCAGCCGGGTGTTCGCACACGTGCAGCGGCAGCCGATCGCGTTCTTCACCCGGACCCAGACCGGCGCGTTGATCTCGCGGCTGAACAACGACGTGCTCTCCGCGCAGCGCGCGTTCACCTCGACCCTGGCCGGCGTGGTGTCCAACCTGGTCAGCCTGGTGCTGGTCGCGGGCACGATGTTCTACCTGGCCTGGCAGATCACCCTGATCTCGCTGATCCTGCTCCCGCTGTTCCTGCTGCCGGCCAAGTGGATCGGTCGCCGGTTGCAGACCATGACGCGCGAGCAGATGCAGCTGAACGCCGAGATGTCGACCGTGATGACCGAGCGGTTCAACGTCTCCGGCGCGATGTTGGCCAAGATCTTCGGCCGGCCCGAGGAGGAGGACGCGCTGTTCTCCGGCCGGGCCGCCCGGGTGCGCGACATCGGCATCCGGATCGCGTTGGTGAACCGGGTGTTCGCCACCGCGCTGACCCTGGTCGCCTCGCTGGCGACCGCGCTGGTGTACCTGATCGGCGGGCATCTGGCCGTGGATGGGCGGCTGACGGTGGGCACGCTGGTCGCGCTCACCGTGCTGCTGGGCCGGCTGTACGGGCCGCTGACCGCGCTGGCGAACGTGCGGGTGGACGTGATGACCGCGCTGGTCAGCTTCGAGCGGGTCTTCGAGGTGTTCGACCTGCCCGCGATGATCGCCGACAAGCCGGATGCCCAGCCGCTGCCGGCGGACGCGGCCACCGTCGAGTTCGACGGCGTCGGGTTCGCCTACCCGGGTGCGGACCAGGTGTCGTTGGCCTCGCTGGAGAGCGTCGCGGTGCTCGATCGGCGCCGCTCCGAACCGGTGTTGCACGACGTGTCCTTCCGGGCCGAGCCCGGTCAGGTGGTGGCCCTGGTCGGCCCCTCGGGTGCGGGCAAGACCACGATCACCTCGCTGGTCGGCCGGCTCTACGACGTGACCGAGGGGTCGGTGCGGATCGGCGGCCACGACGTGCGCGACGTCACGCTGGACTCGCTGCGGGACACGGTCGGCGTGGTCACCCAGGACTCGCACATGTTCCACGACACGATCCGGGGCAACCTGCTCTACGCCAAGCCGGACGCGAGCGAAGAGGAGCTGTGGGCCGCGCTGCGTGGGGCGAACATCGGTGATCTGGTCGCCGAGTTGCCCGATCGGCTGGACACCGTGGTCGGCGAACGCGGGCACCGGTTGTCCGGCGGAGAGAAGCAGCGGCTCGCGATCGCCCGACTGCTGCTCAAGTCACCGCGCGTGGTGGTGCTCGACGAGGCGACGGCACACCTGGACTCCGAGTCCGAGGCGGCGGTGCAGCAGGCGCTGGCCACCGCCCTGGAGGGCCGCACCGCGCTGGTGATCGCCCACCGGTTGTCCACCGTGCGCGACGCGGACCTGATCCTGGTGGTGGACGGCGGCGGCATCGTCGAGCGGGGCACGCACGCCGAGTTGCTCGTCCGGAACGGACTGTACGCGGACCTGTACCACCGTCAGTTCCGGGACCGGGAAGCGGAATCGGCGGATCCCGAGGTGTTGGCCGGGTGAGCCGCGCGTCGGCCGACCGCAGCTCGGGACGGCAGGTAGTGTGTTGATATTCCAAATGGTTGGCAAGAGGGGCTTTCTACGTGCGTGTTCTCGTCGCCGGCGGCGGCATAGGTGGACTGGCTGTGGCACTGAGCCTGTACGACGCGGGCATCACCGACGTGACGGTGATCGATGCGGCACTGAGAATCCGGCCCCTCGGGCTCGGGATCAGCCTCCTGCCCCACGCGGTGCGCGAACTCGCCGAACTCGACCTCTACCATCCGATCGCCAACCTGGGCGTGCCACTGTCCGGCGTGGCCTATCCGGATCGGGCGGCCAAGCGCGTGGTGCTCGAACCGCGCGGCCAGCGGGCCGGCTTCCTGTGGCCGCATCTGTCCGTGCACCGCGGTGAGTTGCAGGTCGCCCTGCTGCGCGCGGTCTACCAGCGACTGGGCCGGCCGGCGGTACGCACCGGATCGCGACTGACCGGATTCGACCAGGACGACGACGGCGTGACCGCGTACTTCGTGGACGGCGAGGGCCGGCCCTGGCAGGAGCGGGCCGACGTGCTGATCGGGGCGGACGGGATCAACTCGACGACCCGCGCGACGCTGTTGCCGGACGAGGGCGTGCCGGTCGCGCAGCCGCGCATCCTGATGCGCGGCACCACCCGCTGCGCACCGTTCGCCGACGGACACACGATGATCATGACCGCGCACGGCGAGGCGCGCTTCATGGCGCACCCGATCAAGCCGATCGACCCGCGGGACGGGACCACGCTCACCAACTGGCTCGCGGAGCTGCCCGATCGGCAATCGGCCGGCGAACTCGGCGACACCGGCTGGAACGGTCCCGCGGACCTGCGCCGGCTCACCCGGGTCTTCCGCGGCTGGAGCATCGCGGGCGCGGACATCGGCGCGATGGTCGGCACACCGACCGAGGCGTCGGGCTATCCCCTGGTGACCCGACCGCCGCTGGACCAGTGGTCGTTCGGCCGGGTCACCCTGCTCGGCGACGCGGCCCACCCGATGTACCCCTACGTGCTCGGCGGTGCGTCCGAGTCGATCGTGGACGCGCGGGTGCTGGCCCGCTCGTTGGCCTCGTACCAGGACCCGACCGAGGCCCTGGAGGTGTACGAGCGAGCCCGGCTGCCGCTGAACAAGTGGCTCCAGCTGATCGGCCACGGACGCGTGCCGCGTGCCGCCGACGCGACCGGGCCGCTGACCGCCACCGAGGAGATCGGCGGCATCATCGGCGCCTACGGTCACCTGCCCGGACACGATCCGGCCGCGCTGAACGAGCGGCCCTCGTACAGCCTCGCCGGGGTCTGACCCGGGACCGGTTCGGCGGATCCCGGCGGGGCCGCTCGGCATCCGCCCTGCGGGCCGACCCGCCCGGCTTCCGCCCTTCGGGCCCTCGCCGTGTTCGCATGTCCGGGCCGGGGCGGCCCGGCGCCGGCCGCGGAAATCCTGGTTCACACCCCCGCGTCGGTGACCAGGATGTGCACCACCACCCGCTTGTGCCCGGTCTGCCGGCCCACCTCGGCGGTGACCGCCGCGCGCACCGCGCGGGCCACGTCCAGCACCCGATGGTCCGCCGCCGCGCGAAACTGCACGTCCACGTGCAGGACTCCGTCGAGCACGCGCGTGGTCACCCCCGGGACCCGGCCCGGGATCAGCCCGCCGGAGACCTGGGCGACCGCGTCCAGCAGACCCGGTTGCAGGTCCACCACACCCGGCACCGCCAGCGCCGCGCCGCCGGCGGTGGTCCGGGCCAGGATGGACATCTCGCGCGAGATGCGCGTCGCGGGCTGTGTCATCGGTCCGCCTCCCCGGCCCCGGCGGCCGGTTCCAGGCCCACCACGTCCACGTCCACCTTCGCCACTTCCAACCCCAGTCGTTCGCTCGCGGCCCGGCGCACCCGCTCGCGCAGCCGATCGGCCAGCGCGTGGATCGGCTCGCCGTAGGGCACGCCGACCGACAACCGCACGGTGACCGGTCCCGGCACCGCGGCGCCCGCCCGGTTCTCGTACGGCCGGATCCGGCAACTGCGGGCCTGCACGCCGGGTTCGGCGTCCACCGCCGCGCGCAGCGTACGCGCCGCGGCGGTCTCGGTCAGGGTCAACTGCTCGTCCGGCTCGCCCAGCGGCAGCAACCGGCCGGTGTGCAGCTCGGCCCGGACCAGGCGCATCACCCGCGCGCCGAGGTCGTCCGGCACCGGCACCGGCAACTCGGCCCATTCGCGGGTGACCTGGTCGAGCACCGAGTGGTCGCGCAGCAGCGCCTGGCATTCGGGACACGAGCGCTCGTGCTCGTCCGACTCGCCCGCGGCGGCGTGTTCGAGCACCGCCCGGGGATCTCGCCCGCACGGCAGCAGATCCGGATCCGGATCGGCGTTCGCCGCGGCGCCCGCCGACGGGGCCGCCGCCGTGGCCGGCTCCGCCGAGGTGTGCCGGGTCGCCGCGAGCAGTTCCGCCGCAGACGGCAGCCGCAGTGCGTCGGGCCCGCTGCCCGCCTCGTTCGTCACGTCCACGGCCGCATCGCCTCCGCCAGGGTCTGTCGTGCTCGGAAGATCCTGCCTCGGACCGCGTTCGCCCCGATTCCCACGGCCGCCGCGATCTCGTCGTAGCTCTGCCCGTGCAACTCGCGCAGAACCCAACAGGCCCGCTGCTCCTCGGTGAGCGTGGTCATCGCCTGCTGCAGCGCCTTGAGCGCCGCCGACCCCTCCGCTCGTCGCTCCGGATTGTCCGCCATCTGCTCTATCGCCCGATCCGGCACCTGGTCCAGACCGACCGTGGGCCGCCTGGTCCGGGCGATGTTCAACGCGCGGTTGGTGACGATGCGATACATCCAGGTCAGGAACGACGACTCGGCACGGAACCCGGGCAGTCGGCGCCACGCGCTGATGAACGCCTCCTGGACCGCGTCCTCCGCGTCCGTGGGGCGTCCCAGGATGCGTAAGGCGAGCGTGTACAGGGATCGACCGTGCCGACGCATCAGCACCTCGAATGCCTCGGCGTCGCCCTCTTGAGCCCGCACCACCAGGGTGCCCTCGTCGAGCACGGCCTCGTCGGCCATCGGCTTCCCTCCTCGTCCCAACCCGGCGACCGTACTGCGCCCGGGGGGCACAACACGAGAACCGCCGCTCTACGGCGAGCCGCAGGTCCGGGTACGTGAATGGAGGCCTCCGGCGGGATAGCGTCGGATTCCGCGAAACATCCTCCGATCGACGCGTGACGTTCGCCCGGTGTGTGTGTCGTACAGGTGTGGTGAACCCGGCAACGGGCACCGATGTCAGGCGGGACCGAGTGGGGTTCCGGTCGCATGGTTCGGGCAGTCGAGGAAGGAAGTGCGCCGATGGCGGACACAACGACCCAGGGCAGGACCGGCTCGCAGGCGCTCCAGAAGGACGAGGAGCGTTCGCCGGCGGGCGGCGCTCGTTCCACGGAGGTCGTCAAGCTGGCCACCGACAAGGGCCGCACGTCCATCGCGGACGGCGTGGTCGCCAAGATCGCGGGCATCGCCGCCCGCGAGATCCCGGGCGTATACGCGCTCGGTGGGGGCGCCGCCCGAGCGTTCGGAGCGGTGCGTCAGCGCATTCCGGGGGGCAAGCCCAACGTGGCGCAGGGCGTCAGCGTCGAGGTGGGCGAGCGGCAGTGTGCCGTGGATCTCAACATCGTCGTGGATTACGGCGTGCCCATCGCCGAATTGGCGCAGGCGGTCCGCGAGAATGTGATCGACTCCGTCGAGCGGATGACCGCGCTCGAAGTGGTCGAGGTCAACATCGCGGTGGACGACATCCACATCGAATACGACGGAGACGACTCCAAGGAGCGCCAGCTTCAGTGACGGTCGGGCCCGGCGACGACGCGCGGCGACAGCTGCTGCGCGAATACCGGGAATTCATCCGCGCGAGCCATCCCGATCGTGGGGGTGACCCGGAGGAATTCGTCGCCGGGCTGGAGCGGTTCAGAGCGCTGATCGACGCGGCCGGGCCTCCGGCGCCGGTTCGCTCCGGGGCCGCGGCGGAGACCACGGTCTATCGCCGCGGCCGGTTGCCGGGCCGGCTCTGGCGGCAGTTGGCGGAGCGGCATCGACGGCGCAACAACCCGCGCGTCGAGTAGCGGGCGGGGTGTGCGGCGGCCGGCCGGAGTCCGTACGGCCCTTCGGCACCCGATCCGACGGGGGTCGACGACAACCGTCGACAACAACCAATGGTCGGTTCAGTGAGGAGTCGTTCGCCAATGACTACACCCATGGTCGGCCTGCTGGTCGGCATGGCCCTCGGCCTGGCCGCCGCGCTCGGCGGGTTCGGGGCCTTTCTCCTGGTCGCCGCGCTCGGGGTGGTCGGCTTCCTGGTCGGCCGCTTCCTGGACGGCGACCTGGACCTCGGCGAGCTGTTCAGCTCGCGCAACCGGCGGCGCTGATGCGCGCGGTACCGGCGGAGGGCCTGGCGCCGGCCGCGCATCGCGGAGTACTCCAGATCGGCGGGCGCGTGGTGGAGAAGATCGCCGCCCGCGCGGCGCGTGCGGCCACCACCGAGGCCGCGCCGGACACCGTGCTGCGCGCCCCGCGCGCGGGCGCCACCATGCATCACGACCATGCGACGGTCGACCTCGACGTGGACGTGCCCTACCCCGGGCCGGTGGTCGAGATCGTCCGGATGATCCGGCAGCGGGTGCGCGCCGACGTGGAGCACCTGACCGGGATGCCGGTGGTGCGGGTGGACGTGACGGTCGGCCGGTTGACCCGTGGGGGGCACGGCAAGAGGAGAGTGGAGTGAGCCTGGAGGCTGCACCGGAGGCGCCCTCGGGTGCCTCGCCGGCCGAGACGTCGGCGGGTGCGACCGACGACTGGGGTGACGGCGCCAAGGTGCGCCGGGCCTGGTCCCCGCGCGGCTTCCCGGCCGGGCTGGTCGCCCTGCTCGCGGCCGGCGTCGCGGGCACCGCGCTGTACATCGGGGTGACGGCCCGGATCGACCGGGCCCCGCGCTGGTCGCGCGACCTGCTGGAGCGCGCCCAGACGCACGAGTGGCGGGACAACTGGACCATCGTCGCCGGGCTGACCGCCGCGGTGCTGGGCCTGTGGCTGATCGTGCTCGCGGTCACTCCGGGCCGGCGCAGTCTGCTGCGGCTGCGCTCGCCGGGCGACGCGATGACCGTATACATGACCCGGCGCACCGCCGCCTCGTTCCTGCGGCACACCGCGCTGGCCTCCTCGGGCGTGTTGGACGCGCGGGTGCGGATGGGCCGACGCAAGGCGGTGCTGCGGGTGGACTACCACTTCCGCGACCCGGACGACCTGCACGACGAGTTGATCGAACGACTCGAGGAACGCGCGAACGCGCTCACGCTGGCCCGGGTGCCTCGCGTGGATCTGCGCCTTCAGCCCGTGAGCGGGAGGTGAGGCGGGCATGCGTACGGTCTGCAACCGGATCCTGTTGGTCCTCGTCGGGCTGGGCCTGATCGCGGGCGGCCTCGCGGTCGCCGCGCGCGGTCGGGGCTGGTATCCCGATCTGGTGCGCACGGCGGACAAGCCGTTCATCACCACGAGTCAGGCCGAGCGGCTGACCGACCACAACTGGTGGTGGTGGGTCGCCTTCGGCGCGCCGGGACTGCTCCTGCTGCTGGCGCTGTGGTGGCTGTTCGCGCAGTTCGGCCGGCGGCCGGTGCGGTCGCTGCGGGTCCGGGACACCACGGACGCGGCCGGCGACGGTCCGTCCGGGCTGGGCACCGGGTTCGGCATGGTGGGCGACGAGGCGGACACGCTGACCGTGTCCGGCAACGCGCTCGCCGACGCGATCGAGGACGACCTGTCCTACGTGGACGGCGTCGAACACGTTTCGGCGCATCTGGTCCGCCGTCGGCACGGCCCCACGCTGCGGGTCCTGGTCCGGGCCGAACCCGGTGCCGAACCCCGCGCGTTGATCGGCTCGGTACGCGACCGGGTGCTGCCCAACGCGCGCGAGGCGGTGGGCCTGTCCACGCTGCCCACGGTGCTGACCCTGCGGACCAGCCGGGGCCTGCCCAAGCGGCACCTGGAGTAGTACCCGGGCTGGGCCCGGAGTGGTACGGGCGAGCGGGCCCGGGACGTCTCCCGGGCCCGTCGGGATCGGGTCCCGGGCTCGGATCCCGGACCCGGTCGGGTCACAACGAGCGGGCCAGGCCGCCGTCGACCGGGATCATCACGCCGCTCAGGTAGGACGCGGCCGGGGACAGCGTGAACGCGGCCACCCGGCCGAACTCCTCCGGGGTGCCGTAGCGGGCCAGCGGGATGGACTCGGCGTGTCGGGCCCGGGTCCCCTCCGCGTCGCCGCTCAGGTCGTCCAACTCGCGCACCCGGTCGGTGTCGATCCGGCCGGGCAGCAGCCCGAACACCCGGATGCCGCGCGGGCCGAGCTCGTCGGCCAGCGTCTTGGCCACCATCGCCAGCCCCGGGCGCAGGCCGTTGGAGACGCCGAGCCCGGGGATCGGCTGGCGCACCGACGACGACAACACGAAGCCGATCGAACCGCCGTCGCCCAGCGCGGAGGCGGTCGCCCGGGCGAGTCGGACCGCGCCCAGGAACACCGATTCGAACGCGTCCCGCCACTGGTCGTCCTCGATCGCGGTGATCGCGCCGGCGGGCGGCCCGCCGACGCTCACGAGCGCACCGTCGAGCCGCTCGAACCGGGCCAGCGCCGCGGCGACCAGCCGCTCGGCGGTACCGCTGTCCCCGTTGTCGGCGGCGATGCCGAGCGCCTGTTCGGGGCCGCCCAGCGCGGCGACGGCCTCCGTCGCGCGCTTTTCGTCCCGCCCGGTGACCACCACCCGGGCGCCGTCGTCCACCAGCGCGCGGGCGGTGGCGAAGCCGAGGCCGCGGGTGCCGCCGGTGACCAGATATACGCGATCGCGCAGTCCAAGATCCATGCCACCCATCCTGCCCGCTGCCGGCCCCGGCACGGGGTAAATGACAGGTCGTCAGGTCGGCCGGTCGCTACCCTCGGTGGCATGACCGAGCAGATCGACATCGTGCGGGAGTGGATCCGGGGGGCCGACGACGGGGTGACCGTGCTCACCGGTGCGGGCATCTCCACCGACTCCGGCATTCCCGACTATCGGGGCCCGCAGGGCGTGTGGACCAAGGACCCCGACGCGGAGAAGCTGGTCACCTACGGCTACTACATGGGCGACGAGGACATCCGCCGCCGCTCGTGGTTGCTGCGCCGGGACAACCCCGCGCGTCTGGCCGGGCCGAACGCGGGACACACCGCCCTGGTCGCCCTGGAACGGGCCGGTCGGCTCAACGCGTTGATCACCCAGAACGTGGACGGCCTGCATCGGCGCGCGGGCACCGCCCCGGAGAAGATCATCGAACTGCACGGCACCATGTTCTACGTGGTGTGTACCGACTGCGACGCGCGCACGACCCTGGACGCGGCCCTGGAGCGGGTGGCGATGGGCGAGGACGACCCGCGCTGCGTGCGCTGCGGCGGGATCCAGAAGACCGCGACGATCATGTTCGGTCAGGGGCTGGACCACGGCGTGCTGGAGCGGGCCGCGATCGCCGCGCAGGTCGGTGACGTGTTCCTGGCCATCGGCACCTCGCTCCAGGTCGAGCCCGCCGCGTCGCTGTGCCGGGTGGCGCAGGAGGCGGGCGCCCGGCTGGTGATCGTCAACGCCGGGGAGACGCCCTACGACCGGGTCGCCGACGCGGTGATCCGCGAGCCGATCGGCGAGGTGCTCCCGGAGCTGGTCAAGGGGCTGTGACCCGCCTGCGCCGCCGCGCCCGGGGCGCCGCCGCTCAGACCGTGGCCGGCTCGTCGGACGCGGAGGCGGCCTCCTCGTCCAGCGCGGCCAGTTCGCTTTCGAGCTCCTTGGCCTCGCTGCGCACCAGCTTGACGAACATCGCCACCAGCGCGAACGCGAAGATCCACCACTGCACCGCGTAGGCCAGGTGCGGGCCCAGGTCCTCGTCGTCCGGCTCCGGGATCAGCGCCGGCGCCTTCGCGGCCATCGGGGTCTGCTCGGTGAGTTCGACGTAGCCGCCGAGGATCGGGTGCGGCAACTTCGCGGCCAGCTCGAAGCCGGAGATCCGCATCACCAGGCCGTCGGGCAGCGCGAGGTCGCGGATGCCGGAGTCCTTGCGGGTCTCGTCCGGACGCAGCCGGCCGGTCACCGTGACCCGACCGCTCGGCGCCGGCGGCACCTCGGGCCGTTCGCTCGCGGTGGGCGGGTTCTTCACCCATCCCCGATCGACCAGGAGGGCGCGGCCGTCGGCGGTGATCAGCGGGGTGACCACGTAGAAGCCGGGCACGCCGTCCTGTGACCGGTTGCGCGCGAGCATCTCGTGCTCGGTGTCGTACATGCCGGTCACCGTGACCCGGCGCCACTGGAGATCGCCGGGCAACTTGCGGCCCACGGCGAGGATCGACTCCGCGGGCACCGGCTCGCGCTCGATGTTGGCACTGATCAGGTCGTTGTGCGCGACCTTGTGCTCGTGCCGGTGGAACTGCCAGAAACCGAGCTCGACCATGATCGGGACCAGCACGAGGACGAGCAGCGCCATCGCGATCCAGCGCGGGGTCAGCAGGAAGCGGTACACCCGAGCACGGTACCCCTCGCCGTGCCCGGTGTGTCCCGCCGGGTGCGTGCGGGCGGCGCGCGAAGCGGTGCTGCACGTGCGGCGGGCCGGACGCCGCCGGATGTCGCCGGCTGTCGAGGGCGCGGCCGGCCTCGCGAGCGGCAGGGGTGCCGCACTCCGGGACCCGGCCGAGAACCCGATACCGGTCGTGACGCCCCGCTTTCCGGGTCGGCAGCTGGCCGGTCGGTCCCGCCGATAGGCTTCCGGCACGCCGTCTCCCGGTCCATCGCCCGCGACTCCCGGTGGACCGGCTGCGGACGCGGCATCGATTCACCCCGTGCGGGGAGTCGGCCGGCCTCGGGAGTCACACAGCCTCGGGAGTCACACAGCATGGAAGGTCCGTCGCGCGATCCGGTGCCCGGTCGACGCGGTACCGCCGGTCACTGGTTCGGGCTCATCGGGCTCGCCGTCCTGCCGTTCGTCTCGATCGGGTTGCTGGCCTGGGTCCCCCCGCTCGTGTCGGGTGTGCGCACCCGCAGGCGCTGGGACTGGGTGATCCTCACCGGCGTGGCGGTCGGCGTGGTCCTGGCCTTCGTGTGCCTGGTCGTGGGCAGCGAGTCGGATGACGAGGAGCGCGCGCGCAAGGTGGCGGGCGGGCCCGAACCGCAGACGATCCTGGACGACGTCGGGACGATCATGCTGCTCGTGCTGATGGTCGCGGTGCCGGTCTGGTGGTGTGTCGGGTCGGCCCGCTGGGCCAAGGCGATGCGCGCACACCAGCCGCATGCGCAGGCCGGATACGCGCCGTGGCAGCAGGCACCCGTCGGGCCGCTTCCGCACCCGCTTCCGCAGCCGATGCCCTACCGGCCGGCCCCGCCGCCGCAGACCCCGCCGGGCTATCTGCGAACCGGTCCGGCCGCCGGGCCCGCCGACCCGCGCGGCCCGGTCGCTCCGCCGGCCGCCGCCGGCCCGCTGCCGCCGGACGATCCCGCCGCGCGGGCCCGGGCCCGGTTGCAGGGACTGAGCGAACGGCTGCGCGAACAGGACGGCGGCGGCAACCCCGGAGGATCCCGATGAGCATTCCCGGACGCGTGATCGCGGGCCGCTACGAACTGTCCGCGGCGATCGGCCGCGGCGGCATGGGGCAGGTCTGGAAGGCGTACGACCAGACTTTGCAGCGGCGGGTCGCGGTCAAGCTGCTGCGCACCGACCTGGTGGACGCCGCCGGTGACCGAGGCGCGATGGAACGGCGCTTCCTGCGCGAGTGCCGGGTCACCGCGGGCATCGATCACCCGGGCCTGGTCACCGTGTTCGACGGCGGCACCGACGAGGGCGACCTGTACCTGGTGATGCAACTCCTGGACGGTTGCGACCTGGCCGACCTGATCGCCGAGAACCAACCGGTGCCGTGGGAGTGGGCGGTCGCGGTGGCCGCGCAGATCTGTTCGGTGCTGGCCGCGGTGCACGCGGTGCCGGTCGTGCACCGCGACCTCAAGCCGCGCAATGTGATGGTCCGCCGGGACGGCACGGTCAAGGTGCTCGACCTGGGTGTGGCCGCGGTGCTCGACCCGGAGTCGACCAAGCTGACCACGACCGGTGCGATGCCGGGCTCGCCCGCGTACATGGCGCCCGAGCAGATGAACGGCATCGTCGAGCCGCGCACCGACCTGTACGCGCTCGGCTGCCTGCTCTACGAAATGCTGGCCGGGCAGGCGCCGTTCGCCGGGCCGACGATGGCCTCGGTGATGCTCGGCCACCTCAACGGCACCCCGGAGCCGCTCGGCGCGCGACGCCCGGACATTCCCGCCGGGCTGGACCGGCTCGTGCTGCACCTGCTGGGCAAGCAGCCCGATCAGCGGCCCGCGAACGCGCAGGAGGTCTACCGGCTGCTGGTGCCACTGCTGCCCGTGGGCAAGGGCGACGCGCTGGCGCCCACCGCGCCGATGGACCCGACCCGCCCGCTGCGCTTCCCGGCCGCACCGCAGCCGCTGCCGGGCCTGCCCGGACCGGTACGCGCGGCGGTGCCCGACCGGCCGGCGCCGCCGTGGGCGATGAGCGCCGGCCCCGCCGCCCATCCGCCGCGCCCGGACCCGGACTGGGCCGCGGTGCCCTCCGCCGCGCCGCCCGTGCCGGATGTGCGCAGTGCGCTCGACGAGGCCAACCGGCTGCTCGGCGAGGGCGCGCTGACCCAGGCCGTGGATGTGCTCGGCGCGGCCCTGCCGGTGGCCATCGCCCGGCACGGCGAACACGACCCGCTCGTCCTGGGGTTGCGCCAAGCGCTCGCCGACACGTTGTTGGCGGACCGTCAGTTCCGGCGCGCGCTCCCGGAGTTGCGGTACATCGCGGGCGTGTTCGCGGCGTCCGGCGGGCCGCTCGACGCGGAGGCGATGGAGTACGGCCGACAGGTCGCGGCGTGTCTGGAGGAATTGGGCGAACTGCCCGCCGCGCTCGGCGAGTACCGACGGCTGCTGGACCTGCATCGGCGGGTGCCCGATGCCGACGTGTACCAGGGGTACGACCTGCGCGAGCGGATCGGGTTGTTGCTCGCCGCGCTGGGCGACCCGTACCAGTCCGAGCGGGTGCTGGTGCCGCTGCTCGCCGAACAGGAGCACCGCCTGGGCCCGCAACACCCCCGGGTGGCCACGCTGCGCCAACACCTGGCCCGCATCCACGGTGTGACCGGCTACCGCCGCCGGTGACGGCGCGGGTGGGGTGAATCGGGCGAAGGGCCGGGCCGTGGGTCGAGCCGGGCGGAGCCGCGCATTTTCTGCCACTTGTCGAAGCCGTGGTCTTCCGCCGGGGGCCGCCATGGGCGACCGTGGAGACATCGACGCGCGCGAAGGGGTGACGTGGCGATGGAACTGCCCGAGGTGTCCCTGCCCTGGTTTGTACTCGGTGTTGCCGGCGCGGTGCTGTCCCTGGCCCTGCCGTGGTTCCAGACCCGGACGTATCGCCGGGCGCGCGCACTCGACTTCGACGAGTCGCGCTATGCCACCACGCCCGGCACCGTCTTCCGGGTCCCGGTCACACCGCTGAAGGTGTACGCGGAGCCGGTCGCGGCCCGCGCGGTCGGCCTGCCGCTCGGCGCGGCCGGTGCGGTGTTGTTCCTGGTGTTCGGCCTGTGGCCGTCGATGCTGACCTGGTCGGTGTGCGGCGGGGTGACCATCCTGCTCACTCCCGTGCGGCGTGCGCTGGGCCTGCGGGTGACCCACCGGATCGCCCGGGACGTGTCGTTTCGCAACGGGCCGCTGCGCGATCGGGACGGCACGGTGATCGCCGAGCAGACCTGGCCGCAGGTGGTGCGCACCTGGTACCGGCACGAGTACCGGGACCGGCCGCCGGGCGAGGACGACCTCTCGGTGGCCGTGCTCGGCAAGTTCTGGTGGTTGGCCGGGCATCTGCTGTGCTGGCCGGTGACGTTGCCGGGCACCCAGATCGTGCAGACCGCGATGTGCCAGAACCCGGCCTGGGCGCTGGGACACGTGGGCGACGACGCGGGCGCGCCGTGGCTGGCGGACCTGGGCGACGCCCGAACGCCGGGCCGCCGCGACACGCACGGACAGGCACGGCAGACCGCCCCGGACGGGTGACGCCCGCACGGGTGACTACACTCCCACCCGATCGTTGGGCCGGGTGTGACGCGAAATGTCTCCATGGTCCGGATCGCGGCGGCGTCCTTCGCCGGCACGTCGATCGAGTTCTACGATTTCTTCGTCTACGGCACGGCCGCGGCTCTGGTGCTCGGGCCGCTGTTCTTTCCCGGCTTCTCGCCGATCGCGGGCACCCTCGCGGCATTCGCCACGTACGCGGTCGGGTTCGTCTCGCGACCGCTGGGCTCGGTGTTGTTCGGCCGGCTGGGCGACCGGCGCGGGCGGCGTCCGGTTCTGGTCGGCTCACTACTGCTGACCGGCATCGCGACCGTGCTGGTCGGGGTGTTGCCCACCTACGACCGGATCGGTCTGGCCGCGCCGATCCTGCTCGTGCTGCTGCGCTTCTGCCAGGGGCTGGGGGTCGGCGGTGAATGGGGCGGCGCGGTGCTGCTGGCGGCCGAGCACGCGCCCCCGGGACGCCGTGCGCTGTGGGGCAGCTTCCCGCAGGCGGGCCCCGCGATCGGGTTCCTGCTCGCCAACGGCCTCATGCTGACCCTGTCCGGGGCGCTGAGCGACGCACAGTTCCAGTCCTGGGGCTGGCGGGTGCCGTTCCTGTTCGCCGGCGTGCTCGCGGCCGGCGGACTGCTGCTGCGCGCCTCGATCGAGGAGACCCCGGCGTTCGTCGAACTGGCCGCCGCGAACGGGCTTTCGGCGAGCCCGTTCACCGAGGTGGTGCGCGGGCACTGGCGGCTGATCCTGCTCGTCGCCGGGGCACTGACCTGCGGCTACGTGGGGTTCTATCTGACCACGACCTGGTCGCTGCACTACGCCACCGACAAGCTGGCGGTCGGGCGCACCACGATGCTCGCGTGCATCATGGTCGCCGTGGTCGGCAAGGCCGTGGCCACGCCGCTGTTCGCGCTGCTGGGCGACCGGTACGGGCGCAAGCCGCTGTGCGTGGCGGGTTGTGCGGCGATGGGGTTGTGGGCGTTCCCGATGCTGGGGCTGCTGGCCACCGGTGAGCCGGTGTGCATGACGCTGGCCTGCCTGGGCACGCTGATCGCCTTCATCACCATGTTCTCGGTGGTCGGCACCTACCTGTCCGAACTGTTCGAGCCGCGCGTGCGGTGCACCGGCGCGTCCACCGCGTACAACCTGGGCGGTGTGTTCGGCGGTGCGCTGACCCCGATCGTGGCCACCGAACTGGCCCGGGGCGACGGCACCCCGTGGAGCGTCGCGGCCTATCTCGCGGCGGCCGCGGTGCTCAGCGTGGCGTGCTTCACCGCGCTGCCGGAGACCCGTGCGGTGCCGGCCTGGGAGGGACGACCCGCCACCGCGTGATCTTCCCTCGGCAACCGTTGTGGGTCAGGCTGCGGCCATGGATGCGAATGACCCCGAACAGGCCCGGACGCGACGCGCGCACCACGTCCGGATCGCCGAGCGGCTGCTCGCGGCGGTGAGCGCGGGCGACCGAAGCGCCCAGGTGGCCTGCTACCACCCGGACGTCGTGCTCGAATTCCCCTACGCCGACCCGCCGGTGCGGATCGAGGGCAAGACGGCGGTGGACGCGTACCTGGAGGTCGCGCTCGGCATCTTCGAGCTGCGCCTGACGGTGACCCGGGTCCACGACTGCGTGGACCCGGACACCGTGATCGTGGAGTTCACCGGCCAGGGCCGGGCCAGGCCCACCGACCGCGCCTACGCGAACACCTACATCGCCGTGCTGGCCTTCCGGGACGGCCTGGTGGTCGGCCAGCGCGAGTTCTACAACCCGGTGCCGGCCGCTCAGGCCTTGACCGCGACGCCCGCCAGCTGAGGCAGCTTCACCGCGGGGTCGCCCAGCCGGCCCTCGGGGCCCCACACGTCCACCGGGACCAGGCGGGCGGGCAGCAGTTCCAGGCCGCCGAAGATGGCCAGGATCCCGTCGTGCGAACGGGCGTGCATCTGCTGCACGTTGGACGAGTACTCGCTGAGCGCGCGGTCCATCCCGGCCGGGCGCTCCTCGCTGCGGTGCGCGTGCGAGAGGGCGAGGTGGCTGCCGGGCACGGTCGCGTCCATGTACTGGCGCACCACACCCGGCGGGTCCGCCTCGTCCGGCAGGAAGTGCAGAACCGACACGATCAGCACGCCGACCGGCTGGGAGAAGTCGATCAGCTTGCGCACCTCGGGCGAGTCGATCACCTTGGCCGGATCGGTCAGGTCGGCGCCGACCACCGTCGCGTTCGGGTTGTTCGCGAGCAGGGCCTGGCTGTGCGCGACCGCGACCGGATCGTTGTCCACGTAGACCACCCGCGCGTCCGGATCGGCCTTGTGCGCGATCTCGTGCACGTTGCCCACCGTTGGGATGCCCGAGCCCAGGTCCAGGAACTGCCGGATGCCCAGGTCCAGCAGGTGGTGTACTGCCCGAGTGAGGAACACCCGGTTCCCGCGCAGCACGTCGCGCAGCTCGGGCATCGCCTGGGTGACCAGTTCGGCGGCCTCGCGGTCGACCGCGAAGTTGTGCGCGCCGCCGAGCGCGTAGTCGTAGACGCGGGCCACGCTGGCGCGCGTGATGTCGATGTGCTCTGGAGCCCAGTCCGGTCGAGTCATGGCTCGGACTCTAAAGCGTGTCGACCGAATTCACCGGAAAAATCGCCGGCCCGACGGTTGGTGGCCCTGTGCAAGGCGTCACACCTGCACGGATGCCGCGGCGCTCCCGGCGTCGACGGGATCGGAACGAAACGTTCCGGTCCCCGGACGCCGGGAGCGCCGCGTGGCGGGCGCGGTTACGGCTTGATGCCCGCGGCGCCCACGAACGCCGGACACTTGTCCGCGCCGACCGGGATGTCCTCGGGCGCCAGCGGTGCCCACACCTGGTCGACCCGGGGGCCCACCTTCGCCGCGATCGGGGCCAGCGCCGCGAGGTCGAAGCCGTACAGCTTCGCCGCGTTGCCGCCGACCATGGCCGCGACCTCGACCGGGTCGATGCCGTTGTAGGTCAGCTGGAGCGCCTCGCGGCTGAACGGATGGCTGGCCTCCTTGTGCGGGTAGTCGCTGCCCCACATGATCCGGTCCACGCCCACCTGGTAGCGCAGCTTGGCCTCGGCCGGGCGCTGGAAGCTGGCCCCGACGTGGCACTGCCGGGCCCAGTACTCGCTGGGCTTGAGCTCCATCCGGCCCACCAGCGCACTGCCCCACTCGTACTCCTGGGAGCCGACCGCGGTGCTCATCCGGTGCCAGTAGTAGTCCAGCCGGCGGGTCTCCTCCGGGATCCAGGCGGTGCCCTGCTCGGTGAAGACGAACTGGAGGCTCGGGTGGCGATCCATCGCACCGGAGACCACCAGGTGGGTGAACGCGCGGTGTGCCCACCAGGACACCTCGGTCAGGAACACCACCTTGTCCACGTCGGTGTCCCCGGCCGGCGGCGCGGCCGAGCCGGTGTGGTGGTTCACCGGCATGCCCAACTCCTCGCACACCCGCCACAGCGGCTCGTAGTGCGCGTAGTCGAACATCGGCACCAGGCCCGAGCCGGGCGGGGTGCCGGGCAGCAGCACGCCGCCGGTGAGACCGGCCTCCTTGGCCCAGCGGATCTCCTCCACCGCCGCCGGGATGTCGTGCAGCATGATCTGCACGATGCCTGCCCGGCGTCCGGGCGTCGCCGCGCAGAAGTCGACCATCCAGCGGTTGTGTGCCTTCAGCCCCTCCCAACGCAGCGCCAGGTCGCCCGCGTTCGCGGCCGGCGGCTGATCGGTGAGCGAGGGCTTGGGAAAGAACGGCGGCACGGTGTTGGGAAAGATCACCTCGGCCACCACCCCGTCCGCTTCGAGGTCGCGCATGCGTCGGTCGGAGTCCCAGTTGCGCGGACCCAGATCGCCCTTGAGGTCCTCGTAGGGAATCTCGTAGCCGCTCACCCACGCGTCGAACTCGGCGTGCAGGCGCGCGGGCAGGTAGTCGCGATAGCCGTGGATCTCGCCGCCGCCGTGGCAGTCGGCCGAGATCACCGTGTACCGCTCGGGGTGATCGCCCGTCGGGGGGCCGCTCGGGACGGAGAGCGGGGTGGTGCTGTCAGTCATGGGGGATCAGACCTCCAGGGCTTCCGCGTTGGGGTTGATCGCGGCGCCCGTGTCGTGTCCGGTGAGCCAGTGCCGGCCGATCTCGGCGGCGGCTGCCCACTTGGTCGTCAGGTCCTTCGCCGACCCGTCCTCGTTCACCTGACCGAGTGTCGCGGGGGTGACCCCGACCCGCTCGGCGTGCGGCTTGAGGGCGGCCAGGTCGAAGCCGTACACGTCCGCGACCGCCTCGCCGAGCATCACGCGCGTCTCGGCGATGGGCACGTCGGAGAACGTCTTGCGCAGGATGTTGAGCGTCTCGGGCCAGGTGCCCTCGGGGTGCGGGAAATCGTTACCCCAGCAGATGTTGCCGACACCGATCTCGTAGCGCATTCCGATCTCGCGCCGCTTGGTGTTGGACGCGCCGATGAAGCAGTTGCGGTCGAAGTACTCGCTCGGAAGCAGCTTGATCTCCTCGAACCCGGCCAACTTGGCCGCGCCGCGCGAGCCCAGCAGCAGCCGGTCGGTGAACCACAGCAGGTTGCCCACCCACCAGCAACCCGCCTCGGTCACCCCGAACCGCAGCCGCGGGAAACGCTCGAACACGCCGGACCACAGCAGGAACCACAGCGGCCGGGAGGGCCACCAGGTGACCTCGGTGACGTAGATGCCCAGGTGGTTCCCGTACGCCTCGCGGTCGGCCGGCCCCGAGTGGGTGACCACCGGGAGCTCCAGGTCCTCGCACAGCGCCCACACCGGGTCGTACTTGCGGTCGTGGTAGGGCGTCTGATTCATCCACATCGCCGGGATCATCACCGCGCCCAGGCCGTCCGCCTTGATCCGGCGGATCTCCGCGAGCACGTCCTCGATCGCCGCGGTGATCGGGATCAGCGCGACCCCGCGCCGCCGCTCCGGGCTGGTCTTGCACAGCTCGGCCAGCCAGCGGTTGTGCGCCTGCGCGCCGGCCAGGCCCAGTTCGGGATCCATGTCGCCGGACAGGCCCAGGCCCGCGCCGAACGGCACGCACGTTCGCGACTCGACCGCGTCGGCGTCCGGGAAGATCACCTCGCCGACCACACCGTCCTTGTCCAACTCCAGGTCGCGCCGGTCCACTTCCCAACCGCTGCGCAGCACCTCCTCGTTGGTCTCGAACCAGTTCGCCGCGAAGTCCTCGTTGCGCACGCCCAGGTCGGTGATCGCCTTGAGCTGTGCCTCGCGCTCGGACATGAATTGGTCGAACGCCGCGTGGTGCTTGGTGGCGAGGTAGTCGCGGTACAACTCGGTCGGCAGCCCGGCGTGGGTGTCCGAGGAGATGATCGTGTAGGGGGTGGTGAGTTCGTCGGGCCCGGTGGGCCTGTTCCGCTCGGTGTGCTCAGTCATCGTCACTCACTTGTCCAGCACGAAGGTTTCGAGGTACGAGGGGTTGCTGCGGGCGAGCATGCTCTGCGACCGCGCGGTGATCTGTCCGTCGCTGTGCTCGCTGGCGGGCAGGATCCAGAACCGGTTCTCCCGGATGCCGTCGAGCACGTCGGCCGCGACCGACTCGACCGGGGTGAACTCGATCTCCTGCCCCGCGTCGCGCATCGCCTTCTCCCACGCGTCGAGCGTGTTGTACGGCGTCTTGCGCGGCACCGACTTGGCGAACCGCTCGGGCCGGTTGCGGTAGGACTCCCACAGGCCGGTGCGCAACATCTTGGGGCCGGGGAAGAGCACGGACGCCCCCAACTGCGCGTGCACCTGGCCGAGTTGTGCGTACAGCGCCTCGGTCATCGTCACCACCGCGGCCTTGGTGGTGGCGTACACCGACGCGTTCGGCAGCGGCGCGATGCCGCCGTCGCCGGAGGAGGTGTTCACGATGTGCCCGGGCGTGTTCTGCGCGAGCATCCGCGGTACGAACGCCTGGATGCCGTTGAAGACGCCGAACACGTTGACGGCGAAGCACCAGTCCCAGTCCTTGGGATCGTGCTCCCACATCTTGCCCTCGGAGCCCGAGCCGATCCCGGCGTTGTTGCACAGCACGTCCACCGCGCCGAAGTGCTCGAACGCGGCGTCGGCCAGCGCGAACACCGATTCGCGCACCGACACGTCCACGACGTGCCCGATCGCGTCGCCGCCCGCGTCGGTGATCCGCGCGACGGCCTTGTCCAGCGCGCCCTGCTCGATGTCGCCGAGCACGACCTTCATGCCCTCGGCGCTGAACCGCTCGGCCATCGCGAGCCCGATACCGCTCGCGGCACCGGTGACGACGGCGACTCTGCCGTCGAATTCCTGGAGCATGTGTCCCGATCCCTTGCTGTCGTCGCTGCCGTGCCTGTCCCGCCTGGTGTGCCTGGCGTGCGTGGCGTCCTTGCCCTGCCTGCCGGGGAGCTACTTCGCGGGCGGCGGGTCGTCGGTGATCTGCTGCACGTCGTCGTAGCGCTGGTGGATGTAGGGCAACACCAGATCGGCCTTGACGTGCTCGGCGACGAAGCCCTGCTGGTCCGAGGTGCGCTCGCTGAGCGTGATCGAGATCAGCTTGCGCACCGGCAGGTCGGCGACCGGGTCGAAGTCCGAGTCGCGCAGGATCACCTCGCCGTCCAGGCGGTGTGCGCTGCGGGTGCGCTCGTTGCGGGTGACGTGCACCAGCATCGGGTCGGCGTCGAAGCCGTCGCCGTCCACGGCGGGCAGGAACTTGTAGTAGAAGCTCAGCGTCTGTCGCGGCTCCGGCGTGGCCAGTTCCTCGACCACCGTGCCGCGCACCTCGACGTAGGTGACACCCATCCGGTTCACGGTGGCCACGATCCGGTCGCCGTCCCGCTCGACCTTGACGTCGGCCAGCTTCTTCGGCTCGCCGAATACCTCGCGACCGCCGATCACCGCGCGCTCGGTGGTCATCGGCATGGTGAGCGTGTAGTCGCCCTCGATGTCGCCGTGCTTGCAGCGGACCGCGACCGCGCCCGCGCCGAGCGGGTGGCCGTTGATGTCGCAGGCGGAGATGTTCACCCGGACCAGCGGCCGGTCCGCGGGGACCAGCGGCGGCGGCAGGATCGCCGCGATCACCTCGGGGTCGGTCTCCCAGATCGCCATCACGCCGGTGGACCAGATCTCCGGGAGGCTGGACCGTTCCCGGGAGGACTTCTTCAGCGTCTCCGCCGGCCGGGCTCCGTACCGAATGCGTGCCACGTACCTCACCTCTTCCGCTCGTGCGAGGGCTGCGCGCGGACCGATTCCCCGGTTCCGTGCGCGGTGGTGCCGGTTGCTCTGTAACACTGTTACACCGGTGGGTCGGCGAGGTAAAGACCTGCGGCGCGGTTGCCCGTGTATCGGGCGGACCCGTTCGGACGCGAGAATGGGACGTGATGGACAGGATCACGCGAGACACCGTGCTCGACACCGCCATGCGTCTCGTCATGGAATCCGGTATCGAGAACCTCAGCATGCGCAAACTGGCCGCCGAGTTGGGCGTCGCCGTCACCTCGATCTACTGGCACGTGGGCAACCGCGACGTGCTGGTGGACCAGCTGGTGGACCGGGTGATCGCGGACATGGGCGCGATCTCGGTGGACGGGAGCACGCCGGTCGAGCGGGTGGTGTCGATCGCTCGATCGTGTCGGCGGATGATCCTGGACCGTCCGCACCTGGTCGGCCTGGTCCGCGAACGCGGTCTGGAATCGTTGATGATGTTGCCCGCCCGCAAGGCACTGGTGCACGAGATGACGGCGGCCGGGCTGCGCGGCGCCCGGGCGGGCGAGGCGGTCCAGGCGGTGCAGTACCAGATCGCCGGCTTCGTGATGCTGGAACGCGCCCTGGAGAACAGCGCGGCCGAACCGCCGGCCGTGGATCACTGGCGCGGCGAATTGGCGCTGGAGGATCCGGAACTGGCGGCGAGCCTGAGCAACGTCACCGACGGTGATCGGCTGTTCGTGCTGTCGGTGCGGGCGTTGGTGGAATCCCTGCTGGGCTGACGTCCCGGCGCCCGATCAGGGCACGCGTGGTGGTGCGCCGGCGAGGATGCGGCGCCAGCCGGCGGGGGACAGGGCGTCCTGGGCCTGTCGCGCGTCGATCCGGGCCAGGACGCGGGCGGGAGCGGCCAGCAGCGCGGTGGTCCGCAGGAGCGAGCCGCCGATCCGGCGCGGTTCGCGGCGCAGGCTCAGGGTCTCCTCGACCGCGTCCCGGTACGGACTCCGGCGCAGCACGATCCGGAGCAGTTCGCGCCCGGCCCGGCGCCGGCCCGCCCGCGCGGCGCTCGCCAGCGCGCCGGGAGCCTGCCGGGTGCGCACGTCCGGGCGGCCCCACGGCATCGAGGCCGGCGCCTCGCCTCGGGAGACCGCGATCAGCGCCGCGACCAGGTCGGTGCCGCTGGCCGCGGCATTGCCCGGCTCGGTCAGATGGGGGCGTACGTCGAGCCAGGCCGGTCCGTGCGCGGTCCGCACCGCGTCCACCGACAGGGCGCCGTGCCAGCCGAGATGGCCGCCGAGCATCGCGACCTGCTCGCGCACCTCGGGAAGCACCAGACTGCGCTTGACCGCGGTCCCGTGCAGATGTTCGTACGCGTGCAGCACGACCAGTCGACCGTGCTCGAAGACCGCCTGGGCGGACAGGACCGGGCCCTCGGCGGGCTCCTGGACCAGCACGCCCGCCCCGTCCAGGAACGCCCCGTCCCGCTCCAACGTGTCGGCCAGCCGCAGCAGTTGCTCGCGTCGCTCGACCCGGTACACCGCCGGCAGCGTCTTCACGTACAGCGGCGGATCGGCGACCTGACGCAACTCCTCGGCGGTGTGCACCACCACCGTCCCGGCCGGCTGCGGCATCCCGATCTCGGTCAGCGTGCTCGCCGCCGAGGCCCGATCCGCGACCCGGCGCAGCGCCGCGAACGGCGGTACGGCCAGGGCCACACCGTGCGCGGTGATGCGATCCGGTTCGCGGGCGAGCACCGCGACGTGCGCGTTGGTGGCCAGCAGCACCTCGTGCGGCTCGGCGCGCAGCACCGCCTCGGTCCGAGCCAGCCACGCCCACGGATCCGCGCCGAAGGCCGGCACCTCGTGCACCGCCACCACCGACCGCGGGCGGCCGAAAGCCGGCCGACCGGGCGGCGCGAGCACCGCCACGTCCTGCCCTGATCGCCCGATCGCCATCGCGATCTGACGTGACGTCACCCCGAAGCCGTCCCCTAGCAGCACGCGCACGGGGGTCATCCTGGCACGAACGTGTGTCCGTGCTCACCCCGCACCCGATGCCGCTTCGATGGGAACCGCGCCCATGCACCGCCCGGACCCCGCCACCGCATCGCCGTCGCTGTCCGCGACGTTGCTCGCGCTGATCGGCCTCGGGCTGTTCGTGGACGGGTCACTGCCCGAACTGGTCGCCGTCGCGGTGACCGTGGTGCTCGCGCCGGCCCACAGCGCCCTTCCATGGGCGCCGTCCGGCGAGCGGGCGCGGGCGCGTGGTGCGGCGTGGCGCGATCAGGCCGATCGGCCGGCCTTCCTGCCCTCCCGTGATCCCGACGGGACGGGGCGATCGGGGCCGAGAGCAGCGGGAACGGGCCCGGGCGGCCTGCTGACTTCGCTGTTGCGCCGACGGGTCGATGCGGCGTTGTGCCGATGGTGCGATGCGGCGTTGTGCCGACGGGTCGATGCGACGTTGTGCCGACGGTGCGATGCGCGGCGTTGTGCCCATGGTGCGATGCGACTCGTGTTCCGAAGGTTCGGCACGCCGCCTGACGCAGCCCTGATTCCCGCGTCACGGACGGCCCTTCCCATGCCGGCATCCATCCCCGTTCTCGGTGTCGCGCACGACGCCCTGCTCACCCTCGCGGACGCGCTCGCGCCGCTGCTCGCACCGGTTCGATGGCCGGCGCGTGGTCGTGCTCACCGCGTGCGTGCGACCGGCCATCGTCCTGCTCGGTTACGCCCAGGCCCGGGCCGAGGTGCACGTCCGCTACGCGGCCGGGGTTGGGTTCGGTGCTCCGCATCCGTGTTGCTCGTCCGCTACGCGGCCGGGGTTGGGTTCGGTGCTCCGCATCCGTGTTGCACGTCCGCTACGCGGCCGCGGGGCGAGCCGGGCGCGGCGTTCCTGCCCGCGCCCGGCATCCCGGGCGGGTTCACCTCGGTCGCACCAACGCCTCTCCGCCACCGACGCGTCGCGGCCGACCCAGGCAGCACCGGCCGCGTAGCGGACGCGCAAACCGGATGCGGAGCACCGAACCAACCCCGGCCGCGAAGCGGACGTGCACCCCACCACACCACCACGTACAACTCGACTCGGCTCGGGCGGTCCCACCGGCGGAAGGGCACCGGAATCGCTGCGGCGTTCCTGCCCACCGCCGGCATCCCAGGCGGGTTCACCCCCGGCGGCTTCACCTCGGTCACACCAACACCCCTCCGCCACCGACGCGTCGCGGCCAACCCAAGCAGCACCGGCCGCGTAGCGGACGAGCAACACGGATATGCAGGCCCGCCGGCTGCGCGACAGGCACGCCGAGGATCCGCAGCGGCTCGCCCGGGAACTGGCCGCGCTGCACCGGCAGTCCGGCACCTCGATGTTCGCCGGCATCCCGTCGGCATCCGGGGCCGGTCTGCCGTTCCTGTTCCTGACGTACCGTCTGTTCAGCGGCGACCGGGCCCTGTTGGAACACACGCCGGCCGGCGCGCCGCTGGACCTGCTCCCGGTGGCCGGCTCGGTGGCCGGGCTCGGTGGACCGCACACGCTCGTGCTCGTCGGCCTGTTGGCATTGCTCGCGGGTGTGGCGTATGCGCGGCACCGCGCCGCCGCGGCCGTCCCGGACGCCCCCGCACTGGTGCGGTGGATGCCGTTCGGCACGGTGCTCACCGCGGCCTTCGTGCCGCTCGCGGCCGGCCTGTACCTGCTCACGAGCACCGCGTGGACCACCGTCGAACGCCCGTTGCCGCGCGAGTTGGCCACTTGGCGAGCGGATCGCGTCGTACCCGGGCACTAGCGTTTCGCGCAGTCGTTTCGCGCAGTGAAGACGTGAATCTGATCCGAGATCGGAAAAGAGCACCCCATGGCTACGAACAAGTTCGGCGCGACCTGTGCCACGTGCACGACCTACGTCAAGGCCGGCGACGGCCTGTTGGTGCGCAACGACGGCAAGTGGGTGACCTATTGCGCGACGTGCGGCGAGCCCAAGCCCGCCGCGCCGCCACGCGGCAATCACGACGGCTGGCATCGCGGGCCGATGGCCGCCTTCGACGTGGAGACGTCCGGCGTGGACCCGCGCACGGACTTCATCGTCACCGCCGCCCTCGTCGACTCGGCAGGCACCCGGCGGTCCTGGCTGCTGGACCCGGGCGAGCGGGAGATCCCGGCCGAGGCGACCGCGATCCACGGGATCGGCACCGAGCGGGCCCGGGCCGAAGGACGCCAACCCGCCCTTTGCCTGGCCGAGATCGGCACAGCGATGGCCGAATACCTCGCGGCGGGCACGCCGATCGCGATCTACAACGCGCCGTTCGACCTGACCATGCTGCAAACCGAGCTGCATCGGCACAATCTGCCGCAACTCCCGTACACCGCACCGATCATCGACCCGCTGGTGATTGACAAGCAACTGGACCGCTACCGCCGGGGCAAGCGCACGCTGGCCGCCACCAGTGCGTTCTACGAGGTGGTGCTGACCGATGCGCACACCGCCGACGGCGATGCGCTCGCGTGTCTGCTGCTCGCCCAGGATCTGGGCGCGCGATTCCCGGAGTTGGCCGCCGACTCGCTGGATGTGCTGCACGAGAAGCAGGCCCGCTGGTACGCGGAGCAGGCGGCTTCGCTCCAGCAGTACTTCGACCGCCGGAACCCGGACGGCGGCGCACTGGTCGACCCGAACTGGCCGGTGATTCCCGGCGGTCCGGACGGTCCGGGCTCGCCGAGCCTGCCCGGCACCTCGACCGGGTCGAGCGCGTGGCGACCGGACGCGGAGCAGGGCGGGGCGCGGGAGCGATCCGGGTCGAGTGCGTGGCAGCCGCAGGACGAGCGGGGGCGGTCGGGGTCGAGCGCGTGGCGGCCGGAGGCGGGGGCGTAGGCGTGGGCGTGGGCCACGGGGCGTAGACGGTTTCGGTCACGGCGTCGGTGGGGTCGTGGCGAGGGCGGTGCGGCGGTCGTCTTCGGGTGCGGCCTGAGTGGCTCGCGGGCTCAGTGGTTCGCCGCCTCAGTGGCGCGCGGTCTTGGTGGCGCGCAGCCTTGGCGGTACGCGGCCCCAGTAGCTCTCGGCCTCAGTAGCGCGCGACTTCGGCGGTACGCGGCCTCAGCCGCTCTCGGCCTCAGCGGTTCGCGGCGAGTGTGCCCAGGCGACCGTCGATCAGCTCCAACGTCCGGTCCGCGTGCGGGAGATGGCTGTGATCGTGGGTGACCAGGACGGTGGCCGTGCCGTCGGCCCGGGTCAGCTCGGCGAGCAACGCCACGATCGCGGCGCCGCGTTCGTGGTCGAGGGCGCTGGTGGGCTCGTCGACCAGGAGCACGCTCGGCTCGTTCATCAGGGCCCGGGCGATGTTCACGCGTTGCCGCTGGCCGCCGGAGAGCCGCTGTGGGCGGTGCTCGGCGTGCGCCGCGAGGCCGACCCGGTCGAGCAGGTCCAGCGCCCGGCCGCGGGCTCGGCGGGGGCTGCGTCCGGCCAGGTGCGCCATCACCTGGAGCTGCTCGACGCAGGTCAACGACGCGAGCAGCTTCGGCTGTTGGAACACGATCCCGATCGTGGTCCGGCGCAACCGGGCGCGCTCGGCGGCGGACAGCGCCGCGATGTCCCGACCGGCGATCGCCACCCTGCCGCAGTCCGGCCGGGTCAGCGTCGCGGCGACGGCCAGCAGACTGGACTTGCCGGACCCGGACGGCCCGACCACGGCGGTCAGCGTGCCGGGCGGCACGAACAGCGAGACCCGATCCAGGGCGGTCACCCGGGAGTCGCCGTCGGGATGGGTGAGGGTGACGTCGGCGAGTTCCAGACCGGGGGACGGGCGCATCGGGTGCCTCTCGGGTTCGCCGGTGCCGGTTGGGGATACGGCTGTGGACACGGTTTTGGAGACGGCCGTGGACACGGTTATGGAGACGGATGGGGTGCCGTGCGGCGGGCGGCTGAGCCGGCGGCTCCGGCTCGGCGGTGTGGCGCGGCGCGGGCCGCAGTACGCGGCGCTGTGGCGCGTGGTTGGCCGCCCGGCTCCGGACCGGGTCGTACGGCTCATCGGGTGCCGCTCAGCGCGGTGTGCGGATCGACGGCGGTCACCCGACGGATGGCGAGCGCGGCACCGACCATGCCGAGCACGATCAGTACGGCCGCCGGGAGCAGCGTGGTCGACGTGTCCACCACGAACGGCACGCCCGCCGGCGCGACGGCGCCGAACAGCGCGGCCGCCCCGGTGCCCAGGGCGGTTCCCACCAGCAGCACCACGAACGCCTGGCCGAGTGCGTCCCGGAGCAGATAGCCGGTGGGCGCGCCGAGCGCCTTGAGTACCGCGACGTCGCCGGCCCGTTGGATGGTCCACACCGTGAAGAACGCGCCGACCACGAGCGCCGAGATCGCGAACAGAAAACCGCGCATCAGTTGCAGCGACCCGTTCTCGGCGGTGAACGACCCGATCGCGCGCCGGGCGTCGCCGATCGAGGTGGTGCGGGTGCCGATCGCGCGGTCGGCCGCCGCGGTGTGCGCGTCGGCCAGGTCGAGCGCGATCACCGTCGCGTGCGGCCCACCGCGCTGCGGTCCCGGGCGCAGTGGCTGCCAGTCGGCCAGGGTGGTCCAGGCGACCGGCGCGTGGCTGTACGAGGACCCGGACACCACGGCCGCCACGGTCAAAGACGTGTCGGCGCCGACGCTCAGCCGGGCGCCGACCCCGACATGCAGATCCTCGGCCAGCGGTCGGGACAGTACGACGGTGCCCGGTGCCAGTGCCCGCGGCGCGAGCGGCCCGGCGGGCTCGACGCCGAACGCGGCGGCGGCAGTGGTCCGCTCGCCGACGCCGAGCCGGGTCATCGCGATGCCCAGCGGCGCCGCCGAGCGCACTCCCGGCTGCTTGGCCCAGCGCCGCCACTGGCTCTCGTCCACGGCCGAGTCCGCGAACGAGACGCCCTGCCCGGACGCGGGCGCGGCGAACGCGAGCCGATCGGCGGGCAGCGCGTCGACGGCCGCTGTATTGGCCCGCCCGAGCCCGACGGTCAGTCCGGACACCAGGCCGACGAGGGCGGTGATCAACACCACGGTGACGATCATCAGGGCGAACCGCCCTCGGGCGAACATGAGGTCTCGCAGCGCGACGAACACGGTGGGTCGGGGCCTCCTCGACGGAAGATCTGCGTACGGAAGGTCCGGGAACGGAGCTTCCAGCCCGTCCGGCGGTTGGGGACAACCAAACTCTCGTCCTCGACAACCGCAGCGTCATCGATCGAGCTGTCCGCCCCCGGATCAACCTTTCGATCGATGCCGGCTACACCCGCCCCGCTTACCCTTGACCCGATATGTACCCCACCATCACGCCGACCCCGGTCCCCCGCGCGCTCCGCGCCTGTATGCATGGGCTCGTGCTGCTGCTCCTCGTCGTCGCGGCACTGCGCGCACTGATCGGCACGGAGGCATCCGGCGCGGACGCGTCCGGCGGCCGGACCGCGCTGATCGTGCTCGGCGCGGTGGCCACGGCGGGGGTGTACGCGGCCGGCAACCTGCTGCCGTCGGTGGGGCCTTCGCGGCGCGCCTCGATGGTCTGGCTGGGGTGCCTGACGCTGGCCTGGGGCGGCTTCTATGCGCTGACGGCGGAGGGGATCTGGTTCGCGTTCCCGCTGTTCTTCCTGGTCCCGCACCTGCTGCCGGTGCGGCTCGCGGTGCCGGCGGTGGCCGGGCTGACGGTGCTCGCGATCGTGGGCTACGCGGTGCATCGCGGCGGGTTGGCGGTGGGCATGGTGCTCGGTCCGGGGCTGGGCGCGGCGGTGGCGATGGCGACCGTACTGGGCTACCAGGCGTTGCACCGGGAGAGCGAGGAGCGCCGCCGGCTGGTGGAGGACGTGGTCGCGGCGCGCGCCTCGCTGGCCGCGGCCGAGCGGCATGCCGGGGTGCTTGCGGAGCGTGAGCGGTTGGCCCGGGAGATCCACGACACGCTCGCACAGGGCTTCAGCAGCATCCAGCTGTTGCTGCGCGCGGCGGAGCGGGCGCTGCCGGCCGATCCGCTCGCCGCGGACCGGCACGTACGGCTCGCCCGGATCACTGCGACCGACAACCTGGCCGAGGCGCGCCGGTTCGTCCGGGCGCTGGCTCCGCCGGAGTTGGACGGGTCCTCGCTGCCGGCGGCGCTGGAGCGGTTGTGTGCGCGGACCGCGGCCGAGGCGGAGTTGGACGTGCGTTTCCACAGCACGGGCGATGCGGTGGGACTGCCGACGGCCGTCGAGGTGGCGCTGCTGCGGATCGCCCAATCGGCGCTGGGCAACACCGTGCGGCATGCGGGGGCGTCCCGGGCCGAGGTGACGCTGAGCCACATGGATGCCTCGGTGACGCTGGACGTGGTGGACGACGGGCGGGGCTTCGATCCGGCCGGGCGAGTGGGGCGGGTGGGGCGAGTCGGGCGATCAGGGCGAGTCGGGCGAGCCGGGCAGGATGGTGGGGGCGGGTCGGCCGGTACCGGGTTCGGGCTGGCTGCGATGTGGACTCGGGCGGCGGAGTTGGGCGGGGTGCTGACGGTGGAGTCGGGGCCGGCGCAGGGGGCGGCGATCGCGGTTACGTTTCCGGTGCCGGGGGTGGGGGCGGTGCCGGTGCCGGGGGTGGGGGCGGAGTCGGGGGCAGGAGCGGAGTCAGGGCCGGCGTCGGCGTCGGCGTCAGGGGCGGTGTCGCTTCCGGTGCAGGGTGGGTCGGCGCGGTGATTCGGCTGTTGCTGGCCGACGACCATCCGATCGTGCGGGCGGGGCTGCGGGCGGTGTTGGCGGCGGAGCCGGACTTCGCGGTGGTGGGGGAGGCGGACACGGCCGAGCGGGCGATCGAGTTGGCCCGATCGCTGGCGCCCGACGTGGTGCTGATGGACCTGCGGTTCCGTCCGGGCGGGATGCACGGGAACGCGGCCACGGCGGCGATCACGGCCCTGCCGGACGCGCCGCACGTCCTGGTGCTGACCACGTACGACACCGATGCGGACATCCTGGCGGCGGTCGAGTCGGGGGCGCTGGGCTACCTGCTCAAGGACGCCCCGCCCGAGGAACTGGCTGCTGCGGTACGTACCGCAGCGGCCGGCGAATCGGCGCTCGCGCCGCGGATCGCCGGTCGCCTGCTGAGCCGGCTGCGCGATCCGCTCCCGACGCTGACCACCCGCGAGACCGAGGTGCTGGCGCTGGTCGCGGACGGGCTGTCCAACCTGGCGATCAGCAAGGCGTTGTTCCTGAGCCAGGCCACCGTCAAGTCCCACCTGGTGCACATCTACGCCAAGCTCGGCGTCGACTCGCGCACGGCAGCGGTGGCTGCGGCGGTGCAGCGCGGAGTCCTGGGCCGGCGGTGAACTCGGGGCGGGGCGGGGTGGGCCGGGGTGGGGTGGGGCGGGCCGGGGTGGGGTGGGGCGGCGCGGCGCGGCGCGGGGGTGGCCGGGTCGGGTCGTTGGTCTTGGTGCGGTGGGTTGCGCGTCCGCTTCGCGGTCGGGGTTGGTCCGGTGCTCCGCATCCGTGTTGCTCGTCCGCTACGCGGCCGGTTCTGCTTGGCTTGAGCGGGCCGAGTCCGTGGCGGTGTGTTGCTGCGGCGGAGGTGTTTCTGCTTGCGCGGGGGGTGCCGGGTCGGGTCGTTGGTCTTGGTGCGGTGGGTTGCGCGTCCGCTTCGCGGTCGGGGTTGGCCGGTGCTCCGCATCCGTGTTGCTCGTCCGCTACGCGGCCGGTTCTGCTTGGCTTGAGCGGGCCGAGTCCGTGGCGGTGTGTTGTTGCGGCGGAGGTGTTTCTGCTTGCGTGGGGGTGCCCGGGTCGGGTTGTTGGTCTTGGTGCGGTGGGTTGCGCGTCCGCTTCGCGGTCGGGTTGGGCCGGTGCTCCGCAGCGGTGTTGCTCGTCCGCTACGCGGCCGGTTCTTCGTACGTACGTCGGGTGGGATGCGTGTTTACGGTTGGTGGGTGGGTCGATCCGTGGGGCTGCCCGTAGGGTCTCGGCATGACCGTGTTGCACGTTAAGGGTCGCGTTCTGGTCGGCCCGGACGAAGTTCGTGACGAGATGTGGATCGTCGGCGGCCGGATCACCTTCGATCGGCCGGCGTCGCTCGCCGTCGACGCGACGCTGGAGGGCTGGGTACTGCCCGGCCTGGTCGACGCGCACTGCCATGTGGGGATCGACGAGCACGGGGCCGTCGACGCTGCCACCTCCGAACGCCAGGCGCAGACCGACCGGGACGCCGGCGCGCTGCTGTTGCGGGACGCCGGCTCGGCCGCCGACACGCGGTGGATCGACGGCCGGGAGGACCTGCCTCGGCTCATCCGCGCGGGGCGCCATCTGGCCCGGCCCAAGCGCTACATCCGCAATTACGCGCACGAGATCGAGCCCGGCGACCTGACCGCGTTCGTGATCCAGGAGGCTCGCCGCGGCGACGGCTGGGTCAAGCTGGTCGGCGACTGGATCGACCGGGACACCGGCGACCTGTCCCCGCTGTGGCCACTGGACGCGCTCAAGGAGGCGATCGCCGCGGCGCACGCCGAGGGCGCCCGGGTCACCGCACACTGCTTCGCCGAGAACTCGCTCCCGGATTTGGTCGAGGCGGGCATCGATTGCATCGAGCACGCCACGGGTCTGACCGAGGACCTGATCCCGCTGTTCGCCGAGCGTGGCGTGGCGATCGTGCCGACACTGGTCAACATCGCCACCTTCCCCGGCATCGCCGACCGCGCGGCCGGCAAGTTCCCGACCTACGCCGCGCACATGCGCGCGCTGCACGCGAACCGCTATGCCACGGTCCGGGCGGCACACGACGCCGGCATCCCGATCTTCGTCGGCACCGACGCGGGCGGCTCGCTGCCGCACGGCCTGGTCGCCGACGAGGTGGCCGAACTGGTCGCAGCCGGCATCCCCGCGACCGACGCGCTTTCCGCCGCGTGCTGGTCCGCCCGCACCTGGCTCGGCCGCGACGCGATCGCCGAGGGCGCCTCCGCCGACGTGGTCGTCTACGCGGCCGACCCCCGCACGGACGTCGCCGTCCTGGCCGACCCCCGCGCGGTGGTGCTGCGCGGGAAGGTGATGCCACGCTGAGCCGTCGGCCTTCGAGTCGGGTCGACGACCACCGGCGGGCCGGCTGTCGAGGGCGAGCAGCGCGGGCGTGCGAGCTGATATCGGCGAGACTCGGGCCCGGCGGGCCGCGATGGCCGAGAAGGGCGCGGACGCGGGCTGGTTGCTGTGCCTGTGAGCCACCGTGACGAGCGTGCCGCTGGCACGTATTCGCCCCTCGCTACTACCGTCAGGAGCCGGACGGGTGGCGGGAGTTCAGCGCTGCCGACGCCTGGTACGCAGCGGACGACTGATCGCCACCTGCGCGTTCAGTGGGCCTCTCGTGCGCATGGGTGGAGCAGTTGCGGCCGGGTGGGTCGTGCTTTGTGAAGGCTCGCGATGCGGGGAGCTGTGGGGAGGGCGGCTTTCCGGGGGTGCCCGACGCGTTCGTGGTGATCACGAGGGTGTGCGTTGGGGTGGTAGGCCGGCTCTCGGGGCGTGGTCGAGGATCCCTGTGGCCTTGCCGGTTAGGGGCGGCGGGCCGCAACGACCGTTGAGACGAACGGGGTTGTGAGTACTTCGGTGGCGTTCAGGGCTGGATGGGTGAGGTAGAACAGGCGCAGTTCGTCCACTTCGCCGGCGAAACGAGGTGGCCAATGGGGCGAGGGGGTGAAGTCGTCCAGGATGAGAAGGCCACCGGGAGCAAGCAGTTCGACGACTCTCTCGGGGTCGTCACGCTTGCCGCCACCGTCGCAGAAGAAGACGTCGAAGGGGGCGTGTTGCTCCAGCAGCCGCCAGTCCCCGGTCAGAACGGCGACACGGTCGTCGTCCGCGAAGACACCGGCCGCTCGACGGGCCAGTTCCTCGTCACGCTCCACCGTCACCAGGCGGGCATCGGCGCCGAGGCCGCTGTGCAGCCAGGCCGTGCCCACGCCCGAGCCGGTGCCGCTCTCCGCGATGACCCCGTGCGGCTTCGTGGCGGCGGCCAGGCCGAGCAGCCTGCCCACTTCCGGGACGCAACTCTGCTTGAAGCCCGCCTCGGCGGCGACCCGTTCCGCCGCTGCCACGCGGGGCGGAACCGTACGATCCGTCGTGGTCACGAGTCCCCCTTCGCCGTGAACACCGCCGACGCTATCCGCCGGCAGTGGCGTCCGGATGGAGTTCCGCCCGGCCGGCCCCGGGGAATCTTTCCGATCGCAGCGCCGGGTTCCGATTGGTGAGGAGGCGCGGGCCGGATGGTGGAGTACGAGTACGCGGTGCGCAACGGGCGGCGTACGCGCGCCGCGTCCCGCGCACGGGTGCCATGAGCTGCGGCCGGGCGAGGGTTAGGTGCGGTGCGAGGTGTTCGGGCGGTTGCGGTATTCGGTCGGGTCGCCGCGGAAGGTGATGGTGCCTCGGCTGAGGGCGTAGACGACTTCGGCGCGGTCCAGGGCCTCGCCGGTGTGTTGTTCGACCAGGATCACCGTGCGGTCGGTGTTCGCCAGGGTGGTGACGACCTCGTAGAGCCGGGCGGCGACGCGCGGGGCCAGGCCCTGGCTGAGTTCGTCCAGGAGGAGGAGCTTGGCGGGGGTGAGCAGGGCGCGGCCGACCGCGAGCATCTGCTGTTCGCCGCCGGAGAGGGTGCCGGCCTTTTGGGTCAGTCGGTCGGCCAGGATCGGGAACGCGGTCAGCGCGGGCCCGATGTCGCCGCCGTCGGCGAACAGTTTCAGGTTGTCGGCCACGGTCAGGCCGGCGAACACGCCGCCGCGTTCGGGGATCAGGGTCAGCCCCGCGCGGGCCCGCCGGTCGGCGGGCCACCCGGTGATGTCCGCCCCGTTCCAGAGCACCCGGCCGGCGCTCGGACGGACCAGCCCGGCCAGGGTGTTCAGCAGCGTGCTGCGGCCCGAGCCGTTGCGGCCGACCAGGGCCGTCACCGCACCCGCCGGGAATTCCAGGTCGACGCCGTGCAGCGCCTCGATCGGACCGTAGCGAACCCGAAGTCCGGTTACGGACAGGGCGATCGGCATCAGAGGTACACCTCCCGCGCGCGCTCGTCGGCGCGGATCTCGTCCGGCGTGCCGGCCGCCACGATCCGGCCCGCGGCCATCACGTGCACGGTGTCGGCGACGCCGAAGACCAGGTCCATGTCGTGTTCGACCAGCAGGATGGCCAGGCCGTCGGCGGCCAGCGCGCGCAGTTCGTGCCGCAGCCGGTCGGTCTGTGCGTCGTCCAAGCCACTGGCCGGCTCGTCCAGGAGCAGCACCGACGGGGACGACGCGAGCGCGCGGGCCAGTTCGACCATGCGCAGTATCCCGACCGGGAGTTCGCTCGCCGGGGTGCGCGCGTGCTCGGTCAGCGCGAGGCGGCGCAGCGCCGCCTCGACCGCGACTCGGGTCCGCCCCCGGGCCCGGTCGGGCAGGCCCAGCAGTCGGGCCGCGGCCGAGGACCCGTTCCGGTTCTCCGCCGCCACCCGCAGGTTGTCCACCACCGACAGACTGGGGAACACCGACACCACCTGGAACGTACGGGCCAACCCGAGCCGGGCGCGCCGATGCGCCGGCAGCCGGGTGACGTCCCGGCCGTCCAGGTACACCCGACCGGCATCGACCCGACCACCCGCGAGGCAGTCGAACAGGGTGCTCTTGCCCGCCCCGTTCGGCCCGATCACCGCCGTCACCGCGCCTGCCGGCACGACCAGATCCACCCCGTCCACGGCCCGCAACCCGCCGAACCGCCGCACGATGCCCTCGGCCCGCAGCCCACCCGCCGACCCGTCGTCGTGGGGGTCGGAACGCGTCGATTCCGAGGGTGCGTTCACGGTCTCGTTCGCCCTGGTCGGCCCACCGCCGTGGGGCTCCGACCGTGTCGCTCCCGAGGGCGCGTTCGCGCTCTCGTTCGCCCTGGTCGGCCCACCGCCGTGGGGCTCCGACCGTGTCGCTCCCGAGGGCGCGTTCGCGGGCCCGTTCGCCTCCGTCGGCCCGTCGTCGTCAGGCTCCGAACGCGTCGATTCCGAGGGTGCGTTCACGGTCTCGTTCGCCCTGGCCGACCCACCGTCGTCGGCCTCCGACCGTGTCGCTCCCGAGGGCGCGTTCGCGGGCCCGTTCGCCTCCGTCGGCCCGTCGTCGTCAGGCTCCGAACGCGTCGATTCCGAGGGTGCGTTCACGGTCTCGTTCGCCCTGGCCGACCCACCGTCGTCGGCCTCCGACCGCGTCGCTCCCGAGGCCGCGTTCACGGCCCCGTTCGCCCCCGCCGATCCACCGCCGTCCGAGTCCGAACGCCCCGGCCCCGAGGCCCCGTTCGCCCCCGCCGACCCACCGCCGTCCGGCTCCGGGCGCGTCGGTTCCGTGTTCCCGTTCACGGGCGCACCCGGGCGCGCAGGGTTCGGCCGAGTGGGGTGAGGCGGACCGGGATCGGCTCTGTCGGCGCGGGCGGGTGGCCCGCGGCCAGGCGCAGGACCGTGGCCGGGACACCGCCCGGCATCCGGGACAGGAGTACGGCCAGGGCGCCGATCACGATGGTGGACATGCCGGCCGTGGTGGCCGCGTCCAAGGCCACCACCAGGCCGGCGGCCAGTACCGCGCCTGCCGCGCTGTCCACGCCGAAGACGACCACCGCCGCGAACCAGACCAGGCCCAGGACCGGGTCGAAGGCCGCCGCGTCGAAGGCCCGGCCGCCCATCCCGAGCAGCGCGCCGCCCAGGCCGGCCACGCCGGCGCCGACCGCGAAGACGAAGACCTTGGCGGAGGAGACGTCCACACCGGCCGCCGCCGCGCCGCGCTCGTGGTCGCGGACCGCGACCAGCATTCGGCCGAGTCGGCTCACGTGCAGCCGGCGGATCACCAGCAGGACCAGTCCCAGGCAGACCAACTCCAGTGCGTAGAAGGCACGTTCGCCCTCGAAGGGCGATGGGTGATCGAGCACCGCGTCGGTGCTGAAGCGCGGCTGGGCGAAGACGAACCGGCTGACCACCGCGGCCACCGCGAACGTGGTCAGCGCCAGTGTCAACCCGCGTCGCCGAATCGCCGGCCACCCGGTCAACAGGCCGACCGGCACCACCAGCAGCGCGGCCAGGAACAGCGCGACCAGGCCCGGGACATGCCGGCCCATCAGCTGCCCGGCGAGCAGCGCGCCCAGACCCGCGAAGCCGGCCTGGCCGAGCGAGATCTGGCCCGCGTACCCGGTGAGCATCACCAGCGACACGAACACGATCGCCAGCGCCGGCACCTGCTGGGCGATCCGCAGGTGCTCCGCGCTCAGGGCCAGCGGCGCCGCGGCGACCGCGACGAACGGCACCCACCAGCCCGCCGGCGCACTCTCCCCGTGTCCCGTCCCTATCCGGGTTGCCGCCCGGGTGGCGTCCGGGCCCCCGACCTCGATCATCCGCGGCAGCACCAGCAGCGCGACCAGCATCACCACCACGAACAGGTTCGCCTGGAGCGCCTGGACCAGCCCCCACGAGTCGAGTTCCAGCCGGGACAGCTCGCTCTGCCCCACCCCGATCGCCAGCGCCGCCAGGATCGCCACCGGCAGACTGGCCAACCGGGCCACCACCGCGACGCCGATCGTCTCCAGCACGAGCAGGGTCAGTCCGTACGGGTCCAGCCGTAGGTGCGGTGCCAGCAGCACCCCGGTCAACCCCGCCAGCATCGACCCGAAGGCCCAGCCCGCCGCGGCCACCCGGTCGGCCGGCACACCCGCCAGCTCGGCCAGTGCGCGCCGGTCCACCACCGCGCGCAGCCGCACGCCGAAGCGGGTGTACCGGGTCCCGCCGGCCACGAGCGCGGCGACCGCGATCACCACGCCCAGTTCGACGAGCGTGCCGGTGGGCACGGACGTGTCGCCGGGCAGCGCGACCGACCCGGTCGGCACGATCGACGGCGGGTCCAGGCGGGCCTGGGTGCCCCAGGTCAGCGTCGCGACGCCGACCAGGAGTACGAACACGCCCAGCGAGGCGACCAGCATCCGGGCCGGGCCCGCCCCCTCGCGGTGCAGCCCGCGAAAGACGAAGCGCTCCAGGACCAGTCCGAGCGCCGGCGCCACCACGCCCACGTCGAGCAGCACGGCCGCCCACAGCGGCCAGCCCCACACCCGGACCTGTTGCCAGACCAGGTAGGCGACGATCATCGCGAGCGCGCCGAAGGACAGGTTGAACACGCCGGTCGCCCGGTAGGAGGTGATCATCCCGACCGCCGAGAGCGCCGCGATCGCGCCCACGCCCAGTCCGGCCAGGGCCAGTTCCAGAGTGAGCACGACGCTCAGCCGCCGGTCGCGGGCGCGATCGGCCCGTCGGGGCCGCTCGCGCCGGTGTCCCCGGGATCGCGCCGCTCCGCCGACCCGTCGGCCGCGCCGGACCCCGACTGCGACCCGGCGACCCCCGACCCGGTCTGCGCCGAACCGGTCCCGGGGTCGCACAGCCGGCACGGCCGCAGGTCCTTGTTCCGCGCCGTCGTCTCGTCCACGGCGGACACCCCGTTCTTGCCCCGGACCAGCGAGCACTCGGGCCGGTGGTACCGCGCGCCGCCCGGCACCGTGACCCACGCCGCCGCGGTGGGCGGCTCCTGCGCCGAGTCGGCGGGCACCGGCTCGACCAGCAGTTCGTACAGCCGGCCCACCATCGACCGCAGTTCCGCGTCCACCGCGCCCGACTCGCCCGCCGCACCGCGCCGGGTGCCCACCGCGAGCACCGCGCCCGCGACGATCAGGGCCGCACCCGGAATGGTCGCCGAGGCCAGATAGGGCAACTGGCGTGCCTCGTACCGTTCACCCGACACGCCATACCAGCCCAGCGCGCACAGCAGCGCGCCGCACAGCCCGACCAGCCAGCCGCCGTGCGTGCGCAACAACCGCCGCAAACCCTCCATGGTCGCTGCCGCGTCGGTCGTACGCTGTCGTTCGATAAGGGAGTTCGCCTTTCCCGTGGAACCTGCCGAGTCCGTCGAACCTGCCATAGGGTCCACCCGTCGAGTCCGCCCGATCGCGTATCCGTGCCTCAGCGTAGTTCGCCGGGATCTGGTCATACGGGCCGGAACACGATTGGATACCGAGTCGCACGTGGCAACATGACTTGCCGGTAACCCAGGTACTACCTGGCTACATCAACAGCAACACGACGCCGGGCGACCGGCGGAACGGGTGGTGAATGCACGTGAGCGTGGACATGATCAACGAGCGGGCGACAACGGGCACCGGCGTCGGTCGTCGCAAGGGGGCGCGTCGGGCATGGCTGGCCCTGCCGGTGGCGGCGGTGCTGGTGATGTCCGGGTGCAGCGACGACGACGACAAGAAGGACGACAAGGCCAAGTCGACGCCGTCGGCGTCCGCGCCGGTCGCCCCCGCGGCGACGACGCCCGCGACCACCGCGAGCACGCCGGCCGCACCCGGTGGCGCATCCAGCGCTCCGCCGGCCGGCGGCACCACGCTGACCGGCGAGGAGAAGAAGGTCGCCGACAACTGGGACAAGCTGTTCGACAACGCCACGCCGCTCGCCGACCGCAAGGCGGTCCTGGAGAACTCGGCGCAGGTGGGCACGCTCGTCGAGACGCTCGCGAACGACCCGCTGGCCAAGCAGGTCACGTCCAAGACCACCGCGGTCAAGATCAGCGGTGAGAAGGCGGCCGTGTCGTTCGACATCCTGCTCGCCGGCACCCCGGCGCTGCCCGGCCAGACCGGTCAGGCCGTCAAGCAGGACGGCACCTGGAAGGTCAGCCTGAGCACCGTCTGCACGCTGGTCTCCGCGCTCAAGCCGGGCACCGTGGTCGAGGGTTGCCCCAAGGCCTGACCGCAGACCCCGAACGGGCGGACATTCGCCACCCCCGGGCCACCGAGGAGCACGCATGCATCGTCGTTTCCACCGACGGGGCATGCCGTGCGCCTCGGTGGCCCTGTTCGCGGCCCTGCTGCTGTGCGTACTGACCGCGTGCGGCTCGCGGCTGCCCGAACGCGACTTCCACGACCGCGAGCCGGCCCCGGTGGGCACCGGCGCGTCCGCGCCGAACGCCAACACCGCGTCCGACGTGGGCGTGACCCCCACCCGGATCACCGTCGGGATGATCGACACCGTGCAGGGCATCCTGGGCAACGAGACCTTCTCCGGGCCGATGTACGGCGCCCAGGCCTGGTTCAAGGCGCTCAACGACCGCGGCGGGGTGAACGGACGCAGGATCGAGGTGTCCGCGTGCGACGACACCGGATACGGCGTGGCGAACCAGCGCTGCGCCCGCAAACTCGTCGAGGACGACAAGGTGTTCGCCTTCGCGGGCAACAGCATCTACAGCTACAACGCCGCCGGATACGTCAGCGGCAAGGGCGTTCCGGACGTCGGCGGTCAACCGATCGGGACCGCGTACGAGACCTACCCGCACCTGTACTCGATCTACGGATCGCGGGCCCCGCGCGAGGGCAGGGTCGGCTGGAACGGCGACCTGTACGCGAGCACCGAGGTCTACCGCTACTTCAAGGACAAGCTCGGCGCGCGCACCGCCGCCGTGGTGTCGTACAACCAGGCCGACTCCGCGCGCTACGCGCAGACCGTCGCCGACGGCCTGCGTGCCGAGGGCTACACCGTGCTCGACAAGCAGGTCGACTTCGCACTGCCGAACTTCGCCGCCGCGGTGGTGGACATGCGCAGCAAGGGCGTCGACATCGTCTTCGACGCGGTGGACACCCGCGGCAACGTCGAACTGTGCAAGGCGATGGACGGCGCCGGTCTGCGGGTGACCGCGAAGGTGACCAACGTGCAGAACTGGAACGCGCGCGTCGGCGAGGACTTCAAGGCGTCCCCGACGTGCCGCAACAGCATCTACGCGACGGGCAACAGCCGCAGCTACACGGACACCGCGCACCCCGCGGTGGCCGAGTTCCGGGCCGCGATGAAGAAGTACCACCCCGACCGCGAGGACAAGCTCTCCCAGTGGGAACTGGAGGGCTGGGCCTCGGCGATGTGGCTCACCGACGCGATCGCCTCGTGCGGCGCGAACGTCACCCGGGCGTGCGTCGAAGGCTTCGTCAACCGCCCCGAGGGCTACGACGCGCACGGACTGCTGATCCCGGTCGACTTCAAGGCCGAACCGGTCGACAAGGTCGCCGCGCCCACCCGCACCTGCTTCGACGTGGCCCGCTGGCAGGACGCCGCGCCGGGCGGCTGGGTCGGCCAGGTACCGGACATGACCACGAACTGCTACGACGTTCCCTCGCTGCCGTACAAGCCCTGACCGGCCGCTCGGGAGCGCTTCAGCGCCAGTCCGCCCGGTACCAGGGCTGCGGCCGGGCCGGGAGCGGTCGTCGTGCGGGCGGGAGGGCGACGGGGGCGGGCCGTGCCGCCTCGGCCACCGGATAGGGCAGCCGCACCATGCCGAACGGACGGCGGTGATGGGGATCGGGGCTGGGGGCGATCAGGGCCGAACCTCGCACGGGAGAGCCTCTCCGCTACGACGGCCCCGAGATCCCACGCCCCGACGCCGCGCCCACCGAGACTCGTCGGCGGACACGGCGTACAACGATCGGACCGGGGCCGAGTGTCGCGGGGTCACTCCCATGGCCCCGCGCACGTGCCCGGCGGATCCCGGCGGGGCCGCGCCGCCCGACACCGCGCCCGCGACCCGATCCACCGGGATCCGCCGGACACGGCCCGGTCAGCCGTCCGTGGCGCTGGGGAGGCGTTTGGGGCAGCCGGAGGTGTAGGAGGCGTTGTACTCGAAGTGCCATTCCTCGTTGTCGTACATCCGGCACCAGCCGTACTTGCTGCCCTTGGCCTGGAGCCAGGCCTGGGCGTTGGCCGGGTAGATGTCCACCGCGACGCCCTGGACGTGCATCGACTTATCCGGCGGCAGCACCCAGCGCAGCGCCTCCTCGCGCGAGCCGACCGCGGCGATCTTCTCGTCGAGCAGCCTCTGCTGGTGGGCCCAGCCGCGTTTGCCGGAGTTCAGGTTGAGGGTGATGCCCTCCGCGGCCATCGCGGCGTCGATCTTCTTCCATGCGGCGTAGGCGGCCGGCTTGAGCGCCTTGGGGTCCTTGGGCGCGTCCACGTCGTTGGCCGGCGGCTTCGCGGTCGCGGACGAGCTCGGCGGCTTGCTCGACGACGACGGCGGCCGGGTCGACGACGGCGGCTGCGTGGTGGGGGCGGTCGTGGGGGCCGAGCCGGTGGGCGCCACGGCCGTCTGGGCGGGGGGCAACGAAGCGCCCACCGAGTTCGCCCGATCCTTCTTGTCGTCACCACCTCCGAGGAACAGCACCGCCCCGACGCCGGCCCCGCCGAGCACCAGGGCGCCCGCGAGACCCCACACGACCAATCCGCGTCGGCTGCGCCGCGGCGGCTCCGGGTCGTCGTCGCGGGTGGGCCGCGCCGGCCCGGCCGGGGTCGGTGCGGGAGCGGCGGCCGGCTGCTCGCGCTGGTACCAGTCGGCCGGGACCGGCGTGGTCGGCACGTCGAACGCGCCGGGAGCGCCCGGTGTGCCCGATGCGCCGGATGCGCCCGGTGGGCCGGTCGGGCCCATGCTGTGCTGTTGCCACGAGGTGTCCAGGAAGTGCGCTCCGTCGGGTGTGCCCCCTTCGTCGGGCTGTGGACCGCTGCCCGCTGCGTGTCTCACCGGTGAAGCCTCCTCGTAGTGAGCCTGGATCCTCTCGTGGATCACGTCCGGTATTCGACTCACGGTTGTCGATGCCTGTGTGGGATACGCCACTGCAACCGATCGGGCGCCCCGTTCGTAACCTGGTGGACCTGCCGACCGGAGCAACCCGCGTAACCTGGGAAACTTGCCGGAACGCTGAAGGTGTGCCGAAACCAGGAGAAGGGGGTCGAAGGTGAACACGAACCACCGCACCGGAGGACTCGTCGACGGTTTCGGCCGGGTGGCGACCGACCTGCGGGTGTCCCTGACCGACCGCTGCAACCTGCGGTGCACCTACTGCATGCCGGAAGAGGGGCTGGACTGGCTGGCCAAGCCCGAGCTGCTGACCGGCGAGGAGATCTCCCGCCTGGTCCGGATCGCGGTGACCCTGCTGGGTGTGCGCGAGGTGCGATTCACCGGGGGCGAGCCGCTGCTGCGCCGCGAACTGGTGGAGATCATCCGGGCCGCCGCGGCCCTGGAGCCGCGGCCCACGCTCTCCGTCACCACCAACGGGATCGGTCTGGCCCGGCTGGCGGGGACACTTCGCGACGTCGGCCTGGACCGGGTCAACGTCTCGCTGGACACCCTCGACCCGGTGCGGTTCAAGGCGATGACCCGCCGGGACCGACACGCGGACGTGCTCGCCGGGCTCGCCGCGGCCGTGGACGCGGGCCTGGGGCCGGTCAAGGTCAACACCGTGCTGATGCGCGGGGTCAACGACGACGAGGCCCCGGCGCTGCTCGCATGGTGTCTCGAACGCGGCTACGAGCTGCGTTTCATCGAGCAGATGCCGCTGGATGCGCAGCACGGGTGGAAGCGCACCGAGATGATCACCGCCGGCGAGATCCTGGCCGCGCTGCGTGGCGCGTTCCGGCTCGACCCGGAGGACGCGCGGGGCAGCAACCCGGCCGAGCGCTGGCTCGTGGACGGCGGTCCGGGCACGGTGGGCGTGATCGGGTCGGTGACCCGCCCGTTCTGCGGGGCGTGCGACCGGACCCGGCTGACCGCCGACGGGCAGATCCGCAACTGCCTCTTCGCCCGCGAGGAGTCCGACCTGCGGGCCGCGCTGCGCGGCGGCGCGGACGACGAGGAGATCGCCGACCGCTGGCGGGTCGCGATGTGGACGAAGAAGGCCGGTGCGGGCATCGACGACCCGCAGTTCCTCCAGCCGGACCGGCCGATGTCGGCCATCGGCGGCTGAGCAGGCGGCCTGACGCCGGTCTGCGCGCCCGCGCCGCGGGATCGCGAACATCACGTGCCGGACGCGCTCTTCGGGCTGTCACGCGCCGATGTGCGGGATCCTCCGGGCATCCCCACCGGGGCGCGGTCGACTCGATCCGCTCCAGAGGTCCGCGCGTGCCGGCACCGGGTCGCGCCTGCCGAACCCGATCAACCCGCCGAGTCGGCAAGGGAGTTGGACCCGGCAGTCCGGCGATCACCGTGGATCGCTCGGATCGCTCGGCCCGGCGACCGGCGCGGGTCGCTCAGGAGCCGTCGCCGGCCGAATCGGCCGATCCGGCCGGGGGCTGGGGGTCGTGCCATTCGGCGAACGCCACGGTGTCCTTGAGGAATCCGCGGATCGCCAGGAACTGGGACAGATGCTCACGGTGCTCGTCGCAGGCGAGCCATGTCTTGCGCCGCTCCGGGGTGTGCAGCTTGGGGTTGTTCCACGCCAGGACCCACACGGCGTCGGCGCGACAACCCTTCGCCGAACAGATCGCACGGCCGGGGTCGCTGGGGGTGGGGAACATGTCGACCAGTGTCGCAGACGGGGTCGGCCGCCCGGATGCGGTGCGTCGAACGGGCAGCTGACCCTGCGTCAGGCACCAACCGGAGCGCTGCGCTCAGTAAGCAACAGGCTGGTGCGGTAACCGTGTACGCGTCGACTTGCCTGACAGTCAAACGACCCGGACACGGGCGATGCCGGGCAGCCACGGGGGGAGCCGCCCGGCATCGCGTCGGTCGCTCCGACGGGGGATACGGAGCACGTTTCGAAGTATGGCACGTCCTGCATGCGGTTGAAGCACCAACCCGCGTAGCGCTTCCCGCTAATTTTTTGCTGACTGCGAAGGGGCACCCGCCGGGTCGCCCACGCGGCCTCGGTCGGCACCCCCGGGGTTACCGTGCGTATCCGAATTCGTGTGCGAGGAACGGTCGGTGGACTCCGGGCCGGCGGTCGAGGGCGAGCCGACGGGCATCGTCCAGGAGTCTTCGGAATGGGTGTGCACGGTCTCCCGTTCGGCGCTGGTGAGCACCGCTCCGGGCGGCGGCTCCAGCGCCTTGGGCGGCAGCGGCGGCACGAATTGGGCCTGCACCGGCGCGTTCGATGTGGGCTCGCGACCGGCGTTGGCCAGCACCACCGCGATGTAGGGCAGGAAGAGCGCGCCCGCGACCAATATCCACCGCCACGGCGACGGGGTGAACACCGCCGCGATGAAGCACACGGTACGAATGGACATCGAGATGACGTAGCGGCGCTGGCGCCCGGCCACGTCCTCGGTCAGCCCCTTGCGTGCACCACTGATCTGGTACACCGAGCCCTTGGCGTTCTTCACGACTCCACCGTCTCCGACCATGTGCCCACACACTCGTCCCGGCTCTTCACGGTACGCCCGCAGGTGGGCCGCACGGAGACCGGGGGCAGGACCTTTGCCGCAAACTGACCCGCATGGCGGACGGTGGAACGGGTCAGTCGAGCCGCTCCAGAAACTCCGGCGGCACCGCCGGGACCAGCCACACGCCGTTGTCCGAGCGGCGGAACACATGGCCGGCCGCGACCATGCGCTCGGCCCGCACCACGAACAGCACCGGTCGGCCGCGCCGCGCACCCACCCGGCGCGCCGTCTCGGTGTCGGCGGACAGATGTACGTCGTGCCGGGCCATCGGCCGCAGGCCCTCGACCAGGATCGCGGGCACGCTCTCGGGGTTGGTGCCGTGGTAGAGCACGGCGGGCGGCACGGTCTCGACCAGACCCAGGTCCACCGCGACGGTGTGCCCCTGACTGGCCCGGATCCGGGTGCCGTCCGCGGAGAAGGCGAACCGTCGCTTGTCGTTCTCCTCGACGACCTGTGCCAACTGTGCCCGGGTCAGCGCCATCCCGCGGGCATTGCACGCCGCGAGCAGCACGTCCACGTCGACCCAGCCGGCCTCGTCCAGCGTGATCCCGAGCCGCTCCGGCTGATGCCGCAGGTGTCGGGACAGATACTTCGAAATCTTGACGATGTTCATGATGAACCCCAACGAAAGCACGCAGCCCCGCACAGGGACAGCGATTTTCCGCTGCGACGGCATGCCGGGCGGACTCGACCAACCCCACCCGGCACACCGCAACCAAAAACCAAGCCGGAACCCACCCGGCGTCCCGCGGACCGCCGCTGCTTCCGCGGACCGAGCCGAATTCCAGCCCGTCCGGCGTTTGAGGACAACCGGTCGCAGGCCGTCCTGCCCAAGCCGCCGAGCCGGCCGCAGGCCGATCGCAGGCTATTGCGCCTGACTCGGCGAGGACATGTTGAAATCGCGGACCCGCAAAGGCGGCATCGCCGCACGGGTGAACCAGTCGCCCCACTCCCGCGGATACGTCCGCTCGGTACGCCCCACCTCGACCGCACGCCCGAGCACGTCCACCGGCGACTCGTTGAAGCGGTAGTTGTTCACCGCGCCGACCACCTCGCCGCCCTCGACCAGGTACACCCCGTCCCGGGTGAGCCCGGTCAGCAGCAGCGTCTGCGGATCCACCTCGCGGATGTACCACAGGCAGGTCAGCAGCAGCCCGCGCTCGGTCGAGGCGACCATGTCCGCCAGGCTCGGGCCGTCGGCCGGCCCGTCCAGGATCAGGTTGTCGATCTCCGGCGCGACCGGCAGCCCGGTCAGCTCGGCGGTGTGCCGGTTGGTCAGCAGCGACGTGAGCACGCCGTCGGTGACCCAGTTCGTCCGGGTCAGCGCGAGTCCGTTGTCGAACACCGAGGACGCGTCCCCGGAGGCGTGCGCGATGGTGAACGGCGCGCTCTCCAACCCCGGGTAGCCCGGGTCGCTGTACAGCGTCAGCGGCAGTTCGCTGAGCCGGTCGCCGATCCGGGTGCCGCCACCGGGCCTGCTGAAGACCGTGCGGCCCTCGTGCGCGTCCCGGGCGCTGCCCTGCCAGTACATGTAGACCATCAGGTCCGCGACCGCCGTGGGCGGCAGCAGTGTCTCGTAGCGGCCCGCCGGCAGGTCGATCGTGCGTTTTGCCCAGGACAACCGCTGCGCCAGGTCCGTGTCGATCGCGGCCAGGTCCACGTCACGGAAGTCGCGGGTGGGCATGCCGGACCACGCCGAACGGGTCAGGTCGCCCGACTTCGCGTTCAACTCCACGTGCCCGGTGGGCTGGTCGTGCCGCAGCCGCAGCCCGGCCGAGGTGCCCACATAGGTCGAGGTCAGCTGATGCGACGCGAACCCGTACAGCAGCCGGTCGCTCTCCCGGGCCCGCCCGAACGCGGCGCCCAACTCGGGCGCGAAGTCCGCGAACACGCCGATCGAGGTCTGCGCCGGTGCCTCGGTGAAGCCGCCGTCGGGGCCGCCGCCGGCGGCGAGCAGCGGACGCGCGTCCTCGGCCGGGCCGGCGTCCCGCGCCGCCGCCTCCGCGGCCCGGACCAGGCCCTCCAGCCGATCCACCGTCACGCCGCTGCGCGAGACGATCCCGGACGCGGTGCCCTGGGTGCCCGCGACGGTGGCCACCACGGTCACCCGCCGGCCGCGGGTCTCGCCGTTGGTGGTCAGCGCATTGCCCGCCCAGCGCAGGTTGGCCGCCGAGGTCTCCTCGGCGATCACCACGCAGCCGTCCGCCTCGGACAGCGCCAGCGCGCGCTCGACGGTCTCGTTCGGCCGCGTCACCACGGTCTGCCCGCTGCTCATCGACCCGCCTCCTGAACCGTGTTGAGGACCTTCACACCGCGGAACAGTGCCGACGGGCAGCCGTGGCTGACCGCGGCGACCTGCCCGGGCTGCGCCTTGCCGCAGTTGAAGGCACCGCCGAGGACGTAGGTGCCCGGGCCGCCGACGGCCTCCATCGAGCCCCAGAAGTCGGTCGTGGTCGCCTGGTAGGCGAAGTCCTTGACCTGGCCGACGATCCGGCCGTCCTCGATCAGATACGCGCGCTGGCCGGTGAACTGGAAGTTGTACCGCTGCATGTCGATCGACCACGACTTGTCGCCGACGATGTACAGACCCCGGTGCACCCGGCCGATCAGCTCGGCGGTGGACAGGTCGTCATGGCCCGGCTGCAGCGAGACGTTGGCCATCCGCTGTACCGGCACGTGGCCGGGGGAGTCCGCGTAGGCGCACCCGTTGGACCGGCCCAGGCCCTGCATCAGCGCCATCCGCCGGTCCAGCTGGTAACCGGTCAGGATGCCGTCGGTGACCAGGTCCCAGCTCTGCGTCGCGACGCCCTCGTCGTCGAAGCCGATGGTGGCCAGACCGTGCCGCACCGTGCGGTCGCCGGTGACGTGCATGACCGGCGAGCCGTACCGCAGCTTGTTCAGCTTGTCGAAGGTGGCGAACGAGGTGCCCGCGTAGGCGGCCTCGTAGCCCAGCGCCCGGTCCAGCTCGGTGGCGTGCCCGATCGACTCGTGGATGGTCAGCCACAGGTTGCTCGGGTCGATCACCAGGTCGTACTCGCCCGCCTCGACACTGGGCGCCTTGACCCGCTCGGCGAGCAGTTCCGGCAACGACGCCAGCTCCTCGTCCCAGTCCCAGCCCTCGCCCTTGACGTACTCCCAGCCGCGGCCGACCGGCGGCGCGATGGTGCGCATCGTCTCGTACGCGCCGGATTCGCGGTCCACCGCGATCACGGTCAGCTGGGGGTGGATCCGGACCCGCTGCTGCGTGGTCGAGGTGCCGGCCGAGTCGGCGTAGAACTTGTTCTCCTGAACCACCATGCAGGAGGCGTCCACGTGGTCCACGCCGTCGGCGGCGAGCAGTTCCCGACTCCAGCGGGCGAACAGGGCTATCCGCTCGGCCTCGGGTACGTCGAACGGGTTGACCTTGTACGCCGAGATCCACGTCTCGTCGGCGTGCACCGGCTCCTCCGCCAGCGCCACCGTCTCGCCCGCGCCGGCCGCCTCGCTCACCGAGCGGGACACCCGGGCGACCGCCACGGCCTGCTCCGCGACGTGGGCCGCGGCCTCCGGGGTCAGGTCGACGCCCGCCGCGAAGCCCCACGCCCCGTCGTGCACGACGCGGACCGCGAAGCCCACGTCGGTGGTGTCCACGGACGAGTCGGTCCGCCCGTCGCGCAACCGGAAGGACGCGTCTCGCACCCGCTCGAAGCGGAAGTCCGCGTGTTCGGCGCCCAGTTCCCCGGCTCGGGACAGGGCCGCGGCGGCCAGCTCCCGAAGGGGATAGGCGAGGAACGTCGGATCGATCTCGTTGGGCACCCATTCCTCCATACGTTCGGCCTGTCGGCTCGCATCGTTCAGTCAACCAGACACGATGTCGCCGACATTCCGGCCGGCCCGGTCGGCCGGTCCTGCGCTCGGACGGGTCTTGCGCCCCGACAAGCGGAACGAAACCTGCCGGGCACAGGCCGGCCGGATTCGGTCGGTGGAACCGGTCGTTCCGGTTACCGTGCGCTCTTGTCGGGTTCCCACAACGATCGATCGGCCGACGCTGTCCCGGACCGGATTCCCCTTACCCCGGGGTAGCCCGATAGCGTCATCGTGACGTAAGCCGACGGCCCGCGCGCCGACGCGGCCGAGGACGTTCGAGGACGACAGACGACAGAGGAGTGATCCGTTGAGCCGGTCCGTACTGGTCACGGGAGGAAACCGGGGCATCGGCCTGGCCATCGCCCGGGCCTTCGCCGCCGACGGCGACAAGGTCGCGATCACGTATCGCTCCGGCGAGCCCCCGGAGGGCCTGCTCGGTGTGCGCTGCGACATCACCGACGGCGAGCAGGTCGAGCAGGCGTTCAAGGAGATCGAGGCCGCCCACGGCCCGGTCGAGGTGCTGATCGCCAACGCCGGCATCACCCGCGACACGCTGCTGCTGCGGATGAGCGAAGAGGACTTCACCAGCGTCGTCGACACCAACCTCACCGGCACGTTCCGGGTGGTCAAGCGGGCGAGCAAGGGCATGTTGCGGGCCCGCAAGGGTCGCATCGTGCTGATCTCGTCGGTGGTGGGGCTGCTCGGTTCGGCGGGGCAGGCCAACTACGCGGCCTCCAAGGCCGGCCTGGTCGGCTTCGCCCGCTCGATCGCGCGGGAACTGGGATCGCGCAACATCACCACGAACGTGGTGGCGCCGGGCTTCGTCGACACCGCGATGACCGAGGTGCTCGGCGAGGAGCGCAAGGCGCAGATCCTCAAGGAGATCCCGCTCGCGCGCTACGCCGACGTGGACGAGGTCGCCGGCGTGGTCAAGTTCCTCACCTCGGACGCCGCGTCGTACATCACCGGAGCCGTCATCCCTGTGGACGGCGGACTTGGAATGGGGCACTGAACTCATGGGCGACCTGCTTGCGGGCAAGCGCATTCTCGTCACCGGCGTCATCACCGACGCCTCGATCGGCTTCCACGTCGCGAAGCGGGCCCAGGAGGAGGGCGCCGAGGTCGTACTGACCGGATTCGGCCGGCTCTCGCTCGTCAACCGGATCGCGAACCGGCTGCCGAAGCCGGCCCCGGTGATCGAGCTCGACGTGACGAACCCCGAACACCTCGCGGCGCTCGCGGACAACGTGCGTGCGCACGTGCCCTCGCTCGACGGCGTGGTGCACTCGATCGCGTTCGGTCCCAAGGACGCGCTCGGCGGAAACTTCCTCAACACCGAGTGGGCCGACGTGGCCACGGCCGTGCAGGTGTCGGCGTACTCGCTGAAGTCGCTGACGATGGCGTGCCTGCCGCTGATGGAGGCGAACGAGGGCGCCGGTGGCTCGGTCGTCGGCCTCGACTTCGACGCGCAGGTGGCGTGGCCGGGCTACGACTGGATGGGCGTCGCCAAGGGCGCGCTCGAATCGACCTCGCGCTACCTGGCCAAGTACCTGGGCGAGAAGAACATCCGGGTCAACCTGATCTCCTCGGGCCCGGTCAAGACGATGGCCGCGAACAGCATTCCCGGCTTCGAGAAGTTCGAGGGTGTCTGGAACGAGAAGGCCCCGCTCGGCTGGGACCTGCGCGACGCGGACCCGGCCGCCCGGGGCGTGTGTGCGCTGCTGTCCGACTGGTTCCCCAAGACCACCGGCGAGGTCATCCACGTCGACGGCGGCCTGCACGCCATCGGCGCCTGACCCTCATCCGCGCTGCGCGCGGTGGCGGCTGCGCCGCCGACCCCTTTGCACAGCCCGATCGCCCGGCCACCAGGTCGCGGTGGTCGGGCTGTGTCGTTGTGGAGCGTGGGCCGCGAGGCCGAGGCAGGTGCGCCGCCGCCGGTGAAACCGCAGCCTCGGTCGCGAACGACACGGGTGGGCGGGTGGGTGAAAACCTCAGCCCGTCGCGGCGGCGATCGTCGCGGCGATGCCGATCAGCACGGTGATCAGCAGCATGATGCCCAGGATGCCGCCGAGTTGCCTGGCGGAGGACTTGTTCGGGTCCGGCGGCGCCAGCACCGTCTGGCGGATCTCGTCGGTCGCGCCGGATTCGGCGGCCTTGCGGGCGAGGATCTCGTTGCGCGCGTTCGACCGCGCGACTTCCTCCGCGTGGGCGCGCTCCTCGCGGGCCTTGCGAGCGGCCATGGCCCGCTCGTACCGCTCCTTGGAGGATTCGCCAGATGTAGCAGCCATGGGGACGAGTTTCGCAGATCCGCCCCGCCGGACCGACCGGTGGGGCGGCTCGGGCCGGGCCGCGGTGTCGGGCGGGGGTGGGGCAGGCGGGAACTCCGCATCGACCGCCGGGCGTTGCACACACGTGTAGACCCTCGCCGAGTGGATCTTCCCCCCGAGTGCTCCATACGGCGTTTGCGCAGGTCAGAGAGATGGGTGCAGAAGCTTCCCCTTACACGCATCTCGTTATGCCCCGACTGATCACCGGCGCGCTCCTTCTCAGGGGTGGGGCCAGCCCTACTACGCAGGGGTGCCTGCCCCCCGATCAAGACACCGGTCCGCAGGATGTGACCCCCGGTTGCCCGCCAATACCTTCGTGTGTGTCGAGGAAGACCCTCGGCGAAGCGGAGAACACAGGAGCGGGGACCAATGGCATCCAGGCGCAATTTCGCCGCCTCGATCGGTGGCTGGAGTGCACAGCATCGCAAGACGGCGGTATTCGGGTGGCTGCTGTTCGTGGTCCTCGCCGTCGTCATCGGCAACATGAGCGGATCGCGGGAGATCACCGACGCCGAGCGCGGCGTGGGGGAGTCCGGGCGGGCCGCGCGCATCATCGACGACGCGGGGATCAAGGAGCCCGCGGGCGAGATGGTCCTGGTCAGCAGCGACAAGCTCGTCGCGCAGGACGCGAAGTTCCGCGCCGCCGTCGACGATGTGATCAACCGGGTCAACGCCACGCAGGTCAAGGGCGACCAGGGCCCGGCCACCCAGCACATGCGTTCTCCGTACGCCGGTGAGGGCGGCATCTCCTCGGACAAGCACTCGGTGCTGATCCAGTTCGACATGGTGGGCGAGGACGACAAGGCCGTCGACAACATCCAGCCCGTCCTGGACGCGGTGGCCGAGGCCCGCAAGGCGCACCCGGACGTGACGGTCGAGCAGTTCGGTGACGCGAGCGGCGACAAGTGGTTCCAGGACACCATCGCCAAGGACTTCACCCGGGCCGAATGGACCGCCGTCCCGCTCGCCCTGGGCATCCTGCTCGTCGCGTTCGGCGCCGTGGTCGCCGCGCTGCTGCCGGTGGCCCTGGCCCTGACCGCATTCGTGGCCGCGGGCGGTCTGCTCGCACTGAGCAGCCACCTGATGCCGGTCGGCGACAACGCGCAGTCGGTGATGCTGCTGATCGGCCTGGCCGTCGGCGTCGACTACTGCATGTTCTACCTGCGCCGCGAGCGTGAGGAGCGGGCCAAGGGCCGCGACGCGGAGACCGCACTGCGGATCGCCGCCGCCACGTCCGGACGCTCCGTACTGATCTCCGGCATCACCGTCATCGTCGCGATGGCCGGCATGCTCCTGTCCGGGCTCAGCGAGTTCGAGTCGATGGCCTCCGCGACCATCCTGGTCGTGCTGACCGCGGTACTCGGTTCGCTCACCGTGCTGCCCGCGATCCTGTCGATGCTGGGCGACCGGGTGGACCTGGGCAAGATCCCCGGGCTGGCCAAGATGCGCCGCCCCACCGAGGGCAGCAAGGCGTGGGGCAAGATCCTGGGCGTCGTGCTCAGCCGCCCCAAGGGCACCGCGGTGCTCGCCGGCGGTCTGCTGATCGCGCTGACCGTCCCGGCCATCGGCATGAAGACCTCCGAACTGCCGATCGACAAGGAGCTGCCGACCTCGCTGTCCATCGTGCAGACCTACCAGCACATCGAGAAGGCGTTCCCCGGCGGTCCGGCGCCCGCCCAGATCGTGGTCAAGGCGAACAACCCGGACGATCCCAAGCTCGCGGCGGCCTTCGACAACCTGCGCCGTGAGGCGGTCGCCACCGGGCAGATGCACGAGCCGATCGAGGTCGAGCGGCAGGGCAGCACGAACGTCTTCAAGATCTCGGTCCCGCTCGCCGGCAGTGGCAACGACTCGGCCAGCGACAAGGCGCTGTCCACGCTGCGCGGCAAGGTCATCCCGAACACGCTGGGCAAGCTGGACGGCGTGGACGCCCCGGTGACCGGCAACACCGCCGGCTCCAAGGACTTCAACGACAAGCTCGACGACGCGCGGCTGCCGATCTTCGCCTTCGTGCTCGGCTTCGCCTTCCTGCTGATGCTGGTCTCGTTCCGCTCGATCGCCATCGCGGTCACCGCGATCGTGCTCAACCTGCTGTCGGTGGGCGCCGCCTACGGTGTGATGACCCTGGTCTTCCAGCACGGCTACGGCGACGCGCTGGTGGGCACGGACGCACCCGGCGCGGTCGTCTCCTGGATCCCGATGTTCCTGTTCGTGATCCTGTTCGGCCTGTCGATGGACTACCACGTGTTCGTGGTCTCGCGAATCCGCGAGGCGTACGACAAGGGCATGGACACCAAGTCGGCCGTGTCGCACGGCATCCGCACCACCGCCGGTGTGGTGACCAGCGCGGCGACGATCATGGTCGCGGTGTTCGCGGTCTTCGGCACCCTGTCGATGCAGTCGATGAAGCAGTTCGGTGTCGGCCTGGCGGTCGCGGTCCTGCTGGACGCGACGATCATCCGCGGTCTGCTGCTGCCGGCCGTGATGACCCTGCTCGGCGACCACAACTGGTACCTGCCCCGCTGGCTCGGGTGGCTGCCGCAGATGGACCACGGCGACGAGGCGGTCGAGCTGCCGGCCCCGGCCGGCGAGCCGGTCCCCGCGTACGCCTCGGCGAACGGCTACGCCACGCCGACGTACGAGCCGGTCCACCAGGGCGGCGCCCGGTACGAGGAGAACGTGTCCGGCTCGCGCCGGATCCCGCGCCCGCCGGTCGGCTGACCGGGAAGCGCACGGTCGCCGGCGGGATCCCGACGACGACCGTGACCACGACAACCCTGTAGATCCGAGGAAAGCGCGGGTCGGGACCGGATACTCGGTCCCGACCCGTCGTGCGTGTCCGGTCCGGTCGGCACGCCCGGTTCCCGTCCATCGAGTCCTGCGGTGCCGACCCGCAGTGCACAACGGCCGATGTCTGAGAGGCTGAACCCATGGCATCCCACCGACAGCGCAATCTTGTGGTGATGAGGCACGCGAAGGCCGAGTGGCCCGACGGGCCGGACCACGAGCGACCCCTCGCCGAACGCGGCCGCAAGGACGCCGCCGAGACCGGGCACCGGCTGCTCGACCAGGGCATCACCCCCGATCTGGTGGTGTGCTCGCCGGCCGTGCGCACCCGGGAGACCTGGCGTCTCGTGAGCAGGGTCTACGACCACAAGCCGCACACCGTCTACGACGAGCGGGTCTACGAGGCGAGCCCGCAGGCCCTGTTGTACCTCGTCCAGGAGGCCCCCGACGAGGTCGACACGCTGCTGCTGATCGGGCACAACCCGGGCGTCGCCACGCTGGTCAACGCGTTGGCGGGCAGCGGTGAGGACGACACGCTGGTGCGCCTGCGGGAGAAGTACCCGACCTCGGCGGTCGCGGTGCTGAGCCTGCACACCCCCTGGGCCGACCTGCGCGAACGCTCGGCCCACCTGACCCGCTTCACCACGCCGGAGTCCTGACCGAGCACGGGCGAAGACGACCACGACTCAAGCGCCGATCCGGGCGATCGACGGCCCGGTCGGCGCTTGAGGACCGGCCCTTCCGGCCCGTCCGGCGTTCGATGACAGGCCTTTCGAGCCTGCTCGGCGCCGAGGACAAGCCTGGACAAGCCTCCTCGGCCCGTCCGGCGTTTCAGGACAGGCCGGTCAAGCCCGTCCGGCGTTCGAGGACGACTGCTCCGAGGCGGGCCCGGCCGACGCATCCGGTCGGCCGTAGGGCACATCCGCGGCGTCCGCCGCCTCGATCTCGTCGCGGGTGACGCCGAGCAGGAACAGCACGGTGTCCAGGAACGGCACGTTGACCGCGGTGTCGGCGGCCTCGCGGACCACCGGCTTGGCGTTGAAGGCCACGCCCAGACCCGCGGCGTTGAGCATGTCCAGGTCGTTGGCGCCGTCGCCGATGGCGACCGTGGCGGTCAACGGCACGCCCGCCTCGGCCGCGAAGCGGCGCAGCAGCCGGGCCTTGCCCGCCCGGTCGACGATCTCGCCGACCACTCGCCCGGTGAGCTTGCCGTCCACCACCTCGAGGGTGTTGGCCGCGCTGTAGTCGAGCCCGAGCTGCTCCACGAGCGCGTCGGTGACCTGGGTGAATCCGCCCGAGACGATGCCCACCTTGTAGCCGAGCCGCTTGAGCGTGCGGACCAGGGTGCGCGCGCCGCGGGTGAGCACGACCTGCTCGCGGACCTTGCCTATGGCGTCCTCGTCCAGCCCGGCGAGCAGCGCCACGCGGGCCCGCAGCGACTCGGCGAAGTCCAATTCGCCGCGCATCGCGGCGGCGGTCACCTCGGCCACCTTGTCCAGGCAGCCGGCGTGCTCGGCCAGCAGCTCGATCACCTCGCCCTGGATCAGGGTCGAGTCCACGTCCATCACGATCAGCCGCTTGGCCCGGCGCCGCAGGCCGGAGGGCTGGACCGCGACGTCCACCCGGCGCTCGGCGGCCTCGGTGGCCAACTCCAGGCGCAGCTTGTCCGTCTCGACGCCGGAGACCTGGAGCTCGATCGCGGTCACCGGGTATTTGGCGAGGCGGAAGATCCGGTCGATGTTGGCGCCGGTGGCCGCGATCCGGTGCGCTATCCCGGCGAACGCGGCGGCCTCCAGCGGGTGGCCCAGGACGGTCACGTGCGAGCGGCCCTCGCCGCGCGGGCGGTTGTCGCCGACGCCGGAGAGGATCTCCGCCTCCAGCCGCTCACCGTCCGCCCAGCGGTGCACGCCGGCCCGCAGCCGGCCCTCGTCGGTCGGCGTGGTGATCAGGACGCACAGCGTGAGCCGGCCCCGGGTGACGGTCTGCTCGACGTCGACGACCTCGACGGAGTGGCCGGCCAGGATCTCGAAGAGGCTCGACGTCACCCCCGGCCGGTCCTTGCCGAAGATCTTGACGAGAAGGGTGCGCGGCGCATTCATGATGCTTCACGGTACCGGCCGTTCGAGGGCGCGCGCCTCACCGGTCCACGGTACGAACACCGGGCCGATCCACGCGCGGGCGCGATCTACCCAGGCCAGGGGCCGTCCCGGGTCGGCGCCTGCGGATCGGGCGGGGGCGGCGGGCGGTACGCCGGGGCGGGCCTGTTCGAATACGGCGGACCCGGCGGCGCGGGCGCCCCGGGCCCGCTCGGCGCACCGGGGTGCGCCGGACGGTCCTGCGGATACGGCGCGCTCTGCGGGTACCGCTGCTGCGGCGCGGCGCGGGTGGGTCGTGGCGGCCCCGAGGCCGCCGCCGGGGCGGTGGTGCCGGCCTGGCGGTAGCGCACCCAGTCCGCGATCGCGCCGCCGATGAAGCCGGCACACGCGCCCCACAGCAGGCCGAGCAGCACGGTCCACAGATAGTCCGCGTGCAGCGACACCGACGCGCCCGGGGACACCACCCCGCCCAGGATGCTCACCGCGACCTTGAGCTGGAGCTGCATCAGGTAGGCGACCACCAGCAGCCCGCCCGCGAGGGTGACCGCGAACCGCCACGCGTGCTGATGCGGGCGCACCGACGCGGGCGCGCGCATCGCCATCACGGTCGCGCCGAGCAACAGGAGCAGCGCGGAGAACAGCGGTACGAACCAGGCCCGCGAGTCCAACTCGGCCAGCCGGTCGATCCGGATCGGCAGGCCGTCCCCGGCGGAGGCCTTGACCAGCTTGCCCAGTGGGCCGGGCAGACCGAAGGAGAAGCCGCCGACCTCGGTGGGCGCGCTGGTCGTGGTCTTCCACGGGATGCCCAGGCCGAGCGAGGCCAACAACCAGACCGCGTTGGGCAGCGCGAACAACATGCCGCCGATCATCCGCTTCGGCGCGGGCGCGGCGGCGGCCACGAACGGGGTGCCCACGATTCCGGTGACCACCGCGGCGATCAGTACCGCGAGCAGACCGGCGACCGGGGCCCGCAGCACCGCGCGGTGCCGCAGCCACTTGACCGGGAGCGGCCCGCGCGCGGACACCGCGACGGTGGCCACCAGGGTGATCAGCAGCCACAACGCGCCGAAGACGAGCGTGCCGCTCACATCGGTCTCGAACCTGGCCGCCGCGCCGAGGTCGAAGATGCCGATCAGGTCCTGCGCTTGGGCGTTGCCGACCCGGGAGACGAATTGATCGATCGGCAGCGAGTGCTTGCCCATCGACACCACCACGCCGAGCGCGGCCATGGTGAACACCAGGACCCGCACGCCGTGCACGATCAGATCCAGCGCGCCGATCACCAGTCGGTGGCGCAGCGGGCGCAGGAACAACCAGCCCAGCACGAGCGCGCCGATCAGGCCGATGCCCAGCAGCATGATGTCGACCTTGCCGCTGCCCTGCGCGAGCGAGACGTCGCCGGTGAGTTGGCTGAGGATGTCGTCACCCCGGCCGGTTTGTTCGGCCCCCTCGAGATCGACCGTGCCACCCACGGCCAGCGCGATCACCGCCGCGATCAGCGCGGGCATCGTGCCCGATCCCAGGTCGTTTGCGCCCAGCAGCCACAGCGCCGCCCACGCCGCGACGGCCATCGCCACGAACGCGGCGAGCACCGCGCCGAGCGCGTGCAGCCACGGCGTCACGCCGCCCCAGGACGCGGGGCCGGCCGGTGGCCGGTCCGGAGGCGGAGCGTGCTGTGGTGCGTTGTGCTGCTGGTTCCAGGACACGACCGCTCCTGTCACGTGCGACCCGGCTGCCGGATGAGCGGGACAAACTCGACTATCGAGCGCCCCGCCCCGCGCGTCAACGGATTCGGCCGGACTGCCCCCCGGTGAGCGGCACAACGGCCGGACAACCGGCTGGACGAAGGAGCATACGGACGGAGAAGTTGATGTTGTAATCGCCCTTCGGAGTGGTTCCGTACGCTTCCGCACCGGAAAGGCTGCCCGTGAGGCCCGTGCGTCCCTACACTCTCGAAGGGTGGGGGACAGCTATACGCCAGAAGGACCGGCAGTGCCGCACCTGACCGTCGGCACCAGCGTCGGAGCGCCCGTGATCCTGGATCCGGGGCGCGAACACGTCGTCGGTCGCGACCCGTCCTGTGCGATCGTGCTCGACGATCGCCGGGTGTCGCGCCAACACGCGGTCCTGCGGGTGGGCTCGGACGGCTGGGAGTTCGTCGACACCAACAGCGTCAACGGCTCGTGGATGCGCGGCAATCGGGTGCACCGCGTGGTCGTGGGCCGAGGCTGCGAGGTGTTGCTCGGCGACCCGGACGACGGCGACCCGCTGCGGCTCGCGCCGGAGGCGAACGTCACCGAGGTGGTGCCGCCGCGCGTGGCACACCACGACCACGTGCAGATTCCCGAGCCGCCGCGCCGCAGCGAACCGCCGCCGCGCCGCGCCGAACCACCGCACGCGGGCGAGCCGCCGTACACCCCCGAGCCGCCCTACGTGCCCGAGCCGCCTCGGCAAGTGCCGGACCGCGCCCGCCCGTTGGGCCGCGCACAGATCGGCGCCGGGCCGCACGCGGATCCGCGCCCCAGCGTGGACCGGGCGCCGAGCATGGTCATCCCGCTGCCGGTGCGCACCTTGCGGATCGGCCGCGCGCTGGACAACGACCTGGTGCTCACCGACCTGATGGTCTCCCGGCACCACGCGGAGTTGCGCACCACACCGGGCGGCCGGCGCGAGATCGTCGACCTCGGCAGCCACAACGGCACCTTCCTCAACGGGCAGCCGATCGAGCGCGCGCTGCTCGGCGAAGCCGACCTGGTCGGCATCGGGCACGCCACCTTCCGGCTCGACGGCCAGGAGTTGCGCGAGTTCATCGACACCGGCGAGGTGTCGCTGGAGGTGCAGAACCTCACCGTCACGGCCGGCAAACGGGTCCTGCTCGACAACGTCTCCTTCCCGCTCGCCGAGCGCAACCTGCTGGCCATCGTCGGCGGTTCGGGCGCGGGCAAGTCCACCCTGCTGGGCGCGCTCACCGGCAGCCGCCGCGCCGCCAGCGGCAAGATCCTCTACGACGGCCGCGACCTGTACGCGAACAACGCCGAACTGCGCCAGCGGATCGGCCTGGTGCCGCAGGACGACATCCTGCACGCCCAGCTCACCGCCCGCACCGCGCTGCGCTACGCCGCGCAGTTGCGCTTCCCCGAGGACACCGAGGCGGCCGAGCGCGAGCGACGGGTCGAGGAGGTGATCGGCGAGCTGAGCCTGGACAAGATGCCGCGCGGCGCCACGTCGCCGTACGCCGACACCAAGGTCAGCAGTCTCTCCGGCGGCCAGCGCAAGCGGGTGAGCGTGGCCGTCGAGCTGCTCACCAAGCCGTCCGTGCTCTTCCTGGACGAGCCGACGTCCGGCCTGGACGAGGGCCTGGAACGCTCGGTGATGGAAAAGCTGCGCGAACTCGCGGACGACGGCCGCACGGTGATCGTGGTCACCCACAGCACCCGCAGCCTCAACGTCTGCGACCGGGTGCTCGTGCTCGCCCCGGGCGGTCGGATCGCCTTCTTCGGACCGCCGGACGAGGCGCTGCCGTTCTTCGGCAAGGGCGACTGGCCCGAGGTCTTCAAGATGTTCGACGACGAGCCGGACCGCGACTACGAGGGTCCGTTCCGCCGCTCGGAGCTGTACGGCCGGTACATAGAGGTCGGTCGCGACCGCGCGCACGCCGAACAGGGCGAGCGACCGCAGGCGAAGCCGCCCAAGCCGCAGGGCTGGTTCTCCCAACTGACCACGCTCTCCCGGCGCTACCTCGCGGTGATCTCCTCGGACCGCAAGTACCTGGCGCTGCTGGCGATAGCGCCGCTGTTCCTGGGCATGTTGTGCCGGGTGATCCCCGGCAAGCTGGTCAGCCCGGAGGGGGCGCCGCCGGGCTCGAACCAGGAGGCGACCACCAAGCTGCTCGTGCTGTTCGTGATCAGCGGCCTGATGGGCACCGCGACGGCGGTCAACGAACTGATCAAGGAGCGCGCCATCTATCGGCGCGAGCGCAGCGCCGGGCTCTCGGTGTCCGCCTACCTCGGCTCGAAGATCATCGTGCTCGGGTTGATCTCCGCGATCCAGGGCGTGGTGCTGACCGCGGTCGCACTGGTCGGGCAGAAGTTGCCCGCCGAGGGCGTGGTGATCAGCCCGCCGATCATCGAGATCGGCATCGCGGTGGTGCTGTCCGCGATAGCGGCGATGGCGGTGGGCCTGGTGGTCTCCGCGTCGATCGGCAGCGCGGAGTTGGCGATGCCGCTGCTCGTGGTGATCGCGATCGTGCAAGTGGTGCTGTGCGGCGGCCTGTTCCCGCTCAACGGCAAGGCCGGCATCGAGCAGATCTCCTGGCTGGCCCCGGCCCGCTGGGCCTTCGCCGCGGCCGGCAGCACGATAGATCTGGCCACCCAACTGCCGCGCAAACCCGGCGAGTCGCCCGATCCGCTGTGGAAGCACGACCCGAAGGTCTGGTACCGCAACATCGGCATCCTGGCCGGCCAGATCGCGGTCTACGGCCTGATCGCGCTGCTCATGCTCCGGCGCCTGGACCCCAAGACCAAGCGCAAGCGCGGCAGCTAGCGTTGCTTCTGCTTCTGCTCCTGGTCCTACTCCTGTTCGTGCTCGGCTCAGGCCCGGTCCGGCTCCAGGGCCGCGCCGTACGCCGCCACCATCGCCCGGCGGCAGGCCCGCTCCAGCGGGGCGAGCGCGCCGAGCCGGGCGGCCATCTCGGCGGCGCTGACCGCGGCGCCGTCCTCGCGACCGGCCACGCTCAGCACCGCGTGGATCCGGCGGGCCTGGTCGAGCACCCGGCCCGCCCGCCCCGGATGGCCGGGCGCCACCCTGGTGTCCGAGTCCTTGCGGTACAGCGCGGCGAGGGCACGCTGCGCCGCCGGGCCGCTGCCGGCCACGTCCAGCCGGGTCAGGTCCTGGATTGCGTCGCGCATCGCCTCGGCCAGTTCGCGCTCCGCCTCGGCCAGGAACGGCCCCGGGGCGGGCCGGTCGGTCACCTCGACCATGCGCCAGGCCACCCGTACGGTCGCGTCGCCGATCGAGCCGTGCCGGGTCACCTCGGGCACCAGGCCGTACGCGACGCCCGGCGCGCCGACCGTGATCGCCGCCTCGCCCGCGTCCAGTGCCAGGTCGTTGAAGGCGGGTGGGCCGGGCAGTGCCAGTGGATCGCCGGACACCGGCAGGGCCAGTCGCAGACCCGTCACGCCCAGCGCCCGCAACCGGCCCAGCGCCAGCGACAGGCCGACCGGCACAGCTTCGCCCGGCACGCCCGTCACCCGATGCGGTTCGTCCGTTCCGACGATCTCGGACACCGCGTCGTCCGGCGGAACGTGCCCGGTCAGCAGGGCATTGCCCCATGCGACGAGAAGTCCGGAGCGAGGTTCGGCAAGCATGCGGACAAGCGTAAGGGGCGTCACAACGCTCCCGGACACGACCTGAGGTCGCTCGGTGTCATAGGTTTCTCCCGGACCGGGTGCAACAACGCGGACCACGGAGCGAGGCGGTGATCCCACACAACGGGATGCCGTCCGGCGGCGTAGCGCACGATGGGGAGCTGGCAGGCGATGAGCGACGTTCTCGAACTGGTTGACGTATCGGTGGTGCGCGACGGTCGCCCTCTGGTGGACCAGGTCACCTGGTCGGTCGCGGAAGGCGAACGCTGGATCGTCGTCGGCCCCAACGGCGCCGGCAAGACGACGCTGCTGCAACTGGCGTCCACCTATCTGTTCCCCACCACCGGCACGGTCGCCGTGCTGGGCGAGAAGCTCGGCACGGTCGACGTGTTCGAGCTGCGCCCGCGGGTGGGGATGGCCTCGGCCGCGCTCACCGACAAGCTGCCCCGCCGCGAGCGCGTCCTGGACATCGTGCTGACCTCGGCCTACGGGATGACCGCCAAGTGGCACGAGCGCTACGACGCCGAGGACGAGCAGCGCGCCCGCCGACTGCTCGACCAGCTGGGCATGGCCGAATACATCGAGCGCCGGTTCGGCACGCTCTCCGAGGGCGAGCGCAAGCGGGTACAGATCGCCCGTGCGCTGATGACCGACCCCGAGCTGCTGCTGCTCGACGAGCCGGCCGCCGGGCTCGACCTGGGCGGGCGCGAGGACCTGGTCCGCCGGCTCGGCACGCTGGCCGCCGACCCGTACGCGCCGTCGATGATCCTGGTCAGCCACCACGTCGAGGAGATCCCGCCCGGCTTCACGCACATCCTGATGATCCGTCAGGGACGGGTGCTCGCAGCCGGCCCGATCGCCGACACGCTCAACTCGCGCAACCTCTCGCACTGCTTCGGTCTGCCGCTGATCGTCGAGCAGCAGTACGGGCGTTGGTCCGCGCGCGGGCTGCCGATGCCGGAGGCGCCGGACGCGCAGGGCTGACTTCCGCGGCCGATCCCGGGCTGATCATTCGTCCGAGAACCCCCTCCTGCCCACAGCGTCCACGATCTACGATGAACCCGTGGACGCATGGATGTGGTGGCTCATCGCGGTCGGGGCATTCGGCATCTTCGGCGTGCTCACCTCCTTCGTGGAGATGGGCATGTTCGCGATCGGGGCCGCCGCGGCTGCCGCGGCCGGCGGAGCCGGCGGCAACTTCCTGATCCAAAGCATCGTGTTCGCGGTCGTGTCGATCGCGCTGCTCGTGTTCGTACGACCCATCGTGGTCCGGCACGACAACACACCCGGATCACGCACCGGCATCGAGGCGCTCAAGGGCACCAGCGCCGTGGTCCTGGAGCGCGTCGACGAGAACGGCGGCCGGATCAAGCTGGCCGGCGAGGTCTGGTCGGCCCGCAGTCTGGACGCCACCGCCGTGTTCGAACCCGGCACCCGGGTGGACGTAGCGGACATCGTGGGCGCGACCGCCGTGGTGATGTGACGCCCGATCGGTTGCGCCGATCGTGTTGACGTCCCACGTGGGCCCGCGAACCCCTAGGCTCGATACAGCCTTGGTTTTCAAAGGCAGCCGCAGGCAAGCAGGACCTCGGGAGAGATCGTGAAGGCCACCGCCGTCATCGTCCTGGTCGTACTCGTACTGCTGGTGGTCGTCGCCCTGGTCAAGACGGTCAAGGTGATCCCCCAGGCGAGTGCCGCCATCGTCGAGCGTTTCGGGCGCTACACCCGCACGCTGCACGCCGGACTCAACATCCTCGTGCCGTTCATCGACCGGATCCGGCAGATGATCGACCTGCGTGAACAGGTCGTTCCCTTCCCGCCGCAACCGGTGATCACCGAGGACAACCTCGTGGTCCAGATCGACACCGTCATCTACTTCCAGGTCACCGACCCACGCGCGGCCACCTACGAGATCGCCAACTACATCCAGGCGATCGAGCAGCTGACCATCACCACGCTGCGCAACATCATCGGTGGCATGGACCTCGAACAGACGCTCACCTCGCGCGAGGAGATCAACGCGGGGCTGCGCGGCGTGCTCGACGAGGCGACCGGGCGCTGGGGCATCCGGGTCAACCGGGTCGAGCTCAAGGCGATCGAGCCGCCGCCCTCCATCCAGGATTCGATGGAGAAGCAGATGCGCGCCGAGCGGGACAAGCGCGCGGCGATCCTGACCGCCGAGGGCCACCAGCGTTCGCAGGTGCTCACCGCCGAAGGTGACAAGGAAGCCGCCGTGCTGCGCGCCGAGGGTGAGCGCCAGGCCGCGGTGATCCGGGCCGAGGGTGAGGCGCGCGCGATCGAGACCGTCTTCGAGGCGATCCACGCGGGCGAGGTGGACAACAAGCTGCTCGCCTACCAATACCTCCAGATGTTGCCGAAGATCGCCGAGGGCAGCTCGAACAAGCTGTGGATCCTGCCCAGCGAGGTCACCCGCGCCCTGGAGGGCATCGGCGACGCGGTCGGCAACCTGTCCTCGAACGGCTCCGGCCCGGCACACCGCGTACCGCAGGTGCCGGTCGAGGAGGAGCCGGCCTGGCCCGGCTCGGGCACTCCCGCCGCGCCCGTACGCAAGCCGCCGGCCGGAAACGGCGCCTCGTCGGCACCGCGCCCGCCCGCCGAGCCGCCGGCCGTGCCCGCGCAGGCTCCGATCGAGCCGCCGCGCCGCGGTGGTCCGCCGGCCGCCGACGTCGAACCCCCGCACATCGAGCGGGGCCACCGCCCGCCGCGCTGAGGTAGGGCCCGCGGCTGCGATGATCACTGGCGTGCCGCGATGATCTCTGGCGTTGCGGCCACGGGGGACCGACGTCCCCCCGGGTGCCAGGATCATCGCGGCGAAGCGGGTGGACATGAGCTGGTTGGAAGCTTTGGCGATCTTCGCCGCGGGCATCGCGGCCGGCGGGATCAACACGGTGGTCGGCTCCGGCACGCTGATCACCTTCCCCGTGTTGCTCGCCTTCGGGTATTCGCCGGTCACCGCCAACGTGTCGAACACGATCGGCCTGGTGCCGGGTTCGATCAGCGGGGCGATCGGATACCGACGCGAACTCGTCGGCCAAAAGCCCCGGTTGATCCGCCTCGGGCTCGCCTCCCTGCTCGGCGGCCTGACCGGCGCGATCCTGCTGCTGACGCTGCCCGACGACGCCTTCAAGGCGATCGTGCCGGTGCTGATCGTGCTCGCGCTGGTGCTCGTGGTGCTGCAACCGCGCCTGGCCAAGCGGCTCGCGGCCCGGCGGGCCGAGAACGGCTCGGCCGGCGAGGCGCCGCGGCACGGCGGCCCGTTGTTGTGGGTGGCCGTGTTCGGGACCGGCATCTACGGCGGCTACTTCGGCGCCGCCCAAGGTGTCCTGTTGCTCGCGCTGTTCGGCGTGTTCATCGCGGAGAACCTGCAACGCATGAACGCGGTGAAGAACGTGCTCGCCGGCATCGTCAACGGCGTCGCGGCGATCGTGTTCATGCTCGTCGCCGACGTCGCGTGGTGGGTGGTTCTGTTGATCGCGATCGGCTCGGTGATCGGCGGCCAGATCGGCGCCAAGGTCGGCCGCCGGCTGCCGCCCACGGCACTGCGTGCGGTGATCGTCGTGGTGGGCCTGATCGCGGTCGTTCGACTGCTGCTCTGACGCCGCTCCGGCTACCCTGACCTCCTCTAACAGCCCCACCGGGGAGGTGGCCGGATGGCCCTGGAGATGCGCGAACGGTGCGAACGCTGCGACGTGGCACTCGGGGCCGACGGCCCGGCCCGGATCTGCTCGTACGAGTGCACCTTCTGCGAACCGTGCAGCGCCGCGATGGACGACGCGTGCCCCAACTGCGGCGGCGAACTCGTGCGGAGACCACGCCGGGCGGAACCGGCGATCGGGTAGCGGCCGGGCGGGGCGGGCGGGCGGATTGCGCCGGGCGGAATGGGTGGTCGGGGAGCTGCCGGGCGGAGCGGGCGGAACGGGTGGTCGGGCAGCGGCCGGGCGGGGCGGGCGGGTTGCGCCGGGCGGGCGGGGTCGGGGAGCCGGCGCAAGGGGCCGCGATCGGCGAAGCCTTGGGTCGTGGGCCCGGGAGCGGCGAAGCCGCAGTGGTGGCCGGGGGCAAGTCCCGAGCCGCCCGCGGGGGATTCGCGGCCTCGTGAAACGATGCCCGGCATGCCAGTCACGTCCCGCGCCGTGGGCCTCGCCGCAGGTGTCCTCCTGGACGCCGCCTTCGGAGACCCCCGTCGCGGCCACCCCGTGGCCGGCTTCGGGAGCGCGGCCGGTCGGCTGGAACGGGCCCTGTACCGCGACGACCGCGCCCGCGGCGTCGCGCACACGGCGCTGTGCGTCGCCGGCACCGTCGGCCTCGGCCTCGGGCTGCGCCGCTCGGTCGCCGGCCGCCCGCTCGCCGGCGCCGTGGTCACCGCCGGATGCACGTGGGCCGTCCTCGGCGGCACCACCCTGCGCCGCGAGGCCCGGCTGATCGCCGCCCCGCTGGTGGCCGGCGACCTGCCCGCCGCCCGGGCCGCGCTGCCCCGCCTGGTCGGCCGCGACCCGGCCCGCCTGGACGACAGGGGCATCGCCCGCGCCGTGGTCGAATCGGTCGCCGAAAACACCTCCGACGCCGTGGTCGCCCCGCTGTTCTGGGGCGCCGTCGCGGGCATCCCGGGCCTCCTGGGCTATCGCGCGATCAACACCCTCGACGCGATGGTCGGCCACCACAGCGCACGGTACGAGAACTTCGGCTGGGCCTCGGCCCGCCTCGACGACGCGGCCAATTGGCTGCCCGCCCGCCTCACCGGCCTGCTCACCGTCGCCGCCGCCCCGGTGGTCGGCGGCGACCCGGCCCGCGCGTGGGTCGTCCTGCGTCGGGACGGCGGCAGCCATCCCAGCCCCAACGCGGGCCGCTGCGAGGCATCCGCCGCCGGCGCGCTGGACGTACGCCTGGGCGGCCGCAACGTCTACGCCGGCCGCACCGAGGACCGCCCCACGCTCGGCGACGGCCCGCCGCCGGGCCCCACCGACATCGACCGCGCGAACCGGCTCTCCGCCACGGTCGGCCTGGCCTCGGCGGCCCTGGCCGTCGCCGTCGCCGCCGCGCGCACCGCGTCGCGTCCCCGAACGGTCCGTCGAAAGGCACATCGATGAACGGCGCCCTCCTGGTGGCCGGCACCACCTCCGACGCGGGCAAGAGCGTCGTGGTCGCCGGGCTGTGTCGACGGCTCGTTCGTGAGGGCGTCAAGGTCGCGCCGTTCAAGGCGCAGAACATGTCGCTCAACTCGATGGTCACCGTCGACGGTGCGGAGATCGGTCGCGCCCAGGCGATGCAGGCCGCCGCCGCGCGGATCGAGCCGGAGGCGGTGATGAACCCGGTGCTGCTCAAGCCCGGCGGGCTGATGAGCAGTCAGGTCGTGCTGCTGGGCAAGCCGATCGCCGAGGTCGGCGCGCTGAACTACCGCGACCTGAAGCCGCGTCTGTTCGAGGCCGTGCTCGAATCGCTGGCCGATCTGCGGGCCCGCTACGACGTGGTGGTGTGCGAGGGCGCGGGCAGCCCGACCGAGATCAACCTGCGCGACCGGGACATCACCAACATGGGCCTGGCCCGGGCCGCGAACCTGCCGGTGCTCGTGGTCGGCGACATCGACCGGGGCGGCGTCTTCGCGTCCTTCTTCGGCACCCTCGCGCTGCTCTCACCCGAGGATCAGGCGCTGGTCTGCGGCTTCGTGATCAACAAGTTCCGCGGCGACGCGCGCCTGCTCGACCCGGCGCTGACCCGGATGCGCGAACTCACCGGACGTCCGGTCCTGGGCGTGCTGCCTTTCCTGGGCGGCCTGTGGCTGGACGTGGAGGACTCGCTCGCACTCGACGCCGACCGGGGCACGCCACAACCGCCGCTCGGCGCGGATGTCCTGCGGGTGGCGGTGCTCCGACTGCCGCGGATCAGCAACTTCACCGACATCGACGCGCTTTCGGTCGAACCCGGCGTCGTGGTCCGCTTCGTGAGCACACCGGGCGAGATCGCCGACGCCGACCTGGTGGTGCTGCCCGGCACCCGCGCCACCGTCGCCGACCTGGCCTGGCTGCGCGAGCGCGGCCTGGATACCGCGCTGGCCCGCCGCGCCGCCGAGGGGCGACCGGTACTCGGGATCTGCGGCGGCTATCAGATGCTCGGCCACGAGATCCACGACGACGTGGAGAGCCGCGCGGGTACCGTGCCGGGCCTGGGCCTGCTCCCGGTCCGGATACGCTTCGCCGCCGACAAGACGCTGGCCCGCCCGCGCGGATTCGCCGCCGGCGAGCCGGTGACCGGGTACGAGATCCATCACGGCATCGTCGACGTCGAGGCAGGCGAGCCGGTGTTCACCGGCGCCGACGGCACCGCGCTGGACGGTTGTCGGGTCGGCGCGGTGACCGGCACGCTGTGGCACGGCGCCCTGGAGAACGACGGCTTCCGCCGGGCGTTCCTGACCCGGACCGCCGAACTGGCCGGCCGGCGGTTCCTCGTCTCGCCCGACACCTCCTTCGAGGCGGCCCGGCAGAACCGGCTGGACGCGCTGGGCGATCTGGTCGCCGACCACCTGGACAACGCGGCGGTGGACCGGCTGATCACCGCGGGCGCGCCCCTCGGCCTGCCGTTCGTGCCACCGGGCGCGTAGGGCCTGTTGGACAGGCCCTGGCGTCCCCAAGTCCTGGGGAAATACCCCGGACGAGCCGCCGCCCGATCGCCGATGATGGATTTCGGGGGCGTGGACGCACGCGCAATCGGGGTGGAAGGGCGGGGGCTCACGATGCGGATCCTGCTGGCCGGAGACACGCACGGCAACACCGGACACGTGCGGCGGCTGCTCGACGCCGCCGCGGAACTCGACGTCGATCTGATCTTCCAACTCGGCGACTTCGGCTTCTGGGAGCACGAGGCGTCCGGCGTCCGCTACCTGGACGCGGTCAACCGCTCCGCTCGCTCGCGCGGCGTCGACGTGTACTTCCTGGACGGGAACCACGACAAGACCTCGCTGCTGATGGAGTCCTACGGCGACCAGCGGGACGAACACGGCTTTGTGGTCGTGCGCCCCCGGGTGCGCTACGCGCCGCGCGGGCACCGCTGGTCCTGGCGCGGGACGCACTTCCTCGCCTTCGGCGGTGCCCTCTCGCTGGACCGCGAGCAGCGGCTCGCCGAGGAGCGCCGGCGCCACGAGAAGGCGCAGCGCAAGGAGAGCTTCCGGCGCGGCGCGGGTCGGCCGCCCGGCGACGTACCCGACTTCGCGGGCACCCTGTGGTTCCCCGAGGAACAGGCCACCGACGCGGACGTCGACGCGATCCTGACCGACCCGGCGCCGGTCGACATCCTGCTCACCCACGACAAGCCGCTGCGCACCGCGCCCGAGTTCAACCGCAAGGACGACCCGCGCTGCCTGCCCAACCAGCAACGCGTCCAGCGCCTCGTGGACGCCTACCGGCCCACCCTGGCCGCGCACGGCCACCTGCACTTCCGGTACACCGAGGAACTCGCCCACCCGGACGGCTCGTCCACCCGCGTCGAGGGCCTGGCCGCCGACCCGATGGCCTCCTACGACGTGCCCGGCTACCGCATCCCCGACTCCTGGCACGTCCTCGACCTCACCGACCCGACCCCCACGGCGGGCCCCGACCCGGACACCGTCGGAGCGGGCAGCACCTCCTGACCGAAGGTCGGAACGTACGGGCCGAGACAAACGGTTGATCGATCGCGGGTGCGGCATGTGACCGTTCCCGGGCCCCCCTTGCCGGGGACGGGCCGGGCGTGGATAACCTCGGCGAACACATGATCGGATCGCCGACCGGGGCCGGGGCGGAATCATCGGGCCGGCGGTCCAGGGGAGGACTGGCATGTCCGACATGCCCACTGCCGCCGACGGCGCACGTCCGCCGCGCGGCGCATCGACCGGCGGACCCACCGAATCCGAGAACGAGCACGAACCACGGCCCGAGGTCCGGGAGATCGGAACGGCCGAGGCTCACCCCGAGGCGATACCCGGCCGGGACGCCATCGGCGACGGCCGCGCCCGGACGCCCGACGCGGCGGAGCCCGTCACAGCGACGCCCGACTCACCCGACGTGTCCACCGCACCGACGACACCCGCCGAAACCCCGGAAGCAGCCGAGGCGTCCACCGCCCCTCCGGCACTCCGGACACCCCAGGCACCCGCGGCGCGGCAGACGCCCGAGGGGCCCGCCGCGCCTGCGGCTACCCCGATACCCCAGGCACCCGCAGCGCCGCAATCGCCCGAGGGGCCCGCCGCGCCTGCGGCTACCCCGATACCCCAGGCACCCGCAGCGCCGCAATCGCCCGAGGGGCCCGCCGCGCCCCGGATGCCCGACGCATCCGCGGCGCCCGCAGCTTCCGCGTCGTCAGCCTCGCCCGCGCCGCCCCCGATACCCACCACACCCCCGCCGGCACCGAACCCCGAAACGCCCGAATTCCCCTCCCAGGTCGGTTTCTACGGACCCCTCCCCTTCATTCCCCCGCCCGACCAGCAGCGCCGCAACGCCCGCCGGCACCTGCTCGCCGCGGCCGGTGGCGTGCTCGCGATCCTCGCGCTGCTCGCGTCCCTCGCCATCGGTGGCGTCTTCGACACACCGCCCTCCCCGGCCGCCGCGCCGATCGCGGAGCAGAACGGTGCCGAGACCTCCGCGAAGACCGAGGACAAGGCTCCGGTCACCCGGATCGCGACGTCCGACGTGGCCTTCCTGGCCGACAACCGCACCCAGGCCCTCAAGTCCGGCAACGCCGACGCGTTCGTGGCCGGCATCGACCCCGCCGCCACCGAACTGATCGCCGCACAGCGCCGGGTGTTCGCCAACCTTCGGCTGTTCCCGTTCACGAGCGTCGAATTCCGGCCACCCACGGCGTACATCGACGCCGGCACCGACGCCGGCCCGCTCACCCGGGACGTGAACGTCGTATTCGCCCACCAGGTGACCGGCGTGGACAGCGAGCCGATCGCCGAGCGCTACATCTGGACGGTCTCTCGCGCCTCGGTCGGCGCCCCGCTGGTGATCACCAAGATCACCGGCGCCTCGACCCGCGGCGGCGGCAACGCCTACCCCGCGCCCTGGGACGAGGGCGAACTCGCGCTGATCGAACGCCCGCACGTGCTCCTCGCCGTGCCCGTCAAGAACAAGGCCAAGGCCGCGGCCTGGGCCGATCGTGCGGAGAGCGCGCTCAAGAAGAACCTCGCGGTGTGGAAGGGCCCGGCCATCACGCCGCAGCGCTACGTCGTCTACGTCACGCCCGACCACGACACCTTCACCCGCGCGCTGTCCGGCAACGACCTGCCCAACGTCACCGGCGTGTGCCGCACGATGCCGCCGGCCCGCCCGGTCAGCCGCGACCAGCCGATGGCCGGCAGCCGGATCACCCTGGACGGCTCGGACGGCATGTTCACCAAGGGCGACGGCGAACAGCAGATGCACCTGATGCGGCACGAGCTCGGTCACGCCATGGTCGCCGAGTTCGAGCGAGGCGGCGACGGGCCGCCGCTGTGGGTCTCCGAGGGCTTCGCCGAGTACCTCGCCTGGACCGACCTCTCGCTCGCCGAGTGGTTCCAGCCGGACGCCCGCGACCAGGTCCGGGCGGGCAAGTTCAGCGGCAGGTTGCCCACCGACACCGAGGTCAACTCGCCCGACGCCAAGACCTCGACCGTCGGCTACCACTACAGCATGCTCGCCATCCGCTACATCGCGGAGAAGTACGGCGCGGCCAAGGCCGACGTGTTCGTGGTCGCGGTGTACAAGGACTCCACCCCGGCCGCCCTGGACGCCGCGCTCAAGGAGGCGACCGGCCTGGACCGGGACACCTTCGAAAGCAACTGGGCCAAGTACGTCAAGACCAAGGTGGGCAACTGACGTGCACCCGTACGACCCGTACGGCCTGTGGCCGGACGCCGTCGAACCACGGCGCTCCCGACCGTGGGCGATCTGCGTCGCACTGCTCGGCGGCCTGCTCTCGCTCTCCTTCGTGCTCGGCGCGGTGTCGGCCGGCGGCCGGCTCGCCGGGCTCGACACCGCCGAACGGCTGCTCGGCCACGACCGATCGGCGTCGGCTCCGGCCATCGACCGCTCCGCGTCCGGCACCACCGACCCGGGGGCGCCCGCCGCCGACGCGAGCGGGTACTCGAACCGGATCAGCACCCGCGTGTACGCCCGGGTGGCAGCCCTGGTAACCACCCGATCGGCGGCCTTCGAGCGCGGTGACGAAACCGCCTTCCTGGCCCGTGTCGACCGGCAGGACACCACCCTGCTCGACGGTCAGCGCCGGTTGTTCGCCAACCTGCGCAAGGTTCCGTTCGACACCGCCCGCTGGCGGCCGGTCGGCGCCGGCACGACGGTGACCGCCGACGGCTCCAGCGCGGAGCAGGCCGGCACCGCCGCCGCATGGCCGGTGACCGTGAGCCTGAACGTCGCCTTCGAACACGCCATCACCGGCGTCGACCTGGGCCCCGTTCCGGAGACCTACGTCTGGAAGGCCCGCTGCGCCGGCCCCGACGACCCGTGCACCCTCATCGGCCTGGACGGCGCCGCCGACGACGACACCAAGTCCGGCTTCGCCGGCTACCCCGCCGCGTGGGATCTGTGGGACATGCGCGTCGAACGGCGCCCACACGTGGTGCTGATGGGCCCCGGGCAGGACGCGGCCGCCCTGCGCCGCAACGCGGATCTGGCCGAACAGGCCGCCGTGTACACGCTCGGCGCCTGGAAGGGCGGCTCCGGCACCTCGCCCGGTTTCGCCCTCGTGCTGACCTCGTCCCGGGCGTCCTTCGGCAAGCTGTACAGCAGCGGCGACGTGCAGGAGTGGGCGGCGGGCTACGCACTGGCCATGCCCGGGACCGACCGGTCCATCGGCGGCGTGCGCATGGTCGTGGACGACGACCAACTCGCCGGCGACGCGGCGTTCGCGCCGATCCTGCTCCGGCACGAGATGACGCACGCCCTGGTCGCCCCGCTGGCCCGACCCGGCCGCGGCGCCGAACTGCCGACCTGGCTGGCCGAAGGGTTCGCCGACTGGCAGGCGGAGGCCGACCGGCCGCTCGCGCCCGTGGTCACCCGCAACATCCGCGCGCTGATCGACCGGGGGAGGTTCACCGGCGAACTGCCCGCCGAGGGCGACTTCGAGACCAGCGACGAGGACCGGGTCGAGAACGCCTACAACCTGGCCCACCTGATGCTGCGTTACCTGGCCAAGACCTTCGGCGCGGAGCGGGTGTGCGCCTTCTACACGGACAGCGTCAGCGGCCGATACGGCTCCACGGACGAGGCGCTGACCGCGTCCTTCGGCATCACGCCGGACCGACTCCGCACCGATTGGGCGGCCTGGGTCCGCAAAACCGTCTGACCGCCGAAAGACCCGAAAGCCGAAGGACCCGAAGGACCGGAAAGACCCGAAGCCGCCGGGGGATTCGCATCCCCCGGCGGCTTCCGTCGGATCCTCGCCGGGCACCCGCGTCAGGCGCCCATCGCAAGCACCGGCGGCCGTACCGGCTCGGCGAGCCACTGCGCGCCCTCGACGTCCGCCACGCCGAACGCGAGCACCAGCGCCCGGGTCGCCGACGGCTCGTACGGCTGGAACAACAGCCGCATCCCGGCCTCGGCCGGCGTCCGGGCCGCCTTGCGCTGATTGTCGCTCCCGCACGCGGCGACCGTGTTCAGCCACGAGTCCGCGCCACCACGCGAACGCGGCAGCACGTGGTCCACCGTGGTCGCCCGCCCACCGCAGTACGCGCAGCGCCGGTTGTCCCGGAGCAGCACACCCCGACGCGACCACGAGGCCTGTTGTCGGAACGGCACCCGGACGAACTTGAGCAACCGGATCACCCGCGGCAACGGGAACTCGGCAGTCGCGGCCCGCACCACCCGGCCGGGATCCACGTGCTCGACGACGGCCTTCTCCTGCAGCACCAACACGAGCGCGCGCTTGAACGACACCGTCGCCAGCGGCTGGTACGTCGCGTTCAGCACCAACGTCTCCCGCATGCGACCTCCCCTCACCTGGTCGACGAGGGGACGAGCGAGCACACCCGGACGCGCACCGAACCGGCCGGGCGCGACCACGCGCTCAGCTTTGGGGCGGTGCTGCGACGCTCATGCGCACCCTTCGACTCGACGAACCGTCAGTACGGACAACTCGACCACTGTGCCTTTTGAACGATCACCGGGACAACGCAATTACCGGACGGGAATTCGCGCCGGGCCGGCCGATTGTGATCAGCCCGCGCGCGGCGCCACGATCACTGCGCGTACGTGTTCACCAGGACCGCGCGCGCGAGCGTGTGCGAGAACAGGTTGAAGCCCACGAACGCCGGCGTCGCGCTCTCGTCCACGCCGAGCTTGTCCACGTCCAGCGCGTGCACGGTGAAGACGTACCGGTGCGGGTAGTGCCCGGGCGGCGGGGCGGCACCGACATAGCCCGGACCGCCGGTGTCGTTGCGCACGTGGAAGGCACCCGAGGGCAGCGCCTTGCCGTCGGGTGCGCCCGCGCCGGTCGCCAACTCGGTGACGCCCGCCGGGATGTCCACCACGACCCAGTGCCAGAAACCGCTGTGCGTCGGCGCGTCCGGGTCGAAGCAGGTCACCGCGAAGCTCTTGGTGTCGGCCGGGAAGCCGGACCAGGACAACTGCGGCGAAATGTCCTCGCCGCCCGCCCCCATCACACCGCTGACCTGAGCGGTCGGCAGGGTCGGACCGTCCGACAGATCCCGGCTGGTGACCGCGAAGGAGGGCCGCTCCGGCAGGTAGTCGTAGGGCATCGAGGGCTTGTTGGGCTCGGTCACGCGAGGCTCCGATCGTGCTCGGTGGCACCCGGCCGCCTGCCGGGCGCCTCGTCCGAACGAGCCTATTCTCACCGTCGGCCAAACCGGCGAAGATCACATAGGTATCCTCGCGCCAACAGGGGGGAGGCATCCGGGGTGACCCAGCCGACGCACGACACCGGCGATGCCGCCGACGACGCCCCGTCCGGCATATCCGCCGCGGCCGTCGACCGAGTCGACATCACGGACAAGGCGATACCCGAGGCCGCACCGGCCCGGCCGCGATCCGTCGCGCGCCGACTCGCCGCACCGCTGATCGCCCTGCTGCTCGCGCTCACCGCCCTGATCGTCTTCGGCGTCACCCTCAGCGGACCGGGCAGCGCGAAGCCGCGCAACACCGACGGCGCGTTCGGCCCACGCCCGGGCACCGCGACACCGGTGGCCCCCGCCCACGGCCCGGCGATCGCCACCGCCGACATCCAGACCCTGGCCGACCGCCGCACCAAGGCGCTGATCGGCCGGGACGAGCAGGCATTCACCGCGGACCTCGACCCGGACGTCCCCGACCTGGTCGCCGGCCAACGGCGGCTGTTCGCCAACCTCGGTCGGGTGTCCTTCGACCAGGTCGGCTACCGCGTCGAGACGGTGCAGACCATGCCCGCCACCGACGAGCGGATCACCGCCTACGTGGACATCTCCTTCGACCACCGGATCTCGACCGCCGACACCGCGACCGTTGGCGAGGGCTACCGCTGGACCGTGGTCCGGGCCGGCCCCGATGCCCCGCTGCTCATCTCCGCCGTCGACGGCACCCCCTACGACGGGGCCGGCTACGCATACGCCCGGGACTACCCGGCCCCATGGGACCACGCCGACCTGACCGTGGTCCGCCGCGCCCACGTGGTCGTCCTCGCCGACCCGGCCACCTCCGCCGGCGCCGACCGACTCGCCGACGACGCCGAGGAGGCCGCGCGCGCCGACATCGAGACCTGGGCCGACGGCGGACCGCCCGGCACCGCACCCGGCTTCGTGATCGTCCCGGTCGCCGACCGCGACACCTTCTACCGGCTGTACGGCGGACGCACCGGCGAACACGGTGAGGAATCCGGCCTGACCTACGCGCTGCGCACCATCGACCCGGCCGGCAAGGGGCGCTTCGGCGGCTCCCGGATCGTCCTGGACACCACCTCGGGCTGGTTCACCTCGCCCAACCCGCAGCGGCTCGGCGAACTGCTGCGCCACGAAATGGCCCACGCGCTGGTCACCCCGCTGCGCAACGAGGTGCCCAACCAGGACCAACCCGTCTGGGTCGTCGAGGGTTTCGCCGACTGGCTCGCGCTGCGCGGCCGAACCCTGCTCGGCACCGACGAGCTGTACGAGGCCAGGACCTACCTCGCCGCGAACCGCTTCACCGGCAAACTGCCCACGGACAACGAGCTTTACCAGGCCGACACGGTCGGCAACGCCGCCGCGTACGAGCTCGCCCACCTGGCGATCCGCCGGATCGAGGAGATCGGCGGCACCCTGGCCGTGTACGGCTTCGTCACCGCCGTCTACGCCGACCCGGCCCCGGCCGCCGTGGACGCGGCGATCGGCAAGGCGACCGGCATGCCGCGGGCGAAATTCGAGGCGGACTGGGCGGCCCGGGTCCACGCCCTCCTGGACGCGTGACGCACCGGGCCGCCGCCCCTGCCGGACGAACCCGCTCCGGCAGGGGACACCTTCGTGCTAGAACCAGCCGCGGCGCTGCCCCAGTTCCTGGAACCAGCCGTGCAGATAGGCGTTCCAGTCGGTCTGCTGCGCGGTGCCGTGGTTCACGGTGAACCGCCGGATCGCGTCGCTCCCGCCGGAGAGCGCGCCGCCCTTCTTGTCGATCTCCAGGATCACCTCGGTCGCGTGCTCGGCCGACACGAAGGTCAACTCGACCTCGTTGATGCCGCGCGCATACGCCTGCGGCGGAGCGAACTCGATCTCCTGGTAGAACGGCAACCGCTGATCGACCCCGCGGATGTGCCCCTGCTCCAGGTCGGCGGCCTTGAAGTGGAAGCCCAGGTTCCCGAAGGCGTCGAGGATCAACGCCTGCGCCGGAAACGGGCCCACCGCGATCGGGTCGAGGTCGCCCTTGTCGATCGCCCGATCGATGGCCAACTCGGTCCGCACGCCGATCGTGGTCCCGCGCAGCTGCACCCCGCGGAACGTGGTCAGCGGCGTCTCCCACGGCACCGGCAGCCGGAACTGCAGATCGTGCGTCGCGCCCTCGCGCAGGTCGAACCCGCCGCCCACCTGATGCCGGCCGAACTCGACGTTCCGCCGCTGCTCGCCGTCCTGGGTCTCCACCTCGACGACGGCCTGGAAGCCGACGAACAAGCCCTCGATCCGCTGGTCGACCTTGCCGCCCTGGACCCGGATCCGTCCCTCGACCACAGCGCCCGGCATGGTCTCGGCGGAGTGCAGCTCGGTCTCCACCGAGGCGCTCCCCGCACCCATACTCGCCATCAACTTCTTGAACACCACATGTCCTCCCCGATGATCGTCCCGACGGCCCATTCCATCACGCGTGCCCGGCCGCTCTAAGCTGGCTCGTCATGCGTGCCTCCACCGCCGATCCCGTCGATCCCACCGAACCGCTGCCGCGCTCGTTCTTCGACCGCCCGGTCCTGGCCGTCGCAGCCGATCTGCTCGGCCGAACCGTCGTACACGAGACCGAGGCCGGCCCGGTCGAGCTGCGGCTGACCGAGGTCGAGGCCTACGACGGCGCCAACGACCCCGGCTCGCACGCCTTCCGTGGCAGGACCGCCCGCAACGCGACGATGTTCGGCCCACCCGGACACCTGTACGTCTACTTCACGTACGGCATGTACTACTGCGCGAACCTGGTCTGTGGCCCACCCGGCCGCGCCTCCGGGGTGCTGCTGCGTGGTGGCGAGATCACCGCCGGAACCGCCCTGGCCCGCGCCCGCCGCCCCACCACCCGCAAGGACACCGACCTCGCGAGCGGCCCCGCCCGCCTGGCCATGGCGCTGGCGCTGGATCGCACCCAGGACGGCACCGACGTCTGCGACCCCACCGGCCCGGTGCGCGTCCTGTTCGGCACACCACCCGCCCGCACCGCCATCCGAACCGGCCCACGCACCGGCGTCGGCGGTGGCGGCGCCACCCAACCGTGGCGCTTCCACATCGACGGCGACCCGACGGTCAGCCCGTACCGGGCCCACCAACCCCGCAAGCGCACCGCCAAGCCGGCCGCCGAAGCCGGCAGCCAAAGCGGTTAGCGCACAGGGCGGCGCGTCGGGCACCCTGTAACCGCTGTACCGGCCGAATGCGCGCACCCGCTGCACCTGCCGCATGCGGCCGCGCCGGCCGTATCCGCGTATCCGTATCCGCTGTATCCGTTGTATCCGTTGTATCGACCGAGGAGACCGAGCACTGTGACGGACATCGTCGACGAGTTGCGGTGGCGGGGCCTGCTGGCCCAGACCACCGACGAGGACGCGCTCAAGAAGGCGTTCGCGGACGGTCCCGTCACGGCGTATTGCGGGTTCGACCCGACCGCGGCCAGCCTGCACGTCGGCCACCTCACCCAGGTACTGACCCTGCGCCGGCTGCAACTCTTCGGCCACCGCCCGATCGCCCTGGTCGGCGGCGCCACCGGTCTGATCGGCGACCCCAAGCCCTCGGCCGAGCGCGCGATGAACGAGGTCGCCACCGTCGAGACCTGGACCGACCGGATCCGGGGCCAACTCTCCGCGTTCCTCGACTTCGACGGCACCGAGCCGAACACCGCCGTGATGGCGAACAACCACGACTGGATCTCGCAGCTGAGCATCGTCGAGTACCTGCGCGACGTGGGCAAGCACTTCAGCGTCAACCAGATGCTCGCGCGCGAGACGGTGAAGTCCCGGCTCGCCGGCGAGGGCATGAGCTACACCGAGTTCAGCTACGTGCTGCTCCAGTCCTACGACTTCGTCGAGCTCTACCGGCGGCACGGCTGCACGCTCCAGATCGGCGGCAGCGACCAATGGGGCAACATCACTGCCGGCCTCGACCTGATCCGCCGCATCACCGGCAACGAGCCGCACGGCCAGGCACACGCGCTGACCACCAACCTGCTCACCAAGGCGGACGGCAGCAAGTTCGGCAAGACCGAGGGCGGCACGGTCTGGCTCGACCCCGAGCTGACCACGCCGTACGCCTTCTACCAGTTCTGGCTGGGCGCCGACGACCGTGACGTGTCGCGCTACCTGCGCACCTTCAGCTTCCGCTCGCGCGAGGAGATCGAGACCCTCGAACGAGACAGCGAGGAGCGCCCCGCCGCCCGCATCGGCCAGCGCGCCCTCGCCGAGGAACTGACCACGCTGGTACACGGCGCCGACCAGTGCACCGCGGTGGTCGAGGCCAGCAAGGCACTGTTCGGCCAGGGCGACCTGACCGCGCTGGACGAGGCGACGCTCCGCTCGGCGGTCGCGGAACTCCCCGGCGCACAACTGACGGAGAGCCCGACGGTGGTCGACGCCCTGGTGGCCACCGGCCTCGCCCCGAGCAAGGGCGGTGCCCGGCGCACCATCAAGGAGGGCGGCGCCTACCTCAACAACGCCAAGGTGACCGACGAGGACGCGGTGATCGCCGCGACCGACCTGCTGCACGGCCGCTGGGCCCTGCTCCGCCGCGGCAAGCGCAACCTCGCCGCGGCGGAGATCACCGCCTGACACAAGGCAGTTGATGGTCCATCAGCCACATCGTCGGATCACTCGTCGAGCCGGTTCCCGACCCGTTCCACTGGGTATAGGGGACCGGCTTGACCCGTCCAAGAGGGTGGTTTAAGCTCGTACGAGTCGCAACTTCGGGAGATCCGGACAGGCGCGCCCTCAACACCGGCGCGATGGCCGATCCCACCGCGACTCACACCCCAACACGATCCATCCGGAAACGGACGGCCTTCGGCCGTTCCGTCCCTGTGGTGTCTCCGTGACGGGCGTGAACCAGTGGAACCAGTGATACACACAAGGCCCTTTGTGAAGCGCGCGGAATTTGATCATCCAAATTCCGGGGGTTTTATTTGTGCTGCCATTTATTACTGGGAATCACATTCCTTGGAATGAGATTCGGCATTATGGCGGAAACCTGGTAAGGTTGAGGCATCGAGTACCGGAGAGATCCGGAGCACGACGCGCGGCTCGCAGGCCGCCGGCGCCGCAGGATTGATCATGCGGAGTCGGTGGAGGCGGGAAAACGGGTCTGCTAGGCTCGGCGGGCCGGAAGCGGAAGAAACGCAAGTTTCGAAAGCGGAAGGCACAAAGCGAAGGACGAAAAGCGGGTCGCAAGATCTGCTAGAGTCCGGGAGGCGGAAAACGCGGAAACGCGGTGGAAGCCGAAAGCGAGGAAAGCGAAGCCGCCGAAACGGTGTGCTAAGCTGGAAAAGCGAAAGCGAAACAAAAGAAACACCGAACGTTAAACGCCCGGAGGGCGCGGTTGATTCCGCACCGAAGGAAGCGTCCGTTCCTTGAGAACTCAACAGCGTGCCAAAAGTCAACGCCAAAGAAACACCCCCGGCGCTGAGCGTCTTCCCACTCGGGGAGCAGCGGTCAGTGTTGGTGGTTCCTTTGAAGAAAATCCTGGGTCCTGTCAGTGGGCCCAGGTCACAGCAAGGACGCCGGCGACATACCTGGATTATTCCTTCGGGAGAGTCGCCGCTCACTTATTGTGTTCCACCGGATTACCGGTGAACATCAATGGAGAGTTTGATCCTGGCTCAGGACGAACGCTGGCGGCGTGCTTAACACATGCAAGTCGAACGCTGAAGCCCTTCGGGGTGGATGAGTGGCGAACGGGTGAGTAACACGTGGGCAACCTGCCCTGCACTCTGGGATAACTTCGGGAAACCGGAGCTAATACCGGATAACATCCTCCTCCGCATGGTGGGGGGTTGAAAGTTCCGGCGGTGCAGGATGGGCCCGCGGCCTATCAGCTTGTTGGTGGGGTAGTGGCCTACCAAGGCGACGACGGGTAGCCGGCCTGAGAGGGCGACCGGCCACACTGGGACTGAGACACGGCCCAGACTCCTACGGGAGGCAGCAGTGGGGAATATTGCGCAATGGGCGAAAGCCTGACGCAGCGACGCCGCGTGAGGGATGACGGCCTTCGGGTTGTAAACCTCTTTCAGCAGGGAAGAAGCGAAAGTGACGGTACCTGCAGAAGAAGCACCGGCTAACTACGTGCCAGCAGCCGCGGTAATACGTAGGGTGCGAGCGTTGTCCGGAATTATTGGGCGTAAAGAGCTCGTAGGCGGCCTGTCGCGTCGGATGTGAAAACTCGGGGCTTAACCCCGAGCCTGCATTCGATACGGGCAGGCTAGAGTTCGGCAGGGGAGACTGGAATTCCTGGTGTAGCGGTGAAATGCGCAGATATCAGGAGGAACACCGGTGGCGAAGGCGGGTCTCTGGGCCGATACTGACGCTGAGGAGCGAAAGCGTGGGGAGCGAACAGGATTAGATACCCTGGTAGTCCACGCCGTAAACGTTGGGAACTAGGTGTGGGCGACATTCCACGTCGTCCGTGCCGCAGCTAACGCATTAAGTTCCCCGCCTGGGGAGTACGGCCGCAAGGCTAAAACTCAAAGGAATTGACGGGGGCCCGCACAAGAGGCGGAGCATGTGGCTTAATTCGACGCAACGCGAAGAACCTTACCAAGGCTTGACATACACCGGAAACATCTGGAGACAGGTGCCCCTTTTGGTCGGTGTACAGGTGGTGCATGGCTGTCGTCAGCTCGTGTCGTGAGATGTTGGGTTAAGTCCCGCAACGAGCGCAACCCTCGTTCTGTGTTGCCAGCATGCCCTTCGGGGTGATGGGGACTCACAGGAGACTGCCGGGGTCAACTCGGAGGAAGGTGGGGACGACGTCAAGTCATCATGCCCCTTATGTCTTGGGCTGCACACGTGCTACAATGGCCGGTACAATGAGCTGCGATACCGCGAGGTGGAGCGAATCTCAAAAAGCCGGTCTCAGTTCGGATCGGGGTCTGCAACTCGACCCCGTGAAGTCGGAGTCTCTAGTAATCGCAGATCAGCATTGCTGCGGTGAATACGTTCCCGGGCCTTGTACACACCGCCCGTCACGTCACGAAAGTCGGTAACACCCGAAGCCGGTGGCCCAACTCGCAAGAGGGGGAGCCGTCGAAGGTGGGACCAGCGATTGGGACGAAGTCGTAACAAGGTAGCCGTACCGGAAGGTGCGGCTGGATCACCTCCTTTCTAAGGAGCACATAGCCGAATGTGACCATCTGTGTCACACGGTTGCTCATGGGTGGAACGTTGACTATTCGGTCCGTGACTGGACCCTGATTCGCAAGTACTGCCCGCGAGGGCGTGGAAAGCGATGGCGGGTAAGGGAGCGGGTCGGGCACGTTGTTGGGTCCTGAGGGAATGGGCCCGGCCCCACAGTCTTCGGGCTGTTGGGGCTGGTCTGTTGTCTCGGGAAGGTTCCGATCCTCGGACGGTCTTCGAACCGCCAGTCGCAAGATTGGTAGGCGTGGCCATGGTGTCTGTGGGAATCGGTTGTTGTTTGAGAACTGCACAGTGGACGCGAGCATCTGTGGCCAAGTTGTTAAGGGCGCACGGTGGATGCCTAGGTACCAGGAACCGATGAAGGACGTGGGAGGCCGCGATAGGCCCCGGGGAGCTGTCAACCGAGCTGTGATCCGGGGGTGTCCGAATGGGGAAACCCGGCAGTCGTCATGGGCTGTCACCCGCACCTGAATATATAGGGTGTGTGGAGGGAACGCGGGGAAGTGAAACATCTCAGTACCCGCAGGAAGAGAAAACAACCGTGATTCCGAGAGTAGTGGCGAGCGAAATCGGATGAGGCTAAACCGGTCACGTGTGATACCCGGCAGGGGTTGCGTGATCGGGGTCGTGGGAGTGTGCTTGATCGGTCTGCCGGCCGGTCGGCGAGTCAGAAACCGTACATGTAGTCGAAGGACATGCGAAAGGTCCGGCGTAGAGGGTAAGACCCCCGTAGACGAAACATGTGCGGCTTGCTTGCGCATTTCCCAAGTAGCACGGGGCCCGAGAAATCCCGTGTGAATCCGGCGGGACCACCCGCTAAGCCTAAATATTCCCTGGTGACCGATAGCGGACTAGTACCGTGAGGGAAAGGTGAAAAGTACCCCGGGAGGGGAGTGAAATAGTACCTGAAACCGTGTGCCTACAAGCCGTGGGAGCGTCGTCATCCGCGTTTAGTCGTGGGTGGCCGTGACTGCGTGCCTTTTGAAGAATGAGCCTGCGAGTTTGCGGTGTGTGGCGAGGTTAACCCGTGTGGGGTAGCCGTAGCGAAAGCGAGTCCGAACAGGGCGATTGAGTCGCGCGCCCAAGACCCGAAGCGGAGTGATCTAGCCATGGGCAGGGTGAAGCGCGGGTAAGACCGTGTGGAGGCCCGAACCCACCAGGGTTGAAAACCTGGGGGATGACCTGTGGTTAGGGGTGAAAGGCCAATCAAACTCCGTGATAGCTGGTTCTCCCCGAAATGCATTTAGGTGCAGCGTCGTGTGTTTCTTGCCGGAGGTAGAGCACTGGATTGTTGATGGGCCTCACCAGGTTACTGAGATAAGCCAAACTCCGAATGCCGGTAAGTGAGAGCGCGGCAGTGAGACTGCGGGGGATAAGCTCCGTGGTCGAGAGGGAAACAGCCCAGAGCACCGACTAAGGCCCCCAAGCGTGCGCTAAGTGGGAAAGGATGTGGAGTCGCAGAGACAACCAGGAGGTTGGCTTAGAAGCAGCCACCCTTGAAAGAGTGCGTAATAGCTCACTGGTCAAGTGATTCCGCGCCGATAATGTAGCGGGGCTCAAGCGCACCGCCGAAGTCGTGTCATTCGTGCATATAGCCAAGCCTTCGTGGTTCAGGCGTACGGATGGGTAGGGGAGCGTCGTGCAGCGAGTGAAGTCGCGGTGGAAACCAGCGGTGGACGCTGCACGAGTGAGAATGCAGGCATGAGTAGCGAATCACACGTGAGAAACGTGTGCGCCGGATGACCAAGGGTTCCTGGGGCAGGCTAATCCGCCCAGGGTAAGTCGGGACCTAAGGCGAGGCCGACAGGCGTAGTCGATGGACAACGGGTTGATATTCCCGTACCCGCTACGATGCGCCAGCGCTGAACCTCGTGATGTTAAGGCCGTGAAGCCGCCGGGATCCTTCGGGTGAACGGTTTTGGTGGAGCCGCCGAACCAATCGGGTAGTAGGTGAGCGATGGGGTGACGCAGGAAGGTAGTCCAGCCCGGGCGGTGGTAGTCCCGGGGTAAGGGTGTAGGGCGTTGTGTAGGCAAATCCGCACAACACGAGCCTGAGACCTGATGCCGACCCGATTGTGGGGAAGTGGATGATCCTATGCTGCCGAGAAAAGCCTCTAGCGAGTGTCGTGGCGGCCCGTACCCCAAACCGACTCAGGTGGTCAGGTAGAGAATACTAAGGCGTTCGGGTGAACTGTGGTTAAGGAACTCGGCAAAATGCCCCCGTAACTTCGGGAGAAGGGGGGCCATTGTTGGTGAGGAGACTTGCTCTCCGAGCTGGTGGTGGCCGCAGAGACCAGCGAGAAGCGACTGTTTACTAAAAACACAGGTCCGTGCGAAGTCGTAAGACGATGTATACGGACTGACGCCTGCCCGGTGCTGGAACGTTAAGGGGACCGGTTAGCTCTTCGGGGCGAGGCTGAGAACTTAAGCGCCAGTAAACGGCGGTGGTAACTATAACCATCCTAAGGTAGCGAAATTCCTTGTCGGGTAAGTTCCGACCTGCACGAATGGCGTAACGACTTCTCGACTGTCTCAACCACAGGCCCGGTGAAATTGCACTACGAGTAAAGATGCTCGTTTCGCGCAGCAGGACGGAAAGACCCCGGGACCTTTACTATAGTTTGATATTGGTGTTCGGTTCGGCTTGTGTAGGATAGGTGGGAGACTTTGAAGCGGACACGCCAGTGTTCGTGGAGTCATCGTTGAAATACCACTCTGGTCGTGCTGGATGTCTAACCTGGGTCCGTGATCCGGATCAGGGACAGTGTCTGATGGGTAGTTTAACTGGGGCGGTTGCCTCCTAAAGGGTAACGGAGGCGCCCAAAGGTTCCCTCATCCTGGTTGGCAATCAGGTGTCGAGTGTAAGTGCACAAGGGAGCTTGACTGTGAGACCGACAGGTCGAGCAGGTGCGAAAGCAGGGACTAGTGATCCGGCGGTGGCTTGTGGAAGCGCCGTCGCTCAACGGATAAAAGGTACCCCGGGGATAACAGGCTGATCTTCCCCAAGAGTCCATATCGACGGGATGGTTTGGCACCTCGATGTCGGCTCGTCGCATCCTGGGGCTGGAGTAGGTCCCAAGGGTTGGGCTGTTCGCCCATTAAAGCGGTACGCGAGCTGGGTTTAGAACGTCGTGAGACAGTTCGGTCCCTATCCGCTGTGCGCGTAGGAGTCTTGAGAAGGGCTGTCCCTAGTACGAGAGGACCGGGACGGACGAACCTCTGGTGTGCCAGTTGTTCTGCCAAGGGCATGGCTGGTTGGCTACGTTCGGGAGGGATAACCGCTGAAAGCATCTAAGCGGGAAGCTTGCTTCGAGATGAGGACTCCCACCAACTTCGGTTGGGTAAGGCCCCCGAGAGACGATCGGGTTGATAGGCCGGGTGTGGAAGCCCTGTAAGGGGTGGAGCTGACCGGTACTAATAGGCCGAGGACTTGTCCTCAGTTGCTACGCGTCCACTGTGTGGTTCCCGAACCGCAATCGGTTTCGGGGAACCCGTTTTGATAATTGAATCACCGCATGTGATTTCTGGTTCACCGAACGACCCTATTGTTGGGTTCGATGGTTTTCCGGTGGTCTTGGCGGAGAGGAAACGCCCGGTCTCATTCCGAACCCGGAAGCTAAGCTCTCCAGCGCCGATGGTACTGCACTCGAAGGGGTGTGGGAGAGTAGGACGCCGCCGGAATCTACGTGAGTAAGGGGCCCCACCCCGGTGGGGCCCCTTATTTTTTTATCCGGATTTATTTACCGTGGCGACCCCTGTTCACAGGGGTTCATGGCCACTGTCGGGTGCGCCGACTTCGTTCGTCATACGGGACAATGGTGGTCGAGCCACAGGCGACTGCGTACCCGTACGACGATCACGAGGAGCAAATCCCATGTCCAATCCCCCCTCCGAGGGACGGCCGAGTCGCCGTCCCAGTGGATCGCAGTACTCGGGGGGCGGTGGCGGTGGTGATCGCCGGCCGTTCAACCGTGACGATCGCGGTGGCCGTCCGGCTTCCGGTGGTCGTGATCAGGGCAGCCGTGACGACCGTGGCGGTTCGCGTCCTCCGTTCAATCGTGACGACCGCGGCGGTAGCCGTGGTGCGGGCGCTGGCCGCCCCCAGTCCGGTGGCCGTCCGCAGTCCGGTGGTCGGGACGATCGTGGTGGCGCTTCGCGTCCCCCCTTCAATCGTGACGACCGTTCCGGCGGTGGCTCGCGTCCGCCGTACCGCTCGGACCGTCCGGAGCGTTCGGACCGGCCCGCTCGCGACGACCGTGGCGGGCGCCCGTCGTACGGCAACCGCGACGACCGTGGTGGCTCGCGTCCTCCGTTCAACCGTGACGACCGAGGCGCTGGGCGTCCGCAGTCCGGTGGTCGCGACGACCGTGGTGGCGCTTCGCGTCCCTCCTTCAATCGTGACGACCGTTCCGGCGGTGGCTCGCGTCCGCCGTACCGCTCGGACCGTCCGGAGCGCTCCGACCGGCCCGGCCGCGACGACCGTGATGGCTCGCGTGCGCCTTTCCGGGCGGATGGTCCCGAGCGTGACCGGGGCCAGTCGCGTACGTCCTACGGGGCACGTGGCGACCACGCGATCTCGCGGCCGAGCCGCGAGGACCGCGACGGTGGCTCGCGTCCTCCGTTCAACCGTGACGACCGTGGTGGCTCCCGACCGTCGTACGGCAACCGCGACGACCGTGGTGGTTCGCGTCCCGCGTTCAACCGGGACGACCGCGGTGGGGATCGTCGGCCTTCGGCCGGTCGTGACGACCGGCCCGGGTTCCGCGAGGAGCGGGGCGGGGATCGTCGTCCGTCGTTCAACCGGGACGACCGTGGTGGCGCTTCGCGTCCTTCCTTCAACCGTGACGACCGTTCCGGCGGTGGCTCGCGTCCGCCGTACCGCTCGGACCGTCCGGAGCGCTCCGACCGGCCCGGCCGCGACGACCGTGGTGGCTCGCGCCCCTCGTTCGGCAACCGCGACGACCGTGGCGGCGCCGGTGGGCGGCTGCCGTCGCGTTCGGATCGTGGGGACCGTCCGGCGCGCGACGACCGTGGTGCCGGGCGTCCGCCGTTCAACCGGGACGACCGCGGTGGGGATCGTCGGCCTTCGGCCGGTCGTGACGACCGGCCCGGGTTCCGCGAGGAGCGGGGCGGGGATCGTCGTCCGTCGTTCAACCGGGACGACCGTGGTGGTGCCGGTGGCTCGCGTCCGCCGTACCGCTCCGACCGGCCCGAGCGCTCCGACCGGCCCGCTCGTGAGGAGCGGGAGTTCGGAGACCGTGACTACAAGGACGGCGCCAGCAGCCGGCCGACCTACAACGGTCAGCCCGGCGCGCGGCAGCCGTTCCACGAGCGTCGTCCGGCGCCGCGTCGGGACGACCGGGGTTCGGGTCGTCCGGCGAGTGGCGGTCGGGACGACCGTGGCGGTGCCGGGCGTCCGCCGTTCAACCGTGACGACCGTGGGGGTTCGCGTCCCGCGTTCAACCGTGACGACCGTTCCGGTGGCGGCTCGCGCGCACCGTTCCGTTCGGACCGTCCGGAGCGTTCGGACCGGCCGGCGCGCGATGACCGCGGTGGCTCGCGTCCGCCGTTCCGGTCGGATCGTCCGGAGCGCTCCGACCGGCCCGGCCGCGACGACCGTGGTGGCTCGCGTCCGTCGTACGGCGACCGTGGTGACCGTGGGGGCTCGCGTCCCGCGTTCAACCGGGACGACCGTGGTGGGCGCCCCTCGTTCGGGGACCGGGACCGGGGCAACAGCCGTCCGTCGTATGGCAACCGGGACGACCGCGGTGGGTCGCGTCCCTCGTTCGATCGTCGGGACGAGCCCGGTTACGTGCCGGTCGAGCGGATGTTCATCCCCGAGGACGTGCAGGCCGAGGAGCTCGGTGCGGAAGCGCGCCAGGAGCTGCGTGGACTGCCCAAGACCCTCGCGGACGAGGTCGCGCGCAACCTGGTGATGATCGGCCGTACGGTCGACGAGGACCCGGAGCTGGCCTACAAGTACGCCAAGGTCGCGCTGCGGCTCGCGTCGCGCGTCGCCGCGGTGCGGGAGGCGGCCGGGATCGCGGCGTACATGGCCGGTGCGTATGCGGAGGCGCTGTCCGAGCTGCGTGCGGCGCGGCGGATGACCGGTTCGAGCGAGCACTGGGCCGTGATGGCCGACTGCGAGCGCGGGCTGGGCCGTCCGGAGCGGGCGCTGCAGATGGCGGGCGCGGACGAGGTCAAGGAACTGGACAAGGCCGCGCAGATCGAGCTGCGGATCGTCGCCGCCGGTGCGCGGCGCGACCTGGACCAGCTCGACGCGGCCGTCGTCACGTTGCAGGTGCCGGAGCTGAACTCGGCGTCGACCAACCCCTGGGTGGCGCGCCTGCGGTTCGCCTATGCCGACGCGTTGGCGGCCGTGGGCCGGGACGACGAGGCGCGCGACTGGTTCGGTCGGGCCGCCGAGGCGGACACCACCGGTGAGACCGGTGCGGCCGAGCGGGTCGCCGAACTCGACGGCCTCGACTTCACCGACGCGCTCGACCCGGACGCGGAGGACGACGAGGACGAGAACCACATCGAGGACTCGGCGGCGGACGCGGTTGCGGACGCCGAGGATGCCACGGATGAGGACGAGGACTTCGACGGCGACGAGGACCGGGTCGAAGACGACGCGGACGACGCGGACGACGACGCTCCCGAGGCCGTCGACGCCGCGGACGCCGAGGCGGACAGCGCCGACAAGGCCGACAAGGCCGAGCCCGTCGTCGACGCGAAGGACTGATTCGGCGCCGCCGCGAGGTCGGTGGCGGTGAGCCGATGTGGGGAAGGGCCCGGCACGAATGTGCCGGGCCCTTCCTGCGTTACGGGGGTGGGCGGCGAACACACGTGATCGGATGTGTCCGGAAGAGGTCCAGGAGAGGTCGCACGCCGACCCGGCGTCGGCCCCGGCCCGTCACTACTCCTGTAGGTCCAGGCTCCGCAGTACCAGTCCCGTGGCCGGCTTCGGGCCGAAGGAGGTGGACTTCCGGGGCATGCGGACGTCCTGCTCGGCGAGTTCGCGGACCACCCGTTCGTCGGTGGGGCGCAGCAGGATCGCGGTGCCGCCGGTGTGGTTGGCCTGGCGGACGGCGGCGGCCGCATCGTGGACGTAGGTGATGTTGTCCCAGTTGTCGGGGACGTGCCAGACGTGGTCGAGCAGGGCCGCGTGCAGGACGGTGGCGTCGAGGCAGCGCCATGTGCGCGGGCGGTCGGCGCGGATCGCGATGTCGAGCAGGTCCGGGTCCGGGCCGGTGAGCAGGTGGAAGCGGCGGTCGCCGGCGAGCAGGAAGGCCGGGCCGACGGCTTGGTCCAGTGCCCACAGGGCGGCGGGCAGGGTGCCGTCGAGGGGACGGGCCAGGAACGCGCCGGCGCCTGCGTCGCCGTAGGTGGCGAGGGCGTCGAGGGCGTCGGCCGGACGCAGCTTGGGCAGTACGCGGTGGATCGCGCCGACCCGCAGCGGGTGGCGCACGGTGTCCACGAGCAGGACCAGGCCGCGGTCCCAGGGGCCGTCGCCGCGGCCGTCCGCGTGGGCGCGCTCGCGCATCCTGGCGTAGGCGGCCCAGCGGTGGTGGCCGTCGGCGATCAGTGCCTTGCGATGCGCGAGATCCTCGCGGATCCCGGCGAGCGCGTGGCGATCGGTGAGTCCCCACAATCGGTGACGTATGCCGTCCGGCGTGCGCAGGCCGACCAGGGGCGGCTGGTGGGTGGTCTGTTCGACTATGTCCGAGGCGCGCCCGCCGCCGGTGTACACCAGCAGGATCGGCTCGGGGTTGGCCGACAGTTCGCTCATCAGCGCCGCCCGGTCGGCGACCGGGCCGGGCATCACGTCCTCGTGCGGCAGGACGGCGGAGTCGAGCGAGAGCGCGCCGATCAGACCGCGCTGGATCGAGTTGTGATCGCGCTGTTCGTATACGTACAACGAGGGCAGCGGGTCGGGGCGCAGCGCGCCCTCGGCCAACCAGGTGCGCAAGGTGCTGCCCGCGTGCTCGGCGCTGCGCGGGAGGACCAGTCGCACGATGTTGTGCGGGTCGGCGTCCTCCAGCGCGGGCACGCCGCCGGGCTCGACCACGTCGTACGGTGGCGAGGTCACCGACGCGACGTCCCCGACGCGTTCCGGGTCGTAGCGAAGCCCGCGGAAGGGGGCCAGATCGAGCCCGTTCGGCACTGCGTCGTCCATGGCCGAATGTTACGGGCCCGAGCCCGGGCAAGATCAGGACATCCGATGTCGGCGGTTGCCGGATTTTGGTGACCGGCGCGTGGTCGAGGTGCGGGAGGGCATCATGGCGATGGCTCAGGGAGCCGACGGGGTGAACGGTGCGCCCTCGGGCGATGTGTACGACTGGTATCGACGAGGGGTGCAGCTGCTCGCGTCGGGTAATCCGGCCGCCGCCGCGCAGTTGCTGGCGCGGGCGGCGGATGCGGCGCCGGAATCGCGCAGTGTGCGTGAGGCGTTGGCGCGGGCGTGGTTCGACTCGGGCAGACACGACGAGGCACTGCGGCACTTTCGCGCGGTGGCCGAGTCGGATCCGGCGGACGACTACGCGCAGTTCGGCTGGGGACTGTCCGCCTCGCGGCTCGGCGACTTCGAGACCGCGGTGGAGCATCTGGCGCTCGCGGTGGCGATGCGGCCGGAGACCAAGCACTACCGGACCGCGCTGGTCCAGGCGCGGGCCACGTTGCGCGCGCGGGCGGGTGCGTACGGGACGATCGGCAAGGACGGCGGGGACATGGACGACAGGAGCGACGACGCGTGAGCAAGCAGACCTCGGCAGCCGGATCGGCGGACGGATCGCCGGACGGATCGGTATCGGCGGCGACGGGTGGTTCGGACGGGGCCGCGGATGCGGGGGAGTTGGCGCGGGCGTACGACGTCGCGCTGCTCGACCTGGACGGTGTCGTGTACACCGGTGCGCGGGCCGTACCGCACGCGGTGGAGGTGCTGGGCGAGGCGCGCCGGCGCGGGATGGGGCTCGCGTACGTCACGAACAACGCGTCGCGTCCGCCCAAGGCGGTGGCCGAGCATCTGGTCGAGCTGGGCATCGCGGCGCAGCCGGAGGACGTGGTGACCTCGGCGCAGGCCGCGGCACGGGTGGTGGCCGAGCGGGTGCCCGAGGGCGCGGCGGTGCTGGTGGTCGGCGGTGAGGGCCTGGAGGTCGCGTTGCGCGAGCACGGGCTGCGGCCGGTGCGCTCGGCGGACGAGGAGCCGGCCGCGGTGGTGCAGGGGTTCGCGGCCGACGTGGGGTGGCAGGCGTTGGCGGAGGCTTCGTACGCGGTGGCGCGCGGGGTGTTCTGGGTGGCCTCGAATGCCGATCTGACGATTCCGACCGAGCGCGGGATCGCGCCGGGCAACGGTGCGCTCGTCGGTGTGGTGCGGGCGGCGACGGGGGTCGAGCCGGTGGTCGCGGGCAAGCCCGAATTGCCGCTGCATCGGGAGACGATCCTGCGGACCGGCGCGCGTCGGCCGCTGGTGGTGGGCGATCGGCTGGACACCGACATCGAGGGCGCGTGCAACGGGGGTGTGGACAGCCTGTTGGTGCTCACCGGGGTGACCACGGCGCAGGCGCTGCTGGCGGCCGGGGCGGGGCAGCGGCCGACGTTCGTGGCGGAGGACCTGCGGGCGTTGCTGGCCGCGCCGGTGACGGCCCGGCACGAGGGTGACGCGTGGGTGTGCGGCGGCTGGTCGGCGCGGGTGGCCGAGGGTGCGTTGGCGGTGGAGGGCTCGGGCGAACGCATCGACGGGCTGCGGGCGGCGTGTGCGGCGGCATGGGCGGTGGATGCGCCGGTGGACACCGAGGGCGTCGCGGCGCGCCTGGGCTGGTAGCGGCGCGGGTGGCGGATGCGGGGCCGGCCGGGTCGGGTGGTTGCTCGCGGTGCCGGCGCGCCCTGGAAGCCGGTGTGCTCAGAGCAGTTTGCGCAGGACCAGCAGGTCCTTGAGCGAGGCTTCCAGCTTGACCCGGCCCTTGGCCCACGCGGCGGCGAAGTTGAGGTCGCCGGCGACGAGTGCGACCAGGTCGTCGCCGGTCATGGTGAGGCGGATCTGCGCCTTGTCGGAGCGTGGTTCGGTGTCGATGTCGTGCAGTGCGCCGTCGCGCAGTTGTCCGGAGAAGGTGACGTCGAGGTCGGTGACGCGGCAGCTGAGGCTGCGGTCGAGCTGGGCGGCCTTGCGGGTGTCGCCCTCGGCTCGGCCCATTTTGGCGGACAGTTCCTCGAGGGCCCTGCGGCACTCTTCGACGGTGGCCATGCGCGGCGTTCCTTCCGTGGGATCCGGTTGGCGACCGTACCCCACCGGCGGTTCGGCGATACCGGTGCCGGTCGCCCTCGCGTCGCCCGTCGCGGGTTCGGGCCGGGTCCGGGCCGGCGGCGGTCGCCGGTCCGGGTCGGGGGTTCGCCGTTGTTCGTGGGTGTGGCATGTCGTTGCTTCCGGTCCAGCGCCGGTGGAGAGGGTAGCGTCGGAGCAGACCGATCATCGCCGTTCGTATCGCCGCACAGGCACGCATACGGGCGGCCCGAGCAGGAAGGCGGGTGCCGTTTATGCGAGATGTCGTGCGCAGTTACCTCCAGATCGCCAGTGGCCTGACCGAGATGACCCGGCAGCGGGTCACCGAGGTGGCCAAGGCCCTGGTCGAGCGCAGCGGTCTGGACCTGGAGCAGGTGCCCGATCAGGCCCAGGCGTTGCCGCAGTACGTGCAGCAGGTCGCCGAGGAGCTGTACGAGACCGGCAAGGCGAACCGGGACCTGCTCGTGGGTGTGGTGCGCGGCGAGGTGGACAAGGCGTTGTCCCGGTCGAAGCCGTGGACCAAGGACCTGGTCAAGGCCGAGGAGGAGATCGCTCGGCTGAAGAGCCGGGTGACCGACCTGGAGCACCGGCTGGCGCGCGCGTCCACGCCGCGCACGGCTCGCCCGGCGGCGGGTCCGGGTGCGGGGTCGGCGGGCCGGCCGGCCACGCCGCCTGCCGCCTCGCGCGCCGGTGCGCCGGCGGATGCGCCGATCGCCCGGCCCGCCGTCGACGCCGGGGCGCCGGCCGCGAAGAAGGCTGCCGCGAAGCCGCCGGCTGCGAAGCCGCCCGCTGCGAAGAAGGCCGCCGCGAAGAAGACCCCCGCGTCCCGGCCCGCTGCCGCGACGACGCCGGCGGCCGGTCCGCGCAAGCCCGCGCGCAAGACGAACGGCACCGCCGCCACGAAGAAGGCGGCGCCGGCCAAGAAGGCCATCCGCAAGCCCACCGCGCCGACCGCGGACGCGGACGGGCAGTCGTGAGTTCGAGCGTGACCGAGGAGGCGGGCGAGGCGGGCGCGGGTCCGGCGCCGATCGCGGGCGGCGGTGCGCCCGACGGGCTCGGCGTGCCGTCGGCGGTCCCGGTGATCGGGCCGCTCGACGTCGAACCGCCCGCGCCCTCCGGCGACGCGCATGTGGACGCGGTACTCGCCACCCTGAGCCGTGTGGGTGACCTGCCCACCGAGGCGCACGGGTCGGTGTACGAGGATGTGCACCGAGGATTGCGGGACACCCTGGCGGAACTGGACCGGTAGGGCGAGACCGGACCGGTGGGTCCGGATCCACGACCCCGGGCGAGGGACGCACACACGCGGGGCGGGTCCTCGTCGACGACTTCGGCACAACCAAGGAACGGCAGGCACGACCGGTGGCACGACGCAGGCTCGACGCCGAGCTGGTGCGCAGGGGACTCGCTCGCTCCCGGGACCACGCGAGCGAACTGATCGCGGCCGGGCGGGTGACGGTGGCCGGCCAGACCGCGACCAAGGCCGCCACCCAGGTCGACGCGGGGGCGGCCGTGGTGGTCGCGGCCGACGAGGGTGATCCGGACTACGTCTCGCGCGGCGGGCACAAGCTCGCCGGCGCGCTCGCCGCGTTCACCCCGCTCGGCCTCACCGTCGAGGGGCGGCGCTGCATCGACGCGGGCGCCTCCACCGGCGGCTTCACCGACGTCCTGTTGCGCGCGGGTGCGGCGCACGTGGTCGCGGTGGACGTGGGTTACGGGCAGCTGGCCTGGGTGCTGCGCAGCGACGACCGGGTGACGGTGCGGGACCGGACCAACGTGCGTGAGCTGACGCCGGATCAGGTGGGGCCGGCGGCCGATCTCGTGGTGGGTGACCTGTCCTTCATCTCGCTCGGGCTGGTGCTGCCCGCGCTGGTGCGCTGTTCGGCGCCGGACGCGGATCTGGTGATGATGGTCAAGCCGCAGTTCGAGGTCGGGCGCGAGCGGCTCGGCGCGGGTGGGGTGGTGCGCGATCCGGCGCTGCGGGCCGAGGCGGTGCGCACGGTGGCGGAGCAGGCCGCCAAGACGGGCCTGGGTGTGCTCGGGGTGACCGCGTCGCCGTTGCCGGGTCCGTCGGGCAACGTCGAGTATTTCCTGTGGATGCGGGCCGGTGCGCCGGAGCTGGACCCCGCGGACGTCGATCGGGCGGTCGCCGAGGGGCCTCGGTGAGCGGCGTGCACGATAGCGTCACGGCGTACGGGTACGGCTGCGGTCGATCTGATGCGGACGAGGGGATACGGGCATGAGCGATCGCACGGTACTGGTGGTGACGCACACCGGCCGACCTGCGGCACTGCGTAGCGCACGGCTGGTGGTGGAACGGCTGATCGGGGCCGGCCTGGGCGTGCGGGTGCTCGAACACGAGGCGGACGACCTGGCCCTGCCGGGCGCGGTCGTGGTGTCCGTGGAGCCGGACGCGGCCAAGGGTTGCGAGTTGGCGATCGTGCTCGGCGGCGACGGCACGCTGCTGCGCGGCGCGGAGTTGGTGCGCGATGCGGCGGTGCCGATGCTCGGGGTCAATCTGGGCCGGGTCGGCTTCCTGGCCGAGGCCGAGCGCGAGGACCTCAACGATGTGGTGGAGCGGGTCGTGACGCGCGACTACGACGTCGAGGAGCGGATGACGCTCGACGTGGTGGTCCGGGTCAACGGCGAGATCGTGCACACCAACTGGGCGCTGAACGAGGCCGCGATCGAGAAGGCCTCGCGCGAGCGCATGCTCGAACTGGTCGCCGAGGTGGACGGCCGGCCGCTGTCCCGCTGGGGCTGCGACGGGGTGGTGTGCGCGACGCCGACCGGCTCGACCGCGTACGCGTTCTCCGGTGGCGGGCCGATCGTGTGGCCCGAGGTGGAGGCGCTGATCATGGTGCCGATCAGCGCGCATGCGCTGTTCGCGCGGCCGGTGGTGGTCTCACCGAACTCGGTGCTCGCGCTCGAACTGGCTCCGGAGACACCGCCGGGTGCGCTGTGGTGCGATGGTCGGCGGACCGTACAGCTGCCTGCGGGCGCGCGGGTGGAGGTGCGGCGCGGGACCCAGCCGGTGCGGTTGGCGCGGTTGCACCGGGCGCCGTTCACGGATCGACTGGTGGCCAAGTTCGCGTTGCCGGTCAAGGGATGGCGTGGGCGCAAGTAGGCCGCCGCATCGGCTCCGGATCGGCGCCGCGGTCGTCCGATGGTGTGCTGAACACACGATGGACACACGCCGTTGAACTGCGTTCTTCGCGCGGAGTCCCCGCGACCTCGTAGTGTCGTCCCGTGCTCGAAGAGATGCGGATACAGGGTCTGGGTGTCATCGAAGACGCCGTAGTCGAGCTCGCGCCGGGCTTCACCGTGGTCACGGGCGAGACCGGCGCCGGCAAGACGATGGTGGTGACCGGGCTGGGCTTGCTGTTCGGTGGGCGAGCCGATGCCGGGCTGGTGCGCAACGGGACGGGGAAGGCCCTGGTGGAGGGGCGGCTCAGCGTGCCGGCGGACTCGCCCGCGGGGCGTCGGGCCGCCGAGGCGGGCGCCGAGGTGGACGACGGCGAACTGCTGCTGGCGCGAACCGTCTCGGCCGAGGGTCGCTCACGCGCGCACGTGGGCGGCCGGGCGGCGCCGATCGGGCTGCTGACCGACCTGGCCGACGACCTGATCGCGGTGCACGGCCAGACCGACCAGCAGCGGCTGCTGCGCCCGGCCCGGCAGCGCGGCGCGCTGGACCGGTATGCCGGGGAGGCGGTGTCGGTGCCGTTGAAGGCGTACGGCGGGGTCTACCGACGGCTGCGCGAGGTGAGCGCGGAACTGACCGAGATCACCACCCGGGCGCGCGAACGTGCGCAGGAGGCCGATCTGTTGCGATTCGGCCTGACCGAGATCGAGCAGGTGGTGCCGCAACCGGGCGAGGATGCCGAACTCGCCGCGGAAACCCTGCGACTGGGCCACGCCGACGCGCTGCGCACCGCGGCGACCACGGCGCACGAGGCGCTGCTGGGCGACCCGGAGACCGGTACGGACGCGGTGGACGCCTCGACGCTGCTGGGCGCCGCACACCGCGCGGTGGAGGCGGTACGCGCACACGACCCGGCGCTCGCGGCGTTGGCCGATCGGCTCGGCGAGGTCGGGTATCTGGTGTCCGACGTGGCGGGCGAGCTGGCGTCCTATGCGGCCGGCGTGGACGCGGACCCGGTCCGGCTCGCGGCGGCGGAGGAGCGGCGGGCGGCGCTGTCCGCGTTGACCCGCAAGTACGGCGAGTCGATCGACGAGGTGCTGGCCTGGGCCGAGCGCTCGGCCGCGCGGTTGGCCGAGCTGGACGGCGACGACGACCGCACCGAGGAGCTGACCGCCGAACGGGACGCGCTGCGGGGCGAGTTGGCGACGCTGGCGAGCGAGGTGTCGGCGGCCCGGCACGCCGCGGCGGAGCGCTTCGCGGCGGCGGTCACCGGCGAGCTGACCGCGCTGGCGATGCCGTACGCGCGTGTGGGCGTGGCGATCTCCGGCGTGGACGACCCGGACGGCCTGCCGGTGGGCGATCGTGTCCTGGCCTACGGCCCGATGGGTGTGGACGAGGTCGAACTGCAACTGTCCCCGCACCCGGGCGCACCGCCACGCCCCCTGGCCAAGGGCGCCTCCGGCGGTGAACTCTCCCGCGTGATGCTCGCGGTCGAGGTGGTCTTCGCCGGCGCCGACCCGGTCCCCACCTTCGTCTTCGACGAGGTCGACCAGGGCGTCGGCGGCAAGGCCGCGGTCGAGGTCGGCCGCCGGCTGGCCCGCCTGGCCCGGGTCGCCCAGGTGATCGTGGTGACCCACCTCCCCCAGGTCGCCGCCTTCGCCGACCGTCACCTGGTGGTCGAAAAGTCCAGCGACGGCACGGTCACCCGCTCCGGCGTGGTCACCCTCGACGACGCCGCCCGCGTCCGCGAACTCTCCCGCATGTTGGCCGGCCTGGAGGACTCCGAACTGGGCCGAGCCCACGCGGAGGAACTCCTGGCCACGGCCGCGGGGGCCAAACGCGAAGACTGAGATGCTCGTGGCCACATGGCCCTGATGGGCTCTGTCGACCCGGGCGTGGTGGCTGCGGCGGCGGGTGGGTCGCGCGGGCGATGGTTGGGCCTGCCTGGTGTGCGCTCGGCCATGACGGGTCGCGGAGGACGGGCGGGCTCGTTGCGGCAGCGGGTCGGTTGCGCGGGTGGTCGTCGGGCCCACCCGTTGCGTGGCTGTGAGGGATCGCGGGCCTTCGAGCGGGTTCGTCGCGCTCGCGTCTCGATTGGCCGAGTCGTGCACCCACCCGTTCCACCCGTTGCGTTCGGCGCGGAGCCTGCGGCTTCACAGGCACCGAGGCGACCTGCCCCGGCCCCGCGCCCCCCGGCGTGGCTGCCCGCCGTCAGGTGGGTTGGCCGCGGTGAGCGACCGTGCCTCCCCGAGGCCGCCGGCCTGCGGTTTTGACGCGCCGGCGCCCCCGAGGCGGGCCCCGCGAGCCGGCACCGAAGGCGCCAACGGGGTCGGGCTACGCTTCGGCGCGGCCCCCGAGGCGGCCCCGCGATCCGGCGCCGAAGTCGCCCAAGGGTGTCGGGCTACGGCTCGGCGCGGCCCCCTGAGGCGGGCCTCGCGATCCGGCGCCAAAGGTGCCCAACGGTGTCGGGCTGCGGTTCGGCGCGTCAGCGCCCCCGACCCAGCCCGCCCCCAGTGATCGACGCGCGAAGCGCGGAGAGCGGCGGAGCCGCAAAGTGTGGACGGTGTGGCCCGGAGCGAAGCGGAGGGACACACCGTCCCGAGCGAGGGGCCACTTTTTTCTCGGAGGAGCGAAGCGGGGGAGAGAAAAAAGTGGTGCCTCGCGAGCCGGCGCCGAAGGCGCCCAACAAGCAGCAACGCCGCTCCCGCGCCTCCGGCACCCCCGCCTCGCCACACCCGCGACTCCGGTGGGTCGGGCCCGCTGCGCCCGCGACGCCGGTGGGTCGGTCCTGTCACACGCCCGCGCCCCGGCCGCCCGGCCTGCCACGCCCGCGACTCCGGTGGGTCGGCCCCGCTGCGCCCGCGACGCCGGTGGGTCGGTCCTGTCACACGCCCGCGCCCCGGCCGCCCGGCCTGCCACGCCCGCGACTCCGGTGGGTCGGGCCCGCTGCGCCCGCGACGCCGGTGGGTCGGTCCTGTCACGCCCGCGTCCCCGGCCGCCCGACCTGCTGTGCCCGCGTCCCCGGTGGGTCGGGCCTGCTGCGCCCGCGACTTCGGTCGGCTGGGCCTGCTGCGCCCGCGACCCCAGTGGGCTGGGCCCGCCACGCCCGCGTCCCCGGCCAGCCGGGCCTTGCTGTGCCCGCGTCCCCGGCCGCCCGGGCCCGCTGTGCCCGCGACTCCGGCTGCCCGGGCTCGCCGCCCCCGCGACTCCGGTTGGTCGGGCCTGCCACGCCCGCGATTCCGGTCGGCTGGGCCTGCCACGCCCGCGACCCCGATTGGTCGGGCTCTTCGTGCCGCGACTCCGGCTGGCTTGCTGCCCCCGCGCCCCCGGTCGGCTGGGCCTGCTGCGCCCGCCCCCCGCTTGTCGGGCCTGCTGCGCCCGCGCCCCCGGCCGCCCAGGCCCGCTGCGCCCGCGACCACCCCGGCCGCCCCGCCCCGCAGCCCCCGCGACCCCGGCCGCCCCGCCCGCAGCCCCCGCGCCCCCGCCCGATGATGAGTCCCCCCGCCCAACGCCCCCGCCGCCGCCCCACTTGCCAAATCGCGCCATGTCGTTGTGTTTGCTTGTCGGCCGGGGCTCGGGTTGTTCTACTGGGTCGCGCGTGACGGGTGTCGCACCCGGTGTACTTCTGCTCCTCCGCACGGTTCGGGTCCAGCCCAGAAACCAACCCAGGAGACAGGTATGTCCAAACGCGCCAGGTCAGCCAAGTTCGCTGCGCTCGCCACCGCCGGCGCACTCGCCGCCCTGACCGCATTCGTCGGCAGCGCCTCCGCCGGCGGGCCGTCGACGTCCCCGTACAACTGCGTGGACACCAGGGGTGGAGCGTTCACCGCGAAGGTGACGTACTCCACCGGTGGCGGTGTGCTGAAGGTGAGCATCGCCCGGACGATCCCGATCGGCTTCCCCGCCAACTCGATCAACACCACCGTGCTCTTCAACGGGCCCAGTGGCGGCGTCGTCTACGACGGCGCGATCAACCCGCCCTACCCGGCGTCCTCGCCGGTGCTCAACCTCGGCGCGATCCCGAAGGTCAGCGGCACCATCTCGCCCGGCCAACCGCTGAACGCGGTGCTCACCGGCACTCCGCCGTCGCCGAGCAACTGGAGCCTGCGGGTGCTGTTCCCGACCGGGTCGTGGCCCAGCTGGTACTGCGTCACCCGCACCCCGCTCACCCCGCCCCTGACCTACAACTGATCGGTCCCCAGACCGGGGCGGCGGCCCCGAGTCCGCCGCCGCCCCGCTTCCCCGCATCCCCCGGCCGGGCACCTCCGACGGGGCGCCGATCAGCCCCGCCGACAGGCCCGGCAGGCGGCGTCGTCCCGTTCGCACGGCCCGCGCCGCGCCGCCCTACCCGTGCCCGCCCGCCCGCGCCCGCCGGCTCAGCAGGTCGCGTCCGGGGTGTCCGTCAGGCTGTCGTAGATGCGAGGTGCGCCGTCCACGCGATCCACCACTTCCCGGACTCGGTGGGCGTGGGCGCCTATCGGATCGACCTGCACCCCTCGACCGGCGGCGACAACTACATCGACGTGGCCAGCGTGCCGTTCGAGATCCCGCTCGGTGCGCTCCTGCCGATCCGGATGCGCAACCTGCTGCCGGCGGCCAAGAACATCGGTACGACGCACATCTCCAACGGCTGCTACCGGCTGCATCCGGTGGAATGGAACATCGGCGAGGTGGTCGGCCACCTCGCGGCCTACTGCCTGGAGCGGGGCGTCGAGCCGCATGCGGTCCGGGAAGACGCGGCGTTGTTCGACGAGTTCGCGGCGGAGTTGGAGGCGATCGGGGTGGAGCGCCACTGGCCGGCGCCGGCGGGGTATTGATGGTTCGGCCGCTGCGCGGGCCGGGCCCGCCCCCGAGGTCTACCCCCGGGGCGGACCGGTCCGGCAGGACGCCCGGGCAGTGCCCGGCTGCCCGGGTTCGGTGTGCCGGACGCGGCGGATGTCGGATGTCGGGGCGACCTTCTCGGGGAGGAAGGGTCAGCCGAGGTAGCCGAGTGCGCCGGCGGCGCCCAGGCCGCCGGCGGCCATGAAGAGCGGCATCAGGACCTTGACCTCGACCTTGGCGCCGGCACGGAAGCGCATGGACTTGGGTGGGCCCAGGGGGTACCAGCGCTTGCGGCCGATGGGTATGGGCCACAGGATCGGGCAGCCGGAGACGGTGAGCGCGTCGCCGATGCAGTGGGTGAGCGCGCCGAGTGCGATCGGGAGGCCGACCCACCAGTACTCCTGACCCGGCTCGGTGAAGAACCAATTCGAGCCGTTCCCGGGCCGGTTCAGGATCTCGACCAGCATCCAGGTGCTCGTACCGCCGAGCAGCCAGACCAGGATGTCGCTGTGCAAGCGGGCCTGGCGCCACAGCAGGCCCTCGATGGCGAGCACCATGTGGACGAACAGCACGCCCAGTACGCCCCAACGGCCGCCGTAGGCGCAGATCGCGGACGCGCCGACGCCGACGAGCAGGGCCCAGACCCAGGTGTGGGTGAGCGTGCGGTGGCCGCCGCTGCGGCGGGGGTCGCCCTTCTTGCGGGTGGCCCGGTAGGTGGCGGTGGCCAGGGCGTCGACCAGGCCGCAGAGGATCAGGGATATCGGCCCGAACGAGCGGGAGACGGTGGCGGCCTTGTGATCCAGGTCCGGGCCGAGCGCGGCGCCCGCGCAGATCAGCCCGCCGACCACCAGGACGGGCCAGGGCATCGGTCGGCCATAGGCATCCGCGGCGGCGCCGGCGGCCATCCACGCGCATGCTCCGGACAGGGAATGGGCCGGCCCCATCATGTGGTCGTGCTCCTCTGGTGAACCCGGGCGAACCCCGAGCCCGCACAGTGGCCGCAGTTTAGCGCCGATGATCACGGCAGCCGTGAACACCCTTGGGGCGAACGGCGCATCACCTCGCACCACGTACGGGCCCGAGCGCATGCCGCGGACGATGCGCCGCTCCGGCCCGACTTCGCGGACCCCGGCTCGGCGCACGTTGCCGGTCGCGGCACTATCGACGCCGGTCGGCGCGCAGTCGGAAGACCGTGGAGTCGGCGTCGTCCTCGGCGGCGTTTCCTTCCGCATCCGTGACGGACACCGTGGTCAGCCCGGCGGATGCGGCGAGTGCCTCGAATCCGGAGCGGGTGTACCAGTGCAGCAGCCAGGGGCGTTCCACGACGGTGCTCGCGTCTTGGGCGTGGCGTTCGTAGCGCAGCAGGGACGTCTGGGTTCGGAGGGTCTCGTTGCGTTCTTCGGAGACCAGGCAGAACCGCAACTCCGCGCCGTCATCGGCGGTGGCGGTACGCACTTCGCCGATCCGATCGGCGGGACCGGGGGAGGGGACGTGCAGTGGGATCACCGCGCAACCGCCGTCGGCCAGGTGGCGGCGAATGCCGTCGAGCGCGGCGATGGCGGTGCTGTCGTCCGGGAGGAGATTGAAGGTCGGCCCGGCCAGGAAGATCGTCCGGAAACGGCGGGGCAGGTCGAGCGCCTCCATGCGCTGATGATGGAGGGTGACGGTGATACCCGCTTCGTCGGCCCGACGCCGGCAGCGCGCCAACATGTCGGCGGAGGAGTCGACACCTTCGACGTCCAGGCCGCGCCGTCGAAGGGCGAGCAGCGGATCGCCGTCTCCGCAGCCCAACTCCAGGGCCGGAGAGCCGGTTTCGCAGACCAAGGCGGCGTAGGTGTCGGGGTCCGGGGAGAAGGACTTCAAAGGCGCGTAGGACTCCGCGACGATTCCGGTGTAGAAGCCGGCCGGTTCCGTGACCATTCGTCCGTCCTTCCGCTGATTCTCGACGACCGCGCCGCGCTGTCGCGCCGGTCCCGCCGGGCCGCGTTTCGTTGCGGCGGATGGGGGAGGGCGGTGATCCGGTCCGTGTTCCCGGCGCAGGGTAGTGCGCGGCGAGTCGAACCCGCCGGCGAATTGACGCCGGAGGCGCGGTGCCCGGACGTACTGCGGGCATGACGGCAACGCTTCGGAGGAATCCGGCGCCGACGCCGCCGCGGCAAGCGCTGCGCCGATCCGCTTGATATGGCCGAGTTCGCGTCGCGTCACCACATCGGTGTTCGTGGGTTCGCGGACCGTGTCGGCGGCGACCCCGCACGTGCCCTACGTCACTTCCCCGACGACGGCGCTGCCCTCGGTGGCGGCCGCGACGTAGAAGCGGGCGATTTCCAGGAAGCGGGTCCAGCCTTCGTCGGCGAGACCTGCGGCGACGTGTGCGACCTCCTCCGGAGTCAGGACGAAGGCCGCCTTGTGGCCCGGGCCGGATGCCTCGGCAGTGGTGCATGCGTTGCCGGTCGCCCGGGCCAAGGCCGGATACGCGTTCATCCACTCGGCCGTGCCCTCCTCGACTTCGGCCCGGCCCTCGGCGATGCCACACAGGAGGAGGTAGTCCTCGCCGTGTACGTCGTCCCGGCTACGGGAATTGCGCAACTCGCCGACCGGGTCGGGACGTTCCCGTGCTTCATCCAGCAGGGCGGGCTCGATCTTCACCAGCGTCAACCACATGGACAAGGCTCCAACGCCTTTCGATTGCGGGTTCGTTCCTCGCCGCCGTTCGGGTGTGCGGAAGGTACCGGCCGGCACCGACAGGGCCCCGCCTGCACCGGGCTGCGAAAACGGTCCCCGCCAGTGCCCGTCTCGGCTGTACCGGCGCCGCCCGGCACCCGGCTCGTGGCCCGGTCCGGGGTTGACCTCAAGAGCGCTTGAAGTTGCAGGGTGGTGCGGGTCCTGCCGTCGAGGTCGAGGAGTTTTCGTGACCACTTCCCCGTACCACCCGCTGCCCCGGGTCCGTCGATCCGATGTGGGCACGATCCTGGTCAGCCCCTGGATCGTGCATACGCCGGAGCGTCAGCGCGCCGCAGTGGACGCGACCATCGCCGAGTGGGAGGGCGTTCCGTGGCCCACCGGGTTTCTCACCCTCAACTGTTTCGTGAGCACCGACGGTGAGCGCGTGCTGAACTACGCCCAGTGGACCGGTGACGACGACCATCGGGCCTTCGTCCGGACCACACGCCCGAAGCTGGTTCGCGGCATCGACGAGGTGGTACCCGGCATCGAGCGTCCGGGCGTGATCCGCTATCGCCTGGCCGGCAGCACAATCCATCCCGAACTCCCGGCATCGGCCGCCTTGATCGTGATCGACGACATCGAGGCGGACGACGCACAGGCCACCCGCGACTGGGCCGAACTCGTGCTCGGGACAGCGGTGCGCGAGCAGGTCCCGGGCCGCATCGCCACTCACGTGCACGTCAACCTGGACGGCACCCGGGGAATGGTCTACACCGAGTGGACCGACGAACAGGCATACGCGGCGTTCCGGACGGCCGCCGCCGAGCCGGTCGAGGTGCTGTCCCCGGGTGTGCGGCCCCTCGGCACTCGTTCGTACCAGCTGCGCAAGAGCCTACGCCGCCCGTCCCGGCCCGACGCGTGACTATCCCCAGCCGTCGGCCCGCCCCCGACCCGTCGCCGCGAACCCGCTCTCGTACGCCGCGATCACCGCCTGGGTGCGGTCGCGGACGCCGAGCTTGGCGAGTACCCGGGCCACATGGGTCTTCACCGTTTCCAGGCCCAGCGCGGTGCGTTCGGCGATCTCGGTGTTCGCCAGGCCGGCGGTGATCAGGCGCAGGATCTCCTGCTCGCGCGGGGTGAGTCGGGCGATTCGGGTGCGCAGTTCCGTGTTGTGGGTGCGTTCCGGGCAGTGGGCGAGAGCCAAGTCCCGGATCGCGGCGGGGAAGAGCAGCGAGTCGCCGCGGGCCACGGTACGGATCGCGTGGACGTGTTTCTCCAGGGGTATGCGGGCGGCCAGCTGCCGGCGGCCGTCGCGGGGGCCGGCGGTGAAGGTGCCGCGCAGTACGGTGACGTGCTCGGCGGCGCCGCGCAGGCCGCGTCCGCCGCCCGGTCGGGTGGCCCGGGCCGCGCCGGTGGGATTGCTCAGGTCGATCGCCAATCGGCCGTCGTCGGCCGCGATGCAAAGCCGGATCGGGACCTCGCCGGCATGCCGCAATACGTTCGCGAAGCCCTCCTGGACGATGCGGTACGTCTCGCGCGAGACCGGTCGCGGCAGGCCGTCGGGCCCGCCTGCCGGGCCGAGTTCGAGGTCGAGGTCGACCTCGGCGCCGGCCGCGCGGGTGCGGGCGATCAGGTCGGTCAGGTCGGCCAGGGACGGTACCGGTGCGCTGCCGGGTCGGATTCCTCGCGCAACAGGCCCAGTACGTGGTCGAGTTCGGCGACCGCATCGCGGGCGGTGTCCTCGATCGCCGCCAACGCCCGGGCGGCGAAGGCCGGATCACGGTCGAGGAGCCGACCCGCGGCAGCCGCCTGGATGCCCACCGCACTGAGCGCGTGGCCGACCGAGTCGTGCAGGTCACGGGCGATCCGGGCGCGTTCGGCGAGGCGTTCGGCGCGTTGCTCGGCGAGCGCGAGGCGGTCGGCGGGGGTCGGGCCGAGCGGGGTCGGGGCGATCCGGGCCAACCAGGAGCCCGCGGCGGCGGATACGGGCAGCGGAAGCAGCAGCAGCGCCAGGCCGACCGGCATCCAGGCGATCGGGAGCGCGTGTGCCGGTTCGGCCCACGGAAACACCTCGGCGAGCGCCGGGGCCGACGGCAGTACCAGCAACACCACACCCCCGGGCGGCGCGGCGAGCGAGACACCGGCGACCACACCGCCCAGCAGCGCATGCAACGTGAACCACGCGGAGGCCCGCCGCCGCGCCGCCGCACCGATCGCCGGGGCGCCGAGCACCTCGCCGTCCGGCGCGCACAACACCCGCGCGGCGCCACCCTCCAGCGTGCGGACGAACGGAACCAGGCCGGCCACGGCCACGAACGGCAGCGCCAACGCCAGCGCGAGGAACTGCGAGGTGAGCGGCTCCGCCGGCGTGCCCCGAAGCAGCCCGGTGGCCGTGAGCACGGTGAGCGCGGCGAGATGAAAGGGCGTCAACAACGCACCCCCCAACACCAGGTGCACCCACCGCAACCGTGCCCGCCGCCCGAGCAGCCGCCCCCCGAGCCCCCCGATCACCCGGTCCACACACCGACCGCACACCCGCCCGAACACGACCCGCGATCCCGCTCGGGTCGGTCGGCGGCGTGCTCGGCCGGCGGCGACATCAGGTCGCGCGGCGGGGTGCTGGTGTGTCGGGCGTATTCGGACAGGAGGGTCGCCCCCACCCCCACCCCCACCCCCACCGCATCCCGCTTCACCGCACCCTTGTCGTCATGTAACAGCCGCGCTCCGATTTCGCCGGCGTCTCGCGTCGTGACGCAGGCCACGTCGGCCGGGTCGCCCTCGCGGTCTCGACCGCCCCTCAGCCCTGGGCTGCTGCGAATTCGGCGCCCTCCCGGCGCGTCAGCGCCCACGACTTGATCGTCGACCGGGGATCGACGAGCTTGCGAGGAGAGCGGTGGAGCCGCCGTAGCGGCCCGAAGGGCCGTTTCCCGGAGCGGCCGGAGGCCGCCGAGAAATATCGCGCATGGCAGGATTGCGCCGGTGAGGATTCCCGCGCTTCGTCGTCGACGGCATACCGAGGTCACCGGTTCGTTTGCCCGGGTCGATCGGCGTACCAAGGACCTCACCAAGCGGCTTCGGCCCGGGGACATCGCCATCATCAACCACGGCGACCTCGACCGGGTCGCCGCCGAGGCGCTGGTCAAGTGCCGACCGGCCGCCGTCGTCAACGCCGCCGAGAGCATCAGCGGGCGCTACCCCAACATCGGGCCGCAGCTGCTCGTGGAGGCGGGCGTACCGCTCCTGGACGCCGTCGGCGGGAGCGTGCTCGACCGGATCCGCGAGGGTGAGCTGGTCCGGGTCGAGGACAACGTGCTCTATCGCGGCGACGACCCGATCGCCGTCGGCACCCTGCTCGACGCGGAATCGGTCGCGGCGGCGATGGAGAAGGCCCGTGCCGGGCTGTCCGAGCAGATCGAGGCGTTCGCCGAGAACACCCTCAAGTACATCCGCGAGGAGCGCGAACTGCTCCTCGACGGCGTCGGCGTCCCCGAGATCCGGACCCGGATCGACGGCCGTCAGGTGCTCATCGTGGTCCGCGGCTACCACTACCGCGAGGACATCGCCGCGCTGCGACCGTACATCCGCGAGTACCGCCCGGTGATGATCGGCGTGGACGGCGGCGCCGACGCGCTGCTTCAGGCCGGCTACAAGCCCGACATGATCGTCGGCGACATGGACTCGGTGTCCGATCAGGCGCTGCGCTGCGGCGCGGAGATCATCGTGCACGCGTACCGCGACGGGCGCGCACCCGGGATGGAACGCCTCGACGAACTCGGTGTGGACGGGATCGCCTTTCCCGCCACCGGGACCAGCGAGGACATCGCGATGCTGCTCGCCGACGACGGCGGCGCGAGCCTGATCGTCGCGGTCGGTACGCACCTCACGCTCGTCGAGTTCCTGGACAAGGGCCGGGCCGGCATGGCGAGCACCTTCCTCACGCGGCTGCGGGTGGGCGGCAAGCTCGTGGACGCCAAGGGCGTCAGCCGTCTGTACCGCAGCCGCATCTCCACGACTTCGCTGCTCATGTTGTGCCTCGCCGCGCTGGTCACCATCGCGGTCACCGTGCGGGTCACCCCGCTCGGGCGCGCGTACTTCCACGTGTTCGGGGCACAGTGGGACGCCTTCGTCTACTGGCTCCAGGGACTGTTCAGTTGATCGACTTCAGATATCACGTCGTCTCCATCATCGCGGTCTTCCTGGCCCTGTCGGTCGGGCTCGTACTCGGCGCGTCCTTCCTCAAGGAGGCGGCCGTCACCGGGCTCGACACGCAGGTCCAGGACCTGGCCCGGAACAACGAAGGGCTGCGTCGCGAACTCGATCGGGCAAACGCCGGTACCCGGTACCTGAACGGCATCATGAACACCGTCGGGCCCGAGCTGGTCAAGGGCAAGCTCGCCGGCCACAAGGCGGTCGTGGTCGCGCTGCCCGGCGCGGACACCAAGCTGACCGACAGCATGGTCAAGCTGCTCGACAGCGCGTCCGCGACGGTCACCGGCCAGGTGGGGATCAAGGGCGCGTGGACCGACCCCAAGCGCGAGGCCGAACTGGTCACCGCGCTCGGCGCCAACGCCGCCGCCTTCCCGACCGGGTCGGCGACCGATCGGGCGGCGCGGGTGCTGGCGGGCGCGATCACCGAGACGCTGCCGCCGGCGCAGACCGGTACGCCCGGCGGGTCCTCGACCCAGCCGCCCGCGAGCGGTACGCCGGCCGGCACGCCGCCCACCGGAACGCCCGCGTCCGGCACGCCGCCGACCGGTGCCGGAACCACGTCCGCGCCGCCGAGCGGCCAGACGCCGGGGCAGGGCACCCCGGGACAGGGCACGCCCGGCCAGAACACCAACCAGAACAACGGCACCACCACCCCCGCGACGCACAACACGCAGGCCGCGACCGAGACCTTGACCAAGCTCAAGGAGGCCGGCTTCGTCGACGTCAAGGACAACCCCGCCACCGGCGCCGACCTGGTCGTGATCGTCGCGCCGTCCGGGGCCACCGGCGGGGACGATCCGGGTCGGATCAACAACATCCATCTTTCGCTCGCGCGCGCCCTGGACACCGGCGACGACGGTACGGTCGTGGCCGGTGCCGCGTCCGCCGCGCAGGAGAACGGCGTGATCTGGGCGCTGCGCCGTAACGATCAGACCGCCAAGGCCGTTTCCACCGTGGACACCGCCGACACGCCCGTGGGTCAGGTCGCGGTCGTGTGGTCCCTGGTGGTCGAGGACAAGCAGGGTACTTCCGGCCAATACGGGACGACGGGCACCACCGACGGTCCGTTGCCGGAGCTGCCGAAGAAGGAGACGTCGTGACGAAGGCCGCTGCCCCCGCCCGTGTCGCCGACCGCGCCGGGGCCCCGGTCGCGGCCCGCCGCTGCCGGCCGGGCCGCCTGGTGACCGCGCTGGCCGCGACCGGAGCGGCCCGGGCCGCGTACGCCGCGCTGACCCGCCGCCCGCCGGGCGAGGCCGCGCTGTGGGAGCGGCGCAACCACCGCGGCGAGGTGCTGACCCTGCTCGAAGGGCCCGCGACGGCGGTCGGCACGGCCGTCGCCGCCGTGTGCGCTCCGGGGGTGCCCGGTCGGTGGCGGGCGGCCGGCGTGCTGGCGGCGGTCGCGGGGGCCGGGTTCGGCACGTACGACGACATGGCCGGGTCGAGCGATCGGCGCGGGTTCAAGGGCCACCTCGGCGCGCTCGCCAAGGGCGAACTGACCAGCGGTGGCGTCAAGATCGTCGGACTCGGCGTGGCCGGCCTCGCGGCGGGCGCGCTCGTGCAGCGGCGGCCGCTGGACAAGCTGCTCGCGGGCGTGGTCGTCGCGGGTACGGCCAACCTGATCAACCTGTTCGACCTGCGGCCGGGCCGCGCGGCCAAGGCGGTGCTGATCGCGGGCGCGCCGCGGCTGCTCCGGGGCGGCCCGGCGGCGGCCCTCGCGGCGGCCCCGGTCGGCGCGGCGGCGGCGCTGCTGCCGGAGGACCTGGCCGAGAAGTCGATGCTCGGCGACGCGGGCGCGAACGCGCTGGGCGCGGCCCTGGGCGTGGCCCTCGCGGCCGGCTCCGGGCGCAAGGGGCTGCTGGCCAAGGTGCTCGTACTCGGCGCGTTCACCGCGGCCAGCGAGAAGGTCAGCTTCACCAAGGTCATCGCCGGCAACCGGCCGCTGAACACGATCGACATGCTCGGCCGCCGCCCGCCCGCCGCGACCCCGGCACCCGGCCTGCCGGCCGCCGAGGGAGCCGTCGCACCGGCATGACCGGCAACGACCGATGGCCTGTGGGCGTGCGCCGGGGTGGGCCGACGAGCGGTACGCGAGGCGTGCCGACCCGACGTGCCGCCCCGACCGACCGGACCCGCTCTTCGCTTCCGACGGGTCCGGTCGACGGGTGACGGCCACCCGAGGCGGCCCGCGCCGATCGAACGGCAGCGAGGCGGACGGCACGCCCGTCGAGACCGGGTCCGGGGGCGCGCCCCGCGACGCCGGATCCGCCGCCGTGCCCGGCGGGACCGGCTCCCGGGGTGCGTCCCGCGACGCCCTGCCCGCGGAGACCGGCCCCGACGCGGCGCCGGGCGCGAACGGGTCCCGGGGCGCGTCCCCCGACGCCGGGCCCGACATCCCGCCCGTCGAGACCGGGTCCGAGGCCGCGCCCCGAGACACCGGACCCGACGCCCCACCCCCCGGCGCCACCCGGGCCCGTGGTGTCGTCCGGGGCATCGCCGGTGCCGCCGCGTTGATGGCCGTGGTCACCGTGTTCGCCCGGCTGGCCGGGTTCGGGCGGCAGTTGGTGTTCTCCGGGACGGTGGGCGACACCGTCCTGGGCACCGCGTACAGCACGGTCAACTCGGTGCCCAACATCGTCTTCGAGATCGTCGCCGGCGGGGCGCTGGCGAGCGTGGTGGTGCCGGTGCTGGCCGGGCCGGTGGCCAAGGGTGCGCGCGAGGACGCCGGGCGGATCGCGTCCGCGCTGCTGACCTGGGTCGTCCTGGTGCTGACCCCGATCGTGCTGCTCGGCGCGCTGCTCGCCCGCCCGATCGCCGAACTGCTGTTGGCCGGCAAGGCGGACGGCCCCGGCGTCGCGGACGTCGCGTCCCGGATGTTGCTCGTGTTCGTGCCGCAGGTGCTGCTGTACGGGATCGCCGTGGTCGCCGGCGGCATCCTCCAGGCCCATCACCGGTTCCTGGCCGGGACGCTCGCGCCGCTCGTGTCCAGCCTGGTCGTGGCCGGCAGCTACCTGCTCTTCGCGAACCGGTACGACGTCGACCTGGACAACCCGGCCACCCTGCCGCGCGGCGCCGAACTGACCCTGTCGCTCGGCACCACCGCCGGCGTCCTGGCCCTCGCGCTGGTCACCGTCGTGCCGCTGCGCTCGACCGGCCTGCGGCTGCGCCCCACGCTGCGCTTCCCGGACGGTGTGGCCCACCGGGTACGCACCCTCGCGCTGGCCGGCGTCGCGACGCTGATCGCCCAGCAGGCCGCGACGATCGCGGTGATCCTGCTCGCCAACGGGCGCGGCACGCACGGATCACTGGTCGTCTACCAGACCACGTGGATGGTCTACCTGCTCCCGTACGCGGTGCTCGCGGTGCCGATCGCCACCGCCGCCTTCCCGCGCCTGAGCGCGCACGCGCACGACGGCGACCGGGACGCGTTCGCGGACGCGGTCGCCGCGACCACCCGCACCGTGCTCCTGGTCGGCGCGGCGGGCACCGCGCTGCTGCTGGCCGCCGCCGCGCCGCTGGGGCGGTTCTTCGCGCTGTTCATGGCCGGCTCCACCGAGCCCGAGCACATGGCCTGGGCGCTGGCCGCGTTCGCGCCGGGACTGATCGGGTACGCGCTGACCGCGCACCTGGGCCGCGCGCTGAACGCCTCCGGCCACGGTCGCGCCGCCGCCGGTTGTGTGGTGGCCGGGTGGGGGGTGGTCGTGGTCGCCGACGTCGCGCTCGCCTTCGCGTTGCCCGCCCGCTGGACGGTGGCCGCGCTCGGCCTGGGCAACTCGATCGGGATGACCGTGGCCGGGGTGCTGTTGGCCTATGCCGTGGTCCGCACGGCCGGCCCGCGGGCACTGGCCGGGGCGACGATGGCCAAGCCGGCGGCCTGGGCGGTGGTGGCCGCGTTCGCCGGCGGGGCGGCCGGGTTCGGGGCGTCGCGGGCATTCGGGACCGGCGGCATCGTCTTCACGTTGATCATCGCGGCGGTTGCCGCCATCGTGGGCACCCTGGTGTTCGCGGGAGTCGTATCCGTGACCGTCGGCGAGGCTGTCAGGGCCACGCTGCGCGGGCGGCGGGCGGCCGAATCGGAAGGGGAGCAGCGACGTGGACACGACGACTGAGTCGCGAGAGCGCACCGAGCCGGCCCGGCTGCGGGCCGTCCTTGTCCTGGCCACGTCCACCGGCGGGATCGGCGCGCACGTGCGCTCGCTGGCCGCCGGCCTGGTCGGGCGCGGGGTCGCGGTGACCGTGTGCGGCCCGGCCTCGACCGAGGAGCACTTCGACTTCGCGGGCACCGGCGCGCGATTTCGGGCGGTCGAGATCGGCTCGGCCCCCCGGCCCACCGATCGGGCGGCGCTGCGTGAGCTGCGCGCGGCCTGCGCGCCCGCGCACGTGGTGCACGCGCACGGGCTGCGCGCCGGGTTGGCGGCGGGCAACGCACTCGGCCGGCATCGGGTACGCCGCAGGCCGCTGGTGCTCACCCTGCACAACGCCGTCCTGGTCGGTGGTGCCAAGGGTGCGCTGACCCGGGTGCTGGAGGGCCGGGCGGTACGGGCCGCCGACGTCGTCCTGGGCGCCTCGACCGATCTGGTCGACCGGGCCAGGCAGGTCGGCGCGCGGGATGCCCGGCTCGGGCCGGTATCGGCCCCGCCGCTGCCGCCGGCCGAGCGGGACCGGGCCGCGGTGCGGGCCGAATTCGACGCGGGCGACCGGCCGCTGCTGGTGGCCGTGGGCAGGTTGGCCCCGCAGAAGGACTACCCGGTGCTCCTGGACGCCGCGCGGCAGTGGCTGGACGAACAACCGGTGCCGCTGCTCGTGATCGCCGGAGACGGGCCGCTGCGGGAATCGCTCCAAGACCGGATCGACGCCGAGTCGTTGCCGGTTCGCCTGCTGGGTCATCGTGCGGACGTGGCCGACCTGCTCGGTGCCGCCGATCTCGCGGTCCTGCCCAGCCGTTGGGAGGCCCGGGCGCTGGTCGCCCAGGAGGCACTGCGCACCGGCGTGGCACTGGTCGCCACGCACGTCGGCGGCATCCCGGAACTGGTCGGCGACGCGGCGGTACTGGTCCCGCCCGGTCGGCCCGACGAACTCGCCGCGGCGGTCCGCGACCTGCTCGACGACCCCGACCGGCGCGCCGAACTCGTCGAGGCGGGCCGGGCCCAGGCCGCGACCTGGCCCGACGAGCGGGAGACCATCGCCCAGGTCCTGAGCATCTACGAGGAACTCGGCCCGGTATGACGCCGGGCCCCCTCGTGGGGCCCGCACGCGCCACCACACCCGCTCCCTCACCCGGCCGGTCGCGGCCCGCCGGGTAGCCCAGGAGCCCGACGGCCCGGCGCGAGCACGAGCGTGGCCCGGCAGCCTGCCGAACGCCGGCCCGACCGGCGGCGCGAATCACCGACCGTCTCGCAGTCGCCTGCGCCCGGGGCGAGCGGGCGCCGCCGCCGGCCCGGACAGGAGCCCACGTCCGGGAGGAACGCCCCGGCGGTCGCGTAGTCGAGCGGGCGCCGCCGCCGGCCCGCGGCAGCGACGGCGAACGACGCGACGGGCGGCGAGCCGATCGGCTCGCCGCCCGTCGCTGTGGTCGTGGAACGTTCGCGGGTCATGGTGTCGGGAGACACCACCGGGAACCGGTGCGCACACCTGCACAGCGCGCCCACCGAACCCGCCCCGTCCGCGCCTTCCGCCCGCGCGATGTCCCGTCGCCGCGCGCCGCCGACCGCGTCGCCGCGATCAGTCCTGCTCGGACGCCTCGGCGCGCATCGTCGCGGTCAGCCGCAGGGCCGTGTCGATCAGCGGCACGTGGCTGAACGCCTGCGGGAAGTTGCCCACCTGGCGCTGGAGCCGCGGGTCCCACTCCTCGGCGAGCAGGCCCAGGTCGTTGCGCAGCGCGAGGAGGCGTTCGAACAGCTCGCGTGCCTCCTCCACCCGGCCGATCATCGCCAGGTCGTCGGCGAGCCAGAACGAGCAGGCCAGGAAGGCGCCTTCGTCGCCCGGCAGGCCGTCCAGGCCGACGCTGGTGCCGTTGGTGGGGTAGCGGCGGACGAAGCCGTCCTCGGTCAACTCGCGCTGGATCGCCTCGATCGTGCCGATCACCCGCTTGTCCTCCGGCGGCAGGAAGCCCACCTGTGGGATCAGCAGCAGCGACGCGTCCAACTCGGTCGAGCCGTAGTACTGGGTGAAGGTGTTGCGGTCCGCGTCGTACCCGTACGCGCACACCTCGCGGTGGATCTCCTCGCGCACCCCCCTGAGGTGTTCGAGCATCTTCTCGGTGTCCGAGGCCATCGGCTCGTCCACCAGCATCTTGATGGTGCGGTCCACCGCGACCCAGGCCATCACCTTGGAGTGCACGAAGTGCCGGCGCGGCCCGCGGACCTCCCAGATGCCCTCGTCCGGGTCGCGCCAGTGCTGCTCCATGTAGTCCATCAGCTTGAGCTGGAGCGCGTGTGCGTGGTCGTTGCCCTCCATGCCGGAGACCCGACCCAGGTGCAGCGCGTCGACCACCTCGCCGTAGACGTCGAGCTGGAACTGCTCGGCGGCGGCGTTGCCGATCCGGACCGGGTGCGAGCCCTCGTAGCCCGGCAGCCAGGTCGCCTCGTACTCGGTCAGTCGGCGCTCGCCGCCCACGCCGTACATGATCTGCAGGTTCTCCGGGTCGCCCGCGACCGCCCGCAGCAGCCACTCGCGCCAGGCCTTGGCCTCGTCCACGAATCCGGTCTTGAGCAGCGCGCCCAGGGTCATCGCCGCGTCCCGCAGCCACGTGTAGCGGTAGTCCCAGTTGCGCACCCCGCCCACGTCCTCGGGCAGCGACGTGGTGGGCGCCGCGACGATCCCGCCGGTCGGCGCGTAGGTGAGCGCCTTGAGCGTGATCAGCGAGCGCACCACCGGCTCGCGCCACGGGCCCCGGTAGGTGCAGCGGGTCATCCAGTCGGTCCAGAACGCCTCGGTGTCCGCCAGCGCCGCGAGCGCGTCGGTGGGCAGCGGGCCCTCGACGTGCGAGGGGTGCCACGTGAGGGTGAAGGTGACCCGGTCGCCCTCGCCGAGGGTGACGTCCGAATAGGTGGTCAATCCGCGCCCGTAGGTCTCGGTGTCACTGGCGAACCACACCGCGTCCGGGCCGGCCACCGCCACGGTGCGGCCGTCCGCCTCGCGGCGCACCCACGGCACGACCTTGCCGTAGTGGAACCGCATGCGCAGCTCCGAGCGGACCGGAACCCGGCCCGATACGCCCTCCACGATCCGCACCACGACCGGCGCGCCGACCAGTGCGTCCGCCGGAGGCATGAAATCGATCACTCGAACGGTCCCCCGCGGGGTCTCCCATTCCGATTCGAGGATCAGCGAGTCGCCGCGATACCGGCGGCGTGTCGCGGGACCGCCGGAGAGCGGCGCGACCCGCCATGAGCCGTGTTCCTCGCTGCCGAGCAGGCCCGCGAACACGGCGGGGGAATCGAAGCGGGGGAGGCAGAGCCAATCCATGGAACCGTCACGGCCCACGAGAGCGGCGGTCTGCATGTCCCCGATGAGGGCGTAGTCCTCGATGCGGCTGGTCACGGGCAACGCTTTCCGTTCCTGGTCGTCCTGATGGTGCCGGTCGTCCCGTCGTGCGTACCGGGTTCGGCTGAGGGGCCGGCTTGCACGAGCCTTGGCTCGCGCGTGCTGTGTTCGTGTGCGTACCGCGCTCGCCGATCGACATGTTCTGATCGACGGTTGATCGATTCATTCCAGAGTGCACCACGCGCGCGTGATCGACCGCCCAAACGGTGGTCGAATCGACCGGTGCTCCCGAAATGTCGTCCCGTCGGGATCCGGGGGACGCGCACCCGTCGCGCGCGTGGTTTCCGCTGCGCGCAGGTGTCGGCGAACGGAGAGAGGCTCGTGCGCCGCCTGCGTAGCATAGTGCGCCGCGGGTGCTGAAACGTGCCTGCTTTCGCCGAACCGATCGTTGACTCTGTGTCGAATCCGACTCGGCCGATCCGACGGCATGTGCCCGGAATCTCCCGTGCGTTGTCACTCTGGGCAATCGCCGTAGGGTGTCGCAGTTGTTCCGCACCGGGTGCGGGACCTCGACCCCGGACGCTGTTAGGCTGGTATCCCGTGGACTTGGTGGGACTGTTCCGGGCCCGCATCGGCCCAGCAGCATCCCCTTCGAAATCCCCTCGATCGCAACCACGGGAGCCCCTCCTTGGCAGTGCCTCAGACGCCCAGTCGCACCCGGCAGGCGAAGCACCTTTTCGTCACCGGAGGCGTTGCCTCCTCGCTCGGCAAGGGGCTCACCGCGTCGAGCCTCGGAGCGCTCCTCAAGGCGCGCGGCCTGCGGGTCACGATGCAAAAGCTCGACCCCTACCTGAACGTCGACCCCGGGACGATGAACCCGTTCCAGCACGGCGAGGTGTTCGTCACCAACGACGGCGCCGAGACCGACCTGGACGTCGGCCACTACGAGCGCTTCCTCGACGTCGACCTGCACGGCTCGGCCAACGTGACGACCGGTCAGGTCTACTCGACGGTCATCGCCAAGGAGCGGCGCGGCGAGTACCTCGGTGACACCGTGCAGGTCATCCCGCACATCACCAACGAGATCAAGTCGCGGATCCGGGCCATGGCCGTGGACGACGTGGACATCGTGATCACCGAGGTCGGCGGCACCGTCGGCGACATCGAGTCGCTGCCCTTCCTCGAATCGATCCGCCAGGTCCGGCACGAGGTCGGCCGGGACAACGTGTTCTTCCTGCACGTCTCGCTGCTGCCGTACATCGGCCCCTCGGGCGAGCTGAAGACCAAGCCGACCCAGCACTCGGTCGCCGCGCTGCGCAGCATCGGCATCCAGCCGGACGCGATCGTGCTGCGGGCGGACCGGGCCGTGCCGCAGGACATCAAGCGCAAGATCTCGCTGATGTGCGACGTGGACGAGGAGGCCGTGGTCGCGGCCATCGACGCCCCGTCGATCTACGACATCCCCAAGGTCCTGCACTCCGAGGGCCTGGACGCGTACGTGGTGCGCCGGCTCGGGCTGAACTTCCGGGACGTGGACTGGACCCAGTGGGACGACCTGCTGCGCCGGGTGCACCAGCCCGAGCGCGAGGTCACCGTCGCGCTGGTCGGCAAGTACATCGACCTGCCCGACGCCTACCTCTCGGTCACCGAGGCGATCCGCGCGGGCGGCTTCGCGAACAACGTGCGGACCCGGATCAAGTGGGTGACGTCGGACAACACCGCGACGCCCGAGGGCGCCGCGCGCGAACTCGGCGATTGCGACGCGGTGCTGATTCCCGGCGGATTCGGCGACCGCGGCGTCGAGGGCAAGGTGCAGGCGATCGCGTACGCCCGCGAGCACCGGATCCCGACCCTGGGCATCTGTCTGGGCCTGCAGTGCATGGTGATCGAGGCCGCGCGCAACCTGGCGGGCCTGGCCGGGGCGAACTCGCTCGAATTCGACCCCGAGGCCGCGCACCCGGTGGTGGCGACCATGGCCGACCAGCTCGACATCGTCGCGGGCCAGGGCGACCTGGGCGGCACGATGCGGCTCGGCCTGTACACGGCGGACCTGGCCGAGGGCTCGATCGCCCGCGAGGTGTACGGCACGGCGCAGTCCGAGGAGCGGCACCGGCACCGCTACGAGGTCAACAACGCCTACCGCGGGCAGCTGGAGCAGACCGGCCTGGTCTTCTCCGGCCTCTCGCCCGACGGCCGCCTGGTGGAGTACGTGGAACTGCCGCGCGAGCAGCACCCGTACTTCATCGCCACCCAGGCCCACCCGGAACTGAAGTCCCGCCCGACCCGCCCGCACCCGCTCTTCGCGGGCCTGGTCGCGGCCGCGGTCCGCCGTATCAAGGGCGAGGACCGCGTCCCGGAGACCACCTCCTGACGCATCGCCGGCACCCGACCGACAGGCCGCCGGGCCGATAGACCGACGCCGAGGAGCCACCCGCCCGATCATCGGGGCGGGTGGCTCCTCGGGTTGTCGGGTCGGGACGGCCGCTACTTCAGCGCACTCACGAAGCGCGCCCAGGGCGCCTCGCCGAAGCCCAGCACCGGGCCCGGGGCCACCTTCGAGTCCCGCGCGCGAACGACGTCGCGATCGGGCGCGACCTCGACGCACGCACCGTCGTTCTGGCTGTACGAAGAAGTGCGCCAGGCGTGCTTCCCGAGTTCGTTAATCACGTTCTCCCCAAATCGATACGTACTGCTGAATCATCTCGATGGACTGGTCCGGTTCGAGCCCCGCCTGCCGGAGGTGCTTGATCACGCCTCGCGCCCGCTCCACGTATGCCCGATCCCAGGTGATCGCGCGAATGACGATGGCGCCTTCTTCGGCGAGAGCACTCTTGGCGGGCAGCCCGTTGGGCCGTCCACTCCCCACTTCCTCGAACAGGGTGAAAGTGGACGCGAGTGCCGCGTCTGCCGCACTTGCAAACGGGATGACGATGATCTCGATGTTGTCCCGCCCCGCAAGTTCGACGAGGCGCTTCATCTGATCTCGCATCAGGTGCGGGCCGCCGACCTCCGTTCGCAGACAAGCCTCGGTGATGATCGCCGTGAAATCGAGGGGCGGATCGGCCGTCAAACGAGCCTGCCGCTCCAATCTCGCCAGCACCACTTCGTCCGCCGAAGGACCGACGTATGTGCGGTTCGTGATCCACCGCGCATACCGTTCCGTCTGCAACAACCCGGGAACGATCGTCATCTGCACCTCGGTCGAAGACCGGGCGCGGTCCTCCAGCTTGATGTGCTCCAGGAGTCCCGCGGGAAGCACGTCCGCGAATCGCGACCACCAGGCCCCCTCGTCGATGGCGCTGCCGGCCTTGGCCGCCTCCAGTAGTCGCAGAACCTGTGCGCGCTGCTCGGCCGACGCCTGATAGGTGGCCAAAAACTTTTCGATCTCGTCGTCGGAGCAGGTGCGTTGCCCGTTCTCGATGCGACTGATCGACGCACCCGACACTCCGACCAGCGGTGCCGCGCTTCGGACCGTGTGCCCCGCCCCCGTGCGCAGCCGTCGGAGTTCCACTCCGAGATTGAACTGGTCTTCCGTCGTGATGGTCATGGTCCTCCTCGGCGAACAGTGTGCTACGCGGGCACGTTCGTACGCGAGTAACGGCCGCTTTGTTTCAGAGACTTGACGTGTTTCATGAATCAGAGGATGGTGATTCATGCCACTCACTGCATGCGCGTGGAAGCGGTGAGTGATGTCCGAACACTTCCCCTTGGCGTCACATCTCGGGAGCTGCCGTGCAGCCGTGTGCCCAGAAGTTCGACCTTCCGTTGTCCGTCCACTCCGTCAAGACGGCTCGTGGTCTCGTCCGGGGCTTCTGCATAGGGCATGGCTTCCCGGAGCGGGTCCGGGACGGGGCGCTGCTGATCGTGTCCGAGTTGGTCACCAACTCCGTCGTGCACGCGCGGCCGCAGGTGGGCGCGCCGCAGGAGTGTCGGCTGATTCTCACGTGGCAGCGGCGGGAGTTCGAGATGGCGGTCTGGGACTACGACCCCATGCCGTGTCCGAGGATTCGGGCCGCCGACCCCGACCCCGACCCCGGCCTCGACTTCGAGTGTGGGCGTGGGCTGGCGATCGTGCTCGGGCTTGCCGACGGGTTCACCTGGATGCGGGCCGCCGGAGGGAAATTGGTCGCGGTGCGGCTCCGGGTGCCGTCGGCTGCGGAGGGCGCGGGTGAGGGCGGGCTGTTCGGCGCTGCGTTCGATGTACGTGCTGCGGTGGTTGATCGGCCTTCGGAGGCATCATGACGACCGCCCGCGGCGACGGATGGGTGCAGGGCGATGCACCGACCGATCCGGGGGCCGGGAACCATCGGCACGCGTCCGGGTGCGGGCTGTGCCCAGGCTTTGGCTTGTCGGAGCCGGGTGGGGTGATCCGGGAGCATTAGGCTGACGGATGGGGACGGCGGTATTCGGCCGGCGGCTGTTGAAGGGGAGCGCATCGTGAACGACCCGGGCACTCGGGCGAGGATCGTCGACACCGCCGAGGCGTGGCCCGTCGCGGAGAGCGAGACGCCGTTCAAGGGGCGGGTCTGGTCGATGCGCAGCGACGTGGTCGAGATGCCGGACGGCAGCAGTGCGCGGCGCGACTACCTGGACCATCCCGGGTCGGTGGGTGTGGTGGCGCTGGACGACCAGGGCCGGCTGTTGGTGCTGCGCCAGTATCGCCACCCGGTGCGGCACAAGTTGTGGGAGATCCCGGCCGGACTGTTGGACGTGCCGGGGGAGAACCCGCTGCACGCCGCCCAGCGGGAGTTGTTCGAGGAGGCCCACCACGAGGCCGGCACCTGGAATGTGCTGGTGGACCTCTACACGACGCCCGGTTCGTCGGACGAGGCGATCCGGGTGTTCCTCGCCCGCGGGTTGGCCGAGTCGCGGGCCGAGCGGTTCGCGGTCGAGCACGAGGAGGTCGGGATGGAACTGGCCTGGTTGCCGCTGGACGAGGCGCTCGCCGGGATCCTCGCGGGCGAACTGCACAACCCGATACTGGTGTCGGGCGCCCTCGCGCTCTCGGCCGCGTTGGCCGGGGACGGCCTGGACGCGCTCCGGGCGGCGGATGCGCCCTGGCCTGCTCGGCCCTACTGACGGGCTGCGGTCGCGTCCGGGCCGTGTCCGGCGGATCTCGGTGGGCCGGGGACTCCTGTGCCCACCCCCCACTCGTCGCCTCGGGGTCGCACGGCTGCGGAATTGGCGCCTCGGGGTTGGCGAGTCGGACCTCCCGAGCCGGTGCGTGGCCGTAATCTGCGCGATGGGTGTGGGTGAGACAGGGGGCGTCTGCGGTGGCGGTGACCGGGGAGTCCGGGGTCGGGTGCGCGACGGCCGAGGGGTTGGTCCCCGGAATGCGCGCGCCGGTCGAGGCGTTGCCCGCGATCGTGGACCAACTTCCGCCCGGAGGGCCCGACTTCGTCGGCCGCACCGACGAACTCGACACCCTCTACAGCTGGGTGACCGGACCCGGCGCGGCGATCCCGGCGCAGCTCGCGCCGACCGACCCCGAGCATCCGGGCACCACCCGCACGGTGTGGCTGCCCCGGGACCGGGTGGTCGCGATCACCGGACCGGTCGGCGTGGGCCGCACCGAGTTCGCCGTCCGGCTCGCCCACCGGCTGGCCCCGCACTTCCCGGACGGCCGGCTGTACGCCCGGCTCACCGGGCCGCGCGGTGAGCTGATCCCGCCCGGCGACGTGCTCGAATCGTTGTTGTACGCGCTGGGCACGGTGGCCATACCCTCCGCGCACGAGGAGCGGATCCGGCTCTTTCGGGAGCACCTGGACGGGAAACGTTTCCTGATCCTGCTCGAGGACGTGACCGGGACCGCGCAGCTGCGCCCGCTGCTCCCGGAGAGTCCCACCACGCTCGTGGTGATCACCTCGGTGTCCCCGCTCACCGGCCTCGGCCGGGCCGCGGCCGTGCGCACCTGTGCGCTGGACATGCTGGACGGGCGCGCCTCGGCCGAACTGCTCGGCAACCTGGCCGGACACACCCGGGTCGCGTGCGATCCGCGTGCCGCGGACGAGTTGGCCGCCCTGTGCGACTTCCACCCGGCCGCGCTGCGGATGGCCGGTGCCTGGTTGCGGGCCCGGCCGCGCTACGCGATGGCCGACGTGGGTCGCCGGTTGCGGGCCGAACGGTTGCGGTTGCGCGAGCAGGCCGGTGACGACCTCGCGGTGCGGGCGTGCTTCTCGCTGATCCACCGCGAACTGGTGCCTTCCGCCGCGCGGCTGCTGCGGCTGCTCGCGCTGGTGCCCGGGCGCGAGTTCGGCGCGGACGCCGCCGCCGCGCTCGCCGACTGCGGGCCCGACGCGGCCACCCGGTCGCTGGTCGAGCTGCGCGAGCTGCACCTATTGGAACAGGGCTCGGTGCCCGGCCGCTTCCGCTTCCACGACCTGGTACGCGGTTATGTACAGGAACGCCTGGACGCGGAGGAGCGGCCCGGCGAGCGGCGCAACGCACGGGTGCGCCTGCTCGACCGGTACGTGCGGCTGGCCCGCTCGGCCGAGCGGATCATCGTCGGCGCGGACGGCCCGGACCCGGGCGCCGACGTGCGCTTCGAGTCCGCCGACGAGGCCCGCGCGTGGTTGCGCGACGAGCGGCCGGAGCTGCTGGCCGCCGCCCGGGTCGCCGCGGCCGCCGGCCTGGACGCGGCCACCCGCCGGCTGGTCTCGGTGCTGACCCGGCTGCTGGATCGCCGGGCGCACTGGAGCGACGTGCGCGAACTGCACGAACTCGCGCTGACCACCGCACGCCGGGCCGGCTCCGGCCGGCAGGAGGCGGTCGCCCTGCTCAACCTGGGCAACCTGCACGTCGCGCGCCAGGAACTGGAGGAGGCGCTGTCCTGCTACCGCGCGGCCCTGGAGGTCTCCCGCGGACTGGGCGATCCGGCCGGCGAGGGCCGCGCGATGGTCAACCTCGGCAACGCCTACGCCGACTTGGGCGACCTGCAACGTGCCGCGGACTGGTACGACCGCTCGCTGCTGCTGCGCCGCACCATCGGCGACGCGGCCGGCCAGGCGCGGGTGTTGTCCCACCTGGGCCGGCTGCATGCGCGGATGGGCCGATTCGAACAGTCGGTCCGCGACCACCGGGCGGCACTCGGGGTGCGCCGCAGGATCGGCAACCCCGCCGACATCGGCCGGGTGCTGACCGACATCGCCGCCGTGCTCGGCGAGGCGGGGCGGGCGCAGGAGGCGCTCGCGGTCTACCGGGACGCGATGGAGGCGTTTCGGGCGGCGGGCGACGAGCGCCTGGAGGCACTCGCCCTGTTGCAGAGCGCCGAGCTGGCACTCGAAGCCGGCGACGTGCGGGACGCCCGTTCGCGCCGCCGGGAGGCATTGGCCCTGCTCGTGGACGCGGGCGCGCCGGAAGTGGACGAGGTCCGCCGCTTTCTGGGTGACGAATAGCGCCGCCGCGGGTACTCGCTCTCGTCCCTTATCTCGGGCGCAACCTACGAAATAGACAAGCGGTAGCCCCCTCACTGCCACTTTGTAAGGTTGGCGGGGCGTTCCAGCCGCACTAAGCTAGGAACACCACGAGGTACGGCGTGCATTCGCATGCCCGGGCTCGCTGGTGCCCAACCCTCTGTCGACAGGACTTGATAGCCGTGAAGGTCGGTATCCCCCGCGAGGTCAAGAACCACGAGTACCGCGTGGCGATCACGCCCGCCGGCGTGCACGAGCTCGTGCGCAACGGTCACGAGGTCTACATCGAGCACGACGCGGGCGTCGGCTCGTCCATCCCGAACGAGGAGTACGTGGCCGCGGGGGCGACCATTCTCCCCACGGCGGACGACGTCTGGGCGACCGGCGACCTGATTCTGAAGGTCAAGGAGCCGATCGCGTCGGAGTTCGGACGGCTGCGCAAGGACCAGACGCTCTTCACCTACCTGCACCTCGCCGCGGGTAAGGAGTGCACCGAGGCCCTGCTCAACGCCGGCACCACGTCCATCGCGTACGAGACGGTGCAGCTGCCCAACGGCGCACTGCCGCTGCTCGCTCCGATGTCCGAGGTGGCCGGTCGGCTCGCGCCGCAGGTCGGCTCGTACCACCTGATGGCGCAGGGCGGCGGTCGCGGCACCCTGATGGGTGGCGTCTCCGGTGTCTACGCCGCGAAGGTCGTCGTGATCGGCGCCGGCGTCTCGGGCATGAACGCGGCGGCGATCGCCCTGGGCATGCAGGCCGAGGTGCTGCTGCTGGACCGCAACATCCAGGCGCTGCGCGACGCCGACCGGATCTACCAGGGCCACCTGCAGACCGTCGCGTCGAACACGTACGAGATCGAGAAGGCCGTGCTGGACGCGGACCTGGTCATCGGCGCGGTGCTGATCCCGGGCGCCAAGGCCCCGAAGCTGATCACCAACGAGCTGGTGTCGCGGATGAAGCCGGGCTCCGTGCTCGTCGACATCGCGATCGACCAGGGCGGCTGCTTCGAGGACTCGCACGCCACGACGCACGACGACCCGGTGTACAAGGTGCACAACTCGATCTTCTACTGCGTCGCGAATATGCCGGGCGCGGTGCCGCACACCTCGACCTACGCGCTCACCAACGCGACGCTGCCGTACATCGTGCAGCTGGCGAACCGGGGCTGGCGCGATGCGGCCAAGGCCGACCGGGCGCTTGCGCTCGGTCTGTCGACGCACGAGGGTCGGCTCACCAACGCTGCGGTCGGCGAGGCGCTTGGCCTGCCGGCTGTGTCGTTGGACGACATCCTGGGCTGACGGTCGGCCTCACGCGCATGGCCTCAGGCGCCGGCCGGGCTGGATCGGTTGGCCTGGGCTACTTGTCCTCAAGCGCCGGACGGGCTGGATTTGCTCGGCCGGCGCTTGAGGGTTGCGGGTCTCGGGTGTCCTCAAGCGCCGGACGGGCTGGGTTGGTTTGCTCGGGCTTGGGGGTTGCGGTCTCGGGTGTCCTCAAGCGCCGGACGGGCTGGGTTGGCTTGCTCGGGCGTGAGGGTTGCGGGTCTCGGGTTGGCTTCAGGCCGGGGTCTGTGGCTCGTGGGTCGTGATGGTTGGCGTTTGCGTAGGGCGTTGCATGCCGTACATCCCCAATGGCGTGGGTGTACGGCATGTGGTGTTTTGGGGGGCAGAATGGGGCTGTGGATGCGGTGGTCGGGGCCTATCTGGCCCATGTGACGGGTGAGCGTGGGGTGGCGCGGAACACGCTGCTTGCCTATCGGCGGGATCTTCGACGTTACCTCTCTTATTTGCATGCCTGCGGGGTGCGCGCGCTCGCGGAGGTGCGGGGCGAGGACGTGACCGCGTTCGTGGACGGGTTGCGGGCCGCGGGACCGGCCGAGGCGTCGGTCGCCCGGGCCGTGGTCGCGGTGCGCGGGCTGCATCGGTTCGCGCTGCGCGAGGGGTTGGTCGCGGTCGACGTCGCGCACGACGTGCATCCGGGCGCGCCGCCGCCGCGCCGCACCGATGCGCTGTCGGTCGAGCGGGTCGAGGCGCTGTTCGCCGCCGCCTCGACGGGTGCCGCACCGTACGGGCCGCGCGACCGGGCGCTGCTCGAACTGCTGTACGGCACCGGCGCGCGGGTGTCGGAGGCGGTCGGCGCGGACCTGGACGACCTGGACCTGGCCGCCCGGACCATCCGCCTGGCCGGCCCGGGTGGTCGCCGGCGGGTGGTGCCGCTCGGTGCGTCCGTCCTGGACGCGCTCGATGTGTACCTGGTCCGGGCCCGCCCCGAACTCGCCGCCGCCGGGTGCGGCGGCACCGCCGTCTTTCTCAACGCGCGAGGCGGCGGATTGTCACGGCAGAGCGGCTGGGTCGTGCTCAGGAAGGCCGCCACGCGGGCGGCGCTGCCGGACCCCATCTCCCCGCATACGCTGCGGCGTTCGTTCGCCACGCATTTGCTCGACGGTGGGGCCGATGTCCGGGTCGTCCAGGAACTCCTGGGTCATTCCTCGGTGTCCACGACCCGGGTCTACGGGCGCGAAACCCCCGACGGACCTCGTCAGGTGTACGCAGGATCCCACCCTCGGGCGCTTGACTAGATCGCCTCACATGTTGCATGCGTCGGGCGGTTCGCCTTGCTGCGACCGTCCGCAACGCCATAGAGTCGCGATCCGTCGGCAAGGATTCAGGCTGACGAAGCAAGAAATGACCTGGTCGGCAAGGAGGTAAGACGACTTGTGAACGAGTCGACATTTGCTCCCGGGGGTGCCCAGCCAGGGGCGGCGCCGGGCCGTGCAGCGCCGACTACCTCTTCCTACGGGCCCGCCGACGGCCCGCAGGACCAGCAGGGGGCGCGCACGGAAAGCGCCGTCCAGGCGGGCCAGACGGCCCCGGCCGGTCAGGCCGGGCAAGACGGGCTCGATGGTCCGGACGCGCACGAGTACGCCTACGATATGTACTACTACGACGACGAGTTGCGCTACGCCGAGGAACTGCGTGGCGGACCGTTCGACCCCGACGCGGACTACGAACCGGATCCGGAGTACGCCGCGACTCTCGCCCCCGACGCCGCCACGCAACGCCGTGAGCGGGTCGGACCCACCGGCCGCGCCCTCCCGTACTTCCCGATTCCGGCGCCCGTGAGCGAACACGGCCCGGCGAAGATCATCGCGATGTGCAACCAGAAGGGCGGCGTCGGCAAGACCACGTCGACCATCAACCTGGGTGCCGCGCTTGCCGAGTACGGTCGACGAGTGCTGCTCGTGGACTTCGACCCGCAGGGCGCACTGTCGGTGGGCCTGGGCGTCAACCCCATGGAACTCGAACTCACGGTCTACAACCTGCTGATGGAAAGTCATCTCAGCGCGGACGACGTCCTGCTGAAGACGATCATCCCCGGCATGGACCTGCTGCCCAGCAACATCGACTTGTCGGCGGCGGAGGTGCAGCTGGTCACCGAGGTGGCCCGGGAGACCACGCTCTCGCGCGCGATCCGGCCGCTGGTCAACGACTACGACTACATCATCATCGACTGTCAGCCCTCGCTCGGTCTGCTCACGGTCAACGCGCTCACCGCGGCGAACAGCGTCATCGTGCCGCTGGAGTGCGAGTTCTTCGCACTGCGCGGGGTCGCGCTGCTGACCGAGACGATCGAGAAGGTGCACGAGCGGCTCAACCCCGACCTCGTGCTCGACGGCATCCTGGCGACGATGTACGACGTGCGCACCGTGCACGGCCGGGAGGTGCTGGCCCGCGTCACCGAGGCGTTCGGCGACCAGGTCTTCCACACCGTGATCGGACGCACCGTCAGGTTCCCCGAGACCACCGTCGCGGGCGAACCGATCACCACGTACGCCTCCAACTCGGTGGGCGCAGCCGCCTATCGCCAACTGGCCAGGGAGGTGCTCGCCCGGTGTCGCGCCGAGTGAGTCTCCCGGGTGCCGACGAGCTGTTCCGGACCACCGGTGGCGCCATGCTGCGGCAACAGCAGCAGAGCGCCGGCGGGGATTCGGCAGAGCCCCGCGGCACCGTACCCGCGCAGGTTCCGCCGGTCGGAGCAGGTTCCGACAGCACCGAACGACACGAGTCGTCCGGTTCGGACGGCGGTCCCGGCGAGGCCGAACAGCACGCCGTGCAACATCCCGTGCCCGGCCGCCGCGAGGCGCCCACACCGTCGGGGGCGTCCTCGATGTCCGCCGCCGCGGGTGTCGACCCGAACGCGCGCCCGGCACACCGCCGTACCCGTGCGCAGCGCCGCCCGAGCGGGCGCGAGCGACACGACGAGAAGATCACCGTCTACGTGTCCGCCGAGGAACTGATGGACCTCGAACACGCACGCCTCAGCCTGCGCGGCGACTACGGCCTGGCCGTGGACCGCGGTCGGATAGTGCGTGAGGCGGTCGCGGTGGTCCTGGCCGACCTGGAGGCGCGCGGTGAGGCGAGCATTCTCGTCCGTCGACTGCGTGGCTCTTGAGCGACATTCGAGCGAACCCCGCTTCGCGAAGTCTCGACGGACCCGCCGGTCCCCCGAGTGGCCCAATTCGGACCACCGCCCGGCGGGTCCGTGCCGTTTCCCGCAGTCGCGGCCCGCACCATTGAGCGCACCATGTCCCACACCAACGGTCCCGCCTCCTCCCGACGCACGCTCGGGCGCGGCCCGGGCCGGCCCGTCGCTGCCGAGGGGCCGCCCGCATCGGCTGCGCAGGCGGTGCCGGAGCCGGTTCCGCGGCCCGGCCCGCAGGCCGCTCCCGCACCCGGCCCCGACCCGAGCCCCGCGCCCGCCTCCGCCCCGGCTCCCGGCCCCGGGCTCCCGGCGGACGACGGCACCGGCTTCCGGGTCAACCTGGCCAACTTCGAGGGCCCGTTCGATCTGCTCCTGGGCCTGATCGCCAAGCACAAGCTGGATGTCACCGAGGTTGCGCTGTCCCGGGTCACCGACGAGTTCATCGCCCACATCCGGGCCCAGGGCCCGGACTGGGACCTGGGTCAGGCCACCGAGTTCCTGCTGATCGCGGCGACCCTGCTCGACCTGAAGACGGCCCGGCTGCTGCCGGTCGCCGAGGTCGAGGACGAGGAGGACCTGGCCCTGTTGGAGGCCCGGGACATACTGTTCGCGCGGCTGCTCCAGTACCGGGCGTACAAGCAGATCGCGGGCATCCTGGAGGACCGCTGGGCCGAGGAGTCCCGCCGTCACCCGCGCGAGGTGCCGTTGGAGCCGCGCTACCGGGGCCTGCTGCCCGAGGTGGTGATCACCACGTCCCTGGACCGGTTCGCCCGGCTGGCGGCCAGGGCGATGACCCCCAAGGCGCCGCGGATCGTCTCGATCGAGCACATCCACGTACAGCGGGTGAGCGTGCGCGAGCAGGCCGCGATAGTGGTCGAGCGGCTGCGCCGCACCGGCAGCGCGACGTTCGCCGAGCTGGCCGAGGACGCGCCGGACACGCTGCACGTGATCGCCCGGTTCCTGGTGCTGCTCGAACTCTTTCGCGAGTTGGCGGTGGGGTTCGACCAGGTCGAGGCGCTGGGTGAGCTGACCGTGCGCTGGACGGCCGGGACGGACGAGGACGTGGTGGTCGGTGTCGAGTTCGACGAGTTCGACACGGTGCTGCGCGAGGGCGAGGAGGACGCGTGAGCGGCGACGAGGGATTTTGGATCGAGCCGGCCGACGAGCCCGGGCCGGAGCCGGGGGCCGGGCACGCCCCGACGCCGCGGTCCGAGCGGCCGACGCCCGCCGAGGCCGCCGTGCCCGCTCCGCGGGCCGCCCGGGGCAAGACCCCGCCGCCCGCCCTGCCGGTGTCGGACAGTCCGCTCCCGGCGGCGCTGGAGGCCATCCTGATGGTGGTCCAGGAGCCGGTCTCCGAACATCTGCTCGCCGAGGTGCTCGACCACCCGCTCGCCGACGTGCGCGCCACACTGCGCACGCTGGCGCTGGAGTACACCGCCCAGGGGCGCGGCTTCGACCTGCGCGAGGTGGCCGGCGGCTGGCGGTTCTACAGCCGCCCCGAGCACGCCGCCGCCGTCGAGCGCTTCGTGCTGGACGGGCAGCAGTCCAAGCTGACCCAGGCCGCACTGGAGACGCTCGCCGTGGTCGCCTACCGCCAGCCGGTCAGCCGGGGTCGGATCTCCTCGGTGCGCGGCGTCAACTGCGACGGCGTGATGCGCACGCTGCTGGCCCGCGGGCTGGTGGAGGAGTACGGCATCGAATACGAGACCCAGGCCACGCTCTACCGCACCACCGAGTTCTTCCTGGAGCGGATGGGCCTGCGCTCGCTCGACGAGTTGCCGGAATTGGCCCCTTTCCTGCCCGAGATCGAGGCACTGGAGGCGGAGGGCGAGGGGCCTTTGGACGGCTTCCCGCACCGCGCGGCGTCCCCGGTTGCGCGGACCGGGGATACTGGGAGGGATACCGGGGCGGTGCACGCCGACCCCGACGACGGCGAGACGACAACGGAAGTTTGATGGCACCCACCAACAGGCAAGGCTCCGGCGGCAACGACCGAGGCAACGAACGCTCGGTGAACAAGCGCGGGGGCACCGGGCGCGGCAGCAACACTCCGCAGCCCCGCCGGGTCGCCGACGACAATCGTCGAGGCGGCGCGGGTGGGCAGCCGAAGTCGGGCGCGGCGGGTGGCAAGGACCGCCGCCCGTCGGCGAGCACCGGCCGCCCGGACCGCCGTCCCACCACGATGCGCTCCACCGAGCGCAACGAGCGCGAGAAGCAGGAGGGCGTCCGCCTGCAGAAGGTGATGGCGGACGCGGGCATCGGCAGCCGCCGGCACTGCGAGAACCTGATCGAGGCCGGCCGGGTCCAGGTCAACGACGAGCGGGTCACCGAGCAGGGCAAGCGGGTGGACCCGGACACGGTGGAGATCAAGGTCGACGGGATGCGCATCCCGACCCGCCCGGCCGAGACCTACATCGCCTTCAACAAGCCGACCGGCGTGGTGTCCACCATGTTCGACCCGGACGGCCGGTTCACCATCGCGGACTACATCACCGAGTTCGAGCAGCGCCTGTTCCACGTCGGCCGACTGGACACCGAGACCGAGGGCCTGATCCTGCTCACCAACCACGGTGAGCTGTCCAACCGGCTCACCCACCCCCGGTACGAGGTGCGCAAGACCTACCTCGCCTCGATCCAGGGCCCGATCCCGCGCGACCTGGGCAAGAAGCTCAAGGCCGGGGTCGAACTGGAGGACGGCGTCGCGCGCGCCGACAGCTTCCGGATCGTGGACAGCGTCGGCAACAACTTCCTCGTCGAGGTGGTGTTGCACGAGGGCCGCAAGCACATCGTCCGGCGGATGCTGGCCGAGCTGGGCTTCCCGGTCGAGCGGCTGGTGCGCACGCAGTTCGGTCCGATCCAGCTGGGCGACCAGAAGCCGGGCCGCACCCGCCGGTTGTCCAACGACGAGATCGGCCTGCTCTTCCGCCAGGTCGACCTGTAGGTCGGACACGGCCCAGGGCCGGATTCGGGCGGCAATCTCGTCGCATTCGGCATCGGCAGCCAACTGCCTTGACGGCCGCAGTAGTTCCACTTACGGGTGGAACTGCTGCGGCCGTTGTTCGTATCCGGTCGTTTCGGTTCCGTCGGCCTGCCCGATGGTGCATCGTGGAAGCCCGCACGGGGGTGCCCGGGCCCTGGCTGAATAACGGTTCGGAACCGAGCGTGTCCCAGTGATCGCGATCGGTGCCCGCAACCCCCCTCGTTGCTGCTAGAACGTTGCCGAATACCCGAGGTGTGCCTCGCGCCCGCGGGGCCGACAGCAGGGGGGACACCACTTTGGTGCTGCCTGTCCGCCGGGGAGCGCCACGGCCGGCGCCCTCCACACGGCGTCCACGACGGTTGGCCACCGCAGCTCTGCTCGGCGTGCTCGCCCTGGCGTCGACGCCCAACACGGCCCGGGCGGCGGACCCGACGGTGGGCGATCCGAGCCTGAAGGTCGCGCCGATCTCCTACGCGATCCTGGTCGACGAGTCCGGCAGTCTCAAGGGCGCCGACCTGGACCGGGAGAAGGACGCCGCGGCGCTGGCCGCGATCGGCGAACTCTCGCCCGACTCGCGCGTGGGGGTGGTCGGCTTCGGCAGCGGGGCCGGCGTGAAACCGGCGGTGGACGTGGTCTGTCCGATGACCGTGGTGTCCGATCCGGCGGCGGCCAAGTGCGCCGAGAGGCTGCACGCGCGCACCGATCAGGAGGGCAACAACACCGACATCCCGGCCGCGATCAGGCAGGGCGTGAGCATGCTGGCGGCGAGTCCCGCCGGGCAGCCCAGGGTCCTGTTCGTGCTGACCGACGGCGCGATGGCGGTCTCGCCCGGCGAGGGCTACGGCAACGACGCCGCACGGATCCCGGGCGAGCTGGACAAGAGCCTGACCGCCGCGTTGGCCCAGGCCAAGGCGGCGGGCGTACAGATCTGGCCACTGGGATTCGGCAGCGCGATCGACGCCGCGCAACTGTCCCGGATGGCGGACGGCGGCGCGCCGTCGATGTGCTCGCAACGGCCCGAGGACAAGCCCACGGCGGTCACGGTCAAGGACTCCGGCGAGGTCGTGCAGACCCTGCGCAAGGCGTTCGGGACCGCGCGCTGCGCCGGTGTCACCCAGACCGACTCGACCGAGGTGAACGGCGAGGCCGACCTGAACGTGACGATCCCGGCGATCGCCACCGACGTGGTCATCCAGGTGCAGAAGGCCAACGAGCGGATCGAGACCACGTTCTTCGATCCGGACGGCAAGCGGGTCGACAACGCGCCCGGCACCGAACAGCGCGGGCAGGGCTCGCGGACCGAGACGTTGCGGATCACCGATCCCGTGGCGGGCAAGTGGCGGATCCACCTCAAGGCGCCGGACGGCTTCTCCGGGCCGGTCAGCGCGGCCGCGCTGTGGCAGGGCGTGGTCAAGTCCTACGTCCAGCTCAACCCGCCCCAGCCGAGCGCGGGCGAACCGGTCAAGTTCAGCGTCTTCCTGCAGTCCCGGGAGAAGAACCTGACCGATCCGGCCGCGCTCAAGGGCGTCACCGTCTCCGGACACGTCGAGGGACCGGGCCTCAAGGCGGACATCCCGCTCCGGCCCGGCGACAAGGGCGAGTTCTTCAGCGACTACCGGATCCCGGGCGGGGTCACCGGCCAGGTCAGCTTCACCGGCACCATCAGCGCACCGGGCGTGGCCGGCACCCGGGAGGTCAAGACGGTCACCCTCGGCGGGGGACCGGCCGCGGTCTCGGCCGAGATCAAGTGGGGCGACGGCACCATCGAACCCGGCGGCAGCGTCGCCGGCACCGTGTCCTGGAAGGTGAACGACACCAGGCCGCACACCCTGCGGGTGGTCGCCGACTTCCCGGCCGGCACCGGCCTGCGGATCACCGGCGCCGAGCAGCGGGTGACGGCCGGCTCCGACGAGTTCGGGTTCGAGCTCGCGTTCGGCAAGGACATCGCCAAGGGCGACCACACCGGCCGGGTCCGGGTGCTGGACACCAGTGACGGCGACAAGGTGCTCTTCGAGACCACCCGCACCGTCACCGTCGAACCGCCGCCCGGGTTCTGGGACGAGTACCTGTGGCTGGTGATCGGGGGCATCGTGCTGATCGCACTGCTGCTCGGCCTGCTCGGCTACCTCGCCAAGCGGCGCAAGCGGGCACGCCGGATCGGACCGATCGCGCTGCGCCTGTACCGCGACGGGCAGCCGATCGGCGTGGAGACCCGGCCGCTGGACGAGCGCGCCGAGGCGATGTGGTTCCGGTTGGACACCACCGGCTTCCCGCCCCAGTTGATTCCGCTGTACCAGCACGAGCCCGGAACCGCGTGGATCGTGCGGCGGACCGCGGCGACCGGCACGATGGACGTGGAGACCCCGCTCGGCGCACACCTGCACCTGGACACGGGTCGGCCGACCGAGATCGAGCCCGGGCTCGCGCTCGGCTTCACGGACGACCGGGTGCGGAACGAGCCGCCCGCCGGGGGGAGTTCCGGGTCGGGTGAGCCCTACGGCCGGTACGGCTCCGCCGCGCCCGCGACCGCGCCCCCGCGGCCGTACGGCGAGGATGCCTACGGATCGGACCGGCCGTACAACCCGTACGGCCCCTACGGTTCGGGACCCGCCGCGGATCCCGGGCCGGGCGCGGGCCCCGACGACACCACGTTCGGCTACGGCCCCCCGCGCTAGTGCTGTTGCGGTACCGGTCGGGATGCGGGGTCCCGGCACCTGAACTCGCACGTCACGCACTTTTCGAGGAGGGCCCGTGGCAGCGCAAGGCCGCAGGGGCATGTCCATCCACCAGTCCATGCTGTTCGTGGGGCTGGGCGGTACCGGATGTCTGATCGGAGCCGAACTCGAACGACGGCTGCGCGAGGAACTGTGCGGTGCCGACGGCACCGGCCTGATGCAGCGGCTCGGCGGCCAACTGGCTCCGTACCAACTGCCCAACTGCATCCAGTTCGTCTACGCCGACCTGAACGAGAACGAGTTGCAGCGCCAGCGGCTGCGGGCCGCGCCGCCCGCGCACCGGGCCGCCGCGGACCGCAACGCACACCTGACCACCCAGCTGGTGCCGCCGCTGAACACCTATCCCGAGGTGGCCCGTTCGCTGCGGATCAACGCGGCGGAGGAGACCATCCCGTGGTTGCCCGCCCGCGAGGGCGAGCCGCGGGTGACGCCGCTGCGGCGCGGCGCGGGGCAGTTGCCCACCGTCGGGCGCGCGGCCCTGTTCGAGACCTTCCGGCACGGACTCGCGCCCGCGATGGACCCGTTGCGTCGTGCGGTCGGCCTGATCAGCAACGGCAACGACCACCTGATGGCGCTCAGCGGCAGCCAGAACAACCGCAACACGTGCGACGTGTTCGTCGCCTTCTCGATCGCCGGCGGCACCGGGTGCGGGATCTTCTACGACTACCTGCACCTGATCGGCGAGGCCTTCTCGCAGGGCTACGACGGCATCAAGATCTATCCGCTGGTGCTGATGCCGTCCGCCTTCGACGAGGAACGCGGCGGCGGTCGCCCCGCGGTGCTCAACGCCGGCCGGGCGCTCCTGGACCTGTTCCAACTGGTCGACGACCAGAACGGGCAGTACGCCCAGGAGGAACTCGACACCGGGCTCGGCGCGCCGGCGGGCAACCTGGCCGTGCGCTATCCCGGTCTGGAGTCCACCCGGCTCAAGGCGGGCACCGTCCAGACCGGCTTCCTGTTCAGCCGCACCAGTGGGATCGAGCGCGAGGACCTGCACCGCTCGGTGGTCTCCCTGGTCATGTCGCTGATCGGCACCGGACTCAACCCGGGCGGGCCCGAGTTGGAGAACGCGGTCATCCAGGGCGACCTGTACCAGTCGTTCGCGGACAGCTTCATCAACGAGGGGGTCCGCCGCGAGGTCCCGGCGCCGAGCGGGATCGGCGCGTGCGGGGTGTCCACCAGCCTGGTCGCCTCGATGACCGTGCCGGTGGACGAACTCGCCGACATCGTCGCCGGCCGGATGCTCGCCCAGGCCGTACGCGAGCTGACCTCGGACGTGCGGGTGTCCTCCGAGGCCAACCTGGAGCAGATCAAGTCCTTCATGTCGGTGTCCGGCCTGGGCGAACTGTGGTTGTGCGCACCGCCGCACGTCGCCGACCCGTCGCCGGCCAAGGGCGCGGCGGGCATCATGCAGGCGCTCAACGCGCGAACCCGGGCGATGGAGCAGGCGCTGCGCCAGCAGGAGGCCCAACTGCGGGCGCACACCGCACAGTTGGCCGAGGAGTTCAACCACGCCCGAGGGATTCGGCAACTGCTGTCCGAGGGCGACCTGTTCCGGGCCCGCCGGGTGCTCTTCGGCGACCGGCGGCTGTACAGCGACACGGACCGGCCCGGGGTGGCCGGGCTGCTCGCGCACTGCAGCACCGAGCCGACGCCACCGCCCGGGATCACCGTGAACGCGCCGCACATACCGGCGATCAAGGACCGCGCGGGCGGGGTGGTCAAGGCCAAGTGGGGCGATCCCGAGGTGCAGCGTGCGCTGAGCGCTCAGCAGCAGTGGTTCGAGTGGCGCTCGCGGCGCAACTGGCATGCCCAGTGGGGCGCTCAGGCCGAGGTGTGGGACCGCAAGATGGTCTACCTGCGGCACGTCGTGGACGGCCTGGGGCAGGCCTTCAACGACCACCGCGACCAGGAGGAGGCGAACTTCGGCCGGGCCACCCGCGAGTTGTACCGGCAGCGCTCCGGGGTCTCCTACCTGCTGCCGCCGCAGGGAAACCTGGAGTCGTTCTACCGCCAGGTGCTGCGCCGCTTCGTGGATCGCGAGCGGCTGCCCGAGACGTCCGGTGCCGCGCAGATCGTCGGCAAGCTGCTCGGCGCGGGCATCTGGCAGCGCGCCTACGAGTTGGGCGAGGAGCGCGAGGGCGGCCCGGTCGCCGTCAACTACGTGCGCGACCAGATCAAGCAGCAGGTCAAGACCCTGTTCGTGCAGGCCGGCGAGCTCAACGCGCAGCCGCTGCTGCCGCCGGTGCGCGACCTGCTCACCCGCGCGGCGACCCGGCGCGGCGCCGCGGTGGGCGAGGAGGACCTCGAACAGTTCGTGCAAAAGCTCGCGGGCATGTTGCCCAACGGCTTCTCGCCCGAGGGCAGCGGCGAACTCAAGGTGCTGATCGCCCACCCGGGCACCTCGCACGACATGGAGGTGCGGCAGTACCTGGAACGCATGTTGAACATCCCCAACGAGCCGTCCCGCAAGATCGAGTTCCGCGCGGTCGAACAGGAATCGATCGTGGTGGTGCTCTTCCGCAGTGCGATGAGCCTGACCGAGGTGCCCGAGGTGCGCCAGGTGCTCGCGCAGTGGTCGCGCTCGCTGGACCGGCAGGATCCGGTCGACTTCCTCAAGTGGCGCCAGCGGCTGGGCTTCACCTACGACTGGCTGGCCACCACCGAGGGACACCGGGCGTACATCCTGCACCGGCTGCTGTGCGCGATGTGGAACGGACAGATCGAGGTCGCGCGCGGGGACCGGTCCTCGCCCGAGGTGATCGACATCCGGCTGCCGCACGGTCCGACCGTGATGAAGCTGCCGCTGCGCCCGTTCGACCGGGCCTCCTCGTGGGGCAGCCTGCTGCGCGCCTACGAGGAGTGGACGCTGACCGACGACGCGGCGGTGCGCCGGGAGTTCGCCAAGCAGCTGATGCTCACCTACCCCGAGGGCCTGGGCTCGCGGGTGCGCGAACCCTCGCCGCTGTACCGGCACTTCGTGCACGAGGTCGCGCCGCGGCAGGTCAGGGTGCTCAAGGAACTGCGCGACCGGCTGCCGGAGCGCAGTCGGGGCTGGGCGGAGGAGCTGCTGCGGCTGTGGGAGGTCACCCTGCCCGCCGCACTCGACCTGTCCTTCCCCCACCAGGGCAGCACCCGGGATTCGCTGCGCGAGCTGGAGTACGACGATCCGGTCTCGGGTCACGACGGGTTCGGCGGCGACCTGCGTGCTCGGGGAACGCGGGACCGGGACCGGGAGCGGGACGAGCGCGACTCCGGATGGCAGCGGCGGCCGGCCGAGCGGGTGCGCGACGACCGGGACGAGCCGGAGGACCGGGCCGAGCGCCGGGACCCCCGACTGCCGCGGCAGACCCGCGACGACCGCAGCGATCGGGACGACCGGGAGTGGGAGCGGCGGGCCGGGCGCGAGCCGCGCGGTCCGGTGTTCGACAAGGACGACCCGGATCGGCGGGACGGCCGCGAGCCGAGGGGGCCGAGGGCCCCGCGGGAGTGGCGGGACGAGCACGAGCCGGGCGGTCCGCCGCAGTGGCGGGACCGCGCGCCGCGTGATCCGCAGGAGTGGCGACAGGAGCGCGACCCGCACGAGGTGCCGGAGACTCGCGACCCGCGCCGGCCGAACCCGGACAAGCCCGAGCAGCGCGACCGCGGTCGCGACGATCGGGACGGCCCGGCCCGGCCGCCGACCGCCGAGCGGCGATCCCGACGCGACCCGTACGACCCCTACGATCCCTACGATCCGGGGGAGCCGCGCGAGACCCGGGTACCGCCGCCCGCCCGGGGCGCGGGCGATCCGCACGACCCGTACCGCGCCCGGGACGCGCGCGGCCCGTTCGACCCGCGCGACCCGCGCGAGCGCGGCGACGCGGATCCCGAGGACCGCACGGTGCGCCTGGACGGCCTGGACCGAACCCTGCCGCTGCCGGACGAGCACGACGACCGCGAGCTGCCCGGAGGTGGCTGGTGACCGACTCCGTCGACGCGGGCGTGCCGCGCCCGCTGGTGGTCGTCGTCGACCTGCGCACCGAATACGAGGCGGTCATGGCGGCCCGGCGGTTCGCCGACGTGCAGACCGCGTACGCGCGTACCCGGGTACCCGCCGGGACCCTGAACGTGGCCGCCGACCGGGTGCTCGTGCTCGACTCCGTGGACGAACTGGTCGCCCACCGGCGGGCGTACGAACGCATCTTCGCCAGTGACTACATCAAGGTCGTGTGCGTCGCGGTCGGCTCGCCCGTGGACGGCTCTGTCGTCCTGCGCCGCCCGGGCCAACTCGTGGGCAGCGACGCGGCCACGCTGTGGGTCGGCGACGTCCGGGGCACCGATTGGGCGCCGGGCCGGGCGCCCGGCACCACCCTGCGGCCGGACGACGCGGACGCGCTCGCGCCGCTGGTCGACGTGCTCACCGAACCGGAGGTCTTCGACCACGTGCTGACCGGCGTGACCGAGATGCCTCGCTCGATCGCCGCGCCGGGACTGAACGCGTTCGTGCACCGGATCCGCGACGATGCGGTACAGCGGGCCCGGATCCGCGCGGCACAGCGGCTGGTCGGCGCCGAGGGCGGGGTGGACGAGCCGTGGCCCGAGCCGCTCGCGGCCCTCGCCGACGGCCAGGGCGCCGGACTCGCCGCGGCCACCGGCGGCGTCCGCGAATGTGTGCGCGCCGACAGCCCGCTCGGCGCCCGGTGGGCGCACGCCGACCAGGGCTTCGGGCACGCGCAACGGAGCCTGTCGGCGCTGGCCGGTCCGCTCGCGCTGTACGGCTCGGCGGGTCGCGAAGAACCGCCGATCCACGCCCGGATCGCCGATGCCGCGACCGCGCTGGGCGAATATCGGGACCTGGTCCGGCAGACCGTGGGCCAGGGCGCGGCCGGCTTCGACGCGGACGGACGGGCCTGGCTGGACCAGGTCGGGGTGGTGATCCCCGAGCCGCCCGGACTGAGCGTCACCTCGGTGGCCGGCGCGCTGCGCGAGCGCACCGCCGCCGCCTTCGACCGACCCGAGGGGTTGCGCGGACTGGCCGAGCGGCTGCGCGAGTTGGCCGACCGGATCAGCCCCGGCGCGGGCGCGTCGCGGGCGTACGAGGTGGACCAGACCTGCTCGGACGGCTTCCTCGCGCACTACCTGCGCCCGGCCGCGTTCCCGCTCGGTCCGGCGCATGTCGGGGTCGTCGGCGGGCTGTTGGCCGGTTCGTTCCTGACCGCGCTGTGGCCCGCCTTCGCGGTGCTCGGCGCCGTGCTCGCGGTGCTGCTCGCGGTGTTCGGGTCTGCCCTGGTCGCGCTGCGCCGCCCCGATCGCCAGGGCGGCGCGATGTTGCCCGCCGAGGCGTTGTCGATGATCGTGGCGGCCGGCCTGGTCGCGCTGGTCGGCGCGGTCGGCGGGCTGCTCGCCGGGCGCGCCTGGGGGCCGCCGACCGGCGTCGGCCCGTTGGCCCTCGTGCTCGGCCTGGCGGTGCTCCTCGTGCTGCCCGGCGTGGACTGGACGGTGCGGGTGCGGCGCTGGGAGCGCACGCTGGCGCTCCGCGCGGCCGGTCGGGCTTTGCACGCACTGCACGCGCTGCTCGTGCGCACGGTGTGGAACGACTGGGCGCTGGCGGCTCCGCGCCGCGAGGCGGTGGACCGGGCGATCGTGCTGGCCGCGCTGCTGGAGGAGAGCGCCAAGGTCCTCGCCGAGAACGCGACCGCGATCGAGCGGCAGCTCGTGGGCGAGTCGGCGGCACCCGAGTCGGCCGTGACCGGGTACGGCACCGGCACCGCGCCGAGCCCCGGTCGGCCCGCGCCGCCCTCGACGCCGCCGCCGAGCGCCGGCCCGAGCCTGTACGACGTCGTGCTCGGCGACCTGGTGGACGGACTGCACGCCGCGTTCGAACCGATGTGGTCGCTGCTCGAAGGGGACCCGGCGGAGGCGTCGAGGCAGGGCACGGAACGCGAACTGCGGCGTGTGTTGCGCTCGTACGCCGACCACCTCGCGCACCACGGGATCCAGGCCGCGCCGCCGTTCGCCCGCCGTACCCAGGACCGCCCGCATGTCGGGAACGCGGCCGGCGGCGACGCGGACCGGATCGCCGGGCTGCTCGCCCAGCCCGCGGACCGGTCCATGCTCCAACTGTGCGCGACCGACCAGTTGATGCTGCTCGACCACGTCCCCACGCACATCCGCAGTGTGCGCTTCGCGCCGCGCGGGGTGCGCCCGGCGGTCCGCGAGGCGCTGCGCGAGCGCGGCGACGGCCACCTCATGGACCACGAACTGGTGTGGACCGGCGCCGGTCGGATGGCCGGCGTGCTGCGCCTGCTGCCGCTGCTGCCGGGCTCGGTGGACGACGCCCGGATGTGGGAGGAGAGCGTCGACGGCGCCCCCGGCGGCGGTCCGGACCACGCGGGCGGATCGACCGCCGGCCACGACGACGGACGGGCCTGGTGAGCGCGGTGGGCGAGTCCCGGGAGGAGAAGCTCGGATACACCGATCCCGAGGGCCGGTCGGTGGAACGCCGCGTCGAGTTCGGCCCGGACCGGCCGGTCGCTCCCGGCCGCCCCTTTCGGGTCCGCGACGTGCGGGACGTGGAGGACGGCAGCACGTTCGTGCAAAAGCGCCTGGGGCCACTGGACGCACGTCGTCGGGTCGGCGCGGAGGCGGGCCTGGAGACCGAGATCCGGGTGCTGCTGCGGCTCGCGCGCACGTTCGGCCCGGCCGGCCATCCGCGTGAGCTGGCCCGGATCGCCGGGCACGACTTCGACGGCGTCGAGCCGTTCCTGCTGCTGGAGGCGGTGCCCTGCCCGCCGGCCGAGGACGTGGTGGGCAAGCTGCTGACCGAGGAGCAGGACGCCTTTCGGCGGGCGCTCTTTCGTACCGTCCGCCACCTGGAGACGGCCGGCGTCGTGCACGGCGACCTGACCCCCACCAGCGTGCGCTGGCAGCGCGAGCAGCGCCGGTTGTACATCGCCGACTTCGACCACGCCGCCCTCGCGGGCGAGCCGCGCAGCAGCCTGGGCACCGCGCTGTGGGCCGCGCCGGGCCCACTGCGCGGACCCGGACCCGCCGACCCGCGCGACGACCTGTGGTCGGCCGCGCAGGTCGCCTACCACGTCACCACCTCCCGCCCGGTCCGCCAGGGCATGATCCCGGTCGGTGTGGAGAGCCAGGGCGTACTGCTCGACCTGTTCCAGGGGGTGTTCGAGCCGGACGCGCAGCGCCGGCCGGGCGCGGCGGAGGTGCTGCGTCGGCTCGCCGAACCGGACCCGTACGTGCACGGCCATGCCCAGTACGACCCGCTCGCCGAGGGCCGGCGCGGCTACGAGGCGGCCCTGGAGCGCAAACGGCAGCGCATGCCGCTGGAGGGGCAGCCGTCGCCGACGGCCGCGTCCGACGGCCCGCGGTCCGCCTTCGTCCCGCCGCCGGCCGGCATCCCGCCCAAACCGGCGAATCCGCCGGTGTCCGAGCCGAGGCCGGGCCGGTTCCGGCTCTTCGGAAAGAACCAACCGAGTTGAACGCGACGGCAGGTGAGGTCGGCTGATGTTGCATCAGATCGTGTACCGCTGGGACCCCGACGGGCTGCTCGGGCGCCGCGGCATCGTCCCGGTCGCCACGTCCCTGAGCCGCGACGAACTCTTCGGCTGGCACACCCGCACCCGGCTGGCCGACGCGGTCACGATGGACTACGGCGACCCCGCCTGCCCGGCCTCCAGCGTGTGTCTGCTCGACACCCCGCTGGGCGTCGCCCTGGTGCGCCGCGCGTTCACCGCGGACGCGCGCCGGCAGCGGCTGAACAACTCCGCGCACGTCCTGGTCGGCCCCCGGGACAGCATCGCGCCGTTCGACGCCATCGCGTGGGGCGCGCTGGAGGCGCGTGCCCCCGGCGCGCTCGACCCGGACCGGACCCCGGCCGGCTACGGCCTCCAGCCGCTCGCGGACGAGCGGCTGGCCGAGGCGTTCGAACTCGCCGCCGGCGGCCTGCACGAGCGGGCCCGCCGGCTCGGCGACCCGCTCGAGGTGTTCACCGCAGCGGTGCTGCGCCGGCCCCGGGCCAAGGTGGCCCTGCTGCCGGCCACCGCCGAGGACGCCACGGCGCTGCTGTGGGGCCTACAACACCTGCTCACCGCGCTGCTGCCGGGGCCGTGGACGTTCTCCACCTTCGAGGTCGACGACACGGCTCCCGACCCCCAGGGCGCACCCCGGTTCGTCACCCTGCCCCGGGTGCCCGGCGCCGGACCCGGGACCCGGGTGCGGGTCGATCTGACCGGACGCGACGAGCCGTTCGACGCGCATCGCGAACTCGCCCGGCGGATGGTGAAGTACTACGTGGCCGAAGGGTGGGCGGGCTTCCACCGGCTGCTCAACGTGCCCACCGAGGTGCACACGCTGCCCGAGGGGACCCGGGTCGAGGAGATCCGGGGCCGGCTGGACGCGCTCGGCGCCCGTCGGGAGGCCCGGACCAAGCCGAGCGAACCGCGCGAGCCACGTGAACAGCCGCGCGAACCGCGTGAACAGCCGCGGGAGCCGCGTGAACGGCCCGAGCCGCGTGCGGCCCGAGCGGAGCCGCCGGAGCCGGGCACCCGCGAGATGCCGCGCGTGCCGCCGCGGACACCGTCCTCCACCGCACCACCGGCCGCCGGCCCGGCGACCGGCCCCATCGACCCGAATCGACCCGAGGTGCGCTGTCCCTATTGCCTGGACCTGATCCGGTGGAACGAGAACGACCTCTACGAGCGCGACGACCGGCTGCGCTACGAACGGGTGGACCTGAGTACGGTCACCGACCCGGTCAAGCGGCACGACCGGCTGCGCGCGACCTTCATGCGCTGCCCCAACCCGGCCGGGGACGAGGAGCGCGAGCACTACCTGCCGACCAATTACCTGATCCACGAACCGCCGCTGGTGATCGGGCTGATCGGTGACGGTCTCTCCGGCAAGACGCACCTGCTCGCCGCGATGATCGCCGAGATCGACGCCGGCGGATTGCGTCCGTACGGCGTGACGCACGCGCCGGTGGATCCCGACCAGCATCAGGACTACCTGCGCACCCGGGTCGACCCGCTCCAGCGCGGGACGATGCTCGCGACCACGGTCAACCACCAGGGCAACCTGGTCCAGTTCGCCGACGCGCTGCTGCTGCGCTCGGCCGGCCGGACCCGGCCGATCGCCTTCTTCGACGTCAGCGGCGAGGACCTGGCCAGGGGTGGTCGGGAGATGCAATTCCTGGCTGCGGCCGACGCGTTCGTGTTCGTGGTGGACCCGGTGGTCGCGGTCGACCTGCCCGAGTTGCGCCGGCTGACCGGCGACGGCGAGGACGCGCCCGGCGTCCGCCGGGGCGACCGGACCTTCGCCGCGGTGATGGACCGGCTGCCGCGTACCGCGGAGTTGCTCGGCCAGCCGGTCGCGGTCGCGGTGACCAAGTCCGACCTGATCCGGTTCGAGCCGCCCGTGGACGCCTGGTTGGGCTCGCACCCGCCCAGGCCCGGTCGGGTGGATCCGGCACGGGTGGCCGCCGAGAGCCGCGACGTGTACTCGTTCCTGTACGCCCACGACGCGGTGGCCTGGCTCAGCCCGTTCGAGGAATTCCGGCGCTGCACGATGCATTTCGTGTCGGCCACCGGTGCGCGCGATCGGGACGGCCGCTTCCCCGGTGGCATCCGGCCGCGTCGTGTTCTCGAACCCGTCGTGTCGATCCTGGCGATGTGCGACATGCTCGATCAGGCCGGGGTCGAGCGCGTGGGGGTGTGAGATGGCGTGGGAGACCGGAGCGGACGAGCGGGATCCGCTGGACCAGGTCGTGTACCGCTGGAGCTACGGGGACCTGTTCGGCCGCCAGGGCATGGGCCCGGTCGCCGGCTCGCTCGACCGCGAGCTGGTCCAGGAGTGGGACCGCGGCCTGAACAGCCATGTCTCGATGGACCGTTCGCTGCCGGAGACCCCCGAATGGAGCATGTGCCAGGTGCACCTGCCGGGGGAGCGGCATGCGTTGATCCTGCGCGAGGCCGCGATACACGCCAGCAACCGGCCCGGCAACAACGCACACGTGCTGCTCGACCCGGAGCGGATGATCCGGCCGCACACCATGCTGGCGGCGGTGTGGCTGCACGACCGCTATGGCGGCGGGCTGACCGGATCGGGGATCCCGAGCTCGGACGTGCGCGACGACGCGGCGCTGGGCGCGGTGTCGATCCGCCCGGAGGCGTACCGCGCCGACGTGCACGAGACCATCCGCGCGCAGGCGCGGGAGAACGCGGAACTGGTCGAGGTCGTGCTCGCGGCGGTGATGCGCAACGAAGGGCACAAGTTCACGCTGCTCACCGAGCATGTCGGCGAAGGCGTCGTGTCGCTGCTGTGGGGAGTGTTCGACCTGGCCCGGTGGGTGGCGCCGGGCGGCAGGACCTTCTCCACGTACGAGACCAGCGACGCGGCGATGAAGCCGAGCTTCGTGCTGGTGCCGCGCTGGCCCAACACCCCGGAGCCGGCCAACCGGGTCCGGATCGACCCGCGCGCCGAGCCTGGACAGGACGTGTTCCGCCGGGCCGCGCGGATCCTGGTGAGCCGCTACTGCGCGTGGTCGTGGGACGAGATGCTGGGCACGCTGCGGGAAGTCGACGACGCGGTCGGCACCCACGCGTCGAACCTGGACCGCGCCGACCACGTGGTCGGCCTCGCCCGCGGGGCCACGCCCCCGACGCCGGCGGCCGGCCCGACGTCCCGGGACGACCCGGCGAGCGGGGTGGACAGCCCGGTCGTGGGGTGGTCGAAGCTGGGGTATTCGCAGGACCTGGGGACGGTCGAGTACACGGACACGTTCACCCAGGAGCACGACGAGCACGACGAGCACGACGAGCAATTCGAACAGGGTGAACAGGGCGGATCGGGCCGGTACTTCGATCCGGACGCGCCGGACCGGGCGGGCGGCTACGCGTGGGCCGGGCGGGACGCTCCCGAAGCCGGGGACCTGGAGGACAGGTTGGCGGCGTGGACCGGCCGGGTCGGCAGTGGTCCCACCGTGTCCGGGCCGACCCGCCCGGCGTCCACCGAGCCGACCCGCCCCGGCGTCGGCGGGCCGATGGGCCGCCCCGGACTGCCGCAGGACCCTTCGGCCCGGTCCGCGCGGGGCACGTGGGACTGGGACGTGTGGGACGAACTGATGGCGACCCGGGACGGATTGACGGCGCTCAGGCAGGCCGCCGAACTGATGGCCGAGAACGGCGGCCAGGAGACGCCCAGGGTCGGCAGGGCGATCGATCGCGCCGACACCGGCTCGCTCGCGGCGGCCCTGCTGCTCGTCGAGCCGCCACTGCTGGAAGCGGTGATCTGGCGCCTGGCCGTGGAGGTCGATCGCGAGTACGCGAATCCCCGCCGCGAATGGCGCTCCCTGCGCGCCTACGGCGAGATCCTCGGCCGACTGCACGAGGGCATACCCGTCCTCGCCGGGTGCGACGTGGAGGAGGAACTGCTGCACGTCCTGCTGGAGAAGATGGCGCGGATGGTCGCCCAGGACAGCGACCGCTTTCCGCACTTCGTCGCCGGCCTGGCGGGCACGGTCATGCGACTTCGCACGTTCGACGGAGACTGGACGCCGTACCAACGCATCCTGGTGCGTGCGATGTCCACCACCGACTGCTACGGGCTGCTCCAGCGCGAATGCGGCCGGCTCCTGTTCGAGGAACTCGGCATCACGCCATGACAGGATGGAAGCGTAGCCAGCCATGACGCCACGGGCGGCGCAGCCGCGAGGGAACCATCCGCCGGTCGCTGCCGACGCGGGCGGGTTTCGGCAGATCGTCTACCGACGTCAGGACGAGAGCCTGCTCGGTGGGCGTGGGCTGGGGCCGATCGCGTCGTCGGTGTCCCGGGACGAACTCCTGGGTTGGCACGACGACTTGCGTGAGCATGTGGCGGTCGACGTGGACGACCGGGGGGCGCCGGTGACCAGCGTCGCGCTGGTGCACACCGGTCGGGGCGCCGCGGTGATCCGACGCGAGTACGTGGTCGAGGGCAACAACGCGCGCGTGCTCCTCGACCCGGGCCGTGACCTGGGCCCGCATCGTGCGCTGGTGCTCACCCAGGAAGCGGTGTGGGCGGGCGAGCCGGCCCTGGAGGACATCCCGCGCGGCTACGGACTGGCCCCGCTCGCCCGGGACGTCGTGGAGGCGGCGCTCGACGGGCACGCCGAACGGCTGCGTGGGCGGGCCCGTGACCAGGCCCACCTGCTGGAGGTCGCGGTGGCCGCGGTGCTGCGGCATCCGAGCCGGTTCTTCTCGTTTCAGCAGGCGGACGTCGGGATCGACCCGGTGCCGGTGTTGTGGGGGCTCTCCGATCTGCTGCCGCGGCTGGTTCCGGGGGCCTTCACGTTCTCCACGTTCGAGACGTTGGACCACTCGGCCAAGCCGAGGTTCGTGGTGCTGCCGCGCCGGCCGCGGGACGCGCAGCCGTGGGCGGGCCGCTATCGGCTGCTGGCCAGGGACGAGCCCAAGGCGGGTTCGGATGTGCACGCGCACGCGGCGGCGCTGCTGGTGAGCCGGTACATCGACACCGACTGGTCGGGCGTGCACCAACTCCTGGAGGGCATGCTCGACCTGCGCCGGCTCCCGCACGAGCGGGCCGAGGAGCGGTCGCGGGAGATCTGCACCCGGTTGGGCCGGTGGACCGCCGCGCCCCGGGTGCCGGCCGCCGAGCCGGCGGAAACCGCACCGACGCCGACCCGCACGGCCCGGGTCGAGTCGACGGCGCGAACAGAGCGGACCGAGCGGACCGAGCGGACCGATCGCGTCGAGCGGACCGATCGCGTCGAGCGGGCGGAGCGGATCGAGCGCACGGAGCGGGCCGAGCGGGTCGGGCGCGAGCCGCGGGTGGTCACGGTGGCCGGCGCCGCCGAGGAGGAGCCGGCCTTTCCGTACACGGCGGAACCGGCCCGGACGACGGTCTCCGCGAAGGAGCGGGTGCCCCGCCCGACGGTGGCCGCGAAGACGCCGCCGGAGCCGGCGCGGGCGACCGAGCCGGTGCGCGCGGTCGAGCCGCCCGAGCCGACCGAGACCCCGGACGTGATCTGGTACGCCGACGACGGCGCGGTGTTCGAGGAGATCGAGGACGCCTTCACCGGGCCGTGGCCGGGCTTCGAGGAGGAGCGCGGCGAACTGCCGATACCCGCGCTGCCGCTCACCGATGACGACCCGGACACCGACCCGGACGCGGACCCGGAGCGCGGCGTCGGCGGCGCGACGGGGAGCCCGCCGACGCCGGGCGCGCTGCCCGCCAGTGCCGGGAACGCGCCGTGGAGTGCGTGGGCCGAGTACGACATCCCGGACACCGAGGTGGACAAGATACGGCGCGCGGTCAAGCGGCTCCCGGACAAGCCCACGCTGCGCGAACGCGCACTCGGCGGCGGCGCGGCCAAGACCGAGGTCGCGGGCATCGACAACATCGTCACGCTCGCGGTCGCGCTGCGGCTCGCCGACCTGCGGGTGTTGCCGGTGATCGCGGACCGGCTGACCACGCGCCTGGAACAGCGCCGCCGGCAGCTCGCGCCGGAGGCGTGGAACCCGGGCGACCTGCTGGCGATGCGCGAAACCCTGCTGGACGCCGAGCAGTTCGGCGACCGCCTCGAAGCGGCCGGCGCGGGCGACAAACGCATCCGCAAGCTCCTCGAACAGCTGCTCGTGGTGGTGCTGGCACCCAAGACCGACACCAAGGGTGTGCTGCGCCAGATCGCGATCTGCGTGCTCTCCGACCGCCGGGACCGCTCGCCGAACCCGCTGATCGAGGACATCCTGCTGAACTCCCAATGGGGCGAGGACTTCCGCACCGAACTCGGACGCCGCTGGGCGGAGCAGAACCCGCCGCGCTGAACCCGCCGCGCTGAACTCGGCGGGCGGCGCCGGCCGCACGGGCCGGCCGAGGCCGGTCGGCGGCGCCGCGCGGGCCGCCCGGGCGGGCCCGCCGCGTACGCGTCGGGACGCCCGCCGGGCCGATGGGCGGCACCGGCGGGCGGACCCGGGTTCAGCGCTGTACGGTCCAGCCGCCGGCCCGTAGCGCCGTCGTCAGCGCCTCGGCCCGCCGCGGGTCCACCTGAAGCTCGACCAGACCGGCCGGGCGACCCTGGGCGTGGTCGATCCGGATGTCCTCGATGTTGACCTCGGCCCGGTCCACGTCGGCGAACAGCCGGGCCAACTCGCCCGGCCGGTCGGGGACGACCACCGGGACGGCCTCGTACCGGGCGGCCGGCTGCCCGTGCTTGCCCGGGATCCGGCCGTGCCCCGCGTTGCCGCGCCGCAGCAGCGCCTCCACGCCGCGCGCACCCAGCTCGCGCTTGGCCTCGTCCTCCGCGCCGAGTGAGCGCAACGCGCCCACCACGGTGTCCAGGTCGGTCGCCAGCCCGGCCAGCACGTCCGCGACCGCGTTCGCGTTGGCGCCCAGGATGTCGATCCACAACCGCGGATCCGAGCCCGCGATCCGGGTCACGTCCCGCACCCCCTGGCCCGCGAGCCGGGTGTCGGTGTCCTGCGCGTGCTCCAGGCGCGCGGCCATCAGCGCGGACACCAGGTGCGGCGCGTGCGAGACGAGCGCGACCGCGTGGTCGTGATCGCGCGGCGCCATCACCACCGGCACGGCGCGACACAACGACACCAACTCCAGCGCCCGGTTCAGCGTCTCGGTGTCGGTCTCGGACGAGGGGGTGAGCACCCACGGCCGGCCGTCGAACAGGTCGGCCCGCGCCGCCAGTGGCCCGGAGCGCTCGCGCCCGGCCAGCGGATGGCCGCCGATGTAGCACGTCGCGTCGCAGCCCAGCTCCGCCATCTCCCGGAGCGGCTGCTCCTTGACGCTGGCCACGTCGGTGTATCCGAGCGCGAGCCGCTCCGCCTGCACCAGCCGCAGCGTCTCGGCGATCCGCCCCGGCGGCACCGCGAGCACCGCCAGGTCCACCGGCTCCGGCGGCGTCGCCTCCAGACCCGCGCCCATCGCCGCCGCCGTCTGTACCGCGGTGCTGTCCCGGTCGCGCAGATACACGGTGACCCCGCGGGCGGTCAGCGCGAGTGCGACGGATGTGCCGATCAGTCCGGTGCCGACCACGGCGGCGGTACGCACGACGGGAACTCCAAGGGGCGGGTGACGGAATAATGGGGGAACCGATCAAGGCTATCCGTGACGGTACCCTCGGGCGGTGTCCTATCGCCCCGCGGCCTCGACTGCGCCGCCCGGTTCGGCAATACCCGTGACGGCCCCCGTGCCGGCAACAAGCGAAAGGTCGGCGACCGTGGAAGCCCGTACGCCGCTCGCGACCGTCGTGGTCGCCATCGACGGTCCGTCAGGGTCCGGCAAGTCCAGCGTCTCCCGCGCGGTCGCCGCCCGGCTGGGCCTGCGCTACCTGGACACGGGCGCGATGTACCGGGCGATGACGTGGTGGATGCTCGGCAACGACATCGACATCCACGACCCCGCCGCCGTGGCCGCCGTCGCGGACAAGCCGCAGATCGTCTCCGGGACCGCGCCGGACGGCCCCACCATCACGGTGGACGGTCGGGACGCGGCCGGCCCGATCCGTACCGACGAGGTGACCAAGGCGGTCAGCGCGGTCAGCGCCGTGCCGCAGGTGCGCACCCGCCTGGTCGACCTCCAGCGGGCCGTGATCGGCGCGGGCGGCATCGTGGTCGAGGGCCGCGACATCGCGAGCGTGGTGGCGCCCGACGCGGCGGTCAAGGTCTACCTGACCGCATCCGAGGCGGCCCGCGCCGCACGCCGCAACGCCGAGCTGACCGGTACGCAGGCCACCAGCGTCGAGGCGACCCGGGCCGACCTGGCCCGCCGGGACGCGCTGGACTCCGGTCGCGCGGTCGCGCCCGCCGGGATGGCCGAGGGCGCGATCCTGGTGGACACCACCGAGCTGAACCGCGACCAGGTGGTCGACCACCTGCTCGCCCTGGTCGCGGAACACGTGCGGTGACCGCGGCCTTCGGGAGCACCTCGAAGCCCCCGCTCGCCGGGGCCGCGCACTTCATCGGCGAACCGCTGCTGCGCAGCTTCTGGCGGGTGCGCGCGCTGGGCGCATGGCACGTGCCTATGGCCGGCCCGGTGATCCTGGCGGGCAACCACGCCAACTTCGTCGACGGGCCGATGCTCTTCGCGTTCGCGCCGCGGCCCACGCAGGTGCTGGTCAAGCGCGAGATGTTCACCGGCGCGCTGGGCCCGGTACTGCGCGGGATCGGCCACATCCCGGTCCAGCGCGGAGTCGCCGACCGCAAGATGATCACCGATTCGCTCGACGTACTGGCGGGCGGCGGCGCACTCGGCGTGTTCCCGGAGGGCACACGGGGACAGGCCGACTTCTCGGCAGTGCACAATGGACTTGCATATCTGGCATTGCGCTCCGGGGCACCCATCGTCCCGGTGGCGTGCCTCGGCACCGGCGCGCGGGGATCCTCGATCGGTGCACTGCCGGGTCTGCGCTCCCGGATCGACGTGGTCTACGGCAAGCCCTTCCAGGCGGTCGAGAACGCCGACCGCCGGGCCACCCGCAAGGCCGTCCAGGCCGCGTCCGACCGCATCGTCGAACGGCTCACCGCGCACCTGCGCGAGGCCGAGCGGATGACCGGCCGCGCCGGCTGACCACGATCTTCACCCGTACCGCTACCCGAACGAGGAACACCCCCATGGAGCAGCACGCCGACGCCACGACCGAGGGCGCCTTCGACCCGGAGGCGTGGGAGGCGGGCTACGACCCCGAGGAATGGGTCGACCCGGAAGGGGACACCCCCGACCGGGGCGAGCACGGTGACGAGTCCGGCGGACCGCTGCCGGTGCTCGCCGTCGTGGGCCGCCCCAACGTGGGCAAGTCCACGCTGGTCAACCGGATCATCGGGCGCCGCGAGGCGGTCGTGGAGGACACCCCCGGGGTGACCCGCGACCGCGTGTACTACGAGGCCACCTGGAACGGCCGACGGTTCACCGTGGTAGACACCGGCGGCTGGGAGCGCGACGTGGTCGGGATCGACCTGTCGGTCGCGGTCCAGGCCGAGTACGCGATCGACTCGGCGGACGCGGTGATGTTCGTGGTCGACGCGATCGTCGGCCCCACCGACAGCGACGAGGCCGTCGTCCGGGTGCTGCGCAAGTCCGGCAAGCCGGTCGTGCTGGCCGCCAACAAGGTCGACAACATGGCGCAGGAGGCGGACGCCGCCGCGCTGTGGTCGCTCGGCCTGGGCCAGCCCTGGCCGGTCTCCGCCGTGCACGGCCGAGGCAGCGGCGACCTGCTCGACGCGGCGCTGGCGATCCTGCCGGAGGCCCCCGCGCAGCGCTTCGGCGTGCTGGAGGGCGGCCCGCGCCGGGTCGCGCTGCTCGGCCGCCCGAACGTGGGCAAGTCGAGCATGCTGAACAAGGTCGCCGGCGAGAACCGGGTGGTCGTGGACAAGGTCGCGGGCACCACGCGCGACCCGGTCGACGAGCTGATCCAGCTCGGCGGCAAGACCTGGAAGTTCATCGACACCGCGGGCATCCGCCGGCGGGTGCACCTGACCCAGGGCGCCGACTTCTACGCGTCGCTGCGCACCACGGCCGCGCTGGAGAAGGCCGAGGTCGGGGTGATCCTGATCGACGCCAGCGAGCGGCTGACCGAGCAGGACACCCGGATCATCTCGCTCGCGGTCGAGGCGGGTCGCGCGATCGTGATCGCGTACAACAAGTGGGACCTGATGGACGAGGAGCGCCGCTACTACCTCGAACGCGAGATCGAGCAGGACCTGGTCCAGGTCACCTGGGCGCCTCGGGTGAACGTCTCGGCGCTGACCGGCCGACACATGGAGAAGCTGGTCCCGGCCATCGAGACCGCGCTGGCCAGCTGGGAGAAGCGCATCCCCACCGGCCAGCTGAACGCGTTCCTGGGCACGCTGGTGGCCTCCCACCCGCACCCGATCCGCGGTGGCAAGCAGCCGCGCATCCTGTTCGGCACCCAGGCGGGCACCAAGCCGCCGCGCTTCGTGCTGTTCACCAGCGGCTTCCTGGAGGCCGGCTACCGCCGCTTCATCGAGCGCCGGCTGCGCGAGGAGTTCGGCTTCCCGGGCACGCCGATCGAGATCCGGATGAAGGTCAGGGAGAAGCGCGGTCGCAACAAGACCGGTCGCTGAGGCCGGTTGCTGCGGCTGGTTGCTGAGGCCGGTTGCTGAGGTCGGTTGCTAAGGCTGGTTGCTGAGGCTGGTTGCTGAGGTCGGTTGCTGAGGCTGGTTGCTGAGGCCGGTCGCTGACCGTACCCACGAGGAGGGCCCGAACGCCGGCGGCGTTCGGGCCCTCCTCGGTGTTTCCCGTTGTTTCCCAGGCGCGGGCGCACTAGAGCGGCAGGTGGCCGTGCCCGCCGGGGACGTGCGGGCCGGGGACGCGTGCGGGCTGGGCGGGCACCAGGGAGGCGCCGCGATGCCGGCCGTACGTGGTGTAGCCGCCCTGGGTGGGCAGCGAGAAGTTCGGGAACGGTGGATCCTGCGCGTACGAGTGGCTGATCGCCGCGGGCGGGCCGTAGGACGGCCGGCTCGCCGCGAAGTCCTCGTTCGAGCGCTCGTGCGGGACGGCGCGGAACATCCGCCGCCACTCGGTCTCCAGCGCGTTGTAGATCGGTGTCAGAACGTCATGGGTGGGCGCCGCGGGAGCCCCGACGGCGACTACGGGATGGCCGAGGGCCCGGCTGCTGATGGAGTCGTCGAAACTGAACACACCAGGCCCAACGACCGGAACGCCCGCCGGTTGCGGGGGTGTGTTGCGGGGATGTCGAGGGAGGGTGGGGTGAGGTGGGGGGCGGGGGTGCGGGGATGCGGGGGTGCGGTGAGGTGGGGGCTGCGGGGCCGGCCGAGCGGAGTCGCGGGCGTGGCAGGCCCGGGCGGCCGGGGTCGCGGGTGTGGAAGGCCGGGGCGGCCGGGGTCGCGGGCGTGGCAGGCCCGGCCCACCGGGGTCGCGGGGTGTGGAAGGCCGGGGCGGCCGGGGTCGCGGGTGTGGCGAGGCGGGGGTGCCGGAGTCGCGGGCGCAACGTTGCTGCTTGTTGGGCGCCTTCGGCGCCGGCTCGCGAGGCACCACTTTTTTCTCTCCCCCGCTTCGCTCCTCCGAGAAAAAAGTGGCCCCTCGCTCGGGACGGTGTGTCCCTCCGCTTCGCTCCGGGCCACACCGTCCACAATTTGCGGCTCCGCCGCTCTCCGCGCTTCGCGCGTCGATCACTGGGGTGGCCCGGGTCGGGGGCGCTGACGCGCCGAGCCGTGGCCTGACCCGTTGGGTGTGTTCGGCGTTGGGTTGCGCCGTCGATGCTTGCGGGTGCGCGGCTCTTCGGGCTGCGCGCGTCGATCACTGGGGTGGGCTGGGTCGGGGGCGCTGACGCGCCGAGCCGTGGCCTGACCCGTTGGGTGTGTTCGGCGTTGGGTTGCGCCGTCGATGCTTGCGGGTGCGCGGCTCTTCGGGCTGCGCGCGTCGATCACTGGGGTGGGCTGGGTCGGGGGCGCTGACGCGCCGAGCCGTGGCCTGACCCGTTGGGTGTGTTCGGCGTTGGGTTGCGCCGTCGATGCTTGCGGGTGCGCGGCTCTTCGGGCTGCGCGCGTCGATCACTGGGGTGGGCTGGGTCGGGGGCGCTGACGCGCCGAGCCGTGGCCTGACCCGTTGGGTGCGTTCGGCGTTGGGTTGCGCCGTCGATGCTTGCGGGTGCGCGGCTCTTCGGGCTGCGCGCGTCGATTACGGGGGCGGGCTGGGTCCGGGGCGTTGACCGCCGGGGGGTGGGCGTGGCTTGGTGGGTCGGTGTGGGGGTGCGGTGGGGATCAGGTGTGGGTGCGGACTACTTCGACCATGGCTCGGGTGATCTTGCTCAGGTCTTCCGGGGTGATCACGTATGGCGGCATCGTGTAGACGAGTTTGCCGAACGGGCGGATCCAGACGCCCTGTTCGACGAAGGCGGGTTGCACGACGGCCATGTTCACGGGGGCGGCGAGTTCGATTACGCCGATGGCGCCGAGGACGCGGACGTCGGCCACGCCGGGGAGGTCGCGGGCCGGGGCCAGGCCGGTGTGGAGGCCCTCGGAGACGGCGGCGATGCGTTCCCGCCAGGGGGTGGACAGGAGCAGGTCCACGCTTGCTCCGGCGATCGCCGCCGCGAGCGGATTGGCCATGAACGTGGGGCCGTGCATGAATGCGCCGCCCTCGCCGCGGGAGATGGTCTCGGCCACCTCGTCGGTGCACAGCGTTGCGGCCATGGTCAGGTAGCCGCCGGTGAGTGCCTTGCCCAGGCACATGATGTCCGGTGCGATTCCCGCGTGTTCGCACGCGAACAACGCGCCGGTCCGGCCGAAGCCGGTGGCGATCTCGTCGGCGATCAGCAACACCCCGAAGCGCGTGCACAGTTCGCGGATCCGGCGCAGATACGCGGGGGAGTGGAAGCGCATTCCGCCCGCGCCCTGCACGATCGGCTCCAGGACCACGGCCGCGATCGTCGAGCCGTACCGATCCAGCAGATCCTCGATCGCCGCGGTGTCCTCGGTGCGCAGTGCGGTGTCGAACCCGGCCGGTGGAATCGGCGCGAACAGGTGGGCCGGCAGCACCCCGGAGAACAGGTGGTGCATGCCGCCGACCGGATCGCACACCGACATCGCGCCGAAGGTGTCGCCGTGATACCCGCCGCGCACGGTGAGCAGCCGGGTGCGTTCGGGCCGCCCGCGCCCTCGCTGGTATTGCAGCGCCATCTTGAGCGCCACCTCGACGGCGACCGAGCCGGAGTCGGCGAAGAAGACCTTGTTCAGCGGCTCGGGGGTGATCTCCACCAGCCGCCGGGCGAGCCGCACGGCCGGCGGGTGGGTCAGTCCGCCGAACATCACGTGCGCCATCGTGTCCACCTGCGCGTGCGCGGCGGCGTTCAGCACGGGGTGGTTGTAGCCGTGGATCGCCGCCCACCACGAGGACATCCCGTCGACGAGCTCGCGACCGTCGGCGAGCCGCAGCCGAACCCCGTCGGCGCCGACCACGGGGAACAGCGGCGCGTCGCCCTCGGTGCTCGCGTACGGGTGCCAGATGTGCCGCCGGTCGTGGGAAACCAGTTCGTCGCCGTAGGCCGCGTCGTAGTGCTCCATAGGCCAGGCACGCTATCGGAGTGCGAGAGGCGGCTCGGAATCGGCCGCCTCCCGCCCGTGTCCGCGACGCCCGCCCGGCCGCCCCGCCGGATCGACGCGCCGAACTCGTTCAGATGCCGCTGACCGGCACGGATCCGGCGGCCAGCAGGTTGCGCCGACCCGCCTCGCTCAGCGCGGCGGCCAACTCGTCGTTGCCGGTGTGGATGCCGATCGTGCCCACCGGGGCGGCGAACAGGAGCACCACGCCGTGCGTCTTGGCCGCGTTCAGCCATGCCTCGGGCACCTCGGCCGGGGTCTGCGCCTGCCACCACGCCTCGGTCCGGCCACCCGCGCCCGGGAAGAGCACCGCGGTCAGGTAGCCGTCGGTCATCTGCACCGACCAGCCGCCGAGCAGCGGCGGCAGGGTCTCGTCCGGCGTGGCGATCGGCGCGAACCCGCGCTCGCCGAGCAGGGAGAGGAACTCGTCCTGCGCACCGGGGGTGCCCGGGCGGGCCACGGCCGCCCCGGGCTCGACCACCAGCGCCGCGTAGGTCACGCCCGCGCACACCACCATGCTGCCGGTGATCGAGATCGGCACCGGCCCGCCCGGCACCACCGTCTGCACCGCGAGCCCGGGATTGGCCTGTGCCGCGAGCAGCGGCTCGACCGCCGCCTCGGACACCGGGATCACCTGCGAGGGGATGCAGCGCGTGTGCGCGAACGCGAGCACCGCGGTCTCCTCGGCCAGGTACAACAGCGCGCTGGTCTCCACGGAGGTGGTGTCGCCCTCGCCGCGGCACGAGGCGCACGCGTAGGTCTGGGGGCCGGTCTCCCCGGCCACCAGGCGGGCGGCCTCGTCGTCGCCGATCTCGGCGCGGACCTCGGGGCTGACGTCGAGCAAGCGTGACACGGAAGGCTCCATCGGTAGGGGGGCGTGCAACAGTGGGGTTCGCCGTCTGCGTTCTCGCGCCGGGACGTTACCGCGTGGTGACGTTGTGTCACCTGGAGAATGCGGGAACGTCACCCCTATGGGGCATGTGCGCCCCGGCCGCGCCACGGCCATTCGGGCGATGGCCGGTTCGTGTGCGACGGTGGACGTCGACGTTTCGGCGTCGGGTACGCGTTCGATGACCGAGAGGTATGAATATGTCGATGTGATCACGTCATGATCACCACGGGATCACGGCCGAAAGGCCGCTTGAAATCGGGTGATCCATGGATTGATTCGGACATATGCGAACGCGTTCATGAGATGAGAATCTCCATATGTTTCTCATCGGAATGGCTCGGGCAAGTCACGCCCGGTAACAAATGCGGGATACAACTTTCTCCGGGCCCGCCCCGGAAAAAGGCGTTCGACCCCGGACGTGCGCCGCTGCCGTGACGTTTCTGCGGCGGCCGTACTCCCGCGTCCACAGCCCGCGGCGCCGGTGCCCTCATCACGGCGGTGCTCCGGCCCGGAACCGAAGTCAACGGTTCCGTTCCCCCGCGGCCCTAATGACGAGGTATGTGTGTCCAGACTCAGGGCCGAAGGCCTGTACAAGATTTTCGGCCGGCGCGCCGACGATGCGGTCCGGCGACTCCGCGCCGGCGAGAGCCGTGACGACGTACGCAAGAGCAATGCCACCCCGGCCGTCATCGACGTCTCGTTCGACGTCGCCGAGGGCGAGATCTTCGTGGTGATGGGCCTGTCCGGTTCGGGCAAGTCGACGCTGTTGCGGATGCTCAACGGTCTCCTGGACGCCACCGCCGGCGCCGTGTACATCGACGACCGGGATCTGACCTCGTTGCCCGCCAAGGAGTTGCGCGACGTGCGCGCCCGGCGGATCAGCATGGTCTTCCAGCACTTCGCGCTGTTCCCGCATCGCACGGTGCTGGAGAACGCCGGTTACGGGCTGTCCGTGCAGGGGGTGCCGGCGGCCGAGCGCGATCGACGAGCCCGCGAGGCTCTGGCCCTGGTCGGCCTGGCCGGCTGGGAGGAGTCCGCGCCGGGCGAGCTGTCCGGCGGCATGCAGCAGCGGGTCGGCCTGGCCCGCGCGCTCGCCACGGACGCCGACATCCTGCTGATGGACGAGTCGTTCAGCGCGCTCGACCCGCTGATCCGGCGCGAGATGCAGGATCAACTCCTGGAACTCCAGGAGAAGCTGCACAAGACCATCGTGTTCATCACGCACGACCTCAACGAGGCGATGCGCCTCGGTGACCGGATCGCGGTGATGCGTGACGGCCGGGTGGTCCAGATCGGCACCGCCGAGGACATCCTGACCGACCCCGCCAACGACTACGTGGCGTCCTTCGTCGCGGACGTGGACCGTACCCGGGTGCTGACCGCCGGTTCGATCATGGAGGACTCGCGCGCCACGGTGACGTGCGGCGAGGGGCCCCGGGTCGCGATGCGCACGATGCGCGAGGCGCAGACCACGGCGGCCTTCGTGGTGGACTCGCGCGAGAACGGCCGCCGACTGCTGGGCGCGGTCACCGACGCCGCGGTCACCGAGGCCGCGCGGATCGGCGACCGGAGCATCCGGCCCGATCCGACCCTGGACGTGGTCACGGTGACCCCGCAGACCCCGGTCGCCGAGCTGTTCACGCCGTGCGCGGAGAGCAGGTTGCCGCTCGCGGTGGTGGACGAGGCGATGCGACTGGTCGGGGTGATCCCCCGGGTGAGCCTGCTGGCCGCGCTCGGCAACGCCGCGCAGGGCGGATCGGGCGACACCGAGGGCGGCACGCTCGGCGTGACCGACACGGGCAGCGTCAAGATGCTGGTGCCCGCGGGGCCTTCGGAGAAGCTGATACCCGCCGGCGCCGCGGAGCGGTCCGTCCCGATCGACCCGCGGGTGCCGGCTCCGGCCGGCGAGCGGGTCGTGCCCGAGGGCGAGGTGCCTGACCATGCCTAGGATTCACCTGGGCGACTGGGCGGAGAGCCTGGTCGACTTCATGCGCGACCACTTCTCGTGGTTGTTCGACTTCATCCAGAGCGTGGTGGGCGGCGCGATCACCCACCTCGCCGACTGGCTGACCGACTCGCCGCTGCCGGCCGTGGTCGTGCTGTTCGCGGCCATCGGCTGGGCGGTGCGGGGCCTGCTGTTCGGGTTGCTCGCGGCGGTGGGCTTCCTGCTCATCGACGGCCTGGACATGTGGCAGCCGGCGATGTCCACGCTGGCCCTGGTGCTGGTCTCGGCGGCGGTCGCGCTGCTGATCGCGATCCCGCTGGGCATCCTGACCGCGCGCAGCCGCGCGGTGGGCACCGTGGTCAAGCCGGTGCTGGACTTCATGCAGACGATGCCCGCCTTCGTGTACCTGATCCCGGCGATCACGTTCTTCGGTATCGGTGCGGTACCGGGCGCCGTGGCCACCGTGGTCTTCGCGCTGCCGCCGGGCGTGCGGATGACCGAACTGGGCATCCGCAGCGTCGACGCGGAGATGGTCGAGGCCGGTGAGGCGTTCGGCACGAGCGAGTGGAAGATCCTCAAGGACATCCAGTTCCCGCTCGCGCTGCCGACCATCATGGCCGGCGTCAACCAGGTCATCATGTTGTCGCTGTCGATGGTGGTCACCGCCGGCATCGTCGGCGCGGGCGGCCTGGGCAGCGAGGTGTTCGGCGCGCTGTCGAACAACAACGTGGGCCTGGGCGTCGAGGCCGGTGTCGCGGTGGTCGTGCTCGCGATCTACCTGGACCGTACGGTCAGTGCGGCCGGACAGCGGGTCGAGGCCCGGGCCAAGCGCTCGGCGACCGAGCGTTCGGCCGACGGCTTCACGCCCAAGTGGCTGCTGGACTGGCGTCCGCGCCCGGTCGTCGCGGTCGGCGGCGTGGTCGCGGTCGCGCTCGTCGCGGGTCTGCTGGGCGGCTTCGGCCTCGGCGCCACGGACAACGGTCGAAAGAAGATCACGATCGGCTGGATCCCGTGGGAGGAGGACGTCGTGGTCACCCACATGTACAAGCAGTTGTTGGAGAAGCGCGGCTACGACGTGACGCTCAAGCAACTGGACGTGGGCCCGCTGTTCCAGGGCATCGCGCGCGGCGACATCGACCTCTTCCTGGACGCGTGGTTGCCCACGCTGCACAAGAAGTACATGGACGAGTACGGGCCCAAGCTCGAAGAGATCGGGCAGTGGTACGACAACGTCGACGTGCAGCTCGCCGTCCCGAAGAACCTCCCCTACAACTCGGTCGAGGATCTCAAGGGACACGAGAAGGAGTTCGGCGGCCGGATCGTCGGCATCGAGCCGGGCGCGAACATCATGGACCTGACCGAGAAGAAGCTGATCCCGGAGTACGGGCTCGACTTCGACCTGGTCAAGAGCAGTACACCCGCGATGATCGCCGAGTTGGACCGGCAGATGGCGGCGGGCAAGCCGATCGTGGTGACGATGTGGCGCCCGCACTGGGCGTACACGAAGTACGACATCAAGCCGCTGGCCGACCCGAAGCAGTCCTACGGTGCGCCGGGTTGGATCAGTTCGATCGGTCGCAAGGGCTTCGCGAAGGACTTCCCGCAGGTGAACACCTGGGTGAAGAACCTCAAGCTGGACGACTCGGTGCTCGGGCCGCTGGAGAAGAAGGTCTTCGTCGACTTCGAGGGCAAGCCGAACGCCGCCGCCGAGGGCGTCAAGGCCTACCTGAAGGAGAACCCGGACGTCGAGAAGAAGTTCCTGGCCGACCTCCCGCCCGCGGGCGGGGAGCAGCCGAAGCCGGAACAGGGCGGCGGACAGGGCAAGACCGCCCAACCGCAGTCGCTGCCGGCGCCGACCCGGGAGTCGGCGGGGGTGCGCTGACGGGCGGTCGCCTGCGTGCGTGACCCGGGCCTGGCGCGACTCGGTCGTGCCGGGCCGGGCGTCACCCACGTGAGGGACGGCCGGCGCCGCGATCCGGCCGGATCGGCAGGCTGCCGCGGGTCACCGACACGACCGGGCGCATCGACGACGGGGCCGCCGCACGCATACCGTGCGGCGGCCCCGTCGTCGATCAGCGGCGGATCTGCCAGTCGGCGTTCGGGGCGATGGGTTCGCACTTGTAGCCCCAGCGCGAGGCGCCGTTCGCGAAGTCCTTGAAGAACGTCTCGGTGGGTTGGCCCAGGGTCCGACCGGGGGGATCCTCGCCGTTGTGCCGGCTGAGCTGGTAGGCGACGGTGTGGCCGTCGCACATGCCCAGCACCTTGCCCTCGACGGTGCCCGCGAGTTGGGCGTCGTTGGGCACGCCGCCGGTGGGCAGCCGCTCGGACAGGGCGGCGCGTTCGCCCGGGATCTCCGCGCCGGGAGCCAGGTAGCCGTGCACGATGGCGAAGGACAACACCCGCTTGCCGTCCAGGAACAGATCGCAGCCCTGGATCGCGCCGGGCCCCTCGGGAGTGGCCGAGGCGGTCCAGCGGGCGCGCTGTTCGCCGGCGGCCTGCGGGCCGAGCGCGGCGGGTTCGAGCATGCCGCACACGGGCGCGTCGGTGATCGGCTTCGGCTCTTCCGCGGGCTTTATCGGGCCGGGCCGCGGCGTCGGCTTGGCATCGCACCCGGCCGCCTTGGCCACGCCGTTGGCGAGGTCGACGGCCAGATCGGCCAACTGCTGCCGCCGGTCCGGCGGAGCCGGCGCGCCGGCCGGTCCGATCGTGCGGGCGCGCACCAGCATCGGCACCGGCTGCTCGACGTTCTGCACCTTGCAGTTCTGCACGAGCCACGCGTCGTCCGCACCGGCCATGCCGTACAGATCGTGGTCCTTGTCGCCCAGCGGGGCGGACCCGGTCGTGGTCAACCCGGGCAGTTGCACCCGCTCGGCGCCCGCCATGTTGAACAGGTACGCCGAGCCGATGAAGGACTGATCACCCGCGGAGACCTGGCAGCGCAGCACCGGATAGTGCTCCAGCGGCGGCTGGTCCTCGCTGGTGAACGCGGGCGCCGCCGGCAGCACGGCGGTCACCGCCGAGGTCGGCAGGATCCCGGCGCACACGGTGGCGCCGACCGGGGTGGTCCCCGAGCCGGTGGGAGTGACCGAGGTGGGCTCGGCGGTCGGCGAACCGGTGCTCGAACAACCGGCGACGAGCACGCCGGCGGTCACCAGGCTCGCCACGGATACGGCCGGACGCAGCCTGGAGCGAAGCATGCGGCCCAGGATATCGGGCCGCTCACGCGCGGTTTCCCTTCACCCACCAGCCGGTCAGCGCACCCGCCGCGAAGGTGCCGGCCAGGACGATCCAGATCGGCGCTTCGACGGTGGGGATCCAGAACCGGATCGTCGCCGAATCGGTGTTGGCCAGCACGAACCAGACGGCCAGGACGACGATCGCCGCGATGCCGATCGTGCGGTAGGACACGCCGCCGATGTTGCCGCCCGCTGCGCCGGATCGAGGGGTCTTTGCCATGCGGTGATGCTATTTGCGTGATCACTCGATCACGCTGAGGCGCGCCGACTTGACCATCTCTTGAAAGTTGCTTGCAGCAACAAAGGACGCTATGGTTGTACCAAGCAACGAGTGTCGGGGGTGGGGAAGCCGCGTCCGGGCGCAGAGCATCCGAGGCAAGCAGAGCAAAGGGGAAGGTATGACCGACGCACCGGCCGCGGACGTGGCGGCGCAGCCGATGTCGCATCGGCAGATCATGGAGGCCCTGTCCGGGCTGCTCCTGGGCATGTTCGTGGCGATCCTGTCGTCCACGATCGTCTCCAACGCGCTGCCGCGGATCATCTCCGACCTGCACGGCAGCCAGACCTCCTATACCTGGGTGGTCACCGCGACGCTGTTGGCGATGACCGCGACCACCCCGATCTGGGGCAAGCTCGCGGACCTGACCAGCAAGAAGCTGCTGGTCCAGCTCGCCCTGGTGATCTACGTCGCGGGCTCCGCGCTGGCCGGCCTCTCGCAGAACACGAGCATGCTGATCGGCTGCCGGGTGATCCAGGGCGTCGGCGTCGGCGGCCTCACCGCCCTCGCGCAGGTGATCATGGCTGCGATGATCTCGCCGCGCGAGCGCGGTCGGTACAGCGGCTACCTCGGCGCCACGTTCGCGCTCGCCACCGTCGGCGGTCCGCTGATCGGCGGTGTCATCGTGGACACTCCGTGGCTGGGCTGGCGCTGGTGCTTCTACGTCGGCGTGCCGTTCGCGGTGGCCGCGATCGTGATCCTGCAGAAGACGCTCAAGCTCCCGGTGGTCAAGCGTGAGGTCAGCATCGACTACCTGGGCGCGACGCTGATCAGCGCCGGTGTCTCGGTGCTCCTGGTGTGGGTCTCGCTCGCGGGCAAGAACTACGCCTGGATCTCCTGGCAGACCGCCGCCATGGTGCTCGGTTCGCTGCTGCTGATCGCACTGGCGATCCGGGTCGAGGGCCGGGCGAAGGAACCGATCATCCCGCTGTGGTTGTTCAAGGAACGCACCATCGTGCTCGCCGTGCTCGGCAGCCTCGCGGTGGGTCTGGCGATGATGGGCTCGTCGGTCTTCCTCAGCCAGTACTTCCAGATCGCGCGCGGCAAGTCGCCGACCGTCTCCGGTCTGATGACGCTGCCGATGATCGGCGGCCTGGTGCTCGCCTCGACCGTGGTCGGCAAGCTGATCACCGCGACCGGATTCTGGAAGCGCTACCTGGTGATGGGCGGCATCTCGCTGACCATCGGCCTGGGTCTGATGAGCACCGCCCGCGCGGACACCAACCTGTGGGTGCTCGGCGGGTACATGTTCCTGCTCGGCATGGGCGTCGGGGCGCTCCAGCAGAACCTGGTGCTCGCGGTGCAGAACGCGGTGCCGATCCACCAGCTGGGCGCGGCCAGTTCGGTCGTCGCGTTCTTCCGCAGCCTGGGCGGCGCGGTCGGCGTCTCGGCGCTGGGCGCGGTGATGGCGACCAAGGTCACCGGCTACCTGTCCGACGCCGGGCTGAAGTCCGGGGCGGGTGGCGGGGCCGGGATCCCGAACGTGCACCACCTGCCGGAGCCGGCGCGTGGCATCGTGGAGGCCTCGTACGGCCACGCGGTCGGCGACATCTTCCTGTTCGCGGCCCCGTTCGGCCTGCTCGCGCTGGTCGCGGTGCTGCTGATCAAGGAGGTCCCGCTGCAGACCGCGCAGGCGGTGGTGGTGGCCAAGGCCGAACCGCAGGCACCCGCGGCGGGTGCCGAGGTCTCCGGGAAGCCGGGGGCGCCGGCGGTCGCGGAGGCGATCGCCTCCGAGTCCGACTCGGAGTCGACGTCGGTACGGATCGACAAGGTCGGGGCGCGGACTTCGTAGCCTCCTCGTACACAGCTCAGGGCGGTCCCGTGCGGGGCCGCCCTGAGCTGTGTTCGGGGTCCGGACCCGGGACCGGCCGGACTCAGTACTGGTAGAACCCGCGCCCGGTCTTCTTGCCGAGCAGCCCCGCGTCGACCATGCGCAGCAGCAGCGGCGGCGAGCTGTACAGCTGCTCCTTGAACTCGTCGTAGAGGCTGTCCGCGACCGCCTTGATCGTGTCCAGACCGATCAGGTCGGTCAGCCGCAGCGGCCCCATCGGGTGCGCGCAGCCGAGCACCATGCCGTTGTCGATGTCCTCCGCCGAGGCGAAGCCGGACTCGAACATCCGGATCGCGGAGAGCAGATAGGGCACGAGCAGCGAGTTGACCACGAAGCCGGCGCGGTCCTGCGAACGGATCACCGTCTTGCCCAGCACCTCGCCCGCGAACGCCTCCGCGCGGGCGGCCGTCGTCTCGTCGGTGAGCAGCGAGGGCACCAGCTCGACCAGCTTCTGCACCGGCACCGGGTTGAAGAAGTGGATGCCGACGACCTGCTGCGGCCGGGCCGTGGCCATGCCGAGTTTCATGATCGGAATCGAGGACGTGTTCGAAGCCAGGATCGCGTCCTCGCGCACCACGACCTTGTCCAGCGTGGCGAAGATCTGCGTCTTGAGCTCTTCGAGCTCGGCCACGGCCTCGATCACCATGTCCCGATCGGCGAAGTCGCCCAGGTCGGTGGTGTAGGTGATCCGGGCCAGCGCCGCGTCCCGATCGGCCTCGGCGAGCTTGCCCGCCTTCACCCCACGATCGATCGACTTGGTCACCCGAGCCTGCCCGGCCTCCGCCGCGGCCTTGCTCGTCTCCGCCACCAACACGTCCAGCCCGGCCTTGGCACAGACCTCGACGATCCCGGACCCCATCAGCCCGGCCCCTACCACCCCTACACGCCGTACATCGGACACCGCGTACTCCTCGCTCCACTTGCTGCCGTCAGCCTCCTCGGCATCCTCTCAGGTGAGCGTCAGCGGTGGTCGATCCGTACGACGGGTTGGCCGGTGAGCTGGGCGATGACCTCGAAGTCGCGGTCCGCGTGCAGCAGTACGAGGTTGTGTCGAGCCGCCGTGATCGAGACCACGAGGTCCACGACGCTTGCGCATTCATGCTGCGACTTCTCCCTGAGACGCAGGTGTAACGCTGCGGCGTCGGTCCATACCGAATCAGGTAAGTGAAAGTGGGGCAGCATCTCCTTCGTGAGCTTGTCGAGGGCCTCGCACGCCGCCTGTCCACCCGTGCCACGGAGGAACTCAAGTCGGATCGGTTCGCACAGGCCGACGCGTCCGGCCGCGAATGGCTGATGCCATGCTTCGCTGGTCTGCCCGCGGTAGAAGCGCACGAGCGCCGAGGTGTCCGCAAGGTATGGATCCTGGCTCACTGCGATTCCTGCGGGGGCCCGTACTCTTCGGGCAGCCCGAGCACTTCCATGTTCAAGGCACCCTCTGCGACCAGTTCTCTTATCCGCTCGATGGCTACCGTGCGACGCTCGATTTCGGCGGCGGCCATTCGTCGTAGGGCCGTGTTGATCGTGTCGCGCGTCGTCGTGGTGCCCAGCATTCGAGCGACTACGGCCAATGCCTCGTCGTCGATGTCGATCAATGCCTCGGACACGTTCGTTCCTCAGGACGCGCCTTCCGGGTCCATCCGAATGAGGGATCCCCCTACGCCACCCTCAGTGCGGCGCCGCGTCCATGTCCGGCAGCGGATATGGGAACTTGGCGCTCACCGCCCCGTCCACCGTCAGGGTCTGGCCGCTCACGTAGCGGGAGAGGTCGCTGGTGAGGAAGAGGAGGGGGCCGGCGATGTCGGCGGGCAGGGCCACGTCGCGCAGGGGGGCGTTGGCGGCGTTGGCGGCGCGGCCCGGTTCGCCGAGGTAGGCGGAGACGCGGGGGGTCCAGACCACGCCGGGGGCGACCGCGTTGACCCGGACGCCGGCGGGGCCCAGTTCCACCGCGGCCGAGCGGACCAGTGAGATCAGGCCCGCCTTGGCCGCCCCGTAGGCCGCGTGCATCGGGGCGCCGGTCAGGCCGGAGACCGAGGCCACGAAGGTGATCGCGCCGCCGCCGTGTGCGGCCAGGTGCGCGCCGCCCAGTTGCAGGGCGAGCAACGCGTGTCGCAGCACGATGTCCTGGTGCCAGGTCCAGTCCTCGTCGGTGGTGCAGAGCAGGTCGGCGTACCTGCTCATGCCGATGATGTCCACGATCGCGTGTGCTCGGCCCAGCCGCGCCTGGACGTCGGCCCACAGCCGGGTCACGTCCGTGCGCGAGGTGGCGTCGCCGGACCAGGCGATGCCGTCGACCTCCGCGGCGATGTCCTTCGCCAGGTCCGGTTCGCGGTCCACCGCGAACACCCGCGCGCCGGACTGGGCGAGCGCGTGCGCGGTCTGTCGGCCGATGCCCTGGCCTGCGCCGAGCACGACGACGCCGCGTCCGTCGAGCCGGAGTCGGGCCGGGTAGTCGGGCACCTCGGAGTCGTCGGTTCGGGTCATGGCGCCGACGCTAGGCAGGACCTGACGCACTGTCAATCATGGTTCGGGAGTTGGTCGGCAGCGGAACTGACGGTCTGTCAATCGTCCTCGCGCCGTGGCAATGTTTGACCCAGGCAATAAAAATCCCCGGCGGGCGAGAACGAAGGAGTTCGGCATGGGCGAGCACATGGGCCACGGCGTCAAGCAGCGCGATCGGGTCCGGATGACGGACGAGGAGGTGGCCGCGTTCCTGGCCGAGCGGCACTCGATGACCATGTCCACGCTCAACGCCGACGGCAGCATCCACTCGATCGGCATGTGGTACGGCTTCCTGGAGGGCGAGGTCGCCCTGGAGAGCAAGGCCCGTGCGCAGAAGGTGCTCAACGTGCGCCGTAACCCGACCATCACGTGCCTGGTCGAGGCGGGCGAGTACTACGAGGAGCTGCGCGGCGTGTCCATCGTCGGCAAGGCCGAGGTGGTCGAGGAGCCGGAGCGGATCTGGGAGCTGGGGGTGAGCGTGTTCGGTCGCTACGCGGCGCCGTACACCGAGGAGATGCGCCCGGCCGTGGAGATGATGCTGAACAAGCGCGTGGTGATCAAGGTCGTCCCGGACCGGGTCGTGTCCTGGGATCATCGCAAGCTCGGCCTGCCGTCCACGCGCCCGAGCTGACCACCGCCCCCCGCCCCCGCGCCGGCGGCTCGGGTGTGCGCTCGGCGGCCGGTTCGCCATCCGGGCCGCCGACCGCGCGTGCGGACGCGGATCTGGCGACGCCGGATCCAGTCAGGTAGCCTGTCCGCTTACTTGATCGAGACAAGTATTGGTGAGGGAGTACACAGTGCCGATCGGATTCGCCACCGAGCATCGGGCGTTCGCGGAATCGGTCGCCGGTTTCGTCGCTCGCCACGCCTCGATCGAGGCCACCCGTCGAGCCGCCGACGAACTCTCCGCCGGTGCCCTCCCGGACTGCTGGGGCACGCTGGTCGGCCAGGGCCTGACCGCCGTCCACCTGCCCGAGGAGCACGGCGGCGCGGGCGCGGGCGTGCTCGAGCTCGCCGTCGCCCTGGAGGAGGCCGGCCGCGGCCTGCTGCCCGGCCCGTACCTGCCCACCGTGCTGACCAGCACCATCCTGGCCCGCTGCGCCGGCCCCGAGGTCGGCAAGGCGCTGCTGCCGCGGTTCGCCGAGGGCGCCACCGGCGCGGTCGCCATCGCGCCGAGCCTGACCGCGCACCGGACCCGGGCCGGCTGGGCGATCGACGGCGCCGCCGAACCGGTCCTGGGCGCGGTCGGCGCGACCCACCTGCTGCTCGGCGCGCGGATCGACGGCGACCCCGAGCGGGACGAGCAGATTTGGTTCGTGGTCGAGCCCGCCGGCGAGGAGACCGTCGAGGTGCTCCCGCTGGACCCGGTCGACCTCGCCCGCGGCGTCGCCCGGGTGCGCACGCACGGGCTGGAGATCACCGCATCCCGGGTGCTGACCGGGATCGACGCCGCCAACGTGCGCGACCTGGCCGCCGTGCTCGCCGCCGCCGAGGCGGTCGGCGTGGCCCGCTGGTGCTTCGAGACCGCGCTCGCCTACGTCAAGATCCGCGAGCAGTTCGGCGTCGCGGTCGGCTCGTTCCAGGCGATCAAGCACAAGGCCGCCACCTTGTTCACCCGGCTGCAACTGGCCACGGCCGCGGCCTGGGACGGGGCCCGGGCCGCCGACGACACCGTCGCGGACGCCGACGAGCAACTGCGCCTGGCCGCCGCCGAGGCCGCCGTGGTCTGCCTGCCGGCGGCCCGCGAGATCGCCCTCGACTGCATCACCATGCTCGGCGGCATCGGCTTCACCTGGGAACACGACATCCACCTGTACTGGCGCCGCGCGGTCTTCCTGGCCCAGTGGCTGGGCCCGGCGGGGGAGTGGACCGCACACCTGGGCCGCGCCGCACTGGCGAGCGTCGGCGGCGGCCCCACCCGACGCTTCGACCTCGAACTCGACGAGGGCGACATCGCCGCCTTCCGGGCCGAGGTGGCCGCGCACCTGGCCGAGGCGAACGCCCTCGCCGAGCCCGCCCGTCGGCGGCGCCTGGCCGAACTCGGCTACGTCTCGCCGCACTACCCGAAGCCGTACGGCATCGCCGCGAGCCCGGCCCGACAGGTGGTCATCCAGCAGGAGTTCGCCCGCATCGGGCTGACCCCACCGAGCACGATCATCGGCGAGTTCGCACTGCCCACGATCATGGAGCACGGCACCGACGCGCAGCGAGACGCCTACGTGCCGGCCACGCTGCGCGGCGAGATCATCTGGTGCCAGCTGTTCAGCGAGCCGGGCGCCGGCTCCGACCTGGCGTCGCTGAGCACCCGTGCCACGAAGGTCGAGGGCGGCTGGCGGCTGAACGGTCAGAAGGTGTGGAACTCCAAGGCGCACGAGGCGCACTTCGGCATCTGCCTGGCGCGCACCGATCCGGACGCGGCCAAGCACAAGGGCATCACCTACTTCATCGTGGACATGGCCACGCCCGGCATCGACGTGCGCCCGCTCAAGCAGTCCAACGGCCAGTCCGAGTTCAACGAGGTCTACCTCGACGACGTGTTCGTGGCCGACGACCAGGTGGTCGGCGAGGTGCACGCGGGCTGGCGGATCGCCCGCACCACACTGGCCAACGAGCGGGTGATGATCGCCGGCGGCCCGGGCATGCAGGCGTTCGGCAGGCTGCTCGACGACATCGGCGAGACCGCCGCCGCGGCGGACGACGCGCTCGCGAGCCGGCTGGGCACCTTCGCGGCGGAGCACTTCGCGCTGCGTGCGCTGACCCTGCGCTCGACGCTCCAGCAGTTGTCCGGGCTCAACCCGGGCGCCGCCTCCAGCGTGCTCAAGCTCGCGGTCACCGAGCACCAGCGGGCCGTGGTCACCGCCCGCCTGGACCGGATCGGCGCGGCCGGCACCCACCACGACGACCTCGGAGGCGAACTGCTCACCGCCTACCTCTCGCTGCCGGCCGTCCTGCTGGGCGGCGGGACCCGGGAGATCCAGCTCAACGTCGTCGCCGAACGCATCCTGGGCCTGCCCAGAGGCTGATCCGGCCGGCGCCCCGCCCGCGCCGCGCCCCCGGCGACCGGCTTTTCGTCCCGGCAACCGGCGATCGACCACCGGCTGTCAGTGCTTTCCACGGCTACCAGGGAGACCACGTGCACATCGCCTACACACCCGAGCAGGAGGACCTGCGGCGGGAACTGCGCGAGTACTTCGCGCGGATCATGACCCCGGAGATCCGGGCCGAGCAGGCCGCGGGCGAGACCAGCCTGATGGGCAAGGACGGCGCGTACTGCCGCGTCGTCAAGCAGATGGGCGAGGACGGCTGGCTGGGCATCGGTTGGCCCAAGGAGTACGGCGGCCAGGACCGCACGATGCTGGAACAGCTGATCTTCACCGACGAGGCCACCCTGGCCGGCGCGGCCGTGCCGTTCCTGACCATCAACACCGTCGGCCCGACACTGATGGAGTACGGCACGCGGGAGCAGCGCGACTTCTTCCTGCCCAGGATCCTCGCCGGCGACATGCACTTCTCGATCGGCTACTCCGAGCCGGGCGCGGGCACCGACCTGGCCGCGCTGACCACCAAGGCGGTTCGGGACGGCGACGACTGGATCATCAACGGCCAGAAGATGTGGACCTCGCTGATCCACGTCGCGGATTACGTCTGGCTGGCCGCGCGCACCGACCCCGACGCGCCGCGGCACAAGGGTCTGACCATGTTCCTGGTGCCCACGAACGCCGAGGGCTTCTCCTGGACCCCGATCAAGACCATGGGCGGCCAGACCACGTCGCAGACCTTCTACGAGAACGTGCGGGTGCCCGCGTCGGCGATGGTCGGCGAACTCAACGGCGGCTGGAAGCTGATCACCGGCCAGCTCAACCGCGAGCGGGTGGCGCTGTGTTCGGCCGCGGCCATCCAGCTCGCGCTGCACGAGACCCGGCGCTGGGCCGAGCGGGCCGTGCTGCCGGACGGCTCCCGGGTGATCGACCGCGAGCACGTGCAGGCCAACCTCGGCCGGGTGCACGCCAAGGTCGAGTTCCTCAAGCTGGTCAACTGGAAGATCGCCTGGTCGGTCGACCACGGCACCAAGGTCGGCCCCGCCGACGCGTCGGCGACCAAGATCTTCGGCACCGAATTCGCCACCGAGGCCTACCGGTTGCTGATGGAGTGCATGGGCGAGGACGGCTACCTCCAGCAGGACTCGCCCGGCGCGGTGCTGCGCGGCCGGCTGGAGAAGATGCACCGCACGGCGCTCATCCTCACCTTCGGCGGCGGCACCAACGAGGTACAGCGCGACATGATCGCGATGCTGGGCCTCGGCCTGCCCCGACCGCCCCGCTGACCCGCCGTCACCACGCTGACAAGGACAGGTGAAATGGACTTCGGTTACACGGAAGAACAGCAGGACCTGGTGGGCCTGGCGGGGCGGATCCTCGGCGAGCGGGTCACCCACGAGGCGCTCACCGCGCTGGACAAGAGGGTCGAGCAGGAGGGCGCCCCGCGCTTCGACCGCGACCTGTGGGCGGAGCTGGCCAAGGCCAACCTGCTCGGGATCGGGCTGCCGGAGGAGTTCGGCGGCTCCGGCTACGGCGTCTTCGAGCAGTGCCTGATCCTGGAACAGATCGGCCGCACGCTCGCGCCGGTGCCGTTCGGGCCCTCGATCGCGGTGGCCGCCTCGATGTTGAACCGGCTGGGTACGGACGAACAGAAGGCGGCCTGGCTGCCGGGTGCCGTGGACGGCTCGCGGATCCTGACCTACGCGCTCGCCGAGCCGTTCGGCCGGGACGGTGCCGCGCCCGCCACCAAGGCGGTGCACACGGACGGGGTCTGGCGCCTCGACGGGGTCAAGACCGGGGTGCCCGCCGCGACCGTCGCCGACCTGATCCTGGTGTCCGCGGACGCGGACGGCCACGCCGCGGTGTTCCTGGTCGACCCGAAGGCCGCGGGTGTGCGGATCGAGGCCCAGCTGACCACGGCCAAGGAGATCGCGGGGCTGGTCACCCTGGAGCACGCCGTGGGCACGCCGCTCGGCGGTCCCGACGCGGCACTCGACCTGCGCGACCGGGCCACCCTGGCGCTGTGCGCGACCCAGCTCGGGGTGACCGAGAAGGCGATGCGTGAGACCGCGAAGTACGCGAGCGAGCGCGTGCAGTTCAAGCGCCCGATCGGTTCCTTCCAGGCGGTGGGCCACCGGCTCGCCGACGCGTACATCGACGTCGAGGGCATCCGGCTGACCACGTGGCAGGCCGCCTGGCAGGTCGCCGAGGGACTGGACGCGGGCGAGGCGATCGCGACCGCGAAGTTCTGGGCGGCCGACGGCGGACACCGCGTGGCCCATGCGGCGGTGCACGTGCACGGCGGCATGGGCGTGGCCGAGGAACACTTCGTGCACCGCTACTTCAACCACGCCAAGCAGCTCGAACTCTCGCTCGGCGGCGCGACCGAGCAGGCGCTGCGGATCGGCGCCGGCTTCGCCGCCACGGCCGCGGGCGAGTTCGCCTGATCCGGCCGACCGGACCCCGCCTTCGGCCCGGCCGCGCCGGCGCCGCATCCCTGTGATTCCTGGAGACGAACAGAACATGAGCGAACCCCACGCCCTGGTCGAGCGGGACGGCCACGTCCTGATCATCACGATGAACCGCCCGGAGGCCCGGAACGCGGTCACCGGCGAGATGATCGAGATCCTGGAGGCCGCCTGGGACGAGGTCAACGACAACCCGGAGATCCGGGTCGCCATCCTCACCGGTGCCGGCGGCGCGTTCTGCGCGGGCGCCGACCTGAAGGCGATGAGCCGGCGTGCGCCGGGCGACGCGTTCAAGGGCGGCGAAGGCAGGCCGGCCATGGACATGTCCGTGATGAAGTGGTGTCTCAAGGGCTTCACCCTCACCAAGCCCCTGATCGCCGCGATCGAGGGTCCCGCCATCGCGGGCGGCACCGAGATCCTTCAGGCCACCGACATCCGGGTGGCCGGCGAGTCGGCGCGCTTCGGCGTGTCCGAGGTCCGCTGGGGTCTGTTCCCGCTCGGCGGGTCGGCGGTGCGCCTGCGCCGTCAGATTCCGTACACTGTCGCCGCCGACCTGCTGCTCACGGGCCGCCACATCAAGGCGCCCGAGGCCAAGGAACTCGGTTTGATCGGGCACGTCGTGCCGGATGGCGGCGCACTGGAGAAGGCGAAGGAGATCGCCCACCAGATCGCCGCCAACGGTCCGATCGCCGTTCAGGCAGTCCTGCGCGTTCTGCGTGAAACCGACCAGTTGACCGAGGAAGATGCGTTCAAGCTGGAGTCGCAGATCGGAATGCGGGTGTTCATGAGCGACGACGCCAAGATCGGTCCGCGAGCCTTCGCGGAGAAGAAGACCCCGGAGTTCAAGGGCACCTGATGTGCCATCGGAAGACTTCGGCATGAAACGGGCCCGCCGGGTCAGGGACGGCAATCCCCCGGCGGGTCCTCATCATGTCGACGCACGAGCGGTCAGCCGGGTTGCATCGGATGCCGAGGCAATCTCGGCGCCGACGCGGGCACCCGCCGGCCCCGGATCTCCCGGGCGAGTTCGACCGCGGCCAGCACGCCGAGTGCGATCCACAGGGCGACCATCATGTGCTCGTCGCCCATCGACGAGCACGACCAGCCGGTCAGGGCCGCGAACAGCCAGAACGCCGCGATGTAGAGGCCGGGGGTGTCCCGCCGGCGCAGGAAGGCGACCAGGAAGATCAGCGCGAGCAGCGCGAACGATGCGATGCCGGCGAACTCCTGGCTGGTGAGATCGCTCGCGTTCCAGTGGTCGGAGTCGCCGTAGGCGGTGAAGGTCTGTCGTCGGTAGGCGCGGCGATACAGCGGCGAGAACAGCGCCGCGGCCAGTACGGCGAGCGGCCCCCACACCAGCAGCACGGCCAGTCGGGCCGACCACAGCAGCGCGGCGGCGGCGAGCACGGCGACGGCCGGGCACAGCTGGTTGAAGCCCTTGAACCCGTCCGGACGCACGCTCAGCCACGTGGCCGCCAGCAGCGCGCCACCGGCGACCGCGAGCAGACCGTCGCCGGTGAGCCGGAACCGGATCGCCCACGGGCCGCCGCCGGACCGCTGCGGCGCCGAGCCGACGGACGGCGGGATGCCGGGCATTCGGGGCGGACCCGGTGCGGGCGAGGCCGGGGGAGGGGGCGCCGGCGTTCGGTCGCCGGCGGTGTCCGGGACCGGGGCCGGGGTCGGGGTCGGGGTCGGTTCGGTGGTCGGTTCGGTCGCGCGACTCGTCGGGCGGGCGACGTTCGGGTTGCGGGTGGTGTCGGGGGCGGGTGTGCCCGACGCCGATCGGGTTCGGATGTCCTCCAGCGCCGCGAGCAGCCGACTCGCGGTCGGGAACCGGTCGTCGGGGTGCTTGGCCAGCAGGCGCAGCACCAGCGCGTCCAGGTCCTCGGGCACCTGCGGGCGCATCGCGGACGGCGGGGTGGGCGGCTTGGCGAGGTGCTGGTGCATCACCGCGAACGGCGAGTCGGCCAGGAACGGAGGCCGTCCGGCGAGCAGTTCGTAGATCAGCGCGCCGAGCGAGTACAGATCGGTGCGGGCGTCCACGTCCCGGCCCTCGATCTGCTCCGGGGACAGGTAGGCGGGGGTGCCCACGGTCATCCCGGTCGCGGTGAGCCGGGTGGTGGTCTCCGCGAGCACCTTGGCGATGCCGAAGTCGAGCACCTTCACCCGGCCGGACGAGGTCAGCATGATGTTGGCCGGCTTGAGGTCGCGGTGCACGACGCCGTGGCCGTGGCTGTGCACCAGCGCGTCGGCCACGTCACGGGCGATCGCCACGGTACGGCCGATCGGCAGCGGGCCCTCGTGCAGCGCCTCGGCCAGCGTGCGACCGTCGACGAACTCCATCACCAGGAAGGGCGTCGGTTCGCCGTCCGTGGTGTCCTCGCCGACGTCGTACAGCGTGGCGACGCCCGGGTGCGAGAGCGCGGCGACCGTGCGGGCCTCGCGCCGGAACCGGTCCCGGAACTCCTGCTGCCGGGTCAGTTCGGCGGGCAACACCTTGACCGCGACGGTGCGGCCGAGTTCGCGGTCGACGCCGCGCCAGACCACGCCCATGCCGCCGTGGCCGACCGGCTGGGCCAGTTCGTACCGTCCCCCCAAAACGCGCATGTCTCCCCCCGGAGCTGGGTGCGTGGCGTGCCTGGACGCGCGGGTCTTCGCGGGCCTTCGCGGGCGTGCGGGTACGTGCGGGTGCGCGGGCCGGTGCGGACGCACGGGTGTGGAGCCGCCGGTGATTTCGGGACTTTCCAGGCGCGAAAGTACCGCTCGGAGGGGAGGCCCCGACAGCGCTTTGCCGGATCATGGCGAACCTATTCTTTTGATCGAGTCAAGGGTAAGTTGACTCGACCCTGCTTCGACCCGGACCGGATCCGTGTTCGGATCCGGCTTCGGAAGCGCCCGTTCATCCGCCGTGGGAGCCGACCATGACGCCCGTCAGCCCGTCGTTCAACCTCGCCGACCTCTTCGAGATCGTGGTGGACGCGATTCCCGACCGCACCGCGCTGATCGCGGGCGAGGTGCGACTGACCTACCGTGGACTCGACGAGCGGGCCAACCGCGTCGCACACCACCTGCTCGACGCCGGGATCGAGCCCGGCGACTTCGTCGGGATCCACGCGTGGAACCGCGCCGAGTGGATCGAGGCGATGATCGGCTGTCACAAGGCACGGGCCGTGCCGATCAACATCAACTACCGCTATGTCGAAGCGGAGTTGCGCTACCTGTACGAGAACTCGGGCATGGTCGCGGTGGTCGCCGAGCGGTCGTTCGCGGGCGCGACGCAGGCGATCCGGGCCGATTTCCCGGCGCTGCGGCATGTGTTGATCCTGGAGGACGGCTCGACCGAACCGGCCGAGGGCATGGTGGCCTACGAGGACGCGCTCGCCGCGGCCTCGCCCGAACGCGGCTTCGGCGCGCGCAGCGGGGACGACCTGTACGGCCTGTACACCGGCGGGACCACCGGCATGCCCAAATGTGTGTTGTGGCGTGGCGAGGACATCTTCTTCGCGGCCCTGCAGGCCGGTCGCGGCGCTCGGCCCAAGCTGGAGACGCCGGGCGAACTCGCGGACACGGTGCGGGAGTCGGCTGGGATGACCACGCTGGGCCTGGCGCCGATGATGCACGGCGGCGGGCAGTGGTCGATGTGGAACACCTTCTACATGGGCAACACGTTCCTGATGTGGACCGGGCGCGCCTTCGACGCCGACACCGTGATGGCGCTGGCGGCCCGGGAGCGGGCGTTGTCGATGGCGGTGGTCGGCGACGGGATGGGCAGGCCGCTGGCGGACTGGCTCGCGGCCAACCCGGACACCTACGACCTGTCCGCGCTCAAGGCGATCAGCAACGGCGGGGCGCCGATGAGCACCGCGGTGCGCACCGCCCTGGAACAGGCCGGCGTCTTCGTGATCGACAGCTTCGGTGCCTCCGAGACGGGCGCCGCGACCCGGCAGACCGGCGCGCCGGGCACGGGCACGCGGTTCGCCTCGTCGGCGACCACGACCGTGCTCGACGACCGCCTGATGCCGGTCGAGCCGGGCTCCGGCGACGTCGGCCGACTGGCGGTCAGCGGGCACATCCCGCTGGGCTATCACGGCGACGAGGAGAAGACCCGGGCCACCTTCGTCAAGGACGCGGCCGGGCGCCGCTGGGTGTTGCCGGGCGACTTCGCGCAGCTGGAGAAGGACGGCAGCATCATCCTGCTCGGGCGCGGCAGCGCGACCATCAACACCGGTGGCGAGAAGGTCTATCCGGACGAGGTGGAGGGCGCGCTCAAGTCGCACGCGGACGTGTTCGACGCGGTCGTGGTCGGCGTCCCGGACCCGCGCTTCGGACAGGCCGTCACCGCGCTCGTGGTGCTGCGCGAGGGCACCGCGCCCGCGCCGGAGGCGATCACGGCGCATGCCCGCACGCAGATCGCGGGCTACAAGACGCCCAAGCGCATCCACTTCGTCGAGTCCATCCCGCGCACGGCGGCGGGCAAGGTGGACCTGCGGGCGGCCAAGGCGCGGGCGGAGGAACTGTCCGGGTAGGCGGGTGGGTCGGGCGCCGGGGGTGCCCCGGGGTCGGGGCCGGCGCGCGGGTGCGGGTCGGTTCGCGGGTCGGGTGGGGCCTGCGCGGTGTTCCGGGCGGGTGGGTGCCCGCCCGGGCTTCAGCTCAGTACCCGGGTCAGGGTGTGGATCAGCAGGCCGACCAGGGCGCCGACGACGGTGCCGTTGATCCGGATGAACTGGAGGTCGCGCCCGACGTTGATCTCGATCTTGCGGCTGGTCTCCTTCGGATCCCAGGCGCCGACGGTGTCGGTGATCAGCGCGGTGATCTCGTCGCGGTAGGTGGTCACCACGTACACGGCGGCCTGCTCGATCCAGCGGTCCGCCTTGCCCCGCACGCGCGAGTCCTCGGCCAGCCGGCCGGCCAGCGAGCGCACGGCGGCGTTGACCCGGCTGCGCAGTTCGCTGTCCGGGTCCTCGGTGGCCTCGACCAGCATCGCCCGGGCGGCGCCCCACACCGATGCGATCAACTCCTGGACCGCCGGGTGCGCGACGGTGCGATCCCGCAGCCTCTCTATCTGGGCGATCATCGCCGGATCGTGCTGAAGGTCGCGGGCCACCTCGGCGAGGAAGTTGTCCACCGCGACCCGGGCCGGATGCCCCGGGTCGTCCCGCACCGCGCCCGCGAATCGCACCAGTTCGCGGTGCACCTTGTTGGCGATCTGCCGATCCAGGAAGCGCGGCGACCAGCCGGGGGACTCCTCGTCGACCACCCGCAGGACGGCCTCGCGGTGGTGCTCCAGCCAGTCGTGCGCCTTCGTCGCGACCAGGTCCACCAGGCCCCGATGTGCACCGTCGCGCACCAGCCGGTCGAGCAGTTCGCCGATCGGCTGGGCCACCGCCTGGGCGGAGACCCGACGGGTGATCGCCTGCCCGAACACGCTCTGCACGTCCTCGTCGCGCAGCACGGTCAGCGCCGCGCGGGCCAGTACGCCCAGTTGGTCGGTGACCCGCTCGGCGTGCCCGGGGGCGGCCAGCCAGGTGCCGGCGCGCCGGGAGACGTCCATCCGGCGCAACCGCTGCCGCACCACGGCGTCGGAGAGGAAGTTCTCCCCGACGAACTCGCCGAGATTGCGCCCCAGCGCGTCCTTGCGGGTCGGGATGATCGCGGTGTGCGGAATCGGCAGCCCCAGCGGCCGGCGGAACAACGCGGTCACCGCGAACCAGTCGGCCATCGCGCCGACCATCCCGGCCTCCGCCGCGGCCTGCACATATCCGGCCCAGGCCCCGGCCCCCCGCGCCTCGGCCCACCGCGCGAGCACGTACAACACGATCGCGAACACCAGGAACCCGGTGGCGATCACCTTCATCCGCCGCACGCCCCGAAGCTTCTCCACCTCCGCCGCGGTACGAACCACCCCACCGGGGGTGGGACGGTGCGGAGCGGGAGGCACGGGTTCCGCGAGATCTTCCATGACCGTCATTCTGATGATCTGCCCACGTCGGATGCGCTCACGACACCACAACGACGACGTGGCCCTCCTCATGTGTGCACTCGTAGGAGGCGATGGGTATAACACGTGGGTTATATTTGTTCGGTGTCATGGGAAATCTGCCTGCTCGAACCGGTGGAGAGCTGGTTCCTGAAGCTGTGCGAGACCGATGCGGAATCGGCGGCCCTGATCGTGGAGGCCATCGATCTCCTGGCTCGGCGTGGGCCGACTCCGGGTCGTTCGCTCGTGGATACCTTGCAAGGGAGTCGCCTGCCGAACCTCAAGGAATGACGCCCGGCATCCCGGCGCCGCACCGAGATTCGCATACTGTTTGTTTTCGATCCCGATCGACAGGCGATTTTCCTCGTGGCCGGCGACAAGGCCGGTCAGTGGTCGCGTTGGTACCAGGAAGCGATCCCGCTCGCGGAAGCCCGCTATCGGGAGTACCGCGAGGAGCGGAAGGAGGAGCGATCATGAGTCCCGCACGCCGCTGGCAGGACGTCAAGGCCGATGCCCACCGAGTCAACCCCACGCTCGCCGACCCGGGCGTGCGGTCACGCGCCCGGGCGGACCCGGACGCCTACGTCGTCGGTTTCCATCTGAAGGAACTCCGCAAGGCGTTGGGGAAGACGCAGGCAGAGGTGGCGGCCGTGCTCGGCGTGTCGCAATCGCGCGTTTCCCAGATCGAGACCGGGGACCTCGACGCCATGGAGTTGGAGACCCTGCGCTCGTACGCGGCTGCGTTGGGCGGTCGCCTCGACGTGACCGTGAACATCGGCGACGTGTCCTTTCAAGTGGCCTGAGGCCCGTGCCGATTCGGTGTCACAGGGTCCACAGGCCCTTGGTCAGGGTTGTGGCGCCGCCGGTGAGGGCCAGCCATTGGACGGCGCGTTTGGCCTGGTGTTCGGGGGTGCGGGCGGCGAGGAAGTGGCCGATCGCGGCGCCGGCGAGCAGGGCCGTGACGACGGCGGCCCAGGCCGGGGTGGTCAGGTGCGGGGGTGACTTGGCGGCGAGGGAGAAGGCGTTCACCACGACGGCGTAGAACTGTGCGTTGGGCACGAACTCGGCGGCGGTCCAACCGGCGTTGAGTGCGTACAGGGACATCGCGGGGCCGCCGACGCCGGCCGAGGAGTTCATGAAGCCGCTCGCGGCGCCGGCCATCACGGCGCCCCTGCGGGCGCGCAGGGCGGGTATCCGGACGCCGCGCATGACGAAGCCGACGGCCAGGCAGACGGCCGCGCCGATGCCCACCAGCAGCCAGGGCTCGGGCAGCCGGGTGGCCACCCAGGAGCCGAGCGGTACGGTGCACGCCGCCGCGACGACCAGCGGCAACATCGCGGCGAGCCGGACCCGGCGCCACGAGGCGGCCAGCCCGATCGCGCCGACCACCCCCGAACCGCCGTTGCACAGCACCACGCCCTGGGCCGGTCCCAGCAGTAGCACCAGGCCGGGCGCCGCGACCAGGGCGAAGCCCATGCCGGTGAGGCGTTGCACCGAGGAACCCAGGAGGACGATCCCACCGATGAGCAGGGCGAGGGACCAGGCATCGGACACGGGTGATCCTCGGGTCGAGGGGATCTGACGACCCGACAGCTATACCGGAGATCGCCGCTCGGTGGTGCCGTGGTCCAACCGGGTGGGATCCGGCCCGCACCGGCGGCGGCCCGGCGTCGGGTCAGCCGCGGGCCGGGGTGCCCAGGATGCCGTTGAGCAGGACCTCGATGCCCCAGGCGTCGCGTTCGTCGCCGGACCCCGCGGTCAGCGTCGCGCGCATTGAGACCAGGTGCGGGTAGTCCGTCGCGGACAACCGCCCGAACGCCTCGTCCATCGCCGCGACCGCGCTCTCCTCGGTCTGTCCCTCGGCGCCCTTGGCGGCGTACGCCGACTCCTCGGCCGCCGCGGCGGTGATGTGCAGGTTGATCAGATCCAATGCGAGGGAGCGGGTCAGGTCGTCGATGCCCGCGCCGGCCAGTAGTCCCAGGATCGCCTCGGCCAGCGCGAGCGCGTTGGGACCGGTCGGTACGTCGCCCAGTGCCACGGTCGCGATCCCGCGATGGCCGCCCAGCACGGTGATCGCCGTCCGGATGAGCGTGGTCAGCTCCGCGCGCCAGTTCGGGAACGGCTCGCCGACCGCGGCCACGCTCGGCAGCGGGATCTCGCCGAGCACCCGGTCGTAGATCAGCGCGAGCAGCTCGTCGCGGTTGGCCACATACACGTAGAGCGAGGCGGCGCCGGTGTCGAGCGCCTGCGCGACCCGGCGCATGGTCACCGCGTCCAGGCCGTCGGCGTCCAGGATCGCCAGCGCGGCGGACACGAGTGCGTCCGCGCTGAGTGCTGCCTTGGCCGGTCGGGTCCGCCGACTGACCGGTGCGGAAGGGGTGGACGGGCGCGGTTCGCCGGGTGATTTCGCCATGCCCCGAGTATAGGCGTTGACGGAACGCTGTTCGCTACGTACATTGTTCGTAACGAACGGCGTTCGTAGCGAACGTAGCTCGACACACCGCTCACCCCGCCGCATCCATCGCCTCGTCAGGGGCCGCGCGGCCCCGATCCGAGGAGTACCGATGACCCCCGCACCCGCACCCACCACCGCCGACGCACTCGACGACATCGCGCCGAAGCCGACCGCCGACCCGGCCGCGCCCGCCGCCGCCGAGACCCCGCTCCCGGCCGCATACGCCCGGCGTTGGGTGATCCTGGCGATCGTGCTCGTCGCCGAGGTGATGGACCTGCTCGACAGCACCGTGACCAACGTCGCCGGCCCCTCCGTGCGGGACGATCTCGGCGGCGGCGCCTCGCTGTTGCAGTGGCTCGCCTCCGGCTACACGCTCGCGTTCGGCGTGTTGCTCGTGGTCGGTGGCAGACTCGGCGACCGCTGGGGCAGACGCCGATTGTTCCTGCTGGGCGCCGGCGGTTTCGCCGCGGCGTCCCTGCTCTGCGCGCTGTCCCCCTCGCCCGAACTGCTCGTCGCCGCCCGCGTCGCCCAGGGGGCCTTCGGCGCCCTGTTGATCCCGCAGGGCTTCGGCATCCTCAAGTCGGTCTTCCCGCCCGGCGAGACCGGCAAGGCGTTCGCCGCGTTCGGTCCCGTGCTCGGCCTGTCCGCCGTCGGCGGCCCGATCCTGGCCGGCGCGCTCATCCACCTCGACCTGTTCGGCACCGGCTGGCGGCTGATCTTCCTGATGAACGTCCCGCTCGGCCTCGCCGCCGTGCTCGGCGGCCTGCGCTACATCCCCCGGGACGACCCGAACCCCGCGGTGCGGATCGACCTCGCCGCCGCCGCGCTGCTGACCGCCGCCTCCACGCTGATCATCCTGCCGCTCATCCAGGGCCCCGAAGCCGACTGGCCGCTGTGGTCGTTCGGCTGCCTCGCCGCCGGTGTCGCCGCGTTCGCCGGATTCATCCTGCGTGAACGCCGCAGCACGCACTCGCTGATCGAGGCCACGCTGCTGCGCAACCGCGCGTACAAGTCCGGCATGCTCTTCGGCCTCGCCTTCTTCGCCGGCACCACCGGATTCATGCTGATCACCTCACTGTTCGTGCAACTGCACCTGCACTACGGCCCGCTCCGGGCCGGCCTCACCCTCGCCCCGATCGCGGTCGGCATCGTGGTCGCCTCCATCGCCGGCTTCCAGGTGATGGCCAAGCTCGGCCGCAACCTGCTCCTGATCGGCGTCGGCGTGCACATGGTCGGCCTGGTCGCCCTCGCCGCCGTGGTCGCCCACTACGGTTCGGACACCACCAGCGTCGCCCTGATCGCCCCGCTGTTCGTCGCCGGTATCGGGATGGGCGCCGTGTTCGCCCCTCTGTTCGACGTGATCCTGGCCGGCGTCGCCGAGCACGAACTGGGCAGCGCCTCCGGCTCGTTGTCCGCGATGCAGCAACTCGCCGGCGCCCTCGGCGCGGCCGGCATCACCACCTTGTTCTTCCAACTCGCCGAACACCACACCGCCTCCACCGCGATGTCCTTCGGCGCCCTTGCGGTGGCCTGCCTCGGCCTGCTCGCCGCCGGCCTGGTATTCCTGCTCCCTCGGCACGCCAGGCCGCACGAGGCGTGAGCCCGCGCACAAAGCACCGAGAGCCGATCGCCGCGCACCTCCCGAACCCCCGGCCACACAATCGAACCAGCAAGGAACGAGTCACCATGACCAGCACGACCATCCTCGTCACCGGAGCCCGCGGCAGTGTCGCGCGCGGTGTCATCACCCGCCTCGTCGCCGCCGGCCACTCCGTCCGGATCGCGAGCAGCGACCCGACCGAACTCGAACCGACCGCCGGTGTCGAAGCCGTCCGCCTCTCGCTGCGCGAACCCGACAACGCCGCCGCGGTGTTGCGGGGCATCACCAGCGTCTTCCTCTACGCCGAGGCCGCCGGCATCGCCGACTTCGTCAAGGCCGCCCAGGCCGCCGACATCCGGCACATCGTGCTGCTGTCCTCGTCCTCGACGAACACCCCCGACCCGCAGAGCAACCCGCTCGCGGCGAGCCACCACACGGTCGAGGTCGCGGTCGCCGAGTCCGGAATCCCGTACACGGTGCTCCGCCCCGGTGCGTTCGCCGGCAACTCGATCGGCTGGAAGTACCAGCTGATGGGCACCGGCAGCATCCAACTGCCCTACCCGAACGCCCAGATCGCCCCGATCCACGAGGACGACATCGCCGACGTGGCGACCGCGGTGCTCCTGGCCGGCGACCACCTCGGCGAGACGCTCGACCTGAACGGCCCCGAATCGATGTCCTTCGTCGAGCAGATCGCGATCCTGGCCGATGTCCTGGGCCGCGACCTGCCGTTCACCGAGGTCACCCGTGACGAGGCGCTCGCCGGACTGACCCGCCACATGGACCCCGGCTACGCGAACGCGCTGCTGGATCTGTGGGAGTCCGCCGTCGATCCGGAGCCGCTGTCCGGCACCACCGAGGCGATCACCGGCAAGCCCGGCCGCAGCTTCCGCAGCTGGGCCGTCGACCACCGCGCGGACTTCGCGCTCGACTCGGGTCGGCGCGGGTAAATCCCCGACAATCACCCGGACATGACGACATCGGACCGACCGGACCGGCCTTCGCCGGCCGGTCGGTCCGTGCTGTGGCGGGCTTCTCGCTCCCTCGCTCCCCACGGAGTCGCCAGGCTGTCTACCCTGCTGTTCAGACCGGCCGTTTACCGAACTCTGGACGCACATGACCGTCGCGCTTCACACCGGCGCGGGTGCCGCAATCGAGGTACGCCGCGCGCTCCAGGCTGATGAAGCCAGGGACGTTCCCGAACACACGTGGGTCGGCCCGATCGTCCGGGTCCGCCCACAGGGTGAACGGCACTACGAGGACATCGCCTACATCGAGGCCGCACCCACCGACGGCATGGGCAGTTCCCCCTCCCGCCACCTGACCCTGTGGGCCGACCGGGCACGCCGGCACCGGATCGCCGCGGTGGGCACGTACTCGACCGCCGGCGACTACGCGGTCTACAGCATCACCGGACCGGCCGGCGAACATTTGGCCACGGTGCATCGCGAACAGGGCAGCATCCGCCGACTGCGCCGCACCTCCTGGACGATCCGCCCGGCCGAGGGCCCCACGCTGCACGCGGCCAAGGGCACCACGTTCGGCTGGATCGCGTGGTGGGCGCTGTCTCCGCTGTGGGGCCTGATGATGGCCGTGGCCGTGCTCGGCGGCAAGGCCCCGCGGCTGCCGCTGCGCACGATCTGGCGCCACGACGGCACCCGCGTCTTCGAATACCTGGGCAGCGTCGGCACGACCGACTCCTACGAACTACCCCCAGGCCGGGTCGACGCCCGCATAATCCTGGCGCTGGCCGCCCTGCACAACAGCCACCCGGGCTGGTACGACCGCCTGTAGCGACGCGCTCGGGCCGGGCGGGGACGACGCCGAGAGGGCGCGGCCGACGGCATCGGGGCGCCGAATCGAGGCCCGCCCGACGGGAGTCGTGCCGGTCGCGGGCGCGGTGGCCGGCCACCGCGCCCGCAGTCGTGGCAAGAAGGGAACCTGCGCGCCGGAGCCGGAGCGTCAGGGCGTGGTCCGCCACAGTCCGCCGGGCGGTACCGACGTCTCGCAGTCGTCGCACAGCGTCAGGTGCAGGTGTCGGGTGGTGCGAAGCGAGCCGGGGCGACCGCAGTTCTCGCAGACGGTTCGGGAAAGGCGATTGAACTCGGCTGTCACGACGCGGAGTCGGGTGGCCTCCGCCGATGTCCAGTCGGCACTGTTGGGTGTCCACGGTCGGGGGAAGGCCTGGACGGTCAGGGCCGCCCATTTCTGTTTCACGGCGAGCAGTTCGTAGTGGGGGAACTCCGCGACCAGCGCCTCGTGGCAGCGCAGGGCGAGGTGGTACCAGCCTGGGCCGATCCAGAACTCGCCGGACGCATGCCTGAGATGGCGCCGCAACGGCTCCAGGACGACTTCGGACGGCCGTTCCGACGCACCGGGCGTGGTCATCTGCTGCCTCCGCTTGGGCGGGCGGTCCCGGACGTGCCGGGACCGCGATCGAGCGCCGGGCACCGCGGTCGGGTTCCGGCATCTCGGGTGGTCCGGGCCGCCGACGCTCTCATCCGTCCACCCCCGGCGTCCAGTCCGCGACGATCGCGGGCGGCGTCCGGTAGTCGTGGCGCTGCCGGGCGGGCGTGACGTCGGGGCCGAGGCATCTCCGGCCGCGCCGGGCCGCGCGCGGGGCGGGCCCGTCGCGGCCGGTTCGCGCGACGTGAGGGAATCCCCCGAACTTCCCTCCGCTTTGCATTACTTGACTCGAACCCGGTTGGCCTCGCGGGACACCGAACGTAGGTTTGACACCGTCGTTCGGTCACTACGGGGGTAGTTCGTGCGGCGGCCCGATCGATGGATCGCCCGCGTACGCGCGCAGCACGGCGGGTCGAGCCCGCCTCCTCCCGGAGCGTCGAACGCGCGCGACGGCCCACGGGGAGGCGATCGGCGATGAGCAAGACCACGAAGGGTCCGAAGGGCGGCGATGCGGGCAGCGGGCACGACGCGCCCGGCGCGTCGAAGCCGGGCGACGCACCGGCGGCCGTACCCAAAGCGCCCAAGCGGCCCGGCGCCGGCGACACCTCGGGCAAACCCGGCGGCCCACCGGGCACGGACGGCGGCGCCCCCGGCGGCAAGCCGGCCGGTCCGCCGCCCACGGGCGCCAACGGATTCAAGCACGTGCCCGAACACGTGGAGTCCGGCGCCCGGGGCATCGACGCCTCCGCCGCCCGGATCGAGGCCGCGCACACCAAGTTGGCCGGCGTACTCCAGGCCAAGGGCTCGTTCTGGAACAAGGACAGCCTCGGCCAGACCTTCGGCAAGGTCTTCGAGCCGTTGTCCACCGGCCACTCCCGCGCGGGCGGCGCGCTCCAGCAGGCCGTGGCCAAGACCGCCGGCAACGTGCGCACCGGCGCCAAGCGCACGACCGCCACCGAGGAGGCGAACCTCAAGCGGTTCGGCAAGCGGATCGGCGGCCCGGACGCGAAGAAGCCCGGCGGCAACGACAGCCCCACCGGCGCCGGCGACGGCAAGAACCCGGGCGGCTCCGGACAGAATCGGCCCGGACAGGGCCGGACACCGGTGTACTTCGTCGACGAGGACGGCCGGGTCCATCAACTGGTCGACGGGAAACTCGTCCCGGCCCGACCGGGGGCCGGCAATTCCGGTATCGACCGGGTGCTGAATCCGGACGGCACGATAAAGGTCAACATCAAGACCGACAAGGAAGGAAATCCCGAGGTCACCCCGCGCGGCAAGCCGAAACGGGTGCCGGTGCCGGGCGGCAAGGGCCGGTACGACAAGTACGCGAAGGAAGAGCAGGACAACACCGGGAATGCCACGCCGCGCACCCCGGTGCAATCGCAGCCCCTGCAACATCCCACGGACCTGTCCCAGGCCGTCGAGGACGTGCGCCGGGCGCAGAACGACTACGGCGGCAACAACTACGCCTCGCTGTATTACCAGGACCCCTCCGGACGCGGCGGCGATTTCATCCTGGTGGGCAGCAGCGGCAACAACGGCGGCCATTCCGAGCGGGCCATCGGCCTGCCGATGGTGCACAACGGCATGCAGAACGACGTCACCCGGTTGTATACCGAGCGGGCACCGTGCCAACCCTTCCCGAAGACCGGTGGCGCCGGGTGCGACATCTGGGTGGACATGCACCTCAACGGCAGCGGCCGAAACGCCCCGTTGGAGGTGAGCCACGTCGCCGACTTCGATTCGCGACGGCTCGACGGCGCGGACCGCAACGGCCCCTTCAACCTGTACATGCACGACCTCCAGCAGCAGCACGCCGCGGGCAACACCGGTCCGCTGGCCGGTGTATACACGTACCAGTATCCGTAGCCATCCGTAGGCATCCGCAGGTTCGCACCCGCCGGAACGGCGGCGGACGGTTCGACGGCCCGGGCAGGCGGCTCGAAGGCCCGGGAAGGGGCCGGAAGCGCCGGACACAGCTGGAGTGATTCATGATCTTCGACATCGACCGCCGCGGACTGCTGGAGGTCTTCCCCGAGGGCCGGGTGGTGCGCGCCTCGCGCGCCGAACTCGCCGAGGTCCCGGGGCGGGTCGAGGACCTGGATTTCCTGTGCGACGTGGGGATCCCGCAGGGGCTGTTCCAGATGGCCCCGGCCCTGGCCGGCGAACCCGGCGCGCAGCCGTCGCGCCTGCTCGACCTCGGCAACCCGGACGACGGGGTCGACCTGCCGGAACTCGACGGCGTCGGCCCGGTGCTCGTCCTCGGCGGAATCCAGCAGTGGTACATCTTCCTCCAACTGGATACCGGCCGGATCCACGCCTTCGCGGACGGCGGATCGGAGTATTGCGAGATCAACGGCGACCTCTCCTCGTTGTGCACGATGTTGTATCTGCTGTGGACGCAGACCCCGCGCACGGAACCGGGGAGTACGGGCCCGGGCAACGAGGAGTACCGCCGCGCCGCGGAATCCATTCGGGATCGGATCGAGCCGCTCGATCCGATCCCGTATCGCGGGGAAAGCCTGTGGATTTCCTATTTCGGTTCGTACGTCGACGGCCTGTATCCGCTGCGCTGATCGCACGGCCGTCCGGCCGTACCTCGGGCCCGCCGTCGAAAGTCGAAAGAGGGATACTCGAATCATCATGAACTCCGACCTTTCCGCCGCCCTCCATCAACGCTTCGGCCGGGACGGACTGCGCTTTTCCGCCTCGGCGCAGCTCGCCGGTGTGCCGATGCCCGTGCAGGTCGGCGCGTACTTCATCGGCGCGGACGACGAACACCCGTCGACGCTCGGGGCGTTCGCCGACGCGGTCGGGGAGTCGCTGCCCGATCCCGCGGTGCGCGAGCGGGTCCGGCTCGGCACCGATCAGGGCGCGGAGCTCTACGTCGCTGCCGACGGATCGGTGCGGGCCCTGTTCCTGGGCGTCGACCTGCCGGAGATGCCCGTGGCGAGCAGCGTGGAGGCGTTCGCCGCAGGGCTGCTGACGCTCGATCAGGCATTGCCCCGGATCGCCGCGGTGGACGAGCCGGTCGAGGGCTTCCCGCTGTTTCGCGAACTGCGCGAGGAACTGCTCGCACTGGACCCGGACGCGTTCGCCGAGCGCGAGGCGTGGTGGCCCAGGGTGCTCGACGATGTGCGACTCCCGCTGAACATCGCCGGTTCGGCCGCGTTCGAGATCGTGGACGCGGACGGGAACAAGCAAATCGTGACCGAGGCGTCCGGCCCGGGACTGCCGCACCCCGAGGAACTGCTGTGGTACCGCCTGTCGGCCGGGGGTGTGCCGGCCGAGGACGTTTTGCGGGTGTACTGCGAGCTGGAGCCCTGCCTGATGCCGGGCCACTACTGTGCGCTGTGGATGGGCCGACTGTTTCCACACGCCGAGTTCACCCACAGCTTCGGCTACGGGGAGAGCGCGCAGTCGCGGGAGGACGGCGTCCGGGCCCTGATGACACACGTCGCGGAGCAGGGCGACCATCGCTGACGGGCAGCGTGCGGCATGAATCGGGGGACGGACACCGTGGTCGACAACGACGGGCATCGACTGCCGCACATGGGAGCCGGCCGACAGCCGGCCGCCCGTGCGCTGCTGGGTTGGCTGGACGACGAGCGGTCGCCCCGGCTGTGCCTGGTCCGCGGCTCGTCGGGTGCGGGCAAGTCGCACCTGCTGGCCTGGTTGTACGCCGCCACCGGTACGGACGACACGCCGCCCGCCCGCCGACTGCACGCCTTCGTGCCGGTGCACACCCTCACCATGCCCGGCGTCGTCGCCGAACTGGCCGCCCACCTGGGCGTCGCCGCCCGCACCCCCCGCCAACTGATCGCCGCGGTGGCGCTCGACCCGCGGCGCACGGTGATCGCGGTCGCCGACCCGGACCACGCCGGCGTACCCGGCCTGCCCGGGGAAGGCGTCCGGATCGTGGCCGAGTTACTCGACCCGCTGCTCGAACTGCCGCACGTGCGCCTCCTGGTGGAGTGCGCGCGGCCGGATACCCGGGCGGCCTTCACCCGCGTCGCCGCACCCGCCACGCTGGACCTGGACGAACCCCGCTGGACCCACCCCGGTCGGTTCGAGCGCTGGTACGCCGAACTCGCGACCGGATCGCCCCTCGCCTCGCCGTTCGGCGCCGAAGCCGCCTTTCCGCACCCCGGCCTGGCCCGACTGGCCGCCCGCGTGGCCGGGGGAGGGTTGTCCGCGACACCGAGCGACGGTGTGCCGGGCGATCTGCCGGAGCGGGCGGCGCACATCCACCGGGCCTGGTGGGCGACGCTGCCCGAGGACGTGCGCGCGGCCGTGGCCGCCCTGGCCGGCCTCGACCTGCCGCTGTCGGCCGGTCAGTGGGAACGGGCGCTGACCACGCTGTACCCGGCGCCGGGCCCGCGGTCCGCCGCCGCGACGATCGAGCACGCGACGCGCGTGTTGCCCGCGGTGTTCGAGGGCGGCGACACGTGGGCGCTGCCGGCCGGGCCGCTCGCCGCCTTCGTCCTCGGGCGACGCCCGGAGGGCGCCGAACCCGGCCGCCCGGCCCGGGTGCACGCCGCGCTGCGGCACGCGGCGGACGCGGGCATCACCGACCTCGCGGGGCTGTACGACGCGGGCGAGGAGCGTGTCTCGGCGATCCTGGCGCACAGCGTGCGGATCGGCGACGCCGCGGCGCTCGCCGCCGATCCGATCGTGCAGGCGCTGGCCCGGCCGCAGACGGTGGCCACCGCGCTGGTGGCCACCGGGCAGTGGGCGCAGCCCGCCCAGGCCGCGTTCCGCGGCGCGTTCGGCACGCTGCTCGGGCACCCCACGCCGGCGGCCCGCGCGGCGCTGCTTTCGGTACACCGGCTCGGCCGTGACGACGCCGCCGCGCGCATGCTCGCCGAACGCTCCACCGCGCCGGGCTGGCGGGCCGAGTGGGCCCGCTGGGGCGACGGCGACGCACACCGCCCGGACCGCTGGCCGGGCCCGGTCCTGGCGGCGACCGCGGGCCGCGGCGGCCTGGCCGGCCGGGTGCTGCTCGTGGACGACACCGGCGTGATCCGCGCCGTCGCCGGCGCCGACGGCACGATCGCCGGCCGCGTCGTCGCCGACTCCGGGCCCATCCCGCTGCGCGCGCTCGCGAGCACCTACGGCGGCCGGGTCACCACGCTGAACCGGTGGGGCGGCGTGGACGTCCTGGAGGCCGCCTACCACGGCCCGCGCGGCGCGCTGGAGGCCGCCTTCCAACGTCTGGTCAACACGTGCGGGGCCGAGTTGACCGTGCTGTGCGCACATCCGCTGCCGGCGGTCGGCGACGTCGAGGGCGGTGTCTGGTGCCACGGTTCGCCGCCGGGCATGCCCGGCGGCGAACCACCGCCGCGCGGAGTGTTGTCCGCTCCGCTGCACACCGGCCCGGTCACCGCACTCGCCGCGGTGCGCACCGGTTCGGACGGCGAGCCGCCGCTGCTGATCAGCGGCGGCCGGGACGGCCGGGTGCGGATGTGGAGCCCGGGCGCGGAGCCGGCGCCGGACCCGCTCGACGCCCGGGCGACCGCGGTGACCGCGCTGGCCTGCGAACAGACCACCGAGGGCGTGCTGATCGCGGCGGCCTGGGCGGACGGCCTGGTCCGGCTGCGCCGACCGGGTGACGACACGGCCGTCGATCTGAACCTGGGCGCGCCGGTGACCGGGATCGCGGTGTCGGTGCAGGGCTACATCGTGCTGGGCATGGCCGGGGGCGTGGTCGGTCTGCGCCTGGAACCCCCGGCACGGTGACGGGATTTCGACGGGCGCGGGATCCGGATCGAGGATGCCGCGAATCGATGTACCGGACCGGGAAGGGGCGTAACGTCGAGACGGCGCGCCCTCCGGTTCGGGCGTGCGCGACGACGACGGGGGTCGATTGTGGGCATCACCATACCGGGCTATCTGGACACGGCGTTGGACGTCATCGGGGTCGACTGGCCCAACCTCGACGAGGACGAGTTCAAGGAACTGGCGCAGGCGTATCGCGAGTTCGCCGACGAGATCGACGAGGCCAGAGCCGACGGGAAGAACGGCGCGGCCTGGATCCTGTCCGGCACCAGCGGGATGGCCGCCGAGGCGTTCGAGGCGCACTTCGGCAAGCTGAACAACGAACACCTGCACGATCTGGCCGAGGGCGCCCGGATGTTGGCCAAGGCGTTGGACGCGGCGGCGGTGGTGATCGAGGTCGCCAAGGGCAGAGCGATCGCCCAACTGATCATCCTGGCCGACGCGATCGCCGCCGCGGCGGCAGCCGCCACCTTCACCCTCGGTCTGTCCGCGATCGCCGGTCTCGCCGAGGTGGCCATCGTGCGCACCGCGGTCAAACGCATCTTCAAGGAACTCGAAGAGGAACTCATGGCGCGCGTCGTCGAGATCGCCACCGCGCCCGCCGTGGCCGCGCTCGAGGGCACGGCCAACGAACTGCTGTCCCAACTCGTGGAGAACGAACTCGGGGCCCGTAACGGCTACGACCTCGACGCCGCGATCGACGCCGGCAAACAGGGCGGACAGGACGCGATGCCGACCGTGTCCAGCATCACCACGACCCTGAACCCGGTGACCTGACCGGCCGAAGGGCTTCGAACGCAGGTCCGGCCGCCTTGACTTCGTGCCGCCGCGTCGGGATCCTGCCGGCGGGCGGCACGGTCACCCGGTGCCGCCCCGGGACTACCGGGAGGAACCGCGAATGAGCCGCGACACCGGCGGGGCGTACGAGAGGGCCCATCGGCGCAGCCTGGAGGATCCGGACGGCTTCTGGCTGGAGGCCGCCGCCGCGATCGACTGGGTGACGCCGCCCACCCGGGCACTGGACGACAGTGCCGCGCCGCTGTACCGCTGGTTCCCGGACGGCACGCTGAACACCTGTTTCAACGCGCTGGACCGCCATGTCGCGGGCGGGCGGGCCGAACAGGCCGCGATCGTGTACGACTCACCGGTGACCGGGACACGGCGCACCCTGAGCTACGCCGAACTGCTGGACCTGACCGCGCGGTTCGCCGGTGTGCTGCGCGGGCTCGGGGTGGGCCGGGGCGATCGGGTGGTGCTCTACCTGCCGATGGTGCCCGAGGCCGTGGTGGCGATGCTGGCCTGCGCCCGGCTCGGCGCGGTGCACTCGGTCGTCTTCGGCGGCTTCGCCGCGCACGAATTGGCGGTGCGGATCGACGACGCCCGCCCCAAGGTCGTGGTGGCCGCGTCCTGCGGGATCGAGCCGACCCGGACGATCGCCTACAAGCCGCTCGTGGACGCGGCCCTGGCCGAGGCGAGCCATCGCCCCGAACGCGTCGTGGTCCTGCAACGCCCCCAGTTGACCGCGGATCTGACCGAGCGGGACCTGGACTGGGACACCGCGATGGCCACGGCCGAGCCCGCCGAGTGCGTGCCGGTCGCGGCGACCGATCCGCTCTACATCCTCTACACCTCCGGCACCACCGGACTGCCCAAGGGCATCGTGCGCGACAACGGCGGGCACGCGGTCGCGCTGCGCTGGTCGATGGAGAACGTCTACGGCGTGCGGCCCGGCGAGGTGAGCTGGACCGCCTCCGACGTCGGCTGGGTGGTCGGCCACTCGTACATCGTCTACGCGCCGCTGCTCACCGGCTGCACCTCGGTGCTGTACGAGGGCAAGCCGGTCGGCACGCCGGACGCGGGCGCGTTCTGGCGGGTGGCCGCGGAGCACCGGGCGACCATGCTGTTCACCGCACCGACCGCGTTCCGGGCGATCAAGAAGGAGGACCCGGACGGGAAACTGCGCGCGGGACACGATCTCTCCGCGCTGCGCACGCTGTTCCTGGCGGGTGAACGGCTCGACCCGGAGACCTACCGCTGGGCCGGCGACCTGCTCGGCATCCCCGTGGTGGACAACTGGTGGCAGACCGAGACCGGCTGGCCGATCGTGGCCGATCCGATGGGCCTGGAGCCGCACCCGACCAAACCCGGTTCGCCGACCCTGCCGGTGCCCGGCTACGACGTGCGGATCCTGGACCCGCGGGGCAACGAGGTGCCGCCCGGCGTGGACGGCGCGGTCGTGCTCAAACTGCCCATGCCGCCCGGCACGCTGACCACGCTGTGGGGCGACGACGAGCGCTGCGTCGCCTCCTATCTGAGCACCTACCCCGGCTACTACCTCAGCGGCGACGGCGGGCGCAAGGACGAGGACGGCTACGTGTACGTGATGGGCCGCACCGACGACGTGATCAACGTCGCCGGCCACCGGTTGTCCACCGGTTCGATGGAGGAGGTCCTGGCCGCTCACCCGGACGTGGCCGAGTGTGCGGTGATCGGGGTGGCCGACGAACTCAAGGGTCAGGTGCCGCGCGACCTGGTCGTGCTCAAGGCCGGAGTGGACCGGGAACCGGCCGAGGTGGCCGCGGAGTTGGTGCTCCGGGTGCGGGAGACGATCGGTGCGGTCGCGGCCCTGCGTCGAGTGGACGTGGTCCCCGCGCTGCCCAAGACCCGGTCGGGCAAGATCCTGCGCCGCACGATGCGCGACATCGCCGACGGCAGGCGGCCCGAACCGCCCTCCACCATCGAGGATCCGAGCGTGCTGGACACCCTGCGGCCGACCCTGACCGGCGAACAACCGGACGGCTGAGGGGGCGACGGCCCGGCGGGCGAGCAGGCGATCGCACGGGTCGTCGGCCGGCGAACAGGGCGCGGACGGGCCGGCGATCGCTCAGCCGGCATAGCTCGCGCGCGGCGGGGGCTGCGGCCCCAACGGCCCGCGCAGCCACGTGTCGTACAGCCGCTGCCACGAGCCGTCCCGCTTCATCTGCTCCAGCAGCCCATTGGCGAATCGCACGAAATCCTGGTGCGGTAGCGGGAAGGCCATCCCGTGCGGTTCGTCGCTGAACGCGGGACCGACCACCTTGGTGTCCGAGTCCTGCGCCTGAAGTCCTTGAAGCAGCGCGGAGGTGGTCGAGACCGCGTCCACCTCGCCCTGCTGCAACGCGACCAGGCAGTCCGTCCAGTTCTCCACCGCGTACGGCAACACCCCCGCCGGATCGTCGCGCAGGAACACGATCGAGGTGGTGCCACGAACCGTGCACACCCGCTTGCCGCGCAGATCCGTGAGCCCCTGCACGCCGGAGTCGGTCCGGACCAGCACGCGCTGGCCATCGGTGTAGTAGTCGCTGCTGAAGGCCACTTCGAGCCTGCGTTCGCACGTGATGGTCATCGTGTCGATCACCACGTCCACCTCGCCGGACCGCAACACCTGGGGCCGCTGGGCCTGGGTGATCACCTTGTACCGGATGCGCGCGGCGTCGTCGGCGCCGCCGAAGATCGCCCGGGCCAGGGCCTTGGCCATCTCGATGTCGAAGCCCTTGATCAGGCCGGTGCGCCGGTCCAACTCGCCGAAGAATCGGGTGTTCTGGTCCACACCGACGATCAGGTGTCCGCGTCGGTGGATGGCGTCCATCGTGGACCCGGCAGGCATTCGCCCGGGAGCGGGCAGCGCGGCGGGCGGGGTGAGGCTCTCCCGCGGATCGCAGGGCGGGGCGACGGAGGATTTGGGGTAGTCCTCCGGCCTGGCCGGATGCGCACCGGAGATCAGCGGGTCGGCGCCGGGAGGTGCCGGGTCGGCGGGTCGGCGGCTCGACCCGCCGGAGCAGGCGACCAGGGTCGCGGCCAGGACGACCGCGGAGGCCGTGGTCGCGATTCGGCGGGATCTCCGGTGCATGCAGCCCCCTGGGTGCCGGTGCGCGCGTCGACGAAGCGGCCGTCGCGGAGGCCACCGGGCCCGCCCGACACCGCCGCTCGACGATCCGCGTCGTCGAAGTTCTCCGAGTATCGGGCGACTCCGGCTGAAATCCGGGGTGATCGGGCAAAGAATGGGGGCTTCCCTCAACCGTTTCGATCAGGACGGAAGCGCGTGACGAGCATTGGCATCACGGGCCACATCAACATCTCGGCCGGCACCGTACCGCTGGTCGACCGGGCCGTCCGAGACCTGCTGGCGGGGATCGCGCCGGACGAACTCGTCGGCTACAGCTGCCTCGCGGCCGGTGCGGACGCGATCTTCGCGCACGCCGTGCTGGACCTGGGCGGCCGGCTGGTGGCACTGCTGCCGTCGGCGGACTACCGCGAGGCCAAGGTCGCCCCGGAGTACCGCGCGAGCTTCGAGCAACTGATCGCGGCCGCCGCCGAGGTCCGGGTGATGCCGTTCAGCCGAGCCTCCGGGGACGCCTACGCCGCGGCGAACGAGGCACTGTTGGCGGCGGTCGACGTGGTGCTCGCGGTCTGGGACGGCCGCCCCGACCGAGCCCGCGGCGGCACCGCGGAGATGGTCGAAAAGGCCCGCTCCGCCGGCAAACGGATCCACGTACTGTGGCCCCCCGGATCCACCCGAACCTGAACCCGTGCCTTCCCGCCCTCTTGCCGCACGTCGGGGAACTCCCGGGACGACCGGCGTGTCCCGCGACGGTCGAGGGGTGGCCGGTCCGCGGTTCGGTGCGGGGTCGTGGGGTAGAGCAGGGCCCGCCGGTTGGCCGGCGGGCCCCGGTGAGGTCGGGGTGGGGCTATCCGGCGTGGTTCGAGTCGGCCGGGGAGTGTTCGGGTGTGGCGGGAGAGGGTGGGGAGCCGGCGGCCTCGGCGCGTGCGCCGAGCACGGCCAGGACCAGCGAGGCCAGGCCGGCCACGCCCGCCAACACCGAGATGCCGGGCAGGACCACGCCCATGACGACGTTCTGCGCATCCCGCCACGCGGAGTCGGTCAACCGGAACAGCCCTATTCCGACCGCGGTCACGCCCAGGAGTGCGATCACCGCGTGCCAGACCACCGGGTTCGCCGGGCGTGGGTCGGCTGCCGGTGCGGAGGCCGACGGGAACGGCGTTCCGGTCGGGAGCGGCAACGCCTGGGGCGCGGCCGCGACGGGCGCCGCGCCGGCCGGGATCGGCGGGGCGGCGGGCACCATTTCGTCCCACGTGTTCAGGCGCGGAGTCGCCTGCGGCGCAGCTCCGTGGGCGACCTTGACGGTCTCGTCGCCGGTGCGTCCGGGCGCGGGCGCACCGGACTCGGGGGCGACCCGCACCGTCGCGTCGTCCGTGCCGGCAGGCGCCGGCGCCGCCGAGTCCCGGGCGCCCTTGACGCTCTCGTCGTCGGTGCCGCGCCGGACGGCCGGCAACCGAACCGGCGCGCCGCCGTCGTAGGGCTTCTTGGCCGCGGGCTTGTCCGCCGCGGGCGACTCGTCGTCCTTCCCGATCCGAACGGCGGGCGTCACCACGGGAGTTGTCGCATCCGCGTCCGGGTCGGCCTCGCCCCGTGCGACGGCCGGCTTCGCGTCGCCGTCGCCGCCCGTACGTACCGCCGGCTTCGCGTCGTCCGCTGTGCCGGACTTCCCGGCGGACTTCCCGGCACCCTTCTTGCCGGTGCCCACCGCAGGCGTCGCCACCGGCGTCGCGTCGTCGTCGGCCGCTGCGGCGGGGCCGGCCGCCGGCTTGCCGGCAGCCTTCTCGGCCGCCCGCGCGGCGGGTGTGCCGACCGGAGTCGCGTCGGCGGCCTCGGCCCCGGCCTCGCCTTCGGTCGCAGGCGCGACCGACTTTGCCCCGTCCTCGGCCTTGCCGGCGCCGGCCTTCGCGGCCGGCTTCCCGGTGCCCTTCTTGCCCGTTCGTACGGCGGGCGTGGCCACCGGAGTCGCGTCGTCGTCGGCCTCGACGGCGGGTGCCGCCGGCTTCGCATCGCGACCCTTGCCTGTGGACGCCGCGGGTGCCACCGCCGGCTTCGCATCGGCCGCGTCTGCGCCCGCCTTCCCGGCGCCGTCCCCGCCTGCGCGCACGGCGGGCGTGGCCACGGGTGTCGCGTCGTCGTCGGTGTCCTCGTCCCCGGCCGCGGGTATCGCCGCCGGCATCGGGTCCGCGTCGCCCGGCTCCGCGGTCGCCGGCGCGTCCGCCACCGGCACCTCGGCCGTCTCCGACTCCTCCGACTCCTCCGCCTCGTCCCCGTCGCCGGGCTCCGCCGCGGCACCGTCGGCAGCAGCCGAATCCGAACCGACACCCGCGGAAGCGGCGAGTGCGACGAGCGCAGCCACCTCCTTCGGAAGCCAGTCCGCCCCCGGCTCCGCGGCAGCGAACCGGGCCACCAGGTCGGCCGCCGAAGGCCGTGCGGTGGGGCGCTTCTTCAGGCAGTCGGCGACGATCTCGCGCAGCCAGTCCGGGAGTTCCGTCAGATCCGGCATCTCGCGCACGACCTTCTGCGCGATCTCGGCGACCGTCCCCGCACCGAACGGCGCCACGCCGGCCGCGTGACACAGCACGCCGCCCAGTGCGAACACGTCGATCGCCGGGCCGATGGAGCCGCCGGTGACCTGCTCCGGCGCGGGCAGCCCGGGTACGTCCACGACGCCCGTCCGGGTCATCCCGGCCGAACCGAGTGCCCGGGCCAGCGCGTAGTCCGCGACCCGCGGCCCGTCCGCCGCGAGCAACACGTTAGCGGGCTTGAGGTCACGGTGCGTCAGATCGGCCTCGTGGATCGCCGCGAGTCCCTCGGCCAACCCCGCGCCGAGCGCGCGCAACGTGTGTTCCGGAAGCGGTCCGTGCGCCGCGACCGCCGCCTCCAGGGACGGGCCGGCCACATGCTCGACCACCAGCCACGGCGGTGTGCCGTCCGGGTCCGCGTCCAGGACGTGTGCGACGTGGGTACCGCCGACCTCCTGCGCGGTCGTGACGTCCTTGCGAAAACGTTCGAGGAATGTCTTGTCGGACGCCAGATCCGGCCGCACCAGCTTGACCGTGACGTGGTCACCGCCGGGTGCGCGCCCGAGGAACACCGTTCCCAGGCCGCCCTGACCCAGTCGGGCCGACAGTCGGTACCGCCCGACAACCCCGGGATCGCCCGGCTTCAGCGGATCCATGACTGCCGCCCCCTCTACGTGCGTGCTGTGCCAAGGCAGGGAGCGGCCCCAGGGCATACCACCGGCCCTGTCTGTCTCGCCTCCCCGCGGACTGTGCCGCAGCCTACCCTTCGAGGCGAGGCCCCACCGAGGACCCGGACCGGCCCGTCGCCCGCCCGCCACCTGCGCCGCGACATCCGCGGATCACCGTGACATGTCCGGATTCGCGTCTTTGACCATGCTCCGCGCGCCGGGCAGGATCCGCCGGAGAGGGCCTGGCTTCACGGCGAAAACGCGGTGACACCGGGCGACATCACCCCGCACGGCGAGGGAGCTGAACCGATGGCGATCGTTCTGGGGCCGAATCGATATGGCAAGGCCGAGGTTCGACTGGTCCGGGTCACCCGGACCACCGCGACCGAGCACGAACTGTGCGATCTCAACGTGTCCGTGTCGCTGTCCGGCGACCTCGCGGACACCCATCTGCGCGGCGACAACGCCCACGTGATCCCGACCGACACGATGCGCGCCGTGGTGTTCGCCTTCGCGCAGGACGAACCGCTGCCCGCGATCGAGGCGTTCGGGCTGCGTCTGGCCCGGCACTTCGTCGACGCGTACGACCCGATCGACACCGCGCGCGTGCGCGTCCTGGAGTATCCCTGGATCCGGATCCCCACCGACCACGGACCGCATCCGCACGCGTGGACCCGGGCGGCCGGCTCCCGGTACGCGGGTGTCCTGCACGGGCCGGCCGGCACCGAGATCTGCTCGGGTCTCGCGGACGTCACCGTGCTCAAGTCCACCGGGTCGGAATTCCACGGCTTTCTGACGGACCGTTACACCACGCTGGCGCCGACTTGGGACCGGGTGCTGGCCACGAACGTGCACGCGAGCTGGCGGCATCGGCGCGACGGCGACGCGTCGACCGACTGGGACGCGTCGTTCGGCGCGGCCCGCGACACGTTGTTGCGGACGTTCGCCGAGACGCACAGTCTGTCCCTGCAACAGACCTTGTACGCGATGGGCGAGGCGGTGTTGACCGAGCAGGGGGACCTGGTCGAGGTGCGCCTGGAATTGCCGAACAAGCACCATGTGCCGGTGGACCCGAGCGCGTTCGGCCGGCCCGACGCGGGCGAGGTCTACCACGCGACCGACCGGCCGTACGGTCTGATCGAAGGCACGGTCCTGCGCGACGACGCCGCGCCGGCGCTTGCCGACCTGCCGTGGCGGTAGCCCGGTAGCCCGTGAACCTGTGAGCCCGTGAACCCGGTGGTCCCGTGGCGCGACGACGCGGCGCACGACATACCGCGTGCCGCGCATGCCGCGGGGGCGGGGCGCCCCATGGCACCCCGCCCCCGCGTCCCCACCCCTCATCCCCCCGGATGAAAGTCTTCGTTCGGATGAACGTCCTCGGCGCCCCTGCGGGGCCGAGCATGCGTCAGCCGAGGTTCTCGATCCCTGCGGTGCCCTTCTCGACGTCGAGGACCTCGACGGAGGAGACCTTGCGGGTGGTGTTGCTCTCCGCCCACTGCTTGGCCTCGGTGGCGAGCTTGCCGCCCTTGTCCATCCGGGCGGACTCGGCGGACAGGTTCTCGGAGAGCGAGACCTCGGCCGGCAGCGTGGTGAGCACCGCGATGTCGTAGCCGCTGTAGGTCTTGGCGATCCGGACCTTGGTGACCAGCGAGCCGTACGTCGTGGTCTTGAGCTTGGCGAGCAGATCGGCGGCGTACTTCTGCGAGCCGGCCCTGTCGGTGTCCTTCTCCGCGCCGTTCTCGATGCCGGCGGTGCCCTTCTCCTTGTCGAGCACCGACACCGAGGAGATGTTCAGGCTCGACGAGTCCTGCGCCCAGTGCATGGCCTCGACGGCGAGCTTCTGTCCCTTGTCCATCCGGGCGTTCGCACCCTTGATGTCCTCGGTGATGGAGACCTCGGCGGGCAGCGTCGTGTTGACGGTGATCTCGTAGCGGTCGTATTGCTTCGCGATCCGGACCTCGGACACCAGGCCGCCGTGCTTGGTGGTCTTGAGGTGGGCCAGCAGGTCCTGGGCGGCCTTGTCGGCGCCGCCCTTGCCCTCGCCCTTGCCGTCGCCCTTGTCGTCCGCCTTGGGGGATTCGCCCTTGGGCGCCGCGCTCACGTCGGCCGCGCCGGTGGCCTTGGGCGACTCGACCGCGACACTGGCCGCCTTGCCCTTTTCCTTCTTCTCGGGTCCGCAGGCGGCGAGCGAGCCGGTCAGGGCGATCGTCGCGGCGACGGCCACGGTGGTGATCAGGCCGCGGCGACGTCCCCGCGGGGTCGCGGTCGAAGCGGACAGCGGCGGGACGGTCGGCCGGGGAGCGAGCGCGGACATGAGGGATTCCCTTCGGTGGCACTGCGGGTTCGATGGCGCTGCGGGTTCGAAGCCCGGACGGCGCCGATCGGGTCGGTCGGCCCGAACGGCCGAGCGTGGGGGACGACAGTGCGGTGCGTGGTTTCCGGGGATGCCCCGTGCTGTCGGGGTCAATACAAGCAGTGCCTGTGAACGCTGTCAACAACAGCTTTGCTCGCACATTGCGTCGCCTCTCTATGGTTAACTCCGGAAGGTTCACACCCCCGGCCATGAGGAGGAGACGGTGTCCACCAGCCCCCAGGTCACCGCTGCCGAGATCGCCCGCATCGCGGGTGTCGGCCGCGCCGCCGTGAGCAACTGGCGTCGGCGCTTCGACGACTTCCCGCGGCCCGTGGGCGGCAGCGACGCGAGCCCCACCTTTGCGCTGTCCCAGGTGGAGAGCTGGTTGCGGGCACAGGGCAAGATCGCCGAGGTGGCCCCCGAGGAGCACCTGTGGCGCATGGTCGCCGCCTCGGGCGACATCCCCGAGCGGCTCGCCGACGTCGGTGACCACCTGCTGGCCGGCTCACCCGCGCCGGCCGGCCCGCACGCGGCGCTGCTGCGCGCCGCGACCGATCTGGCCGACACCCGCGGGGCGCCCGCGGTGTTCGCCGACCTCTACGCCCGGTTCGCCGAATCGGCGGCCGGCCCCGGCGGCGTCACGCCCGCGGCCACCGTCGCACTGATCGCCGAACTCGCGGGCGTGGGGCGCGAATCCGCGACCTCGGTGCTGAACCCGGCGACCACACACGGCGATCTGTTGCTCGGCTTCGTACGGTCCGCCCGCACGCTGCGCGGGCAGACCGAGGCGCCGGCCCTGGCCCGACTGGTCCGGGCCCGGATCGCGCTGCACCCGGACGCGGGACCGGACGTGGACATCGCCATCGCCGAGGGGGACGCGCTGCGCGCGGACGCGTGGCCCGGCGAGCCGTTCGACACGATCGTGGGCAACCCGCCGTTCAACGACCGCAATTGGGGCCACGACGAGCTTGCCTACGACCCGCGCTGGGAGTACGGCCTGCCGCCGCGCACCGAGTCCGAACTCGCGTGGGTCCAACACGCGCTCGCCCACACCGGGGTCGGCGGCCGGGTGGTGCTGCTGATGCCGCCGGCCGTGGCGGCCCGGGGCTCGGGGCGCCGGATCCGGGCCGAACTGCTGCGCCGGGGCGCGCTGCGCGCGGTGATCGCGCTGCCCGCGGGTGCCGCGCCGCCGTTCGGGGTGGCCCTGCATCTGTGGATCCTGGAACGGCCCTCCGGCACGCTGATGCCCTCACACGTGCTGTTCGCCGCGATCGAGGACCCGGCCCGAGCGGAGGCCACCGTGGCCGCCTGGCGCGAGTTCGGCACCGACCCGGGCGGCCTGGCCGAGGTGCCGGGTCGACACCGCGCCGTGCCGCTGATCGAACTGCTCGACGACAACGTGGATGTGACCCCGGCGCACAACCTGCCCGAACGCGCCGACCTGAACGTGGCCGAGCGGGTGCACGACACCCGGGAACGCCTGCTCGCCCTGCTGACCCGGCTCCCGGGGCTGGTGCCGGCCGTGCCCGCCGCCGAGCCGGGCGCGCCGACCTGGCGCTCGGTCGCACTCGCCGACCTGGCCCGCACCGGCGCGATCACCCTGTACCGCAGCGCCTCCCGTTCCGGCCGCGGCGGCCAGGAGACGCCGACCGGACCGACCGTGCCGATGCTCACCACCACCGACCTCGCCGCCGCCGTCCCGCCGAGCGCGCGGCTGTCCGTGGCCGAGGCGGACGAGGCGCAACATCCGCGGATCCGGGCCGGCGACGTGATCGTGCCGACCCTGCTCGGCAGCGGCGAGAGCGGCTGGGCGGGCGCGGTCCGGGTGGCCGGCCCCGCCGAGCAGGACGCGGTGCTCGGTCCCAACCTGCACCTGCTGCGTCCCGATCCGGCCACGCTCGATCCGTGGTTCCTGGCCGGGTTCCTGACCGACCCGGCCCACGCCAAGCGGGCCGGCTACGGGTCCAGCATCGTTCGGGTCGACGTGCGCCGGATCGAGATCCCGCTGCTGCCGCCCGCCCGGCAGCGCGCGTACGGCGAGACCTTCCGGGCGCTGCGCGCCTTCGTGACCGACCTGCGCGGCGCGGCGGCGCTCGGCGAGGACCTGGGCCGGGGCCTGTTGGAGGGACTCACCGCCGGGCTGCTCCGGCCGCCGGAGTAGGCCGCCGGGAGGCCGCTGCGGGTGGACGGCTCCTAACGCCCCTCCAGGGCGCGTAGGACGGCTTGCGAGCGGGCGGTGGGCTCGGCCGAGCGGAACGGACCGGCCGGGCTCAGCGCGGCCGGCATGGCGGCCCGGTGCGGACCGGTGTAGCAGCGCACCAGGGCCTCCGCGGCCGCGCGGTGCACGTCGCCCATCGAGTACAGCTGCTCGCCCGGGACGATCCGTTGCCGCCGGGTGCCCCGCGGGTCGTCGGCCGGCCACCGGCGGTGCACCACCACTCGGGGTTCGTCCGCGGGCTCCGGCGCACTCAGCGTGGAGAACGACAGCGGGTACGGGAGCAGCGGGCCGACCAGCTCGCACAGGCCCCACAGCACCGCGTCCGGATCGGGCACGCCGTCCGCCTCGGACAGCGCGAACGTCTCCTCCGGCCGGGTGAGCACCGCCGAGAGCACGTCCGTCAGCACGTCGGGATGCCGGCCGGCGCGTTGCCGCAGCCCGACCTCGCGGCGGGCAAGCTCGGCGTCGAGCACCGCAGGGTCGAGCCGGGGCACGAGCCGGCCGGCCGGGTGATCCGGGTCGGCCGGCTCGGTCGGGGCCGCGCCCAGGGCGAGCGCGTGCCGGGGCCCGACCGGCGGGGCCGATCCGGCGTCGAGCCGGGCCGGGGCGATCAGGACCAGCGCGTGCGCGGCGGTGCGCCGGATCACGGTCGCTCGGCCGCCGAGCATCCCGAAGCGGACCGCGGAGCGACGCGGCCCGTAGTACCCGGCGCCCAACGCGGGCCCGACCAGCGGTGCCAGCACGGTGTGCCAGCGGCGCAGGGCCGGTTCGGACAGCGACGAGGCGGACACGGTCGCCGCGCCCGTGTCGCCCACCGCGTAGTGGATCCGGTCGAGCATCGGCGCGCGAGCGTACGGGTCCTCGGTGTAGCGCTTGGTCGGGGCCGGTGCGGGCCGGTCCACGGTGGGTTCGGCGGACCGCCGGGGTGCGGGTCGGGTCGGGCGCGGGCGCTCGGCGGAGGGGGCCCGCGCGGGTTCCGGCTCGGACGCCGGACGCGCGGAGCCGCCGGCCGATTCGTCGGCGGGTCCACGCGACCAACGCCCGAGCCGCCGCTCCTGCTCGTGGAGCAGATCGAGCACGGGGCCCGGCAGCCACGTGGCCGCCTCGTGCGGTCGCCGGCGGCTGCTCAGCAGGTCGGCGAAGTCGGCGAGCACCCGGTCCGACGTCGGCCGTCGGTCGGCGCGGCGGCGCAGGCACGACTCGACCAGCGGCAGCAGCGCGTCCGGCAGCCCGGTCAGGTCCGGGTCGCGGGTGCGCACGGCGTTCATCACCCGCATCGCGCTGCCCTCGTACGGTGCGTGACCGGTGCCCGCGAACAGCAGCGTGGCGCCCATCGCGTACACATCCGAGCGCACGGTGCCGGACTCGCCCTCGATCTGTTCGGGGGCCATGTACGCGATCGTGCCGACCAGGTTGACGGTGTCCTGGTCCTCGGCCAGCGCGAGCCCGAAGTCGATCACCTTGGGGCCGTCCAGGGTGACCAGGATGTTGCCCGGCGCCAGGTCGCGGTGCACCAGGCCGGCGCCGTGGATCGCGCCGAGCGCCTCGGCCACGCCGGCGGCCAGCCAGCGCACCGCGTCCGGCGGCAGCGGGCCGCACTCGTCGACAACCTCGCGCAGCGACGGCGCGGGCACGTACGCGGTGGCCAGCCACGGCCGGGCCGCCTCCGGGTCGGCGGCCACCACCGCGGCCGTGAACACCCCGCTGACCAGTCGGGCCGCGTGCACCTCGCGGGCGAAGCGGCGGCGGAAGTCCGGGTCGTGGTCCAGCTCGGCCAGGATGGTCTTGATCGCGACCAGGCGTCCGGCGGGGGACAGGCCGAGGAAGACCCGGGCCATGCCGCCCCGACCGAGCCGGGAGAGCACCCGGTAGGGGCCGATCCGGCGCGGATCGTACGCGTCCAGCGGGGCCGGGCCCCGCCTCCTGACATCGGTCACGCAACGTCCCCCCGAACCACCGGATCGTGTGCCCTCATCATGGCGCCGCATGGGTGACACTCGTAGCGGGAAGCCCAAACGCGTGCACCGTTGCGACGATGACTCCGGGCACCACGACCCGCCACCCTGGGTCAGGTGACGCGGCTCACGGTTTGTCGCTCGTGTGGGAGGTGGCTGCGGGGTCGCCTCGCGCGCCTGCTATTCGTACTGATGCACACATGTCACAAAGACCGGAACCGCACGGACACGATCCGGGTGGCTGCCGGAGCCTGAGCCGAGAAGTAGGGGACCCCCATGAGCGAGGACTCGGTAGTACTGCGCCACCAAGGAAACGAGCACACCCTTCCGCTGGTCGAGGGCACCATCGGCGACACCGCCGTGGACATCTCGACACTTCGCGCCAAGACGGGGCTGGTGACCTACGACGGAGGGTTCGTCAACACCGCCGCGTGTAAATCGGCGATCACCTTCATCGACGGCGAGGAGGGCATCCTCCGCTACCGCGGTTACCCGATCGAGCAGATCGCCGAGCAGGGTACGTTCCTGGAGACGGCGTACCTGCTGATCTACGGCGAACTGCCGTCCGCGAGCGCGCTGGACAACTTCCGCGACGAGATCACCCAGCACACCCTGCTGCACGAGGACGTCAAGCGGTTCTACGACGGCTTCCCGCGCGACGCGCACCCGATGGCGATGTTGTCGTCCGTGGTGTCCGCGCTGTCCACGTTCTACCAGGACAGCCACAACCCGTTCGACGAGGAGCAGGTCCGGCTCTCGGCGATAAGGCTGTTGGCGAAGCTGCCGACGATCGCGGCCTACGCGTTCAAGAAGTCGGTCGGCCAGCCGATGCTCTACCCGGACAACTCGCTCGGCTACGTCGAGAACTTCCTGCGAATGACCTTCGCGGTCCCGGCCGAGTCCTACAAGGCCGACCCGGTCGTGGTGGACGCACTCGACAAGCTGCTGATCCTGCACGGCGACCACGAGCAGAACTGCTCGACCTCGACGGTGCGACTGGTCGGCTCCAGCCAGGCGAACATGTTCGCGTCCATCTCGGCCGGCATCAACGCGCTGTGGGGTCCGCTGCACGGCGGGGCCAACCAGCAGGTGCTGGAGATGCTGGAGCAGATCAAGAACGACGGTGGCGACATCGACTCGTTCGTGAACAAGGTGAAGAACAAGGAAGACGGCGTGCGCCTGATGGGCTTCGGCCACCGGGTGTACAAGAGCCGCGACCCGCGCGCGACGATCATCAAGAAGGCCGCCGACGACGTCCTGTCCCGGATGGGCAAGAAGGACGAACTGCTCGACCTCGCGATGCAGTTGGAAGAGCGCGCCCTCGCCGACGACTACTTCGTCGAGCGCAAGCTCTACCCGAACGTGGACTTCTACACCGGCCTCATCTACCGGGCGATGGGCTTCCCCACCGAGATGTTCACGGTGCTGTTCGCGATCGGTCGGCTGCCGGGCTGGATTGCCCACTGGCAGGAGATGATCGCCGACCCGAAGGCGAAGATCGGCCGCCCGCGCCAGGTGTACACCGGCGTCGCGCTGCGCGACTACACCCCCATCGGTGCCCGCTGACCGCAGGGAACACGCGGAAACGATCTCGGAGTCGAGGGTCTCGAACCGTGGTTCGAGGTATTCGGCTCCGAGATCGTTTTGTTTTCCGGGCCGGCCCCGAGTGTGCGGGCCGGCCGGGCGCGGTGGTGCGGTCGTGCCGGAGTCGCTCGTGGGCGGTGCAGCGCACCCGATCGACTCCGGCGCGGGAGACTGTACGACGACTCCCGAGCGATCGGTAGTTTTGTTACCTTAACGTGATCGACGATGTGGACCCGCCCGAGGGGAGTCGAACGAGGCCGCGTCGTGATCAGCCGGTGGGCGTCGCCACCGAGGGGCCCTTTCCGGTGGCCGCGTCGAGCACGTACAGATGCCGATCGGCACTGCCCACGAAGAGCAGCCCGTCGGCGACGACCGGCGAGGTCACCCGGCCGCCGGTGGTGAAGCGCCAGCGGGGTTCGCCGCCCTGGCCCACCGCTATCACCGAGCCGTTGCTGCTGCCCGCGTACACGATGTCGTCGGCGACCACCGGCGAGGTGACCCACCCCTCGGCGCCGAACCGCCACACGCAGCGCGTGGTGTTGACGTCGACCGCGTACAGCCCGCCGTCGCCGCTGCCGAAGAAGGACAGGTTGCCGGCCGTGGCGGGCTGGGCGACCGGGCCGCCCGCGCCGAACCACCCGCGCATCGCGCCGTCGGTGGCGTTGAGCAGGTACAGGTACTGGTCGGTGCTGCCGACGTGCACGATGCCGTTCGCCACGGTCGGCGAGGACACCCAGCCGCCCGTGGCGAAGCGCCACCGACACCAGCCGGTCGCGGCGTCCAGCGCGTACACGCAGCGGTCGCTGGAGCCGAAGTAGACCGTGCCGTCCACGACGGTGGGCGAGGTGGCCCAGCCGCCGGTGGGGAAGCGCCAGCGACATCGGCCGGTGGCCGCGTCCACGGCGTACAGCGCGTTGTCGCTGGAGCCGAAGTACACGGTGCCGTCGGCGACCACGGGGGCGGCCACCACTTCGCCGCCGGTGGGGAAGCTCCAGCGCCACTGACGCGAGGTCAGCTCCAGGGCGTAGACATGGTTGTCCTGGCTGCTGAGGTACATCAGCTCGCCGTCCACGGCGGGCGGGTGCGACCAGCCCGACGAGTCGAACCGCCACTCGCGGGTGGCCAGATGCAGGGTGTGCAGCCCGTTGTCGTTGCTGTGCACGTGGACGCGGGCGGTCCGACCGGAACCCGCGCGCACCGGCGGAGTGAGAATCTCCCCGGTCGCGGTGAACCGCCATACCGGCGAGGTCTCCAGACCGCCGGTGGGGGTGCGCGGCGGAGTGGGGTGCTGGCGCGGCACGTCGGGCCCGCCCTCCGGCCACGTGACCGGAGAGTTGGGTATCGGCGCCGGCGGCCTGGCCACCCGTTCGGTCGGCAGCGCCGGCGACGGGGACGACGTGGACACCTGCCGCCCGGCCGGTCGTGGGCCGCCCGGCTGCCCGGTCACCGGCGTGTTCGTCGGCGGCACCGGCGGCCGGGGCGGCGGCTTGCGGGTCGGGTTGGTCGGCGGGCGCTGCGGCGGTGGCGGCGCGGGCCGGTGCGGCTCGGGGCGCGGTGCCGGGCGCGGTTCCTCGCGCACCTGGTTCGGCAGCTTGCCCATGTTGTTCGGGTCCGGGCGCACGTTCTCCGGCACCTCGGGACGCTCCGGCTCGACCACCTCGCGCACGGGCGGCGTGCGCGGGCCCATGGTCGGCCGGTACTGGCTCTCGAACCGCTGCACCATCGCCGACGCGTTGTCCGGCAGTTGGCTGTCCGCGTCGCTGTCGTCCAGGAGCGGCGCGAGCTGGTTGAGCAACTGGGTCGGGCTCGGCCGGTGTTCCGCGGCGCGCTGCATGCACAGGTTGACCAGGCCGGTCAGCTCCGGCGGCAGCCCGTCCAGGTCGGGGGAGCCGGTGACCAGGCGCAACAGCGCCTCGGCGGGCTTGCGGTCGGGGTAGGGCGAATGCCCGGTCGCGGCGTACACCAGCGTCGCGCCGAGCGAGAACATGTCGCTGGCGGGAGTGATGTCGCGGACGCCCTGCGCCTGTTCCGGCGACATGTAGGCCGGTGTGCCGACCGCGACGCCGGTCATGGTGAGCGAACCGAAGTCGGCGGCGCGCGAGATGCCGAAGTCGATCACCTTGGGCCCGTCGCTGGCCACCAGGACGTTGGACGGCTTCAGGTCGCGGTGCACCAGTCCGGCGGCGTGCACGGACTCCAGCGCCTCGGCGATGCCCGCGGCCATCCAGCGCACCGCGCGCGGCGGCAGCGGGCCGCATGCGCGGACCAGGGATTCGAGCGAGGGCGCGGGCACGTACGCGGTGGCCAGCCAGGGCACCGCGGCGTCCGGGTCGGCGTTGACCACGGCGGCGGTGAACACGCCGCTGACCCGGCGGGCCGCGGCCACCTCCTGCGCGAAGCGCGCGCGAAAGCCCGGGTCGCCGCCCAGCTCGGAGCGGATCGTCTTGATCGCGACGAGTCGCCCGAAAGGCGAACGCCCCAGATAGATGCGGCCCATGCCACCGGCACCGAGTCGGCCGAGCACCACATAGGGACCGATCCGTTCCGGATCCCCCTTGGCCGGTGGCTCACCCGGCCATCCGTGTTCCGTCACAATCCCCCCGAAGTCGCCCCACCGCCCATCATCCCCGCCGAGCGGCCGTTTCGACAGGAACAGGCGGGAGGAGTGCCACGGCGCCGGTCGTCCCGTCGTCGCGATAGAGGTGCCCCGGGGTGGAGCACCCGCTGCCTGTCGCAGGGTACCCGCCTGCCCGGTCTGCCGCCCACGCCGCGTCCCGCTTCGGCCGAAACACAGGGGATTCCCCCAGACGCCGATCACGAAGAGTGGCCACAGAAGCGGAAATTCCCGCTCCGATCGGTCCGAATCGGACGCATGGCGGACACGGACGCGAACACCCGGGCTCGGTTCGGATCGAACCGGGCCCGGGTGTCGCAGTACTGACGGTTTGTCAGTATGTCTGCAAGTCGGCCTAGTGCAGGCCGCCGGGAGCGTCGGTGGGCAGGTCGGACTTACCGACCCGCAGCACCGTCACGGCGACCACGGCGGCGATGCCGAGCAGGATCGAGGCGGTCAGGAAGCCGGCCGTGTAGCCCTCGGTGAGGGCCAGGTTGCGGACCGCCTCGTTGTTGATCGCCTTCTCGCCGAGCTTGCCGAACTGGTGCTTGAACTCGTCGTCCCGGGCATTCGTGTAGATCGTGGTCAGCACCGCGATCGCCACCGCTCCGCCCACCTGCTGGGTGACGTTGAGCATCGCGGAGCCGATCCCCGCGTCCTCCGGGGCGATCCCGGCCACCGCGGTGGCCATGATCGCGACGAAGATCAGACCCATGCCCAGACCGAACACGAGCATCGCGGGCAGCAGGCCCACGACGTAGGTCGAGTCGACCTCGAGCAGGGACAGGTAGAACAGACCCAGACCGGCCAGGATCGGACCCACGGTCAGCAACACCCGCGGCCCGATCTTGGGCAGCATCACGCTGGTGAACTGGGCCGAGACCATCACGCCCGCGCACAGCGGGAGATAGGCCAGACCGGCCTTGATCGGCGAGTAGCCCGCGACGATCTGCATGTAGAGCGTGATGAAGAAGAACGCGCCCATCATGCCGCCCGCCGCGAGCGCCATCACCACGTAACTCGCCGAGCGGTTGCGGTTGCGGAACAGCCGCATCGGCATCAGCGGCCGCTCGACCCGAAGCTCGATCGCGATGAAGGCCGCGAGCAGCACCGCCGAGACGATCAGCGAACCCACCGTGAGCCCGTCGGTCCAGCTCTTCTCCGCGGCGCGGATGACGCCGTAGACCAGGGCGGTCACGCCGAGGGTGGAGGTCAGCGCGCCGGGGATGTCCAACCGGCCGCGCCAGATCGCCTTCTCGCCGGTCTTGGCGTCGTCGGGTATCGCCAGCGGCAACGCCGCGACGAGCGCGATGCCGATGGGCACGTTGACGAACATGACCCAGCGCCAGGACAGGTACTCGACCAGGAGGCCACCCATGAGCAGGCCGACCGCCGAACCCATGCCCGACACCGCCGCATAGACGCCGAACGCCTTGTTGCGCTCGGGGCCTTCCTCGAAGGTGGTGGTCACCAGCGACAGGACCGCGGGGGCCACCATCGCGCCACCGACGCCCTGCAGGGCCCGCGCGGCCAGCAACAGCGCCTCGCTGGTGGCGAACCCGCCGAGCAGGCTCGCGACGGTGAACACGATCAGGCCGAGCGCCAGCAGGCGGCGTCGGCCGAAGAGGTCACCGAGCCGACCACCCAGCAGCAGCAGGCCGCCGAAGGTCAGCATGTACGCGTTCATCACCCACGAGAGCGATGTTTCGCTGATGTCGAGCGCCTTGCCCATGTCGGGCAGGGCGATGTTCACGATGGTCGCGTCGAGCACGATCATCAACTGGGCCCCTGCCAACAGGGCCAAGGCCAATCCGCGGCGCGCGTGGGGCGCGTCGACGGACGGGGATCCGGTCGAGCCGGCGACCTCGGAAGGTGCCGTCGTCATGGATTGCCTCGCATTACTAGTGGACGTGAGCGTTCTCTACGCGAATCTAGGGCTTTCGCCTTAGAGAACGCAAACGTTTTCTGTACCATGGCGAGCGGAGGCGAGAGTGAGCACAGGAGTACGCGCGGGTCAAGTCGAGACAGCCCTGCTGGTCACCGACTACAGACAGCGGCCCCGAAAGCGCGGCGTCACGCTGGAGCGAGCGATCACCGAGGCGGTGCTCGCCGAGCTCGGTGAGCGCGGCTACGGCGCGCTGACCTTCGAAGGTGTCGCGACCCGAGCCGGAACCGGCAAGTCGGCCCTGTATCGCCGCTGGGCGGACAAGATGGGCATGGTCGCCGACGCACTCTCCGCCGCGCTGCCCGATCCGCAATCGTTGACGCTGCCCGGCGAATTGCGCGCCGACCTGGTGATCTACCTGGAGACCGTCGCCCACGGCATGCACGGAGCGCTCGGCCTGGGCATGCGGGTGCTCAGCGGTGAGATGTGCCGACACCACGAGTTCGCCGAGATGTGGGAGCACCGGGTGATCGGGCCCTGGCAGTCCCTCCTCGTGGAGCTGATCACCGACGCGATCGCCCGCGGCGAGGCCCGCACGGGCGCGCTCGCCCCCGAATGCGTGCTCGCCGGGCCCTCCGTGCTGTGCCAGCGGTTCACCCTCACCGGCGTGCCGATGTCCCGGGTCGAGATCGAATCCCTGGTCGACAACGCGCTGATGCCGATGATGGCGCCCAGGGACTGACCCGAGCGCGGGTGTGCCGTCGGCCGCCTCCGCGGTGCGGCTGCGGTCGCGATTCGGCCCGGTCCAGGTGTGTGCCCACCCGCTTCACCCGTTGCGTTCGGTGCGGAGGTCGCGGTTTCCCGGGCCCCGGGGCGACCTGCTCGGGTCCCGTGGCCACCGGTGTGGTGTGCCGCCGTCGGGTGGGTCGGCCGCACCTCGCCCCCACGCACCTGCCACCTGAACACGTGTCAGATCACACCCCCGCTCACTTGAATGACTCGGTCAAGCAGTTCTAGGGTCCGCCCCATGGCCACCACCAACTCCGCCGCGCCCGCACCCGACGCCGCCCTTCTCGCCCTGACCGCCCCCGGCGGACCGTTCGCGCTCGTCGAAGAGGACGTGCTCGGCGTGCCGTTGCGCGTTCTGGCCGATCGACCACGGTCGATCACCGCGTTCGTCGAGCGGGCCCGTCGGTTCGGCGACCGCGAGTACCTCGTGTACGAGGACCGCCGGATCGGCTTCGCCGAACACGTGCGTGACATCGCCTCGACCGCACTCGCGCTGCGCGAGCGATACGGGATCGGCCCGGGGGATCGGGTCGCGATCCTGGCCGCGAACCGGCCCGAGTGGCTGACGGTGTTTCAGGCCGCCGCGGCGCTGGGCGCGATCACCGTCGGCATGAACGGATGGTGGGCCGCCGACGAGATCCGCCACGGCGTACGCGACTGCACCCCCGCGCTGCTGATCGCCGACCGGCGTCGGCTGGAGCGCCTGGGCGGGGCGTCGGAGGCCGAGCGGAGCCTGGGTGTGCCGGTACTGGAGATCGAGGCCCAGTGCGCCGCCCTGGCCGCCTACGCGCCCGATGCCGAGCTGCCGCCGGGCGCCGCCGACGAGGACGACCCCGCACTGATCCTGTACACCTCCGGCACCACCGGCCGGCCCAAGGGCGCCGTGCTCACCCACCGCAACGTGGTCGCGATGCAGAACCTCCAGGCGCTGCTCGCCGCCCGGGCGACCGCACACGTACCCGCCGAAGCGCTCGCCCAGGCGCCGCCCGGACGGTGGCTGGTGAACAGCCCGTTCTTCCACGTCTCGGGCCTGCTCGCGGGCGCGGTGGCCGCACTGGCCGGCGGGCAGACCATGGTGCTCTACAGCGGCCGGTTCGAGGTGCCCCGACTGCTCGACCTGATCGAGCGCGAGCGCTGCACCACGTGGTCGCTGGTGCCCACGCTGGGCTGGCGGGTCGCCAATCACCCGGACACCCCGACGTACGACCTGTCCTCGATCACCCGGCTGGGCGGCGGCAGTGCGGCCTTCTCCCCCGAACTGGTGCGCCGGCTCCAGGAGGTGTTCCCGAACGCGAAGGGCGCGCTCGGCGTCGGATACGGGCTGACCGAGTCCGGCGGGGTGGCCACCACCGCGGGCGCCGCGCAACTCCAGGACGAGCCGGGCGCGATCGGGGCGGCCGTGCCGACCGTGGAGGTGACCGTCCACGACCGGGACGGTCGGCGGCAGCCGGAGGGCGTGGAGGGCGAGCTGTGGATCCGTAGCCCGCTGGTGATGCTCGGCTATTGGGGCAACGACGAGGCCACCGCCAAGGCGCTCACGCCGGACCGCCGGCTGCGCACCGGCGACCTCGGCTACACCCGGAACGGCCGGTTCTACCTGGCCACCCGGCGCAGCGACCTGATCCTGCGCGGCGGGGAGAACGTCTACCCGGCGGAGATCGAACACTGCCTGGACGCACACCCCGACGTGGCCGAGTCGGTGGTGGTCGGCGTGCCGCATCCGGAGTGGGGCGAGGAGGTCAAGGCGATCGTGGTGCCCGCGCCCGGTGCGGCGCTCACCGCCGAACTGCTCGGCGCCTACGTCGCGGAGCGCCTGGCGCACTTCAAGGTGCCCGCGCACTGGGAACTGCGCACCGACCCGCTGCCGCGCACGCCGACCGGCAAGGTGATCCGCGCCGTGGCCACCGGTGCCAAGCCGGCCGACCTGGTCGAGGAGTGAGCCGGCGAGTGGGCGGCTCCCGCCCCGACCGGGGAGGGGGCACCCGGGCAGCCCCGGACCCGACCGGCGAGTGAGCAACCCCGGGCGGGACGGCGGAGATTCCGCCGGCCCCGCCCGGGAGCGGGTCAGTCGTTCTTGTGCAGTTCCTCGTTCAGCGCGCCCCACGACTTGGTCCGGGCGATCGCCTCGATCGTGCCGGTGACCGAGTTGCGGCGAAAGAGCAGGCCGTCCCGGCCGGAGAGCTCGGCGGCCTTGACCACCTTGCCGTCCGGGGTGGTCACCCGGGTGCCGGCGGTGATGTAGCAGCCCGCCTCGACCACACAGTCGTCGCCGAGCGAGATGCCGATGCCCGCGTTGGCGCCGAGCAGGCAGCGCTCGCCGACCGAGATGGTCTCCTTGCCGCCGCCGGAGAGCGTGCCCATGATCGACGAGCCGCCGCCGATGTCGCTGTGGTCGCCCACCACGACGCCCGCGCTGATCCGGCCCTCGACCATCGACGCGCCCAGGGTGCCCGCGTTGAAGTTGCAGAAGCCCTCGTGCATCACGGTGGTGCCGGGCGCCAGGTGCGCGCCCAGGCGGACCCGGGTGGTGTCGGCGATGCGCACGCCGCTGGGCACCACGAACTCGGTCATCCGGGGGAACTTGTCCACGCCGGCCACCTCGAACGGCACCCGCGCGGCCCGGGCCCGCAGCCGGGCGGCGTCCACGCCGTCGACCGGGACCGCGCCCAGGTTGGTCCACGCGACGTTCGGGAGCACGCCGAAGAGCCCGTCCAGGCTCTGCCCGTGCGGGCGGACCAGGCGGTGGCTGAGCAGGTGCAGCCGCAGGTACGCGTCGTGGGTGTCCACCGGGCCGACGGCCAGGGACGCGATCACCGTGCGCACGGCGACGACCTCGACCCCGCGCACCGCGTCGGTGCCCAGGCCGGCCGCGGCGTCGGCGCCGAGCGCCTCGATCGCCTCGTCGGCGGACAGGCGAACGGTCTCGGCCTTGCCATCGACGTCGCCCGAGGTCAGCTCGGGTGCGGGGTACCAGGTGTCCAGGACGGTGCCGTCTGCGGCGATCGTCGCGAGACCAGCGGCGACGGCACCAACGGGGGAGGAAGCAGCAGTGTCGATCACCCCGCTACCGTACCGGGACCGCGCGCCGCCGCCGATCGCCGGTGCGTTCGCGTCCCGATCCGGTTTCCCCGTCGCCGGTGCGCGGCCGGGTCCGCGCGCGGCTACTCCGGCTCCGGCCGACGGGTCGGGCCCTCGCGGAACGGCCAGGTCTCGGAACGATCGCCGTCCGCGTCGGGGCGGGCCTCCTCGCGATGCGGGATTCCGAACGGGCTGTATCCGCCGGTGTACTCGTCCACCCACTCGTCCGCATCCGCGCGCTCGTGGTCGACCGGCGGCAGCGCGGTGGCACCGACCAGGGCCTCCACCATCGCCGCGGCCCGGGTCTGCACCGGGATCGCGCCACAGGCCATCGCGGTGTCCCGGGCCCGCTCCAACTCGCCGATGGCATCCGGCTTGTGGCCGTCCTTGCGCAGCCGGTCGCCGTAGGCGAGCAGCGCCTTGGCGTATTCGTAGTTGGCGCCGACGCCCTCCAGGGCGACCGCCGCGTCCCACAGCGCCTGTTGGGCGTCGACGTTGTCCTCGATCATCCCGGCCACCCGTTTGGCCTGGCCGGCGGCCACCGGGGCGTAGAACGTGTCCGCCCGGGCGACGGCCTGCTTGGCCACCTCGCGAGCCAGCTTCTTGTCCTGCTGTGGCCCCTCGGCGTTCAACGCCTCGGCCAGCAGCAGGCCCCACGGACACCACGCCGGGTTGTCCATGCCGCGGGCGCGCAGCCGGGCGCCGAGTTCGGTCAGCGGCTGGATCACCTCGTCGTGCCTGCCCTGGGCGATCCGCAGTTCGGCGAGCACGATGGCCGGGACCGGCAGGACGCGGGTGGCCTGTTCGGCCTTCGCCGGATCGTCGAAGCCGATCCGGTGCGCGATCTTCTCGGCCTCGTCGAGATCGCCCAGCGCGATCAGGGTCTGGATCAGCACACCGGCCGCGTACCACCGCGACGGCGTGCCCTCGCCCAGTTTGAGGGCCATGTCCAAACCGGTCTCGGCCTGCTTGCGGGCCTCCTTGAGCTTGCCCATCCGGTAGGACAACATCGCCCGAAAGGCGTGGCCGTAGGACAGGTGCGCGCGTTGGCGACCGTTGTCCCGGAGTTCGGCCATGCCGCTCTCCAGGAGTTCGTGTGCCTCCTTGAACAGGTCGCAGTAGATGAACGTCAGGGTGAGCACCATCGGGATCTCGAAGCCCCAGCCGTCCTCGACCCAACTGAATCCGGGGCGCTCCTTGTTCGCCGCCTCCGGTCCCAGCGCCGCGCGGGCGAACTTGGTGGTCGTCTGCAACCGCCGTCCCGTGAGCACTCCGTACCAGGCGACCAGAGCGAACAGCGAGTAGTTCGTCCGGGTCGTGGCGCCCTCGGTGTTCAGGCGTACGGTCAAGCGCTGCAGGTTGTGCGCGCGTGAGGCGAAGCCGGCGTCGTCCTCCCAGAACGCGGCCCACATGAACAGGTCGGCGTACAGCCTCGGCCGTTTCCCGACCGGGGTGATCTGGATCTCTCGCTCCAAGAGCGCGATGCTCTTGGGTAGTTGTCCGCTGAACGCGTACGAGCGGCCGAGTTCGACGACGATGTGGGTGCGCAGCTCCGAGCCCGGTTCGTCGGCCGCCTGGAGCGCCTTGGTCAGCGGTTCGAGGCTGGCGGTGGGGTCGTTGACGAAGAGCGCGCGGCCGATGTTGTAGTAGAGCCAGGCGTGCATGTGCTTCGGCGCGAGCTGCGTCAACGCGTGTTCGAGGTAGGTCACGCCGGCCTTCGGCACACCGGAGGCCAGACACTCGCGGGCCGCGTCCACCATCACGTTCGTCGCCCACTCGTCCCGGACGCCGAACACCTTCAGCGCGTGTGTGGCCGCGGTCTGCGCGGAGAAGCGGTCCGCGCGCAACAGCCGGGCCGCCTCGTGGTGCATCGCGCTGCGCTCGTTCGCCTCGAAGCAGTGGCGGTAGACCGCGAGTCGGACCAGCGGGTGGGTGAAACCCCAGTTCGAGCGCGGGTCGTCGACCGACGTGAGGATCTCCTGCCGGTACAGGTCCTCGGCGGCGGCGATGATCGCCTCCCGGCTCAACCCGGTGAGCCGGGCCGCGCGATCGATCGTCACGTGCGGCGTCAGGATCGCGGCGGCCCGCGCCAGCGTGCGGGAGTCCGCCGCGAGCCGGGAGAATCGCTTCCTGAAGTGCTTGTCGACGTACGCGAGGGCCGCGTGCTGCTCCATCGCGACGCCGTGCCGGGGCAGCGAGGACGCGAGCGGCTCGATCCGGGACGACTCGACGAACCGCAGCAGTTCCCGCAGGGTCTGCGGCTCTCCGCCGCAACAGAGATGGCAGTGCTCGGCGAACGCGTCGTCGACCGGCCGGTCGGGGAAACGGTGCCGGACCACCGCCGCGGTGCTCTCGAGGCCCAACGGCTTCAACTTGGTCGCCGTTCGACCGGCGACGTCGTCGAGCGCGCGCAGCGATGGCTCCAGAGCGGGGACGTACTCGTCCGGACGGTAGGACACCACGATCAGGATCGGGAAATCGCGCACCTTGATGGCGAATTGAGCAAGCCACTCCATCGACGAGGGGTCGCCCCAATGCGCGTCGTCGATGACCATGATCAGCGGCGAACGCTCCCTCACGTAGCCGTGGACGACGGCGTCGAGGGCGGACAGCACGTCCTCGGTGTCCGGCGCCTCCCCGGGTTGGCGCGGACCGCCGAAGATCGGCCCGAGGATGCCGTACCATTCGCCGAGCCGTTCCTTCCGGGCCTCGAGGGTGAGCGCGGACAGGTCCTTGAACAGCCGCTTCACCAGGCCGTAGACCCGGACCTTCTCCAGGTCGTAGCCGATCACGTGGAGCGCGGTGAAGCCCTCGGACTCGGCCGTGTACCGGGCCCATTCGAGTACGGCGGACTTGCCCATGCCCGCCTGGCCGGTGACCACCGCGACCCGACCCTCGCCGGTGTCGCGGACCGCGGCCAGATGCTCGCGGAGTTCGCGTTGGATGAAATCGCGCTCGACGAGAGGCATGGGCTCCGTCCGGACAACGGGGTCGGGTGTGTTCTCGCGCCCCAGGTCACCCGGGCGCGGTGCCATGCGTGGTGCCCTCATCGCGCAACCTCTCTGCCGTGCGTCCCCACCCCGAGCCCGCGCGGAACGATTACGCGCCGTGGCGGATCACTTGCGCTACCCATCCTGCGCCAATCACGCAAGCGCTGTCCCCGACTTGGCCGAGAAGTCCTGTCGACGTCCTCCCCACGGGGGGTGCGAGCGGCGAACGGGAACCGGGTCGCGGCCGATTCGGCAACCGCGTGCTTGGTGCGCGAGCATGCAGCGACGCTCGTTTCGAACATCGACGGGCCGGAGCAAGTACGACCGAACGGAAAGGCCGTGACACCCGTGTTGGGACCGCAGATCGGTGTACCCGTGACCCCCGCCGCGTCGATGCGGGTGCCCCCGGAATCGGGGGAGTTGCGCTATCAGCGTTGCAGCGCGTGCGAGACGGCGAACTTCGCCCCCACCGAGATGTGCCGCGGCTGCTCGTCGCGCGCGTTGCAGTGGGCCACCAGCGCCGGGCGCGGCAGCGTGTACAGCTGGACCGTGGTGCGCCGGCCCGCCGCGCGCGAAGTCGGCGACCCGTACGCGGTGGCGATCGTGGACCTGGACGAGGGCTATCGCATGCTCACCAATCTGGTCGAGGTGGAACCGACCGAGATCCACTCGGGCATGCGGGTACGGGTGGACCTGCGGCCGACGGGCGAGGAGCGGGTGTTGCCGTTCTTCACGCCCGATCGGGGCTGACACCGCGATCGGAGCCCGTCGATCGCAGCCGAACCGCCGGCCGGGGTCGGAAGCCCCGGCCGAGATCGAACTCCCGCCCGGATGCGAACACTTGGTCGGGGCCCGCCGCGGCGCGGCGGCCGGCCCGCGGCGGCCGCCCGTGGTGGCCGGAGGCGATGCCGCCCGGAGTGGACCGCGCGGCCGTCCCCCGCGTTCGACGCAGGTGTCACGGCGGCATTACGCAGGGTGGCGGGGGCAGGCGCGGCAGCAGCGCTCCATGACGAGCGTCATCCGGACGGTCGCGGTGCCCAGGCGCCTGAGCAGTTCCAGTCGGGCGATGCCCCCGCATGGGGGTGCGGTAAGTGTCACGTCGCCGATCATATACCCCATGGGGGTAGGTGCCGGTTAGGATTCGATTCCGGTGGGATTGCGGCTTCGACGCGATCACCTGGGGTAATCGGTCGGACAGGGCCCGTCCGGGGTCGCAAGCACGACGAGGAGGCGCGATGACCACCACCGCTATCGCCGCATTGGTCACGCTGTGCGTCGGTCTGGTCGGTTGCCTGTGGCTGCTCACCCGGGGGCGCCGCGCCGAGCGGATGACCGCCGCGGTGCTGATGTGCATGTTCGCGGCGCTGGCGCTGGTGTTCTACTCGATCGGCCAGGGGGGCATGGGCGCGCTGGACGCGGCCCTGATGCTCGGCGTCGCGGCCCCGGCGGGCACGCTGATGGTCGCGGCACGCGGGCGCGGGCTCAGCCGGGTGACCGGCAGCCGCAACCACCGGGCCCGCTGACCGGTGTCGTCACCCATGCCTGGACCGGGCCCGGGTCGAACGAGGTGCGGTCAGGTCTTGCCGCCGCGCCGCAACAGGAAGGTCACGCACAGCCAGACCAGCGTGGTGGTGCAGCCCATGATGATCAGCGCGAACGCGATCACCAGCAGGTAGACGCCGGACGTGGTGGCCAGGGCCGCGAAGACCGCCGCGCACAGCACCACCACCAGCAGCACGTGCCAGGTGCCGGAGAGCGTCGGTCGACGCAGCCCGCGGCGGGCCCGCTTCGAGGCCGGCATCGAGCCCGCGCCCGGAACGACACGGCCGCGTGCGCCGGTCCGTCGGCGGTTGCGGGAAGGGCGCATGGTACGCAGCGCGAGATCCAGTTCCTGGTCCTTGCGCAGTTCGTACTCGATCTCCTCCAGCATCCGCCGCTCGCTCGGCGTCAGACGCACTTCCTCCATCATGTCGCTCGCCCCCTACCGCAGCCCCGGCCGCATCCCCTTGAGCACCGCCGAACGATCGTTGCGCCGGAGCAGGGACAGCCGACGGCGCGGACCGTACTCAGAGGGTCCCCCGCAGGTGGCGATGTGACACCTGGCAGAACGAGAGATGACAGGTGGTGACATTTCCCCCGATCACGCGATGAGGCGACGACGGCGAGCGCCTCGGGAGGCTCGCCCGCGGCTCCGGAACGCCGTCCGTTCGCCGGTGTGACGTCGCCGGGTAGGGTCACCCGTTATGGCCAACGGAACCACTGACGAAACGTCGGGCGAGGCGCCCGACAAGCCCGCCGAGCTGCTCGACCTGCGGGACAGCATCGACAACATCGACGCCGCCCTGATCCATCTGCTGGCCGAGCGGTTCAAGTGCACCAAGCGGGTGGGCGTGCTCAAGGCCGAGCACAAGCTGCCGCCGGCCGATCCGGCCCGCGAGGCGGTGCAGATCCGTCGCCTGCGCGCACTGGCCGAGAGCGCCAAGCTGGACCCCGATTTCGCGGAGAAGTTCCTCAACTTCCTGGTCGCCGAGGTGATTCACCATCACGAGGCAATCGCCCGCGCGTGATCGAGCGACACCCGGCTCGTTGAGCCGATTGCGTGCGGTGCCCGGATTCCCCCGTCGGTAGCGCGTTTCGACCTCTCGTCACGCGCGGGTTGCTACGTACGGGGGAAGTTCGCGCGCCCCCCGTCACCGGTCCGCCCCCTCGGGCGTTGGACGTCCCGGAACTTCGGTTCCACCGTCTATCGATCGATGGGAATAACTACCAGTGAACAAGCTCACCAAGGGTGCGGTCGTCACCGCCGCCATTCTCGGCGGTTCGGTTGCGATGGGGGGCCAGGCGTTCGCGTCGGCCGAGGCGGACGGCGCCGCCGTGGACTCGCCCGGCGTGCTCTCCGGCAACAACATCCAGGTGCCGGTGCACATTCCGATCAACGTGTGCGGCAACAGCGTCAACATCATCGCGGCGCTGAACCCGACCTTCGGCAACACCTGCATCAACGCCGACGGTAGCGACCACGTCACCCCGACGCCCCATGGGCACCCGGGCAACCCCACGCCGCCGCACCACGCTCCCCCGGTCGACGACTGTCCGCCCGAGCTCCCGCCGCCGCCGCACCACGCGCCGAGCGACGACTGCGGCCCGGAGGAGCAGTCGCACCACGCCCGGGGCGGCGACTCCGCGGCGCCGGCCGACTTCCTTGCCGGTGCGGCGAACATGGCCGGTGCGATGATGGGCTGAACGCCCACCACCGTTTGTGCCTCGGCCCCGGAACATCTCCCACGTGTTCCGGGGCCGAGGTCTGTCCGGGCTGCGCGACCGGGATCCGGACCGGCACCGGGACCCGTGCGCCGGGCGGGTCAGGCGTGTACGCGATCGCGCAGCCTGCGCGGCGCGGGCTTGGGCTTGGGCGGCTTGCCGAAGGCCTCGAACACGCCCACCACCGCGATCACCAGGGAGATCGCGGTGATCGCGCCGAGTGCGCCGAAGAATCCGGTCAGCGCCTCGGTCCGCTCCGCGTCGCCGGTGATCAGGATCAGCAGGCCCAGCAGCGCACCGGCGATCGCCATCGCGCCCAGCGTGCGGGCGAACTCGGTCGCCTCGTAGCGGACCCGGTCCATGCCGCGCCTCGGCGGTCGCCACGGCAGCGGTCCGCCGAGGAAGTGATAGCCCACCCGCTGGTCCACCCACCGGATCGCCCGGTGACCGAACATCACGGTGGTCCCGATGTACAACGCGGCGATCCCGTGCCGCGCCCCGGCGGTGGCGCCGCCGCGCAGGTCCACCACGGCGACCACGAGCAGGATCACCTCCAGCAGCGGCGTGCCGTACAGGAACACGTTGCTCAGCCGACGGCGACGCAGTGCGTAGCGGCTCAGCAGGCCCAGGGCGATCAACACCCAAAAGCCCACCTCGCAGGCCACGATCATGGCGACGACCACGGCGATCTCCTCCTCGGGAGTGGGAGCGGGAGCGGGCGCCCGGCCGGACGCCCCGGTGGGACGAGGGCGCCGGCGAACGGACCCCCACCAGCCTGTCCCGCGCAGGCCGCCGGGGGATCGTCGGCAGGTGGGATTCCGCCGTACAGACAACGATGTAGTGGGCCGGACAACGATGGGGCGGGCGTCGGCGCGGTATCGCGGACCCGTGACTCGCCCGCCGGATACTGTGCAGGCAATGCCGAACAGCAGGGAGAGCACATGGCGCAGGAGCAGCCGGACGGTCGGGTCATGGTCGAGTTGGTGGACCCACAAGGGAACACGATCGGCCTCGCGGAGAAACTGGAGGCTCACCAGCCGCCGGGCCAACTGCACCGCGCGTTCTCGGTCTTCCTCCTCGACGACGAGGGCCGGGTGTTGATGCAGCGTCGGGCGCTGACGAAGTATCACTCGCCGGGCCGATGGTCCAACACGTGTTGCAGCCACCCCTTCCCGGGCGAAGAGCCCAGGGAGGCGGTGCTGCGCAGACTGACCGAGGAGCTGGGCGTCAAGCCCACCGTGCTCGAATCGGCCGGCCTGGTGACCTACGACGTCACCGACGAGGTCTCGGGCCTGGTCGAGAAGGAGTTCAATCACCTCTTCGTCGGCCTGGCCGGTGACGACCTCGGGCTCAACCCGGAGGAGGTCGACGACGTCGCGTACGTGCCGTTGGCCGAGCTGGACGCGTGGCTGGCCGCGCACGAACACACCGCGTGGCTGAGCGCGGTGCTCGACCCGGTTCGGGAACCGCTCGCGGCGCTCGCCGCACGCTGAGCACACCGCACGCCGAGCACACCGCGAAGGGCGGGTCCGGATCCCGGACCCGCCCTTCGCGCGTCGTGCCGGCGCTCAGACCTGCGGCGGCTTCGTGCCCTGTTCCGGCCAACTCGGGGCGGGCACCGGGACCAGCGTGCCGCGATCCGGCTTGGGCGCCGGCGCGCCGAAGAGGTACTCCGTGCGCAGATGCCGAACCGCGCCGGTGGCCACGCCCTTGTCCACCACCGTCGTGCTCACCTCCGAGTACGCGGGCAGGTGCGTGGCCGGGTCGAGCCAGAACACCGCGCGCACCGGCGAACCGCTCTGCCGACCGAAGTTCTCGATCTGGTAGGGCCCCTTGGTGAAGTCGGCGACGGTGGCGCGGAACGCCTTGAGCAGCAGCTCGGTGTTCACACTCGAACCGGAGCCGCTCGGCTGCGGCTTGAGGTCCACGGTCAGCCGCAGGTAGGACTTGCCGTTCTGCTGCGCCGGTTCCACCGCCGAGGGAGTCAACCAGCCCGGCGTGGCGTCGAGTTGGCCGGCGAAGGTCTTGGCCTGCTCGGCGGTCAGCCCGGTCGGCAGGATGCCGTCACCGACGTACTTGCCCTCGCGGGCCAGTCCACGACGCACGGCCGCTTGGTGTCCGTCCACTGCTTGAGCGCGTTGTTGTAGCTCCACTCCCGGCCCGCCTCGCACGAGGCGCGCTTGACCGGCGCGTCCGCGGCGACCTGGTACGCGCGGTCGGTGAACGCCGCCTTGCCGGCGGCGTCGTACCAGGACCACAGGTCCTCGCGGACCGTCTGCTCCTTGGCGGTGTCACCGGTCGAGGTCCGCACCCCGTGGTACTCGACCACCTGCTGCGTGGTGGTCGCGGCCAGCAGCGCGGCCCAGACCGCCTTCGGATCCTGGTCGCCCTTCCCGCCGGGCGCGGCGGCGCCGCCGGACGGCGCGCCCGTGCCGCCCGCCTTCTTGTCCTGGTCGCCCTTGTCGTTCTTGTCGCCGGAGTCGGACGAGCACCCCGTCAGGACGACGGCGGCGATCAGGCCCGCCGCCGCCCGGGTGCTCCACCGTCGTCCCATGCCCCCGCGTCGCATGCACAGCTCCTCGAATCGTCGGACGCTCCGTCAGCAGGCATACCGTACGCGTGAGCGAGCCGGGGCGGGCGGGGCGGCCGCCGGCCCCGGGTCGGCGGCCGGCGGCGGTTCGGGCGGGCGGGGGTCGGACGGCGATTCGGTCGGGCGGCGGCCCGGCCGGGCGAGGGTCCGGCCGGGCAGGCGGCGGTTCGGTCGGGTGAGGGTGCGGTCAGGCGAGCGAGAGCGCGGCCAGCGCGGCGTTGACGATCGAACCGGGCAGCAGGTCGTGCAGTTCGTACAGGTCCTCGATTCGGCCGGTCTGGCCGAACTGGTCCACACCCAGCGGCACGCTCGGCACGCCGAGCGCCGAGCCGAGCCAGGCGAGCGTGTGCGAGGACGAGTCGTGCACGGTGACCACCGGCGCCCGATGCGGGAACGCGGTGCGCAGCGCCCCCGGCGCGGACGGCGTGGTCGCGGTGCGCACCCCCTGACGCAGGGTGCGCTGCCAGGCGCCGTAGAGCCGGTCGGCCGAGGTGATGTCCACCACGTGCGCGGCGATGCCCTCGTCGCGCAGCTCGTGGGCGGCGGTCAGCACCTCGGGCAACACCGCGCCGGAGGCGGCCAGGTACACGCTCGGCGCGCCCGGCAGATCGGGCGCCTCCAGAAGCCGATACGCCCCCGCGAGCACCTGGCGGCGCAGCAGCGCGTCGCCGAGTCGGGTCCGGGCGGCCTCGAACGGCGCCTGATCGATCGGCCGGGTGGTGAGCCGGAAGTAGTAGGCGCCGTTGTCCGGTTCGACGCCGTGGTCCGGGCCGCCGGCGATCCGGCCCACCGCGTCGCACAGCAGCCAGTCCAGCGCGGTGCCGTACGCGGGCTCGATCAGCGTGGTGCCGGGCAGTTCGAGCCCGATCGACGCGGTGATCGTGGACTGGTGCGCGCCGCCCTCGGGGGCGAGCGTGACGCCGGAGGGGGTGCCGGCCACGATGAACCGCGAGCCGGAGTAGACGGCGTGGATGAACGCGTCCAGGCCGCGGCACACGAACGGGTCGTAGACCGTGCCGATCGGGATCAGCGGCTGCCCGGACAAGTCGCCCGCCAGGCCGAGCTGTTCGAGCAGCAGGAACAGGTTCATCTCGGAGATGCCCAGTTCGATGTGCTGCCCGCTCGGGCCCTCGATCCACTTCAGCGCGCCCTCGCCGGACCATGCGCGGCGATCGGTGGGCGCGAAGACGCCGGTGCGGTTGATGAAGCCGGCCAGGTTCGTGGAGGTGGCCACGTCGGGTGCGGTGGTCACCAGGTAGGGCGCCAACGCCGGGTCACGGGAGAGGTCGACCAGGACCCGGCCGAAGGTCTCCTGGGTGGAGACCGGCTTGGTCATCCGCTGACCGGTGGCGGCGGCGACCGGGACGCCGAGCGGGCCCGGCTTGGGCGCACGTGCCAGGTGTTCGCGGCGCTGCCCGGCCAGGATGCCCTCGGGGGTGGCGGCGTCGAAGCGGTCCCACTCGGTGCGCTCGGTCAGCCCGAACCCGGCGCGCAGCGTGGCGATCTGATCGGTGCTCAGCAGCGCCGAGTGGTTGCGCGGGTTGCCCGCGATCGGCAGGCCCCAGCCCTTGACGGTGTAGGCGAAGACCACGCTGGGCCGGTCGGTGACCTGGTCGCAGCGCCGGTAGGCGTCCAGCAGCGCGGCGATGTCGTGCCCGCCGAGGTCGGTGACCAGCGCGTGCAGTTCGGCGTCGGGCACGTCCGCGACGGTGTCCGCGACGTCGGCCGGGGCGCCGTCCAGGAAGTGTGCGCGCACGTCCTTGTCGGCGAGGCCGAACAGGGCCTGGTACTGCTCGTTGGGCATCGCGTCGATCCACGCCTTGAGCGCCGCACCGCCGGGTCGCTCGAACGCGGCCTGGAGCCGGCGGCCGTACTTGACCTCGACCACGTGCCAGCCGGCCGCCTCGAACTGGCCGCGCCACTGGTCGATCCGCACCCCGGGCACCACCCGGTCCAGCGACTGCCGGTTGAAGTCGACCAGCCACATCACGTTGCCCAGGCCCTGGGTGGCCGGGTCCGCGATGGCCTCCCAGATGTTGCCCTCGTCCAGCTCGGCATCGCCGAGGAGAGCGACGAAGCGGGACGCGGGGCGGGCTCCGAAGTGCGCGTCCACGTAGCGTCGGGTGGCCGCGCCGAACAGCGGGGCCGCCGCGCCCAGGCCGACCGAGCCGGTGGAGAAGTCCACCCATTCGCGGTCCGGGTCCTTGGTCCGGGAGGGGTACGACTGGAGCCCGCCCTTGGCGCGCAGCGTGGTCAGGTAGGACCGGTCCAGATTGCCGAGCAGGTACTGGATCGCGTGGAAGACCGGCGACGCGTGCGGCTTGACGCTGATCCGGTCCGGGCCGTCGAGGTGCGCGAACCACAGCGCGGTCATCGCGGACACCAGCGACGCGGAGGACGCCTGGTGGCCGCCGACCTTGATGCCGTCCGCGTTCGGCCGGTCGTGGTTGGCGGAGTCGACGATGCGCGTGGCGAGCCACAGGATCCGGCGCTGGACCGCCTCCAGGACGGGCAGGTCGATGCCGAGCGCGGCCGCGGCGTGGTCCGTGTCGCTGCGATGCATGGTTACCTCAAGATCGGTTCGGGGTGGCCGAAGCATACGGCGATCGTCTCACCATGCGATACGCGCGGCCGACCGAGGTCGCTGTCGGTGGCGGTCCATTGACAGTGCGTCCGCGTGCTGTTGGTCTGTCCCGAGCGCCGGCAGCACGTACCCGATGGACCGCCACGACGCCTGCGGAGGCATGCCATGGCCCACTCGATCGCGATACCCGGCGGACCGCCGCCGTTCGCGACGCTCAAGTCGTACGTCACCGACCACCGATCCGACACGGTCACCGTCCTGGACGTGGTCACCGGCACGGCACTCGCGACCATCGACGTGCCCGGCGCACATGGGGTGGCCGCGGTCCCGGGCGGATCCGTGTACGTCACCTCCCCGGAGCACGGCGTGATCACCGTGATCGACACCGAGATGCCGGTGGTGCTGGGCCGGATCGCCGCGGATCGCCCGCACCTGCCGGTCGTGGCACCGGACGGGAGCGCCGTCTACTTCGTGTCCCATTCGGCCGTCGACGGAGGGGGTTCGGGGTCGAGCACGGTCGAGGTGCTCAGTCCCACGTTGAACACGGTGGTGCGCAGTTATCCGTTGGCCGCTTCGGTGGCTTCGGTGGCTTCGGTGGCTTCGGTGGCGCCGTCGGCTCCGGTGGCTCCGGTTTCTTCGGTGGCGCGGTCGGCTTCGGTGGCTTCGGTTTCTTTGGTGGCGCCGTGGGCTTCGGTAACTTCGGTGACGTCGGTGGCGGTGGCTCCTGGTGGGGGCAGGGTCTATCTGGGCGTGTGCGACGTGGATGCGATCATCGGGCTGGATCTCGACACCGGTGCCACGGTCGTCGGCACGACCAAGGCGCCTCGGGGCGTGGCGTGCTCGCCGGACGGCGCGGCCGTCTACGTCGCCGGCGCGGCCGGCGTACACATCCTGGACGCGGCCACGCTGGGCTCCCTCGGCACGATCACGATCGACGGCGGCGCCACCGACGTGGTGGTCGCACCGGACGGCTCCCGGCTGTACGTGGTGCCCGGCGGCGCCCGCGACCTGCGGATCGTGGACCCGATCGCGCGCGCGGTGATCGGCAGCGTGGACATGCCGAACGCCGGGGCGGTCGCGGTCACTTCGGGGGGAACCCGTGCGGTGGTGATCGGCACGGCGGCGGGGGATGGTGTCGTCGTGTCGATGGTCGATTTGGCGGGCGACATGGCCGGTGATGTGGCCGGTGATGGGGCCGGCGACATGGCTGGTGATGCGGCCGGTGGAGGGGGCGTCGGTGCCGTTGACGTTGCGGCCGGCGATGGGAGCGGCGGTGCGGTCGGTGACGGGGCCGGGGTTACGACCGGCGACGGGGCCGGGGTTACGTCCGGCGACGGGTCCGGGGTTATGTCCGGTGTTGGGGACGGGGTTACGTCCGGTGTTGGGGCGGGCGACGCGGTTCCGTCCGTGGTACCGCTCGGGCGGCGTTCGTTTCGGCAGGCGTTCGTCGGGTCGGCGGGGGCGCTGCCGGTGGCCCGGGCGGCGAGTTGGGCCGGGCCGGCCGATCTCGGCGGCACGATCGTGGGGCCTCCCGGCATTGCGATCGATCGACACGGGCGGGCCTCGGTCTTCGTGCACGACGCCGGTGGGCACCACGTGTGGTCGCGCACCGAGCAGCCGGACGGGAAATGGACGCCGTGGGTCGACCTGGGGGAGCCGATCGACGGCGCTCCGGTCGCGGCCCGTTCCCTCGACGGACGGATCATGGTCTTCTTCCGCGCCGAGGAACACGCGCTGCGCCTGCTGCGCCGGGCCGCCGACGACGTGACCTGGCTTGCGGGGCAGACCCTCGCGGAAAATCTGGTCGGCGATCCGATCGTCGGTTTCGGTGCGTCGGGTCGGCCGGAGGTCTTCTACGAGGGCACCGACGGCGCGTTGTGGCACGTGTGGTCGGAAACCGCCGACCCGGAAGGTCGCTGGTCCGATGCCGAACGCCTCGGTGGCGGGTCGATCGCCGGGATTGCCGGCGTCCGGGACGGTGAGGGGCGGCAGGTGGTCGTGCACGTGACCACGTCGGGCCGGGTGTGGTCGATCCGGCAACAGGGGCCGGACGGCTATTGGGAGGACTTCGAGCACGCCTTCGACGGCGCGAGGGGGGACCGCGCGCCGACCCTCGCGGTGCGTGCGGACGGGCGCGTGCAGGTCGTGGTCGTCGGCAACGACGGAGCGCTGTGGGCCTCGACCCGGGGCAAGGACGGCTGGAGCGGGCCCGAGCCGCTGCCCGGTGGGGACGGCGGGGCCGGCGGCACCGGTGGGGCCGGTGAGGACGGCAGCACCGGTGGGGACGTCGGCGGCGTCGGCGGGGTGCGGGCCATCGGCGCGGGTGATGGTCGGGTTGTGGTCGTCGTCGGCGGCACTGACGGCCGGTTGTGGGTCAGGGATCAGACCGGGCCGGAGGACGACGGGTGGAACGAGTTCGTCTCACTCGCCGCGGGCTCGGCGAGCGGCCCGGTGCCGGTGCCGGTGTCCGAGCCGGTGCCGGTGCTCGACGGGAGCGGATGCCTGCGGGTCGCCTGGCGCGCGGCGGACGAGGGGGTGCGGGTGGTGGGCCAGGCTCGGATGTGACGCCTGCTCGGGCGCTCCCGACTCCCGGGGCGGGAGTGCCCGAGGGGCCGTCCCGGGCGGGTCCGGGGCGGGGCGGGCGAGGCACGGCGCGGCGGAGCAAGGCGGGGTGGGACGGCCTGGTTTGAGGGATCCCGGTGGGCCGGTCGGGGCCGGCCGGGATCATGCGGGAGCTGCTGCCGGGAACTGCCGGGACGAGCGTCGGCCGAGGTGGGGTCACCTCCGCCCGAGGCGGGCCCGCCGGGACGGGCCCGCCATCCACCGGGACGTGGGCCAGTCCGGACTTGCCGGACGTGGACCCGCCGGGATGCGCCGGGGCACGCCCTACGCGAAGCGCTCCTGCAAGGCGGTCAGGCCCGCGCCGTAGGTGCCGTCGGCGAACACCGCGTCGATGGTCTCCACCAGGTCGTCGTCGGCCTCGTAGGTGGCCGACCAGACCACTTCGCTGCCGTCCGGGTGCGGGTGCACCACGAGGGAGCCGACGTAGTCGCTCACCGCCAACGGCGCCTGGATCAGGCGATATGTCATTCGGTGCGCGTCAGCGTCGTGGCTGAGCAGCTCCTCGCGCGAGATCACGTCACCGTCGATTGCGAACGCCCGTACCGCACCCGGGGTATTGGCGTCGCCGCCGCCCTCGATCGTGCTGGGCGGCACCACCGGGTGCCAGTCGCCCAGGGCGCCGAAGTCGCCGATTACCGCCCAGACCTTGTCCGGTGTGGCAGCGATCACAGCAGAACGTGAGATCTCGTGCATGAAGGCACTCCCAAGGGTTCGAAATTACGCGCGTGGAGATGGGACGATGCAATTCGATTCGGTTTCCACACCGATTCGATCCGGGTTCGCATCGGGTCCGCAATACCACCGGGTGGTTGGTATCCGCCGAATAAATCACCCGCCCGATGTGGCCTGTCTCCTGGACGCGGAAACCACTTGGCGCCTAGAACCGTTGCAGGGCCGAACGGGCACGGCGGTGACGAGGCCAGAAAGGGGCGGCGAGGACGTGTTGTACGGACTTGTGCTGACGGCTTTCGCGGCGGCCATCCTGGTGACCGCCCCCCGCGTCCTGCGCCGGGCCGAACGCAGCGGCTTCAGCCCGCGCCACGTGCAACGTGCCTGGCGGGCCGCCGCCGGCGGCGTACTCGCCTCGTTCGCGCTGGCCGTGCCGGTCTACACGCCCGACCTGTGGATCGCCCCGATGCGGGCGGCCGGCTTCGACCCGCGGATCGGCATGCCGCACGTGCCGCTGGTCGTGCAGATCGTGGTCGCCGTGCTGGCGCTGGTGGTCCTCGCGCTCGGCTGGCGCCGGGGCGCGGGCGCCACCCGCGACTACCGACGGGCGCTGCGCGTGCAATTGGACCGGCTGGAGAACTGCGCGCCGCTCCTGGACGAGGAGGCCGGCGGTCGACCGCGTCTGGTGATCGTCGAGGACGAGGCGCCGCGCCTGGTGCTGCTGCCGTCCCGGCCACCGCGCGTGGAGGCCACCACGCGGGCCCTGGACCTGCTTCGCCCGGAGGAACTGAACGCGGTGCTCACCCACATGGCGGGGCACCTGCGCCGGCGCGACGCACAGTGGATGGTCTGTGCCGAGACGCTGGCCGACGCCTATCCGACGCTGCGGTTCTTCGGTGAATGGGCCGACCACGCGGCGGAACTGTCGGAGAAGGCGGCGGACGCGGACGTGCGCGGCTCGATCGCCCGGGTCAACCTGCGCCGGGCGATCGTCAAGCTGTCCGGGCCCGGGCAGGCGGGCGGGCCGTTCTGTCCCTGCTTCGCGTGGCCGCAACAGCGCCAGGAGGAGCTCACGGTGCATCAGGTGCAGGCGACCGCACACCCCGAGTTGGCCGTCGCCGGCGTCCGGGTGGGCGCACCGGTTGCCTCCGCCGGGCTGCGGCTGCTGACCGCGGCGGCGCTGCTGGTGCCTTCGGCGATCGTGGTGTCGCCTCATTTTCTGTACTTGTGAGGCGGGTGCGCCTGTGCCGCCTGTGCCAATCTGTGCGAGCTTGCGACTTGTGTGATCCCTGAGGCATGTGTGGCCTCTGCGGCATGTGTGGCCTGTGCGCAGTATCCGTCTCGGCCGGGGAAGCCGGAACTGGTGTGCTGGTCGGGCTGGTGCGAGGGTTGAAGTGCGGGTGCGGGTGCGGGTGCCGGCCGGGCCCGGCGTTGGTGCTCTGTCGGGTCGCGACCGTTCCTGATAGGTATTCGGGACGGGCGGGGCGAGGAGGGCACGACGGTGACACATACGAGCCTCTGGGCGGCCATCGAGGCGCGGGCGGCCCGGTCGCCCGACGGTGAACTGCTGGTCGACGAGCGCGGCCGACGGCTGACCCACCGCGATTTCCGGGACGCGGCCGAGGCCACCGCGGCGTTCCTGCACACTCAGGGTCTCGGCGCGGGCGACACGGTCACCTGGCAGTTGCCCACCCGGCTCGAATCCGTCGTCCTGGTCGGCGCGCTGTCCCGGCTCGGCGTGATCCAGAACCCGGTGATGCCCGTCCAGCGCGAACGCGAACTCGTCTTCGTCACCCGGCAGACCGGCGCCTCGATGCTGATCGTGCCGCCGGTGTGGCGCGGCTACGACTACCCGGAACTGGCCCGCCGGGTGCGCGACCGGGTCCCGGGCCTGGAACTGCTGGTTTTGGACGACCCGCTGCCCACCGGCGACCCGGCCGTACTGCCGCCCCCGCCGGCCGTGCCCGGCACGCCCGAGGACGCCCCGGTGCGCTGGTACTTCTACACGTCCGGAACCACCGCCGACCCCAAGGGCGCCCGGCACACCGACGCGACGATCATGGCCGCGGGCGTCGGCATGGCGGACCGGATCGGCGCGAACGAGCGGGACCGGGTCGCCCTGGTCTTCCCGTTCGCGCACATCGGCGGCTGTACGACGTGGTTGACCGCGGCGCTCACCCACGGCGTCACGATGATCCTGACCGAGGCATTCCACCCCGAGGAGACGCCCGAACTGCTGCGCCGCGAGCGGGTCACGCTGGCCGGCGCGGGCACCGTCTTCCACCAGGCGTGGCTGGCCGCGCAGCGCCGCCGGCCGGCCGGCGACCCGTTGTTTCCGGAACTGCGCAGTTGCCCGGGCGGCGGCGCGCCCAAGCCGCCGGGGTTGCACCAGGAGATCAAGAACGAACTGGGCGGCGTGGGCATCCTGGCCGGATGGGGGATGACCGAGGCGCCGATCCTGACCATGGCGGGCCCGGACGACCCGGACGACGCGCTGGCCCGGGCCGAGGGCCGGCCCACCCGCGGGGTGGAGGTCGCCGTGGTCGGACCGGACGGCGCGGAGGTGCCGGTTGGCGTGGAGGGCGAGTTGCGGGTACGCGGGCCGCAGGTGATGCGCGGCTACGTGGACAAGAGGCTGGACGCCGAGGTGTTCGACGAGGTCGGGCGGGTGCGCACGGGCGACCTGGGCCGGGTGGACGAGCACGGCAACGTGTACATCACCGGGCGGCTCAAGGACGTCATCCTGCGCAAGGGCGAGACGATCAGCGCCAAGGAGGTCGAGGACCTGCTCGACGCACACCCGGCCATTGCGGAGGTCACCGTGATCGGCCTACCCGACGCCGAACGGGGTGAATTGGTGTGCGCGGTGATCGTGCCGACGGATCCGGCGATTTTGCCGGATCTGGGTACGGTGCGGGATTTCCTGGACACTCGGGAAGTGATGCGGCAGAAGTTTCCGGAGCGTATCGAGATCGTCTCCGCACTGCCGCGGAATCCGTCCGGAAAGGTGCTCAAGAAGCAGCTTCGGGAACGCTACGCGTAATCTGCCGACCATGATCGACGGCGAAGTGTGGTTGCGTTCCGAAGGTGCCGAGGCGCGGATTCTGCCGGACGCCGGGTGCCGGCTCGGCTCGCTGCGGGTGCGTGGGCTGGAACTGTTGCGGACCGAGGGCGAGCGGCCGGCCGAGTGGGGCAGTTACCCGATGGTGCCGTGGGTGGGCCGGATGGGCGACGCCCGGTTCGAATTCGACGGCGCGGTCCACGAGTTCCCGGCCGACGCGGCGCCGCATGCGCTGCACGGGCTCGGCTATCGGGGGTCCTGGAAGCAGGTGGACGGGGACACGACTTCGGCGGCTTTCGAGTTCGTGCTGACCGACCCGTGGCCGTTCGCGGGCCGAGTCGAGCAGACTTTCACCTTGATACCCGACGGGCTGATCACGGTGTTGCGGATCGAGTCGGAGGACGCGACGTTTCCCGCGCAGGCCGGCTGGCACCCGTGGTTCCGGCGGCAGTTGGCGGTCGGTGGTGAGCTGGAGCTGTCCTTCACGCCCGCGTGGCAGGAGGAGCGCGGCGCCGACTACCTGCCGACGGGACGCCGGATACCCCCGCTGCCGGGGCCTCGGGACGACTGCTACGGGACCCCCGGCGGGGTGGACGCGACGCTGGTGTGGCCGGGTGCGCTGCGGCTGCGGATGACCTCGGACTGCGACTACATGGTGGTATACGACCTGCCCCCCGAGCACGTGTGCGTGGAGCCACAAACCGGCCCACCGAACGGCCTGGTCGGCCCGACGCAGCAGCTGGTGCGGCCGGGGGATCCGCTGGTGGCGACGACGAGTTGGACGTGGGTGGGGGCGGGGACGGAGACAAAGACGGAGACAGAGACGGAGACGGAGACGGCGTAGTTCGTCGGGGAAGGGCGGGTTTCGTTGGCCGTCTGGCATCTGGCATTTGCCGTCTGCCGTCTGCCGTCTGCCGTCTGCCGTCTGGCGACTGCGACGGCCGACCGTCCGCGACCCGCGGCCCGCCCCTACTCGATTGGCAAACTGCCTGCTCAGGGCTCACCAACCCGGCAGGCCGCCCGTCCAAGGGCCGCCCGTCCGGTGTTGGCTCGCCCGGTGTTGGCTCGCCCGGCGTGGCTCGCCCTCAGCCCCGGCCCGGGCGTTGACCCGTCCGGCAGTCCACCCGCCCGGGCGCTGACTCGGCAGGCCCGCCCGTCCCGGGTGCTCGCCCGCTCACCGGCCCGCCTGCCCGGCGCTCACCCGGCAGTGCGCCTGCCTGGGCGTTCGCTCGCGAGCCGGTTCGCATGTCCGGGCGTTCGCCCGCCCCGCCCGCTCCGGCGTTCGCCCGTCCGTCGATCCGCACGTCCGGCGGCCCGCCCGGTTGTTGCCTTGGGTGGGGAGGCTGTGGGTCAGTGCTTCGGGACGGCGTGGGCTTCGGTTCGGGATCCGTGGAGTTCGCGGCGGATGACGAGGAATGGGTACACGATCATCGCCGTGATCCACAGGAGTGCGGTCGGTGGGGACCACAGGCGGTACCGCCAGGGCGAGCCGGCCGCGGAGGATGAAGTGGCCGGTTCGGAGTGCGGCTCGTCCGTCGTGTATCTGCGCCGTCCTTTCGCTGCCGGGTGTCGGCTTGTGCGAGTCGAGGTCGGCACAGGGGAGGCGGGCGGACGGGCAGTGCGGTTTCCGGAGGTTGATGTGCGGTGATTTCCCGGGTTTTGTTCGGGGGCGTCAGGGGGCGCGTCAGGGGGGCGTCAACAACGGGGTGGGGATGGTCAAGGGCGCGGTAGGGGCGGGGTTGCCCGGTATGGGGCGTCGTAGCGTCTGAAGTGGGGCTCGCGGTCGGCCGCGGAGCCGGACTTCGGAGGCTGTCGTGTCGGATGTGTTGATCACCGATGGGGAACCCGCCACTACGAACACCGCCCGGCGCGTGTTGATCGTGCCGGTGCGGTCGGTGGACGGGGCTCGGGTGGTCCGGCTGTGCCGGGATCCCCTGGGCGCCCGGGTCGTGGTCGCGTTCACGTCGGTGGCGCGGTTGCGCGCGGTGCTGGGCGTCGGGCAGGAGTGGATCCGACTCGGGGCGGGCGCGGTGCGCACGCTCGTGGACGAGGTCGGCGGTGAACGCCTGCTGGTCGACCCCGGGCTCTCGGCGCCGCCGGTGCGGCGGGAGGCGTCGGTGGGAGCGGGGCGCGCGGCCGCTGTGCCGGGGGGATCGGGTGCGTCGGGTGCGTCGGGAGTGGCGGGGGAAGCGGTGGTGTCGGTCGCGGTCGGGGGCGCGCTTGCCGAGGCCGCGCGGCCGGCGGCCCGTGTCGGGGCGGGGCGTTCGCGGGCGGATGTGCCTGTGGATGCGTCTGCGGGTGGGTCTGCGGGGGCGCATCGGGGCGGTGCGGGCGGTGCCGGTGTTGGCGGTGTCGGCGGTGACATCGGTGGTATCGGCGGCCTTGAGGCGAGTGCCGGGGCTTTCAGGGAGTGCAGGGTTTCCGGGGCGCTTGGGGCCTCCGCGGCTTCCGGGGCGTTCGACTTGCCCCGGGCAGCCGGGTCGTCCGGGGTCTTGAGGGACCCGCAGTTGCTGGGCATGTTGCGGATTTCCGCCGGGGTTGCGGTGCTTTTTGTGGTGCTGTTCCTTTTCGGATGATCTGTTACCGCTCGTGTACAAGGGAGTGCCATGTCCGTCACGTTTGCCGAGCCGGTTGTGGACGCGGCTGTCTGGCCGCGTTCGACCCGGGCGCACGGCGCCGATCTCGCTGTCGGCGGCCTGCCCATGGCCGAACTCGCGGAGCGGTTCGGGACGCCGCTCTACGTTCTGGACGAACAGCACGTACGGGACACCTGCCGGGCCTACCGCCGCGCGCTGCCTGGCGTCGAAATCGCCTACGCGGCAAAGGCGTTCCTGTGTCGCGGCCTGGTCGGCCCGCTGTGCGAGGAGGGCTTCGGGCTCGACGTGTGCTCGGCCGGCGAATTGGCGCTCGCCGCGCTAGCCGGGATGCCCGGCGAGCGGATCATCCTGCACGGCAACGCCAAGTCGCCGGACGAACTGCGCGCGGCGCTGCGCCTGGGCGTGGGTCGGATCGTGCTGGACAACCCGGCCGAGGTCGCCCGGTTGGCCGCGCTGGTGGCGCCGAGGGAGCGGCAGCGGGTGATGGTGCGGGTGGTGCCCGGGATCGAGGCCGGCGCGCACCACGCGATCCGTACCGGCGGCGAGGGCCAGAAGTTCGGCCTCTCCATCGCCCGGGGCGACGCGGAGGACGCCGTGCTCCGCGCCGTCGCCCAGCCGCACCTGGAACTGAGCGGCCTGCACTGCCACTTGGGCTCGCAGATCGGCTCGGTGCGGCCATGGTTGGCGGCGATCGCCACGCTTGTGAGATTCCTGGCCGGGCTGCGCGACCGACACGGCATGGTGCTGCCCGAACTGAACCTGGGCGGCGGTCACGGGATTGCCTACCGGCCCGGCGAACACGCTTTGGACATCGAGTCGTTCGGGGTCGACGTGCGCCGGCAACTGGCCCGCCAGTGTGCGCTGTACCAACTGCCCGTGCCGCGTCTGATCATCGAGCCGGGCCGGGCGATCACCGGTCCCGCCGGTGTGGCGCTGTACCGGGTACTCGTGGTCAAGCGCACCGCACGCCGGGTCTTCGTGGCGGTGGACGGCGGCATGGCGGACAACCCGAGGCCGGCCCTGTACGGCGCGCGCACCACCGTGCGCCTGGTCGGCCGACGGGGCGCGGCGCGCACCCGGCGGGTCACCGTCGTGGGTCGCTACTGCGAGTCCGGCGACGTACTGACCGCCGACGTCGATCTGCCCGAGGACATCCACCCCGGCGACCTCGTCGCGATGCCTGCCGCCGGTGCCTACCAGCAGTCGATGGCCTCCACGTACAACCTGGTCGGCCGGCCCCCGGTGGTGGCGGTACGCGACGGCGGTACGCGCATCCTGCTCCGCCGCGAGACCTTCGAGGACCTGCTGGCACGGGACCGGGGGGCGGGGGGCTGATGGTGGGTGCGGGTGCGGGTGCGGGTGCGGGCGGGTGCGGGCGGGTGCGGGGGTGCGGGGGTGCGGGGGGCTGGGCGGGTCGCGGGTGTGGCGAGTCGCATTGGCTGAGTCGGGGGTGCAGGGGTGGGGCGGCCGGAGTCGGGGGTGTGGCGTTGCTGCTTGTTGGGCGCCTTCGGCGCCGGCTCGCGAGGCACCACTTTTTTCTCTCCTCCGCTTCGCTCCTCCGAGAAAAAAGTGGCCCCTCGCTCGTGACTTCGTGTCCCTCCGCTTCGCTCCGGGTCACGAAGTCTTGGTTTTGCGGCTCCGCCGCTCTCCGCGCTTCGCGCGTCGATCACCGGGGGCGGCGCGGGTCGGGGGCGCTGACGCGCCGGGGCCGGGGCTGGGGCGGGGCGGGGTGGGGATGTGGGTGGGGGTGGTGGTGTCAGGGGTTGCGGATTGTTTCGATGGTGGCGGTGAAGCCGTTGGTTCCGTGGCCTCGGGTGATGGTGCGGGTGGTGAGGTGTTGGACGGCTTCCAGGACGCCGACGTCGAGGCCGCGGGTCTTGGCGGCGGTGAGGATGTGGTCGATGCCCGCGGCTTCCATGGTCAGGTTGCCCTGGTCGCCGGGGTGGGTGCCGGCGTCGATGGCGGCGGCCATGCCGGTCATGATGTTCGGCAGGATGCCGAAGATGATGTCGGCGAACGGCAGGAACTCGCGTGCGGACACGCCGTCCGCGCCGACCAGGCCGAATGCGTGGGTCAGGCCCGCCATCGAGGTGTAGAAGAAGTCCAGCATGCCGAGGTCGTAGACCGAGGCCAGGCCGTGATCCTCGCCCAGGAACGGTGTGTTGGGGCCGAACGCCCGTAGCGTCGCCTCGTGCGCCTCGAATGCGGCGCGGGAACCGCTGTAGAGCACAAGGCCGTTGGGGGTGCCCACGACCGAAGTGGGCACCATGACCGCGCCGTCGAGGTAGGCGATGTCTCGCTTCGCGGCCCAGGCGGCGGCCTCCCGGGCCCGCTCGGGGGTGTCCGACGTCAGGTTGACCAGGGTGCGGCCGGCCCACGGGTCGGCGTCGCCGGTGGTGCTCGCGTCGGTCAGGATCGCGTTCGCGATGTCGTAGTCGGTGACGCACACGATCACCAGCGCACTCGCGGCGACGGCCTGGGCAGCCGAGTCGGCACGCATGGCGCCGCGCGCGACCAGGTCGTCCGCGCGGGCCGGGGACCGGTTCCAGACCGTGACGGGATGGCCGGCGGCAAGGAGCGCGTCGGCCAGTGCGGTGCCCATCGCACCCAGGCCGAGAACGGTCACGGAGGTGTCGGGCCGGTGAGGGGAGACAGGCATGTCGAACTCGTTCCGTGGCAGGGGTGGGAGCGCGAGCCGGGCACGTCCGGGCCTTGTCGGGATGGTCCGGAACGCGCGACGCGACGTGGTGCGACGCGATGTGGCCACGTGTGGCACGACACGACACGACACGACACGACGTGACGCGTGCGGTGTATCGGGACACCGGGAGCCTGGGGGCGCCGAGGCCCGGAGGGGCCGTGGTGGGTGATCGGCTCGCGGTATCGATGCTGCTCCCACGCTGCCTTCTGCTCAAGTACCTACTTGGAATTCAGGTACCGGAGTAATGGTAAGTATCCAGGTCACAGCCTGATCATCGGCAGGGAGGACTCGCGTACGCCGTTCATGTCGCACTCGACCCGGTACGCGTGCGCCTCGGCCCGCTCGGCGACGAAGCCGTGTACCGCGCCGTCGACGAGGTGGATCGCGGCCCCGTCGTCCAGCGCGTAGCCGGGCGGCAGGACGCCTGCCGCGAGGGCCGCGTGATACGCCGGGCGGCGACCCGCCTCGCCGTCGTAGTGCGGACAGACGCTGCCCGCGACCCAGCCCAGGCCGTCCGCGAGCGGGCGTAGGTCCGGGCCGAACGAGTCGGTGATGCCGCCCTCGAACCAGCACAGCGCACCCGCGCTCAGGCCGCAGACCACCAGGTCGCCCGCGGCGGCCCGGGCCGCGAGCGCGACGTCGAGACCGTGCAGGCGCCAGAGCGCGAGCAGGTTCGCGGTGGATCCGCCGCCCACGTAGATCACGTCCTGATCGGCGAGCGCGTCCGCGAGATCGACGTCGGTGCGCTGGAACAGGCTCAATTCGGCCGCCGTACAGTCGAGTTCCCCGAACGAGCGGAGGAACCGGTCCACGTAGGCGGCCGAGTCGCCGGAGGCGGTCGGTATGAAGCACACGCGGGGGTGGGCCCGACCGGCGAGGCCGAGCACGTATCGGTCGAGGGCGGAGGGGCCCTCGTTCATCGAGAAACCGCCGCCGCCCATGGCCACCAGATGAGTCGTCATCGGCACATCCTGCCCTGCCGCCCGCCCCGGCGGCGCGGATCAACCGGCCGCCCGCAACCGGTCCGCGTCGGCGGCGGGGAGTCGGCGGACCGCCTCGCGGAAGGTCACCCCGGACATCCGGGCCCGATGTGCGGTGGTCCAGGCGATCACGTAGGCCGGGTCGCGCCTGGAGATCTCCCGGAGCAGCCAGCCGATCGCCTTGCGGATGAAGAATTCCCGTTCGTCCAGCATCGCGTCCGCGTAGCGGTCGAACCGGACCAGGTCGGGATCGCCCGCCCGGACGCCCGGGAGCAGGCTGAGCAGGGCTGCGCGGCGGACCCAGAAGTCCCGGTCGGCGGCCCATGCGTCGGCGGTGCCGAAGTCCGCGGGCGTCCGGCGCATGAGTACTCCGGCGATCTTCTCCGCGAGGGTGTCCACGTACACCCAGCCCGCCGCGTCCCGAATCAGCCGCTCGACGAGCGGCAGGTCCGCGCGGGTGAGCACGCGCACGTGGATCCGCATCAACTCGATCGCGGCGAACCGGCTCTCGTGTACCGGTCGGGACCACAACGCGTCGATCCAGGCGAGGAGTTCGACTCGGGACGGCTCCGGACGGGCGCGGGCCGCCGAGGTCACCGCCTTGCGCAGCACCGGGACGGTGACGCCGAGGAAGGTCAGATCGCTCTTCAGGTACGCCTTCTCCGCCTCGGCGCGCTCGGGTGTGCCCAGTGCGGCGAGCGCGGCGACGAGTGTGGCGGCGGCTTCCTCGGCATCGAACATTGGCCCACGGTACGGCGGTATCGCGGTATGCCGGTATGCCGGTATGCCGGTATGGCGAGCCGGCGGTACGGGGCCGGGGTGGGAGATGGTTCGGGGCGACGTGGGTGGTGTGGGGCCGGTTGGTCGAATCGACGTGTTGCCGGGCGGGATGCTTGACATCAAGTGGACTTGAGGTTTGAGACTGTTCGCATGTGACGAGGCGGGGGTAGGGGCGAGGCAAGGCGAGGCAAGGGTGGAGCGGGGGCTCGGCTTACGGGTTCGATCGGAGGGTGTGGTGGTGGTCCTTCGGTCGTGGTGCTGTTTTGTTGTTCGTCCCGATTTTTATTTTTGGTTCCTTTGTTCTTCTGCTTTTTTGCTCTTCCCGTGTTCCTTCGTTCTCCCGTTGTTCTGTGACCAAGTCCCGGAGTGTTTCGATGCGCGCGATTCGTTTGAACGAGTTCGGTCCGGCCGAGAACCTGCGATACGAGGAGGTGGCGACCCCGGAGCCCGGGCCCGGAGAGGTGCGGATTGCGGTGGCCGCGGCGGGAGTTCACCTTGTCGACGTGATGTTGCGCTCGGGTGAGGTGATGGGTCCCTTCCCACAGCCGGACTTGCCCGCAACGCTCGGCCGTGAGGTGGCCGGGACCGTGGACGCGGTCGGGGCCGGCGTGGACCCGACCCTGGTCGGCCGGCGGGTGGTGGCGCATCTGGGCAACGGGAACGGCGGCTACGCGGAGTTCGCGATCATCGACGACCAGGCGTTGCTGGAGCTGCCGGACGGTCTTTCCGCCGAGGTCGCGGTGGCGATGGTGGGCACCGGGCGGACCGCGCTCGGCATCCTGGAGGTGGCCGCGATCACCGCCGACGACATCGTGCTGATCACCGCCGCGGCGGGCGGCCTGGGCACGCTGTTGGTGCAGGCGGCCCGGCGGGTCGGCGCGGTGGTGGTGGGGGCGGCCGGCGGTGCGGCCAAGGTCGAGGCGGTGCGTGGGTCCGGCGCCGACCTCGCGGTGGACTACACGGCCGCCGACTGGGCCGGATGGGTCCGCGAGGAACTCGCCGGACGGTCGGTCACGGTTGTCTTGGAGAGCGTCGGCGGCGAGATCGGCCGGGACGCGCTGGATCTGCTCGGCCGGGGTGGGCGGTTGGTCACGTTCGGCTGGTCCTCGGGCACGCCCATCGCCGACCTCGCGGAGGTCGCGGCCGCCGCCGACGTGACCGTGGAGAACCCGCTGGGCCCGCGGATGACGAACCGGCCGGGTGGCATCAAGGCCCTCGCCGAAGCCGCACTCGCCGCTGCCGCGGCGGGGGAACTCCGCCCGGCCGTGACGACGTTCGCTCTGTCCGACGCAGCCGACGCCCATGCGGCGTTGACCGCTCGGAAGACGGTGGGGAAGGTCGTTTTGCTGCCGTGATGGCGGGGCGGTGGGGCGGTGGCGGGCGGGGTGCGCTGCTTGCGAACCCAGGTTGGTGGCCTCGAGTTGCGTGGCAGGCGTTGCGGGGGTAGTTGGGTCGGGCTGCTGGGGCGGCTCGGGCTGCTTGGCCGGCTCGACCTGATCGAACTGTCGGTCGTGGGGGCGGGGGCGGTTTGGCGACCTGTTGCTCGTCCGCTCCGCGTTCGGGTCGGGCCGGTCGCTCCGCGCCGGGTTGCCCGTCCGCTACGCGGCCGGTGGGTGGGAGGGGTGTTCGGGGGCGGGAGGTGTACGCAGCGCGATGTGGGCGCGGCCGGCTCGCTGATGTTTGGTGCCCGGGCTCGATGGGCTCACGGGCTCGACGTGAGTTCGGCCGGCCTGGTCGGTGCGGACGGTCAGGAGGTGGTTGTCGAGTAGGACGCTCGGTTGTTCAGGGAGTTTGCGTCTGGGTCGGGCGTGGGGGGTGTCGTTGCCGGGCGGCGGACTTCCTCGTAGTGGGCGAGGGCGTCGAGGGGGTCGGGGTGGGTGGCCAGGGCGTGGGCCAGGACGCGGGCGTCCAGGATGGCTTGGGAGGCGCCGTCGGTGCCGGTCGGGAAGGTGGCGTGGGCGGCGTCACCGAGGAGGGTCACGCGGCCGTCGGACCAGCTCGGTAGGGGGGCGCGGTGGACCATCGGGTACTCGTACGCGACGTCGGCGTTTGCGATCAGCGCCGGGACGTCCAGCCAGTCGAACTCCCAGTCGGCGAAGTGTGCCAGGATCGTGTCGAGTTCGGCCGGTTGTTGCCAGTCGCGGGGTTCGGTGGGCGGCCCCGGGTGGGGGCGTTCGGCGAGCCAGTTCAGGAGGGCGGGGCGTTCGCCCTCGGCTGCTCGCAGGGGGTGGGCGACGAACGTCTGGTCGCCGTCTCCCGCCACGATCGTGGTGTGGCCGGTGAGCAGGGCCGGTGCGGGTGACACGCCGCGCCACAGGACCCGGGCGTGTGGGGTGGGCGGGCCCTCGCTCGGGTACATCAGGGCGCGGCCCGCCGAGTCGATGCCGTCGGCGGCGATCAGTACGTCGGCCTCGTCGGTGACAATGTTGCCCGCGGGGTCGGTGAACTCGACGGTGACTCCGTCGGCGGTCTGGGCGTATCCGCTCAGCCGCAGGCCCGTGCGCAGCGACTCGGCGCCCAGCCAGGCCAGTTGGGCGCGCAGCAGGAGCATTTGCAACTCGCCACGATGCACCGAGAATTGCGGCCACGCGTAGCCTGCGGCCAGCCCGCGCGGTTCGGATCGTGTGCGTTTGCCGAAGCGGTCGTGGTGGACCGACTCGGTCGTCGCCACCGAGATCTCGGCGACGTCGTCGTACAGGCCCAGTTCGGTCAGTTCGCGTACCGCGTACGGCAGCAGGTCGATGCCGACGCCGAGCGGGCGGATCTCCTCGACCGCCTCGTACACGGTCACGTCGGTGATACCCGCCGCGTGCAGACTCAGGGCTGTGGCCAGCCCGCCGATGCCGGCTCCACCGACGACAATGCGCACGAGGGCCCCTGTACAGGTGGTTGGGATGTTGTCGCACGCAGGGTACGCGCCGGCTGCGCTCACCCGTTCGGGGGGTGGTGTGCAATCGCCCGGGTCGGCTCGGACGGCGGAGCAAAACCGGGCGGATGGGGTGTCGGGAGGGGAGAATCGGCGCATGGGCATCCCTTCGAGCAATCGGGCGCCGGCCGCCGAGCCGCCTGCGCTTCCCGAACTCCCTTACGACGCGTGGGCGGACACCCTCGACACGCTGCACCTGTTCGCGCAGATCGTCGGCAAGGTCAAGCTCGCCGCGAGTCATCCGCAGAACCACTGGTGGAACATCACCTTCACGGTGGACGCCCGAGGCTTCACCACACGCCGGATGGCCGTGGCGGGCGTTGCGTTCGACATCGCGTTCGACTTCATCGACCACCGCGTGGTCTTTCGCACCGACCGCGGCGACGTGCGCGAGATCGCCCTCGTGGACGGGCTGAGCGTGACCGAGTTCGATGTCGCGGTGCACGGGGTGTTGGCCGAGCTGGGCATCGACGTGCCGTTGCTGGAGCAGCCGTTCGGCATTCCGCACCTGAGCACGCCGTTTCGTGAGGACACCGAGCACGCGAGCTACCAGGCCGAGTACGCGCAGCGCTTCTGGCGGATCCTGACCTGGTCGGCGGACGTGTTCGAGGAGTTCATGGGCTGGTTCGACGGCAAGACCTCGCCCGTACAGCTGTTCTGGCACTCGTTCGACCTCGCGCTGACCCGGTTCTCCGGCAAGCGGGTCGAGCCGCCGATGAGCGGCGTGGATCCGGTGACCGCCGAGGCGTATTCGCACGAGGTGATCTCGTTCGGCTTCTGGGCCGGCGACCCGAACGTCACCTATCCGGCCTACTACTCCTATGCCGCGCCCAAGCCGGACGGCGTCGAGAAGCAGCCGCTGTCGCCGCGCGAGGCGGTCTGGCTGCCGGACGGCTCGCGGTCGACGCTGCCCTACGACGCGGTTCGGCTGGCCGAGGACCCGCGTCGCACCCTGCTGGGCTACCTCCAGTCCAACTTCGCCGCGAGCGCGTCCCTGGCGGGCTGGCCGACCGACGAGATGCGGTCCAACTGGTGTCCGACCAGTGAGCAGCTCCAGGCCCTGGCCCGCGCCGGGCTGTGAGCGCCGGAGCGGGCCGGGCGCGACATCGGGTCAGAACCGGCCGCCGGCCCGCCTGCGCAGGTCGCGCCGGCGGGCCTCGCGGACCAGGGCGAAGCCCAGCACGACGGCCACCACGACGACCGAGGAGAGCAACTGGGGGCGGGCGGTGGCGTCGAACAACATCAGGATCGACACCGCCGCGAGGGCGAGCATCACGAACCAGGTCAGGTACGGGAAGCCCCACATCCGCACCAGCAGGCGGCCCGGGTCCTCGCGCTCGATCCGGCGGCGCAGCACCAGCTGCGATGCGGCGATCGCGAACCAGACGAAGAGCAGCATCGCGCCGACCGAGTTCAGCAGGTGCTTGAACACCTGCTCGGGCCACCACACGTTGAGCAGCGCGGCCAGGAAGCCGAATGCCGAGGACGCCAGTACGGCGGTCCGCGGGACGCCGTTGCCCGCCACCCGGGACAGTTGCCGGGGGCCCTCGCCGCGCCGGGACAGCGAGAACGCCATCCGGGACGCGCCGTACAGCATCGAGTTCAGCGCGGAGAGCAGCGCGGTGAAGACGACCACGTCCATCACGTGTGCGGCGCCCGGGATGCCGATGTCCTCCAGGACCGAGACGTACGGGCTGCCGAGTCGGTCGGAATCCCACGGCAGCAGGGTCGCGATGATCGCGACCGAACCGATGTAGAAGAGCAGGATCCGCCATACCGCGGTGCGCACCGCGCGGGTCACGTTGCGGGTCGGGTCGTTCGACTCGGCGGCGGCGATGGTGACGATCTCCAGGCCGCCGAAGGAGAAGGCGACCGCGAGCAGGCCGGTGATCACCCCGTCCCACCCGTGGGGCAGGAAGCCGCCGTTGCCGGTGAGGTTGCTCAGTCCGGGGGCATCGACGTCCGGCAGCCATCCCACGATCGCCAGCACGCCGAGCACCAGGAACCCGACGATGGCCAGGATCTTGACGGTGGCGAACCAGAACTCGGACTCGCCGAACGAGCGCACGGTGAGCAGGTTCGCGCCGGTGAACACGAGCATGATCACCAGCGAGAACACCCAGATCGGGATGCCCGGCACCCACCCGTGCGCGATGGCCGCGGCGCCGGAGGCCTCGACGGCCAGCACGATGGTGACCATCCACCAGTACAGCCAGCCCACGGTGAAGCCGGCCCACCGCCCGAAGGCGGCCCCCGCGTACTCCGAGAACGAACCGCTGCGCGGTACGGCCGCCGCCATCTCGCCGAGCATCCGCATCACCAGGAGCACCAGCACCGAGGCGAGCGCGTAGGAGATCAGGATGCCCGGCCCGGCGCTGTGGATGCCGGCGCCGGTGCTGACGAACAGCCCCGCGCCGATCGCGCCGCCGAGCGCGAGCATGGTCATGTGTCGGGGCTTGAGGGTGTGACCGAGGTGGTGGGTGCCCTCGGGGCCGGGGTGGGCCCGGCCGGAGTCAGGGCCGGAGCCGGGACCTGGATGGGAGCCGGGACCTGGGCCTGGGCCGGCGTCTCTGTTGTTGTCGGCGGCGCTGTCTGGGGTCTGGGGGCTGCTCATGGGTGGCGCTGATCCTGGGGACTGGGACGGTCGTGCGGAGCAGACAGTATTCCGCAGTCCCGGAGGCATCCGGCAAACCCGGACAACCCGTGGGTGTTCGAGCCGGCTGGGCGCCTCGGGCGCGCCGGCCCCGGCCCGATCCGCCTCGGTCGCGTCCTTGCCTGGGCCCGCCCGTCCCCTCCCGGCCTCACCCCTCGCGGGCGTCGATCGCCGCGAAGTCGGGTTCGCGCCGTTCGGCGAAGGCGGTCAGGGCCTCGATGTTGGCTGGCTTGCCGAGCAGTCGGCCGAAGGCCGCGTCCTCGCGCCGGCGGGCCCGGGCGACCTGGTCGCCGAGTCCCTCCAGGACCGCCCGCTTGGACTCGATCAGCGACGGGATCGACTTGGCGGCCAGGATCCGGGCGTGCCGCATCGTCACGTCGAGCAGTTCGTCGGCCGGGCACACCTTGAACACCAGGCCCATCTCCAGGCACTCGGCGGCGCTGAGCCACTCGCTGCTCAGCAGCGCCCACATCGCGTTCTGCCGGCCGAGCAACTGCGGGAAGGTCACGCTGCTGGCCGCCTCCGGCGCCACCGCGAGCGAGGTGAACGGGCACTTCAGCCGGGCGGTGTCGGCCATGAAGGCGAGGTCGGCGAAGCCCAGGATGGTCGCGCCGATACCCAGGCCGAGGCCGTTGACCGCGATCAACAGCGGCTTGGGGAACTCCTGGACCCGGTCGACCATGCCGCCGAAGCCGTGTTTGCCGCGGATCTTGGTCCCGCTGTTGAGCTGGGCCATCTCGATCAGGTCGGTGCCCGCCGAGAACGCTCGCCCGGCCCCGGTCAGCACCACCACGGCCACCTTCGGGTCGGCCGCCGCGTCGATCAGCGCCTCGGTGGTCGCGTCGTACAGCGCCTCGTTGAACGCGTTGAGCGCTTCGGGGCGGTCGAGGGTGATGGTCCTGACGCGGTCGACGTCCTCGATCCGGATCACGGCTGCTCCTGAGGGTGCGGACGCGGGGAGCGCGGCTCGGGCGCGCCCGCAAGGCGGGAGTGGGTCGATGGACAGGAAACCTTACTTAGTTGACCGAGTCAAGGGTCGAGGCGATCGGGTGGTCGCGGGGGGTCGATGGTCCGGTTGTCCCGTGCTTCACGTGCGTAACGGCCCGGTGACATGGGAAGGTCCTCGACGGTACGTCAGGAATACGGAATGCCGCGCATATCGGGTCTTGATCCATAGGCCGTTAAGGAGCCGTCGTGGAGTTCGACGTCGTCGTGGAAATTCCCGCGGGCAGTCGGAACAAGTACGAGATGGACCGCCGCACGGGACGCATCAGGCTCGACCGCATGTTGTTCACGTCCACCGCCTATCCCGCCGACTACGGATTCGTGCATCGCACCCTGGGCGGCGACGGCGGCCCGCTCGATGTGCTCGTGTTGCTGGACGAGCCGACCTTTCCCGGCTGCCTGATTCGTTGTCGCACCGTCGGGATGTTCGTGATGAGCGACGAGAAGGGGCCGGACGAGAAGGTCCTGTGCGTGCCCGCCCGCGATCCGCGCAAGCAGCCGATCCAGGACATCGGCGATGTCCCCGCGTTCCAACTCAACGAGATTGCGCACTTCTTCGAGGTGTACAAGGACCTGGAACGCGGCAAGTCGGTGGACGGCTCGCACTGGGAGGGTCGGGACGCCGCCGAGAAGGAGATCGTGGCGGCTTACGAACGGCGCGAACTCGACGGTGGCGATTGGCCGTTCGAGGGCCGGTGAGCATCCGGGCGAGGCGCTGAACGCGCCGCGGCCGGGTGGGTTCGGGCCGTCGGGTCACCCGCCGCGCGGGTGACCCGACCGCCCAGCGCACGCGGGTGCTCGCGCAGCTCGGGCGGTCCGCACCCGTGCGCGCAGCCGGGACGGCAGCACTTGTTCGAGCTTGGCCGGCGCGCGTACGGACGCCTCCTCGATTCCGGCCACGGCGCCCCCGGCCGCCGTCCGCCGGCCGACCGCGATCGCCACCGCCTCCTTGTCGTCGAGCAGCAGCGGCGGCATCGCCGTGCCCGCGACCAGCCGGTAGCCGCCGTCGGTGCCCCGGGTGGCCTCGACCGGATAGCCGAACTCGCGCCGCCGCTCGATGTCGCGCCGAATGGTGCGCGCGCTGACACCCAGGCGGGCGGACAACTCGCTCCCGGGCCACTCGCGCGGGGTCTGGAGCAGGGACAGCGGGCCGAGCAGGCGGCCGGGCTCCCGGTTCGTCGGTGCGGACGGCCGGATCGGACACGCCGAGGTCCGGATCGGCGACGCGATCGTGATCATGTTCGACATCGACCCCACGATCCCCGCGCCGCCCGCGTTCCTGCGGCTGTGTGTCGAGGACGCCGACGAGGTGCACCGCCGCACGGTGGCGGCCGGCGGCACCTCGGTCACCGAGGTCACCCACCTGTTCTTCGGCGACCGGGTCGGACGGGTTCGGGACCCGTTCGGCAACCTGTGGTGGATCCGGTCCCGGATCGAGGAGGTCACTCCGGAGGAGATAAAACGGCGGCTGGTGGACCCCGATTTCGTTGCGGCGATGACCTAGGTGCAGAGCGCGCGGTTGTTTCCGGAGCAGCCGTCGGCCGAGTAGCGGAGGGCGGGCCCGCCAACTGCCCTCCCGCGCTCGGTGGTCGGTCCTCGTAGGCTGCCGGGTATGACGCTGACCGGGTTCGATTTGGTGATCTTCGATTGTGACGGCGTGCTCGTGGACAGCGAGCGGATCGCGGTTCGGGTGGACGCGCAGGTGTTGAGCGAGTTGGGCTGCACGTTCACCGAGGCCGAGATCGTCGAGCAGTTCGTCGGGTGTTCGCGCGAGCAACACACGGCGCTGGTCGAGGCACGCCTGGGCCGCCCACTGGCCCCGGACTGGCACGACGAGTTCCGACCTCGGTACCTGGCCGCCTTCGACGCCGAACTGACCGCCGTGGACGGCATCGTCGAGGCTCTGGAGCAGATACCCGGGCCCTGGTGTGTCGCCTCGAACAGCTCGCGCGAGGGCGTCGAGCGCAATCTGAAACTGGTCGGGCTGCACGACCACTTCGCGGGCCGGGTGTTCAGCGCGAACGATGTCGCCGAGGGCAAGCCCGCACCGGATCTGTTCCTGCATGCGGCCCGGGAGATGGGAGCCGACCCGGCCCGGTGCGCGGTGGTCGAGGACAGCGCCTACGGCGTGCGCGCGGCGCGGGCGGCCGGGATGCGGGCGTTCGGCTACATCGGCGGATTGACCACGGCGGAGCGGCTGGCGGATTCGGGTGCGGTGCTCTTCGACGACATGCGTGCCCTGCCGGAATTGCTGCGCACGGGTGGGGCCTGAGCCCGCGCCGGGACGACATGGGGAGATCGCGTCGGTACGGGACGGCGCCCGGACCGGGCCGGTCCCGCGCAGGTCCCGCATCGGGACCCCGCCGGGATCGCATCGGGACCCCGCCGGGACCGCGCCGGGTGGACGCGGTCCCGTGCGTGCGGTCAGGCCCGGTGTACCACCCGTCCCGCCACCACCGTTGCGGTGACCGGGAGCTGCGGCAGGTCGTCCGGCGGGCAGGTGAGCGGGTCGCCGCCGAACACGGCCAGGTCGGCGTGGCAGCCCACCGCGATCCGGCCGGCCACGGTCTCCTCGCCCACCGAGTACGCCGCTTCCGTGGTGTACCCGGCCAGTGCGCGTCGGGCCGAGATGCCGGCCGAGGCGCCGTACGCCGCGCGGCCGATCTCGCCCGCCGGGCGCCGCAGTTGCGCGCCGGCCAGGGTGCGCCTGGGGTCGAACGCGGCGACCGGCCAGTCCGAACCGAGTGCGACGTGGCCGCCGGTGGCCAGGATGTCGGCGTAGCGCCAGGCCCGTTCGGCACGCTCCGGGCCGACCCGCCGCGACCAGTTGTCCGAACCGTCGGGCAGCGACCAGTCCATGTGGGTCGGCTGCATCGAGGCGACCACGTCGAGCGCGGCGAAGCGGGGTACGTCGATGTCGCTCAGCAACTCGGCGTGCTCGACCCGGTGTCGGGTGCCGGACGGTGCGCCGTGCCGGGCGTACACGTCCAGGGCGCGGGCCACCGCCCGGTCGCCGATGGCGTGCGTCCAGGCCGGCAGCCCGGCGCGGCCCGCGATCGCGACCGCCTCGGCGTACCGGTCGAAGTTCTTCCACTGTGAGCTGTGCGACTGGCCGCAGCAGTCCGGCTCGTGCAGCCACGCGCCGCCGCCGTCTATTGCGCCGTCCACGAAGAACTTGACCGCGGCGAGGCGGACCAGCCCGTCCAAGGAGCGCAGTTCGCCGATCCGCTCGGCGAGGTCGTCCACGTCGCCGGGCGGGCACCACGGTGCGAGGTGTATCCGCATGCTCAGCCGCCGTGCGTCGGCCAACCCGGTCAGGGTGTCGACCGTGCGCGGCGCGTCGTCCGGGATGTGTACGCCGGTGACCCCGTGCCGGTTCTGCTCGGCGAACAACGCCTCGACCCGGGACAGGAGTTCGGCGCGCGGCATCGGCGGGACCGCGCGGTAGCCCAGGAGGCACGCGGTCATCTCGTGCAACTCGCCGGTGGGGCCGCGCTCGTCGCAGACGATCTCGCTGCGGTCGGCGAACTCGCGCGGCCCGGTCAGTCCGGCGAGCCGCAGTGCCGCCGTGCTCAGCAGCGCGGTGTGGCTGTCCGACATCCACACGAACGCCGGTCGTCCGCCCACGGCGGCGTCGATCAGGTCGCGGTGCATGGTGCGGCCGGCGAACGCCGCGTACTCGCCGCCGAATCCGATCACCCAGTCGTTCGACCCGCACGGTGCGGCGTGTTCGGTCAGTCGGCGCAGCACCTCGTCCAGGGTGACCGCGCCGACCAGGTTCGCGCCGCGGGTGGTGTCCGCGCCCATCACCGGGTGCTGGTGGCAGTCGGTCAGCCCGGGCGTGAGGGTGTCCCCGTTCGCCTCGATCACCTCGGTGCGCGGCCCGATCAGCGCCCGCGCGTCGGCGCCGAGGGCGACGATCCGCCCGTCCCGCGCGGCGACCGCGTCGGTGTGCGGTCGGTCCCGATCCATCGTCAGGACGTGTGCGTCCAGCACGACGAGGTCGGCGGTGCTCATACATTGCTCCTTACCGGAACGGAGGTCTGCGCTTCGATGCCGCGGTCGCCGAAGCTCTCGCTCACCCGCACCTTGTCCTGCGGGCGCGCGAGCAGCAGGTACAGCACGCCACTGGCGACCACGACGGCGATGCCGAGCACCGCGGCCCAGACCTGGTAGGCGGGTGCGCCGGGCGGGGCGAGGATCTTGCGCGGCCAGGCGATGTTGACGAACTCGAAGGCCAGCCAGGCCACCGCGAGCACGTTCAGCGGGGTGCCCCAGCGGCCGAAACGCACCAGGCCGCCGGGCGTCCAGGTGCCGCGCAGCCGGGCGATCAGCGCGGCGAGCGCGATCAGCAGGAACTGGAGGTACATCGCGGCGCTGCCGAAGGTGATCAGGCTGCCGATCGCGGCGCTGTTCAGGGCGAGCAGCAGGGCCAGGCAGCTGATCGCGGCGGTGATCACCAGGGCGCCGATGGGTGCCTGCCGGCGGCTCACCCGGCGCAGCGCGCGGGAGCCGGGCAGTACGTCGTCCCGGGAGACCGAGTAGACCGAGCGGGCGGCGGCGGCCTGGGAGGCGAGCGCGCAGGCGACGAACGCGATGATCACCACGACCACGAAGGGTTTGGCCGACCACGAGCCGAACGAGTTCACCACGGCGGTGGTGACCGGGTCGAGGTCCTCGCCGGCGACGACCTTCGCCGGGTCGGGGTGGGCCAGTTCGGCGGCGACCGCGTTCAGCACGACCAGCCCGCCGACGCTGATCAACGTCCACCAGATCGCCTTGGGCACGTGCCGGGCGGCGTCCCTGGTCTCCTCGGAGGAGGACACGCACGCGTCGAAGCCGAAGAACGCCCAGCCGCCGACCGCGAGCGCGGCCAGCATGGCGGAGAAGGTCGAGCCGCCGGAGAGCGCCTCGGCGCCCATCGTGTCGGTGAGGATGCCGAGGCCGTTCTCCCGGAAGAGCAGCAGCAGCGCCAGGCCCACCCCGAGCGAGGCGAGCGCCTCGGCCGCGATGCCGGCCGCGAGCACCCAGCGCAGCACGTCGATGCCGAACGCGTTGATCGCGGTGCAGCAGATCAGGAAGATCGCGGCCACCACGACGATCCGGCCCGGGGTGGGCCGGGCGTCGAACAGGGCGAAGAACCACGGTGCGCCCAGGTAGACGATCGTGGTGTTGGCGAACACGACCGCGCACATGCCCACCCAGCCGGCGAGCCACGCGTAGGTGGGGCCGACCAGGCGGCGGGCCCACTGGTAGGCGCCGCCGGCGATCGGGTACTGCGAGGCCAGCTCGGAGTACACGCACATCAGCAGCGCCTGGCCGAGCAGGCAGATCGGCAGGACCCACACCCACGCCGGTCCGGCGATGGTGGTGCCCACCTGCGCGACGGCGTACAGGCCCACGACGGGCGAGACGGTCGCGAAGCCGATGGCGAGGTTGCCCAGCACGCCGAGACTGCGCTTGAGCTCCTGCTCGTAGCCCAGTTCGCCGAGTTGTTCGGCGTCGTGATCGACCACCGGGGTCGATCCGGGCGGCACCGACGCGGGCGGCGCCGGTGGGCGAGAAGTGCCGTGGTTCATCGGGACCTCGCAACGGGGACGTTAAACTTACTTAGTTAGTTTGAGGACCTTAACCGCCGACCGGGTGTAGGGGAAGAGGCGACTTCGGGCTAGGTTGGCGACGCAGAGTGACCGACGGCGGTGCTCGCGAACGGCACAGAGGTGAACGCACGATGGGTCGACCCAGCCGCCCCAAACTCGACCGCGAACTGATCGCCAGGGCCGCGGTCGAGCTGGTCGACGAGAAGGGTATGGGTGCGCTGACCATGCGGGCGCTGGCCACTCGGCTGGATGTCCGGGGGCCCTCGCTCTACAACCACGTGGCGTCCAAGGACGAGCTGCTCGACGCGATCACCGTGGTGATAACCCGGGAGATCGATCGTGCGCCGCTGGAGGACCCGGACTGGCGGGTCGGCATCGCCGCGTTCGCCCGCGGCTACCGGGCGGCCTACCTGCGCCACCCCGAGGCGCTGCCGGTGATCGCGCGCCGCCCGGTGTCCACCGAGCAGGCGCTGGGCGCGTACGACGCCACCGCGCGCACCCTGATCCGGATCGGACTGAGCCCCGCCGAGGCGGCCGAGGTCTCCGCGGCGCTGGACTACCTCGTGGTCGGCTCGGTGATCGAGACCTACGTGGAGGGCTTCGCCCGGCCGGTCGAGGACTACCGGGCCGACTACCCTTCGCTTGCCGAATCGCTGGCCGCGAGCGATCCCGAGACGCTCGACGAGCGCGGTTTCGAGGCCGGCCTGCGGCTGCTCCTGGACGGGTTGGCGGCGCGCCTGGCCCGCTGAGCCGCCGGACCCGGCCCGGCTCGGACGGGCCTCGTCGCGGCCGGGGGACGGGCCGGCCGACACCTCGCGCGAGCGTTGACAGGTGGTATTGAATGGCGTTCAATGCGATTTGAACGCCATTCAATACGGAGGTACGCATGCGGCTGACGCCCACCGAGCGGGACCGGTTGCTGATCTTCACAGCCGCCGAGCTGGCCCGCGCGCGGCGCGCCCGGGGGCTGCTCCTGAACGTGCCCGAGGCCGCCGCGCTGATCGCGGACACCGTGTGCGAGGCGGCTCGGGACGGGGCCCGGCTGGCCGACGCGATCGATGCCGGGCGCTCGGTGCTCGGGGTGACCGACGTGCTGCCGGGGGTCGTGGACGTACTGGCCGACGTCAAGGTCGAGGCGGTGTTCGACGACGCGACCCGGTTGGCGGTGGTGACCGACCCGTTCCGCTCCGGCGAGGGGCTGCCGGCGGGGGCGGGCGAGGTGCATTGCCACGGGCACGGTTCGCGCTCCGGCGCGGTCGCGGCGCCCGTGTCCGGCCCCGGCTCGCTGGGCGACGACGCGCCGGGTGCGGTGATCCCCGGCGGGCCGGCGATGGATCCGTACGCGCACGCCGACCTGGCCAGGATCCCGGTCACCAACACCTCCGAGGTGCCGATCAGCGTCACGTCGCACTTCCACTTCTTCGAGACCAACCCGAGGCTGCGCTTCGACCGGGCGATCGGGTACGGGCGCCGACTGGCCATCCCGGCCGGCTCCACGGTGCGCTTCGACCCGGGTGCGACGGTCGAGGTGCGGTTGGTGCCGATCGGCGGGGCGCGCGTGGCGATCGGCTTCGCGGGGCTCGTGGACGGGCCGCTGGACGCGCCGGGCGCGCTGGAGGAGGCGCTGCGCAAGGCGCATGCGTGCGGATACCTGGGCGCGGAGCCGGGCGGGTCGGCGGTCGCCGCCGACGCGGCGTCGGATTCGGGGAACGGCAAGGAAGGTGGCGCCCGGTGAGCGGCGGCAGTGGTGATGTGATGGACCCGCGCGACTACGCGTCCACGTACGGCCCCAGGGCCGGCGACCGGATGCGGCTCGGCGACTCGGGGCTGGTGATCGAGATCGAGCACGACTCGGCGCTGCCCGGCGACGAGTTCCTCGCGGGCTTCGGCAAGACCGCCCGGGACGGGCTGCACCTGAAGGCGATCCCGGTCCGCGACACGTGCGACGTGGTGATCTCCAACGTCGTGGTGATCGACGCGATCCAGGGCATCCGCAAGGTCTCGATCGGCATCCGCGAGGGCCGGATCGCCTCGATCGGCCGCGCGGGCAACCCCGATACGCAGGACGGCGTCGAGGTGGTGGTCGGCACCGGGACCACGATCGTCAGCGGCGAGGGGCTGATCGCCACGGCCGGTGCCATCGACACCCACGTGCACCTGCTGTCGCCGCGGATCATGGAGGCGTCGCTGGCCTCCGGGGTGACCACGATCGTCGGCCAGGAGTTCGGACCGGTGTGGGGCGTCGGGGTGAACTCGCCCTGGGCGCTGCGGCACGCGTTCTCCGCGTTCGACGCGTGGCCGGTCAACATCGCCTTCCTGGCCCGGGGTTCGTCCTCGGGCCGCGGGCCGCTGGACGAGGCGCTGATCGAGGGCGGTGCGTCCGGCTTCAAGGTGCACGAGGACATGGGCGCGCACGCCCGGGCCCTGGACACCGCACTGCGGGTGGCCGAAGACCACGACGTCCAGGTCGCGTTGCACACCGACGGCCTCAACGAGTGCCTGTCCGTGGACGACACGCTGTCCGTGCTGGACGGGCGGACCATCCACGCGTACCACATCGAGGGGTGCGGCGGCGGGCACGTGCCGAACGTGATGCGGATGGCCGGGGTGGCCAACGTGATCGGCTCCTCGACCAACCCCACGCTGCCGTTCGGCCGCGACGCCCTGGGCGAGCACTACGGCATGATCGTGTCCGCACACGGCCTCAAGACCGACCTGCCGGGCGACGCCGCGATGGCGCGCGACCGGATCCGGGCGGGCACGATGGGTGCCGAGGACGTGCTGCACGACCTCGGGGTCATCCCGATCACGTCCTCCGACGCGCAGGGCATGGGCCGCGCGGGCGAGACCGTGCGACGCACCTTCGCGATGGCCGGGAAGATGAAGCTCGAACGCGGCGCCGAGCACGAACGACACGACAACGAACGGGTCAAGCGCTACATCGCCAAGCTCACCATCAACCCGGCGATCGCGCACGGTCTGGCGCACGAGGTCGGCTCGATCGAGGTCGGCAAGATGGCCGACCTGGTGTTGTGGCACCCGCAGTGGTTCGGCGCCAAGCCGCAACTCGTGCTCAAGAGCGGGTTCCCGGCCTACGGCGTGGTGGGCGACCCGAACGCATCCACCGACAACTGCGAACCGCTGGTCCTGGGCCCGCAGTTCGGCTCCCACGGCGCGGCGCCGGCGGAACTGTCGGTGGCCTTCACCTCGCAGGCGGCGGCAGCCACCGGCGGCGACCTGATGCCGACCCGCCGACGCCGGGTGGGCGTTCGCGGCACCAGGGGGATCGGCCCCGCGGCGATGATCCACAACAACCGCCTGGCGGAGGTCCGGGTCGCCGCGGACACCGGAATGGTGACGATGGACGGCGAACCGGTCATGTCGCAGGCCGCCGAATCGGTGTTGCTGAACCGCCTGTACTTCCTGTGACGCTCGCGAATTTCCGTGATACTCGCGCATTTTCGTAGCACCTGGGAATTTTCGTGACACCTGCAACTTTCGTGGGTCTTGCGCACTTTCGTGAAGCTCGCGAACCTCCCGTGATACCGGTCCATTTCCCGCTGTGCCCGCGCGCCCACGATGCGCCCGGGCACGTCCCGTAGTCCGCGCGGCGGGTCTCCCGCACTCCCCGGTCGGCCCCCGGTCGCCCGCCGGCAGGCCCGCCGCGGATTCGAGTCCGAAGGATTTCCGAGATGACGAACACCCCGGCCGCAGACGGCTTCTCGATGCCGGCGGAGTGGGTTCCGCACGAGCGCACCTGGATGGCCTGGCCCAGCCGCAACGAGACCTTCGGCGAGGAGGACCTGCACACGGCGCGGACCGCGTGGGGCAGGGTGGCCGAGACGATCGCCCGCTACGAGCCGGTGACGCTGATCACCGACATCGGCGAGTCGGACACCGTGGCGCGGTACGTCGGCCGGCCGCTCACCGTGCTGGAGCGCCCGCTCGACGACGCGTGGATGCGCGACATCGGACCGACGTTCCTGACCGGCGGGCCGGGCGAACTGGCCGCCGCCGACTGGATCTTCAACGGCTGGGGCGCCCAGGAGTGGGCCTCCTGGGAGCACGACCGAAACATCGCCGAGCAGGTGATCGAGGCGGCCCGCGCCCGGCGCTACGCGTCGCGGATGGTCAACGAGGGCGGTGGCATCCATGTCGACGGCGAGGGCACGGTGTTGATCACCGAGACCGTGCAACTCGACGAGGGCCGCAACCCCGGCTGGACCAGGGAGCAGGTCGAGGATGAACTGAAGGCGTTCCTCGGCGTGCGGAAGGTGATCTGGCTGCCGCGCGGACTGACCCGCGACTACGGGCTGTACGGCACCCGGGGGCACATCGACATCGTCGCGTCCTTCGCCCGCCCGGGCCTGGTCCTGGCCCACGTACAGCCCGACCCGGCGCACCCGGACCACGAGGTCGGCAAGGAGAACGTGGCGCTGCTGCGCGCCTCCACCGACGCCCGCGGCCGGGCGCTCGAAGTGGTCGAGATCCCGGCGCCGACCGTGCTCGAAGCGCACGACGACTGGGTCGACTTCAGCTACATCAACCACTACGTCGCCAACGGCGCGGTGATCCTGTGCGCGTTCGACGACCCGCGCGACGAGGAGAACGCCGCGACCTTCGGCAAGCTCTTCCCCGGCCGCACGATCGAACTCGTGGACGCCCGCGACATCTTCGCCAACGGCGGCGGCATCCACTGCATCACCCAGCAGCAGCCGAAGGTGTGAGGGCGGGCGGGGCGGCCCCGCCCGCCCCGTCACCGCCTGCGCCGACGGGCGCCCGGGCCGCGTCCGCCGGTCGGGCGCGCGAGCCGTACGCCCGTGGTCGGTCGGGTATCCGGGCGGAGCGGCACCATGGCGCCGGCGCCACGGCGCCGAATGGTCAGCGGCGCTCGGCGGGGGCGTCGGTGCCGGTGCCGGGGTGCCCGGCGCGCAGCGGCGCGGTCGGCTGTGCGGTGTCGGTGGTGTTCGGGGCGGGGCCCGGGGCCGGTCCGCGTTCGCTCGTGCCGAAGGCGGCGAGCGTGAGCAGCAGGACGACGAGCGCGACGGCGGTCGCGGTCGGGACGTACCAACCGGCGTCGACGATGGGTTCGGTGAACGCGGCCAGGACGGCTGTGGTGCCCGCGAACAGCAGGGCGCCGGCGAACGCGGGTATGCCGCGCCGACCGGCGATGGTCGCAACCGCGCCGGCGACCAGGACGAGCAGCAACACCAGGCCGGCCAGGCCGATCAGGGACGGACCGAAGTCGTCTCCCGTGCAGCGGCGTTGCCCGAAGTCGTCGCACGAACCCTGGGCGGCGGCGCGGATCGCGTACGTCCCGATCAGCCAACCGGCCGCGCCGGCGCCGGCGATCGGGAGAAGCCGGCCGCGGACGGTGGCCGAGACGGGGTGGGACGCCGATGCGTCGGTGCTCATGGTCGGAGGCTAGGCGGCGCGCGGGTCGCCCGGATGAACGGCCAGGAAGCGCCGAGTGAAGGCTGTGTGGCCCGGCGGGCGGGCCGGGGGCGGGCTTGGGCGGGCACGGGGCCGACGACGGTCGGCGCCCGTGCGTCCCGGCCGCGTCGCCGCCGCTCCCGGGTGCTCGGATCGGCGGCGGCGGGGTGCGGACGGGGTCGGCTCAGCCCTGGGCGGTGACGCTCTGTGCGTCGTGGGCGGCGGCGAAGGACGCCACCCGGGTGGCGAACTCGACGTCGGTGGCGGTGATCCGATTGCCCGCGTCGTGGGTGGTCAGGGCGAACGTCAGGGTGCCGTACAGGATGGTGATCCGGGCGTGGTGGTTCGCCTGGTCCTCGGCGGCGGCGACGGTCGCGTAGAACGCGGGCACGTCGGCCCGAGCGCACTTGTAGGTCGCGGTCAGCTCGCCGTCGGTGACCTGCCAGCCCGGCAGATCGGCGAGGGCCTCGGTCAATTCGGCGTCGGTGAGCGGCTGGGGTGCCACGGTGGGTCCTCTCGTCGGGGTGGACGGGCCTCTCGCAAGTATGGCGGCGCCGGTTCGCCGGGCGCGGTATTGAACGACGTTCTAACATGGCGGCAGGCGAGGTCCGCCGTCGAACGAACCAGGGGTGCTGAGCATGGCGGGGACACGGCGCAAGCGGCTGGAACAGCCCAGGGAGGTGGTGCTCCAGGCGGCCATGGACGCGATCGCCGAGCATGGCCTGGCGCAGCTGACCATGGCCGGCCTGGGCAAGCGGATCGGGATCAGCGGCGGCCACGTCGCGTACTACTTCGGGTCCAAGGAGCAACTCCTCGTGGAGACGCTGCGCTGGAGCGAACAGGGCTTCGCCGAGCGCCGCCGGGCACTGCTCGCCGCCGTGGACGTCCCGATCGCCGAACGGCTCGCCGGCTACATCGACCTCTACCTGCCCGACGAGCGGGCCGACTCGCGGTGGACGTTGTGGCTGGAGGTGTGGACACGCTCGCTGGCCGACCCGGAGGTACTGGCCGCGAGCGCGGAGATCGAGGGCCCGTGGATGGCGGACCTGCGCGCGATGATCGGGCCGCACCCGGACCCGGACGGGTACGTGCTGCGGCTGCACGCCTTGCTGGACGGGCTGGCCACGCGGATCGTGATCGGCTCGCCCGGTCCGTCCCGGGCCGAGATGGTGCGGCAGGCGACCGAGTTCGCGTTGCGGGAGCTGTTCGTGGCGGAGGGCCGGGCGGGGTGCGCGGGTTCGGTCCCGAGCGGCGCGGGTGGTGTGGAGGGCGCGGACGAGTCTGCGGATTCGGGCACGGAGGCGACCGCGGATTCGAGTGTGGATTCGGGTGTGGATTCGGGTGCGGGCGCGGACTCGGGTGCGAACCACACGAACCGGTGATCAAGGGGTGAATCGTCCCCGTTTCGCGGCCGTCGGCTGCATCGTGGGGGCATGAAGTGGTGGCGGAACCCGCGGCAGCGGCTCGGGGTGATCTGCGCGGTCGTCGCGGTGCTGGTGATCGTGGGGCTGGTGCACCGGGGCCGCCCGGACGACAGCGGATCGGCGGCGGCCGACGGGGTACGGGTCGCGGCCACCGCGGCGGCACCCACCGGGCCGGCGTCGGCAGCGCCGCCGACCCGGCGGCCCAAGCCGGCACCGGTGCCGAAGAACGTGCTGCCGGACGTGGTCGGTGTCGACCTGCAACAGGCGTGGGACGGCGCCCGCCGGGCCGGCTACCGATTCGTCACATCGCACGACGTGAGCGGGCGCGGCCGACGGCAGTTCGTGTACAGCAACTGGAAGGTGTGCGACCAGACTCCCGGGCCGGGGCCGCTGGCCAAGGAACTCCCGGTCGAGCTGGGCGTGGTCCGGCACGACGAGAAGTGCCCGGCCGGCACCGTGCCGACCGACGCCCCCAAGGTGGTCGACGGTCGGATGCCCGAGCTGGTCGGCCGCAGCGTCACCGTCGTGCGCCGGGCGTTGCGCGGTGACGCGCACGTCAAGACGGAGGACCTGGGCGGGAGTCGGCTCGTGCTGATCGAGACGCACTGGGTCGTCTGCACCCAGCGCCCGCCCGAGGGGCAACCCGTCGCGGACACGGTGACCGTGGGCGTGGTCAAGTACGGCGAGCGCTGTCCGTGACCCCGCCCGGCTCGCCGCATCCGTGCCGGATGGTGGTCAGTGGCCGAGCGCCTCGCGGGCCGGGTCCACCAGCTTGCGCACGGTGCGGCCGTCGGCGAAACGGCCCAGTGCCGTCATCGACCAGGCCGAGCCCTCGCGGACCAGCTTGCACATCAGCACGCCCGTGCGCGGCTCGGTGGCGGACAGGTCGAAGCGCACCAGTTCGGCGTCGGTGGTGTCGTCGACCAGGCGGCAGAAGGCTCGGGAGACCTCGGTGAACTTCTGTCCCAGGAACGAGTTCACGGTGAACACGAGTCCGGTGACCTGGGGCGGCAGCGCGTCCAGCCGGACCACGATCGACTCGTCGTCGCCCTCGCCCTCGCCGGTCAGGTTGTCGCCGGAGTGCACGATCGCGCCGTCCAGACCGGACAGCTTCATGAACCAGACGGTGACGATCTTCTTGCCCTGCGCGTCGAACGCGATACAGGACGCGTCGAGGTCGATGCTGCTGCCGGCCTTGGCCGGGTCCCAGCCCAGGCCCATCCGGATCCGGGTCAACGGCGGTGCGCCGGTCTTGACCAGCGAGACCGACTGGTCCTTGCGCAGGCTGACCCGGCCCTTGTCGAGGTTGATCGGCCCACCGGTGTGGGTGTCGCCCACCGGGAGCGGGGCGGTGGCCGCCACCGTCGGGGCAGGGGCAGGGGCAGGGGCGGCGGCAGGCGTCGGAGCCGGAGGTGTCGGCGGCGGGACCGGAGTCGGCGGCGGCGGGGTGGGCTGCACGGTCACCGGGCGGCGGGGCACCGGCGGTGGGATCGGCGCGGGCCTGGGCGGTTCGTGCGGAAGCAGCGGGGCATCGGGCGTCGGCGGTGGATTGTCGGGCGCCGGGGTCTGCGGGCGCGTCGGGGCCTGGGTCGGTGCCGCGGCTGCCGGCGCGGTCTGCGGCCGGTCCTGCCGCGGGGGCTGGTCCTGCGGTTGCGGTTGCGGTTGCGTGGGGCGACCGGGAGGCGGGGTCGGTTCGTCGTCGACCGCGACGCCGAAGTCGGTCGCGATGCCCGCGAGTCCGTTGGCGTAGCCCTGGCCGACCGCGCGCACCTTCCACGCGCCGCCGCGTCGGTACAACTCCAGCATCACCAGCGCGGTTTCCCGGCCCAGCCCGTGCGGGGTGAAGGTGACCAGTGCCTCGCCGGAGGCGTCGCGCACGGTCGCGGTGGGCGCTGCCGTCCCGCCGAAGGTGACCGGCGTGCCGGGGCCGTCGTCCAGGCTCAGCGTCACCACGATGGTCTGTACGTCCGCGGGCACCGCCGCGGTGTCCACCTGCACCGCCGCCGGTCGGCCCGGTGCGCCCTCGCGAAGCCGCACGCCGGGGCCGGTCGGCTGGTTATAGAAGACGAAGTCGGCGTCCGAGCGCACCTTTCCGGAACCGGCGAGCAGCAGCGCCGAGACGTCCACGGGCGCCTTGGAGGCGACCTCCACCAGCACGGCGGCCACCGCCAAGGGGCAGTTGCCACCCTTCGTGAGCGTCACCGACATGCGCACCCCTTCGGTTCACGGATCCGACCGGGGCCGGACGCCTCCGAGGTTACCGAGCAGGCCGCCCTGCCGCACCGAGCCGGCCCGGCTCCGGCGGCCCGCCGGCCCGTGTGCTTGGGTCAGCGGCGGATCAAGCCCGCGTCGTAGGCCAGCAAACCCGCCTGGGTGCGGTTCGCGCAGTCCAGTTTGGTGAGCATGCGGGAGACGTAGCTCTTGACGGTGGTCTCGCTCAGGAACAGCCGGTCGGCGGTCTGGGCATTGGACAGCCCCTCGCCGATGCAGGTGAGTACCTCGATCTCGCGCTCGGTCAACGACGCGACGGCCAGCGCCGCGCGCTCGCGGGCCGCGTTGCGCCCCGAGGACGCGGTGACCAGATCGCGCGTCACCGCCGGCGAGAGCACGGTGTGCCCGTCCATCGCGACCCGGACCAGGCCGATCAGGTCCTCCGGAGGGGTGTCCTTGAGCAGGAACCCGGCCGCGCCCGCGTGCAACACGCGCAGGATGTACTGCTCCAGGCCGAACGTGGTCAACACGATCACCCGGGGTGCGTTCGGCAGGTCGACGATCTGCTCGATCGCGGTCAGCCCGTCCACGCCCGGCATGTGCAGGTCCATCAGCACCAGGTCGGGTCGGTGGCGCAGCACCGACTCGACCGCCTCCGCGCCGTCGTACGCCTCGCCGATCACCTCGATGTCGTCGGCCACGCCGAGAATCGTGCGCAGGTGCGCACACACCATGCGTTCGTCGTCGACGAGCAGGACGCGGATCATGCGGGGTCTCCGGTGGTCGTGGTCGATGCGCCGGCCGGGAGTACGGCGAGCAGTTCGTAGCCGCCGTCGGGCAGCGGTCCGGTGTGCAGCGTGCCGGCCACCAGCTCGACCCGCTTGCGCAGGCCGAGCAGACCGCTGCCACCGGTGCCCAGGGCGATGTCGGCGGCCCGGGTGGGAGCCGAGTTTCGCACGGTGATCTGCACCTCGTCGCCCACGTAGTGCAGGCGTACGTCCACCACTGCGCCCGGCGCGTGTTTGTGTACGTTGGTCAGTGCCTCCTGGACGACCCGATAGGCGGCCCGACCGATCACCGGCGAGGTGGCGTGCGGCTCGCCGAGGGTGATCACGTCCACGGACACGCCCGCCGAGCGCGAGTCGGCCACCAGATCGGACACGTCGAGCACCGCGCGCGGCGCGGCCACGACCGAACCCACCTGCTGCTCCGATCGGGTCACCGCGACCAGACCGCGCAACTCCTCCAGCGCCTTGCAGCCCACCAGGCGCAGTTCCTCCGCCGTCGCGCGCACGTCGTCCTCCCGGGCCCGGGTGCGCAGGGCGCCCGCCTGGAGCACCATCAGGCTGACCCGGTGGGTGATCACGTCGTGCATCTCCCCGGCGATCCGGGCCCGTTCCTCCATCCGCACCCGCTCGACGAGCAACTCGCGTTCGCGCTCCGCCCGGGCGGCTCGATCCAGGTGCAACCGGCGGCGGGCGGCGACATGGAGGCCGAGCAGCGCCGGCACCAGTGCGACGCTCATGCCGCCGACGATGTCCGGCGGGGCCGGGTGGCTCCACGGGCGGGCGGTCGTCAACACCAGAGCGGCGATCAGCGCGAGCGCACGCCGCCGGTCCTCGACGTGGGCCCCGACGGCGTAGGCCGCGAAGAAGAGCGCGTGCGTCGGATGCACGAGGGACACGGCACAGACAGCCATTCCCGAGCCGAACGCCGCGCGCCTGCGGTTCAGGAGCAGTGCGCCGGCCACCACCGCGCTCGCCTCGTGCACGTACGGCCAGTCGACCGGGCCCGGGTGAGGTCCCATCCGCAGGGCCAGTCCCAGTGCGATGGCGATTGCCGCGACCAGTACGTCGAACCCGAACGAACGGCGGGACGCCGACCAGGCACGGAACCTCACCCGGCCACGGTAGCCGGGCCCGGCCGGCGATCGCGGTACCACCGCCGACGGTGCGCCGGCGAGCAGGGCCGGCGGACCGTCGGCGGTCGCGGTGGTGTCGATCATCGAAGGGTGGTCATTCCGTGGAGATCGCGGCCAGCACGTTCATCCGTGAGGCCCGCAGGGCCGGCAGCAGGGCGGCGAGCAGGCCCACGGCGCCCGCGCCGATGACGACCGCGGCGATGGTCGACCACGGGATGGTCAGCACGTCCAGGCCCTGCGAGGCCAGCATGCGCTGCGCCGCGACGCCCCAGCCCACCCCGAGGGCGAGCCCGAGCACCGCGCCGAACACCGCGATCACCGCCGATTCCAGCCGGATCATCCGCCGCAGTTGCACGCGCGACATGCCGATCGCCCGCAGCAGACCGATCTCGCGCGTGCGCTCGATCACGGACAGGGCCAGCGTGTTCACCACGCCCAGGATCGCGATGACGATCGCGAGCCCGAGCAGGCCGTAGACCATCTGGAGCAGCAGGTTGGTCTGGTCCTGCACGGTCTGCTTGTAGTCGGCCTGGTCGCGCAGTTGCACCTGTGGGAAGGGTTTGAGGGCGGCCTCCAGGGCTGCCCGCGCCTGCGAACTCTTCGATCCGTCGGCGGTGTTGGCCATGATCACCGAGTCGAACAGCTCCGGGACCAGCTTGCTCAGCGTGTCCAGGCCGACCATGCCGGTTCCCGCGTTGCCCAGGCCGATGCCTTCGTCGTCGATCACCGCGCCGACGCGCAACTCGGCACTCTTCCCGTTGGGCGTGCGCAGTGTCACCGTGCCGCCGACGCCGAGGTGACGACCCTTCACGTACGACCTGGGTAGTGCGATCCTGCCCGCGGCCAGTGCGTCGGCGGCGCTGCCCGCGGTGTACTTCTGTTTCATCATCGCGTCGATGCCCGGGTCGGCCCCGGTCACCGAGATGGTCTCGCTCGACCCGTCGAAGACGACCTTCGCCTCGGTCTCGCGCCGGCGCACCACGTCGCTCACGCCCGGCACCCTGCGCACCGTCTCCGCCACGTCCGGGGCGAAGTCGAGGCCGCCGCTGCTCTCCAGGGTGAAGTCGGCGCCCAGGCGCTGGTCGATCTGCCTGCCCACCGAGTCCTTCATCGACGTGGCCACCACCGACAGCGAGGCGACCAGCGCGACGCCGATCATCAGCGCGGCGGCCGTGGCGCCGGTACGGCGCGGGTTGCGCAGCGCGTTCTCCCGGCTGAGCCGGCCGACCGTGCCGAACAGGCGCGGGAACGTGCCCGCCAGCCACGGGATCACCAGGCGGGCCAGCACCGGCCCGAGCACGATGAAGCCGACCAGGGTGCCGATCAGGCCGCCTCCCAGGGCCAGCCCGTGGGCCGGGTCCAGCTTGGTCGCGGAGGCGCCGATCGCCAGCGCGATCGCGCCGAGCACGGTGACCACGGTGCCCCCGATTGCCCGTGGGCGCAGCGACTTCGCCGGCGGGGCGCCGGCCTCGCGCAGTGCGGCCATCGGGCTCACCCGGGCCGCCCGGCGAGCGGGCAGGTAGGCGGCGACCACGGTGACCAGCACGCCCACCGTGTACGCGATGATCGGCGTCGCGGGCTTGATCTCCAGCGGGGTGCCCTTGAGGTCGACGCCGACCGCGCTCATCAGCGCCAGGAGTCCCTGCCCGAGTGCGAAGCCGGCGAGCAGGCCCAGCGTGGAACCGACCACCGCGAGCAGCAGCGCCTCCACGAGCACCGAGCGGTTCACATCGGCCCGACCGGCGCCGATCGCGCGCAACAGGCCCAGTTCGCGCGTGCGTTGGGCGACGAGCATGGAGAAGGTGTTGAAGATCAGGAACGTGCCGACCAGAAGCGAGATGCCCGCGAAGCCGAGCAGCGCGTACTTGGTCACGTCGAGCGCCTGGCCCAGGTCGGCGGAGGCGGCGTCGGCCTCCTCCTCCCGGGTCCTGACGTCGAAGCCCGGGCCGAGCTTGGCGGCGACCCGAGCCTTGAGCTCCTTCTGGTCGACGCCGGACTGCGCGGTGAGCGACACCGAGGTGACCACGCCGGGCTTGCCCAGGAGCCGGTCGCGGGCGGCGGTGCCGTCCAGGAAGAGCAGGGTCACGCCCGGGTTGATGGTCTTGTAGTCGGCCAGCCCGACCACGGTCGGGTCGAACGCGCCCGGTGCGGCGATCACGTGCACCCTGTCGCCGATCCGGACCTTGTTGTGGCCGGCCGCGTCGCTGTCCAGCACGATCTCGTTCGGGCCCTGTGGTGCGCGGCCCTTTTCGAGCCGGACCGGGGACTGCTTGTTGGGGAACCAATCGGCGGCCTGCACATGGGGCTCCGAGGTCAGGCCGACCTTCCTGCCCTTGCCGTCGACGATGATCACGTTGGTGACCGTGACGTCGGGATGCGCGTCGGCGACCCCGGGCACCGTGCGCACGGCGGCCACCGTGCTCTCGGGCACCGTCGGCTGCCGGCCGGTGCGGCCGAGCCGGTCCTCGCGGAACTCCGACGCGGGTTTGACCGTGACGTCGGCCGCCGCCGTGCGGGAGAGCTCGTGGAAGGTCTTGCCGATCGTGTCCGTGAACATCAGGGTGCCCGCGACGAATGCGACCGACAGCAGGATCGCGAGCGCGGACAGGACCATTCGCGCCTTGTGCGCGAGGAAACTGCGAAACGTTGCCTTGAGCATGGCGGCGCCTCAGTTCGCGGAGCGGGCGAAGCGCTGCATGCGCGCGAGCACCGTGTCCGCGGTCGGCGACAACATCTCGTCCACGACCCGGCCGTCGGCCAGGAACAACACCCGGTCGGCGTAGGACGCCGCGTTCGGGTCGTGGGTGACCATCACGATGGTCTGGCCCAGGTCGTACACACTGCTGCGGAGGAAGCCGAGCACCTCGGCGCCGGAGCGCGAGTCGAGGTTGCCGGTCGGTTCGTCGCCGAAGATGATCTGCGGCTTGCTCGCCAGCGCGCGGGCGCACGCCACGCGCTGCTGCTGACCGCCGGAGAGCTCGCTGGGCCGGTGCTTGAGCCGGTCGCGCAGACCGACCGTGTCGATCACGGTGTCCAGCCAGGCCGGGTCCGGCTTGACGCCCGCGATGTCCATCGGGAGCGTGATGTTCTCCAGCGCGGTCAGCGTCGGCAGCAGATTGAACGCCTGGAAGATGAAACCGATCTCGTCCCGGCGCAGCCGGGTCAGGTCCTTGTCCTTGAGCCCGGTGATCTCGGTGTCGCCGATCCAGCTGTGCCCGGAGGTGACGGAGTCCAGCCCCGCGAGGCAGTGCATGAGGGTGGACTTGCCGGACCCGGACGGACCCATGATCGCGGTGAACCGACCGCGGCCGATCTCCACGTCGACCTCGTCCAGCGCGACCACCCGGGTCTCGCCCTCGCCGTAGCACTTGGTCAGGGCCCGGGAACTCGCCGCGCTGCCCTTGGCCCGATCGTCGTGATCGATGCGCTCGTACGCGTCCGGCCCGGCGAGCGGGTTCGCCGGGGGAGTCGTGGTCGGGGGGCGCCGGCGGTTTCCGGGAGACATGCGGGTGTGCTCCTTGACTGGGGATCCTGACACCTCCTCAGCCTCCGGCTCGGGCGGGTGGGCTCGATAGCCGCGAACGTGCCCAGCGCTGTCACTAAAGTTGCATCCTGTTCCTCCTTTGTTGTGGGGCCGGGGTTGTGGGGCCGGGCCTCACGCCGTCGAGGTCAGCCGGGCCAGCACCAGCCCGCCCACGATCAGCGCGAGCGCCGCGATCCGGCCCGCGCTCAGTGCGTCGTGCTGGAGCGTGATGCCCAGCGTGATCGCGCCGACCGTGCCGATTCCGGTGAACGCCGCATACGCCGTCCCCACCGGCAGGTCGCGCATGGCGACCGAGAGCAGGTATACGGCCGTCGCGCCGAGCAGGACGCAGATCACCGTCGGCAGCGGTTTGGTGAAGCCCTCGGTGGGCTTGATGCTCTGCGACCACACGACCTCGACGAGGCCCGCGCCGAGCAGGATCAACCAGGCCATCAGTACGCCTCCGCGAGTGAGCGCCCCAGTTCCGCGGCGCGGCCGAGCGCGTCCGCGTGCGAGGACAGGTGCTGGTCCCGGCGCTCGGCGAGCCCGGGGTCCACGAGCGAGTTGGTCAGTTCGGTACCGAGCACGATCGCGTCCGAGATCGCGTAGTGCCCGGTGAAGAAGTCGACGAGGTAGCGCGTCTGGTGGTCGAACGGCGCCCGCGGCGTGCCGGGCAGGTACGAGCCGCCGCGCGCGGAGGCCACCACGAAGCGGCGCGGCACCAGCGACATCTTGGGAAAGGTGACCTGGTCGATCCAGCTCTTGAGCTGGGCGGGCACGCCGAAGTTGTACATCGGCGCGCCGATCAACACGACGTCCGCGGCGACCAGTTCGGCCAACAGCGGCTCGACCGTGTCCCACGCCTTGCGCTGCTCGGGCGTGCGGACCGCCTGCGGGTAGTCCGCGATCTCGGTGATCCCCTCGCGCAGCATCGTGTCGCAGATCTCGGTCCAGGCCTGGTCGATCGGCGGCACGGGGCGGGCGGTGAGGTCGCGGTGGGTGTACTCGGCGTCCGGCCGGGCGGCGCGCCACGCGTCGGCGAAGGCCGCGCCCAGGGTCCGGGAGAAGGAGTCGGCGCGGGCGCTGGAGTCGAGGTGCAGGAGGTGCGGCATGGGTGCTCCCGAGAGAATAAGTGGACGGGCTGTCCGCTTGTCTGCTCGACTGTAACGGGTAAGTGGACGACGTGTCCACTTGCTGGTTAGGGTGGGGACATGACGAAACGCACCGACTTGCTCACCGGCCTTGCGGTCGCCGCGGACGGGGCCGGGCCGCCGCGGGAACGGGCGGACGCCGCGCGCAATCGGGCTCGCGTGCTGGCCGCGGCCGAGGAACTGTTCGCGGCCGGCGACCCGGCCGAGGTCACCATGGAGGACATCGCCAAGGCCGCGGGCATCGGCCGCGGCACGCTGTATCGGCGCTACCCCGACCGCGCCTCCATCGCGCGCGCCCTGCTGGACGAGCACGAGCGCGCGTTGCAACACGAAATCCTGCGCGGCACGCCGCCGTTGGGCCCGGACGAGCACGATCCGGCGGAGCGCCTGGCGGCCTTCTACGCGGCGATGGTCGACCTGCTGGAGCGGCACGTACACCTGCTCCTGGGTGCGGAGACGGGCAGCGCGCGCTACCGCACCGGCGCGTACGGCTTCTGGTGCACGCACGTGCGCGTCCTGGCGGCGGACCGCCCGGACCCCGAGGCACTCGCCGACACCCTGCTCGCGCCACTGGCACCGGAGGTCTACCGACGCCAGCGCGACCAGGGCATCTCCCCCGACCGCATCAAGAGTGCCTTGGCGGCCCTGGCCCGAGGCGTCCTGGCCGGCAACGAGCCGAAGGCACCCGAATAATCGGATGAACCCGCCGACGCCCCGTCGTTACGCTGCCGCCGCATGACCGAATTCGCCACGTCGGACGACCTGTTCCGGCACGAGGACCTGATCCGGGCCCTCGACCACGGCCTGGTGGTGCGCCGCCGGCATCCGGAACTCCCGTTGTCCATCTACACCTATACCCGCACGTGCGTGTTCGGGCGTCGGTGGACGCCGGTGACCCTGCGCTGCCGCGGGCTGATCCTGGAGGACACGACCGGGCGAGTCGTCGGCCCCAGCCTGCCCAAGTTCTTCAGCCACACCGAGCACGAACGAGGCGAGGCGTACGCGCCGCCGCTGCCGGACGACGGCTTCGAGGTCTTCGACAAGGAGGACGGCTCGCTGGGCCTGGTGTTTTACTACGCCGGTCGGTGGCGGGCCGCGTCCAAGGGGACCTTCACGTCCCGGCAGGCCGGCTGGGCCCAGGCATGGCTGGACGAGCGAGCCGGCGCAATGCTCGATCCCGAGGTCGGCTACGTCACCGAGATCATCCACCCGGACAACCGCATCGTCGTGGACAACGGCGCCGAGCACACCCTGGTCCTGTTGGCCGTGGTGGGTCGGGACGGCATCGAACAGCCGCTCGCCGCGCACGCCGACACCTGGATCCGCCTGGGTGGTCGGGTCGTCCGCTCGTGGCCGGCCACTTCGTTGGCCGAGGTGGTGCGCGCGGCGCAGGACAATCGTCGGCTCGACGGTGTGCCGGTCGGGGGTGCGGCGGCCGAGGGCTGGGTGCTGCGCCACGCGTCCGGGCTGCGGGTGAAGGTCAAGCTCACGGACTACGTCCGGCTGCATCGCATTCTCACCGGGGTGAGCGAACGCGACATCTGGCGCTATCTGGGCATGCAACGCTTCGCCGACCGCGATCCCGCGCACGTCGCGTACGCCCTCGCCTGCGCGGAGTCGGAGGTCACCGAGCAGACCGCCCCCTTCGACGCGCTTCTCGACCTGGTTCCGGACGAGTTCGACGCGTGGGTGCGCAAGGTCGCGGACCGGCTGACGGGGGAGGCCGAGGCCGTCGAGGCGGCCACCCGGGCGGCGTTCGCGGAAGCGGAGCACCTGCTGGACGATCGCGCCGGATTCGCCCGCGCGGCGACGGCGCACGGGGACGCGCGAATCACCGCCGGCATGTTCCGGCTTCGCGACGGAGGCCCCGTCGATCTGTCCGTCTGGCGGGCGCTCAAGCCGGGGCCGGCGTTGCCGTTTCGCGTTGACGAAGAGGGGTGAGGCTTCGGGACCAGGTCCCGATCGTCGGCCATACCCCCGCTCACTCCTCCCTCGGCGTCCCCACCCGCACCCGATTCCCATCCGGGTCCGTCACATGCACCTCCCGGGCCCACGGCGCCTCCTCGACCGGCAGACCGAATTCCCGGGCCACCGCGTCCACGTCCCCGACCCGCAGGTAGACCAGCGTGTCCGGAGTCGCGTCGCCCGCGTGCTCGCTCAGGAAGAGGTGCACATCGCCGCGTGCGACGTCCACGAAGGCGGGGAGGTCCGGTTCGAAACGGTGTTCCCACTCCTGGACGAAGCCCAGGCGGGCGTACCAGCGGACGGAGGCGGCGGCGTCGGCCACGCGCAGGATCGGGATGACTTGTTCCTTCATGGCGCGGATGATCCCAGCCGGGTACGACAGCCGCCCGGCGTTGTGTCAGCCGGCGCGGCGTGGGTAACGGGTCGGCGGGGTGCACCGATCGATGCCCGCGCCCCTCGCAGTCATCAGCCGTATCTGGAGGGTCCATGGCCATCGCGTCCGTCAATCCGGCGACCGGGGAGACGATCGAGGAGTTCGCCGAGATCGGCGAACAGGAGATCGAGGCCCGCATCGCGCGGTCCGACGAGGTGTTCCGGGCGCACCGGCGGGACTCGTACGACGTCCGCGCCCGAGCGATGCGGCGGGCGGCGGATCTGCTCGACGCGGAGAAGGGCGAGGTCGCGGCGATGATGACGGCGGAGATGGGCAAGACGCTCGCCGCCGCCGAGGCCGAGGTGGTCAAGTGCGCCCGGCTGTGTCGGTTCTACGCCGATCGGGCGGCGGACTTCCTGGCCGACGAGCCGGCCGACGCGGACGCGGTCGGCGCCCGGAAGGCGTACGTACGGTACGAGCCGCTGGGGCCGGTGCTGGCCGTGATGCCGTGGAACTTCCCGCTGTGGCAGGCGATGCGGTTCGCCGCGCCCGCGCTGATGGCGGGCAACACCGGTCTGCTCAAGCACGCGTCGAACGTGCCGCGGACCGCGCTGTATCTGGGCGAACTGTTCACCCGGGCCGGCTTCCCGGAGGGGGCCTTCCAGACCCTGCTGATCGGGTCGAAGCTGGTCGAGCGGGTGCTCTCCAACCCGCGCGTGGTGGCCGCCACGCTCACCGGCAGCGAGGGCGCCGGGCGCTCGATCGCGGCCATCGCCGGGCGCGAGCTGAAGAAGACCGTGCTCGAACTCGGCGGCTCGGACCCCTTCCTGGTGCTGCCCTCCGCCGACATCGAGGCCGCCGCCAGGACCGCCACCACGGCCCGCACCCAGAACAACGGACAGAGCTGTATCGCGGCCAAACGCTTCATCGTGCACACCGATGTCCACGACGCGTTCGCCGAGGCATTCACCGCGAACATGGCCGCGCTCCGGGTCGGCGACCCGACCGCCGAGGGCACCGACGTGGGCCCGCTCGCCCAGGAGCAGGGCGTGCGCGACGTCACCGAGCAGGTCGAGGACGCCCGGGCCAAGGGCGCCCGGATCCTGTGCGGCGGCGAGCGGCCCACCGGCCCCGGCTGGTACTACCCGCCGACCGTGGTCACCGACCTCACCCCGGACATGCGGATGTACCGCGAGGAGGTGTTCGGCCCGGTCGCCGGGCTGTACCGGGTCGCCGACCTGGACGAGGCGATCGCGCTGGCCAACGCGACGCCGTTCGGCCTGGGCGCGAACGCCTGGACCGACGACGAGGCCGAACAGCAGCGCTGCGCGGCGGAGTTGGAGGCGGGCGCGGTCTTCGTGAACGGCATGGTCACCTCGCACCCCGAACTGCCCTTCGGCGGTATCAAGACCAGCGGCTACGGACGCGAGCTCGCCCACCTGGGCATCCGCGAGTTCTGCAATGCCAAGACGGTCTGGGTGGGCGGCGGCTGACGGGGCAGACGTCCGACGTGGACACCTGGCTCTGGATTTTGATCGGCGTCGCGGCGCTCGTGTTCGTCGTGACGCTGGTGATCGTGGTCGTCCTGGTCCGCAGGCTGCTGCGGACCTGGCGGCTGGTGCGCGGCCCGGACGCAAGCGCACGCGACCGGGCGTTGTTCCTGGGCGCGCTGATCTATGCGATCAGCCCGGTGGACCTGCTGCCCGACCCGATCCTGATCGACGACATCGCGGTGCTGCTGTACGCGCTGCGCCAACTTGGCTCGGCGGGCGGCGTGCGCGCGGGTGTGCGGCACGGCGTGAGCGCGCTCGCCCGGCCTCGTGCGAACCCGGCCCGAAAGCCCGCCCCGCCGACGTGACCGGCCCACCCGGCCGAACGCCGGATGCCGGACGCCGGCCGCGGTGATCGGTGCCGCGGTGCGGTCGAGCCACGCCCGGGTGGATCCGCCCCGCCCGCGACCGTCCACGCGAGGAGCGAAACGCCGCCGAGATCGCGGCGGGCCCGCCGCTACCGCTGGCGGATCACCGCCTCCTGCACCACCGACGCCACCAACACTCCGTCGTGGTTGTAGAACTCGCCCATCGCCAGCCCGCGTGCGTCCTGGGCGGACGGCGAGGCCTGGGCGAACAGCAGCCACTCGTCGGCGCGGAACGGACGCAGGAACCACACCGCGTGGTCGAGCGAGGCCATCTGCAGCTTCGACGGATCGGTGATGTACGGCTTGGCCGCGGTGCCCGCCAGCGTCAGGTCGGACATGTACGTCAGCCCGCACACGTGCAGCAGCGGGTCGTCCGGAAGCTGCTTGGCGGCCCGCATCCACACCCTCTGATGCGGGATGCCGTCGACGATGTGGGTGCCCGGCGACCGGTCCTCCGGGACGAAGCGCAGGTCCATCAGCAGCCGGGTCTGCGACTCCTCGTAGTGCGCGCGCTCCTCGGCGGACAACTTCTCGTACGGATCCGGGAGCTCCTCCGGAAGCGGGACGTCCGGCATCGCGCGGCGGTGCCCGGGGGTCTCCTCGGCCACCTTGAAGGACGCCGACAGCGTGAAGATCACCGCGCCGTGCTGGACGCCGGTCACCCGCCGGGTCGCGAACGAGCGCCCGTCCCGGACCCGGTCGACCTGGTACACGATGGGCGCCGTGGTGCTGCCGGGGCGCAGGAAGTAGCTGTGCAGCGAGTGCACGTGCCGGTCCGGCACCACCGTGCGGCCCGCCGCCACCAGGGCCTGGGCGGCCACCTGACCGCCGAACGCGCGTAGCGGCGCGCCGGCGTGGCACCAGCCCCGGAAGATGTTCTCCTCGATCTGCTCCAAGCGCAGCAGGTCGAGGAAGGTCTCGGCCCGGCCAGGGCCCTCGTCGGCAAGATCGTGTTCGCTCACGCTGCCCATGATGGACTACGGCCGCTCAGCCCGCCGCACCCAGGAACGACTTGACGATCGGCCCGGCCGACCGGCCGCCGGTGATGCCGCCCTCGACCCAGACCGCGACCGCGATGTCGCCGCGGTAGGCGACCATCCAGCCGTTGTTCGGCCTGCCGCCGCCGACCTCGGCGGTGCCGGTCTTGGCGCCCACGTCGCCGCCGAGCCCGCCGAGCGACTCGCGTGCGGTGCCCTCGGTGACCACGGACCGCATCAGCGTGCGCAGCCGGCTGCTCACCGCGGGCGCGAGTTCGCGCGGGGCCCGCCACAGGCCCTCCTGGTCGACGAGCAGATGCGGTTGGCGGAACGTACCGGACTTCGCGGTGGCGACCACCGAGGCCATGGTGAGCGGGTTCATCTGCACCTGGCCCTGGCCGATCATGTTCGCGGCCTTCATGGTGTCGTCGGTCGCCGCGGGCACCCGGCCGTCGAACGAGACGATGCCGGTCTTCCAGTTGCCGCCGATGCCGAAGCAGTCGTGCGCGATCGTGGACAGGTCGGCGCCGGTGAGCTTGCCGGACAGGTTCGCCATCGTGGTGTTGCACGACTGGGCGAAGGCGAGCTTGAAGGTGCCCTCGGGGAAGGCGCGGCCCTCGGAGTTGGTGAACCGCATGCCGCCCGCGTTCGCCGATTCGGGACAGCCGACCTTGTCGTCCAGGTCGACCGCGCCCTTGGTCAGCAGCGTCGCCGCCGAGACGATCTTCAGCGTCGAGCCGGGCGGGGTGGTGCCCAGGAACGCGTTGTTCGGGCCGCCCGCCGGGTTGTTCGCGACCGCGACGATCTCGCCGGTACTGATCCGCACCGCCGCGAGCGAGGTGGTCCGCGACTCGCCCTTGACCGCCTGCTCGGCCGCCGCCTGCAGCTTGGCGTCGAGCGTGGTCCGCACGCCGCCGTCCGCGGGCGGTGCGGTCTGCACCTCGCCGATCGTGGCGAGTTGTCCGACCGTGGCGCTCGTGGCCGCGTCGACCAGCAGCACCGTGCCGCCGGTCGCGGCCTGCTCGGCGGGCCGGGCCTTGCTCGCCAGGCCGGTTCGGATCGCGGCCAGCGAGGGGTATTCGGTCGGCGACAGCGCCGCTCCGCCCTTGGCCCGCAACACGTCGCCGCCGGCGCCGCTCTGGTTGGGTGCCAGCTTGAGCCGGGTGGTCGCGGTCAGTTGTGGATGCAGCACGCTCGGCGTCCAGCCGACCAGGTAGCCCCGGCCCGGTGCCTTGGCGACGGTGAGCGAGCCGGTGTACGTCCATTCGCCGGCGCCCTTGAGGGTCAGTCGGGCCTCGAACGGCACCGGGACGTTGCCGTCCGGCCGTTCGGGTTGCGCCTCGCCCACGGTCAGCTGCCGACTGCCCACCCGGAGCCCGTCGTCGAGACTCACCAGCGCCGCACCCGCCGCGGACGGATCGGTGGTGAGCGCGCCGGCGGCGGTCCAGTTGCCCGCCTGCCATTCGCCGAGGAAGCGCCGTGCGGCGTTGCGCGGACTCCGCTCCACGGCGCCGGCCGCCGCGGACGCCGTGGATCCCGCGTTCGTGGTCGGCGAGGGGTCGTCCTGCTTCAGGAACGAGTAGGCCCCGTAACCCGTGCCGACCACCAGTAAGAGGGCCAACACGAGGAACACCCAGCCGTTCCGGCGCCGGTGCTCGCTCTCGTAGTCGCCGTCTCGGTCGTAGTCGCCGCCGTGGACGTGGTCGGCGTAGCCGCCGTGCTCGCCGTCGTCCTGGTAGTTCCGGTCGTGCTCTGCGTCGCGCATGGCCACCCCACCCGGTACCGCCGATCCCCACGGCGGAACAGCGAGTGTACGGGGAGGCCAAAAGGTCGGTGGGTCCAGGGGCCTTGCCGCGCCGCGAGGAAAGATCATTTGTTCGAATGATCTCGGCTCGTCGCCGGGTGGGCATCACCCCACGAGCAGGCCCACCAGCCGTGCGGTGAGTCCGTCCGCGCGGGCGCCCATAACCCGGAACGATTCGAGCGGTTCGCCCATCGGGTCGTCGAGTTCGTCGGTCGGCCGGGCCAGCCGGTTCGCCGGTCGCAGGGCGTCGACCCCGGCCACCCAGTCGGCGAGCGGCAGTTCGCCGCGCGGGCCGAAGCGCTCGCCCAGCCGCACGAGTTCGCCGAGCAGGAAGGTGCGGGGCAGGGCATCGGCGGCGAGTGCGTCGATCGCCCAGTGGTGTTCGCGCGACATGCCGATCACCAGGTCGGCGGCGCGCAGCAGGTCGGCGGAGAGTTTGCGGCTGCGGTGCGGGCCCGGGTCGATGCCGTACTCGTGCAGCACCAGCGCGCTGTTGTCCGCCATCGGCCGGGCGTTCCAGTCGATGGTGCCCGCGGAGGAGACCTCGGCGGGCAGCGCCGATTCGGCGAGCCGGTGGCGCAACATCGCCTCGACCAGGGGGGAGCGGCAGATGTTCCCGCTGCAGACGACCAGTACCGATGCGCTCACGCTGCGGATCCTACGGGTGGGGCGGTCGTCGGCCCCCGGCCGGCCCGGGCGCGGATCCCGAACGGGGGTGACGGGTGATCAGTAGGCTGAGCCGTCTGTGGAGGACCGGAACGGCGCAGTGAAATGGGGCGAGGGGTTGTTCGGGATCATCCGGCCGTGCCGGCACCGACTGTCGGAGAAGCTGCAGAGCGAGTGGATGGCGCACCTGTGCGGCATGTGTCTCGCGCTGCGGGACGACCACGGACAGGCGGCTCGGGTCGCCACCAACTACGACGGGCTGATCATCTCGGTCCTGGTCGAGGCGCAGTCCGCGCGCCCCACGGCGGACGGCCGGCGCAAGGCGGGCCCGTGCCCGCTGCGCGCGATGCGCCGGGCCGACGTCGCGATGGGCGAGGGCGCCCGGTTGGCCGGCGCGGTGTCCCTGGTGCTCGCGTCGGCGAAGATGCGCGACCACATCGACGACGGCGACGGCGTGTACAAGCGGCGTGCGGTGGCCGGTGGCGCGCGCCGGGTCGCCGAGCGCTGGGCCCGCCAGGGCGCGGACGCCGCGCTGGAGGTCGGCTTCGACACGGCCGTGATGGTCGAGGCGGTGGATCGGCAGGTCGAGGTCGAGGCGCTGGCCGGACCGGGTGTGTCCGTGCTGACCGTGACCGAACCCACCGAGACCGCGACCGGCGCCGCGTTCGCGCATACCGCGGTGCTGGCCGAACGCCCGGACAACGCCGAGTCGTTGGCCGAGGCGGGCCGGTTGTTCGGGCGGCTCGCGCACCTGCTCGACGCGGTCGAGGACATCCACGCCGACCGGGCGGCCGGGGCGTGGAATCCGTTGCTCGCCACCGGGACCGGGCCGGACGAGGCGCACCGGTTGTGCCGCGACGCCGCGACCGGGATCAGACTCGCGCTGGCCGAGGTCGAGTTCGTCGACGGCGTGCTCGTGCACCGGTTGCTCGTGCACGAGATCGACGAGGCGATCGACCGGTCCTTCCGGCACGCGGGCTTCCCGGTCGAGTCGCCGTCCTGCTCGGTCGGCGGCAAACACGGCAACGGCTGTGCCAAGCACGGCGAGCGGCCCGAACGGCGCCTGGCCGCGCGGCCGGAGGGCTCCTGGCCGAACCAGCAGCCGCCCTACCCGCAGCCGCCGAACCAGCAACCGCCCGGCAGCCCCTACGACCCGAACAGCCCGTGGGGTCCGCCCGGTGGGCCGACCCCGCCGCCTCCGCCGCCCGGTGGGCACAACGTGTTCGTCGCGTGCGCGATCTGGGCCGGGCTGTGCTGCACGTGCCAGTGGTGCTGCCGGGAGTCGTTCGAGGATCCGTGCACCGGGCAGCAGCGGCAGGGCTGCTGCCACAAGTGCGACTGCGGGGACTGCTGCGACGGTTGCGACTGCTGTGGCAACTGTTGTGAATGCGGGGAGTGTTGTTCGTGCGACTGCTCCTGCTGAAAAGCACTTGTATCCCCCTGAAAGGCGCAGAAGTTCCCCGAACTGGCATTCGACGGTAAAAACGCCCAACCGTAACGTCTTGGCAAAGCATCTTCGGTCCGATTGACCCTGCTTTCGCCGCCCAACCACGATCAGCGATGACCGGGTGTCGTGCCATCGGCACCCGGCGTCACCGATCTCGGGCCGGTTCGCCGGCCCGATGCCGTGTGCCTCCCGGGGTGCGCGGCAGACGGGAGGGGGCCGGTCATGCACGACACGACGCACACGGCACACGCGACACGTCCATTGCCCCGGATCGCCGAACTGCCCGGCAGCACACCGCTGCGCGCCGGGCAGTCGGTACCGGACCCGGTGCCGCGCGACCGGGTCACGCTGGTCGTGCCGGCCCGCAACGAGGCGCGCAACCTGCCCTGGGTGCTCCAACAGATACCCGAAGGCGTCGACGAGGTCCTGCTGATCGACGGCGACTCCACCGACGCCACCTCGCTGATCACCCGCCGCTATCTGCCCGCGGCCCGGGTCATCCCGCAGTCCGCCCCCGGCAAGGGCAGCGCGCTGCGGACCGGATTCCGGCACGCCACCGGCGACATCATCGTCACCATCGACGCCGACGGCAGCATGTCGCCGCAGGAGATCCCGCACTACGTGCACTTCCTGACCAACGGCTACGACTTCGTCAAGGGCTCCCGGTTCGTCGGCGGCGGCGGATCGCTCGACCTGACCACGCTGCGCAGCGTGGGCAACCACGCGCTGATGGCACTGGTGAGCCGGCTCTACCGCTACCGGCTCACCGATCTGTGCTACGGCTTCTGCGCGTTCCGCCGATGCTTCCTCGACCACCTCGACCTGCGCTCGACCGGCTTCGAGATCGAGGCCGAGATGATCGTCCGCGCGCTCCGCGCCGGGCTGCGCATCGCCGAGGTGCCCAGCCTCGAACTCCCGCGCCGCAGCGGTCGATCCAACCTCAACGCCTTGCGCGACGGACACCGGGTACTGCGCACCGTGCTGCGCGAGCACGGCGGCGGCGTGCGGGCGATCCGGACAGGGGAGGACGGTTGACCCCGCGACCCGACCCGGACCCGAACCCGACGCCGCTGATTCCCAGGCAGCGCCCGGCCGAGCACACCGACCCGACGTCGAGCCCGGACCCGGCCGCCGAGCCGCCCCCGGTGTGCATCCCACGCCCGGCCGCGCCGAGTCGCTCGGCCGCCGACCCCGAACCCGGCGCCGCCCGGCTCGAACCCGAACCCGCGGCCGACCGGTTCGACCCCGAGCCCGCCGCCGACCCGCCCGACCCGGATCCCGAGCCCGCCGCCGACCCGCCCGACCCGGATCCCGAGCCCGCCGCCGACCCGCCCGACCTGGTGCACGTGCGCGTGCTCGACCTGAGCGCCCCCGGCGCCGCCCGGCTCACCACCCCCGACGGCCGGCCGGCGAACTGCCCCGCCGGCGCCGTACTCGCCCTGGTCCGGCACAACGGCGTCCCCGTGGGCCTGCTCGACCCGGCATCGTACGGCGCCGACCCGGACCGGCTCGTCGCCGCAGCCTGCACCCGGTTCGGTGCTCCCGCCCCGCCCGACCACGGCCCCGAACCGCCCGGACGCCGGGAAACGCCGCGGGTCAGCGTGATCGTGGCGACCCGGGAGCGCCCCGAACTGCTCGCCGCATGCCTGCGCACCCTGCTGTGGCAGACCTATCCCGACATCGAACTGATCGTGGTGGACAACGCGCCCACCACCAACCGCACCGCGAGCGTGGTCCGCGGCGGCTGCGCCGGCCTGGTGCGCTACGTCCGCGAACCCCGCGCCGGCCTGGCGCTCGCGCACAACCGGGGCATCGCCGCCGCCACCGGCGAACTGCTCGCCTTCACCGACGACGACGTCCTGGCCGACCCCGGCTGGGTCGCCGGGCTGGTCGCCGGCTTCGCCCGGGCGGGCCGGCCCGCGTGTGTCACCGGGCTGATCCTGCCCGCCGAACTGCGCACCCCCGCGCAGCTGATGCTGCATCGGCACGGCGGCTTCGCCAAAGGATTCGAGCCCGTGCTGTACGACGCCAAGGCGCCGCCGGCGGACCCGCTGTTCCCGTTCACCGCCGGCCGCTTCGGCTCGGGCGCGAACATGGCCTTTCGCGCCGACGTGCTGCGCGCGATGGGCGGCTTCGACCCGGCGACCGGGGTCGGCACGCCCGCGCGCGGCGGCGACGACCTGCTCGCGTTCTTTCGCACCATCGTGCGCGGCCACCGGATCGGCTACGAACCCGGTGCGCTGATCTGGCACCGGCATCGCGCCGATCGCGCCGCGGTGGCACACCAGGTCCGCGGCTACGGCACCGGACTCGGCGCCTACCTGACCGCCGCCGTGCTGCGCGAGCCGCGCACCCTCGGCGCGCTCGCCCGCCGCGTGCCCGGCGGCATCCGATACGCGCTGGCCCGCACCCGCGCGCCCGGCCGGCCCGAGGCCCCCTGGCCCGCCCGCCTGGCCGGGCTCGAACGTCGTGCGCTGGCCGCCGGTCCGCTCGCCTACCTGCACGCACGCGTGCGCATGCACGGCGTGCACACGCCCTGGGAGCAACCGGAGCAGGCCCGGTGACGCAGGCTCAGCTCCGCCGGCCGAGCAAGCTCGGGGTGGATCCGCTGCTGCGCAACGGCCATGTGCTGACCGTCGGCTCGCTGGTCACCTCGGCATTCGGCGCCGGCTACTGGGCACTTGCCACCCGCTGGTACGGCGACGCGACGGTGGGCCGCAGCTACGCCGCCGTGTCCGCGCTGATGCTGCTCTCCGGACTGGGCCAACTCGGCCTGGGCAATGTGCTCGTGCGCTTCCTGCCGCGGGCGGGGCAGGATCGGCGTGGGCTGATCCTGGCCGCCTACACCGCCGCGTGCGGCGCCACGCTGGTCGCGGCGCTCGGCTTCCTGGCGCTGATCCCGGTGTGCGCGCCGGGCCTGGGCTTCCTGCGCGAACCGGCGGCCGGCTGCTGCTTCACGGCCACCACCGTGGCGTACGCGCTCTTCGCGCTCCAGGACGGCGCGCTCACCGGACTGCGCCGCCCGGGGCTGGTGGTGGGCAAGAACAGCGGCTTCGCGTTCGCCAAGATCGTCCTCGTCGCCGCGCTCGCCGCACTCGTGCCCACGCTCGGGATCCTGATGTCCTGGACGCTCGCCCTGGTCGCGACCCTGGTTGTGGTGGACGCATGGGTGTTCGCCCGGCTGCTCCCGGGCCGCCGCCCCGCGCCCGCCCGGGACGGTACCGGGTTCCTGCCCGGCCGTTCCGTCCTGCGCTACGCCGGTGCCGACTACCTCGGCACGCTGTGCTGGCTGGCCGCGACCACGCTGCCGCCGATCATCGTGCTGGAGCACGCCGGTGCCCGGGAGAGCGCCTACTTCTCGCTCGCCTGGGTGGTGGCCAACACGCTCTACCTGATCAGCCTCAACATGGGTGCGTCGCTGCTGGTCGAGGCGGCCGGCGAGGGCGTCGGACTCGCCGCGGCCTGCCGCCGGGTACTCCGCCACACCGGAGCACTGCTCGTACTCGCGATCACCGCTCTCGTCGCCGGCGCGCCGCTGGTCCTGCGCGTGTTCGGTCCCGGCTATGCCCGCAACGGCTCGACCCTGCTGCAACTCCTGGCCCTGTCCGCCCTGCCGCACCTGGTGGTCGCGACCGCGATCAGCGCATGCCGCGTGCTCGGCCGGATGCGCGTGGTCGTCGCCATCCAGGCCGCGCTCGCGACGGCCGTACTGACCCTGACCGTCGTCCTGCTGCCCGTGCTCGGCGTGCTCGGCGCCGGCGTCGCGTGGCTCGGCGCGCAGACCGCGACCGCGCTCGCGCTGCTGACCGCCCGCCGGGTCTGGCTGCCCACCGCCCCCGGGAGGCCCGCATGACGGAGACCCCACCGCGCACCAGACGCCTGGCCTGGGTCGCCATCCGGGCCGAGGAGGCCGCCGTCCGGCGGGCCCGGGCGGCGGCGATCCGGCAGGCGGTGCCACCGGCGGCGCACACACCGCCCCGACCCACCCTGACCGTGATCGTCTGCGCCTACACGATGGACCGCTGGGACGACCTGAGCGCGGCCCTCGCCTCGATCCGGGCCCAGGACGAACCACCGGCCCAGACGATCCTGGTCGCCGACCACTGCCACGAACTCGCCGCCCGCGCGGCCCGCGAGTTCACCGACATCACCGTGCTGCGCAACCGCGGCCGGCGCGGCCTCTCCGGCGCCCGCAACACCGGCGTCGAGGGCGCCCGCGGCGACATCGTGGCCTTCCTCGACGACGACGCGGTGGCCGAACCCGACTGGACCATGCGCCTGCTCGACGGCTACACCGACCCGAACGTGCTCGGCGTCGGCGGCCGGATCCGGCCGAACTGGGACACCGGGCGCCCGGCCTGGTTCCCGGCCGAGTTCGACTGGGTGGTCGGCTGCACCTACCGGGGCATGCCCGAACACGCCGCGCCGGTACGCAATCTGATCGGCGCCAACATGTCCTTCCGGCGCAGCGTGCTGCTCGACGTCGGCGGCTTCCGCACCGACCTGGGCCGGGTCGGCACCCGCCCGCTGGGCTGCGAGGAGACCGAGCTGTGCATCCGTGCGGCGGCCCGGCACCGCGGCGGCACACTCGGCTACGAACCCGCCGCCGTGGTCCGCCACCGGGTCCCGGCCGCGCGCACCACGTGGCGCTACTTCCGGGCCCGCTGCTGGGCCGAGGGCCTGTCCAAGGCCGCGGTCAGCCGGCACACCGGCACCGACACCGCGCTCGCATCCGAGCGTTCCTACCTGGCCTCCACGATCCCGCGGGCCCTGGTCCGGCCGTTCGCGCCGGACGCCGCACCACCCAAGGCCACCATCCCCGCCCTGGTCCTGGGCGTGCTCACCACCGCGCTCGGCTACGCGACCGGCCGGCTGCGCGGCCTGGGCAACGACCGGCCGGCGACCGCCGCGGCGCTCGCCTTCCGCGCGTTCGGGCTGCTCGCGCTGCCGGTCGCGGTGCTGCTGTGGGTGCTCGCGATGCGCATGCCGGTCGCGGTGGAACACATGGGCGGCCTGGGCCTGCTTGACGTGCTGCCGGTCCTGTACTGGTGCGCGCTGGGCCTGCTCACCGCGGGCTTCGCCGCGACCCTGCTCGACCGCGCCGCCCGGGCGCCCCGATACGCGTTCCACACCGCAGCGTTGGTGACCATGCTGCATGCGACCCCCGCGGTGCTGTACGAGCATCTGCGCTACGCGTGGGCGTGGAAGCACGTCGAGGTGGTGGACCAGTTCCTGCGCACCGGCGAAACCCTGTCGCACGCCGGAGAATTGGCGCCCTATCACCAGTGGCCGGGCTTCTTCGCCGCCGCGGCCGCGGTGGTCCGCGGCAGCGGCGGGCACGACGCGCTGGCCATCGCGACCTGGTCGCCGCTCGCCTTCGACCTGCTGCTGATCGGCCCGCTGGTCCTGCTCTATCGCACCTTCACCCGCAACCGGCGGACCGTCTGGGCGGCGGTGTGGATCTACTTCGGCACCGCGTGGGTCGGCCAGGACTACTTCGCGCCGCAGACCTTCGCGTTCGTGCTCTACGTGAGCATCCTGGCGCTGGTCCTGGACCGCGACCGCCGTCCGCTCGGCACGCTCGCCCTGTGCACGCCGCTCGTGCTCGCGGTGGTGACGGCGCATCAGCTCACCCCGCTGATGCTCGTGGTCGCCTTCGGCGCGCTGGCCTGCTCGCGCGTGCATCGCCGGGTCGCGCTGCCCCTGTTCGCGCTGACCGCGGTCGCCGTCCTGGTCTGGGACCTGACCGTGGCCCGGCCCTTCGTCTTCGAGCAATTCGGCGCCTCCTGGTCCCAGTTCGGCGACTTCGAGGCGAACGCGCATGCCGGGATGGTCGATCTGGGCAGCGCCGAGCCCGGGCAGGTGCTGGTCGCCCGGGTGGATCGGGCGCTGACCGCCGGCGTGCTGCTGCTGGCCGCCGCCGCGCTGATCCGCCGCCCGCGGCTGCGTCGCTCGCCCGCCACGCTGCTGGCGATCGCGCCGCTGCCGTTGCTCGCGGCCGGCGCGTACGGCGGCGAAATCATCTTCCGCGTCTACCTGTTCGCACTCCCGGCGGTCGCGTTCCTGATCGCCTCGTGGCTGGTGCCACCGTTCGGCGATCGGGGTCGCCCGCGCCCGCGCGCGGTGCTGCTGCCGGTGGTGTTCGCGCTGCTGCTCACCGGGTTCGTGTTCGGCTACTACGGCAAGGAGCGGCAGAACCACTTCGGCGACGGCGAGATCGCCGCCCGGCGGTGGCTGGCCACGGTGTCCGCCCCCGGCGATCTGATCGTCGCGGCCACCAACAACTTCCCCGGCGCCTACGCCGACCACGAGCGACAACAGCACCGCTGGTTCGCGATGGAGACGCCGACCCTGCGCGAGGGCGTCGTGCGCGACCCGGTCGCCGGACTCACCGCGCTGGCCGACGAATACGCCGGCAGCACCGCGTACCTGTTCCTGACCGCCGGTCAGCGGGCCGAGTGCGAACAGACCGGGCTGCTGCCGGCCGGTGCGCTGGAGCGGATGGATCGCACGCTCTCCACGGCGCCGCGCTTCACCCTGCTCCTGCGCGATCGGGACGCGGTGATCTACCGGATCGACCCGCGCGCCGAGCCGATCGGGTCCGCACCGCCACAGGCCGCCCCGATCCGGGAAGCACCGATCCGGATCACCCCGGCCCGAAGCGGGCCCCGGCGGTGACCGGTGCGATCCGCGCGGCGCTGCCCACCGCGGCCGGCTGGCTTGCGTTCGGCGCGACGGCACTGCCCGCCGGACAGCCGCTGCGAGCGCTCGTGGTGGCCGCCTTCCTGGCGGTCGGACCCGGCTACGCGATCGCCGGGGACGCCGGCACGGCGCTCGCGACGGCGGTGACCTCGATCGCCGGCAGCGCCGCGCTGTGCGCGCTGACCGCCGAGGCGTACCTGCTCGCCGGCGCCTTCTCCGGCCCCCGCGTGCTCGGCACGCTCGCGGCGCTGACCACCACCGCGGCGCTGATCCGCACCGTCGCGCACACGTACGGCTCGCGAAGGGAAATGCGATGAGATCCGAGACCGCGGTTCCGGTACTGCTCTACCACTCGGTGCGCGACGACCCGCCGCCGTGGATCGCCCCGTTCACGGTCGGCCCGGCCGAGTTCGGCCGGCAACTCGACCGGGTCCTGGCCAGCGGCCGCGTTCCGGTCGACCTGGACCGCTTCACCGAGGCTCTGCACGGCGGACGCGATCTGCCCCGACACAGCGTGCTGATCACCTTCGACGACGGCTACGCCGACTTCGCCCGGTACGCGCTGCCGCGACTGGTCGAGCGGAATCTGCCCGCGACGCTCTACGTCACCACCGACGCGCTGTGGCCCACCCTGCGGCCGGCGCTGCCGCCCGCCGCGATGCTGACCTGGGACGAACTGCGCGGGATCGCCGACGCGCCGGGTCTGACCATCGGCGCACACGGCTGTACGCACCGCGAGTTGGACACCCTGCCGGTCGAGCTGATGCACCGCGAGATCACCGACTCGCGCGAGCGGCTGGAAGCCGAACTGGAGCGCCCGGTCACCTCGTTCGCCTATCCGTTCGGCTACAACAACGCGGCCGTGCGGGAGGCGGTGCGGCATGCCGGCTATCGCACCGCGATGGCCGTGCGCGACGCGCACAGCTCACGCGAGGACGACCCGTGGCGGATCTCCCGACTGCTCGTGCGCGCGAACACCGACGCGAGGCGCCTGGACGCCTGGCTGGCCGGCGCCGGCACCCGGGTCGCGCCGTTTCGCGACGGGCTGCCCACCCTGGGCTGGCGGGCCTGGCGGCGGACCCGGGCGCGCCGGCGCGGACACCCCGATCCCTGGCAGGGACACCGCGATCCGGCGGCCGGCCGGACCCGGTGACCCGGTGACCGACCCGTCGCCGGCGGGGCCGCCCTCAGGGCGCCGCCCACACCCGCACCGACCGGATCCGCAGCTCGGCCTCGTACACGTGCTCCGGCACCGGTTCGGGGTAACCCATCGCGAGCGTGAACAGCACCTCCATCGGCTCGTTCGGGATGCGGTCCGGATCGCTGACCGTGAACACCCGCTCGCCGTCGATCGACCAGGTCAGCTGATCCGCCGCCCAGTCGAGTGCGAAGTGGTGGAACCGGTCCGACCAGTCGCGCGCCGGCGACTCGTGCACCCACGCCTGCGCGCGGCCGTTCGCATCGCGCCAGTGCACCGTGGACCGGGCCCGATCGTCCGCGCCGATCAACTCGACCACGTCCAGCTCGGGCGGCGTGTACCGGGAGGCGGGCATCAGCCAGAACGCCGGAAACGCGTTCGGCACGCGTGGCATCAGCAACTCGGCCTCGACCCGGCCGTACGTGAAGGTGAACCGCGGACGGCCGGACCAACTCGGCCGCCCGGTCGACAACATGCCCGACACCCACGGGTACACGACGTGGTCCGAGCCGCGCGTGGGTCGGCGCCGCGCGCTCAGGATCGCCTGGTCGCCGCTCACCCGGACCTGCTCGGGCCGGTACCACTGCTGCTCGCGGTTGCCCGCGTTGGTGCAGCCGTCCACGTTCCAGTCGTAGCAGGTCACCCAGCGCCCGGCGGCCAACGTCGAACCGGCGAAGTCGTCGGCGAACAACAGCCGCGGTCCGCCGGGCGGCCCGGTCCCGCAGGCCGCGAGCAGCACGAGCGGCAGGACCGGCGCCACCGCGCGTCGCGGCACGGCCGGGAGTGCCGCAACCGCGCGTCGGAGCACGGCCCGCAGCACCGCCGTCGCGCGTCGCAGCCGCCCGGGCGCCGTCATCGCCCGCCCTCAGCGCCCGTACCGACGCACGGCCGTCGCGAGCGCCCGAACCGCGGCCGCCGCGGCGGGCAGCGGGTCGTCCCAGGCCAGCCACGCGCTCTCCAGGCCGCCCCGGACCGGCGGGTATCCGGGTGGCCGCGCCACGCCCGTCCGGCCCCGGTAGGCGAGCAGCGCCGCGACGTCCAGGTGCTCGGCGACGTAGCGCCGGCCCTCGCGCTGGGCGCCCGCCGGGATCGCCCGACCGGTCAGATCCAGATGCAGCGCGCGCACCACGTCCAGCCCGCGCTCGGTCTCGAACATGCGGAACTGGGCGCCCACCCGCGGGTTGAAGTCGACCAGCTTGTACCGGCCGTCGCGCAGATCCAGCCGCCAGTCCAGATCGGCCGGCCCGCGATAACCGATCGCCCGACACAACCGGGCCGAGCGGCGCGCCAGCCCCGGATTGGCCAACGCGCGTGCGTACGTGGTCACTCCGGCGTGCGGCGGCCAGGATCGGAGCTTGAGCCCGGTGAACACCGGCGCGCATCGGCCGTCGGGCGCGGCGTACAGATGCACGATCCAGTCCTGTGCCACCGCCCGCGGCACGTACGCCTGCAACAACACCGCGCGGGGGGCGCCGACCAGGGCGAGCAGGGCGCGCTCGTCGGGCACGAGCGTGGTGCCGGCCACCACCGGGGCGCGCAGTCGATCCCACGGCGCGAGGTTCTTGACCACGACCGGGTACCCCAACTCCCGCGCGTGGTACACGAGTCGGTCCAGGTCCGCCGGGAACCGGGTGTCCGGCGCGGGCACCCCGTGGGCCAGGCAGCGCTGGTAGAGACCGCGCTTGCCGGCCAGTCCCGCGGGCAGGTCCGGATCGACCTTCGGCAGCAGGAAGCACTCGGCCAACCGGTCCTGCGCGCCGGCGGCCAGCAGCGCCGCCTCGTCGTCGGTGGGCACCAGCACCGCGCGGGCGGGCAGGCGACGACCGATCCGCAACAACCGATCCAGCAGGGCCGCCGGGGCCTCCAGACCGGTGGTGGGCCAGACGTGTCGCCTCCTCAGGTGCCGGGAGAGCGCGGTCGGGGTGTACGCGTCCTCGACCACCGCGTGCACCGCGATGCCCGCCCGGCCGAGCGAGCGCACCGCGCCGACCGAGCCCTGATGCAGCGGATAGCGGCCGACCTTGAACAGCAGCGCCGGCACCGAACGATCCAGCTCGACCCCTCGCCCACCCATGTCGTTGCCTCCCCGTCCGGACCTTTCTAGCAGCACGAACCGACCTTTCACCGGATAAGCCAACAATTCGTGCCGAATACCCGAAGGACGCACACCATGACCGTCGCCATCGTCGGAGCCGGCCCCTACGGTCTCTCGCTTGCCGCCCACCTGCGCCAACTCGGGGTGACCACACGGGTGTTCGGCGAGCCCATGGAGAGCTGGCGACGCCATATGCCGGTCGGCATGCTGCTCAAATCCCGACCGGACGCATCCTCGATCGCCGCACCGAGGCCGGGATTCGACCTGGCCTGCTACCAACGCGCCCGGGACGAACGGCCGCTGACGGGTGATCAGCCGGTGCCCCGGGAGACGTTCGCGGCCTACGGCCGCTGGTACGCCGACCGGTTGGTGCCGGGTGTGGAACGGGTGCGGATCACCGGCGTCGAACCGGCCGGACACGGCTTCGCGCTCGGCCGCGAGGACGGCACCGAGGTCGAGGTCGACGCGGTCGTGCTGGCCACCGGACTGGCCGCGCACCGCTACGTGCCGCCCGTGCTGGAACGCCTGGGCGCCGACCTGGTCTCGCACTCCGCCGAGCACCCGGACCTGGCCGAACTCGGCGCGGACCGGGACATCGTGGTGATCGGCTCGGGTCAATCCGCGCTGGAGAGCGCGGCGTTGCTGCACGAGGGCGGCGCCGCGCGGGTGCGCGTGTTCGGCCGGGCCGAGCGGGTGCGCTTCGCCGCGCCGCCCGAGCCGGGCCGGGCCCGGCGGCTCACCCCGGACTCGCCGCTGGGCGCCGGGTGGTCGGTCGCCGCCGCCGCGCGCGGACCGGCCGCCTTCCGGCTGTTGCCCGCGTGTGTGCGGGTCGATCTGGCCCGGCGCATCCTCGGCCCCTCGGCCGCGTGGTGGTTGCGGGATCGGCTGGACGGGCGGGTCCCGGTGCGGGACGCGCAGACGATCACCGGGGCCCGCCGCGAGCCGGACGGACGGGCCCGGATGTTGCTCCGGGACCGGACCGGGTACCAGCGCGAGGTGCACACGGACCATGTGCTGGCGGCGACCGGCTACCGGGTCGACCTGGCCGCGCTCGGCTTCCTCGCACCGCACGTGCGGCGGCGGATCGCCACGGTCGGCGGACTGCCCGCGCTGGACGCGGCCTTCGAGACGACCGTGCCGGGCCTGTACGTCACCGGCCCGCCGGCCGCGGCGACCTTCGGCCCGGTGGTCCGCTTCGTACACGGCACCGGCTTCGCCTCCCGCCGCCTGGCCGCCGTCCTCGCAGCCCGCTTCCAGGGCTAGCGAGCCACCGAGAACGGGCTTCGTGGCACGACCTCAAGCGCCGGACACCCCAATCCGGCCCGTCCGGCGCTTGAGGACACCCGCAGTCCGCAGCCTTCAGGCCCCGATCGAGCGGGAATCCGGCCGGTCCGGCGTTTGAGGACACCCGAGTCCGCAGCCTTCAGGCCCCGATCGAGCGGGAATCCGGCCGGTCCGGCGTTTGAGGACACCCGAGTCCGCAGCCCTCAAGCTCCGGCCGAGCAGGAATTCAGCCCGTCCGGCGCTTGAGGACAACCCCAGCCGCCGCGTCAGCGCGAGTGCTCCAGCCGGATCACGATCGACTTCGAGGTCGGCGTGTTGCTTTCGTCCGCCGTGCTGTCCAGCGGCACCAGCACGTTGGTCTCCGGGAAGTAGGCCGCACAGCAGCCCACCGCGGTGTCGTAGGACACCACCTTGAACGACGGCGCCCGGCGCTCGGTGCCGTCGCTCCACTCGCCCACCAGGTCGACCAGCGAGCCGTCCGCGATGCCGAGTGCGGCCAGGTCGGCCGGGTTCACGAAGACCACCCGGCGGCCCTGCTTGATCCCGCGATAACGGTCGTCCAGGCCGTAGATCGTGGTGTTGTACTGGTCGTGCGAGCGAACCGTCTGCAGGATCAGCCGCCCCTCGGGCACCCGCAGCACCACGAGATCGTTGCGGGAGAAGTTCGCCTTGCCGGTCGTGGTCGGGAACGTCCGCGCGTCGCGCGGCCCGTGCGGCAGGACGAAGCCGCCGGGCTCGCGCACCCGCCGATTGAAGTCGGTGAAGCCCGGGATCACCCGCTCGATGCGATCCCGGATCAGGTCGTAGTCGCGCGCGAAGTCGCGCCAGGGCACCGACACCCGATCGCCCCGCCCGCGATCACCCAGCACCCGCTCGGCGAGCCCGCAGACGATCGCCACCTCGGAGCGCAGGTGCGGCGAGGCCGGCGGCAGCTTGCCGCGCGACATGTGCACCGCGCTCATCGAGTCCTCGACGGTGACGAACTGGTCCCGCTCGGTGCGACCGAGCGTGGGCAGGATCAGCGCCCGCCGGCCGGTGACCGCATGCGAACGATTGAGCTTGGTGGACACCTGCACGGTCAGTCGGGTGGCCCGCAACGCGGCCTCGGTCGCGGCGGTGTCCGGGGTCGCCGAGACGAAGTTGCCGCCCAGCGCGACGAACACCTCGACCCGGCCGTCGCGCATCGCCCGGATCGCGTCCACCACGTCGTGCCCGTGCTCGCGCGGCGGGGCGAAGCCGAACTCCTTCTCCAGCGCGTCCAGGAACGCCGCCGAGGGCTTCTCGTAGATGCCCATCGTCCGGTCGCCCTGCACGTTGCTGTGCCCGCGCACCGGGCACACCCCGGCGCCCGGCCGCCCGACGTTGCCGCGCAGGAGCAGGAAGTTGACCACCTCGCGGATGGTCGGCACCGAGTTCTTGTGCTGGGTCAGGCCCATCGCCCAACACACCACGATTCGCCGCGAGTCGAGCACCCGCCGATGGATGCGCTCGATCTGCTCGCGGGGGAGCCCGGTCGCCTCCAGTACGTCGGCCCACGGCGTGGTCCGCACGTCCGCCGCGAACTCCTCGAAGCCGTGCGCGTATTCGTCGATGAACGCCCGATCGAGCACGGTGCCCGGCGCGGCGTCCTCGGCTTCGAGCAGCAGCCGGTTCAGCGCCCGGAACAGCGCCAGGTCGCCGTTCAGCCGGATCTGCGCGAACTCGTCGGTCAACGTGGTGCCCGAGCCGAGCATGCCGGAGACCTTCTGCGGATTCTTGAACCGCAGCAGGCCGGCCTCGGGCAACGGGTTGACCGCCACGATCGAGGCGCCCGCCTGCTTGGCCTTCTCCAGCGCGGACAACATCCGCGGGTGGTTGGTGCCCGGGTTCTGGCCCACCACGAAGATCAGGTCGGCCTGATACAGGTCCTCCAGCGACACGCTGCCCTTGCCGACCCCGAGCGTCTGGGTCAGCGCCGAGCCACTCGACTCGTGACACATGTTGGAGCAGTCCGGCAGGTTGTTCGTGCCGAACGCGCGCACGAACAACTGGTACACGAACGCGGCCTCGTTGCCGGTGCGGCCGGACGTGTAGAACGCCGCCCGATCCGGCGAGTCCAGCGCCGTCAACTCCTCGGCGACCACCCCGAACGCGTCCTCCCACGAGATCGGCGCGTAGTGCGTGGCGCCCTCGGCGAGGTACATCGGCTCGGTCAGCCGGCCCTGCTGGCCCAGCCAGTAGTCCGACTTTTCGGCCAATTCGGCGACCGGGTGCGCGGCGAAGAAGTCCGCGCCCACCCGGCGCACGGTGGCCTCCTCGGCGACCGCCTTCGCGCCGTTCTCGCAGAACTCGGCGATGCTGCGATGGTCCGGCTCCGGCCACGCGCACCCGGGGCAGTCGAAGCCCTGCTTCTGGTTGACCTGAACCAGGGTCAGCAGGCTGCGCTTGACCCCCATCTGGCGGCCGGCGTGGCGCAGCGACCAGGCGACGGCCGGCAGTCCGGCCGCGTACTCCTTGGGCGGGCCGACCACGAGGCCCTCGTCGCCGACGTCGTCCACGGGCGGCTTGCTGACCATGCGGGCGCTCCTGCTGCTGTTCGAACCGGTCGCTCGGACGCGACCCTGGTGCCCCGTACGTTACGCCCCCACGGTCGGATGTCCGCAGCTCAGCAGCCCTGGAGCAGCCGCGGACCCTGGGCGATCTCGTCCAGACTCTCGGTGTGCAGCCGCTGCGGGGCGACGCCCAACTCGCCGGTCAGCCGGTGTGCGGTGGCCCGAACCATCGCCGCCGACCCGCTGACGAACACGTCGTGGTCGTGCCAGTGGCCGTACCGGGCCAGTACGTCGGGCAGTGCGCCCCGATCACCGGCGAACGAGTGGTCGTGGGTGACGGCCGGGATCACGTTCAGCCACGGGTACACCTCCGCCATCGCGGACAGCGCGTTCAGGTCGTACAGGTCCACCCCGTACTTCGCGCCGATGAACACGTGCGCCCGGTTGGCCAACTGCCGCTGCGCCATGTGCTGGACCAGCGCCTTGATCGGCGCCAGACCGGTCCCGGAGGCGACGCACAACGTGCGGCGCAGCGTCTCGCCGCGCAGCACCAGGCCACCGCGTGCGGGCCCGAGCCGGATGTGGTCGCCGACCCGGGCACGGTGCACCAGCGCGTTGCTCACCCAACCCGCGGGCACCGCGCGCACGTGCAGTTCGAGCCGGCCGTCCACACGCGGGGCGTTGGCGATCGAGTAGTGCCGCCACACCCTCGGCCACCACGGGGTCTCCACCGTGACGTGCTGGCCGGGGTGATAGGGCAGCGGGTGATCCGGCTGCACGGTGATCACCGCGATGTCCCGCCCGCGCGGCTCGTGGCCGGTGATCACCGCGTCCCACCAGGGCGGGGCCTCCTCGGCGTCGTCCGCGGCGGCCTCGATCATCACCGCCGCCGCCCACGTGTACACCTCCAGCCAGGCGGCCTGGAGTTCGGGTGTCCAGCGGGCGCCCAGGTAGCGGGCCAGTGCGCCGATCAGCGCGGAGCCGACCGCGTCGTAGTGCTCGTCGAGTACGCCGTACTTGCGGTGGTCCCGGCCCAACTGGCGCAGGAAGCGGCGCAACTCGTGCGGTTCGTCGCCGCCCGTGCCCAGCCGCAGCAGCGCGGCGAGCAGTCGGTCGCGCTGGAGATCCATGGCCGGCGGGAACAGATCGCGCAGGTCGGGCCGGCGCAGGAAGAGCAGGGCGTAGAAGTGCGAGACCAGATCGTGCGCGGCGGGAGCGACGGCGGTGAGGCTGCCGCGAAGCAGATCGGCCCGGGAGGGATCGGGACTTCCGGACATGACGGACCGCATCCTCGTGTGCTCGGAGAGCGACTCGACGGCGGGACATGTACTGCCGAATCCGGAAACCGCCGGTCACCCGAAGGGGAAGTGACCCGACGGTAGGCGGCGGTGCGATCGCGGAGGGTGGGTAATGCGGGAAGCCCGCCGCGGTGCACCGCGGCGGGCTTACGCTTGAGGATTTCTTGCGCCGTGTGGGTGACACGGGGCGGCGGGTTACCCGGCCGGGATCAGAGCCGGGTGTCCTTGTCGAAGGTGGCACCGATCACGGCGTCCGCGCTGCGCTCGGCCCCGTCCGGGGCGAGCCCCTTCGCCGACACCGCCACCGCCCCGCCCCACACGCCGACCACGCCGGGCTTGTCCGCACTGCGGCCGGGCATCGGGAACGCGCCCGGATCGCGCGCCGTCTCGGGGGAGGAGCGCAACAGTTCCGGGAAGATCCAGTCGGGCGCTCTCGCCGGAGGGCGGCTCCGGGGTGGGCGGGGACGGGGGCGGCGGCGCCGATGTGGTCGGCTTCGGCGCGGGGGTGGGCGCGGCGGCCTTGTCGTCGCCGCGCGTGAGCAACCACGCGGCGACACCGCCACCGGCCGCGACGACCGCCGCGACCGAACCGGCCACGATCATCTTGCCCCGGGACGAACCGCCGCCGGGCGGCGGCGGGGCGGGTCCGCAGCCCGGCGGGGGCGGCACGTTCGGGTACTGCGGCGGGCCGGCCGGATACCGCTGCGGCGCACCGCCGGGACAGGGCCCGGTGCACCGCCCGGGTACTGCTGCTGCGGGGGCCCGCCCTGATGGTGCGGCTGCGGCATATCGCCCGGGCGTTGCTGCGGCGGCACACCGCCCGGGTCTTGCTGTCGCCGCCCGGCCGGGTGCTGCGCAGGCGATCCGTCCACGGGCTGCGGGGGTGGCGGCACGGCCATCGGCGCATGGGTGGGCCGAGGGGGTGGGTAGGCCGATGCGCCGTCCTCCGATGTCACCTGCTCTGCCGACGCCCGCGGGTCGTCGTTCCACGACGGCACTGTGCGGCTCCTTCGATCGGCGGGATGTGGAACTTGCCCAAACCCTGGGTGTACTGCCCACCCGCCTCGGTCGGGAGATCCGTCAAGCCGGCGACACACCGAACTCGCGGGCCACGATCGTGTTCGCCGCGGCCGCCGCGGCCAGCGGATCGGCGCCGGCCAAGGTCTGCTTGGAAAGCTCGGTCAGCGGGCGCTCGGACCAGCCGGGGGCGACCGGAAACGCCCGCCCGCCCACCGGCAGCGCGGCGATCGAGGCCGGGATCATCGGATTGTCCGGCGGCACCGCCCGGTCCAGGCCGGTGCGCACCGGGACCAGCCGGCCGTCGGTCGCGATCCGTGAGCGCCAGCGCTCGGTGGCGATCAGCGCGAGCAGGTCCATCGCGGCCTCCTTGAACAGGCTGCCGGCGGACACCGCGAGCACCGTGCCGCGCACTCCGACGGCGGCCGGTTTGCCGCCCGTCCGGCCCGGGATCGGGAACGCGCCCAGCACCGCGCGCAGCGCCGGATTGGCCGTCACCACCGCGTCGTACAGCGCCGAGTCGGCGATCGCGGACGCGACGTTGCCCTTGGCCACCCGGGTGACGATCGACGGGTCGTCGTTGCCCACGCCGATCGCGTCCGGCGCGTAGGACTGCAGGTGACGGAAGAACCTGGCCCCCTCGACCGAGCCGGGCAGGTCGAGCGTGCCGCGCCACGCGTCGCCCTCCTGGACGGCGATCGTGCCGTCGTCCTCCCACACGCACGAGGCCAGGATCGGCCACGCGCCGCCGGGTACGTACAGCGCGCGGTAGTCGGGGTTGCTCGCGTTGGCCAGGCGCAACTTCTCCAGGTCCGCGACCCAGGTCACCCGGTCGGTGGGCACGCCCACCTGAGCGGCCTGGAACAGCCCCCGGTCGTACAGCACCACCGGCACGTTGGCGGCCAGCGGCAGCGCCATGATCCGGCCGGCGGAGGTGACCGAGGCGCGCACGGCGGGGAACCAGGTGTTGGTGTCGAAGCGGCTCTGATGCGGCGTCAGGTCCATGATCAGGTCGGCCGCCTTGAACCGGGCCACGGCCGACAGGTCCAACTCGAACACGTCCGGCCCGCGCCCGGCGCGCAACGCCTGTTCCAGGGCCTGGGTGTAGCCGGCCCTGGACTGGAGCCGGCTGCCCAGCCGGATCCCCGCGCCGCGCTTCCCGAACTCCAGGCCCAAGTCGCCGAGCAGCGCGGTGGGCACCAGGTTCTCGGTGGTCCACACGGTCAGTTCCTGCACCGAGGAGGGCGTGCTCGGGCCGGCCGAGGCGACCGGCGTCGGCGGCGGCACGGGCGGCTTCGGCGCGGCCTTGGGCGAGTCGCCGCCTCGGCTCAGCGCCCAGGCCGCCACCGCGCCGCCGAGCACCGCGGCGCCGGCCGCGACCGCCAGGAAGCCGCGGCGGGGCTTGCCCCGGGGGCCGGACCGGTGGGCGTGGGAGGGGGCATCCGGCCGGGCGGACGGCGCGGTGCCCTCGGGCGCGGCCGGCGGCTCCGCCGGGGTCGCGGCCTCGGTCGGGATCGGCGCCGGAGTCGGTGTCGGGGCGGGTTCGGCGCCGGCCGCGGGCGTGGGCGCGCTGCCGGGTGGCGGGGCCGGTACCGTGCCCGGCGCGTACGGCTCGCTGCCGGGCATCGGCTCGGGCGGCTCCCACGGGTTGGCCACCCGTTCGGCCACCCACGCGGCGGCTGCCGCGGGCAGCCAGGTCGGCCCGGGGGTGCCGGCCGCGACCCGCACCATCTCCTCCGGCGCGGGCCGGAGGGCGGGGTCCTTGACCAGGCACGCGGCGATCAGGGTGCGCAACGACGCGGGTACGTCGCCGAGTTCGGGGTCACCCTCGGCGACCCGATCGGCTACCGAGCCGGCCGCGCCGCCTCGGTCGAACGGGCCCGCGCCGGTCGCGGCGAACGCGAGCACGGACCCGAGCGAGAACACGTCGCTCGGCGGACCCACCGTCAGATCCCGGACCTGCTCCGGCGAACGGAAACCGGGGGAGTCGAGCACGGTGCCGATCACCACGCCGTCGGCGGTCACCGACGAGCCGGCCGACCCGTGTGCGATCCCCAGCCCGGGCAACCAGGGCCCGTCCGGGCCGAGCAGCACCGAACTCGGGTCCAGGCCGCCGTGGTGCAGCCCGAGGGCGTGCAACCGACCCAGGGCGGCGGCGAGTTCGCCGGCGAGCACGCGCAGCGAATGGCCGGGCAGCGGGCCGTGCCGGCGCACCGTCTCCGCCAGAGTCGGGCCCGGGATGTGCGTGGTGGCGTACCAGAGCTGGCGCCCGGTGACGTCGGCGTCCAGGATCACCGCCGTGCCCAGGCCGGGCAACCGCCGGGCGGCGTCCACCTCTTCGCCGAAACGGGCCCGGAAGGCGGGATCACGCCCGAGGTCGGCCCGGATCACCCGCACGACGACGGGTGTGTCGTCGGGCGCGGCCCCCAGATAGGTCCGAGCCGTGGTCCCTTCGCCGAGCCGGCTCACCAGTCGGTAGGCGCCAACGCTCGAAGGGTCCTCGTCGTGCAGCGGCCGCATGGCAGAAACTCCGTTTCGCTCACCGGTGTGAACGGTGCCGAAGTCTGCCATGAAGCGGCCCGCGATCCGGCCACCCGTTCGGCCGCCCGCCATCCGAGTCCGTCATATCGGTGGACGCCGGGCATCGCACCGCCGGGACACGCCCCCCGACACCCGAGATCCGCCGGCCCCGGCCCCGGGCGAGTCCTCGATCCCGCGCCGCGGTGTCCGGCGCGGGACCGAGGACACGCCCCCGGTGCCGGGCACCGGGAACCGGAGAACGTTTTCCGGCCGCGACCCCACCAGGATCCGCCGGACAGGCCCTAGCGAGCCCGCGGCAGCCCCAATCGGTGCTCGGCGATGTTGTTGCGCTGGATCTCGCTGGTGCCGCCGTAGATCGTGGTCACCGGAGCGTCCCGGGCGGCATGGTCGACGAACCACGCGTCGCCGGGCTCGCCGAGCAGTCCTTCGGGCCCGGCCATGTCCAGGCATGCCTCGGCGGCGCGGTTGTACGCCTCGCTCGCGAACAACTTCGCGATCGAGCCCTCGGTCGTCGGCAGCCCGCCCGCGCTCGCGATCAGCGCCGGTCGCAGGGCCAGCAGCCCGGTGATCTCGTTGTCGATCGCGATTCGGGCCAGCCGCTTGCGCACCGAGGTGTCGTCCATCGCCCCGGTCTCGGCCGCCCACCGGGTGAACCGCCGCAGCAGCGACACACCCTGGTTCATGTTGCCGAACACGCCGCGCTCGTACGCCAGCGCCACCTTCATCACGCCCCACCCGCCGTCGATCTCGCCCAGCCGCCAGCGGTCGGGCACCCGGACGTCGGTGAAGTAGGTGATGTTGGTACGGTCTCCGCCCATCGTCTCGACCGGCTGGAAGGAGATGCCCGGCAGGTCCATCGGCACCAGGAACATGGTCAGTCCGCGATGCTTGGCCACGTCCGGGTCGGTGCGGGTCAACAGGATCACGTAACCGGCCTCGTGCACGAGCGTGGTGAACATCTTCTGCCCGTTCACCAGCCACACCGGCTCGTCCTCGGGATGGCCCAGGACGCGCTCCGCGCGGGTGGCCGCCGCGGCCACGTCCGAGCCCGATCCCGGCTCGCTGTAGCCGAGTGCCGCGATCGCCTCGCCGCGGTGGAACCGGGGCAACACCTCGGCCAGATGGAACGCGCTGCCGATCTGTTCGACGATGCCCGCCACCAGCATCGTGTTGGCCAGCCCGAAGAACGGTGCGTCGGCCAGCCCGAGTTCGTCGAACAGGACGTACAACTCCAACGGATCGCGGCCGGTGCTGCGCCCGGGGCCGGCCATGCCCTCGGCGATCACCCCGGTCGCGGCGAGCGCGCGATGGAACTCCCAGTCGTGGAACGTGCCGGTGCGCCGGGCCCGCTCGACCATGTCCTCGGTCAGGTGCTCCGCGACGAACGCCCGGATCCAGCGCCGGAACTCCTCCACCGATTCCTTCGGTCGAAAGTCCATCAGATGCTCCCCACGGGTCCGAAGAGGTCGTCGGCCAACCGCTGGTACTCCTCGTCCGGGTCACCCAGGACCAGCGGCCAACCCCGCGCACGGCGGAAGTAGAGCTGGATGTCGTATTCCAGGGTCACCCCGTATCCGCCGTGGAAGTGCACCGCGCGATACGTCGTGGTGCGGGCCACCTCGCTCGCGGCCAGGAACGCCATCACCGCGAGCCGGCCGGCCTCCGCGGGATCGCCCTCGTCGGCGCACCACGCGGCCCGCGCGGCCAGCAGTCGGATCCCGTCCACCGGCCCGACCAGGTCGGCCAGCCCCTGCTGGATCGCCTGGAACGCGCCGATCGGCTTGCCGAACTGCTCGCGCTCCAGCGTGTACGCCACCGCCAGCTCCAACGCCCGCTCGGCCAGTCCGGCCAGTGTGGCCGCCGTATACAACTGCCACTCGCGGCGCAGGATCGCGAAACGCCGTGCCGCCTCGTCCCCGCGGGCCAGCACCACCCGACCACCGCGGTCGTCGCGCACGTAGCGGTCGGCGAGCGGCGCGCACGCGTGGTTGACCGGTGCGGTCGTCGGCGGTTCGCCGCGCACGGCGACCAGTTCGTCCTCGTCCAGGGCCACCACGACGTGCGCGACCGCGCCGCCGGGCACCAGGCGGGCCAGTCCGTCCACGGTCGGCCGCAGCGCGGGCGCCGCGATCACCGTGCCCTCGGCCGCCTCCGCGCACCACGGTGTGTCGATCAGCAGCGGGGACGCGGCCAGGTGCCCGCTCAGCGGCACGGGTGCCAGGACCCGGCCGGCCTCGTGCAGCAGCGGGGTCAGATCCGAGTGGCCGGCTCCACCACCGCCGGCCCGTTCGGGCAGCGCCATGCCGGGCGCGCCCATCGCGGCGAGCCGCCGCCACAGGTCCGCCGCGAATCCCAGCGGCTCGGCCGCGCGGACCACGGAAATGGGGCATCGGTCCGCGAAGAACTCCGAAAAGGCGGCTCGTACCGCCTTTTGATCTTCCGTCGGTTCAAGATCCACCGGCGACCTCCGTTCACACCTCGCCGCTCGCACGAGCCGGCCGGCGCAAACGTAGCCCCTGGCGGTGGCGTGATCCATGGCATCGCCCGGCCGGGCGGGCGATGTGCCGGAGATCTCGATCCCATGACATTACTTGCCAGTAGCTGACTGGCGGGTTGCTCTTTGCGAGGATCGGCTGCCCGAGTGACAAACAACGAGAACAGGTGCTTTCCGCCGTGCGGGTCCGGGGCGATCGAGCCGATCACCCATACGATCCGAGGAATAACGGAAAGCGAAGGGAGAACCCGCTGTGCGTGCATACCGCCACGTGGCGCTGGTGCTGATCGCCCTGCTGGGTGCGGCCCTGATCATCTTCCCGCTGGCCGCCGGCCTGCCGAAGAAGACGCAGGCTGTCGACGATCTGACCAACGACTTCCGCCCAGCCTTCACCCCGGCCGCGATCGCGCAGAGCCGGACCGATCTGGACACGATGAACCAGATGCTCGCGCAGCTCCAGGCGGAGACGCTGCCGGGCCTGGCGAAGCAGGCCGGGATCGAGACGCCGGCGCTGATCAACCTGATGGGCGTGACCGCACCCGAGGTGGGCAAGGGGCTCAAGGAACTGCCCACGATCATGCCCCGGTTCAACAAGCTCGCGGGCACCATGGACGCGCAGGCCGGCAACTTCCGCCAGGCCGACGACATCCCGACGGCGGACGCACCCAACACCGCGGTCACCTATCTCTATCTGGTGCCGGGCATCGTGTTGCTCGTGGTCGGCGCGGGCGGCCTGCTGTTCTCCCTGATCGGCAACCGGCTCGTGCTGAGCACGGTGTGCCTGTCGCTGGCGGCGGTGGTCGGTCTGGGCATGGTGATCGGCGTCTTCGCCACCGGGGTGATCGGCAAGACCAAGGCGTCCGAGAAGATGTTCACCGCGTTCCGGCCCACCTTCACCGACGCCGGATACCAGCAGGCGCACAACGACCTGGACACGCTGGGCAAGATGGCGGCCGGGATGAAGACCAAGTCGCTTCCGTCGATGGCCGCGCTGCTGCGCAAGCCCCTTCCGCAGTTCACCGCCGAACTGTCCACGCAGTACCCCAAGGTCGGCAAGGGCCTGGTCGAGACGGACCGCATCCTGGCCAAGTTCAACGCCCTGGTGGAGAACATCGGCGCGAACATCGACACCTTCAAGGACGCGGACAGCATTCCGGACGAGGACACCGAGGTCTCGGTCATGCCGTGGCTGCTGTTCGGTCCCGGTCTGGCGGTCTTCCTGCTCGCCGGTGCCGCCCTGGTGATCCAATTCACAGGTCGCGGCAACGACACGCCCGACCCGGCTCGGGAGGCCCCCAGGGAGCCGTCGGGCGCCTCGGCCTGAGTGCTCGATCGGGCACGGTCGGGAGTCGACCGGCCACCGCGTGCGTAGCTTGTCCGGATTATTCCCGAGGTATGGCCAAAAGAAGGAAAAGCCCGGTTCCCTGATATGTCCGGGAACCGGGCGGAAAGCGTCTCTTGGTCGATCGAAATGCACGTGCATCGGCGCGGTGCAGACGCAGAAATCGTCGATGCACGTGCATCCGGTCTTGCAGTTGGGGTCGGCATCCTCATAATGAAGTGTGTGCATGTGCACGCGCATGTGCATGGACGCTCTGTGAGGCGAGTCCTCTGGCGGCGTTCCCAACAGGCCGGGGACCAGTACCCGCTCGGAGGCACGGATGACCGTCGCGAGTCCCGCAGGGTTCCGGACGTCGACGTTTCAGTGGATGGAGCCTCTGGCCGGGGATATGGGCCCAACATCCGATATCGCGATACAAGCCCTCGCCGCCCGCCGCGAGTCGGTCAAGGCCGCTCGGGACTTCACCCAGTCGGTGCTCGCCGGCTGGGGCGCGGCGTGCCTGGAGGACGACCTCGCACTGGTCGTGTCCGAGCTGGTCACCAACGCGCTGTGTCACGGCCTCGGCGCCGGCCGCGATGATGCGGGCGATGTCGCGCACAACATCCAACTCGCGCTCCTGCGCAAGGGTGAGCGAGTGATGTGTGCGGTTCAGGATCCCGGCGAGAGCCTCCCGGAGACCCAGGCCGGCGGCGAGGACGAGGAATCCGGTCGTGGCCTGTATCTGGTCGGCTGCTTCAGCGACTCGTGGGGCTGGTTCCCGCTCGACGGGATGGGCCGACGCACCGGGAAGGTCGTCTGGGCGATGTTCGAGATACCGGCCTGACAAACACGTTCCGCAATGCATGGACCGCATGGCGTCGCGGTGTTCGCGTTGCAGCTTTGCGGAGAGTTCTAATTCACATTCGGTAGCGGCAACCGAATCCGGTGCGGACCGAATCCAGCGGTATCCGGTGCAGCGGTATTCGAGTTAGGGCCACGAAGCGTTTACCCGTCGATCCGTCGACGGGTTTTCTGCATTCTTACGCCCGTTTCGTCCCCCACCGCTTAAGCAGCTTTTACGCTTCCTTTGAAACCTTGAGGAATGCATGAGCCCTCCCGTGTGAGTGAAGTCGGGCTGCGCTATCATCACCGTTGTACGCTGCATATGCATGGTCAGATGCACGTGCATGCGTAAGTCGGACCGGTTCTGGAAGAAATTGCGACGGACCGGGACGAAGGAACGACACGTGCCGCAACCGGGGGGCGGGCGACCGCCGTCGGGTCGCTCGGCGAGAGGTCCAGGAGAAGCGTCATGCAGGCAACGCACAACGGGGTATCGGCGACCGCGCTCGACGGGGTCACCTGGCAGAAGAGTCGCCGTAGCAACTCGCAAGGCAATTGCGTCGAAATGGCGGCGTTGCCGGACGGCGACGTCGCGGTGCGCAATTCGCGCCACCCCGACGGGCCGGCGTTGATCTATACGCGCGCCGAGATCGAGGCGCTCATCCTCGGGGTCAAGGACGGGGACTTCGACAACCTGCTCGCGTGAAAGCCCGCCCGGGACGCTCCGCCCGGGTGGGTCCACACGCGACCCGGGTCAGTTCTCCTTCAGGATCCGCTGAAGCAGATCCACACTCTTGTCCGGCGGCATGCCGTCCACGCTCAACCGGTCCATGACCTCGGTGTACGCGTCGACCTCGTCGCGCTTGTCCAGATAGAGCGCGCTCGTGAGCTGCTCCAGGTAGACCACGTCCGGCAGGTCGCTCTCCGGGAAGCGCAACAGCAGGAACGGGCCGCCCTCGGCCGCGTGCGCGCCGAACCGGAACGGCATGATCTGGATCGTGACGTTCGGCAGGGCGGCCATCTCGATCAGGTGCCGGACCTGATCGCGCATCACGTCCCGACCGCCGATCGGCCGCCGCAGCGCCGCCTCGTCCAGCACGACCCACAACCTGGGCGGCTTGTCGCGGTACAGGATCGACTGCCGCTGCATCCGCAGGCCCACCCGGCGGTCGACCTCGGCCGCCGACGCGGAGGGCTGACCGGCGATCACCACGGCCCGCGCGTACTCCGGCGTCTGGAGCAGGCCGGGCACGAACTGCACCTCGTAGGTGCGGATCACCGAGGCGGCCTCCTCCAGGCCCACGTAGACCTGGAACCAACTCGGCAGGATGTCGTTGTAGTTGTGCCACCAGCCCTGGGCGTTCGCCTCCGCCGCGAGGCCCAGGAGCGCCGCCCGCTCGGTCTCGTCGCCGACGCCGTACATCGTGAGGAGATCAGCCACGTCGCGCTCCTTGAAGCTGACGCGCCCCAGTTCCATTCGACTGATCTTCGATTCGGAGGCGCGGATCTCGTATCCGGCCTCCTCCCGCGAAATCCCCTTCGCTTCGTGCAGACGGCGAAGCTGGGAACCGAGGAGAATACGGCGAACCGTCGAGCCGCTCCCCGGCTGCGTTGCGGGCATCTGCTACCTCCGGCTGAATGGACCAGCGCATAGTATGCCGGCGCGTTGCCACGCGTCCTCGGATCATGGTTACAACAGCACTCTCTTGACGATGTGCCACCACCCACCCGAGTCGTCCACGTGCCGCAGTTTCGCTGCTCATGTTCGGGCCCCGGGCCCCAGCCGCCCATGCTCGCACAGGTGATACCACCTAATCGATGCCGCGGCACGCCGAATCCCCCTCTACCATCGGGTAATCCGGATGTTTCCGACGAACGAACGAGCCGATGGGCACGCTACGCGCGCACCTCGTGACTCGTGTCGCATCCGCCGCCGCGCGGGCGACCCGGGGAGCGCCGGAACCCGCCACCGGCCGGACGGACGCCCGGCGCCCCGAAGTCGGTGGCGCAGGCCCTCCGCACGCGTCCCGGTCCGGGCGGGCGATCGGCCGAACAGGCGCCGTCCCGGGCCGACTCCGCTGTCGGACGGGGTGTCTACGTTTTCCGCATGTCCTCCCCGGTGCACTCCTTCACTTACCTGCGGTCGTCCACCCTGGCCGCCACCGACGGCGAACGCTCGCTCGGCCTGCAGACCTGCGGCGGCCTGAGTTCGCACGGCCTGAACCCCTTCCCGCGCTTCTTCGACGGCTTCCTTACCGCCCCGGAGGCAGCCGCGGGCGGGCTGCTCGCGGTCGCCGACGTCGCGGCGGCCCGCTACCACCAGCCGATGCGGCCGGGCCTGCTCGACCCGGTGGTCACCGGCAACGGCGACCGCCTGCGTTTCGAGTCCTTCTCCGCCTGTTGCGGCGTGCACGCCCGGCTGGACGTCCTGCCCGCCGGCATCGACGGCGAGATGTTCGGCACCGGCACCACCAATGTGGACGTCAACGCGCCGCTGCGCGAGGCGCTGGCGAAGGTCGGCGGCGCCGATCCGCTGCACCTGGCGGTCGGGCCCGACGACGTCACCGTCACCACGTTCGACGGACCGATCGTGGAGAAGAAGGTCCCGCTGCCCGAGCGCTGGTTGCGCGGATTCGCCGAAGTCCAGGTGATCTCGGCCGGGTTCGACCTGCGCGCCGAGCTTGCGGCGGGTGAGGCGGTGCGCTTCCTGCGTGCGCTGCCACGCGGCGCCAGGCAGCCGCTGTGGGCGGTCCCGGCCGGGCGCTCGCTGCGGCTGACCGCCCGCCCGCTGCCCGGCGCGGTGTGCCTGCCCGGCCCGGACCGGCTCCAGGCGCTGACCCGGCTGCTGCGCCACGCCCTCGCGCTGCGCGTGTACGGACCCGCCGTGCACGCCCGCAGCACCGCGGTGTCCTCCGCCTGGGAGATCGAACTGCCGGGCATGCGGCTGACCCTGACCCTCTCGCCGGACCCGGCGCGGGGCTTCTCCGGCGAGGGCGCGGTGCTCACCGGCCTGGCCGCCGACTCCGGCGCCGCGGACGCCGACCTGATCTCGGCGCTGCTGGCCTGGGAACCCCGGGTCGAGGTGGGCGAGTTGGCCGCCCGCTCCGGGCTCGCCGCCGACCGGGTGCGGGCCGCACTGGTCCGGCTGGGCACCGGCGGCCGGATCGGCTACGACGTCGCCGAGGCGGCCTACTACCACCGCGAGCTCCCCTATGACACCGGCAGCGTGGAGCGGATGAACCCGCGCCTGCGGGACGCCCACGCCCTGGTGGCCGCCGGCGCCGTGACACTGACCGGGACCGGTGAGAGCGCGAGCGTGCGCAGCGGCGACCACACCTACGGCCTGCGACTGGCCGGGGCGGGCAGTTGCACGTGCCAGTGGTGGGCCGAGTACCGCGGCGGACGCGGGCCCTGCAAGCATCTGCTCGCCACGCAGATCGTGCGCGGGCGGGCCGCCGTCGACCCGGCCGCGACGGCCCCCGCAGCGCAGGAGGCGAACCGATGACCGGGACCGAACCGACGACCGGGACCGAACCGAGGACGACCGGGAGCCAAGCTCCCGCCGGGACCGAACCGCCGGCCCGGCCACCGCTCACGTGGGCACAGGTGCGCGTGGCACTGCTCGAACAGGATCGGGCGGGCGAGGACCCGGCGCCGATCGTCGCCCTGTTCGCCGGACGCACCGAGGCCGAGCGCCGCAAGCTGCTGCCGGACTACAAGGAGGCGGTCCGCTCGTTCCGGGAGACCTCGCACGGCATGCGCCCGCTGCGCTACGTCGGCGTCGCCTGCCTGGGCGGACCTGCCGGGATCGCCCAGTGGCTCTCCCGCGAGGACATGAGCTGGACCACCACCGACCCCGGCGCCGAACGGGCCGTGCACACGCTGCTCGCCGAACGCAACCCGGCCTGGATACCGGACATCGTGCAGCGGCTCGCCGCGAAGATGCCCGTGGACACGTGGGGCAACCACTGGGACGTGGTGGACGCCCTGGTGCGCGGCAGCGGTCTGCCCACGCCGACCACGACCGGCTTCGTGGTCCGCTGGGTGGCGAAGGTGGGACAGGAGAGCGTCGGGCGCACCCTCACCGAACGCCTGCGCGAGGACCCCTACTTCACCGACCTGCTGCCCGCGCTGTTCGAGGCTCCCGGCGTCGGTGCACACCTGGAGAACCACGAGTCCTGGAAGCAGGCCGGGCAGCCCGGCTGGGGCGCCGCGCTGGCCGAACTCGCCGACGCGAAGGTGATCGAGCGGGACGCCGTCCTGGACGGCTGTCTCTCCCGCCTGCTGCGCGGCGAACGCCCGAATGCGCTGCGCGCGTTCGTCCGCGTGCACGATGCGATGGCGCCCACCGACGACGAACTCGCCGCCCGCGTGGACTCCTACCTGCGGCTGCTCCCGGACGCACCGTCACCGGTGGCCGGGACCGCCCAGGAGGTGCTGCGCCGGCTGGACGCCGCAGGCCGGCTGGACCCGGAACGCCTCGCCGAGGCGAGCCGGTCGGTGCTGTTCCGCAGCGAGAAGAAGCTGGTCCGCAACCAACTCACCTGGCTCGGCCAGGCGATCAAGCGTCACCCGGAGCACGCGGGCACCCTGCTCGCCTGTGCCTGCACCGCGTTCGGATCGGCCGCGGTCGACCTCCAGGAGCGCGCACTCACCCTGATCGCCAAGCAGGTCGGCAGGTTGGCCCCGGACCAGGCCGCCCTGGTGTTCGACGAGGTGCGCGAACAACTGCCGCTGCTGGCCGAGGCATTGCGCCAGGAGGCGGCGGCCCTGATCGGCGAGAGCGTGGCCGCCGAGCCGGATTCGGCACCGCCGCTCGCGCCGCCGCCGGTGCGCGAGCTGCCACCGCCGATCGGCTCGCTCGACGAACTGGTCGAGGAACTCGCGGTGTTGTTCGCCGGCACCCCGAACCCGTGGGTGAGCACGCGTGGCCGGGCCACCGATCCGCTCGCGGTGGAGCGGATCGTCTCCGCGATGCTGCGGGAACACGCCCGCGACCGCGAGGCGTTGCACACCGCGCTGCTGCCGCTCACCGAACGGCACGCACACATCATCGAGCAGCAGTGGTTCATCCACCAGGTGCAGGGCGCGATCGGGGCGATGGTGGCCGCGGCCACCGGCTACGGTGGCTCCCGATCGGGCTGGTTCCGCAGCCTGTTCGGCAAGGGCACCGAGTCCTCCGACCACCAACTGATCCCCGGCGCCAAGGTCGACGTCGAGCGACTCGAACCCACCCAACGCTTCCTGCTCGCGCGCCTGTACGAGGTGGGCACCCGGCTGCGTCTGCCACGCAGCGGCCCGCACCTGGCCGAAATCGCCGACGCGACCGGTTTCGTGGACCCCCAGGCCCTCGTGGCGGGCCTGGAACAGTGGGAAGCCTCCGGATACACCCCGTGGCGTCGGGACGTCGACCAGGCGCTGCTGCGGCTGCCCGCCGACGTCGATCCCGCCGTGGTCGCCCGGGCCGGCCTGCTCGGCTCGCCCGCCGGTCTGCGGGTGGCCGCGGTACTGGCCGCCGGCGGACCGCCGGCCGCGGTCGTCGGGCGGCGGCGCTGCGACCGGATCCACCGCGAGTTCTCCTACGGCGACCGGGGCTGGGTGTACTTCGACGGCCCGCTGGCCTCGGTTGCCCCCGGCGATCGTGAGCTGCTGCCCGAGAGCGCGCTGATCCTGTACGACCTGGCCGACCCGGGGGCCGCCGCGCGCGGCGGCGGACGGTCCGAGAACATCGAGCCGGACCTGCACTGCTGGCCGCTGGTGTTGCCCCGGGACCGGGACGCGCTCGCCGCGCACGTGGCGATCCGTACCCAGCACGGGATCGACGGGATCTGCCGAGGCGCGGAGATCCTGCCCGCCCTGGCCGAGTCGCACGGCCCGCTCGGACCGGGCATGTCGCTCGCGCTGGCCTACGCGCTCGGCGCGCAGACGGCCGAGGATCGCGCCGCCGCGGTGGACGCGATGGTGACCCTGGCGGCGCGGGGCGAGGTGTGGGACACCGCGGCGCTGGGCCGCGACATCGGCGAGGCGGTGCGTACCCGGGGCCTGAAGACCACCCGGGTCGTCACCTCGTTGCAGGAGGCGGCCCGGGCGGGCGCGGGGCGGGCGGTGTGGGGCGTGCTGAGCGGCTTCCTGCCCGATCTGCTCGCCGGTACGAAGCAGACCGGCCTCGCGGACGCCCTGGCGGTGGCCGCGGAGACCGCCGCGAGCGGCGGCGGGCGGGCCGGGTCGATCCCGGGGCTGGACGCGCTGGCCGACCGGAAGGGGAGTTCACGGGCGGTCGGCGAGGCGAAGCGGTTGCGCCGGATCCTGGCCGATCGCGGCTGAACCGGCGGTGTGCGCACGGCACACGCGCACCGGACGGGCCGCAGACGCCGGACGGGTCGAAGGGACCGGACGGGCCGGCGACGGCCCGTCCGGCCCTCGGATCACAGCTCGTTCAGGTCCTTCACCCGGGCCAGGGTGATCCCGTCCGCGACCGGAAGCATCACCGGCTCGACCCTCGGGTCGGCCTTGACGTGTGCGTTGAACGCGGCCACCGCCTCCGGCGTCGGGTCGCCGCTCGGCTTGAGGACCAGGCCGCCGTAGAGCACGTTGTCGACGATCAGCAGTCCGTTCGGGCGCATCCGGGGGACCAGCGCCTCCCAGTAGGAGATGTAGCCGTCCTTGTTCGCGTCCAGGAACGCCAGGTCGATGTGCGGGTGCGAGGGCAGCGCGTCCAGCGTCTCCAGGGCCGGGGCGATCCGCAGGTCGATCCGGTCGTCCACGCCCGCCTCGCGCCACGCCTCGCGGGCGATCGCGGTCCACTCCTCGGACACGTCGCAACACAGCAGCCGGCCGCCCTCGGCCAGGCCCTTGGCGATGCACAGTGCCGAATAGCCGGTGAACGTGCCGACCTCGACCGCGACCTTCGGCCGGATCACGCCCGCCAGCAGGGTCAACAGCGCGCCCTGCTCGGCCGGTACCTGCAAGCCGGCGAACCGGCCCATCTCCCGGGTGCGTTCGATCACCCCGCGCTGGACCTCGTCCGGCGCGAGCGAGTGGTCCAGGATGTAGTCGTACAGCTCGGCGGTGACCTGCACCTGCTTGTCGAAGGACATGGCTCAGCTCTCCTCGGTTCGCGCGGCGGATTCGGGGCGTCGGGGCCCTTCGCCGCGCGCGGATGGCTCGGACGGCGCCGACGGCGCGGGGAAGGCGGTGTCCCAGGGCAGCAGCAACCCGAAGTCGCGGACCAGGAGCCGCAGCACCTCGTGATCGTTCGCCAACTCGCGTTCCTCCCGGGACCCGTCGCTGTGCACCACGGTCAGCCGCCGGCCGTCGATGTACGCACGCCGATGGAGACCGCTGCACTGGACCCGCAGCGTATTGCGGAACGGCGAGCGCGGGTGCGTCGCGATGTACCAGTTGGCCAGTTCGAAGTCGACCAACTCCCGGCGCTCCAGGGTGAACGCGTACACGGTGAACCAGCCGTCCTCGCCGTACACGGTCTGCAGCAGCCACAGGTCCTGCTCGCGCACCAGCCGGTAGCGCCAGGCCCCCTGCGGACTGGCCACGCCCGGCAGCAGCGGCAGCGGCTCCAACAGACCGCCGCTGCCGAAGCCGACGTCGGCGATATAGGGGTGCGCCTCGCCGGGCACCTCGACCGAGAGCAGCATGTGGGTCATCGGGCGGATCTCGTCCGAGCCCATCCGCACCCGGGCGGCCAGCCGGGTGACGCCGAAGCCCAACTCCTCCAGCACGCGGGCGAAGAGCAGGTTGTGTTCGAAGCAGTAACCGCCCCGGCCCTGACGGACCAGCTTGTCCTCCAGGTCGGCCGGCTCCAGCGAGGGCACCCCGCCCAGGAGGACCTCGACGTTCTCGAACGGGATGCCGACCACGTGCGCCAAGTGCAGCGAACGCAGTGTCGCCCAGGTGGGAGCCCGCTCGCCCGACCAGCCGGTGCGGGCGAAGTAGGCGTCGAGGTCGAGGTGGTGCGGATGGCGCACGAGCCGTCTCCTTGGGATCCGGGGGCCACGATCGCACCGATTCTCACACGCGCGCCTCGGTCGGCGGCGCCGTTGCCGCGGCGCGCCACCCGATAGGTTCGGATCCGGTCGGGCCCGGTGTCGGCTCGACCGCCACACCCGTACGTCGTCGTGTTCTCGGAGGTCGACCATGAGCGAGCAGCAGCCGGAGCAGCAGCCGGAACACCGGTCCGAACCGGACGAGCAGGCGATCCAGGAGCTGGCCGGGCGACTGTTCGAGGCCGCGCGCACCGGTGACGCCGAGACCCTCGGCCGCTACGTGGACGCGGGCCTGCCGGTGAACCTGGCCAACGACCGGGGCGACACCCTGCTGATGCTCGCCGCCTACCACGGACACGCCGACGCGGTCCGCGCGTTGCTCACCCGCGGCGCGGACCCGGACCGGGCCAACGACCGCGGGCAGACCCCGCTGGCGGGCGCCGTGTTCAAGAGCGAGCGCGAAGTGGTCGCGGCGCTCGTGGGCGCGGGCGCCGATCCCGACGCGGGCACGCCGAGCGCCCGTGAGGCGGCCCGGATGTTCGGCAAAGAGGACATGCTTTCCCCGACCGGTGGGTAACAAGGCTACGACCCTCCGTCAGTGCCCGCCTGCGCCAGGGACAGCCAAGCGTGAGGGACCCGGGGGAGGCGCAAACAATGTCCGACCAACCCGCGATACCGCGTCTGGACCTGGACGGTTTTCCCACCGGCGCGGGTCTGCTGCACCTGCGGTCGGATCTGCCCGAGGCGCTCGACGGCACCTTTTCCCCGTGGTGTGACCGGCACCACGACGACCTGTTGCGGATGCCCGGTTTCCGGCGGGCCCGCCGCTTCGTGCTGTGCGGGGCGTTCGGCAACGGTGAGGCCGAGGCCGGGCCGCCGGCGGCGCGCTACCTGACCGTGTACGACCTCAAGCACGTCGGGGTGCTCGCCGCCGCCGGCGAGCTGCACGACACCGCCGGCACGCGGCTGCCGCCCGAACTGATGGGCGCGGTCACCTCCTCGCGGCTGGACTGCCGGGAGATCCGCCGCTGGCCCAACGTGTCGGCGAGTCGGCTCTTCCCGGCGGGCGACAAGCTGCTGCACCTGACCGCGCACGGCTCGGGCGCGGCGATGGGACGCTGGCTGCACGAGGAGGCGGTCGCCGAACTGCTGCGCTCACCCGGGGCGGTGGGCCTGCGCTGGTTCGACGCGGGCGAGGGACTGCATGTGGTCCTGTGCGAGGTGAGCGGCCCGATGTGGCCGCTCCCCCCGCATGTGCCACAGGACTTGGGACCGGCGGTGTGGAGCGGATACCGGCAGGTCTACGTGGCGGGTGAGTGAAGGAGGGTCAGAGCTCGGACAGCACCACCTCGAAGCCTGCCGCGCGCAGGTCGGGCACGATGCGGGACGCGTCGCCCTCCACGATCACGGCGAGTTCGTCCGGGCGCAGGTGCGTGTGTGCGGCGCGGTCGACCGATTCCGGGTCGGTGGCCAGGATCTCCGCGTATTCGGCGGTGACGTGGTCGTCCGGCAGGCCGTGCACGATCGCCTCGACCAGTCGGCCGCCGATGCCTCCGGGGGTTTGCAGGTTGATCGGCATGCTGCCGAGCGAGTGGGCGCGCGTGGCGGCGAGTTCGTCGGGCGTGACGCCGTCGGCGTGCATCCGGCGGATCTCGCCGATCGTGTCCACGACCGCGGCGGCGGTCACCTCGGTGTGCACGGACGCGGAGACGGTGAACGAGCCGGAGCGGCGGCCGTGGCCGAAGCTCGCGTGTGCGCCGTAGGTGTAGCCCTTGACCTCGCGCAACAGGTGGTTGAGCCGGGAGCCGAAGGCGCCGCCGAGCACGTCGGCGAACAGCTCGATGGGGATCAGGTCCGGGGTCGAGCGCGGCGGCGCGGTGTGGCCGATCCGCAGCACCGACTGCACGGCGCCGGGGCGGTCCACCACGATCGCGCGCCCGGTCGAGGGGGTGTCGGCGGTTCCGGTGAGCTCGGCCCGCGTCGCGGTGCCCGTCGCGCCCGCGAAGACGGTCCGGCCCAGCGCGGCGAGGTCGATCGTGTCCAGGTCGCCGACCACCGCCAGGGTGCCGGGCGCGGTCATCCGCTCCGCGTGGAAGCCGCGGATCGCGTCGGCGTTCAGCGCGACCGCCGTGTCGGGGGTGCCGCCGAGGAGTCCGCCGAGCCGGCTGTCCGGGCCGAACAGGGCCCGCCGGAAGGCGAGTCCGGCGCGGGTGCCGGGCTGGGCCCAGGAGGTCTTCAGCGAGCGCACGTGGTCGGCGAGGAAGCGCTCGACGTCGCCGTCGGCGAAGGCCGGCCGACGGACCGCCTCGGCGACCAGGTCCAGGCCCGCGCCGAGTCGATCGGCGGGCAGGTCGAGCCCGACCTCCTGGGTCTCCCACCCGCAGGCCAGCCGCCAGTTCGCCCCCAGCGCCTCGATGGCCAGGCCGAAGGCGTCCGCGTCGCGGTCCAGGCTGCCCTCGTCGAGCAGCGAGCAGGTGATCCGGGCCAGGCCGTCCAGGCCGACCGGCTCGTGCAGCGCGCCGCTTTCCATCACCAACTTGATCCAGGCCAGGCTGCGTCCGGGCACGTGTGCGCCGATCACCTCGCCGCCGTCCACCGTGACCCGGCGGACCTCGGGGAAGCGGTACGGGCGCGGCGCCGCGCCGACCGGTCGCTCGGCGACCAGGGTGTGGCGGGTCGCGATGTGCTCGCTCATGCGGCGGCCTCCGGCTCGGTGGTCTCGATGTCGGCGCCGGCCTCGGCGGCTTGCGGGCGGAACTCCAGCACGATCCGGTTGTCCGGGTGCAGCAGGTCGCGGGCGACCCGGTGCACGTCCTCGGCGGTGACCGCGAGCAACTCGTCGAGGTGGCCGCGGATCGACTCCGCGTCGCCGAAGCGGGTGGTGAATCGGCCGATCGCGTCGGCCCGGCCGGCGGCGGTCGCCACCTCGCGCAGCCATTCGCCGGACAACACCGCCCGCACCCGGTCGAGTTCGGCCTCGGTCACCCCCTCGCGCGCGACCTCGTCGCAGACCCCGACGTAGGCGTCGAGCAGTTCGTCCGGTTCGACGCCCTCGCTGGGTGCGCACGAGCCCATCAGGACCGATTCGAAGTGCAGGTGGTTCCAGGCGGACAGGAACGCGCCGGAGGCCTGGGCCAGATTGCGTGCGGTGACCAACTCCCGGTACAGCCGGCTGCCCCGACCTCGGCCGACGGCGGTCGCCAACACGCTCGCGGCGGCCGCGTCCGGGGTGCCGAAGCGCGGCGCGCGGTGGCACAGGAACAGGCGCGGCGCGGGCACGTCCCGGTACACCGTCACATGCCGGCCGGCCCCGAAGCGCGGCGGCAGCGGCGCGGGGGTGGGCTGCGGGAAGGAACCGCGCGGGGCGATGCCGCCGAAGTACTTCTCGGCCAGCGCCACCACCTGCTCGGGCTGCACGTCGCCGACCACGGTGAGCACCGCGTTGTCCGGCGCGTAGTAGGTCTCGTGGAACGCGGTGAAGTCGGCGAGTTCGGCGCCGTCCAGTTCGGCCATCGAGCCGATCGTGGAGGTGGCGTAGGGGTGGCCCTCGGGGTAGGCGAGGGCCATCATCTCCTCGCTCCAGGTCCCGTAGGGCACGTTGTCGTAGCGCTGCCGGCGCTCGTTCTTGACCACCTCGCGCTGGTTGTCCAGGGTCTCCCGGGTCAGCGCGAGCGAGCCCATCCGGTCGGCCTCCAGCCACAGCGCGAGGTTCAGCTGTCCGGAGGGCACCGTCTGGTAGTAGTTGGTCCGGTCCGGGCTGGTCGAGGCGTTGATGCCGTCGCCGCCGCACCCCTCGATCGCGGCGAAGTGGCCGCCCTTTTCCACGTGCGCGGAGCCCTCGAACATCAGGTGCTCGAAGAGGTGGGCGAAGCCGTGCTTGCCCTCGACCTCGTGCCGTGATCCCACGTCGTACCAGAGGTTGACCGCGGCGAGCGGCACCGTGGCGTCGGGGCAGACCACCACACGCAGACCGTTGTCGAGCCTGGTCCGGTGCAGGGCCCACGGGAAGTGGGCGGAAGTTGACGGCACGTCAGGTCCCTCCGAGGGGTCGCGGCGCTCGACGATGGATCGCCATTGTTCCAGGCGCGCGCGACGGGTGGGCGGACCCGGTACGCACGACGACCACCCGCCCGGGCGGGTACACCGGGTGGATGGTCGTCGTGGGGGTGTCGCCGGGTGGGCGGCGACGGGTGTGCGGGTGACCGGGCGGGCTACTTGACGAGCGCGGCGAACTTGGCCAGCGACTCGATCAGCGCCTCCTGGGTGGCCTTGGTGACCTTGCCGGCCATCATCTGCACCGCGCCGCCCTTGACCTCGGACTCGATCCGCAGCACCGAACCCTCGCCCGCGGCCTCGACGATGAAGACCTCGGTCATGATGACGCCCATCGGGCCCTTGCCGTCGAGCGCCAGCGACTTGCCCGCCTCGACGTCCTTGATCGTCCACTTGATGTCCGCCGGGAAGCCCATGAGCTTCATCTTCTCGTCGTAGGTCACGCCGGCCTCGAGCTTCTCCGGCGCGCCGCCCGGGAACTCGACGTGCGGGACCATCCACTCGCCGAAGACGCTGTAGTCGGTCAGCTTGGCCCACACGGCCTCGGGGGCGGCAGCGATCTCGACCTGCTCGTTGATGACGGGCATGCGTGTGTCCTCACGGTTTTTGAGCTGCGGTGAACCTGCGGCTCGGAGCATGGAGTCCCCGGAACGTACCGCCGATATGTGACACAGTCAATGGTGTCGACGAGCAGAAAGAGAACGTGTTCTAGTTCTGCTGTCACCGCGGTTGGCTAGTCTCGGGCGGCATGACAGGCACGCTGCCGGGGATGCCGCCCGGCGCCGAAACGGGGGGCGGGACAGGCGCCGTTCTCGAAGCCGTCCTGGAGCGCATCACCTACCAGAACGACGAGAACGGCTGGACCGTCGCCCGCGTGGACACCGGCCGACACGGCACCGAACTGCTCACCGTGGTCGGCGCGCTGCTGGGTGCCCAACCCGGCGAGTCGATCCGGATGCGCGGTCGCTGGGGCAGCCACCCGCAGTTCGGCAAACAGTTCCAGGTCGAGTCGTTCAGCACCGTGCTGCCGGCCACCGTGCAGGGCATCCGGCGCTACCTCGGCTCGGGACTGATCAAGGGCATCGGCCCCAAGACCGCCGACCGGATCGTCGAGCACTTCGGGGTGCGCTCGCTGGACGTGATCGACGAGGACGCCACCCAACTCATCCAGGTCCCGGGCCTGGGCCCCAAGCGCACCAAGCTGATCGCCGCCGCGTGGGAGGAACAGAAGGCGATCAAGGAGGTGATGGTCTTCCTCCAGGGCATCGGCATCTCCACGTCGCCGGCGGTGCGCATCTTCAAGGAGTACGGCGACGCGTCGATCACCGTGGTGCGCACCGAGCCGTACCGGCTGGCCGCCGACGTGTGGGGGATCGGCTTCAAGACCGCCGACGCGATCGCCAAGGCCGTGGGGATACCGCACGACGCGCCGCAGCGGATCAAGGCGGGCCTGCAGTACACGCTGTCCGAGGGCACCGACAGCGGCCACTGCTACCTGCCCGCGGACGTCCTGGTCGCCGAGGCGGTCAAGATCCTGGACGTGCCCTCCGTGGACGTGGTGCGCTGCCTGAACGAGTTGGTCGGCGAGGAGGGGGTGGTGTGCGAGGAACTGCCCGGACCGGTCACCGTATCCGGCACCCAGGGCGATCCCGTCCAGGCCGTCTACCTGGTGCCCTTCCACCGCGCCGAACTCTCCCTCGCCGGCCGGGTGCGCACCCTGCTGGGCGCCCGCGAGGACCGACTGGCCGCGTTCGCCGACCTGGACTGGACCCGGGCCCTGGACTGGCTGCGCGCCCGCACCGGCACCGCGCTGGCCCCCGAACAGGAACAGGCCGTACGACTGGCGCTGACCGCCAAGGTCGCCGTGCTCACCGGCGGCCCCGGCTGCGGCAAGAGCTTCACCGTGCGCTCCGTGGTGGAACTCGCCCGCGCACGCGGGGCGAAGGTGATCCTGGCCGCGCCCACCGGCCGGGCGGCCAAGCGGCTGGCCGAGCTGACCGGATGCGAGGCGGCCACCGTGCACCGGCTGCTCCAGCTCCAGCCCGGCGGCAACGCGGCCTACGACCAGGACCGGCCGCTGGACGCGGACCTGGTCGTCGTCGACGAGGCATCGATGCTCGACCTGCTGCTGGCCAACAAGCTGATCAAGGCGATACCCGCCGGCGCACACGTGCTGTTCGTCGGCGACGTGGACCAGCTGCCCAGCGTGGGCGCCGGCGAGGTGCTGCGCGACCTGCTCGCGGCCGAGCGGGTGCCCCGGGTACGGCTGACCCAGATCTTCCGTCAGGCGCAGCAGTCCGGCGTGGTCACCAACGCACACCGGATCAACGCGGGCCGTCCGCCGATCACCGACGGCCTGGCCGACTTCTTCCTCTTCCCCGCCGAGGAGACCGAGGACGCGGCCACGCTCACCGTCGACGTGGTCGCCCGCCGCATCCCGCGCAAGTTCGGCCTGGACCCGCGCCGCGACATCCAGGTGCTGGCCCCGATGCACCGCGGCCCGGCCGGCGCCGGCGCGCTCAACCTGCTGCTCCAACAGGCGCTCACGCCCGGCCGCGAGGGTCTGCCGGAGAAGCGCTTCGGCGGGCGCACCTTCCGGGTCGGCGACAAGGTCACCCAGATCCGCAACAACTACGACAAGGGCGCGAACGGCGTCTTCAACGGCACCGGCGGTGTGGTGATCGCGCTGTCTCCCGAGGACCAGAAGCTGGTCGTGCGCACCGAGGAGGACGAGGAGGTCGACTACGACTTCGCCGAACTCGACGAGCTCTCGCACGCGTACGCGGTCACCATCCACCGCTCGCAGGGCAGCGAGTATCCGGCGGTGGTGGTCCCGGTCACCATGGGTGCCTGGATGATGCTCCAGCGCAATCTGCTCTACACGGCGATCACGCGCGCGAAGCGCCTGGTGGTGCTGGTCGGCTCGCGGCGTGCGCTGGGCCAGGCGGTGCGCACCGCCTCGACGGGCAAGCGCTTCACCGGACTGGCGCACCGGATGCGGTAGGGCGCGCCCGGGGCCGCTGTGGCCCCGGGAGGGCCCGCTGGGGCCCGCCGCGCCCCGGGGAGGGCATGCTCGGCGCCCGCCCGCCTCGCGCGGACGACGCGAAACGCCGCCACCCGGTGGGTGACGGCGTTTCGGTGACGCGGGGTGTGCCTCGGCTAGCGGATCATCCGCAGGCCGATGCGCTCGACGCCCTTGCGGGCCATCGCCATCGCGGGCACGAGCAGCGCCAGGGTGACCTGGGTCGTGGCGCCCATGTTGAGCATCCACTCGCTGCCCGGTGCGTCGGCGGCCCAGGCGATCAGGCAGCTCATGCTCAGGCCGATCCCGGCCATCACCACAATCGCCATGTTGCCCTGCGGCTTCGGGTATTCGATCCGGCTCACCATCAGTCCGGACACGGCCACGATCAGCACCGCCGCGGGTGTGAACGGCAGGTCGAGCAGCACGATCGAGACGACCGTCATCGCGGCCATCGGGATCGGCATGCCCTGGAACACCCCCGGGCGTCCCGGCGTGGTCGCGAATCTGGCCAGCCGCAACACGCCGCCGATCAGCACCGACAGCGCCACCAGGACGGCGGCGGGCGCCTGCCCGGTGTTCATCGGTACCGCCGCCCAGGTGACCACGAAGAACGCCGGTGCGACGCCGAAGGTGATCACGTCCGCGAGGTTGTCCAGCTGCGCGCCCAGCGAGGACATCCGCAGCTTGCGCGCCACCATGCCGTCACACAGGTCGCACAGCGCGCCGACCAGCATCAGCACCACCGCCGCGGCCAGGCTGCGCTCGGCCGAGACGCCCACGTCGCCACCGCGCGCGGCCATGACCGAACAGGCGAGGAAGTAGATCGCCATGAAGCCACTCGCCGCGTTGCCCAGCGTGAGCACGTCGGCGACCGAGATCCGCGCGGACAGGCACGCCTGCGGATCGTCCTCGACCGGGGTGCCCAGAATGTTCAGTTCGGAGGCGTCCAGGTCGGTCGTATCGTCGTAATCAGTCCCGGTCAAGACGTGTCTCTCCCGCCGTCGTCCGTTGTCCCACGGTCACCGCGGGCTCGATGCCCGGCGGCAGATACACGTCCACGCGCGAACCGAACCGGATCAGCCCGATCCGGTCGCCACAGGCGACCTCGGTACCCGGCTCCAGATACGGCACGATGCGCCGCGCCACGGTGCCGGCGATCTGCACGAGCTCCACATCGCCGATCGCGGTGTCGAAGATCCACACAACGCGTTCGTTGTGCTCGCTTTCCTTGTTGAATGCCGGGACGAAACCGCCGGCCTTGTGCTCCACGGACTTCACGACGCCGTCGAGCGGCGCACGGTTCACGTGCACGTTCAACGGGCTCATGAAGGTCGCGATCCGGGTGCGGCCGTCGGGCCAGGCGTCGATGCTCTGGACCACGCCATCGGCCGAGGCGATCACGCCGTCGGCGGGGATGGTGCGCTCCGGGTCACGGAAGAACCACAACATGCCACCGGTCAGCGCCAGCGTCGGCACGGCCGCGAAGGCCCAGCGCCGGTTGCGCAGTGCGGCCAAGCCGGTCAACGCGCCGGTCACAGCCGTCGGCACGAGCCAGGGAGAAGCTCCCTTGGCCAGGCGCGGCTGTTGCCTCGGCGCGAACCCCGCCGAAGCCGGCGAGGGGGAATCGTCACTCATCGAGAACCTTTGTCGGGGGGCGTGCCCGTCGGTAACGGGCGGCACTCGGCGGATGCTACCTAGACGGAGGGCCATCGCGCTTCCGGCGGTGATCACTCACGGCGAACCGGTCCTGCTCGAACCGGCGTAATTCGGACGCTGTTCGAGTCTATTTCAGCCGTGGACCCGGTTGCCCGTATCCACAAGGTTGCCCTCCGCGCATGCCTGCTGTGAAGAGGCCGCAGGTCCCGCTCCCCGTACGCGGTCCGTGGCATCGATCACGTTGGCCGTAGCGTCCCTTCGACTCGCGTCCCTTGACGGTGCCTATGGTGGATCGTCACAAAAATGTGACACGGCGGCAGGTCGGTCGACCCACCGCCGTACCCCAAGGGTAAACGCGCTTATGTGACGTTCCGTCAGTTCTGCAACGAAACAAGCCCCACCATCGTGCCCGGCCGCTCCCCGGTGGGCTCGGTGTCCAGCACCGTGGGCACGCCGCGCACGATGGTGGCCCGGACGCCGGCCGGGCCGCGGGTGAAGCGCCACGAGCCGTCGGGGTTGTCGTACCGCTTCTCCTCGGGCCGCACCTCGATCTCGTCGAGGGCGAACACCACCAGGTCGCCCGCCCGGCCCGGGGCGATCACGCCCCGGTCGTTCAGACCGAAGAAGCCGGCGAGCTTGCCGGTCAGGTTGTGCACGGCCTCCTCGACCGTCATCAGGCCGGTGTCGCGCACGTAGCGGGTGAGCAGGTAGACGTTCTCGCCCGAGCCGCAGAACAGCTGCAGGTGCGCGCCCGAGTCGTTGATGTTGGTCAGCGTGTGCGGCTCGTTGAACAGGCCGGCCACGACCGGCTCGTCGAACTCGTCCGGGATGCCGCGCAGGCAGGACAGGATGCCGTTGTTGCCGATCCAGGTGGCCAGTGCGTCGGAGATGTGCAGTCCCTCCCGGTCCGCGTACTCCTTGAGCGAGATGTCCAGTGGGCCGTGGCCGGTCTCGGAGATCGCGAAGATCAGCGACTCGGGGCGATCCAGTCGAGATGTCGACGACGAGACCCGGTTGTCCCAGTCCTCGCGGGCCTGCGCCCGCCACTGCGGATCGGCGAGCGTGGCGAGCTTGGTCTCGGCCGGACCGTTGATCCAGTGGTTCCAGGCGGCCACCCGCTGGAAGGTGAGCGCGCGCTCGAAGTTGAAGAACGGCTCCAGCGGCTTATGCGGGACATTGGGCCAGAAGTCCACGCCGTCGGCACGCAGCCGTCGATGCAGTGCGATCGTCTGTTCGCGCAGGTGGTCCTCCCGCACGGTGGACGGAATCGCGGTCCACTGGGCGCGGATCCCGCGCGGCTTGCAGATTCGGGCGAATCGCTCCACATCGGCGTCGATGCTCTCCGGCTCGTTGAACCTGGTGATCATCTGGAGCGTCGCGCCGGGGTGCCGGGCGAGCACGTCGGCGAGCGCCTCGAACTCGGCGTCCTCGGCCAGCCGGGTCGGCACCGGCTTGAGGTAGCGATCCTTGTCGAACACATTGGTCGACAAACCGATTGCTCCATGAGTCAACGATTCGTCGAGCAGTGCGGCCATCTCCGCGATCTCCTCGGGTGTCGCCGCGCGGGACCAGGACGCCTCGGCGCCCATCACCGTGGTGCGCAGGGTCAGGTGCCCGACAAAGCCGGCCACGTTGACCGAGACGGCCTGACCCTTGACCGCGTTGCTGTACTCGGGCCAGCGCTCCCACGTCCACGGCACCTTGTCCTGGAAGGCGGACAGCGGGAGGTCCTCCAGGAAGCAGAACAGGTCGAGCACGGGTCCGCGTGCGCTCTCCTGGAGCGGCGCCACCGACATGCCGCAGTTGCCGAAGACGACCGTGGTGGTGCCGTAGGCGGGCAGCGGGTCCAGGTCCGGGTTCCACCACATGGCACCGTCAACGTGGGTGTGCGCCTCGATGAAGCCGGGTGCGACGTAGGCGCCGGCGGCCTCGACGACCCGCTCGTCGCCGCCGCTCGGGGCCAGGTCGGGCCCGACCTCGACGATCACGCCGTCCTTGACGCGCACGTCGGCTCGGATCGGGGCCGCCCCCGTTCCGTCCACGACGGTTCCTCCGCGTACCAGCAGATCGGCCATGGGCTGTTCTCCCTATTACTTGTGCCGGATCGCGGGTGCCGACGTGGGCGGCTTCGATCCGACGGCGAGTCTCGGGGCCGGGTGCGCTCCTCGGGATTTACGTTACGTGTTGTAACTTAACCTGGTGAACTATTCAAGGGGCGTGGTGCGTTGGACTTCGGCCCGGATGTGGTGAGGCCCGATTCCGCCGCGTGGTTGGGTGCGGGGGATCGGGCCGGAGTGGGGTCGAGTCGAGTCGAGTCGGGGCGGGGGGCGCGGGTCGGGGATTGGGGCGGGAGCCGTGCGGGCTTCGGGTCAGGGTGCGTCGGCCGGGCGGCGGATGCTCTCGAAGATCCGGGCGAAGCTGTCCTTGCCGTGGCCGGCCGCCACCTGACGGTCGATCAGGGCCTGTATGGCGGCGATCACGTCGGTGCCGACACCCTGCTCTCGGCTCGCCTCGGCGATGGTGTCGAGGGCCGCCTTGTTGAAGTCCAGGCTCTGTACCTCGGCGGCGTAGTCGCCGCTGTCGAAGTACTCCGCGTGCCTGGGCAGGCCCGTGGTCATCGCGCTGATCCAGGGCCCGGCCATGGCCACGAACTCGGCCGTCGGCAACCCCTCTGAGGCCACCATCGCGGCGCCGTGCGCGACGCCGGCGAACATCGCGTACATCGACCCGAGCAGCGCCAGGTCGTACAGCGCGGCGCGCCCCGCGTCGCTGCCGAAAAAGCGTGCGCCGCCGAGCAGTTCGAGCAGCGGACGATGTGTGTCGAAGGCCGCCGTCGAGCCGCTGTAGAGCAGTGAGGCGACCGGCAGACCGATCATCTGCGGGATGGCCATGATCGCGCCGGCAAGGTACTCGATGCCGTGCTCGGCGGCCCAGGCGGCGGCCTCCCGGGCCTGCTTCGGAGTCATCGTGGTCACGTTGATCACCAGGCGGCTGGCCAGCGAGTCGGCCAGGGGGGTCAGCGTGGCGCGTACCGACGCGTCGTCGAGCAGGCACACCACGATCACGGGCGACGCCTCGATCGCGGCGGTCGCGGTGGGGGCGAGCGCGAGGCCCTTGGCGACCAGGGATTCGGCGCGGCCGGCGGTGCGGTTCCAGACGGTGGTGGGGTGGCCGCCCCGGTGGATCGCGTCGGCGATCGCGCGGCCCATCGCACCGAGGCCGAGGACGCTCACGGGGGTCGGGTGCTGCTCGCTCACGGGGGTTCTCCAAGCGTCGGTGGGGTGGGGGAGGCGGCGGCGTCCGCCACCGGCACCATGCTTGATCGACACTCTCCCTCCCACAAGTACCTACTAATTTGTCAGGTACTGACATAGAGGTAAGCATCCAGCTCATCGGCCGTATCGGCGGCCCGGCGGCCGAGCGGGGCGTTTAACCGGCCGGCGCGTGGACATTCGTGCCTTTCGTATGCGGGCACCCCTTTTGCCCCGTGGCCCCAGGCGAGGAGCAACGACCATGGCGAGCAAGTACGGCCGTACCGTCGGCGCGCTGTCGATCGCCGCCGCTCTGGCCCTGACCTCGGCGGCCTGCGGCGACGACAACGACGGCAGCGGTGCCGACGACTCGGCGCCCACCTCGATCGCATCCGCGCTGGAGTCGGCCGGATCGGAGGCGAAGGACGCGTTGTCCTCGGCGAGCGCGGCGGCGGCTTCGAAACTGGCCGAGATCAAGGGCGGCCTCGACGCGACAGCCGACGTCTCGGTCGGCCCGATCCGCACCGAGGGCGATCGCACCACCGCCGAGGTCACCGTCGAGAACAAGACCACCAAGACCGCCGACTACACCATCGCGGTCGAGTTCCGCGACGCCGGCGGCAAGCTGCTGGACGCGATCGTGCTGAACATCGACAACGTCGAGACCGGCAAGCAGGCCAAGGGCACCGCGAAGAGCAACCGAAAGCTGACCGACGCGACCAAGGCCGAAATCGGCCACGCGATCCGCCACTGAGGCGGGTCGGAGCGGGTCGGCCCGACCCTCTGCGCGGGTGGGGTGGCGTCGGCGGGGCCGTGGCGTCGGGGTGGGGGGATCGCCTGTCGGCGGGTGGTGTGCGGCGATGATTCGGGGGATCTCCCCACGTCCCGGGAGCCGGAATCCGCATTTCGCCCGGGCGCCTTTCGCCGTCCATCCGCGCCCGGCACAATCGCCGCCATGGCGATCATCGAAACCCGTAGGAGTTCCGCCGGCACGCGGTTCAAGGCCGCCGCGGGTGGACTTCTCGGCGGGGGCGTGATCGGCGTCGCGGTGGCCGCCTTCGTGGTCGGGGGCATTCTCGAACGCCCGCTCGTGGTCGCGATCGGCGTCGGGCTCTTCGTACTCGACGTCGTCGTCGTGAGCGTCGCGGGACGCATCCATCGCGCGCGCAACCCGCGCAGCCCGGCCCTGCCCGCACTGGCCGTGATCGAGAGCCGCCGGGCCATCGGCGGCGAATCCGCCAACGTGCCGGTCGAGTTCGTACTGACCGTCGCGCCGGACGAGCGGCCCGCGTACCGGGTCGAGACGAGCCAGGACATCAACCTGGTGGACATCCCCGACTACCGGCCGCGCGGCGTGATCGTGGTCGAGTACCGCCGCGACGAGCCGTGGGACGTCAAGATCCTCACCTCGCCGCCCGGCGAGTGGGCCCGTCGAGCGGTGACCGAATCGGTGGATTCCGCCCCGGAGTCCGCCCTCGTGGCGGGCCCTAAGGAGGCGGAAGGCGCGTTCTGCCTGCTCGCCACCGCGGGCCTGCTGCTCGGCGCCGCGGCCGTGGTCCTGTTCTTCCGCGCGGACCTGTTCGACAAGGACGACCGCCCCACCACGACGTCCTCCTCGTCCTCGACGACGACCACCAGCAGCCACTCGTCCTCGTCCTCGTCCACGACCTCGACGGTCACCGGGACGGCGACCTCGCAATCGATGCTCGACAACGGCGAGATGCGACGCGCCGCCGGTTCGCTGATCACCGGGATGCACACGGGCATCGCCGGCGAATTCAGCATCGACGCACACGTGATGGCGGTCCGCGGCATCCGGGGCACCCCGCCGCAACCCGGTGCGGTGATCGACCTGAACGCCCTGCCCTACGAACGCCTCCCCGCCCTGGTCCGCGAGGCACAGACCGAACTGGGCATCACCGACCCCACCTCGTGGCGGATCACCTTCGACCCCAACGCCGCGACCGGCACGCTCACCATCCGGGTCACCGTCACGGACGCCGCCGGCAAGGCATCCCTCGAAGCCGACGCCCAGGGCAAGATCACCAAACGCAACCCCCGCTGAGGTCCCTCCGGGCCGCCACGTCGGGATGGGTTCGGCCAGGACAGTCGCACCAGGCGGGCGCGGTGTCGTAGGGCCGGGGGCTCGGCTCGTGCGCCCACGCCGGATCGAACCCGACCGAGCCGCCCCTACCTGTCGCCCGCGAATCCAGAACCCGTCGGCGGCCCCGGCGGGTACGACGGTGGTGCCGGGATCGGCGGTGTGTTCGGCGGTGCCGGGATCGGGAGGTGTGCGGGTCCCGGTGGGGCCGGGATCGGTGGTAGCGGCGGCGGTGGGGACACCGGGGCCGGCGTCGGGCCGTAGCTGAACCAGGCCCAGAAGGCGAAGCCGCCGAGGGAGGCCAGGCCGAACACCACCAGGGTTGCGATCAGGCCGCCCGGGCCGGAGGCGTCGCCGCCGGGGTTGAGCACCAGGACGTGCACGAAGCACAACACCACGATCGTGTAGACCGCCATCCACACGACCGGGTTCCAGGCGCGCAGTCGTCCGCCGTCCGTTCCGCGCAGCGGGATCAGGCCGAACACCAGGGTTTCCACGCCCAGGACGAACACCGTGGCCGCGATCGCGTCCAGCAGCACCCATCCCGTCCCGGCGTCGGCCGCGCTCGCCCGGTCGTGCACGAGTTCCAGGCCGCCCCAGGCGAGCAGGCTGACCACCAGGCAGCTCAGTGTGCCCGCCAACACGGCCTGGCCGTCCTGGTTGCGGCCCACCCGCCGTTCGCGCAGCGCGACGAAGCCCGCGACCAAGCCGAAGACCAGGCCGGGGACGAAGCCGGCCAGGCGCGAGATCGCCGTGCACACGACCGCCAGGCCCAGTGCGGCCGGGACGGTGCGGAACGTGGCCGGCACCCGGGTGACCCGACGGGTGAGCCGTTCCGTCGGCCACTGGTAGGCGACCAGGATCACCGGGATGGCGATCAGGAACGCGACCGCCAGCAGCCCGCTGCGCACCGACCACCCGGCGCCCGGATCCACGCCGGTCGACAACACGGCGGTGATCAGCACGTACCCGCTGACATGCCACGGGCTCGAACCCGCCGGCCAGGACAGCGGACCCGGCCCGGCGCCCGCCGGGCGGTTCGTGCGCCGGCGCCACCACGCGGCGATCCGGTCGCGGTGGTGCTCCCAGGTCTTGTTGACCAGTTCGGTCGGCAGGCCGACGAGCAGCACCAGGAGCACGCCGAGCAGGCCGGTGCGCCCGATCGCGCCCGGGTCGGTGGGGATGTCCGAGGGCAGCGGGACCGCGTCGGTGACCGCGGATCGGTCGCCCAGGTCGGAGGATTCGGCCGGCTCCGGGGTGCCCTTGGGCGGGAACACCGACAGCGGCCGGGTCGCGAGCGGGGTGCCGCCGCAGGACACCGCGAGTTCGTACGAGCCGACGTCGAGACCCGCGGGCAGCGTGTATTCGATCCGGGACTTGGCCGTGCTCGGCCGCAGCGGTCGCGGCGGGGTGGCCACCGAACGCACCTCGACCGGGTGCGACCCGACCCGCAGCACCGGATCGGCACACGTACGGGAGAGCGTGACCAGGAACATCGTGCCCGGATCGCCCTGCCGCACCACCGGCGGCATGGCCAACCCCGCGTCGGCGGCCGCACGTTCGGTGGACACCTCGATGGTGCCCGAGCCGATCTCGACGCCGCGCTCGGTGCCGTCCGTGCTCTGACACACCGCGTTCACCCGATGCGTGCCGTTCGGGAAGCCCGCCCGCGCGTCCTGCCAGAACCCGGCCGCCCACCGGTCGCCGGACGTCTCCGCGATCACCGACCAGAAGTTCGGGTCGTCCCCGACGGCAACGCCCACCTGGACCCGCCAACCACGCCTGGTGCACTCGCGTGCGCCGGCGCCGTAGACGTTCACCGGCGCATCGGCCCGCGCCACGGCCGGGACGGTCACCACCGGCTGCGCGCCGGCATCCGCCCTGACCGAGTCACGCATCGGGGCCACACCGCCGGACCCGTCGGCGGCCACCGCGACACCGCCGACGAGCAGCCCGGCAAGGACCGATAACACGACCACCAAGATTCGCCGCATCCACGCCTCCCCGTGAGGCCGGATACGTTACCGACCCGGAGCCGCGCACCGCCCCGCGCCGCACCCGGGCCCGATTACCCGCCGCTCCGCGCCCCGCTCACATCCGCGACATGGTCAGCAGATCGCCGTTCCCGTAGCCCGGGATCACCTGCTCGTACGTCTCGTACGGGTTCGTCACGTCGAAGATGCGCGGATTGTCGAACTGCACGTACAGCGTGCGGCGGCGGGCCGGGCCGGTCGCCGCGGGTCCCGCATGCAGGCCGCAGCCCATGTGTACGGTCACATCGCCGGGTTCGGTGGTGATCCCGACCACCGGCAACTCCGCCCACTGGGCCGGCGTGTACCGCTCGTGCGCGACCGTGCCCCACGAGCCGGCCAGCGCGTAGAGCTGGGAACTGTCCTGGCTCACCGCGTCCAGCCGGATGCCCACGTGCACGCGCGGACACGTGATCGGACAACCGCCGAGCGCACAGTCCTTGTGCCAGGGCAGGTCCGGAACGGACAGCGGTTCGGGCGTGGTGCCGAACTCCTTGAGCACGGCGATCTGTCCGGAGTCGCGGTCGGTCACCGCGACCACGTCCTGCCCGGCCAGGCCGCACAACATGCGTACGGTCGGGTCGTCGGCCAGCGCGGCGATCCGCGGCGAGCGCATGCCCAGATAGGTCAACCGGTAGGGTGCGCGCAGCCCGCCGGGCCCGTCCGCCCACAACGATCCCCGGTCGCCCTCGCGGCACAGACCCCGGATCCGGTCCACCTCTCCCGCCAACTCCTCGACCCGGTCCGCGTCGAAGACCTGACGCACCACCAGGTAGCCGGTGGCCCGCAGGAAATGCGCCATCTCGTCGGGGTCGTCGTGGGTGGTGAAGTCCCGGTGCAGGTCGATCGGCCGATCCGCGAGGTCGCGCAGGTCCAGTGCCTCGGGGTGGTAGATCGGCGTGCCGGAGTACATGCAGCGGATCGCCGGCTCCCACACGTCCCAGTCGTCGAACCCGCCGCGCACGAACCGCACCGCGTGCGACTCGACCAGCCCCCGGCTGGTGCGCAGTTCGTAGAGGTAGTCCTGCCACGCGCCGGATTCGAGCTCGACCACCAGTTCGGCGTCCGCGCTCACCCCGGGCACGATCCGCACCTCGCCGCGGTCCTCGACATAGCTGTACGCCTGTCCGTTGGGCATGCACAGCGCGATCGGGGCCTTGCCGGCCACGTCCCAGGCGACCCGTTCGCCCAGTCCGCCCTCCAGGCGGCGCGGCAACTCCACCCGATGGAACGATTCGAAGCACACCACCGGCCAACCCAACACACTGAACGTGCCACGTTCGGCGTCGTGTGCCACCGCCGATCCGGCGCCCGCAATCCCCATGTGCCCCGTCCTCCCCGTTCCGCACCCGATACACCGACCGGGTCGTCACCAACGGTAGGCAAACAGCGTCAGAACAGCGTCAGAGCAGCGCGAAAGCGCAAGGTGACAGCCAGTCAGCGGAGCGAGGAGACGCCGGTGTCCAGCGGTTCGCCGAGCAGACGCACAGCGTCCCCGAGCGTGCGCTCGGCGTGTCCGGGCAACCCCAACTCGACGCACCGGGCGTACGCGGCCTCGAACTGCGTGCGCGCCGCGGCCCCGTCGCCGACGAGCGCGGCCAACCCGCCGAGCACCCGGCGCACCGGGCCGAGCGAGGAGCCGGTCCAGTCCAGGTGCTCAGCGTACGGGGTCAGCGCCTCGCTCACGAGCAGACCGCGTTCCACATCGCCCAGTTCGATCGCGACCTCGCCCAGCCGCATCAGCGAACCGGTCCACAGCAGGTCCATCGGGATGCCCGCGAAGCCCGGCACGCACAACGTGTGGAACTCCTCGCGCGCCGCCTTGGGATCCGTCGACGCGGACGCCGCCCAGCACGCCTGGATCCGCCACCAGGACACGTCCCGCGACCAGTCCGCGGCCACCGCGGCCCGGCGCGCCATCATGCCCAACCGGCCCTGCTCCCAGCGCACCGCCAGGATCTGCGCGAGGTTGAACGAGCGCACCGCCTCGCGCGGCAGCCCCGATCGGCGGGCCAACCGCAGCGCGTCGGCCAGGACGTCGGCCGCCCGTGCGGTTCGCCCGCGCAGCAGTTCCAGGCCGCAGCGGTAGATCAACACCTCCCAGGTGAACCACGGATGCCGCAGCCGCCGGGCCACCCGCTGCGCCTGGGCGTACTCGCGCTCGGCGGCCGGGATCGCGCCGCGCACGACCAGGTCGTAGGCCTGGTTCAAGTGGCTGCGGAACAACGATTCCTGATCACCGGTCAGCCCGGAGAGCACGGTCAACTCGCTGCTCATCCGCAGCCGTTCGTCGACCAGATCCGGGCCGGACGCGGCCAGGTGGTGCGCCTCCAGGCCCTGTGCCAGCGCATCGTGCGAGCCCGATTCGCGGGCCGTGTCCAGCGCTTCGTAGAGCATGGTCAGCCGTGCCTCGCGGTCGTGCCCGAAGGTGAGCGCCACCGCGAGCGCGGCCAGCAGCAGCGAACGCAGGGCGACGTCCGCGGGCAGGCCGGACGCGATCGGCAGCGCCGCCAGCGCCTCGCGCAGCAACGCGACCAACTCCAGGTCCACGCCCACCTGGTAGACCTGCCCCAGGCGCACCATGGCGAGCGCGACCCGGCCCAACCGGCGCGGGTCGGACAACGCCCGGGCCTCCTCGGCGGCCCGGCGCAGCACCTCCCGGCAGCGCCGATCGCCGCACCGGTCCAGCGCGGCGCCGCGCGAGAGCAGCAGGTCGCAGCGGGTCTCCGGGGCCGGATCGCTCACCATCGGCAGCACCTCCAGGGCCTGCCGGTAGTGTTCGGCGGCCACCTCGAACGCGCCGCCGTCGCGCGCCTCGTCGCCCGCCCGCCAGGCGTAGTCCAGGGCGCGGCGGGCCTCGCCGAACCGGCAGGCCAGCCGGAAGTGGTGGGCCAGTTCGGGCAGGTGCGCGTCCCGGTCGCCGCGCGCCTCCAGGGCCAGGCCGACCTTGCGGTGCAGTTGCAGCCGGCGGGCGGTGGGCAACTCCTGGTAGAGCGTGGAGCGGACCAGGGCGTGGACGAAGGTGAAGCGGCCCGGGCGGTCGGTCTCCTCGGCCCGCACCACGTGTGCGCGTTCGGCGTCGTCGAGGGCGTCCACGACGGTGTCGAAGCCGCCCGGATGCACCGCGGCGACCAGGTCGATGTCGAACGCCGGGCCGACCACGGCGGCCACCGTGAGCGCCTCCAGGGTGGACTGCGGCAGGCCCAGCAGCCGCTGGCGGAGCACGTTGCGCACCCGGCGCGGGACGTCCGCAGGCACGCTCTTGCCCAGTGCCGACCAGTCGCTGACGTCCGCCCACTGGCGCAGCAGTTCGGTCGCCAGCAACGGGTTGCCGTCGCTGAGTTCGCGCAGGACGTGCGCCCGGACGCCCTCCGCGCGCGGCGGCAGCGGGCCGGCCAGTACGTGCGCGAGTTCGACCAGGGCTGCCACGTCCAGGCCGCCGAGCGGCACGTGCAGCGGATGCAGGTCGCGGTAGAGGTCGGCGATCAGCCTGGTCATCGGGTGGACCGGGCCGAGCCCGGTGTCGCGGTAGGCGATCACCAGCACCGCGCGGGTGCCGACCAGGGCCCGGGCCACATGGCGCAGCATCAGCATGGTCGAGGTCGAGGACCAGTGCACGTCGTCGAGCAGCAGGACCAGGTCGCCCCGGCCGGCCGCGTGCCGGAACACCCCGGCCACCGCCTCGAACAGCCGGTAGCGCTCGGTGTTCGAGTCGGGCGGCCCCTGAGGCTGGGTCAGGCCGGCCGGCGCCAGGGGCAGTTCGGGCAGCAGCCGGTGCAACTCCCCGCCCAGGTCGCCGACGCGCTCGCGCAACTCGTCGGCCGCGACGTCGGCGAGGTGCGCGCGCAGCATCGTCACGAAGGGTTGGAACGGCGCCGCCACGCCCTCGTCGCTGCGGCCGGTCAGCACCAGTGCGTCGCGGCCGGCGCGGGTGGCGAATTCACTCAGCAGGAAGGACTTGCCGATGCCGGCGTCGCCGCTGACCAGCACCACGCGCGAACCGACGTCGGCCCCGGTGGATTCCTCCAGCAGGCGCAGTTCGGCGGAGCGGCCGACGATCGGCCCCGGGGCACCGTGCGGGAACACGTCGTGCGCCGAGCGGGTGGGCGCCGGGGCGGGCGGGGCGTCCCCGCCGGGCGTGGGCGAGGCGAACCGCGCGGCGGGTGCGGGCACCGGCAGCGGTTGCGGCGCGGCGTCGCCGAGCAGGCGCAGGAAGGCCGACTCGGTCTCGGGGGACGGTCCCACACCCAACTCGGTGGCCAACAGGCGCCGACATCGCTCGTACGCACGCAGCGCCGCCGCCCGGTCGCCGCCGGCCGCGTGTGCGGTCATCAGCAGGCGGTGGCTGCTCTCCCGGAACGGATCCAGATCGACGAGTTGGCCCGCGCGGGTCACCGCCGCGTCGGCCCGGCCCAGGTGCAATTCGGTGGTCACCGACACGGCGAGCGCGCGCAGCCGGGCCGAGCGCCAGCGGGTGCGCCGCTCGTTGACCCAGTCGCCGTCCTGGCCGGGCAGAAACGGCAGGGCGAGGATCTCGTGCGCGTCGTGGGCCCGGGAACGGGCCTGGGCGAAGGCGCCGTGCACCGCGAGTGCCTCGGCCTCGATCAGCGCGCTCTCGGCCGCCTCCACGTCGACCTCGGTGCCCTCGGGCAGGGACAACACGTAGCAGCCGGCCCGGTGGCGCAGCACCGACGAGGCGTCGTACCCGGCGTGGCCCAGGAAGCCGCGCACCCGGCTGAGCACGCCGCGCAGCGCACCCTCCCAGGACTTGGGCGCCTGCTCGGGCCACAGCAGGGCGGCCAGTTCCTCGCGCGGCACCGGATGCCGGCGCCCCAGCGCCAGCGCGGCGAACACGAGTTGGGCCTGCGGGCCGCCCAGGAGATCCTCCGCGGCGCGCCCCGCGGGGCCGTCTACGCAGACATGGCCGAGAACACGCACCCGGACCACCATGTGACGGACCCCCCTCCTGCTGTCGTCTTCGCGACAACCGATTCCCCGGCGCCGGTCCGGGAGCGGTTCGAAGGACCCCGCGCGCCACATGGTACGAACCGAACGGTGCACCCGGCGGCCAATTGCGCCGGCCCCATGTCACAACCCGGCCAATCACTTGATCCGTACTCGGGTTTCCCCGAGGCTGTCGGCCGCACGGCACCGTCGGGTGAGGACCCGGACAGTCGGTCCGTTGCCGGGCGTGTGGGATCCGGTATCGGGGCAGCCGTCGGGTGGGCATCGGGTGTGTGGACACTCGGGTTTCGGTTGGGGAGGGGCACGGATGGGCCTGGATGGTTGGAATCTGCCGCCGGTACGCGAAGGGCGGCCCGCGTCGGACGAACTGGACGCGCGGCGGCGAGGCACCGCGGCGTATCGCCAGGAGCCGGAAGCCGGCGTGACGGTGCGTCAGGAGTTGGTGGGCGGCGTGCCGTGCACGTTTTTGGAGGTGCCGGACCCGGCGCTGACGCTGCTCTACTTCCATGGCGGCGGCTACCGGATGGGCGATGCAACTGGCTGGTTGGGCATCGGTTCGCGGCTCGCGCTGGCCGCGCGGGCCCGGGTGGTACTGGTCGAATACCGCCTCGCGCCGGAGGCGCCGTATCCGGCCGCGCTGCACGACGTGGCGAACGTGTACGACACGATCGTGGACACGAGCGGGGACACGCATCCGGCTCCGTTCGTGGGCGGCGACTCGGCGGGCGGCGGGCTGGCGGCGGCGTTGACCATCGCGGCCCGGGGCGCCCGGGTGCCGTTGCCGTCCGGCATGGTGCTGCTGTCGCCGTGGCTGGACCTGACCGTGACCAAGCCCACGTACGATTCGAACGCGGCCACCGACCAACTGATCTCGAAGAAGTCGCTGCGCGAGGCCGCCGAGATCTACCTGCAACTGCACGATCCGGGTGATCCGTTGGCGTCCCCGCTGTTCGCCGACCTGTCCGGCCTGCCGCCGGTCCTGCTCCTGGCCTCCTGCCACGAGGCCCTGCTCGGCGACAGCACCGCGTTCGCCGCCCGGGCCGCCACGGCGGGCGTCGCGGTCCAGGCCCATCTGGTCCCCGACGTCCCGCACGCCTGGCCCGCGATCGACCCGACCATGCCCGAATCCCAGGAAGCCATCGGCACCATCGCCCGCTTCCTGACCACAAGAGCCATGGAAGCCTAGAAGCCGCCAAGGGCCTCGGGGCGCCGACAGCCAACCCCGAGGCCCTGAATCCCCAGCCCTCCGCCCCCAAGGCAACGGGTGGGCGGGCGGGCAAAACAATCCCCACCGAACCGCAACGGCAACCGGGCCAGGAAGCCCAGGACTCCCCACGGGGCCACGCGGCCACGAGCAAGGCATGATCGACCCGTGAGCACCATCGAATACGTCCTGCCCCTCGTGGCGCACATCGAGAAGGACGACCCGCCGGCCCGAACCGACGCCCTGGAGGCCGCCGCACGCGCGGTCCTGGTCCTGTTGGCCGACCCGCGCTCCACCGACCCCGACGGCGAATGGCACGACGTGGTCGAGGCCTGGCAGGGCCACCGCATCCGCAAGGTGGTCCGGCGCGCCCGCGGCGGCGAGTGGCGGCGGGCGAACACGCTGCAGGGCATCACGGTGGCCCACCGTACGGCGGAGGTTCGGGTGTACCCGCCGATCCCGCTCGACGGATGGCCCAAGGACCTGGCCAAACTGCAGGTCTCGGGCACCGACCTGGACGAACCGGCCGCGCCGCCCGCCGCCGCGCCCGGGCAGCCCGTGTTGTGGCTGAACCCGACGCTGGAGATGACCGCCGGCAAGGCCATGGCGCAGGTGGGGCACGGCAGTCACCTCGCGTGGCTGGGCATGGGTCCGGCCGGGCGCAAGGAATGGGCGGAGCGTGACTTCGATCTCGCGGTCCGGGTCGCCGAACCGGCCGCGTGGCCGGCATTGACGACGAGCGGTCGGCCGGTCGTGCGCGACGCGGGATTCACCGAGATCGCGCCGGGTTCGTGCACGGTGGTCGCGGACGTGCCGTGGACGACGCGCTGAGCAGCGCTTTCCCGATCCGATCGCCCACTTTTTCGGCGCGTCGTCCGATGTGACGTTGTGTCATCGAGTGGGTCGGCAAAGTGGAGGATGCCGCTCCGGAGCGGCGTCCGACGATCCGTGTACGCTGCAACCGAGACCCGTACGTGACCGGATCGTCACTGCCCCGGCTCCCGGGGCCCACTACGGTAGGTCACAGGCCGGGCCGACCACCCGGCTCCCGAGCCACGTGTCCAGGGCCTCCCCGGATCCGTCGGCGCATCCGATGGGGGCGGGTCGCCGATCGTTGCGGGCATCCTGCGTCGCGCGGCTCAGGACACCATGGGCGAGGGGACTGCCGGCGCGTGACTCTTCAGGTGATCAAGGACGATCTCCAGGGCTGGACCGTGCTGCACGTGCTCGGGGAGGTCGACTACGCGGTCGTCCCCGAACTGCGCGAGCACGTCAGACGCGCGGTCGCCGACGGCGACCACCGGATCGTCCTCGAACTCACCGGGGTGGAATTCCTCGACTCCACCGGCATCGGCACCCTGGTCGCCGCGCGTCGCCTGCTCCGCTCCACCGGCGGCACCCTGCGACTGGTCATGCCCAGCAACAACGACCACCACGTCAACCGTGTCTTCACCGCCCTCGGCCTGCGCCGCCTCTTCGACGTCCACCCGGACCTGGACGAGGCCCTGTGCGAGGACACCCCCACGGACGAGGACCTGAGCGCCGCGGGCTGACCCGCCGGGGCCGTGCCGCCGGCCGAGCCCCGCCCTCGCTCCTACAACACCGCCCCCGCCGCCGTCAGGGTGCTGCCCGCTCGCGGCATGTGGGCCAGTTGCGTGGCGAAGGCGCGGTAGGCCGCGGCGAGAGCCTCCCGCTTGACCTGGCGGTGCTCCAGGACGTCGGCGAACCAGCGGGTGAAGTCGACGAAGAGCACATGGTCGTCGAGGAAGAGCGAGACCGCGAGCGCGTCGACGGCGGTCACCAGGCCGTCCCGCATCGTGCTGTCCGAGCGTTCGCCCTCGATCGGGACCAGGGCGGCCATGCCCGCGGCGACCAGCGGGGTGCGCAGCAGGCCGACACCGTCGTGGGCGGCGTCCGGGAGGTGGCGCAGCCGCGGGGCCGGCGTGGTGATCGTGGGCCAGTCCGGGCTCGCCAGCACGTCGGCGGCCTGCCGGGCGTCCCGCGCCCAGCCGTTCGCGCCGACCAGGCCCGCCCAGCGGCCGTCCGGACCGAAGCCCGGGCCGCCGACCAGGACCGGTACGCCGACCCGCCGGGCCACCTCGACCATCGCCCGCGCGCCCGGCAGCGCGGTGGAGACCGTGCAGCCGATCGCGACCGAATCCGCTCCCGCATCGGGCAGTACGCGGGCCAGTTCGCCCGCGCCGGTGCCCGGCGGCAGGACCATCGCCTCGATGCCGCGCGCCCGCAACAGCGCGGCCAGGATCGTGGACGCCAGCCCGTGCCAGTCGCCCTGCGCGCAACACACCACGACCCGGGCCGCGCAGCGTGGCCGCGGCGTCGCGTCCGCGATCAGGTGCACCACCCGACCGGTGATGTGCGAGGCGCCGTGTTCGCGCGCCACGGTCCATTCGCCGGTCGCCCACCGCTCGCCCACCGTGCGCAGCGCCGGGATCACCAGGTCGGTCAACACCCGTTCGCCGGGCACCCCCCTGCCGAGCAGGTCGCGGACCAGGGTCAGTGCCTCGACCTCGTCCGCCCGTCCGATGTGCGCGAGGAAGAGGTCGAGTTCGTCGGAGACCACGTGCGTCATGCGCCGTCCGGATGCTCGTCGGGAACCGGGCGGCCGAGCTCCGCCAGATTCGGCAGCGCCTCGTCGTCGTCCCGGTAGGGGATGTGAACGGCCAGCAGGACCACGTCGTCCACGACCGGGGCGTCGCCCAGGTGCACCATCAGCCGCTGTTCCAGGCGTTCCACGAGCGCGTCCACCGGCATGCCCGCGCAGGACGCCAAGTCGTGCCGCAGCGCCCGCACGCCGTACGCCTCGCCGTCCGCGTCGCGCGCCTCGGTGACCCCGTCGCTGTACAGGAGCAGCGTCGAGCCCGGTGCCAGCGGTAATTCCCGCTCGCCGAACACGGTGCCCGGGATGCCTGCCACGAGCGGATCGGTGAACGCCATCGCCTGCACCCGACCCGCCGGATCCATCCACAGCGGCGGCGGATGCCCGGCGCAGGTCAGTCGGATCAGCGCCGAGCCGTCCGGGTGCACCGAGCAGTCGCCGGTGATCGCGGTGAGCACGAGGGAGGGGTCGCCGAGGGTCAACTCGGCGTCCAGGAGCGCCATGCGGTGCGCGGGCGCGCAGCCGGCGCTCGCCGCGGTGCGCAGGATCAGCAGCGACCGCGAGCTGAACATGCCCACCGGCGTGCCGCGTCCGCACACGTCGCCGATCGAGAACGCCCAGGTGCCGTCGACCGGGGTCGGGTGCACGGCGTAGAAGTCGCCGCCCAGGCCGTCGGTCAGCGCGACCGGCCGATAGCGGGCGGCGATCCGGGCACCGGGTACCTCCGGCAGTGGGCCGGGCACGAGCGCCTGGGCCAACAGCATGGTGCGCCGGTCCTGTTCGACGTACAACCGCGACGTGCGCAGCGCGACACCCACCCGCTCGGCGTAGTCGACGGCGAGGGTGATCTCCTCCTCGGTGAACGGGTCCGAGGTCGCCGAGCGCACGAACGTCAGTACGGAGGGCGCGTCGTCGTCGGTGTGCACCGGGACCACCAGCGCGCAGCGGGCGTCCACCGCGACCAGATCGGCGACCGCCTCGTCCGGTACCAGTCGGGCGAGCAACGCCTGGTCCATCAGCGGGTGCAGTTCCTGCCGCCGGGTGCGGAGCACCCGGCCGACCCCCGCCGGGGCGGTCCACGCGGCGCCCAGACCCGTGGTCACCCGGGCGATCGGGCTGCCGGTGGCGGGTGCGTAGGTGGTGCGCAGCCGGCCGTCCTCCATGCTCGGCACGGACAGCGCGACCCAGTCGGCCAGTTCGCGCGCCGGCAGCGTGGTCACCAGATCGGTGAGCCGGCGCGGATGGGTGGTCGCGGACAACATGCGGCCCGCCTCGGCGAGGAAGACCTTGCGCCTGCGCTCGGCCAACAGTGCGTCCTCGCGCCGCCGTTCGGCGGTGGTGTCCAGTACGTACCAGGCGTAGTGACCGTCGGCCAACACCGCCCGCCGACCGCGCACGCGCCGGTCGAAGATCTCGCCCTGCCACGTGGTTCCGGTCGCGGGCAACATCGAAAGGGCGCTGCCCACGGCGCAATCCGGCAACAGTCGCCCGGCCGCGGCGTTGAGGTAGCACACGGTGCCCTCGGGCGTGAAGACGACCACGCCGGTGTCGCTCCGGTCGAGCACGTCGCCGAGCGACCACGTGGGCGGCGCGGGCTCGTCCGGGACGCGTGGCGGCTTGAAGCCGTTGGTCCGCCGCTCGGCGGCCGGCTCCCGAGTGTCGCCGCCGCGCTCGTCCCCGGAGGGGCGTTGTCCGGTCATGGCTGGGGAATCCCTTGCGTCCGTGCGTTTCGAGCCGGCTCGCGCCGGCGCTCGCGCAACCTTCACCGTACGACCGGAAACGTCGCGCGGGTGTGGGTTCCGCCGGAATCACACCTATAGGGGAAGACGGTCCACGAGGGGCCGATGCGACGAGTAGGGTGCCGATGCGGTCCTGTCGTTTCCGGGAGGGATGCGGAGATTCCTCCCGAGACGTGCGAACCGTACCGAGCGGTCGCGCGGTACGCGACCGAACCGACACATGATCAGGTGGAGTGCTCCACATGAGCCTTGACGATCTCCCACCGGACGACGTCGATCACACATCGTTCTCGGCCAGGCCGTGCATCGTGCACACCACGATGGAAGCCGACCTCGGCGGCACGGTGTCCGTGCAGGGCGACATGGACATGACGGCCGCGCCGGTGTTCCGGCGGGCGGTGGACCGGCTCGTGGACGAGGGCGCGCGCAGTCTGCGGATCGACCTGTCGGGCGTGCCCTTCATCGACTCGTCCGGCCTGGGCAGCCTGGTGTACGGCTACCGCCGTTTGCGCGACCGCGACGGCGACGTCGTGGTGTGCGGCGTCGGCCCGCAGCCCGCGCGGGTGCTGCGGATCACCCATTTGGACCGCATCCTCAGTGTGGAATCCGCGGCCGTCCCGGCCGCACCGCACCGCTGAGCCGAGCCCGGCCGCGGATCCGGCCGCGGCGCGACCGACCGCCGGCTCAACGCCCCAGCCCGGCCTCCAATTCGCCCGCACTGCGACTGCGGATCAGGTCGTTGACCGCCTCGCCCGGACCGACGTGCTCGAACAGGGTCGGCGGATGGAAGGTGACGTACATCGTGCGTCGCCCGCCCACCCCCCTCGGTGCGGGGGAGGCGTGCAGCACGTCGGTCATGTGCACCGTCACGTCGCCCGGATCGGTGGGCACAGCCAGGTGCGGCAACTCGGCGAGTTCGGCGGCGCTCGGCTGCGGACAGGTGCGGCCCTGGGAGCCCGGGATCGCCTCCAGGTAGCCGTTCTCGGCGGAGGAGCCGGTCAGTTGGATGCCGATGGCCACCGACGGGCACATGATGTGATGGCCGCCGAGCCCGCAGTCGGTGTGCCACGGGATGTTGGCCAGGCCCTTGAGCCGACCGGGCGGCTTGAGCAGGACCGAGATCCCCTCCATCCGGTCGGTGGACGCCGCGAGGTCCTCGTGCACCAGCGTGGCCAGTCGGACCAGACGCGGATCGTGGGCCAGCGCGCCGATCGGCGCCGAGCGCTCGCTCGCGTAGACGATCCGGCACAACACCTGTTCGCCGTTCTCGCGCTCCGCCCACCAGGACCGGTCGTCGTCCGGTCGGGCCTCGGCGGCGAGCCGATCCACCTCGGCCTCGAACACGGCGATCTCGGCGGGAGAGAACACCCCGCGCACCCGCATCACCCCGGTCGCCTCGAAGTGGTCGGCGAGTTCGCGATCCGAGTGATCGAGCGTCAGTTCGGCGGCGGGGTCCACGGGTCGACCGTGCCGATCGAACACCTCCCTGCCGTGCGGAAGATAGATCTCGATGCCCTGATAGAGCGCGCGCAGCACCGGCTCCCAGCGGAACAACTCGTGCACACTCCCGCGTTCGGTGTGCACGTCGCCCGCGATGGCGAGCGCCGCCGCGGTGCGCAGCAGGGTGACCAGGTCGGTCCACGCGTCGGGGGACAACCGCACCACACACGTGGCGTCCGGGTCGATCCCCTCCACGATCCGCAGCCGTGCGCCGTGCGCGCGATACGTCCACGCACCTTCGCCGATCCGCATGCCGAGCGGATCGAGCCCGCGCAATCCCGCCTCGGCCCGTTTGCCGGGCTCCCCGATGAGCAATCCCGGGACGATGTCCCGGTGGTACGTCTCCGCGTCGATCCGGTCGTGCCCGAGCATCCTCGCGACCTCCTGCGCTGTACGTTGCCGCGCAGTATGCCGGGCGAACGCGGTGGGTTACCAGACCGTTCCAAGCTTTCCCCGGAACCGAACCACAGGACGGGCGATTCCCGCCCGCCCCACCCACTCATAAAACGGATCGCCTTACCCCACAAGGCACATGACGCCCCGTCAGTCCGAATCCCCATCCGCCGGTCGGTCCGCACGAATCCGTGCCACCCGTGGATACGCGCGGCGCAGGTGGGCGGCCAGCGCCGCGGCGGCCGCGTGCGGGTCGTGGGCCTCGATCGCGGCCAGGATCGCCCGGTGATCCGCACGCAACGCGCCGGTGTCCGGGCCCAGTTCGGCCACCGCGCGCTGTTGGTGCCGACGTACCGTGTCGCGCAGTGCGCGCATGAACGTGGCGACCAGCGCATTGCCGGACAACTCCGCGATCGCGGTGTGGAATTCGGTGTCCTGCTCGTTGAACCGCTCCGCCGACACATCCGGCGCGTCCATCCCGGCCACGATCGCGCGCAGCCGGTCGAGGTCGGCCTCGCTCGCGTGCCGTGCGGCGGCCTCGACCGCCCAGGATTCGATCAACAGTCGGGTCTCCACGACGTCGTCCACCGCGAAGTTGGCCAGGCCCAGGTGCAGTCCCAGCACGCCGGTCAGCGCCGGGCCCGCCGATCCGGCCAGGATCGCGCCCGCCTCGGGGCCGCTGCCGGTGTTGGCGACCAGGACGCCCATGGCCTCCAGGACGCGCATCGCCTCGCGGACCGACGGGCGGCTGACCCCGAGCGCGGCGGCCAGTGCCCGCTCGCCCGGGAGCTTGTCGCCCGCGCGCAGCCGGCCGGTGGAGATCTGCTCCTCGATCTGCGCGACGACCTCCTCGAACGCGCGCACGCGCTTGACCGGGCGCCAGTCCGGGCCGTCGTTCACAGGGGCTCCTCGGGAGCGATTCCGGGTGCGGGCCGGGGGCCCGCGTCTTGTGGCACAGCATGACATGCCCTTACCGTGTGCACACCACACTGTGGTCCGACCACACGTTTCCCGACTCCGACCCCGACTCCGACCCCGACTCCGACTCCGACTCCGAGTCCAGACCGGGGCCACAAGGCCGGGCCCGGACTCCCGATCCGCGCCCACCCACCACGAGGAGGCCGCCGCATGCGCGTCGGGCTGTTCATCACCTGCGTGAACGACACGCTCTACCCCCGCACGGGGCAGGCCGTCGTCCGCCTCCTGGAGCGACTGGGCTGCGAGGTCGACTTCCCGCTCGCCCAGACCTGCTGCGGACAGATGCACTGGAACACCGGCTACGGCCCGCGGATCGAGCCGATGGTCCGCCGGTTCGCGGACACCTTCGCCGGCTACGACGCGGTGGTCACTCCGTCCGGGTCGTGCGGCGCGATGATCCGGGACAACCACCCGCGTGCCGCCGCCCGAGCCCAGGACCCCACCCTCGCCGCCGACGTCGCGGCGGTGGTCCCGAAGGTGTACGACCTCACCGAGTTCATCGTCGACGTGCTCGGCGTCACCGACGTCGGCGCCTACTTCCCGCACCGGGTCGCCTATCACCCCACGTGCCACTCACGCCGCCTGATGAAGCTCGGCGACCGGCCGAGCGCGCTGCTGCGCGAGGTGCGCGGCCTGGAACTGCTCGACCTGCCCGGCGAGGAGGAGTGCTGCGGCTTCGGCGGCACCTTCGCGGTCAAGAACCCGGACGTGTCCACCGCGATGGGCGCCGACAAGGTCCGGCACGCGGCCGGTACCGGAGCCGAGGTGCTGTGCGCGGCGGACAACTCGTGCCTGATGCACATCGGCGGCCTGATGGACCGTCAACGCACCGGGATGCGCGTCCTGCACCTCGCGGAGATCCTCGCCTCCACCGAGAAGGAGCCGGCATGAGCAAGGCCGTCCCGCCGACGGGCGCCACCTTCGTCGGCATGCCCCCGTTCCCGCAGGCGGCCCGGGCCGCGGTCGGCGACGCCCAACTGCGGCACAACCTGCGCAAGGCCACCCACACCATCCGGGACAAGCGGGCCCTGGTGGTCGACGAACTCGCCGACTGGGCCGAACTGCGCGCGGCCGGCGCGGCGATCAAGGACCGGACGCTGCGCCGCCTCGACGAACACCTGCTCGCGGTCGAGGCCGCGGTCACCGCCGCCGGCGGCACCGTGCACTGGGCCGCCGACGCGGCCGAGGCGAACCGGATCGTCGCCGACCTGGTCCGGGCCACCGGCGAGACCGAGGTGGTCAAGGTCAAGTCGATGGTCACCCAGGAGATCGGGCTCAACGAGGCGCTCGCCGCCGAGGGCATCCGGGCCTACGAGACCGATCTGGCCGAGTTGATCGTGCAGTTGGGCGAGGACCTGCCGTCGCACATCCTGGTGCCCGCGATCCATCGCAATCGGGCCGAGATCCGGGAGATCTTCGTCCGCGAGATGGGCGAATGGGGCGTGCCGGCACCGGCCGGCCTGACCGACGAACCGGCCGCGCTGGCCGAGGCCGCGCGCCGACACCTGCGCGAGCGCTTCCTGTCCGCGAAGGTCGCGGTCTCCGGCGCCAACTTCGTCGTCGCCGAGACCGGCACGCTCGTGGTGGTCGAGTCGGAGGGCAACGGGCGGATGTGTCTGACCCTCCCGGACACGCTGATCTCGGTGGTCGGGATCGAGAAGGTGGTGCCGACCTGGGCCGACCTGGAGGTGTTCCTGCAACTGCTGCCCAGGAGTTCGACCGGCGAGCGGATGAACCCCTACACCTCGATGTGGACGGGGGTCACGCCCGGCGACGGCCCGCAGGACTTCCACCTGGTGCTGCTCGACAACGGCCGGACCGACGTGCTGGCGGATCGAACCGGCCGGCAGGCGCTGCGCTGCATCCGCTGCTCGGCCTGCCTGAACGTCTGCCCGGTGTACGAGCGCACCGGCGGCCACGCGTACGGGTCGGTGTATCCCGGGCCGATCGGCGCGATCCTGGTGCCGCAACTGGGCGGCATCGCGACCGGGAACGTGGACGCGCAGACCGCGTCGCTGCCGTACGCGTCCTCGCTGTGCGGCGCGTGCTACGAGGTGTGCCCGGTCGCGATCGACATCCCCGAGGTGCTGGTGCATCTGCGCGAAAAGGTGGTCGAGGGCGGCGGTCATCGGGCGGAGAAGGCGGCGATGCGGGCGGCCGAGTGGGTGCTCGACGACCCCGGGCGACTGCGCCGGGTACAGCGGGTCGCGGCCCGCTCGCGCAAGCTGATCCCCAAGCGGGCACCCGGCCCGGGCGCGGCCTGGACGGACAGCCGGTCGATCCCGCCGGTGCCGGCGGAATCGTTCCGGGACTGGTGGGTGCGGGAGCGGAGCGGCCCCGCGGACGCGTCGCAGGCGGGCGTACACCCGACGGGTCCGGCGCCCGCGGCCCCGGTCGGCGAGTCGGAGGGGATCGGAGCCGACGGGATCACGGACGGGATCGAGGCGAACGGCATCGAGATCAAGGCCGACCGGATCCAGGACGGCGGCGCCGACGAGATCGAGGGGGGCGGGCGATGAGTTCGCGCGACGTGATCCTGAACCGGGTGCGGCGGGCGCTGGTGGACGTGCCGCGGGACGAGGTGTTCCCGGTCCCGCGCGACTACGCGCGGGCGCACGCGGTCGAGGGCGTGCTCGAACTGTTCGCCGAACATCTGCGCGACTACCGGGCGGTCGTCCACGAGGTCGCCGAGAACGGGCTCGCGGACACGGTCGCCGAGGCGGTCGAACGGCGCGGGGCGCGACGGGTGGTGACACCGGCCGGGCTGCCGGCGGCATGGACTGCGGGGCTCGCGGCGGGGGTGTGTGTACCGGACGGCTGGACGTATGGATCGATCGGTGATTTGTCCGATGATCCTATTAATAACAGGCCTGAGCACCCTCTCCCGCATCTCACGACCGCCGACCTGGACGCCGCGGACGGCGTGCTCACCGGCGCCGCCGTTGCCATCGCCGAGACCGGCACGATCGTGCTCGACGCGGGACCGGGACAGGGCCGCCGGGCGTTGACCCTGGTGCCGGACTGGCACCTGTGCGTGGTCCGGGCCCGGGACGTGGTCGCGTCCGTGCCGCAGGCGCTGGAGCGGCTGGCCCCGGGGCGACCGCTGACCTGGATCTCCGGCCCGTCCGCGACCAGCGACATCGAGCTGAACCGGGTCGAGGGGGTGCACGGGCCGCGCACCCTCGAAGTCCTGATCGTGCGGTGATGTCCCGCCGATCATTTACAGTCCATAGGCGTGGCACCTGATACGAAGGCACTCGTCCGCTCGACCAAGAACCTGATGGAGATGGTCGACCTCCTGGGCAACACCAGTCCGCCCGAGGCATACGACGCGATCGCCGAACAACTGGCGAACACGCGCCGACTCCTCGGCCAGTTGGCCGCGCCCGCGCCGACCACGCTGTGCAACGAGCACCCGTACGGCCCGGTCGATGAGGACGCCCGGGACAAGTGCCTGTTCTGCGAGAACCGGCGGCGGCGCGGTCGGGCCCGGGACGCGGCGGACGCGCGTCCGCGTTCGGCGCCGTGCCCCAGACACCCGGAGCGCGGTCTGCTCGCGCTCGGCGAGGTGTGCCCGCTGTGCGGGACGCCGGAGGGCGTGCCGACCCCGCGCCAGGGCGTGCCGAGCGTGCGCGATCCGCGGCCGGCCCCGCTGTCCGGCGCCCGCGGCGTGGACATGCGGCTGACCGTGCTCACCCAGCAGCTCGCCCACCTGGCGGGCGAGGCCGGCCAGGACGCGCGCGGCGAGGCGCTGCTCGCGGCGGCGGTCGACGTACTCAAGGGCGCACAGGGCCTGATCCAGGCGGCCAACGCGTTCACCGACGGACGCGGCGACGAGGCGTACAACACCGCGACCCGGGCTGCTCGGGGGCTGCGGGCGACGGCGGCCGAGGTGCTCGAGGACCTGTAGCCGGTCGGGCCGCGGGTTCGGAGCGCGCTCGAACGCCGGGGTGGGGGTCGGGCGCCGGGTCGGATGGCCCAGGCCGGGTCGGTCGGATCGGTCCGGCCCGGTCCGGGTGCGACCCGGCTGCGGATGTGGTCGGGCCCGATGACCGGACCGGACCGGACCGGTGCCGTGCCCGTGCCCGTGCCGCGCCGGTGTCGTGCCCGTGCCGCGTTTGTCGTGCGCCCGGTAGGGCAGGCGGTCCGAGGCAACCGTTGCCGCCGCACCGCACGGAGGGATGTGCCGCATGGCATCCGAGCTTCAGGGTCTGAGCGTGGCGTTTCTCGTCGCCCCCGAGGGCTTCGAGCAGGTGGAGCTGACGGAGCCGTGGCAGGCTGTGGAACGGGCCGGCGGCCTGCCGAAACTGATCTCCACCAAGGCCGGCGAGGCGCGGGGCTTCGACCACCTCGACCGGGCCGACGCGTTCCACGTGGACGCCGGGATCGACGCGGTGGGATCCGGCGACTTCGACGCGCTCGTCCTGCCCGGCGGTCTGGCCAACCCGGATTTCCTGCGCACGCAGCCGAAGGCCGTGGAGTTCGTCCGGCGGTTCTTCGCCGAGGGCAAGCCGGTCGCGGCGATCTGCCACGCGTTGTGGATCCTGGTGGAGGCCGACGTGGTGCGCGGACGGCAGCTCACCTCGTGGCCGAGCCTGCGCACCGACCTGGAGAACGCGGGCGCGACCTGGGTCGACGAGGCGGTGGTGGTGTGTACGGCGGGCACCAACACGCTGATCACCAGCCGCAAGCCGGACGACCTGCCGGCCTTCGACAAGGCGATCGTCGCCGAATTCGCCGAGTTCGTCAGGGTCGGGAAGAACCGGTAGCGCGGCCGATCCGCCCCGTGGTGGCGACCCGGGTCCTCGTGGCTCAACCCTCGTAGGTCGACGCGATCGGCTGGTGTCCGTTCCAGACCACGAACACGGACGAGGTCCGCCGGTTGCTGACGAAGTCCACTCGGATCCACTTGTCGCCGGGCCACACCTTCACCGACCACCCCGGGTTCGGGGTCGCGGCGATCAGCGTCACGCTCGTGGCCTGATACCGGAACGAGGCCCGCCCGCCCCGCACCTCGAAGCTCTGCACCGCCGGAGCCGGCGGATCCTCCCGAAGTTGTGCCGGCGGTACGACCGGCGTCGTCGCGGGCTTCGGCGACGGCGTGGCGGTGGACGCGGACGGCGACGGGGGCGCCGAGGTCGGCGGCGGCGTGCGGTTGATGGCGGAGATCAGGTCGGGCGCCTCGCCGGCCGGCGGTGCGACCGACGTCGGCGGCGGAGAACTCATCGTCGGCGGCGGTTCGTCCCCGGCGACCAGGGTCGGTGCCCGCGGCGGCTGGAACACGGTGTCGCGCAACACACTGCGCACGCCCCACCAGGACAGCGCGACGGCCATCGCGGTGACCGCGAGCCACACCGAGACCGATGTGATGGTTCTCCGCACGAGCCCTGTCCTCCAGCCTTCGTTCCAGCCCCGGTGTTCGCCTCCCGGGCCGGCCGGATCGGAGACTACGGGTACGGTTCCGAACCATGGCACAGGTGCTCGTGGTCGAGGACGACCAATTCGTACGTTCGGCGCTGATCCGCTATCTCACGTCGTCCTCACACGCCGTTCGCAGCGTCGGAACGGCTCTCGAAGCGTTGCGCGAAGTCGCCCAATACCCCTTCGATGTGGTCATCCTGGACCTCGGTCTGCCGGATCTGGACGGTTCCGAGGCATTGAAGATGTTGCGTGGCATATCCGATGTCCCGGTGATCATCGCGACCGCACGGGACGACGAGGCCGAGGTGGTCCGGCTGCTCAACGCGGGTGCCGACGACTACGTGACGAAGCCGTTCTCCGGCGAACACCTGGGCGCGCGCCTGTCGGCCGTGCTGCGCCGCGCGAGGGGGCGGACCACGCCGGACGTGTTCACGGTCGGTGGGTTGCTGATCGACACCAGGCGCCGTGAGGCACACCTGGACGGGCAAGAGCTGGAGCTGACCCGGCGCGAGTTCGACCTGTTGGCGTTCCTGGCCGCGCGGGCCGGGACGGTGGTGCCGCGGCGGGAGATTCTTGCCGAGGTGTGGGGCCAGTCGTACGGTGACGACCAGACCATCGACGTGCACCTGTCCTGGCTGCGTCGCAAGCTCGGCGAGAAGGCGCGGGAGCCGAGGTATCTGCATACCGTGCGGGGTGTCGGGGTGAGACTGGAGCCGCCGGCGTGAGGCCGACGTCGGGCTCGGGCGCGGGGGTCGGGTCGGGCGGGGACGGGTCGGCGGGTTCGCGTACGGGCGGCCGGGCGCAGGCTTCGGGGGGCCGGGAGGGCAAGCCGCCCCGGGCGCCGAAGGGGGTGCGGGGAACGCTGGTGCGGGTCTCGCTGGCGGTCACCACGATGGTCGCGCTGGCGTTCTTGATCCCGCTGGTCCTGGTGATCCGGGAGATCGCCGCGGACCGTACGTTCACCGACGCCGAGCGGCAGGCCGCCGCGTTGCAGCCGGCGCTGGTGATCACCACCGACCGGGCGGCGCTGGAACCGGCGATCGCGAGCGTGCCGGCCGGTTCCGGCGGCCGGATCGCGATCCACCTGCCGGACGGTTCGGTGCTGGGTCGTCCGCGGGCCGGCGAGCGCAGTGTGGCCACCGCGCGTGAGTCGGCGCGTTCGTTCCGGGTCCGGGCGGGCGGCGGATGGGCGCTGTTGCAACCGCTGCTGTTGGACCAGGGGCGGATCACCGTGATCGAGGTGTACGTCCCGGACGGCGATCTGGAGAACGGCGTCAACACCGCCTGGATGGTGCTCACCGGCGTGGCGGTGGTGCTGGTGGGCGGCTCCGTGGTGGTCGCCGACCGGCTCGGTGCGCAGGTGGTGCGCTCGGCGCGGGGTCTGGCCTCGGCGGCCCGTTCGCTGGGTACGGGCGACCTGGCGGCCAGGATCGCGCCGCAGGGCCCCTCCGAACTCCAGGAAGCCGCCACCTCGTTCAACACGATGGCGGATCGGGTGGAGCAACTGCTGGCCAACGAGCGGGAGATGGCCGCCGACCTGTCGCATCGGCTGCGCACCCCGCTGACCGCGCTGCGGTTGAACGCGGCGGCGCTGGGCGAGGACCCGGTGGCGGAACAGACCCGGAACGCGGTGGCGCAGTTGGAGCGCGAGGTCGACGAACTGATCCGAACGGCACGGCGATCGAGCGCGAGCATCGAGGCGGTGGGTTGCGACGCGGCCGAAGTGGTGCGCGAGCGGATGGACTTCTGGTCGGCGCTGGCCGAGGACGAGGACCGACCGTGGCAACTGGTGGGCGCGGACCAGCCGGTGCGGGTTCCGGTGCCCCGGGGCGACCTGGCGGCCGGGCTCGACGCGATGCTGGGCAACGTGTTCCGGCATACGGAGGAGGGCGTGCCGTTCTCGGTCACCCTGCACTCGGGTCGGGACGCGGTGATCCTGCTCGTGGCCGACGGCGGCCCGGGGATCGCCGACCCGGAGAGCGCGCTGCGGCGCGGGCACGGGCAGGGCGGCGACGGCTCCACGGGACTGGGGCTGGACATCGTCCGGCGCCTTGCCGAGGCCACGGGCGGGGAGGTCGGGTTGGGTCGGTCGGTGCTGGGGGGCGCGGAGATCAGCGTGCGACTGGGCGGCGGGCGCACGGAGGCGGTCGTCCGGCGCAGTCGGCGGGCGGGGAAGGGCGGGCGGGGTCGGCGACGGATGGGGGTCGGGTGAGTGGGCGGGGGGTTGGTTCGGGAGTGGCACGGGGGCGGGGCCGGGGGTGGTTCGGCGACGGTTCGGGGTCGCTCGGTCGGTGGTCGGCGGCCGGTTCGGAGTCGGCCTGCCGACTGGTTCGTTGTTCGGTTCGGGTCCCGATTTGCGGGCGGTCCGACCTCGGTTCGATCGCGGGGGAGAGTGCTCGGATGCGGGGATCTTCTCACTGTGAGTCACCGTGCATGTGCCGCCCGGTATCACGACCCCGATCGACCCTTAAGTGCGCCTTAAACCCTTGCCTCGGGACGAATCCGGTCGGGTCGACAGGTGTTCTTCGGCCACGGTTTTCACTAGCCTTCAGAACGACGGTCCATTCGGAACCAACGGGACTCCCCCCTTTCCGAGTGGCCCAGGCGCAGCCCAATCCCCCCCAGGGTCTGTAGCCGTTCGGGGATCTCGCATCCCCGGCCGCTCGTGTCCCCACCCCCACCCGGGGCACGACGGCATCCCGACCCGAGAGCGAAAACTCTCGGGTCGGGCTTTTTTGTGCCGGGCGACTTCGTCGCCGGACTCGCGGGGGCTGCCGCAGTCGTGGATGACGACCCGGAACGCGGGTTCGGATGCTTCCCGAGGGTCGGGTCGGGCGTCAGGCGTTGTGTCGGGGGCGTTGGATGCGAACCTCGTGGGCGGTGGACAGGGCCGGGTGGTAGGGGAGTTCGAGGTGGCGGACCGTGGTGACGGTCACCGTTGCGTCGTTGCTCCACAGCACGGGGATGCCGAAGTCGACCGTGCCGTCGCGGCGGGTGAGGCCGAAGTGTTTCAGGGTGTGGCCGTCGGAGCGGACCTCGGCGGTGACCCAGGCGCCGGCGACCGGGTTGCCGCTCGTGCTGGTGATCTCGGCGGTCGCGGTGGCCCACCACGGGCCCTGGCCGTCGGGGCGGCCGAGTTCGCTCGCCTTGCCGGTGACGGACGTCACGGCCAGGCCCGGCCCGGGGTGCGCCGGGGTGGGCATCGGGAGCGATCGGGCTTCGCGGTCAGGGTGCATGGGACGGCTCTCCAGGGCTTCGGCGATCCGTAGAGCCTGTCCGGAGCCGGCGTGCACGACTCGACGGCAGGGTTTTCGGTGGGTGAACGGAGCCCCAACATCGGTTCGGACCCGTTACCGATTCTTGATCGTCGGGTGGATGAGCGGGGCCGCCGCACGCGGCCGGCGGCCTGCTGGGGGCCGGGCGAGCCGGTGGGGCGGGCACGCCGCGGAGCGGCCGGTGACACCTCGGCCGACGCGGCGCGCGAGGGGTCACCGGCCGTACCGTCGCCCGGTCGCCGCTCGGCGTGTGGTCGACGGGTCGGCGCGGAGAGGCCGGCCTACAGCGCGCCCACCTTCGTCAGGAACGCCATCGTCTTCTCCGGGTCGTACATGAACTCCTCGAACTCCACCGGGTTGTCGAAGGCGCTCATCACCGCGTCGCATACGGCCGGGCAGGTGTTGCCCGCGCCCATCAACATCTGCACGTGCTCCGGGGGCACGCCCAGGAGCAAGGTGGAGAACTTGACGCCGTGTCGGGCGCGGGACCAGAACGCGTCGAACACCGATTGCATCCAGGCGGCGTCGAACGGGCGATCGCCACGCGCGACGATCTCGTTCAGATACAGGTCTGCGGCCCGCGCGGCGTTGTTGGAACCCTGGCCGCTGATCGGGTCGTTGGTGACCAGGACGTCGCCGATGCCCAAAGCGATCCCACCCGAGGGGAGTTCGGCGATCGGCTTGCGCACGATGGGGGAGAAGCCGCCGCTGAGCACGCACATCGGGTCGGTGAGTTCGGCGCGGCTGATCCGGTCGTGATCCCACGGCGCGAACTGCCGGACCAGGTCCCGCATCACCGCCCAGTGGGTGTCCGGGTCGCGCACGTCGCGGAACACGTCGAGCGGGCCGCCGGGCACGGCTTCGAGCAGGATGATGTCGCACGGGCCGGTCAGCGTCAGGCCCGGGAACATGATGATCTCGCCGATTCCGGGTATCGCGTTGACGTGCAGCGCGTCGTAGCCGACCTCGGGGCGCGGTGTCGCGCCGTGGAAGTACGCGACGGCCAACTGCCGCTGTGGGGTGGTGAATTGGGACCGGTCGTGATCCCGGTCGAACATCGACACCAGTTCGCCCTTGCCGGCGGCGACCACGACCAGGTCGTAGTTGCGGGTGTACCAGTCGATGTCGGAGACCGCGACCGGGTGCACCACCAGGTTGCCGCCGCGGGCCACGAACAGGTCCATCCACGCTGGCATCTTCATCCGCTGGTCGACCGACTGCGCGCCACCCAGGTCGCCCAGCCAGTTCACCACCGGCGTGCCGTCCGGGCCGGGGATGGTGAACCCGGCCCGGGGAATCGGCGGTACCCGACCGGACCACAGGTCCAGGCCGTGCGGCTGCTCCAGCGCGATCGTCGACGGCATCATGATCTGCGTCGAGGTCACCCGCCCGGCGCGGATCTCGTCGGGCGTCCGCTCGGTCATCACGGTCACGTCGTAGCCGTGGGCCAGCAACCCCAGGCCGAGTTGGAGCCCGGATTGGCCGGCACCGACGATGAGGATCCTGCGCATGGCTGACGTCCCTTCCCCTGATCAAGGTCGACAGCATCGTATGGCTCGCGCTGCGTGTTCAGCGGTGTACCGACCGAGAAAGAAGCCGCGGCCCACCGCGGCGTGTTCGACACCGGGCACCCACGCCACCGCGCCACCCGACAACCGTGCGCCCGCAGCACCGTGCACCCAACCACCGCGCACCCGCTCCACCGTGCACCCGCTCCACCGTGCGCCCGAGGCGGCGCACCCGACAACCACGCGAGGGCCGCCGCCCACGCCCTACATGAACGAGGACTCCGCGGTGAGCCCCAGTGCCGGGTCCGCGCCCGTCACGATCGGCTGGCAGTTCCCCCAGCCGACCCCGCCGCCGACCGGGTCGGTCACTCGGACCACCGTGTCCCGGATCTGGTGCAGCCGGCGGGCCTGTTCGGGGGTCGAGCAGTCCGCGATCCGCTCACCCTCCACGTGCAGGTCGCCCCGCCACTCGCCGTGGTGTCGGCCGTCCAGACCGAAGTACAGTCCCGCGCCGAGGTGGAAGCCGGTCGCCGAGACCACCTCCACCTCCAGCGGCCGGGCCGAACCGTCCGCCATCGTGGCGTGCAACTTCCCTCCGCGCAGCCGCCGGTTGACCGGGTCGTAGCTCAAGTCCGGTACCAGGTCCGCCCATTCGTCCACCCGGCCGTCTGGGTGCTCGACCCCGCCCATCACCCGCTTCTGCGCGAAGCCGGGCCCACTGGTGATCTGGTAGTGCAGGAACAGCGCGTATCGGCTGCCGTCCCGACGCTCCATCAGGATGGGCGCCCAGATCATCCGGAACGACATCGACGCGGGCATCCCGGCCGGCTCCAGGTCGGCCGCAGGCGCACCCACGTCGTAGCGGGTGCCCCACGAGTGGTCCCGCGTGGACACCCACGTGTCGGGGGTGATCTCGGTGCGCTCGCCGTCCACTTCGACCCAGCCCGACGCCACCCCGGTCTGGTGATAACGCACCAGGTCGGCGGTGGTGCGATAGGCGCGCCGGTTGTGCGTGCGGTCCTCGCAGACCGCCGGGACGACCGCCTCGAAGGTCCAGTCGAAGGCGATCGGCTGGGCCTCGTTCGCCTCCAGCACGAAGCGCACCACCCGGAGCGGCTCGACCACCTCGTAGCGGATCGGCCCCACCGTCGTGGTGTGCGGTGCGGGCGACAACCGGCGCGAGGCGCGCACGGTGAGCTGCTCGACCCCGCGCGAGACGCCCGCGTAGCCGTCCATCACGTTGCGGTTCGTGTACTTGCCCAGCCCGAAGCCCAGTTGCAGACTGCCGTCCCGGGCCGCGGCCATCGCACAGACCTTCTCGGTCCACGACGGGTCGGTGGTGGCCACCGTCGCGAACGTCTCGGCGACCTGGTGATGAAAGCCTTCGTCGGCCGCGGTGAGCGGCCCGATCGGGTTGGTCACGAATCCTCCGTCGATCGGCGTCGAGCCCCGAGTACCGGGACGCTGCCGGATTCTCCGCCGACCCTCGCCAACAGACCAGAGCCTTGACCTGTGACAGAGAACCTGTTTTCGTCATCCGGGCAGCCGAGCCGTCGGATGCCGTCGCGCGAGCGACACCGGAGGGGGAGCGGCAGCATGGAACGTGTTCCGATCGACGGACCCCTTGCCGGCCTGCGCATCGTGGACCTGTCCACGGCCGCGACCGGTCCGTACGCGGTGACCCTGCTCGCCGATCAGGGCGCCGACGTGATCAAGGTCGAGCGACCCGGGATCGGCGACATCTCCCGCTGGATCGGCACGGCGACCGGGGGCATCAGCGCGCTCTACCAGATGTGCAACCGCGGCAAGCGCTGCGAGGACGACGTGCACCCGACCGCGGGGCGGCTGCGGCAGCCGCGGCACCCGACGTTGTTCGGCGGGACGCCCGGGCGGCTGGGCGCGCCGGCTCCCACGCTCGGAGCCGACACGGATGCGATCCTCGCCGACCTGGGCCTCGACCCGGAGCAGGTGGCGGAGCTGCGAGCGGCCAAGGTCGTCTGCTAGGCCCTGCGGGCGGCTGCCGGGGCCCTGGGCCGCTGACGCCGGATGGGCTGGATGGGGTCGGCAGAGTTCGTTGGCTGCGGTGGTCGGGTGGCTTGCGGCTCGCGTGTCCTCAAGCGCCGGACGGGCTGGATTTGGTGTGCCCGGGTTTGCGGGCTGCGGTTGTTTCAAGCGCCGGGCGGGCTGGGTTTGGGGTGCCTGGGCTTGTCGGCTGCGGTTGTTCTCGAATGCCGGGCGGTCCGGATTGTTTCAGGGGCGCATGACCGTCCACTGCTCTCTGGCGCTCCAGCCCGAGTCGTGGCCTTGGGCGTCCTGGACTCGGACGCTCCAGTAGTAGGTCATGCCCTGCTCGACGCGGAGGCCGGAGGGGCGGAGGCCGATGTGTTCGGTGGAGTGCACCACGCCGCTGTCCCAGGTGTTGGGGTCCACGCCGCCGTCGGTCACCGTGTCGACCGCGTGCGGGTCGGTCGAGACGACCAGGCGGTAGGTGCGCTGCGGGTGGATCCGGCCGCCCAGACGGACCGTCCAGCTGATTCCTTCGGGATCCGCTTCCGGGTTGTGCGGCGGCGCGACCGCGGTCAACGTGGTCGGCCGCGAGGTGCTTGCCGCGCACCCGAGGAGGCTCCCGGTCGACGCCAGGCCCAGGAGAACCACGAGACCCATCCGACCCGCTCGTCGTACCGGCCTCACGCGCACCCCTGTCCCCGACGGCAACGGTCCCGGTGACCCTACGGATGTGACACGCGTCACCGGAAGTGCTCCGGCTGCGGTGTGCTGCGGTGTACGGGACGCGCGCGTACCGGCGGAATCCGGGTTGCGTCCGGGGGCGGGCTCGCGAGCAGGCAGGATAGACGGGTGACTCTCATCGATCTGCTCCCCGCCGAGGCCGACCCCGACGCCCTGTACGAAGCCTTCGCGTCGTACGCGGAGGAGCGCGGTCTCACCCTGTATCCCGCGCAGGACGAGGCGCTGATCGAGTTGGTCTCGGGCAACAACGTCATCCTCAACACGCCGACCGGCTCGGGGAAGAGCCTGGTCGCCGCCGGCGGGCACTTCGCCGCGATGGCGCGCAAGGAGCGCAGCTTCTACACCGCGCCGATCAAGGCGCTGGTCTCGGAGAAGTTCTTCGACCTGGTCGCCCAGTTCGGCACCGAGAACGTCGGGATGATGACCGGCGACGCGTCGGTCAACGCGACCGCGCCGATCATCTGCTGTACCGCCGAGGTGCTGGCCAACATCGCGCTGCGCGACGGCGCGGACGCGGACGTCGGTTTCGTGGTGATGGACGAGTTCCACTACTACGGCGACCCGGACCGGGGCTGGGCCTGGCAGATCCCGCTGATCGAGCTGCCGAAGGCGCAGTTCCTGCTGATGTCCGCGACGCTCGGCGACATGGACCACTTCCAGCGCGACCTGAAGCGGCGCACCGGCCGGTCCACCGCGATCGTCAAGTCGGCCACGCGTCCGGTCCCGCTGTACTTCACCTACCGGGTCACTCCGCTGCACGAGACCATCGAGGAACTGCTGACCACGCGTGAGGCGCCGATCTACATCGTGCACTTCACCCAGGCGTCGGCGGTCGAGCGGGCCCAGTCGCTGATGAGCATCAACATGTGCACGCGCGAGGAGAAGGATCAGATCTCGTCGGTGATCGGCGGGTTCCGGTTCACCACCAAGTTCGGCCGGCAGCTCTCGCGCTGGGTGCGGCACGGGATCGGCGTGCACCACGCGGGCATGTTGCCCAAGTACCGCCGGCTGGTGGAGCGGCTGGCCCAGGCCGGGCTGCTCAAGGTGATCTGCGGTACCGACACGCTCGGCGTCGGGGTCAACGTGCCGATCCGCACCGTGCTGTTCACCGCGCTGTCCAAGTACGACGGCCAGCGGGTGCGCCGGCTGCGGGCGCGCGAGTTCCACCAGATCGCCGGGCGGGCCGGGCGGGCCGGCTTCGACACCGTGGGCAACGTGGTCGCGCAGGCCCCCGAGTACGAGATCGAGAACATCAAGGCGTTGGCCAAGGCCGGCGACGACCCGAAGAAGCGCCGCAAGGTGGTCCGCAAGAAGGCGCCGGAGGGCTTCGTCGGCTGGAACGACGAGACCTACACCAAGCTCCAGGAGGCCGAGCCGGAGCCGCTGGCGTCCCGCTTCCGGGTCACCCACGCGATGCTGCTCGCGGTGATCAACCGGCCCGGCAACGCGTTCGAGGCGATGCGGCACCTGCTCACCGACAACGACGAGCCGCGCGCGCAGCAACTGCGGCACATTCGGCAGGCGATCGCGATCTATCGCTCGCTGCTGGACGGCGGCGTGGTGGAGAAGCTCGCCGAGCCGGACGAGGAGGGCCGGATCGTCCGGCTCACCGTGGACCTGCAGGCCGACTTCGCGCTCAACCAGCCGCTGTCCACGTTCGCCCTGGCCGCGTTCGATCTGCTCGACCCGGAGGCGCCGACCTACGCGTTGGATGTGCTCTCGGTGGTCGAGGCCACGCTCGACGACCCGCGCCAGATCCTCGCCGCGCAGTTGAACAAGGCCAAGGGCGAGGCGGTCGGGCAGATGAAGGCGGACGGGATCGAGTACGAGGAGCGGATGGAGCGGCTCGCCGACATCCAATACCCGCGCCCGCTCGAAGAGTTGCTCGAACACGCCTACACGATCTACATGCGCAGCCACCCGTGGGTCGGTGACCACCCGCTTTCGCCCAAGTCGATCGTGCGGGACATGTACGAGCGGGCGATGACCTTCGGCGACTACGTCGGCTGGTACGAACTCGCGCGCACCGAGGGCATCGTGCTGCGTTACCTGGCGAGCGCGTACAAGGCGCTCAACCAGACCGTGCCGGACGACGCGAAGAACGAGGATCTGCACGATCTGATCGCGTGGCTGGGCGAGTTGGTCCGCCAGGTCGACTCCAGCCTGCTCGACGAGTGGGAGAAGCTGGCCAACCCGGACGCGACGCAGGAGGAACTCGACGACATCGAGGGCCGCACCACGCCGGTCACCGCGAACGAGCGGGCGTTCCGGGTGCTGGTGCGCAACGCGCTGTTTCGTCGGGTGGAACTCGCGGCGCTGCGACGCTACTTCCAGCTCGGCGAGCTGTCCGAGCAGGAGGGCGACGGCAACTGGGACGCGGAGCGCTGGCAGGACGCGCTGGAGGAGTACTGGGACGAGCACGACTCGATCGGCACCGGCCCCGACGCGCGCGGCCCCAAGCTCATGCAGATCACCAAGGAGGACTCCGCATGGCGGGTCCGTCAGGTGTTCGACGACCCGGCCCAGGACCACGACTGGGGCATCACCGCCGAGGTCGATTTGACCGAGTCGGACGAGACCGGACGCGCGGTCCTGCGGGTGGTCGCGGTCGACCGGATGTGACCTTCCGCCCGGGACGCGGCGGGTCGGGCAGACTGGGCCGATGACGAAGAAGCGCTCCACGGTCGACGCCCACGGTTCGATCCTGTCCTGCCGCTCGCACAACTCGGTGTTGTCGATCGCGTCGGAGGGCTCGGTGCTCTCGATCGGCTCGGTGGGCTCGGTGTTGTCGATCGGCTCGGTCGGCTCCGCGCTGTCGTTCGGGTCGATCGGCTCGGCCCTGTCGGCCGCGTCGATCGGCTCCTACCTGAGCGCGGCATCGGCGTTCTCGGCCCAGTCGGTGTGGTCCGCCTTCTCGATCCAGTCCAGCGGCGGCATCCTCGACCACCGCAACACCCGACAGCTCGCCCGCCGCGCAGCCCTCCCGGCGAGCGCCGCGCTCACCTGCGTGCTCGCCGCCGCGATCCTGACGCGCAAGTCGAACTGACGCGCCGGGCCCCGGACGGGTCGTCGGACCACGCTCAGACGACTTGGCCGATGCGTTGGCCCGTGACGCCCAGTAGCCGCCCCGTATCCTTCTTGGTCACGTGGGCATCGGACAGTTTTGCGGCAGCCATGCGCAGGGCTTTCCGGCTGCGCTCCTGGGCCGCAGCGGCTTCTCGCGCGGCGCGGTGGTAGGTGTCCACGGCGGCCTGGAGTTCGTTCGGAAGGTCGTACGTGATCGTCAAGTCCGCGTCGACATCCAAGCCGAGGGCGTGCAGCCCGTCACGCACCATGGCCTCGACCTGGTCCAGGCTCTTGACCTGGCTGAACAGTCCTGCCTCGGGGACCAACAGAGCCCACCAGTCACCCGACCGCCGCACGGTCACGGTGTATGTGGTCACTTCCACCAATCCTTCCCGAACTTGTCCTCGAAGAACTTGAGGATGCTCCGCGCCGTCAGCTCGTTGATCTCGCTTTGGCGGGGAAAGGCGACCTTCTTGCCGTCGACGGACAACCAGTCGTGGTTGCCGCCGTGGCCAGTCTCGTAGGACAAGCCTGCCCCGGCGGCCGCCTCCCGGATCTTCTTGAGGAGGTCGCGCTGTTTCATAGAATACTCGAACCGGCTTTCAGTGCCTCTGAAAATGACCTTTCACAGCGGCATCGTGGCACGTCGTCCTGGATCATCCCGGGGGCAGGGGTGATCTCCACCCGCACGGGTGATGTGTCGGCGGAGGGGGTGGGCTCAGCCCAGGTCCAGGTCGTCGGAGGGTTTGGGGGCGGGGCGGAAGGTGGGGCCGGGGGTGCGTTTGGTGCCGGCGAAGGCGGTGAGGTCGTAGGCGGTTTCCGCGTGTACCGCCAGGTCCAGGCCCAGCTGTTCGTGGTCGGAGTGGGCGCGGAAGCCGATGGTGCGGTCGATCACCTTCGCGATCGTGTACGTGACGCCGAAGGAGAACGCGGACACCACCACGATCGCCACGAGCTGCTTGCCGAGCAGTGCGAGGCCGCCGCCGTGCAGCAGACCCTCCGGCCCGCCGGTGACGTCCCCGGCGGCGAACAGGCCGATCAGCAGCGTGCCGACCACCCCGCCGACATAGTGCACGCCGACCACGTCGAGCGAGTCGTCGTAGCCGAAGCGGTGCTTCCAGCCCACCGCGAAGCTGCACAGCACGCCCGCGACCAGGCCGATCACCAGTGCGCCGGGCAGGTCCACCACGCCGCAGGCCGGGGTGATCGCGACCAGGCCCGCGACCGCGCCGGAGGCCGCGCCGAGCGTGGTGGCGTGCCCGTCCCGGCGCTTCTCCACCGCGAGCCAGCCGATCAGCGCGGTACACCCGGCCGCCTGGGTGTTCACCAGCGCCTGTGCGGCCAGGCCGTTCGCCCCCAGGGCCGAGCCGCCGTTGAAGCCGAACCAGCCGAACCACAGCAGGCCCGCGCCGAGCACCACGAGCGGCAGGTTGTGCGGCCGCATCGGGTCGCGCTTGAAGCCGATCCGCGGGCCGAGCACCAGGGCCACCGCCATGCCCGCCGCGCCGCAGTTGATCTCGACCACCAGGCCGCCCGCGAAGTCGAGCGCGCCGAGCCGGTGCGCGATCCAGCCGTCCGGCCCCCACACCCAGTGCGCCAGAGGTACGTACACGCAGACGACCCACACCGCGCAGAAGAGCACCCACGCCTTGAACCGGGTGCGGTCCGCGATCGCCCCGGAGATCAGCGCCACGGTCAGGATCGCGAAGGTCAACTGGAACGCCATGAACAGTAGCTCGGGCACCGTGCCATGCAGGTCGGTGGGCTTGGTGCCGGCCATGAACACGGAGCCGAGATCGCCGAGCAGCCCGCCGCCCACGTCGCCGCCGAAGGCCAGGCTGTAGCCGAAGGCGATCCAGACCACGGTCACCACCGCGATCGCCACGAAGCTCATCATCAGCATGTTGAGCACGCTCTTGGCCCGGACCATGCCGCCGTAGAAGATCGCCAGGGCGGGGGTCATCAGCAGCACGAGCGCGGTGGCCACGAGCAGCCACGCGGTGTCTCCGGCGTTCAGGGCGTCGGTCGCGACGGTCATGCGGCTCCCTCGTGGGCCTGATGGGGTTTCAGGTCAGGGTGGGCAGCCCGGGTTTCCTGGCGTATACCTCGGTGTTACGCGCGGGTTAAGGAACCCGCCCCGTGTTACGTGCGGATTGCCCGACGATAAGCGAGTGCTCACGCGGTGAGCGCCCCGACACGCTCACGAAACACACGTCCGGGGGCCACCCGTGTCGCGGCGCCGCGCCCCCCGGGCTACTCCGGTGCTCGTCCGCCCGAGCGTCGGGTCACCAGGCGGGCGACCGAGGCCAACCGCTCGCCGTGGGTCGTCACCCGGCGGCCGGTCACGCCCTTGAGCCCGTTGAGGGTGAGGGCGACGGCGACCCGACCGGCGGCGTCGAAGACCGGGGCGACCAGGGTCGAGATGTCGTAGACGGTGTCCGGGTCCACCGCGATCAGCTCGTACTCCTCCTCCCCGAGCGCGGCGGCCAACTCGGCCAATCGGTCGCGCAACAGCGTCGCCTCGCGCGGGTGTTCGGCCATGCGCTCCAGCGTGTCGCCGATCCGGGTGCGGGTCGGACTGTCCAGGGTGATCGAGTACCCGCGTTCGCGGACCGCCGCCAGCGTCGGCGGCAGGTGGATCCGGGCCGTGCCGCGCACCCGCTCGTCCAGCCGGTCCAGCCACGCGTCCACCTCCGCCGGCGGGGACCACGCGTGGAAGACCTGGCCGAGCGGCGGCACCATGCGCAACCGCTGACCCACCCGGACGTCGGCGGAGGCCAACTGCGGCCGGCCCTCCACGGCCAGGATGACGATCTCGTCGCCCACCGCGACGCTGGCGATCAGCTCGGTGTCGAACTCGTCGGCCAACTCGCGCAGGTGGGCCCGGGCCAGGTCCACCGCCGGGTTGCCGCGCAGCGCCGCGTCGCCGAGCGCGACCAGGGCCGGACCCAGCTCGTAGGTCTTGCGGCGCGGATGCCGCACCAGGTAGCCGGCGTCCTCCAGGGCCTGGAGCACCGACAGCGCGGACGCGAGGTTGATGCCGAGCGCGGTGTGCAGCTCGGAGAGCGTGTATGCGCCGCCCGGGTGCGCGGCGAAGAAGTTCAGGATCTCGACCGCACGACCGGCGGCGAGGGCGGGACGAACCATGTCGGCGACTCTCCGACCCTGCGGGCACCTTGTGGCCGGTACCTCGGCGGGTCACACTCGGGACCACGAATACGGGATTCGAAAACATTTTTCAATATACCGAAAATGGAGTGGCTCGATGAAGCTCGACGTGCTCTACGAAGTGGACGTGCCGCGCCCGTGGCACGGCGAACACCCGCACGGCCAGCGGCGCGAGGAGCAGCGCGCGTATCGCGAGGCGGTCGAGCAGATCCGGCTGGCCGACCGGATGGGCTTCCACACCGTCTGGGCGGTGGAGCACCACTTCCGCGAGGGCCGCTCGCACATGCCCGCCTCCGAGGTCTTCCTGGGTCACCTGGCCGGGATCACCGAGCGCATCCGGATGGGCTTCGGCGTCACGCTGACCCCGTTCGGCTTCACCCCGCCGCAGCGGATCGCGGAGAAGGTCGCGACGGTGGACATCCTGTCCGGCGGCCGGGTCGAGTGGGGGACCGGCCGATCCACCCCGATGGAGCAGACCGCGTTCGGCGTGGACATCGCGCGGTCGCGGGACGACTGGCGCGAGGCGATCGAGATCGTCACCGGCATGTGGCGCGAGGAGTACTTCGAGTACGAGTCGGAGCGCTTCTCCTTCCCGCGCCGGATGGTCACCCCCAAGCCGTTCCAGGACCCGCACCCGCCGTGCTGGATGGCCGCCACTTCGCAGGGCTCGGCGGAGATCGCCGGCCGCAACGGGCTGGGCATGTTGTCCTTCTCGATCATGCAGCCGCTGGAGACCATGGCGGCCCAGGTCGCCGCCTACCGCGCCGCGGCGGCGGCCCCGACACCGCTCACCGACGTGACCACGAACAAGGTCGCGGCCTACACCTTGGTGCACACGACCGGGCGCAAGCAGATCGACCGGCGGGTCTGGGACTCCGTTGCGTGGTGGTACAAGAACCTCGCGATGTTCACCCTCGAATGGGAACTGCCGCACCTGTCCCCCGAGGAGCAGGACAAGACCTTCCCGCTGCTGAAGCCGATGTTCGAGGGCAACGTCCCGGTGGAGACCTTCGACGCGGCGGACATGATCGTGATCGGCGACGTGGAGACCTGTATCCGCAAGATGAAGCGCTACGCGGACCTGGGCGTGGACGAACTGATCTGCTACGTCCAGTGGGGCTTCCTGGAACACCGGGACATCCTGCGGACGATCGAGATCCTCGGCAAGGAGGTCATCCCGGAACTGGAGAAGTACCAGCCCACCCCGCAGTCGTAGGCCGGTTCCGGCGGCACCTCGGGACGAGGCGGGCAAACCGGATCCATCCCCGGATTGCGGGCCTCGTCCGCCGGCCTCCACCCGCGCGTTGTACGGTCCGTGAGTGACAGTCACACCGCTTGCCCACTGGCCCGCCGACTACCCGAGCGACTACGCCGTGGTGGACGTGGAGACCACCGGGCTCCGCAGTTCGGATCGGATCGTCTCGGTCGCCGTGGAGTTGCTCGATCGGGCCGGTACGGTGACCGACCGGTGGTCGACGCTGGTGGATCCGCAGCGCGATCCCGGGCCCGTGCACATCCACGGGCTGACCCCGGAACGGCTCGCGGGCGCACCCACGTTCGACCGGATCGCGGACGACCTGGCCGAGTACCTGGACGGGCGGGTGCTGGTCGCGCACAACGCGCCGTTCGACTGGGGGATGCTGACCTCGGAGTACCGCCGCCTGGACGCGCCGTGGCCGATGCAGCGGCGGTTGTGCACGATGGCGCTGGCGCGGCACCTGGAACTGCCGATCGGCGACTACAGGCTGGCCACCCTCGCGGCGCACTATCGGGTCCGCCAACTGCGCGCGCACGACGCGGTGGACGACGCCCGGGTGCTCGGCGAGATCTTCCGCCACAGCCTGCACGAGGCGGCCGGAGCCGGTCTGCCGCTGCCGCTGACCGTGCCCGACACCGGGTCCGGGCTGCGTCGCGGGGCCGCCGCGCGCAAGCGCTTCCCGGAGCGGGCCGCCGCGGCGAAGGCGCCCTGCCCGTGGACGAATCCGGGCCGGCTCGACCTCGCGGTCGGCCTGCTCCAGGGCATGCGGGTGGCCTTCACCGGCGGCGCGGGCCACGCGCGCGCGGAGTTGGAGCGGCAGGCGGCCGAGGCCGGTCTGTACGTGGCGACTTCGGTCAGCGGCAAGACCTCGGTCCTGGTGACCGACGACCCGGGCAGCGGCAGCGGCAAGAACCGTGCGGCCGCCCGACTGGGCACGCCGGTGATCGACGAGGCCACCTACACGCGGCTGTTGGCCCGGGTGCGGCCGGGCACGCCGGTCGACGCATCGGCGACGGTCGTGCAGTTGCCGGCGCCGCGCACCGAGCCGGCGCCGGACTCCCGGGACGGCGAGGCCCCGTCGGCGCCGGCGGCCGCGTCGGTCGAGGCCGTCGTCCCGCCGAACACACCCGCGCCCGCCGCCGACCCGGCCCCGCCGTCCGCCCGCCCGACGGTGCGTCAGGTCCTGGTTCTCCAGGGTCGGGACGAGCACGGCGAGGGCGGCCGGGTGCGCCAACTCGTGCTCGAATCGGGTGCCCGGCTGCGGATCAACCTGACCTCGACGGTGGACACCGTGGTGGTGTTGCCCGGCGCGGCGGCCGACCCCCGGATCGCCCGAGCCCAGGCGTTCGGCGCGGTCTGCCTGACCGAGGCACAGTGGCATGCCGCACTGGCCGAGGCGCCGGCGCCGGAGCGGGCCGGCGCGGATTCGGGCACCGAGGCGGGCACGAGCGCGGGCAACCTTCCGCGCGGTGGCACGGTGCAACTGCCCGGCGGCGCCGAGCCCGGTCGGTGGACGCTGAACGCCTCCTGGGCCTGGGAGCGCCCCGACGAGGACATCGACATCGTGGCGTTCCTGCTGGACGAGCACGAACGGGTCCGTGGCGATTCCGATTTCGTGTTCTGGAACCAGCCGGTCGCTCCACTGGACGTGGTCGCCCTGGACGCATCCGGCCCCGCCGAACAGACCGTCACGCTCGAACTGGATGCGCTGCCACGTGATGTACGTCGCGTCGCGATCGCGGCCTCGGTCGACGGGACGAGCACGTTCGCGGCGGTCGGGCCGATCGAGATCGACGTGGCACCGTTCCAGGGCACCTCGTTCGTCCGCTCGGTGCTGGACGCCGCCACGGTCGAACGGGTGTTGCTGCTCGGCACGTTCTACCGCCACGGCGCCGGTTGGAAGTTCCGTACCGAGGGCCAGGGCTACGAGTTCGACCTGGCCGGGCTGGCCGGTTCGTTCGGCGTGGAGATCGCCTGAGACCCGGTACGGACCGGCGGGTAACCCGGGTGCGATTCGGTGCCCGGGCGGCGGAGTGGTTTGCTTGACCCGGCCGACAGCAATCGAGGGCAAGGAGTGGTCATGGCGCAGGTCAGGGCAACCGCACACACGACTGTGGCGGCGGAACCGGAGGCGGTTTTCGCGGCCGTCGCGGATTACGCGGTCGTGCGGCCCAAGCTGCTCACCGAGCACTTCTCGGAGTACGACGTGCGCGAGGGCGGCAAGGGTGCCGGCACGGTGGCGCACTGGCGGTTGCAGGCCACCAGCAAGCGTTCGCGCGACTGCCTGGTGACGGTCACCGAGCCGGCCGCCCTGACGCTGGTGGAGACCGACGCCAACTCGTCGATGGTCACCACCTGGACCGTGTCCGCGGCCGGTGCGGGCAGCCGGGTCGAGATCGTCACGGTGTGGAACGGAGCCGGGGGCATCGGGGGCTTCTTCGAGAAGACCTTCGCGCCGGCCGGGCTCAAGCGGATCTACGACGGCGTGCTCGCGAAGCTGCCCGACGCGCTCTGAGCAGACCTCGACCGCACGAAGCACGACGCCGGCCGTCCCCACCACCGGGTGGAGCCGGCCGGCGTCGGGCCGATCGGGTCAGGTGAGCAGCGACCCCGCGCCGATGCCCAGGGCCGCGGCCGAGACCAGCCCGAAGAAGCCGACCCACACCGCGCCGGGGATCCGGGTCAGGTCGGCGAGCTGATCCGCGTCCGACCACGGCGCCCGGCCGCGACTGCGCATCTGCTGGAGTTCGAACACCGGCCGCACCCCGGACACCAACAGGAACCACACCAGCAGGTAGGCGAACGCCGCCTGGATCCGCGCACTGGCCAACCAGGAGATCGCGAAGATCACCCCGCCGGTCACCAGCAGCACCAGCGCGCCGAACCAGTTGCGTATCGCGATGAACATCAGCCCGAGCAGCACCAGCGCCACCCACAACACCATCGTTATGTGCGCGCCCGCCAGCAGCGCCGCGCCGCCCGCACCCAGGATGGACGGCGTGATGTAACCGGCCATCGCGGTGAGCACCATGCCCGGGCCGGTCGGCCTGCCCACGGACACGGTCACGCCCGAGGTGTCCGAGTGCAGCCGGATGCCGGACAATCGGCGCCCGCTGAGCAGCGCGACCATCGCGTGGCCGCCCTCGTGCGCGATCGTCACCACCGACCGCAACGGCCGCCAGGTCGGGCGATACAGCACCACCACGACCGCGACCGCCCCGGTCACGAGCGCGAGCCAACTCGGCGGATCCGGTTGGGTCCCGACCACCCGGTCCCACAGATCCTGCAACGACACCGTGTCGACGCTGCTCACGCCGCCCCTCTCGTCCTACATCCGTCCCCGACCCGAAACGCTACCGCCCACGCCACCCCACCCACCGCCCCCGGACCTCCCCGTAACGCGACTGTCGCCGACTCGATTCACCCGGCCGAGGTCCCGACCCCGCCTCGGCGAAGCGCGGCAGGACGCGCCGGCGACCGACCACCTCCACGATCGTGTCCCACACACCGTCCCCCCGACCGAGCCCTGGCCCGATTCCTGTCCGAAACCCGGTCGCCCCACTGCGCGACACGCCCTAACGTGCCACCGTGATCCAGACCCTGGCCCTGTCCCGGCAACCCACCACAACCGCCGACCTGTTGGCCCGCGCCGCCACGGCCCGCGGGATGTCGGTCGCGGTGCTCGCCGGCCCGCGTCCCGACCTGGCCGGATCCGCGGCCTACTACGGCGGACCACGATTCGCCGACACGGTCGCCGACTCGCTGGACGTGGCCCTGCTGGAGCCGGCCGACGACTGGCTGATCACGCTGCCCCAGCGCTGGACGCGGCGCGAGATCGTCGCGACGACCATGGCCGAGGCACGCCGGCTGCGCACGCCGGCGTTCGTCAAGCCGCCGAGCGACAAGTCCTTCGAGGCGGCTGTGTACGCCGACGGCACCCGGTTGCCGCGGGCCGTGCCCGGAGGAACGCCGGTCCTGGTCAGTGAGATCCGGACATTCGTCGCCGAGTACCGGCTGTTCGTGCTCGACGGTGCCGTGCACACCGGTTCGCGCTACGCGACCTTCGGTCGGCTCGACCCGCTGCCGCTCGCCGAGGACGCCAGGTCCGGCGAACTCCTGTCCTTCGCCGCCGAGTTGCTCGACCGACCGGATGCCGACCTGCCCGGCGCGGTGGTCGTGGACATCGGTCTGGCCGGTACGGCCGACACCGCCGAGGAGCACTGGGTCGTGGTGGAGGCCAACATGGCGTGGTTCAGCGACATCTACGCCGCCGATCCCGCCCGGTGTCTCGATACCGTCCTGGCCGCTGCCGGTCCCGGAGCCGACCTGGCCGCTGCGGACCGGCGCTTCGTTCGTCCCGGAACCCGCGCGTGGTCCGGGGCCGGATGAGCGCATGCGGCAGCGGTGGGTCCGGATGCGCCCGTGACCCCCGGGAGGTGGTCAGGCGGCGGGGCCGGGGTGGGTGGATTCGGCGTGCAGGTAGGCGGCGGCCAACGTGGTGACGCAGGTCAGGTTGGTGCCCAGGCCCGGGCGGACGATCCAGGTCATCGACGAGTCGGGAGGGGGGTGCGGGCCGGGCAGGGTGAGGCAGCCGCCGTGCCCGACGTAGTGGTACCGCGTGCCGTCGGACGGGCCGACCGCGGCGAGCCACACCTCGGCGCTGCCGGGGCCGACCAGGTAGGCCCACTTGCCCGCGTGCTCCTCGGCGATCACCGCGCCGGTGGGTTCGGCCGCGGCGGTGAGCAGGTCGAGTACGGCGGCACCCAGTTCGGCCCGCATCACGACGGCGTCGAACAGCCGGCCCGTGTCCGCCGCGCGGCGTGCTCCGGGGTTGGTCAGCCAGGTGTACCGCGTGTCGCGCGGATCGCGGGTGGCGGCGCTGATCCATGCGATGCCTTCCCGGTTCACGCCGGCGTCTTGCTCCTGCAGCATGTTCCCTCGCCTCCCAACGGTCGGGAAAAGGCGCGACCGGTCGCTCGCGAGCGCCCCGGCAGGTGGTCGAGGGGTCGCTGTAAGTAGCGTCCTCGGTGGGCGTAATAAGTGCAAGTCAAACAACTCACTCGACTTGCAACGTGTCGGATATGAGTACCATGACGGCGGCTCGCGGGGTCGAATCCCCGAAGACTCGAAAAAGCGGAAGCTCGAAAAGGTTCGAAGCAGGCCCAAGAAAAGCTCGAACGCAGTTCCGGAGAAGTTCGGCGCAGTTCGAACGCGACTCGAAAGAAAGCTCGAACGACCTGGAGAACCGCGGCGCGAGCGGTGCGGGATCGGGAGGAAACATGGGCGCCGAGCAATATCCGACGGTGCGCAGGCGCGTTCTGGGCGCCAACCTGCGTCGGCTGCGCGAGGACGCCTCGCTGCTGCTCGAGGATGCCGCCGACGCCCTCTCCTGCCATCCCGCGAAGGTGAGCCGGATCGAGTCCGGCCGCAGCGGGATCCGGGCGCTCGACCTGAAGGCGCTGCTCGACCTGTACGAGGTGCACGACCCGGCCGCGCGCGAGGGCTGGCTGGCCCTCGCCCGCGAGGGTCGCCGGCAGCGCTGGTGGCGCGATCTGGCCGACCGACTGCCGCAGGACTTCCTGGACTTGATCGGACTGGAGGCCGAGGTGGCGTCCTGTCTGGGATTCCAGCCCAGCATCGTCCCGGGGTTGTTCCAGACCGAGGAGTACGCCACGGCGGTGATCCGCGGCGGCACGGTGGGACCGGTCGACGAACAGTGCCGTACCCGGGTCCGGGTGCGCCTGGATCGACAGCGCGTGCTCACCCGCGAGGAACCCGCGCCGCTGGAGGTGTTGATGGTGATCGGCGAGGCCGCGCTGCGCCAGGAAATAGGCGGCCCACGGGTGCTGCGTGAGCAACTCGTGCGCTTGATCGAAATTGCACAACTATCGAACGTGACCGTGCAAGTACTACCCTTTTCGGCAGGCGCCTATCCGGGCGGCCCCACGCCGTTCTCGATCTACGGATTCCCTCCCCCGTCGGGGATGGAAGTGGTCTCGCTGGAGAACATCACCAGCCACGCGTACCTGGAAAGAGCCCAGGACACCGCTCACTACGGCAAGGTCTTCGCCGACTTGCGGGGCATCGCACTCAGTCCCGTCGAGTCCGAGGCCTTCATCGCGGCCAGTGCCCAGCAACTCGCAGACCGAGTCACTCGACCGGAGCGACTCGCCGACTGAGTAGGAAGAACGCCATGCCCCAGAACACCTTGCCCGCGAACTCCTCGCCCCGGAACAGCTCGTCCCGTTGGGTCAAGAGCTCCTACAGCATGCAGAACGGCGACTGCACCGAGATCCGTCCGCACCCGGACGGCACCGTCGACGTCCGGGACAGCAAGGACCCGGCCGTGGGCCGGTTGACCATCGCCCGTACCCCCTGGACCACGTTCGTCGGCACCCTGCGCACGAACGCCTGACCGACCACCGCCGATCGACCGCTCCAGCCGATCACCCCGACCGAGGTCCGCGGGCCGCCCCACCCCCCGAAGGGCGGCCCGCCGACCCGCCGCACGCTCCGCCGACCCGCCTCACCACCGCGTCGCCCCCGACCCACGTGCACGCCGCCACGCCGGGCCGCCACGCCGCCGCGCGGGAATCGGGTCGAGTCGGGCCGCGGCTCCCGGTACGCTCCGGGGGCATGGTTGCCCCCGCTGGTTCCCCCCGCATGCCCGACAAGCCCACCCTCGACGGGCTGGAAGCGAAATGGTCGCGCGTCTGGGAAGAGACGGGCGTATACCGCTTCGACCGGAGCCGGACCCGCGACGAGGTCTACTCCATCGACACCCCGCCGCCCACGGTCAGTGGATCGCTGCACGTGGGACACGTGTTCTCGTACACCCACACCGACGCCGTCGCCCGCTACCGGCGGATGTGCGGACGCGAGGTCTTCTATCCGATGGGCTGGGACGACAACGGTCTGCCCACCGAGCGGCGGGTGCAGAACCACTTCGGCGTGCGCTGCGACCCGGCGCTGCCGTACGACGCCGACTTCGTGCCGCCCGAGCAGCCGGGCAAACAGCAGATCCCGGTCTCCCGGCGGAACTTCATCGAACTGTGCGAACAACTGACGCACGAGGACGAGAAGGCGTTCGAGGAATTGTGGCGCCTGCTCGGCCTGTCCGTCGACTGGACGATGACCTACCAGACCATCGACGCGGTCTCGCGTACCGCCTCGCAACGGGCCTTCCTGCGCAACCTGGAGCGCGGCGAGGCCTACCCGGCCGAGGCGCCCACGCTGTGGGACGTCAGCTTCCGCACCGCGGTCGCGCAGGCCGAGTTGGAGGACCGGGAGCGTCCCGGCGCCTTCCACCGACTGGTGTTTCGCGGGCCGTCCGGCGACGCGCTGGAAATCGCGACCACCCGGCCGGAGTTGTTGCCCGCGTGCGTCGCACTGGTGGCGCATCCCGACGACACGCGCTACACGCACCTGTTCGGAAGCAGCGTGCGCACACCGCTGTTCCGCGTGCCGGTGCCGGTGTACGCACACCCGCTGGCCGACCCGGAGAAGGGCTCCGGGATCGCCATGGTGTGCACCTTCGGTGACACCACCGACGTCACCTGGTGGCGTGAACTGCGCCTGGACACCCGGGCCGTGCTCGGCCGGGACGGCCGCTTCCTGAGCGATTCGCCGGCCGGGCTGGACACCCCCGAGGCGGTCGAGGCGTACGCCCGCCTGGCCGGCGCGACCGTGTTCACCGCGCGCGAGCGGATCGTGGCGATGTTGCGGGAGAGCGGCGAACTCGTCGGCGAGCCCAAGCCGATCACGCACGCGGTCAAGTTCTACGAGAAGGGCGACAAGCCGCTCGAAATCGTCACCACCCGACAGTGGTACCTGCGCAACGGCGGGCGCGATGCCGACCTGCGGGCCCGACTGCTCGCCCGGGGCGCGGAGTTGGCCTGGCATCCCGCGCACATGAAGGTCCGCTACGACAATTGGGTCGAGGGCCTCAACGGCGACTGGTTGATCAGCCGGCAGCGCTTCTTCGGGGTCCCGGTGCCGCTGTGGTATCCGCTGGACGAGGCCGGACAGCCGCGCCACGACGCGCCGTTGCGCCCGGCCGAGGCGGATCTGCCGATCGACCCGTACACCGACGTGCCGCCCGGCTACCGGGCCGAACAGCGCGGCGAGCCGGGCGGGTTCGTCGGCGACGCGGACGTGATGGACACGTGGGCGACCTCCTCGCTCACGCCGCAGATCGCGGGCGGCTGGTGTCGCGACGACGACCTGTTCGCCCGGGTCTTCCCGATGGATCTGCGTCCGCAGGCGCACGAGATCATCCGTACCTGGTTGTTCTCCGCCGTGGTGCGTGCGGACGCGGAGAACCACAGCCTGCCGTTCGCACACGCGGCGATCTCCGGCTGGATCCTGGACCCGGACCGCAAGAAGATGTCCAAGTCCAAGGGCAACGTGGTCACTCCGGTGGACCTGCTCGCGCAGCACGGTTCGGATGCGGTGCGCTACTGGGCGGCGAGTGGCCGGCCGGGCGTGGACACCGCGTTCGACGTCGGGCAGATGAAGGTCGGCCGCCGGTTGGCGATCAAGCTGCTCAACGTCGGCCGGTTCGTGCTCTCGATCGGCGCGGCCGAGGCGCCCGACGCGGTGTGCGAACCGCTGGACCTGGCCCTGCTCGCCGAGGTGGCGGAGGTGGCCCGCGCGGCGACCGAGGCATTCGAGGACTACGACTACGCCCGGGCGCTGGCCCGGACCGAGCGGTTCTTCTGGTACTTCTGCGACGACTACGTCGAGTTGGTCAAGGCCCGCGCCTACGGCGAGGCGGGCACCGCGGCGGGTGCCGAGTCGGCCCGGGCCGCGCTCGCGAGTGCGCTGTCGGTACTGCTGCGACTGCTCGCGCCGGTGTTGCCGTTCGCGACCGAGGAGGTGTGGTCGTGGTGGCAGGACGGATCGGTGCACCGGGCGGTGTGGCCGGCCCCGCAGCCGCCGGCGGCGGACCGGGCCCTGCCGGGTGTCGCGTCCGAGCTGATCGCCGCGGTGCGCAAGGCCAAGTCCGCCGCGCAGCTCTCGATGCGCGCCGCCGTCGCGGGTGTCACCATCACCGGCGACCCGGCCGAACTGGCCCGGGTGGCCCTGGTCGAGACGGACCTGCGCGCGGCCGGACACATCGCCCGCATCGACCTGGTGCCGGCGGACGGTCCGCTCACCGTGGAGGTCGACCTCGCGCAATGATCGCCGGCCGGGGTCCCCGGCCGCGATCGTCGGGCGGGATCGCCCGGCCGCATCGACGGTCGGGAGCGCTCGCCGGGGATCGACGGCCGGGGATCGAGGGCAATAATCATTGACTCGGCCAAGTACCCGTAGTACCCGTTGGCCATGACCACTGACCATGTCGAGCACCACCCCGACGATCGCTTCCACCCGCCGACCAGCGACGACCCGTACTGGTCGGAGACCTCCTGGTTCACCTTCACGGTTCCGGAAAGGCGGCTGTCCGGGCAGCTGTATCCGTTCTTCCGGGCGAACCAGGGGGTTGCGGCGGGCGGCGCGTACTTCTGGGACGACAGCGGACAGCACCCGCACGAGGCGGTCTACGCCAAGAACTTCTGGCATCTGCCGATCCCCGACCAGGACCTGACCGACCTGCGGCTGCCGAACGGGTTCCGGGTGCGCTGTGTGCAGCCGCAGGCGGTGTACGAGGTCGGCTACGACGACCCGGACGGCGGCGACGAGATCCACGTCGACCTGACCTTCACCGCCGTGCTGCCGCCGCACTACCTCGGCGACAAGCACGTGGATCAGCCCGGTCGGTACACCGGCACGGTGGTGCTGCGCGGCGAGGAGATCCGGGTCGACTCGTACGGCTTCCGGGACCGCTCGTGGGGACCGCGCTCGCAGTTCGGTCCGGGCCTGATGCAGTCGCCGGCCAAGCGAGGCGGCTACAGCTACGCGACCGCCTCGGAGCGGGACGCCTTCCACAGCATCACCATGGACTTCGGCTCGGGCTGCGTGTCCATCCACGGCTACCTGCTCCGCGACGGCACCTGGGCCAAGCTGGCCAAGGGGCGCCGCGAGGTGGTCGAACGCGAGGACGCCACCGGCTGGGCCACCCGGATCGTGCTGGAGGGAATCGACGAACTCGGCCGCGAACTGCACGCCGAAGGGCGCATGCGCAACCGGCTCGGCTTCTTCCTGAATCCGAACCTGTTCACCGTCAACGGCCTCACCGAGTGGACCTTCGACGGCGTCACCGCGTGGGGCGAGGACCACGAGAACTTCTCCGCGGCCGAGATCCGCCGGCACAGCCGCGCCTGGCGCGAGCGCTGACCTGGATCGACCGACGCGGGAGGGAACGCCGGACGGACGCGGGACGGACGTGGGGCGAAGGGCCGAGCCCCCTGCTGCGGGGTGCTTGGTCCCGCCCGCCGCCGGGGGAGCGCGCCGCCGCCCGCGTGTGACGTTGTCCACCCGGTCCGGACTTGAAGTTAGGCAAGCCTCACCTTTAGGTTGCGGAGTGGGACAAGGCAAGGCTTGCCTAAGAACGGAACCTCCTCGTCCGCTCACTCCACAGCTCGAAAGGCCGCCTGATGCGTCTGCGTCGAACAAGCTTGAAGGTGGCCGCGGCCGTCCTCGCCGTCACCGCGTTCGCCACGGCGTGCGGCGACGACGACAAGAAGTCCGACGGCAAGTCCGACAAGGCCCCGGCGGGTTCGGTGCTCCCCGCCACCGTGGACACCACGATGGGCAAGGTCACCGTCAAGGACGCGAGCCGGATCGTGCCGCTCGGCGGCGACGTCGCGCAGACCGTTTACGCACTGGGCCTGGCCTCGAACGTCGTCGGCGTGGACACCTCCGGTGCGGTCCTGCCGGAGAGCAAGGGCAAGCCGACCTTCGGCAACTCGCGCGGCCTCAACCCCGAGGGCATCCTCGCCCAGCGGCCCACGGTCGCCATCGGCAGCGCCTCGGTCGGCCCGCGCACCGCGATCGACCAACTCAAGGCGGCCGGCGTGCCGATTGTGCTGATCCCGGACAGCGGCAAGCCCGAGGACGCGGTCACCCGGATCACCACCATCGCCACCGCGCTGGGCGTGCCGGACAAGGGCAGGACACTCGCCGACCGGACCGCCGGCGAGATCGCCACGGCCAAGGCCAAGGGCGCCCAGGCCGCCACCAAGCCGCGCGTGGCGTTCCTCTACATCCGCGGGCAGGCCAACCTGTACCAGATCGGCGGCAAGGGCCTGGGCCCGGACAGCATGATCACCGCCGCCGGCGGCATCGACACCGGCACCGAGCTCGGCGTGCAGATGTCCGCCGCGCTGACCCCCGAGGCGATGGTCTCGGCCAAGCCCGACGTCATCCTCGTCTTCCAGAAGGGCCTGGAGTCGGTCGGCGGCGTCGACGGCGTGCTCAAACTGCCCGGCGTCGCCCAGACGCCTGCCGGCCAGAACCGCAAGGTCGTCGCGATGGACGACCTGGAGCTGGGCGGCGGCGGGCCGACGGCCGGTGTCGCGCTGAACAAGCTCGTCGATCTGCTGCATGGCTAGGGTCGGCCGGGTCGGCCGTCCGCAAGCGTCGGACGGGCCGAATCGGCTCGTCCGGACCGCGAGGACACCCGACGGGAAGATGCGGGGGAGACCGTGGCCACGGTGACGGAGCGTCAGGAACCCACGGACGAACCGGGTTCACCGGCGCCGGCGGTCGAACTCGGCAAGGCGACCGTCGTGGTGTCGGCGGCGCCGCGTCGACACGGCCGTTGGCTGATCCCGACCCTGGTGTCGCTGCTCCTGGCCACGAGTGTCGTCTCGGCCGGCATGGGCGCCTTCGACATTCCCTCCGACCAGGTGCTCTCCTCGGTGCTGCACCATCTCGGCCTGGACGTCGGCCACGTGTCGCAAGCCAACGAGGCCGTGTTGTGGAACATCCGCTTCCCGCGCATCGTGCTCGGCATCATGGTCGGCGCGTGCCTGGGCTGCGCCGGGGCCGCCATGCAGGGCGTGTTCGGCAACCCGCTCGCCGAGCCCGGCGTGATCGGGGTGTCCTCCGGTGCGGCGCTCGGCGCGGTCGGCGCGATCGTGCTGGGCGTGTCCACCTTCGGCTCCTGGACGGTGACCGCGTTCGCCTTCGCCGGCGGCCTGCTCACCACGCTCTTCGTCTACCTGCTCTCCCGCTCCGACGGCCGCACCGAAGTGGTCACCCTGGTCCTGACCGGCATCGCGATCAACGCGCTGGCCGGCGCCGCGATCGGGCTGTTCACCTTCGTCGCCGACGATGCCGAACTGCGCAGCATCACCTTCTGGAACCTGGGCAGCGTCGGCGGGGCGAGCTGGAAGATCATCGGCGCGCTCGCCCCGTTCGCGATCGTCGGCCTGCTGATCCTGCCCCGGTACGCCCGGGCGCTGGACATCATGGCGCTCGGCGAACGCGGCGCCCGGCACCTGGGCGTGGACACCGAACGGGTGCGCATCGTGGTGGTCGTGCTCAGCGCCACCCTGGTCGGCGCGGCCGTCGCCGCGGCCGGCGTGATCACCTTCGTCGGCCTGGTCGTGCCGCACATCATCCGGCTGATCGCCGGCCCGCGACACCGGCTGTTGCTGCCCGCGAGCGCCGTGCTCGGCGCGCTGGTCACCGTCGGCGCCGACCTTGCGGCGCGCACCGTCGCGATGCCCAAGGAGGTCCCGCTCGGTGTGCTCACCGCGCTGATCGGGGCCCCGTTCTTCCTGTGGCTGCTGCGCAGGACCCGTTCCCGGCAAGGAGGTTGGGCCTGATGAGGCTGCTCGCCCGGAACCGGATCGCGGCCCTCGCGCCGGCGCCCGAAGTCGGCACGGTCGGCGTCGAGGCCGAGGACGTCGGCTACGCCATCGCCGGCCGCAACCTGGTCGACGGTGTCTCGTTGACGGTGCGCCACGGCGAGATCGTCGCGGTGCTCGGCCCCAACGGCGCGGGCAAGTCCACCCTGCTCGGCCTGCTCACCGGCGACCTGACGCCGCATCACGGCACCGTGCGGATCGCAGGTCGGGCGTCGTCCGACTACTCGCAGCGCGAACTGGCGCTGCGTCGCGGGGTGTTGCCGCAGAGCGTCACGCTGTCCTTCCCGTTCACCGTGGACGAGGTGGTGCGGATGGGCCGCGCGCCGCACGCGGGGCTGCCGAGCGAGGAGTCCGAGGACACGATCGTGGCCCGCGCCCTGGCCGAGACCGACGTGGCGCACCTGGCCGACCGGGCGTACCCCTCGCTGTCCGGCGGCGAGCGGGCCCGGGTCTCGCTCGCCCGGGTGCTCGCGCAGGGTGCGCCCGTACTCTTCCTCGACGAACCCACCGCCGCCCTGGACCTCAAGCACACCGAGGACGTGCTGCGGTTGGCCCGGGACCGGGCCCGCCGGGGCGACGCGGTGGTGATCGTGCTGCACGACCTCAACCTGGCCGCCGCCTACGCGGATCGGATCGCCCTGCTCGCCCGGGGCCGACTGGTCGCCTGCGGCCCGCCCGAACAGGTCTGCACCGCACCGGTGTTGTCCGAGCTGTACGGCCATCCCGTGGAGGTGCTGCGCCGACCCGGCACGGACGAGTTGCTGATCCTGCCGTCGCGCTGAGGCCGCCCTACGGCTCAGGGGTGCAGCGCCTTGTGCAGTGCGGCGAAGGAGCCCGAGGCGCACTCCGCGCAGCGCGGCACCAGGTCCACGAAGCTCATGAAGCCGTGCACCATGTCGTCGAACAGTTCGCACTCGACCGCGCCGCCCGCCTCGCGCAGCCGCTCGGCGAAGTCCGCACCCTCGTCGCGCAGTGGATCGTGGCCGGCCAGGACCACATGCGCCGGCGCCAGGCCGGACAGGTCCGCGATGGTGCCGATCGAGGCGTACGGGCCCAGTTCGTCGAGCCCGCGTCCGCCGAGGTAGTGCTCCATGAACCACGCGATCGACTCGGCGGTGAGCAGCGGCGCGTTCGCGTTCTCGATCCGGGACGCGGTGCCCTCGACGCCGGTCGCCGGGTACCACAACATCTGCAACGCCGGTTGCGGAAGTCCGTGTTCGCGAGCCAGCAGGCATGTGGTCGCGGACAGCGTGGCGCCCGCGCTGTCGCCGGCCAGCGCGATCCGGCTCGGATCGGCACCGAGTTCTGCGGCGTTGTCGAGCACCCACCGGTACGCGGCGAGCGCGTCCTCGATCGCGGCCGGGAACGGGTGTTCCGGGGCGAGTCGATAGTCCACCGAGAGCACCACACACGCGGCGTGCCGGGCGATCCGCCGAGCCAGCGCATCGTGACTGTCCAGGCCGCCGATCACGAACCCGCCGCCGTGGAAGAACACGGTCACCGGCAGATCGGGCTCCATCGAGGGCCGGTACACCCGAACGGGCAGCGCGTCGACGGCGCCCGGGATGGTGCGATCGTGCACCCGAGCCAGCTCGGTCATCACCGGAAGCAGGCCGATCCCGGCGTCGATGGTCGCCCGCGCGGTGGCCGCGTCGCCCACGAACAGATCCTCCGGCATGACACTCAACAACTCCACGAGCTGCGGATCGATCGACACCGTGTTCCCTCTCCGTCACCCACATACCGGCCGGTACGGAATGTACGACGCATCCCTTCCCGGAGGAACCGGCAAAGCCCACCCGTTGCCATTGAGGGCCCGACGCCACCGGGACCGATGCGGGCGAGGCGGGCAGACACGGGTGGGTCGGACCGATCCCGAGGACGAGTCGGGATGCGCCCCGCCCGGTTCGAGGCCAAGGCATGTCAGGCGAAGCCCACCGGCGGTCGCCAACCGGGTCGGGGTCACCGAACTGCCGGCCGGGATGCTCGTCGATGCGGCCCCTTCGGCTCCCGGTCCGCCGGGCGGAAAAGCGCCAACGAGTGACATGAGCGACTCACCGGATCGTTCGTGACCCCCTTGGTCAAATGTCGTTTCATCCTGACTTAGTCTGTTCGCTTGTGAGCAATGAGCACGTGCGCCAAAAGGGCGATAGGCACCACCGGGTAGGCGAGTCGCACTACCTCCCGGAGTCCGATCTCAAGGACAAGGGGCTGAACCGAAATTCCATCGGCCTGCTGGGGAGTGTGGTCGTCGCCATCTCCACGGTGGCGCCGGTGTACACCCTCACCGGCGCGCTCGGGCCCACGGTCAACAAGGTCGGCACCCACGCCCCGGCGATCTTCCTGGTCGGCTTCGTCCCGATGTTGCTCGTCGCCTTCGCCTACCGCGAGCTCAGCAAGGCGGTGCCGGACGCGGGTACCTCGTTCACCTGGACAGTCAAGGCGTTCGGCCCGCGGGTGGGCTGGATGTGCGGCTGGGGCCTGGTGATGGCCACCGTCATCGTGTTGTCCAACCTGGCCGGCATCGGCACGTCGTTCTTCTATCTCGCCCTCGGCGAGGCGTTCGGCAGCGACTGGGTCAAGGACCTGGACGACAACAAGCTGGTGCACGTGCCCACGTGCCTGGTCTTCATCGCGATCGCCACCGCGATCAGCTATCGCGGCATGACGGTGACCAAGCGGGTCCAGTACGTGCTCGTCGCACTGCAACTCGCGGTGCTCGCCCTGTTCGTCGTGATGGCGATCGGCAAGGCCACGGCCGGCGACGTACCCACGTCGATCCCGTTCTCGTGGGACTGGTTCAACCCGTTCGGGATCGACGGCGGCTTCACCGCGCTGACCGCGGGGCTGTCGTTGTCGATCTTCATGTACTGGGGCTGGGACACGGCCCTGAGCATCAACGAGGAGACCGCCGGCGGCCCCAAGGTCCCGGGTCGGGCCGCGATCATCTCGGTGCTGTTCATCGTGGTGGCCTACCTGACGACCGGCGTCGCCACGCTGATGTACGCGGGTACCGGAACCACCGGGCTGGGCCTGAACAACGACGAGGACGACAACATCTTCGCGAAACTGGCCGACCCGGTGATGGGGTCGGGGCTGGGCATCCTGATGTTCGTCGCGGTGCTCGCCAGTTCGGTCGCCAGCCTGCAGACCACCTTCATCCCGGTCGCCCGCACGCTGTTGTCGATGAGTGCGTACGAGGCGGTGCCCAAGGTGTTCTCCCGGGTGCATCCCACCTTCAAGACGCCGGGCTTCGCGACCATCTCGGCCGGGGTCGCGACGGGCGCGTTCTACACGATCATGACGATCCTGTCGGAGAACGTGCTCACCGACACCATCTATGCGCTCGGCCTGATGATCTGCTTCTACTACTCGCTGACCGCGTTCTCCTGCGTGTGGTACTTCCGCAAGGACCTCTCGCGCAGCTTCGAGGACCTGATGGTCAAGGGCGTCATGCCGGCGCTCGGCGGGCTGATGCTGGGCGCGATCTTCATGAAGACGCTGGTGGACGTGGCCGACCCGAACTACGGCGACGGCAACCGGGTGGCCGGGGTGGGCAGCGTGTTCATCATCGGTGTCGGCCTGTTGGTCCTCGGCGCGGTACTGATGGAGATCCGTCGGATCGTGAGCCCGGCGTTCTTCCGCGGCGAGATCCTCAAGCGGGACACACCCGTACTGGTGCCGGACGAGGGCTGAGACATCGTCGTCGGTCGCGCACGCCACGGGGTGTGTGCGCGACCACGCGGCCCTCGCCCGGTCCCGGACAGGACCTAGCGGTTCTGGATGGCGTCCATCGCGACCGCGACGCAGATCGCCAGGCGGCGGTCCATGGTCGGGTCGGGCAGCTTCACCAGGTACTGGTCGCGCAGCTTCATCTGCCGCTCGACGGTCAGCACCGCGTTGCCGCCCTCGTCGACGAAGTCGAAGTGGTAGGTCGGCGCCGGCAGCCACGCGCCGACCACGGGTATGAAGCCCCACACGCGGCGCAGTATCGCGCCGAACAGGCTGCGCTCCTGGCCCACCGCCTTGGCCGCGTCCGGACGTTCCAGGTTCCAGGTGGAGCGCAGGAGGGACTTCTTGAAGTCCTTCGAGAACATGCCGAGGTTGCTGCCCTCGACGCCGATCACGTCGTGCTGGGCACGGACGTCGAGCATCTGGCGCGCCTTGAACCGGGCGAGTTCGGTGGTCTTGGTGTCATCCGTGTAGAGGATGACCTCTTCCTTGAGCTTGCCGCGCTTTTGCTGCGCGAACGCGATCACCGGTCCGTGCTTCCCGTCCGGACCGACCAGGTGCACCACGTACTGGTTCACGATCGGGCGGAAGTTCTGGCGGATGATCAGCTGTGTTTCGTTCTGGAACGGCATGGTCATGACGTGCGGGATCCCCCAGGAAAACGGAGCGTTGGCGAATCTGTCCGCCGGAAGCGCACAACCTACAGGTGTTCGAACGACATGGGCAGCCGAGATTTCGAGCGCTCGCTCCTCGTTGCGCATTCGTGTTCGGCGCACCCGCGCGAACTCGCCGACCGGAGGTCGCGGCGCAGGCTCCGGGGTTCACGACGCGGTTTCCGGGTGGTGACGCAGAGTCAGAGTGCGTGCCGGATGCCTCCGGCGACCGGAACGAGCTTGTCGGGGTTGGCGATCACCCGGATCCCCACGATCCGGCCGTCCGCGTCCGGCTCGACCGCGACCACCGTGATGGGCCGTCCGTTGCCCACGGCCAGGACGGCGGGCTCGCCGTTGATCTGCACCACCTCGGCGCGCATGTCCGCCGGCGCCACCCCCTGGTAGGGGCGCTTGCCGATGCCGATCAGCCAGGCCGCCACCTTCTCGGCGCCGTGGATGGGGCGGAGCGCGGCGCGTACCTTGCCGCCGCCGTCGGTCCAGATCGTCACATCGGGGGCGAGCACCTGCATCAACTCGTTCAGGTCGCCGCCCATCGAGGCAGCGAAGAATCTCTCGGTGACGACTCTGCGGGATTCGCGGTCGGCGGAGAACCGGGGCCGCCTGGCCTGGACGTGTGAACGGGCCCGATGTCCCAACTGCCGGACGGTCGCCTCGGACCGGTCGATCGCCTCGGCGATCTCGCCGTAGGGAAATCCGAAGACCTCCTTGAGGATGAGCACCGCCCGTTCCAACTCGGTCAGCGATTCGAGCACGACGAGCATGGCCAAAGACACGGACTCGGCCCGGGCCGCGTCCTCCGCGATATCCGGGCCGGTCAGGATCGGCTCGGGCAGCCAAGGGCCGACATAGCTCTCCCGCTGCACCCGCGCCGAGCGCAGCGTGTCGACCGCCAGATTGGTGACGATCCGTACCAGGTACGCCTTCGGCTGGGTGAGCTGTGAACGGTCCGCGGCGGACCAGCGCAGCCACGCGTCCTGGACGACGTCCTCCGCATCGGCCGCGCTGCCCAGCATCCGATAGGCCACCGAGAACAGCAGGCTCCGGTGCTCCTCGAAAATGCTCGTCGCTTCCACGTGACTTCCCATGCGCCGGGATCATTCCGCGTTGCGGGTGATCTTGCCGCCGTGCGACCACACGGCCCGGACACCGTACTTCTTGTTCAGTCGCAGACCCTTCCACGGGCTGCTGCTGACGAACTCCTTGTAGGCGACCGCCGGCCTGCCGGTCAGGACGAAGCCGCGCGGGGTGTCGTCCGGCCGGGTGAACTGGATCACCGCGTCGTTGCGGCCCAGGCTCACCGGCTGGTGGATGTAGCCGAACCGGAACGGCTCGGGCTCCTTGCCGCGCACCTGCCGGGCGATCGAGTCGGCGGCGTGCTGCGCGGTCGGGATGCCGCTCTGGCAGGTGCCGTGGATGACGCCGTAGGTCTGCCGGACGGCGGCGGCGTCGCCGATCGCGTACACGTCCGGGTGCGACACCGACCGCAGGGTCGCGTCGACGACGATGCGGCCCCGGTCGTCCACCGTGAACCCGGCGTTCTCGGCCAGTGGCGACACCCGCACCCCGGCCGTCCACAGGCAGGCGTCGGCGAACACGCTCTCGCCGCCCTCCAGTTCGACCGTGTCCGGCAGCACCTTGTCGATCGACACGCCGGTGCGCACCTCGACGCCGAGACGAGCCAGCGCGGCGTGCAGGTAGGCGCGTGCCTTCTCGCCCATCATCGAACCGGGTACGCCCCGGCTCAGCAGGACCACCCGCGACCCCGGGTGGCGCTCGGCGATCTCGGCGGCCGCCTCGACACCGGTCAGACCGCCGCCGACGACGACCACGGTTCCGCCGGTCGCATCCAGTTCGGCGAGCCTTTCGGCCAGGCGCCGGGCCTCGGCCGCGGTATCGAGGGTGTACGCGTGCTCGGCCACACCCGGCACCGTCCCGGTGTCGGTGATGCCGCCCAGCGCATAGACCAGCTTGTCGTAGCCGAGCACCCGGGTCCCGTCCACGCGGACCTCGCGGGCGTCGGGCTCGATGCCGGTCACCAGACCGAGCACGAACCGCACGCCGCTGCCGTCCAACATCTCGGGGATCCGCAGGTCCGCCGGCTCCTGCCCCGAAGCCGTCTGGTGCAGCCGCAGCCGCTCGGTGAACCGCGCGATGGGGTTGACCAGAGTCACCTCGACATCCCGCTTGCGGGTCGCCCGCGCCGTACCGATGGCCGCCTGCATCCCCGTGTAACCGGCCCCGATCACCAAAATCCGCTCGCTCATCACGGTCCCCTCGATCGTCGTGAACCTTCGCCCCCGTCAACGGGAGGGGACACGAGAACGTGACATGCGAGCGAGAGTGATCCGGGTCACGGGGCGGATGGTCCCATCGGGACGGCCGGCGGGTGCGTACCGGTGGGAAGGCCACCGAACACCGCGACGTCGTGATCGCGGGGTGCAGCGCGAACAGGCTCGCCGGGTTCAGCCCGCGAGCGCGGCCAGGCGGAGGTCGACGATCAGGGTGTCGATCGCCTCGCGGTCCGGGCGGTCGGGGAGGACCGAGTCGATGGCGTCGAGGGTGGCCTTCTCCTGTTCGAAGCGCAGCGTGAAGGCGGCGGGATCCTCGGCGGCCAAGCGGCCCACGGCGAACAGGTTTTCGCGGTGGGCGCTCACGTCGAGGAGCAACTCGCCTGTGCGCAGCAGCTGTCGCGCCTGGAGCAGCAGCCGCAGGCAGTGTCGGCCGTGTTTGGCGGTGCGCTTGGCCGTGTCCGCGGAGAAGCCCACCTTGCCCGCCTCGTGCCGGCCGAGCAGCCGCTTGGCCTGCTGGACGGCGTAGCCGCCGTAGGCGGACCGTACGTACTCCGTGGACAGGAACGCACCACGCAGCGCCCGGAGTCGGCGGCCGGCCTCGGTCTCGACCCGGTACTCGGGGAGCCAGAGCAACTCGGTCACCGTCGGGTTGCACTTGAGGGCCAGCCCGCAGTACTTGCCCAGTTCGTGCATCGTCACGTCGGGCTTCGTGGTCACCCGCGAGCCGCTCGTCACGTTGGCGCCGTCCAGCCCGAGGACCTTGCGCGAGTCGGCGATGTACACGCCGAGCAGGTCCTCGTCCGACTCTGCCGTGGCCAGCCCGTAGGCGGTCGAGCCGACCACCCCCATCAGCAGTGTGTGCATCTCGCCGATCCTCGCTTCCCCGTGGTCCTGGCGCCGAGTCCGCAGTATCCGACATCGCGGGTGCGATGCGAATCCCGTTTTCCCGCCCGGTCGCCGCGTCGGGACGGTGCCCCACCCAGGGCGACCAGCCGGATCGGCGGCAGCGGCGGGGAGAGCAGAGCGAACTGCGCGAGTGCGGTGCTCAGGGGCAGGCAGCCGGGGCCGGAGCCGGTGCTCGACTGCGGCTGACGGTGTCAGCCGTCAAGTGGTCCCGATCACGCTCCCAGCAGTTGCGACATACCCCATGGGGGTATAGATTTCCGATGTGGCCGCCACCAAGGCCACCGAGCGGCCCGACCGGGGCCCGCTCGGACGCACCGCTCGATGCCCGGGAGATCGCCATGACCGTCCACGCCCACCACGCCGCCGCCGCCACCACCCCCGAGGGCCTCCAGGTCTCCCGTGACGGCTACACGCTGGTCCCGGTCGCCGCCCCCGCCGGCACCTTCGCGTTCCGCATCGACGGTCCGGACGGAGCCCCGGTGCGCGAATACCTACCGCAGCACGACAAGGACCTGCACCTGATCGTGGTCCGCCGCGACCTGAGCGGCTTCCGCCACGTGCACCCGGTACTGGGCGAGGACGGCGTCTGGACGCAGGAGCTGACCCTCGACCGAGCCGGTACGTACCGGGTCTTCACCGACTTCGCCCCGGCCGCGACCGGGACCCCGCTCACCCTCGGCGTGGACGTGCACGTGGCCGGCGACTTCCGGCCGGTGCCGCTGCCCGCGCCCGCCCCGACCGCCGAGGTGGACGGCTACACGGTGACCCTGGCCGGTGCGCCGGCCGCCGGGCAGGGTGCGCACATCACCCTCTCGGTCGCCCGGGACGGCCGGCCCGTCACGGACCTGGAGCCCTACCTCGCCGCGTTCGGCCACCTCGTGGTGCTGCGCGAGGGCGACCTCGCCTACCTGCATGTGCACCCGGGCGGCGCGCCCGGCGACGGGGTGACCCCGGCCGGCCCGGAGATCGCCTTCCACACCGAGCTGCCCAGCGTCGGCACGTACCGGTTCTTCCTCGACTTCAAGCACGGCGGGGTGGTGCGGACCGCCGAGTTCACCGTCGAGGCCGGCAAGCCCGCCGCAACGGCCGGCGGGCCCGGACACGGGCAGCCCGAGACCGCGGACCCGCACGCGGGCCGGCACGGGCACCACGGCCACCACCACGGGTGATCCGGATTCGACACCGACACCGACACCGACCTCGACCCCGACACGGACCTCGACCTCGACCCCGACACGGACCTCGACCTCGACCCCGACACGGACCTCGACCTCCGCACCGACGCGGCCCGCGGCATTCCCGGGCCGCGTCGGTGTCGTGTTTTCCCGGCCAGGGGGTACCGGAGCGATGCCCGCCACCCGACCCGCCCCGCCCGGAGGACGCACATGGCCGACGACCGGCCGCAACCGGCCCGAGCCACCACCCGAACGGCCCATCCGGCTCGTCCGGGCCACTCGGTCCAGGTGGTTCACCCGGTCCGGCTCGCCCCTTCGGCACGCCCCGGGGACCGCGGACGCCCGGCGCGCGGCATATCGACCGACCCTTCCGTAGCCAAGTGACCGGCCGTTAACATCCGGAAGTTGCCTTGGACACGCGTCGAGATGCGTCGCACGCGTGGAGATGCACGAGATGCATGGAGAACCGTCGCGATCCGTCGCGATTCGGCGACATGCTTCGTCAGGCGAGGAGGCGAGTTCGTGCCCGTTCTTCGTTCCCGGCTCGATCCCCGGTCGGACACCTACCGGGACAACCGCACGGCACAGCTCGCCGCGCTCGCGGCGCTGCACGAACAGCTCGACCTGGCCCGCGCCGGCGGTGGCGAGCGCTACGTCGAACGGCACCTGGCGCGGGGTCGGCTGACCGCGCGTCAGCGGATCGAACTGCTGCTCGACCAGGACGCGCCCTTCCTCGAACTGTCCTCGCTCGCCGCGTGGGGCACCGAGTTCACCGTCGGCGCGGGCCTGGTCACCGGAATCGGTCCGGTTTCCGGCGTGGAGTGCGTGCTGATCGCCAACGACCCGACGGTGCGCGGCGGTTCGCTCAACCCGTACGCGCTGCGCAAGAACCTGCGCGCGCTGGAGATCGCCCGCCGCAACCGGCTGCCGGTGATCAGCCTGGTCGAGTCCGGCGGGGCCGATCTGCCCACCCAGGCCGAGCTGTTCGTGCCCGGCGGGCGGGTCTTCCACGACCTGACCGAGCTGTCCGCGCTGGGCATTCCCACCATTGCCCTGGTGTTCGGCAACTCGACGGCGGGCGGTGCGTACATCCCGGGCCTGTGCGACCACTCGGTGCTCGTGGCGGGACAGGCCAAGGTGTTCCTGGGCGGCCCGCCGCTGGTGCGGATGGCCACGGGTGAGGAGGCCGACGACGAGGAACTGGGCGGCGCCGCGATGCACGCGCGGGTGTCCGGTCTGGCCGACCACTACGCCGTGGACGAGTACGACTGCCTGCGGATCGGCCGGCGGATCGTCTCCGAGCTGAACTGGCGCAAGCACGGCCCCGGGCCGAGCCGGCCGGCGGACGATCCGCTGTACGACATCGACGAGGTGCTCGGCCTGGTCTCGGCGGACCTGCGCGTCCCGTTCGATCCGCGCGAGGTGTTGGCCCGGGTGGTGGACGGTTCGCGGTTCGGCGAGTACAAGCCCGGCTACGGGACCAGCCTGGTCACCGGGTGGGCGTCGGTGCACGGTTTCCCGGTCGGGGTGTTGGCCAACGCGCGCGGTGTGCTGTTCGGCGAGGAGTCCAGGAAGGCCGCCGAGTTCATCCAGTTGGCCAACCGGTCGGACACCCCGCTGCTGTTCCTGCAGAACACCACCGGCTACATGGTGGGCACCGCGTACGAGCAGGGCGGCATCGTCAAGGACGGCGCCAAGATGATCAACGCGGTGACCAACTCGACCGTGCCGCACCTGACCCTGAACATCGGTGCGTCCTTCGGCGCGGGCAACTACGGCATGTCGGGCCGCGCCTTCGACCCGCGGCTGCTGTTCGCCTGGCCGACCGCGAAGCTTGCGGTGATGGGCGCCGCGCAGCTGGCCGGTGTGTTGTCCATCGTCGGCCGACAGGCCGCCGCGGCGCGCGGGATCGCCTTCGACGAGGAGGTGGACGAACTGCGCCGGAGTGCGATCGAGGCGCAGATCGAGCGCGAGTCGCACGCGTTCTTCGTCACCGCGCGGCTCTACGACGACGGTGTGATCGATCCGCGCGACACCCGCACCGTGCTCGGTATCGCACTGTCCGCGGCCCACTCGGCACCGGTCGCGGGCACCACCGGATACGGGGTCTTCCGCATGTGACGCCGCCCGATGTGATGCCGCCCGAAGACACCGCGCGCAACCCGAGCGCCCGGAACCCGGCCGAAGAGCACGGCACACGACCCACCGCTGGGGACCCGACCAAACAGCACCGCACGCAACCCGCCCACCGAGAAGCCCAATCCGTTCCCGACCCGACCCGACCCGACCCGACCCGGCGCGCAAGCGCCCCCCCGCACCGACCCGGAACCCGCACCCCGAGGGGATCGTATGCCGCTCATCCGCAGGCTGTTGATCGCCAACCGCGGCGAGATCGCGGTCCGGATCGCCCGCACCGCGCACGCCATGGGCATCGACACCGTGGCCGTGTACTCCGATCCGGACACCGACTCGCCACACGTCGCGGCGGCCGATCAGGCGGTCCGGCTGCCCGGCGCCGCCGCCGCGGACACCTACCTGCGCGGCGATCTGCTGATCGAGGCGGCCCGCACCACCGGCGCCGACGCGGTGCACCCGGGCTACGGATTCCTCTCCGAGAACGCCGACTTCGTGCGGCGGGTCGAGGCCACCGGGCTCGTCTTCGTGGGACCCGCGGCGGAGACCGTCGCCGCGATGGGCGACAAGCTCGCCGCGAAGGAACTGCTCGGCGCGGCCGGCGTGCCGGTGCTGCCCGGCGGGATCGTCCGCGAGGACGGCGACGCACCCGAACTGGCCGCCCGGATAGGCTTCCCGCTCCTGGTCAAGGCCGCCTTCGGCGGTGGAGGCCGAGGCATGCGCGCGGTACACGAACCGGCCGCACTGGCCGAGGCGGTGGCCGCCGCGCGGCGCGAGGCGGGCGCCGCGTTCGGCGACGACACCGTCTTCCTGGAGCGCCTGGTGGAGCGCCCCCGGCACGTCGAGGTGCAGATCTTCGGGGACACCCACGGGAAGGTGCTCGCACTCTTCGAACGGGACTGCTCGATCCAGCGCCGGCACCAGAAGCTGATCGAGGAGAGCCCGTCGCCGGCCGTCGACCCGGCGCTGCGCGAGCGGTTGTGCGCGGCTGCGGTGGCCGCCGGTCGGGCGATCGGCTATGTCGGGGCGGGCACCGTGGAGTTCGTGCTCGACCCGGCCGGCGCGTTCCACCTTTTGGAGGTCAACACCCGACTCCAGGTCGAGCACCCGGTCACCGAACTGACCACCGGCCTGGACCTGGTGCGGCTGCAACTCCTGGTCGCCCAGGGCCATCCGCTGCCCACCGAACCGGTCGCCACGGGCCACGCGATCGAGGCCCGGCTGTACGCGGAGGACCCGATCCGCGACTACGCGCCCTCGGTCGGCACGCTGCACCGCTTCCACATCGCCGAGCGGGACGGCATCCGGGTGGACGCCGGGGTGGCCGACGGCAGCCGGGTCGGATCGCACTACGACGCACTGCTGGCCAAGGTGATCGCGTACGCGCCGACCCGTGACGAGGCGTGTCGCAGGCTCGCCCACGCGCTCTCCCGGGCCCGGCTGCACGGCGTCCGCACCAACCGCGACCTGCTCGTGGGCATCCTGCGCTCGCCCGAATTCGTCGCCGGCGACGCGGACACCGGCTTCCTGGACCGGCATCCCGCCGCCGAACTGTGCGCCGGGGACCCGGCGGCGCCGGCGATCCACGCCGCCGCCGCGGCGCTCGCGGGGCAGGCCGAACGACGCGCGGCGGCCCCGGTCCTGGGCGGTATCCCAAGCGGCTGGCGCAACGTCCGCAGCGCCGACCAGCAGGTGACCTACGCAGACGCAGGCGGCGGCCGCGCGGTCGTGTGCTACCGCCTCCCCGACCATGTCGCGATCGACGGAAAGCCGCTGCCCGGCCTGGTCGTTCACGCCGCCCACGCGGATCGGGTGGACCTGACGGCGGACGGCGTGCGGCGCACGATCGAGGTACATCGGGTCGGCGACACGATCCACCTGGACAGCCCGCTGGGCGCGAGCGAACTGACCGAGCTGCCACGGCTGCCGGAACCGGCCGAACCCGCCGCCGAACCCGCCGGTTCGCTGTTGGCCGCGATGCCCGGCACGGTGGTCCGGGTGGCGGTGGCCGAGGGCGAACACGTGACGGCCGGACAACTCGTGCTGGCCGTGGAGGCGATGAAGATGGAACACGAGGTGACCGCACCACACTCGGGCATCGTTCGCCGACTGCCGGTCGGCCCCGGCGAACCGGTGGACGCCGGAGCGGTGTTGGCCATCGTGACCGCCGACGCGGAGGCGGCCGGATGAACGAGAGGACGGCCGAGCAGACGAACGAGCCCACGAACGAGCCCACCGAGGGGCCGAACCACGAGCCGACGAACATGCCCACGAGCGAACCGACGAGCGAACCGATGAACGAGCCGACGAACGACACCCCGACCGACGCGCCCGCCCCCCGCCGCCCGGTCCGGATCGCGAACTGCTCGGGCTTCTACGGCGATCGCCGGGCCGCCGCGCGCGAGATGGTCGAGGGCGGCCCGATCGACGTGCTCACCGGCGACTACCTGGCCGAACTGACCATGTCCATCCTGTGGAAGGCCCGCGCCAAGGACCCGACCGCCGGCTACGCGCGCACCTTCGTGTCCCAGCTGGAAGAGGTCATGGGCACCTGCCTGGACCGCGGCATCCGGATCGTCTCCAACGCCGGCGGACTCAACCCGGCGGGCCTGGCCGAGCGATTGCGGGCGAGTGCCGAGCGCCTGGGCCTGACCCCGCGGATCGCCCACGTGACCGGCGACGACGTGCTGGACCGGATCGACGCCGGGCCGCGCGCGGTGACCGCCAACGCCTACCTCGGCGGCTGGGGCATCGCCGAGGCGCTCGCCGAGGGCGCCGACATCGTGGTCTGCCCGCGCGTGACCGACGCCTCCCTGGTGGTCGGCCCCGCCGCCTGGTGGCACGGCTGGCGGCGCACCGATTACGACCGGCTCGCCGGCGCGATCGTCGCGGGCCACGTGATCGAGTGCGGCCCCCAGGCCACCGGCGGCAACTACCCGTTCGGCGAACCCCCGCAGCGGCAACGCCCGGGCCGTACCACCGACTTCGCGCTGGACACCCGCCGTCCCGGCTTCCCGATCGCGGAGGTGGCCGCCGACGGTTCGTCGGTGATCACCAAGCACCACGGCACCGGCGGCCTGGTGTCGATCGGCACGGTCACCGCGCAACTCCTGTACGAGATCGCCGGACCCGCCTACGCGAACCCCGACGCGGTGGCCCGCTTCGACACGATCACGCTCGACCGGGCCGGCCCCGACCGGGTGCGGATCCACGGGGTGCGCGGGCTGCCGCCGCCGCCCACGCTCAAGGTCGCCGTGAACGAACACGGCGGCTACCGCAACACCATGACCATGGTGCTCACCGGCCTGGACATCGAGGCCAAGGCCGCACACGCCGAACGCATGCTCTTCGACACGCTCGGGGGCCGGGACCGGTTCGCCGAGGTCGACGTGCGGCTGCTGCGCTACGACCGACCCGACGCGCCGACCAACGAGCAGGCCACCGCGCATCTGCGGGTCACCGTCAAGGATCCCGATCCCGGCAAGGTCGGCCGGGCCTTCTCCGGCGCGGTGGTCGAACTCGCGCTGGCCGGCTACCCGGGCTTTCACACCACCACCCCGCCCACCGCCGAGACCGCGTACGGCGTCTTTCGCGCCGCGTGGATCCCGGCGACCGAGGTCGAGCACACCGTGGTGCTGCCGGACGGCACGTCCCGCCCGATCGCGCCGCCCGAACACACCGCGCCGCTGCCCGATTCGACCCCGCCGCCCGAACCACCCGTGCACACCGGGGAACCGACCCGCCGGGTCCCGCTCGGGCTGGTCTGCGGCGCCCGCTCCGGTGACAAGGGCGGCGACGCCAACCTGGGCCTGTGGGCCCGCGACGATGCCGGATTCCGTTGGCTGCGCGGACACCTGACGGTGGATCGGCTGCGCGAGCTGCTCCCGGAGGCGGCCGCTCTGCCGATCGAGCGCCACGTGCTGGCGAACCTGCGCGCGCTCAACTTCGTGATCGTGGGCCTGCTCGGCGAGGGTGTCGCGGCCTCCACCCGCCCGGACCCGCAGGCCAAGGGCCTGGCCGAGTACATCCGGTCCCGGCACACCGACATCCCCACGACGCTGTTGGACGGGTGAGCCATGCACTTCGAGGAGAGCGACGAACACCGGGCCCTGCGCGCGGCGGTGGGCGCGATCACCGACGGATTCGGCCCCGGCTACTTCGCCGAGCACAGCCGCGACCGCACACCCACCACCGAGTTGTGGCAGGCGCTCGGCAGACACGGCTACATCGGCGTCAATCTGCCCGAGGAGTACGGCGGTGGCGGCGGCGGGCTGGTGGAACTGGCGATCGTGTGCGAAGAGGTGGCCGCGCACGGCTGCCCGTTGCTGCTGCTCCTGGTCTCCGGCGCGATCGCCGGCGAGGTGCTCACCCGGTTCGGCACCGCCGAGCAGAAGGGCACCTGGCTGCCGCGCCTGGCGGCGGGCCTGGGCAAGATCGTGTTCGCGATCACCGAACCGGACGCCGGCTCCAACACCCACCGCCTGGCCACCACGGCCACCCGGGACGGCGACCGCTGGTTGTTGCGCGGCACCAAGCAGTTCATCTCCGGAGTCGACGAGGCCGACGCCATCCTGGTGGTCGCCCGAACCGGCACCGACCCCGGCTCCGGTCGCGGCCGGCTCTCGCTGTTCCTGGTCGACGCCGCCGACCCACGGCTGAGCGCAACCCCGCTGGCGATCGAAGGCTCGGCGCCCGAGCGGCAGTTCACGCTCTTCCTCGACGACGTACCGGTGTCCGCCGACCGGTTGATCGGCACCGAGGGCGACGGGCTGCGCCAGGTCTTCCACGGCCTCAACCCGGAGCGGGTGACCGGCGCGGCACTGGGAGTGGGCATCGCCCGGTACGCGCTCGGCCGAGCCGTCGACTACGCCCGCACCCGCGAGGTGTGGGGCCGCCCGATCGGCACCCACCAGGCGATCGCCCACCCGCTCGCCGAGGCCGCCATCGAGGTCGAACTGGCCGCGTTGATGACGGCCCGGGCGGCCCGGCTGCACGACGCGGGCGCGGCGATGGCCAAGGCCGCCGGGGAGGCCGCCAACATGGCCAAGTACGCCGCCGCCGAGGCCGCCATCCACGCGGTGGACGCCGCCATCCAGACCCACGGCGGCAACGGCATGAGCCGCGACTACGGCCTGATCCCGCTGTGGGGCATGGCCCGGACGCTGCGAATCGCGCCGGTGAGCCGGGAGATGATCCTCAATCACGTGGCGCAGCACACCCTCGGATTGCCGCGTTCGTACTGATCGCCCCGCACGGGGAGGGTTCGCGGTGGTCACCCCCTACCCGCGTACCCGTCGCCGCCCCTACCCGCGTACCCGTCACCCCTGCGGCCACGGAGGACTCGGCCCGCTTGCGTGCGACTTGTGAATGACCCGGTTCGGGACTCGGGATCGACGCGGCAGGACGTGGCCGGGCACAAAATAGACAGGCAGGCTGCTCCGCTCCCGGCGCGACTGTGCGGGTGCTCGCCGGGACCGGCGCCATCGGTCGGGCTCGGCGAAGAAGGCAGTGGGAGCGTGGATCAAGTATTGGCGGGGCGCCCCTTCTGGGACGTGGACATCACGAGCGTGTGGTTCGTCATAGGCATGGCGGTGGCCACCGCCGGTACCGCCTTCGCCACCATCTGGTTCTGGAACCGCCCCACGCTCCAGCGCACCCGCCGGATCTGCACGCTGCTGTTCACCCAGCTCATGGTCACCTGCACCATCCTGGCCGCGGTCAACGCACAGATGTACTTCTACTCGACCCTGTCCGACCTGATGCACATCGCGGACGGGCCGCCGGTGCCGGACGTGTCGGTGTCCACGGTCAAGGTCAAGCACCTCGACCCCAGACCGGCCGTCCCGTTCTCCGACGACAACGGCAAGGGACTGCCGTTCATGGTCACCAAACCCCCGCTGACCGACCAGCCCAGGACCCCGCACCCGCGGCGGCGCGGCGCGGACCCCAAACACGGGGTGCTGGTCAACACCACCATCCAGGGCACCCGCACCGGCTACAAGCTGGACACCTTCGTCTACCTGCCCGCCGCCTACTTCACCCAGGAGAACGCCCGCACCCGCTTTCCGGTGATCCAGCTGACCTCCGGCTTCCCCGGCACTCCCGACACGTGGCTGCGCCGGATGAAGGTGCACCAGATGCTCTCCGGGCTGATGGAATCGGGCCGGATGCCGCCGACGATCGTGGTGATCGCCGCGCAGAACCCGATCGCCGGCCGGGACAGCGAGTGTGTGGACGCCCCCGGCGGGGCCCGGGCCGACACCTATCTCGGCCAGGACGTGCCGGACGCGATAGCGGCCAACTTCCGCACCGCGCCCGCGCCGGCCGGGTGGGGCCTGATGGGCTACTCCACCGGCGGCTTCTGCTCGGTGAACCTGGCCCTGCGCCACCCCGACCGCTACGTCGCAGCGGCCAGCCTCTCCGGCTACTTCAAGGCGATCACCGACATGACCACCGGCGACCTGTACCGGGGTGACGAGGCGCTGCGCCGGGCGAACAGCCCGCTGCACACCATCGACGACGCGCGCAGGCCGCCGGTACGGATGTACTTGTTCGCGGCCAAGGGCGAGGGCAAGACGGCCCGGGAGGCGCGCGAGTTCGCCCGCAAGATGCGGCCGACGGACACCGTGAAGGTGCAGATAGAGCCGTCCGGCGGGCACAACTTCGGCACCTGGGCCAGGGGCCTGCCGGCCGCGTTCGAGTGGCTGGGGCGCGAGTTGGCCACGGCACCGGGCGGCGAGGTGCGCGGACCGGCCTTCACGGGCGGCCGACCGCTGCACTGAGCGTGCGCCGCGCCCGACGGCGAGCCCGGCGCGGCCGGCTCCGACCGGTCGATCTCTTCAATACGGGCAAGCACGGTGCGAGACTTCTGCGGCGCCATCCGAACGGAAGCTCAGGAGCCCGCGCCCGGCTCGGGGGCGGGACACCGTCGCACCGAGACGAGGATCGCCATGCATCCCGGTGTCATCGCCGCCGCGCACCCCCACCGCCCCGCCGTGATCATGGCCGGCACCGGCCGGGTCGTCCGCTATGCCGAACTGGACGCGGAATCCAACCGCTTCGCCCACCTGCTGTACGACGCCGGGCTGCGCCCCGGGGACCACCTCGCCATCGCGCTGGAGAACCATCCGCTCTACCTCGCGCTCACGTGGGCCGCGCAGCGTTCCGGGCTGATCTACACGCCGGTCGGCGTACGGCTGCACCCCGACGAACTGGCCTACGTCGTGGACAACTGCGGAGCCCGCGTGTTCGTCTCCTCGGCCGCGCTGGCCGACCTGGCGAGCGCCATCCGCGACCGGGCGCCCCGGGTGGAGCGGTGGCTGATGCTGGACGGCGCTGCACCCGGATTCGAACCGTACGAGGTGGCGGTCCGCAACTGTTCGAGCACGCCGATCGCCACCGAGGTCGAGGGCGCGGACATGCTCTACTCCTCCGGCACCACCGGCCGGCCCAAGGGCGTACTGCCCGACCGCGCACACCACCCGCTGGGCACCGGCCCGGCCCTGACGCTGTATCACCTGATCGGTGCGCTGTACGGAATGAACACCTCGGGCCAGGGCGGCGACGTCTACCTGTGTCCCGCGCCGCTCTACCACGCGGCGCCGCTGCGCTACTGCATGCAGTTCCTGCGCGGCGGGCACACCGTGGTCGTCCTGGACCGCTTCGACCCGGAGGCCGCGCTGGCCGCGATCGAGCGCCACCGGGTGACGCACAGCCAGTGGGTGCCGACGATGTTCGTCCGGATGCTCAAGCTGCCCGCCGAGGTGCGCGAGCGCTACGACCTCTCGTCGCTGCGCTACGCGGTGCACGCCGCCGCGCCGTGTCCGCCCGAGGTCAAGGAACGCATGCTGGACTGGTGGGGACCGGTGTTGTACGAGTACTACGCCGGCACCGAGGGCAACGGCTACATCGGTTGCACCCCCGAGGAATGGCTCGCGCACCGGGGCACGGTGGGGAGGGCGATCCTGGGCACGCCGCACATCTGCGACGACGCGGGCCGCGAACTGCCGGTGGGTCGGGACGGCATCGTCTACTTCGCCGACGGGCCGCAGTTCTCGTATCACCGCGATCCGGCCAAGACCGAGGCCGGCCGCGACCCGGCGGGCCGGGGGTGGACCACCCTGGGCGACATCGGCCACCTGGACGCGGACGGCTACCTGTATCTGACGGATCGCCAATCACACACGATCATCAGCGGCGGGGTGAACGTCTATCCGCAGGAGGTTGAGAACCTGCTCGCGCTGCATCCCGCGATCGCCGACGTCGCGGTGTTCGGCGTCCCGGACGCGGAACTGGGCGAACAGGTCAAGGCGGTCGTGCAGCCGGCCGAAGGCACTGCGGCGGGGCCGGAGTTGGCGCACGAGCTGATCGCCTACTGCCGGGCGCGGATCGCGCACTACAAATGCCCCCGCTCGGTGGACTTCCGCGCCGAGTTGCCCCGGCACCCGACCGGAAAGCTGTACAAACGCCTGCTCGTCGACGAGTACCGGGCGGCGGCGCGCGGTCCGGCCTGAACCCCCGAAACCGCCTTGACGCACGGCGTGATCACCTTGGTACGGTCCGCGCGTGTTCACCCTCGCCGAACCTCCGGTCTTCGCCCGCCTACGGGACGCCCGCTCCGTGTTGATCGCGGGGGCGGGTGGCGGATTCGACGTGTTCTCCGGACTGCCGCTGGGCTTCGCACTGGCCGAGCAGGGCAAGCGGGTGCACTACGCGAACCTGTCGTTCGTGACCGTGGACCGGTTGCCGTCGTCGAGTCGGCTGTTGCCCGGACTCGCCGCGGTGCGGCCGGACACGCCCGGCAACGACGACTACTTCCCGGAGCGCACCCTGGCGAGTTGGCTCGGCCGCAACGGCTTCACGGACACCGTGTACGCGTTCGCGAAGACCGGGGTCGTACCGCTGCGGGCCGCGTATCGGCGGCTGGTCAAGGACTTGGACCTGGACGCGATCGTGCTCGTGGACGGCGGCACCGACATCCTGATGCGCGGCGACGAGGCGTCGTTGGGCACCCCGGAGGAGGACATGACCAGCCTCGCCGCGGTGGCCGGCGTACGGGTGCCGACCCGACTGGTCGCCTCGCTCGGCTTCGGCATCGACGCCTACCACGGCATCTGCCATGCGCAGGTGCTGGAGAACCTGGCGGCGCTCACCCGGGAGGGGCACTACCTGGGCGCGTTGTCGATCCCGCGCGAATCGCGGGAGGGCGCGCTGTTCCTGGACGCGGTGGCGTATGCGAATCGCATCACCCCGTTGCGCCCGAGCATCGTCCAGGGGTCGGTCGCCTCGGCGTTGCACGGACGGTTCGGCGACGCGCATTTCACCGAACGCACGGACAACAGCGAGCTGTTCATCAACCCGTTGATGAGCATGTACTTCACCGTCGACCTGGTCGGCCTGGCCGAACGCTCGTTGTACCTGTCGCGGTTGGAGGGCAGCGCGAGCATCTGGGACGTCGCGCGCCGGATCGCGGACTTCCGGGACGAGTTGGCGTTCACCCGGCCGCGGCAGGCGATTCCGCACTGAGGGGTGAGCGGGCGCGGTGCCGGGCACGACGGCGGACCGTGCGGCCGGGATGATCGGGCGTCAGGTCTCGCGCAGTGGGCGGTAGTTCTCCGGGCTGAGGCCGAAGGTCCAGGCCACGCCCTCGCGGGCGGTTCGGGTGTCCGGGGGTACGCGCAGCCAGTACGTGCGGGTGCTGCCGTCGGGTTCGGGGGTGGAGTTGAGCACCTCGACCATCACGATCGGTTCGTCGTCGTCGAGTTCGATCTCCCACAACACGCCGGTCTCGTCCCGGTCCAGCGGCTGGGCGCCGACCTCGCGCAGGTAGCGGTCGTAGCCGTAGATCTCCAGCATCACCCGGCGCAGTTCGGCGTTGTCCTCGTTGTGGATCGCGCGCACGGTCAGTCGGCTGCCGCCGGGGCCCAGGCCGCCGACGAAGTCGGCCGGGACGGGCATGCCGCGCCACGCGTGCAACGCGAAGCCGTCGGCGTAGGTCAGTGCCGGGCCGTCGCCGTTGTGCAGCCGCGACTGGTCGTCCCGGTGCATCGTGGTGGGCCGCTCGCTGACCAGCACGACCCGCTCGTACGGCCACCACCAGCCGACGTGCCGGGCCACCTCGCCGAGTTCGGCCAGGACCGGGAAGTCGAACTGCGGGAAGCGCTCCTTGAGCCCGTCGAAGACCGCGAGCCAGGCCGCGTCGTGCTGGCCGCCCAGGGCGCTGTGCGTGGTCGCGCGGACCTTGTCCGCGACGTCCCACCGACCGCGCGAGGCGGGGGTGCGCACGGAGGGATCCCACGCGCCCACACCGGAGTGCACGGCCTCGCGGATCCGCTCGGTGAGCTGCCGGGTGGGCTCCCACAGCCGATCGGCGCCCTCGGCCCAGGCGAGATCCCAGCCGGCCGTGCCCAGCAACGCGGTGGCCTCGGCCTTGGCGGCCGTCCAGGGGCCGCTCCAGAGCCGTTCCTGCACGGGACGGCCCGGGCGGCCGGGCACCTTCACCGACAGCCGGGTGGCGGCCAGATCGGCGGGCTTGCAACTCCCCGCCGCCACGGCCGCGGCCACCGCCGCCCCGAGCGGCGAGTCGTACCAGACCACCCGCTCCGGTTCGGGCAATCCCGCGGCCCGGTACACGGCCCGGATGGCCTCCTCGGCGGCGGGCCGATCGGCGGGGCCGGTGGCGGCGGCGACGTGCGCCCAATCCGTGGTGGCCTCCGCCAGCGCCAACCGGTCGGCCAGGCCGAGCACGGCAGCGTGCCGCGGAGCCGGGGCGTGGTGCGGGGTGGGCCTCCCGCGCTCGCCGGCCGGGGCCGACCGCGCGCCCTCCGGAACCATCCGGACGGGCTCGTCGGTCGCGCGGGCCGGGGCGTGCAGCGGGGTGCGATGCGCCCGGGCGGTGGCCGGTGCCGCTGCTCGGGCGGCAGGCTGCGCCGAGTCGGCGGCCGTCCCGGCGGGAGCGGAGGTCGGGGTCGGGGCGGCGACGCGTGGGCGCGGGGGAGCGGGCGCCGGCGCGGCCGCGCGGGCGGCCTCGGCCTCGCGGGCCCGCAGTGCCGCCCAGGCGGCGGCCGCCGGGTTGGCGGGTGCGGCGGGCGGGGCCGGCGGGCGCGGCGCGGCCGCCTTGCGGGGCAGCGCGATCCCGGGCAACTTGCGGGGCGGCGTGGCCATCGTGTCTCCCATGGCTTGCGGTTGCGTCTGGGGCGGGTCGGGATGCGTACGCCCGGTGCTCGGGCCGGCGCCGGCGGGCGAAGGGGCAACGGAGGCTACCGATGCACGGGCACGCCGACCCACGCGGGCGGGGGCGATCCGCCGGCGCGCTCGCGGCGGGGGCCGCCACCACGCCCGGCTTGCCGGGTCCCACGGGCGGATGGCCGCGGGCTGCCTTCCGGGGCGTCCCCCCGGGCCGAGCACCACGACGCCCGGCATGCGCGTTTCGGGCTCCCTGCCGCACTTGCCGCGGCGAGACGAGTGCAGCGATGAGCCCAAAGGACGGGTGCCCGGGCGGCGCGACCCCGCCGAGTTCCGCCGGACACGGCTAGTCGGCGACCATCCGGACCGCGCCCGGGATGTACTCGCGTTGGCGGACCACGCGGTACCAGCCCTTGGGGAGGTCGATCGTGGCGTGTTCCTCGTGCACGATCCGGGTGGCCTCGTCCAGGTGCAGGTGGCCGATCAGCATCGGTTCCGGGGCCAGGTAGAGGGTGCCCTCGCCGACGACCGCGTGGGCGTGCCCGGTGCCCTCACCGAGCGCCAGCACCAGCCGGCCGCGCGCGTCCCGGGGCTTGGTCGGCAGCGCCTCGACGCCGGTCGGCACGGCCCGCTCGCCGATCGGCTGCAACAGGATGTCGCCTTGACGGAACACGGCGAACCTCCATCGGGATAGTCGAATTGACGGTGGCTCAACTCCACCGCCGCACACGCTAACCACCTCGACCGACAACCCACGCCCACCCGCGAAGCCCACCACGCGCCCCCGACTTCGGCACGCCGACCCCGAAGTCGCTGAGCGCTCGACCCCTCGCCAGGCGCACGCTCAGTAGCCCGCCGGGCGCACCAGGCCGGTTTCGTAGGCGTAGACCGCGGCCTGGGTTCGGTCGCGGAGGCCCAGTTTGACCAGGATGCGGCCGACGTGGGTCTTCACCGTCTGCTCGGCCACCACCAGGCGGGCGGCGATCTCGGCGTTGGACAGGCCCTGGGCGATCAGGGACAGGACCTCGGTCTCGCGTTCGGTGAGGTCGCCGACGCGGTCCTTGAGCGGGGCCCGCGGGGCGCCGGCCAGGCGGGAGAACTCGCCGATCAGCCGCTTGGTCAGGTTCGGCGCGAGCAGCGCGTCGCCGGCCGCCACCACCCGTACCGCGTGGGCGAGTTCCCCGGCCGAGGCGTCCTTGAGCAGGAAGCCGGACGCGCCCGCGCGCAGCGCCTCGTACACGTATTCGTCCAGGTCGAACGTGGTCAGCACAAGTACCTTGGCCACCGCGTCGGCGGAGCCGGTGATCCGCCCGGTGGCCTCGATGCCGCCGAGCCGAGGCATCCGGATGTCCATCAGCACCACGTCGGGCGCCAGTTCGGCCACCTGCTCGACCGCGTCGAGGCCGTCCACGGCCTGACCGACCACCTCGATGTCGGGCTCCGCGTTCAGCAGTACGGTGAAGCCCTGCCGGACCATCACCTGGTCGTCGGCGATCAACACCCGGATGGTCACGAATCGTCCCCCAACGGAAGTCTGGCCACTACCTCGTAACCGCCGCCGGGGATCGGCCCGTCGGCGAACTCGCCGCCCAGCATGGCGACTCGCTCGCGCATCCCGAGCACCCCGTGTCCGCCGCCCGGCGGGGTCGGCCGCTCGGGCCGGTCGGCCGGTTCGGTCGCGGTGTTGGCGATCCGGATGGCCAGGCCGGTCGCCTGATATCCCAGCTCCACCCGAGTCGCCGCTCCCGGCGCGTGCCGCAACACGTTGCTGAGCGCCTCCTGCACGATCCGGAACGCGGACAGCTCGACCCCGGGCGGCAGCGCCCGTCGCTCGCCGGTGATCCGGGTGTCGACCCGCAGACCCGCGCCGCGCACGTTGTCGACCAATTCGTCCAGCCGGTCCAGGGTGGGCTGCGGCGTGTGCCGCGTGGCATCGGACAACTCGTCCTCGGAGCGCAGCACGCCCAGCACCCGGCGCAGTTCGACGAGCGCGTCGATCGCGTTCGCCCGGATGCCGGTCAGGTTCTCCTTGAGCGCGTCGGAGGGGTTGTCCACCAGGTGTGGCGCGACCTGGGCCTGGATCGAGATCACCGACATGTGGTGTGCGACCACGTCGTGCAACTCGCGGGCGATCCGGGTGCGTTCCTCCAGCAGCGTGCGCCGGGCCCGTTCCTCGGCGGTGAGTTCGGCCTGGACCACCAACTCGGTCCGGGCCTGCCGCCGCCCGCGCAGCGAGGCGCCGACCACCGCGGCGACGGTCAGGGTCAGCCCGGCCGAATACAGGTCGAGGTTGTGCATGGGGGAGAGGAACGCGACGTGGACCAGCAGCCCGACCAGCACGCTGATCGCCAGCACCTCGACCGTGACGCGCGGCCGCGCCCGCAGCGCGACCAGGAACACCGCGGCGGCGTGCAGCACGATCCCCGCTCCGGTCCACGGGAACATCTGCGGGCTGTGCGGGTTCGCCACCAACGCGACCACGGCCATCGCCGCGGTCACCGCCCACCAGGCCTGCACCGGCCGGAACATCGCGGCCACGACCGCCACCGGCGGGATCGCGCCGAGCAGTACGCCGGCCCAGAGGCCCAGCCCGTACTGCCAGATCAACTGGTTGATGTTGATCACCCCGACCGGGACGGCGAGGACGACCAACAACACCGCGGACGCGGGCTGCCAGTCCCGCCAGCCGCGCGGCAGCGGGTCGGGTGTGGCCGTCCACAGGTCCGTACGCAGCGTGCGCGCCACCGCGCCCGCCACGCCCCCGATCCGGCCCCCACCCTCCCCTCGCACAAGATCAACCCTAGGCACGCCGCACCTCCGCCGTCCGGGCGGGCTCCGAGCGCGCCCCCGACACCGACGCTAGGCGCCGTCCCCACCCGCCGACGTCCCGCCCGGGGGCTCACCCGCCGAGTGGCTCCGAAGTACTACGGGTATCAGGCCGCCGACCCGTGCGCGCCACCCGCCCACGCCCCACCCGAGCGGCTCGACCCGCGCGCCTTACCCACACGCGCCCCGCCCGAGCGGCTCGACCCGCGCGCCCCCTACCCACACGCGCCCCGCCCGAGCGGCTCGACCCGCGCGCCCCCTACCCACCCGCGCCCGATTCGAGCGGCTCGACCCGCCCACGCCACCCGGGGCAGCCCGACCCGCGCCCGGCAACCGCGCGCCGCCGGCCCACACCGCACCGCCGACCGACCCACCCGCACCGCCGACAGGGACCGCCGGCCGAGCCGGTCGGCGGGCCCCACCGTCAACTGCGCTCCTTGACCCCCGCCAACATGCCCTCGATGCGATCCGGCGGCCCGGGCCGGGAGAAATACCAGCCCTGCCCGGCGTCGCAGCCGATCGCCCGCAGCCGCTCCGCCTGGACCGCCGTCTCGATGCCCTCGGCGGTCACCGTCAGCCCGATCGCGTGCGCCAGTTCGACCAGTGAGGCCACGATCCTGCCGTCCACCGGATCGGAGTCGCCGGGTTGGCGCAGGCCCTCGACGAAGGAGCCGGCGATCTTCAGCTCGCAGACCGGCAGTCGGCGCAGATAGGCCAGGTTCGAGTAGCCGGTGCCGAAGTCGTCGATCGCGATCCGGATGCCCATCGCGGCCAGTTCGCGCAGTCGTTCCAGCGGGCCACCGTCGGTGGACATGATCTGACTTTCGGTCAGCTCGAATTGCAGCCGGCCCGGATCCAGACCCGTCTCGGCCAGCACCCGCTCCACCTGGCGGACCAGGCCCGGTTCGCGGCACTGGCGTTCGGCCAGGTTGACGCTGATGAACGGCGCGCCGTCCGGCTCCAGGTCCTGCCAGCGGCGCGCCTCGCGGCAGGCCTGCTCCAGCACGTGCATGCCCAGCGGCACGATCAGCCCGGTCTCCTCGGCCAGGCCGATGAAGCGGTCCGGGCCGACCAGGCCGTTGCGCGGATGGCGCCAGCGCACCAGCGCCTCGACGCCGAGCACACCGCCGTCGGCGAGCGAGACGAGCGGCTGGTAGTCGACGTAGAACTCGCCGTGGTGCAGTGCGGCGGGCATCTCCGCGGACAGCGTGTAGCGGGCCACCTCGCGGTCGTTGCGGTCGGTGTCGAACACCGTCCAGCGCCCGCGGCCGTCGGACTTGGCCCAGTAGAGCGTTATGTCGGCCGCACGCAGCGTGTCCGCCGGGCTGGTGCCGGCCACCGGCCGCTCGACGATGCCGATGCTGGCGGTCACCGTCAGGTCGTGGCCGCGGATCCGGAACGGCTCGCGCAGTGCGGCGAACACGCCGTCCGCCAGCGCCACGACCTGCCCGGTGCCGGTGGAGTGCTCGACCAGGATGACGAACTCGTCGCCGCCCATCCGGGCCATCAGGTGGCCGGCCTGGCCCGCGTAGCGGCTCAGCCGTCGGGCGACCGCGACCAGCAATTGGTCGCCCACGTCGTGCCCGAGGCTGTCGTTGACCACCTTGAACCCGTCCAGGTCCAGGTAGCACAGGCCGACCCGGTCACCGGGGCCCGGGTGTTCGAACGCGGCGGTCAGTCGCTCGACGAACAGCGCCCGGTTGGGCAGCCCGGTGAGCTGGTCGTGCATCGCCTGATGGCGGAGGCGGGTGTGCAGGCGATGCCGGTCGGTGACGTCCTCCAGCATGCAGACCTGGTACTCGGGGTTGCCCTTGGAGTCGCGGACCAGGGACAACGACAGGTGTGTCCACAGCGTCTCGCCGTCGGCCTTCTCGAACTGCTTCTCCAGGGCGAAGTGGTCGCGTTCGCCGGTGATCAACTCGTCGTAGAGCTTCCACATGTGGTCGGTGTCGCCGTCGTGCATGAAGTCGCGGACCTGCCGCTTGCACATCTCCTCGACGCTGGCCGCGAACATCGTGGTCATCGCCTGGTTGACGTCGATCACGTTGCCGTCGACGTCGCCGATCCCGATGCCGATCGCGGCCTGATCGAAAACCGCTCGAAAGCGCGCTTCACTCGTGTGCAGTGCGTGCTCGGCGCTGTCCCGGGCGACCAGGACGGCGGCGTGGATGGCCTCCTGCTCGTCCAGGGTGCGCCGGCGCAGCGCCTCCGCGTAGCCCGCGGCGAGGGCGCCCATCAGCGCGGCGATCCGCTCCAGGTATGCGTCGGGGTCCTCGCCGCGGCCGACCGCGTCGCGGCGCAGGATGGGCCACCAGGGGCCGACCAGGCCCAGCGTGCGCTCCAGCGTGCCGCTGCCGGTGAAGTGTTCGCCGACGAGGGACGCGCCGACCTCGCGCGCGATGGCCGGGTCGAACGGCTCGGTGCGCAGCGCCTGCGCCAGGCGCACGGCCTGCTCGCGCAGGTATTGCTCGATCTCGGCACCGCTCAACGGGACGAAGCTGGTGCCCTCGATGGTGCGGGCCCAGTCGCGGGCGAATCGGCTCAGCGACGCCCTGGCCCCGTCGGCCCGCGCGTCGTCCGTACCGCCGTTCACCCTGCGCTCCCCACGGTGGTCCGGGCGCACATGCCGTCCCCCCGGCACGCCTGGACCCACGCTGTGCCCGGCGCCCACGATGGTCGATCCACCGCCCCACCTTTCCTCCTCGGGGGCGATCCGTCACCGCGCAATGTCGGTGCGGTCGCCGCTCGGACGAGCCGGCCGCAATCCCCAGCGGCCGTGTGAACGAGCCACATCACCCGTTATCACCCGTTCGGACGAGCCGGTTGGTACCTCCGGTGTGTCCCGACGATCGCGTGATCATCGTTGACGGTATCCGCCGCGGCGCGGAAACGTCTTGTAGTTGGACACGGCGCGAGGAGCATCACTCCGGAGAGGGACAGGTGGTGCGCGCGGGTCCGTACCGAATTGTGGCGTACGCCCTCGCGCTCCGGCGCACGCAGGGCTCCCCACCCGATGGCTGACGGACCATCAGGTTGCCGCCCCTGGGCCACGGTACGCTCTACCGGCTTGAGTCGGCGAGGTGGGGCGCCGTCGCCGCGGGTGCACGGCGGGCCGCCCGAGTGGAGGGTGTGGTCTCGATGTTGGTCGAACTCGCGGTCGCGGACGCGTACGGAGCCGGGTTCGAGTACGCGGATCGCGCGTTCGTCGTGCGAGGCAACACACTCGCCGGTTATGTGCAGCATCCTCGTCATCGTGACGTGCTGCCCGGCCGATACACCGACGACACGCAGATGAGTATCGCGGTCGCCGAATGGTTGCTCGGCGACGATCACGGGATACCGGCGCTCGCGGACCTGTTCGTGCGGGCGTACAAGCGCGACGCGCGCGCCGGATACGCGCGGGGATTTCGGGGCGTATTGGAGGAAGTCGCCGACGGCACGGAGTTGCTGGAGGTGTTGCGGCCGGAGAGCGACAAGAGCGGCGCGGCGATGCGTGCGGGCGTGCTGGGCCTGCTGCCGGATCTCGCCGAGGTGCGCCGCACCGCCGCCCTCCAGGCCCGGATCACCCACCGCACGCTCGGCGGGATGACCTCGGCGACCGCCGCGGCGCTCGCGGTGCACTACTGCCGCTACGACCTGGGCCCGGTCGCCGAGCTGCCGATGTGGCTGGTGGCGACGCTGCCGGCCTCGACGGGCCCGGCCGTGTGGGCGCAGCCGTGGCGCGGCAAGGTCGGCTCGCCGGGCATGGACAGCACCCGGGCGGCGATCACCGCGCTGGCCGCGCACACCGGTACGGCCGCGTTGCTGAAGGCATGCGTGGCGTACACCGGCGACGTGGACACGGTGGCCACCATCGCGCTGGCGGCGGCGAGTTGCTCGGCGCAGTACACCCAGGACCTGCCGCCCGCCCTGCTGGCGGGCCTGGAGAACGGCCCGTACGGGCGGGACCATCTCGCGGGCCTGGACGCGCGATTGACGGCCCGGTTCGGCTGAGCCCGCCGTTCGGCGGCCGCTTCGCGGTCGCGCGCCGGTGAAAGGTCGGCGAAAGATCCGGCCCGGCCGGCCCGAGGGGCGGATCGGCGAAACACGAGAGGCCCCCCGGCGAACCGGGGGGCCTCTCGCTGTGCCTGGAGCCCCAATACGGAATCGAACCGTAGACCTTCTCCTTACCATGGAGACGCTCTACCGACTGAGCTATTGGGGCCTGCGCGGCGAAAACTTACCGGATCCGCGTTCGGTTCGCCAACTTGATCCACGAGCGGCTCCGGGGCGCCCGCACCGGGCGGCGCTCACCACTCGCCGGGGTTCATCGTGAAGTGCGCATACGGGACCGTCCACTCCACCTCGCGGGCGGCCTGCGCGCGTTCGTCGTAGGCGGTGCCGTGGTCGCCGGTGACGATCGCGAAGCAGGGCCTGCGGCAGCTCATCGCGCGAAACAGCCGGCCGATGTGCCGGTCCACGTACTCCAGGGCGGCGGCGTGGGTGTCGCGGTTGTCGCCGTCGGCGGCCGTGGCGCCCGGGGTGTGGAACCAGTTCGGCCGGCCGATGGCGGCGACGTCGACGAGCAGGAAGAGCCGGCGGTCCGGGTCCAGGCCGCCGACCACCAGTTCGGCGCGGGCGACCTGGGCCTCGAACGAGATCGGTGAGGTGACGCCGAGTTCGGGGTCCCAGTGGCTCTCGGCGAACATCCCCGGCAGCACCGAGTCGAGCGCGCCCTGCTTGTCGAAGCAGCCGACCCCGCCGATGCAGGCGGTGTGGTAGCCCGCCTTGGTCAGCGCGCTGGGCAGGTCCGGGGTGTCGAACAGCCACGTGTGCGCGTTCGTGGACTCGGTGTCGCCGTGCCGGGCGGCGAACAGGCGCGGGTGCGGGCCGGGGCCCTCCGGGGTGGGCAGGTAGCCCGCCAGGAACGCGGTGTGCGCGGCGAAGGCGAGGTTGGCCGGGGTGTAGCGGCGCTGCCAGCCGCCCTCGGGCAGGACCCGGGAGAGGTTGGGCAGTCGGCCGCCGGCGGCTAGCTCGACGGCCACGTCGTAGCGCAGCGCGTCGAGCGTGACGAGCAGTAGGTCCTGCTCGCCCACGACGGCGTTCATGTCGGGACCGGTCATATCGGACATGCCACCTTCTCCGCATCTGCTCGGGTGTTCGGGGCCGCCGCCGGTGGCCCGCACGCGGGCGGCGAATGGATCGCCCATGCCTACCAGAGGGAGGCGACTCTTCGAGGGATAACCCCCTCGCCCGTGTTCGGGTCGCGGTGTATGTTGTTCTCAGCGTAAGAACATCTCAACCGGAGAACAACCGTCGAGTCGGTGTCGGGAACGTGAACCGCCGGGGCTGCGTCGGACCTGCGTTGCAGCGGGCACATCGAAGGGAAGTGCGACATGGCCGACACCGCCACCACCGAACGCGACTGGCTCGCGTCCTACGACCCCAGGGACTGGGATCCGATCGCGGTGACCGTCGACATCGTCGCGCTGACGATCCGCCCCCTCGGCGGCGCCGGCCGGGCGGGCACCGACCCGGACGGTACCGGCGAGGATCCGGCCAAGGCGCTGCACGTCCTGCTCGTGCGGCGCGGCGAGATGCCCTTCGCCGGGCGGCTCGCGCTGCCCGGCGGCTTCGTGCGGCCGGTGGTCGGCGCGGACGGCACCCGACGGGAGGAGGACCTGGGCGAGGCCGCCGAGCGCGAACTGGCCGAGGAGACCGGGCTCGCCGCCGGCGCCCGGCCGGCCCGGGTGCACCTCGAACAACTGGGCACCTACGGTGCGCCCGGGCGCGACCCGCGGATGCGGATCGTCTCGGTCGCCCACCTGGCCTTCGCGCCGGACCTGCCCGACCCGACCGCCGGCGGCGACGCCGCCCACGCGCTGTGGGTGCCGGTCGCCGAGGTCGATCCGGACACGCTGGCCTTCGACCACGCGCGCATCCTCGCCGACGGCCTGGAGCGCGCCCGCGCCAAACTCGAATACTCGCCACTGGCCACCGCGTTCGCGGGTGAGGAGTTCACCGTCACCGAGCTGCGCGAGGTCTACCAGGCGGTGTGGGGACAGCCCATGCACGCCGGCAATTTCCACCGCAAGGTGCTGTCGGTGCCCGGCTTCGTCGAGGACACCGGCGCCACCACCGCGCGCGGCGGGGCTCGCGGCGGTCGCCGCGCCCGGCTGTACCGCGCGGGCCCCGCACGTCTGCTGCACCCGGCGCTGCTGCGCCCGTCCCCGGAGGAGGACTCCCGATGACAAGGACGCCCGGCACCACCTCGACCACCCCCGCGACCTTCACGGCCGCGCTCGACCTGCTGAGCGAGGCGCCGGACCCGCAAGGCGTCTTCGGGCCCTACGACGGCACCCCGGAGGCCTGTCTGCGGGCCGGCAACCGCACCTACCGACAACTCGCCCGGCTGCTCCACCCGGACACCGCGCCCGCCGACCGACGGGCCGAGGCCGCCCGCGCGTTCACCGACCTGGGCGAGCTGTGGAGCCGCTATCAGCAGGACATCACCGGCGTGACCGGCCGTCAGGTGGTGATCACCACCAAGCGCCGGGTCTACTCGGTCGGCGAGGAGCGTACGCGGGGCGACATAGCCACGCTGTACAAGGTCGGCTACCGGGCCGAGGACGACGGCGAGGCACGGGCGTTGCTCAAGCTGCCGCGGTCGGTGAGCGACAACGACCTGATGGAGCGCGAGGCCACCGCGCTGGAGCGGATCGCCCGCGAGGGCGATCCCGAGTACGCGAACTACGTGCCCCGGCTGATCGAGACGTTTCGGCACCGGGACGCCAAGAGCGGCGTCGAACGGCGTGCCAACGTCATCGAACGGGTGCGCGGCTTCCGCTCGTTGACCGAGGTGCGCGAGGCGTACCCGGACGGCCTGGACGCGCGCGACGTGGCCTGGATGTGGCGTCGCCTGCTGGTCGCGATCGGGTACGCGCACCGGGCCGGCGTAGTGCACGGCGCGATCACCCCCGACCACGTGCTGATCCACCCGCGCGACCACGGCCTGGTCCTGGTCGACTGGTGCTACTCGGTGCTGCTCGACGGCCCGGGCGACGCCGACCGGCCGGAGGCGGTCCTGCGCGCCAAGGCGGTCGAGCACGTGCCGGCGATGATCGACCGGCACGCGGACCTGTATCCGCCGGAGATCCCCGGCAAGCAGCCGCCGGAGACCGCCGCCGACGTGTACATGGCGACCCGGTGCATCACCGACCTGCTCGCCGCGGACGCGCCCAAGCCGCTGCTGCGCTTCGCCCGCGGCTGCTCGCTGCCCGCACCCGCCCGGCGTCCGCACGACGCCTGGAAGCTGCTCGGCGAGCTGGACGAACTGCTCGGCAAGCTCTACGGCCCGCGCCGCTTCCGGCCGTTCGCGATGCCCACGCGCCGCGAGAGCAAGGACCCGGCAGCCGGCGCCGGGACCGCCCGCACCGGCGACCAGCGCCGCGACCGGAACCGGCCGGTCGATTCGGTATGACGCCGACTCGACCCGACTCCGCACCGCGCGGAGTCCGGTCGATTCCGCACGGCGCGAGGCCGGCCTTCCGGCCGATTTCGCGCGCACAGATCCCAACGCCTTGATCGATCGGGGAGTGAGCACCATGGGCAGTGGCAACTGGTCCACCAACGTCTACGAAGCGGCACAGAGCTACAACGCGGCCTCGGGCCGCAGCGCGTTCCACTACGACCACGTCACCAAGCGCAGCACACCGCGCAGCGCCTGGAAGGCGCACGACGACCTGGACCCGCGCCTGGCGGGTGTGCGGGAGAGCCGGGACAGCGACGAGCACCCCACGTCGCTGGCCATCTCGGTGCTGTTCGACGTGACCGGTTCGATGTTGCGGGTCCCGAAGACCCTGCAGACCAAGCTGCCCGAGCTGTTCGGCCTGCTGCTGCGCAAGGGTTACGTGCAGGACCCGCAGATCATGTTCGGCGCGATCGGCGACGCCACCTGCGACCGAGTCCCGTTGCAGATAGGCCAGTTCGAGTCGGACAACCGGATGGACGACCAGCTCGGCAACATCCTCCTGGAGGGTGGCGGCGGCGGGCAGAAGCGCGAATCGTACGAACTGGCCCTGTACTTCATGGCCCGGCACACCTCGATCGACTGTCACGAGAAGCGCGGCAAGCGCGGCTACCTGTTCGTGATCGGCGACGAGATGCCCTACCGCAGGGTGCGCCGGGCCGAGGTGAAGGAGTTCATCGGCGACGACCTCGCCGAGGACATCCCGATCGAGCGGATCCTGGCCGAACTCCAGCGCATGTACGAGGTCTACTACATCCTTCCGGCCGGCTCGTCGTACGTGGGCGACACGGAGGTGCTCGGCGAGTGGAAGGGCCTGCTGCGGCAGAACGTGATCGAACTCGACGACCCGGACGGCGTCTGCGAGACGATCGCGCTGACCATCGGCCTCGCCGAGGACGCGATCGACCTGGACGAGGGCCTGGAGCACCTGCGCGAGGTCGGCGCCACGGCGCAGGTCGCCAACGTGTCCAAGGCGCTCGCCTCCTACGCCCGCACCGGCGGCGCGGTGGCCGTCTCCGGCTCGCTGCCCGGACTGGACGGCACCGGCGACGCGGGCACCACGCGTCTGTGACGGCACGTCATATCGCGGTCGTCGACCTGGGGTTCGGCGACGCGGGCAAGGGCACCACGGTGGACCGGCTGTGCGCGCGAGCGCGCGAGGAGGGGCGGCCGGTGCACGCCGTGGTGCGCTTCAACGGTGGTGCGCAGGCCGCGCACAACGTGGTCACCGACGACGGGCGGCACCACACGTTCGCCCAGTTCGGCTCGGGCACCTTCACCCCGGGCACCCGCACCCACCTGTCCCGGTTCATGCTGGTGGACCCGCTCGCGCTGGCCGCCGAGGCCGAGCACCTGCGCGCGCTCGGCGTGCCCGAGCCGCTCGCGCTGCTCACCGTGGACCGGGAGGCGCTGTTGACCACGCCGTACCACGCGGCGGCCAACCGGGCCCGGGAGCTGGCGCGCGGGGCGGCGCGGCACGGGTCGTGCGGGATGGGGGTGGGCGAGACCGCGGCGTTCGCGCTGGCCCACCCGCAGGACGCGCCGCGGGTGGGGGACTGCGCCTCGCCGGGGCTGCTGCGCCGCCGGTTGACGGCCATACGGGAGGCGCTGAGCGACGAATTCGGGACACCCCTGGGTCCGGACGTGTCGGCCTGTGTGGAGGCGTTCCTGGGCTTCGGACGGGCCGTGCGGATGGTGGATCGCGCGTACGCGCGCGAGCTGCTGCGCCGTGGACCGGTGGTCTTCGAGGGTGCGCAGGGCGTGCTGCTGGACGAATGGCACGGATTCCATCCGTACACGACGTGGTCGACCACGACCTTCGCGAACGCCGAGACGCTGGCCGCCGAGGCGGGCGAGGAGCTGTACCGGCTCGGCGTGCTGCGCACCTACACGACCCGGCACGGTGCGGGGCCGCTGCCCACCGAGGACGCGGCGCTGACCGCCGCGCTGCCGGACCCGCACAACGGGACCGGGCGTTGGCAGGGCGCGTTCCGGGTCGGACACTTCGACGTGCCGGCGCATCGGTACGCGGTCGCGGTGTGCGGGGGAGTGCACGGGCTCGCGCTCACACACGCGGACGTACTCGGGCGGGCGGGTGTGGCGGTGGCCGGGTCGTACGAGGGCGTCGAGCCCTCGGTGGGCCCGTCGTCCGACCTGGTGCATGCCGAACGGCTGACCGGGCACATGTTCGCCGCGCGGCCGGTGTTGCGGCCGGCGCCGGAGCCCACGCAGTGGCCGGAATTCGTCGCCGCCGAGCTGGGTGCCCCGGTGACCTTGCTCTCGTTCGGTCCGCGCACCGGTGACAAGTGCGAGCAGCCCGTACTAGGCTCGTATTACTCTCCGGTAACATAGCGGTCCGAGGGTGACTCGAGGAGCGATTCGAAGATCGATTCGAGGAGTGCTCCGAGAGGTGCTTCGCGAGGTGTCGAGGAATCGAGGCCGGGTCGGTGGTCAGCGGCTTTACCAAGACCGCGTACTCTCGAAGCAGAAGTTGACGGACCGTCAGAACTGAATGTGCCCTGTGTCACGCGTGCGCCTTCGCGCGGGCGTGGCATCGTGGCGCGGAGATTGATGGATCTTGGGGCCGGAACCGTGGGCCTGTCGCCGCCCCCGTCGACGGGCATGACACCCTCGGACCGGCACCTGGGTGACCGGACGACCACAGGAGAACTGTTGTGAAAATCGTTGTCTGCGTGAAGTACGTACCCGACGCGACCGGGGACCGGGGCTTCAACGACGATGGCACCACCGATCGCGAGTCGGTCGACTCCCTGCTGTCGGAGCTGGACGAGTACGCGATCGAGCAGGCGCTCAAGATCGTGGAGTCCGGCGTCGAGGCCGAGATCACGTTCCTGACGGTCGGTCCGGACGACGCCAAGGACGCGCTGCGCAAGGCGCTGGCGATGGGCGGCGACAACGCCATCCACGTCAACGACGACGACATCGCGGGCACCGACGCACTGGGCACCTCGCTGATCCTGGCCAAGGCCATCGAGCGGGCCGGCTTCGACCTGGTCGTCTGCGGCATGGCCTCCACCGACGCCTCGATGGGCGTCGTGCCGGCCATGCTGGCCGAGCGCCTGGGCGTCCCGCAGGTCACCTACCTGGACGAGGTCACGGTCGAGAACGGCACCGTCAAGGGCCGTCGCGAGGGCGATGTGGCCACCGAGCTGATCGAGGCCACGCTGCCCGCCGTCGTGTCGGTCACCGACCGCACCGGCGAAGCCCGCTACCCGTCCTTCAAGGGCATCATGGCGGCCAAGAAGAAGAACGTGGAGTCGCTGGACCTGGACGACCTGGGCATCGAGTCGGACCAGGTCGGCCTGTCCGCAGCGTGGTCGATCGTGGACACCGCGACCAAGCGCCCGCCGCGCGCCAAGGGCGAGGTCGTCGAGGACGAGGGCGAGGGCGGCGTGCAGCTGGCCGGGTTCCTCGCCGCCAAGAAGTTCATCTGAGTCGGTCAGCAGCACCGGACTGTTTCGACACGTTTGTGGAGGTCGCCCCCGGGGCGACCGAGCATCGCAACCCGGCCGGAGAAATCCGGGCTGTACCGGACAAGGAGAGAACCCCACATGGCCGAGATTCTCGTTCTCGTCGACCACGCCGACGGCGCGGTCCGCAAGCCGACCCTGGAGCTGCTGACCCTGGCCCGCCGCCTCGGTGAGCCGTCCGCGGTCTTCCTGGGCAAGGGCGCCGAGGGCGCCACCGAGACGCTGGGCAAGTACGGCGCGCAGAAGGTCTACGTCGTGGACGCCCCCGAGGTGGACGACTTCCTCGTCGCCCCGGCCGTCGACGCGCTGACCCAGATCGCCGGGAACGGCGAGCCGGGCGCGATCCTGGTCGCCTCCTCCGCCGAGGGCCGCGAGATCGCGGCGCGCGTCGCGGTGCGCCTGGAGTCGGGCCTGATCACCGACGCGGTGGACATCGAGGCCGGCGCCGACGGCCCGGTCACCGAGCAGTCGGTGTTCGCCGCGACCTACCAGGTCAAGGCGCACGTCACCAAGGGCACCCCGATCATCACGGTCAAGCCCAACGCCGCCACCCCGGAGGAGGCCCCGGCCACCCCCGCCGTGGAGGCCGTGACGGTGGACTTCACCGCCCTCGCCACCGGCACCAGGGTCGTCTCGCGCGCCCCGCGCGAGAAGTCCGACCGCCCCGAGCTGACCGAGGCCGACATCGTCGTCTCGGGTGGCCGCGGCGTCAACGGCGCGGAGAACTTCCACGTGATCGAGTCGGTCGCGGACGCGCTCGGCGCGGCCGTGGGCGCCTCCCGCGCGGCGGTCGACGCCGGTTGGTACCCGCACAGCCACCAGGTCGGCCAGACCGGCACCCAGGTCTCGCCGCAGCTGTACATCGCGGTGGGCATCTCCGGCGCGATCCAGCACCGCGCGGGCATGCAGACCTCGAAGACCATCGTCGCGATCAACAAGGACGAGGACGCACCGATCTTCGACCTGGTCGACTACGGCGTGGTCGGCGACCTGTTCAAGGTGATGCCGCAACTCGAGGCGGAAATCAACAAGCGCAAGTAGCGGTGGACGGGCCCAGGGCGGCCCTCTCCCGCACACGCGGCGACCCCGCACCGGCACGACCGGTCGCGGGGTCGCCGCACGTTCCACGACGGCGAGAAGGTACGGGACGAACACCCGTCCGGGACTACTTGCCGAGTGCGGGGCCGTACCACTGGAGGGCCTGCCCGGTGACGGCGGCGATGCGGTCGAAGTCCGGGGCATTCCGCTCGACCCGTTCGGTGCGGCAAGGGCCGCCGCCTGACGGGGGTCGGCGGCGGCCCGGGCGGAGTCGGGTCGCCGAGGGCTACTTGCGGGTGCCGCTCATGTCGGCGTTGCCGGCTGCCTTGGCGACCAGGTCGGGGATGACGTCGGTGAGTTCGGCGGGGGTCCAGCGGGCGCCCTTGTCGACCGTCGGGCCGTTGGACCAGCCCTCGGCGACGCTGATCGAGCTGCCGGTGACGGAGAAGACCCGGCCGGTGACGCCGGCGGAGGCGGGGCTGCCGAGCCAGACCACGAGCGGCGAGATGTGCTCGGGGGCGAGCTGTTCGGCGAGCTTCGCGGCGGCGGCCTCGTCGGCGAACCCGGCCAGGTCCTCGGTCAGCCGGGTGAGGGCGGTAGGGGCGATCGCGTTGACCGTGACGCCGTAGCGGCCCAGTTCCTGCGCGGCGATGATGGTGAAGCCCGCGATGCCGGCCTTGGCCGCGCCGTAGTTGGTCTGGCCGACGTTGCCGAAGATGCCGGACGGCGAACTGGTGTTGATGATCCGGGCGTCGACCTGTTCGCCCGCCTTGGCCAGGCCGCGCCAGTACGCCGCCGCGTGGTGCGCGGGCGCGAAGGTGCCCTTGAGGTGGACCTTGATCACCGCGTCCCACTCGGCCTCGGACATGTTGGTCAACATCCGGTCGCGCAGGATGCCCGCGTTGTTGACCAGCACGTCGAGCCGGCCGAACGTCTCGATCGCCTGCCCGATCAGCGCCTCCGCGCCGGCGAAGTCGGAGATGTCGGAGGTGTTGGCCACCGCCTCGCCGCCGGCCGCGACGATCTCCGCCACCACGGCTTGCGCCGGACCCGCCGACGCGCCGGTACCGTCGCGCGCGCCGCCGAGGTCGTTCACCACGACCTTGGCGCCCTCGGCCGCGAACGCCAGTGCGTGTGCCCGGCCGATGCCGTTGCCCGCACCGGTCACGACGACGACGCGTCCCTCGCAGATCCCGCTCATATGGCCCCTCCGAATGCTTGTCGATCGCTTCCGACGACCGCTACGGGGGTCACAGTATGTTGAGACCGTTGCCGCGTACATCCTTTGTCCGACCACGCTGCGGAACGACGCGCGCACGGCGCGCGGGTCGCGAAAGGAGTTGTCACATGGGGAACATGCCGACGGGAGTGGACGGTGTCCTGCCCGGCCTCGCCGAGGTGTACCGGGACCTGCACGCACACCCCGAACTCTCCTTTCACGAGCACCGCACGGCCGACCTGATCGCCAAGCGCCTCGGTACCGCCTGGGCGGTCACCCGGGGCGTCGGCGGAACCGGCGTGGTCGCGGTGCTGCACAACGGCGACGGGCCCACCGTGTGGATGCGCGCGGACATGGACGCGCTGCCGGTCCGCGAGGAGACCGGGCTCGACTATGCCTCGACGGTCACCGACGAGAGCGGCGTACCGGTGATGCACGCGTGCGGACACGACATGCACGTGACGTGCCTGCTGGGTGCGTGCGAGCTGCTCGCGGCCGATCTCGACGCCTGGCACGGGACCGTGGTCGCGCTGTTCCAGCCGGCCGAGGAAATCGGCCGGGGTGCACGGGCGATGCTCGACGACGGGGTGCTCGACCGCTTCCCGCGACCGGACGTGGTGCTCGGTCAGCATGTGTCCCCCGGTCCCGCGGGGATGCTCGCGCACTGCCCGGGGCCGATCCTGGCCGCCGCCGACTCGCTCACCATCCGGCTGCACGGCCGAGGCGGGCACGGCTCGCAGCCCGAGAACGCGGTGGATCCGGTGGTGATGGCCGCATCGCTGGTGATGCGGTTGCAGACGGTGGTCTCGCGCACGGTCGGGCCGATGGAGCAGGCCGTGGTCACGGTGGGCCGGTTGCAGGCCGGTACGAAGGACAACATCATCCCGGCCGAGGCCGAACTGGGCGTCAACGTACGCAGCTTCGACGAGGGGGTGCGGGCCCGGGTGTTGACCGCGATCGAGCGGCTGACGGTCGCCGAGGCACGCGGGGCCGGCGCGCCGAAGGAGCCGGAGATCACCACGCTGCACAGCTTCCCGGTCACCGTCAACGACGTGCCCGAGACCGAGCGGGTCCGGGCGGCGCACGCGGCGGCGCTGGGCGAGGACCGGGTGCGGCTGATGGGTCCGGCGTCCGCGAGCGAGGACTTCGGCCTGTTCGCGACCGAGGCCGGAGTGCCGTCGGTGTTCTGGATGTTCGGCGGCAACGACCCGGCCGACTTCGGCCCGGACGGTCCCACGAAGTCCGTGGTGGCCAATCACTCGCCGCACTTCGCGCCGGTGATCGAGCCGACCATCGAGACCGGCGTACGCGCGCTGCTGGTCGCGGCGGGCGTCTGGTTGGGGTAGCCGGACCCGCCGGGCGACGCCGGGCGCGCAGGGCGTGGATCGCCGGGCGTCGGACGTGGATTGCCGGGCGCCGGGCGTAGGAATGGCCCCCGCTCTCCGGGGAGAGCGGGGGCCATTCGGGTCGGATGCGGACTACGCGCGGCTACGGCTGCGCACGCGGTAGGCGAACATCAGGATCACGCCGAGGACGATGGCGATCGCACTGCCGGCGATCAACATCGCGGCGTTGCCCGTCATGCCGCTGTGGGCGAGCTGCGATCCGCCGGATCCGCCGATGCCACCACCGTGGCCGGCGCCGTTACCGCCGCCCGGGCCGCCACCGTGGCCGCCCGGGCCACCGGCACCGCCGCCGTGCGGCTTGGTGTGTGCACCGGAGGGCACCGCCGAGTGGCTGGCGGAGGGCGAGGCCGAGGAGGAGCGGGACGGGGATGCCGACGGCGAGGCGGACGGCGACGCGGACGGGCTGACCGACGGGGAAGCCGACGGGGAAGCCGAAGGACTGGCCGAAGGACTCGCCGACGGCGAAGCCGAGGGGCTGGCGCTCGGGCTCATCGACGGCGAAGCGGACGGACTCGCCGACGGGCCGGCCGAAGGACTCGCCGATGGCGAGGCCGACGGAGACGCCGACGGAGACGCCGACGGGCTGACCGAAGGCGAGGCCGACGGCGAAGCGGAGGGCGAAGCGGACGGCGACGCGGACGGCGAGGCCGACGGCGACGCCGACGTGGACCCGCCGCAGTCCGGCAGGTCGCCGTCGAACGGGTAGCGATGGAACTCGGACCCGGACGTCGACTGGTGGATCAGCGAACCGGCCGTGAAGAACCGCCCGTTCATCCCCGGCACGGACACCGTCGTGGTGCTCGCCGGGTTGCCCACCAGCACGCTGCCCTGGAACTGGGCACTGCCCTTGATGGTCACCGAGGTGGCCTCCGGGAAGTTCCACAGCAGGTGCTCGCGCAGCCCGGTGGGGATGTCCGCGCTGCCGATGAAGGTGCTGATCACCCGGGTCGGCCCGGTCAGGTTGACCAGGACCGTGGCGCCCGCGGGGATCCCGACGAACGAGATGCCCTGGTCCCCGCCGCCCATGGGATTGACCATGTCGAAGTCGACGTTGAACACCTGGAGCGGGGACGTGCCGTCACCGGTGAACAGCGTCTCGAAGCCCACGTTCGTGGCGGTGCCGGTGGCCGCGCGCGGCCGTCCGTCCGGGAACGCGTAGCAGCTCGACGAATCGGTCAGCTGGGGACGCAGGCCGGCGTACGGGGCCGCGGCGGACCCGTCCTTGACCGCGGTGGGCGTCACCGTACCGGTCAGGGTGCCGGCGTAGCGCACCACGCCGCTGACGGTTCCCTCCTCGGCGATCACGCTCTGGCCGTTGGCGACCGTGAGGTTGCCGCCGACGGTGAGGAAGTCGGTGCCGTTGTCGGGGGGCACCCGGGTGCCGACACCCACGATGCCCACGTTGTAGATGCTGGACCCCGAGGTCTTGTTCATGTCGAAGTTGCCGAGGGCGACCAGCTTGCCCTCGGCCTCCGCGGCGGATCCGCTCACGGACCAGTCGCCGCCGACGAACATGTTGATGCCGTTGTCGCGACCCGCGATCGGGCCGTTGTTGGGTTCGAGATTCACGGCCGGACAACTGCCGGGAACGCAGGGGCCAAGTCCGCCGGGCAGCGGCTTGGCGAAACCCATGACAGCGAACACGCAGACGAGGATCACACCGCCGAGGGTGACGACTCCGGACAGCGCGAGGCCCGTCGCGCGGAGCCGGGCGTTCGGTTTCCTGTGCATTCACGAAGAATCGGATATAAGTCTACAAATCGTCACAAGGCGCGCAGAAGGTTCCCCCGAATGCCCCTGCCGACAGGGTGCTTCGCCCGTCGTCAACCGAGATGCGTACGGCCCGAGTACGCCGCAGGTATGGGATGTGATCCACGAGCCGGAATCGGAAACCGGGTGCGGAACACGATCGTTGGCGTGGCGAGACGAGGCGGGGAGGGTTCCGCGGTCGGGCCCGAACCGGTCCGCCGCGGGCCGGTCGGCACGAGGGTCGCGGGTCGGACCCTCGCGCGGCCGGCAGGGTGTCCGTAGCCGCCCTCGCGGCATATCCGAATCCGGGTGAATGGGAGTCTTCTGTGATCGTCGGTCTGGTCACCGCTGTCGCGGCCTCCGCGTGTTACGGCGTGGGGTCGGTGCTGCAAGCGGTCGGGTCGCGGCGATCCGCGCGCGAGGAGGCGGCCAAACGGGCCGAGCGGGGCGGCGGCAGCGCCCAGGTGACCGGGTACGGCGGCCCGAGCCTGTCCTCCACGGCCAAGGCCGCGGTCACGTGGGAGTTCATCGTCGGGACCGTGCTCGACTTCGTCGGCTTCGCGCTCGGCGCGTGGGCGGCGCGGCTGCTGCCGCTGTTCCTGTCGCAGACCATCATCAGCGCGAACCTGGTGATCACCGCCGTACTCGGCATCAAGCTGCTCGGGATCAAGCTGTATCGGGCCGACTGGACCTCGATCGGCGTGGTCTGCGGAGCACTCGTGCTGCTGGGCATCGCGGCCGGTCCCGAGGGCGACGGGCACAGTCCGCGGGCCACCCACTGGTGGGTGCTGATCATCACGTTCGTGGTGATCGTCGGCGGCACGTTGCTGGTCCGCTTCCTGGGCGCCAACGGCGCGATCGTCGCGGGTCTGCTCTCCGGGCTCGGCTTCGGCGGGCTGGGCATCGGCGTGCGGATCCTGGACGGGGTCGACCCGTTCGACCTGGGCAAGCTGGCCGCGGACCCGGCGCTGTACGCGGTGCTGATCGGTGGCATCGGCGGCATGTACCTGCACACCATCGCGCTCCAGATCGGCTCGGTGAACGGCGCGACGGCGGCGCTCGTGGTCGGCGAGACGGTGGTGCCGGGTGCGGTGGGCGTGTTGTGGCTCGGCGACACCTCGCGGGACGGACTGGCCTGGATGGCCGTCATGGGCTTCGTGCTCGCGGTGTCCGGCGCGGTGGCCGTCGCCTACTTCGGCAAGCACGAACCGGAGGAGCCCTCCGCCGGACCGGGTTCGGGACCGGGGGCGGGAACGGGTACGGACGCGAACCCGGCGGCCGACACCGGGGCCGCCGCCCGGGGCTGATCCGGTGCCGCATCGGGCGGCGCCGGTCGGCATCGCAAGGTAAGGGGCCGCATCGATCCCCGATCAACCGGTCGGACCGGCCACCGCACGGCTCGCGCCGGCCTCGCGGGTATCCCCGGCGCGCAATTCCGCACCGACCGCGCGCAGCGTGGTCAGCAGTGGGGACGGGCCGTAGCCTCGGCGGACCGCCGCCATCAGGTGTCGGCGCGGGGCGGGCGCGGCGATCGGGCGCAGCAGCACGCCGGGCGGCAGCGCCGGCTGGGCCAGCCGGGGGATGATCGTCACCCCCAGACCGGCCGCCACCAGGGCCAGTTGCGCGCCGAAGTCGGTCGACGTGTGCACCAGACGCGGCTGGAATCCGGCCTGATGACAGGCCGTCAGCAGCAGTCCGTGGCATGCCGTCCCCGGTGCGGTGATGATCCAGTCGGCGTCGGCGAGGTCGGCGGCCAACGAGACCTCGGCCCGCTCGGCGAGCGGGTGGCCGGTCGGCAGCGCGATCTCGAACGGCTCGTCCAACAGCGGGTGCAACTCGATCCGCGGGTGGTCCGGCGTGGGCATGTCGGGGTGCGTCATCACGACCGCCACGTCCAACTCCCGGGCGGGCAACAACGGGAGCGCCTCCTCGGTCTCGTACTGGACCACCTCGAACCGCCACCCCGGGTGGGTCACCTTCAGCCGGGCCAGGGCCGGCCCGACCAGGCCCGAGATGCCGGATGGGAAAGCGGAGATCCGAGCCCGGCCGATCCGCCCGTCCCGCTGCGCGGCGAGGTCGGCGCGCGCCTGCTCCAGGCGGGTCGCGATCGCGTCGGCATGGCCGAGCAGCACGTGCGCCGCGGCGGTCAGCCGCACCCCGCGGCCGTGCTTCTCCAGCAGCGCCGCATCCGCCTCGCGGGCGAGCACGGCGAGCTGTTGTGACACGGCGGACGGGGTCAGGTGCAGCGACTGCGCGGCGGCGACGACGGTGCCGTGCTGGTCGAGCGCGCGCAGGATGTTCAGCCGCTTGAGTTCCATGCAGGAAAACTACCGATTGAGGTCCGGAAAATGTAGATGGACCCGATGGATGGTCGAGTCACACACTTTGCCTCATGACCCGTACCGATTCCCTGTGCGCCGCGCTCGTCAGCGTGATCTGGGGCGTGAACTTCGTCGCGATCGACGCGAGCCTCGACGACTTCCCGCCCTTGCTGCTGGCCGCGTTGCGGTTCACCCTCGTCGCGTTTCCGGCGGTGCTGTTCGTCAAGCGGCCGCAGACGAGTTGGCGACTGATCGTCGGGGTCGGGCTCACGGTGAACGTGGGCCAGTTCGCGTTCCTGTTCAGCGCGATGCACGCGGGGATGCCGGCCGGGCTGTCCTCGGTGGTGATCCAATGCCAGGCGATGTTCACGGTGCTGTTCGCGGTGCTGATGCTGCGCGAGATCCCGGGCCGTACCCGGCTGATCTCGCTCGCGGTGGCCGCCCTCGGAATGGGCGTGATCGCATTCGGCCGGGGCCAGGGCGCGTCGCTGTGGCCGTTCGTCCTGATGATCGGCGCGGGCGCGTCGTGGGGCTTCGGCAACATGCTCACCCGGAAGGCGGGCATCCCGGGCGGCACGGGCCTGGTGGTGTGGTCCGCCCTGGTCGCGCCGCTGCCGCTGCTGGCCCTGTCGCTGGCCGTCGAGGGGCCGGGGCAGGACCTGGACGCACTCACCTCGGCCTCGTGGAGCGGCGTGGGCGGCCTGGCCTTCACCGTCGTGCTGTCCTCCTGGCTCGGCTACGGCCTGTGGTTCGCCCTGCTCGGGCGCCGCTCGGCCTCCGCGGTCGCCCCGTACGGCCTGCTCGTCCCGATCGTCGGCATCCTCACCGCCTGGGCCGTGCTCGGCGAACGCCCGAGTCTGATCGAAACGCTCGGCGCCGCCATCGTCCTCACCGGCATCGCGCTGTCCGGCATGCAACGCGGCACACCGCCCACGGCACCCGCACCGCTCGCCCGCACCGCCCCGGCCGCGCCCCTTCCGATCCCGACGACCGGCCCACGGCCCTGACCGACCCGCGCGGTATGCCCCGGGCCCCGGTGATCCGACCGTGAACGTCACCGGGACGGGGGCCGCCGGCCGCACCCGGGGGAGTGGGGGCGGCCGGCGGGGGGTCGGTGAGGGTTACTTCGTGATCCCGAAGCGTTCGAGGCCGAAGGCCTTGATGGCGTTGGTGCGGAACAGCTTGTCGCACTCGGCCTGGGTCAGGCCCGCCTTCGTGGCGATGTCGAGGGCGACCTTGTGGGTGTTCGGGAACGTCGAGTCCGCGTGCGGGTAGTCGACCTCGAAGCAGATCTGGTCGATGCCGATCACGTCGCGGTTCCGCAGGCCGATCTCGTCGTCGAAGATGCAGCCGTAGATCCGGTCCTGGATGTACGAGCTGGGCTTTTGGCTCAGCGACGAGCCGAACGCGTTGTCGTCGCGCTCCTCCCACAGCTTGTCCGCGCGCTCCATCACGTACGGCATCCAGCCGACCTGGCCCTCGGCGTAGGCGATCTTCATCTTCGGGAAGCGGTCGAAGACGCCGGAGAAGATGTAGTCGACCATCGAGCCCATGGCGTTCTGGAAGGTCAGCACCGAGGAGACGATGAACGGCGCGTCCGGCGACGTGGACGGCATCTTCGAGGACGACCCGATGTGCATGCAGACGATCGTGTTCGTCTCCTCGCACGCCTGGAAGAACGGGTCCCAGAAGCGGTCCTTGTCGTGCACCGACGGCAGGCCCAGCGGGACCGGGTTCTCCGAGAAGGCGACCGCGAACGAACCCTTCGCCGCGCACCGGCGCACCTCCGCGGCGGCCAGGTTCGCGTCCCACAGCGGGACGATCGTCATCGGCAGCAGGCGGCCCTTGCCGTCACCCGCACACCACTCGTCGATCATCCAGTCGTTGTAGGCCCGGACGCACAGCAGCGCGAGTTCCTTGTCCTCACGTTCGTAGAACGCCTGGCCACAGAACCGCGGCAGGATGTTCGGGAAGCACAGCGACGCGTCGACGTGGTTGGTGTCCATGTCCTTGAGCCGCTCGGACTGGATCCACGCACCCGGCCGGATGTCGTCGAAGGTGACCGGCGTCACGTCCAGCGTGTCGAAGCCGACCGCGGCCGAGAGCTTGGGGAACGGGTAGACCAGGTCGTCGTACAGCCACCAGTCGCACCACTCGCCGTCCTCGACGCCGCGCTCGTAGGAGAACACGCCGCCGATGAAGTTGAACTTCGCCTTGTCGCGCACCACGCGCGGGCCGCGGTCCTTGTACTTGGCGGGCAGTCGCGAGGTCCACAGGTCCGGGGGCTCCACCACGTGGTCGTCCACGGAGATGATGCGCGGGATCTCGAGCGTCATGGCCTGCTCCTCATTGCGATCGGGTGGGACGGGCGCGACTGGGCGCGACTGCGTGGGCCTGATGGCGGTGGCCCCGCTTGCGACGCGTGGACCCTGCGCTATCCAGGAAACCTGCTGACGGGGCGTCAGCCAAGCCCCTGTTGTTGCTAACGTTATGCCGACACGGCATAGGTGGGTTTCCATGGAACTGCGTGACCTGAGATGTTTCCTGGCCGTTGCCGAGGAACGGCACTTCGGCCGCGCCGCGGCACGGCTGTATCTGTCCCAACCGATGGTCAGCAAGGCGGTGCGCCGCCTGGAACAGCAGCTCGGCGCCCGGCTGGTGGACCGATCCTCGCTGCCGGTGGCGCTCACGCCGCTCGGCGAGGTGTTCCGCAGTCGGCTCGACGAGTCGCTGCGGGTGCTCGACGACGCGTGCGCCGAGGTCCGTCGGCGGGCCACCTGGGACGCCGGACAGGTGCGCGTGGGGTATACCTCCGGTCTGGGCCCCTCGCTCGTGTCGGCCGCGATCTCCGCGCTGCACATCCGCCACCCGGCGCTGCGCGTGCAGTGGACGAGCGAGCCGACGGCCCGTCAGGTGGCCGATGTGCGCGAGGGCGTCCTGGACGCGGGGCTGGGCTGGCTGCCGGATCTGGGCGCGGGTTTCGAGTCCGCCCGGGTCGGTACGTTCGCCTTCGTCGCGCTGCTCCCGCAGGAACACGCGCTCGCCGGGCGGTTGTCGGTGAACCTGACCGAACTGGTCGGATGCGGTGAGCCGATCGTGGTGTGGCCGCGCCAGCCGCACCCCAGGCTGTACACCCGCGTCACCGAGGCGCTGCGGCGCTCGGGCGCGACCGAGATCGTCGAGGCGTACGGCAGCGTGGACGACGTGATCGCGCGCGTGGTGGACCGCCAGGGGGTGGGCCTGTCGCCGCGCGGGTGGGCCCGGCAGCGTCCGGTCCGCGGGGTCGTCCAGGTGCCGCTGACGGGGGCGCCGGACGTCGCGGTCACCGCGTTCTGGCGGGCCGACCAGGAGCACGAGGGGGTCGGCGTGCTGGTCCAGTTGCTGCGCGAGGTGGCGGCGGCCAGCGACCTCGCCGACCAGCTGTGAGCGAACGGGCCACCGAAGGCGACCCGCGTGATCCGGGCGTCGGAAGCGACCCGCGACCCACGCGCCTGAACCGGCCCGAGCGTCCGAGGCGACCCGAGCGCGCGAAGCGACCTCGGCCGCTCCGCGCCGTCCGCCCACCCGAAGCATTGGCGAGGCCCCTCACCGTCCCCAGTGAAGGGCCTCCCCAGGTCAACGGCGCGGCCCCGGCGCCGGTTCCCGCCGGGCCGATCTCATTGCAGCAGGCGCCCCAGCCGACCCGGGATGTTCGGCAGCCCGGGAATCCCCGGCACGCCCTGCTGCCCGCCGGGCGGCTGAGTGCCCGCCGCGGCCTGGGCCGGGATCAGGTTCGGGTCGATCGAGATCTCCGAGGACTGCATCAGCACCGTGCCGGCCCCGACGAAGTCGTACTGGTGCTCCTCGCCGGACGCGCCGCCGAGGCCGGTCAGCCGGCGCGCCATGCCCAGCGCGCCGCGCATGTACTTGGTGTCGAAGTGGTGGCACGGCGTCGGGCAGTCCGCCCAGCCGAGCAGCGCCTCGGGGTCCACCCGGATCGGCGGCTCGACGAAGTGCACCGCGCCGTTGGAGGCGGCGACGAACTTGCCGGTGCCGATCAGCGTGACGAACCCGGGCACGATCGACTGCTTGAGGTCCAGGCCGGGCTGGAAGGCGAGCAGGTTGGCGGCCCGGATGGTCAGGTTGCCCTGTTCCAGGTCGAACGAGTTGACGTCGAAGCCGCGGTCGGCGAGCAACAGTTGGCCCTTGCCCTGCGCGACGATCCAGTCCTGGATGTACAGCGGCGAGTTGAAGTTCGCGGTGACCAGCCGGTCGAGTGCGCCCACGCCCAGGGCCTCGAACTTGATCCGCCCGTAGTAGGCGATCATCTTGCCCTTCTGCACGAACCACTCGCCGTCGAGGGCCACACAGAAGGTGTACGGATTGACGTTGTCGTCCTGCGGCAGCGTTCGCGCGTCGAACACCGCGGGGCCGGAACCGGGGGCGGTCACAACTTCTCCTCGCTCGCCTGGACGTAGACGGTTCCGGTGCCGGACAGCTCCAACTGGAACGCCTCGCCGGAACCGCGCCCGATCACGTCGCGCCAACCCACGTTGGCGCCGATCCGGTTGTCGATCTGCCCTCGATGCGCCACGTACGCCTGCGGGTCGACGTGGATCGAGCGACCCGGCTGGACCGGCAGTTCGATCACGCCGCCGTGCGCGAGCACCCCGCACCAGCCGTGTCCGGTCAGCGTCGTGGTGAACAGCCCCTGGCCGGTCACCTGGCCGCGGATCATGCCGCGGACGCCGCCCTGCGAGCCCATGAACATGGTGCCCTGCCGCAGCGAGTCCTCGAAGACGAGCAGCCGGTCCGCCTCGACGTGCAGCGTGTCGCCGGTGATCTCGATCAGGTGCACGTGTCGGCCCGCGTGACCGAACATCACCGTGCCGTCGCCCTCGGCCTTCATCAGCGGTACCGACTCGCCCGCCAGCCGCCGCCCGATCATCCCACCGACGCCCTGCGCCCCGGTGGTGGTCGGGGTGAAGGACACCTCGCCCCGGTAGGCCAACATCGCACCGCGCAGGCAGTACAGCGTCTGCCCCGGCCGTACGGTGGCCTCGATCATCTTGGAGTTGATCCGGTCGAACGTCACGTCTGGCCCCCGATGGTCTGCCGCTCGGCGGGCTGTACGTAGACCAGCCCGTCGCCCTGGAAGCGCAACTGCACGCTCTCGCCGGATCCCTCGCCGATGAAGGTGCGCCAGTTGACGTCCTTGACGAACTCCTTGCGGAGTTGGCCGGTGTGCGCGACATACGCTCCCGGGTCCACCGACAGCGGCTCGTTCTGCGAGACCCGCAGCACGATGGCCGGCCCGTCGGAGGTGACCGCGACCGTGCCCTGGCCCGACACGGTCGTGGTGAACAGGCCCTGCCCGCTGGTCGCGCCGCTCAGGCCGGTGAACTCGGTGCCGGTGCGCAGACTCTGGTCGACGGCGAGCAGGTTGCTCGACTCGACGTGCAGCGTCTCGCCGGTCAACTGGACGAGGTTGATCTCGGTGGCCCGGTCGGCGAACCAGCAGGTGCCCTCACCGCTCACCTCCATGAGGGTCATGCCCTCACCCGTGAGTCGGCGGGTCACCATTCCGCGCAGGCCCTCACCCCCACCGGACAGTCGTTTGAAGGACATCCGTCCGTCATAGGCGATCATCGTCCCGTTTCGGGCCTTGACCGCCTCTCCGCTCATGCCCACCGCGAGAACTCGCGTGCCATGCATCACAAAGGTCGCCACGATCGGGAAGCTAGCAGCGCCGCACCGGTCGCCGGAGGGTGGAAACCCCTCATCTTGCCGGGCTTTTACCAGCGGCGGGGCAGTCACGCCGTTGCCTTCGCCCCACGGGCCTCTTGCTAGCTTGAGAGGCAGCCGGCGGAGCCCGGCGCACCGGCCGGCCGCAGATCGCCCCGCGAGGAGTGCACCACCATGACGATGTTCGCCTCGCCCGAGGACGCCCGTACCCGGCTCGGAGCCGTCGACTACCTGACCGACCCCGGCATCGCCACCGCCGTCTTCCTGGCCGACGCCCTGGGCAAGCCGCTGCTGATCGAGGGCCCGGCGGGGGTCGGCAAGACCGAGTTGGCCAAGGCGGTCGCGGCGGCCGCGTCCGCCGAGCTGATCCGGTTGCAGTGCTACGAGGGCCTGGACGAGTCGCGCGCGCTGTACGAGTGGGACTACCGCAAGCAACTGCTGCGCATCCAGGCGGGCGTGGACGGGTGGGACGAGGCGCGGGCCGGGATCTTCGCCGAGGAGTTCCTGTTGGCCCGGCCGCTGCTCACCGCGATCCGCCGGGACGAGCCGACCGTGCTGCTGATCGACGAGACGGACAAGGCGGACGTCGAGGTCGAGGGACTGCTGCTCGAAGTGCTCTCCGACTTCCAGGTCACCATCCCCGAGCTGGGCACGATAACCGCCTCGCGGCGCCCGTTCGTGGTGCTCACCTCGAATGCGACGCGCGAGTTGAGCGAGGCGCTGAAGCGGCGCTGCCTGTACCTGTACATCGACTACCCGACGCCGGAGCGCGAGCGGGACATCGTGCTCACCCGGGTGCCCGGGATCCGCGCGCAACTCGCCGAGCAGGTGGTGCGCACGGTCGCGTCGCTGCGGGCGCTGGAGCTCAAGAAGGCGCCGTCGATCGCCGAGACGCTGGACTGGGCCCGGACGTTGATCGCGCTGGCGGCCGACGAGTTGGACGAGGAAACCATCGCGAGCACACTCGGCGTCGTGCTCAAGCACGCCTCCGACCACACGCGGGCCGCGAAGGAACTCGGCCTGCCCGGCTTCGGCGGCTGACCGCCGATGTCCCTCCTCGACCGACACACCGGCTTCGTCCGGGCGCTGCGACACGGCGGATTGCCGGTGTCGCTCGCCGAAGGACTGGACGCCGCACGGGCGTTGACCGTGCTCGACCTCGCCGACCGGGAGACGCTACGGGCCGCATATGCGGCCTCGCTGTGCAAGCGGCACACCCACCGGGCGGTCTTCGACACGCTGTTCGAGCTGTGGTTTCCGGTCGGCACGGCGACCGAGGAGCACGCCGATCAAGCGGACGACGCGGCCCACGAGGAGCCGAGCGGCGCGGCCGAGGGTGATGTGGACGCCATCGACGCCGAGGTGTTTCGCGACCGGTTGCGCGAACTCCTGCTCGGCGAGGACGACATCGCGCTGCGCCGGCTGGCGCGCGAGGCGGTCGGGCGGTTCGGTGCCTTCGACGGGCCCTCGGGAGCCTCGTGGTCCGCGCACATGGTCGGTCGGGCGCTCGACCCGCGGACGCTGATGGCGGGACTCCTGCGCGCGGTGCTGGGCGGGCAACTCCCGGGCGGGGTGGCCGAACGCAACGCGCGGCGGATGATCCAGGCCCGGGTGGACCGGCTGAACGAGCACATCCTCGCCGACGTGCGCCGCCGGCTCGCCGAGGAGCGCGGCGTCGAGCGGGTCGCCGAGACCGCCGTCAAGCCCGCCGTGGAGAACCTCGACATCCTGCGCGCGAGCCGGACCGACCTGATCGCGCTGCGCCGGGAGATCCAACCGCTCGCCCAGCGGCTGGCCACCCGGTTGACGATCCGGCAACGGGCGGGCCGACACGGCCGCCTGGACTTTCGCCGGACGGTCCGCGCGTCGTTGTCCACGGGTGGCGTACCGCTGACCACGCATCACCGCCCGCGCCGACCGCACAAGCCCGAGCTGGTGGTGTTGTGCGACGCGAGCGAATCGGTCTCCTCGTTCGCCCACTTCACCCTGATGCTCGCCTACGCACTGCGCGAACAGTTCGCCCGGGTAAGGGCGTTCGCGTTCATCGACACGGTGGACGAGGTGACCCGATTCTTCGAGCGGCCGGGCGGCGACGTCACCGAGGCGATGCGCCGGCTGACCGCGGAGGCGAACCTGGTGCGGCTGAGCGGACACAGCGACTACGGCCACGCGTTCAACGTCTTCGTGCAGCGCTACGGCGACGTGATCGGCCCGAAGTCCTCGCTGCTGATCCTGGGCGACGCGCGGAACAACTACCAGGACCCGGCCCTGGCAGCGCTCGCGGCGATGGTGGCGCCGGCCCGGCACGCCTGGTGGCTCAACCCCGAGCCGGAACGGGACTGGGACACCGGCGACTCGATCGCCGGCGTATACGGCCGGCGGATCCCGATGATCGAGTGCCGCAACCTGACCCAACTGGGCCGGTTCGTGGGAGAACTGGCCTGACCGTTCCCGGCAATCCGGCAACCCCGCCATTCGGGCCGGCGAGCCGTTCCCGTGCTGCTTCGAAGGGCCGGGTCGGATCTGGCAGGCTCGGCCGCATGGACCGCAATCGCCTCGCCGTGGACTATTGGGACAACGCCTATGCGGGCGGGATGTATGCGGACGACGGGCCCGATCCGTTCGTGGACCGCATCCTGGCGGTTGCCGCGCCGGGCACCTCGGGCGTCGAGATCGGCTGTGGCAACGGCCGCAACCTGATCCCGTTGACCCGCGCCGGCCTCGACCTGGTCGGCGTCGATCCCTCCCGTATCGCGCTGGAGCAACTCGCCGACCGGGCACCGGGTTCGACCCTCGTGCACGGCACCCAGGAGGATCTGCCGCCCGGTCGATGCTACGACCTGGTGATCGGCATCCAGGTGCACCAGCACGGTACCCGTGCCGCCGCGCATGCGCTGCTGCGCGGCTCGCTGGCCCGGGTCGCGCCCGGCGGCCTGTTCGCGCTGCGCACCGCCTCCGCCGACACCGAGGCGGTCGAGGCGCACGAGGTCCTGGACGCCGACGAGGACGGCGGTCACACCTTCCGCTACCTGGCGGGCTTCAAGGCCGGTCTCACCGTGCACTACTACGGGCGCCGCGAACTGGAGGCCCTGCTCGCCGACTTCGAGCCGGTGCTGCCGTTGCGCGCGGAGCGCACCGAGCGCCGCGAGCCGCCGCCGGGCATCTGGGCGCACTGGGAGACCATCGTGCGCAGGCCGGGGTGACGGGTGCGTGCCCGCTCAGCCGACGGCCGGGCAGCCTCTCGCAGCGGCTGCGGGACGCGCGCCCGATGCACGACTCCCGCGGGTTGTGGCGGCGCCGGCGCCTGCGATGCAGGACCGAGACGAACCGCCGCCGAGACGGCGAGCACCGCTCATCCGGGGCCGAGCGACCTGGGCTGAAGATCATCAACCGGGCCGATCGACCAAACGAAGGAGCCAGTCATGTGGTCGAGCCCGTGGTCGCGGCCGAAGACGAACTGGGCCGGCACGGCGGAGGGATTCGCCACGATCGCCGCGTCCGAGGACATGAAGGAGGGCGTCGCCGCGTTCCTGGCGAAGCGGGCGCCGGAGTGGACCGGCCGCTGACGCGCCGACGCGACCCCGCCAAGCTGCGACAGGCCCTACGCCTCCACGTCCGCGGCCTGCCCACCCGTCATCCGCAACAGTTCCGCGTACGTGGTCGGGTACATGTGGTTGTGGTCGCCGGCGCCGGCCCAGACCACGTCGTGCTTGGCCAGCCAGGTGTCGACCAGCGTGCGGATCCGGTGCGGGTGGCCGACCGGGGCGACCCCGCCCACCTCCTGGCCGGTCGCGGAGAGCACGAAGGCCGGGTCGGCGCGACGCATCTTGCGAATGCCGAGGAGGCGGGAGATCACCCGGGTGTCCACCCGGTGCGACCCACTGGTGATCACCAGCAGCGGTTGGCCGTCGGCGGAGAACACCAGACTGTTGGCGATCGCGCCCACGTCGCAACCCAGCACCTCGGCGGCTGCCGCCGCGGTCGGCACCGTCTCGGTGAATTCCCGGATCTCTCCCGTGGCATCGAGCGCCCGCAGCGCCTCGGCGACCTTCTCGACCGGCGTGTTCATGAGGTGAGGGTAGTACTCCCGCGGTGCTACCTTGACCGGCCATGACAGCGAATCGTCGGGTGCTTTTGATCAGTGGGTCGCTTCGCGCGGAGTCCACCAACTCCGCGCTGGTCCGGACCGCCCGGGAGGTCGCGCCGCCCGGCGTGGACGCGGTCGTGTACGAGGGGCTCGGTCGACTGCCGCACTTCAACCCGGACGAGGACCACGAGCCGCTGCCGCCGGCTGTCGTGGAACTGCGGGCCGCGATCGAGGCCGCCGACGCGGTGCTGTTCTCCACCCCCGAATACGCCGGCGCGTTGCCCGGCTCGTTCAAGAACCTGCTCGACTGGACCGTCGGCGGCGTGGAGACCAGCGAGAAGCCGGTCGCCTGGATCAACGCTTCCGCCAACCCGGGCGGCGCGGCCAAGGCACACGAGTCGCTGCGCATCGTGCTCGGCTACACCGGAGCCGACGTCGTCGACGCGGCCTGCGTACGCGTGGGCGTGGCCCGCGACGCGGTGGGCCCGGACGGCCTGATCACCGACCCGGACGTACGCGGGGCCATCACCGCCGCCCTGACCGCACTCGCCGAAGCGGCCCGCGTCACCCACGGCTGAGCGCGACCCGCAGGCCGCTCCGCCCCGGGCCGCGCGTGCGTCGCACGGCCGTTCGCCGGTCACCTCCGCCGGTTCGACAGGACCGACCGGGGATCGGCTGATCGATCGTCAAGAGTGGCCTCCCGAACGGTGTTTCGCCGCTCTATGCTGACCCCGCCATCGAGACGGGGGTTGCACGTGCCTGTGATCGTGATCGCTCTGGGGATCGTCTTTCTGGTCGACATCCTGCGGGTGTGGTTGCCCTCGCTGATCACCGTGTTCGGGGATGCCGGGGCCACGCCCGCCGCACAGCTGGGCCTGTTCGCGATCGCCTGGTTCGTGGTCGCGTTCGCGGTGGTGCCGCTGTGCCGGCGGGTCGGTGGGCGGCCGGTCGCGGTTGTGGCCGGTGTGGCGATGGTGATGGTGCGGTTGTGGTTGCAGTTCACCGACGGTGGTGACGCGCAGCTCTACCTCGCCTGTGCGGCGCTGGTCGCCGCGTTGTGCTGGCTGGTGGCGGTGGCGTACACCGGCTGGGACGCGGGTGTCGGGGTCGTGGCCGGCCTGGCGGCGGCGGTGGCGCTGCACGCGGGGCTCGGCACGTTGGACCCGATGTGGCTGGAGGTCTGGCGCGGCTGGGCCGTACTGGGCACGCTCGCCGTGGTGTTCGTGGCCGCGCAGGTGTGGATCTCGGCGCCGGCGGTGCCCGCACCGCGGCCGGTGCTGTGGGCCGTGCTCGGGCCGGTGCTGTTCCTCACCGGCGTGTTGTTCGGCAACGTCGGCGTCGCGCACGCCGCGGCCGGCGAACCGCGCTGGGGCGTACCGCTGCTGGTCGGCGCATGGGCGCTCGCGGTGCCGGTGTCGCGGCTGCGCGGCGTGTGGGTGTTGCCGCTCGGCCTGGTGTTGCTGGTGGCCGGTGTGATCGGCGCGGGCTACCTGGAGACGAGCGCCCACGAGGGCATCGTCGGCCTGGCGCCGAGCGGCGCGGCCGGTTGGCAGGCGCTCGGCGTGCTCGGGGTGGGCCTGGTCCTGGGCGACGCCGCCGGGCGGGTGCGGCCCGCCGTGCGCTGGGCGCCGGCCTGGAGCATGGTCGGCTTCTTCGCGCTGACCTTCCTGCACTACGCCCGCTACGACATCGAGATCGACGTGTTGGCCCGCGGCCGGGTGCTGCTCCTGGGCGTGCTCGCGCTCGCGGTGCCGGCCGGCCTCGCGGCGGTGCGGGATCTGCGCGCACCCGCTCCGGCCGAAGCCGAGGCCGCACCGGTACCCGCTCGCGCACCCGCGCGGGCCCGAGGCCGGACGGTCGCCCACAGCGGTGGGCACGGCGGGGTTCGCTCCGACGTCCCGCTCGGCGGCCGAACCCGCGCCGGCCGGGATGCGCAACGACCCGGCCGGCGGGCCGGCACGCGCCCCGGGGCCAAGCCCGCGCCCGGTCGCGCGGGCAGCCGGCCCGCTCCGCCCGCCGCGCCCACGGCCGGCGGAGCCGGTGCCCGCAAGGCGGATCGGCTTCGGGACGTCCCGCCGCCCCCGTCCCTGGCCGAACGGATGCATGCGCCGCTCGCCCTGGCGACCGTGTTTCCGGTACTGATCGCGCTCGCCGCGTTCGGACTGCGTCCGGCCGCCGGGTCGGCGCCGGTGCCGGACGCGGCGGCCGGGACACTGCGGGTGGTCACCTACAACATCCGGATGGGTTTCGGCGTGGACGGCCGATTCGATCCGGACCGCACGGCGGACACGATCCGGGCGCTGAAGCCGGACGTGCTGCTGCTCAACGAGGTGGACCGGGCCTGGTTCCTCAACGGCGGCCACGATGTGCTGACGCTGCTCGCCCGCCGGCTCGACCTGCCGTACCGGTTCGCGCCGGCGGCCGATCCGCAGTGGGGCGACGCGGTGCTCACCCGCAAGCCGATCCGGCACCTGGAGTCGATCAAGCTTCCGGCGGGTGGTGCGCCGACCGGTGCACAGGCCCTGGGCGTGGTGGTCGAGGCGGCGCCCGGCAAGTCGGTCGCCGTGGTGTCCACACACCTTCAGGACGCGGATGACGAGGTGCCTCGGGTACAGGCCGAGCGGGCCGCGGAATTCGCCGTGCGGATGGGCACCTCGGCGCCGGTGGTGGTGCTCGGGGACATGAACGCGACGATCGACAGCCCGCAACTGAAGGCGTTCACCGGTCGGGGACTCGTGGACGGCCTGGCCCGGGCCCGACCGATCCGCACCTACCCCGCGGACAAGCCGAAGGAGGAGATCGACCAGGTCCTGGTGGACCCCAGGTTGCGGATCGCCGCCGTCGACTCCCCACCGTCGAAGGCATCCGACCACCTTCCCGTCGCCGTGACGCTCGTGTACTGACGACACCGCCCGCCCGGCGTACGAGGAACCCGGCCGAAGGCCGGGTTCGCCCGCACGGCCCCGAGGTCACCCGCCCGGCGGCCTTGCCGGTCCGGTATGTGGGGCACCGTCCTTCGGATGGCCACCACGTGGGTGGCTCCGGAGGAGGGGTGCGCGACGGTGACCGAGCGCGACGAGCCCGACCCGCGTCGCTGGAAGGCGCTCGCGGTCTGTCTGATCGCGGGATTCATCACCCTGCTGGACGTGTCGATCGTCAACGTCGCGCTGCCGTCCATCCGCGAGGGCCTCGGCGCGAGCGAGAGCGACATCCAGTGGGTGCTCTCCGGCTACGCGCTGACCTTCGGACTCGTCCTGGTACCGGCCGGCCGGATCGGCGACGCGCGTGGTCGCCGGATGATGTTCATGACCGGCCTGGCCCTGTTCACCGGCGCCAGCGCGCTGTGCGGCGCGGCGCAGACGTCCCTGTGGCTGGTGCTGGCCCGACTGCTCCAGGGCATCGCGGGCGGCATCCTCACCCCACAGGTGTCCGCGCTGATCCAGCAGATGTTCTCCGGCCGCGAACGCGGGCGCGCGTTCGGCATGTTCGGCACGGTGATCGGCATCTCCACGGCCGTCGGTCCGCTGCTCGGCGGCCTGATCATCAAGGCGTTCGGCGCCGACGAGGGTTGGCGCTGGGTGTTCTACGTCAACCTCCCGATCGGCATCGTCGCCCTCGTCCTGGCCAAACGGCTGTTGCCCGGCCCCGACCACGAGAACCGGGCCTGCCTGCGCGATCTGGATCCGATCGGCGTGCTCCTGCTCGGCTCCGGCGTGTCGTTGCTGCTGCTGCCGCTGGTCGAGGCGCGGCAGTGGGAGGGCCCCGTCAAGTGGTTGCTGGTGCCGATCGCGGCGGTGTTCTTCGGCGCCTTCGTGTGGTGGGAGATCCGCCAGGGCCGGCGCGGTCGCATGCCCGTGGTCGACCTGGCGCTGTTCAAGGTCCGCTCGTACACGCTCGGCCTGTTGGTGATGCTGTTCTACTTCGCCGGCTTCACCTCGATTTTTTTCGTCTTCACCCTCTACCTCCAGTCCGGTCTGGGCTACAGCGCGCTGCTCGCGGGCCTGGCCATCACCCCGTTCGCGCTCGGCTCGGCGGTGGGCGCCTCGATCGGCGGGCGCCTGGTGAACCGGTTCGGCCACGCGCTGGTGACCGGTGGGCTGCTGATGGTCGTGGTCGGTCTGGTCGGCGCGATCGTGGCGGTGGACGCGGTGCCCGGGCATCGGGTCGGCTGGGCGATGGTGGCGCCGCTGGTGTGTGCCGGGCTGGGCAGCGGCCTGGTGATCTCGCCGAACCAGACGCTGACCCTGGCCGAGGTGCCGCCCGTGCAGGGCGGCGCCGCGGGCGGGGTGTTGCAGACCGGGCAGCGGATCGGTTCGGCGATGGGGATCGCGGCCGTCGGGTCGGTCTTCTTCTCCCGGCTGGCCGCCGACCAGGGCCGGGACTGGGCCGGGCCGCTGCGCCACGGGCTGATGGTCTCGGTGGGCTTCGTGCTCGCCGCGTTCGTGGTCGCCTTCCTGGACCTGCGCAAGGGCCGTACCTCGATGCCTCGCTAGCACGCTGCCCCGAACGGCGCTCCCCCCGGGGATCGTCCGCGCGACCCGGTAGCGTCCGGGCATGACTTTCGACATCCACGCGGCACTGCCCGCCGCGCTCGCGGATCGGGCCGGGGCCTGGGAGTTCATCCGCGCGTTCGCCGCCGACCGGACCGAGGCGATCGGCGCCGCGGACGGATACGACCGGGCGGAACTGGACGCGAGCGCCGCGCGGCTGGGCGTGCCGGTGCCGACCGCGCTTCGGGAGCTGTACGAACTCCTGGGTCGGCGCCACGACCTGACGAGCAATCACGACGTGCTGCTGGCACCGGACAAGCTCTACGTCGAGGACGGGGTGCTGGTCTTTCGCGAGGAGAACCAGGGCGTCGCGTGGTGGGGGGTGCGGCCGGACGGCGACGATCCCGCGGTGCTCGCGCGCTACAGCCTGGCCGAGCCGGCCGAGGAGACCTGGTCGGCCTGGCTGCCGCGGTTGTCGGTCGCGGCGGTGGAGATCGTGCTGTCCGAGGTCCTGCTGTTCGACGACGAACTCGTCGAGGCGATCGAGCTGGCGCCCGAGGAGATCGAACGACTGCCGGAGAAGATGCGCGAATTGCCCTTCCCCGGGTACCCCGAGTGTGAGGAGCCCGGGAACCGGGTGCGCTGGTTCGCGAGCGCCGAGCTGCTGGCCCGCTACGACGGCGGGATGATCGTGTTCCGAGCCCGCACGGAAGACGACATGGAGTACTTCTTCGACGTGGTCTGCGGCGAGGACGAGGACGAGGGGGAGCCGGCCGCCTGACCGGGCGTGCCGAGGGCCCGGGACCCCGGGACTCCAAGGACTTCAAGGCCCGCGCCCCCGATGCGCCGACGCTCCCGACGCCTACGACGGACCGAGGCCCGGCGCCCCGCACGGGGGACGCCGAGCCTCGGCCGCACTGCCCGGCCCGGATCGGGATCCGGATCAGAATTGGCTGTTGCGGAACGGCTCCTTCGGCTTGCCCAGGTTCGGCTTGCCGAGTACGTCCTTGGCCGACAGCGCGTAGATGCCGTGGTTGGTCAGCACCCACACCACGTTGCGGTCCCACTCGACGTAGACGCCGTGCGTCTGGTTGCCCATCGCCCACTCCGGGAAGGCGCCGTCCTCGGTCGGCCAGTCCCTGGTCTTGGTACCGAACGCCTTGGGCACGAAGTAGGCCTCGATCTCCGGCCGGGCCGGGTTCTTGACGTCGAAGACCTGGGCGCCCGCGTTGTAGAAGCCGTACACGAGCGTGCCGTCGTCGTGCCGGCCCGGGTTGGTGTAGTAGCCGGTGCGCTTGGGCCCGAAGCTGCCCCGGCGCTGGCAGTAGTCGGTGATCCCGGCCGACCGCGGCGGGGTGGGTCGGGGCAGTTGGCCGACGATCCGGGGGTTGGCCACGTCCCGCGCGTCGATCTGGTAGATCGGCTTGTACGGCTCGTAGCAGTCCTCGGTCAGCGGGTAGCCGGAGAGATAGATCATCCCGGTCTTCTCGTACTGCGACACGTCGATGTTGTCGCCCTCGGTACCCGCCACCGACGGCGGCAGGTCCACGTGGCCCACCTGGCGCATGTGCGCCGGGTCCGAGATGTCCAGGACGGTCATGCCCAGACCGCCCTGCACCGCGAAGCCGTAACGGCCGCCGTGCTCGACCGGCTTGGGCACGAACAGCGACATCCGCGCGCCCAGCCAGCTGGTCCGGTTGCCGCAGCGCGGGTTCTTCGCGTACGCGTCCTCCTCGCCGGTGACCTGTCCGGGCAGGTGCCAGGTGTCCAGGAGCTTCGGTGCGGCCGGGTCGGACATGTCGTAGGACTGGTAGCCGGCCGAGTGCAGGTTGGTCGGGTACTCGGTGTTGGCGAAGGTGTCGTTCGGCGCGACGGCGATGAACATGTACTTGCCGCCGTCCCAGTACGGCACGTCCAGCGAACCCGAGCCCTGCTGGGCCTTGGTCGGGTCGCTGTTCAGCGGGTTCGGTTGGGTCGAGTCGGTGCTGACGGTCGAGATCAGCCGCCAATCGGCCTTCCTGGGCCCGTCCAGGCGATAGACCTTGAAGCCCTTGAGCCCGGGCTTGGTGCGCAGCTTCGCCACGCCCTCCGGGTTGCCGTACTTGTCGTGGCCCGGCTCGTCGGTCAGTTCGCTGATCTGCCGCTTGTCCTCGAAGGACTGCACCATCACATAGGCGTTCAGCCGCTTGTTCCACTGGATCGTGGACGCGCCCCAGTAATCGCCCGCGGCCCAGGTGCCGTTGGCCTTGAGTTCGTCGCCGCCCACGTCCTCGCGGGACATCCGCTCCACCACCGTGACGTGCTTGACGTCGGTGATGTCGTAGACGCGGCCCTCGGAGCGGTCGTACTGGAACATGTACCGGCGTCCGCCGAAGTCGACGATGTTCTGCCAGGTGTGGAAGAAGTCCGGGGTGAAGTCGTAGCCCTCGTAGGCGGCTTCGACGTTCATGTTCTTCACGTACTGCCTGCCGTCGTAGTCGGCACGGCGCCCCGCGAAGGGGTGCGGGTTCTCCTCGTCGAGCGGGGTGGACGCGGGAGCCAGGAACGAGCCGTCGAGCTGCATGCCGTAGGCGTTCGGGTCGGCCGGCTGCGGTCGGCGCTCCTGGCAGACGAAGGGGATGTTCGGGTCCGGCGCGGCGCCGGCGGCATTCGCGGTGTGCGGCCCGGAGGCGGCGGTGCGGCCGGGGTCGCCCAGGTAGGTGCTGCCGGTGACGGCCACCAGGGCGGCCAGCGCGACCGCGCCCGACCTGCCGTATCTCCGGGACCTGCGGGACCTGCGGGATCTGCTGCCGAGGGCAGGCGTACGGCGCATCTGACGAACCTTCCGACACGGGACGATGACGGGGGAGTGCGCTTGCGTGGGGCGGTGTTTCGCGGGCGCGGGCCGAGGGTGCCGAGGCGGGTTCGGCCCGCCGCCGATCCGGCGGGCTGCGTGGCGAGCGCGCCGTGATGGCCGGCCGAACCGCCCTCGTCACCTCTTCGCAGGCGAAGTGCACCTCCTGCGAAGGAACCCGACCCGGTGACCCCGGATGTTCCGGTGTCGTCGGGCGTTGGTCGAGGACCGCGGTGCGACGGACCGATCCGCTCCGCCGGGGCGGAACGGGTCGGCGTCGTGGCCGAACAACGACGGCGCGCCGGACTCGATCCGGCCATCCGTACCCGGTGGATGGCTCGTCAAGAAGCTGTCGCCACGTGCATGATGGCTGCGCCGGCGCATGTCCATCCAATGCCGATCCGGCGCCACTGCATCACCAAACAGGTATGCGTGCCCGTGCGGTACGCAGCACCGAACCGGTACGGGAGCCTGCGTGGACCTGCTCGACGGACGCCTGAAGTTCCGGCATCTGACCCTGATCACGGCGATCGCCGAGCACGGGGGAGTCAGCCGCGCGGCCGAGGCCCTGCACCTGACCCAGCCCGCCGCGACCCGCACCCTGCGCGAGTTGGAGACGATGGTCGGCGTCCCGCTGTTCGAGCGGGGTCCGCACGGAATGAGTCCCACGCTCTACGGCGAGGCCCTGGTCGCCCACGCGCGGGTGATCCTGGCCGAGGTGCGCCGGGCGGGCGACCACATCGCGAGCCTGCGCGAGGGGCAGACCGGTACGGTCACGGTCGGCACGCTGCTCGCGGGCACCAGCGTGCTGCTGCCACGCGCGGTGTCCGCGCTCAAGCGGGACCGACCCGGGATCACCGTGATCGTCCGCGAGGCCACCTACGACGTGCTGTATCCGCAACTGCTCGCCGGCGAGATCGATGTCGTGGTCGGCCGGCTCGGCCGGGCCGAGGACGCCGGGCGGGTACGGCAGACCGCGCTGTATCGCGAGCCGATCCGGCTGGTGGTGCGGCGCGGTCACCCGCTTTTGGAGACCGCGCGCGTGCTCGCCGACACGATCGCCCACCCGTGGATCCTGCCGCTCGAACAGACCGCGCTGCGCAGCGAGTTGGCCCAGCTGTTCACGCGCAGCGGGCTGCCGCTGCCGGCCGACCGGGTCGAGTGCACCTCGATCCTGACCGTGCGGGCGCTGCTGCTGGCCACCGACATGATCGCCGCGCTGCCCGAACTCGTGGTCACCGGCGACGAGCGGCTCGCGGTGCTGCCGGTGCCGCTGGAGTCGGTGCGCCGCACGGTGGGCACCACGCTGATGGCGGACCGCACGCCGACGCCGGCGGTGAGTGCGTTCCTGGCCTGCATCGGTGATCAGGCCGCGGCGCTGCGGGCCGCGCTCGGCGAGGAGGCGGCGCTCGATCCGGACTGAGCGCCACGGGCGCGCCACCGCATGCCCTGCTGCGGCGGTTCGCCCGGGAGCAGCACGCCGGCTGGACGCCCGCGCGGCACCGCGCGCACCGCCGCGCGTGGGTACGGGTCGGTCGATTCCGGGATATTCGCAGGCGGAACGGGTAGCCGGCACCCCGATCAAGATGCGACAGTTCGAATAACGCGGCGACGGTGCCCAGACCCCGTGCCGGCCCTTACCGGATCGCGCCGCGTGTGTCCATGGTGCTCGACCCCCTCGCGGGGGGCGCAGCCTCCCCCCGCAATCGGGGGGCTTGTCGGATCGTCCCTCGGACGGGCGGTCAATAGCGTCGAGATGGCGCCAAGCCACCGCGCTCAACCGACCACCCTTCACCAGATACAGGGACGCCCCCATGACCTTGACCGCACCCGTGCTGGACAATCCGGAGATATCGCCGCCTCCGCGTCGGGGCAGCGACTTCGCGCCGCTGCTCGCCGATCTCAAGGCGGCCGGACTGCTGGAGCGGCGCACCGCCTGGTACGCCCGGATGATCGGGCTGAACCTGCTCTTCCTGCTCGGCTCCTGGGCCGCGGTCGTGTGGGTGGGCGACTCGTGGTGGCAGCTCGCCATGGCCGTTCCGGTCGCGCTGTTCACCACCCGCGCATCCTTCGTCGGCCACGACGCCGGCCACCAGCAGATCGGCCGCTCGGCCCGTACCCACCGCGTGCTCGCGCTGCTGCACGGCAACCTGCTGATGGGCATGAGCTGCGGGTGGTGGAACGCCAAGCACAACAAGCACCACGCCAACCCGAACCACCTGGAGAAGGACCCCGACGTCTCGGTCGGCGTGCTGGTCTGGGACGCCGACCAGACCGCCGGGCGGACCGGCCTGATGGGCTGGCTGACCCGGCACCAGGCCCGGCTGTTCTTCCCGCTGCTGCTGCTCGAAGGGCTCAACCTCAAGGTCACCGGCCTGATGGCGCTCAAGGAGCGGACCCCGCGCGAGCGTCTGGTGGAGGGCTCGGTACTGGCCGTGCACTACGCCGTGTACCTCTCGGTGCTGCTGATCGCGATGTCCCCGGTCAAGGCGCTGGTCTTCGTCCTGGTCACGCACGCGCTGCTCGGCCTGCACCTGGGCATGGCGTTCGCACCCAACCACAAGGGCATGCCCGCGCCCGAGCCGGGCGTGAAGTGGGACCACCTGCGGCGTCAGGTGCTGACCTCGCGCAACGTCGCGGGCGGCCCGGTCACCGACTGGATGCTCGGCGGACTGAACTACCAGGTCGAACACCACCTGGTGCCGAACATGCCGCGGGTGAACCTGCGGCGGGCGCAGCCGATCGTGCGTGCGCACTGCGCCCGGCTCGGCGTGCCCTACCTGGAGACGAGCCTGGTGCAGTCCTACCGGCAGGCACTGGGCCACATGCACGACGTGGGCGCCTCCCTGCGCGCGGAGCGGACCGGACGCGGCGAGCCGACCGGGCACGCGAGCTGACGACCGCGCCGGCACCGTGGCGGACGGTGGAACGGCGGACGGCGGAGCGCAGACACCCGAGGACACACGCCCGAGCGCGGACGGCAAAGTGGCGGACAAAGGTGCGTGCAAACGATTGATGTGTTCTACATCTATCTCTAGGGTGGGGCCGACCATTTTCGTCCCCACCCAGGAGCGCGTCCCGTGGCCGGCCCCGCTTCAACCCCGCAGGACCCGCGACAACGTTTCCTGGTACCGGTCCTGGGCTCGTGCGGCATCGTCGCCGCGCTCATGCAGACCGTCGTGGTACCGCTGCTCCCGGACCTGCCCGCGCTGACCGGAAGCTCCGCCTCGACGGTCAGCTGGACAGTCACCGCGACCCTGCTCAGCGGCTCGGTGTGCACACCGCTGCTCGGCCGGGCGGGCGACATGTTCGGCAAGAAGCGCATGCTGGTCGTGGCGATGAGCGTGCTCTCGATCGGCTCGGTGATGTGCGCGCTGACCTCGGACATCGGCGTCCTGATCGTCGGCCGCGCCCTCCAGGGCATGGCCACCGCCGTGGTCCCGCTGGGGATCAGCATCCTGCGCGACGAATTGCCGCCGGCCAAGGTCGGCGGCGGCGTCGCGATGATGAGTTCGACGCTGGGGATCGGCGCGGCCGTCGGACTGCCCCTGGCGGGCCTGGTCGTGGACCACGCCGACTGGCACGCGATGTTCTGGGGAGCCACCGCGCTCGCCCTGCTGGTCCTGGGGCTGGTCCTGCTGGTCGTCCGCGAATCGCCGGTGCGCAGTCCCGGCCGGTTCGACGTGGTCGGCTCGCTCGGCCTCGCCGCGTTCTTGGTCTGCCTGTTGCTCGCGGTGTCCAAGGGCACCGCCTGGGGCTGGACGAGCACCCGGACGCTGGGCCTGCTGGGTGCCGCCGTGCTGATCGTGCTCGCGTGGGGGATGCACCAGTGGCGGGTGAGCGCCCCGCTGGTGGACCTGCGGGTGACCGCGCGACCGGCGGTGTTGCTGCCCAACATCGCCGCGCTGTTCATCGGCTTCTCGTTCTACGCGAACAGCCTCTCCACCGCCCAATTGGTGCAGACGCCGAAGGAGAGCGGCTACGGACTGGGCGTCTCGGTCGCCATCGGCGGGCTGTGTCTGCTGCCCGGCGGGGTGATGATGGTCGTGCTCTCACCGATCTCCACCCGGCTGACCGCCTCCCGAGGACCCCGGTTCTGCCTCGGCATCGGCGCGATCCTGCTCGGCCTGGGCTACGTGGTGCGGATCTTCACCAGCCACGAGTTGTGGACCATCGTCATGGGCGCGACGGTCGTCGCCTCCGGCACCGCGATGTGCTACTCGGCGCTGCCGATGCTGGTCATCCGGGCCATCCCCGCCGCGCAGACCGCCGCCGCCAACGGCATCAACGCGCTGATGCGCACGATCGGCCAGGCCGTGTGCAGCGCGGTGGTGGCGGCGGTGCTCACGTCGTACACGATGTCCGTGGGCGGCCGCGTGCTGCCCACCCTGCACGCCTACATGGTCGTCTTCGTGATCGCCGGCGTCGTGGCCGGCTGCGCACTCGTCGCGTGCCTGTGCATCCCCGAACCCGCCGGCCCGACGGCCGTGGCGGTCCCGCTCGAATCGGCGAGCCCCGCCCGGGCCGTCGAGCCCCGATCCGGTGCGGCTACGCCGGACCCAACCGGTCGAACATGATCAGCCCGTCCTCGAACACGGTCAGGTCGGCCACCTTCGCGTCCTTCGCCCGGATCGCCGCGGTAAATGCCTGCTCGTAGGCGAACATCGGGACATCCTTGGCCAGTTCGCGCTGCACCACGGCGTAGGCGGCCCGCCGGGTCGCGGCGTCGGTGGTGGCCCGGGCCTGGTCCAGTGCCTGGTCCACCGCCGGGTTCTTCCACTGCATGTGGTTGTCCTGGCCCTTGGAGTGCAGGAAGTTGTACAACACCGGCTCCGGGTCGTCGAAGGACAACACGAACTCGCCCGCGTCGAACTGCCGCTGGATCTGCACCTTCTGGAGGTATTGGGTGCCCTCCAGGAACTCGGTCTTCATGGTGATGTTCTTCATGTCGGCCACCTGCGCGAGCCAGTACTCGGCGGTCAGATGCGAGCCCGGGCTGTTGTAGGTGCTGTACGTGAAGGCCAGCGGCTTGCCCTCGGCGGCGAGCGCGTCCAGCAGTTGCTGGGCCTCGACCCGATTGTTCGACGGCAGCGTCGCCTCCGGCGCGGCGAAGTCCGATCCCGGGCGCAGGAAGGTGCTCAGCGGCTTGCCGGTGCCGTCGGTGACCACCTTCGCGCGCGCCGCCGGATCCATGATCAGCGCGAACGCGCGCCGCGCACGCGGGTCGTCGAACGGCGGCCGGCTGGTGTTGAACAGCGTCATGAACCCGCCGCTCTTGCCCTCGGTGAGCACCGGCAGACCGGCCTTCTGCGCATCGCCGAGCAGCTTGGCCTGGGCCGTGGTCAGCACCTGGGCCTGGTTGGCGGCCAGCATGGCCAGTCGCTGCGACTGGTCGACCACCGGCTTGAGGGTCAACTCCTTCAGCGGCGGCCGACCGCCCACCTGCCAGTACTTCGGATTGCGCTCCAGAACCATCTGCTGGTCGCGCACCCAGCTCTTGAGCCGGTAGGGCCCGGCGCCCACCGGCTTGGCGCCGAAGCCCTTGGGGTCGGCCCGGATCGCGGTCGGCGAGCCGATGAACGCGAGATTGTGCGCGATCACCTTGTCGAAGTGGGCGTTCGGCGCCGGCAGCGTGACCTTGACGGTCCGGCTGTCGGTGACGGATATGCCGAGCCCGGTGACCACGCGGGCCTGTAGCGACTTGTTCGCCGGATCGGCGTGCCGCTCCCAGTTGAACTTGACCGCCTCGGCATCCAGCGCGGTGCCGTCGGAGAACTTCAGGTCGGGCCGCAGCCGCAGTGTCCAGACCCGCCCGCCCTCCGCCGCGGTCGCGCTCTCGGCGAGTTGGGGTTGGGCGCGACCCGTCTTCGGGTCGATCCACAGCAGCACGTCGAACACGGCCGCGGCCTGGGTGCCGCCGGTGATCTGGGACAAACTCGCCACGATCGGGTCCAGGCTGCGCGCCTCCTGGGTGACCAGGACGGTCATCGCGCCGCGCGCCGAGCCGCCGGCGCCGTCGTCGGAGCCGCACGCGGCGGTGGTCAGGATCAGTCCGGTCAACGCGGCGAACAGGGCCGCCTGCCGGGTGGGCACGGAACGCACGGTGATTTCTCCTCGCACGGGCCCACCGGGGTCGGGCAGACCCTGGGTCTTCGTGGTTGCTGCGTGTCAAGGATCAGCGAGGATCAACCTAGGTCCCTCCTGACTCACCGTCAACAACTGTTCCATGCAGAGTGATCGGCGGATGAGGCGGCCGGGTGCGGCCGAGGTCGCGGCGCCGGTTGCGGGCCGGTCGGGTGATTCATGCGATTTCCCTGTCGAATCGGGCATAGGACGCTGTGTTTGTCGATGCCAGAGGCCGGAACGCACGCCAGGAGACCGCATGACGACCGCCGCACTGTCGCCGGAACTGCTCGCCGAGCTGCGCCGCCCGCGCGCGTACCCCGCGGTGTCCCTGACGCTGCCCACGCACCGGCACCGCCCGGAGAACCAGCAGGACCACATCCGACTGCGGAACGTGCTTGCCGAGGCGGAGAAGCGGCTCGCGGCGGATCCGGAGGTAGGCCGGGAGGCCCGGATCAAGACCGTCGACCGGCTCAAGGCCGCGGTGGCGGAGCTGGATCCCGAACACTTCCTGGACGGCCTGGTGCTCTACGCCTCGGCCGACGAACACTACGCGTTCACCGTGCAGGCACCGGTCGGTGAGCGGGTGGTGCTCGCCACCACCTACCTCACCCGCAACCTGGTGGCCGCGGCCGAACGGCTCACCCCCTATTGGGCGCTGGTGCTCAGCGAGCACGAGGTGCACCTGTGGCACGGCCGCGGCGACGAGGTACACGAGGTCCGCGACGGCGGCTTCCCGATCACCTCGGCCGGTCCGGAGCGGGACGGACCGCCCACGCGCGAGGGCGGCGGCCTGGGCGTGAGCGAGGACTTCCGGCGGTTGCTGAACGAGGCCGACGAGCAGTTGGCGCGCGCGCTCGCCGGACGCGAGGACAAGGTCGTGTTGGTCGGTCTGCGACCGCAGGTCAAGGCGTTCCGGGAGAGCACCCGCAACGGCGCGCACCTGGCCGAGACCGAGTTGGAGGTCGGCGGTGTCAGCGAGGCGACGCCCGGCCAGTTCGCCGAGATCCTCGCGCCGGCGCGGACCGCGCTGGCCGCGGAGGCGACCGCCGCCGCACTGCGGGCGCTGGACGACGCGCGCAGCGGCAAGCGGTACGCCGAGGGCATCCAGGAGGTGTGGGCGCCCTCCCGGGCCGGCCGCGGCGCGCTGCTCGTGGTGGAGGAGGGACTGCGGGTGACCGGTCGACTGGTGACGGTCGATCGCACCGGGGAGGTCGCGCTCCAGGTGCTCACCGGCCCGCACGCCGAGGACGCGGTACTGGCCGGCCGAGCCGAGGACGACATCGTGGACACCGTGGTCGAGGCGACCCTGGAGGCGGACGGCAAGGTCGTCTTCGTGCCCGACGACACGCTCGCGGACGCCGGCGGCATCGCGCTGGCGCTGCGCTACTAGGGCCGCGCCTGTCTTCGATCCCACGCCGAGCACCGCGGCCATATTCGGCGGATCGTGTCGTGGTGGGGGGCGTGCGGCGGCCGATCGTGGGTCGTCGCACCGGCCCGGCGAACGACGAGTGCGGCGGCGGCCCTTCGCGGGTCGTCGCCGCACTCGGTCGTCGAGAGTTGTCCGGGGAGCGGGTCGACGGCTCGGTCGAGCGGTCAGTGCAGGTCGCGCTCCAGCGCCTCGAGGTCGTCCTCGTACGCCGTACTGGTCTCGAATCGGTAGATGATGCTGCGCGGATCCGCGTCGTCGAACGGGGCGTCCAGCCATTCGCCCGGCTCGGTCGGCTCGATCGCCGATACCCACAGGGTGGAATCGCCCGGTTCCAGGCCGAGTTCGTCGGCGCGCTGGGCGATCTCGTCCGGGTCGTACACGTCGAAGAGCACCGCGACCGCGCTCGACGCGCTGTCGGCGCCGGTGTCGCGCGGGGACGCCGACGGTTCGGTGTCGCCCGCCTCCGCGTCGGCCCGGCGGGCGTGGTCGACCAGCGTGATCAGATCCTTGATCGCGTAGTCCCGGCGGATCAGCACGGTGACCGCCTCCGGGTTGGTGGGGCCCTCGTACTCGGTTTCCTCGCTGCTGCTCGGCACTTCGAAGGGGGTGACCTCGTCGTAGGCGTCGTACAACAACTCGTCGTACGCCTCCGCGGCGGCCGCGAGCGCGTCGTACGCGGCGAACACGGCCGGGTCGCTCTCGCCCTGGCGGGCTTCGACGGCGGCCAAATGGTCGTCGATCGCCGATTTGAGAACGTCCGCGGCGGCACGGACCTGCTCTGGCGTGGGCTGCGCAACACCGGTCATGGGGTGACGTTATCCGCAAGACCCCCACGCGCGCACAATGGTTCACTGATGGCGGAGTCGGAGAGTCACCAAAAGACCGGTCACCGTGCCTCGGCGCGGCTGCCGGGGAACGGAAACATGGCGGAATACGAGTTTCGGCAACTGGACATCCCGCGCGGCACCTCCCGGACCGACGCGTGTCGCATCCTGACCGAGCAGGCGGAGTACGGCTACTGGGAGCTGGACCGATTGCTGCTGCGCGGCGACGGCAGCCGACGAGTGGTGCTGCGGCGCCGGATCATCCGACAGGTGCGGACCATGTGACGGGCCGTCACACCACGAGGACTGCCCGCCCCTGTCCTCCCAGGGGCGAGCAGTCCTCGCGTTCATCCGTCGTACGGGTCGCGCTCAGTCCTGCGCGGGGCGGGACCGGCGGTACAGCACGAAGCCGCCGAGCAGCAGCGCGGCGCCGATCGGGGCCACCGTGAGCGCGTTCGAACCGGTCTCGGCAAGCGAGCCGGCGTGGCTCGTGGACCCACCGGTGTCGCCCCCGGTCGCACCACCCGAGCCGGTGCTACCGCCCGTGCTGCCGCCGGTCGTCCCGCCCGTGACGCCGCCCGTCGTGCCACCGTTGCTGCCGCCGGTGGTCGGCGGCTTGGTGGTCGGCGGCTTCGTGGTGGGGGGCTTGGTGGTCGGTGGCTTGGTGGTCGGGGGGTGCGTGGTCGGCGGCTTCGTGCACGGCGGGCACGAGGTCGGCGGCTTGGTGTGCGGCGGCTCGGTGTGCGGAGGGCGCGTGGGGTTGGACGCGTTCACGCAGTGGTTGCCGAACGCCGGGTTCAGGGCGCCGATCACGTTCACCGTGTTCCCGCACACGTTCACCGGAACGTGGATCGGGACCTGGATGTTGTTGCCCGAGAGCACACCGGGCGAGCCGACGGCCGCGCCATCGGCCGCACTGCCGGCGTTGGCCACGCCCACCGCCGCGGACGCGAGTGCGCCCGTGGTGGTGATGACGACCAACAGCCCCTTCTTTGCGAACTGATGCATGTAAGTACCCCTGTGTCTCTCTCGCGAGGGGCGGGGGACGATGACCCCGCACGGACGTCAACGAGAGCCGACACAGGAGGTCACCGACGCGCAGTCGATTCGCTCGTACGGCTGAGTTTCGGGATTCCCTGCAACCAGGATCTGATCGTTTTTGGAGGCTTTTCATCCCAGTCGGGCGCTCGGCTGACCGATGGCGATCAACGCCCGCGCGGGCCGGCGGGACGTCGGCGAGCCGGGTCGCGGCGGCGTCCTCGGGGCCCGGGATCACCGCACAGCGGGACGGCCCCGAGACCGTGTGGGTCTCGGGGCCGTCCGCACGCCAACGAGCGTGTGGGCCTGGATCAGGCGTTGATGCAGGTGTTGCCGAATGTGGGGTTCAGCACACCGATGATGTCGACGGTGTTGCCGCACAGGTTGATCGGCACGTGGATCGGGACCTGGATGTTGTTGCCCGAGAGCACACCGGGGGAGCCGACGGCCGCACCCTGCGCCTCGGAGTCCGCCATGGCGCCACTGGCGCCGGCGAGCACAAGACCACCGCCGGCCGCGACGATGAACGCGACCTTGCCCATCTTCTTCATGATTCTTTCGTCCTCCTTGTCGACACCACGACGCGCTTGCGCGCCGCACAAGGGGAAACGATGGGACCGGACGGAGGCTACGCGTCGGCCGAGGTATTCACTCGTTCGGGCCCGGCCCCGGAAACGCCGGGCCACGGGGCCGAGCCGGCGCGCGGAGGGAGTGCCGGGAGCGCTCCCGGCGCCCCGTCCGCGCGCCGTGCACTCGGGTGTTGTCGAGGCTCGTGGGCCGGCGCGGCTCACGCGGCGTCGACGCCCGCACGTTCGAGGCTCACGCGTTGTCAAGGCTCATGCGCAGTGAAGGCTTATGCGCGGTGAAGGCTCATGCGTTGTATGGGCTCATGCGTTGTCCAGGAAGTGATCCAGCACGCGCACGCCGAACTTGAGGCCGTCCACCGGGACCCGCTCGTCGACGCCGTGGAACATGCCCGCGAAGTCGAGGTCGGCCGGCAGCTTCAGCGGCGCGAAGCCGAAGCAGCGAATGCCCAGATCGGCGAAGGACTTCGCGTCCGTGCCACCGGACAGGCAGTACGGCACCGCCCGCGCGGCCGGGTCGTGCGCCCGCAGCGCCGCCGACATGGCCTCGACGAGCGCACCGTCGAAGCCGGTCTCCAGGGCCTGGTCGGTGTGCACCGTCTCGCGCCGCACCCGCGGGCCCAGGACCGCGTCCAGTTCGGCGTGGAACTCGTCCTCGAAGCCCGGCAGGAACCGGCCGTCCAGGTGCGCGGTGGCCTGGCCGGGGATCACGTTGACCTTGTATCCGGCGTTGAGCATGGTCGGCTGCGCGGTGTTGCGGATGGTCGCGCCGATGATGCTCGCGATCGGGCCGAGCCGCTCGATCGTGGACTCGATGTCGTCCGGGTCGAGTTCGATGCCCAGCGCGTCCGAGATCTCGTCCAGGAATGCCCGCACCGTCTTGGTGACCCGGATCGGGAACTTGTGCCGACCCACCCGGGCGACCGCCTCGGCCAGTTCGGTGATCGCGTTGTCCTTGGCGATCATCGACCCGTGGCCGGCGGTGCCGTCCACGATAAGCCGCATCCAGTCCATGCCCTTCTGCGCGGTCTCGACCAGGTACAGCCGCAGATCGTCGTTGACCGTGAAGGAGAAACCGCCGACCTCGCCGATGCCCTCGGTGACCCCCTCGAACAGGTCGGCGTGGTTGTTCACCAGATGCCGTGCCCCGAAGAGGCCGCCGGCCTCCTCGTCGGCCACGAAGGCGAGCACGATGTCCCGCGAGGGCAACCGGCCGGTACGCACCCGGTCGCGCAGCACCGCGAGCACCATCGCGTCCATGTCCTTCATGTCGACCGCGCCGCGACCCCACACGCACTCGTCCGCGACCTCGCCCGAGAACGGGTCGTGGGTCCAGTCCGCGGCGTGGGCGGGCACCACGTCCAGGTGGCCGTGGATCAGCAGCCCCGGCCGGGACCGGTCGGTGCCCTCGATCCGGACCACGGTGCTGGCCCGGCCGCGCTCGGACTCGTAGATCTGCGGTTCGAGGCCGACCTCGGCGAGCTTCTCGGCGACGTACTCCGCGGCGGCGCGTTCTCCCGGACCCGAGCCGTCACCGTAGTTGCTCGTGTCGATCCGAATCAGATCGCGGCACAGGTCGACGACCTCGTCTTCCGCGGTGGTGGTGGGCTGGGGACGGACAGCCTCCGTCATGACGGGCTCCTCGGGAAAGGCGGAACGGCACGTGTGTACGGGTGTACCCCCCATCCTGCACCCGCGCGCGGAGTGGGTACGTCCCGGGCGGCGTTCTGACGTCCAGTCAGTCGAGCGGGACGGCGACGGGCGGGGGCAAGCGCTCGACGCGGGCCTCGCCGGCGGCTCCGGCGAAGCCTCGGCGGCGGCCTCGGTGAAGGCGTTGACGGCTGCCTCGGCGGCTGTGTCGGTGACGCCTCGGCAACGGCGTCGGCGACCGTTCCGCACGAACGTAGGGAGATGCCTCTGACCGGGTGCGACGGGCCGCTGCTACCTTCCGGATCAGGCGGAACAGCCGAACACAGAACAAGCCGTACAAGTCGAACAAGACGTGGAAAGCCGCGAGTCGGGCCATCGGGAGGGACGTCGCATGAACGGCACAGCATGGGGCCTGACCGGTCCCGAATTCCTCAAGCTCTACGGCGGCCTGCTCGCCGGCCTGATCGTCCTGGCGATCGTGTTCCGGATCGTGATGGCCTGGGCGATCCGGGGCCAGGCGAGCCGGGCGCCACTCGGCGCATACGACGCCGCCTACCTCGCAGGCGGACCCGTCCGGGTCGTCGAGACCGCGGTGGCCTCGCTGATCACCGAGGGATACGTACACGTCCAGCGCGCCGGGCAGGTCACCGCCGCCACCGGGTCACGGCCGACCGAGCCGGTCGCGGCGGCCGTGATGGACTGCGTGCGCACCACCCGGGGCACCCGGCTCGCACTCCTGCGGGCCTGGAACCGCAGCACCATGCTCGCCGAGATCGAGGAAAGCCTGGTCGAACGCGGCCTCGTGCACTCCCGGTTGGCCCGACGGATCGGCAAGGTGCCACCGCGGCTGATGCTCGTGCTCGGCCTGGTGGGCATCGCCCGCTTCGTCAACGGCCTGGCACACGGCAGGCCGATCGGATTCCTGGTCCCGCTGGTCGTGCTCACGTTCGTCCTTGCGGGCATCCTCAGCACGCCGTTCCGGGCCACCCGCGCGGGGCGCAGGGCACTGCGCGACCTGACCACACAGTTGCGTGCGGACCGCCGCTCCGGCGTCCTGGTCGGCGCCGGTGCGCTGGCGGGCCTGTTCACGGTGGCCTGCCTGGGCCTGGCCGCGCACCCCGACCCGGATGCCCGGACCGCGCTGGTGGCCTACGGCGGCAGCAGCGGTGGCGGTGGCGGCGGCGGAGACGGTGGCAGCGGAAGCGGCTGTGGCGGGGGAAGCAGCTGCGGTGGGGGCGGCGGTTGTGGCGGTGGCGGCGGCTGCGGCGGCTGAACCGGGGGACCGTACCCCTCCGTTCGCGCACCGCGCGGCGCCGAATCCGCGCCCGAGGACGCGGCACCGGCCCGGCGCACGCGATGGGTCGGCCCCGGACGGACGAACATGATCGGCCCGGCGGGCTCGGGACGGCGGCGGAGGCCGACCCCGATCCCGCCGGGCCCGATTCGTTCCCGGGTGCGGCGCGGGACGCGCCCGGGGCCTCGTCGTTCCCGGGGGCTTTGTCGTACGCGGGTGCCTCGGCGTAGCCGGGGGCTTGGCTGTTACCGGATGCCTTGCCGTAGCCGGGTACTTGGCCGTACGCGGGCGCCTCGCCGTAGCCGGATGCTTGCCCGTTCTGGGTGCTTCGCCGTTCCCGGCACCTCGCCGTTCGCGGCACCTCGTCGTTCCCGGGCACCTCGCCGTAGTCGGCGGAACCGCGAGCCGACCCGCCCGCCCGCGGATGCCCGCCGCGGTGCCGATTCCGTTGAGCGGGGAACCCGAACTTCCGTCGGGCGAGCGGGACATGACTCTCGGCCGAACCGGACCGCCCCGGGTCAGGCTCGCGTTCGCGGGCGCCCACCACGGCCACGGCGGCCGGTATGCGGATGTACACCGCACACCGACGATCCGGGAAGAGGCATGACCGAAAAGGAGTTCTACGTGTCGCCGTTCCTCCCCGTATCGGGCAGCCGTCGACCGAATCTGCCCGAGTCGGACGGGGACTCGGCGACGACGGTCACGTTGCACCATCCGGGTGCGCGGCCGTTTGTGGCTCGGGTGCGAGGGGAGCGGGCCCGTACACGGTGCGATCCCGGCCCGGTCCCGACCCTGCGCCACCCGGTGGCGTCGCGCCTCGACGTGGCGCGGATCCGCCGGTGTGGCGTCGGTTCGGGGCTGTGCGGCACCCCGTGGAGCGGCACAGGACTGGAGGGAGTCTGCGTTGAGTGTGATCGAGGTTGCCCCGACTCGAATCGACCCGGTGCGCTGGCCGGACGTGGCCGAGGTGCCCAGGCGGCCGGTGCGTGCGGCGGCCGCCCGGTTCCTGTTCGAGCGGGCGGTGGCGCGGTTGCCGCTACGCGTGTGGATCGACGGTGCGGTGTTCGGGAGCGGCGGCGCGGCGGCGCCCCAAATGCGGATCGTGCGACCGGAGGCGTTCTTCAACCGGGTCGGCGCGGGCGGGCTGATCGGTTTCGGTGAGGCGTATCAGGCGGGCGACTGGGAGGCCGACGACCTGACCGCCGTGCTGACCGTCTTCGCGTCCCGGGTGAGCACGCTGATCCCGCCCGCACTACAGCGACTTCGCCCCGTGGTGGTGCCCCGGATGCCGCGTTCGCAGCGCAATACCGTGACGGGTGCCAAGCGCAACATCCATCGGCACTACGACCTGTCGAACGAACTGTTCGCGACGTTCCTGGACGAGTCGATGGCCTATTCGTCGGCGGTGTTCGAGCAGGGTGCGGACGGCGGGCCCAGGGCCGTGGAGGACGCGCTGACCGAGGCGCAACACCGCAAGATCGACCGCCTGCTCGATCTCGCGGACGTCGGTCCGGGCGCGCGCGTGCTGGAAATCGGCACCGGGTGGGGCGAGTTGGCCCTGCGCGCGGCCGAACGGGGAGCCCACGTGCACACCATCACCATCTCGGCCGAGCAGCGCGACCTGGCCATCGAGCGGATCGCCCGGGCCGGTCTCGCCGACCGGGTCGAGGTCGAACTGTGCGACTACCGCCAGGTGCGCGGCACCTACGACGCGATCGTCAGCGTGGAGATGATCGAGGCGGTGGGGGAGGAGTACTGGCCGATCTACTTCGATGTGCTGGACCGACGGCTCGCACCGGGTGGACGGGTCGCGCTCCAGTCGATCACCATGCCGCACGACCGCATGGTGGCCAGTCGGGCCACGTACACCTGGATCCACAAGTACATCTTCCCGGGCGGCCTGATCCCCTCCGACGACGCGGTGCGCAAGGCGACCGCCGCCACCCGGCTGCGGGTTGCCGACAGCAGGTCGTACGGCCTGCACTATGCCGAGACGCTCCGGTTGTGGCGCGAGCGGTTCAACCGACGCGCGGACGAGGTGGAGGAGTTGGGCTTCGACCACGTGTTCCGGCGTATGTGGAACCTGTATCTGTCCTGGTCCGAGGCGGGTTTCCGGTCCGGCTACCTGGACGTGCGGCAATACCTGCTGATGGAGGCATGACCGGAGGCGGGGGCCGCCCGGCTGCGCGCCCGGGGCGGCGCACGGTGCGGCGCACGGTGCGGGACTCCCTCGTCGGCTCCTCGGAAGATGAGGGCTTCCCCTGAAGTGCCGGGAGTGGCACACGTGATCTGCTGGGGTCGTGGACGAGGAGCCGCTCCGGTCGGCCGTCGCGGGGGTGTGGCCGGGTGGAGCGGTGATTCGACGTCCGCAGTGGCGAAGGAGTCGGTTCGACCGGCTCGTCGCGAACGAAGGCCCCGACCGGGAAATCCCGGTCGGGGCCTTCGTTCGCGACGAGTAGCCACGGTCTACCAGGGTTCGGCCGCCGGGTGCTCGCGCCGTGGGCGCGGCTCCGGACGCTCGTCTCGGTGCATGTCTCGGTGCTTGTCTCGACGTTCGTCTCAGCGTTCGTCTCGGCGCTTGTCTCTCGGGTGGTCGGCCCGGTATACGGACTCGCTGTTCGGTCGCGCTGTTTCGCCGCGGGTGGTCAACCCTCGGGTCAGAGGGCCACGCCGAGGATTGCGTCCAGGGCGCGTGAGGCCACGCCCGGGGCGGACATGTCGTCGCCGCCGTCGGCGAGTTGCCGGGCCGCCCACGCGTCCATCGCGGCCAGTGCACCGGGTGCGTCCAGGTCGTCGGACATGCGTTCGCGGATCGTGGCGAGCAGTTCGGTGGTGTCCGGCCCGTCCGGGCGGCCGACCGCCGCGCGCCAGGTCGCGAGTCGGGTCTGGGCGTCCGCGAGGACCTCGTCGGTCCATTCCCAGTCGCTGCGGTAGTGGTGGGCCAGCAGCACCAGGCGAATCGCCATCGGGTCCACGCCTTCGCGGCGCAGCTTGGACACGAACACCAGGTTGCCGCGCGACTTGGACATCTTCTCGCCGTCCAGCGCGACCATGCCGGCGTGCACGTAGACCTTCGCGTACGGCACCTCGCCGGTGACCACATGCGCGTGCGACGCACCCATCTCGTGGTGCGGGAAGACCAGGTCGGTGCCGCCGCCCTGCACGTCGAAGCCCATGCCCAGGTACTTGAGCGCGATCGCCACACACTCGATGTGCCAGCCGGGCCGGCCCGCGCCGAAGGACGCGTCCCAGGACGGCTCGCCGGGCCGTGCCGCGCGCCACAGCAGCGGGTCGAGCGGGTCCTTCTTGCCCGCCCGCTCCGGGTCGCCGCCGCGTTCGCCGAAGATCTCCAGCATCCGGGCGGCGGTGTAGCCGGACACGCCGCCGAAGCTCTCGTCCGACGCGATCGAGAAGTAGATGTCGCCGTCCACCGAGTAAGCCGCGTCCTTCGCGAGCAGGCCCTCGATCAGCGGCACGATCAGCGGGATCGCCTCGACCACGCCGATGTAGTTGGCCGGCGGGAGCACTCGCAGCGAGGCCATGTCCTCGCGGAACAGCGCGGTCTCGCGCTGCGCCAGCTCGACCCAGTCCACTCCGTCCCGCTCGGCCCGCTCCAGGAGCGGGTCGTCGACGTCGGTGACGTTCTGCACGTAGTCCACGTCGTGGCCGGCGTCCCGCCAGACCCGCTGAAGCAGGTCGAACGCGACATAGGTGGCGGCATGCCCCATGTGGGTCGCGTCGTACGGCGTGATGCCGCACACGTACAGCCGCGCGACCGGTCCCGGGGTGATCGTCACGAGATCGCGCACGGAGCTGTCGTGCACGCGCAGGGACGCACCCTGACCAGGGAGAACGGGGAGCTCGGGTGCAGGCCAGGCATACATACGTATGAGACTAACGTCCGCCGGGGTGGAAGATCTTCCAGGGTTGGCGGACTAATTTCCGCGTCTTTGCCGAACGACATGCACGGTCTCGGGCGCCGGCGATCGGGTCTCGGCGCCGGGGTGGGCCCGGGATCGGCTCGGGTGGGCCTCGCTCGCACCGTGCCGGGGGCGCTCGCACCCGTCGGGCAGGGCTCGGCCGACCCTGCGTGCGGTCGTGCGTACGGCCGTGCGTCCGGCCGGGTTCAGATCGGCGGCCAGGGGATCACGTGTCGGCGGCCGTCCGGCTGCGGCAGCCGGTTCTCGGCGAGCAGGACCCGCACCCGTTCGCCGGTCGCGGCCACCTCGTCCGGCGTAATCAGCTCGGCCAGCCGCACGCCGAGCGGCCCCGCCAGGTCGGTCGCCAGCGAGGTCAGCGCCTCCCGTGCGGTGTCCGGCAACGGCTCGCCGGCCCAGCCCCACAGCAGCGTGCGCAGTTTGTCCTCGACGTGGAAGCAGATGCCGTGGTCGATCCCGTACACGTGGCCGTCGGGACCGGGCAGCAGGTGGCCGCCCTTGCGGTCGGCGTTGTTGATCACCGCGTCGAATACCGCGATCCGGTGCAGCGCGTCGGCGGCGGCGTGCACGAGCAGGGCGGGCTGTTCCTTGCCCTGCTCGTCCGGGACGATCACGCGCGCGATCGGCTTCCAGGCCGGGCCCGGGTCCACCGCGGGCAGGATCGCCACCGGCTCCGGTTCGTCGTCGGCCGGCTTGTGGTCGATCCACAGCTGGCACATGCCCGCCCCGTACGGTCCTTCGCGGAACACGGTCGTCGGCACGATGTTCCAGCCGAGCGCCTCGGACACCTCGTACGCGGCCACCTCACGCCCCGCCAGGGTGCCGTCCGGGAAGTCCCACAGCGGCCGCTCGCCCGCCACCGGCTTCCACACGCACGGCAGGGATATCCCGTCCAGCGTCGCCATGCAGTACAGCGTCGCGTTGGAGGCGTCCTCCAGACGCGCCTGCACCGTCAACTCGCCCCGGCGCAACAGCTTCGGGACGGCCGCGGCGTCGAGAACCGTGTCGGTCAACGCCGGTATCCGTTGGCGCGCGGGCAGATGTGGCCCTCGGGGTCCATCGGCAGCCCACAGAACGGGCAGGCGGGCCGGCCGGCCGCGACCACGAGCAGCGCACGCTTGGCGAACGCCCGGGCCTGACCGCCGGTGAGCCGGACCCGGAGCAGCGGCGGGCCGTCCTCGTCGTCGTCATCGCCGAGCAGGGTGTCCTCGGGCGAGTCGTCGTCGGGCACCTGGGCCTGCGCCTCGACCACGAGCCGCTCGTCGTCGGCATCCCACGCGAGCGCCATGGTGCCGACCCGGAACTCCTCCAGGATCGGCGGCAACAGCGGGCCGGAGTCCTCCAGTTCGGCCGGCGTCACGGCCGGCACGGCGGTCTCGCCGCCGGTGCGACGAACCAACTCGTCGAGCAATTCGTCGACGCGTTCGGCCAGGACGGACACCTGGGTCTTCTCCAGGGCGACGCTGGTGACACGGCCGGCGGCGGAGGCCTGGAGGAAGAAGGTTCGCTGGCCGGGCTCACCTACGGTGCCGGCGACGAACCGCTCCGGGGGGTCGTACAGGAAGACCTGGCGGGGCACGAGCTGCTCCGTGTTTCTGTCGAGAGCGGGACGGGGGTGGGTGGCGGTGCCGGTGGGCCGGCGGTGATGCTGCCGGCGTGGCGGTGCAGGCGGTGCAGGCGGTGATCTGTCGGTGCTTGCCGGTGCTTTGCCGGTGCTTTCTCGGTGGTTGTCGGTGGTTTGTCGGTGGGGCGGGTGGTGCTCGATGGGATCGGGCGTGGACCGGGCGTGGACCCGAGGTGGGTCTCGCCCGGTTATATCCGCCGGGTCCGGGGCGGTATTCCCGGGTGATCCTGCCCGTTCCTGCCGGGTTCGATCTTGTCCGGGTGTTCCCGCCGGTCGGGGTCGGCGAGGGCGTGCGGGGGGAGTACGCCCTCCCAAGCACCCTACGGCGCGCCGGCTCCGCCGCCCACCACCGCGTCACCGGACCCCGACGCGTGGCGCCCGCCGGGCGGCGGCAACAGGCCGGCCACCGACCCGCCCGTGTCGTTGAGCCGGCCGACGCTCGGCCGCTGCTCGCCGTACGTGATCACCGTGAGCGAGCACGGATCGACCTGGATCCGCTGGAACAGGTCCAGGTGCATTCCGAGCGCGTCCGCGACCAGGGCCTTGATCACGTCGCCGTGCGAGCAGACCAGGTACATCGCGTCCGGGCCGTGCTCGGCGGCGATCCGTTCGTTCCATTCCCGCACCGCGTCCACGGCCCGGGCCTGGGTGGTGCGCAGCGCCTCGCCGCCGGGACCGGGGAAGGTGACCGCGCTCGGGTGGTTCTGCACGGTCTTCCACAGCGGCTCCGCGGCAAGCTTCTTCAGCTCCTGCCCGGTCCAGTCGCCGTACCGGCACTCGCCGACCCGCTCGTCCACCTGCGCACCGGCGTCCAGCGCGAACTTGGTGCCGAGCCGCGCCGCCAACACCGCCTCCGAGGTCTGCCGACACCGCTCCAGCGGACTGGTCACCACGGCCGCGAGCGGTACCTCGGCAATACGCTTGCCGAGTGCCGCGGCCTGTTCCTCGCCGCGCTCGTCCAGGAACACCCCCGGCGTCCAACCAGCGAGCACTCCGGTGGAGTTGGCCGTGGTCCGCCCGTGCCGAACAAAGAGCACCGTCGTCATGGGCGTAAGCCTATGCGTCGGCTCGGGACGGGCGGCCGCCGGTCGGGGGCGGGTGGCGCGGGTCGGGCGTGCTTCGGGATGGTGCCGCGGGCGGTGTTCCGGGTCGGGGTGGTGCCGCGGGGCGGGGGTGCCTGACTCGCCGTGCTCGCGACGCCGGCTTGCTCGTACCGTCGCCCCCCCCGCGCGTGTGCCTGCCGCGGGTGTGCCGGCGTGCCTCGGTGTGCGGGCCTTCGAAGGTGCGCCCACGCGTGTGCCCCGGCGAGCTCGCTGTCCTGTCGACGGGCAGCCGGCAAAATGGCCTGGTGATCGTCGACTGCGCCATTTATACCAACGGCCACCGGACCCAGGGTCCCGCCGACTTCTCGGATGCGTTGGACCAGGCCCGGCGGGTCGGCGACTCGTTCCTGTGGATCGGGCTGCACGAGCCGACGCCGAGCGAGTTCGATCTGGTCACCAGCGAGTTCGGGCTGCATCCGCTCGCCGTCGAGGACGCGCTGCACGCGCATCAGCGACCCAAGCTGGAGACGTACGACGACTCCATCTTTCTCGTCCTCAAGACCCTGCACTACTACGACGAGACCTCCTCGGTGGAGACCGGCGAGCTGATGATGTTCGTCGGCGACTCGTTCGTGGTGACGGTCCGTCATGGGCCGGGCGCGGAGCTGAAATCCGTCCGACGTCGGGTCGAGAAGCAGCCCGAGCTGCTCAAGCACGGCCCGGGCGCGGTGATGTACGCCGTCGCCGACGCCGTCGTGGACGCCTACCTCGCGATCGCGGGCGAATTGGAGACCGACCTCGAAGAACTGGAGGCACGGGTCTTCTCACCCAGCCGGGAGAACGACGCCGAGCGGATCTACCTGCTCAAGCGCGAGGTCCTGGAGTGCCGCCGCGCCGCGCTGCCGCTGATCGAGCCGATACGCAAGCTGGCCACGGCGGACGTCGCCTTCGTACCCGCCGAGACCCGGCCCTTCTTCCGCGACGTGGCCGACCATGTGACCAGGGTCACCGAACAGATCGAGTCCTTCGACCGCCTGTTGTCCGACGTGCTCGGCGCGCACCTGGCGCAGGTGGGTGTCCGGCAGAACGAGGACATGCGCAAGATCTCCGCGTGGGCGGCGATCTTCGCGGTGCCGACGATGATCGCCGGGGTGTACGGCATGAACTTCGACCACATGCCCGAACTGCGATCGGTGTGGGGCTATCCCGGAGCGCTCGCCCTGATGGTGTGTTCGTGCATCGTGCTGCGTCGGCTGTTCCGCAGGAGCGGGTGGTTGTAGCGCCGGTTCGCGGGCTTCGGACTGTTCTTTGGTGTGGCCTGCGGGGTGGCGTGTGGTGTGGTTTGGCGTGCGGTGTGGCCTTCGGGGCGGCCTTCGGGGTGGCCTTCGGTGTGTTCTTTCGGCCTGTCGTTTGGCGTGCCCTTTGGCGTGCCTTGGCCTGTCCTGCGGCGTGTTCTCGGCGTGTTCTCGGCGTGTCCTTTGGGGGGTGCGGTCGTTGACCCACGTACCGGCCGTGGCGGGGATGCACTGGACTCCCCCGCCGCGGCCTGATTTCGATCTGTGATCGATCAAGCGGTGGACGCCGGCACCGCCCACGCCGGACTCTCGTAGGCTTCTGCTTGTACAGACGCGGCGGAAGCAGGTGGGGATGTTCGGCAAGTCGGGCAGGCAGCGCACATCGGGGACGCGCCCGGCCCAGGTTCCGGGGGCCGGAGCCGCCGGGGCCGACTGGTCCTCGCATACCCAGCTGGAGGACGCGGTCCGGTCCTACCTGCTGCATCCGGACGTTGCCCTGGAGGCGCTGGGCTCGGTGCTCGGCCGGCGCCCGGTACGCGGATTCACCCTCGAACGCGTCGTGGACATCAACGCGAACGGCACCTCGGTGTGGCAGGAGGCCGCGGTCTGCGACGACCGACGGCTCGTGTTGTGGCACAGCGAGGACATGACCGACCCGTCCGCGCCCGGCGGCACGGTGTTGGATTCCTCCGTGCAGGTGATTCCGCTGGGTTCGGTGTCGCACGTCGGGATACGGACCCTGGTCGGCACCGACCACGACGGACAACGCCAACTGCGCGGCGCGTTCGTGTTCCTGGCCACGCCGACCCTCCAGGAGGTGGCCACCGTGCGCGGTGAGGACGGTGCGTCCACCGGGCGCTTCCGGCAGGAGGCGTACCGGTTCAGCAAGTCCCTGGAGGACGGCGGACCGGGCCAGATCCGCCGCCTCCTCGAATTCGCCGAGGTGATCGCGGCACGGGTGCCGGGACCGCGCTGACGGGTCGGCCGCGGCGGGCGCGGAGCGTGGGTCTGTCGCTGCGGCTGCGGCTGTTGGGGCGGCTGTTGGTGCCGCTGCCGCTGTCGCCGTGGTTGCCGCTTTTGCTGTCGCGGTCGTCGTTGCCGCCATCGCCGACGTCGACGGCTCCGGCCCGGCTGCGATGGTCGAGCCGGGCCGGGCCGGGTGGGTCGGGTGGGCCGGGCCGGGTGGGTCGGGCCGGGGTGGGTTGGTTCGGCTCGGGCCTCGGGCCGGCGGACCTGCTAGGACCCCGTGCCGGACAGGTCCAGGGCCTCGGCGGCGATCCGGAGTGCGGCGACCCGCTCGTCCAGGGTGGTGCCGTTCGGAGCGATCGTCAGCGTCGTCACACCCGTGTCGGCGTACGCCTGCATGCGCTCGGCGATGCGTTCCTTGCCGCCGAGCAGGCTGGTCTTGTCGATGAAGTCGTACGGGACTGCCGCGCCCGCACCCGCGTAGTCCTTCGCCAGGAACTTGTCCTGGATCTCCTTGGCTTCGGCCTCGTAGCCCATCCGGACCGCGAGCCGGTTGTAGAAGTTCTGGTCCCTGCTGCCCATCCCGCCCACGTACAACGCCGCGTAGCCGCGCACCTGGTCGGCCGCCTGCCGCGGGTCGTCGCCGACCACGAGCGGGACGGTGGGGACGACGTCGAAGTCGGCCATCGCCGAACCGGCCTTCTCCCGGCCCGCGCGGATGTGCTTGAGCGATTCCTCGGCGTGCTCCGGGGCGTAGAAGACGCCCAGCCAGCCGTCGGCGATCTCGCCGGTCAGTTCGAGGTTCTTCGGGCCCACCGCCGCGATGTACAGCGGGATGTGCTCCCGCACCGGGTGCACGGTGAGCTTGAGCGGCTTGCCCGGACCGCCGGGCAGCGGCAGCGTCCAGTTGGCGCCCTGGTGGTCGACCCGCTCGCGGCGCATCGCCTTGCGAATCACCTCGACGTACTCGCGGGTGCGCGCGAGCGGCTTGTCGAACTTGACCCCATACCAGCCCTCGGACACCTGCGGCCCGGACACGCCCAGGCCGAGCCGGAACCGGCCGCCCGAGAGCACGTCCAGCGTCGCGGCGGTCATCGCGGTCATCGTGGGCGTCCGGGCCGGGATCTGGAAGATCGCCGAGCCGACGTCGATCCGCGTGGTCTGCGCGGCGACCCAGGCCAGCACCGTGGCCGCGTCCGATCCGTAGGCCTCCGCGGCCCAGCAGACGGCATAGCCGAGACGGTCGGCCTCCTGCGCCACCGCCAGGTTGTCGGCGTCGTTGCCGGCACCGAAGTAACCGAGGTTGATACCGAGTCGCATATTCGCGGACCCCCTGCTTGTTGGACGTGGTTCGAACCGATTCGAGGCGGTTCGACTGGTGGGTGATGTTGTGTGGTGCGGCGTGGTGCGGGCGCTGCGGTGTGGTGCGGTGCGTGCGCTGCGGGCGCTGCGTAGTGGTGCCTGTGGTGCCGTGGTGTTGCGGTGCCGCGGGTTGCCGGGGTTGCCGGGGCTGCCGGGGTTGCCGGTTGCGGTGCCGCGGAGGTGTCGTCGTACTGCGGTTTCGTGCTTGGCGGGGTTCGTCGGGTGAGCCGGTGTGGTGTCGGTGTGGTGTCCGGGTTCCGGTGGCGTTCGTGGTGCCCGGATGGGCGAACGATCCGGGTGGGTCGAGCAGGTTGCCTCGGCCGACCATACCGTGTGACCTACCCGCCGGTAACCTGCTCGGACGGCATACCGCCGAACGGCCCCGCCACCGCCGGCACGGGGGAGGGAACGGCTAGTCTCCGGTGCCATGGAGCAGCGACATCTCGGCCGCACCGGCCTGCGGGTCTCCCGCATGGGCCTGGGCACCATGACGTGGGGACGAGACACGGACGAGCACGACGCGGCCGACCAGATGAAGGCATATCTGGACGCCGGCGGCAACCTCGTGGACACCGCCGACGTGTATGCGGACGGCGAGGCCGAGTACATGATCGGCCGACTCCTGGACGGGTACATCCCCCGCTCGGAACTGGTCATCGCGACCAAGGCCGCGAGCGTCCCGTACAGCGAACGCCGCTTCGACGGCTCGCGCGGACACCTGCTCCAGGCCCTCGACCACTCGCTGGCCCGCCTCGGCACCGACCACGTCGACCTGTGGCAACTACACGCCTACGACCCGTCGACGCCCCTGGAAGAGACCCTGCACGCGCTCGACCTCGCCGTCACCAGCGGCCGGGCCCGCTACGTCGGCGTCTCCAACTTCTGCGGCTGGCAACTCGCCAAGGCCGCCACGTGGCAATCCGCCGCCCCCGGCCGGGTCGTCGTGGCCAGCACCCAGATGGAGTACTCCCTGCTCCAACGCGGCATCGAACGCGAGGTACTGCCCGCCGCCCTCGACCTGGGCGTCGGCCTGCTCCCGTGGTCTCCACTCGGCCGAGGCGTCCTGACCGGCAAGTACCGCCACGCCATGCCCGCCGACTCCCGAGGCGCCTCCGCCCACATGGGCCCCTTCGTCGCCCCCTACCTCGACGAGCACTCCCGCCGCATCGTCGACGCCCTCGCCACCGCCGCCGACGGCCTCGGCGCCGCCCCCATCGAAGTCGCCCTCGCCTGGGTCCGCGACCGCCCCGGCGTGGTCGCCCCCATCGTCGGCGCCCGCAACGCCACCCAACTCCGCGCCTCCCTCGCCGCCGAAACCGTCGCCCTCCCCACCGAAATCCGCTCCGCCCTCGAAGACGTCTCCCAACCGATGACGGGCTACCCGGACCACACTTGGAGCCAGGCCCAGTAGGGGTGGCGCGCGGGTCGGGACGAACCGCCGGCCCGCCGGCCCGCCGGGCGTCCGGGAGTCTGGCCGGCCGGCTGGGGCGCCGGGGCCTGGTGGCAGGGGCGGGCTGGGCCGGGCCTGGTGGAGCCGGGTGGCGCGAGGCGGGTGGGCCGGACGGGGCTGCGGGCGGGCCGGGCCGGGTGGGGCGAGCCGGGCAGGGTAGGGCGAGCCGGGCCGGTCGGGCCCGGTGGGGCTTCGTGAGTCGGACGGGCCGGTGCGTGCGGCCGACCCGGGTGCGGGCGAGCCGGGGGCAGGCCGGTCGGGCTGGTGGGGCTTGGTGGGTCGGACAGGCCGGCGGGCGGGGACGGGGCGAGCCGGGTGGGCCGAGTCGGGCCGGGCGTGGTCAAGGTCGGCGAGTGAGTCGACCCGGTCCAGGGTGAGGCTGCGGCGGGACGGGCGCGGGGCCAACTCTGAGCGGGCGGCGGGTTCGCGGCAGGCGCGGCGAGTGAGCCGGCGTGGGCGTGGCGTCGCGGGCGTGGGTCGGCGCTGATGGGGAGGCGGTTTCGTGGAGGCAGCCGCGGCGCGGTGAGTGGTCCGGCCTGGGCGCGACGTGGCGTCCCGAGCGGGCCGGCGGGCCGGTCGGGCCCTGGTCGGGAGTCGGGTTCGTGGAGCCGGGCGCGGTGCGGTGAGCGGGCTGGTCTGGGCGCGGCGCGGCCTCCGGGTGTGTCGGCGAGTCGGTCGACCCTGGTGGGCGGTCGGTTCCCGGCAGGCGGGGGGAGTGAGCCGGTGTGGGTGTGGGCGTGGCGTCGCGGGCGTGGGTCGGCTCTGGTCGGGAGGCGGTTTCGAGGAGGCGGCCGCGGCGCGGTGAGTGGTCCGGCCTGGGCGCCGCGTCGCGAGGCGGGTTGGCGAGTCGGTAGACCTTGGGGGCGGCGGGTTCGCGGCGCAGGTTGGGCGAGTGAGCCGGAGTGAGCCGGCGCGGCGTGGCGTCGCGGGCGTGGGTCGGCGAGTGGGGCGACCCTGGTGGGGCGTGGTGGGCAGGTCGACCCGGCTGAAGTCGCGACGTTGCGGTGCGGATGGAGTACGTGATGCCGGTGGAGCAGGCGGTGGTGTGGCTGATGCCGGCGGCGCGAGTCGAGTGGACGCAGCGGGCGGTGTGAAGGGTGCAGGCGGGGTGAGCGGGGCGAGAAGTGCGAAGCAGCGCGGGTGATACCAGTAGTACGGGCAGTGTGGGTGGTGCGAACAATGTGGGTGACGTGAGTGATGCGGATGGTAAGGGTGCGAATGGTACGGGCGGTGCAGGTGGAGCGGATGGTGTCGGCATGAACGGCGACGACTTGGCCGACGGCGAGGAAGGCGCGCCCCAGGATCGACTCGCGTCCCAGTCCGAGGCTCCTAGCGAGGATCGAGTCGAGCCCGGGCCCGGCGACGGTGAGGGCCAATCCGGGGCGTCAGCCGAGGGTCGAGTCAAGCCCGGACGCCAGGACGGCGAGGGTCGTTTCGGGGCGTCAGCCGAGGGCCGAGTCAAGCCCGAGGGCAAGGACGATGCGGACCGTTCCGGAGTGTCAGGCAAGGGACAAGTCGAGGCCGGTCGCGCGGACGGTGAGGACCGTTTCGGCCCGCCGGCCGACGCCGATGCCCACGCCGATGTCGGGCGCGGGGACCGCAAGGACCGCGAGGACCGTTCCGGGGCCGACGCCGCAATGGACGGTGGTCGCGAGGACGGCGAGGGCCGTTTCGGGGCGCCGGCCGATACCGGGGTCGACGTTGGGCGCGAGGACCACAAAGATCGCGCAGGCAGTTCCGGGGCTGCGGCCGAGGCCGGGATGGACGGCGGCCGCGAGGACGGTAAGGGTCGTCTCGGGGCGCCGGCCGACGCCAACGCCAACGCCAACGCCGATGCCGGCGTTGCACACGAGGAGCACAAGGATCGCGGGGGTCGTTCCGGGGCCGCGGCCAAGACCGGACCCGACGTAGGTCGCGAGGACCGCGAGGGTCGTTCCGGCGAGCCGGCCGAGGCCCGCGTCGAGGCCGGGCCGAAGGATCGCGAGGACCGGTCCGCGGCCACGGCGACACCAAAGACCATCGAGCCCGCCTCCTCGATCGCGCAGGCAGGCCCGACTAGGACCTCCGATAGCCGAACGAAGCCTGACCCGGTGGCCCTCCTGCGCGACCAACTCGCAAGGTTGGCGCGTGGCGAAGCGCCAACAGTCGTCGGCGGCGTTGCCCATATCGACACCCCTCAGTCGGACGGCGCCGAGCGTGCCCGCCGACGTACCGCACTGGCTGCCGAGGCCGCCGAGGCCGCAAAGGCGGCAGCCCTTGCCGCCGAAGCCGCCACCAGCGCGGAGACCGGCCAAGAACCAAAGCCCTCGGTCACCAGCCGGTCGGAGCCCGACGAGGAGAGCACCGCTCTGGCCCCACGATCGGTTCGCGACATCGAACTCCCACCCAGCTCAGACAACGAGAGCACCGCTCTCGCCACGTCGGGTGACACCGACCCGACGCCGTCTACGCCTCCGCCCGCCGCCGCGTCGTTCGCCGCCCCGACTCCGAGCAGCGAGAGCACCGCTCTCGCCACCCCGGGCGATGCGGGCCCGACGCCGTCTACGCCTCCGCCCGCCGCCGCGTCGTTCGCCGCCCCGACTCCGAGCAGCGAGAGCACCGCTCTCGCCACCCCGGGCGATGCGGGCCCGACGCCGTCTACGTCCGCGCCCGCCGAAGTCGCGTCAACCTCGAACCCGAGCGCCGAGAGCACTGCTCTCGCCACGTCGGCCAACGGGACCCCGACATCGGCAACGACCAGCGAGGCAGATTCGGCGGCGGCACCAAATCCGGACCCCGAGAGCACTGCTCTCGCCGTTTCGAAGGTCGCGAGCCCGATGCCGGTCGCCGGTGCGGATGAGGCATCGAACCCGCCGCCTGCCCCGGAAGCCGAGAGCACTGCTCTCCGTAGTCAGGACCCGACGCGCTCAACGTCATCTGCCACTGCCGACGATGAATCCATCGCACCGCAGAACCCGGACACCGAGAGCACTGCTCTCACCGGGTTGGGCGAAGCAGGCCGGATGTTGGCTACGGGAGCAGATGATGCGTCAGCTGCGGTGACAAGCGCGGACGCCGAGAGCAGTGCTCTCGCCGCTACGGACGTCGCGAGCCCAGCCGCCACCTCGGCGGGCGACACCCAATCGCCCGGAGTGCCAAATCCGGACATCGAGAGCACTGCTCTCGATGCTCGGGAGGTCATCCACCCAACGCCAGCCGCGGTCGGCGAGGCCGAACCCGAGGCGATGCCGAATCAGGATGCCGAGAGCAGTGCTCTCGCTGGTCCGGTGACTAGTGGCAGCGCGCAGCAACGGGATCGCGAGAGCACTGCTCTCGCGGAGCAGCGGCATGTCGAGAGCACTGCTCTCGCGGAGCGGGGTAGCGCGGTTGTGTCGTCGGGGTCGAGTGCCGGGAGCAGTGCTCTCGGTGTGTCGGCGGACGGCCGGTCGATGTCGGAAGGCTCGGTAAGCGAGAGCGGTGCTCGCGGTGATTCGATCGGTGTGGGTGCGTCTTCGCAGCAGCGGCATGTCGAGAGCACTGCTCTCGCGGAGCGGGGTAGCGCGGTTGTGTCGTCGGGGTCGAGTGCCGAGAGCAGTGCTCTCGGTGTATCGGCGGGCGGTCGGTCGATGTCGGAAGGCTCGGCAGGCGAGAGCGGTGCTCGTGCCGACTCGAACGACGCGGGTGCGTCCTCGCTTCGGGATCGCGAGAGCGGTGCTCTCGTCGGTGGGCGTCATTTCGGTGGTGGGGCCGGCTCGGGTGAGGAGAGCGGTGCTCTCGATGGAGAGCGGTGGCAACGAGCGGGTTGGGCGCAAGCGCATGTCGGCCCAGCCTCGGACAGCGGCGCTGCCCGGCGGAGTTCGCCGCGGGGCGACGGTGGGACTGCCGGCAGCAATTGGGTGGGCCCCGGCATGGGACCCTCACGGGCAGACGCCACGCCGCCCGCAGCGGCGCCGGCCACTCCGACCGACCAGGCCCGGCGACCCTTCGCCGACGTGGTCGCGGATGTCGCCCGGCTCCTGACCGCCGCAGGCGCCCCCGAGCGCATGGCCCCGCAGGTGGCCACTGCCCTGGGTAGCGAGGCCGCAGAACTGTTGGCGGCAGACCCCTGGGCACTACTCGCAGTACCGGGAATCGCCCCCCAACAGGCCGACCTGCTCGCCCGCGGAGCCCTCGGCGCCCACTGGGCCGCCGACGACCCCCGTCGTGTGCGCGCGATCGTGTTGTGGTTGCTGCGACGGGCCGCCCGGCAGGGCGATACCGCGATCGAGGCCGATGCCGCGCGAGCCGCGCTCGCGCATTTCGAGGTGAGCGACCCGGACACGGCGCTTCGGGCCATACTCGCCGAGGGCCGCGTGATGGCCTTCGCCGCTGCCCCGCCCGGACCGGGCGACAGCATCGACGACATCGACGAACTCGGGGAATCCGATCACGACTTCGAGTCGGATTTCGAGGAAGACTTCGAGGGCGACTTCGAAGAACCCGACGAACTCGCGGCCGTCGGGGGTGTCCTGCTCGCCCTGGACGACTACGCCCTCGCCGAGGAGGCCATCGCCGAAGCGGTCGTCCGGCTGCTGTCGACGGTCGAACCATGGCCGGAGATCGGCGACACCAAGCTCGACCGTGCGCTGGGCACGAACGGAGTTCTGCTGTACGCGGCGGGCCCCGGCGAGGAACCCCCGACCGCAGTCCTGAACGTCGCCGCGCACGCCCGGGAGGCCGGCCTGCGCGTAGCCGTCGTCGCACCGACCATCGACGGCCGGGACCGGCTCGGCGCGGGCACGATCGGACTCCGGGAACTCGCCGCGATGGAGCGCGGCCCGGACGGCACCCTCGAACTCGACCTCCTCGTGGTCACCGACGCAACGCTCCTCGACGTCACTGCCGCCGCCGCGATCTTCGAAGCGGTACCGGACGGCGCCAGGCTTCTCCTCGCCGGCGATCCGGCGGGGCTCGAATCGACCGGGCCGGGACGGGTGTTCACCGATCTCGCGGCGACCGGTACGATCCGCGCCCTGGTCGCTCCGACCGTCCCCGAAGGTCCGCTGGAGGCACTTGCCGACGGGATTCGCGACGGTCGTCTGCCTCCGATCCAGGATCCGGAGCGCCGCGCGGTACTGATCCCGGTCCGCACCGGAGAGGAGGCTGCCCACCGGTGTGCGCAGTTGGTCTGCGACTCGATTCCGCGTGCGATCGGCATCGCGGCGCGGGACGTACTCGTGGTCGCTCCGCTCGCAACCGGCCCCGCCGGCGCGACCGCACTGAACGCCGTGCTCAAGGCAAGGCTCAATCCGAGCCCTGAATCCGGCGCCGGGGCTGGGAGTTCGGCTCGTCAGGACCAGGGCGCAGTCGGAGCGATCGACGTCGGCGACTGCGTCATTCGGGCCACGCCCGACCCAAGTAGCGGTGTGGTTCAAGGCGTTGTTCGCGATGTGCTCTCGGACGGCCGAGTTGTGGTGGCGTTCGGCGCCGCTGCTCCCGAAGCGATCCACCGGACCGACTTGCGCCACGGCTGGGCCTTGACGGCCCGTCAATCGCTGGGCGTCCGCCGCCCGGGAGCGGTGGTCGTACTCCCGTCCGAAGGCGCCGACGCCTACACCCGAGCCCTCGTGTACACGCTGATCACCCGAGGTGCACACCATGTCTCGATCGTCCACGCGGCAGGCCCGGCCCTTGCCGCCGCAGTGGCCGCCGACCCGACCCGTCGGCGAACCACCCACCTTCAGCAGGCAATGCGGGAGGCGATGAACTGAGCCGGGGCTCTGACGCCGCGTCCGAGGCGGCCGCCTGAAGCGACGGCTCGGACGCGGCTTCGGCCAAGACTTGGAGGGCGGCAGGCCCCGATTCGGTTCGGGACGAGTCCCTGCGGCGGGCTCGGGAGGGTGTCGCTCCTTGGCGCGCCGACGCCGCGCCTGGACCTTGCCCACCGGCGGCTGTTGGGCATGAGCGGGACTCGGCTTGTCGTGCTCCGGTGGGACAGCCGACACTGCGTTGGGGCGGGGGAGGTCCGGCCGGCGCGATTGTCCTGAGTGGCCGGCCCGGGGAGTGGGCAGGATGCCGAGTCCCGGTTCCCACCCGCCGATCGGGCGATCGCCGAACCGGTTGCCGTGGTCGGACGTGGCCGGCCTTGCTACGGGGCCGCGCTCCAGGTGCCCTGATCGGGCCGGTTGCGCGGTCACGCGGTTGCGTGGGTGCCCGCCGGCTGTCGAGATGGTGCGCGGTTCGGCGTTGTGCAGGTGCGCCGTTCGCCCGCGAGGCTCGAATCCGTGCTCTCGCGGGCAGGGGCCGCCTGGGCGCTACTTACGGCCGAAAGCGAGAGCACTGCTCTCGGAATTTGGGTCGGATTTTGATTGCCTGGGGGAGGCACGAGAGCAGTGCTCTCGTCGTCCGGGAGCGCCGCGTTGTGGCGTTGCCTGGTGGTTGGTTATTTGGACGTTTGGTTGTGGTGTCGTGAAGTGAGGGAGAGTAGTGCTCTCGTTGGGGTGGGACGGCCTGGGCGGTTTCGGAGCAGGCCAGGAAGGCCGGGCGGTCCCGGCGGCCCGGGTGAGCCGGGCTGAGGCAGTCCGGTTTGAGATTGGGTCGGGGTCGAGTTCGGAATCGGGTTGGGTCGGTACCGCGCCAGGGCCGAAGTTCGCGCGAGAGCACTGCTCTCGGTTTGGCACGCTGCCGGGGCTGCGGTGTGGGCGTCGGAGCCGCGAGGTTGCCTCGGCGGGTGGGTGAGGACGTGGGTGCTCGGGCGCTGGTGGGGGGCGCAGGGGCCGGGCTGGGAGCGTCGGGTCGTCAGTCGGCCAGGCGTTCGCCGGTGGACGTCGAGAACTTGTGGATCTCGTCGGGGCGTGGGGTGAGGTACAGGGTGTCGCCCTTGCGTGGGACACGGTCACCGGGGACGCGGACGACCAGGGTGATCGGGGTATCCCCGACCTGGGTGGCGGTGCCGTATACGTAGGCGTCGGAGCCGAGTTCCTCGACCACGTCCACCGTGATGGCGAGTCCGCGCGCCTCCGTACCGGACGCAACCTCCAGATGCTCGGGGCGGACGCCCACGGTGATTCGGTCCGCGTTCTGCGCCCGGGCGGTCGCGTGCGCCTCGCGGGTGAGTGGGACCAGGACGTCGCCGAAGCGGATGCCGTCCTCGGTCAGGTCCGTGTCGATCAGGTTCATCGAGGGCGAGCCGATGAAGCCGGCGACGAATACGTTGATGGGCCGCTCGTACATCTGGCGCGGAGTGGCGACCTGCTGGAGGATGCCGTCCTTGAGTACGGCGACGCGATCGCCCATGGTCATCGCCTCGACCTGATCGTGCGTCACGTAGACGGTCGTCGTCCCCAACCGCCTTTGCAGTCCGGCGATTTGGATGCGGGTCTGAACCCGGAGCTTGGCGTCGAGGTTGGACAGCGGCTCGTCCATCAGGAATACGCGGGGTTCGCGGACGATCGCACGACCCATCGCGACGCGCTGGCGCTGGCCGCCGGAGAGGGCCTTCGGTTTGCGATCGAGGTATTCGGTCAGGTCGAGGATCTTCGCTGCCTCGATGACTCGACGGGTGATCTCGTCCTTCGATTGGTGTGCGATCTTGAGCGCGAAGGCCATGTTCTCGGCCACCGTCATGTGCGGATAGAGCGCGTAGTTCTGGAACACCATCGCGATGTCGCGTTCTTTGGGTTCGAGGTTCGTGACGTCGCGGTCACCGATGCGGATCGCGCCGGAATTCACGTCCTCCAAGCCCGCGAGCATGCGCAGAGCAGTGCTCTTGCCGGAGCCGGACGGGCCGACCAGGACGAGGAATTCCCCGTCCCCGATTTCGAGCGAGAGCTCGTCGACGGCGGGCTTGTCGCCCTTGGTGTATCGGCGGGTGGCCCGGTCGAAGGTGACGGTAGCCATGGTGTCGTTGCCCCTCACCCGGCAGGAACGTGCCGGACGGTCCGAGGTAGTGGGGGCATCAGCGTGCCGGGCGCCGAGCGGTACCGGATCGGGGCGCGCGGGACGTATCACCCACGTGAGTGACGCCCCCTGCGCCAAGCGGCCCACGCGGCACGCTCTTGTGGCGTACGGGCACGAGACCAGGCGACCGTACGCTGACGCTGACGCTGACGCCGACGCTGGACTCGGGTTCGGGTCGGACCTGGACCCGGACCCGACTGCGGGCTGCGCACGCGGACTCACGGGCCCGCGATTGTCCGGTGCGCCCCCGTTGGCAGGTCAATGTCGGTACGTCGGCCGGGTGTCCGTGTACTCAAAGCCCATGCCGGTCGGGCGGCCAATGCCTGGCCCGATGCCACTTCGTCAGGTCGGGTACTCGAATTCGACTTGCCGCTTGTTTGGCGGTCTCCCGGTTCGTTCGACTGCCGCTCGTTCGGCCGTCGGCCGGTTCGTTGGCTGGCTGCTGTCTACTGATGGCTGCGATCCGCCGCTCGGTGAGGTGCCCACTCGATCTGGTGCGACGCGATTGCCTCCCGTTTCTCGGCCCGCGCCTTCGTTGTCCGCCGGTTGCGTGCCGGCCGCCTTCTCGTGGGCGCGGAGCGCGCCTGGCATCCGTATTTCCCGCCGGCCCAGGCACCGGTGCGCCCGTCGCCCACCGGCCCGCGTCCGGGATGCCCAAGGTCTGCTCACCCACCGCAGGTCCATCTGTCCGACGACAGAGCCGCACGCGGGTTTCGTCGCGATGCAGGCCCGGTATGTGCCGCGCGGACGAGCGCCGGGTGCAGGTACGGCGGTTCGGGATCGGGCGCGACGTCTGGGTGTGGGTGAGCGGCGGCGCACGGGATAGGGCCGCCGCAGTTCACCGCGCTGAGCGTAGGGCGTCCCGCGGTGTGGCGGGCCCGGCCCGACCTTGTCGAAGGGCCCGTCCCGACCTCGGCGAATGGCCCCGTGGCGTGGGCGGCTTCGGGTGCGGGCGCAGCTGCCGGCGGTACGGCCTTCCGGTTGGCATTCCTGACTGGGCCGCCCCGCAGATGGGCGCGACGCCGCCGTTCGGCCCGTCGTACGGTTGCGGCGGCCCGAGAGCGTCGAACGGCCCGCCCCTGCCGGTGGCTTCGTGACGCGACGGAGCGGCCCTGGCCCAACGTGCGGTTGTGCCGCGTTTCGTCGGGTGGATGGCGCGATGTCACCGATGCCTTCGTGCGTCCGCTGATCGGACGGCGGCGGAACTCGGCCTGTTGCATATCGCCACGGCGGAACCGGCCCGGGAATCGGCTGGGTTGGTGGCGTCGGTCGATCGGTGGGGTCGGGCCGATCGGGCGCGGTTGCCGATCGGGTGCCGTCGGCCGATCAGGCGGTTTCGAGGACCTCGAAGGGGTCGCCTACCCGGAGGATGCCCGTGCCGGTCGGGGGGAGTTCGGGGATCAGGTTTTGGCCGAAGATCAGCTTCTTGCCGAACCGGCGGTGCTTTCCGAGGGCTCGAAGCGGCTCGGGGCCTCGTTCGCCGGTGCGTTGGTCGGTCGTGGTGATCACGCAGCGCGAACACGGCTTGACGACGCGGAAGATGACGTCGCCGATACGGACTCGGCGCCAGCGGTCCTCGGCCCAGCCCTCGGGCTCGTCGATGACGACGTTGGGGCGGAACCGGTTCATCGGCAGCGGAGAATCCATTACGGCGTTCAACGCTTCGAGTGAACCCGTCGTCGTCAGCAACAGCGGGAATCCGTCCGCGAAACTCACCCGATCGGACGCATCCGCGTACCGCTGATCGGGCGTTCGTCGGGTCGGGTCGTCGAGATGTACCAGTCGGACGTCGAAGCCCAGCATCTTCCCGAACCAGGTGTGCGCGTCGTCCGGGCCCAGGGCGGCCTCGAATTCGTCGTTCCAGACGGTCACCGGGACGAGCCGGAGCTCGGCAGTCGGTTCGATCCGCAGGTCGTCCATCGAGGGCGTGGACACGGCCAGTCGGCCGTCCGCCTCTTGACGTACCGTCACGGTCGCCAGCAGCGGCTGCTTGCGCTGGCTGAGGAACCGTCCGGCCTCGTCCACGAGCATCCAACGCCGGTCGCCGGCAAGGCCCCACGGTTCGACCACGGCCTCGGAGAGGTCGATACCGCGTGCGGACTTGATCGGATACACGTGCAAGGAGGCGAGGTGGTGCATGTCTTCACTGTTTCACGCCGGCCAGGGGAAGCCGACGGGGGATCGGTACGACGCCTCCCCGCCGGGGACGGTGCCGCACGGTGTGCGGGTGGTACGGCTCGCGATGGGACCCGTGCGCGTGGCGTGATGCGTGGCGTACGGGCGGAGCGAGGTCAGTAGCGAGGCGGGAACTGGCCCGGCTCGCCCATGTTCGGCACACGCGGTGTCGGTACCTGGGGCGGCTGTACGTACTGCGCGGCGTACTGCCCGGCGCCGGGCTGCGACACCTGGTGCACGGCCTGCTGGGGTGCCTGCGGCGCGGCCGGGGCCATCGACGCATACCCGGACATGTGCGCGTTGTTGTACTGGCCGCCCTGCTGCGGGGAGCCACCGCCGTACTGCGCCGGAACCGGCAGCGGGGCGGGCAACGACTGCATCGGGGCAGGCGCGTTGTAGCCGTAGCCCGGGGCGGCCGAGCCGTAGCTGGACCCGTACGCCGGGGCGGGCGACGAGTACGAGGACGGCAGGGCGGGAAGGGCCGGGAGCGCCGGTCGTTCGCCGAAGAGCGGGTGCATGGCGAAGTCCGGCACAGGGAGGTTGAAGGGGCCGATCTCCGGGCGACCCCGTTCAGCCACGAGCCGGTCGTAGATCGGGGTCTCCGAATACGGCGAGTAGATGCCGCCGTCATAGGCGCGAGCCGAGGTCATGGCCGATAAGGTACGCGATTCGCGGCGCCAGCGAACCCCCTGGGTCGTGACGAATTTCAGCGGGTTGTGTCTGAACTTCGTCAAGGCTTGCCAATAGCCCGGACCGGGGCGGTTCCGTAGCCTGCGCAGGGCATGTGATAGGGCGTCACATTTCGGTCGAATCGACTGTCTCGGGCGTCTGGCCTTTCTCGAACCGGCCGGAGCATGATGCGGTACGAGCGGGCTTCGTCACCCGGAGTCTTCGTCACCTGGAGCCGCGATCGGGTTCCGGGTGTCGAACCCGCCAACGTCCCGGGCAGCGTCGCCCGCCGGCCGGTGCCGGCCTGCCCACCCGGTCGGGAGGACTACGTGCGGCACGATTCGCAGAAGGCGCAGGACGGGCACATCACCGGACAGGCGCAGGTGGAGGGGCAGTTGCAGGCGCGGATACGGACGCAGGCGTCGGCGTCGCAGGTGCCGGTGCAGGTGCCGGTGCAGGTCGAGTTGCCGGGGCGTGATCGGGGCCGGGAGCAGGATCGTATTCGGCGGGGGAGGCGGGGCGGGTCGGCGACGCGGGCTGCGGAGGGCGGCGCGGCGGCGTGGGTGGTCGGGGGCGACGGGGATGACGGGGACGACGGGAGCGCGGTTGGCGGGCCGGCTGGGTCGGATGGCGTGGCTCGGCCGGGCGGGTGGCCGGTCGGGTCGGGTGGCCCGGTCGGGTCGGCTGGTCCGGATGCGGGCCGCGGGGCGGATGCCGGGTACGGGTCGGGCGCAGGTGGCGGGGCGGATGTCGGTTCAGGGGCGGAGTCGGTCGGCGAAGGAGCGGTGACGCACGTGGTGGAGGCGGCTCGGGACGGTCGGGAATCGGACAACTCGGGTTCGGGGCGCCGAAGGCGAGTCGACCGTGGGCGGGGCGGTGGCGAGGGCGACGAGGGTGGGCGCGGCGACTCGGATCATCCGAGGAAAGGTGATCCGACGAGCGATGATCTCAGGGAGGGCGATCTCGCCGGCCGCGATCGGGCGGGCGACGACCGGTCCGGTGGGGGCCCGGGGTGCGACTCGGGGCGCGGTGATCGTCCGAGTGGGGAACGTCGAGCGCAAATCCCGCTGAGGCACGATGATTTGGCCGGCGATCGGGTGCCGGCTTCGGGTGATGCCGATCGAGGTGATCGGCAGCGCGATCGTCGGGCGCAGGATGATGCGGGCGTTGCGGGCATCGGCGTGGGCGAGGGCATCGGCCCGGCAACGGTCGATGGACGCCGAAGTGGTCTGGGGTCGCCCGATCGTCCGACGGAAGATGATTCGGTCGGTGGCGGTGGCGGCCGCGAGTTCGTGGCGGATGGCGGCCGAACGGGCGGGGACGGCGGCCGGAATGACCAGGTCCAAGGTCAGCGGGCGGAGGATGGCCGAGGCCGAGACGGTCGGGGCCGAGAGGGGCTGGAGCGAGACGGGCTGGAGCGAGACCTTCTGGGCAAGGCGTACCTGGAGCGAGGCCGTCTGGGTCGAGATCGCCTTGATGAACGGCTTCCTGATGAACGGCGTCATGATGAAGCGCGCCTTGACGAACGACGCCCTGACGAAGGGCGCCTTGTTGAAGATCGGCTTGGGCAAGGCCGTTGGGGGCGAGACGAGTTGAGCCGGGATCGTCAGGGGCGAGAGCACGCGGAGCGTGACGACCTTGGCCGCGGGCGCGCTGGGCGGGCCGGGCGAACTGGGCGAACTGGGCGCCCTGGGCGCCCTGGGCGAGACGATCCGGGACGAGACGGCTTGTCGGCGGACGGTCCGACCGGGGATCGTCGCCCGACTCAGGGTCGTTCGGCCCGCGATGCGTTGGGGCGCGATGCGTTGGCTCGCAATGCGTTGGCTCGCGATGTTCCCGCTCGGGATGTTCCGGCTCGGGATGGCATGAGTCGGGACTGCGTGAGTCGGGGCGGCTCGGGAAGCGGCGATCGTGGTGACGCCGTCGATCGGCTTGTGGATGACGGACTTCCGCCGGCCGGTGCGATCGACCCGCCGCCGCCCGTGGCGGCGTTGCTGGATCGCATTCACGGGGGCTGGATAGGTCGTTGCCTGGGCGCCTATGAGGCGGCCCGCATTCCGGATGGGTCGGGAGTGCCGGATGCCGCCCGGGTGGAGGACCGCAGCGATGCGGTGGATCGCTCGGTGCTGAGCTTGCGGGTGTTGGAGCTGTACGGACCGGGCTTCAGCAGTGCGCAGGTGGGGGCCTTGTGGCTGCTGACCCTGCCGTTCCTGCGGCAGCGCGCGGCAGAACAGGCTGCGTACCAGGCCCTGTTGCGTGGCGCGCTGCCGCCGGCGACGGCATCCCACGCAACCGCGCACGGCGGGACCGACGAGGCGATGGCGCGTGCGGATTTGTACGGCTACGTGGCACCGGGTGATCCCAGGCGCGCGGCTCGGTTGGCACGCAAGGACGCGGTTGTATCGCATGTGGGGGAGGGGCTGCACGCGGCGATGTGGAGCGCTGCGCTTGCGGCGGCGGCGTTCACGGCGCGGGATGCGGCGCAGGCGGTCGGGGTCTCGTTACGGCATGTGCCCGTCGACTCACGGTTGTCGCGGGCGATTCAGGGAGTCTTGGTCGCCCATACCCGTGGTCGGACCTGGGAGCAGGCGGCTGCCGAGGTGCATCAGCGGTACGGGACCGGCTCCCGGCGGGACGCGCTGGGCAATGCCTGCCTGGTCGCGGCGGGGCTGTTGTGGGGCGACGGCAACCCGTGTCGGCAGATCGGCCTGGCCGTGCGCGGAGGGTGGGACATCCACACGACGGCGCCGGTGACGGGCTCGATCGCCGGCATCCTGCACGGCGCGGAGGCGGGTTGGCCGTCGATGGCGGCGACCCGGGTCAGGACCGGGCTACCGGGTCAAGACTGGTGCGCGCTGGCAGAGTTGGCGCGAGGTACGCTCGCGGTGACCCGGGTGGAATCGCCGCTGCGGTGAGGGCGGGGCGGGGCGAGGTGGGTCGGTGGGCCGACCCGCGGGGGCGCCTCGACGCCTTTCGTCGAACGCGGGTGGGTCAGCGTGGGTTCCGTCGCGGGTTCTGCTGCGGTCGTGGCTGCTGCGGGAGGTGGGGGCGCGCGTTTCAGCCGCTTGTTTCCCGTTCCGGGCCGTGTACGCCGTGGATGGAGGGGGCCGGCCCGGAGGACTTCGTCGCCGGGGCCGGCGGGCGTGGGAGGCCGGGTGGGCGGCCATCGGAAACGAGGGGGCGTAGCCCGCGGTGGCCCGCACGGCAGCGGCGGCGATCCTGATGCCGACTCCGGTCATCGACGTCGGGACCTGCGGAGGAGGGTGGGCGTCCGACGGCTGGCCGATCCGTGTCTCGACGGCGCGTCGTTGTTCGTGGACGGTTGCGAGCGAGCGGACGGACGAGGGCACGGCCGTGTCGAGGTGGTTGCGCCCGGGACGACGACGCTGCCTTCGTCGGGGCGTCGGGGATGCCGTTCGCGAGGCATTCGGCCATGCGTGGGGCCTTCGGGTGTATCTGGCCCACGGGTCTGCGATGTCCGGCCCTGCGCGGGCCGGGTCATGCGTTCGACAGGGGACGAAAGTCATGCCGAGCCCGGAGGCCAGGAGCCCCATTGCAGGCCATGAAAAGGTTAGTGGCAGCGGGGCGGGGCTGAGGGGCCCTACGTTTTCCGAACGGCTTGGTATCCGTTTTCTATGTCGCGCGTCTCAATTCCCGCTCTTGGCACAGGAATTCATGGGACGCGCGGTGACCGATTCCCGAGTTGAGGCGTCGGCGGTTGTAGAAGCCCTCGATGTATCGGACGACTTTGCCGCGTGCTTTTGTGTGTGTGGTGAAGACGTAGTGGTGGAGTCATCGTTCTTGACGGTTCCGAAGAACGACTCTGCCATGGCGTTGTTTCCACAGACGCGGGTATGGCCGACGGATTGCCTCATTCCGTGCCCGGCGAGCGCCCTCGCGAACTCTTCGGACGTTTAGTCGCTGCCTCGATCGGAATTGGGAGGTCTTGAAGTGGTCGGCCATGGTCGCCCAACCGACAACGGACTGCTGTCGCAGTCGACGGCCGTGGGCCAGGTAGAGGAATCCTTTGCACCTGGGGATTTAGGTGACGTCGCCGACGAGTTTGGCACCGATCCGGTCGGCGTCGACGTTGCGTGCGACCATGTCGGGATCCGCGGATGGCATCCGTCAGCGAGCGTGGTGGCTTTATACGTGAGTTGTGACAGCGCCTGTTGCTCGGCGGCGACAGTGCCGTGTGCCACGGAAGGGTGATGTCGCTGAGTTTTGACAGCACTTGAGTGCTTGCCTCGGGACCATGGTTGTGCTCTGCACGACGAGGGGGCCCGGGTGCTGCCGAAGTTCAAGGTCGATCTGTACGCGGCGATCCGCCGCGATTCTCGCGCGGGCCTGTCCAGCCGCGCGCTGGAGCGCAAGTACGGCGTCGGGTTCCGCACCGTGCAGAAGGCGTTATCGTCGGCGTGGCCCGAGCCTCGGAAGAAACTGCCGCCCAGGGTGACCCGGCTGGACCCGTTCAAGCCGTTGATCGACCGGATACTGCGGGCGGACCTGGATGCGCCGCGCAAGCAGCGCCACACGGTGAAGCGGATCTTCGACCGGTTGGTGGACGAGCACGGCGCCGACGAGATCTCGTACCATTTGGTCCGCGCCTACGTGGCCGACCGCCGTGGGGAGAGCCTGCTCCAAGCGGGCCGCGGAGTGGCGGACGCGTTCATCCCGCAGACCCACAAGCCCGGCGCGGAGGCGGAGGTCGACTTCGGGGACGTGATGGTGCACCTGGCCGGCGAATCGATGACCTGTTACCTGTTCGCGTTCCGGCTGTCCTACTCGGGCAAGTCGGTGCACCGCATCTTCGCCTCAGCCGGATAGGAGGCGTTCTTCGAGGGACACGTCCACGCTCTCAACGTGCTGGGCGGAGTGCCGACCGGGAAGGTCCGCTACGACAACCTCAGGGCCGCGGTCGCCCAGGTCTTGGGTTTCTCCCGGCAGCGGGCGGAGGCCGGGCGGTGGACCGCGTTCCGCTCACACCACGGCCTGGAAGCTCTCTACTGTCGGCCGGGCATCGGCGGCGCCCACGAGAAGGGCGGCGTCGAGGGGCAGATCGGCTGGTCCCGCCGCAACCATCTCGTTCCCGTCCCGGAGGTCGCGACGCTGGCGGAGCTGAACGCGATGATCGAGCGGTGGGACGAACTGGACGACGCCCGCCGGATCCGCTCCCGGCCTCGCACCATCGGCGAGTACTTCGCCGCCGAGCAATTGCTGCTGGCGCCGCTGCCGGACGAGCAGTTCGAGACGGGTCGGTTGTTCACGCCGCGGGTCGACCGTTACAGCCTGATCAGCGTCCGCACGAACCGTTACTCGGTACCGGTGCGGCTGATCGGCCGCACCGTCCGCGTCATGCTCCACGCCTCCGAGGTGGTCGTTCACGACGGACGAGAGGAGGTCGCACGTCACGAGCGGCTGATTGCCAAGGGCGGCACCCGCCTCGACTTGGACCACTACCTGGAGGCGTTGGTGCGCAAACCCGGTGCCCTGCCCGGGGCGACCGCGCTCGAACAGGCTCCGCAGGCAGGTTCACCCCGGTCCACGACGCCTGGTGGGCAGCCGCCCGCAAAGGGGTGAACGCGACGGCACCCGGGCCCTGATCGAGGTCCTGCTGCTGAGCCGCCACCTGCCCCACGAGCACCTGGTCGCGGGCCTTGCGGTCGCCCTGAAGGCCGGAGCCCTGACCGCCGACGCCGTCGCGCTGGAGGCCCGCAAGGCAGCCGAGGCCGACACGGCGGACCCGACCGAGCCGGAACCACCCGCGGCCGGCCGCGCGACGGTGACGTCTCTGACCGCGCGGCGCTTGGCCCACCTGCCGCCCGACACCCGGCCGCTGCCCTCGGTGGCCGACTACGACCAGCTGCTGCGACACCGCCGGCCGGACCGCCCCACCACCTGAAGGAGAGCGCCGTGACCTTCCCCCGCCAAACGAGGACTCACCGAGCAGGCCGCCAATGCGGCCGTCGACCAGGCCTGCCGGATGCTACGGCTGCCCACCATCCGCGCCCAGTTCCCCGAACTCGCCGAGACCGCCTCCCGCGAGCAGATGTCCTACCTCGGTTTCCTCACCGAACTGCTGATGTCCGAGGGCGACGACCGGGCCCGGCGCCGTTCCGAGCGCCGCATCAGGGCCGCCGGCTTCCCCCGCGACAAGTCGTTGCGCAAGTTCGACTTCGACGCGAACCCCAACGTCGACCCCGCGATGATCCACACCCTCGCCACCTGCGAGTGGATCAAGAAGAGCCTTCCGCTCTGCCTGATCGGCGACTCCGGGACCGGCAAGTCCGACCTGCTGATCGCGCTGGGCACCGAGGCCGCGATGGCCGGCTTCCGGGTCAAGTACGTACTCGCCACCAAGCTCGTCAACGAACTCGTTGAAGCCGCCGACGAGAAGCAGCTCGCCAAGACCATCGCCCGCTACGGCCGCGTTGACCTTCTCGCGACCGACGAACTCGGATACAGGGAACTCGACCGCCGCGGCGCCGAGTTGCTGTTCCAGGTTTTGACCGAGCGGGAGGAGAAGAACAGCGTCGCCATCGCCTCGAACGAATCGCTCGGAGCCTGGACCAAGACCTTTACCGACCCCCGGCTCTGCGCGGCCATCGTCGACCGCCTCACCTTCGGCGGCAACATCGTCGAGACCGGTACCGACTCCTACCGCCTCGCCACCACCCGTGCCCGCGCCGAACAGCAAGCCGCCGGCTGATCCACTGCCCGCACCACCGGACGCTACCGGGCGTTGGCGTTCCCGATTCCGACCGCCAACGCGGCCATCTTCCGCAAGCGCTCGTAGTACTCGATTGCGCCGGCCTCATCATCGATCGACGGCAGGACCTTCTCAACGGCCGCGAGGCACACGAGCAAGATTCTCTGGCGCTGCTCATCAAGGGGGCCCGAAAGCGACGAGGAGACACAGCCGGCGATGTCCGCGTCCAGCAACACCATGTCGAACAATCTGTCTTCGTGCTCAAACTCCCGACCGCGAACATGGGGTGGGAACGGCGCGCGCAGGTGCTCTTCCCACAGCCGTGAGAGCAGGTCCAGTTCCGGTTCGCTCATGCTCGAGATCATGCCTCACCGGCCTGGCTCTGCGGGAGAGAGCTACCGCAGACACGTCGGTGCCCACTGGACCTGTTTCCTCGGCCATAGCGTGGAAGCCTGCCTGCCGACACGCCGGTGCTGCCAGATCTCGACAACATTTTCCGGCCGCCTGATCATCGTCCGCTCTCGGAACCCGACGACAAGTGCTGTCAAGTCTCACCTACGCAGCCAGTTCCAAATCGGTCCGAATGACGATAGACGTCAGCCAGTAGAAGTGGCCGCGCAGCTGTTCAAGACTCACGGCTTAGCACTATCCCGAGCGGTTCCCACAGGGGCCGCATACAGAAGCGGGCCAACATTCCCGTACTCCTCGGGGGTCAGCTTTCACGGAGCATTGACACACGCGGGTCGCTGTCCGGCAGAAATAGAGCGCCGGAGGCTGAATGGGGCTGCGAGTGGCGTGACATCGGTGGGCTGATTCAGATGAGTTGGTACTGCCGGCTCACCTCGGCAAGCTTTAGCCAACGCCTTCGCTCCGTTCCCCTTGCGAGTCGTGGCCCGGGGAGCATGGTCCTGCCGCCTGCCGCCTGCCGCCTGCCGCCTGCCGCCTGCCGCCTGCCGCCTGCCGCCTGCCGCCTGCCGCCTGCCGCCTGCCGCCTGCCGCCTGCCGCCTGCCGCCTGCCGCCTGCCGCCCTGCCCGCCGCGTATTGGCTACGTCCCGACCCGAACTTGGCATCCGTCCGCCCGCATCCAGCTCGCCCAACCGGCCCGCCCGGCCCGCCCGGCCCGCCCGGCCCGCCCGGCTTACCCAACCGGCCCACGACGCTCCCCGGCCAGGTCGCCCGGCCCGCCCCTCGGGTCTGGCCGGCCCGCCTGGCCAACCCGCCCGCCTGGCCCGTTCCTCGGCTGCATCTGTGCCTTTCCTCGGCGCATGTCTGTTTCCGCTGGGCTGAGTTGGGTCGAGCGTGGATTGGCTTGCCGTGGTGGGCGGTTCAGGTGAGTGGGTGGGCGCTTTGGGGAGGCGGAGCGGGCCTGGTTGAGCCCGAAGGTAGCTGTGCTTTTGGTGGGTGCTTGGCGGTTGTTGCCGTCCGACCGGTGGGTGGCGAGGGGGCGGGTTCCTGTGACTGTTGTTGCTTGGGTGGCTGGTGGGTTGGGGTGGGTGGTGGGTTTGTGGGAGGGGGGCGTGGGTGGAGGGTGGGTCAGATCATCCAGGGCGGGAGGATGCGTTCGGCTTCCTTGGGGGCCATGTCGCAGGTGCCGGGCGGGGTTATGGCGTTGGGGTTGTATGCGCGGGCTCCGGCGGGGGCGGTGACGATGGCGGTGAAGCCTGTTTCGGTGTGCGCGTGGACTTGGCGGGGGAGGTCGGCGGGGAAGATGACGGTGTCGCCGGTGGTTGCGGTGAGCTTTTCGCCGTCGAGGTCGGCGGTGAGGCTGCCGGTGAGGATGGTCCAGATTTGTTCGGCTTCGAAGGCGTGGTACGGGGTGGAGTGTGCCGGGGTCATGTCCACTCGCCACAGGGCTGCGCTGGTGCCGCCCTGGGTGGGGGATGCGTAGGTGGTCATGACGCCGTTGGGGGTCGTGGTGATGCGGGTGTCGGCGCTGCGGATGACAGGCATGCGGTGATCTCCTAGACTTGCGAAAGATTCGACAACGTCATTGTCTAAATAGTGAACCAGGTTGTCTATCCATGTCAAGAAATTCGTCTGCAGCCGGACCGAACGGCGGCGGGCCCGGCCAGGACCCGCCGGGCTTCGAGCTGCCGTTGCGGCTGCTGATGGCCTTTCGGGTACTCATCGACGAGGTTCACGCGGAGCTCGCCCGGCAAGGCCATCCCCACATGCGCCCCATGCACGGCTTCGTGTTTCAGGCCATTGGTCCGTACGGCACCACCGCGGTGGAACTCGGTCGCCTGTTGGGTGTCTCGAAGCAGGCGGCGGGCAAGACGATCGACGGCTTGGAGCGGCTGGGCTACGTCGAACGTGGTGCGGATCCGAACGACGCGCGGCGCAAGGTGGTTCGGCTTACCGCGCGCGGGGTGGATTCGCTGGTGAGATCGGCTGCGATCTTCGAGGACTTGCGGGCCAAGTGGGCGGAGACGTTGGGCGTGGAACGGCTGCGTGCGCTGGAGGAGGACCTTCGGACGATGACGCCGGGGGATTCGTTCCACTTCGATATGCCGGCTTGGTTCGGCGGCGGGTGATCGAGGGTCGGGTAGCGCTCGGGCGGCGGTGGGCAGTTGCTGGACTGAGCCGACCGAGCCGACCGAGCCGACCGAGGCGACCGAGGCGAGCTGAGCCGAGCCGGGCCGGGCCGCGTCTGCGGATCGCGTGGGGCTGCGCCGGGGGGTGCCTTGGCGAACTCAGGTGGTGTTAGGCCGCGTTGGGCCGGGCCGGGCCGGGTCGAGTTCGGGTTGCGTCGGGCCGGCGGTTGCGGTGCGGTGGCGGGCGTTGGGGCGTGATGGGCGGCGCCGTGGGCCGGGCGTTGGGCTGGGGGTGGACAGCCGTCAGGGACGACCGTCGCTTCGGGTTGGTGGGTCGGTCGGTAGGGCTCGGCTGGGTGGTGGGTTCGGGACGGGGACGGGTGGGCGTCGGGTATGCGGTTGAGGTTGCGTCGGTTTCGGCCGCGGGTCGGGGTCGTGGAGTATCGCGTGGTGCAACCGTGGTTGCAGTTGCGGCATACCGCGATGTCGGACCCGCTGGGGGAGTACGGCGTCGTGATCGGGGATCACGACGGGCTTTCCAAGCTGGCCGCGTTGTTCTCGTTTGCGGCGTACTCGCGGCATACCGTCGTGCATGTTCCGCTTCGGGATGGTGTGCCCCTGGTCGAAGAGGGGTTCGTCGATTCCTGCGGTGGCCGGGTCGACTTGGTGCTGATGCATCACTCGCTCGGGCTGCGGCCGACCGCCTGGCCGCGGATCAGGCGGCAGTTGACCGCCGGTACACCGCTCACCGTGGAGACTCACGAGGCCCGTACCGAGCGAGATGCCGCCGCTTGGCTCAGACAGAGCGGACACCACGATTCGCGGGAATGGTTGCGGCCTGTGACGTATGCGCGAACCGCGTTCCTGATCGGCAGTCGGGACGTCTTTGCGGCCGCGTCGGTCGAGTTCGCGGATGCCGCCGGTCGCGGGCTGCGCGAATACGACGTGTCCAAGGGGTACTTGCGGCTGGTCGGCACGCTGACCTATGAGTTGCCTCCCGACGACTCGTTGCGGCGGCCCGAGTTGGACATCACGTTCCAGGCTCGCCGGCCGTATCACCGCTTCAAGCGGCCCGGGCAGAAGCGGTTGCAGGCGGGCTGCTGACGGTCGTTCCATCCTGTTCCATCCCGGTTCCCCGTGGCTCGATTCTGTCCCGTTTCGCTTCGGCGTCGGGCCGCGGTGCGATCCGGACTGCGTCGATGCCGACTGCGTCGCTGCCGAGTCGTGGGGTGTGGGGCAGCGAGGCGTGGTCGGCCCCGGGCGAATCGGCGACTACCTATCCATGACTGATTCCGCTTCTCCGCGTATCGCGTAGGTTTTCGAGTGAGGGGAGCGGGCGTCTCGATCCGGTGGTCGAGGTGGTCGAGGTGGTCGAGGCGGTCCTGTCCTCGTTCCACCTCGGTGGCCTCCGGCGACCGGCGCTCACGGGGGTGCCGGTCGCCGCATGGGAGCGCTCACATGGTGCGGACGAGCGTGGCGAAGTCACGCCAGAGGCCGGGGTGGTCTCGGGTACGGACCTGGTGGGGGGACGGCCCGAGCCCCGCGCCGACGACCGTGCGAGCACCGTCCGGAGCCATGTGCAGCGGTTCGGTCGCCTGCGCAGCGGGTTCGGTTGCGGCGCCCGTCTTTGTGCTCAGTCCCGGTACACCGCGTCCGGGGCGGTCACCGGTCCGGGTTCCGGGATGTAGCGGGCCACATACCTCTCGTACAGTCGCAGCCACGTCCCGTCCCGGCGAATGCGCTCCAGCGAAGCATTGACGAAGCGGACCAAGTCGGGGTTGGTCTTGGCGATTTCCAGACCGTACGGTTCGCGGGTGAGTTTGGGGCCGACCAACTGCACGAAGCGATCCTGGGCCTGGAGGCCGGCCATGATGGTGTCGTCGCCCACCGAGGCGTCCGCCTGGCCCTGTTGGATGCGGACGAGGCAGTCCGCCCAGGTCTCACCGGTGACGGGGACCAGGCTCTTCGTCGCGCGCACCGCCTCCGCGGCGGTGGTGTTGCCGACCGTGCAGACGCGAGTTGCGGCGGGCAGTCCGATCAGGCCCTTGGCGTGGTCGGCGGCTGCGGCGGGGCTGTCGCGGACGACGAGTACGCGCTGTCCCGACTCGTAGTAGACCGAGCTGAAGTCGACCACCGCCCGGCGGCGGCAGTTCACCGTGACCGACTTCGCGACGATGTCCACGTCGCCGTTCGCGACGGCCTGTTCGCGGATGTTGTTGGGCAGGACGCGGAAGTGCAGCCGGCTTGGGTCCGCGCTGCCGAAGAGGTCGGTGGCGATCTCGCGGACGAGGTCGATGTCGAAGCCCTTGAGTCGATTGTGGTCGGCCACGTCGGCGTAGCTGAACGGGTAGGTGCTCTGGTCGATGCCGATGGTCAGGAAGCCCCGTCGCAGGATCTGCGCGAGCGAGCCGTCGCTCGCATAGTCGGCGGCTCGTGGTGGCCCGGACTCGGGACGCAGGCTTGCGAGCGGGTCGCTGCACGAGGCGGGTGGGTCGCTCGCCGCCCCCGGGTCGCTGCGGTTGTCCGGAGTGGTGGTGGTCGATGCGGTGCCGGTGGGTGCAGTGTCGGTGGGCGCGGCTGCGGGGCGTGGGGTGGAGGTCGTGGAGGTACAGGACGCCAGGACCAGCAGCACGGCCACCACCGACAGGACCGGCCCGACCACGGCGCGGCGCAGCGGCGGCCGGGCTGGAGCGGATCGGTTGCGGGCACGTCGACCGGGAACGAGCGTGCCGCGAGCGAGCCGACCGGCTGGGATGCGACCGGCCGGGATGCGATGGGCTGGGACGCGACCGCGGGGGATGCGATGGGCCGGGACGCGACCGGGCAGGAGCCGACCGGGCAGGGGCCGGCCCGGCCGGAGCCAGGCGATCAGGAGCCAGGCGATCGGGAGTCGGCCGGGCACGATCCAGGCGGCCCCGGGCCGACCGGAGTTGCGCCGACTCGACGTGCGCCGGACGGGCGTGGATCGGGTGGGTGCGTTCCGGGACGGATCGGCGGACCGATCGCGGACCGGGTTGCGGACCTGTTCGTGGGCCGGGGCGCGAGGCGGACGGCGGGCCGGGTGGTTCGGTCGGACTGCATGCACGAGCATGACGCGTCACCTCCGGTGGCGGCGCGAAACACCGCTCGGCTCGGCCGGTTCGGACCTGCTCGGGACGCTACCCGGTCGAACTGGGCCACCACCGGGGGTAGTCCCCCGATTTCGGCGCGGACTCCGAGGCTGCGGCCGGGGCTTCGGCCCGGCCTTGTGGAGGCTTCGTCCCGGCTCTGCGGGGGCTTGGGCTCGGCTGGCGTTTCAGCCCGGCTTTTCGGGGGGCTTGGGCGTGGCCGGCGCTCCGGTCCGGCTCTGCGGATGCGTCGGTGTGCGGGTGTGCGGGTATGGGGAGCGCATTTGCCTGCGCGCGTCGCGCACCGCGCGCGGGCTCAGGGCTCAGGGCCGGCGCGGGGAGCATCGCTCACCGGCGGCACCGAAGTGGCCCTTCCATGCTGCGGCTCCCAGTGCGTATGGCAGGCTCGTCGGCCACACGATCGGGCGGTCGGGCAGCACACGATCAGGCAGCCCCGCGACCCCGTGATCCCGTACCCCGCGGCCCGCTACCCCGCGGGCATGTGACCACGGGCCACGATGTCGCGGGGCCGAGCGCATTGGTACTGGCGGCACCGAAGTGCGTCCTTCCGTGCTGTGGCTTCCGGTGCGCACGGTGGGCTTGCCGGCCACGATCGGGCGGTCGGGCAGCCCCGCGATCCCGCAGGCAGGTGACCTCGGGGGCACGATGTCGCAGGGCCACGAGCGCATTAGCTCTGGCGGCACCCAAGAGCGCCCTTCCGTGCTGCGGCTCCCGGGCGCACGGTGGGCCCGCCGGCCACCGATCGGGCAGCCACGCGACCCCGCAAGCACGTGACCACGGGGACATGAGATCGCAGAGTCACGAGGCATCAGGGGCACGGGGCCATCGGGTCGCGCCATCCGGGGGACACCGATTGTCCCCACCGATCCCCCCGATCACCCCCACCGATCACCCGCTTGCGTTCTCCGGTGCGCCGAGGTCCCCGGTGAGGCAGCGTTGCAGTTGGGGGCCGAGCCAGGCGATCAGCTCCGGGTGGGTCATGGCCACGATCGGTGGGAGGCGGAGGACGTATCGGCACAGGGCCAGGCCGAGCACTTGGGTGGCGGCCAAGCCGGCTCGCCGGGGGGCTTCGGTCGGGGTCGGGCAGACGCGGGCCACCAGTGGGGCGAGTTGTTCCGCGAAGACCGCGCGCATCCGTTCGGCGGCCTCCTCGTTGGTGACGCCGGTGCGCAGCAGGATCATCATCGCTTCGTCGTCCTCCCAGCGGTCCAGGAAGTGGGCCGAGAGCACTGCTCCGAGTTGCGAGCGGGGGACCGAATCGAGAGCGGGGAGCCGCAGGTCGACATCGGCGGCAGCGGCGAAGAGCTTCTCCTTGTTGCCGAAGTAGCGCATGACCATGGCCGGATCGATCGCGGCGTCCGAGGCGATCGCCCGAATCGTCGCGCGTTCGTAGCCGTCGGCACCGAATCGTTCCCGCGCGGCGGCCAGGATCACGGCTTTGGTCTCGGTCGACGACCTTCGCGAAGTGCTCATGTCAACGATTGTAGGCCAACGCCTGTTGACTTCATCGAGCGAGTGGGTCATGGTTAAGTCAACAGGCGTTGGCCAACAGATGTTGACCAACGCAGCTCGGTCCCCGGCCCACTCGGCGTCGCCGCACCCAGCCACAGCCAAGGAGCTCGCCATGACCCCACAACTCCCCGCCACCACCGACGTCCTGATCGTCGGTGCCGGCCCCGCCGGGCTCACCCTCGCGCTCGCCCTCACCGCCCAGGGCCGCGAGGTCACCGTCGTCGACGCACACGCGGTCGCCGACCACACCTCGCGGGCCGCCGTCGTACACGCCCGCACCCTGGAGGTGCTCACGCCGCTCGGTGTGGCCGGGCCGCTCGTCGAACAGGGCATCCAATCGCCGACGTTCACCATCCGCGACCGGGACCGGGTGGTCGTCCGGATCGACTTCGACGGCCTGCCCACCGCATACCCGTACTCGCTGATGGTCTCCCAGGCCACCACCGAGGCGGCCCTCCTTACCCGGCTCACCGAACTCGGCGGCACCGTGCTGCGCCCGTACACCGTGACCGGCCTCGACCAGGACGCCGACGGCGTGACCGTGACCTTCGAACACGGCGAACGCATCCGCGCCGCCTGGGTGGTGGGCGCCGACGGCATGCACAGCACCGTTCGCGAGCAGGCCGGCATCGGCTTCCAGGGCGGCACCTACGGTGAGTCGTTCGTACTCGCCGACGTGCGGCTCGACGGCGCCGTCTCGGCCGACGAGGTGATCCTGTACTTCGCGCCCGCCGGCCTCGCCGTGGTCGCGCCGCTGCCGGGCGGACGGCACCGGATCGTTGCGCCGGTGGCCGAGGCGCCACACGAGCCGTCACTCGCGTTCGTCCAGGAACTCGTGGACGAACGCGGCCCGTCGGCCGGCCGCATCGTGGTCGAGGAGGTCGTCTGGGGCTCGCGTTTCCGGGTCCACCACCGGATCGCCGACACCTATCGCGCCGGGCGCATCCTGCTGGCCGGCGACGCCGCGCACGTGCACAGCCCGGCCGGAGGCCAGGGCATGAACGCCGGCATCCTCGACGCCGTGACGCTGGCCGAAGCCCTCGGTACGGTTCTGGACGGCGGCCCCACCTCGGCACTCGACGCGTACGGCACCACCCGCCGCCCGATCGCCGAGCAAATCGTGAAGCTCGCCGACCGGATGACCCGCATCGCCACCATCACCCCGGCCCTGCGCCCGCTGCGCAACACGATCCTGCGCACGGTCACCCGACTCCCCGCCGTACGCCGCAACCTCGCCCTCCGCCTTTCGGGCCTCCTCTACCGCTGACTCCGGCCTCCGGACTCCCGGCCTCCGGCCCCCGACTCCGGCCTCCGGGCCCCGGAGCCCCGGTCGTCCGGCTATCGGGTCCGCCCGACCCACGCGACGAGCCCGACGTACGCGACCGCCCGGGTCCGGCTGCCCGACCCACACGGCCCGGCCGCCCGGTCCGCCGGTTCGACCCACCCGACCTGCCCGACCGGTCGCCCGGTTCGCTCGACAGGCCGGTCCGACCCACCCGACCGGTCACCTGACCCGTCTGCCCGGCTGGTTCGCCGGTTCGCTGGTCCGATCTGCGCGGCCCGCCGGCCGCTCAGTCCGGCCGCCTGGCCGGTCCGCCGGCCCGAATTACGCGACCCGCCCGGTCCGCCCGGTCTACCGGCGAGCCGCACGACTTTCCCGCCCGGTTGGCCACCCACCCAGCCGTCCGGCCACCCGGCCCCGAGCCGCCGACCCGGCATGCTTCGCACGCAAGCCCCGGCTCGCGACGAGTCCGCCCTGGTGCGGATGCTCGACCGGGGAGTCTCTCCCGGAGCCTCGTCGGACCCCGTCCCGCCTCACCCCTCGCGCCCCACCTCTGCGCCCCACCCCCGTGCCCCACTCCACCAGGCCGTGCCCGGTCACCCCGGCGGATGGCAAATGCCAAACCCGGCCGAGCCTTGCCGAGTTCCAGTTCCCCCACTCACATCAAGGCGTGAGCCGAAGGCCGCGCCCTGACGAGGCGCCGAGACCGAAGGCGACGCCTCCGACCCCTGCGCCTCCGCCCTCGTGCACCGACCCGGGGCCCTGCGCGCAGCCTGCCCCCGGCTCTGCGCCCGGCGCCCGGCGCCCCGCGCCCCGCGCCCCGCGCCCCGCGCCCCGCGCCCCGCGCCCCGCGCCCCGCGCCCCGCGCCGACTCTGCGCCCTACACCGACCCGGGGCCTGCGTCCACCCGGCTCCCGACCCCCGGCCCCTGCACCCGGTACCGACCCGGCGGCCCTACACCCGCCCTGCGCCCTGCACCGACCCGACGCCCCGTCCCCACCCGGCGCCCGGCACCGAGTCCACCTCCCACACCGACTCGCCATCACGCACCGGCCGCACACCCCGTGCCCGTTCCGCACCCCGCGCGGACTCCGTCCCCGCCTCCCGGGCCGCCGCGTGCTCCACGGCTTTCGACAGGTCGTCCCACAAGTCGTCCTCGTGTTCCAGTCCCACCGAAAGGCGTAGCAACTTCGGGCCGATGGCGCCCTCGTCGCGTGCCGCGTCGTCGATCACGCGGTGGGTCAGGGAGGCCGGATGCTGGATCAGCGTGTCGGTGCCGCCGAGGCTGACCGCGGGGGTGATCAGGCGGAGGGCGCCGACCAGCGTCATCGGGTCGCCCGTCGGCTCGAAGGCCACCAGCGCGCCGCCGATGCTCGGGTAGTGCACTCGCTCGACCGCCGGATGGTCGGCCAGACGTCGGGCCAGCGTGGCTGCCGACGCGGATGCCTTCGCGACCCGGATCGGCAGCGTCGCAAGGCCGCGCAGCAGCAGGTAGCCCGCGAGTGGGTGCAGCAACGCCCCCGTGGCGAACCGGATTTGCCGCAGCACCTGGGCCGTCTCCCGGTCGCAGGCCACCACGCCGCCCATCACGTCGCCGTGCCCGCCGAGGAACTTGGTCGCGCTGTGCAGGACCATCCGCGCGCCGGACTTGGCCGGCTGCTGCAACACCGGTGTCGCGAACGTGTTGTCCACCAGCAGTGGTACGTCCCCGGCCCGGGCGGCCAGTTCGGCCAGATCCAGTTCGGCCAGCGTCGGATTGGCCGGGGTCTCGACCATGACCAGCCCCGTGTCCGGCCGCAACGCCCCGGCCACCCCCTCGGGGTCGACCCAGGTGACCTCGGTGCCGAGCAGCCCGCTCGTGAGCAGGTGGTCCGTGGTGCCGTACAGCGGACGTACCGCCACCACGTGCCGCCGGCCACGTGCGGCGGCGGCGAGCAGGCACGCGGTGACCGCCGCCATGCCACTGGCGAAGGCGACCGCGTCGGCGCACCCCTCCAACTCCGCGAGCGCGGTCTCGAAGCGGCGTACCGTCGGATTGGTCAATCGGCCGTAGATCGGTGAGCCGTCCGGGAGTTCCCCCTCCGCGTACGCGTCGAGCGCGAGCGCCGCGGCCGGCAGGTCCGGCAGCGGATACGTGGTGGACAGATCGATCGGCACGGCGTGCGTCCCCAGGGCGGCGAGGTCGTCCCGACCGGCATGCACCGCCCGAGTCTCGAACAGGTGCCGCCCGCCACCCGAACGCGCGGAACCACCTACGCCCCCCGACCCGCCCGGACCGCTCACGCCGCCCGCGGCACCACCACCGCCCACGGAAACCGAACCACCCGAACCACCCACACCACCCGAACCACCCACACCACCCGAACCACCTGGGCCACCCGCGCTGTCCACACCGTCCAAGGCAGTCGACCCGGCACGCCCGTCAAGTTCCACTCGGAGGTCATCCATACCCGCCATGCTCCGACAATCCCCGGAGAATGCGCCTACCGGCCGAACTATCATCGCCGAATGAGCCAATCCATCGCCCTCGATCCGACTGATCTCGGAATTCTCCGGGCGCTTCAGAACGATGCCCGGATCAGCAACAAGGCGCTCGCCGCCGAGGTCGGGATCGCGCCCTCGACGTGCCTGGATCGGGTCGCCCGGTTGCGCTCGGCCGGGGTGGTGAAGGGTGCGACGGTGGAGGTCGACGCGGCGGCGCTGGGCCGGCCGCTACAGGCGATGCTCGCGGTTCGGGTGCGACCGCACCACCGCGTCGTGCTCAATCCGTTCGTCGGGCACGTGCTCAAGTTGCCGGAGACCCGGGCGCTCTACCACCTGGCCGGACCCGACGACTTCCTCGTGCATGTCGCGGTCGCGGACGCGACCGGCTTGCAGCGGCTGGTGGTGGACGGCTTCACGGCGCGTACGGAGGTGACCCAGGTGCACACCATGCTGATATTCCAGCAATGGCAGGGCGGACCCCTACTCCCACCCGAGCCCCAAGGCCCGGCCCGGCGCCTGACGGCGGGTTAGCCCAGCCCGGCAGCATTCACCCCGCCGTGCCGCGCGCCCACCCCGCAACGCAACGCAACGCCCAGCCCCGCAACGCCCAGCCCCGCAACGCCCGCCTCACCCCCACGCACGCCCCACCCCACAACGCAACGCCCCCCAACACTCACCCGCCCGCCACCGCCTGCCGATCATCACCCCGCCGTACGTCCCCCTCGCCCTGCCGGGCCGACAACACCGTGCCCACCGCGACCGTCAGCGCCGCCACCGCACCCGCCACGGGTACCGCCGCCGTGCCCAGGAAGGTGCACAGCAGGATCAACACACCGGCGATCGGCAGTACCGACTTCTGGGCCGGTCCGATCTTGTGGTGCCGGGAATGCAGCGCGAACGTGCTCAGCAGGAACAGCGCCGCTGGGATCGTCACGCTCGCCGACGCGGCCGTCCGGGAGATGTGCGCCTCGCCCACGGCCTGTTCGACGGCGACCTCCAGTCCCGCGCCGATCGCCGCCGCCGAACCGAAGACCACGTAGTGGCCGTACCCCCACAGGAAGGCCTGCCGGTTGGAGGCGAGGTAGTCGTGGATCGGCACCGCGAAGTAGATCCAGTACGCGGCGAACACGATCAACAGCCCACCCGCGGCGATCGGGAGCAGTTCGTCCAGCGCGGCCTCGTCGTCGAGCGCGGTCTGGATCGCGACGGTTGCGGCGGAGATGCTCTCGCCGAGCATGATGATGGTGAACAGCCCGTACCGCTCGGCGATGTGACGCGGATGCCACGTCGTGGGGTGGTCGCGCTCGGCGATCGCCGGTACCGCGAGTTCGGCGACCACCAGCAGCAGGAACCCCCATGTCCACGCGGCGTCCGGCAGGAGCAGCAGCACCACCCAGCCGAGTTGCACCAGCACCAGCCCGGCCGCGTAGCGCAGCGCGGTGCGCCGGGCCCCGGGGTCGGTCTCGTCGTGGGCCGCCCGCAACCACTGGAAGGTCAGCGCGAGTCGCATGATCAGGTAGCCGACGATGGCGACCGCGTAGTCGCTGTTCTCGAACGCGCGCGGCACCCCTGCGGCCAGCACCAGGACACCGGTGATCTGGACGAGCGTCGCGACCCGGTACAGCGGGTCGTCGCAGTCGTACGCGGAGGCGAACCACGTGAAGTTGACCCACGCCCACCAGATCGCGAAGAACACGAGCAGGTAGCCCGCGAGTCCGTGCCCGGGGTGCCCCTCGGCCAGCGAGTGCACCAGTCGGCTGCCGGCCTGGGCCACCGCAACCACGAACGTCAGGTCGAAGAACAACTCCAGCGGGGTGGATGCGCGATGTGCCTCGGTGATGTCGCGCGAGGTCATCCGCCTCAGGATGGCGTGCGGGGCGGCGGGGCGCGCGGGATCGCTCACGAGGCGGGTCCTTTGGTTCCGGGCGTGATCATGCGCGGAGAGTATCGGAATTCGCACGGCAAATAGGGCCATTTCGAGCCGGCCTTCGGCCCCTCGCGCGGCCCGATCAGTCCGACGTCAGCACCGACGGATGCAACTCACCCAGGCGAGCGTGTCCGGACAGCGCCATCGACAGGTCGAACTCGGCCAGCAGGCACCGCAGTACGTGCCGGACGCCCGCCTCGCCGCCCAGCGCCAGGCCGTAGACGTACGGTCGGCCCAGCAGGACCGCCCGGGCGCCGAGGGCCAGCGCCTTGAGCACGTCCGTCCCGGTGCGTACGCCGCTGTCGAAGAGCACCGTCAGGTTCTCGCCGACCGCCTCCACCACGGCCGGCAGCGCGTCCAACGCGGCCACCGCGCCGTCGAGTTGGCGACCGCCGTGGTTGCTCACCACGATCCCGTCCAGACCGGCGTCGCGGGCCCGGCGTGCGTCGTCCGGATGCAGGATGCCCTTGAGCACGATCGGCCCGACCCAGTTCTCGCGCAGGAACACCAGGTCGCCCCAGGTCTTGGTCGGATCGGAGAACATCCCGGCCCAGTGCACGATCGCCGCCGTCGGATCCTCGGCGACCGGTTTGCTCAGCCCGGCCAGGAAGGCGGGATCGCTCAGGTAGTTCGCGATGCCGACCTGGCGCAGGAAGGGCAGGTACGCGCGATCCAGGTCGTTCGGCCGCCAGCCCAGGAACCAGGTGTCCAGCGTGACCACGAGCACGGTGTACCCCGCCGCCCGGGCCCGGGCGAGCAGGCTGATCGTCACGTCGTCGTCGCTCGGCCAGTAGAGCTGGAACCAGCGCGGTCCCGATCCGGACGCGGCGGCGACCTCCTCCAGCGAATGGGACGACGCCGTGCTCAACACCATCGGCAGCCCCAACGCGGCCGCGGCGCGCGCGGTCGCCAACTCGCCCTCGGGATGCACGATGGACTGCACGCCGACCGGCCCGAGCAGCACCGGCGCGGGCGAGTCGGTGCCCAGTACGGAGCAGGACAGGTCGCGCGTACCCACGTCGCGCAACATGCGCGGCACGATCCGGCGCCGCTCGAACGCCGCCCGGTTGGCCCGCATCGTCGCTCCGCCGCCCGCGCCGCCCAATACGTAGCCACGCGGCCCCGGATCGAGCCGTTCGCCGGCGGCGGCCTCCAGGGCGGCGGCGTCCGTGGGATATGCCGGAGTCTCCCCGGTCAGCAGGCCGTCGAGGTAGATCGAGTCCTGGAAGGCGGAGTAGGGACCGGCAACGTCGGCACCATCGACCACGACTGCACACCTTTCGCCGAGCGGAATCGCAGTACCCGACCATTTCGCACCTGTCGGCCATACGGAAGAGCCGAACGAGTCGGCCCCCGCGCATCGGGGCAGACCTGTTCCTGTGCCGTCCCGACCACCTCCTGTGCCGTGCCAACCGCTTCCTGCGTCGTGCCGACCACTACCCGTGCCGTGCCAACCGCTTCCTGCGTCGTGCCGACCACTACCCGTGCCGTGCCAACCGCTTCCTGTTGCCGTGCCGACCGCCCACCGGCGGAACCCCTCGACATACGGCGGATATTGCTTCGCAGGGAAGCGAGACAAGGAACCCGTTCCTCCGGTGAAATGTCACACGACACAAAGAAGCCCGCGACCCCCGCCGTTCCGCGAGGCAGCCCACCACGCACGGCGAACCCGCACGCGAGACACAGACACGAGCTTGGGGAGAATCCGCATGACCCGCATCACCCGGATACCGGGGATGGCCCTCACCGACCACACGTTCACCGTCCCGCTCGACCACTCCCGTCCGGACGGACCGACCATCGAGGTCTTCGCCCGCGAGGTGGTCGATCCCGCCGCGGCGGACCGGCAACGACCGTGGTTGTGCTTCCTCCAGGGTGGCCCGGGCGGCAAGTCCGGGCGGCCCAATCGCGCCGTCGGCTGGCTCCAGCGCGCGCTGCGCACCCACCGTGTCCTGCTCCTCGACCAGCGCGGCACCGGTCGCAGCACGCCGATCACGCCGAGCCTGGCGGCCCGCACCGCGCCCGAGGAACTCGCCACGCTGCTGCGGTACATGCGCGCGGACTCGATCGTCGCCGACGCCGAGTTCATCCGTCGGCGGTTGTGCGGCGACGAGCCGTGGGAGACGCTCGGGCAGAGCTACGGCGGCTTCATCACGCTCGCCTACCTCTCCCAGGCGCCCGAGGGCCTGAAGTCCTGTTACGTCACCGGTGGGTTGATCGGCCTGGACTGCACGGCGGAGGACGTCTACCACCGCACGTATCCCCGGGTGCGGGCCAAGAACGCCGAGTACTACGCGCGGTATCCGGACGACGTGGACCTGGTGCGGCGGCTGGCCGACCACCTGGCCGACAACGACGTGCGGCTGCCCGACGGCGATCGACTCACCCCGCGCCGGCTACAGTTCCTCGGTCAGGTGTTCGGCATGGGCGACGGCTTCGAGCGGGTGCACTGGATGCTGGACGAGGCGTGGGACGGCGACCGGGTCTCGGATACCTTCCGCGCCGCCGCGATGCACGCCACCGCGCTCACCGACCAGCCCCTGTGGGCCGTGCTCCAGGAGCCGATCTACGGGCAGGGCAAGGTCGCCACCGGTTGGGCCGCGGAGAAGGTGCGCGCGGGGCTCCCGGAGTTCGCCGAGAGCGCCGATCCGCTGCTGTTCACCGGCGAGATGATGTACCCCTGGATGTTCGAGGAGATCGCCGCGCTGCGGCCCTTCCGCGAGGCGGCCGACCTGCTCGCGCGCCACGACGACTGGCCGGTCCTGTACGACGTCGAGCGGCTGCGCACGAACCGGGTCCCGGTCGCGGCGGCGGTCTTCTTCGACGACATGTACGTGGACGCCGACCTGTCGCTGGACACCGCGCGCAGGGTGGCCGGCGTGCGGGCGTGGGTCACCAACGAGTGGGAGCACGACGGCTCCAACGCCTCCGGCGGCGCGATCCTGGACCGCCTGATGGACATGGTGGCCGGCAGGGTCTGACCTGTCACCCCCCCGGGGCGGTCCCGGCCGGCCGACGCCGTGACCGACCCGGGCGGTGGGTCGAACGACCACCGAACCGGCGCCCGGAGTCCGGCAGATCCGGGCCACCGGTGTCGGATCAGCTCGGCTGGTCCGGATTCGCCCACAGGTTGCGCACGTGGCCGATGTGCCGGGCCATCACTTCCTCGGCCCGGGCGGGATCGCCGGTGGCGAGCGCGTCCAGGAGTTCGAGGTGCTCGGCGGCGGAGGCGGCGAGCCGGCCGTTCTGCGCGAGCCGGGACAGGCCGTACAGGCGTGAGCGTTTGCGCAGATCGCCGACCACCCGGACCAGGTGTTCGTTGCCCGCCAGCGCGAGCAACGACAGGTGGAAGCGGCGATCCGCCTCCACGTACCCGATCAGGTCGCCCACCTCGGCCGCCGCGACGATCTCCTCGGCGACCGGGCGCAGCGCGGCCAGTTGGGCATCGGTGACCACGCCCGCGAGGCGGGCCACCACCGGAACCTCGATCAGTGCGCGGACCTCGGTGAACTCGTCCAACTCGCGGTCGGAGAGCTCGGTGACCCGAAATCCCTTGTTGCGCACGGCCTCGACCAGTCCCTCGTTGGCGAGGTCGAGCATCGCCTCGCGGACCGGTGTCGGTGACACGCCGAACTGCGCGGCCAGCGCGGGCGCGGAATAGACCACACCCGGCCGCATCTCGCCCGCGATCAACGCCGCGCGCAACTCTCGTGCCACCCGGTCCCGCAGGATCGGTCGTTCGTCGAAGGACGGCAGCGCGAGCGCTCCGTGTCCCGTGTCCATGGTGCCTCCTCCCGCCATGTTACTGACGGTCAGTCACCCTGGGGACCGGATCGGGACTGTGCGAGCGAACGACCACGGAGCGTGAGTGTATCCGGGCGCCTGCGCCGCCCTGTTCGCGACCCTCGTTCGGCCGTCGTCACAGGCGGAACCCGGCCGGGAAGGGATCCTCGGGATCGAGCAGATACTGCGCGGTGGCGGTGATCCAGGCCCGACCGGTGATCAGCGGGACCACGGCCGGATTCCCGCCCACCTCGGTGTGTTCCACGATCCGCCCGTGGAAGCGGGTCCCGATGAACGACTCGTTGACGAACGGCTGTGCGATCGCCAGCTCGCCGCGCGCGGCCAATTGGGCCATCCGCGCGCTGGTACCGGTGCCGCACGGCGAGCGGTCGAACCAACCCGGGTGGATCGCCATCGCGTTGCGCGAGAGCGTGGCGTCCGAACCCGGGGCGAGGAACTGCACGTGGTGGCAGCCCGCGATCGCGGGATCCTCCGGATGCACCGGCCGGGCCTGCTCGTTGATCGCCGCCATGATCGCCAGGCCGGTCTCCAGGATGCGTCCGGACTCGGCCCGGTCGAACGGCAGCCCGACCTTTTCGATCGGCAGGATCGCGTAGAAGTTGCCGCCGTAGGCCATGTCGTAGCCGACCGCGCCGAGCCCGGGCACGTCCACGGTCGCGTCCAGGGTGTGTGCGTACGACGGCACGTTGCGCAGAGTGACCGAGCGCGCCGCGCCGTCGCGCACCTCGACCTCGGCGATCACCAGCCCGGCGGGTGTGTCCAGCCGGACCGTGGTGACCGGTTCGACCACCTCGACCATGCCGGTCTCGACCAGCACGGTGGCGACCCCGATCGTGCCGTGCCCGCACATCGGCAGGCAGCCCGACACCTCGATGAACAGCACGCCGTAGTCCGCGTCCGGGCGGGTCGGCGGTTGCAGGATCGCGCCGCTCATCGCGCCGTGTCCGCGCGGTTCGTGCATCAACAGCGTGCGGAGATGGTCCCGATGGGCCATGAAGTGCACACGCCGCTCGGCCATCGTGGCGCCGGGGAGCACACCGACGCCGCCGGTGATCACCCGGGTCGGCATGCCCTCGGTGTGCGAGTCGACCGCGTGGAAAACGTGTCGTGAGCGCATCAGGCCAGTCCCTCCGCGAGCGCCTTCTCGGTGAACTCACGCACCGACGCCTCCTGTTCGGGCAGCAGCGGAAGCCGCGGCGCGCGGCACGGGCCGCCGCGACGCCCGGCCAGGTCCATCGACAGCTTGATCGACTGTACGAACTCGGTGCGCGAATCCAGCCGAAGCAGCGGATGCAGCAACCGGTACAGCGGCAACACGGCGCGTACGTCGCCGCCGATCGCCGCGCGGTACAACTCGACGCTCGCCTGCGGGAAGACGTTCGCGTAGCCGGCGATCCAGCCGACCGCGCCGGCCAGTCCGAACTCCAGCGCGACGTCGTCGCTGCCGATCAACACGTCCAGGCCGGGCGCGAGTTCGGCCACCTCGTAGGCTCGGCGCACATCCCCGGTGAACTCCTTGACGCCGACCACGAGGCCCTCCTCGTACAGGTCCGCCAGCAGTCGCGGGGTCAGGTCGACCTTCGTGTCGAACGGGTTGTTGTACGCGACGATCGGCAGGCCGGCGCGGGCCACCGTGCGGTAGTGGTCGAGCACCGTGCGGGTGTCCGCGCGATAGCCGTTCGGCGGGAGCAGCATCACCGCCCGGGCACCCGCCTCGGCGGCCTGCTCGGTCCAGCGCAGCGACTCCGCCGCGCCGTACGCCGCGACGCCGGGCAACACCCGGTCCCCGCCCACCGCCTCGACGGCGACCCTGACCACTTGGGCCCGTTCCTGGGGCGTGAGCGACTGGTACTCGCCCAGCGAGCCGTTCGGGCAGACCCCGTCGCAGCCCGAATCCACGAGCCAGCGCACGTGTTCGGCGTACGCGTCGAAGTCCACGGACAGGTCCTCGCGCAGCGGCAGCGCGGTGGCCACCACGACGCCGTGCCACGGCTGCCGGTCGGCGGGGCGGCCCGGGTCGGCCGGTGACGAGGAGGCGGGTTGCGGGCTCATGAGGCTCCTTGGGCTAGGTCTCCGAGACGGATGGGCACACCGATCGGACGGGTGGGCGGTGGCGCGGCGACCGGTCGGTCCAGCACGTCGGACAACACGCACGCGGTGGCCTCGGCGCACATCCGGCCCTGGCACCAGCCCATTCCGGCGCGGCTGAGCAGCTTGACCGAGCGCACGTCGTCGGCGCCGAGGCGGGCCGCGTCCTCGATCCGACCCCGCGGCACCTCCTCGCAGCGGCAGATCAGCGTGTCGGGGTCCGACCAGGACAGCCACCCGGGCCGGACGGGGTAGAGCGCGCGCAACCCGGCGGCGAACCGGGTGAGCGCGGCCCGACGGCGCAGCAGCGCGCGCGGCGGCGTCCTCCCGGCGATCGCATACCCCGCCAACTCGCCTTCCGCCGCGGCCAGATGCACTCCGCCGATGCCGGTGCTCTCGCCGGCGGCGGACAGGCCGGGGATGTTCGTCGCCTGTCGGGTGTCGACCGCGACGAATCCGTCCGGGGTGCTTGCGCAACCGAGTTGGTCGGCAAGTTCGAGTTGCGGGGTGAACCCGTAGCCGACCGCGAGGGTGTCGCAGGGCAGTTCGGTCGACGTCCCGGGGCGGACTCGCCAGTCGGCGTCGAGACGGGCCACGGTGACCGAGGTCAGGCCGGTGTGGTCGCCGTGTGCGGCGATCACGGCCCGTCCGGTCCGGTACGGGATGCGCCGGCGGGCCAGGGCGACCGCGTAACCGGCCGCCTCCACCACACGCGCGGGGCTGTGCGGCGCGAGCGTGGCGGCACGCGGCGTGGGTCGGGACGCCTCCAGCACGGCGCTCACCTCGACGCCCGCGTCGGCCAGGGCGACGGCGACCGGCAGCAGGAACGGGCCGGTGCCGGCCACCACCGCGCGCCGACCGGGCGCCACGCCGTTGCCCTTGATCAGGGCCTGCGCGCCGCCGGCGGTGAGCACGCCGGGCAGATCCCAGCCGGGGAAGGGCAGTTGCCGGTCGTAGGCGCCGGTGGCCAGGAGCAGCCGGTGGCCGGTCACGGTCACCGGAGTGCCGTCCCGCTCGCCGGTGACGGCGTGTACGACGAACCCGTCGGCCGCGTGTTCGACCGCCCAGACGCGATGTTCGGCCAGGTGCTCGACGGTGTGCAGGCGGGCGAGCGGCGGCCAGGCCGGCGGTCGGCCGGCGCGGTGTCGGTGGTACTGGCCGCCCGCGCGGGAGCCGGCGTCCAGGACGGCGACCCGCAGGCCGAAGCCGGCGGCGGTGACGGCGGCGGTGAGGCCGGCGGGCCCGGCGCCGACGACGATCAGGTCGTACGTCATGTGGTGCTCACCTCGTCGTCGGGACGGGCGGCGAGCAGGCAGGCGCGCAGGGACGGGGTGCCGTTCACCGTGACCAGACAGTCGAAGCACACCCCGATGCCGCAGAACAGCCCGCGCGGTTTGCCGGCGAACCGGGTGGTGCGCCAGGACCGGATCCCGGCGGCGAGCATCGCGGCGCCGACGGTCTGTCCGGCCTCCACCGGGATGCGTCGGCCGTCCACGCCGATCCGGAAGTGTTCCGTGCCGGGTGGGTGGATCGGGGTGGGTTCGGATGCGCCGGTCACGAGGACACCTCCGCGAAGCGGGTCGGGGCGAATGGAGAGGGGTCGAACTCGGGGTCCTTGCCGGTCAGACCCCGGGCGACGAGGTGTCCGGTGGCGGGCGCCAGGCCCACGCCGGCGCCCTCGTGGCCGCAGGCGTGCCACAGGCCGGGCACGCGCGGGTCCGGGCCGATCACCGGCAGGTGGTCCGGGCAGTACGGCCGGAACCCCCGATAGGCGCGCAGCACCGAGACGCCGGCCAGGAACGGGAACAACTCGATCGCCTGCGCGGCCAGTCGGCGCAGCACCGGGACCGGGAACGAGCGGTCGAAGCCGACCCGTTCGCGGCTGGCGCCGATCAGGATCGTGCCCGCCGGGGTGCCCTCGACCACGGCGGACGAGGCCAGGTCCGCGTCGTCGCCGGCGACGTCCCCGGCGTAGGTCGCGGCATACACCTTGTGCCGCACCATCGCCGGCAGCGGCTCGGTGACCAGCACGAAGCCGCGGCGGGGCAGGATCGGCAGGGACACGCCGGCGAGCGCGGCGATCGCGCCGGACCAGGTGCCGGCCGCGTTCACCACCGCGCCGGCGGCGAATTCGCCGTGCGAGGTGCGCACGCCGAGCACCCGTTCGTCGCGCCCGCGCCGGAAGCCGGTGACGGTGACCCCCGTGCGCAGCCGCACGCCCGAGCGCAGCAGCGCGGCGGCGGCCAGTGCGGGCTGAACCTGGGCGTCCTGCGGATAGTGCGTTCCGCTGGTCAGGCCAGGGGCCAGGTGTGGTTCGTAGGAGAGCAGGTCCGCGGCGTCGACGGCGTCGGCGGTGATCCCGCAGGCACGTTGCGTGGCGGCCGTGGCGGCCATCGCACCCGCCTCGGCGTCGGTGCGGGCGACGATCAGGCCGCCCTTTTGTTCGTACTCGAAATCGTGTCCGGCGCGGGCGAGTTCGGCCCACAGGCGGAGCGAGAGCCGGGCCAGTGCCAGCTCGGGCCCGGGCTTCTTGTCGGAGACCAGTAGGTTTCCCTCACCGGCTCCGGTGGTCCCGCCCGCGACCGGACCACGATCGAGCACGGTGACCGACAGGCCGGCACGCGCGGCGTAGTGGGCGCACGCGGCGCCGACGACGCCCGCGCCGATGACGACGACATCACTGGGACGGAGTTCGCTCACGTCTGTAAAATGTCACATTGCTCTTACGAGGTAAAGGGTTTGCCGGGGTCGGTTCGTGGACAGCCGGGCCGGATCCCCGAAAGACGAAGGCCCGCGGTCGGTGCGAGGAGGCTCCTCCTCGCACCGACCGCAGGCCCGGGTCGTGTCCGGCGGGACACGTCCTGCGGTGCGCGACTCAGGGTTTGCCGGCGGCCTTTCCGTGCCGTGTGGTGAGCCACGAGACCAGGTCGGCGGTGCGGTTCGTGATGATTCCGTCCACCCCGGCGTCGTCGAGTGCGGCCCACTCCTTGGGGTCGTCCGGAGTCCAGGCCAGCACCGCGATCCCGGCCGCGTGCAACTGGGCCACCAGCTGCGGGCGTTGCCGCAGGCCCTGATAGGACGGGTTGTACGAGGCGAGGCGCAGCTCCCTGGCCAACGCGACCGGATCGGCGTCGAGGCGATCCCGGAGCAGTCCGAGCGGCAGCTCGGGGGCGAGATCGCGGGTGATCCGCAGCGACTCCTGGTCGAAACTCTGTACGAACACCCGGCCGGACATGCCGGCCAGGCGCACCTCCTGGACGATCCGGGAGATCTCCTCCCGGGTGTGCGGGGTCTTGATCTCCAGGAGCAGCCGGCCGCCGTGCGTGCGCAGGTCGGCGAGCTGCTCGCGCAGGGTCATCACGCGGGTGCCGGCGAAGGACGGCTTGAACCACTTCCCGGCGTCCAACGTGGCCAGATGAGCACTCGTCAGGTCGCGAAGGCGGCCCTTGCCGTTGGTGGTTCGATCCACCGTGACGTCGTGCATGATGTGCGGGACGCCGTCGACGCTGGGCTGTACGTCGTTCTCGATCCAGTCCGCGCCGGAGCGGCGGGCCGCCTCGTCCGAGGGCAGCGTGTTCTCCGGGGCCAGATACGGCGCGCCCCGGTGCCCGAACACCATCGGGCGGGCGCCGGGGGCGCGGATGTAGCTGCGGCCGTCGATGGCGGAGATGCCCCGGCGGCTGTCGAGAGTCTCCGCGGGCGGATGTGCGGCGGCGGCCTGCGGCGGCTTGGTGGCCGGAAGGGTGGCGCTGGACAGGGACGACTTCGTGTCGTTGCTCAGGTACGTGGGCGCCAGATACTGCACGCAGCCGATCGCGATGCCCAGGCCGGCCAGGGAGCCCACGATCCGTCGTTTGGCACGGCGGTATCGGGGCCGGACTGGGCGCCCGGATGGGTCAAGGAGCATCCACGCATCGTAGAAGCAATTTCGGGCTGCCATTCGCATTTGATCATTACGATGCGTAGTCCTCGACATGCGCGGCGTGATGATCGATGTGAGAGTGGTGGACGACCGACCATCGGTTCTTCGTAGGAGGAAACGGCCATGGCCAAGCAGAAGTCGAAACCCCACCTGCAGAACAAGAACTCGCTGTTCGTCGAAGCCGAGCGTGCAGACTCCGCACCGGCACCGGCAGCGGAGACGACGGACACCCTCGAATCCCCCAAGGCCGCCCGCCGCGGCAAGAGCGAGCGGCCCAAGGGCCGTCCGCGCCGCTGACGGCCCGGCTTCCCGGACGGCGGCCCGGGTGACCGACCCGGGCCGCCGGCCCCGAACCTCGCGGATGCCCGGGGGAGGGGCGTGACGATCCCACCGCCCCGCCCGGTACGCGCCCGCAGGCCCCGTCGACTTCGTGTCGGCGGGGCCTGTGGCGTGTCGGGCCGGGGACTACGGGCGGGTCGGTCCGTACACCCGGCCGGTCCTGGTGGACACGCTGCCGAACAGGCCGCGCGGGGCGAGCTTGGCCAGCCCGACCACCGCCTTGTAGCGCAGGTCCGGCACGCTGACCGTGCGGCCCACCGCCAGGTCGCGGATCGCGACGGCGACCACCCGATCGGCGTCCAACCACATCCAGTTGGGGATGTTGGACGTGCCCATCCCGGCTCGCAGGTGGAACTCGGTGCGTACGAATCCCGGACACAGCGCCATCAACCGCACGCCGCTGCCGTTGAGTTCGCGGGCCGCACCCTCGGTGAAGGAGACCACCCACGCCTTGCTCGCGCCGTAGGTGCCGCGCGGCAGGAAGGCCGCGACGGACGCCACGTTGATCACCCAACCACGGCCGCGCTCGCGCATCGCCGCACTCGCCGCACCGGTCAGCCGCAGCACCGCCTCGCAGTGCACCTTGAGCATGCGCACCTCGTCGGCCGTGGACGCGTCCAGGAAGGAACCCCGGTTGCCGAAGCCCGCGTTGTTGACCAACACGTCCACCGGCGCGGCGCGATCGGCGAGTCGGGCCTCGACGGCCGCGATTCCCTCGTCCAGGGACAGGTCCGCGGCCAGCACCTCCACCGACACGCCGTGCTCCTCGCGCAGGTCGCGGGCGGATTCGGCCAACCGTTCCCGGTCGCGCGCGACCAGGACGAGGGCGTGCCCCTCGTGGGCGAGCCGTCGGGCGAACGCGGCGCCGAGGCCCGAGGTGGCACCGGTGATCAGTGAGGTCGTCATGCCACCCAGGGTAGTAACCGAGCGCCCGCCGGCCCGCCGGGTGCGTCCGCGGCGTCGCCGGCCGACGCGCGGGACTCACACCGGGTTCGTGCCGGCCCGATGCGCGCGAGGGCAGTGGGCCGCGCGGTCGGCTGAAACAATGGCGTCGGGGCGGATCCCGGAAGGAAGTACGCGATGGCGGCTGCGGTGCGCAAGGTCGGTGGACACGTGCCGCCCGCCCGGGGGACCCGACCGCGCAATCGGCGCGCGCTGATCCTGGCGGCGGCGGCCGAGCTGTTTCACCGCCGCGGGTACGCAGACGTGGGCATGAGCGACATCGCCGAGGCGGTGGGCATGGGGCCCTCCGCGCTGTACCGGCACTTCCGGAGCAAGCAGCACCTGCTCATGCAGGTCGTGCTCGACGGGGTCGCACCGGTGCGCGAGGCGCTGGCCCGCAGCGCGGTCGAGGACCCGGACACCGTGTTGCGCACGGTGGTTGCGGTCACCCTCGACCATCGCGAGGTCGGTGTGTTGTGGCAGCGCGAGGGCCGGTTGTTACCGGCGGCGGAGCGGGCCGAGGTCCGGAGCGAGATCCGCGCGGTGACCGCCGTGGTCGCCGGACTGATTCGGGACGCCCGCCCGCGGTTGTCGCCGGAACAGGCCGAGTTGCTCGCGTGGTGCGGGCTGGGGGTGCTGCTCAGCCCGTCCTTCCATCGGATCGAACTCCCCCGTCCGGAGTACGTGCGGCTGCTCGTGGAACTGGGCCGGGCGGCGGTCGCGGCGCCGCCCGCCGAACTGGTGCCGAACGCCCGCGCGCGGCCGGCCGGGATCGCGCTGCGCTCCCGACGCGAGGCGCTGTTGACCGCGGCCGTACGGATGTTCGCCGAGCAGGGGTATGCCGGTGTGGCCATCGAGGACATCGGCGCGGCGGCCGGGATCGCGGGCCCGAGCGTGTACAACCACTTCGAAAGCAAGGGTGACCTGCTCTCGGCCGCGGTGACCCGGGGCATCGAGTGGTTGACGATGGACATGACGGGGGCGCTCGCGGGCGCCGCGGATCCCGAGGCCGCGCTGCGCGCCCTGCTGGAGGCGTACATCCGGTTCGCGGCCGAGCACAGCGACCTGGTCTCGCTGCTGCTCACCGAGGTGTCGCACCTGCCGATGTCGGCTCGGCACCGGGCCCGGCAGGCGCAGTCGGACTACCTCATGGAGTGGGCGCACCTGCTGTGCGCGGTGCGCCCGGAGTACGGTACGGCGCCGGCCCGGATCCGGGTGCACGCCGCGCTGACCGCGATCAACGACGTGGCGCGCACCCGACATCTACGGGACACCGCCGGCGTGGCCGCGACGCTTGCCGCGGTGGCCGGTGCGGTGCTGGGGCTGGATCCGGCCGGGGAGCCCGAGTCGCCGCCCGACGCTCGCGGTTGACCCGGCCGCGGGCGCCGTCGAGGTGGCCGCGAGGGGGGCGGGGCGGGCGCGTTGGGCGGTGTGGTGGGTTCGCTCGAAGGCGCGGCCTGGTGTGGTGGTTTCGCCCGAACGGGCGGTCGAGTGCTGTGGGCTCGTCCGAACACGCGGCCAGGTGTGGTGGTTTCGCCCCAACGCGCGGCCCAGTGTCGTGGGCTCGTCCGAACACGCGTCCTGGCGTGGGGGTTTCGTCCGAACGCGGCGACGGGGCGGGCACGGGGTCAGTTCGTGGGCGTCGGTTGCGGGGCCGGTTCGGTGCCGCCCAGGTGTGCGCCCAGGCGGGCGGCGATCTCCTGCATTCTGGTGGTCATCCACTGTTCTTCCATCGCCCGGATCCGGCCCTCGGGGCCGGACACGGACAGCGCGGTCGCGGTGGGTGCTCCCGGGACCACGACCGCGACGCAGCGCACCCCGAGCTCCTGCTCCTGGTCGTCGATGGCATAGCCCTGTGCCCTGATCCGCGGGAACTGGGCGAGCAGTTCGGCCGGATCGGTGACCGTGTGCTCGGTGTGCGAGGTCAGTGGTCGGCCGCCGAGCACGCGGGCGGCGTCCGGCTCGGGCAACTGGGCGAGCAGGACCTTGCCCACCGCGGTGCAGTGCGGCTGCACCCGACGGCCGACCTCGGTGAACATCCGCATCGAGTGCCGGCTGGGCACCTGGCCGACGTAGACCACCTCGTCCGCCTCCAGCACCGCGAGATTGGCGGTCTCGCCGGTGGTCTCCATCAGTTCGGCCAGGTACGGCCGGGCCCAGCTGCCGAGCAGCCGACCTGCGGTCTCGCCCAGCCGGATCAGCCGCGGGCCGAGGGTGTACCGGCGGGAGGCGTCCTGGCGCAGATAACCCAGCGACACGAGCGTGCGTACCAGGCGGTGGATGGTGGGCATGGGCAATCCTGAACGCGCGGCGAGTTCGCTGAGCGTCAGCACCCCGCCGGCGTCGGCGAGCAGTTCGAGGAGGTCGAACGCGCGTTCCAGGGACTGGACGCCACCGCTCGTGCCGTTGCTACCCGAGTCGCGTGCGGCCACGGCACGAACCTCCGTCGGTCGAGAATATTTCAACACATTGTTGAACTTCCGTTTTGCGGAAACTAATGTCCACTCTACAAAAGAACGTCGACGGCGAAGGAGAGCCACCCATGAGTGCACCGACCATCGTGGTCAAGCACGGCACGGCGACCGGCGGCTCCGTGCCGCGCGCGGACGAGGTGCTCACCACCGAGGCGCTGGATTTCGTGGCGAGCCTGCAGCGCAGGTTCGGCGGCCGTCGCGACGCATTGCTCGACCTGCGCCGGGCCCGACGCGAGGAGATCGCCCGCACCGGCCGGCTCGACTTCCTGCCCGAGACCGCCGAGGTGCGCGCCGCCGACTGGCGCGTCGCCGAGGCGCCGCCCGCGCTGCGCGACCGGCGGGTGGAGATCACCGGTCCGGCGGATCGCAAGATGACGATCAACGCGCTCAACTCGGGCGCCCGGATCTGGCTCGCCGACTTCGAGGACGCTTCCGCGCCCACCTGGCACAACGTGGTCGCGCATCAGCTCAACCTGATCGACGCCTACGAGCGGCGGATCGACTTCTCCACCGCCGAGGGCAAGACCTACCGGCTGCGCCCGGACGACGAACTGGCCACCGTGGTGATGCGCCCGCGCGGCTGGCACCTGGACGAACGGCACGTCCTGGTGGACGGGGCGCCGGCCGCCGGTGCGCTGGTCGACTTCGGCCTGTACTTCTTCCACAACGCGGCCCGGCTGCTCGACCGGGGCCTGGGCCCGTACTTCTACCTGCCGAAGATCGAGAGCCACCTCGAAGCCCGGTTGTGGAACGACGTGTTCCGGCACGCGCAGGAGCTGCTGGACATCCCGCGCGGCACGATCCGGGCCACCGTGCTGATCGAGACGGTCACGGCCGCGTTCGAGATGGACGAGATCCTGTACGAACTGCGCGAGCACGCGTCGGGTCTGAACGCGGGCCGCTGGGACTACCTGTTCAGCATCGTGAAGAACTTCCGGGACGCGGGCGAAGCGTTCGTGCTGCCGGACCGCAACGCGGTGACCATGACCGCGCCGTTCATGCGTGCGTACACCGAACTGCTCGTGCGCACCTGCCATCGGCGCGGCGCGCATGCGATCGGCGGGATGGCGGCGGTGATCCCCTCCCGGCGCGATGCGGCGGCCAACGCCGCGGCGCTGACCAAGGTGCGCGAGGACAAGGAGCGTGAGGCCGGCGACGGCTTCGACGGCTCGTGGGTGGCCCACCCGGACCTGGTGCCGGTCTGTCGCGAGGCGTTCGACGCGGTGCTCGGCGATCGGCCGAACCAGATCGAACGCACCCGGGACGACGTCGAGGTGACGGCGGATCAGCTGTTGGACGTGGCGTCCGCGGACGGGTCGCCGACCGGCGCCGGACTGCACGCGGCGGTCGGGGTCGGGCTGCGCTACCTGGAGGCGTGGTTGCGCGGATACGGCGCGGTCGGCGTCTTCGGCCTGATGGAGGACGTGGCGACCGCGGAGATCTCCCGATCCCAGGTATGGCAGTGGATCAACAACGGCGTGGTGCTCTCGGACACCGGCGAGAAGGTGACCGCGGACCTGGTCCGGCGCCTGGTCGTCGAGGAACTGGGCGCACTGCGGGGGGAGATCGGCGACGACCGGTTCGAGGCGGGCCGCTGGACGGACGCGCGCGACCTGTTCCTCAAGGTCGCTCTGGCCGATGAGTTCGTCGACTTCCTCACCCTGCCGGGATGCGAACTCCTCGACTGAATCGAGCCGTTCGCAGCCCCCGGAGACGCGGAACAGCCGGACCCGCACCGGCGGTCGTGCGGCGGGTGCAGTCGGGCGGGCCCGGTCGTTCCGCACCTGCGCACGGCGCTTCGGCCGCGGGTGACGTGGCCTCCCGCCCCCACCCGGGGGCGGCGGTCGTGTTCGCGCCGAGCGTGCGTATGCGTGGAAACCCGCCGACACCTCGCGCGCGAGCGCATCGAACAGGAGGCAGCACATGGCACGGATGTTCCTCAACGGCCAGGCGATGGAGGGTGGTCCCTTCCACCACCATCTGGAGGGTGCGCCGCTGGTCGCCAAGACCCGTACCGCGCCCGGCTATCGCTTCTTCTCCATCGGCGACCGCTGCCCGGGCCTGTTGCCCGATCCGGCGAGCGAGGCGCAGATCGAGGGTGAGGTGTACGAGGTTCCGGACGAGGTGCTGCGCGACAGCCTGCTGCCCACCGAGCCGGCCGAGTTGGAGTTCGGGATCATCAAACTGGAGGACGGCTCGGCCTGCTTCTCGATGATCCTGCGGCGCGGCGAATGGCAGTCGGGCCGGCACCGGGAGATCACCGAGTTCGGTGGCTGGCGCGCTTACCTGCGGACGCTGGGGCGCGAGGCTTAGGGGCGGTTCGGTCCGCCGGGCCGGGCCGGGCCTGGGCCCGGTACGGGTCGGGGTCGGGGGCGGGGGCGGGTAGTACGCGGGCCGACCCGGGTGGGCCGTCCCGGGGTGGTCAGACCCTCGCCTCCACGCCGGGCGCGGTTTCGGTCGGCGGCGCCGAATCCCGACAATCGGGGCCCATATGATCATGGCATGACTGCCGCAAACCCGGCCCTGGCCGCCATCCTCGACCGCGCCGACGAGACCGAGACCGACCCCGCCGATCTGCTCGCGGAGATCGTGGCCGGCGGCGTGGTCGTGCCGATCGACGACACCGAGTCGGTGGTCTTCATCCAGGGGCAGGACGGGCTGCCGTGGCTGCCCGCGTTCGTCGACGCGGCCACCTGCGCCCGGGACGTACCGCACGCCCGACCGTATCTGTGCGACGCCGCGCGCCTGGTCGACATCGCCGCGCGGACCGGCGTGCGCACCATGACGGTGGCCTCCGCCACGCAGTGCGCGACCGTACCGCTGGTACTGGTCGCCAGGGCCGCGACGGCGAACGACTGACGGCGACCCTGCGCAAGAGGGTCGGCGAACGTCGAGCTGCGCCTGCGGCTCACTCGGCGCGCAGGCGGGCCGCCGCGTGGGCCACGTTGCGGGCGATTTCCTCCTCGTCGATCCGGGAGAGTCGGCCCTGTTCGACCACCTCGCGACCGTTCACCAGCAACAGGGTCAGCGGTGCCGCCGCGCCCAGGACCAGGGCGGCGACCGGGTCGATGATGCCCGAGTGCAGGACGCCGTCCACCCGCCACATCGCCAGGTCGGCGAGCTTGCCGGGCTCCAGCGAGCCGATCTCGTGCTCGCGACCGAGCACCTTCGCACCGCCCATCGTGCCCAGCCGCAACGACTGACGGGCCGTCATCGCCGCCGGGCCGCCGCGCAGTCGGGCGATCAGCAGCGCGTTGCGCAGTTCCGTACCCAGCTCGCCCGACTCGTTGGAGGCGGCGCCGTCCACGCCCAGGCCGACCGGTATGCCGGCGGCCACCATCTCCGGCACGCGCGCGATGCCCGCGGCCAGCCGGGCGTTGGAGGACGGGCAGTGCGCCACACCGGTGCCGGTGGCGGCGAACTTGGTGATGTCCGAGTCGTTCATGTGTACGCAGTGCGCCATCCACACGTCCTCGCCCAGCCAACCCACGCTCTCCAGGTAGTCGGTGGGGCCCATGCCGAACTTCTCCCGGCAAAAGGCCTCCTCCTCCACCGTCTCCGAGCCGTGGGTGTGCAGTCGCACGCCCTTCGCGCGGGCCAACTCGGCTGTTCCGCGCAGCAGTTGCGGAGTGACGGTGAACGGGGAGCAGGGTGCGGCGGTGATTCGCACCATCGAGTCGAAGGACGCGTCGTGCCACGTGTCGATCGCCTCGGCGGTCGCGGCGAGTGCCGCGTCGGTGTCCTCGACGCACGCGTCCGGCGGCAGCCCGCCCTGCGATCGGCCCAGGTCCATCGAGCCGCGGGTGGGCTGGAAACGCATGCCCAGTTCGGCCAGCGCGCGGATCTCCGCCGCCAGGATGTCGCCGCCGTCCTTGGGGAAGACGTACGCGTGGTCCGTGGAGGTGGTGCAACCCGAGCGCAGCAGCGCGGCGGCCGAGCCCTGCGCGGCGGCGTAACACATCTCGTCGTCGATCTTCGCCCAGGTGGGGTACAGCGTCGCGAGCCAGTCGAAGAGGGTGCACTCCTGGGCGAGGCCGCGGGTGATCCACTGGTAGAAGTGGTGGTGCGTGTTGACCAGGCCCGGTGTGACCAGGTGGCCCGTCCCGTCGATCCGGCGCACGACGTTTTCCAGGCCGGCGGGGGCGGCCCCGGCACCGACCGACTCGATGCGGTTGCCCGCGACCACGATGTGGCCGAAGGCGTACTCGGTGTCCCGCGCGTCCACGGTTGCGATCGCGCAGTTCTCGACGACGACGCGCCGGGGGGCGGCGGGGCCGACGGTGGTGGCCCCCGGGGAGGTCGCGGGGGAGCCGTCCGCGGAGTGCGCTTCGGAGTCGCCCACGGAACTCGCCGCGGAGTTCCCTACGGAGTTCGCCCCGGCGTCGCCTACGGAGTTTGCCTCGGAGTTCCCTGCAGACATGGGCGGTTCCTTTGCGGCAGTGGTCCGATGTGCGAACGTAACGCCGTTCGGTCCTGCGGGCGGGCGCGCGAACCCGGAGGCGGGACGGCGGATGGAGAAGCCTCCGGGGTGGATGCCCGAGCGGCCGGTGTTCAGTCCACCTGGGACCCGTGGGGCGACACCCTCGCGGTGCACCGTGCCCTCGATCGAACCGTAGCGTCGATCGGCGGCCGGTCAGCTCCCTCGATAGACGGAGTATCCATAGGGGTTGAGCAAGAGCGGTACGTGGTAGTGCGTTTCGGGGTCGGCGGTGAAGACCACCCGGACCTCCGGGAAGAACGGCGTCTCGCCGCGGGCGCGGCGGTACGCGGCGACGTCGAAGACCAGCCGGACGTCGACCGGCCCGGCGTCCGGCCCGACCCCCAACGGCGGCAGGTCAGGACAGCGGCCGTCCGCGTTCGTGGCGGACGTGCCGAGCACGATCCATGTTCCGTCGGCGGTGCGCCGGGACAACTCGACCGGCACGTCGGTTGCCGGTCTGCCCTCGCTGGTGTCCAGGATGTGCGTGGAGATCATGCGGAGATCAGCCCTTCCAGGCGCAGGCGGTTGATCTTCCGCAGCTCCTCGCGGGTGACCTCCCACTCGGACGCCGGGTCGTTGTCGAGTCGGTGCCGCAGTTCGGCGAGCATCTCCGCGGCGCTGCGACCACTCGCGCAGATCAGGAAGACCCGGCCGAACCGGTTCTGGTACGCGATGTTCCCGGCCCGCAGGTCGGCCAACACCGCGTCACCCGCCCGGTGGACCCCCGACTGTTCGCGCGCGGACTGCGGATCGTCGGGACGCGGGCGGCCGATCACGGCGTGGCCCTCGACCGCCTCCCGAAGGTCCTCGACGGTGAGCGCCGCGACCGCCTCGTCGGAACTCGCGTACAGCTCGTCCGGGTCGCCGTAGGGCCGAGCCGCGAACACCGCACCGATCCACGCACCACTCGCGCACACCTCACCGAGCAGCCGGATCACCTCGTCGTCGGACGCGTGGTTGAGCCTGTCGAGTCCTGCCGCTGACGACATCCCGAGAACCTCCTCACTCGTCGGGCAAACCCTCCGGAGCCGAACGCCCCGCGGTGATGGGGCATCAGTCTCGGGTTTCTCGGTTGAGGTAGTTGTAGACCGTGAAGCGGCTTACGCCGAGGGCCGCGGCCACGGTTTCGACGCCGTGGCGGATGGTGAAGGCGCCGCGTTGTTCGAGGGTGCGGACCACGCGTTGTTTGGCCTCGCGGTCGAGGGCGGCCAGGGGGCCGTGCCGGCGTTCGGCGTCGCCGAGGAGGCGGTCGAGGGCGGAGACCAGGTCCGGGAGGCGGACGGCGACGACCGGCTCGCCCTCCCAGTCCAGGACGACGTCCTCGGGGCCGGCATCGTCCGGGGTGACGAGTTCGGCGCCGAGCGCGGCCACCAGGGGTTTGATGGCGGCGGACAGCGGATGTTCGGCGGGGCTCATGCGTGGCCTTCCGGGGTTTCCGGCACGGCGGTGACCTGGACCGGGATCCGGGTCGCGCCGACGCCGAGTGCGCCTCGGAACACGTTGTCGAGGGCCGCGAGCACGACGTCCGCCTCGCCCTCGGCGGTCGAGCCGAACGGGCCGACCTCCAAGTCGAGGCCCGCTTCCTCGATGACCCGTCGGGCCTCCAGGGCGTGGGCCGGCACCCCGTCCAGGTCGAACGGTTCGGTCGAGAACTCCATCCGCAATCGCACGCCCGAACCCTAGCGCCCGAGCGTTCCCCGCCAGGATCCGCGCGGCGGTCGGCCTCGCGACCGCGGGGATGGATCGACGGGCCGGAAATCGGACCCCTGCCGGCGACGGCCCAGCGTAGGGGGGATCGTGTTCGTCGGCCTGGGCATCATGGGCGGCCGGCGGGTTCCGTGGCCGAAGCCGCCCCCGATCGATCCCGCCTGCCGACGTCGGCCCCGTTTCGCGGTGGCGCGGCCGCGTCGCCGGGCGGTCGCCGGCCCTGTCGATCCCCCCGAGGGCGGCAGCCACGTAGTTGACTGAGCCCTGGACGGGCCTTCCCGAGGGCCTGGACAGTGTCCCCGGACGGCCCACCCGAACGGCCTGCACAGCCCACCCGAAGGAGCAGCGTATGGGACCGGTCGTCGTCCCGGCCCCCGGCAGGTTCAAGAGGACCTCGACCGGTAAGGGGAGCTTGACCGCGGTGCAGGCCGCCGCCGGGCTTGCCGCCGGGATCCGACGGGTCCCTCCGGACGCGGACGTACCGATGTTGCCGAGCGCCGACGGCGGCGAGGGCACCGTGGACGCGGCGGGTGCGGAGTCGCCTCCCGGCGGGGCCGCGCCGGTACGGCTGGACCGGATCGAGCGGGGCGACCCGGCGGCCGAACCGGCCGGCGTCGAGGTGGTGATCACCCCGGCCGTGGACAGTCCGCTGCTGGGCCCGAAGGGGCCCGCGGCGGTGTACGGGCCGCAGAAGGCCGCCCGGCCGCAGGACGTGCGCGTACCGGACGCCGCGTTCGCGCACTGGGCCGCGCTGGTCGGCCTCGGCGCGGACAGCGTGGTCCGCGTCAGCGAACTCGTGGCGGAAGCAGGCGAATTACCGGTCCGGGACCTGCCGAGCGAGCGGGCCGAGCAGGTGCACCGGGTGGACTCGGAGGACGCGTCGTGACCCACACCCCCACTCTCGTACTGCGCTCGCGCCGGGTGTCCACCCCGGCCGGCGAACGGCCGGCCGACGTGGTCGTGGCCGGCGACCGGATCGTGGACGTGCTGCCGTACCGCACCGCTGCCGGCACACCGGTCGAGGATCTGGGCGAACTCGCGCTGCTGCCGGGCCTGGTGGATACCCACGTACACATCAACGAACCGGGCCGCACCGCGTGGGAGGGGTTCACCAGCGCGACCCGGGCCGCGGCGGCCGGCGGCGTCACCACGCTGATCGACATGCCGCTGAACTCGATCCCGGCCACCGTCACGCTCGATGCGCTGCGGGTCAAGCAGGAGGTGGCACGCGGCCGGGTCTACGTGGATGTGGGCTTCTGGGGTGGCGCGATCCCGGGCAACACCGACCAATTGGAGCCCCTGCATCGGGCCGGCGTGTACGGCTTCAAGAGCTTCCTCGCGCCGTCCGGCGTCGAGGAGTTCCCGCACGTGGACGCGGCCGAACTGGACTTGGCGCTGACCGAACAGGCCCGGCTCGGCGCGCTGGCGATCATCCACGCCGAGGCGCCGCAGGTGCTGGACGCCGCGCCGCAGGTGCCCGGCCGGGCGTACGCCGACTTCCTGGCCTCGCGTCCGGACGCGGCCGAGACCGTCGCGGTGGAGCAGTTGCTCGCCACGGCCGAGCGCACCGGTGCCCGCGTACACGTCCTGCACGTGTCCTCGGCGGACGTGCTGCCGCTCCTGGACGCCGCCCGCGCGGCGGGGATCGCGGTCACCGCCGAGACCTGCCCGCACTACCTGACCCTGGTCGCCGAGGGCGTCCCGGCGGGCGACACCGCGTTCAAGTGTTGCCCGCCGATTCGTTCCCGGGACAACCGCGACCGGCTGTGGCGCGGGATCGCGGCCGGTTCGTTCGCAGCCGTGGTCTCCGACCATTCGCCGTGCACCACCGACCTCAAACGGCTGGACGTCGGCGACTTCGCCGCGGCCTGGGGCGGCATCGCGTCGCTGCAACTGGGCCTGCCCACGGTGTGGACCGAGGCCCGCGCCCGCGGCCTCGCACTGGCCGACGTGGTCGCGCTGATGTCCGCCGGCCCGGCCCGGCTGGTGGGCCTGGCCCGCAAGGGCGCGATCGCACCCGGCTACGACGCCGACCTGGTCGCGTTCGACTCGGACGCGGTGTTCACCGTGGACCCGGCCGGACTGCACCACCGCAACCCGATCACCCCGTACGCGGGCCGCGCGCTCACCGGCGCGGTGCGCACCACGTGGCTCGCGGGCACGCCCGTGGACGTGCACGGCAGCCCGCGCGGACGGCTCCTGGATCGGACGGAGACCGCCTCGTGATCACCGCGGGGATGCGCCGGCGATGCGGCCGCCACGGCCTGCCCCCGCACTGTCTCGGGTCATCGCCGCGTCTCGTCAACTCCCGCCCAGGACAAGGAGATCGACCTTGAGCAGCGATTTCACCGAATACGTCAACCTGGCCGCACGCGCCCTCGGGGCGGGCGTGCCGGTCGCCAACGACGAGTGGTTCGCCGAGAAGGAGAACCTGCTCAGAGCCGAACCGCCGGTCTTCAGCCCGCATACGTTCGGGCCCAAGGGCCAGATCATGGACGGCTGGGAGACCCGTCGCCGACGCGGCCCCTCGGCCGAGCATCCGCATCCCGAGGCCGATGCGCACGACTGGGCGATCGTCCGGCTCGGCGTGCCGGGCGTGCTGCGCGGGATCGTGGTGGACACCGCGTTCTTCACCGGCAACTACCCGCCGAGCGCGTCGGTGGAGGCCGCGGCCGTGCCCGGCACCCCCTCGGTGGCGGAACTGCTCGACCCCGCCGTGCAGTGGACCACGATCGTCGCGCGCACCGACCTTGAAGGCGATACGGCACACCCGTTCGCGGTCACCGCCGAGCAGCGGTTCACCCACGTGCGGCTGAACATCTTCCCCGACGGCGGGGTGGCCAGGCTGCGTGTGTACGGCGAGGCGGTACCGGACCCGACCTGGCTGGACGGGCTCACCGTGGACCTGGCCGCGCAGGAGTACGGCGCGGTGGCCGAGGCGGCCAGCGACCTATACTTCTCCTCGCCGCACAACCTCAACGCGCCGGGCCGCTCGCGGGTGATGGGCGAGGGCTGGGAGACCCGGCGCCGGCGCGACGACGGGCACGACTGGGTGCGGGTGCGCCTGGCCGGGCAGGCCGAGGTCCTGGCCGCCGAGATCGACATCGACAACTACCTGGGCAACGCGCCGGGTTGGGTTGCGCTCGTCGGCTGCGACGCGGGTGTCGACCCGGACGTGTGGTTCGAACTGTTGCCGCGCACCCGGGTCCAGCCGGACACCCGGCACCGCTTCCGACTCGCCGGTGGGCGGCCCGTCACGCACGTGCGCATCGAGGTCTTCCCGGACGGCGGGGTGGCCCGACTACGGCTGCCGGGCCGGCTGACCGAGGCCGCCCTGACGGCCCTTCGCAACCGTTTCGACACCCCGGATCCGCCCGGCGACGAAACCGCTCGGGATGGCTGATGGGGAGTCAACGCCGGTGTGGAGAGCCGATATCGACCACGGACGCAGGTACGCAGGTACGCGGGGCCGGTACGTCGGCCTCCTGGGACGACATCGTGGAGCGGTGCTCCGGTGATTCCACGCGGTGGAAGCGGAGTACGGGGACCGGGTGACCAAGGCGGTCTCGGCGATCCGGGACGCCTGAGCCCGCGGGCCGCGGCCCGCGGAGCGGGACTTCCCGAGGCCCGAGCGGGGCGGGTCGGCGCACGCTTCGACGTCCTCGGACGCCGGGGCGCGCGCTCGGCCGTTCGGCGGGCGGCCGAGTGGGTGCGTGGGTGCGAACTCCACGGGCAACCGTAGTTACATAGCCACTTCCACGCCTCTCCAGTCTCACCCGTTCGGGTAATGGCCGGCTGCCTCCGCAGCGGCAACGATTGACCGCGCACACCGGTTCAGCCAGGGGAGCGGCCGGTGCATCCAGGGGAGGCGGAATCGTTGTCGATCGATGCTGGGGCCGGCGCGGGAAGTGAAGCCCAGGACACGCTGACTCGTTCGAGTCTTGCGACGGAGGCGGCGCGAAATCTCGCGACGACCACCAAGACCGTCCCGCAGATGCAGGACATCACGTCGCGGTGGCTGCTGAAGATGTTGCCGTGGGTCCAGGTGTCGGGTGGTACATATCGGGTCAACCGGCGGTTGAGCTACCGGGTGGGCGACGGACGCGTGCAGTTCGTCCAGACCGGGTCCGAAGTCCGGGTGATCCCGTCGGAGTTGTGCGAGCTGGCGCCACTGCGCGGGTTCGAGAACGACGAGGTTCTGCGTGCGTTGGCGGACCGCTTCGTGCGGCGGGAGTACGCGGCGGGGGAGTCGCTGGCGACGATGGGTGAGCCGAACGACCGGGTGTTCCTGGTCGTGCACGGCAAGATCGCCAAGTCCGGGGTGGGTCCCTACGGCGATCGCACCTCGCTCGGATTGCACGGCGACGGCGACCACTTCGGCGAGAAGATGCTCGTCGACCGGGAATCGTCGTGGGACTACACGGCCACGGCGGCCACTTCGGTGATCGTGCTGGAGCTGCCCAGGGACGCCTTCGACGGGCTGCATGCCGACAGCCTGCGCGAGCACCTCGCGGAGTACGCCGAGGCCAGTAGCCGCCCGCAGAACGCGAAGGGTGAGGCGGCGATCCCGATGTCCGCCGGGCACCACGGCGAGGCGGTGCTGCCGGGCAGCTTCGTGGACTACGAACTCAACCCGCGCGAGTACGAGTTGAGCGCGGCGCAGACCGTGTTGCGGGTGCACACCCGGGTGGCCGATCTGTACAACCAGCCGATGGATCAGATCGAGCAGCAGCTGCGACTGACCATCGAGGCGTTGCGCGAGCGGCAGGAACACGAGCTGATCAACAACCCCGATTTCGGTCTGCTGCACAACGCGGACTACGAGCAGCGCATCCAGGCCCAGGCCGGCCCGCCGACGCCGGACGACATGGACGAACTGCTCAGTCGCCGGCGCGGCTCCCGGCTGTTCCTGGCCCACCCGCGCACGATCGCCGCGTTCGGCCGCGAGTGCAGCCGGCTCGGCCTGTACCCGACCACGGTCGACGTGGGCGGCAATCAGATCCCGGCCTGGCGCGGAGTGCCGATCTTCCCGTGCAACAAGATCCCGATCTCCGAGGCGCGCACCAGTTCGATCCTGGTACTGCGTACGGGTGAGGACGACCAGGGTGTGGTGGGCCTGCACCAGACCGGTCTGCCGGACGAGTACCAGCCCGGTCTGTCGGTGCGTTTCATGGGTATCAACGAGCAGGCGCTGATCTCCTACCTGGTCACGGCGTACTACTCGGCGGCGGTCCTGGTGCCGGATGCGCTGGGTGTGCTGGAGAACGTGGAGATCTCCCGAGCCAGGTGACAAGAGTCACGAACGTCACGAAAGTGTGTCGAATGGGTCGTTTGCGGTAATAGGTCGGGCTGGACGTTGCGCGATCAACGGACGCGCACGGTCAACCGCGACAGGAGACCCGAGACATGGGCACCGACGACAACATCCGCAACAAGGCCCAGGACGTCAGCGGCCGGGCCAAGGAGAAGCTCGGCGAGGCGACCGGCAACGAGGATCTGCGCGACGAGGGTCAGCAGGATCAGGGCGCGGCCAAGGCCAAGGACACCATCGCGGGTGCCAAGGACAAGGCCAACGAGGCGATCAACAAGATCAAGGGCTCCATGAAGCGCGACTGAACCCACCTGTGACCAGCAGCGAGGCTCCCGCTGGGGGGCCTCGCTGCACTCGTGGGCGGCCGGTTTGTGGCCTCATGCGCCGGCCGGGCTATTTGGTTCTCGTGCGGCATGGGCGTTGGTGTCGCCAGTCGACCACCACCTCGTCCGCCTTCGGGACGCGGCGTCGGGTTGCGTGCGGCCCTTGTGTATCGCACGCGCTCGTGTGGTGGCCGAGGAGCTTGGCCACGCGGGGTGCCGCCGATGCGGGACTCAGGTTCCGGTGAGATGTTCCGGTCGGATCGGTACTCGGTTCAGGGGCAGGCCGGTTGCCGCGCGGATTGCCGCGACGATGGCCGGGGTGGAGGAGAGCGTGGGGGCCTCGCCGGCTCCGCGCAGTCCGTACGGTGCGTGCGGGTCGGCCAGTTCGAGCATGTGCACCGGCATCGGCGGGGTGTCGAGGATGGTGGGGATCAGGTAGTCCGTGAAGGACGGGTTCCGGACCTTGCCGTCCTTGACGACGATCTCCTCCATCACCGCCAGGCCCAACCCCTGGGTGCTGCCGCCGTGGATCTGGCCGACCACGGCGAGTGGGTTGATCGCCTTGCCCACGTCCTGCGCGGCGGCCAGCTCGACCACCTTGACCAGGCCCAGTTCCACGTCCACGTCCACGACCGCGCGGTGCGCGCAGAACGTGTACTGGACGTGCCCGAAGCCCTGCCCGGTGACCCTGTCGAACGCCTCGGTCGGGCGGTGGCGGAACTCGGTGGTCTCGTCCACCGGTTCGTCGCCGAGCAGGTCCACCAGGTCGGCGACCACCTCGCCCGCGGCGGTGAGCACCTTGCCGCCGGACAGGCGCAGGCTCGCCGCGAACGCGGGGGCCCAGCCGTACCGGTCCCGGCCCCGGGCGAGCAGCACCGTACGCACCGCCTCGGCCGTCTGCTTCACCGCGCCGCCGGTCATGTACGTCTGCCGGGACGCGGACGTCGAACCGGCCGAGCCCACCCGGGTGTCCGCCGGCGCCATGGTCACCTGGTCCACACCCAACTCGGTGCGTACGATCTGCGCCTGCACGGTGACCCCGCCCTGGCCGACCTCGGCCATCGCGGTGTGCACCAGCGCGACCGGCGCGCCGCCCATCACCTCCAGCCGGACCCGGGCCGTCGAATAGTCGTCGAAGCCCTCGGAGAAGCCGACGTTCTTGATGCCCACCGCGTAGCCGATTCCGCGCACGACGCCCTCGCCGTGCGTGGAGTTGGACAGCCCGCCCGGCAACTCGCGCAGGTCCGGCCCGTTCGCCGTACGCCGGCTGTCCGCCTCCGGCAGCGGCATCTCCTTGACCCGCCGGAGCAGTTCGGCCACCGGCGCCGGGGCGTCCACGATCTGCCCCGTGGGCAGCGCCGAACCCTGCTCCATCGCGTTCATCCGACGCAACTCGACCGGATCCAGGCCCAGTTCGGCGGCCAGCCGGTCCATCTGGCTCTCGTAGCCGAAGCACATCTGCACCGCGCCGAAGCCGCGCATCGCGCCGCACGGCGGGTTGTTGGTGTACACCGCCGTCGAGTCGACCACCGCGTGCGGAATCACGTACGGGCCGATGCCCAGCGAGGCCGCGTTGCCGACCACCGCGGGCGACGCGGACGCGTAGGCACCGCCGTCCAGCACGATCTCGGCCTTGACGAAGACCAGCCTGCCGTCCCGGGTGGCCCCGTGCTCGAACACCATCGTCGCGGGATGGCGGTGCACGTGGCCGAAGAACGACTCCTCGCGGTTGTAGACGATCTTGACCGGCTTGCCGGTGTGCTGCGCGAGCAGGCACGCGTGCACCTGCATCGAGATGTCCTCACGCCCGCCGAACGCACCGCCGACGCCGGCCAGGGTGAGTCGCACCTTCTCCGGCGGCAGCCCCAGCACCGGGCACATCTGCCGCTGGTCCACGTGCAGCCACTGGGTGGCGATGTACAGGTCGATGCCGCCGTCCTCGGCGGGCACCGCGAGACCGGACTCCGGGCCCAGGAATGCCTGGTCCTGCATGCCGACCTCGTACTCGCCGCGCACGATCACGTCCGCGAGCGCCCGCACCTCGGCCGAATCCCCGTCGCCGTGGTGGATGTGCTGGCTGTGCACGATGTTGCCGGACGCGTGTGCCTTGTAGTCGGCGGGCGCGTGCACGTAGCCGTACCGCTCCGGATCCAGCGCCTCGGCCGGCCCGATCGGGGGCAGCACGTCGTAGTCGACCACGATCTTGGCGATCGCGCGCCGGGCGGTCTCCGGATGGTCGGCCGCGACGATCACGATCGGTTCGCCGTGGAAGCGCACCTCGTCGATGGCCAGCACCGGCTGGTCCCGGATCTCCAGGCCGTAGAACTTGCTGCCCGGGATGTCCTCGTGGGTGAGTACCGCATACACACCCGGCTGGGCCAGTGCCGCGGACACGTCCACGGACCGGATCCGGGCCCGGGCGTGCGGGCTGCGCAGCGCCATCCCCCACAACATGTCCTCGTGCCACAGGTCCGACGCGTAGGCGAAGTCCCCCTTGACCTTGAGGATGCCGTCCGGACGCATCGGCGAGGCGCCGACGCCGTCCCGGCCGGGCGCGGCCACGTCCCGGAGGTTCTGCGGCTTGGTCAACGTGGCCACGGCTCAGCCCTCCAGGCCGGTCGGGGCCGCCTCGCGGGCGTCCGCCTTGCGGGCGGCGGCCAGGCGGACCGCGTCCATGATCTTCTCGTAGCCGGTGCAGCGGCACAGGTTGCCGGAGAGCGCCTCGCGGATCTCCGGGTCCGAGGGGTGGTGCACCCGGCTCAACAGGTCGTGCGTCTGGACCACCAGGCCCGGCGTGCAGAATCCGCACTGCACGGCGCCCGCGTCCACGAACGCCTGCTGGACCGGGTCCAACCTGTCGCCGTCGGCCAGGCCCTCGATCGTGCCGACCTCGCGGTCCTGCACCTGGCCGGCGGCGACCAGGCACGCACAGACCGGCTCGCCGTCCAGGTAGACCGTGCAGGAGCCGCATTCGCCCTGCTCGCACGCGTTCTTGGAACCGGGCAGCCCGACCCGCTCGCGCAGCACGTAGAGCAGACTCTCGCCCTCCCACACGTCGTCCGCCACGGTCGGGCGGCCGTTCACGGTGAAGGTGACCCTCATGCGGCGGCCCTCCCGGTGGCGCGGTGGTCGTTCCAGGTCCAAAGCAGCGTGCGGCGCGCCAGCACGGCCAGCGCATGCCGCCGATACGCGGCCGAGCCGCGCACGTCGTCGATCGGCGCGGCGGCCTGCGCCACCAGTTCGCCGAAGCGCTCGGCGGTGGCCACGGGCAACTCCCCGCCGGAGGTCCACAGCCCGGTGTCGTGCAACTCGGCCCGGATGAACGCCTCGGCCGCGCTCGCCCGGCGCGGGGTGGGCGCGGCGGAGCCGATCCCGGTGCGCACGTTCCGGGTCCGCGGGTGCAGCGCGACCGCGAACGAGCAGACCGCGATCACCATCGCGTTGCGGGTGCCGATCTTGGCGAACTGTTGCGGCCCGGTCGCCGAGGGGATGTGGATCGCCCGGATCAGCTCGTCCGGCTCCAGTGCGTTGCGCTTGACCCCGAGGTAGAAGTCGTCGATCGGGATCAGCCGGGTGCCGCGCACCGAGGCGGCCTCGACCGTGGCGCCGGACGCGAGCAGCGGCGGGTGCGCGTCGCCGGCGGGCGACGCGCCGCCCAGGTTGCCGCCGACCGAGCCCCGGTTGCGGATCTGCGGCGACCCGACCGTGCGCGCGCCCAGCGACAGGCCCGGGAGCCGGTCGTGCAGGGCGTCGATGATCTTCGAGTAGGGCACGGAGGCACCGAGGCGCACGGTGTCGTCGTCCTCGATCCGCCAGGTGTGCAGCTCGTGGATCCGGTTGAGATCGAGCAGGGCGTCCGGACGATGACGGTCGAAGTTCAGTTCGACCATCACGTCGGTGCCACCGGCGATCGGGACCGCGGACGGGTGCTGCGCCTTGACGGCGAGCGCCTCCTCCCACGTCGCGGGCCGCAGGAATTCCATGACGGGTGTCTCCTTCTGCCTTGCGGATGGCCCTACCGTCCTTGTACCCGTCGCGGGGGCGCTGCGCTTCGGGTCTGTCCGGTTCGGAGGGTGCGCACCAGTACACCGAGACGAGGGTCACTGCGAGTACCCACCAAAGGCATGACCCAGGCGTGTCGAGCTGGGGTGGTTCCCGTACTTTTCTCCAAGTGTTCGTCCGGTGGTCGAGCCGGTACGACGGATCCGCCGGGTGCGGCCCAGGCCGCACCGGCCCGATCGAGAGGGGGCCGCCGATGCGATTGCGCGCGCTTGTCGGCGATGGCACAGCCGGTGCCGGCATACCCGGGATCCGGTTGTTGGTCGGCGAGGCGGAACTGGATCGGTCGGTGCGCGCCGTGATGACCACCGACCTGCACGACCCCAGTCGCTACCTGACCGCCGGCGCCCTGGTGCTGACCGGCATGGGCTGGCGGGCGGAGCCGGCGGACTCGGATCGTTTCGTCCGGGTGTTGGTCGGGGGCGGGGCCACCGCGCTGGCCGCCGGGCAGGCCGAGATCGGCGACATCCCCGCCGATCTGGTGCGCGCGTGCGAGCGGCACCACCTGCCGCTGTTCGCCGTGGCCGAGGAGCTCTCCTTCGCGCATCTGACCGAATTCGTGATCCGCCGGATCTCCGCCGAACGGGCGACCGATCTGACCGCGGTGGTCGACCGGCATCGCCGGCTGGTGCAGGCCGCCGCCGGCGGGGCGGGCCTGGACGGGGTGCTCGGGCTGATCGCGGCCGACATCGACATGCACTGCTGGGTGCTCTCGCTGACCGGGCGCCAGGTCGCCGCCGGTGGGCCCGACCTGGCACCGGGGCTGCGGGTCGGGATGGCCCGCGCGCACTTCGCCGCGCGTGAGCGCAAGGCCCGGGTGCCGGCTCGCCATCGGGCCGACGGGCGCGCGTTCTCGCTGCTCCCGGTGCCCGAGGCGGGCGGCTCGGTCGACCCGGACACGTGGGGCGACTGGTTCCTCGTGGTCGAGGACGACGTCACCGACCGGCCGGACCGGCACCGGGCCCTGCTGGGCGAACTGGTCCGGCTGGTGTCGGTGGGCCGGGACCGGGTCGAGGACCGGCGCCGGCACACCCGGCGGTTGTCCGAGGACGTGCTGAACCTGCTCGCGGCCGGTGCCGACCCGGTCGAGGTGGCCGCGCGGCTGCGGGTCGCGGAACCGGACGACGCGGGCCGCACGCACTGGCAGTTCGCCACCGCGACCATCCCGGACCTGCCCGCGCGCGAGGCCCGCCGGCTGGCCCGGGAGCTCCTGGAGGAGGCGTTGGCGGATCAACCGAGCGCCGCCCTGGTCTCGGCGACCGGGTCGGGCGCGGTGGCGCTGATTCCGGGCGAGGGTCCGCCGGAGGGGGACGGCACCGAGCCGGACCCCATCACCCGGCTGCTGCGCGAACGGCTGGCCGCGCCGGCGGGGCCCACGGCGGGCGGCGTGCGGGTGCGGATCGGGGTGAGTGCACGAGTGACCCGCGCGGACGGGCTGCGCGGCGCGTTGGAGGAGGCCCGGCACGCGGGCCGGATCGCGGGCACCCGGCCCGGTCGGGTCGAGGTGGTCGGACACGCCGAACTCGCCTCGCACGTGGCGCTGTTGGCGGCGGTACCGGAGGACGTGCGGCGGGCGTTCCGCGGGCGGCTGCTGGAGCCGCTGCGCGCGTACGACGCGAGCCACCAGGCCGATCTGGTGGGCACGCTGGGGGCGTTCCTGGACTGCGACGGGTCCTGGACCCGGTGTGCGGCGCGGTTGCACGTACACGTGAACACGCTGCGCTATCGGATCGGCCGGATCGAGGAGTTGACCGGGCGTCGGCTGGCCCGGCTGGAGGACAAGGTGGACTTCTTCCTGGCGCTCAAGCTGCGCTGAGCGTGCGCTCACGACGGGTGGGGCGAACGGTGTGGACCGCCGTGACCGCCGGGAGCCGCCGCGGGCCGTCGTGGGTCAGCCGAAGGAGACGCCCGAGGTGACCGGGGTGATCGTGCCGGTGATGGCCCGGGCTCCGGAGGAGGCCAGGAACGCGACCGCGTCCGCGATGTCCTCGGGTCGGGTGATCCGACGCAGCGCCGACGATCTGGTCATCTCGGCGCGCACCTCCGCCTCGGGCACGTTCCGGCGCGCCGCGATGTCGGCGATGTACGCGGCCAGTTTGGCATTTTCGGTGTAGCCCGCGACGACCACGTTGACCCGCACGCCGTCCGGGCCGACCTCCTTGGCCAGCACGCCGGAGGCGACCTCCATCGCGGCCTTGGTCGCGGCATACGCGCCCAGGTTCACCAGCTTCGCGCGCGGCGCCTCCGAGCTGATCTGCACGATCGACCCGCCGCCGACCGCGCGCATGTACGGCAACGCGGCGCGCGAGACGGCCAGTACGCCGAGCACGTTGATCTCGAACGCCCGCCGAAACTCCGCCGGATCCAAGTCCTCCAGCCGCCCGGACGGGTTGTGGGTCGCGACGTTGACCACCACGTCCACCCGGCCGAGTTCACCCGCCGCGGTGTCCACCAGCGCCCGGCACGCGGCCTGGTCGGCCAGGTCGGTGGGTACCGCGATCACCCGACGGCCCGTCAGCTCGCGGATCTCGTCCGCGAGTCGGCGCAACGGCTCGGGCCGTCGCGCGGCCAGCGCCAGATCCGCGCCGGTGCGGGCCAGGGCCAGCGCGCAGGCGCGCCCGATGCCCTCGCCCGCCCCGGCGACGATTGCGACCCGTCCGTCCGGTTCCTCCGCCATCGATACCTCCGTGACGTGCCAAAACTTCGGAACTCGTCCCCCCGTCCTACCGCACGGTGCTTTCAATCGCCATGATCATCCGGTTGGGTTACTGTGCGCGGCCGTTCGCCGCCGAAGCGTCAACCCGGCAAGCCCTACCGACCCCACCGGAGGCACCGATGCCCACCGTCGTCCTGATCGGAACGCTCGACACCAAGGGATCCGAATACGCGTGGTTGGCCTACCGGCTGCGCGCCAGGGGAGCCGAGGTGGTGTTGATGAACGTGGGCGTGCTGGGCGAGTCGCTGGCGCAGGCCGACGTGCAGGCGGCCGACGTCGCGGCGGCGGCCGGTACCGATCTGGCCGACCTGCGCACCCGGGCCGACCGGGGCGCGGCCACCACCGCGATGGCCGAGGGGGCCGCGTCCATCCTGCGCGAGCTGTACGAGCAGGGCCGGGTGGACGGTGTGCTCGCGATGGGCGGCTCGGGCGGATCGGCGATCGCCTCCTACGCGATGCGGGCGCTGCCGGTGGGCGTGCCCAAGCTGCTGGTCTCCACGATGGCGGCGGGCGACGTGTCGCCGTACGTCGGCGCGGTGGACGTGACGATGATGTACAGCGTCGTGGACATCGCCGGGATCAATCGGCTCTCCGAGCGCATCCTGGGCAACGCGGCGGACGCGATCGCCGGCATGGCGGGCGGTTATGCCGAGGATCGGGCGGCGGTCGCGGGGGTGACCGGTGAGGGGCGTCCGCTGGTCGCCGCGTCGATGTTCGGGGTGACCACCCCGGCGGTGGACGCCGCGCGCGAGCGGCTGACCGAACTCGGCTACGAGGTACTGGTCTTCCACGCCACCGGGGCGGGCGGCACGTCGATGGAGAATTTGGCCGAGGCGGGCTTTTTGGCCGGGATCCTCGACCTGACCACCACCGAGCTGGCCGACGACCTGGTCGGCGGGGTGCTCAGCGCGGGCCCCGAGCGGCTGACCGCGGCCGGGCGGATGGGGCTGCCGCAGGTGGTCAGTGTCGGTGCGCTGGACATGGTCAACTTCGGCCCGCGCGACACCGTGCCCGCGCGGTTCGAGGAGCGCCGGCTGTACGTGCACAACCCGACGGTGACGCTGATGCGCACCACGCCCGCGGAGAACGCCGAACTGGGTCGGCGGATAGCCGCCAAGCTGGTTGCCGCGACCGGTCCCACCGCGCTCTACCTGCCCCTGCACGGGGTCTCGGCGATCGACGTCGAGGGCGCGCCCTTCTACGATTCCGTCGCCGACAAGGCGTTGTTCGACGAGCTGCGGGCCGGGCTCGCGGGCAGCTCCGTCGAGGTGTACGAGGCGGCGACGGACATCAACGATCCGCAGTTCGCCACGGCGGCGGCGGATCGACTGCACGAGATGATCACGAAGGGACGCGTGGACTGAGATGAACGGACGCGAGGCGCGGGGCCGACTGCACAGGACGGTCGAGCAGGGCGGCGTCGTGATCGGCGCGGGCGCGGGCACGGGACTGTCGGCCAAGTGTGCCGAGGCCGGCGGCGTGGACCTGATCATCATCTACAACTCGGGCCGCTACCGGATGGCCGGTCGGGGTTCGCTCGCCGGACTGCTGCCCTACGGCGACGCCAACGCGATCGTGGTCGAGATGGCGGGCGAGGTGCTGCCGGTGGTCCAGGGCACCCCGGTCCTGGCGGGCGTGTGCGGCACCGATCCGTTCCGGATCATGCCGCACTTCCTGGACCAGCTCGCCGCGATGGGCTTCGCGGGTGTGCAGAACTTCCCCACGGTCGGCCTGTTCGACGGCGTCTTCCGGCAGAACCTGGAGGAGACCGGGATGGGCTACGACCTGGAGGTGGAGATGATCCGGCTGGCCGCCGAGCGCGGTCTGCTCACCGCCCCCTACGTCTTCGACCCCGAGCAGGCCCGCGCGATGGCCGCGGCGGGCGCCGACATCCTGGTCCCGCACCTGGGCCTGACCACCAAGGGCAGCATCGGCGCGACCACCGCGGTCACGCTCGACCAGGCGGTGGAGCGGGTGCAGCAGATGCGCGACGCGGCGGCGGAGGTGAACCCCGACGTGCTGGTGCTGTGCCACGGCGGGCCGATCGCCGAACCCGAGGACGCCGCGTACGTGCTGGCCCACACCACCGGCGTGGTGGGCTTCTTCGGCGCCTCCAGCATGGAACGGCTGCCCACCGAGGTGGCCATCACCGACCAGGCGCGGGCGTTCAAGAACATCGCCCTTCGGTAGCGCACCGCGCCGGACCCATCCGGGCACCACACGCCGGACGCACAGGCACCAACGGCAAGGCGCACATCCACCACACGATCGTGAGGAGTCTGCGTGTACAAGCTGACCGTGCTGTATGGCCACCCCGAGGACCCGGCGGCGTTCGACGCCTATTACTGGGAGAAGCACCTGCCGCTCGCCCGCACCATGCCCGGGCTGACCGGCTGGACCATCGGCAAATGCGAACCGGATCCGTCCGGCGCGCAGCCTCCCTATTACCTGGTGGTCGGCCTGTACGCGCCGTCCCGCGCGGGTATCGAGGCGACCCTGGATTCGCCGGAGGGGCGGGCCACGGTGGCCGATGTCGCCAATTTCGCGACCGGCGGTGCGACGTTCCTCTGGGACGAGGAGCGGGTAGTCGTACCTGTGGAGCTGCCCGCGACGGAATAGCTCGTCGGTGAAGCACGGGTGACCACGCGGCCGCGCACCGTGGACGCCGGCTCCGTGACCTGCAGGGATGGCGACAAATCGGGCAAATCACTGTTATTCCTCCCTATGGGGGACCTCACAAATCACCCGAAATGTTTGCCAACCCGGCGGAGCGGTGCGTAGCTTCGTGGTTGTTCGCACAAGCGGACTCCCCGGGCGGTACGCCGAATCCTGCCGCCGCCCGAGGGATGCAGTCGATATCGACTGGCGGCAGGAGCGGGGGAACCGAGTAAGTGCCGGCATCGGCCATGTCGATGTCTGGGGTGAAGCCATGCCTGTTCCAGGCGAGGCCGGGCCAATCGTCCGAACCCGACAGCTAACTTCGCAGGCGCCCGACGAGGTAATCAATGACCTTCCGTGCCATCACCGCTCCCGTTCGCTCGCTCTCTCGTGGCCGTCGCGCCGGCATCGCCGTCGCCGCCGGTGCGGGTCTCGTCCTCCCCCTCGTGGGCATGGCGGGCAGCGCGAACGCAGCGTCCTCGTCCACGTGGGACGCGGTCGCCCAGTGTGAGAGCACCGGGAACTGGAGCATCAACACGGGCAACGGCTTCTCCGGCGGTCTGCAGTTCACCCCGAGCACCTGGAACGCGTTCGGCGGCAGCCAGTACGCCTCCAGCGCCGCGCAGGCGACCAAGGACCAGCAGATCGCGGTCGCCGAGCGGGTCCTGGCGAGCCAGGGTCCGGGCGCCTGGCCGGTCTGCTCGCAGAAGGCCGGTCTGGGCAAGGGCGGCAACGCCTCCGCCACGGCCGACTCGTCGACCACCGGCAAGACCAAGAGCAAGGTCGAGCCGAAGGCCGCGCCCAAGGCCGAGTCCGTGACCGAGAACGCGCCGAAGACCTCCGACGGCAACACGCCGAAGGTCCGGGTGCAGCCGAAGCAGGACGCGCCGAAGTCGGCCGCGCAGGACGCGCCGAAGTCGGCCGCGACCAAGCAGGCGTCGGGCTCCGGCACCTACACCGTCAAGGCCGGTGACACGCTCTCCGAGGTCGCCGCCAAGCTCGGCGTCAAGGGTGGCTACAAGGCCCTGTACGCCGCCAACGCGGACGTCATCGGGGGCAACCCGAACGTGATCGGCGTGGGCACCCGGCTCGCCATCTGATCCACCGTCACGACGTAGGCCCCGCCGAGTACTTCGGCGGGGCCTACGCCCGTGTCGAGACCGGCGTCGGGGCGGGCGGGGCCGGGGTCGGTCGGCGGGCCGCGGCCATGGGCCGCGGCCATGGGCCGTGGGCATCGGGCCGTGGGCATCGGGCCGAGACATACCGGATCGCCGGATCGGGCAGTGGGAGTGGAGCGGCACCGGGGCATCGTCCGGGCCAACTGTTTCAGCATGCGGAATCAGCATTCTGTTCAGCGGAACAGACCGTTGGGAAGCGGTCGGATCGACGGGCGATGGCCACGGGCATGGCTGTCCGGACCGGCCGAATCTGATGCCTTCCGCCCGGCGCGGATCCTCGATTTCACGGGTGTGCCGGTTCGGGCGCCGAGATCTTGGTCGTAACCTCAACTTATTCGGGCAAAACGTACCCACGACGATAAGATTGCGTTTGAAAGGGCCTTGCGGCGTTAAAATCTTTTGACGTAGGTTCGCCTGACCGTGGTTCCTGCTTTCTCCTGAGAGGGTTCCATGTCGAACATGACCCGCGTAGCCGTCCGTACCGCCGTCGATCACCCGCTGTGGCTCGAGCTCAAACGATCCGTCGCCGACCTGCGTCCGTTGCAGGCCAAGGACGGTTCGATCGAGCCGTCCGGGCATGCGTCCGCCCGGGCGCTGGTCGCCGAGATCACCTCCTCGATCACCGGGCTCGCTCCGCTGTTCCCGCACGACGAGGCGTACCTCGACGCGGTCGTGGCCGATTTTCGGCGTTGGTCCGCGGAGGACTTCGGCCGTCCCGACTTCCTCGACTCGCTCGTCGCGTTCCGCCCGGAGCAGGATCGGCGCGACGGTCTGGAGCACCTCGTGGTGTTCCCGATGACCACCCAGAACGGCAACCCGACCCGCAACGTCGAGGCGGTGCTGCTGCGCGTGGTGTGGCCGCAGTGGCTGGCCGACCTGGAGGCCGGGCGCTACGACAACGCGATGTTCGTGCCGATCGCGTTCGTCGACTTCACCGACGGCTACGACACCGACTCGGCGGTGCTCTTCCCGGAGACGGTGGCCGTGCGCGAGGTGCCCACGTACACGTGGGGCGGCATCTTCTGCGACCGCGAGGCGGCCCGCTTCCGCCGGGTGGCGACCGCCGCATCGCAGACGCTCGGCCTGGAACTGCCGCAGGATGCCCTGGACTTGGTGGAGAGTCAGCAGCTCGCCCAGGACGCGTTCGTGTTGTGGGACCTGATCCACGACCGCAGCCACATGCGCGGTCCCATGCCGTTCGACCCGTTCATGATCAAGCAGCGGATGCCGTTTTGGATGTACGCGCTGGAGGAACTGCGGTGCGACCTGACCGCGTTCCGCGAGGCGGTCACGCTGGCCGCCGAGGGCGTGTCGACCGCGCGCCGGGTGCAGTTCGCGGTGATCTTCGACCGGCTGTTCCGCTTCCCGGTCACCGGCGGCCGGGTGCGCAACTACGACGGGCTGGGCGGGCAACTGCTGTTCGCCTACCTGCATCGCGCGGGTGTGGTCGAGTGGGCGGACAACCGGCTCACCGTGGACTGGGACCGGATCACCGACGCGGTGCTCGGGCTCTACGACGAGGTGGACCGGCTCTACCGCGCGGGCGTGGATCGTTCGAAGGTCGGCCACTGGCTGGCCGGCTACGCGCTGGTCGCCGAGTACGTGCCGCCGCACCCCGGTTCGGTGTGGGCGAAGGGGCCCGGCGCACTGCCGATGGACGGGCCGCCGAAGGCGCTCGTGGACGCGGTGCTGCCGGACGAGTTCCCGCTGAGCATGTTCTACGAGGCGCTCAACCGGCGACTGCGCGACGTGATCGCCTCGACCCGGGGAATCACCGCGGACAGCCCGGTGCAGGGCCTCGCGGAGGACCCGACGGAGCGGGCGGCCGCGGCGTCGTGACCGGTACGGCGCACCCGGCCCCGGCGCGGGTGCGCGCAACGACGTCGCGGGGCCCGCGGACCGGGCGCGGCGAGTTTCGGCAAGGGTGAGGCGAACAGCACGGTGAACGAGGAGTCGGTGTGATGAACGGTCTCGACGGTGCGGTGATCGCGGTCGCGGGCGCGGGTGGGCCGACCGGACGCGCGGTGCTCGCGCGGCTGGCCCGGGCCGGTGCGCACGTGTACGGCGCGGATGCGGACGCCGGGCGGTTGCAGGAGAGCGTGGACGCCGCGCCCGGTACACACGGCGCGGTGGTGGACCTGCTCGACGCGGCCGCAACCCGCCGATGGGCGGCGGACGTCGAGCACGAGCACGGGCGCGTGGACGGGCTCGTGCACCTGGTCGGCGGGTGGCGCGGGGGCAAGAAGTTCGGCGACAACTCGCTCGACGACTGGGCCTTCCTGCACGACCTGCTCGTGCGTACCGTGCAACACACCAGCCTGGCCTTCCACGAGGCGCTCGCTCGCAGTCCGCGCGGACGGTTCGTGTTGATCTCCGCCGCGGCGGCCGGGCAGCCGACCCAGGGCAACGCGGGTTACGCGGCGGCCAAGGCGGCAGCGGAGACCTGGACGCTCGCACTCGCCGACGCGTTCGCCGAGACCGACGCGGCGGCCACCATCCTGGTGGTCAAGGCGCTCGTCAACGACGCGATGCGGCAGGCTCGACCCAACGCCAAATTCGCCGGCTTCACCGACGTGGTGGACCTGGCCGACGAGATCGCCGGCCTGTGGACCACCGCGGCAATCGACCTGAACGGGAAAAGACTGTGCCTGAACGTCCCCTGACCCCACGTCACGACCCCGAGGTGCGCGGCTTCGCCAGCGACAACTACGCGGGCATCCACCCCGAGGTGCTGGCCGCGATCGGCGCGGCCAACGGCGGGCACCAGGTCGCCTACGGCGAGGACGTGTACACCGAGCACCTCACCGACGTCTTCCGCGCGCACTTCGGCGAACGGGCCCAGGTCTTCCCGGTGTTCAACGGCACCGGCGCCAATGTGGTCGGTCTCCAGTCGATGACCGACCGATGGGAGTCGGTGATCTGCGCGGCGTCCGCGCACATCAACGTGGACGAGTGCGGTGCGCCGGAGAAGGTGGCCGGCCTGAAACTGCTCACCGTGCCCACTCCCGACGGCAAGCTCACCCCCGAACTCGTGGACACCCACGCGTGGGGCTGGGGCGACCAGCACCGGGCGCAGCCGCGCGTGGTCTCCTTCGCGGAGAGCACCGAACTGGGCACGGTCTACACGCCGGACGAGATCGCCGCGCTCGTCGCGCACGCGCACGAGCACGGCATGCTCGTGCACCTGGACGGCTCGCGTCTGGCCAACGCGGCCGCGGCGCTGGACGTGCCGCTGCGCGCGCTGAGCACCGACGTCGGCGTGGACGTGTTGTCCTTCGGCGGCACCAAGAGCGGCCTGATGTTCGGCGAGGCCGTCGTGGTGCTCAACCCCGACGCGGCGCGGGGCGTGGGATATCTGCGCAAGGCCGCGATGCAACTGGCCTCGAAGATGCGCTTCGTGTCCGTGCAGTTCGAGGCGCTGCTCGCGGGCGACCTGTGGTTGCGCAACGCGCGGCACACGAACGCGATGGCGACTCTGCTCGCGGAGCGGGTCGCCGACCTCGACGGTGTGACGCTCAGCCGGATGCCGCAGGCGAACGCGGTCTTCGCCGTGTTGCCCGCGGATGTCACCGAGCGCATGCAGAAGCGGTTCCGGTTCTACACGTGGGACGAGTCGATCGGTGAGGTGCGCTGGATGACGGCGTTCGACACCACCGAGGACGACATCGACGCCTTCGCGACCGCGCTCGCCGAGGAGTTGGGCGCGCGGTAGCGATCCGCACGGACGATCGGCGGGTCGGGGCGGACAAGCCCCGGCCCGCCTTCCGTCGTTCGAAGCGGGCGCTCGTCCGAACCCGGTTCCCCGACCGCGTCCGACGCCCGCCCGCTCGGCGCGTTCCGTGCCTGCATGCCTCGGCGGCACAGCGGGCGTGATCGGCTTGCCCTACAGTCCGAGCAGGTCGCCCGCTGGGGCGACGGCATCGCCGGGTGGGGGAGTGGAGTTCGGGTGAGTGCGGCCAAGGGCCTGGGAGTTTTGCTGCTGTTCGGGACGACGGTGTTGGGCATCGTCCTGTATTTCGTCGAAGACACGTCGTTGGCCGATCTGTTGTCGCTGGGCGCGGGCGCGCTGTGCCTGTTCTGGCTGATCGCGGTGCTGACCGTGCCGTGGAATCTGTACTTCCGGGCCCGGCAGTTGATCCGGGAGATCGCGATCAGCCGGGAGAAGGGCCTCGCGGTCCCGGAGGGGCGCGACCCGGAGGCGCGCCGGATCGCCCGTCGGTTGTTGTGGGGAGCGATCGGCGCGCATGTCGTCTCGGCGGCGGTGATCGCGGTGATCACCTGGGCCTCCGGTGGCGTGGTGGGCTACTGGTTCGCCGGGTTCTACCTGCTCAGCACGTTGTTCCGGCCCAGCCAGGCATACCTGGAGCATCTCGGGCAACGGCTGCGGAGCATGTTGCGCGAGGTGACCCACCCGCGTGAGGACGTGCTCGCGCTGATCGAGCGGGTGGCCACGCTGGAGAGCAGAGTCGAAAGTCTCGACGAGCGCACCAGGGAACTGGTCGAGACGGTCGCGCGGCTGCGGACGGCGACCGAGCAGGACGCCGAGCGCACGACCGAGCGATTCCACGCGACCGACCACAAGATCGACGCCCTCGGGCGCCGATTCGAGGACACCATCAGCCAGTTGACCGACAACCAGGAAGTGATCTCCGGGATCAAGGCGTTCCTGCGGTTGTTGCGCACCGAACAGAGCTGACCGCCCGATCCGGTGCGCCCGCCCGCCGCCGGCGGCCCGCGCAGCGAATATTCCCCGGTCCCGTGCACGGCCTGCTGCGAGGATGGGGGTGTGCACGCGACGACCGAGACCACCGAGATCAGCCGGGCCCACCGAGCCGGAGACGAGCCCCGGGCGTTCCCCGCGGACCTGGCGGGGGACTTCGAGACACATGTCACGGTGGATACGGACGATGTGGACGCACTGGCCCGCCGAGCCGGCGGATACGGCGTGGGCCTGACCCACATCGTGCTCGCACGCGGACGCACCGTGTCCCAGCCGATGCTGACCGAACGGGCCACCACGACCCTGGCCCGGGCCCGCGGACGGGCCGCGGAGTTGGCGGCGGCGCTGCGCCGGGACGGCTATCCGGTGACCCGGATCAAGATCGAGGCGGCGCCGTGGCACCCCGGGGTGCCACGCACGGACGCGGCGGCGCGCGCGCTCGGCCCCGGGCTGTACTTCGAGCATCACCTCAAGCTCGTGCTGACCGGGGACGCCGACCTGACCGCGCTGGCCGCCGAGGTGGTCGGGCACGGTGCGCACCTGTCGCACAACGCGCGCCGCGTTCGGGCGGACGGGCGGTCCGAACGGTTCGTCACCCAGCGCTGCCACCGGGTCGGCGACGAGTCCGCCGCGGCTGCGACGGCGGCCCTGGTGACCGCGCTGGCCGGGTACGAAATCGCCTCGGTGGAACGCGAGTTCGTGGTGTACGACGACAATGGAGCACTGGACGACGGCTGGCTCGACGGGGATGGGGACGGGGACGGGTAGGGCCGCGGTGACGGTGATGCCGACGGCAACGGCGACCAATGACGAACCGGCGGGCCGGCCCCGGTCGAGGCGGAGCGATGTGTCGATTGCCTCCCCGCCCGGTCGGTAGCGGGTGGGGAGGGCATCGCTCGGGGCCGCTGTGCCGTGGGCGGGTCGGTCAGGGCAGGAGGACGTCGAGGAAGGTGTTGGAGAAGATGCGGCCCGGGTCGTACTTGTTCAACGTGGCCCGGGCGGCGTCGAAGTTGCTCGTCGTGGGCAGACCGGTGCGGAAGGAATTCGGGATCCGGCCGGTCACGGCGGCCGTGTCGGTCCACGCGCCGCCGACCCCGTAGGCCCAGCCCTTGGACCACTCCGGCCGTACGCATGCGTAGTTGCCGGTGTAGTTGCCCCAGATCCAGGCGTCCATCCGCTGGTAGAAGTCGTGGTTGGCGGGCGTTCCGGGCAGGGTCGCCACATCCAGCCAGACCACCGTGTCCCACTCGGGGTGGTCTGGGCGCGGGCGGGCGGCGGACAACGTCGGCTCGACCGCGTTCGCGGTGACCACCTCGCTCGCCCGGTCGATACCGGTCACCCGCAGCTCGATCGGACTGTTGCACGGATACCGGCCGTTGGCCTTGTACGCGCCCAACAGGCCGGTGTACGCCACGAAGAACTCGTTGAGCACCCGCTGTACGTCGGCCCGCGCCGTCAACACCGCCCAGCCGCCCTCGTGGATGCGCAGCGTGGTCGGCTCGACGAAGAGCTGGGTGTTCTTGGACCAGCCCCAGATGTCCCAGGTCCAGGTCACGATCAGGCCCGAACCCACCACCGCCATCTCGGCGTTGGTGAACACCTCGGTCGCGCTCACGTTGCCGGTGGCGATGTCGGCCAGGAAGTGCGCCTGGTCCTCGGTGACGAAGTTGGCGAACGTGTACGGATACGGATTGTTGATCTGGGTGGAAACCCACGGCTTGCTCGGTGCCACGCTCCACACCTTGAGCCAGGGCACGGTGGTGAACGGGAACCAGATCACCTCGACGCGGCCGGAATCGCGGATGTAGTCGGCCAGCTTCTTGCCGCCGCCGCCGGGTGGGCCCAGCAGCGTGCCGATCTGGTCGTGGTAGAAGTTCTGGCAGCGCAGCCTTTGATTCGCATTGGTCTGGAGAGTGACCTCGGTGACGAAGGCGCGGCCCAGGTGCACCAGGAACGGCCCGATCTCCGGATCGTTGCGCTGGAAGGTCTTGAGGACATAGGCGCCCGCGGCCTGGTCCCACACCACCGCGGTCAGCGCCAACACCAGGTTGCTCAGCGTGCCGTAGGTGCCGCCCTGCGGCAGGGTCTCGCCCGGCGTCGGTATCCCGCTGCCGTGCGCGCCGATGGCCAGCACACCGCCCACGCTCAACTTGCCCGGCGCGGTGGTGGCGATCATCCCGCGTCCGGCCCGCTCCAGTTCGGTCAGCAGGCGTTCGACGCTGCACCCGGTCTGCACGGTCACCGTGGTGGGCGATCCGGGGTTGACCACCAGGGAGGTCAGTTTCTGCGTGGTGTCGACCATCAGGGTGTGCGAGGTGTCCGCGCCGCCGGGGATCAGGATCGGCGACCAGTTGTGGCTCATGCCGCGCGGGCGGAGCCGATAGCCGTTGGTCCGAGCCCAGTTCGCCAGCACCACGACGTCGGAGGGGCGCGCGGGCACCGCGGTCCAGACGTCGTCGGCGCGCATTTCGCCGGACCAGTTGCGGTACTGCTGCACGCCCAGGGTGATGCCGGGCGGGAAGTTCGGCGGGGTGGGTGCGGCGCCGGCCTCGGCCGCCGGGATCAGGCCGACGGGTGTCCACTGGGTCGCGGCCAGTGCGGCGGCGCCGGCGAGGCCGCCCAGGATGGTTCGGCGCGAGGGGGCGCCGGGCGCGGCGTTCGAGGTGTCGGCCGTGGGGTCGGTGGGGTGGTCCGGATTCGTATCGCTCAGTCGTGGCATCAGGTCGCCTTTCGGGGCGTCCCGAGGGCCTGCAGCCCGGGGGAATTCGACATGCGGAAGCGGAGATTCCGGTTCCGGACGATCGATATGCTGCGGTGCCGAGTTACCTGGTGGATCGCGATGTCGGTACTGCGCCGGGTCCGGTGGGTGTGCCCGGCTCCACGACGTGACGGCGTGCCTGGACGGTGCGATGCCGGGCCGGCGTCCGCCGCCGGCGGCCCGCGATGTGGCTGGCCCGAGGGTCCATCCGAGGGCCGGCCAAGTCAACACCCAAGCGCCGGTGACACGTGTCGAGGATGCGGAATCGGGCGCGGGCGGATCCGCCGGGTATCAACCGGTTTCGGGGTGTGATCCGGTGAGTACTCCGGGTGCCGATTCCGGTTCCGCTTGCGATCGTTGCCCGGCGGGCCGTTGCGTTCGACCGGCGGCTCGCGGCGCCCGCGATCGGGCCGGCCGACCGGCCGGGCTTGGCGACTCGGCCGGGCTTGGCGACTCGACCGGGCTCGACACCTTGGGCCGCACCTGCGGTGCCGGGGTCGGCGTCGGCGTTTCCGTCGCCCCGGCCGACTCGGTCGGCCCGAGGGACAACCGCGCGTCCAGCGCGAAACCGCCGTCCGGCCGCGGGCCCGCGGAAAAGGTGCCGCCGGTCAGCTCGATCCGCCGAGCCAGTCCGACCAACCCGGTTCCGCCGGCGCCCAGTTCGATCTCGCGGGGGCCGGTGGCCGCGGTGTTGGTGACGGTGATCCGCAATTCGGTGGGGGCGTACCGCAGCAGGACGCGGACGAAGGCACCGGGGGCGTGCTTGTGCACATTGGTCAGCGACTCCTGGACCACCCGATACGCGGTACGCACCACCACCGGCGAGGCGGGTCGCACGGTGCCCTCCACGTCCAGTCGCACATCCACGCCCGCCGCGAGCGACTCGTCGACCAGGGCGGACAGGTCGAGCACGGCCGGTTCCACCGGGGCGCTCGTGTTGCGCTCCTCGGCGGTGCGCAACACCGCGACCAGGTCCCGCAGTTCGGCCAATGCCTGACATCCGGTCGAGCGCAGGTCCTCGGCGGCCGAACGGGTCGCGTCGTCCGGAGCCCGCGAGCGCATCGCGCCGGCCTGGAGAACCATCAGGCTGACCCGGTGCGTGACGATGTCGTGCATGTCCCCGGCGAGCCGGTTGCGTTCCTCCTCGCGCGCCTGCTCGGCGCGCAACTCCTGTTCCCGCTCCGCGCGTTCGGCGCGCTCGCCGAGCGCGGCGATGAGCCGGCGACGGGAGGCGATGTACAGGCCGTAGCACGCCGGGGTGAGGATCGCGAGCATGTTCGCGGTGCCGTTGCCCAGATCCCGCCAGTCCCACGGGTGCCAGGTGGCCACGCACAACACCCCGACGGCCGCCCACATCCTGCGTCGATCGTTCACGTACACCGCGACGGCGTAGGCCGCGAAGCAGCCGCCCAGCGCCTGCTCCCGCAACAGCGTGACCGCCGCGATCCACGCACACAGCACGGGATGCCGACGCCGGATGACCAGCACCAGCCCGGCGGTCAGTTCGGCCGCGAAGGACACCCAGGCGCCGGTGTCCGTGAAGTCGCCGCCCGAATCCCGCAGGTGCTGGGCGAAGTTGAGCCCGGCGGTGAGCATCCCGACCGAGACCGCGAGGGTGACGTCGAAGACGAGCGAGCGTCGGGCCGGAGACCAGGACGGGAACGGGCGGCGGATCGACTCGGCGGGGCGAAAAGTCACGGATTCAACGGTAGCCGGCCTGGGCCGGCGCGCGTCGGTCCAGCGGAGGAGGGCCGAGGTGATACCTGAGGCTCGCCCCTCTGTTCGCGCCGGCCGGTCGGGGGCCCCGGACATCGGGGGTGTGCACACCGTTGGCGGTTTGTCCGATTCCGTGGGGCGCGGCCGACCCGCGTAGTCCCGGAGAGCTACCCGCGGGGTCCACTCCCTGGGGCGACGCAGGCTACCGACGCCGATTCCTAGCTTCGTGTCCGGTACTTCGAGGACGGGAGCGGGACATGCGTGGTCGACTGCGAATGGGTTTGGTCGCGGCGCTGGTCGCCGGAACGTTGGCCGGACCCGGCGTCGGCGTCGCCGAGGCCGCGGCCCCGAAGCCGCCGACCCTGCCCGCGATGTCCGCGGCCACCCTGGGCGAGCGGTACGCGGCCAACCAGCGGGCCATCGCCGAGGCGGCCGGCCTGGCCCGGGACACCGGACACACGGGGCGCGCGGACCACCTCGCCCGGATGGCCGACCCGGACCGGACCTTCCTGGCCTTCGACGGCCGCGCCGGCCGGGTCCGGGCGATCGAGGTGCTCGGCGACCTGGCCGGCGCGGATCGCATCGCGGTCCTGGTCCCGGGCAGCGACAGCGACCTGGACCACTTCGACACGCGCGGTGACAAGCCGTACTCCACCCCCGCGGGCGGCGCCCGCGCGCTGTACGACGAGATCCGCACCCAGGATCCGGGCGCCCGGGTCGCGGTGATCGCCTGGCTGGGCTACTCGCCGCCGCACACGATCAGCCTCGACGTGCTGACCACCGGCCGGGCCGACGACGGCGCGCGCGAGCTGCGCCGGTTCGTCGCCGGGCTGTACGCGGTGTCGCCCGCCGCGCAGGTGTCGCTGCTGTGCCACTCGTACGGCTCGGTGGTGTGCGGGCGGGCGGTCTCCCGGATCGACGTCGCCGACCTGGCCGTGTTCGGCAGCCCCGGGCTGGGCGTGGACGACCGGGAGGAGCTGGGCACCGGCGCCCGGGTCTGGGCCGGGCGGGGCGGCTCGGACTGGATCGACCTGGTGCCCAACGTGCGCATCCCGTTCTTCGACACCACCGTCGGCTTCGGCGCCGACCCCACCGGAGGCGGCTTCGGCGCCCGCGAGTTCGCGGCCGGCGGCGGTGGCCACTCCGACTACCTGCGGCCCGGTGGGCCGGCCCTGTCCAACCTCGCGCTGATCGCGCGCGGCCGCGCCACGGAGGTGACCCATGCGTGAACCGGGTGTCCTGGTCCGTCGGATCGAGAACTCGACTCCGGTCGACCGCGAACGCGAGGTGGACGGCCTGCGGGCGATCGCCATCCTGGGCGTCGTGCTCGGCCACTGGATCGTCACGGGCGTGTACGCGGGCGCCCACCACTGGCAGACCGACAGCCCGCTGCGACACCTGCCCGACTACGCGCCGATCACCTGGCTGCTCCAGCCGCTCGCGGTGTTCTTCCTGGTCGGCGGGTACGTGGCCGCGCAGTCCCACGCGCGCGCGCAGCGCTACCGACCGTGGGTGCGGCGGCGGATGATCCGGCTCGGCCGGCCGATCGCGGCACTGCTCGTGGTGTGGACCGTCGCCATGGCGGTGCTCGCCGACTTCGTGGCCGGCGACACCCTGTACACGCTCGGCAGGCTCGTGTTGTCACCGCTGTGGTTCGTGCTCGTCTACGCGGGCCTGACCGCGCTCACCCCGCTCGTGGTCCGGCTCGGTCGGGCCGGACCCGTGCTCGCGATCGGGACGGTTTCGGTGGTGGACCTGATCCGCTTCGCCGCCGACGGGCCGGCGGTGGTCGGCTGGATCGACGTGCTCGCCGGGTGGCTCGTCCCGTACAGCCTCGGCGTGCTCTGGGCGGGGCCGCACCGGGCCCGGATCGAGCGGCTCGGCGGGCCGCTTCTGGTGGCCGGCGCGCTCGCCTGTGCCGGGCTGATGCGTTATGGCGGCTATCCGGTCTCCATGGTGGGCGTCCCGGGCGAGGCGATCTCCAACCTGAACCCGCCCACGCTCGCCGCGGTCGCCTTCGGTCTCGCCCAGTGCGGGCTCGCCCTGCTGCTGCGAGCCCCGCTGCGGCGGGCGCTGTGCCGGCACCCGCGGACGTGGGCGGTGGTCGCGCTGGTCAACCTCTCCGCGATGACGGTGTTCCTGTGGCACCAGAGCGCGATGCTCGCGGTGACCTCGCTCGGCGTCGCACTCGGCGGGCTGCCCGGCCTGGGCACGGTGCCGGACGAGCTGCCCTGGATCGTGGCGCGGATCGGGTGGATGCCGGTGTTCGCGGGTGTGCTGCTCGCGTTGTGGGCGGTGTTCCATCGCTGGGAGGCGGGCGGCCCCGGTCGCCGGGACTCCCGACGTAGCTCCTGAGAGTGACACCCGGGATCACCCGGGGCGGGGATGCCGTGCACCGGTCGTGCCTCATAGCCTCCGTGGGTGAGTGTCGAGGCAGGCGAAACGAAGCGGGCGGGCGGTGCCGGGGAGCGCGACGAGGCCGGCGGTGGTGCGGCTCGGACCGGTCGGGTGGCCCGCGGGCTGACCGTGCTGCGCGAGGACCTGTTCGACGTCCGGATCCGCACCGAGCGCCCGCCGGCCCCGTTCGGCAGCATGGCCGTCGCACGAGCTCTGCTCTACATCGCGGTCGTGCTGACCGTGGGTATTCAGGGCGCGGTGCTGGCGGGCTACCCGGGGGTGTCCGCCGGGCTGGCCTTCGCGCTCGGCCTGGCCACCGGCGCACCGATCCTGATCGCGCCGCAGCGGCCGTTGGCCGCCTGGTGGATGTCGCTCGGCGCGACCGTGGTGTGCGCGATCGCGGGGGAGAAGGGGCATGACCACATCCAGTGGCCGTGGACGGCCGTGGGCGTCTTCATGCAGATCGTGGTGTCGGCCAATGTGGCCTTCCACGCCCGGACCCGAGTCGTCGTGGAGACCTGGTTGATCACCACCCTGCTGGGCGTGGTCCTGGTTCGCAACGCGCAGTACGACCCGTCGAACTGGGGCACGATGCCCTCCGTCGCGATGCTGACCGCGGTGGTGATGGTGGTCGTGGTCGCCTTCCGGGGCCGCAGCGACGCCCGCCGGCAGCTTGCCGCCCAGGCCGACCTGACCGCCACCGAACGTGAGCGCAGCGCGCTCCTGGAGGAACGCGCCCGGATCGCCCGCGAGTTGCACGACGTGGTCGCGCACCACATGTCGGTGATCGCGATCCAGGCCGAGGCGGCCCGCTACCGGGTCGCCGACCCACCGCCCGAACTGGTGCAAAGCTTCGTCACGATCCGCGCCAACGCGGTCGACGCCCTCGCCGAACTCCGGCGCGTACTGGGCCTGTTGCGCACCGAGCAGGAGGGCGGCAGCGGGCTCGACGAACCGGGCCGGCCGGCCCCGCTGCCCACCCTGGACCGGCTGCCCGAGCTGATCGAGAACGTGCGCGCGGCCGGCATGACGGTGGACTGCGTCACGGTCGGCGTGCCGCGCCCGTTGCCGCAGGGCGTCGACCTGTCCGCCTACCGCATCGGCCAGGAGGCACTGAGCAACGCACTGCGGCACGCGCCCGGCGCCCGGGTGCGGGTCGAGGTCGCGTACGTACCGACCGGGGTGGGGCTGCGCGTGTACAACGAGCCCGCGCCCGACCCCGGGCCGGACGCCCGGGAAGGCTCCGGGCACGGGGTGCTGGGCATGCGCGAACGGGCGGCCATGATCGGCGGCACGCTCGAAGCCGGGCATACTCCCGACGGGGGCTACCACGTGGACGTCTTCCTGCCGACCGAGGAGCAGTGACATCGATGGCCATCCGGGTACTGATCGCCGACGACCAGATGATGGTCCGCGAGGGTTTCTCCGTCCTGCTCGGCGCGCAGCCCGGGATCGACGTCGTCGGCGAGGCCGTGCACGGGCGCGACGCGGTCGAGCAGGTCGCGGTACTGCGCCCGGACGTGGTGCTGATGGACGTGCGGATGCCGGTCCTGGACGGCCTGGCCGCGACCCGCGAGATCACCGCCGACCCGGACGGCACGACCCGGGTCCTGGTGCTGACCACGTTCGACCTGGACGAGTACGTCTACGAGGCGCTGCGCGCGGGTGCGAGCGGATTCCTGCTCAAGGACGCCTCGGCGCTGCAACTCGCGCACGCGGTACGGGTGGTGGCCGCCGGCGAGGCGCTGCTCGCGCCGACCGTGACGCGCCGGTTGATCGCCGAGTTCGCCCGACTCGGGCCCGCCACCGGCGGGCCGCGCGGTCGGGTCGAGCAACTCACCGAGCGGGAGACCGAGGTGCTCTCGCTGATCGCGCAGGGGTTGTCCAACGCGGAGATCGCCGTGCGGTTGGTGGTCAGCGAACAGACCGTCAAGACGCACGTGAGCCGGCTGCTGGCCAAGCTGAACCTGCGCGACCGCACCCAGGCGGCGGTGTTCGCGTACGAGAACGGTGTGGTGCGGGCGGGCGAGGGGCGCTGATCCGGGCTCGGCCGGGTCCGCGGGGGGCCCGGCCCTGCCGCGTGCTCAGCCGGCCGGCGCGGTGTTGCGTTCGTACGTGTCGATCAGCCGGGTCAGGTGGATGCCGGCCAACAGCAGCGGTTGCTCGCTCCGGCCGACCTGCGCGGCCAGTTCGGCGCCCTCCAGGGTGCTGATCACGGTCTGGGCGAGCCCTTCGGCGTCCGCCTCGGCGTGGCCGACCTCGACCAGCCTCGCGCGCACCAACTCCCGCCAGTGCGCGAACGCCTCGGCGGCGGCGGCCCGGATGTCGGGCGCGCCGGTCGCGCTGCCGAGCGCGGTGGCGGTGACCGGGCAGCCGTCGGCCCAGTCGGACGCGCGCAGGCCCTCGGCGAGGCTGCGGGTGAGTTCGCGCACGGCCGCGCCCGGGTCCGGCTCGGCGGCCAGCACGGCGCGCAGGATGTCGGCGAACTCGCCGTCCCCGTGCCGGATCGCGGCGACCGCCAGCTCCTGCTTCCCGCCCGGGAAGAAGTGGTACATCGAGCCGAGCGTGGCGCCGGCCTCGGTGGAGATCTGCTTGATCCCGGTGCCGTCGTAGCCCTGCCGCTGCATCAGCCGGGAGGCCGTGCGGACGATGCGTTCGCGGGTGCCGAGCGGGGTGGCCCCGGCGGCCGGGGCCGTCGACTCGCGCTGCTGCGCCTTGGTCTTCACGCGGAGAGTTTATCGGATAGAGCGTTCGCTTCAGGGTGGATAGAGCGTTCGTTCCAGAGCTGTGCTACGTTCTCGGCACCGGATAGAGCGTTCGTTCCAGTCCGGCAGGAATCAATCTCGGGAGTATTCATGGGCGACAAGCAGGCGGTCACGGTCATCGGTCTCGGCCCGATGGGGCAGGCGATGACCCGGGCGTTCCTGGCCGCCGGGCATCCGGTGACGCTGTGGAACCGGACCGCGAGCAAGGCGGATGCGCTGGTGACCGAAGGGGCGGTGCGGGCCGACACGATCGAGGCCGCGCTGGCCGCGAACGAGCTGGTGGTGTTGAGCCTGACCGACTACGACGCGATGTACGCCATCCTGGAGCCGGCCGCGCCCGCACTGGCCGGTCGGGTGCTGGTCAACCTCAGCTCGGACACCCCCGAGCGGGCCCGCGCCGCGGCCGAGTGGGCGGAAGGGCACGGCGCCCGACACCTGACCGGCGGGGTGCAGTCACCGCCGTCGGGCATCGGCTCGCCGGAGATGTCCACGTTCTACAGCGGCCCGGCCGACGTGTTCGAGGCGCATCGGGACACCCTGGCCGTGCTGACCGGGACCGACTACCAGGGCAGCGATCCGGGTCGCGCCGCGCTGCTCTACCAACTCCAGATGGACATCTTTTGGACCTCGATGCTCGGCGCCCTGCACGCCCTCACGGTGGCCCGGGCGAACGGCATCTCGGCCGCGGACTTCCTGCCGCACGCCGCCGCCACGGCCGCTTCGGTGCCGGGCTTCCTCGCCTTCTACACGCCGCGGCTGGACGCGGACGAGCACGGCGGCGACGTGGACAACCTGGACATGGCGGTGGCGAGCATCGAACACGTCGTGCACACCACGCGCGATTCGGGTGTGGACGCGGCGCTGCCGAGCGCGGTGCTGGAGGTGTTCCGGCACGGGGTGCGGACCGGGCACGGAAAGGACAGCTTCACCCGGCTGGGCGAACTCCTGCGCTCGGCCTGACGCGGCCGCGGTCGGGTGCGGGAGGCTCAGACCGTGTCCGCCGGCCCGGGCCCGGGGCGCAGCCTGCGGATCGGCAGCAGGCAGCGTGGGTCGGCGGTGTGCAGGGCCGCGCCGAGGGGGCGCAGGATCCCGGTGCCGGGCGTCCAGCGGAACGCGCCCACCGCGTTCGCGTCGGGCAGGGCCGCGTACAGAACGTCGCCGACGAAGGCCAGGTCCTGCGGGTCGGCACCGCCCGCCGGGAGGTGGGACATCGCGTGCGGGGCGGCCGTGGCCAGCGTGCTGATCGTGCCGGGGCCGCGGTTGGCCGCGTACACGTGCGCGCCGTCGGGGGAGGTGACGATGGCCGAGGGCAGGCCCGGCGTGGTGAGCGGATGGCGGGTCAGATCGGGCAACGCCAGGATCGCCGGGTCGAGTTCGCCGAGCAGCCAACGGCCGCTCAGATGCCGAGGTCCGGTGCCGGTCGGGACGCGGTGGGTCGAGCGCAGCCGTAGTCGGCCCGCACTCAGGTGGTAGGTGAGCAGGACGTCGCCGCCGAGGTCGACGACGGTGATCGTGTCGTGGTCCTCGAACACGACCTGGTGCGGGTGCGCCGCGGATTGCCGCTCCGGATGCGCCTTCGAGCCCGGCCCGGGCAGGGTGACCTGCTCGCTCACGCCCGCGAGCGAGCCGTGCTCGTCGAGACGGTGCACGATCAGGTCGCCGCTGCCGTAGTTGGCGACGACCAGATGCCCGCCGTCGGGGGAGACCGCCAGATGGCACGGGATCGAGCCGCGCGAGGAAGCCTGGTGCCCAAGCCGCGGGTGTCGGCCCGGCTCGATCACGGTGATCGTGCCGTCGAGTGCCTCGTCCACGCCGTAGACCAGGTCCAGGCGCGGATGGGCGGCGGCGTACGCGGTGCGCACCGGGAGCGGCGGGCCGGTCGCCACCAGCGTGCCGGTGTCCGGATCGGCCTTGCACACCACGGTGGTGTCGCCGCCGATCAGGATCGGTGCCCGGCTCGGCGGCACGGGGTGATTCCTCGCCGAGCCGGGCGGCCTGCGGGCGTCCTGACGGGGCATCAGAACGCATCCCCCAGCCAGTGGATCGCACCGGGGGCGGTGACCGTGGCGCGCACTCGCGCCCGGTCGCTCTGGATCGGCCGGGCCAGGCCGAACGTGGTGTGGCCGGTGCTCACCTCGGTCAGCAACGGGCCGATCGCCCGGGTGAGCGCCGCATCGATCGGCACCCGCAGCGTCACCACCGTGCCCGGGCCGCCGAGTTCGCACAGCGCCCGGCGCAACAGCGCGGGCAGTGCGTACGGACGGCCCGGGCCGCAGGCCACCTCGACCACCTCGCCGGTGTCCGGGCGCACCACCACGTAGTCGCCGTCCTCGGTGACCGACACCCGGGCGGGCGCGGCGTACCAGTGCGGGAAGCGGTGCGCCCAGTCGGCCGGCGAACGCACCGTGGTCAGCGGCCGGTTCGCGTTCGAGGCGGCGTGGGTCCGGACCATTCGGGGCAGGTCGGCGGGCTGCGCCGGCCGCACCCGGAGGTCGCCCCACGCGGCTTCGGGACCGGCCACGCCGCGCAGGTACGGCGAGGGGAAGGTCTCCCACCCGGACCCGGTGTACACGCCCGGCGTGCCGCTGAACATCAGCGACCACGCGCAGCCGTACCGGGTCATGTCGTCGATCGCCATCGCGAGCAACCGGCGGATCAGACCTCGGCCGCGCGCCCGGGGCGCACTGGCCACGCTGCCCACACAACCGACCACCGCCACCCCGCCCGCCGCGTCGCGGATCGGCCGGGGCTGCCAGTGCAGGACGGCGAGGATCGTGTCCTCGTCGGCCGCGACCAGGGTGCGTCGATGCCGGTCCGGGTCGTGAGCGTGCAGTGCCGGCAGGCCGGGTGCGTCCGGGAAGGCCACCGCCCACAGGGCGTGCAGCGCCGGATCGTCGGCCGGGGTGGTGGTGCGCAGTTCCATCTCAGATCGCCAGGTTCCCGCCGGCGACGACCCGTGCGCCGGCGGCCGGCAGCGCGGTGCGGGTGACACCGTCCTCGACGCACGTGGTGTGCAGCAGCGACGACGCGCCGGCGAACGCCTCCGGGCGCAGCTCCAATCGGCCGCCGGTGAACCGGGTTCCGGTGGCCACCCAGTGGTTGACTCCGGCATCCAGCCGGGCGTGTGCTCCGTCGGTGCTCGACGCCGCGTCGTGCAACTGCCAGCGGGAGACGCCCGTTCCGGCGGCCCGGGACAGCAGCGCGCCGGCGCCGTTGCCACCGGCCATCCGGGTGCCCGCGCCGATGTGCACGCTCTGGTCGCGGACCGCGGACAGCAGCACGCCGGTGTTGGTCAGTGTGCTCGCGGTCAGCCGCAGCACGGCCGAGCCGACCTCCAGCGGTGCGGCTGTGGGTGAGCCTCCCACGATCGTGCAGCCGTCGAAGTCGACCTCGCCCGATCCGCGCAGGATCGCACCGTCCACACCGGTGAACGTGCAATCCCGAAAGTGCACGGTGTTGGTCACCGGTGTCTGCACCAGCACCTGCTTGGCGGGCAGGTCGAACGTGCAGCCCTCGATGGTGTTCGGCCGGGTGGAGCGGGCCGAGCGTTGCCCGATCGCGAACGTGCGGGCCACACACCCGCGCAGCTGTACGCCGTCCGCGTTCACCTGGAGCGTGCCACCCGGGTCGAACGTCGGGCGGGGGATCACCCGGACGTTCTCCAGGGTCAGGTCGGTGATCTTCGTACCCGCGACGAACCACGAGCAGACGTGGTCGCGCACGGTGATGCGCTTGGCCGAAGTACCCCACAGAACACCGGAGTTGGCGATGTCCATCAGGCCCGAGTTGCCCTCGAAGAGCAGATCGTGTTCGTACTGGCCGTGTGTGGTGAACGGATTGCCGCCCTGATCGTCGCCGTCGCCGTGGCAGTTGACCACGTGACAGTAGGCGGACGCGGTCAGGTCGTTCAGGTGCCGGGCGTTGCTCGACACGCAGTCCTCGACCCGGCCGTACAGGCAGTAGATCTGCTGGGTCAGGTAGCCCGCGCCGCCGTACATCACCGTCGGCGGGTTCTTCAGCGAAGAGCGCGCGGTGTGGAAGTGGGTGCACCAACGGCGCATGATCACCGGCCAGAACGACCCGGTGGCCTCGATCCCGCTCACGTCGCAGCGCACCGCGTATTCGTAGGCGATCGGGTGCGAGCCGGTGTACTCGTCGTCGGCGGGGCCGGCGCCGAGGAACACCATGTTGCGGACGTCGGCGCGCCGGACCGGTTCGATCCGGGTCCAGGTGATGCGGCGTCCGGCGGCCAGTTCCCAGCCGTTGAGGTAGTCCACCCGGATGTGCTTGCCGTCGACGATCTGCGTGATCTCGACCAGCTTCTGCAACTCGCGCTCGTAGGTGCCGCCGCCGGCGATGGGATCGATCTCGACCGTCCACCACTCGCCGACTTCGAACGCGCCCGAGTCGGGTACCGGGAAGGTGTCGGTGAGTTCGATGACCGTTTCGGCCAGCGGGTACTTCACCACGGACTTGGTGACCTTGCCCTTGAAGTACAGGACGGCGCCGAATGGGTTGTCGTGGGTGTTCTTCTCGATGCCGGTGGTGCGGACGGTGTGTCCGCCGAAGTCGAGGACGATGCGGGAGCGGGCGAAGGTGTGCCGTTTGACGAAGAGCAGGTCGGTGTGGGCTTCGATGCGGTGGATGTAGGGGTCGTCGACCATCGCGTCCAGTGCGGCGTCGGCGGGGACCTTGTCGTCCAGGATGCCGAACCGGCGGAAGTCCATCACGCCGTCGTGCACCTGGATCCACCGGCCCTCGCGCTTGGGCGAGCCGAGCGCGAGCACGGTGCCGCCGTTGACCGGCAGGGTCGAACGCGGGTCCCAGCGCACCACCATGCCGCCACCGTCACCCGCCGCGTGATAGCCGGCCACGAGGATCATCGTGCCTGCCGGCAGCTTGCGGGTGTCCAGGTCCAGCAGCGCGGCGATCGTCGGCACACCGCCGGAGAACTCGCGGCGCCCGCCGTCGCGATCGTCGTCGGGCGAGGCCGAGGCGGTACCCGCGGCCGCCGTGCCGGCGAGCAGCAGCCCGCCCAATCCACCCGCGGCCAACAACCGGCGGCGGGACGACGAAGGGGAAGAACCGAGTGAGGACATGGGGGTCCCGCTCACTTTCTCGATCCGTGCACGAAGGGGGGTATGCGGCGCGTGCGGGTCGCCCGCGAAGCGGAGCGGCCCGCACGCGCCGGTGAATCAGAGCGAGTTGCGGTACGGCGGCATGTAGCGCATCCGGGGCATCTGGTCGGCGAGCACACCGCCGTCCACGACGATCCGGGTGCCGGTCACATAGGACGCTGCGGGCGAGGCCAGGAAGACCACGGCGCCCGCGCACTCGTCGGGGGTCGCGTACCGTCCGAGCGGGATGCGCTCGCGGTAGGCGGCCTCGAACGGCTCGCGATCGAGCGGGAATTCGCCGTCGATGGGGGTCTCGACCATGCCCGGGGCCACCGCGTTGACGGTGATCCCGTGCGGCGCCAGTTCGACCGCCAGGCTCTGCACCAGCAGGTCTACGCCCGCCTTGGAGGCGTTGTAGTGGGCCAGACCGGCCTCGGCCACGTGTGCGTTCTTCGAGGTCACCGCGATGATCCGGCCCGGTACGCGGTCCGCGATCATGTGCTCGGCGACCCGTTGGGACAGGAAGAAGACCGCGTCCAGGTTGACCGCGAGCACCCGGCGCCAACTCGCCACCGTGACCTCGTTGAACCGCTCCAGGGCGGCCGTGCCCGCGTTGTTGACCAGGATGTGCAGCGGCCCGATCTCGGCCCGCAACCCGTCCACGTAGCCGGCCAACCCCTCGGTGTCGGCCAGATCGAACGGCCGGATCCGGACGGTTCGGCCGGTGGCCGCGACCAGGGCGCTCGTCTCGGTGAGGTCCACGCCCGGCCGATCGGTGAGCACGACGTCGGCGCCCGCCGCCGCGAGCGCGACCGCGAACGCCCGACCCAGGCCGCCGGCGGCGCCGGTGACCAGGGCAGTGCGATCGGTCAGCGCGAAGACCGCCCCGGGCCCGCCGACCGGCGTCGTGCCGCCGTTCCCGGGCGCCGTGGTGCCGGGCGCCGAGGGGCCGGTCACGACAACCCCAGCAGCGGCAGTGCGTCCCGGAAGATCAGCTCCTCGACCGCGTCCCGATCCAGCGGCGGCAGCCCCGGAATGCCCGGCACCGCGGCCACCGCACGCAGGCCCGCCACCGACGCGTCCACGGTGGTGAACGGGTAGTCGCTGCCGAACAGCAACTTGTGCAGTACGCCGTAGTCCTGGGCCAGCCGCAGGCTGTGCCACAGCTGGAACGGGCGGTAGTGCAGCGCGCTGACGTCTGCGTACAGGTGCGGGTGCTTGCGGATCACCGCGATGCACTCGCCCTCGAACGGGTGGCCCAGATGCGCGAGCACCATCCGCAGTTCCGGATGGCGGATCGCGACCGGGTCCAGCAGCCTGGGCTGGGCGTAGGCGATCGGCGCGGCCGAGACGAACGTGGTCCCGGTGTGCACCAGGATCGGCAGGCCGTTGGCCTCGGCGTAGGCGAACAGCGGGTCGTACTGCGGATCACCCGGGTCGAAGCCCGCGTACATCGGCATCAGCTTGATCCCGCGCAGGCCCAACTCCTGGTGTCCGAACCGCAGTTCGTCCTGCCAGCCGACCTGGGTCGGGTCGATGGACAGATAGCCGATCAGTCGATCCGGTTGGCCGGCCACGTACTCGGCGACCGCCTTGTCCTCCACCCACAGGCCGCTGCGCCGGGCCTTGCCGCCGACCACGACGGTCCGGGTGTCCGCCGGGCTGGAGGCCGCGTAGTCGGCCCAGCGCACGGTCAGGTCGATCTCGCCGTCGTGCGCGCGGGCCGACTCGGCCTTGAACGCGTCGTCGAAGTCGCAGCACTGGCGGAACAGATGCGAGTGCACGTCGACGATGCCCGATCGGTGGGAACTCACGTGCGGTTCCTCTTCTCCCAGCCGTCCGAGAACATGTTCCAGAACCGGTGGGTGGGCGGGTGCTCGGCGAACACGTCGTCGTCCAACTCGACGCCGAAGCCCGGCGCGGTGGGGATCTCCACGTGTCCGTCGGCGGTCACCGGCAACGTGCCGCGTACCGCGTCGAAGACGAACGGCTCCAGCAGCCCGTCGAATGTCTCCAGGATCTTGAAGTTGGTGATCCCGAGCGAGGCGTGCACGGAGACCGTGGTGCACAGCGGCGAGTTGGAGTTGTGCGGGGCGACCATGATGCCGTGCGTGTCGGCGATCGCGGCCAGCTTGCGCACCTCGGTGAGGCCGCCCGCCATGGACAGGTCCGGCTGGATGATGTCCACCGCGTTCGTGGCGAACAGCTGCTTGTACTCGTAGCGGTTGTGGAAGTGCTCGCCGCCGGAGATCGGGAACGGGGCGCGGGCGCGCAGTTCCGCGTAGCGCTCGATGTGCGTCCATGGCATCGGCTCCTCGAACCAGCCGATGTCGAACGGCTCCAGGGCCCGCAGCAGCGCGGACGCGGTGGTCATCGCGAACCTGGCGTGACCCTCGACGAACAGGTCCACGTCCGGCCCGATCGCCTCGCGGACCGCGCCGACCAGCTCGACGGACTGCCGCAGTTCGGCCCGGGAGAGCTCGTGCAGGCCCGCCCCGAACGGGTCGAACTTGAGCGCCGAGTAGCCCTTGGCCACGGTCTCCTTGGCCTTGGCCGCGAACACGTCGGGCTCGCGCTCGCCGTTGTACCAGCCGTTCGCATACACCCGGACCCTGTTCCGGCAGGCGCCGCCGGTGAGGCGGTACACCGGGACGCCGAGCGCCTTGCCCATCAGGTCGTGCATGGCCTGGTCGAAGCCGGACAGCGCGATTCCGCCGATGTCGCCGCCGCGCAGGAAGTCGCCCTGGTAGAGCCGCAGCCACAGCTCCTCGGTGTCGAACGGGTCGGCGCCGATCAGATGCCGGTTCGCCAACGCCTCGGCCAGCGCGGCGGTTTCGGCGACCCGGTATGGGTGGGTGATCTCGCCGACGCCGGACAGGCCCTGGTCGGTGTGTACCCGCACGTAGCCGAAGTCGCGCCACGCGGTGCCCAGGAGCAGCGTCTCGACGTGGGTGATCCGGCCCGCCGGGCCGGTGGGTCGGGTTCGGTCGACGATCAACATCAGCGTGCAGTCCCTTCGATCGCGCCGCCCATCGTGGACGTGCCGGCCAACTCGTCGATTCCGCCGTCCTTGATCGCGTCCCGCACGGCCAGTTCGGTCGCGGCGATCAGGTGGTCGACGTCCGCGTCGGTGTGTGCGTACGAGATGTGGCTGCGCTTGAGGTTGAGCGGCAGCTCGAACACGCCGTGCTCCAGGAGCCGGCGGCGGTAGCCGATGAACAGGCCGGCGTCGTTGGCGAGTAGATCGTCGTAGCTGCGCGGGACGCCGCCGGACATGAAGTAGGTGACGAACACCGAGCCGTAGCCGGTGACCACGGCCGGGATGCCCAGCCGGGTGTACATCTCGGTCAGGCCGGTGCGGACCCGGTCGCCGAGCCGGAACACGTGCTCGTGCACCGGCTCCTCGCGCAGCTTGCGCAGCGTCTCCAGGGCGGCGGCGACCACCCACGGGTGGCCGTTGTAGGTGCCGGCGAAGAACGCGGGGGCGCCGGGGAGGGTGCTGAACTGGTCCATCAGGTCGGCCCGGCCGCCGAGCGCGCCGACCGGGGCGCCGTTGGCGATGGCCTTGCCGAACGTGGTGAGGTCGGGCGTGATGCCGGCGATCTTCTGGTAGCCGCCGAGGTCGTGCCGGAAGCCGGTGATCACCTCGTCGAAGACCAGCACCGAGCCGTGCGCGGTGCACTGTTCGCGCAGCGTGCCGAGGAACTCGGGGTCGGGCAGCAGGCAGCCGACGTTGTGCGGGATCGGCTCCAGGATCACCGCGGCGATGTCCTTGCCGTGCTCGGCGAACGCGGCGCGCACCGCGGCCGGATCGTTGAACGGCAGGACCAGGGTGGCTTCGAGCACCTCGGGCAGGATGCCGGTGGAGATCGGGTCGTGTGCGCCGACCGCCTCGGGCGAGGAGATCACGTTCAGGCTGACCGAGTCGTGCCAACCGTGGTAGCAGCCCTGGAACTTGACGATCAGTCGGCGGCCGGTGACCGCGCGGGCGACCCGCAGCGCGTGGAAGGTGGCCTCGCTGCCGGTGCTGGTGAGCAGCACCTTCTCCACCGAGGGGACCAATTCGACCAGGGTCTCGGCGAGGGTGACCTCGCCCTCGGTGACGGCCACGCCGGTCAGGTCCAGGCGGCTCGCCGCCTCGCTCACCGCGCGCTGCACGTCCGGGTCGTTGTGGCCGAGCAGCGGCGGGCCGAACGCGGAGTGGTAGTCGGTGAAGACGCGACCCTCGGCGTCGGTGAAGGTCGCGCCGCTGGTATCGGTGACGACCAGCTCGGTCAGACCCGGGATCCGGCGCTGACCGCTGTTCACCCCGCCCGGGATGACCCGAAGGGCTCGGGCGGGAAGGGAGTCGGTGGCGGCTGTGCCGACACTCATCGGTGGGCTCCTTGCGTCGTTCGTGACCGTTCGGATCCGTGGCCCTGCCAGGCCGTGGATCGTCGGCGCCATCCGCCTTCGGCACGCGTCGCAGGTGTCGCATTTGCTCTACACCGTGTTTTCTGAACACTGTTCGGCAGGACCGAACAGTTCCAGACTTTACATTTGGATGTACAAACCAGTCAAGAGGTCCGGACCGGTAATGTGTTCTGCTATGTCGAACAGCGTTAACGAGAATGTCGAGGAGTCGAAGTACTGGGTGAAGTCCGTCGCCCGGGCCGCGGACATCCTCGAGGTGCTCTCCACACGTGGTCCGGGGGACGGCATGAGCGTCACCGAGGTCGGTCAGGCCTGCGGGATCTCCAAGAGCGCCACCTTCGGATTGCTCCAGACCCTGCGCGGCTACGGCTTCGTCTCGGACGACGGGGAAGGGATGAATCGGCGCTACCGGCTCGGGATGGGCCTGGCCCGGCTCGGGGATCGGGCCCAGTCGCAGGTGTCCCTGCGCGACGTGGCCCGGCCGGTGCTGGCCGAATTGACCAGGGAGACCGGCATGGCCGCGCGCTTCGCGGTGCCCGAGGGCGGGCTCGCGGTGGTCGTGGACCAGGTCGGCGTAGAGCAGCGGGTGCGGCTGGACCTGCGGATGGGCGTGCGCGAGCTGCCGCACTGCACCGGACTGGGCAAGGCCATCCTGTCCGCGCTGCCGGAGGCCGAGGCGCGCGCCGTGATCGAGCGCTCCGGCCTGCCCCGGCGCACGTCGCACACGATCACCGACACCGCGACCCTGCTCGCGCACCTGCGCGACATCCGGCAGACCGGCTACGCGCTGGACGACGAGGAGGACGCGGACGGGATCTTCTGCATCGGCAGCCCGGTCCGCGACCACCGGGACCTGTGCGTGGGTGCGATCAGCATCACCGGCCTCAAGCTGGACCTGCCCGGCTGGCGGTTCCAGGAGCTGGGCCGCCAGGTCCGGGCCGGCGCGCTGCGGGTCAGCCGCGAGCTGGGCAGCACGGAGAGTGGCGAGGGCGAGGTCGACGCCGGCTGAAAGCCGCCGGTGCGTAATCGGACCGATGGGGTCGAGACGGGACGATCCGCCGCGACCCCATCGTGTTCCTCCGATCACGGATGATGAAAGTCCGCCACGAGGCCTTGACCAGGATCGTCGTGCGGGTCTACGTTCCTTGACTCATCAGGGCCCGCACGTTCGCTGCCACGGATCGTGCCCGGTTTCCGGCCCTGGGGTTGACGGTCCGTCACCGCGCCGAGCACCCCACCCCAAGCCATCCGCCGCGCGTTTCCCACCGGTTGGGAACGCCGCATCGGCACGTGTCACGGGAAGCATCCTCACCCCCCTGCCGCCGAAGGCCGAGGTCCCGATGAGCACGTCCCCCGAAACCTCCACCACCGTTCCGACCCAGGCTCTCGCTCCCGCGTCCTCCCGTCGCCGGCTGCTCGCCGCGGGCGGCCTGGGCGGTCTGCTGCTGGCCGCCGCCACGACGGGCACGGCCGCCGCGTCGCCCGACGACGATCGCGACGGCGGGCGCCGCGAGTTCTCCGGCGGTGTGCCGACGATCGCCGCGCTGTTGGACCTGGACACCCGCAAGTTGGCCCCGAACACCGTCGTCGTGGTCGCCGGCTATCACGCGGCGGGTGACGGTGGCGGCATGGTGGTGCGCTGGGACCCGCGTTCGACCCTGCCGGTCAACGGCGGCACCGTGCTCGCGCTCGGCTCGCCCAAGCGCGAGGGCCGGTGGATCCAGGTGCACGACGGCGTGATGGACTTCCGCCGGTTCGGCATCCTGGACGACAAGGTCCCCGCCGACGCCGCACTGGACGCGATGGTCGACGACCCCTACATCCACCGCATCGAAGCCCACACCGACCTGCTCTTCGTCAAACGGCACACCTTCGCCCGCTCCCGCATCGTCCTCGACTTCGGCGGACACACCGTCCGCACCACCGGCATCGAGAAGAACACCCACGACAACCCATTCGGCGCCGTCCTGTACTTCAAGGGCAAGGTCACCGACACGGTGGTCAAGGCAAGGCTCTCCCAGCCGATGCCCGACCTGGCGGACGTCTTCGAGGTGCCGGACAGCGCCGCCTTCAAGGTCGGTGACTGGTGGGCGGTCACCATCGACCCGGAGCCGGGCAAGGGCAAGTACGAGCAGGAGGTGCAGCGCCTGGTCGAGGTCACCCAGCTCGTCGACGCGACGCACATCCGGGTCGGCTACAAGATCGGCTGGGATCTCTCCGCCGGCCGTACCTTCACCTGGACCCGGATCGAGCCGGTGGACCGCGCGCACGTACGCAACATGGTCTTCCAGGGCATCCAGGACGGCGACCAGTACACCGGTTCGCACCCGATCGCCTACGAGTACACGATCCACTGCGACGTCGAACACGTGGACGCGATCGGCACATTCTGGCCGGTGGTGATGCGCCGCTGGTGCACCCACTACCGCACCCGCGCGTGCACGCTGAAGAACCCGGCCAGCGTCACGTGGGGCGGCGCCGGCTACCTGACCCAGCAGATCTACTGCCTGTACGGGCACGTCGAGGACTGCCACGTCGCGAACAGCCGACACCTCAACGACCTGACCGCCTCCGCCTACTGCTACGTGACCAACTGTCACGGCGACGGCGACGACCAGGGCCCGTTCGTGACGCACGGTCAGTTCGAGCACGACCTCGTCTACACCGGCAACTCGGGTCTGATGACCTTCGCCAACTCCGGTGCGGCGTGGGGTTCGGTGGCCAAGCGCATCACGGTGCGCAAGCACGTGTGCTCGTGGTTCGTGGCCCGGGTCAAGATCACCGATCTGACCCTGGAGGACGTGCAGGTGATCGGCAGGCCGGCGCTCGCCGGGTCCGGGATGTTGTGGGTCAACGCCGACGGCGTGCAGATCCGCGGCTGCACCGCGTCCGGACCACTGGTGGTGTCGCAGGCGTCCAACCGTTCGCAGCGCGCCAACGTGATCGCCGACTCGACGTTCACGCTGGGCAAGGACGCCGAGATCACCCAGGCCAATGTGAGCGGCGAACTGCACCTGCACCGGGTCACCCTCAAGGGCCTGGACAACGCGAGCCTGAAGAACGCCGGTCGGCTCGTGCTCACCGACTGCACGCTCGTGGGCGCGCCGACCGCCGCACCGACCACGGTGACCGGCCCCGCGCTGACCGTCTCCGGCGGCGAACTGCGGGACACCGGGCTGCGGTTCGCGGGCTCCGGCGACCAGAGTGTGGCGCTGTCGCGGACCCGACTCGGCGGCACCAACGCGGCCCGCGCGCTGCTTTCGCGCACCGGCGGCGCCCGCACGGTCTCCTGGCAGCTGGACGGCTGCGTGTCCACCGCGGCCGACCCGGCCACGGCACACGTGCTGATCACCGACGGGCCCAACCGCTACCGCGCGGCGGGCGGCACATTCACCGGCGGTCGGCTCGAACTGACCGGCGCGGCCTTCGGCGGCACCAGCGCGCTGTTGCACAGCGGCTGCGTCGAGGACGGCGTCACCCGCACCGCGCTGCCCGACGAGGGCCCGCGGGTCGCGCACACCGCCGGCAACCAGCTGCTCTGACGCACCGTCACCCTCGGCCCGCAGCCCGCTCGGACGCGCGGCCACCGTCGTATCCGCAACACCCTCGCACCACGGGAAGCACCATGACCGCCCCCAGTTTGACCACGAACCCCGGCCGACCGGCCGGCACCGAGCGACCCGTACGGATCGCGCTCGTCGGTGCGGGCAACCGCGGCCTGACCTACGCCGATTGGATCCACCGGCACCCCGACCGCGCCGAACTGGTCGCGGTGGCCGACCCGCGCGCCTCCGCCCGGACCGCGTCCGGCGCGAGCGTGCAGTTCGAGGACTGGCACGCGCTGCTCGACGAGCGGATCGCGGACGCGGTGATCGTGGCCACCCAGGACCGCGAGCACGTGGAACCGATCCTGGCGCTGGCCGGGGCCGGCTACGCGATCCTCACCGAGAAGCCGATGGCCGCCACCGAAGCGGACTGCCGGCGGATCATCGAGGGGGTCGCCGAGACCGGCGTCCCGTTCGCGGTGTGCCACGTACTGCGCTACACCCCCTACACCGACCTGGTGAAAGGTGTCCTGGACTCCGGCGTGCTCGGCTCGATCGTCAGCCTGGACCTGCTGGAGCCGGTCGGCTGGTGGCACTACGCACACTCGTACGTGCGCGGTCCGTGGAGCCGCGAGGCGGACTCCTCGCCGATGATCCTGGCCAAGTCCTCGCACGACCTGGACTGGATCGGCTACGTCACCGGCGCCCGGATCGAGACCGTGGCCAGCTTCGGCGGTCTCGCGCACTTCAAGCCGGAGAACGCGCCGGCGGGTTCGGCCCGCAACTGCCTGGACTGCGCGGTCGAACCCGACTGCCCGTACTCGGGTCCCAAGCTCTACTTCCCGGCCCTGCGCAAGACCGGCGACGCGTGGCCGATCAACCACGTCACCGACGCCGCGCACGGGCCGCAGGATCGGGCCGAGTTGGTCCGGGCGCTGCGCGAAGGCCCGTACGGGCGCTGTGTCTACCACTGCGACAACGACGTGGTGGACCACCAGGTGGTGGCGATGCAGTTGTCCGGCGGGATCACCGCGACCTTCACGATGACCGCGTTCACCGAGCAGACGCACCGTCAGGTGCGGATCTTCGGCAGTCACGGCTGGCTGCGCGGCGACGGCGAGAAGGTCACCGTGCACACCTTCGCCGACGACAAGGTGGTCACCCACGACGCGGGTGCCTCCGGGTCGAACGCGGCGGACGGGCACGGCGGCGGCGACACCGCGCTGATCGACGCGTTCGTCACCGCACTGGCCACCGGCGACCGGGCCCACATCCGTTCCAACGGTGCCGACTCGCTCGGCAGTCACCTCGCCGCGTTCGCCGTCGAACGCTCCCGCCACGGCGGCAACACCGAGGTCGTACCCGCGAGTTGAGCATCCCCCGAGTCGGCCCGGCCGCTCGCGCCGTCCCGCGATCGCCGCTTGCCGGCGGTGGGCGAGCGGCCGGTCCACCGCCTCGGCCCCTTGAACTGACACCCCGTCAAACCCCGCTGTCAGGAGACCCAACCCTCATGAGAAGAAGCATCCGTCCGCGTACCGTCCGCGCGATCGCCCTCCCGGTGCTCGCCACCGCCCTGACCGTGAGCCTGGCCGCGTGCGGCGGCTCCTCCGGGCCCGGCTCGGGCGGCAAGACGATCACCACGTGGATGTACCCGGTGATCGCCGACGAGGCGAAGAACAAGGAGTACTGGGCCGGCCTCACCGACGCCTTCGCCAAGGCCAACCCGGGCTACAAGGTCAAGGTCGAGACCTACCCGTGGGCCAACCGCGACACCGCGCTGGCCACCGCGATCGCGGCGAACAAGGGCCCGGACGTGGTCTACCTGGTACCCGACCAACTGCCCAAGTACCAGCGCAGCCTGGTGCCCGCGGACGAGTACATGCCGGCCGCCGACAAGGCGGACTACCGCAAGGCCGCGCTGGATTCGGTGAGCGTGGACGGCAAGCCGCTGGCGACCCCGCTGCTGACCAGCGCCAACCCGCTGATCTGCGACAAGCGGGTGTTCGCCGCGATCGGCGAGAGCACCTACCCGAGCACCTGGGACGACCTGCTCAACCTGGCGCCCAGGCTCAAGGAGAAGGGCTTCCAGGCGACCAGCTACAGCGGCGACACCCAGCAGACGCTGAACCTGACCTGGTACCCGATGTTGTGGCAGGCGGGCGGCGACGTGTTCGCCGCCGACGGCAAGTCGGTCGCGTTCAACTCCGAGGCCGGCGTCAAGGCGCTGACCTACCTCAAGACCCTGGTGGACAAGGGCTACACCGACAAGGACCAGGTCACCACCACGCCCAAGCTGGAGCAGACCCCGGTGGCCAAGGGCAAGGTCGCCTGCACGTGGCAGAACACCCCGGCCGACGTGGAGAAGTTCTGGGGCAAGGAGAACACCGTGGTGATGCCGCCGCTCAAGGACGTCAAGTCCGCGGGCTACGGCACGGTCGGCTCGTTCGCGATGCTCAAGGGCGCCAACAAGGACGCCGCGGGCAAGTGGATCTCCTTCGTCGCCAAGCCGGAGAACAGCCTCGCGCTGGTCAAGTCCAACGGTTACTTCCCGGCCCGCACCTCGGCCGCCGACCCCTACCCCGGGGACGCGCTCCAGGCAGCCGTGGCCAAGACGCTCGACGTGATGAGCGCCGGCCCGCTCAAGGAGAAGTCGCGTGACGTGATGGGTGTGCTCGCGCCCGAGATCCAGGCCGCGCTGATCGGCAACAAGAGCCCCAAGAACGCGCTCGACGACGCGGCCAAGGCGGCGAACGCGCTGCTCGCGCGCTGACCCGACCGGGCGGCCCGACCCCGTCCGGGCCGCCCACCCCTCCCGCGCCTTCCCGTGCCAAGCCTTGCCGTCCCACCATCCGCTCTTCAGCCCAAGGAGGTCCCCGTGGCCGCAGTCGCGGAACAACCCCGCAGGCTCCGCCGACGCGGGCCGCACGCCCGCCGCGAGGCCCGAATCGGGCTGCTGTTCGTCCTGCCCGCCTTCGTGCTGTTCGTGCTGTTCCGATTCGGCCCCAGCATCGCCGGCGTGCTGCTCGGCTTCACCGACTACTCGCTGATGGACTCGCCGAAGTTCACCGGCCTGGACAACTTCACCCGCCTGTGGGACGACCCGGTCTTCTGGTCCTCGCTCAAGGTGACCGTGCTCTACACGGTGATCACCGTGCCCGGCACGATCATCGCCGCGCTCGGACTCGCGCTGCTGACCCGGCGCGCGTTCCGCGGTTCGAAGCTGTTCCGCTCGATCTTCTTTCTGCCGGTGGTCACCAGCCTGGTGCTCGCCTCCACCGTGTTCATCTGGATCTTCTCCACCGACGGCCCGTGGTCCACGGTGATGGGTCGGGTCGGCGGACACACCGGATCCTGGCTGGCCGACGACGTGTTCGTGGTGCCCGCACTGGCGATCGTGGGCATCTGGTCGCGCTTCGGCTACGGCATGCTGATCCTGCTGGCCAGTCTGCAGAACGTGCCGCGCGAGTTGGAGGAGGCCGCGCTCACCGACGGCGCCGGCCCCTGGCAGCGCTTTCGCCACATCATCGCGCCGAGCCTGAAGCCCGCGCTGTTCTTCCTCGCCGTGATCGAGACCACCGCCAGTTTCCAGGTCTTCGACGCGGTGTACGTGATGACCGGCGGCGGCCCGGCGAACGCCAGCTACACGCTGGTGTTCCAGCTCTACGACGCCGGCTTCAAGTACTTCGATCTCGGCTACGCGAGCGCGATCGGCCTGGCCCTGTTCGTGCTGACGCTCATCGTGGCGATCATCCAGCGCCTGGTGATCGGGAAGGAGAAGTGACCATGTCCCTCGATACCCACGAGGTCGCCGAGATCACCCCGCCGCCGGTCGTGTCGGCCGCGCGCGAACCCGCGCGCTCGCGCCTGCGGTTGCGCCGGGACCGCTCCGGCGCGGGCCGCGAGCAGGACACCGTGCCGTACGCGCTGCGCGGCACCCGGAGCGGCAAGGCGCTGCGCGGCGTGCTGCTCGGCGTGGTCGCGCTGGCCACGATCTTCCCGTTCTACGCGATGGTCGTGCTGTCCCTGAAGCCGTCCGGCGCGGTCGAGTTCCCGGACAGCCTGCTGCCGTGGAACCTGACCACCAGCGCCTACAGCGACGTCCTCGGTTCGCAGGACGTCCCCCAGTGGCTGATCAACACGCTCATCTACTCGATCGTCGGCGTGCTGGGCACGCTGCTGCTCTCCGCGCTGGCCGGCTACGCGTTCGCCAAGAAGCGTTTCCCCGGCCGCGAGGCGATGTTCTGGTCGTTCCTGTCGATGGTCATGGTCCCGTACCACGTGACGATGATCCCGACGTTCGTCCTGATCGCGAAGATGAACGGCGTCGACACCTACTGGGGTCTGATCCTGCCCTCGCTGGCCAACGCGCAGGCGGTGTTCCTGATGCGACAGTTCATCCAGGGCCTGCCGGACGAGCTGTTCGAGGCGGCCAAGATCGACGGCGCCTCGGAGTTCCAGATCTTCGTCCGGATCGTGCTGCCGCTGATCAAACCGATCATGGCCACCCTGGGCACGTTCGTCTTCCTGTGGCACTGGAACGACTTCCTGTGGCCGTTGATCGTCGGCCAGAGCACCGACATGCGCACGCTGACCGTCGGCATCGCCTCCCTGCAACAACAGAACGTGCCGCTGAACGTGGTCCTGGCGGGCTCCGTGGTCGCGTTCGTCCCCATCTTCATGGCCTACCTCGTGGGCCAGCGCTACGTCACCGAAGGCGTGGCGGCAACCGGAATCAAGGGCTGATCACGCGTCATGAACGTTGTAGCTGTAGCGGATGGTGCTGCCGGCCGACTCGCCTTCCCCGAGGGCGAGGCCGCGCTGGAGGAACTCCTCGCGACCCCTTCGGCGGCGCTGATCGCAGACCTGGCCGGCCTGGACGGCGACCTGGTCGTGCTCGGCGCGGGCGGCAAGATGGGCCCGAGCCTGTGCCGGTTGGCCCGGCGCGCGCTGGACGCGGGCGGGCGCACCGACGTGAGCGTGTACGCGGTCTCGCGCTGGTCGGACCGCACGGCGGCGCGGGCGTTGGAGGCCGACGGTGTGCGGACCGTCGCATTCGACCTGATGGCCGGCGACCCGGCCGACCTGCCGGACGCGGGCAACGTAGTGTTCATGGTCGGCGCCAAATTCGGCTCGGCCGGCGCGCCCGAGCACGCGTGGGCCGTGAACGCCGCGCTGCCGGACCGGATCGCCCGCCGCTACCCGGCCGCGCGGATCGCCGCGTTCTCCACCGGCAACGTGTATCCGCTGGTGGACGCGGGCTCCGGCGGCAGCGTGGAGACCGACCCGGTCGGGCCGGTCGGCGAGTACGCGATGTCCTGCCTGGGCCGCGAACGGGTGTTCACGCACGCCGCGACCACGCGCGGTACCCGGGTCGCGCTGATCCGGCTCAACTACGCGGTCGACCTGCGTTACGGCGTGCTCGCCGACATCGCGGCGGCGGTGCACGCGGGCGAACCGGTGGACGTGACGACGGGTCAGGCCAACGTGGTGTGGCAGGGTTACGCCAACGAGGTCGCGCTGCGCTCGCTCGGGCACGCGGGCACGCCGTTCACGGTGAACCTGACCGGCCCCGAGACCGCGTCCGTACGGCGTCTCGCGGCGATGTTCGGCACCGAGTTCGGCCGGGAGGCGATCGTGACCGGCGCCGAGTCGGGCAGCGCGTTGTTGTCCGACGCGAGTGTGTGCCACGAGTTGTTCGGCTATCCCGAAGTCCCCCTGCGCACGCTCGTGGCCTGGCAGGCGGACTGGATCCGGCGCGGGTATCCGCTGTCCGGCAAGGCCACCAAGTTCCAGGTCCGCGACGGAAAGTTCTGAGGCATCGTGATCAACTCCGCAACGGATTCCCCGGGTTCGGTCGGTTCGATGAACCCGGTCGACCCGGTCGACCCGGTCGACCCGGCCGGTTCGCTCGACCCGACCGGCTCGACCGGCGCGGCGGTTTCCCCGCTCTCGCCGATCGAGCTGCTGCTCGAGGGCACCGTGATCCCCGCACATCCGCTCGCGCTCGACGCCGAGGGCCGGTTCGACGAGCGCCGGCAGCGGGCGCTGACCCGCTACTACCTCGCCTCCGGCGCGGGCGGCCTCGCGGTCGGCGTGCACACCACGCAGTTCGAGATCCGAAAGCCCGAGGTCGGGCTGCTGCGGCCGGTGTTGGAACTGGCCGCCGAGACGGTCGCCCGCGAGGCGGGCCGACCGGTGGTGCGAGTGGCCGGTGCCTGCGGGTACACCGCGCAGGCGGTGGCCGAGGCCGAACTCGCCGCCTCGCTCGGCTACGACGCGGTGCTGCTCAGCCCCGCCGTGCCGGGTGCGGACGAACAGGGCCTGCTGGAGCGGGCGCGCGCCGTCGGCGAGGTGTTGCCGGTGATCGGGTTCTACCTCCAGGACGCGGTGGGCGGCCGGTTCCTCACCCCCGAATTCTGGCGCGCGTTCGCCGACATCCCGAGCGTGGCCGCGATCAAGATCGCCCCCTTCGACCGCTACCGCACCTCGGACGTGCTCGCGGCGGTGGCCGACGCCGACCGGGCCGGCGAGGTCGCGCTGTACACCGGCAACGACGACGCGATCATCACCGACCTGCTGACCCCGTATCGGGCCGGCGACCGGCCGCGCTGGTTCGCCGGCGGGCTGCTCGGCCAGTGGGCGGTGTGGACGTCGACCGCGGTCACGCTGCTCGACCGGGTCCGCCGCGCCCGGGCCGGCGATCACCGCCTGATGGTCGAACTGTTGGGTCAGGCACCGGAGTTGACCGATGCGAACTCGGCGGTCTTCGACGTGCGCGGTGGCTTCCGCGGCTGCATCGCGGGCGTGCACGAAGTGCTGCGCCGGCAGGGGCTGCTGGCCGGGACCTGGTGCCTGGACCCGGCGGAGTCGTTGTCGCCGGGACAGGCCGAGGAGATCGAGCGGGTGGCGAGGGCCTATCCGTGGTTGACCGACGACGCGTTCGTGGCGGAGCACCTCGATGCCTGGCTCGCCTAGTTCGCCGTCGGCCGCCGGTCGGGACGCTCGCGCCGTGGTCGTACTGGCCGTTCCGCCCGGGCTGCGTGCGGAGTTCTTCGGGATGGCGGATCCGGCCGGGCCGGGGGGTGTGGCCGAGCGGCTGCGGGCCGTGGCCGACGTCGTACCGGTGGACGACCCCGCCGACGTCGAAGCGCTGCGGGCGGCCCTGGCCGATGCGGACGTGGTGGTGTCGTCGTGGGGAATGCCGCGGCTGACCGGCGAGTTGCTCGCGGCGGCCCCCCGGGTCGGGCTGCTGGCGCACACCGGTGCGGCGATCACCCCCTACGTGGGCGCGGACGCGTTCGCGCGCGGCGTGCGGGTGACCCAGGCCGGGCAGGGCATGGCCCGCTCGGTGGCCGAGGTCGCCGTGGCCTTCACGCTGGCGCTGTCGCACCGGATCCATCGCTACGACCACGCGTTGCGCGGCGGAGGCGACTGGGCGGCCGCCTCGGTCGCGCCCGCCCGACACGAGGTGCTCGGCGCCCGGATCGGCGTGGTCGGCGCGTCGCGGACCGGGCGGGCGTACATCGAGGTGGTCCGGGCGCTCGGTGCCCGGGTGCAGGTCGCCGATCCCACCCTGAGCGCCGCCGGCGCGGCCGAACTCGGGGTCGAACTCGTCGACTTGGACCGCCTCCTGACGAGCAGCCGGATCGTCGCGCTGCACGCGCCGTCGCTGCCGGCGACGCGGCACCTGATCGGCGCCCGCGAACTGGCCCTGCTCGCGGACGGCGCCGGTCTGGTGAACACCGCGCGCTCGTGGCTGGTCGACGAGCGGGCGCTGCTCGCGGAGTTGGCCACCGGACGCATCGATGCCGCGCTGGACGTGTTCGACCGGGAGCCGCTGCCCGTCGACCACGCGTTCCGGGCGCTGCCGAACGTGCTGCTGACGCCGCATCGGGCCGCCGGTACGGTCGAGTGTCGCCGCCGGCAGGGCGACATCGTCCTGGACGAGGTGGAGCGCTACCTGACCGGCCGCGCGCTCGACCACGAGGTCGGCCCCGGCGCGCTCACCCGGGTCGGCTGAACATCCCCGCCCCCAGTCCCCGTTCCGTCATCGACACCCCTCACGTACCTGGAGAGATCACCGTGCGCCTGATGCGCGTAGGCGAACCCGGCAACGAACGACCCGTCCTGTTCGCCGCCGACGGCCGCCACTTCGACCTGAGCCGGCTCACCGCCGACATCGACGCGGCGTTCTTCGCCTCGGACGGTATCGAGCGGGTCCGCGAGGCCGCGGCGGCGGGCAACCTGCCGGAGCTCGACGTCGCCGGCCTGCGCGTCGGCGCCCCGGTGGCCGGGCCCGGCGCGATCCTGTGCATCGGGCAGAACTACGCGGCGCACGCGGCCGAATCCGGCGCCGAGCCGCCGAGCACGCCGATCCTGTTCTACAAGGCGCCGCACACCGTGGTCGGGCCCTACGACGACGTGCTGATCCCGCGCGGGGCGGTCAAGACCGACTGGGAGGTCGAACTCGCCGTCGTGATCGGCCGCCGGGCCCGCTACCTCGCCTCGCCCAAGGACGCGTTGGCCCACGTCGCGGGCTACACGATCAGCAACGACGTGTCCGAGCGGGCGTTCCAGCTCGAACAGTCCGGCGGCCAGTGGTCCAAGGGCAAGAACTGCGAGACGTTCAACCCGCTGGGCCCGTGGCTGGTGACCACCGACGAGGTCACCGACCCGCAGACGCTCGGGCTGCGCTCGTGGGTCGGCGGGGAGAGCCGACAGGACTCGACCACGGCCGACATGATCTTCGGCGTGGCGTACCTGATCCACCACCTGTCGCAGTACCTGGTGCTGGAACCCGGCGACATCGTCAACACCGGTACGCCGCAGGGGGTCGCCCTGTCCGGGCGCTTCCCGTACCTGGTCGAGGGTGACGTGATGGAGCTGGAGATCGATCGGCTGGGGCGGCAGAGGTCGCACCTGGTGCAGGCCTGACGGGCCGGCGGCCCGCACGGGTCGGCCCTTCGATGCCGTGACCGGGGGAGTGCGCCGGTCACGGCATCCTTGCGTGGCACCCGTGCGGGCCGGTGTGGGACGGTCCGGCCGTGCTCCGGGGTGTCGTGCGCGGGTCAGGGACGTACCGCGACCGCGTCGACCTCGAACAACATCCCGGGCAGGGCCAGGGACGCGACGCCGCTGAGCGTCTGGGTCGGCGGCAGGTCGCCCCAGATCGCGCCGATCGCCTTGCCGAGGATGGCCAGCTTGTCCGAGTCGTGGTCGACGATGTGGGTGCGCAGCTGCACGATGTGACTCGGGTCCAGGCCGACGGCCGCGAGCGCGATGCGCAGGTTGTCGAAGGACTCCTCGACCTGCTCGGCGAAGTCGTCGGTGGTGACGTGGCCGTCGGCGTCCGACGCGTACTGTCCGGCGACGAACACGAGTTCCCCGGACGCCACGGCGACGTGGCTGTAGCCGAAGTGCACCGGGTCGTGCAGGCCGTCGGGGTTGAGGATGCGGTGCGACATGGTCGGGGTCCCTCCGAAGCGAACGGTCGTCGAGTACAGGTCGTCGGCGCCCCGGATCATTCCCGACGACGGTGACAATCGCGGAAACGAGCACGGCGAACGGGTACACCCCTCGGCGGGATCGCGCTCCACCGCGTGCAGGGACGTTCAGGCCCGGCCGGGCTTCGCCGGCCTGGATCGGGTCGGTCGCGCCGACGAAGTCGCGGACATGATCCGCCTGTTCGTCGGCAACGGCTTCATGACCGGCACGGTGATCAACCGCACCGGCGGCGCCACCCTCCCGACGAGCCGCCCACCCGAGCCGGAGAATACGGCAGGTGCGACGAAGAATTGTCACACCCGTGTCCCAATCGCGCTCTTTCGAATTGTCGAGCCGTTGCGCCGCGCATGTAGGAAATGAATCGTGCTGTCGACAAAACACGGATTGCATTCGCGGGAATACGCATGGGAATCGCGAGTGGAAACGCCGAGGGCCCCGCCGGGTGTCGGCGGGGCCCTCGGTGCCGGCCCGGATCAGGTGGTGACTCGACCCGGTTCAGCGCGTTGCGGGTGCTCAGACCTGGTGGCGACCACGGCGGCGGTTGAAGTAGATCGCGCCTCCGCCCGCGGCCAGCAGCGCGGCGGCCGCACCGGTGATCATGATCACGGCGGAGTTGTCGCCACCGGTGTTGGCGAGGTCCTTGCCGTTGCCCGCCGGGGCGACCGGCAGCCACGGCACCTCGACCGCGGGGTTGTCCGTACCGGGCTCCACGATCGGCTTGGTCGGCCCCTCGCTACCCGTCGGCTCCGCGCTGCCGGACGGCTTGGTGCCGGTCGCGGGCGCCGACGTGGTGGTGGCCGGGGCGGACGTGGTGGGCGGAGCCGAGGAGGTCGCCGGCGCCGACGTGGTGGGCGGGGCCGAGCTCGTGGCCGGGGCCGACGAGGTCGCCGGAGCCGAGGTGCCCGGCGCCGGCGGGGCCGAGCTGGTCGGCGGTGCCGGCGTGGTGGGCGGCTTGGTGTTCGTCGGCGGCGTGGTCGTCGCCGGCGCAGTGGTCGGCGGCGTGGTCGTCGGCGGGACCGTCGGGGTCTCGACGCAGTCGAGCGTGCCCGTGTACGTCTGCGAGTAGCCGGCCGGACCGGTCACCGTGACGGTGTAGGCGGTGTCCTCGGCGACCTTGACGAACTGGGTCTTGTTCGAGTTCGGCGGCACGGTCACCTTGGCGCCGTTGAGCTTGAACTCGGCCGGTCCGTCACCGGTGTTCTTCAGCGTGACGGTGACCCCGCCCTGGACGCAGTCCTCCTTGTACGCCGACGAGGGGACCGGGACGGCCTGGTGGCTCCACTTGACCTGGGCCGATGCGCTGACCGAGAACGGCTGCGAGCCCGCCGTGATCAGGGTCTGCGAGTGCTTGCGGTCCTTGGCCAGGAAGACCCGGCCGATGTTGACCCCGGCCTTGGTCGAGGCCGAGATCCTGGCCTCGCCCGGGTTCTGGCTCTTGGGCACCTTCACGTACAGCTCGGTGCCGTTGGCCGCGGTGCCGAGCGGGTTGCCGTCCTTGCCGACCAGCGAGACGCCGGCGGGAACGGTGCCGTCGAGCTTGACCGCGACCGGCTCGGTCGAGGTGGTCTTGACCGTGACCGGACCGACGCCGGGAGTGTCGCCGTCCTTGCCGCTGGTGGTGGTCGGGGCGAGCTCCAGCGAGGCGCCGGGCTCACTGGCCTCACCCTTGTTGGCCTCGCCGGTGAGGTACTTGTACAGCGTCACGACGTCCTTGTCGTTACGCGTCTCGGACGCGTTGACGCCGTTGCTGTAGTGCCAGATCGCGGCCTGGGTGGCCTCGACGGCCTCCTGCGCGTCGAGCTTGCCCTTCTTGTCCGACACCCCGGATGCCTTGGCCAGCGCGTCGAGGTCGTTGATCTTGGGGTACGAGTGGTTCAGCACCCAGTTGATCTTGGCGACCTTGGCGGTGTCCTTGAGCCACGAGTCGGCCCAGGCGCCCTCGCGGTAGTCGACGTCCTCGCGGACGGTCGTCTCCAGGTCGATGCAGTACACCAGGACCTCGGGCGCGCCGGCCTTCTGGGCGCTCAGGATCATCAGCTCGGTCTGCTGCTTCCAGAGGAAGCCCGACAGCGCGACCTCGCCCTCCGTGTGCTTCACATGGCCACGGAACCGGAGGGCGACGCTGTCGGCGTATGCGACGGGCGAGAACCCGATGACCGCGACCGCGGCCAGACCGGTGACGGCACACGCCGATGCCGCGCGGGATATACCCCGCTGGGTCATGAACATGAAAGAAACGACTCCTCGCGAAAAGGCGGCCCCCGCTGCCCGGGTCTGTCACCGGGATCCCCACCCCTGGGCCGCCGAACGCAAGAATCGTGGCATCACGATGGTTAGTCAATTCACGGACGGGGAATCCGCCCGGGAAATCGCGAATTACCCGAAGCCGGCCAATGCCATATCGCGGCATTATGCGTAATTCACCCATTTCCGGGCCGATGCCCCCGGTCCGCGCCGCCGCTCCGCCCCCGGCGGCCGGAGGCTCGCTCGTCGGCCACCGTCCTCCGCGGGCGGAAGACGGCGGCCGAGGCGGGCCGCTCCGGGCCCGGTCCGCGGATCCCGTTGGCTCAGGCCGCGTCGTCGGCGAACGTGCCCGCCCGGTCCGCACGTTCCGGGTCACGGGCGCGCAGGACCGCGTAGCCGGCGATGCCCACCACCAGGGCGCCGACGAACACGTACGGCAGCACGTTGAGCGGGGATTCCGGCACGGGCCACAGGTTGCGGTAGAACACGTAGACCATCGCCGCCGCGCCGATCAGGCCCAGGGCCCAGGTGATGGCCAGACACCGGGCGCCGGTCCCGCGCACGAACAGCGGCGCGGCCAGGCAGACCAGCACGTACGACAGCATGTAGCCGAAGACGCCGATCGTGTCGATGTACGTGGTCGCGTCCAGGCCGTTGGTGCCGGCCGATACGACCGCCACCGTCGGGATCGCGACGAACGGGGTGACGGCCCGGATCGCGGCGGACGGGGTCTTGTGGGTCGGATGCGCCCGACCCAGGCGCGCCGGCACCACACCCTCCCTGGCCATGCCGAACAGCAGCCGGGCGGCGACCGTGACGCAGGCCATCACCACGGCCAGGAACGAGGCCGCGAAGCCCGCGTGCAGGAAGAACTTCAGGAAGCCCAGGCCGGAGAGTTCGGCCAACTCGTCCATCGGGTCGGCGCTTGCCACCAAGCCGTCGGGGCCGCCGAAGCCGACCACCTGGGCGTAGGTGGCGAACATGTACAGCAGCCCGGCCAGCAGCGCGCTGCCCATCACCGCCCGCGGGATCGCCTTGTACGGGTCGGTCGCCTCCGCGCCCAGCGAGGCGGCGCCCTCGAAACCGACGAAGCCGAGCACGCCCAGGACCACCGCGAACACGATGCCGTCCAGGGTGCTGCCGGTCAGGGTGAGTTGGTCGGTGTCGAAGAGGTCGTTGCCGCTCTTGAAGAACACCGCGAGGAGCACGACCACGATCAGCACGATCGAGATCACCTCCAACGTCGCCGCCACCCGCGCGGCGGTGCGCACGCTCGCGATGGTCAACCGGACCGCGATGGCGGCCAGCAGCACGTCGAGCAGCACCTGACCGGCCACCCCGGTGAAGGCGCCCACGCCGATCCCGTCCAGCGCCCGGCCGGTGTAGTAGCCGGCGCCCGCGAGCGAGCCGGAGCCGATGCACACCGCGCCGATCAGCAGCGCCCAGCCGGTCACGAACGCGCCGGACGGCCCGAGCGAGAGCCGGGTGAACGCGTACAGCGAGCCGGTGCCCGCCCGGCGGCGGGCGAATACGCAGATGCAGTACGCGATCGCCAGCACCGCGGCCATGGCCAGGAAGAACGAGAACCACGCGCCGTTGCCCGCGGACGCCGCCATGCTCGCGGGCGCGAACGCGATCACCGCGCTGGGCGCGACGTTGGCCACGCTCTGCGCGCCCACCTCGAAGGTGGTCACACTGCGCCGGGCCAGGCCGTCGTCGGGCGCGCCGGCGTGGGCACCGGAGGACGGGGGCGAGGCTGCGGATGTGGGCACGGGTGCTGCCTTTCCGGACTTTCCGGCCGAATTGCCTGGGGTGAGAGTAGTCATCGGTCAGCCCTCGCGCTTGGTGGGGTCGTACGCGGACGGGGTGTGTGTGGTCGAGCCGGAGGCGGATCGCGGCGCGGCGTACGCGGTGTAGGCGTCGTAGGCGGCGGAGTCGGAGCCGGCCACGCCGGTCTCGGTCGGGTCGTGCGGCGCCGGCCGGTAGCCGGTGATCAGCAACTGCCGTAGTGCGCGGCCCTCGTTCAACTCGGCGAGGGCGTCTCCGGCCTCCTCCAGCGGGCGCCGGGCCGAGATCATCGACTCGACGTCCAGGAAGCCGCCGACCACCAGGTCGACCAGGACCGGGATGTCGCGATGGGCGACCACCGAGCCGTAGTTCGAGCCGAGGATGCGCTGATCGGCCTCGGCCAGTGCGAGCGGGTCGAAGCGGGCCGTGCTGCCGGTCGGCGGGAGGCCGACGATCACCGCGGCGCCGCCCTGACCGAGCGCGGCGATGGCCTGCTCGGTGGTGGCGATCTTGCCGATCGCGTCGAAGACGTAGTCCAGGCCCTCGGGGACCAATGCGCGCAGCGCCGCCACCGGGTCGACCGCGCTCGCGTCGATCGTGTCGGTGGCGCCCAGGGTGCGGGCCAGGTCGAGCTTGTCCGCGACCACGTCCACCGCGACGATCCGGCCCGCGCCGGACAGCCGGGCGCCCTGCACACAGGACAGCCCCACGCCGCCGCAGCCGATCACCGCGACCGTCGCGCCGGCCTCCACGCCCGCGGTGTTGCGGACCGCGCCCACGCCGGTGGCGATCGCGCAGCCGACCAGGGCCAGCGCGTCCAGCGGCGCGTCCTTGCGCACCTTGATCGCGCCGGAGACCGGGACCACCACACGGTCGGCGAACGAGGACACGCCGAGGTAGTGGTGCAGTTGCTCGCCGTCGGTCGTGCTCAGCCGGCTGGTGCCGTCGTACAGCACGCCCTTGGGCGCGACCACCTCGGCGACCAGCGAACAGGCGGCGGGGCGGCCGGCGAGGCAGTAGCGGCAGGTGCCGCACGCCGGCACCCAGGACAGCACCACGTGGTCGCCGACGGCCAGGCCCGAGTCATCGGTGTCCGGGCCGAGCGCGGTCACCACGCCGGAGCCCTCGTGGCCCAGCACGACCGGCATCGGCACATCCCACTCGCCGCGCACCACGTGCAGGTCGGAGTGGCACACACCGGCCGCGACCACCGCGACCTCGACCTCGCCGGAGCCGGGCGGGGCCAGTACGAGGTCGGTCATGGCGAGATCGTTGCCGGGGCGCAGGACCACGCCGCGGATGCGGTCGGCGGGTGCCGGCGAGGGGATGGTGCTCATGGCTGCTCCTGGCTGGTGGACGAGGTCGCGTTTAGTGTCGCTAAACTTTCGTCAAGGTTTTACAGGAGTAAACTCGTGGCGTAAAGACCCCGAGCGGGGTGAATCCGAATGAATCCGAACCTTTACGGACCGCCCGGTGGTCCCGGAACGGTGCGCTGAAACGACGGGAGGGCGGGTACCGTGTCGCGCGTGCCAGCACATGCCGGAGCAGCCGGCGAAGAACCCAGCGAACCTCCCGGCGTCGCGCCGGAACCCGCGGTCGAGACCGCGAGCGCAACCCGGCGCGGGACGGGGACCGGGAGCGAGGGCGAAACCGGGGTCGAGGCCGAAGCCGAGACGGAACCCGGAGCCGAGGTCCGAGCCGAAGCCGCGCCCGGGGCAGCCGCGGCCAAGGACACCTCCAGCCGGATGTCCCGGGTCGGTCCGCGCCTGCGCGAACTGCGCCTGGCACAGGGGCTGACCCTGGTCCAGGTGGCCGGCGCCGCCGGGGTGACCAAGGGCTTCCTGAGCCTGGCCGAGCGCGGCAAGGCGTCGGTGTCCGTGCCGACCCTGCTGCGCATCTGCGACGCGGTCGGCACCAGCATCGCGGCCCTGTTCGACTACCCGGACCAGGACGTGGTGCGCAGCGGCATCGGCGCGCCGCTGGAGATGGGCGGCATCGGGATCGAGGAGTTCCTGCTGACACCGGCGGACGAGACGCACGTCCAGGTGATGCGCACCGTGCTGAGCCCGGGCGGCGGCTCGGGCGGCGCGTACGCGCTGGAGGCCGAGACGGTGTTCGCGTACATGGTGCGCGGCAGCCTCGAACTGACCGTCGACGGCACCGTGCGCCGTCTCGGCGCGGGTGACTCGACCACGTTCTCCGCGCGACTGGAACACGGATGGACCAACCCGGGCGAGATCGAAGCCGAGGTGTTGTGGTCGATCGCGCCGGCCCTGCCGCGCCACGTGACGAAGTTGCGGCCGAACCGGTAATCACCGGTTGCCGATCGATTGCCGATCGGGGTCGACCGAGTGCGGAGCCGGTACGGACCGAGTGGCGGCCCGATGTCCGCCGACCGCGGGCCGGTTCGTCGCGTCCGTGGCGACGTCGGCGCCACGCCGCCCCCGGGGCTTTCTATGCTTGCCGCGTGACCGACCCCAATGACCTCGATGTCCGACCGGCGTTCTCGCCGTCCGCAGCCGCCTCTGCCCGGGGGGTGATGGCGCTAACCTGCGAGCGTGTGGCCGCGACATTGGCTTCGTACGAGCTGCGGGTACTGCCGTCGACCGTGGCCCAGTGGGAAGCCGGTACGGAACGCCCGAACGAAGCCGAACTGCTCGCCCTCGCCAAGTCCTTGGTCGTCCCCGTGAGCCAACTCATGGGCGGCCGGCCGAGCAATCTCCAGGACCACCGGATCGCCGCCGGCCTCACCCGCGCCGAACTCGCCAACCGGGTACGGATGAAGGAGGTCGGCTACGCCCGACTCGAACGTGCGAACAAGTGGCGCGCCGACGAGGAGCGCACCGGCTTCCTGGTCCGCGCGCTGGGCCTGTCGATGCGTGACCTGGCCGAGGTGTCGGGCGCGGGCCCGGAACTGGAAAACCTGCTCGCCGAGGCCGTGGTGGGCCGCTGGAAGACCCAACTGCCGGACATCACCCGGCTGATCGGGATGCGCCGCAAACGCATCGGCGAGGTGCTCGAAGCGCTGAGTTCGGTCTTCCCGGAAGGCATGGACGTGGCCGACGTGCCGCGGGCCGCGGTGGTCGAGCGATTCTGGGGCCTGCTCGGCGACCCGGTCGCGGACCCGGGTGCGCCGGGCGTGTGGCTGCTGCAAGGACGCTTCGCGTAACCGACCCGAACCCGAACGGTCCTGCCGTCCCGTCGGATCCGACGGGACGGCAGGACCGTTCCTTGTTCGAGCCGCCGGACAGGCCCTAGGCCGTGTCCGGCGGATCTTGGCGGGGCCGCGCCGCCTGGTACCGCGTCTCGCCGCACCGGAGAAACAGCCGAATAGAACCACTATGCGGCTGCTTCTCCGGCACGCCGAGCCACGGCACCAGACGACGCGACCTCATCCACCAAGATCCACCGGACACGGCCTAGACGGACACGCCGACCAACGTCCCGCCGTCGGCGATGCGCACGTCGAAGCGGGCGAGTTGGTCCGTGGGCGTCCAGGTGCCGGTCCGGATGACCAGCGGCGCCTCCGAACCCGGGACGCCGTAGCCCTTCGGCGGGACCGTCCAACTCGAGATCTGCTGCTCCTTGCCGTCCTTGCCGATCGCGACCAGCGAGCACCGCAACGGGCCGCGCACGTTCCGCAGTTCGAGCGCGAGGTCGGTACCCCACGCCTTGCTCTCCAGGGCGAGCCGGGCGGCCGCGCCGGTGCGCGGATCGGTGGCGCCGACGGTCGTGCCGTTCCTGGCGATGGCCGCGATCGGGTCCACGTTCTGCGCGGACGTGGACGAGTCCTTCTTCAACCAGGTCCGGCCCGTGAGCACCCCCGCGCCCAGGCCGATCACGAGCAGCGCGACGCACGCGGCGACCAGGAGCGCCGGTCGGGACCGACGTCGGGCGGCCCGCCGCGCGCCGAGTTCGTCCACCTGTCCCGACTCGGCGGCCGGGGTCGGTGCCGCCCCCGACGTCGCGGTCGGTTCCGGCGCCGAAGCAAGGACCGGTCCGGGCGCACGCGTCGGTTCGGCCGGCAACGCGGGCGCTGCGGGCGGCGCTGATACCGACGACTCCGGCGGTTCGTACACTCCCTCGTCCCGCAGCTCGGTCAGCAGCGTGGCCATGCCGGAGAAATCGGCCAGCTCGTCGAGACACCGGTCGCACGTGGCCAGGTGTTCCTCGAACGCGTCCCGGTCGGCCGGCTCCAGCAGGCCGAGGGCATATGCGGCGATATCCGCGTGTTCGGGTTGGATGCTCATGCCGACACCCCCCTCTCCTCCAGGACGACCCGCAGGGCGCGCAGTGCGTAGTACACGCGTGACTTCGCCGTACCCGCCGGGATGCCGAGCACGTCGGCCGCCTGATTGACAGTACGGTCGCGGAAGAACGTTTCGATCAAAATTTCCCGGTGCGATGTGGAGAGCGCGTCCAGCGCGTCGCCGACCACCACCGAACGCAGCAGCCGGTCCACCTCGTCGCCGGTGGGCAGCGCGGCCAACGGCTCGTCGCCGACCTCCGGCGGGCGGGCCGCGCGGGCCCGCTGTTCGTCGATGACCAGCCGGCGCGCGACGGTGACCAGCCAGGGCAGCAGCGGCGCGGCGGGATCCAGCTTCGCGCGATTGCGCCAGGCCCGGACCAGCACCTCCTGCACGCTGTCCTCGGCCCGTTGCCGATCGCCGCCGTTCAGTCGCGACACGACCGCGAGCAACGGCCGCGAGTACTCGCGATAGAGCATCGTGACGAACTTGGTCTCCTCGTCGGAGCCCGGCGGGCCGGAACCCGGCGGGCCAGACCCCGGCACGTCCACATCGGACATCCCCGACCGGCCTCCTCCCCGTAGCCGAGATCCGCTCCCGGAACAGGAACACCCTAGGGGTCCCGCCGCCACCGATTCGCCCGGACCCGAGACCGGGTGCGCCATCGCCGGAGCCGCTGCCGCCCGGGCCGGGTGTCGCTCGGGCCCGGACGACGGCGGAGAGCGCAGACGGGGCGGCGGACGCCGACGTGGTGTCGGAGTACGCCGCCCCGGGGCGGGTGTGCTGCGGGACGCAGGCCGCGCGCTCGTGTCCGTCTACTGCGGGTCGCGGTTGAACGACGCCTTCGACCAGAAGTAGCCCAGCACCGTCAGCCCCACGCACCAGCCGATCGCGAGCCACCCGTTGTTGCCGATCTCGGTGCCGAGGAGCAGCCCGCGCAGGGTCTCGATGGAGGGGGTGAACGGCTGGTATTCGGCGATCGGTTGGAACCACCCCGGCATCGAGTCGAGCGGGACGAAGGTGGTGGAGATCAGCGGCAGGAAGATCAGCGGCAGCGCGTTGTTGCTGGCCGCCTCGGCGTTCGGGCTGATCAGGCCCATCCCGACGGCGATCCAGGTGAGCGCCAGGGAGAACAGCGCGAGCAGGCCGAACGCCGCGATCCACTCCACGACCGTGGCGTCGGTGGACCGGAACCCGATGGCCACCGCGATGGCCCCGACCAGGACCACGCTCAGCACGCACTGGAGCACGCAGCCGACGACGTGCCCGATGAGCACCGAACCGCGATGGATCGCCATCGTGCGGAAGCGGGCGATGATGCCCTCGTTCATGTCCGTGGCCACGGACACCGCGCTGCCGATCGTGGTGCCGCCGATGGTCATCATCAGGATGCCCGGGACGAGGTAGGCGATGTACTCGGACCGGTCCGCCCCGCCGTCCCCGATGCCGGCGCTCATCACGTCGCCGAAGATGTAGACGAAGAGCAGCAGCAGCATGACCGGCGTGAGCAGCAGATTCAGGGTGAGGGACGGGTAGCGCCGCGCGTGCAGCAGATTGCGCCGCAACATCGTGGACGAGTCGCGCACGGCGAGGGAGAGGGAACTCATCGCACGACCTCCTTGGCTCGGGTGGTGCTGCTGGTCAGGGCGAAGAACACGTCGTCGAGGTCGGGGGTGTGCACGGTCAGCTCGTCCGCCTCGATGCCGGCCGAGTCCAGCCGGTCGAGGATGGAGCGCAGTTCGCGCTGGCTGCCGTCGCTGGGGATCTGCAACGACAGCGCCTCGTCGTCCCGGGTGATGCCGTGCAGCGCGGAGGCGGCGGACCGGTACGCGGACGGGTCGGAGAAGCGCAGTCGTACGTGGCCGCCGGGGATGAGCCGCTTCAACTCGTCGGCGGTCCCCTCGGCGGCGATCCTGCCGTCGTTGAGCACGGCGATGCGGTCGGCGAGTTCGTCGGCCTCGTCCAGGTACTGGGTGGTGAGGAAGACGGTGACGCCGTCGGAGACGAGCTCGCGGATGATCCCCCACATGTTGTGCCGGCTGCGCGGGTCCAGACCGGTGGTCGGCTCGTCCAGGAAGATGATCCGCGGGTTGCCGACCAGGGTCATGGCGATGTCCAGGCGCCGCTTCATGCCGCCGGAGTAGCTCTGCGCGGGCTTCCGGGCGGCTTCGACGAGGTCGAATCGCTCCAGCAACTCGGCGGTGATCCGCCGCCCTTCGCGCTTGGACAGGTGGTGCAGGTCCGCCATCAGGAGCATGTTCTCCTCGCCGGTGATCAACCCGTCGACCGCGGAGAACTGCCCGGTGACGCCGATCGCGGCCCGCACGCCGTCCGGTGACGTGGCCACGTCGTGGCCCGCGACCCGGGACTGCCCGCCGTCGGCGGAGATGAGCGTGGAGAGGATCTTCACGACGGTGGTCTTGCCGGCGCCGTTGGGCCCGAGCAGGGCGAAGACCGAACCGGCCGGGATGTGCAGATCGATGCCGTCCAGGACGGTCTTGTCGCCGTACGACTTGCGCAGACCGACCGTGGAGACGGCGGCCGGGGCCGGGTCCCTGTCGCCCGGCCTGGATGTGGGCATGACAGAAGGCATGGGCCCTCCCGTTCGAAGGCTGGAGTGGGTGGGGGAGTGGGTGAGTCGAGGCCGGTGCTTCCGGGGTCAGGCCCCGGTGCGGCGGACGTCCGCCTCGTTGGCGCCGTCGTCGGCGGGCCGCGGCGGCGCGAGGTCGGGGTCGGGGTCGGGGTCGAGCCTGCGCGGCCGCATGTCGACCGAGCCGGGGGCTTCGGCGGCCACCGCGAACTCGGGGCGGAAGATGTCGACGTACGGCGTGAGGTCCATAGCGCCATCATGGCACCATCATGGCGACACCTGCAAGTCGGGGTGGCGCCTTATCTGGGGTCCGTTCGACCTTGGTCGCGCTGATCTGCGGAAACGTGAAGGCGGCGTCCCGGGATGGCGGTGGCGCCATGAGCACTCCCGTGCCTTGGTGCCGGGTGACGCCGGCCGACGCCGGATGGTGCCAAGATGTGCCACCTGGCGTCATCCGATGCCGAGGGAGGGTCGCCTCGAATGGCTTGCCGGCCCGGACCCGGGGACCTGGCTCACCTTCGCGCTCGCCGAGCGAGACCCGGCTCGCCGCGTGGGCGCCGGCGCTTGTGCGGCACGAGCGAAGGGCCCGGCCCGTCACCAGGTGACGGGCCGGGCCCTCGGCTTCTCTCGGTCGTTTCGGCCGGGCGGGCTCCTCCGGTCGCCCCGAATAACGACGGATTCTCCGGCCGGCGATATTTCCGAGGTGATTGCCTCGATGGCCGGCCCGATGGCCGGCCCGGCCGAAAGAGGAATCGGGCCGCCGCCGAACGGTATTGCGCGAGCGGGGGCGCTTCCCGACGGGAAGTCGACGGACGGGGACCGACGGGTCGGCCTAATCCGGGCGCCGGTCCGGGAATTCGGTCGATCCCGTGCGGACCCGATTCGGACCTCGACCCGGGCCCCGATCCGGACCTCGATCCGGGTCCGATTCGGTTGTCGATTCGAAATCCGTTATCCGTGCTCGGCCGAATCGCCGGGTATCCACCGCTGGGAATACGGTGAACGGGCCGGCGGTCGGGCGCGCCGACCCGGACGACTCCGGCGCCGCCGGAGGGCTGTCCCGTCGACGGGACTCGGCCTCGACGAGCCGCCCGCCCGCGTCGGGCCGCTCAGCCGCGCAGTTCGAGCGTGCAGCACTTGGCGTTGCCGCCGGCCTTGAGCAACTCGGTCAGGTCGATCCCGATCGGGATGTAGCCGCGCTCGCGCAGCTGTGGACCGACGAGTTCGACGGCCCGCTCCGGCAGCAACACGTGCCGGCCGTCGGAGAGCGCGTTGAGCCCGAACATGGCGGCGGTGGCCTCGTCGGCCAGGATCGCGTCGGGGAAGCGCTCGGCCAGCCGGCGCCGGCTGTCGGGTGAGAACGCCTGCGGGTAGTACATGATCTCGCCGGGGCCGAGCACGGAGAGCGCGGTGTCCAGGTGGTAGAACCTGGGATCCACCAGGGTCAGGCTGAGCACCGGGACGCCGAAGAACTCCTGTGCCTCGTGGTGTCCGCGCAGGTCGCTGCGGAAGCCGCAGCCGGCCAGGAGCTCGCCGCCCACGTAGAGGAAGTCGCCCTCGCCCTCGTTGAAGCTCTCGGCCTGACGCACCTCGGACCACCCACCGGCGCGGAACCAGTCGAGGTAGGCGCGTGATTCGTCGGCGCGCTGATGGTGGCGAAACCGTGCGACGAGCACCTTGCCGTCCACGACGGTCGCGCCGTTGGCCGCGAACACCATGTCCGGAAGGCCGGGCACCGGTTCGATCAACGACACGTCGTGCCCGAGTGCCACGTAGGCATCGTGCAGCCCCTTCCACTGGGCCAGGCCGGTGTCCGCCGAGGTGGGCACGTTCGGATCCATCCACGGATTGATCGAATAGGTGACGTCGAAGTAGGTCGGCCGGCACATCAGGAAACGCCGCGGCCGAGCGATGCGGTTGTCGTTCGAAGTCTGTTCGATGTCTGTGTGGGTCACCTTGATTCCCTTGTTCTCCGTGATTGTGTCCGGGGCGAAATCAATGCCGGCGTAAAACGGTGTGTTCGACCGGACGGAAACACGACGTGTACCCGATGCGGGCATGCCGGATAAGAGCGGGATCGCCGCGGGCCGAAGCTAGCACGGGGTGCGGGCCGCACTCGTCCCGTTGACGGGACAACCGCGGGAAATGGATATTCACGATTTCGACGGGATCGGTTGGGGTAATTCCATCGCGCATTATGCGTTGCGCGCGTGCCGGCGCGGCCGCGCGCGACGCCATGCCGGAATGGAACTCGGGCGGTATGTCGACAACCTCGGGTCCGACCCCTCGCCGCCGGTCGAGGCGGGGCGCAGGCCCCGCTCGGTCGAACGCTGCGGGGCGCCGCCGATGTCCGCGGGACCGGTCGACGTCGCCGGATGTGCCGTCGGCGGCCGTCGACGAGTTCGCCGGGGAGCCGGTGCCCGGATCCGTGCAATTGCGCGAGGCCGGTGCCCGGGTTCGTGGTGGGGCTCGTGCACCCTGCCTTCGAGCCCGGCCGGCCGTGCATCGGCCGAGGCCGCGTGGGTCCTGCGGAACGAGCACGCGTCCGATCCCCGACTACCCGCTCGCCCACCCGGATCGGCTTCCGGCCGCCCGGGCATCCGGGGGCTCGGGTCGCCCGAACCGCCCGATTCGGAAGGCTGGCGGTGGACGCACGACTCGTCCGCACTCCGATCGGCCGTCTTCCACCGCGCTGCCCCGGACGGGGAGGGCGCGACTCCGGTTCGGCGCCGAGCCCGCCGGCCGGATCCGATCGTTCGACCGGCACGATCCGCACGCGAACGGGTCGCCCGGAAATCCGGCCGGATGGCCGAAGTCATTCCCGATGTGGCTCGTTCGTGAATGTGCGATGACACATGCCTCGCGGCATCGTTAGGAAGACGTCAAGACGGCCCGGTTTTCGAGCCGCAGCGGGTTGCGCACCTTATAGTGACCGCCCCGCGAACTCGGTCGGTCGCATCATCAATGGCCGGGCCCCGACACAATCCGGTTGGTCGAAACTTTTTCGCCGTTGCGCGGAATGAGATGATCGACTACCGAGCGGCTGGGGTCGGTATCTCTCCGAAACAACCCGTGGTCGGTTCCTTGATTTCCGGGAGTCGCTGAGATCTACTCGGGTAGGCCGTCGAAGAGAACCACATTGAATGTGGATCTTCAGGTGCCGGCAGGGCGTGACGCCGGTAGCCGCAACGCCAACGGGGATCTGTGAAGAGGCGAACGGGGCGAGTCGTTGATGCACGTATTCGTACACATGTCGGCCATTTCCGACCGCGCGATCCCGCAGACCGCGCGGCACGGTCGTACGCACGTGGAGCCCGGACCTTCGACCATCCGGCCGGGAGCGATCGGAGGGTGTCAATCGTGCCCGGCCGCGCCGGTGGGATCGACGGTCGGCTGAATACATACCGGATATGTCTGGTGTACCGCCCATGGCGGGGCTCCCCGTGGCGACGAGCTGCGCAAGAGGGATGACCTGCGCAACATTCGCTTGTTCGAACGTGCACTCACATGGAGGCATGGTGGCGAATCAAACCAGAAATCATGAAAGCGCGAGAGAGGCGCAGCTTCACTCGGGCCCGGGGGTCGTCCCCCGACCGCGAAGAGGCGTGGGGGACCATCCGCATCACGGCCGGTTGCTCACGACAAAAGTGGGCTTGCAAATACCTGCCGACATGACCTTCGAGGACTGGGAGCAGGCCGGACGCAAACTCTCTGGAATCCTGGATTCTTCGTCGTGGTGGCTCGGCGACTGGTTGGTATACGGGAAAGATCACTATACCGACCTGTACCAGCGTGGGATACGCGCGGCTGGGTTAAGCTACCAGACGCTGAGAAATTATGCATGGGTCTCGCGACGTTTCGAGTTCAATCGTCGGCGATCGGCATTGAGTTTCCAGCATCACGCCGAGTTGGCCTCGCTGCCCGTTGCCGAACAGGAACTGTGGCTGGACCGTGCCGAAGAGATGAACTGGACCACCAAGCAGTTACGCGGTGCCATCCGCGACGTTCGGGCGGCGGCCGAGGGGCAGGACGTCCGACAGGCCGAGGCGACCCGTCGGCTCGCGCTGCCGGGGGACCGTATCCAGTGGTGGTACAAGGCCGCGGAACAATCGGGGATCGACTTCGAGCAGTGGGTGCTCGCGACGCTGGACAATGCCGCGGAGCGGGTCCTGGAGGAAGTCGAAGAGCAGGCGAGCGTCAACGCCTGACGGCAGGTGATCGAAATACACGGGGTGATCGAGCCGGACGAACCGTTCGAGGCGGTTCGGCGCGGCACGATTCCGGGGCCCGTGCTCGCGAGCGCGGGCCCCTTCGGTCCGCTCCGGCCCGGCCCGGCCGCCGTTCGGTGGCGGGAACGCCGGTGGATTACCGCGGAGCGATTCGAACAGCCGTGAACCGCCCGGCTCGTGATACTGCGTGGGAACGATAATCCGGAACTCACCCTCTCGGTATTCCGGTGCGGCGACGGCCGCGTGCACTACGGCTTCGGCAGAGAAGTCGGCGGTTCGGTGTACGGATGCGAGTGAGCCGTACGGGTGACCGGAGCGTTGTCCTGTCGGCAGGACGGCGCAGGTCGTTTGTATTACGGGCCGAGTCCCTTGAAAGGTTTGCCCGGCCCCTCTAAGTTGAAGCTGCGGTGCCCCTCGACGCAATACCGAATGCGTTCCTCGTACGACCGGTCGAGAAACGTGGGAGCGTGGGCACGTCGGATGATGTTCATCGTGATCCCCGACCAGGGTCCTCTTCTTGGTTTCCGTGACCGACCCGTCCAAGATACGGAAGTCCCGGTCGCCGCCACGCTAGCGGGAGAGTTTTCTATGGGCACTTTTGCACGCGAAATCTACGACCTGGTGGGCATCGGTTTCGGCCCGTCCAATCTGTCGCTGGCCATTGCGTTGGACGAGTATCGAACCGAGGGTGCCGGCAGCAGTCGGTCGGGGCCGTCGGCGATGTTCTTCGAGCGACAGTCCTCGTTCGGCTGGCACCGCAATATGCTGTTGCCCGCGACGACGATGCAGATTTCCTTCATGAAGGATCTGGCCACGTTCCGCAATCCGGTGTCGCCGTTCGGCTTCGTCTCGTATCTGCACGCGTCGGGCCGGTTGACGCAGTTCGTCAACAACCAGGACTTCTTTCCGACGCGCCAGGAATTCCACCAGTATCTGGAATGGGCGGCGGCCGGCTTCACCGACCGGGTGCGCTACGGCACCGAGGTCACCGGGATCCGGCTGCCGGCCGCGACCGAGGCCGGAGCGGCCGAGCCGTACGTGGAACTGGAGGTCCGCAGCGGCTCCACGACCCGGGTGGTGGGCGCGCGCAACGTGGCGATCTCGACCGGCCTGGTGCCGCGCATGCCCAAGGGTGTGCAGCGCGACGAACGTGTCTGGCACAGCTCGGAGTTCCTGGACAGGTACAGGCGGAAGAACCCGTCCGAGCTGAACACCGTGGCGGTGGTCGGCGCGGGTCAGAGCGCGGCCGAGATCACCCGTTACCTGTACGACGAACTGCCGCACGCGCAGGTCTACTCGATCATTCCGTCCTACGGCTACTGCGTGGCCGACGACACCCCCTTCGCGAACCAGATCTTCGACCCGGGGGCGGTGGACACCTACTTCTTCGGGACGGATCGTTCCCGGGAGGCGTTCTGGCACTACCACCGGAACACCAACTACTCGGTGGTCGACGACGAGGTGATCCGGGACCTGTACCGGCGCTCGTACGACGAAGAGGTGCGCGGCCTCGACCGGTTGCGCTTCCTCAACCTGACCAGGGTCGACCAGGTCAAGCGGGCCGGTGACGAGACGCGGGTGTCACTGCTGTCCCTGCCGACCGACGAGACGCGGGAACTGGACGTGGACGCGATCGTGTTCGCCACCGGATACGACGCGATGGAGCCGACCGTACTGCTCGGCGACCTCGACCGGCACTGCCTGCGCGACGAGAGCGGCCGGTACCGGGTCGCCCGCGACTACCGGTTGCTCACCGCTCCCGAGCTGAGCTGCGGCATCTACCTCCAGGGCGGCACCGAGCACACCCACGGCCTGACTTCCTCGCTGTTGTCGAACCTGGCCATCCGCAGCGGCGAGATCGCCGAATCCATCATCGGCCGGCGCGCCGAACCGGCGGCGGAGCCACCGCTCCGTCCGGTGGTCGCCGGCGAGACCGGGTGATCCCCTCCATCCGGGACCACGGCCCGTCGGGTACCCCCGGCGGGCCGTACCCGGGCCTCGGCGGTCAGGGCTTGATGCCGACCGCGCCGTAGCCCCAGACGTTCTCGACCGTGTCCAGCGGGTGGTCCGGCTCGGCGTCCGGGTTCCAGTGGGTGCGCAGGCCCGGGTCGACCAGGTCGAAGCCGGCGAACATCGACAGGATGTCGTCGTGGCTGCGCATGGTCATCTCCGCGGAGGCGTTCTTCCATCCGTCGGCGCCCATGCGGCCCTGGCTCGGGTTGGCGTCGAAGGACGCGTGCGAGAGCAGCAGCATGCTGCCGGCCGGAAGCGCGTCGCGGAGCCGGGCGACGATCTCGTGCGGCTTCTCGTCGTCCCGGATGAAGTGCAGTATCGCGACCAGCATCAGCGCGACGGGCTCGCCGAAGTCGATCACCTCCAGCACCTCGGGCGCGGACAGGATGTCCTCGGGCGAGCGCAGATCGGCCTGGGTGAAGGTGGTTCGGCCGGGTCCGGCGTCGGTCATCAGCGCCCGTCCGTGCACCAGCACGATCGGGTCGTTGTCCACGTACGCCACCCGGGCGTCCGGGGCGATCTCGTGTGCCACCTCGTGCGTGTTGCCCGAGGTGGGGATGCCGGTGCCGATGTCCAGGAACTGGCGGATGCCCCGTCGGGCGGCGTAGCGCACCGCGCGGCGCAGGAAGAGCCGATTGAGCTGGAGGGTGACCGGCAGGTCGGGGATGGCGGCGACGATGGCGTCCGCCGTCGCGCGGTCCACCGCGAAGTTGTTCTTGCCGCCCAGCAGATAGTCGTAGATCCGGGCGGTGTGCGGAATGCTCGTGTCGATGCGGGCAGGCGACAACCGACTCTCGACCTCGTCGAGACGAGGCAGCCGCCACGCCTTCTCGTCGCCGTCCCCCGCGTCCCGCGCCGGTATGGATGTCACGTCCGCATGCCTCCGCACCACCGATTTCCTACGTTCGCCGAGCGTACTGCGGGCATTCGCGGTTTGGGTCGGCGCGTGGCGGCTGTCGAGGAATCGGTACACACCCGAAGTCGTCGGGCAACCAACCGGATCGAGCCGATCGGCGGGGTGGGTGCCGGCGGTCGGCCCCCGTGGCGCGGACCGCCGGCCGATGGTGGGTGAGCTACTCGGGCATGCCGTCGTCGACCCAGCGGGCGAACGCGTCCACCCGGTCGGCCGGCCAGGCGCCGTCGCACGGCATGGTGCCCTGGCGCAGCCGGGCCAGGATCGCCTCGGCATGCGTGCTCACGTCGGAGTGCGACCACAGGTCGAAGATGAAGCTCATCGACTTGCGGTCCATGTCCCGGAACAGCGGTTTGATGTGTGCGGCGTAGCCGATCGCCTCGTCCGCGGCCGGCAGCGGCGCGCCGGTCGTCTCCTCGCTCGGCGGCGGAGCCAGGGCGGACACCCGGGCACCGGCAGTGGCACCGCAGACCCACCACCAGCGGGGCACCGACATGTGGGCCGGTGGGCGGGCGCCGGGCTGGGAGTTCTCCACCGCGATCCGCGAGCCCCACTCGACGTAGCCGGCGAACGCGGCGCGGAACTCGGCGTCCCTGGGCAGGCCCGCGTCGTCGGCGGCGAGACTGATCAATTGCGCCCAGCGGGCCCGCCATTCCTCCTCGAGCGCCTTGCCGGCGTGCTCGCCGACCATGTGGTCGTAGCCGCCGTAGCGCTCGGTGTAGAGCTTGGGTCCGCCGAACGTCTCGACCAGCCAGGCCGCCACCCGCTCCGGGTGATCGGGCGCCATCCGGGCGAACAGCGGGGCCAGCAAGGGGTCCTGCGGGACGTACTTGTCGTAGAAGATGTGCGTCATCCGGGTCAGCGCGGGCAATCCGCCGGCCCATTCGTAGAGGGTGGGTTCGGCCGAAGGCGGCGGGTCGGCGAAACCGACGTACCAGTGCATGCCGCTACAGAACGGCTTGTTCCGCGAATGGCCGCACCGGCACAGGCTGTAGTGCTCGGTCGGGGCACCAGGCCCGCGCGGCTCCGGCTCGCCGTCGGCGCCCGCAAGCGGGATCCCGCCGGTGACCCGGTACGGGCCGTTCAGCGACACCTCGATCGCCGATTCGCGCTGCTGCGGCGGTGGTTGCCGCCCGTCGAGCAGGTAGTCCAGGGCGCCGGACGGGCAGGCCCGGACGGTTCGGACGATCTCGTCCATCCGCCCGCCGGACGGCGCCACGAACGGCTCCTCCCGCTGCCGGAAGACCGCGGACAGCCGGTCGGTACACAGACCCGAGTGTGCGCACAGGCCGCGGTTGTCGGTCACCGTGACCGGATCGCCGCGATGGTGGTGCCGTTCGTCCGGCACCCGGGCCGGATCCTTGGCGCCGCTGAAGCCGATCCGGGCGTGGCTGCCGTCGCACAGTGGCTTGGTGGCGGACTCGCCGCACCGGCACAGCGCGGTCTGCGGCAACACCGGGATCGGCTCGCCGAGCCGGTCGGTGACCCGGGTCGCGTTGGTCACCAGGTACGGGCCGTCCGGCGCAACCCGGATGCCGGTGGGCAACTCGGCCTGGAGCGCCGCGAATTCGGCCACCAGCGCGGCCCGGCTCGCGTCGTCGTCGGCGAACAGCCAGGCCAGGTGCTGCAGCGCCGCCGCGGCCTCGGGCAGGGCCGGCGGTGGTTCGCCGACGATCTCGGTGCGCAACCGGGTGACGTCCGAGGCCAGTTCGCGGACCGTCGTCGCCGGATCCCGATCGGCGCCGAGGGCGTCGACCGGCTCCGGGCCGGTGGGGTCGCCGCCCAGCGCGAGCAGTGCCTCGGTCAACGGTCGGATCACCGTGTCGCGCAGCGGCTCGGCCGCGTCGGCGTCGATCATCCGGCCGGTCAGTTCGTGGTCGAGAACCCGGGCCCGAGTCAGCACCGCCCGCAGCCGGACCTCGATCGGCGTGCCGGTCATGGCGTGCAACCGATGGGTCGGCGCGACGGGATGATGGGACGGTTGAACACGATGGTCACGCTCGCTACCCCTGTCTTGGTGCGGTGCTGCTTCAAGGCCACACAAGCAATACAATACAGGAGTGTATTGAAATGGAAAGTGCCAGCCGCGGTTCCGGTCGCGCCCGGGACAGTGCGATCGACGCCCGGATCCTGGCCGTGGCCGGACGCCATCTGGCCCGGGACGGGTATGTCGCGATGTCGCTCGCGGCGGTTGCGCAGGAGGCGGGCACCACCCGGCAGGCGCTGTACCGCCGTTGGCCCGGCAAGGCCGAACTCGCCGCGGCGGTGGTCGCCGCGCTGGGCGAGGAGCAGCCCGCCGACCTCGCCGCGGACAATCCGTTCACCGCGCTGGTGGCCGAGCTGACCGACTTCCAGCGCGGCGTCTCCAAACCCGGCCGCCTCTCCCTCGTCGGCACGATGCTCCAGGACACCACCGACCCGGACCTGCGCTCCCGCTACCGGTCCCGGGTGATCGCGCCGCGCCGGGCCCGCCTGCTGGCCACCCTGGAGTCGGCCCGTCGCCAGGGCCACCTCGCGCCCGACGCCGACCTGGAGATCGCCCTGCCGATGTGCACGGGCGCCTGGTACGGCCGCGAACTCGCGGGCGCCCCGATCCCGGCCGACTGGCCGTACCGCACCGCAGCGCTGATCTGGCGCGCCCTCGGTGGCACGATCCCGCCCGGGACGCCGCCGGCCCCCGAGCCGGGGCCGACGGCGAACGCCGGTTAGCCGACCGCAGATCGCGTGCGCTCGGGCCGCGCCGCCCGGCTACTCCTGCGCGGCGCGCGCCCGGCGCGGCAGCAGGAACGCGGTGAGCAGGACGAGGGCGAGCGCGGCCGCGACGACCCACAGGGTCTGCTCCAGTGCGTGGGTGTACGCGCCGGCCCGATCCGCGCCGCCCGATGCGGCGGCGTCGAAGAAGAGGGTGCCCAGGACCGCGACGCCCAGGGTGGCGCCGAGTTGCTGGTTGGCGTTCAGCACCCCGGATGCCGAGCCGGTCTCGTGCTCGTCGACGCTCGCCAACGCGATGTCGAAGAACGGGGCGAGTACCAGGCCCATGCCGATCCCGATGACCAGCAGGGCCGGCGCGAGTTGCCCGGCGTCGACGCCGGCGCCCACCTGATGCAGCGTCAAGGACAGCGCGGCCACGCCCGCGGCCATCACCACGGCGCCGGCGTGCAGCACGGTGCGGCCGAACCGGGGGACCAGTACCGCGCCCGCGGCCACCGCGCCGAGCACCACGCCCAGGGCGATCGGGGTGCTCGCCAGGCCGGCATGGATGGCCGACCAACCCAGGCCGATCTGGAGGAACAGACCGAACACCAGGATCAGTCCGTTCATCGCGGCGAAGAACACCAGGCCGACCAACAGGCTGCCGGAGAACGCACGCTTGGCGAGCAGGCTCGGGACCACCAGCGGTGCTCCGCCCGCTCGCGCGATCCGCCGCTGCCACCACGCGAAGGCCGCCAGGACCGGCAGGGCGCCTGCCATCGAGGCGAACGTCCAAGCGGGCCACCCCGATTCGCGCCCCTGGACGAGCGGATACACCAGCAGCAGCACCGCGGCCGAGACCAGTGCCATACCGATCGGGTCGAGCCCGGGCCGCTGCTTCGCCCGCGACTCGGGCACGTAGCGCAGCGCGCCGAGGATGGCCAGGATGCCCAGCGGCACGTTGATCAGGAAGATCGCCCGCCACCCGGTGCCCGCGGGATCCGCCTCGATCAACGCGCCGGCCACGATCGGGCCGCCCACCGAGGCCAGCGCCATCACCGGCCCGAACAGGCCGAAGGCCCTGCCGCGTTCCGCCGGCGCGAAGACCGACACCACCACGGAGTACGTCTGCGGAATGGTCAGCGCGGCGAACAGGCCCTGCACCGCGCGGGCGGCGATCAGCAGCCCGATCGACGGCGCGCCCGCGCACATCGCGGAAGTCGCGGTGAAGCCGCCGAGTCCGATCAGGAACATCCGGCGGCGGCCGACGATGTCGCCGAGCCGACCGCCGGTGATCAGGCCGACGGCGAAGGTCAGCGTGTATGCCGCGGCGATCCACTGCAGGCCGGTCGAACCCCCGCCCAGATCCGCCCGTACCGACGGCGCGGCCACGCCGACCACGGTCGCGTCGAGCAGATCCATGGTCTCGGCCAGCAGGACCACGGCGAGCGCCGCCCATCGCCGGGGATCGGGCATGGCCGCCGGAGGCGGGGTCGGGGCCGGGATCGGCGGTGCCGCCGACGCGAATGTGTTGACGTCCATGACGCTCCCTGTACGAATGGTGTTCGTGTTTGACGAATTGTGTTCGGTGCAACGATCGCCGTTCGTTCCAGGTGTCAGTGTTCGGTTCAACTACGCTGTTCGCAACCCCCGATCGAAACAGGACGGCAACAGATGGCGAGAACGTCGCGGACCGGGCCCGGTGCCACCCCCGGCCGGCCGCCCACCGACGCGGGTGCCGACGTACCGGACCTGCCCACGCCGCCGTGGCGCCGCAGCCGGACCAAACCGGTGCGCCCGCCGCTGAACCGGGCGTCGATCGTCCGGGCGGCGCTGGCCGTGCTGGACGAGGGCGGGCTCGAAGCGGTGAGCATGCGGCGGGTCGCCGACGAGTTGCACACCGGACCGGCATCGTTGTACGTCCACGTGTCGAGCAAGGAGGAACTGCTCGAACTCGTGCTGGACCACGTGCTCGGCGACGTGGTGATCCCGGCGCCGGACCCCGAGCGTTGGCAGGCCCAACTCAAGGAGGTCGTGCTGGGCTTCCGGGCGGTGCTGGCCGCGCACAACGACCTGGGCCGGGCGGTGCTGGCGGCGATCCCCTCCGGGCCCAATGCGCTGCGGATCAGCGAGGGGCTGCTGGCCGTCATGCGCAGCGGCGGTGTCCCCGAGCAGGCCAGCGCGTGGGTGCTGGACGTGCTTCAGCTCTACATCTCGGCCGACGTCTACGAGGCCGCGCTGCACCTGTCCCGGTCCGAGCACGGCGAGGATCCGATGGCGATGGCCCAGGCCTATCTCGGCGAGGTCATCGAGGCACTACCGCGGGACCGCTTCCCGACCCTGACCGCGCTGAAGCCGCACATGACCAGCGGCGGCCGGATGGCCCGGGTCGAATTCGGCCTGGACATCTTCATCCGCGGCCTGGCCGACATCCCCCGACCCTGACCCGGACACCACACCGCCGTCGACTCGGCGGCCGGCGTCGGCCGGGGTCGGGCGGCGCACGCGGGATCCGGGACGGGGGAGAGCCACGCGGGCCGGGGTCGGGCGAGCGCCTGTCGCGCCGGCCGGTCGGCGGCGACGAAGGCCCGGGCGGCGGTCAGGAGTGCGGGGCCTCCATGGCCGGGCGCAGGCGTGCGAGCAGGGCGAACAGGGTCAGGCGCTCGTCGGGGGCGAGGGCGTCGAGTGCGGCGCGCGTGGTCTTCATCTCGCTGCGGATGCGCCGGATCGTGGCGTGGCCCTCGTCGGTGGCCACCACGTTCTTGACCCGGCGGTCCTGGGGGTTGGGCTCGCGGCGGACCAGGCCGCGCGATTCGAGCCGGTCCACGATGCCGGTGACGTTCGAGGCGTCGCACACCAGGCGGTCGGCGAGCCCGCGCATCGGCAGCGGGCGGCGGAGCAGGGAGAGCGTCTTGGCCTGCACCGAGGTGAGGCCGTGCCGGCTGACCACGGCGGCGAAGTCGTGGAAGTACGCGGTCCCCACGGCGGCCATGGCGTCCATGATCTCGGCCGTGCTCGGGTCGGTGGGATCGACGCCGCCGACCGTGGTGTCGGAGGTGGGGGCGTCGGTGTCCGCGGTGCTGCTCATGGATCCAAGTTAACGCAAAAAGGTTGAGGACTTCAACCTTTGAACTTGACGTAGCAATTTCCGAGTGTCTACCGTCGGATTCGTCGTATTACTTGAAGGCTTCAACCATCGATGCCGGCAAGCTTCGCCTCGTCGCCCGAAGCCTCCGTCCCGAGCCCCGCTCGAAGTCCCCTCCCAGGAAGAGCACCCCGTGAGCCCCACCCCGCCCGGCAAGGGCATCGGCAGCGGTACCGGCCCTGTTTCCGGCCCCGGTTCCGCCACCGCCCCCGCCTCCGCCGACAAGCGACGATCCGGTGCCCCGCTGATCCTCGCCCTGGGTCTGGCCGCCATGGTCGTCGCGATGGCGCAGACCCAGGTCATCCCGATCCTCGGGCTGCTCCAGCAGGAGCTGGGCACCACACCCGCCGGCGTCGGCTGGGTGACCACCGCGACGCTGCTGTCCGCTGCGGTGTTCACCCCGCTGCTCGGCCGCTTCGGCGACCAGCACGGCAAGAAGCCGACGCTGATCGGCGTACTGATCGTGATGATCGCCGGCTCCGTGCTGGCGGCCGTCACGTCCTCGCTGCCGCTGCTGATCCTGGGCCGGGTACTCCAGGGCGCGGCGACCGCGATCTTCCCGCTCGCGCTGTCGATCATCCGCGAGGAACTCCCGGTGGAGAAGTTGCCCGGTGCGATGTCGCTGATCAGCGGCACGCTCGCGTTCGGCAGCGGGCTCTCGCTGGTGGCCACCGGACTGCTCACCCGCGGCGACGACCCGAACTACCACCTGGTCTTCTGGTTCTCCGCGCTCCTGTCCGCGGTCGCCCTGCTCGCGGTGATCCTGCGGGTACCGGCCAGTCGCACCAAGGCGGGCGGCCGGATCGACCTGCTCGGCGCGGCCACCCTGGGCCTGTTCCTGGTGCTGCTGCTCCTGGGCATCTCGCAGGGCCGCGAATGGGGCTGGGCATCCGGCCGGACCATCGGCGCCTTCGTCGGCTCCGTGCTGATGGCGGGCGTATGGGTCCAGGTCGAGCGCCGGGTCACCGACCCGCTGGTGGACCTGCGGATGTTCGTGCACCGCCCGGTCCTGCTGACCAACCTGGCCGGCCTGTTCGTCGGCTTCGCCGCGTTCAGCCAGTTCATCGGCATCTCCTACCTGGTCCAGATGCCGGAGCGGGTGGCCGGCTACGGATTCACCGCGTCGGTGCTGCGTGCCTCGGTCGAATACCTGCTCCCTGGCGCGCTGATCTCGCTGCTCGCGGCCCCGCTGGGCGGTCTCCTGGTGGGCAGGATCGGCGCCCGGGCGACCCTGGCGATCGGTTCGCTGGTGGGCATCGCCGGCTTCGCGTGGCTCGCCTTCGGCCACGGCGCGTCCGCGTCGGTGATCCTCGCGGGCATGCTCACCGGTATCGCGATCTCCTTCGGGTACGCGGCGATGCCCGCGCTGATCGTGGCCAACGTGCCGCACCACCAGACCGGCATCGCCAACGGCATCAACTCCATCTCGCGCAGCGTCGGCAGCTCGATCGCCAGCGCCGTGATCACCTCGCTGCTCGCCTCCGAGTCGGTCCCGGGGCTGCCTGCCGGCGTCCCGCCGATCCCGGCCGAGAGCCGGTTCACGCTGAGCTTCGTGATCGCCGGCGTGATGCTGCTCCTGGTCGTCGGGGTGGCGTTGGCGGGCCTCAAGCGGGTACCCGCCAGGGCCGAACCCGTGGTCGTGTCCGTATCGCAGGACCGGCAGTCCGTGGACGCCTGACGCACGAACCGCCACACACCGACGGACGGGCCGTCACCGGGGCAGACGGACGAGCCACCCGGATGGATGGACAGCCGCCCGCACGTACCGACAGCCACACCGACAGACGAACCGCCGCACCGACGCCCCGCCTCCCGACCCACTCCCACCGTCGAGAAAGGCCACTTCCGATGACCCCCACCACCAGCCGCGAATGGCACATCCTGGCCCGTCCCAAGGGCTGGCCGAAGGAGGAGGACTTCGCCCTGCGCGAGGTCGAGATCCCGGAACTCGCCGACGGGCAGATGTTGATCCGCAACCTGTTCCTGTCGGTCGACCCGGCGATGCGCGGCCGGATGAACGACGTCAAGTCGTACACCCCGCCGTTCCGGCTGAACCAGGCCATGGAGGGTGGTGCGGTCGGCCGGGTCGTCGCATCCAGGGCGGCCGGCTTCGAGGTCGGCGACGCGGTGCAGCACTGGCTCGGCTGGCGCGAGTACTCGGTGGTCGACGGCAAGGGGGCGGGCGCGCTCAAGGTCGACCCCGACCTCGCGCCGCTGTCCGCCTACCTGGGCGTCCTGGGCATGCCGGGCATGACCGCGTGGGCGGGCCTGCTCGACGTCGCCTCGTTCCGGCCCGGCGACGCGGTGTTCGTCTCCGGCGCGGCCGGCGCGGTGGGCAGCCAGGTCGGCCAGATCGCCCGGCTCAAGGGCGCCTCGCGTGTGGTCGGCAGCGCCGGTTCGGCGGACAAGGTAGCGCTGCTCGTGGACGAGTACGGCTTCGACGCGGCGTTCAACTACAAGGACGGCCCGGTCGCCGAGCAGCTCGGCAAGGCCGCGCCCGACGGCATCGACGTGTACTTCGACAACGTCGGCGGCGAGCACCTGGAGGCCGCGATCGGCGCGCTGCACACGCACGGGCGGGTCGCGATGTGCGGCGCGATCGCGCAGTACAACGCCACCGAGCCGACCCCCGCGCCGCGCAACCTGGCGCTGTCGATCGGGAAGCGGCTGCGGCTCCAGGGCTTCATCGTGATCGACCACTTCGGCAGGCGCGACGAGTTCCTCGCCGAGGTCGGTGGTTGGCTGCGCGAGGGCAGGCTCAAGTACCGCGAGACGGTGGTCGAGGGGATCGAGAACAACCTCGACGCGCTCCTGGGCATGTTGCGGGGGGAGAACACCGGGAAGATGGTCGTCGCCCTGCCGGAGTGATGCGGTGAACGGATCGGGACCTGCCGAGGGGCCGCGCGTGCGGGTGGACGCGCGGCCCCTCGGGGCCTTTCCGAGAGGGCAACCCGGGCCGCCGGGGCGGCAGTTCGGGTCAGCCGAGGAACAGATAGTCGGCCTGGTAGGGCACCTCGGCGGTGGGCCGGCTCGCCGGGTCGCACGTGCCGGCCGGCGCCACGCCGCCCTGCGTGTTCAGCCGCAACACCTGGGTGGTGGCGAAGAGCAGCCCCGGCTTGCCGGTCCGGGTCGCGTTCAGCACCAACTCGGGGATGTTGCCGTCGCCGTTGGGCAGCCTGGTCGCCACCGCACCGGTCACCGCGCTGCCGTCCGGAGCGATCCACTGCGGCGGCCCGGCCGTCGGGTTCACGAAGCTGTGCTTGAGGTCGCCCTGAAGCTTGGCGGCCACATCGAGCTGGGTGAACGCGGTGACGCCGTTCTTGGTCGTGCACCGGTAGATCTGCTTGCCGGCGACCACCGACAGGTTCAACGCCGGCGGCTTCGGAGTCACCTTCCGCTCCAGCTGTCCGCGCACCGCGCCGCCCGGGAACTCGGCCGTGTGCAGGTTGGTGTAGTAGTTCGCGGGCGTCGCGTCGATTCGCTCGACCACGGCCGGGTCGATCCCCTCCACGGTGCCGGCCAGGCCGGTGACCGACTGCGGCAATCCGCCCCTCGCGTCGAACAGCGGGGCGACCACGTCGCCGTTGCTGCCGGCCGCCGCCTTGTGCAGGTGGCCCAGCGTGGGTGGGGCCATGCCGGTCCAACCGAACGACCAGTCGATGCAGTTGCCCCACGGGCGCACCGAGGTGTCGGCGCGGCCGTTCGGGTCGCCGGTCTTCTTGCCCTCGGCGTTCTGCACCTCCTGCTTGCCCGTCGCCTCGGCGGGCAGTGTGCCGTTCTTGAGCACGCTGTTCACGTCGACCGGGCGGGCGAGCCCGACCAACTGCCCACGGATCGCGCCGCCGGGGAACTCGCCGGTGTGCACGTTGAAGTACAGGCTCGCCGGGTCGGCTTTGATCTTCTCCAGCAGCGCGGCGTCGGTGACCTTGACGCTCCCGGTGACCGCGTTCGCGGTACCGGGCAGCACCGAGGCGAAGAACGGCACCTTCACCTCGCCGTTCCTGCCCTTGCCGCCCAGGTGCAGGTGGGCCGCGGTCGGCGCGCCGATGCCCTCCCAGCGGATCCCGAAGGTCACCTGGTCGCCCCTGATCCGGACCAGCGCGGTGCCCTTGCCGTCCTTGTCGCCGACCGCCGCAGTGCCGCCGGGGACCTCGTTCGCGCCGGACAGGCCCGCGGCGAAGAAGGTCTCCTCGCCGGTCGCGGGTTCGGCCGCGCCGGTGTCGGTGCGGTCGGAGGCGGGGACCGCGCCGCCGTGTTCGGCGCCGTGCTCCGAGCCGTGTTCGCCGCCCGGCGAGCCGGGGTCGTTGGCGCCCGTGGCCACGTTGACCGAATCGGTCTTCGTAGTACCGGACTTGGCGTCCGAGGACGAGCAACCGGTGACGGCTAACGCGAGACCGGCGGCGAGGGCGATGGTGGGCAGCGTGTACCTGCGTGCGGGCATGACGTATCTCCCCGAGGACATGGGTCGGTGAATTCGTGTGCGTGGAAGGGCCGGGCCTCGTCCGCGACGGTGGCGCGGGGGCGCGCGGGCCGGTGGTGGTGCCGGGTACTGCGGTGGCGCGGTGCCGTGGGTTGGCTGCGGTGTGCCTCGGTAACTCGGCCGTGCTGTCCGGCGATCGCCCGGGAAGGCGATGGCCGGGACGGTGTCTCGATCGACGTGCCGCACAGCCGGGGCTGCCATCGACGGCGCGAGCCGGCCGCCGGTGCTCGGGTCGATCAGTTGCCGTAACCGCCGCTGCCGGTCGAGGGCTTGTCGGTCTGCGGCGCCGTGCTCGTGGCGGTGCCGGCCTTCTTGCCGTCGGGGGTCACCGCGAACCAAGTGCCGTTCACGCCCTGGCCCTTGGTGTCACCGGGCTTGGCGTCGGCCGCGAACCGATAGACCGGCCAGCCGCCGATGGTGACCTGGGTGCTGCCGTCGCTGCGGGTGACGCTGCCGACCGCGGACTGCTCGATGCCGTTGACCGTCACACCGCCGGTGGTGGTGACCGCGGGCCACTTCACGAGGCAGTCGCCGTCGCAGTTCGACTTGGCCGGCTTGGCGGTGTCCTTGTCGAAGCGGTACAGGGTGAAGCCGGCGTCGTCGGTGACGATCGCACCGAGTTTGGCGTCGGTGCCCGCCTTCAGCACGGCCTTGCCCGCCGTGCCGTTCGCGCTCTGGCCGGGTGCGGCGGGGGTGCCGGGCGTGGTCTGCGCGGGCCGGGACTGCTGGGGGGTGTTGTCGGCGGCCTTGCCGTCGTCCTTCGAGTCGCCGCCACAGGCGGACAGACCCAGACCGAGCGCACCGGCGATGGCGACGGCGGCGATGCCGCGAGTGCTGAAAACAGGCATGGTGAACCCCCGGGAGATGATCGATGGTTTTGACGAACGCCGGTACGGGAGACGGGTTTCTGGTTCCGTTCCCGAGTCGGCCGGCGCTGGTGCCGGTCGTTGCGCGAGCCTCGTTGCGCGTCGACATCCAGCAGTACGGGGGAGGGGTCGAAGAGGGTTCAACGTCGCCGAAAGTTTTTTTCGAGGATTGCCGACCGAACCCGGACCGGCCCCGGCGAAAACCTTCGCCGGGGCCGGAAAGCGCAGGTGGGCGGCCTACCAGGCGGCCGGTGCGTAGTCCTTGAGGAAGCAGCCGTACAGGTCCTCGCCGGCCTCGCCGCGCACGATCGGGTCGTACACCCGCGCGGCGCCGTCGACCAGGTCGAGCGGCGCGTGGAAGCCCTCGTCGGCGAGCCGCATCTTCTGCGGGTGCGGGCGCTCGTCGGTGATCCAGCCGGTGTCCACGGCCGTCATCAGGATGCCGTCGGAGAGCATCTCCTCGGCGCTGGTGCGGGTCAGCATGTTCAGCGCGGCCTTGGCCATGTTGGTGTGCGGGTGGCCCGGGCCCTTGTAGCCGCGGCTGAACTGGCCCTCCATCGCGGACACGTTGACCACGTACTTGCGGCGGGCCTTGGCCGCGGCCATCGCCGGGCGCAGCCGGCTGACCAGGACGAACGGCGCGGTCACGTTGCACAGTTGCACTTCGAGCAGTTCGACCGGGTCCACCTCGTGCACCCGCTGCGTCCAGCTGTTCACCGGGTCCAGGTCGGGCACCAGGCCGCCCGCGTCGATCGCGGTGCCGGTCTCGATCCGGGCCGGCGAGGCCGAGCCGCTGGTCAGCGCGAGCGCGGTGAGTGCCTGCGGGGTCAGCGCCTGGTCCTCCGAGCGGGACTGGCCGGGCAGCAACACGTGGCCGCTGCCGCCGATGTGGCCGAACGAGACCATCTCCGGCAACTCGCCGGCCGGCAGCGGCGCGGCCTCGGCGGCGGCCAACGCGGCGTACGCCTGCGGGGTCCGGCGGACCGTCTGTGCGGCGTTGTTGATCAGGATGTCCAACGGCCCGGCCTCGGCCACCGAGTCGGCCAGGGCGACCACCTGGGCCGGGTCGCGCAGGTCTATCCCGGCGATCTTGAGCCGGTGCAGCCAGTCCGCGCTGTCCGGCATCGCGGCGAACCGGCGGATGGCGTCGTTGGGAAAGCGGGTGGTGATCGTGGTGTGCGCGCCGTCGCGGAGCAGCCGCAGCGCGATGTACATGCCGATCTTGGCCCGGCCGCCGGTGAGCAGGGCGCGGCGCCCGGTCAGGTCGGTGCGCTGGTCGCGGCGGGCCCGGTTCTCGGCGGCGCACTCGGGACACAGCTGGTGGTAGAAGGCGTCCACCTCGCGGTAGCGCTTCTTGCAGATGTAGCAGGCTCGGGCGCGTTCGAGCACGCCGGCGATCTCGGTCGTGGTGACCGTGGTCAGGGCGATGCCCAGCGTCTCGTCGTCGATCCGCCCCGGCGCGCCCGTCGCGGTGGCGGCGGTGACCGCCTCGTCGTTGGCGATCACCCGGTCCCGGCGCTCCTTGCGCCGCCGCTCCTTGACGCTCTTGTAGATGGCGGCGGTGGCTCGCCGGATCCGCACCGCGTCCGGGTGCTCGACGTCCAGGTTCTCGACCTCGGCGAGCACGCTCAGGCACAGCTCCATACGCGCGGGGTCGATCCCCTCCGCCACGCTCGTGTCCGCCTGAATCTCGCTACTCGCTGTCATCGCCGTTGCCGTTTCCTGTGTTCGCCGCCACCACAAAACCCCGGCGAAACTCTACGTCGTGCCGGGACCTGGACCAATTCCCGCGCCCGCGGGCCCGGGCGCGCCGGCGTTCGGGCACTCGCGCATCACGCACCGCCACGGCGCCGGTGCGGGCGGCGCGCGCCACGGCCCGCCGGGCACCCGCAGTGCCGGGTCGTCGGCGCGGGCCTCTGGACCGCGCGGGTCGCGCCCCCGGACCCCCCGTGTGGCCCGGGGGCGCGACGTTTTCGGGCATGGCTCAGGTGCGGGACCAGCCGTAGGTGCGCTCGACGGTGATGCGGATGACGACGCGGTGCTCCGCGGCCATCACGGCGCGGTACTCGGTCCAGTCCGGGTGCTCGCCGACGATCCGGCGGTAGACCTCGACCAGATCGTCGGCCGTCGGATCGTCGGGGGAGCGGCATTCGGCGCCGATCTCGGCGCGGCCCTCGGCGACCAGGTAGCCGGCGTAGTCGGGAGCGGTGACCAGGAAGCTCGCGCGCGGGTCGCGGGCGAGGTTGCGGGTCTTGGCCCGGTCCGCGGTGGCCGAGATGCGAATCAACCGGCGGTCCGGCTCCCAGAGGTAGGAGACCGGGGAGAGCTGGGGGCGGCCGTCCCGCTTGAGGGTGGTGAGGACGCCGCGTCGGTCGGTGCCGAGGAGTTCCGTGTCCATGGGTGCGGGCTCGCCTTCGTTACGGGCCTCAGCGTCAGCCGGGGCAGGAACCAGTGGGCCAGTGGCCCGATGGAGAGGGTGAACACGACCGTGCCGACGCCGACCGTCCCGCCCAGCAGCACACCCGCCAGCAGGACGCTCGCCTCGATCACGGTGCGGCCCACCCGGATCGAGTGGCCGCGGGCGGCCCACCCGGTCATCAGCCCGTCGCGCGGGCCCGGGCCCAGGCCGGCGCCGATGTACAGCCCGGTGGCGATCGCGGTCACCACGATCGCCGCGACCAGCAGCCCCACCCGCAGCGGCAGGTTCTCCGGCGCCGGCAGCAGCGCCAGCAACGCGTCCACCACCAGGCCGACCACCACGACGTTGGCGATCGTGCCGATCCCGGGTCGTTGCCGCAGCGGGATCCACAGCAGCAGCACCAGGACGGCGGTGCCGATCACGATCCCCCCGAACGGCAGCCCGGTGCGCTCCGCGACGCCTTCGTGCAGCACGTTCCAGGCGTCCAGGCCCAGCCGTGCCCGCACCATCAGCGCGATGCCGACGCCGAACAGGGCCAGGCCGAGAAACAGCCGGACCAACCGATTCGGCAGGCGATCGAGGGTGCTCACGGAGCATCGGGCCTTCCTGGCCACACCGCCGGCGCGTACGTCACGAACCTTGCGGACGTCGAGTCGGCGGAAGTAGTTGATGTGTCATGTAGATCGTCTCGGGCAAGTGCATGACATGTCAAGTAGCTGCTAGATTGGTGGCCATGGCCCGTATCGAGGAGACGCCCTGGCTCGACCCGGGGCAGCAGCGCGCGTGGCGGGGATATCGGCGATTGCGGCTGCTCGTGGACACCCGGGTGGCTCGTGATCTGGCCGTCGACTCGGGTCTGTCCGATCCCGACTACGACGTGCTGTCCGAACTCTCCGAGGCGGCCGGGCATCGGCGCAGGCTGGGCGAGTTGGCCGAACGCATGTTGTGGTCGCAGAGCCGGATGTCGCACCACGTCAAGCGCATGCAGCAGCGCGGCCTGGTCCGCCGCGAGGAGTGCGCGCGGGACGGGCGCGGCGCCGAGGTCGTGCTGACCGCCGAGGGGCTGCGGGTGATCGAGGAGGCCGCGCCGCGGCACGTCGCCTCGGTCCGACGGAACCTGATCGACCTGCTCAGCGCGGAGCAGATCGCGATGCTGGAGCAGATCGCCGACACCGTGGTCGAGCGCATCGAACCCCGCCCCTGACCCGCGTCCCGGCCGCCCGCGGGCGCACACGACGCCCACCCGCCGGCCGCACGGGCGCGAACCGCCCGCGACCGAGGTCACGGGCGGCTCGCGGGAGATGGCTTCCCGGGAATGCCTCGGCGGTCACCGGGGTGCCGCGCGGCCCGACCTTCCCGGCGTGGGCGACGCCCGTCAGGCGCCCTGCGCGTAACCCTTGGCGACGTGTTCGAGCCACCACTGCGGCGCGGCGTTCATCAGCGTGCCGAAGTCCCAGTAGTCGTGCCAGCGCACGATCTTCCCGTCCCGGAACTCGTGGATCGACACGAACGGCAGGACCACCTGTTCGCCGCTCTCCCAGTGCCACTCCTCGGCGTGTTCGGTGACCACCAGATCGCCTTCCGCGACGGTGCTCCTGTGGTGATGGATGTAGCCGGTGAGCATCGCCAGGCCCAGCCGCAGCCGGGCCTCGACGGCGGCCGGCCCGGTCGCGCCGGGACCGGGCGCGGCGACGTCCGTGTAATGGCCGTCGGCGGCGAAATAGGCCGCGACCTTGGCGAAGTCGCGGGCGTACAGGTCCTGCCAGAACTGCTCGATCAGCCGCTTGTTCGCGGTCGCGTCACTCATGGCGCGCACCCTACGCACGGGCGCTGAAACTAAACAGAGGCAAGCTTCTTGCCGGCAGGCTTCTCGGCGCGGGGTCAGCTTCGGTCGAGCAGCAGCGCCGTGAGCAGCGGCGCGTCCGGCCAGGCCGGTCGCAGGTCACCGAGCACCCGGTAGCCCCACCGCTCGTAGAGCGCGAGGACCCTCGGGTGGGTCGGATCCACCAGCAGGGTCACCCGCTGCTCGGTCCGGGCCGCCAGCAGCGTGTCGTGAATGGTGCGCCCGCGCCCGAACCGCGCCACGGTTCGCGGACCATCAGCTCGTTGAGCGCGAACGTGCGCCGGCCGTCCTCCTCGATGTCCACCGCGGGTACCGGATGGGTCAGTCCGATCCACCAGCGCGCACCGGCCTGGAGCGTGTAGCCGAACGCGTAGCCGACCGGGACGTCCCGACTCCAGCCCACGACGCACTCGAAGCCCGGCGCGGCGGCATAGCCGGCCAACCGCTCCGCGAAGCTGTGCACCGAGTGGAAGGGGCGGTCCAGCTCGGCCGCGTACACCTCGGCATAGACGTCGAGCAGCACCTGCCGGATCTCGTCGAGGTCGCCGCCTCGGTGATGGGTCCGCTCGATCTCGGTTGCCACGCTTCCTCCAGGTAGAGGTCATCGGCCCCCGGGCGGATCTTCCCCAGCCCCGCGCACGCCCACGCTCCGAGGCCCTGATGAACCGTCAACGTCCTTGCCCGGTACGGAAATACTCGACGCGGACCGGGTTCGCATGATCCCCTGCCGGTATGGCTGACCCCCTCCACGAACGCGACCTCGCCCGGCCCGCCCTCGACCTGGTGGCCAGGGCCGCCGGGCCCTATCTGGAGGCGCTTCCCGAGCTGCCGGTCCGGGATCCGGCCGCCGACGTGCTCTTCGACCGGCTGGGTGGACCGCTGCCCGAGCGCGGCGACGGCACGCTGGCCGGCGTCGAGGAACTGCTCGACATCGGCACCCGCGCCGCGATGCAGTCCTCGGGGCCCCGGTTCTTCCACTTCGTCGTCGGCGGCGCCACGCCCGCCGCCCAGGCCGGCGACTGGATCACCGCGCTGCTGGACCAGGCGGGCGGGCTGTGGGCCGCGTCGCCGCTCGCGACCGAGGCCGAGACGGTGGTGCTCGGCTGGCTCAAGGACCTGTTCGGGCTGCCCGACGCGTACGGCGGCGTGCTCACCCCGAGCGCCACCCTCGCCAATCTCACCGCGCTCACCTGCGCGCGCCACTGGTGGGCCGGGCAGCACGGCGTCGACGTGAGCGCCGACGGGCTCGCCGGACTGCCGACCATGCCGGTGCTGGCGAGCGGATACGTGCATCCCAGCAACCGCAAGGCGCTGCAGATCCTGGGCTGCGGGCGGGACACGCTGCGGGTGTGCGCACGCGATGCCGCGGGCCGGGTGGACATCGACGCGATGGAGCGGGCGCTGATCGAGATCGACGGACCCGCGGTGCTGATCGCCACCGCGGGCGAGGTCGACACCGGCGACTTCGACCCGATCGACGCGCTCGCCGACCTGGCCCGGCGCTACGGCGCGTGGCTGCACGTGGACGGCGCGTTCGGCCTGTTCGCCGGCGTCTCGCCACGGCTGCGCCACTTGGTCCGCGGCGTCGAGCGGGCGCACTCGGTGGCCTCCGACGGGCACAAGTGGCTCAATGTGCCCTACGAGAGCGGTTTCGCCTTCGTGCGCGACGCCGAGCTGATGGGCAGGGCGTTCGGCGCGTGGAACGCCCCGTACCTGCCCGGTGCCGGCGACACGCACCTCAACTACGCCGCACTGGGGCCGGAATCCTCGCGCCGGGCCCGGGCGTTGCCGATCTGGGCCACGCTGCGCGCGTACGGCAGGTCCGGATACCGGGCGATGATCGAGCGGCACCACGACCTGGCGATCCACCTCGGCACGCTGGTCGAGCAGGCCCCGGATCTGGAACTGCTGGCCCCGGTCCGGCTGTGCGTGGTGTGCCTGCGCCACCGCCCGGACGCGGCGCTCGGCGAGGCCGAACTCGACGAGCTGAACCGCCGGCTCGGCGCCGAACTCAACGAGGACGGTCGGGTGTACGCCGGCACCACCGTGTACGAGGGCCGGGTCGCGCTGCGACCGGCGATCGTGAACTGGCGAACCACCGCGGCGGACGTCGAACTGTTCGCGCGCGTGGTCCGGGAGATCGGTGCGCGGGTGGCGGCGGACCTGCGTGCGGGTGTGCCGGCGCGCGCCGAGGAGCCGGCGCCGAGCGGCGACGCAGGCGCCCTCGAATAACTTTGCGACCACACCGCGTGAACCAAAACTTCCGGGGCAGACGTCCGGGCGGAGGTGGTTCAAGATGATTCCGCTGCTTGTAGTGCTTTTGCTCGCTTTGATCCTGTTCGGTGCAGGATTCGCCCTCAAGGCCCTCTGGTGGATAGCCATCATCGTATTGGTGCTGTGGGCCCTCGGGTTCGTCTTCCGCAGCGCCGGCGCGGGTGGTCGTCGCGGGCGTTGGTACCGCTGGTAGCCGACGCGTCGTCGAACCACCGGAGACGGGGCCCGTCCAGGCGACGGGCCCCGTCGCCGCGCCCGGAATCGGGTCGGTGCGCCGCGTACCCGATCGGGCGCGATGGGTCGTCGAAACGATTTTGCGCAGGGGTCTGGACGGCGCAACGGTAGGAGTACTTTGGGGAGACCGAGGGCACCTCGTATGCCGTCATCCATGGCGGCGTCGTCTGCGGCGATCCGGACATCCGCGCACCAGACCGACCAGAGGATTCGAACCCATGTACTCACAGCACTCGATCGCGGGACACCGCCGAAGCGCTCGACCGGAGACCACGGTCGAGATGACCTACGGTCTGGCCTGCACGATGTGCGGCCGCGACCTGCGGGCCACGGCGGAGCGACCCGCGCACGACGCGGTGCCGGTCGGACACGTGGAGGGGCGGCAGACCTTCGCGTGCCGAGGAGTGTGCGCCCGCTTCGCGAGCGGTTCGGCGGACGGGATCGACGAGGAACCGGTGCCCCTGGACGAGCGGGTGGCGGCCTTCCCGGCCGAGTGAGGTCCGCGAGGCCGACCCGGCGATCGCCCGATCCCGTGCGGCGCATCGGCGATCGGTCGACCCGATGCATCGAAACACCGCATCGGGGGACCTTTCCGGTATGCCGGACCGCATCGCCACGACAGTCGAGGGACGCTCGCTGACGCTCACCCACCTGGACAAGGTGTGGTGGCCCCAGACCGGATACACCAAGGGCCAGGCGCTGGACTACTACGCCAGGCTCGCCCCGGTCCTGCTCCCGCACGTCACCGGACGCCCGGCCACGTTCATCCGCTTTCCGCACGGTGTGGACGGCGGCGGCCGCTTCTACAACAAGAACGTGCCGGCGGGCGCGCCCGACTGGGTGCGCACGATCGAGGTGATCGGCCGGGACGAGAACAGGCGGCACGTCGACGTCGACTCGCTGCCCACCCTGATGTGGGTGGCCAACCTGTCCGCGATCGAACTCCACGTGCCGCAGTGGGGTGCCGACCCGGACGGCCACGACCGGCTCGTGCTCGATCTGGACCCCGGGCCCGGCGCGGGCCTGCCCGAGTGCCGCCGGGTCGCGCTGCTGGCCCGTGACCTGCTCGCGGCGGACGGGCTGACCTGCGTGGTCAAGACCTCGGGCAGCAAGGGATTGCACCTGTACGCGGCCCTGGAACCGACACCGGAGGCGGCGGTCGGCGCGTACGCCAAGGCGCTCGCGGTGCGCCTGGAGCGGGAGTACCCCGAACTGGTCGTGCACCGGATGGCCAAGAACCTGCGCACCGACCACGTATTCGTGGACTGGAGCCAGAACGCGAGTGCGAAGACCACCGCCGCGCCGTACACGCTGCGCGCGCAGCCCGAACCGACCGTGTCGACGCCGGTGTCCTGGGCCGAGATCGAGTCGGACGCGGACCTGGTGTTCGGCCCGGCGCAGGTGCTGGAGCGGGTGGAGCGGGACGGCGACGGGTTCGCGCCGCTGCTCGCCGCGGAGACGACCGGCCGGCTGCCATAGGCGTCACCGGAGCGCAGGGTTCGCAGCGAGCAGCGGCGTCCAGCGGCGCCCACGGGGCTTTCTCCGGGGTTTCCACCGGGCAGGCGGCTCGCGGACCCGGCCCGCCGGGTGCGGGGCTCGCTCGGCCGGGCGGGTGCGATTCAGTCCTCGGCCAGGTCCGGGCGCAGGCGGTGCCAGGAGGGGTGGCGCAACAGGCCCGCGCGGGTGCGCATCGCGTACCGGACCTCGCCGACCAGCCGCGGCAACACCCAGCGCGCGCCGACCACCGGCGGCCGCGGCGTGAACGGACACGTGTCGGTCGCGGACACCCGCAGGAACTCGCCGAGCGCTTCCCGATCCCGATCGCCGAAGCCGGAGCCCACCGCGCCGACGTAGCGCAACAGCCCCTCCTCGCGCACCCCCACCAGCAGCGCGCCGGGCAACCCGGTGAGCCGACCGCGCCCGGGCAGCCAGCCGCCCACGATCACGTCCAGGGTCTGCACGTGCCGGATCTTCACCCAGTTCGGCGAGCGCCGGCCGGGTGTGTACACCGAGTCCAGGCGCTTGCAGACCAGCCCCTCCAGTCCCTCCGCCCGAGTCGCCGCGAGCGCGGTTTCGCCGTGGCCGACCAGTGCGGCCGGTGTCGACCAGTGCGGGCCACGCAGTTCGAGCCCTTCGAGCGTCCGGCGCCGATCGGCATACGGGCGGTGGATCAGCGACCGGCCGGCCAGGAACAACACGTCGAACAGCAGCAGCCGCACGGGCACCCGGTCGCGCATCCGAGCCGCCTCGGCCGGGTGATCGACCAGTGCCATCCGGGGCTGTAGGCGTTCGAAGTCGCTGTGTCCGCGCTCGTCCAAGGCGACCACCTCGCCGTCCAGCACGGCCGAGCGGGTACCGAGCACCGTGCGCAGTGCGTGCAACTCGGGATAGGCCGCGGTGATGTCCGCTCCCGAGCGCGAACGCAACACCACCGTGCCGTCCCCCGGGAGGTAGCCGACACACCGTTGACCGTCCAACTTCGTCTCGTACGCCCAGCGATCGTCCTCGGCGGCCGGCGGCAGCGCGCCCGTGGTGGCGAGCATGGGCGGATACACCGGCAGATCGGCCATGGGGTGAACGTGGTCGGCCCGGCCGCCCGGTACACGCCGGGTCCCCCGAACGGTCCAGGTCGCGCCCGACGGGGTTCGCCGGGCGGAACGCGGACCGCGCGGGGACCCGTTCCCCGAAACCGGTTCGCGTTCGGCTGCGGGTCGGCGGGTCGGCGGGTCGGCGGGTCGGTGGGTCGGCGGGTCGGCAGGTCAGCGGGTCAAGAGGGCCTCGATGGTGGAGCCAGGGGTTTCCGGGGACCAGGTGGGGTCGCAGCCGGCGAGGGCGGCGAAGATTCGGGGCCATCGGGTCGGGTCGGTGCCCGGGTGGGCTTCGAGCAGTGCGGCGATCTCCGCGCGGGCCTCGTCCGCGGCGGCGCGGATGGCGGGTTCGACGCCGACGCGGTGGCCGGCCTCGGCGATCCAGCGCAGCACCGAGCCGGCGCCGCGGGCGACGTGGACCAGGTCGTGGCCGGTCAGCAGGCCGGCCGTGACCAGGTCGTCCAGGTGGGTGTACCAGGCGGCGTCGCCGGGGGCGCTGCCCCCGAAGGCCACCGAGGCACGCGCCTGCTCCGGGTCCAGGGCGGCGGCGGTGCGGGCCACCTGGTAGTGCACCGGGCCCAGTTCGATCAGTCGCGCGGGCGAGTCCGGCTGGAGCACGAGGCGGTTCAGCACCGCCGTCGGGAACGGCTCCCGCTCGTGCTCGGCGACGATCAGGTCCCAGTCGCGCAGATACGGCAGGTCGAGCACCTCGTTGGTCTCGGCTGTCCCGAAGCACCTGCGCAGCTTGGCCACCAGCTTGTCGGCGGCCCGCTCGCGGTCGATCCGCTCGGTGAGCACCGCGTCCGGATCGGCCGTCGCGAGTGCCTTGAGCACCACTCGGCCGGCGGTCGCGCCGAGCACGCCCTGCTCCACCAGCCCGCCGATCCGGTCCGCGCCGCCGTACCGCAACAGGCCCCGCAGGCCCAGGAGTCGTTCCAGCAGCGATGCCTTCTTGCCCAACTGACGCAGCGCGTGCTCGATCAGCTCCGGGTCGGCCGCCTCGACCTTGACCCGCAGCGCCGGCAGCACCGACGCGGTGGGTCGATGGTCGGCCGACAACCGCTCGCGCAACGCCGGATCCAGCGGGAGCAGATCCGTGGGCCCGTTCGCGGGCCGACCCTGTGGTACCCGGGACAACACCGCACGGCGTACCGCGACGTCCTCGCGCACCAGCGGTGACCCGTACAGGTCCGCGTTCAACTCCGGGTCGTCCAGCCGCAACAGCCGGTTCCGGACCACGGGATCGCGGTGCCGGGCCGCGAGGATCCGCAGTCCGGCCCGGTCGTTCGCCAGGAACGGGTACTCGTCCAGCGCGGGCGAATAGTGCTCGACGTGGCGTGCGTACGCCGACAGCGTGGGGTAGGCGTGCTCGCCGAAGCGGGGCAGCAGCACCGCGAGCGCCTCGGGTGACGCGCGCAGCAGCAAATCGCCCGCCGGCCACTGCCAACCGCGCGATATCCGCCACGAGTTCGCGTGGGCCGCGGCGAACTCGATGGTGATCGGCGACCGGACCGGCCGCCAATCGCCGGCACCGTCGCCACCGCCGTCGGCCGCCGACTTCACGGCCGCGTCGAGGAGTTCGGGCAACGGGCGGTCGCCGGCCGAACCCATCGCGAGCAGCGCGGCCAGCCAGCGGTCCGGGTCCACGCCCAGCCGCTCGGCGACCAGCGCATCGACCGCCCGGTTCAGCGGACCCGCCAGGACCCGCGATTGCCACCTCCTGGGCAGCGGGGTCAGGGTCCGCGCGGGCAGCACGCCGAGCACCTCGATCGGTCCGACGATGCCGTGCCGGTAGACACCCTCGGCCAGGAAGTCGCCGCCGCCACGCTTTGCTTCGTAGTACTCGCCGATCCAACTCAGAAACGAAGCGGGCTTGGCCGGGCCCGGCCAGGTGTCCTTCGTCGGGTACTGCTCCGGGCGTTCGGCGGGGGTGCCGGCCAGGATCGAGGCGATGCGATCCCTCGTCGGCTCCTCCAGGTCCTTGTTCTCGGCCATCGCCGCCAACACCTCGGGTTCGCCGAGGTCGATCAGGTCGTTGGCCACCGACTCGTCGAACACCCGGCGCCCCAGGGCCACGCGCGGCTCCACCGAATCGCTGCCGAAGCACGCCTCGTAGAGCCAACTCGGGTATTCGAAGCCCGGCGCGTCGATGATCCGCACCGAGGCCAGCGCCGCGAGCACGCTCGGATCCGTGGGCACCGGAATCGACTCCGGCCCCGATTCCGGGCCCGAAGCGGAACCCGCCGCCATCGTGCGCAGCAGATGCACCGCCACCAGCCGGGACGTGCGATCCTGCTCGACGGGCCGGGCCGCACGGCGGCGGACCGCCGGCTCCGGCGCGGAGACCTGCTCCCCGCTCGCGGTCTCGGCCGCCTCGCGCCGCGCGATCTCCAGCGCGACGGCGTCCGCACGAGCCAATTCCTCGGCCCCGGGACGCGGACCCGCGGCCTGGCCGGCCAGCACGATCAGCTCGGCGAGCGACCCGGCGAACCCGTCGACCATGGCGACCGCGACGGCCAACGCGTCGGTGTGGCCCGCGAGATGCTCTCGGGTCAGCTCGGCCAGTCGGGCCCGCAGCGGAGCCAGCACGGTCTCCGGGTTCAACCCGTGCGCGGACGCCACCACGGCCTGCGCCGGGTGGGCCACGTCGACCAGCCGGACCGGATCCAGCAGACCGTGCTCCACCGCCTCGTTCACCCAGCGCTCGTCCCGGTCGAAGGACTCGGTGCGCAACCATTCCAGCGGCGGGGTGTCGATCGCCCGGCGCACGTGCGTGCGCAGGGCGTTGACCATCGCCAGGCGCAGGTACGCCCGATCCTCGTCGGTGGCGTGCTCGTGTCGGATCAGGTCGTCGATCGCTTCGTAGGCGAACGGCTGCTCGCGGTTGGCCGCCATCAGCAGCGGGAAATCGTGCGCGTACGGCTCGTGCACCAGGTCGCGGACCGTGGTGCGGCTGGTCCGGCTCTGGAAGCGCTGCGGCAACGTGGCCGGATCCTCGTACGGTTCGCCGCTCGCGCGCAGGTCGGCCAGGCCGTCCTCGGCCTTGAGCGCGGCCTCCACCCGCTTGCGGATCTGCGCCGCGGTGCCGGTCCCGGTGGTGTCCAGGAGCGTGCGTACGCCGTCCGGGCCGTGCCGCTCCCACACCTTGATGTAGGCGTACTGCTGGGCGACCTTGCGGCAGCCGAACCCCAGGGCCCGCGCGGCCAGTTCCGGTTCGCCGCAAGCCACCAGCGGAAGCAGGGTGCGCCGGTCGCCGTGTGCGAGCAGATCGCCGCGCAGGCCCGGGTCCAGCGGTGTGCGTCGGGCGATGGTGCGGCGCAACGACGGGGTCGAGCGCATGCCGAGATACGCGGCGGCGTCCACGGCCGGGACCTGCTTGGCGACCAGGCGGTCGAGTTCGCGGATGTCCAGGCCGATATTGCGGGCCAGCGCCTCCCACGCGCGCGGGTCGGTCGAGGTGATCGCCGCCTCGCGCACGTGCTGCGGGAGAACGCCGCTGGAGAGCAGGTCGCGCACCAGGCCGTCGGCCAGCTCGGGCAACAACGCGCGCAGGTCGTCCGGGTCGGCCGAGACGAGCAGGTGCCGGAACGGCTTGGTCAACGTCGGTGGCGGGCCGCCGACCTGCTCCGGCGGCCCGGTGACGGTGCCCGCCGCGATGCCCGCCAGCAGGGCCGGCAGCGCGTCGCGGTGCCGGGGCAACACCGCACGCAGGGTGTTCCAGCGGTCCGCGTGGGCGCCCAGGTATCGGTGCGACAACTCGCGCAATTCGCTGCAGTCCGGGAGTTCGATCAGCGCGGCGACCGCCGTCCGGGCGGGGCTCACCTCGTTCAGCACCCGGGCCACATCGGCGGGCTCGGCCAGGTCGCGGGTGAGCGCGGCGATCCGGGTCAGCGCGGGGTGCCGGGGGGTGCCGATCGCCGCCCGCAGCACCGCGAGCGCCGGCCGGGCCACCGGGCCCACCGCCGCCGGATGCGCGGTGTACAGCGCGACGAGCAGGTCGTCGGGGCAGTCCGGGTCGGCGGCCAGGAGCGCGGCGGCGGCCTCCGGCAGCGGTTCGCGCCGGTGCTCGACCAACAGCGCGGCCCAGTCGATCTCCCGACGCCAGGTCGACGGATGAACCCCGGCGCGCAATTCGGCGATCAGCCCGGCGGGACCCTCGGCCTCGGCCACCGCGGCGGCAAGCACGGCGACCTGCGCGTCGGTTGCGTCGCCGGCGGCATCGGTCGTCTCGGCCGGCCGGGCGGCGAGCGCGGCCACCTCGGGCCGCACGTGGCGCAATGCCTCGGGCAGCAGGTCGGCGCCGCCGTGCCGGCTCAGCGACAACAGGCCGCGCAGTTCCTCGGCGGCGGTCAGGGTGCCGGCACACACGCGCAGCGCGTGCGCGACCAGATCGGGTCGTTCGGCGACCACGGCGGCGGCCGGGCCGCGCGGCGGCTCCCCCTCCGCGGACTGCGCGAGCAACTCCTCGTGCAGCGCGGTCAACGGATGCGGAGTCTCGGTGTAGCGGCCGGGGGCGAGCACGGCCCGGCGCATCCAGCCGGCGGCCTCGGGATGTGCGTAGACGATCCGGTCGACCACCGGGTCCGGTTGCTCCAGGAGCGCGGCCAGGTCGACGGGGGTGAGCAGCCTGCCGTTGCGCGCGAGATTGCGGCGGACCCACGGGTCGGGGTCACGGGCGGCGAGCGCCCGCACGCCCGGTGTCGGCCGGTCGCCCAGGAGGGCGCCGATCACGTCGTCGCCGACGCGATGGCGGATCCGGCCGAGGTCGCCGACGGCGGCACCCTCCGACAGCAGTCCGATCAGAAGGGCCTTGTTCGCGACCTGTACCCGTGACACCACTCACCCCGTACTCGCCCGTTCCGCTTGCGGGTTCCACCCCATCACAGCGTCCGGACATCGGGCGCGCCGGCCCCGCCGCGAGGCGGTCTCGCCCGGACGCGGACCCGGGTGGACGTGTCCACCCGCGGTGATTACGGGTACAACCGATCGAGTCCTCCCGAGTAGTACGGCCTGTCCGGAGCTTGGTCGAGCACGTACTGCGTCGCGATCCGCCCTACCTGGTGGGGTTCCGGGGCATTCCCGGGGCCGATGGGTGGCAGGGTGCGATCGTGGCGCACTACCGGCCGCGGACGGGTCATGTCCAGGCGGAGGCCAGGCCCGGCGGGTTCGCCCGCTCGAAAGGACGGTTCGGTGATGACCACCCTGGGTGTCGAGGAGGAGTACCTGCTCGTGGACCCGGTCAGCGGACTGCCGGTACCGGCGGCCGAGCGGGTCCGGGCCGAGGTGGGTCTGCGGCCCGGGTTCGACCTCGGCGACGTGCAGCCCGAGTTACTGAAGGCACAGTTGGAGGTGGCGACGCCGGTGTGCTCCTCGCTCGACGAGATCGGCGGGCACCTGTACCGGATGCGGCACGAACTGTCGGCGGCGGCCGAGCGGATCGGCTGTCGGATGGTCGCCTGCGGGACCGCGCCCGCGGGCAACGGGAAACCGATGGAGATCAGCGAGCATCCGCGTTATCTCGCGATCGCGGAGAACGCCCGACGTCTGGCCGACGTGCAGCTCATCCACGGAATGCATGTGCATGTGGCGGTGCCGGACCGGGAGACGGGGGTGCAGGTCGTCAACCGGATCCGGCCGTGGTTGCCGCTGCTGGTCGCGATGGGCGCCAACTCGCCGCTGTGGCAGGGGGTGGACACCGGGTTCGCGAGTTGGCGCACGATCCACTACGCACGCTGGCCGGTCGAGGGGCAACCCCCGGTGTTCGTGGACCTGGAGGAGTACGAACGCAGGGTGGACGCGCTGCTCGCGGTGGGGGTGATGCTGGACCGCGGTCAGGTGTATTGGCAGGTGCGGCTGTCGGAACGCTTTCCCACCATCGAGATCCGTTGTCCGGACGTGCAGTTGCGGGCGGACGATGCGGTGATGCTGGCCGGGCTGGTCCGGGCACTGGTGGTCACCGCACTGCACCAGCACGACGAGAAGGTGACCTACGCCGCACCCGACCAGGAACTGCTGCGCGCCGCCTGCTGGTTGGCGGCCCGGGACGGCCTGGACGGGGATCTGTTCGGGCCGGTGGGGCCGGCGGGAGCGGCCCGGCGGGTGCAGGCCGGTGATCTGGTCGGCGAACTGCTCGCGCACGTCACTCCGGTGTTGGACGAATTCGGGGACACCACACGGGTGTTCGCCCTGGTGGATCGGATGATCGTGCAGGGTACGGGGGCCGATCGGCAGCGTGAGGCGTTCGTGGCCGGGGGGCTGCCGAGCGTGCTGGACCTGCTGATTTCGGAAACTTCGGCAACGTAGGCGACGGTCGGCGGTGAGGGGTGCCTGTTCGGGGAGGACGGGCGGATAGGGGCTGACGGGGGGAGGGCCCGGCAGGCAGGGTGGGGGTGTGTCGACACTTCCGCATCATCCGACTCCTCCGCCTCGGGCCGGCCACCTCGTGGTGTGCGGCGACGATGCGCTCGCCCAGCGGCTGTCGTACGAACTCGCGCACGTCTACGGGGAACATGTGACCGTGCTGCTGCCCTCGGTGCACCGCAACCACGGTCCACAGATCGATGATCTGGCGCGCGGCGGCGGACTTTCGGTGTCCGTGGTCGAGGCCGCCGAGCCGACCGACGACGCGCTGCGCTCGGCGGGGGTGTCGGGTGCGTCGGCGCTCGCGCTGGTCTATCGCGACGACCGGGCCAACATCCACGCGGCGCTGCGGGCCCGGCGGATCAATCCGCGGATCCGGCTCGTGGTGCGGCTGTACAACCGCAAGTTGGGCCGGCATCTGCAGGAACTGCTCGACCGGGCGGTGGCGGCCCGGGTCGGCGACGGCTCGGCCGGGGAGGTGACCACGACCGTGCTCTCCGACGCGGACACCGCCACCCCGGTCCTGGTCGCCGCCGCGATCGCCGGTGCGGGCAAGGTCGTCCAGGCCGACGGGCTGCTGCTGCGCGCGGCCGAGCGACCCGCCGACGAGCGCGACCCCGCGCCGTACCTGTACACGCTCGCGCTGGCCTCGGACGAGCCGGGCGGCAGCCCGGAGTTGTTGCCCGACGACGCCGCGGCTGCCGCCGGCCGGGCCACGCGGGGCCGTACCGTCCTGGAGACGATCAGCCTGGAGGAGAGCCCCGCGCCGCCGGTCAACCGGCCCCGGTTGCCGCCGGGACTGCCCGTCGCGACGCTGTTCCCGCGGCGGTTGCGCTACGCGATCCTCGGCCTGGTCGCGCTGCTCTTCGTGTTCGCCGGGCTGACCTGGTGGGTCACCGGGGACCCACCGCTGCGGGCCGCCTATCGCTCGATCCTGGACGTCTTCGGGATGGGCGAACCGGCGCTCGGCGAGGGCACCGGGCGCCAGATCGTCCAGGTGTTGTCCGGACTCGCCGGATTGGCCCTGCTGCCGGTGCTGTTCGCGGTGGTGCTGGAGAGCCTGGGCACCTTCCGGACCGCGACCACCCAGCGTCCGCCGCCGCGGGCGATCGCCGACCACGTGGTGCTGCTGGGCCTGGGCAAGATCGGCACGCGCGTGCTGGATCGGCTGTGCGACCTGGGCGTTCGGGTCGTGTGCGTGGAACGCGACCCGCAGGCGCTGGGCATCACCACCGCGCATGCGCGCCGGGTGCCGGTGGTGATCGGCGACGTCACCCGCGAGGGTGTCCTGGAGGCCGCGCACATCGGCACCAGCCGGGCACTGCTCGCCCTGACCAGCGACGACGCGATCAACCTGGAGGCGGCCCTGTACGCCCGCGAGGTGGATCCGGAACTACGGGTGGTGTTACGGCTGTTCGACGACGACTTCGCCAGGACGGTGAACGGGACGCTGCGCGAGTCCTACCCGAACGCGATCACCCGCAGCCGCAGCGTGTCCTCGCTCTCCGCGCCGGCCTTCGCCGGCGCCGTGATGGGTCGGCAGATCCTGGGCGCGATCTCGGTGGAGCGCGAGGTGCTGCTGTTCGCGGCGATCGAGGTCGCGGGCCGCCCGGAATTGCAGGGCCGCACGGTGGCGGAATCGTTTCGGGCCGGGATGTGGCGGGTGCTCGCGCTGGACGTGGCCGATCCGGCGGACCGCCGGGCCGATCTGGGCACCGACGCGGCGCCGCAGCGCGATCTGGTGTGGGAACTGCACCCGGGCTACCTCCTCCAATCGACCGACCGGGTGGTGCTGGCGGCGACCCGGCAGGGGTTGGCGGAGTTGTTGCGCGGGGATCGCGGGGGCATGCCGACGGGATAGCGGGCGCCCGGCCGGTCGGTCGGCCCGCGTCGGCCCGGTGCCGGCCGGCCCGCCGGTCGGCCCCCGGGTCCACCCGACAAGCACAGGATGTCCGAATTTCGCCTTCGATGTGACGGTCCGTCGCCGACAGACTGCGTAGCGACACGATCGTCGATGCAACGAAGGACAGGGTGAGCGGCGATGTCCGAGGGATTCGCGCCGGAGACGGGCGCGGAAGCGGGTACGGGAGCCGGATCCGGCCCGGCCGAGGTGATCTTCCACGGCGGCGAAATCGAGACGGTGGCGGGCGGGCCCGGACCGAGGGAGATCGTCGGGGAGGCCGGTGCACGACCCGAGGCGGTCGCCGTCAAGGACGGCCGTATCGCCTTCGTCGGCGACCTGGACGAGGCGCTCGCGCAGTGGCGGGGGCCCACGACCCTGCTGTACGACCTGGCCGGCCGGGCGCTGCTGCCCGGCTTCATCGACCCGCACGGCCACGTGGTGGGCACCGGCCTCCAGGAGACGATCGCCGACCTGCTTCCCGAACCGGACGGCGACGTCGGGGACATCGACACGATCGTGCGCAAGCTGCGCGAGTTCGCCGACGGTGAGGTCGGCCGGCGATCCGCGTGGATCGTCGGCTTCGGCTACGACGACGCGCTGCTGGACGGCGAGTCGCATCCGACCCGGGTGGACCTGGACCGGGTCTCCATGGAGCGGCCGGTGCTGGCCATCCACCAGTCGTTCCATCTGGGCGCGGTGAACAGCAAGGGGCTGGAGGTCCTGGAGTACAGCGCCGCCACGAAGGATCCCAAGGGCGGGCGGATCCGACGCGGTGACGAGTCGGTTCTGCCGTTCGGCGAGCCGGACGGGGTGTTGGAGGAGACCGCGTTGCTTCCCGCCTCCGGCCGCGCGATCATGGGCATCGCCGAACAGGACCGGGCGCGCTTCCTGGACAAGGGTCTGAAGGCGGCGGCGAGTTACGGCTTCACGACCGTGCAGGAGGGCGCCGCGGAGTTGGCGGTGCTGGGTGACCTGCGGGCACTGGCCGCGGCCAAGGCGCTGCCCCTGGACGTCGTCGTCTACGTGAAGGCGGCCGACGCGATCAAGACGCCGCATCTGGTCGAGGCGAGCGCGGAGTACGTGAACGGCCTGCGGGCGGCCGGGATCAAGCTGCATCTGGACGGCTCGCCGCAGGGTCGGACGGCCTGGCTGCGCAAGCCGTACAAGACTCCGCCGGGGGACTTGGGCGACGACTACTGCGGCTACCCGACCCTGGACGAGGAGGTCGCCCTCGACCAGGTCCGGGCCGGCTTCGCATACGGCTGGCAGGTGATCGCGCACGTCAACGGCGACGAGGCGATCGCCCAGCTGATCCGTTGCGTGCAGACCGCCACCAAGGAGGCCAGGCCGGCCGATCGGCGCACGACGGGCATCCACTGTCAGACGGCGGGCGAGGACCAGATCGAGGAGTTCCGCCGCTTGGGCATCATCCCGTCGTTCTTCTCGATGCACACGTTCTACTGGGGCGACTGGTACTACGAGACGGTGCTCGGCGAGGAACGCGCCCTCGACATCTCGCCCGCGGGATGGGCCCTGGCCCGCGGCATGGTCTACACCTCGCACCACGACGCGCCGGTGGCCCGGCCGAGTTCGCTCGCGATCCTGTCGAGCCAGGTCACCCGGAAGACCCGGAAGGGCATGACGCTCGGCAAGCACCAGTGCGTGTCGGGCGCGGACGCGGTGCGGTCGATCACCATCAACGCGGCCTACCAGTACGGCGAGGAGGCGGACAAGGGCAGCATCGAGGTGGGCAAGCTGGCCGACCTGGTGATCCTGAGCGCGAATCCGGCGACGGTGCCGGGTGAGGCGATCGCGGCGATCACCGTCGAGGAGACGATCAAGGCGGGCCGCACGGTGTACCCGCCCGTCGAGGAGATGCCCGTTCCGGTGCCCTCGGGGGTCGGGTTGAACCTGTTCACGCACCACTGCTGACGGCGCGGTCGTCCCGCCCGGATCGGCGCGGGCGGGACGGCCCGACGATCAGGACAAGGGGACCCCGAGGTCGGGCAGCACTTCCGCGCCCGGGAGTTCGGCCAACAGCCGGCCGGGCACCCACAGCTTCGAGCCGCGGATCCCGGAACCGACCACGATGCGCGGATGGGCGGCGACGGCGGCGTCGATCAGGATCGGCCAGCCCGCGGGCAGCCCGATCGGAGTGATCCCGCCGTACTGCATCCCGGTCGCGGCGAGCACCGCGTCCACCGGGGCGAACGACGCCTTGCGGGCGTCCAGGTGCCGGCGGACCAGGCCGTTCACGTCGGCCCTGGTGGTGGCGGTGATCAGACACGCCGCGTAGGTGACCGTACCGCCGCGCTTGGCGGCGATCACCACGCAGTTCGCGCCATCGGCCGGGGCCACGTCGTAGCGGGCGCAGAACGCGGCGGTGTCCGCCAGTTCGGGATCGATCGCGGCGACCTCGACCAGGCCGGCCGACTCGGCCGGCCAACCGGCCAGGGCACGGGCCACGGGTTCGGCGAGCAACTCGGGGTGGGACAGCGCGGAATGAAGGGCGAGTGCGGTGGTCATGGGGCCATCCAACCCAATCGGCCGCACTCGTGCCCGAGAGCGCGCGGGAGATGGGCCGCGCCGCCCGGCGGGAGCGGATTCGCCGCCCGGCGGGCGTGGTGTTCACCCCGGACGCGGCGGACGGTGCACCCGCAGCGCGGCGACGCGTTCGCGCTCGGCCGTTCACCCCCGGACACGGCGGACGGTGCGGGCGTACATCGGGCGGCCGACCAGGTGCCAGATCAGCCGGGCCTGGAGCGGCAGCGCACCGAGCATCGTGGCCCGCTCGACGGCGTCCGCATCCTCCAGCACCACGCCCAGCAGAAGCAGGATCTGCGGCTTGGGCGTGGTCTCCACGAAGTGGTCGCCCATCGCCTGCCACTCCTGCTTCGTCAGCAGCCGCTGGGCGAGCGGAAGCAGCTCGGCCTCCTCCTCGTCGAGGTGCTCGACCAGCGCCGCGCGGTGCTCGACCAGCGCCGCCACCACCGCGTCGCGCTCGGCGGCCCCGGCGCCCGCCGCCCACGCCGCGATCAGCTCCCCGGCGGCGGTCAGCGAGCCGGCCACCCGCTCGTGCTGGGCCTCCATCCGCAACACCAGGTCCGCCTCCAGGTCGACGCGCGCCAGCAGCGGCGGCCACAGCAGCTCGTCCTCGCCGGTGTGGTGCCCGTGCAGGCCCAGCCGGTACAGGTCGAAGTGGTCGGCGAGCACCTTGGCCCGGGCGGTGTCGCCCGGCGCGACGGCGGCGATCAACTCGATCAGCAGGCGCGATTCGCGGCGCAGCCCGCGGTGGATGATCTCCATTTCCCGGGTGTCGAAGCCGGCCGAGGCGGGGGAGACGGGCGAGGAGGACGAGGCGCTCATGGTGGTGATCCCTTCGGTGGGCCCTCGACGCGGTGTCGCCGGGCATGCTCATAGCCTGGTGCCGGCGTCTTGGAGGAATCCTGGAAGGAACATGGAGCCGCCCGGCGGGGTTGTCCGGCGAGCGGCTCGCCGACGACGGGCCGCGCGAACCGGGTCGGGTGAACCGGGTCGGGTGAAGGGGGAGAGATGGTGTACCTGCGCGTGCTCGGCCCGTTCGAGGCCGAAGTGCACGATGTGACCGTCCCACTGGGTGGTCCGCGCCAGCGCGCCGTACTCGCGCTCCTGGTGGCCGCCCGCGGGCGGGTCGTGTCGATCGACCGGATGATCGAGGACCTGTGGCGCGGCGAACCGCCCGCCCAGGCCATCACCTCCCTCCAGGCGTACGTGTCCAACCTGCGTCGTCTGCTCGAACCGGGTCGGCCGCGGCGGGCCCCGGCCACGATCCTGGTCAGCGCGGCGCCCGGCTACGCGCTGCGGCTGCCGGACGACGCGGTGGACGCGTGGCGCTTCGAAGGGCTGCTCCGGAGCGCGCGGGAGCGGGCCGAGACCGACCCGGCCCGGGCGCGGACCCTGGTCGAAGCGGCACTGGCGCTGTGGCGCGGCCCGGCGTTCGCCGCCGCCTCGGACGAGCCGTGGGCCCTCGCGGAGGCCGCCCGGCTGAGTGAACTGCAATTGAGCGCACGCGAATTGCACATCGCCGCCGGCCTGCGCTCGGGCGCCGCGGCGGGCGCGGCGGCGGATGCCGAACGGCTCACCCGCGAGGCGCCGCTGCGCGAGGAGGGCTGGCGCCTGCACGCACTGGCGCTGTGGGCGGACAACCGCCAGGCGGACGCGCTGGCCACGCTGCGCCGGGCCCGCGCGGTACTGGCGGCCGACGTCGGCCTGGACCCCGGTCCCGCCCTCACCGAGGTGGAGGCGGCGATCCTGGGCCGACACATGCACGTGCTCCGCGCGGCGACGGGGCCGGTGGCCGCGGCAGCCGGCGCCGACCGGCCTGCGGCCGGCGAGGCGGCCGGTGACGCCGGCGGCGGTGCGTCGGGCCGGGCCGATCGTGGGGGTGACCCGCCCGATGCCCGCGCCGGCCGGCAGGGGGCCGACGGCGTGCCGGACCCGGCCGCGGCGCCGCGGGTGGGCCCGATCCCCGTCGCCGACACCCACTCCCACCCGCAACCCGGCGGCCCCGGCGAGCTGTTCGTCGGGCGAGACGACGAACTCGCCGCGCTGCTGGGCGCGGCCGACCAGGTCGCTTCGGCCGGCCTGCGGGTCGCGCTGGTCACCGGCGAGGCCGGATTGGGCAAGTCCGCGCTGCTCGGCCGGCTGAGCGGCGAACTGGAGCGGGCCGGGCTGCTCGTGGCCACCGGGCGCTGTCCCGAGGTGGACGGCGCGCCGCCCGCCTGGGCGTGGGTGGAGGCGCTGCGGTCGATCGCCGAGGTCGTGCCGCCGCCGCCCGAGTCGGCCGCCGCACTCGCGCCGCTGCTGGGCGACGACGCGGCCGAGGGACCCGGACCGGACACCGCGGCGGGCCGGTTCCGGCTGCACCGTGCGGTCTGGTCCTGGCTCGCGGCCGGTGCCCGGCGCCGACCGCTTGCCGTCCTGCTGGACGACCTGCACCGGGCCGACGCCGAGACGCTGGCCCTGCTCGCCGCCGCGGCCGACGGCGACGCCGCGGGTGCGCCGGTGTTCGTGGTCGCCGCGTACCGTCCCGACGAGGTGGACGGCCGGCTCACCGAGACCCTGGCCGGCCTGGCCCGTCGATCGCCGGTCCGGCTCGCGCTGACCGGCCTGCCGGAGGCCGCCGTGGCCCGGGTCGTGGACGCCGTGTCGCAGACGCCCGTCGACCCCGCGACGATCACCGCGCTGGCCGAACGCACCGGCGGCAACCCGTTCTACATCCGGGAGAGCGCCCGCCTGCTGGACAGCGAAGGGGCCCTGGTCGCGCTCTCCGACGTGCCCGAGGGGGTCCGGGACGTGCTGCGCCGGCGCCTGGCCCGGCTGCCCGACCCGGCCGTCGCGGTGCTGCGGCTGGCCTCGGTCGCGGGCCGCGAGGTGGACGTGGACGTGCTGGTGGACGCGGCCGAGGTCGATGAGGGCGGTGTGCTCGACGCGCTGGACGCCGGCCTGATCGCCGGCCTGCTCACCGAACCGGCCCCCGGTCGGGTGCGGTTCGTGCACGCACTGGTCCGCGACACGATGGTCGCCGACCTGAGCGGGCTGCGCCGCACCCGGATGCACACCCGAATCGCCGCCGCCCTGGAACGGCTCGGCACCGGGGACGTATCGGCGCTGGCCTACCACTACGGCAACGCGGCGACCGCCGGCACCGCGGCTCGGGCCGTCGAAGTCTGCATCTCCGCAGCCGAGTTGGCCGAGCGCCGCTTCGCCCACGACACGGCCGTCGACCTGCTCGCCCGCGCACTGGAATGCCTGGACCGGATTCCCGCCGACACCGCCGGCGACCGGGACGGCCGGCGGGCCGACCTGTTCGGCCGGCTGCTGCGCGCCCAGGTCCGCGCCGGCGACGTCGCGGCGGCCCGGCAGACCCGGCAACGCGCTTTCGAAGCGGCCGAGTCGGCACACCGCGACGACCTGACGATCGCCGCGTTCACCGCGTGGACGGTGCCCACGCCGTGGCAGAGCCGGCCGTACGGCAGCCTGGACCTCGGCGTGGCGGCGGCGCTGCGCCGGCTGATCGCGCGGACCGACCTCGACCCGCAAACCCGATGCCGGCTGCTGGTCGGCTACGCCGGCGAACTCAGGGGAGAGGACGTCGAACCGAGCCCGGGCGCGGCGGCCGAGGAGGCCGTCGCGCTCGCGGCCGACCTGGGCGATCCCGATCTGCGGGCCCTCACCCTGACCACGCTCACCGGCAACCTGGACAGCCTGCCGGACGCACCCGCCCGGGCCGCTGTCTCCGTCGAACTGGCCCGGATCGCGGACGAGTTCGACCTGCCGGAGTACCGCTGGTACGGCCGGTACAACCTGGCCACCGCCGCGGCCGACCAAAACGATCCGGCCGTCGTGCGCCGGTTGGTGGACGAGAGCGCGGCAATCGCCGAGGCGTACCGGATGCCGGACGCGATCGGCGTCGGGGCCGTCGCGCTCGCGGCCCTCGCGCACATCGACGGCCGCTACGAGGAGGCCGAGGAGCGCTACATCCGGGCCACCGAGCCGATGATCGCGCAGGGTTCGCTGCATGCGTACGGCCTGCGCCGGCTCGCCCTCGCCACGATCCTGCTCGGCCGCGGCCGGATCGGCGAACTCGCGCCGGAGGCACCGGAGATCCTGGCCGGCTTCGGGCCGTTCGTGGCCGACCTGTGTGCGCTTGCGGTGGCCGCCGACGGCCGGATCGAACAGGCGCGGGAGATCCGGTCGGTGATCGAGCCGATCCGCCGCGACTTCTTCCACACCCCGATGTCCGTCCTGCGCGCGGCGGCGGTGGTGGCGCTGGGCGAACACGACGAGGCCGCCGCGCTCTACCCGACCCTGCTCCCGCTGCGCGACGCGGCGCCGGCGTGCGCGGGGCTGTCCCTGGCGATCCGGCCACCGGCCCACACCCTGGGCGAACTGGCCCGCTTCCTGGGCCTGGAGGCGGAAGCGAACGAACACTTCGACCGTGCCGCCGAAATCGCCGACACCTGGGGCGCAAAGCACTGGGCAGCGGAGGCCCGCGCGGCACGCGTCTAGGGGCGTGTCCGGGCGGCTGCGGGGCCACACCGGCCGGCACCGCATCCGCCCTGCGGGCTCGCGACCCGACCGCACCCTGCGGCAGCCGATCCGACGGTGGTTGGCGACGGGGCTCCACCCACGAGACCCGTTCCGCCGACCGCCGACCCCGACCGCTGTCAGTCCTCCGCCCGCGGGCCCGACCGTACCTCCACGATCGGCAGGCGCAACGCCCCCGGCGCGTCCGCCGGGACCACCGGCGCCACCGGTGCGGTGTGGGGGATTCGCCGGTAGGCCGAGCCCAACTCCGGGCGGGCGTCGGGCTCTCCACGGTTCGGCCACAGGGCCGTCGCGCGTTCCGCCTGGGCGGTGATGGTCAGGGACGGGTTGACGCCCAGGTTCGCGCTGACCGCCGCACCGTCCAGGACGTGCAGTCCCGGGTGGCCGTACACCCGCTGGTACGGGTCGACCACCCCGGTCTCGGCCGAGTCGCCGATCACGCAGCCGCCCAGGATGTGCGCGGTCATCGGCACGTTGGCCAGATCGCCCCAGGTGCCGCCGGCCACTCCGCCGAGCCGCTGCGCGATCCGCCGGACGGCCTCGTGACCGGCCGGGATCCAGTTCGGGTTGGGCTCGCCGTGGCCCTGCCGGGTGGTGATCCGGGTCCGGCCGAACAGGCCGCGCTTGCGGTACACGGTCAGCGAGTTGTCCCGGGACTGCATCACCAGCGCGATGATCGCCCGCTCGGACCAGTTGCGCACGTTCAGCAGCCGCAGCTTGGCCGGGTCGCGCAACGACTGGCGCAGGAGTTGGCGGACCCGGGGTCGGTCGCCGTCGGTGAGCAGGGTCTGCAACAGCCCCATCGCGTTGGAGCCCTTGCCGTAGCGGACCGGTTCGATGTGGGTGTCCGCGTCCGGGTGCCACGAGGACGTGATGGCCACCCCGCGCGTCGCGTCGATCACCCCGGTCCTGGGGGCGACCGCGCCGACCAGCGCCTCGGAGTTGGTCCGGGTCAGCCGGCCGAGCGTGCCGGACAGGTGCGGCAGCGTACCCTCGGCCGCCATCCGGTGCAGGAGCCGCTGCGTGCCCAGCGTGCCGGCGGCGAACACCACCTGCTCGGCGGTCCAGGTGCGCGGCGTACGCGGCGCCGTCGCGGGCCCGCTGTGTACGGTCTCCACCGCGTAGCCGCCGATGGACCCGTCCGGGTGCCGGCCCGGACCCAGCGGCCGGACCCGGCGCACCGTGCGCTCCGCGTGCACCTCGGCGCCCGCCCGTTCGGCCAGGTACAGGTAGTTCTTGAGCAGCGTGTTCTTCGCGCCGACCCGGCAACCGGTCATGCACGAGCCGCATTCGGTGCACGTGGTGCGGCGCGGCCCGACCCCGCCGAAGAACGGGTCGGCCACGTCCTCGCCGGGCCGCTGACCGTCCTCGGGGAACAACACGCCGACCGGCGCGAGGTGGAACGTGTCGCCCACGCCCATGTCCTCGGCGACGGCCTTCATGTGCTCGTCGGCGGGCGTCATGTGCGGGTTCGTCACCACGCCCAGCATGCGCTTGGCCTGGGCGTAGAACGGTGCGAGTTCGGCGTGCCAGTCGGTGATGCGACCCCACTGCGGGTCGTCGAAGAACGGCTGCGGCGGCTCGTAGAGCGTGTTCGCGTAGTTCAGCGAACCGCCGCCCACGCCCGCCCCGGCCAGCACCACCACGTCCTTGAGCACGTGGATGCGCTGGATGCCGGTCAGGCCCAGGGCCGGTGCCCACAGGAAGTCGCGCAACTGCCAGGAGGTCTTGGGGAAGTCGGCGTCGGCGAAGCGCCGTCCGGCCTCCAGGACACCGACCCGGTAGCCCTTCTCGGTCAGCCGCAACGCCGCGACCGAACCGCCGAAACCCGAACCGATGACCAGAACGTCGTAATCGAACACGGGGGGACCCTTCGCCGGGCGGGCAGGAGGCATGCCACGAGATCTCGCGATCCTACTGCCCGGTAACCCGGCGAAGGCAGTCCCTCGCTGGTCCGATCCGGTGATGCGAATCGGTGCGCAGGGCGCTGGGACTCAGCCGCTCTTGCGGCGGAACGAGCGCTGCTGCGCGGCGGGCCCGTGCGCACCGTGGATCTTCGACCCGTCGCCGCCGGGACCCTCGCCGGTGCCGTCGGTCTTGGTGCCGCGCTTGCGGGCGAGTGCCTCGCGGAACTTGCGCTTGGTCTCGTCCTCGGGCGTCTCGGGCTCGGTGGCCTCGACGACCGTCTCCTCGGGTGTCTCGTTCGCGGGTGTCTCGTCAGCCATGGTGCGTTCCTGCTCTCGAACTGGATTCGATCCGTGGGGACACCCTTCCATGCCGGGGCCCGGGATGGCACGCCCGGACCGGGTGACGCCCGCGAGAGCGGACATACCGGTCGGCCGCCGAGCGGCGGACCTCGCACAGCGGCCCTCCGGGCCGGCCCGGCGAGGTCAGCCCGCCGAGGTCAGTCGGGCGGTACGGATGACCAGCGTGTCGATGAAGTCGGTCAGCGGCGGCCAGTCGAAGACGGGCGCGGTCATCCGCAGCAGGATCGCGCCGTGCATCGCGGCCCACACGGCCAGCGCGTCCTCGAACGGATCGGTGCCGGTCGAGCGGCCGGCCGCCGCCGTGGCGGCGATCGCGTCGATCAGGGTCTGGAAGACGTCCATGCGACTGGGCAGCTCGGCCGGCGGCGGAGCCGGCTCGGCCGGATCGGCGGCGGCCGGGCGCATCCGGTGGAACAGCGCGCGATAGCGGCCGGGGCGCTCCATCGCGAAGCGGGCGTACGCGCGACAACCCGCGAGCAGCGAACGATCCGCCTCGGTCTCCTCGGCGGCGGCGGCCGCGATGGCCGCCTGCAACTCGTCGAAGTAGCCGTTGAGCACGGTGTCCAGGATGTCGTCGAGATCGTTGAAGTGCGCGTAGATCGAAGGCGCGGTGATCGCGGCCTCGCGCGCGATCCGGCGCAGCGTCACATCGCCGGAGTGTCCGTCGCGTTCGATGAGTGCGGTCGCCGCGGCGAGGATGTCGTCGCGCAGAAGCGCGCCCTGGCCGCGGCGGTTGCGTCGGCGGTTCGGCCCCTGATCGTCGTCCATGGTCGTCAGCGTACGAGGCGTGGAAGCGGCGCCGGCGGGCATGGTGCCTCCTCGGGTGTGTCGACGACGGTTCGCCGAACGGCGGGTGCACGGCGACCGGGGTGCCGGTCGCCGTGCATGGACGTGATGCTCCCTCAGGCAGCCTGTACCGCCCGGTTGTCGGCCGATTCGGTGGGCTGCCCGGCGGCGACCGGGGTGCTGCCCGCCCGGCGCGGGAGGCCGAAGGCGACCACGATCGCGCCGATCGCGGCGACCGCCGCGGCCACCAGGGCGCCGTTGTTCATCGCGGTGGTGAAGGCGTGGTCGGCGGCCGAGGTGAGCCGGTCGGCGGCCTCGGGGGACAGGTGCTCGGCCACGGCGTGCGCGCTGGGCAGGTCGTGTTCGGCGACCGCGGCGGGGCCGGTCAGGTGTCGGTCGGCCATCTCGCCGCGGTAGTGCGCGGATACCAGGGTGCCGACCACCGCGATGCCCAGCACACCGCCGAGTTCGCGCACCACGCTGTTGAGCGCACCCGCCATCGCGGAGAAGCGCACCGGCACCGACGCGGTGATCTCCATGCTCGCCGGGGCCATCATCATCCCCATCCCGGCGCCGACCAGGGCCATTTCCCCGGCCAGGGCGACGAACGGGGTGCTGCTGTCGGTGGTCAGACCGAGTACGGACAGGCCGACCGCGATCGCGCCGAGTCCGACGGTGAGCGTGCCGCGGATGCCCAGTCGGGCGGTGACCACCGGCGACAGCCCGGACATCGCGGCCATCGCCACGGCGAACGGCATTGCGGAGAGGCCGGCTTCGAGCGGGCTGTATCCGTGCACGAGCTGGAAGTACTGGGAGAGCACGAACAGCGTGCCGAAGAGCGCGAAGAAGGTCACGGTCAGCGTCGCGGCGGCGAGCACGAAGCCCCGGTTGGCGAACAGGCGGACCTGCACCATCGGTTCGTCGCGGCGCAGCTCCCAGGCCACGAACACCGCGGTGAACAGCACGAATGCGCCCAGCTCGACGAGGGTGACCGGCGCGGTCCAGCCGCGCTCGGGTGCCTCGATGATCGCGTCGACCAGGGTGCCCAGGCCGGCGATGGACAACACGGCGGCGGGCAGGTCGAGTCGGGCGGTGCCCTGGCGCGGGATGCTCGGCACGATCCGCAGGATGCCGACGAGCGCGGCGAGCACGAGCGGGACGTTGATCCAGAACGCGCTGGACCAGGAGAAGTGCATCAGCAGCGCGCCACCGGTGACCGGGCCGATCAGCACACCCACGCCGGCCGCGGCCGACCAGACGGCGAACGCCTTGGGCCGCTCGACCGGCGGGAACATCCGGATGATGATGGCCAGCGTCGCGGGCATCACGAACGCCGCTCCCAGGCCCATCACCGCCCGCCAGGCGATGAGTTCGGCCACGGTCGAGGACACCGCCGCGACGGCCGATCCGGCGCCGAAGAGCGCGAGGCCGCCGAGCAGCGCGCGGCGGGCGCCGAACCGGGCGCCCAGGCTGCCGGCGAGGAGCAGCAGGGCGGCGAAGACCAGCGTGTAGGCGTCGGTGATCCATTGCAGATCCGACGTCGACGCGTCCAGCCCCTTCGCCAACGACGGCAGCGCGGTGTTGAGCACCGAGTTGTCCAGCGTCACCGCGACCAGCGTCGAACTGAGCACGAGCAGCGCGGCCCATCGGCGCGGATGGCCCGCGGCTTCGAGAGCTTCGGCGGGGTCGGCGCCGGCCGATCGGGTTTCCGGGCTGCTCACGAGGTACCCCCTGATTTAACGACTGTGTGCTTACGAATGTAAACATAGGCCGTCGCTATACGGCTGTAAAGCCAAGGATTGGCAAAGCGGCGCCTACCGCCTCATGGCGCTACGCCTCCGTGAACGGCCCGTCCTCGACGAACCGGCGCAAGCCGCGGGCGAAGATCCGCGCCTCGTCGGCCGGCCACTGCGCGAGTGTGGCCTCCAGTCGCGCGGCAAGCCGCTCGCGCAGTTCGCGCACGCAGTCCGCACCCGCGTCGGTCAGGGCGAGCAGTACGGCCCGGCGGTCCTCGGGGTCGGGTTCACGGCGGACCAGGCCGGCGTCCTCCAGGCGGGAGGCGCGGCGGCTGACGCCGGACCGGTCGAGCCCGATCTCGCCGGCCAGGTCCGCGGCGCTGCACGGGCCGGTCCGGGCCAGGCCGCTGAGCACGGGATAGGTCACGTCGTCCACGGCCGGCCCCAGGCCCTCGGTCAGGCTCGCGTACAGGTTGGCGCGGGTGCTGCGGCGAAGCAGGCGACCGAGCGCGTCGGCCACCTCGTGTCCCGTCGAATGTTCCATGTCCCCAGAATAGCGTGCGCTGCGCACGCATATGGGCTATCGTCAAAAGCGTGCGCAGCGCACGCATCACTTCGGAAGACCATTTCGATCGGAGTCGCCCCGCCATGTCTCGAACCGCAATCGTTCCCGCCCTCACCGACATCCTGTTCCGTCCCGAGTTGGACCTCGACACCGCGATCGACCGGCATTTCGCGCCGGACTACCGCCAGCGCACCGACGGCGTCTGGGCGGATCGCGCGGGCTTCGTCGAGCACATCGCGCACCTGCGCTCGATCGTGGTCGGCGGTGGGATCCGGCTGCACGAGGAACTGTCCGACGGATCGCGATACGCCGACCGGCACACCGTCGAGGTGTGCAAGACGGACGGTTCCACGGTGGAGATGGAGGTGTACCTGTTCGGCGAGTTCGCGCCGGACGGCCGGTTCCGCCGGATCGAGGAGACCACGCTCATGCTCGCCGGTTCGGCCGCCGATCGTGGCCTGGGATCGGCTCGGTGAGGCCGGCCGCCGGCCCGCCCACCCGGGGCGGGCCGGCGTCGGTCAGAACTCCCGCGCCAGGTCCAGCGGTCCGCAGGACAGCGTGCCGCGCGCGTGGGGTGCGGCGATCCAGCTGTCCGTGCTGACGAAGTCCCGCCCCCGCTGGTGCGCCTCGCGGGCCGGCGTCGGGTCGTCCCAGGCCACCGTCAACGGCTTGTGCTCGACGTCCCACTTGGCGCCGCCCAGCGCGCGGTCGTCCGCGGAGGTCGCCTCCACGTGCGTGAGCCGACCGGCGTCGGTGGCCAACACCCCCGCGTGCCACAGCGTCACACCCGCCTGGGTGTGCACGATCGCGGGTGGGGTGACCAGTGCCAATCCGGTGCCGTCGTGGCGCTCGGAGTCGAAGCGCAACACCAGGCGGCGCGGGATGGTCGGCAACACCACGTCCAGGACGAGATCCCCGTCCGGGACGTGGCCGAACAGACAGGAGGTGAACCGGATCGGCCCGGCCGACAGCGTCGTGGCCAGCGCCGAGTAGGCGAACCGGTCGCCCGAGCGGGTCACCGACACCCCGTACTGCCCGAACAGCGGCGGCGCGGGCGGCCGCGGACCGGCGGGTCGGGCCAGGGTCTCCAGGCCGATCGTGGTGTACAGACCGGCCGGTGTGCGCAGGATGCCGCCGTGGAAGACCCTTACCTCCTCGTGCGCAAGCAGGATTTCGGGCGGCCTGACCAGCTCGATGTCCACCGGGGCGGTGCTGTCGCTCATGCCGCGACCCTATCGGCGGGCAGCGGTCGGAACGGGCGGCCCGGGGCCGCCCCGGTGCCCGGTCGCGGCCCCGTCGTGACCGCGGTGGCGGTACACGAAGGGTGCTTCGAGCGGGCGTCGGCGATGTGTTCGGACGTCGCCCGATCGGCCCAATCGGGTCTGCCGGGGCGTTGTTCGCACAGGGTGCGCAACCCGGTCCGAGCCGGATCCCGCGTGACCTGCGGCAGAGGCGGGCGAGGGGCATTTCGGTCGGCTTCGAGGGGCGCATACGGGATTCGGACCGCCATATCGTGGGGACACTTTCCGGTTACGGCTTCGCCTATACCGCCCCCGAACGCCCCGCGCGTCACCCGACAGGAGCATACTGATGGGGATGACGACGTCAGCCGTGACCCGGCGCATTCTGCCCACCAGTCCCTTCAATGTCCCGGTCGCTCCCATCATCGAGGATTTCGACCTCGGTGCACGAGTGACGCACGATCAGTACGGACTCGGTCGGATCGTCGGTGTCGAAGAGGACATCGCGGTCACTGTCGATTTCGGGTCGCGTCAGGAGCGGATCTGCCGTCCCTACGCGAAGCTGAGCAACCTCTGAACATCCCGACTCCACGCGGTCGGCATAGGGGAGGCGCCCCCGGGTAACCGGGCCGGCGCCTCCTTTCGTTGCGCGACACCGCCCCGGGTGCGGCGCTGTCCGTCGTCAGTTTTTTGTCGTCGGTTTCCGGCCACGCGCCCCGAGCGGTACTCGCCGGATCGGCTCGGTGGGCAGCCGTACCGACTGAGGCATCAGGTTGTCAGACAAGTTGTGCTAGCGTCGGCGCCCATGAAGCTGCGCGCCCTCCTTCTCGGCCGCCGCGGCGGGGTCTGATCCGACCGGCACCCCGCCGCGGGGTTCGGTGCTGCCGGTCGAACCCTTCGAACGGCGAGGACGACTCCGCACCATGAGCGACGGCACCTTCCCCACCCTGCGCACCCCGGCCGGCCCCATCCCCGACGGCCGACCGCACTGGAACCGGCAACGTTCGAGCGCGATGCCGCATCACCGCTACCGCCCGGCGCACGAGCGGGTTCGGGTCGAGATCGACCCGAATACCCGAACCTGGCCGACTCGGCGGATCGAACAGGCCCCGCTGTGGGTCCCGGTGGACCTGCGAGACGGCAATCAGGCGCTGGCCGAGCCGATGGACCCGGCCCGCAAGCGGCGGATGTTCGACCTGCTGGTGGCGATGGGCTTCAAGGAGATCGAGGTCGGCTACCCGTCGGCGAGCCGCGCCGACTACGACTTCGTCCGGCACCTGGCCGAGAGCGATGCGGTCCCGGACGACGTGACGATCGTGGTCTTCACCGCGGCCCGCACCGACCTGATCGAACGTACTCATCAATCCATCGAGGGCCTGCCGCACGCCGTCGTGCACATGTACACCGCCACCGCACCGACCTGGCGCGACGTCGTGCTCGGGCACGACCGGGACGCGCTGCACGGCCTGATCCTGGCCGGCGCGAAGGACGTCGCCCGCGGCGCGGATGCGCGGCCGGGGGCGGACATCCGCTTCGAGTTCTCGCCCGAGGTGTTCAACCTGACCGAACCCGACTACGTCCTGGAGGTGTGCGACAGCGTCACCGAGCTGTGGGACGCGAGCCCGGACCGGCCGGTGATCCACAACCTGCCGGCCACGGTCGAGATCGCCACGCCGAACGTGTACGCCGACCAGATCGAGTACATGCACCGCCATCTGGCCCGCCGGGACGCGGTGATCCTGTCCGTGCATCCGCACAACGATCGCGGTACCGGGGTCGCCTGCGCCGAACTGGCGCTGCTGGCCGGGGCGCAACGGGTCGAGGGCTGCCTGTTCGGCAACGGCGAACGCACCGGCAACGTGGACCTGGTCACGCTCGCGCTGAACCTGTACACGCAGGGCGTGGATCCGATGATCGACTTCTCCGACATCGACGAGATCCGGCGCACCGTCGAATACGCGAACCGGATCGACGTGCACGCCCGCCACCCCTACGGCGGCGACCTGGTCTACACCGCGTTCTCCGGCACCCACCAGGACGCGATCAAGAAGGGCTTCGCGCAGCATGCGCGCCAGGCCGAGCGGCTGGGGCGGTCCGTGACGCAGGCGCCGTGGGACGTGCCGTATCTGCCGATCGACCCGGCCGACGTGGGCCGCGACTACGAGGCGGTGATTCGGGTCAACAGCCAGTCCGGCAAGGGCGGCATCGCCCATCTGATGCAGAGCGCGCACGGTCTGGATCTGCCGCGCCGGCTCCAGATCGAGTTCTCCCGGGTGGTCCAGGAGGCCACCGACGACAGCGGCGAGGAGATCACCGCGGCCGAACTGGGCGAGCTGTTCGGGCGGGAGTACCTGGACCGGCGCTCGCCGATCGACGTCACCGGGTGGCGGGCGGAGGAGGCCGCACCAGGCCGGCACGTGTTCACCGGGACATTGACCGACCCGGCCGGCGGGCGTCCGGTGGTCGGCGAGGGGAACGGGCCGCTGTCCGCGCTGACCTCGGCGTTCGACGCGGCGGGGATGCGGGTCGAGATCCTGGACTACGTCGAGCACTCGATCGGGGCGGGTGCGGTGGCCGGCGCCGGCGGTGGTGGTGGGGACCGGCAGGCGGCGTCGTACGTGGAGTGCCGGGTCGACGGGGTCACCCGGTGGGGCGTCGGGATCGACACCTCGATCCTGGCCGCCTCGGTGCAGGCGACGGTGTCGGCGGTGAACCGGGCGCGTGCGGGGGAGCGGGAGGGGGTGGGCGTGCTTCCGCGGCACTAGGCTTCGTGCAGCTCGTCGGACAACCTGAGACGTGAAGGTGACGACACGATGACGTTCGGCCCCCTGCGCCGCAGCCCGCTGGTCGGCCAGGCGGCCGAACGGCTTCGGGACCAGATCGCCGCCGGGCGCTGGCCGGTGGGCACCAAGCTGCCCGGCGAGGTGGCGCTCGGCAGGGAACTGGGCATCGGCCGCTCGACCGTCCGCGAGGCGATCCGCGCGCTGGCGGGAGCGGGTCTGGTCGAGTCCCGGCAGGGGTCCGGCGTCTTCGTGATCGCCACCGAGCCGGCCGAGGACCTGCCCGCACGGCTGCGGCGAGCCTCGGCGGTCGAGGTCTACGAGGTGCGCAACCTGATCGAGGTGCGAGCCGCGATGTTGGCCGCGCAGCGGCGTACCGACGAGGACCTCGCCGCGCTGGACGCGGGCCTGGCCGCGCGGGCCGCCGCGCTCGGCGACGACGCGGCGTACATCGACGCGGACATCGCCTTCCACGCGAGCATCGTCGCGGCGGCGCACAACGAGGTGCTCACCGACCTGTTCGCGGTCTTCCAGGTGACCATGCGACCGGGCCTGCTCGACCTGCTCGCGGTGATGGACGAGAAGGGCCTGCGGGGCGCATCGGCGGACCCGGGCGCCGACGCCCACGCAGCCATGGTCGCGGCAATCCGAGCCGGCGACGCGGAAACAGCCGGCCGGGTGACCGAAGCAGAACTGGCAGTAAGCCTCCGCATCCTGCGCGACTAGGCGCCGGCACGCCGGGCCTGATCACCGCGCCCGCCCCCGCCTCCCAGGCCGCCAAGCCCCGGGTCTCGGGCGGCAACCTCGCGCCTCGGCTCTGCCCGGCCCGCCTCGCGACCCCCGCGCCGCGCCTTGCGTGTGCTTCGGGAATAGCTCCTTCGGGATCTCGCTTTAGTAGGTGATTGAGAGTTCAACTACTGAGAGAGTGATCATCGTGCAGTTCGGGATCTTCACCGTCGGAGACGTCACCGTTGACCCCACCACCGGTCGGGAGCCCACCGAGCACGAGCGGATCAAGGCGATGGTGGCGATCGCGCTCAAGGCCGAGGAGGTCGGCCTGGACGTGTTCGCGACCGGAGAGCACCACAACCCGCCGTTCGTGCCCTCGTCGCCGACCACGTTGCTCGGCTACGTCGCCGCGCGGACCGAGCGGATCATCCTCTCCACGTCCACCACGCTGATCACCACGAACGACCCGGTGAAGATCGCCGAGGACTACGCGATGCTCCAGCACCTGGCCGACGGCCGGGTGGACCTGATGATGGGCCGCGGCAACACCGGGCCGGTCTACCCGTGGTTCGGCCAGGACATCCGCCAGGGCATCCCGCTGGCGATCGAGAACTACGCGCTCCTGCACGAGCTGTGGCGCAACGACGTGGTGAACTGGGAGGGCCGGTTCCGGACCCCGCTCCAGGGCTTCACCTCGACCCCGCGACCGCTGGACGGCGTCCCGCCGTTCGTGTGGCACGGCTCGATCCGCAGCCCCGAGATCGCCGAACAGGCCGCCTACTACGGCGACGGATTCTTCGCCAACAACATCTTCTGGCCCCGGGACCACTTCATCCGGCTGATCAACCTCTACCGCGACCGCTTCGAGCACTACGGCCACGGCACGCGCGAGCAGGCCATCGTCGGCGTCGGCGGACAGGTGTTCATGCGCAAGAACTCGCAGGACGCGGTGCGCGAGTTCCGTCCCTACTTCGACAACGCGCCGGTGTACGGCCACGGTCCGTCGCTGGAGGAGTTCACCGACCAGACGCCGCTGACCGTGGGCAGCCCGCAGGAGGTCATCGACAAGACGCTGACCTTCCGCGACTCGTTCGGCGACTACCAGCGCCAGTTGTTCCTGATGGACCACGCGGGACTCCCGTTGAAGACCGTGCTGGAGCAGCTCGACCTGCTCGGCGAGGAGGTACTCCCGGTGCTGCGCGAGGAGTTCGCGGCCCGACGCGGAGCCGATGTGCCCGCGGGCCCGACCCACGCGGCGCTGGTTGCCCGGCGGGACGAGACGGCGGCACAGGCCGCGGCGAACGAGGGCGCGCCGGCGCTCTGACCGGCCGTACCCGCGAGAGAAAGGAAGAAGAGGTCACCATGGCGCAACCGGTCAAGCTCGTGGTCGTTTCGGCCGGACTGGGCAAGCCCTCGTCCACCCGCATGCTCGGCGACCGACTGGCCGAGGCGGCCCGACGACAGCTGGTCGATCGGGGCGTCGAGGTCGACGTGCACACGGTCGAACTGCGCGACGTCGCGGTGGACATCGCACACAACCTGGTCACCGGCTTCCCGCCGCCGGGCCTGCGCGCCGCGATCGAGACGGTCACCCGCGCCGATGCCCTGATCGCGGTCACGCCGATCTTCACCGCCTCCTACAGCGGGCTGTTCAAGTCCTTCTTCGACGTGCTGGACAACACCGCGCTCGCCGGGAAGCCGGTGCTGATCGCGGCGACCGGCGGTACCGCGCGGCACTCGCTGGCCCTGGAGCACGCGCTGCGCCCGCTGTTCGCCTACCTGCGGGCCACGGTCGTACCGACCTCGGTGTACGCGGCGACCGACGACTGGGGCGCGGCGGCGGGGTCCGGCGGCGACGACCTGGCCGCGAGGATCGCCCGCGCGGGCGGCGAACTCGCCGACCTGGCGGCCGGACTGCCTCGGGCGGCATCCGTGCCCGCTGCGGAATACGAGGAAGTGGTCCCGTTCGCCGAGCAGTTGGCCGCGCTGCGCCGCGGATGAGGACACCGCGGAGGGGGGCTCCTCGAACGAGGACGCCGTAGCCGGGACGGCCGCCCGGGCGCCGAAGCTCCACTTCGGCGCCCGGGTCCACGATCGACGCCCGCGTCACGCCCGTTCGAACCACCGGCGCGGATTGTCCACCAGCATCGTGGTCAATTCCTCTTCGGGCACGCCGTGCGCCCGCAGCGCCGGAAGCACGTCGTTCAGCACGTCACACCGGCCGCGCGCAGCGCTCGCAACCGCTCGACCGCGTCCGCGACCCGGGCCTTCTCGTCCCAGTCCGAGGACCAGTTGGCCTGGCTGTCCGGAGTCAGCACGAAGATGTGCTCGTGCATCAGGGTCGTCCCGAGCGCGGCGGAGGGCACCGGCTCGAGCACCGTCTCGATCTCGTTCACCGGCACCTGCGACTCCTTCGGCTGCGGCGGCTGCGTCGCGCCGGTCCGAGCCGGCGGCACGGCGGCGCCGGCTCGGACCGGGTGGTCAGCCTTCCTGCGCTCGGCCCTCCTTCGCAAACTCCAGACGGGTCTGGAGTTTGCGCATTCCGGCCAGCCAGCGGTCCGGATCGGCGGCCCGGGCCGCGTACATCCGGGCCACCTCGGGATGCGGCAGGACCAGGAACGGCGTGCCGTTCGTGACCGCCTCGGCGACCACGTCGGCGACCTCCGCCGGCTCGATCGCGCCGTCGTCGAGAATCACCCGGGCGGCCTCCCCGGTCGCGCCGAGCAGCCGCGTGCGTACGCCCTGCGGGCAGACCGCCTGGACCGTGATGCCCTTGGCGCCGTAGGTGATCGCCATCCACTCGGCGAACGCGTACGCCGCGTGCTTGGTGACCGAGTACGCCGACGCGTCCAGCATGGTGAGCACGCCGGCGGCGGAGACCGTGGTGACCAGGTGGCCGCGGCCCCGGGCCAGCCAGGCCGGGGTGAGCAGCCGCGCCGCGCGCACGTGCGCCATCACGTTGACGTCCCACGAGCGGCCCCAGGCATCCTCGGAGGCGTCCAGGCCCATGCCCTCGCCGATGCCGGCGTTGGCGCAGTAGATGTCGATCTCGCCGCCGAGCGCCTTGCGGGCACCGGTGATCAGCGCCGCGACGCCCTCCTCGCCCGCCGCGTCGCCGGGCAGCGCGATCCCGTCGATCTCGGCGGCGACCGCGCGGCACGCGTCCGCGTCCAGGTCGTTGACCACCACCCGTGCCCCGTCGGCGGCGAAGCGCCGGGCCAGCGCCGCGCCGATCCCGGCACCGGAGCCGGTGATCACCACATTGGCGCCGGTGAGCGTGGTCATCCGACACCGCCGGACAGGCTCACGCCGCCGTCGACCAGCAGTGTCTGGCCGGTGATCCAACTCGCCTGCTCGGACAGCAGGAACGCCACCGCGCCGGCCACGTCCTCGGGTACGCCGAGCCGGGCCATCGGGTACGCCGCCGCGACCTCTTCCTCGCGGCCCTCGTACAGCGCCGTCGCGAAGACCGTCTTGACCACGGCCGGGGCCACCGCGTTCACCCTCACCCGCGGCCCGAGTTCGCTCGCGAGCTGGGCGGTCAGGTGGGTCAGCGCGGCCTTGCTGACGCCGTAGAAGCCGATTCCGTGCGCGGGCCGCGCGCCGGCGAGCGAGGACACGTTGACGATCGCGCCGCCGTGCTCGCCCAGCCACGCCTTGTGCACGCGCTGGGTCCAGGCGAGCGCGGCGAGCAGGTTGACCTCCAGGATCTTGCGCCCCGCGTCCAGGTCGAGTTCCACCAGCGGGCCGTACACCGGGTTGATGCCGGCGTTGTTGACCAGCATGTCGATCCGGCCGAACGCCTCCAGGGTCGCGGTCACCGCGGCGTCCTGGTGGACCGGGTCGTGCGCCTTGCCGGCGACGCCGATCGCATGTTCGGGGCCGCCGAGCGAGGCGACCACCTCGGCGAGCGTGTCCGCGCCGCGCGCGGTCACGCAGACCCGGTCGCCGCGCGCGACCAGGGCCTGGGCGATGCCCAGGCCGATGCCTCGGCTCGCGCCGGTGACGATGGCTACGGGACGGGACGAGTCGCTCACTGGGCGGCTGCCTCTCGGTAGGACTTGAGCTCGCGGTGGGCGAGCGAACGGCGGTGTACCTCGTCCGGGCCGTCGGCCAGACGCAGCGTGCGGGCGTGGGTCCACAACGACGCGAGCACGAAGTCCTGGGACAGGCCGCCCGCGCCGTGCGCCTGGATGGCCTTGTCCAGGATCCACTCGACGGTGAGCGGCGTGGCGATCTTGATCGACTGGATCTCGCGGTGCGCGCCGCGGTTGCCGACGGTGTCCATCAGCCACGCGGTCTTGAGCACGAGCAGGCGCAACTGCTCGATGCGCACCCGGGATTCGGCGATCCATTCCTGGATCACGCCCTGATCGGCGAGCGGCCCGCCGAACGCCTCGCGGGCGACCACCCGGCGGCACATCAGCTCCAGGCCGCGCTCGGCCATCCCGATCAGCCGCATGCAGTGGTGGATCCGGCCGGGGCCCAGCCGGGCCTGGGCGATGGCGAAGCCGTCGCCGGCGTTGCCGACCAGGTTCGCGGCGGGCACCCGTACGTTGTCGAAGACCACCTCGGCGTGGCCGCCGTGCGGCCCGTCGGTGTAGCCGAAGACGTGCATCCCGCGGCGGATCCGCACGCCCGGGGTGTCGCGCGGCACCAGGATCATGCTCTGCCGGCGGTGGCGCGGCGCGTCCGGGTCGGTCTTGCCCATCACGACCAGGATCTCGCAGGTGGGCGCCATCGCCCCGGAGGACCACCACTTGCGGCCGTCGATAACGTACTCGTCGCCGTCGCGGACGATGCGCGTGGTGATGTTGGTGGCGTCGGAGGAGGCGACGTCGGGCTCGGTCATGCAGAACGCCGAGCGGATGGTGCCCTCCAGCAGCGGCTTCAGCCACCGCTCCTGCTGCTCGGGCGTGCCGAAGTCGTGCAGCAGCTCCATGTTGCCGGTGTCGGGCGCGGCGCAGTTGAGCGCCTCCGGGCCCAGGTGTGGACTGCGGCCGGCGATCTCGGCCAGCGGCGCGTACCGGAGATTGGTCAGACCCGCGCCCTCGGCGCCCGGCAGGAACAGGTTCCACAGGCCGCGTTTGCGGGCCTCGACCTTGAGTTCCTCGATCACCGGCGGCCGGCCCCACGGATCCGCACCCGGCTCGGCCACCTGCTCGGTGAACACGGCTTCGGCGGGGTACACGTGCTCGGCCATGAACGCGAGCAGTCGCTCGCGCAGTTCCTCGGTCCGTGCGTCGTAGCTGAAGTCCACCGACGCCTTCCTCTCCCTGGTCGCGGACGGCGGGGACGTTTCGTGGCCTCGGGTTTCGTGGCCGTAGGGTGCGCGAAACGTGCCGTGCGCGAAATACGGTACCGACCGGTCGGTATCTTGGCTAGGGTAGCGTCGAACGCTCCCTCGAAAGGTTGGACATCATGGCGGCTAGAGGTCGCGACAACGCGACACCGGTTCTGTCCGAGGCCGATGGGACACCCCTGCCGCAGCGGCTGCTGCGGATCGCCTCGCGGATGTTCGCCGAGCGCGGCTTCGAGAGCACCTCGGTCCAGGAGATCGTGGCCGCCGCCGGGGTGACCAAGGGGGCGATGTACCACTACTACGCGTCCAAGGACGACCTCCTGGTGGAGATCTATCACCGGATGCTCGCGATGCAGACGGAGCGGCTGAACACCATCGCCGACGGCCCCGAGCCGGTCGTGGACCGACTGCGCGAGGCGGCGGCGGACGTGGTGGTCACCACGCTGGACAACATCGACGACGCGGTCGTCTACTTCCGCTCGATGCACCTGCTCGCACCGGACAAGCGAAACGAGATCCGGGCCGAACGGCGGCGCTACCACGAGCGCTTCCGCGCGCTGATCGAACAGGGCCAGCGGGAGGGTCTGTTGCGCGCGGACGTGTCGGCCGACATCGCCACGCACAACTTCTTCGGCGGCGTACACCACCTGAACAGCTGGTACCAGCTCGACGGACCGATGTCGCCGCGCGAGGTGGGCGACGTGTTCGCGGACTTGCTGCTGCACGGGCTGGCGCCGACGACGGGGGAGCGGTAGCGGGTGGGCGCGGCGGCTACGGCGACGGAATTCGCTCGCGGCGGGCCGGGCGTTCCGTCGAGAATCGACCATGCTCACTGACCATTGGCCGGTGTTCGGCCTACGGTTGATCACGCCTCGACTGGAGCTTCGACCGGCGAGCCAGGACGACCTGGTGGCGCTCGTGGAACTGGCCGCGCGCGGCATCCACGCCCCGGACCGGATGCCGTTCAACGAGCCGTGGACACGTCAACCGCAACCGGCCTTCGCCCGCAACGGCCTCAAGCACTACTGGGCCTCGTGGGCGAACTGGGAGCCGGACGACTGGCGACTGATCCTCGCGGTCGTGTACGAGGGCGTGATCGTCGGTACGCAGGACTGCGGCGCCAAGGACTTCGCCCGTCGGCGGGAAGTCGGCTCGGGCTCCTGGCTGGGCCTGGCCCACCAGGGCCACGGCTTCGGCACGGAGATGCGCGCCGCGATGCTGGAGTTGGCCTTCACCGGCCTCGACGCCCGCTGGGCGATCTCCTCCGCCTTCCCGGACAACGCCCCGTCCCTCGCGGTCTCCCGACGCCTCGGCTACGCCGACGACGGCATCGAGATCCTCCCGGCCGACGAATCCGGCCCCCCACGCCCACTCCGCCGCCTCCGCCTGACCCGAGAGGCATGGCGAGAACACCGCACCATCCGCACCGGGATCGAGGGCCTGGACCGGTGCCGGGAGATGTTCGGCGTCGATTGAAACCCCGCTTCCGTTCGGAAGCGGGGGGCCTTGCGCTGGACCGGATCAGGTGAGTCGGCGTAGTTCCCGGAGTGCTCGCGCAGCCCCGCTGTAGCGTGGCACCTCGTTCATCGGGTGTCGTCGCCGAAGTGTGTTCGTCACCTTCGTACAGACGAGACAGAACAGCGCGGTCGGCCATTCCGGATCCGGGATGGTCTCGGCACCGCACACGGGGCATCTCGTCACGCGGGCGCTCCTCTCGCTGTCCGGCGAACTACGCCGTCAGGTCGAACTCTCCCGCCTTGGCGCCCTCGATGAACGCGTTCCACTCGGCAGGGGTGTACTCCTGAACGCTACCCGTGGCGCTGTGCCGGACAGCCACGACACCACGTACGTTGGTCGCCACCTCGACGCAGCGGGGATTGTTGTTGTAGTCGCAACGGCTCGATGTGCGGTACTCGTACCTGGTCATGTGCTTGCCTCCTGTGTACTCCGTGGTGCGTACTGCCGGCGGGCCTTTCGGATGACGTAGGCCCGCAACGCGCGTACGGCCGCCTGGGGCCGTCCCGTGTGTTCGCTGCCTGCCGCCATGACTTCGACGGTAGGAAGGGCAGCGCCCGCGCTCAACGAACGTGCACGGACTTGCGCGGATTCACCGGAGCGCGTCGACGGCGGCGGTGATCAGCGAACGGGCGGACACGCCGTACACCGCCAATTCGGCGAGTTCGGCGAACGTCCTCGCGTACATGCCGATTTCGTGCGGCTGGGTGATGGTCAGGAAGGCGGACACCAATTCGACGTTGACCTGTTCGCCGTCGAAGATCCAGAAATCCTCCACCGGCCACAGCGCCGTCCGATCCGCCGACAGCGGGACGATGCCGAGGCTGACGGAGGGCAACGACGCGAGGGAGAGGAGGTGGCCGAGCTGTCCGGCCATCGTGTCCGCCCCGCCGATCCGATGCCGCAGGACGCTCTCCTCCATGACGATCGCGAAGCGGCGCCCGCCTTCGTGGATCACCCGTTGCTTGTCCATGCGGACCGCCACGGCGGCCTCCAGGTCGTCGGGCACCACACGTCGGTCCCGAATCGCCGAGAGCAGAGCGCGGGTGTAGGCGCGAGTCTGGAGGGGGCCAGGGATCAGCCACGACGAGTACGCGCGAAATCGCCGCGTTCGCTCCCACAGCGGCAGGACCGACTCCTGCGCCTGGCGCAGTCCGGACCGCTCCATGCGCCGCCACTCGATGTACATCCCCGCTATGCCGCGCGCCACGGCGATCAAGTGCGTTGGCGGGGCTCGCCGGGTGGCACGAGTCCCCTTCGGCTGCGAACGCAAGAGTGGCCCGTGGGGCCTGTGCACGGCAACGAGCGCGAACCGAACGACGACGGTCACGCCCGGTGGCGGCGGACGGCACCCAGGGAGGTGTAGGCAGCCCAGGCGTCCAGCAGGGGCGGCACCACCGTGCGCCGCGACGCCGAGCCGCCCCGGAGCACGGCCGCGCGCACCTCGGCGGCCGACGCGGCCGGGAACTCCGACAACAGCAGGGCGACCGTGCCGGCGACGAACGGGGTGGCCGCACTGGTACCCGTGAGCGTGAGCGGACGGCCGTCGGCGCCGAGACTCACGATGCCCTCGCCGGGTGCGCCGACGCCGCCGCCGATCGATCCCCCCAGGTTGGACAGGTTCATCGGCCGTCCCCGCCGGTCGTACGCGACGACCGGAATCGTCCACGGGTGCCGAGTGATCGCGGACGTGCCGAGCCTGCCTTGGTTCCCGGCGGCGACGACCGTGATGACACCCCGATTCGCCGCGTGGTCCAGGGCCTCCTCCAACGCGCGGTGCCCCGTGCCGGAGGGCCGCTCCGGAGCGACGCTCAGATTCAGCACCCGGGCACCCGCGTCGACGGTCTCCACGATGGCGGCCGCCAACTCGTCCAACCCCGCGCTGGGCGCCACCCGGCGGCCCGGCCGGTCCGCCGCGAAGATCGGGCGGACCAGCAGCGTGCAGCCCGGGCAGATGCCGGGCGCCACCGAGGACCGCCCGGCGCTGAGGACGCCGGCGACGAAGGTGCCGTGCCGGCATGAGGAACCGCCTCCCGCCGCACCGCAGTCTTCGCCGCGGCGGCCGCCACCGGCCCGGTGCAGCACGAGGATCCTCCGGCCGGCGAGCCCCGGATGCTCGGCGGCCACCGATCCGTCGATCATCCCCACCCCGACGTCCGGCCGGCCCGAGGTGCGCGCCATCAAGGGAGCGAGCCTGATCAGATCCAACGGTTCCACCGGTGCACCGTCCCTGTGAGGTGATCCGAATGATCGCTCCGATCCGAATCCGGTCCGCCGCGATCCGACCCGCTGCCATCCCCGCCGGTGCGATCCGCCCCGGCCTGATCCGACCCGCTCCGCCGCCTGATCAGCCGAGGAACGGGGACTCGCACTCGTTCACGCAGTCCTTCCGGCAGTCCCGGCAGGCCCTGCTTCCGGGGTGCCGCATGCAGATGCTCCGGCAGATCTGCCGGCACTCCAGCTCGCAGATCGACAAGAGAGCCTCACCCTGCGGTCCGACGGCAGGATGGCTCGTTGCGAAACCGTACCGACCCGATCGATAGTGTCCGCCTGTTCGGTAGAGCGCCGACTGGGCGTTGAAGCCTGGAATTCGCACGTCTGCTCACCTCTGCTTTCGTTGCTCGCCTCGTACGCCGTTCAGCGGTCGTAGTACGGCGACAGCTTGGTCACCAGGAAGGGGAACTCCTCGGTGACGTCCACGCGTACGAAGCACTTCTCCGTGACGTCCGTTCGGCGACTCGTGTACGAGAACAGGACGTCGATGATCCGTCGGGTGCCGCTCAGCCGGGAGTCGCAGAAGCCGACCGCACTCAGGGAAGCGTCCGCCGCGTGTGCTTCCACGGTCTTCTGGTAGATCCGCGGATAGCGGACCGCCAGGTAGTTCAGGGCGCGATGCTCGTCGGTGTCGCCGGCGTTGTCGCCCAACTGCATGACCCGCCGCAGCAGGTCGTGGGAGGCCGGCTCGAAGTCCTCGGGGCTCATCTGCTCGGGCCGCTCGATCGCCTTCACCAACTCCCCGGTGTCGAACGAGTAGATCTGGTCGAAGGTCACGACGGGGATCGTCAGACCGTTGCAGAGACCGGGTGGTGCCAGCGGCCCGCGAATTCCGATGACGAGGTCCAGATCGGAGGCGCGGGGCTCCGGGCGAACGGCCTCGATCAGCAGATCGAGTTCCACCGGATCGCGCGGACGCAGCAGGTACGTGTCGATCCCCTGAACGCTCAGCACATAGCACAACTGCCGTGCCAGGTACCGGTTCTCGGGCTGCGAGATGACGGCACGGACCGCCTGTCGGTCGGTCAGCCTCTCGGTTTCGGCCCGCCCTACATTCTGAGCGACCTCCTTCTCGACCGACAGGCTCGGGAACCGGAAGTCGATCTGGCCCAGCACGTAGACGTAGGAGGGCGTCGGAGGGTCGAGCCCCGGAGCGTCCCGCCCCGGTCTCTCGCCACAGGCCCGCAGTTCGCCTCGGCAACCACAGTCGGGCGCGGGGGCCGCAGCCTCGGCTGCCTCGGCAGGTCGGAACCGGTCGGGCTCGCCTGTCCTTTCGTCGTCCACTGGGTCCTGGTATTCCTGGTCCTGGTATTCCTGCTCCATCAGTGACTCCTGGAACTGGGTGACTCCTGGAACTGGGTGACTCGGCAGCCGGTAACCGAACTCAGTAACTCCCGGACCGTGGACCCGGATTACGCCCCAGCACCACCCGGCGGTTGAGTGCGGCCGCGCGCCGCTCGCAACCACCGCAGGGCCTGACCCCCATCGCGTACGTCACGCGCTTGACGGCGTCGCCGAGGCCGATCTCCTCGTCCTGGATGAACCCGGGGATCCGCACTCGGCGGGGCCGAGCCTCGCCGCTGCGGACGGGGCCGCCCTGCGGCTCGTCCTTGCTCATCTCCCGCACTCCTCAGTGGGTACGCGCTCCTCGATGGGTACGCGGTCACAGTGGGCGACGGACCGGACGTCACGCGGTGGTGAGTCGCCCACACTTTCCGGGTCGCTCGTACTTTCAGCCTGCTCCGCTTCGCCCCGGTACGCACCTCGGAGCCTCGGTCGATCCTCGCGGCGAGTTTTCCGATCGACAGTTCGGGCGGGACCGCGGGCCGCTGCCCGGGACGGCCGGGTGACGCCGCCGCGGGCGGCAGACGGGCAGGCCCGGCGAGCGTAATCTTGACAGGGAGGGGCCGGTCGCGCGGACGGCACTCGGGGCGTTCGGCGCGTCGCCGCCGGCCGACCGGTGGCCGAGGGCTTCGGTGCCCGGCCACGCAGACGGGAGCACCACTATGACCACGCCCGGGTTCCACGCCGAAGCATCCGTCTACCGCAGCACCGGCCGGTACACGTCGCGCCCACCGCACGCAGCCGCCGACGACCGGATCGTTCCGATGTGGACCGAGGAGGAGAGGCAACTGCTGATCATGTGCGGCCAACGCTACGACTCCTGCGAGAGCGAGTGCGCGGTCTTCACGGAGTATCCGCAGTGGCAGGACTGCAACATCGCCTGCAACCAGCAGTACGACGAGTGCGCCGCCCCCGTCCTGTGGCCGAGCAACAGCTGACAGCGCCATCTCGGGTGGGCCGCGGTTCCCGCCCGTTCATGGCGGACGTGGGACGTGGGACGTGGGCTACGGGCAGGTCGGCGATTCCCGCACGAACTCGATTCCCGCGGGCTGGATTTCGTGGTAGCGGTCGCGGCGAAGAACGTACGCCGCCGTGGGCGGACCCCACTCGTCCGGCATTCCGTCCGCCGGGTCCGAGGTCCCGGTGTCGCCCGGTCTACTCCGGCGTACCGCCGGGCGCCGGGATGACGCCGAGCTGCTGGAGGAAACCGAATACATCCTTGTCCGACCACTTCTCCGCGAGCCTGCCGTTTTCGATGCGGTGAATCACCGTCGCCGTCATCGTGAGCCGGTTACCGGTGGCGGGAATGCCGGGAAGGTCTCTCTCGTGCACTCCGTAGGCCGTCAGTCTGGTCACCACCTTGTCGCCCTCCGCGATCTGGTCCTCGATCTCGTGGGTCCCGGGCGTGGCCTTCCAGAAGAGACGGAACGCCTGCTTGAGCCCCTCGCGACCGGACCCGAGCCCCGGAAACGGTGGCGGTGAATGATCCTGGTAATCCTCGGCCACGAGGTCGTCCATGGCCTCGATGTTGCCCTTGTCGATCTCCGCGTAGAAGCGGCGCACCAATCTCTTGTTCTCTTCGCTCGACACGGGACTCCTACGCGCGCGTTTTGTACCGCCGGAACCGGCATAACGCCGAAAGCATGACCGTCCAGCCATGGCACGACGTCCCAGGCGCGCCGTGACTGCGTGCGCGATCACCCGGAAGCAGCCATGCGCGTGATTCGGTACGCCGGCACGGCGAACGTCGCCTGACGCGGCACTGGATTTCCGGGTGTCGTCGAGGCCGACTGAGGTCATCCGGCAGGAAGGGATGCGGCTACCACGCCACATCCCGCCGAGTAGTCGCAGACCTCGCCTCCCGCGAGCGCCACGAGCCGACGCCGCTCCTCGCGCTCGCCGACCGCTTGCGCATCGCGTAGTACGCGGGTGCGGCCGGGGTCGAGTCAGTTCCGGAGGGCGTTGATCAGTGCTGTCCAGGATGCCGTGCCGATTGTCAGGTGCCCGATGCTCGGGCCCTTCGAGTCGCGTATCGGGACGAGGCCAGGGAGATCGTCGCGGACCTCGACGCATTCACCTTGATCTCCGTTGCTGTACGTGCTCTTGCGCCACGTTGTGATGCTTGCGTCTCGGGTCCCTTGCATGCTTCCAACTCCTTGATGACTGCCCGGATCATCGCTGCCGACTCCCGCGGGGAAAGGGCATGGGCGCGTAACCGATCGTAGGACGCGAACCGGTGGTCGGTTCCCGCAATTTTTGGCCGATCTGCGGGCGTATCGTGGGGTGAGCGCCTACCTTGCCGGGAGTCGGAACCATGCAAGACAGCATCGGGGATCGCGTCGCGCGGTTGCGTGTGCGTAGGGACCACACCCAGGAGTCGCTTGCCGCTGTTGCGGGGGTCTCGGTCGACGTCGTTCGCAAGCTGGAACAGAACCAACGACTCACGGCCCGGCTCTCCACGCTCAACGCACTCGCGAGCGCGCTCGATGTGGAGACGTCGATCCTGATCGGGCAGCCGACCACGTTCGAGGGCGCGGCGCACCGGGATCCACTACCCAGCCTGTTGGCGCTTCGGCGGGCTGTGACCCCGGTCTCCGAGTTGATCGAAGACGAAATGGAGGTCGCAGACGGGGAATCGCCGTCCGTCCTCGATCTGCGGGCGTCGCTGAGGTCCACGGAGGCGATCCGGCGTGAAGGGAGATTGTCGGAGATCGCCGCCGTATTGCCGCGCCTCATCTCGGATGCTCGCTCCGCGACGCGCGAACACTCCGGGGCCGACCGCGCCGCCTCGTTCGCCGTCCTGGCGGAGGCATACCAGGTCGCGGCGACGACTCTGGCCGCGCTCGGCAAGGAGGACGCCGCATACACGGCGATGGAGCGGGCCAGGATCGCGGCCGGGCGCTCCGACGACCCCCGACTCGAAGTGATGGGCATGTCGACGCTGTCGTGGATCTTCAGCAAGCAGGGGCGGATAGACGACGCGCAGCGGGTGGCCGAGGCAACCGCGGAGAAGATCGAGCCGTCGTGGACGAAGACACCGCTGATCGACGTGGCGCTGTGGGGCATTCTGCTCCTACGCGCCGCCTCGGCCGCCGTACGCGCGGAGCGCAAGGACACCGCCGCCGAACTCCTGCGGCTCGCGAATGCCGCCGCCGCCCGGATCGGCACCGACCGCATCGACTACGCCACGCCATTCGGCCCCACCAATGCCGGCGTCGCCACGGTCAACGCCTTCGTCGAAATGGACCGGCCCGAGCAGGCGTTGGTCGAAGCACGGCGCATTACCGACCTGACCAGCCTGCCGCCCACGTGGCAGGCGCGTTACTACGTCGACCGCGCCCTCGCCCACATCGACCTCGCCAACGACGACCGGGCAACCCGCGCCATGCTCAAGGCAGAACACACCGCCCCCGAATGGATGCGCTATCACGCGACGTCTCGCCGAGTAGTCGCAGACCTCGCTTCCCGCGAGCGTCGCCGCACGGCCCCAATCCTTTCCCTAGCCGACCGCCTACAGATCGGTGCCGGGTAGGACGTGGCGCCCTACCCGGCGAGCAAGGTGGCCCATGGCGTCCCTGGTCTTGCCAGCCCGCGGTTTCTAGGTTCACAGGTACACCAATTCGCCCGAAAGGTTCGGGAGTTCCTGTGACAGATCAAATCGGATGGACGCAACGTGGTCGGGTGCGTATGCCGAACGGCGGGGAGCGCGAGGAGCAGGACGAGCGGTTGTGCCTGCTGGTCCGAGAGTGGCTCGGTGGGCGAGACGCCGAGACTCCCTCATTCGCTCCATCCCCGGTGCCGCTTCGGCGCGCGTGGTTTCGCCTGGGTTGGCGTTGGTTTCGGCGGGCGCGCGGGTTCTCGGCATGGTTGTGCAGGCCGTATCAGGACGGACGGTACGCCCGATGAGCACGCGGCAGCGGGCTTCGGGGAGTACGCAGGGGGATCGCGATCGGGGGCGGGCGTTTTTCGAGCGCTATCGGCACGCGTGGTGTCGCGACGCCTATTCGGGTCGCGAGGGTGTGCTTATGGACGTGCAGGGGCGGCAGGTTCACCTGCGGTTGCGTAGTGGGATCGAATTTGCCTGCTGCGTGCGGGACTTGGTCATTCTTCGGCCCCCTCCGCCGATTCTGTACCGGAGCGTGCGGTACGTCGGCGGGGAGGACGCGACCCTTCGGCCGGACGGCACGCTGACGGAATTGTGCGCCGTGGACAAGGGCATGTTGGCGACCGTTCAACCGCCTGACGGTCCCGAGTGGTTCGCATTGTTGGCCGATCTCGAACGAGTCGGCTGCCTGTTGGGTGCGGTGGCCGATTGGCCGGAACCACCGTTCTTGTTCGATGAAGAGCAGGGGCGATGACGCCGATACCGATATCGATGCCGGCACCGACCGACACCGGCTCGACACCCACCAATTCGGGAGGCACGACGATGGGGAACCACGCCAAGGACGACAAGGACGGCGACGCCAAGACCCCCCGACGGCAGCAGGACGGCCAATGGGACAGGCCCGTGCCGCCGAAGGACAAGGACCGCGACAAGGAGAAGGACAAGTGAGCACCTTGGTCGACTGGGACGGCGTGTTCGCGGACACGCCCCGGAGCTCGTATGTCCCGGCGGTGGTGTGGGGGAGTGGCGATCGGATCGACCGCGACACCGACCCCGAGGCGTGGGCGCAGGCCGTGGCGGCCGACATCCCGCTTGTCACCCAGATGGATGACGGCATGCCGGACGGCAACCTGATCCCGACATCGTCGTCGTCGCAACCCTCGCTCGTGCGGCACATGCTCGAACAACTCGACGTCGACCCGGATCACCACATCCTCGAAATCGGGACCGGCACCGGGTGGTCCACCGCGTTGTTGTCCGCCGCGCTCAAGGGCGGCCGGGTGACCTCGGTCGAGGTGGATCCCCTCGTGGCGATCCAGGCACACGAGTCCTTGCGCGCTGCCGACCCGATGCCGACCCTGATCGTCGGCGACGGGTTGCACGGGTACAAGGAGGGCGCCCCCTACGATCGGCTCATCGCCACCATGGCGGTACGGAACGTGCCCTACGCGTGGGTGGAGCAGGTCCGGCCCGAAGGGGTGATCGTCACGCCCTGGGGCACGGCGTACCACAACTCCGGGCTCCTGCGCCTGGTCGTCGCGGGCGACGGCACGGCGTCCGGCCGGTTCGTGGGGAACGTCAACTTCATGTGGGCCCGGTCGCAACGTCCGAGGTTCGAGGCCAGGCGGTTCGTGGGCGACGTGATCGCGGACCCGAGTGCGTGCAGGGTCCGCCACACGGCGACGGATCCGCGACCCCTCCAGGAGGAGCACGCGGATTTCGCGATCGGGCTTCGGCTGCCCGAGGTCGAGCAACGTACGTTCTTCGGATCGGGCGCGCACGCAGGGGAGTTCACCACGTGGTACGCCGACGGGGAGTCCTGGGCATCCGTCGACTACGTACCGGACGCGGCCTCGTTCGAGGTGAACGAGGGCGGTCCGCGCGATCTTTGGCGAGAGATCGAGGCCGCGTACCAAGCGTGGCGGGCGCGCGGTGAACCCCGACGCGAACAGCACGGCGTCACGGTGACCGGCGATGGCCAGTGGACATGGCACGTCGGGTCGCGCGGTCGGGTGGACTGCGGGTCGTCGAACCCCTGGAAGACTCTCTAGCGCGTCTCTTCCATGGGGGCGTCGGAGCCGGAGCAGGGTCGCCGCGAGGGTGATTGCGGCTGCGCACGAGGCTGTGGTCTTGTCACGGCGGGCGGCGGTGCCGCGGGGCTCGTCGGCGGGCGGGACAGGGTCACCGCGCGTCTGCCAGACTGGGCGGGCGCAAGAGTGACACTCATCCAAGTTCGTCAGCGCCTGGTAGGTCGGTGGAGCGCGCTGCCGTGCTCGCTCGGTTCGCGAGTGCGGCCGGCCCTGCCTGCCCGGTGGTGCCGTGTCCGTGCGTCGGAACCGAGCCCGTCTCGGAAGGACCTCCATGGCCACCGACCACTTCGACATCGAGATCGGCGAGGGCGGCTACGTCCCCGACCCCGATCGCGACACCGCAATCCTCCTCGACGCGTTCCTCGACCACCTCGCGGAAACCGTTCGCGCGCGTTCGCTCCCGGACGAACTCCCCGCCGCAATCCGCGCGTTGCACGCCGACCTCGAGGTCGCCAACGCACACCTGATCGACGACGAGCCGTCCCGACACAACCTGCGGCTGACCCTCGTGCTGGTCGCCGCGTACCGCACCCTGCTGCCGCACCTGTGTCGCGAGGACGCCCTCGCCCTCGTTCGGGCCGCGCTCATCGAACCGTTTCACGCGACGTTCCGGGCCGGCACGCTCGCCATGCTCGACGCCGCACCCGACCCGTTCACGGCCATGGTCGCGCTGTCCAAGTCCCGCGAGGAGCAATCCTTCGGCGCCACGTTCACCTTCGACCGACCCGCGGACGACGACCGGAACTACCTTCTCGACGTGCACCGCTGCTTCTACCACGACGTACTGGTCGCCAACTCCGCCCCGGAACTGACCCCCGCCCTGTGCGCGTTCGACAGCGCCTGGATCGAGGCGATCGACCCGGACCGCCACGGCTTCCGCTTCGAACGCGTCACCACGATCGGCCTGGGCGGAACCCACTGCCCGTTCCACTTCCACCGCAACACCACCGAGGAGAAGGCAACCGACCTCGACTGAACCACCCCGTGGTGGGGACATCCACGAACGGGCGTCCCCACCACGGACTTTGTCGACGACGCATCCGGACCGGGCGTCGCGCGTGGCATGTAAAGGCCCCCCACTCGCCGATCGCCTCGCGACCTGCCCGTGATCGACCGGCGCGGGATCCGGGGCGGGTACGAACGCGGCCCGCTCGACCAGGTCGGCGAGGCCGTCCGGGTCGTCCCATCGGGCCGCCCCGACCGCTCGCCCCCGCCGCTCACATGGTCCGGGTCGGCGGCATCCCCGAGCGTCCCGAGGCCGGCGTCTTGATCGCCAGGATCTGGTTGACGCCGATGCGGTTCTGTTCGAAGGCCAGGGCCGACGCGGCCATGTACAGGCGCCACACGCGCACCCGGCCGGGGGAGGCCAGGCGTTCGGCCCGCTCCGCGGCGGCCTCCAGGTTGGCCACCCACGCGCGCAGCGTGGTCGCGTAGTGCTCGCGCAGCGCGTGCACGTCCCGGATCTCGAAGCCCGCCTCCTCCAGGACCGAGACCGTGCGGCCCACCGGTGCCAGTTCGCCGTCGGGGAAGACGTAGCGGTCGATGAACTCGTCGACCTGGTAGGCCGCTTCGTTCGGAGACGGGCGTCTGGCGATCTGGTGGTTGAGCAACCGGCCGCCGGGGCGCAGGAGTTCGTAGAGGATGTCGGCGTATTCGCGGAAGCGGATCCGGCCCACGTGTTCGGCCATGCCGATCGAGGAGATCGCGTCGTAGGGGCCGTCGGCGTGTTCGCGGTAGTCCTGGATCCTGATCTCGACCCGGCCGGTCAGGCCCGCCTCGGAGACACGTTTGCGGGCCAGGTCGGCCTGTTCGCGCGAGATGGTGATGCCGACCACCTGGACGCCGTAGTGCTCGGCGGCGTGCAGCGCCATCGAGCCCCACCCGCAACCCACGTCCAGCAGCCGCATGCCCGGCCCCAGGGCCAGCTTGCGGCAGATCAGGTCGAGCTTGGCGCGCTGGGCGTCCTCCAGCGTCGCGTCGGGGCGGTCCCAGTACGCACACGAGTAGACCATCGAGGGGCCCAGGATCAGCGCGTAGAAGTCGTTGCCGACGTCGTAGTGGTGCCGGATCGCCTCCTGGTCGCGGCGCAGGCTGTGCAGTATGCCCCGGCGGCGCCGGACCTCCTCGGCGGGTGCCGGCGGCGGTACCGGCAGCCCGGTCAGGGTGAGTGCCTCGCCCACCGGGCGCAGCATGCCCAGCGCGACGCGCGCGGACGGGCGCGGGCGTTCGGGGCGGCGGTCGCGGCCGTCCGGGCCCTGGGCAGCCGGGGTGGTGCTCCCGGGCGCCGGTTTGTCGCGGTGCAGCGCGATGCCCGACAACCGGTCGAGCGCGTCGTAGAGGTCGCCGTCCACGTCGAGGTCGCCGGACACCCAACCGCGTGCGAAACCCAGCTCGCCCGGCTTCCACATCAGTCGGCGCAGCGCCCGCCGGTTGCGGACGACCAGTGCCGGGCCGTCCGGCGGTCCGGCCTCGCTGCGGTCCCAGGCCCGGATGCGGATCGGGGTCGGACGGCCGAGTACCTGCTGGGCCAGCGCGGCCAGGCGGTCGGCGGTGTGCGGCATGACGGATTCCTCCGCGGTGTGGGTCCCCGGGCTCCCTGCCGGGTGGCACCCTGCCCCTACCCAACCCGGCCCGGAGCGCGAACGGAATTACTCCGTCCGGGGCGGATGACCACCCCGGACGGAGCACGACACGCGAAACCGAGCGGTGTCAGAGCACCTTGGACAGGAATGCCTTCGTGCGCTCGTGTTGCGGGTTGCTCAGCACCTCGCGCGGCACTCCGGACTCGACGACGAGTCCGTCGTCCATGAACACCAGCGAGTCGCCGACCTCGCGGGCGAAGCCCATCTCGTGGGTGACCACGATCATCGTCATGCCGTCCCGGGCGAGGTCGCGCATCACGTCCAGGACCTCGCCGACCAGTTCGGGGTCGAGCGCGGAGGTCGGCTCGTCGAACAACATCAGCTTGGGGTCCATGGCCAGTGCCCGGGCGATGGCCACCCGCTGCTGCTGCCCGCCGGAGAGCTGGGCGGGGTAGGCGTTCGCCTTGTCGGCCAGGCCGACCCGGGCCAGGAGCTGGTGGGCGCGCTCCCGGGCTTCGGGCTTGCTTATGCCCTTGACCTGGGTGGGCGCCTCCATGATGTTGCCCGCCGCGGTCATGTGCGGGAAGAGGTTGAAGCGCTGGAACACCATGCCGATGTCGCGCCGCTTGAGCGCGACCTCGCTGTCCCGGAGTTCGTAGAGCTTGCCGTCCTTCTCCCGGTAGCCGACGAGTTCGCCGTCCACCCACAACCGCCCGGCGTTGACCTTCTCCAGGTGGTTGATGCAGCGCAGGAAGGTGGACTTGCCGGAGCCGGAGGGGCCGACGATGCACATGACCTCGCCGGAGCCGACCTCCAGGTCGATGCCCTTGAGCACCTCCAGCGCGCCGAACGACTTGCAGACGTCCTCGGCCTTGACCATCGGTCGCACCGGGTCCGCCGCCCCGGGCGTGGGCTTGTCGAAATTGGTCGTCATCGGATCTCGACTCCCGGACGCCGGGTGGGGAACAGGTTGGCCCTGATCCGCTGGAGCGGGGTGGGCGGCAGCGCCCGGCTGGCCCCGCGCGAGAAGCGGCGTTCCAGGTAGTACTGGCCGATGCTGAAGACGGTGGTCAGCAGCAGGTACCAGAAGCAGGCCGCGAAGAGCAGTTCCATCACCGCGAGGTTGTTGGTGTACACGTCCTTCGCCTTCTGCAGCACCTCGGGGTACACCACGACGCTGGCCAGCGAGGACGTCTTGAGCATGTTGATGAACTCGTTGCCGGTGGGCGGCACGATCACTCGCATCGCCTGCGGCAGCACGATGCGCCGCAGGGTGCGGCCCTTGGACATGCCGAGCGCGTGTGCGGCCTCGGTCTGACCCTCGTCGACGGACTGGATGCCCGATCGCACGATCTCGGCCATGTACGCGCCCTCGTTGATGCCGAGGCCGAGCAGCGCCGCGATGGTCGGGGAGATCACGTCGTTGGTGTTGTGGCCCAGCATGGTCGGGAAGATCAGCGCGAGGTTGCCCCAGATGAGCAACTGGACCAGGACCGGCGTGCCGCGGAAGAACCAGATGTACAGCGACGAGACCGTCGAGGTGACCGGATTGCCGGAGAGTCGCCCGATCGCGGCGAGCACGCCGAGCACGAGCCCGAGCGCCATCGAGTAGAGGCTGATCTTGAGCGTGTTGACGGCGCCCTTGATGATCTGCTCGTCGAACAGGTAATCGCCGGTCACGCTCCAGTGGATCTTCGCGTTCGCGAACGCGTTGATCAGGAGGCCGACCAGGGCCAGGACCACGACGGCGGCGACCCAACGACCGTAGTGCGGCACCGGGATCGCTTTGATGTGTTCCCGGTGGGCCGGCTGTTTGTCGGAGGCGGCGGGGGGTGGGGGTGTGGTCACGGGAAGGTGACCTCCTCTTGGAGCACGAGTGCGGGCGCGGGCGCGGGTGGACCGATGGGGGGACGGTCCGCCGGGTCCGGCCCCGCCGCCCTGGGCGACGGGGCCGGACCTCGGATCAGGAAGTGCCGCCGTTGATGGTGACCTCGGAGACGGCGCCGGCCTCGACCTTCCAGTTGGCCAGGATCTTGGCGTACTCGCCGTTCTTGATCAGGGCCTCCAGGGCCGACTTCAGCGCCTGCTGGAGCTGCGTGTTGTCCTTGCCGACGCCGATGCCGTAGAGCCCGGCATCGATCTGATCGCCCGTGACCTCGAAGTCCTTGCCGTCACCGGAGGTCTGCGCGTTGTACGCGGCGACCGGGAAGTCGTTGAGGTCGGCGACGGCGGCGCCGCTCTTGAGCTTGAGCAGGGCCTCGCCGTCGTGCTCGTACTTCTGGATCGTGATCGCGCCCTTGCCCGACTCCTCGCACTTCTTGGACTGGGCGATCGCGACATCCTCGTTGGTCGTCGCCTGCTGCAACGCGACGATCTTGCCGCACAGGTCGTCGAGGGACTTGATGTTCTGCGGGTTGCCCTTCTGCACCAGGATCGAGGTACCGGCGCGGAAGTAGTCGACGAACGCCAGGCCCTGGCCCTGCCGCTCCTTCTTGTCGGTCATCGCGGACATGACCAGGTCGAAGCGCTTGGAGGTGATCCCGGTGATCAGCGAGTCGAACGGCGAGTTCTTGTACTCGTACTTGACGCCGAGCTGCTTGCTGAGCGCGGCGGCCAGCTCGGGGTCGACACCGACGGCCTTGCCGCCCTTCATGAACTCGATCGGCGCGTACGCGATCTCCGAGCCGATCTGGAGCTTGCCGGACTTCTGGACGTCCGGCGGGAGCATCTTGAAGAACGGCGCGTTCTCGTCCTTCTTGCCGAGCGCGCTGTCGCCGCCGTCGTCCCCACAGCCGGTCAGGAGCATGGAGCCCGCGATCAAGGTTGCGGCGCAGGCGATCAGGCGGCGGTGGGTAAGGCGTCCGCTCATGTGCGGGTTCCTCCAGGTATGAGGGGACAACAGGGGGGCCGGCACGGTACGAGCTGGCTCGCGGTGCCCGATCTGCGGGCGGTTTGTGTGAATCCGGGATCGAGCTATGGGCATGAATGATTTCCTGGTGCTCTGAACTGGACAATGGGACAGATTGTTAAATACGAAGATCCAATTTGACAGAATGTCAAGCAGTGATCGGTATATATCACCTCATCGGACGCTTTTCCAGGGCATACCGAAACCGCTCTGGCAGGCCACGGTCTACGCGCATTGGTGTGATGATCGTCGGACCCCGCGTGATCCGCGTCCGTGTGCGGCGATACCGGCTCCCCGACGCAGCAGCAGGGCCACGTCGATCGCGGCGACGGCGATCGCGGCGGCGAACGGGACCCCGGGCCGCCGGCCGCCGAGCAGCGCACCCGCCCCGGCCAGGACACCGGCACCGACCAGGGCGAGCCGCCCGGACCGGTCCGGGCGGCCGTACGCCAGCAGCGCGGTGGCGCCGAGCAGCGGCAGCGGTGCGAGCGCCCGGATGCCGGTCGGGCCGAGTCGGTGCGGCAGGCCGCGCACGCCGCCCGCGCGGTCGACGTCCAGATCCGGCAGCGCGTCGGCCAGGTGCGCGCCGCAGCCCAGCAGCGCGGCGGCGGTGACGATCCACCACGTGGGTGCCGGCCGCCCGGGCAGCCCGAACGCGACGAACGCCGGCAGGCTGCCGAAGCCGACCGCGTAGGGCAGCCACGACCAGGCGGTGCCCTTGACCCCGAGGTCGTAGGTCCACGCGGCAGCCACCCCGACCACATGTGCGGTGCCCGCCGCCGGCCCCGACGCGTAGGACAGCGGCAGGCACAACACCAGCGCGGAACCGGCGGCGAGCGCCACCCGCTCGGCCCCGACCAGGCCGGCGACCACCGGCTTGCCGGTCCGCCCGGCAGCCCGATCGCGGGCGGCGTCCACCGCGTCGTTGCACCACCCGACCGACAACTGCCCGCTGAGCACCGCCGCGCCGACCAGCGCGCAGCCCGCGGCGTCCCGGCCGGCCGCGGCGGCCAGGGCGGTCACCAGGGCCGTGACGGCCACGGTCGGGCCCGGGTGGCAGGCGAGCACGAGGCCGACCGCAGGGGCCCGTTCGCGGGGGCGCGCGGGGGCGGTCACGGGCGGGCGGCGCGGCGCTGCGGCTTCGCTCACGTGGGTGACCTTTCCGGGAGTCGGCGCGGGACGGGCGCATGCGGGTCGCGTGCGCGGGCAAACGACGTGGGTTCGGTGTTCCCGCTGGGCACTGTTCCAGCGTTCCCGCACCCGTTCGGCGCAACCGCCCCAGCAGTCACACCCGTTCGCCGTCCCGCATTTCCGTCGCCTCATCCAGCCGGGGGTTCGCCGTGACCCGCATCGCCGCCGTCCGTGGTGCCCTGCCGCCGCACCGATATCCACAGGCCGAGATCACCGAGGCGTTCGCGGGGCTGTGTCTGCCGGTCGGCGCCGATCGCCGCGTCCTGGACCGGCTGCACGCGAGCGCCCGGGTGGACACCCGCCATCTGGCGCTGCCCCTGGACCACTACGCCAAGCTGGACGACTTCGGCGCGGCCAACGACGCCTACCTGGACGTCGCGGTCGAGCTCGCGGCCGAGGCGATCGAGTCCGCACTCGGCGCCGCCGGGCTGAGCGCGCTCGACGTGGACCTGATCGTGTTCACCACGGTGACCGGCCTCGCGGTGCCCTCGATCGACGCCCGCCTGGTCGGCCGGCTCGGCCTGCGCCCCGACGTCAAACGGCTGCCGGTGTTCGGCCTGGGCTGCGTCGCGGGCGCCGCCGGGATCGCCCGGGTGCACGACTACCTGCGCGGGTGGCCCGAGCACGTCGCACTGCTGGTCTCGGTCGAACTGTGCTCGCTCACCCTCCAACGCGCCGACGCCTCGATCGCCAACCTGGTCGCGGGTGCCCTGTTCGGCGACGGCGCGGCGGCGGTGGTCGCCTGCGGGGACGCGCGCACCGGGCCGGGGCGCGGCCCCAGAGTGGTGGCCGGCCGCAGTCGCATGTATCCGGACTCGGCCCGGGTGATGGGCTGGGACGTGGGCGGCTCCGGGTTCCGGATCGTGCTCGGCCCGAACGTCCCCGACGTGGTCCGCGAGTACCTGGCCGGCGACGTGCGATCCTTCCTCGCCGAACACGACCTGAGCCCGGCCGACATCACCGCGTGGGTGTGCCACCCGGGCGGCCCCAAGGTGCTCGAAGCCGTCGCCGAGACGCTCGAACTCCCGGCCGGCGCCCTCGATCTGACGTGGCGTTCGCTGGCCGCGACGGGAAACCTGTCGTCCACCTCGGTACTGCACGTGCTGCGCGACACGATCGCCGCCCGGCCCGAACCCGGTACGCCGGGCCTGATGATCGCGATGGGCCCGGGGTTCTGCTCCGAACTCGTCCTCGTGGAGTGGTAGGCGCGATGTACTGGTACTTCGTCCTGGTGGGCCTGGTCGCCGTCGAACGCGTCGTCGAGTTGGTGGTGGCCCGACGCAACCTGGCCTGGAGCCTGGCCCGGGGCGGCGTGGTCAGCGGCCGGCGGCACTATCCGCCGATGGTCGTGCTGCACGTCGGCCTGTTGGCCGCATGCGTGCTCGAAGTGTGGCCGGCCGAGCGGCCGTTCGTGCCCTGGTTCGGCTGGACCATGGTCGTCCTCGTGCTTGCCGCGCAGGCGCTGCGCTGGTGGTGCATCATCGCGCTCGGCCCGCGCTGGAACACCCAGGTGGTGGTCGTGCCGGGGCTGCCGCTGGTGCGCAGCGGACCGTATCGGCTGACCTGGTTGCGACACCCGAACTACGTCGCGGTCGCGGTCGAGGGCCTGGCGCTGCCCCTCGTACACGGCGCGTGGGTCACCGCGCTCACCTTCACCGCGCTCAACGCCGCGCTGATGGTGGTCCGGATCCGCTGCGAGTCGGCCGCGCTGTCGGCGGCGACCGCGTGATCGACCTGCTCGTCGCGGGCGGCGGGCCGGCCGGCCTGGCGACCGCGATCCACGGTGCGCTCGCGGGGCTGCGCGTGGTGGTGGTGGAGCCGCGGCCGGCGCCGGTGGACAAGGCCTGCGGCGAGGGACTGATGCCCACGGGCGTGACCGCGCTCGCCCGACTGGGCATCACGCCCGCCGGCCGGCCGTTGGCCGGGATCCGGTACCTGGACGCCCGACACGCGGTCGAGGCCCGGTTCCGGACCGGGCCGGGGCTGGGAGTCCGGCGCACCACGCTGCACGCCGCGCTGTACGAACGGGCGCGCGCGCTCGGGGTCGAGCACCGGGTCGGCCGGGTCGGCGACGTGCACCAGGACGCACACGGGGTGACCGCCGCCGGACTGACCGCACACTGGCTGGTCGCCGCGGACGGCCTGCACTCGCCGATCCGGGCCGCGCTGGGACCGACGCCGCCGGATCGGCGCGCCCGGCGGTACGGGCTGCGCCGGCACTACGCGGTCGAGCCGTGGACCGACTTCGTCGAGGTGCACTGGTCCCCGCACGGCGAGGCGTACGTGACGCCGGTCGGGCCGGACCTGGTCGGCGTCGCGGTCCTGGGCCCGCGCGGACGGCCCTACGACGAGCACCTGGCCGCGTTCCCCGCACTGCGGGCCCGGCTGGCGGGCGCGGCGGCCGGCGACGTGCGCGGCGCGGGGCCGCTGCGCCGCCGGGTGCGCACCCGGGTCGCGGGCCGCGTCCTGCTCGTCGGCGACGCGGCCGGCTACACCGACGCGCTCACCGGCGAGGGCATCGCGCTGGCCCTGGCCTCGGCCCGGGCCCTGGTCGCCGCCCTCGTCGCGGGTTGCCCCGAGCGCTACGAAGCCGACTGGCGCCGGCTGTCCCGCCGGCACCGAGTCCTCACCGAAACCCTCCTCACCGCCCGCGCCCGCCCGCACACGGCCCGCCTGATCGTCCCCGCGGCCCACCGCCTGCCGACGGTGTTCGGCACGATCGTCAACGCACTGGCTTAGGCCGGGTCCGGTGGATCTTGGTGGATGAGGTCGCGTCGTCTGGTGCCGTGGCTCGGCGTGCCGGAGAAGCAGCCGCATAGTGGTTCTCTTCGGCTGTTTCTCCGGTGCGGCGAGAAGAGCGCAGCGAGGAGCCCGAAGGGCGGATGCCGGGCGGCGCGGCCCCACCAAGATCCGCCGGACACGGCCTAGGCCGGGCCCGGGTCGAAGGAGTTCACCGTGGACCGGGCGGGCCGGGCCTGGTTGTGCGTCGTCGCCGCCCGCAGCGAGCGGCACAGTGCCTCGACCGCCGCCGTGTACGAGTGGTCCGGGGGAGTCGCGTATCCGACCACCAGGCCGTCCGGGACCGGGCCCGTCGCGTCCGGGTGGCGGAAGTCGGCGAGGCCGTCCAGGGTCAGGCCCTGGCGGGCGGCGGCCTCGACCGTGGCGGGTTCGCTGCCGGCCGGCAGCCGCAGGACGGCGTGCAGTCCGGCGGCGATGCCGGTCGCGACGACGTGCGGGGCGTGTTCGGCCAACGCGGCGAGCAGGTGGTCGCGGCGGTCGCGGTAGCGCCGGCGCATCCGGCGGATGTGCCGGTCGTAGTGGCCGCCCTCGATGAAGTCGGCCAAGGTGAGCTGATCGGTGACGCCGGCCCATGCCTCGCGTACGCCCTTCACCGCCAGGACGTCGTCCACCAGGTGCTCGGGGAGCACCATCCAGCCGAGCCGGATCGCCGGGGACAGGCTCTTGCTGACCGAGCCCACGTACACCACCCGGTCCGGATCCATGCCCTGGACCGCGCCGACCGGACGCCGGTCGTAGCGGAACTCGCCGTCGTAGTCGTCCTCCAGCACCAGCCCGCCCCGTGCCCGCGCCCAGTCCAACACCGCGAGCCGCCGCTCGGGCGACAGCGGGCCGCCGGTGGGGAACTGGTGAGCCGGCGTCAGCACCGCCACGCGGGCGCTCGGCAGGGCGGCCAACGCGTCGGTGTCGGCGCCGTGTTCGTCGATGCCCAGGGGCAGCGTCCGGATCGACGCGGCGGCCAGGATCGAACGGTGGAAGGCCAGCCCGTACGACTCCACGGCGGCCGGCCCGCGCAACACGCCGGCGAACAGCAGCCGCAACGCATGCGCGAAGCCCGAGCAGATCACGATCCGGTCCGGGTGGGTGCGTACCCCGCGCACCCGCGCGAGGTAGTCGGTCAGCGCGAGACGCAACTCCGGGCGCCCCTGCGGATCGCCCGGCCCGAACGCCTCGTTCGGCGCGGCGTTCAGCGCCCGCCGGGCCGACGCGACCCACGCGGCACGCGGGAAGGACGCCGCGTCCGGCTGCCCCTGGCGCAGATTGTGCGTTGCCCCGGCGGGCCGCGCCGGCAGCCCGGTTCGGGCCCGGCGGCGTGGCGCGGCGAGCGGTTCGGCCCGCCGGGCGACGCGGGTCCCGGACCCCTGACGCGCCGTCAGCCAGCCCTCCGCGACCAGCTCGGCATACGCGTCGGCGACCGTGTTCCGGGCGATGCCCAGATCGACCGCGAGCGACCGGTACGGCGGCAGCGGCGTGTCCGGAGCCAGCCGACCGGTCCGGATCGCCTCGCGGATCGCGCGGATCAGCACGGCCCGCCGACCACCCGTACCGGACAGCTCCAGATGCAGGTCACGGCCGATCCAGCGGGCCGAATTGACCTCGATTTCCGACATGGAAATGAACCCTATACCCGGTCGTTTGCGCACCTAGATTCGTCGTCATGAGCAGCGCGCACCACATCTCGAACCGAATCGCGATCGGCGTCGCCGAGCGCGTCGGCACGGACGAGCGGGGGAAGCACCGATGAGCATCACCACCACCCGAGGCGGGACCACCGGCGGCACGGGCACCGGTACCGACGCGAAGACCACCGGCACCGGCGCCCGTCGGTCCGCGCTGGTCCTGGCCCTGCTCGCCTTCGCCCAGTTGATCATCTCCGTCGACTACAACATCGTCTACGTCGCACTGCCCGAGATCGGCGACGGCCTCGGCTTCACCGCGCAGAGCCTGCAATGGGTGGTCAGTGCCTACGCCGTCGCGTTCGGCGGCCTGCTGCTGCTCGGCGGCCGGGCATGCGACCTGTACGGACCACGCCGGATGTTCGTCCTGGGCTTGGCGCTGTACGCGGGTTCCTCACTGGCCGGCGGGCTCGCCGGCAGTCCCGGGCTGTTGATCGCGGCCCGCGCCGTGCAGGGTGTGGGCGGGGCCTTCCTGTTCCCTGCCACGCTGACCCTGGTCGGCACCCTGTTCGCCGAGGGCAGGGAGCGCAACCGGGCGTTCGCGGTATGGGGCGCGGCGGGCGGCAGCGGGATGATCGTGGGCTCGCTGCTCGGCGGGGTACTGACCCAATTCCTGGGCTGGCAGGCGGTCTTCTACGTCAACGTCCCGCTTGCCGGCGCCGCCGCGCTGACCGCACTGCGGCTGATCCCCGCGGACGGCGCCCGGCGCGCGGACCGCCGCTTCGACCTGGCCGGCGCGCTCACCTCGACCGTGGGCACCATCGCGATCGTGTTCGCGTTCGTCCAGGCCCCCGAGTCGGGCTGGACCTCCGCGCCGATCCTGGCGAGCGTCGCCTTCGGGGTGGTCCTGATCGGCGCCTTCCTGTCCATCGAGCGCCGCAGCCCGGACCCGCTGATGCCGCTGCGCCTGCTGCGCGGTCGCAACCTGAACACCGGCATGGCGGTCACCTTCCTCTACATGGCGACGATCGGCACACTCGCCTACTTCCTCACCGTGTACTTTCAGGAGGTCAAGGGCTACACCGCGCTGGAGACCGGCCTGGCCTACCTGGTCCCGATGCTCGCGATCACCGCGGGCTCGCTGCTCGGCGGCCGGGCGGCGACCCGCTTCGGAACGCGCACCGCGATGATCGCGAGCCTGCTCGTCGGCGCGACGGGCACCGTCGTGGTCGGCCTGTCGATGTCCGCCGGTGCCTCGTACCCGTCCATGGTCCCCGGCTTCGTCATCCTGGGTCTGGGCCAGGGCGCCGGCTACACGCTGATGTTCGGCGCGGCCGCGGTCGGCGTGGCCGGGCACGAGCAGGGCATCGCGTCCGGCATGGCCTCCACCGCCCAACAGATCGGCGGCGCGGTGGGCCTGGCGATCCTGGTCGCGGTGGCCAACGCCCACGCGTCCACGCCGGCCGGGCTGCGTACGGCGGTGCTGATCGCCGGCGCGGGCGTCGGCGCGACCGCACTGGTGGCGCTGCGCTTCGCCCGCGGCACCTCGGCCACGGAGCCGGTCGCGGCCGGCACCGCGACCACCGAACCGGCGGCGATGATCCCGGCCACCCGGTGACCGCAGGCGGCTCGCCCGCCCCGCCCCGACACCACGGCCCGCAGGCGGTTCGCACGCGCGAACCGCCTGCGGGCCGTATCGCGTCGACCGCAGGCCCCAGGGCCCTGGACCCGCCGTCCGCAGGCCCCCGGGCCCCGGACCCGCTACGGCTTGCGGGCCACCGCCCCCAGGACCAGGCGCTGGGTGACCGACAGGGTCGCCTCGTCCACCGGCTCCTCGGGACGCCACAGGTCGATGTAGACCAGGCCCGGTTCGGCCGGCTCCAGACCGTCCAGGTAGGCGGCGATCTCCGCGCGCTCGCGGAAGCGGCCGCTCTTGTGCGAGCCCTGCATCACCTGCTCCATCCGCTCCGACTCCGGGCCGCTGCGCAGGAAGTGGGTCAGGAACAGCCAACTCCCGGACGGCAACGCGTCGAGGTAGGTGCGCAACAACCCGGCCGGATCCTCGTCGTCGTTGATGTGGTGGATCACCCCGAGCAACATCAGCGCGACCGGCCGATCGAAGTCGATCAGGCGCAGCACGTCCGGGTTCTTCAGGATCGACTCGGGCTCACGCAGGTCGGCGGTGATCACCGTGGTCCGCTCGTTCTCGGCGAGCAGCGCGCGGCCGTGCGCGAGCACGATCGGGTCGTTGTCCACGTAGACCACGGTGGCCTCCGGCGCCACCGCCTGGGCGACCTGGTGGGTGTTCTGCGCGGTCGGCAAGCCGGACCCGATGTCGACGAACTGCCGGATGCCCTGCTCGACCAGGAAGCGCACGCCGCGGTGCAGGATCCGGCGATGCGCGCCGGCGTCGTGTTCGAGGTCGGGCGCCACCTCGATCAACTTCCGGGCCACCGCGCGGTCGGCGGCGTAGTTGTCCTTGCCGCCGATCAGGTAGTCGTAGATGCGCGCGACGCTCGGCACGTTGACGTCGATGCCGGCGGGCGGTCGCTCGCCGGCGGGCTCGGTAGACCACACTCGGTCTCCAGTGTTCTCGGACATGATCTCGACACCTCGGGGCCGCCGGTCGGGGGTGGTGCGGCACACCACCGATGGTAAACCGCAGGTAACGCCCCTCGTGATCAATTGCCGTGCCGTCGAAGGCAGTTCGCGATCACGCGAACGGACAAGTCGGGTGATGTACGGCCCTGCCGGTTATCTGCACGGGTATCTGCACGGGCCCGATCGCCGGCCGCGGCCCGGTGGGCCCGGCGCCGGCGGGCCGGCCCTCCCGCGCCCTCGGCCGTCGCTAAATCCGGCGACACCGCCGACCCGGCCGACCTACGCTGACGATCCCCCCGGGTGGCCGTCTACCACCCGCCGTACCCGGCGCGACCAACGCGCCCGCAACCAAGGGAGTTGCCGCCATGCCGCGCACCCTCGTCCGCGACCTGTCCGAGCATCTGGACGAGAGGGTCACCGTGCACGGCTGGATCGACACGCTCCGGTTGCAACGCCGCATGCAGTTCGTCGTGCTCCGCGACCACACCGGCCGGGTCCAGGCCGCGCACGCCCGCGCCGGCGCCGACGACCCGATCGAGGCCGCGTTCGAGCGGGTCACCGTCGAGTCGGCGGTACGGATCACCGGCAGGGTCGTGGCCAACGAGACGGTCCGCCTGGGCGGCCTGGAACTGCTGCCGGAACGGGTCGAGATCCTCTCGGCCGCCGAACCCGGCCTGCCGATCGACGCACACACCGGCCCCGACCGCCGCCTCGACTGGCGCTTCCTGGACCTGCGCCGCCCCGACCGACGACTGGTCCTGGACGTACAGACCACCGTCGAGCAGGCGATGCGCCGGGTTACCGCGGCCGAGGGCTTCACCGAGCTGCACACGCCCAAGCTGATGGGCACGGCATCCGAATCCGGCGCCGAGGTGTTCACCGTCGACTACTTCGGCCGCCCCGCCTACCTGGCCCAATCACCGCAGTTCTACAAGCAGATGGCCATCGCGGCGGGCATCGACAGGGTCTTCGAGATCGGCCCGGTCTTTCGCGCCGAACCGTCGTACACCTCCCGACACGCCACCGAGTTCACCGGCGTGGACGCCGAACTCGCTTGGATCGACGGCGTCGAGGACGTGATGGCCTTCGAGGAGCGACTGCTGCGGGCGGTACTGGCCGACGTCCGAGCCGAACACGGCGCGACGATCGAGGAGCTGCTCGGCGTCCAGGTCACCGTCCCGGAGCGGCCGTTCCCACGGATCACCATGGCCGATGCGCTCGCCCGACTGCGTGCCCGGGGCTGGGACCCGGCGGGCACCAGGGTCGACCTGGACCCCGAGGGCGAACGGGCGCTGTCCGCCCTGATCGCCGCGGAGACCGGACACGAGTTCGTCTTCGTGACCCGCTTCCCGGCCGGGATCCGGCCGTTCTACCACCTGCGCCCGGACGACGACCCCACCGTCACGGAGAGCTTCGACCTGCTCTGGAAGGGCGTCGAGATCACCACGGGCGCGCAACGCGAGCATCGCCACGACCGACTGCTCGCACAACTGCGGGAAAAGGGCATGGACGCGGCACCGCTCGCGTCCTACCTGGACTGCTTCCGCTACGGCATGCCGCCGCACGGGGGCCTGGGCCTGGGGCTGAGCCGACTGCTGATGCTGCTCCTGGACCTGCCCTCGATCCGGGACGCGACGTTCCTGTTCCGCGGCCCGCACCGACTGGCACCCTGACCGGCACGGCCCGGGGTGTGGCGCCGGGTACGGACGGAGGCCGCCGAGGGGCGGTCCGTCCGTACCCGGGGTCCTGCCTAGTCCAGGTAGTCGCGCAGCACCTGGGAGCGGGACGGGTGGCGCAGCTTGGACATGGTCTTCGACTCGATCTGGCGGATCCGCTCGCGGGTGACGCCGTAGACCTTGCCGATCTCGTCGAGCGTCTTGGGCTGACCGTCGGTGAGCCCGAAACGCATCGAGATCACGCCGGCCTCGCGCTCGGCCAGGGTGTCCAGGACCGAGTGCAGCTGTTCCTGGAGCAGGGTGAAGCTGACCGCGTCGGCCGGGCGGATCGCCTCGGTGTCCTCGATCAGGTCACCGAACTCGCTGTCGCCCTCCTCGCCGAGGGGGGTGTGCAGGGAGATCGGCTCGCGGCCGTACTTCTGCACCTCGACGACCTTCTCCGGGGTCATGTCGAGTTCCTTGGCCAGCTCCTCCGGGGTGGGCTCGCGGCCCAGGTCCTGGAGCATCTGGCGCTGCACGCGGGCCAGCTTGTTGATCACCTCGACCATGTGCACCGGGATGCGGATGGTCCGCGCCTGGTCGGCCATGGCCCGGGTGATCGCCTGGCGAATCCACCAGGTGGCGTACGTGGAGAACTTGAAGCCCTTCGTGTAGTCGAACTTCTCGACCGCACGAATGAGACCGACGTTGCCCTCCTGGATCAGGTCCAGGAAGAGCATGCCGCGGCCGGTGTAGCGCTTCGCCAGCGAGACCACCAGGCGGAGGTTGGCCTCCAGGAGGTGGTTCTTGGCGCGCTTGCCGTCCTCGGCGACGAGCTCCAGCTCGTGCCGGAACTGCGGCGTGAGGCCGGGCTCGGAGTCCAGCTTCTCCAACGCGAACAGGCCGGCCTCGATGCGCTTGGCGATCGACACCTCCTGCTCGGCGTTGAGCAGCGAGACCTTGCCGATCAGCCGCAGGTAGTCCTTGACCGGGTCCGCGGTGGCACCCGGTGTGGTCACCTGCTGCTGCGGGGCGTCGTCCTCGTCCGTGGTGAGGACGAAGCCGCTGGGTCCGACCTCGGGGGCCGCGACCTCGGCGGGCTCGTCGAACAGGTCTTCTTCGACCAGTGCCTCGTCGCCGTCCTTGGGGGCGGGCGACTCGACGGCGGTCGTCTCGGTGGCGGTGGTGGTCTTCTTGGCCGCCGTCTTCTTCTTGGCTGCAGCCTTCTTCGGCTTCGGAGCAGATTCCACGACGGACTCTCCCGATTCCGTTGCCGCGGGCGTGACTTGCGCGGGCAAGGTCTCTGTGTTCTTGACACGGGTTGAGCGCGTGGATAGCGTCTTCTTGACAGATCGCCGAGTTGTGGCTACGTCTCTCCGTTGGGTCTCTTTGACCGGGTTGACGGTCAACGTCACACCGGCCTCATCGAGGACCTCGTTGAGGCTACGGAGGATGCTCTTCCACTGCGTTGCAGGGATGGCATCGGTTTCGAAGGCTCGGCGTATGTCCTCGCCGGTAATCGATCCTTCGGCACGGCCACGCTCGATGAGCGCCACCAGAGATTCCGATTCGGCGATTCTGTTGGGAAGCGTGCTGGACGAGCTCGGGGTCACAAATAACCTCTCGGTTCACGCGGGCATGCTGCGGCGCCGCAACTACACCGAATCGATGACGGATCCGCGGGACCGGACCCGTCGGCGCTGCCGGCGCCACTCAAGGCATCGCTCCGATCGGCAAAAGTGTTACGCCCCCGCGAGCGTGACCTGGGTCACGTCGGCCCGCAGCGGCTTCGAGCGGTGGGTTCCCCAGTGTGCGGGACGGCCCGGTGATCTGCACGGTCGCGCCGGTGGGCCCGGGGTTCCGGGGTCGGCGCCGCCGTCGTGGCCGCGGATCGACGGTATCCGAGCGCCGGTGGCAGTGGGTCGGATTTTTCCTGAGGGTGCGGGTGGGGTCGGGCACCGGCGTCGGTCCTACGGTCCTGAACCTGTCTTGAGAATGCCCGCCCTCCGCCGCGTTACGCACGGGACGGGCCGGCTCGCTGTGCCGCATGTGCCTCGGCGCCCGCTCGGCCGCCCGCTCGGCGCCGGGCTCGGGGCGGACCGGCCACGGATGCGGTGAGGGCCGGCCGGAAAGCGACGGGCGGATTCTTCGGGCCGGTGCACCGGTAATGGACGGGCCGGCGGGGCGGTCGGTAAATCCCCGGACCGGGTTTGCGATTTTGTCGGCCATCCGAGTGAAGGCGGTCTCCGATGTTCACCGGCGCCGGATGGGATATCGCGCGCGGGGCGAATCGGGAAAGATCATTCCTCGGGTATTTCGCTAATCGACACGGCGCCCGGCGATCGATCGCAATGGATCGATTCGACAAAATCGATCGGGATTCGGCCGCACGGGATTGATCGGGTGCGGGAGATGTCACGCATCGATGTTCGTGCGGCGGCACCGGCGGTGGATATGCGCGCCGTGAATCGTTGTCGAATTCGATCATCGCCGGGCTTTACGACGGGCCGCGAGCGTGCGGGGATCCGGGCCGCCCGGCCGACGGGTGCGCCGGCCGACGGGTACGCCGGCCGGGCGGCGAAAGCCGGGTCACGGGCTCGGCGCGATCGTGCCGCGGGCGGCCGACGACCCGATCGTCGGCCGCCCGCGGGGGCGGGGCAGGTGGGTCAGACGGTCCAGGCGCCGGTGGGGGCCGCCGTGCGGACGAACTCGGTGAAGTCGCGGCCGGGGCGACCCAGGGCGCGCGGGATGCCGTCGGAGATCTTGGCCTCCAGACCGCGCAGGATGCCGTTCAGGGCCGAGGTCCAGATGGCCGCGTCGAGTTCGGACATGCCCTGGTCGACCAGGGCGGCGGTGTAGGCGGCGGGCTCGACCGGGATGTAGCGGGCCCGATGGCCGGTCGCGGCGGCGATCTCGGCGAGGGCCTCGTCGAAGGTCACCGCGCGCGGGCCGGAGAGCTCGTAGGTCCGGCCCGCGTGGCCGGGGTCCAGCAGGGCCGCGACCGCGACGGCGGCGATGTCCTCGGTGTCGACGAAGGACACCGGGGCGGTGCCGGCCGGCAGGTACAGCTCGCCGGATCGGATGTCGTCGCGGAAGAAGCCCTCGCTGAAGTTCTGCGCGAACCAGCCGGGGCGCAGGATCGTCCACTCGGCGCCACTGTCGCGGACGGCCGCTTCCAGCTCCAGGCGCGCCTGGTTGGCCGGGTCGTCGGCGGCGAAGTAGCCGGGAGTGTCGACGCCGCGCGCGGAGAGCAGGACGATCCGTTCGACCCCGGCGGCGGTGGCCTGCCGGACGAAGGCCGGGCCGGTGGGCACGCCGTCCAGCGGGACCAGGTAGACCGCAAAGACGCCGGCCAGCGCGGGACCCCACGTGGTGTCGTCGGACCAGTCGAAGTGGTGTGCGGTGGAGCGCGAGGCCGGCCGCACGGCGGCGCCTCGGGCGCGGAGCCCGTCGACCACCCGGCTGCCGGTCTTGCCGGTGCCGCCGAGAACGAGGATCGGGTGCTGCGTCGGTTCTGTCATGGCTCCAGCCTGGGCGCGGCCGGACCGGGCGACCATGGGCGAGAAGCCGGGGAACATGTGCGTGCGTCCGGGCCGCCGCCGCATCCACCCGGAGGGTCCGCGGCGCGCGCACGTTCCCATTCGTCCAAGACCGGCGCGCCCGCTGCGCCCAGACTCGGCAGGGCGGGATTCGCGCGATCGAAGGAGCCGACCATGCCGCAGACCGTCACGCCGATGATCTCCTACCAGGACGCCGCCGCCGCGATGGATTGGCTGAGCGAGGCGTTCGGCTTCCGCGAGGTGACCCGGATCCTGATGCCGGACGGCTCGGTCGGCCACGGCGAGCTGGCGGCACCGGACGGGGCGCTGATCATGGTCGGCGAGCCGACCCCCGACTACCGCTCGCCCCGAACGCACGCCGAGACCTGCGCGGACGCGGCGAAGTGGCTGAGCGTGCCGTACGTGGTGGACGGGGTCCACGTGTACGTCGCCGACCTCGACCGGCACTTCGCCCGGGCCCGCGACGGCGGCGCGACCGTGCTCGCTCCGCCGCGGGACACCGAACACGGGCGTTCGTACACCGTGGCCGATCCGGAAGGGCACCGCTGGATGTTCGAGCAGTCGCCGGAATAGCAGTCGGTGGGTGGCCGCGCCGGACCCGGCCCGGTCAGGCCGCGCGGGTGCTGCGGTAGGCCGTCGGGCTCAGGCCGCGGACGCGTTTGAAGGCGGTGCTGAATGCGAACGGGTCGGCGTAACCGACCCGGCGGGCCACGGCGGCGACCGTGGCGTCCCGCTCGGTGAGCAGGTCGGCGGCCAGGGCCATCCGCCACTCGGTCAGGTAGGTGAGCGGCGGCCTGCCGACCCGGGAGGTGAAACGTTCGGCGAGCGACGTGCGCGAGACGCCCGCCTCCGCGGCCAGGGCGGCGATCGTCCACGGCCGGGCCGGCGCGTCGTGGACCGCACGCAGGGCGGCGCCCACGACCGGGTCGGCCAGGGCCAGGTACCACGCGGGCGGTTGCGCCTCGGGGCGGTCGAACCAGGCGCGGAGCGTACAGACCAGCATCCAGTCGAGCAGGCGGTCCAGAACGAACTGTTGGCCCGGTTTGTCGGCGGCGACCTCGGCGGATACGAAGCTCAGGACCGCGTCGCAGCCCTCGTCGTCCGGGACGAGCAGGGCCTGGGGGAGGGCGGCGGGCAACCGGCGGCCGACGTCGGCGTGCGCGCGGTAGGCGCCGGAGAGGAGTTCGGTGGTGGCGTCCGTGTCCCGGTTCGGCTTCGGTGACGCGTCCCGATCCGGGCGGGCGTCGGCGACGAACGTGACCGGGGGGCAGCCGCGGACCAGGGCGGTGTCGCCCGGGCGCAGCGGCAGCGCCGGGCCGCCGTCCGGGATCAGCCGGCCGCTGCCGCGGATCACCGTGTACAGGGTCAGCGGCGCGCCGGAGGCGACCTCGGCGGATGCCTCCGGCGGCAACAACCGTCGGTCGAACAGCGCGCCGTCCGCCCTGATCCCACGCAGCAGGTCACCCAAACCGTCCATGTGGTGAGCCTAAGGCAGCAGGTCGGGGCGCCGATCCGGCTCGACCGGGCCGGTCAGCCGAGCCCGTGCGCGGGTCAGGCCGGCGAGCAGGGCGTCGCGGACCTCGGTCGGCGCGATCACGTCGTCGTAGGAGAGCGCGTTCGCCGAGCGCCACGGGCCGCTTGCCTCGCTCGCGGTGAGTCGGCGTGCCGTGTCCGCGTCCTGCTTCGCGGCGGCGGCGCCGGCGGCGGCCGGGATGCCGCCGAGGGTGACGCCAGGGAGCGCGTACGAGACGGTCTGCGCGTCGAACGGGTTCATCGCCATCACCGAGCTGCCGAAACCGAACGCCTTGCGGAGCGTCAGGTGCAGCTTCGGGACCCGCAACCGGTGCTGGGCCGCGAACAGTCGAGCCGCCGCGCGCAGGACGCCCGACCGCTCGGCGGCGGTGCCGGCCAACACGCCGGGGTTGTCGGCGAGGAAGACCATCGGGAGATGGAACGCACCCGCGATCCGGACGAAGCGGGCAGCCTTGTCGGCGGCGTCGGTGTCGATGGTGCCGGCCCGGACCGCGGGCTGGTTTGCCAGTACGGCGACCGCGTGGCCGCCGAGGCGGGCGAGCGCGGTGACGATGGAGGCGCCGTGTGCCGGTTGCAACTCCAGGACCGTGCCCGCGTCGAAGACCTCGGTCAGCACGGCCCTGATGTCGTACGGGCGACGCGCGTCCGGCGGGATCAGGTCCAGGAGCGCCTCCGTGCTGCGCGGGCCGACGTCGGCGTTGCCCGACTCCGGTCCCGCGTACGGCGGAAGTTGCCAGGCGTGGGACGGGAAATAGGAGAGGTATCGGCGGGCCAGCCGGAGCGCCGCGGCATCGTCGGGGACGGCGTTGTGCGCGACGCCGCTGACCACGCAATGCACCTGGCTGCCGCCGAGGGTGTGCTTGTCGACCCGTTCGCCGGTCGCGGCGGCGACCAGTGGCGGGCCGGCGGTGAACAGGGCGCCGGTGCCCTCGACCATGATCACGAAGTCGGACAGCGGCGCGGTCAGCGCGCCGTGTCCGGCGGAGGGGCCGTGCACGATCGCGACGGTGGGGACCAGACCGGCGAGGTCGACCAGGGCCTGGAGGTCGTTGGGCGTGGCGGTGTGCCCGGCGAGCGCATTGCCCGCGCGATGGCCGGCGCCTTCGAGCAGGGTCACCAGCGGTGCGCGTTCCTGGCCGGCCAGCCGCACGAGCCGGGCCCGCTTCGCGGCGGCACCCGGGCCGATCGAGCCGCCCTGGACGGTGAAGTCCTCGGCACCCACGAACACCGGGCGGCCGTCCAGCAACCCGGAACCGGCGACGAACGCGTCGGAGGGGATCTCCGCGCCGCCGGCGAGCGTGCCGATCTCGGTGAACGACTGCTCGTCCAGGAGCGCGGCGATCCTGGCCCGGGCGGGCAGCCGACCGGGGACCGCCGCCGCGTAGCGGGCGACCTTCGCGGGTCCGCCCATGGCCCGCGACCCGGCCCGACGCTGCTCCAGATCGGCGAGCAACGGCTGCCAGGCGGCGCGGTTGTCGGACTCGGGACGACCTCCCATGTGCACGGATCCCTCGTCGTTCGGGCGTCGCGGGGCGACGCGTGATGTGCGGCGCCCGTGTGGCGCGTGGTGTGCGGCGCCCATGTGGCGCGTGGCGCCGTGTGGTGCGTGGTGCGTTGCGTCGCGTGGCGCACGGTGGTGACGCCGTGTGGCGTGTTACGCCGCGTGGCGCGTGGTGCGTGGTGCGTTGCGCCGTGTGGCGAGGGACGCGTGCCGCTGGACGCGCGCTGCCACGTGACGCATGGCGTGCCGTTGGAGGCGGGCCGCTGCAAGAGGCGGACCGCCGTGTGAGCCGGGCCAATGTAGCGCCGGCCGTGCGCGGGTGACAGAGCTGCCGGGGGTCGGTCCGGGCCGGGACCGCGTCGCGGTCGCCCGCCGCGGGGGCGGGGGTGAGGCCGGGCCCGCAGCCAGGGCGGTTGGGCCTGCTCCGGTCGCTGGTCCGTTGCCCGCGGACTGCCCAGGCCGTCGGGCGCCCGTGCCGGTCTCGGGTCCGTTGTGTGTCGGCCAGCTGGGTTGCTCGTCCGCGCTGTGGTCCCTGAACCGCTTGAGGCTTGCCATACCGCTTGCGGCTTGCCGGGCACGGTCCCGCCCGTTCCGCACCGGCGGCTCGTGGGGCGTTGCGCGGGTCGGTCTCGGGGCCGTCCCCGCGCGGCCCGCGGTGTTTTGTTGCCCCGCGCCGGCTTCGACGCGCTCGGTGCGGCCCACGGTTGTTCTTCGCCGACCACCCACCCGCTCGGAGAGGTCGGCGCCGGGGTGCATGCCCGCTCCGCGGTCACGGTCGAGCCGTCCGCTACGCGCCCGGGCTGCACGTCCGCTACGCGCCCGCCACCCCACACGACACGACCAACCGCCCGCGCACCCGGCCCAACCCCGACCCGGCCGCGCAACCGGCCCCGTAGGGGCCGCGCACCCCGGCTCGGAGAGACCGGTCGGACCCCGAACCCGTAGGGGACGCGCAACCGGCCGCGCAGCGGACAAGCAACCCGCCGAGCAACCCGGCGGGCGCGCCGGGGTGCATGCCCGCTTCGCGGTCACGGTCGAGCCGTCCGCTACGCGCCCGGGATGCACGTCCGCTACGCGCCCGCCACCCACACCACACGACCAACCGCCCCGCGCACCCGGCCCAACCCCGACCCGGACGCGCAACCCGCCCCGTAGGGGCCGAGCAACCCGGTCGGGCGCGCCGGGGTGCATGCCCGCTCCGCGCCCGCGACCCACACCACACGACCAACCGCCCCGCAGCGCCCGGCCCGACCCCGACCCGGCGCGCAGCGGACGCGCAACCGGCCCCGTAGGGGCCGCGCACCCCGGCTCGGAGAGACCGGTCGGACCCGAACCCGTAGGGGACGCGCAACCGTCCGCGCAGCGGACAAGCACGTCGGGGTGCTCGCGGGCTTGGCGGGCGGCTCATGGGAGGGGAGATTCTTGGATGAAAGGGTGTGAATCATGCCTTGCTGGCGTGCGCGGCATTGCTCATTCGTGCTTGAAACTGCTATCAAATGAATAGTTTCAAGCATGGGAGTGCAGCAGTGCGCACTCCGTACCGTCCAGGACCCGGGAGCGCCATGACGACCGTGAGCCACACCTCTGCCGAAATCGCCACCCAGCCCGAGCTGTGGGCGCGGGCCGCCGCGCTGGCCGTGGACTGCGCAGGACTGCCCAAGTCCGGTGAGCGGGTCGCGATCGTCGGGTGCGGCACCTCGTGGTTCATCGGCCAGGCGTATGCCGTGCTGCGCGAGCGGGCCGGACTCGGCGTCACCGATGCCTTCGCGGCGTCGGAGTTCCCGGGTGTACGGGACTACGACCGGGTGATCGCGCTGACCCGCTCCGGCACCACCACCGAGGTGCTGCGGCTGCTGGCGGACCTTCGGGGCACCGTCGCGACGACCGCGATCACCGGAACTCCGGGCACGCCGATCATGACCGCGGCGGACGAGATCGTGATGCTCGACTTCGCGGACGAACAATCGGTCGTGCAGACCAGGTTCGCCACCACGGCACTCGCGCTGCTGCGGTCGCACGTGGGCGAGGACCTGACGGCGGCGATCCGGGACGCGAAGGCGGCTCTCGCCTGGGTGCCCGAACCGGAGTTCGTGGCGGCGGAGCAGTTCAGCTTCCTGGGTACGGGATGGTCCACCGGACTCGCCGCGGAGGCCGCGCTGAAAATGCGCGAGGCCGCGTGCGCGTGGACGGAGAGCTACCCGGCGATGGAGTACCGGCACGGGCCGATCAGCATCGCCGCGCCGAACCGGATCACGTGGGTGTTCGGGCCGGCGCCGGAGGGCCTCGCCGATCAGGTCGCGGCCACCGGTGGCACGTTCGTGGCCGGTGCGCTCGACCCGATGGCGGAACTGGTCCGGGTGCAGAAGCTCGCGGTCGCGGTCGCGGAGAGCCGGGGGCTGAACCCGGACGAGCCGAGGCACCTGACCCGGTCCGTGGTGCTGGACGGGTCGTGAGGGGCCGCATCGGCGACACCGTCGAGCGGATGGCCGGCGGCGAGGCCCGGAACGGGCGGGTGGCTTCGTGATCCTCACGGTGACGCCGAATCCGGCCTGGGATGTCACGTACCACTTGGAAGAGCTGATCCGGCACGGCGCGAACCGCCCGCACTCGGTCGGCGGGCGGGCCGGCGGCAAGGGCATCAACGTCGCGCGCGTGCTGCGCTCGCTGGGGGTCGCCGTCGTGGTGGTGGCCCCGCTGGGCGGCGGGACGGGTGAGCGAATACGGGCCGACCTGGCGGCGGCGGACATCGCGTTGACGGCGGTGCCGGTGTCCGGCGAGACCCGCTGCACCACCACGATCGTGGAGACCGGCTCGGGCGGTGCGACGTCGCTGAACGAACTCGGCGCCGCGCGGACCGCGCAGGAGTGGGCCCGAGTGGTTGCCGCCACGGCCGAACTCCTGCCCGCCGCATCGGTGTTGGTGCTGTCGGGGAGTCTGCCGCCGGGGATCGCGGTGGACGGCTACGCGGAGTTGGTGACGCTCGCGCGGGCCGCGCGGGTGCCGGTGGTGCTGGACGCGTCGGGGCCGGCACTGGTCGCCGGCGTCGCGGCCGGGCCGGACGTGGTCAAGCCGAACGCCGACGAGTTGGTCGCGGCGACGGGCGAGAGCGATCCGCTGCGGGCGGTGGCGCGGTTGCTGCGGGAGGCACGGGCCGACACGGCGGTGGTCGCCTCGTTCGGCCCGGAGGGCATGGTCGCCGGGACCGGGGCGGGCTGGTGGCGAGCCGTACCGCCGGCTTCGGTACACGGCAATGCCACCGGCGCGGGCGACGCGGCGGTGGCGGCACTGGCACGCGGGTTGGCCGAGGGCAGCCCGTGGCCGGATCGGCTGCGGGACGCGGTGGCCCTGTCGGCGGCGGCGGTTGCCGCGCCGGCGGCGGGGGACGTGGACGGCGAGCTGTACCGGACCTGGCGGCCGAGGGTGCGGGTCGATGCGGTGGAGCCGCCGCGATGAGGTACGGGCGAGGGTCCTGTGGGACGCGGGCCGGTGTCCGGGCGGGCCGCGCGGATTCGGGTGCGGGCGGGCTCGGGGCTGATGGTGGTCGGGATCGTTCACGAGGAGAGATGACATGCCGTTGACCTCGACGGGGATATTGACCGACGCGGCGCTTGCGGACGGAGTGGGGGTGGCCGCCTTCAACGTGATCACGTTGGAGCACGCGGAGGCGGTGCTGATCGCGGCGGAGGCGGCGGGGCTGCCGGTCGTGGTGGCGATCAGCGAGAACGCGGTGAAGTTCCGGCGGGGGCGGCTCGGTCCGCTCGCGGCCGCGTGTCGGGTGCTTGCGGAGGAGGCCGCGGTACCGGTCGCGCTGCACCTGGACCACGTCGAATCGGTGGACCTGTTGCAGGCCGCCGAGGGGACCGGGATCAGCTCGGTCATGTTCGACGCGTCGCGGCTGAGCTACGCGGACAACGTGGCCGCCACCTCGGACGCGGTGGCCTGGGCGCACGAGCGCGGGATCACCCTGGAGGCCGAACTCGGCGAGGTCGGCGGCAAGCCGGGCCATCCCGCGCTCGACGCACACGCGCCGGGGGCGCGCACGGATCCGGACGAGGCCGCCGCGTACGTGCGGGCGACCGGCGTCGATGCGTTGGCCGTCGCGGTCGGCAGCAGCCACGCGATGCTGGATCGCACCGCCACGCTCGACCACGACCTGATCGCGCGGTTGCGGGCGGCGGTCAACGTGCCGCTGGTCCTGCACGGATCGTCGGGCGTGCCGGACACCGAACTACGGCGAGCGGTGGCCGCGGGGATGACGAAGATCAACGTGGGTACGGCGCTCAACATCGCCTACACCAGGACCCTGCGGTCGCGGCTGGTCGCCGAGCCCGGGAAGGCCGATCCACGGCCGGCACTGAACGCTTCGCGCTCGGCGGCGGCGGATGTGGTCGGGGACCTGTTGCGGGTGATCACCGGGGGGTCGTGAACCCGGGTGTGCACTCGGCTGGGGCGGGGCCTTGGTGTCCTCAAACGCCGGACGGGCTGAGGGGGTTCGTCCTGCGGGCTGCGGTGTGGGGGGGCGGGGCTTGCTTTGTCCTCAAGCGCCGGACGGGCTGGAGGGGTTCGTGCCGCGTGCTGTGGTGTGGGGGACGAAGCCTTTGTTGTCCTCAAGCGCCGGACGGGCTGGAGGGGTTCGTGGCGCGCGCTGTGGTGTGGGGGACGAAGCCTTTGTTGTCCTCAAGCGCCGGACGGGCTGGAGGGGTTTGTGCCGCGCGCTGCGGTGTTGGGGGATGAAGCTTTGATGTCCTCAAACGCCGGACGGGCTGAAGAGGTTGTTCGTCCCGGGCGTTGCGGTGTCGGGGACGGGGCTCACGTTGTCCTCAAGCGTCGGACGGGCTGAGGGGGTTCGTGCCCGTGCTGCGGTGTTGAGGATGGAGCTTTGTTGTCTTCAAGCGTCGGACGGGCTGAAGAGGTTGTTGGTGTCGGGCGCTGCGGTGTCGGGGGCGGAGCTTTGTTGTCCTTAGGCGCCGGACGGGCTGAGGGGGTGTGTGGGGGCTTCAGCCCGTCCGGGGTGCCTATCTCCTTTTTTGGGGGGTCAGCCGAAGAGCCAAGTGGTGAGGCGGGTCCACCAGTTGGTGGGTAGGGGGGGTAGTGGTGGTTCCGGTGGGGTGGTGGGGCGTGGTGGGCGGAGGGGGCGGGTCCATTCGGTGGGCTTGACCAGGGGGACCGGGGTGAACTCGACCGGCAGCGACGTGAGGTAGCGGGCCCAGGTGGCCGCGTGCCAGGCCGGTGGGCGGTCGGGGTGGGCCAGGCGGATGTCGGGAAGCCGGCTGTTGAGCGTGTCGATCGCGGTGTCCGTGATGGCGCGGCCGATGTCCTGTCCCGGACACAGGTGCGCGCCGCCGCTGAACGCCAGGTGGGCGCGGTTGTTGTGGACCGGGACGGTGAGGTCGGTACGGATCTGCGGATCGACGTTGCCGGCCATCACGCCGAGTACGAGCAGGTCGCCGGCCTTGATCCGACGTCCGCCCAACTCGGTGTCCACCAGGGCCCAGCGGCCCGGGATGACCCACAACGGCGGTTCGTCCCAGAGGACTTGCTCGACCGCGTCGGGAAGCGTCAACCGCGCGCCGGCCAGCGAGGCGGCGAAGCGGTCGTCGGTCAGGACCACCCGCAGCGTGTTCGCGATCAGCGCGATGGTCAGCTCGTTCGCCGCGACCATCACCAGCCGGAGGTGGTGCAGGACCTCGTCCTCGGACAGCTTGTTCGGATGCTCGATCAGCCAGGACGGGAAGTCGGCGGCCGGTTCGGCGCGCTTGCGGTCGGCCAGGTCGCGCAGCGTCTGCAGGATGAACTCGTTGCATTCGAGCGCGCGTTCGCCCTGCATCATCAGCTCGGCGCTGGCCTCGACCAGGCGCGCGCCCATCTCGTCGGGCAGACCGTAGAGCTGCGCGATGACCAGCATCGGCAACTGCTGTGCGAACTGGGCGACCAGGTCGGCATGGCCGTCGGCCGCGATCCGGTCGATCAGTTCGTGGGCGAGTCGTTGCACGTGCTTGCGGATGCCGCGGCGGTCGAACCGGTCCAGGCTCTCGGTCACCACGGTGCGCAGCCGCTGGTGCTCGGCGCCGTCGCTGGACACGCAGTCCGGGCGGTACTCCAGGATCGGCAGGATGGTGGCGTCCGGCGGGATGCGACCCTCGCGCCAGTCGCGCCAGTTGCGCGCGTCCCGGGAGAACCGGCTCGGCGTGCGCATGACCTCCAGGTTTTCCCGGTAACCCAGTACCAGCCAGCCCGGGAAGTCGCCGTCGACCAGGATCGGCGCGACCGCCCCGTACTCGGCGCGCAACCTCTCGTACGCGGCACCCGGGTCCGCGATGGTCTCCGGGCCGTACAACCTGGTGATGCCCTCGGTGGCCGTCGCGCCCGCGTGCGCGGGGCAGCCCGGCGGCGGAACGGGGGGAGGAGCGGTCATTGCGTCTCCCGGTTCGTGGTGAGCGTGTAGAGGTATTGCATGAGGGCCATCAGGACGTCCCGGCTCGAACCCCGGCTGCGGGCGTCGCAGTCGACCATCGGTACGGACTCGTCCAGGTCGAGTGCGCTGCGCAGTTCGTCCATCGAGTAGACCGGCGACTCGGGGAACGTGTTGATCGCGACCACGAACGGCACGCCGCGATCCTCCAGCCGGCCCATCACGTCGAAGCACACCTCCAGGCGCCGCGTGTCGACCAGGACCACGGCACCGAGCGCGCCGTCGAACAAGCCGTTCCACAGGAACCAGAAGCGCTCCTGGCCGGGGGTGCCGAACAGGTAGAGCACCAGCCGCTCGTTGAGGCTGATCCGGCCGAAGTCCATCGCCACGGTCGTGGTGGTCTTGGCCTCGACGCCCGCGAGATCGTCGATTCCGACGCCCGCCTGGGTCATCGTCTCCTCGGTGGTGAGCGGCCGGATCTCGCTGACCGCGCCGACCAGGGTGGTCTTGCCGACACCGAAGCCACCGACGACCACGACCTTGACCGCGGCGGCGGCCGTCGCGGGCAGCATGTCCTCGGGGCGCGGCCCGGCGAGGGTCTCAGAGCCTTTGTAGTCCATGCATCACCGCCTTGAGCAGATCGATGTCGGGCAACGAAGCGGCCGGGATCGGTGCCCTGGCCTCCAGTTGGTTCGTGCGCACCATGTCCAGCAGCACCAGCGTCAGCACGCTGGTCGGCAACCGCATGTGGGCGGAGATCTCCGCCATCGACAGCGGCTGTTCACACATCCGCAGGATCGCGGCGAGTTCGGGAGCCATCCCGCGCTTCGGTTCGTGCTTGGCGACGAACAGCGTGACGAGGTCCAACCGGTTCTGGGCCTCGGGGCTTTCCCCGACCATGTACAGCCGTTCGGGGTACGGATCGCGCCGTGAGCGCCGCGGCACACTCACGGAAAGGCCCCGTCGCGGCGCGGCGGACTGGTCAGGTGTTCGCCGATCCGGATGACCAGGTCGCGCATCCGGTGACCGAGCAGGCCGGTGTCCACCTGGCCGTCGGCCAGTACCGCGAGATAGGCGCCGGCGCCGGCGGCCATCATGTAGAAGTAGCCGCCGTTGACCTCGATCACGACCAGGCGCATCCGGCCGTCCCCCTTGGGGAATTCGGACGCGATCGCGGCGGCGAGGCTCTGCAGGCCCGCGCACGCGGCGGCGAGCCGGTCGGCGGTGTCCGCCGCGGTGTTGTGCTGGGCCATCCGCAGGCCGTCCGCGGACAGCAGCACAATGTAGCGCGTGAACGGCACGCTCTTCGCCAGGTCGGCGAGCATCCAGTCCATGTTCGGTCGGTACCCCGTCATCGATATCCCCCGTTGTCCCACGAATCGTCCCCGGTCTCGGATCGCCGTTCGGTGGGCGGAAGTTCGCCGTTGATGCCACTGAGGAAGGCGTCCAGCCCGAGTCCCGGCGGGGTGTCGTCGACGCTCGGCACGGCGGGCTTGGACGCGGTCGCGCGGTGCTCGCCGCGGGGAGCCGCGGCGCGCGGGACGGTGCCCAGGCTGCGCCGACGGCGTTGCGGGAGCCCGTTCGCCCCCAACTCGGTGCCGACGGGTGTGTCGGTCATCATGTCGTGCAGGGACGGGAGTTCGTCCAGGTGCTGGAGGTGCTCGGGCATCGGGTACATCGGCGGCACGTTCGCGGTGATCTGGTTCTGCGGGATGACCACGACGGCGCGCACGCCGGAGTAGGCCGACGGGCGGAGCATCACCTTGAAGTTGTTGGCGTGCGCGAGGCGGGCCACCACGGTCAGGCCCAGGCGCGGGGTCTCGCCCAGGTCGTTGAGGTTGAGCGCTTCGCCGTCCAGGGACAGGATGCGCTCGGCCCGACGGCGGGCCTCCTCGCTCAGGCCGACGCCGGCGTCCTCGATCTCGACCGCGATGCCGGTCTGCACCTCGGTGGTGCTCAGGTGCACGGTGGTGGAGGGGGGCGAGTATCGGGTGGCGTTGTCGAGCAGTTCGGCGATCGCGTGGATCAGCGGCTCGACGTGCTGGGCGATGACCGCGACCTCGACGACCGAGTGCAACTTGACCCGGCGGTAGTCCAGGATGCGCGACATCGCGCCGCGCAGCACGCTGTACATGCCGATGTCGGTTTCCCACTGGCGGCCGGGGCGGGCGCCGCCGAGCACCGCGATGCTGTCGGCCATCCGGCCGATCAGCGCGTTGCCGTGGTCGAGGTGCAGGAGGTCGCGGAAGACGACCGGGTCGTCGCCGTGCCGGTCCTCCATGTCCCGCATGTCCTGGGCCTGTTGGTGAATGGTGGCCTGAACGCGGCGGGCGATGTTGACGAACGCGCGCTGGGCGGACTCGCGCAGGTCCTCCTCGGCGCTGACGGTGTCGATCACCGAGCGGATCACGTTGCGGTGCGCGACCGCGAACTCGGTCGGGTCGTCCGGTTGCGGGGCGACCTTGCGCATGACCTCCGGTACGGGCTCGCCGGCCTGGAGGCGGCCGATGGCCTCGGGCAGCAACTCCTCGGCCAGCCGGACCGTCTCCACCTCCTGCGCGGCGAGTCGACGGCGCAGCCCGACCTGTTGCTGCTGGAGCCGCATGTGCAGTTGGGCGATGATGCGCCCACGGCGGCCCGCCTCGGCGGCGCACACGGCGACGGCGACGGTCGCGAGTCCACCGCACAAGGCCACCGCGGGGCGAGCCTGGGAGGAGACCGCGGCCACGGCTGCGGCCGCGCACGCGGCGGTCACGAGGAGGGGGAGGACCCACGCGAGGGCCGGCCGTCGGCCTCCGGGGGACGATCCAGCGAGAACCATCGGCATCCTCGAAAAGTCGGAAACGAATCGTGCGGGTGTCCTGCGGACCGCACGGCGGACTCTTTTCCGGCCGCCGGCGGGATGGTCGGGTGGTCCCGTGTGGGCGGGGCAAAGCCTCGTCGGGCAGGGGAAGTACCGTCGCGGGCGCCAGGCTACGCGGACGCGTGGGGCGGATCGGGCGTGTAACGCACAAGCCGCTCGAACGGGTGAATCGACGGGGAACGGGACATCCCCGATCCCAAACGCGATATTGGGCTGGGGGGTTGGGCGGCCGGGTTGGGTTGGGCTGGGGGTGGCGTTGGGTTGAGTTGGGGTTGGGCGGGGCGAGTTGGGGTTGGGTGGGGCGGAGCCGGGCGGGTCGGGTGGGACGGGTGGGGTTGCGGGACCTGGGCGATGCGGGGTCCGGGCCGGAGCCCGGGGGTGAGCGAAGGGTCGAGATACGGGGGCGAAGGGCCGAGAGGGAGCGTTCCGCGGCTGGGCTGGGGCTGGGGCTGGAACTGGGTCAGGTCGGACGGTCGCCATGTTTGCCCCCGTCCCGGCGCGTCAGCGCCCCCGACGCACGTGAGACCTCGTGATCGACGCGCGCAGCGCGGAGAGCGGCGGAGCCGCAAAGTGTGGACGGTGTGGCCCGGAGCGAAGCGGAGGGACACACCGTCCCGAGCGAGGGGCCGCTTTTTCTTGGAGGAGCGAAGCGGGGGAAAGAAAAAGTGGTGCCTCGCGAGCCGGCGCCGAAGGCGCCCAACAAGCAGCAACGTTGCGCTTGCGACTCTGGCCACCGCGACTCGTCACGTCTGCGACCCGGGCCTCTCCCGGCGCGCCCGCGTCGGCGGCTCGGGCCGTCCCGCCTCGCCGCGTGCGCGGCTGGGGCCGTCCCGCCTCGCCGCGTGCGCGGCTGGGGCCGTCCCGCCTCGCCGCGTGCGCGGCTGGGGCCGTCCCGCCTCGCCGCGTGCGCGGCTGGGGCCGTCCCGCCTCGCCGCGTGCGCGGCTGGGGCCGTCCCGCCTCGCCGCGTGCGCGGCTCGGGCCGTCCGCGCCCTCGCGTTCGCGCCTCGGGCCGTTCCGCCCTGCTGTGTGTCTGCCCGGGCCACCGCGACTTGTCGCGTCTGCGACGCGGGCCTCTCCCGGCGCGCCCGCGTCGGCGGCTCGGGCCGTCCCGCCTCGTCGTGTTCGCGCTTCGAGCCGTCCTGCCTCGTCGCGTTCGCGATTTGGGCTGCTCCGAGTTCGTTGCTTCGGTGGCTCGGGCTGCTTGGGCTCGCTGCCTTCGTGCCCTCGACCCACCTCGCCTCGCCGCGCTCCGGGCTCCGGCGATTCCGCCTCGCCGCGTGCGCGGCTCGGGCCGCCCGCGCCGTCGCGTGCGCGGCTCGGGCCGCCCGCGCCGCCGCGTCGGGCCATCCCGCCCCGGCGCCCCCGTCCCGTCCGTCTCCCGGCCCCCCGTCCCTCAGTGGTGGAGGCGGCCGGTGAAGTGGCGGGTGAAGTTGTCTTGGGTGTCGGTTGTGATGGTGATGTCGTAGTGACCGGTGGGGTCGGTGGGGGCTGCGATGTGGCTGGTGGTGTGGGGCGGGGCGAGGAGGGTTCGGGGGGTGCCGATGCCTTGGATCGTGAAGGTGATCGGTGCGCCACCGGAGTTGGTGAGGGTGAGGTCGAGGGTGCGGCCGGGGCGGTCGACGGCGGTTGCCTCCGGGTGGCCCTTGGTCGGGTCGGTCCAGGTGCGGACGTCGCCCTTGAAGCCGCGCAGGTAGCCGTCGGGGCCGTGTACGTCGATGTCGTACGGCCCGCCGCTGACGCTCTGCGCGCTGAAGAAGTCCTCGACCGCGCCGCCGACCGGCACGGTGTACTGCCACGCGCCGAACTTGCGGTGGTTGACCGTGTAGATCGAGAAGCCCGCCCCCAGGCGGCCGGTGTTCTCGATCCGGATCCACAGCAGGCCCTTGTCGGCCTCGGTACGCGAGGAGGTGGCGAACCCGTAGTCGATCGGCAGCGCCGGCCGATCGCCGCTCTCCTGGACCGGCTGCCGCTGCACGATCGGCGGGATCAGCGGCGGCAACTTCCACTTCTGCCGGGCGAGATCGTCGAGCAGCGCACGGGTGTCGGGCAGCGTCGGGAACGAGACGTCCTTGTCGGTGAACGTGAACGCGCTCATCAGGTCCCCGCACACGGTCCGCCGCCACGCGGAGATGTTCTCCTCGCGTACGCCGGTCCAGTTCTCCAGGAAGCGCAGCACCGAGGTGTGGTCGAAGACCTCCGAGCACACCCGACCGCCGTGGCTCCACGGCGAGATGACGATCATCGGCACGCGCGGGCCGAGGCCGATCGGCGCGCCGGAGATGTACTCGTCGGGCGTGCCGGGCGGCGCGGTGGGCGGCACGACGTGGTCGTAGAAGCCGTCGTTCTCGTCGTAGTTGAGCAGGACCACCGTCTTGGCCCACACCTCGGGGTGCGCGGCGAGGGCGTCGAGTACGTAGGTCGCGGTGAAGTGCGCGCCCTTGGCCGGCGGGTAGTTCGGGTGTTCGGATTCCTCGGTGGGCGCCACGATCCAGCTCACCGCCGGCAGCGAACCGGCCGCGACGTCGTCGGCGAACGCCTTCGGGCCGCGCCGCGCCATGCCGTTCACGTACAGCGGTGAACTCTGCGGCGCGGTGCGGAAGGCGTCGAACCAGGCGAGTGCGTTGTCGTCGTAGTTGTCCTCCTGCTGGTAGACCCGCCAGGAGATGCCCGCGGCCTGGAGCCGCTCCGGGTAGGTGGTCCAGCGGAAGCCCGGTTCGCTGTTGTCCACGACCGGCCCGCCGGCGCGGCCCGCCGGATCCACGGTGCCGGTCCACAGGTAGAGGCGGTTCGGGTTGGTGGAGGCCATCGCGGACGAGAAGTACTGGTCGCACACGGTGAACGCGTCGGCGAGGGCGAACTGGTACGGGATGTCGTTGCGTTGGTAGTGGCCCATGGTCAGCCACGACTTGGCCGGAATCCAGTTGTTGTACTGCCCGTTCGCCCACGCGCTGTGGCCGCCGCCCCAGGAGTGGTCCAGGCCGGGTACCTGCTGGGCGTTGCTGGTCGTGGTGTCCAGGTGCCAGGGCAGCAGTGTGGTGCCGCCGGCCGACCCGAGCAGCCGCTGGTGCAGGACGTCGCCACCGCCGGGGAAGCGGACCAGCGAGCGGTCGCCGTAGCCGCGTACGCCGCGCAGCGTGCCGAAATAGTGGTCGAACGACCGGTTCTCCTGCATCAGGATCACCACGTGCTCGACGTCGTCCAGGGTGCCGGGTGTCCCGGCGGTGGCGGCGACGGCTTCCGCGACGGCGGGCGAGACACCCGAGGCGACGGCGAGCCCGGCGCCGGATGCGGCGGCGGCCCCGAGAAAGCCACGACGGGAGAGGGGAGACATGCGGGCGGACCTCCAGGACGAGTCGGCGGCCGAGCCGGCCGAACCGACCGGAGCGGGCGAATCGAGCACGGACGCCGTCCATCCTGACGGTCCGTCAGCTGACTGCGGGAGACCCTGGGGTTAACCGATGGGTAACATTCCGGCGGCAGCTATTCCGTCGCCGCCCCACGGTGCGCCCGCGTGCCGCCTCGGCGGCGCGGCGTGCCTTCGCCGCTCCCGCCACCTCGGCGGAGCCGTGCGAGCGCCTCTGTCAAGCCAAGGTCCAAGGCCAAGGCCAAGGCCAAGGCCAAGGCCAAGGCCCAAGGCCAAGGCCAAGGCCCAAGGCCAAGGCCAAGGCCGAGGCCGAGGCCAAGGGCCACTGCGGCTCGGGGGAAGGGCGCCGCCTACGCCCCGGGTGCGTTCTTCGTGCGTTGGTAGTGCCGGGCCACCCGGGCGCGGTTGCCGCAGCCCGCGGAGCACCACTCGCGGCGCGGGTTGTTCTTGACGAAGTGCAGTACGCACCCCGGACCGTGACAGGGCCTCAGTTCGGCCCGGTCGGGACCGGTGACCAGATCGATCGTGGCGTCCGCCAACTCGGCCAGCACCGCGGCGATCGGCCCGGCCTCGGTACGCGTGCTCGCCGCCGGCCAGGTCAGCTCGCGCCAGTGCGGGGCCGCGCGGGTGTACGCGTTGAGCCGGGTCGGCACGTCGGCGGCCGGCGCGGTGTCCGTCATCGCGGCCCGCAGCAGCGCGGCGATGCACTCGCGCAGGTCGAGCGCCGCCGCCAGGTCCGCCGCGTCCACCGCGAGCAGCGCGGCGTCGGAGGGCGGGCCGGCCAGGCGCGGGGAGACGTCGCGCAGCCAGGCGGCCAGGTGCTCCGGCTCGGCCAGGCCCTCGTGCGGTACACCCCGTACCGCGTAGCGGGTGTTGGCCAGCTCCACCGGAAGCGGCTCGCCGAGCAGGGGTGCGCCGCCGGTGCCGAGGTCCGCGATTCGTGTGCTCACAAAACTAATGCTACCGGCTTGTCTCATCCATGTGGATCGACGTGCTCCGGCGACCTCGGCCTCGACTCGGCGACCGGGGTCGGGTCCGGTGGCAGCCCCCGTGCGCGGGCGGTCGAGCGTCGCCGCGTGTGAGTGACTTGGCACACACGGTGCGATGTGACGAGGCAGACATCGACGCCCGGTCGGAATCGGAAGGGCCGCGTGAAGGTCGTGATCGACGGAAATCGCGGTATTTTTTGGAGGGATTTCGACCATATTGTCGGCAGTCTTCGTTCGGTGCCGGCCACGGTTGTGTCCGCACCACCCGGAGGAGGGCCGCCGTGTGAGGGGTGGGGCCAGCCCCACCGAGAGAGGGAAGTGGGCCCCATGGGGAATGCGTTGCGCGATCCCTAGGTTTGAAGCAGACGGGCCGACAGGGCTCGCAGGGGGTCAAGGAGAGTCACGTGAACAACCGCAGCCGGGTCGCAGAGCAGGACACCACTCAGCCGTCGACGCCCGGTACGGTCGCCTCCTTCGCTCGCTTCGTGGTCTTCGGTGGCGGCACGGGGCTGGCCTCCAGCGCCGCGCTCGTCGCGCTCTCCGGGCACCTGCCGATCGCCGTCGCCAACGCGGTGATCACCGTGGCCGGCACCATCCTGGCCACCGAGCTGCACAGCCGGTTCGCCTTCCGGGCGGGCCGCGCCGACCTCAAGGCGCACTTCCAGGCGGGCGGTTCGGCGGCGGTCGCCTACCTGTTCACCACGGCGGCGGTGCTCGGCCTGCACGCGGTGCAGACCGCGCCGAGCATCATGGTCGAGCAGGGCACCTACCTGACCGCCTCGGGCATCGCCGGACTTGCCCGGTTCGCCTTCCTGCGGCTCGCGGTGTTCGCCGGCCCCAGGACCAAGACGGAGTGGGCAGCCACTGCGACCGTCACCGCTGCCACCCGCACCCGCGCGCTCGGCCGCGACGCACTGGTCGCCGCCGCCTGACCGACGCTCGAACTCGGGTCCGCCCCACGACTTCCGACGGAAGCCGTGGGGCGGACCCCGTTTCGCGACCCTCTTCTCGAAGCCGGTGGGGCGGCCCACGCTCCGATCGAAGCCGATGGGGCGGGCTCCGTTTCACGACTCCCGACCGAAGTCGTGGGCCGGGCCCGTTCACGACTCCCGACCGAAGTCGTGGGCCGGGCCCGTTCACGACTTCCCACCGAAGTCGGTGGGGCGGCCCCGTTTCGCGACCCCCGACCGAAGTCGTGGGCCGGGCCCATGCACGACCTCCCACCGAAGCCGGCAGGGAAGGCCCGTTCACGACCTCCGACCCAAGGCGTCGTGCGGACCCGTGTCGTGCCGGACCTATTCCGCCGGCAGCCCCGACTCGCGCAGTCGACGGCGATGGGGCGGCAGCAGCAGTACTTCCAAGGCGTCGGCGCACGCCTGGGCCCGGTCGCGGAACCACGGGATGCGTTCGTCGGTCATCACGGCGGGCGTGGACCGCACGGCCAGCGCGGCGTGTGCGTGGCCGGCCCGGTTCAGGATCGGCACCGCCAGGGTGCGTACTCCCGGGACCGACTCGCCGTCGTTGAGCGCGTAGCCGATCGCCCGGGCCGCATCCAACTGGGCCTGGAGCGCGACCGGGTCCACGATGGTGCGCTCGGTCTGCGGGGCCAGCGGCAGCAGCGGCTCCAGGCCGCCGTCCGCCGGATCCGCCCAGGCCAGCAGCACCTTGCCCAGTGCGGTCGAGTGCAGCGGGCGGCGCAGTCCGAGGCCGGTGCCGGGCTGCACCGAGCTGCCGACCAGGACCAGCGCGTGCCGGCCGCTGCGGATCGCCAGGTCGGAGGTCGCCGAGGTGCGTCGGGACAACTGCTCCAACTCGGGTGCCGCGTGGTGCAGTCCGCGCTGGTGGTAGGCCAGCAGGCCCAGTTCGGCGACCACCGGGCCCAGTCGGTAGCGGCTGGTGCGGTCGTCCTGATCGAGGAAGCCCGCACCGACCAGGGTGCGGGCCAGACGGTGGGCGGTGGACACCGACAGGTCCATCCGGCGGGCGATGTCGGACGCGCTCAGGTCGGCGCCGGTCGCCCGGAAGCAGTGCAGGATGCCCAGGGCCCGCTGTACGGCCTGCGCCCCGGACGGTGCGGAGGCCGCGCGCGGCGCGTTCGTGTCCACCGTGCCCATGGCATCCCCCGACTCGCCGTTCGACCGGAAGTTTTCACCATACGGCAAGCCCGAGGACGACTGTCTGCCACGGTCCGCATCGGAGCGCATTCGGGTATCCCACATCGTGGGAAAGTTTGATCGTGCGGCGCGGAGCGTGCCAGGATCCACCCGAAGCACCATTCGGTGCACCGGTGATGCACGTACACCGGTTATGGACATGCGCCGGTGATGCACTTACGCCGGTCATGGACAAGCGCCGGTGATCGACCCGAACCGGTGATCGACGAAAACGAGAGGGAGGCCCCGGTGTCCGCAGACGCGTTGTACACCGCGCCGCTCTCCACCGCCCGCGCGCTGCTCACCAGCCGCCGGCACATCGACCTCGCGCGCGTCGCCAGCGCCGGCTGTCGCTGACCCACCGCCGCACCGAACCTCCGTAGGCCCGCGCCCGACCGACCAGTCCGGTCGACTCGATCGACCGGACCAGTCGGTCGATCCGGTCGGCCGGATCGGCCAGATCGGTCCGATCGACCCGATCGACCCGGTCACCTTCGGCGCTCGCGCACACCCCCGGTCGTCGCGGCGCCCGCGAAGCGTAGGTCTCCCACCGCGCATCACACCACGCATCATCCGTCGACCCCTGCCCGGACCGATTCGGTCCCGGGTCGATCCGCGCCGTGCCCAGTGCCGTGCGTGCCCGGTGCCATGACCGGAATCGCACCGGCCGGGCCGCGCGGACCCCCGCCGCCGCTACGAACGCGAACGGAAGTATCGCCATGACCGCCGTAACCGGCGCCCGCCCCGACGAACTGTGGTTCACCCGCTGTCCCGTCCCCACCGCAACCGGCATCGCGGCCGATCTGGGCCTGCTGGACGCCGAGTTCGCGGCCGAGGGGATCACCGTGCGCTCGCTCCAGGACGTCCCGGCCGACGTGGCCGCCGATCACCACTACACGCATGCGCTGCCCGGACTCTTCCGCGAGGGCGGCAACGTGCCCGCCTTGTGGGCGCGTTCGCGCGGCGAGGCGACCCGGCTGGTCGGACTGACCTGGATCGAGGAGAGCCAGGCGATCCTGGTCCGGGCGGAGAGCGGCATCACCGCACCCGAGCAGTTGCGCGGGTTGCGGTTGGCGATTCCCCGACATGACATCGCGATCGACTTCTGGCGGGCGATGGCGCTGCACGGCTTCGCCGGGGCGCTCTCGCTGGCCGGTGCCGGCCTGGCCGACGCGCGCCCGGTCGAGGTGCCCGCGGCGCGCGGAATCGGGCAGTGGGAGGCCGAGTTGGCCGCGCTCGACCGTGGCGAGGTGGACGCCGTGTACGTCAAGGGCGCGCTCGCGGTCGAGGCGGCCGTACGGCACGGCGCGGTGGTGGCCGTCGACCTGGATGCGGCGGACGACCCCGGGGCCCGGATCAACAACGGGACGCCGCGGCCGATCACGGTGCACCAGGATCTGCTGGACCACCACCCGGAGTTGGTCACCCGGTTCCTCGCGGTGCTGGTCGAGGCGGCGGACTGGGCGCCCGGGCATCCCGCCGAGGTGGCCCGGATCCTGGGTGCCGAGACCGGTGCGGGCGCCTTCGGGGTGGCCGGCGCGTACCGCGAACTCGGCCCGGACACACTGCGGATCGACCTGTCCGCGGAGCGACTGGACCTGCTCGCCCGGCAGGAACGATTCCTGTACGGACAGGGCTTCCTGGCCGCACCCGTGGATGTGCACGCGTGGGCGGCCCCCGAGCCGCTGCGGCTGGCCCGCGAACTCGCCGACGCACGCCGCGCGCAGGCCGGCGCACGCCGCCCCGAGGCCGACACCCCGGCCCAACCGCCGCGCCCCACCCCCGAATCAACCCGGCCGCTCGGCCACACACCCACATCCACGCCCACGGTCACATCCGCACCCGCACCCACATCCGCACCGTCGTTCGACCCCGAACCGTCCCGCATATCCACGCTGGAGGCATCCCATGAGTAGCCGGCCCCCTCGTCGCACCCGTCTGCTGTCCGCCGTCGCAGTCGCGACCGCGACGCTGATCGCGTTGACCGGCTGCGGCTCCTCGTCCAAGGACGCCGAGGCGTCGACGGCCGGCGACGCCAAGGGCGGTGTCACGTTGCGGATTCCCGACCCCGGCAACAACGGGGTGCTCGCGCTCGGCAAGAAGGACGGCTCGCTGGACGCGGCATTGGCCAAGGTCGGCGCCAAGGTCTCCTGGACCGGCAGCGCGGGCCCGTTCGCGCCGGCCGCGCAGGCCATCAACGCGGGCCAACTCGACGTCGCGCTCGGCTCGATCACCTCCGCCGTGGCCGCCCTCGGGCAGAAGCCGAGCTTCAAGCTGTTCGGCGCCACCGCCCCCGACCTGGCGGGCGAGGGCATCCTGGTGAAGAGCGACTCGAAGATCCACTCGATCCGCGACCTGATCGGCAAGAAGGTGGCCTGCTCGCAGGGCGGCACCAGCGAATACCTGCTCCTGGCCGCGCTCGAACAGGCGGGCATCCCGGCCGACAAGGTGGAGCGGGTCTACCTGCGGGCCGACCAGACCGCACCGGTGTTCGCCGCCGGTCAGGTCGACGCGTGGGCCACCTGGGCCACCTACTCGGTGCCCGCCCTGGCCTCGGGCAACGCGCGCTTCCTGGCCGACGGCCGCGCGCTCGGCTCGGACAACTACTCGGTCTGGGCGGTGCGCAACGCGTTCGCGGACAAGCACCCCGAGGTGATCAAGGCGTTCTACGCCTACCTGCACGAGGCCGGCATCAAGGAGATCGCCGACCCGACCGCCTACATCAACGTCTTCACCGACACCGGCCCCACCGCGTACGGCGCCGAACCCAAGCGGATCCAGGTCGAGTTCACCAAGCAGGGCGCGACGGTGGAGCCGATCCGACCCGCCGACGTGGACCGCTTCGGCAAGGTCGCCAAGTTCTTCCTGGACCAGAAGGTCACCCCGAGCCTGGTCGACGTCAAGCCGCACCTGCTGGACGTGGCCACCCTGGCGGGGGCGACCGGATGACCGCGCCCACCCTGGTCGAGGCCGAACCCCGGGAACGCGCGTATCCCGGCCTGGTCACCCCGCGCCCACGGCTGCCGCGTCCTCGGCCACGCTTCCTCAGCCCGGCACTTCGTGCGATCGGCCCGCTCGTGCTGATCGGCGGCTGGGCCTGGGCCTCGCACAGCGGCGCGCTCAGCCCCGACCTGCTCGGCTCGCCCGCCGACGTCGTCCGGGCCGCGCGCGAGATGTGGGACAACGGCCAACTCCCGGACGCGCTCCGGGTCTCGCTGGGCCGTGCGGGCCTGGGTCTGGTCTTCGGGCTGACCATCGGGTTGGCCCTGGGCGTACTCACCGGCTTCTCCCGGCTCGGCGAGGAACTCCTGGACTCCTCGGTGCAGTTGCTTCGCACGGTGCCCTTCCTCGCGCTGGTCCCGCTGTTCATGGTGTGGTTCGGCATCGGCGAATCCGCCCGGGTGATCCTGATCGCGGTGGCCACCGCGTTCCCGATGTACGTCTCCGCCTCCGGCGGCGTGCGCAACGTGGACCGCAAGCTGGTCGAGGCGATGCGCAGCTTCGGCGTCGGCCGGATCGCGCTGGTGCGCGAGGTGGTCCTGCCGGGGGCGTTGCCCGCACTGCTGTCCGGACTGCGTCTGTCCATGACGCTGAGCGTGATCGCGCTGATCGCGGCCGAGGAGATCAACTCCACGGCCGGGATCGGCTATCTGATGAGCCAGGCGCAGAGCTTCTCGCGGACCGACATCCTCACCGTCTGCATCCTGGTCTACGCGATCCTGGGCCTGCTCGCGGACGTGATCGTACGCGTCCTCGAACGGGTGCTGATGCCGTGGCGCGGCCAGGGACACGGAGCGGGCCGATGAGCGTCGAGACCGCGGTACACATCGAGGGGCTGCGCCGGGTGTTCGGCACCCGCGCCGTCCTGGACGGCGTCGACCTGGACATCGCCCGCGGCGAGTTCGTCGCGCTGCTCGGCGCGAGCGGCACCGGCAAGACCACCCTGCTGCGCATCCTCGGCGCGCTCGATCGCAGCGACGGCGGTACGGTCCTGGTCCCCGAGGCCCGCACCATCGTCTTCCAGGAGCCGCGCCTGGTGCCCTCCAAGCGGGTGTTGGGCAATGTCGTGGTCGGACTGCCCCGCGGCCGGGCCACCCGGGAGATCGGGCTGCGTGCGCTGACCGAGGTCGGCCTGGAGCGGCACGCCCAGGCGTGGCCGGCGACCCTGTCCGGCGGTGAGGCACAGCGCGTCGCGCTCGCCCGCGCGCTGGTGCGCGAGCCGGAACTACTGCTGCTGGACGAGCCGTTCGCGGCGCTGGATGCGCTCACCCGGATGCGTATGCAGGACCTGGTGGGCGAGTTGTGCCGGGTGCACCGGCCCGCCGTGCTCCTTGTCACGCACGACGTCGAGGAGGCGATCCGACTGGCCGATCGGGTCGCGGTGTTGCGCGACGGAAACCTCGTCACCGACGAGGTGGTCGCCGTCGACCGGCCCCGCGACCCCACCGATCCGGCCTTCGCGGCGCTGCGGCGCCGACTGCTCGCCGATCTGGGGGTGCACACCACGGAGGCCGCCGCAGCCGCCGCCGTCCCCGCTTCCTCCGACGGCCGTTCGTCCCCGCCTTCGCCTTTGCCTGCGCCCTCGGCACCCTCCCCGTCACACCCGTCCCCATCCCCGTCCCCGTCCACGTCTCCCTCCTCCTCCCTGTCCCTCTCCTCCTCCCCGTCTTCGACCGGAGTGATCTGAATGACCGTCACCATCGGTGTCCACGGCAGCAACCCGTCGCTGTACCTGCTCGCGCGCCTGGGGATTCTCGAACGCGCCCTGGAGCCGCTGGGCGAGACCGTGACCTGGGTGCCCGTGGAGGGCACCCGGGTCGGCGAACTGCTCGGCGACGGCACGATCGACTTCGGCGGGACCGGTTCGACGCCGCCGATCGTCGGTCAGGCGCAGGGCCACGATCTCGTCTACGTCGCGGTGTCCGCGCCGCGGCCCGAGCACGGCGCGCTGTTGGTCGCCGACGAGGGGCCGGTGCGCGCGCCGGTGGATCTCAAGGACGGCACGGTCGTGCTGAGCATCGGCTCCTGGCAGACCCACTTCGTGGCCAAGGCGTTGAACGACGTCGGACTGTCCTACCGGGACGACATCACCGCGGTGCGACCGGAGGCGGGCCGGGACCAGGCCGCGCGGCTGCGCTCCGGCGAGATCGCCGGCTGGGTCGCGCAGGGCCCGGAGTTGGTCGCCGCGCGGCGCGAGCCCGGGCTGCGGGTGCTGCACCGGGTCGGCGAAGTGATCACCGACCGCTCGGTGTTCTTCGCGAGCCGTGCGTTCGTCGAGGAACGGCCCGACCTGGTTTCGATCGTGGTGGCCGCGCTGCGCCGGGCCGACGAATGGGCGGCCACGCATCTCGACGAGGCGGCCGCCCTGCACGCGGCCGAGTTGCCGGGGACGCAGGCGGACTGGGCCGAGGCGCTGGCCGCGCTGCCGTGGCGGCTGGAGCCGGTACCCGCGTCGTTCATCGCCGAGCAGCAGGAGGCGGCGGACATCTTCGCCGCCAACGGGTTCATCGACCGGCCGATCACCGTGGCCGACGCGCGGTCGGACGCGTTGACGCCGCTGGTGGCCGCGGTGCTCGCGCCGGCGGACGGCGGTGCGCGATGAGCACCGAGGTGCTGTGGTACGTGATTCCGCGCGAGGGTCCCTACCCGTGGGAGCCCGCCGGACGGCGTGCGGTCGATGCGGACTACCTGCGGCAACTCGCCGGTGCGGTGGACCGGTTGGGCTTCAGCGGCGCGCTGCTGGCGACCGACCTGTACGACGTGTGGACGCTGGCCGGCGTGGTGGCCGCCGCCGCGCCGACGTTCCGGCCGCTGCTCGCGGTGCATCCGGGGCTGATCGCGCCGACGCTGCTGGCGAAGATGGCGCTGAGCTTCGAGGCGTTGTTCGGTGCGGGTCGGTTGCGCTTCAACGTGGTCAACGGTTCGACCGAGAGCCTGCGCGAGTACGGCCTGCATCTGGACCACGACGAGCGCTACGAACTGAGCGCCGAATACTGGTCGATCGTCAAGCGGCTCACCGCGGGTGAGGTCTTCGACCACAAGGGCAGGTTCTACGACCTGCGGCAGGCCGGCGCGGGTCTGCGCGAGTTGCACCGGGACGGTGGGCACGTGCCGATGTGGTTCGGCGGTTCGTCGCCGGCCGGCATCGAGATGGCCGCCGAGCATGTCGACGTCTACCTGACCTGGGGTGAACCGCCGCACCTGCTCAAGGAGAAGCTGGAGCGGGTACGCGAGCGTGCCGCCGCGCACGGGCGGGCCCTGCGGGTCGGCCTGCGGTTGCACCTGATCGTTCGGGAGAGCGAGAACGAGGCGTGGGCGGCGGCCGATCGGCTGCTGGAGGTGACCAGCCACGCCACCTACGCCCGGCAGCTGGGCCAGGCGGCGGACGCGGACGGGGTGGGCTGGGAACGGCAGTTCCGTCAGCACGGAGGACGGGTCCCGGCGCGTGCACGGGAGTTGGAGGTGTACCCGAACCTGTGGCCGGGGATGGGGCTGTTCCGGCCCGGGCCGGGCACGGCCGTGGTGGGCAGTACGGCGCAGGTGATCGAGCGGCTCCAGGAGTTCGAGGCGATGGGCGTGGACACGTTCATCCTGTCCGGCAATCCGCTGCTGGAGGAGGCCTACCGGGTCGGCGAGACGGTGTTGCCGGCGCTGGGTGTGCGGCCACGGGTGGGTTGAGGACGGACGGCCCGAGGACGGACGGACCCGGCGCGCCGGCGGCGATGTCGGATGCGACGGGGCCCTCCTCGGGGGTAGGCCCCGTCGCACCCTCGGCCTTCCCGAGAAGGGCCCGCGACTCAGGCGGCCTTGAGCGCGCCGCCGTCCACGAGGTGGTCGGTGCCGGTCACGCTGCCGGCGAGCGGGGAGACCAGGTAGGCGACGGTGCTCGCCACCTCGGCGGGTTCGACGAAGCGACCGGTGACCATGCCGGCCGCGCCGGGGAGGGCGGCGAGCAACTGCTCGTGGGACAGGCCCATGGACGCGGCCAGTTGCGCGCCGTAGCCATCCGGCGCCTCCCACATCGCGGTACGCACCGCGCCGGGGGAGACCGTGTTGACCCGGACACCCTGCGGGCCGAACTCCTCGGCGAGGGCCTTGCCGAACGCGGTCAGCGCGGCCTTGGCGGTGGTGTACGGCACCGGTCCGCTGTGCGGTGCCCGGGCGCCGAGCGAGGAGATGTTCACGATCGCGCCGTGCGCGTCGATCAGTGCGGGCAGCGTGGCGCGGGTGGTACGCACGGTGGCCAGGAAGTTCAGCTCGAACGAGGTCAGCCACTGCTCGTCGGTGAAGCTCAGGAAGCCGCCGGTCTGGTCGTTCCCGCCCGCATCCCCGCCGCCGACGTTGTTGACCAGGATGTCCAGCCTGCCGAACTCGGCGGCGGCCCGTTCGGCGAGGCGGGTCGGCCCGTCGGGCCGGGCCAGGTCGACGGACATGGTCCCGGCGCCGGTCGCGAGCAGTTCCGGCGTGATGGTGCGGGCGGCGGCCAGGACGCGCACACCCTCGTCGACGAGGGTGGACACGATCGCCAGGCCGATGCCTCGGCTTGCGCCGGTCACCAGGGCGGTCTTGTCGTGGAGCGCAGGTCCATGGGGACTCCTTTGTCGCGGGATGGGGGCTGTACGAGCCGGGTGCCGGCTGAGTCGGTACTGAACGGTCGGTACTGAACGAGCCGGTGCTGAATGAGCCGGGTGGCGAATGAGCTGGATGCTGCGTGATGAGTTCGGGCCATCGGGCGGCATACATGGAGCTTTTTTGATGCCGTTAATCTAGAACATGCGTCATGAGTGTTGCAAGTAGGTAGAGAGTGGCGACTCTGTCGTACAGTTCGGGGGTGACTTCCACGGCAGGCGGGGCCAGTGACCGGGTGCGACCGCTGCGAGCGGATGCCGAGCGGACCGTACGGGCGATCCTGGAGGCGGCGGAGCGGGTGCTCAGCGCCAATCCGGCGGCGACGATGGAGCAGATCGCGGAGGCCGCCGGAGTGGCCAGGACGACGGTGCATCGTCGCTTCGCCACCCGTGAGGCATTGATCGTGGCGATGACCGGCTGGGCCACGCGGCAGTTCCACGACGCGGTGACCGCGGCTCGCCCGGAAGCCACGCCGCCCGCGGTCGCGCTGTACCAGGTGACCGCGAACGTGCTGCGGGTGAAGATCGCGTGGGGCTTCGCGATGAACGCGCTGCGCACCGACGACCCGGAGGTGGCGCACGTGCACACCGACGTGCTCGACCGCTGCGATCGGCTCTTCCGGCGGGCGCGCGAGACCGGGTTGTTGCGGCCGGACGTCGACCTGGACTGGACCCGGCGCGTCTACTACGCGCTGATCCACGAGGCCGCACAGGACGACCGGGGCGAGGACGCCGACGTGCTCGCGACCCGGATCGTGGACACCCTGCTGCACGGATTCGGCACGCCGGCCGGCCGCTCCGGGCGATGAGGTCGGGTCGGCCGGCAGGCGTGTACGGTGTGCCCGCCGGTCCCCGATCGAGAGGATTGTCGTGACCCTGGCCGTGGCCCACCGAGGCGACCCCCGGCGCTTTCGGGAGAACACTCTGCCGTCGTTGGCCAGCGCACTGAACCGGGGCGCCGACCTGGTCGAGATCGACCTGGAGATCACCCGGGACGGGCACCTGGTGCTGTTGCACGACGCGACGCTGCGCCGATTGTGGTGGCGCAACGCGCACGTGCGCGAACTGACCTTGGCTCAGGTCCGGGAGATCGGCCGGCGCGGGAAGTATCGGGTGCCCAGCTTCGACGAGGCGTTGGAGCTGATCAAGGGCTCCAAGGGCGGGTTGATGGTCGACTTCGGCGAGATCGAATTGGCCGAACCGGCGGTCGAGGCGGTCGCCCGGCACGGCGTGAACGAACAGATCCTGTACGTCGGCGGACCGGTCGCGATGGGCCGGGTGCGCGAGCACGCGGCGGACGCGCACATCGGGCTCAGCGGCGACTCGTTCGCCCGGGTACCGGATGCGACGGTGCTGCGCGACCTTCGGCCGGAGTACATCAACCTGCGCTGGCGCGCCTACGACGCGGCCTCGGTCGCCCGCTGCCACGCGGACGGGTACGGGGTGAGCGCCTGGACGGTGGACTCGCCGCGGGTGATGCGCCGGCTGCTGGACATGGGCGTGGACATGATCATCAGCAATCGCATCGGTCGGCTGCTCGACGTGCTGGCGGAGCGGCAGGGCTGAGCGACCGCCGAGCGGAATGCGGCTTCGCCGGGTGTACCCGGGCGGGGCGGGGTGTTCCGGCTTGCGTTCCCCTACCTGGGCGAGTAGCGGCGGACCCCGCCGGCGGGTTCACATGTGCACGACGGGGGCAGCGTCCGGGTCGGTCTTCGGGGCGCCGGGGCGGAAGAGTACGGCCGTGACGACCAGGCCGACCACAAAGAACGCCGCGGACCAGCGGTAGGCGGTCGCGTAGCTTTCCAGTGCGGCGTGGGCGAAGGTCTCCGGGTTGGGTTGACGGTGCTTCAGGTAGTCGGATCCGGCCGTGGCGGACAACGTGCTCAGGAGCGCGACACCCACCGAACCACCCACCTGCTGCACGGTGTTGACCGCGGCGGAGGCCACCCCGGAATCCTCCGCACGGACGCCGAAGGTGGCTGCGCTCATGCACGGCGCGATCACCAGTCCCACGCCGGCGCCGAACACGATCAGGCCGGGCATCAGGTCGCCGGCATACGAGCTGTCCAGGTCCAGCCGGGTCAGGTAGAGAAGTCCCAGAGCGGCCAGGCCCATTCCGGTCGGCACGATCGGCTTGGGACCGAATCGGGGCAGCAGCACGACGGTTGCGCTGGTCGCGGTGAACATGATGCCGAACACCATGGGCAGGAACGACAGTCCGGTCCGGACCGGGCTGTAGTGCAGGGTCTGCTGCATGTAGTAGGTCAGGAAGAGGAACATGCCGAACATCCCGGCGCCGGAGATCAGCATGCCGAGCAGGGCGGCGCCCCGGTCGCGGTCGACGACGACCCGAAGCGGCAGCAGCGGATTGGCGACGGAGCTCTGGATCCGGGTGAACACGGCCAACAGCACGACGGCGGCGATGAGGCAGCCGTAGGTGAATGGGTCGCTCCAACCGTCGCTCTCCGCACGGGAGAAGCCGTAGACGAGGGCGAACAGTCCGGACGAGACGGCCAGCGTGCCGGGGAGGTCCAGGCGGGGGCGGTCGGCGGCGGGTTCGTGCCTGCCGAGCAGGAGCACACCGCCGACGATGGCGGCTCCGGCCAGGATCAGGTTGACGTACAGGCACCAGCGCCAGTCGAGATGCTGGGTCAGCAGGCCGCCCAGGAGCAATCCGACGCCACCACCCGCACCGGCCACGGCGCCGAACACGCCGAACGCCTTGGCGCGTTCGGCCGGATCGGTGAACGTGGTGGTGAGCAGGGACGGCGCGGCGGGCGCGAGCAGGGCGCCGAAGACGCCCTGGAGCGCGCGGGCGGCGACCAGAACCTCGAAGTTCGGTGCGGCGCCACCGGCGGCGGAGGCCAGCGCGAAGCCGAACAGGCCGATCAGGAAGGTGCAAGCGTTTCGATAGCCGAGGAAGATGCGCCACTCGATGGAGCCGGGAGCCGGGAGCCGGGAGCCGGGAGCCGGGTGTCGTGGTGTCGGGAGCCGGAAGTCGAGAGCCAGGAGCCGGCGTCAGGCCCCGAGCGTCAGCGTCAGGCTCCGGATCCCACGTCTCCTCACGCCCCAGGCCCGTGCCCTACGCCCCACCCCACGCGCCAACCTCAGGCGTCCTCCGCCGGGCCGACCGTGCGCGAGCGCGGCGAGAAGAGCACGGCGGTCGCCACCAGGGTGAGGGCGAGCAGCACGCCGGTCCACTCGTACACCGGTACCAGCCGGGCGCTCACACCGGCCGCCGACGGCACCATCGGATTCCCGTCCCAGTCCGGGCTACCGCTCAACCGGAACGCGTCCACCCTGGCCCGGGCCAGTACGGACACCCCGATCGCGGCACCGAGCACATACGCGCCGACCGTCGCTCCCGCGCCGGCACCCACCGCCCGGACGCCGTCCACGGCCACACTCACACAGGGCCCGAACGCCAGACCGGCGCCGAATCCGATCAGGAGCAGCGCCGGGACCACGTCCGTCGGATACGAACTGTTGTGGTCCACCGCGTACAACAGCACGAAGCCGACACAGCACAGGCCCAGGGCGATCGGCACGATCGTCTTGGCGCCGAAGCGGCGGAGCAGGAGGCCGGCCGCGAGCGGCGCGGTGAGCAGCAGCGGCAACACCAGCGGCAACAACCGGGGCCCCACCTGGGAGTCGGTGAACCCCGGGCCGCCGCTGCGCAGATGGATCGACACGAAGCGAACCGTCACGGTGGTGGCGATGCCGCACACCGCGAGGCCGAGCAACGCCGCGCCGCGATCGCGGTTCAGCACGATCCGCGGCGGCAGCAGCGGACTCAGCGGGTTGCCCACGAGCTTCTGTCGACGGGCGAACACGGCCGACAGGATGCCGCCGGCAGCCAGGAACAGCCATGTCGTGGTGTCCCGCCCACCGTGCGTCTCGAACCGCAGGCAGCCGTACAGCACACAACCCACGCCGGTCGTCGCGGCGAACACGGCGGGCAGGTCGAGACCCGGGATACGGATGCGGGCCGGCTCGGGATGCCGGGCGAACAGCCGGAGCACGCCGAGGGCGAGGGCGACGAGCAGGACCGCCTGGGCACACGGCAGCGCCCGCCAGTAGCCGTTCGCCGTGGACGCGCCGGCCACGAACACGCCCAGGCCGCCGCCCGCCGCGGCGACGCCGGCGTACAGGCCCAGTGCCCAGCCGCGTTGCGAGCGGTCGGTGAAGGTCGTGGTGAGCAGCGCCAGGCCGGCGGTGAGCACGAGTGCGCCGAAGCCGCCCTGGAGCGCCCGACCGGCGAACAGCGGGCCCGGGCCGGTGGCGGTGCCGACCACGAGCGAGGCGCCGGCCACGCCGATCAGCCCCACCGTGAACGTGCGGCGCGGCCCGACGAGGTCGGCGAGCCGGCCGGCCGGGAGCAACAACGCACCGAGTGCGAGCAGGTGCGCGTGACCGACCCAGGCGATGTCGCCCGGATCGATCCGCAGATCGGCGGCCGACGGCGCCGGGACGGTGCTCGGCAGCGATGCGCCCACGACGACGGGCAACTGGGCGAGCACGACGACGAGCAGCAACCACCGGTGATATCCGCCGGTCGGGGCGGGCACCCGGGACGTGCCGGTCGGGGTGACGGTGCGATCGAGTGCCATGATGCCTTCCGGCTGGGACCGACAGGACCGGGCGAAGACGATCCGTGACGCCTTCCCGGCCGAGTCGCAGCTGGCCCCGCCGGCCGGGGTGGGCCGGTTCGGGTCCGGTCGATCGGACCGTGCGTCGTGGATCGGGAGCGCTCCGTGCTTCCCCTGCTGCGACGAGTCTCGGCCCGAACTCGGTTCCCGACGAGGGATCTGCCCACGATCCGGCCGCCGATTGCCGGGATGGGAGTCCGGATTTGTAGGGTGTGCCGCATGACCCCGGGTATACCTGGCAGACGCGTGATCGACGGCCGCTTCGAGTTGCTGGAGCGGCTCGGTGGTGGCGGTATGGGCTTGGTCTGGCGGGCTCGCGATCTGGCCCTGGAACGCGAGGTGGCGCTCAAGGAGGTCCGGCCGCCCGACCCGGCGCTGTTGGAGGACGACCCGACCGCCGCGCGGATGTTGCGCGAGCGGGTGCTGCGCGAGGCCAGGTCGTTGGCCCGACTGAACCACCCCAATGTGGTGACGATCCATCACATCGTGGACGCCGCCGAGGTTCCGCACCCGTGGCTGGTGATGGAACTGGTCCCCGGGGGCTCGCTGCACGACCGGCTGACGAGCGGCCCGATCGGGCCCGCCGAGGCCGCCGCAATCGGCCGGGGGGTGTTGTCCGCGCTGAGCGCGGCGCACGCGGCCGGAATCCATCACCGCGACGTCAAGCCGGGCAATGTGCTGTTGCGCGCCGACGGCAGTCCGGTGCTGACCGACTTCGGCATCGCCGCGCTGCGCGAGTCGACGAGCCTGACCGCGACCGGCGACCTGATCGGCTCACCCGAGTACATCGCACCGGAGCGCATCCGCGGCGAGGAGGACAACGCCGCGTCCGACCTGTGGTCGCTCGGGATGATGTTGTACGTCGCGGTGGAGGGCCAACATCCGCTGCGCCGGGCGACCAGCCTGGCCACGCTCGCCGCGGTGCTGACCGAGACGGTGCCGCCGCCGACCCGCGCGGGCGCGCTGGCCCCGGTCCTGGACGCGTTGTTGGTCCGCGACCCCGCGGCCCGCCCGGACGCGGCGCACCTGGATCGGCTGTTGGCCACGGCGGCCGGCGAGCCGACCGGCCGGCCCTCGTCGCAACACACCACGTCGGCACTGCCGGTCGCGGACGCCCTCGCCTGGCAGTCGGCCGACCTCGGCGGCGGTCGCGCGGCAGCGGGCGGACCGGCGGACGGCGGGCCCGCGGACACCGGACCGGCCTGGTCGGGCGCGGACCGCATCGACGCCGAAGCGAACTCCGGCGCCCGGCACGCGTCTTCGACCCCGCCACCGCCGTCCGCCCCACCGTCCTCGCACTACGGCACGCCGTTCACCCCGGCCGAACCCGGCTCGCCGGACCGGCTGCGCGCGCGCCGGATCCGGATCATCACCGGTTCGGCGCTCGGCACCGCCTTGGTCGGCGCCCTGGTCGCGGTGGTCCTGGTGTCCCAGTTCGACGGCTCGGATTCGGATCGGGACGCGAACGCGGCCGGCCCCGGCAAGAAGCAGGCAGCCACGAACAGCGCGAGCCCCACCCGGTCACCGGACGCGCCGGTGCCCCTGGTGGACGAGACGCCGATCCGGCCGTCGGCGACGCGCACGAGCAAACCCGCCACGGATACCGAGAACCTGCTCACCCCCACCGCCATCCGCGGCGTGATCGAGGCGATGGCCCCGACGATCGGGGGCACCAGGGTCAAGGACTTCAGCGTGCACGACAAGTTCGCGTCGGTGAAGGCACCCACAGCCGGCGACGCCCGCCTGTACGACCGGTTCTCGTACCGCGACGGCGTCACCACGAAGGACGCCGGCTCCGGGACCGACCGGGACGACAAGACCATCGACCTCGCGAAGGTCAACTGGGACGCGCTTCCGGCCCTGATCGCCAAGGCCGACAAGGAACTGGGTGTCACCACGCCCAAGAACCGCTACGTGATCCTGGACATGGGGCTGAGTGACCGGGTGCCGGCGTTGAAGGTCTACGTGAGCGACGACTACGGAAGCGGCTATCTGCGGGCCGACCTGAACGGCAAGGTCGTCAAGATGTATCCGCGCTGAGCGGCGGGAGGCCCTCCCGGAAGGTCCGGAAGGGCCTCTTTCGCATGCCAGGGAGCGCGGGCGGCCGAAGGCCGGCCGGCCCGCGAACGGCCCGGCCGGCGCAGGCGGTCGCCGGTTCAGCGGTCGTAGCAGAGCACCCGCGCCTGGCCCGCCGCCAGGTGTGCGTAGGTCTTGGTCGTGCCGACCCAGTCCTCGCCCCGGTTGACCATCCGCAGCACGACCTTGCCGTCCTTGACCGGCAGACTCACACCCTGGATCCAGGCACCTCGGTGCGCGGTCTGGTCGACGGTGAAGGTGGACCGGACCGGAGCGGAACCGCTGTCGGTGTCCAACACCTGGTAGAACGCGGGCTTGCCGGCCGCGTCGCGCCAGGTCGAGCCGCCGGGGACATACACCTGCACCGAGCAACTCTTGGCCTTGGCACCGGCGTTCCAGGTCCACACGGCCGCGACGCTGGAGTCGTCCTTGGTCTTGGAGCCGGACATCGGGATCGCCCAGAAGTCGTCCCCGCAGCCGGCCGTGCCCAGGCCGCCGCTGCCGACCTTGTACCAACCCTCCTTGCCGTCGCTGTAATCGCCCTGCACCCGGAAGCCGGCGCCCGAGTTCGAGCAACCCAGGCCGGCGTAGCCGTTGTAGACCATCTGCGGGCCCTGGGCCGGCGCGATCGGCGGCTTGGCGGGCGTGCTCGCCGGCGGAACGGGCGGACGGCCCGGCGGCGTTCCGCCGCCGGCGCTCGATGCCGGGATGCCCGGGACGGATCCGCCGCCGGGCGTGCCTGCACCGCCGCCGCCCACGCCGCCCCCGCCGGCGCCACCGCCGACCGCGCCCCCGCCACCCGCCGCGCCGCCGCCGGAACCGTTGTTGTACTGCACCGAACCACCCGACCCGGTGCCCGAACCACCGGCCGGCGGGTAGCCGACCGGGGCGCCGCCGGGCGGGCCCTGCGGCACGGGCGTGCCGTCCGGGCCGACCGGAACCCCCTCGACGGGGGCCGGTTCGGCGCTGCCCGGGGTACCCCAACCGGCGGGCGTGCCGGGCAGGGCGGCGTTCGCCGCGACGTGCGCGACGTCGCGACGCGGCTGCGAGGCCGCACCGGGGGCGGCCAGCAGCGGCACCAGCACGATGGCGCCGGTGGTCAGCGCCGCGGCGCCGCCGATGGTGCCCCAGACCCGCGCGCCGGGCAGCGGGCCGCGGGCGCCGGTGCCGGGCCGGCGGGCGAAGGTGGCCGCGAAGCCGTTCCGGTCGTCGGGCGAACCACCGTTGCGTGGGCGGTTGTTGGCGGACACGAGGACTCCAGGTGTTGGGGGGAGGGTGCTCACGCGGTCGCGCCTGCCAGGGACGCGGGCAGATCCGCGACCTCCAGGGCGATCAGTTGTGCCGCGTCGGGGTTGTCGAGTTCGGCGACCCGACCGGCCTGACGTTCCGTCATCTCCTGGAACGCCTGCCGGGCCGAGCGCCCGTTGCCGAAGCCGCCGCCGCGGGTCATCCCGCCGAACAGGGCGAGCAGTTCGGTGCGTGCGGCGGGGGTCAGTTCGTAGCGGTGGCGCTCCGCCTGGTGCTCGACGATGGCCACGAGTTGCTCGGCGTCGTAGTCCTCGAACAGCAGGGTCCGGGTGAACCGCGAGGCCAGTCCCGGGTTGGAGGACACGAAGCGGTCCATGTCGTCGGGATAGCCCGCGGCGATCACCACGACGTCGTCGCGGTGATCCTCCATCAGCTTCACCAGCGTGGCGATCGCCTCGGAGCCGAAGTCGTTGCCGCCCGCGAGCGGCGACAACGAGTACGCCTCGTCGATGAACAACACACCGCCGATCGCCCGGTTGAACGCGGCGGCGGTCTTGGGCCCGGTGTGGCCGACGTACTCGCCGACCAGCGCGCTGCGGTCGACCTCGACCAGGTGTCCGTGACCGAGCAGGCCCAGCGCCTTGAGCAGCCGGCCGTACAGCCGGGCCACCGTGGTCTTGCCGGTGCCCGGGTTGCCCGCGAAGACCAAGTGCCGGCTCAGCGGCGGCGCGGGCAACCCGGCCTCGACCCGAAGCCGGACCGTCTGCATCAGCTTGGCCATCGACGCGACATCGCGCTTGACGCCGTCCAGGCCGACCAGTTCGCCGAGTTCGGCGAGCAGGTCGGGCAGGCTCTCCTCGACCACGTCGGGCAATTCCGGGGTGGGCGCGGTGACCGGACCCGGTGCGGCACCCGCGGCCGCGGCGGTCGCGGGCTGTGCGGCGGCGATCCCGCCGAGCGCCGGATCGCAGTCGTCGAACACCGGCGCGGCGTCCGGTTCGGTGCTCAACTCGTCGGTGCACTCGCGCACCCGGCAGCGGCGGAACAGCGGATCCGCGCCGCCGCCCACGTGCAGTGCGGCATAGCCGGCGCCGATCACGTCGCACCCGGTGAAGGTGCCGCCGGCCTGCTCGGCCACGTACAGGCCGTTCTTGCCCGGCCGTTCGATCCGCAGGCCGTGCACGTTCGGCCGGGCGCCGGTCCACACCACCAGGCCCGAGCCGGTGCAGTCCTCGATCGAGCCGCCGGCCAACTCGGCCCGCGAACCCGCGTCGAACACGATGCCCGCGGCCCCCGCACCGGTGACCCGATTGCCGGTCAACTCGGCGACGCCCTCGCCGGTGACCTCGATCCCGGTCCGCCCGGCCGCGCGCACCGTGCACCCGGACACCCGCGATCCGGTCGGCGAACCGATCCCGATCCCGGTCGCGGTGTCCGCGACCAGGCAGCCGGAAAGCGCGGCGGAGGAGCGGCCGGTGACCGCGATCCCGGTCATCGCCGCGGCCGAGACCGTGCAGTCGGTCAGTTCGGCCCGGGCGGTGTCCGTGGTGTGCACGCCGTGTTCGGGCGTGCCCCGCACCCGGCAGTCGGCCAGCTTGAGCACGGCGGTGCCGGCCGCGTGGACCGCGCCGTAGCCGGAGTCGAGGATGCGACAGTCGGTCAGGTCGGCGCCCGCGCCCTCGGTGAGCAGCACGCCGTTGGTCGCCGAGCGGCGCACCGCGCAGCCCTGCGCGACCACCCGCGCGGAGCCGTCGAGCACGATGCCGGCCGCGGCCGCGTCCAGGATTCGGCAGTCGGTCAACTCGGCCCGGGCGCTGCCGCCGAGCCGGATGCCGGCCGCTCCCGGCGCGCTGACCCGGCTCTCGCCGGCCACCGCCGAGGAGGCGTCCTCCAGGAGCAGCCCGACCCGCCCGCAGCCGTTCAGCACCGAATCGGTCAGCCGCAACATCGCCCGCCCGCGCAGCCGGATCCCGGAGCCGGACGTGGCGTCCAGACGCAACCGCGTGATGCCCACCCGCGCGCTGCCCGACACCACGATCCCGGTGCCCTCGATCGCGCCCACCTCGACGTCCTCGACCCGGGCCCGCGCGTCACCGGACACATGCAGGCCCGCGAGCCGCGCGCCGCCGATGCGGGTGCCGGTGAGCAGCAGCGCCGAGGTGGTGCCGCCGGCCGTCGGCGGCGCGTCCGGATCCGGATCGCCGCCGTCCTCCGCGTCCCGATCCGGCCCGCCGCGCACCTCGATTCGGCCGCCGGTGACCGCGCAGTCGGCCAGGATCAGACCAGCGCCCGGGCTCACGCTGACCGCCGGCGCATCGGTGCCCGCGCCGCGCAGGCCCAGCCCGCGCACCACGCAGTCCGCCGCGGCGACGGTGATCGCCGGGCCCGCCGCGCTCGCGGTCAACACCACCTCGCCGCCGCCCGGTTCCGGGCACAGCGTCACCGGCCGGTCCAGCACCAGCGATTCGGTGTAGTGACCGGCCGCGATCAGCACGGTCGCACCGGGGGCGGCGGCGCGGACCGCGTCCGCGATCCGGCGATGCGTGCCCCGGCCCTTGCCGGCCACCCGGACATCCGGCGCGGTGGAGCCGGCCGCGCGACGGTCGACGCTCGACATCTGTGCGCTACGCATCCTTGTGCCGGTACCAATCCGGGTTGATTCCCGCGCGAACCTGCGGCAACAGCCACCCGTTGAACATCTTTTCGCCGATCTTGAAGCCGATGTTGAGCAGGAACTCGGTGGCCCCCTGGCGGTGGAAGAACCGGCCGCCGGCGGCATTGAGGAAACCGATGCGGACGAGCGAGACGCTGCCGGTGCTGATCACGCCGGACAACGACGAGATCGCGCCGTCCCCCAGCGCCTCCCAGCCGGAGAGCTTGTGGGTGACCCCGTCGGCGTCCTTGACGCCGAACACGCTCGCGTTGATGCTGCCGTTGACCAGACCGGCCAACATGCCGACGCCGGCGCTGTAGCCGAAGTCGTAGGTGCCGCTGCGCCAGCGCACCGCGGTCTCGTTGCCCGCCCACTCGTTGGCCCACGTCTTGTCGTGGTTGCCCGGCCGCCGGTTCCAGTGCTTGCCGCCGTCGATGTTGCCGTAGCCGCTCTTGAAGTCGCCGAGCTTGCGGAAGCCGTCCATCCTGTTCTCGTGCACGAAGGCGCCCACGCCGCCCTTGACCACGCCGCCCACCGCCGCGTTCAGCGCCGCCTTCTGCCAGTCGGTCTCCGCCAGGGTCTTGCCCTGGGCCTTGGCGTTGATGTCGGCCACGACGATGTTCGCGGTGAATTCGATCGCGAACTCCTGGGCGAACTCCAGCGCGAGCTTCTTGACCAGCACCGACTTCCCATAGCTCTGGTAGGCGGCCTCGGCCAGGGTGATGGTGCCGGTACCGGTGGGCGAGATGCCCGGGAGCTCGGCCAGCGCCGAACGGAACCGCGTCGCGTCGATGCCGAGGGGGCTGCCCGACCACGGCATGCGCTGACCCTCGCGGATGCGCCGTACCCAGCCGCGCACCTCGGTCACCTGGCCGCGGAAGTCGTACTCGCTGCCGATCACCCGCCACCGGTTCAACGAGTCGTTGACGATCACCGCACCGCCGTCGGTGCGCCGGGCCACCAGGACGCCGTTCTCGTTGTAGCGCCGCCACTGGCCGCGCCACGCGTCCGTCTCCAGGTAGTAATTCCGCCCCTCGGGCGTGGTCTTGACCTCGCGGGTGCGGACGGTGGTGCCGTGGTCGAACTCCTTCCAGGTGGCGGTTTCCGGCGAGGCGCCCGCGTTCGGTCCGTACTCGCGCACCCGTGCCGGTGCGTCGGTGATGTGCGGCGGGGTCTCGTGGATCACCGACGTCACGCCACCGTTCACCGTCGTGTCGCGGAAGTGCAGGTTCCTGCCGTCGAGCGGGGTCGCCTGCCAGGCACCGGCGCCGTTGTCCGCCTTCGGGTTCCACCAGGTGCGTACCCGGTCGCCCTCGCTCGGGACGATCGCACCGGCCCGGTTGTATTTCTGCCACGTCCACGCGTCGCCGCCGGTGACCCGGCACGCGTCGACGTAACGACCGCTGTCGAGCATGCGCCGCTCGCGCACCAGGTTCTTCGCCGCGTCGAAGTCCCGGAACGAGTCGTCGAACGGCAGCTTGGGGTCGTCCGCACCGCGGAAGAGCACACGCTTGCCGGACTCCTGGACCTCACCGGCGGCGTTGACGCGTTCCCACCGCCAGGTCCGCGCGGTCGAGGAGCCGCGCGCGACGATCGTGACCGGGTCGGTGCCTTCGAGCTGCCAGGTGTCCCTGCGGCCGGCCAGGTATCCGTGACTGTCGTACTCGACCCAGTCGCTGCGCGGGTCGGCCGCGTGGCCGGTGGACCCGGGAGCGGGTGGCTCCGGTGTCGTGTAGTGGCGGACGTTGCCGTTCGGGAACCCCTCGCGCACCACCGCCCACCGGGTGGTGCCGTCCGCGCCCACCACCGGACGCAGGTCCTGCCAGATCGCCTCGCCCGGTCCGTTGTGGGGAGTCTCCAGCCGGTAGCCGACCTCGTCGCCCCGGCTCCACGGGGTCGCCCCGGCGGGGGAGGAGGGGTGCGGCGTCACCGAGTCGCCGACCTTGAGCGTCGTACCGTCGGCCGACTTGGTCTGCGAGCGGGCGAAACGGCCGTCGGCCAGGATGTCGAAGGAGCTGCCGTCGTCGCCGACGAACCGCACGCCACTGCTGTCCGGGACCAGCTGCCCGTCCGCGCCGGGGACCGACTTCTCCCACGTGAACACCTGGTAGCGGGTGTCGGAGGCGAGGAACGCGTGGGTGCCGGTGGGTTCGACCCGGTTGTTGCTCAGCAACTTGCGGGCCCACTGGGGCGGACGCTGCTCGGAGATGCGGGTCGTGGTGAACGTCGAGCCGTCCGCCTTGACCTCGTGCTTGCCGGTCTCCTTGCCCTGCGGCGAGTGCTCGTCCCAGGACGCCTTGCGGATGCCCGCGTCGTCCAGCGGGTGTTCGAGGTAGTGCCGGGCATGGTCGGTCCGGTGCATCGGACCCCACTGCTTCTGGACCACCTCCCCGGCGTGTGTGCCGGCCGCCGGGCCGTGCCGGTCGCTCCAGCCGCCGTCGCGGTGCGGGGTGCGCGGGCCGCTCGCCAGCTCCCCGCTCGCGCCGTCGTAGCGATGCCAGGTCCAGCCGTCGGCACCCTTGACGCCCAGCGTGTGTCCGGCCCGGTCGCCGAACTTCTGGAGCGTGTCCCGGAATTCACGCACCGTGATGAAGCGCTCGTTGACGTCCGTGTAGCCGAAGCCGGACGTGTCGAACCTGCGCGAACCCCGGTCCAGCGGGACACCGTCCGTGCCCCATTCGACCCACTTGGTGCGTTGGCTGAACGCGCCGAAGCCGTTGAGGTCGGTACGCCGGAACGCGTCGAGCGTGTGCCCGTTCGGCAGCAGTCGGCGTTCGAAGACGACCGCCTTCCCGGGAGTGTTCGACTTGAGTTGGATCCGACCGTTGGCGGCGCCGTGCAGGTCCACCGTGCCGTGTTGGAAGTCGTGGGGGGTGAATCCCCGGTCGGCGGACCGACCGGGGTGGAAATCCTGGCGCCAGGTGGGTGTCGGTCCGGTGTGGTCGACGATGTACTGATGCTTGGTCAGCCGACCGTCGTCGAGCACGTTGAAGCCCTCGCGGGTGACGTTTCCGTTCACCCCGAACTCGTGGAACTCGCCGTTGCGCACGGTGTTCGGGTGCACGACCTCGACCCGGTAGCCGGTGTGCGTGCCGTCTGCGTCCGTGAGCCGGGTGAGTCGTTGCTCCGGGGGGAGCGGGGTGCCGTGCATGTCGGTGAGGGTGTCGCCCGCCACGAACCGGGTCCCGCCGGTACCGCCCAGCACGGTGCCGGGTTCGAAGGTGCCGGTCCTGGTGTCGTAGCGCATCGAGTGGCCGGTGGCCGGGTCGGTGACCCGGAAGCCATTGTCGACGGTGGTGAGGGTGCGGTCGGCGACCCGGGTGCCGTGCACGTCGGTGAGGACCCGGTTCGTGTCGTCGCCGACCACGAAGCGGGCCTCGCCGGGTCCGCCGACGGCGATGCCGTGGTCGGCGATCGAGCCGTCGGCGAGGTAGCGGGTGGACCGGCCGCTCACCGGTTCGGTGACCCGGAAGCCGCCGCCGTCGAGCGCGGCGACCTCGATGTCGGCGACGCGGGTGCCGTGCATGTCGGTGAGGATGTGGTCGGTGTCGCCACGGGCCACGACGAAGTGCGGCTCGCCCGCGCCGCCGAGCAGGGTGCCGCGTTCGAAGGCGCCGGTCGTGGTGTCGTAGCGCATCGAGTGGCCGGTGGCCGGGTCGGTGACCCGGAAGCCGTTGTCGACCGTGGTGAGGTCGCGGTCGCCGACCGGGGCGCCGTGCATGTCGGTGACGCCGCGCCCGCCGCCCTCGCCGACCACGAAGCGGGCTTCGCCGGGGCCGCCGAGTGCGATGCCGTGTTCGGCGACCCAGCCGTTCGCGGTGTAGCGGGTGCTGTGGCCGCCGACCGGTTCGGTGACCCGGTAGCCGCCGCCGGTGAGCGGGGTGATCTCGACGCCGGCGATGGGGTTGCCGTGCACGTCGGTGAGCACGTGGCCGGTGTTGCCGCCGACGATGAAGCGGGGCTCGCCGAGTTCGTTCAGGGCCAACCCCCGGTCGAGCACTGTGCCGTTGCCGGCGTAGCGGACGGAGTTGCCGTTCGCGGGGTCGGTCACCCGGTAGCCGTTGTCGATCTCGGTCAGGGTCCGGTCGGTGATCGGCTTGCCGTGTACGTCGGTCGGTACGGGGGGCCGGCCGTCGCGGAACACCACGAAGTGGCCCTCGCCGGAACCGCCCAGGGCGATGCCGTGTTCGGCGGCGCTTCCGTCGGCACGGTAGCGGGTGGTCTGGCCGGTGCCGGGTTCGGTGATCCGGTAGCCGCCGCCGTTGACGGCGGTGACGTCGACGCCGATGACCGGGTTGCCGTGGAGGTCGGTGAGCACGTCGCCGTGGGTGATGAAGTGGGCTTCGCCGGCGCCTTGGAGGGCGATGCCGTGTTCCGCGATGGCGCCGTTGCCGGTGTAGCGGGTGGATTGGCCGCTGCCGGGTTCGGTGATGCGGTAGCCGCCGCCGTTGACCGGGGTGACGTCCACGTCGGTGACCGGGTTGCCGTGTACGTCGGTCAGGACGGGGCCGTGTTCGCCGGGGACGACGAAGTGGGCTTCGCCGGCGCCCTGGAGGGCGATGCCGTGTTCCGCGATGGCGCCGTTGCCGGTGTAGCGGGTGGATTGGCCGCTGCCGGGTTCGGTGATGCGGTAGCCGCCGCCGTTGACCGGGGTGACGTCCACGTCGGTGACCGGGTTGCCGTGTACGTCGGTCAGGACGGGGCCGTGTTCGCCGGGGACGACGAAGTGGGCTTCGCCGGCGCCCTGGAGGGCGATGCCGCGTTCGACGATGCGGCCGTCGCCGCCGTACCGGACGGACCCACCGCCGGCGGGATCGGTGACCCGGTAGCCGTCGGGGATCGTGGTGAGGGTGTGGTCGGTGATCGGTTTGCCGTGGGCGTTGGTCAGGACCGGAGGCCGGACGTCGCTGTGGACCACGAAGCGGGGTGCGCCCGTCCCGCCGAGTGCGATGCCCTGATCGGCGATGGCGCCGTCGGTGCGGTAGCGGATGGTGTGGCCGCCGGCGGGGTCGGTGACCCGGTAGCCGCCCCGCACCACGGTGACCTCGACGCCGGTGACGGGGTTGCCGTGCACGTCGGTGAGGAAGGGGTGACCGGTGCCGTGGTCGACGACGAACCGGGGCTCACCGGGTGAGTGGAGGGCGAGGCCCTCGTCGACGACGGTGCCCCCGTTGTCGTACCGGATGGAGTGGCCGGTCGCGGGGTCGGTGACCCGGTAGCCGTCGTTCACCGTCGTGCGGATCGCCGCATTGTCGAGCCCGACCGAGTCGAGGCCGACATGCAGAGCGGTGATCGCGGTCGGCGGCGGGACGCTCCCGGCCACGGCCGTCGTCGGCAGCGCCGGTGATCCGCCGCCGACCACGTCGTGCCCGCTCCCGCCGACCAGCCTCGGGCGTTCCACCAGGCTTTCCGCCTGTGCCCGGGCCAGGTCGCGGTCGATCCGGGCCGGGTCCATGCCCAGTTGATCCAGCCGGGTGAGGGCGTTCTCCACCTTGGTCGAGGCGTGGTCCACCGCGATCCGGGCGTCGCGCTCGAACGGGGATGGCTTGGCGGACCCGCCGGGGCGGATCTCCAGGTCGTGCAACACCTGCTGGGCTCGGCCCAGTTCGGTCCGCGCCGAGGCCAGGTCGCGCCAGGCCTCGATGCGGCCGGATCGCAGCGGATCGTCGGCCTTGCCGAACAGCGCGCCGATCCGGTCCGCGTCGCTCTTCCACAGTTGTTCCAGTTGGGCCGGGGACAGCCGGTTGGCGGGGCCGGCCAGGCCGCCGCCGGTCGTCGTCGGCGACGGCGCGACGGCGACCGGGTTCGTGCTCGGCGTGCCGGGGCGCAACTCGCCGCCGCCGGGGCCGTGCGGCGGCGCGGAGGGAAGCGCGCCCGCGTTGGCGGCCGAGTCCGGGCGCAGCGGCGCCGGCCGGCCGTGATCCAGCAGGTTGAGCGCGTTCGTGGCGTGGTCCGGGACCAACGCCGTCGGCGCCGGGCCGCTCGCGAGGGCCGACGGGGACGGTGCGGACAGGCTCGTCGGCGTACCGAACCCGGTCGGCCCGACCTCCACGTGCGGGCCGGGCGCGCCGTGGCCGGGCAGGCCCGGGCCGGTCAGGCCGTGGTTGGTCGGGCCCGAGGCGGGCAGGCTCGGCGCCGGCAGGGCGTGGTTGGTCATGCCGGACGCGGGCAGGGTCGGGGCGGCCAACCCGTGGGTGCTCAGGCTCGGGTTGCCCACGTGTGCGATGCCGCTGCCCGGGACGGATCCGGCGATCGGGGACGACAGGTTCGGCCGGTGTGCGGCCCCGGTCTGGACCAGGTCGAGCGCGGACAGCGAGGTCGGGGACGGGGTGTGCGTGACGCTCGGGAGCGCGGACGGGCCGGGCGGCGCGTGCACCGCACCGGTCGTGCCGGTGGTCGGAGTGAGCCGGCCGACCGAGTCGAGCGCGTCGAGTTCCAGTCGGGAGCTTCCCGTCGGCGTCGGCAACTTGGCCCAGTCGCCGATCTGCACCATCTTCAGATCGCGCGCGCCGATGTCCAGGAGCGCGTCCATCCGGCGCACCGCGTCCGGTGCGAACTGCATCACCTCGCCGAAGGAGGTGGGGATGTGCAGGCCGCCCGGGGAGGTGACGGTCAGATTCGTCGGCAGGTCCAGGCTGTTCAGCCGAAGGTCGTTCGCGCCGAACCCGGACCAGTCGCCCGCTCGGATCTGCGCCAACTTGTCCAGCGACATCTCGGGCAGTGCGCCCACCCCGTGCAGCGGCGGCGGCGTCGGGATCTGGCTCAGACCGCGCCCACCCGCGCTCAGCAGCGGTGAGGCGTAGCGGAATTTGCCCAGCACGCCGCGCTCGTAGAAGCCGATCCGCAGTGCGCGCTTGAGGCCGAACCGGCTGATCTCGGCCGCGTCCACCGGCAGGATCAGCCGCAGCCACTTGGTGCCGCCGAGTTCGGTCCTGAGGAACTTCCAGGTGCTGCCCGCGGCGCCCTTGACCAGGCCCGGCAGGCCGCGGAACAGGGCCGGCACCGCCTTGAAGCCGTTGATCACCGCGAGGCCGCCCTTGCCGAGCGCGGAGCCGACCCAGGACGGCAGCTTGAGCGTGGCCGCGCCCACCCACAGGGCGCCCGACTTGACCCAGCCGCCCGCGAGCCGGGCGAAGTCCTTGAAGCCCGGGATGAACGCGAACGAGCGGAACGCGCCCGCTTTGAAGGTGCCCTTGAGGGCGCCCCACGCGCCCTGCGCGAAGGCCTTGAGGCCCTTGTCCCAGACGAACTTCGCCCCGTCCTTGAACAGCTTCAGCAGGTTGAGGCCCTTGGTGGTCGGCGCGATCATTCCCAGTCCGGCCAGGAACAGGTCGAGCAGCCCGGCCCTGCCGTTCGCGACGTCCACCGCGGTCTTGACGAACAGGACCAGGTTGATCCCGATCGCCAGCAACGCGAGCGGGCCACCCAACAGCAGCGCGGGCAGGATCAGGATGATCGCCAGCCAGTTGAACGCCTCCCAGAACAGGTCGCAGTCGGTCACCGGCTGCTTGATCCCGGTGGCCGCGCTGTTGACGACCTTGGCCGTGGCCTCGGCCTGGGTGCGCTGGGTGGTGCCCGCGGTGCGCGCGGTCGTCCCGAAATGAGCGCGCTGTGGATCCTCCGGTGCCAGGTCCCGGCCGTTGCTCAACGCGGTGTCGGCGGCCCGCTGCTGAGCCTCCATCACGTCCGCGTACGTGCGCATCGACTTCGCCGAGTTCTCGAAAGCGTCGGCGATGCTCTGCACGAACTCCCGGAGTGGGCCGCTGATCTTGTCCCGCAGTGCGTCGGCGGTCTGCCCCACGAAGGCGCCCGTGCCGGTCTTGTCCAGCACCGAGTTCAACGCGTCGTCGATCTCGCGGGCGACCCGGCCCAGGCTCTCCATCGAGGTGACCAGGGCACGCAGTCGGACAGGGTCGCCTGGGGTGGGATCGGTGCTCAAGCCGATCGCGTTCCAGTCGGTGGGGCGATTGCCCATGACCCGTCGTCTCCTCGCCGTGCTCGCCGGACCTCGCCGGGACCACGCCGGGACCGGCTGCCCGGTTCAATGAACCGCGCGGGTCGCCCCGGCGTGGTCACGGCGACGGATCCGGCCGGTGGGTCCGCGCTGCCCGACGGGAGCGGACGTGATCGACTTCGCGCTGGACTACAGCACGTTGAGCGAGGCCAAGAAGGACCTGTACGACCTGGCCGAGCGGATCTCGCCCACGCTCAAGTCCAGCGACTTCGCCACCCTGGGCAAGGGCGGCTACACCGACGCCCAGGCGGTGTTCGGCGACCCGACGCTGACCGGCGCGTTCCGCAGCCTGTACCGGCTGTCCGCGGGCCCGATGACCCGTGCCGAGGACCTGCTCAAGAAGCTCGGCGACTGCTTCGGCAAGGTCGGCGACGCCTACTTCAACGCCGACGCGCAGATCACCGAGGGCATGGGGGTGATGGGCGCGACCATGGGCCTGGAGGAGTGGCGGAACAAGGTCAGCGCCTGGAAGTACAAGCAGGAGCACCTGTCCGAGTGCGCCACGCCGGGCCCCGACGGCACCTTCCCGGAGTTCTGCAAGGCCCAGGACCCCGGCGACAAGCCGCCGCTCGACCAGGTGATCACCACGCCCAACGGCGGCCGGATCGAGACCCATCTGACCCTGGACGCCAACGGGAACGTGATCAAGGAGGAGACCAAGGTCACCTCCAACGGTCAGACCTACACGTCGGTCACCACCTACGACTCGGACCGGCTGAACTACAAGACCGTGTCCACCGCGGCCGACGGCAGCGTGACCACCACCGAGACGCACCTGAACAAGGACGGCGGCGGGACCCAGACGGTGGTCGACTCCGAGGGGAAGACGCACCTGTATACCCGCGTCGACGGCAAGCACGAATGGAAGGACGTCACGCCCAAGCCGCCGGAGAAGCCCGTTCCCCCGGGCGGTGGCGGCGGCGGTGGCGGTGGTGGCCACATCCCGCGCCGCGACTGAGCCCGCTCGACCTCCGCTGCCGTCGAAGCCCCCGACCGCCCCGTCCCGGCATCGGGTGATCTCCGCATCACCCGATTCCTGCGTCGCGTGATCCCCGCATCACGCGATCCGCTGCACCCGACCCCCGCAGTTCCCGACCCGGTTCGCCCACCCCTGCGGTGAGCCGATCTCCCCAGGAGGAACCCATGCCCGATATCGCACTCGACTTCGGCCGGATCGACGAGGTCGCCGGCAAGCTCACCAAGGCTCGCGAGACGATCACGCCGATGATCAAGACCCTGCTCGGCGACGTGAACGGGCTGCTCGACAACGGCATGGTCTTCAAGGAGTCGAGCCCGGCCATGCGCGACGCGTACGCGAAGTTCGACACCAGCCTGACCGCCGCCATCGACGGCATCCAGATCTTCTCCGAGATGTTCGCCAAGATCCGCACGCAGATGCACGAGATGGACGTCGAGATGGCGAAGAACCTGAAGAAGAACTGAGCCTCCGGCACCATCGGGCGGCCTGGGTACGAACCCGGGCCCGCCCACCACGATTCGGGCCGCACCCCTTGGGGGTGCGGCCCGAATTCGTGTCACTCGCGGGGCGGTTCGGTGGCGCCGGCTACTCGACCGACCGCAACACCGTCAGCGGCACCTGCACCGACATCGGCATGCCCCCCGGACTCGCGGTCCACCCCCGGCCGGGCACGGGCGGCGCCACGCGCACCACGTTCGTCGGGAGCCGGACGCCGATCATGTCGCCCTCCTGGAGGTTCTTCGGCGCGAGCAGGATCCCGCTGCGGCTGCCGCGCCGGGCCGCACTGAGCCAACTGCCCATCGCCACCTGGAGGGCGTCGTAGGAACCCGCGTACAGCAGCGCCTGACCGCGGTCCCGCCCGGCGACCGCCAGGTCGCGCAGGACCCGGTCGGCGGCGGGCATCCCGAGCAGTTCGGCGTCGTCGACGACCACCACGCGCGGGCCGGACAACTCCTCCAGGGCCCGCTCGACGTCCTCGGCGGCGGGATCCTCCTCGGTCAGCAGGCGCACCTGCGGATGTTGCGCCAGCGCGCGCAACGGCGATTCGCGCGGGGTCAGTACGAGCAGCGAGGTGCCACCCGCGAGCAGCGACACCGACAACGACGCGAGGGTGGTGCTGCGCCCGGTGCCGGAGGGCCCGATCACGCAGAACACCGGCTTGCCGGCGAAGTCCACGCCGACCGGCTCCGCACTGTCCCCGCCGATGCCCAGCAGCCCCCACATCGGACGACGGACCGCGGCCGGCACCCGCTCGTACGCGGTGGCGAACTCGACCACCCGCGGCAGGGTCGGGATCCGCACCGGCATGCGCTCGCGCGGCAGCCCGGCATCGCGGCGGGCCGCCTCCGCGCCGATCCGGCGCAGCGCCTCGGCCTGTTCCTGCCCGCTCGGGTCGGGCGCCAGCAGCGCGACCTGGCTCTCGGTCTGGGACAACACGTGCCAGCCGCGACCGGGCGGGATCACCGCCGGCACCTTGCGCAACGGCATGCCGACCATTTGATAGTCGGTGCGATCCACCTGGCGCAGCAGCAGCTTGTGGTCGTTGTGCGCGGCCAACCGGCCGCCGAGCAGCGCCCGTTCGGAGGTCGCCACGAAGTGGATGCCGGCCGCCGCGCCTTCGCGCAGCAGTCGCGTCACGTCGTCCACGAGCCGGCCGCCGTCGTGGTCGTCGAGCAGTCCCACCAGCGCGTCCCAGCCGTCGAGCAGGACCACGATGTGCGCGGGGCGCTCGGCCGCCGGGAGCATCCGGCGCAGTTCCACCAGCCCGGCGGCGTTGTGGACGCTGCACCGTTCCTGACGCTCGGTCAACTCGCGCACCAGGCGGCCCAGCAGCCGCCCCATCCGCTCCATGTCGTGCCGCGAGACCACCGCGCCGCAGTGCGGCAGGGCCTCCAACGCGGCCAACCCGCCGCCGCCCGCGTCGATCCCGTACAGGTGCACGTCGGCGCAACTCGCCGTGGCCGCCGCGGCGCCCGCGAGGGTGCGCAGCACCTGGGTGCGGCCCGAGCGGGGCGAGCCGATCACGTACAGGTGGCCGAACGTGGCCAGGTCCATCGTGGTCACCCGCTGCTCCTGGAGTTGCGGGACGTCCTCCAGCGCGTAGGGGATGGGCGGCGGGCAGGTGTCGGACGCGCCGGTGTCGGCCCGCTCCACCGCCGGCAGGTCGTCCAGCAGCACCCGTTCGGCCAGCGCCGGCAACCAGGGGCTGGGCTGCGGGGTGTAGTCCGGCAGCGTCGCGGCGGCCTCGCGCAGGGCCAGGACCAGCGCGTTGAGGTCGGTCGGATGGGGTGCGTCCGTGGTGTCCGGACCCTCGTCGACGGCCGGCAGCGACGCGGGGCGGCCGAGGCCGGCCAGGGTCAGTTCGGTGGCGCGCACCGATCGGGTCGGGCCAGCCGCGGGGCCGTTGCCGGGGATCGGTCGCTCGGCGCCCACCCACGCGGCCTGGAACGGCACGGCCGCGTTGTGTCCGGTGCGGATCAGCGCCCGGCCCGGGGTGCCGGCAGAGATGTGCACGGCCTCGGCGGTGTCGATGATGTCCTGGCTCTCGCCGGCGTCGGTCACCCGCAGGGCGATCCGCAGGTTGGTGTTCGCGCGGATGTCGCCGGTGACCACCCCGGCCGGTCGCTGGGTGGCCAGCACCAGGTGGATGCCGAGCGAGCGACCCCGCTGGGCGATGTTGATCAGCCCCGCGACGAAGTCGGGCACCTCGCGGACCAGGGTGGCGAACTCGTCGATCACCAGGATCAGTCGAGGCAGCGGTGCCAGCGCGGGGTCGGCGGTGCGCTTGCCCCGGTACTCGGGGTGGTCCTTGGCTCCGACCTCCGCCAACAGGTGTTCGCGGCGCCGCAGTTCCGCGGCGAGCGAGTCCAGTGCCCGGGTGGCCAGGTGCTCGTCCAGGTCGGTGACCATGCCCAGGGTGTGCGGGAGTTCGGCACACTCGCTGAACGCGCTGCCGCCCTTGTAGTCGACCAGGACGAAGGTCAGCTCGTCCGGCCGGTTGGCCACCGCGAGCGCCGCCACGAAGCTCTGCAACAACTCGGACTTGCCCGAGCCGGTGGTGCCCGCGATCAGGCCGTGCGGGCCGTCGCGCACCAGGTCGATCCGCAGCGGCCCGTCGTAGCCCGCCCCCAGGGTGAACGTGGTCGAGGCCGGTCGGCGGGCCCAACGAGCCTGGAAATCGGCCGCGTTCGGTGGCTCGGCGTCGACCAGGTCGAGCAGCTTGACGGTCTGCGGGAGACCGCTGTCGTGTTCGGGGCTGACATCGCGCAACGGCGCGAGGGATCGGGCCAGTTGCTCGCACCAGGAGGCGTCCACGTGATCGGCCCGCACGTCCGCGATGTCGGGCAAGCCGGTCTGGCGCACCGTCAGATGCCGACCCGTGGCCAGCACCACGGCGGCGCACTCCTCGGGCAGCAGCCGCTCCTGCTCGTCCAGGCAGACGCTGAACACCCGAACCGCCGGGCCGTCGGTGAGCACCTGGACCATGCCGGGCACCTCGCGCAACTGCCGGGCGCCGTCCGCGATCACCAGGATGTCGGGGCCGCTGAACATGGCCTGGCCCATCGACGAGCCCATGCTGCGCCGGCGGCCCTGGATCTGCGCGACCAGTTCGGAGATCCGGTTGGCGGTGGACTCCGGGTCGGAACCCAGCAGCACGACCGGCGCGGCCGAGCCGGACTGCGGGCGCAGATGCGGCAACCAGCGCACCCAGGCCCAGTCGGCGGCCCGATCGGGGTCGGTCAACACCACCACGCGCAGGTCCCGCGGGCTGTGCAGGACGGCGGACTGGATCACCAGCCAGCGGGCCAGCGCCTGGATCGGTTCGGTGGGGCCGGCCACCCCGAGCACGCCGTGGTCGGCGATCTCGACGCCGATCGGGGTGTCCGGCAACGTCCAGCGGGCGGTGCGGTGATGCTCGTCCCGGGCCGGGTCCTCGACCTCCTTGACCGACGGCTGATCCACCGTGCCGATCCGCAGTACCAGGTGGTCGGCGTCGCGCCGGCGCCGCTCCCACAGCCGGCTGCCCGGGCCGGTCGCGATCAGCGCGACCGCGGCCGGGTCGGGGCCGACCTCGCCCCGGACGATGCGCTCGCGCCGCACGGCGGTGCGGATGTCGGTGTGCAGGACGCGCAACCGGCGCCGATACTGCACCCCGTCGAGTTGGTGCTTGAGCCGATTGCCGCGGCGGCCGGAGATCCAGTTCGCGATCGCCATGAGCGGGCTCATGATGCAGAAGATCAGATAGAAGTACGACTGGAAGAACCCGACCATCGCCAGGCCCATCACCAGCGGGGCGATCATCACCAGCAACGGGAACGGCAGCCGGTTCGGCTCCAGCGGCGGCGAGGGCAGCCGGATCTTCTCCGCGTCCAGGTGCGGGGCGATCCGGGGCGGCCGGTTGTAGTCGAGCCCGATGCCGTCGTCGGAGGGCGTGACGTCGGCGTCCGCCTCGACGGGCCCGGACAACCGCAGCAGGGACGGGCCGACGACCAGGTCGGCCTCCCGCGGCCAGGGCGTGCCCGGCGGCGCGGGGGTGCGGACCACCGGCTCCTTGGGCGGGGCGATCCGGGCGCTTTCCCGCTCCACCTTGAGGTCCGCCTCGCGCTCGTCCTCCAGGACCCGTTCCTCGTGCTTGCGCGGCAGCGCCGCGGCGGCGGTGATCGCGTCGGTGGGCGGCGGCGCGACCTCGCGGCCGTGCACCGCACCGTCGTCGGGGACGGTGCGATGCCAGTACGCCGAGCCGTCCGGGCAGACCGTCACCCACAGGCCCCGGGCCGGAACGCCGGCGACGGGCAGCCGGATCGCGCAACCCTCGTCGGCGCCGATCTCGTGGCTGCCCGGGCCCAACGGCCAGATCCGGCCGGTGTAGGGGCCGGAGACCGCGTGCACCTGGACCAGGGTCTGCGGATCGAAGGGATGCCGCGGAGCGCGCACCCGATCGGGCTCGGCGGGCGGTGCACCCAGGCCGAGGACGGTGGCCTCGCGGATCCCGGAGACGGTCAGCGGAGCGTGCGGGTCCAGCGCGGTGTCGCCGAGGTAGAGCGCCTGCCCGTCGGCCGGCGCCTCGCCGTCGAGGAACGCGCCCAACTCGGGCGGGTGCCCGTCGGGGCCGGCCTCGGCGGGTGTGGTCGGTCGCCGCACGGCGGTCGCGAGGTCCGCCACGATGCTCCCGGGCGGGAGGTCCACGAGATGGTCGCGGCGCAGTCCGTCCGCGGCGTCCACGGTGGTGACGGTGAGTCTCACGTTGGCGTGCTCCTGGGGGTGGGCGGGGAGGTGCGGCCGGGGGAGCGGCCTGGGATGGGATGCGGGAGGTTCGGTCCGGCGGATCTCGGCGGCGCGGCCCCACCGGGATCCGCCGGAGAGGACCCGAACGCCGGACGGGCCGATCAACGGCCCGTCCGGCGTGGGGGAAGCGGGGTCACACGTCGACGGAGACGCCGCTCGGCTTGTCGGTGTCGGCGGGCTCGTCGAAGTCGTCGTGCGGGGCCGGCGGGGTCGGCTCGGCCGGGGTCGCGCCCGGGGTCGAACCCGATGCCGGACCCGATGCCGGGGCCGAGGCGGGGGTTGCTGCGCCCGGGGCCGGATCCAGGTCCGGGTCGGCCGCGATCGGGGCCGGGTGCGCGGCGTCCTCCGTGGACCACGGCGGCAGTTGCCACACCGTCGCGGCGATCGCGCGCGGCAGCGGACGGGCGTCCACCCGCAGCGGGGTGCCGTGGACGAGCAGGGCGCCGGTCGGGGACACCGCCAACAGCCGGGCGTGGCCGCGTGGCGTACCCAGGGTCAGCACCGACACCGGTGAGGCGGCGGGCACATCGGGGGTTTCCGCACACACCACGACCTGCGGGTAGCGGCGGCTCGACGCGGCGGTGGTCGCCAGGGCGAACGCCTCGGCGGTGCTCGGCCCGGCATGGCGCGGGTGGATGCCGTCCGCGACGGTGACCGCACCCGCCGGCAGCCGCGCGTCGAGCTGCGCCGCCAGGGCCTGTACGGTGGCCCGCGCGCCGCGCCGCTCGCCGGACACCGCGAGCACGCGGGGGCCGGTCAACAGGTCGAGGAAGACCACCGCGTCCTCCCGGGTACCGATCGCGACCAGCAATGGGGCCGGGCCGGTGCCCACTTCCAGGTCGGTGCGCGCGATCCACCACAGCCGGGGGTCGAGTTCGTCGACCGCCCACGGCTCGGCGGGCTCGGGCAGGTCCGGACCGCAGGTGACCAACACGCCCACCACGTCGCGCTCCACCAGCGCCGCGTACGGACGAGCACCGGCCGCCATGCCGGCCGCGAGCCGCAGCGCGTGCTCGGCGTCGGCCCAGGTGTCCGGCCCGCGCAGCGCCCGTACCAAGAGTCGGCGCCGCCGCCGATACCGGCCGAATGCGGTGACCGGCTCGGCGAACGCGGCCACCGTGAGCGCCAGTTCCCGGCGCAGCCGGCGGCGGACGAAGCGCCATCCGCCGCGCCGCATGGCGGCCCAGTGCGCGAGGGCGAAGACGAGGACGACGATCCCCGCGTAGCCGAGCAGGGTGGTCAGGTCGTGTCCGGCGACCTGCATGGCGAGGTCCTCGGAGCCTGTCATCCGCTCTCCTCGATCGCGGCCGGCTCCCGACGGATGGCCGCGATCCCGTGGTAGGTACGAGACTTGACCGTCCCGCGCGGTATCCCCAGGGCGCGGGCGACGTCCGCGCCGCTGCGATCGAGCAGGTGCACCTGGGCGAGCGCCTCGCGGTGCGGCGCGGCCAGTGCGCGCAACGCCCGCACGAGCACGCAGCGATCCACGACCGTCGCGGCCGGATCGGGCACCGTCGGCAACCCGGTGAACTCGCTCGGATCGATGCCCACCGGTAGTGATCGGTTGCGCCGCCGGGCGTCCACGGCCAGGTTGCGGGCGACCCGGAACAGCCACATCCGGATCGGTCGGCCGTCCCAGTCCAGCCGGTCCGCGGCCTCCCACGCTCGTAACAACGTTTCCTGGACCACGTCTTCGACGGTGTGCAGGTCGGCGCCCAGGATTCCGCTCACATACCTGCGCAACGGCGCGCTCTCCGCCATCAGCAGTTCGATCCGCCGTTCGCGCTCGTGGGTCTCACGGCCAGGCGACACGACTGGGCTCCTCGGAAGTTCGGCCGACGTCCGTTCCGCCGGTCAAGATCACGATATGGAGCCGGAAACACCCTCGGCGGGCCGGAAAATGAACAGTCGGCGATCTTCTGGCGGACCTTCGGTGACCCGAGGTCGTGCGGCCCGAACGTACCTGCACGGGCGGTCGATTCCGCGGCCCGGTGCGTGGGCCGGGCCGGTCAGCCGATCGCCGGCGGCTGCTGCGCGTCGTAGCGCTCGCGGGCCCGGTCCACCTCGGGGATGTGCTGCTCGGCCCAGGACTTGATGGCCCGCATCAGCGGCAGCAGACTCTCGCCCAGCGGGGTCAGCGCGTAGTCGACCCGGACCGGGACGGACGGCGTGACGGTGCGGGTGACCAGGCCGTCGCGTTCGAGGTTGCGCAGGGTCTGGGTGAGCATCTTCTGGCTGACCCCGGCCACTCGGCGGGACAGGTCGCTGTAGCGCTGCGGGCCGTCGGCCAGCGCGTTGACGAGCAGGCTCACCCATTTGTCGCTGATCCCGTCCAGGAGCCGCCGGGCCGGGCATTCGGCCATGTACGCGTCGAACGCGGAGCGGGCCTGGGCGCGACGTTCGGCCGCGGTACGGGTCGGCATGGCTCTCCTTCGGGTGGGATACGCACTCTCGGGTACGTGCTTACCAAGGGAGAGTAACTCTTCGTAGGTTGGCGGTCGAGGGGCCGGACGGACCGGCCCGACGCAGAGCGTGGGAGTGGTGTCATGCGTGCGGTGATCGCCCGAGCCGGATCGCCCGTGGTCGAGGTCGTGGACGCGCCCGACAGCGAACCGGGGCCGGGGCAGGTGCGGATCCGGGTCGCGGCGGCGGCGGTGAATCCGGTGGATTCGATGGTGTTGGAGGGCGCGCCGGTGCGATTCGGCCTGGTGTCCGCGCGCGAGGTGTTCGGCCTGGGCTGGGACGTCGCCGGCGAGGTGGCAGGCGTCGGCGCGGGAGTCACCGGGTTCGCGGTCGGCGACGCGGTGCTCGGGTTGCGTGATCGGCTGGATGTACGGACGGGTGCGCAGGCCGAGTTCGTGGTGCTGGACGCGGACGCGGTCGGGCCGCTGCCGACCGGCCTGGATGCCGTCGCGGCGGCGACGATCCCGTTGAACGGGCTGACCGCGTGGCAGGGACTGGAACTGCTCGACCTGACAGCCGGGGACACCCTGGTCGTGACCGGGGCGGCGGGCGCGGTGGGCGGGTTCACGGTCGAACTCGCGGCGGCGCGCGGGGTGCGCGTGGCGGCGGTCGCGGGCGCCGCGGACGAGGACTTCCTCCGCGGGGTCGGGGCCGAGTGGTTCGTGGCCCGCGGCCCGGAACTGGCCGACCGGATCCGGGCGATCCTGCCGGGCGGCGCGGACGCGGCGCTGGACGCGGCGATGCTCGGGCCGGACGCGCTGGACGCGGTGCGCGGGGGCGGGGCGTTCGTGGCGCTCAACGCGGGCGCTGCGCCGCCGGCCCTGCGCGGGACGCGGGTGCACCACGTCTGGGTGCGTGCGGACGGTGCGCGGGCAGCCGAACTCGCGGCGCTGGCCGACAAGGGCGGGCTGACCCTGCGGGTGGCCGGGGCGGTCCCGCTCGCGGACGCGGCCGAGGCATACGCCCGGCGGGCGAAGGGCGGGCTGCGGGGGCGGTGGGTGCTGGTGCCGTGAGGGGGCGGGGGCCGAGTCGAACCAGGGGCCGGCGCCCGGGGCTTCGGGGGTCGGTCCGCGAGCTCGGTCCGTGCGGGTCGGGTCCGGGGCTCGGGTCCGCGTGGGTTGGGTCCGGGGTCGGGTCCGTGAGGGTGGGATCCATGGGCCTCGGGACCGCAGGGCCGGCTTCGCGTGCGTCGAGTCCAGGGCGGGTCCGCGCGGGCCGGGGCCGTGTGGGTTCGGCCCGCGTGGGTCGGTCAGGGGGTGCGGGCGTGCGGCGTTTTGGGCGTGTGTACGTGCTCCTCCCACGGCTGCCGCGGCGGCCCGGGGTGGATCGCCTCGTCGATTTCCAGCAGGGATTCGCTGTGCCGTTCGCGCTCGAACGCCTCGGCGCCGCCGCGGACCCCGAACAGCCGCTTCGCGACGATGATGTAGACGACCGCGAGGATGTTCAGGGCGAGCGTGGCCACCTTGAACGCGCTCACGTGCTCGCGCATCTCGTAGCCCTCCAGCGGCAGGAACGCCGCAGTGGCGACCACCGTGAGGTATTCCGCCCAGCGCTTCAGCAGCCACAGGCCGACCGCCTCGACGATCTCGATCACCGCGTAGACGACCATCGCGACGGCGACCCAGACCAGCGTCGAGTGCTTGTAGTCGAAGGTCTTGCGGATCGAGTCGACGATCGGCGAGTGGTCCAGGTCGTAATGGAAGTGCTCGGCCACCGGCCGGAACGCGGTCAGGTCATCCTCGAACAACCTGCGCACCGAGTCCTGCGAATTGCTGAAGCGCCAGACCGCGTAGGCCGCGAGCAGGATCAGTACGCCGCGCGCGGCCCGCTCGACGGCCAAGAAGCGCAGGATCAGCACGTCGCGCAGGGCCCGCCCGCGCATCACCGTCGGCGCGTCGCCGGCCGGGCCGCGGCCCTTGACCTCGCCGAGCACGTAGTCCCCGCAGCGCAGGCAGCGCCACGCCTCGCCGACCGGCGTGCTCGCGTGCAGTCGGTCGCGCAACGCCGGTTCGTCGGGAGCGTACGTCTCGTGTCCGCGCCGGGCGCAGGTCCGTCGATTCCAGTCCACGCGGTGAAGTTACGGCCCGTGGATCCCGTTCCGTCCGGGATTTGGCCGGGTGCGGATCAAGGATTGGTCATCGAAGCGTGAAATGAGGCCCCTGGCCCGCCCGGGCCCGATCACGCCGGATCGGCCCGGCTGAGCGCGGCTGAGCCCGGCTGAGCCTGAACGAGCGGGTCACGCCGGGGTACGGCCGGTCAGCACGGTGTCCAGGTGCGCCGCCCACTGTCGGACGATCGCCCGTCGGCACGCCTCGTCCTCGGTGAGCAGTTCCCTGATGCCCAGCCCACGGGCCAGGCTCAGGGTGCCCTCGACGGCGGCCGGCACCCCGGGGCGGGACACGTCGGCGTCGAGCAGATCGACCGCCATGTCGTACATCGCGGCGCACAGTCGCCGATCCAGCGGCACCACCCTGGCCCGCAGCATGTCGTCCTCCACCGCGGCCACCCACAGGTTGAGCGCGGCCCGGTAGAGCGTGCCCCGGAACATCGACACGAGCGCGTCGACCACCGCCTCGGTGTGTGCGCGGCCGGGCGGGATCCTCGCTCCGTCCAGACGTATCCGGGCGAACAGGTCGCCGGCCATGTGATCGATCGCGGCGGTGAACAGGTCCTCGCGGGTGGGGAAGTGGTGCTGCACCGCGCCCCGGGAGACGCTCGCCCGCTCGGCGACCACGGTCACGGTGCCGCCGAGCCAGCCGACCTCGGCCAGCACCTCGACGGCGGTGTCCAGGAGTTTTACTCGGGTGACGCGACTGCGGTGCTGGCGTGGTTCGCGTACGGGTGCGCTGGTCACGGAGTTCAGCCTAGGGCCTGTCCTCGGTCCCACGTCGCGGTGCTCGGCGTGCGATCGAAGCCGGGCCCGGTGTCGGGACCGGCAACGTTCGGTGGTGCTCGGGTCGATGCTTGACAGGGGTTGCGCCGGAGGGTCGAATGTCTTTAGCGAACGTTCAGTAACCTTGCGGATCCGAGGAGACGAAACCCATGACCACAGCCGTCATCGTCGACGCGGTGCGGACCGCCTCCGGCAAGGGCAAGCCCGGTGGCGCGCTGTCCGGCGCCCATCCGGTCGACCTGCTCGCCCACACGCTGCGTGCCCTGGTCGAACGCAACGGTCTCGACCCGGCTCTGGTCGAGGACGTGATCGCGGGGTGCGTCTCCCAGGCCGGCGACCAGTCGCTGAACATCGCGCGCAACGCGGTGCTTGCCGCCGGATACCCGGAGAGCGTGCCGGCGACGACCGTGGACCGGCAGTGCGGATCCAGTCAGCAGGCCGCGCACTTCGCCGCGCAGGGCGTGATCGCCGGCGCGTACGACATCGTGATCGCGGGCGGCGTCGAGTCGATGAGCCGGGTGCCGATGGGCTTCGCCGCGCGCGGGGGCGACCCGTTCGGCGAACTGCTCGGCAAGCGCTACCCCGAGGGACTGATCCCACAGGGCTACTCGGCCGAGTTGATCGCGGCCCGCTGGAACCTGGACCGGGCGGCGCTCGACCGGTTCTCCGCCCGTTCGCACCGGCTCGCCGCACAGGCCGCCGCCGAGGGCGCGTTCGATCGGGAGATCGTGCCGATCACGCTCGCCGGCGGCGAGCACCGGGTGGACGAGACGGTGCGGCCCGCCACGACCGAGGAGGGTTTGGCCGGTCTCAAGCCCGCGTTCGTGGACGAGGGCATGGGTGCCCGCTTCCCGGAGATCGACTGGCGGATCACCCCGGGCAACTCGTCGCCGCTGACCGACGGCGCCTCCGCCGCGCTGATCATGAGCGAGGAGCGCGCGACCGCGCTCGGGCTGACCCCGCGTGCCCGCTTCCACGCGTTCGCGGTGACCGGCGACGACCCGCTGCTGATGCTCACCGGGATCATCCCGGCCACCCGCAAGGTGCTCGAACGGGCCGGCCTGGGCATCGACGACATCGACGCGTTCGAGGTCAACGAGGCGTTCGCGCCGGTGCCGTTGGCGTGGGCGGCGGAGGTGGGCGCCGACTTGGAGAAGGTGAACCGGCGCGGCGGTGCGATCGCGATCGGGCACCCGCTCGGCGCGTCCGGCGGGCGGCTGCTGAGCACGCTGCTGGGGGTGCTGGAGTCCACGGGTGGCCGGTACGGCCTCCAGACGATGTGCGAGGGCGGCGGGATGGCCAACGCGATGATCATCGAACGCCTCTGAGGGTTGTGCACCCGCCCACCCTGTTTTCTGCCGATTCGGATTCACGGATTCACCCTGTTTCCGGCCCGGCGCTCCGAATTGCCCGCCTCGCTTTGATCGTTACGGAGACACATAGATGCGCATCGAAGGCACCACCGCCCTGATCACCGGCGGCGCCTCGGGCCTGGGCCTGGCCACCGCCGAACTGCTCGTCGACAAGGGCGCGTCGGTCGTGCTCTTCGACCTGCCCTCGTCACAGGGCAAGGAGGTGGCCGAACGGCTCGGTGAGCGGGCCGTGTTCGTGCCCGGCGACGTCACGCGGGAGGACGAGGTACGTGCGGCGGTGGACGCGGCGGACGCGGACGGCACGTTGGCGATCACGGTCAACTGCGCGGGCGTGGCCAACGCGGCCCGTACGGTGGGGCGGCAGGGCGCCTTCCCGCTGGACCTGTTCGCGCGTGTGGTCAGCGTCAACCTGATCGGCACGTTCAACGTGCTGCGGCTGGCGGCGGAGCGCATGGTCGGGCACGAGCCGGTGGACGGCGAGCGCGGGGTGATCGTCAACACCGCGTCGGTGGCGGCCTTCGACGGACAGATCGGCCAGGCCGCGTACAGCGCGTCCAAGGGCGGCATCGCGGCGATGACGCTGCCGATCGCGCGGGACCTCGCCGGTCTGGCCGTGCGGGTGATGACGATCGCGCCCGGGTTGTTCGAGACGCCGCTGCTGGGGGCGCTGCCGGAGGCTGCGCGGGCGTCGCTCGGTGCGCAGGTGCCGCATCCGAGTCGGTTGGGGCGGCCGGCGGAGTATGCGGCGTTGGTCGCGCACATCGTGGAGAACCAGATGCTCAATGGTGAGGTGATTCGGCTCGACGGTGCGATCAGGATGGCGCCGAAGTAGGCGTTGGGCACTGGGCCTTTTGGCCTCAATCGCCGGCCGGGCTGGGGACCCGGCCTCCGGCCGACGGGGCCTCAGTCGCCGGCCGGGCTATTTGGCCTCAAACGCCGGCCGGGCTGGGTTCGCCTCAAGCGCCGGCGGGGCTGAGTGGCCTCAAGCGCCGGCCGGGCTGGATTTGGTTCGGCCGGCGTTGGGTGTTGGGTGGGCTGGGTTCGCCTCAAGTGCCGGCGGGGCTGAGTGGCCTCAAGCGCCGGCCGGGCTGGATTTGGTTCGGCCGGCGTTGGGTGTTGGGTGGGCTGGGTTCGCCTCAAGTGCCGGCGGGGCTGAGTGGCCTCAAGCGCCGGCCGGGCTGGATTTGGTTCGGCCGGCGTTGGGTGTTGGGTGGGCTGGGTTCGCCTCAAGTGCCGGCGGGGCTGAGTGGCCTCAAGCGCCGGCCGGGCTGGAATTGGTCCGGCCGGGTTGGGTGTTGAGTTGTCTCACGGGCTGGGGTGGGTGGGTTTGTGGCCGACTGTGGCCAGGGAGATGGTTACGTAGCGGTTGGCGATTTGTTGGGGGGTCAGGGGGCCCGTGGGGCGGTACCAGTTGGCCACTGCCTGGCAGCACGTGATGACGGCGCGGCCGGCGTCCACCGGGTACGGGGTGGTGAACTCGCCCAGGGCCACGCCGTCTCGTACCGCGTCGTGCATCAGGGCTTCGAGTTCGTCGCGCATGGCGATGTAGCGGGCCCGGTTGTCGGGTTCGAGGCTGCGCATCTCGCTGTCCAGGAAGGCCAGCGGCGCGCGGTTCGCCATGTACAGCACGATGCACTCGACCAGTGCGGCGAATCGCGCGGTGGGCGCGTCGTCGGCCTCGGCGAGGGCGCCTCGGCAGCGACCGAGTGCCGCGTTCATCGAGCCGATCAGCAACTCGACCAGCAGCGCCTGCTTGTTCTGGTAGTGGTAGTACAGCGCCGGCACCGTCACGCCCACCCGGCGGGCGATGTCGCGCACCGTCGTGCCGTGATAGCCGTGCTCGTCGAACGCGGCGAGCGAGGCGGCCAGGATCGGTGGCAAAAGCAGCGGCTCGTACGCGCGCCAGTCGGTGTGGCCGTCGGCGCGCAGATCCGCCGCGAGTGGCTCCGCCATGGGTCCGGCTCCTGATTCCGCACACGGGCTCCGGCCGCTCCGGGGCACATCGTCTTGGGTGTGGCTATTTCGGGTGTCGCCGTTTTTGGGTGTCGACAGTCTAACGATCGCTCGCTCGGTACCCGAGCGCGGCCGGTGCCCGGGTTGCGGCGAATTCGAGCCGGCCCCGAACCCGGCCGCGCGGCGCCGTACTTCGTGCCGCCGCTCAGCCGCCGATCTGCTGCAGGGTCTTGACGAGTTCGGCGAAGCCGATGCCGACCTCGTCCAGAACCCGCAGCAGGGCCGGCGGCGGGTCGCCGATCTGCCGGTTGAGCGGACCGACCCGGCCCGGAACGCTCGCCAAGTCGCCGCCGCGGAAGCGCGACTCGGGGTCGGCCGGGGGACGTATCTGGTAGCTGCGCCAGTTCCGGGCGGGCCAGTTCAGCAGCGTCAGGTCGGGCGCGTGCCAGGCCATGAAGGCCCAGCGGCGCTCGTTGCCGGCCTGGATCAGCACCGGCTCGCCGTACTGCGCCAGCCGGGTCGCGGCCACCGCCGCGATCGGGACCGGGTTGCCGAACGAGCCGGTGATCCGCCAGATCCCGTCCTCGATGCCGGCGACCCAGCCGTGTGCGGCGAACTCCTCGATGGCCTCGGCGTACGGGCCGTCCTCGGCGGGGGCGCTCGGGACCGGCTCCGGGTCGACGTGGGACGGCACGTACAGCGGCGCAGGCGTCGGGGTCGGCGCAGGCGGCGCGGCGGGGGTGAGGGTCGGTGCCGGCGGGCGCGGCGCCGGTGTCGGTGCGGCCGCCGGTGCGGACGCGGCCTGGACCGGCCGCGGCGCGACCACGGGCGCCGGTGCCGCGGGCCGCGGGGTGGACATGGGTTCCGGGCGGGCGGCGAGCCGCGTGTCGCTCGGTCGCGCGGCGGCGGCCGGGCTGTACGCGAAGACCGCGGCGGAGTGGACCACGCTGCCGTCGGCCCGGGCGACGCTGCCGCGCACGGCCGGCCCCAGGCCCGCTGCGGGCGGGAAGTCGGCGCTCGACGCGCCGCTCGGGATGATGCCCAACTCCCGCCAGGAGCCCGGCGAACCGTCGGCGGAGGTGCTCACCGTGACCGGCTCGCGGGCGGCCCCGGCCAGCACCACGTGCAGCCCCGCACCGTCCGCCCGCGCGCCGAGCAGTACGAGTTCGGCGCCGGCCGCGACGCCGCGCAGCGCGTCCAGGTCGGCGAGCGAGGTGGGCCGGCCGTCGCCGAGCGGCAAAACCGGACCGCCGGCGGTGCGCACGGCGAGGTCGAGACCGCCGCCGGCCGCCGCGGTGCCGGCGAACCCGGCCCGGGTCAGGTCGGCGTTGCCGGTCAGCGCGAACCACCGGTCGCCGATCCGCCACTGCGCGAACCGGCCGTGTACCAGCCGCTGTTCGGGCAGTACGAGCACGTCGGCGGGACGACCGCCGAGCGCGGAGCGCAGCAACGCGCCGGTGTGGCCCGACCAGTTCTCGTGCACACCCAACAGCACCCGCGCGGGGGCCAGTCGCGCGATCAGCTCGCGCAGCGTGTCACCCGCCGGGTCCACGGCCGGCGCGTACACGTGCAGTTCCTCCACCGGGCCGGCCGGCACCTGGTCCAGCAGCGAGCGGTCCAGGTTGTCCAGCAGCCGCGCGTCGGGACCGGGCGTCTCGTCGGCCAGGATGTGCCGCTCGGTCAGCAGCACGGCGATCTCGCGCAGGTACTCGGCGGCCCACGGGGCCATGGCGACCCCGTCGAGTTCGGACAGCTTGTCCAGCCAGTCGGCCACGTCGGCCAGCAGCGCGTTGGACGCGTCGTCCTCGGTCTCCACCACCGTCCACAGCCGGTCGTCGCCCGCCCAGCCGGGCAGCGCCGCGGTGCCGCCGCCGACCGCGATTCGGCACGCGTGCTCGCCGAGCAGCACGACCAGCTTGGCGCGCAGACCACCGGAACACACGGTGGGCGCATAGAGGTAGTCACGGCCGGCGCCGCGTACCTCGCGTGGGTGGTGCGCCTCCTGTGCGGCGTCCCCGAAGATCGCGACGCGGGCGGAGAGGCCACGGGCGAGCGGGACCGCGACGCGCTCCAGAAAGGGCAGGTCGACGTTCAGGCCGAGAAACAGGGCCTCGTGCAGGGCGGCGCCGTCGGTGCGCTCGTGCCATTCCCGCAGGAGCGTGATGGGGGATGCGGATCGGGTGTGCTGCGACGCGGTCATATGTCGATGTCCAAGGTCGTTCGTCCCGAGGGGATGGCGTGCGGGTGCGGCTCGCGGATGCGGTCGGAGGAGCCCTCGACACGCTTCCGATGGTAGGCCCGGTCGCGAGTCGGAGGAGAAAGGCCGATCACCGCACGGGCGCGCCTCGGATCGGCGCCGGTCGGCGTGCGGGCCGCGCGGGTCATCCGAAACCACCTTCCTCGTCGCGAGGATCATCGCAGGAGTCGGCGGTGGCGATGGCAGAGGTCCCACGTCGTGGGCACCATCCGGGAGCGGAGCGCCCCCGCATCCATGTCGCCGACCCGGCTGCCTGAGATATTAGTCCCATGCGGCATGGGAGTGTCCGCCCGCGTCGGGGTCGATACGCCGGTCGCCGGGTTCCGTGAACCGGTCGCGGCACCGGCTTGCCGATCTTCGCCGATCCTCGTCGCCGACGCCGATCGCGGCCGGGATCCGAGGAGAATCCGGACATGACGCCGACCTCGACAGCGCGTACCAAGAGCCGGACCGCCCTCGCCCGGGAGACAATCCGCGGCCGCATCCTGCGCCTGGAGATGTTGCCCGGGACGGTGTTCAGCGAAGGGGATCTGGCGACCGCTCTGGACATGGGCAAGACGCCGGTGCGCGAGGCGCTCAACCTGCTCACCCACGAGAGCCTGGTCGCGGTCGCGCCGCATTCGGGCTACCTGGTCATGCCGGTCACCCTGCGCGACATCCGGGAATTGCTCGAACTGCGCCTGACGATCGAGACGTTGACGGCCCGACTGGCGGCCGGACGGCGCGATGCGGAGGGGCTGCGCGGGTTGGACGAGGCGGCGCGGGCGTGGCGGCGCACGGCGATGGGCGGGGCCTCGACGGCGGATCGGGTGTCCGGGCCGGGGCGCGGGTCGAGCGTCGGGGCGGGGCACGGGTCGAGTGTCGGGGCGGGTCTCGGGTCGAGCGTCGGGTCGGGTCTCGGGCCGGATGTCGGGCCGGATGTCGGGTCGACGCTCGGACCCGCCATGGGTGCCGGAGTGCGTGCGCGAGCCCGAGTCGCGTCCGTGCCGCTCGGGTGGCTCGGTTTCGGCGCCGCGCTCGCCGAGCGGGCCGGCAACGGGCGGGCCGCCGAGATCGAGGAGTACGTGCTGCGCCACCAGCTGCGCCACCTGTGCCTGGCCGTCGTACTCGGCGAGCCGACCTGGCCGACGCCCGACCACGGGCCGCTGAGCGCTGCACTGGCGGCGGGCGACCAGGAGGCCGCGGCCGCCGCCGTCGAGCACGGCATCCGGGCGCTGGGCACGGCCGTGTTCGGCGCGCTGGTGCCGCCGGTCGCCGCGCACCTGGGCCGCACGGTCGGCGCCGAATGCGCCCCCGAACTGCCGGCCGACCTGCTCGACCTGGACCTGGGCACACTGCTCCGCACGGGCGCGAGCTGAGCCGGCGCCCGGACGGGGGCGGGGGCCGAGCCGGTTCAGGGCCTGGGCGTCCCGACAGCGGCGCCGGCCGAATCCGGGCCCGGGCGCGGACTGGCCGTGCCCTGACGGCAGCGCCCGCCGAGTCCGTTCAGGGCTCGGGCGCGAGCCGAGCCCGCGTCTCGCCGCCGGGCGCTGGGCGAGTCCGGCCCCGGGCGCGGCCTGAGCCCGCGCCCGGACGGGGGCGCCGGCCGAGTCCGTTCAGGGCCCGAGCGCGGCCTGAGTCCGCCTCCCGCCGGCGGCGCCCGCCGAGTTCGTCAGGGCCCGGGCGCGGACTGAGCCCGCCCCCGGCGCCCGCCGAGTCCATTAAGGCCCCAGGCGCGAGCCGAGCCCGCGCCCGACACCGGCCGTGTTCGGTCAGGGCCCGGGCGTGGGTCCTGCGATGTTCACGTCCAGTAGGGCATCACTGGACAGGAGTGTGTCCAGCACCCGCTCGCGGCATCCGGTCAGCCGGGTGTGTACCGCGTGCCGGGCCGCGTTCGGGTCGCCCGCTGCGAGGGCGTCCAGCAGCGGCGCGTCGTCGCCCGCGAGCGAGCGCAGGTGCGGCCCGCCGGCGGCCACGCACAGTCGGAGCAGCCGGTGGTGGGCGTGCAGCGTTCCGCCCAGGGCGCGGCGCAGGTGCCGATTGCCCGCCAGCTCGCCGAGCAGCAGGTGCAGCCGGGTGTACCGGTCCAGCCACGCGTCCGGGCCCTCGACCGGTTGCGCGTCCCGCACCCATGCGCCCTCGCGGGCCACCAGTGCGACGACCTCGGCCGGCCGCCGGGCCACCGCGGCCGCCGCGTCCTGCTCCAGCACCCGATGCAGGTCGAACAGTTCGCGCGCGGAGCGCAGGGTGACCCGGGAGACCCGATAGCCACTGCGCGGAAGCACCTCGACGAAACCGTCCTCGGCGAGCAGGGCGAGCGCCTCGTGTACGGGCGTCTTGCTCATGCCCAGTTCGCCGGCCACCGCCTTCTCGGTGAATCGGGCGCCGGGCGCGAGTTCCAGGTGCAGAACCCGACGCCGGACCTCCCGGTACGCCGAGCCGGTCAGCGACCCGGGCCGACCCTCACCGCCGGTGCGGTAGTAGCCGGGCGGACTCGCATTCGCCATGACACTCCTCTCACTCTCACTGCTCACCGGCCGGTTGCATCCCGGCGCGCGTCGATTCGGTCCGGTGCGCGGGCCGACCCGGGTGCGGCGGGTCGACCCGGATCGGTCAGTAGAAGTGCCGCAGCTCGGGCCACAGACGCGACCAGGGCTTTGCCGTGCCCGCGCACAGTTCGACCACCGCGTGCTGTTCCTCGTTGTCGACGCCCTCACCGTTGTCCACCCGGGTGACCAGCCGGCAGTCGATGAAGTCCCGGTATCTGGAGGTCACTTCGCCTTCGCGTACGATCACGACCGGACCGTCGGCGCGATCCGGCGGCGGGCCCCAGTCGGCGAAGGACATGTGGCCCGAGTACGGCTTGGGCAGCCCGCGGGCGGGGCCGTACCGGTCGAGCGCGCCGGCCTCGCCGTAGTTGCCCGCGAACAGCACCGCCCGGTCGCGCTGTTCGGGCGGGATCTGCGCCCAGGCCACCGCCGCCGCGTCGGCCAGTTCGGGCCAGCCGATCTGCTCGCCCTGCTCCGGGTTGATCCCGTTCACCGCGTTCACCCGGTCGGCCGGCAGCAGCGGCAGCGAGATCACCGCGCTGGTGACCGTGGCGACCACGAGCATCGAGCCGACCGTCACCCGCCGGGCGGGTCGGGACGCCGCCCAGCGCACGGTCGGCTCGCAACCGGCCGCGACCAGCACCAGGAGCAGCGGCAGTGCGTAGTACGACTTGCCGCCCGAGCCGATCACCAGGACGCACAGGACCAGGTATCCGGGCAGTATCGAGCGCGCCCAGCGCATCTCCGCCGAACGCCACAGCCGCACCCCGCCGGCCACCCAGATCGGCACGAACAGCGGTGACAGGTAGGCGATTTGCAAGGGGACGAACATGATCCGGTTCTCGGTGCCGTCGTCCGCACTGATCCCGCCGGCGACGGTGAACTGCGGCCAGCCGTGGCCGGCTTGCCAGATCAGGCCGGGCGCGCTGAGCAGGACCGCGATCGCGATGCCCGCACCGAGCAGGCGACTGCGCAGCACCTCGCGCGGGCCGACGGCGAGCAGACCGACGAGCAGGGCCACCACGAGAAAACCGACCAGGTACTTGTTCAGCATCGCGGCGCCGACGGCCGCTCCCACCGCGAGCCACCAACGCCCGTCGCCGGTGCGCAGCAGGCGCAGCAGGAACCACGCAACCATGAGCCACGCGAGGATGTCCAAGGTCGCGGTGGACCACAGGTGGCCGACGCCCAGCACGATCCCGGACGTGGCCGCACAGGCCGCGGCGAGCAACTGGCCCGCCCGGCCGGTACCGAACTCGCGTGCTATCAGCGCGACGACCAGGACCGTCGCCGCGCACGCGAGCGCGGCGAATATCCGCAGATCCTGCGGCTCGTCCCCGAACAACTCGCCGGACGCGCGGGCCAGCAGCGGCGTGAGCGGGGGCTGGTCCACGTAGCCCCACGCGAGGTGCCGACCGGCCACCACGAAGTACAACTCGTCGCGATGGAAGCCGTAGCGCGCGGACAACGCCGCCTGCACCGCGAAGACCGCGATCGTGATCAGCGCGATCGGCCGCTTCGCGAGCGGAGGCAGGGCGGGCGGTTCCGGTGCGGGCAGCAGTGGTTCGGTCGACGTGCGTTTCTCCACACGGCTCATTACGTCATGGTGCCGGATCCGGGGTCGGTACGGCAGAGACTCGCGTGCAGGTCCGGACAACGAGTCGGGATCGAATTCCGGAGTCTGCGACTTCGATTTCGGCGACCCCGGGATGTCCGTTTCCCGACGCGGTGACCGAATCGGCCGCGCACTGTCGATCGAGGGTGGCCGGTCGAACGCCGGACCACGCCGGAAAGGTCGGCCGCGCCGGACACCGCTTGTCCGGCCATAGCGGACGTGCCTTCGCCATAGGGGTAACGTCGCGGTGCGAAGCCCGGCCGCTCCGCACCGCCACCCATCCCGTATGCCGCATGTGGCATCCCGCATCCCGCATCCGGCATCCCGCCCGAGGAGACCACGACGTGTCCAAGACCCCCGAGATCGGCGCCCCGGCACCGGACTTCACCCTCGACGCGGTACACCTGAGCGACGGCGAGGTCCGCCGGGAATCGCTGACCCTGTCCGCGCAGCGCGGTCGTCCGCTCGTGCTGGCCTTCTACCCCGGCGACGACACGGCGGTGTGCACCAAGCAACTGTGCTCGTACTCCTCGGGCTTCGAACAGTTCACCGACCTCGACGCCACCGTCTGGGGAATCAGCCCGCAAGGCCTGGACAGCCACGAGAAGTTCGCCCGCAAGCACTCGCTCCGCATGCCACTGCTCGCCGACACCGACCACAAGGTGGTCGAGTCCTACGGCATCGGCCTGGGCAGCAACGCGCTGCGCCGCGCCATCTTCATCATCGACGCCGACGGCATCCTCCGCTGGAAGCACGTGGCCCTCGTCGGCCTTACCTACCGCGGCGTGGACACCCTGACGACCCAACTGAAACTGCTCCGCTGAGTCCCTCTACCGAAGCACTCCACATTCAAGCGGGGCTGCGCGAATGTCCGGGCGCGTTCGACGCGATGGCCCAATTTCATCCGAGGCATGCAAACCAGCCATTTTGTCGGTATGAGGTTGCATGCCTGGTATGCCTGCCGAATCCTGAAACGTTGCTGTCAGGCTCGGGGAGAGGGCGCGAGGCGGATGGATGTTTCGGGTGCTTCGGAGGCAGTGGCCGCTCAAGCGAGCACGTGGATCGACGACCTCAGGGGTATGGGGTGGGAGAACACGCTGCTGTACTACCGAGATACGCGCGCCACCCTGAACCTTGCCGACGCCGAGGCGCCCGAAATGTTGCGCCTTTGGACAGAGCCAGGCGCGCAGGTCGCCCTCAAGGCACTCATCCGCGGCCGAGACCGCCAAGCAAAGGCCGCGACCACGGCCCGATTCCTGGCGCGGGATGCTCGCGCTCTTCGGGACGAAGCCGGTCTCGACGCGCTGCGTTTGGCAGCGGGGCTGGTGTCGATCGAGGTCCAAGCGGACAGCCGTCGGGGCGCCGCCAGGCCGCTTCGCGCCCCTCTCGTGTTGCGTGGGGCCGAACTTACGCGTCGCCCTGGGAGTGCCGGGGACTATGTCCTGACCGCCGGCGACGAGACGGTCTTCAACCCGGTCCTGCCATACGCGCTGGATCGGCTCTTCGGGCTGGGGCGCGATCCCGACGAATGGCTCGAAGACATCGACACGCGGATGGACGCGTTCGATTCTCCGGATGACAAGCTGGACTTCGCCTACGAGGCCGTGTACCGCTTGTTGGCGCCGCTACAAGTCGGATCCGGTTTGGAACGAGCACTGTTCGCCGGATTGTTCAGCTATGAGAAGCTGCCGATGGTCCGGGATCTCGAGGCGGCTACCGCGTTGATGGCCCAACACGACATCGTCGCTGCGATGGCCGGGTACGAGCCTGCGTGGGACCGTCTTCGGCAACGGGCCATGAGTGGCGGCTCCGTACCCGGGGCCGACGACGTGAATCCTGTCAACGAGTATCTGGTCCATGACGCCGACGCGTCACAAACGCGTGCGATCCATCTGGTGCTGCGCGGTCATGACGTGGTCGTCGACGGCCCGCCCGGGACAGGCAAGAGCCAGACCATCGCCAATGTCATCGCGAGCTTGGCTGCGCGGCATCAACGAGTCTTGTTCGTCGCGGAGAAGAGTGTGGCAATCGAGGCCGTGACCGAGCGGCTGACCGAGATCGGGCTCGGGGATCTCGTCTTCGACCTGCACGGGCAAAGCTTCGAGCGCAAGCATTTCGCGCGCCGCCTTGCCAATGCCCTGGAGCGAGTCGGCAGCCGGCCTCCCGTGGATGCTGCCGAGCTGCATCGAACCTTGGCGAGGACCCGCCGGGAATCGGTCAATCATTGTGAATCATTGCATCGAACCTGGGAGTTCTGGGGTCTCAGCCCGTATGACGTGATGGGTGAACTGCTTGCCTTGCCCGGTACGGATGCGGACACCATTCGACTGCAACAGAGCGTGCTTCGTCGTGTACCTGGTGACCGCTTTGCGGAGATCTCGCACCGCCTTGCGCAGTTCGTGGCCCACGGGGGATTGCGTGTCATCCGTGGCGAGAGCCCGTGGGCACGCAGCACGGTGACAGACGTCGCCGAGGTCGACGCAGTGCTCGGTGATCTCGACATGGCACGGCGACTGCTGGCCACGACCAGGAGCCGCCTCGGCGAGACGGTGGCCGCAGCCGGGCTGCGGGAGCCGAGTCAACTCGTCCATTGGGAGGAGCTTTTCGATCTACTCCAAGGAATCGAGCGGACCCGCCAACGGTGGAGAGGCGAGGTCTTCCGGAGTCCGTTGAAGGTACTGCGATACGCGTGCGCCGATCGCCGCTGGCGCACACGACACCCGCAACCCGGCCGACCGGGTCCGTGGCGCCGTTGGAAGTTGCGAAATGAGGCGCGGGCCATGCACGCGGTCGGGGAGCGCAATCCACTTCGGTTGTTCGCGGAGTTGTCCGAGGCGATCGCTTGGGGACAGAAGTGGGCGGACTGGTCGGTCGATGGCCGACAACCGGGCGAGATGGCGGACTTGGACGAGCTACTCGCGGACTTCACCGCGCTCTACCGCCGGTTGGGCGCGATCGCGGCTTGGGCGTCGGTCGACCACGAGAGGGTCAGAACGAGTTCTCCGGACCTTCTCGACGATTGGCTCCACGAACTCGACGCGGATCGTGATCTGCTCGATGGTCTGCCGGTTCTCAAGGTGCTGGGTGCCGACCTGCGCGCATCCGGTCTCGGTTCCTTCCTTCGGCAACTGGCCGAGATGGACCGGGAGCGACCCCTGAGCGCCCGGGCGGCGGCCACGGTCCTGCGCAGAAGTTGGCTCACTGCCCTCTTGAGACACATGCGTGCGCAGGAACCCCAACTCGGCGAGTTCAGCGGCGAGGAGCATCGGCGTACGATCGACCAGTTCTGTCACGCGGACCGTGACCATCTACGTCGGAACGTCGCGCGAGTGCAAAGCGTAGTCGCGGAAAACCTCCAGAAGGTGATGGACGATCACCCTCGCCAGGCCCGCCTGGTGCGGGCTCAAGTGCAGGGGCGAAAGCGAGTGCCCGCGCCACGCGAACTGGTCGGCCAGGCATCGGATGTCCTGCTCGCACTGCACCCCTGCTGGGCGATGTCGCCCTTGATGGTGAGCCAGCTCTTGCCCGCCACGCGTCTTTTCGATGTGGTGATTTTCGACGAGGCCAGCCAGATCGAACCGCATCACGCGATCACCTCGATCATGCGCGGCCGGCAGCTCGTTGTCTCGGGTGACGAGCAACAGCTCCCGCCGACGGATTTCTTCCGCCGCGTCTTCGCCGGCGATGCCGACGAGGACGAGGAGTCGGAGAATCTTACGAACTACGAATCCCTATTGGGAGCAGTAAAGGCCCTGCTTCCGCGGCATGTGAACCAACGACTGCGGTGGCATTATCGCAGCAGGGACGAGCGATTGATCGCATTCTCCAACGTCGAGTTCTATCACGAGGATCTCGTGACATTCCCGGGGATTGTGGAACGTGACCCGCTCCGCCTGGAGGTAGTGGACGGTCGCGCCCGGCCGGGACAGAAGGGGTCCTCCCCCGAGGAGGTACAGCGGGTGGTGGATCTCGTTCTGGACCACGCACGCAGGGATCCAGACAAGTCCTTGTGCGTGATTACGATGGGAAGTCCACACGCCGTGCGGATCGAGACGGCGCTGGCACAGGCGCGCCAAGAGCATCCCGAGCTTGAGGCGTTCCTCGCCCGAGACGTTCCTGCTCGGCACGCATTCTTCGTTCGTCCTCTCGAACGAGTACAAGGGGATGAGCGGGATGCCGTCATTCTCAGCATCGGCTATGCCAAGCAGGCCAATGGCAGGCTGCACCTGACCTTCGGGCCACTGAATCGACGGGGTGGTGCACGCAGACTCAATGTCGCCATCACCCGGGCGCGGGAACGCGTTACGGTAGTCAGCTCGTTTTCCGCGGCTGAGCTTCCGGCACCGCGTCCTCAGGACGATCCCCATCTCGGCGTCCAGGTGCTGCGGCGATACCTGGAATATGCGGCCGCAGGAGGCGACGGCGTCATGTCGGGAGGACCCGTCGCCGGCCCCATGAACGACTTCGAGCGGTCCATCTTCGATGCGCTCGTCGCGGAGCGCATCCAGGTGGTCCCACAGTGGGGTGTGTCGGACTTCCGAATCGATTTCGCACTCTTTCATCCACACCTGCCCGGCCGGCCCGTTCTCGCGGTCGAGGCCGACGGCGCGAGCTACCACCGGACGCAGAGTGCTCGCGACCGTGACCGCCTGCGGCAACAGCATCTGGAATCGCTGGGATGGCGGTTTCATCGGATTTGGTCGACGGACTGGTTCCGGGACGCGGAAAAGGAACTGCACGCGGTTGTCACTGCTTGGAACGAGGCCGTCCGTGACTGCGATCGCGAGAGGGGAGGGGTCGCCATTTCGCGGGATGAGGCCCCCGGCACCGACCCTTCACTCGCGGAGCGCACCGTTGTTGCGCGCCCCCGCCCACCGTGGTTCGGAATCGACCGCCGCGCTTCGATCACCGACTATCAAGAGGCCGAACTCGTCGAGACGATGCGGTGGTTGATGTCCGACGGCCTGCCACACGATCGAGAGGCTCGGATCGACGAGGCGATGCGACTGCTCGGACTCAAGCGTCGCGGGCGTTTGATCGAAGACCGTCTCTCCCGTGCCTACGACCGTGCCCGAACAGCTCACGACTCCTAGGAGGAGCACATGCCGGAGTTGGATCCGCGCAGCCTGGAACGGCTGGCCGAGTTCGTCGTCGATATCGATGGGCCATACGAACGCAAGGGGTTCGAACTGGAACGGCTTCTGCAGCACGCGGGCTGGCAACCGACGCCACGCTACGACGGATCAATGGGACGCGTTGCCTGGCTGCGGGCCCTGTTGGAGGAGCGGAACACCGCCGGCGACGACGTTGGGCGACTGGTATGCCGGATTTGTGACCCCAGGGAATATGACGACGGCATCGACGCCGCGGAGTCGGTACGCGAGGCAATCAACGATCTCGTCCTCAAGTCCGAGCACCTGGCCGTCACCTACGTATCCGGTCGCCCCGTCCTCGGTCGCCTCGGCGTTGGCATGCTTGCAAATTTCTACATGCCGGAGGGGCTGGCGGATCGATTGCCCCGGCTGATCGCGGATCACAAAGTCGTGGAGGTTCTGCTCGATCGCGCGAATCAGGCCGATATCTGCATGGCCCACGGCGCCCCGCTCTATGCAGTGATCGGCATCGGCAGCTTTGTCGAAGGTCTGCTGTTTGCGGTGTTGAAGGAACATGAGCCGGACATCGGTACCGCCGGATTTCGCTTCCCCAACGGAAAGCCGAATCCCGACGACAAGGTATCCCTGGACTTTCTCCTGACGACCGCGCACGCCCGGGGCTATGTGGACTTGGACGCATCGGATCTGCTCGCGATCGTCCGCAAGTACCGCAACTTCGTTCACCCACGTGCACAGCTCAGCTATGGCATGACCCCTGACGAAGACACCGTGAAGATGTGCTGGGGTCCGGCCCATGCGGTTCTCAATGATCTGGAACGACGTATTTCCGGTTAGTCGCCCGCTCCCTCGCAAGGCTCACCCGGATATGAGGGGATCTCCATGTTCATGGTGCTCTTCTGGATGTTGGTGCTCGGCGCGGCGGCCATGGTCTCACGTTGTGGCGCGGTGACCGCGACAGGCAGTCCGTGTATGAACCCCCGGCGCGGCCTGGCGGTTCGATGCCATCACCACAGGTGGCAACTCATCACCCGGACCGATGGGTACGCAGTGGGTCTGGGGGCCCTGGCGTATCTGTCCCTGGTGTTGAACAGCGCGTTCGCCGGCTGAATGTGCCGGTTTCCGACCGGGTCACGCAAATCTGGTGGGTTCAGAAGTTCAGGGGTTGGAGGAAGGTGGGGGCGCCTTCGGGTGGGCCGCCGCTGATCAGGGCGACTCCGGTGGGGCCGATGTGGACCGGGCCGCCGGAGTCGCCGGCGGCGCCGGACTGGGTGCTGCGGACCAGGCCGGTGACCGCGCCCTCGGGGTAGTTGACGGTGACGTCGGTCGCGTCGATGGTGCCGCACCGGGTGCCGCTGGCGGCGCCGGTGCCGCAGACCCGGTCACGGAGCCGGGGTACGGCGAAGCCGGTGATCGCGGTGGTGGAGGCGCCATCGACGATGTCGGCGGTCGGAGTCAGGCCCTCGGCTGCCGGGATGACCGCCCAGTCGCCGCCGGGGAAGCGATACTGGTCGACGGTGCCGACGAGGGCCCCGGTGCGGTCGTACCAGGTGGGGGCGTCCCGGGCGCAATGACCCGCCGTACCGGTCGTGTTCGGGCGGTAGCCGTTGAAGCCGGCGGTGCAGATGAAGACCGTGCCGGTGAGCCCGCTGTAGATCGTGCTGCCGCCGTGGAACCCGGTCGCGGCGCGGGAGTTCGGCTCGGCGGCCGGTCCTCGGGCCACCCGCGGGCGGATCGGCGCGGGGAGTTCGATCACCTCGACCGACGCGGGCAACATCCGGGCGGTGTGCAGGAAGGCCGAGGTGGCCGGGTCGGCGGCGCCGCGCAGCTTGGCGATCGTGAGCGTGCAGCGCTGATGGTCGACGTACCAGTACTGGCTGTTGCCGGCGCGGCCGTCCAGGGCCAGCCCGTCCAACCGGTGGCGCAGCGTGAGCAGTTGGTCCAACCGGTCGACCAGGCAGCCGACGGCGTCCTGACCACGCAGGTCGGCCGTGGCCGGGCCGACCTGCGTGGTCAGGACGAGCGCGGACGCTGCGGCCATCGACAACATCGAACGCGTCACGGTGCTCCGCTTCATGCCGGACACCGTACGGACCGGCACCGGGCGCACGGCGGCCAACCGCACCGCGGTCACCCGAACGAGCGGCGGGATCCCCGCACGGGCACCGCACGTTCGCGGCCCGGGCGTGACGTGTGCCACCCGGGCGGATGGCGCCCCGTACCGTCTTGCGCAACTTGTAGAAGGTAAGGCTAACCTAAGCACGACCCCGGGGGTTGAGCCGAGCCCCGGCCCCCGTCCTCACTCGTGCCCGGAGCCCCACATGCCCTCATCTCATCGCCCGCTCGAGACCGCCCGACGGCGCGCGGTTCGGCTGCTCGCCGTGGCGGGGGCGGCCGGTCTGCTGCTCACCGGATGCGGTTCCGACTCCGACTCCAAGTCCGAGGCCAAGCCCGCCGCGAGCCAGGGCGGCGGGGCGCCGGCCGCCGGCGACTCGGCCGGCGGCACCCGCACGGTCAAGGACGCGACCGGTACCGCGGTCCAGGTGCCGGCGAGCCCCAAGCGCATCGTGGTGCTCACCCAGGAGGACCTGGACGCGGTGCTCGCGCTCGGCGTCAAGCCGGTCGGCATCACCAACGGCCAGGGCCTGGACAAGCCGCCCGCCTACCTGGCCGACAAGGTCAAGGGCATAGAGGTGGTCGGGAACCTGCTCCAGCCGGTGATGGACAAGGTGATCGCGGCCAAGCCGGACCTGATCCTGGCCGGCGACATGCAGGACGAGCAGGTGCTCAAGCAGCTGCGCAAGATCACGCCGGCGACGCTGGTCACGATGGCCCCCACGGACGACTGGAAGTTGTCCTTCCGCGGTATCGGCAACGCGGTCAACAAGCTGGACCAGGCGAACAAGGTGATCACCGACTACGAGGCCAAGGCCAAGAAGACCGGCGAGGACCTGACCGCGAACAAGGGCGCCGCGGTGAGCATCGTGCGCTGGAACCCGAACGGCCCGAGCTGGATGGAGAAGCGCCAGTTCGCCAGTGGTGTCGCCCTCGACATGGGGCTGACCCGGCCCAAGGCGCAGGACAAGGACGGCAACGCGCACACTCCCGCGCTGAGCCTGGAGAAGATCGCCGAGATCGACGGCGACTGGCTGTTCCTGGGCACGCTCACCGCGGACGGCGCGAGCGCGCTCAAGGAGGTCCAGGAGAAGCCGGCGTACAAGGAGTTGAACGCGGTCAAGAAGAACCACGTGGTCACCGTGGACGGTTCGGTGTGGTCCACCCGGGGCGGGCCGCTGGCCGCCGACGTGGTGCTCGGTGACATCGCCAAGGCACTGTCCGCGACCTCCTGACCCGCCGTCGACGGCAGCGACCGGCCCCGGGACGCGACACGCGCTCCGGGGCCGGGCCCGTTGCGGAACCGGGCGCGCCGGCTTGGTGCCCGCACCCGGGCGCCGGGGTCCGGCACCGACATCCGGGAAACCCCTTCGTCTTCTTCCGTTCTTCGTCCTCGTCGTCTTCGCGCAGAAAGCCGAGCATCATGGACACCCCGATCCTGCACGCGCTGACCGAGGCGGTTGCCGCCGGACGAGCCGATGCCGGCGCCGAGTTCTGGGCCCGGGTCGAGGCGGTCGGTGCTCCGCTGGTCGAGCCGGACCCGGTCGATCCCGGGCAGCGCCTGGTCACCTTCGTGTGGCGGGACGATCCGGCCGCGCCCGCCGGCGACGTGCTCGCGCTGCTGCACACGTTCACCGATCGGGACCGGCACGCGGGCGACCTGACGCCGCATCTGATGCGCCGAGTGCCCGGGACGGATGTGTGGGCGCTCACCCATCGGTTGCCCGCCGACCTGCGTGCGTCGTACCAGTTCTTCGTCGGCGCCGGTTCGCGCGAGCAGATCCTGCGCACCGATCGTGCCGCCTGGCTGGGCGTGTTGGACGGCGCGGTGCCCGACCCGTACAACCACGCACCCACGCTGGCCGCGCGGGACGGTCGCAACCCGTCGTCGGTGCTCGCACTGCCCGATGCGCCCGAGCAGCCGTGGGTGCGCCGACGGCCGGGCGTGCCGCGCGGATCGCGGCTGGACACCACCGTGGACGGACGCCGGGTCAGCGTGCTGGTGCCCGCCGGCGACCGGCAGGAGCCCTACCGGGTGGCGGTGTTGCTGGACGGCGAGGTCTGGGGTTCGGTACTCGACATCGGCGACACGCTGGACAACCTGCATGCCGAGGGCCGCATCCCGCCCACCGTCGCGCTGCTCGTGGACACCATGGGTCGGGATCGCCGGGTCGCCGATCTCACCTGCAACGAGGCGTTCGTGGACTGGCTGGCGGACGTGCTGTTGCCGTGGGCGGATCGGCAGTACGGGATCGCCGGGGATCCCGCGCACACCGTGGTCGTCGGGCAGAGCGCGGGCGGCCTGACCGCCGCCTTCGCGGCCCTGCATCGACCGGACCGGTTCGGCAACGTGCTGTCCCAGTCCGGGTCGTTCTGGTGGCCGGACCCGGACGAGAGCAACGACGGACCCGAGTGGCTGACCCGGCGGTTCGCCGCCACCGAACGGTTGCCGATCCGCTTCCACGTCGAGGTGGGGCTGCTGGAGTGGATGCTGATCGCCGAGAACCGGCGCCTGCGCGATGTCCTGCTCGAACGCGGATACCCGCTCACCTACACCGAGTTCGACGGCGGCCACGACTACGCCTGTTGGCGCGGCGGGCTCGCCGTCGGACTCGTCGGGCTGCTGTCAGCCTCGGCCGGGGACTGAGGCACCGGCCGGATCGGCGCGACCCGATTCGACGTCGAGGCGCGCGGGATCGGTGCTGCGGGCCGCCTCGGCGTCGGATTCCGCGTTGGGATCCGCGGAATCGGTGCCGGCCGCCTCATCGCCTCGGCGCGCGGATTCGGTCCGGTCCGGTTCGCCGCCGGCCGCGTCCGTGCGGGCCGGTTCGGCGTCGTCGTCGTCCTCGAACGGTGGGGGAGCCGGCGCCTCACGCGGGAGTCGCAGCGCGAACACCGCACCGAGCGCCACCAGTGCGGCCGTGACCCAGATCGCCGCGCGGTACGGCCCCGGCGCACTCGCGTCGTGGCCCGAGCCGCCACCCGCCTCGATCACCGCGGCGCCGGCCGCGATCCCGAGGGATCCGCCGAGCGTGCGCACGATGGTGAACAGGGCCATCGCGTGGCCCATGTCCGGTGGTTCGATCTCGCCGAATCCGGCGATCTGCACGGTCAGCACCGCGGTACCGAGCACGAGCCCGACGCAGAACATCAACACCCGTACCGCCCATGCGTTGTCGGCGACCCCGGGCAGGGCGAGCGCGCCGAACACCAGCGCGGCCGACAACAACGCGGGCGTGGCCAGTCGCCGCGGGCCGAGGCGGGGCAACAACCGGTCGACCACCTGCGACGCGAACATCAGCCCGACCGCCTCGGGGAAGACCCCCAGGCCGGCATCCAACGCGGAAGCGCCGAGCGCCGCCTGATACAGCAGCGGGAAGACGAACAGCACACCCATCAGCCCGGCCGAGGTGACCAGGGCCAGCGCGGTCGCCGCGCCGAAGGCCCGGTCGGTCAGCAGCCGCAGGCGCAAGAGCGGTTCGGTGGCCCGAAGTTGGCGCGCGATCGTGACGCCCAGCAGAACGAGGCCGAGGATCCCGGAGACCGCGATGGCGGGCGTGCTCCAGCCCTGCGACGGCCCGAAGCCGAGTGCGTAGGTGAGCAGTGCGAGGGTCGGCGTGGTGAGCGCGAAGCCGGTCCGGTCGAACGGACCGACCACTCCCGCCCGGTGCTCGCGCAGCCCGAACAGGCCGAGCAGCACGGCGGCCGTGCCGATCGGCACGTTCACCAGGAACAGCCAGTGCCAGGACAGGTGTTCGGTGAGGAACCCGCCCAGCGGCGGGCCCAAGGCGGGCATCAGCGCGGTCGGCACGATCAGCCACTTGGCCAGCCGCATGCGCTCGTGCGGGGCGAACGCGGTGAACAGGATGGTCATCCCGACCGGGGTCAACAGACCACCTGCCAGGCCCTGTACGACGCGCGCCAGGACCAGCGAGGCCAGGTTCTGCGACAGCCCGCAGGCGGCCGAGGCCGCGGTGAACACGGCGAGCGAACCGAGGAAGATGCGCTTGGTGCCGAATCGATCACTCAACCGCCCGGCGACCGGCAGCGCGGCCACCAGCGCGACCAGGAAAGCGATCTCGACCGTGTTCGCGGCCACCGCGGGCCGATCGAAGTCCTCCGCGATGGTCAGCAGCGCCGGATTGACGATCGTCGAATCCAGGCCGTTCATGCACATCGCGGCCGTGTAGACGACGATCACGATCCACCCGGAGGCGCGTTTCGTGGTCGCCGGAGCAGCGGGCCCCAGGTGTTCCGCGGTCACCGCGCGGCCGGGCTCAGGTCGGTCCAGTGCTCGGTGATCCACTCCAGCGCCGCCGAGCGCGCACACGGCCCGTGCACCCCGGTCCAACCCTCCGGCACGGCGGCGAAGTCGGGCCACAGGGAGTGTTGCCCGAGGTCGTTCACCAGGACCAGGAACTCGCCCGTGTCGTCGTCGAACGGGTTCGTCGGGGTCTCGTGGTCACGAGAGGTCATGGGAGGGGCTCTCCAACTCGGTGAGGCGGTCCCGGACCACGCGCGCGATCTGCGCGATCGGGCCGGGCAGGGTCATGTCCTTGTGTGAGCAGGCCACGTTCGTGGTGTCGATCCGACCGCTGACGTACGGGGCCCAGGTGTCGGGGGTGAGGTTCTCGTCGATGGTGTCGACGGTGGCCCGGAAGAACAGCACGTCGCCGCGGAACACCCGGTGGTCGAAGGCGCGGACGAGGTGGTTGGTGTTCAGGTAGATGTCGTTGAGCGCCTCGATCGTGGCCTCGTCCAGCCCGGCCAGCGGGCTGCCCTCGCGGCGCAACACCGCGATCACCTCGCGGAGTTCGAACGGGGCGCCGGCCAGGCTCTCCGGTCCGTAGCCGCCCATGGTGAGCAGCGCCTCCAGCGCCTCGGCGAGATCGGGCACCGGCAACTCGCGAAAACCCTCGGCCGGGTACGCGTCCAGGATCGCGAGCAACTCCACCTCGTGTCCCAGGTCCTGGAGCCGGGTCGCCATCGCGTGCGCGATGATCCCCCCGGTCGACCAGCCGAGCAGCCGGTACGGGCCCTCCCGACGCACCTCGCGCAGCCGGTCGACGTAGTGCGCGGCCAACTCCTCCAGCGTGCCCGGCAGCGGCTCGCCGGCGGTCGCCGGGCCGACGCCCTGGGCTTGGAGGCCGTACAGCGGCAGATCCGCCGGCAGGTTCCGGATCAGGCCCGCGTAGCACCAGGAGAGGCCGCCGGCCGGATGCACGCAGAACAGCGGTGCCCGGTCCGCGGGACCGGCCGGACGCAGCGGCAGCAGCACGTCCAGCGCGTCGGTGCGATCCGTCGCCTCCAGCGCGGCGTCCAGGCCGGCGGCGGTGGGGGCCTGGAAGATCGTGCCGATGCCCACGTCCGCGCCCAGCGCGGACTTGATCCGCCCGGCCAGTCGGACCGCGAGCAGCGAATGGCCGCCCAGGTCGAAGAAGTTGTCGTGCACGCCGACCGTGGGCACGCCGAGCACGTCGGCGAACAGCGCACACAGCTGCTCCTCGCGTGGTCCGCGCGGGGCACGGCCGGCGGAGGCCGGGGCGGTGTGCTCCGGCCGCGGCAGCGCCTTGCGGTCCAGCTTGCCGTTGGCGGTCAGCGGCAGCCGGTCGACCACGACCACGGCCGACGGAACCATGTGCGTGGGCAGGGTCGCGGCGGCGTGTTCGCGCAGTGCGGATCCGTCCGCGAGCGAACCGGCGACCACATAGCCCACCAGTCGTTTGTCCCCGGGAGTGTCCTCGCGCAACACCACGGCCGCGTCCGAGACTTCCGGACGCGCGGCCAACACCGCCTCGATCTCGCCGAGTTCGACCCGGAAGCCGCGAATCTTGACCTGCTGGTCGGCCCGCCCGAGGTAGTCCAGGGTGCCGTCCGCGCGGCGCCGCGCCAGGTCGCCGGAGCGGTACATCCGGGCCCCGCGCTCGCCGAACCGGGCCGCGTGCGGATCGGCCACGAAGCGGCCCGCGGTCAGCGCATGCCGGCCCAGGTAGCCGCGCGCCAAGCCCTCGCCGGCGACGTACATCTCACCGGTCACCCCCGGCGGGACCGGTTGCAGCCGGTGGTCCAGGACGTACACGCGCAGGTCCGGGATGTTCACCCCGATCGTGCTCGCCGCCCCGGCGGCGGCCGACGCCCGGTCCAGCGGGTGGTAGGTGACGTGCACCGTGGTCTCGGTGATGCCGTACATGTTCACCAGGCGCGGCGCGTCGTCGGCGTGCCGCTCGTACCAGTCGGCGAGCCGCGCCGGTTCCAGCGCCTCGCCGCCGAACACCACATAGCGCAGCGCCAGTTCGCGGCCGGGACGCTCCCGGTCGGCGGCCACCAACTGGTGGAAAGCGGACGGGGTCTGGTTGAGCACGGTGACCCGCTCGCGGGCGAGCAGGTCGAGGAACTCGGCCGGATCGCGGCTGACCAGGTGCGGCACCACGACCAGCCGGCCGCCGAACAGCAGCGCGCCCCACAGTTCCCAGACCGAGAAGTCGAACGCGTAGGAGTGGAACAGGGTCCACACGTCGTCCGGACCGAAGCCGAACCAGTGGTCGGTCGCGGTGAACAGCCGGGCCACGTTGTGGTGGGTGACCGGCACACCCTTGGGCCGACCGGTCGATCCGGAGGTGTAGATGACATAGACCGCATCGCTCGCCCGCAGTGGGCGCTTGCGCTGGTGCTGACCCAGGTCGGAACTCGGGTAGGCGTCCGCGTCCTTGCCGTCCACCGCGATCCGGGGCAGGTCGTGCGCGGGCAACCGGAGCGCGGTCGCCGAGTCGGTGAGCAGGAGCACCGGCGCGGCGTCGTCGAGCATGTAGGCGAGCCGATCGGCCGGGTAGTCCGGGTCGAGCGGCAGGTAGGCGGCGCCCGCCTTGGCGACCGCGAGCAGGGCCACGACCAGTTCGGGCGAACGCGGCAGGGCGAGCGCGACGATGTCGCCGGGGCCGATGTCCCGGGCGACCAGCAGCCGGGCCAGGCGGTTGGCGCGCGCGGACAGCTCCGCGTGGCTCAGCGACAGGCCGGCACAGCTGACCGCGATGCGCTCGGGGTGGGTACGGGCGGCCTGTTCGTAGCGGGCGACCAGGGTGGCCGACGCGGTCGCGGTCGCGGTGGGTCCGACGTTCCACTCGACGAGCGCGCGGTGCCGCTCGGGTTCGTCGAGCAGCGGCAGTGTGTCGATCGGCGCGTCCGGGTCGGCGACGGCGGCGGCCAGCAGTGCGGCGAGCCGACGGGACAATCCGAGCACGGTGGCCCGGTCGAACAGGTCGGTGCGGAACTCGACGAACCCGCCGACACCGCGCCCGGGTTGCTCGCCCACGTTCAGGGTGAGGTCGAACTTGGCCGTCCCGGACGGCACGGCGGTCATCCGCGCGGTCAGCGGACCGAGCGCGAACTCGGTGTCGGGCAACGACTGCCACGCGATCAGCACCTGGAACAGCGGGTGCCGGCCCAGCGAGCGCGGCGGGTTGAGCTCGTCCACGACCCGGTCGAACGGCACGTCGGCGTGGTCGTACCCGGCCAGGGTCGCGGTGCGCACCCGGTCCAGCAGGGTGCGGAAGCTCGGCGCACCGGAGGTGTCGGCGCGCAGCACCAGGGTGTTCACGAAGAACCCGACCAAGTCGGCGGTGGCATCGTCGTCGCGGCCCGCGACCGGGACACCCAGCGGGATGTCGGTACCGCAGCCGTGCCGGGTGAGCAGCGCGGCCAGCGCGGCCTGGACGGCCATGAACACGCTGGTGCCGGTCGATCGGGCCAGCTCGGCCAGGCCCGTGGCCGCGGTGGCATCCAGGTGGAACGGCACGGTGTCGCCCGCGTAGGAGGCGATTTGGGGACGCGGGCGGTCGGTGGGCAGGTCCAGTTCGTCCGGCAGGCCGGCGAGGGTGCGCTTCCAGAAGTCGAGTTGCCGGACGGCCAGGGGAGTGGGCGTGGCGGCGGTGCCGAGCAGGCGGCCCTGCCACGCGACGTGGTCCGGATAGCGCACCGGCAGCGGGGTGAACTCCGGTTCGCGACCGGCGACCCGGGCCGCATAGGCGGTGGCCAGGTCGCGCGCGAGCGGCGTGGTGGACGCGCCGTCGCCGGCTATGTGGTGCAGCAGCAGGACCAGCGTGTGGGTGTGCTCGTCGGTGCGGAACAGCGTGCCGCGCAGCGGCGGTTCGACCGCGAGGTCGAAGGGGTGCCGCACGGCGTCGGCGATCGAGGCGCCCGGCGCGGCGAGATGCAGCCGGGGACGGGCCTGATCGACCGTCAGGACCCGCTGATACGGCTCGCCCGCCGCACGCACCTCGCCCTGCGTGGACGCCTCGTGCACCTCGCCGGGCGCAGACACCGTGCCCATCGCGGTCGGCGAGCCCACCGCGCCCGTCGTGGTCACCGCATCCACCTCGCCGACCCCGGGGGTCTCGCCGGTTCCACCCGTCTCGTCGTCCCCGAGCGTCGGGTAGACGGTGCGCAGCGTCTCGTGTCGCGCCACGAGGTCGCCCAACGCGCGTTCGAGCGCGGTGTGCTCCAGCGGGCCGGTCAGGGTCAGCACGAGCGGGATGTTGTAGGTGGGGCTGGGCCCTTCGAGCCGGTACATGAACCACAGCCGCTGCTGCGCGGGGGACAGCGGCAACCGGTCGGCGGGGTGCGCCACCGGTTCCAGCACCGGGCGCGGCCCGGGCGCGGTGCCCGACCGGACGAGTTCGGCCAGACCCGCCGGGGTCGGCCGGCGGAAGACGTCGGCCAGGCCGATCGGCGCCTCGAAGCTCTCCCGGGCCCGCGCGGCCAGCCGCGCGGCGAGCAGCGAATGACCGCCCAGCTCGAAGAAGTCGGCGTCTCGGGCCGGTTGTTCGGCCAATTCCAGGACGGCCGCGAACAGATCGCAGATGATCTCCTCGTGCAATCCGCGAGGTCCTTCCCGCAGACCGGGCGCGCTCGGCGCCGGGTCCGGCAGCGCGCGCCGGTCGATCTTGTCGTTGGCGGTGCGCGGCAGCGCCGGCAACACGAGCACCGCGGCCGGAACCATGTGCTCGGGCAACTCGGCGGCCAGGTACGCCCGGAGCGTCTCGGGGGACGGGCTGCGCCCGGCGACCGGGACGGCGTAGCCCAGCAGCCGTTTGCCGTGCACCGCGTCCCGGGCGATCACGGCGGCCTGCGCGACGTCCGGATGCGCGGCCAACACCGCCTGGATCTCGCCCGGTTCGATCCGGAAGCCGCGGATCTTGACCTGTTCGTCGGCCCGGCCCAGCAGTTCGAGCGTGCCGTCCGCGCGGCGTCGGGCCAGGTCGCCGGTGCGGTACATCCGGGCGCCCGGATCGCCGTGCGCGGCGCCGAAGGGGTCGGCCACGAACCGCTCGGCGGTCAGGTCGGGCCGGTTCAGGTAGCCGCGGGCCAGGCAGGCGCCGGCGATGTGCAGTTCGCCGGTCACCCCGACCGGGGTGGGGCGCAGCGAACCGTCCAGGACGTACGCGCGCGAGGCACGAACGGGCCTGCCGGTGCCGTCCGGGCCCCAGAAGTAGGCGTCGACGGTGGTCTCGGTGGGCCCGTACAGGTTGATCGGTCGGCTGCCCGGGATCGCGGCGAGGCGTTGCCACAGCGGCTCGGCGACGCTCTCGCCGCCGACCACCAGCACGGCCGGGTGGTGCCGGTCGGGCGCGTCCAGGCCCTCGGCGAGCAACGCCTCGGCGTAGGTGGGTGTCACGTCCAGGTAGTCGATCCGGTGCTCGTTCAGGTAGTCGAGCAGGGCGAGCGGATCGCGGTAGCCGGCGTCGTCGAGCAGGTGCAGCTCGTGGCCGTGCACCATCCACAACACCGGGTCCCAGGAGGCGTCGAACGCGAACGACGCGCTGTGCGCGATCCGCAGCCGGGTGCGGCCGGTGCGCTCGACGGCGGGCGCGATGTGGTCGGCGCCGTGGCTCGCGTACAGATTGGCGAGCGAGGCGTGGGTGACCGCGACGCCCTTGGGCCGGCCGGTCGAGCCGGAGGTGTGGATCACGTAGGCGCTTTGCCCCAGACGGGGCGGTTGCGGGGCCCGGTCCGGGTGCGCGGCCAGTCGGGCGCGGGTGGCCGGATCGTCCAGCAGCAGAGTGGGGATGGTGTGCGCCGGCAGCTTCGCGATCGTGTCGGTCGTGCCGATCAGGCAGCCCGGTCCGGTGTCGGCCAGCACGTCGCGGATCCGCCGGGCCGGGTGGCCGAGATCGAGGAACTGGCAGACGCCGCCCGCCTTGAGCACCGCGAGCAGCGCCACCACGGTGTCCGCACCGCGGTGCAGGGCGACGGCGACCGGGACTTCGGCGGTCACCCCGATCGCGATCAGTTCGTGGGCGAGCCGGTTGGCGGCCGACTCGATCTCGGCGAACGTACGTGCGTCGGCCCCGGCGCGGACCGCGATCGTGTCCGGAGTGCGGGCGGCCCGGCGGGAGTACAGCTCGGGCAGGGTGGTGTCGGCCGGCGGCTCGGCGCGGCCGGCGGTGGCCTGCTCGACCTCGGCGGGGGTGAGCAGGTCGATCCGGCCGATCGGCCGCTCGGGCGCGTCGTGCAAGTGGTCGACCAGTGCGTCGAGGTAGCGCAGCAGGCCGAGTTCGTGGCCGGCCAGGTCCGCGGGGGAGTAGCGCGCGGGATGCGCGTCCAGGTCGATCCGCAGGCCGCCGTCGGCGGTCGGCACCACCCCGACGGCCAGGTCGTCCACGGGGCCGGCGGCCAGGTTGTGCACCCGGCCTACCGCTTCGCCGAGGTCCGGATCCCGCTCGAACGCCTTGATGTTGACCATCGGCCCGTACAGCGGTCGGGCCCGGCCCGTGGCGCCGAGTTCGCGGAGCAGGTCTTCCTGGCGGAACCGCTGGTGTCGGCGCACCGCGCGCAGTTCGAGCACCATTCGGCGAAGCAACTCGGCTGCGGTGTCCCGGGGTTGTACGCGCACCCGCAACGGCAGGATGTTGACCGTCATCGCCGGGGTGCGCAGTGCGGTGGGGCTGCGTCGATTGAGCAGCGGCAGGCCGAGCACGATCTCCCGGGCGCCGGTGCTGCGGTGCAGATAGCCGGCGGTGGCCGCGATGAGCAGTTCGGCCCACGTGGCCCGGGCGGTCGAGGCGGCCGCGGTGAGCCGCGCGGTGCGGGCGGGCGTGAGTGCGACGCTGCGGCGCAGAACCGGGCCCGTGGGCAGCACGGTTGCCGGTGTCCGGGACAGGGTGACCGGTTCGGGATGATCGGCGAGGCGATCCAGCCAGAACGCGCGATCGGTGTCGTACGCTTCGCTCCCTCGGTAGTCGGCCTCCTCCGCGACCAGTTCGCGCAGCGTGCCGAACGGGTTGGGGGTGGGCCGGTCATGGCGGGCGAAGGCGGTGTACAACTCGGCGACGCGGCGGTCGATCAGGGTGAGTGCGTACGCGTCCACCGCGACGTGGTGCACGCGTCGGTACCACCAGTGCAGGTCGTCGGCGAGTCGGAACACGGCGTGCGTGACCAGCGGGCCGGTGGTCGGGGCGACGGGCCGGGCCAGGTCCGCGTACAACCAGGCCCGGGCCTTCGCCGCTGGGTCCTGCGCGGTGCGCAGATCCAGGAGATGCACCGGGTGTTCGTGGTCGGTCACGCGCTGGGTCGGGGTGCCGTCGGTGCCCGCGACCACCAGCAGGCGCAACGTCTCGGCCTCGTCGCCGACCCGGCGCAGGGCCCGGGCGAACAGTTCGACGTCCAGCGGGCCGCGGATCTCGACCCGGTCGCCGGTGTTGTAAGCGGGATCGTCCGGCATCAGGGCCTGTGCGTAGACGATGCCGGCCTGCGCGGCGAGCAGGGGCAGCCGGGCGGCGTCGGTGCCGGCGCGGGCCGGGGCGGGCGCATCGGCCTCGGCGGACTCGGCGGTTCGCGCGCCCTCGGCGGCCCGGGCGGGCGCATCGGCGTCGGCGGATTCGGCCGGATGAGGGACGGTGGTCTCGGCCTGGTGGTGACGCATGGTGTGGAGACTCCCGGGGCGCGACGACGACAGGCGGCACGTACCGGTCCCCGGCACGTGAATTTAGGTAAGCCTAAGCTATCTTCCGGGGGTTCGTCAGGGTGCCCCCGGGACGAAGAAATCTCGATGGAGCGGAGCGGAACATGAGCGTGGCCGACGTTGCGGACCGACCGGCCTCGGATGCCGACCGGGCCGCGATCCGCGATCGGGTCCGGGCGAACCGGGACGAACTGCTCGCACTCAGCCGGCGCATCCACGCCCACCCGGAGCCGGCGTTCGCCGAGCACCGGGCCGCCGCGTGGTGCGCCGACCTGCTGCGCGCCCACGGATACGCGGTCACCGCGCCCGCGTTCGGCCTGGACACGGCCTTCGTCGCGAGCATCGGCTCCGGCCCGATCACCGTCGCGATCGCATGCGAGTACGACGCGCTGCCCGGAATGGGCCACGCGTGCGGACACAACCTGATCGCGGCGGCCGGCGTCGGCGCGGCGCTCGCCCTCGGGCCCGCCGCGGATCTGCTCGGCCTCACCGTGCGCGTGGTCGGCACCCCGGCCGAGGAACGCGGCGCGGGCAAGGCGTTGCTGCTGGAGGCGGGCGCGTTCGACGGCGTGGACGCGGCGATGATGGTGCACCCGTGCCCGTTCGAGGTGGCCGAGTTCCGTTCCTTCGCGCTCGGCACGCTGTCCGTGGAATACCTTGGCACCGCCGCACACCCGAGCCTGAACCCGCACGAAGGCCGCAGCGCCGCCGACGCGCTGACGGTGGCTCAGGTCGCCCTGGGCCTACTGGGACGGCAGTTGCCCACCGACTGGCGCGTGCACGGCATCACCACGGCGGCCGGCACCTCGCCCAACGCGGTCCCGGATCGGGCCACCGCCGAATACGAGCTGCGCACCACCGACGCGGCCCACCTGGCCGAACTCCGCACCCGCGTCGAGGCCTGCTTCCGCGCCGGCGCCCTGGCCATCGGCTGCGAGGTCCGGCTGACCCGCCCCGAGCCGGACTACCTCGACTTCCGCACCGACCCGACCCTGATCGCCCTGTGGCGCGCCAACGCCCGGGAGTTGGGTCGCCCGGACCCGATCGAGCGAGACCCCTTCGCATGCACTGACATGGGCAACGTCTCGCACGCCATCCCCACCATCCACCCGGTCCTGGACATCACCGGCGGCACCTGCGGCCCGCACGAACCGGCCTTCGCCGAAGCCGCCGTCTCCCCGGCCGCCGACCGCGCCATCCTCGACGGCGCCACCGCCATGGCCTGGACCGCCGCGGACTACGCCCTCCTGCGGCAGGGAGGCGGAGGGGGCGCGACGGGGGGATAGCGGACCGGGATCGAAGCCCGATCGCCTCAGTCCTCCCGACCCGTCGGTCGGAGGCGTTTGCCGATTGTGGTCAGGAACGGCTCGTCCATCGAGGTGAAGGGGTGGTCGCGGACCATGTAGGTCCAGGTCGAGGTGGGGCGTTGGATGTCGGATCGTTCGGCGTCCAGGCCGGATTCGGTGATGTGGGCGGTGTCCAGGTGGTCGGCGGCGGCCTCGCGGGCGCGGTCGATCAGCGGGACGAAGGCGCGTTGGGTCTCGGCGTGGAAGGCGTCGATGGGGTTCTGCCGGCCGAGGGCGCGCAGGTGGATGCCCTCGCGGAGGTCGGCGGTGCGGGCCAGGTGCTCGCTCCAGGCCGCGTCGAGGTCGTGCAGGAGGATCTGTCGGGCGGCCTCCGCCAGGACGGATTCGCCGACCTCGGCCAGGAGTTCGGCCCAGCGTTCGGGACGCAGCTCGGCCAGGACGCGGGCGGCCTCGTCGCCGTGCAGGACGCGGCGGCGCAGGTCGAGCACCTCCTCGCGCTGGAGCCGCAGTTGTCGGTTGTACCGCCACGTGGTGCGGTGCCCGTCGAGCAACGCGCCCTCGGCCACCCGCTGGACCTGCTCGACGTAGCGCCGCACCGAGGCATCGCGGATCCGCCCGTCGTTCTCCACCCGGGCGGATCGCGGCGGCGGGTCGGACGCGTGCCGGGTGATCGATTCGTCGTCCAGGCTGGTCAGGAAGACCGAAGTGCCCGGGTCGCCCTGTCGGCCGGCCCGGCCGCGGAGTTGGTCGTCCAGTCGGCGGGTGGGATACCGGCCGACCCCGACCACGAGCAACCCACCCAGTTCGGCGACCCGTTCGTGATCCGCGCCGTCCTTGCCACCGAGGCGGATGTCCGTGCCGCGCCCGGCCATCTGGGTGGACACGGTGATCGCCCCGACCGCCCCCGCATCGGCGATGATCGCCGCCTCCCGGCTGTCGTCCCGGGCGTTGAGCACCGCGCAGTGCAGGCCCGACTCCCGTAGCGTCGCGCCGATCTGCTCGGACTTGGCGACGTCGCGGGTGCCCACCAGGATCGGCCGACCGGTGGCGTGGGTGCGCTCGATCAGGTCGATCAGTGCGGCATCGCGCGATGCCTCGTCGTGGTAGAGCCGGTCCGGTTCGTCGACCCGTACACACGGCACGTTCGGCGGCAGGTCGCCGGTCTCCAGGCGGTAGAACTCGCGCAGTTGCTCGGCCACGATCACGGCGGTGCCGGTCATCCCGGCGACGGTGGGGTATCCGCCGATCAGGTCCTGGACGATCAACTGGTCCAGCACCTCACCGCGCGGCCCGACGACCAGGCCCTCCTTGGCCTCCACCGCCGCATGCAGCCCGTCCGGCCAGCGTTGGCGCTGCGCCAGTCGGCCGCGGTTGGCGTCCACCAGGCGGATCCGGCCGTCCCGGACCAGGTAGTCCACGTCGCGGCGCAGCAGCACGCTCGCGTACAGCGCCACGTTGATCTGCGAGAGCCGGGCGTCCATGCCGAGCGCGAAGAGGTTGTCCACGCCCAGGGCGCGTTCCACCTCGGTCACACCGGCGTCGGTCAGGTGCACGGTCATGCCGTCCGCCTCGGCCTCGAAGTGCAGGCCGTCGACCAGGCCCCGGACCACCCGGGCGGCCTCCGCCTCGTCCGAACCCGCGGCCACCCCGCCGGCCAGGACGAGCGGGATCCGGGCCTCGTCGATCAGCACCGCGTCGGCCTCGTCGACGATCGCCACGTCCGGCTCGGGCAGCACCAACTCCGCGGCGGCGGTGCGCAACCGGTCGCGCAACGTGTCGAAGCCCACCTCGCCGACCGCGACGTGGACGACGTCCAGGGCGTAACCGGCCCGCCGCTCGGCGTGGGTGGATTCCTGGGTGACGTAACCGGCCTGTACGCCCAGGAGTTCGTAGACGGGCCGCATCCACTCGGCGTCGCGGCGAGCCAGGTAGTCATTGACCGACAAGACGTGCACGCGCCGACCCTGGATCGCGAATCCGGCCGCGGCCAGCGCGCCGACCAGAGTCTTGCCCTCGCCGGTGGCCATCTCCACCACCGTGCCGCGCAGCAGGCCCAACATGCCCAGGAGCTGTACGTCGAAGGCGCGTTCGCCCAGGGCGCGGTGGGCGGCCTCGCGGCCCAGTGCGCACAACTCGACCAGGGCGTCGTCGTCCCAGGACGCCGCCGACGCCTTCCGTGTGCCGGCTTCGTCCCGCGCGGCGGCCCGGCTTCGCAGCACCTCCACCGCCGCCCGCAGCTCGGCGTCGGTCAGGGCGCGCAGGTCCGGCTCCCGCTCTCCCGCGCGCCGGACCAGCGGGCGCAGGCCGGTCGAGCCCACTGTTCCGGGTCTGCCCAGGAAGCGACGTACGGACCGGGTGAGAGCACCGGACGAGCCCACTGGGCCTCCACTTCCGCGGGCGCGTGCACACCCGTGTAGTCGTCGACGTCTGGCGCGCCGGGCGCCACGCGACGCCGATCGAACAACGAAGCGGGATTCGACCCTGTTCCCTGCGCCACAGAGCCGGACGCCGCCGATCCGGAGTCCTTGCCGGATAATCGCAGCGGAGATAGTCTCCGCGTAGCATAAGTCGTCGCGGCGGACGTCCCCGTGGACGTCCCAGCGGGCGTCGTGGTCGAACAGTGGACGAGCAATGCACAGCGAAACCGAACGAACCGGGAGCAGGCGCATCATGTGGACTCACGAGCACACGGTCGAGACCGAAGTCGGCGTCGAGGCGATCTGGGCCGTCCTCGCGGATCTCGACAACTGGGCGCAGTGGGACACCTCGCTGGAGGCGGTCTCGCTGGAGGGCCCGTTCGAGGTCGGATCGCACGTCTCGATGACGCCCGCCGGTCAGGAGCCGATCCGGTCGCGGATCGTGGAGATCGAGGAGTACGCGCGCTACGTGGACGAGACCGAGTTCGGCGGCGTACGGCTGCGTTTCAGCCACACCCTGACCCGTCTGCCCGGCGGTGGCGCCCGGGTGGCACACCGGCTGGAGATCACCGGCGCGGCGGCGGACGAAGTGGGCCCGGAGCTGGGCCCGGCCATCACGGTCGACTTCCCGGAGGCGATGGCCGCACTCCTGAACCGCGCGGCGGCGCTGCCGGCACGCCAGGGCTGACCGCCCTCGGGCCGGACGGACACCGGGGTCGGCAGGCGGTCGAGCCAGGCAGGTCGGGCCAGGCAGGTCGGGCCGGCGGGGGTCGGGCGCGGGTCGCGGGCCCGCCGGTCTCCCGGTGTGCGCCGCGAGCCCGTGTCCCGGGCCCGCGGCGCCGGCCGGTCAGTCGGCCAACAGTTCCGCGCGCAGCCGGGTCAGGATGCGGTTGAGCAGGCGGGACACGTGCATCTGGGAGATGCCGAGGCGTTCCCCGATCTGGGCCTGGGTCAGTTCCTCGCCGAACCGCATCGACACGATGTCCCGGTCGCGTTGCGGCAGCGCCGCCAGCAGCGGCTTGAGCACGTGCAGATTCTCCGCGATCTCGAAGCCGGGATCGACGAAGGAGGACCGTACGGCGTAGCTCTCGGCGGGGCCGTCGTCCCCGGCCGGCGCGTCCAGCGAGGCGGCCGAGTATCCGGCGGCGGCGGTCAGCCCCTCGGTGACCTCCTCGACGCTGAGGCCGAGCCGCTCGGCCAACTCGCCGGGCGTCGGCTCACGGTCGAACTCGCACGTGAACGCGTCCCGGGCGCGGGCCAGTTCCAGGCGCAGTTCCTGAAGTCGGCGCGGTACGTGCACGGCCCAGCTGGTGTCCCGGAAGAAGCGCTTGATCTCGCCGGAGATGGTGGGTATCGCGAAGGTGGGGAACTCGGTCCCGAACGACGCGTCGAATCGGTCGATCGCCTTGATCAGGCCGATCGTGCCGACCTGGACCATCTCCTCGGTGGATTCGTGCCGCGAGCGATAGCGGGCGGCCACGAACCGAACCAGAGGGATGTTCAGCTCGATCAGCGTGTTGCGCACGTACTGGTACTCGTGCGTGCCTTCTTCCAACACCTTCAGCCGGTCGAAGAGCACCTTGGACATCGCTCGCGCGTCGCTCGCGGTGACCTCCGACATGTCTTCGACGACCGGCAGATCGACCACCGGCGGTTCGGCCGCCGACGGCGCGACGGGAGGAGCGGCGTAAGCGGCCTCCGCGGCGGCAGTGGAAGCGGTCGTGGCGCTCGGGATCATGGTCGGCTTCCCCCTCTTGGTCGTACCCGGTGCGTGGTGTTCGGTGCCCGGGCATAGTGCCCCGCCCGTTTCGGAGTACACCCGTTCGGCGTAATTTCTTGTCGCCCGGGCGTGTCCGGGCGTATCCGAGCGGGGCATATCTGGGCAGAACGGGACATGGCGGGTCCGGGCAGACCCGCGTTCGGCGGAGCGCAGGCGCCGGCGCCGGCAGTCCGCGCAGCCGCCGGGCCGAGCCTATGCGCGCGTCGCGCTCGATCGCCCCAGCAGCACCCACAGCAGGAACGGGCCACCGAGCACCGTACTGACCACGCCCACCGGAATCTCGGCGCCGTCCAGCAGGATGCGGCCGAGCATGTCGGCCAGCACGATCAGGATCGCGCCGACCAGCATCGAGCCCAGGATCGGCACCCGCAGCGGCCCGGCCAGCCGGCCGGCGATCACCGGGGCGGCCAGTGCGACGAAGCCCACCGGCCCGCAGATCCCGACCGCCAGTCCGGCCAGGCACACCGCCGCGATCAGGCAGACCAGCCGGATTCGGGCCGGATCCACGCCCAGCGAGGCGGCGGTGGAGTCGTCGAAGCGCAGCACGTCCAGTTTGCGGCCGAGCACGAGCGCGAGCGGGACCAGTACGGCCAACCCGATCAGTACCGGCCCGGCCACGTCGTAGCCGCGCCCGTTCAGGCTGCCCGAACTCCACACGTACAGCGCGCTCGCCGAATTGAGCGAGCGGCGGGACAGCACCACCTGGGTGATCGCCGAGGCCAGTGCGGACAGCGCGAGCCCCACCACCAGGACCCGGTAGCCGCGTTGGCCCAGCCCGCCGGCGACCGCGGTGACCACCAGGACGGCGACCATCGCGCCGATCGGCCCGGCCCACCACGCGCCGAAGGTGCCGCTCGCACTGAACGTGACGGAGATCAGCACGGCGGCGGTCGCGCCGTCGTTGACGCCCAGCAACTCCGGGGTGGCCAGCCGGTTTCGGGCCAGGGTCTGGGTCAGGCAGCCCGCGACGCCCAGCGCCGCGCCCGCCGCCACGCCGGCGATGATGCGACCGAGCCGGAACTCCCGGACCAGCAGCACGTCGAAGTGGTCGCCGTGGCCGAAGACCGCGTTGAACGTGCGGACCAGGCCCAGTTCGCGTTGACCGGAGTACACGGACAGCACGATCGCACCGAGCAGGGCGACGGCGAGCACGATCGTGGTCAGCACGGCCCGGCTGGGCAGCAGCAGGGACAGGGCGCCGCGGCGCAGCACCAGGTGTTCGGGCGGCGTGCGCAGCCGGCGCGGCAGTCGGGCGGCCACGGCCGGGCCCAGCCGCCGCAGTGGCGAGCGGCGACCGCCGGAGCGGGTGGCCGATTCGGCCGTGGCCGGATCGGTCAGACCCAGCGCGCCCAGTCGCCGGGAGCGGACCACGCCGATCAGCAGCGGTGCGCCGATCAGCGCGACGATCACCGACACCGGCGCCTCGAACGGCCGGGAGACCACCCGCGCCGCGACGTCGGCGGCGGTCAGTACGGCCGCGCCGATCAGGGCCGCGAAGCACAGTTGGGCCGGGATCCGCGGGCCGACCAGGGTGCGGGCGAGGAAGCCGGCGAGCAGGCCGAGGAAGGAGATCGGGCCGACCAGGGCGACCGAGGACGCGGTGAGCAGGGTGACCGCCAGGGCGACCAGGACCCGGGTCGGCGCGGGGCGGTGGCCGAGACTGCGGGCGAGGTCGTCGCCGAGCACCAGGGCGGACAACGAGCGGGAGGTCAGCAGCGCGATCGCGAAGCCGACCGCGAGCACCGGGGCCAGGCTGCCGAGCGACTCGTAGCCCTGGATGCCGGCCAGTGAGCCGAGCACCCAGAAGCGGAAAGTATCGTACGCCTCGGCCGAGTTGACGATCAGGACGTTGGTGATGCCGCCGAACGTCGCGCTCAGCGCGGCGCCCGCCAGGACCAGCCGCATCGGCGAACCGCCGCCGCGCTGCCCGGAGATCAGCAGCACGAGCAGTCCCGCGACGGCCGAGCCCGCGAACGCCCAGAGCAGGTAGCCGTATCCGGTCTGCACGCCGACCAGGGTGATGCCGAGCACGACGCCGAGCGAGGCGCCGGCGTTGACGCCGAGCAGGCCGGTCTCGGCGAGCGGGTTGCGGGTGACCGTCTGGAGCAGGCACCCGGCCATGCCCAGTGCGGCGCCGGCGAGCAGCGCGGTCAGCGTGCGGGGGAGCCGCAGGTCGCGGATGACCAGGGTCAGGTGGGTGTCCGACCGTGCGCCGCCCCGGTCGAAGAGGTAGTCGAACGCGCCGCCGACGCCGACCTCGCCGGCGCCCACCGAGAGCGAGACGCCGGCCAGCACCGACACCGTGGCGATCAGTGCGATCCCGGAGAAGAGCACCGTGCGCCGGCCGTGCGGGTTCCTCGACAGGGCGTCGGCGCGTTCGTCCGAGGGCGGCTCGGGCGTCGCGTCGGCGGGATCGCTAGGAGGATCCGCCGAGTTTCGCAGAATCGGCTGATGCACAGTCATAAGGTGAGGCTAACCTAAGCATCGAGGGCTCTTCGAGGTGCCCGGAGGGGTCACCATGCGGACCGGCGGCACTCTGCGCGACTTCCGAGCGTGCGCCGTGAGGGGTGCATCCTCGGGAGAAATCCGGCCAGTTGTCGAGGTTCGGGTGATTCGAGGAGGCCCCCGGCCACCATCGACCGAACGCACGAGGTTAGGTTAGGCTCACCTAAACTCCGACTTCGGAGTCGTGTTTGCCGAGGGGATTTTCGTGCACCCATCAGACCTCGCCGGCCGCGTCGCGGTGGTCACCGGCGCCGCCCAGGGCATCGGTGCCGCCGTCGTCCGGGCCCTCGTCGACCACGGCGCGATCGTCGCCGCCACCGACCGCGACCCGGTCGGCGTCAAGAAGTCGGTGGTCGACGAGGACACCGACGCGGTGGCCGTCTACCCGCTCGACGTCACCGACGGCCAGGCGGTGACCGCCACCGTGGCCGCGATCGAGCGACACCTGGGGCCGATCGCCATCCTGGTCAACGTCGCGGGCGTGCTGCACACCTCGCCGGTGACCGAACTCACCGACCTGGCCTGGGCGCAGACGTTCGCGGTCAACAGCACCGGGGTCTTCCACACCAGCCGCGCGGTGGCCGGCCCGATGGCCGAACGCGGTGCGGGCAGCATCGTCACGGTCGGCTCCAACGCGGCCGGCATCCCGCGCACCGGGATGGCGGCGTACGCGGCGTCCAAGGCCGCCGCGACCATGTTCACGATGTGTCTGGGCCTGGAACTCGCGCGCAGCGGCGTGCGCTGCAACGTGGTCTCACCCGGCTCCACCGACACCCCCATGCAACGCGCCCTGTGGACCGACGCGGACGCGCCGCGGCGGGTCCTCGACGGCGACCTCGCCAGCTACCGCACCGGGATCCCGCTGGGCCGGATCGCCGACCCGGCCGACATCGCCGAGGCGGTCGTCTTCCTCGCCTCGGATCGGGCCCGGCAGATCACCATGCACAACATGTACGTCGACGGCGGCGCGACGCTGCACGTGTGACGGACCCTCGGCACCCGCGCCGGGCCCGACCCACACCGTCCCGCCCGGCTCGGCGGGCACCACCCGCACCCGCACCGGTTCGACCCGGCTCTTCGAACGAGCCACCGCACGGCCTCCGCAGCACCCCGCCGGAGAATCAAAGGAGCCTCAGGTGACCACCCCAGAAGCCACCGGCCTCGCCACAGTGGGCGCGGCGACCGCGCTGCTCGACGCGTATCGACCCGGCAGCGCGCGCTTCTTCGCCTCACCCACCCGCACCCTGCTCGCGCACGGCGTGCAGGCCGAAGTCGGGCACGACGAGCGGCCGTTGACCACCCGGGTGGCGGAGACCCTGGCCGCGGCGAGCCCGGTCGGCGGGCGCGGCCCGATCGTCCTCGGCGCCGTCCCGTTCGATCAGCGCGGCCGCGCCGCGCTGGTGGTCCCGGAGGCGGCCGGCTGGGGACCGCCGCTGTCCGCCGACCCGCTGATCGCGCTGGCCGCTCCCGAACCGGCCGCAACCACATGGGACATCCGACCCGTGCCGGCGCCCGAGGTATACGGAGCGGGCGTGGCCGAGGTGGTCCGGCGGATGCGCGCCGGCACGCTGGACAAGGTGGTGCTGGCCCGCACCCTGGAACTGCGCTCGGCCGAACCGCCGGACATACCCGTGCTGTTGCAGCGACTGGCCCGCCGCGACCCGCAGGGCTACACCTTCGCGGTGCCCGGAGTACGAGCCGGCAGCACGCTGGTCGGCGCCAGTCCCGAACTGCTGGTCTCCCGCTCCGGCCGGCACGTCCTGGCCAACCCGCTGGCCGGCTCCGCCAAGCGCAGCACCGACCTGGCCGAGGACGTGCGCCGCGCGACCGGTCTGCTCGAATCCGAGAAGGACCTGCACGAACACGCCGTCGTGGTGGCCGCGGTGCGCGCCGCGCTCGCACCGTTGTGCGAGACGCTGGAGGTACCCGAACGGCCGACCCTGGTCTGCACCGCCGCCATGTGGCACCTGTCCACCACCGTCACCGGCACGCTGCCGGCCAAGGACCCGGCCTCCGCACTGGAGTTGGCCTGCGCCCTGCACCCGACCCCGGCCGTGTGCGGCACCCCGACCGAGACCGCCCGGCGCACCATCGCCGACCTGGAGCCGTTCGACCGCGGCCTGTACACCGGCATGGTCGGCTGGGGCGACGCGGACGGCGACGGCGAATGGGTCGTCACCATCCGCTGCGCCGAGGCGGACGCGGACACCCTGCGGCTGTACGCCGGCGCCGGCATCGTGGCGGCCTCCTCGCCGGAGGCGGAGATCGCCGAGACCGAGGCCAAGTTCCGTACCTTCCTGCACGCCGTGGCAGGCCGCTCGTGAGCGCCCCGATCCCCGTGCCCGCACCCACCTGGCCCGCCGAGTTCGCCGAGCGCTACCGGGCCGCCGGGTACTGGCGCGGCGAGACGTTCGGCGGCATGTTGCGCGAGCGCGCCGGCGCACACCCGGACCGGATCGCGATCGTGGACGGCGACCGCCGCTGGAGTTACGCGGACCTGGACGAGCGGGCCGACCGCCTCGCCGCTGGGCTGCTCGCCCGCGGGATCGGCAAGGGCGACCGCGTGGTGGTGCAACTGCCCAACGTGGCCGAGTTCTTCGCCGTCGTCTTCGCGCTGTTTCGGATCGGCGCGCTGCCGGTCTTCGCGCTGCCCGCACACCGCGAGACCGAGATCGCCTACTTCTGCGCGTTCACCGAGGCGGTCGCCTATGTGATCCCCGACGTGTCCGAGGGCTTCGACCACCGGGCGCTCGCGAGCAGGGTGCGTGCCGACCTGCCCGCGCTGAAGCACGTCCTGGTGGTCGGCGACCCCGGCGAACACACCGCGCTGGCCGACATCGAGAGCGACCCGGTGGAACTCACCGACCCACCCGGGCCGGACGAACTCGCCTTTCTGCAACTGTCCGGCGGCAGTACCGGCGTGCCCAAGCTGATCCCGCGCACGCACGACGACTACATCTACTCGCTGCGCGGCTCCAACGAGATCTGCGCGGTGGACGCGGACAGTGTGTACCTGTGCGCACTGCCCGCCGCACACAACTTCCCGCTCAGCTCGCCCGGCACGCTCGGCGCGCTGTACGCGGGCGCCCGCGTGGTGTTGTGCCCCAGGCCCACCCCGGACGTGGCGTTCGCCCTGATCGAGCGCGAACGGGTGACCATCACCGGGGTGGTCCCGCCGCTCGCGCTGGCCTGGACCGAGGCAGCCGAGCGCGGCGGATTCGACCTGAGCAGTCTGCGCGTACTGCTGGTCGGCGGCGCGAAGTTCAGCGAGGAGGCGGCCCGGCGGGTCACCCCCACGATCGGCTGCACGCTCCAGCAGGTCTTCGGGATGGCCGAGGGTCTGGTCAACTACACCCGGCTGGAGGACCCGAACGAGCTGATCGTCACCTCGCAGGGTCGACCGATCTCGCCGGACGACGAGATCCGGATCGTCGACGACACCGACGCGGAGCTGCCCGAGGGCGCGACCGGTCACCTGCTCACCCGCGGGCCGTACACGATTCGCGGCTACTGGAACGCGCCCGAGCACAACGCGAGATCCTTCACCGAGGACGGCTTCTACCGCACCGGGGATGTGGTGCGCCGGCTTCCCTCGGGCCACCTGGTGGTCGAGGGCCGGGCCAAGGACCAGATCAACCGCGGCGGTGAGAAGGTCGCGGCCGAAGAGGTGGAGAACCACATCCTCGCCCACCCGTCCGTGCACGACGCGGCCGTGGTCGCGGTACCGGACGCCTACCTGGGCGAACGCACCTGCGCCTACGTGATCCTGCGCACCGGGGCCGCGCCGCTCAAGCCGGTGGCGATCCGCCGCTTCGTGCGCGAACGCGGTCTGGCGGGCTACAAGGTGCCCGACCACGTCGAGTTCGTCGAGACGTTCCCGTATACGGGCGTCGGCAAGGTGAGCAAGAAGGACCTGCGCGTGGCGATCGCGGCCGGACTGGCCGGGGTTGCGGGAGGGGGCGGGGCTGTGGGAGCGGGCGATTCCGCTGGGGTGGTGGGCTCTGCTGGGGTGGACTCTACCGGGGTGGTCGGTTCCGTCGAACCGGCAGATACCGCGCACTGATTCGGTGAGGTTCGGTGCTTCGCATCCGTGTTGTTCGTCCGCTACGCGGGCGGGGTTTCGGTTCGGTGCTTCGCATCCGTGCTGCTCGTCCGCTACGCGGGCGGGGTTTCGGTTCGGTGCTTCGCATCCGTGCTGCTCGTCCGCTACGCGGCCGGGGTTTGTTTTCCTTCATCTTCCCTTGAAAGGCCGTCATGGCACTGCCGAAAATCGCTCCGTACCCGATGCCGGACCCGGCCGAGCTGCCGAGCAACCGGGTCGACTGGGTCGTCGACCCGGCCCGTGCCGTGCTGCTCGTCCACGACCTGCAGAACTACTTCCTGTCCGCATTCACACCGGACGCCTCGCCGGTCACCGAGTTGCTGGCCAACGTCGCCCGGCTCAAGGACGACTGCGACCGACTCGGCGTGCCGGTGGTCTACTCGGCGCAACCCGGCGGCCAGACGGCCGAACAGCGCGGCCTGCAACAGGACTTCTGGGGACCCGGACTCCCGGACGACCCGCACGCGGCGGCGATCGCACCGGCCGTCGCACCCGGCCCGGCCGACACCGTGCTGACCAAGTGGAAGTACAGCGCCTTCGTCCGCACCGAGCTGCGCGCGTGGATGCGTGAACTCGGCCGCGACCAGCTGGTGATCGTCGGGGTGTACGCGCACATCGGCGTGATGACCACCGCGTGCGACGCCTGGATGCAGGACATCCAGGCATTCGTGGTGGCGGACGCGGTGGCCGACTTCACCTCGGACAACCACCGGATGGCACTGCAATGGGCTGCCGCGAACTGCGCGGTGGTCACCGACACCGAGTCGTTGTTCACCGGGAAGTAGACCTGACATGGCCCTGACCCTCGAGATCATTCGCACCGACGTCGCGGACATCCTCGGCGATGACCCGGCGGACATCCCCGACGACGAGAACCTGGTCGACTACGGCCTCGACTCGGTGCGGGTGATGGCCCTGGTGGAGCGTTGGACGCGCGAGCACGGCGTCACCGTGGACTTCGCCGACCTGGCGGAACGGCCCACCCTGGAGGGGTGGGCCGAACTGCTGTCGCCCAAGGGGTAGTCGGTCGGCGGCCGGCACCGTGCGTTCACGGGCCAGTCGGATCCGGCGCGCACAGGGCGTGGTCGATCAGCGCCCTGGTTGCCGCGTCCACCCGTGCGCCGCCCGCCTCGTCGTTCTCGTCGACGCCGTTCTTCACCACCAGGACGGCGCGCCGACCGTCGGCCGTCACTCCGTTCTCGCTGGAGAAGCCAAGATCGTCGCCGCCGTGGTGCCAGTAGCGCCCGCCGCAACTCGGCTCGGTGCTCTCCAGGCCCAGGCCGTAGCCGCGCCCGGGCTCGTCCGGGATCGGACGGGTGTGCTGCATCTCGGCGAGTTCGGCGGGGCCGAGCAGCCGGCCGGAGAGCAGCGCGAGGAAGAACCGGTCGATGTCGCTCGGCGTGCCGTACATCGCGCCCGCCGCGTCGGCCACGGTGTGGTTGAGCACGGTCGTGTCGGTGGGCCGGTCGTCACCGGCGAACGTGTGCTCGGCCTGCGCGTGCGGACGAGGAAGGTACGGATCGTCGCCCGGGACGCGGGTGTCGTGCAGGTCGAGCGGGCGCAGGATCCGGTCGCGTACCTCGTCGCCCCACGACCGGCCCGTCACCCGCTCGACGATCATGCCCACGAGCACGTAGTTGGTGTTCGAGTAGGCCCACCCGGTGCCGGGCTCGAACCGGCTCGGCAACGTCAGCGCGGCGGCGACCAGTTCGTCGGGCTGATAGTGCCGGAAGCGGTTCTCCCGGTAGCCGCGTGCGGAGTACAGACCCGGGACGGCGGCCGGGATCGCGGTGTAACCCGGGATGCCGCTGGTGTGCTGGAGCAACTGTCGCAGGGTGATTCGGCGGCCGTCGTTGCCGTTGCCGCGCACCAGCCCCGGCAACCAGGTCTCGATCGGCTCGTCCAACCGCAACCTGCCCTCGGCCACTAGTTGCAGGGTGACGGTGGCCACGAACGTTTTGGTGGTGCTGCCGATCCGGTAGTAGCCGTCCCGGGGCAGCGGTCGGCCGGTGTGCGACTCGGCTTCGCCACTGCGGGTGGTGCGGACCGTGCCCGGTGCGGTGTAGCGCACGGTGACGCCGATCGCACCGGCGGCATGGATTGCGTCGGTGTCGCGTTGGAGGCGAGACGCGGGCGGGTCGGACGGCTTGTTCGGCGCGGCCGCCGTGGTGCCGGCGAGCACGACGCCGACGGCGAGGAGGCACGCGGCACGGAGCCCGGAACGCGGCGGCGGGGTGGGTAAGTTCGGCACGGATTGCCTTCCTGTCGGGCGGCGCCGAGGTGGTTCGGCGGCGGTGCGGACGTGGTCTCAGGGCGCTGCGGGGGTGAGCAGTCGGTCGGTCAGCTGCTGCACGGACAGCTCGGAGGGCAGCTCGTGTTCGTCGTCCGCGTAGGTGCCGTTGACGACGATCACGGCGCTGCGTCGGCCGTCCTCGGTGACCCCCATCCGGATCTTCGTGCCCTCGATGTCTCCGCCGTGCCCCCAGCGGAATCCGCCGCCGGGCAGTGGCTGGCGCATCAGTCCGAGCCCGTAGCGCACTCCGGGCATGACCTGCTCGAAGTCGGCCGGCATCGGCACGGTGTCGCACATCCGGGCGAGTTGGGCGGGCGGCAACAGCCGGCCCCGCAGCAGCGCGGTGAAGAAGCGGTCCAGGTCGGCGTGCGTGCTGATCATCTCGCCGGCGGCGTCGCCCCAGGTCATGTTGCGGATGGTGGTGTCCACCCAGGCGTCCCGGTCCGCGAAGCGGTGATAGGAGTGGGCATACGGCGCACGCAGCGTCGGATCGTCGCCGGGTGCGTAGGTATCGGCCAGGCCGAGCGGGCGGACCACCCGGCTGTGCACCTCGTCCGTCCAGGAGCGACCGGTGACCCGTCGGACGATCATCCCGGCGAGCACGTAATTGGTGTTCGAGTACTCCCAGTTCGGCGCCGGATCCGCCGGGTCGGCGGGCGGGAAGCTCGGCGCGAACCGCATCGCGCCGGCGACCAGTTCCTCCGGACGGGTGCTGCGCAACCGCTCCTGCTCGAAGCCCGTCGCGGTGTCCGGCAGTTCGTTGCTGTAGTTGTGCAGGCCGCTGGTGTGCTGGAGCAGGTGCCGCACCGTCACCCGACGACCGTCGTTCCCATTGCCGGCGACCACCCCGGGCAGCCATTTGTCCACCGGGTCGGTGAGCGACAACCGCCCCTCGGCGACCAGTTGCAACACGACGGTGGCCACGAACGTCTTGGTCGCACTCCCGATCCGCACCTGCCCGTCACGCGGTACGGGCCGCCCGGTGCGCAGATCGGCCGGCCCCGCATGCCCCTCGGCGTACTCGCGTCCGTCGCGGGTCAGGATCGCGGCGTTCACGAAACCGCCGTCCCGAAGCAACCGCTCCGCCTCGCCGCGCAATCGCGCTCGGGCGGGCGCCCGCTGCTCGGCCGCGGTCGCCGGCGCAGCCACCGCAACCGCCGATCCGGCGAGCGCGACGGCCAGCGCACAACACCGCCGGCGGCTCAACAGGAACGGGCTGCCGGGGACATGGACCACGTGTGCGGACACGACGACTCCTCAGGGGTTCACCGATACCGCAACACCATCCCGCACGACAATCATGGCCAACTACCGTGTGGGCACCCGAAACCACCATCGTGCGACCCGGTGCGGGAGGGTGGGGCAAACCGAACCGGCGCACGGGCCTGCGCCGGGTCGATGTCGTTCAGGTGGTGTGGTGGTTGTGGCTGCTGGGGGATCGGTTCAGGGGCCGGTCAGGATGTGTAGTAGGCGGCGGGCCTCGGTGCGGGAGCGGGAGGGGCCGGGGGTGGCGGCTTCGGGGAGGCCGGGGATGGGGCCTCGGGCGGCGGTGATGTCGGCTACGTGGACGGCCAGTTCGAGCAGGTCGGCGTGCCGGGTGGGTGGTGGGGTGGCGGCCAGGGTGTGGGGGAGGGCGGCCCGGAGGAGGTCCCATACCGGTTCCGGGGCGCCCGCGTCGGCGAGTTCGCGCAGGCTCGGGACGAATCGGGTCGGGGTGAGGTCGCCGGCGGCGGTCGACCGGCCGATCAGGTCACCCAGGAAGGCGCCGTCGAGTTGGCCGCGTGCGGCGAGGATGGCGAGTGCGTCGGTGGCGTGCGTACGGTCGGTGCGATCGCGGGCGTTGAGGCCGTGGGCCAGGGCGAGGGCCAGACCGGCCCCGAACGGCCCGTCCGCGATGGCGAGCATCGGCAGCAGGCGGCCGTCGCCCCGGCCCACCCGGGTGCGGTGGGCGAACTGCGGCACCAGGTGCGCGGCGATCAGGTCCCGATCGTTGGGCAGGAAGGACGGCAGGCAGGACGCCCAACGCCCGCTGCGGTCCCCGTCGTAACCGTCCAGAAGCCAGTCCTCGGGCGTGTCCAGGCCGAGCCGGCTGCCGGTCGGGACCACGGCCAGCGTCGCGGTCACCGGCTCGGCGACCCGGTGGCCGAATCGACCACGATCGGTGCTGCGTCGCACGGCCTGGGTCGGGTCGGCCGACGGTAGGTGCCCGGCGGCCAGTCGCAGCGCCGCCCGGTCACCCTCGGCGGTGCCCAACGCGCGTGCGTGTGCCGCAAGTTCCGGCTCCGGAGCGATCGGCAGGCGACGCAGCGCGTGCTCCAGGTCGAACGGCCACGGCTGCCAGCCCTCGGCCGCCGCCCGACGCAGCCGGCCGACCAGCACGGCCGGGTCGATCAGGCCGTTCGCGCCGGTGGGCGTGGAGAGCAGGGCCGGGCGGGGTGCATGGGCCACGCCGACCGCGATCGCGCGCAGCCGGCGGGCGTACACCTCGTGCAGCGGCGTCGACGTGGGCCGGCGCAGCAGGGCCCGCCAGTGCCGGTCGCCGGGTGTCGGGTCGGTGCCCGGGTAGGGGGCGCCGAACGCGCCTCGCGCGGGTGCCTGGGCCGCCGCGACCACCAGCATCAGGTCGTCCGCGTGGTGCAGTTGCCGATAGGGGTCGTCGATCGAACCCGCGGGAAGCTCGGTCGGCAGGTACGCGTCCCGGGCGAGGAGCGGCGCAAGCGCGGCCCGCACCCCCGACCGGTCCACGGCGCTGAGCGCGACGAGCGCGGCAAGCACCCGCTCGACCGCGACCGGATCGAGTTCCTCCCGGGACTGCCGGTGCAGCACCGCGATCTCGACCGCCAACTCGGCCGCGTCCACGATGGGCGCCGGCAGCTCCTCGGGAACGTACGCCGGCAGTCCCGGGAGCGGCACCGGCGGGGCGGAACCGGCGTCGGCGCCCAGCTCGGCCCGTTGGTCGGCGGGCAACTGCCGGGCAGCGGCGAGGAGGTCGGTTCGGGCCCGGGGGCCCGCGTGGTCGATCCAGCGAAGCGCCGAGGAGACGGCTCGGCGCTGGAGGTCGGCAGGCTGCCGGCCGAACGCGACGGCGAGCACCGACAGCGCCGCGTCCGCGCGTGCCGCCGGGTCGCGCGCGGTCAGTGTGTCCAGCCAACCGAGCGCGGTGCGGACGAGTTTCTTCTCGGTCCGGGTACAGGCCGCCTCGACGGCGGTCAGGGCGATCTCCGGCGGCAGCGACCCCGCCCGATCGGCCCGGATCAGCGCCGCCAGGGCGGCAGTCGCCACCCTGCCCGGTGCCATCGTGGACACGGCCACCAACTCCCGGGCGTGCGCGACGATTTCGTCCGCAGTGAGGTCGAGGGCGGTGAATACGCGCAGGTAGCCGGCCAGTTCGCTGGCCCGACCGGGACTGCCGAGCCGGGTCACGCACGCAGCCACCACGTCCGCCCGATCGACGCGACCCTCGGCGATCAGGGCCGGGAACGCTTCCGGCCACCAGGACGATGCGTCGAAGAACGAACCCACGCCCGGGACCTCGAACAGACGCAGCAACAACGCGCCACACTCCGCACGATCGGAGGGGAACATCGCAGCCGGCAACGTCGATCCCCCGACCGCCGCGGATCCCACCGTTGCTGATCGCGATACCGCCGAACCCGCCGACACGGAACCCATCGACACCGAACCCATCGGCGTGGATCCCACCGATGTCGAACCCGCAGACCTCGGGCCCGCAGAGCTGGAACCCCCGAACCTCGAATCCACCGACAACAGCCGGGCGGCGCGAGGTTCCTCCAGCCAGGTCAGCACGTACCCGTCGCTCGGCGGCGGGGCCGTACCGGTCTCCGCGGCCAGCGCCCGGACCAGCAGGAATCGGGCTCGATCGAGGCCCCGGACGGGCAAGCGCTCGGCCAGCCGGGACATCAGGTTCGGCAACCAGGTCGGCGCCCGATCCCGCAGCGCGGCCATCACCAGTTCGGCCCCGACCTCGTCGGTGATGTCGTTCGACCACATGCGCAACCGGTGGCGTCCCAGCCAGGCGGCCAACGGTGCGGCGCCCGGCAGTACCGCCGCGCCCGCCACGGCCAACGCCGGACTCCGCCGCCACACGCCGGTGTCGCGACGCGCGTTTCGTTCGTAGGCGACGAGCGGATCGACCAGTGCCCTGCGCGCGGCGGCGTCGAGTCCGTGCAGTGCCGCGCCGACCGCGCGCGGGTCCTGGTCCTCGATCAGCTTGTGTAGTGTCGCCCACTCGGTCATCCGGTCCCCACCGCTCCGATCCCACCGCTTCGACTTTTCGCAGACGCGCCGTCGCGCGACCCCGCACACGGTGCCGGCGCGGCCCGACATCGGGCGAGCCCCGGCAGGCAGGGCCGGCAACCCTCCCGCCCCCGGCAGGCATCCCGCCCCGGCCGAAGCCGACGCGTGCGGTATTAGAGTCGGGCCATGGCAACGACAGACGAGGGGACCGTACGCGTCGACAGCTGGATCTGGTCCGTGCGCCTGACCAAGACCCGGTCGCTGGCCGCCGCGGCGTGCAAGGCCGGGCACGTGCGGGTCAACGGCGACAAGGTGAAGCCCGCCCAGTCGATCAGGATCGGTGACGAGGTACGGCTGCGCCAGGACGGCCGCGAGCGGATCGTCGTGGTCAAACGCATCGTCCGCAAGCGAGTCGGCCCGCCGGTGGCCGCCGAGTGTCTGATCGACAACAGCCCCCCGCCGCCCCCGCGTGAAGAGGCGGTCGTGGTGGCCCGACGCGACCGGGGCGCCGGCCGTCCGACCAAGCGCGACCGTCGGGTGCTGGAGCAGTTCCGCGAACGCTGAGCGATGGTGGGCCCGGCCGTCGGACCGGACCCACCCCGGCCGAGGTCAGGACCCGGCCGTACCGCCGGCCCCGGGGGAACCGGTCGTCGGCCCCACCGACCCCACCGGCGCGGCCGGTGTCCTCGGCGGCTCCCGCTCGGCCACCGCGCGCGGCAACGTCTCGCCGCGGAAGAACGCCGGCTGCATGAACCGATAGACGAGCATCAGCACCGCGCCCAGGAGCAGCGCGCCGATCCCGGTCAGGAACACCCCGCCCAGCTGCCAGTGCGGTGCGAACGGCAGGGTCCAGTAGGTCGTGCCGTAGTCCTTGTCCGAGTACACGATGCACGCGTCGGTGAAGAAGTACGCCAGCAGCGCCCCGCCCAGGCCCGGCATGATGCCCTTGGTGATCAGGTCGCGTCGGCTGCGGGTGAGTACGCGCCGGTGGAACCAGACGCACGCGAAGCCGGTGATGCCGTAGTAGAACGCGATGGCCAGGCCGATCGAACCGATCGAGTCGGTGAGCACGTTGGTGCTGACCCGGGTGATCGCCACGTAGAAGGCCACCGATGCGATGCCCATCCCGACCGTGGACCACGTCGGTACCAGGTTCCGGCTGTGCACCCGGGCGAAGTTTTGCGGGACGGCCCGGTGGGCGGCCATGGACAGCGCGGTGCGCGCGGTCGGCAGGATCGTGGTCTGGGTGGACGCGGCCGACGAGGTGAGCACCATGAACACGAGCAGCTTGGCCATGAACCAGCCGAACCCCTCGGTGCCGAACACGCTCGACCCGAGACTGGACAGCACATCCCCCGAGTTGTCCGGGTTGGCCAGGCCGTTGCCGGTCTCGCCGGCGCCCGCGAAGGACAGTGCGGAGGTGCTGATCAGCACGTAGATCAGCAGCAGCAGGACGGTGGAGATCACCGCGGCCCGACCCGGCGTGTGCTTGGTGTCCGCGGTTTCCTCGTTGATCGAGACGGCGGTGTCCCAACCCCAGTAGATGAACACCGCGGCCAGCACGCCTTTGGTCAGCGCGTCGATGGAGTCGATCTCGAACGGGTTGAACCAGGACCAGCCGATGTGCACCGAGCCGTCCGGGGCGTTGCCCAGGTAGACCTTCCACAGCGCGGTCAGGCCGAGGGCGATCAGCACCACGACCTCGATGGTCAGCAGTACCTTCTGGAGGTTGGCCGACAGTTCGATGCCGACGTAGCAGATCCAGGTCATCAGGACGATCCACACGACGCCGGCGAACGTCGTCCAGAACGTGTCCTCGGCGAGGCCGTGGGCGCCGACCAGCCGGAAGCCGTACTGCCCGGCGATCTGCGCGAGGTTGGCCATCACGATGACGTCCGCGACGATGATGGCCCAACCGCCCATCCAGCCGGTCATCGGGCCGAAGGTGCGCGATCCCCAGGTGAAGGTGGTGCCGCAGTCCGGGGTGTCCTCGTTGAGTTCCTTGTAGCCGTAGGCGATCAGGAACATCGGGATGAAGGCGAGGACCATCACGATCGGCGATTGCAGGCCGACGCCCGCGACGATGATGCCGAGAGTCGCGGCGATGCTGTAGGCCGGTGCGGTGGAGGCGAGTCCGATCACGATGCTGGAGGCGAGGCCCAGCGCGCCGGTCTTGAGGCCCTTCTCGCCGGCCGCGCGACGCAGCGGCGGTTCGGACGCGGGCGGTCTCGAGGGGTCGATGGTGGCCATGGCGAACCGTCCTGTCCTAGACGGGCACTTTGTACCCGTTCGACCGAAAACGGACCATCGGAAGCAGGCCATCAGATTAGACCCGCCGGTAACCCGACCGGCAGCCCCGGAGCCCGGGAAAATCAACGGAACTGATGCCACGTCAGACGCTCTGGTCGGTCCGTCGACCGTCCCGTCGCAGGATGCGACGGGACGGTCACGTCGTGGCGCGACGGTGGCTCGGCGGACCCCTCTCGGCGCGCCCGGACGCGGGTGTGGTGCGGCCCGGACGCCGGCGCGGCCCGGACAGAACGGGGCAGCTACCGGACACGGCCTAGACGGAGAGCCCGGCCGCTTCCCGCACCGGGGCGGTCGGCGACGCGGCCTCGCCGGCGTGGACGCGGGCGCGGGTGCGCAGGCGCGAGTCGAGTCGGGCGGCGGCCAGCGCGGCCAGGCCCAGGCCCGCGCCGACCCAGGCGACGGCCGCGTAGTCGAAGCCGGCCGCGATCACCCGGCCGCCGAGGAGCGGGCCGATGGTGATGCCGACGTTGAACGCCGCGGTGTTGGTTGCCCCGGCCAGGGTGGGTGCGTCGGCCGCGATGGCGAACACCCGGGCGTTCACGGCCGGGTTGGCCGCGAATCCGGCCAGTCCGAGCAGGAACACCAGGACGAGTGTGGCCGGGACGTTCTCGGCGGTGAGTGCGAGCAGGACGCACACGGCCACGATGGCGCCGATGCTCGCGTACAGGGTGCCGAACGGGTGTTCGTCGGCCAGTCGTCCGCCCACGGTGATCCCGACCACCGCGCCCACGCCGTACCAGGACAACACGAGCGGCACCCATGCCTCGCCGATGCCCGTGGTGTTGGTCAACATCGTGCCCAGGTAGCTGAAGACGGCGACCACGGCACCGAAGCCGGCCGCGGTGGTCGTGTAGGCCACCCACAGCTGTGGCCGCCGCATCGCGCGCAGTTCGGTGCGTACCGAGCGCGGCGCCTCGTGGGCGGGACGCCCCGCCGGCAGGACCACGTACACGGCCACGGTGCTGAGTGCGGTGAGCACCACGACGGCCCAGAAGGCCGCACGCCAGCCGGCCCAGTTGCCGATCATCGTGCCGAGCGGCAGGCCGACGACGGTGGCCAACGACAGGCCGCCCGCCACCACGGCCATCGCCTTGGCCTTCGCGTTCGCGGCGACCAGGCCGAGCGCGGTGACGGCGGCGACCGCCCAGAACCCGGCGTACGCGACGGCGCTCACGAAGCGGGTGACCAGCACGAGCCAATAGCCGGGCGCGAGCGCGCCGACCACGTGGCCGAGGATGAAGACGACCTGGAACGCGATCAGCGCGGTGCGGCGCGGCCATTGCAACGTGGCGACCGCGAGCAGCGGCGCGCCGACGACCATGCCGACGGCGAAGGCCGAGATCAGCAATCCGGCGTCGGGGATGGACACGCCGAGGTCGGCGGCCATCGTCTCCAGCAGCCCGGAGAGCATGAACTCCGAGGTGCCTTGGGCGAATATGCCCAGTCCGAGGATGTAGACGGCAAGGGGCATGGGGACTCCCGCGTGGTCGTGTTTTGTAATGAGCAGTTCAAAACGAAGGCGTGCGTGATGTGTGATCGCCGGAGGGCCGCCGGTGTCGCCGCTGTCCGCCGCCGCTGCCGGCGTGCGGGGGGGGGGGTTCTCCGGTCGACCTACAGGGCGCCCAGGGTCGTGTTCACGATCGCTTCCAGGCCGGCGCGGTCCACGCCGCTGCGTGCGGCCAGGCGGAGGGCCGACACCGTGCCGATGACGGCGTGTGCGAGCGCGCCGGCGTCCTTGTCCGGGTCGACGTCGCCGTCGAGTCGGCCGGTGTCGATGGCGGCCTTGATCGCGGCGTGGCGGCGTTCATAGTCGCGCTTGAGCAGCTGTGCCACCTCCGGGTCGCGCCCGGCCAACTCGATCGCGGTGTTCACGACCAGGCACCCGCGCCGGTCGCCGCCCGCATCGGTTTCTTCGGCCACCACCACGGCCAACAGGTCGCGGATCTTGTCGTGCACGGGTCGATCGCTCTCCAGGTTCGCGACCTGGAGGGACGTCATGTGCTCGATGTAGCGACGCAGCGCCCGCAGGAACAGGTCGCGCTTGCTGGTGAACGTGTTGTAGATGCTGCTGCGGCCGAGCCCGGTCGCGTCGCACAGGTCCTGTGTCGAGGTGGCCTCGTAGCCGGCGACCCAGAAGGCTTCGAGCGCCGCCTGGACCGCTTCCTCTTCGTCGAACTTCCGAGGTCGGGCCATGCGAGAAACGCTAGCAGGTTTTGTAATGAGCAGTCCAATAAGGCCGGGCGGGTTCCCGGGGGAGGAGGCCCTATGCGCCCGTGAGGCTCGGTGCCAGGGTGGTCGGATCGGTGGCCGCGCCGAGGAGGCGGGTGCGGATCGCGGTGCCGGCTCGGGAGTAGGCGCTCTCGTCGTCGTGCAGCATGCTGATGCCGTTGGCGGTCTCCAGGAACGCGATCAGTTCGAAGACGAGTTGGGCCGTGTCGAGGTCGGCCGGCGCGTCGCCGATCGTCTTCGCGGTCTCGACCTCGGTGAGCAACATTTCGCGCCAACCCCGCCAGGCGCCCGCGAGGGTGTCCCGGACGCGACCCGGCCGTGCGTCGAACTCGGCCGAGGCGTTGAAGAAGAAGCAGCCACCGGGGAACACCCGGTCGCGGGAGTAGGCGATCCAGCGCTCGGTCAGGCGCCAGAGCCGGATCAGACCGGCGGGCTCGGCGAGCGCGGGTGTGACCACGTGCTCGACGTAGACGTCCACGGCCGCGCCGATCGCGGCGAGTTGGAGTTCCTCCTTCGACCCGAAGTGCGCGAACACCCCGCTCTTGCTGATCTCCAGGTCGCCCGCGAGCCGACCGATGGAGAGCCCTTCGAGGCCCTCGACGGACGCGATGTCCGCGGCGCGGCGGATGATCGCCTGTCGGGTGCGATCGCCCTTGCGGACCCGCCCGTCCGTCGGGGACGCACTCACGGCCACTCCTACCCTTGGCGGTTCGACTGATCGGCTGATCGGCCGGCCGGTCGTACGACCGATCGCCGTCGATTATCTCCCGGTGCCATCCGCCTGCCCCACCTCCGGGCGTCTCCCGGCTTTACCTCTCGATTCCCATCTCCCGGTCTGCCTTGACAGGATCTCCACGCTTAGTAAATAGTACGACCGGTCGTGCAGTTTTCAAAAGGCACGCTTCCCGTGGCTAGCCGCCCGCTCGCCTGTTTGCCCGCTCGCCCCGGGTGCCCCGGGTGCCGCGGCGACCACCGGCCACGCGTCCACCCGCCCTCGTCCATGGAGGTCGCCTCATGACCGATACCGAAGCACCCGCCACCGCCGGCCCCGCCGTCGATATCGCCGCCCTCGACGTGCAAGCGTCGGACCGCCGGGCGACCGTGATCGTGCTGGATACGCTGCGGCTCGTCCGGCGTGATCAGTGGGACCTGCCCACCCCGTGCACCGGGTGGAACCTGCGTGATCTGCTCGGCCACATGGTCGCAGAGAACCGAGGCTTCATCGCCGCGGCCGCCGGCGCCGCGGACCCGGACGTCTGGCGAGACGATGCGCTCGGCGAGGATCCGTGGGTCGACTTCGCCGGCTCGGCGGTGGAGGTCACGGCGTCCCTGTCCGGCCCCGACATACACGAACGGCAGCTTCGCATCCGCGAGTTCGGTACGTTCTCCGGCTCGGTCGCGATCGCGATGCACTTCGTGGACAACCTCGTGCATGCCTGGGACGTCGCCCGCACGATCGGCCTGCCCGGCACCATCGAACCCGAACTCGCGCTGAGCGCCCTGGCGTTCGCCGAGCGTTGGGAACTGGGCAGGCCCGGAACCGCATTCGGCGGCGCGGTCGATCCGCCCGAGGACGCGACACCGGGGGAGCGTCTCGTCGCGCTGCTCGGCCGCACGCCGCACCGGCGGTCGGCATGAGTGCCGTCGAGGCGTCCGCGCGGATCACCCTGCGCGCCACCGGCACGTTGTCCCCGCGGGCGGCCGGCGCACTTGCGTACCTGCTGTTCCGGCGCCCGTTCGTGCGAGGTCGGGTGCGGCCCGCCGAGCGTTCGGCCCACATGTTCGCGACCACCGACACGATGTACGTCGGCGGCAAGCGGGTGGTCACCTATCGGTGGGGCAACGGCGCGGAACCGGTGCTCCTCCTGCACGGCTGGCAATCACGCGCCTCGCGATTCGCGCCGTTCGTCGAGGAGTTGCGGGCTCGGGGGCTGACCCCGATCGGGTTCGACGCGCCGGGACACGGGGATTCCGGCGGGACGAGCACGACCGTCCTCGAATATGCCGAGATCGCTCGCCGACTCCAGCACGAATACGGCGACTTCCGGGCCGTGCTCGCGCATTCCTTCGGCGTGCTCGGCGCGTTCCAGGCGCTGCGCTCGGGCGTACGGGCCGATCGTGTCGTGGCGGTGGCCGGGGTCTGCGACATGGAGTATCTGTTGGACCGGTTCAGCGTCGAACTCGACCTCGACCCGCGGGTCAAGGCCATGGTGCGGGAGCGGGCGGACGCTCGCCTCCTGGCGCCGGAGTCGGCCATCTGGCAGCGGTTCTCCGCATCCTCCGGAGCCGGTCCGGTGCGGGTGCCGATCCTGATCGTGCACGACGAGGACGACGCGATGGCGGTGGCCGACCAGGGATATCGACTGGCGGCGGCCTACCCCGACCAGGCCCGGCTGTTCGTCACCCGAGGACTGGGTCACAACCGGGTACTCGGCGACGCCGCGGTACTCGCCGAGGTGCTCCGCTTCCTCGACGCACCGCGACGGGAGCCCACGATGGAGTGCGTCTAGCCGTGTCCGGCAGTCCCAACAGGCGTTCGCCGAGGCCCTCGACGGATGTGGTCGGGCGTTCGGCGGTGGCGTCCACGGCGACGTCGGTGGACGCCCGACCCGGCGGTGTAGCCCGCGTGTACCGTGTCGCGTCGCGCGGGTGTCCATGCCGGCACCCGGATCGCCTAGCGCGTCGCGGGCCCGCCGCGGCAACTCGCGGCGTCACCGGGCGGATCCCGCCCGCAGGTTCGTCGGTACGCCGCTCCACGGCGGTTGCGGCGCGCCGACCCGCCGGTTCGTATGCCAGGGCACGGGCCACGGGTAACGATCCAGGTTTCGCGCGGGCGGCACCCCCACGACGGGTGTCCCGTCGTCGAGGATCCGGTTGTACCGCAGCGCGAAGTAGTTCGCGGTCGGGTGGCCCGCGAGCAGCGGATCGGCGAAGCTGCCAGTGTCCTTGGTCATGTCGGAGTGCGAGTTGGCCATCTGGATGTAGCTGAACGTGCCCGCGTCGCGGCTCACCCACCCGGTGAAGAGCACCACGTGGCCGTCGTCGGGGTTGTCGAGCGCGTCGCCCGGGAGCAGGTCGTCCCGCTCGATCCGGCCGGTGACCGAACGCCGGTCGAGAGTGTCGGTGTCGAAGTCCGTGTTCGGGAGATGCCAGGCCATGGCGACCATGCCGGAACAGTCCGTGCGGTAGTCGTGCGCACCTTCCCGGTCCGGGGCTTCGGCTCCCTGGTCGTACTGGACGCCGCGGTCGTACCAGTCCTCGGCGCGCTCCAGCACCTCGGAACGGGTGATGCTCCCGCCTGGTTCGGAGACGGGCGGCGCGGCGGCTTGGGAAGGGGCGGCGGCGGGAACCGCGGCTTTCGCCGGCGGCGCGGCCGGCCCGCCGAGCACGGCGGTGACGAGGAGCGGGAGAGCGATCAGGGCACGCGTGCGGCGATGTGCGCCGAACATGGTGATGTGCTGCATTTGTCAAGACTTGGACATATCGCCGCACCCGTGGTGGACCGCAACGCGGGTCGGCGTGGGAAATCACGACGCGGGCCCGCCTGGGGATCGAGCGTCGAGCGCCGCTCGGGAAGCGGCCAGGGCGGTGCCTTCGACCGACGCGGGCGGCGTGCGGCCGGCCGCCAGGTGACGACGGACCGCCGCGTACGGGATGTCCACCAGCGCGAAGGTGACCCGCTCCAGCGCGGCCGACGTGACCCGGCCGAAGCGAGCGCGCGTGTGCGTCCGCAGCGCGTCGGCCACGGCGTCGTTGAGCGTGGCCGGCTCCGAGCCCGGTTCGTCGGGCCAACGCGCGACCAGATCCTCGCGTCGGTGCAGGAGCAACACGGCGGCCTCGTCCGGGTGTTCGCGCACCCAGGCGAACACGGCCCGGACCGCGCGGGTGGCCCCCCGGTCCGGGTCGGGGTCGGCGAGCGCGGTCAGGAACGGCGCTTGGAAGCGCTGCACCGTGCGCACCCACAGGCGGGCCAGCAGCAGGTCACGCGACGCGAAGCGGTGATACACCGACCCGACCGGGGCACCCGCCTCGGCGGCCACCGCCGCGACGGTCACTGCGCCGGCGCCGGTGCGGGCGATGACCCGGAGCGCGGCGTCGAGGAAGTCGTCATCGGTGAACCTCGGTTTGCGGCCCATGCGCATCCGTCCTTGACACTGTCCGCCGCTTGGCGTTTTCTGGAATTACGATTCTAGTATGGATCGACCAATACGGCGAATGATTGATGGTGCAGCATGCCGACTTCACCGACTTCACGGGCCGCACGGGCTTCACGGACTTCATCGACCGCTGCGACGGCGTCGGCGCCCTCGGCGCCCTCGGCGCCCTCGGCGCACCCGATATCCCCGACCTCACCGCCCGGCGTCCCGAACCCGGTCGATGTGGCGCTGCGCATCCTGCGCTCGTATTCGCTGGGCTTCCTGGCCACCATCGGCGCAACCGGTGCGCCGAACGTGCGCCTGGTGCAACATCTCGCGGTCGATGACGACGCGACGATCCGGATCGGCACGAGTCCGCGTTCACGCAAGGCGATCGACCTGGTCGCCCGGCCGGAGGTGTCCTACTCGGTCGAGGATCGCGCGGCGGTGGCCTACGCGACGTTCTACGCACGTGCCGAACTCGTATGTGCAGGACCGGAGTTGACGGCCCACTGGGACGAAACGCTGCGGCCGTTCTTCCCGGACGGGCCCACCGGCGGCGACTTCGCGCTCGTACGCCTGGTGCCGCATCGAGTGGAGCTGATCGACTTCACCGCCGGAATCCACCCGGACCCGTATGGGCTGGTCTCGGCGGTGTCGCAGCTGCCGTAGCGATGTGCACGACCATGGTCAGGCCGGGAAGTCGAAGGTGTACCCCTGCTGAACCAGCCAGGGCAACAGCTGCTTGAGCGCGGCCAGGGTCTGCGCGCGGTCGCCGCCCGCATCGTGCATCAGGATTATCCCGCCGGGCTTGAGCTCCTTCTCGGCCGTGGCCAGGATCTTGTCCGCGCCGGGACGCTGCCAGTCGCGAGTGTCGTCGGACCAGTCCAGCGAGCGCATGCCGTAGCCGGCCGCCATCGCACGCACCTGCGGGGACCAGTCGCCGCCGGGTGCGCGGAACCAGTCCACCCTGGCCCCGGGGCCGGCCGCAGCGACGATCTGGTCGTGCGCGGTGGTGATCTCGTACTTGATCCGGGACAGCGGGCGCTTGGCGATGCCCTCGTCGTGGGTGACCGAGTGGTCGCACAGCCGGTTGCCGTTCGCGACGACCTCCTTGACCAGCTTCGGATTGGCCTTCGCGTTCGGGCCCAGCATGCAGAACGTGGCCTTGGCCCGGTACTCCTTCAGCAGCGCGAGCACCTGCGGTGTCCACTGTGGACTCGGCCCGTCGTCGAAGGTCAACGCGACGGTACGGCCACCGCCCGCGGTCTTGCGCACCAGTGCGTCCGGCACCAGCGGCGGCGGTACCGACGCGTTCGGATCGGCCGCCGTCGGTGCGTCGGAGGGGGTCGGCCCGGCCTCCGCCGCCCCCTCCCGCCCACCGGGCTCGGCCGCTTTGTCGCCGGAGTCCGAGGAACACGCGGCGGTGCCCACCGCGAGCGCGCCGGCGACGGCGAGAACGGTGAGATTACGCAGGCCACGACGGGTGTTGAGGCTCGTCACCGGTTGACTCCCAGTACGGTTCGAAAGCGAGGACACACTTGCGAACACGACCGGATCCAACGAATGGGTTCCATACGGGCGACCCATTTTGCGGTGACTTTGTGCGTTGTCGACCAGCCGCAGACGTACGGCGCGCGGCGCGCGGGGCGTGGGACACGGTGCGACCCGACCCGACCCGACCCGTCGCAAACGCAACGCGCTGCGTCGGGTCACGCCGGACCTGGTCGGACCGTGTGCGATCAGGTTCGGTCGAGGGCGGTGAGCGTGCCGGCCAGGTCGGGGGCTTCCGCGGCGGGGCGGTTGTACGGGAGCCTGCCGAGCACCGATGCCATGCCGCACGTGTTGGTGACGGCGGAGAAGATCAGACCGGACCCGATGGCGCCGGCCAGCAGGCGGGCCTTGGGCGAGCGGCGGCCGGCGGCCAGGCCGAGGACGACCAGGGTCCCTGCGGCCAGCCGGACCTGACGTTCCATCGGCCACACGTTGCGGGCGCCGATCGGGCCGTCCAGGGCGTGACCGTCGGCGACCCAGGCCGAGGTGCCGCCGGTCAGGTGCGCGGCCTCGATGCCGGCGGCGGTCAGCTCGGCGCGGGCGCGCTCCGAGCGGGCCCCGGACGCACAGACGATCAGCAGGTCGGCGTGTTCGGCCCGCTTGAGCACCGGTACGGCCTCGCGCAGTCGGTCCAGCGGGACGTTGTGTGCGCCGGGGATGTGCCCGGTCGCGTACTCGCCGGGGGTGCGCACGTCGAGCACGGTGAACTCGGTCAGCCGGGCGCGGACCTGCGCGGGGGCCAGGGCGGTCATGGTGATCGGGCCTTTCGACGGAGCCCGGTGCCGGACCGGGAGGAGTGCACCGGTTCGCGGTGGATCCTTCGGTCGGACACCGGGCCGGCAATGTGGAACGTTACCTGCCGGTTGTGACTACCTTCGGGTAACGGTGGGGTCGAGCTCGGTGTTCCGGGTCCGGCCCAGGTTTCCGGTCCGTTCTTGATCTCGGTCCCTGTCCCGGTCTCTGTCTCTGTCTCGGTCCCGGTCTCGGTCCCCGTTCCGGTCCCGGGAAAGGTGCGAAGCCGGGTCGGGAGCCGGAGCGGATGCCGGAGCCGGAGTCGAGGCCGGGACCCGGGCCGGGCCGGGACGCGAGCCCGAGCCCGGACCAGCGGTCGGCTCCGAGGTCCCCTCCGGAGCTTCGCTCCGGCCCGGGTTCGCCGTCCGTTCCAGCAACTCCGCGAGCAGTGGCGCCACTTGGTCCAGTTCGATCAGGAAGCCGTCGTGGCCGTACGGCGACTCGATCACCCGCAGCGGACCCGCCCCCGGGATGCCGTCGGCGAGGGTCTGCTGTTGGCTCGGCGGGTACAGCCGGTCGCTGTCCACGGCCGCGACCACGGTCGGTGCGGTGACCCGGGCCAGGGCCGCGGCCACGCCGCCGCGATCCCGGCCCACGTCGTGGCTGTTCATCGCCTCGGTGAGGCTGACGTAGCTGCCCGCGTCGAAGCGTGCGGTCAGCTTGGCGGCGTGGTGGTCGAGGTAGGACTCCACGGCGTACCGCCCGGGCGGGGCGTCGCCGGGTTGCCGGTCCCGGCCGAACCGGGTGGCCAACTCGGTCTCGCTGCGGTACGTGACGTGCGCGATCCGCCTGGCCAGGCCGAGTCCGCGCCAGGGCCCGGACTCGGCCGGCCGGTCGTGGTAGTCGCCGCCGGCCCAGCCCGGATCGGCCCGGATGGCGTGCAGCTGGGTCGAGCACCACGCAATCTGCTCCGCACTCGCCGCCGCGGTGGTGGCGATCAGGAACAGCGCGCCGACCCGGTCCGGGTGCGTCACCGCCCACTCCACCGCACGCATGCCGCCCATCGACCCGCCCACCACCGCCGCCCAGCGTTCGATGCCGAGCAGGTCGGCGGTGGCCGCCTCGGCCGCGACCTGATCGCGAACGGTCAACCGGGGAAAGCGACTTCCCCAGGGCCGGCCGCCCGGTCCGGGCGACGCGGGTCCGGTGGTGCCGCGGCAGCCACCGAGCGCGTTCGGGGCGACCACGAAGTACCGATCGGTGTCCAGCGTGCGGCCCGGCCCGATCAGGCCGTCCCACCACCCCGGGGTGGGGAACCCCGGTCCGGCGGGACCGGCGACGTGGCTGTCGCCGGTCAGCGCGTGCAGGACCAGAACCGCGTTGGAGCGGTCCGGGGCGAGCCGGCCCCACGTCTCGTAGCCGACGTGGACCTCGGGCAGCACCTGACCGGACTCGGTCCACAGCGGCTGCGGCAGGGTCAGTGAGCGCGGCCCCGCCGGGGCGGTGGGAGTGGTGGGCGTGGCATGCGACATGGTGAGCCGTTCCGTCCGTATTCCCGGCTAGTGCGCCTGCGCGGCGCGGAGGCCGGCCACCAGGTCGGCGCGCAGATCGGCCAGGCCCTCGATGCCGACGGAGAGCCGGACCAGGCCCGGGGTGACCCCGGTGGCCAGCCGCTCCGCGTCGGTGAGCTGCGCATGCGTGGTGCCGGCCGGATGGATCACCAGACTGCGCACGTCGCCGATGTTGGCCAGGTGGCTGAACAGGGACAGCCCCTCCACGAATCGGCGGCCCGCCTCGATCCCGCCCTTGAGCTCGAACGCGACGATCGCACCGGCACCGCGCGGCAGATAGCGCTTGCCCGCGTCGTACCACCGGCTGCTCGGGAGACCTGCGTAGTGCACGGTCTCCACCTCGTCGCGGGCCTGCAGCCACTCGGCCAACGCGCTCGCGTTCGCCACGTGCCGCTCGATCCGCAGCGACAACGTCTCCAGGCCCTGGAGCAGCAGGAAGCTGGTCAGTGGCGCGATCGAGGCGCCCACGTCGCGCAACAACTGCACCCGCAACTTGGCCGCGTACGCCCCCGGGCCCAGGTCCGGCCAGTAGCGCAGCCCGTTGTAGCTCGGGTCCGGCTCGGTGAAGCCGGGGAAGCGGTCCGGGTGGGCGCCGAAGTCGAACGTGCCGCCGTCCACCACGATCCCGCCGATCGCGGTGCCGTGGCCGCCGAGGAACTTGGTCGCCGAGTGCACCACGACGTCCGCGCCGTGTTCGAGCGGCCGGAGCAGGTACGGCGTCGGCACCGTGTTGTCCACCACGAGCGGCAGGCCCGCGGCGTGCGCCAGGTCGGCCACCGCCGACACGTCGAGCACGTTGCCGCGCGGGTTGCCCAGCGTCTCGGCGAACAGCAGCTTGGTCTCCGGTCGGATCGCCGCGCGCCACGCGTCCGGGTCGTCCGGGTCGTCGACGAAGGTGACCTCGATGCCGAGCTTGGGCAGTGTCCAGTGGAACAGGTTGTACGTGCCGCCGTACAGCGACGAACTGGACACGATGTGGTCGCCGGCGCCCGCGAGGTTGAGCACCGCCAACGTGGTGGCGGCCTGCCCGGACGCGGTCGCCACCGCCGCAACGCCGCCTTCCAGGGCGGCCACGCGCTGCTCCAGCGCGTCGGTCGTCGGGTTGTGGATCCGGGTGTAGATGTGTCCTTCCTCGGACAGGTCGAACAGCCCGGCGGCGTGTGCGGTGTCCCGGAAGACGAACGACGTGGTCTGGTAGATCGGCACCGCACGGGCCCCGGTGGTCGGGTCGGGCGAGGCGCCGGCATGTACCTGGCGGGTCTCGAAGGACCACGCCGCGGGGTCGTCGGCGGGCCCGGTTTCGATGGCGGGCGGCGCGTCGGTTGCTTCGAGGGTCATCGGGAAACTCCTTGCGGGGTAAGGGAGTCGACGGTGATGTCGGGTGCGCCTGTGGTCGGCGCTCGGTGATTTCGGGTGCACGGCATTCGGGCACTCGGGCACTCGGTGGTCGGGCGCTCCGTCCGAGCAGGACGGAGCAGGACGAGCAGGACGGAGCGGCGCGCGGCAGGCCGGGGCAGTTCGGCGGAAGCACGCCGCGGGTGGTGGCGATCGGGTACGCCCACTCGACCGCGGGCGCGCCGAACCGGCTCGCGACGCGGTGATCCGCGGACGAGGACCGGACGGAGCGGGCCCGGGTGGGAAGAGCGGGAGCGGGACGCGGGGAGTCGGCGGGTCAGCGCCCGGACTCACACACCGCGCGAACCATCGGGACCGAAACGGTCACCGAGGTTCAGTGGGACATTCGACACGCCATGCTGGTCACGCGCACGAGATCCACGTGGCGGCGACTGACGAGCATGGGGCTGGACATGGCCGCGAGTCTAGGCGGCCCGACCGGCATTGCGCCACGGGGTTGCCCGGTGGACCCGTGAAAGAGCCGCCACGCGGCCCGGCGAGCGGTCCCACGGGCGGTTCGGGTGCGGGTGCGAGTGGGTTCGGCTGGACCAATGCGCCTTCCTCGTGCTTACATCACCGCCATGACTCCGCGTCAGGTCGCTTCCGCGCCGCTCGACCCCTTCTGGGTGGGTCGACGAGCCGACCACTTCGACCAGATCTGTCGCTGAACCCTGCGTTCGTGCGGCTTCCCGCCGCCGAATGAGCAGAGCGTGCCCCGCCCCGCGTGACCTTCGTCGGTCCGCCGCGCCCGGGCCCGGCTCCGCCGCGTCGCCGCCTTCCGTGCCGCGCCGCCTTCGCACCCGATCCTGCCCCACCCGCCGCAGGTTCGACCCGCCGTGTTCGGCCCGTCCCGGGCCGCCGCCCGGCGTGCTCGGACCGAGGCTGTACCGAGGACCCAGTCATGGCAACCACCGCACCGCCCACCCTCCCTGTGATCGATATCTCCCGATTCCGCGACCCCGCCGCGGACTCGGCCGCCTTCCTGGCCGAACTGCGCTACGCCGCACGCGAGATCGGCTTCTTCTATGTGGTCGGCCACGGCGTCGATCCGGAGCTGCGCGCCCGTGCCCTGGAGGTCTCCAAGCGCTTCTTCGCGCTGCCCGAGGCGGACCGGCTCGCGGTCGAGAACGTCAACTCGCCGCAGTTCCGCGGCTACACCCGCACCGGCACCGAGTACACCCGGGGCGGCCCCGACTGGCGCGAGCAACTCGACATCGGCCCGGAGCGCGCCGCGCTCACGCTCGGCCCGGACGATCCGGCCTATCTGCGTCTGATCGGGCCCAACCAGTGGCCGGCCGCGCTGCCGGAGCTGCGCGAGACGGTGCTCGCGTGGCAGGCCGAGGCACTGCGGGTCAGCCGCGAGGTGCTGCGCGCACTGGCCGCGGCGCTGGGTCAGGACAGCGGCTACTTCGACGAATGGTTCGACGAGGAGGCCGCGGTACACGTCAAGGTCGTGCACTATCCGGGTCGGCCGAGTGCCGACGTGGACCAGGGGGTGGGCGCGCACAAGGACTACGGGTACCTCGCGCTGCTGCAACAGGACGACGTCGGCGGCCTTCAGGTGCAGGCCCGGGACGGGTCGTGGATCGATGCCACGCCGCTGCCGGACGCGTTCGTGTTCAACATCGGCGAGATGCTGGAGATCGCCACGCGCGGCTATCTGCGCGCCACGCAGCACCGGGTGATCGCACCGCAGCCCGGCGTCGACCGCTATTCGCTGCCGTTCTTCCTCGGCCCGCGACTGGACGCGGTGGTCGAACCCCTCACCCTGCCCGCCGAGTTGGCCGCGGTGGCGGACGGCGTCACCGAGGACCCGAACAATCCGCTCAAACCCGCGTACGGCGAGAACGCGCTGATCGGCTGGCTGCGTTCGCACCCGCGCGTGGTCGAGCGCTGGTGGGCGGACCGACTCCCGGCACAGCCGGCCGACGGCACGATCGATGCCGCAGCGCCGGGTGCGACACCGGGCGCCGAGCCGGCGGACGCGGCTTCCCGATCCGGGTCGCCGAGTGCGATACCCGATGTTGCCTCGGTGGACGAAACTCCCGCCTCCGGACCGGCTTTCGAGACCCTTCAGGTGCACGCGGGCGCCCGACCCGATCCGGGCACCGGCGCCCGCGCCGTGCCGATCTACCAGACCAGCAGCTACGTCTTCCGGGACGCGGCGCACGCGGCCGACGCGTTCGCGCTCACCGACCTGGAGACGCACGCCTACACCCGGCTGTCCAACCCCACTACCGCCGTGGTGGAAGAGCGGATCGCCGCCCTCGAAGGCGGCACCGCGGCGGTTGCCGTGGGCAGCGGCCAGGCCGCCACAACCCTCGCGCTGCTCAACCTGGCCCGGGCCGGCGACCACCTGGTCGCGGCGGCCTCGTTGTACGGCGGCACCCGCACCCTGCTCGAACACACCTTTGCCGACCTGGGTATCGAGGTCACCTTCGTCGACGACCCGGACGACCCGGACGCGTGGCGCGCGGCGATCCGGCCGCGGACCAGGGCGCTGTTCGGCGAGAGCGTCGGCAATCCGCGCGGCAACGTGCTCGACCTGGCCACCGTGGCCGGCATCGCGCACGAGGCCGGCGTGCCGTTCGTGGTGGACAACACCGTGCCGACGCCGTACCTGCTGCGCCCGTTCGAGCACGGCGCGGACATCGTGGTGCACTCGACCACCAAGTTCCTCGGCGGCCACGGCACCGCGATCGGCGGAATCGTGGTGGACGGCGGCACGTTCGACTTCGGCGCCCACCCGGATCGTTATCCGGGCCTGGTCGCGCCCGATCCGACCTACCACGGACTGTCCTTCTGGGAGCGGTTCGGCGCCGACCGGATCGCCTACGCCCTGCGCTTGCGGGTGCGGCTGCTGCGCGACCTGGGCCCGGCGGTGTCCCCGCTGAACAGCTTCCTGCTGCTCCAGGGCATCGAGACGTTGTCGTTGCGGATCGAGCGGCACACCGCCAACGCCGAACGGGTCGCGGCCTGGCTCGACGCGCGGCCCGAGGTGTTGCGGGTGGACCACCCGAGCGTGCCCACCAGCCCGTGGCACGATGCGGCGAAGCGCTACCTGCCGCGCGGCGCGGGCGCCGTGCTCTCGGTGGACCTGGCCGGCGGCCTGGCCGCGGGTCGGCGATTCGTCGAGGGGCTGCGGCTGTTCAGCCACCTCGCCAACATCGGCGACGCACGCAGCCTGGCCATCCATCCCGCGTCCACCACACACGCGCAACTGGATCCGGAGCAGCAGGCACACGCCGGCGTGACCCCGGGCCTGGTCCGGCTGTCCATCGGCCTCGAAGGCATCGACGACCTGCTCGCCGACCTGGACCGCGGCTTGGCCGCGGCGGCCGAGCGCGGCGACCGTGCCGGAAGCGGCGTCGGTGTCCAGACCGGCACCGGAACCGAGGCCGGTGACAGGGCCGACACGGCCGTGCGCGCCGCCGCCGTCCGCGCCGATACCGGCGACCACGCCGACACCGCCGTGCACGCCGACACCGCCGTCCGCGCCGAAAGTGCGACGGAGGGCGTGCGATGACGACGCGTCAGGCCGTACACGAGAGCCGGATCCGCGGTGCGCGCGGCGAGTTCCACCTGCGGGTGTGGCCGGCCGCCGACGAGCCTGTCGCGGTCGTGCTGTTCCTGCACGGACTGGGTGAACACGCCGGTCTGCACGAGCCGTTGGCGCACCGCCTGAACGCCGACGGGATCGAGGTGTGGGCCCCGGACCAGATCGGCCACGGCCTCAGTGCCGGCACCCGCGTCCTGGTGGAAAGCCTGGACGCGCTCGCCGACGACGCCGAGCTGATCCTCGAACGCATCGCAACCGGCCGCCCCGGCGTGCCGCTGGTCCTGGCCGGCCACTCGCTCGGCTCGGCGGTCACGCTGCTCCTCGCCGGCACCCGCGCCGCCGCCGCACCCGCCCGCGCGCTCGTCCTGGCCGGCGCCGGAACCGGGCTGTCGGCGGGGGAGAGCGGCCTGCGCAGGCTGTTGGCGGAGCACGGCATCGACCCGATGTCGTTGCGCAAGGACCCGAGCGAGCTGTGCGGGAACGCCGAGTACGCCGAACGGCTGCGCAACGACCCGCTGGTGTGGTCCGGCGGTCTGCGTCCGGAGACCCTGGACGCGCTGGAGGCGGGCGGCGAGCGGATCGCCGCATTGATCGCCGCCGGCACGATCACCCGGCCGGTGCTCTTCGTCCACGGCGAGGCGGACGATCTCGCTCCCGCGAGTGCCGTGCTGGCCGCCGCGAAGACGTTGCCGAACGCCCGGGTCCGGATCTTCCCGGGCGACCGGCACAACGTGCTCGCCGAGAACGACCGGGCCCGAGTGCACGACGAGATCGCCGAGTTCGTCCTGGCCGCCACGCGCGACTGAACACCCGCCCGCCCGGCGAGCACCGGGCGAGGCACACCCCGAAACACCCTTTCCAGCAAGGAGATCGATCCACCATGCGCCGCTCCGCGCTCCGCATAGCCGCCGTCCTCGCCCTGGCCGGACCGGTCCTCGCCGCATGCGGCTCCGGCGGCACGCCCACCCCCGGTGCCACCGGTGCCGACTCCCAGGCACCGGCGCCCGCCGACGGCGCGCTCGACCCCAACGCGACGGCCAGGGTGCGCCTGGTGCTGGAGCCGACCAGCCTCAACCTGACCAGCACGGCCGGTGTCGCGGTCGAGCAGGTCCTGCTCGACAACGTCTACCAGGGCCTGCTCAGCGTCGACACCAACGCGGACAACAAGATCGTGCCCGCGCTCGCGACCGGCTTCGAGACCTCCGCCGACGGCCTCACCTACACCTTCCACCTCACCCCCGGCGCCACCTTCCACGACGGCTCGCCCGTCACCGCCGAGGACGCCGCCTGGTCGCTGCAACAGGTGCTCGCGCCGGGCTCCAAGCAGCCGAACGCCAAGACCCTGGCCACCATCGCCAACGTCGCGGCGCCCGACCCGGCAACCGTGGTGATCACGCTCAAGCAGCGCGACACCAACCTGACCTGGGCGCTCACCCAGCGGGTCGGCGTCGTGTACCGAAAGGGCACCGACTTCACCAAGCTGGACGCCGCCGAGAACGGCACCGGCCCGTTCAAGCTGGACGGTTGGCAGCGCGGTTCGGCGATCACCCTGGTGCGCAACGACGCGTACAAGGGCGCCAAGGCCAAGGTGGCCAAGGTCGTGCTCAGCTACATCCCGGACCGCAACGCCGCGAACAACGCTCAGGCCACCGGGCAGACCGACATCGAGACGGCGGCCGAGGCCACCCTGCTCCAGCCGTTCACCGGCAACGACCGGTTCACCGTGCTGCGCGGCACCACCACGGACAAGTACACGCTTGCGATCAACAACGCCAAGCCGCCGCTGAACAACCCGGCCGTGCGGCACGCGATCCGGCGCGCGATCGACAAGGACGCGCTGATCAAGACGCTCGGCGGAGCCGGCGTCCGGCTCGGCGGCCCGATCCCCACCTCCGACCCGGGCTTCCAGGACCTGAGCACGATCGACCCGCACGACGCCGCCGCGGCGAGGAAGGCGCTGGCCGACGCGGGCGTGGACAACCTCAAGTTGACCCTGAAGATCCCCAACATCTACCCCGCGGCGATCGGCGACGTGCTGGTCGCCAACCTCAAGGAAGCGGGCATCGAACTCACGGTCAAGCAGCAGGAGTTCACCGCCTGGCTGAGCGAGGTCTACACGGCGCGGGACTACGACCTGAGCCTGGTCAACCATGCCGAGCCGCACGACATCGCCAACTTCGCCACCCCCGGCTACTACTTCGGCTACGACAACGCGCAGGTGCGCGAGTGGTACGCCCGGGCCGTCGCCGCACCCGACGAGCGCACCCGTACCGAGCTGCTCACCAGGATCGGCCGCCAGGTCACCGAGGACGCCGCCGCCGACTGGCTGTTCCAGGCGCAGACATTGACCGTCGTGCGCAAGGGCGTCAGCGGCGCACCGCAGCACCACACCAGCAGCCGGCTCAACCTCGCCACCATCGGGATCACCAAGTGACGGCCCGCAGCCGCCCGTTCCGACCGGCACCGGTACAACGCCCCGTCCCGCGCCGAGCGGCAGAGCGGCGTCCGACATGACGGTGTTCGTCGCACGCCGACTGGGACTGCTCGCGCTGTCCCTGCTCGGCGCGAGCGTACTGACCTTCACGCTGCTTCGGCTGCTGCCCGGTGATGCCGCCACCTCGGTAGGCGGCATCACCGCGGACACCGCGCAACTGCGGGCGATCCGGCACGACCTGGGCCTGGACCGGCCGTTGCTCGTGCAGTACTGGACCTGGCTGACCGACATCCGCACCGGCGACCTGGGCCACTCGCAGCTCAACGGATCCTCGGTGACCGGCGAACTGGCCGAGAAGTTGCGGGTGACCGGCCCGCTGGTACTCGGCGCGCTGCTGCTCGCGCTGACCTTCGCGGTACCGCTGGGAATGCTCGCGGCGGTGCGCCGCGAGCGTCGCGACGGCACCGTGATCAGCGTCGCGAGCCAACTCGGCATCGCCCTGCCCACGTTGTGGGTGGGTCTGTTGCTGATCCTGTTGTTCGCGGTGCAGACGCCGCTGCTGCCCGCACAGGGCTTCCCGGTGGAGGGCTGGGCCGACCCGGGCGAGGCTGCCCGCAGCCTGGTGCTGCCGACGCTGACCCTGGCCCTGTCCGAGGGCGCGGTACTGCTGCGGTTCGTGCGCTCGGCCACCCTCGACGTGCTGCACCGCGACTACCTGCGCACCGCGCGGGCCGCCGGGCGGACCCGTACCGGCGCGCTGCTGCGGCACGGCGTGCGCAACGCGGCCGGCCCGGTGTTGTCCATGCTCGGCGTGCAGGTCGCCGCCCTCCTGGTCGGCGCGATCGTGGTGGAGAAGGTCTTCACCCTGCCCGGCGTCGGCTCGATGCTGGTGGCCGACGTGGGCAACCGCGATCTGGTCAAGGTGCAGGGCGAGGTGATGCTCCTGGTGGCGATCGTGCTGTTCGTCGGCTTCCTGGTGGACGTCGCGCAACGGCTGATCGACCCGCGCCTGGCGGACGTTCGCACCCGGGAGGTGTCCGGATGAAGGCCCCGCGGGCGACCGGTGCGCCCACACGCACCGTCCTGCGCGCGCTGGTCCGCGACCGCAACGGCCTGATCGGCGGCACACTGGTCGCGATCCTGGTCGGCGCGGTGCTGCTGTCGCTGGTGTGGACCCCGTACGACCCCACCGCCGTCGACCCGAACGCGCCCTGGCTGCTTCCGTTCCGGGACGGACACGTGCTCGGCACCGACATGCTCGGGCGCGACCAGTTCAGCCTGATCCTGGTCGGCTCCCGGGAAACCCTGCTGATCGCGCTCGCCTCGGCCGGGATCGCCGCCGTGCTGGGCCTGCCGCTCGCGCTGGCCGCGGCGCTGGGACCGCGGCGGTTCGCGGTCGGCGTGGTCCAGCTGATCGACGTCGCGATCGCCTTCCCGGCGCTGCTGACCGCGATGATCCTGGCCGCCGTGTTCGGCGGATCGGTGTGGACCGCGGCCGGCGCGATCGGCGTCGCGTTCGGGGTGCACCTGGCCCGGATCGCGCGCGCCGAGATCGAGCGGGTGCACGGCTCCGACTACGTGCTCGCCGCGACCGCGAGCGGATCGAGCACGTGGCGCACGGTACGCCGGCACATCCTGCCGAACATCGCGCCCACCCTGCTGGTGCAACTCTCCCTGGTGATGGCCGTCGCCTCGCTGACCGAGGCCGCGCTGTCCTATCTCGGCTACGGCAGCCCCGCGCCCGCCGTGTCGTGGGGCCGGATCCTGCACGACCAACAGCCGTACATCTCGGCCCGGCCGCTGCTGGTGGTCTGGCCGGGACTGGCCGTTGCGCTGTCCGTCCTGGGCTTCAACCTGCTCGGCGACGCGTTGCGCGACGCGACCGATCCGCGACTGCGCCGGCACGCGGGCGAAACCCGGCCCGACGTCGTCGGCAAATCCGAGCAAGCGGCCGCGCCCCGTGCGCCGTTGCCGGCGGACGGGGCGCTGCTCCAGGTCACCGACCTCACCATCCGGATCGCCGGACGGACCGTGCTGGACGGCATCGACCTGACCCTGGCCCCCGGCGAACGGCTGGGCCTGATCGGCGAATCCGGGTCCGGCAAGTCGCTCACCGCGCTCGCCGTACTCGGCCTGTTGCCCGAGGGCGCCGAAGTCACGGGCAGCATCCGCCTGGACGGCGTGGAACTGCTCGGCAAGCGCGAGCGCGAACTCGCCCGAATCCGCGGGAATCGGGTGGCGATGGTCTTCCAGGAGCCGCTCACCGCGCTCGACCCGACCATGCGGATCGGCCGCCAGATCGCCGAACCGCTGCGCCTGCACCGGGGGATGACTCGCCGTCGGGCCGACCTCGCGGCGATCGAATTGGCCGGGCAGGTGGGCCTGCCGGACCCGGCCGACCTGGTCCGGGCCCGGCCGCATCAACTCTCCGGCGGCCAACGCCAGCGGGTGGGCATCGCGATCGCGCTCGCCTGCCGACCCGCGCTGCTGATCGCGGACGAGCCGACCACGGCGCTGGACGTCACCGTGCAGCGGGACATCCTGACGCTGCTCGACGAATCGACCCGCCGGCAGGGCACCGCGCTGCTGTTCATCACGCACGACCTCGCGGTGGTGTCCGGGGTCAGCGATCGGATCGCGGTGCTGCGGACCGGTCGGGTGGTCGAACAGGGGCCGCTGGATCGTATCCTGCACGACGCCGACGCGGACTACACGCGTGCCCTGCTGGCGGCGGCTCGGGCCACGGCCTTCGACGCAACCGCCTTGGGCGCAGCCGCTGTCGGTGCCGACTCCGATGCCGCTCGCGACGCGGACTCCGATGCCGCACGCGATGCCGACTTCGGTGCGGTCGAGCCGACGCCGGGTGTCCGTACCTCGACCGAGACCGTGGAGGCACCACTGTGACCGCGCCCGCCGTACTGCTGCGCGCCGAGGGGCTGACCCGGACGTATCGTCTGCCGCGCCGGTCGTTGTGGAGCCCGGCCGGGCAGCGGTACGCGTTGCGCGGGGTGGACCTGGAACTGGTCGAGGGCGCTGCGCTCGGCGTGGTCGGCGAATCCGGCGCGGGCAAGTCCACCCTGATCCGGCTGCTGCTCGGGCTCGACCGGGCCGACGCGGGAACGGTGTACTACCGCGACCGCGAGGTCCGGCCCGGGCCGGCGCGCTCGCTGACCTGGTTCCGGCGCGAGGTGCAGATCGTCCTCCAAGACCCGATGAGCTCGCTCGACCCGCGACTGCGCGTACGCGACATCGTGGCCGAGCCGCTCGAATGCCTCGGCGTCGGGGGCGACCACGACGCGCGCGTGGACGAGGTGCTGGCGGCCGTCGGGTTGGATCCGCAGACGCGCACCCGTTACCCGCACCAGTTCTCCGGCGGCCAACGACAACGCATCGCGATCGCCCGGGCACTGGCACCCGACCCGCGCGTCCTGGTCGCGGACGAGCCGGTCAGCGCCCTCGACGTCTCCGTCCGAGCACAGGTCCTCGACCTCCTCCGCGACCTCACCGCCCGCCTCGGCCTCTCCCTGATCCTGGTCTCCCACGACCTCGGCGTCGTGCAACACCTGTGCGACCACGTCCTGGTCCTGAAGTCCGGCGAAACCCTCGAATCCGGCCCGTCCCGCCAAGTCCTCGGCGACCCCCGACACCCCTACACCCGCACCCTCCTCACCGCGATCCCAACGCTGCCGACCCCGAAGGCGCCGACCCCCTCGGTCGCGCCGACGCCCTCGGACGCGCCGACCCCCACGGTCGCCGCGGCGCCCCGGAACACGCCGGCCGCCGAGGACTCGGGCGCCGGCTGAGGCCACTCCGGGCCCGGTCCGGCACCTTCGGCCCGGCCGGCGGTCGGCGGTCGGCGGTCGGCGGTCGAGGCAAGGGAGCCGGGCCGGGATTCGTGGCCACCTCGGCCGCAGGCCGATTGGGCCCGGCCCGTCCGGGCGTCCGAGGCCGAGGAGCCCGGCCGGCGTTCGAGGTCACTCGGCTCCCGAACCCCGAGTGTGAGGCCACCGGCTTCGGGTACCAGCGAAGATCCCGGGCCGGGCCGACGGCCCCGAGCGTGCCCTCGGGAGGGAGCATGGCCGCCGACGAAGTCGCAGCCGAAGCCGAAGTCGAAGCCGAAATCGTCGAACTCCGCGTCAACGGCGTGGCCCGAGCGCTCCGCATCGACCCCCGCGTCACCCTGTTGGACGCCTTGCGCGAAGACCTCGGCCTGACCGGCCCCAAAAAGGGCTGCGACCTCGGCCAATGCGGCGCCTGCACGGTACTGGTCGACGGCCGCCGGATCACCTCGTGCCTGACCTTCGCGCTCATGCACGAGGGCCGCGACGTGACCACGATCGAGGGCCTCGGCGGCGACCCCGAAGGGGACTTGCACCCGGTCCAACAGGCATTCGTCGACCACGACGCGTTCCAGTGCGGGTTCTGCACGCCGGGCCAGATCATGTCCGCCGTCGCGCTCCTGGCCGAGGGCCACACCGGTGACGACGACGAGATCCGCGAGTGGATGAGCGGCAACCTGTGCCGGTGCGCCGCGTACCCCAATATCGTCGCGGCGATCGCCGCCGCGGCCGGACGGTAGGCCCCGATGCGTTCCTTCACCTACACCCGTCCGGCCGAACCCGCGCGAGCCTGGGCCGACCTCGGCCCGGACGCGATGTACATCGCCGGCGGCACCAACCTCGTCGACCTGATGAAGTGCGGTGTGGCCGCCCCGACCCGGCTCGTCGACATCGGCCGACTCCCGCTCGCGGACATCACGGTGGACGCGGCCACGGACACGCTCCGGATCGGCGCCCTCGTACCCAACAGCGACCTCGCCGCGCATCCGGTGGTGCGCGAGCGCCTGCCGGTCCTCTCCCGCGCGCTGCTGGCCGGCGCGTCCCCGCAGTTGCGCAACCTGGCCACGCTCGGCGGGAATCTGTTGCAGCGCACCCGATGCGGATACTTCCGCGACCTCGCGATGCCGTGCAACAAGCGCACGCCCGGCAGCGGATGTGCCGCGCTGGACGGCGAGCACCGCGGCCATGCGGTGCTCGGCACGAGCAGCCGGTGCATCGCCACCCACCCCTCCGACCTCGCCGTCGCGCTGCTGGCGCTGGAGGCGCGGGTGTCGATCGACGGGCCCAACGGCCCGCGCGTCGAGCCGATCGAGGCGTTCCACCTGCCGCCGGGGGACACCCCCGAGCGGGAGACCACGCTGACCCACGGCGAACTGATCACCGCGGTGGAGGTGCCGATGACGGCGCTCGGCGCCCACTCGCACTACCTCAAGGTGCGCGAGCGGGCCTCGTTCGCGTTCGCGATGTGCTCGGCGGCGGTTGCGCTGGAGGTGCGCGAGGACACGGTACGGGCCGCACGGATCGCACTCGGCGGCGTGGCGACGACGCCGTGGCGGGCGTACGCGGCCGAGGCGGCGCTGATTGGCGGCCCACCGAGCACCGGTGCGTTCGCCCGGGCGGGCGACGCCGCCACGGAAGGCGCCGTGCCGGGCCGGGACAACGGCCACAAGGTCGAACTGATCCGCCGCGTCGTCGCCCGCGCCCTGAGCACCCTGGCGGCCGGCGACCCTCCGGCGGCCGGCGAAGCCCCTGGCCCTGCGGAAGGGGAACACCGATGAGCCCGCACCCCACCCCGTGGGTCGGCGCCGACGAACCCCGCGTGGACGGCCCGGCCAAGGTCACCGGTACCGCGACCTACACCGGCGACGTGGAGCTGCCGGATCTTGCGCACGCGGTGCTGGTGCAGAGCACGATCGCCAAGGGCCGGATCACCGGGATGGACATCGCCGCCGCGGAGACCGCACCCGGCGTGCTCGCGGTCTGCACCTCCGACGGGTCGTTGGGCATCGGCCGGGTCGCCTCGTTCTACTCGGCCGACGGCGGCCCGATGGGTGACGGCCGCGTCCCGCTGTCCGATCCGGTGATCCACCACCACGGGCAGCACATCGCGATGGTGGTGGCCGAGACGCTGGAACAGGCGGTGGCCGGTGCCGAGCGCATCCGCATCCGCTACCGCCACGAATCGCCGCTGGTCCGGATCGAGGACGCCATTTCACAGACCCCGCCCGGTCGGGAGGACATCGTCCGCGGCGACCTGGCGACCGGTCTCGCGGTGGCCGACGTGACGGTGGAGGCGTACTACGAGACGCCGCCGCAACACATGAACCCGATGGAGCCGTGCACGACCACCGCGCGCTGGTTGGGCGACCGGCTCACGGTGTACGACTCGACGCAGTACGTGTACGGCGTGCGGGACGCGCTGGCGACCGCGTTCGGGGTGCCGGCGGCGAACGTGCGGGTGTTGTCCGACTTCGTCGGCGGCGGTTTCGGCAGCAAGGGCACGGTCTGGCCGCACGTACTGCTGGCCGCGGCGGCGGCGCGGCTGGTGGGCCGGTCGGTCCGGCTCACGCTCACCCGGCCGCAGATGTTCACCTCGTGCGGCACCCGGCCGGCGACCCGCCAACGGATCGTGCTCGGCGCCCATCGGGACGGCCGGCTGACCGCGATCGGGCACGACGGCACGTCGGCCACCTCGCCCGGGGAGAACGTGGTCGAGTCGACCGGTGGCCTCACCTCGATCCTGTACGCCTGCCCCAATGTGACGATCCGTCAGCGCATCGTCCGGCTGGACATGCAGGCGCCGACCTTCCAACGGGCCCCGGGGCGGGCGCCGGGATCCTTCGCACTGGAATCCGCACTGGACGAGCTGGCTCACGAACTCGGCCTGGACCCGGTCGAGTTGCGGATGCGCAACCACGCCGACGCGGACCCGTCCTCGGGCCGGCCGTGGTCGGGCAAGCACCTTCGGGAGTGCTACCGGATGGGCGCCGAACGATTCGGCTGGGACCCGGCCGACCGCACCCCCGGCACCCGCCGCGAGGGCGACATGCTGATCGGCACCGGAATGGCGTCCGCGACCCACGAGATGGACCCCGGCGCCGCCTCGGCCTACGCCGAACTACGCGTCGATGGCACGGCGGTGGTCGGCGTCGCGTCGCACGACATCGGCACCGGGACGTACACCGTGCTCGGCCGGATCGCGGCGGACGTGCTGGGCCTGCCGGCGGAGCGGATCATCGTCCGACTCGGCGACACCGATCTGCCCGAGGCGCCGCCGTCGATCGGCTCGCAGACGGTCGCCTACGTGGGCCCGGCGATCCGGCGCGCCTGCGAGGCGGTGCGCGACAACCTGCTCGCGGCGGCCGTCGCCGATCCCGAATCGCCGCTGTACCAACGGGAGATCGACGCGATCGAGTTCGGGCCGGAGACGTTCGTCACCGAACTGGCCCGGATGGGGGAGCCGTCCGTGTCGGCGGTCGGCCACCACCACCCGGACGCCAACTCGCGCTATGCGGTGCACTCCTTCGGCGCGCAGTTCGCCGAGGTGGCGGTGGACGCGCTCACCGGTACGGTCCGGGTGCGTCGCATGGTCGGCGCGTTCGACATCGGCCGGGTGATCAACCCGCGTACCGCGCGCAGTCAACTGCTCGGCGGGATGACCTTCGGCCTGGCCCAGGCGCTGATGGAGGCGACCGTGATCGACCCGCGCCGCGGGCATGTGGTCGAGCCGCACCTGGCGGGCTATCACCTGCCGGTCAACGCTGACATCGGCACGATGGACGTGCTCTTCGTCGGCGAACCGGACCCGCACATCAGCGATCTCGGCGCACGCGGCGCGGGCGAGATCGGCGTCGTCGGCGCGGCGGCGGCGATCGCCAACGCGGTGTTCCACGCGACCGGAGTGCGGGTGCGTACGTTGCCGATCACGCCGGACCGGGTGGTGACCGGCGTGGCCGTCGGCAGGTGACTCGCGATCGGCCGGCCGGCCGGCGTCGGCTCGTCCGGTGGAGTCCGTTTCGCGGTGGGGGCTTTTCTGCCGGTCGGCGTTTATCTCGTGGTGGGTGCCTGGTTCTCGGTTGGCGTTTGCTCCTCGGGGGGCTTCTGTTCCTCGGTCGGCGTCTGCTCCTCGGGGGTGTTCCGTTCCTCGGTCGGCGTCTGCTCCTTGGGGGGTTTCCGTTCCTCGACGGGCGCCTGCTTCCTGGTAGGCGCCTGCTTCTTGGTGAGTGACTGCTTCTTGGTAGGCAACTGCTTCTTGGCGAGCGGCTGCCTCTTGGTGAGCGACTGCTTGATGGGGGGCGTCGTGACGGTCGGTGTTGTGCCGGCGGGGGTTGCGTCGGCCGGTGCAGTGTCGGCCGGTGTCGCGATGGGCAGGGTGAAGGTGATCCGGGTGCCGGCGGTGTGTTCGGGGTCCAGTGCGATCGTGCCGCCGTGGAACTCGACGATCTTCTTGCACATGGCCAGGCCCATGCCGTTGCCCGGATACGCGTCGCGGGTGTGCAGCCTCTGGAAGATCACGAAGATGCGGTCCGCCTGCGCCGGATCGATGCCGATGCCGTCGTCGGTCACCGAGATCCGCCACATCCCGTCCACCTGCTCCGCGCCCACCACGATGTGCACCGGCCGGTCCGGCCGACGGAACTTCACCGCGTTGGCGATCAGGTTCTGCAACACCACGGACAACTGGATGCGGTCGCCGCGCACGGTGGGCAGCGGATCGTGCGTGATCTCGGCATCCGCCTCGCGGATCGCGATGTCGAGATCGCCGACGACCGTCTCGTACACGGCGTTCAGGTCCACCGAGGTCTCGTTCACCGGTCCGCGGCCGACCCGGGAGAAGGCGAGCAGGTCGTTGATCAGGGCCTGCATGCGGACCGCGCCGTCCACCGCGAAGGCGATGTAGCGGTCGGCACGCTCGTCCAACTGCCCCTGATAGCGCTTCTCCAGGAGGCCACAGAAGCTGGCCACCTTGCGCAGCGGCTCCTGGAGGTCGTGCGAGGCGACATAGGCGAACTGTTCCAGATCGGCGTTGGAGCGGCGCAGCTCGGTGGCCTGTTCGTCCAGGCGGCGCCGGGCGTCGTCGGAAAAGGCCAACTCGTCGGCGAGCCGGCGGCGCATCGCCTCCATCGCTTCGGCCAGGGCGCGCAGATCGGCCGGTCCGGTGGGGGTGATCGCGTGCCCGAAATCGCCCCGGCTCACCACGTCCGCATCAGCCACGAGTCGGCCCACCGGCAGCGTGACGCCGCGGCGCAGGCCCGCGAACACCATGATCACGCCCGCCACGATCACCAGCGCGATCGCGCTGAAGACCCACGTGCGCAGATCGCGGACGTCCTGAAGGTCGGCTCGGGCGAGATCGCGCTGACGCTGGAGGCGGTCCACCTGGTCGCGGGTCGCCGTGCGCAGCGCCGCGTAGGGCGACGGGTCGGCGACGGCCGCGCGCACCTCCGCCGGCGGCGTCGTCCCGGGCGAGACGGTCAGGGCCGGGCGGACCACCCGGTCCTCCCACGTGCGGGCGCGCTCCAGCACCACCCGCAGGCGGGCGATCGAGCGGGCGTCGTCACGCAACAGCTCGTGCAGCACGGCGACCTGCTCGCGCTCGGTCTCGCGGCCGACCGAATAGGCGTTCGGGAGAGGTGCGTTGCCGGTCAGGATGTGCTCCCGGATCGCGGCGTCCTGGTCGGCGTACGCGGTTTCCAGGCGCACCGCGGCGATCAGCGCCGGCGAACTGTGGTCGACCAGGTGCCCGTTGACCGAGGTCGATCGCGCGAACACCCAGATGCCCGACAGCGCGAGCAGGGCCAGTACGACCAGCGTCGTGGACACGCCCACGAGCAACCAGCGTCGGGTGTCCCACGTCCGCCGGTGCGGGGCGTGTGTCGGCGACCCCGATCGCGTGCCGGCTTCGTCCGGTTGCTCCACCACATCGTCCCCATCGTCGCGAACCCGCTGCCGTGCCGGCCGTGAGCCCGGACATCGTACGAGGACCGATACCTGCCCGGATCGCGGATTCTTGCACCTGGTGGGGACGTGCGATCGGGTACCACGCGGGGTGGGGTCGGGGACGGGTTGGGGTGGGATTGGGGTGGCGTTGGGGCGGGGGTCAGGCGCCGGTGGTCGAGCCCGGGCGCACGATCATCAGGACCGTCACGGTCGCCCAGAGCAGGTTGAAGATGCCGGTGAACATGGCCAGCCGGACGGTGGCGCGGTGCGCGGCGGACGGTTGGGTGGGCGGGGCGGTTGTGGGTGTAGGTGTGGGTGTGGGATCGGTCGCGGCTGCGAGCGCGGGTTCGGTCGTGCGGACGGGGGTGGGTTCGGCCGTGTGTCCGGGGGTGGGCGCCGGCGCGGGCTCGGTGGTGGCGATGGTGGTGAGGAGGACGTCCTGCCGGGGCAGTACGAGCAGCGCCAGGACCGCCGCGGCGAGCGCGGTCAGCACGATCGAGACGATCAACCAGGTGTCTCCGAGCACGTCCATGTTCAGCGCGACGCCCAGGCCGAAGACCGGTACCACGACGCCGACGACAGCGTAGATGTGGCAGATCTGCGACAGGTTGCGGACGATCGCGACGGCATGTTCGTCGTGCGGGTCGGCGAGGGCGTGCCGGGCGGCGGGCGGAAACATGCTCGCGGCGACCGTCACGGGTCCGATCGCGACGATCGCGGCGAGGACGTGGATGGCGAGGAGGAACTTGGTCACGGACCGAGGCTAGAAGCGGTACCGGGGCGCGACGAGTGGCAATAGTGACACTGTTCCACGGATTCTCGCCACGGGATTCCGGGCTCGGTGGGTGTCCGGTATGTGGGGTCGTCTGTTGCTGTTGCTGTTGCTGTTGTTCCTGTTCCTGTTCCTGTTCCTGTTGCTGCTGCGCCTGCGTTCGTGCGTCGGTGTGCGGGTGTGTTCGCCGAGTCGGCGACTTTGGCGGGAATCGGGCGGACCCATAGATTATTGCCATGCATACCGTCGCCATTCTGGCCCTCGACGGCGTCATCGGGTTCGATCTGACCACGCCGATCCAGGCTTTTGGACGCTCCCGGTTGCCGGATGGGCGGCCCGCCTACCGGGTCCGCGTGTGTGCGCTCGAGGCGGGGGCCGAGGTGGACGCCGGGGAGTTCACGCTGCGCGCGCCGTGGGGGCTGGAGGCGCTGGCCGAGGCGGACACGATCGTTTGTCCCGGCAGGGCCGACCCGACCGAGCCCACGCCTGCGGCTGCGGTCGCCGCGCTGCGGGAGGCCGCGGCGCGCGGGACCCGGATCGCGTCGATCTGCGTGGGCGCGTTCGTACTCGCCGAGGCGGGCCTCCTGGACGGTCTGCGGGCCACCACGCACTGGCTCGGCACGGCCAAGCTGGCCGAGTGTTATCCCAAGATCGCGGTGGACCCGGACGTGCTCTACATCGACAACGGCTCGATCCTCACCTCGGCCGGTGCCGCCGCCGGTCTGGACCTGTGCCTGTACATGATCCGCCTCGACCACGGCTCGGCGGTGGCCGCGGACAGTGCCAGGGACGCCGTGATGCCCCTCGAACGTGCGGGCGGCCAGGCCCAGTTCATCGTGCACGAGCCGCCGGCCCCGGACGGCGCGAGCCTGGAACCGCTGCTCGGCTGGCTGCGCGAGCACAGCGACCGCGAACTGCTCCTGGACGACATCGCCGCGCAGGCCGGAATGAGCGCGCGGAGCCTGAACCGGCACTTCCGCGAACAGACCGGCACCACCCCGCTGCAATGGTTGCACCGGGTCCGGATCAGCCGAGCCCAGCACCTCCTGGAAACCACCGCCCACCCGGTGGACCGGATCGCCACCGAGACCGGCTTCGGCTCGCCCACCGCCTTCCGCGACCGCTTCAAACGCATCACCGGCACCACTCCCCAGTCCTACCGCCGCGCCTTCCGGACCCGTAACACCTGACCCCGGCTCCTGCCGACCGCCAACCGCCGCCCGCTGCCCCCCACGCCGGTCACCGTCCGCCCCGCCCCGCTCGCCGTACGCGCGTTCGCGCTCCGCCCCGCTCGTCCGTCCGACCCGCCGCCCGCCGCCCGCCGCCCGCCGCCCGCCGCCCGCCGTACGCGGTACGCCGCCCGCCGCCCGCCGTACGCGGTACGCCGCCCGCCGCTCGCCGTACGCGTGTTCGTGGGGCTCGTCGGTCGGTGGGTCGGTGAAGTGGGGCCGGGTGGGGCAGGACTCACGGTGGGCTCGGACGGATTTGTCGGGGCGTGATGTGGAGGGGACGGGATCGAGGGATGACGCTCGACGGTGTGGGGGCTGCGGACGACGTGTGGTGGAAGTCCGCCGTGGTGTATCAGATCTATCCGCGCAGTTTCGCCGACTCCGACGGCGACGGGATCGGCGACCTGGCCGGGATCACCGCGCGGCTCGACTACCTGGCCGACCTCGGGGTGGACGTGTTGTGGCTGTCGCCGGTGTACCCGTCGCCGCAGGACGACAACGGCTACGACATCAGCAACTACCGGGATATCGACCCGATGTTCGGCACCCTGGCCGACTTCGACCGGCTGCTCGCCTCCGTACACGAGCGCGGGATGCGGCTGGTGATGGACCTGGTGGTCAACCACACCTCCGACGAGCACCCGTGGTTCCGCGAGTCGCGCGAGGGGCCGAACAGCGCAAAGCGGGACTGGTATTGGTGGCGGCCGGCGCGCAAGGACGTTGGTACCGCGGCGGATCGCACGGGGGAGGAGCCGCCGAGCGCGGGGGCGCCGGGTGCCGGGGTGCCGGGTGCGGAACCGAACAACTGGGGGTCGTTCTTCTCCGGGTCGGCGTGGCAGCACGATGCCGCGAGCGGGGAGTACTACCTGCACCTGTTCTCGCCCAAGCAGCCCGACCTCAACTGGGAGAACCCCGAGGTCCGGCAGGCCGTGTACGCGCTGATGCGATGGTGGCTGGATCGCGGGGTCGACGGCTTCCGGATGGACGTGATCAACCTGATCTCGAAGGACCCCGACCTCCCGGACGGCCGGCTGCACGGGGACGGCCTGTACGGCGACGGCTCCCCGTACTACGTCTGCGGCCCTCGGGTGCACGAATACCTTCAGGAGATGCACCGCGAGGTCTTCGCCGGTCGGCCCGAACGCCTGCTCACTGTGGGCGAGATGCCCGGGGTGACCCTGGAGCACGCCCGGCTGTTCACCGATCCGGCCCGCGGCGAGGTGGACATGGTCTTCCAATTCGAGCACGTGGGCCTGGACTTCGACCGGAACAAGTTCGACGTGCGGCCACTGCGGCTCACAGACCTCAAGACCTCGCTCGGCCGCTGGCAGACCGGCCTCGCCGAGACGGGCTGGAACAGCCTGTACTGGAACAACCACGACCAGCCCCGGATCGTCTCCCGGTTCGGCGACGACGGCCCCGAACACCGGGTGCGCTCGGCGACCATGCTGGCCACCGTGCTGCACCTGCACCGCGGCACGCCCTACATCTACCAGGGCGAGGAACTGGGCATGACAAACGCGCCGTTCGCCACGATCGAGGACGTGCACGACATCGAGGCGCTGGGCCACTACGCGCAGGCGGTGCGGGCCGGCGAGGACCCGGACCGGGTACTGGACGGCCTGCGCGCACGGGGTCGGGACAACGCCCGCACGCCGATGCAGTGGGACGCGTCCGAGCACGCCGGCTTCACCACCGGCACGCCCTGGTTGCCGGTCAACCTTAACCACACCACGATCAACGCCGTTGCGGCGGTGGCGGATCCGGACTCGGTCTATCACCACTACCGCCGGCTGATCGCCCTCCGGCACACCGAACCGGCGGTCGTGCACGGCGACTTCACCATGCTGCTCGCGGACGACGAGCGTGTGTACGCATTCACCCGCCGGTACCACGACACCACGCTGCTCGTGCTCGCCAACTTCACCGGCGAGGCGGTGTCGATACCGGCCGAGTTGGCGGCGGAGTGGGCGCAGGCGCCGCTCCTACTGGGCAACGCGGGGCCGATCGACGAGATGGTGCTGCGCCCGTGGGAGGCCCGCGTACATCGGCACGTGTAGCCGGCCGAGAGGCCGGATGCGGACGGTGTGCGAGGACTGTCGTTTCCGTCACCATCCTTGCCGTCGTGCGTCGCCGGTTGTGGTGAGGGGCACGGCCTCGACGGTCGGCGCTCGGGAGAGGGGCGGGCCGCGGTCGAGGTCGTCGAGTCGTCGAGTCGTCGTATCGGGCGATCGGGCGTATCGGGCGTATCTGGCGTATCGGGAGTGGTGCGGCGGGTGTGCGGTTTCCAGGGCGGATACTTGAGGTCTACCTAAGGAATCTCATGATTCGCAGGACTCGCATGACCCTCGGCATTCTCGGCACCTCCTTGAAGGAGAACGAGCACCGGTTGCCGATCCACCCGCTGCACATCGAGCGGATCGCCCCGGACGTGCGCGAACACCTGTTCCTGGAGGAGGGGTACGGCGAGCGCTTCGGTGTCGCCGACGCGGAACTGGTTCGGCACGTGGCCGGTCTGCTGCCGCGTAAACGGTTGCTCGCGGAGAGCGACGTGGTGCTGCTGCCGAAACCCACCCACGAGGACGTCGCCGCGCTGCGCGACGGCCAGGTGTTGTGGGGCTGGCCGCACTGTGTGCAGGATCCGACGATGACCCAGCTGGGCATCGATCGAAAGCTGACGATGATCGCGTGGGAGGAGATGAATCACTGGACCGCGGCGGGCGCGTTCAGCGTTCACGTCTTCCACAAGAACAACGAACTGGCGGGCTACTGCTCGGTGTTGCACGCGCTGTCGCTCGGCGGCGTGACCGGCAGCTACGGTCGCCGGATGCGGGCGGCGGTGCTCAGCTTCGGAGCCACGGCGCGCGGCGCGGTGATAGCACTCGAGGCGATGGGCGTTTCGGACGTGACCGTACTCACCGCGCGGGACGCGGTGGCGGTGGCCTCGCCGATGCCCTCGGTCGTGATGGGCCACTTCCGGTTCGGCGAGGACGATCCGACGCGGTTGGACGCGCTCACCGAGGACGGGCCGATGCCGCTGGGCACCCACCTCGCCGGCTACGACATCGTGGTGAACTGCATCCGGCAGGACACCGACGCGCCCTTGACGTTCGTGCTGAACCGGGACCTTCCGGAGTATCGGCCGGGGTCGTTCTTCATCGACGTCTCGTGCGACGACGGCATGGGCTTCGAATGGGCCCGCCCGACCACCTTCGAGGAGCCGACTTTCACGGTCGGTGACAACTGCCACTACTACGCGGTCGACCACAGCCCGTCCTACCTGTGGGACTCCGCGACGTGGGAGATCAGCGAGGCGCTGATCCCCTATCTCGGCACGGTCATGGACGGCCCGGCCGCCTGGGACGCGGACTCGACCATCGCCAAGGCGATCGAGATCCGCGACGGCGTTGTGCAGAACCCGAAGATCCTCAGTTTCCAGCACCGGTCCGCGGATTACCCGCACCCGAGGAACGCCGCGGTCCACGCGGGAGGATGACGCGGATGGTTGCCGGGGACGATTGCCGCGGACGGTTGTCGTGGCCGGTTGTCCTGGCCGGGGATGGGGGACGATGCGGATTCGGGTGGTGGGCCGGGAGGAGGCCGAGCCGAGGAGGGTCGTGTTCACGTCCGGGATCGGCAGCGGGATCGGCAGCGGGATCGGCAGCGGGATCGGCAGCGGGATCGGCAGCGGGATCGGCAGCGGGATTGGCAGCGGGATTGGCAGCGGGATTGGCTACTGGAACGTCGGGAACGGCTTTCCGGATCGGCTGCCGGTCGTGGGTGCGTGCTACGACGTCGAGGTGGATCCGCCGGACGACGTGGCCGAGTGGAGCCGGGGCCGGGACGCCCACCGGGTTCTCGCCCGTACGTGGCGGTGTGGCGGTGTCGGGCCGGCTGGAGCGGGTCGGCCGGGACGGTGAACCGCAGGTCGTGATGCGGCTCGGCCTCGGGATCATGACGATCGACGTGGCACGGGGATTCGAGGAACTGTCCGTGGGCGACGTGATCCGTTTCGAGGCTCCGTGGCTCGAACTCTGGCCGTACGTGGTGTGAAGACAAGCGCCGAAGGCCCCCGCGGATGAGGTGGGGGCCTTCGGCGTTGGTTCTATTTATGTTGCGTATGTTGCTTCGTACGTACCGTGCGTTGTGTGCGTTGTGTGTGTTTCGTGCGTTGCTTTGTGTGTGTTGCCGGCGTGGCTAACCGGTCACTTCTTGTGCCAGAGGCGTCGGTGGGCGCCGCCGGATTCGGTGTGTGTCCGGGGCTCTGCGGGGGTGTCGGCGGACCAGGTGGTGTCGGACTCGTCGGCGCCCGCGGGCTCGTTCCCGGCACGCTCGGCGCGAGCCTCGGCCTCTGCGGCCCGCTCGCGTGCCTTGGCCGCGTCCTCGCGGGCGGCTGCGGAGTCGCGTTCGAGGGCGGCCCGGTCGAGGGCGCGCCGCTCGCGGTTGCGCCGGGCCCGGCGCAGCCGTGCCTTCCCGCCCATCAGGACCAGGCCGAGGCTGAAGATCAGGCCCAGAGCCAGGCCCGAACAGAAGATCGCCAGCGAGTTGAGCGTGACCATGTCGGTGCCGAAGATGCTCACCGTGTACTCGGGTCCACCCGAGGTGTTGTAGGCGATCAGCAGAGCCGCGAACGCTCCGGCGCACGCGGCGAGCAACAGTCCCAGAAGGAACATGGCTTCACCTTTTCCAGAGGGCGATGACCCCCCGCAGTCAGCGCATACCCGCTCATCCATCCCCCACACGGCCGACCGTGTCCGCCAATCCCGACGCGGGAGACAACCGGCGGTCGGGGCGGAGGCGGCGGGGGCGCGGGGGCGGCGGGGGCCGCGCGAGACGGCGGGGTGGCCGGGTGGCGGGGCCGGGTGCCGGCGAGTGGTGCGGCCGCCGGTTTCGGGTCGCGGGGCGCGGGGCGATGCGGGCGGGGCGGTACGTGGGTGGTGCGGGCGGGGCGGTACGTGGGTGATGTGGGCGGTGCGATGCACGGACTGGGGGCGTGGTGCTGTGGCGTGGCGGCGCGAGTGGATGGCGGTGGGGCGAGCGGGTGTGCAGGGCGCCGGGTGTGCGGGGCTAGGGTCGGGCGACTTGGTTGTTGTTCGGAGGGGACGTCCGGAGCATGCGTCTTGCGTTTGCCGGGTTTGCGCACAGTCACCCGTTCACGGATGCGGGTGTGGCCCGTGACCTGGGGGTGCGGCGGATCGATGGCTGGGATGCCGGTGAGCCGGAGCGGTTCGCGGCCTTTCGGGAGCGACACGTGTGCGAGCCGGCCGGGTCGCTCGTGGAGTTGCTCGACCGCCGGCCGGACGCCGTGGTGGTCACGGTGCGGCCGGCGCTGATCGCGGACACCGTGGCCCGGATCCTGCGGGCGGGCGTGCCGTGTTTCGTGAACAAGCCGGCCGCGTCCTCGGCCGCCGCGCTTGCCGAGTTGGATCGGGCCGTGGCCGGGTACGAGGAGCGTTTCCTGACCACGTCCGTGTTGCGCTTCGCGCCTGCCGTGACCGAGTTGGCCGAACGGGTCGCGGACCGCCGGGTGCTGAGCGCCCGGGCGCTGGTCCGGCACGACATCGCCGGTTTCCTGACGCCCGAGCGCGCCTGGCAGGACGACCCGGCCGAAGGCGGCGGCACCCTGGTCTCGCTCGGCCTGCACGGCGCCGAACTCCTGGACGCGGCGGCCGGCCCCGGCGCGCGGGTACTGGCCGCGACGGGCTCCGTGCTGGTCCACCCGACGACCCGCTCGGAGGACGTCGGCGCGATCCTGCTCGGCTGGCCCGACGGGCGCGTGGGCACGATCGAGGTCGCCGGGGTGGGTGGCGACGAGGTCTACGAGGTGGCCGTACAGACCGAGGACGGCGTCGAGACCGCCCGCCTCGGCGGCGCCGACTGGCAGGAGGCCCTCGGCTACCGCGCGACCATGCGCGCCGTACTCGCCATGGCCGCAGGCGCCCCGTCCCCCGTCCCGTGGTCCCGTACCCGAGCAGTCCTCACCTGCGTCACGGCTGCAGCCGGTCTCGCCCGCGCCTGAGCCCACCCCTGCGCCCCGGCGCACCGGCCCCGCGTACGGATCCGGCGTATCGATCCTGCGCCGATCCCGGGCCGAGCCCGGGCCGATCCTGCGCATCGAGCCCGCGGGTGGTGGGGGAGCGGCGCGGGCCCGACCGCCGGCGTGGACACGAAGCAGTGAGTGCGAGGTGCGGCCGCAGCTGCTCTGTGGCTGGTGCGCCCCGCTTGCCGCACTTGCTGCTTGGGTGCTCGCGCTTGCTTTCCGTGGCGCGTTTGGTGCTGCCCGACGTCCGTGCCCCTGCGCCGCGCTCGCCTTTCCGCGTGCGGTGTGGTGTGCCGTCTTGTGCCCGGTTCAGGGCTTTGGGTGGGGCTTTGGGTGGGTGCTTTTGTGGAGGATCGGGAGGGAGGCCAGGAGGAGGATGGGGAGGAGGAGGAACGCGATGCGGACCGGCATCAGGTCGGTGGCCAGGCCGAGGAGGAAGGGGGCGCCGCCGGCGGCCAGGGTCGTGGCCACGGCCAAGCGGGAGACGGCAAGGTCGGCTCGGCCGTCGGCGGCGCGGATGGCGGCTGCGGTGGCGAGTGGGAACTGTACGGACATGCCCAGGCCGGAGACGAACAGGCCGAGGTAGGCGAGCCAGGGGACCGTGGCCGACCAGAACAGGGCGAAGCCGACCAGGTTCACCGCGACGGCGCTGCCGTACAGCCGGTCCAGCGGTATGCGCAGGGCGAGCCGACCGCCGGCCAGGCGACCCAGGCACAGGCCGGCCACCACGGCGGTCATCGCGGTGGCGGCGGCGCCTTCGGACATGCCGGTGCGGTCGCGCAGCAGCGTGGAGGCCCACAACGACAGGGAGAACTCGACCCCCACCGAGCACACGGTCAACAGCCAGGCCCACCAATACGCGGCGGGTAGGGACCCACGCGATGGCGAGGTTGGTGATGTCGGTGAGGTCGGCGAGGCTGACGAGGCCGGTGATGTCGGTGAGGTTGGTGAGGTTGGTGAGGTTGGTGAGACGGGCGTAGGCATCTCGGCCGAAGCCGTCTCCGGGGCGGTAGAGGTGCCCGACGAACCCGATGAGATCGACGGGCCCGGAGTGGTTACCGGCGCGCCTGCCGAGGACGTTCCCGGGGTCACCAGATCCGGTATCTGCGTTCGGCCGAGGCTCACGGCCAGCGTGCCGAAGAGCAGTGGGACCACCACCATTGCCCAGCGCCAGCCCGGTCCGGAGGAGTCCATCACGCCGATCAGCAGGGGCGCGGCCATGCCGACCCCGGCCGCCAGGCCGTTGGCCTCGTTCAGGGCGCTCGGGCCGGCGATCGGGCCGTGGTGGTCCGCGAGTGCCGTGCCGGCCACGTTGACCACCAGGAACGCGCCGAAGCCGCACAGCAGCGCCGCGCTCAGCGACACCGCCGGCGTCCCGGCCGCGCAGTACGCCAACACGCCCGCGCTCAATAGTGCGCAGCCGGCCCACAACGTGCGTCCGCGCCCGAAGCGGCGCATCGGCCGGTCGCCGAGCAGCGCGATCAGTACGCCGGCCGCCGCGTACGCCGTACTGTGCAGTGCCGCCACCGCGTTGCTTACGCCCAGGTCGTCGCCGAGCAGCGTGACGGACGGGCCGAAGCAGTACAGGAAGTAGCCGAACGCGGCCATGTGCAGATACAGCAGCCAGGTCGCGCGGTCACGGGTCAAGCCCGATACCGAACCGTCGGTCACGCGAAATCGCCCACTGTCGTCCTCGTCCGCATCATGTGGGTCCCGTCGCGGATGGTCCCGCCCCGCCGGGATCGTATGCGACCGACGTGAACACTCGGGACGCCGCCCGCCTCTGCCCGCACGGGAGCGCTCGGGACCGCTCGGGCTGGGCCGTACGTCGTGGTGGGGCAGGTCGCACGTCCGCTTCGCGGCCGGGGTCCGGTCCGGTGCTTCGCATCCGTGTTGCTCGTCCGCTACGCGGCCGGTGGTGCTGGGGGTGGGCGCGACGGGGTGGCGGCGGAGCCGTGTCGGTGCGACCGAGGTGCACCCGCCTGGGATGTCGGCGGTGGGCGGGGACGCTGCGGCGATTGTGGTGCCTTTCCGCCGGTGGGAGCGCGCTCGGGTCGGATTGTGCGTGGTGGTGTGGTGGGGTGGTGGGGTGCGCGTCCGCTTCGCGGTCGGGGTTGGGTTCGGTGCTTCGCATCCGTGTTGCTCGTCCGCTACGCGGCCGGTGGTGCTGGGGGTGGGCGCGACGGGGTGGCGGCGGAGCCGTGTCGGTGCGACCGAGGTGTACCCGCTTGGGGTGCCGGTGGTGGGCGGGGACGCTGCGGCGATTGTGGTGCCTTTCCGCCGGTGGGAGCGCGCTCGGGTCGGATTGTTCGTGGTGGTGTGGTGGGGTGGTGGGTGCGCGTCCGCTTCGCGGCCGGGGTTGGGTTCGGTGCTTCGCATCCGTGTTGCTCGTCCGCTACGCGGCCGGTGGTGCTGGGGGTGGGCGCGACGGGGTGGCGGCGGAGCCGTGTCGGTGCGACCGAGGTGTACCCGCTTGGGGTGCCGGTGGTGGGCGGGGACGCTGCGGCGATTGTGGTGCCTTTCCGCCGGTGGGAGCGCGCTCGGGTCGGATTGTTCGTGGTGGTGTGGTGGGGTGGTGGGTGCGCGTCCGCTTCGCGGCCGGGGTTGGGTTCGGTGCTTCGCATCCGTGTTGCTCGTCCGCTACGCGGCCGGTGGTGCTGGGGGCGGGCGCGACGGGGTGGCGGCGGAGCCGTGTCGGTGCGACCGAGGTGTACCCGCTTGGGGTGCCGGCGGTGGGCGGGGACGCTGCGGCGATTGTGGTGCCTTTCCGCCGGTGGGAGCGCTCGGGCCGGGTCGGGTTGTGCGTGGTGGTGTGGTGGGTTGCGCGTCCGCTACGCGGCCGGTGGTGCTTGGGGTGGGGCGCGTCGCGTCGGGGGCGGAGCCGTGTTGGTGCGACGGGGGTGAAGCCTGGGGTGGCGGTCGGTGGGCGGTGAGGTTGCGGTGGTTGCCGGTACCTCCCCGCCCACGCGACGCCGGTCGGGTTCGGCTGTGAGCCTCGCCGAGCGCGCGGGCGATGCTTCGCGCCGCGCCGGCCGTCTCCCGTCGGTACGCAGGCGACCCGTGTTGGGGGTCAGGCCGTACGCCCCCAGCTGGTTCGCAGGAGGTGCTCCGCCTTGCCCGTGGGGTCCTCGGGTGCTCGGCCGTCGGAGCGGAGGCGGTCCAGGCCCAGCAGGGCCGCGCCCACCACCGGTGGATCGACGGCCACCCGCAATACCGCTCGTGGCGCGGAGTGCAGGATCAGGCGGGAGACCGCTGCCATCAGCATCGGGGGCTGGGCTGCCAGGACCCCGCCGCCCAGCACGACGTCGGCTTCCTCCGCCAGTAGATCGAGTCGGCCCAGCGCGGTCACCGCCATCACCGCGATCTCCTTGGCCTGCCGCTCGACCACCTCGCCCGCCACCGGATCCCCGGCGTCGGCGATCCGGAAGAGCAGCGGTACCAACTCGTGCAGCCGCTCGGACGGCAACTCGCCCAGATGCACCGCCTCGGCCACGGCGGTCGCCGAATCCAGGCCGAAGTGCCCGGCCGTCGCGGCGGCCAACGCGGTTGCCGGACCCCGACCGTCCTCGGCTCGGACCGACGACCACATCACCTCCTCCATCAGGCCGAGGCCGCCGCCCCAGTCGCCGGTCATCCGCCCCAGCGCCGGGAAGCGCGCGGTCCGGCCGTCCGGCAGCAGGCCCACGCAGTTGATCCCGGCCCCGCACACCACCGCGACCCCGCGTGGCGCGCCCGTGCCCGAGCGCAGCACCGCGAAGGTGTCGTTGCCGACGGTGACCGTGCGGGCCCAGCCGCGATCCTCGAAGTCCTTGCGCAGGTGCAACTCCTCGACCGGCAGGTCGATGTTGGCCAGGTACGCCGCCACGTGCTCCACCGGTCCGGCCCCCGCGGCCGACCGCAGCACCTCCTCGACCAGCGAGGCGATCCGCTCGACCGCCGCGTCCTGGCCGAGTTGGTACGGCGCGTAGCCCGCGCCCCGGCCGCGGCCCCAGACCCGACCGTCCGCGTCGACCACCGCGACGTCGGTTTTGGAGTTGCCCGCGTCGATCGCGAGCACGGCCGGGGCCGAACCGGAGGAATCGGCCCCGCCCTCCGTCACCGGGCCCACGGCAGGTGCTCCTTGCCCGCCGCAAGCAGTCGATCGGCGAGGGCCTCGGCGATGTCGTACTGCCCGACCAGCGGATGCGCGAGCAGCGCGGTGACCACCCGATCGCGGCCTCCGCGCAGCGCGGCGTCCAGCGCGAGTTCCTCGTACGCGGCGACATGCGCGATCAACCCGGAGTGCAGCGGCCCCAGCGGCGCCACCGGCAGTGGCGTCGCGCCGTTCGCGTCGATCCGCGACGGCACCTCGATCACCGCGTCGTCCGGCAGGAACGGCAGCGTGCCGTTGTTGCGCACGTCCGCGACCTGGATGCGCTCGGCGTCGTCGGACCCGGACCCGGAGCCCGTGCCCAGCAGCGCGGCCACCAGGGCCACCGCCGCCTCCGAGTAGTAGGCTCCGCCCCGGCGTTCCAGCAGCTCCGGCTTGGTGTCCAGGGTCGGATCCGCGTACAGCTCCAGCAGTTCGCGTTCGATCGCGGCCACCTGCTGGGCTCGGGACTCGGTGTGCCGCTGTGCGGAGACCACCGCGTCGTGCGCGTAGAAGTAGCGCAGGTAGTAGGACGGCACGGTGCTTTGTGCGCGCAGCAGTTCCACCGGCAGCTCGATGTCCGCGGCGATCGCCGGACCGTGCTCGGCCAGCAGCGTCGGCAGCAGGTCCGGACCGGGCTCGCCGTGCTCGTCCAGGACGTGCACCCCGCGTTCCCAGGTCAGGTGGTTGAGTCCGACATGGTCGAGCCGCACCCGGTTCGGCGCCACGTCCAGCATTGCGGCGAAGCGGCGCTGGAAGCCGATCGCGACGTTGCACAGCCCCACCGCGCGGTGACCGGCGTCCAGCAGGGCGCGGGTGACGATGCCGACCGGGTTGGTGAAGTCCACGATCCACGCGTTCGGAGCGGCCCGGCGCACCCGTTCGGCCGCGTCCAGCACCACCGGCACGGTACGCAGTGCCTTGGCCAGCCCGCCCGCGCCGGTGGTCTCCTGGCCCACGCAGCCGCAGTCCAACGGCCATTCCTCGTCCTGTGCGCGGGCCTCCTGACCGCCCACCCGGAGCTGGAAGAGCACCGCGTCGGCGTCCTCGACCCCCGTGTCCAGGTCGTCGGTCAGCACCACCCGGGCCGGGTGGCCGTACCGGGCCAGGATGCGACGCACCACCGCGCCGACCGGTTCGAGTCGTTCGATCACCGGGTCGACGAGCACGAGCTCGTCGACCGGCAAGGTTTTGTGCAACCGGCCCAGGCCGTCCGCCAGTTCGGGCGTGTAAGTGGACCCACCGCCCACCACCGCGAGCTTCAACCCTTTACTCCCGTCAAAGTCACGCCCTCGATGAACGCCTTCTGGGCGAAGAAGAACACGAGGATCACCGGCGCCATCACAAGAAGCGTGGCGGCCATCATGAGATTCCAATTGACCTGGTGTGCGCCCTTGAACGATTCCAGGCCGTAGGAGAGGGTCCACGCGCCCGGATTCTCGGACGCATACACCTGTGGACCGAAGTAGTCGTTCCAGCAATAGAAGAACTGGAACAGCGCCACCGCCGCGATCGCCGGCCGGATCATCGGCACCACGATCGAGATCAGGATGCGCAACTCGCCGCACCCGTCCACCCGGGCCGCGTCCAGGTATTCGGACGGGATGGTGAGCAGGAACTGGCGGAGCAGGAAGATGGTGAACGCGTCGCCGAAGGCCATCGGGATGATCAGCGGCCACAACGTCCCGCTCAGGTGCATCTGCTTGGCCCAGAAGATGTACATCGGGATGACGATCACCTGCGGCGGCAACATCATCGAGGAGATCACCAGCATCAGCGCCACGCCCCGGAAGCGGAACCGGAACTTGGCCAGCGCGTAGGCCACCGGCAGGCTGGAGACGACGGTGAACAGGGTGCCGAGCCCGGCGTACATCAGCGTGTTGCGCCACCAGGTGCCGAAGCCCGGCGTCTTCATCACCTTGGTGTAGTTGCCCCACTCCCACGAGGCGGGCCACAGGTCGCTGGTCAGCGCCTGCTTGTTGCTCATCACCGAGGTCAGGAACAGGAACACGAACGGCAGGATGAAGAACAGTACGGCGGTGACGGCGAGCGTGTGCACGCCGATCCAGGTCAGTACGCGCTTGCGCCGTTGTGGGCGCGGCGGCGTCCGGGCGGGCGCGAGCGGCGGCGCGATGCCGGCGGCCTCGGCCGTGACGGTCTGGGCCATGGATCCGATCCCTTCTGGGCACGGTGGATCGTCGAACTCGGGCTGCCGGAGCGGGAATTCCGGCTCCGGTGTGATGGTGTGCGGCGTCTCAGTCGTCGTCGAGCAGGCCCGAGCGGCGACGCAGCAGCAGGAAGGTGAACGCCATCGCGATCACGAACAGGAGCAGCGAGATCACGCACGCCGCGCCGGTGTTGAAGGTGGAGAAGCCTTCCTCGTACACCAGTTGCGGCAGCGTCAGCGTGGTGCCCTGCGGGTAGCCCGGTTCGAACGACTGGCCGGAGTTGCCGATGATGCCGCTCGCGACCTTCCCGGCCACCATCGCCTGCGTGTAGTACTGCATGGTCTGGATCACGCCGGTGACCACCGCGAACAGCACGACCGGGGTGATCGCCGGCCAGGTCACGTAGCGAAAACGTTGCCATGGCCCGACGCCGTCCAACTCGGCCGCCTCGTACTGTTCGCGCGGCACGTCGAGCAGCGACGCGGTGAAGATCACCAGCAGGTCGCCGATGCCCCACAGGGCGAGCAGGGTCAGGGCCGGCTTGGACCAGTCCGGGTCGTTGAACCAACCCGGCTGCGGCATACCGACGTTGCCGAGCAGGTGGTTGACCGGTCCGGTGCCCGGGTTGAGCAGGAACGCGAAACCGATCGTGGCGGCCACCGGCGGGGCCAGGTAGGGCAGGTAGGACAGCGTGCGGAAGAGCCCGCCGCCACGCTTGAGCCGGATCGCCAACATGCCCAGGCCCAGGCCGAAGATCACCCGCAAGGTGACCATCACCACGACCAGCCACAGCGTGTTGCGCAACGCCTGCCACAGCGGCGGGTAGTCGTTGAGCACGTAGTTCCAGTTGCGCATGCCCACCCAGACCGGGGCGTTGATCAGGTCGTAGCGGGTGAACGAGTAGTACACGGTCGCGCCGAGCGGATACGCGAAGAAGACCGAGAAGCCGATCAGCCACGGGGACAGGAACGCGAGCGTGCGCAGGTTCCGCCGGCGGCGCTGCCTGCGCAGCGCCGCCGGGACCTCCGCCGCCGCGGGGGCGGTCGTGGTCATCGGATCACTTGACCTGGGCCACGTCGGTGTCGATCTGCTTGTCCAGATCGGCCAGACTCTTGGTCAGGTCGCCGCCTTGACCGGCCTCCCACTTGTAGGCGTACTCGGAGAGGGTGACCTGGTACTTGCCGCCGTTGGGGCTGGCGGGCGTGGTGTTGCTGGCGGGGTGCTTGAAGGCGTCGATGAACGGCTTGAAGTGCTCGTCGTTCGCCAGCGGCGACGCGGCCAGCGCGGCGTTGGTGCTGGGCACGTTGTGGATCGCCTGCGAGAAGGCGACCAGCGCCTCGGTGTCGGTGGTGACGAACTTGACGAACTCCCAAGCCGCGGCCTGGTGGTGGCTGGACTTGGCGATGCCGACGGTGGTTCCGGTGAGGTAGCTGCGGCCGTACTTGTCGACCTGGTCGTCCGGGACCGGGAACGGCGCGGTGCCGTATTTCAGATTCGGCGCGTCCTGGGCGATCATCGCCGTGCGCCATTCGCCGTCCATGGTCATCGCGAGCTTGCCGCTCATGAACGGGTTCTCCGCGGAGAACTCCTCACCGAAGGTGGTGCGGAACTTCTCCAGCTTGTCGAACCCGCCCTGGCTCTCCACGAATTGCTTCTGCCAGTTGAAGAACTGGGGGACGACCGGGTCCTTGGACAGGTTCGACTTGCCGTCGGGCGTCTGGTAGGTCGGACCGTACTGGGCCAGCGTGTGCGCGGCGGAGAACTCGTAGGCGTGGAAGGTCGGCAGGAAGCCGGCGACCTTGAACGTCCCGTCGCCGTTGAACTGGTTGAGCTTCTTGGCGGTCTCGGTCAGCTCGCTGAACGTCTTCGGCGGCGCGGTGATGCCCGCGGCGGCGAACATGTCCTTGTTGTAGTACAGCCCGTAGGAGTCGGCGAGCAGCGGCAGCGCGCACCGCTTGCCCTGGAACTGGGTGTAGTCCAGCACCGGCTTGGGGAACGTCGCGGCCGGGTCGATGTTGGACTTGGCCAGCCACGGCGCCAGATCGGTCCACGAGCCCGACGTACAGAACTGGCCGACGTTGTCGGTGGTGAACGAGGAGACCACGTCCGGGCCCTTGCCGGAGCGGATGCCCTGGGTGATCTTGTCGTCGGTGACGTTGGAGACGACCTTGACCTTGATGTTGGGGTGCTTCGCGTTGAACTTGGCGACCAGGTCGTCGACCGCCTTGACCTCGCTCTCGGCGCTCCACCCGTGCCAGAAGGTGATGGTGACCTTCTTGTCGGGCGCCTCGTCGGCACCGGTCCCCGAGCCGCCGTCGTCGCCGGCGCACGCGGAGGCCAGCATGGCGAGCGTGGCGGCGCACGCGAGGGTCGTGATGGAACGACGGAGCCGTGGGAGTCTGTGCACTGGGTCCTCCTCCGGAGATGGCGACGGCGCGGCCGGGACGAGCGGCGCCGGGGGCCTTGCGGTGGTGCGGGTCGGGCGACAGAGCGCGCGACCGGGCAAACGGGCATGCCGCAGCGAGAGTGCGGTGCCGAGTCGCGAACGAGGGTGCGGTGCCGGGTCGGGCGCGGATGCGTCAGGTCGTGGTGAAGACGACGTCGCGGGCGACGTCGAGCGCCGCGTGCACGGCGCCGGTGAGAACGGGATTGGCCGGTACGTCGCCGAGCACGACGCGCGGACGCGGGATCGCGAGGCGGTGCAACTCGTCGACCACGCGCGAGCGCAGCGCCTCGCCGCCGGCCATCGGGATGGCCCCCGACAACACGACGAGTCCCGGATCGAGCACCGAGACGATCACCGCGAGGCCCACCGCCAGCCGGTTGGCCAGCTCGTCGAGGAAGGCTCCGCCGCGCGATTCGGTCGCGCGCACCGCTCGGGCGACCGCCTGCGGCGCGGTACGACTGCCCACTCCGTAGGCGCGGGCAAGGGACAACACGGCGGGCGCGCCCGCGAGTTGCTGGAAGCCGCCGGTGTTGCGGCGGCTGACGTCGTGCGGCAGCGGGGCGCCGGGCATCGGCATGTAGCCGACCTCGCCCGCGCCACCGGTGGAACCTCGGTGCAGTCGGCCGCCGAGCACGATCGCGCAGCCGATGCCCTCGTCCACCCACAACAGGACGAAGTCGCCGCCGTCGCGGGCGGATCCGTCCCGCTGCTCGGCGAGCGCGGCCAGGTTGACGTCGTTCTCCACGTCCACGGTCAGGCCGAGTTCCTCGCGGACGAGGTCCAGCACGCCGGGGGAGTGCCAGCCCGCGAGGTGGCGGCCGTAGCGGAACTGTTCGGTGGTCGGGTCGAACGCGCCCGGGATGCCGATCACCACGTGCGCGAGGTCGGCGAGGTCGAGCCCGGCGGGCTTGGCCGCGGCGCGTACCGCATCCCGGATCCGGCCCGGCGTATCGGCCGCTTCCCGGCGTGGGGTGGGCAGTTCGTGTTCACCCACCACCCGTCCGGTCAGATCGGCGATGGCCACCCGGATCCGGGCGGGCGTGACGTCCAGGCCCGCGACGTGTCCGGCCGCCGGGTTGATCTCGTACAACTGGGCGCCGGGTCCGCGGCCACCCTCGGTGGTACCGACCCCGACGACCAGGCCGGCCGCCTCCAGGCGGGAGAGCAGCTGCGAGGCGGTCGGCTTCGACAAACCCGTCATCGAACCGATCTGACCCCGGGACAGCCGCCCGTGCCGCAAGAGGAGTTCGAGCGCGGCCCGGTCGTTGATGGCCCGCAAAAGGCTCGGCCGCCCGGCCTGCTCCCGCCCGGACGCTCCCGCGCCGCGCTCGGTGCTTCCGGCCATGAGCGGTTCTCCCCTTCGCCACTGTTAGGAAACCTTCCTAAGAGTTGTAGAGGAAATTAGGCCCGCCCTCTCGGCACTGTCAAGGGTGTCCGCCAAGGTCGTTTGCCTTGCGGGGCAGGGGAATCGGCGCCGAGGTCAGCCGGCGCGCGGATGTGTGGCCCGCGCGGCGGCCCGGCATCCGGCGTGGAGCCCGGCCGCGATGAACGCACCGGAGGCGTTCAGGAGCACGTCGTCCACCGAGGACACCCGCCCGATCGCAAGCAACCACTGGGCGATTTCGATCGCCACCGACCCGGCCGCGGCCAGGCCCGCGATCCGCCACGCGCCGGACCGACCGGCGAAGCGCGGCGCGTGGAACGGCAGCAGGAAGCCGAGCGCCGCGAACACCGCGAGATTGCCGCCCACCTGGATCGTCGCGGTCACCGGATCGCCGCCGAGGACGGCCGCGAGGTCGTGCAGCGGCAGCAGGCTGAGCGCGTGGCCGGAACCGACCGGGGTCAGCACCATCCACACCCACGGGAGGGTGCCGAGCACCATCCCCGCGACGACCGCGACGCGCGGCCGGCGCAGGGCGAGCAGCACTACGAACGGCGCGGCGGCGACGCATGCGACCAGCACCGCTCCCCACCGGGACCACACCCCACCCATTCGGCGGACTGTACCGGCGAACGGCGGGGCGCGTGGGTGTCCGGAGGGGCGCGATCAGGGCGCCATCCGGGCGCACGGGCATGGTTAGCGCGGTGATCTCGGGCAACTCTTTGAGTCCGGCGAGTTCTTTGGACCACGGCACCGCACGCACCGCGCCGGATCGGGACGAGTGCACGGATCGCAGGAGGCGGCGTTGGCCGGCAGCACATCGACGACCGGACAGACGGGTGGCGACACCTATACGGAGCACCTCGGCCACGTCATCTTCATCACCGCCGCCGCTGCGATGGGCGGGTTCCTCTTCGGCTACGACAGCTCGGTGATCAACGGCGCGGTCGAGGGCATCCGGGGCAAGTTCGAGCCCGGATCCAGCCTGCTCGCCCAAGTCGTGGCCGCAGCGCTGGTCGGCTGCGCGATCGGCGCGGCGATCGCCGGGCGGATCGCCGACCGGATCGGCCGGATCCGGGTGATGCAGATCGCCGCCGTTTTGTTCGCGGTCAGCGCGGTCGGCTCGGCGCTGCCGTTCGCGCTGTGGGATCTGGCCATGTGGCGGGTGCTCGGCGGGATGGCGATCGGGATGGCCTCGGTGATCGGCCCGGCCTACATCGCCGAGGTCGCCCCGCCCGCCTACCGCGGTCGGCTGGGCTCGTTCCAGCAGGCCGCGATCGTCACCGGCATCGCGGTCTCGCAGCTGGTCAACTGGGGCATCCTCAACCTCGCCGACGACGACCAGCGCGGCAAGCTGCTCTTCGGCCTGGAGGCGTGGCAGGTGATGCTGGGCGTGATGGTGATCCCGGCCGTGCTGTACGGCCTGTTCACCTTCACCATCCCCGAGTCACCGCGCTATCTGATCTCGATCGGCCGGGTGGATCAGGCCAAGAAGGTGCTCGCCGAGGTGGAGAGCGACCACGTCGACCTGGACGCGCGCGTCGCCGAGATCAAGGAGGCGATGCGCCGCGAGCACAAGTCCACGTTCCGGGACCTGCTGGGCGGCGGCGGGTTCCTGTTCCTGCCGATCGTGTGGATCGGCATCGGACTCTCGGTGTTCCAGCAGCTCGTCGGCATCAACGTGATCTTCTATTACTCGGCGTCGTTGTGGCAGTCGGTGGGCATCGATCCGAACAGCTCGTTCCTGTACTCGTTCACCACGTCGATCATCAACATCATCGGCACGATCATCGCGATGTCGCTGGTCGACCGGGTGGGCCGCAGGCCGCTCGCGCTGGTCGGATCCACCGGCATGGCGATCTCGCTCGGCCTGGTCGCGTGGGCCTTCTCCGCCCGGACCGGCAAGGGCAAGAACATCAAGCTCCCGGACACCGAGGGCGCCGTGGCGCTGATCGCGGCCCACTCGTTCGTGTTGTTCTTCGCGCTGTCGTGGGGCGTGGTGGTGTGGGTCTTCCTCGGTGAGATGTTCCCGAACAGGATCCGCGCCGCGGCCCTGGGCGTGGCCGCGTCCGCGCAGTGGATCGCCAACTGGGTGATCACCGTGACGTTCCCGACCCTGTCGGACTGGAACCTGTCGGCGACGTACGTGATGTACGCGTGCTTCGCGGTGTTGTCCATCCCGTTCGTGCTCAAGTTCGTCAAGGAGACGAAGGGCAAGACGCTGGAGGAGATGGGCTGACGCTGGGGGAGATGGGCTGAATCCGGCCGCGGCGGCCGGGCTCGGGTGGGGCTCGGCCGGCGGGGTGCGATGTCGGTACGGGGCGGGGTTGGTTCGGGTGTGACGCCGGGTCGGGGCTGGTGCCGGTTCGGGTGCGATGCGGGTTCGGGGCTGGTGCCGGTCCAGGTGCGATGCGGGTTCGGACTGGTGCCGGTCCGGGGTCAGTGTCGGTCCAGGCGTGCCGGCGGCCCGGGTTCGGGTCCGGGGCCGGCCCCGGCGTCGCGTCCCGGTGTCGTGTCCCGGAGTCGGAGTCAGTCCAGGTCGCGCCTGCGGAGCGTGCTCAGGCCCGCCGCCGGCAGCGCGAGTGCCAGGGCGAGCAGCCACACGTACGGCGTGGCCGTGACGTCGGCGCCGGGCAGCTTCGGCAGGTGGCCGAACGGAGACACGTCCAGCACCGCCTGCGGCAGCTCGAACACCGGCCCCAGCCAGCCGAGCGCGATCACCAACCCGACCAGCCCCCACACCGCCGCGCTCAGCCGCGGCAACGCACCGACGACCAGTACGGCGAGCCCGGTCAGCACCCACACGGCCGGGAGCTGGGCGAGTGCGGCGAGCAGGATGCGCGGCAGTTCGCCGGACACGTCGCCGACGGTGATCCCGTACGACAGGCCCATCGCGAGACCGCCCGCAGCCAGGATCAGCACCGGGCCGGCGTACGCGATCACCAGGTGCCCGCCCGCCCAGCGCAACCGGCCGACGGTGTTCGCCAGCAGCGGTTCGGCCCGGCCGTTCGTCTCCTCGTCGCGCAGCCGCAGTACGGAACCGGCGGTGAACACCACGCAGACCAGGCCGAGCATGCCCACCAGCGTGGACAGGAACGCGTCGGTCAGCGCGACATGGCCGCCCATGCGGCGGATCAGGTCGCGGGTCCCGGTGTTGTCGCCGACGATGTCCTGCGCGCCGTCGGCGATGCCGCCGAACACCGCGCCGGCGAACGCGAAGCCGACCGCCCAGGCAAGCAGCGTGCCGCGTTGCAGACGCCAGGCCAGGCCGTACGCGCCGGCCAGCGACGCGGGCGCGTGAGCCGGTCCCGGGCGTGGTCGCACGAAGCCGGCGCCCAGGTCGCGCCGACCCGCGAGGGTGTACGCGAGCGCGACGCACCCGGCGATCAGGCCGACCGGCAGGAGCAGCACCCACCAGCGGTCGCCGGCGAACGGCCGAACGTTCTCGGCCCAGCCCAGCGGCGACACCCAGACCATCGGGTGGCTGCCGGCCGAGGCCGCCTCCCGGGCCGCGTCGCCGGACGCGCGCAGCACGAAGGCGGCGCCCAGGACGGCGCCGGCGATGCCCTTGGCGAGTCGGGCGTTCTCGGTGAGCTGCGCGGCGACCGCGGCGACGGCGCCGAACATCAGCCCGGACAGCGCGACGGCGAGGCCGAACGCGAGCGAGCCGGCCGCCGGTTGGCCCGCGCCGAGCAGGATCGCCGTGCACGACACCAGGAGCAGCGCATCGGCCAGCGCGGCGGTGGCCAGGGCCGAGGTGAGCGGCGCCCGGCGGCCCACCATCGCCGCGGACAGCGCCTCCTGACGGCCCGTCTCCTCCTCCTCGCGGGAGTGCCGGATCACGATGAGCAGGCTCATCAGACCGGCCAGCAGGGCGGCGTAGCCGCCGATCCGCCATGTGGTGAGGGCTCCGTACGAGTCGCCGAAGACCGCGCCGTACAGGGCCCGGAGCGAGCCGTTGGCGTTCATGTCGGCGGCGAGCTTCGCCCGTTCGGCGCCGGTGCCGTAGAGGCTCTCCAGGGAGCGTTCGACGCCGGACACGGCGGCGGCCACGACCAGCACCCAGACCGGGATCAGCACCCGGTCGCGGCGCAGGGCGAGGCGGATCAGGGCGCCGGTGCCGGTCAGATGGTGCGCGGAGCCGCCGCGCGGCAGCGGGAGGACGGCGGCGGTCATCGCGAGGCCACCAGCGGGGCGTCGCTGTCCCGGTCGCGGTAGTGCCGCAGGAACAGCTCCTCCAGGGTGGGTGGGCTGCTGGTCAGGCCGCGTACGCCGATCTCGGCGAGCCGGCTCAGCACCGGGTTCAGATGTTCGTTGTCCACCTGGAGTACGACGTGGTCCTCGCTCGCCGCCACGTCGTGCACGCCCGGGAGTTCGGCCAGGCCATCGCCCGGGCCGCGCAGTTCGGCGCGCACCGTGGTCCGGCTCAGGTGCCGCAGGTCGGCCAGCGAACCCGACTCGACGGTGCGGCCGTCGCGGATGATGCTGACCCGATCGCACAGCGCCTCGACCTCGGCCAGGATGTGGCTGGACAGCAGCACGGTCCGGCCGCGCTCGCGCTCCTCGCGCACACAGTCCCGGAACACGTCCTCCATCAGCGGGTCCAGGCCGGACGTGGGCTCGTCCAGGATCAGCAGGTCCACGTCGGAGGCGAACGCGGCGACCAGGGCCACCTTCTGCCGGTTGCCCTTGGAGTAGGCGCGGCCCTTCTTGGTCGGGTCGAGCTCGAACCGGTTCAGCAGGTCGGCGCGCCGGGCCGGGTCCAGGCCGCCGCGCAGCCGGCCGTACAGGTCGATCACCTCGCCGCCGCTGAGGTTGCGCCACAGCGTGACGTCGCCGGGCACGTAGGCGACCCGGCGATGCAGGGCGACGGCGTCGCGCCACGGGTCGCCGCCGAGGAGGGCGACGTCGCCGCGGTCGGCGCGGATCAGGCCGAGCAGGACGCGGATGGTGGTGGACTTCCCGGCGCCGTTGGGGCCGAGGAAGCCGTGTACCTCGCCGACCGTGACGTGCAGGTCGAGGCCGTCGAGGGCGTGGGTGCGCCCGAAGGACTTGTGCAGACCGGAGACGCTGATCGCCGTATTCATGTTTCAGAACATACGCTTCGTTCAGGAAGTTGTGAAGTTTGGAAAGATCGAGAATCATGGATCGCGGGTGCCGGGAAGGGGCTGAGCGGAAGGTGACGACCCGAATGCGGGACGACGGCGGGCGGGCGGGAGAGGACGGGCCGGTGCGGGACGCGGGGTCGGTGCGGGACGCCGGGTCCGTGCGGGACGAGGGGGCGGTGCGCGACGAGGCCGAGGTCGCGCGGTACATCGAGCGCTTCGCGGGCGAGTTGGCCGACGCCGGCATGCAACGGATGGCCGCACGGGTGTTCGTCGCGCTGCTCGCGGCCGACTCGGCGAGCATGACCTCCGCCGAACTCGCCGAGTCGTTGCAGATCAGTCCGGCCGCGGTGTCGTCGGCGATCGCCTACCTGTCGCAGATCAGGATGGTCCACCGCGAACGCGAACCCGGCTCGCGCCGGGACCGCTACCGGTTGCACAACGAACTCTGGTACGAGACCTACAGCGAACGCGACAAACTCCTGGCCCGCTTCGAGGTCGTCCTCCGCGAGGGCGCACAGGCCCTCGGCCCGACCACCCCGGCAGGCATCCGGGCCCAGGAATCAGCCGAGTTCTTCGCCTTCCTCCAGGCGGAGTTCGTCGGAATCATGGAACGCTGGCGCAACCGGGAACGCTGACGACCGCTCGGTTACCGCGCCGGTCCGGGCCTCGGGAGCACGGCAGCAAGTTCGGCCCGTCGGGCTATGGGGGGAAGGTCGGCCGACTTAGGCGTCTCCGGCACCTGGAGGCAAAGTAGGCCGACTTTCAGCCCGGCCGGCGTTGAGACAAAGCGGGCCGCAGGCCGGCCGGCGGCGCGAGGACGAATCCGCCGACTTCAGCCCGGCCGGCGTTTGAGGCCACCCGAGTCGCAGGTCGGACAGCATCAGGACCGGGCCGCCGAGGCCCTATCGCGTCCCGGGCGAGATCGGCACGTTGGGGCACTGCGCGCCCAGCCGCTCGAGCGTGCCGAGTTCGGTGGCGTCCACCGTCAGGTCGTACTTCGTCTTCACCGTCACCCAGTCCGTCAGGTACGCACACCGCGCCCCCTCGTACGGCGGCAGCCAAGTGCCCGGATCCTGATCGGCCTTCGAGCGGTTGTACTTGGCGGTCACCGCGACCAGCGCCCGAGGCTGGTCGAGATCGTTCGCGTACTGCTCACGCTCCTTGGACGTCCATCCGGACGCGCCCGAGTCCCACGCCTCGGCCAACGGCACCATGTGGTCGATGTCCAGGCCGGAGGCGCCGTCGACGTAGGCGTCCTCGTAGTACGAGTACCAACGACCGCCGGCGAGTGCGCACTTGGCGCCGATCTCGGGCGGGCTGACGGCCTCCTCGATGAGTACCTCGGCGCGCGTCGAACACCCGTCCCGGTCCGCGTCGACCCAGTGCCGGAACGCGTCCCGGTCGTAGCCGGACCGATCCTCGTCGGCCACCCGCAGACCCGCGATCGCGTCCCGGAGCGGAATCCGCACGCCGGCTTCCGTCGTGCCCGTCGTCTGCGCGGGCCGGACGGGTGCCCCCGCCGCGTTCGTCACCGGCGCGAACAGCAGTGCGCCCACGCTCGTTGCCGCCACCAGCAGCGAGGCCGTCCGACGTCCCACCGTGATTCCCGTGTGCATCATCGCGTTTGCCCCAGAGTCGCCGTGACAGGTCCGCTCCTGTTGTAGCGATGTGCCCGAGCGAGATCGACAACGGCGCAGTTGTGCCACTCGAAAGAGTGGTCCTGGGCGGGCATTTGCCGGCAGCTCCGCCACGGGGCGCTCCGCGCGGCGCTCCGCGGAGGACGCGTGCGACATCGTGGTGGCCGGCCGGTGGGCAGCCCGACATCGTGTTCGGTCAGAGCGGGGCGGGAAGTACGTTCATGAACGAGCCTCGCGAAGTGCGGCGCTTTGAGAGGTTGTTCACTTCCCTGTGCAGGCGCGCCCTGAGCTTGGAAGATATCCGTGCACTGGTCACAGTCATCAAGAAGGACACTTCATGAATCTGGCTACCGACACCAAAGCCTCTCTGGCGTGGCGGAAGAGCACGTTCAGCGCCGGAAACGATGACTGCGTCGAGACCGCCCCGACCGCCACGGCTGTCGCCGTGCGGGACAGCAAGGACCTCATCGTCGGCAACTTCGATGTCCCCAACCACTCCTGGGCCCGGCTGACGGAAGCGCTCAAGCGCTGATTCGCTTACCGAGTGGCATCGGGGCCGTCCTTCGGCGCAACCGGGAGCGGTCGGGCATGCGCTGAACCGGGAGGATGGCCGCGAACTGGCGGCCACGATCAGAAGGGTCTGACATGAGTCTGCGGCACGCTCAGCCTGAGGTCTGCCTCGCCTGGAGGAAGAGTTCGTACAGCCACAACGACGGTGACTGCGTCGAGACCGCCCCGACCGCCACGGCCGTGGCCGTGCGGGACAGCAAGGACCTCATCGTCGGCAACTTCGATGTCCCCAACCACTCCTGGGCCCGGCTGACGGAAGCGCTCAAGCGCTGATTCGGTCGACACGTCGAGTCGGGGGGAAGCCCAGGCGGGCTTCCCTCCGACCCTTCCCGCAGGGTTACCAGGGCACTTCCCCGTTTTCGTCCTGGAAGGTTCCTGTCGGACCGTCCGCGTCGAGAGTTGCGAGCCGCACGACGACCCTGGCGCTCTCCTCCGGCGCCCTTCCGATTCCGAATGCTGCGGTCAGGTCGGTCGCGGTGGTGCCGGGCTCGACCGCGTTGAACTTGATGCCCGGCTGGGACTTGGCGTACTGGACCGTGAGCATGGTGGCGGCGGCCTTGGACGCAGAGTAAAGCGCCAGCGGCAAGTGGAACTCGGGCCGGTCCGGGTTGGTCACTGCCCAGAAGGACCCGGCACTGCTCGACACGGTGACCACGGTCGGGTTCGGGGATTTGCGCAGCAGGGGAAGTGCCGCCTCCGTGACGCGCACGATTCCCACCGCGTTGGTGTCGAAGGCCCGGAGAGCCGTGGGACCGTCGGTTGCCCCGTGCCCCAGGATGCCCGCGTTGTTCACCAGGACGTCGAGTCGGCCCTCGGCCGAGTCGATCGTCGCCATCGCGCTGCGCACCGATGCGTCGTCGGTCACGTCGAGTTGCACGAATCGTGCGCCGAGTGCCGCCGCGGCCTTCTCGCCTCGCTCGACGTCACGGGCGCCTATGTAGACAACGTGGCCCAATGCCAGAAGCTGTCTGGCCGTCTCGAAGCCGATGCCCTTATTGGCCCCGGTGATCAAGGTGGTGGTCATACATACCTCACGAGTTCTGTGGCCCGAGCCGGCCATGAGTGATGTTCGGACTGTTCTTCGAGTCGCAGGCGCTGATCCCGGAGGTCAGCCGGTCGGCTGCCGGAGAAGTTCGCCGGTGTCGTGCAGGGCGGTCATGTGCGCGAAGCGTCCGTTGCGGAGGTGGGCCGCCCCTTCGACTTCCGCATCGATCGATGCGGAAGTCGAACGTAGCACTTCTGTAGCGATCATTGCGGAAGAGGTAGGCTGCCGGGGTGGAGACGAAACAGAACGGCGCGATCGGCCGGCCGCGAGGGTTCGACGTCGACGAAGCACTCGAGCGCGCCATGCTGGTCTTCTGGGAGCACGGCTACGAGGGGGCCAGCCTGGCCACCCTGACCGACGCGATGGGTATCTCCACCACCAGCATGTACGCGGCCTTCGGCAACAAGGAGAAGCTGTTCCGCAAGGCTCTGGAGCGCTACACCGAGGGCCCGAGCGCCTACCTGGCCCGGGCCCTGGAGGAGCCGACCGCCCTCGACGTCGCCACCGCGATCCTGGCCGGCACCGTGCGTACCACCACCCGTCCGGCTCACCCTCACGGGTGTCTGGGCGTCCAGGGCGCACTGGCCGCCGGTGAGTCGGGGCGAGAGGTCCGTGAACTACTCGTCGCGTGGCGTAACAACGGCTGCTCCTGCATCCGGGAGCGGTTCCAGCGAGCCGTCGAAGACGGCGACCTGCCCCCGGGAACCGATCCGGGCCTCCTGGCCCGCTACGTCACCACCTTGGCATTCGGCATCGCCGTACAAGCCGCGAGCGGTATCGGCCGCGACGAACTCCAGGAGATGGCCGACGCCGCCCTGCGCAACTGGCCGCTCTCCTGAGCGGGCATTCGACGGCCGTTACCGCGTCACGTCCATGCCGGATGTCTCAAGTGGTCAGGCCGGCGCCGAGCAGCCAGATGTGTTCGCAAGTGGCTGATGCCTTCCGGAACTTCCCGCGGGCGGGACTCCTGCGAAGCAGGGCGCCGCGGGTGATCCCGGCGCCCTGGGCGATGTCGCCGACGGCTATGGCGTCGTCGCCCTTGCCCGAGCAGGGCCGCTCCACCGCGCTGTCCACCTTCGCTACCGACATCGCGGCCGCTATCCGCCCCCCGATGCTCGGGGCCACTGCCACCGCCACCGCACCGGGGCCGTCCGGTGGCAGCGGACATCGAGTTCGCCTCCGTCACCCGCTTCACGCTTGAGCGATGAGTTTGGGCGGCGGATCGGGTCTGCCTTGGTATGACTCGAATCATCGCCGACATCTCGGTCTCTCTCGACGGCTTCGTCACCGGGCCCGACCCCGGCCCGGACAACGGTCTGGGTACCGGCGGCGAGGCCCTGCACACGTGGGCGTTCTCCGACGACCCCGACGACCGCCGGGTCCTGCGCGAGGGGACCGGCCGTTCGGGCGCCGTCGTCCTCGGCCGCCGGCTCTTCGACTTGGTCGACGGGCCGGACGGCTGGGACGACACGTGCGGTTACGGCGCCGGCGAGGTCGGCAGGCCCGCGTTCGTCGTGGTGACGAGCTCGCCGCCGGAGTCGGTGCGGACATCCGACCTCGACTGGACGTTCGTCACCACCGGTCTGCCCGACGCCGTCACCGCCGCGTGCAAGCGGGCCGAGGCGGCGTCGTCGGCCGGCGGCAAGGACCTCGATGTCGTCCTCATGGGCGGCGGCGCCACGATCGGCTCGGCGTTCGACGCCGGGCTGGTCGACGCGCTGACGCTGCACCTGGCGCCCGTCGTGCTGGGCGCCGGGACACCACTGTTCACCGGCGGAGTGCCGCGCACGCTGGTGCAGCGGAGCGTGATCTCGACATCGACCGCGACCCACCTGACCTACGACGTCTCCGGGTGATCCGATGACCACTGTCAACGCCAATGACATCGCCTTGGGCATCGAGTCGTTCGGCGACGAAGACGCGCCACTCGTCCTGCTCGCGGGCGGGACGACGATGCTTTCCTGGCCCGACGCGCTGTGCGAGCGCCTCGCCGCCGGCGGGCGCCGTGTGGTGCGCTACGACCTGCGCGACAGCGGGGAGTCGACCACGACGGACCCACAGGCGCCCGCCTACACCCTGCGCAGCCTCGCTGCCGACGCGGCGGCCCTTGCCGGTGCGCTCGGCGGGGGACCTGCGCACCTCGCGGGAATCGGCGTCGGCGGGATGGTCGCCCAGGTGGCCGTGCTCGACCATCCGGGCGCGTTCTCGGCGCTCACCCTGGTCGGCACCCGCGCGGTTGCCCCCGGCCCGCCCGACGACGACCTCCTCGACCACGACCAGGCGACGATGAGCCGGTTGTTCGCGCGTCCGATGCCCGATTGGAGCGACCGCGAGGCGGTTGCGGAATTCGCCGCCGCCGGCGCGGAGATCCTCGGCAACGACCCCGTCGCCGCGCGCGCAATCGCCGCGCGCATCTGGGACCGCACGCCCGGCACCGCACCACCGGTCCAGATGGCCAACCAGATGGGCATGGTGTTTGCCGGGCTCGACTGCAAACCCCGCTGGCGCGAGCGCCTGCCCGAGATCGAGGTCCCCACCCTCGTCGTCCACGGCCGCCGCGACCCGTTCTTCCCCGTCGGCAACGGCGAGGCGATCGCGCGCGAAATCCCCGGCGCACGGCTGCTCGTCCTCGACAAGGCCGCCACCGCGATCCCCGAAGCCGCGATCGACGAGGTCACCGAGGCGATGCTCACCCTCGGCTAGAGGACGGCGAACGCCGCGCGGGTGCGCCCTGCACGCAGCAGCAGTGGAGGCCGGAGGCCGGATACGGCCGGGCAGGCGGCCCAGGCCCCGCTCCTGCCTGTCGCCATTCGTCGACGAGGCCCGGCAACTCTGCAAGGACCGAGGCCGGGCCGCCCGCGATGCGGGTTTCGCGCGAGTCACCCGGAATCAGACCTGCCACCACCTACGGGACAGACCTTGAACAAGGTCTAGCACTCCAGCTGTAAATGGTGATCTTGCTGCCTGTCAGCCCGTCGGGCTTCGCGCCACGGTGGTTTCAGCTCGGGTCCGGATTGGCCAACTGTTCGCCCCACAGGCGGATTTCATGCCGGAAAACAGGTTGTCTGCGGCACTCGCCGTAATCATCCTGGCCCGATGGACCTCACAGTAGCGGCGCAGGCGTGGCGTGAAGACGGCTTCGTAATCCTCCCTGGTTTCATCCCGCCCGATGAGCTGAAGCCCGCGGCGGGTGAACTGGATCTGCTCTTCCCGTCCGCCGAGGGGTTCCACGACGCGACCGATGCGCGACGCGAGCGTTTCATCGGCGACCAGTTCGCCGGGATCGACTACTTCCCGTTCGCCGGCGTGGAGATCAGTCTGCTGGCCGTGCACCACCGGATCCTGGCACTCGCCGAGACGCTGCTGGAAGACGACATCCAGATCTCCGGGGCGGAAGCCTGGGCGAAGTACGTCGGCGCCTGCGACTACGACCAGGACCTGCACCGCGACTATCCGGGCCATACCCTTCTGGTGCCCAGCACCGCGCCCGGCTTCCGCCAGCTGGAGATGTTCGTATACCTGGCGGACGTGCCCGAGGAGCTCGGCCCGGCGCACCTTGTCTCGCGGAAGCACACGGCCGACCTCCCCGCCGTGCCCACCCGGTATCTGCGGCCCGGCCTCGAAAGCAAGAACCGCTTCCAGGACGCCGGGGGAAGCCCGCAGCTGTACGAAGCGGAGGTGTCCGCAGCCGGTCCTGCCGGGACAGTGGTCGCCTTCGAGATCGGCACCATCCATCGCGGAACAGCCATGACCGCGCCGCGCGGTGCCCGCTTCACCATGCACCTGAACTTCCGCTCCGCCGCAGCCCAGTGGGGTCAGCGCCGGGGCTGGGCCTACTCCGCGGTCCAGGAGGACTGGTCCACATTCGTCGAGCGGGCCACACCGCGCCAACTCCAGGCATTCGGGTTTCCTCCGCCAGGACATTCCTACTGGACCCCGGAGACGCTCGCCGGCATGGCGCTGCGGTATCCCGGACTCGATCTCATGCCTTGGCGCCGGCCTTGCTGACCCCCTGCCTCATCGCGTGGTCTTGACGATGGGGCAGGTGCGGAGCCCACGGCAGCCACCGTTGATCATCGGCGTGTGAAGACTGAACATCACACGGTGACCGCAGGTCACAGCGCGGACCCCGCTCGTTGTCGGGAGTCCTTCGAGGTCCTGACAGGCCGAATCGCGGGCCGCTTCGCCCGGGTGGAGCCGCGGCGCCGAGCGGCGGCTGGTGCTCGGGCTCCTGTCAGACGTGCCACGAAAGCTGCTGGACGATCGCCGAGTGGACCGGAGAGTCCACCCCGGACGCCATGCAGCACCTGCTCAGCCGGGCCAAGTGGGATGCCGATGCCGTCCGCGACGACCTACGGGACTACGTGGTGGAGCACCCGCACGACGAACGGGCGGTGCTGGTGGTCGACGAGACCGGCGACGTCAAGAAGGCACCGGCGTCCAGCGCCAGTACACCGGCACCGCAGGCAGAATCGAAAATGCCCAGGTTGCCGTTTACCTGGTCTACGCGGGACGGCGCGGGCACGCCGCGGTAGACCGGGAACTGTACGTTCCGCGTTCCTGGACCACCGACCCCGACCGCTACCGTGCCGCCGGACTCGGCGAGGAGACCGCCTTTGCCACCAAACCGGAACTGGCCGCCCGCATGGTCACCCGTTCCTGGACGGCCACCGGGCACCTTGGGTCGCGGGCAGGTCTACGGCGGCAACCCGAACCTGCGCGCCACGCTGGAGGAACGCGGCACCGGCTACGTCCTCACGATGGCCCGCTCGCACGAAGTCACCACTGGCGCCCGGAGGTTCGGCGCTGATGAACACTCACACCACCTCGCGCCGGACGGCCTCGTGCGGCTGACCTGCAACGAGATCCAACGCTTCTTCATCACCCTCGTGGTCCGCCCCCGCCGACTCCCTGCCCGCGCTGGAGACGCCGAGGACTGGACGGTCGCCGCCGACATCTCCGCCGTGCAGGATATGGCCGCCTGCCAAACGGAGGTGTCCACTGCGAAATTGCTTGCGGCGGCCGCCGTCTCGAGTGACAAAGGGAACGCCTCGGGAACCGCTTCAAGGCGCCCGACAAGCCCTCACTCGGCCGGATCCCATCTGCTCCGGGCGTACGCCCGCCATGTCGGTCCTTTCTACATCGCCCGTGAGCTCATTGATGGCGAAACCGGCGAGTGAGGTACCCCGGGACTCCTGGTGCTTTGCGGGACGGCCTGTAGGGCAAGCCGCCGGTCTCCCGTGCCACTCCGCAGCTGCCCAGCGCTGACCGGACGGCAAGGACACCGGGCGAGGGGTCTTTGTTGTCTCGCCCGGCACATGTGTCGGCCTACTCCGTGAAGTGCCCGACCAGGTGCGGACGAGCGCGCTCGGTTCCCTGCTCGAGATGATCGTGTTTCGTGCGACGATCCTGGGCGTGCCCAGGATCGATGCTTCCTCTCCACGGCGCCGCCATCTGGCCGTTCCGCCCGTGGAAAGGTCGCCTGGTTCTCCGGAGGGACGTAGCGTTGGGGGTGCGGGGGAGATTTCACATATCTGCGAGGCGTCGGCGGTTGATGGTTCGACGCTCGGCCGCGATGGATGCCTCCCGAGTGGAGGAGGAGACCATGACTGGTCTCGTCCGTAAGAATTTCGAAGCGCCCGAGGAAACACGTCCGTTCGAAGCGGACAAGGGCAAGGTCGATCTCGTTTCCCTGAATGCCATTCCGGTGGGTCGGGGCACGTTCGAACCGGGCTGGCGTTGGTCGGAGCACGTGAAGCCGATCGCCGGGACCGACAGTTGCCAGGCGTCGCACGTCGGCTTGACGCTCTCCGGACGGATGCACATCGTCATGGACGACGGTGAGGAGATGGAGTTCGGAGCCGGAGACCTGATGGTCTGCCCACCCGGACACGACGCGTGGGTCGTCGGTGACGAGCCGTGCGTGGTGCTCGACTGGGCCGGCTTCGGCGACTACGCCAAGCGATAGGCCACCCCGCAGGCACCGAACGCGCGATGGCTTGGAAGGGGAGGACCTCGGCGAGCAGCGCTGACGAGGACCGAAACCGCCGGCCACGTCGCTCCGGCCGCCGGGCTTGCAATGTGCAGCGTGCGCTGTCGAGGGGCCACGCGGTTGCCGGATGCCCTCCTCGGCACTGTTCCTGATGCAGCGTCATATCGATGGGGGAGACGGGGGACCGGTGTGGCATTGTGGCCGGTGTGATCGATTCGGCTGTGATGGCATCGGACGACCCGGCTCTGGCGGGCGCGATCTTTGTGCTGCTTTTCGGCGTTGTGGGTGGGGCGTTCGGCGTGCGTATCGCGTTCGACGTGGGAGGTTGGCGAAGCCGAACCGTCGAGAGATGGCGGCGGACGAGTTCGATGACACTCGATATGAGCGGCACCGCCCAGACCCCGGAGGGCTTCGATTTCTTTCTTCGCGGGTGCGGCTGGTTGATGCTTACCTGCGGATCGGCGGCAGCGTTGGCCGGCGCGGTCGGCCTCCTGAGCTGAGATGTCGCAGCTGAGACGTCGCAACGGCCTTGGCAGGTGCAGTGCTCCACGGCCGCGCCGGGGGCTCATGCTTCGGCGTGGAGTTCGGTGAAGTACTGGGCCACCGCTTGGCCGGCCGCGGTGACGAGGTCGGTCTCGACGTGGCCTTCGGCGAGGCCGTCGGGGTCCGGCTTGAGGATGTACGCGGTGAGCCCGTCCGTGCCGACCTGGTCCATCTCGGTACGGTCGGCCCCGACCAAGGCGTGGTCGACGTGGGCCTGTTCCAGGGCGGTCATCGCCGCCCCGCCGACGTCGACGCGGCCGTCGACGATGTGGGTCACCGTGGTCTGGAAGTCGGTGATGGCACCGATCGTCTCGTTGCCGACCAGGCCGTCGAGACCGATGAGGCTGCGGCCGTTGTTGCCACGCCAGTCGTTGAGCAGCGCCTGGACGTAGCGCGTGTCCTGAGTGCCGTTGCCGCCTCCGTTGCCGACGCTGTCTTCCAGCGGCGAGTTCTCGGCCAGAACGACGACGCCGCCCGCGACCGGGACGAACAGGCTCAGTACCGCGAGCACGGCCAACTTGATGAGTGCTTTGACGAAGACCTCGGCCAGGAGTTGGCCGGTGACCTTCACGCAGACCTCGTAGACGAGCAGCCCTTCCTCTTCGCGGAAGAAGTGGAAGAAGACCTGCACCGGCGAGCCGAACCAGGTGCCGTCCCACAGGAGGATGCTCCGGTCCGGGTCGAAGAGTGTGCCGCGGTCGTACTTCATGGTCGGCACCGAGGTGGTGCGCAGGAAGTCCACCATGGCCTGGAAGGCATTCAGTTTGACCCGGCCCTTGCTCTTGCTCGACTGGGAGTTCGGCTTCACCTCGTAGAACTCCCGCCGTCCGGCGGCCGGATCGTGCGTGATGATGTCCGGTACCGGGAACTTCTCCCCTTCGTCGTCGTCATCGCGCTTGCGGATCTCGCACGTCTGCGCCACGAAGATCTCGTCCAGCGCAGGGTGGTGGAACTTCAGGAAGGCGGCGAGGTAGCGGCAGCGGGTGGTGCCGGCGTTCTCGTCGAAGAAGTCCGTCTGCGGCCCACCGGGCAGCGTGAGGAATTCGCTGCATCCGCCTTTGGCCAGGCAGTACTCCTGCCTGATGAACCACTCGGCGATTCGCCCGAACACCTGCGTGAGGCGGATGTGGACGCCTGCCTGCGAAGGCGTGAAGCACTGCTGGACCATGGCCGGGCTACCTTTCGCGCGAGCGCCCCGCAGCCGAGGAGCCGGCCGTCGAAGGGCACGGGTGACCGCTCTTCCAGCACACGCCCGTCACGCCTCGGTCGCAACCCGACGCACGGCGTGCGCCGCCTCGCTCGGGTTCGCGTCGCAGCGGGCCGGGTGCATCGCGGCGCGCAGCCGTGACGGCCCCGGCCGGCCCGTCCACGACGAGGTCGGGCCGGCCGGGGGTGGTCACGCGTCGTGGCTGCTTTGCGGTGCGCGGCTGCTGTGCAGGGCCTCGATGAGCCATGGATGGATCGGGAGCAGGGCCGGGATCAGTTGCCAACCCCTGACGATCCATACGAGCCGCCAGTAGCGGTTCACCAAGGGGTCCTGGGCGGGCTCGAACTGCCGGGCCAGCCAGGTGCGGAAGGCGTGGTCGGGGGTTCGGCCGAGAGCCTCGGCGAATCGGCGTACCAGGTCGTCGACGACGGGTGCGGCCTGTTCGCCGGCCGGGTCGATGCCCGCCTCCCTGGCCTCGGCGACCTTTCGGCGGGTGAATTCCATCAATTCGTCGCCGGCCTCGGTTTCGATGTCGAGCGTGCTTCGGCCTGCCTGGTAGGGGGCCGCCCGCCGCATCCGGGCCTGGAAGTCCGCGTCGCCGACCAGTTCGGCGATCTCCACCCATGCGGCGACCTGTTCGGGGGAGGGGTCGTCGGGGAGGTCGGGCGTGGCGGAGCGGACCATCGCCTCGACCACCGGGTCGGCGCCCACCGCCCCCGTGCCGAACGTGTCGTTCAGGAAATCGTCGATCAGGCGGCGGCGTTCGTCGCCCGACAAGTGCGTGAGTCGGTGCATGAGATTGGTCTCCTCGGGACTGGACCCGCGCGTGGCCACGACTCGCAGGACACTCCGACGCAGTTGCAGGATGCGAATCTGCACATCCACCGCGTCGGCATGCGCCGCGGCGACGTCCGCCACCGCGCGTTCGCGGTTCAGCACCTGCCGTACCGTGGCGAGATCCATGCCCAACTCGCGCAACGTGCGGACGAGTTCCAGTCGCAGCAGGGCGTCGAGGTCGTAGAGCCGATATCCGGCGGGAGTTCGGTCGGTCGGTACCACCACGCCCGAATCGGAGTAGAACCGAATCGTCGTGACCGACAAGCCGGTCCGCCGGGAAAGCTCCCCGATCGAGTAGAGAGTCGCACCGTCCATGCCCCCCACCCTCCTGTCTCAAGCCACTGGAGACTCAAGCGGCGTACCCCGAATCGCGACCCCTTCTCGGCAGTCGTAGAGCAGTATCGGGTTGTCGACGGCGAGCAACGAGACGTGCCACCCCACCAGGGACGCCCGGTCAGCCGGAGAGCGGGGCCTGAGCGCCGTAGGTGCGCTGCGCCGCCTTCACCTCGGCGTCCGACCGGCTGACCAATTGCTCGATCCGCTTGCCGTTCCTTCGGAGGAAAACCTTCTGGCTCTCCAGGGCCAGCGGTTCCAGGACGGCCATCACCGGCCGTGCGCACTCGGCGAAGACCGGTGCCCAGCGCTCGTTGTTCTCGGTGATCGCGGCGGGGGAGGCGGCGTGGGTGTTCATCCCGTCCTCCCAGGCCAGGAATTTTCCGAACGCGTCGAGTGAGGACGTCACGGGTATCTGCTCGGCGGGCGCGCCGGCTTCGACCATGCAGTCGCGGAACCCGGGCAGGGTGGCCCGTACTTCCGAGGAGGCCTGGATCGTGCGCATGCCCGACCACCACTGGTCGGCCAGGTCGGTGGACGTCCCCGGCACCTTGAACAGGGCGGTGGCGACCGGCCGGCACCTGTCGCGGGCCGCCGTTCGCAGGGGGTCCTCCGCCTTGCCGGGAAAGTCGATGGATATCGGCGGCACGAACGCCTTCGTGGCGGCGATCCGGTCCAGGTCGGGGAAGTCGACGGTGTTGACGGTCATCAGCACGTCGTACCCGGAGGCCGGGTCCGGCGTGAAGCCCGCCTCGGTCATGCAGCGTGCGAGGGCCGTCGACTGCAGGGCCTGCCGCAGCCGGGTGTACCGCACGCCGTCGTTGAACTGGGCGGAACTGGCGGGGAAGAGGCTGTGCAGCGCTTGGACGCCGATGACGGCGTCGGGGGAGAAGGTCGGGTCGGCCGACGGGCCGTCGGCGCCGGACGGACCGCAGGCGCCGAGCAAGCCCAGAGCCGCGGCCGCTCCGACCAACCGGAGCCCCCTGCGCAGGAGGTGGGTCGGCATGTGCGCGGGACGCCTACAGGTTGACGTGGACGTTGTACCCGGCGCCGCCGTCACCACTGATGACGATCATGTTCGTGCCGGTCGACACGTTGGTCATGATCGGCTGGCACCAGTTCGAGTTCGCGTTGTGCCACTGGGCCCGGGTGTTGGACATGTGCGGGTTGCCCCAACTGTCCCAGTAGGCCGCGCCGTAGGACGCCGAGTGGTCCACCCACGTCAGGTTGAAGTCGTTGCAGCCGGGCGGCTGCTTGGTGAACACGGTCTTGACGTTGGTCGGCTGGCTGCTCAGCCCGGCCTTGTACGTTCCGCAGTACCCACCGGGCGTTGCGCTCGCGACACCGGGCGCGACAGCCAGGGTGGACGCGCCGATGCCCGCGGCCGCAACCGCCAGGAGCGCGCGGCGGCGTGCTCGGTTCTTCGCCATGAGTCTCATCTCTTCTCTGCTTGGGTACGGGCTCGTGCCCGTGGAGGGAAGGTGATGCCTCGCGACAACGTCACCGACGCCGCCGTTCCCCCGAAGCGATCCGATCCTCCTGTCGCCGTGGCTGTCCGGTATTGGATAAATCCGACGTGGTGTACGCGGTTGCGGCAGTCACGTCCCACAATCCCGACTACCGGGGCACTTTCGATGCGGGACGACGCGCGGCCGGGGCGGTGGCGGCGCCGTCGAGGACGATGTCCACCGTGCGGGACGCGAAGTCCGGGTCGGCCGGGAGGCGGCGGAAGACCAGGTGCAGCCAGGCGGCGCCCGCCAGGAGGTCCATCAGGAGCATCGGGTCGGCGTCGGGGGCGAGTTCGCCTCGGGCGATGGCGCGTTCGAAGAGGAGTTGTTCGCGGGACAGTCGGTCGGCGAAGAACGCCCTTGTGTGCTCGGCGAGTTCGGGGCTGTGGGTGACCGCGCCGAGGGCGGCGACGGCGATGTCGGCGGTGGGTGGGGCGGTCAGCAGCCCGACGATCCCGTTGGTGAGGGCGATCAGGTCGCCGCGGAGGCTGCCGGTGTCGGGCAGCGGGAAGTCGAGCCGACCGGCGCCGGTGAGGGCGGCGCCGAGCAGGGCGCCCTTGGACGGCCACCAGCGGTAGATCGTGGTCTTGTTGACGCCGGATCGTTCGGCGACGCCCTCGATGGTCAGGCCCTCGTACCCCTTGTCCGCGAGCAGGTCGAGGGTGGCGTCGAAGATCTCCCGGGACTTGCGTGGCCCACCGCTTCCGGTGCGTACGCCGCTCCCGCGGTTGGCGTCACCTGTGCCTTGCCCGGCCGAACCGTCGCCGCCCGTGGCGGCGGGACTTGTGGCAGCGGGGTCCGCCGTGTGCTGCTCGTTCTTCATGCCGGGAGATTACCTCGAAATACAACGCGACGTTGCGTTGTGTTCGGTGTAGCGTGGCGGACATGGAGCCTCAGGAGCACGAATCCGGCCCGCCGGCGACGAGTGGGCGCGTCTGGGAGATCGAGGAGTCGTTGACCGTGCCGCTTCCGCCGGAGGCGGTCTATGCGGTGGTCGCCGATGTGCGGCGGATGAAGGAGTGGAGCCCGGAAGTCTTTGCGATTTGGCCCCGTGGCCGAAGCTTCGTCGGCTTCAACCGCCGGGGCCCGTGGGTCTGGTTCACCACGTGCCGGATCGTGACGGCCGACCCGGGCCGGGAGTTCGCCTTCGACGTCACCTCCTTCGGCCTGCCGATCGCCCGCTGGGGCTACCGCCTGACGCCGGCGGAGGAGGGGACGGTGGTGACCGAGTACTGGAACGATCTTCGCCGCGACGGGTGGCGCCGTCGGGTCGCCGAGGTGCTCGGCCTGGTCTTCACCGGCACCCCGCCCGCGCAGCGTGCCGCGCGCAATCGCCACGGCATGCGCACGACGCTGGTCCGGCTCAGGGCCGCGTGCGGAGGAGCCCCCTGACCCGCCGGGGGTCGGGGACGGCTACCGCGCCGCGTACGGGTGGTACAGGGCCCGGCAGCGGGCCGGATCCGGCGACGCCCCGGCCGTGATGGTGAGGAAGTGTTCGAGCTGCCAGGCCCGGGTCCGGTCGGCCTGCCGGTTGGTGGTGCTCACCCACGGCGGGTAGACGCGGAAGCCGCGCTTGCCGCCACTGCCCCGCACCGAGAGGATGCCGCGCTCGCGCAGGACGGCCTTCGGGAAGACGAACTGCCCGAAGTGTTCGCCCTGCCGGGAGCTGATCACCACCAGGTCGAGTCGATCCTCGGCGGCGAGCGGCGCGATCGGGCCGGCCGCCGAGCGCTGCCACAGGGTGACGAACTGGCCGACCTTGGTCGGTGTGGTCCCGGCGATCCGGAAACGGACCTCGGCACCGTCGACGGTGAACACGTGCGCCCCGTACTCCGCGCTCTCCGGCTCGGCCACCGGCGTCGAGCACACGAAGGCGTTCGGGTCGTAGACCAGGGCCTTCGCCGCGAGCAGGTCGGCGGGAAGCGATGCCGGCCAGGGGACGCACGCGGACGCGGGCCCGGATCGGGAGCCGGAGCCGGACGCGGACCGGGACCCGGACTCGGGCCCGGAGTCGAGCCCACCCCCGGACCCGGCGAAGTCGCAATGGTCGGGGTTCGTGGTCATTCCGGCATCCTGCCGGCACCGGCCCGCGAAGCCGGCGGCGGCACCCCGCGCGATCGGCCACGGCCGACCGGCCGGCCCCGCACGGTGTGATGCCCGGCAGGCCATCCCGCGGCCTACCGGGCATCACAATCGGGGAAGTCGGGGACCAACTTACGTGCGGATCAACTCAGCAGGCGCCGAGGTCGACCCACACTCCCCACTGACCGGTGGTCCCGGGTTCCTCGCCCTGGGTCCACCACTTGGCGCGGTAGGTGTGGCCGTTGTACGAGACCACACTGCCGTTGGTGTAGATCGAGTTCGCGTCCCACGCGGGCGCGGTGCAACTGCCCGGACCACTGCCGACGGTCAGCGTGTACGTCGTCGAGTGCACGACGGAGCCGGTGCCGGTGATGGTGATCGGGTAGGTGCCCGGAGTGGTGTTCGCGGCGACCGTGATGGTCGCGGTGGCCGACGAGCCGGACTGCACGGACGTCGGGTTGATGCTCACGCCGACGCCGTTCGGGGCGCCGCTTGCGGTGAGCGTCACGGTCTGCGCCGTGCCGCTCACGGTGGTGGTGTTCACCGTCGCGGTGCCCTGGCCGCCGAGCTGGATGGTGCCGGCCGCCGGGACGGTCGTGATGGAGAAGTCGGGGCCGGGCGTGGTGCCGCCGACCGCGGTCTTCCAGATCGCGTAGGCGATGCCGTCGGCGCTGCGGTTGAGGACCGTGGCGTCGACGTTGGACGTGGTGTCACACGCGGAGTGGTAGCAGGAGTCGTACGAGGCGCCCGCCGTGCCGCCCCACTTCGTGGCCTGTGCCTGCGTCTTGGTGGCGCTGGCACCGGCCGCGTAGCCGGAGGTCGGGATGCCGGCCTGCTGGAAGGAGTAGTCGTCGGAGCGGCCCTGGCCCTCGACGTTCTCCTCGGGACGCAGGTTCAACGTGTCCCAGTACGCCTTCAGCGGTCCGGCGGTGGCGGAGGTGATGTTGTTGATGAAGTAGCCCGCGTTGCGCGAGCCGACCATGTCGAAGTTGTAGTAGCCCTTGATCGCGGCACGCTGCGTGGAGCCGAGCTGGCCCACGTAGAACTGAGAGCCCTGGAGGCCCTGTTCCTCGCCGGCCCACCAGCCGAAGCGGACGTGCTTGGTGAGGGTGGGGTTGGCCTGGGCGAGGGCGAGTGCGTTCTCCAGGAGGGTGGCGGAGCCGGAGCCGTTGTCGTTGATGCCGGGGCCGGCCGAGACGCTGTCGAGGTGGGCGCCGAACATCACGACGGAGTCGGCGGGGCCGCCGGGCCAGTCGGCGATCAGGTTGTTGGATCGGTAGGTGCAGGAGGTGCAGGTCTGCTCGGTGACGGTGTAGCCGGCCGCCTGGAGCTTGCTCTTCACGTATGCCACGGAGGCGGTGTAACCCGCGCTGCCCGCGCGGCGGTTGCCGCCGTTCTGCGACGCGATCGTGTTGAGCTGGGACAGGTGCGCCTGGACGTTGGCCACACTGATGTCCGGCGGGTCGCTCGGGTTGCCGGGCCCGCTGGAGACGGTCAGGTTGTACTGCGCGGTGTGTGTGGCGCTCGTACCCGCACCGGTCACGGTGATCGCGGTGGTGCTCGACGGCGCCGAGGTGCTCGCCGTCAGGGTCAGCACCGAGGTGCCACCCGCCTGCACGGTCGCCGGGTTGAACGAGGCGGTCACACCGGACGGCAGCGGACCCGCCGACAGGGTGATGTTCTGCGCCGCGCCCTGGGTGACGGTGGTCGTCACGGTCGTGGTCGCGGTGCCACCGGGCGCCACGCTGCCGCTGGTCGGGCTGACACCGATGGTGAAGTCGGGGCCCGGGTTGCCGACGCACGTGGGGTCGTTGGGCTGTGCGGGCAGGCTGACGGCGTCCCAGGCGGCCTTGGTCTTGTTGAACAGGGCGCAGGTGGGGTCGAGGGTCTTGGCCGAAGTCAGCGTGGTGGTGCGGTACTTCTTGTAGGTCATGCCGCTGGTCTTGAGGAGCATGCCGCCGTAGAAGATCTTCCCGGCCTGTTGGATGCCGACGCCGGTGAGGGTGGTGTTGTTGCAGGTGGGGCTGTTGGGTTTGCCGCCGCCGGGGCTGGTGCCCTCGGCGAGGAGGTAGAACCAGTGGTTGAGCGGGCCGGCGGCCTTGTGGACCTCGGTGCTGGGGATGGAGGAGCTGTAGCAGTCCGGGTCGCCGTTGGTGGAGGGCTTGTACATGTAGCGGATCGGGCCCTGGCCGACCAGGTTCACGGTCTCGCCGACGGTGTAGTCGGGGGTGTCGTACGGGGAGGGCTCGTTGGTGTACGCCTCGGTCAGTGCGCCGAAGATGTCGCCGGTGCCCTCGCCGAGTCCGGCCTCGCTGCCGGCGCCGCCGGGGGTGAACTGGTCGATGCCGTGCCCGAATTCGTGGCCCACCACGTCCATCGAGGCGATCCACTGGTTCGACTGGTTGTGCCCGATGGACACCGACGAGCCGTCCCAGTAGGCGTTGACGTCGTTGAGGCCGACCTTGACCGGCCAGCTCCCGCCGTTGCCGTTGTGCCCGTTGCGACCGAGCCAGTCGCGGAGCATGTTCCATTCCTTCTGCGCCGCCCACATGACGTCGACGCAGCCGGTCTCCTTGCTGGACGCCTGGCCGTTGCCCCACGAGTCGGTGGACTTCGTGAAGACCTGGCCGGTGGAGTAGTCCGCGCAGGTCAGACCGGGGCGGTTCGGGTCGCGCAGGGAGAAGGAGCTGCCCGAGCCGGTGGTGTCGATGGTGAGCGGATTCGGGCCGTTCCACTGGCTGTTGCCGCTGCCGGCCCGGACGTCGTCGTAACTGTCGAGCACCGCCCCGGTGCTCGCGTCGACGAACACGTGCAACCGGCTGGGCGCGGTGTCGGTACGACCGATCAGCACGGTCTCCCAGGCCAGCGCGGTCTTGTCGTCCTTGACCCGGACGACCAGACGGTGCGATTCGACCTTGTCCACGACCGGGAGCTTGGCCTTGGACGTGGCCTCGGCGGCGCCGGCCGTGACGGTCGGCTGGGTGGTGACCGATATGCGCGCGTCGGTGGAGGACTGGGTCGCCCGCACCCGGCCCTTCCCATCGGCCAGTACCACGGCGTCCCCACCGACGACCGGGAGGCCGCGGTAGGTGCGCTGGTACGCGACCGAGAACAGGTCGTTGACCCACGGGGTCACGACCTGGCGTTCGTACTGCTCGTCGGGCCCCTTGGCGAGACTGTCCAGGCCGCTTGCGGCCGCCCGGTCGGCGGCGGATACCGCGAGTGCCTGGGGGTTGGCGGGGGGAGGGGACGGGTCGGCGGCGGCCGAGGGTCCGGCCGCGCCGATCGCCAAACCGGCGAGCATGGCCAGGACGGTCCCGGCCGTGGTCGTTCTGCGATTCATCGAGGCTCCTTGGGTGGAAGGCAGACCTCGACCACGTCGCCGGCATGCGCCGCGTACGCCTCGTGAGCGACGCGGGCGACCGTGCAGGCCGGGTTCGTGCCCGAGCGAGCGAAACACTCACACGGGTGTGGGGACTTGGTGAAGTGATCGGCAACGGCCGGCAAATTCTGGCAAACACCAAGCAGACCCCGGGAGTCGCGGGAGTGCCGGGTCAACCGATCGGGCGGCCGTTCGCTGATTTCGGTGCCTGTTCCGGGGCTGCTCCGACGACCCCGGGACCTGCGCCGATCCGCCTCTCAGTGACCGGGCATCTGCTCCAACAGGTCGCGGACCTCGGGCAGATCGCTCCAGTGCCGGGTCAGACGCCGACGCAGGCTCAGTAGTTCCCGATTGGTGGTGGCCGTGCCCAGTCCCGCCGCCTCGTGCACCACCGGCGCGGCGGCGAGCACCGCCGCGTCCGGCTGGCCGGCGCACGCGAGCGCGTCCGCCAGGCGCACCGTGAGCAACACCCGCGCCGGTTGCATCGGCACCGGCAGCAGGTCGAGCGCCGCCTGTACCGACTTGACGGCGGAGCGGGCCGAGGCCAGGTCGCCGGTACGCGCCGCCAGATCGCGCAACGCGCCGCCGATGGTGGCCTCCATCCGCAGCCGACCGGCCAGCCCGGTCAACCACGGCGCCTCGGCCCGGTCGCGTTCGTCGAAGCGACTCACGTGTCGATGTGCGGTGGCGATGCGCTGCCGACACTCGGCGATGTCGCCGCCGAGCGCGTGTCCGCGCGCCTGGTACAGCTGGGCCAGCGTGGTGATCCAGGCCCGGCCTGCGTCCACCGCCTCCAGCGCGCGGGCGTAGGCCAGGGCCGCCGCCGCGTCACCGTCCAGGCGGGCCAGCGAGCACACGTCGCCGAGCAGCGACGCGCGCGCGCCCGGGCTCTCGCACACGTCGGCCCAGTTGAGGCCGCGGTCGTACCAGGCCATGCCGATCACGCTCTGCCCCTGCTGCATCCGGAACCGACCGGCCAGCTGGGCGTAGTCGGCGGCCAGGCGCAGCTGGGCGTGCGGGGAACGGCCGTGCGCGTTGAGCGATTCGGCCCAACTGACGATCCGGCGCAGCACGTACTCGACCGAGCCGACCAGCCCGGTGGTGGAGCCGTGCAGACCGGCCTGGGTGTAGCCGCCGAGCAGGGCGGTGAGCACGTGGACGACGTCGGGGTCGACACCGGCGGGGTTGGTCCCGTCGATGTCGCCCAGGATGGTGAGCGCGTCGGCGTACGGCGGCACCTCGCACTCGTGAGAACCGTCCTTGCCGTGCAGCGGGCAGGGCAGCCCGTGGTACGGCAGCCGATCGGGCCAGAACCGGTCGGCCAGCGGCGCCAGACCGGCGGGTGCCTCGCCGCCGGGGATCACCGAGAAGTGGGTGCGATGCAGGGCGGGCGGCGGAATCGATCGGCTCGTCAACAGCGCGGACAGGTCCCCGCCGGTGTCCAGGAGATCGTCGAGTCGGCGCGGTAGGCCGGCGGGGGGTTCACGCAGACCGGCCTCCAGCTTGCTGATCAGGCTGTGGTGGTAGCCGACGCGTAGCCCCAGCTGCTGCTGCGTCATTCCCGCGAGGCGGCGCCGGGTCCGCAGCGTGCGGCCGAACTCCGCCCACAACGGTGTAGACGCGACCTTTAGCGGTGGGGACGCGACCTTTGTGGTGACGGGCGCGTTCGGGAGCCTGTTCACGTTCGTCCTCCCCGAGGTAACTCCGGATGGTCGACGGTTGGTCACTGCCCGGAGCAGGGTGACAGACGGCGGTAGGCGTTGTCTGCGGTGGAACGAGCCATTCCGCTTTTGCCGGACGGGTGCCCGATGGGTGTACGGGGCCGGAACCCGACCTGACACGATGTGACATATCACCCCGCATTACCCGGCTGGACCCCGGACGGCGGTCCTGGACTGTGCTTGCGGCCGGGACTGCGCAAGACTTGCCACACCGGTAGCACTCACCCCTTCCTTTGCTGAGGCAATATGCGCTGCACGATCGCTGGCCAGTCCTTCCACCTGCAGATGAACGAGGTGGAGCGCGCGATGAGCGGGGTCAAGCCCGACCCGATCACCGGCGAATCGGTCCGTATCGGGCGCCGTACCTATCCGGTCAAGCAGGTGGGATCGGTGATCACGGGACAACTTCCGCGTGATTTCAGCGCGGCGGAGGTCTCGCGGGCGCTCACGAAGCTCGGATTCACCGTCCTGCCGCCGGCTCCGCCGGCTCCGCCGGAGTTGTGATCCTTCGGGGGTTCGGGGCCTTCGGGGGCTTTGGTCCTTCGCGGGCTTTGGCCCTTCGAGGGCTTCGACCCTGTCGGGTCTTTGGCCCTGTGGGGTCGTTGACCCTGTCGGGTTGTTGACCCTGCGGGGTCCTTGACCCTGTGGGGTCCTTGATCCTGTGGGGTTGTTGACCTGTAGGTCTTTCGGTTCGAATGCCGGCCGGGCTGTGTGCTCGGCCGGCGCGTGCCGGTTGCTCGGGGGCGGCCTGGGGCGCCGGGCGCGGGGCCTGGGATGTCGGGCGCGGGCCGCGGGCCGCAGGTATTGGGCCTCGGGGGCGTCGGGCGTCGTTTCAGGCGCTGGGCGTTGCCTGGCGGGGCAGGCCGTCGAGGAGGCCGTCTCGGGCGCCCGGGCCGGCCGAGGCGCGCAGATCGTGCGAGGTCAGCGGTTCGCCGCAGTGTGAGCAGACGTGCACGGCGGTGGTGGGTTGGCCGCAGTTGGTGTGCGTGACGATCAGCGGCGGGCCGTCCGGCGCGGCCCACTGGTCGCCCCACTGACGCATCGCGTTGAGAACTGGCCACAACGCGCGGCCCTTGTCAGTGAGCCGGTAGTCGTAGCGCGCCGGCTTGTCCTGGTACGCCTCGCGGGTCAGGACACCGTGTTCGATCAGGTGTTCCAGCCGCTGGGTGAGCACATTGCGGGAGATGCCCAGCCGCTCGTGGAAGTCGTCGAAGCGGGTCACGCCCAGGAAGGCGTCCCGCACGATCAGCATCGTCCACCACTCGCCGGCCACCTCCAGGAACTGGGCGACCGAGCAGGACATCTCCTGGAAACTCTTCCGACGCATGGCCCCATTCTAGCCGGCGAGTCCTTTCATGGAACTCAGTGAGTTGCATTATAGAACTTACTGGTCCTACCTTGAGTTGCGTCATAGAACTCGACCTAGGGGGCCGCGCCTTCATGGCCAGTACCGATCCGGATCACCCGCCCCGCGCGCTTGCCGCAGTCCTGGTCTGCGCGGGTGTCGTACTCGTCAATCTCGACCTGTTCATCGTCAACGTGGCGATGCCGTCGCTGGCCGATACCTGGTCCGACGCCTCGCTCGCCGACCTGTCCTGGGTGCTCAACGCCTACACCGTGGTCTTCGCCGCGCTCCTGGTACCGGCCGGCCGACTCTCCGACCGGATCGGCCACCGGCGTGCGTTTCTGGCCGGGATCGCCGTGTTCACCGTGGCGTCCGCGCTGTGCGCCGCGTCGCCCACGCTCGCGGTGCTGGTGATCGCCCGGCTGATCCAGGCGGTCGGGGCCGCACTGCTGATGCCCGCGTCGCTCGGCCTGCTGCTCACCTCCTATCCGCCCGAGCGGCGCGGCACGGTGATCCGTACGTGGGCCGCGATCGGCGGACTCGCCGCCGCCCTCGGTCCGGTCCTGGGCGGGCTGCTCCTCGAACCCGGTTGGCGCTGGGTCTTCCTGGTCAACCTGCCGATCGGCGTGTTCACGCTGGTACTCGGCGCGCGTCGGCTGCCCGACCCGGCACCCACCGACCGCGGTCCGCTGCCCGACCTGCTCGGCGCCGCGTTGTTGACCGCGGCGATCGGCGCGCTGTCGCTGGGCGTGGTCCGCGCGCCGGACTGGGGCTGGTCGGCCGGTCGTACGGTGGGCGTCTGGGTGCTCACGCTGCTGTTCGCGGCCGGCTTCCTGCTGCGCAACGCGCGCCATCCGCGCCCGGTCGTCGAGGGTGCACTGGTGCGCAACCGGACCTACGCGGTCTCGGGGATCGCCAACACCCTGTTCGGGGTCGCGTTCGCCGGGATGTTGATCTCCGGCTCGATGTGGATGCAGACCGTGTGGGGCTGGAGCGCGCTGCGCACCGGGCTGGGCACCGTGCCCGGACCGCTGTGTGTGCCGTTCGTGAGCATTCTGGCCGGGCGCTATGTGGCCCGCTTCGGACCCGGGCCGCTGGTCGTGGTCGGCGGGCTCTCGTTCGGTGCGGGTCTGGGGTGGTGGATCGTCCGGCTCGAACCACACGCGCACTACGCGAGCGACCTGCTGCCCGGTTCGATCCTCACCGGTATCGGCGTCGGCCTGATCCTGCCCACGTTGATCGCCACCGCAACCGGCGCACTGACGCCGGACCGGTTCGCCACCGGCTCGGGAGTGATCACGATGCTGCGCCAGGTCGGATCGGCGCTCGGCGTCGCGGTATTCGTCGCAGCGGTGGGCGCACCGGCCACGCTCGACGGGTACGACCGGGCCTGGTACCTCCTCGGCGGGGCGACTCTGCTCACGGCGACGGCGGCCTTGTTCCTGCCGCGGCAGGGGCGGGACGCGGGGGCGGGGGGTTCGGGCGTGGGGGGCTCGGAGGGTTCTGAGGGTTCGGGGGGTTCGGGGGGTTCGGGAGCTTTGGCGGATGCGGTGCGGGGTTCGACGGCGGGAGCGGGGGCTTCGGGTGGCTCGGTGCGGGATGCGGCGACGGCTGCGGGGGCGGGAGCGGGAGCAGCGCCGGGGTCGTGATGGTTTGCGGGGCGGGGTTGGGTGGGGGCTGCGGCTGAGGGGAGGGGGCTTCGGGGGCTCGGCGCGGGATGCGGCGGGCCCTGCGGAGGTTGGGGCGAGGGTGGGAGCGGCGCCGGGGTCGTGATGGTTTGCGGTGCTGGATTGGGTGGGGGCAGGGGGAGGGGGGCTTCGGGGGGGTGCCTCTATGTCTTTCGTCAAGCGTGAGCGGGTCATGCGGCGACCGGTTCGGCCGGGCGGGATTCGTAGAACGTGCCGTCTCTGAGCATGGCGAACAGGACGCTGATGCGTTGTCGGGCGAGGCGGAGGAGGGCCTGGGTGTGGGTCTTGCCGCGGGTTCTGCAGCGGTCGTAGTAGGTGCGGGAGGCGGGGTCGTGCAGGGCGGCGAACGAGGAGAGGAACATCGCCCGTTTCAGCAGCCGATTGCCTGTCCTGGGGGCGTGTTCGCCGTGGATGGAGGATCCGGAGGACTTCGTCGTGGGGGCCAGGCCCGCGTAGGAGGCCAGGTGGGCGGCGGTGGGGAAGGACGACCCGTCGCCGATGGTGACCAGGAGGGTGGCTGCGGTCCTGACTCCGACTCCGGGCATCGAGGTCAGGACCTGGGAAAGAGGGTGGGCCTCCAGGAGCTCGCCGATCTGCGTCTCGACGGCGCGTCGTTGTTCGTGGACGGCGGCGAGCGAGCGGGCCAGGGAGGGCACGACCGTGTCGAGGGTGGTGGTGCCGGGGACGACGACGGTCTGTTCGTCGAGTGCGTCGAAGATGTCGTTCACGAGGCGTTCGGCCATGCGCGGGGCCTTCGGGCGTATCAGGGCCACGAGTCTGCGGCGGCCGGCCCTGCGCAGGGCGGCGGGCGAGCCGTGTCGCTCCAGGAGGTGGGTGACGGCCGGATGGTCCAGGTGGGGTCCGAGGACGCGTTCGAGGGAGGGGTGGAACTGGGTCAGGAGGCCGCGGATGCGGTTGCTGGTGCGGGTGGCCTCGCCGGCGAGGTCCTGGTCGAAGCCCGTCAGCACCGTGAGCTGGGCGATGGCCTCGTCGGCGACCTCGAGGGCGCGCAGGGTGTGGGGCATGGTGCGGGCGGCGTCGGCGATCACGTGGGCGTCGCGGGCGTCGGTCTTGGCCTCGCCCGGGTAGAGATCGGCGATCCGCCGCATGGCGAGGCCAGGGAGGTAGGCGACCTCGCAGCCGGCGTCCCGGGCGACGGTCAACGGGAGGGCGCCGATCGAGGCGGGCTGGTCGACGATCACCAGTACGGTGCCGAACTTCGCCCGGAGCTTGTCGAAGACGGCCCGCAGCTTCGGTTCGCTGTTGGGCAGCCTCTTGTCGTAGACGGTCTTGCCGCCGGTGGTGAGGCCGTGGCCGTGGTGGTCGGTCTTGCCCACGTCCAGGCCGAGAAAGACCTTGATGTCGCCGGTGTCGAGCACCGCACCCCTCCGAGGGTGGTCGTTCCGGTCCCGGCCTCACGCCTTCGCACCGCACGCGCGCATCCACGTTACGCAGACCAACCGCCCTTCGGAGGCCGGGCGTTGCGCTCGGCCGGGCGGTGGTCAGGCCTCTCATCAGCGGTCAAACGGTGCTCCGGATCCGGTGACACCACCCCCCAGGTCATGCGTTCGACAGGGGGTAGAAGTCATGCCGGACCCGGAGGCCAGGAGCCCCGTTTCAGGGCCACGGAAAAGGTAACGGGGGGGGGCTCAGCGCGGGGTGCGGCGACGGCTGCGGGGGCGGGGCCGGGTTGTGTCGGCTTGGGGTGTGGAGTTCGCGACCGGGGCGGGGGAGTGGCGGGGCGGCTGGGGCTTCGGCGCCGCCCGGAGGCGGGGTGGCGACGGGGTTGTGTCGGCTTGCGGTGTGAGTGCGCGACCCGGGCGGTGGGGAGCGGCGGGGCGGCCGGGGCTTTGGAGGGTCCGGTGCGGGATTCGGCGGCGCGAGGGCAGGGTGACGCGGGTTGCGATGGTTTGCGGTGCGGAGTTCGCGACCGGGGTGGGGGAGTGGCGGGGCGGCAGGGGCTTTAGCTAGAGGGTTTGGTGCGGGATTCGGGTGTGATGGCGGGGGCGATGCCGGGTTGTGAGGGCTTGCGGCACAGGGTCAGAGGCCGGGGCCGTCGGCGGTGGCGGGGCCGTTTCAGAGCCCGGTACGGGGCTGCGTGCAGGGTCCGACTTCGGGGTCGGGAGGGTTATCGGCTGCGGGCTCGTTGCGGGTCCGGTTCGGAGCCGGATGTGTGTGGTCGGCTGTGGGCGCGTGTTGGTGCGGGGGTGCGGGGGTGCGGGGGTGTGGGTTTGTGGGCGGCCCATCTCGGTGGCGGTGAGGGGTTTGCCGCCCACGGCTCGGCGTGGTGTTGCGGCCGGGGCGACCGGTGGAGGGGGGCCGGCCGTGACATCGGGTCGGTCAGGATTCCTTTGTGGCCTTGGCGGCCTTGGCCGCGCGCTTGGCCTCCTGCTTGTGCGCGCGGACCTTGGCCAGCGACTCGGGGCCGGTGATGTCGGCGACCGACCTGTGCGAGCCGACCTCGCCGTAGCCGCCGGCCGCCTCGCGCCAACCGTCCGGAGTCACGCCGTACTGCTTGCCGAGCAGGGCCAGGAAGATCTGCGCCTTCTGTTTCCCGAAGCCGGGCAACTCCTGGAGCCGCTTGAGCAACTCCGTGCCGGTCGTCGCGTCGGCCCACACCGCGCTTGCCTCGCCGTCGTAGTGCTCGACCAGATACCGGCACAACTGCTGCACGCGGTTCGCCATCGACCCGGGATAGCGGTGCACGGCGGGCTTGGTGGACAGGAGTTCGGCGAACCCGTCCGGGTCGTACTCGGCGATCTCGTGCGCGTCCAGGTCGGTGCGGCCCAGGCGTTGGGCGATCGTGTAGGGGCCGGCGAAGGCCCATTCCATCGGGATCTGCTGATCCAGGAGCATGCCGACCAGCGCCGCCAACGCACTGCGCCCGAGCAATTCGTCCGCCTCGGCCTGCTGGGCGAGGTGCACTGTCGTATTCATCCTTCGATGATCTCCCGGTGGGCGCCGGAGACGCACTCGGACTCGCCGGATCCCGCCGCTCCGCCGCTACCTCTCCCGCCCCCCCGCCGCGGCATCCCGTCTCCGCCCGCCGCCGACGCAGCTGCCGCAACCTGCCGCAACCGCTGCTGTCGCTGCCGCCACTGCCGCCACTGCTACCGGTGTCGCCGGTGACTGCCGTTGGCGCCACGGCCGCCGCCCTCCCGCCACCGCCGCCGTTGCCACCACAGCGGCCATTGCCCATGCCGCCATGGCTATCGTCGTTGCCGCTGCTGCGTCATTGTCACCGGCGCCACCGGCGCCACCACGGTTACCGCCGCTGCCGCCGCCACGGCCGCAACGACCGTCGCCGTCCCGCCACCGCCACCGCCGTTGCCACCACAGCGGCCATTGCCGACGCCGCTACGGCTACCGTCGTTGCCGCTGCTGCGTCATTGTCACCGGCGCCACCAGCGCCGCCACGGCCACTGCCGCTGCCGTCGCCACGGCCCGTCGCCGTCCCGCCGCCATGGCTACCGTCGTTGCCGCTGCTGCGTCATTGCCGCCGGCGCCACCGGCGTCGTTACGGCCACTGCTCCCGCCACCGCCGCTTCGTCGCCACGGCCGTCCCGGTCATCCGCACCGCCGCCGCGGTTCCGTCACTGCCGCTGCCGCCACCACGCCACTGTCGTCGTCGCTCCCGCCACGGGAGTGCCGCAGCCGCTGTTGCCGGCCACCACCGGCTCGCCACCGCACGGTGGCCGCCGCCCATGCGCCCGCCGCTGCCGCTGCCGTCTCCGTTCCGTCGCCACGGCCGCCACGGCCGCTTCGCTTCGTCGGTGTCGACGGCCCCGTCGACGCCGGCATCGCCGAGTCGGGTTCGACGTGGGGCGGGGCCGAGGTGCCAGGCGCCGGGGGGTCAGTGGCTGCCCGTGCGTGGGACGACCAGGCCTGATTCGTAGGCGATCACCACTGCCTGGACTCGGTCGCGCAGGCCGAGTCGGCGTAGTACTCGGCTTACGTGTGACTTGATCGTTTCCTCGCCGACCACCAGCCGCGTGGCGATCTCGGCGTTCGACAGGCCCTCGGCGACCAGGCGCAGTACGTCCACCTCCCGTGGGGTGAGGTCGGCCAGACCGGGTGGGGCCGGGCGTGGTCGCAGGCGGGTGAATTCGCCGATCAGTCGCCGGGTGACGCTCGGCGCGAGGAGTGCCTCGCCGGCCGCCACCACGCGGACCGCGTCGAAGAGGCGTTCGGCGGTCACGTCCTTGATCAGGAAGCCGCCCGCGCCCGCGACCAGTGCGTCGTAGACGTGCTCGTCGAGGTCGAACGTGGTCAGCATGAGGATCCGGGGCGGCTCGCCGTCGACGCCGCCGGCGCGGATGCGGCGGGTCGCCTCGATGCCGTCCATCACCGGCATGCGCACGTCCATCACCACGACGTCGGGGCGCTGCTCGCGGCAGTGCAGGATCGCCTCCGCACCGTCCGCGGCGGTGCCGACCACGGTGAAGTCCGGTTGGGTGTCGAGGAGTGCGGCGAAGCCGGCCCGGACCACCTCCTGGTCGTCGGCCACCACGATCCGCAACGTCGCCTGCCCGTTCATCCCGTGCTCCCGGAGCAGGCAAGCCCCGCGCTGCCGGCCGTGCCCCGGGCGCCGGGTATGCCGCCGGTGTCCGCCGGTCCACCCGTGCCCGCGACTCGGGGGGCCGGGAGCGTGGCCTCGACCACGAAGCCGCCCATCGGCGTGGCCCCGGCGCGCACCTCGCCGCCCACGCTCGCCGCGCGCTCACGCATGCCCAGCAGGCCGTGCCCGCCCGGACCGGTGCCGGCGCGCGGATCGGTGTGCGGGCCGGGCCCGTTGTCGCGTACGCGCACCAGCAGCAGGTCTTCGTCGGAGTAGTCGAGCAGTACGTCCACGGCGGCTCCGGGTGCGTGGCGGCGAGCGTTGGTCAACGACTCCTGGACGATGCGGTAGGCCGCCAGCTCGACGCCCGGGTCGAGCACGGCGATCCGCCCGCGCACGATCAGCCGCATGCCCGCGCCGGCGAAGTCCCGGGACTCGTCGATCAGATCGAGCAGTTGCTGGAGGCCCGGCTGCGGCTGGCGGGTCCGCTCGGCGCCCGCGTCCTCGCGCAGCACCCCGAGCAGGCGGCGCATCTCGGTCAGCGCGGTGCGGGCCGTGTCGCCGATTGCGAGCAGCCGTTCGGCGCCCTGCTCGGGCATGCCCGGAGTGGTCAGGCGGGCGGTCTCGGCCTGCACCGAGATCATCGAGATGTGGTGGGCGACCACGTCGTGCAACTCACGGGCGATCCTGGCTCGTTCGCCGCGCGCGGTGAACTCCAGCAGGGTGCTCTCGATCGCGTGCCGAGAGGCGTCCCGCTCGGCGGTGCGGGCGCGGGCGCCGCGCACCCGTATCCGCACCAGCGCCACCCACGCGGCGAGCATCGCGATCGACGCGGCGATCGGGACACCCTGGTAGAGCACCCCGGTGGGCACCGCCGCCGCGGTCACCGTCATCGCGACCGTCGCCGGGCGGCGCGGCGCGAACACCAACGGCACCGTCGCGCACAGGCCCAGGATCAGCGCAACCGACAACATGCCCGCCGCCTGGCCGGAACGAAGTGCGGTGCGCACCACCGTCTCGGGCAGCGAGAACAGGCCGAGCGCCACCCCGGCCCCGAAGGAACACCACAGCGGTTCCCTGCGCCACGGTCCTAGTCGCCACTCTCGTGGTCGCCACGCCCGTGCGCGCCACCCTTGTGTTTGCCACGGTTTCGGGCGCCACAGCGATCTGCCGCGCCACCGACCGGGTTCGGGGGCGCGGCCCGGGACCGGATCGCTGTGCTTCATGGCGCCATTGTCTCGGTCGGGCCACCGGGCCCGCTTCCCCCGGGCCGGGGAATCCGCCTCCCCCGTATCGGGGAGGTCGGCCGTAGCTTCCCCCCCCCCGCACGGGGAAACCAAGTTGGCTCGCATGCGTGATGCCCCGAGGCCGGCCGAATTCATAGCCTCTCGGACATGGAAGCAACCATCGAAGTGCGCGGCCTGCGCAAGAGCTACGGTCCGCATACCGCCGTCGACGGGCTGTCGTTCACCGTCGAGCCGGGCCAGGTCACCGGCTTCGTCGGACCCAACGGCGCCGGCAAGTCCACGACGATGCGGATCGTCCTCGGCCTGGATCGCCCCGACGACGGCACAGCGCTGGTCGGCGGCCGGCCGTACCGCACGCTGCGCACGCCACTGCGCGAACTGGGATCGCTGCTGGACGCGGCGGCGCTACACCCGGCCCGCCCGGCCCGCGACCACCTGTTGTGGATGGCGCACTCCAACGGCCTGCCCGCACGCCGGGTGGACGACGTACTGGAGACCGTGGGCCTGACGTCGGCGGCCCGCCGGCCCGCGGGTGGCTTCTCGCTCGGCATGCGGCAGCGCCTTGGCATAGCCGGCGCGCTGCTCGGCGACCCGCCGATGCTGATGCTCGACGAACCGGTCAACGGCCTCGACCCCGAGGGCGTGGTGTGGATCCGGGGGCTGCTGCGCTCGCTGGCCGCGGAGGGGCGCGCGGTGCTGGTGTCCAGCCACTTGATGAGCGAACTGGAGGACAGCGCCGACCACCTCGTGGTGATCGGTCGCGGCCGGCTGATCGCCGACACGAGCATCGGCGAACTGCTCGCGGTCGCGTCCGGCGGCCGGATCGTGCTCCGTACCGCACAGCGCCGCGAGGCGATGACCGTGCTGACCGGCGTCGGCGCGACCGTCGCCGCGACCGAGCGCGACGCGCTGACCGTCACCGGTCTGTCCGCCGAGCGCATCATCGGGCTGCTCACCGAGCACGGCGTGCCGTTCTCCGGGATCGCCGAGCACCGCGCCTCGCTCGAAGAGGCCTATATGGAACTCACCCGGGACGCGGTCGACTTCCGCGCCCCCGGCAACGTCGAGGAGCGGGCATGAGCGTCCCCACGACCACGCCGTACCGCAGCACGCTGACCGGCGGGCGGGACACGTTCGGCCGGTTGCTGCTCGCCGAGTGGACCAAGCTCAGGTCGGTCCGCCGCTGGCTGCTCACGCTGGTCTCGGCGGCCGTGCTGACCGTGCTGGTCGGTTTGCTGATCGCGAGCGGCACCGGTGGCAGCCGGGAGGTGGCGAGCGATGGTGCGGGCGGCAAGGTCGACCTGGCCGAGCACTTCATGGACGGCGGGCAGTTCGTCGAGCGCGAGCTGACCGGCGACGGCGAGCTGGTCGCGCGCGTGACGACGCAGGAACGCAGCGCCGGTCGGGCCAAGGCGGGCCTGATGATCCGGGCGAGCGACGCGCGCGGCGCGGCGTACGCGGCGGTGGTGGTCACCCCCGACCACGGGGTCCGGTTGCAGAGCGGATACGGCCGCGACCAGGCGGGTGGCGGAGGACCCGCCCCGCGCTGGCTCAAGCTGGTCCGGGCCGGTGGGACGATCACCGCGTACGAGTCGAGCGACGGCACCGCCTGGCGCCGGGTCGGCCGGGTCGATCCGGGCAAGCTCCCGCAGACCGCCCGGATCGGGCTGTACGTCGGTTCGCCGGACGCCGTCGAGGTCGAGCGGCAGTTCGGCAGCGAGGGCATCTCCGGGCAGACCACCACCGGCAAGGCCACCTTCGACCACGTGAGCCTGACGCCCGCGCAGCCGCAACAGCCGACCGGGCCCTGGCGCAACCGGGTCGGACCGGACGGCTCGACGGGCCCCTCCGGCCCGGCCGTCGACCGCCCCGACGCCGGCCCGCCGCCGGGCTTTACCGAGACCAATGGCACGTTCACGGTGATCGGCACCGGCGACATCGGCCTGGACCGGTTCGGCGACGACGGCACCCAGACGATCCTGGGCGGCGTACTGATCGGCATGATCGCGGTGGTGGCGCTCGGGGTGTTGTCGATCACCGCCGAATTCCACCGGGACACGATCCGCACCACGTTCGCCGCCGTGCCCCGTCGAGGGCGGGTGCTCGCCGCCAAGGCGATCGTGCTCGGCGCCGCCACGTTCGTCGTCGGACTGCTCGGCACCTTCGGCGCGTTCCTGATCACCGGCCCGGTGGAACGTTCGAAGGACCGCATACCGGCCGGCCTTTCCGACCCGAACGTGCTGCGTGCGTTGATCGGGACGGCCGCGTTGCTCGCGCTGGTTGCGATGCTCGCACTGGCGATCGGTACGATCCTGCGCCGAGCCGCACCCGCGATCGCCGTGGTACTCGCGCTGCTCCTGCTCCCGCGCATCATCGGCAGCGGCCTGTCGGTCTCCACCGCGACCTGGCTGGAACGGCTCACCCCCGCGGCCGGGTTCGCCATCCAGCGCACGTTCGACCGCTACGACAGCACGATCGGGCCGTGGACCGGGCTGGGCGTGCTGTGCGGCTACGCGGTGGTGGCCCTGGTCTTCGCCGGATGGCGGTTGCACCGGCGGGACACATGAGAAACGCCGTGCACGCCGAATGGACCAAGCTGCGCACGGTGCGCTCGACCGCCTGGCTGCTGCTCGGCCTGATCACGGTCACCGTGCTGGTGAGCGTGCTGAGCACCTCGGCCATGCACACCTCGCACTGCCCGACGCCGACCGGCTGCTTCGAGGACACCACCAAGGACAGCCTGATCGGCATTCGGGTCGGCCAGATCGCGGTCGTCCTGCTCGCGGTGTCAATGATCGGCAACGAATACGGCACCGGGATGATCCACACGTCCCTGACCGCGCTTCCACGCCGCTGCACGCTGCTCGCGGGCAAGGCACTGCTGCTGGTGGCGATGGTCGCGGTCGCGGGCACGCTCGCGGTGCTCGGGTCGCTGTGGGCGGGGCGCACGATCCTGGCCGGCAACGGCTTCACTCCCGAACACGGCTACCCCACCCTGTCCCCGACCGACGGCCCGACCCTGCGCGCAGCCGCAGGCACCGTCCTCTACCTGATCCTGATCGCCCTGCTGTCCCTCGGCGTCACCATCACGATCCGCGACACGGCCGGCGCCGTCACCGTGCTCCTGACCCTCCTCTACATCCTCCCCCTCCTCGTACAAACCATCACCGACCCCACCTGGCACGACCGCCTCGAAAAGCTCCCACCCATGACCGCCGGCCTGGCCATCACCACCACCCACAACCTCGACCGACTCCCCATAGCCCCCTGGCCCGGCACCACCCTCCTCGCCGGCTACACGGCGGCGGCCCTACTCCTGGCAACCGTGACCTTCACCCGCCGCGATGCGTGAACACCGGGCAGCCTCAGGAGCCGGGCTCCGTCGGAGCGATCGAGCACGGGCTGTCCGACCCGGCGCCCATAATGGCCAGCCGGTCGATGTCCCAAGGAGATGCGATGTCCGATGACTATCCCGACTTCCAGCTGAGCCTGCCGAATGGCGGACCGCTTGCCCGTGGGCGATTGCTGGCCAGCCGGGGCAGCAACGGCAGCCAGCAGTTCCTGGTACTCGCGGGGTCACCGGCGCGTGCGGAGGCGGTCCCATCGATGAAGACGCGCGCCGCGTCCTCCTACCGAAGGCGGGAGGAGCTCATCGCCGACGGGAAATTGAGGCCTTCCGAGCGCTGGCCGGGTTGGTACGAGGCGACCGAGGACATCGTGTGCGGTTCGCCGAGTGCAGCCGGCGACATCCTGAAGGGGCGCAACACGAACGGGTGGACGTCGTGGGAGACCGCCGACGGGCGCCCGCTCTCCGACTTCATGGCCGGCGTCTGGATGGGCCCCAATCGGCCCTGGCTGGTGCGTGGCGCGAACGTATCGGGCGAAGACCTGGTGCAACGAATGTGGTTGCCGGAGGGGCGGGTCTCCTTGCAGGCCGCGCGCCTGCGGCCCGGAGTGGCGCAGGGAATCAGCAAGGAGACCTTGCGCGGTTACGTCGAAGAGGATTACGACTCGACCGCGACCTATAGTCAAAAGGCGGACCTGGTCGAGGAATTCCACGCCTTCCTGTCCCGGATGAAACCCGGCGACACCGTGTGCACGCTTTCCGGGGGGAAACTCTACCTCGGCGAAGTCACCGGGCCGGCCGAGCAATTGGCTTCCGAGGACGGCCGATCCAATCTGCGTCGACCGGTGGAGTGGCAGGACCGGGGATTCGATTATGCGCAGCTCCCCGAGGAGATCCAGCAAAAGTTGTCCGGCCAGCACGATGTCATCGACATGAGCAGTGTCGCCGGGGAACTCAACGCACTCGGCCTCAGTGACGAGGAAGTCGCCGACGACCTGGAGGAAGCCGAGCGTGACCCCAGTGTCGTGGTCTCGGCGCTGCCCGTGCGCCGCGAGTTGGCGCTGCCCGACCCCACCGAGGACCTCGCTCGGGATCTCCTCGTTCACGACGTCGGCTGGCTGAGCGAGGTCCGCGATCTGCTGTGGGACGAGCGCCAGGTGGTGCTCCACGGTCCGCCCGGCACCGGCAAGACCCACCTTGCCCAGCGGATCGCCGAGTTCCTGGGTGGCGGCCGGGAACAGGTCAAGTTGGTCCAGTTCCACCCCTCCTACTCCTACGAGGACTTCTTCGAAGGATTCCGCCCTCGCGAGGACCCGCGGACCGGTGAGGTCGCCTTCCGGCTGACCGCCGGCCCGCTGCGGGAACTCGCCGACCTGGCCTCGCGCGAGGGAAATCGGCACGTCCCGTACTTCCTGATCATCGACGAACTCAACCGTGCGAATCTCGCCAAGGTGTTCGGCGAGTTGTATTTCCTCCTGGAGTACCGGAACCGGTCGGTGCGACTGACCTACTCCGCGGAAGACTTCGCACTGCCACCGAACATCTTTGTCATCGGCACGATGAACACGACCGACCGCTCGATCGCCCTGGTGGACGCCGCGATGCGTCGGCGCTTCGCCTTCATCGAACTGTCTCCGCGGATCGAGCCCACCGAGGGGCTGCTGCGCCGCTGGTTGGCCGCGGAAGGCCGGGACAGCGAACCGGCCGCCCTGCTGGACGAGCTCAACTCCCGGATCATGAGCGAGGATTTCCGGATCGGCCCCGCCTACCTGATGAAGCCGGGCGTCTACCGCGACGGCGGCCTGGAACGCACCTGGCGCACCAAGATTCTGCCGCTGTTGGCGGAGCACCACTACGGCGAGGACCTCGACGTCGAAGCCCGCTACGGCCTGCCCGCCCTGCGCCGAGCCATCGCCCGTCGCACCTCCACGCAACAGGCCGGCGCGGGCGACACCGCATCGTGACCATCGAGATCGAACTGCGGGAATACGCGCCGGCGACGGAACACCGACTGGAAGACGCGGTCGGGAGGGCACTCGCCGGCAGCGGTATCGTCTCCGCCTCCCCGGACCCGTACCTGTCGGGAATCTGGCGGCTCAAGGCCGGCAGCCGGGTCGGCGTGATCACCGTCGCGGCGCCGGGTGTGAGCACGGTGGTCCTGCGCATCGTCCCGAAGGTGCAGATCAAGCGGCTCTTCTTCCTGTTGGGCTACGCCCTCGACCCCAAGGGGTGGCGGGCCGATGACGCCGATCTCGCGGAACACACCACGCTGCTGCCCGCGTTGTCGCATGCCTTCGTCCGGCATACCGAGCGGGCGCTCGCCCACGGGTTGCTCCGGGGCTATCACCACAGCGAGGAAACCGCCTGGGTGGTCCGAGGGCGCATCCGCGAAGCGGAGCAGATTCGGCACCGCTACGGCGCGTCGGTACCCGTCGAGGTCGGCTACGACGAGTGCGACGTCGACATCCCGGAGAACCGATTGTTGCGGGCGGCGGTGGAGCGGCTGGTCCGACTGCCGGGCGTACCGGACACCGTGCGTCGCCGCCTACAGCGGCAGCGGGCGCGGTTGATGCAGGTGTCACCGCACACGCCGGGCCTGGCGCATCCCACGTGGCAACCGACCCGGCTCAACGCGCGATATCACCACGCGCTGCGCCTGAGCGAATTGATCCTGCGGGACACCTCGGTGGAACACACCTCGGGAAACGTGCGGGTCACCGGCTTCCTGTTCAACATGGACAAGGTTTTCGAGGACTTCGTCTGCGCGGCCCTGGCCCGCGTTTTGGCCGGGCGCGGGGGGCGCATCGAAGTCCAGTGCCGCAACGAGTGCCTGGACGAGCGAGGCATGGTCGGGCTGCGCCCCGACCTGCTTTGGTACGACGGGTCGGACCGGCCTCGTGCCGTGGTCGATGCCAAATACAAAGCCGACAACGTCAAACGTTTTCCGGGTGCCGACCTCTATCAGATGCTTGCCTACTGCACCGCACTGGAACTTCCGGCCGGTCATCTCGTCTATGCCAAGGGCAACGAAACGGAGACCGTACACGTCGTCCGCGGCGCAGGCACGGTGATCACTCAGCACGCCCTGGATCTGGAACAGGATCCGCCCCACGTACTGGCCGAGGTGGCAGCCATCGCGAACGCACTGACGCACTGACCGCGATTGTCTCGCCGATGTGCGGGTCGGCGGCCCCAGTTCGCGGCATTCGCGGCGTTGGCGACCGCCACGGCGGTTGCCCGGGCTGCTGTTTCGAGTTGGGTTATGCCGTCGGGCACGGAGATTTGGTTGTCGGAGAGGACGGCGATCAGGAGGGGGCGGCCGGCGTGGGTGATGTGGGTGATGCTGTTGATCACCCATAGGCCGGTGGCGTCGCGGGGGAGCCAGCCGTTTTTGAGGGCAGGGGCGGTGCCGGGGTCGGCGGAAGTCGATGAGAGGGTGCGCTCGGGCGGCCGTCGACGGCATCCTGCGTTCGGCATTCCGCATCCGACGTTCGGCGTCCGGCATTTCGGCACCGGGGCGCCCGGGTGACGGGGGCTGCGGGCCTGGGAGACTCGCCGGATGGTGCGCTTTCGGTTCGTGCTGCGTCCGGTGTCGGCGGTCCGACCTGGGGTGCGGACTCCCCTTGATGGGGCTGGTTCATCCTGACGGACGGCCGGTACCGGATCGAACCGTCGGCGACGAACTGCCGTGCCACGCCGACGGTATGGCGGACCCGCCGTCGTCCTCGCCGGCGGCGGGCCGGCGAGCAGGCTGACGGACGGGCCGGTGGGCGGGCAGTCGGGCGGTACCGGCTGATGCCGGCCGTGTGGCCTCAGGGCCGGTGCGCGTTTCGGCTCACGTGCAGGGCCCACAACACGGGATGATCGGACCATGCCCGCTGCCGCCGTGCCACCTCGCCGATCGGTCGCCGCAGTTTCGGACGCCGCCGAAACGGACGCCGCCTGGGCCGCCTTCCCGCGCGGACCCTGGCCCGTCGGCGAGCGCCTGCCGCAGGCCACGCCGAGCGAGGCCCGTCGGGCGCACCTGGAACTGCCGCGCTCGCTCGCCGTCGTACCCGGCGCCGGGATCGCGCAGAATCCCGTGTTCGACCCCGCACTCACGCACTACGCGCGGGCGGTGCGCGCCGGTGAGCCTCGATTCGAGGACGCGGCCGCGGAGGCACGTTGGCATCGGGCACGCCGGGCGGCCGTGGACCATGTGCTGGAGGCGGTTGCCGGGTCCTGCTGGGTGGACGATCTCGTCTTGCGCGGCAGTGTGTTGCTGAAGGCGTGGTACGGGTCGGCCGCCCGCGAGCCCGGTGACCTGGACTTCGTGGTGACGTCGAGCGGATGGAGCGTCAGCGACGGCCGGACCGAGCGGATGTTCGCCGACATCGCGCGGCGGGCCGAGCGGTTGTCCGGAGTCGGGGGCGGACCCGAGGACGTGCGAGTCGTGTCGACACTCGCGTTGAGCGACGAGATCTGGACCTACGATCGGGTGCCGGGGCGGCGACTGGTGCTGCCGTGGCGGGCCGAGGGCGTGCCGGCGGGAACGGTGCAACTGGACTTCGTGTTCGGTGAACATCTGCCCTCCGAACCCGAGCCGACCGAGATTCCCCGCTCGGACGCGAGCGGGTCGCACCTGCTGCTCGGGGCCACACCGGAACAGTCCCTGGCGTGGAAGCTGTTGTGGCTGGTCGACGACATCCATCCGCAGGGCAAGGACCTCTACGACGCGGTCCTGCTTGCGGAGAACACCTCGCTGGGCGTGCCGTTGTTGCGGGAGACCTTCATGGCAGGTGATCCCAGCCATGGAGGCCGGCCGTTCACCGCAGACTTGCTCGCGGTCCGTGTGGATCTTCGCGAGTTCCACAAGGAGTACCCGGAGTTGCCCGGGACGGATCTGGAGGCACGACTGCTTCGTGCACTCGCGCCGACCCTTGCGGCAGCGGCGGGGGTCGGCGCGAGTGGATATCACCTGGCTGTACTGCGGCTCGCTCCGTGGATCGCCCGGTACGGTCCGCTGCGGGAACGGCCACAGGTCCTGTTGGCCCGGCTCGGCGCGGACTCGTGGCACCTGGACGCGGCTGCGGTGGTGTACCGCGAGGTGGTCGGCCACGGGACCTGCGACCTTGTCGAGGCGGCGCGGATCGTGGCCGCGTATCGCGACACGTGTGCTGCGTACGACGGTCACTATGCGCGGAACCCGCATCTGATCGGCGAGGCGGTCGAGCGGCTGCGTTGAGGGTGGGCGCGGGGGAGGTCGGGACCTTCGCCGAGCCGTGCCGCCGACCGGCTCCGCCGACGCGCTCTGCGCGCTTGTCTTGCGTCGCCGACTCTCGCCTTCGCCTGCCCGGCGTCGCCGGAAGGTTGGTGCCGGGGAGGTGGTCAGGTCGGTTGTTGGTGCAGGAGTTGGATGGAGCGTTCGCGCATCTCGATTTTGCGGATTTTGCCGGTCACCGTCATGGGGAACGTGTCCACGAGGTGTACGTAGCGCGGGATTTTGTAGTGGGCCAGGCGGCCGGTGCAGAACTCGCGGAGTCGGGTTGCGGTGAGTTCGGGGGCGCCGGGGCGGAGTTTGATCCAGGCCATCAGTTCCTCGCCGTAGCGTTCGTCGGGCACGCCGACGACCTGGACGTCCTCGATGTCGGGGTGGCCGTACAGGAATTCCTCGATCTCGCGCGGATAGACGTTCTCGCCGCCACGGATCACCATGTCCTTGATCCGGCCGACGATCGAGACGTAGCCGTCGGCGTCCATCGTGGCCAGGTCGCCGGTGTGCATCCAGCCGTCCGCGTCGATCACCTCGGCGGTGCGCTCGGGATCGCGCCAGTAGCCGAGCATCACCGAGTAGCCCCGGGTGCAGAACTCGCCGGGGGTGCCCTCGGGCACGGTTGCGCCGGTGGTCGGGTCGATCACCTTGATCTCCAGGTGCGGGTGCACTCGGCCGACCGTGCCCACGCGGCGTTCCAGCGAGTCGTCGCGGCGGGTCTGGGTGGACACCGGCGAGGTCTCGGTCATGCCGTAGCAGATGGTCACCTCGGTCATGCCCATCCGGTCGATCACCCGCTTCATCACCTCGACCGGGCACGGTGAGCCCGCCATCACGCCGGTGCGCAGCGTGGACAGGTCGTACTTGCCCGCCTCGAGGTCGGGCAGCGCGAGTTCGGCGATGAACATCGTCGGGACGCCGTACAGGACCGTGCAGCGCTCCTCGTGCACGGCGCGCAGCGTGGCGGCCGGGTCGAACAGGGCGGCGGGGATCACCATGCACGCGCCGTGGCTGCTTGCGCCGAGATTGCCCATCACCATGCCGAAGCAGTGGTAGAAGGGCACCGGCAGGCACACCCGGTCGGCCGCCGTCCAGCCCTGGATCTCGGCGACCTGGAAGCCGTTGCCCAGGATGTTGCGGTGCGAGAGGGTGGCGCCCTTGGGGAAGCCGGTGGTGCCGGAGGTGTACTGGATGTTGATCGGATCCTCGGGACGCAGCGTGGCCTCGCGGGCGCGCAACCGCTCCACCGAGACCGTGGCGCCTTCGGCGAGCAGGGCCGGCCAGTCCGGGGTGTCGATGTGTACGACGCGCTCCAGGTCCGGGCAGGCGGGGCGGACCTCGGTGACCATCGCCGGATAGTCGCTGGTCTTGATGCGCGACGCGGCGACCAGCAGCCTGGTGCCGGATTGGGCCAGCGCGTATTGGATCTCGTGCACCCGGTAGGCCGGGTTGAGGTTGACCAGGATCGCGCCCACCCGGGCGGAGGCGTACTGGACGAGGGTCCACTCGGCGCAGTTGGGCGACCAGATGCCGACCCGGTCGCCCGTCTCGATGCCGATGCCGATCAGGGCGCGGGCGAGGTCGTCGACGGCGGCGTCGAACTCGGCGTACGTCCAGCGCCGGCCGCTCGCGCACTCGACGAGGGCGTCGTGGTCGGGGTACGTGACGGCGATCCGGGCCAGGTTGGCGCCGATGGTCTCGTTCGGGAGCGGCGGCGTACGTTCGCCCTGGCGGGTGGCGAGGCGATTCGGGGCGGGGGCGTCCGAGGGCTGCGGGGGCGGGGGCGGGGGAGCGGTCATCGCGGGTCACCTGCCTGGTCGGGATGGGGGGTGCCGTGGGCGCGAGGGGTGGTGTTGCGGTGTTGGGCTGCTGGGGTGCTGTGGCGTCTTGGTGCTTGGTGCTTGGTGCCTTGCGGCTGTGGGGCTGTGGGGCTGTGGGGCTGTGGTGCGACGGTTTCTGTGGTTCTGCGTTGTTGTCGGGGACGGTAGGCGGGGGTGGGTGGGGGCGGCGAGTGGTGTACCCCCGAATGGGGGTGATGCGATGCGGGGCTCGGCAGTACGTTGCCCTTGCGCCGGGGGCGTGGGGCTCGTGGCGGGTCGAACGCGGGTCGGTCCCGGGCCGGTCCCAGGCCGGGTGCAGACCGGTGCAGGCCGGACGTACGGAGGAAGCATGAGCGGGTACGCGGGCTCGGTCGGCGATTCGGTGGGTCGGGCGGTCGAGCGGTTTCGGGCGCGGACCGGGGTGGACGTCGCCTTCGCCGGCCCGTGTCCCGGCGCGGGGGATCGGCTGGTGATCTCGTATCTGAGCGGGACCTCGACGCGCGTGCTCGCGGGGCTCACGGTGGTGGCGGGGACCGGGGTCGGCGGCAAGGCGATCACCACGCGGCGGCCGGTTCGGGTGGTCGACTACGTCGCGGCGTCGGCGATCAGCCACGAGTACGACCGCGCGGTCACCACGGAGGGCGTGCGTGCGGTGTTCGCGGTGCCGGTGCTCGCGGGGCGCGGGGTGGCGGCGGTGCTGTACGGGGCGCTGCGGCGGCCGTCGGACTTCGGCGACGGGATCCTGACCTCGGCCTGTGACGCCGCGCGGGACGCCGGGCGCGAGATCGCGGTTGCCCGCGAGGTCGAGCAACGGATGGCGCAGGCGGCGGAGTTGCCGGGATGGGCGGCCTTGGAGATTCGGCTGGCGTACGCGGATTTGCTGGCGCTGGCCGGGGCCGCGACGGATCCCGGGCTGGGGGAGCGGTTGCGGGAGGTCTGCGGGCGGTTGGCGCGGACGGCGGGTGCGAGTGCCGCCGGCGAACCTGCCGATGAGGGCCGCGGGGTGCGGAGCGTGCGGTTGACGCCTCGGGAGACGGATGTGCTGGCGTTGGTTGCGGTGGGGCGGACCAATGCGGAGGTGGGGCAGGCGCTCGGGCTGGGGGCGGAGACGGTCAAGAGCTACCTGCGGGCCGCGATGCGGAAATTGGGGGCGCACAATCGGGTCGAAGCGGTTGTTGCGGCGCGTGCGGGTGGGCACTTGCCGTAGGCGGTGGCGGATGGCCGCGTAGTTGCCTGAGCGGCCTGCCGGGCCGTCCTCAAACGCCGGATGGGCCGGCTGTGAACGCACGCGCTCGGCTTGCGGCCCGGATTGTCCTCAAACGCCGGACGGGCTGGATGGCCGGGCGGGTCCGGTGGTTGGGTGGGTTGTGCGTGCCGGCCGGTGGCCTGGTGTGTCCTCAAGCGCGCGCCCCGGACGGGCTGGATTGTTCGGGTGGGCTGTAGGGCTGACTTGGCGTCTGGTAGTCCTCAAGCGCCGGATGGGCTGGATCGCAGCGTGGGCTGGATGGCTGGGTGGGTTGTGGGTGTCGGCCTGCGGCCTGGCGCGTCCCCTCAAGTGCCGGACCGGCTGGGTGGCCGGAGCACTGGGTGGCCGGGTGGGCTGGATTGGTGCGGTGGGTTTTGAGCGCCGGCTCGCGGCCTGGGTTGTCCTCCGGCGCCGGACGGGCTGGATGGTTGCGCGGGCCGGGTGGCGGGGTGGGTGTCTCGGGGGGTGGGCTTGGGGGTGGGTGGGTTGGGGGGAGACGGTAGTTTTGGGGGTGATCCGTTGCTTGGGGGGTCCGCCCCGATTGAGTTGCCAAGGAGGGACGTCATGTCCTTGCTGACCGTTTGGCCAGAGACCGACGCCGCCGAGGAGATCCTGCGTACCTCCGACCCCGTCGAGATCGCCGCCGCGCTGGAGCCGATCGGTGTGCGGTTCGAGCGCTGGACGGCCGACGTGGAGCTGCCGGACGGCGCGACGCAGGACGAGGTGATCGCGGCGTACCGGACCGAGGTGGACCGGATCACCGCCGCCGAGGGCTACATCCAGGTCGACGTGATCCGGCTCCAGCCCTCGGACGACCCGGAGTGGCCGGCCAAGGCCGCCGGGGCGCGGGCCAAGTTCCTCACCGAGCACACCCACGACGACGACGAGGTGCGCTTCTTCGTCGAGGGCGCGGGCATCTTCTACCTGCACATCGCCGGCCGCGTGCACGCCGTGCTGTGCGAGGCGGGCGACCTGCTCTCGGTGCCCAAGGGCATCACCCACTGGTTCGACATGGGCGTCGAACCCTCGGTCGCCGCGATCCGGTTCTTCCACGACGAGGACGGTTGGATCGGCGACTTCACCGGCGACCCGATCTCCTCCCGCTTCCCGGACTTCGACGAGATCTGGGCCGGGTACGCGGCGTGAGCGACGGCACCACCACACCGCTGACGGTCGTCGTCGACATCGAGGGCACCACCAGCGCCACCGGCTTCATCACGGAGCAGCTCTACCCGTACTCCCGTGCGCACTTCGCCCGTTGGTTGGACGAACACGGCGACCACCCGGACGTCGTGCGTGCGGCCGACGGCGTACGCGCACTGATCGGCGAGCCGGACGCGGACACCAGGCGGATCGTCGAGGCGCTCAACGGCTGGCTCGACCGGGACGAGAAGGTCACCCCGCTCAAGGCCCTCCAGGGCCTGATCTGGGCCGAGGGCTTCGCGTCCGGCGAACTGACCTCGCACTTCTACCCGGATGCGATCCCCGCGCTGCGCGCCTGGCACGCGGCCGGGCATCGGCTGTACATCTTCTCGTCCGGCTCGGTCGCCGCGCAGCGCGCGTGGTTCGGCAGTTCGCCGGAGGGTTCGTTGTTGCCGCTGTTCTCCGGCCACTTCGACACCGAGAACGCGGGCCCCAAGCGGGTGGCCGACTCGTACCGGACGATCGCGGCGATGATCGGCGAGCCGCGACCGGAACGCCTGGTCTTCCTCTCCGACCTGGTCGAGGAGTTGGACGCGGCGCGCGAGGCCGGTTGGTGGACGATCGGCGTGCGCCGGCCCGACGCGGACGAGCCGTACTACGACCGGGGCGTGGGCGACCACCCGGAGACGGCGACCTTCGCCCGTCTTGACCTGACCGGCGACCGCCCGATCCTGCGCGAGCCCTGAATCCTCAGCCCTCAGCGCCGAGTCCTGAGCCCTCAGCCCGAGCGGATGGCGTGAGCCCGAGTGGGCAGCGAAAAGCGGCCGGTGGCACGGAAGTTCGTACCGCCGGCCGCCCGGCCCGTCCAGACGACAGCAGCCCCCGCCCGCGCTGCCGGCATTCCCTCAGCCGAACCGCTCCACCCGGATGCGTGTGGTCGGCACCCCCGCCGCGGTGAGCAACCGCCCCGCATGCTCCGCGAAGCCGGTCGAGCCGCAGACGAACACCTCGTAGCGCTCGTCCGCGAGCACCGCCGCGGCATGCGGTGCGATCGTCTCCGCGCCGAGCCGGCCCACCGGATGCGGATACCCGGCGGGCGCCGCCCGGCTGTACAGCACGGTGTGCTCCTCGCCCGGCAGCGGGGCCAACTCCCGCGCGTACAACAGGTCTTCCGGCGTACGTGCGCAGGCCACCAGGCGCAGCGGCACGGTCAACCCGCGCCGGCGGCGGTGCCGGACCATCGCCATCAGCGGGACCAGTCCGGAACCGCCGGCCACCAGCAGTGCCGGCCGGTCGCCGGGCCAGGCGAAGAACCCGCCGAGCGGGCCGCGTACCTCCAGGACGTCGCCGACCCGGGCCACGTCGTGCACGAAGCCGGACACCTCACCGCCGGGCAAACGGTCGACGGTGAACTCGATGTGCCCCTCGTCGTCCGGCGCCGAGCCGACCGAGTAGTGCCGCTGCGCGGTGTACCCGTCGGCGGCGGTCAGCCGCAGCATGTAGTGCTGGCCCGCGACGTGCGGGTGCCACACCGGCAGCGCGAGCCGTACCGTGACCGCGTTGGGCGTCTCGCGGCGCACCTCGACCACGGTTGCCGCCTGCCAGTCCACCTTCCCGCGCAGACTCGGCGCGGCGCGGCCGGGCGCGGCGAAGGCGGGAATCGGCGGCAGGCCCGGCCGGCGCGGCCCGCCGGCCCCGTTCGGCCCGCCGGCCCCGACCGGTCCGCTGCGTCCGCTCGTCGACACCGTCGCCTCAGTCACCGGAATACCTCTCCTCCGCCCACGGATCACCACGATGGTGATAGCCGTTGACCTCCCAGAAGCCCGGTTCGTCGTGGTCGAGCAGGCGCAGGCCCGCGATCCACTTGACGCTCTTCCAGAAGTACAGGTGCGGCACCAGCAGCCGCGCGGGCCCGCCGTGCGCGGGGGTCAGCGGCGCGCCCTCGAAGTCGAACGCGATCCAGGCCCGGCCACCGGTCAGGTCGGCGAGCGTGAGGTTGGTGGTGTACCCGGTGTGCGAGTAGGCCACCGCGTGGGTGGCCGTGGACTGCGGGCCCGCCTCGGCCAGGAACGCGTCCAGCGGGATGCCGGAGAAGTCGGTGCTCAGCTTGGACCACGAGGTGACGCAGTGGATCGGCCCGTCGTAGGTCTCGCGGGGCAACTCGTGCGCCTGTTCCCAGTCCCACGCGCGCGGCCGGTCGACCAGTCCGTCGATCCGGAACGACCAGTCGGCCGGCGCGAGTTCGGGGGTGACCTCGGCGGAGAGCACGGGGAAGTCGTGGCGTGCGTCGTACTGGCCCGGAGGCAATCGCGGGTCGCGTTCCGCGGCCGTGTGCCGACCGACGAAGCCGCGCGTGGTGGAACTCATGTCGAGACCTCCTGACTCATGTCGAGACCTTCCGACTCACGTCGAGACGTTCCGACTCGTCCGAGAGCCCATGGCTCTTACCCGGTCGCCCGGACGGGTTCGGCAGCGTGGCGGCCAGTGCGTTCAGGTCCTCGATCGCCGCGCCTTCGTCGATCGTAAGCAGTCGACGATCGCGCATCACGACCCGGCCGTCGATCACCGTGTCCCGCACGTCGGCGGGGCCGGCCGCGTAGGCGAGCATCGACCACGGGTCGTGCCGGGGCGTCAGGTGCGGCCGGTTCAGGTCCAGCACGACCAGGTCGGCCGCCTTGCCGACCTCGATCGAACCGGTCAGCGCGCCGATCCCGATCGCCCGGGCGCCGTCCGCGGTGGCCATCCGGACCGCGGTGCGGGCCCCGATCAGGGTCGGATCGGGCGTGCCGCCCGGGGTGACCCGGTGCAGCGTCGCGGCGGCGCGGATCGGGCCGAACAGGTCGAGCGCGTTGGCACTGACCGCGCCGTCGGTGCCCAGGCCCACCGGAACGCCGGCGGCCAGCAGTTCGGGCAGCCGGGCCACGCCGGAGGCCAGCTTGAGGTTGGAGACCGGGCAGTGCGCCACACCCGCGCCGGACGCCGCGATCAGCGCGATCTCCTCGTCGGTAAGGCAGACCGCGTGCGCCAGCAGCGTTCCCGGGCGCAACAGCCCGAGATCGTGCAGGAGTTCCACCGGACGGCGGCCGTACCGCTCGCGCACGGTGGCCACCTCGGCCGCGTTCTCCGCCGCGTGGATGTGCAGCAACGCGTGGTGTTCGCGGGCCAGTTCGCCGACCGCGAGCAATTGCTCCGGGTTCAGCGTGTAGGTGCTGTGCGGGGTCACGCAGCGGGCGGGCGCGGTGCCGGCGGACGCGCGGTCACCCGCCGAGCGGCCGAGCAACGCTGGCGCCAGGCGCAGCCGCGCGGCGAAGTCGAGCCCGTCCGGCGGCCCGGGCACGTCCATGAAGGTCGGCCCGGTGACCAGCCGAAAGCCCGCCTCGGCGGCGGCCGCGAGCCCCGCCTCGGGGAACCAGTACATGTCCATCGCGGTGGTCACCCCCGCCCGGATCGACTCGGCCAGGGCGAGGCGGACCGCGACACGCACGACCTCGGCGGTCAGCACCGCGCTCTCGGCGGCCACCAGCCGCTCCAGGAACACCTGGAGGTCGACGTCGTCGGCCCGGCCCCGGAACAGCGTCATCGCCGAGTGCGCGTGCGCGTTGACCAGGCCGGGCAACACCAGGCACCCGCGCGCGTCCAGGGTCGGTGCCCCCGGATACCGGGCGGCCGTCTCGGTCGCCGAGCCGACCGCGACGATCCGGCCGGCCTCGATCGCCACCGCGCCGTCGGGTACGTACGTGTCGGAGGCGTCCGCGGTGAGCACCGCGCCGCCGGTGACGAGCAGGTCGATCACGCCCGCTCCGCCGCCTCGCCGGCCTCGTCCAGGGCCAGCCGGTACAGCGCGTCCAGCGCCACCACGACGCCGCGCTCGACGCCCTCGGCGACCACCCGGCGGTGCGGGTCGTATGTCGAGCCGCCGGACTCGTCGACCAGGTCGTCGGCCGCGATCCCGTCCACGACCAGCACGCCGCCGGCCCGGTGTCCGCCCAGCGCGGCGAACACCAGCAGCGCGGACAGCTCCATCTCGATCGCGAGCACCCCGGCCGCCTGGTACGGCTTCATCGGCAACTCCAGCACGCCCGGCATGAACGCGGCCCGGGTCCACACGATGCCCCGGTGGTGCGGCGCGGCGTGCGCGCGGGCCGCGGTGTCCAGCGCGAGCACCACCTCGGGGGTGGAGAAGGCCGGGAACTCGGCCGGGACCAACTGCTGGGTCACCCCGTCGTCGCGGACCGCACCGGTGGCCACCACCAGATCGCCGTCACCCACGCCGCGCGCCATCGCGCCCGCGGTGCCGAGTCGGATGAAGGTACGCACGCCCGCCTCGGCCAGTTCACCGAACAGGCACACCGCGCCGGGGCCGCCCACGCCGTGCGAGGACACCACGATCGGCACGCCGCGCCAGCTGCCCGCGTAGCTGACGTACTCGCGGTTGGCGCCGATCTGCCGTGCGTCGTCCAGCCGTTCGGCGACCAGTGCGGCGCGCGCCGGGTCGCCGACGACCAGCGCGTGCGCGGGCAGGCCGCTGCTGGGGATCTTGGTGATCGGCAGTATGGCCGGGCGGGTGGTGCTGCTCATGGCTGCGACTCCGAGGTGGTGCGGGCGAATCGGCGAGGACGGGGGATGCGGCCGGTGAGCCGGCCCGGGGGCGCGGCGCCGCGGCGGGCGCGCGAGCGGGTGGCCAGGAACAGCGCGACCAGGGTCATCACGTACGGCGCGGCGTCGGCGGCCTGCTGCGGCATGCCTTCGCCCTGGAGGCGGAAGCCGACCGCCTCGACCAGGCCGAACAGGATGCCCGCGAGCAGGACGCCGATCGGCAGCGCGCGTCCGAGCATCACCGCGACCACCGCGATCCAGCCGCGACCGGCGGTCATGTTCTCGGAGAACAGCGTCACGTTGCCGAGCGCGAGCTGTGCGCCGGCCAGGCCGCACAGGGCGCCCGAGGTCAGGATCGCGGCATAGCGGTAGCGGGCGACGCTGACGCCGAGCGACTGGGCGGCCTCCGGGGCCTCGCCCACGCCGCGCAGCCGCACGCCCCACGGGTGCCGGGACAGCAGTACGGCGATCACCACGACGGCGACCCAGGACAGGTACACCAGCGGGGAGTGGCCGGACAGCGCGCGGCCCAGGAAGGGCATCGACTCCAGGCCGGGGATGTCGACCGGTTGCAGGCCCTCGAGGTCCGGGTCGCCGAAGGTGCCCTGCTTGCCGAAGACGGTACGCAGGAGGAAGCCGGTCAGCCCGACGGCGAGCAGGTTCAGCGCGATGCACAACACCACCGCGTCCGCGCCCAGCGTGACCGCGCCGATCGCCAGCAGCAGGGAGAAGACCATCGCGGCGAGCACCGCCGAGATCACGCCGACCCACACGCTGCCGCCGAACCAGCTGCCGGTGACGGCCGCGAAGCAGCCGATCAGCATGGTGCCTTCCAGCGACACGTTGAACACGCCGGCGCGTTCGCACAGCGCGCCGCCGAGGGCGGCGAACAGGATCGGGGTGAGCGCGCGCAGCGCGGAGAAGATCAGTTCGGCGTCGAAGGACATGGTCACTTACCTCCGTCGCCGCGCGCGGGGGCGGGCGGTCCGGCGACGCCGGTGTCGAGTGCGCGGGTGTCGAGTGCGCCGGTCGCGGGCCCGCCGGTCGTGGGGGCACCGGTGTCGGGCCCGCCGGTCGTGGGGGCACCGGTCGCCAGGGCGCCGGCTTCGAGATCCGGCGGTGGGTGGGCCGTGGTGTCGGGTCCTCGGCCGAATCGGCGCGACCAACCGCCCTTGCGGAACACGCCGCCGCGGACCGCGAGGAAGAGGATCACCACGGCCTGGAGCACGGCGGTGAGCTGCTGCGGCACCGCGGTCTCCTGCTCCATGCCGAAGCCGCCGATGGTCAGCGCGGCGAAGAAGAACCCGGCGGCGACCGTGCCCAGCGGGGACGCGGCGGCCAGCAGCGCGGCGAGCAGGCCGGTCCAGGTGTAGCCGGGCGTGGTCAGCGCGCCGTCGACCATGCGGTACGGGAAGCCGAGCACGGTGATCGCGCCGACCAGGCCGGCCAGCGATCCGGACGCGAACATCAGCCGCAGGGTGAGCCGGGACCGGTCCACCCCGGCGTAGCCGGCGAAGCGCGCGCCCAGGCCGGTCATCCGCACCTCGTAGCCGGCGGCGGTGCGATGGTCGACCACGAAGTAGACCACCGCGGCCAGCACGATCAGCACGATGCCCACGCTGACCCCGGTGCCCGCGCCGGATCCGGCGGCGAACTCGGGCAGCTTGACGCCCTCGGGCAGCCGCTCGGTCTGCGGGATCCCGGAGCCCTTCTGGAGCAGCGGGAAGCGCACCATGTAGGACACGAACGACATCGCCGGATAGCTCAGCAGCAGGCTGCTGACCAGCAGCGGGACGCCGCAGCGCGTCTCCAGGACGGCGGCGAGCGCGGCCCACAGGCCACCCGCGAGCATGCCCGCGAGCAGGGCCAGGACCACGGTGATCGCACTGGGGAAGGGCGAGTACAGGCCGACCGAGACGGCGGCCAGACCGCCCAGCACGAGTTGGCCGTCGCCGCCGAGGTTGACCAGGCCCGCGCGCAGCGGGATGGCCAGGGCCAGGGCGAGGCCGACAATGGGGATGCACTCGCCGAGCGTGTCGCCGATGCCCTCGGAGCCGAACGCCCCGGTGAGCACCGAGCGGTACGCGGTCAGCGGGTCGGCGCCGGTGCCGGCCAGGATGATCGCGCCCAGGATCAGCGCGGCCACGATGGACACGGTGACCGGGGAGAACACGGCGCCGCGCACCCGCAGTGCCACTCGTGCGACCGGACCGGATGGATGCTCGGTGGCCGTACCGGCCTTGCTGGCAGTCATATCTGATAACCCGTCAGGCCTGGTGGGCGGTGGTCGGTGCGGTGGGGGAGGCGTCGGCGCCGGAATCGGGGTCGGCCGCGGCGGCCGAACGGGCCGGGTTGCCGCCCGCCATGGCCAGGCCGATGGCGTGCACATCCGCCTCGGCGCGCGGCAGTTCGGCGACGATCCGGCCCTCGTACATCACCAGGATGCGATCCGACAGCGCGAGGATCTCGCTCAACTCGGCGGAGACCAGCAGCACGCCGTGGCCGGCGTCGCGATACTCGACCAGCCGCGCGTGGATGTTCTCGATCGAGCCGATGTCCACGCCGCGGGTGGGCTGCTCGACCAGCAGCAGCGGCGCGTCGTGGGTGATCTCCCGGCCGAGGATGGCCTTTTGCTGGTTGCCGCCGGACAGCGTGCCGATGGTCACGGCGGAGGACGCGGCCTTGACTCCGAAGCGCTCGATCACGCGCGCGGCGTGCTCGCGGATCGCCGTACGCCGCAGGAAGCCGCCCCGGCCGGCCAGCGGCGGGGTGCGGTGGAAGCCCATCGCGAGGTTGTCGGCCAGCGAGGCGTCGCGGGCGGCGCCGACGGTGGCCCGGTCCTCGGGCACGTAGGCCAGGCCCGCGCCGCGGCGCCGCTGTACCGAGGCGCCGCCGACGTCCTGCCCGGCCACGAGCACCCGGCCCGCGGCGATCGGGCGCAACCCGGCCAGCGCCTCGACCAGTTCGCTCTGCCCGTTGCCGGCCACGCCCGCGACGCCGACGATCTCGCCCGCGCGCACGGTCAGCGACACGTCCTCGACCAGCGGCTTGGCGCCGCGCCCGGCGGACACGGTCAGGCCGCGCACGTCGAGCACGTCGGCGGCGGGGGTGCCGGCCGGGTGGGTGCGGTCCAGATCGATCCGGCGGCCGGTCATCGCGAGCGCGATCTCGGCCGGCGTGGTCTCGGCGGTGGCGAGCCGGGCGGTGACCCGGCCGTCGCGCAGCACGGTGACCCGGTCGCTGACCGCCATCACCTCGCCCAGCTTGTGGGTGACCAGCAGGATCGTGCGGCCGGAGCGGGCCAGGCCGCGGATGACGTCCAGCAGGCGGTCCGCCTCGGCCGGGGTCAGCACGGCGGTGGGCTCGTCCAGGATCAACACGCGCGCGTCGCGGTAGAGCAGCTTGAGGATCTCCACCCGCTGCTGCACCCCGACCGGCAGGTCCGCGACCCGGGCGTCCGGCGGCACGTGCAGGCCGTGCGTGTCGACCAGTTCGGCGACCCGGGCCCGCGCGGCGGCCCGATCCACCAGGCCGCGCCGGGTGGGTTCGCTGCCGTAGACCACGTTCTCCGTGACGGTCAGCGACGGGAAGAGCTTGAAGCCCTGGTGGACCATGCCCAGTCCGGCCGCGATCGCCTGCACGGGCGAGCCGAAGGAATGCTCGGTGCCGCGCAGCAGGATGCGGCCGGCGTCGGGCCGTTGCAGGCCGTACAGGATCGACATCAGCGTCGACTTGCCCGCGCCGTTCTCGCCCATCACCGCGTGGATCTCGCCGGACGCGACCCGCAGGTCGACCCGGTCGTTGGCCAGCACGCCCGGGAAGCGCCGGACGATGCCGCGCATCTCGACCTCGGCGATGTCACCGGGGGCGGCGGCGTGCTGATCGTTCATCGGGCGTCTCTCCGGTCGAAGGGGGCTGGGGCGGGCGGGCGTTCGCCGGGGTCGGGTCTGTGGGCGTTCGTGGACCTCTGTAGGGCGTCCGTGGACTTTTGTAGGGCGTCCGTGGGCGTCCGTGGACTTTTGTGGACCACGACACCGGCGCAGCGTGGGCCCGGTCCGGTGCCGGGCGGCCCGGCGACGCGGTGAACGTCGCCGGGCGGGGCGCTACTTGGCGGTGGCCGGGTCGGCCACGGTGACGCTGCCGGCGACGATCTGGTCGCGCAGACCGAGCACGGTCTTGAGCACGTCCGGGTGCTGGGCGATCAGGCACTGCGAGGTCTCCACGCCGGGCTCCATGCCGGTGAGCGTGATGCCGCCCTCCTTGAGGCCGTACGAGGTGACGCCGCCGGGCTTGCCGCCGGAGATCTGCTCGACGCCCTTCTCGACCGCGATGTCGGTGCGCTTGATCACGTTGTCCACGACCGTGCCGGGCGCCGCCGAGCACTGGTTGACGTCGACGCCGTACGCCTGCACGCCGGCCGCCTTGGCCGCGTTGAACACGCCGAGGTTGCCCGCGGCGGAGGCGGCGCCCATGATCTGGTCGACGTCCTTGGCCTTGAGCGACGCGGTCTGCTCGCTGGCCCGGGCGGGGTCGTTGAACGGCTTCTGGCCACCGACGAACAGCTGGGTGAAGGCGCTCGCCGGGTTGGTCTGCTTGGCACCCGCGCCGAACGGGTCGGAGAAGCGGCGGATCTGCGGGCTGTCCAGCGCGACCACCGCGCCGACCTTGCCGCTCTTGGTCAGCAGGCCCGCCTCGGCGCCAGCGAGGAAGGTGCCCTCGTGCTCGCGGAAGGTCGCGCAGGTGATGTTCGGGTACGGCTTGCTCGTGCACGAGTCGACGAACAGGAACTGCTGCTTCGGGTTGGCCTCGGCCTGCTGGGCGAGTACGTCGGCGAACTCGAAGCCGACGGCCACCACGACGGCGGGCTTCTGGCGGACCGCGGCCTCGACGTTCTGCTGGATCGCGCTGGTGTCCTTGCTCTCCAGCACGGTCGCGCTGCCGCCGGCCTTCTTGGCCGCGTTCTGCGCGCCGGTGGCGGCGAGCTTGAGGAAGTCGTTGACGCCGATCGGTTCGGGCGTCACCAGCACGACGTTCTTGGCGGAGTCCCCGCCGCCCGTGCCGCCGGCGGCCGGCGTCTTGTCCTTGTCGGCGGAGGCGTTGCACGCCGTGGCGGCGAGCGCGGTGCCGACGACGACGGCGGCCACGGCCAGGCGGTGACGGGAGGTGATGCGGTACATGAGCGTCCTTGGGAGGAGAGTCGATCCCGGCGGGGCGGCCCGGAGTCGGCGGTTCGGGGGGCGGAACCTCGCGGTCCCGTCGGTCTCGGCGCCCGATGGCGCGTTCGGTTCCGCGGGCTGTGCTGCTAGTGACTGTGCTGGCTGCGCTTGCTGCGGTTGCTGTGGGGGCTGCGGTGCGTTCGCGTGCCGTGATCGGTGGTCGGCGCGATCGATCGGATGCGGTCGAGTGCGGTCGAGTGCGGGCGATCAGGCTCGAACGATCAGCAGGGGCGCCGGCAACAGCGGCCGGTGCGGCGGCTACGGAGGCCGCGGCCGATACAGACGCCGCGGAGGTCGCGCCTGTCGAGCGGAAGCGGCGGACGGTCACACGCCATGGAGCGGCCGCGGCACTCGATACGTACGGCGTCGCAACGCCACGTTTCGGCCACAGCCGGCTCCTTTCCGGTCGCACCAGTCCGAGACTTGATGTGATGATCACATCCGACTGGTTTCGGGGGAGGTTAGCACCCTCACCAGGCACTTCTCGCGCTTGTTCACAATGTGGACTCATTGTCCACGATGTGAACAATGGGTTACCGCGACGATACGCACCCGTCCCGGATGCCGGGCGCGGGTCGGGAGCGCGTTTGGGTGCGACGTAGCATCCGTAGTGCGCCACCGCGTGCGCTCGCTCCCACCCGCGGTCCGCCGCCGGGTCGGTGACTTCGCACACGTTCGCGGCCACCGCGTCCGCCGCGCCCGCCCGGCGCTCGCTCATCCGCCCGGAAAGGACCCCCGATGGCCTCCGAGATACGCTCGCTCGCCTGGCACGGCACCGGCCTGCGCCTGCTCGACCAGACCGCGCTGCCGCAGCGGGTCGTGTACCTCGACATCACCGACGTGGACGCGCTGATCGACGCGATCCGCCGACTTGCGGTGCGCGGCGCACCGGCCCTGGGGGCGGCCGGCGCGTTCGGTGTCGCGGTGGCCATGCGCCAGGGCGCACGCGAGGGCTGGGACGCGGGCCGGCTGGCGGGGGAGATCGCCCGGATCCGGGACGCCCGACCCACCGCGGTCAACCTGGCCGGCGGCGTGGACCGGGTGTTGCCGTTCGCCGCCAAGGGCGTGGAGGCGGTGCTCGCCGAGGCCGAGGCGGTGGTCCGCGAGGACGTCGAGGCCAACCACGCGATCGGCCGGCACGGCGCGGACTGGATCCTGTCCCGGGTCGAGCGCCGCCCGCTGCGCGTGCTGACCCACTGCAACACCGGCTCGCTGGCCACCGCCGGCTGGGGGACCGCGCTCGGCATCGTCCGCGAACTGCACGCGCGCGGCGTGCTGGAGGTCGTCTACGTGGACGAGACGCGCCCGCTGCTCCAGGGATCGCGGCTGACCGCCTGGGAGTTGGCCCAGGAGGGCATCGCGCACCTGGTCCAGCCGGACGGCGCCGCGGCGAGCACGATCCTGCGCGGGCTGGTGGACGTCGCGGTGATCGGCGCGGACCGGATCGCCGCCAACGGTGACACCGCGAACAAGATCGGCTCGGTCGGCGTCGCGCTGGCCTGCGCCGACGCGGGCATCCCGTTCGTGGTCGCGGCGCCGCTGACCACGTTCGACGATGCGACGGCGCACGGCGACGAGATCACCATCGAGGAGCGGCCGGAGTCGGAGGTGCTGGAGGTGGCCGGCGTCCGGGTCGCCCCGGCCGAGTCACGCGCCTTCAACCCGGCCTTCGACGTCACTCCGGCTCGGCTGATCAGCGCGATCGTCAACGAGACGGGTGTGCGGGAGTACTGATTCGGGCGATGGGGAGAGCGGTGCTCTGGTGCGAGCGGTGCTCTGGCGCGGGAGCAATGCTCCGGTGCGAGAGCGGTGCTCTGGAGTGAGCGGTTCTCCGGTGCGGGAGCGGTGCTCTGGTGCCCGCGGTTCTCTGGTGCGGGCGGTTCTCCGATGCGGGAGCGGTGCTCTGGTGTGAGAGCGGTGCTCTGGTACGCCGGTTGAGAGAGCAGTGCTCCGGTACGAGAGCGCTGCTCTCGTGCGCTCGTTTGGGAGAGTGGTGCTCTGGTGGCCGGGGTGGGTAGTACGCGGGCTGGTGCCGGGGGAGAGAGCGGCGCTCCGGTGCAAGAGCAGTGCTCTTGCGGGTCAGGGAGAGCGCGGCTCCAGTCGAGAGCACTGCTCTGGCGCGCTCGCTTGGGAGAGTGGCGGCCTGGTAGATCCGCGAGTGCAGTGCTCCGGGCCGGTGTGCCCGCGAGGGCGCTGCTCCGGTGAGAGAGCGCTGCCTTGATGCGAGAGCACTGCTCTGACGCTCTTGCCTGGGAGAGCGGCACTCTGGTGCGAGAGCAGTGCTCTCGCGCGCTTGCTGGGAGAGCGCTGCTCTGGTGCGAGAGCAGTGCTCTGGCGCGCTTGCTTGGGAGGGCGGTGCTCCTGGCGTGTCGGGGCGAGCGGCGCTCCGGTGCGAGAGCAGTGCTCTGCTGTCCTCGCTTGCGAGAGCGGTGCTCTGGTGGGCTCGGGTGGGCGGTGCTCCGATGTGTCCGCGAGAGCAGTGCTCCGGTGGGCTTCGGAGGGAAGCAGCCCTCGCCTGGGCTGAGGAGATGAGCCGGACCTATGTGCCGGGCGGGGCTGATGACCGCGAGAAGTACGGCCGTCTCGCGTTCCGCACGTCCCCGACAAGCTGGCTCGTGGAGCAGACGCGGTCGGTCTGGTCCGAAGGCACCAACAGCCCCACCACGCTCTCTGATCACATGCGCATCTGCGTCGCCGAGCTGGTGAGCGCACGAGAGCCGGTCCCCGCCGATCCCCCATGAAGGGCCGGCTGCGACGGTGAACGACCGCGGCCTGATCGAGTCGGTGAACGACACGCTAAAAGGCCGGCTCGACTTGGAGCAGCACGGCCCAGCCGGACCTTCGAGGACGTCGCCGTCCGCGTTCTTTGATCGGCCTACGACCACTGACCACATCGGAATAACTCGTCTAGTAGGTCCGCGAGAGCAGGGCTCCGGCGCGCCGGCGAGAGCAGCGCTCTGGCGCGAGAGCACTGCTCTGACGCGCTTTGTCTTGGAGGGCGCTGCTCTCGCGTGAGAGCGGTGCTCTGGTGGGTTCGGGTGAGCAGTGTTCACCTGCGTCAGGTGAGCAGTGCTCCGATGTGAGAGCACTGCTCTTATGTGCGTGGGGGCCTTCGCCCCGGGCCGCGGGACCGGGGATGCGGCCTCGCCGTGTCCCCGGTGTGCCCCCTGTACTCGGCCGCGGGGCCGGGCTTGATTGCGGTTGGGCTCAGCCTTCGGCGATGCGGTATTCGAGGAGCCATTCGACGACCTCGACGTGGTGGCGGGCTCGGATCGGGTCCTCGCCCCACACGTACATCCCGTGCGAGGCGACCACGACGGCCGGTACCCCGGGGACCAGCGCGGCCTCGAGTCGGTCGCCGAGTTCGGTCATGTCCTGGCTGTTGGCGATCACCGGGATGGTGACCGTTTCGTCGTGCGCGGAGCGGCCGATGCCCTTGAGCATCTCCAGGTCGCGCAATTCGATCCCGGCCGGCCAGCGCCGACCCGCGCGCACCGCCGAGACGGTGTGTACGTGGAAGACCGCGCCGGCGCCGGTCAGCGCCACCACCCGCGCGTGCAGGCCGGCCTCGGCGGACGGCCGGCGCGGCGGCGTGCCGGCCTCCTCGGGGACCGGCTCGCCGGATGCGTCCACCACGACCAGGTCGTCCGCCGCCAACTCGCCCTTGTCCAGCCCCGAGGCGGTGACCGCGAGCCGCAGCGGCTCCCGGGAGAGCACCACGGACAGGTTTCCGGAGGTGCCGCGCATCCAGCCGAGTCCGGCGAAGCGCGCGGCCTCGCGCGCGAGGGTGGCTCCGGCGGCGGCGCGCACGGAGGCCGGGACCGGGGCGGGGTTTCCGGCGTCGGGGGTCGTCATGGGGGTCCTCACTGTTCAACACTGTTCACAGTCCGGTCGATCCGGCTCACAGTGTGGTCGAACCGGCGGATCGGGCCATCATTTCACCCACGCCTTGACGAAGCCGGATCGGTACCGGTCCGACCGCCCGCGTCGGAGCTGGCGCGGGGCCGGGCGGGTCGGGCGGGCCCGGCGGCCGCGTGGTTCACGAAGGTCGCCTGCGGGTTTGGCTGTCGTGTCGCTGGATCGGACTGTCCTCGCGCGGCAGTCGCCGGCGGTCGGCCAGCGCGAGGGGTGGGTCGGCGGGCCCGGCTGCCGCATGGTTCACGGTCGGCTGCGGGTTGGGCTGTCGTGTCGTTGGATTGGACTGGTCTCGCGCGGCAGTCGCCGGCGGTCGGCCAGCGCGAGGGGTGGGTCGGCGGGCCCGGCTGCCGCATGGTTCACGGTCGGCTGCGGGTTGGGCTGTCGTGTCGTTGGATTGGACTGGTCTCGCGCGGCAGTCGCCGGCGGTCGGCCAGCGCGAGGGGTGGGTCGGCGGGCCCGGCTGCCGCATGGTTCACGGTCGGCTGCGGGTTGGGCTGTCGTGTCGTTGGATTGGACTGGTCTCGCGCGGCAGTCGCCGGCGGTCGGCCAGCGCGAGGGGTGGGTCGGCGGGCCCGGCTGCCGCATGGTTCACGGTCGGCTGCGGGTTTGGCTGTCGTGTCGTTGGATTGGACTGGTCTCGCGCGGCAGTCGCCGGCGGTCGGCCAGCGCGAGGGGTGGGTCGGCGGGCCCGGCTGCCGCATGGTTCACGGTCGGCTGCGGGTTGGGCTGTCGTGTCGTTGGATTGGACTGGTCTCGCGCGGCGGTCACCGGCGGTCGGCCAGCGCGAGGGGCGGGTCGGCGGGCCCGGCTGCCGCATGGTTCACGGTCGGCTGCGGGTTGGGCTGTCGTGTCGTTGGATTGGACTGGTCTCGCGCGGCGGTAGTCGGCGGTGGGTCAGCGCGAGGGGCGGGTGGGCCCGTGGTTCACGGTCGGCTGCGGGTTTGGCTGTCGTATCGCAGGATCGGGCTGTCTTCGCGGAGCAGCCGCTGGCGGTAGGCCACCGCGAGCCAGGCTGCCTCGCGGTAGGCGGCCTCCAACTCGTGGTAGACGGTGTCGATCAGGGCCGGGGCGGGACCGTTGTCGGTGCGAAAGGCCAGGAACAACCGGACCGCGAGCGGATCGCCGGCCAGCGGCCGAACCGCCATGTCCGGTCGCGGGCGCGAGGTGGGTTGGCACGGCGTGACCACCTCGCCGATCGCGACCAGGGACGCGGCGGTGAGGTAATCACCGTGCAGGATCCGGGGGTTGATGCCGGCGTCGGACAACACCTCGCGCAGCCCCTCCCACTCGCCGTCCACGCTCGGGTCGACCATCCACTGGTCGTCGGCCAGGTCGGCGAGCTTGATCTCGGATTCGGCTGCGGTGGGATGATCCGGCGACATCGCGATGAACTGCGGCTCCCGTTCGACGAGTACGCGACGCCGGACTCCCTCCGGCACACGCAGCGGGAAGCCCTCGACCTCGTGCACGAACGCGACGTCGAGCTGGCCGGCGGCGACCATCCCGAGCAGCGTGCTCGCCGACACGTCCACCCGCAAGTACGTGTCGGTGGTGGGCAGTCGCAGCCGTAGTCGGCGCAGCCAGTCGGCGATCACCCGGTTCGCGGTCCCGCCGATGCGCAGGTGTGGCCCGGCGGTTCGGATCGCCTCGGCCTGGGTGTCGATGACCAGCGCACTCATCTCGGCCATGATGGGTCGGGCCCGATGCAGCATCGTGAGGCCGAGGGGAGTGGGTCGGCTGCCGTTCCGGTCGCGGACGAACAGGGGCGCGCCCAGGGCGTTTTCGATTCTTCTGAGCTGCGCGGTCAAGGACGGCTGGGTCATGCCGAGCAACCGGGCCGCAGCGTGCAGGCTGCCGGTGTCGCCGATGGCACACAGTGCGCGGAGGTGCCTCACCTCTAGCTCCATGATGCGGAGGATAGGACGCACTATCGCGGTCGTACCAGACACCGGCGGGCGCGGGATCCGGGGGCGGGGCGTGAATCTTCCGTAACACGATGCGTGAATGTGCGGTGACGGTCCGGGAACGAGCGGTGATACGACGGCGCTATCGCCGATTGTCATCATCCGGGCCGGACCGGGCTCCCGTGAGACTCGTTGCGCACCGAACAGGTCTTCGGCACCCCAAGGAGCCCCCCATGTCCCCAGTGCGTCCCCGGAATCCCCGTAAGACCGTGATCACCGCAATACTCGGCCTCGGCCTCGCGGCCGGGCTGGTCGCCGCGCCCTCGGCGGCGGCCGGCGACGACGGAGTGGCGGCCCCCCTCCGCGCCTCCGCGCAGTACTCCGGCCAGGAAGACCAGGCACAGAACCAGGCGTTCTTCGACGCCGTGCTGAAGTCGGTGGCGGGCAAGCGTGCCGCGACGGGCAACTCGGCGGCGGTGGTCACCGTCACCTACAGCGCGGCCAGCGCACCCACCTTCCGCACCCAGATCGCCCGTTCCGCGCAGATCTGGAACAGCTCGGTCACCAACGTTCGCCTCCAGGAAGGCAGCAACCCGGACTTCCGGTACTACGAGGGCAACGACTCGCGCGGTTCGTACGCGAGCACGAACGGCCACGGCAGTGGCTACATCTTCCTCGACTACCGGCAGAACCAGCAGTACAACTCGACCCGGGTCACCGCCCACGAGACCGGACACGTGCTCGGTCTGCCGGACCACTACTCGGGTCCGTGCAGCGAACTGATGTCCGGCGGCGGCCCCGGCCCGTCCTGCACCAACCCGAACCCGAACGCGACCGAACGCGCGCGGGTCAACCAGCTGTGGCGCAACGGCCTCGCGGCGCTTGCCGCTTCCGCAGCCTCCTGATCCGAATCCGAACGGGCGGCGCGCACCCGGATGATCCGGGCTCCCCTGTGCGTCGTTCCGTCACCTGATCCGGCACCCGGCCATCGCCCCCCGCGGTGGCCGGGTGCCGTTCCATGGCTGGGCCGCGGGGGTCATCGGGCGGGCCGTCGGGCGCGTCGAGGCCCGGCGTCGGCTTTGTCCTCAAGCGCCGGACGGGCTGAGTTGGTCGTGCGGACCCGGTGGGTTCGTGGGGTCGCTTGGTGGGTCCTCAAGCGCCGGACGGGCTGGGGGGTTGGGCGCCCGGGGTTGGTCGTTCGGCACCGGTGGGGCCGCCTGGCCGGTCGGTACGTTGTCCTCAAGCGCCGGACGGGCTCGGGGTTGGGCAGCCCCCGGGTTGCTGGCGTGGCGCCGGTGGTTTCGCCGGGCCGGTCGGTGCGTTGTCCTCAAGCGCCGGACGGGCTGGGGGGTTGGGCGGCTCGGGTTGGTCGTGCAGACCCGGGGGAGTTGCCGGCCGGTTGGTGGGTTGTCCTCAAGCGCCGGACGGGCTGGGGGCGCCCGCCCGGGGTTGGTCGTGCGGCACCGGTGGGGCCGCCGGGCCGGTCGGTACGTTGTCCTCAAGTGCCGGGCGGCTGGAGGGTTTGGGCGGGCCGGTCGGTCGTGCGGCACCGGTGGGTTCGCGGGGGCGGCGGGTGCGTTGTCCTCAAGTGCCGGGCGGGCTGGAGGGTTTGGGCGGGCTGGGTGATTTGCTGGTCGGGCGGCATGGCACGAGTCGAGGGTGTGTCCGATGCTCACGGGCATCGCGGCTTGTGTACTTCGTGGGTCGCCGACCGGGCTTCCGGGCCGCCAAGCCGAGACGTGCCGATGCGACACCGGTACACCATGGCGTTGCCATGCGCTGCCGTGTTGTCCCTGTGCTCGCGTGCCCCGAGCCCGTCGCCACACTTCGTTCGTCGCTGATCTCGCATCCGCACGCGTCTGCTGCTGCGTCCCACCCGCCCCGCGCTCCGCTCCGCGCTCGCTCCGCGCTGGCTCCGCCTCGTGCCCCGTCCCGCGTCCGCTCCGCCTCTCGCCGGCTCCGCCCCGCCCCGCGCCCGCTCTGCGCCCGCTCCGCCTCGTGCTCCGTCCCGCGCCCGCTCTGCCTCGCTCCGCCCCTCGCCGGCCCGGCCGCGCTCCGCCCCGCCCCGCGCTCCGCCTCGCGCCTGTCCCTCGCGCCCGCCCCGTGCCGTGGCCGGCCTGGCCAAGGCACCGGGTTGTGGCGGTGCGTTTGGTGTTGGGGTGGTCGTTGGGTGGGGCTCGTGTGTTGCTTGGTCTTGGGTGTCGGTCTGTCCCGTGGGGGTTTGTGTTGGTGGGGCGGGAGGATGGGGGGATGGTTGGGGAATTGGTGCCGCTTGTGGTGGTGGATGCGGCGAATGTGGTCGGGTCGGTGCCCGATGGGTGGTGGAAGGATCGTCGGGGGGCCACCGAGCGGTTGCGGGACGGGTTGGTGGGGATGGCTTCGGGTGGGCTGCCGGGCGGGGCGAGTGTGCCGGAGTGGGCGCGGAGTGGGCCGTTGGATGTCGTGCTGGTGGTCGAGGGTGCGGCCGGCGGGGTTGCCGAGGTGCCGGGTGTGCGGGTCGTACGCGCCTCGGGCAGTGGCGACGACCGGATGGTCGAGTTGGTCGCGGCCGAGCACGCGAGTGCGCCCGCGCGTCGCTGTCTCGTGGTGACCGCCGACCGCGGCCTGCGTGACCGGGTGCGCGCGTTCGGCGCCGAGGTGACCGGTCCGCGGGCGGTGCGGCCGGGCTGATTCGGGTCCACCCCCGGATGGCGGATATCGTGAGGTACGGCGGCCCGCCCACGCGGGGCCGACACCCCGAGGTCCCGTCCGCGCCGCCGGCCGTACTCGACACCCCGCCCCGTGGGCAATCGCCGGAGGAAGCATGACCACCAACCGAGTCCGCAAGGGCGTGATCCGAGGCCGGATGGCCGCCTCCGGCGAGTCGTACGTCGTCGCCGCCCGCCGGATGACCGTCCCGCGCGGGTCCAAGGCCCCCGACACCCGGACCGCCGCAGCGCTGGCCACCCGCTACTGGGAGCCCGCCGAGAGCTTCGACCTGCCCTGCCCGTGCGGCGGCACCTGCGCTCCCGGCGAGCGCTGCACCCGTTGCCACGCGACCTACCGGCACGCCGCCCGAATCCCCGGCAGCGACACCGACGTCGAGGTCTGGCAGGACCGGTACGACTGCACCGGCTGCGCGAACAGCTACTCGTTCACCGTGACCCTCCCGGACCGCCCCTGGGGCACCGTACAGACCGTCCCGCGACGCGGCGGCCAGGAACCGGTGGTCCGGATCAAGCCGTTCGAGGGCATCGACCACCCGAACCTCCGGGGCTGAGCCCGCGGCGCCGTCAGGGATCGGCGGGCCGGTCGGACACGCCGGCCGGTGTTGGTCGAGCGGAACGGTGGCGAAGGAGTAGATAGACGCGCGGTACGTTCGCGCCCGCGCAGGGGGGCGGCGCCGCTGCGCCGGATGATCCTGGCGCAGAGCGCGCGGGAGACCCGGATGAGCGCGCCGGAGACCCGGATGATGTCGCCGCCCCACGGGGTCGAGCTGTTGCTGACGGCCTGTGCTGCCCCGGCCTCGGCCCGGCCCGGCCCGGCCTCGCCTCGCCCCGGCCCGGCCCGGCCCGGCCTCGCCCCGCCCCGGCCCCGGCCCCGGCCCCGGTCCTCTGGTGGGTCCGCCGGGGACGTCGGTGTACGGATTGCGGATTTCACTGGCCGGGGGGCAGGGGCTCCTTGCCCTTCACGGGCTCCAGTCGGAAGCGTTGGTCGGCGGTGCCCGAGCAGAGGGCCTGGGCCGCCTCGGCCTTGACCGTGGTTTCGTGGGGGCCGCCGAGGATGCCGATGCACAGGCCGCTGTGGACCGGGCGGAGCCGGAAGACGCCCGGGTCGACCGGTTCGATCAGGAAACGCTCGTGGGCGGAGCCGGCGCAATCCTCGGGGCCGAGCAGTGCGCCGGGCGCCGTGATCGCGTCGTCCACCCGCAGGCAGCCGACGCCGTCCACCGGGTTGCGCCACTTGATCAGGTAGACGTCCGGCGCCACGGCGACCAGGTAGGTGTCCGGGACCACGCCGTCGCACGGGCGCTGGACGGCGATCGGGCGGTCGGTACGGCCGTTGCGTTCCCTGCCCTCGCCCAGGCACAACGACCCGTCGGCGATGTGGGTGGGCTTGATCAGGTAGAAGCCGTTGCTGAGCCGTTTGGGGAAGGCGGCACTTGCGTTACCGTCCCCGTTCCCGTCTCCGTCGCCGGTGCCGTATCGGACGGCGCCGATCACGCCGATCGCGATCAGGAGGCCGGCCACGCCGATGGCGATCGGAATCAGCCGCCGGCGGCGGCGCCGGATTGGCAGGGGTGGTGCGGCGTCCGGCACCTCGGCGGGCGGGGGCGTCGCGGGCTGTTCGCTCACCCGGCCCGCCGCGAGGTCCTCGCGGACCGTCAGCCAGTGGGCGGCGGCGTCCGCGTCCAGACCGCAGGCGAACACCAAAGCCTCGACCAGATCGGCCCGGGGGAGGGTGCCGCGACCGAGTGCGGCGGCGACCGTGCTGGCGGGCAGCACGTGCCCGGACGCCTCGGCCTTGGCCGCCAGTTGACGGTATGTCAGCGCCGACCACTCGCGTAACTCACGTAACGCGGCCACGTACTCCGCGGCGGTGGTTGCGCTGTCCGGCCGGGGAGCCGTGTCGTCACGCCGTGTCACAGAGACCCCGTTCGTTCACGTGGAAGAGTACGCGCGGTAGCGAATGCGGCACCCATCGTGCCGGCAGTTCGCCGAGTCGGGGAGTCCCAGAAAAGGAGCAAACCGGACGGAAATCCCGTCGTCCGCAGGCATGTTGGCACCCGGCCGGAGTGAACCCGTGGGTCGGTGATTGGTCTGAACCCCCTGTCCCGAACGGATCGGGACACCTGCCGGCCGACGCCGTGACCTGCCGGGACAGGCGAGCGCCGTCCGGGACAGCCGAATCGGCTCGGCGACGATCGCGTCGAACCCGCACAGTGGGGTCGGCCGACGGGTCGGGCCGCCGCGCGAGAGCGGTGATCGGGGGTGGCGGGCCGACCCGTCGGGGGGCTGGTGCGGCGGCCCGGGTCCGACCGACGTCCTGGCCCCGGTGGGCCGGCGCGCACCGGGCGGCGGTGATGCGGTACGAAATCACCTGTGAACGACGACGCCCCGACCCCGCCCCGGACCGTACGACTGTTCGTGGCGCTGGCCCCGCCGGACGACGCCAAGGACGAACTGGCCCGGGCGCTGCGGCCGGTCCATGCCGCGCACCCCCGGCTGCGCTGGAACCGGATCGAGGACTGGCACATCACGCTGGCCTTCCTCGGCGAGGTACCGGTCGACGTGGTCGAAACACTGCGCGCACCACTGGCCGAGGTCGCCGCCGTGACCCGGCCGGTCGGCCTGGAACTGCGCGGCGCGGGGCAGTTCGACGAGCGGGTGTTGTGGAGTGGCGTGTACGGCGAACGGGACGCGCTGCACACCCTGGCCGACGCGGTTCGCGGCGTGATCCGGGCGGGCGGCGTCGCGTTGGCGGACCGACCGCTGCGGGCACACCTGACGCTGGCCCGGGCCCGCCGGGACAACCCCGACGGCATCGCGGCCGCCGCCCGCGAACTGGCCGGTTTCGTCGGCCGCCGCTGGTCGGCCCGGCGACTGCACCTGGTCGGCAGCAACTTCGGCCGCGGCCCGGGCCCGATCCACTACCGCGACGTCGACTCCTGGCCGCTGACCGGCCGTTGACCGGCTGCCGATCGGCCGCGGACCGGCCGGCTCGGTCACGGACCGGCCAGGTCGGCCGCCGATCCTCAGGATCCCGGCGACCGCGCCGATCCTCAGGCTCCCCGCGACCCCGCCGATCCGGTCGGCCCGATCGTTCGACCTTCGGCACCCGGGGCCACGGCTTCGACGCCGTCATCCGCCGGGCCGACCGTGCTCGGCCGATCACACTCGGCCGATCACACTCGGCCGATCACGGTCGGCCGAGCACCGGGCCCGCCGCGCCGAAGTCGCACCGGTCCCACCCGTCGCACCGGTTCGCCCGGTTTGCCCGGTCATCACACCGGCCGCAAAACACCGAACCGCCCCGGCCGGATGTGCTGTCGGCCGGGGCGGTTCGAAGGGGTCAGCCCAGCGAGGCCAGCGCCTCGTTGAAGGTGGCCGACGGGCGCATCACGGCCGACGCCTTGGCCGGGTCGGGACGGTAGTAGCCGCCGATGTCGGCAGGCGAGCCCTGTACCGCGATCAGTTCGGCGACGATCGTCTCCTCCTGCTCGGACAACGTCCGGGCCAGACCCGCGAACGCCTCGGCGAGCGCGGCGTCCTTGGTCTGCGCTGCCAACTCCTGGGCCCAGTACAGCGCCAGGTAGAAGTGGCTGCCCCGGTTGTCGATGCCACCGAGCCGACGGCTGGGCGACTTGTCGTTGTCCAGGAAGGTGCCGGTGGCGCGGTCGAGCGTGTCGGCCAGCACCTGGGCGCGGGCGTTGCCCACGGACTGCGCGAGGTGCTCGAAGCTGACCGCGAGGGCGAGGAACTCGCCCAGGCTGTCCCAGCGCAGGTAGTTCTCCTTGACCAGCTGCTGCACGTGCTTGGGCGCCGAGCCGCCGGCGCCGGTCTCGAACAGGCCGCCGCCGTCCATCAGCGGGACGACCGAGAGCATCTTCGCGCTCGTGCCCAGCTCCAGGATCGGGAACAGGTCGGTGAGGTAGTCGCGCAGCACGTTGCCGGTGACCGAGATGGTGTCCTCGCCGCGACGGATGCGCTTGAGCGAGAACGCGGTCGCCTCGACCGGCGACATGATCTCGATGGTCAGGCCCTCGGTGTCGTGCTCGGGCAGGTACTGCTTGACCTTCGCGATCAGGTTCGCGTCGTGCGCGCGGCCCTCGTCCAGCCAGAACACCGCCGGGCTGCCGGTCGCGCGGGCGCGCGAGACGGCCAGCTTGACCCAGTCCCTGATCGGCAGGTCCTTGGTCTGGCACATCCGGAAGATGTCACCCGCGCCGACGACCTGCTCCAGGACCACGGTGCCCGCGCCGTCGACGACCCGCACGGTGCCGGTGGTCGCGATCTCGAAGGTCTTGTCGTGGCTGCCGTACTCCTCGGCCTTCTGCGCCATCAGACCGACGTTGGGCACGGAGCCCATCGTGGCCGGGTCGTACGCGCCGTTGGCCCGGCAGTCGTCGATGACGACCTGGTAGACGCCGGCGTAGCTGCTGTCCGGCAGCACGGCCAGGGTGTCGGCCTCATTGCCGTCCGGGCCCCACATGTGGCCGGAGGTACGGATCATGGCCGGCATCGAGGCGTCCACGATGACGTCGCTGGGCACGTGCAGGTTGGTGATGCCCCGGTCGGAGTCGACCATCGCCAGGGCCGGCCCGGCGGCCAGCTCGGCGTCGAAGGACTCCTTGATCTTGGCGCCCTCGGGCAGCGACTCCAGGCCCTTGAGGATCCCGCCGAGACCGTCGTTGGGGCTCAGGCCCGCCGCCGCGAGCGCCTCGCCGTGCTCTGCGAACGTCTGCGGGAAGAAGGCGCGGACCGCGTGGCCGAAGATGATCGGGTCGGAGACCTTCATCATGGTGGCCTTCAGGTGCAGCGACAGCAGCACGCCCTCGGCCTTGGCCCGGGCCACCTGCGCGGCGAGGAACTCGCGCAGCGGCGCCGCGCGCATCACCGAGGCGTCCACGACCTCGCCCGCGAGCACGGGTACCGACTCGCGCAGCACGGTGGTGCTGCCGTCGTCGCCCACCAGCTCGATGCGCAGCGAACCCGGCTCGGCGATCACCGCGGACTTCTCGGTCGAGCGGAAGTCGTCGGCGGTCATGTGCGCGACGTTGGTCTTCGAGTCGGGGGTCCAGGCACCCATGCGGTGCGGGTGGGCCCGGACGTAGTTCTTGACCGACGCGGGGGCGCGGCGGTCCGAGTTGCCCTCGCGCAGGACCGGGTTGACCGCGCTGCCCAGCGTCTTGCCGTAGCGGGCCCGGATGTCCTTGTCCTCGTCGGTCTTCGGGTCGTCCGGGTAGTCCGGCAGCGCGTAGCCCTGCTCCTGGAGCTCGGCGATGGCCGCCTTGAGCTGCGGGATCGAGGCCGAGATGTTCGGCAGCTTGATGATGTTGGCCTCGGGCGTCTTGGTCAGCTCGCCGAGCTCGGCGAGCGCGTCCTCGATGCGCTGGTCCGCCTTCAGGTGCTCCGGGAAGTGCGCGATGATCCGCCCGGCCAGGGAGATGTCACGGGTCTCCACCTTGACCCCGGCCGTCGCCGCGTACGCCTGGACCACGGGCAGGAACGAATACGTCGCCAGGGCCGGGGCCTCGTCGGTGTGCGTATAGATGATGGTCGGGTCAGTCACAGGATGCTCCGCTCCATGTCCGCAACATTGCTCGACATCAAGATATCTTGCGGCGGATCCCTGCGCGTCGCGTCCCCGGGACGGGCACTCGGCGAGCCGACCTGCTCCGGGGCCGCCGCGCCACGCCGTTCGCGTGCGGACGGCGGGTCACCCCGGCGGTGCCGCGCCGGGGCGATCCGGACCGGAGTCGGGTGGCGTGGCGGGGCGCTGTGTTGCCGGGTCCGCGGCATGAAGCTCAGGTCCGAACCGATGCCGAACAGGATCATCGGCCCGAGCACCGCGCCCGCGTAGCCGGCGGTGTCGTCGATGCGGGTCAGCCTCAGGATGCCGACGGCGACCATAACGCCGCCCAGGACCAGGGCAGGCGCCGGGGGACGCGGGTCAGACCGACCGGCTGTTCGAGGTGATGATGCGGGGCCTGCGCACGGGTTCGGCGGCGGACTGAAATACCGTGCGGGGTAACGGAGTTCGGCGCGCACACGGAAGGGCCCCGGGTCGCGTGGGCGAGGCGGGGCCCTTCGAGGCGGGCGGTACGGCGGACCGACCGAGCGACGGGCGGATGGTCGGTGGCGGCCGAACCTACGCCGGCAGGCCGGCGCGGGCGGCGACGGCGGTGTCGGGCTGGTCGGCGAAGACGCCGTCCAGGCCGAGGCCGTAGAAGAGTTCGTACTCGGACGTGATGTCGCCGCGGGCGTTCGGGTCGGCGCCGAGTCGGAAGTCCAGCGGGAGGAACTGGTTCTCCGCGCGGAACGTCCAGGCGTGCACGACCAGTCCGGCGCGATGCGCGTCCCGGATCACCGAGGTGGGGGCGAGCAACCTGCCTGTGGCGTCACGCGGGACGATCAGGTTCTTGTTGGTGCCGATGCCGTCCGCGTAGGTGCCGATCCACTTCAGGTTCTCCGGCTTGACCAGATCCTGGTACGTGCGCGGGTCGTTCGCCACCGCGAGGTCGTACGGTCGGCCGGTCGCGTCGAGCAGCTGCACGAGCCTGACGTCGATCATCCGGTTCAGCTTGCGCAGGTTCGTGGTCTCGAAGGACTGGATGAACACCTTGTCCTTGCGGCCGGAGAGCCGGTTGTGCTTGAGCGTCTGCACCAAGGGCTCCTCCAGCGGCAGCCCGATCGACTGGAAGTAGGTCGGGTGCTTGGTCTCCGGGTACACGCCTATCGTGCGGTTCAGCCGCCGGCCCTCGGTCCGGGCCAGGTCCAGCACCTCCTGGAGGGTGGGCACCTCGAACCTGCCGTCGAACGCGGTGTTGGTGGGCCGCACCTGGGGCAGCCGCTCCTTGGCCCGCAGCGTCTTGAGCTCGGCGAGGGTGAGGTCCTCGGTGAACCAACCGGTGACCGGGGCCCCGTCGATGGTCTTGGTGGTCTTGCGTGCGGCGAACTCCGGGTGTGCGGCGATGTCCGTGGTGCCGGAGATCTCGTTCTCGTGCCGGGCGACCAGCACGCCGTCCCTGGTCGAGACCAGGTCGGGCTCGATGTAGTCGGCGCCCATCCGGATCGCCAGGCGGTAACTCTCCAGGGTGTGTTCGGGCCGGTATCCGCTGGCGCCCCGGTGGCCGATCACGATCGGGTGGGCCGAGGGCCGCGACGAGGCGCGGGACGTGTCGTCCTGGGCCGCGGCGGCGGGTACCGCGACCAGGGTCGCCAGCAGCACGCCGGCCACGCCGAGCGCGGGAAGGATACGTCGCAACGCCATCTCCTGTTCGTCCGGACGCGGCGAAACCGCGCGGAAGCACGCATCGTGCGGGCACGCCGAGTCAACCCGGATCGCACGATGCCCGCCAGGACGAACCCGTGGCCCATGGATGAACCTCCGGAAAACGGCCGGGGGTGCGTCGTGTTGGGGGGTGTTGCGTCGGAGGCGGGGCGGGGTGAGGCGGGGTGAGGCGGCGGCGGTGCCGTGATGTGGCGGTGACGCGTCGGCGGGTTGGCGGTGCTGCGTCGTTGTGGTGCCGCGTTGCCGTGTCGCTGTGTCGCCGTGTCGCTGTGTTGCGTGTGGTTTGGCCGGACGGGGGCCGACCCCCGTTCGGTCCCCGTCCGGCCTTGTCCGGCCACGTTCGGCGCGGCGGGGCCCTGGTGGGCCCGATCGCCCGCTGCGGGCCGGTTTGCGGCCGCGCGGGGCCCGGTTCGTGATTGGTTCCGGAGGTGTGCGCGCGGTCCGGTTCGTGATCCGATCAGCGGGCGGAGGCCGCCGTCGGGAGTTCGGTGAAGATCTCGAAGCGGGTCAGGTGCTCCGGGGTGAGCGCGCGCAGGAAGCTCTCGGCGGCGAAGGCCTGGCCGGCCGCGACCGTGCCGGTCGCGGTGTGCGCCCCGGCGAGGATGCGCTCGACGGCCTCCACCACGATCGGCGCGGTCACCGCGTAGATGTCGCGCCCGGCGACCACCGCACGCCGCTCCCGGTCGCCGCGCCGGACGATCGCCTCGACCAGGTAGGTCTGCGCCGACCGGCCGTGCTCGTCGGCGGCCGAGGGCGGCGGGGTGGCCGGGTTGCGGATGTCCGTCAGCGGCGCGAGGTTCATCACCGCGCGCACCTCCGGGGTGTCCAGGTGCCGCGGGATGGTGACCTGGTCGGCCGAGGAGAATTCGTTGACCTGCTGCTTCCCGAACGGCGCCGGGAACTCCCGGTCGGAGACCTCGGTCGAGTAGGAGAACGGGCTCAACCGGCCCTTGGTGAACACCATGTGCTGTCCCGCGTTGGTCTCACCGGTGAGCCGGGTGCCCGCGGTCGGCAGCCAACTGTCCAGCGCGAAGGCGAGGGTGATCTCGTCCGCGTTCGGCCAATCGCCCATGGCGACGGTGGCCAGCAGGTCGCCCAGCCCGCCGTAGAAGGCCATTGACGGCGCGAGCACGAGCCCCTGCTCCGCGGCCGGCTCGGACCGGGTGTCGAACAGCGCCACCGTGGCGGCCTGTTCGGCGGCCACGTCCAGGTAGTGCGCACCCGCGCGGATCGCCGCATCGGCCACCGGGAGCGTGGTCTCCAGGAACGGCCCCGCGCAGTTCACGACCGCCGCGACGCCGGCGAACGCACGGTCCAGCGCCTCGGGGTCGTCGGCGGCGGCGACCCACCGCGGCGCGTCCGGGTAGTCGGCACCGAAGGCGTCGAGCTTTCCGCCGTCCCGGCCGACGAGCACCACGGGGCGGCCTCTGCGGTGCAACTCCGCGACCACGAAGCGCGCCGTGTGCCCGTAGGCCCCATAGACGGCGACCGGGCGAGCCGAGGACGCGGGCGAAGTCTCGGCGGCGGCGAGCGGGTTCGAGGCGCTGTTGTCGGTCATCGTTTCTCTCTCTGGAACCGGGACCCGGTCGACGGTGCGGCCGAGCGGAAGTGAGTACGTGTTCATGATCCGTTGGCAACACGACCCACACCAGCGTCTGAAACGACATGGTCCGTACAGTTTCGGACACGGACCCGAACACGTACTCGCGCGCGAACACGGACACGGACGCGGACACGGGGGCGGACGCGAACACGGCCACGGGCGCGAACACGGCTGCGCTGCGCCGGTGTGCCCCGGTGGATTCGGGCTCTTCGAGTTCGAGGCCGCGTCGGGGGCGACTGTCACCCGGATGATTGCCTGGAGCTGGTTCATCGTCCAGGAGTTCGACCGTAGAGTGATTGCCGGCGTGCGGGTCGGGGTTCGCGTGCTTTGTATCGCTTCGTCCGTGCCCCGTTACCGACACGCCGCTGTGCCGTTCGCCCTTCGTCCCTCCGTCCCTCCGATTCCTCGTCTCTTCGCCGTCGTTCGTCCGTTCTTCCTCTGTCCGACCCCTCGCCGGGTCGGATTCGTGTGTCGTGTCGCGTGGCGGCCGTGTCAGTGGCCGAGTGCGTGGGTTCGGTGCGCGGACCCGGCGACGCGTTGATCGTGTGCGCCGGCGGATCCGCCGCCACCTCGGAATGCAGCCACGACACAGGAGGCCCACGCCTTGGCTTCGAAGTTCGCTCGCCCCGTCCTCGCCCTCGTCGCGACCCCCGCGCTCGCCGCCCTGCTGATCGGCGCCGCCACCTCGGGAGGTGCCGCGACGCCCGGTGCCCCCGGCGCGGGCGACCCGTACTTCCCGCTGTCCGGCAACGGCGGGTACCACGTTGCCCACTACGGTCTCGACCTCGACTACACCCCCGAGACCAGACGGCTCGAAGGCACCGCCGACCTCGCCGTCACGACGACGCGCAAGCTCAGTTCGTTCAACCTCGACCTGTCCGGACTGACCGTGGAGAGCGTGCGGATCGACGGCAGACGGGCCGCGTTCCGTCGCGACGGCGCCGAACTCACGGTCACGCCGGCGCACGCGCTGGACAAGGGGCGCAGGTTCCACGTCGTGGTCACCTACTCGGGTGTGCCGGAGCATGTGACCGACCCCGACGGTTCGCCCGACGGGTGGATCATCCAGCCGGACGGCTCGGTCTTCGTGGCCAATGAACCGCAGGGTGCGATGACCTGGTTCCCGAGCAACAGCCACCCGAGCGACAAGTCCACCTACGACGTCAAGGTGACCGTTCCCGACGGCTGGACCGCGGTGTCCAACGGTCGACTGTGCGACCAGCGCAGCCGGGCCGGCAAGACCACCTTCTCGTGGTCCGAGGCCAAGCCGATGGCCGCCTACCTGGCCACCGCGAGCATCGGCAAGTTCCAGGTCGAGCAGTACGTGACCAGGAACGGCCTGCCCGTCTACAACGCCGTGGTGCCGAGCCAGGCCGCGGAGGCCAAGCCCGTTCTGGACCAACTGCCCGCCGTGATCGAGTGGGAGAGCGGGCTGTTCGGCCGCTACCCGTTCGAGGCGGCCGGCTCCATCGTCCACGACGCACCCGACGTCGGCTACGCGCTGGAGACGCAGACCCGGCCGATCTACGACCGGGCCCCGAGCATCGAAACGCTGGTCCACGAAACGGCGCACCAGTGGTTCGGCGACTCGGTCTCGCCGACCAAGTGGCAGGACATCTGGCTGAACGAGGGCTTCGCCACGTACGCCGAGTGGCTCTGGACCGCCGAGCACGGCGGCCTCAGCACGGCCCAGCAGTTCGCCGCCGACTACGCCCTGCCGGCCACCGACTCGCTGTGGGCCTTCCCCGCCGGCGACCCCGGCGACGGCGGCCACCTCTTCGCCAAGCCGCCCTACGAGCGCGGCGCCATGGTCCTGGAGAAGCTCCGCCAGACCGTCGGCGACCGTGACTTCTTCACCATCCTCAGGACCTGGGCCGGCGAGCACCGCTACGGCCACGGCGACAGCGCCCAGTTCATCGCCCTCAGCAAGCGAATCTCCGGCAAGAACCTCGACGCCCTCTTCGCCACCTGGCTCTACGGCCAGGGCAAGCCGGCAACCCCGTAACCCAACCCCTCGCCGACCTCACCACATGCGGTGAGGTCGGCGGGGCCCCGTGCCGCAGGCGGCGCTGGAACGCCTGCTCGGGGAACGGGCGATGCGGCTCGGCGTCGAAGTGCGCCGAGGTAGCGAACTCACCGGCTTCAGTGCCGAGGAGCACGGGGTCACGGTGCACACGGGCGGCGGCGCCTCGATCCGCGCCGGCCCGGCTGGCCGGTTGCGACGGCGGACGCGGCACGGTGCGCAAGCTCGCCGGATTCGACTTCCCGGCACGCCCGCCGAGATCACCGGCCCCTGCTCCGCTGGTTCGGCGAGCCGTCCCCGGCCGGACCGACGCGGGTCCGTGTTTGCGGGGCGACGAGGGCTCGACCCGATGCCCCCACCGCTTGTTTGTCGACCCGGGGATTTCGCTCGGTGAGGCGTCGGCGGACACGGTGTGATCGGCCGTGCTATTCCACTCGGGAAATGCCGCCACGGGCGCTCGGTGAGGGTTGCGTCGAACGAAATGTGTTTAGCATCATGGCAGCGGGACAGATTGTGTCACAGTCGACGGGTATCGCGGCGTCGACGGTACGACGTGAACGGCGCGGCGGTGGATCCGGTTTGCGTTCGTGTCTCGGAGCCGAGGAAAAACGGTTGGTCTCGGCGTCGAATCGGGCCGGTAAGTCTGCGAGTCGGCCGTGTGGGGACCCTGTTGCGGGTGCGTCTTGCCCGCCTGTCACGGGGATGGGGTCGCCGCCCGGTGGATGCGGCGCATCGCCGGGCATGGGCGCGGAGCGACACGGCATCGCAGACAAACAACAAATACCGGGTTTGCGTGGCGAGGGACGGCGCACGGCGGGTGGGCGTATTCGTGGATTACGAATCCCGGCCCGATATACACATGTGCCCGAGTTCGGGTGCATCGATACACGAAGGTTCGCCGACAGTCGTGGGCGAATGACGTGCCGGGCCGACTTCACCGTGCGTGAGCCTGTAATTTCCATGAGCATTCCGAAATGGTGATCATGTGGAAGTCAAGGTTTTACGATGGCCATCCGAGGCGGAAAAGCGCGCAGTGTGCAGATCGAGGGGGATGCCCTGCCTGCTGGTCCTGGAGGGCCATGGGGTGTCGGTGCCCACGGGGCTGAACGTCCTGGAGGACTGGGTCAGGCCGCCGATCAGCCGGGAGGACTTCGGAGCCCGCCGTGCCGCCCTCGCGGCCAGGGCTCAGGCGGGCGCTCTACCGTGCGTCGATCGTGAGGGTGTGCTGCGGTTCGGCGGACGCCGACTGTCGTTGTCACCGGCCGAGGCGGATCTGATGCGGGTCCTGGTGGAGTCGTTCCAGGAGGTCGTGTCCCGGGAAAGCCTGGTCCGCCGGGTGTGGCCGGGCGACTGTGCCCAGCGGCGCAACGCGCTGGACCTGCGCATCCTGCGGCTGCGTCGACGCATCGGCTCCCTGCACCTGTCCATCCGTACCGCCTGGGGTCGCGGATATCTCCTCGACATCCACGACCCGCGGGAAGGCGACCTCGTCTGGTCGAGCGCCGGCGGGCACTGACGCCCGACCCCGCACCGCGCATCGGGCACCGAAGACCCACCCGTCCGTACACCGCGGATCGGGACGTGCTCCCGCTCGACGCGCATCAGGACGTGCACCCGCTCGGCGGCTCAACCGGTGAGCCGGGACAGCGCAGCCAGTCGCGCGTGCAACATCCCGGTCAACTCCGCCGCGGCCGCGCGGGGCACGTCCGCCGGTCGATAGGCCACGACGCCCGCCGGCCCCCGATTCGGCCGGATGGCCAACTCCAGGCTCAAAGAGGTCTTCGCAAAGCCGAAGTCCACGTCCTCTACGCCGAGGCAGCCGGGCAGGGACGCCGTCCCGTCCTCCTCGTCCAGGGTCAGCCGCACCCGGATGTCCTGGTCCAGGACCGCCTCGGCGCCGGTCAGGGCGGCGAAGACGCGCTCGAAGGGCGCGTCGCCGTCGCCCAGCGCCGCGGTCAGCTCGTCCCGGGTCCGGTGGATCGACGCGGCGCCTCCCGCCTGCGGCCCACCCGGCACCCGGACCACGAGCGTATTGGCCAAATCGGCGAGCACACCGCCCAGTTCCGGTCGCTGGCGACCCGAGGTGCAACACCCCACCAGGACCTCCGGGCGGTCGTGCCACTCGGCCACCACCGAGCCCCAGGCCGCCAACAGCACGGCGAACAGGCTCGATCCGGTCGATCGCGCCAGGTGGTCCAGCCCGCGGCCCGACGCACCGTCGATCCGCACCGGGATCTGCGCGCCCTCCCGGTCCCCGGAGTCGGGCAGGTCGAGCGGCGCCGTCCCGGCCAAGCGGGCGGTACTTCGGTCGAGTTGCTCGCGGATCACCCCCGAGACCAGACTGCGTCGTTGCCAGTGGGCCACGTCGCGCGGCCGCAACCGGCCGGGCACCGGCACCCCGCACAACTTTGGCAACAACACCGTGCGCAGCCCGTACCGATCACACGCGATGTCGTGTGCCACCACCGTCAGCAACACCGCCGCCGGCCGCGCGTCCAGCACCCGCAAACGCACCGGCGGTCGATCCAGCCGAAACGGCGATCGCCCGTCCGCCACGGCCAGTTGCCCGGCCGCGCGGAAGGCGTGCGCCGGATCCGGCGACGCCGCGACGACCCGCTCCACCGGTACGTCGTCGGCCTCGTGGATGCGCACCCGCACACCGCCGAGCCCGTCCGGGACGTAGGAGCCGCGCAGCGCCTCGTGCGACTCGATCGCCCGACGTACGGCCCGGGCCACGTCCTCGGGGTCGCGTTCCGGCGCGAAGCCGCACACCAGGCCGACGTGATGAAAGGCGCCGTCGTCGCCGTCCCGATGGGCCCGCCACAACGACTCCTGCTTCGCGGTGACCGGATCCGGCTCCGCCTCGACCCGCTCGGGGCCGCCGTCCAGGTGGTGCAGGAGCCCGCGTTCGGCCAGGCGCGCGGTCAGCAGTTCGCGCTTGGCCGGCGACAGCGCCGCCATGCGCGCGCGCAGATCCGCGCCGGTGTCCGCGCTCACCGGCCCGGCTCCGGCACCTCGTCCTCGGCCAGGTCCGCGACCTCGGCGACCAGCGCGGCGACGCTCTCCTCGCCCTCGCGATACCGGTCGATGGCGGCGGCCAGGTCCGCGACGGCGCTGGACTCCAGCCAGGTGCGCAGCGGCAGACGGACCCCGAACCTGCTGCGCACGGCGGCGATCACCCGGGTGGCGAGCAGCGAGTTGCCGCCCACGGCGAAGAAGTCGTCGAGCACGCCGACGCTCGGTACGCGCAACACCTCCTGCCAGATCTGCGCGACGCCGCGCTCGGTGTCGGTGCGCGGCGCCACGCCGGCGGTCAACCGCTCGTCGATGCTGCGCCGGGGCGCGGGCAACGCCTTGCGGTCGATCTTGCCGGTGTGTCCGAGCGGGAACGCGGAGAGCAGCGAGATCGAGGTCGGCACCATGTAGCCGGGCATCCGCGCGGAAAGGAAGGCACGCAACTCGGCCACGTCCAGGTCGTCCGCACGCGGCACGATGTAACCGGCGAGGCTGCGTTCGCTGCCGTCGCCCCACGGCACGACCAGGCATTCGCGGACCCCGGGGTGTGCGGCGATCTCCGCCTCCACTTCGTGCAGTTCGATCCGGATGCCGCGCACCTTCACCTGATGGTCGCTACGGCCCAGGAAGTGCAGGTTGCCGTCCGGCAGCAGCGTCGCCACATCCCCGGTGCGGTACAGCCTGGCCCCACCGCCCGCGAACGGGTCGGGCACGAACCGGTCCGCGGTCAGGCCCGGACGCCCGTGGTAGCCGCGCGTGACGCTCGCGCCGCCGATGTACACCTCCCCGCGTGCGCCGAACGGCACCGGCGCCAGGTGCCGGTCCAGGACGTACGTCGTCTCGTTGTCCATCGGCCGCCCGGACCGCACGAACGGCAACCCGCTTTCCCGGGGCACCACATGGAAGGTGGTGTCGATGGAGACCTCCGTGACGCCGTACAGGTTGATCAGGTCCGCGTCCAGCGTCGCGTGGAACCGCTCGGCGAGCGTGGGCGGGATCGGCTCGCCGCTGGCGAAGACGAAACGCAGCGACGTGCACGCGGCGGCGTCCTCGGCGGTGAGGAACGTCTGCAGCATCGCCGGCACGAAGTGCAGGGTGGCGACGCGTTCGGTGCGGATCAACTCGGTGAAGCGGTTCAGGTCCAAGTGCAGCCTCGGCGGGGCGAGTGCGGCTCGCGCCCCGACGAACAGCGGCCAGAACAGTTCCCACACGGCGGCGTCGAAGCTGTACGCGGTCCACTGCAACGCGGCCTCGTTCGACTCGAGTTCGTAGAGTCGACTGATCCACCACACGAAGTTGACCGCACCGCCGTGCTGGACCAGTACGCCCTTGGGACGACCGGTGGAGCCGGAGGTGTACATCACGTAGGCGAGGTTGTCCGGAGCCACCGCGGTGTGCGGTCGATCGCTCGGATGATGCGCCCACGCCCGCGGCTCGTCCAGGACCACCGGGTTGCGCGCCCGCGGCAACAACCCGACGAGGTGCCTCTGTACGAGCACCACCGGGCAGTCCAGGTCCTCGGCCAGGTAGGCCAGCCGGTCCGGCGGGAACGAGGGGTCCAGCGGGGCGTAGGCGCCGCCCGCCTTGAGGATCGCCAGGATGGCGATGTTCAGCTCGAATCCCGGCTCCGCGCATAGTCCCACGATGGTGTCGGGTCGCACGCCGAGGTCGATCAGGTGGTGCGCCAGTCGGTTCGCGGCGCGGTCCAGCTCGGCGTAGCTCATCGATTCGCCCTCGTGGACCAGGGCGGGGCGGTCCGGTGTGCGGTCCACCTGGTTCTCGACGTGCCGGTGCAGGCACGTGTCGCGCGGATGCTCCACCGCCGTGTCGTTGTGCGCGTTCAGCGCCGCCCACTCGGTCGCGTCGACCAGGGGGAGCCGGCTCATCGGGGTGTCGGGCGCGGCGGCGGCCCCGGCGAGCACGGCCGCGGTAGCGCGCAGCAGCCGCCCCACCTGCTCGGCGTCGGTGACCTCCGGTGCGTATCGGGCCACCAGGGTCAGCGTCGCACCGTCGTCCTCGACGCCGACGACGAGCGCGGGCCCGGCCGGTTCCGGCGCCGGCACGGACCCGTCGTCGCGCGCGTCGACCACCGAGTCGTACAGCGCCGGGCCGCGTTCCGCACCGGAGAGTTCGTGCAACACCGCGCCCGGGAGTTGCCCGTGGGCGCGGGCTTGTTCCATCCACTCCGACAGTTCGGCGATCCAGGCCGCCGCGGGGGTGTCGTCCAGCCGCACGGGCGTGGGCAGGGTGCGTTCGAAGGGGCTCAGGCACGCGCGCAGGGCGGCGGGCCGGGTGTCCACCGACAGCCCGATCACGGCGAGCGGTTCGCCGCGGAACCTGGCCACCACGGACGCCCATGCGGCGGCGACCACACGCAGCTTGCACGAGTGCGCGGACGTGGCCAACTCGCGGACCGCGGCGGTCACGGGAGCGGACAGCGCGACCCGCACCGTGCCGGGCTCGCGGCCGGACCGGGCGGGAGGATCGGGGAACAGCGGTGTGACGCCGTCGACATCGGCGAGCGAGCGCCGCCAGAAGTCGGTCGCCTCGGCCTGCTCCGCGGGGTCCGGACGGAGCGCGAGGTCGTCCGGGCGATCCACCGGTCGTTCGCCGCGGACCAGGGCCGCCAGGTCGCTCAGGAGCAGGTGCGCGCCCAACTCGTCGACCAGCAGCGGGTGGTAGGTCAGTACGGCCTCGCGGGTCGCGTCCGACCAGACGAGGCGGCCGAGCGCAGCGGCCTGCTCCGTCGGGATTCCGCTTCGGGTCTCCTCGTCGGCGGTGCGTTCGTCCGCCGCCGGATCGTCGGCCCGTAGGAACGGCGGCGCGATGCCGGTGTGCACGAGCGCGGGCTGTGCCTGCGACCAATCGACGCCGATGGCCAACCCGGGTCGCAGGGACATCAGTTCGAGCCAGGCTTTGTGCACGTCGTCCGCCGACGCGTCGGGCAGGGTCAGGTGGGCCCGGCGGGCGGGTCCGCGCGCCGAGTCGTCCAGGGCCGTGGCGACGAGCACGTCCTGCCGGGCGGGGGAAAGGGGCACGCGATCGGGAACGGGGCGGCCGTCTGCGGGGGTGTCCACTGCCACGGTGACCTCACGAGAGTCGATTCGGGTCGTTCGGATCCGCCTTCGCGATGCCGTCCGGTGGGTGCTCCGGCGGGAGTTGCGTCACGGGCTCCGAGGCGTCGTCGGGGGTGTTCTCCACGGTGGTGAGCAGTTCGTCGATGGTGTGCAGATCCCGGGACTCGACGGTACGGACGCGGTCGATCGACTCGGCGAGCCGGCGCAGCGTGGGAGCCGCGAACACGTCGGCGGGCGCGACGTCCACACCGTGGGTCGCGTGCACCCGGGCCAGCACCTGGATCAACTGGAGGGAGGTGCCGCCGAGTCCGAAGAAGTTGTCGTCGCGGCCCACCCGGGGCACACCCAGGACCGGGACGAGTACGTCCCGCACCAGGGCGCGTTCCGTGTCGGTCTCGGGCGGTGTGTACGGACGGGAGTCGAACCGGGCGTTGCGTTCGGCGGCGGCCCGGGCGGCGCGGTCGAGATCGGCGCCGGCGGGCATCGCCGCTGCGGCGTCGTGGGCGTCATCGGAGTCGCCGGAGTCGTCGGCCTCGACCACGAGTACACGTTCGGGCACGGCGACGGCCGGCAGGTCCCGGCGGAGCAGGTCGGCCAGGCCCTCCGGTGCCGGCTCCGGCCCGGAGGGCGCGCGGATCGCCGCGTACGGACGCTCGGCCCGGCCCCAGTCGAGCGGTTGCACACCCGCCGCGGCCGGCCGGCCGGCTCGCCGGGTGAGGGCTGCCGCGAGGTCCTCGACCAGGATCGAGCGGCCACGCGCGCACACCCGGTCCTCGGGCAGTCGGACCAGGCGCAGTGTGCCGTCGGCGCCGACCCGGACCAGCGCGCCGGTGTTCACCACCCGACCGCCGGTGCCGGCCGGATCCGGCCTGAAGTCCGCCGCGCAGGCGGCCGGTTCGCCGAGGTAGCCCGCGCCGGTGTCCACCCGCGCCCACAACGTCCCGGTGCCGCCGACGGGCACGGTCATCAGGTCGTCGTTGAGCACGTGGTGGGGCGCCGGGCAGATCGAGCCGTGCGGGTCCGGGCCGGTCAGCACGGCGTCCGGGGCCGCCGCGGCCCACCAACGGCCGCGTGGTGCGCCGGCATCCTGCTCGCCCGGCGCGGCGGGCTCGGTGAGCCGCCGATACGAGGCGCGCAGGTCCAACAGGTGCACCGGGACGGACTCAGCGAACGTGTACGGCAGTTCGGCCACCGTGGCGCCGGCCTCGGCCAGCGCGTCGAAGCGCGTGTCGGCCGTACCACCGGTGGGCAGCAGCAGCGCGGCGCCGGAGCAGGCCGCGGCCAGGACACAGATCGCCGCTTCCTCGCCGCCCCACTCGAAGTCGGGCGCGAACACGTCCGAGGCGGACAGCCCCGAGGCGTCGGCGTGTCGGGCCGCGGCACGCAGCAGCGCGGGGGAGGGGAGCCGCAACACGCGTGGCAACGGGTACGCCCGCAGGCCGACCAGCAGTGCGCCCGGGGTGTCGCCGGGCGGGCGGGTCGATGCCGTGCGCGGCTGATCATCGGCGGTCGGGATCGGGGTGATCGTGCCGTCCGGGAACAACTCGAACCGGGCGTGGGCCGCGTTCGCCACCCGCTCCGACCAGGCCGGCGGGTCCGCGGCGCAGCGCACCAGAACGTCCGCCCCGAAGCCGAGCGCGGCGGGCAGCGCGACGGCGCCGGCGGCGGAGTCGTCGGCGTGCAGGACCACCGCGTCCCCGACCCGTACGCCGGCCTCGGCCAGCGCCTCCCGAATCGTGCGCACGGCCGTCGCGGCCCGCGCTGCCGTCATCGTGCCGCGTGGGGCGCTGATCACCACGTCGTCCGGGGACCGAGCGGCCCAGCCGGCGAAGGCGTCGACACTCCCGAAGTCGCCATCCCGGGGGGTCGCGGGCGCGGCGTCCGGGTGGGGCGGTGTGGCGTGCGCGTGCGGTGGCGACGCGGGTGAGGCCCCCGCGCGGGGCGGCGACGGGGGTACGGCACCTGCGCGCGGCGAGGACGCGACGTGCGAGGCCGAGGCGGACCCGCCGCCCGTTGCCGGATTCGTCCCGGTCCCCGCTGCCTGCTCCCGCTCGGCACTCGCCGCCGGGTCCAGGAAGTGCGCCACGAGGGCCGTGAGCGCGTCGATCGTGGACCGGTCGAAGAGGTCGGGATCGTATTCGGCGAGCAGTTCGGCCGCTCCGCTCGGATCACCGGTCAGCACCAGTTCGAGGTCGTACATCGGCACGGGCGAGGGCAGCAGCCGGATCCGGGCGGGGCCGCCGGCCACTCGCGGCACCGGCAGGGACACCGCCTCCAGGCCCACCGGGAGCAGCGGTTCCGCCCCCCACGTGGGTGGTTGCAGGTCGGCCAGCGCGGCGATCGGCAACGGATCCGACACGGATGCCGCGACCGCCTCCCGGGCGCGGTCCGTGAGCGAGGCCGCGTCCAAGCCGCCGTCGATCCGCAACGCCAGTACGCCGGCCGTGCCGAGCCGACCGACCAGGTCCGCGGTCTGCGGGGTGTGCCGACCGGGATCGTCCAGGCCCAACCGCAGTGGCGACGAGGCGCCGAACCGGCGCAGGGCCGCCCCCACCGCGGCCACCAGCGCGACCGGCGGGTCGACGGGTGCGGGTGCCGGGCGGCGCAGTGCGGCACCCGCCGCGGACGGCGGCCCGGCGGCGGGCGGCCGGTCGTAGGGCAGCAGTGAGGGCCGCGCCGGTCCCAGGCGGTCGGCAGCCCTGGGCAGCAGGTCGGCCAGGCGCTCGGGGCTGAACCGACGACGATGCCAGTACGCGTGGTCCGCCACGTCGAATCCGCCCACCGGCGGCGTCGTGTCGTCCTCGTAGGCACGTGCGACGGCGGCCAGGAGCAGCCCCACGGAGGTCCGGTCGAAGGCGTGCCGGGCGACGGCCAGCGACAACACGGTGTACGGATCGCCCGCCCGGTTCGCCTCGCCGTCGGTGATCGCCGCGCGGCACAGCGGACCGTGCCGAGGGTCGAACGGCTCGGTCCACGCGGGCTCGTCCGGCGAGTCGTGCCAATCCACCCGGGCACCTCGACCCGGCGTCTGCACGAGGGCGCCGCCGCGTTCGCCGACCAACAGGCCCAGCGCGGGTGTTGCCGCCGCGACGGATTCGACCGCGGCGCGCAGCCGTTCCCGGTCGAGCCGGTGCCCGGTCTCCAGGCGGGCCGCGACCGCCATCCGGGCCAGGTCCGGCACGGCCGACGCGGCCGTGTACAGCCACTCCTGGTCCAGCGTGAGCGGCACCTCGGCGCCCTCGGGACGCGGCTCGGTGAACTCCCGATCTCGCGCCTCGTGGTCGATCCGGCGCAGCACGGACCGCAGGGCCCGACGGCGGGCCTGCACCGACAACCTTCCCGGCTCGGTCATTCGAGGTCTTCCCCCTTCAAGCTGTCCAGGATCCGCCGCCGCTCGCCCGGGGTCATCCAGGCCACGTCGCGCACGGCGCGATCGGGCCGGCTCACCGCCCAGTCGAGGAACACGCCCAGTCGGGCGGCCAGATCCGCGCCGGTGGCGTCGTCGAACAGCGCCTTGCTGTAGTCGAGGCGCACCATCGGCCGGGGTCCGCCGAGCAGGAACGTGGCATTCAGGTCGAACCGACTCAGCTCGTACTCGGGTGCCACGAACTCGCAGTCCATACCGTCGAGTTCAAGGGAAGGCGGGGCATCCACCGAGGAGCAGAAGGCGCGGAAGAGCGGATTGCGATCGTTGCGTCGATCCGGGCGCAGCGCGCGGACCAACTCCTCGAAGGGCAACGCCTGGTGGGCCAGCGCGTCGGCGAGGGTCAGATGGGTACGGCGCACCAGATCGACGAAGGGCTCGTCCGGGCGCAGCGCCGAACGCAGGCACAGCGTGTTGACGAAGCACCCGATCAGCGGCTCCAGGGCCAGGTCCGTGCGCCCGCTGACGGGGGTGCCCACCACGAAGTCCCGCTGACCGCCGTAGCGGCCGAGCACCGCGAACCACGCGGCCAGCGCGACCGCGAACGAACTCGCGCCCGCTTGTGCGGCCACCGCGCGCAGGCGCCTTACGGTCGCGGGGGAAACCTCGTGTTGCACCGTGCCCATCGCCCCGCCGACCCCGTGTCCCGGCCGGTCGGTGGGCAGTTCCAACTCCGCCACGCCCGCCAGCGCGCTGCGCCAATGCCGCAGCAGCGATTCGCGTTCGCGGTCCAGCGTCTGCCGCTCCCACCAGGCGTAGTCGCTGTAGGAGACCTCGGGGGCGGGCAGTTCCGGTACGCCGCCCCGGCGCAGGTCCTCGGCGAGTTCGCGCAGCAGGATCGCGGTGGACCAACCGTCGAAGGCGAGGTGATGCAGGGTCAGGACCAGCACGACGGCGCCGTCCGGATCGTCCAAGCCGGCCAGCCGGACCCGCAGCGGGGGTTCGCGTTCCAGGTCGAAGACGTGCCGCAGCTCCTCGGTCGCCGTCGCGACGGCGCGCTCCATGGCGTCGGCGCCGGGCGCGGCCGGTCGATGGTCCACGGTGGGCGGGCCCTCGTCCAGGACGCGCTGTACCGGCGGCCCGGCCGGCCGTGGTTCGACCACGGTGCGCAGTGGTTCGTGGCGGCGCACGAGGCGGTGGATCGCGCCGACGAGCGCGTCGACGTCGGGCTTCCCGCGCAGCAACAGCGCGACCTGGAGGTTGTACTCGGCGGTCGGCGGCCTGCTGGTGTGCACGAACCACAGCCGGGCCTGCGCGGTCGACAGCGGCGCGGGACGCTCCGGGACGGGGACGACCGGGGGGCGGGGGTGGGCCGGGTCGGCGGCGCTCATGCGGGCACCGCCGATGCGATCAGGGCCCCCGCGGCCCGCGCGGCGGCGTGCACGGCCCGCGCCACGTCCGCGTCCGAGACGTCCCGGTGGGTGACGAACCTGACCACGCCCGGGACCACTTCGGTGACCAGGACGCCGTGTTCGGCCAGCGCCGCCACGAACGGCGCGGCCGGGCCGCCGATCGGCATCGTGACGATGTTGGTGGGCGGCGGGTCCGGCGCCGCCCACTCGGGCAGTACCTCGCGCAGGCCGCGGGCGAGTTCGGCCGCACGCCGGTGATCGGCGGCGAGTTCGTCGATCCCGTCCAGCGCGATCGAGCCGGCCGCGGCCACGACGCCGACCTGCCGCAGCGTCGCGCCCAGGCGCCTGCGCACGTCGGCCGCGCGCACCCGCACCTCGGCCGTGCAGCACAACAACGAACCCATCGGCGCACCCAGGCCCTTGTACAGGGAGAACGTCAACGTGTCGCACAGAGCTCCGACGGCGGTGGGCGGATATCCGCCCGCCAGGCATGCGTTGAACAGCCGGGCGCCGTCGCAGTGCAGCGGGACTCCGGCCGCGCGGCAGGCCGCCGAGACCTCGCCCAGGCGATCCAGGTCCCATACCGAACCACCGCTCGCGCTGTGCGTGTTCTCCACCGAGACCAGGCCGGTGCGCGGGGCCCGCCAGTCGTCGCGGGCGAGCGCATCGGCGATGTGCTCTGCGCCGAACATGCCCGAGTGCCCGCGGATCGGGGTGAGTTGCACGCCGGCGAGGCCGGAGGTGGAGTGCGACTCCCAGCGGACCAGGTCGGAGTCGGCCTCCGCGAGCACCTCGTGGCCGGGCGGGACCAGCGCCATCACCGCGGCCAGATTGGCCATCGTGCCGCCGATCACGAACAGCGCGTCCTCGGTGCCGACCAGCCGTGCGGCCCGCTCCTCCAGGGCACGTACGGTCGGGTCCTCGCCGTAGAAGTCGTCGCCGACCCGGGCCGTGGCCATGGCCTCGCGCATCCGCGCGGTCGGCTGGGTCACCGTGTCCGAGCGCAGATCCACGAGTGCGGAATCGCTCACCGGAAGCCTCCTCGGGTTGCCCGGGGCGGTCGACACCGTCGCGCGCGTCATCGCACGACGGACACGAGGGCACGCGTCGCCGGACGAGGGCACGCGTCGCCCCGAACCGGCATCGTGCGCCGGAATCCGACGTTCCGTCGATTATCTTTCAGGAACCCGTCGGCCCTTTCCGGAGTGTTTCCCGTGCCCTTCCGGGATCCGGACCCGATGGGTAATTCTGGGCGCGGTGGAATTCACGCCGGAGTCGATACGCCGGAGGCGATACGCCCGAGTCGATACGCACCGGCCGGCCCGATACGCCGGACCCGACGACGGCCCACCCGACGACTGCCCTTCGGGCGACAACCACCCGAGGACACCCGCCCGACGACAATGGGAGAGTTCGATGGAGGAGCAGGCGGACGACCGCGTCTACAACGTCGTGGTGAACGACGAGGACCAATATTCCATCTGGTTCGCCGATCGTGCGTTGCCGGACGGGTGGCATGCGGAGGGCACCCGCGGCAGCAGGCAGGAGTGCCTCGATCACATCGAACGCGTCTGGACCGACATGCGACCGCGCAGCGTCCGCGAGCGCCTGGCCGTGGACTGATGGGCGAGAGCCCCGCCGACCCGCCGCCCGACCGGGACCGGAGCGGGGACGACGCGCCGACGACCCTGCTCGACCTGCCCATGGAGGCGGCCAGGGGCAACGGCCCGGTGCTGCACACCCGGACGCACCTGGTCGCCGCCCCCGACGATCTGCCGGACCGGCGGCCGACGCCGGCCGCCGTGCTCGCCGCCTACGTCGCCGTCCTCCAGCGGTACACCGGCGCACGTGCGCTCGTGATCACCACGGACTCGGCGGCGCAACCGGACGACCCGGGGCCGCCGGCCGCCGCGGCCGATCCGGCCCATGTCGGCACCGGCCGGACCACCGGCCCCGTCGCCCGGGTGATCCGGGTGACCGGTGATCCGCGTGCCACCGGCGCGGAGGCGGTCGCCGAGGCGGACCGGTGGTTGCGGGAGGCCGCCGAGGTCACCGGATCCGACCGGCCGGCACGCTACTCCGCGGGCTTTCGGATCCGGGGGGAGTATGCCGATCGCTCCGGGTCCTCCCGAGCGCCCGGCGCGGACTCCGGCCGACCCGGGCCCGGCGGGGCGCGCGACGCAGACGGCGGTGGACGCGAAGCCGCCGTGCCGGGCGATGCCGACGTCGGCGGGTCCGGGCCCGCGCGGGCGGGCGGCGACGCGGAGCCGGGCCGGTTCGGGCCCGCGCGGGCGGGCGCCGCCGAACTGACGCTCACCCTGGTCCGGGACGCCGAGCGCGACGCCGCACACCTGGAGATCACCCACGACGCGGACCTGATCGACGCCGCCACCGCCGCACGATTCGGTCGGCACGTACTGCGCCTGCTCGACGGCATCTCCCGCCATCCGCACACCCCCGTCGCGGACCTGGACCCGCTCGGGCCCCAGGACCATGCGCTGCTGCGCACCTGGGGGGCCACGCCGGACATTCCCGACGCGCTGCGCCCGCTCGGGCGGTTGCTCGCCGAGCGGGCGGCGGCCACGCCGGACGCGGTCGCCCTCGGGTACCGGGACGAGACGTTGACGTACGGCGAACTCGACGCGCGCGCGGACGCCCTGGCCCACCGGCTCCTGGCGGCGGGAAGCGGACCGGGCACGGTGGTCGGCCTGTGCATGCCCCGCTGCCCCGAGCTGGTCGTGGCGATGCTCGCCGTGCACCGTGCGGGCGCCGCCGCGCTGATGCTCGACCCCAAGGCGCCCGACGCCTACCTCGGCCGCTTCGTCGAGCAGGCCGAGGCGCGACTCGTGGTGACCACGCGCCGGTTCGAACGCACCCTGCCCCCACAGGCGAAGCACGTCCTGGTGCTCGCGCCGACCGGCCACGTCCCCGGCCCGGCTGCCCCCGGACGGCCGCTGCCGGAGCCGACATCGGCCGATCCGGCCTTCCTGGTACAGACTTCCGGGTCCACCGGCACACCCAAACTGGTCGTCGTCACCCACCGCGGCGTGGCGCACGCGGCCCTGGCGCAGATCCGGGCGCACGGGGTGACGGCGAGGGAGCGCGGCGGCTGGACCTTCCCGCCGCAGACCAACGTGTCGGTGACCGTCGTGGTGTGGGCCCACCTGGTCGCCGGCGCGTCCTTGCAGATCGCGGCGGACGAGGACCTGTCCACGCCGGAACACCTGCGCGACTGGCTGCTGTCCCGGGAGATCACCCAGGTGTTCGTGGTGGCCCCGCTCGCGGAGGCGCTCCTCGGCATCCCCTGGCCCGCCCGCACCCCGCTGCGCACCCTGTTGACCGGGAGCGATCGGGTGCGCCGCTGGGCGCCCGCGGAACTGCCGTTCGAGGTGGGCAATTGGTACGGCGCCAACGAGGTCAACATCGTCACCTCGCCGCTGATCCCGCGGGAACGACCGATCACCTCGCATACCGCGACCGCACGCGACCGCACCCTGCCGCCGCCGATCGGGCGCCCGTGGCCAGGCGCCCGGCTGTACGTCCTCGATCGCGAACTGCGGCTCGTCCCGCCCGGCGTGGTCGGTGAACTGGCGGTCTCCGGGCCCGAGCAGGCGCGCGGATACCTGACCGCGCGGCAGACGGCCGAGCGCTTCGTGCCGGACCCGTTCGGCGACGTGCCGGGTGGTCGGCTCTACCTCACCGGCGACCTGGTCCGCTTCCGCGCGGACGGCGTCCTCGAACACCGGGGCCGAGCCGATCACCAGCTCAAGATCGCGGGCATGCGGGTCGAGGTGGGCGAGGTCGAACAGGCACTGCTGGCCGCCGAGGGCGTACGCGCGGCGGCGGTCGCGGCACCGGAGGACCCCCGGGGTGTCCGGCGCCTCGTCGCCTACGTGGTGGCATCGGACGGCCTGGACACCCACGCCCTGCGCCGCGAACTCGCCCGGGTGTTGCCGGACCACATGGTGCCGCAGCTGTTCGTGCGGTTGGACGCCCTGCCGCTCAACTCGGGCGACAAGATCGACCGCAACGCGCTGCCGATGCCCGACTGGGCGCCCGCGGCCGGCCCGGGTCCCGCCGCCGGCGAGCGGCGCACGCCGGTGGAGGAGGCCCTGGTGCGGGTGTGGGAGGAGATCCTGGGTCGCGAACACCTGGGCGTGCACGACGACTTCTTCCTGCTCGGCGGCGAGTCGCTGAGCGCCGGGCGCGCGGTACGGCTGATCGCCGAGCGGCTCGGCGTGCCTCTCAAGGTCCGGGCGCTGATGCTCAACCCGACGCCGGCCGAACTGGCCCGCGAACTGGCCCACTCGGCCTGAGCGGCTCGCCCGACGCGTGATGCCGGATGCCCGACGCCTGATGTCCGGTGCCAGACGGCCGATGTCGGACGTCGGATGCCGTGACCCGGCTTGAGCGCCCGGCGCCCGACGCCGGATGGCCGGCAGCGTGACCCGGCTCGGGCGCCCGGCGACCGGCGACGGGACCACGGCGCCGAGACGAGCGGCGACCGGTCGGCACGACGAGCCGAGACACGAAACGCGACACGACGAGACGAGGGGCGGTGTCCGACCGGTGCTTCCGGCCGCTCACCGCCCCTCGCCCGTCCGGGCCTGATGTGCCGTCAGTCGGGTGCCCCGGCGCGGGCGAGATCCTCCGTCACGACGTCCACGAGAACCTTGGGGCAGCGCAGGAAATCCAGGTGCCTGCCCACCAGCGCCACCACGCGCACGTCCGCGCACTCCGCCCACCCCGGCGCCACCGTCTCCGGCGGCACCACGTCGTCCTCGGACCAGGAGATCACCGTCACCGGACAGGGCAGCCTGCGGGTCACGTCGTAGCGGTAGGGGCGTTGCAGCACCAGGTCCTCGCGCAGGACCCGGGCGCCGAGTTCGGCCATCTCCTCCGGCGGTTCGCCCTGGCCGGTCTGCCGATACCGCTGCCGTACCTCCGCCGCCAGGTCGGCGGTGTCCAGGTCGACGAAGTTCAGCTCGCCGTACAGGCCCTTGTGCGGGGCACCCCAGCTGGACGCGAACAGCCGCTCGGGCAGCGGCAGTCCCCGGTCCTCCAGGGTCAGGATCGTCTCCAGCGCGAACGGCACCGCGCCGCAGTGCCCGATGAAGGCGAACGGCCGGTCGAGCAGCGGCGCGAGCTGCGCGACGAGGTCCGCGGCGAAGCCGGCGTGGTCGGTGGGCGCGTTCTCGCGAAAGCGATTCTCCCGGCCGGGCGGCTGGAGCGCGCACACGGCGGTGCCGTCGGGCAGCGTCTGCGGCCACTGCCGGTACGAGGAGGCACCGACCCCCGCGTACGGGAAGCAGAACAACAGTGATCCGCTGTCTTCCGGCGGCTTTCGAAGCAACCATTTCCCGGTCTGCACAGGTGTATTCACCCCGGACACGGTAGTCGTCGAAGGACCGGCCGAAAAGGCGTCGACGGTTTATCGAAAGACTTCGGAAAGAAGTTCGCGAACGTGTCCGGCCGATTCCTTTCGCGGCCGAGAAAGAATCATTGCCGAGGCGTGCGGGCCGATATACGTTCCGGACTGTGCGTGCGCCGCACCGAGTGCGCCTGGACGCAGGACGGGAGAACTCCGCGATGCTCATGACCGGCCCCGGGACCGACGAGCGAGTGCCCCTCGACTCGATCGATCTCTACGATCCACGCCGATTCCAGACCCACCCGCAACACGTCGCCCTGGCGACGCTGCGCGAGGTGGCGCCCGTATGGGCCCAGCACACCCCCGACGGCGCCCGGTTCTGGTCCGTCACGCGCTACGACGACGTCGTGCGCGTGCTCAAGGACGCCCGCCGGTACAGCTCCGAGCACGGCACGATCCTCGACGTCACCGGCGGGGACAGCGCCGGCGGACGGACCATCAACCTGATGGACCGTCCGCGGCACACGGCGATCCGCACGCCCGCGTTCCACACCATGACGACGAACATCCTCGCCCAGCGCACGGAGAACATCCGCGCGCACGTGTTGCGGATCATCGAACCGCTGACGGCGGGCGGCGACCACGACTTCGCCCGGACGATGTTCGACCTGCCGATGGCGGCCGTCGGCGAGATCCTGGGCATCCCGCGCCGGTATTGGGCCGACATCCCGCGCTGGACCATGGCGGGAGTCGCCCCCGACGACCCGGAGTTCGCCAAGGGTCAGACCGCCGAGACGCTGCGCGAGGCGCACCACGACCTGTTCGCCATGTTCAGCGAACTGATCGCCGACCGCCGCCGCGAACCCCGGGAGGACCTGGTTTCGCGGCTCACGCGAGTGGAGATCGACGGCGCGCCCATCGACGACAGCCTGGTCCTGCTCAACTGCTACAGCTTCGTCATGGGCGCCACCACCACGACGCCGCACACCGCCACGCACATGCTGCTTGCGCTGCTGGAGCGGCCCGAGGTCTGGCGCCGCGTCCAGGAGAACCCGGAACTGGCGGCGGCGGCCGTACAGGAGTCGCTGCGCTGGTCCACGCCGACCAACCACCTGATGCGCCGCACCCTCACCGAGGTCGAGATCGCCGGCACCAGGATCGGCGCGGGGGAACTCGTGGTGGCCTGGGTGGCCTCCGCGAACCGCGACGACCGGGTGTTCACCGATCCGTTCTCGTTCCTGATCGACCGCAAGCCCAACCCGCACATCGCGTTCGGCATCGGCCCGCACTACTGCGTCGGCGGTCCCGCAGCCCGGGTGGCGCTCACCGTCCTGCTGGAGGAACTGGTCACCCGATTCGACCGGTTCGAGCTCGCTGGGGATCCGGTCCATCTGCGTTCGAACTTCATCAACGGACTCACCCGGCTGCCGATCACCGCCCACCCGCGCACCGGGGCGGATGCGGTGTCCCGGGCGAAGGAGGTGACCCGGTCATGACGGCCGCCCCGACCGAGGAACTGCCCGCGACGCCGGTCCAGGAACAGATGTGGCTCGTCGACGAGATGGACCGCGACGCGGCCGTGTACAACGAACATCTGGCCTTCGAACTGGTCGGGCCGCTGTCGGTGGCCGCCCTCGAAGCCGGATTCGACCTGCTCGTCGAGCGGCACACGGCGCTGCGCACGATCCTGCCCGTGGACAAGGGCCGGCTGCGCCAGTCCGTGGTGGCTCCGTGGTCGGTGCGGCTGGATCCGCCGGTCGACTTCACCGATCGCCCCGAGGACGCGCCGGACTGGGCCCGGACGTTGGTGGAGGAGCCGTACAGTTCGGCGGTGACCCCGCCGGTGCGATTCGGCCTGGCCCGGCTCGGCCCGCACCGGCACCTGCTCGTGCTCGCCTTCCACCACGAGGTGATGGACGCGGGCGCCGCCGCGCACCTGCTCGACGAACTCGCCGTGGCCTACACCGCACACCTGGCCGGCCGACGGGCGGAACTGCCCCCGGTGACCGCCGACTACCGCGATTTCACCCGGTGGCACGGCGAACTCCTGGACAGCGGCGCCCTCGACCCGGAGCGGGCCGCCTGGGTGGCCGAACTGGGCGACGCGCCGCATGTGTTGCGGATGCCGGAGGACACCCCGCGGCCGGCGACCAAGCGCAATCGCGGCGCACTGGCCGTCCATCGTTTCCCGGCGGGCCTGGTGCCCCGGCTGCGCCGGTTCGCCGCGGGCCATCGGGTCACCCCGTTCCACACGCTCTTCGCGGCGTTCACGACCGTGCTGCACCGGCACACCCGCGCCGAGGACATGGTCCTGGGCATCTGCGGGGACGGACGACCGGAGCAGTACCCCGACGTGGTCGGCCCGATGTCCTGCATGATCCCGGTGCGCATGCGGGCACCGGGCGATCTGCCGTTCGCCGACCTGCTGACCGCCGCGCGCGACGCCACACTCACCGCGTACGACCGGCAGTTCATTCCCTTCCGGCAGGTCGTGCGGGAGAGCCTGGCCGGCCGGGACCCCGGCCACTCGCCGCTCGTCCAGGTCGTCTTCAACGCGCCACCGCTGTACTTTCGTCCGGACACCTTCCCGGACCTGACCATGAGCGTGGTGCACGTGCCGCGCGGGCGTTGCCGATTCGACCTGCTGTTCAATCTCGAATGGCACGGTGACGACGTCGTGGCCACCGTCGAGTACGACACCGCGATCTTCGCGGCGGCGACCGTCGAGCGGCTCGTCGACCACTTCGCGACGGTCGTGGAATCGGCGATGGCCGACCCCGACGCGACCCTGGACACCCTGGAACTGGGGCCGCCCGCGGGCGCCGTCGCGCCGTCGGGGCTCCCGGTGGAGGACGAGGCCCGGCATACCCTGCCCACCCCTTCCGGGCCGGTGCTCTTGGATCTTGATCCGTCCTGGCCGGGCGGCGACCGGGGCGAGGTGTCGGCCGTACCCGGGCTCGCCGAGGTCAGGGAGCCCACCGGGGCACTCGCGCCCTACGGCCTGGAGGGCGTGCTGTACGTCGACGGGAGCCCGGTGCCCGACCCACCGAGCGGCGGCTCGCTGCGCGTTCGCCGGGTCGAGGACGGCCGGCTGCTGTGGCGGATCGCCGGCCCGCTCCGAGACGACGAACCGGCGCGGCAGCAGCGGCCCGACGCCGCCCGGGTCGGCCGGCGACGTGCCCCGGCCGTGGAGCGGCGCGTCGTCGAGCTGTGCCGTGAACTCCTGGAGGACGACTCGATCACCGGCGCGGACGACTTCTTCGCGGTCGGCGGCCACTCGATGATCGCCTCCCGCCTGGCCCAGGCCCTCTCCGACGAGTTCGGGGTGCACGTCCCGCTGCTGTTCGTCTTCGAGAACCCCGAACTGCACGAATTCGCCGCGGCGATCGCCGCACGACACCCGGCGGTGGCCGACGCGCTCGCCGAGCTGGCGCATCTCACCGACGACGAGATCGGCGCACTCGCCGACGAGCCCGAGGGGCCCGAGGAGCCCGTCGGGTCCGTCGGGTCCGCGCCCGACGGCCCGCCCGTGCCGAGCGAGCGCACCACCGCGTTGGGTGCCGCCGAGGAACCGTTCTGGTTGATGGAGCAGTTCGCCCCCGGCAGCGCCGTCAACACCCTCACGTTGTCGCTGCGGGTGGAGGGCCCGTTGGACGAAGGGGCACTGGAATGGGCGTTCGCCCGCGCCGTGGAACGTGAGGAGATCCTGCGCACCACCTACCACCTGGCCGAGGGCGACGCCGCGCCGAGCCGCCGGGTGCACGACGAACACCCGTTCAGGATCGAGGTGGTGGACCTGCGCCGTACGCCCGCCGCGGAGCGCGAGCAGGCCGCCGCGGAGGTGGCCGCGGAACGGGCCCGCCGAGGCTTCGACGTGTCCGAACTGCCGCTGATCCGGCTGACCGTGGTCCGCCTGGACACCGGCACCCGCGACCTGCTGTTGAGCTGCCACCACCTGGTGATGGACTACTGGGCGGTCACCAAAGTGCTGTTCCCGCAGATCGCCGCCTGCTATCGGTGGCGCACCACCGGCGAGGGCGAACTGCCCGCGCCGCGCACCACCACCTTCAGCCACATCGTCGCCGCCGAGCGTCGGCGGGCGACGACCACCGCCGCGCAGGAGCACCGGCGCTACTGGCGGCGTCGCCTGGCGGGCCTGCGCGAGCTGACCCTGCCCACCGACTTCCCCCGCCCCGAAGGGCCGTCCTTCGACGGGGACGTCGTCTATCGCCTGGTGTCGCCCGCCGTGCGCGACGCGGTGTACGCCTTCGCCCACCGGGAGCGGATGACCCCGTTCGTGGTGGTGGCCGCCGCCCTGTCCGCCGTGTTGCGGCAGTGGTCCGGGCAGGACGACGTGCAACTGCTGACGCCGTGCGAGAACCGCCTCGACCTGGACGCGGCGGACGTGATGGGGGCGTTCGTCAATCTGCTCGTGCTGCGCTTCGACGACCTCGACACCCGCAAGACCTGGCGCGAACACCTGGCCGCGACCCGGGAGACGGTGGCCGGCGCGTACGCCAACCAGTCCTGCCCGGCCGGTGACGCGCTGCGCGCCGCGGGGGCGGACCCGCTGGTGCTCAGCGGGCGCGGATCGTACGTGACGCTCAACGTGTTCCAGGCCGAGTCCGGCTTCGTGCTGACCGGCTGCCGGACCCACCAGGGACGCATCGTGGCGAACGCGCAGACCGGCACCGATCTGGAGGTGTCCACACTGATCGTCGAGGACGGGCTGCTCTTCGACGTCAAGTACCGCACCGCGCTGTGGGAGCGCGCCTCGGTCGAGCGTTTCGCGGCCGCCTGCGAAGCGGCGCTGATCGAGCTGATCGAGCATCCGGACGGCGCGCTGCCGGCGCGCCACACGGGACTCGCCTGACATGGCGTCCGCCGTCGATCCCGACGCCTTCGACCGGTGCCGCGCGGGCCGACTCACCGTGGTCGGGGCACCCGCCCGGCCCGGTCCGGCCCGGGGCAGCGCCATGGCCCATCACGGCGAGATCCTTCAGGGCGTCTTCGAACGCGACGACGGGGCACTGGTACACGCCGTCGTCTCGCTGCCGCTGCCCGTGCTGCACGCGCACGCCACCTTCGTGCCGGCCCGCACCTTCGGTGTCACCGTCAGCCCGGCGTGGAAGACCAAGGCCGCGGGTGCGGCCCGGGAGACGCTGCGCTGGCTGGGGGTGCGCGAGGGCGGGCGGCTGAGTGTGCACAGCTCGATTCCGGTCGAACGCGGCATGGGCTCGTCCACCGCGGACGTGGTCGGCGCGATCCGGGCGGTGGCCCGGGCACACGGCAGGGCGCCGACCGAGGCGGACGTGGCCGCCCTCGCGGTGCGCGCCGAAGGCGCCTCGGACGGCGTGATGTTCGGACCCCGCGCGGTGTTGTACGCCAACCGGGAGGGCTACGTCCTGGAGGATCTCGGCGGCCCGCTGCCGGCCCTGCACGTGCTCGGCTTCGACGTGGGCGGCCCGGACGTGGACACGATCGCCCAGCCCCCACGCGAGTACCGGCCGAGCGAGATCGAGCACCTGCGGCACCTGCGGGTGATGGTGCGCCGAGCGGTGGCCGAGGCGGACTGCACGCTGCTGGCCCGCACGGCCACCGCCAGTGCCCGGCTCAACCAGCGCTTCCTGCCCCAGGCCGCACTGCCGCTCGCCGAGCGGATCTGCCGGGCCGGCGAGGGCATCGGCGTGCAGGTCGCGCACAGCGGCCGGGTGGTGGCCGTCCTGTTCGACCCGGCGGCCGACGGGCTCGACGCACGACTGGCCGACGCCCGCCGGCGACTGCGAGCCGCCGGGGTGGAGCGTGTGTGGTCGTTTCGTACCGATTCCGTGGCGGCCGGGGAACCGGTCGGGCCGCGCGACGCGGACAACCGTGAGGAGCGGTGGTGAGGACATCGATCCCGATCCTGCTGACGCAGGACGACCTGCGGATTCTGGCCCCGGAGCAACCGGCACCGCCGGCGCGCGCCGACCGGCCGGCATCCGACGAGACCCGCGCCGTCGAACCCGCGGGTGACCGGCCCGCCGGGGCCGCCGAAGGCGACGGCTGGGACGACGGGCCCTCGCCGCTGTGGAGCTGGCGATGAGCACCGCCGAGCAGGACGCGCTGCTGCCCGCCGACGTGGTGCCGCACAACACGCCCGTGGCATCCGGCGAACCCGGCGCCGCCCTGGTGACCGGCGCATCCGGATTCCTCGGCGCCGCCGTGGTCGCCGAACTGCTGGAGCACACCGAGCAGCGGGTGTACTGCCTGGTGCGCCCCAAGGACGGAACCGCGCAGGAACGCATCGAGGCCGCGCTGCGCGGGTTCGACCTGTGGAGCAGCGCATGCCCGGACCGGGTGATCGCCCTCGCCGGCGACCTGGCGCGACCGGGATGCGGCCTGAGCGAGGACGACCGGCGGCTCGTGCACGCGGAGGTCGACACGATCTACCACTGCGGCGCGGGCGTGAACGTCAGCTACCCCTACGAGGCGCTGCGCGGCCCCAACGTCGCGGGCACCGTGGAGGTGCTGCGCCTGGTGTGCGAGGGCCGACCCAAACGGCTCGCGCACGTGTCCACGGTCTCGGTGCTCTACGGGAGCCGCCCCGAGGGCGCGGAAGGCCCCGGCACGGTCGCCGACTTCACCGAACTCGGGCCGGCCGGGGTGCTGGGTGGCTACGGACTGAGCAAGTGGGCGGCCGAACGGCTGGTCGCCCAGGCCCGCGAACGCGGCGTGGACGCCCTGGTGTTCCGCTCCGGCACGCTCGCCGGGCACACCCGCACCGGAGTGTCCAACCCCAACGACTACGCATGGCTGTTCCTGCGCACCTGCGCGGTGATGGGAGCCGCCCCGCTCGCGGGCTCCCCGCTCCAGTGGGCACCCGTCGACTACGCGGCGCACGCCGTGGTGCGGCTGACCCGGGCGGGCGGGGGATCGGCCCCGCCCGCCTACCACCTGATCGCACCCGAACACACCCGCTACACCACGCTGTTCTCCTGGCTGCGCCGCTTCGGCTACCGGTTGCGACCCGTCGACTTCGCGCTCTGGCGGCAGCGGGTCCTGGACGCGTCGGTGACCTCGAACCGGGACGAGCTGCGGCAGATCGCCGCGACCCTGCCCGACGCCTCGGCCGGCTCCGCCGCGGTGATCCCGGAGGTGGCCTCGGACCGCACCGACGCCGAGTTGGCCCAATTCGACGTGCGCTGCCCGGTCCTGGACGAGCAGCTCGCCCGCAGATATTTCGAAGTCGGGCTCTCCCGCGCGGAGTTGCCCGCGCCGGACCGGATCGCCGGATCACGATGAGCGTCGAGGAGAGGACCATGGCCCCATCGAGCGCCAGCGCGTACAACGCCGTCGCCGAGGTATACGACGAATGGACGGGCCCGCTGCCCGACACCCCCGCCACCGTGGAGTTCCTGGCCCGGTACGCGGGTGGCGGCGCGGTCCTGGAACTGGGCGTCGGCACCGGGCGGGTCGCCCTGCCGCTGGCCGCCAAGGGCCTGGAGGTGATCGGCATCGAGGGTGCCGACAAGATGATCGACAAGCTCAAACTGCGTCCCGGCGGCGACGCGTTCCCGGTCATTCTCGGGGATATGGCCGACGTCGCGGTGGATCGCACGTTCTCGCTGATCTACATCGTCTTCAACACCTTCCTGTGCCTGCTCGACCAGCGCGACCAGGTCCGCTGCCTGCGCAACGTGGCCGAGCACCTGGAGCCGGACGGCACGCTGGTGACCGAGATGTACGTGCCCGACCCCCGGCGCACCGACGCCGACGGCCAGCGGCTGGCCACCGGCAGCGTCGAGCGCGACCGGGTCTTTCTGGAGGCCACGATGCACGACACGCTGCGCCAGCGGATCCGGACCCAGGTGGTGATCGTGAGCGAGAGCGGCATCCGCCTCTACCCCAGCCAGATCCGGTACGTGTGGCCCAGCGAGTTGGACCTGATGGCACAACTGGCCGGGCTCGAACTGGTCGAGCGGCACGGCGGCTGGGCGGGCGAGCCGTTCACGGCCAAGAGCACTCGGCACGTGTCGGTCTTCCGCAAGGCTGCCTGACCGGCCGGCCGCGACGCCGCGGCCTGACCGGCCCGCACGCGACGCCGTGGTCCCGCCCGGGTCGGGCGGGACCGCGGCGTCGGTTTTTGCCGGGGTGCGGTCAGCTGGTGGTCGGCTCCTTGTGCGCGACGGCTGCGACGAAGCGCTCCACGAGTTCGCCCGCCGCGTCCGCGTCGAGCAGGTCGACGCGGTGTTGCAGCAGGCCCACCACGTCGTCGCCGTCCGCCCACAGATCCACCGACACCGGCAGGGCGGTGCGCTGAGCACCAGGGGTCGGTGCGCTCCCCGGCTCCGGCGCCACCGGCTCCAGCCATACGCCGGGGGCGAGTTCGCGCGGCGCCGGCAACGCCTTGCGCAGGGTCAGGGCCAACCAGGGCAGCGCGCGGCGCAGTTCCGGAGCCCCGCTGCGCACGCCCGCGTCCAGGAGGGCCTGGGCGGAGATCGCCGAGGCGTCCGCCGCCCGTCGGGGCGCGCCTGCCGGCAAGGGCGATGCGGCCGGTTCGGCGTCCTGGTCCCGATCCATCGCCGACAACGTCAGGGTCGCCAGTGGGGCGACCAGATCACGCGTATCCGCCGAACGACCGGGCTCGACCCGGCCGACCACGACCGAGGATCCCCACTCCCGGGGCAGCACCCGCAGCAGCGCCCCGGTCAGCGCGTGCTCCATCGGGACGCCACGCGCCAGGGCCAGGTCGGATGCCGCCTGCACCGCCGCCGCGTCGAGCCGAACGGGCACCAGGCCGGTGTCGTACCCGCCCTCGGGAACCGGCACGGTGTCGGCCAGCGAGGAGCGGAACGCGGTGACGGCATCCGCCAGGGCCACCCCGGAGGAAGCCTCCCGACGAGTCTGGGCGAGTGCGGCGAACGGCACCGCGACGGGTTCGACCGCGACGGCGCCCGCGTAGGCGTCCGCGAACTGCGACACGATCACCGCGAGCGACGCGGCGTCGGCCACCGCGTCGTGCACGCGGATCTCCAACTCGAACCGCTCGTCCTCGAACTGCCGCAGCGCCGCCCGCAACAGCGGGCCCTCGGCCAGGTCGAACGGGGCGTCCATCGCCTCGTCCGGCCCGGCCGCCGCGCCGGCTGCCGCGGTGTCCCGCAGATCCTCCTCGAAGAGATCGAACTCCACGTGCGGCGAGATCAGTTGGCTGCCGTACTCGGCGACCGGTTCGAAGCGGGTGCGCAGACACTCCTGACGTCGCACCACCGCCGTCAGCGCCTCGGCCACCCGACCGGTGTCCACCGCGCCGGTCAGCCTCGCCCGAACCGTCAGACCGGGAGAGGTGATCCCGGGCACCAGCCGTTCGGCGTGGCACAGCGCACGCTGTTCGGGCGACAGCGCGACCCTGCGGTCCGCGACCTCGCCGGCCGCCGTCGGCGAAGCCGCCGCACGATCGACCACCGCCGCCCACGCGCGCACCGTCGGTTCGGCGAACAACTCCCATACCGGAAGTTCGAGTTCGTACTCGGTACGCAGCCGGGAGACCACCTCCATGGCGAGCAGGGAGTGGCCGCCCAGGTCGAAGAAGCTGGTCCGGGCATCGACCTCGGGCAGGCCCAATACCTCGCCCCAGACCTTGGCCACGGCCGTCTCGGTCGGACCCTCCGGCGCCCCGCCCTCGTCGATGCCGGCGGCCCGTTCGTCCCCGTCCCCGTCCGGGCCGTCGACGCCGGGTTCCTGCCAGGCGAGCAGCGCCGCGTGATCGACCTTGCCGTTGTCCGTCATCGGCAGTGCGGGCAGGAACGACATCCGATCGGGCACCATCGGCTCCGGCAGGAATCGACGGGCGTGCGCGCGCACGTCGGCAACGCTCGGTGTGTGTCCCGGCTCGGGCACCAGATAGGCGGCGAGCGCGTCCGCGTGCACCAGCACCGCCGCCTGGCGGACCGCGGGCAGCTTCTCCAACACGGCCACCACCTCGCCGGGTTCGACCCGATGACCGCGGATCTTGACCTGGTCGTCGGTGCGCCCGAGGAAGTGCAGATCGCCGTCGGCGGACAGCCGGACCACGTCGCCGGTGCGATACATGCGTGCGCCGGGCACCCCGGAGAACGGGTCCGGCACGAACTTCTCGGCGGTCAACGCCGGTCGCCGGTGGTAGCCGCAGGACACCTGGAGCCCGCCCACGTACAACTCGCCGCGTGGCCCCGGCGGAAGCAGCTCGCCGTCCGGGTCCAGGACGTAGAGCCGGGTGCCCGGGATGGCGTCCCCCAGCGGCAGTCGGGTCGGATCCGAGATCGGCGCGAACGTGGCGTAGACCGTGGTCTCGGTCGGGCCGTAGCCGTTGTGCAACGACTCGGTGCGCTCCAGGAGTTCGCGGGCCAACCGCTCGGTCAGCTTCTCGCCGCCGCCGAACGCGCGCACCCGATGCCGGCCGGCCGTACCCAAGCCCGCGAGCACCAGCATCCGCCACAACGACGGCGTGGCCAGGACCGTGGTGACCCGGTGCCGGTCGATCAGGTCGAGCAGCACATCGGGGTCGCGGGTGCGATCGTCGGGCGGCAGCACGACGGACGCGCCCGCCGCCAACGGAACGAACACGTCCGTGATGGACATGTCGAACGCGATCGAGGCCACCGACAACACCACGTCGCCCTCGGCGATGGCCGGCCCGCGTGCCCGCAACGCCCGGACCAGGGTGGCCAGTCCGCCGTGCGTGGCCAACACGCCCTTGGGCGTGCCGGTCGAGCCCGACGTGTAGATCACGTATGCCGGATCCGAACGGAACAGGCGCACCGGCCGGGCCCTTCCGCCCGGCGGCTCCGCATCCAGGTGCAGCGCCGGGGCCGCGTCGGCGACCGTCGCGGGCGCATGCCGGTCCACCAGGACGAGTTCGGGGCGCGCATCCGACAGGGTCAGCGCGATCCGCTCGTCGGGGTGGGCGGGATCCAGCGGCACGTACACCCTGCCTGCCCGCAGGCAGCCCAACGCGGCGGCCACCAGGGCCGCTCCGCGCCGTCCGCACACCGCCACCCAACCGCCCGGCGAGACCCGATCGGCCACCACCGCCGCCCAGCGGTCCGCAGCCGCGTCCAGCGCGGCGAACGAGGTTTCGCCGCCCGCGTCGAAGACGGCCGTCAGGTCCGGCGACCGGCGCGCGACCGCGGCGACCGAATCCGGAAGGGACACGATCGCCGACTCGGCGCGGGCGCCACTCGTTTCGCTCTCGCGATCGGGAACAGGCATCGTCATCCGTTCCGAGGCGACTCGGCACACGCCTCATTTGCCGGGGCAATCGCATTACCTGCACGATTACCCCGGATCGGTGAAGGGCGCAAAAATTCTGTCGCGTCTCTGTACGGAATCCGTCGAAATTCCGGGCGCCGACGAATATCCGCGTAGCATCGTCATGCATTCCGACCGACGCGTCCGAGAAAGCGATCGAACGAAGAGGTGCACGCGTGAGCCGAGTCGACAGCGAACAGGTGGACCGGGAACAGGTGCTCGCGTTCCGCGCGGCATGCCACCATCTGACCGACGCGGATCCGGCGCCCGACCTGTGGGCCGCGGCGGCCGCCGCCGGGGCACAGAACACCCCGCCCGGCAACGGGCCGCTCGCCCTGCTGGCCCGGTCCCCGGGACTGACCGCGGCCGAGGTGGACCGGGCGCTGGCCGAGGACAAGTCGCTGTTGCAGGCATGGACGGTGCGCCAGTCGCCCTATCTGTTCCCCACCCGCGACCTGCCGGTGTTCACCCGGCCGATGTTGCCGGAGGACGAGGAATCCTGGCGGGTGGCCGTCCAGGGCTTCGTCCCGATGCTCGACGGGACTCGGCGCTCGGCGGTCGAGGTCGTGGAGCTGACCCGGGCGGCGATCGAAGATGCCCTGGACGGACAGGTGTTGACCAAGCGCGAGCTGGGTGTGGCGCTGGGGAAGCGGATGCCCGACGAGTTCTCCGGATGGTTCGAGCCGGACACCTTCAGCAGCTTCACCGCCATCCTGGCCCGGGCCGTCTCGCTCACCGGCGTGTTCGTGATCGCGCCGCGCGCGGGCCGCGAGGCGTCGTTCGTACGCACCGACCAGTGGCTGGGCAAGAAGCCGCCGCACCGGTCGGCCCCGGCCGCCCGCAAGGAGTTCGTCCGCCGCTACCTGCGCGCGTACGGGCCCTCCACGCCCGAGCACCTCGCGGAGTGGGCGGGCACCTCGCAGACCGTCGCGGCCAAGGCGTGGCAGGCGGCGGCGGACGAACTGCGCGAGGTGCGCTACGACGGGCGCACGACCTGGATCCACCGCGACGACCACGAGGCGCTCACCACGTCGCCCGAGGTGCGCGGGCTGCGCGTACTGCCGGCGTACGACCCGTGGCTGCACCTGCGCGACCGGGCCACCGCCGTCCCCGACCGCAAGCTGCACAAGCAGGTGTGGAAGCACACCGGCAACCCCGGCGTGGTGCTGCGCGACGGCGAACTCGCGGCGCTGTGGCGCGCGCAGAAGAAGGGCCGGACACTGCGGCTGACCGTGGAGGCGGTACGCACCCTGCGCAAGGCGGACCGCGAGGGCATCGAGAAGCTCGCCGCCGACATCGCGCCGTTCCGGGGCTGCGCCAAGGCCGAGACGGAGTTCGCGGACTGAGCCGGCGGCCGGGCAGTCGCGCCGATCGGGCGCGGCGGGCGGCGGGCTCGGCCGACACCCGGCGTCGCGCGCCTCACGCGCCCGGCCTGGCGGCCGGCCCGCCCGGGCCGTCGGTAACCGCGCGCCCGGCTCGCCCGCCCGGCCGGCCCGGTCGGCACCCGAGCGCCCGACGCGCCCGGCCCGGCCCACCGGCCCCGCCCGCCCGGCCCCTCGGCACCCGCGCGCCGATCGCGACAGATCCGGCAAAGATCTCGCGCGGTCGGGCGGGTGATGTTCGAGCATGTGGTGGCGTCCGACGTACCGCGCGCCCACCCGTCGGGCGAGGCGCGCCCGATCGCGAGGAGACCACCGTGCAGGCGCAGTCGCGACCACCGACCACGTCCCGCCGCCGCTCGTGGCTCGTGTCCACGATCACCGTCCTGGCCGCCGTGGCGACCACGCTCGCCGTCCCGTCCTCGGCCGTCGCGGCCCCCGGGCCCAAGGTGCCGAAGCTGACCTGGACCGGGTGCGGCGGCGGCTTCGAGTGCGCGACCGCCACCGTGCCGATGCGACCGGGGGCGACCGCCGACACGCGGACCGCCGACCTGGCGCTGATCCGCATCCCGGCCCGGGACCGGGCGCACCGGATCGGCACGCTCTTCGTCAACGGAGGGCTCCAGGGCGGCAACGGCGTGGCCCTGCTGCGCACCCGCACGGCCCCCTTCGCGGCCCTCGCGGACCGGTTCGACGTGGTCGGCTTCGATCAGCGCGGCCAGTCGAACAGTTCGCCGAGCGCGCACTGCATGACCTACGAGCAGGAGCGGGAGATCGAGGAACCGCTGCCCGCCTACCCCACGCTCGCCGACCGCCCGGCCAAGCTCGCCGAGGCCAAGGCGTTGACCACCGCGTGCGGGCGCAACACCGACCCGACCCTGCTGCGCACGATGAGCACCGCCGACTCGGCCGCCGACCTGGACCTGCTGCGCCGGGCCGTGGGCGACGATCGGCTCAACTACCTGGGCCAGTCGTACGGAACGGTGCTCGGACAGATCTACGCGGCGCGCTACCCGCACCGGGTCGGCTCGATGGTGTTGGACGGGACGATCGACGGCCGCGGGTACGTGTCGAATCCGCTGCGCTTCGACCGGGAGCAGCTCGTCGCGAGCGAGTTCGCGCTGAGCCGCTTCCTCGACTGGTGCCGGGCCACGCCCGCGCTGTGCTCGTTCGGCGCGGGTGACCCGGCGGCCGCCTTCGACGCCCTGGTGGCCAAGCTGGAGCGCAACCGACTCGCGTATCCGGGGCGGCACGACATCCTCACCGGCGGCCTGCTGCTCACCCAGGTCATCGGGGGACTGATCAACTCCGCCGACTGGCCGCGTTTCGCCGGCTACCTGTCCGCGACGGCCGCCCAGGACGTGCCCACGACCGAACCGCCCACCGGCCCGGACGACGTGACCGCCCAACAGCTCGCGAACTCCTGCCTGGACCGGGACATCCCCACCGATCTCCGGGCCCACGACCGGCACTTCACGGCGGCGGCCGCGGCATCGGCGCACTTCGGCCGGCTGTACGGCTACGGCGAACTCAAGTGCGCGCTGTGGCCGGTCCGGGCCGACCACCGATTCGAGGGCCCGTGGCGCTACACCGGCCGTGATCGGGCGCTGGTGATCGGCGTCGAGGGCGACCCGCTCGCGCCGCTCGCCTGGGCCCGCGACGTGACCGAAACCATGGGCCGGGCCCGGCTGTTGAGCGTCAAGGGCGACGGGCACACCGCGTTCGGTCGGGGCAGCGCGTGCGTCGACGGCGCGATCACGGCCTACCTCGTGTCCGGGCGGCTGCCCGGCCGGGGCGCGAGCTGCACGTTGCCCGGTCCGTCCACGCCGCCTGCGCCGCCCGCCGGCGCGGCCTCCTGAGCGCGGGTCGGCGGGTCCGCGGGTCCGGGAGCCCCCCGGACCCGCCGACCCGTGAACCCCGCCGGTGGACTCCGCCCGTGAACCCTGCCGGTGGACTCCGCCCGTGGACCCAGCCCGACGCCCCCGTGGACCCCATCGACCTCGCGGACCGAAACAGCCCGCGACCCCGACGACTCGATATCCCGACACCTACGACGCCCTGACACCCCCACGCCACGACGCCCTGACACCCCACCGCCACGACACCCCGAGCAGACACCGGAGCGGGTAGCCGATGAAGCAGAAATCACCCCCGGTACCACCGCTGTTCAGCCCGGCCTTCCTGGCCGACCCCTACCCCACCTACGCGCATCTGCGGCGAACCACGCCGGTGCACCGCATCGCGACGCCGCAGGGCTTCGACATGTGGCTGCTGACCCGGTACGAGGACGTGCGCGCCGCGCTGACCGACCCCGGGTTCAGCCGCGACCTGCACCTGGCCCCGCCGGAGGCGACCGCGCTCACCGGTGATCCGGACAGCGCGATGAACCGCAACCTGCTCACCCTCGACCCGCCCGACCACACCAGGGTGCGCAGGCTCGTGCAGAGCGCGTTCAGCACGCGCCGGGTCAACCTGCTGGCCGATCGGGTCGAGACCATCGTCGGGGGACTGCTCGACGCGGCCCCGCGCACGCAGCCGTTCGACCTGATCACGGCCGTGGCCCATCCGCTGCCGATCACCATCATCTGCGAATTGCTCGGGGTGCCGGCGACCGAGCGCGACGACTTCCGCGCCTGGACGGACGGCATGGTCTCCAGCGCCCGTCCGGACTCGCAGCGGCTGCTGCGGCAGGCCCAGGAGGACCTGCTGGCGTACTTCCTCGACCTGATCCGCCGCAAGCGGGCCCGGCCGGGCGCCGACCTGCTCAGCGCCCTGGTCGAGGCGCGGGACGGCGGCGAGCGGCTGTCCGAGGCCGAACTGGTCGGCATGGCCTTCATGTTGTTGGTGGCCGGCCACGAGACCACGGTGAACCTGATCGCGACCGGCATCAAGCTCCTGCTGACCCACCCGGGTGAGCGCGCCCGACTGACGGCCGAGCCCGCGCTGTTGCCGGCGGCGATCGACGAGATCCTGCGCTACGACGGGCCGGCCGGGATCGCGTTCATGGTGACCCGGCGCGAGGTCGAACTGCCCGGCGGCGTGGTGCCGGCCGGGGCGGTCACCGCGGCGCTGTGGCACGCGGCGAATCGGGACCCGGAGCGTTTCCCGGATCCCGACACCTTCCGCATCGACCGGACCGAACGTTCGCATCTGGGCTTCGGCCACGGCATCCACCGCTGTATCGGCGCGCCGCTGGCCACGATGGAGGCACGCCTGGCGCTGGGCGCCATCCTCGACCGGTTCCCCCGCATGCGGTTGGCCGTACCCGCGAGCGAACTGCGCTGGCGGCCCGCGCCGTTCTTTCGCGGCCTGGTGGAGCTACCGGTCGTAGCGGACCCCGACGCCGACTGAGTCGACCGGGCCGGGGGTGTGCAACGCGGCACGGGCCTCCCACAGTTCGGGAAAGGGCGCCGCCAGGCGCCGGGCCAGGAAGTCGGCGCCGGTGGTGCGACCCGTGCCCGGTCGGGCACCGATCTGCCGCACCACGACCTCGACGTGCGCCAACTGGCAGCGCCGCACCGCCTGGGCCAGATCGACCAGGCCCTCGGCCAGCAGATACGGCAGACCCGAATGCGGCGCTCGCCGGTAGACCTCGGCCACGGTCAGATCCCGCTCGGCCAGGGCGGTCAGGAAACCGCGGAACAGCTCGCTGTCCGCGCCGTACAGGCCCAACGCACGGTAGAGCGCGCGAAACTGCCCGGACTGGGCCCCGCTGGCCCGGCCCAGCGCGCCACGGAAACGGGCGAAGGAGGAAACGGTCAGCCGCTCCAGGACGGTGAAGTGTTCGGCGATCATGGCCAGTACGTGCGTCGTGCGGCGGACCTGCTCCAGGCACAGTTCCAGGTCGCGTGGTCGGGAGCGGAGCGCGTCGGTGGCCAGGCCCAGGTCCAGGAGCGCCTGCTTGAGCCACAACTCGCAACTCTGATGGGTCACGATGAAGAAGTGCTCGGCGGCGTACGTGGACCGGTCGCTCTCCGCCGTGGTCGGGGCCTGCGCGGTCAGCACCGTCGCCAGGCGCAGGTACCCGTCGTAGGTCGGCTCGGCGCCGTCGGCGGCACTCTCGTGCGCGGCCGACGTGCGGGCCGCGGAGCCGTTCACGCCCGGCCGCCGCACGCCGCGGCCAGCACTCGTTCGACGCCCGCCGCCAGCAGGTCGCCGTCGCCGCAGAAGGCGATCCGCAACAGCCCGTGCGACCGGGGCGAGTACCCGATGTCGGTCACCCGGCACTGCGCGTCGACTGTGGGCCGCAGTGCGAAGCCCCGGCCGGGCGCGACCGCGGTACCGTGCTCGGCGAGCAGTTCGGCCGCGAACACCTCGGCGTCCAGGCCCACCGAGGCCACGTCGAGCAGCGCGTACCACCCGCCCGGCGGCACCCGTCCGAGCAGGCCCGCCGCCACCAGGCCCGGCAGCGCCCGATCCCGGTTCACGCGCACCGTCTCGCGGTTGCGCGCCGCCGCCTGCGGCACGCCCAGCGCGGCAAGGGCGGCGTACTGCACGGGAGTCGGCGGTGCCACGATGCTGGCCTCCTGGACCACGCGCAGCGCGCTCGCCGCCTGGGCGTTCGGGACGGCGATGTAGCCGAGTCGGTAGCCGGTCATCGCGTAACTCTTGGAGAAGCTGAACGCCGAGTGCACCAGCCGTTCCGGCTCCGGCACATCACGCTCCAGCGAGGCCATGGACACGTGCTCGCCCTCGAACACGAAGTGTTCGTAGGCCTCGTCGCTGATGATCCGCCAGCCTCGCCGCCGGGCGATGTGCAACACGTCGCGCAGGAAGGGCTCGTCGAGCACCACGCCGGCGGGGTTGGCCGGAGTGTTCACCAGGATCAGCCGGGTCCGCTCGCTGCCGGCGTCGGCCAGCGAGTCCGGATCGGGGCGGAAGTCGCGGTCCAGGGGGTAGAACCTCGGTCGCAGCCCGGCCAGCAGGGCCTGCTGGAGGTGGATGGGCCAGTGGATCTCCGGCAGCAGGATCTCGGCGCCGGGCTCGGCCATCGACTGCATCAACGCCGCGAGCCCCTGACACGAACCCGGTGCGACGAACACCCGGTCGGGGCCGGTGTCGTGGCCGTTCTCGCTCGCCAGCTTGGCGGCCAGCGCCTCGCGCAGCTCGATCATGCCCTCGGCCGAGGTGTACGCGGCGCGCCCCTCGCGGGCCGCCGCGCTCAGGGCCTCGATCGCCTCGATCGGCGGCCCGAACGCCGGTTCGCCCACGTGCAGTCGGATCGGCGCCCGACGGTGGACCAGCTCCCACGCCTGGGCGGACCGGAACACGTCGTGCAGACACGACGGCGGGATGGACGCCGCGCGGGAGACGGCCGGATGCGCGGCGCTCATCTCGAAGGTCGACATGATGGCTCTCTTTCCGCCGGTACGGCTGTGGCTACGGCGATGCGGACGAGGTCGCCGGACACGCCCCCACGGGTCGCGCCGACGGGAGCGGGCTCGGGACCGGAGCGGCTCGCGGCCGGCTCGGGCCCCGGGGCGCGCTCGGGATCGGGTCAGGACCTCGGCCGGGGCGCGAACTCGTAGAGGTAGAAGCTCTGCAGGTCCGCCGGCCGGTTGCCGATGACGTTCGTCGACAGCGGCCGGAATCCGTTGAGTTCGAGGTCGCGGCGCACGATCAGCGGCGAGAGCTTGTGCTCCTCGTCGAAGGAGGTGGTCAGGTCGTCGCGGGTGATCTGCAACTCGGCCAGCACCACGGTCCAGTTGTCCTTGGCCATCGCGTAGTCGATGACGAACTTGTACCAGTGCCACAGCGCGCGGCGGCGTTTGGCTTCGAGGTCGCGCGACCACTGCGGGACGACGCCCTGGGTGCGGTAGGCGTCCACCTCGCGCTGCGTGGTCAGCACCAGGCCGTCGGCCAGATGGATCACCTCGGCGGTGGTCACCCGGGCCGCGTCGGTGTCGTCGCAGTACTCCGGGCAGAACTCGTCGCCGATGATCAGCACGCCGTCGTCCACGAGCAGGCTGCGCACATGGTCGAGGTAGGTGTTCGGCAGATGGTGGTGCGAGCCCCAGGAGATGACCACGTCCAGCGGCTCGCGCCACTCCTGGAACGGCCGGTCGAAGACCTCGCCGTCGGGGATGTCCTCGAGCCGCGCGCGGGCCTGGGCGATCAACCGAGGCTCGATCTCGTTGGCGATCACGCGGTGTCCCGGAAGGTGGTGGGCCAGCATCGCGGAGACCACGCCGGAACCGGAGCCGACGTCCATCACCGTCAGCGGGCGGCCCAGGGTCCGGGCGCGCCGGGCGACCAGGTCCACGATCATGTGGTCGCCGTCGGTGATGTCGGGGTGACCGTGGCGCATCGTGTCGCCGATGTCGATGTCGGCGAACTCGGGTCGTCCGTAGACGGTCGTGGTGTCTTCGGTGGTGGTCACGGTCGGTCCTCCTGCGCTGTCGATGAGGTGCGGTCCGTGGTGCGGATGGCTCTCGGGTGTCCGGGTGTCTCGCTGTCCGTGCCGGTGTCGAAGGTCCGGGTGTTCGGGTGTCCCGGTGTCTGTGCCGGTGTCGAAGGTTCGGGTGTTCGGGTGTTCGGGTGTTCGGGTGCGGAGCGCGCGGTAGCGCGCGCCGCGTGCCGGGCGTCGGTCGAGCTGCGCGGGCCGGCCCGGGCCTACGCGGTACGACCGCCGTCGACCGGCAGCAGGACGCCGGTGACCCAGGCGGATCTCTCGGCGTCCAGGAGCGCGCACACCCAGTGCGCGACCTCGTCCGGAGTACCGAAACGCCCCATGGGTGTGCCGGCCAGCAGACCCGCGCGCAGGGCCGTGGTCGCGGGTCCGTCCAGGCCGAGGTCGTCGTACATCGGGGTCTCCACCGGTCCGGGCAGCACCGCGTTCACCCGTACCTCGGGTGCCAGCTCCCGGGCCAGCGAACGGGTCAGGCTGTTGAGCGCGGCCTTGCTCGCGCCGTACAGGGAGCGCCCCGGCATGGCCAGTGCACCACCCACCGAGGAGACGTTGACCACGCTGCCGCGGTGCGCGCGCAGCGCGGGCAGGCAGGCCCGGATCAGGGCGACCGGGCCGCGCACATGGGTGTCGAGCATGGCGTCCAGATCCTCACTCGCGGCACTCTCCAACGGCGCGAACCGGGCCACGCCGGCGTTGTTGACCAGACCGTCGATCCGGCCCAGCCGCTCGATCGCGGCGCCGACGAGGGCATCCGCGCCGCCGTCGGCGCGCACGTCCCAGGGCAGTACGGCCACCCGGGCCCGCTCGCCACCGGCCTGCCGGACCAGTGCCGCGGTCGCCTCCAGTGCCTCGACGCGCCGGCCCACGAGGGCGACCGACGCCCCGGTACACGCGGCCCGCACGGCGACCGCGGCGCCGATGCCGGAGCCGGCACCCGTGACGAGAACCGCCTTGCCCGCGAGCGCCTTCGAGATTTCCCACGCGGCCGAATCCACAGTGTCCATCCACGGTGTCGTAGGTGTCATGGGTGTCGTTGGAGGTCTTTGGAGGCGTATCCACTCCACCTGTACACAGTGCCGTCATGTTTACCGGTGAAATGCCGTGGCGCCATGATTCTTTCCCGGATGTTTCCCGCCGCGCGGAAGCTTCTCCCCGACCGTCCCGACCGCCTTCCGATCATGTCTCGACCACCTCCCGATCACTTCCCGACTACCTTCCGAATTCCTTCGTGGTCATTGACCGGGGAGGGCAACGGGGTGATTGTCGAAAAGCCATTCCTTTGGCTGTTCGGCGAGGCGGAGCGGAGCGGAAGGCGATGACGACGACGAATACGACGGCGTGCGAAACGCGTACGATCGAGCGCGAGTCGGTCGTACTGCACGAACTGGTCGAGGATCAGGCGTTGCGCGACCCCCACGCGACGGCGGTCGTCTCGATCGAGGGCGACACCCTCAGCTACGGCGAACTCCTGGCTCGCGCCCGCGACCTGACGACCCGTCTGCGTGCCGCCGGGGTGGGGCACGAGGATCGGGTCGCGGTGACCGTGCCGCGCTCGCCCACGGCGATCGTGGCCTTCCTGGGCGTGCTGGCCGCGGGCGCCGCCTATGTACCGATCGATCCGGACTTCCCCCTGGAGCGACAGCGGTTCATGGTCCGGGACTGCCGGGTGGCCGCCGTGGTCGCCGAGCGCGGCGGCATCCCCGACTTCGTGGACGACGGTGTTCCGGTGTTGTTCGCGGACGCCGAGGCCGGCGCCGACCCCGCCGGCGAGGATCCGCTCGCGGATCTCGCGGCCGGCCGAGTACGTCCCGACCAGGCCGCGTACGTGATCTACACCTCGGGCTCCACCGGCACGCCCAAGGGCGTCGTGGTCGAACACGCCGCCGTGGTCTCGCTCGTCCTGGACGACGAACGCATCGCGGTGCAGCCCGGCCAGTCGGTGGCCCAGTACGCCCCGATGGCCTTCGACGCCTCGACGTTCGAGATCTGGGCCGCACTGTGCCGCGGCGGCCGGGTGGAGATCCTGCGAGGCGGCCCCGTCGCGGTCGAGGACCTGTCCGCCGAACTCGCCAAGCGGCGCCCGGACTGGCTGTTCCTGACCACCGGCCTGTTCCACGTCCTGGCCGACCACGCGCCGCACGCGCTGGAACCGGTGGGCACGCTGATCACCGGGGGCGACGTGTTGTCCCCGCAGCACGTCCGAACGGCCGCCGGCGTTCCCGGGCTTCGGGTCCTGGCAGCCTACGGCCCCACGGAGACCACCACGTTCGCGTCGCTGCACACGATCGACCCGGACGACACGACCTGCGATCGGGTGCCGATCGGCACGCCGTTGGGCGGCCGCACGATGTACGTCCTGGACGAGGACCTGCGCGAGGTCGCGCCCGGCGAGAGCGGCGAGCTGTATCTCGGCGGGGCCGGAGTCGCCCGGGGCTATCTGCGGCGTTCCGCGCTGACCGCCGAACGTTTCCTGCCCGACCCCTTCGCGACCGACCCGGCGAGCCGGATGTATCGCACCGGCGACCTGGCCCGGCGCCGCGCGGACGGTGCGTTCGAGTTCCACGGCCGCACCGACCGCCAGGTCAAGATCCGCGGCTTCCGGATCGAACCGGGCGAGATCGAGGCCGTGCTCAACGCCCGCCCCGAGGTGGCCGAGGCCGTGGTCGTCGTGTTCGGCACCGAGGCGGACAGCAAGCGGCTGGTCGGCTATGCGGTCCCGGCCGGCGACGCCCGGGTGACGGCCTCCACGATGCGCACCTGGCTGCGCGAGCGGCTGCCCGCGCACATGGTGCCCGGCACGTGTCTGGTCCTGGACGAGATGCCGCACGACCCCAACGGCAAGCCGGACCGCGGCGCCTTGACCGCCCCGTGGTCCAGCCGCGACCGACTGGGCGAACTGCCCGAATACCGGGCACCGCAGAGCGAGGCCCAGTCGCTGATGGCCGACGTCTGGGCCGAGGTGCTCGGGCTGGACCGGGTCGGCGTCGACGACAACTTCTATGAACTCGGCGGCGACTCCATCCTCAGCGTGGACACCATCGAGCGGCTGCGCCTGCTGGGGATCCACTGCTCGGCCGGAGCGTTCTTCCGGCACCAGACGATTGCGGAACTGGCCGAGGCGACCGGCGGCGAGCGAAACGGCGCAAGCTGATGGAGATCACCGCACCGCCGGCGGGCCCGCACGTACGCTACGACGACGTCGACGTCACCGACCCCGGCGTCTACGAGGAGTGCCAACACGCCCGGTGGCGGGCGATGCGAGCGGACACGGCGGTCACCCGACACACCGCCCCCGCCACGGGGGACGTCTTCTGGGGCTTCCCCCGGTATGCCGAATGCGACCGCATCGTCAAGGACCACCGGGTCTTCGGCTCCGAGGACGGCACGATCCTGGCCTCCGTCGGCGTCGGGGACAGCGCCGGCGGCCGGACCATCACGCTGATGGACCCGCCGCGGCACGGCGACATCCGCCGGCCCACCATGCGCACCCTCGGGCACTCGGTCGTGCGCAAACGCGCCGCCGGGATCCGCGAGCGGGTCCGCACCCTGGCACAACCCTGCCTGGACGGCGGCGAACACGACTTCGCGAAGCTGATGCGACTGCTGCCGATGGTGGTGATCGGCGAACTGATGGGCATCCCCGACCGGTACTGGGAGACCATCGCCCACTACACCACCGCGAGCATCGCCCCCGACGATCCCGAATACGTCAGCGGCGAGAGCACCCACCAGACGCTGCGCCGCGCCCACCACGAACTCTTCGCCTGCTTCACCGAGATCATCGACGCGAAACGGGCCCACCCGGGCGAGGATTTGATCAGCGCGCTGATCACACTGGAGAGCGAGGGCGCCCCGCTGGACGACCTGCGGGTGGCGCTGAACTGCTACAGCTTCCTGCTCGGCGCCAACTCGACCACGCCGCACGTGGCTTCGCACACCCTGCTCGCGTTGGCCGAACGCCCGCACCTGTGGGACGACGCACTGGCCGACCCGAACAGCACCACGCTGCTGGTGGAGGAGGGGGCGCGCTGGACGACGCCCACGAACCACCTGGTGCGGCGGGTCCGGGAGGACACCGAGGTGGCCGGAACCACGCTGCGCAAGGGCGATTGGGTATGCGCGTGGGTGGCTTCGGCGAACCGGGACGAAAGCGTGTTCCCCGACCCCTACACCTTCGACCCGACCCGATCTCCCAACCCGCACCTGGCCTTCGGCGGCGGACCGCACTACTGCATCGGCGCACCGTCGAGCCGGATGGCGCTCGGCATGCTCTTCGACGAACTCGGCAGCGCCCTGGAAGGTGTCGAACCGGCGGGACCGATCACGCACTTGCGGTCCAACTGGATCAACGGGATCACGTCCATGCCGATGCGATTCCACCGCCGCCGGAGCAGCCGGTGAACGAGCGAGCGATGGGCGCACAGGCGACGAACGGGCGGTCGGCGAACGGTCGGACGGCGCACGAGCAGGCAGCGGCCGGGCCACCGGCGAACGGGCACGCCGCGCCGCGCCGGACGGAGGTCGTCGGCGACGCGGTGGCCGCCCTCGAGATGCCCCGCCTGGTCAGGCTCGAACACAACCTCTACGCGGCCTGCTTCACCGTGATGAAGCTGCTCCCGGCCCGCTACATCCTGGACACCGCCGCCCGCCGCGGCGAACTGCGCCCGGGCATGACCGTGGTGGAGACCAGTTCGGGCACCTTCGGACTCGGCCTGGCCATGGTGACCGCACTGCGCGGATACCCGCTGATCCTGGTCAGCGACCCGGTCCTGGACGCACCGCTGCAGGCCAGGCTCGAATCCCTGGGCGCCCGCGTGGAGATCGTCACGGAACCGGCGGCCGTCGGTGGCCACCAACGCGCCCGCCTGGACCGGCTCGACGCGATCCGCAAGGAGTGCGAACCCGCGTTCGTGCCCTCCCAATACGACAACCCGCTCAACCCGGCGGCCTACGCGGGTGTCGCCGATCTGGTCCGGCGGCGGATCGGCCGCGTGGACACCCTGGTGGGTTGCGTCGGCTCCGGCGGCTCGATGTGCGGCACCGCGTACGAGCTGCGCCGGCACCGGCCACAGACTCGCGCGGTGGCCGTGGACACCCACCACAGCGTGCTGTTCGGGCTGCCCGACGGCCCCAGGACACTGCGCGGACTCGGCAACAGCCTGATGCCGGCCAACGTCGCCCACGACACCTTCGACGACGTGCACTGGCTGGGCGCCGCCGAGGCGTTCGGGGCCACCGACCGGCTGCACCGCGAACACGCCCTGTTCATGGGCCCGACCAGCGGCGCGGCCTACCTGGTGGCCCGGTGGGAGGCCCGACGCCACCCCGACCGCACCGTGCTGGCGCTGTTCGCGGACGAGGGCCACCGCTACCAGTCCACCTCGGGCGACCCGAACTGGCTGCGCGAACACGGGCTCCATCTGCCCGTGTTGCCAGCCGAACCGCACCCCGTCACCGACCCCGCCCAGGTGCGCGGCCACTGGGACCACATGGTGTGGAACCGCCGCCCCGCACCCGGCGCCGCGCGTCGCGGCCCGGACTCGGTCCGACCCGGCCCCGATTCCGCCCCCCGGCCCGCGGACGAGCGGACGCGCGTCCGATGACCGCGACCCTGGTCCTGGTGGAGAGCAACACCACCGGCAACGGACGGGCCCTGGTGCGGGCGGCCCGTCGCGAGGGCCTGCGGCCGGTGCTGCTGTGCGCCCGCCCGGACCGCTACGACTACGTCCGTGCGGACGGCGTCCCCGTCGTGGTCACCGACACCGGCTCCGGGGATGCGCTGCTGGCCGCCGTGCGGCGGCTGCGCGGCCCGGTGGTGGGCGTGACGAGCACCTCCGACCACTACATCGAGCCGGCCGCCGGCCTCGCCCGACGACTCGGCCTGCCCGGACCCGACCCGCACGCCGTCGCGATGTGCCGGGACAAGGGCAGGCAGCGCAGCGCCCTGACCGCGGCCGGGGTGGCCGTACCGAGGAGCGTCACCGTCACCGACCTCGCGCACGTCGAGGCGGCCCGGCACCGGCTGGGCACGGGACCCTTCCTGGTCAAGCCGGTCACCGGAAGCGGCAGCGTGGGCGTACGCCTGTGCGCCGACGCGGACGAGGCACGCCGGCACGCGGGCCCGCTCCTGGCCGAGGCGGTCAACGAGCGCGGACTCGCCGTGCCGACCGGGGTGCTGCTCCAGGAATACGTGCCCGGCCCGGAGTTCTCCGTCGAGTTGATCGGCGGCCGGGTCGTGGGCGTCACCGGCAAGCACCTGGGCGCGCTGCCGCGCTTCGTGGAGACCGGACACGACTTCCCGGCCGCCGCCGACCCCGACCTGCTCGCCGCACTGCGAGCCGGCGCCGTGGCGGCCGTCACCGCCCTGGGGCTGGCCGGCTGCCCGGCCCACGTCGAACTGCGGGTGGGCCCGACCGGACCGGTCGTGATCGAGGTCAACCCGCGCCTGGCGGGCGGCCACATCCCCGAACTCGTGCTTGCGGCCCGGGGCGTGGACCTGATCGACGGCCTCCTGGCCGCGGCCCTGGGCCGCCCGGTGCCGCCGCGCCCGGCGGGAGTCGCGGGCGCGGCGGCCGTACGCTTCCTCCTCGCACCCGCGCGCGGCGTCCTGGCCGGCGTCGACGGGACCGCGGAAGCGGCTCGGCTGCCCGGTGTGCGACGGGTCGAGGTCGGCGTGGCGGTGGGCACCCCGATGACGCGACACGGCGACTTCCGCGACCGGATCGGGGCGGTCCTGACCACCGCAGCCGACACCGCGACCGCCGCGGCCGCGGCGGACCGGGCGCTGCGCACCCTCACCGTGCGCACGACGGCGAACGGGAGCCCGCGGTGACCGGGGAACGGGTGCGGGCCGAATCGGCGCCGACGGCCGAGCAGGCGGCTCCCCTGAAGGCGGCCGGCGGCGACCGGGTGCACACCGGTGGGCGCGTCCCGCTGCACCCGCGGGTCCGGGCGCTGACCCAACAGCCGGGCGTGGACGCGGCGTTCGCCGGCGATCTCGCGCTGACCACGCAGATCGACCGAGCCCACGTGGTGATGCTCGCCGAGCGCGGCATCCTGCCGGTGGCCGCCGCCGCCCGGCTGCTCGGCGCCGTGGACGCGCTGCGCGCCGAGAACTTCGCGTCGCTGCGCGGCCGCCCGGCCCCGCGCGGCTGGTACCTGATGTACGAACTGTTCCTGACCGAACGGCTGGGGCCCGACGTCGGCGGCCAACTGCAATTGGGCCGCTCCCGCAACGACCTCACCGCCACGCTCCAGCAACTCAAACTGCGCGGACCGTACCTGGACCTGCTGTGGGAGGCGCTGCGCCTGCTCGGCACGCTCACCCGCACCGCCCGCCGGCACGCCCGCACCGTGATGCCCGCGTTCACGCACCACCAACCCGCCGTGCCGATCACCTACGGCCACTACCTCGGCGGCGTCGCGGTGGCGTTGGCGGCCGACATCGAGGCGCTGGCCCGGGTGGCCGAGGACCTCGACCGCAGTCCGCTGGGCGCGGGCGGGGTGGGCGGCACCACCGTGCCCATCGACGCGGGCCGCACCGCCGCGCTGCTCGGCTTCGCCGGGGCGCGCGCCAATTCGGTCGAGGCGGTCGCCTCGCGGGACGCCGGGTTGCGGCTGACGGCCGCTGCCGCCGTGCTGGGGGTGCTGCTCGGCCGGGTGGCCACCGACTTTTCGATGTGGACCGGCCCGGACAGCGGACTGTTGACCGTGCCCGACACCCTGACCAGCGGCAGCTCGATGATGCCGCAAAAGCGCAACGTCTTCGTCCTGGAACACGTCGCGGGCAAGGCGGCGGCCCCCCTGGGCGCCTTCGTCACGGCCGCGACCGCGATGCACAAGACACCGTTCAGCAACGCCATCGCGGTACACACCGAGGGCATGCGTCCGATCGAGGACGCGGTGCGGCAACTCGCCCAGGCCGCCGAGCTGTTGCGCCTGGTGGTGGCGGCCGCGCAGCCGGACGCCGAGCGGATGACGGCGTGCGCCGAGGCGGGCTGCACGGCGGCGACCGAGGCCGCGAATCGGCTCGCGCTCGACACCGGCCTCGGTTTCCGGGCCGCGCACGCCGCGGTCGCGGGCGCGGTGCGCGAATCGCTGGCCGACGGCGGGGAGCCGCTGGCCGACGTGCTGGCCCGACTGCCCGAGGCGGCCGGCCGGACCGACCTGACGGCCTCGGCACGCACCGTCGCGGAGACCGCCGAATACGGCGGCGGACCGGGGCCGCGAGCCCTCGACCACTGTCTGCGCACGACCCGGCGCCGGTTGGCCGAGCAACTCGGCCTGCTGCGCGTGTTGCGGCAGCGCTGGAACGGCTACGAACCCGGCCTGGACGCCGCGGTGGCCGCGGTGCGGCGCGCCGGCGGCGAAGGGGGCTCCGCCGGGAGCGGCGACCGCCGGGCGGCCGACGGGGGACATACCGACCGGGCCGGCGGGTGCGATCCCGCCGACGCATCGACCGCCCGGGCCGCTGCGGATGGGAGGACCACGTGACGACCAAGCAACGCCGGGGCCCGTGGGTGACGTTGCCCCAACCGCGTCCCGACGCCGAGGTTCGGCTGTACTGCCTGCCGTACGCCGGCGCGGGCGCATCCGCCTTCCGCGACTGGCCCGGGGCGCTCGCCGCGCTCGGGTCCTACGAGGTCGCCCCGATCCAGTACCCGGGACGGGAGAACCGGCTGCGCGAGCACCCGTTCATCGACATCGACGCGATGGCCGCCGAGGTCGCCGCGAGCATCGATCGGCCGTACGCGGTCTTCGGCCACAGCATCGGCGGCCGACTCGCGTTCGAGCTGTGCCGCCGGTTGCGCGCCCTGGGCTGCCCCGACCCGCTTCGGCTGTTCGCGTCCGGGTGCCCGGCGCCGCAGCACCCACCCGCGGCGATCCGCGATTCCGACCTGCCCGACGACGAGTTCATCGCCCGCGTGGACGGCATGGGCGGACTCCCGGCCGAAGTGCTCGCCGATCCCGAACTGCGCGAACTGGTCGTCCCGGTGCTGCGCTCGGATTTCACCATGGTCGACGACTACGACTACACGCCGCAGCCCCCGCTGGCGTACCCGATCAGCGCCTTCGTGGGCGACGCCGATCCGGAGGCCGACCCGGACACCGCGGCCGGCTGGGGCGAGCAGACCGCTGCCCGCTTCGCGCTGCACGTACTGCCCGGCGACCACTTCTTCCTGCACAGCGCCCGCCGCGCCCTGCTGGCCACGCTGGTCGCCGACCTGGCCGGCGCGACCGCGGCCGCCGCCGGTTCCCCCTGACCCGCCCGCATCCGTCGACGCCGCCGACGGCGCCGATGCTCTGGAAAGGACCGTGGAGCCATGTCGGACGCAATCGCCGTCGAGGCGCTGCACAAGAGATACGGCGACGTGCGGGCCCTGGACGGCCTCGACCTCACCGTCGAACAGGGCTCGGTCCTGGGTCTGTTGGGGCCCAACGGAGCCGGCAAGACGACCGTCGTGCGGATCCTCGCCACACTGCTGCGCCCCGACTCCGGATCGGTGCGGGTGTGCGGCATCGACGTGTTGCGCGAGCCCGAACGGGTACGGCCCCTGATCGGTCTCACCGGCCAGTACGCGGCGGTCGACGAGAAGCTGACCGGCTTCGAGAACCTGCGCATGCTCGCCCGGCTCGCTCGGCGCGGCCGGGCCGAATCCCGCGAGCGGGCCGACGAACTGCTCGCGGAATTCGGCCTCGCCGACGCCGCCGGGCGCCTGGTCCGCACCTACTCGGGCGGCATGCGCCGCCGGCTCGACCTCGCGGCCGGCCTGATCGCCCGCCCCGAGGTGATCTTCCTGGACGAGCCGACCACGGGCCTCGATCCCAGGAGCAGGACGGCGATCTGGAAGGTGGTCGCCGACCTCTCCGCCGCCGGCACCACCGTGCTGCTGACCACGCAGTACCTGGAGGAGGCGGATCGCCTCGCCGACGCGGTCGTGGTCGTGGACCACGGCACGGTGATCGACCGGGGCACCCCGGAGGAACTGAAGGACCGGGTGGGCGGCGAGCGGCTGGAGATCCGGTTGGACGACGCCGGCCAGTACGAGCGGGCCGAGCAGGCGATCCGGGGGGTCGTCCGGGACAGCCCGTGCAACCACGACGGCGAGGGGCGGATCACCGTGGCGGTGGCCGGCGGGGCGCTGCTGATGCCCGAGCTGATGCGCGAGTTGCACGCGGCGCAGGTGATCGTCGTGGACACCGCGGTGCGCCGCCCGACCCTGGAGGACGCCTTCCTCGCGCTGACCGAGCGCCGCCGGAGCCCGGCCTCCGACGCCGACCCGACGCCGGCACCCCCGGAAGCCGAACACGTCACCGCGGTGACGGCCGGAAGGACGGATCAACGATGAGCGGCATTTCGACAGAAAAGACCGCGAAGACCGAGAAATCCGCGAAGCCCGGGAAGGCCGCGGGCACCGCGGAGGCGACGAAGGCGTCCGCGGTGGCCCCGGCGGGATCCGGCGCGAGCGAGCGCGACCCCGGCGGCGGGATCGGCTGGTGGTTCTCCGACGCCGGGGAGATGGCGCTGCGCAACCTCAAGCACCTGCGACGCACGCCGGACCTGATGATGTACGCGCTCATCCAACCGGTGATGTTCATCCTGCTGTTCCGCTACGTGCTCGGTGGTGCGATCGACGTGCCGGGCGGGGACTACGGGCAGTTCCTGCTGCCGGGCATCTTCGTGCAGATGGTGCTGTTCGGCTCGGTCGCGGGCACCGCCGTCGGAGTCGCCGACGACATGAGCAAGGGCATCATGGACCGGTTCCGGTCGATGCCGGTGAGCCGATCGGCCGTCCTGGCCGGCCGCACGTTCTCCGAACTGGCCCGCACCCTCGTGGCCGTCGTGGTGATGGTCGTGGTCGGGCTCCTGGTCGGATTCCGCTTCGACGGTGATCCGCTGCCGATGGCGGGCGCGTTCGTGCTGCTGTTCGCCTTCGGCTACGCGTTCTCCTGGCTCGCCGCGCTGATCGGCATGGCCGTCAGCGGCCCCGAGGCCGCCCAGGCCGGGGGCACCGCATGGCTGTTCCCCTTCACGTTCGTCAGCTCGGTCTTCGTTCCCGTCTCCTCGATGCCGGGATGGCTCCGGCCCTACGCCGAGCACAGCCCGGTGACGGTGGTGGTGGACACCCTGCGGGCCTGGCTGGGCGGCACCGACGCGGGCTCGGCCGGCTGGCAGTCCCTGGCCTGGACGGTGGGCATCGCCACGATCTGCGCCCCACTCGCCGTCGCCCGCTACCGCAACAAGTGAGGACGGCCGCCCCGGGCGTCGGGGCGGGGCGGCCGGCCGGCGGCACCTGCACGAGAAGGCGGCGCGGGTGCCGAGGAACGGCCCCTCGGCAGCGGGTGTCGTGGATCGGGCTTCCCGACGCTCGGGCGGCGGCTCACCCCTGCCGGGCCGGTCCGAACCACGTGGTGAGGGCACCGCGGAGGGCGGCGGTGTCGGGCGCGCCGCCGGCCGCCGCCGCCCAGGCGACATGGCCGTCGGGGCGGATGAGGAGCGCGGCGGGAGCGGGAATCTCGCCGCCGGCCGGGACGGGCCAGTGATCGTCCTCGCTCCGTGCGTCGACGAGGTCGACCCGATCGGCCCAACCCCGGGCCACCGCCGCCACCTCCGCGCTGCCGCGCAGGTCGAGCAGTACGGGACGGGCGGCGTGCAGCAACTCGTAGACGTGGCAATCGCCGTCGGGCGACTTGAGGTCGGCGTCGGGGACCCGGCGACCCACCAGCGGGTGCTTGCCGTCGATCGGGTACCGGATGTCCAGTCCGGTGAGCATGCCGCACAGATACCGGTTGACGTCGTCGAACACGATGAGTGAGCCGAACACGTCGCGCAACGCGTCGGTCTGGACGCCGGGGCGGGCGAGGGCCGCCTGTGCCCGGGTGTTGTGCAGAACGCGCTCCCCGACGGGGTGGCGCTCGGCGTGGTAGCTGTCCAACAGGCTCTCCGGTGCCCGGCCGTGCACCACCGAGGCGAGCTTCCACCCCAGGTTGACCGCGTCCTGCACGCCCAGGTTCAGCCCCTGCCCGCCGGCCGGGAAGTGGATGTGCGCCGCGTCGCCCGCGAGCAGCACCCGGCCGTCCCGATACCGGGCGGCCTGCCGTGCGGCGTCGCCGAACCGGGAGATCCACCGGGGGCTGTGCATGCCGAAGTCGGTGCCCGCGAGCCGCACCAGCGATTCCCGGAGCTGCTCGAACGTCGCGGGTTCGTCGCGGTCCGCCACGTGGTCGTACTCGGAGGTGATCACCCGGTACCAGCCCGGCTCGAAGGCGATCACCGAGAAGTCGCCGCCCGGACGGCGCCGCACCCAGATGTAGTCCTCGGGCAGATCGGGGAGTTCGACGTCGCCGATCAGCGCCGTCATCGTCGCCGGCGTGCCGGGGAAGGCGATGCCCGATACCTTGCGCACCGTGCTGCGCCCACCGTCGCAGCCCACCAGGTAGCGGGCGCGCAGCGAGGCGGGTGCCGCCTGCGCCGTCCCGAGCTCGACGGTCACGCCCTCCCCGTCCTGGTGGACCCCGCGCACCCCGGACGACCAGCGCACTCGCACGCCCAGCTCGGCGGCCCACTCCTCCAACAGCCGTTCGACGGCGGACTGCAGGATCATCAGCGGACGGGGATGCCTGGACTCGAACCCGTCGAAGTCCAGCCAGAGCCCGGAGAAGTGGCCCACCGACTGGAGTTCGCCGACCTTCAGGAAGCGGTCCAGGACGCCGCGCTGGTCGAGCACCTCCAGCGTGCGGGCGTGCATCCCGCCGGCCCGCGACTCGCCCGTCCGCTCGGCGAGTTGCTCGACCACCACCACGTCGACGCCCGCCAGCCGCAGCTCGCAGGCGAGCATCAGGCCGGTCGGCCCGGCGCCCGCGATCACCACGTCCGTGTCCATGCCGGTGTGCCCCACGTTGCTTCCCCTCGTTCCACTGCGCCGCAGATATCGTCTTCTCACCCGTACGGGTCGGTCAGAGCGGGTTCACGCGGTACATCGGGAAGTACGACCCGATCCTGCCGTTGGCGTAGTCGTCGGCCAGTTCCGGCACCCGGTCGAAGTCGTAGATCACGTCCGACCCCGCCGGTGCGATCCAGCCCTCGGCCTCCTGGAAGTCCCGGATGCCCGGTGAGTCCTGCAACCGCCACACGTGCGTGTTCACATGGATGTGCCGGCTGATGCACTCGGCGCCGCGCAGGTGCGACAGGCGCATCCCCGCCTTCCAGCCACACGTGGTGACGACCCCCTCGCGGGCCAGGGCGGTCAGGGTGACGTCGTACAGCGGCTCGCCGATGTTGTCCACGAAGATCGCCACCCCGTGACCGTCGCTGAGGTCCTGCACGACGCCCAGGAAGTCGGCGACCGAGGTCCGGCGGCGCCGATGCCGGTCCCGGTCCGCGCGTTGTTGCCGGGTGGGCAGCGAGAGCTCGGGGAACCTGCGGCGGTCCACCGGGGTGATGCCGTTCTCCCGCAGGAAGGCGACCCGTTCGTCCGAGCCGGCGGTCATCGCCACCCGGAATCCGGCCCGCTTGGCCAACATCAGCTCGGCGAACGCCACACCGCCGCCCCAGCCGAACACCAGGTGGTTCGCCGGATCGCCGTCGACCACCTGCGTGCGCCAACACCCGTACGCCTTTTGCCAGTTGTCCCAGGCGGTGAAGTACCGCCCGTACGTGGCCCACTGGGGCAGCGAGTACGCCGTGCCGTCCGGGATCGGCAGCAGCAGCCGTACGTCCATCTTCGACCGCTCGGCCAACAGGCCGATGGTGTCCGGGGCGTCGTAGGCGTAGGCGAGTTCGGCGTAGCCGAAGCGGTCGAGTCTGCCGAACGGCAGGAGCAGACACAGGTCCCCCTCCCGGACCCGGACCTGCCGGCTTCCCGCGTTCACCTTGAGCACGCGCACCACGCCCAGGTTGCCCAGGACCACCGCGTCCTCGCCGCGGCTGCTGCACACGTCGATCGGTGAACGGTTCAGCGCGTGATCGACGTTGGCCTCCCAGGAGCCCAGGATCGGCTCCACCAGCGCCTCCCCCTCCTCCAGCGGGCCGAAGCTGAACCGGTCGCGTCGCAGCGCCGCGCCGGGTCCGTCGTCCTGTGGGCCGGTCACCGCACCGGAGTGCAGGACCCAGGCCTGTGGTGAGTAGATGACAACCTCCTGTGATCGACCAGGCCGGACACGGCCCGGGGTCCCGGTGGCCGGTGCGGTCAGGGGGCCGTGCCGGCGGGCAGCCGATAGCCCACCGAGACGCCGCCCCACGCCTCGCCGGCGCCGTAGGCCACGGCCCCGAGCCGGCCCGCGGCGGGAAGGGAACCGGCGTCCAGCTCCGCGGCGAACGCCAGCGGGATCGAGGCGGACGAGGTGTTCCCGAAGCTCTCGATCCGGTTCACGAAGGGCACGCCGAGATGGGCGGTGAAGGTGCGGACCTGTTCCAGAATGCGGCCGTTCGCCTGGTGGCCGACCAGGACGGTGGGCGCGGGGCCGTGGTCGAAGAGGTACTGCGCCGACTCCGACATCCGGCGCACGGCGCGGTCGTACACCTGCATGCCGTCGAGATGGATGCCGCCCGCGTCGGTCTCCCGCATGAGCGCCTCCTGGGCGCCGTCGCAGCCGGCGATCCGGCGGAATCCCGCGAACTCCGCGCGGTCCTCCAGCAGCACGGCCGCGGCGCCGTCCGCGAAGATGCACGCCGTCTGCCGATCCGTGCGGTCCACCAGCCGGGACATCGCCTCCACCGAGCAGACCAGCACCGAGCGCGCCTGGCCGGCCTCGCACAGCGAGAGCCCGGTGATCAGCCCGTAGACGAAGCCGCAGCAGGCCGCGTTCATGTCGAAGGCCAGCACCGAGGGCTCCAGCCCGAGCAGTTGCGCCACCTTCGGCGCGATACCCGGGACGCGCTGCCGCACCGAGGTGCTGACCACCACCAGGGCGCCGATCGAGGAGGGGTCGGGCATCCTGGTCACGATCGGCGCGCAGGCCTCCGCCGCCGGCTCCGCGAGCGGGGTCTCGTCCGGAAGCCAGGAGCGGGCCGCGATGCCGCTGCGGCGCCGGATCCACTCGTCGGTGAGACCGATCGACGCGAAGTGGTCGTTGTCGATCGTGCGGCCCGGTTTCGCGGTGGCGATGTCGACGATGCCCGCGCTCATCCCCGGCTCGCCAGCTTCACGAAATACGCGCCGAAGTCGTCCAGGAAGGCGAAGCCCGCGGTCTCCTTCAGGTCTCCCTTGACCCGGAGTTCGTGCTCCAGCTGTTGGTGCAGTTCGACCAGGTCGAGCGAGTCGAGGTCGAGGTCGGCGACCGGCCGGGCGAGGTCGTCGGGGCCCAACGAGGGGTCGCGCTCGCGCAGTTTGGCCAGCATGGTGTCCGCGATACGGCTCTCGATGTCGTTCATGTTCCCTCTCCGTTCAAGTGACGGGATCCCTGGATCCCGGGGCGTACGGAAGCCGGTGCCGGCATCGGGGACGTTCACCGGTTCCCGGCACCAAGTCCCGCCGGACAGGCCCTAGTCCGCCGTCAACCGGTACAACACGTCACCGGACGCGAGGATCGCGCCGACCGTCGCGGAGTGGGCCTCGACCCGTCCGCCGCGCTCGGCCACGATCTCCGTGCTGGCCTTGTCGGTCTCCACGACCGCGACGACGTCCCCCCGCTCGACCCGGTCGCCGACACCGGCGACCCACTCGATCAACAGGGCCTCGCCGAGGCCGTGTCCGAAGCCGGGAACGTGCATGTCCACGGGGGAGCCGCTCACTTCGTCATCACCAATACCTCGTTCTTGATCTCCGGCACACCGATCAGGTAGTCCTTCTCGAAGTCCGCCGGGGGATAGGCGCGGCGGTCGGGCGCCAGCCGGTGGATCGGCCCCCGGAGCGCCTCGAAGCCGTGCTCGGCCACCGACGCGGCGATCTCCGCGCCGATTCCGACGTCCTTCGTCCCCTCGTGCACGATCAGCAGCCGCCCGGTGCGGGCAACGGACTCCAGGACCGTGTCCATGTCGAGCGGGGCCACCCAGCGCAGGTCCACCACCTCGACGTCGACATCGGGGGCGAGCGCGTGCGCCGCCTCCAGCACCTCGTGGGTGACCGCGCCGAAGGTGGCGATCGTCAGGTCCGTGCCACGCCGCACGACCCGGGCCGCGGTCGGCGACCTGGCCGGTTCGGGGTCCCGGACGGGCGTGTTCCGCCGCCAGTACAGGCGGATCGGCTCGTACACCACCACGGGCGAACCCAGCGTCACCGCGTGCCGCAGGATCCGGTCGGCGTCCTCGCCTGTGGAGGGACACGCCACCGAGATCCCCGGGACGCGGGCGAAGAGCGCCTCGTTGGACTCGCTGTGGTGCTCGACGCCGCGGACCCCGCCGCCGGTGGGGATCCGCACCACCAGGCTCGGGCTGACCCCTCCGTTCCACCGATCGCCGATCCGGGCCGCCTGGGTCACCAGCTGATTGACCGCGGGATAGGTGAACCCGTCGAACTGGATCTCGCAGACCGGCACCAGCCCGCTCATCGCCATGCCGACGGCCTGGCCGACGATGGTGGATTCGGCCAGGAGCGAGTCGCGCACCCGGTCCGCGCCGAAGCGTTCGCGCAGACCGCGAGTCACTCGGAACACGCCTCCCAGGCGTCCGATGTCCTCACCGAGCAGCAGCAGTCTCGGATCCTGTTCGAGCAGGTCGGCGAGGGTCGCGTTGATCGACTCCGCCAGGGAGGCGGACCGCACGGTGCTCATCACGCGTACTCCTTCATCAACCGATCGCGCAGCTCCCGCACGTGCGCGTCGACGCCGTCGAGCCACGCGGCGTCCACCAGGCCCAGGTCGCTCAGCCGGGCCGCGTAGGCGGTCACCGGGTCCGCGGCCTTGGCCCGCGCGATGTCGTCGCGGCTGCGGTACACCTCCTGGGGGTCGGAGGTCGAGTGGCCGTGGATGCGCTCCACGCGGATCTCGACGAGATACGGCGCCCGCTCCTCGCGGACCCGCGCGGCGGCCCGGGAGCAGGCGGAGAAGACGGTTTCCGGGTCCCGGCCCGAGACCCGCACGGATTCGATCCCGAAACCGCGGGCACGCTCGGCCAGCGAACCGCGCATCTGCTCGTCGGCCGGCTTCGAGATGGCCCAGCCGTTGTTCTGGCAGACGAACAACACGGACGCCGACTCGACGGCGGCGAGGTTCATCGCCTCCGACATGTCCCCCTCGCTGCTGGCGCCGTCGCCGATGTACACGACGACGAAGTCCTCCAGGCCCTGCAACCGCTGCCCGATCGAGTAGCCGACGCCGTGCAGCGTCTGGGCGGCCAGGACCAGCGTGTAGGGGAAGAACCGCAACCGGCGCGGGTCCCAGCCGCAGAACGTGCGGCCGGCCCACTGCGCGACCAACTCGTCCGGTGCCACACCGCGCAGGAGGGCGACCGCATGCTCGCGGTAACTGGGAAAGACGGTCGGGGCCGGGCCCACGGCGAGCGCGGAGCCCACCTGCGCGGCCTCCTGTCCCTGGCAGGACAGCCAGAGGTCGAGCGCGCCCTGCCGCTGGAGCTGACGGGCCTCCTCGTCGACGCCTCTCGCCACCAGCATGTGGCGCAACAGCAACCGTCGTGTGTCGTCGTCTGGATCTGTCGCGTACTCGGATTCTGACTTCGAGACCATTGATCACCAGTCGTAGATTCGTCGATGAGCTTGTCGTCGTCGTGCGCGCGGAAACCCCGCGGGCTCTCCCGGCGAAGGCGAGCCACACGTCGGCGGCTTCGGCTCATGCGTCCATCAGGAATTCCTTTGTCCTCGTTGCGGCACAAGCGCGATCGCCGCCGTGCGACGGTGTTTCGGCCGGGGTGGGACTTTTCCGACGCTTTCGCGCTCGGGAGACGCCGGGCCTCGGCGATCCGGCCGCGCAGGCCCGAAATCGACTGCGTTCTCGATCGCCTCGGCGGGAGGAGATCGGCCGAACCCGAATTCGAGCAGGCCCGGCCACGGGCCGATGCCCGGTCATGGTGGCACAGAACTCGGTGCGGTACAGGTCCGTGCGGATGACCGGAAGGTCGGCGATCCTGCCGCCATTGTGGCGTCGGCGGTCGAGTCCTACGGTGTGGCGTCGGCACTTCGGGGCGGCTGCGGATGCCGGGTGTCCCGTCGACGGGACGACGCCCAACGGCGAACCCGTGTCCGACCGCGGAGATTTGCATTCCCGAGTTGCCGCGTGACGCTCAGGGGTCGCCCGAACCCCGGCGAATTGCAATCCTGAGTTGCCCCCGGTGTTCGGGGGCGCTCGGTTCCGACGTTTTCAATCCCGAGTTGCGGCGTGACGATTAAGGACGGTGCCAGTGAGTACGAACCCCTTCGACGACGAGGACGGCCGATTCCACGTCGTGGTCAATGACGAGGAACAGCACTCCCTGTGGCCGGTGTTCGCCGAGGTGCCCGCAGGCTGGCGGGTGGTGCTGGGCGAGGCGACCAGGGCCGAGTGCCTGGAGTACGTCGAGCAGAACTGGACCGACCTGCGCCCGAAGAGCCTGCGGGAGGCCATGGCGGCGGGCTGAACGCCGTTCGGATTCTCCCAAGGAGTGGGATCACGATGTTCGTACCTCGCATGTACCGAGAGCCCGATACGCAGTGGATCGTCGAGCTGATGCGGCGCAACCCGTTGGCGCTGTTCATGACCAACGGCGACGACGGGGAAGCGCCGTACGGCACGCACCTGCCGATCATTTTGGACCCACAGGTGTCCGCCGACGGGCTCGCGGACCTGACCGGGACGACGCTGCTGGGCCACATGAACCGGGAGAACCCGCAGTGGAAGGCGCTGCGGCCCGCGATGCCGGCGGTGCTCAGCTTCGCGGGCCCGCACGCCTACGTCTCGCCGACGCTGTACGGCTTCACCCCCGCGGCGCCGACCTGGAACTTCACGGCCGCACAGGTGCGCGGGGTGATCGAGGGGATCGAGTCCGTCGAGGAGACGCTGGCCGTGGTGCGGGCCACCGTGCGGGCCCTGGAATCCGAGTTCGGATACGGCTGGGACATGTCCGAGTCGATCGACTACTTCCGCAAAATACTGCCCGCGGTGGGCGCGTTCCGATTCACCGTCACCCGGGCCGAGGCGATGTTCAAGCTCAGCCAGGAGCAGAGCAGCGAAACGCGGGACGGGGTGTGCAGCCATTTCGCCCGCGAGGGGTCCGGCCGGCAGCGCGAGACCGCGGAGTACATGAGCAGGGTGAGCCAAGCGCAACGACGGTGACCGCCGCCCGGGTGCCGGTCGAGCGATCACCACCCGCCCGGGCGAACACCCCGCCGGCGCACCGCCCGGAGGTGCCGGAACAACCCCGTCCCCCGTGGTGCGCCGGCGGCTCGCCCGCCCGGACACCCGTCACATGGGAGTCAGTTGATGATCCTTCAGGGAAAGCGGGTTGCCCTGCCCGCGGAGCCCGTCGTGCACCGGCGGTTCGAGGCGCATGCCAAGGCCACCCCCGACGCGGTGGCCGTGCACTGCGCCGGAGAGCAGGTGACGTACGCGGAACTGGACGCGAGAGCCAATCGGTTCGCGCACTTCCTCGGCGCACGCGGACACGGTCCCGGCGCGAAGGTCGGCGTCTGCCTCGACTACTCGATCGACATCGTCGTCGTCATCCTCGGCACGCTGAAGGCGGGCGCGGCCTACGTACCGTTCGACCCGTCCTACCCGGCGGCCAGGCTTCGGCTGCTGCTCGGTCAGATCCCCGATCTCGCCCTGATCGTGGCCTCCCCGGCGACGGTCGGGGCGGTCGAGTCGGCGGCCGTCGAGGTCGTCGTCCTCGAACACGTCGCCGATCACCTCGACGCTCTTCCGACGACCGCTCCCGACGTCCCGGTCACCGGGGACGACGTGTGCTACGCCGTCTTCACGTCCGGGTCGACCGGTACGCCGAAGCCCGCCGCCGTGCGGCACGAGGGCTGGTTCAACCTGCTGAACTGGCTGATGCTCGAGTACGACCTGCACCCCGGGTCGAACAACCTGGTCGTGAGCGCCTTCGGGTTCGACCTCTCGCAGCGCAGCCTGATGATGCCGCTGTTCTGCGGCGCCACCCAATACCTGATGCCCAGCCGGAACTTCGACGCCGCGATGGCCTACCGCATGCTGAGCCGGCACGAGATACGCACGGTGCACTGCGCCTCCAGCACGCTGTACGTGCTGGTGGACTGGGAGACCGCACGCGGCGGCGACGCGCTCACCCGGCTGGACTACGTGCTCTTCGGCGGCGAGCCGCTGCACGCCGAACGGATCACGAACTGGGCGCGGCGCGCCGGGAACACGTGCACCCTCCTGCACCAGTACGGCGTCGCCGAGTGCACGGACGTCGCGTCGTCGTACGACCTGGCCGGGTACCGGCCCGGCGAACACGACATCGCCCCGGTCGGCAGGCCGGCCCACAACACCGACCTCCACCTCCTCGACGAGCGGATGTGCGGCGTCGGGGCGGGGGAGTACGGCGAGATCTGCATCTCCGGGGTCGGCGTCGGAGCGGGCTACCTCAACGGCACGGGACCCGAATCCGAGCGGTTCACCACGATCGAGGTGGACGGCGAGCCGCGCCGGCTGTACCGCACGGGCGACCGCGGCTATGTGAACGAGGCCGGCGAACTCGTCGTCGTCGGCCGGATGGACGCACAGGTCAAGGTGCGCGGCATGCGCATCGACCCCACCGACGTCGAGCGTGCGCTCGGCAGGCTGGCCGGGGTTCGGCAGGCCGCCGTGGTGACCCGGTACACCGACTCCGGCGACGCCGAGTTGATCGCGTTCATCGTCCCGACGCGGGACGACCTCGCCGAGGACGACGTGCGCGCCCGCCTCCTGGAGACGTTGCCGCGGAACATGGTTCCGGCCGACTTCGTCAACATCCCCCGGATTCCGTTGAGTCCGCACGGGAAGGTGGACCGGGCGGCGCTGGCCGACGCGTACCGGGACCGGTATGCCGACAGCGGCACCTCGGCATAGTCGACGGACCTTGATGACAACCGAGAGGACTGTGATGATTGCCGAAAGGGTGCGCACCATCTGGTGCCGGGAACTCCAGCGCGACGACATATCCGTCGACGACGACTTCTTCGCCCTGGGCGGTCAATCCGTGATTATGGTCGGTATCCAGGGTGCCTTCATCGAGGAGTTGGGCGTCGAGGTCCCGGTGGACCAGATGTTCCTCAATCCGACCGTGGCGTCGATTTCTGCGTACATCGAATCCCTGGGCTCGGCAAGCCGGTAGCGTCAGGTAATTCACGGATCTTCGGCAGCGGATATTCGGTCCGCTGCATCGACGGTATGCCCGATTACAGAGACATTTCCGGCTGCGGCCGCGTTGGGATTCGAAAACCACCTGGTAAGAGAGGCGCCATGTACGACGTAATTGTCATAGGTGCCCGTTGCGCGGGTTCGCCGGCGGCCATGTTGTTCGCTCAGCAGGGATATCGCGTCCTGCTCCTGGAGAAAGCGCGCTTCCCGCAGGACACGTTGTCCTCGCACTACATCCACATGCAGGGCGTGGCGCTGCTCGATCGGTGGGGGCTGCTCGACGAGCTCCGCGCCGCGGGCTGCACACCGATCACCCGGCAGACCTACGGGGGCCCCGGCGTCCGGGTCGACGGCTTCTCCCTGCCGATCGACGGCCTGCGGCAGACGTACGCGCCGCGGCGGTACGTGCTCGACCCGATCCTCGCGGCCGGTGCCGTGGCGGCCGGCGCGGAGTTCCGGGAGGGCTGCGCGGTCAACGACCTGGTGTACGAGGGCGATCGGGTGGTCGGGGTGCAGTACACGACCCCCGGCGGCGCCGAGGCGACCGACCGGGCGCGTCTGGTCGTCGGCGCGGACGGCATGCGGTCGCTGGTGGCCCGCAAGGTCGGCGCGCCGAACGTCATCGAGCACCCGCGGATGACCACCACCTACTACAGCTACTGGGCCGACCTTCCCGCGCACTTCGAGCTGTACGAGCGGCCGGGCCGGTGGATCGGCGTCATCCCCACCAACGACGACCTCACGTTGCTGATGACCTACTTCCCGCAGGACGAGTTCAACGAGGTCCGCAAGGCGGTGGAACCCGCCTACCTGGAGGCCGTCCGCACAACGGTGCCCGAGTTGTACGAGCGCATGCAGGCGGGTCGGCGCGTGGAGCAGCTGTACGGCACGGGCCATCAGGAGAACTTCTTCCGCAAGGCCTACGGGCCCGGGTGGGTGCTGATCGGTGACGCGGTGAACCACAAGGACTCCATCACCGCCCGCGGCATCACCGAAGCCTTCGTCCAGGCCCAGTCGCTCACCGACCACATCGGGGATCGGCTGCACGACGACGCCGCGCTCAAGGCGGCGCTCAGGCGCTACGAGAACAACCTGAGCGGCGAGGCCCTCAGCCACTACCAGGGCGCGCTCAACGTGGCCGAACTCAAGCCCGAGGGGCGGGTCGAGATGTTGCAGAAGCTGGTCGGACACCAGGAGCAGATCGACCGGTACTTCTCGACGCTGTCGGGGGCGTGCTCCATCGACGACTTCTACAACGACGAACTGCTGACCCTGCTCGACCTGAGCTGAGCGACGACCCGCTCCCTCGTGGTTCCGCCGATTTGGAGACACAATGATCCCGTTGTCGTTCGCGCAGCGTCGACTGTGGTTCGTGGACCGGTTCGAAGGCCCTTCGCCGACCTACAACGGCGCTTTCGCCCTGCGGCTGACCGGTGACTTGAGTGCGGGTGCGCTGGAATCGGCGCTCCGCGATGTCGTCGACAGGCACGAGATCCTCCGAACGGTGATCGTCGAGGACGCCGACGGCGTCCCGCACCAGCAGGTACTGCCCGTCGACAAAAGCCCGTTCGACCTGCCGGTCGTCGAGGTCACCGAGGCGCAGCGGGCGGCGGCGGTCCACGAGGTGGCCACCGCGACCTTCGACCTGGCCGCCGACGTGCCGGTGCGCGCCAGGCTGCTGCGCTGCGGACCGGGCGAGCACACCCTGGTGCTGGTGGCGCACCACATCGCCGTGGACGGGGAGTCCTTCGGGCCGCTGTTCCGTGATCTCGCCACGGCCTACGCCGCCCGCAGGGCGGGCCGGGCCCCGGCGTGGGAGCCGCTGCCGGTGCAGTACGCGGACTACACGCTGTGGCAGCAGGACGTGCTCGGCGAGGAGGGCGATCCGGACAGCCTGGCGGCCCGGCAACTGGCCTACTGGCGCGAGACGTTGGCCGACCTGGCCCAGCCGCTGGCGATACCCGTGGACCGACCGCGCCCGAAGGTGATCAGCCACAACGGCGATCGGGTCCCGTTCTCGATCGACCCCGACCTGCTCCGGTCCGTGGAGAAGCTGGCGGCGCAGGCGGACACCACGGTCTCGATGGTCATGCACTCCGCGCTGGCGGTGCTCCTGCACCACCTGGGCTGCGGTGACGACGTGCCCATCGGCGCACCGATCGCGGGTCGCACCGACGAGGAACTGCGGGACCTGGTCGGGTTTTTCGTGAACACCTGGGTGCTGCGCGTCGACCTCTCCGGGAACCCGACCTTCCGCCGGCTGCTCCAGCGGGTGCGGGACCGGGCCCTGGCCGCGTACGACAACCAGGACATGCCGTTCGAACGGCTGGTGGAACTGCTGAACCCGGACCGCTCCACCGCCTACAACCCGTTCTTCCAGGTGATGCTCTCCTGGCAACCGCCGGTGCCGGATCTGACCCTTCCCGGCCTCGATGTCCGGGCCGAGCGGCTGGAGACCGGGACGGCCAAGTTCGACCTGTTCTTCGACATGATCCCGAACGCCTCGGGCGGGGCGGAATGCGCGCTGGAGTACGTCACCGACCTGTTCGACAGGGACACGGCCCAGGGCATCGCGCACCGGTTCGTCCGGGTGCTGAGCCGACTCGTGGCCGACTCGGAGGGCCGGATCGGCGGCATCGACGTGCTCGACGCGGCCGAGCGGGACCGGTTGCTCGTGCAATTCAACGACACCGCCACGGCGGTGCCCGAGCTGACGATCCCGGAACTGTTCGAACACCGGGTGGCCGCGACGCCGGACGCCCCGGCGATCGTGTGCGACGACCGCACGCTGACCTATCGGGAGCTGGACGACCGGGCCAACGCCGTCGCGTGGGAACTGGTGCGGCGCGGCGCCGGACCGGAAGACCTGGTGGTGCTGGCGCTGCCGCGCACCGAGGACCTGGTGGTCGGCCTGCTCGGGATCCTCAAGTCCGGTGCCGCGTACCTGCCGATGGACCCGCAGTATCTGGGCGGACGAGCGCGGAGCGTGCTCTCCGAAGCCGCCCCGCGGTTCGCGGTCACCGACACCCGGACGTGGCAAGACCTGCCGCCGAACGACATCGCGACCGTCGACCTGGACCAGCGCGCCGAGTGGGACTCGCCCGAGGGGGCACCGGACAACGCGGCCCGGATCGCCCCGCTGAGTCCGGACAACCTGGCGTACGTGATGTACACCTCCGGCTCCACGGGCAAGCCGAAGGGCGCGGCGATCACCCACCGCAACGTGGTCAACGGCGTGCGGGAACTGGTGCGCGTGCTGGACGCGCCGCCCGGGTGGCGGATGCTGGCCGGCACCTCGGTGAACTTCGACGTCTCGGTCTTCGAACTGCTGACCACCCTGTCCACCGGCGGCACGGCCGAGGTGGTGCCCAACGCGCTGGTGCTCGGCGAGCGGGACACCTGGGACGGCCACGTGATCAGCGCGGTCCCCTCGGTGCTCGGCGAACTGGTCGGCCACCTGGAGAAGACCACCGGCGTGCGCACCGTCGTGTTCGCGGGCGACGTGCTGCCGACCCGACTGGTGCGGCAGGTGCGCGAGGCCCTGCCCGGCGTGCAGGTCGTCAACTCCTACGGGCAGAGCGAGAGTTTCTACGCCACCACGTTCGCCTCGGCCGCGTCCGAGGAGTGGACCGAGGGCGACGTCGCACCGATCGGCACGCCGCTGGGCAACATGCGCGCCTACGTGCTGGGGCCGGGACTCGCCCCGGTGCCGCAGGGCGTGATCGGTGAGCTGTACGTGGTCGGGACCTGCCTGGGCCGCGGCTACCACGGCCGGCCGGGCATGACCGCCGAGCGCTACGTGGCGAACCCGTTCGGCCCGGCGGGCGAGCGGATGTATCGCACCGGCGACCTGGCCCGCTGGAACGCGCGTGGTCGGCTGGAGTGCCTGGGCCGCGGCGACGGCCAGGTGAAGGTGCGCGGCTTCCGGATCGAGACGGCCGAGGTCGAGGCGGCGCTCGCGCAGCACCCCGGCATCAGCGAGGTCGTGGTGATCGGCCGGGAGGTGCCCTCGGGCGGACGGCGGCTCGTCGCGTACGTGGTGCACGTCGGCGAGGGAGCCGTCGGTGACGACGGCGCCGGTGGCATCGGCGACGTGGACGTGCAATCCGGCGCTTCGGCCGCCGAGTTGCGCAAGTTCGTCGCGGCACGGCTGCCCGACTACATGGTGCCGTCGGCCTTCGTGGTGCTCGGCAGGATGCCGCTCGGGCCGACCGGCAAGCTGGACCGTTCGGCGCTGCCCGAACCGGAGTTCGTGGGAGAGGTGTACCGGGCGCCCCGCACCGGGGCCGAGGCGATCATCACCGCGGCGTACGCGGACGTGCTCGGGGTGGAGCGGGTCGGTGTCGACGACGACTTCTTCGCGGCGGGCGGGGACAGCCTGCGCTCGATCCAGGTGGTGGCGCGGGCCCGGGCCCGGGGCCTGGAGCTCACCACGCGGGAGATCTTCGAGTGCCGCACCGCGGCCCGACTGGCCGAGGTGGCTTCCAGCCGCCGGGACCCGATGCCCGCGCTCGCGGAGGACGAGGGCGGCGGCGTCGGCCCGATGCCGTTGCAGCCGGTGGCGCGGCACGTGTTCGGGCACGGCGGCGGGACGAACCGGTTCGCCATGGCGATGGCGCTGGAACTGCCCGCGGGCATCGACGCGGGCGAACTGGCCACGACGCTGGACGCCGTGCTCGACCGGCACGATCTCCTGCGCGCGCAACTGGTGCCCGGCGACGAGCCGTTGCTGCTCGTGCGTGCGCAGGGCGCGGTACGGGCGGCGGACCTGATCCGCCGGGTGCCCTGCGACGGCCGGTGGGACGAGCCGTCCTCGTTGGAGGCCGCGAAGGCGGAACTGGACGACGCGGTCGGGCGACTCGACCCGGAGGCCGGGACCATGGCGGACTTCGTCTGGTTCGCCGCGGAGTCGGGTGCGGGCAGGCTGCTCGTGGTGCTGCACCACCTGGTCGTGGACGGCGTCTCCTGGCGGATCCTGATGTCGGACCTGGCCCAGGCGTGGCAGCAGGTCCGGTCCGGCCGCACGCCCGAGCTGCCCGCGGTCGGCACCTCGGCCCGGCGCTGGGCGTCGGCGCTGCAGGCCGAGGCGCTCACCCCGAAGCGGGAAGCGGAACTGGAGTTCTGGCGGGACATGCTGGAGGCGTCGAACCCGCCGCTGGGCACGCGGGCGTTCGACCCGACGGTGGATGTGATGTCCACGGTCGACACCGTGCGGGTGCAGCTGCCCACCGAGGTCACCGAGGCGGTGCTGACCAAGCTGCCCGCGGCGTTCAAGGGCACCGGGACCGACGTGCTGCTCGCCGCGCTGGCCCTGGCGATCAACGCATGGCGCGGTACGGACCGCTCGACCCTGGTCCGGTTGGAGGGGCACGGCCGGGAGGAGGACGTCGTCCCCGGGGCCGACCTCTCCCGGACCGTCGGGTGGTTCACCGCCATGTATCCGGCCCGGATCGAGGTGACCGGGGTGGACCGGGCCGAGGTGTCGGCCGGCGGCTCCGCGGCCGCGAAGGCGATCAAGCTGGTCAAGGAGCAGCTGCGGGCGATCCCGGACAAGGGTGTGGGGTACGGCCTGCTGCGCCACCTCAACCCGGAGACCGCCGGGCAACTCGCCGATCTCCCGGTGCCGCAGATCGGGTTCAACTACCTCGGCCGGATCTCCGACGCGGACGTGCCCGAGCACCTGCGCGCGGCCGGGTGGGGACCGGCGTCCTGGTCCGCCGAGTTGTTCCCGGCGCCCGACCCGGACCTGCCCGCGCTGTCCGCACTGGAGGTCAACTCGGTCGCCACGGACACCGCCGACGGCCCGCGGTTGCAGGCGGCCTTCATGTTCCCCACCGGGGTGTTGTCCCGCGAGCGGGTCCGTGAACTGGTCGATCTGTGGGTCGAGGTGCTGCACGGCATGGCCGCGTACGCCGCCCGGCCCGGGATCGGCGGGCTGACGCCCTCGGACGCCCCGCTGGTCCCGGTGCGCCAGGACGAGATCGAGGGCTGGGAGGCCCGCTACGGCCGGCTGGCCGAGGTGTGGCCGCTGTCCCCGTCGCAGTCCGGGATCCTGTTCCAGGCGGCGTTCGCCGACGGCGCCTTCGACGTCTACCACATGCAGTTCGTGCTGCACCTGTCCGGGCACGTGGACCCGGCGCGCATGCGGGCCGCCGGACAGGCACTGCTCGGCCGGTATCCGAACCTGCGCTCGGCGTTCGTCACCGGAGCGGGCGGCGATCCGGTACAGGTCGTGGCGGAACACGTCGCCATACCGTGGCAGCACATCGACCTGAGCGGTCGCGACGAAGCCGAACAGGACGCCGCGCTCGACACCTTCCTGGCCGCCGACCGGGCCGACCAACTCGACTTCACCAGGCCGCCGTTGATCCGTCTGGCGCTGCTCACCTGCGGTCCGCGGCGGGCGAAGCTCGTGATCACGGCGCACCACACCCTGTTCGACGGCTGGTCGTCCCCGTTGGTGATCACGGATCTGATCCGGCTGTACTCCGGGGCCGGCGAGCTTCCCCCGGTCCGGAACTACGGCGACTACCTGGCCTGGCTGGCCACCCGGGACCGGGAGGCGTCGGCCGCGCGATGGGCCGCCGAACTCGCCGGATTGGACCAGCCGACCCTGGTGGCCCCGAAGGCCCCCCTCCAGGAGGCGGCTTCGGCCCTCGGGCGGGTGGAGGTGCCGCTGTCCATCGACAAGGGACGTGAACTCGCCCGGCGCGCCGCCGAACTGGGGGTCACCCAGAACACGCTCCTCCAAGGCGCGTGGGCGATCCTGCTCTCGAAGCTGACCGGGCAGCAGGACGTGGTCTTCGGCGCCGCCGTCAACGGACGCCCGGCGGACCTGCTCGGTTCGGACGAGATGGTCGGCCTGTTCATCAACACCCTGCCGATCCGGGTGTCCTGCCGGCCGGACCACAGCCTGGGCGCCGTCATCACCGAATTGCAGGACCGGCAGACCGCGCTGCTCGACCACCACTACCACGGGCTGGCCGACATCCAGCGCGGCGTGGGGTTGCCCGCCCTGTTCGACACGATCGTCGTGTTCGAGAACTACCCGATCGACCGCGAGGGCATCGCCGACGCGAACACCTCGGCGGGGTTCACGATCGACGGCATCCGGCCGTTCGCAGGCTCGCACTACCCGCTCACCCTCAACTCCTCCGACCCGTATCTGCGGCTGTCCCTCGACTACCAGAACAACCTCTACGACCGCGACGAGGCCGAGCTGATCGCCGCGCGGCTGGTCCGGGTCCTGGACCGGCTGCTTGCCGATCCGGGGACGCGTCTGGGCGATGTGGACGTGCTCGGCGAGCAGGAGCGGCACTGGTTGTTGCACGAGGTGAACGACACGGTCGCGCCGACGCTGGAGCCGGGCCTGCCGGAGGCGGTGTCCCGACACGCGGAGGCGACGCCGCAGGCCCCAGCCGTGATCGGTGCGCAAGAGTCGTGGACCTACGAAGAGTTGGACGCGCGGGCCAACCGGCTGGCGCATTGGCTGATCGACCGAGGGGTGCGGCCGGAGTCGCTGGTCGCGGTGTCCCTGCCGCGGACCGCGGAACTCGTGGTCGTACTGCTGGCGGTGCTGAAGACCGGCGCGGGTTACGTCCCGATCGACCCGACACACCCGCGTTCGCGGATCGACCACATCCTCCGGGATTCCCGTCCGGCGCTCGTGCTCGATCCGGAGGTGCTGGCCGATGCGGACTGCTCGGGGTATCCGGGGTCGGCACCAAAGGTGGTGGTCCGGCCGGAGAACACCGCGTACGTGATCTACACCTCGGGTTCGACCGGAACGCCGAAGGGGGTCGCGGTCACGTGCGGTGCGCTGGCGAATCTCCTGGCCGCGACGCGGCGGCGGATTCCGCTGACGCCGGCCGACCGGCTGCTCGCCGTGACGACGGTCTCCTTCGACATCGCGGGGGTGGAGCTGTACCTCCCGTTGGTCTGCGGGGCGACGGTGGTGGTGGCGGAGAAGGAGACCGTTGCCCAGCCGTCGGCGCTGGTGGAACTGATCCGCCGGCACCAGGTCACCGTCCTCCAGGCGACACCGGCGTTCTGGCAGATGTTGCTCATGGACGAGCCGCAGGCGGCGCGCGGCCTGCGGGTCCTGGTCGGTGGGGAGGCGCTGCCCCCGCAACTGGCCCAAGCCCTGGCCGGGCAGGCCGCCGAGGTGTGCAACGTGTACGGCCCGACCGAGACGACGATCTGGTCGACGTGCGCGACGGTCGAACCCGGATCCGGCGTCCCGACGATCGGGACGCCGATCGGGAACACCCGGGTGTACGTGCTCGACGCGCGACTGCGTCCGGTCCCGCGCGGGGTGCAGGGCGAGTTGTACATCGCCGGCGACGGCCTGGCCCGCGGGTATCAGGGCCGGCCGGAGCTGACCGCGGCCCGGTTCGTGGCCTGCCCGTTCGACGGGCCCGGCAACCGCATGTACCGCACCGGCGACCTGGTGCGGTGGAACGGGAACGGTCGGTTGGAGTACATCGGGCGCAGTGACTTCCAGGTGAAGATCCGCGGATTCCGGATCGAACTCGGCGAGATCGAGCACGTGTTGGCCGAGCATCCCGGCGTGGCGCAGGCGGTCGCCGTGGTGCGCGAGGAACGCGTGGGCGACCAACGGCTGATCGCGTACGTCGTGCCGAGCGAGCGGGCGGACCCGGCCGGGCTGGACGTCCGGGCACTGACGGACCTGCTCCGGCAGCGCCTGCCGGAGTACATGGTTCCCTCGGCCGTCGTGCCGCTCGCCGAGTTCCCCACGTCGCCGAGCGGGAAACTCGACCGCGCCGCGCTCCCCGCCCCCGACCGCGCCGAAGCGGCGACCGGACGAGGGCCGCGCAACCACACCGAGCAGGTGCTGTGCCGGCTGTTCGCCGAACTGCTCGGTGTGGAGGAGGTCGGTATCGACGTCGGCTTCTTCGACCACGGTGGGCACTCGCTGCTGGCCACTCGGCTGATCGGCCGCATCCGCAACGAGCTCGGCGTCGACATGAAGGTCACGGCCGTCTTCCGCAATCCGACCGTCGCCCAGTTGGCGGTTCGGATCCAGGAGTCGTCCGAGCCGAAGTCGAAGCGCCCCCAGCTCCGCCAGATGAGCGTTTAGGAGAAGCACCGATGATTCCGTTGTCCTTTGCCCAGCGTCGGCTGTGGTTCCTGCATCGTCTGGAAGGTCCGTCCGCGACCTACAACTTCCCGTTCGTGCTGCGCCTGGACGGGCCACTGGACACGGCGGCGCTGGCCGCGGCGGTGACGGACGTCGGCACCCGGCACGAGAGCCTGCGCACCCTGATCGTCGAGCATGCGGACGGCACGCCGGAACAGCGGGTCCTGCCGCCCGAGGAGGCGGTCCTTGCGTTCCGGGTGCTCGACGTGGCCGCGGACGCGGTGGACGCCGCGATGCACGAGGTCGTCTGCGAGGGATTCGACCTGAACACCGAGTTTCCGCTGCGGGTGACCGTGCTCCGGGTCGCTCCGCAGGAGCACGTGCTGGTGGCCGTGTTCCACCACATCGCCGCGGACGGGGCGTCGGTGACGCCGTTCCTGCGGGATCTGATCTCGGCCTACTCGGCCCGCCGGCAGGGGAGCGCGCCGCAGTGGGCGCCGCTTCCGGTGCAGTACAAGGACTACACGCTGTGGCAGCGGCAGTTGCTGGGCGACGAAACCGACCCGGAGAGCATCGTCGCGGAGCAACTCGCCTACTGGCGCTCCGAATTGGCTGGAGTGCCGCAGCCGGTGCAGTTGCCGCTGGACCGGCCGCGGCCGACCGCGCCCGGCCACCGCGGCGGCCACGTCGACTTCGAGATGGAACCGGAACTGCTCTCCGGCATCGGGAAGCTGGCCGCGGATCACGGTGCCACGGCGCCGATGGTCGCCCAGACCGTGCTCGCGGTGCTCCTGCACCACCTCGGCGCGGGCAACGACCTGACCATCGGCAGCCCGATCGAGGGGCGCGCAGACGAGCAACTCGACGACCTGATCGGACTCTTCGCCAACACCTGGGTGCTGCGCGTCGATCTGTCCGGGAACCCGTCGTTCGGCGACCTGCTGGAGCAGGTACGCGACCGGGCGCTGGCCGCGTACGACAACCAGGACGTTCCGTTCGAGCGGCTGGTGGAGCTGCTCGGCCCGGAGCGTTCCACCTCGTACTCGCCGCTGTTCCAGGTGATGCTGGCCTGGCAGTTCGTCTGGTCCGAGATCGAGATCCCGGACCTGCGGGTCACCCCCCTGCCGGCGGGCACCGGTACCGCGAAGTTCGACCTGTTCCTCAACATCGTCCCGGGCGCGTCCGGGCACGCCTACGGGCGGTTGGAGTACGCCACGGAACTCTTCGACCACACCACGGCCGAGAGCCTCGCCGACCGCTATGTGCGGGTGCTGCGGCAGGTCGTCGCCGATCCCGGGACGCGGCTCGGCGGGGTGGACGTGCTCACCGCTGCCGAGCGGGATCGGCTGGCGTGGTCCAACGAGACGACGGCACCGGTGCCGGACGCCACGATCGCGGAACTGGTCGCCGCCCAGGTGCGGCGGACACCGGACGCGACCGCGGTGGTGTCCGGGCAAACCACCCTGACGTACCGAGAGTTGCACGAGCGGGCCCGCCGGCTGGCCGCGGTGTTGCGCGCGCGCGGGGTCGGACCGGATGTCCTGGTGGCCGTGGCACTGCCACGATCCGCCGACCTGGTGGTCGCGCTCCTGGGTGTACTCGAAGCCGGCGGCGCCTACCTGCCGATTGACCCCGAACACCCGGCCGCACGACTGGATCTCCTGCTCACCACGGCCGACCCCGCACTGATACTGACCGATCGGAGCACGGCGGCGACCCTGCCGCAGTGCCCGTCGCCGGTGCTCCACCTCGACGACCCGGCCCCGGACGCCCCCGCCCTCGACGTGCCGGGCGCCGGTCCGCGGCCGGACCACCTGGCCTACGTGATGTTCACCTCGGGCTCGACCGGGACCCCCAAGGGCGTCGGCATCACCCACGCCGCCGTGGTCAACGGGGTGCGGGACCTGTCTCGGGTGGCACAGGTCGAGGCGGGATCCCGGATGCTCGCCGCGACCTCGGTCAACTTCGACGTCTCGGTGTTCGAGATCTTCACCGCCCTCACCACCGGCGCGAGTGTGGACATCGTCCGCGACGTCCTCGAACTCGCCGAACGCGACCGGTGGTCGGGCACCACCATCAGCGCCGTGCCGACGGTGTTCTCCGCACTGCTCGACGAGATCGCCGGCAACCGCCCGGGCACCCTCGACCTCGAGGTGCGGACCGTGATCCTGGCCGGCGAAGCACTCTCGGCGGACCTGGTCGACAAGGTGCACAGCGTCCTTCCCGAAGCCCGGATCGTCAACGCCTACGGGCAGACCGAGAGCTTCTACGCCACCACCTTCACCCTCCCGCGGCCATGGGCCGGGACCGGTGCGATACCGGTCGGGAAACCACTGGCCAACATGCGCACCCACGTCCTGGGGCCGGAGCTGACACCGGTGCCGCCCGGCGTGGTCGGCGAACTGTACGTCACCGGCCTGCTGGCCCGCGGCTACCACCACGGCGCCGGGGCGACCGCGGAACGGTTCGTGGCATGCCCCTTCGGGCCCGCCGGCGCGCGGATGTACCGCACCGGTGACCTGGCCCGGTGGGACGAGGACGGTCGACTGCAATACGTGGGCCGAGCCGACAACCAGACGAAGATCAACGGCATCCGGATCGATCCGACCGAGATCGAGAGCGTCCTCGCCCGGCACCCCGCGGTCGGCGGAGCGGCGGTCACGGTGCGCGAGGACCGGGCCGGCAACAAGCGGCTCGTCGGCTACGTGGCACCGACGGGTGCCGGCGCCACGGACGTCGACGTCACCCCGGAGGCGGCGGTTTCGCCGGCGGATCTGCGCCGGTTCGTGGCCGGCCGGCTGCCGGACTACATGGTGCCCGCCGTGCTGATGGTGCTGGACCGGCTGCCGTCGACCGCGACCGGGAAGCTGGATCGGGCCGCGCTGCCCGAGCCGGAGTTCGCCGGCGCCGGCCACCGGGAGCCGCGCAGCGAGGCGGAGCGGGTGTTGGCCGAGGTGTACGCGGACGTGCTCGACGCCGAACGCATCGGTATCGACGACGACTTCTTCGCCCGGGGCGGGGACAGCATTCGTTCGATCCAGGTCGTGGCCCGGGCCAGGACACGCGGCGTGGTGGTCACCACCCGGGAGGTCTTCGAGCAGCGCACGGTCGCCCGGTTGGCGGAACTGGTCGAGGGACGCGAGGACGAGGAGCGGGTGACGCTGGCCGAGTTGCCCGGTGGCGGCGTCGGATGGGCTCCGCTGCCGCCGACGGCTGCGCACGTGCTCGCGCTCGGGGGCGCCATCGGCCGGTTCTGCATGTCCGCGATGCTGACCCTGCCCGAGGACATCGACCGTGCCGGGCTGGTCGCGACGTTGCAGGCGGTGTTGGATCGGCACGACGTGCTGCGTTCGCGGCTCGACCGGGCACGGCCGGGGCTGTGGATCGATCCGGTCGGCAGCGTGGATGCGGGCGCGCTGGTGCACGAAGTGCCCTACGACGACGCCGATGTGCAGGCGCAGTTGCACGCGGCCGCGGATCGGCTGGACCCGGACGCGGGGGTGATGGCGCAGTTCGTGTGGTTCACCTCCGGCACGGACGCGGGCCGGCTGCTGATCGTGCTGCACCACCTGGTCGTGGACGGGGTGTCGTGGCGGATCCTGGTCCCGGACCTGGTGTCCGCCTGGCAGCGGGTCCGCGACGGCCGGATCCCGGAGGCGGCCGGGACGGGTACCTCGCTGCGCCGGTGGGCGCACGCCCTCGTGGACGAGGCGGCGACCGCGGAGCGGACGGCGGAACTGCCCCTGTGGCAGAAGATCCTGCGCGAGGACGAACCCGTGCTGGGCGCACGCGAGTTGGACGGCAGGCGCGACACCGCCGGCACCGTGGACACGGTGCGCGTCACGGTGCCCGCGGACGTGACCCGGACCCTGCTGGACACGGTGCCCGCGCTCTTCCGCGGCGGCGCCGACGACGGGCTGCTGGCCGCCCTGGCGCTCGCGCTGGCGCGTTGGCGCCACGCGCGCGGCGTGCCCGGGTCCTCGACGCTCGTCCGGCTCGAAGGACACGGCCGGGAGGAGCACCTGGTGCCCGGCGCGGACCTGTCGGGCACGGTCGGCTGGTTCACCGCGATGTTCCCGGTGCGGCTGGACCTGACCGGCATCGACGTGGCGGACGCGTTCGCCGGCGGACCGGCCGCCGGGCGGGCGATCAAGGCGATCAAGGAACAACTGCGCGCGGTGCCGGACAACGGCATGGGCTACGGCCTGCTGCGCCGGCTCAACGCGGAGACCGCCGGCGTGCTGGCGGGGGAGCGGGAGCCGCGAATCGGGTTCAACTACCTCGGCCGGTCCTCCGGCGCGGACATCCCCGAGGAACTGCGCGGCCTGGGCTGGGCCCCGGACACCACACACGCGGACCTGATCGCCGCACCGGACCCGGACATGCCGGTGCTGTCCGCGCTGGAGATCAACGCGGTGGCCGCCCCCACCCCGGCCGGTGACGAACTGACCGCCTATTTCGGCTTCCCGACCGGTGTGCTCTCCCGCGACGAGGTGGACGAGCTGGCCGGGTTGTGGGTCGAGGCGCTGACCGCCCTGGCCCGGCACGCCGCGACACCCGACGCCGGCGGGCTGACGCCGAGCGACGCGCCGCTGGTCGAGGTGAGCCAGGAGGAGATCGACACCTGGGAGGCCCGCTTCGGCAGGCTGGCCGACGTGTGGCCGGCCACCCCCGCGCAGGCCGGGATCCTGTTCCAGACGATGCTGGCCGGGGGGTCCGTCGACCCGTACCACATCCAGTTGGTGTTCCAGCTGTCCGGCGCGGTCGATCCGGAGCGCATGCGCCGGGCCGGGCAGGCCCTGCTGGAGCGCTACCCCAGCCTGCGCGCGGGGTTCGTCAACCGGGCCGACGGCGCCGTCGTGCAGGTGGTACCGGAGACGGCGACCCTGCCGTGGCGCCACCTCGACCTGACCGCGGTCGGCGAGGCGGAGCGAACCGAGGCGTTCGAGCGGTTCCTCGCCCAGGACCGGGCCGCCCACTTCGACGCGGACGCCCCACCGCTGTTCCGGCTGGCACTCGCCGTCCTCGACCCCGAACGGCCCGAATTCGTGCTGACCGTCCACCACGTGCTCTTCGACGGCTGGTCCACCCCCTTGCTGATGCAGGACCTGTTGCTGCTCTACGCCTCCGACGGCGACCCGACCGGCCTGCCCGCGACCCGCGACTACGGCGACTTCCTGGCCTGGCTCACCCGGCAGGACCAGGCGGAGGCGGCCCGGGCGTGGGCCGGCGAACTCGAGGGGATCGAGGGGCCGACCCTGCTCGCTCCCGACTCCGCCGGTGCCGACGACGGCGTCCGCGGCCAGGTGGACATCCCGCTCGCCATCGAGGATGCGCGCGAACTCAACCGCCGGGCCGCCGAGTTGGGCATCACCGCCAACACGCTGGTGCAGGGCGCCTGGGCGCTGCTGCTCGGTCGGCTCACCGGCCGCCGGGACGTGGTCTTCGGCACCACCGTCTCCGGGCGCCCACCCGCCGTGGCGGACGTCGAATCGATGGTCGGGATGTTCATCAACACCGTCCCCGTCCGCGTCGAGTACGCACCCGGCGACACCCTCGCCGAGGTCCTCACCCGGCTGCAGCGCCGGCAGGCGGCCCTGGTGGAGCACCACTACCACGGGCTTGCGGAGATCCAGCAGTCCGTCGGCATGCAGCCCCTGTTCGACACGCTGTTCGTCTTCGAGTCCTACCCCATCGACCGGGAAGGGCTCAGCGCCGCCACCGATGCCGCGGACGGGATCGCCTTCACCGACTTCCGCCCGTCCGCGGGCAACCACTACCCCCTGTGCCTGCTGGCGGCGGCCGACCCGCTCCTCCAGCTCACCATCCAGTACGCGCCGGCCGTCTTCGACCGGGACACGGTACAGACGTACGCGGCCCGCCTCGTCCGCGTCCTGCGGCAGTTCGCGGCCGACCCCCAACTGAAGGTCGCCCGGATCGACACGCTGGAGCCGGCCGAACGCGACCGACTCCTCACCGGGCTCGCCGACACCGCCGCGCGGACCCCGGCCCGCACGATCACCGAACTCGTCGAGGCGCAGGTGGCGCGGACCCCGGACGCGGTCGCCGTGGTCGCCGAGGGCGAGTCGCTCAGCTACGCCGAACTGCACGCCCGCGCCGAGCGGCTCGCGGTCGAACTGGTCCGGCGCGGGGTGGGTCCGGAGAGCGTGGTGAGCGTGGTCCTGCCGCGCACCGCGAACGCGGCCGTGGCCCTCCTGGGCGTGCTCAGGGCGGGCGGGGCCTACCTGCCCGTCGACCCCGCCTTCGCCCGCAGCCGGCTCCCGCACATCCTCCCCGGCACCCGGCCGCACCTGGTCCTGGTCGACGCCGAGACCCGCAACGTCATCCCCACCACGGACATCCCCATCCTCGCCCTCGACGACATCGACGCCCAGGCCACGAGCACGGTCACGAGGGCGGCCGACGGCGAGGTCGCGGCACGGCCGGCGGCCGGCCCGGAAAACCTCGCCTACGTCATCTACACCTCCGGCTCCACCGGCGTGCCCAAGGGCGTGAGCGTCACCCACGCCACCGTCGTCAACGCCGTGGACGCCCTGGTCGCGCACGCCGGCATGACCTCCGGGCAGCGGGTGCTGCTCGCCGCCTCGATCGGCTTCGACGTCGCCACCTTCGAACTGTTCTCCGCGCTCACCACCGGCGGCAGCGTCGAGATCGTGCGCGACGTGCTGGCGCTGGTCGAACGCGACACCTGGGACGTGGACGTCATCTGCTCGGTGCCCTCGGCCTTCGCCGAACTCGTCGACCAACTCGGCGACCGGATCCGGCCCACCGCCCTGAACATCTCCGGGGAAGTGCTGACCCCGGCCCTGGCGGAGCGGGTGCGCACGCTCTGGCCGAGCGCCCGCGTGATCAACAGCTACGGCCCCAGCGAGACCTTCTACGCCACCGGCCACCTCCTGGACCCCGCCGAGCCGTACGCCGGCGGTGTGCCCATCGGCCGCCCCTTCCCCGGCGTGCGTGCCTACGTGCTCGGCCCCGGTCTGGACCTGCTGCCCCCGGACACACCCGGCGAGCTCTATCTCGCCGGCGCCGGCCGCGGCTACCACCGCCGGCCCGGCATGACCGCCGAGCGCTTCGTCGCCGACCCCTACGGGCCTGCCGGCGCCCGCATGTACCGCACCGGCGACCTCGCCCGCCTCACCCCCGACGGCGAACTGCAGCACCTGGGCCGGATCGACACCCAGGTCAAGATCCGTGGCTACCGGGTCGAACCCGGCGAGGTCGAAGCCGCCCTGACGGCCCACCCGCACATCGCCCAGGCCGCCGTCGTGACCCGGCAGAGCGGCGACAGCACCCCCTACCTGGCCGCCTACCTCGTCCCCGCCCCCGGCGCGAGCGCCCCGGACCCGGACGAACTGCGCGAGCACCTGGCCGAGCGGCTGCCCGACTACATGGTCCCCGCCGCCTACGTACCGCTCGACCGGCTGCCGCTGTCGCCCAACGGCAAGCTCGACCTCAAGGCCCTGCCCGCCCCCGACCTCACCCCCACCACACCCTTCCGGGCGCCCCGCACCGCGCGCGAGGAGGCGCTGGCCAAGCTGTTCGCCGAGGTGCTCGGCGTGGAGAGGGTCGGCATCGACGACGGCTTCTTCGCGCTCGGCGGGCACTCGCTGCTCGCCACCCGGTTGATCACCCGCGCCCGCGCCGAGATGGGCGTGGAGATACCCATCCGCCAACTCTTCGACCTGCCCACGGTGTCGGCGCTCGCCGAGTGGTCGGAGGAATCGGCCGTTCCCCTTCGCCCCGCTCTCCGCAAGATGATCGTAGAGGAGTAAACGAGTGATCCCGCTTTCGTTCGCACAGCGCCGTATGTGGCTTACGCACCAACTGGAGGGTGGGGCGGAGACCTACAACATCTCTCCGGCGTTCCGGCTGACCGGCCCGCTGGACCAGGCCGCCCTGGTCGCGGCGATCCGCGACGTGGTCGACCGGCACGAGATCCTGCGCACCACATACGTGACGGACGACGACGGCGAGCCCCATCCGCGGATCCTGCCGACCGAGCAGGCGCCGGTGCCGGTCCCGGTGGTCGAGGTGACGCCGGACGAACTCTCTGGCGCGATCGACGAGTTCATCGCCCACCGGTTCAACCTGGCGACCGAGATCCCGCTGCGGGCCCGGCTGTTTCGCTGCGCCCCCGAGGAACACGTGCTGGTCCTGCTCGTCCACCACATCGCCACGGACGGCGCCTCGGGTGCGCCGATGGCCCGGGATCTGACCGCTGCCTACACCGCCCGCCTCAAGGGTGGGGCCCCGGCATGGGAGCCGCTGCCCGTGCAGTACAAGGACTACGCGCTGTGGCAGCGCGAGTTGCTGGGCGACGTGGCGGATCCGGGCAGTCTGGCCGCGGCGCAGGCCGAGTACTGGCGCGCCGAGCTGGCCGAGGTGCCGCAGCCGTTGAACCTGCCGCTGGACCGCCCGCGGCCGGCGGAGCGGAATCTGCAGGGCGACGTGGTCGACCTCGTGGTGGAGCCGGAGGTGGCCTCCGGGCTGCAGAAGCTCGCCGACGAGCGCGGGATGACCATGTCGATGGTCCTCCAGGCCGCGCTGGGGGTGCTGTTGGCCAAGCTGGGCGGCGGGGAGGACGTGGCGATCGGCGGCCCGATCGCCGGCCGGACCGACGAGGCGCTGGCCGACCTGGTCGGGTTCTTCGTGAACACCCAGGTGCTGCGGGTGAACCTCTCCGGTGACCCGACGTTCGCCGAACTGCTCGGGCGGGTGCGGGAGAAGGCGCTGGCGGCCTACGAGCACCAGGACGTGCCGTTCGAGACGCTGGTCGAGTTGATCAACCCGGACCGGACCACGGCGTACCAGCCGCTGTTCCAGGTGATGCTCGCCTGGCAGAACTTCGAGAAGCAGGACTTCGAACTCCCCGGGCTCCAGGTGGAATTCGAGCAGTACCTCACCCAGACCTCGCTCGCCGACCTGATCTTCTTCTTCGGTACGGACGACTCGGGGGCGCTGCGCGGCGACCTCCAGTACGCGACCCAGCTGTTCGACCGGGACACGGCCGAGGCCATCGCCGCCCGGTTCGCCCGAGTCGTGGAGCAACTGGTCGCCGATCCGCAGTCGCCGGTCAGTGCCGTCGAGGTGCTGTCCGCGCAGGAGCGGGAGCGGTTGGCGCGGGCGATCGACGACACGGCGCATCCGGTCGTCGCGAGCACCCTGCCGGACGAGTTCGAGGCCCAGGTCGAGCGCGAGCCGAACCGGGTCGCGGTGATCGGCGAGCAGGAGACGCTGACGTACGGGGAGTTCAACCGGCGTGCCAATCGGCTGGCACACCGGCTGATCGAACAGGGAGCGGGCCCCGAACAGATGGTCGCGGTGCGCATCCCCCGCTCCGTGGACCTGATGGTGGCGATCTACGCGGTGATCAAGGCGGGCGCGAGCTACGTGCCGGTGGACACCGAACTGCCCGAGGACCGGGTGCGGCACATGCTCGACACCGCCAAGCCGCTGCTGGTGCTCGACGAGGCGCTTCCGGACGTGTCCGGGTACCCGGACACGAACCCGGTACGTGCGCTGTCGCCGGACAACGCCGTGTACGTGATCTTCACCTCCGGGTCCACGGGTGGTCCCAAGGGCGTACAGGTGTCCCACCGCTCGATCATGAACCGGCTGAAGTGGGGCCTGGCGCACTTCGACGTCACCGCCGAGGACCGGGGGCTGCTGAGCTCCTCGGCGAGCTTCGATGCCTCGATGCCCGAGCTGTTCGCGCCGCTCCAGGTCGGTGCGGCCGTGGTGATCACCCGTCCGGACGGGCCCCGGGACCCCGCCTACCTGGCCGAGCTGATCCGGCGCGAGCGGGTGACCAGCGCCTTCTTCGTGCCCTCCCTGCTGGCGGCATTCCTCGCCGAGCCCGCGGCGAAGGAGTGCGACACCCTGCGCTGGCTCGAGATCGCGGCCGAGGTCTTTCCGCCCGCGCTCGCCAACAGGACCGCCGAACTCCTGCCCGGCCGCGGCGTGCACAACCTGTACGGCCCCACCGAGGCGACGGTCGAGGTCACCTCGTGGCAGCACGTGCCGGGCGCGGACCGGGTGCCGATCGGCACCCCGATCTGGAACACGCAGATCTACGTGCTGGACGCCGCGCTGCGCCCGGTTCCGCCCGGCGTGGCCGGCGAGTTGTACGTGGCCGGTGTCGGGCTGGCGCGGGGCTACCTCGGGCAGAGCGCGCTGACCGCGAACCGGTTCGTGGCCTGCCCGTTCGGTCCGCCCGGCGCGCGGATGTACCGCTCCGGAGACCTGGTGCGGTGGAACAAGGAAGGCCAGGTCGAGTACATCGGGCGGTCCGACTTCCAGGCGAAGATCCGGGGTTTCCGGATCGAGCCGGGGGAGATCGAGCAGGCGCTGACCGGACACCCCGGCGTCGCGCAGGCGGCGGTCGTGGTGCGCGAGGACCAGAAGGGCGACAAGCGCCTCGTGGCGTACGTGATGCCCGATCCGGACGCCGTGCCGGCCGCTGCCGACGTGCAGGTGGACGAGTGGCGCCGGGCCGCCGACGCGGGGTACGCCGACTCCGCCGACGAGGCATGGGGCGAGGACTTCCGGCTGTGGAAGTCGGTGTACGACGGTGAACCGATCCCGCCGGAGCAGATGCGCGAGTGGCGGGACGCGGCGGTGGAGCAGGTGTTGCGGTTCGCACCGCGGCGGGTGCTGGAGATCGGTGTCGGTTCCGGCCTGCTCCTGGCGAAGATCGTCGGGGAGGTCGAGGAGTACCAGGGCACCGACATCTCGGCCACGGTGGTGGACCGGGTGCGGGCACAGGCCGAGCAGGCCGGCTTCGGTGACCGGGTCCGGCTGAGCGTGCAGCCCGCCGACGACGTGTCCGGGCTGCCCCGGGGCGGGTTCGACACCGTGGTGCTCAACTCCGTGGTGCAGTACTTCCCCAGCGCCGAATACCTGGACCGGGTGCTGCGCGGGGCGATGGAACTCCTCGAACCGGGCGGCCGGATCATCGTCGGCGACGTGCGCAACGCCGCGACGCTGCGGCTTCTGCTGACCGCGGTGCAACGTACGGCGCAGCCGAACGCCTCGCGTGAGGAGGTGCGGGCGGCGGTGGAGCAGGCGCTGCTCGCCGAGCGGGAGTTGGTGGTGGCCCCGGAGTGGTTCGCCGAGTGGGCGCGCGAGCATGCCGGTGGAGTGGACATCCGGTTGAAGCCGGGGCAGGCGCACAACGAGCTGACCCGACACCGCTACGAGGTGGTCCTGCACAAGGAGCCGGCCGACGTGCTCGACCTGGCCGGTGTGCCCGCGGTGCCGTGGGGGCGGGAGGTGTCCGACCTGGCCGGCCTGGGCGCCGTTGTCGACCGGGCGGAGGGCGGACCGGTACGCGTGACCGGGATACCCAACGCACGCCTGGCGGCGGAGGCCGGCGCGGCGATCTCCGCCGGCGCACGAGGTACGGCCGGCCCCGCCCGCAAGCCGCTCGACCCGCACGACCTCGCCGCATGGGCACGCCGGCAGGGCAGGGAGGCGGTCCTCACCTGGTCGGGCCGGGCCGTGCACAGCTTCGACGCCGTGTTGCTGTCCGAACCGCGGGCCGTCTCCGGCGGGTTCGTGCCGGGCGCGGGGTCCGGGCGCAAGCGCACGAACGTCCCCGCTCTGGCCACGGCGATCGGCCCGCTGCTGGCCGAGCTGCCCGAATACCTGCGCGGGCGGTTGCCCGACTACATGGTCCCGGCCGTGGTGGTGCCGCTCGCGGAGCTTCCGTTGACCGCGGGCGGCAAGCTCGACCGGCAAGCGCTGCCGTCGGAGCACACGACCACTGTGAGCAGTGGGGGACCGCGCAACTCCCATGAAGAAAAGCTGTGCTCCTTCTTCTGCGACCTGCTCGGCCTGGACAGCGTCGGTATCGACGACGACTTCTTCCGGATGGGTGGGCACTCGCTGCTGGCCACCCGGCTCTGTGCCCGCATCCGCAAGGAGTTCGGGGTCGACATGCCGCTGAGGACGATCGTCCAGTACCCCACGGTGGCCGAGTTGGGCGCGCTCGTCCTCGTCGGCGGCATTCCCGGCGACCAGGCCGACTCGTTCGACGTCGTACTGCCGTTGAACCGGGACCCCGGTACCGGGAAGCCGCCGGTGTGGTTCTTCCACGGAGGAGGCGGCGTCGGCTGGGCGTTCTTCACCTTCGCCCCCTACCTGGACCGGCCGGCGTACTCGTTGCAGTCCCGCGGCTCCAACGGCACGGAGCCGGTGGCCGGGTCGATCGAGGAGATGGTCGAGGACTACATCGCGCAAATCCTGGAGATCCAGCCGGAAGGGCCCTACCACCTGATCGGCTGGTCCTTCGGCGGCCCGATCGCGCACGCCGTCGCGGACGCGCTGGACCGACGCGGACACCGGATCGCCTTCGTGGCCGTCCTGGACTCCCAACCGGCGAACGACGCCCCGGGGAACGGGTTCAGGCAGGTGCGCGACAAGGGGAAGGTGATGTACCGGGCCGATGTCGAGGAAGTCTTCGGCCAGTTCATGAACACCGACAACCTGGACACCTTCCTGGAGAACATGTCGCGGGTGGGGGCGAACAACCTGCGCACGATGGGCGTCTTCCAATCGCCGGTCTACCGCGGCGATCTGCTGTACTTCAACGCGATTTTGGACAAGGAGGAAGGGGTGTCGTACGGGCCGGACTGGCGCCCGCACGTCCTCGGTTCCATCGAGTCCTACGACGTGGACGCCACGCACCACGACCTGCACATGCCCAAGCCCGCAGGCCAGATCATGAAGGTCATCGTCCGCAAGCTGGCCGAGTTGGACAGCGCCGACTCGGCCGGGCACGCGCCGGCCGTGTCGTGACATCGATCTCCCGAACCGGTTCGACGAACCATCGAATGGATGATTGGGGTTGGTCGGGGTGACAACACCCGGCAAGTCCGCACAAGAGCGGGAGCGGCCCGCGCTGTTGTGCGTGCCGTTCGCGGGAGCGGGACCGTCGTTCTTCCACCCGTGGCGGGAGTTGTCCGCCGACCGGTGGCGAGTGGTCACGGTCGAACTGCCCGGCAGGGAGCGGCGGATTCTGGAGACGCCGTACCGGAATGTGGTCGAAGCGGCCAAGAACTCGATCGACGACATCGTCGCCGACCTCGGCGAAGGCACACGGACCGTGCTGTTCGGGCACAGCCTGGGCGCGGTGCTCGCCTACGAGCTGGTGCACCTGCTGAGCAAGCGCGATGTACACGTCGAGCGCCTGGTGGTCAGTGGTTCGCCGGGGCCGTGGACACAGCGGGAAAGGCGGGCGACCGGACTTCCGGACGAGGAGTTCCTGGCCCGGGTCGAGGAGTTCGCCGGATTCAGGCACGAGGCGCTCGACCACCCGGAGATGCGGGAACTGATTCTCCCCGTACTCCAGGCCGACTGCGAAATGCACGAGAACTACGTGCCGAGCACCGATGAACCGGTGACGGTGCCGATCTGCTCGATTCGGGGCGGCTCCGACGGCCTGGTAAGCGCCGAACAGGCGCGAGAGTGGCAAAAGGCGACCACGGGTGAATTCAGCCACGCGGAGTTTCCGGGAGACCACATGTATCTGGTCGATCGTGCCCGGGAGGTGCTGGACCTGATCGAAGCGGAATCCGCGGGCAATCGCTGATGCCGTGACCGTGTGGGTTCGCCGGTTCGCCCGGGCCGCGTCGGCGTTGCGCCGACGCTACGGCGAACCCGCGCGGCCACGGCGCCGGAACGGGGCAGCCGGCCCGCTCCGTACACCGCCGCGGCTCGGCCGACGTCCTGCTCGCCCGGCGGCACGAACGCGGGCGGGCACGCGTCGGGCGCGTGCGGCTCGGCCGGCTGTGAACTCGTGGATAAAGCCTTCGTGCGGCCATACCGGAAAACGTGTTGCCGCACCCGATTCATGAAAGGGAGGGTCTCCCGGCCGAGATGGTCTTCGAAGTGCACCCGTACCTGTCCCGTCAGCGGGACAGGGCGAGTCGATGTCCGAATCGGCGCCGGCCGGCCGGAAAAGAGACCGATGGGGGAGACCGAATGGAACATCGAGAGTGATTCGACATGCGGCAGGGCAACCCGACCTTTCGGCGTAACGCCGGGAACCCGGGCCGCCGTTGTGCCGCGTGGCGAAATGATCGACGTCGCGGAATTCGCTTCCCGGAGCGCCTCGAACCGGCCTTGGGACGATTGACACCCCCCTGCCCGGCGGACAGAGTATTGAATTGCTGGGAAACCGCGAAAAGGCCCGGGGCGTGCTGCTGCGACTGGCCGGCGTGACCCGGCCCGGCGGATCGCTGTTGGGCGTGAGCGCCGATCCGTACACGCAGACGAGCCATCGGAACCGTGTCCACCACGGGTGGACCGTGCCGCGGGTCGTCTGTCGGCCAACAGCGGCTGCCCGTCAGGGGCGATGCCGCGTCGACACCCCGGTTCGACCACCCCTACGTGTCCGGGGCCGAACTCCAGGAGCCGGCCGACGGTACCCCGCGGCGGCTCCGCGAACTCGTTCCGCACGGCAAGCAATACCTGACAGCTGAGTAGGAGCTGACGCATGAAAACACTTGGCGATGGCGTTCTGGAGAAGGCCGCGGCGGAATACGCCGAACAGGGCTTCTCCATCATCCGCAACGTCGTGCCACCGGAAGTCGTGGAAGAGGCGCGGGCCCACGTCGACTGGCTCACCCGCAAGTACCCGGATCTGCGTCCCGAGCACTTCCATCACCCGCTGATCCGCAACGACGCCTTCTGGGCCCGCCTGGTCTCGGACTCCCGCCTGGTGGACATCGCGGAGTTCTTCCTCGGCCCGAACGTGGCCTGCTTCACCGCCCACTACATCTGCAAGCCACCGCACAACGGACACCCCGTGCTGTGGCACCAGGACGGCGCGTACTGGACGCTGAGTCCCATGGAGGCGTTGACGGTGTGGCTGGCCGTCGACGAGAGCACCACGGAGAACGGCTGCCTGCGGATGATCCCCGGCAGTCACGAACTGCCGCTGCACAAACCGTCGGTCCGCACGGACAAGCCCAACATGCTGTTCTCCTCCTCCGACGAGACCGTGGTGCGGGAGTGGGTGGACAAGCGCGGGATCGTGGACATCGAACTCCAGCCGGGCGACGTCTCGATCCACCACCCCCACCTGCTGCACTGCTCGGAGGCGAACACCTCCGCCAAGCGACGGTGCGGGCTCGACATCGGCTACATCTCCACGACCACGCGGATCCACAGCGACGGGCTCTACCTCGACCCGCTGCTCGTGCGTGGAGCCGACGACACCGGCCTGAACAACTACCGTCCGTTCCCTGCCTACCGGGAGGGCGAGACGATTGCGTTCGCCGGGCAGGACGAGTGGAGCGAGAAGGTGGCCGCACTCAACGAGGCACTGCCGCCGCCGTCGGGGGACCTTCCCGAGGAGAGCCCGATCGAGACGACTCGGCACATGATCGAACGTCTGCGTGAAGGCACCGCGAAGCGCTGATCGCATCCGCGCCGGCCGATGGTGCGCCGCTCACGTGCGGCGGGCCGTCGGCCGGCCCACGGCGTACCGGTCCCGGTCGTCGACCCGGAGCCGGAAAGACAACAAAGACAACAGGCGCCCGGCCGATCGCGCGGAGGTGCCTGCTCGTCCCGGTCCCGGGGTGAAGCAGCCGACGGCGGCACGGAGTCACACGCGGTGCCGACGCACCCCGCCAACGGCAAACCGGACCGCAGGACCCTGCGCGGGCCCGCGATCCGGCGGCCGGGGTGCGGCTCCTCACCAGTGGAAGGCCTCCCCGTAGCCCCGCTTCTCGATGCAGTACGTGCGGAAGGCCCTGGCCTTCGCGACCCTCTCCGCATCCCCGGTACGCCGCATGGCCTCCACGAACCAGTCGAACGCCGCGGTGGCATGCGCGCGCCGCTCGAAGTGGAACTCGGCGAAGCGACGGAAGTTCGACCGCATGGTCTCCGGGGTCGAGTCCCGGCCGGAGTCGATGAGTTCCTCGATCTCCGCCACGGTCGGCTCGGGCCGTTCGATGATGCGGATCGGCTCGGTCGCGGGAATGTCGTTGCGGATCGCAACCGGCTCGTCCACGTCCGAGAAGTCGAGGCACAGGGAGAGCCGGGCAGTCTGGGCGGAGCTGCGTGCGGCATGAGGGTCGGTCGAGTGGATCTTCCACACCTCGCCCCGACGGATGTGATAGACGGAGTCGTTCTCGGAATGGAGGGATTCCTCGCCGGTGCGCAACGGAATCTGCAACCTGGTGCCCGTCTCGGCGAATTCGAGAAAGTCCACGTGGGTGGCGATGATTCCGTCGCGGAGGCTGAAGACACGCACCCACTGCAACCGGTCCAGCGGGAAATGCTCGGTGACCAGGGACATGATGCCCGGCAGTTGCCTCCCCAGTTCGGTGAGCGTCAGACTGCCGTCGTGGGGTCGGAAGGCGGTGTCGGAATCGGCGCCGCTGCCGTTTGCCAGCACATGGCCCGACCACGATCCGAAAGTGAAGGCGTCGTATTCGCCGCCATATTCATGGCCGTCCACGATGGACAACTCGGAATCCAGGTCGTACGAGTCGATGGGCAGCACCGCAAGCCGTTGCGACTTAAGCAAGGAAATCCCCTTCAACACATGATGGTTTGACGCACCCGGAAGCTGCTGGGCGGTTCCTCCCAGTCGTCACCATAATTCTTCGCAGATGCGATGGCAACGGCGTGACCGCGCACGAGGTCGGGTGATCTCGCGTGGTCCGGAGTGTCGCAGGCGGGGCGTACATTGCGGGTAATAGCCGGAGAGTGCGGTCGACCGCATTGCGTATTTCCGAGCCACACTCGGGCAGGCGACGGGTGTTCGCGGCGGATGCGGTCGGCGGCGTCTCGACGCCCTCCTCGACCGGCGCCACACCCCTCGCCGGGGGGGAATCCCGGCCCCATCGGCGGCCGACCGTCGCCGTTCACCCGATCGGGGCAGGGGCGGAACAACTCGTTACTGTCCTGTCGGCGGGACAACCGGGCCGCCTTCGGTCGGCGCCACAATATGCTGCCCCCGGCGACCACGCGGGTATGCCTCTCGAACGCTCTGGCCGCCTTCCGTTATCCGGAGTCGAGCTTTAGCTTCGTCTCGTACCGCACGGAGCCGGCCGGCGAACATCGCCGACACCCGGACGGTCCTTTCCGAGACGGCATACTTTCCAACGGTGCCCGGAGCGGTCGATCGCAGAGATTCACGAGACACTCGTTGCGGGCATTCGAAGGATTCGTCCCGCCCGCGGACCGGTGGAAAAGAGCCCCGGCGGTCGTGATGACGATGACGATCCGGGAAAGGGTCGGCAGAGGCACGCGCGGGAACTCCCGTTCGGCGGAGGAAGGAAAGGCTGGCCATGGAATCGTCGCCACAGGTGCACCGGCGAGATGGACAGGACGAGGCGTCGGGGCGACAAACCGCGCCTTCGAATGCGCCGGCGTCACTAGTCCAGGAAATCTCGGTGTTGTGGGGGGAATACCTCGGCGGTCGCCGGGTCGGGGCCGACGACGACTTCTTCGCGGTCGGCGGGAATTCGCTGATCGGGATCAAGATCATCGACCGGGTGTCCCGGGACTACGGCGTCGAGCTGTCCGTGCGCGATTTCTACCTGGCGCAGACCCCGACGCGGGTCGCCGAGTTGATCGGGCAGGGGAGGGCACGGACGTGAGGTTGACGCCGGGTGCCGGCCGCGACATCGACCTCGACCGCGTCGACCTGTTCGACCTGGACCTCTACACCTCGGGCGATCCGCACCGGATCTGGGACGTGATGCGGGCAAAGGCCCCCCTGCACCATCAAGTCCTCCCGGACGGCCGGGAGTTCTGGTCGGTGACCCGCTACGACGACGTCTGCCGCGTCCTCGGCGACCACCGGGAGTTCACCTCCGAGCGCGGCACCGTGGTCACCCACCTCGGCGAGGACGACGTCGCGGCGGGCAAGCTGATGACGTCCACCGACCCGCCACGACACACCCAGGTCCGCAGAGCGATCGGCTCCAGGCTCACCGCGCGGGCGGTGGCCTCCTGGCAGGACCGGATCCGGCAGTCGATCGTGCGTTTCCTCGAACCGGCGCTCGACGGCGACACCTTCGACCTGGCCGAGAAGGCACACCGCCTCCCGATGATCGTCGCCGGCCCGCTGCTGGGGATCCCGGAGCGGGACTGGGACGAACTCGTGCAGCTGACCGCGATGGTGACCGCTCCCTCGGACCCGCACTTCCAACACGGCAGTCGAGCCGCGACGCTGGCCATCTCCCACCACGAACTCGTCACCTACGTCACCGGCTGGGTCAAACAGCGACGGGCGGCCGGTGGCGAGGACGGGAGTCTGCTCGACCACCTGATGAGCGTTCGCGCGGGAGACGCGCCACTGACCGACGAGGAGATCGCCCTCGACGGCTACAGCATCCTGCTGGGCGCCAACGTGACGACGCCGCACACCGTCTCCGGCACGGTGCTCGCGCTCATCGAGCGACCCGAGCAATTCGAGAAGGCACAGGCCGACCCGTCGCTGGTCCCCTCCCTGGTCGAGGAGGGGCTGCGCTGGACCTCGGCCGCGTGCAACTTCATGCGCTACGCCACGACCGAGACCCGGATCGGCGGGGGCACGGTCCCGGCCGGCGGCGCGGTGGTCGCGTGGATCGGATCGGCCAACCGGGACGAGTCCCAGTTCGCCGATCCGCACCGGTTCGACCTCACGCGCAGCGAGAACCGCCAGGTCGCGTTCGGGTTCGGGCCGCACTACTGCATCGGGGCACCGCTGGCCCGGATGACCCTGCGCATCTTCTTCGAGGAACTGCTCCAGCGGTTCGCATCGATCGAACTCGACGGCGAACCCCAACACCTGCGGTCGTACTTCATCGCGGGCATGACCCACCTCCCCATCGTCGCCCGGAAACGGAAGACGCCATGACATCCGGCCCCGGTACCGCCACGTCGCCCTGGTTCGTCCGGCCCCTGTCCACCGACCACCCCGCCCGGATCTTCTGCTTCCCCTACTCCGGGACCGGGGCATCGGCCTTCAGCGCCTGGCCGGCCGCGCTCGACGACGTCGAGGTCTGCCCCGTGCAGTTCCCCGGCCGGGAGAACCGGCTGGCCGAACCCCACTACAGCACCTACGACAACCTCGCCGCGGACCTGGTCGAACCACTGGCGCCGCGACTGGACCGGCCGTTCGCGTTCTTCGGGCACTGCGCGGGCGCGCTGCCCGCGTTCGAGACCGTGCTCCGGCTCGCCGAGCGCGGTCTGCCCGGGCCGGACTGCCTGTTCGTGTCCGGCCAGCCGGCACCGCACGACGCCTCGCGCGACCGCATGCTCACCATGACCGAGTCCGAACTGCGCGCCGAGGTGGCCTCGTTCGTCCGCAGCCGGGGGATCGAGCCGCGGCCGGACATGATCGAGATGGGCCTGGCCGTGCTGCTCGGGGATCACGCCGCCGCGCGCGCGTACCGGCGGACGGAGCCGGTCCCGGTGCGATGCCCCATCGTCGTACTGCACTGGCGGGACGACCCCGACGTGAGCCTCGACCAGCTGGACGGGTGGCGTCGGTACTCGGATTCGGTCGACATCCGGGTCGTCGACGGCGGGCACTACGACTTCATGCACGCGCCGGACGAGCTGCGCAAGGTGCTGACCTCCTGGCGGTGAAGGCAACACCGCCCGCCAGAACCGTACGCCGAGGAAACCGAAAGGGATTCACATGAGTGGCGCAGCCACCGACATCGCCGTCATCGGGATGTCGTGCCGCTTCCCCGGCGTGCACAACCCGGGTGAATTCTGGCGCCTGCTGCTCGACGGGAAGTCGACCGTCGGAACGTTTCCCGAGCAGCGGGCGGCCGACGCGAGGCACCCGTCCCACCCGGACGCCGACACCCTGAACTCGGGTTCGTTCCTCGACGCCATCGACGGGTTCGACGCGCGGTTCTTCGACACCGGTTCGGCGGAGGCGACCGCCATGGACCCCGTGCAGCGGTTGGGGTTGGAACTCGCCTGGGAGGCCGTCGAAGACGCCCGGATCCCGGCGACCGCGCTCGCGGGCCGCGAGATCGATGTCCTGGTCGGCGCCGCGCCCTCCGGGTACGACGTGCTGCGCAGGTCGTCCGGCAGCGACCGGGACGACCACTACGCCGCGCTCGGCTCCAGCGGTGCGCTGATCGCGAACCGGATCTCCGGCCTGTTCGACGTCCGCGGCATGAGCTTCTGCGCGGACTCGGGCCAGTCATCCTCCCTGGTGTCCCTGGCGCTGGCGTGCGATCGGATCCGCAGCGGTGCGGTCGAGATGTCCCTCGTGGGTGGCGTGCACCTGATCGCCGATCCGGAGACGGGGCTCGGCCTGGCGAACCTGGGCGCCCTGTCGCCCGACGGCCGCTGCTTCACCTTCGACGCACGGGCCGGCGGTTTCGTCCGGGGAGAGGGCGGGGCGTTCGTCCTGCTCAAGCGGCTCGACCGGGCCGTCGCCGACGGCGATCGCAGCTACGCGGTGGTGCGTGGCTGGGCCGTCGGCAGCGCCGGCGCCTCTACCCGGATGCCGGACCCCAGTCCGGGCGCGCAGGCGGCGACCGTGCTGTCCGCTCTCGAACGCGCGGCCGTTCCGTTCGAGGGTGTCGACTACGTCGAGGCACACGGCACCGGTACCCGACTCGGCGATCCGGCCGAGATAGCCGGCCTGCGCGAGGTGTTCCGGGAGACCGGCCGCAGCCGCCCCCTGGTGATCGGCTCGGTGAAGACCAATGTCGGGCACCTGGAACCGGCCGCGGGAATCGTCGGCTTCGTGAAGGCGGCGCTGTGTGTGGACCGCGCCCGGCTGGTTCCGAGTCTGAACTTCCGATCACCCAACCCCGCCATCCCGGACTTCCTCGACGACTTCGAGGTCCTCACGGCCGCGCGGCCCTGGCCGAGCGAGCCGGGTCGGCCGCGGCGGGCCGGGGTGTCGGCGTTCGGGATGGGCGGCACGAACGCGCACGTGATCCTGGAACAGGCCCCCGAGGGGCAGGCCGAATCCCGGGCCGCGGATGCGGGCCCCGCCGCCACGGACGTGGGTGCGGTCCGGCCGTGGGTGTTGTCCGCGCGGTCGGAGCCGGCGCTGCGGCAACAGGCGGCCCGACTGCGGGATCTCGTGGCCGCGGACGCGTCGTTGTCGGCGGCCGATGTGGCGTACTCCCTGGTGTCTACGCGGTCGTCGTTCGAGCACCGGGCAGTGGTGCTGAGCGGTGGCCGTGCGCAGGCGCTGGCCGACCTGGCCGCGGTGGCGGCGGGCGGGGAAGCGGCGCGGGCGGTTCGCGGCGTGGCCGCGGGGCCGGTGGGTCCGGTCGTCTTCGTCTTCCCCGGCCAGGGGTCGCAGTGGGTGGGCATGGGGAGCCGGCTGTACGCGGAGTCGGAGGTCTTCGCACGCGGAATCGACGCATGTGCGCGGGCGTTGCGGCCGTGGGTGGACTGGTCACTGGTGGACGTGCTCACCGGCGCGGAGTCGGCGGCATCGCTGGACCGGGTGGATGTGGTCCAGCCGGCGTTGTTCGCGGTGATGGTGTCGTTGGCCGAGGTGTGGCGGTCGCTGGGCGTGGTCCCCGACGCCGTGGTGGGTCACTCGCAGGGCGAGATCGCCGCCGCGTACGTGTCGGGTGCGCTCTCGCTCGAGGACGCGGCGCGCGTTGTCGCCGTACGCAGCCGGGCGTTGACCGACCTGGCCGGCTCGGGCGGGATGAGCGCGGTGTCCGCGTCGCCCGAATGGGTTCGCGACCGGCTGCGGCAGTGGCCCGGGCGGTTGTCCACGGCGGCGGTCAACGGGCCGACGTCGGTGGTGATCTCCGGGGACGACGAGGCGCTGGACCGGTTCGCCGCGATGGCGGCCGGTGACGGCGTCCGGGTGCGACGGGTCAAGGTGGACTACGCGTCGCACTCCCACCACGTCGAACGCATCCGTGATCGTCTGCTCGCCGCCACTTCGGGCCTGTCGCCCAGGACATCGCAGGTGGAGTTCCACTCCACGGTCACCGGCGGACCGCTCGACACGCACGTGCTCGACGGCGCGTACTGGTACGAGAACCTGAGCTCGACGGTGCGTTTCGGCGAGGTCGTCGAGCACCTGATGCGGGACCGCGGCGGTGTGTTCGTGGAGGTCGGGCCGCATCCGGTGCTCCAGGTGGCGATGGAGGAGACCGCGGATGCGCTGGCCGCCGCACCCGTGGTGGTGGGCACCCTGCACAAGGACGACGGGAGTGCGGGCAGGATCCTGGCGTCGCTGGCCGAACTGCATGTGCGCGGTGTGCCGGTGGACTGGGAGGCGGTCTTCGCCGCGGACCGGCCGCGCCGGATCGACCTGCCGACCTACGCGTTCCAGCGGCAGCGGTACTGGCTGACGGCGCCCGAGGAGACCGGCGGCACGCACCCGGATTCCCCCGCGCACGCGAGCGGACCGGGCGCGGGCGGCCGGACGGTGGACCCGGCCTCGGAACGGGCGGTCCTGCATCTCGTGTGCGCCGAGACGGCAGTGCTGCTGAGCACGAACGACGGCGGTCCGACGGGCGCCGAGCTCGCGGCAAGGTCGACTGAAACCTTCAAGGACCTGGGATTCGACTCCTCGATGGCCGTGCGGTTGCGCAACCGGCTCACCGCGGCGACCGGCGTGCGGCTTTCGGCCACCGTCGCGTTCACCCATCCCACTCCGCAAACGCTCGGTCGGCACATCTTCGCCCTGCTCGCGCCGGAGCCGCCCGAGGCTCCGGAAACGGTGCAGGAAACGAGTGCGCAGGGCCGCAGCGACGACGAGTTGTACGCCCTGATCGACCGCGGATACGTGTAGCACCACCCGGTGGCACCACCCGCAAGCACCACCTGTTCGTCTAGGCAACTGTTGGGGGAGGCCCTGGTGGAGGACGTCGACAAGCTCCGGTCCTACCTGCGACGCGCCGTCGGCGATGCGCAGACCCTGCGCGAGCGGGTGCGCGAGCTGGAGGAGTCCGCGCGCGAGCCGATCGCGATCGTGGGCGCGGGGTGCCGCTTCCCGGGCGGGGCGACCTCCCCCGAACGGCTGTGGGACGTGGTCGCCGGCGGTGTGGACGCGATGGGCGACTTCCCCTCGGATCGCGGGTGGGACCTGGAGGCGCTGTACGACCCGGACCCCGAGGCGCACGGGAAGACCTATACGCGCTCGGGCGGATTCCTGTCCGACCTCGCGGAGTTCGACGCGCCGTTCTTCGGGATCAGCCCGCGCGAGGCCCTCGCGATGGACCCCCAGCAGCGGTTGATGCTGGAGACGTCGTGGGAGGCGCTGGAGAGGGCGGGTATCGACCCGGCCGGGTTGCGCGGCTCGGCGACCGGGGTGTTCACCGGGATCTACGCGGTCGACTACGGCCCGCGGATGGGCGGCGGGGCGGCCGCCGAGGTGGAGGGCTTCGCGATCGCGGGGACGTACACCAGCGTGGCCTCGGGCCGGGTGGCCTACGTGCTGGGCCTGGAGGGCCCGGCGGTGTCGGTGGACACCGCCTGCTCGTCGTCCCTGGTCGCCGTCCACCAGGCCGTGCGGTCCCTGCGCTCCGGGGAGTGCACGATGGCGCTGGCCGGCGGGGTTTCGGTGCTGCCGACCCCGGGGTTGTTCGTCGAGGTCGCCCGGCAGCGGGGCCTGTCGGCCGACGGGCGGTGCAAGTCGTTCGCGGAGGCGGCCGACGGCACCGGCTGGGGCGAGGGTGCGGGTGTGCTGGTGCTGGAGCGGTTGTCCGACGCGCGGCGCAACGGGCGGCGGATCCTGGCGGTGATCCGGGGCTCGGCGATCAACCAGGACGGCGCGTCCAACGGGCTGACCGCGCCGAACGGATCGGCGCAGCAGCGGGTCATCCGAGCAGCCCTGACCGACGCCGGGCTGTCCCTCGGCGACGTGGACGCGGTGGAGGCGCACGGGACCGGCACGAAGCTTGGCGACCCGATCGAGGCCGAGGCGCTGCTGGCCACCTACGGGCAGGACCGGGACCCCGACCGGCCGCTGTGGCTGGGCTCGCTGAAGTCGAACATCGGCCACACCCAGGCGGCGGCGGGCGTCGGCGGGATGATCAAGATGATCATGGCGATGCGCCACCGGGTGCTGCCCGGGACGCTGCACGTGGACCGCCCGACGACGCACGTGGACTGGTCGGCCGGAGCGGTGGAACTGCTGACCGAGGCCCGGGAGTGGGCCGGCGCACCGGGGCGGCCCCGGCGTGCGGGTGTGTCGTCCTTCGGGGTCAGCGGGACGAACGCGCATCTCATCCTCGAGGAGGCGCCGGAGACACCCGAGGCACCCGAGGCACCCGAAGGATCCGAGGCGCCCGAGGCGCCCGAGGCACTCCAGGCCCCCGAAGGATTTGCGGTACCCGAGGCGAAGGAGGCTGCGGCCGGTCCGGCCATGGGCGGTTCGTTGAGGCCCGTTCCGGCGGCGGGCGCCGCCGCCGGCAGCCGGGCGTCCGTCGCCGCCCCCGCGGCCGTGCCGTGGGTGTTGTCGGCGCGGTCCGAGCAGGCACTGCGGGCCCAGGCGCTGCGGCTGCGGGACCGCGTGGCCGCGGACCCGGACCTGCCGATCGCGGCGGTGGGCCCCTCGCTGGTGGCCACGCGCTCGTTGTTCGAGCACCGCCAGGTGGTGATCGGTGCGGACCGGGACGGACTGCTCGCCGGCCTGACCGCCGTGGCCGAAGGGGGCAGGCCCCCCGCCGGTGTGGTCTCCGGCGTGGCGAAGCCGGTGGGCAGGACGGTGTTCGTGTTCCCGGGCCAGGGCTGGCAATGGGTCGGGATGGGGCGCGAGTTGTGGGAATCGAGCCCGGTCTTCGCCGAGCAGATGCGTGCGTGCGCACAGGCGCTGGAGCCGTGGTTGTCCTGGTCGTTGATCGACACCGTGTGCGGGGGACCGGGAGCGGCGGATCTGGAACGCATCGACGTCGTCCAGCCGGTGCTGTTCGCGATGATGATGTCGCTGGCGCGGGTGTGGCGTTCGCTGGGGGTGACACCCGACGCGGTGATCGGCCACTCGCAGGGCGAGATCGCCGCGGCCTGCGCCGCGGGCGCCCTGACCCTGCCCGACGCGGCCAGAATCGTGGCCCTGCGCTCCCGACTGCTGGCCACGTCCACCGCGGACGGCGGCATGGCCGGGATCGTGGCACCCGAAGACCGGGTGCGGGAGCTGCTGGCGCCGTGGGAGTCCCGGGTCGCGATCGCCGCGGTCAACGGACCGTACTCGACGACCGTCTCGGGTGAGGCCCAGGCGGTCCGGGAGCTGATCGCGCACTGCGAATCCCGGCGCGTTCGCGCCCGTTGGATCCCGGCGAGCGTTCCCGGGCACTCGCCGCTGATGGACCGGTTCGAGGGCCCGCTCCGGGACCAACTCGGCCCGATCACAGCCGTGTCCGCACCGGTGGCGTTCTACTCGACCGTGACCGGCGGGCCGATCGACACCACAAAGCTGGACGCGGCCTACTGGTTCCGCAACCTGCGCGAACCGGTCCGGTTCGAAGCCGCGGTCAAGCGCCTCCTCGACCACGAGCACGGTGCGTTCATCGAGGTCAGCCCGCACCCGCTGCTCACGGTGAACATCCAGGAGATGCTCGACACCACCCCCGGCGCCGGCGGCGTCGTGGTGGGTTCGCTGCGCCGCGGCGACGGCGGGCCGGCGCGGTTGTACCGGTCGGCGGCCGAGGCGTTCGTGGCGGGCGTCGCGGTGTCGTGGCAGGCGGCGTTCCCGGCCCGGCCCGGCCGGTGGGTCGAGTTGCCCACGTACGCCTTCCAACGGCAGCGCTACTGGCTGAACACACCCGACGAGGCCGGCGCTCCCGGGGACGTCGGACGGCTCACCGAACGGAGCCTCGCCCACCACGACTCGCTGTTCCGGATCGACTGGGTCCCCCGGCCGGTCGCGTCCGGGGCGGCCGCGGGCCGGTACGCGGTACTGGGAACGCCCTCCGAGGCGGTCACCGCCTCCCTGGGACGAGACGAAGCGGTCTTCGCCGACCTCGCCGAACTCGCCGCCTCCGGGCGGGAGATCCCCCCTGTCGTCATCGCCGCCATCGACCGGGTGGGAGTCGAAGGCGGCGACCCGACCGCCACCGTCGCGCGGAACCTGCACCGGGTGTTGCGGTGGACGCAGGACTGGCTCGCCGACGACCGGTTCGCCGACTCGCGCCTGGTCGTCGTGACGCGGGAGGCGATCCACGACGACGGGGCTCCGCACACCGACCCTGCGGCAGCCGCGATCTGGGGATTCGTACGCACCGCGCAGACCGAGAATCCGGGCCGGTTCACGCTCGTGGACACGGACGGCCGGCCCGAGTCGTGGGCGGCCGTCCCGGCGGCGGCCGCAACCGGGGAACCCCAGCTCAAGATCCGAGCCGGCGTCGTGACCACCCCACAACTGGCCCACGTCCGCGACGCGTTCGCCGGTCACGGCTCCCCGGGCCGGGCGCAGGAGGGCCCCGGTCTCGGGTCCGGGACGGTGCTGATCACCGGCGGTACCGGCGGCCTGGGGGCGCTGCTGGCCCGGCACCTCGTGCGGCGGCACGGGGTGCGTCGGCTGGTACTGGCGGGCCGGCGAGGGCCGGCGGCTCCGGCGGCGGCGGGACTGCGGGAGGAGTTGACCGCGGCGGGGGCGCACGTCGAGATCGTCGCCTGCGACGTCACCAGCCGCGAGTCCGTCGCCGAGCTGATCGCCGCGGTGCCGGACGACTACCCGCCGACGGCGGTGATCCACTGCGCGGCCGTGCTGGACGACGGGGTCGTCGAGGCGCTCACCGAGGACCGGGTGGACTCGGTGCTGGCCCCGAAGGTGCACGGCGCCTGGCACCTGCACGAGGCGACCAGGCACCTGGACCTGTCCGCGTTCGTGCTGTTCTCCTCGATCGCGAGCGTGCTCGGGACCGCGGGGCAGGCCAACTACGCGGCGGCCAACGCGTTCCTCAACGGTCTGGCGGAAGCCCGTCGGGCCGAGGGGCTGCCCGCGAACTCGCTGTGCTGGGGTCTGTGGGCGGAACGCAGCGAGATGGGCGCCGACCTCGGCGAGGTGGACATCGTGCGCCTGCAACGCCAGGGCGTGCAGCCGATGTCCGCGCACGAGGGGCTCGCGCTCTTCGACGCGGCGATCGCGCGAAACGAGCCGGTGCTGGTGCCCGCGCGGCTGGATCTCGCGGCACCGGGCGCGCTGCACGCCGGTCGGGCGGGTTCGCCGCTCCTGCGCGGTCTGCTCGGGACGCCCGCCGGTCCCGGCGGCCCGGGCGGTCGGGAGGTCACCGACGCCGAAATCGCCACGCAGGTGCGGTCGTTGCCTCGGGCCGACGCGGAAGTGGTGCTGCTCGACGCCGTTCGGGAGCAGACCGCGATCGTGCTCGGTCACGTCGACACCGCCCGGGTCGGCCCCGCCGTGGCCTTCCGGGACCTGGGCATCGATTCGCTCACGGCGCTGGAGCTGCGGAACAAGCTGGCGGCGGTGACCGGCATGAAGCTGCCCGCCACGCTCGCGTTCGACTACCCGAGCCCGAGCGCCCTCGCGCAGTTCCTGAACGCCGGCATCAACCCCGACTCGGCTGCCGATCGGCAATCTCCGGCCGATCGCCTGACCAGGGAGATCGAAGGACTGGGCGCTCGGCTTGAGGACGCGTTCGGCGAACTCGCGGCCGAGGACAAGGCCACCATTTCCACTCTGCTCGGCGAGTTGCAGGGCCGAGTCCGTTCGATGGTGAGCGATGCGTCACCGGTCGGCATCGTCGACCGGATCAGTTCGGCATCAGCGGGCGAGCTTCTCTCGCTGCTGGACAAAGAGCTCGGCTAGGGGAGAGCGATGACCAACGACAACGACGCCGATGTTCTCGACTACCTCAAGCGGACATCGATCGAGCTGATCGAAACACGTCGGCGCCTGCAAGAGCTGACGGAGGCCGCTGCCGAGCCGATCGCGGTCGTGGGTGTCGCCTGCCGTTTCCCGGGCGGGGTGACGACCCCGGAGGCGTTGTGGGACCTGGTGCAGGCGGGCCGGGACGCGATGTCGGACTTCCCGGACGACCGCAACTGGGACCTGGAGGCCCTGTACGACCCGGATCCGGATCGGCCGGGCACCTGTTACACCCGCTCCGGCGGGTTCCTGCACGACGCGGGCGACTTCGACGCCGAGTTCTTCGGGATCAACCCGCGCGAGGCACTGGCCGCCGACCCGCAGCAGCGGCTGCTGCTGGAGACCTCGTGGGAGTCCCTGGAACGCGCCGGCATCGATCCGCACACCCTGCGCGGCAGCGACACCGGCGTCTTCGCCGGCCTGGCCTACTTCGGGTACGGGAACCACTACTTCACCCCCGAGATCATCTCGGGCTACGCGCAGACCGGTTCGCTGTTGAGCGTGGCGTCCGGTCGCGTGGCGTACGCGCTGGGCCTGGAGGGCCCGGCGGTGTCGACCGACACCGCGTGCTCGTCGTCGCTGGTGGCGGTGCACCAGGCGGTGCAGTCGCTGCGGCAGGGCGAATGCACACTGGCCCTGGCCGGGGGCGTCACCGTCGTGGCGACGACGCAGGTGTTCCGGGAGATGTCGCGGCAGCGGGGACTGGCGGTGGACGGCCGGTGCAAGGCGTTCGCCGACGCGGCGGACGGCACCGGCTTCGCCGAGGGTGCGGGTGTGCTGGTGCTGGAGCGGTTGTCCGACGCGCGGCGCAACGGGCGGCGGATCCTGGCGGTGATCCGGGGCTCGGCGATCAACCAGGACGGCGCGTCCAACGGGCTGACCGCGCCGAACGGTCCGGCCCAACAGCGGGTGATCCGGGCGGCGTTGGCGAACTCCCGGGTGCAGGCGAGCGATGTGGACGCGGTGGAGGCGCACGGGACCGGTACGACGCTGGGCGACCCGATCGAGGCGCAGGCGCTGTTGGCCACCTACGGGCAGGACCGGGATCCCGACCGGCCGCTGTGGCTGGGCTCGCTGAAGTCGAACATCGGCCACACCCAGGCGGCGGCGGGCGTCGGCGGGATGATCAAGATGATCATGGCGATGCGCCACCGGGTGCTGCCCGGGACGCTGCACGTGGACCGCCCGACGACGCACGTGGACTGGTCGGCCGGAGCGGTGGAACTGCTGACCGAGGCAAGAGCGTGGCCGAGCACCCCGGGACGGCCCCGGCGGGCGGGTGTGTCCGCCTTCGGAGCCAGCGGCACCAACGCGCACCTGATCCTGGAAGAGGCGCCCGAGGAACAGACGGCGTCCGAGGACACCGGTCGCGTTCCCGACGCCACCGACCAAGTACCCGGCGGCACCGCTGTGTTGGTGCCGTGGGTCGTGTCGGCGCGGTCGGAGCAGGCGCTGCGGGCGCAGGCGGAGAAGCTGCGCGATCTCGCCGCCGACGACGCGGGCCCGGATGTCGTCGACGTCGGCTGGTCGTTGGTGTCGAGCAGGTCCCGGTTCGAGCATCGCGCGGTGGTGCTCGGGCGCGACCGGGACGAGTTGGTGAGCGGCCTCGCGGCATTGGGCGAGGGCGGGCAGTCCGGCGGGGTCGTACGCGGCGTCGCCGGGGAACCCGGCGGCGTTGCCTACATGTTCCCCGGGCAGGGTACGCAGTGGGCCGGCACGGCACGGCAGCTGTACGACACCTTCCCCGTCTTCGCGCGCACCCTCGACGAGATCTGCGCACACTTCGACGCGCATCTGCCCTACGCCCTCGCGCCCCTGCTCCTCGCCGACGCGCCCGTCGAGGGCGGAGCCGGTCGGACCGACATCGCGCAGCCGGCGCTGTTCACGCTGGAGGTGGCCCGCTACCGGCTCCTGGCGACATTCTGCGGGCCGCCGGACCACCTGATCGGCCACTCCGTGGGCGAGATCGCCGCCGCCCACGTGTCCGGAGCCCTGGACCTGGCGGCCGCGACCAGGCTCGTGGCCGCTCGCGGACGCCTCATGCAGACGGTCGGTGAGCGCGGCGCCATGCTGGCGGTACGCACCTCGGAGACCGAACTGCACGCCCTGCTCGACCGGTTCGACCGGGTCGGCATCGCCGCCGTGAACGGGCCGGAATCGGTGGTGGTCTCGGGCATCCGCGACCAGGTGCACGAACTGCGGGAACTGCTCGTCGCGGGCGGCAGGTCGGCGAAACTGCTCGACGTCGACCACGCGTTCCACTCCCCGCTCATGGACCCGATCCTGGACGAGTTCGCCGAATCGATCGGCGAACTCCCCGCGGGCCGCCTGTCGATCCCGGTCGTGTCGACCGGACTGGGCCGCGAGGCCACCCTCGCGGAGTTGACGTCCGTCGCGCACTGGGTTAGGCACGTGCGCGAACCCGTTCGCTTCCACGACGCGGTGGAGTGCGCCCGCGAGGCCGGGGCGAACGTCTTCCTCGAAGTGGGGCCGGGAGCAACCCTCGCGAGCATCGCCAAGGAGGCGTTCGCCGCCGAGGGAGTGCACGACGCGGTGGTGCTGTCCTCGTCGCGGCGAGGCCGCGGAGCGGTCGAAGCGCTGATCGACGCGCTGGCCCGGGTGCACGTCCGGGGCGGCGCCGTGGACTGGGAAGCCCTGTTCGGGCCGCGGCGGCGGGTTGACCTGCCGACGTACGCGTTCCAACGGCAGCGGTACTGGCTGGACTTCCTGGCCGGGACGGAGTCGGCCGACGTGGCCTCCGCCGGCCTCTCGGCTCCGCAACACCCGTTGCTGGGCGCCGTCGTGGACCACCCCGGCACCGGCGAGGTGGTGTTCACCGACCTGTGGTCGCTGCGCACCCACGACTGGCTTGCCGATCACGCCGTGTTCGGCGCGGTGGTCGTACCGGCGACCGCCTACCTGGACTTGGCGCTGTGGGTGGGCGACTTCGTCGGCTGCGCCGCGATCGAGGAACTCTCCTTGGAGGTTCCCCTGGTTGTGCCCGACTCGGGCGACGTGCAGGTGCGGGTCGTCGTCGGTGCGGCCGACGAGACCGGACAGCGCGCCCTGGACGTGTACTCGCGTCCCGGCGCGGACGGCCCGGCGGCGGGCGGCTGGACCCGGCACGCGACGGGAAGCCTGTCGCCGGGCGCACCGCGGAGCGCGGCGAGCCCCGGCGACGCGCAGGCACTCGCCGTGTGGCCACCGATCGGGGCGCGGCAGCTCGACGTCGACGGCCTCTACGACTCCTTCGCGGACGGGGGCTTCGACTACGGCCCGACCTTCCGCGGGCTGCGTGAGGTGTGGCGGCACGGTGACGACCTGTTCGCGCTGGCCACGCTGCCGACGACCGCCGAGGGTTCGGCCGCCGGCGGGTTCGCACTGCATCCGGCGCTGCTGGACGCCGCACTGCACGCGGTGGTGGCCGGCGGTGTCGTCGAGGTGGACGGCGGCCGGGGCTGGATGCCCTTCTCGTGGTCCGCGGTGGACCTTCTCGGGCCGTGCGGCCCGACCGTGCGGGTCCGGATCTCCCCGGCCGGCGAGGGCGTCGTGTCGGTGGCGATCGCCGACGAGCACGGCCACGAGATCGCGCATGTCGGGGCGTTGACGTTCCGACCGGCGAGCGCCGAGCAGCTGCGCTCGGCGCGCGGCGGGCCCGAGCAATCGTTGTTCGAAGTGGAATGGCAACCGGTCCGCCAGGGCAGGCAGGGAACCCACCGCGGGCGATGGGGCGTGCTCGGTCCGCGGGACGGCCTGGCCGCCCGGCTCTCCCGAGTGGGCGACGAGAGCGTCGTGTTCCACGCGTCGATGGACGAGGTCCTCGCGGGGGAGGCACCCCGATACCTCGTCCTGTGCCCCGACGACTTCGTCGTCGCCGGCTCCGATCTGCTCACCGCGGTCCGCAGCGCCGACACGGGCGTGCTGGACCGGGTACAGCGGTTCCTCGCCGAGGAGTCGCCGGCCGGATCCACCCTGGTGGTGCTCACCCGCCTGGCCCTGGACACCGGCGGCGGGGAGAGCGTCGAGAGCCTCCCCGGCGCGTCCGTGTGGGGCCTGATCCGGTCCGCCCAGACGGAACACCCCGGCAGATTCCGGCTGGTGGACATCGACGACGAGGAAGCGTCCTGGGCGGTCCTGCCGGACGCGCTCGCCCTCGGTGAAGAGCAACTGGCCCTGCGCCGCGGCGCATACCTCGCCCCCCGGATCACCCCGACCCCGCCCGCGAACAACCACACCGAACCACCGGCGGCCGGCCCCCACCGGCTGGGCATCCCGACCAAGGGGACCCTGGAGAACCTGACCTGGGTGCCCTGCCCCGAGGTGGAAGAGCCCCTCACGAGCGGGCAGGTCCGCATCGCCGTGCACGCCGCGGGGCTCAACTTCCGCGACGTCACCATCGCCCTGGGGTTGGTGGACCGAACGGCCATCGACGCCGGCATCGGCAGCGAGGGCGCCGGAACCGTACTGGCCGTGGCGGACGACGTGACCGCGCTTTCGCCCGGCGATCGGGTGATGGGCATCTTCTCCGGCGCCTTCGGCCGCGTGGCCGTGGCGGACCACCGCCTGCTCATGCCCATCCCCGACGGGTGGAGCTACGCGGAAGCGGCGTCCGTGCCGGGTGCCTACCTCACCGCCTACTACGCGCTGTTCCACCTGAAGAAGCTCGAAAAGGGGCAACGGATCCTCATCCACGCCGCGGCCGGCGGCGTCGGAATGGCCGCCGTGCAACTGGCCAGGCATGCCGGCGCCGAGATCTACGGCACCGCGAGCCCGGCCAAGTGGCCCACCCTGCGCGGACTGGGACTGGACGACGAGCACCTGGCCTCGTCCCGCAACCTGGAGTTCGCCGAGAAGTTCCTGGACTCCTCGGGCGGTCGCGGCGTGGACGTCGTGCTGAACTCCCTCGCACACACCTTCGTGGACGCCTCGCTGACGCTGCTCCCCGAGGGCGGAAGCTTCATCGAGATGGGGAAGACGGACATCCGCGATCCCCGGCAGGTGGCGGCCGACCATCCCGGCGTCGACTACCGGGACTTCGACCTCTACGAGGCCGGCCCGGACCTGATCCACGAGATGTTCCGGGCCGTGATGGAGCTGTTCGCCGACGGGCGGGTGCGCCCGAACCCGATCTCGGTCCGGCACATCCGCGACGCGCGCCGGACGTTCCGCGAGATGAGCCAGGGCCGGCACATCGGCAAACTCGTCTTCGAGATGGGCGACGGCTTCGGCGGTGGGACCGTGCTGGTCACCGGCGGTACCGGGGGAGTGGGTTCGCTGGTGGCGCGGCACCTCGTCGCCGAACACGGAGTGCGCAGCCTGGTGTTGGCCGGCCGCCGGGGAATGGCGGCCGACGGGGCCGGCGAGCTGCTCGCGGACCTGGAACGGGCGGGCGCGGTCGTCCGCGTCGTGCAGTGCGATGTCGCGGACCGGGCCGCCGTGGCCGAGGTGCTCGCGGACATGCCCGCGCAGTACCCGCTGACCGCGGTCGTGCACGCGGCCGGTGAACTCGCCGACGGCACGGTCGAGTCGCTGACCACGGACAGCCTCGACCGCGCGCTGCGCGCCAAGGTCGGCGGCGCGGTCAACCTGCACGAGCTGACCAGGGAACACACCCTGACGGCGTTCATCCTCTTCTCCGCCCTCGCGGGCACACTCGGCACCGGAGGACAGGCCAACTACGCCGCGGCGAACGGGTTCCTGGACGGTCTGGCGGCGCAGCGCAGGGCCTCCGGCCTGGTCGGCACCTCGCTGTGCTGGGGCTGGTGGGAGCAACGCAGCGGGATGACAAAGGACTTGGACGCGATCGACCTCTCCCGGATCCGGCGGATGGGCCTCGCCGAGATGCCGACACCCCAGGCACTGGCCCTGTTCGACGCGGCGTGCGCGATCGACAAGCCGGTGCTGATCCCGGCGCGGCTGGACACTTCCGCACTACGGAACAGGACTCCCGACGAACTGCCGCTCCTGCTGCGCGGCCTCGTCGCCGGCGGTCGTCCACGCCAACCCAGCCGGAACAGGCCGAGCACGACCCGGGACGACGGACCCCTGGGCCTGCCCGCCCGGTTGCTCACCCTCGCGGAGGACGAGGCGGAGGCGGCCGTGCTGGACTGGGTCCGCGACCAGGTCGCCATCGTGCTCGGCCACCCGGCCGGCACCACCGTCGACGCCGACCAGGCGTTCACCCACCTCGGATTCGACTCGCTGACCTCGGTCGAACTGTGCAACCGCCTGGCTTCCTCGACCGGACTGCGGCTGCCGTCCACGCTGGTCTTCAGCTACCCGACGCCACGCGAACTGGGCCGACACGTCCGCGGCCTGCTGCGTCCGGCAGCGCAGCCGGGCTCCGCCGAGGACGCGCGGATCCGGGAAGTGCTGCACAACGTCCCGATCGAGCGATTGCGAAGCGCGGGCATCCTCGACCTGGTTCTGGCGTGCGCCGACCCGGCGGGCTCGGACGGCGACGGGCCGGGGCCGGACGCCGACGGTGAAATGCCGGACGCGAACGCGGGCGAACTGGCGGTGATGGACCTGGCGGCACTCGTCGACCTGGCTCTGGATGAGAGGGGCAAGTGACCATGAACAACCCCGCAGCCGGCACGACGGAGGGCGCGGACCGGGTCGAACGGGCGCTCCGCACGCTGTTGGAGGAGCGCGACCGCCTCCGGCAGGAGAACGACGCCCTGAAGGCCGGCCGCGTCGAGCCGATCGCCGTGGTGGCCATGGCGTGCCGCTACCCGGGCGGTGTGACCTCGCCCGAGGAGTTGTGGGACATGGTCCGCGGCGGCCGGGACGCGGTGGACGAGTTCCCGACGGACCGCGGATGGCGGGACGTGTACGACCCGGATCCGGACACGGTCGGCGGCTCGTACGTGCGGCACGCCGGATTCCTCACGGACGTGGCCGACTTCGACGCGGAATTCTTCGGCATCAGTCCGCGCGAGGCGTTGGCGATCGACCCGCAGCAGCGCCTGTTGCTGCAGACGTCGTGGGAGGTCTTCGAGCGGGCGGGCATCGTGCCCGCCGACGTGCGCGGGAGCGACGTCGGCGTCTTCACCGGGGTGAGCTCGTCCGAATACGGCTCGCGCTTCCTGGAGGGAGGCAGGAACGAGCTGGAGGGCTACCTGATGCACGGGAGCGCGCCGAGCGTCGCCTCCGGCCGGGTGGCCTACGAGCTGGGGTTGACCGGGGCGGCGGTGAGCGTGGACACGGCGTGCTCGTCGTCGCTGGTGGCCCTGCATCTGGCGATGCAGTCGCTGCGTTCGGGGGAGTGCTCGCTCGCGCTGGCCGGTGGGGTGTCGGTGATGTCGACGCCCGCGATCTTCGTGGAGTTCTCCCGGCAGCGCGGCCTGTCGGCCGACGGCCGGTGCAAGTCCTTCGCGGACGGAGCCGACGGGACCGGCTGGGCCGAGGGGGTGGGTGTGCTGCTGCTGGAGCGGTTGTCCGACGCCCGCCGCAACGGCCACCCGGTGCTGGCGCTCGTCCGCGGCAGCGCGGTGAACCAGGACGGGGCCAGCAACGGCTTGACTGCCCCCAACGGCCGCGCCCAAGAGAAGGTGATCCGGCAGGCGCTGGCGAACGCGGGGGTCACGGCCGCCGAGGTGGACGCGGTCGAAGCGCACGGCACCGGAACCGTACTCGGGGACCCCATCGAGGCGGGCGCCCTGCTGGCCACCTACGGGCAGGACCGGGTCGGGGACAGGCCCCTTCGGCTGGGGTCCATGAAGTCGAACATCGGCCACGCCCAGGCCGCCGCCGGCGTCGCCGGGGTGATCAAGATGGTGATGGCCATGCGGCACGGCTTCCTGCCGAAGACCCTGCACGTGGATACGCCCTCACGGCATGTGGACTGGTCCTCCGGCGCGGTCGAACTGCTGGTGGAGGGGCGGGAGTGGCCGCGGACGGACGGTCCACGGCGGGCCGGGGTGTCGTCGTTCGGCGTCAGCGGCACCAACGCGCACGTGATCCTGGAGGAGGAGCCGCCGCCGGTACGGACGGACGAGCGCGGTCCGGACTCGGGCGTCGTCGGCGGGCTGGTGCCGTGGGTGGTGTCGGGCCGAAGCGCGGCGGCCGTGCAGCGGCAGGCGACCAGGCTGCGCGATTTCGCCGCTGCCGAATCGGGCGCCGATGTCGCCGATGTCACCGATATGGCGGATGTCGGCTGGTCGTTGCTGTCGAGCCGGTCGCGATTCGAGCATCGTGCGGTGGTGTTGGGGCGCGATCGGCACGAATTGCTGAGCGGTTTGACGTCGTTGGGTGAGGGCGCGGAGTCCGCCCAGGTGGTGCGTGGTGTCGCCGGGAACCTCGGCGGTGTCGTCTTCATGTTCCCGGGACAGGGCTCGCAGTGGGTCGGCATGGGCCGGGAACTGTACGACGCCTTCCCGGCCTTCGCGCGGGCCCTCGACGAGTGCGCGGTCGCGTTGACCCCGTGGGTCGACTGGTCGCTGCTCGAAGTGGTGCGCGGCGCGCCTGGGGCGCCGACCCTGGACCGGGTGGATGTGGTGCAGCCGGCGCTGTTCTCGGTGATGGTGTCCATGGCCGCCCTGTGGCGGTCCTGGGGCGTGGAGCCGGCCGCGGTGGTGGGGCACAGCCAGGGCGAGATTGCCGCCGCCCACGTGAGCGGTGCACTGTCGCTGCGCGACGCCGCCAAGATCGTGGCGCTGCGCAGCCGGGCCCTGGTGGATTTGATCGGTCACGGCGGCATGGCCTCGGTCGTGGAGTCCGCCAACGTGGTGGCGGCACGCCTGGCCCCGTGGAACGACCGGGTGAGTGTCGCCGTCGTCAACGGACCCCGCTCGGTCGTGGTGTCCGGGGAGCCGGACGCACTGGACGAATTCGTCGAGAAGATGACCGCCGAAGGCGTTCAGGCCCGGCGAATCGCGGTGGACTACGCCTCGCATTCGCACCAGGTGACCAGGGTCCGCGAGCAGGTGATCGGATCGTTGTCCGACGTGCGCCCGCAAACGTCGACGCTGCCCTTCTACTCGACCCTGTACGGCGACAAGATCGACACCGCGGAACTGAATGCCGAATACTGGTACAACAATCTGCGCGAGAAAGTGTTGTTCGAATCCAGTGTCCGGCGGTTGCTCGGCGACGGCTTCCGCGGGTTCATCGAGATGAGCCCGCACCCCGTACTGACCGTCCCGGTGCAGGAGATGGTCGAGGACGTGCCCGACGCGACGGTCCTGGCGTCGTCGCGGCGGGATCGGGGCGAGGTGGAGGCCGTGGTCGGCTCGCTGGCCCGACTGTACGTCGGTGGCGGAGCCGTGGACTGGAGCGCCCTGTTCGGGGTGCGCCGGCGGGTGGATCTGCCGACGTACGCGTTCCGGCGGCAGCGGTTCTGGCTGAATTCCGCACCCACGGTGGTGGCGCCGGAGGGGCCCTCGACGGGGCTGCTCTCGGCGGACCCGCTCTCGACCGGGCTGCCCACGGGCGATGATCACGAAGTCCCGCTGGCGGAGCGGCTCGCCGCCCTCGCCGAGGCCGACGCGGAGGCGCTCGTGCTGGAGCACGTCCTGGAGCGGGTCGCCGTGGTGCTCGGACACCCCTCCGGTGAGACGGTGGACCCCGACCGGGAGTTCAAGGACATCGGCTTCGACTCGCTGCTGTCGGTGGAGCTGAGCAAGCGCCTGGCCGCGACGACCGGACTCAAGCTGAGGGCGAACCTGGTGCTGCGGCACCCGTCACCGAGGCTGATCGCCGGGCACATCATGTCCTCGATGGGCAGGCGCGATCCGCAGTGACCCGGCCGTGTTCCGGGCACTTCTTCGCCTCGTGGGAGCGTCCCGCCGGCGGGACACCGCACGTTCGACAGCCGCGCGGTCCGTTCCGGCACCCGTTGTCTTGACCGGCTGATCCACTTCCGTGAATGTGGAGTGATCTGCGAATTCCTCAGGTTTTCCGGCCTGATTGCTGAGGGGATGATCCCTGTGCGTTCGTTCGGTGCGTCGTCGGCGCATAAAGGATTGTGGCTGGCGCAGAAAATGTCCCCCGACATCCTGAACCATGCGCTGTCCATGTGGGATGTGGACGGTGAACTGGACGCGGCGGTCATGGAATCCGCATTCCGGCACGTGCTGGACGAGGCGGAGGTGCTGCGCGTCACCTTCGTCGACAACGGCAGCGGACTGCGCCTGGTACCCCGCGAACTGGGGGACTGGCGGCCGTTCTTCCTGGATCTCACCGCCGAGGCGGACCCCGAGCAGGCGGCGCGCGAGGCGCTGGCCGACATCGTGAAGCAGCCGTTCGACCTGGAGCGGGATCTGCTGTTCCGGATGGGGGTGGTCAAACTCGCGGCGACCCGCTCGCTCGTGGTGATCGCCTACCACCACCTCGTCTCGGACGGGTACGGCGCGGGCGGCCTGTTCTCGCGCCGCCTCGCCGAGGTGTACACGGCGCTGGCGCGTGGGGCGGAGGTACCGAAGCCGCCGCACCCGTGGGACGCCGAGTCGTTCGCAACCGAAGCCGCGCACTACCGCGACTCCCCCAAGTTCACCGAGGACACCGAGTTCTGGCGCGAGTACCTGGCGGATGCGCCCGCGCCCGCACAGGTGCCGCGCGTGGCCATGACCGACGAGATGCGGTCCGCGCTCTCCGAACCGATGGGCAGCGCCGACCGCTGGGGGCAACTGGCCGACGCCATCGGCATGGTGAGCCGAACGCTGACCGTTCCGCGCGCCGAGGCGGACGCGTGGACCGAGACCGCGAAGTCCATGGGCGTGTGGATGTCGTCGATGCTGACCGCGGCCGCCGCGGTTTTCTTCCGGCACCGCTGCGACCGCCCGGAGTTCCTGCTCTCGCTGGCCGTGGCCAATCGCGGCGGGACGGCGAGCAGGACGCCCGGACTGGCGGTGAACGTGGTGCCGGTGCGGATGAGGATTCCGCTCGCGGCGACCTTCGCCGAGATCGCCGACGCGGTGGTGGACGAGACGTACGAGATCTTCGGACAGACCACCTGCCACTACTCGGAGATCCAGCGCGCGAGCGGAACCGTCCTGAGCGGTCGCGGCAGTTTCGGCGCTGTGATCAACGTCGTCGAGTTCGCGGAGCAACTCCACTTCGCCGACAGCTCGGCGTGCCACCTCGGCGGAACGACCGGGGCCTTCGACGAACTGTCGATCGGCGTCTACACCGACGGCCGCCCCGACAGCGAGCTGTACGTGCGCCTCGACGCCCCGGCGGGCCTGTACTCCGGCGCGGAACTGCGTTTTATCGGCGAGGAGTTGATCGCCCACATCCGGGCCCTGCTGGCCGGTGATCCGGAACTGCCGGTCGGGGCACTGGACGTGGTGAGCGGCGCGGAGCGGGAGCGGGTGCTGAGGGCGCCGGGTGGTGGGGGTGCTGCTGCGACGGTGACGGGGGCGGGGGCGACGGGGCCGGCGGGTTCTGCGGGTGCGGCGGCGGAGGGGCCGGTGGCGACGGGTCTGGTGCCGACGAGTTCGGTGGCGGTGGGTTCGGAGGCGGTGGGTTCGGAGGCGGTGGGTTCGGAGGGGGCAGGTTCGGAGAGAGCGTTTTCGGCGGTGGGTTCGGGGGTGGCGGTTGCGGAACCGACGCTTCCGCAGTTGTTCGCCCGCCAGGTGGAGCGGGTGCCGGACGCCGTCGCGGTGGTCTCCGGGGACACGGCGCTCTCGTACCGGGACCTGGACGAGCGGTCGAGCCGCCTGGCCGAGGCGTTGCGACGTCGGCACGTCGGCCCCGAGGCGGTCGTGGCGGTGGCGATGCCTCGATCGGCGGACCTGATCGTCGCCCTGCTGGGGGTGGTGAAGGCGGGCGGAGCGTACCTGCCGATCGACCCCACGGTCCCGGCGGAACGGATCGGGTCGGTGCTGAACGATTCCTCGGTGCGCGTACTGCTCACCGACGCGGCGGCGACGGCCGAGGTGGTCTCCGCCGGTGCGGATGTCTTGGCGGTCGTCTTCGACGACCTCCGGGCGGAGACCGCCGATGGCGATGCCGATGGCGATGGCGACGGTGACGGTGACGGTGACTACGGCAACGGTGCCCGCGAGGATTCGGCGCCGCCGTATCCGGACAACCTGGTGGCCGTGATGTACGGTTCCGGATCCGCCGGTGCGGCCACCGGGGTCGCCGTCACGCACCGGAACATGCAGCGGTTCGTGATGGATCGCCGGTGGCGGGAAGGTGGCCACGGCACCGTGCTGTGGCATTCGCCGCACACCTGCGATGCGCTGCCCCTCGAAGTGTGGGTGCCGTTGCTCAACGGCGGCCGAGTGGTGGTGGCTCCGCCGGGGAATCCGGCCATCGACGCGCTCGCCGAGGTGCCGGCGGCGAACCTGATCTCAGCGGTATGGCTGCCCGCGGGCCGGTTCGCCACGATCGCGGCCGAACGCCCCGAGTGCCTGGCCGGGTTGCGCGAGGTGTGGACCGGTGGTGAGCGCGTGCCCGCGGCTGCGGTGCGACGGGTGCGGGAGGCCTGCCCCGAGCTGACGATCGTCAACGGGCACGGTCCGACGGAGACGACCGTGCTCGCCGCATGCCGGCGCCTGGCCGCGGACGAGCAGGTGCAGCACCCGGCCGCGATCGGCCGCCCGATGGACGACACCGCCCTGTACGTGCTGGGGCCGGGGCTGGCGCCGGTCCCCATCGGCGTGACGGGAGAGCTGTACGTGGCCGGACCGGGCGTGGCGCGTGGCTACCCCGGGCGACCCGGGCGGACCGCGGAGCGGTTCGTACCCTGCCCGTACGGTCCGGCCGGCTGGCTCATGTACCGGACCGGGGACCGGGCGCGGTGGGGTGCCGACGGCCGGGTCGAGTACGTGGGCCGGGCCGACGCCCAGGCGGAGGTACACGGTGTCCGGGTCGAGCCGGCCGAGGCCGAAGAGGTGCTGTCCGAGCATCCCGGTCTCGCGCAGTCGGTGGTGGCCGTCAGGAGGGACGCCTCCGGCCAGCAGCGGCTGGTGGCCTACGTGGTCCCGGTGGGCGGCGGCGCCGACCTCTCGGGAGAGGAACTGCGTCGATTCGCCGCGGGTCGGCTGCCGGAGTTCCTGGTGCCGTCGGTGTTTGTGGTGCTGGAGCGCCTGCCGGTGACGCCGGGCGGGAGGGTGGACCGGGCATCGCTGCCGGAACCCGAGTTCGACGACGGGTCGTACCGGGCACCGCGCAACCGCACCGAGCGGGTGCTGGCCGAGGCGTTCGCCGACGTACTGGAACTGGACCGGGTGGTGGGCATCGACGAGGACTTCTTCGACCTCGGCGGGAACTCGCTGCGGGCGATCAGGCTGGTCGGCCTGATCCGGGCGGAGCTGAACTTCGAGGTGTCCATCCGCAAGTTGTTCGCGGCGCGCACCATCACCGGCCTGTCGGACATGTGGGGAGACCTCAGCAGGTCGAGCCGGCCGGCGCTGCGCCGGAGGACGAGGGACGGGGAAGTCGTCTGAGTGGCGTGGCAGCCCCGGCGGCCCCGGTGACCTGCTCGGTTGCCCGTGCGCGCCGGGCCGGACGGACGGTGATGGCGCCACTCGGGTCACGCTGACTTGAAGTGGCGCCCTTGATGCGCCATGATGGCGTCATGGATGTGAGCCCGTTCGTGGATAGGCTCGGGCGCGAATTCGCCGCGCTCGCTCGGACCGACCGTGTGGATGACGCTGCGACGCGGACGCCGATGCCGACGCCGATGCCGACAGTGCGACTGGAGTCGGTGATCCGGCGCACGTTGTGCGACGCGCTGGCAGCCGCTGCGGACGAGATCAACCGCGACCTCGCTGCCGGCTCCGTCGAATTTCGCCTGCGTGAGGGCGAGCCGCTCTTCGTCGTGACGCCACCGCCGCCCGAGGGGGCGCCGGAGGGCGCACCGGGCAGCGGTACGCCGGACGCCGAGGAAGGCGCCGCAGCATGTCTGGACGTGCGCGTTTCCAGGCACCTGAAGGCGTCCATCGAGCAAGCCGCCGGCCACGAAGGGCGTTCGGTGGACGCGTGGTTGGAGCAGGTGCTCGCCGCTGCGGTGCGGCCCGAGCGTGCCCCGGACACCGCCGATCGGCGCGGCAGGCGAGACCGGCAGCGCTACACCGCCTGGGTACGCTGAACCGACCAGATTGCCATTTTGCTCGTCCCACCGTGGGGGGACGCCCGTCGGAAACAATGAGAAGGGCCGGCCATGCCTGTTTTCGAGACTCCCGAACCGATCTCCGTCACGCTCGACATCTATGTCGGCGAGGTGCAGATCACGGCCGGAGACCGGTCCGACACCGTCGTCGAGGTACGGCCGAGCGATGAGACCGACGCGTCGGACGTGAAGGCCGCCGAGCAGACGAGCGTCGAATACGCCGACGGCGTCCTGGTGGTCAAGGCCCCGAGGCCCTTGATGATGGACTTCTCCCGGAAGGTCCGTCGTTCGGTGGACGTGTCGATCGCGCTGCCCACCGGCTCGCACGTGCGGGGCGAAGCGGCAATGGGAGAACTGCACTGCTCCGGCCATCTGGGGGACTGCACGTTCAAGACATCGACCGCGAACGTCAAACTCGACCACGTCGGTTCGCTGCGCCTGCACACGGCGGGCCACATCACCGTGGGCCGGGTCGACGGCGACGCCGAAATCCGCACCTCCATCGGGCGGATCCGGATCGGAGAGATCGACGGTTCGGCCAAGGTCAAGAACTCCAACGGCAACACCGAAATCGGCAAGGTGGCCGGCGACGTCCATGTCCGCGCCGCCAACGGCGACATCACCGTCGATCACGCCCTGGGCCTCGACACCGACGCCAAAACCTCCAACGGCAGCATCCGCATCGGCGAAGTGACCCGCGGCGTGGTCGCACTCAGGACCGCATGCGGCGACCTGGAAGTCGGCATCGGCGCGAACCACCCGGCGAAACTGGACCTGACCACCGGATTCGGGCGCGTGAACAACGCGCTGGAGCCTCTCGCGAAGTCGTTCGGGGAATCCGTCGAGGACTCGGTCGAGGTGCGGGCGCAGTCCTCCTACGGAGACATCACGATTCACCGCGCTTGACGAACAGCGGTCGGGGCGGCGGGTGTTGCCGGGTCGGGCCGTCGCGTGTCGCGGGGGCCGTCGGTGATGGCCCGGAGGGTTGGTGGGGTGTTGCCGAGGGTTCGACGGGATGCGGACCGCATTCGCATCCCGTCGGTACCTCCTCGACCGATCCCGACACGGGCCGCGGTCGAGCGGGGGTGAGGGCGGGGCGGGGGCGAGATTTCGCGACGGCTGGTGCCCGTAGTACACCCACCGCGCCCGCTACACCCACCACGCCCGCCACACCCGATGCGCCCGATGCGCCTGCGCCTATTGCACCCAGCCGTTGAACTGCTGCTTGCCGCGATGGGCTCGTCGGCCACTGGCCAGTGCCGCGGCGGAGGCTCGGACCATCCACGTGTTGACCGAGATGCCCTGCCTGGACGCCGCCTTCTCGATCTCCTCCTTCATCTCCTCCGGAGGCCGAAAATTGATCCGGGCCGTGGCGCCGCTCCTGGTGCTGCCGGGCGCTCCGGCGAACCATTCGCTCGCCGCGTCACCGGTCTCGTCCGCGGCGTCCTCGGGCGCACCGGCGTCGGTCGGCGGCGGAGTCACCACAAAACTGGGTTCCATCCCCCGCAGGCGCAGGTCCACCGAGCCCGGTGCCAGGTCCCGGGTGATCTCTTCCGCCGCGGCCGACAGGGCCTTGAGCAACGTGAGCCGGACGGCCGACTCCAGCGGGGCGAGGAGTCGCTCGGCAATCGCGCGGGTCTCGGTATCTCCTGCTGCAGAGGCCGTCACCAGCTCGTCGCGCAGCGCCTCGACGTACTCCCGTAGTTCCATGGAATAATCATGGCACACTGATTGCGCCGCGTGGCGCCTGCCCGACCCGGCGATTACCCGAGACCCCTTTGTCCGGGTAACGTCCGGCGTTTTACCGAGCCGATGCCGCCTATTCGCATTTCAGCGGGCCGCCGGGTGGCCGGTGAATTCGGCTTTCCTGCCGCCACCGGAACGCCATGGTGCCAGAATGACGCCAAGAGTGCGGAACCCCCTCCGGATTCGCCGACCTCGAAGTCCGAGCTGACGCTTGCGGGCAGCCGGACCACCTCCGGACCGCCACGGCCCGCACCAGGGGGTGCGGGCCGGCGCTTTGGTGACGCGGTAGGGGCGGGGCGGGCGTTTTCGCGGCTGCCTCAGCGTCGAGGCGAAGGCGTGGCGCAATACTCGGCATTCAGGATGGGAAGCAGGTTCTCCGCCCCCCAGCTGCTGTTGAAGTTGAACGCGAGTTGGTGGCGGCCGTCGTCGGTGGTGACGACCAGGGAGAGCCACCCCACCATGCCTCCGTCGTGGTACCACACGGTGGCGCCGCAACTCGTGGTGAACCGCTCGATGCCGAGCCCGTAGGACGAGCCCGGGAAATCGGGGTTGTCGACGGTCGCCTTCATCGCCGCCAGCTGCTGCGGCGGCAGCAGTCTCCCGCGCATCAGGGCCCCGTAGAACCGATTCAGGTCATCCGCGCTGGAGATGATGTCGCTGTTGCCCCAGCCCTGGGACCCGTTCGCCGCGGTGACGTCGTCGATCCGGTCCGGCTGCGACGCGAAGAGCTTGGCGTAGCCGCGGCTGCTCGGCCGAGGCAGGCGGATGCCGTTGCCGGGGAAGGACGTCGCCTTGAGCCCCAGCGGCTTGATGATGCGGTCGCGCACCTCGTCCTCGTACCGCCTGCCGCCGGTCTTCTCGACGATCAACGCGGCCAGGAGGTCGTTGGTGTAGGAGAACGCGTGCCTGGCGCCGGGCTTGAACAGCGGCTCGTGCGAGAGGGCCACCTTCAGCCGTTTCCCGGGCGTCAGGGTGTCGTACCGGTGCCGGAGGTAGCCGTCTCCCGAGAAGTACGTCTCGCCGTACTCCTTGTCGGCGACGTAGTCGAACAGCCCGCTGGTGTGGTTGAGAAGCTGCCGCACGGTGATCGCGCGGCCGTCGTTGCCGTTGCCCGCGACCACGCCGGGCAGCCGGCGCTCCACGGTGTCGTCGAGACCGAGCCTTCCCTCCGCCTCCATTTGAAGAAGGACGGTGGCCACGAACGTATTGGTGATGCTGCCGACCCGGAACCGGTCGTTCGTGCCACGCGGCGCACCCGTCCGCAGATCGCCCACGCCCGACGTCGACTTCCAGACCCCATCGGCATCGCGCGCCTGGGCGGTGATGCCGGGAACACCACCCTGCACGGCCGCATCCATCGCGAGCTGCGTCGCCCGGTGACCGCCCGCCCCGGCAGCCGCGTCGCCCGACGCCTGGGCCGGCCCCGCCAACGCGGTGGCCGCCATCGCGACCGCCGCCAAAACGACAACCCCGGCTCTCGATCTCTTCCGTATCGTCATTCCCCGCTCCTGAGAGTCGTCGGTACGCGGCCGCATCGCCGCACTCGTGCGCTCCGTCGGCGGCAGCGTAGGTCACCCGTGTCGCGTACGGGGCGTTTGCGCGGCAAGACCAAGACCACGACGAAGCCGCCGACGAGCACGCCCATCTCCCAGCGAGCCCACCCCGTCGCGCACCACCCCCTCGCGCACCCACCCACCGACCGCGCCCCTTTCGAGAACGCCCGCAAGGCGATGGGACGGCGAGTACTCGTCGGGCAGTTGCCACGGCGCAGGTCGAGCAAGAGCCGAGGAGTGAGGCGCGCGGCATGCGCCGTGCGACGTGTCCGCAGCGTGCGGTGTGCGGTTTGCGGTGTGGCGTGCGTGCGCCGTACCCGGTAGGCCGTGCACAGTGCGTCGGCGCGCCATGCCCGTGTCTCGCCGCCGGGACAACTCCCCGACACCCCTCCGCGGCCTGCCCGAACGGCACCAACATGGGTCCACAGCCCGTTGCAGTGCGCATCCGGACACCCCGGGAGATCCGCAGGGTCATCGGGCGCCCGTTGGCATACTGGAGGGATGGACCCTCGTGTGCGGTACGCGGATGTCCGGCCGTATACGGTGCCGGACACCTTCGCGCAGTTGGCCGGCCCGGCCGAGGGTGTCGTCGTGTTGCCTACATCCTTGGATTGGACCCCGAAGCAGTCGTACGATCTGGCGGACGACGCCGACGTGCGTCTGCTGTACGAGACGGTGCTGCGTGAGGCGACGCATGCCGAGGAACTCGGTCGTCACGTGAACGGGGACCTGCTGGCGCGGGTGTGGCCGCGGCTGTGGTTGCCGCGTCGCCTGCGGGTGATGTGGGAGTCGAGGTTCCCGGACCTGGCGCCCGTCGCCGCATAGCATTCCGGCCATGGATCCGCTGCACGCCAGGCTCGCCCGCGTCGGCCTCGCCGCCGCAGCCTCCTACGGCTTCGCCCTGGCGGGCGGCTACGCGCTCCAGGCCCACGGCTTCCTCGAACGCATCTCGGACGACGTAGACCTGTTCACCGACATCACCGACCCCACGGCGTTCGCCGAAGCAGTCGACCGCGTGGCCGCGGCCTACCGGGCCGACGGCTTCACGGTCGACGTCGAACCCCTCGGGGAAGTCTTCGCCCGCTTCGCGGTGATCGACGAGACGGGACGCGAGGCCAAGGTGGAAATGGGCTGCGACTGGCGATCCCACCCGCCGGTACGACTCGACATCGGCCCCGTCCTGCACCCCGACGACGCGGTCGCCAACAAGGTCACCACACTGTTCGGCCGAGCCGCCCCACGCGACTACCTGGACGTCGACGCGGCCCTCAACTCCGGCCGCTACACCCCGAATCGCCTGCTCGAACTCGCCGAAGAACACGACCCCGGCTTCGACCGCGGCTACTTCGCCCTGGCCCTCCAAGCCGTGGACCGCTGGCCGGACGGCGAATACGCGGTGTACAGGGTGAACGAGAAACAGATCTCCCACATGCGCGGGCGACTGAAGAAGTGGGCCGCCCGCATCACTGACGCGTGACCTGATGGGTGTCGGCGCGCGAGTAGGACGGACATCTCCGTTCGATCACCTCACTTCCACCCCAGCGCGAGATCGATGCGAGAAGCGGCTGCGGCAACTGCCCGGGTGGACTTGATGGTTCGTCGGGCCGGGTCGTGAGGGGTCGGGGGGTCGGGCGCGTACGTAGGAGGTGCCCGCGATGGCGGTGGCGGGGCGGCCGTCGTCGGGGCGGGCCGGTACGAGGCGGGTCGCGATCCACGATCCTTCTCGTGGCCGGTGGCCGGTGGCCGGTGGCCGGTGGCGTGGGCGGATGGGTCGGTGGGTGGCGAATGTGGGATCTTCGGTGTGGTTCCGCGAGGGCGGGCCTGACTCGATCGCCGTCCGGGGGAGTTGTCTGTGGCTGTGCGGGTTCTGGGTGGCCGCTACGAGTTGGTCGCGTTCGTCGGCCGGGGCGGTATGGGGGAGGTGTGGGAGGGCCGGGACCGGGTGATCGAGAGACGGGTGGCGGTCAAACTGCTGCCGCACGACCGACGCGACGCTTCCGGCGCGGAGTTGTTCTTCCGGGAGGCCAAGACCGCCGGCGGGCTCAACCACGCGGGTGTGGTGACCGTGTTCGACCTGGGTCGGGATCCCGACGACGGCACCCTGTACCTGGTGATGGAGTTCCTGACCGGTCGGGATCTGGACAGCGTGCTGCGCGAGGACGGTCCGCCCGATGTCGCCACGGCGGTGGACTGGGCGGCGCAGACCACCGCCGCGCTCGAAGTCGCGCACACGGCCGGGATCGTGCACCGGGATCTGAAGCCGGCGAACCTGATGCTCGGCCCGGACGGACGGATCAAGATCCTCGACTTCGGCATCGCCCGGTACATGGCCTCGACGAACAGGTCGAGCAAGGTCGTCGGCACGTTGGCCTACATGCCGCCGGAGCGGTTCGGCGAACTGCCCGGGGACGCCCGCTCGGACCTGTACTCCCTGGGATGTGTCCTGCACGAACTCCTCACCGGACAGACCCCCTTCCGAGCAGACGACATGGTCGCGATGATGGCCGCCCACCTGCACGCGACCCCCCGACCGCCGGGCGACATGCGCCCGAGAGTTCCCGCCGCGCTGGACGATCTGGTCCTGGCCCTGCTCGCCAAGGACCCCGACCGTCGGCCCGCGTCCGCTGCCGAGGTCCATCGCCGGCTCCGCGAACTCCCCATCGCCACCGCATCGACTTCCGGAGCCGATGCCCTTGCGCCGGACGCGGAGACGGAGATGGTCGTCTGCACGGCGTCGGGGCCCGCCGAGGCCCCGCCGGCAGGGACCACCGTCCCCCGCGTCCCCACCCCGCACCAGGAGCCCACCGCCACAGCCCGCGCGCCGGAGACCGCGTCGGAGCCGGGGCCGGAGCCGGAGCCGGGGCCGGGCACTGCGGTACCGCCTCGGCGCCTCACCCGCCGCACCGCGTTGTGGCTCGGTGTCGGCGCCGCCGCTGCGATCGGCACCGGGACCGCGGCCGCCCTCACCCTGCCCGACCACGACACCCCCGCCCCCGACCCGCGGATCCGATGGCGACACGACACCGACAGCCCGTTGTCCGCGTCCCCGGCGGTGGTCGGCGGGACGGTGTTCATCGGCAGCCGCGACCAGAACCTGTACGCGTTGGACGCGGCCACCGGGAACAGGAGATGGACATTCCTCGGTGGCCATCCCGCAGGCGCGTTGCCGGCGGCGGCCGACGGGATGGTCTACGTCCGCGTCGGCCGCCACGACGTCTACGCCCTGGAAGCGGGTGCGGGGGGAAGGAAATGGGGCTTCACCGCCGACCGCGATATCAGCTCGTCGGCGACGGCGGTGGCCGACGGCGTGGTCTACATCGCCGGCCACGGAGTCCTGTACGCCATCGACTCGGCCACCGGCACCCGGAACTGGGCCGCCCCCACCATCGACGCATCGCCCAACGGAGCGCCGGCGATCGCCGACGGTGTGGTGTACGTGGGCGTCGGCGGCCAACAGGTGTACGCGTTGGACGCGGCGACCGGCGCCGGCAGGTGGAACGTCCGCCTTCCCGACGCGATCGCCTGGACCAGGGCCGCCGATAGGACGGTGTACATCGGTTGCGTCGACAGCGTGTACGCCCTGGATGCGGCAACAGGCGCGCGAAAATGGGCCTTCGCAACGCGGGGGCGCGTCGATCAGTCGGGGGCGGTGGTGGCAGCCGGGCGGGTCTACGTCGGCAGCCGCGACTTGCACGCGTACGCCCTCGACGCGGCGACCGGGACCAAGACGTGGACGTTCGACGCCAAAGGCATGGTCGCCACACCCGCAATCGCCGACGGGGTGGTGTACGTGGGCGGCGGCCGCAACGCCTACGCCCTGGACTCGGCGACCGGCGCAATGCGTTGGGTCTTCCACGCCGACGCCCCGGTCGGATCCCCGGCGGTGGCCGGCGACCTGGTGTACGTCAGCGCGGGCGAAAACGTATACGCCTTGGACACCACCACCGGCAAGAGCCCGTCGTAGCCTCCTCATTCCACCTCAATGAAGCGGGCGCCCCGGTCGGTCGTCCAAGGCCGACCGACCGGGGGAGCAAAAAGCGGGCGATGCCGACCCCGCCGGGGCACAGCGCGAGACGCTGGAGAAACTCGCCCGCGCGTCCGTCCCGGTGAGCACGGCCACCACGACACCCGAGGCGCGTGGCCCCCGGAACGGTCGCGGGGCGGAATCGCCCTCGGGGATGGAACCGGCCCATTCAACGCGACTGTTCGGACTGCCCGGCGAGCACCCCGGCGTCAGCGGACGCACCATGCTCTCTCTCCTTTCTCATTCGACGCGACTCCGCACACGGCTTCAACCAACCCATCCGTACCTCATTACCTCCGCACCTCCGCACCTCCGCACCTCGGCGCCTCCGTCCTCTTCGTCCGCCAAGCCGAGGCGGACGCCACTGCCAACCTCGCCCATCTCTTGGGCCTCGACCGGCGACTTGCCGCCGGATATCGCCGACTCGCGGCCCGTCAGGCGACGCGCAATCAACTGACAACTGAGCAAGGCCGTCAACGACCGCTTCTGGTGCCGTGATACCGGATCCACGGCAGACCTGCGCGGCCAGATCACTTCGGCGCAGGCCCAGGTCGGCCGGGTGAGGCCCAGATTGCCGACTCTTCCAGGTCGTCCCGCAGTACGAACGCGTCGAGAACCAGGCTGACAAGACCGCCCGTGCCATCAAGCAGCTCGCCCAGACGACGTCATCGAGACCGCGAATGTCGAGACCGACCATCTCGCATCCGTGCACCACGAACTCGGCTTCATTCTCAACGAGCAGGTCCGTCCGCCGCCGCTTCGAAGACGTCCAGACCTTCCACCACCCATGGTCCGCAACCGACACCGTTTCCTCGACGAGGAAATCGCCGAGCTCACCCAACGGCTCGACTCGCGCCGCACCGAGCGTGCACGTCTCGGTGAGGAACGAGCCGAGCTGCTGCGTATTCTCAGCGAAGGCGGCGCACTCGACGCCCTCACCGCCCTCCGGCAGGCACTCACTCGCGAACAGGCCACGCTCGAGGCCCTGCGGCACCGCCACGAAGCCGCCTCAACACCCCAGGCCGGCTTGCGCCGGATCACCACCAGACGACTCGAACTCGAACAGGCCGTAGCTACCGCCCTCAACAACCGCGCACAGCAGACCACCGAGGCGACTCTGCTGTTCTCCCGCCATGCCCAACGCCTGTACGGAGAAGGGCCGGAGACGTACCTGGCCATCGATGCCGGCCGCAACAGCCTGAAGATCCTTCCCCGGACCCACAGCGATGACAGCCGCGGTATCGGGACCATGGTCCCTCCACTCGCGTGGTGACTTCGCATCGGCCGCCGTCCCTCCCAGGAGAAGTGTCGGCTCAACCCCACTCGCGTGGGGACTTCCCTTTCTGACCTGCGGGTTCTTGAGGTCTTTGCCGACTCGTGATCCAAATTTGGCTAATGCGGCAAGAGCTGTGCCTGAATTCGCTCACGGGCTGAAAACTGTCCCCGAGGCAAGAGTCATCGCACCCTTGGCCCCTTATGGTGATGGTCGGTTGGGCGTCCCCCGTCGGTTCGCGCCGAGTTGCAGTCCGATGGGGTGTAGCCGACAACACCCCGGAAGGCGGCTGGCTCTGGACCCTCCGGGGTTGCGGTAACAAGCATACGAAACCCCGCGCCGGCTACCTCACGACTGGCAGGACCGCACCGACGACGGCATCTCGCACCTTGCTCCACGCTGGGGGCAAGGTGCGTACGGTCGTTGTGACCGGGTGTGGGTCGGCGACGCCGAACGACGGGGATGCTCGCTGCGAGCCGGACACCCATCGTCTGCACGTCGCCGTCGTCCAGGCTCTGCCTGTCGCCATCGCCTCCGGCTGTGTCGGCGCACTGTGGCGGCAAGATCCCGTCAGAGGTAGTGCGATCATCGTTCTGCGCGCGGCGCGTTTCGGCGCGGCTGGACGGCGGAGGCTCGAAGCACACCGCAGTTCCGGCCGCCAAGATCGGCGACACCATCGCCTCCCGGTATGCAGACGGTCCGAAGGACAGTGGCTTCCGTCCAGGTTGGCAGCGCCGCGCATCGCATCGTCGTGGCCATGCGGAACATAGGGGCCATCGCGGCGTCTCGCCGCGGTGATCTCGATGCACCGTTCGATCGAAGATGGCGGGCTTCATGGCTTCCGGTTCTACGGGTTGCCTGCCTGTGCCGCCCTGGAGACTGCTCCGGCACCCATGACGTTGCTCCGCCCCAGCGGCCGGAACTCCGCCACGCCGGGGGCTGCCCTGGCTGTGCGACCCGGACGGTGATGTTCCGGTTGGTGTATGCGCTTGGTGGGCGTCGAATTCGGCTTCCGCGGTGGAGCAGAGGCTCAGAGACCGCGAACGTGCCTACTGCTTTCGTTCAGGCGCGCGCGGTATCGTGGCCACAACGTTCCGTGACGATGGAAAGCCGATCCGTCCGCCCTGTTCGTCAAGCGCCTGGGGAAGTCGGCGGAAGAGCTGGGGAACTCCCAGGGCCGGGAGGAGTGTCCGGACATCTGGCAGCTCGGCAACGGCGACGTCGCCGTCATCGGCCGGGATCTCACCGATGCCTACGGTTCGCGTCTGCCGGAAGGTGTGGTGCTCGGAGTCGGGGAACGGCTCGTCGTGATTCCCGGCAACATGCTCAGCGCGGCGAAGCCGGATATTCCCGATGCTTGACGCTCGTGCTCCCGTGCTTCCCGCGGAGCGTGGCCTGCGGCTGGGGAAAGAGGAGTACCGCCGGGACTTTCGCGCCGGGGATGCGGCCATTCGCAACGGGGCCTCGTGGAAACTCGAACGGTTGCGGCACTTCGAGGAGACGGGCAGTGCCTCCCGTGACGCATTGCGACTCGGTGACTGGGAGACGGCGCTGCGACTGCTCGAGGACCGTCGTGGCCACCTGCGCGAGATCCAGGCGGACGAGGAGGCCCGCGGGTCGGTGTTCCACCGTCTGCGCGTCGTGGAAGAGCCGTTGACCCCGTACGTGCAGTGGGAGCTGCATTCGCTTCGGATCGGTGCCGAGTACGGGGAGCGGGTGCGGATCCTGTCCGCCGAGGCTGTCACCGCGGCCGAGACCGAGGCACTGCTTCCGGAACTGATCATCCAGGACGGCAAGGTGCTCTTTCACGTCCTGTACACCGACTCCGGGGAGCCCGACGGGGCGATCCGGTTCACCGATCCGGACCATTATCCAGACGTGGACGGCGTACGTACGGGACGCGTGGGCGGTCGCGGAGGACATCGCCTCCTATTGCGACCGCGTCGTCGCGCTGCTACCGCCGCCCCCGCGAGCCTGACCGGGGAAGGGATCCGAAGGGTGAAGTCGCGCGGAACGCTGTGGGTCCCGGGCGGCATGTGCGGCCGGCAGCCGCGAGGTTGCGCGGCGGTCTCAGGCTGCGGCCGTGGGGTGCGGGGATCGGGCGGTGCGGCGGTGTTCGGCGTTGACGCGCCGGGCCTGCTCGAGTCGGTTCTCGAGGGTGACGATGCGGCAGGCGGCTCGACGGAGGACTCGTGGTCGACGAGTTCCCGGGCGCGGGCGGCGATGCGCAGCTGGTGGCGGGAGTAGCGGCGATGGCCGCTCTCGGAGCGGAGCGGGGTGATCAGGCGGGCTTGTTCGATGGCGCGCAGGAAACTCGGCGTGGTGCCGAGGAGTTCGGCGGCGCGGCCCGTGGTGTAGGCGGGGTAGTGGTCGTCGTCGAGACGCCGGGGTTGTCTGCTGTCATCGCACCTCTCTGTGCAACGCATGGAGGGGCCCTGGTGCCGTTGGCACCAGGGCCCCGAAGGAACTGCTACACCATCTGCCGGCCCTGATACTGCGCCGGCCTGTCGTTTCCGCGGACCCGACCGAACTGCCGTCGGGGGTGCGGGGATCGCGGTTGCTCGACCGGAGACCACCTCACTATCGATGCCCTCTGCGGTACCCGGGCTCGGACTTCCGCCCGGGCGATCCCGATGGCGCTTCCACTCCTTCGCTTTTCCTCGGTGATGATCTACTGCGCACTGCCGGTATTGCTCTGTTGCGTACTGCTGGTGTTGCGTACTGCTCGGTGGCCTGTGACAGCGCCACCCTTCGGCAGCCAGCCCCGTTGCCGACCCTGCATCTGGCTTTGGCTTGGAACCCCACCGCCGAACCTCCCGGTGCGCGCGCCCGCAGCCGACGCCTTCACCGAGGTACTGCTCACCCACTCCACTGCCGGGTACTGCGAATTGCACTTGCCGGTACTGCCACTGCGTGAACTGCGGTACTGCTCATCGCGGCCCCTGATCACTGCGGGCCGCCCGGTGCGGCCGTCAGTCCCGTTGCCGTCCTGCGACAACCCTGGCTTCGGGACTCCACCAGCGCACCGTCCTACAAACCTGCGACTACGGGTACTGCGAATTGCAACTGCGTGTACTGCGGCCGGCAGTTCGTCTCTGCCAGGCCCTTCGGTCTCTCTGGGCTACGAGAGAAACCATAACCACATCACCACCCAATGTCTACTCCAGCCACCACAGATTTTCGCGTGCTCGACAGTGAGGTAATCGACCTCGGGTGGCGATGGAGGGCGGCGGAGCGGCCGTCACCGCCGGGGTTGGCGAGCCGTAGCCGGGGCACACACACCGGACAGCCGGGACCGGGCGTCGACGGTCCCGAAACCCGGGGGGATCCGATGGACACCATGAGCGTCACCGTCGAACCCGCCCGCTGCGCGACATCCGTCGCCGGCGCACGCGAAAGCACCCGCATCTTCCTCGAACGACTCGAACCGGTGATCGGGGCCGAGGCCGCCGACACGGCGATCCTGGTCGTCTCGGAACTGGTCACCAACGCCCTGCGCCACGGCGGCGGCACCGCCATCCTGGACCTGACCGCGCACCCGGACGGCATCGAGGTGGCCGTGCACGACCACAGCCCCCAGGCCCCGCGCATGCGGGCACCCGACCTGAACGGCGGCTTCGGTTGGCCCATGGTCAACCGCCTCGCCCGCACCACCGCGGTCACCCGAAACGCGGCCGGCGGCAAGACCGTCAGCGCCCTTCTCTCCCGATGCGCCAAGACGCCGGCCGGGGCAACCGGTGGCCTCCCCAGGTTGATCCCACCGACGACTGCCCTACCGAAGACGGATTCCGCTTCCGCTTCCTCGAACCCGTCCTTTCGGCCATCGCCGTCCTCGATCCGAGGACGCGTCAAACGCTGACATCTGTTCGTGGCCGGAACACCGACAAGTACCGAATCGGTAGGCGCCTGCCGATCCCCGAGGCCACCGCTGCGCTGATCCTCGAACAGCGACAACGCGCCCGCGCCCGGTTCCCCACACCGCGGCTGACCGTCTCAAGCCGCTGCCCTCGGTGATCGCCAACCCCGAGCCCACCAAGCCCGTCACCATAGGCTGGATCGGCGGGCGGCACCGCACCTGGGTCGATGTCATCCCCGACATCCACGTCCCCGTGATCGTCGAGGTCGACGGCGAACGCACCACCCGCATGCTGCCGTTCGACAAGGCCAGGATCTTCCCCTACGCCTGCCCGCGTCCCGGGGCTGCCTCCGGCTTCACGCCTGCTCAGGTGCTCGTGGGCGGCAGCTCTACGAGTGCGTCCCGTAGGGCTGCTCGTAGAGCTGATGCCAAGCTTCGGGAACAGGTTGTACAGGTGGGAGCTCACGGTGCGGGGGGAGAGGTAGAGCCGTTTGCCGATCTGCTTGTTCGTCAGACCCGCGGCGGCGAGCGCGGCGATCTCGCGTTCCTGCGGGGTCAGCGGGTCAGCGGGGCCCTCGGGCCGGGGGCCCGGTGGGTGGTGGGTATGCCGCTTGCGCGGAGTTCGGCGCGTGCGCGTGCCGCCCAGGCGGTGGCGCCGAGGCGTTCGAAGGTGTCGAGGGCGTTGGTCAGTTGGTGCCGGGATTCGGAGGCGGATCGTGCTCGGCGGAGGCGTTCGGCGTAGGCGAGGCGGATCCGTGCCTGCGCGAACGGCCAGCGGCTTGCTCCCGGAGTGGCGAGCGCGGTGTCGAACGGCTGGCGAAACGATGTGGCCGGGGCGGTCATGCCCGTCGCGCCGGCCGCGACCATGGCGAGTCGGGGCGAGAGGTCGGCGACGCCCGATCGGTGGATGTCGGCGACGTGCGCGCTCGCCTCTGCTTTGCGTCCGGCTCGGACGGCCGCCTCGACGAGGCGAGCAGGACCCACAGCGCCGGGGGTTTGTGGGCGGGCACCGTGCCCGGTGAGCAGACCTTGAGCGCGTGACGGTAGGCGGTCTCGAACTCCCCGTTGCTCAGTGCGTCGACAGCCTTCGCATGCGCGGCGAGCTGAAGCACGAAGGTGACGCCGTTCGGCGCGGCCCAGGTCACCAGGTCCTCGGCGAGGTGCCGGACCGTCTCGCGATCGCCGCGGGCGGCGGCGACCATCGCCCGGGCGTACTGCAGGAAGCCGCCGAGCAGCCGGTAGTGACGCCGAGTCGTGAGGGCGAGTCCCTCTTCGGTCAGCTGTTGGACGCCGTCCCAGTCGCCGCTCAGCACGCCGTCGAAACCCAGGAGCGCGAACGCCTTGATCGCCGCTGCGACCGCGCCGTCGCCGCGGCCGTGCTCGACCACCCGCCACAGCGCGCTGCGGCATCCGGCGATCCGGTCCACGTACAGGGCCGCGATGCCCAGTTGCACCGCGTGGGCGTGGTCGGCCTGCCCGCCGATGCCGGCTATCGCCTCGTCGAGCAGCGGGAGCAAGGGCCCTGCCTGTCGGGTGGGTTCGAGGTAGGTGTTGCCGAGCAGGTGCAGGATCTGCGGGGGTTCAAGGCCGAGCCGATCGAGGGCCGCCCAGTAGTCGTCCATCAGTTCGGCGCGAGATCCGAAGGAGTAGTTCGCCTGCAGGACGTAGACGGTCTCGCTGAGCGGCGCGTCCCAGGCCGCGATCGGCCGGCGGGTGTCGCGCAGCGCGCCGAGCAGCAGTCGGTGGATCGTGTCGACGTCGCCGCCGCTGTTCACCATGTAGGAGGCGGCGGCGACGGCGGACGCCACCGTGTGGCCCTGCCCGCCGCGTTCGGCGAGAAGTGCCCGTGGGTCGGTGAGGTCCCCGGTGACGTCGGCGCCGAGGTAGTCGCGAACATGGCGCGGCGGTGATGGTCGTCGGGCTCCGGGCTCCGGGCTCCGGGCTCAGCTCGGCGGCGCGTAGGAGTAGGCCGATGGCGCCGGCCGGGTCGCCGCGCCCTTTGATTTTCAGTGCGGCTTCCTCCAGTAGCTGCGCGATCTGTTCGTCCGGCGCCGACGCCGCCTGCGCGAGATGCCATGCGCGCCGTTCGGAGTCGGCCGGGTGCCGTCCCGCCGGCTGCCGGTGTGCTTCGCGCCGTTGTTCTTCGGTCGACAATTCGACGACGGCGGAACGAGTGAGGGGATGCCGGAACATGATGCTGCGGGTGACCGGGTGGATGCGGATCAGGCGGGCGCGTTCGGCCGGTTCGAGGTAGCCGGCCGAGATCGCGGGGAACAGTTCGCCGGTCCCGTCGAGCGCCGAGAGGAGCAGGTGGGCGCGGGTGTCGGCGGGGAGTGCGTCGATCCGCCGGGCGAAGGTCAGCTGCAAGCGTCGGCCGACGGGCGTGCGGCCGAGCGGGGGTTCGGCGGCGGTCGGGCCGAGAGGCGCCGGGAGCCCGAGGTCTTCGCCGCCGACGTCTCGATGAAGGAGACCCAGCTGATGGCCGCCGAGCAGCGGCCATTCGTGGTCTCCGCCTTCGGCGAGCAGTCCGGCCCCGCGGCCTGGCGCACTATCCCGTCGTACGGCGTGGTCGCCGGACACGACAAGGCGATCCCCGCGGCCGTCGAGCGGTGGGAGTATCAGCGTGCCGGCGCGAAGCGCGTCGTCGAGGTGCCGAGCGCGTCCCACGTCGTCATGATCAACAACCCGGATGTTGTCGAGCGCCTGATCGAGCAAGCCGCACGCGAGAACCGCTGACACACCGATAACAACACTCGAGGGCGGCAGTCCTGGCATGTGGGCCCGGTACGAACCCTACTACGCAGGCCACTTGACCCGCATCGCCCACCAGGCGCCCACCAGGCGCTGACCGGGCCCGAGAGCGTACGCCCGTGACACCGGACCGCGACCGACCTGCACCCTCCGCTATCCGCTATCCGCTATCCGCTGTCCGCTACCGACGACCCGGGCCCGCGGCGCCGGTCGCTGTTTCTCCGGGATCGGCCCGACGCCCCGAACAATGCCCCGTGTGGGACTTGCTCCTGGGCGGATGCGCCAACTACGCCACGGATCGCCGGACATGGGAGCGGCGCCTCGAACTCGGCGAAGAAGCGGGCGGGGCGAGCAGGCCAAGCATTGGTTGTAGCTCGCTCTGTCGGCTGACGATCGGCGTCACTAACGACACGACGGATCCGCTGCCTCAATGTTCTCGCGTTGTTACTGGTCGGCTCTGGCCTGTCGGTAGCAGCCCAGAGCGACGCTTGCCGAGGTGAAAGCCATCAGCGCACTCAGCCCCCAGCTCCCATTTGACGCCAGGAGCACCGCAATTGCCAACGCGACGGCTGATATCGGCCCCCAGATCAGCCACAACTTGCGGGAGCGATTTTCCGGTTCCACTGTCATCCACGGCACCTTTCCGACCACAAGTACGGTGGAACGACGAACCTGATTCCGTTCGACCATGGCCATTTGGCCCCGGACACCTGAATCGCAACGCAGTTCCCGCGACTCGAAGCGTAAGCCGCCGTGGCCCAGATGTAGAACAGGTAGATCTCCAGGATGGTCAGAACTCGCCCGAGGATGCGAGCAACCCACTTCCACTTGCCGCCCGCGTACCACAGGGCGTTGAAGATCGTTCCGCTCGCCCACGCCAGCCATGAGGTCTCGTTGGGATTCAGATGCACGGTGAACCACCACACCGGCGAGAAGAAGTTGAACGACGAGCCTCCCTTCGAGCCGCCAGACCACCACGTCGCCCGGGAGTCTCGTGGACAAGGGCACCATGGGCAAACGAAGACGCTGGGAGCCGATCATCCCGCAGGTCCGTCCGCTCGTGCTCTACAGGATCGCGCTTGCCGGGCCCAATCCCGATCCGATGACGCGGTTGTTCACCGGGCCGCGCGGAGGGCGGATCACGACGGCGATCCTGCGGGACGCCACCCACTGGGATGAGGTTGTCGCCGCGCAGGGCTACGAGTTCCTGCTCAGGCACGGGCTGCGGCACACCGGACTGATGTGGATGGCCGATGCCGGGGTCCCCGTGCATGTTCTCCGGAAGATCGCCGGGCACGGATCGCTGTCGACGCAGCGGTATTTGCATCCCGAACTGCGATTGGTGACCCGTGCTTCGGAGGCGCTTCAGGTGCATTTGGACCCAGGCTGGTACCCAAATGGTCCCCAAGAGGTTTTCGGGGCCTCTTCCAACCGGTAAGTGCTCTAAACCTGCAAGAGGCGCTGACCTGGGCTTTTGCCCCTGTCAACGCCGCTTGCGTTCGCACTGCACGAGGGCCGCGTTCGCCGGGCCCGACCCCGACCCGATATCCCAACTGTTCACCAGGCCGCGGGGGTGGGCGGATCACCTCGGTGATCCTGCGTGATGCGGCGCACCGGGACGACGTTGTCGCCGCCAACCCTCCCTCGTTCAGCCGCGCGCACGTAACCCACATCCCCGCCACCGCGGCCTGTTCAGCAAGCAACTCCCGGCGTATCGCGTTGTCTGCTCCGCACACCGAACACCACAACTTCACATGGCGCGGCGTGATCGTCGGCCGTCCCTTCTCGATCGCCGATATCGGCGAAGCCCTCCGCCACCCGACCCTCTCGGCAAACGCCCGGCCGGAGAGTCCACTTCCCTCCCGCAGCACACGCAGCCGACCACCCAGCCAGTTCGCGTGCCGCCCGGGCTGACGACGACGGGGATCCGGCCACGACCAGGCCCGCGCACGTGCCCAAGGACAGCACTCCTGGAACACCTGTGGACCGCTCTGACCGCCACCCGCGACCCGGGCCTCGCCAAGACGGTGCCCGTGCCCGCGTCGAGCAGCCGCTTCGGCGTCGAGGGCGAGTTCCACTCGCTTTGGCGCGGGGTGGACCCCGCATGGCTGGACGACATCGGCACCGGGCGGACCCGTGCCAAGGACCGCCAAGCCCTCCTCGACACGATCGACCACCTCTCGGTGGTCCTGGACGAACGCCGCCCGGACGATTACGAGGGCCGGCGGGTCCTGGTCCACGGGAACCTGGACTGCGACCGCCCGGTCATGGGCCTCGATGGCACCTGGACCAGCAGCCCCCGACCGCACTTCGCCGCTCCCGAGGCGGACACTGCTCTGCTGATCAGCCGGCTGACCCAGCTTCTCATCGGGCAGCGCCGCGCCCCCCGACACCGTCGTCGCGGTCACCGGCGCCGTCCGCTCCTGGCTGACCGCGGACACCGGGCCCCTTCCTCCTGGTCACCACCGGCCGGCGGCGCTGCGCGAGGCCCTGCGGCTGTGGGCCATGGATACCTTGACGGTCCTGGCCACCTGCCTGGCGCTGCCTCCGCGGGCGCCGGCGCCCATTGACACCCAACGCCACATGACCCGCCGCCCGACACGCGTCCTGAGTATCGTCGCCACCCTCACCCGCGGCCTCGAACTTTGCCCCACACGGCCCGAGTACGCCCTGAGCACGGCCCTGGCCCGGGTCCACGCCGCCCGCGGAATCCCCTGATACCACCGACCCGACACCCGTACAGCAGCACCACGCGGCTGACGGCCGCCTCGAAAGGCGCGGTAGAACGAGACCGCGCCGCCGCTCCAGAACCGCCTTGGCGTCCCACGCACGAAACGGACGACCGCCTTGCCCGCCCAGCTCGCCGGGACCCCCGCCGTGTGTGTCCTGGTCACCGCCACGCACCACTCCACCATCACCCACCCGGACGCGGTGCTCATCGGAGCACTCGTGGACGGCAATCCTTGCCCAACGACAAATACCCCCCCGCATCGCGTGCGTTCGCGACGTGGACAGGATGTGGAATCCGCGCGGCGTCGCCTACGCGACACCGACTCTGGTTGCCCTCCGTGTACCCGCGGTGGTGCCGTGAGCACGCCGCACGCGCCCGTATCGGCCGCGCTGCTCCTGTAGGCGGCCCCGCGCGAATCGCGCGTGGGACGCGGCATGAACACGTGGGACGCCGGTGGTAGACATCCGCGAATCAGCCGCCAGGATCAGCCGGCTGGAACGCGCCGAAGTCCGGCCCCGGGCAAGAGAAGCGCAAGTCCCGACACCGCTCTGCCCGCTACCAGGAGGCGCGCGGGCGTCACGGCGACCGTCACCCCCGGCCGACCGATCGAACCCGCACGGCGCCGACGCGAGCGGACGCCTCGCCGGCGGCGTCGGAGTTCGGTGACAGCCGACGGTCCGGCGTGCCGGGGGGACGGCGGGGAGTTGCACGTCGACCGGTGAGAACACCGCTCGGGGCGGCTCTTCGTCGAGATGGTGGGCACCGGTCGCGATCGATCAGGCGTCTGCGTGCCGTGGCGTAGTGGCCGGTGGTCGGGTGCCGGATGCGGTCGCTCGGCGGGTGTGCCGGCCACGTTGGTCGGCCGGCGCCATGTGGTCGGCGCCGGCCGTTGGGGCGGGCGTGTGGTCAGGTGCCGGAGAGGGTCTGGATCGATCCGGCGCTGCGCAGGCTCTCGTAGTGAGTGCCGCCCGGGTAGTGGGAGGCGGTGTGGGTGCCGTCGGCGAAGTCGATGGCCCAGCGGGTGGCGAACGTCTGCAGCGCGGTGACGTTGGGGGCCTGGGGGGTGCCGTTGAGGAGGGTGCACAGGCGGTCGGTGGTGGCGCCTTCGGCGTCGCAGTGCGATCCGGTCGTCAGGCGTACGCCGAGGAAGGGTCGGTGTACGTCGGTGGTCAGTTCCACGGTGCCCGACGCGTTGCCGTTGGCGGTGTAGGGCGGGGAGGAGATCGCCAGCATGGGAAGCGCGGTGGGGGCCAGGCCGTTGAGCGCGTTGGCCATGTTCAGGCCGGTGAGGGAGTTGACGGGGTCGAGCAGGACCAGACCGGTGAGGCGGGCGAACGCGGCCGGGTAGGTGGTGCGCAGCCGGTTCGCGGCGTATGCGACGGCCTCGCCGCCGGCGGAGTGGCCGGCGAAGACGAGTCTTTGTGGCAGGGCGAGGTCGGGGCGTCCGGCGCGGTTCTTCGCGTCGGTGAAGCTGCGTCCGAGTTTGTCGTTGGGGTCGGACGACTTGCCGAACAGGTCGGTGACGTTGTTGAGGAAGGCGGTGTTGTTGCCGAGGTTTGAGACGGTGCAGCCGAAGAGGTCGGCGGAGGGGAGGGTGGGGGCGAACACGACGAAGCCGGCCTGCGCGTACCGGTTCGCCAGGTCGGTCAGTTGGTCGTTGGCGCGGCTGAAGCCGTGCTGGAGCCAGACCAGGCCCCGGGGGGTGCCGGCGGGGAGGTACCAGTCGCTGTCGCGGTGATAGGTGAAGGCGGCGCAGCGTACCTCGACGCTGTTGCCGACCTTGGTGGCGGCGGGGGTGTCGGCGGACGCCCGGGGGGCGATGGCCACGGCGGTTGCCACGGTGACGGCGGTGAGGGCGAGGGCGCCCAGGGGGCGGGTGCGGAACCGTGCGTTGACGCTCACGGGTGCTCCGATGGTGGTGAGGCGGGCCGCGGTGGGCGGCGGGGCGTGTGCGGAACGCGGGAAACGACGCCGGTACTCATGTTCCATCTGGGCGAACGACGTTTCCTCTACGCATATTGATGGGCGGCGCGAGTCGGTTCGTCAAGGGTGCGGCCTGATTCGATTCCTACGCGAGCTCGACGGGGGCTGCTCGTTGACAAGTTCGCGTGCGCCTCGTTACGTTCAAAGGAAACAATGTTTCCATCAGTGAAACGTAGTGGCCGTCGCGGGCGGGGTGCGCGACACGACTTCGGGGGACGATGTGCAGCACGTCGAAGTACCCGATCTGAAAGGGGTGTTCGCCCGGTGGCCCACCGGGGTCGCCCTGGTGACCACACTCGCCGGCGGGGTGCGCCACGGGATGACGGCCGGGTCGGTGACCGGCGTGAGTCTGGACCCGCCGCTGGCGTCGGTGTGCCTGGACACCCGGCTGCGCACCCACCGGTTGATCAGCGACAGCGGGCGGTTCGCGATCAGCTTCCTCGGCCGTGACCAGGTCCACCTCGGGCGCCGGTTCGCCGGCATGGAGCCCGAGGTGGCGGACCGCTTCGCGGGCTCGGGCTGGTCGAGCGCCGCGACCGGGGCGCCGGTCCTGGGCGACTGTGTGGCCTGGCTCGACTGCACGGTCGAGCACGCCTACCCCGGCGGCGATCACACGATCTTCGTCGGCCGCGTCCAGGCGTGCGGGATGCCGCGAAGCGTCCCGCCGCTGCTCTACCACTCCAGGGACTGGGGGCAGTTGGCAGAGCAACTGCCCCCTCGGATCGAACTGGCCGACGTGGGTGTGGCCCGGGCACTCGCGGGCCGCGCGGTCGCCGAAGCCGACGTCGCGCGCGTGACCGACGCGCTGGCCGGCGCCGGCGTCCGGGTCCGCCTGGGTCGCGACCCGTTCGCCCGATCCGCGGCCGGACCGGGAGAGAGTCCCGGCGGTACCCGGACGAGCTCCGTGCACGTCACCACGGCCGCGCAGGCGGCTCACGCCGCCGGACGCGGCGCCGCCCTCGTGGAGGTGCCCGTGCGCGGTCCGGGAGCGTCCCGGGATCCGCACCGCGACCTGCCGCGCATCGTCGAGGCCGCGCGAACACGCGGCCTGGACGTCGCCCTGCGCGTGGACGACGCCTTCGCCCCCGCGGCCCGAACGTCGGTGTGTTCCGCTCTCGCGCTGGCCGCCCGGCTGGGCTGCCGGGAGGTGTGCCTGGACGAGGGCGAGCACCCCGCGTCGCCGCGAGCCGTGCGCGACCTCACGCTGGACGTCTGCCCGCGAGCCGGATCGACGGGCGTGCGCGTGGGGCTGCGCGAACAGCACGGTCTGGGGTTGGCGAACGCCCTGACCGCGATGAAGAGCGGCATCCACCTGTTCGACACCACACTCGGCGGCATCGACGGCCGGCTTCCCCCGGAGGACCTGCTCTACCTGGCCGACCGCCTCGGCATCCCCGGCCCCGCGGACCGCACCGCCGTCCTGGAGGCCGCCGCCGACCTGGAACGCCTGTGGGGAGCGGAACTGCCCTCCCGTACCTATCGAACGGCCTGCTGACCGCGCCGCACCCTCCCATACCGCCCATCGAAGGAGACCGATCCACGATGCCCCAAGCGAAGGCGGCTCCCACCCGCGCCGCACGGCCCGCCCGCGCGAGCCTGACCGCGGAACGCCTGCTCGACCGGCTGTCCGCGGACGAACGCGAACGCGCCACGCGCGTCGAGAACGTCCTGCCCGCCCTGCGCGACGCGGCCGCCCGCGCCGACGCCGACGGCAGCTTCCCCCCGGGCCACGTCGACCTGGTGCGTGAGGCGGGACTGCTCGGCCTGGTGGTGCCGCGCGCCTACGGCGGCCTGGGCGGGACCCTGCGCGATCTGGCCGCGGCGACCTTCGCGATGGGCACCGCCTGCCCCTCCACCGCCCTCGCGTTCTTCTTCCACAACACCAGCGCCTCCCGCGGCCTGCTCCCGCTCGAAGCCGTCGCCGCAAACCTGTTCACCGACGACGAGGCACCCCTCGTCGCGGCGTTCGCCGAGAAGATCCTCACGCGCATGGCCGGCGGCACCTGGCTGGCCAACTTCGCGAGCGAATCCGCCAAGAGCGCCGGCGCCAACATCGCCATCGCCACCACCGCCCGCCCCGTCGACGGCGGCTGGCACCTGGACGGCGAGAAATCCTTCGGCTGCGCGACCGGCGTGGCCGACACCTACTTGGTCACCGCGCGCATCGCCGGCGACGACACCGCAGACGGTCTCGCCCTGTTCCTGGTACCCCGCGACACCCCGGGCGTCACCGCCCGACCCGCGTGGAACGGCCTGGGCATGCGCGGCTGCGCCAACCACGGCATCGTCCTGCGTGAGGCGTTCGTCCCCGCCGACGAAGCCCTCACCGTCCCCGGTGCGTTCAGCCGCATGCTCCGCGTCAGCCGCGGGAGCTTCGTCGGCAACCAACTCGCCATCTCGGCCGTATATGTGGGCGCCGCCCAAAGCGTCTACGACGAGGCGCTGCGCCGCACCACGACCAAGACCTTCGCCGACACCGGCCGCCCGGTCGCCTCCAGCCCCATGCACCAGGTGATCATCGGCGACATGACGCAGCACCTGGAGACCGCCTACCTGTGGGTGCGCCGCCAACTCGACCTGGAAACGTCCGAACCCCCGCTGCGCACGAAGGCCGAGGAACACCGCCAGTGGCGGCTCGGCAAGGGAACCGTCTGCGAGTCCGCGTTCGCGGTCGCGCTCGGCGCGCTCAAGGCGTGCGGGACCTCCGGCGCCACCCTGGACGGCGTCGTCGGCCGCACCTTCCGCGATCTGGCCATGGGCCTGGTGATGACCTTCCCCGCCGAACGCGGACGCCTGGAGGCGGCACAGATGGTGACCACCGCTCTGGAGAACGACCTGTTCGCGGTGGTCGCCCCGTGACCCGCCCCGGCCCCGGCACACCCGACGCCGCCTGGGGTCCCGCCCCCACCCGTGACCTGGTCGCCGGGGCCTGGCGCGCCTGCGTCGGCGACCTCGACCTCGTGTTGGAGGACCCGGCCACCGGACACCCGCTGCGTCCGGCCCGCGGCAGCAGCCCCGAGCGCATCGAGGACGCGCTCGCCGCGGCCGCCGCACTCGCCTCGACCGGGGAGTGGGCGCCCGACGAGGCGCGAGCGGACGTCCTGGACGCAGTCGCCGACGCGTTGGAGTCGGCGTCGGCCGAGATCACAGCACTGGAGTCGTTCGCCACCGGCGTGCCGATCACCCAGGCCGCGCCGCTGGGCATGATCGTCACGGGATCCTTCCGTCTGGCCGCAGCCCGCCTGCGCGCGGGCGTGCTCCACGGCGAACGCACCAGGCCCGACGGGCGCGCCGTCGAAATCCACCGCAGACCCCGGGGGCCGGCCCTGTGCCTGGTGCCGTGGAACGCGCCCGCGCCGATGGCCGCGCACAAGAGCGCCGGCGCGCTCGCCGCGGGCTGCCCCGTGGTGTTGAAACCGAGCGAGTTCGCGCCGTACGGCACGCAGTTGCTCGCCGAGGTGCTGGCCGGTGTGCTCGCCGACCGCGGCGCTCCGCCCGCGACGTTCCAACTGCTGCACGGCGACGCGCGCACCGGCGCCGCGCTGTCGCGGGACGTGCGCGTTGCCGCGGTGTCCTTCACCGGGGGATCGGTCGGCGGCCGCAGCGTCGCCGCGGCGTGCGCGGCCCGCCTGGTCCCCGCCCAACTCGAACTGGGCGGCTGCAACCCGCTCTTGATCATGCCGGACGCCGACGTCGAATCCGCCGCCCGCGCGACCGTCGACCTGTTGACGACGCTCAACGGCCAGTGGTGCCGGGCCCTGGGCCGCCTGATCGTGCCCGCCCACCTGCACGACGCCCTCATGCGCGCCGTCGGCGACGAACTCGCGGCCCTGCGGGTCGGCGCCCCGCTCGACGCGGACACCGACTTCGGGCCGCTCGTGCACAGCACGCACCGCGACCGCGTCCGCGGCGCCGTGACGCGGCTGACCGACCTCGGCGGGACCGCGCACACCTGGACCAAGGTGCCCACACACGGCAACCACCTGGCGCCGACGCTGATCACCGGCGTGCCGTCCGAGGCCGCGCTGGAGGAGATCTTCGGACCGGTCGCCACCGTCCACACCTACGCGTGCACGGGACCGGCCGACCGCGCGTCGACGGCGCAAGGCATCGCGCTGGCCGACGCGGGACCCCACGGACTCGAGGGCTACGTGTGGGGCACCGACGAGGAATGGGCGCTGTCCGCGGCGCGGGCGATCCGCACCGGAGAGACCAAGGTCAACGGCTCCAGCGTGCTGAGCCTGCACCCGGACACCCCGCGTCCGGCCTGGGGTCTGTCGGGGCTGGGCGACGAAGGCACCGACGAGACCCTGCTGTTCTTCACCGGCGCCCAGGTCGTCGGCGTCGAGCAAGCCCATGCCCTGCACCGGCGCGGCCCGACCACCGGAGGCCGGGCGTGAAGCCGATCGTGGTGGCCGGGGCCGGCCCCGTGGGACTCACCGCCGCACTCGCGCTGGCGCGACGCGGTATACCCGTCACGGTCCTGGAGGCCGGACCGACGCTGTCCGCCCAATCGCGCGCATCCACGTTCCACCCGCCGACCCTGGAGATGCTGTCCGACCTGGGCATCGCCGACGAGCTGCACGAACGCGGCCTGGTGGCACCGGTGTTCCAATACCGCGACCGCACCGAGGGAGTGGTCGCCGACCTCGACTTGAGCCTGCTCGCCGACGACACGCCATACCCTTACCGGCTGCAATGCGAGCAGAGCAAACTCACCCCGCTGCTGCTCGACGCGCTGGGCCGACTCCCCGGCACCGACGTGCGCTTCGAACAGCGCGTCACCGAGGCCCACCCCGTGCCCGGCGGCATGGAGATCCACCTGGCCGACGGCACACGCGAGCACGCCGACTGGCTGATCGCCGCCGACGGCGCGCACTCCGCCGTCCGGCGCTCGCTGCGCCTGCCGTTCGAGGGCAGCACCTATCCGGAGCGGTTCCTGGTGGTCTCGGTCGACGAGGACCTCACCCGCGCGCTGCCCGACCTGGCCTTCGTCAGCTACGTCATGGACCCGGTGGAATGGCTCGTCCTGCTGCGCACCCCGGACCACTGGCGGGTGCTCGTCCCGCTCCCCGGGACCGCGCACGAGGACCGGACGCAGCCGGATCCGGCATGGATCCGGGAACGCCTGCGCGGCGTGGCGGACCCGGGCCGCGATTGGCACGTCGTGGAGACCAGCGTGTATCGGGTCCACCAACGCCTCGTGCCCCGCTTCCGCGCGGGCCGCACCCTTTTCGCGGGCGACGCCGCCCACGTCAACAATCCCCTGGGAGGTCTGGGCATGAACAGCGGAATCCACGACGCCGTCGCCCTGACATCGGCCCTGACCCGGCTGCTGGAGGGCGCACCGGAGACCGTGGTGGACGAGGCGGCCGACAATCGCCACACCATCGCGGCCCGGTTCGTGGGGGAGAGCGCGCACCGCAACCGGGAACGGCTGCGCACCACCGATCCGCTGCGCCGCGCCGCGCACCGCGCCGAATTGCGCGCCTTGGCCGCCGACCCGAAACGCGCTCGCGCCCACCTCCTGCGCACGTCCATGATCGCGTCGTTGCGGGACTCGGCGTGAAACCCGTTCCGGGCGAGGAGATCGTGCGGGAGAACCCGGCGCGATACCGGGAGATCGTCTCCCGGGTCACCACCGCCGACGCCGCGGCGGTGGACGCAGCGGCCCACCGGGCGTACGACGCCTGGCGCCGCTGGCGGCACGTCCCCGTCGCGGACCGCTGCGCGGCGCTGCGGCGTGCGGCGGACGCCGTCGAGGTCGAGCACGGCGCGCTCGCCGTGCTGCTCAGCCGGGAGAGCGGCAAGGTCCTAGCCGACGCGAACGGCGAACTGGCCTTCGCGGCGGCGGTGTTGCGGTGGTACGCCGACCGCGCGCCGGCCGTCCTCGCGGACACGCTCCGCGACGACGCCGCGGGGCGCCTGCTCGTGCGCCGCGCCCCCTACGGGGTGGTGGCGGCGGTCACCCCGTGGAACGCGCCCGTCGTGCTCGCCGCCCTCAAGGTCGCCCCGGCGCTGGTCGCGGGCAACGCCGTGCTGGTGAAACCCTCGCCGCTGGCACCGTCGGTCGTGGACCGGTGGGTCGGACTCGTCGCGCGCCACCTGCCCTCGGACACGGTGGCCGTGCTGCACGGCGGCGCAGCCACCACCGCGCGTCTGGTCTCGCACGCCTTGGTCGCCAAGGTCGCGTTCACCGGTGGCGGCGAGGCCGGGCGCGCGGTCGGTCGGGCGGCCGCCGGCGCGCTCACGCCGACCCTGATGGAACTGGGCGGCAACGACCCCGTGGTCCTGCTCGACGACGCCGTGCTCGCCCCTGCGGACTTCGACCGGCTGGTCATGGCGAGCTTCGCCACGTCCGGCCAAGTCTGTATGGCCGCCAAGCGCCTGTACGTGCCCCGGTCCCGGCTCGCGGAGTTCACCGAGGAGTACGTCGACGCCGCGCGGCGCACGCTGGTGCTCGGCGATCCGCTGACGCCCGGTGTGACGCTGGGTCCGGTGGCCACCGCGGCCGCCCGCGATCGGGTCCGGGCCCTGGTCCGCGATGCGCGTGGACGCGGTGCCCAGGCCCTCCCGCTGGGCCGGGCGCATCCGGACGCGGATCCGGACGCGGGCTACTTCGTCGCCCCCACCCTGCTGACGGGGGTCGAGGACGGGGCACCGGTGGTGGCCGAGGAGCAGTTCGGTCCCACCGTTCCGGTGCTGGCCTACGACACGCAGGACGAGGTCCTCGCGCGGGCCAACGCGGGCGACCTGGGGTTGGCGGCGTCGGTGTGGAGCGCGGACGAGGACCGGGCGTTCGCGTTCGCTCGCCGTCTCGAGGCGGGGTTCGTCTTCGTCAACACGCACAATCGCACCGGTCTCGCGCTGTCGGTGCCGTTCGGCGGGGTCAAACGCAGCGGCCACGGCCGCGAGTACGGCGACGAGGGCCTGGCCGAGTACACCCAGGCGTGCGTCGTGCACGCCGCCGCGGCGTTCCGCCCCGGGGGCGCCGGCGCGCCGGCGAACGCGTACCCGCCGACACAGGCGTGACCCGGCCACCCGAGGGCGGTTCAACCCTGCTCGTCGACCACCGCGCGGTCGGTCAACCGCGGGTGCAGCCACGCCGCGACGACGCGATGCGCCGGATCGTCCCGATAGGCCGCCAGTGCCCGCGCCGAGCGGTGCACGGTGGTCATCCGCAGGTGGAATCGCGGCGCCGGCGCGTTCGTGCCCTCGCCGACCGAGCCGTCCACGCCGACGGTCATCGACTCGATGTGCTCGATGCGCTTCGCCATGTCCGTGAGGAGCTCTTGGGCGGCTTCGGCGTCACACGGGTCGGCGAACCGCATCAGGACGGTGTGGACGATCATCGCGATACCCCCTCGAAATCCTCGGCGATCTGTTGCGCCGAGGACCGCGAGTGTATGTTTGGGAAACACTGTTCCGCTAGAGGAACCGGCTTGATCCGGTTCGGGACGCTGCCAGGGGGCTCCATGCACGAGCACGGCACGGCATCCACGGTCACCGTTGCGGCAGCGCAGTTCGCGGTGGGCACGGACCGGGCGGAGAACCTGACCGCCTGTTTGCGCGCCATCGACGAGGCCGCCGGACGGGGCGCACGGATCGTCGTGCTCCCGGAGTTCTGCAACCACCTGTCCTGGTATCCCGATCGAGCCGCCGCCCGGCGACTGGCCTGCCGCGAAGGAGACGCGTTCCTCACCGCGCTCGCCGAGCGCGCCGCACGCCACGGCGTCTACGTGAAGACCGGCGTGACCTACGCCCACCCGGACGGCCGCACCTGCGGAACCGGTGTTCTGCACGGACCGGACGGCAGCGTCCTCGCGCTCGCCGACAAGCAGATCCTCATGGGCTCGGAGAACGACTTCCTCGACCCCGCACTCACGCCGTCACCCGTCGTGCCCACCCCCTGGGGGCCCGTGGGCCTGTACGCCTGCATGGAAGGCGTCATCACCGAACCCGCCCGCTGCCTCGCCGTGCGCGGAGCCCGACTGCTCCTGAACAGCCTCAACTCCTTCGCCACCGACGAGGCGTCGCTGCACGTGCCCGTACGCGCCGCGGAGAACCGCGTATGGGTGATCGCCGCCAACAAGGTCGGCGCACTGGTCCCCGCCGACGTGGCCGCCGCCGTCGCCGCCGGACTCGGCATCCCCTTGGACCGCCTCCACGGTGCCGGCGAGAGCCAGATCGTGGCACCGGACGGCACCGTGGTGGCCCGCTCGCCCGCCACCGGCGAAGCGGTGATCGTCGCCGACATCGACACCTCCCTCGCCGACGACAAGATCCGTCCCGACGGCACCGACCTGTTCGCCTCCCGTCGACCGCACGTGTACCGCCCGCTCGTCAACACCGCCACCCGCCGGCCCCGCGCCGTCGGCGCCGACCGCACGCTCGCGCGCATCGTGCACCCGGCGGGCACCGGACCCGACGCGGTGGCCGACGCCGCCGCCCTGCTGCGCGAAGCCGTCGCCGACGGGATCGACCTGGTCGTCCTTCCCGAACTCTTCCCCTTCCCGGGCCCTCCGCTCGACGAAGCCCCAACCCACGCACCCCCGTTCCCGCGCATCGACCGCGCCGTCGCGCTCGCGGCCGACACCCGCACCGCCGTCGCGCGGGCGCTGCACGGGGGACGCACCCACGCGGTGCTCAGCCTTCCCTCGCCCGAAGGCGACGCACACCTGGGCTACGTCGTCGGGCCCCGAGGGATCGTGCACATCCAGCCCCGACTGCACCGCAGCGCCCGGCACCGGTCGTGGACCACCCGCGAGCCGGGCGACACGCTCACCGTGGTCGACCTTCCCTTCGGCCGACTCGCGGTGTTGGTCGGAGACGACCTGCTGTACCCGGAGGCCGCCCGCCTGGCCGCGATCGGCGGCGCCGAGGTCGTCGCCGCACCCCACGCGCCCACGCAGTCCTGGGAGTTCACCCTCGGCCTGCCCGAACGCGCCGCCGAGAACCGCATCAACCTCGTCGCCGCCGGACGCGAGACCCCCGCCCTGCCGACACCACCGGGCGGGATCTTCACCCTGTCACCCGACTTCACCCTGTGGACCACCTGGCAGGGCCCGTTCACCGGCCGGATCAGCCACCCCCTGGTCACCGCCCAGGCCGGCCGCGCCACGACCGCCGAGATCCGGCCCGCGCTCGCCGCGAACCGCCTCGTCTCCCGCGGCACCGACCTCGTCGACGGCCGTCCCCGGCATCTCCTGGACGCGCTGGTGACCCGGCCGGCGCACGCGCAACCTCCACAGGTCGAGAAAGGACCGCGATGACACCCGAGACCGTACGCCGCGTCGAGGACATGCTGGACGACTCACCCGTCGTGGACGTGACCGAGACGTTCCTGGTCTGGAAAGCACTCCTGGACGACCTCAAGGCCAAGATCGATGCCCGCTTCACCCTCGTCCGCGACCCCTCCACCCTCGACCTGGAAACCTACGGGACCCACCCCGACGGACCCGGCGGCAGCATCGCCGCGTACAGCGGCCCCTACGTCGACTGGATGGTCCACTCCTGGCTCGGCAACCCGACCAAGGGTTTCGCCAACCTGCACCTGACCGTCTGGCTCGGACCCCACATCCGCGTCCCCCACCTGGGCATCGCCCTGCTGGTCTGGCCCCAGGGCTGGTTCTACCTCGACTTCCTCCCGCGCACCCAACTCGTCGCCGACGGCGACTATTTCGACCGCTACTACGCACCCCTCGAGGACGAATGGCTCGAGGTCCGCGACGAATACGGGCAACTGAGCTGGTTCACCAGCCGCGCCGGATTCATCCGCACGAGCCTGTCGCCCACCGCCTACTGCTACTCGATGCCCACCACCGCCGAACACATCGACCTGGTGTCCCGACTCACCCACGCACACGTCGACCGCTGGCTCGGCTGGGTGGACGAGGCACCGCGGGTGCCCCGCGACGAGCGCCCCGGACTCGCCGCCCGGGACCTGGCCATCCGACGCAACATCGCCGAGCGCGACCCCGCCAACACCATGGCGGTGCGCTACTTCGGCCGCGACACGACCGACCGCCTGGTCCGCGCCCTGTGGGGCGGGGATCGCGAACTGCGCCGGCCCGGCGCATGACCGCAGCCGACGAACCACCCACACCGCCGGATCGCGGCGCCTCACTCCACCGGCCCGCCGGCCGGTCGCCTGGACCTCGACCGCATCGCCCTGGTGGGGCACTCCGCCGGCGGGACGTTGGCGCTGCAATCCGCGCGCTTCGTGCCGGGTGTGCGCGGTCGTCACCTAGGCCGCGCACCTGCGGCCGGCCGCGATGCCGGGCCGGCCGCCCGACACGATCCTGCCCGCCCACACCGATGCCCCGGTCCTGCTGATCGCCGGCGAACGCGACGAGGTCATCGCCTCCGGCGCGGACCGCTACGCGACGACGCTGCCCGATCCGGTGGCCGCCACCTTCGCGCACTCCCTCCCCGAGGCCGCCCGCGAGCACCTGAACGTGGTTCTGTGCGGCGCCGGACACTTCGCCATCACCGACTCCGACGACCACACCACCGCACGCGGCTTCCTCGAAACCCCGCGAGCCGACGTCGAGCCCGACACGATCCGCGCCGAACTCGCCGCGCTGGTCGCCGCGTTCTGCCTGGCACACCTGCGCGACGATCCCCGGGCACGCGCCCGGATCCACGCGCCGACCGATCCCGCGTGGGACACCCACGTCCGCGTGGCCGGCCGACGCCGACCCGCCCCCCCGCACCCCCACGGGGAAGGCCGCCGAAGCGGCCCTCCGAGCGCACCCGAGCCGAGGAGGCAACCGGTGTTCAAGAATTTCTGGTATGCGGTCGAGTTCACCGAACGCGTCGACCGCACACCGCGACAGATCACGTGCCTGGGCCAGCGCCTGGTCATCTACCGCGACACGGCCGGCCGGCCGGTGTGCCTGTCCGACCTGTGTGCGCACCGTGGCGCCGCCCTGTCCGGCGGATGGCTCGCGGGGGACTGTGTGGTCTGCCCCTACCACGGCTGGGAGTACCGACCGGACGGCGCCACCACCAAGATCCCGGCGAACCAGCCCGGCCGCGGCATCCCGCCCAAGGCCCGCGTCGACGCGTACCCCACCTCCGAACGCTACGGACTGCTGTGGGTCTTCCTCGGCGACCTCCCCGAGGAGGAACGCCCGCCCATCCCGCACTGGCCCGAGTTCGACGACCTCGTCCAGGGCGGCGGAAGGTTCCGCGCCGTCCACGGCGAGTTCCTGTGGCACAGCAACTACGAACGCATCCTCGAGAACGGCTGCGACATCGCCCACACCCCCTTCGTACACTCCGGGTCCTTCGGCAACCCGCAACGCCCGGACGTCGAGGAGTACACCCTCGAAGAACCCGACGAATGGTCCGCGTTCGCCACGGTGAACCTGCACCCGCCCGCCGCCAAAGGAGTGTGGTCGCGGCTGTACAAACGCTCCGCCGATCTCGCCGAACGACCGCCCGTCGCGGTCACCGCCGGATGGATGCTGCCCAACCTGATCAAGCTCCACGTGCGACTACCGCTCGGCAACATGATCATCTACGACACCAACATCCCCGTGGACGAGACCACCACCCTGGTGAAGTTCATCGCCCTACGGGACTTCTTCACCGGCACGTGGGCGGACAACAACGCCCGCAAACGCGTCATGCGGATCTTCGGCGAGGACGCGCCCGTCGTCGACGCCGTCCGCCCCGAACTGCTGCCCGCCGATCTCGGCGCCGAACTCCACCTCAAATCCGACCTGATCTCCGTCGCCTACCGACGCAGACGCCGCGAACTCGCCGCCAAAGGCTGGCTCGTCGGCGTCGAGGACACCGTTGTCGGGGACGACCACGCGCGCACCACGGCCACGGTCATCCCCTCACCCGGACGTCGCCAAGTCCCGGAACTGGGCCGTGCATGGGCCCGCAAACGTCCCCACGTCGAGTCGGCGACCGACAGCGACACCAACCCCACCGACCCGCCACCGAACGCCGACGCGTCACGCACCCCGGACTCCGACCACCTCACGGAGCGCACATGAGCGCCGACCGCCACGTCTCCACCGCGTCCACACTCACCGCCCGCCTGTGCCTGGACGTGCTGCGACGCCTGGTCGAGGCCACCGACCTCACGGAAGCCACGACACCCGACACCACGCCGGGGCAACCCCGGCGCATCCTCCACAGCCCCGCCTTCCCCGAACCGGTCGGCAACGTACGCGTGTTCCGGGGCACCCGAGTGGCGCACGCCGTCTACATCGGCCTCACCGCCCCGCCCATCGGCCTGGACAGCCACATGGTCTTCGCGTTCGGCCCGGCCGCGACCGCCCTGCCGCACTTCACCCTCGACTCCGTCGCCGCACAGGGCGGATACGCCTTCCACCTGGACCTCGTACCCCGAGTCGACCTGGCCTCGCACCTGGTCTACATGGACCACACCTACGCGCCGTTGACGCCCTGGTTCGAACGAGGCCGCGACATACCCGGCCTGAGCGAGGCCGCCATCGGTCCGCGCCAGCGGGCCCTGATGTCCCCGTGGATGCTCGTCCACCGCGCCACCGAGGACGCCTTCCGCGCCATCGACCCCATCGTCCACGCCTACCTCGACCACTGGCTGCACCTGGCCCACGCCGGACTGCCCGCGCCGGTGGCGGCGACCCTCGCCGACACCGACCCGATCGCCCGTGACCGGGCGCTGCGTGCCGCCCTGTTCGACCCCGACGTCGACCCCGTCTGGCAGCAGGTCGCCCGGCTCATCGGCGACCACGACGCCGATCTCGTGCGTCTCCTGCTCCAACACGGACCCGACCACGCATCACCCCACCGAGCGGAGGATCCCCGCCCATGACGACCACCGACACCGCCGCCTCGACCGCGGACGGCCCCGGCCCCAGCGTGTGGCAGCGCCGCATCACCGGCGAATGGCACGGCCGCCCCTCCCTGTTCGACGCCGACGGAACCTGGTGCGGCTACGAGGACACCCGACGCTCCTCCGTCTACGAGGACGGCACCACCACCTACCTCATGGACGGCAGCCTCACCGCAGGCGGCCCGCTGGCCGGCCGCCTGCGGCTCGGCGCGCCCTTCGCCTTCGGCGTCGTCGACTCCGACGCCGACCGCCTCTACACCGGACCCGACTTCCACGGCAGCGGCCAACCGTACGGATCGTTCGTGGACGCCCGCTACTACGGCCCCGGCTGGCAGGTCGCCCTCAACACCTGGAACCAGGTCCTGGCCGACGGCGACACCCAGGTCTACTCCTCGATCCTCTACCAGGGCTGGGCCGTCGTCGGCTGCTTCAACGGCGTCTACCGGCGCACCGACGACTTCGACAGCAACAGTGAGACCCGCGCCCGCGTCACCGCCTTCCTCGAGGAGGAGACCGACAACGGGCCGGTGTCCTTCATCCTCCCCACCAAGGAGACCACCCGCTACGCCGGCACGTGCCAACTCTGGTCGGACCGGCAAAAGCTCCTCGGCGACGTGGAGATGAGCATCGACGTCGAACCCCTGGACCTGCTGCGCACCCGGCTGCACACCACCTGGTCCGGTGCGGTGGACCGGCGCTTCACCGTCGAACGGCGCCGCGACGGCACACGCTCCTTCATCGAAGGACCCGACGCCTGGGGCAACGCCCAAGCCTTCGGCCGGGCGAGCTTTCCCCACTGGCACTTCACGCACAGCGCCACGGAGGTCAAGGGCCGCGAGTTCGCCATCGACACCCGCCCCGGGATGAACGCCGGCCGCGTCCTCGCCGTCGCCTACGAACTCTTCGACGGCAACCGACTCACCGGTGTCCTGCACGGCACCCTCACCCGGCAGGACACCCCGTGACACCAGGCCCCGAAGGCCGCCCCACCGTCGTCGTCACCGGCGGCACCCGCGGCATCGGCCTCGGACTCGCCCGCGCCTTCCTCGACCGGGGCTGCCGCGTCGCGTTGTGCGGCCGCAGCGCAGCGTCGACCGACAACGCGGTGCGGACCCTGTGCGCGCCACCCGGGCGACTCCTCGGCGTCGCCGCCGACGTCACCGACCGGTCTCGGCTCCGCGAACTGTGGGACCGGACGGTGGGGACCTTCGGCGCGGTCGACATCTGGATCAACAACGCGGGCGCGACCACACCCCGACGACCCCTGTGGGATCTGCCCGCCGCCGACATCGACACGGTCGTCTCGGTCAACGTCCTCGCCGTCGCGCACGGATCCGCCGTCGCCCTGGCGGGCTTCGCCGAGCAGCGATCGGGCCGGCTGTGGAACATGGAGGGATTCGGCTCCGACGGCCGCCTCATGCCCGGCCTGACCGGTTACGGCGCCACCAAACGCGCCGTCACCTACCTGACCGACGCCCTCGCGAAGGAGGTGGCCGCCGCCGACCTCGGCGACGTCCGCGTGGCCCACCTCTCGCCCGGCATGGTGGTCACCGATCTCCTCACCCACGGCTACACCGACCGGGAGCTCGAGCGCTCGCGCAAGGTCTTGTCCCTGCTCGCCGACCGCGTGGAAACCGTCGCCCCCTGGCTCGCCGACCGCGTGCTCGCCGGCGCGCCCTATGGCGGCCGCGTCGCCTGGCTGACCAGACGCAAGGCGTTCACGCGATTCGCGCTGGCACCCGTCCGCCGCCGCGACCCCTTCGCCCCTTCACCCACGACCGTCGACGGCCGCGGAGGTGGTGCATGACCCACTACCCCCTCCCGCTCGCCCTGGAGGACTTCGTCCCGGTGCTGCTGACGGCGGGCGGAGCGGCACTTCTGGTGCCCTACCTCGCCCGCCGTGCTCCCGAAGGCGCCGGGCGCGCCGCGGCCGGGGTGTGCCTGGTTCTCGCGGGCGGCTCGGCCAAGGCGACCTGGAAGCTGATCGTCGCGCTGGACGGGCCGGACCTGCGATGGCTGGAGAGCGCGCTGTTCCCCTGCCTGGGTGTCGGGTTCGCCCTGCTCGCTCACGCGGCCCTGTCGGCCCGGCCGAGCGGGACGGCGTCCTTTGCGCGGCCCGGGGAGGGCACCTCGCGCCCACCGCCGCTGTGGGCGTTCCTCGCCGTGTGCGCGGCCGCGAGCGTGGCCGCCGCCGCCCTGCGCAGCACCTGGCCGGTCCTGCTGTTGACGATCGTGATGAGCAGCCTCACCGCCGTTCGGCTGATCATCCTGGCGAGGGCGGACGACGACGCCCCTTCGGCGGCGCTGCTGGGGACCTGGCTCCTGGGCATGTACGCCCTCGGCCCGCTCGCCTCCCGCCCGGACCAGTCGGTGGCCCTGCAATGGATCGAGCAGTCCTGCAACACCGTCACGCAGGCGGCGTTCGCATGGGCGTGCAGACGCCTGAGCCGCCCACGGCATCCCCCCGGTGGCCCCGCAGCCCCCGCAACCACCAAGACCCGAACCGAGACGGAGCCGACGACATGACCGACGCGCTCGGCTGGCGCCGCAAGCTCGCGGTGATCGCCCCGAGCACCAACACCATCGTGGAACCGGACTTCTACGCGATGTCCGTCCCCGGCGTCACCGCCCACTTCAGCCGCATCCACATCCGCGACCAGGACATGAACGGCGACGAGGGCATGAACCACCTGCTCGAGCAGATCCGCGCCGGTATCGGCGCGGCCTGCGAACGCGTCCTGACCTGCGAGCCCGAGGCCGTGGTGATGGGCATGTCCGCCGAAACGTTCTGGGGCGGCGTGGAAGGCAACCGCGCCTTCGTCGACCACATCCATCGCATCACCGGCCTGCCCGTCACCACCGGCGCCGAGGCATGCCGGCGGGCACTCGAGTTGTTCGGGGCGAAACGCATCGCCGTCGTCACCCCCTACCAGCCGGTCGGCGACGCGAACGTCTACCAGTTCTTCACCGAACTCGGCTTCGACGTGGCGACCGTCCACGGCCTGCGTTGCCCCACCGCCGTGTCCATCGCCCACGTCGACGAGGACACCCTGCGTGCGGCGCTGAGGAAGGTGGACGGCCCGGACGTGGACGCCATCGTCCAATGCGGCACCAACCTGTCGATGATCCGCCTCGCCGACGAGGCCGAACGATGGCTCGGCAAACCCGTCATCGCCATCAACGCCGCCACCTGGTGGCTGGCACTGCGCAGCAACGGCATCACCGACGCCGTTCACGGTGCCGGGCGCCTGCTGCGCGAGCACTGAACCCGACACTCCCGTCGGCGCCTTCGCCCTCGTCCATTCGTCCCGGCCGCCGGCCGGCCGGCCGATCCCCGGGAGCCCGCCATGAGACCTCGGCACGCAACCCTCACGACCCTGTGCGCGCTCGTCGGAGCCGGAACCGCACTCGCGACGGCACCGGCCGCGCACGCGGCCCAGGCCACCGTCCAGTACACATGCCAAGTCCCGTTCGCCGGTGCCACGTCCGCACCCGTGACCCTTTCCCTCACCGCGACGCCCGACGCGCCCGCCGCCGGACAGGAGGTGACCTTCACCTGGAAGTCCGAACCGGTAGCGCAACTCGCCGGACCGGCGCCCTACGACACCGACTCCATGCAGACGACCGGCACTCTCGCCCTGTCGGGTGCCCACAACGGTGCGGTCACCATGTCCAGCCCCCGCAAGAACCCCGCCGTGCAGCCCGGCAATCCGCTGCCGATCGGAGAGATGACCGGCAAGACCACCGTCACCGGCACCGGGCACACCACCGTCACCCCCGGCCGCTTCGTCCTCGACGTCGCCTACAAGGGGCGCACCATCCAGGTCCCGTGCGAACCACAGAACCCCACCACAGTTCTCACGCTCGGGAAGGAAAAGGCCGTGGCCGAGGGCGACGGCTCGGATCACACGACGGCGATCGCCCTCGGTGCGACGGGCGCCGTGATCCTCGTCGCAGGCGCGACGGCACTCGTGCTGCGTCGGCGCCGCACACACGCCGCGCCCTGAAGCGCACCTTCGGCCCCGCTCCCGCACCGGAGCGGGGCCTTCGCCCATCTCTGCCTCGTGTCCTGATCACATACGGCGTTCCGCAGGGGGAAACAATCGGATGTCCCGGGGTACACTCGACACCCGGTTCGAAGGAGGAAGACGTGAACGGGCGTTCGTCGACCATGGAAGTCGAGGAGGCCGGCAGCAGGTCCATCGCCGCCGTCGAGCGCGCGATGGACGTCCTGCTCCTGTTCGGGCGCAGCGGCAGACCCGACCTCGGCATCACCGAGATCGCCGCGGAACTCGGTTTGACCAAGGCCGCCGTCCACCGCATCCTCACGGCCCTGCGAACCCGTCGCCTGATCAGCGCCGACCCCACCACGCGGCGATACGCCCTCGGCCCCGCGGCGGTGGCCCTGGGCCGCGCCTACCTGGCGCGCACGGACCTGCGTCTGCTCGCCGCGCCCGAACTGCGCACCCTGGCGGACGAATGCGGGGAGACCGCGACGCTGTCGGTGCGCCGGGGCAACGCCCGGTTGTATGTCGATCAGGTGGTGCCGGTGCAGGAGTTGCGGATCGAGGTGATCCTGGGCACGCCCTACCCGCTGCATGCCGGAGCCTCCTCCAAGGCGATGCTCGCGTTCCTGAGCGCCGGCGAGATCGACGCGTACCTCGAGCACCGCGACCTCGAGGCGCTCACCGCCAAGACCATCACGCAGGCGGACAAGCTCCGCAGGGAACTCGCCGTGATTCGCAGGCGCGGATACGCGATGTCGGTGGGCGAACGCCAGGACGGTGCCGTGGCCGTGGCCGCGCCCGTGCTCGACCACGACGGCGTGATGATCGCCTCCCTCAGCGTGGCCGGCCCGCAGACCCGCTTCCGCGGCAGACTCGTCGACCGCGCCCCTGCGGTGGTGGCCGCCGCCCGACGATTGTCGTCCGAGTTCGGCCACCGCAGCGACGGCGGGTGAACCGACGTTCAGGTCGGGCGGCGGGTGCGTTCCGCCGCCCGGCCTCGCGCGCCGCCGGGTGGGCGGATCGTCCTGTGGGCCGGTCCGGGACGACGGCCTACAGATGCGCGCCCGGTTTGAGGATCCCCAGGGCCGCGGCGGCCAGGATCGAGGCCCAGATGCCGAACACGAACGGCAGGCACCCGTCGATCGACCGCTTGAGGCGACGCTCGACATCGGCGTTCGAACCGGTGGACATCAGGGTGGCGAACGCGGGACCGAAAAGGCGCAGGCGGACCCGGATGCCCAGACCACAGGCGATGGCGATCGCGTACAGCATGACCTTGGCGCCGAGCCAGCGGGGATTGGTGCCCACGCCGAAGGGCTCGTGCGCGGCGACGGTGTACAGCCCGACGGCGAACATGGCGCCCACGACGGCGAAACGGATCCAGCGATCGGTCCGCGCAACGAGGGGCCGACTGCCGTGGCGCACGTGTTCGTGCACGGTGAGTCCGAGCCAACCGAGTGCGAACAACCAGACCAGGGTGACGTTCCACCAGGTGAACACGTCGGCTCCGTGCGGTTCCAGAGCCATGAGGGTGACCCCGCTCGGCAGGAACAACACCAGGCACACGCGTGGCCCGAGGTCGAGGCCGAGCATGATCTGCAACGCGGTGTGCCGTGCCGCAGGCGTCAGATCCGACCGCAGGACGTAACGGCTCGACCAGAACACCCCCAGGTCACCGCCGAGCCAGAAGACGAACAGCACCACGTGCAGCAGGATCCACCACCCGTGCTCATGTGAGCCCATGTGCTCGGTCCCCTTCCGGCCGCCCGCAGGCGGCGGTGTCGTGCGGCGAACGGACGATGATCACGCGGTGTCGGCCAATCTCTCGACGGGGCGGCGGCGTTCGATCCACACTGCGGTGCCCAGGCACACGAGGAGGCATCCGACGGTGAGCGACCACAGCAGCGGCGACGTGTCGTCGGGGCCCGTGGGTGCGCCGGTGGTGGCGCCCTTCTCCGAGGCGACGGTTGTCCGGGCCTCGCCCTGGACGCTGCCGCCGGTGAATCCCAGACGGACGTCGACCGTGTTGGCGTCCACCAGCGCCTTGGGGTTCGAGCCGGGCAGGGGGCCGACGCCGATCACGCACTGTCGGGTGAGGCAGTCGACGCCGTGCACGGTAGTCACCATCGTCAGCACGACCTTGGGGAGCCGGCCGTGGGAGTCGATGTTGACGAAGGTGGCCCCGGCGGTCAGGTCGCACTGGTGTGGGCCGCTGTATCCCTCGGAGCACTGCCCGACCGCGACCGCCCGCAGGCCGGGACGGAATCCGTGCCCGGTGACGGTCACCTTCCGACCGGCGGTCAGGGCGTTGGTCGCGGTGACCTCGACGGTGGGCACTTCGCCGGCGTACGCGACCGGGACGCCCCCGCCACCCAGGAGGGCGGCGACGACCGTGGCGGCCCCCACGACCGCCACACCCGTCGCGCGCGTGCGCACCGGGACGAACACCCGCCCGCGAGGGGCCCGAACGCCGTACGCGGTCGCCACCGCCAACAGCCCGACCGGCGCGGCCAGCACGACGGAGGCGTCTTCCGCAGACAGCACACGCCCCAGCGCCCAGCGGCACGCGACGGCGACGACCGCGCCGAGGAACGCCCAGGAAGTGGGGCCGACGCAACGCAGGTTCGGATCGAGGGCACGGACTCGCGCGTCGAGGCGCACCGCCGCGAGAGCGCTCGCGCCGGCGGCGACCCCCAGGCCCGCCACCGCCGTGAGGCTGCCCGGGGCGGTGGCCACCAGAACCGAACCGGTCGCGGCCGCAACCAGGAGGACGGGAGCGCCTTGCGCCACGGGGGTACGGCGGGACAGCGCCGCCTCGACGGCCACCACGAGCGCGGCGGCGACCATCGCGCCCGCATACCTCCACGCGACCCCGGGCCCCAGGACCGTCCAACGGAACAAAAGCAGGTCCGACAGGACCACCGTCGAGCCGACGAACACGAATCCCGCACCGGCGTAACCGGCCAGAAGCGTCCGGGGAAGCACCTTCCCGGGTCGGGCGGACGAGGCGTCGGCAATGCCGGCCGGTCCCGTCCGCATCCGCCCGCGGGTGAGGACGAGCGGGAGGTGGAGCCCGCCCGCCACGGCGGCACAGACCGCGAGCGCGACCTCGGGATCGTCGGGCAACAGGGCACACACCACGCCGGACGCCGCGAGACCGAACAGAACGGCGGCGTACCACAGCGCGATCGTCCGCCCGAACGGGGCGGACCGCCTCGCCCCGTCCACCGCGCAACCCGCCGGCAGGCCCACCGCAAGCAGCGCCCCGCCGAAGACGGCCACATCGGGGACGAGGGCCGCGATCAGGAGCACAGCGCACGCGAGGACACCGCCCACGCCGCAGAGACGACGGGAGTCCTGCGCACGCAGCCAACGGCGGGACGCCGCCGCGGCCAGCCCCGTGAGCACCACCGTGGCCGACAGCATGTAGCGCACCGCCTTGACGGGCATGCCGACGACACCTCCGAGGGCGTCGCCCGACAGGACCAGCGCGCCGACGGTCAAACCCGCACCGAACGCGGCGACCAACGGCGACACGACCGACCTCGTCGCCCCCGCGGGTGGGGAGGCGGACGGGTCGACGTGCGGAGGTTCGACGGGGTGGATCATTGACCAACCGCCCTTCCGGCACTGCTGGATCGGCAGACGTCACCGGGGCTGCCGCGCCTCGCGTATTCGTGAGGGAAACACAGTTTTACTGTGTGGTACGGGCCGAAACAAGAGCCGGCGCTGCCGATTCCCGGCCGCGCCCCTTGACGACCGCGATCGGCGGGCGCTTAATACTCGTGACCGACAGCGGAACAATGTCTCCATAAGGGAAACATTATCGGCCGCGCTTCTCGCGGCGGGTTCCGCCATCCGCCGGGAGGATTCCATGGCACCGAGCCTTCGCGCGAGACGCGCGCTCGTCCGCCTTGTTGTTACCGTCGCCGCAGGCGTACTCGCCGCCGGTCCGGCCGCCGCCGGCACCATCACGGCCACGGAGGCGAGTTCGCCTGCCGCCGCGTCGAGCAGCAGCCCATACACGGGCGCATACGAGACGACGCTGGCCGGCGACCCGGCCACGGTCCACCACCCCCAACGCGTCGAAGGCCGCCGCTACCCGGTCGCGCTCCTGCTGCAGGGCGCCGACGTCCCACGCGCCAACTACGCCCGCTACGCCCAAACCGTCGCCTCGTACGGCTTCATCGTGGTCGTCCCCGACCACAACCGCCCCATCTTCGGCCGGCCGATGCTCTTCGCCGAGCAAAAGCAGGTGAACGACGCCGCCACGTGGATGGCGGCGGAAGACCTGCGCCCCGGCTCGCCCGTCGCGGGCGGGGTCGACACCGCGAGTCTGGTCCTCCTGGGCCACTCCGCGGGCGGCGTCGCCGGACTGTACGCCGTGGAGGGCACGTGCAAGCCTCCGTTCTGCGTCGGCCCCGTCTACTCGCGGCCCCCGCAGCTGCGCGCGGCCGCGTTGTTCGGAACCAATTCCACCGCCCCGGGCGTGCCCGGTGCGGACCCGATCGACACCGCGGGAGTGCCGGTTGCGCTGATCCAGGGCTCCGTCGACGGACGCGCGACGCTCTCGGCGGGGCAGGCCACCTATGACGCGATGAGCGGCAGCGCCCGGGCTCTGGTCGTGCTCGCCGGCGCGAATCACTACGGCCTGACCGACACGCAGAACCCGGTCGGTGCGCTGCCGGATCCCAACGCGCCCACCCTGCCCCAGGGACTGTCCGTCGATACGGCCGCCAAGTGGAGCGCCATGTGGTTGCGCGCCCAACTCGGCGACCCCGCGGCCAGGTTCTACGTATACGTCGTCGGCGACCTCGTCGATCCCAACGTCCGTATCCGGCACGGCGGCTGACCCGGACGCCGCGGGGCCCGCCCCGCGGCGCCCGCACACCCATCGGAGGCAGCGTGTCCCCGGAACAAGCGCCCCCCGTCGCCCAGGACGACGCACGCTCACCGCGATACGCGGGCCTGGTCCTCGCCGAAGGCATCACCCGCGCCAACATGGCCGCCTGTTTCCTCGCTTCGTTCGCCGTGGTCGCGACCTTGACGTTCGTGCCCGCGATCACTGCCCACCTGCTCACCGAACTGCTGGGGTACTCGAAGGACGACCGGGGCTCGGTCGTGGGCCGGCTGAACGTGGCCGCCGAAGTGGTGCTGCTCGCCACGATGGCCCTCTACGGCGCGCTCGCCGATCGCAGGGGCAGGCGCCCCGTCCTGGTGGCGGGGTTCGTGGTGTGCGCCGTCGGGCTGGTACTCATGCCTTTCGCCGGCTCCGTCGGGGTGCTCACGGTGTTTCGCATCGTCTTCGCACTGGGCGCCGCGGGGCTGACCGGGATGCTCGGCACCATCCTCGCGGACTACGCCGCCCCCTCGTATCGCGGCCGGGCAGGGGGGCTGAACGGCATCATGAACGGGATCGGCGCACTGTGCTCGGTGCTTTTGCTGGTCCGTCTCCCGGGTGCGTTCGAACGGGCCGGCCTCACTCCCGTCGCCGCCGCCCGGCTCGCCTTCGCTGTGGTCGCGATCCTCATCCTCGCCCTGGCGGCGGTACTCGGCCGGCGCCTGTCGCCGCTGCGGGTCAGCCGTGTGGGCAGACACGTTCCCCTGGCGGTCCTCGTCCGCGAGGGAGTGAAGGCGGCCAAGGATCCGGGAGTCGCCCTCGCCTATGCTGCCGCGTTCGTCTCCCGCGCCGACCTGGCGATCGTCGGAAGCTTCCTGGCGCTGTGGGTGAGCGACCACGCCGAGCAGGTTCGCGGAATGAGCAGCGCGGACGCCGTGGCGCGAGCCGGTCTCGTGGTGGCGATCGCGCAGACCGCGGCGCTGATCGGCGCCCCGCTCTTCGGCCGCGTCAGCGACCGGATCGGCAGGCAGGACGCCGTGATCCTGGCACTGGGGATCTCCGGCGCGGCGTACCTGAGCGCCCTGCTGGTTCCGGATCCGCTCGGCCCCGGCATGATCCCCGTCGCGATCGCCATCGGTCTCGGCGAGGTCGCCGGCATCACCTCCAGCGGGCCGCTCCTCGCCCAGCAAGCACCCCGCGACGTGCGCGGCTCTGCGTACGGAGTCTTCGCGTTCTGCGGCAGCGCCGGAATCCTGGTCGTGTCTCTCGCCGGTGGATACCTCTACGACCACTGGCGCCCGGCCGCGCCGTTCGCCCTCGTCGGAGCCTTCGGACTGGCCGCCTGCCTCTTCGGCCTGACGATCCGCCGCCGCGTCACCCCGCGCGAGGAAACCCCCATCGACGTCGCGGCCGACCGCACCCCGCCGCTCGACACGTAGCCCGGCTCGCAGGCCGCCGTGTTCCGTCACAGGAAACCCGGTACTGTCAACCGTTACAGTGGGCTCGTCGATGAGGAGGGGACATGGGCGGGTCGCGCGCGGCGACGGACGTTGACGACACCGGGAGCAGGTCGGTCGCCTCGGTCGAGCGCGCGATGGACGTGCTGCTCCTGTTCGGGCGCAGCGGGCGCCCTGATCTGGGCGTCACCGAGATCGCGACCGAACTCGACCTCACCAAAGCCGCGGTGCATCGCATCCTGACCGCCCTGCGCAGCAGGCGTCTGATCAGCGCGGACCCCACCACGCGCAGATACGCGCTGGGACCGGCCGCCGTGGCCCTGGGTCGGGCCTACCTGGCGCGCACCGACATGCGGCTTCTCGCGGCTCCGGAGCTTCGTCGACTCACGGACGAATGTGGCGAGACGGCCACGTTGTCCATCCGACGGGGGGACACCCGCCTGTATGTCGACCAGGTCGTGCCGGCTCAGGAACTGCGCATCGAGGTGGTCCTGGGGACGCCGTACCCGCTCCACGCGGGAGCCTCCTCGAAGGTGATGCTCGCCTACATGAGGGACAGCGAGATCGACGACTATCTCAGGCACCACCGGCTCGAGGCGCTCACACAGCGAACCATCGTCGACCCCCTCAAGCTGCGCAAGGAACTGCAGGCGATCCTCAAACGCGGGTACGCCACCTCCGTGGGCGAGCGCCAGGACGGCGCGGCGGCCGTGGCGGCCCCGGTCCTCGACCACGACGGCGTGATGATCGCTTCCGTGAGCGTCGCCGGTCCGCAGACCAGGTTCCGGGCCCGCTTGACGGAATGCGCGCCGCTGGTCGTCGCGGCCGCCGAGCGGCTTTCCGCGGAATTCGGCCACGAAACCGCATAGGACCGATCCGTCGGCCCACCCGCGCGGGCGGGCCGCCGGTCACGGTCGGCGGGCCATCGTCCGCGGCCGCGCCGGCGTCCCCGAAGCCGAGGTCGTTACAGTCCCCGGCGCCGTTCGTTGATCACCACTCGGCGGGTGCAGTGTCCGTTCTCGATGAAGTGCCAGGTGCGGCAGCGGGTGTTGCCGTCCTGCGAGAGGTGGATCATCTCGTAGAAGTACCCGGACGGATCGTGCTTGTAGGTCCAGGTCAGCACGGTGATCTTGTCGTCGACGTCCCACGCGTAGCCGGTCATCCGCTCGGTGTCGAACCAGATGCGGCCGTCCTTGTAGGTGGCCGGGAAGCGGAACTCCTCGTACCGGCCGTCCTCCCACCTGTATCGATTGGTCTGCAGGTAGGGGTATTCGCCATCGTCGGGAAAGGCGCACGAGAGGTGCGCGTGGTGCCGGTCTGTGACCGTGCCGTCCTCGTCGATGTAGGTGTATATGCCTTCCCAGTCGCCTTCGTGGCGGGCGAGCGTCGTCATGTCCTCGCGGATGCCCATGGCGGGGTCCCTTCGGTGTTCGTCTCTCGTGCGGTTTTCTGGATGGGCGGCTCGTCGCGGCAGTCCCGGCCCGGCGCAGCCGTGGGCCGGGTCAGGCCGGGTGCCACCACGGGTCCTTGACGGCCCCGCGATGGATCAGGAGGGACTGGCGCCGCAGGAAGCGTTGGATCGAGGCGGGCCCCATGCGTGAGCCGCCCAGGCCGGACTGCTTGAAAGCGTTCTTCTCGCCCTCGTGCAGCACCGCGGTCAGGGCCGCGTCGTTCACGCTGATCGCGCCCGCGGACAGGCGTCGACCCACGTCCGCCGCGCTGTCCGCCCGGCCCGCGAAGACTGCGGCGGACAGGCCGTAGGGGCTGTCCTCGGCGAGGGCGACGGCCTCGTCGAGCGTGTCGAACGCCATCACCGGCAGGACCGGACCGAACGTTTCTTCGGTCATGACCTTCATCGTGTGATCCACGTCGGTGAGCACGGTCGGCCGCAGGTACGTGCCGCCGTCGAGGTGTTCCAGGGCGCCGCCGGTCAACGCCGCCGCGCCGCGCGCGTAGGCGTCGCGCAGATGGTCGGCGATCACGCGCACCTGGGCGCTGTCGATGATCGGACCGAGCCCCCCGGCGGACGGATCGGGGTGGGCAAGTCCCACGCGTTCCGCCTTCGCGACCAACAGGGCGGTGAATTCCGCGAGCCGGTCCCGTTGCACGTACACCCGCTCGATGGACAGGCACGACTGGCCCGCGTTGGCGGTTGCGCCCCACAGGATTGCCGAGGACGCGTGGTCCAGGTCCGCGTCCGCGCAGACGATCGCGGGATCCTTGCCGCCCAGTTCCAGACACGCGGGAATCAGCCGTTCGGCGGCCTGGTGCGCCACGCGCCGCCCGGTGGGCACACTTCCGGTGAAGGCTACGATGTCGACTTCGCCGACGAGGGCCTCCCCGGTGCCGCCGCCGCCTTCGACGAAGGCCAACACGCGCGACAGCTCCGGGTCCTGGGCCACGACCTCGTTCAGGACATCCACGAAGCGGGGTGTGACCTCACTGGGCTTGACCACCACGGCGCAGCCCGCGGCCAGGGCCGGGATCGTGTCGATGAGGCTGAGCAGCAGCGGGAAGTTCCAGGGACTGATCACGCCGGCGAGTCGGTACGGGCGGTCGCCGGTGCGGATGCCGACCCAGGGGATCGCCGAGTCGCGCTCCGCGCGGGGGCGAAGCAGCGCGGGGGCCTCGTCCGCCCAGCGGCGCAACGCGGCTGCGGTGATGTCGAGTTCGAGGCGTGACTCGACGGTTCGGCCGGTGTCCGCGGACAGCGCGGCGACGAGCTGTTCGCGGTGGTGCTCCATCCGGTCGGCGAACCGCCGCAGGACCTCGCCTCGGTCTTGCGCGGAGAGGTGTTCCCAAGCCGGTTGGGCGGCGCGGAGACTGCCGCACAGCGCGGTCAGTTCCCTGTGGGTCGGCGCGGCGAGTACGTGGGTGGGGCGGCCGGTCCGCGGATCGGGCACCGGTGTCCTGGCGTCGAGTGGGGGATCGGCCGCCGGGTCGATCCCGTCGGTGTCGCGCGTACGAGACGTACCGCCTGCGGGCGTGGTCGGCATCAGATCACCACCCCTGCCTCGTGGAGACGCTCCAGCGATGCGCGATGGCGTGCGGCGAAATAGCCGCGATCGGGGATCGCGCCCGCGAGCGACTCGGGCCGTTCGACGTCGTGGCGGGCGTATTCCGCGGCCCACAGGCCGGTCTTGACCCGGCCGAGGAGGTTGCCCATGCCCGGACGACGGCGGTGACGGCGCAGCGCGACCAGGTCGAGTTCGGCGTTCGCGACCATCGATTCGCCGGGTCCGGCCTCGACGAGGACCCGCCCGGTGTAGTCCACGATCTTGGAGAGGCCGTCGGTGGAGGCCTGGGGGATCGCGGTCCCGGTGTGGCCGCCGGTGTTGGCGGACACCACGTAGGCGAGGTTCTCGACGGCGCGGGCCACCTTGGCCACGTCCTTCGGGGTCTGCAACGGACTGCCTGCCTCGGCGGAGGAGTGCACGAACACCTCGGCACCCCGCAGAGCCAGGCTCCGGGCCAACTCGGGGTACAGGATCTCCTCCGAGGCGATGGCCCCCAGCACACCGATCGACGTGCGCGCCACCGGCAGCACGGCATCGATCCCGTACACGTCGAGGTACTCCTGCCACACGTCGTACGGCGTGGGCGAGTACAGGGAATGCAGTCTCCGGTACCGCAGCACGCAGTTGCCCGCGGGATCGTGCACGGTGCTGGCCTGGAAGTACAGGCCGGGGAAGTGCTCGTCGGTCTCGTACGCGCTCATGGCGAGGAATATGCCGTGGCGCACGGCCACGGCGGCGATCGCGTCGTATTCCCCGCCGCCGGGCGCCAGCGCGGCCTTGTGGGCCCAGGCTTGGACGGCCTCTCCCATCGGGAACCCGGTCAGCACGTACTCGGGCAGGACGACGAGTCGAACCTCGGGACCCAGGAACGCGATGCCGGCGGCGATCTGGGCGTCGATGCGCGCGATGGACGCGCGAATCAGCAGGCGCGCGTCGTCGTCCCCGAGGGCATTGACCGCTTCGCATCGGGACTGCAACGCCAGTGCGCAGTAGGCGAGTTCGTCCTCGCGCTGGTTCATCCATCCTCCACTGGTTGCCGGAACAGCGTTTCGGCCAGTGGAAAGCTAACACCCGGTATCCCCTCCCGGAACCTGCCGAACGCGACACGTTGGGCGGTTCCGTGTCGGTCCCGGCCACACTTCGGCGCACGCCGACCCGACGATAATGAAACGCTGGTACGCACAGCGAAATCCATCCGAGGCGCGGCAGAAGGAGAAGACAACATGAGCGCCCGATCCTGGTTGTACGTCCCGGGAGACCGACCCGCCATGCTCGACAAGGCCCTCGACCGCGGCGCCGACGCCGTCATCGTCGACCTCGAGGACGCCGTCCCGGCATCCGGCAAGGCATCCGCGCGCAGCGCGGTCGCCCGATGGCTGGCCGGCCAGGATCCGGCGGCGCGGTGCGCCATCTGGGTCCGCCTCAACCCCGGCCCACCCGGTCTCGACGACGCCCGCGCCGTGGTCGCCCCGGCACTGCGGGGCGTCTGCCTCGCCAAGTGCGCCGGCGTGGACGACGTCGCCTCGGTAGACGCCGTCCTCACCGAACGCGAACGCGAACTCGGCAGCGAGGTCGGCCGCATCAAGGTGGCCCCTCTCCTGGAGGACGCGTCGGCCGTCCTTGCCGCCCCCGCCCTTGCCCGCGCACCCAGAGTGGTCCGGCTGCAGATCGGCGAAGCCGACCTGTGTGCCGAACTCGGCATCGAGCCCGGCGAGGACGAGCGAGAACTGCTCGCCATACGCACCCAGGTGTTGCTGGCGTCCGCGGCGGCGGGCATCGAACCCCCCGTCGGCCCCGTCTCGACCGTCTACCGCGACCATGAGCGGCTGCGCCGCACGACCGAGGCTCTGCGCCGCATGGGGTACCGGTCCCGGGCCTGTATCCATCCCGACCAGATCGCCGTCGTCAACGAGATCTTCACCCCGACGCCGGGCCAACTGGACAGGGCCGCCGCGTTGGTGGCCCGCTTCGACGCGGCACTGCGCGCGGGCGATGCGGTCCTCGTCGACGACGAGGGCCGCATGATCGACGAGGCAGTGGTCCGCAGCGCGCGGCGCACCCTGGCCATCGGGGAGGCCCCCTGAGGGACGACCCGATGGCCGGGGTGCCCCCGGGCGGATTCGCTTGTGGGGGCCGTGGTCGTGCTCGCCGCCAACGCGATGTGAGCCGCTGTGCTGGAACTTCTCCGGCGGGGCAGGCTCTTCGTGATGAAGACGGACGGCGAGGCACAGCACACACGTCAGGCGGGTCTTTCGCGTCGTCTCGATGCGTTCCAACGTCGGCGCAAATGGGCTGCTTTCCCACTCGCGGTGATCTACAAGTTCGTCGACGACCAGGGAACGTATCTGGCCGCGCTGATCACGTACTACGCGTTCGTGTCACTGTTTCCGCTGCTCCTCCTGCTGGTCACCGCCCTCGGCTTCGCTCTGCGTGACAACCCGGACCTCCAGCAGCGGGTGCTCCACTCGGCACTGCGTCAATTCCCGGTGATCGGGGATCAGATCGGTACCAACATCCACTCGCTCCGTGGGAGCGGCTGGGGGGTGGCCATCGGCCTCGTCGGGAGCCTCTACGGCGCGCTGGGGGTCGCGCAGGCGGCGCGTAACGCCCTCGACAAGATCTGGGCGGTACCTCGCCACCGCCGGCCCAACCCGATCCGCGCCCGCTTGTACAGTCTCCTCCTCATCTTCGCTCTCGCGGTGGGGGTGACACTGAGCACCGCGTTGACGGGCGCGGCCACCGGGAACAGCCCCGACGCGGTCGTGGTGTCGGGGATCGTGCCGAGCGTGGCAGCGGCTGTGGCATCGACGGCCTTGAACGCGGTGATGATCCTGACCGCCTACCGGCTGCTCTCCGATCGCTCGATTGCCTTGGGAGCGTTGGCGTACGCGGCGATCGCCGCCGCATGTGCGTGGCAGGGGCTGCTCTGGGCAGCCACGTACTACGTTGATCATCTCCTGCGCGGCAGCACCGCGACCTATGGACTGTTCGGCATCGTGTTGGGGTTGATCACCTGGATATATCTTGGGGCACTGGTGTTCGTTTGGGCGGCCGAGGCCGTATCGGTACGGGTGAACCGGCTGTGGCCGCGCAGCCTCCTGGCTCCGTTCACCGATCACGCACAGCTGAGCACCGCGGATCGCCGCGCTTACGAGTCATATGCCGTCACCGAGACGTACAAGTCTTTCGAACGTGTCGATGTGGCCTTCGACGACCCGCCCGACTGAGTGGAGTGCGCCCGCGCGTCACACCGTGCCGGGGTCGATTCCCAAGGTTCGCGCGTCGGGTCCCCCGAGCACGGGCAGGAGTCCGGTCAGGGTCGAGCTGAGGGGGAGTGCGCGGACGCGCGCCGCCAGTGCGGTCACCTCCTCCGGAGGCAGGACTCGGGAGGCGTTGAGTCGATACTTGGTCTCCAGTTCGTCCAGGGTCAGTGGTGTTCCCGGTCCGCCCCGTGAGGAGTGGACGCGGTGCTCCCAGTGACGGCCGTCGTGGGTACGGACGCGCAGTATCGCGCTGAAGGCCATGGGGAACTCGTTGTCACACTCGGGATCGGCGACCACCGTGACGCGTTCGGCGAGTGCCAACCGTCGGGGGTCGGCGAAGGCCTCGGGGGAGAAGTCGTCCAGGTGCAGGCCGAGTCCGCCTCCTCCGATGAACGCGGAGGCGACCGTGTACGGGCCGGAGAACTTCGCGTGGTAGGGCGTGGTGGGCCGGACCTTTTGTTCGCGAGGCTCTCCGATGGTGCGCAACGGTGCGGCCGCGACACCCAGTTCGGCCCATTCCACGTCGTCCGCCGCAAGCCCTTGGGCACGCAGTGCGAGCGCGCAGTCGATCCCGGGGTGGGTGAAGTGGTTGGAAGGATAGGGCTTGTAGACGGTGCGGAGCAGTTCCCAGGAGTTCGGCTCGTCCATGCGGTCCAGGCCCGCCAGCAGTGGCGCGGGGTCCCATGCGTCGTCGAGGTAGGCGCGCAGGAAGCCGAACCGCCCTTCGAGGACGGTGGGCGGCCCGGTGACACCTTCGAGGGCGAGTTGCGCGGCGGTGATTCCCGCATGCGCGGCCCATCCGCAGTGGATGCGCTTGACGGTGCCCCCGGTGCGGTTGGCTTCGATCACCCCTGAGCCCATGGAGCAGGCGATTCCGATGGCGTCTGCGATGCCCGCACGGTCCAGGCCGTAGGCGACACCGGCGGCGACGGCCGCGCCGACCGTCCCGCAGATGGACGTCGCGTGGAAACCCTTCTCGAAGAACACCGAGTTGCGCAGGGCGGAGTCGTACGAGGCGGCGCCGAGGCGGACGCAGACCTCGTTGCCCGCGGCGACCGCGGCGATCAGTTCGGCGCCGGTCGCGCCTGCGGTTCCGGCGGCCGCGAGGGCGGCCGGGACCACCGACGCGGAGGGGTGGAGGACCGAGGGCAGGTGGGTGTCGTCGAAGTCCAGCGCGTGCGCCAGTGTGCCGGTGAGCAGCGCCGCCCGGTCGGCGGGCATCCGGTCGGGCAGACCCACGACCGATGCCTCCGGAACGCCTCCGGCGCGTCGCGCGTGTCTGAGCACCGCCATGTGCGGTTCGGCGGGGTCGGTGAGTTCGAGCGCGGCGAGGCAGTTGCCGAGAGTGTCGAGGATGCGTCCGACCACGTCGTCGGTGACGGCCGTGGGCAGGGATTTCTCCCGCGCGTCGACGGCGAGGCCGGCCAGGAGCCGGGCATAGGGCTCGGGCGCCTCGCGTGGCTCAGCCACGGGGCACCACCGCGAGTGGCCGGGCCGGGGCACCGGTGGCGCCGACCACCGGCAGCGGGGCCAGTACGAGCAGGAACTCGGTGACCCCGGCGTCGGCGAGTTCGTGCAGTCGCATCGTCTCGACGATGTGGATGCCCTTCTCGACCAACAGGATGCGGTGTACGGGAAGCGTGGCGTGGCCCTTGCCCGGGGCGATGCGTTCGAACGCGATGGTTTCGCCTCCCACCAGGCGGACGTTCCGGTCGGCGAGCCAGTGCGCGGCGTCAAGGCCCGGTCCCGGGACTCCGCCGGTCAGGCCGACGAACCGGTCTCCGGTGTCCCACAGGCGTGACCAGCCGGTCCCGACCAGGACGGCGTCCCCCGGGCCGATGGGGGCCGCTTCGCGTTCGGCGTCGGCGAGTTCGGCGGCGGTGATCTCGTGGCCGGGCGGCAGCGTCTTCGTGCCGTGCAGGCGCGCGATGTCCAGGTGTACGGCCCGTCCGACGAACGGCACGAACTCCTCGATGCCCAGGTTGCTGAACCCGTCGTGGCTCTGCAGGGAAGCGGCGGGCAGCCCACCGAAGACGTAGCCCTCGTGGGAGACGTGCGCCAGCGCGTCGACGTGCGTGCCGACGTGGCCGCCGGTGACGATGAGTTCGTTGGCCGCCGACCCGCCGTCCGCGCGGACCATGTCGCCGTGGCGTCGCTCGAGGTGCATCCGGAACGGGGGGTGGTTCGGGGACTGCGGCATGCCTCGGCGCATGGGCTGCGCCAGGTCGAACACATGGGCGTTGGAGGCCAGTTCCCACAGGGTGGCGGTCAAATGGCACCTTCCTCGCGGAGTGCGGCCAGGTCCTCGGCGGTCAGGCCGAGGCGGCCGGAGAAGATCGTGTCGTTGTCCGCGCCCGGGGCGCGTCCGGTCCATCGGATGGAGCCGGGGGACCGCGACAGGCGGTACAGGACGTTCTGCATGCGCAGGGGCCCCAGGTCGTCGTCCGCGACGGTGGTGATGGTGTCGAGGGCGCGGTACTGGGGGTCCTCGAAGATGTCGCGGATGTCGTAGACGGGTGCGATGGCGGCCTGGGCCTTCTCGAACTCTTCGACCACCTCGGCCAGGTCCCGGGCGGCTATCCAGCCGCCCACGTACCCGTCGAGGAGGTCCGCGTGCGCGGCCCGTCCCGAGCCGGAGGCGAACCACGGTTGTGCGATGACCTCGCCGTGGCCGACCAGGGTCATGACGCGCTCGGCCACCGACTGGGCGGAGGTGCTGACCGCGAGCCACTTGTCGTCGCGGGTGCGATAGGTGTTGCGAGGGGCGTTGTTCACGGAGCGGTTGCCGGTGCGCTGCGGGATGAGCCCCAGCTGGTCGAAGGCCGTCGCCTGCGGGCCCAGGAGCGTCAACAGCGGTTCGATGATGGCGAGGTCGACCACCTGGCCCGGGGCGTCGTGGACGTCGCGGTGGTAGAGCGCGGTCTGCACCGCGCCGACCAGGGTGAGCGCGGCGACGCCGTCGGCGAGACCGAAGGGCGGCAGGGTCGGGGGGCCGTCGGGTTCGCCGGTCACGGCGGCGAATCCGCTCATCGACTCGGCCAACGTGCCGAAGCCGGGGCGGGAGGCGTACGGGCCGAACTGCCCGAAGCCGGTGACGCGTGCGATCACCAGGCGCGGGTTGTCCGCGTGCAGGACGTCGGGTCCCAGACCCCAGCGTTCCAGGGTGCCCGGCCGGAAGTTCTCGACGAGTACGTCTGCTTGGGCCGCCAGGCGGCGCAGCAGGGCGGCGCCGCCCTGGCGGCCGAGGTCGATCGTCACCGTGTGTTTGTTGCGGCCGAGCATCTTCCACCACAGGCCCACGCCGTCCTTGTCGGGGCCGTGGGTGCGCGCGGGGTCCGGTTTGCGCGGGTGCTCGACCTTGATCACGTCGGCACCGAAGTCGCCGAGGATCGTGGCCGCCAGGGGACCGGCGAAGAGCGTGGCGCAGTCCAGCACGGTGACCCCGCGCAGGGGTCCGTCGGGCATCGCATTCACCTCGTAAGTTGTCGCAAACGGCAACACTGTTCCTCATTGTGGAACAGGTTTCCAGGAAGCTAGCATGAGGCATCGCCGGGTCGGAAGTGGAACAGGGTTCGCCAACGCGAAACTTATATGGCGACTGGAGCCTTTGACCTGGCATTCGACACTGCGTCCCCGAGAGGATTCGCGTGATCTACCTCGTCTACCGGATGAAGCTCAAGGAGCGTTCGCGCCGCGACCAGAAGGCCTTTTGGTCGTGGCTGGAGGATCGCGAGAGCTGGTTCTACCGTGACCTGCCGATGGTGCGGGAAGTGCGCTGGTACTACAGCGTCGTCGGCGACGTGTACGCGTTGGAGAATTGGGCCGCGTTCGACGACGAGGCGGCCTGGGGGGCGTACCGCAAGGCGCTGTCCGGTCTCAAGCACGACCGGGACTGGGAGCACCAACGGGTCTCGCAGGACGACTGGTGGGAGTTCCTCGACACCCGGATCGTCACCGATCCGCCGGTGCGGGTCGGCTTCCGTCGTGGCGACTGACACCGAGTTTCCCGACCGCGGCCCCGCCGCCGCGACGGCCCCCGCCGGTCAGACGGTCGTCACCGTCGAACGGGCCGCCGACGTGCTGATGCACTTCTGCGACGCCCGGACCCCGGACCTGGGGATCACCGAGATCGCCGAGGCGCTGGCGATGTCCAAGGCGGCGGTCCACCGCCTCCTGGGCTCGCTCCGCAGCAGGGGCTTGATCGCCCTGGACCCGGACACCCGCCGCTACTCGCTCGGCCCCGCGGTCATGCGACTGGGGCTGGCCTACCTGGACCGGCTCGACGTGCGCTCCGCCGCGGCACCCGAGCTGCGCGCGTTGTCCCTGGACACCGGGGAGACCGCCACGCTGTCCGTGCGTGTCGGCGACACCCGCATCTACATCGACCAGGTGACCCCCGACCGCGAGGTGATCATGTCGGTCACCCTGGGCGCCCCGTACCCGCTCTGCCTGGGCGCCTCCTCGAAGGCGCTCCTTGCGTACCTGCCGGAGGCGCGGGACGCCCGCGAACTCGCCCGCCTGGTACGACAGGCACCCCTGCACGCGACGCGTTCCGCCGGGCGCGGGCGCGGTGACGTCGGGGGGACCGCGGCGACGTCGGGCGCCGCGCTGCATCACCTCGCCCGGGAGTTGGCCGACATCCGTGCCCGGGGCTGGGCAGGCTCGGCGGGGGAGCGCCAGGCCGGCGCGGCATCCGTGGCCGCCCCGGTCTTCGACCATCACGGCGCACCGGCGGCGGTGGTCAGCGTGTGCGGTCCCGCCGAGCGATTCGCGCAAGGCGCCGACCACTGCCTGGCACACCTGTTGCGAGCCACCCGCAGGCTCTCACAACGCCTGGGCGCGCCGACGGCGCGCTTGACCCAACAGCCGTGACCGACGCGTGATCGCGCCGGTCCCACACCATCGAAGGGGGTGGAGGCCGCCCCGCGGGCGGCTTCACTCATGGCACGCTACGACCTGATCATCAAGAACGGCACGCTCGTCCAACCCCACGTCGGGGAGATCCGCGCCGACCTGGCCGTCAAGGACGGCGTCGTCGCGGCCCTCGGCGACGACCTGAGCCCCGCCGAGGCCGACGAGGTCATCGACGCGACCGGCCGGATCGTCCTCCCCGGCGCCGTCGACGCGCACTTCCATCTGGGCATCTACCGCGACCTGGCCCTCGACGCCCACGAGGAGACACGCTCCTCGCTGGTCGGCGGCGCCACCACGGTGCTGTCGTACTTCCGCACCGGCGAGCACTACCTGAACCGGACCGGCTCGTACGAGGACATCTTCCCGGAGGTCCTCAAGGCCGTGCAGGGCCGGTCCTTCACCGACTACGGGTTCCACCTCGCGCCGATGACCAGCGACCAGATAGGCGAGATCCCACGCCTGATCGCCGAACACGGGGTCACGTCGTTCAAGTACTACATGTTCTACAAGGGCTTCAACCTCGCCTCCAGCTCCCGCGACACCAAGTCCTTCCGGATGGCGGAAGACGGCCAGGAGTACGACCTGGGCCACCTCTTCGAGCTGATGGAGGGCGTCGCCGCCGCCGGCGCGACCGCCTCGGGCAGTCGCGTCTCGCTCTCGCTGCACTGCGAACAGTCGGAACTCATGCGGCTGTTCATCGACCGGGTGCGCAAGAACGGCGACCCGCAGACGCTCGAGGCGTACCACCGGGGCCGCCCCCCACTCACCGAACGGGTGGCCATCGGCGAGGCGACCACCCTGGCCCAGGCGGCGCACTGCGCGGTGAACCTCCTGCACCTGTCCAGCGCCGACGCGCTCGACGCCGCGCGCATCGCACGACGCAACCATCCCGAGCTCGACGTCCGCGCCGAGGTCACCCTCCACCACCTGTGCCTGGACCACGCGTCGCTGGACGCCACCGGAGTCGGCCTGGGGGCGAAGGTGAACCCCCCGATCCGCACCGGTGAGGACAACCGGGCGCTGTGGGAGGGCGTGCTCGACGGCACGGTCGACTGGGTCGCCTCCGACCACGCCTGCTGCATGGAGGAACACAAGGGCGACGAACTGTGGCCCGCGCTGCCCGGCTTCGGCGGGACCGCGCTGCTGTACCCGGTGCTCTTGTCCGAGGGACACCACCGGCGCGGACTGCCCCTGCACCGCGTGGCGGAGCTGGTCTCCGCCAACCCGGCGCGGGCGTACGGTCTCACCGGCAAGGGGTCGCTGCTCGTGGGCGCGGACGCCGACCTGGTGATCGTCGACCTGGACAGGCAACAGCGGGTGTCCGCCGAACTGCTGCTGTCCGGACAGGACCACTGTCCGTTCGACGGCGTGGACCTGCGCGGCTGGCCGCAGACCACCATCGTCGGCGGTCGCGTCGCCTACCGCGACGGCGCCGTCGTCGGGGAGCCCTCGGGTCGGTACATCCGCCGGGGCTGACCGCGGGGGACGGTCGGGCGCCGCGAGAGGGCGGCGCGGCGCCCGCGCCGCTCAGACCGGTTGGCGGCGCAGGTCCCCGGGGCGCCTGCCGGTCTCCTTGGAGAACGCCCGGTAGAACGCGGACACGTCCTGGTAGCCGACCCGCCGGGCGATCTCGGAGATGTTCACCGTCGACTCGGCGAGCAGCAGTTCGGCCTGGGCCATGCGGACCTGGCGCAGGTACTGCCGGGGGCCGGTGCCCAACGCGGCGAGGAACCGGCGCTCCACGGTGCGTGGGGTCATGTCCAGGTGCCGGGAAAGCTCGGCCACGGTCACCGTGTCCCCCAGATGTTCCTCCAACCAGAACTGGGCGGCGACCACCACGGGATCGGCGGATCGCTGCGGCGGCACGGCCGGCCTGCGCACCGGTACCGGGTCCTTGTCCCCGGTCGCCGGCGGGACGACGGACCGCAGTTCCTCGGGCACGTCGAAGACGAAGCGGCTCGCGACACGGGCCGCGGAAGCCTTCCCGTAGACCTGCCCGGACATCTGGGCCAACAACTCCATGCTGGAGACCAGTCCGTGGGCCGTCGCCACCCGCCCGGATCGCACGATGGCCCGGGATGGCCGGAGCCTGACCCGGGGGAACAGCCGGCGGAACTGCACGACATACGGAGGGAACGTCGTCGCCTCACCGCCGTCCAGGACACCGGCCGCGGCCAACAGCAGCGAACCGGTCCCGCCCGCCGCCAGATGCACCCCCTCCCCGTGCCGCTCGTTCACCCAGCGCAGCAGCGGCGCCGACGCCGCGATCGCCTCGTCGACGTCGCCGGTGAACGCGGCGACGAAGACCAGGGCGCACTGCCGCACGTCCGCGAGCGCGGCGTCGGCGGCCACCACCGTGCCGCCCTGACACGCGACGGGTCGACCGTCCACGCTGACGGTCAGGACCCTTTGCCCGATGCCCCCGCGGCCGCCACGAGCCGCGGCCCACAGCAGATCGCGCGCCGTGACCACACTCGACGCCAAAGCCCTCGGCGGAGCCAGCACCACTGCGACCGACACGGGCGTCCCTCCTCTTCCACGGCCGGACCCCGCGGATGCGGGCGGCTTCTCCCCGGTGATTCGACCGAGGTTCGGCGAGTTTGACACCCCAACAGGGCTCTTGTCGCGTTCGGCAACGTATCCGTCGTGTGCGGCCAATGTCTGCGCCCGAACGCCCACCTACGCTCTTGGCAATTCGGAACAGCGTTTCCGACTGTGGAAACTTCCCCGCCCCCGGCGACGCGGCGCGACACCCGGAAACCGGCCGGCGCGCGTCGCACGCCCGCCGCCCCGCCCCGCAGGAAGGCACCTCGTGCACGAGACCGGCGCTCCCGCCCGCTTCGCCCCCATGGTGAACCACGCCCCGCGCTCCGGCGGCCGCCGCGGCCCGCAGGCGCCCGCCACGCGCGCAGGACACGCCCACCGAGCCGGATCCGACACCCCCTCGCCGACCGACCCGTCGCCGCGGGAGGCCTTCGCCCCGGCCGCCGCCCAACCCGCCCCCGCCCGCGCACGCCGACCGCTCGCCCCGCCGCACGCCGAAGGCCCGACCACCTCGACCACGGCCGAGGAAACCGAGGCCACCTCATGATCCGAATGACCCTCGGCCGCCTGCTGCAGGCCATCCCGGTCCTCTTCGCGGTCTCCCTGATCGCCTTCGCACTCCTGCGCACCGCACCCGGCGACCCTGCGGTGACACTCGCAGGCATCGGCGCCCCCGACGCCCAGGTCGACGCCATCCGCCACGACCTCCACCTCGACCGCTCCATCCCGGAGCAGTACCTCCACTGGCTCGCGAACGCGCTCGACGGCGACCTCGGAGCCTCCTACACCACCCGCGAACCGGTCACGGACCTGCTCGCCCAGCGCTTCCCCGCGACGCTGCAACTCGCTCTGACCGCGCTCGTCCTCGTCGTGGTCGTCGCGGTACCGCTCGGCGTCCTGGCCGCACTGCGCCGCGGCGGGATCGCCGACCACCTGGTACGCGTACTCTCCCTCGGCGGGCTCGCCGTTCCCAGCTTCGTCCTCGGCATGGGATTCGTCCTCCTCTTCGGCTGGTACGTCACCGGCGTCTGGCCCTACCAGGGCTTCGTCGCCTACGACACCGATCCCCTCGAGGCGTTCCGCCATCTCCTGCTGCCCGGTCTGGCCCTGGCGTTCCCGCAGATCGGTGTCGTCGCCAGGACCACCCGAAGCGGCATGCTCGACGTCCTCGCACAGGAGTACATCACCACCGCGAGAGCTTTCGGGATCCCCGAACGGCGCGTGATCGCGGCCGACGCGCTGCGCAACGCGCTCCTGCCCGTCGTCACCCAACTCGGTGTCGTCACCGGACTCCTGCTCGGGGGTTCCGTGATCGTCGAGAACGTCTTCGGCATCACCGGCACGGGCAGCCTGCTCGTCACCTCCTTCGGCGAGCGCAACTACTCCGTCACCGTCGGCGTGATGCTGGTGATCGCCCTCGCGTTCGTGCTCGTCAACCTCGTCGTCGACCTGCTGTACGGCGCGATCGATCCACGCATCCGCGCGGGCTACCGCAAGGGGCAGGCGTGATTCCCACCCGGACACCACCGACACACCCGGCCCGGCCGGCGTGGGGGAGCGCGACCGCCAAGGCGGTCTCCCTCGCCCGCCCCGCGCTGCACACCGCCCGGCTCCTGACCCGCAGGCCCGCCGGCATCGCCGCGACCGTCCTGGCGCTCCTGCTCGCCGCGATCGCCGTCGTCGGTCCCTGGCTGACCCCCGACCCCAACTCCCAGGCGTACCCGACCCTGTCCGGGCCGGGCGCCGACCACTGGATGGGCACCGACAACACCGGCCGCGACCTCCTGGCCAGATTCGTCGCAGGAGCCCGCGTCTCGCTGGTCGTCGCCCTCGCGTGTACCGCCGCAGCCACGGTCATCGGCACGGTCGTCGGCATGGCCGCGGCCCTGCGTGCCGGCTCCTGGTTCGACACCCTCACCATGCGCCTGACCGACGTCGTCATGGCGTTCCCGCTCCTGGTCCTGGTCCCGGTCCTCTCCGGCGTCTTCACTCAAAAAGGCATCGAAGTCGGCCCGGTCGCGCTGGACAACGTCGCCGTGATGGGTATCGCGATCGGCGTCGCGCTGACCCCGGTATTCATCCGCCTGGCCCGGGCATCCGCGCTTGCAGAGGTCCGCAAGGACTACATGACCGCCGCTCGCAGCCTCGGCGCGCGACGCCGGGACCTGCTCTTCGGCAACCTGCTGCCGAACATCGCCACCCCCATCGTCGTGCAGGCCGCATTCTCCGTGGCCGTCGCGATCATCGTCGAGGCATCCGTCTCCTTCCTCGGACTGGGCATCCAACCGCCCGACGCCAGTTGGGGAACTCTGCTGACCGACGCGCGCAGCCAACTCCTGCTGGGCGCCTGGTGGCTGATCCTCTTCCCCACCCTCGGGATCGCCACCGCGGTCCTGGCCCTGACCCTCCTCGGGGACGAACTGCGCGACATCCTCGACCCCCGCATCCGCCGCTCCTTCGACCGGCCTGCCAAGCGCCCGGCGCCCGCCGAGACCCCCCATCCGGCACACGTGCCGTCCGCCCCCGCCGAACACGAGGTCGGCCCATGACACACGCACCCGACGCGGCGCCCGGCACCCCTCTCCTCGCCGTCACCGGCCTGACCGTCGGCTACGGCGACCCCACCACACCGATCAACGCCGTCGTCGACGCCGACCTCACCGTGCGGCGAGGCGAATCCGTCGGCATCGTCGGCGAATCCGGATCCGGCAAGAGCACCCTGCTGCGCGCCCTCCTGGGTCTGCACGGAGCCGCCGCGCACGTCACCGGCAGCATCCGCCTGGAAGGAACCGAACTCGCCGACGACCCGAACGCGATGCGCAGCGCACGCGGCGGCCGTGTGGCCATGGTCTTCCAAGACCCGGTCAACGCCTTCAACCCCGCCTACACCATCGGCCGGCAACTCGAGCGGCTGGTCAAACTGCACCGGCCGGAACTGGGCCGTCACGCGCGACGAACCCACGTCAAAGCCATGCTCGACCGCGTCGGCATCCCCGGCCACCGCACCCGCAACCACCCCTTCGAGTTCAGCCAGGGCCAACTCCAACGCTGCATGATCGCGGCCGCCTTCCTGGCCGGCCGCCCCTCACTCGTCCTCGCGGACGAGCCCACCACCAGCCTCGACGTGACCATCGAAGCCCAGATCGTCGAACTCGTCCGCGAACTGCGCGACGAACTGGACATGAGCATGGTCCTGGTCACCCACAACCTGGGCCTGGTCGCGGACCTGTGCGACCGCGTCCAAGTCATGTACGCGGGACGCTTCGTCGAAAACACCGACACCCAGGACCTGTTCGACACCCCGGCCCACCCGTACACCCGGGCACTCCTACGCTCCGCCCCGGACCTGGAACGCGCCCGAGATCGCGACGCCCGCCTGCACACCATGCGCGGCGGCGTGCCCGACCTGGCCGCGCCCCCGCCCGGCTGCCCCTTCGCACCCCGCTGCGAAGAGCACCTGGGCGGCCCCTGCGACCACGAACTCCCCCCACTCATCCCCCTGGCAGAGCGCGAGGGCGCCGCCCGCTGCCACCGCCACGACCCCCGGCACGCCACCGACCGCGTTCTCGACACAGGAGCGCCCGCATGAAGCCACCCCCCGCGCCCGCGAACGCCGTCATCGAGGCCGAGGACCTGTCCGTACGCTTCCCCGCCAACACCGGACCCTGGGACCGACTCCGCCGCGGCCGCCGCTACCTCCACGCCGTCGACGGCGTCAGCCTCGCCGTGCACCCCTCCGAAACCGTCGCCCTCATCGGCGAGTCGGGATCCGGCAAGTCGACGTTCGGACGCGCCCTCCTCCACCTGGAGGAACCGGCCGCCGGACGCCTGCGATTCCACGGCGCCGACGTCACCAACGCCTCGGGGGAGGAACTGCGGGACCTGCGCCGCAGCCGACAACTGGTCTTCCAGAACCCGTACGCCGCCATCAACCGTCGCCGCCTGGTCCGCGACGTGATCACCGAACCCCTGCGATACCACCGCATCGGGACACCCGACGAGCGCGCCGCCCGCGCGTGCGAACTCGCGGAGATCGTCGGCCTGTCCGTCGGCCACATGTCCCGATACCCGCACGAGTTGTCGGGCGGCCAACTGCAACGCGTGGTCATCGCCAGGGCACTCGCGCCGGAACCGCAATTCCTCGTGGCCGACGAACCCACCGCCAGCCTGGACATCAGCGTGGGCGCGCAGATCGTCAACCTCTTCGCCGACATGCGCGACCGGTTCGGACTCGCCGTCCTCTACATCAGCCACGACCTGCCCACCGTCGCCCACCTGGCCGATCGCATCGCGGTGATGTACCTCGGCCGGATCGTCGAATCGGCACCCGCCCGGGCACTCATCGACGAGCCGCTGCACCCCTACACCCGCATCCTCCTCGCATCGGTGCCACGGCTCGACCCGCGTCGGCGGCGGACGGCCCCCACCCGCGGAGAAGTCCCCGACGCCGCCCACCGACCCAGCGGATGCGCCTTCCGCACCCGCTGCCCCCTCGCCATGCCCGTGTGCGCCGAACAGGTCCCCGCACCTCACGCGGCCGGCGACGGCCGACTCGTCGCCTGTCACGCGGTCGCGTCGACCCCAACGACCGGCTGAGCGATCAGGCACCGGGCCGACCGACCGCAAAGGTCCGGCCTTGGCGAGGTAGCGCACCCCATGACGGCTCGACCGTCACCCGTACCGAGATCCATCAGGCATGCCCACCACCGGAAGAGGAACCGCAGATGACAAGACCCAGCGCACGAGCCACGACCCTCGCCCTGGTCGCGGTGCTGACCGCGGCGCCGGCGCTGACCGGATGCGGGGGCGACTCCGCCGGCTCAGGCGCCGGACCCGGCGTCTTGCGCGTCGACTCCGCGTCCGAACCGCAGGACCTGGATCCGTTGGCCTACAACACCTCGACGCAACTGCGCCTGACCTACGCGCTCTACGACACCCTGCTGGAGAACCGAGGCGGAGGACAGGTCGGGCCCAGACTCGCCGACGTGCCCACGGTGACACCGGACGGGCTCATGTACACCTTCAAGCTGCGCAGCGGCGTCAAGTTCCACCAAGGGCAGGACCTGACGTCCGCCGACGTGAAGTCCACCTACGACACGATCCTCAACCCCAAGGACCCCAAGGCCGGGTCGATCTGGCGCTCCGTGGTCACGGCCCTGGCGTCCGTCGAGGCACCCGACCCGCTCACCGTCGTCTTCCGGCTCAAGACGCCCTACGAGCCGATGACCGCGAACTTCTCCCTCATACCGATCACCAGCTCCCAGACGCCGTACGAGCCACGCACCACCTACGCCACCTCGGAGAACGGCTCCGGCCCCTTCCGCCTGGAGAAGTGGGATCGCGGTCGGCAGATCACCCTGACCCGCAACGACGGCTACTTCCTCGGCGCCCCCAAGCTGAACAAGGTCGTCGTCGCCACCGTCAAGGACGACACCACACGCCTGACCAATCTGGTCAACGGCACCACCCACATCTCCGCCGACCTGCCGCCGGCACAGGTTCCCCAGCTCCAGGGAAAGAACGGCATCGTCGTCCGCGAACCCCAGGCGAGCGCGATCCAGATGTTCCTCTATCCCAACCTCAAGGGCGGCCCCACGGCCGACGTCCATTTCCGCAAGGCGATGGCCCTCGCCCTGGACCGCCAAAAGATCGTCGACGACGTGTTCAAGGGCACCGCCGTGCCCGTCAATACCGGACTCCCGCAAGGGGCACCCTCGTTCGACCCGAACGTCGGGCACAAGTACGGCGGCACCCCGCACGTCGAACAAGCCAAGGCCGAACTCGCCCAATCGCCGTACAAGGGCGAGGAACTCGCGCTCGCACTGTCCCCCGAGTCCTACACCAAGGACGCGGCGACGATCATCCAACAAAGCCTTCAGGCCGTCGGGATCAAGGTTCGCCTGGAGGTACAGGAGGAGAACGTCTACTTCGGCAGGATGCTGGCCAACAACTTCGGCGACCTGCTTCTCACCACCCTGCCGACCGGGAACAACCCCAACCACTCCGGGTTCGGCATCTACGCGGACAAGTCGACGACCAACTTCAACAAGGTGTCCGACCCGCGCATGCAGGAACTGCTGAACGCCGCCGTGGGCACGACCGACCCCGCGGCGGCGAGGGCCGGCTGGAAGGCGGTGCAGGAGTACGACACCGAGACCGCGTACGTGGTGCCCGTGGTCACCCGCCACTACCTCGAGGCCGTGAGCGCGAAAGTCAAGGGCCACACCACCGCAGCCAATGGAAGTCTCGGCGACCTCCGGGAAGTGACCTTCGGCTGACCGGTCGATGCCGGTCGAATCCAGTCCACAGGGTCCGCCTGGGCGCGTTGCGCCCGGTCGGACCCTGTGGCGCTGCGTCCCGCGCCCTGACGAGTCGGTCCACCCGGCCGGCTGCGATCCCGACACCCGGACATGCCGAAGCCGGCGGCGCCCCGCCGGATCGCGGGGCGCCGCCGGCTTCGGTGCACGGCCCGCCGGGCCGCGCGGGCGGCTCAGCCGCCGCTCGTGTCGCACCACTGCTTCCACGTGAGGTTCTTGGGCGCGAGCTCCTGCTTGTAGAACGTGGTCCAGGTGGTGTCGTTCGGGGTGGGGTTCACCCCGTCGGGGGAGTGTTGGTAGATCGGGTATTCGGCGCGCACGGCGTCCTTGATCCACGGCTCCAGCCGATCGAAGGAGTCCAACGACCAACTGCGCGCGTGGTACACCAGGTTGCCGAGGGTGCCGCTCTCGGGGATGCACATGGCGGGGATGTACGGGCCGTTGCGGGTCCAGGAGTTGACGACCTCCATCGCGCCCCGCGGAACCTGGCGGGCGTCGTCCCGGTGGCGCGCCTCGTCGCGGTCGACGAGGAAGTCGAACATCTCCCACGAGGCGTAGGTGTTGTTCACCAGTCCGAACGGCTCGGGGATCCGGTAGCGCTGTTGGAGGCTGTACAACGGCGGGACGTCCGTGGTCCAGACGAGCTGGTCGTGGATCGTCTTCGGCCGGACGGCGGCGTCCATCGGGACCTCGGCGTTGCCGAGGATCGAGAAGAGTTTGCCGTCCTTGATGCGGTAGTGGCTGTCGACGTGCTCGTTGTCGACCGGTGGTAGCGGGCGGGTCTTGCCGTCGAGCGGGTTGGTCCACCGGTCGATGCGCCGCCCGGTCGCCGGATCGGTGTAGAAGACGATCTCGCGGGAGAGTTGGTACACCTCGTTCGTGCCGGGCACACGGTGGAGCCGGCGGATGTTGTAGCCCTCGAAACCGAACAGTGTCTTGCCGTGTGGCATGGCGGCGCCGTACGCGTTGCCGCTGACCTGGTTCAACACGGAGCCGCTGATGCGGTACACCATGTCCTTGCCGTCCGGGCGGCCGAGGGTCTGCAGGAAGAGCCGGGCGTTGGGGTCCTCGAGCGTCTTGAACAGGGCTCCGGGGTCGGTCGGGTCGGGAGCGGGGCCGGCTTCCGCCGAGCCTTGGATCGTGGCCGCGACGGCCAGGGCCGCGGCCGTCGCGGCCACGGCACGGAAGGTACGGGAACGGGGTCTGCGCGCCATTGTGTGGGTCCCTCCAGGGGCGGATCCGAGCTGTCGGCGGGTGCGCCGTCGCCGCAGGGTCGGGCCCACGTTCCTTCAGTGTCAACGAGGTTCCACTTCGTGGAACACCGGGACCGGCTGCGGTCTTGCCGAACGCGTCAGTCCCGACGTATCGGCGGCGTGTCTGCCAGGGGTGACGACAGGGGGACGTCGACCGACCCTGCCGCCACGTCGTCGCATACGACCAAGGCCGGGCGGACGGGCCGCCCGCGCGGGGTGTCCGCACGAGACGGCCGGCGTCGGCCGCTTCCCTCCCGGTTTCGCTCGGTGGTGGGTGTCGATCCGGGTCCCGAACGAGGGGTGTCCGTGCCACGTTCCGGGCGAGGTCGCGCACCGGCGTCGTACCGATCGACCGCGGATCCGTCGACGTCCGTCCCGCGGGGGGCTCGGTCCGATCGCGCCCGGCAGGTGCTCAGTGCTCGCGCAGCAGAGTGCCTGCACCCGTGATGCGGTCGGCGAAGCCGTGTTCGCGCAGCGCGTGCCACAGCGTCGCGCTGTTGATGGCCACCACCGGCTTTCCGAGTTCGCCTTCCAGGACGTCGGCCAAGGCCACGAACGACAGGTTCGTGCCGACCTGGACGATGGCGTCGACATCGGGTGCGTCCAATGCGGCCACGACCTCGCGCAGCCGCTCGTCCGGCACGCGCGCGATGTCCATGGCCGTGGGGCAACGAAGTCCGGTGACCGCGGCGACGTCGAACCCGGCTTCGCTGAAGAACCGGCCCACCTCGCGGTCGGCGACCGGTTGGTAGGGCGAGAACACGGCGATCCGTCGGCACCCCAACTGGTGCAGGGCCGCGCGGCAGGAGCTCGCGCCGGTGGTGACGGGCAGGCCCGTGCGGTCGCGAACGCGCTGCTCGAAGGCCGCGTTTCCCTCGACGCCGCCCCAGAACGTCTCGGCGGACATGCCCATGACCAGGCGCTCGGGTTCGGCGGTGAGCACGTCCCGCAGAGCGGTGTTCATCGATGCCCGGATCTGGCCCAGCAGGGCCTCGAAGCCGCGGTCGCCGTCGATGGTGGGGTCGGGGATGTACATCGATCCGGCGCGGTACGCGACTCCGGGGATGCGTGCCGACCAGTAGTCATGCTCGACGACGGTGTTCGTGCTGGGGACGACGACTCCGAACAGGGCCCTGGGTCCGACGGCGTTGGTCATGCGCGCACCAGCCTTGCCAGGACCTCGTCCACGGTGCGGTGTGCCCGGGCGCGGGCGGTGGGGCGGTCGAGGAGCAGGGCGTCGACGAGCAACGGGGAGGCGATGGCCGCGACCGCGTCCTCGCGGTCGGTGTGTCGCACGCCCGCGGCGCGCAGCGTGTCGTGGAACGGCGCCAGGAGGTCGCCCACGTAGCGGCGCCGCAGTTCGGCGGTGGAGGGATCGAGGGACGCGGCCGCGACCAGCGCCTGCAGGAAGCCGCCCACCGGCTTGTCGCGCAGCCGATTGCACAACAGGTCCACCTCGGTGTGCAGATCGCGGGCCGGATCGCCGGTCGGCTGCTGCGACCGCAGCGGCGCCACCTCGATGAGGCCGGCCAGCACGTCGCGCGGTGTGGGCCAGTGCCGGTACACGGTGGAGCGGGAGACCCCGGTCGCGGCGTACAGACGCTGGGGAGTCAGCGCCGCCGCTCCTTCGGTCAACAGGAGTTCGAGGGCGGCGGTCAGCACGACCGTCGTGGTGTCGTCGGTGGGCCCCGCGGGCCGTCCAGGTCTGGTCACAGATTAACGATACATCTTGCCTCGGGAACTAGTTAGCAATACGTTCTGTACCGAAAACCTAGCGAGGAGGAACATCTTGCGACCGCACGTGGAGATCGTCGACGAGCGTGACCTGATCCGGCACCCGGCGGAGTTCCGGCACGCCACCGGCGACGCCGAGCAACTCAACCTCAGCTACGACGAGGAGGACGGCTCGGCCTCGCTCAAGGTCCGCTTCACCACCGACTGGTCCCGGCCGGCCGGCGTCCACGCCGCCGAGACCGAGTGGTACGTCCTGTCCGGACGGGTCGTCGTCGGCGACACGGTGCTCGGCCCGGAGGGCTACTGGCACGCCCCGGCCGGTGTCCACACCCCGGGCCTGGAGGTCGCCGCCGGCACGGAGATCCTCCTGTTCCGCGAATACGGCGACTGGACCTTCGAACCGGCGGACCACGACCGACCGGGTGTACGCGAGGACCAGAAGCTGATCGTTCGCGACACCGCCGCGATGCCGTGGATCGACGTCAAGGACGGCAGCCCCATGCGCTTCGACCTCGGCGGCACACCCGTCCCGGGCCTGTACATCAAGCTGTTGCACCGCGACGAGAAGACCGGCTTCTACACCCGGCTCATCAAGGCCAAGCCGGGCTGGCGCGAGACTCCCCTCGCCCACCACCCCTGCAGCGAGGAGGCCTACTGCCTCGAGGGGGCCTTCGACTACAACTTCGGCAAGATGTGGCCCGGCACCTACTTCTGGCGACCCGCGCTGATCCGGCACGGCGACTTCACCGCCGACGCCGAGAAGGGCTGCACCTGGATCCTGCGCTCCGACGCCGACCTGGTCGACTGGTACACCGACAACGCGCGCGTGGTCATGGAGGGCGACGCGACCAACTGGGGCCCGGAGTATCCGCAGACGGTGGGCCCGCGCCTGATCGAACCGGTCCGCTCCCGCAGCATGGGCCCCTGGGAGAACCCCACCTACCAATAGACGCCCCGTACACGTCGCCCGCCCGTGACATCGTCACGGGCGGGCGACGCGCGTCGTGGAGCGTGCGCGCGCGACCCGGGGACGGCCGGATCGGCGCTGTGCCCTCCGGGCCGAAGGTCGCAACGGCGGCATGGGTCGGGTCCGTAGGATGCCCGGTGGAGGTGATCGACCGATGGCTCGTGCCGCAGACCGGGCGTACGAGATGCTGCGCGGCGGCATTCTCGACGGGAGCTACCGACCGGGGGCCCGGCTGGGCGAGGCCGAACTCGCGGAGGCGACGGGTGGGAGCCGCACACCCGTGCGTGAGGCCCTGCGCCGCCTCGAGGTCGAAGGGCTCGTCGAGGTCGCGCCGCATCGCGGGGCGAGGGTGGCGCGATGGTCTCGGGAGGCCGTCGAGGAGATCTACGACCTGCGGCTGGTCCTGGAGTCGTTCGCGGCCCTGCGCGCCGCGCACAGGATCTCCGACGCCGACATCGACCGGTTGGCCGACCTGTGCGCGGACATGGAGCACGCGGCCGCGCCGGGAGGGGGGCGGGATCTGGAGCGGTTGGCCGCGTCGAACAACGAGTTCCACGGCATCATTCGTGCCGCCTCGGCGAGTTCGCGCCTGTTGACGATGCTGAACGCCGTGGTGCAGATGCCGTTGGTGCTCACCACGTTCCACCGCTACGCGCCGCAGGACCTGGCCCGCAGCGCCGGTCACCACCGCGAACTCGTCGACGCGTTGCGGGCACGCGACGGGGATTGGGCGCAGGCGGTCATGCGTTCGCACGTCGCCGCCGCCAAGGCCGTCCTGCTGGCCTCCCTGCCCGACGCGGGGATCGAGCCCGACGCCGCGACCGGGTCCGGTTGACCCTCGCGCCACCCTCGGCCCGATGCCCGGCGGCGCGGAGCCGGACGACGATGACCGGCCCCGCGCCAAAGAGTCAGGACGCCGGTGGGAAGCCGCCGGCACGGCCCAGGAGCGCGGGCACCGGCTTGCCGAGTCGCCCGCCCAGCCACTGCGCCGTCTCCATGACGGAGTGCAACTCGATGCCGGTCTCCACGCCCATCCGTTCCAGCGCGTAGACGAGGTCCTCCGTCGCGATGTTGCCGGTCGCGGCAGGCGCGAACGGGCAGCCCCCGATGCCGCCGATGCTCGCGTCCAGGGTGTCGACGCCGGATTCCACCGCGGCGATCGCGTTGGCATACCCGGTGTTGCGGGTGTTGTGGAAGTGGCAACGCCGGCGCACGCCCGGCGCCGCGTCCGCCAGCCCGTCCAGCAACGCCCGGACCTGGTTCGGCGTGCCGACGCCGATGGTGTCGGCCAGGGCGATCTCGTCGGGTCCCGACGCCGCCGCGTGCCGGGCGATGTCGAGGACGCGCTCGGCCGGGACCTCACCCTCGAAGGGACAGCCGAACGCCGCCGCGATCGTGACCGTGGTCCGCAGCCCTGCCGCACGGGCACCTTCGGCGATCTCCGACCAAACGTGCAGCATCTCGTCCACGCCGCGATTCTGGTTGCGCCTGCTGAAGGTCTCGGTGGCCACGACCACGACGTTCACCTCGTCCACGCCACATGCCACGGCCCGGTCCAGCCCCCGGGGGTTGAGCACGAGTCCGCCGTAGGAGACGTGGTCCAGGCGCGGGAGCGCGGCCATGACCTCCTCGGCGTCCGCCATCCGGGGCACGACGCGGGGATTGACGAAGCTGACCGCCTCGACCCGTCGGGCGCCCGCGGCGACGGCACGGCCGATCAACTCCACCTTGTCGTGCGCCGTCAACACCGCAGTCTCGTTCTGCAGCCCGTCCCGGGGTCCCACCTCGAGGATTTCCATCACTGCTTCTCCAGATCGTATGCAATAGCGTTTCATTCAAGGGTTCGTGTCGAGAATTTCCCCTGGATAGTCTTGTGTCAAGGCGAAAGATCGTCCTAGATTGCATACAACTTGGTGAGGGATCGTGCATGGCTCGTACAGCGGACCGCGTGTACGAGGCCCTGCGAACAGGCATCCTCGACGGCACCCGGCACGGCGGATGTGGCCCGGCTCAACGCCCGGTTTCACAAACATGTGCGCGACGCCGCGACCGGCCCCCCGACTCGCGGCGCTGTTCACCTCCGTGACGCGGATGCCACTGGTGATGAGCACCTACCACCGCTACCGACCGGCCGACCCGGCTCGCAGCGCCGCCCACCACCGTGAACTGGTCGACGCGTTCCGCGCCCGCGACGGGGCCTGGGCCCGCGCCGTCATGGCATCCCACATCGCGGCGGCCAAGTCCGTACTCGTCGCGAACCCCACCACCCGCACACAACCCGACACGTAGCCCAATCCGGGAGCGCCCATGAACACCCCCCACCCCACACCCAACGACGGCACCGGACCACAGGGTCCTCTCGCCGGGTTGCGCGTGGTCGAGATGGGCCAACTCCTCGCCGGCCCGTTCTGCGGACAACTGCTGGGCGACTTCGGCGCCGAGATCATCAAGCTGGAGCCGCCGGGCACGGGCGACCCGATGCGCCAATGGGGCCGCGAGCGGCCCTACGGCAAATCGCTGTGGTGGCCCGTCGTCGCGCGCAACAAGAAATCGGTCACGTGCAACCTGCGCACCCCCGAAGGACAACGGCTGGCCCGCCGGATCATCGACCGGGCGGACATCCTGGTGGAGAACTTCCGCCCGGGAACCCTCGAACGCTGGGGCCTGGCACCGCAGGAACTCGCGAAAACCAACCCCGGTCTGATCGTCGTGCGCGTCACCGGCTTCGGCCAGACCGGTCCGTACGCCCCCCAGGCCGGATACGGCTCGATCGGCGAGGCGATGGGGGGCCTGCGCCACATCACCGGCGACCCCGACAAGAACCCCTCACGGACCGGGATCTCCATCGGCGACTCCCTCGCCGCGGTGTTCGCCACCATCGGCGCGCTGTCCGCGCTGCACCACCGCGAACGCACCGGCCACGGCCAGGTCGTCGACTCCGCGATCTACGAGGCGGTCCTGGCCATGACGGAATCCCTGCTCCCGGAATGGGCGATCGGCGGCTACCAACGCGAACGCACCGGCCCGGTCCTGCCCAACGTCTCGCCGAGCAACGTGTACCCGACCAAGGACGGCGACATGGTGCTCATCGCCGCCAACCAGGACACCGTCTTCAACCGCCTCGCCACAGCCATGGGAACCCCGGAACTCGCCCAGGACGAGCGGTACTCCACCCACGCCACCCGAGGCGCACACATGGAGGAACTCGACGAGCTGATCGCGGCGTGGACCCGGACACTGCCGGCCGCGGAACTTCTCGCCGTCCTCAACGACGCCGGCGTCCCCGCCGGCCGGATCTTCACCGCTCGGGACATGTTCGCCGACCCGCACTTCGCCGCCCGCGAGGCGATCGTCAAACTGGCGCACCCCGAACTGGGCGAGTTCCCGATGCACAACGTCTTCCCCAAACTCAGCGCCACCCCCGGCGCGGTACGCCACCTGGGCCCCGACCTCGGTGAGCACAACACCGCCGTCTACGAAGACCTCCTCGGACTCACCCCACACCAAGTGAGCGACCTCGCCGCGCGCGGCGTGGTGTGAACCCCGCCGACCGACCACCACCAGCTCCACCATCGCGTTCCACGATCCACACGACGGGCACGGACCCGCCCCATCTCCCCCGGAGGACCCCGATGGGATACCGCCTCGGCGTCGACGTCGGCGGCACGTTCACCGACGTGCTCCTCGTCGACCAGGACACCGGCACCACCCACCGCGCCAAGACCCCCTCGACGCCGCACGACCAGTCCGTCGGCGTCCTCGCCGGGGTGACCAAGGCATGCCGCGAGGCGGGGATCGACCTCGCGGCGATCAACCAGGTCCTGCACGGCACCACCGTCGCCACCAACGCCATCCTGGAGGGCCGGGGGGCCCGGGTCGGCCTGGTCACCACCACGGGGTTCCGACAGGTCCTGCAAATCGCCCGCTCCTACGTCCCCGGCGGCCTCGCAGGCTGGATCATCTGGCCCAAACCGGAACCACTCGCCGCCCTGGAGAACACCGTCGAAGTACGCGGGTGCATCGCCGCCGACGGCAGCGAAGTCGACGAACTCGACCTGGACGGCGCCCGCGCCGCGCTGCGCCGCCTGGCGGGCAACGACATCGAGGCGCTCACCATCGCCCTGATCAACTCCTACGCCGACGACCGCCACGAGCAGGCCCTCGCCCGACTGGCGGCCGAGGAACTGCCCGGAATCCCGGTGTCGTTGTCCAGCCGGGTCCTGCCCGAGATGCGCGAATACGAACGCACCGTCACCACCGTCGCCAACAGCTACGTGCAACCGGAGGTCGCCCGCTACGTCCGCAACCTCGACGACAACCTGCGTGCCCACCACATCAACGCCCCCCTGTCGATCCTGCGCAGCGACGGCGGACTCACCTCCGCCGACAAGGCCGCCCAGGACCCCGTCTCCCTGCTGCTCTCGGGACCCGCCGGCGGCGTGACCGGCGCGGTGTGGTTCGCGGGCCAGGCCGGCTACACCGACCTGCTCACCTTCGACATGGGCGGCACCTCCACCGACGTCGCGCTCGTCCTGGGCGGCGTCCCCCGCATCGGCCGCGAGACCACCGTCGGGGACCTGACCGTACGTGCGTCCAGCGTGGACGTGCGCACCGTCGGCGCCGGCGGCGGATCCATCGCCCACGTCCCGGAACTGACCAAGGCGCTGCGCGTGGGACCGCAATCCGCGGGCGCCCGCCCCGGGCCCGCCGCCTACGGCCACGGCGGCTCGGCACCCACCGTCACCGACGCCAACGTCGTGCTCGGCTACCTGCCCGACCAACTCGCCGGCGGCGCGATCACACTGGACCGCGAAGCCGCCCGGACCGCGGTCGCCACCGTCGCGGACGCCATGGCCCTGGACGGCCCCGAAACCGCCGCCGCGGGCATCGTCGACATCGTCAACGAGAACATGTTCGGCGCGCTGCGCCTGGTCAGCGTCCAACAAGGCTACGACCCGCGGGACTTCGCGCTCGTCGCGTTCGGCGGCGCGGGACCCCTGCACGCCAACGCCCTCGGCCGACTGACCGACGCCTGGCCGGTCATCGTGCCCCCCTCGCCCGGTGTCCTGTGCGCATTCGGCGACGCCACCACCTGTCCGCGCGCCGAGAGCGCGCGCACCCTCGTGCGCCGCTTCTCCACCCTCGACGCCGCCGAACTGCGCGGCATGCTCGCCGAACTCGCCGCCGCGGCGGGCGAGCGGCCGGCCGCCGAGGGCGTGGCCCACGCGTGGCAGCAGGTGGTGTGCGAGGTCGACGTGCGATACCACGGCCAGGGCTTCGAGATCCCGATCACGCTCACCCCGGACGTCCTGGCCGCGGACGACCTGCTCGCCGCACTGGGGCGCGCGTTCGACGCCGAGCACCAACGGCTGTTCTCGTTCCTGCTCGCGAACGAGAGGGAAGTCATCAACCTGCGGGTGACCGTCAGGGGACCCCGACCCGAGGTGGCGGGCCGCTCCCTGCCCGACGGCGGCACGGATCCCTGCGACGCCCTGATCGGTGGGACCGAGGTGTGGGTCGACGGCAGCCACAGGCGTGCCCGCATCTACGACCGCGACAAGCTCCTCGCCGGCAACGTCGTCGTCGGCCCGGCCGTCGTCACCGAGATGGACTCGACCACCCTCGTCCTGCCCGGACACGCGGCCACCGTCGACCGCACCGGCTGCCTGCTGATTCGCCCGCACGCACCCGCTCCGGGCCTCCTGGACCCCACCGACCCCGCCGAGAGCACGGAGTAGTCGCATGGCCCGCATCCAGCAGAGCGACACCACGCCCGTCGCCAAGGTGTCCGTGGACCCGGTCACCCTCGACATCATCGAGAACGCGCTGCGCAACGCGCGCCGGGAGATGGACGAAGTGCTCCTGCGCAGCGCACTGTCGCCGGGGATCCGCGAACAACACGACGAGTTTCCGCTGATCACGGACCCGGACGGCAAGATGGTCGTCGGCCAATTCGGCCTGTCCGTACCGGACTTCCTCGCCGGTTTCGACGGCACGATCGGCGAGGGCGACATCCTTTTGACCTCCGACCCGTACGCGTGCGGCGCGGCGATCAGCCACGCCAACGACTGGCTGATCGTGCTTCCGATCTTCCACACGGGCCGCCTGGTCGGATGGGCGTCGATGTTCGGCCACATGTCCGACGTCGGCGGCAAGACACCGTCCTCGATGCCCTCCGACGCCCGCACCATCTACGAAGAAGGCGTCGTCATCCCGCCCTTCAAGCTGTACGACGGCGGGCGGCTGAACGAGGACGCGCTCGGCATCATCCTCAACCAGGTCCGCATGCCCGATTGGAACCGCGCCGACCTCAACGGCCTGGTCGCCGCATGCACCACCGCGGCGCGCCGCATCGGCGAACTGTGCGACCGATTCGGCGCGTCCGTATACCTCTCCGCCCTCGACGCGCTGCTGGAACGCAACTTCCAGGCGATGAAGACCCTGCTGGCGACCCTGTTCGAAGACGGCGAGACCCTGGAGTTCACCGACTGGATCTGCGACGACGGCTGCGGATACGGCCCCTACGAGCTGACCATCGCGCTCACCCGTCACGGCGAGAAGATCCACCTCGACTTCGGCAAGGCCGCCCCCCAGGCCATCGGGCCGATCAACTACTACATCAACGAGAACCTCGTCAGGATGTTCTTCGGCATCTACGTCATCACCGTCGCGGACCCCCAAATCCTGTGGAACGACGGCTTCTACCCCCTGATCGACGTCACCATCCCCGAAGACTCCTTCTGGAAACCGCGCCGCCCGGCTGCGCTCAACGCCCGCAACCACGGCATCGGCCGCGTCTTCGACCTGTTCGGAGGACTGCTCGGCCAGAAGAACCCCGACATCCTCAACGCCGCCGGATTCTCCTCCTCGCCACACTTCATGTACTCCGGATACCGCACCGCGGGAGACCAGGCGGGGGAGTGGTTCCAGCTCTACTCCATCGGCTTCGGCGGCATCCCCGGACGCCCCGTCGGCGACGGACCCGACGGACACTCGCTGTGGCCGTCCTTCGTCAACATCCCCTGCGAATACCTCGAGGCGTACTACCCGATGCGCATCGAGCGCTGGGAGACCGTCGCCGACTCCGGCGGACCCGGCCTGCACCGGGGCGGCAACGCGGTCGATGTGGCGTACCGCTTCGGCGAACCGGGCACGATCGCCATCCACGACGACCGGTGGCTCACCTACCCCTGGGGCGTCAACGGCGGGCGACCCGGTGCTCGCGGGCGCAAATGGATCGAGCGCGCCGACGGCACCACCGAGGTGCTGCCGAGCAAGTGCCATGACGTGCCCGTGCGACCGGGTGACGTCCTGCACTTCGTCACCTGGGGCGGCGGAGGATGGGGAGACCCCTACCGGCGCGACCCCGCCATCGTCGGCCTCGAGGTTCGCCGCGGCCTGGTCACCGCCGCCGGCGCCCGCGACGGCTACGGCGTGGTGTGCGACCCCGACGGCCTCGTCGACGAAGCCGCGACCGCCGCGTTGCGGCCACGACTGGCGGCCGAACGCGGGGAGGCCCCCGTCTTCGACATGGGCCCGCCCCTGGCGACGATCCTCGAACGCTGTCAGGCCGAGACCGGCCTCCCCGCCCCCAAAAGCCCCGCCCACGTCCGGGAGACACTCACGTGAACGACCTGCGCGACGAATACCGCTCGATAGGGTTCGGCGCACGACTGGGCCCCGGCACCACCCCCGCGGTCCTGGTCATCGACGTCGTGCGCGCCTACCTGGACGACGCATCCCCCCTGCGGGCACCGGTCAACAACGCCGTCGCGGCCGCCGCACAGCTCGTCGCCGCCGCGCGCAGGGCACGCGTCCCGGTGCTGTTCACCACGGTGCTCCTCGCGCCCGGCGGCGCGGACGGGGGACTGTTCCGCCGCAAGGTGCCGGCGCTCGTCGCCTTCGAAGGGAGCAATCCGCTCGGCGCGTTCGCCGCCGACCCGGCTCCTCGCGAGGGCGACATCGTGGTGGTCAAGCAATACGCCAGCGGGTTCTTCGGCACCTCCCTGGCCTCCACCCTGCGCAGCATGACCATCGACACCCTCTACATCTGCGGACTCACCACCAGCGGATGCGTCCGCGCATCCGCCACCGACGCACTCCAGCACGGCTTCCGGCCCATGGTGGTCGCCGACGCCTGCGGCGACCGCAACGCCCAGGTGCACGAGGCCAACCTCCTGGACATGGAGGCGAAGTACGCCGACGTGATCGACCTCGATCAGGCACTGAAGCAACTGAACCGCGCCCGAACCACCCCGCACACCGGCTAGGCCGGCACCGGTCCCACGGCGGTGCCCCGACCCGCCGCGCCCCGCAACGGACGGGGAGTCGGGGGTGGCGGACCCCGGGAGACCAGACGCCTGCGCCCGGGACGAGGGGCACAACCGCCCTCGTGCCCTCCACCGAATCGCCCTGCGCCGTGCCATCAACCCGGCCATCACCTCCGGAGCAAGGAACACAGCCATGACCCCCATACGCAGAGTCGGCGTCGTCGGCGGCGGCCGGATGGGAGCCGGAATCGCCGACGTATGCGCCCGCGCGGGCCTGGGCGTCCTCGTCTGCGAGGCGAACAAGGAGACCGTCGACGCCGCGCGTCGACGCGTCGACGCGTCCCTGGACCGCGCCCACCGCGCAGGCAGGATCGACGACGCCCATCGAGACCGCGCCGCGGACGCCGTCGGCTACACCACCGACATCGCCGATCTCGCCGACCGCGACCTCGTCATCGAAGCCGCCTCCGAGGACGAGAGCACGAAACTGGCCATCTTCGCCGCCCTCGACGCCGTCGTGGCGAACGACGACGCCGTCCTCACCTCCAACACCTCGTCGATCCCGATCATGAAACTCGGCACCGCCACAAGCCGACCCGAGCGCGTCGTAGGACTGCACTTCTTCAACCCCGTGCCCGTGCAGCGCCTCGTCGAGGTGATCCCATCCCTGGTCACCTCCGAGGAGACCGTCGGACGGGCGGCGGACTTCGCCACGGGCACCTTGCGCAAGTCGGTCATCCGTTCCCAGGACCGCGCCGGCTTCGTCGTCAACGCCCTCCTGGTGCCCTACCTGCTGTCGGCGATCCGCATGCTCGAATCCGGCTTCGCGTCCGCGGACGACATCGACAACGGCATGGTCCTCGGCTGCGCCCACCCACTGGGACCCCTGCGGCTTTGCGACCTCATCGGCCTCGACACCCTCACCGCCATCGCCCAGTCCATGTACGCCGAGTTCAAGGAACCCTTGCACGCACCCCCGCCCCTGCTGCTGCGGATGGTGGATGCCGGACTCCTGGGCCGCAAGTCCGCCCGCGGATTCCACGTCTATTGACCCCCACTCGCACCACCCCGGCCCACAAGCACCCGAGAAAGGTTGACGCCCGTGGCAGGACCAGGCGACTTCGATCTGTTCCGCGTCTCCGAGGAGCACGACATGCTCCGCGAGTCGGTCCGCGCTCTCGCGGAGGCGAAGATCGCCCCGTTCGCCGCCGAGGTCGACGAGCAGTCCCGGTTCCCGCAGGAGGCGCTGGACGCGCTCAGCGCCAACGATCTCCATGCGGTGCACATCCCGGAGGAGTACGGTGGTGGCGGCGCCGACGCGCTGGCCACCGTGATAGTGATCGAGGAGATCGCGCGCGTGTGTGCGTCCTCGTCGCTGATCCCGGCGGTCAACAAGCTCGGCACGATGCCGCTGGTCCTGTCCGGCTCGGAGGACCTCAAGCGGCGCTACCTGGGCGCGGTGGCGCGCGGTGATGGGATGTTCTCGTACTGCCTGTCCGAGCCCGAGGCGGGTTCGGACGCGGCGGCGATGAGGACCCGCGCGGTGCGCGACGGCGACTCGTGGGTGCTCGACGGGGTCAAGCGCTGGATCACCAACGCGGGGGTGTCCGAGTTCTACACGGTGATGGCGGTGACCGACCCGGACAAGCGCAGCAAGGGCATCTCGGCGTTCGTGGTGGAGAAGTCGGACGAGGGCGTCTCGTTCGGCGCGCCGGAGAAGAAGCTCGGGATCAAGGGCTCGCCGACGCGCGAGGTCTACCTCGACAACGTGCGGATCCCGGCCGACCGGATCATCGGCGAGGAGGGTACGGGCTTCGCCACCGCGATGAGGACGCTCGACCACACGCGCGTGACGATCGCGGCGCAGGCGCTGGGCATCGCGCAGGGTGCGCTCGACTACGCGAAGGGCTATGTGCAGGAGCGCAGGCAGTTCGGCAAGCCGATCGGCGACTTCCAGGGCATCCAGTTCATGCTCGCCGACATGGCGATGAAGCTGGAGGCGGCCCGACAGCTGACCTACGCGGCGGCGGCCAAGTCGGAGCGCGGCGACGCGGATCTGACCTTCCACGGCGCGGCGGCCAAGTGCTTCGCGTCCGACGCGGCGATGGAGATCACCGTCGACGCGGTGCAACTCCTGGGCGGATACGGCTACACGCGCGACTACCCGCTGGAGCGGATGATGCGCGATGCCAAGATCACCCAGATCTACGAGGGCACGAACCAGGTCCAGCGCATCGTGATGGCGCGGAACCTGCCGAAATAGGCGCGTACTTGGCCTTCATCGCCCCGACGGCCCGGGCGCAGCGCCACATCCCGAAAACGGAACCAACAAAGCCAGTTCCGCTACGGCAGCGCGTGTGACCGTCACAACCCGCCGGCGCGTCGAGGCCACCGCACCTCGAAACCCACCTCGCAGAGGCCGAGCCTGCCCCCTCGATCGGCGAGTTTTCCTCCCTCCCCCCACCGAAGCCAAGGAGGCGCTGTGCACACCAACGCCCGACGAGCCGTTGCCGCCGCCGGAACCTCGCTCCTGATCCTCGCCGCCGTCTCCGGCTGCTCCGGCAAGGGCGCCCGACCGTCCTCGCCGGCCGCCTCCGGCCCCGGGGGAGCCTGGAGCGCCGGCACCGGCAAGATCAAGGTCGGTCTGATCGCCCCGCTCACCGGCCCCTTCGCGGTCCTGGGACAATCCCAGCAGAACTCGCTCCAAGTGGAGGTCGACCGGGTCAACGCGGCCGGCGGCCTGGGCGGAGCCAAGCTCGAACTCCTCGCCCGCGACTCCGCCCTGGACCCGGCCAAGGCCGTCCAGGCGACCCAGGAACTCGCCACCGACCCGGCCGTGCGCCTGGTGGTGGGCCCCTCCCTCACCGCGTTCTGGGACGCGGCCAAGAAGACACTCGAGAACAACAAGAAGCTCAACTGCCAACCCGGTGTCGCCGGAGGCAGCTTCGCCGACCAGAAGTACGCCTTCCGCGGGCAGGACTCCTACGAAGCCGATGCCCGAGCCAACCTGGGTTGGCTGCGCAAGCAGGGCGTGACATCCATCGCGACGGTGTACGAGCAGGACGACACCGGCAAATCGCTGGACGCCATCCTCAAGCGACTCACACCCGAATACGGCATCCAATACCAAGGCGTGCAGTTCACCCGCGCCGACGACCAGACCCACCTGCCCTACGTGAACAACATCAAGGGCGCCGGCGCCCTGTGGATCTCCAGCAACGTACCCGGCGGTCCGAAAAGCCTGGCGGCGGTCAAGGAAGCCGGCTATACCGGCAAAATCGTCTCCGGCTCCGGCCTCCAGAACATCGGGTTCCTCGAAGCCAGCGACACCGCCGCCGACGGTGCGGTCTTCGCCAACATGTACTACCCGTTCCCCAGCCGCACCGACCCGAGCGGATGGCAGCCGGGATACCGGGCCCACATCGACGAGGTCGTCAGGAAGTACGGCCGCAACACCGGCCAGCGAGCCGCCGGCGCCTCCTCCCCCAAGGGCACGGCACTGGCCGCCGACTGCGTCTTCGCGTACACCAGGGCCGCCGAACAGGCGCACAGCGTGGACCCGGACGCGGTCGCCGCGGCATGGTCCACGCTGGACGCGCCCGCCCAACAGACCCCCTCCGGCAACCGCATCGCGGTCACCCCGGCCCACGACATGTACCGGCCCGAGGACGTGCACCTCTACCGCTGGAACAAGGACGCGCAAGGCTGGTACACCACCGACGTCACCCAGGACCAGAAATGAGCACCCGCATCCCGACGGCGGGAGGCGCCGCATGGACCTGACGACGTGGACCGACGGACTGTACGCGGGGTCCGTCTACGCTCTGATCGCCCTGGGCCTGGCGATCATCCACCAGCCCACCCGGGTGGTGAACTTCGCCCAAGGCGAAGCCTTGGTCCTCGGCGCCGTCATCGGCTACCAGGTTTTGTCCGTCCAGGGCTGGGGCTGGGCTGCGGCGCTCACCGTGGCCGTGATCGCCGGCCTCGGCATGGGCATCGCGCAGGAACGCATGATCATGCTTCCGGTGCGGCTGTCCGGCTCCCGGTTCGCCTGGATCATCGCCACCCTCGCGGTCGCGATGATCGCCCAGTCGCTGTACCTGATCAACTTCTCGGGCGACGTGCTGCGGCCCGCCCCGATGATCGACGGCTCCGTGCACGGCGTCGCCTGGCAGAAGCTGCTCGTCCTCGCGGCCGCTCTGCTGGTCATCGGAGGGTACGACCTCTTCCTGCACCGCACGTGGTACGGGCGCGCCATCCGGGCGGCCGCCCACGATCCCGAAACCGCGACCCTGTTGGCGATTCCGGTCCGCGGCGTGGTCGTCGTGAGCTTCGCCCTCTCGTGCTGCATCACCACCGTCGCGGGCCTCCTGGCCGCGCCCGTGCTCTTCGTCGGCCCGGCCGACGGACTGCTCTTCGCGGTCAAGGGCTTCATCGCGGCGGTCATCGGCGGCATCGGTTCCCCGCGCGGCGCCCTGATCGGCGGACTCACGGTAGGTCTGCTCGACTCGCTCGTCGCCGCCCATGTCAGCGCCTCCACGGGAAGCATCGTCGTCTACATCGCACTCGGCGCGATCCTGGTCGCGTTCCCGACCGGCCTGTTCGGCAAGCCGATGGAGGGACACTGATGGATACCCCACTCCAGCCCGGCGCGGGCACGTTGGCCGCCTGGTATCGGGCCCGTCCCCTGGCGTTGACCGTGCTCACCGCAGTCGGCGTGGCCCTCCTGCTCGCCTGGCCGGACATCATCGCGTTCTACTCGTGGCAGTCCGAGTACTACGTCAAGCTGTTCAGCGCCGCAGCCGTGAGCGCGATCCTCGTCGTGTCCCTCAACCTGTGCATGGGCTACGGCGGGCTCATGTCGATGCTCCACACCGGCCTCCTGGCCGTCGGCGCCTACTCGGTGGGCTCGGCCACGTTGAAGGCGGGCTGGAGCCCCTGGCTGGGGATGCTTCTCGCGGTCGGCGCCGGAGCCGCCGCAGCGGCGGTCGTCGTCCTGGTGAGCCTGCGCGCCACAGCGCTGTACTTCGGGATGATCACCCTGTCCGCCAACCTCCTGCTGGTCGAGATTGCCGGACAGTGGGATTCCGTCACCGGGGGAGTCAACGGTCTCACCGACATTCCCGCACCGTCGGGCATGAGCACCGATGCGTTCTACTACGTGACCCTTGCCGCGCTGGCCCTCGCATACGTCGTGCAGCGCAACCTGGTGCGCAGCGGAACCGGCCGAGCCACCATGGCGGTTCGCGAATCCTCCGAGACGGCCTCCGCGCTCGGCATCCGCCCCTGGGCGGCGAAACTCCGCATCTTCACCCTCGCCGGCGCGCTCGGCGGCCTCGCCGGGGGCCTCTACGCGGTCCAGAACACGTTCGTCAGCCCCGGCGTGGGCGCGATGGACAACGGACTGGTCCTGTTCGTGGGCCTGATGCTCGGCGGCATCGGCACGCTCACCGGTCCCATCCTGGGGGTCGCGATCGCGCAGACCCTCGACTACTACACCCGGGACCAGGGAACCTATCGCACCCTCATCCTCGGGTGCGTGCTCCTGGCGGCCATGATGATCATGCCACGCGGCATCGTCGGCACCTGGCGAGTGTCCAGACTCGGACGCCAGGTCATCGGCGATCCCGCCGACGTGCCGGTACCGAAAGAGGTGCCGGCCGCAATCGGCGACGTCCTCGCCTCGCGGGCGCCGGAGGAGCCGGTCCTCGTCGCGCGCGCCGTGGTCAAGAGATTCGGCGGGCTCACTGCCCTGGCGGGCGTAGACCTGGCCATTCGCGCCGGCACGGTCCACGGGGTGATGGGACCCAACGGCTCCGGAAAATCCACCCTCATGTCCTGCCTCACCCGGCACCTACACGCGGACGGAGGCGAGATACTCATCGGAGACCGACCGGCGCCGCGCACGCCGGCGGCCGTGTCCGCGTCAGGCGTCACGAGAGTCTTCCAAACACCTCATCTGTTCGAACAGGTCTCGGCCCTGGACAACGTCCTGACCGGCATGCACCTGCGCGAGCGCCAGACCTGGTTCTCCGCGGTCCTGCGTACTCCCGGATACCGACGCGAGGACCGCGCCGAGCGAGACGAGGCACGCGAACTGCTCGCCTTCGTCGGGCTCGGGGGACGCGCGGACTGGCCCGCCGACTCCCTCTCCCACGGACAGAAGCGACTCCTGGAAGTCGCGAGGGCCGTCGCCACCCGACCCCGGGTGCTGATCCTGGACGAACCCGCCACCGGTCTGACGAACACCGAAGTCGACGCGCTGGCCCGCCTGGTCAGAGCCCTGCGCGACCGGGGCCTTGCCGTGGTCCTGATCGAGCACAACGTCGAATTCGTCATGCGCGTCTGCGACACCATCACCGTCCTCGACGGGGGCCGAGTGATCGCCGAAGGCGACCCCGACCGCATCCGCACGGACCCGGGTGTGCTGCGCGCCTACCTCGGCGACACACCCACCGGCGGGCCCGGGCCCGCAACTCAGGAAGCCGAATGCGAAGGTCCGACCTCGTCGTCCGGGACCGAAATCACAGAGAAGCCGGCATGAACGACCCCGTGTTGCTCATCGAATCCCTGACCGTCAGATACGGCGCCGTAACAGCGTGTGCGGGCCTGTCCATCGCGGTGCGCCAAGGCGAGTTCGCCGTGCTGCTCGGTGCCAACGGCGCGGGAAAGACCACGACCCTGCGGGCCGTTTCCGGACTCGTACGGCCGTCGTCGGGCCGCATCGAACTCGACGGCATCGACATCACCAGGACCGGGGCAGCGCTGCGTACCAAACGCGGCATCGGGCACGTCCCCGAGGGGCGACGCATACTGTCGGAACACACCGTCGAGGAGAACCTTCTCCTCGGGGCGTTCGGACACCGACGCGACAAACCGGCAGTGCGCACCTCACTCCACGAGATGTACAGTCTCTTTCCGCGGCTCGGGGAACGACGCACCCAGCCTGCGGGCTCCCTCTCCGGTGGTGAAGCCCAAGCCCTCGCCGTTGCAAGGGCGTTGATGGGACGACCCCGACTTCTCATGCTCGACGAGCCAAGCCTTGGACTCGACCCGCTTCGCGCCGCGGAGATGTTCCACTACCTCTCCCGACTGAACCGCGAACAGGGCATGACCGTACTCCTGGTCGAGCAACAGGCCAGGGTAGCCCTCGCACACGCCGACCACGGCTGGGTCCTCGATCGTGGCCGGGTGGCGCTGTCGGGCACGGCCGCGGAACTGACCGCGGACCCCCGAGTGCAACACGCGTACTTCGGAGCGCCTGCCCCAACGCGAGACCACGGATGACAGATGCAACGACGCTCGACGTCCCTCGAACTGAGGACACGGCGTCGCGAGAACACCGCTCATGAGATGGGACTCCACCCGTGAGACGCTGTGATGCGTGGTCTCGAACGGACCCACGCCGCCCGAACACCGGCGTGCCATCGGCACAACGCCCGCTCTCGGCACGGGTGACTCCGGCGGGGACGGCCCGTCCCGGCGGATCCCATCAGGGACCCGCACAAGCGAGACCCGGCGTTGTCCCAGCCGGTACGGCGTGGCGACGTCCGGGGCGTGGAGCCCCCTGCCGGCGGCACCTGCGATAGTCCGCATGCCGGCGCGCGAGGAGCGGACCCGGGCCGGTTCCGACCGGGCCGTTGATCGCCGATGGGGCACCGCAGGGTCATGCTGGGGACGCCGAAACCTTACCCAGCCCTTCCGGGGGCGTCGATGTACACCACGTCCACGTGCGGGCGCACGAAAGCGAGTGCGAGGTGGCCGTGGCCGGCGAGCTGGACCTGGCCACCGCACCGCGACTGCGCGCGGCGGTCGGCGCGAACTTGCGGCACGACGCCAAATCGCCGGGCCAGGCCTCACCCGGACCGCCCCGGCGGGGGTACCGAACCTGGCCTCCCGGGCGCTCAGCCGCTCCATCGGGCGCCCGATCATCGCCTCGGACACCGGACTCACCCCGCAACCGCCCGCCCACCCACCGCGATTCCTGCCCGCCACGCCTGGGGAGATCGACCCGGTGGCCCACCTGATCCACCTGTGCCGTGCGGAGGCCGATCCCCTCCGCTGCCCCCTTCTCGCAGACACCGTGGAGTCCATGCCCCGCGTGGCTGGGCTGGGGCCTGTCCGGCGGGAGCAGGTGGGGTCCGCCGTTAAATACCTCGACATCGGTCGCGGTGATCGGGGACGCTTCGCGCGATGACCAGAATCGACGACACGCCGCCCGCGTGGGACGAGCGCACGCAGCTCACCACATTTCTCGACTACGCACGTGCCACCGCCCGCGCCAAGTGCGATGGCATCTCCGCGGAGAACGCCCGCAAGGCGCTCCTGCCGGGCTCACCGCTGATGACCGTGAACGGATTGATCAACCACCTCCGCTGGGTCGAGTACCACTGGTTCCAGGTGGTCTTCCTCGGCGAGGAGGACCGGGGCCCCTGGACCGACGAGGACCCCGACCGCGAGATGCGTATCGCCGTCGACTTCCCGCTCACGCAGTTGCTCGACGAATACGCCGAACAGAGCGCCCGCTACCGCGAACTGGTCGCCGGGAACAGCCTGGACACCCGGGCCGAGGGAGCCGTCCGCGACGGTCTCCGTGTCGACCTGCGCTGGATCCTCCTCCACCTCACCGAGGAGACGGCCCGCCACAACGGCCACCTGGACATCCTGCGTGAGATGCTCGACGGCACGACCGGCGGCTAGATAGGCCGCCCTTGCTGCCCCTTCGTTGGCGGTTGGCCAGCCGGCTCTTCGGCTCGGGGTGGTGTGCTTGGTCTGGCGTCGTCGCAGGTAGCGGCGGTTGCAGCGGGATGAGTACGCCTTGTTGGGGACTCGCCGCGTGCGCGGCTCGAGGTCTTTCGGCGCCATGTAGTCGCGGTCGAGGCGGCGTTGGCGTCCGGGCGGTTGGCGCAGGATCGGCGTCGGTTGGCGACCGTCAATCTCGATCCGGCCGAGCACGAGCGGTTGGGGCACGTTGCGGCGCAGTACGAGCGGCTTGCGTTCGAGGACACGTTGGCGTTGCGCGATCTGCGGGTGCGGGTGCGGGTGCGGGTGCGCGAGCGGGGGCTGGAGCCGCCCGTTCTTCCCACCGGGCTCACTCATGTCGACGACGGCGTCGCGACGGAGGCGCCGGGCGTGTGAAAGGCCCGACAGGCCAACGCAGTTACGACGGTCACCCCGAGGAAGAGCGGGCTACCCTCCGCGCCGGTGGGCTGCGCCCCTGGTGGATACGCCGTGCGGGGGAGTTGCCGGCGTGATGCGATGCCTCCTTCCCCGAAGGTGGCTCGCTGGAGTACATCGCGAAGAGCCCATGTGGCTCATGAAGCTCGCGTCGGTCGATGGCGTAAGCGATCGACCGAATCGAGGGAGCGGAGCGCGTGCGCTTCGGAAACAGGCATCGATAACTGGCCGATGCAAGGAACGATGCGTAGGGACAGGGGTGGTGATGGTGCATCATCTGCATCGGACGCGGGTTCGGCCGGAGAGTGCGGAGCGCGACACGGCGGGGGCGGGGATGTTGGAGGGCGGCTATCGCAAACGATCTTGCGACTGACTTCGTCCCAATCCTTGTCCGCAGGTTCGACGGCTTTTCCGGGCTTCGAGTCAGAGGCTTTCCAGAGCCGTTTGCGCGTTTTCAGGCCCCATCGGTCGATGGTGTGTCCCTGATAGAAGCGAATCATGGCTGCGGAGGAGCCGAACTTCGGATCGGTCAGATCCAATGTGGGGGTGTATTGGGCACATACACAACCGGAAGAGTTCCTGATGGTCGTGTCGTCGCATCTGACTGTCTGGAGCGCGCCTCCGCCCCATCCGTTGTTTCCTGGGATGGTGGGCGTGCCGGGCAGGATCGCGTGCATTTTCCAGGTGGGGAAAATGGTATTCCTGTCCGTGCCGGTCCACGTCATCGTTCCGTCATAGATCAGAACGGCATCTTGGAATGCCGTCTGGTAATTCCACGTGTCCTTCGCGGTACATGCGGGCGAGCAGGCCGACTCGATGCTGAGGGTGAGACCCTTCAGGGCCGGATCGAATCGGGCAGCGCGGTCCGGGTGTTGGTCGATGGCGCTTCGCGATTGTTCGCATGCGTATCCGTCGCAGCGGCCGATGATGCGGGAGGGGGAGAAGGGCGGACTCCTTCGGCGCTTGCGGTCGTCGGGAAGAGGGTAGGGCTCATCAGTACGACCAGCGAAACAGCCAGGCCCAGGGAACGTGCCCTCGGCCGGTTCCTTATTCGCACCGCGCGGTACTCCTTTCTGGGAACGACGCGGTTCGCCGTTTCATCTCGGCGAGGCGCTGGATGCGCGAACGTCGTGGATGGGGATCGCGTGCGCGTTCAGCGATCGGTAGGATTGGCTCGCCGAGATGCTCACGAGGAAGGACGGGAATGGAATGGTCCGCATGGGCCTGGATTCGCGATTACTCGTATTTATGCGGCTTCTTCGGATACGCCAGGGGCGTCACGCCACGTGAGGTGATCCACGCTGCGAATATGTCCGGGCGAGAACCGTTCATGACGACGCGCAGTGAGGCCATGGCCATGGATGCAGATCTCTATGAAGAAGGTTTGACACTGCTGCGGGCAGGTCGGATCGGGGATTGGACCTATTTTATGACGGCCCTGTCGGCGAAGCCGAGCAGGGAGCCTTTCATGTCCGAAATTTCCCGCAATGGAGATGCCTTGGGGTTCTATTGGGACTCGATGCAGTGGTTTACTTACGCCAGAAATGGGTCGATCGAGTTGTCATGCGACCCAATGTTCGGCGTACCGATGGAAGCGCCTGCCTCGGCTCTCGTACGAGATCTGCGCTCGGCTGTACCGGGCGGGTCCGGCCTAGAGCAGTTCTTTGCCGTATGCAGTGAACACTTCGGATTCTCGGTCGACATCGAAGTGATATCTGCATCGTCGCCGTCCGTCCATATCGACGTCTGACCCCCATGGCAATTACCATGTGTGATCGTGCGAGTACAACCAGACGGTACCAGTTGAGTCCCACGTCTCGGAATAGAGTCGTGGAAGTATGACCGATAAACTATAAATAATCCCTTTATTTCGATTGGGATGAAATTGGACTTTCTGCAAGAATTCGCAGTCATTTCGACGGAGTGATGAGGATTCACATACACAACGTCCGGATCCTCATGGTCGGGATCGAGGGCCTGCTGGAAGAAGCAGGTACATACATTCGCGAAACGACGTGTAGCCTGCCCGCCCCGGCTCGCCCCCACCCGGCTCGGCCCCACGCACCGGCCCGTCCTGAAGGATGAGATGGTGGGGAGTACCGAGGCCGGCAGTGCAACGCCCCAGCGTCCGGATGACGTTGGCCTGTTCTCGAGGGCTATCCACGACTTGCGGAGAACGTTGTCCCGGTCGTGCGCCGTAGGCAACGCTTCCTGAGGACGGGGCGGGGCTGTCGACCGTCAAGAACACGATCGCGATCCTCGATGCGTGTGATGCAACATGCCCAGCGGGACGGGCTGATCGAGATGAATCCGGCCCGGGTCACCGGCCGGCAGCATTCCTACCGCACGGCCGAGGACGAGTTCGACAACCCCCGCGCGGTTGCGCTGTGCGAGTGAGCGGCGCTCGATGGGCCGGCGAAGGCTTTGGTCGCCCGCTCGCACGGGGTGGGGCGACGTGGTGCGGTTCGCCGGGTGCACCGCGGCGCGCATCGGTGAGTTGTCCGGCGTGCGGATCAAGGACATCGACACCACGACGTGGATGTGGGACCTGTGCCGGCAGACCACTCCCTCGCCCGGTGGGCTGGTGGACAAGGGGACCAAGGGCAAGCGTCGCCGCTGGGTGCCGATCATTCCACTGGTCCGACCGATCGTGCTCCGCCGCATCGCGCTCGCCGGCCCTGACCCCGACCCGATGACGCGGTTGTTCACCGGGCCGCGCGGAGGGCGGATCACGACGGCGATCCTGCGGGACGCGACTCACTGGGACGAGGTAGTCGCCGCGCAGGGCTACGAGTTCCTGCTCCGGCACGGGCCGCGGCACACCGGACTGACATGGATGGCCGACGCGGGCGTCCCCGTATACACGTACTGCGGAAGATCGCCGGGCGCGGATCGCTCGCGACGAGGCAGCGGTATTTGCACCCCGAACTGCGGTTGGTGACCAGCGCGTCGGAGGCGCTTCAGGTGCATTTGAACCCGGCGTGGTCCACAAATGGTCCACAGACGATCTTGGACGCCTCGTCCAACCGATAGGTGGTCTGAACGAGCAAGAGGCGCTGACCTGGGCTTTTGCCCCTGTCAGCGCCTCTTGAACACCGTCGGGACGACAGGATTTGAACCTGCGACCCCTTGACCCCCAGTCAAGTGCGCTACCAAGCTGCGCCACGTCCCGGTGTTCGGCTGGCCGAACACCGAAACCATATCGCACTTTGGGGGGTGGTCCGCCACGTGGTTGTTCGGTGGTGTCGGGCGTGGGGAGGGGGGGTGGGTCCGGGAAGATCTTGGGGTGGCTTATCCGGTGAATGTCGATGTCGTGCCGCTCGAGACCTATCCCGATCTGGATGAACTCCAGCGGCTCGGGGTCGGGGCGTTGCTGAGTGATGGGCTCGAGTCCGTGGAGGGGTTCGAGGAGGCGGATGGGGTCGGGGTGGACCTGGTGGACTATCGGGTCACGCCTCGGTCGGATGGGGCTGCGGTGTTGATGTCGGTGGACGCGCCGACGTTGGAGGCGGCCGAGCGGACGGCGCGGCAGATGGTGCTGGCGGTGCTGGAGGCCAGCGTGTTGCTCGCGGATTGGCGGGTGGTGCGCAGCGAGGTGCAGTTGCATGAGGAGTTGGTGTACGAGAGTTTGCTGGCGGCGGACGGGCCGGACGCTCCGGCGGGGGATCCGGCGTTGCGGGCGCGGCGGCCGATGCCCGAGGAGCGGTTGCGGATCGAGCGGCAGGCCGCGGGGGTGCGGGCGTTCGGGCTGGATGCGTTCGGGTGTGAGCCGGACACCGCGCAGCCGGACGTACCCGAGGAGAAGGCGAGGCTGGCGGCGGGGGCCGTGGCGAGCTCGGTGGGGGTGCTCGTGGATCTGCTGTTCACGGATCTGGTGAATCTTCGTGAGGCGGACGGGGCCTCGTTTTTCGTGTTGGATGCGTTGCCGATTCTGGAGGAGGGGTTCGTCCGGCGGTTCGTGGTGGCTGCCGTCACGGTCACCGGGCGGCTCGGTGGGAACGAGTGGGCGCCGCCCGCGTGCTTTGCGGAGGAGATGGCCTTGCGGTTGTTGGTGGATCAGGCGGCATCGCTGTTGGAGCGGCACGGGTTGTACGACGACGATGTCGAGGCCGCGTTCGTGACGTTCAGCGATGCGGCGTCGGACGATCCGGAGTCGGTGGAGTTGCGGTTGTCGGACCCCGGGCCGGAGGAGTGGTTCGAGCCGATCGTGCCGGGGCGGCCGGTGCATGGTTATTTGAGAGCGCATCGACATGAGTGGTGAGATAGCGCCGGGTGGCGCGGGCGCGGTGGGTGCGTTGGGTGGCACCGGCGCGTTGCGTGGCACGGGCGCGGCGGGTGGCACGGGTGGTACGGGTGGCGCAGGTAGCGCAGCTGCCACAAGTGGTTCAGGTGGGTTGAGTGGGACGAGTGGGCGTGGCGGGTTGGATGGCCCCGGCAGCCCCGGCAGCCCCGGCAGCCCCGGCAGCCCCGGCAGCCCCGGCAGCCCCGGCAGCCCCGGCAGCCCCGGCAGCCCCGGCAGCCCCGGCAGCCCCGGCAGCCCCGGCAGCCCCGGCAGCCCTGCCGATCCCGCTGGCCCTGCCGATCCCGCGGGACCCGCCGCCCCCCGCAGCCTCCGTGCGCCCACCCCGTCAACCACACGCACTCGACCAACCCCACTAACCCCACGAATCGCGTCAACCGCACCAACCCCACCAACCACCCCCGACGCCCCGCATGCCACACGAGCCCCCCGCGCCGACGTGCGGCCGCGGCCCGATGGTGGGCGTGGCGAGTCCGCTGTGTGGACGCGCGTGTATGGGGTCGAGGACACGCCCCTCGATCTGATGACCGCGCGATTTCGGCGGCATCGGTATGCGCCGCACGCGCACGAGGAGTACGCGATCGGGGTGTGCGTCGAGGGGGTCGAGCAGATCGGTTACCGCGGCGCGGTGCATCGGTCCGGACCCGGGACCATCGTGGTCGCCGAGCCGGGCGAGACGCACACCGGCGGGCCCGGTATCCCCGAGGGGTACGCCTACCGGGTCTTCTACCCCTCCGCCGCCCTGGTCGGCGAGGACCTGCCCGGCCCCGCCCCGCACTTCCCGTCGCTGCTTGTGGCCGACCCGGGGCTTGCCGCCGAGATGGTCGCCGTACACGTGCACCTGACCGCCGGCGGCGACGCGTTCGAGGGCGAGTCCCGGGTCGTGGAGGTGCTGCGGGCGCTCGTCGGGCGGTACGCGGTACGGGCCAGGGCCGATCGGCACGCTTCGCCGGACGCCGCCCGGGTGGCCCGCGCGGTGCGCGAACGGCTCGCCGACCAACTCGTGAGCCCGCCCTCGCTGAGCGAGTTGTCGGCCGGGATCGGGCTGTCCCGCTACCAGACCCTGCGCGCGTTCCGCGACGCGGTCGGGCTGCCCCCGTACGCCTGGCTCGCCCAGTACCGGGTCGCCCGCGCCAAGGTGCTGCTCGCCGCGGGGATGACGCCGGCCGAGGCGGCGCTCGCGGTCGGGTTCGCGGATCAGGCGCATCTGGGGCGATGGTTTCGCCGGGTGCTGGGGGTGACCCCCGCCGGCTACCGCAGCAGCGTGCTGCGCAACAACGTTCTAGACCGATCGGCCTCGCGTGGTTGATCATCCTCTTCGATCAAGAGATTGAGGGGACACGGCCGTGAGTCGTCGTGGGGCGTTGTTGTTCGCGTGCATGTGTGTGATCTGGGGGATCCCGTACCTGCTGATCAAGGTCGCGGTGGACGAGGTTTCGCCGGGCGTGCTGGTGTTCGTGCGTACCGGACTCGGGGCCCTGCTGCTGTTGCCGTTCGCGTTGCGGGGCGCGGGCCTGCGCGGGCTGGGGCCGTACAAATGGCCGCTGCTGGTGTTCGCGGTGACCGAGTTCGTCGGGCCGTGGTGGATGCTCTCGGACGCCGAGCGGCGGTTGTCGAGTTCGACGACGGGGCTGTTGATCGCATCGGTGCCGATCTTCGGGGCGGTGCTGGTGTACCTGACCGGTGGTACCGAGCGCATGGGTGCGGTGCGCTGGGCCGGGCTCGCGATCGGGTTCGGCGGGGTTGCGGTACTGGCCGGGCCCACGCTCGGCGGCGGCGATCCGTGGGCGGCGCTCGAGGTGCTCGCGACAGCCCTGTGCTACGCGGGGGCGGCGCTGGTGGCGGAGCGCAGGCTCAAGGACGTGCCGAGTCTGCCGATGACGGTGGTGTGCCTGGGCTTCACCGCGCTGGTGTACATACCGCTGGCCGCCGTGCAGTGGCCTTCGCACGTGCCGGGCGGGAAGGCGCTCGGCGCGATGGGCGTACTGGCACTGGTGTGCACCGCGATCGCGATGGTGATCTTCTTCGAATTGGTGCGCGAGGTGGGTGCGGCGCGGGCGACGGTGATCACGTACGTCAACCCGGCGGTCGCGGTGGCGGCGGGGGTGTTGATCCTGGACGAGAACTTCACGCTCGCGATCGGGGCCTCGTTCGTGCTGATCCTGGGCGGCGCGGTACTGGCCACGCGCAGGAACGCGACCCCGGTCGCGGTGATCGACGAAGCCACGGACCTGCCGGGGACGGTCGACGCGCCCGAGCGCTGCTAGGCATTTCTTCAATCCCGCGCCGAGTACCGCGACGCCCGGCACTGCACCTCGCCGTCCCGGGTGAACCACCCGAATAGAACCACGATGCGGGTGTTCCCCCGGTACGCCGATGCACGACACCGGACACCGCGGAGCCCGACGCGGATTGAAGACAGGCGTAGAGGCTGCGCCCGGCCCCAGCCCGCCACGCGCCGAGCCCAGCGCGCCCCGACCCCGCGCGCCCCGAGCAGACCGTGCCCCGGGCCGACCGTGGCTCCAACCCACGACGCGCCAAGCCCAACGCGCCCCGAAGCCAGCGCAGCCCGACCGCGCCCCCGGCCCACCGCCACGAGCCCAACGCACCCCGACCCCACCACCCAGGCCCACCGCCACGAGCCCGTCACTCCAGCCCACCACTCAAGCCCGACACCCCGACCCGACTCGCCGGTGACAAACGTGCTCGGCAGGGCGGACACAGTGCCGGTGGGCGTGGCATCGTGGCGAGATGACGAGTCGCGGGGGACACGACGCACACGACGACGCACACGATGACGCGCATCGGGGGAGCGGCCGTGCGAAGCGGTCGCGCCGACCGTCCGAGGCCGAACTGCGGGCCGTGATCGAGCCGTTGGCCCGGATCGAGCGGCTGCCCACCTCGGCCGGTGAGCGCGAGGCGGCGCAGCGGATCACGGAGATGTTGCGCGAACTCGGGGCCAAGGACGCCGTGGTCGAGGAGGAGCCGGCGTACGCCTCGTACGCCCGCCCGATCGGTACGCTCACCGCGATCGCGACGGTGGCCGGCCTGCTCGCCAAGCGTTCGCGGGTCGCGGCAACGCTCGTTGCCGCCGCCACCACCCTCGGCATCGCCGACGACATCTCCTATCGCGGCCAGTACGCCCGCCGCGCGCTCGGCGGTCGGCGGCGCAGCGCGTACAACGTGGTCGCCTCCGTCGGCGACCCGGACGCGGCGCGCACCCTCGTGGTGACGGCGCATCACGACGCGGCGCCCACGGGAGCGGTATTCGACGAGCGGGCCGCGCGCTGGGTGGCCACCCGCTACCCGCATCTGCTGGACAAGGCGAGCGAGAACCCGCCGCTGTGGTGGCCGGTGGTCGCCGGCCCCGCCCTGATCGCACTCGGCGCGGCCACCGGGTCCAAGGGCGTGCGCCGCGCCGGGGTCGGCCTCGCCGCGGCGAGTACGGCCGCGTTCACCCAGATCGGTCGCAGCCGCGCGGTCCCGGGCGCCAACGACAACCTGTCCGGGGTCGCCGTGCTGGTCGCGCTCGCCGCCACCCTGCGCGACGAACCCGTGGACGGCGTACGGGTGTTGCTCGTATCGGCCGGCGCCGAGGAGGCGCTCCAGGAGGGCATTCGGGGCTTCGCCCGCCGCCACTTTCCCGAACTCGACCGCGAACGCACGTGGTTCCTCAACGTGGACACGGTCGGATCCGGCAATTTGGTCCTGTTGGAGGCAGAGGGACCGCTGCGCATGGAGCCCTACGACGTTCCGTTCAACAACCTGCTCTCCGAATGCGCCACCCGCAACGACATCGCGGTACTGACCGGACTGCGCTCACGCAGCTCCACCGACGGCGTGGTGCCCAACCGGCACGGCTACCCGACGGCGACCCTGGTCTCGATCGACGCCCAGAAGCTGATCCCGCACTACCACCTGCACACCGACCTGCCCGAACACGTCGACTACGACTGCGTCGCCGACGCCTGCGCCCTCGCCGAGGCCGCCGCACGGGCTCTGGCTCAGGCCGAACCACCCACCACTAAAGGGTAGTTCGCAGCGAAGAACCGTCCCGACCGCCCCGACCGCCCCGACGCACCCGACCGCCCCGACCGACCCGATCGATCCGACCGACCTGCCCGCCCCGACCGACCCGACCGCCCTGACCCGCCCGTCCGACCTGCCCGACCCCACCCAAACTGCCCGACGACCTTCGCGCCCGACACCGAATCCGATGCCGGGCGCGAAGTGACGCTACGTCAAAACCGAGTCCGAGCCGAGACCGAAGTCAAGCCATGACCGAAGTCAAGGCCAAGATCGAGGTTCCCCCTCAGGCCCGCTCGATCAACTCCTCCCACAGCCGCTCCAGCAGATCCAGGAAGTCGTTGCCCGTACTCGGATGCACGCGCAGCACCTGCGGATCGTGATCGCTCGCCTGGTCCGCGAAGGCCGCGTTCACGTGCACGATGTCGTACTCGAAACGGCTGATCCGCGGGCTGGTCAGGATGTGGTCGAGCATCTGGCTGTTGCCGTTGAACACGTACCCCCAACGCTCGTTCGCGGGCAGCGTGTCGACCATCGTGCGCAGCGCCCCGCCGTCGGTAAGCGTCTTGAGCGTCGGCGAGAACGCGAAGTCGTTCAGGTCGCCGAGCACCACCAGGTTCGCCCTCGGGTCGGACTTCAGCAGTTCGTCCACGAAAGCGCGCAGCACCTTCGCCTGCGCCACCCGCTGCACCTCCGAACCACGCGTCGGCGGCTGGAATCGGCTGTCCAGTGCCTGGTCGCCGCCCTTGGAGGCGAAGTGGTTCGCGATCACGAACACCGTCTTGCCGCGGAAGCGGAACTCCGCCGCGAGCGGCTTGCGGCTGTTCTCCCACGCCGGATCCGCGGGGGAGACCCGGCCCGGGGACTGGGTCAGTTGGGTACGCCCCAGCCAGTCCTTGCGGACACCCACCGCGCTGGTGGAACCGCCGCCGGGACGGTCCACGAACTCGACGCGCGTAGCGTCGAACAGGAACGCGTTACGGATATTGCCGCCCGGCTGACCGCCGTCCTTGCCGTCGACCGGCTCGATCGAGCGCCACGAATAGGCCGGTCCACCGGCTGCCTTGATCGCCGCGACCAGCTTGTCCAGCGTCTGATCGGCCGCGACCACACCGTCGTTGGTCGGTCCGCTGTTGTCCTGGATCTCCTCCAGGGCCACCACGTCCGGCGTGGACAGGCTGGTGACGATGCCCTTCGCGAGCCGGTCGAACTTGGCCTGGGTGTCCTTGGGGGAGAGGTTCTCCACGTTGTACGTGGCGACCGCGAGTTCGCTGTTCTTCTGGTCCCGCGTCGTCTCCGGGGTCAGCGAGCCCTTGGCCACCTTGCCCAGCGTGGTCGCGGCCAGCGCGTACCCGCCGAACTGGTCGTACGTGAGCGGGCCGACGGTCTCGCCGGTGAGCGTGTCGCCGACGTTCGCCTGCGGGAACGGCTCCTGGGAGAACGGGATCAGCGAGGCGACCTTGAGCCGGCCGCCGTTTTGCGCGTCGTACCCGCTGTACAGCGTGCCGCCCTGCGCGGTCGGGTTCTGCGTCGGCTCCAAGGTGACCCACAACTCGCCGTGCGAGGTGCTCGGGCCGACCACGCGCGATGCGCCTACGCGCGTCAACTGGCCTTCGAGCGACTCGTACAGGTCCAGCGCATACTTCGTCGGCTCCAGCGCGAGCGCCTCGATCGACGGCGTCCCGGTGGGTGCGTACGCGTCCGGCAGGGTCGCCGCGTCGAGCAACACCGGTGCTGGCAACGCCTGGCCGGATGCGTCGATCACCCACGTGGCGCCGGTGACCTGGGTCAGCGACTGCCCGCCGATGGTCTCGCCGCCCGGGTAGAACTCCTCGACCTTGCCGGTCACCTTGACCGCGTCGCCGACCACGACCTGTGGGGTGACCGTGCCGGTGAACACGAACAGCCCCTCGGACGTGCGGGGATCATCGTCCGGACGGTTGTCCTGGAACCAGAAGCCGCGGGCGCTGCCGAAGCTGCGCACACCGGTCACCACGCCCGGCACGCCGGTCACCCGGGTGCCGTTCTTCGGTGATATCCGAGTGGTGCCCTGGATTTCGTGGATGCGCGCGTTGGTCGGCTCCGGCTCGCCCGGACCCGGGTCGGTCGGACCCTGTCCACGCGCGTTGAGCGGCGTCGGCGCGCCCGCCGCGAAGTCCGCTGCGTTGTCGTCGGTGTCCGCGAGCGACGAAGGCCGGGCCACCGAGGCCGAGTTCGACGCGCCGGACGCCGGGCTGCCCTCGCGGACCACCGCGTCGCCGTAACCCGCGACGTCCACGACTCGGCCGTCGGCCAGGCAGTCCGCCGCAGTCAGGCACGTGAGCGGCGTGGTGCCGCGGACCAGTGCGACGGTGCCGCCGGTGCCGGACATGTTGATCGCACCCTGCGCGTCCGGTGCGGGCAGCGCGAGGGTGCCGCCGGCGCCCTTGGCCTCGCCGATGAGGTACCGGCCGCCGGGCGCCACTGCGCCGGTCAGCGCGGTGACCTGCCAGGCCGAGGTCGGCTTGGGTGCGGCCGGGAGGTACTGCACGCTCCAACCGTCGACCGCGACGGCGGCCGAACCCTTGTTCGCCAACTCGATGAAGTCGTTGGTCAGGCTCGCGCCGCTGTTGCCGCCGCCGCCGTACACCTCGGCGAGCAACACGTCCACGGCGGGCGCCGCAACGGCGGGAGGGTGCGATGACGAGCGCGCCGCCGGCGAGGGCGCCGGCCACGGTCGTGGCCACGACACCGATCCGTCGCCGCCGCGTACTCGGCACGGATCGTCGTCGAGACGATTGCTGACGGAATGTCACCCAGGGCCTCCGAAAAGCGAAAGGGACAGGTTCGGGACATTCTCGGGACTACGGGTGAACGGCGTCCATCCTTTGGGCGGCCCGAAGGGGGCCAAGGCTCACCCGGCGCCCGAATCTTTTCCCCGGCGCCCACGCATCCCGCGCCCACGTATCTCCGCGCCCACGCATCTCGCGCCCACGTATCCCGCGCCCGCGCCCACGCGCAAGCGCCCCAGCGGGTGGGCGCGTACGGCCGGCATCGCCGTACGCGCCCACCCCGCCCCGCACCAACTCGGAGATGGAGGCGGGATTCGAACCCGCGTACACGGTTTTGCGGACCGCTGCCTCGCCTCTCGGCCACTCCATCGCATCCCACCATCCGCATCCCGCCCGCCGATCGACTCGGAGTCGGGAACTCCGAGCCGCCAGGCGACGGTTCGCGCTGCGCATCCCCCTTCGAGGTGGAGACGGGATTCGAACCCGCGTGAACGGCTTTGCAGGCCGTTGCCTCGCCTCTCGGCCACTCCACCCTGTCCTGCCGCGTCCCGCCGGCCGCTTCCGCGAGGCGTTGCCTGCCCCGCACGACGCGACCGGCGGTCCGCGTTACTTCCCCCTTCGAGGTGGAGACGGGATTCGAACCCGCGTGAACGGCTTTGCAGGCCGTTGCCTCGCCTCTCGGCCACTCCACCCTGTCCTGCCGCGTCCCGCCGGCCGCTTCCGCGAGGCGTTGCCTGCCCCGCACGACGCGACCGGCGGTCCGCGTTACTTCCCCCCTCGAGGTGGAGGCGGGATTCGAACCCGCGTACACGGTTTTGCGGACCGCTGCCTCGCCTCTCGGCCACTCCACCAAGCCGGGCCGGAAAGCCCGGTCGGTCCATCCATCCGCTCGTGTTCGGCGGTACGTCCCTGCCCCCCGCGGGGATGCGCCGCGGGCTCCCTCCGCCCGGCGGCGCACCCCCAGATCCGGTCCCGCACCTCGGGATCCCCGGCGCGCACACGCGTCCCAACGTGCGGCGCATCCCGCAGGACCGACGCCGACCCGACCCCGCGTCGGATCGGCGGGCCGAGGATCAGCCGAGCGCCGCCCGGTCCTGCGGCGCCGCCCACTGCTCTGCGGTCGGGGAGGCCGGCGACTCGGGGAACCGACGCAGCCGGTTCTCCGCCTGCACCGCGAGATCGGTGGTCTCGCGGAACTCCGGCCGCGAGTACAGGTCTCGCGCGTACGCCCACAGGTTGGGGTAGTCCACCAGGGTGCGACCGTCCTGGGTGATCGCGGCCCGGTAGGTCTGCGGGAAACGCAGCAGCTTCACCCAGAACCGGATGTCCGAGATGGTCAGCCGATCCCCGAACAGGTAGCGCTTGTCGGCCAGATGCGCATCCGAGCGCTCCAGCGTATTGATCGTCTCGCCCTCCTCCGACGTCCACAGGCCGCCCTTGCGCGCGGCGGTCGCGAAGTCCGTGTCGGTGATGTCGATCGCCTCGCGCAGGTCCTCGGGATACAGGTCCGGTGCGTGCTCGCCGACCGCTTCGGCAAAGCTCGTGGCCAGGTTGTTCGCGATGGCGTCGAACGCGTTCGACACGATGCGACCGCCGGACCGATCCCACAGGGTCGGCACCGAAATGTGCCCCGCGTACCCCGCTTCCGTCGCCTCGTACGCCTCCCGCAGCAGGGTGAACCCGTTCACCGGGTCCGGGCCGAATCGCTCCCGGAACGCCCAGCCCCGGGCGTCGCGTTCCTCGTCCACATACGAGGCGCCGACGATTTCGGTGAGACCGCGCGCATGTCGCACGATCGCCGTGATGTGCGCCCACGGGCAGCCGTGCGACAGATACAGGTGGTATCGCCCGGCCTCCTCCGGGAATTCGGGGTCACCGATCAGACCGGTGAACGGGTACTGCGGATCGGTGACGGCATACGGACCGTACGTGTCGACGTCGACGGGGCTCGCGTAGCCGAGCTGAGTGGTCACCGGGTGGCTCCTGTCACAAGTTCCAGCCGATCGAGAGCACGATCGGCAGCGGGCGCCATGTCCCGCAGATGATCCAACACGCCCCGAACCAACGCATCGTTGACCCGGAACGCGGGCGCGTCGAAGCGGGGCCGGGAGAACCCCGCGCTCCCGGCGCCGCCCGCCACACCGTGACCGACCGCGAACCGGCTCGGATGCGCTGCGCCGTGCACGTCCAGCACCCGACGGTCGCCCGGACGCGAGTTCAGCCGTCCCGCCGAATCCGTGCCCGCCTCGCCGCGCGCGGCCAGCCGACGCAACAGCGCGTCCCGGGTGCGCTCCAGCGACGGATCGGGCAGCCGGGCCTCCACCAGCGCGCGGGCACGCACCCGTACGCCCGGCAGACTCGGACTGCTCGCCCGCCAGTCGCCCGTGTCGTCGTCGCCGACTATCTCGACGTCCTCACCGAGGAAACGGATCACCCCGGCCCGCGCCAACGCGAGCAACTCCTCCAGGCGCGGCCCCGGCGGCCCACTGGCCAGGTAGCTGAAGAAGCCCAACAGCCGGGCCGGGTCCGGAACCGGATCACCCGCGTCCTGAAGCCGAAGCACCACCCCGTACACGCTCAACAGCGCGTGTATCACCGCCAGATCCTGGCTGTACGCGGGATCGTGCCGGCGAGTCAGGTCGGCCTCGATGTGGGCGTGCATCCACTCCTGGAGCGCGTCCTGGTCGGCGAACGGCCGCCCCTGCACCGGCCGGTCCAACAGCGCCCGATCGAACCGGTCGGCCGGATCCGGCACCGCGCGTGCGACCAACTCACTCGGATCGGCCGCCTCCGTGAACTCCGCGTCGAACTCGGCCCATTCCATCGTGGTGCGCTCGCGGTGCGCGGTGAACAGCCGGTGATAGTGGGCACCGGCCAACTCCTTGCCGATCAACGGCCAGACATCCGCCGCCGCACGCGCCGCCTCGACCGTGAAGTGCCTTGGCAGCGGCGGCCGTTCCCCCGACCACGGGTACCCCGTCTTGGAGCGGTAGGGCACCCCGCGGCGCGAGGCCGCCAGCAGCAGCGGCTCGCGCCCGGAGGCCCGATAGCGCAGCACCCCCGCCGCGTCCCGCTCGAACGTGCCACCGCGGCCGTGGCTCAACCGCACCATCAGGTCGACGAACGCCAACCCGATACCGCGCACCAACACCGGCTCGCCCGGGCGCAGCACATCCAGATCCAGGTCTGCGGTGTACCCGGTCGGGATGTACGCGAGCCCGTGCCGGCGGGCGAACCTGATCTGCTCGCGTTCCTTCGGTGTCGGCTCGGCGTCCAGGTGCCCCTGGGCCAGAATCACCGCGTCCACCTGGAGCGGTGGCCGCCGCCCGGCCAACTGCACCCGCTGCCGGCGCGGCCCGTCGGTGATGTCCACGACCGTCGTCTGATGCACGATCACCCGCACGTTGGCCGGCGCCCCTTCGACGGCAGTGCGGAAGAACCAGGCCAGATAGGTGCTGAGCAACGGCCGGGACGGGAACGAGGTCGGCCCACACGCAGCCAACTCCGCCGCAAACGGCTCCAGTTCGGCGTCGCCCCGACCCTCGCGCAACTCGTCGGCGCGCGCCGCGGCCCACTCGGCCAGCGAGGGCCCCGGCCGGATCGGCCCCTCGATCGTGGACACCTCGTCGGTGAACAGCGTGATGTCGGCCGCCGAGGAGTTCGCCCACAGCAGCGACGACTGGGCCCGCCGCCACACCCGACCCGCACCCGGCGGGTAGGGGTCGACGACGTGTACGTGCAGCGGACGGTCACCGAGCAACTCGGGCACGTTGGCCAGGAGGCGTTCGAGGACGGACGCGCCGCCGGGTCCCGCGCCGACGATGCAGACGGCGACGGGGCGGAAGCGGCCGGACGGATGGTCGGGCATGGCTCTCCCCTCATGGGGGTACGGCGGAAAACGCGAACCGATCACCCGGCGTCCGGATACGAAACGCATGCGGACACCGATACCGATACGGATACGGATACGGATACGCCGAGATGGTGGTTCAGCGGGTGGAAAGGGCCTTACGCCACAAGGCCGGGTGCGCGATCCGGACGGACGTCCGGGATTCCCCGGTGCGCGGGCCGACGCGGAAAACCGGATCGACGTGCGGAACCAGGGGGCGCGGCGGCGAGGTCAGCCGCGGGTACGACACAGCCCGCCGGCCACACGACACAGGTCGATGGGGCGGCACGACACGAGGAAGAGGTCGGGGCTCACGACGACGACGCTACGGAGCCGCCTGACGAGTTGTCAACGTCGAACCGACACGATCGTCTTCGCGCAATTGACCGAGCACCGCCCGGCGGGTTAAGTTCCGGAACATCTCGCCGTGGCGCTCCGCCACGGCCCAGCGAGGGGATCCCGGTGGCGCAGCACGCGCGACACAGCGACGGGGCGGCCATGTCCGCCGCCGGTTGGCTGCTGTCCGCCCGCCTCCACATCGACCTCGGCCGCGTCACCAGCGCCGCCTGTTGTAGCTGACCCAAGCGCGCGGCCCAGGCCGCGCCGTCGGCGTTCCCTCGATCGGGGCCGAACCACCGAGCCCGGCCGGCCACGCCACGCGTACCCGGTACGTCACCGCACCCGGACCGACCGTTCGCCGACTGCCTGCCGCACCCGACCGCGAAGTCGGTGGGAGCGATCTCCCGTCGAACGGGCTCCCCTCGAACGACCCGATCACCACCGCCCGATCGCCGTGTGCGGCCCTCCATCGGCATGAAGTTGCCGACGGGATCGAAGGATCGACGGGATCGACGGGACCGAGGAGATCGAGGAGATCGAGGAGAGCCGACGACGGCGAGGAGGAGACCTCCCGTCGAAGTCGCCTCCGTTCGCGGCCGATCACCCCGGCAACCCCGCGCTACACGCAAACCACACCACCCACCGGCGCCATCGGCCCACTCGGCACTACCAGACCGTCACCGACGGCACCACCCCTAGGCAGCCCTTGAACAACCCCTGATCACTTCACCGAAACCCCCAATCGAACCCACGGAAACCCCAATAGATCCCGCACGAACCCCAGTAGAGCCGGCCGAAACCCCAGAAGAGCCCGCGAAGAACCCCAGCAGAACCCGACGCATCCGCAGAACCGGCAGAACGCAGCACCACCCGCACCACCCGCAGAACCCGCAGAACCACCACCCGAGCCACCCCCGAACCGAGGTAACCCATGGCAACCGTCCTGACCGTATGGGGCAGCCCCTCCGCGACCTCCCGCACCGGCGTCGTCGCCCGCCACGTTGCCGCCCGGTTGGCCGCCGACGGACACGACGTATCCACCCTCGCCGTGCGCGACCTGCCCGCGCAGGCGCTGCTGCACGCCGACTTCGCCGATCCCGACCTGCGCGCCGCACTGGCCCGGGTCGCCGAGGCCGACGCCCTGGTGATCGCCAGCCCGGTGTACAAGGCCGCCTACAGCGGCGTGCTCAAGACATTCCTGGACGTGCTCCCGCAGTTCGCGCTGCGCGGCAAGGAGATCCTGCCGGTGCTCACCGGCGGCACCCCCGCGCACGTCCTGGCCCTCGACTACGCGCTGCGCCCGGTGCTCACCTCGCTCGGCGCCGACCACGTCGCACAGGGCTGGTTCGTCCACGAGCGGTTCGTCTCCGTCGAAGGCGGGATCGAAGCCCAGGCCGGAATCGATGCCCAGGTCGGAATCGAAGCGCAGGGCGGGATCAAGGCCCAGAGCGGGATCAAAGCCCAGAGCGGGATCGACCCCCAGGTCGGCATCAAGGCCCTGGGCGGGATCGAAGCCGAAGGCATCGCGCCGCTGGAGGAACTCGCCGACGCGTTCTCCGCCCGGCTACGTCGCCTCGCCGCCGTCGCCTGACCCGCGCCGGTCGGCGCACCCGCCCGCCGACCGGGCCGGGGGCCGACCCACCCGTACGACAAGGGAGTTCGCATGACCACCGGCCACCTCCACCTCGGTGTCGCGCTCGACGGCGCCGGCCGCCACCCCGCCGCGTGGCGCTCGCCGCACGCCCGCCCCGCCCAGTTGTTCGATCCGCGCTACTGGGTCGAGCTGGCCCGCACCGCCGAACGCGGCCTGCTCGACTTCATCCGACTCGACGACTCGCTCGGCCCACCGTCCGCCCGGATACCGGGCCGCCTCGACGCGGTCTCGGTGGCCGCCCGGCTCGCCCCGGCGACCGGCTCGATCGGCCTGATCCCGGCCGCGACCACCACCCACACCGAGCCGTTCCACGTATCCACCTCGATCGCCACCCTCGACCACGTCAGCCGAGGCCGCGCCGGCTGGTGGCCGCAGCCCTCCCGTACCGCCGCCGAGGCCCGTCACTTCGGCCGCAAACCGGTCGCCCCCGCCGGTGAACTCACCGACGAACAGGCCGAATTCGTGGACGTGGTCGGCCGGCTGTGGGACAGCTGGGAAGACGACGCGGTCATCCGCGACGTGGCCACGAGCCGGTTCCTGGACCGGAACAAGCTGCACTACGTGGACTTCGAGGGCACCTACTTCGACGTCCGCGGCCCCTCCATCACGCCGCGCCCGCCGCAGGGCCGGCCGGTGATCGGGATCACCGTGGACGGCCCCGACACGCTGGAGATCGCCGCCCGCTTCGCCGACGTGCTCTTCGTCGACGCGTCCGGGCCGGACGAGGCCCGCCGACTGCGCGAGCGCGCGCACGCCATCGCCGAGGGCAACGACCGCGACCCCGGTGAACTGCGGGTACTCGCCGAGATCACCGTGTACCTGGCCGGCACCGACTCGGACGCGCGTCGCGAACGCAGCTTCCTGGACGCACAGTCCGACGTGCCCGTCCCCGGCGGGCTCGGCTTCACCGGCACCCCCGAGGCCCTCGCGGACCGCCTGGCCGGCTGGTACGTCGGCGGCGCGGTGGACGGCTTCACGCTGATCCCGGGCGTACTGCCCTACGACCTCGACCGGATCGTCGAGGACCTGGTGCCGATCCTGCGCGAACGCGGCCTGGCCCGAGAGGCGTACACCGCCGACACCCTGCGCGGACACCTCGGCCTGTCGCTGCCCGCCAACCGCTACGCCCGGACCTGAGGAGAGGCCACCGATGCCCCGACCCGGCAACCCCCAGCCGCCCCGCAACCACCGACGTGGCAACCCGTCCCGCAGCCCGCACCCCGGCGGCCCGCACCCCGGCAGCCCCCCATCCCGTGCCCCCGGGCAGCACCGCACCCGCATCCACCTCGCCGCGCACTTCCCCGGCGTCAACAGCACCACCGTGTGGAGCGATCCACGCTCGGGCAGCCAGATCGACTTCGACTCCTTCGAGCACCTCGCGCGCACCGCCGAGCGCGGCAGGTTCGACTTCTTCTTCCTCGCGGAGGGACAGCGCCTGCGCGAACACCACGGCCGCATCTTCGAATTGGACGTCGCCGGCCGCCCGGACGCTCTCACCGTGCTGGCCGCGCTGTCCGCGGTCACCGACCGGATCGGACTGGCCGCAACCGCCACCGCCACCTACAACGAGCCGTACGAACTCGCCCGCAAGATCGCCTCGCTGGACCACCTCAGCGCCGGCCGCGCGGCCTGGAACGTGGTCACCTCACCGGACGCCTGGACCGGGGAAAACTTCCGCCGCGGCGGCTTCCTCCCGCGCGAGGAACGCTACGAGCGGGCCATCGAGTTCGTCGAGGCGGCCCGCACGCTGTGGGACAGCTGGGCCCCGGACGCGCACGTAGCAGACGCCGAGAAGGGCGTGTTCGCCGCGCCCGACGCGGGTCGATTCGACTACCACGGACGGCACTTCGCCATCGAGGGCCGCTTCACCGTGCCGCGCGGCCCGCAGGGGCGGCCGGTGCTGATCCAGGCCGGCGACTCCGAGGACGGCCGCGAATTCGGCGCCGCGCACGCGGACGTGATCTTCTCCCGGCACGCCGAATACGACGCCGGGCGGGCCTTCTACGCGGACATGAAGGGCCGCGCGGCCCGGCACGGGCGCAGTCCGGACGAGCTGAGGATCCTGCCCGCGGTCACCGCGGTGATCGGCACGACCGCCGAGGAGGCCCGGGAAAAGGCCGCCTGGATCCGTCGACAGCAGGTCAGCCCACAGAACGCGATCCAGTTCGTCGAACAGGTGTGGGGCCGAGACCTGTCCGACCTGGACCCGGACGGCCCGCTCCCGGACTTCGACCCGATCACCGACGGCACCTCGATCGCCCGGGGCCGGGTCCGCACCGGCGGAGACCCGCTGGAACTGGCCCGCACCTGGCGCGAACTCGCGGCGGCCAAGGGCGGCCTGAGCCTGCGCGAGGTGGTCGTGGAGGTGTCCGCCCGACAGACGTTCATCGGCACCGCCGAACACGTCGCCGACCGGATGGAGGTGCACGTGCGCGACGGCGCGAGCGACGGCTTCATCCTGGTCCCGCACCTGACCCCGAACGGCCTGGACGAGTTCGTCGACCAGGTGGTGCCGATCCTCCAGGAACGCGGCGTCTTCCGCAGCGAATACGAGGGCACCACCCTGCGCGAACACCTGCACCTGCCGGCGCCGCGCCCGGCCGGCGCACACCGCACCGACGTGGCGGTGTGAGCGCCGAACACCGGAGCGTGCGTGCACTCTCGGCCCCACACCGCCGCGCCGGCCGGATCAGCTCCAGTCGTTGAGCGCGATCGAGACCCCCGACGCCGCCGGGCCACGACAGTGGCTCCGGTGGTTTCGGGCGATGTGGTCCAGACGCAGATTGTCGCGGAACGCCGGGATGCGATTCAACCGCCGCGCGTACGCCCACAGATGCGGATGCGCCGCGAGCCGGTGCACGTCCTGGGCGTCCAAGTGCCGCTTGTGCACCGCGTCCAGGTGCACGAGCGTGGTCCACAACTGCACGTCCGCCGCAGTGAGCGTGTCACCGAGAAGGAACGGCCGGGCCGCGAGCCGCCGTTCGGCCACCGCCAGGGTCGCCGTGACGATGCCCATCGCCTCGGCCCGCCGCGGGCCCGCCGACGCCCGCCCGGCCCGCTGCGCGGCGTCGGTGACATCCTCTTCGAACAGGGTGTCCAACGCGCACAGTTCCTCCTCCCGCTCCGCCGGGTACAACGCGTGGCCGGTGCCGAACCCGGTCGCCAGGTCGCGCAGGATGTGCGGCGCATGGTTGCTGACGATGCGTCCGCTCCACCGATCCCACAACACCGGCACACTCACCGGGCCGTCGTAGTGGTACTCGGTCGCCTCGTACGCCTCGCGCAGGAACGCGAACCCGCCGTTGGGGTCCAGGCCGTGGCCGTCCCCGTCCCGAAACGCCCAGCCGCGCCCGTCCCGGACCGGATCCACCAACGACGTGCCCACCACCTCGCCCAGCCCCGCGAGGTCGCGCGTGATGGCCACCCGCAGCGAACGCGGGCAGGCCAGGCACAGGTAGAGGTGGTAGCGGTTGGCCTCGGCACGGAAACCGGCGCCGATCCGGCCGCGGAAGCGCTGCATCGGCGGGCGGATGGTCTCCAGGCCCGGCAGCGGGGACCCGGAGTGGCGGACGCGGTAGCGCCCGTGGGTGCGGAAGTCGATCGGTCCGGCGGCCTTCGGGGGTGTTGTGGACATACGGGTCTCCCTCGCGCAGGTCATGAGTGTGGCAACGGTCGAGGCGGCACGGCACGGCGCGATCCGACCCCAATGCGGGCGGACCGGTGGCGTGGAACTCAGACCGAGCGACAACTCGCGCTGCACACGCGCAGGAAGTCGATGTGTCGGCGAATCAGGAGATGGACGGCGATCAGGACCCGCGCCCTCGGCAGTCCCGGGCGGGGGCCCGCGTGACACACGCAGCCGTCCATGGCTCGGATTATTCGCGCTCCGGACACGTCCCCGCAAGAGCCTTGCCCCGATCCGCGCACCCCACCGACCGACCCGAACCGGACTCGACCGACCGACTCCGGCGGAGAAGCCCCGACCAACCGGACGTGACCAACCGGACGTGACCGCCCGGACCCGACCGCCCTGACTCGACACCCGCCGCCGTCCACACCCGACCCGGCCCGACCCCCGACCCGCCCCCCGACCCGTCCGGACCCCACCACACCCGCCCGACCCGGCAGGGCCCCGCCCACCCGGCCGAGATACTCGCCGACCCGGCCGGAGACACCCACCGACCGCCGAGATCGCCGCGCTCCCGCCCGCCCCCAACCCCCGCTTCCAGCGACGAGTTCAGGCCACCTGCTCCCAAACCCGCGACGGGAGCGCGGCCCGCAGCACCGGTGCCACCTCGCCCGCGAACAACTCCAGGACCGCCCGCCGCTCCGCACGGTCGAGCTCCTCCGTCCCGATCGCCTGCACCTGGTGCCCGTAGGCCGCGTGGTAGCGCCCGATCTTGTCCACGATCTGCGCCGGACTGCCCACCAGTGCCGGGCCGTTGGCGATGTTGTCCTCCAGCGACGTGAACGGCGAGCGATTGTGCCGCGCCGCAGCCGACCCGGCGAACGCGTCGTAGTAGGGCCGATACCGCGCCAGCGCCTCCTGCGACGTGGGCGCCACGTAGCAGCCACCCGCGCCCGAGCCCACCACCGCGTCCGCCGGGTCGCGCCCGTACGCCGCCCAGCGCTCGCGATAGTGCTCGATCAGGTCGGCGTACTTGGCCATCGGATGGAAGCCGTTCGCGGTGAACAGCGGATCGCCCCACTTCGCCGCCAACTCCGTGGACGCCCGGCTGGTCGCGCTGCCGTGCCAGATCACCGGAGGCCGCCCCCGCGGCCGCGGGAACGGCCGCGGATGGGTCGTCACCTCGTGCAGCGGACTGCGAAAACGCCCGGACCAGGTGACCTTCTCCTCGCTCCACAACCGGCGCAGCAGCTCGAACTTCTCCTCCTGCAACTCCCACTGGTCGTCCTCGGAGAGCCCGAACAACCCGAAGTGCCGCGGATCGTTGCCCTTGCCGACCATCAGATCCAGCCGGCCCCGGGACAACTGGTCCAGCGTCGCGTAGTCCTCGGCGACCCGGACCGGATCCAGCACGCTGATCACCGTCAGCGTGGTCAACAGCCGAATGCGCGAGGTGCGCTGCGCGACCGCCGCCAGGATCACCGGCGGCGCCGAGGACAGGAACGGCTCACCGTGCCGCTCACCCACCCCGAACGCATCGAAACCCAACTCCTCGGCCAACGCCGCCGTTTCGACAAGCTCCGCCAACTGCTCGTGCGCCGGCGCGCGCCGCCCGGTGATCGCATGCGGGGCGTTGGCGCCCAGGGTGAACACCGCGAACCTCATGACACCGCTCCCAACGGTTGCGGGCGCCGACGCCCGGGGATGGCCGCGATCAGCTCGCGCGTGTACGGGTGCGTGGGCGTCGAGAGCACCTGCTCGCAACCGCCCTTCTCGACCAGCCGACCGGCCTTCATCACACCCACCCGATCGGCGATTTGGCGCACCACCGCCAAGTCGTGCGAAATGAACAGGTAACCAACCCCCAACTCGTCCTGGAGCCGGCTCAGCAACTCCAGGATCTGCGCCTGGACCGAGACGTCCAGCGCGGACACCGGCTCGTCGCACACCACCAGATCCGGCTCCAGCGCCAACGCCCGCGCGATCGCCACCCGTTGCCGCTGCCCACCGGACAACTCCGCCGGTTTGCGGCGCAGCACACCCTCCGGCAGCGCCACCTGATCGATCAACGCCGCCGCCCGGGCCCGCTGCTGCGCCCGGCTGCCGACCCGGTACGCGCGCAGCGGCTCCTCGACGATCTCGGACACCGTGAAGCGCGGATCCAGCGAGGCGTAGGGGTTCTGGTAGATCAACTGCATGCGCCGGCGCAGGGCGCGCAACTCGCCGCGCCCGGGTCGGGTCGCCTCCCGCCCCTCGATCAGGATCCGGCCCGCGCTGGGCGCCTCCAAGCCCAGGATCATCCGCACCGTGGTCGACTTGCCCGAACCGGACTCGCCGACCAGCGCGAACGTCTCACCGCGGCGCACCGTGAACGAGACGTCGTCCACCGCGCGCAGCGTGCGCGCACCCCCCTTGGTCTTCGGCAGCGCGAACTCCTTGACCAGCCCGGTCACGGTGAGCAACGGCTCGGCTCGCGGCACCGGTTCACGCACCGGGCGCGGCCGCGCCCGACGCTTGGCAAGGCTCGGCGCGGCGGCGATCAGCCGGCGGGTGTACGGGTGTTCGGGATCACTCAGGATCCGCGCCGCAGGCCCCTGCTCGACCACCATGCCCCGGGACATCACCACCACCCGCGCGGCGCGGTCGGCGGCCACGCCCAGGTCGTGGGTGATCAGCAACATCGCGGTGCCGTGCGCGTGGGTGAGCTCGTCGATGTGGTCCAGGATCCGCCGCTGCACGGTGACGTCGAGCGCACTGGTGGGCTCGTCCGCGATGACCAGCCGGGGCCGGCAGGCCAGCGCGATCGCGATCAACACCCGCTGCCGCATGCCGCCGGACAACTCGTGCGGGAACTGCCGCGCTCGGGTGGCGGGTTCGGACAGGCCCGCCTCGCCGAGCGCGGCCACCGCACGCTCGGCCGCCTCCTTGCCGCCCGCCAGGCCGTGCACGATCAGCGCCTCGGCCACCTGATCGCCGATCCGCCGCACCGGGTTGAGCGAAAGCATCGGATCCTGCGGGATCAACCCGATCGACCGACCGCGCACCTCGCGCAGGTCACGCTCACCCAGCGTCAGCAGATCACGGCCCTCGAACAACACCCGCCCCGCGCCGACCCGGCCACCGGTCGGCAACAAACCCACGATCGCATGCGCGGTGGTGCTCTTGCCCGAGCCCGACTCGCCCACCACGGCCACCACTTCGCCCGCGTTCACGGTCAGGTCCGCGGCGGTCACCGCGTCCACCGGCCCGCTCGAGGTCCGATAGGACACCCGCAGCCCCCGGATGTCCAACAACGGGGCGCCCGCGGCCTCCACCACCGACAACGCGCCCGCCACCCGGCCGGCGCCCACCGGCCCGGCTTCGCCTCCGCCCCCGGCCCCTTGCGAGCCCCCGGCCGGCCCCCGCACCTTCCCGCTCATCGATCCTGCCTCCGCTCTCCGTCCAAGGCCCGCGAGATGCGATTCGCGGACAACACCGTCGCCGCGATCACCAGGCCGGGAAATGTGGTCAACCACCACGCGGTGGCCACGAAATTGCGCCCGTCGGCGACCAGCACGCCCCACTCCGGCGTCGGCGGCGGCGCACCGAAACCCAGGAAGCTCAGCGCCGACACGGACAGGATCGCGATACCGAACTCCAACGCCGCCATCACCAACACCGGCCCGGACGCGTTCGGCAACACATGCCGGGCCAAAATCCCGCCCGAGCGCACCCCGCTCGCCCGCGCCGCCTCCACGTACACCGACGAGCGCACCCGCAACACCTCGGCCCGCATCACCCGGGCGAAGCCCGCGACACCGGCCACCCCCACCGCGATCGCCACCTTGGTGGTACCGAAGCCCAACGCGCCGACCAGCGCCAGCGACAACAACAACCGCGGAATCGCCTGCAACACGTCGACCACCCGCATCACCACGTCGTCCAACCACCCGCCGAAGAACCCGGCCGACAACCCGAGCACCCCGCCCACCACGAGCGCCACCGCCACGGCGACGAACGTCGCCCGCAACGACAACGAACTCGCGTGCACCACCCGGGTGAACAGATCCCGCCCGAGCTGATCCGTTCCGAACAGGTGCTCCGCACTCGGCCCCCGCAACTTCTCCCGCGGCGTGCCCACCAGCGGATCGCCGTCGGTGAACAGCCCCGGGAACAACGCCGCCAGCAGCACCAGCGCGGACACCACCAGCGACAACAACAACCCGGGACGGCGCAACACGAACCGCACATGCCCACGCGCGGCGGGCAACACATCCGTCGCGAAACCGGCCGCCATCGTCACACCGTCCTTCCCACGCGCGGATCCAGCACCGGATACAGCAGGTCCACCGCCAACGCCACCAGCACGAACACCAGCGCCGCGAGCAACACCACGCCCTGCACCATCGCCACGTCCTGGTTGTCCACCGCGGCGGCCGTCAGCCGGCCGATCCCGGCCCGGGAGAACACCGTCTCCACCACCACCGACTCCACCAGCAGGTTCCCCGACACCACCGCCGCCAGCGTGATCGCCGGCAACGACGCGTTGCGCAGCGCATGCCGCAGATGGATCCGCACCCGGCCGGCACCCTTGGCCCGCGCGGTCTCCACGTACGGCTCGGCCAGCGCGGTGGTCATGCTCTTCGCCAGCACCTGCGCGATCAGCGCGCCCGCCGGCAGCGCCAGCGTGATCGCCGGCAACACCAGGCTCCGCACGCCCTCGTTGCCCATCGCCGGCAGCAGCCCCCACTGGAAGGACACCACCTGCACCAGCAACAACCCCACCCAAAAGCCCGGCATCGAGATCCCGATCGCCGGCAGCGACAACAACACCTGACGCAGCGCCCGCAGCCGGGTGAACGTCGCAGCCAACGCCACCCCGCCACCGCCGAGCACCGCCAACACCATCGCCGCACCGGTCAACGCCAGCGTCTGCGGCAGCGCGTCCGCGATCGTGCGCGCCACCGGCGCCCCGGTCTGCGCCGACGTGCCCAGATCACCGGTGAGCGCGTCCCCCAGCGCACGCGCGTACTGCACATGGACCGGGTCGTCGAGGCCGTTCGCGCTGCGCACCGCATCGATCTGCGCCCGGGTGGCGGTGCCCTCCAGACCGCCCAGCTTGATCGACAACGAATCGCCCGGCAGCAGATACAACACGACGAACGACACCGTGAACGCCGCCCACAGCACCACCACCGCCTGAAGCACCCGACGCACCAGATAGCCGCCCATCAGCTGCTCACCCACGTGTCGTGGAACTGCAGGCGCGAGGACGCCTCGAAACTCAACCCGTGCACCCTGGGACCGAGGGCATGCACCTGGGACAGCTCGAACAGCGGGATCACGTACGCCCGGTCGGCGACGATCCGCTGCGCCTGGGCGACCTTGGCGTTGCGCTGCGCCGGGTCCAGGCTCTGCGCCTGGTCGTCCAGCACGGTGTCCAGGTCACCCGGGGCGAGCCTGAGCCGGTTGCCCGTCCTGGTACTGAACAGCGTGCGCAGGATGTCCGGATCCGCGCGGGTGACGTTGTAGTACGCGAAGTCGTAGTCGCCCGAGTTCTGCACCTGGTTCTGCTCACCGGCGGCGAGCTTGCGCAGCCGCAAATCCACGCCGACCTTGCGCAGTTGCTGCTGGACCAGTTCCAGGACGGACTGGCTGGCGTTGAACAGCGGCGCGAAGATCACGTCCACGACGAGCCGGCGCCCGTCCTTGACCCGCACGCCGTCCGAACCGACCTTCCAACCGGCCTCCTCCAACAGCCGCTTGGCGCCCTCCGGGTCGTGGCCCAGCTGCGCGGACAGGTCCACGTACCCGGGGGTGACCGAGGCCAGCGGCGAAGTGGCGGCCCGGTACTTGGAGGTGAGCACGGTCTGCGCCAACTCGGGCCGATCCACCGCCTTTTGGATCGCCCTGCGGACTGTCTCCTCGGCCAGGATCGGCCGGGAGACGTTGGCCTGGAGGCTGAACACGACGCCCGGGTTGGGCCGGGTCGGCACGGTGTACCCGGAGGCGAATCGGCCCTCGTCCTGCGGCTGCACGTCGCTGATCGCGTCCACCTGGGCGGACTCCAGGCTGCCGGCGCGCACGCCGGACTCGGGCACGATCTTGAACACCAGCTTGTCCAGGTACGCCTCGCCCGGATGGGCGAACAGCGACGAACCCCACGCGTAGCCGGTCCGCTTGGCCAACTCCACGCTCTGGTTCGGCTTGTAGGAGCGCAGCGTGAACGGCCCCGAGCCGACCAGGTCGCCCTGGCAGCGCTGCTCGGCGGTCTTGGCCAAGGTGGCGGGGGAGAGCAGCCCCAGCGACATGGTCGAGGTGGCCTGGAGGAACTGGGCGCTGGGCGCGGCGAATTCCACCCGCACGGTGGCCGGGTCCAGCACGGTGGTGCCCCGGTACCCGGTGAGGTAGCTGCCCGCGATGGTGGCCTTGGCACCCAGTGCGACCACCGCGTCGAGGTTGGCCTTGACCGCTGCGCCGTCCAGCGGTGTGCCGTCCGCGAAGGTGACGCCCGGTCGCAGGTGAAAGGTGAAATGGGTGGCCTGCGGGTCCACCTCCCACGAGGTGGCCAGCCACGGCTTGATCTCGCCGGTCTTCTCGTCCTGGTCGGTCAGCGAGTCGACGATCTGGCGGCCCACGTTCAGGCTCGCGTTCGCGCCGAACTGCTGCGGGTCCAGGCACGTGGGGTCGGCGGCCAGCGCGAAGGTGAGCGTGCCGCCGGCCTGCGGCGGGCCGACCTCGGCGGAGTTCGCGGCCTTGTCGCCGGCGCCGTTGCAGGCGCCGGCCAGCAGCGCGAGGGCAGCCGTCGCGGCGCCGGTGCCGACGGTGCGGCGCAGTCTTCGAGGAGGGGCGGAGGCGGCGAATACCGAAAAACGCATGGGAATCTCCGGGCATGGCGAATTCACGCGGCGGTGCGCGTGATTTCGAGCAGGGATAACCGTCGATTCGCGCGAACGCGCGGCGTCGGGAGCGGCGCGCAGAAAGGGCGCGTCGGAAATCGCGCCGGCGCGGGACGCGGCGAATCGAGGGCGAGGTCGTGAAACGGCGGGCGGACGGCCGATCGGCGATCAGGGGGATCGCCGGCGAGCGTCCGGCGGCGGAGCAGCCCGGTCCGCGGGGGTCAGCGGGTGCGACAGGCCGAGCTGTGCACGCGGCCGAAATCGACATGCCGGCGGGTACACAGGGGAGTTCGCGGACGGCGCACAGCCGCGCCACAGGGCGCGACGGCCTCGACCCGCCGGGAGGAGACTCCGGGCGTGGAGGCGGTGACCGGCACCACGAGCGTCATGACGTCCTTCGACAACAATGGATCGATATCTGCGACTGCGTGAGCCTATCGAGTCATCCGCCGACACAACAAGTGCCTATTCCGCTTTTCGGCCGGGTCGGCCGGAAAGTGCCCCGGCGCGCGGCTCGGCAATAGCGCCCCGCCGGGCAATATCACCGGGCCGACCTCCGGGACCCGACACACGGGACGGGCACCCGGGACGCGGCGCCCGCCATTCGGCCCCGGCCACCCGGCTGCACTCGACACCAGGCACTCGCCACCCGACATCAGGAACTCAGGCCCCGCAGCGCCCGCCGCACCAGATGCCCGACACCCCGGCCCCGCAGCGCCCCACACCGGCCCCACAGCGCCCGCCGCGCCGCGGACCGACCCCACACCCGTCCCTCGGCCCCGCAGCGCCCCGCACCGGCGCCGCCGGGCACCCCCGCACCTCCCGAACGCCCCGACCCCGCCCGGGTCCTCCTACGGCACGTCCGAGGAATGCCCCGGGAAGACGTGCGCCGACGGGTCGACCACGGTCATCGCGTTGTTGACCGCGGTGGCCGCCTCGCCGAACCCGGTGGCGATCAGCTTGACCTTGCCGTCGTAGTCGACGATGTCACCGGCCGCGAAGACCCGCGTCAGGTTGGTGCGCATCGCCTGGTCCACCACGATGTGCCGCTTGCGCTGCTCCAGGCCCCAGTGCGTCATGGGGCCCAGGTCGGCGATGAAGCCCAGCGCGGCCACCACGGCCTGCACCGGGAGGGTGCGCACCGCGCCGTCGGCCTTGGCGACCACGTCCGCGGCCCGGACGTGTCCGTCGCCGTGCAGCACGGTGACCTCGGCGGAGGTGATCACCTCGGTGGTCGAGGCCAACACCCGGCGCACGGTGTGCTCGTGGGCGCGGAACTTGTCCCGGCGGTGCACCAGCGTGATCGACTTGGCGACCGGCTCCAGGCTGGTCGCCCAGTCGAACGCCGAATCGCCGCCGCCCACGATCAGCACGTCCAACCCGGCCAGATCGGCCAGGCGCGGTACGAAGTAGCGCACCCCCTCGCCGGTGAACGCGTCGGCGGCGGGCAGCGGACGGGGGCTGAACGTACCGATCCCGCCGCTGATCAGCACCACCTTGGCGCGCACCACCAGGCCGCTCGCGCAGGTGATGGTGACGCCGTCGTCGTCCTGTTCCAGCTGCTCGGCGCGGTGGCCGAGCAGATAGCTCGGCTCGAACGGCGCGGCCTGCTCGACCAGCGCATCGACCAGGTCCTGGCCCTTGATCGCCGGGAAACCCGCGACGTCGTAGATCATCTTCTCCGGGTACATCGCGGAGATCTGCCCACCGGGTTCGGGCAACGAGTCCAGGAGTGCGGTGCGCAGGCCCCGGAAGCCCGCGTAGTAGGCGGCGTACAGGCCGGTGGGGCCCGCACCGATGACGAGCAGATCGGTGTCGACGGTGGAGGACACGCGCGCTCCTTCCCGAGCGGGGTTGACCGGACCCTAGTCCAACGGCACGCAGGCTTCTTCGAGTTCGTGCCCCGCGTCACACGAACGGAAGCACCGACGGGGCACGAGCTCGCCCAACCACGGGCAAATGTCCGTACGGTGGCGTATGGAAGCGATGGAACTTGTTCTCATCCGGCCCGCCGATCGTTAGGGTCCGGTTCATGGAGAACTCCTGTGCGCCGCCTCCCTCGGCCGCCACCCCGGCGCGGGTCGTGGATGCCAGGGCTTCAGGCCACGCCCGGACCCCGCCCCCCGACTCGTCGACCCGCCCCGGCGACGCCCGCAACGCCCCGGCGCCGACACCCTGTCGCGCCGCCCGGACCACCCCCGCGCGGGCCGGTCGACTCACCCTCGACGGCGGCGCCGAACAGGTGTGCGGCAAACTGGCGGCGCTCGCGGTTCCGCGCGGCGCCGACGCCCTCTCCTGGCCCGTCGGTCCCGGCCCGGTGCGCGAGCCCACCGCGTTCGCCGTGGCCGCCGCACCGCCCTGATCCGCTCCGACCCCGTTCGAGTCCCGCACGACCGCGAGGATGCACCATGACCCTGTTCCCCGGCAGGGACACCGACGTCACCACCGCCGTCGCCGCTCTGCTGGCGAAGTGCCGACTGTCGATACCCCGCACCTGGATACTCACGGCGCTCGACTACGCCTGGCACGACGAACGCCCCGTCGTGGTCGTGCGCCACCAACCGGCCACCCACCCGCACCCGGGCGGCCCGCACGCCAGCGTGGTGGTCGACCGCGCCGACGGCACCCTGCTGGGCTGGACCCGGCTGGACGGCCCGCGCCCGGGCCCGCTGCCCGGCACCGAGGAGGCGCACGCCGCCGCCGAGGCGTTCTGGCACCACGTGGACCCGCTGCACGCCGAGGGGCTGACCGTGCAGTGGGTCGCGCAACACGACGAGACCATCGGCACCGCGGCCGGTCGAGCCGCCTCGGTGAGCGGAATGCGGGTCAACGCGCGTCACATCAACGGGCTCTACACGTGGGCGGTGCTCGCCGGGGACCTGTCCGTGCTGACCTACGAGCGCGACGTGCAGTGGGACGAGCGGGCCGCCCGCCGGCGCACCCAGATGTGGCTGCACGACCGCTGGCGCGCGGCCGTGGACGGCACCGCACCGGCACCCGGCGCGCCGTACGCCCCCGCTCGGCGCTGACTTCGGATTCGCCGAACCCGCGGAAAATTTCGGCAAGTTCGGCAAAGCCCCTGACCACGCGGGCCCTTCGGGGCCCGCGTGCGGCATTTCCGGCGCCGGGCAGGGCGGTTGGTCCAGACCATTTTGGTACAGACCATTGACCCCTGGTCCAGACCTTTCCTACTCTCACTGGGACCCGCGGTGGGGTGGCAGTCGAATCGTTTCCCCACCGGGAGGTGCCACGTCCCCGCATGTCTGGCCCCACTCGAGGAGCACCCTTGAGCACAGGAACCAAACGACGCACCACCCTGTCCCGGCGCACCCTTGTCGCCATGATGAGTGCCCTGCTGCTCCCCCTGGCAGCGATGGTCGGCCTCGCGTCCCCCGCACAGGCCGCCGGTACCACCGCCACATTCGTGAAGACCTCCGACTGGGGCTCCGGCTTCGGCGGCAGCTGGACCATCAAGAACACCGGCACCGCGGCGATCACCTCGTGGACCCTGGAATGGGACTTCCCGGCCGGCACCGCCGTCGGCTCCTCCTGGGACGCCACCGTCACCCGCACGGGTGACCACTACTCCGCCAAGAACGTCGGCTGGAACGGCACGGTCGGACCCGGCGCGTCGGTGACCTTCGGCTTCAACGGCACCGGCCCCGGCAACCCCACCGGGTGCAAGATCAACGGCGGCTCCTGCGACGGGGGACCCACGAACCCCGGCGACAACCCGCCCTCGGCCCCCGGCACGCCCGTGGCGAGCAACGTCACCGACAACGGCGTCAAGCTGACCTGGGCCGCGGCGACCGACGACCACGGCATCAAGAACTACGACGTGCTGCGCGGCGGCAGCAAGATCGCCACCGTCACCACGCCCACCTACACCGACAGCGGCCTGGCCGCGGGCACCGACTACTCGTACAGCGTCGTCGCCCGGGACACCGTCGACCAGACCGGCCCGGCCAGTGCCGCGGTCACCGTGCACACCACCGGCGGCGGGGGCAACCCCGGCGGCAGCGCCGTCAAGCTCGGCTACTTCACCAACTGGGGCATCTACGGCCGCAACTACAACGTGAAGAACATCGTCACATCCGGCTCGGCCGCCAAGATCACCCACATCAACTACGCCTTCGGCAACGTCCAGGGCGGCAAGTGCACCATCGGCGACTCCTACGCCGACTACGACAAGGCGTTCACGGCCGATCAGAGCGTCAGCGGCGTGGCCGACAACTGGGAGCAGCCGCTGCGCGGCAACTTCAACCAGCTGCGTCAGCTCAAGGCCAAGTACCCCCACATCAAGATCCTGTGGTCCTTCGGCGGCTGGACCTGGTCCGGCGGCTTCGGCCAGGCCGCGGCCAACCCCGCCGCGTTCGCCGAGTCCTGCTACAACCTGGTCGAGGACCCGCGCTGGGCCGACGTGTTCGACGGCATCGACCTGGACTGGGAATACCCCAACGCGTGCGGCCTGACCTGCGACACCAGCGGTGCGGCCTCGATCAAGACGCTGCTCGCCGCCACCCGGGCCAAGTTCGGCACGAACAACCTGGTCACCGCAGCGATCACCGCCGACGCGTCCTCCGCGGGCAAGATCGACGCGGCCGACTACGGCGGCGCCTCGGCGTCCGTCGACTGGTACAACGTGATGACGTACGACTTCTTCGGCGCGTGGGACGCCAAGGGCCCGACCGCCCCGCACTCGCCGCTGACCTCGTACACCGGCATCCCCAAGGACGGCTTCAACTCCGCCGACGCGATCGCCAAGCTCAAGACCAAGGGCGTCCCGGCAAGCAAGCTCCTGCTCGGCATCGGCTTCTACGGCCGCGGCTGGACCGGAGTGACCCAGGCCGAACCCGGCGGCACCGCCACCGGCGCCGCCCCCGGCACCTACGAGGCCGGCATCGAGGACTACAAGGTCCTCAAGAGCAGCTGCCCCACCACCGGCACCATCGCGGGCACCGCGTACGCCAAGTGCGGCAGCAACTGGTGGAGCTACGACACCCCGGCCACCGTCGCCTCGAAGATGAGCTGGGCCAAGGCGCAGAACCTGCGCGGCGCGTTCTTCTGGGAGTTCAGCGGTGACACCACCAACGGCGAACTCGCGGCCGCGATCCACAGCGGCCTCGGCTAGCCCCCAGGACGCGGCCACGAACGCGGCCGCCTTCACCGCTTCGTGACCGCAAGGTCGTGGCCGGGCCCACCGGGGTGCCCGGTCACGACACCACGAGCGGACCCGTCGTCCACCGGCGCGGACGGCGGTTCCGGCACAGACCGGGCGGGTGGGGTCCACAGAACCCAACCGCCCGGGCCGTTCGGCCCCAGCCGCCCCCGACACCCGCGCCCTAAGCTGGCGGTATGGACGGCGACCGGCGACCACCGATGCACCTCACACCGCGGACCACTCCCGACCGGGACGCGCCGCCCCCGCACACCGCGCCGCCCGCCGGCGGCCGCGCCGACATCGAAACCCGCGCCGACATCGACGCCCTGCTCCGCCGCTTCTACGGCGCAGCCTTCGCCGACCCGGTGATCGGCGCCTACTTCACCCAGATCGCCGGCACCGACCTGGACGCACACCTGCCCCGGATCACCGACTTCTGGGAACGCGCCCTGCTGCGCACCGCCGACTACCGCGGCGACGCGTTCGCCGTGCACCACGCGCTGCACCGCGCCGAACCGCTGACCGCCCGACACTTCGGCCGCTGGGTTCAGCTCTGGCGGGCCTGCGTCGACGGCGGCTACGCCGGACCACGCGCGGAACGCGCCAAGGCCCAGGGCGAACGCATCGCCCTGGCCATGCTGCGCCGACTCGCCGGCGCCGACGCCCCCGCCGAGCCCGGCCCCGGCGGCTTCATCCCACTGGCGACGCTGGAACTGCGCCGCCGCTCGGCCTGAACACCCGCGGGGGCCGGCCCGGGAGGGGCAGGCTCGGCGGGAGACACCGCGGCCGGCGACGGCCCACGCACCCCGCCCCGCGATCACCGGACGGCGCCCCGCGCCCCCGCTCGTCCCGCGCCCCACTCGCCCCGCGCCCGATCAGCCCTCCGGCTGATCACCCTTGCGCTTGAGATACCGCTCGAACTCGGCCGCGATCGCATCGCCGGACGCCTCGGGCAGATCCTCGGTGTCGCGCGCGGCCTCCAGCGAGCGCACGTACTCGGCGACCTCGGTGTCCTCGGCCGCGAGCTGATCCACCCCCACCTGCCACGCCCGCGCGTCCTCGGCCAGCTCGCCCATCGGCACGGTCAGGTCCAGGAAATCCTCCAGCTTGCGCAACAGCGCCAGCGTGGCCTTCGGCGAGGGCGGCTGCGCCACGTAGTGCGGCACCGACGCCCAGAACGTCAACGCGGGCATCCCCGCATGCGCGCAGGCCTCCTGGAACACGCCCACAATGCCCGTGGGTCCCTCGTACCGGGACTGCTCCAGGCCCACGTTCGCGGCCACCACCGGGTCCGACGTGGTGCCGTTCACCGGGACCGGCCGCGAGTGCGGCGCATCGCCCAGCATCGCGCCCAGCACCACCACCGTCTCCACGCCCAACTCGTGCGCGAAGCCCAACAGTTCGTTGCAGAACGAACGCCAGCGCAGATTCGGCTCGATGCCGTGCACCAGCACCAGGTCCCGACGCGGCTCGGCCAGCCGGACCACCGAGAGCCGGGTCGTGGGCCAGGTGATCCGCCGGGTGTCCCCATCCAGCCATATCGTCGGACGATTCACCTGGAAGTCGTAGTAGTCCTCGGCATCCAGGGCCGCGAACACCTCGCCCTTCCAGACCCGGTCGAGGTGCTCGATCGCGGCGGAAGCGGCATCGCCCGCGTCGTTCCACCCCTCGAATGCGGCCACCATGACCGGGTCGATCAGCTCGGGCAGGTCGTCGAGCTCGATCACCCAGTGCCTCCTTCCGGCCGGGGCCGGGATCCGTGCGCCGCGGGCACCCGTCCCCGGGGCCGCGAGAGCTGTACGGTCCCCACATTACGGGTTGAGGCACCCTCGGCCAGACCCGCCCGCGTCGACTTCGCCCACAGTGAAATCCGGGCGCCGCCGGGCAACCGAACCGCAAACACACCCCGAACGCACGGGTGAGCACGGGTGAGCACGGGTGAGCATTCGGTGATCAGTGGGCGACGTCACCCGCGCGCCACCGGGCTCCGCGCGCGGATCGCATTAAGCTGGCGCTCTGGCCCGAGCCGTCTCGGCGGCCCCGGGCAAGCCGACAGCCGTCGCACCCATCGGAGACGCATTCTCATGACAGCCACCCCGCAGCAGCTTCGCGAAGCACTCGCCACCCGCGTCGTCGTCGCCGATGGAGCAATGGGAACCATGCTCCAGGCTCAGGACCCGAGCCTGGACGACTTCCAGGGCCACGAGGGCTGCAACGAAATCCTCAACGTCACGCGTCCCGACATCGTGCGCAACGTGCACAAGGAATACTTCGACGTCGGCGTCGACTGCGTCGAAACCAACACCTTCGGCGCCAACCTCGGCAACCTGGGCGAGTACGACATCCAGGACCGCATCTACGAACTCGCCGAAGCCGGCGCGCGGATCGCCCGTGAAGTGGCCGACGGCTACTCCACCCCCGACCGCCCGCGCTGGGTGCTCGGCTCGATCGGCCCCGGCACCAAGCTGCCCAGCCTGGGCCACGTGCCCTTCGCCACCCTGCGCGACGCCTTCGAGATCAACGCGGCCGGCCTGATCGACGGCGGCGCACACGCCCTGCTCATCGAGACCAGCCAGGACCTGCTGCAGACCAAGGCCGCGATCATCGGCTCGCAGCGCGCGCTCAAGAAGGCCGGCGTGGACCTGCCGATCTTCGCCCAGGTCACCGTCGAGACCACCGGCGCGATGCTGATGGGCTCCGAGATCGGCGCCGCGCTGACCGCCCTGGAACCGCTGGGCATCGACTTCATCGGACTCAACTGCGCCACCGGCCCGGTCGAGATGAGCGAGCACCTGCGCCACCTGGCCAAGCACGCCGGCATCGGGGTCACCGCGATGCCCAACGCCGGCCTGCCGATCCTGACCAAGGACGGCGCGCACTACCCGCTCAGCCCCCAGGAACTGGCCGACGCGCACGACAGCTTCACCCGCGAATACGGCCTGGCCCTGGTCGGCGGCTGCTGCGGCACCACGCCCGCGCACCTGAAGGCCGTCGTCGAGCGCGTGCACGGCCGCGAACTCACCCCCCGCAACCCCCGGCACGAACCCGCCGCCGCATCGCTCTACCAGTCGGTGCCCTTCCGCCAGGACCTGTCCTACCTGTCCATCGGCGAGCGCACCAACGCCAACGGCTCCAAGGCGTTCCGCGAGGCCATGCTCGAAGGCCGCTACGACGACTGCCTCGACATCGCCCGCGACCAGACCCGCGACGGCGCACACATGCTCGACCTGAACATCGACTACGTCGGCCGGGACGGCGTCGCCGACATGAAGGCCCTGGCCGGCCGCCTGGCCACCGCCTCCACGCTGCCGATCATGCTCGACTCCACCGAGCCCGAGGTGCTCGAAGCGGGCCTGGAGCTGCTCGGCGGGCGCGCCGTGGTCAACTCGGTCAACTACGAGGACGGCGACGGACCCACCTCGCGTTTTCGCCGGATCATGCCGCTGGTCAAGGAACACGGCGCCGCCGTGGTCGCGCTGACCATCGACGAGGAGGGCCAGGCCCGCACCGCCGAATGGAAGGTCCGAGTCGCCGAACGGCTGATCACCGCCCTCACCGGCGAGTGGGGGATCAAGGTCTCCGACATCATCATCGACGCGCTCACCTTCCCGATCGGCACCGGCCAGGAGGAGACCCGGCGCGACGGCATCGAGACCATCGAGGCGATCCGCGAGATCAAGCGCCGCCACCCCGACGTACAGACCACCCTGGGCCTGTCCAACGTCTCCTTCGGCCTCAACCCGGCCGCGCGCATCGTGCTCAACTCGGTCTTCCTCAACGAATGCATCGAAGCCGGCCTGGACTCGGCGATCGTGCACGCCAGCAAGATCCTGCCGATGGCGCGCATCCCCGAGGAGCAGCGCGAGGTCGCCCTCGACATGGTCTACGACCGCCGCCGCGAGGACTACGACCCGCTCCAGCGCTTCCTGGAGCTGTTCGAGGGCGTCGACGCCAAGTCGGTGCGCGCCACCCGCGCCCAGGAACTGGCCGCGCTGCCGCTGAACGAGCGGCTGGAACGCCGGATCATCGACGGCGAGCGGGCCGGCCTCGAAGAGGACCTGGACGAGGCACTGCGCGAGCGCAGCGCCCTGGTGATCATCAACGACACGCTCCTGGCCGGCATGAAGGTCGTCGGCGAACTGTTCGGCTCCGGCCAGATGCAGCTGCCCTTCGTGCTCCAGTCCGCCGAAGTGATGAAGTCCGCCGTCGCCCACCTGGAACCGCACATCGAAAAGGTCGAGGGCGAGGACGGCAAGGGCACCATCGTGCTCGCCACCGTCAAGGGCGACGTGCACGACATCGGCAAGAACCTGGTCGACATCATCCTGTCCAACAACGGCTACAACGTGGTCAACATCGGCATCAAGCAGCCGGTCTCGGCCATCCTGGAAGCCGCCGAGGAACACCGCGCCGACGTGATCGGGATGTCCGGCCTGCTGGTCAAGTCCACCGTGATCATGAAGGAAAACCTCCAGGAGCTGAACACCCGCGGCCTGGCCGCCGGCTACCCGGTCATCCTCGGCGGCGCCGCCCTCACCCGCGCCTACGTCGAAGAGGACCTCTACGACATCTACGCCGGCGAGGTCCGCTACGCCCGCGACGCCTTCGAGGGCCTGCGCCTGATGGACGCCCTGATGGGCGTCAAGCGCGGCGTGCCCGGCGTGGAACTGCCCGCGCTGCGCCGACGCAAGGTGGCCGCCGCCAAGGTGATCGAAACCGAACCCGAGGAGATGCCCGCCCGCTCGGACGTGGCGATCGACAACCCCGTGCCCACCCCGCCGTTCTGGGGCGACCGCGTGGTCAAGGGCATCCAGCTCAACGACTACGCCTCCTGGCTCGACGAACGCGCCACCTTCATGGGCCAGTGGGGCCTCAAGCCCACCCGAGGCGGCGACGGGCCCTCCTACGAGGAACTCGTCGAGACCGAAGGCCGCCCGCGGCTGCGCTACTGGCTGGACCGGATCGTCACCGACAACCTGCTCGACGCCGGCGTGGTCTACGGCTACTTCCCGTGCGTGTCCAAGGGCGACGACCTGATCGTGCTCGACGACGCCGGGAACGAGCGCACCCGGTTCAGCTTCCCGCGCCAGCGCCGCGACCGGCACCTGTGCCTCGCCGACTTCTTCCGCCCGGAGGAATCCGGCGAGATCGACGTGGTCGGCTTCCAGATCGCCACCATGGGCCCGCGCCTGTCCGACGCCACCGCCAAGCTCTTCGCCGACAACGCCTACCGCGACTACCTCGAACTGCACGGCCTGTCCGTGCAACTCGCCGAAGCACTGGCCGAATACTGGCACGCTCGGGTACGCGCCGAACTCGGCTTCGCCGGCGAGGACCCGAACGACCTGGACGGCATGCTCAAGCTGCACTACCGCGGCGCGCGCTTCTCGCTCGGCTACGGCGCCTGTCCCGACCTGGAGGACCGGGCCAAGATCACCGAGCTGCTGAAGCCGGAGCGGATCGGCGTCGAGCTGTCCGAGGAGTTCCAGCTGCACCCGGAACAATCCACCGACGCGATCGTGTTGCACCACCCCGAGGCGAACTACTTCAACGCCCGCTGATCCACCCCACCCATCCGAACCGGCCACGGCCGGGGCCACACCGGCCCCGGCCGCACCGGCGGCACGAACGAGGCACATGCTCGGCGACGTCGTGGAAACCCTCGCCTGCCCGCACTGCGGCGCCGACCTGGCGGGAGACCCGGCCGGCCTGCGCTGCGCAGCCGGACACACCTTCGACATTGCCCGACAGGGCTACGTCAACCTGCTCACCGGGACGGGCTCGGTGGGCACCGCCGACACCGCCGCCATGGTCGCCGCCCGCGTCGACTTCCTCGGCGCGGGCCACTACGACCCGATCGCCGACGCACTCACCGCCGCCTGCGCCGACGCCGTCCCCGGAACCCTCGTCGACGTCGGCGCCGGCACCGGACACCACCTCGCGCGCGTGCTCGACGCACTGCCGGGCCGATACGGACTGGCCCTGGACATCTCCAAATACGCGCTGCGCCGGGCCGCCCGCGCCCACCCGCGGATGGGCGCCGCCGTATGCGACGCGTGGCGCCCCCTGCCGGTGCGCACCGGCGCCGCGGCCCGGGTGCTCAACGTGTTCGCCCCGCGCAACCCGCCCGAACTGCACCGGATCCTCGCCCCCGAAGGCACCCTCGTGGTCGCCGCACCCACCACGGGCCACCTGGCCGAGCTGGTGCCCGCACTCGACCTGCTCCAGGTCGACCCCGACAAGCAGACACGCATCGACGCCAAGCTCGCGCCGTGGTTCACCGTGCGCGCGCGGCAGAGCGTCACCTTCACCATGGCCCTCGACCACACCGCGATCGCCGGCGTGGTGGCCATGGGCCCCAGCGCCTGGCACACCGACCCCGACCGGCTGCGCTCCGCCATCGCGGACCTGGCCGACCCACTCGCCGTGACCGCTTCGGTCACCGTTTCCGCATACGACCCCGTTCGGCGGTTGCCCAATCCCTGACGGCGCCGCACAATCGAGGACCCGCCGGAGCCAACCGGCGGATCCGACCCCATGGAGAACCCGCGTGAGGAGATTCACCCACCCCATCCACACCACGATGTCCCGTACCGGGGGAGAGGCGGCCACACGATGACGGCAGCGCTCACGACCACGACCGGATCACGCCCGGGCCACGGCCTCGCGGCGGTCCTGTTCGACATGGACGGCACCCTGGTCGACACGGAACGCAACTGGTTCGCCACCGAGACCGCCGTGATGGCCGACCTCGGCTTCACCCTCACCGCGCAGCACGCCGAACACCTGCTCGGCAGCCCGATGGAGCCCGCCGTCGCCTACCTGCTCTCGGTCTCCGGCCTCGACGTCGCCCCCGCCGAACTCGAACGCCGGATCAACGCCGGCATGGTCGCCGCGCTGCGCGACGGCGTGGACCTGCGCCCCGGCGCCAAGCGGCTGCTCGCCGAAGTCGACGAGGCAGGCGTGCCCTGCGCACTGGTCACCGCCTCCCAGCGGGTGATCGTGGACGCGGTGCTGCCCTCGATCGGCGCCCACCACTTCCGCTTCACCCTGGCCGGCGACGAGATCGCCCGCACCAAGCCGCACCCCGACCCGTACCTGACCGCGGCCCGCCGGCTCGGCGCGCACCCGTGGGCCTGCGTGGTCGTCGAGGACTCGCCCACCGGTATCGCCTCCGGCGAGGCGGCCGGCTGCGCCGTACTCGCGGTGCCCAGCATGACGCCGATCCCGGCCGCGCCGACGCGCACCGTCGTGGAATCCCTCGAAGAGGTCGACCTGGACTTCCTGGGCGACCTGGTCCGGGCCCGCGTGGCACGCTGAGCCCGCGCCCCCGGGGCCACCCGCCGCCGGCCGACCGGCACAAACGGGTGGGAGCGGACGGGCCCGAAGGCCCGCCCGCTCCCACATCCCCGTGTTTCCCCCGTACTGCGTTTTCCCCGTGTACCGCGTTACTGCGTTTCCCCGTGCCGGAGCCCCCGTGCTCCGACCCGTACTGCATCCCCGTCGGTCCTGCTCGACCTCCCGGCGGCGGTTTCCCCCGTCCCCGTGACCGCCGAGAGGTCGGCCGTGCTCCGCCCGAACCCCGAAGGGCTCGGACCCCCGTACTACCCCCGTAGTACATCCCCGAGGTTCCCGTTTCCGGGTTCCCCGTGTGTTGTCCAGTGTTGGCGATCGGGAAGACCAGGGCTTCAGGGAAGTCCCTCGTGTTCTCCGCACCCCCTCGCCCGTCCCGCCAGACCGTTGAGTACGGACCGCGGCTCCGCCCGGAGGAGGAGATCGGCCCACCGCTCCTCCCAGGGGACGAGACCGGGCCCCCAGGGGGTCAAAACCCCCGACCGGGGGCCCTACCGTAAGGGTGTGCGCGCAGTGACCCCCGACCCGGACACCCCCGCCGGGACCCCAGCCCCACCCGCAGCCGGCGAATGCCTGCCCGGGCTCGCCCGAGCACGCGCCTGCCTTGCCGACATCGTCCGGGAACTCGGCCGCGACGCACGCCAACCGTGGCCGCGCCCCACCGTGCTCGACGTGGCCCTGGTGCTGCTCCTGGCGGTCTTCGCCGTGGGCGGCCTGTACTTCCACGAACTGGGCATGCGCAACGTCCGCGAACCGGACGTGTGGGGCGTCCTGCTCGCGCTGCTCACCGCCTTCCCGCTGCTGTGGCGTGGGGCCCACTCGCTGCGCGTGCTGATCTGGGTCAGCGTCGCCGGGCTGATCCTGGCCGGCTCGCACTACGAATCCGCCGGCGCCGGGCTCGGCCAGATCGTCGCGCTGTACGCGGTCGCGGTCGGCCGCTCCCGCGTGCCCGCCGCGGCGGCACTCGCCTTCACCGAGAGCGCCACCGTCGTGTGGCTGCTGATGCGCAACAGCGACATCGTCTTCCTCGACCTGGTCGCCAACCTGGCCGCGATGTTCGCGGTGTGGGCATTCGCCCGCAGCGTCGGCTTCCGCCGCGCCTACACCGCCGAGCTGGAGGCCCGCGCCGACCGCCTGGAACGCACCCGCGAGGCGGACACCCGGGCCGCGATCGCCGAGGAACGCGGCCGCATCGCCCGCGAGCTGCACGACGTCGTCGCGCACCACGTCTCGGTGATGACCGTGCAGGCCTCCGCCGCGCAGCGCATGGTCGCGCGCAATCCGGACCGGGCCAAGGAGGCGATGGCCGCGGTCGAACAGACCGGCCGGGGCGCCCTGGTCGAGATGCGCCGCCTGGTCGGCATCCTGCGCGACACCACCGACGCGGTGGGCGGCCCCAACGAAGGCCACAACGCGCCCCAGCCGGGCCTGGACCAGCTCGACACGCTGGTCACCCAGGTCCGCGAAGCCGGGCTCCCGGTCGAGCTGTCCCTGGAGGGCGCCCCCTGCGCGCTCCCGCCGGGCATCGACCTGGCGGCCTACCGGATCGTCCAGGAAGCGCTCACGAACACGCTCAAGCACGCCGGCCCCGCGGAGGCCCGGGTACTGCTGCGCTACAGCCGCAGCGAACTGCTGGTGCGCGTCGCCGACGACGGCCGGGGCGGCAGCACCGTGGCCACCGGCGACCGCACCGGACACGGCCTGCTCGGCATGCGTGAGAGGGTCTCCCTCTACGGTGGACGCCTGTACGCGGGGCCACGGGCCCAGGACGGCTTCGAGGTCCTCGCGCGCATCCCCCTGTCCACCACGAACACCCCCGACACCGCCGCCCCGCCGGACGGTGCCGCCCCCGACCGACTGGAGCAGACCCGCCCATGACGATCCGCGTCATCCTGGTCGACGATCAGCCACTGCTGCGCACCGGCTTCCGGATGATCCTGGAGGCCGAGCCCGACATCGCCGTCGTCGGCGAGGCCGCCGACGGCGAACAGGCCGTCGAACAGGTCCGCGCCCTACAGCCCGACGTCGTGCTGATGGACATCCGCATGCCCCGCATGGACGGCGTCGAGGCCACCCGGCGGATCGCCGGCTCCGGCCGGGACGGGGAGAACACCGCACGCGTGCTCGTGCTCACCACGTTCGACCTGGACGAGTACGTGGTCGAGGCGCTGCGCGCGGGAGCGAGCGGCTTCCTGCTCAAGGACGTGCCCGCCGACGACCTGGTCACCGCGATCCGGGTGATCGCCGAGGGCGAGGCGCTGCTCGCGCCCAGCATCACCCGGCGGCTCCTGGACATGTACGCCGCGCGCCTGCCCTCCGCCGAGGACCCCACCCCCGACACGCTCGCGATGCTCACCGAACGCGAGGTGGAGGTGCTGCGGCTGGTCGCCCGCGGCATGTCCAACGCCGAGATCGCCGCCGAGCTCTACGTCAGCGAGACCACGGTCAAGACCCACGTCGGCCACGTCCTGACCAAACTGGGCCTGCGCGACCGGGTCCAGGCCGCCGTCTACGCCTACGAGAGCGGCCTGGTCCGCCCCGGCGCGATCTGACCACCGCCGGCCTTCCGGCGGGGGAGCGGCGCAGGGGACCTACGCCGGCACCACCGGCAGCGGATACACCGGGGGTGTGCCACCGAACTCGGGGCACACCTCCCGGTGATCGCACCACCCGCACAGCTTGGACTTCCGGGGCAGCCACTCACCGGTCCGGGTGGCCAGGTCGATCGCCTGCCACAGCGCTCGCAGCTTGCGCTCCACCGCCAACAACTCGCCCTCGTCCGGGTCGTAGGTGATCACGTCGCCGCTGCCCAGATAGACCAGCTGCAACCGGCGCGGCACCCGCCCGTGTTGCCGCCACAACACCAGCGCGTAGAACTTCATCTGGAACAGCGGCTTGTCCTGGAACATCGGCGACGGCGCCTTGCCCGTCTTGTAGTCCACCACCCGCAGATCGCCCGCCGGCGCCACGTCGAGCCGGTCCACGATCCCGCGCAGCACCAGGCCGTCGTCCAGCGTCGTCTCCACATAGAGCTCCCGGCGGGCCGGCTCCAGCCGGTTGGGATCCTCCAGCGTGAAATAGCGCTCGACCAGCTTGTCCGCGTCCTGCAACCACGCGCCCAGGCTCGCGGCGTCCGCGCCGAACAACTCGGCCAGCTCCGGCCGCTCGGCCAACAACTCGTCCCATGCCGGCCGCACCATCGCCAACGCGCGCTCCGGGGTGCGCTCGCCGCTGGGCAGGTCGAACAGGCGCTCCAGCACCGTGTGCACCACCGTGCCGCGGGTGGCCGCCGCACTCGGCTTCTCCGGCAGCTTGTCGATCACCCGCAGCCGATACAGCAGCGGACACTGCATGAAGTCCGCGGCCCGGGACGGCGACAACGACACCGGCGGCCGCGGCGCCCGCTCGCCGGCCGGAGCGGGCACCACGACGGTCGTGGTCTCGACCGCGGGCCCGACGACGGAGGATTCCTCGGCGGAGGTGGTTTCGGAGGGGCTGACGCTCATGCCGAACACCCTAAGCGCGTGGGGCGACACCCTGTGCGCCCGAGGGGCCGCGCACCCTGTCAATCGCTGCTACCGCTCAGTAGAGTCCCGGCACCGCGAGTCCCAGGCACCCCCTTCCGCACCTCGACGGAGGCCCCATGCGCGTCCTCACCCGCCCCCGCACGCACGCCGCCGCGATCGCCGCCGGCCTGCTCCTGGCGAGCCTGCCCGCGCCCGCGTACGGGCACGGCGACCGGCACGGCCGCACGCCGGACAAGGTCACCGTCGGCGACCGCACCTTCATCGCCGACGAGCACGGCCGGGCGACCCAGTGGCGCGGGTTCAACATCGGCGACAAGGACCACCGCGGCGCGGACGCGTTCAAGAACGTCACCGAGACCCAGTTCCGCGAACTGTCCGAGCGCGGCTTCAACCTGGCCCGGGTGCTGTTCTTCTGGGACGACCTGGAGCCGCGCCCGGGCCGGTACAGCCGCGACTACCTGGCCCGGATCGAGCGGATCCTGGGCTGGGCGGACAAGTACCGGATCAAGGTCGTCCTGGACGCCCACCAGGACATCTACGGGCCGTACTTCAACGACCACCGGGGCAACCCGGAATGGACCACCCGCGACGAGGGCCTGCCGTACGAGCCGGTCCCCGGCGACTGGTTCGCCGAGTACTACACGCCCGGCGTGCAGGCCGCGTTCGACCACCTGTACGCGGACCGCGACCTCCAGCGCGCGCAGGCCGCGATGTGGATCAAGGTCGCCGCGACCTTCGGCCGACACCCCGCCGTGCTCGGCTACGACCTGATGAACGAACCGATGGGCCGCTTCCGTGACGGCGAGGACATCCCCACCGCCGCCGCCCGGCTCGAATCGACACAGATCACCGACATGTGGAACCGGCTCACCGACGCCATCCGCCTGGTCGACCGACGCAACTGGATCCTCGTCGAACCCACCCCCGTGGTCGGCCTCGGCCTGCCCACCGCGCTCGGCCCGATCACCGACGACAAGGTCGCCTACGCCCCGCACTTCTACGAGAGCGCGATGGAGACCGGCGCCGACTACGACCCCGACGGCGGCTTCATCGAGAACTACGAGGCCGCGATCAGCGCCTACCCGAAGGCGAACAAACTCCCGGTGATCGTGGGGGAGTGGGGCCCGCCCGACCAGTCGCTGCCCAACATCCCGCTGTTCTACAAGCGGATGACCGCGGCCATGGACCGATTCGGCAGCGGCTGGGCCGGCTGGCAATGGTGCAACGGCGGCGGCTACTGCACCCTGGACGCCGCCGGCCGCATGAAGCCCAACAACAAACTTTTGGTACAGCCCTACGCGCGCGCCGTGGCCGGCGACCCGGAGAGCTACCGCTACGACCCGGACACCCGCACCTACACGCTGACCTTCACCACCCGCCGAGGCGCCGACGGCCCCACCGAGATCGTCCTCCCCAAGGACGTCTACGCCAAGCCCCCGACCATCCACGTCGCCGGCCCCGGCCACACCCGCACCGACACCCGCAACAACACGGCGCGCATCACCACCACGAAAGAGGGCCGCTACACCCTCACCATCACCCCAACCCCCTGACCCCCAGCCCCGAGCCGCCTACCAAACCAAGCCCGGCCGGCAAACCATCCAGCCCCACCAAGCCAACGACCCAGCCCGGCCGGGCAACCCCTCAGCCCGGCCGGCGCTTGAGGCCCAAGAGGCCCCGGCACCACTCACCGCAACAGCGAAGACCTACCGCGCAAACACTCCAGCCCGGCCGGCGAATGAGGCCGAAAGCCCCGCCCTCAACCCCGCATCATGGCCAAAAACGCATGCTCGACATCCGTCCGGGAAAGCACCCCGTACACCCCACCGTCCGGCTCCACCACCAGGTACTCACTCGCCGGCGCCGCCCGCATCGCCACCAGCAGGTCCTCCCCGGCCAGATCCGCGCCCACCTTCATCCCCGGCACCAGATCCCGCGCCAACGGCCCCACCGCCACCCACGGCCGGCGATGCTCCGGCGTCGCCAACACCGCGGACTCGCGCACCAGGGCCACCGGATCCCCACCGCGGTCCACCACCACCAACCCGCGTGCGCCCTCCTCGTGCGCCCGCCGCAGCGCCTCCGACAACGGCACATCCGCCGCCACCGGAATCGCCCGCCGGGTCAACAACCGCACCCGCAACTCCGGCAACCGCTCCCGAAGCCGCTCCGCGCGCAGCGACTGCACCGCGCCCGCCCACATGAATCCGGCCACCAGGGCGCCGAAGATCAGTGTGTACGTGCGCGCCCCCGCGTCCGCACCCAGCGACCACACCACCGCCGCGATCAGCACCACCACGGCCAGCACCCGCCCGGCCCAGGACGCGGCGATCGTGCCGGCCAACGGCCGCCCGCTGACCCGCCACACCACCGCCCGCAACATCCGGCCACCGTCCAACGGCAACCCCGGCAGCAGATTGAACGCCGCCACCAGCAGATTGGACACCGCCAGCAACGCGATCATGCGCCCCGCCAACGTGTCCACGTCCAGGGCCAGGCCGATCACCCAGAAGCCGCCACCGAGCGCAAGCGACAGCGCCGGACCCGCCGCCGACACCAGGAACTCGTGCCGGGCCGTCTCCGGCTTGTCGATCTCGGACACCCCGCCCAGGAACTGGATGGTGATCCGCCGCACCGGCAGGCCCAGCCGCAGCGCCGTCACCGCGTGCGCCAACTCGTGCACCAGGACCGACACGTACAACAGCACCGCGAAGCCGAACGACAACACGAACCGCCACGGACCCAGATCCGGGAACAGGCTCTCGAACGTCGGCGCGAACAACACCGTGATCACCGCGGCGATCACGAACCACGTCGGCGCGACATAGACCGGCACTCCGAAGGGGCGACCCATGAGCAGGCCACGCCTCGGTTCCCGGCGCGGGGCCTCGCCCTGCCGCATCCTGCGTCCCTGCGGCCTGCTCGAATCAGTCACGTCCAAGATGCTATGCAACCGAGTCCGGGTTTGACCCCCACGGGGCCCGCACCCACGCGTCGGAGCGTCGCCCCCGACCGACTAGGCTGACCCCCATGTCCGAACCGACCGGTGCCGCGCGCAGGCGCGGACCCTTCCAGGTCGGGGACCAGGTTCAGCTGACCGATCCCAAGGGCCGCCACCACACCTTCACGCTCGAAGCGGGCAAGGCGTTCCACACCCACAAGGGCTCGTTTCAACACGACGCGCTGATCGGCGCTCCCGAAGGGACCGTCGTACGGTCCACCGGGAACACCGACTATCTGGCGCTGCGACCTCTGCTCCCCGACTTCGTCCTGTCCATGCCCCGCGGTGCCGCGGTGATCTACCCGAAGGACGCCGGCCAGATCCTCGCGATGGCCGACATCTTCGCCGGCGCCCGCGTCGTCGAGGCCGGCGTCGGCTCCGGCGCGCTGAGCACCTTCCTGCTCCGCGCCATCGGCGACACCGGGCAGCTCGCCTCCTACGAACGTCGACAGGACTTCGCGGACATCGCCCGCAAGAACGTCGAGCGCTACTTCGGCGCCCCCCACCCCGCGTGGAAGCTCACCGTCGGCGACCTCCAGGACAACCTCGTGGAGACCGGCGTCGACCGGGTCATCCTCGACATGCTCGCGCCCTGGGAATGCCTGGACGCGGTCTACAAGGCACTCGCCCCCGGCGGCCTGGTGTGCTGCTACGTGGCCACCACCACGCAGCTCTCGCGCACCGTGGAGACCATGCGCGTGATGAACTGCTTCACCGAGCCGCAGCCGTTCGAGTCGATGGTCCGCTCCTGGCACGTCGAAGGCCTCGCGGTCCGCCCCGACCACCGGATGATCGGCCACACCGGCTTCCTGGTCACCGCCCGGCGCCTCGCCGACGGCGTCGAGCCGCCGCTGCGCCGGCGCCGCCCGTCCAAGGGCTCCTACGGCGACGACTACGCCGGCCCCGGCGCGGAAGCCGGAGCCCCGCTCGAATCCTGACCCATCGTCAGGCAATGGTTGAGACAAGGCGGGTCGGGGACCCTATACCAGGACCCGGCCCGCCGCATAGGGTCGTCCACCGTGGCGGACGATCACTTCGAGACCCGGCCCGCGCGCGGCGACAGTACCCGCGGGCTCGTGACCACCGACGCACCACCCGACACCTCCGTGCCCAGGCACGTCGAGGTCCCCGACGTGCGCAACGGCATCGCCTTCGCCGCCGCGGCCGTCGTGTTCGTCTTCATCGTGGGCACCGGCCTGGTGATCTGGACCGCGGCCTCGCTGGACGGCGGCATACCCGGCGTCACCGCACCGGCCAGGCACCGCCCCAACCAACAGGATCCACCGGCCGCGCCGCGCACGATCCAACCGGGCGAGCACACCGAGAACACGTCGAACCAGGGTCGATCGGCGGGGCCCGCCCCCGAAGCCGCGCAGACCGTGCCGCTCGCCGGCAGCCGCAGCCGAACCGCCGCCGGCCCCACCGAGGCGGAGCTTGCGAACGTCGCGTTCCCGCTCGACTGCCCGGGCGTGGGCACTCGGATCCAGACCGTGCTGACCGACCCCACCGGTCCCACCGTGGTCCGGGTCGAGTGCGCGGCCGGCTCCGGCAGCCCGCCCGCGGCGCTGCTGGCCTACGGCGACGCGGACACCGGCCCACCGCGACTGGTGGCCACCCTGCTCGACACCGACGAGGGCCTCCTGGTGAGCGATGTCACCCGCAGCGGCGACACGATCACCGCCCGCACCCGGGGCTGGTCCGTCCCCGACGGGCCTCGCTGCTGCCCCGATCTGGACGGAACGCTTCGTTGGCGACTGACCCCGCTCGGTGCCGAGCGGATCTGACGCGTCGCCAGACACCGGTGTACGAAGCGGAATTCAGGCGACGTCCGGGCCAAACACCTCGACGCCGTCGGAAATCCGGCGCATGTGGATGCACTCGCCCGGGCACTTGCGTGTGGCGTCGATCACTTCCACGAGTAGCGGCCCGGGCACCGGAACCACCGCTCCCGGTTCGGTGCGCAGCTCGTCGTCGGCACCCTTGACGTACGCCAGCCCGTCGATGTCCAGCTCGAAAACCTCTCGCGCGTATTGGACGCAGATACCGTCCCCGGTGCAGAGATCCTGATCGATCCAGACCTCGAGGGGTTCGTTTTCTGCGGACATGGGGCCTCACTCTTCACCGATTCGTATCGACACGCGCTCGACAGACCCTACTCGCGCCTGCTTCCCGAGGTGATGAGGTGGGTATCTGATCCTCACAAGCGTGGGGGCAATCGCACGGGTGAAGATCGGACACGCCCGGACAGTCTTGCTGATCAAGGGGTTTCAACCCCTCCTGCCGTAGGTAGGGTCGGAGACGTCGCAGCTCCCAGGAGGAGGTGAGGGCCGTGGCAGTCCACGACGACGACATGAACCGTGGTGGTGGGAGGCCGGCTCGGGGTACGGACGACCTCGTAAGCCAGGTTTCTTTTCTAGAGCAGGAAGTCGCCGTCCTGCGTCGCAAGCTCGCCGACTCACCGCGCCAGAGCCGTTTGCTCGAGGAGCGGGTCGTCGATCTCCAGACGTCCTTGGCCGGCATGACCACACAGAACGAGCGATTGGTCGCGACCTTGAGGGAGGCCCGCGACCAGATCGTGGCCCTCAAGGAGGAAGTGGACCGACTCGCCCAACCCCCCTCGGGGTTCGGCGTGTTCCTACAGGCCAACGAGGACGGCACGGCGGACATCTTCACCGGCGGGCGCAAGCTCCGGGTGAACGTCAGCCCCAACATCGAACTCGACGAACTCCGGCGTGGCCAAGAGGTCATGCTCAACGAGGCCATGAACGTGGTCGACGCGATGGAGTTCGAGCGCGTCGGCGACGTGGTGATGCTCAAGGAGCTGCTGGAGGACGGCGAACGAGCGCTGGTCATCGGGCACACCGACGAGGAGCGCGTGGTGCGCCTCGCCGAACCGCTCCTGGATTCCCCGCTGCGTGCGGGGGACTCGCTGCTGCTCGACTCGCGATCGGGCTACGTCTACGAGCGGGTTCCCAAGAGCGAGGTCGAGGAGCTGGTCCTCGAAGAGGTCCCGGACATCGACTACACCAAGATCGGCGGTCTGCGGAACCAGATCGAGATGATCCGGGACGCGGTCGAGCTGCCCTACCTGCACCCCGACCTGTTCAAGGAGCACGAGCTCCGCCCGCCCAAGGGCATCCTGCTCTACGGCCCCCCCGGCTGCGGCAAGACGTTGATCGCCAAGGCGGTCGCCAACTCGCTCGCGAAGAAGGTCGCCGAGGCCCAGGGCAACGAACAGGGCAAGAGCTACTTCCTCAACATCAAGGGCCCCGAGCTGCTCAACAAGTACGTCGGCGAGACCGAGCGGCACATCCGCCTGGTCTTCCAGCGGGCCCGGGAGAAGGCCAGCGAGGGCACGCCCGTCATCGTCTTCTTCGACGAGATGGACTCGCTCTTCCGCACCCGAGGATCGGGCGTCAGCTCGGACGTGGAGAACACCATCGTCCCCCAGCTGTTGTCCGAGATCGACGGCGTGGAGGGCCTGGAGAACGTCATCGTGATCGGCGCCTCCAACCGCGAGGACATGATCGACCCGGCCATCCTGCGACCGGGTCGGCTCGACGTGAAGATCAAGATCGAGCGTCCGGACGCCGAGGCGGCCAAGGACATCTTCGCCAAGTACCTCAAGGTCTCGCTGCCCCTGCACGACGACGACCTGGTGGAACACGGCGGCAACCGGGCCGCCACCGTCACCGGCATGATCCAGGTCGCCGTGGAGCGGATGTACTCCGAGAACGACGAGAACCGCTTCCTGGAGGTCACCTACGCCAACGGTGACAAGGAGACCCTGTACTTCAAGGACTTCAACTCCGGCGCGATGATCGAGAACATCGTGGGCCGCGCGAAGAAGATGGCGATCAAGGACTTCCTGGAACACCGCCAGAAGGGCATCCGGGTGGCCCACCTGCTCGCCGCGTGCGTCGACGAGTTCAAGGAGAACGAGGACCTGCCCAACACCACCAACCCCGACGACTGGGCGCGGATCTCGGGCAAGAAGGGCGAGCGGATCGTCTACATCCGCACTCTGGTCTCGGGCAAGCAGGGCGACGAGGCCGGGCGCTCCATCGACACCGTGGCCAATACCGGTCAGTACCTCTGATCCCGATCGAGTACCGATTGACCACCGATGCCGCGGCCCGTGTTCAGGTCGAACACGGGCCGCGGCGCCGTGCCGGGACGACATTTCCGCACAGGGCAATAGTTCCGGCCGTATCCCCAAGGCAATCCGACGGCAATAGGCTCGGCAGCATGACCAGGGTGTACCCGGATCACGGTGAGTGTGGATCGGGTACCGGCCGGGTGAGGGACGAGGGGGTCGCATGACCGTCCGGCGTGTGATGGGCATTGAAACCGAGTACGGGATCTCCGTACCCGGACATCCGAACGCCAACGCGATGTTGACGTCTTCCCAGATCGTGAACGCGTACGCCGCAGCGATGCAGCGTGCCCGCCGGGCCCGCTGGGACTTCGAGGAAGAGAATCCGCTGCGCGACGCGCGCGGGTTCGACCTCGCGCGCGAGCTGGCCGACTCCAGCCAGCTGACCGACGAGGACGTCGGTCTCGCCAACGTGATCCTGACCAACGGTGCTCGGCTCTACGTCGACCACGCCCACCCGGAGTACAGCGCGCCCGAAACCACCAATCCCCGCGACGCGGTGATCTGGGACAAGGCCGGCGAACGGATCATGGCCGAGGCTGCACGGCGGGCCGGCGAGCTGCCCGGCGGGCAGCAGATCCTGCTGTACAAGAACAACACCGACAACAAGGGCGCGTCCTACGGCACGCACGAGAACTACCTCATGCAGCGCGCCACGCCGTTCGCCGACATCGTGCGACACCTGACCCCGTTCTTCGTCTCCCGGCAGGTGATCTGCGGCGCGGGCCGGGTGGGCATCGGCCAGGACGGCTCCGCGCACGGCTTCCAGATCAGCCAGCGGGCGGACTACTTCGAGGTCGAGGTGGGCCTGGAGACCACGCTCAAGCGGCCGATCATCAACACCCGCGACGAGCCGCACGCCGACGCCGAGAAGTATCGGCGCCTGCACGTGATCATCGGCGACGCCAACCTCTCCGAGGTGTCCACCTACCTCAAGCTCGGTACCACCGCGCTCGTCCTGTCGATGATCGAGGATCGTTTCCTCGGCAACGACCTGACCGTGGACCAGCCCGTGCGCACGCTGCACGAGGTCTCCCACGACCCCACTCTCAAGCAGCTGATCACGCTGCGCAGCGGTCGCAAACTGACCGCGATCCAGCTCCAGCTGGAATACCTGGAGTTGGCCCGCAAGTACGTCGAGAACCGGTTCGGCAAGGACGTCGACGAGGACACCACCGACGTGCTCGACCGCTGGGAATCGGTGCTCGCCCGGCTGGAGACCGATCCGATGTCGCTCGCGCGCGAGCTGGACTGGGTGGCCAAGCTCCAGCTCCTGGAGGGCTACCGCCAGCGCGACGCGCTGGACTGGGACGCGCCCAGGCTGCACCTGGTCGACCTCCAGTACGCCGACGTACGGCCGGACAAGGGCCTGTACAACAAGCTGGAGGACCGCTTCGAGCGGATCGCCGGCGAGGCCGAGGTGCAGCGCGCCGTGCACCTGCCGCCGGAGGACACCCGGGCCTACTTCCGCGGTCGATGTCTGGAGCAGTACGCCGACGAGGTCGCGGCCGCGTCGTGGGACTCGGTGATCTTCGACGTCGCGGGTCACGACTCGCTCCAGCGGGTACCCACCCTGGAACCGCTGCGCGGGACGAAGGCTCACGTGAAGGACCTGCTCGACCGCTGCCGCACGGCCGAGGATCTGGTCCGCGCCCTCACGGGTGGGTGACCTCGTTCGTTCGCGGGAACAAAGCGAATGAACGGATAAATCCCGTTCCGGAACACCTGGCATCCGACACTCGTTGGCACTTACACCCCCGATCCTTCGGGATCGGGGGTGTGGATGCTCCGAGGAATGGATAGGCACCGGTTCAAGGAAATGATCACAAGGTGGGGTGAGTGACATGGCCACTAAGGACAGCGGCGGTCAACAGCGCGCGACTAAGCGCTCGGAAGAGGTCGAGGAGACCACTGCCGAGACTCAGTCCGACGTGCAGGAACGCCACGAGAAGTTGACGGATGACGTCGACTCGGTATTGGACGAAATCGACGAGGTGCTCGAGGAGAACGCTGAGGAATTCGTTAGGGGATTTGTCCAGAAGGGTGGGGAATAGCACTAAATGTCCGATTTGGAATCGGGCAAGAATTGCCCCGACTGTAAGGAGTGGAAGCCTGCTCAGGACTTCGGATCCAACGCGACGAGTCCTGACGGGCTTTCATTCTATTGCCTTGCGTGCAATCGAAAGCGTGCGGCGATTTCCTATCGAGCCCGCAGGGAGCGCGCGGGTTTCAAGGTGCGTCCCAAGATCGATGTGCCGGACGGCCACAAGCGTTGTCCGAAGTGTGAACAGATTAAACCGCATTCCGAGTGGCATAAAAGTTCGCGACAATGGGACGGGCTCGCGGCGCGCTGTAAATCCTGTCGTAAAGTCGACGGCCGAGCCGGATACTTCATGCGCAAATACGGCCTCACCGAGGCCGACCTGCAGCGCATGCTCACCGACCAAATGGGCGTATGTCCGATCTGTGTGGCCACCAGGCCCGAACACGTCGATCATGATCACGAAACCGGTAAGGTCCGAGCCGTACTCTGCTTCAACTGCAATGCCGCACTGGGCATGTTCAAGGATCGACCCGACGCGTTGCGCCGGGCCGCAACCTATGTGGAAGGGATCGTGTGGAAGCCAACACTCGTGGCACCGGGCGTCTACCGGCTGCCTTCCTGACCCCCGGGTCGTCCTCGTTCGCCGAATTTCTCGACGCCTACCGGCCCGAACTGTTGCCCGCGCGTAGGACGCCTCCGGTGCAGCCCGTGACGATCGAGGCGCCGCACGGCACGACGATCGTGACCGCGACGTTCGACGGTGGCGTGGTGATGGCCGGCGACCGGCGGGCCACGATGGGGAACCTGATCGCACAGCGGGACATCGAGAAGGTGTTCCCCGCCGACGAGTACTCGGTCGTGGGCATCGCCGGCACCGCCGGCCTCGCGGTCGAGATGGTTCGGCTGTTCCAGGTCGAGCTGGAGCACTACGAGAAGATCGAGGGCACCACGCTGTCCCTCGAGGGCAAGGCCAACCGGCTGTCGCAGATGATCCGCGGCAACCTCGGGATGGCCATGCAGGGTCTCGCGGTGGTGCCGCTGTTCGCCGGCTTCGACCTGGAGGGCGGAATCGGGCGGATCTTCAGCTACGACATCACCGGTGGCCGATCCGAGGAGCACGGCTTCCACTCGGTGGGCTCGGGCTCGCTGTTCGCCCGGGGCGCGCTGAAGAAGCTGTACCGTCCCGGCCTGGACGCCGACGGCATCGTGACGGTGTGCATCCAGGCGCTCTACGACGCGGCCGACGACGACTCGGCCACCGGCGGGCCGGACCTGACTCGGCGGATCTTCCCGGTGGTGACCCTGGTGACCGAGGACGGCATCCGCCGGCTCTCCTCGGAGGAGGTCGGCCGAATCGTCCGCACCGTGGTCGACGCCCGGATGGACAACCCCAACGGCCCGACCTCACCGCTGACGTGACCCCGATGTCGAGGACCCGACCAGCCGACCCTTCGAGACCGGCTCCGACGAAAAGGACTCCACGGTGACGACGCCCTTCTATGTGTCGCCGCAGCAGGCCATGGCGGACCGGGCCGACTATGCCCGCAAGGGCATCGCCCGCGGCCGCAGTGTGGTCGTGCTGACCTACGCGGACGGCATCCTGTTCGTGGCGGAGAACTACTCTCGCGCCCTGCACAAGATCAGCGAGATCTACGACCGCATCGCGTTCGCCGCGGTCGGCAAGTACAACGAGTTCGAGAACCTGCGGATCGGCGGCGTGCGCTACGCCGACATCCGCGGCTACTCGTACGCGCGCAACGACGTCACCGCCCGCGGGTTGGCGAACGTGTACGCGCAGACGCTGGGCACCATCTTCTCCAGCGGCGGCGAGAAGCCGTACGAGGTGGAGCTGATCGTCGCCGAGGTCGGCAGCGCCCCGGAGGACGACCAGATCTATCGGCTCACCTACGACGGCTCGGTGGCCGACGAGCACAATTACGTCGCCATGGGCGGCAACGTCGAGCAGATCACCGAGCAGCTCAAGCGCCACCACCGCGAGGGGCTCACCCTCGAAGCCGCGCTCAAGGTCGCGGTCGACGCGCTCTCGCGCGACGGCGTCGGCGAGAAGCGCTCGATCACGGCCTCGCAGTTGGAGGTCGCCACGCTGGACCGGACCCGGCCCCAGCAGCGCAAGTTCAAGCGCCTGGTGGGCGGTCAGCTGACCCGCCTGCTCGGCGAGGCGGAGCCGGCCGGCGAGGGGGCCGTCGAGGTCGTCGAGGAGGGGGCGGCCGAGACCGCGCCCGAGGCCACGCCGGAGACCGGCGAGGAGTAGTCACCCACACGTCACAGGGCCCGCGTACCGCGTCGGTACGCGGGCCCTGACGCGTGTCGGGCCTCGGCGGCGGGTCAGCCGGACGCCGGGGGTGCTGTGGAGCCGCGGACCAGCAATTCGCCGGGCAGCACCACGTCCGGGCCCGCGTCGCCGGTGTCCAGCAGGTCGAGCAGCGCGGTCATGCCGCGTGCGCCCAGTTCGACGGCGGGCAGGCGCACGGTGGTCAGCTCCGGCTCGACCACGCGTGCGTAGCGCAGGTCGCCGAAGCCGGTGACGGACACGTCCCGGGGCACCCGGCGACCGAGCGCGCGGGCCGCCTTGTAGGCGCCGGCCGCCTGGAGGTCGTCGTCGCACACCAGCACGGTGGGTCGGGCGGGCGAGGCGAGCAGTGTCAGGGCGGCCGTGCGCCCGCCGTCCAGGGTCAGTGGCGCGGTGGCCTCGGCGACCACCTCGGCGGGCCCGAGCGCGGCGCGGAAGGCGGCGTCCCGGGCCCGGAAGGTCCAGGTCTGCACGGCGGAGCGCAGTCGGGCGACCCGGCGGTGGCCCAGGCCGACCAGGTACTCGGCGAGGGTGCGCATGCCCTCGGCGACGTCGTCGTTCACAGTCGGCACGCCGCGCCCGGGTTCGCTGTCCAGCATCACCAGTGGCAGGTCCTCGGTGCCGGGTCCGGCCGAGCGCAGTACGTCCAGCGGCTCGGCGGCCATCGAGGAGGCCAGCACGCCGTCGATGGCGGCCGAGGAGAACGGGTTCGGGGCCAGGTCGACGCCGTCGCGGGTGGGGTAGACCACCACGCCGAAGTCGCGCTCGGCCGCGACCTGCGCGGCCCCGGTGTGCACCGCGCCGAAGAACGGCGAGGTGAGCACGGGCACGACGAGCATCACGGTGTGTGTGCGGCCCAGGCGCAGCGAACGAGCCGAGCTGTTGGGCCGGTAGCCGAGCGCCGCGACCGCGTCGCGGACCGCCTCGACGGTGGCGGGGGAGACCCGGCCGCGCCATTTCTCGGCGAGCACCAGGGACACGGTGGACTGCGACACGCCGGCGTGTTTGGCGACGTCCTTGCTGGTCGGGCGACCGGCGGGGGGCTGGGGCGACGGCAAGGGGACCTCGGGCGGTGTCGGCGGACGGTGCGGGCCAAGCGTAGAACCCGCTTGCCATCGTGTCGGCTCGGCGGCACAGTGGTGTTCGGGAGTCATACGTATGACTTCGGGTGCTGAGAGTGTGCCGGCCGCGGCACGGGAGGGCGGTACCGCGGATGCGGACCTATCTGGACCTGCTTCGGGTGCCGTACGCGGCGCGGTTGCTCGGCGGCACGCTGTTCGGCCGATTGCCCAACGGCATGGGCGCGTTGGCGGTGCTGTTGCTGGTGCGCGCGGACGGCGGCGGCTACGGGCTCGCGGGCGCGCTGTCCGCGGTCTACGGCCTGGCCAGTGCGGCCGGGCAGCCGGTGCTGGGTCGGTGGATGGATCGTCGTGGGCAGACCGGCGTGTTGCTGGGCTCGGCGACGGTCTCGGCGCTGGCCTACGCGGTCTTCGCGCTGGTGGGTGCGTATCCACTGCCGCTTGCGGTGGCCTCGGTGCTGGTCGCGGGCTTCACCACGCCGCCCCTGGAGGCGGGGCTGCGGGCGTTGTGGCCCTCGGTGCTCACGCCCGAGCGGGTGCAGGCGGCGTACGCCCTGGACGCCGCCGCGCAGGAGATCCTGTTCACCGTGGGGCCGCTGATCGTGGTGGTCGTGGTGCAGGTGGCCTCGGCGCAGCTGGCCGTGCTGCTGACCGGGCTGATCGGGGTTGCGGGCACCGTGATCGTGGCCACCGCGCGGCCCTCCCGGGTCTGGCGCGGCGAGCAGCACACCCCGCACTGGGCGGGCGCGCTGCGCTCGGCGGGCCTGCGCGTGGTCCTGGTCGCATTCACCCTGGCGGGCATCGCGCTGGGTGTGCTCAGCGTCGCGGCCGTGGCCTACGCGGATCACGAGGACTCCGGCGCGCTGTCCGGGGTGTTCCTGGCGGCGATGTCCTTCGGCGCGCTGCTGGGTGGTCTGGTGCACGGGGTGCGGGCCTGGCGGACCCCGCCGGCTCGGCGGTTGTTGTGGTTCATGTGGTGGCTGACGGTGTGTTACCTGCCCCTGATGGCGGTGCCCGGGCCATGGGTGATGGTGCCGCTTGCGGTGCTGTCCGGGGTGTTCCTGGCGCCGGCGATCGCCTGTGTGTTCACCCTGATCGACGAGTTGGCGCCGCGCGGCACGGTGACCGAGGCGTTCGCGTGGCTGGTGGCGGCGATCGGGGCCGGTTCGGCACTGGGCATGGGGCTGGCCGGCTGGGCCGGTGAAGTGGCCGGCGCGCGGGGCGCGTTCGCGGTCGCGAGCGTCGGCGCGGGGCTCGGTTTGCTGGTATTGCTGGCCGGTCGGGGCCGGCTGATTTCAAACGTGATCCATTTGGTGGAAACCACCGACGCGGAGTTGTCCCGGAACGGCACGTCGTCGGCGTAATGTTGCCGCATGGACCGCCGCATCTTCGGGCTGGAGAACGAGTACGGCGTCACCTGTACGTTCCGGGGGCAGCGCAGGCTCTCCCCGGACGAGGTGGCGCGCTACCTCTTCCGCCGAGTCGTTTCGTGGGGCCGAAGCAGCAATGTCTTCCTACGCAATGGGGCCCGGCTGTATCTGGACGTGGGCAGCCACCCCGAATACGCGACGCCCGAGTGCGACTCGGTGCCGGAACTTGTCGTGCACGACAAGGCCGGTGAGCGCATTCTCGAGGGCCTCCTCGTCGACGCCGAACGGCGGCTGCACGAAGAGGGCATCGCGGGTGACGTGTATCTCTTCAAGAACAACACCGATTCCGCCGGCAACTCCTACGGTTGCCACGAGAACTATCTGGTGGCGCGGCACGGGGAATTCTCCCGGCTCGCCGATGTGCTCATCCCGTTCCTGGTGACCCGTCAGATGTTGTGCGGCGCGGGCAAGGTGCTGCAGACGCCGCGTGGTGCGGTGTACTGCGTCAGCCAGCGTGCCGAGCACATTTGGGAAGGCGTCAGTTCGGCCACGACCCGTTCCCGTCCGATAATCAACACGCGCGACGAACCGCATGCCGACGCCGAGCGCTATCGGCGGCTGCATGTGATCGTCGGCGACTCCAACATGGCCGAGCCCACCACGCTGCTCAAGGTCGGTTCCACCGACCTGGTGTTGCGGATGATCGAGGCCGGGATCGTCATGCGGGACCTGACCCTGGAGAACCCGATCCGGGCGATCCGCGAGGTCAGTCACGACATGACCGGCTCGCGCAAGGTCCGGCTCGCCAACGGCCGCGAGGCCAGCGCGCTGGACATCCAGCGGGAATACCTGACCAAGGCCCAGGAGTTCGCGGACCGCCGGGGCATCCGCACCGGCACCGTGGAGAAGGTGCTCGACCTGTGGGAGCGCACGCTCGACGCGATCGACTCCGGCAACCTGGACCTGGTCGGGCGTGAGATCGACTGGGTGATCAAGTACCAGCTGATCGAGCGGTATCGGGCCAAGCACAACCTGCCCATGTCCTCGCCCAGGGTCGCCCAGATCGACCTCGCCTACCACGACATCCACCGGCGCCGCGGTCTCTACTACCTGATGGAGAGACGCGGGCAGATCGAGCGGATCGGCAACGATCTGAAGATCTTCGAGGCGAAATCGCTGCCGCCGCAGACCACTCGCGCGCGACTGCGCGGCGAGTTCATCAAGAAGGCCCAGGAGCAGCGGCGCGACTTCACCGTCGACTGGGTGCACCTCAAGCTCAACGACCAGGCGCAGCGCACCGTGCTGTGCAAGGACCCCTTCCGATCCGTGGACGACCGGGTGGAGAAGCTGATCGCCAGCATGTGAGGCGTTCGGCAGGTGAGCCGCCCCGGCGGGTGGGTCACCCGGCGGGTGAGTCGCCGGCACACCGGCGCCCGCAGGCCACCACCCGCAGGCCGCCATCCCGCAAGTGAGCACAGCACCGACGGTGATCGTCGGTCGGCGTTCTCGACCCGCGCCGGCCGGCATGTGAGACGAAGTGCTCGCCCGCCCCCTCCCGATGCCGGGAGCGGGCGGGCGAGTGGCATGCTGGCTCGATGGTCGATACACCTACATGGGACATCGCTCCACCCGTCTTCGAGCTCGACGCGGTGGATGTGTGGGCGCACGGGCCCGGCGGGCGCACGGACATGCTCGTCGGCGTGGACTGGACGGTCCGCGAGGGCGAGCGCTGGGCGCTGCTGGGACACAACGGCGCGGGCAAGAGCACGATCCTGGCGCTCGCCGGCGCGCTGCGCTTTCCCGGCAACGGCTCGGTGACGGTGCTGGGCAAGCAGCTGGGCCGGGTGGACGTGCGGGAGGTGCGGGCCCGGGTGGGCGCGGTCAACGCGGCGCTGCGCATCCCGGAATACCTGACGGTGACCGACTACGTGCTCACCGGGGCGAGCGGCACGGTGCAGCCGCTGTACGGCAAGTACGGGCCGGCCGAGCGGGGCCGGGCCGCCGAGCTGATCGCGCTGCTGGGCCTGGAGCGGCTGGCGGAGCGCGAGATCGCGGTGTGCTCGCAGGGCGAGCGCGGTCGGGCCCGGATCGCCCGCGCGCTGATGCCCGACCCGCGACTGCTGCTGCTGGACGAGCCGGCCAACGCGCTGGACCTGCCCAGCCGCGAGGAGCTCCTGGAGGCGATCGACTCGCTCACGCGGGAGTACCCGCGGCTGACCCTGGTGATCGTCACCCACCACCTGGAGGAACTGCCCAGCGCGGTGACCCATGCGCTGTTGCTGCGCCGCGGCGCGACCGTGGCGGCCGGGCCGGCCCGCGAGGTGATGACGGACGCCAACCTGAGCGAGTGCTTCGGCATCCCGCTGTCGGTGCGCAGCGAGGACGGGCGGTGGGCCGCGCGGCTCAAGCGAACCGGCCGCGAGGTTGCCTGAACGCGGTTGTCGTCTTCACGTCGTCCTGACATCCGGGTCCCATAGAGTGTCCCGGTCCTTGTCCATCTCAGCAGAGGAACATCGTGCGCCGTCTCGCTGCGCTCCTTCTGGTCCCCGCACTGGCCTTCACCGCGGTCGCGTGTGGCGATGACGACGGAGGAAAAACCGTTAAACCGGTCGTGACCGGAGCGTTCGGCCAGAAGCCGGACATCAAGATCCCCAAGGGGAAGTCGGGCGACAAGACGACGTCGACGATCCTCATCGAGGGCACCGGCGACGTGATCAAGAAGGACGACTACGTCGTCGCGGACACCGTCGGCAAGAACTGGGACGGCACGGACGCGGGCAACTCGTACGACACCAAGACCCCCGAGGTCTTCCAGGCCGGCAGCCAGGAACTCCTGAAGGAGATCGGGCAGGGGATAATCGGCAAGAAGGTCGGCACCCGGATGCTCGTGGTCGTACCGGCCAAGGTCACCCAGGAGAAGCAGGCCGTCGTGCTGATGCTGGACCTGAAGGCGACCAAGACGATCGACGCGAAGGCGGAGGCCAAGGGCACCGCGGTGACCCCGCCGGCCGGCCTGCCCGTCGCCAAGGTCGAGTCCGGCAAGGCCGCGGAGATCACCATCCCGCCGGGCACCGCCGCGCCGACCAAGCTGACCGTGCAGCCGCTGATCGAGGGCACCGGCCCGGTGGTCCAGAAGGGCCAGACGCTGGTCGCCCAGTACACCGGCGCCCTGTTCGACAAGGGCACCAAGTTCGACTCGTCGTGGGACCACGGCGGCGCGACCGCGTTCAAGATCGGTGTCGGCCAGGTCGTGCCCGGGTGGGACGAGGGTCTGGTGGGGCAGAAGGTCGGCAGCCGCGTGCTGCTGGTGCTGCCCGCCGACAAGGGTTACGGCGCCGAGGGCAAGCCGCCGACCATCCCGGCCAACTCGACGCTCGTGTTCGTCGTCGACATCGTCGACGCGCTCGGCGGCACGGCCGCCTGACGGCCCGTCGGATGACCGGATCGGGCGACCGGCCCGGTACGTTGGAACGGCATTCAGCACTCGAACGGATACGGATACAGCTGTGAGCGAGCTTACGAAGCCCGAGATCGACTTCCCCGAGGGTGGCGTGCCCGCCGACCTGGAGATCACCGAGATCTGGGAGGGCGAAGGCCCGGTCGCCCAGGCGGGTCAGAACGTCAGCGTGCACTACGTCGGTGTCGCGTTCTCCTCCGGCGAGGAGTTCGACGCGTCCTGGAACCGCAACGCCCCGCTCGACTTCCGGCTCGGTGTCGGCCAGGTCATCGAGGGCTGGGACAAGGGCGTGCAGGGCATGAAGGTCGGCGGCCGGCGCAAGCTGGTCATCCCGCCGCACCAGGCCTACGGCGACCGCGGCGCGCCCGGCGCGATCGCACCGGGTGAGACGCTGATCTTCGTGGTCGACCTGATGAAGGTCGGCTAGTCGGATTTCACTCGGCCCCGGTTCGCGCATCCCGCGCGGATCGGGGCCTTCGGCGTTCCGGGGCCTCTGTGGCCCGAGGCGTCCTCGGCGCGGCGGACGGGCCGAAAGTGCCACCTGGCCCGGCCCGTCCGGGTTCGAAGACGATGAACCGAGCCGGCCGACCCGGCCGGTCCGGCGTTCGAGGACGAGCAGGCCGCCGGCCGGTCAGTCCGGGAGCAGGTCCGCCGCGAAGCGGCCCGCGGCGGCGGCGGCGAGGAAGTAGGCGTGGTCCGCGTCGAGGCCGCGGCCCATCGTGGACAGCCGGGCGGGGCTCGTGCGCAGCGCGGCGTCGAGGCCGTCGACGGGCACCGTGTGCACGTCGTGCCCGACCCGCAACGGCTCGACGTCCGCCGCGACCCGATGTGCCAGCGCCGCCGGCAGCGCGGGCACGATCACGTCGGCCCGGGCCAGTGCGACCCGGCCGTACGCGGTCAGGCAGTGGTGCGAGACACCCTGATGGCGTTCGCGCCCGTCCGCGTCGGAGATCCGCAGCGAGGCCACCGGCCGGCCGCCGAGTGCGGCGATGGCGTTGATCGCCTCGCCCGCCGCGACGCCGGAGAAGCCCCACGGCGTGCCCGTGCCCAGATTGCCCGGTCCCTGCGCGACGATCGCCACGTCCGCGCCCTGGACGTGCCGGGCCGCGAGCAGGCCGGTGTGCAGGGTGACCGCCTCCAGGTCGCCGCCGAGCGCTTGGCCCACCGTCACCGAGCCCGCCAGCCAGCCGTGTTCGCGGAGCGTGTCGACGGTCATCGAGAACCACAGCGGCAGCGTGCCGCCGTCGGTCATCACGTACACCACACGCGCGTGCGGGCGCGCGGCACGGATGCCGGCGCAGATCGCGGGCAGCGCGGAGTGCAGGTCGGCGACCACGACCGGCATGCCGTCCAGTGAGTCCGCGTCGCGCAGCGTCGCGTGGTGTGGCGAGTCCTGCTCGTCCACGCCGAGTACGACCGCCTGCATCGGGGTGTAGCGGGCCTTGACCACGTGCCCCGGTCTTGGCGGCGGGTCCGCGGGCAGGCGATCCGGCAGCGCCACCACCAGTGCGTAGCCGCCGGTGCCCAGGCCCATGTCCTGCGCGGTGGTGTTGAGCAGTACGGTGTCGCCGATCACCGGGGTGCCGGTCAGGTGCGGGTAGGCGATCGCGCGCAACTCCCGTGCGGGGGTGGGTTCCGGGACGGCCACGGTCAGCTCGACCGCCCCGCGCCAGGCCCGTTTGATCGCCGTCACTTCGCCGCGTCGCCAGGTGATCACGGTCCGGCAGCCTAACGCCGGCGGGGGGCGCGGGGCGAACCGAAGGACCAGATCGACGGCCGGGACCAACCGACGCACCGAACGCGGTACGGTCGGGGCTGCGCCTTGTGGGAGGGACTGGGGATCTGATGGCGATTCCGAAGCAGGAGCGGTTGGTGAGCCTGGTGATGTGCCTGCTCGCCGCCCGTCGCTACGTCACGAAGGAAGAGTTGCGGCAGTCGATCGAGTCGTATCGGCTGTGCACGTCCGACGAGGCCTTCGATCGCATGTTCGAGCGGGACAAGGACGACGTACGCGAACTCGGCTTCATCGTCGAGACCGGTGCCAACGACCCGCTGATCGAGTCGGCGGACGGCTACCGGATCCGCCCCGAGATGAACGCGCTGCCGCCGGTGGAACTGGACCCGGAGGAGGCCGCCGCGCTGGCGCTGGCCGCCGGTGCCTGGCAGCAGTCCGCCCTGGCCGGAGCCGCGACCGGCGCGCTGTACAAGCTCAAGGCCGCCGGCGTCGAGATCGACTCGGCGCCGCTGACCAGCGTCGAGCCCCGGGTGACCGCGCGCGAGCCCGCCTTCGGGCCGTTGCTGGACGCGCTGCGCACCCGCCGCCCGATCCAGTTCGCCTACCGCCGCTCCGGCGCCGCCGAGGCCACGCCGCGTGTGGTCGAGCCGTGGGGGATGAGCTGCTGGCGCGGCCGGTGGTATCTGGTGGGCTTCTCCCGGGACCGGCAGGAGCAGCGCGTGTTCCGGCTCGACCGGATCGCCGACAAGCCCAAGCCGAAGCCGCTCAAGGAGCAGTTCCAAGCCGAGGTGCCGCAGAAGGTGGACGTGCGCGGCCAGGTCGCGCGCTTCGCCGGCGAGGGCGGCGAGGGCATCGCCCGGATCCGGGTGCGCACCGGCGCCGGGTTCCCGCTGCGCGCCCGGGCGAGCGCGGTGGTGCCGGCCGGCGACGGCTGGGACGAGTTGGAGCTGAGCCACGGACACGGATTGCACCACTGGCTCGCCGAGTTCGGCCCCGACGTGGTCGTGCTGGAGCCGCCCCATCTGCGCGCCGCCGTGGTCGCGCAACTGCGCGAGGCCGCCGGAGAGGCGACGGGACAGGTGAAGGTCGGATGAGCAACGCGATCGACGACACCCGGCGGCTGTTGTCGCTGGTGGCCTACCTGCGCGAGCGCCCCGGCACGCATCTGGACGACGTCGCGCGGGCGTTCGGCCTGCCGGTCGCACAGGTCGAGGCGGATCTGGGCACGCTGCACATGTGCGGCACCAGCTTCATGGCCGACGACCTGCTGGAGCCGCACGTCGACTTCGAGGGCCGGGTCTTCCTGGACAACGCCGACGCGCCGGTGCGCCCGGTGCGCCTGGCCCCGCACGAGGCACTCGCCCTGCTCGTGGCGCTGCGCGCGTTGGCGGGCCTGTCCGGGCTGCGCGAGCGGGACAAGGTCGCGCTGGGCCGGGTGACCGCCAAGCTGGAGGACGCCGCCGGCGAGGCCGCCCGTGCCGCGGAAGGGGTGACGGTCGAGTTCGAGGGCGACGACGCGGCCCAGGAGTCGGCGTTCGCCACGATGGACCGCGCGGTGAGCGAGAAGCGCCGGCTGCGGCTGCGCTACTACGTCCCGCGCCGGGACGAGATCACCGAGCGCGAGGTGGACCCGATCCGGCTGGTCCTGGTCGACGGGCACACCTACCTGGTGGCGTGGTGCCGACAGGCCGAGGGTCGCCGGTTGTTCCGGCTGGACCGGGTCGCCGAGGCGGTGCTGCTGGACGAGGCGTCCGAGCCGCAGCCGATCGAGCCGCTGGACCTCGCGGACGGCTTCGCGCCCACCGCGGCCGACGGCATCGAGGTGGTGCTCGAACTGGGGCCCGGCGGGCGCTGGGTCACCGAGTACTACCGCTACGACAAGGTCGAGGAACTGGCCGACGGCGGCCTGCGGTTGACCCTGCGCACGCCCGACCCCGCCGGGATCCGGCGGCTCGCGCTGCGGTTGGGCGGGCACGGCAGGGTGATCTCCCCGCCGGAGCTCGTGGACGATGTACGACGGACCGCCTCGGCCGCGCTCGCGGCCTACGCGGACCAGGCCGGCTGATTCGCCGCGGCCGGCGGCGATTGTCAAGAAACGGCACATGCCCCCGACCGCGGCTCAGCGGCACCTCCGGTACCACCGACGACAACCTTCCCGAGAATGCGAGGAGGCCCACGGTGTCGACGTTCACGGCGCGCTGCCCGGTTTGCGGACGGGTCGAGCTGACGGCGGATCAGCTGCGGCTGGTGCTCCGACCGAACAAGTCCTTCTACCTGTTCCGCTGCCCCACCTGCGCCGACTCGGTACGCCGGCCGGCCGGTGAGCGGATCGTCGAACTGCTCACCGACGGCGGAGTGTCGTCGATGCAGGTCGCACGCTGAACGGCGGCGCAGCGGCGGGTGCGGGGGCTGTTAGGGTCGCCGCATGTTGCCGTGGGTCCTTGTCTTCCTCGTGCTCGTCCTCGCCGGACTCGGCGTCATCGGCTGGTTCGCCTGGCGATTGTTCGGTGACGTGCGTCACCTCGGAGCGGCCGTCGCGGACGCCTCGACCCGGCTGTCCGAGGCCGCGGCCGAGCTGGACGCGGCCGGCGGCCCGTCCCTGCGGCGTGATTCCGCACCGCACCCCGGCCCCACGGCCGCTCACCGACAGTGATCCGCATACGTGACCCCTGGGGGTTACGTCCGGTGCAGTTGTTCGCCACCATTGCGTTGCACGTGTGTCACATGCACCGGCGTACGATCGAACCCGTAACCCCCCGGCCCCGGCAATGAGGTACTGACTATGTTTGGCAAGCTCGGTTGGCCCGAGATCATCCTGATCCTGGTTGTCGTCGTGCTGCTGTTCGGCGCCAAGCGTCTGCCGGACACGGCGCGTGCGCTGGGCCGTTCGCTGCGCATTCTCAAGAGCGAGACCAAGGCGATGAAGGAGGACGGGACGGCCGAGGCCCCCGCGTCCGACAAGACCGCCAAGTCCACCGAGACGCCGCCGCGCACCATCCAGGCGGCTCCGGGTGACGTGAGCGAGGCGCGGCCGGTCGGCGAGCCCGATCACAACCGTCGCTGAATCCGCGCGCGCCTTTTAGGAGTCGGCCCTCAAGGTGCTTGACAAGGCAGGGCGCGGACGAGAGTCCGGCCCGAAACAAAAGAAGATCAAGGACGCCGAGGGGCGCATGCCCCTGATGGAGCATTTGCGCGAACTGCGCAATCGGCTCGTCAAGGCGCTCCTGGCCATCATCGTCGTGACCATCGTCGCCGCGTTCTTCTACGAGGACATCGGCGCGTTCCTGGTCGACCCCGTCTGCGATCTCAAGAACGTCAAGGGCACCGGCGTCACCAAGTGCGGTCAGGGTGTCCTGGTCCAACAGGGCGTGCTCTCGCCGTTCTCGATGGCCCTGAAGATCTCGCTGGCCACCGGCATCATCGCGGCCTCACCGATCTGGCTCTACCAGATGTGGGCCTTCCTGGCGCCGGGGCTGCACAAGAACGAGAAGAAATACTCGCTGGCCTTCGTCGGCGTGGGTGTGCCGCTGTTCCTGGGCGGTGCCTACTTCTCGTACTGGATCCTGCCGCACGCCCTCCAGGTGCTCCTGGACTTCACGCTCACGGACGCCAGCAACCAGATCCAGCTGGACGACTACCTCAACTTCGTCATCCGCATGGTCGTGGTCTTCGGCATCGCGTGCGAGCTGCCGCTCGTGCTGATCATGCTGAACTTCGGCGGGGTCGTCACCGCGAGGCAGCTCGCGGGCTGGTGGCGCTGGGTGGTGATGGGCATCTTCGTCTTCGGCGCGGTGGCCACTCCCACCACGGACCCGCTGACGATGATCCTGCTGTCCATCCCGATCACGATCCTGTACGGGATCGCGCTGATCGTGGCCTGGCTCAACGACCGGCGGCGCGGCAAGCGGCACGCGGAAGTGTTCGGCGCCGACCTCGACGACGACGAGGCGTCGGTCCTGGACACCTCGGTGCGCCCGGTCGACCGCCCGAGCGCCGTCGCGGACGAGCCGGAGCCGGGCCCCTCGGCCAGGGTGGACGACATCACCTGAGGTCCGGTGGGCTAATCTCGCGCCTTGTGTCTCGGGAGATAGCGGTATTCGTCAACCCCACCGCGGGTCGTGGTCGCGGCCTGAAGGCGGCGTCGGTCGCCGCCGACCTGCTTCGCGACCGGGGGCTGACACCGCATCAGGTGTCCGCCCCCGGTGTCGCGGAGGGGATCGCCCGACTGCGCGCGGTGGTGCGCCGCGGCGTGGACGCGGTGGTCGCGGTCGGCGGCGACGGCACGGTGGCGGCCGCGCTGCAGGCGGTGGCGGGCACGAGTACGCCGCTGGGTGTGGTGCCGATCGGTTCCGGGAACGACTTCGCGCGTGCCCTGGACCTGCCGGTGGGCGATGTGGCCGCCGCCGCGCGGGTGGTGGCCGACCTGCACGCCCGGCCGGTGGACCTGGGCCGGGCGGGCGAGCGCTGGTTCGGGACCATACTGTGTACCGGCTTCGACTCGCGGGTCAACGAGCGCGCCAACCGGATGACCTGGGCGCGCGGGCGGACCCGCTACAACGCCGCGTTGCTGGGCGAGCTGGGCGCGCTGAAGCCGATCGCCTACGAGCTGGAGTTGGACGGCAAGCCCTTCGACGTCGAGGCCACTCTGATCGCGGTGGGCAACGGCCGCTCCTATGGCGGAGGCATGCGGATGTGTCCCGACGCCGACCTCGCCGACGGCCTGTTCGACGTCACCGTGGTGGCCGGATGCGGGCGGGCCGAGTTGTTGCGGGTGTTCCCCAAGGTCTACAGCGGGAAGCACGTGAGCCACCCGCTGGTCACCGTCCACCGCGCCGCGACCGTGTCGCTGAGTGCGCGCGGGCTCAGCGGGTGGGCCGACGGCGAGCGGCTGGGCGCGTTGCCGCTGACCGCGGACTGCATACCCGACGCGGTCCGGGTACTGACTCCCGCGGCACGCGACTGAGCCGAGGCCCGCCACCGGGCGGCGTCTCCTGATCGAGCCTGATCGAGCCGCACGTCGTGATGGAGCCGCATGTCATGATCGAAAAAAGGTGATCACAGCCGTCGGTCCCGGCCGGTAGTCTGCTTGACGAGATGCCTCTCGATCCTTCACGCGGCACGGACCGCGACACCCAGATGTCCCCCGCCGAGCGCTACGCGGCCTCGCGCCGCCAGGCCGCCGACGAACGGACGAGTCTGCACGCGTTCCGCGAGCAGTACCCCTTCGGCCTAGACCCCTTCCAGGTCGAGGCGTGCCGCGCGTTGGAAAGCGGCAAGGGGGTCCTGGTCGCGGCGCCGACCGGTTCCGGCAAGACGGTGGTCGGCGAGTTCGCCGTGCACCTCGCGCTCGAACAGGGCCGCAAGTGCTTCTACACGACGCCCATCAAGGCGCTGTCGAACCAGAAGTTCGCCGACTTCCAGAAGCTCTACGGCGCGGCGAACGTGGGCCTGCTCACCGGGGACAACTCGGTCAACAGCGACGCCCCGGTGATCGTGATGACCACCGAGGTGCTGCGGAACATGCTCTACGCGTCCTCGAACGCGTTGAACGGCCTGGGCTATGTGGTGATGGACGAGGTGCACTACCTCTCCGACCGCTTCCGCGGCGCGGTGTGGGAAGAGGTGATCATCCACCTCTCCGAATCGGTCACTCTGGTCTCGCTCTCGGCGACCGTCAGCAACGCCGAGGAGTTCGGCGACTGGCTGGGCACCGTGCGCGGCGACACCGCCGTCGTGGTCTCCGAGCATCGCCCGGTGCCGCTGTGGCAGCACGTGATCGCGGGCAACCGCACCTACGACCTGTTCACCGACGAGAACCGCACCGAGGTCAACCCCGAGCTGATCCGGCTGGGCCGGATGGAGAGCGAGCGCGCGGGCCGACCGCAGGACCGCTACCGGCGCAACCGCGGTCAGGAGACCCGGCCGGTGCGCAGCCGGATCTGGACGCCCAGCCGGGCCGACGTGATCGACCGGCTCGACGCCGAGGGCCTGCTGCCCGCGATCACCTTCATCTTCAGCCGCAAGGGCTGCGAGGCGGCCGTCCAGCAGTGCCTGTACGCGGGCCTGCGGCTCAACGGCGAGGCGGAGCGGGCCGAGGTGCGCGCGATCGTGGAGGCGCGCACCACCGGGATCCCGGACGAGGACCGGCACGTGCTGGGCTACCACTCGTGGCTGGAGGCGCTCCAGCGCGGGATCGCGGCGCACCACGCGGGCATGTTGCCGACCTTCAAGGAGGTCGTCGAGGAACTGTTCGTCAAGGGCCTGGTCAAGGCGGTGTTCGCGACCGAGACGCTGGCGCTGGGGATCAACATGCCCGCCCGCTCGGTGGTGTTGGAGAAGCTGGTCAAGTGGAACGGCGAGACGCACGCCGACCTGACCGCCGGCGAGTACACCCAGCTCACCGGGCGCGCCGGGCGCCGCGGCATCGACGTGGAGGGCCACGCGGTGGTGCTGTGGCACCAGGGCTTCGACGCCGGCCACCTGGCCGGCCTCGCGGGTACCCGCACCTATCCGCTGCGCTCGTCCTTCAAGCCGTCCTACAACATGGCGGTCAACCTGGTCGGTCAGGTCGGCCGGCACCGCTCGCGCGAGCTCCTGGAGACCTCGTTCGCGCAGTTCCAGGCGGACCGCTCGGTGGTCGGGCTGACCCGGCAGGTGCAGCGCAACGAGGAGGGGCTGGCCGGCTACCACGAGGCGATGACCTGCCATCTGGGCGACTTCGCCGAGTACGGGCAGCTGCGCCGTGCGCTCAAGGATCGCGAGACCGAGCTGGCCCGCGAGGGCGCCTCGCAGCGTCGGGCGCAGGCCGCGGCGTCGCTGGAGAAGCTCAGGCCGGGCGACATCATCGTGGTGCCCACCGGCAAGTACGCGGGCCTCGCGGTGGTCCTGGACCCGGGCACCGACCAGGGTCCGGAGGGGCCGCGCCCGTTCGTGCTCACCTCGGACCGGCAGGCCCGCCGACTGGCCGGGATCGACTTCCCCGTGCCGGTTACCGCGATCGACCGGCTGCGCATCCCGCGCTCGTTCAACGCGCGCAATCCGCAGTCCCGCCGCGACCTGGCGTCCTCGCTGCGCAGCAAGGCCGGCCACGTGGACCAGCCGCGGGCCCGCAAGCAGCGTTCGCCGGCGGCCGACGACCCGGAGATCACCCGGCTGCGGCAGGCCATCCGGCAACACCCGTGCCACGGCTGCGACGAGCGCGAGGAACACGCGCGGTGGGCCGAGCGCTACTACCGGCTGCTGCGCGACACGCAGGTGATCGAGAATCGGATGAAGGGCCGCACGCACACCATCGCGCGCACCTTCGACCGGGTCTGCGCGATGCTCACCGACCTGGACTACCTCGAGGGCGACACGGTCACCGAGGACGGGCGCCGACTCGCGCGGATCTACGCCGAGCTGGACCTGCTGACCGCCGAGTGCCTGCGCGAGGGCCTGTGGGAGGAGCTGACCCCGGCCGAGTTGGCCGCGTGCGCCTCCGCGCTGGTGTACGAGTCGCGGCAGCCGGACGACGCGATGGCTCCCAAGCTGCCGGGCGGTGCGGCGCACGCCGCGCTGGCCGACATGGTGCGGCTGTGGGGTCACCTGGACGCGCTGGAGGGGCAGCACCACCTCGACTTCCTGCGCGAGCCGGACTTGGGCTTCGCCTGGACGGCGTACTCGTGGGCCTCGGGGCTGAGCCTGGACGCGGTGCTCGGCGAAGCGGACCTGCCGGCCGGTGACTTCGTCCGCTGGATCAAGCAACTCGTCGACGTGCTGGGCCAGATCGCCGCCGCGGCCCCCGACGACAGCAAGGTCGGCGGGACCGCGCGCAAGGCGGTCGAGGGGCTGCGCCGAGGCGTGGTCGCGTACTCGTCGGTGGGCTGAGGAAACCACCGCGCGGCACCTTCGGTGACCGGCGCGGGCCGGTCGCGGTGCCGCGCGCCGGATTTTGACGATCCGTCCACGGGGCGGACGGCGCCGGGCAACCGTCGCGTACGGTGCGGGGCGGACGTGTTCACCAGCGCTGGAGGTCGTGCCGTGCGGATCGACGAGTATCAGTCCTATGACGCCACCGGGCTCGCGGGCCTGATCGCCCGCGGCGAGGTGACCGCGGACGAGGTGCTCGACGTCACCTTCGAGGCGATCAAGGAGCGCGAACCGGCCCTGGGCGCCGTGGTCGCGTTGTGCGAGGAGCAGGCCCGGGCCGCGGTCGCCGGGCTGCTGCCGGGCGTGCTCGCGGGCGTGCCGTATCTGATCAAGGACCTCGAGTGTGACGTGGCCGGGATGACCACGAGCAACGGGTCGCGATTGTTCGCGGGTTCGATCGCCGCGCGCGACAGCACGCTGGTGACCCGGTTGCGGGCGGCCGGTGTGCTGATCGTGGGCAAGACCAACACCCCCGAGTTCGGGCTCGGTACGAGCACCGAGTCCGGCCTGTTCGGGCCCGCGCACAACCCGTGGCATCTCGACCGCAGCGCGGGTGGCTCCAGCGGCGGGTCGGCGGCGGCGGTCGCGGCGGGCATGGTGCCGGTCGCGCACGCCACCGACGGCGGCGGCTCGATCCGGATCCCGGCCGCGTGCTGTGGGGTGTTCGGGCTCAAGCCGAGCCGCGGCCGGGTCACTCCCGGTCCGGAGCACGGCGAGTCGTGGGGCGGTCTGGCGGTCGCGCACGCGGTCACCCGCACGGTGCGCGACAGCGCGACGCTGCTCGACGTCACCGGCACCCCGGAGCCGGGCGACCCGTATCACGCGCCGCCGCCGGTGGGCCCGTATGCCGCCGAGGTGGGCGCGGATCCCGGGCGGCTGCGGATCGGGCTGATCCTGACGCCGGTGGACGCGGACGTACTGGTGGACCCCGAGTGCGTGCGGGTCGCCGAGGAGGCCGCCGCGCTGTGTGTCGCCCTGGGGCACGACGTGGAGCCGGTGACCTGGCCGGACACGCTGACCCGGCCGGGCGAGGTGATCGCGCCGATCAGCGCCGCGCACATGGCGCGCATGGTGGATCTGCGCCTGGCCGAGCTGGGGCGCGAGCTTCAGGCGGACGATCTGGACGGGGCCACCCGGCTGATCGTGGACAAGGGCCGCGGGTTGTCGCTGGCCCGCTACCTGGCCGCGGTCGACAAGATGCATGCGATCGGGCGGGCGGTGACCCGCCTGACCGGGCGCTTCGACGTGCTGCTGACCCCGACGATGGCGGTGGTGCCGCCGCTGCTGGGCGAGTTGGACCCCAACCGCGACCCGCGGGCCGCGCTGAACGGGATGCGCGGTATGGCCGCGTTCACGAGCCTGTTCAACGTGACCGGGCAGCCGGCCATGTCGGTGCCGCTGGGGCACACCTCGGACGGGCTGCCGCTGGGCGTGCAGTTCGCCGGCCGCTACGGCGACGAGAGCACGCTGTTCCGCCTCGCCGGACAACTGGAGGCGGCGGCCCCGTGGGCGGGCACCGCGGGCGCGGCGAACTAGGGCGGCCGGGTTTCGGGGGTCAGCGCCGGCACAGCGTGTAGTGCGAGCCGTTCTTGCCCTCGACCTCGGTGCACGCGGCGGTGGAGCCGGGCCGCATCAGTGGTGCGGCCAGTGCGCTGGGCACGGTGATGGTGGGGTTCTCGCACCATTTGCCGGCGCCGTTGTCGCACTTGAAGCCGACCTTGCCGTCGTCGGCGCGGAACTCCTTGTTGTCGGCCACCAGGGTCGGCACCGACCGGGTCGGCTTGACCCTGGTCGGGGCGGGCCGGGTCGCCGGGTACTTGGTGGGCGTGGGTCGCCGCGGCGGCGGGGTCGAGGCCGGCTCGGCGGAGGGTTCCGCGGCCGGCTCGACCTCCGGCTTGGGCGGCGAGGGTTGCGGGGGAGGCGTCTCGGCGGTGGACGGCGCCGGCAGGGGGGCGGGCGCGGAGGCCGCCGCCGGCGGAGCGGGGTGCTTCGGCTTGGGCTTGTCGGTGTCCACGAGGGCGAAGGCGGCCACCGCCACGACCACCACTACGCCGCCCGCGATCAGCGACGAGCGGCCGGCGGTCTGGCCGGCCTGGCTCGCGCCCTTGACCGCGGCCGTGCCCGCGCCCGCGCCGGCCGCCGCGCTCCCGGCCGCGGCGGCGCCCGCGGCCACGCCGCTTGCGACGCCGCCCGCACCGGAGGCGCCGACGGCCAGACCCATGCCGCCGGCCACGGCCGTGGCCGCCGCGGCGGTGCCCGCGGCCACGGCGGTGCCGCTGAGGAAGATCGGCGCGGTGATGCCGATCAGGGCCAGCGCGATCGGCCCGTATCGGTCGCGGACGTCGACCATCTCGGCGTAGGTCTCGTTGCATCGGCTGCACGTCTTCAGGTGCGCGTCGATGCTTTCCCGGCGCTTCTCGGAGTCCATCCGGTTGCGGATGTGCCTGCCGTAGTGCCGGGTGAACTTCTTGCAGTTCTCGTCCTTGACGCCGCCGGTGGCGAACGCCACGAAGTAGTTGTCGCGCAGTTCCTGGCGGGCCCGCTCCAGGATCTTGCGCACGTTGTCCGGGTTCTCGCCGACCAGCGGGGCGACCTGGACGGCCTGCTCGCCCTCGATGTCCACGTGCCACAGCACCATCCGGGACCGCTCGGGCAGGTCCTGGAACGCCTGGAGCGCGAGCCGGGCGTCGTCGGCCTTCACCATCCGGTCCTGGTTCTCCCAGGCGGACTCGAAGACGGTGAAGTCCTCGGTGAGCCATTCGCGGCGGTTGCTCCTGGTCCAGTCGCCGGCGACGTGTCGCACGGTGGTGAGCAGGTAGGCCCGGAACGCCTCCTTCGGCCCCTGGCCCGAGCGCAACGCCTGGAGCGTGCGGGCGAACGCCTCGGCGCACAGGTCGTCGGCGGCCTCGGGGGTGCGGGTGCAGGTGCGAGAGAAACGGCGGACCGAGTCGACGTGGCGCTGATAGAGCAGGCCGTAGGCGTCGCCGTCGCCGGCGCGCACCAGGTCGGCCAGTTCGCCGTCCGGGGGGCCCGCGGGTGCGCGCGCCCGGCCGGTGTCGGCGTCCGGTGCCGCGTCGGGGTGCGGGCCACCCGGGCCGGTCGCGAAGGGGTGGGTCGCTGCGGCGTCGGCCGGCCGGGGCTGGGCCGGTTCGGCTGCGGCCGGCTCGGGCCGGAACTCGCCGTCGTACACCCGAGGGTGATGCACGCCGCGCTGGCCGGGGACGAACGGGGGACGTGCGCCCGAGCCGGTCGCCTCGGCGGCGCCGCCGTTCCCGTCGCCGATGGGGTCGGGGGTCGCCGCGTCGTCCTCGCGTGCCACCGTCTGCCCCCTTGTTCCCGTGCCGTACCCGATCGTCCGGACAGCATCGTGACCATCCGGACACGGTCTGTCCACAAGCGGTGGGGCCCGGCAAGGCACCCGGAGTGCGCTCCGGCGCGGGTGGTGTGGCACGGGCGCGGGGACAGAAGGCCCGCGCCCGTGCCGGTGGGTGGTGCGCAGTGGGTGTGACGCTGCGTCATTCGGGTGACGAACGCGCGTACGTAGAGCCGGTTCATCGCGTGCTACCGGCCCGTCGTGCCCGGCGCGATGGTCAAACGCACGCTCGAACGCGGGATGCGCGGGGCGCCGCCGGGTACTCCGCCGGGGCCGTCCAACGGGTCCACCGGTGCCCGGCACAGCCGGTCCAGGCGGTCCGGCAGCTCCGGGTCGTCGCCGTCGAGCAGGGCCATCAGTCGCCCGGGCGGCACCGCGTGGGCCTGGTCGCCGAGTGCGCGTTCCAGGTGTCGGGCGGTCAGCAGCAGGTGGCGCAGGTGGCCCCACAGCAGTGACTCGGGCACCTCCAGGCGCACCACCACGATCCGTACGTGCTCGCCGGCGGCGGCTCGCCGGGCCAGTCGTTGCTGGAGGAGTGCGGCGGAGGGGAGTTCGGTGATCGGGTCGGTGCCGGGCGGCAGGGTGCCGGGCGGGTTGGCCCGGGCGCGGGTGCTCAGGTAGGCCTGCACGAGCGGGCCGGGGGTGCTGTGCGCGAGGCCGCACAGGAACAGCGCGTCCAGTTCGGCCAGCGCCACCTCCAACGGGATCTCGGCGGCGGCCCGATCCCGGGCCAGGGCCAGGCAGGCGGAGTGCGCGTGGTCGCCGCGGACGAAGGCGTCCAGGCATTGCTCGACGGCGTCGCTGTGCCAGGCGACCCGGGCCGGCCACCCGGCCCGCAGGGTCACCCGTTGCCACTCGCCGCGGAGCCGATCGCGGTCGGGTTGGACTGTAATCGTGGTGTCACACTCGGTATGCATGCCTGGGGAGACATGCCTTCACGGCGAACGTGACAGATTCCCAGGAACTTTCCGATGTGACCTGGGTCACATCGGCGCTCGTGCGCCCGGCGCGTTCGGGAGCGACCCTTTCGAGTGGGCGGCCGCGTCCTCAGGTGGAGATTCCGGGCATCAGCGATCGGGGGTGAGCACCTCGAGCAACCGGTGCACCGGACCGCTCAGGCCCCACTGCCGGCGCAGCGCGTCGAGCGCGACCGGGTCGGCCGGCTCGGTGGGCAGCGGCCGATCCCACCCGGCCGGCGGCGGCAGCGGCACGTCCCGCACCACCCGCACCACGCCCGGGGCCACGTCCAGGTAGTCGCTCGCCTCCAGGATCCGGGCCCGCCGCGCCGGGGTCAGCCTGGCCGCCGGGTCGGCCGCGGCCGCGCGCACGCCCGCCAGGTCGCCGTACTCGCCGATCAACTGCGCCGCGGTCTTGTCCCCGATGCCCTTGACCCCGGGCAGCCCGTCGCTGGCGTCGCCGCGCAGCGTGGCGAAGTCCGCGTAGGCCGAGGCGGGTACGCCGTAGCGGGCGAGCACGGCGGCCTCGTCGATCACCTCGTGCGCGGCCACCCCCTTGACGGTGTAGAGCACCCGGATCGCGCGTGCGTCGTCGACGAGTTGGAACAGGTCCCGGTCGCCGGTGACGATGTCCACCGCGATGCCCGCGCGTTCGGCCAGCGTGCCGATCACGTCGTCCGCCTCGAAGCCCGGCACGCCCACGCGCGGGATGCCCAGCGCGTCCAACACCTGTTCGATCACCGGCACCTGGGGGGCGAGCGTGTCCGGGATCTCCTCCTCGTCCGGCCCGGCCTCCTCGGCGACCCGGTGTGCCTTGTAGGAGGGAATCGCGTCGACCCGGAACTGCGGTCGCCAGTCCGCATCCATGCACGCCACCAGTCGGGTGGGCCGGCGGTCCTCGACCAGGCGTGTGATGAAGTCGACCAGGCCGCGCACGGCGTTGACCGGTGTGCCGTCGGGAGCCTTGACCGATTCCGGGACGCCGAAGTAGGCGCGGAAGTACAGGGACGCGGTGTCGAGGAGCATCAGACGTTCAGTCACCCGCCCGATCATGCCGCACCGGACCGACGCCGGCCCGCGCGCGGGACCGTACTCAGTCGGCGAACTCGTCGAGCACTTCCTGCAGGGTGTCCCGCACGCCCAGCACATCGATCAGGCCGGTCATCCGCAGCGTCGCGCGGACGTTGCGATCGGGTGCGGCCAAGCGCAGTTCGCCGGAGAAGGCGTGCATCGACTTGAACGCGTCTATCAGCACACCCAGGCCGACCGAGTCGCAGAAGTTCAGCCCGGTGGCGTCCACGACCACCCGGCGACACCCGCCGTCGATCAGCTCGATCAGCGTGCGATGCAGCAACGGGGCGTTGTGCAGGTCCAGTTCGCCGGCCAGGTGGACGACCGCACAGCCGCGCCAGATCGTCACCCCGGTGACGGGGTGTTCCTGCCCGAGCGTGCCCAAGCGCGCGATCATGGCTGCGACCTTTCACCGGCCGGACGTACCGCCGCGCCGATACGGCGCCGGCAAGGGCATTGTGGGCCATCCGCGGTAGTGCCGGACAGCCCCTCGACGGGTCGTTTTTTGCGCGGTGGGCCGAACGGGTGGGTCTTGTCCGGGTAACGGCCGGTCGGTCCCCGTCGCCGCCGCACTCCACGCGCCCTCGCGGTCACCGGAAGCGGCCCTGGGGTCACCGCGAGAGGCCGGCGCTCAACCGGGGCCGCCCCGTGCCCACCGAAGCGGTGGTTGCTCACCGGGAACCGCCCGGTGGTCACCGGAAAGGGCGGGTGCCCACCGGAAGCCGCTTCGCGCTCACAGGAACGTGTGGCCCTCGCCCCGGTAGGTGGGCACCGTACGCACCACCCGATCGCCCTCGACCAGATGCAACGCGTCGAAGCGCTCGCACAGTTCGCCCGCCTTGGCGTGTCGGAACCACACCGAGTCGCCGATCCGCAGGTCGTCCGCCGGCGCGCCGCGCAGCGGCGTCTGCACCTCGCCCGCCGCCTCCTGCGGCTGGTACGACAGGCCCTGCGGCAGGTACGGCTGGGGCAGCCGGTCGGCCGCGGGCACTCCCGACGCCGGGTAGCCGCCGCCGAGCACGGTCACGCAGCCGTGTCCGGCGCGGCGCACCACGGGCAGTGCGAACAGCGCGGCGGGGCGGCCCCGGAAGCAGGTGTAGTGGTCGAACAGGCGCGGTTGGAAGAGCCCGGACCCGGCCGCGACCTCGGTGATCGAGGACTCCGCGGCGGTGCGCTCGACGCTGCCGGTGCCGCCGCCGTTGACGAACTCCAGCGGAGCGATCGCGCGCACCGCACGCACGATCTCGGCCCGGCGCCGGCTCAGTTCGGCGCCGGCCCCGGCCTGCATCGCGCGCAGGATCCGGCCGTAGAGCGCGCGGCCCTCGGGCGCGTCGCCGACGCCCGCGATGTGCGCCTCGTAGGCCATCAGCCCCACGAGGCGAAAGCCCGGCCGGCGGGTGACCGCCTCGGCGACCGCGACCACCTGTTCCGGCGTGTGCAGCGGCGAGCGGTGCGCGCCGATGTGCACCCGGCCGCCGAGCGGTTGCCAGGAGGTGTCGATGTCCACGCACACCCGCAGCTCGGCGCGGGGCCGCACGTCCGCGATCGCGCGCTCGATCAGGTCCAGTTGGGCCGGGTCGTCGATCATGATCGTCACCCGCGCGGCGGCCTCGGCGTCCGCCGCCAGCCGGCGATAGCCGGCGCGGTCCGTCGAGGGATAGGCCACCAGGATGTCGGTGATTCCCTCGCTCGCCAGCCACAGCCCCTCGGGCAGGGTGAACGCCATCACGCCGCGGAAGCCGTCCAGCGCCAACACCTCGTGCAGCAGCGGCAGGCAGCGCACCGACTTGCTCGCCACCCGCACCGGCGTGCCGCCCGCGCGGCGCACCAGGTCCGCGGCGTTGGCCCGGTAGGCGGCCAGGTCCACGATTGCGAACGGCGCATCCAGGTGTGCGGTGGCCCTGTCGTAGCGGGAACGATCGGCGCCGAGGGTGGGCGGCGCGGCGGGAGCGGACACGGGCGGCGCGGCGGTGAGAGGAGCCATTCCCGCAGCCTGCCAGATCGGCGTACCGACCGGTAGGACTCATCGGCGGCGGGGTGAACGTTGCCGGGTGTGGCATTAGCTTGATCGTATGAGTCACCCCGAGCGAGTGCGGGCCCTCGATCTGATCGAAGGTGTCCTGGATCCGGGCAGTTTTCGTGCCTGGAACGATCCGCTGCCCACGCTCGCGGCACCGGATCCGGCGTACGCGGCGGAGTTGGCGGCGGCCAGCTCCCGGACCGGCCTGGACGAGGCGTTGGTCACCGGGGAGGGCCGGATCCACGGTCGTCGGGTGGCGGTGGCCGCATGCGAGTTCGACTTCCTGGCCGGCTCGATCGGCGTGGCGGGCGCCGAACGGCTCACCCTCGCGGTGGAGCGGGCCACCGCGGAGGGCCTGCCGCTGGTCGCCTCGCCCACCTCCGGCGGTACCCGCATGCAGGAGGGCACGGTCGCGTTCCTGCAGATGGTCAAGATCTCCGCCGCGGTGGCCGCACACCGCGCCGCGGGCCTGCCCTACCTCGTCTACCTTCGCCACCCCACCACGGGCGGCGTGTTCGCCTCCTGGGGCTCGCTCGGGCACGTCACCGCCGCCCAGCCCGGTGCGCTGATCGGCTTCCTCGGCCCGCGCGTGTACGAGGCGCTGCACGAGCAGCCGTTCCCGACCGGCGTCCAGGTCGCGGAGAACCTGTACGAACACGGCCTGATCGACGCGGTCGTGCCGCCGGAGGAACTGCGTCAGGTCGCGATCCGGGTCTTCGACGTGCTCGACTCGGGCACGGCGGCCTCGGGGCTTGCGGCCGGTGCGGCGGCGTCGGGCCGGCCGGTCGGTACCGCGGCGGCCGGGGGTGCGCCGTCGGGCCCGTTGTCCGGTGCCGCGGCGTCCGGTGGTGGACCGGCCGGTGGCGCGAGGTCCGGTGCTGCGCCGTCGGGCCCGCTGTCCGGTGACGCGCCGTCCGGTGCCGCGCTCTCGGGCCTGCCGTCCGGTGTCGTGGCGTCCGATACCGCGCCGTTTCCGCCGGGCGAGCTGCCGGTCGGTTCGTCGCCCGGCACGCAGCCGGGGCCGGTGCCCGAGGACGCTGTCGGGCCGCCGTCCGACGTGCCGGCGTGGACGTCGGTGGAGCGTTCGCGCGATCCGCGCCGGCCGGGGCTGCGCACGCTGTTGCGGCACGGCGCGCGTTCGGTCACCCCGCTGCGCGGGACCGGCGAGGGGGAGAGCGAGCCGGCGCTGCGCCTGGTGCTGGCCCGGTTCGGGGCCGGTCCGGGACCCGGTGCGCCGTGCGTGGTGCTGGGCCAGGACCGTACCCGGCAGAGCGAGCACGGTCCGTTCGGCCCGGCCGGGCTGCGTCAGGCCCGGCGGGGCATGCGGCTGGCCGCCGAATTGGGGCTTCCGCTGGTGACGGTGGTGGACACCGCCGGCGCCGCGCTCTCGCGCGAGGCCGAGGAGGGCGGTCTGGCCGGCGAAATCGCCCGCTGCCTGGCCGAGTTGGTGCTGTTGCGCGCGCCGACCGTGTGCCTGCTGCTCGGCCAGGGCTCCGGCGGCGGTGCGCTCGCGCTGCTCCCCGCCGACCGGGTGATCTGCGCGCAGCACGGCTGGTTGTCGCCGCTGCCCCCGGAGGGCGCGGCGGCGATCCTGTACCGCAGTACCGAGCGGGCCGCCGAGATCGCCGGGCGGCAGGGGATCCGCTCCGCAGACCTGTATCGGGACCGGATCGTGGACCGGGTGGTGCCCGAGCACCCGGACGCCGCCGACGAACCCGAGGCGTTCGTGCGCCGGGTGGCGGCCGTGCTCGACCACGAGCTGAGCACGTTGCGGGCCCTGGACCCGGACGAGCGCCTGGCCGCGCGGATGGCCCGCTATCGGCGTCTCGGCCTCTCGTGAGTGATCCGGGTGTCACTCGAACGGGTGAGCTTGCTGGGAGTCCCGGACGGCAAATCCCGCCGGTTCCTACGCTGAACCCGGTTCGGGAACCGGACCGGTCACAGCCCACCCGTCCGAGCACGGGCCAGGACGGGCCGGCTCGGCCCGGCGCTCGGCCCGTTCGGGACACGACGCCTCGAGGAAGCCGTCGTGGCCCGATCCGGTTCGGGCGAGCCGGACCTCGGTAGGGGTCGCGGGTCGGCAAGTGGTCGTCGACCCGCGTCCTTACCGTGGCGGTGGCAGCGGCGGGGTGGGAGGCCGGAGCGGTATCGGGGCCGGGCGTTCGAGGGGTGTGGCCGGGGGCGGGGCGGGCGCCTCGCGGGATGAGGTTCGTCGGGGGCGGGACTAGAGTCGACGGGTGGATTTCAGCGGCAAGAGCATTCCCGACACCGGTTTTCCCGACGACGACGGCAGCGCGGATCCGGCGCTGGCCGAGGCCCTGGCGGCTCGGGAGGTGGACGACGAGGCGGTCTCGCTGGCGTTGCGCGAGGCGCGGCTGCTGGTACCGGTCGTGGCGATCCTGACCGAGGAGGAGGACGTGGCGCCGGGGGAGCTGCGCCGGGAGAAGTCCAGCGACATGGCGGTGCCCACGATCCAGGGGCCGGACGGGCGCCGGGCGCTGCCCGCGTTCACCTCGGTGGCGGCGCTGTCCCGCTGGCGGTCGGACGCGCGGCCGATCCCGGTCGAGGCCGCGCGTGCCGCGCACGCCGCGTACGCGGAGGAGGCGGACACGCTGCTGCTGGACCTGGCCGGGCCGCATCCTTACGAGCTCAGCGGGAGTCGGCTGCGGGCGGTGGCCGAGGGGCGCGCACACGTGGCGCCGCATCGGGATCCGGACGTCCTGGGCGCGGTGCGGGCGGCGGTGGTGCCGGAGGGGGCCGTCTCGGCGGTCTACCTGACCGAGGGCGGCGGACACGAGTTGACCCTGAGCCTGGTCGCGGCGGCCTCACCGACCGAGGTCACCGAGGCCGCGCGGCGGATCGTGGGACGACTGGCCGAGGACGACGTGGTGCGGGCGCGGTTGGACCGCGGCCTGGACCTGGAGATGTTGCCTCCCGGCAGCGCACTCGACGTGGAACCGCTGTACGTGCGCTGAACACTCGGGCGCGGAGCGCGCGGGTGGTGGCGGAGCGGCCCGGAGCCCACATGGGTCGGATGCGCCGGGTCGGGCCGAGCCGGCCTGCGGCCCGCTTGTCCTCGAACGCCGGACGGGCTGGGTGCCTGGATTGCTTTGGAGCGGGCGTATGGCTCCGGGCCCGGGTGGATGACTTCGCACCGGCCGCATGACCTCGGATCGGTCCGGACGGGTCCGGGCCGATCCGGCTGCGGGTCAGGCCTACGGTTCCGGGTCGGGCGGCGCCGGAGAAGCTGTCGAGTGGAACCGCCACCCGGGTGTTTCTCCGGCGCGCCGGGCCGGGGCACCGGGGGATGCGATCCGATGCACCAGGATCCGCGGGACGCGGATCAGGCGTGGACCGGGCCGGTGAGTTTTTCGCCCGGGCCCTTGCCTGCCTGGTCGGGGTGTGTGGAGGCCTCGCGGAAGGCGAGTTGCAGGGTCTTCAAGCCGTCGCGGAGCGGGCCCGCGTGGTAGGAGCCGACCTCGGGGGCGGCCGCGGTGACCAGGCCCGCCAGGGCGGTGATCAGCTTGCGGGCCTCGTCCAGGTCCTTGTGCGCCTCGCCGTCCTCGGCCAGGCCGAGTTTGACCGCCGCCGCGCTCATCAGGTGCACGGACAAGGTGGTGATGACCTCGACGGCCGGCACGTCTGCGATGTCCCGGGTCATCGTCTCGACCCGGTCGGGGCGGTCGGCGACGTCGTCGGAGGGATCGGGTGACATGGGTGGGGCGCTCTCGCTCATGTGCCCAGTCTCGGGTATGCCCCGGAATCGGGGAACAACGGGGCCCTTCGGCATGTTCGAGCCAGTGGTAGAGTGGTGTATCGACCGACCGGGCATCTGCATGCCCGGCCTGCAAGCGGAGGCTCCGTCTCCCACCCGATCGACCTCACGGACGACGGGTACCGGTCCGGCGTGACGCACTTCGTGTGCGTTCGTTTCACGTTCGCCGCCCCTGGGCGGCTTCGTTGCCGGTGGTGGAGCCTCGCATGCAACCGTGCGAGGCTTTTTCGCGTTGCCTGGATGGCTTTGCGAGGGTCTGGCTCGGGGGGAAGTTACACCGAGACAAATGTGACCGCTTCGCCCGCGGTCGCTTCAGGTATGAGGAGGCCCCATCAGCGCCGAGCCCCGCATCAACGACCGGATTCGCGTCCCCGAGGTGCGACTCGTTGGTCCTGGCGGCGAGCAGGTCGGAATCGTCCCGCTGGCCAAGGCCATGGAACTTGCCCAGGAGTACGACCTCGACCTCGTCGAGGTCGCGGCCAACGCCCGGCCGCCGGTCTGCAAGCTCATGGACTACGGCAAGTTCAAGTACGAGTCGGCCATGAAGGCCCGTGAAGCGCGCAAGAACCAGGCGCACACGGTCATCAAGGAGATGAAGCTCCGGCCGAAGATCGACCCGCACGACTATGACACCAAGAAGGGTCACGTCGAGCGGTTCCTGAAGCAGGGCGACAAGGTCAAGATCACGATCATGTTCCGTGGTCGCGAGCAGTCCCGGCCCGAGTTGGGCTACCGACTGCTGCAGCGCCTCGCGACGGACGTCCAGGACCTCGGGTTCATCGAGTCGAACCCGAAGCAGGACGGCCGCAACATGATCATGGTTCTCGGCCCGCACAAGAAGAAGACCGAGGCCATGGCCGAGGCCCGCGAGGCCCAGGCGGCTCGCAAGGACGCTCGCCGTGTTGCCGTCGAGGCCGGGGACGATCACCCCGACGAGACGGAAACCGCGGACGCTCCCGAGGCTGCCGAAGCCGAGGCCGCCCCGGCCGAAGCCGCTCCGGCCGCCGAGGCCCCCGTCGCGAGCGACGCGGAGCCGAAGGCCGACGAGCAGGTCTGACCCGGAACGGGTCGCCCCGCGCCCGATATGCACACACACCTGTGCCTGCCCGGTCACCACCGGGCGGGTGCGGCACGACGAGGAGACTGCGGCGACATGCCGAAGAACAAGACCCACAGCGGTGCCAGCAAGCGCTTTCGTATCACCGGCTCCGGCAAGGTGCTGCGTCAGCGTGCGGGTCGCCGTCACCTTCTCGAACACAAGCCCTCGACCCTGACCCGGCGGCTCGCCGGTGTCGTCGAGGTGGCCCCGGCCGACGCCAAGAAGATCAAGAAGCTGCTCAAGAAGTAGTAGGCAGCAGTCGTCGCACCGGCTGACGAGAACCCACCGGTCGGCGACCGGCGACGGTCCCAGACTTACCCGGGTCGCGGTCGATACACCGTGGTCTGACATCAAGGAGTTCATCAAGTGGCACGCGTCAAGCGGTCAGTCAACGCCCACAAGAAGCGTCGCGTCATCCTCGAGCGGGCGTCCGGCTACCGCGGCCAGCGGTCCCGTCTGTACAGGAAGGCCAAGGAGCAGGTCACCCACTCCATGGTCTACAACTACAACGACCGCAAGAAGCGGAAGGGGGACTTCCGTCAGCTGTGGATCCAGCGCATCAACGCCGCTGCCCGCCTGAACGGAATGACCTACAACCGCTTCGTGCAGGGCCTCAAGGCCGCCGGTGTGGAGATCGACCGCAAGATGCTCGCCGAGCTCGCGGTCAACGACGCCCCGGCGTTCGCCGCCCTCGTCGAGGTAGCGCAGAAGGCCCTCCCGGCCGATGTCAACGCGAAGAAGGAAGACGCCGCGGCCTGATCGTCGACTCACGTCGTCGATGTCGCAGTACTTCTTACGTCGTTACAGGCCGAGAGCAAAGAACGGTAACGCGATGGCGAGCCCCGAGCTGACGTCCACCCGATCACCACGAGTGGCGGCGGCCCGGCGGCTCGCCAAACGCGCTTTCCGGGCCCGTGAACGGTTGTTCCTGGCCGAGGGACCGCAGGCGGTCCGCGAGGCGGTGGCGCTGCCCGGGACGTTGCGCGAGTTGTACATCACCCCCGAGGTGGCCGAGCGCTACCCCGATCTGGTCGCGGGCGCGCACGAGGCCCGCGTCCCGGTGTTCACCGCCACCGACGAGGTGGTCGCGGCGATCAGCCAGACCGTGACGCCGCAGGGCGTGGTCGCGCTGTGCCGGTTCGTGGACGTGCCGCTGGAGAGCGCGATGGCCGCGCGGCCGGATCTGGTCGCGGTGCTCGCGAACGTGCGCGACCCCGGCAACGCCGGCACCGTGCTGCGCGCCGCGGACGCGGCCGGCGCCGAGGCGGTCGTGCTCACCGACGCTTCGGTGGACCCGTACAACCCCAAGGCCGTGCGCGCCTCGGTGGGCAGCCTCTTCCACCTGCCGGTGGTCACCGGCGCCCGGATCGAGGACACCGTCGCCGCACTGCGCGCCGCCGGATTGCGCATCCTGGCCGCCGACGGCGCCGGAGACGCGGACCTGGACGGGGAGTTGGACGCGGGCGGGCTCAGCGGGCCGACCGCGTGGATATTCGGCAACGAGGCGTGGGGGCTGCCCGAGGAGACCCGGGCGCTGGCCGACGCCGTGGTGCGGGTGCCGATCCACGGGCGGGCCGAGAGTTTGAACCTGGCGACCGCCGCAGCCGTGTGTCTGTACGCGTCCGCCCGTGCGCAACGCGGGCACGGGGGCTGTCGCTGCGGTGCGCGAAGCGCACGATGACCCCGGCGTACCCGGCTTGACCACCGGTCGCCAGGGAACGAGTCCGTTGCGTCCGCCGCATCCGGACGGCACGTCGTGCGTTGGGATAGTGTGTCCGGCCCGGAACTCCCTCGGGCCCGAAACGGGAAGGGGGCCGATGGACGCCGACATGCTGCCCGACGGCCTGGTGATCGCGGACGAGAACGGCACGGTGGTCACGTTCAACACCGCCGCCGCCCGGATCACCGGGACGCGTCCCGAGGACGCGCTCGGCAAACACATCGCGGACGCGCTGCCGCTGGAGGACCTCGAGGGCAGACGCTGGTGGGTGTGCACCGACCCCTACGGCGGCCTGGGCACCCGGACCCGGCAGCCGGAGCGCAATCTGCTCCTGGCCGGCCGGGAGATCCTGGTCACGGCGTCCTTCGTGCGCACCGACGGACCGCACAGCCCGCTGGCCAGGCTCGTGGTGTCGCTGCGCTGCACGGATGCGCGCAGGCGGATCGAGCGCGGCCACTCCGATCTGATCGCCACCGTCGCGCACGAACTGCGCTCGCCGCTGACCTCGGTCAAGGGCTTCACCGCGACGCTGCTGGCCAAGTGGGAGCGGTTCACCGACGAGCAGAAGCGGCTGATGCTGGAGACGGTGGACGCGGACGCGGACCGGGTCACCCGGCTGATCACCGAACTCCTGGACATCTCCCGGATCGACGCGGGCCGGCTGCAACTGAACCGGCAGGTCGTCGACATGGAGGAGGCGGTCCACCGTCACCTGCGCGCGATGGAGTGCAACGGGCTGCCCGACGAGCGGTTCGTGGTCGTGGTGGACGGGCCGCTGCCCAGCATGTGGCTGGATGCCGACAAGCTCGACCAGATCCTCGGCAATCTGCTGGAAAACGCGGTGCGCCACGGCGCCGGAACCGTCACCATCGAGATGCGCGCGGTCTCCATCGGGTCCGCGCCCGGTGCGCAGGGGACGGAGATCACGGTGAGCGACGAGGGCCCGGGCATCCCGGACGAACTCCTCGACCGCGTCTTCACCCGTTTCTGGCGCGGCAACCGCCGCGGCGGCACCGGCCTGGGGCTGTACATCGTCAAGGGCCTGGTGCAGGCACACGCGGGCAGCATCGGCGTGGATCGCGCCGAGGGCGGCGGGGCCCGATTTCGATTTACCCTGCCGGCCGCGATGCCGGACGTCCTGATGTAGCACGCCGCCGAAGCGGCAAGCCGGGACGCTCCACCACACGTCGTCGCGGTCCGGCCGAAACACGCACGCCCATGCGGCGTCAGTAAACTCGGAGCGCGGACGTCGCAGGACGTCGTTGCCGCCTCCACCACCGGCGGATCCCCCACAGGAGCACTGGACACAGATGTCGGCACCGAACAAGTCGTACGACCCGGTCGAGGTCGAGGCGTTGAAACCAGAGGAAGTCGAGCGGGCCCGCGACGCGGCGCTCGCGGCGGTCGCCGCCGCGAGCGACCTCGCCGAGCTGCAGGAGGCGAAGGTCGCGCACACCGGCGACCGATCGCCGCTCGCGCTCGCCAACCGCGAGATCGGCGCGCTCCCGCCGCAGGCCAAGGCCGAGGCCGGCAAGCGGGTCGGGCAGGCGCGCGGCGCGGTGAAGAAGGCCCTGGAGCAGCGCCAGGTCGAGCTGGAGGCCGAGCGGGACGCGCGCGTGCTGGTCGAGGAGGCGGTGGACGTCACGCTGCCGTGGGACCGCGCCCCGCGCGGCGCGCGGCACCCGCTGACCACGCTGTCCGAGCGGATCGAGGACCTCTTCGTCGCGATGGGCTACGAGGTCGCCGAGGGCCCGCAGGTCGAGGCGGAGTGGTACAACTTCGACGCCCTGAACATCCTGCCGGACCACCCCGCGCGGACCATGCAGGACACCTTCTTCGTGCGCGCCGAGGACGGCTCGGCGGATTCGGGCGTGGTGCTGCGCACGCACACCTCGCCGGTGCAGATCCGCACGATGCTGACCCGGACTCCGCCGATCTACGTGGTCTGCCCGGGCCGGGTCTACCGCACCGACGAGCTGGACGCCACGCACACCCCGGTCTTCGGCCAGATCGAGGGCCTGGCCGTGGACAAGGGCCTGACGATGGGCGACCTCAAGGGCACCCTCGACCACTTCGTGCAGGCGATGTTCGGCGAGGGCATCGTCACCCGGCTGCGCCCGTCGTACTTCCCCTTCACCGAGCCCTCCGCCGAGCTCGACCTCAAGTGCTTCGTGTGTCGCGGTGCTTCGGTGGGCGACCCGGAGCGGCCGTGTCGGACCTGCCGGTCCGAGGGCTGGATCGAGTGGGGCGGCTGCGGCATGGTCAACCCGCGCGTGCTGATCGCGTGCGGCATCGACCCCGAGGTGTACAGCGGCTTCGCGTTCGGCGTGGGCCTGGAGCGTGCGCTGATGTTCCGGCACAACGTCGAGGACATGCGAGACATGGTCGAGGGTGACGTCCGGTTCACCCTTCCGTTCGGGATGGAGATCTGATGCGGGTCCCGCTTTCTTGGCTGCGGGAGTACGTCGACCTCCCCGCCGGCGAGTCCGGGCGCGACGTCGCCGACAAGCTCGTGGCGCTGGGCCTGGAGGTCGAGACGGTCGAGCAGCTCGGCGCGGACCTCAAGGGTCCGCTCGTGGTCGGCCGGGTGCTGGAGATCGAGGAACTGGAGGGCTTCAAGAAGCCGATCCGGTTCTGCAAGGTCGACGTCGGCGACGCCAACGGCACCGGTGAGCCGCAGGAAATCGTCTGCGGCGCACGCAACTTCGAGGTCGACGACAAGGTCGTGGTGATCCTGCCGGGCGGCGTGCTGCCCGGCCCGTTCGAGATCGCCGAGCGCAAGACCTACGGCCACGTCTCGCGCGGGATGATCTGCTCGGCCCGTGAACTGGGCATGGGCGACGACCACGACGGCATCATCGTGCTGCCGATCGAGGCCCAGGTCGGCGCGGACGCGATCGAACTGCTCGGCCTGATCGACGAGGTGCTCGACATCGCGGTGACCCCGGACCGGGGCTACTGCCTGTCGATGCGCGGCGTCGCCCGCGAGGCGGCGATCGCCTACGGGCAGCCGCTGCGCGACCCGGCGCTGCTGGATGTGCCGGACGCGAACTCGTACGGCTACCCGGTCCTGGTCGAGGACGCGGCCGGCTGCGACCGGTTCGTCGCGCGCACCGTGGTCGGCATCGACCCCGAGGCGCCGTCCCCGCTGTGGTTGCAGCGCCGGGTGCAGATGGGCGGCATGCGGCCGATCTCGCTCGTCGTGGACGTCACCAACTACGTGATGCTCGAACTGGGCCAGCCGCTGCACGCCTACGACCGGTCCCGGTTGCAGGGCGCGATCGTGGTGCGTCGCGCGCACGAGGGCGAGACGCTGACCACGCTCGACGACGCCGAGCGCAAGCTCGACCCCGAGGACCTGCTGATCTGCGACAATCGCGGACCGATCGGCCTCGCGGGGGTGATGGGCGGGGCGAGCACCGAGATCGGCGTGGACACCGCCGACATCGTGATCGAGGCCGCGCACTTCGACCCGGTGGCCATCGCGCGCACCGCGCGCCGGCACAAGCTGGGTTCGGAGGCGTCGCGTCGGTTCGAGCGCGGCGTGGACCCGGAGGCGGCCCGGGCCGCGGCGCAGCGCGCGGTGGACCTGCTGGCCGCGCTCGGCGGCGAGCGGGCCCAGGCCGAGGCGGGCGTGACCGAGGTGGACGCGCCGCGCGAGGTGGTGCGGATCGTGCTCGCGGCGGACCACGCGGCGAAGGTCGCGGGTGTTCCCTACCCCCGCGAGACGGTCGCCCAGCGGTTGCAGGAGGTGGGCTGCTCGGTCGAGGGCATCGACGAGCTGACCGTGGTGCCGCCGACCTGGCGGCCCGACCTGACCGACCCGAACGACCTGGCCGAAGAGGTCATCCGGTTGGAGGGCTATGAGCAGGTTCCCTCCACGCTGCCGCAGGTGCCGGCCGGTCGTGGGTTGACCGTCGACCAGCGGCGCAGGCGTCGGATCGGGCGCGGGCTCGCGGGCGCGGGCTACACCGAGGTGCTCGCCTACCCGTTCGTGGGCCAGGGCGCGTTCGACGATCTCGGGCTCGCCGAGGACGACGCGCGGCGGCGCACGGTGGTGCTGGTCAACCCGATCTCCGAGGAGGAGCCGGCGCTGCGCACGACGCTGCTGCCGGGCCTGCTCGGGACGCTGCGCCGCAACCTGGGGCGCGGCAACGGCGACTTGGCGCTGTTCGAGTCGGGAGTGGTCTTCCTGCCGAACGCTTCGACCCCGCGCGCGCCGCGGCTTGCCGTGGACCGGCGGCCCACCGACGAGGAACTGGCGTCGCTGGCGGCGGCGTTGCCCGATCAGCCGCAGCGGGTCGCGGTGGTGCTGGCCGGCGAGCGCGAGCACTCCGGCTGGTGGGGCAAGGGTCGGCCGCAGAACTGGGCGGACGCGATCGAGGCCGCACGGGTGGTCGCGGATGCCGTCGGCGTTGAGCTGACGGTGCGTCAGGACCAGTACGAGCCGTGGCATCCCGGGCGCTGCGCGGCGCTCGTGGCGACCGCGCCGGACGGGACCGAGCGGGTCGTGGGGCACGCGGGCGAGCTGCACCCGCGGGTGCTCAAGACGCTGCACCTGCCCGAGCGGGTGTCCGCGATGGAACTGGACCTGGATCTGCTGACCGCCGACCTGGACGGAGAACACCTGCCGCAGGCCGGGCACATCTCCTCGTACCCGGTGGCCACGCAGGACGTCGCGCTGGTCGTGGACGCCTCGGTGCCGGCCGCGACGGTGGAGGCGGCCCTGATCGAGGGCGCGGGCGCACTGTTGGAGTCGCTGCGACTGTTCGACGTGTACACCGGCGCGCAGGTCGCCGAGGGCCACAAGTCGTTGGCCTACGCGCTGCGTTTCCGGGCGCCGGACCGCACGCTCACGGTCGAGGAGGCGACGGCCGCGCGCGACGCGGCGGTGGCGCTCGCGGCCGAGCGGACCGGGGCGGTACTGCGCGGGGCGTGACGCCCGAGCGCATGTCGTCGCTCGGCTGCGGCCCGTACACCTTCGGGGGTGCGGGCCGCAGTCGTGTCAGGGCGGCGGAATCGGATCCGGGGCGGGCGCGGTGGGCAGCACGCCCGGTTTCAGGACGTCGACGCCGCAGATCTGTCGGGCGGCGGCGATCGGGTCGTTGGGGAAGCGGAAGGCCGTGCGGTCCAGGGCGCCGATCAGGTTGGCGGTGAAGCGCCGCCAGGACATCGGGGCGTGCACCGAGTCGCGCAGTTCCTTGAGCCGACCGCGGTCGGTCGGGCCGCACGTGAGCGTGTAGCGGGCGGCGGCGATCCGGATCGGGTCGATGCCGGGGGGCGCCGGCGCGGCCGGGTCGGCGTACTCGGCGAGCACCCAGGCTGGGTCGATCCGCTTCTCGTGTCCGGGGCGGCCGCGGGTGGTCAGCCGGATGTGTGCGCCGAGCGGGTAGGCCAGGCCCAGGTCGTCGATGGCGATCCCGGTCGTCGGGGTGGCTGCGCCGTTCGTGCCCAGCGAGGACCACATCGCCACGATCGACGCGTGCAGGTCCGGGCGCAGCGGGACCACGAAGGAGTGGGTCGTCGATCGGTCGACCAGGGTGTGGCGATACGCCGGGTGCGGGCCCCGGATCATCGTCGGGAAGCCGGGGGAGCCGTTGACGAACGCGTCGGCGGTGACCGGGTTGGCCACGCCCAGGACCGACGTGTAGAAGCCGCGTTCGTCGGCGATGCCGCGCGGGCCGATGCCGGCGTAGGGCACCCGGAAGACGGCCGCGGTCAGCAGCGACCAGGCCAGCAGCGCGCTCACCGCGGGCACCGCGAGCCGGCTCGCCGGGACCAGCAGGATCGGCAGGAGCAGCAGGAACAGGCCGGGGAGCAACATCCGGGCGTGCATGAAGTCGCCGCCGACGCGGACCACGTAGAGCAGCATCACCAGGCCGGACAGCACCGGCGTGGCGTACAGGACGCGTCGGCTGCGGACGGCGGGCGCGCACCGGTGGGGTCCGGCCGGGCGCAGTCGGCCCGCCGCGGCGCCCGCGGCCGCCGCGGCCGCCACCAGCAGGGGCAGCCACAGGTGGTACGGGTCGGTCAGATCGCGGACGTAGGCCCAGCCTCGGGCCCAGTCGGCGGCGGAGGCCTCCTTGGTGATCGCGGGGAGCGGGAGCAACACGCCGTAGTAGCCCATCCGGAAGATCTCGTACGCCAGCGGGATGGCGCCGGCGGTGCCGAGCAGGGCGAGCGCGCGGCCTGCGCGGGGGCGGTGCATCAGGGCCAGGGCGATCAGGAAGCCGAGGGCGGCGACGGCCAGGTCGGGGCGGACCAGCGGGCCCAGGCCGGCGAGCAGGGCCAGGGCGTACGCGGCGCCGGCGCGCGGGTCGTGCGGGAGGCGGACCAGCAGCCACCAGCAGCCGGCGGTCCACAGCGTGGTCAGGCCGGTTTCCAGGCCGGACGTGGCGAAGTCCCACACCGGCGGCAGCGCGAGCAGGACCAGTGCGCCGCACGGGAGCAGGAAGGCACCGCCGGATCCGGTCACGTGCAGTCGACGGCAGGCGTCGGCGGCCAGGAACCAGCCGATCACGCTGCACAGCAGGCCCAGGCGTACGGCCAGGGGCGCGGGGTCCTGGCCGGTGAGCCGGGTGCCGGCGACCAGCAGCCACTGCCACAGCGTGCTGGTCGCCGCCTCGGCGCGCTCGCCGGGGTTGAACACGGGGCCGCGACCGGCCAGGATCTGCCGGACCGGTCGGATGAAGATCAGGCCGTCGTCGCACAGCCAGCTGCGCCGGCCACCCAGGACGGCGACGAACACGGCGGGCAACAGCACCATCGCCACGTTCCAGCGCGCGGCCGGGCGCGGTGGCTCGGGGGGCGGATCGGCCGGATCGGTGGGCGGCGGGCCCTGTCCGGGCAACGTGGTGGTCAGGGTCATCGTCAGCGGACTCCAGTCGGGCCGGGCGCGGCCGCACGAGATCGTCGGTCTCGGTGCTCGCGCACCTCGTAGGGTGGCGGGATGAGTACTTATGTGATCACCGGTGCGGGCAGCGGTATCGGTGCGGAGATTGCCCGGCGGCTGCGGGAGAGCGGCCACGACCTGGTCGCGATCGTGCGGTCGGAGCGGCGGGCCGCGGAGTTGGCCGGGCCCGGCGTGCGCACCGTGGTCGCGGACCTGGAGCGTCCCGAGACGATCGCGGACGCGTTGGCGCCGCTTGCCGAGGAGACGTTCGCGGGCCTGGTGCACAGTGCGGGCATCGCGGAACTGGGCACGGTGGCGGAGACGGCCGAGGCGGTGTGGTCGCGCACACTGACCGTCAACGTGGTTGCGGTCGCGGAGGTTACGCGCGTGCTGTTGCCGGCGTTGCGGCGCGGCCGGGCCGACGTGGTCCTGCTCAACAGTGGGGCGGGGCTGCGGACCAACGCGGGCTGGACGGCGTACGCGGCGAGCAAGCACGCGCTGAAGGCGCTGGCCGACGGGCTGCGGGAGGAGGAGCCGGCGCTGCGGGTGACCAGCGTGTATCCGGGGCGCACGGCCACGGCGATGCAGCGCGGGGTGCGGGAGCAGGAGGGCGGGGAGTTCGAGCCCGAGCGCTACAGCGATCCCGCGACGGTGGCGGGGGTCGTGGTGTCGACGCTCACGCTGCCGGGCGATTCGCGGATCGATGACGTGACGGTGCGCTCACGGGGGTGAGGCCGGGGGTGCGGGCGTGGCCCGTGGGCCGGCGTGGGGGTCAGCGGTTGGGGTTGTCCTCGGGGAGGACGCCTTTGGCGAGGACGTCGACGCCGCAGATCTCCTTGGCGGCGGTGACCGGGTCGACCGGGAAGCGGAACGAGGTGCGCTCGAAGGCGCCGGTGAAGTTCTTCTTGAAGCGGCTCCAGGACATCGGTTCGTGGACCGAGTCCTGGAGCTCCTTGAGCTTGCCCCGGTTGGCGTCGCCGCAGGTGAGGGCGTATCGGGCGGCCTTGACCCGGACCGGGTCGATGCCCGGCGGCAGGACGGCGTCGGGGGAGGCGTACTGGGCGAAGACCCAGGCGATGTCGATCGCCTTCTCGTGGCCGGGGCGACCGCGGGTGGTGAGTTCGACGTGGGCGGCGAGCGGATAGGCCAGGCCCAGGATGTCGACGGAGACGCCGTCGAGCGGGGTGTTGGCGCCGTTCATGCCCAGGTTGCTCCAGACGGTGGCGACCGGGGCGGGCAGGTCGGGGTCGAGCGCGGTGACGTAGAAGCCGTCGTACCAGGGGTAGACGATCACGTGCGTGTGGTCGGCGCGGGCGGCTTTCGCGGCGGCGGGGAAGCGTGGGTAGTTGGCCACGTAGGAGTACGCGGTGACCGGGTTGGCCACCTTGAGCGCGCCGATGTAGAAGGCGCGTTCGTCGGCGATGCCGCGCGGGCCGATGCCCTCGTAGGGCACCCGGAAGGTGATCGCGCAGACCGTGGCCCAGCCGATCAGGACCGTGGCCGCCGGGATCGCGAGCCGGTTCGCGGGGACCAGCAGGATCGGCAGGAGCAGCATGAACAGCCCCGGCAGCAACATCCGGGCGTGCATGAAGTCGCCGCCGACGCGGATCACGTAGAGCAGCATCGCCAGGCCGCACAGGGCGGGCACCGCGAACACGGTGATCCGGGCCCGGCCGGCCCGGTCGATCGCGCGCAGGCGCGCACCCGCGCCTGCGGGGTCGCGCAGACGCGGTACGGACAGGCCGACCAGGACGGCCAGGAGCACGACGCACGGGATCCACAGGTGGTACGGGTCGGTCAGGTCGCGGACGTAGTTCCAGCCTCGGGACCAGTCGGCGGCGGAGGCTTCCTTGGTGACGGCCGGCAGCGGGAGCAGGACGCCGTAGTAGCCCATCCGGAAGATCTCGTACAGCAGCGGCACGGTGAATGCGGTGCCGAGCAGGGCCAGGGAGTGCGGTACGCGCGGGCGGCGGATGACGGCGAGCGCGATCAGGAAGCCGAGCGTGGCGATGGCCAGGTCGGGCCGCACCATCGGGCCCAGGCCGGCCAGGAAGGCCAGGCCGTAGGTGACCCGGGCGCGCGGGTCGTGCGGGAGGCGGACCAGCAGCCACCAGCAGCCGGCGGTCCACAGCGTGGTCAGGCCGGTTTCCAGGCCGGACGTGGCGAAGTCCCACACCGGCGGCAGCGCGAGCATGGCGATCACGCCGAGGGGCACCAGCGGGATCGTCGTGGTGCCGCGGGTGTACAGCCGGCGGGTGGTGTGCAGGGCCAGCGCGTAGCCGGCGGTGGTGCACAGCAGGCCGAGGTGGACCGCGAGCCGGCCCACGTCCATCTGGGTGATCCACGAGGCCAGCACCAGGATCCACTGCCACAGTGTGCTCGTGGACGCCTCGGCGCGTTCGCCGACGTTGAACACCGGGCCGTGCCCGGCCAGGATCTGGCGGACCGTGCGGGTGAAGATCAGGCCGTCGTCGCTGATCCAGCGTCGATGCCAGCCCAGGACCAGCAGGATCAGCGTGGGCACCAGCACCATCGCGGTGTTCCAGCGGGTGATGCCGCGGGGCTGCGGGCCGTCCGTCGAGGGATGGGCCCGCAGCCCGGAGCGCGAGCGCCCGGAAAGCACACTCACGAGGCTCATGGTTCGTTGACTCCAGACGGGGCGGGCGGGCCGACCACACCATAACCACTGATGATCGCCCGCCGGGCCGATGGCGGGCTCAGGAGGGGGTGCAGAATTTCTTCTCGGCCTGGATCGGGTTGGCCGGGATGCGCAGGTCGGTGCGGCCCGCGGCGCCGGTCAGGTTCTTCCAGAAGCGTGACGCGGACATCGGTTCGGTGACCGAGTCGACGAGTTCCTTGAGGTCACCGCATTGCAGCGCGGCCCGGGCGGCCCGGATCTCGGCGGCGGGCGCGGCGTCCTCGGGCACCAGTGCGTCGCCGGCCGGGTCCACGTACAGCGCGACGTTCCAGGCGAAGGGCAGCAGTTTCTTGTGGCCCGCCGCGGTGTGTCGGGTCTCGGTGATGTGCGCGCCGACCGTGTTGGACAGGCCCCACACGTCGACCACGATGCCGCCGGGCGGGGTGATCGAGCCGCCCACGCCCAGGCGGCCGATGACCAGGCCCTTGTCGAAGGGCAGATCACGGCGCAGCGGCAGCGGCGGGAGCTTCATGTAGTTCGGGTCCACGAACAACAAACGCTCGCCGGTGGCCTTTTCGTTGCGGAAGGCCTCTTTTATCGTCGGCAGCGTCCGGATGTGCGCTTCCTCGGTGGTGGGGTTGTCGGTCCGGGTCCAGGCGGCATAGGTGTCGCGTTCGTTCCAGACCTGGTTGCCGTTGCCGTCGGGGGCGGGCGTGGTGATCACGCCGGAGCGCAGCGTGGTGCCGCAGACGACGGCCCAGATCGCGACGAGCACGATCGCCGGGGTGACCAGCCGGTCCAGCGGCGCGAGCAGGAGCGGGAGCAGCACCAGGAGCAGGATCGGCAGCCACATCCGGCCGTGCATGAAGTCGCCGCCGACCTTGAGCACGTAGACGGTCTGGCCCAGGGCGGCGACCAGGGGGGTGGCGATGACGATCCAAGTGCGGCGGTCGGCCGGGCGGCGCCGGGTGAGGGCGACCGCGGCGGCGACCAGGATCAGGATCATCGGGATCCACAGGTGGTACGGCCGCATGTAGTCGGTCAGGTAGTCCCAGCCCCGCCCCCACAACGAGCCCGACGCCTCCTTGGTGAGCGCGGGCATCGGGAAGATCAGGCCGTAGTAGCCCATTCGGAAGATCTCGTACGCGGCGGGCAGGAAGCCGGCGCAGGCCAGCATCGCCAGGGCCTTGGGCCAGCGCGCGCCGATCAGCAGGAATTGCGCGACGAGCAGGACCACCATGGTCAGGCCCAGGTCGGGGCGGACCAGCGGGCCCAGGCCGAACCACAGGGAGAGCGCGAGGGTGCGGCGGGTGGTGTGGGTGTCGACCGGGCGCAGCCAGGTGCCGATCAGCAACCACCAGGACAGGCCGATCCAGAACAGGATCAGGCCGGTCTCCATGCCGGCGGTGGCGAAGTCCCACACCGAGGGGACGGCGATGAACACGAGCACGCCGGCGGGCAGCAGCAGGCGGGTGACGGCCATGCCGCGGAAGAGTCGGCGGGTGCCGTCCAGGGACAGCCACAGTCCGATCACGGCCAGGATCAGGCCGGTGTAGACGGCCGTGGGCGCGTAGTCGAACGGGGTGATCCACCCGAGCAGCGCGAGCAGCCACTGCCACAGCGTGCTGGTGGACGTCTCGACCCGTTCGCCGGAGCTGTACACCGGGCCGTTGCCGGCCAGGATCTCGCGGACCGCGCGGGTGAAGATCAGGCCGTCGTCGGTGATCCAGCGCTGATGCCAGCCCATGATCGCGAACACCAGTGTCGGCAGCCCCAGGGCGAGCAGGTCCGGCAACGGGACGCGCGGGTGCCGACGCCGTGCCGAGGACGGATCCGCCGACGCGTCGGCGGGGTCCGGCTCGGGAGCCGAGTGCGGCTCGCCGGTCGGGGACTGTAGGTCCGTGCCGGTGGCGCCCGAGGCGCCGGCGGGCCCGGAGGTGCCGGGGGGAGGGGTCACGTGGTCTCGTTCGTTTCCTGGGCGGGGGCGCCCGCCGTCTGCTGCGCGTCGCTGCCGTCCCGCCGGCGGTCGACTGCCCACTGGGGAGCGCGTATCGGAAGTCGGCTGATCCTAACGCACCGGCCATGCGCCCTACTGGGGTGGCGGCAACGGGCGGCAGGCTTGCCCGGAACGGGGGCCGGTCCCGGCGGTCACGCACCGTACTTGCATAGAGATTCGCATATCCGTATAGTCATGCTCCTCACGAGGAGGCGGTAATGGGGGCCAAGGCGGCACTGGCCGGGGCGAGTGGTTACGCGGGCGGGGAACTCCTGCGCCTGCTGCTCGCGCACCCGGAGATCGAGATCGGCACGCTCACGGCGGGGTCCAACGCGGGCCGACGCCTGGGCGAGCTGCAGCCGCACCTGTTGCCGCTGGCCGACCGGGTGCTCGCCGAGACCACCGCCGAGAACCTCGCTGGTCACGACGTGGTCTTCCTGGCCCTGCCGCACGGACAGTCCGGTGCGCTGGCCGCGCAGCTGGGCGCGGACGTGCTCGTGGTGGACTGCGGTGCGGACTACCGCCTGCGGGAGGCGGCGGACTGGGAGGAGTTCTACGGATCCTCCCATGCCGGGACATGGCCGTACGGACTGCCCGAGCTGCCGGGCGGCCGGGCCGCGCTGGCGGGCACCAGGCGGATCGCGGTGCCGGGCTGTTATCCGACCGTCTCACTGCTGTGCACGGTGCCCGCGCTGGCCGCCGGCCTGGTCGAGCCCGACTGGGTCGTGGTGGCCGCCTCCGGCACCTCCGGAGCGGGCAAGGCACCCAAGACGCACCTGCTCGGCAGCGAGGTGATGGGCTCCGCGAGCGCGTACGGCGTGGGTGGGGTGCATCGGCACACGCCCGAGATCATCCAGGGCCTGCGCGCGGTCACCGACGCGGACGTCACGGTCTCCTTCACCCCGACCCTGGTGCCGATGTCGCGCGGCATCCTGGCCACCTGCACCGCCCGGCTGGCGCCCGGCGTCGGCGCCGAGACGGTGCGCGCGGCGTATGCCGCGGCCTACGCCGACGAGCCCTTCGTGCACCTGCTGGCCGAGGGGCAGTGGCCGGCGACCGCGATGGTCTACGGCGCGAACACCGCCGTGTTGCAGGTCGCCGTCGACGAGCGGGCCGGCCGAGTGGTCGTGGTCGGCGCGATCGACAACCTCGCCAAGGGCACCGCGGGCGGCGCCATCCAGAGCACCAACATCGCCCTCGGCCTGGCCGAGGACCTGGGACTGAGCAAGACAGGGGTAGCACCGTGAGCGTCACCGCAGCAAAGGGCTTCCGGGCCTCGGGCGTGGCCGCGGGCCTCAAGAGCACGGGCCTGCCGGACGTGGCCCTGGTCGTCAACGACGGCCCCTCGATCGCCGGCGCGGCCGTGTTCACCTCGAACCGGGTCAAGGCCGCACCGGTGGTGTGGTCGGAGCAGGTGGTCAAGGCCGGCCAGGTGCAGGCGGTGGTGCTCAACTCCGGTGGCGCCAACGCGTGCACCGGCAGCGAGGGCTTCGGCAACACGCACGCCACCGCCGAGCGGGCCGCCGAGCTGCTCGGGCTCAACGCGGGCGAGATCGTGGTGGCCTCCACCGGTCTGATCGGCCTGCAACTGCCGATGGACAAACTGCTGCCGGGCGTGGCCAAGGCCGCCGCGGCGCTGAGCGCGGACGGCGGCGAGGACGCGGCGATCGCGATCAAGACCACCGACAGCGTGCACAAGCAGGCCGTGGTCACCGACCCCGCCGGGTGGACGGTCGGCGGGATGGCCAAGGGCGCGGGCATGCTCGCGCCGGGCCTGGCCACGATGCTCGTCGTGCTCACCACCGACGCCGCGGTCGACGCCGAGACGCTGGACGCGGTGCTGCGCGGCGCCACGCACACCACGTTCGACCGGATCGACTCCGACGGCTGCATGTCCACCAACGACACCGTGCTGCTGATGGCCTCCGGCGCCTCCGGCGTCGAGCCCGACCTCGCCGCGTTCGCCGAGGCGGTGCGCGCGGTCGCCGGCGACCTGGCCCGGCAGCTGATCGGCGACGCCGAAGGCGCGAGCAAGGACATCCGGATCGACGTCGTGGGCGGCGCGACCGAGGCGGACGCCCTGGAGGTGGCCCGCTCGATCGCCCGGAACAACCTGTTCAAGTGCGCCGTGCACGGCGAGGACGCCAACTGGGGCCGGGTGCTGGCCGCGATCGGCACCACCGCCGCGGCCTTCGACCCGGATCGGCTCGACGTCGCGTTCAACGGCGTATGGGTGTGTCGCAACGGCTTCGTGGGCGAGGACCGCGAGCTGGTGGACATGACCCCGCGCGAGACGCACATCGTGGCCGACCTGAACGCGGGCGACGCCGCCGTGACCGTGTGGACCAACGACCTCACGGCCGAATACGTGCACGAGAACTCGGCCTACTCGTCATGACCGGTACGGACAGCCAGACGAGGGGGAGCGGGATGCGGACGGAATCGGCCGGCAAACAGGGCCGCAACAATGCGGCACTGACCAAGGCGCGCACGCTGATCGAGGCGCTGCCGTGGTTGGAGCGCTTCTACGGCAAGACCGTGGTGATCAAGTTCGGCGGCAACGCCATGGTCGACGACGCCCTCAAGCGCGCCTTCGCCCAAGACCTGGTGTTCCTGCGCTTCGCCGGGCTGCGCCCGGTGATCGTGCACGGTGGCGGCCCGCAGATCAGCGCGCAGCTGGACCGGCTGGGCATCGAGTCCTCGTTCGCGGGCGGCCTGCGGGTGACCACGCCCGAGGCGATGGACGTGGTGCGCATGGTGCTCGCGGGCCAGGTGCAGCGCGAGATCGTCGGCCTGATCAACGCACACGGTCCGTTCGCCGTCGGGATGACCGGCGAGGACGCGCACACGATGACCGCCGAGAAGCGGCACGCGATCGTGGACGGCGAGGCCATCGACATCGGTCTGGTCGGCGACATCGTCGAGGTCGACCCGGGCGCGATCAAGGCACTGCTGCACGACAACCGCATCCCGGTGATCTCCTCGATCGCCCGTGGCGCCGACGGGCACGTCTACAACGTCAACGCGGACACCGCGGCCTCCGCGCTGGCGGTCGCGCTGGGCGCGGAGAAACTGGTCGTGCTCACCGACGTCGAGGGGCTGTACGCGAACTGGCCCACCAGCGACGAGGTGATATCCAGCCTGGACGCCGACGAGTTGGCGGCGTTGATGCCGAACCTCTCCAGCGGCATGCTCCCCAAGATGGAGGCGTGCCTGCGGGCGGTGCGGGCCGGGGTGCCGGCCGCGCACGTCCTGGACGGGCGGGTCGCGCACTCGTTGCTGCTGGAAGTGTTCACCGACGAGGGGATCGGGACCATGGTGGTCCCGGCCCGGCAGTCCGGCGCCTTCGCCGGACACGACGACGAGGCGGAGGGGGCGGCATGACGAACACCGGAACGGGTGCGCTGACACAGCGGTGGAACCGGTCGCTGATGAACAACTACGGCACGCCCTCGATCGAGCTGGTCAGCGGCTTGGGGGCGCGGGTCGTGGACAGCGCCGGCAACACCTACGTCGACTTCCTCGGCGGCATCGCGGTCAACTCGCTCGGCCACGCCCACCCGGCGATCGCCGCCGCGGTGAGCGACCAGCTGGGCCGGCTGGGCCACGTGTCCAACCTCTACATCGCCGAGCCGCCGGTCGCGCTCGCCGAACGGCTGCTCGACCTGTTCGGCCGACCCGGCCGGGTCTACTTCGGCAACTCGGGTGCCGAGGCCAACGAGGCCGCGTTCAAGCTCGCCCGGCGCACCGGCCGGCCGCAGATCATCGCGGCCGAGGGCGGCTTCCACGGCCGCACCATGGGCGCGCTGGCGATGACCGGCCAGCCCGCCAAGCGCGAGCCGTTCGCCCCGCTGCCCGGCGGCGTCGACTTCGTGCCCTACGGCGACATCGAGGCGCTGCGCGCCGCGGTCGGACCGCAGACGGCCGCGGTGATCCTGGAGCCCATCCAGGGCGAGAACGGTGTGGTCATGCCCGGCGAGGGCTACCTGGTCGCGGCCCGGGAGATCACCGCCGCGCACGGCGCGCTGCTGATCCTGGACGAGATCCAGACCGGCATAGCCCGCACCGGCGCGTGGTTCGCACACCAGCCACTGGGCATCGAACCCGACGTGGTCACCCTGGCCAAGGGCCTGGGTGGCGGCCTGCCGATCGGCGCCTGCGTGGCGTTCGGCGCGGCGGCGCAGCTGTTGCAACCGGGCCAGCACGGCACCACGTTCGGCGGCAATCCGGTGTGCTGCGCCGCGGCGCTCGCGGTGCTGGAGACCATCGAGAACGAGGACCTGTGCGCGCGCTCGGCGCGCCTGGGCGAGCAGCTTCGGGCGGGAATCGAAAAGATCGCCCATCCGCTGGTCGCACGGGTCAGCGGAGCAGGGCTGTTGATCGGTATCGTGCTCAGCGCACCGGTGGCGCCGGCCGTGCAAAAGGCGGCGCAGGACGCGGGCTTCCTCGTCAACGCCGCAGTGCCCACCCGGGTCAGGCTCGCCCCGCCGCTCGTCGTCGACGACGCGGACGTGGACGCGCTGCTCGGAGCCCTGCCCGCCATCCTGGACGCCGGCCTCGCCGCCGCACCCGCCGGAGGAACACCGTGACCCACACCCGACGACGAGTCGAACGCTAGGCGAGGTCGTCCCATGAGCAGCGAGCACGGCAGTGAAGCGACCCCGGTCGAGGGCGTGTACGCGGTGCCCAGCACCCGGATCGCCCGGCACCGGCGGATCGTCGACATCCTGACCCGGCACCGGGTCCGGTCGCAGAACCAACTCGCCCGGCTGCTCGCCGAGGACGGCCTCGCCGTCACCCAGGCCACCCTCTCCCGGGACCTCGACGAGCTCGGCGCGGTCAAGATCCGCGACGGCGAGGGATCGCTCATCTACGCCGTACCGGCGGAAGGTGGCGACCGCACCCCCCGGGCGCCACTGGAGGACTCCGCGGTCGAGGGCCGGCTGTCGCGCCTGGCCGGCGAACTGCTGGTGTCGGCCGAGGCGTCGGGCAACCTCGTGGTGGTGCGCACACCGCCCGGGGCGGCCCAGTTCCTGGCCTCGGCCATGGACCACGCCGAGTCGCGGCTGATCCTGGGCACCATCGCCGGCGACGACACCATCCTGATGGTCTCGCGCGACCCCGAGGGAGGCGCGGCGCTCGCCGCCCACCTCCTGGCGCTCGCCGAGAACAAGGCCTAGGCCGTGTCCGGCCACCCACACTTCCGCACCCCGCTAGAGCGCTCGGCTCCGGCGAAACACCGCACCAGATCCGCCCGATCACTCTTCGAAGGAGCACGCTCGTGACCGAGCGCGTCGTACTCGCCTACTCCGGAGGTCTCGACACCTCCGTCTGTATTCAGTGGATCGCCGAGGAAACCGGCGCCGAGGTCATCGCGGTGGCCGTCGACGTCGGCCAGAACGGCGAGGACCTGGACATCATCCGCAAGCGGGCGCTGGCCTGCGGCGCGGTCGAGGCCGAGGTCGCGGACGCCCGCGACGAGTTCGCCGACGGCTACTGCCTGCCCGCGATCCGGGCCAACGCGCTCTACATGGACCGTTACCCGCTGGTCTCCTCGCTCTCGCGCCCGGTGATCGTCAAGCACCTGGTCGCCGCCGCGAAGAAGCACGGCGCCGACACCGTCGCGCACGGCTGCACCGGCAAGGGCAACGACCAGGTCCGGTTCGAGGTCGGCATCTCCTCGCTGGCTCCCGAGCTCAAGTGCATCGCCCCGGTCCGCGACTACGCGATGACCCGGGACAAGGCGATCGCGTTCGCCGAGGCGAAGAACCTGCCGATCGCCACCACCAAGAAGTCGCCGTACTCGATCGACCAGAACGTCTTCGGGCGGGCCGTGGAGACCGGGTTCCTGGAGGACATCTGGAACGCGCCGATCGAGGACGTGTACGAGTACACCCAGAACCCGGCCACACCGCGGGACGCGGACGAGGTCGTGATCACCTTCGAGCGCGGTGTGCCGGTCGCCATCGACGGCCGCGCGGTCAGCGTGCTCCAGGCGATCGAGGAGCTGAACCGGCGGGCCGGCACCCAGGGCATCGGCCGGATCGACATGGTCGAGGACAGGCTCGTGGGCATCAAGAGCCGCGAGGTGTACGAGGCCCCGGGCGCGATCGCGCTGATCACCGCGCACCAGGAGCTGGAGAACGTCACCGTCGAGCGCGAACTGGCCCGCTACAAGCGCACGGTCGAGCAGCGCTGGGCCGAACTGGTCTACGACGGCCTGTGGTTCTCCCCGCTCAAGCGGGCCCTGGACGGCTTCATCGCCGAGGCCAACGAGCACGTGTCCGGCGACATCCGGATGACCCTGCACGGCGGTCGGGCCGTGGTCACCGGTCGGCGCAGCGAGGAGTCGCTCTACGACTTCAACCTGGCCACCTACGACACGGGCGACACGTTCGACCAGTCGCAGGCCAAGGGCTTCATCGAGTTGTTCGGCCTGTCCAGCAAGATTGCCGCACGGCGGGACAACGACCGGTCGTGACCAACAACCCCGATCGGGTGAGCCTGTGGGGCGGCCGCTTCTCCGGCGGCCCCTCCGAAGCCCTCGCCCTGCTCTCCGCCAGCGTGCACTTCGACTGGCGGCTCGCGCCGTACGACATCGCCGGCTCGCGGGCGCACGCGCGTGTGCTGCACGCGGCCGGGCTGCTCAGCGACGACGAGCTGACTCGCATGCTCGCCGGCCTGGACACGCTGGAAGACAACGTCGAGTCCGGTGACCTGGTCGCCACCATCGCGGACGAGGACGTGCACACCGCGCTGGAGCGCGGACTGCTCGAAATCCTCGGCCCCGACCTGGGCGGCAAGCTGCGCGCGGGGCGCTCGCGCAACGACCAGATCGCCACTTTGGGTCGGATGTACCTGCGCGAGCACGCGCGGATCCTGGGCCGGCTGTTGGCCGACCTCCAGGAGGCGCTGGTCGAACAGGCCGCCGCGCACGCGGACGTGGTCATGCCGGGCCGCACCCACCTCCAGCACGCCCAGCCGGTGCTGCTCGCCCACCATCTGCTCGCGCACGTGCAGGCGTTGGCACGCGACGCCGACCGGCTGCGCGACTGGGACCGGCGCGCGGACGTGTCCGCGTACGGATCCGGCGCGCTCGCGGGTTCCTCGCTCGGGCTCAGCCCCGAGTCTGTGGCCCGCGACCTCGGGTTCTCCGCATCCGCGGCGAACTCGATCGACGGCACCGCCTCGCGCGACTTCGCGGCCGAGTTCGCGTTCGTCACCGCGATGCTCGGGGTGAACCTGTCCCGGCTGGCCGAGGAGATCATCATCTGGAACACGAAGGAGTTCTCCTTCGTGACCCTGGACGACGCCTTCTCCACCGGGTCCTCGATCATGCCGCAGAAGAAGAACCCGGACATCGCCGAGCTCGCGCGCGGCAAGTCCGGCCGGCTGATCGGCAACCTGACCGGGCTGATGGCCACGCTCAAGGCGCTGCCGTTGGCCTACAACCGCGATCTCCAGGAGGACAAGGAGCCGGTCTTCGATTCGTGCGACACGCTCGAAGTGCTGCTCCCGGCGTTCACCGGCATGATCGCCACGCTGACCTTCCACCGGGAGCGGATGGCGGAGTTGGCCCCGGCCGGGTTCTCGCTCGCCACCGACATCGCCGAGTGGTTGGTGCGCCAGGGCACGCCGTTCAGGGTCGCGCACGACGTGGCCGGCGCGTGTGTGAAGTACTGCGAGCCGCGCGGGCTCGAACTGTGGGACCTGACGGATGATCAACTCGCGGAGATCTCGCCGGAGTTGACTCCACAGGTGCGCTCGGTGCTGACCGTGGCCGGTTCGGTGGCCTCGCGGGACGGGCGCGGCGGCACCGCCCCGGCCCGAGTCGCCGAGCAACTCGCGGAGATTCGGCTGGACTTGGCCGCCCAGCGCACGTGGGCCGGCGCATAACACCAGACGGCACCGCGATCGAGCTGAGACGATGGGCCCGCATTCTCCGGGGGGAGGAAGCGGGCCCATCGGCGTGTCCGGGAGCAGTTTGTCGTGCCGGGGGCGGACCGAGTCCGGTTTCGGGCCTGTTGCACGTGTGTGAGCGGAAGTCGAGGTTCCAGTCCCAAATGTGAAATCGCCGTTACCAGAAGCGATTAACTGTGTTCGCTCCGTGCGTCGCGTACTAGGGTCGGCCCTGATCGAGGGGAGGGATCAGCATGCTCGATCGCCTGCGCCGCATACGTTCCGAGGGTGAGAAGTCCGCTTCCATGCTCTCGGACCTGCCGATTGCCGGGCTGCTGCGCAGCGTGCCCCAGTCCGTGGGCTTCGGGGTGCGCTCCTATGTGCGCTCGCTGCGCGCCGAACGCCGGCGTTATCCGGAGATGCCGACCGTCTTTCCCACGCCGGGGCTGGTCTACGCGGCCTTCCTCGACGAGGTCGTGGTCGCGCTCCTGGCGACCGGTCGGCTCTCGCCCGATCCCGAGGACGCCCTGCGCATCCGGGAGGAAATCTCCGACGCGGTGCACAAGTTCCGCGCCGAGACCTATCTGGACGACCCGACCCTGTTCCACCCCGAGCCGCCGGCGCTGATCGATCCGGTGCTGCGGGGCAGGCTCTACGGCACGATCGGGTACGAACAGCTGGCGTTCGTCAGCGAGTACGTGCCCTGGGCGGGCGTTCCGGGCGCCACCCGGTGGCAGGCGGCGGGCGCGAACCAGCGGGTGTGGGCGTACGTGCTGCGCCACCCCGGCAAGCCGCGGCCGTGGCTGGTGAACCTGCACGGCTTCGGCATGGGGCGCCCCGGCGACCTGACGGCGTTCCACTCCCAACGGCTGCACCGTGAACTGGGCATCAACGTGATCCACCCGGTGCTGCCGATGCACGGGCCGCGCAAGTCCGCGCGCGCCCAGGACACGCCGTTCATCTCGTTCGACTACCTCGGCAACGTGCACGGCCTGGGACAGGCCGTGTGGGACGTGCGCCGCTGCCTGGACTGGGTCCGCCGGCAGGGGGACACCCCGATCGCGGTGCACGGGCTCTCGCTGGGGGCCTACGTCGCCGCCCTGGTCGCGAGTCTGGAGGACCTCGACTGCGTGATCGTCGGTGTTCCCTCGGTCGACATGGCGTGGGTGATGTCGCACCACGCACCCGACGACATCAAGCGCGAGGTACGCGCGGCGGGCCTGCTCGGCGAGGAGGCCGAGACGGTCCACCGGGTGGTCTCGCCGCTGGCGATGACACCGCGGGTGCCGTTGGACCGCCGCTTCGTCTATGCCGGCCTGGCCGACCGTATGGCCACCCCGCAGCAGGCGTACCGGCTCTGGAAGCACTGGGAGGAACCATCCGTCTGCTGGTACCGCGGCTCGCACATCGGAGCCGTGTGGAACCGACAGGCGCGCCGCTTCATCGAGGATGCCCTGACCTCGTCGGGCATCGGGAGGAGGAACACCTGGTGAAGCTCTCCGGTCTGGATTCGGCTTTTCTGGCCCTGGAGTCGCAGGAGTGGCCGGCGCACGTGGTCTGCCTGACCATCGTCGACGCCTCCGACACCGGCGGCCGGGTCGATCGCGCGGCCTTCGAGCGCAGGTTGGCCGCGCGTCTGCCCCGGCTGCCGCTGCTCGGTCGCAAACTGGTGCAGGGCCCGTGGGGGCTGGCCCGGCCGCACTGGGTCGAGGACCCCGACTTCGAGCTTGCGAACCACCTGCACCGGGCCACCCTGGAGGCCCCGGGCGGACGGCGTGAACTCACCGTCATGGCCGAGGAGATCTACCGACACCGGCTTCCGCGGGATCGGCCGCTGTGGGAGTGGTGGATCGTCGAAGGCTTGGAGCACGGGCGCGTCGCGCACCTGTGGAAGGTGCATCACGCGTGCATCGACGGCCGCTCCGGCGCGGCCATGCAGGAGATCTTCTTCGACGCCGACCCCGACGCGTCGCTCGCGTCCGAGGCGGTCCCGGTGGTGGCGCCGGTCGAGGGGATCGAACCGCCGCAGGGTTGGCAGGCGGTGCGCGAGGGCGCGCTCTCGCTGGCCGGCACCCCGGTCCGGGTGGGTCGGCAACTCGGTCGGCTGGGGCAGGGCGTCGTGCAGGCCGCGCTGACCGGGCGACTGGGGCGGGCGCTGCCGCTGAACGTGCCGAGGACCCGGTACAACGAGCCGATCGGCAAACGGCGTTCGTACGGGTTCTGCACCGTCTCGCTGTCCGACGTCAAGCTGGTCAAGAACGCGTTCGGGGTCAAGGTCAACGACGTCGTGCTCGCGATCGTGGCCGGTGCGCTGCGCGAACAGCTGCAGGGGCTGGGCGAGTTGCCCGATCGGCAGTTGATCGCCACGGTGCCCGTGGACGCCACGCGCGGTGGTGAGCGCGCGGGCGGCAACATGATCACCGGCATGCTCGTGGGGCTGGCCACCGACGTCGCGGAGCCCGCCGAGCGACTGTTGTGCATCCACGAGAACTCCAACGCAGCCAAAGCCGTACAGAGCGCAATGGGCGGCGAGTTGCTCACCGGTCTGGCCGAGACGCCGCCGCCGGCCCTGCTCGGCCTGCTGGGCGGGCTGTACCGGGATGCGCAACTCGCCGCCGTGCTGCCCGCGTTGTGCAACGCCACCATCTCGAACGTGCCCGGTCCGCGCACGCCCCTGTATGCCCACGGGCAGAAGGTGGAGGCATTCCATTCGATGGGGATCATCGCCGACGGCTTCGGATTGTTCATCGGTGGCATGAGCTACCACGACCAGATCGACATCGGCGTGCTCGCGGACAAGGAGGCGCTGCCGGACCCGTTCGCGCTGGCCGACAGCATCGTCGAGCAGCTCAACCTGCTGTTGAAGGCGGCCGACGAGCTCGCGCCGGAGCAGAGCGTGCACGATCTCCCCGCCGATCGGGCGAGCGATCCGGTCGGCGAGGCCGCGGCCGAGGCGGTCGCCGGCGGGGTGCACGCGCCGGCGGCGCGGGAGGGGGCCCGGTTCGAGGCCGAGGTCGAGTCCGAGCCCGAGTTCGTGCCGGGGTCCGGGCCCGAGGTCGAGTCCGTGCCGGGGCCCGGGTCCGGGTTCGAGCCCGGGTCCGAGCCCGAGGCCGCTGCCGCTTTGGTGCCCGCGATCAAGGTGCCCGCTCCCCGGCGCAGCCAGGCGGCCGGCACGTCCGGCGCCGGCGCGGGTGGGGGCTCGGGCTCGGGCTTGGGCGAGCGGGCCGGCAAGGGCGCGACGATGAGCGCCGCGGCCAAGCCGACCGGGAATGCCGCGGCGCGCCGCGGACGGCCGAAATCCCGTGCCGCCGGCGTCGAGGCGGGTCGCGCGTGAGCAGAACGGCACTGGTCACCGGGGCCAACTCCGGCCTGGGGCTGGCCACCGTGCTGGCGTTCGCCGCGGCGGGCGTCCACACGGTGGGCACGGTGCGCTCGGCGGCGAAGGCGGAGACGGTCGCCGCGGCGGCGGCCGAGGCCGGCGTCGAGGTGCGCACCGTGCTCCTGGACATCACCGACGCGGCCGGCGGCAAGGACGTGATCGAAGACGTGCGCCCCGACATCCTGGTCAACAACGCCGGCGGCACGTCCTTCGCGCCGGTGCTGGACGTGTCCGAGGAGGACGCCCGGCACCAAATGGAGACCGCGCTGTTCGGCCCGATGCGGCTGGCCCGCCTGGCCATCCCGCACATGCGCGGGCGTGGGTGGGGTCGCGTGATCCAGATCTCCTCGCTCGCCGGGCAGATCAGCTACCCGCTGCTGGGCTGGTACCAGGCCGGGAAGCACGCGATGGAGGCGGTCTCGGACGCGCTGCGCGTGGAGGTGGCCGGCGCCGGGGTCGACGTCGTGGTCGTCTCGCCCGGCGGGTTCCGCAGCGGCGTCACCGACGAGATGGCCGAGGCCGTCGAGCGGCATCGCGGCGGGGCCTTCGCGACCGCCTTCCAGCGAATGGACCTGGGCTTTTCGATCATGAAGCCGCTGTGGAGCGACCCGGAGACGGTGGCCGCCACGATCGTCGAGGCGGCCACCGTCAAGTCGCCCAGATCGCGGTACGTGGTGGGCGCCGACGCGCACCTGACCCTGCTCGTGCATCGGGTCACCGAGCCGTTCTCGACGGTGCGGGCGATCAAGGAGGGGGTCGTGCGCCGGGTCACCGGCCTGTAGTGGGCCGACCGGCCGACGCAAAAATCATTCGATCGGGGGCACTTGGCCCGAGCGGTTGCCTGAACAGCGGATTGCGCGTAGGTGAGGACCGGGTAGAAGTCCGGGAAAAGCCGTGTGGAACAGTGACGAATGCAGTGTTCACGCTCGTGTTCGAGAAGGGGACAACCCTCCCCCTTCGCGGAGGCACTGTGGCATGACGCTGCGGCACACACATCCGCACGGTGATCAGGGCGATCAGGGGAGCAATCCGATGGGGCAGAACGTAGGCATCGGCACGGCGGACGTATCCGACGCCGAGCAGATCCTCAAGCTTCAGTACCTCTGTTACCAGGGCGAAGCAGCCCTGTACAACGACTACGGCATCGAGCCGCTGACGCAGAGCCTGGAGAGCCTGCGCGCCGAGTTCGACACGCACACCGTCCTGGTGGCGCGCCTGGGCGACGAGGTCGTCGGTTCGGTACGCGGCACCATCGAGGACGGCGTGGCCCGGATCGGCAAACTGGTCGTGCACCCCCGGCTGCAGCGGCACATGCTCGGCACCCGACTGCTGCGCGCGATCGAGGAGAAGCTCGCGGACGCGGCCGAGTACGAGTTGTTCACCGGTCACCGCAGCGAGAACAACCTGCGACTGTACGAGCGGCTCGGGTATGTCTCCGGCCGGATCGAGAAGGTCAGCCCTCGGCTGAGCCTGGTCTACCTGCGCAAGACGGCCGTCCTCGCGGCCTGATCGACCCGCGCCCAACGAAGCGGCGCCCGAAGCCCCGAAGCCCCGGCGACCATGGAATCCATGGTCGCCGGGGCTTCGTCGGGTCCGGTCGCAGGCGTCCCGGCGCAATGACATTTCCATTGCGGGACGGGTGTCTGCTTTAATCGGATCATGTTCACGACGGCTCACACATCCGGCACCGCGGCTACCGCCACGGGTTGTCGTCGCATGTGCCGTTCGTGTCAGACCTGTCGAATGTGTGGCTGTTGAGGATTTGAGGGCCTGATCCCTCTCCCGGGCCGAGCGCTTTGCGCCCCCGGTGTCATCCCCGCCACGCCCCCTGTGTGACGAAATCGCGCGGCCCCTCGCCGGGCCCGATTCGGCACGCGCATCCAACCGAGGACATCACGGTGATCCGTACCACTGCCCTGAGCAAGGTCTATCGCAGCCGAGAACGGCAGGTGACCGCGCTCGACAACGTCGACCTGCACGTGCGCGAAGGCGAGATCTTCGGCGTGCTCGGCCGCAGCGGCGCCGGCAAGAGCACGTTGATTCGCTGCCTGAACCTGCTGGAGCGCCCCACATCGGGCACCGTCGAGGTGGGCGGGCGCGAGTTGACCGCGCTGTCCGCGAGCGCGCTGCGTGCCGAGCGGCGCCGCATCGGGATGATCTTCCAGCACTTCAACCTGCTCTCCAGCCGCACCGTCGCCGGGAACGTCGCGGTGCCGCTGGAGATCGCCGGCATCCCGCGCCGGGACCGGGCCCGCCGGGTCGCCGAACTGCTCGAACTGGTCGGGCTGAGCGAGCACGCCAAGGCGTACCCCGCACAACTGTCCGGCGGGCAGAAGCAGCGGGTGGGCATCGCCCGCGCGCTGGCCGCCGAGCCGCGCGTGCTGCTGTCCGACGAGGCCACCTCGGCACTCGACCCGGAGACCACCCGCTCGATCCTGGCGCTGCTGCGCGACCTGCGCGACCGGCTCGGCCTGACCATCCTGCTGATCACCCACGAGATGGACGTGGTCAAGAACATCTGCGACTCGGCGGCCCTGATGGAGGGCGGCCGGATCGTCGAGTCCGGGACGGTGGGCGAACTGCTCGGCCGCTCCGACTCGCGGCTGGCCCGGGAGATGTTCCCGCTGGGCACGCCGGGCCTGCTGGAGGGCCGCACCGTGGTCGACATCACCTTCCGCGGCGAGGAGACGGCGCAGCCGTTCATCTCCACGCTCGCACGCACCTACAACGTGGACGTCAACGTGCTGGGCGCGGCGGTGGAGAGCGTCGGCGGTCGGCAGATCGGCCGGATGCGGATCTCGCTGGACGGCACGTTCGAGCACAACGTGGTGCCCATCGGCTACCTGCGCGAGCAGGGCCTACAAGTCGACGTGGTCGACGAGGGCCCGGCGACCCCCACCGAGTCGGACGCCGACGTCGCCGCCGCCGACGGCGTGGCGCTCGCGGGCAAGGAGATCTGAAGATGACCTGGTCCGAAATGCGGCCACTTCTGGAGACCGCGACCCAGGAGACGTTGTACATGGTCGGTGTCTCGACGCTGATCACCGTACTGATCGGGTTGCCGATCGGGCTCCTGCTCGTGCTCACCGACCGGGGCGGCCCGCTCGCGTTCGCACCGGCGAACAAGCTGCTGGGCTTGGTGGTCAACGTGGGCCGCTCGGTCCCGTTCCTGATCCTGCTGGTCGCGCTGATCCCGTTCACCCGCTGGGTGGTGGGGACCACGATCGGCACCGACGCGGCGATCGTGCCGCTCACCGTGGGCGCCATCCCGTTCTTCGCGCGCCTGGTGGAGACCGCCGTGCGCGAGGTGGACCGCGGACTGATCGAGGCCGCTCAGTCGATGGGCGCGAGCACGACCACCATCGTGCGCAAGGTGCTCGTGCGCGAGGCGGTGCCCTCGATCATCTCCGCGATCACGGTGACCGTCGTGGCGATCGTCGGCTACTCCGCGATGGCGGGCGTGGTCGGCGGCGGTGGGCTGGGCGACCTAGCCATCCGCTACGGCTACCAACGCTTCGAGACGAACCTGATGCTCGTCACCATCGCGGTGCTCGTCGTGCTGGTTCAACTCGTGCAATTCGTCGGCGATCTGCTCTCCCGCAGGCTCGCCCACCGCTAGGCCTTCGCGCCCGGCCCCCGTACGACGCGAGGCATCCCGCCCGCGTACACCGCACCACCAGGAAAGGCACTCTTCGTGCGTATCAACAAGTTCGTCGCCCTCACCGCCGTCGCCGCCCTCGGGCTCGGTCTCGCCGCCTGCGGCAGCGACGACGACAAGGGCTCGTCCGCGTCCGACCCGCTCAAGGTCGCCGCCTCCGCCGTCCCGCACGCGCAGATCCTGAAGTACATCAAGGACAACCTCGCGGCGAAGGAGGGCCTGAAGCTGGACGTCAAGGAATTCGCCGACTACACCCAGCAGAACCCGGCCCTGGACGAGGGCAACGTCGACGCCAACTTCTTCCAGCACAAGCCGTATCTGGACGAGTTCAACAAGGAGAGGAAGACCAGCCTGGTCCCGGTCGTGCCGGTGCACCTGGAGCCGCTGGCGCTCTACTCCAAGAAGGTCAAGTCGCTCGCCGACCTGAAGGACGGCGCGACCGTCGCGTTCCCCAGCGACGCCACCAACGGCGGTCGCGCGCTCAAGCTGCTCGCCGACAACGGAGTGATCAAGCTCAAGGACGGCGCGGGCACCACGGCGACCGAGAAGGACGTCGTGGACAACCCGAAGAAGCTCACGTTCAAGGCGATCGAGGCGGCCCAGCTGCCCCGCGCGCTGGACGACGTGGACGGCGCGGTGATCAACGGCAACTACGCGCTGAGCGCCAAGCTGACCCCGGGCAAGGACGGCATCGCGGTGGAGAAGGCGGAGAACAACCCGTACGCGAACGTCCTGGTGGTCAAGAAGGGCAAGGAGAACGACCCGCGCGTGCAGAAGCTGGCCAAGCTGCTGAACTCGCCCGAGGTGAAGAAGTACATCGCCGACGAGTACAAGGGCAACGTGCTCCCCGCGTTCTGATCCGCGCGCAGCACACCCCACCACGGCCCCCGCCACATCATGTGGCGGGGGCCGTGGCGCGTTTTCCGGCGTATGAGAGGCTGTCGCCGACAGCAGGGAAGGAATCCGGCGTATCGCGCGGAGCACCTTCGGGCCCGGTGTCGAGGTATGCGCGTGCTCCGCGAGGGTTCGGGCACACCTCGACACCGGTACATCCGAGGGAGGCGGCGCGGCACGGCAACCCGGAGCGGTCCCGCCACTGTGAACGCGCGCCCTCGGGCGGGCGTGAGCCAGAGACTTGCCGCTGTCCGGGACCCGGGTCGCGGGTCCTGCAACCGACCAGGGCGTGGACACCCGAGGGAGGCCGACGGCGCATGCCTGCGTGCTTTGTGACAACCGACCGCATATCCAGTGGCGCGGGGCGACGCCGATGAGCGCCGCCTACCCGTTCTCCGCGATCGTCGGCCTGGCCGATCTGCGGCTGGCGCTCGTGCTCAACGCGGTCTCGCCCGCGGTCGGCGGAGTGCTCGTGCGCGGCGAGAAGGGCACCGCCAAGTCGACCATGGTGCGCGCGCTCGCCGGCCAACTGCCCGAGGTCGCGGTGGTGCCCGGTTGCCGCTTCTCGTGCGATCCGGCCGCCCCGGATGCCCGGTGCCCGGACGGCCCGCACGACCCGGGGATCGCCGGCACCACCCGCGCCGCGCGCCTGGTCGAACTGCCGGTCGGCGCCAGCGAGGACCGACTGGCCGGCTCGCTGGATATCGAACGCGCGCTGACCGAGGGCGTCAAGGCGTACGAGCCCGGCCTGCTGGCCGCCGCGCACCGCGGCGTGTTGTACGTCGACGAGGTCAACCTGCTGCACGACCACCTGGTGGACCTGCTCCTGGACGCGGCCGCGATGGGCACCTCGCACGTCGAACGCGAGGGAGTGTCCGTGCGGCACGCCGCGCGGTTCCTGCTCGTGGGCACGATGAACCCGGAAGAGGGCGAGCTGCGACCGCAGTTGCTCGACCGGTTCGGGCTGACGGTGGAGGTCGCGGCCAGCCGGGAGCCGCGCGAGCGGGCCGAGGTGGTGCGCCGACGGTTGGCGTACGAGGCCGACCCCGAGGCGTTCGCGGCCCGCTGGGCGGGCGAGGACGCCGAGTTGGCCGAGCGCATCCTGCGCGCCCGCCGGGTTTTGGCGGATGTGGTGCTTCCGGACGCCGAGTTGGAGCGGATCGCACGGGTGTGCGCGTCGTTCGAGGTGGACGGGATGCGAGCGGACCTGGTCACGGCGCGCACCTCTATCGCGCTGGCCGCCTGGCACGGGCGGACCGAGGTGACGGCGCAGGACGTGCGCGCGGCGGCGCTGTTGGCGCTGCCGCACCGACGGCGGCGCAACCCCTTCGACGCGCCGGGGTTGGACGAGGAACTCCTCGACGAGGCACTGCGCGACCCGGACGAGCCGGAACCCGAACCCGAGCCGGAACCGGAGGGGGACGGGCCGGACGGCGGTGGATCGCCGCCGCCGGACGCGGACGGGTCGGAGGGTTCGGGCCGGTCCGATGGGCCGGACGGGTCCGATGGGCCGGACGGGTCCGATGGTTCGGGGACGGCGCCCGGCCGGACCGAGGCGGCGCCGAGTTCGGCGCCCGGCACCGAGGACGCGCCCGTCGAGGGCGCGCCCACCGCCTCGGGCGGCGGGCGGGAGCAGGCCGCCGTCGCGGCCGCCGAGCCGTACCGCACCCGGCTGTTCTCGGTGCCCGGGGTGGGTCAGGGCGCGGCCGGGCGGCGCTCGCGCGCGCGGACCGCGAGTGGGCGCACCACGGGCTCGCAGGTCGCGGCCGGCCGGGTGACCCGGCTGCACGTCGCGGCCACGGTGCGGGCGGCGGCGCTGCACCAGAAGGCGCGGGGCCGCACCGGCGCGGGGCTGCTGCTGCGGCGTGCGGATCTGCGCGAGGCGGTCCGCGAGGGCCGCGAGGGCAACCTGGTGCTGTTCGTGGTGGACGCGTCCGGGTCGATGGCGGCGCGCAAGCGCATGCGCGCGGTCAAGGGCGCGGTGCTCTCCCTGCTCCTGGACGCCTACCAGCGGCGGGACAAGGTCGGCCTGGTCACCTTCCGCGGCGCGGACGCCGCGCTGGTGTTGCCGCCGACCTCCTCGGTCGAGATCGGCGCGGCCCGACTGGCCGCGCTGCCCACCGGCGGGCGCACCCCGGTGGGGGCCGGACTGCTGCGCGCACACGAGACGTTGCGGGTGGAGCGGCTGCGTGACCCGCTGCGCCGGCCGCTGCTGGTCGTGGTCACCGACGGGCGGGCCACGGGCGGCAGGGACGCCCTGGGCGAGAGCCGGCGGGCGGCGCGGTTGTTGGCCGCGACGGGGGTCGCGTCGTTGGTGGTGGACTGCGAGAGCGGGCCGGTACGGCTCGGGTTGGCGGCGCGGCTCGCCGGCGACCTGGGCGGGCCGGTGGTCACCCTGGACGAACTGGCGGCGGACGGCCTGGCGGGCCTGGTTCGGGACGTGCGTTCGGTCGCGTGACCCGCGGCCCGGCCGCCCGCCGGATCCGCCACCGGCCGCCGGTGGGCGGTTGGGCGACCCGCCGGCCTCGAACACCGGATGGGTCGCGGTGTTCGATCCGGGCGGGGACCGGGGCCGGGTCGGTATTGCGCTCGTGCCTTCGTCGACGTTCGTACACGGTCGACATTCCTCTGGACAAAGGGAGATCACCATGCCGCAGGGCGTTCCCACGCACGTGCCCGCCGACGGGCTGACCACGCGTCAGCGTCGGAATCGGGCCCTGGTCGTCGTGCACACCGGGCCCGGCAAGGGCAAGTCCACCGCCGCGTTCGGGTTGGCGCTGCGCGGCTGGAATCAGGGTTGGCCGATCGGGGTGTTCCAGTTCGTGAAGTCGGCGAAGTGGAGGGTCGGCGAGGAGACCGTGCTGCGCACCCTCGGCCGCGTGCACACCGAGACCGGCGAGGGTGGTCCGGTCACCTGGCACAAGATGGGCGAGGGCTGGTCCTGGATCCAGCGCGAGGGCACCCAGGAGGACCACGCCGAGGCGGCCCGACAGGGCTGGGAGCAGATCAAGCGCGACCTGGCCGCGGAGACCTACCGGGTGTACGTGCTCGACGAGTTCACCTACCCGATGAAGTGGGGCTGGGTGGACGTGGACGAGGTGGTCGCGGTGCTGCGCGATCGTCCCGGCAGCCAACACGTGGTGATCACCGGCCGCGACGCGGACCCGCGGCTGATCGAGGCGGCCGACCTGGTCACCGAGATGACCAAGATCAAGCACCCGATGGACGCGGGCCAAAAGGGCCAGCGAGGCATCGAGTGGTGAGTGCCCCGGCGCCCCCGCGCGTGGTGATCGCCGCCCCCGCCTCCGGGCACGGCAAGACCACCGTCGCCACCGGGCTGATCGCGGCGTTCACCCGGCGCGGCGACGTGGTGTCGCCGCACAAGGTGGGGCCGGACTACATCGATCCCGGCTATCACGCGCTCGCGGCCGGCCGGCCCGGACGCAACCTGGACCCGTTCCTGGTCGGCGAGGACCGGATCGCGCCGCTGTTCGCGCACGGCGCGCGCGGTGGCGATCTGGCCGTGGTCGAGGGCGTGATGGGCATGTTCGACGGTGCGGCCGGGCGGGGTGGGTACGCCTCCACCGCGCACGTCGCGCGGCTGCTCGCGGCGCCGGTGATCCTGGTCGTGGACGCGCGGGCGCAGAGCCGCTCGGTGGCCGCGCTCGTGCGCGGGTTCGACGCATTCGATCCGGACGTGGGCGTGGCCGGGGTGATCCTGAACCGGGTCGGCTCGGACCGGCACGAGAGCATGCTGCGCGAGGCGCTGGACGAGATCGGCATGCCGGTCCTGGGTGTGCTGCGCCGGCACGACGCGATCGCCAAACCCGCGCGGCACCTGGGCCTGGTCCCGGTCGCCGAACGGCACGCCGACGCGGTGCGCACGGTGGACGCGCTCGGCGAACTGGTCGCGCGCAGCGTGGACCTGGCCGCGGTGCGGCGGATCGCGGCGGGCGCGGGGCCGCTGCCGGATGCGCCGTGGGACCCGGTGCACGAGGTGGCCGGCCCGATTCCGGGGCGACCCGTCGTCGCGCTGGCGGGTGGTTCGGCATTCACCTTCGCGTACGCGGAGACCGCCGAACTGCTCGGCGCGGCCGGGGCCGAGGTGGTCACCGTCGACCCGCTGCGGGACGAACGGCTGCCCGCGGGCACGGCGGGGCTCGTGCTGGGCGGCGGCTTTCCCGAGGTGTACGCGGCGGAGTTGTCGGCCAATGCGACGCTGCGGGCGGACGTGGTGGCGCTGGCCGCGCGCGGCGGCCCGATCGCGGCCGAGTGCGCGGGTCTGCTCTACCTGGCCCGGACCCTGGACGGTGCGCCGATGTGCGGGGTGCTGGACGCCGACGCGCGGATGACCGAGCGGCTGACCCTGGGCTATCGGGAGGCGACGGCCGCGCACGACTCGGTGCTCGCCGCGACCGGTCGGGTGGTGCGCGGGCACGAGTTCCATCGCACGACGCTCACGCCGCGGGCCGGGCGCCGAGCGGCGTGGAGCCTGGGCGACTCCGGCCTGGAAGGACACGTCGCGGGATCGGTGCACGCGTCGTATCTGCACGCGCACTGGGCCGGCGCGCCCGATCTGGCCCGGCGGTTCGCCCGTTCCTGTGCGCTCGCGGCCGATCCGGCGGGCGCGGGAGCGGCGGCGGATGTGGATACGGGCGCGTCGGCGGGTGCGGGTGCGCGGGAGGGCGCGCAGGCGTGGCCGGTTACCGACCGCGGCAACGGGAGCACGCTCGGGCGGTGAGCGGCGCAACCTCGAAGGGGGGAGCCGACGTCGTGTCGGATACGGGCTCCTCTTCGTGGGCGCCGCCGCATGACCACGCGCGGGACCTCCCCCCGGGGTTCGGCGCGGTGAGGGGATGGCCATGGCTGATCGGGTGACCGTGATCGGGTACGACGGCGCGCCGCTGTCGGCACCGGCGGTGGAGGCGTTGCGGACGGCGACCCTGGTGGCGGGCCCGGAACGGCTGTTGGCCGCCGTCGCGGTGCCCGAGGGCGCCGAGCGGGTGGTGCTGGGCAACGTGCACGTGGCCGCGCAGCGGATCGGCGCGCATCGCGGCATAGCGGTGGTTCTGGCCGTCGGCGATCCCGGGTTCTTCGGGATCGTGCGGTTGTTGCGCCGGGCCGAATACGGCCTGGAGTTGGAGATCGTGCCCGCGGTGTCCTCGGTGGCGCTGGCGTTCGCCCGGGCCTCGATGCCGTGGGACGACGCGCGGGTGGTCAGCGCGCTGGGCCGGGACGTACGGCGGGCGGCGAACGTGTGCCGGGCGTTCGGCAAGGTCGCGGTGCTCACCGGGCCGGGGGCGGGGCCGGCCGAACTCGCCGCGCTGCTCCCGGATGTGCCGCGCACCTTCGTGGTGTGCGAGCACCTGGGCACCGAGCAGGAGGAGATCTCGATGGTCTCCGCCGAGCATGCGATCGAGCACGAGTGGTCCGATGTGGACGTGGTGATCGTGATCGGGCCGGCCCCGCGCGCGGGCGCGGCGGCGGGCTGGCTGGCGGGCGAACGCCCGGGCTTTCCCGGGCCGGTGCGCGGCTGGGCGGTGGCGGAGGACGTGTACGCGCATCGGGCGGGCGCGATCACCCGGGCCGAGGTGCGCGCGCTGGCGGTGGCCCGGCTCGGGCCGCGGCTGGGCGACCTGGTCTGGGACATCGGCGCCGGCAGCGGTTCGGTGGGCATCGAGTGCGCGCGGCACGGCGCGGCGGTGGTCGCGGTCGAGCAGGACGCGTTCGGGTGCGACCTGATCACCGAGAACGCGGGCCGGTTCGGGGTCGAGGTGCAGGTGGTGCACGGCAAGGCGCCGGAGGTGTTGTCCCGATTGCCGTTGCCGGACGTGGTGTTCGTCGGCGGCGGCGGACCCTCGACGGTGGCCGCGTGCGCGGCGCGCCGGCCGGAGCGGATCGTGGCCGCGATGTCCGAGGTGGATCGGGTGGCCGAGTCGCGCGCGGTGCTGGAGCGCTCGGGATACACCGTGGAGGGTTGTCTGTTGCAGGCCTCGCGGCTTTCGCCGGTCACCGGTGGTGCCCAACGCCTGGAACCGGCGCATCCGGTGTTCGTGCTGTGGGGGGACCGGGCTTGACCGGGGACCGGGTGTCGGGCGGGCGGGTGATCGCCGCCTCGGCGGCGGGAGTCGTCGCGTCGGGTGCTGCGCCGGCGGCGGCCGTACCGGGGACGCAGGGGCTGGTTTCGGCCACGGCCGGCCCGGCGGCGCACGGGCCGGACCTGGTGGTCGGGGTCGGGGCGGCGCGCGGGGTGGGCGCGGAGGAGGTGCGCGCGAGCGTGTGCGCCGTGCTCGCGCGGGCCGGCCTGGCGCGCTCGGCGGTGCTGGCGCTGGTGACCGTGACGGCCCGGGCGGACGAGCCGGGTCTGGTCGCGGGAGCGGCGCTGCTGGGACTGCCGCTGTTCGCGCGCGCGGCGGAGGAACTCGCCGCGGTGCCGGTGCCGCATCCCAGCGAGCGGGTCAGGGCGGCGGTCGGGACGCCGGGCGTGGCCGAGGCGGCCGCGCGGCTGGGGCCGGTACCGGGCCCGTGGTTGGGCGAGTTGCTGGTGGCCAAGACCCGCGGCGTGGGCGCGCGCCCCCGCTGTACGGTCGCGGTGGCCCGCCATCGGCCGGCGGGCGGGGGATCGGCCGGCCCGGGACCGGCGGGTGCGGCGGTGAACGCGGGGGTGCAACAGGAAACGCCGTGATCGGTATGGAAATGGGCGGACTCGGCGATGAGGCAGTCGATTTCGCACGGCAAACCGGTCGGGAAGTGCCGGCTCGCGGTCAACGCCGGGACCCCGGCCGTCGGACCGGGCACCATCACCACCATCATGGACACCAACGACACGGCGGGCAGGGGCACCGGGCAGGGGTACGGGAACCACGGACATGGGCAGTGACGCGATGACGGAACTCGACGGGCCCATTCCCGACGAACGGGACGGCACGCCGGGCGCGGGCGTTGCACCGGACGTGGACCTGCGCCACCACGGCGACGCGGAGATCGGGCCGGGACTGGTGGACCTCGCGGTCAACGTCCGGCTCGCGGCCCCGCCGGCGTGGCTCGTGCACCGCCTCGCCGCGAGCCTGGGCGACCTGGCCGCCTACCCCGACACGGGCCGGGCCCGGGCCGCCATCGCGGCCCGACACCGGCGCCCGATCGCCGAGGTGTTGCCCACGGCGGGCGCCGCCGAGGCGTTCGTGCTGCTCGCCCGGACCCTGGCCCCGCGACACGCGGTGGTCGTACACCCGCAGTTCACCGAGCCCGAGGCCGCGTTGCGGGCCGCCGGGCACACCGTGCACCGGGTACTGCTGGACGAGCGGGACGGCTTCGCCCTCGATCCGGCCCGGATTCCGGACGAGGCCGACCTGGTCGTCCTGGGCAACCCCACCAACCCCACCTCGGTCCTGCACCCGGCGGCCACGATCGCCGCCCTCGCGCGCCCCGGCCGGATCCTGGTGGTCGACGAGGCGTTCGCCGACACCATCCCCGGCGAACCCGAAAGCGTGGCCGACCGACGCGACCTGCCCGGGCTCGTGGTTGTGCGAAGTCTCACGAAAACCTGGGCGTTGGCCGGACTTCGAATCGGTTACGTCCTGGCTTCCCCGGATCTGGTGCGCATCCTCACGGACGCTCAGCCGTTGTGGTCGGTGTCGACACCGGCGTTGATCGCCGCCGAGGCGTGCTGCACGCCGGAGGCGCTCGCGCAGGCGGAGGCGTTGGCCGTTACGCTCGCGGCTGACCGTTCGTACCTCGTGGAGAGGCTGCGCACGGTTTCGGGGATGCGGCTACCGGTCGTTCCCCGTTCCTCGTTCGTGCTCGCGCGGATCGAGGGGGGCCCAGAGATCCGCGAGCAGCTGAGGGAGCGAGGCTACGCGGTTCGGCGGGCCGACACCTTTCCGGGCCTCGGCCCGGATTGGCTTCGGATCGCGGTGCGGGATCGTGCCACGACGCTGGCCTTCGCGGCTGCCCTGGAAGGAGTAGTTACATGAGCGAAGCCGACGAGCGCCGACCTGCCGGGGAGGGCGTGGGCCCTGCCCCCGCCAGGCACGCCGCCGGCACCGGCCCGGTGGGGGAACCGGCCGGTCCATACCCGTACGACGATCTGGACGACGAGGACTCGCTGTTGATGCCGGGGCCGCAGGCAGGCTGGGCCGACCCGAACGTGCCGGTACCGGCCGCGCCCGGGATGTCCCTGGCCGACCGCATGGCCGCGGCCGGCGACGACGCTTCGGGACAGGTTCCGGTACCGCCGGTCGAGCAGGCGTATGACGCCGTGCCCGGCCCGCAGTCCGGCATGTTCGCCGCGATGATCATCGACGAGCCGGAGCAGCCGGAGACCTATGTCGCGCCGATGACGGCCGGCCAGATCCCGTATCCGCCCGGCCCCATGACGCCGCATCAGGAAGTCCCGCAGCCGGTCCAGGGGTTCGGCCCCGGGGAGTACGGCGCGCCGCAGGGCGTGGCCGAGCCGTATCCGGCACCGGCCCAGGCAGTACCCGCGCAGGGCGGGCCGGCCCAGGCCGCGCCCGCCGCGCCGCCGGTGCAGGCGGCGCCCGTCGTACCGCCGCCCGCCGCGCCGCAGTTCGTGCAGCCGGTCGCCGTGCCACCGGTCGCCGAGTACGGCTCGGACGTGCCGCAGGGCGCGACCGGGGGCGAGGTGCCGTCGGGTGCGGCGCCGCATACGGCACCCGGCCCGCAGGCCGGTGCGTTCGTCGAACAGCCGGGCGTCACCGGCGGTCGGCTGCGTCAGCGCGTGCGCGCGGCGCAGAGCGTGGAGCAGCCGCAGCAGGCCCCGCAGTCGGCGGCCCCGCAGCCGCCGGCCCCCCCGCAGCCGGCCCCGCCGGTCGGCGGGAACCCGGCGGACACTCCGCCGTTCCCGGTCGCCGCCGCCGTGCCGCAGCGCACCACCCTGCCGCCACGGCGGCAGCGGCGGGTCGGCCGCGGCCCGGTGCCGCAGCAGACCGGTCCGCACAGTGGCGCACACCCGGTGGGCGACGCGGTGAACACCGGTATTCCGGCCCAGGCGACGCCGATGCAGGCGGTGCCGGTGGTACCGCCGCCGGTCGCGCCGCAGCCGGTCGAGCCGGCGCCTGCCGAGCCGGCGCCTGCCGAGCCCGCGCCTGCCGAGCCCGTCGCGGCTGCCGCCCCGGTCGAGCCGGTCGCAGCCGCCGCGCCGGTCGCGGAGCAGTCGCCGTCGCCGGTCGCGCCGGTGGCCGAGCCCGAGCGGGGAGTCACCGCGCCGGCCATACCGCAACCGTTGCCGGGCGTGCCGACGCAGCCCGCGCATCCCAGGTTCGTCCAGGCCGCGCCGGACGCGGTCGTCGACGCGCTGAGCGGGCCGAACGCGTCGCCGGCCACCGCACCCACGCCCGCCGCTGGCCCGATCGGCGGTGCGGAGGCGGCCGTTTCGGTGCCGCCGGGCGTGGCCGCAGTGGGTGGGGCCGACCCGGCGCAGCCGCAGGCGGTCGTGCCTGCGGCTGCGCCGGGATCCCAAGCGCCCGTCGACGCCGCGTCGGCGCCGGTTGGCGTCGAGGCCGGTCCGGTCGTGGCCGAGGCCGTGGTCGAACCCGCGCCGCCCGTCGCGGCGCAGCAGGACGACGCCGCACCGTCGGTACCGGCGGGGCAGGTGCCGCCGGCCGCGGCCGTGGTGCCGGAAGGCACCGGAAGTCGGCGACGCAAGCCCGAGAACGGCGCGGCGCCGGCCGATTCGGGTGAGCACGGGGCGATTCCCGCGGGAACGCCGATCGGCCCGGTGCCACCGCCGGAGTCGGAGGCCGTGCAGGTCGCCGAGCAGGCGGTCGGGCCGGTCGCGCCCGTTGCCGGGGTGGTCGCGGCGCCGGACGTGCCGCAGGCGAACGCGGGTTCGGCGGTGCCGGATGCGCCGGCGGAGGGTACGCCGGTCGCACCGCCCGTACCGGCGGAGCCCGTTGCGGCCGAGGGGCCGTCCGAGGGTTCGAACACGGCGCCGATCGCGGCCGACGCACCGCCCGTCGGTCCGGCAACCGGACCGCAGGCCGAGCCCGTTGCCGCCGTGGCGGTCGCGCCGGAGGCCGGCGCCGGCGAGTCGGCCGTCGAAAGTGCGGCGGCGGAGCCGGTGGTTCCGGAGCAGGGCGTGGTGCCGGCGGTGCCGAGTGCGGCCACCGGCGCGACGGAGCCGACCGCAACCACGGCGTCCGCCGAGCCGACCGCAACCACGGCGTCCGCCGAGCCGACCGCAACCACGGCGTCCGCCGAGCCGACCGCAACCACGGCGTCCGCCGAGCCGACCGCAACCACGGTGCCCGCCGAGCCGGTTGCCCCCTCCGGGCAGGCTGCTTCGGTCGCGCCGCCGCAGCCGGCCGGGCAGACCGAGTCGGCCGCGCAGCCCGTCTCCGCGGCGCAACCCGTGCCGCCGGTGGCGACCGGCCCGACCACGCCCGCCGAGCCGACCGGGCCGGCGGCCGAGACCGCGGCCGCGCCGGTCACGCCGACCGGGCAGCCCGCATCGGCCGAGCCCGTCGAGCAGCCCGCATCGGCCGCGCCGGACGGGGTCGTTCCGACCTCGGGCGAGCAGCCCGTGCCGGCGGCCGAGCAGGTGGGCGCGGCACCCGCCGCCGAGGCTGTCCCGGAGGCGCCCGCGGAGCAGCCCGCCGCCCCCGGCCCGGAGCCCGTCGCCGACGGTGCGCCGGTCGTGGTCGAAGCGGGCGATGCGTCCGCCGCGACGGCGCCCGTCGCAGCAGCGGACGACGCGTCGACCGAGGCCGCCCCGGCCCCGCTCCCGAACGCGGCGCCCGCCGTCGCGGTCCCGGCCGGATCGACCACCCGGTCCATCGCGGCGGAACTCCTCGCCGAGGAGATCCCCGCCCCGCCGAGCGCCGAGCACCCGGCGCCCGCGACGGCCCCCGAGCCCGTCGCGGTACCCACCGCGACCGGAACCGCGCCGCCTGCCGGCCCGGTCGAGGCCGGATCGGCCGCCGCCGGCCCGGCGGGTCCCCGTACGTCCGAGGAAAGCACCGCCATGCACGGCCCCCAGAGCACGCCCGGCGCCGAGCCCGATCGGCAGCCGCAGCCCGCGGTCGTCGCCGGGAGCGGCGAGATCCCCAGGATTCCGCCGCCGCCGGCCGAGCCGGTCGGCACCGCTCCGGCCGACGCCGCCCAGGGCGGGCAGGCCGACCCGGTCGCGCCCGAGACGCCCGCGCCGGCGGAGCCCGCAGGCGATGCGCCGGCGGACGCGCCGACCGACGACGACGCGGCGGCCGAGCCCGCCTCGGCGACCGCGGTCACCGTGGTGCTGCCCGCCGCCGAGCGGCCGGTCGCGGTCGAACCGGCAGCGGCGGCGGCCGATTCCGGGCCGGTGGCCCAGGATTCGGCGCCGGAGGCGGTTGCCGCCGCACCCACCGACGAGCCTCGGGACCCGGCCACGCCGGAGCCGGGACAGCAGTCGCAGTCGCAACCGCAGTCGGAGTCGGAGCCGGACGCCCAGGCGGAGCCCGAGCCCGAGGTCGAGCGCGGCCCCGCCGCTCCCGGCTACGACGACGCGGCGCGCGAGGCGGTGCATCGGGTGATGCGCGAGCGCCGGGACGTCCGGGCCGGGTTCCGGCCCGACCCGGTGCCGGACGACGTCCTGGTCCGGGTGCTGGAGGCCGCGCACGCGGCGCCCAGCGTCGGTTATTCGCAGCCGTGGGACTTCGTGGTGATCCGCTCCGAGGAGACCCGGGTCACCGTCCAGGAACTGGCCCAGCGCCAGCGTGAGGCGTACGCCACCTCGCTGCCCAAGGCCCGGGCCAAGCAGTTCCTGGAGATCAAGGTCGAGGCGATCCTGGAGACCCCGGTCAACATCGTGGTCACCGTGGACTCCACACGCGGCGGTCGGCACACCCTGGGCCGGCACACCCAGCCGCAGATGGGCCCCTACTCCAGCGCGCTCGCGGTGGAGAACCTGTGGCTGGCCGCCCGGGCCGAGGGCCTGGGCGTCGGCTGGGTGAGCTTCTTCGACGAGCGCGAGCTGGCCACGGCGCTGGGTCTGCCCGACCACATCGACGTGGTCGCCTACCTGTGCGTCGGCTACGTGGACGCGTTCCCGGACGAGCCGGAGCTGGCCACCTCGGGATGGGCCAGGGCCCGGCCGCTGTCGTGGGTGGTGCACGAGGAGACCTACGGTCGGCGCGGCCTGCCCGGCGAGGAGCCGGTCAGCCTGCTCGACGAGACGCTCCGGTCGGTGCGTCCGCTCGACGCCAAGGCGCTGGGCGCGGCGTGGGAGCACCAGCGCAACATGACCAAGCCGCCCGGCTCGCTGGGCATCCTGGAGACGATCGGCGCGCAGTTGTCCGGCCTGGCCCGGACCTTCCCGCCGCCCGTCCCCGAGCCCGCCGCGGTCGCGGTGTTCGCCGCCGACCACGGGGTGCACGCGCAGGGCGTGTCGCCGTGGCCGCAGGAGGTCACCGCGCAGATGGTGGGCAACTTCCTCGCCGGCGGCGCCGTGGTCAACGCGTTCGCCAAGCAGATCGGCGTCGAGGTGTGCGTCGTGGACGTCGGAGTCGCGACCGAGTTGCCGAACGCGACCGGACTGCTGCCGCGCCGGATCCGGCCGGGCACCGCGGACATGACCCAGGGCCCCGCGATGACCCGCGAGGAGGCCATCGCGGCGATCGAGGTCGGCATCGAGACGGCCCGCGACCTGGTCACGGCCGGCAACCGGGGGCTGCTCACCGGCGACATGGGGATCGCGAACACGACCGCGTCCGCCGCGCTGATCTCGGTGTTCACCGGCGTGGAGGTCGCCGAGGTGACCGGTCGCGGGACCGGCATCGACGATGCCACCCACCGGCGCAAGATCGAGGTGGTCAAGGCGGCGCTGGCGCGGCACGAACCCGATCCCGGCGACCCGATCGGCGTATTGGCCGCGATCGGCGGCCTGGAACACGCGGCGCTCGCCGGGTTCATCATCGGCGCGGCGGCGTTGCGCGTACCGGTCGTGCTCGACGGGGTGATCGCCGGTGCGGCGGCCCTGGTCGCGCAGGCGATCGCGCCGGAGGCCATCCAGGCGTGCGTCGCGGGTCACCGTTCGGCCGAACCCGGCCATGCGGCGGCCCTGGCGAAGTTGTCGCTGCGTCCGCTGGTCGAGTTGGAGATGCGGCTCGGCGAGGGCACCGGCGCGGTGCTCGCGCTGCCGCTGGTGCAGAGCGCGGTCCGCGTCCTGCACGATGTGGCGACGTTCGACTCGGCGGGAGTCAGCGGCAAAACCGACTGATTTCGACCCCCGCCCGCAGCAGCCGAAGGGCACCTCCGCCACGATGGAGTGGCGGAGGTGCCCTTTCCGCGCGGAAAAACCGCCGAGGCGACGGCCGGACCGACCCCGGAGCGATACCGGGGCCGCGAGGGACCGAGGCCGGAGCGGTACCGATTCGTGCACCGGAAGACCGAGCAACACCGTACGCAGCGCACCCCGCCCCACCCGGAAAAGTGAGAACGATGTCCCGACTCCCTGGTCCTCCCGCCTATCCCGCCGGCCTGCGTCTGGAAGGACGCCGGGTCGTCGTGGTCGGCGCCGGTACGGTCGCCCAGCGCCGACTGCCCGCCCTGCTCGACGCGGGCGCGGACGTGCTCGTGGTCGCCCCCGAGGCGACCCCGGCGGTCGAGGGCATGGCGACCGCCGGCGAGCTGCGTTGGGCGCCGCGCGCCTACGCGCCCGGTGACCTGGACGGCGCGTGGTACGCGCTGGCCGCAACCGACGTGGCCGAGGTCAACGAGGCGGTGGCCGCCGACGCCGAGGCGCTGCGGGTGTTCTGCGTGCGCTGTGACGACGCGTCGCACGCCAGCGCATGGACGCCGGCGAGCGGCCGGCACGACGGCCTGACCGTGGCGGTGCTGGCTGGCGGTGACCCGCGGCGTGCGGCGGGCGTGCGGGATCGCATCGTCGAGGGCCTGCACGACGGCTCGCTGGCCGCCCGGGGGGAGCGCCCGGTCGGCGCGCTGCCCGGAGTGGCCCTGGTCGGTGGTGGCCCCGGCGACCCGGACCTGATCACCGTGCGCGGGCGGCGACTGCTCGCCGAGGCCGACGTGGTGATCGCCGACCGGCTGGGCCCGCGCGCGCTGCTGGGCGAGCTGCCGCCGCACGTCGAGGTGATCGACGCGGCGAAGATCCCGTACGGGCGGGCGATGGCCCAGGAGGCGATCAACGACGCGATGATCGAGCACGCCAAGGCGGGCCGGTTCGTGGTCCGGCTCAAGGGCGGCGACAACTACGTCTTCGGCCGCGGCTTCGAGGAGGCGCTCGCATGCGCCGAGGCGGGCGTGCCGTGCCAGGTGGTGCCCGGGATCACGAGCGCCATCTCGGTGCCCGCGATAGCCGGCATCCCGGTCACCCACCGGGGTGTGGCGCACGAGTTCGCCGTGGTGTCGGGGCATGTCGCGCCCGAGGACCCGCGCTCGCTCGTGGACTGGGCGGCGCTGGCCCGCCTGCGCGGGACACTGGTGTTGCTGATGGCCGTGGAGCGACTCGGGCCGATCACCTCGGCGCTGCTGGCGCACGGGCGCGCGGGGACGACTCCGGTGGCGGTGATCCAGGAGGGCACGATGGCCACCCAGCGGGTGCTTCGTACGTCGTTGGCCGCGGCGGCGCAGGACGTGGTCGCGGCGGGGATCAGGCCGCCGGCGATCGTCGTGATCGGCGACGTGGTGGCGCTCACCGACTGACGCACGCAGGCAGCCCCGAGCCGGGATCGGGTCGGCTGCATCGCGTGCCCTCGAACTCCGGGCCGACCGCCGGGATGCGTCCGGCAGTCGGTTCGGTTGTCCGCAAGCGTCGGACGGGCTGTCGGGATGCCGGCTCCGGGTGAGTTCTGTGTCCCTTGGATGCCCACGCGGATGCGCCACGGCGCGGCTGGGACACTGGGGCCGTGCCCGTGATCATGCTCGACGACCCCGCCGACCCGCGCCTCGTCGACTACACCGACCTGACCGACGTGGAACTGCGCCGCCGCCGCGAACCGGCCGAGGGGCTGTTCATGGCGGAGGGCGAGAAGGTGATCCGCCGCGCGCTCGCGGCGGGTTACCCGATGCGCTCCATGCTGCTGTCCCAGCGCTGGATCGAGACCATGACGGATGTGATCGAGGCCGCCGCCGCGCCGGTGTACGTGGGCAGCCCCGAGGTGGTCGAGCGGGTGACCGGCTATCAGGTGCATCGCGGCGCGCTCGCCTCGATGGGCCGCAAGCCGTTGCCGGCGGCTGCGGACGTGGTGGCCGGCGCGCGCCGGGTCGCGGTCCTGGAGGGGGTGAACGACCACACCAACGTGGGCGCGATCTTCCGCGGCGCGGCGGCCCTGGGCATGGACGCCGTGCTGTTGTCGCCGGATTGTGCGGATCCGCTGTACCGGCGTTCGGTCAAGGTCTCGATGGGTGCCGTGTTCTCGGTGCCCTACGCCCGGCTGGAGCCGTGGCCGGGCGGGCTCGACGTGCTGCGCGGCGCCGGTCTGACACTGCTCGCGATGACTCCCGCCGAGGGGTCGGTGGCGCTGCACGAACTGCCGCCGGCGGACCTGGACCGGTGTGCGCTGATGCTCGGCGCCGAGGGTCCCGGCCTGACCGCGAAGGCGCTCGCCGCGGCCGATCGACTCGTGCGGATCCCGATGTCGCACGGGGTCGACTCGCTGAATGTGGGTGCCGCGGCGGCGGTCGCCTTCTACGCGGTGAGCTACGGCTGAGCCGCGGCCCCGGACGGGTCGGCCGCCTCGCCGGGCGCGGCTTCATTCATCGGCGGGGATGTTCGCCAGGCGCTCGAACGAGGACTCGCCGGAGCGCTCGATCTCGTTGATCGAACGGGTCTGGTAGAGCGCCGGCCGACGCAGGACGCGCCGCCCGCGCATGCGCCGTTCGCGGATCTCGGTGCCCCGGACCCAGATGTGCCGGCGGATCAGGTCGCCCTCGTGGGGGCCCGGGCCGGTGCCCCGGTCCGGCGGCACCGGCAGCGCCTCGATCTCGCGGCGTGCGGTGCGCGCGGCGCTGACCCGGCGCCGGTAGTCGTGGAAGACCTGGAACTCGTAGTGGTGCAGGTACTCGTAGGCCATCGGCACCTCGACGGACACCGCCAGGCTCGCGATCGACACCGCGTCGCGCAGCAGGGCTCCGGTGGTTCCGGGCACTACCAACAGGCCATCGTGCACCGCGTGGTACGGCTTCCGCTTGTGCCGGCGCTCGCGTTCCCAGTCCCAGGGCGGCTCCGGATGCTCGCGCTGCCAGGTCGCGCGGGCGGCGAGCGCGGCGGTCAGCCCGTGGGTCTGCCAACGAACGGTGCCGTCCGGCGGGCCGAGTGTGGGCAACAACCGGCGCAACCCGCGTGCGGCCCGGCCGCCGAACGGGGTGCGCTCGGTCGCGAACAGCACGATCGGCAGCGAGGGTTCGGCCTCGAAGGGAGTCGGGTCCAGGAACCGCCGGTCGATCACCACGAGGGTGTTCTCGTGCCGGTCGTAGGCCAGGCCCCACAGGAGTCGGGCGAACAGGCGTGCCCCGGCCTGGTCGGACAACACGTGCCAACAGTCGTGGAAGTGGTTGACGGCGAACCGGGTCGTGGTGGACGGTCGCAATGTGATCAGCGTGTAGGGCCGTCCGTCCAGGTAGGCAACGGTCCGATGCAGTTTCATCCGATCACTCGCGTCCGGATTCACACCTGAACGTGAGCGTTTGCGCGGTTGGTTGGTAGTGATCCGCTTCCCTCTTTCTTGCGTTTCTTGGGGTATTTCTTCCGATCACGCGGAATTGGGCGGTAGGACCTTCCCTGATTTCTCCCACGACATGCCGATCGTGTCATGCCAATTTCGATCGAATGTGATCTTGGACTAGCGTGTGCGCGGAAGTGCAGTACGGTCGAGCGTCGCCCTAATTGGCGCAGTGGCCTGTTGGGGTCGCACGGGCGGCCGAAAAGGTGGTTGTGCAGGGGAATGTCCTGTCACCCACACGCGGGATATTCGGTGGATTCGACCCGCACCAGGCGAAATTCCGCCAGTATGGGGCGCCGCGCAATCGGATCAGGAACGGGAAGCGAGGCATAGCTCGTTGGAGATCATGGGTGTACCCCTGGCCTGGGCCCTCGTCGGCTTGGCGGAACTGGTCGCCCTTATGGCGCTTGTGGCGTATCTGGTCGTCCGACGCCGCAAGGTCGACGCGACGGATACCGGGGAAGGATCCGACAGCTGGGAGCGTGAGCAGGACCGCCGGCGGCGCAAGGAACTGATGTACGGCGTCGCCTCGTACACCCTGCTGTTCGTCTGTGCCGGTGTCGCGGCCGCGCTGTCGTTCCACGGCCTGGTCGGCTTCGGCCGGGAGAACCTCGGGTTGGCCAACGGCTGGGAATACCTGGTGCCGTTCGGGCTCGACGGGGCGGCGATGTTCTGCTCCGTGCTCGCGGTGCGCGAGGCCAGCCACGGTGACGCGGCGCTCGGCTCACGGATACTGGTCTGGACGTTCGCGGGTGCCTCGGCCTGGTTCAACTGGGTGCACGCGCCGCGCGGCGACATGCACGCCGGTGCGCCGCAGTTCTTCGCCGGCATGTCGCTCTCCGCGGCCGTCCTGTTCGACCGCGCGCTCAAGCAGACCCGTCGGGCCGCGTTGCGCGAACAGGGCCTGGTTCCCCGTCCGTTGCCGCAGATTCGGATCGTGCGATGGCTGCGTGCCCCGCACGAGACGTTCAACGCGTGGTCGCTCATGCTGCTCGAAGGCGTGCGCACCCTCGACGAGGCCGTCGAGGAGGTCCGCGAGGACAAGCGGGCCAAGCAGGACGACCGCGAGCGTCGGCGGATCGACGGCAAGCGGGAGCGGGCGCAGCTCAAGGCGCTCAGTCGCGGTGAGGGCGGTGGCGGGCACTTCGGCCGCCGCGGCGCCGCGCGTCAGGAAATGGCTGCTCTGCCGGGAGGTGGCGGCTCCGAAGCACTCTCGGAGCCTGCTATAGCCGGAAACGACGTTTCCGGCCACGGCGGCTCAGCCGACTCGAACAACCCTGCCGGCCGTCCGGCTCTTGCCCCCTCCGCGCGAGCGAGCGAACTCCCGGCGGCGACTGCCGGCACCGGTGGCGAGCGGCGTGACGTCATCGACCTCACCGCCGAGGACGACACCATGACGCTGCCCCGGCTCGACTCGCTGGAGCGCAAACTGAAGGACCTGGAGCGCCAGTTCGGCTGAGCCCGGACAGTGCGATCCGACCCGACGAGATGTGATCCGATACGAGAAGGGGCACCCGGCTTGGCCGGGTGCCCCTTCTCGCGCGTGGTGTGCGTCGTGCGTGCGGGTCGCCTCCTCGTGCGGCGGCCTCGGGTGTGCGGCCCGGTGCGCATGTGGGCGTCGGACCGGCCGGCGACAGCGTGTGTGCTGCCCGCTCAGACTCCGGCCGGGACCAGGACGCCGTCGGGGCCGACCACGTAGCGGGTGGTCACGTCGGCGATGTCCACATAGGACTGGATGCGCACGATCGCACCCTCGGCCACCGTCCAGCGGGTGGCCACCGCCTGCGGATCGGCGGCTGCGGCCAGCGCCGCCACGGCGATCGGCGTGCCGTCGGCGAACCGGTAGAGCTCGACCAGGTGGGTCGGCGGGCCGCCCGCACCGGGGGAGCGGGTGAGCACCACGACCGCGGCCGGTGCGCCGTCCAGGCTTGCCGGGAGCACGTCGCCGAGGGTGATCCGGTCGCTGCCGACCACCGCCGAGCCGTCGGCGAGGGTGACGGTGGCGCCGCCGGCGGAGGGGTCCGCGTAGGTGCGGTCGGACCAGTCGGCGATCGGGATCGAGCCGTGCGCCGGACCGATCCGGAACGCGCCCGGGCCCGGCGGCGGTGGAGCGGGCTGGGCGACGGTCGAGGTCTTGGCGTCGTCGCCGTCGTCCCCACCGTCGTTCTGGAACGCGGCGATGGCCAAGGCGGCGATGGCGGTCACCACGACGAAGACGATCAACTGCTGGATCAGCAACCGCCGTCGGTCCTCGGGCCGACGTCGGCGGGGCGTGCCGCCGACGACGGCACCGGCGCGCGAGCGCGGTCCGTGATCGACCCGGCCGGCCCGCTTGGGGTCCGGGCGATCGGCGCGGTCCGCACGCTCCTGCCGGTCCGGGACGGCGCCGCGCGTCGGCTCGTTGCGCTCGGCACGCTCGTTGCGGTCACCTCGCTCGCCACGTTCACCGCGGGGGAGGTCGTGCCGCCCGGAGTCGTGCCGTCCCCCCTCGTGGCGTGCGTCGTGCCGCCCGGCCTCGGCCCGGCCCGGCTCGTGCCGCACCGGTTCCGCCCGCCCGGCCTCCACCGCCCGCCCGTCGTGCCCGCGCCCCTCGTGCGCCCGTGCGTCCGGTCGCCCACCGTCGGGCCGGGTCGACTCGTGCCGGCTCGACTCGGGCCGGCTCGTCGAACGCCCCTCGACCGGCACCCGACCCGACTCCGCCCGGCCGGACTCGGCCCGGCTCGCCGTGGATCGGTCGGCGCGGGTGTCCTCGCCCCGGCGCGCGCCGTCCCGGCGGGCCGCTTCACGCCTGGCCCGGTCCCGCTCGCGGCCCGGGGACGCGGCCGTCGGGCCGCCGTCGGGCCGGCCCGCGACCGAGGCCGAACCCGCGACCGCCGCGGCCGGTGTCACCGCCGACCCACGGCCCGATGCACCGCGTTCGGCCTCGCGTTGGCGAGCGATCGCGGCCAGTCGTTCGCGTACCTGTTCGGCGGACGGTCGCATCCGGGGGTCCTTGGACAGGCAGGCCGAGATCAACGGCACCACCTGCTCGGGCACCCCCTCCAGATCCGGTTCCTCGTGCACGACGCGGTACAGCAGCGCGTCCACCGGCCCCGACCCGAACGGCGGTGCGCCGCGGCCCGCGTAGGCCAGCGTGACGCCGAGCGCGAATATGTCGGTGGCCGGCGTCACGGTCTGCCCGCGGACCTGCTCGGGGGCCAGAAATCCCGGTGAGCCGACCGCGGTTCCGGTCACCGTCAGGGTGCCGGCGCCGTCCGCGTAGGCGATGCCGAAGTCGATGATCTGCGGCCCGTCGGGGGACAGCAGGATGTTGGACGGCTTCACGTCGCGGTGCACCACGCCGACCGCGTGCACGGACACCAGACCGTCGGCCACCGCCGAGCCGACCCGTGCCAGGTCCAGACAGCCCAGCGGGCCGCGCTCGCCGACCCGGCGCTGCAGCGAGGGGCCGGGCACGTAGACCGTGGCCAGCCACGGGCGGTCGGCGCTCGCGTCGGCGTCCACCAGCGCGGCGGTGCGATTGCCGCGGACCATCCGGGCGGCGTCCACCTCGCGGGCGAACCGCGAGCGGAACTCCGGGTTTCCGGCCAGCTCTTGGCGGATCAGCTTGAGCGCGACGCGGTTTCCGTGCCGGTCCACGCCGAGGTAGACCACACCCATGCCGCCGGCGCCGAGACGACGCAGCAACCGATAGGAACCGACGATGCGCGGATCCTGCCGTCGCAGCCGCACCATCGTCATGTGTGCCCGATCCCCTCGCGTGGTGCCGTCGTCCGGGTGTCGTGTGCCCGAATCCCCTGTGTGCGACACACGTTAGAGGAACCCCGGTGCCCGACGCGGTAAGGCGCCCCGGAGTCGGGGCCGGACCACCCCCATCGGGGAGACGGTCGATGTCGGACCTGTGGGAGAAGATGGGGGTAATCGGTCGAAGGGGGCGCAGATGAAGGGCGATCGGGTCGAGATAGTGGTCGACGCGGGCGACAGCACCAAGACCTACGAGATGACCGCGACGCGTGCGGGACGCCGGCTGGATGTCGCGGTCCGGCGCGGTGTCGTCGAGGTGAGCGAACTGACCCGGACGGGCACCGTGGTGCGCACCGCGCGCTTCATGGCCAGTCGGGTACTCGCGCTGGTCGAACAGCCGTTGGACCGTCCCGGCGCGGACTGACCGCGGGCCCGGGCGGCCGGTCGAGTGCGGGCCGCCCGGGGCGGGTTCGCGGATCGCGCCCGCCCGCACCGGTAGCCTGTCCGGTCGAGATCCGGACGTGCCGGTGCGGGAACGGAAACGGGGTGCACCGAGGTGACGAGTCGTCAGGGCAGCGTGGAAGCCATCGCGCGGCGACTCGCGGACGCGTTCACCTGGCAGGAGACCCCGTGGGGCACCTTCGCCGACGTCTCCGGCTGGTGGCACGATCCCGAGGTGCTCGCCATGCTCGGTCCCGGGCTCGGCGCGCTGCACGCGGACGCGCGGCCCACGCTGATCGTCGGCATCGAGACCCGCGGGCTGGTCCTGGGGCCGATCACGGCGCTGCACCTGGGCGTCGGCTTCGTCGAGATCCGCAAGGATCGGCGCATCCTCGGCGACGGCCGACGGCCCGGCGACGACCCCATGCTGCGCGCCGCCACCCCGCCCGAATACCAGGACGGCGGCCTCACGTTGGCGGTCCCGAGCCGGCTGTTCCGACCGGGCGATCGAGTGCTCCTGGTCGACGAGTGGATCGAGACCGGTGCGCAGGCCGGCGCCGTGCGGCGGATGGTCACCGAGGCCGGCGCCGAGTGGATCGGCGCGGCGGTCGTGGTGGACGCGTGCGCGCCGCACGTGCGAGCCCGACTGGGCGTGCGCGGGCTGCTCGGCGAGGACGACCTGCCGGCCTGACCCCGGATCCGGCCGCGCCGGCGCGGGCCTCGCGCCCCCGGGCGCGGTCAGGCGGCCGTCGTGGTCTTCTCCCGCTCGTGCTCGTGCTCGTGCCGGTGCTCGTGTTCCTGTTCCTGTTCGCGCAGCAGTGCGGCGCGTTCGGTTTCGCCCAGACCCGCCCACACACCTCGGCGTTCCGGGACCGACATGGCGTGCTCGTGGCAGCGCCGCCGCACCGGGCAGGAGATGCAGACCTTCTTGGCGACCCGTTCGCGCGCCCGGCGCTCGCCGGGGCGCTCCTGGTCGTCACCGAAGAAGAGCCCGGCGTCCAGGCCCCTGCATGCCGCGTCCTCCTGCCACCCGTAACGCGGTGGTGTCGGTATGGCGATCCGTGTGGTCCCCATCGCCCCGTTCTCCTCCTGCTCGACGGTGCCAACGGTCAACTCGGGGTCCCCGACCCGGCGGACCCTCATGCTCCTATCGACGCACCGCATGGGGGACCGGTTTCCTCCGGCCGCGAATTCGGCTCCCGTTCGCCCAGGGTTGAGGGCGATCCCTCACCCGAGGTGTTTCGGGCACCTCAACAACCAGGTCACAAGTCGGTCGTACGGCTGCCCGATGGCCGACGCCCGCCGGCGGTCCGGGTAGCGTGACCGAAGACCTCCGGCGGGCTGCCGGGGGTTCGTGGACGTTCGGGAGGAATCTGGTGGGCAGCAAGATGCGGCGGATCCCGTCGGCCGTACCGTTGGCGTTGTCCGTTGTCGTGGTGGCCGCGCTGACGTCGTGCAGCGGCGGCGGCGACGAGAAGAAGGACACGTCCGAGACGACGGCCAGGAGCTTCCTGACCGCGTGGCAGAGCGGCGACCTGCCCAAGGCCGCGTCCCTCACGGACAACCCCACCTCGGCACAGCAGGCACTGGACACGACGGGCAAGCAGCTGGGCATCGTCAAGGCCGAGTACAAGCCCGGTACGTACACCAAGGGCAAGGACAAGGCGCCCTCGACGCTCACCTACAACGCGACGCTGACCCTCAAGGGCGTGGCCGACCCGGTCAGGATCGAGTCGACCGTCCCGGTGGTCACCGCGAACGGCAAGACCGCCGTGCACTGGACCCAGACCATCGTGCACCCCCAACTCGCCGACACCGGCAAGATCAAGCGTGATCGCACGCTGCCCAAGCGCGGCGACATCCTGGACCGCTCGGGCAAGTCGCTGGCCACCGCGACGCCGGTGGTGGCGCTGTCCCTGTGGCCGGCCAAGATCACCAACCCGGACGCGCTCTACGCCGCGCTCGCCGATCCGCTGTTCGACCTGGACATTCCCAAGCTCAAGTCCCGGGTCGCGGCGGCGGATCCGAACCAGTCGCTGGCGCTGGTGACCCTGCGCAAGGACAAGTGGGACGGCAACGGGCAGCTCAAGCTGGCCGGCCTGGGCGGCATACAGATCAAGGAGAGCACGCAGCAGACCAGCGACGTGGCGAAGCAGATCGTCGGCACGGTCGGCTCCGGCGACAACGCGGACCTGCTCAAGAACGCCGACCCGAGCGCGTCCTCCGCGGACCCGGTGGGCGCCTCCGGCCTGCAGTACCGCTACGAGAAGAAGCTGGCCGGCACCGCGGCCCTGAAGATCAGCATCGTGGACGCCGCCGGCGCGGAGAAGACGACCCTGGTCGACATCAAGGGCAAGCCGTCCGAGCCGCTGAAGACCACCCTGGACCCGAGCACCCAGAAGCGGGCCGAGGAGGCGCTCAAGGCGGTCAGCGGTGGCAACAACGCCTCGATCGTGGTGCTCGACGCCAAGACCGGCGGCATCCTGGGCGCCGCGAACACCCCCGCGAACGGCGACAACCGCGCCTTCACCGGTCGGTACCCACCGGGCTCGACCTTCAAGACGGTTTCCTCCGGGGCGCTGCTGCGGGCCGGCCTCAAGCCGACCGACAAGGTGCCGTGCGAGAACACGCTCGTGGTCAACGGCCAGACGTTCAAGAACTACGACGGTCTCCAGCCGATGCCCAACGCGCTCTTCCAGGAGGACTTCGCGCAGTCCTGCAACACGGCGTTCATCGGCAACCGCTCGAAGATCGAGAACGACACGCTGAACAAGCTGGCGGCCGAGCAGTTCGGGATCGGCGCCAAGTGGGACGTGGGCACGGTGACCTTCGACGGTTCGGTGCCCCCGGCCAACAGCGAGAACGACAAGGCCGCGTCGATGATCGGCCAGGGCCGGGTGCTGGCCAGCCCGCTGGTGATGGCCTCGGTCGCCGCGACGATCGCCTCCGGCAAGTTCAACCAGCCCGTCCTCGCGCCGGACGACGTGCCCGGTCGGGTGCCCTCGCACGACCTGGACCCGGCGATCGCCGGTCAGCTGAAGTCGCTGATGCAGGGCGTGGTGGCCAACGGCTCGGGCAAGATGCTCCAGGGCATCCCGGGCACCGTGGGCGCCAAGACCGGTACCGCCGAGTTCGACGAGAAGGGCGAGACCCTCACGCACGGCTGGATGATCGCGTTCAAGGACGACGTCGCGATCGCGGTTCTGGTGGAGAAGGGCAAGTCCGGCGGCTCGGCGGCGGGACCGGTGGTGAAGGCCTTCTTCGGCTGACCCACCCCTGACCGCATGCGGTGTCGAGCCGTGCGCCCCACCCGGGCGGCGACCGCACCGACCTGCCGGGGGAGTTCCCCCACACGATCGACGACACGGCCCCGGCGCGCGATCCGCCCCGGGGCCGTGTCGTGCGTCGGGGCGCGCCCTGTGCGCTCCCCGCGCCTCCACAGACACCTGGACACGGTCCGTGGGCGATGCGAGCGTGAGTGGTGACCGGCAATGACAACGGCGATCGTTTTCGCTCTCCTGGAAGGGAGTCGACGTCATGTCGAACAATGTCACCCTGGTGGCCCGGGTTCCGGTGCTGCCCTGCGCCGACGCGGATCGTCCGATCGAGTTGAGATTCGGTCCGCACACCGACGCCGAAGGCCGCCCCACCGACGAGTGGACGGTCGAACGACTGACCGCGGAACAAGCGGTGAACCTGGTCGAGGACCTGGCCGCGACGCTCGGCCTGAGCGTGGTCGCCCCGGCCGAGCTTCGGGTGGTGTCCTGACGCATCGCACCCCCCTGCCCGTCCCACTCGCGTGGCGCCCGTGCGCCGTACGGGTGGGACGCGTGCGTGCCCGGGCGCTTTCGGGCCGGCGGGCCGTCGCCGCGCCGCACAATGGCCGCGTGAGCAGCAAGACCGCAGTAGTACCGACATCGGCCGCCGGCGGCGAGTCGCCCACCCGCGCGCCGGAATCCGCCGGCCGCCGTGAGCCGCTCTTCGGCCCGGTCGGCGAACGACGCAAGGAGGCGGACCCGCACCCGAGCGGTCCGCGGGTACGGATGCTCCTCCCGGACGGACAACACCTGGAGGTCACCCTGGTGAGCTGGCACCAGTACCGGGACGGCAGTTGGCGCGCCCGCGTGCGCTGGCCCGTCTGGGGGGCGTACGGCTTCGCCGCCGACGTGCAGACCAGGGCCTGGGCGATGGAGTCCTTCGTGCCGGCGAGCGTGCTGGGTCCGCTCGACGGCCAGGACTACGGCACCGTGCGACACGATCGACCACGCGTGCAGGTGCCCAAACAGCAGTGAGCCGGGCGCCGGGCCGATCACCCGTGGGCGGGCGAGGGTGGCGGGAGCCCGCGGGCGGGCCGCGACCGGGCACACCCATGCGGCGTCCGGGCGAACGCGGACGGTACAGTTCATGGCTTCCGGTGACGAAACAGCAACACGGTTTCCCCGAAACAACGGGCAACGGGTACATGTGTCCTAAATCCTGTTGCTCCAGGGTTGCCGGCCACCGATGCTTGCGGCATGTTCGATCCGGTCATCACCTCGCATGACGCCCTCCTTGGCCTGCTTCGCAGCGGCCACGGTCAGGGCGCCCGGCGGGCCCTCGTCGCCGACCGCGTCGCTGTGCTCGACGCGCTCGACGGCTGTGTGGTCCGCGATCCCCGTGCCGTTCCGGCCACCGAGTCGCGGTCGCTGTACTACGCACGCCTGTACGCGGACCTCGACGCCGGTCTCGACGGCCTCGCCCGACATCTCCTGTGCGACGACGACTGGACGGACGAGGACGCGGACCGCACCGCGCTCCCGCTCGCCGTCCTGGGCACCCTCGCCCGACTCGGCCGCGCCGACGCGACCGCGCTGCTGCGCGAGTACGTCGAGGAGGGCCGCGACTGGCCCGAGGCGTTGGACCGGCTCGCCGCGATCGGCCACGACGTGGCCCTGGCCGGTCTGCTGGAGGTGGTCCTGGACCGCGGCGAGGACGACGAGCTCTACGACTGCGTCAAGCGCTCCACCGGGATGCGCCCATGGCGGGTCTGGGCGGCCGAGGACGAGCGGGTGCGCGCGGTCGTCGAACAGGTCGACCTGGACTGGTGGCGCTGGGAGCTGACCCGCTCGGTCAAGACGCCGACCGGGCCGACCGCCCCCGCGCAGACCGTCGACCAGGTGCTCGCCGAGGCCGCCGACGGCCCCCGACAATCGCTCGCGTGCGGACGACGGCTGAGCGCGGTCGCCGGGCCCGAACACCGCGGCGCGATCCTGGCCGCCGCCTGGGCCGGGCCGGACGGCGCCAGAGCCGCCGCGCTGAGATACCTCGGCGAACAGGGCGACGGCGCACTCCTGGACCTGGCCGAGGGTGCGCTCGCGCCGGACGCGCCGGCCGTGGTGCGGCTTGCCGCCGCGCAGGCCGTCGGCGGGCTGCGCAGCCCGGCCGCGGTCGCCCGGGCCCGCGGCTGGGCCGCCCGCGAGGACCTGCTCGGCGAGGTCGCGGTGCGGATACTGGCCGGCGCCGGGGAAACCGTCGACGGACCGATTCTGCTGGACGCGCTGCGCACCCGGGTGGCCGCGTCGATGCGCGCCGGCGACCCGATCGTCGACCAGGCCGAGCACTTCCGCCTGTGCGACCTGGTCACCGGGATAGGGCGGCTGGCCCTGGTCGACGCGCTCGACCTGGTCAAGGGCGTCTACCAGGAGGCCGCGTCCGCCGGCCTGCGCGCCTGCGCGGTGCAGACCCTGGCCCGGATAGAGCCCTCGTTCGCCGCCGAAACGGCCGTGGAAGCCCTGTGGGACTGCCAGGCCGACACCCGATTGATCGCCGCGCGCCACGTGGACGCGCGCCGCCCCGAGGCCGTGACGCGACTGCGCCGACTCGCGGGCGACCCGGCCGAGCACGACGACGTGCGCACCGCCGCCCTGGCCAGACTGAGCGAGATGTAGCCGCTCGCCCGCCGACCCGCGCCCCGTTCGGCTCCCTCGCCGCCGGGCGGGCGCCGAACCTGTCGGCGAGACGTCCTAGGCTCTACTCCCATGACCGTTCCCGCCCGAGCCGGCCTGCCCGGGGAAGTGCCGCCGACACCCGGCCCGGCGCTGCCCCCGGGCGCGGCACACCCGCGCTCCGGGGTGACCGAGGAGGGGCTCGCCCGCCGCCTCAAGGCCCTCGCCTGTACCGCGCCGCTGCACGACCTGGAGGCGCGCAAGGCCAACCTGGCGGGCGAGTACACCGTCTATGCGATGGCCGAACTCGGTCTGGCCGCGATCGACCTGGTCACCATCACGATGGACTTCGACACCGGAGCCGACCACGACGAGATCGTGTCCCGGCTCCGCCCCCGGGTGGCCGCGCAGGCCCCCGGACGCGATCCCGCCGAGTACGAACGGGTCGCGCGCTGGGTGCTGGAGAACCTGATCAACGTCGGCAGCGTGGACCGCGGCTTTCGCGCGGTCTACGGGATGTGGACCCGCGAGGGTGAATACATCCGGCGCGACTACGACTTCAAGCTGCTCGAAGAGGTCCCGGGACCGGACGGGCACATCTTCCTGCGCGCCACCGACGAGGCGATCAACGTCCTGGTCGGCGCGCTGGACACCGATGTCACCAGCGCCCAGATCGCCGCCGACGTCAAGCTCGAACACCTGATCCGGCGCGGCCGACTGGCCGAGGCCAGGTTCGCCGCCGAACAGGCCCGCTACCGCACCGTGCAGTACGCCGAGTCGCTGCGCCGCGCCCTCGACGCGACCCGGCGCAACGTGCGCGCGGTGGACTGGCTGCGGTCCGTGCCGGACCTGATCGACGAGGCGTTCGAACACGTCGCCGACCGCTACCGGCACGAGAACGCGATCCTGATCAACATCCGGCGGGCCCGGGACGAGGCCGAGGAGAGCGAGCGCAAACGCGGCGCGGCCGAACTGGTCGACATCGTGCAGGACTGCATCCGCCGGCACACCCAGTTGCAGACCCGGTTGATGGAGGCCGGGCCGCTGTTCCGGGCCGAGCAGGACCGGCAGGCGTTCGCCGCGCCGAGCACCCGCACCGGGCTCGACCTGTACGGGCAACTGCTGCGCCCGCTCCTGGAGTTGCCGGTCGGCGACGCACGCCGGGTGACCGACCGGTTCTTCGCCGCGGGCACCGGCCTGCGCACGCCGGTCGCGGTGCGGCTGCACGACCTGACGGAGATGTTGCTCACCCCGCCCGCGCCACGCGACCACCTCGGCGCCGAACTGCCCGAGCCGGACGTGTCGCTCACCCCCGACGACAGCCGCTACACCGAGAGCCAGCACGATGCGGCGGCGCTGCTCCTGGACATCCCACCGGAGACCCCGCGCCGGCTCTCCGGGCTGCTCGCCGAGGCCCGCGAGGCGGATCCCGACCTCGGCTACCTGGTCGCGCTGCTCGCCTTCCACGCCGCCTCGCCGCCGGTGGGCACCGCGCTGCGGCAGGGCGACCGCACCCTCCTGGTGGCCGTGGACGACGGCACCGAACTCGACGACCACGAGGTCGGCGGCGCCGACCTGATCATCGGCACGGCGGTCCTGACCGGCGCGCGACCCGAGCCGGAAGGGCCCACCCCCGGATGAACCACGACACGGTCACCGAAGCCGCACCGATCACCTCGGCCGACGTGGGCGACGCCGCGCGGCTGGTCGCCTACGGCCTCCAGCCCAAGCTGCTGCCCGCCCGGGATGCCGAGTACGCCGACCTGATCCGCAGACACCGCGAGGACCCGCGCTTCGCCGCGCTGGCCGCGGCGGTCGCGGCCGGCCTGGGGCTGGTGGTCCTGGAGGTGTCGCCGCGCGCCGGGATGGCGGTGACCGCCGGCGAGGACTCGGTGTTCGCGGTCCGGATGGGCGACTACGCGCGCCGGGCCGGCACCGAGTCGGCCGACCGGTTCCTGCACGGCCTCGCCCACCTCGCGGTCGCCGCGATGGCCTTCCCGCGCCCCGAGGACCTCGCCGACGACGCCTATGTGGGCCGGCTCAGCGTGCACGGCGTGGACGCCTTCGTCCGCCAGGCCTGCCTGCGTCTGGAGGAACGCGCCGAGCAGCGCGGCGAGATCAGCGACCCCGAGGTGGACGGCCCCGGCCTGGAGGCGGCCTGGCGGGTGTACGCCCGACGCAGCGCCACCGGCGCGACCAAGGACGCCCGCAGACTGGCCGCGTCCACCATCGGGATCGTGGCCAAGGCGGTCGCGTTCCTGGTCGACTCGGGCTTCCTGCAGCGGGTCTCCGACGACGCGGGCGGCACCTACCGCACCACCGCCCGCTATCAGCTCCAGGTGCGCGACACGGCCGGTTCGGCGGCCATGTCCGAGCTGTTGGAGCTGGGCGTGGTGGCGGTCACCGACGGCAGCCCGAGTCTGCTGGCCGCCGCGACCGACGGCGGCGAATTGGCGCCCGGCGCCGGATTGCCCTTCCACGGGGTCTGACTCGGGCCGGGTCCCACTCGCGCCTCGGGCCTTCCTCGCGCCTCGGGCCTTCTTCGGGCCCGACCCGCCCGGTCCCGGCCGGTGCGCGGGGCCGACCCGGGAGGCGGGTGCTGCTCCACTCGCCGAGTGCCGCTTCGCCGGAGATCGTCCGCCGGATGATCGTCCGTTGTGTGATGGTTTTGTCCTGTGCTTCGACCAGAGAGATTTGACCGCCGATGTACGAGCTGTCCCGGGTCCGGCTGTTTTCCATCGGGCCCGCCGGTGCGCGGTACGCCGACACCGTGCTCGACCTGCGCGGCGTCGGTGCGCCCGTGCCCGACCCGGCGCCCAGGCAGGCGCAGCTGTTCGAGGGCGAGCCGGTCGGACCGCCGCGCCGACCCGCGCCGGCGGGTGTGCTGTTCCTGGAGAACGGCGGCGGCAAGTCGGTCCTGCTCAAGCTGATCTTCTCGGTGATGCTGCCCGGACACCGCAACACGCTCGGCGGCGCCAGCTCCGGCGTGCTGCGCAAGTTCCTGCTCGCCGACGACTGCGGGCACGTCGCGCTGGAATGGCAACACGTGGTCACCGGCGAGACGGTCGTGGTCGGCAAGGTCAGCGAGTGGCGCGGGCGCCAGGTCTCCTCCGACCCGCGCAGGTTCGCCGAGAGCTGGTACTCCTTCCGGCCCGGCCCCGGGCTCACCCTGGAGGGGCTGCCGGTCCAGGTCGGCGGGCGGCGGCGCACCATGCGCGGCTTCCGCGACGCGATGACCGAACTGCACAAGGTCTACCCGGACGTGGACGTGGTGTGGGAGGAGATCCACGACCGCTGGATCGAGCACCTGAACGCACTCGGCCTGGACCCGGAACTGTTCCGCTACCAGCGCGAGATGAACGCCGACGAGGGTGAGGCGGCGGGCCTGTTCGCGGTCAAGAACGACGCGGACTTCGTCGACCTGCTGCTGCGCGCGGTCTCCGATCCGGCGGACACCGACGGACTGGCCGACCTGGTCGACGGGTTCGCGGTCAAGCTCGCCCAGCGGGCCGAACTGACCGCCGAGCGGGACTTCGTCGAGGGCGCGGTCGAACTGCTGGACGCGGTGGGCGAGGCGGCCGGTCGGCGCACCAGGGTGCGGGCGGCGCACCGCGGCGCCGAGGACACCGCGCGCGGGCTGGGCCGCGAACTGGGCGCCCGGGCCGAGCGCGAGCGCGAACGGGCCGCCGAACTCGCCCGCCGGGTGGCCGAATCCAGCGCCGCGGTGGACGCCGCCGAGCAGGCCCGGGCGCACGCCGCGCTGGTCACCGCCGAGATCACCCACCGGCACGCCGGGATGCGGCTGACCGCCGCGGAGAAGGACGCCGCGCGGCTCAAGCGCGAACTGGGCGAGGCCCGCGGGCTGCACTCGGCCTGGTTGGCCACCGAGGCGGTGCTGCGCCACCGGGCGGCCGTGGACCGCTCGGAGCGGGTGGACGTGGCGATCCGGGCGGCCGAGCGCGATGCCGCGCCCGCGCTGGCCGCCCGCCAGGAGGCCGCCGGCGCGCTGGTGCGCGCGCTGCACGCGGCCGCCGCCGGGGCCGAGGCTCGGGCGGACACCGAGGAACGCCGGGCCGCCGAGCTCCAGGAGCGCGGCGAACGGGCCCAGCGGGCCGCGACCACCGCGGCGACCGAGGCGCAGCGCACCCGCAGCGAGGCCGCGCACCTGCGCGGCCGGCTCGCCGAGGTGGGCGCCGAACTCGACCTGGCGGTCCAGGCGGGCTGGATCGACGACGACGGCGATCCGGCCGAATCCGCCGCCCGCGCCGCGGACGAGGAGAAGGCCGCCTCCGCCGCGTGGGCCGAGGCCCGGGCGAGCGCCGAACAGCTCGCCGCCGGGGTGCGCGAGGCCGAGTCGGCGCGCGGGCGGGCCGAGTTGGCCGCGGCCCGGGCGGCGGACCGCCTCGGCGTGGCCGAGGCCGACCTGGCCGCCGTGCACGCGAACGCGGCGGCGCTGGCGGCCGATCCGCGCGTGCGCGAACTGCTCGGTCCCGATGCCGAGGAGGCGGTCGGCGAGCAGGCCGCACGGGCCTTCGACCGGGCCGCCGACGTGCTGCGCGAACTGCTCGCCGAGGCGGTCAGCGACGGCGAGCGCACGCTGTTCCAACTGCGTACCGGCGCCGCCGACGACTCGCGGATCCTGGGGGCGCTCGGCGACGGCGGTCTGTTGCCCGCCGGACCGGACGTGCTGGCCGCGGTCGAACTCCTGGGCGAGCACGGCATTCCGGCCCTGCCGGGGTGGCGCTACCTGGCCCAGTCGGTGCCCGCCGAGCGGCACTCCGCGGTGCTCGCGGCCCGCCCCGAACTGGTCGACGGCGTGATCGTGACCATGCACAACGCGATGGACCGGGCCCGGGACGTGCTCGCCGAGGCGGCGCTGCTGCCACGCTCGGCGGTCGCGGTGGGCACGCCGGAGGCGCTGCTCGAACCCGGCCGGGAGCGCCCCGACACGTTCCTGGTGCCGCCGAACCCGGCGATGCACGACGAACGCGCCGCGGACACCGAGCGGGACGCGCTGCGCCGCCGGGCGGCCGAGCGGCAGGAGGCGATCCGGGTGCGGGCCGCGCGCCTGGAGGGCGACCGGGCGCTGGCCGGGCGGCTGGCGACCTGGCGGGCCGCGTGCCCGGCGGGCCGGCTCGACGCGCTGTTCGAGGCGGTCACCGACGCGCGGCTGGAACTGGCCGCCGCACAGGCCGCGGGAGAGGCCGCGGAGATCGCCGCGGTGAGCGCCGAGCAGGCCCGGGCGCAGGCCGTGGACCGGCGGGATCGGCGGATGGACGCCGCGCAGACCGCCCGCCGTCGGGCGGACGCGCTGGCCGGCCTGGCCTTCCGGCTGCGCGAGCGGGCCGGGTGGGCGCGCCGGATCCGCGAGTTGGAACAGGAGACCGGCGAACACGAGGCGGGCGTCGAGGCGGACCGTACGCTGGCCCGGACCGCGGACGAGGACCGCCGGCAGGCGCAGCGCTCCGCCGACGATGCCCGGCGTACCGCTCGTGCGCTGCGCGAGGAACGGGCCGAGATCACCGGTGCGCTGGAGGAGCAGCTCGCCGATGCGCCGGCCGACGAGGCCGCCGCACGTGCGTCGTTGCCCTCGTTGCGCGAGGCGTACCGCACGGCCCGCGCGCTCTACGAGAAGGTCGGCGTGGGTGCGGACCTGCGTGCCGAGCAGGCCCGGGCGGAGAGTGAGGAGTCCGCCGCGCAGAGCACGCTGGACCGGCTCAGCGCGAAGGTGCGCCGACAGGCGGCCGAGCTGCTGGACGGATTCGACGGCTCCGACGGTCCGTCCCGGTTGGCCGCGGCCGGTCGCGCCGAGGACCACGTCCGCACCCTGGAGGGCCGGGCCGACGCGGCCAGCGAACTGCTGGGCCGACTGCGCGGCGAGGTCGAGCGGCACGCGCCGGCCGAGGGCCGCGAACACCACCTGGACCTGCCCGAGGAGCAGCGGCCCCGGGACGGCGCGCACGCGCTGGAATTGCTGCGCGCCGCCGGCGCCGAACACGCCGCCCGCAGCGAGGCGCTGACCGCGGCCCGCGAGACGCACGGCCGGCTGGCCCGCGAGCACACCGACGCCGACCACGCGGCGGGCGCCTTCGGCGAGGTGGCGGCCTCGCTCACGGACACGCTGCCGGCCGTGCCGGTGGATCCCGAGCAGCCGCCCGCCACGCCGTTCGCGGGTCCGGTCGCGGACGCGCGGGACGCGGCGACCACGTGCCGGCGTGCGCTGCGGGCCGCGGCGGCGGACCTGTCCGCCGCCGAGGCGCAGGTCCGGGAGCGGACCGAGACGCTCGTGCGGCACGCGGGCGCGGCCCGGTTCGAGCAGGTCCGGATGCCCGCCCGGCAGCAGATCCGGGAACTGCCGCCGGCCGCGCTGGCCGAGCACGCGCCCGCCTGGTCGGCCGCGTTCGCGCCGCGGCTGCGGGTGCTCACCGACGAGCTGCGCCAGATCGAGCGCAACCGGGACAGCATCGTGGACCGGATGCGCGGCATGGTCGAGGCCGCGCTGACCACGCTGCGTGCGGCGCAGCGGTTGTCCAGGCTGCCGGAGGAACTCGGCGAGTGGTCCGGCCAGGAGTTCCTGCGGATCCGGTTCGACGAACCGGACGCGGCGGGCCTGGTGGAGGCGCTGGGCGAGGTGGTCGACGAGGCGACCCGCACGATCAAGCGCGGTCGCGACGGCACGGTCGGCGGCGTGCGGCGGGACGGGATGACGCTGCTCCTGCGCGGGGTGCACGCGGCGCTGCGGCCGCGCGGGGTGCAGGTGGAGATCCTCAAGCCGGACTCGGTGCTGCGCGCCGAGCGGGTGCCGGTGGGGCAGATGGGCGACGTGTTCTCCGGCGGCCAGTTGCTCACCGCGGCCATCGCGCTGTACTGCACGATGGCGGCGCTGCGCAGCAACGATCGGGGTCGGGCCCGGCACCGGCACGCCGGGACGTTGTTCCTGGACAACCCGATCGGGCGGGCCAACGCGTCCTATCTGCTGGAGCTGCAACGCGCGGTCGCGGACGCGCTCGGGGTGCAACTGGTGTACACGACCGGGCTGTTCGACACCACGGCGCTGGCCGAGTTCCCGTTGGTGGTGCGGCTGCGCAACGACGCGGACCTGCGCGCCGGGCTCAAGTACATCTCGGTCGAGGAGCACCTGCGGCCCGGGTTGCCGGTGCCGCAGGAGCCGGACGAGCCGCAGATCGTCGGCGAGATCCACGCGACGCGGGTCTTCCGCCGGCCGACCGAGACCGCGGCGGAGCCGATCGGCTAGGACCGGGGCCGGTCGGGCGAGCCGGGCGGGTCGGCGGGGAAGGGCGCGTAGACCGCGTCCGTGCGGTCCCGTCGGCCTGTGCGCATGCCCTCGGGCACCGGCCACTGCCCGGCCGCGTCGTCCACCCGGACCCACTCGGTGGTGGCCACCCGGCGGGCGATCCGCCACACGCCGTCGCGTCGGGCGAAGTCGTCGATGTAGCGGAAGCCGGTGATCAGGTTGCCGCGCGGGGCCGGGTCGGCGCTGCGGTGGAAGGCCATTCCGTACGTCTCCGAACGGGCGAGATCGGGCGTGTCGTCGCGGAATTCCACCAGGTGGTTGCCGACGAGATGCATGGTCGAGGTGTACCGGGGGAGCAATCGCCCGATCCACGCGAGGTATTCGTCCACCGTCCCGGTGAAGCTGCCGTGCTCGTCGGTGGCATCGGGGTGGTAGCACGCGCGGACGGCGTCGAGATCCATCCGGTCGATCCCCCGGCAGTACCGCAGGACGACGTCGTGGATGGCCTGACGGTCGATCAGCCTGCGCAGCTCCAGGTCCCCGCCGAAGTCGTTCATGACCCACGACACTACGGTCGGGAGGCATGGATCCCCTCGGCCGGGGGACACCGAACTACTCCGGGCAGCGACGACGCGGCGACGACGAAGGTGATCAGATGGAACCGGCTTTGCGCGAACACGCGGGCACCGTAAGGGAACTGGCTTCGCGCTGGCTCGACTCGATGCTGAGCGACCCCGGGGTGCGGGCGGCCGGCGGCGACGTGGTGTGTTCGCCGACCGGTCTGTGGCTCGCGCTCGCGGCGGTGGCCACCGGTGCGGAGGGCGACACCGCGGAGGAGCTCGCCGATCTGGTCGGCCTCGCGTGGCGCGAGTCGGCGCCGGTGGTGACCGCGGTGGCGCGCGATCTGGCCGGCACCGAGGCGCTTGCGGTGGCGACCGGGGTGTGGAGCAAGTCGCCGCTGCGCGAGGGCTTCCGCGCGGCGCTGCCGGACATCGGGTTCGGCGCGTTGCAGGCGCAGGACGAGCTGGACGCGTGGGTCGCGCGAGCCACCGACGGGCTGATCCCGGGCATACCCGTCGGGTCGGACGCGGCGACCCGGGTGGTCCTGGTCAACGCGCTCGCCCTGCGGGCCCGCTGGCGCGAGGAGTTCGATGCGGCCAGGACGCACGACCTTCGGTTCCACGCCGCCGACGGCACGCATACCCGGGTGCCGATGATGCAGCGCGAGGTACCGGCCGCGGACGTGTGGGCGATCTCCGGTCGGGACGGCGAGGTCACCGTGGTCGAGTTGGTGTGCGCGGGGGAGCAGCCCGCCCGGGTGCGGTTCGCGCTCGGCCCGGAGCACGCCCCGCCGGCGTCGGTGATCACCGCCGCGTGGGCGCCGCGCGACACGGGAAAGGCGTACGAGGGCGAGGACGTCGAGCTGCGGCTGCCGCGCTTCGAGCTGCGCACCCGGCTGGATGTGGTGCCGCATCTGATGGATCTGGGAGTGGAGACCGCGTTGACCGACGACGCGGACTTCGGCGGGATGACGGACGAGCCGGTGCGGATCGACCGGGTGCTCCAGGAATCGCTGCTGCGGATCGCCGAGGAGGGCGTCGAGGCCACCGCGGTGACCACGGTCACGCTGGACTGGATGAGCAACGAGCCGGAGCCGGTCCGGCGGCGGGTGGCCTTCGACCGGCCGTTCGCATGTGTGGTGATGGACGCGTCCGGCTACGTGCCGCTGTTCGCGGCCTTCCAGGCCACCGCGCCGCGGGACGCGCCCGATCAGGGGTTGTGAGGCCCGGCCGGGTGCGCCGTACGCGGTCGGCACCGGGTTCGGGGTGGTATCCGGCCGGTTGTGGTAGTCCTGATGGACCATCAGGACCGCGGAGGAGCACGCATGAGCCAGTCCAGGCATGGCATCACCGTCCCGCTGAACGCGCCGCTCGCCGACCATCCGCGGTTGATTCGCAAACTGCGCGCGGCCGGCTACACGGACGTCTGGTCGGCCGAGGTGGACGGCCTGGACGGCTTCACCCCGCTCACCGTGGCCGGCCTGGCCGACCCGGACGTGCGGCTGGGTACCGCGATCGTCTCGCCGTACACGCGCGGCCCGGCGACGCTGGCGATGACCGCCGCGGCGCTTGCCGAGGTGGCTCCGGGACGGTTTCGGCTGGGCATCGGCGCGGGGTCCGCGCCGATCGTCGAGGCGTGGAACGGGGCGAGCTTCGACCGGCCGTACCAGCGGGTGCGCGACACCGTGCGGTTCCTGCGCGCGGCCTTCGCGGGGGACAAGGTGACCGAGGACTACGAGACCTTCTCGGTGCGCGGCTTCCGGTTGTCCCGGCCACCGCAGAGCCCACCGCCGATCCTGGTCGCCGCGCTGCGCCCGGGCATGCTGCGCCTGGCCGGGCGGGAGGGGGACGGCGCGATCTTGAACTGGCTCTCCGCCGAGGACGTGAAGCGGGTGGTGCCGTACGTGCACGAGGGCGGGCCGGACAAGGAGATCGTCGCGCGGATCTTCGTGGTGCCGATCGAGGACCGGGACACCGCGCGGGCGATCGGCCGGCGGATGATCACGAGCTACCTGACCGTGCCGGTGTACGCCGATTTCCACCGCTGGCTGGGCCGCGCCGAGGAGTTGGCGCCGATGTGGGCGGCGTGGGCCGAGGGCGACCGCAAGCGCGCCCTGGAACTGGTCCCGGACGCGGTCGTGGACGACCTGATCGTGCACGGCGGTCCCGACCGTTGCCGGGCCGGGATCGCCCGCTACGTCGAGGCGGGCGTCACGGTGCCGGTCCTGGCGGTCGTCGACCCGCGCCCGGACGCCGGGCCGATCGAGGCCGCGCTCGCGCTCGCGCCCGGCACCGACTGAGCCCGAGCCCGGCGCCGAGCGATCACCACCCCAGGACCCGCAACGCGTTGGCGCGCAGGAACTTCGGCCACACCTCGTCCTTGAATCCGACCCCGGGCAACTCGGCGAAGATGCGATCCAGGGTCAGGCCGTACGGGAAGTAGCCCGCGTAGAGGATCTTGTCGGCCCCGCGCGTGTTCGCGTAGTCGACGATCGCGCGCGGGTAGTGCTTGGGGGCGAAGGCCGACGAGGACCAGTGCAGTCCGGGCCACTTGAGCATCAGCTTGACCGCGAGGTCGCACCACGGCTCGCCGCCGTGCCGCATCACCACCGTGAGTTCGGGGAAGTCGTAGCAGACCCGGTCGAAGCGCATCACCTCCTGCGCGGCGGCCGGCACCCGGGGTCCGGGGATGCCCGCGTTCACGAACACCGGCAGACCCAGCTCGACACAGGTCGCGTAGAGCGGGTAGGCCAACCGGTCGTCGATCGGCACCGGAGGTGTGCACCCGCACGGGAAGAAGGTCGCGGCCACCACACCCGCCTCCTCTCGCGCCCGACGCAGACCGCGCACGCCCGCCATCACGTCGGTGGGATCGACCTGGAAGCTGCCGAGCAGCCGATCCGGGTGCCGGCGTACCGCCGCCGACGTGTCCTCGTCCTCGAACGAGACCGGGATCAGCGCCTTCTCCACGCCGAACCGGTCCATCTCGCGCAGCAGGTCCTCGGCCGAGGAGTCGGTGCGCTCCATCTCGGGCAGGTCCTTGAACATGTACCCGGCCGGATGGGTCATCCCCGTCCGGCTGTCCTCGTCCCGCAGCGTGCCCGCCATCGCGGTCGCCCACCAGCGCCGATCGCGGTTCGGCAGGCCCATCAGCAGGTCGACCACGCCGATGCCGTCCGGAAATCCCATCCGACCCTCCGTTGGAACGGAAACGATCCCGGAGCCTGTGCCGAGTCCTCGGCTCCGCCGAGAACCCGGCCGGCCCCGAGACCGTTTCGATGATCTTCGAGCCGGACCTAACGGGTGACGATGATCGAGGAACCGTGTCCGAACAGGCCCTGGTTCGCGGTTATGCCCACCGTCGCGCCGGGCACCTGACGCCCGCCCGCCTCGCCGCGCAACTGCCAGGTGAGTTCACAGACCTGGGCGATCGCCTGCGCCGGCACCGCCTCGCCGAACGAGCCCAGGCCGCCGGAGGCGTTCACCGGGATCCGCCCGGTGATCTCGGTCGCGCCGTCGCGCAGCAGCTTCTCCGCCTCGCCGCGCGCGCAGATGCCCAGGTCCTCGATCCAGTCCAGCTCCAGCGCGGTGGACAGGTCGTAGACCTCGGCCAGGCTCAGGTCCTCCGGGCCGATGCCGGCCTCCTGGTAGGCCGCGTGCGCCAGCGACGCGCGGAAGGACAACTCGTTCGGGGCCACCGCCACCGAGGAGTCGGTGGCGATGTCGGGCAGTTCGATCAGCGCGCTCGGGAAGGTCGGGGTGACCGTGGAGACCGCCGAGATCCGCACCGGGGAGGTGGTGTGCCGGGCGGCGAACTCCTTGCTGCACAACACGACCGCCGCCGCGCCGTCGGAGGTGGCGCAGATGTCCATCAGCCGCAGCGGGTCGCACACGATCGGCGAGGCCGCGACGTCCTCCATCGTGAACGCCTTGCGGTAGCGCGCGTTCGGGTTGGCCAGCCCGTTGCGCGCGTTCTTGACCTTGACCCGGGCGAAGTCCTCGACCGAGGCTCCGTAGAGGTCGATACGGCGCCGCGCGTACATCCCGAAGTAGGCCGGGTTGGTCGCGCCGAGCACGTGGAAGCGCACCCAGTCCGGGTCGTCCGGGCGGTCGCCGCCGACCGGGGCGAAGAAGCCCTTGGGGGCCGCGTCCGCGCCGACCACGAGCGCGACGTCGCACAGGCCCGCGAGGATCTGCGCGCGGGCGCTCGCGATCGCGTGCGAGCCGGACGCGCAGGCGGCGTAGGAGCTGGAGATGCGCGCCCCGGTCCAGCCGAGCGCCTGGGCGAAGGTGGCGCCCGCGACGAAGCCGGGATAGCCGTTGCGGATGGTGTCGGCGCCGGCCACGAACTGGATGTCCTGCCAGGCCAGCCCGGCGTCCTTCAGCGCGTCCTGCGCGGCCTTGACGCCGTACTCGACGAAGTTGCGGCCCCACTTGCCCCACGGGTGCATGCCCGCACCCAGGACGACGATCTCGCGGTCGGTGCTCATGCCTTGACCTCCACGGGCCGCACGTTCCACGTGGTGTAGACGTGCTCGTCGTTCTCGTACAGCACGCCGGGCACGATCTCGACCTCGACCCCGACCTTCAGGTCGTCCACGCCGACCCCGGGCGCGCCCTGGCCGAGCACGATCAGGCCCTCGGCCTCCAGGCGCACCGCGATGATGGTGAACGGTTGCCACTCGGTGTCCGGGTCGGACACGAACGGGGCCGGCGGGCGGTAGCCGGCGTTCGTGTAGGACCAGACCGTGCCGCGCCGGGACAGCGGCACCTCGGCGAACTCGGTGCCGGCGCACGCCGGATTGCTGCAGAACGTCTCCTGGCGCGGGAAGAACACGGTCCCACAGGCGGTACACCGGGTGCCGAGGAGGGAGAAGTCCTCCCCGGACGTGGTGAACCAACCGGGGACCACAGGCTTGTGGTCCTTCGTCACGGGCCCTCCAACTCGTCTGGCCGTGTCGTCCGATGTGTGTACGGACCACAGTCTGACGGATCGTCAGTTCCGTGCGCCAACCCGACCGGGGTATTTACGGTCACACCCGCCGGCCCGCCACCGGCCGCCCCACCCCTATATCTGACGTCCCATCAGTCCCGAGGCCCGCCACAACCGTTGCCCCGGCCCACCGAGCAGACCGTGCTCGTCGTAGAACGCGATCAGCCGCCGCGACCAGTGGCCCAACGTGTCCAGCCGATGCGGATTGGCGCGCGCCACCTTGTACGCCTCGCCCGCATCCAGACCGACCGCCGCATACACACCCGGGTGCACCAGGCGGGTGGCGATGATGTGCGCGGCCCGGGCCAGCGCCAGGCGGGTGATCGCCCGCTCGGTCCGCGACATGTGCGGCGCGCCGCGGGCCACCTCGTCGCGGGCGTAGCGCACGTGCCGGGCCTCCTCGACCACGTGGATGCGCGCGGTCTGCCGGGTGATCGGCTGGAGCGACTCGTCGGCCATCATCTCGCGCTGCATCGTGTCCAGGACCTCCTCGGCGATCAACGCCATCGCGAAGGCCTGCACGCCCGAGCCGAGCGTCTTCATCGCCCGCGCCGCCATGTGCGCGTACGGGCCGGGCCCGTACTCCGGGCAGTCCAGCTTGTCGATCAACCTGCCGAACATGGTCGAGTGCCGGCACTCCTCGGCGATCTCCATGAACGCGTACTGCACGTGCCGCGAGGTCAGCGGGCGGTCGTAGACGTGCCGGATGAGCAACTGCATCAGCACGACCTCGAACCAGATGCCGACACTGGCCATCGAGGCCACCTCGTGCCGGGACAGGTCGATCCGCTGCCGCTCGCTCATCCGCTCCCAGATCGGCGTGCCGTACAGGCTGACCCGGTGCGCGGGCAAAAAGAACGCGCCGTCGACCAGCGGCGCGTCCCAGTCGATGTCGGTGATCGGGTCGAACGCGTGCGCGTGCGACGCGGCGAGCAGCCGCTCCGCGACGCGCTCGCGGTCGGTGACGGTGCCGTGCGTGGTGGGCATGCGAGACCTCCTCTGCCGGGCTTGTTTCCCGTCGGTAACATCCCGCGTTCGGCGCGGCGCGTCCAGAGTGCCCGCGAAGATCCTTTCGCGACCCGGTCGGGGGATGCGCGCCGGGGCGCGAGATGGCAGGGTCGGGGGGCACATCGCGCGGAGGGGACATACGACATGACGGAATCGAGCGAGCGGGCCGAACTGCTGTGGCAGCCTTCGGCCGAACGGGTCGCGGCCGCGACGGTCACCCGGTATCGCGAATGGCTCGGCGCCGAACGCGGCGTCCGGGCCGAGGACTACGCACAACTGTGGGCTTGGTCGACCACCGAGCCCGAGGCGTTCTGGACCTCGCTCTGCGACTGGTTCGAGCTGGACCTGGGCGACCGGGAGGTGGTGCTCGCCGAGCGGACCATGCCCGGGGCCCGCTGGTTCCCCGATGCCCGCCTCAACTACGCACAGCAGGTGCTGCGGCACACCGCGGACGGTGATCCCGAGCGGGCCGCGATCGTGTACCTGGACGAGGAACTGCTCCCGCGCGAGATCTCCTGGGCCGAGCTGCGCCGCCAGGTCGCCTCCTGCGCGGCCACCCTGCGCGAGCTGGGCGTGCGACCGGGCGACCGGGTGGCGGCCTACGTGCCCAACACTCCGCACGCGGTGGTCGGCCTGCTCGCCTGCGCGTCCATCGGCGCGGTCTGGTCGGCCTGCGCACCCGACTTCGGCGCACGCAGCGTGCTCGACCGGTTCCAGCAGATCGAGCCGGTCGTGCTGATTGCGGTGGACGGCTACCGCTACGGCGGCAAGGAGATCCGCCGCGCCGACGTGGTCGCCGATCTGCGCGAGGGCCTGCCGACCGTGCGACACGTGTTGCATGTGCCGCTGCTCGATGAGCCGGCGCCGGCCGACGTGCTGGCGTGGGCCGAGGTGATCGGGCGCGAGGTGGCCGCCGCCGACCTCGACTTCGAGCAGGTCGGCTTCGACCACCCGCTGTGGATCCTGTACTCCTCCGGCACCACCGGCCTGCCCAAGGCGATCGTCCAGGGCCACGGCGGCATCGTGCTCGAACACCTCAAGCAGGCCGCTCTCCAGCTCGACCTGGGCCCCGAGGACCGGTTCTTCTGGTACACCTCGACCGGCTGGATGATGTGGAACATGCTCGTCGGCGGCCTGCTCGCGGGCAGCACGATCGTGCTCTACGACGGCAGCCCCGGCTACCCCGGCCCCGAGGCGCAGTGGACCGTGGTCGAACGGGCGAAGGTGACCTGGTTCGGCACCTCCGCCGCGTACGTGATGGCCTGCCGCAAGAACGAGCTGACCCCGCGCGTCACCCAGGACCTGAGCCGGGTGCGGGCGATCGGCACCACCGGTTCGCCGCTCCCACCGGACGGCTTCCGCTGGATCTACGACGCGGTGGGCGCGGACATGTGGCTGGCCTCGGTCAGCGGCGGCACCGACGTGTGCAGCGCCTTCGTCGGCGGCAGCCCGGACCTGGCGGTGTACCTCGGCGAGATCCAGTGCCGCGCGCTGGGCTGCGCGGTCGAGGCGTGGGACGAGGACGGCCGGCCGGTGGTGGACGAGGTCGGCGAACTGGTGATCACCGTGCCGATGCCCTCGATGCCGGTGTACTTCTGGAACGACCCCGACGACGCGCGCTACCAGGCCAGCTACTTCGACACCTACCCGGGCGTGTGGCGGCACGGCGACTGGATCACGCTCACCGAGCGCGGCACGATCGTGGTGCACGGCCGCTCCGACTCGACACTCAACCGCCAGGGCGTGCGGATGGGCTCCAGCGACATCTACGAGGCGGTCGAACGCCTTCCCGAGGTGCGCGAATCGCTCGTGGTGGGCCTGGAACTGCCCGACGGCGGCTACTGGATGCCGCTGTTCGTGGTCACCGCGCCCGGACACACCCTCGACGACACGCTCAAGGCCCGGATCCGCACGGTGATCCGCGAGGAGGTCTCGCCGCGGCACGTGCCGGACGAGATCATCGCGGCGCCGGGCGTGCCGCACACCCTCACCGGCAAGCGCATCGAGATCCCGGTGAAGAAGCTGCTCCAGGGCCGCCGGCTGGAGGACGCGGTCAACCCGGGCTCGGTGGACGACCTCGACGTGCTCCGCTTCTACGCCGAGGTGGGCCGGTCGCGGGCCCGCGCGCAGGAGGACAAGCAGGAGACGAATCCGGGGGAGAAGCGGGCATAGCCGGCGAGGCCGCAGCAACGCCCGGTAATCGTCAAAAGAACACAACAATGTGACGCGCATGGAGTAGTAAGGAGTAATCGGGCGCGTCCGATGGCACGATCAGGTTCATGCCCGAGACGTCATGTCGCCCCCAGCGCCTTCTCGGACGTCTCCCGGCACTGGCCGCGATCCTGGTCGTGACATCGGTCGCCGCCTACCTCGCGCTCGCGCTGACCCGACCGGCGACCATGTGGTGGCTCGGCGACCTGCGGGTCTACCAGGCCGGCGGGCGCGCGATCGTGGAGGGCGACGGGCGGCTCTACTCGATGTCCGTCGGGACGGCACGCCTGCCGTTCACCTACACCCCGTGCGCCGCACTGCTGTTCACCCCGCTGGCGTGGCTGCCCTGGGGGGTACTGCGCTGGGTCTCGGTCGGCGGCAACCTCGCGCTGCTGGGCATCGGCGCATACCTGGCCTGGGGCATGGCCGGGGTGCGCGGCACCCGCCGACTCGCCGCCGCGGCGAGCACCGCCGCGGTCCTGCTGTGGACCGAACCCGTCCAGGAGACGCTGCGCTTCGGCCAGATCAACCTGCTCCTGCTGGCGCTGGTCCTGGCCGACCTCTCCCGCGCCCCCGGTGCCCGGCTGCGCGGCTGCGGGGTGGGCCTGGCCGCCGGGCTCAAGCTCACCCCCGCGATCGTGATCCTGTACCTGTTCCTGACCGGCCGGGTGCGCGAGGGCCGCAACGCGCTGCTCGCGCTCGGGGCGAGCCTGTTCGTCGCCTTCACCGCGCTGCCGCGCGAGTCGCTGCGCTACTGGGGCGGCCTGTTCTTCGACGACACCCGGGTCGGCCCGGCCCAGGCACCGGGCAACCAATCGCTGCGCGGGTTGCTGATCCGGTTCACCCATCAGCTGCCCCCGCCCGGCCCGGTGTGGCCGGCCATCGCGATCGCGGTGGGGGTCGGCGGGCTCGCGCTGGCCGTGATGGTGGCACGGGGCCGACCGGGGGATCCGCGCCGGGACCTGGCCGGGTTGTGCGTGACCGCGCTGACCGGGCTGCTCGTGTCGCCGATCTCCTGGACCCACCACTGGGTGTGGATCGTGCCCGGTGCCGTGCTCCTGGCCGACACCGCCCGCCGCCGACGCGGCCCGCTCCGGGTCCCCGCCGCACTGGCCGCGTTCGCCCTGGTCGCGCTGACCGCCGCGGTCCCGGGTCGCCGCGTGGAACTCCCGGTCCCGGTACCGACCGGGCTGATCTGGCAGGTGCCCTACCGCGACGGCCGCGAACTCCGGCTCGCCGGGTGGGATCTGCTGCTCGCCGACGCGTACACTCTCGCCGGGCTCGCCGCGCTGATCACGATTGCGCTGGGCGTACCGGCGACCCGACGAAAATGGGCGAGTCGCACCGCGGAAGCCGTTACGCTCGACCCGCCGGAACCGCCGGCCCGAACGGCTCCGGGCACCACCACTCCGGCTCCGGCCAGGGCCTGAACGATCCCGACAGCGCATTCGGGGACATTCGCCGGCTTCCGGCAACCAGGCACCGGGCGGGGCCGATCCGACCGTGTGGATATCCTGACCCGGCGCCACCCGGCCAGGCGCCCATTGAACCGTGCAGTTGTGGAGTCCCCGACCGACATGTCCTTCCCCCACGTGCTCGTGACCTCCTGCCGCGAGCTCCTGACGCTCGCGCCCCGCGTCCCGTTCGGGCACGAGCGCAGCCGGGAACCCCGTCGGCCCGGTCGCGTCGCGCTCGTCGGCGGCCTCCTGCTGGTGTTGTCGCTCGGTCTGTGGGTGATGTGGACCCACCTCGGCCGCCGCGACATGTGGCACATGCTCGACCTGAGCGTCTACCACGAGGCCGCACACGCGTTCCGCGACGGCGACCAGATCTACACCGTCAACTACGGCAAGTGGACCGACAAACTGCCGTTCATCTACCCGCCGTTCTCCGGACTGCTCTTCTACATCCTGCTCCCGCTGGGCTTCGCCGGCCTCAAGTGGTTCATGGCGGTCGTCAACCTGCTGTCGCTGTTCGCCGTGGTCTGGTCCGCGTGGGGCATGCTCGGCTATCGCCGCGGCCTGGGCCGGTTCGGCATCAGCGCGACCACCTTCGCCGTGGTGCTGTGGCTGGAGCCGGTGGAGTGGACGCTCGTCTGGGGGCAGATCAACCTCCTGCTCCTGGCCCTGATCGTGCTCGACCTGGGGCTCCCGGACAGCCGCCGGTTCAAGGGCATCGGGGTCGGCATCGCGGCCGGCCTCAAGCTCACCCCCGCGATCTTCATCGTCTACCTGCTGATCACCCGCCGGTTCCGGGCCGCCGCGGTGGCAGGCAGCGCGTTCCTGGGGACCATCCTGGTGGGCCTGGTCGCCGCGCCGAGCGCGTCCGTCTACTACTGGTCGCACCTCGTGTCGATCAGCGGCAAGGTCAACGACAAGCTCAGCGTGGGCACGCTCAACAACCAGTCCGTGCAGGGCATGTTCACCCGAATGCTCGGCGACGGCGGGGCGGCCTCGGTGCTGTGGTTGCTGCTGTGCCTGCTGGTCGGCACGCTCGGCCTGGTGGCCGCCGCCCGGGCGTCGCTGCGCGGCCATGAACTGGTCGGCGTGGTGATCACCGGCGGCCTGTCGCTGTTCGTGTCGCCCATCTCGTGGTCGCACCACTGGGTCTGGGTGGTGCCCGCGTTCGTCCTGCTCGCGCACGCCGCGCTGACCCTCGCCCGGCCGCTGTGGTGGTGGCTGACCGGCACGTTCTTCGTTTTCTTCGCCGCGTGGCCGATGCGGCTGAACGTGTACGGCGACTGGGACGGCTCGCGCACCCTCCAGCCGTGGGGCCTGATCTGGCTCGCCCCCCGGGACGGCAGCCGGGAACGGCACTGGACGCCGATCGAGTTCGTGCTCGGCAACGGCTACCTGTTCGCCGGGATCGCGCTGACCCTGATCCTGGTCTGGCGCATCCTGCGCGACCGCACCCCGCTGCCCACGCTCACCGAGCCGCTCGCCGAGACCGGCACGCCCGACCCGGACCCGGTGAGCAGCGGATCCGTGCGTCACTAGGCTGGATGCCGCACACCGAACGAGCAGGACCAGTACGAGACGGCCCACCGGCAGAAAGCAGAGGCCCCGTGGAGGCGCACGTGGACGCGGCGCCGCCGCACCCCCGGGACGGCGGCGTGGACGCTCCCAGCGACCGGGTCCTGACGATTCCCAATGCGCTCAGCTTCGCCCGTCTGCTCGGTGTCCCGGTCTTCCTGTGGCTCATCCTGGCGCCCGAATTCGGCGGGCCCAAGCACGACCTGTGGGCACTGGCGCTGCTCATGCTCAGCGGGATCAGCGACTACCTCGACGGCAAACTGGCCCGCAGGTGGAACCAGGTCAGCAAGGTCGGCGCGATCCTGGACCCGGCCGCGGACCGGCTCTACGTGCTGGCCACCCTGGTCGGTCTGACCTGGCGCGAGATCCTGCCGATCTGGCTGACCGCGATCATCCTGGGCCGCGAACTGTTCATGGGCGTGGTGCTGCTGATCCTGCGCCGGCACCGCTACGGCGCGCTGTCGGTCAGCTTCGTCGGCAAGGCCGCGACCTTCAATCTGATGTACGCCTTCCCGCTGCTGCTGCTCAGCGACGGCACCGGACGTGTCGCAACTCTCGCCGCGATCTTCGGATGGGCGTTCGCCTGGTGGGGTACTGCGCTGTACTGGTGGGCAGGAGTCCTCTACGCAGCCCAGGCCAAACACCTCGTGGCCGCGGACAAGGCGAGTCGCGCAGCGACCGCCGGGTAGCGCAGGGATCGCCGGACACCGAGGCGATATCCACGTACTGAAGGCACGCCACCCGGCCCCGGCAGTTCAGCCGTGGGTGCGGGTGGTGTGACGCGATAGGAGGACGAGACCGATGAAGGCCGTCGTCATGGCCGGAGGCGAGGGCACCCGCCTGCGCCCGATGACCTCCAGCATGCCCAAGCCGCTTCTGCCGGTGGTGAACCGGCCGATCATGGAGCACGTACTACGGCTCCTGAAGCGGCACGGGCTTTCCGAGACCGTGGTCACCGTCCAGTTCCTTGCGTCGCTGGTTCGCAACTACTTCGGCGACGGCGAAGAACTCGGGATGACCCTGACATACGCGAACGAGGAGACCCCGCTCGGCACCGCGGGCAGCGTCAAGAACGCCGAGGAGGCGCTCAAGGACGACACGTTCCTGGTCATCTCCGGCGACGCGCTCACCGACTTCGACCTGACCGCGCTCGTGGAGTACCACCGCGCCAAGGGCGCGATGGTCACCGTGTGCCTGACCCGGGTGCCCGACCCCCTCGAGTTCGGCATCACGATCATCGACGACGAGGGCCGGGTGGACCGGTTCCTGGAGAAGCCGACCTGGGGTCAGGTCTTCTCGGACACCGTCAACACCGGCATCTACGTGATGGAGCCCGAGGTCTTCGACTACGTCGCCGCGGGCGTGTCCGTGGACTGGTCGGGCGACGTGTTCCCCAAGCTGCTCAAGGAGGGCAAGCCGATCTACGGCTATGTCGCCGAGGGCTACTGGGAGGACGTGGGCACCCACGAGAGCTACCTCAAGGCGCAGGCCGACGTGCTCACCGGCAAAGTCGACGTGGACATCGACGGCTTCGAGCTCTCCCCGGGCGTCTGGGTCGCCGAGGGCGCCGAGGTGGACCGGGACGCGATCCTCAAGGGTCCGCTGTACATCGGCGACTACGCCAAGGTCGAGGGCGGCGTGGAGATCCGCGAGCACACCGTGCTCGGGTCCAACGTCGTGGTCAAGCGCGGCGCCTTCCTGCACAAGGCGGTCGTGCACGACAACGTCTACATCGGCCCGCAGACCAACCTGCGCGGCTGCGTGATCGGCAAGAACACCGACGTGATGCGCGCCGCCCGGATCGAAGAGGGCGCGGTGATCGGCGACGAGTGCCTGATCGAGGAGGAGTCCCTGGTCGCCGGGGACGTGCGGATCTACCCGTTCAAGACGATCGAGGCCGGCGCGGTCGTCAACACCTCGGTGATCTGGGAGTCGCGCGGCCAGAAGTACCTGTTCGGCCCGCGCGGGGTCTCCGGCATCCTCAATGTCGAGATCACCCCCGAGCTGGCGGTGCGCTTGGCCGGCGCATACGCCACCACGCTCAAGAAGGGCGCCACCGTCACCACCGCGCGCGACCACTCGCGTGGTGCCCGGGCGCTCAAGCGGGCGGTCATCTCCGCGCTCCAGACCTCCGCGATCAACGTGCGCGACCTGGAGAACGTGCCGATGCCGGTGGCCCGCCAGGAGACCGCGCGCGGCTCGGCCGGCGGGATCATGATCCGCACCACGCCCGGGGTGCCGGACTCGGTGGACATCATGTTCTTCGACGAGCGCGGGGCGGACCTGTCCCAGGCCGCCCAGCGCAAGCTCGACCGGGTCTTCTCCCGCCAGGAGTATCGCCGCGCGTTCCCCGGCGAGATCGGCGAACTGACCTTCCCCGCACGACCGTTCGACAGCTACTCGGGCTCGCTGCTGAAGGCCCTGGACATCACCGGCGTGCCCGAGTCCGGGCTCAAGGTGGTGGTGGACGCCGCACACGGCAACGCCGCCCTGCTGCTGCCCAGCATCCTGGGCCGGCTGGGCATCGACGCACTCACCGTCAACTCCGGCCTGGACGACGCCCGGCCCACCGAGACCGCCGACGAGCGGCACGAGGGGCTGCTGCGGCTGGGCGAGCTCGTGGCCTCCTCCAAGTCCGGGTTCGGCGTGCGCTTCGACCCGGTCGGCGAGCGCATGTCGCTGGTGGACGAGCGGGGCCGGATCATCGACGACCACCGCGCCTTGCTGGTACTGCTGGACTGCGTCGCGGCCGAGCGCGGCGGCGGGAAGATCGCACTGCCGGTGACCACGACCCGGATCGCCGAGCAGGTCGCCGCCTATCACGGGGTCCAGGTGCAGTGGACCACCACGTCGCCGGACGACCTCGCGCGGGTGGCCATGTCCGACGACACGATCTTCGGCGGCGACGGCCGCGGCGGGTTCGTGATCCCCGAGTTCAGCACCGTCTTCGACGGCACCGCCGCGTTCGTCCGGCTGATCGGGCTGGTCGCCCGGACCCAGCTGACGCTGAGCCAGATCGACGCGCGGATCCCGCGTGCGCACGTGCGCCGGCGGGACGTGCCGACGCCGTGGGCGGCCAAGGGCATGGTCATGCGCCGGGTCGTGGAGGCGGCGGGCGACCGCGAGATCGACACCACCGACGGCGTCCGGGTCGTGGAGGCCGACGGCCGCTGGGCCCTGGTGCTGCCGGACCCGGCCGAGGCGGTCACCCACGTGTGGGCCGAGGGCCCGGACGACGACGCTGCGGACGAACTCCTGGACGAGTGGAGCCGGGTCGTGGAGCACGCGGGCGACTGACCGGATGCTCCGGGCCCGCCGACGCCGGCGGGCCCGGTAGCGGTCTTGTAAGGTCTTCCCCGGCCGTGGATCGCCTGCCGCGATCCGCGGCCGGACCCGGTGTCGGACCCTGCATCGAGCACTCCGTCGGGCATGGAACGATGGGGCGCATGTCATCGCGGGAGACACCAGGCACGAGCCGGTACAGGCGGCCGGACGCCTCGATGTCCCTGCTCGTGGACATGATGACGAACAGCCTGGACGCGGGCTACGCGGAGGCCACCGCCCGCCGTGCGGTGCGCGGGGACACCGGGATGAACAAGGGCCCGCTGGCCCGCGTGCTGGCCGTGGTCGGGGTCGCGCTGATCGCGATGATCCTGATGGTGGCCGCGATGAAGGTGCACGCCGCCGCTCCGCAGGCCGAGCGGGAGCGCCACCAGCTGGCGGACCGGATCCACACCGACGAGGCCGAGGTGGACGCGCTCACGGCCACCGTCGAGCGGTTGCGCGACGAGGTCGACGCGATCCAGGAGGTCTCGCTGCCCAAGGGCGCCAAGGACCGGGTGCAACTGCTCGCGCTGCTCACCGGATCCGACCCGGTCGAGGGTCCGGGCCTGAAGGTGATCGCGGACGACGCCAAGGGATCGGACAACTCGGACGGTTCGACCGACCCGCGCCAGGCCGAGGCGGCGGCGAACGGCCGGATCCTGGACCGCGACCTCCAGCGCCTGGTGAACGGCCTGTGGAAGGCCGGCGCCGAGGCCATCTCGATCAACAACCAGCGGCTGACCGCGCTGTCCGCGATCCGCGCCGCGGGCGCCTCGATCCTGGTCGACAACCGGCCGCTGGCTCCGCCGTATACGATCCTGGCGATCGGTGACGCGAAGCCGATGCAGGTCGAGTTCATGGTCGGTGCGGACGGGCGCTATCTGCGCCAGCTGGAAGAGAACTTCGGGATCCGGATCAACCTGAGCGCACAGAAGAAGCTCAAGCTGCCGGCCGCGCTGGGCACCTCGCTGCGCTACGCCGACGTCCCGGGCAGCGCGCCCGCGAGCCCGCCGCCGAGCGCACCGGCGAAGCAGACCCCGAGCACACCGCCCGCCACGCCCACGGGCCGCGGCGGGCCGCCGCCGAGCGGTTCGGCCTCGCCGACCGGCTCGCCGACAGCGTCGCAGAAGCAGACCGAACGAAAGGGTAAACAGTGATCGCGGTCCTCGGCCTGGTCCTCGGGGTCGTGGTCGGGTACCTCGCCCGACCCGTGATCCCGCACGAGCTGGAGCCGTACCTGCCCATCGCGGTGGTGGCCGCGCTGGACGCGGTCTTCGGCGGACTGCGCGCACTGCTCGACGGCATCTTCGACGACAAGGTCTTCGTGGTCTCGTTCCTGTCGAACGTGGTCGTCGCCGCGCTGATCGTCTTCCTCGGCGACAAACTGGGCGTCGGCGCACAGCTGTCCACCGGCGTGGTGGTCGTGCTCGGCATCCGGATCTTCTCCAACGCGGCGGCCATCCGCCGACACGTCTTCCGGGCCTGACGGGGAGTCACACATGGCCGACGAAACGGACGAGACGCGCGGGCGGCATGCCCGCCACGACGAGGACCCCCGCGAGCTGGGCATCCCGCGCACCGCCGAGGAGCCCGCACCCGGACCCGTGCCCGGACTCGTGCCCGAATCCATGCCCGAACCCGTGCTCGTGCCCGAACCCGAGCCGGAACCCGAGACGCCGTCCACGCGCAAGCCCACGGTCGAGACCCGGCGCCCGGTCGACCTCTACCACGAGGGTCGGCACATCCGGGAGCGGATCCGCGAGCAGGCCGCCGAGGTGACCTCGGAGATCCCGCCGATCACCGCGCCGGTCCGCGAATCGGCGCACGAGATGCGGGAGATGCCGCCGGCGTCCCGGCCGCAGCCGGACCCCGGGGCGCCGCGCGTGCCGATACCGCCACTGGTGCCCGCCGCGCCCGTGCCCGGGGCGTCCCGGCCGGGTGAGACGCCTCGACCGCGTGTCGCACGCGACCCCGGAGACCCGCGCGATCCGCGTGCCCCGCTCGCGCCGCCGCACGCGGGAGCGCACGCGGCGCGCGACACGCCCGAGACGGAAACGGATTCGAACGCGGTTTCCGAGCCGCACACGCACGATCCGGTGGACGATCAGCCGGGCCGGCGCAGGCTGCTCGACGCGTTCTGGCCGCCGCGCGTGAGCCGGGCTCAACTCGTGGGCGCCGTGCTGCTGTTCGCGCTCGGCGCGGGGCTGGCCATCCAGGTGCGCTCGAACACCGAGTCGGACCCGCTGCGCGGCGCGCGGCAGGAGGACCTGGTCCGGGTCCTGGACGAACTCGGCGAGCGCACCCGGCGGTTGGAGGACGAGAAGCACCGCCTGGAGAACAGCCGTACCCAGCTGCAGAACAGCAACGACCGGGTCCAGGAGGCGCGTGAGCAGAACGAGGCCAAGGCGGACGCCCTGGGCGTGCTCGCGGGTACCGTCAAGGCCACCGGGCCCGGCATCACGCTGACCATCACCGACCCGCAGCGCACGGTCAGCGGCGACGTCCTGCTGGACACGCTCCAGGAGCTGCGCGCGGCCGGTGCCGAGGTGATCCAGATCAACGACGTGCGCGTGGTGGCGGGCACCTGGTTCAACGGCACACCGCCCGGCGACATCGTGATCGACGGCACCAAGGTGCTCCCGCCGTATGTGTTCAAGGTGATCGGAAATCCGCAGGATCTCCAGCCCGCGCTGAACATCCCCGGGGGCGTGGTGAAGACCCTGGAGAAGAAGCAGGCGGGGGCCATCGTCACCCCCTCGCAGGAGGTGCTGATCGACGCCTTGCGGCCTGCGAACAAGCCTGGTTACGCTCGCTCGGCACCGGGCGCCGGTAACGGGTGAGCACACCTGACAGAATCAGTCCGCCGGTCGCCGTCGGTGCATCACTCATCAGGCAAGAAGGGCAGGCTGTCCGCATGTACCCCGCAGATCTCGCGTACACGACGGAGCACGAATGGGTGCGCGTCATGGAAGAGATCTCCGGGACGGTGCGGATCGGCATCACCGAATTCGCGCAGGACGCGCTAGGTGACATCGTCTACGTCACGCTGCCGCCGGTCGGCACTCGCGTCGTGGCCGGACAGCCCTGCGGCGAACTGGAATCGACCAAGAGTGTCAGCGACCTCTTCGCGCCGCTCGACGGCGTCGTGACCACCGTCAACGACGTGCTCGACGGCGCACCGGAGTTGGTCAACTCCGATCCCTACGGCGACGGTTGGATGTTCGAGGTGCGCCTCGACGATCCCGCCGCACCGGCCGCGCTCTTGGACGCGGCCGCCTATCAGAACAGCCTTGGCTCCTGACGGCCCGGCGAAGCGGTAGGCAGTCCATCACCACGACCCACTCCTCCTGCCCCACGGGCGGGCCAGGTTCTCTCGGGGAGGTTCGCCCGTGAAGTTGTTCGCGAAATTGTTCGGTCGTTCCCGTCGCTCCGGCGACGCGCCGGCTGCCGATGCGGGGAGGGCCGGCAACCCGCCGGCCGCCCCGCCGACGATGCCGCCGGGCACCCCCTACGGGGCGTCCGCCGGTTCACCTCCCGCACCCGCTCCGCCGCTGGGCGAGCCCGACGCCACCGCCGGGCATGTCGCTGTTGACCACGAACACACGGCGCGCATAAGTTTCGGGCAACTCTCGACCGAAGGTCGAGGTTCGACCGGAACGGGTCAGGAGGCCGACGTGGTGGTCTGCGGCACGTGTGGGCATCACAATCCGCCCGGTGGCCGGTTCTGCTCCAACTGCGGCGCACGCCTGGGTGCGGGTGCCGAGCGTGCGTCCGAGCAGACCTCGACCATCTCGATCAGCGGCATCGAGGCGCTGGACGCGGAACCCGCGCCCCGCGAGATCCTCACCCCCGAGGCGCAGGCCGCGGTGGACGCGCTTCCGCCGGGTACCGCCTTGCTCGTGGTGCGCCGGGGCCCCAACTCGGGCAGCCGCTTCCTGCTCGACTCGGACCGCACCACGGCCGGTCGGCATCCGCAGAGCGACATCTTCCTCGACGACGTGACGGTCTCGCGCAAGCACGCCGAGTTCCGCCGCACCGCCGGCGGCTTCGCGGTCGCCGACGTGGGCAGCCTGAACGGCACCTACGTGGGTCGCGAGCGGATCGACGAGGTCCCGCTGACGCCGGGCGACGAGGTGCAGATCGGCAAGTACCGACTGGTCTTCTTCCCCAGTCGGCAAGGGCAGATCGGGTGAGTCCGGCGGCGGCCGGATCGGTCTCCTTGAGCATCGGCGGGGTGTTGACCCTGCTGCGTCCCGAGTTTCCGGACATCAGCATCTCGAAAATCCGGTTCCTCGAGGCGGAGGGGCTCATCGAGCCGCAGCGGAGCCCGTCGGGCTATCGCAAGTTCGGCGCCGCCGACATCGAACGTCTGCGCTACGTGCTGCGGGTGCAGCGCGATCGCTATCTGCCGCTCCGGGTGATCAAGGATCAACTGGACGCGATGGATCGCGGACTCGAACCGGCCGGCCCGACCCCGGCCGAATCCGAGCGCTCCGAGGACGCCGACGGCGATTCGGGGTCGGCCGGTCGGGACGGCACCACGGTGCTGCTCGACCGGCCGGGCCTGATCGCCGCGGCCGGCATCCAGGACGTGGACCTGGCGCGGCTGGAGGAGTTCGGCCTGATCCAGCCGCACCGCCCGCGGCCCGGCGGCACCGAGGGCGAGCCCGCGGTGGTCTACGACGGCGACGCGCTCGTGGTGGCCCGCCTGGTGGCCGCGCTGGGCCGCTACGGCGTCGAGCCGCGGCACCTGCGGCAGACCAAGGCCGCCGCGGACCGCGAGGCCGCGCTGGTCGAACAGATCGTCGCGCCGCTCCTGCACCGCCGGGGCGCGCGGGCCAAGGCGGGCGCCGAGGAGACCGTGCGCGACCTGCTCGCGCTCACCTCGCGCCTGCACACCGTCCTGGTCACCACCGCGCTCGCGCCCCGGCTGGGCCGCTGAACGGCCCGGCATCCGTCCGGCGCCGATCCCGATGGTGCGGCGTGCCGGGGTCGACATTCCGCCCCACGAAGAAAAAACGACGAATCCCCGACCTATTCGGCCCCCGGGGATCGGTGACCGACAGCCCGGCGCGCTAGTGTGGCGATGTGAACGAGCTAGAGGTTGTGGGCGTCCGGGTGGAGATGCCCTCTAACCAGCCGATCGTGCTCCTACGGGAGACGGGGGGCGATCGTTATCTCCCCATCTGGATCGGCCCGGTAGAGGCGACGGCCATCGCGTTCGCCCAACAGGGCGTGGTACCCGCGCGTCCTCTGACGCACGATCTCTTCCGGGACGTGCTGGAGGCGCTGGGACAGGAATTGACCCAGATCCGGATCACCGACCTGCGCGAGGGCGTTTTCTACGCCGAGCTGGTCTTCTCCGGCGGCGTGGAGGTCAGCGCGCGCCCGTCGGATGCGATCGCGCTCGCGCTGCGGACCGGGACGTCGATCGTCGGCAGCGACGCGGTCCTGGACGAGGCGGGCATCGTGATCCCCAACGAGCAGGAGGACGAGATCGAGAAGTTCAGGGAGTTCCTGAACGACATCTCGCCCGAGGACTTCGGCACCACGAGCCAGTAGCCGGCCCGCCCGGCCCGGTGCGCGTGCGAAGCCGCCGACCGTCCCTGCCCGCCGTCCTCGGCGAGGGGTACCGGTCGGCGGTTTTTTGCGTGCCGGTACCGGTCGGCCGGGCGGCGGCCTCGGACGCGCACCGGGGGCCGTCGGCCGGGACGGACCCCGATGCGCGTGCGGTCGAAGCCGGTCCGGCTCGATCCGTTTCGATCAGTGGCAAAGCGGCCAGACCTACCCCTGGCGCAGAGGTTCAAACCACTCGTGCGAGGAGCGTCACTCGGCGTGCCGAACGGCCCGGTCGTTGACGCGCTGTTGGTGACTGCCTACCGTCGAAAACGACAGTTCCGGGATGACCCCTGCGCGTTGCACCTCGCCGCCTGCGGCCCGGGACTGAAGAGACTCGCCGCGCCGTACTCGGGCGCGGGGAGACGAAAGGGAGGTCGGCGTGAGCAGCACCGGCGACATCACGGCGGCGGAACGCGCCCGCACGGCACGTCCTCTGCCGGCGACCGACCCCGGTGCGGGCCCCCGGCGGCAGGACGTCTCGCCGGCCGGCACGCCGTCGGAGGACGTCGGCTACCGCGGCCCGACGGCATGCGCGGCGGCCGGCATCACCTACCGCCAACTCGACTACTGGGCGCGCACCGGGCTGGTCGAGCCCACCGTCCGCCCGGCCCACGGCTCGGGCACCCAACGTCTGTACGGCTTCCGCGACATCCTGGTGCTCAAGATCGTCAAGCGGCTCCTGGACACCGGAGTCTCGCTGCAGAACATCCGAATCGCGGTGGCCCACCTGCGCGGTCGCGGGATCGGCGACCTGGCCGGGATGACGCTGATGAGCGACGGCGCCAGTGTGTACGAGTGCACGTCGTACGACGAGGTCATCGATCTGGTCCAGGGCGGCCAGGGGGTCTTCGGGATCGCCGTGGGGGCGGTCTGGCGCGAGGTCGAGGGCTCGCTCGCCCAGCTCCAGGGCGAGCACACCGGTACCGGAGAGACGATCACGCAAGTCCATCCGGGCGACGAGTTGGCGCGCAGGCGACGCGACAAGGCGGTCTGAGCCGCCCGCGGCGGATGGGAACCGGGCCGACGGGCAGGAACGTCCCCATGGACGTGATCATTCGCCGGCCGACCCTGCCGCGCTCGCGGCGAGCCCAACGACGCGGTTATCAGGCCGCCGTCCTGCTCACCGTGGCCGGGCTGGCCCCGATCACGGGGCTGCACCTGTACGCCGGGAACCGGGTCCGCTCGCCCGCCGACGTGCCATATCAGGACGTCACGATGGTGCTCGGCGCGGGCGTGCACGGGGACCGGCCGTCCGATCTGCTGGCCCGCCGGCTGGACGTGGCCCTGGGGTTGTACCGGGCCGGCCGGACCCGGGTGATCCTGGTCAGCGGCGACGGCGGCGGCAACCGCTACGACGAGACCGGGGTGATGCGGCGCTACCTCGCGGACAGGGGGATACCGCAGCATCGGATCGTGACCGACGAATCGGGATTCTCCACCTGGGAATCCTGCATCCGGGCGAAGCGCGTCTACGGGATCGACCGGGTCATCGTGGTCACGCAGAGCTTCCATCTGCGGCGTGCGCTCGGACTGTGCCGGGCCGCCGGGATATCCGCGTACGGCGTCCCGGACGAGTCCTTCACGTGGGGCCACATCGGGCCCACCGTGTACGGCACCGGGCGCGAGATGCTCGCCGCGGTCAAGGCGACCGGTCAGATCGTGCTCAAACCCGATCCACGCGCCCGCGACCCGAGGAACGACGAGATCCGCCGCGCCCTGGGCGACTGAGCGCGCGCGGATGTCGGTCCCGTGCGTCATCATTGCGCGGTGTGAGACAGGCCCCGGGCATCCTTCACCTCGACATGGACGCGTTCTACGCGTCGGTCGAGCAGGTCGCGAAGCCCAGCCTGGCCGGCAAGGCGGTGATCGTCGGCGGCATCGGCGCACGCGGCGTGGTGGCCACCGCCTCGTATGAGGCCCGCGTGTTCGGCGTGCGCTCGGCGATGTCGATCGGCGAGGCCCGGCGACGCTGCCCCAACGCCGCCTTCCTCAGCCCGCGCTTCGCGCTGTACCGGCAGGTCAGCGACACCGTGATGGAGCTGCTGCACCGGCTGTCCCCGCTGGTGGAGCCGCTCAGTCTGGACGAGGCGTTCGTCGACCTGGAGGCGGGCCCGCACGGCGGCACGCTGGACACCGAACGGGTCACCGAGATCGCCGTACGCCTGCGCGCGGACATCCACGCGGCCACCGGGCTGACCTGCTCGGTCGGCGCGGCCACCTCCAAGCTGCTGGCCAAGATCGCGTCCGAGGCGGACAAGCCGGACGGGCTGTGCGTGGTGGCACCCGGCGCCGAGCGGGCGATGCTGGACCCGCTGCCGGTGCGCGCACTGCCCGGGGTCGGACCGGCCACCGGCGACGTGCTGCGCCGGGCCGGCCTGGACACCGTGGCCGATCTGGCCGCCGTCGACGAGAGCGAGCTGGTCCGACTGCTGGGCCAGGCACACGGCCACGGCCTGCACGTGCTGGCCGCCGGGCTGGACGCCCGCCCGGTGGTCGCCGACCGGGACGCCAAGTCGGTGTCGGTGGAGGACACCTTCGCCACCGACCTGGTGGACCGCGAGCGCATCACGCGAGAGCTGGACCGGCTCTCGATCCGGTGCGTGGAGCGGCTGCGCGCCGCCGGGCGCTCCGGGCGCACGATCGTGCTCAAGCTGCGCCGCTACGACTTCAGCACGCTGACCCGCTCGGAGACGCTGCGCGGGCCCACCGACGATCCGGGCGTGGTGCGCGAGACGATCCGCCGACTGGCCGCGCAGGTGGACGTCACGGGCGGCGTGCGGCTGCTCGGGGTGGGCGTGAGCGGCCTGGCCGACTTCGCCCAGCAGGACCTGTTCGGCGCGGCCGAGCCCGGGGCCGGCGAACCGATCGAGGAGGACCCGGAGAGCGACGCGGAGCCGCTCGTCGAGGCCGCGCCACAGCGGATCTCCTGGTCGCCGGGCCAGGACGTGGTGCACGAGGAGTTCGGACCCGGCTGGGTGCAGGGCAGCGGTGTCGGCCGGGTCACCGTGCGGTTCGAGGTGCCGGGCGGCCGGCCGGGCCGGGTGCGCACGTTCGTGATCACCGACCCGGCGCTGCGACCGGGGGAACCGATTCCGCTACCCGCCGCCGACCGGGGATAGCCGCCGGGATCCGGGGCAGGCGCGGGGCAGACGACTCCTCGGGGGTGTCCTCACCATGACTGATGTCAAAGAGCGGCCGGCGCGAGGGCAAGGTGCCTTCCGATCGGTTCGCCGCAGGCTCGGCCTGCCCGCCTTCCTGGTCACGCTCCTGGTCGGCTTCATCGTGCTGGCCCTGGTGCTGGTCGGGCTGGTCAACCTGTTGCCGGGCAAGTTCAACCCGTTCGGCGAGACCACCAAGGACCACAGCGGACCGGTGATGCTCAAGGCCGTGCAGGATCTCAGCCGCTACGAGGCGGTCAGCGGCACCTTCCAGGTCGTCGTGGACCTGGAGAAGGACGCCAAGTTCCTCCCGGACGCCGTCCGCGGTCAGCGCACGCTGTTCATCGGGGTCGGCCAGGTCGGCGGCTTCGTGGAGTTCGGCGGGATCGGCCAGGACGCGATCCAGACCTCGCCGGACAACAAGAGCGTGACCATCAAGCTCCCGCACGCGCGGCTCGCGCCCGCAGCCCTCGACCAGAAGAACAGCCACGTGATCGCCCAGGACCGGGGTCTGTTCGACCGCCTCGGCGACTTCTTCTCCGGCAATCCCTCCGATCAGCAGCAGCTCTACGTGCTGGCGGCCAAGAAGATCGACGACGCGGCGAAGACCGCCGGACTGGTGGAGCGGGCCGAGCGCAACACCACCGGCATGCTCCAGGGGATGATGCGGTCCCTGGGTTACACCACGACCACTGTGACCTACGCCTAGTGCGCAGGCCCGATCGAGGGTCACGCTGATACCGTTGAGGTCGCCCATTACGTTCGCGCGGGAGAGTCCTCGTGTCGTGCACACGGGGCGCCGAAGGAGCAACTCCTCCCCGGAATCTCTCAGGCACCCGTACCGCGTGGTCGTGGGCACTCTGGAAAGCAGGATCCGCACGTGGCTCGCCGAGTCGGGTCGGATCCTCGCCGACGGTGCAAATCGCGCCCGTGGGAACCGGTTCGACCGGTGCTCCGGGCGCGGTGAAGCTCTCAGGTACAGATGACAGAGGGGGAGGCCGGTGGGCGCGCGACCCGCGTGTCCGTCCAGGAGCGATCCAGGAGGCCTTTCGCGATGACCCCGCGCACCCCTGCCCCGACGCGTGCTCACGCCGTACTCCCCTCCGGTCCCGGCTCGTTGACCGGCCTGGAGGCCGCGTCGCCGTTCACCGGCCGGCACATCGGTCCGGACGCCGACGAGCAGGCGAAGATGCTCGCCGCGATCGGCTACGGATCCCTGGACGAGCTGACCGACGCGGCGGTGCCCGCCGCGATCCGCGCGCTGGAGGGCTTCGAACTGCCCGCCGCGCGCTCCGAGGCCGAGGTGCTCGCCGAACTGCGCGAGCTGGCCTCCCGCAACACCGTGCTGACCTCGATGATCGGGCTCGGCTACCACGGCACCTTCACCCCGCCGGTGATCACCCGGAACGTGTTGGAGAACCCCGCCTGGTACACGGCCTACACGCCCTACCAGCCGGAGATCTCGCAGGGCCGGCTGGAGGCGCTGCTCAACTTCCAGACCGTGGTCACCGACCTGACCGGCCTGGACGTGGCCGGTGCCTCGCTGCTCGACGAGGCCACCGCCGCCGCCGAGGCGATGACCCTGGCCCGGCGGGCCGGTCGGGCCAAGAGCGACGTGTTCGTCGTGGACGCGGCCACGCTGCCGCAGACCGTCGCCGTGGTGCGCACGCGGGCGCAGGCGCTGGGCATCGAGGTCGTGGTCGCCGACACCACCGACGGGCTGCCCGAGGGCGGCTGCTTTGGCGTGCTGCTCCAGTACCCCGGCGCCGACGGCCGGGTCCGCGACCTGACCCCGGTGATCGAGGCGGCGCACGCACAGGGCGCGCTGGTGGCGGTCGCCGCCGACCTGCTCGCGCTCACCGTGCTGCGCGCGCCGGGCGCGATGGGCGCCGACATCGCGGTCGGCACCACCCAGCGGTTCGGCGTGCCGATGGCCTTCGGCGGTCCGCACGCGGGATACATGGCGGTCCGCGAGAAGCTCACCCGCAGCATGCCGGGCCGGCTGGTCGGGGTGTCCGTGGACGCCGACGGCGCGCCCGCCTACCGGCTCGCGCTGCAGACCCGTGAACAGCACATCCGCCGGGAGAAGGCGACCAGCAACATCTGCACCGCGCAGGTCCTGCTGGCCGTGATGGCCGGGATGTACGCGGTCTACCACGGGCCTGACGGGCTCACCTCGATCGCCCGCCGCACCCACCGCTACACGGCCGTGCTCGCGGCCGGGCTGCGGGCGGGCGGCGTCGAGGTCGTGCACGGCGATTTCTTCGACACGATCACCGTGCGCGTGCCCGGTCGGGCCGAGCAGGTGCTCGCCGCGGCCCGCGCGGCCGGGATCAACCTGCGCCCCGTGGACGCCGACCACGTGGGGATCACCTGCGACGAGACCACCCTGCGGGCGCACGTCGAGGCGGTCTGGGGAGCGTTCGGGGTCACCGGCGACGTGGCCGCGCTGGACGCGGACACCGCCGACGCGCTGCCGCAGTCGCTGCTGCGCGACACCGAGTTCCTGACCCACCCGGTCTTCCACACGCACCGCTCCGAGACCGACATGCTGCGCTACCTCAAGCGGCTGGCGGACAAGGACTACGCACTCGACCGGGGCATGATCCCGCTCGGCTCGTGCACGATGAAGCTCAACGCCACGGTCGAGATGGAACCGATCACGTGGCCCGAGTTCGCGAACCTGCACCCGTTCGCGCCGGTGGAGCAGGCCGCCGGATACCTGGAGCTGATCGACGGCCTGGCCGACTCGCTGGCCCGGATCACCGGCTACGCCAAGGTCTCGCTCCAGCCCAACGCCGGTTCGCAGGGCGAGTTGGCGGGCCTGCTCGCGGTGCGCGCCTATCACCGCGCCAACGGCGACACCGCCCGCGACGTGTGCCTGATCCCCTCCTCCGCGCACGGCACGAACGCGGCCAGCGCGGTGATGGCGGGCATGCGCGTCGTGGTGGTCAAGACCGGCGAGAACGGCGACGTGGACCTGGCCGACCTGCACGACAAGATCAAGCGGCACCGGGACACGCTCGCGGTGCTGATGGTGACCTACCCGTCCACGCACGGCGTGTTCGAGGAGGGCATCGAGCAGGTGTGCGCGGCCGTCCACGAGGCCGGCGGCCAGGTCTACGTGGACGGTGCGAACCTGAACGCGCTGGTCGGGCTGGCCCAGCCGGGCGGCGCGATCGGCGCCGACGTATCGCACCTGAACCTGCACAAGACGTTCTGCATCCCGCACGGCGGCGGCGGTCCGGGCGTGGGCCCGGTCGCGGTGCGCGCGCACCTGGCGCCGTACCTGCCCAACCACCCGCTCCAGCCCACCGCGGGCCCGGAGACCGGCGTGGGGCCGATCTCGGCCGCTCCGTGGGGCTCGGCGGCGATCCTGCCGATCCCGTGGACGTACCTGCGGCTGATGGGCCCGGACGGGCTCAAGGAGGCCACCCAGGTCGCGGTGCTGGGCGCCAACTACATCGCCAAGCGGCTCGCACCGCACTTCCCGGTGCTCTACACCGGCCCGAACGGCCTGGTCGCGCACGAGTGCATCATCGACGTGCGGGGGATCACCAAGACCGCCGGGGTCAGCGTCGACGACGTCGCCAAGCGGCTGATCGACTACGGGTTCCACGCGCCGACCATGTCGTTCCCGGTGCCCGGCACGCTGATGATCGAGCCGACGGAGAGCGAGAACCTGCGCGAGATCGACCGGTTCTGCGACGCGATGATCGCGATCAAGGGCGAGATCGACCGGGTCGCGTCGGGTGAGCTGCCCGCCGACGACAACCCGCTCGGCAACGCGCCGCACACCGCCGAGCTGCTCGCCGGCGAGTGGACGCACGCCTACACCCGGGCGGAGGCGGTCTTCCCCGCCGGTGTGGTGCCGGCCGAGAAGTACTGGCCGCCGGTGCGCCGGATCGACGGCGCCCAGGGCGACCGCAACCTGGTCTGCTCGTGCCCGCCGATCGAGGCGTACGGCAACAACTGACCCGAACCGGGCGCGGCCCGCTCCCGATCGCGGACGTCCCGACCAGGGGCGAACCGATCAGGGGCGGGCCGCGCCGTGGGTCAGCAGGTGGGCCACCGACGCGGCGAACCCCGGTTTGGCGGCCAGGTCGCTGCCCAGGACGCCGAACATCAACGCGCCGCTGAGCGATTCGAAGAGCAGGTCGGCGTCCACGTCCGGGCGGGCCTGGCCGCGCGCGACCGCGTCGGCCACGAAGGCCCGGAAGATCGCCCGGACCGGATCCATCCGGGCCACGAGCAGTTCCTTGAGCTCGGGCTGGTCGCGGTACTCGGCGAGTAGCCCCGGCACCGCGGCGGCGGTCTCCGGGCGACGGAAGGACTCCAGCGCGGCCTCGGCGAAGCGCAGTACGCCGGTCGCGAAGTCCTCGTGCGGCAGCGGCCGAAAGCTCATCTCGCGGGCCGGGTAGACCGCCTCGTGCACCAGGTGCGCCTTCGAGGGCCAGCGGCGGTACACGGTGGGCCTGGTCACGCCCGCCCGACGGGCGACGGCGTCGATGCTGACCCGGTTGTAGCCCTGCTCGGCGACCAGCTCGCGGGCCGCGGCCAGGATCAGTTCGTCGGTGCGTGGATCACGCGGGCGACCGGGCCGAGGGGTGCCGCCAGTGCCCATGGGGATGGAACTCCCAGTCGTCGTCGCGCCCGACATCGTGTCGCCGCAGATCGCATGCTGCCGCTCGGACTGTATCGGGAAGGCGGCCCGACCGGCCCCGGGCAGGCAAGAGCCGGAGGTCGTTGCGAGGTGACCTCCGGCTCGTTGGGCCGTGCGAACGGATCAGGCCGCCGAAACCAACCCCACTCGGGGCCGGTGCGGGGCGATGGTGCGTCCGTCCGGCAGCAGTTCGCCCGTGTCCTCGAACAGGACGACGCCGTTGCACAGCAGGCTCCATCCCTGTTCGAAATGAGCGGCCACAACGGCGGCGGCCTCACGATCGGGGCTGTCCGCCGGTGGGCAATGCGGTCGGTGCTGGCACATCCTCGTACCTTCTCGGTGTCTGCGCGGAGCGCGTCGGGCAGCCTTGCCCGGCAGCTCACAGTGTCCGCCTCCGAAGGCCCGCGCGCAGGACTTCTCGCAGTTCTCACCCGACTGCGCCCAAGATGTGACCACACGTGTGAACGGTCGGGTGTGATCAGCTGTCCGGAGCGCCCACGGCGGCCGGCCGGCGGGTGCGCGCGGCCAGCACCGCGGCCAGTTCCGCCGCGGTGTAGCAGCGCAGCGCCTGCACGCCGCACGGCGCCGGCGCGAGCGGGATCAGCAGGTCCACACCGCCCGCCTCGTCGGCCAACCACAGCGCGACCATGTACATCCCGGGCACGTTCAGCAGGCGCGCCTCGTCGCGGCGGAGCAGGGTCTGCGGAAGCGCCCGGGCCGCGGCGGCGGCCGGTGCGGTGGCGACGGTGAACGGTCCCTCGACGAATCGACCGACGCCGTGACCGGTCGGGCCGGGGCGGACCTCGATGCCGCCGACGACCACGTCGCCGGACCACATGAGCCAGCGCCAACCCACCGGGCGGGCGCTGCGTACGCCCTGATCGGCGACCAGGTCGAGCAGGTCGATCTCGAAGACGCGGTGCGGGAATCCGGCTGTGAGCGCGGCTTGATCGGCGCGGCAGTCGGCGGGGAGCAACGCGCGGGATTCAAGCACGGCTCGGGCCGCTCGGCGGGCCGACTCGGGAGCCTCGGGCACACGCAGGACCATGAGACCGCCTCATTTCGATGCAGAGTCCAAAAACCCGGAGAATCCGGGGAGGGGAAAGCGGCGCTGTGCTGTGGGGAACCGGGTATCCGGCCGGGGGACGACCCGGCGGCGTACAGAGGGACCCGGCAGGGCCGGTCAGCGCATTGTACCGAAACGGCTCCGAAAAGTAACGGTGTATTGCGAACTGACACCCGTTTGAAGACCTTTTGGAACGATCTCGATCAGGGGAACAGCGAGGACATCACGTCGTCGAAGGTGACCAGACCGAGCGGCACCGTGCCCGGTTCGCCGACCAGGGCCAGATGGGAGCGGGAGCCGCGCATACGGGCCAACAGGGCGGTGAGCATGGCATCCGGGCCGACCGTGACGAGGGGGTAGACCGGCACCGAGCCGTCCGCTTCGGGGGCCAGCACGTCGAGCACGTGTACGTAGCCCACCGGCCGGTCGGCCGCGTCCAGGACCGGGAAGCGGGACAGGCCGGTGCGTACCGCGGCCTCCTCCAGGGCCGCCGCCGAGACCGGTCCGGGCAGCGCCACCACGTCGGTCCACGGCCGCATCACCGAGGCCGCGGGGCTGGAGTGCAGCGCCAGCACGCCGGCCAGCCGGTCGTGCTCGCGTACGTCCAGCAGGTCGTGCTCGCGCGACTCGGCGAGCAGCGCCGGGAGTTCCTCGGCGGTGTACACGCTGCGCACCTCGTCCACCGGCCGCACCCGAAAGACGCGCAGGAACAGATTGGCCACGTGGTTGAGCAGCCACAGGATCGGCGCGGTCAGCCGGGCGAAGAGCAACAGTGGCGGGGTCAGCCACAGCGCGCATTCCTCCGGCCCGGCCAGGGCGATGTTCTTGGGCACCATCTCGCCGAGCACCATGTGGCAGAACACCACCACCGCCAGCGCGAGCACGAACGCGATCGGGTGCACCGCCCCGGCGGGCAGCCCGATCGCCTCGATCGGAGCGGCCACGGCGTGCGCCAGCGCGGGTTCGGCGACCGCGCCCAGGCCGAGCGAGGCCACGGTGATGCCCAGTTGGGCGGCGGCGAGCATGGTGGACAGCCGGCCCATCGCGGTGAGCACCATCGCCGCCCGGCGCGAGCCCGCCTCGGCCTGCGGCGCGATCCGGGTGCGCCGCGCCGAGATCACCGAGAACTCGGCGCCGACGAAGAAGGCGTTGGCCGCGAGCAGGACCAGCGAGAGCAGGAAGTCGCCCATCAGGAGTCGGCCTCCATCCGCAGCTCCACCTCGTCGATCCGGTGCCGGTCCATCGCCACCACGGTCAGCCGCCGGCCGTCCACCTTTACGTGGTCGCCGACCGCGGGCAGCCGACCCAGCCGGGCCAGGATCAGCCCGGCCAGCGTGCTGTAGTCGCCGTCCGGCAGCCGCCAGCCGCTGGCCTCCTCGACCTCGTCCGCGCGCAGCAGGCCGGACAACCGCAACACGCGTGAACTCGGCAGCCGTTGCGGCGGCGCGTCCGGCTCGTCCGCCGGGTCGTGTTCGTCGGCGAGATCGCCCACCAACTCCTCGGCGAGGTCCTCGGCGGTGAGCACACCGGCGGTGCCGCCGTACTCGTCCACCACGATCGCCAACTGGGTCCGGCCCTCGCGCAGTCGTTCGACCGCCCGCTTGAGGTCGAGCGAGGTCGGCACCAGGACCGGGGCGCGGGCGATCCGGGCGAGCGGGGTGCGCGCCCGTTCGGCGGCCGGCACGTGCAGTGCGTCGCGCAGCACCGCCACGCCGACGATCTCGTCCAGGTCCTGGCCGCGGACCGGGATCCGGCTGTGGCCGCACGCGCGGGCGGTGTCCATCAGTTCGCTCACCGACGCGGTCGCGGGCAGGGTGACCAGTTCGGTGCGCGGGGTCATCGCCTCGGCGGCCTGCTTGTCGGCGAAGCGCAGCGCCCGGTGCAGCACCCGGGCGGTGCCCGCGGGCAATGCTCCTGCGCGGGCGGAGTGCCGGACCAGTTGGGCCAGTTCGTCGGGCGAGCGGGCCGAGCCCAACTCCTCCTGCGGCTCGATGCCGAGCTTGCGCACGAAGAAGTTGGCCGAGCCGTTGAGGAACACGATCAGCGGCCGGAACAGCCGGGAGAAGCCGACCTGGAACGGGCCCGCGACGCGGGCGACGCCCAGCGGGCGGGCGATCGCGGCGTTCTTGGGGACGAGTTCGCCCAGCACCATCTGCAACCCGGAGGCCAGGGCCAGGGCGGCGAACCTGGGCAGCCGGAAGGCCGCTTCGGCGAGGTAGCCGGCGATCAGCGAGGTCAGCGTGATGCCCAACTGGGCGCCGGACAGTTGGAAGGACAGGGTGCGCAGCGCGCTCAGGACCCGGCCCGCGCCCCGATCGCCGGCCTCGGCCCGGGCCGCCACCTCGCCGCGCTCGACCGTGACCAGGGAGAACTCGGCGGCGACGAACATGCCGTTGCCGGCGATCAGCAGCACGAGCAGCACGATGGCCAAAGCGGCGTCGATCGGGCGGCCTCCCGGTTGGCGCGGTGAGCGGGCCTCGCACACATGCCCGGTGGGCGGGCGGCCTATGCACTCGGGCGCGGGTGCGCGCGGGGTTTGCGGGGCCGGGTCGGGCGCGGGAGCTTGCCGTTGCGCGTTCGGCGGCTCGGGCGTTGTCCTCAAGCGCCGGACCGAACGAGAGCGACTAAACAAAGATCGGTCTGAAAGAGCCCCGCCCGGCGGGCGATGGCCGGACGGGGCTGGGGTGGGCTAGAACGGGAGCGTTACGGGCGGCAGCGGTTCATCCCAGTCGATGGGGCCTACCAGGTTCGGGAAGCACTCCGGGCAGCCGTACAGGCGCCAGATGGGCCCCGGCTTGCCGCCGGTGTCGAGTGCCCGAATCAGCGCAACGTTGGCGCCTTCACGCTTGCAGTCACAGCACGTATACGAGGGGGCGGGTATCACGCCAGTACCCCCGCCGCGCGTGCTGCGACGGTCCAGTCGTGAACGGGTCGGCGCGATGCTTCGGCGAGTTCGGCGAGTCGTGTCCGTTGCCGGTCTGGCTCGGCGCTCTGCCGGCGCCACTCGGCGATTTCTTCGGGGGTCATCAGGTACGGCCGGACGACCGTTGCCGAGTCCTGCATGGGCGGTTCGTCGGCGGGGGTGGGCGGTACGAAGTCGCGCCAGATGGATTGGGCCGGGGTCGGCGTGGGCTTGCGGGGCTCGAACCGGCGCGGGGTCCGCTCGGCGTAGATACTGCGCTTGCCGCGGGTCGCGGGGGTGAGGAGTCGCAGCACCCATGCGAGTGCGCGGGCAATAGGATTCGTCATGTCGTCAGCTCCCAATAGCTGATGGCCACTCCCGGGACCGTTGGCGCGGTCGCCGGGTTCTTTCACGCCTGAAGCTAGCCAACCTGTATAGCCCTGTCTACCTTGGTTCAAGTCTGTATAGGTACGTATAGGGACAGGCTGGGATCTTTGGCGTCTAGAGTGCTGGCATGGCGCGCGAAATCGACCACCGTTCCCCGACACCGCCGTACCGCCAGATCGCGGCGTATCTGGAGGCCGACATCAAGTCCGGGGTGATCGCCGGCGGTAGGCCGATCCCGTCCGAGAAAGAGTTGTGCGAGGAGTACGGCGTGGCGCGCAATACGGTTCGGAGCGCCGTTGCGTGGCTGCGAGACGCCGGGCTGGTCGAAACCGTCTCGGGGCGAGGCAGCTACGTGGTCGAAAGTCCATCGACCGGCCCCGAGACGTCCGAATGAGAGTGCCGTAGGAGCCCCGCCCGGCGTTCTTCGCCGAGCACTCGGACCGGGCCGAACGAGGGGTCAGCGCGGCGGGTCGACGCGGTGAACCTCGGATGCCTTGACCATGTGCGGCATGCCGCCTCCGGGCGATAGCACAATGACGACTTGGTCGTTGTCGAGCCCGGCGCAGTCCTCGGCACGCTCGACCCTGCCGACGACGAAGTCGTGACCTCGGCCGGGCAGAGGGGCGACCCAATCGCCGGGTGTGTATCGCGTTGTGGCGGGTCGTGCCTGCTCTCGCGGTGGCAACTGGCGTGCTTCGATGATCCGTTCGGCGATACCGCCCGGATGCGCGACGAAGTCGGCGCTCACGTGGCGAGTCCGGGGATAGTGCATGCTTCGACGCGTCGACGGTGTCGCTCGCGAATCTTGCGGATGACAGGTTCGCGGAGTACGCGTTCAACCGGGGTCGGCGACGGCGCGCACCTGTCCGGCCGCTTGGTGTGAGTACCCGGAGCACCCTTTCGGCATCCTGCGGTTCGCGGTGGGGACTTCGACATGCTGCGTTCCCTTCCGGTCTGTGCCGAGTCGGTCTGTCCGGCGCGTTGCAGCGGTGGGCGGTGGATCGTGCACCCTGACTCGGCCATATGGCTATGGAGCTGGCGCGGTTCAGGGCGTGTCGGGGTGCAGGTATTGGCAGTTCGGCGAGCAGGAGCACGGGGGTTCGGTCTTCGGCCACACGTTGGCCCACGGCCAGGCCGTCGGGTCACGGTCCGTGAACCGCTCCCGTGGTCGCACGACATGTGCTCCGGCACGGTCGACCCGGTAGACCGCGAGCCATATCCCGTCGCCGGGGGCGGTGTCTGTGTGTTCGTTGCCTGCGGCCATGGTGTCGACGCTAGGAAGGGTCGTACCGGTGCTCAACGAACGTGCACGGACTTGCGCAGATTCACCCGAGGGAGTCGACGGCGGCAGTGATCAGCGAACGTGCGGGCGCGCCGTACACGGCCAGTTCGGCGAGTTCGGCGAACGTCCCCGCGTACATGCCGATCTCGTGGGGCTGGGTGATGGTCAGGAAGGCGGACACCAATTCGACGTTGACCTGTTCGCCGTCGAAGATCCAGAAGTCCTCAACCGGCCACAGTGCCGTACGATCCGCCGACAGCGGGACGATGCCGAGACTGATCGACGGCAGCGACGCGAGCGAGAGCAGATGCCCGAGCTGTCCGGCCATCGTCTCCGTGCCACCGACGCGATGCCGCAGGACGCTCTCCTCCACGACGAACGCGAACCGGCGCCCGCCCTCGTGGAGTACCCGCTGCTTGTCCATGCGCACCGCGACGGCCGCATCCAGGTCGTCGGGCAGCGTACGCCGGTCGCGGATCGCCGAGAGCAGGGCGCGGGTATACGCGCGGGTCTGGAGCGGACCGGGCACCATCCACGACGAGTAGGAGCGAAAGTGCCGCGTCCGCTCCCACAGCGGCAACACCGATTCCTGCGCCTGCCTGAGCCCGGATCGCTCCATCCGTCGCCACTCGACGTACATGCCCGCGATGCCGCGCGACACGGCGATCAGGTCGGCGGTCTGCCCCTCGGCTTCGCAAAGCCGTGTCCAGGTGCGGAGGTCGGCGTCGGACGGTGGCGTGCGGCCGTGTTCGATGCGCGAGCACTTCGACTCGTGCCATCCCGCGAGCGCCGCCAACGCCCGCGCGGTCAGTCCCGCGTCCTTGCGGATCTCCCGCAGGCGCTGTCCGAGGGCCTGCCGCGCCTGTACGACGTTCGACGACGAGGACATGGGATCAGGCGGGCCGGTAGTCCCGGTGGGGCGTGGCTCGTTCCCAGACCGCCTCGAACGCTGTTGTGCACAGCGCGACCACGTCCGGGGCGGTCACCACTTCCTCCCCGGTCATCGTGCCGTCGCCGGCGAAGTGGTTGAACATGACCACCTCGCCGTCGAACAGCCAGAAGTCGGTTCCCGGCAGCGCCAGGACGGCGGCCTCCTTGCGTGCCAACCAGCGGACGTCCTCACCCGCCTTCACGTTGTGCGCGTCGGTGACGTCGTACTCGTAGCGGATGTAGTCGCTGACCGGTTCGGACACGACCCGGGCCCGCCGCATTCGTACGCCCCGTGCGGTGGTCTCGGAGGCGAGGTCGAACCAGAACCGCCAACGCACAGCCGGGTCGAAGCGTTCGCCGGAGCGCCAGGCGTGGAAGTCCGCGTCCCGGGCGTACTCGTCACGCAACTCCAGGTGCACGGCCGTGCGTTGGACCGACCGGAACAGCTCCTCAAACTTGGGTACCGCCGCCACCCTGGACCTCCGGGAAGAACTGCATCATCCGACGTGGGAACTCGATCACGGTCTCATGGTCGGGCACGTCCATCCGGGCCAACCGGTCGGCGTCGGTGACCTTCCAGGACTGGAACAGGTAGGTATCGGTCTCGTCGTCGTAGTACAGGGTCGGGCTGCCGTTGTTCGGGCTCTCGGGGTCCTTGCCGAGCTTGTGAAGTGCCATCGTCGCCCCCTGGGTCTCATGGTCTGTCACGCGCCTTGAACGAGCTTGCTTCATGGGCCACTCGCTAGGCCGGCAACTTGCGCGAACTTGCACGCGAGATTGGGCAACTGCCGTGAACGCACGGAGGCCGGAGCGGACCCCTCCGGATACGCATCTGCCACGGGTGGTGGGCCATTCCGCTGTGCCGTGAACGCAAAAGTGCCCCGACCCGATGGCGAGTAGCCAACGAGTCGGGGCAGGGTTGCGAGCATTGACAGTTGTAGATGGCCACCAAAACGGCTCAATGAGCCGTGCTGAAATTTCCCCTCCCTGCCGCCAGGCTGAGCCGGGGGCAGGGGGTCACCGCCTGGTCGGCCGCGCCGAGGACAGCTCGGCTCAGCCGCGAACGGGACGAACGCGCTCAGCAGCCCAACCGCCGGGCTGAAGCCGCGCGGTCTCGCGGTTGTGGCAGCTCGTACACAGCGGACGCAGACGCTCGGGCGAGTCCGGATCGGTCACGCCTTGGTCGCGCAACTGCTTCCGGCTGAGCGGGAAGTGGTCGGCGACCGTCGCGGCGCGAGCACACAGCACACACCACGGGTTCGCGTAGATGAACGCACGCCGCAACCGCTTCCACCTGGTCGACGCGTACCGGTCATCCGAGGTCGGCGCGCGAAGCCTCTCGGCTTGCCGCTTGTGCTTCGGGCATTGACCGCCCGAGGTCAGCTCGGGACACCCGGGGATCGGGCAAGGGGGGCGGGGTCTTCGGGGCATGGGGTCTCCTTATGTTGGGCGCCCATGAGGCGGTTGGTTGGCTTTCGGCGCACACTGAGACATGGGCAAGAAGGAAGAGTGGTTCAACGAAGGCGCGCCCCTGTTTCGTGCGGAACTCAATAGGCGCGGATGGGAGAATGCGATACCAAAAGAAGGGGACTTCTACGCCTGCCCAATTTGTCTAATCGCTTTCCCGTCGACGGCAATTGCGGCCGGGGATTTGACGGATGAACATGTCCCGCCGAAGTCAGTGGGAGGCAAGCCTATGGTGCTTACGTGTGCGAGATGCAACCATTCCGCCGGCGCTCAGTTTGACGCCCACGCGGCCGGTCGTGCCAAGCTGGAAAAATTTCTCCACGGGAAAGGAGGGGATTGGGATGCAACGCTAGTCGGGGATGGCTTCTCGATCAACGGAATGGTTCAACGTATGGAAAAGGGCTTTGCGATGCAGGGTGATCCCGCTAGAAACAATCCGAGTGATTGGACGACGCACCTAGCGGCTTTGAATTCGCCAACCCCGCTGGAAAATGTGGAACTGAAGTTGCGTGAGGGGAAGGGCGACGTAGTCAGGGCAATGACCTCGTACGTCCGAGCGGCATACCTGGCGGCATTCTCGGTATTTGGTTGGCGATACATACTCCGCGCGGTGCTCAATCCCATTAGGAATGCGCTCACGGTAGACGGAGTGGCTCCCACGATCTGTGGATACGAGCCGGATGTTGCGCCAGAGCGGCGGGATATCCAGATCGTGAGCGATCCTTTGAGGTTCCGATGTATCCGTGTTGGCATAGGAAGGCATACGATATTTCTTCCGGGGCCGGAACCAGCGCAAACATGTGACGAATTGGCCCAGGCTCTTGCCGGGCGGACCCAATCAACGTCGAGAGAAGCAATAACGTTCCATGGCCCTATAGCCGACTGGCCCAACAAGCCGCTCTACTTGGCAGATAGGGAGCCGAATCGGTGAGAGCGATCCTTTGCGAGACAGGAGGGGTCGAACCTCCGCTTCCGCCGTGTTCCGACACCGGCTGACCGGCCGGGCGTACTGGGGCAGGGTGCGCGCCACACACTGTGTCTCTGACGCCACGGTGCAAGCGGGCGGTCTACCTTCGTCGTGCCTTCACAGCGGCCAAGTAGCACGGCACGCAGAACGACCGCCGGTACCCGGGCATGTCCGGATGGGACACGCCACGCGCAACCAGCTCGCGCCGTGTCAACGGCCAGTGCGCCGACACGTCCGCTCCTTGCCCGCAGACCGAACAGAACGGGCTGACGTGCTTACTCCAGCTCTGAAGCATCCGCCCCCTTCGGAGTGATGACCGGCGGATCGATCGGCAACCCGTCCGGCCCCGTCGGCGTCACGTCGATCAAGGCCAGGCCGTCATCGACCGAACGCTGTCGGCGGATACCGCGCGGCATCGGTGCCCCGCCGTTCACCACCGGCAAGGAGTCGGGGGTGTCGCTCCACACAGGGCGACCCAAAGCGTCCCTGGGGAAGTACGGGTAGTCCCCGTTCGGGCCGGGGTCCAGCGCGTCAACGGCCATCGCTAGTCCGTGCCCTTCACGTAAGCGTCGCGCTCGGCATTTAGTTCCTTTGCGTACTCGCCACCAATCTCCGTCGCCTTCACGTCCGCCATGTTCACGATCTCTTGGAGTAGGGACGACTCGTACCAGCGCTGTTCCGGAACGGTGATCTCCTCGCCCACCACCCTCTGAGCAGCCTGCGCGGCATCCAGAACGTGCCTGCGCTTCTCGCGGCCGGCGCGGTATTCGGCATAGGCCATGAACCAGGGCTCGGCGCAGATGAGTTCCTTGAATCGCTCGTGTGCGGCGCTCCCCTCATCGGTCACCGTGTTGGCGTGCTCGCGCCACGTCTTGAGGAACGCACGGCTGTGTTCCTCTCGCCGCTCCTGCTGTCGCGCGGCTTCCGCCTCCTGCGCGGCCTCAAGCGCTGCCTGGGCTTCGGCAAGGGGAGTCGAGTACTTCTCGGCTTGGGCTTGCAGCTTGGCCAGCTTCTCGGCGGCCTTGTCCAGTTCGGAACTCATGCGGCCACTCCCTCGGCGCCGGCGGCGGGCACGTCACGGCCACTCTGCGCGGCGATCTTCTTGTCGTTCAGGTAGTACCCGAGCGACATGCGAAGGGTGGGGCTCAGGCGATCCATAGCGTCCGGGGTGCTTACGCTCAGCGCGGCGAGACGTTCCATTTCCGCGCTGTACTTCCAAAGCCCCGCCCGGAGTCGAAGCTTCGTCTCCTGCCGATCCGTCGACAGTGTGTAGTGCTCGGCCTTGATGGTCATTCACTCTCCATGGTGTGCGGACATGGGAGAGCCCCAGGCGTGTTCGCCAAGGGCTGCGTGCGTCGTGTTGCTGTGTTGGCCCCGCATATGGAGCCGGGTACTCGGTCCGCCGGTCCGTCGTGCGGAGTGGGAGCGCGGTAGCCGGTCTCTCAATACGGAGTAGGGACCAGCGATGGCCTGGAAGCGCTCGGTCCGCCGTTCTGCTTGCAGGGTGGGAGCGCGGTAACCGGTCTCTCTTTCGGGAGTAGTAGGGACGCGCGATGGCCGGTCCGGTCGACTGGATCGACCTCGGCAAGTCGTGCTGCCCCGTTTCTCTCTCGGGAGTAGTGGGGGTCAGCGATGGCCCGCTGTTACGGCGGAACCGGTCGACGGTGGTGAGGGGAGCCCGGTGACCGGCCTCTCATGACCTATGGGGAGGGACGATGGCCGCGGGGCGCCGAGTGGTGACGAGGTGACGTTCGGGACCCTGTTTTCGGTATGTCTTAGAGATCTCTAAGGCATTCCAGAAAGTGGGTCTCGAACGTCACCTCGTCACCGCGCCGACTACCGGATGCGCCGTTTAGGTGGCTATGGGCACCCGCGACCGGTCGGCGCTGGCCAACCCTTCCCGGGGTCGGGCGACGGATGACCCACCGTTGACCGTTCGCGCGCTGTTGCGGGGCTTGTCCGCCGAGGTCGACTCGGGCAGCACGACCGCCACGTTGCGATGCTCTCCGACTGTTCGCGCGGTGTTGCGGGGCTTGCCCGCCGCGGGGTGCCCTGGTCGTCGGGTCCGTTCAGACGCACGCGTGTTCCCGCCGACGTCGCCACGGTCGGCCGCTCGGTCTCGGCGCTGGCGAGCGCGTCGGACTCCTCAACGATCGGGTCAAGCTCGCCGTTCAGCGTGAACTCGACAAGCGACTCGTCAAGCTCTTGGGGTGCCCTCGGCCCCTTGCGCACTGTGAGTTTCGCGCCTGCCTCAAGCAGCATGGCGCGCTTGCCGTCCGTGTCGGCTTCTCGCCAGTCGTCGGCGTAGGTGCGGCCGGTCGGAACGGTCTCGCGCCGTTCGGGTCGGGCGGGAGTGGATTCCAGGGTGGCGAGACGTGCGTCAAGGGCGTCCGCGTCCCGTTGCCACAGGGCTGCCGCCGCTTTGGACTTCTGCTGTCCCTGCCGGGCGTTGTGCCGTTCCAGTTCGGCGAGCGTGGCAGCGATCTCGGGTTCGGGGTCGTATCCGGGGGTGACGATGGTCTGTCGGTACTCGATCGCCCCGACCAGCCGTAGGAACTCGCGTTCCACGTACTTTTCGATCCAGTCCGCCCGGATGGTTGCGCGGTGCTCGCACACGGTGCCCCGGGAGTACGGGTTACAGAAGTACGCGGCGTGCTTCCTGCCGGTTCCGTCGTTGCGGTACATCCGACCGCCGCACCCGTCGCAGTGGACAACGCGCAGAAGCACGGCGGTCGTGTCCTTGCGGACGGCAGCGGTCGTCTTGGCACGGGTCCGGGAGTCGAGTACGGCGCCGATCGCGTCGAATTCCTCGCGGGTCAGCAGCGGTGCCGCAGTGAACATGATCGGGGCGCCCGCCGCGTCGCGGACGGGCTCGCCCTTGTGCTGCTTCCACCCCAATAGGGTGGTTGACCGAAGGATGACGTTGATGGTGTGCGGGGTCCACTGGAACTGGTCGACCTTGCGTGAGGGGCTGGTCTTGGGCCCGCCGGTCCGCCCGCCCGTCGGCCGCCCCGCCTTGACCGCGCAGTGGTCGCGCCACGTCGGCCGCTTGTCCTGGTTTAGTCCGTGGGCGATGGCTGCCAACGGCTTGCCGTCCAACAGTTCCCGGATGATCCGTTCGAGGATCTTCACCCCGTACGGGTCGGGTATGAGTGTGAAGCCCGACCCGCCGTGCTCCGCGGGCATGGGTGCCGACATGTACCCGAACGGGGGCTGACCGCCCGGCCACCGGTAGGACATGGTCCGCATGGCGGCTTGCGCCCCGGCGACGCGTTCCCGGATGGACGTCGCCTCGACCTGAGCGGCGAACGCGAACATGGTCATCATGAGTTCGCTGACCGGGTCCAGCGGGTTCCGGAAGTCGAAGATCAACCGGCCGGTTCCACCGACCCCCTCGGCGAACACGAGCATGATCCGGTGCTCTTTCGCCCACGCTGCCAAGTCGCGCATGTCCGCCATGGAGCGAATCGCACGATCGAAGCGCCAGAACACCAGCGCCGTGAACTCGGACGGCTTGCGCAGCCACGGGCCCAACTCGGGGCGCGCGAAAGGGCTGGTTTTCGACGCGCTTACGTCAAGGTCGTAGGCGATCCGGTCGCCGAGGTCGATGCCGAGAGCTGCCGCCGCTCCCTGGCAGGCTTCGAGCTGTCGGGTGGGGCTGGTTGTTTCGTCGGTCAGTACGGAAAGGCGGATGGCGGCAACGCCGCGGAGTGCACACACTGCGGTGTAGGGACCAGTGATGGCCTCGGGGGTGCTGACCTGCGACGATGCCGTGACCACGGGGAGTCTCCTAGATGTACTAGTGACTCTCGTTCGGTGGACGGGCTGGATTCGGCTCGGTCGGGGCGGAGGTTGGCGTTGTGTGTCGGGTGGGTCGGGGGTTGTGCGCAAGCGCCGGACGGGCCGGATTCGGCTCGGGTGGGTGCGGAGGTTGCGGTTGTGGGTCGGGTCGGCTTGTGTGGCGGGTGGTTACGGGATGACGAAGGTGTAGCCGGCGGACTTGAGTTCGGGGATTATTCGCTCCAGCATGGCGATCGTCTGGCTGCGTTCGCCGCCGCCGTCGTGGCACAGGATCACGCCGCGCGGGCCCAGTTGGCCGTGCACGTTCTGGACCATCTTGTCCACGCCCGGCTTCTGCCAGTCGTTGGTGTCCACCGTCCAGTGCAACGAGCCCATGCCCAGCGACGCGGCGGTCTGGCGCACCTCGTCGGACCAGTTGCCGCCCGGCGCGCGGAACCAGCGCACGGGCGTGCCCGGGGACGCCTTGTGGATCCACTCCAGGGTCTGCTGCATCTGGCCGTGTATCTCGTCCGGCGTGCGCTTCTTGAGGTTGATGTCGTGCGTCATGCTGTGGTTGCACAGCCCGTGGCCGGCGGCGACCACCTTGCGGACCAGGTCGGGATGATCCTTGGCCTGCTGGCCCACCATGCAGAAGGTGGCCTTGACGTCGTAGCGGGCGAGCAGCCCGAGGGCCTTGTCGGTCCACTCCGGCCACGGCCCGTCGTCCAGGGTCAGCGCGACCACCTTGCCCTCGCCTGGGACCTTGGACACCAGAGTGGGATCCACCGGGGGCGGCGGCGCGGCGGGCGGGGTGGCCGGCTCCCGGGCGTTCGGGTTGCCCGGCGGCAGCGGCGGGGCCTGTATCTCCTTGGGCGCATTCGCGGCCTGGGGCGAAGCGGCCGCCTCCGACCATCGGCCGGCATTGCCGACATTCCAGATCAGGGCAGCGCAGACGAGTATCGAGATCGTTGTGACCACGACCTGGAAACGCAGACCCTGTATGGGCATCGCCCGAACCAACTCCCGCACGGCAACCCCCATGGATCTCGCTACGCCCGTCACGGCAAGAGCACACCCTAGGTGATCTCCGGCAAGCCTTGAAGATCGGCCGGCAGGTGCTCTCTCGATGTGATCAGTGACGTGTTTGCCGGCCCTGCGGTTCCCCTGTGATTCGTCACGGTCGATCGGTAATGTTCCCAATGTCGGCCCGATGCATCGGTTTGGGAGAACGTCGGCGGGAACGATCAGGTCGTCCCGATCCGACAGGTACCGGATTGCGACCACTCGACCGGCTCCGCGGGAGCCGGGTTCACGAGGGAGGGGCATTCATGGGCGAAAAGGTCGAGGTCACCGAGTTCTGCCGATCCGATCGGCAGCGATACCGGCACAAGTTGCGCCGCTGTCTGGAAACGCTGCAACGCATGCTGGACGAGGACCGGTTCGAGAGCGCCCGCAAGCTCATGGGCGTCGAGATCGAACTGAACCTGGCCGACGCCGCCGGCCGACCCCGGATGAGCAATGCCGAGGTGTTGCGGCGGATCGCCAGCCCGGATTTTCAGACCGAGCTGGGACTGTTCAACATCGAGGTCAACATTCCGCCGCATCGGCTCACCGGACCGGTGTTCTCGGAATTGGTCGAGGAACTGCGCACGAGCCTGGACTACGCCGACCGCAAGGCCGCGGAACTCGACGCGCGGATCGTGATGATCGGCATTCTGCCGACCCTGACCGATGCGCACATGGCGTTCGAGACCATATCCGACAACGCTCGATACACCCTTCTCAACGATCAGATCCTCAACGCCCGAGGCGAGGACATACGGTTGCATATCGAGGGTGTCGAGCGGCTCGACACGACGGCCACCACGATTGTCTCCGAGGCCGCCTGTACGTCCGTGCAGTTCCACCTCCAGGTCACCCCGAAAAATTTCGGTCCGCTGTGGAACGCGGCGCAATCCATCACCGGGGTGCAGTGCGGAATCGGGGCGAATTCACCGTTCCTGTTCGGCCGCGAGCTGTGGCGCGAGACGCGCCCGATCCTGTTCGAGCAGGCGTGCGACACCCGGCCCGAGGAGCTGATCGCGCAGGGCGTACGACCGCTGACCTGGTTCGGCGAACGGTGGATCGATTCGGTCGTGGACCTGTTCGAGGAGAACCTCAAGTACTTCCCGTCGTTGTTGCCGATCTGCGACGACGAGGACCCGATCGAGGCACTGGATCGCGGCGACGTCCCGCACCTGCGCGAACTCAAGCTGCACAACGGCACGATCTACCGATGGAACCGCCCGGTCTACGACGTGGCCCGCGGCAAGCCGCACCTGCGGGTGGAGAACCGGGTGTTGCCGGCCGGGCCGACCGTGGTCGACATCATGGCCAACGCGGCCTTCTACTACGGCGTGGTGCGTTCGCTGGTGGACGACGAGCATCCGGTCTGGGAACGCATGCCGTTCGAGGTCGCCACCGAGAATTTCCACGCCGGTGCCCGGTACGGCATCGACGCACGACTGAACTGGCCCGGCCACGGCACCGTGCCGGTCACCGAACTGGTGCTGGAGGACCTGCTGCCGCGCGCCTACGAGGGCCTGGACCGGTGGGGGATCGATCCGCGCGAGCGGGACGAGTACCTGGGCATCATCGAGCAGCGCTGCCTGCTGCGCACCAACGGGGCCACCTGGCAGAGCGCGCAGTACCACCACTACCGGGACACCAAGGGCATGGACCGGTTGGAGGCCCTGCGCGCGATGACCCTGCGCTACGCCGAGCACATGCGCGGCGGGGACGCCGTGCACACGTGGCCCGTGGGCTGACGGCGGGCTTGTCCGCGCTCGATAACGTGTGCGGGTGATCACCGAGCCCGAGTCCGTCGAGACCCCCGCCTTGCCCCGGCGCCGAGTGCTGCGCTCGGAAGTGGTGCTGGTGCTGGCCCTGTCCCTGGGCGCATCCGGGGTCTCCTCACTGATCTCGTTTCTCGGCTCGCTGACCGCGCCCGGCGGCCTGGGGCACAAGGCCGCCGTGCTCAACGGCTCGCGGGCGGCGGATCGGCCGTGGCTGGACCTGGCCTGGCAACTGTTCGGGATCGCCACCGCGCTGGTGCCGGTGTTCCTGGTCGCGCACCTGCTGATGCGCGAGGGCGGCTCGTTGCGGGCGCTGGGGGTCGATCGGACCCGGCCGTGGTGGGACCTGGGCCGCGGGGCGGGCGTGGCGGCGGCGATCGGCGGGTCGGGGCTGGCGCTGTACCTGGGCGCGCACGCCGCGGGCGCGAACCTGACCGTGGTGCCGACCACGCTGCCGGACGTGTGGTGGCGGATCCCGGTGCTGGTGTTGTCCGCGATCCAGAACGCGGCCCTGGAGGAGGTGATCGTCCTCGGCTATCTGCTGCGCCGACTCGGCCAGTTGGAGGTGCCGTGGGTCAGGGCGGTGGCGATCAGCGCGGTGGTGCGCGGCTCGTACCACCTGTATCAGGGCATCGGCGGGTTCTTCGGGAACGTCGTGATGGGCGTCGTGTTCTGCCTGCTGTACAAGCGCTGGGGCCGGGTCATGCCGCTGCTGGTGGCACACGCGCTGATCGACATCGTGGCGTTCGTGGGCTACGTGCTGCTCGCCGGCAGGGTGGACTGGGTCCCGACGCCCTAGCGGTGCGTCCCGCCGAAGGCGATCGATTTATGGACTCGTCGGTACGTCTCGGACCCGTCGTTGGTGTCTGATGGTCATTGTGGGCAGACCTCTCCGAGAGGGGTTCGTCACGGACAGATGCATATCGGGCGACGCGGGGACGCAGGGGGTCGTATGGACAACCGGAGGCGGGTGGAGCTCTTCTCCACACCGACGCCCATCGGCGGGCCGCCGCGCGGGCGGTTCGGACTGCACGCGCTGAGTCGGCATCCGGTGCGGATCCTGATGGTGGTCGGCGGGCTGATCCTGTTGGTGATCGTCTTCTTCGTGGCACTGCTCACAGTGGACGGGGGCGGTTCGAGCGACAAGAAGACCAAGACGGCCGGCGCCGGTTCGAGCAAGAGCTCGTCCGGGTCGCCGAACCCGACGACCTCCGGCACCGGCAAGGCCACCTCCGGTACCGGGCAGAGCGCCGCCGGGCCCCGGCCCGGTTCGGTCGCGGCGACCGTGCACACCGGCGGCTGGCTGGTGATGTACAAGGGCACGTCGTACCAGTCGGACAAGGTCGTGCAGATCAAGACCGGCACCCAGGTCCGGGCGAACTGCCACGCGGAGGGCTCGATCGCCTATTACGCGGGCTCCTCCAGCCGCACCTGGGCGCAGATCGACGTGGAGGGCAAGACCGGTTTCGTGCCCGCGATCTACCTGGAGAGCGGCGGCGACCTGAGCAAACAGGTACCCGCGTGCACCGGTTGACGGCTCGATCGGAGCAGCACCGGAGGTGAACCCGTCGGTCGGTCGGTTCATCGGCGCACGGCGGGCAGGGGCGGATCGACTTCGTACCCGGGGGAGCCCATGTCCGAGGTGCATCCGCAGAACATGGGGCCCGAGGGGGTCATGTCGACGGTTCCCGGGGAACAACCGAAATCGGCGGAACGACTGTCCCTTCCGCCGCCGCCCCCCGGCCGCCCGGCCGAACCGCCGGCGACCGGGCCGACCCTTGCCCCCGGCCCTCGACCCCGACCGGCACCCCGCGCACGGAAAGGTTCACGTGGACGCGACCGACCGACACGACCGCCCCCGCGAGACCGCGGGCACCTTGCGGGCGCATTGGGCCTGGTACCACGACGGTCGGGTGCCGGCGTGCAGCGCGGGGCCGGAACGGCGGGCTCACTTCGAACGACTGGTGCGACCCACCCTCGACGAGTACGCGCCGCCCGGGTGGGTGGGACTGACCAGTACCGGCCGCGAGGACCCGTTCGTCGCGATGACCCTGCGCGATGCGGACGGGGTCCGCTACTTCACCGCGCCGTACGCCGAGATCGCCGCCGCCGAGGCCGGTTACACCGCGCTGTGGCTGGCCTTTCGCGGCATCGAACTGCCCACCGACCGGGAGCGACCGCTGCGGGTCCGGCTGCCCGGCTCGCCGGGCGCGGTCGGCCTGCGGGCGGACGACTTCGCATGGCTCGCGGGTGTGGCGGCGGCGGTCCTGGCCGGCCCGGTGGTGATCACCGGCGCGGACCACCTGGACACCCGGAGCCGATTGGAACTCCTGGACCGAGTGGCCGCGTTGTTGCCGTACGGCTGCCGCGCCGGCCTGCGCTTCGCGACCTCGATGGGCTCCACCGGGCGACTGCGACCACGGCTGGTTTTCGGCCGGGTGCCCGCGCCCGGCACGGTGCGGGTGGCCCTGGACGGCATGCCCGACCTGCCCGACCTGCCCGCGGCCCGTGCCTACCTGGGCGAACTGACCACGCTGCGCCGCCGGGTCGGGCTCGACCCGCTGATCGCCGCCCTCGCCACGCTGCACGAACCGGGCACGCCCGCCGCCGGGGATCACCTGCTCGGGCTGCTCGCCGAGGCGGGAGCCCGGGCCGCCGGGATGGGCGCGGGCGGCGACGCGCCGCGTACGGCCGCCGAGTTCGTGGGCGCCGCCGCGGCCGGCCCCGCCTCGCGGGCACCCGCGGTCGAGGCCCGCCCCGCGTCGATGCTGGACCGGTTGCTGAGCGGGGACACCACGCTGGCCGCCCCGATCGCCGAGCGCTGGCGGGCGGAGGACGGCGACGAGGTGACCCGGGACATGGCCGCCGCGCTGCGGGCCCGGCCGGCCGGGTTGGCGGTCGGCTGGAACACGGCGGTGGCGGCCGGCCGGGGTGATCGGCTCGTCCACGTCCTGCTCGGCCCGGTCCCGCCGCTGCTCGCCGGCGCCACCCCGCCCGCGGGCACCGAACTGCGTGCCCCGCACGGCGCGGATGCGGCGACGGACGGCGCGGGCCGGATCGACGGCGGCTCGGTCTCGCCCGAGGCGCTGGTCGCGGACCTGTGCCGACTGCTGGGCCCGGCGCCGACCACCGACGTGCCCGCGCTCTACGACGCGCTGTGGAACCACCCGGTGGTGCTGCGCCGGCTCCTGGACACCTCGGGACCGGATCTGCGCGCGTGGCTGGAGGTGATCCGGCCGTGGGACGACCGGGCGCCCGAATGGCTCGCGCCGTACGCGCTGTTGGTGGGCGAGCGGTTGCGGACCGCCGAGATACCGAGCGCCGAGGCGGTGTTCACACTGCGCGTGGCCGGGCACACCGACCCCGCCACGATCGCCGCCGTCCTGCACGACCTGTGGCCGACCCTGGTCCCGCTCACCGACCGCCGCGCGGACCCGGCCGCGCAGGGCCTGGCCGCGCTCCTGGGCACTCCGCTGGGCGCCCAGGCCCCGGTCGCCGCCCGAGTACGCGCCGACGTGCTGCGGCTGGCGCTGGGCGGCGCGCCCACGGACGGGCCGTACGTCGCGGCGGATCTGCTGGCGCTGCGCCGGGAGCCGGTCGCCCAGGGGCGGTTCGCCGGCTGGATCGCCGCACTGTTGCGGGCCATGCCGGTCACCGCCGAACTGCTCGGCGAACTGGTCCGGGCCGACGACCCGGCGGTCACCGCCGCGGTCGCCGACGCGGTGCTCGCCGACCCCCGCCTCGCCGAGCTGCCCGGACTGGACAACGCGTGGTGGGCCGCGGTCGCCCGGGCCCGCCCGGAACTGGCCGCGCGCGCCGCGAGCGGCTGGTTCCGGGACGCGCTGCGCGGGGCGGACGCCGAAGCGGTGGCCCGGGTGTGGGCGGGGGAGATCGTCGACGGCCCGGCCCGTGCGCGCCGCGACCTGTACGTGCACGAGGTCGGCCGCTGGTGGCACGGCGCCGGCGACCGCGAGCGGGACCGACTGCTGCCCCACCTGGAACGCGAACTGACCGCCCGTGGGCCGACCCCGGCCCAGGCGCGCGAGGAACTGCGGGCGATCCGGGTCCTGATCGCCGCGCACAGCTGGGGGCCGGAGGCCGCACTGTTGATCGTCGAGCGCGAACAGGACGAGTTCGACGCGTTCCGCCGACACCTCAAACAACTGCGGGCCGCGCTCAAACACGGCGAAGGGCCGCGTGCGCTCGCCGTCGCGGTGGTTCTGACCCTGATCGCGCTGTGCGCCGCGGTGCCCGCGCACGACTCGGTGGCGGCCCCGCAGCCGGCGGCGGTCGGTGCCGAACCCCCCGATCCGTACGGCGCAGAACGGCTGATCGCGAGCCTGGGCGCGGATCGCGAGGGCGCGAACTACGTGATCCTGGTGGATGCCTCGGAGTCGATGAACCGCACCGGTCGCTACGCCGCGGTCAAGACCGCGATGACCGCGTTCCTGGGCCGGCTCACCCCGTCCGACCGGGTCTCGCTGATCAGTTTCGACACCACCGCGACCGAGTACGGCAACGGCCTGGAGCCGGTCACCGATCCGGCCGCGATGGCCGCGCGGCTGCCCGCCCCGCGGGTCGGTGATCCGACGGAGGGCGACCCGGCGGGCACCGTGCCGCCGAGGCGGACGGCGGAGCCCGCCGATCTGCACGCCGCGCTCGACCGGGCACTGACCGTGCTGCGCACGTCCGCGCCCAACTCGGTGAACGGGGTGCTGCTGCTCTCGGACGCGACCCGCGACGCGGTCGGCCCGGACCTGCGCAGGGACTTCGACCGGCTCGGCGAGGAGGGCCGCACGGTCACCGGCTTCGCGATCCCCCTGGCGAGCGACGCCGGCGCGGGACCGGCTCTACAGCGGGTGCTGCCGGACACCCGCATCCTGCGGGACAACCCGGCCGACCCGGGCACCGGCCTGACCCAGGCCCGTACCGGCCTGCAACTGCGCAGCGCCGCCCGGATCGTGGCGGCGGACAAGGACGGCGGGGTGCAGGCCACGTGGTTGATGCCGCCGGCCGAGCAGCCGGACGCGCTGGACTGCCGCACGTTCCGACCGGTGCCGTCGAACACCCGGCTCGACCTGTCCTCGGGCCGCGAGTTGTGCCTGCGCCTGGTCGCGACCACGACCCGGGTCCCGCTCCAGGTCACCCGGCTGCGGGTGGACGGCGTCGGGGTGGTCGGCCTCAAGGACGGCGCGCCGCTGCTGGCGCCGGGCCGACCCGTCTACTTCTCGGTCAACCTCGCCGCGCGCACGCACCGCACCGACGGCATGTGGAAGGACGCCGGCCACTACGAGGCCAAGGCGCACGTGGTCGGGGAGGTGCGCACCCCGCTGGCCGAGTCGTTCAAGGAGCACCTCCCGGACACCCGACTCGAACTGCGGCCGGAGGTGTCCGGCGACGACCTGCTGTACCGGGGCGACGAACGGGTGGACCTCAGCTGGTGGCCGTGGCTGCTGGTGGGCCTGGGTACGCTCGCGTTCGGCGGCGCCGTGTGGTTCGGGTGGTCATGGGTAGGCCCCCGGGTCCGCCGCCGCCGGGTACCGTGACCGGCATGCGGATTTTTGTCGTGGACGCGTTCACCGACCGACCGTTCCGAGGCAATCCGGCGGGGGTGTGTCTGCCCGATTCCGCGCATGTGGACGACGTCGCCTGGATGCAGTCGGTCGCGACCGAGCTACGGCATTCCGAGACCGCGTTCGTGGTGCCCACCGCGGGCGTCGACGCGGACTTCGCACTGCGCTGGTTCACCCCGCAGACCGAGGTGGACCTGTGCGGGCACGCGACCCTGGCGACGGCGCACGTGCTGTTCGGGCAGGGCCTGGCGAGCACTTCGCGGATCCGCTTCGCGACCCGCAGCGGGGTGCTCACCGCGACCCTGGACAGCTCCGGCGTGCTCCTGGACTTCCCCGCGCTGCCGCCGCGCGAGGTGCCGGTACCGGCCGACCTGGGCCTGGCCCTGGGGGTCGAGCCGATCCGGGTGGCCGCGGGCGGCGACGACCTGCTGGTGGAGGTGGCGTCCGAGGCGGCCGTACGGGCGGTGGTCCCGGACCCGGAGATGATCGCCGCGTTGCCGTACCGGGCGTTGATCGTCACCGCCGCGGGCGAGGGCCGGGCCGACTTCGTCTCGCGCGTGTTCGCGCCCTCGGTGGGCATTGCCGAGGACCCGGTCACCGGTTCGGCGCACTGTGTGCTCGGGCCGTACTGGGCGCCGCGCCTGGACCGCAGGCGGATGAACGGCGCGCAACTGTCCGCGCGCGGCGGCACGGTCGGCGTGGAGTTGGTCGGCGATCGGGTGCGGCTGTCGGGACGTGCGGTCACGGTGCTGGAGGGAGACCTGGTCACCGACTGAGCGGGTCGGGGCCGAGCGGCGGGGACCGCGCGAGTCCGGGCCGGGCGGCTCGGGATTGCGCGGGGCGGACTTCGGTGGCTCGACGGCGCTCGACCCGGCGCCGCCCGGATCGGCGGAAACGGCGGTGGATCATTGTGCCCGCCGTTGCTAGCGTGCGGGCACCAACCGACCTGACACACCGTCAGCAGAGCCGGGAGTCGCACCATGTCCGAGGCCGTCAGCTACAACGCATCCCACCTGGGGCTGTGTGTCACCGATCTGGACCGGGCGATGCGGTTCTACTGCGACGGCCTGGGCTTCGCCCCCGTGGTGCGCTACGACGTGGGCAACGAGGTCGCGCACACCCTGGAGGTCGAGGGTGACGTGCGCCTGGTGTCGCAGATGATCGCCAAGGCGGGCATGGTCGTGGAACTGCTGCACTACGCCTCGCCGGACCCGCTGGGCGAGCCGTCGCGGCGGCGCAACCAGCTCGGACTGACCCACCTGTCCTTCATCGTCGAGGACGTGGACGCCGCCGCGGCCCGCCTGGTCGAGTACGGCGGCACGCTCCTGGCCGACACGCGGGCCAGTCTGCGCAGCGACACCGGCTCCACCGAACTGGTCTTCCTGGCCGACCCGGACGGGACCCGGGTGGAACTGATGAAGCTCGAGGGCTGACCGGCGCGGGACCCGGCCGGCACGGAAGCGGCCCGAGGTCCGACCGCACGCAACCCGCAGGCGCTCACTCGGTCAGCCCCGTCATCACGTCGCGCAGGCACCCGCGCAGCCACGCATGCCCGGGATCGGCGTTGTTGCGCGGATGCCAGGCCAGGCCCATCGGCAACGGCGGCAGGTCCAGCGGCACCTCGAACGTGCGCAACCCCATCTCCGCGACCATCGTGGTGAGTTGCTCCGCGACCAGGCCGACCAGGTCGCCCGCCCGGAGGATGAACAGCGAGGACGGGAAGGTCGGCACGGTGCCCACCACCCGGCGGGTCAGGCCCAGTTCGGCGAGCGCGGCGTCGACCGGTCCGTGCAGCTTGCCCCGGCGCGAGACGATCAGATGCTCGGCGGCGGCGAACCGCTCGGGGGTGCAACGCCCCTCCAGCAGCGGGTGACCGACCCGTACGCACGCGACCATGCGGTCGTCGAAGAGGTGCTCGGTGTGCACCTCCGGCGAGACGGTGTCGATCACGCCCACCTCCAGGTCGGCGATCCCCTCACGCAGCGCCGGAGCGTCGACGTAGCCCTCCCCGAGGAACTTCAGCCGCACCCCCGGCGCCTCCCGCGCCGCACGCGCGAACAGCGTCTCGGCGCACGCCGCGGTGAAGGCGTCGTGTGCGAGGACGGTGAAGGTGCGGGAAAGGGTGCGCAGATCCACCTCGCCGGCGGCGGTGAACAGGGTGCGGGCGCGTTCCACGATGACGCGCACCTCGGCCCGGATGGCCAGCGCGTGCGGAGTGGGCACCATCGAGCGGCCGGCCCGGACCAGGATCGGGTCGCCCAGCGCCTTGCGGATCCGGCCGAGCGTACGGCTCATCGCGGGCTCGGACAGATGCATGCGCTGCGCCGCGCCGGAGACGCTGCACTCCTCCAGGAGTGCGTCCAGCGCGGTGAGCAGATTGAGGTCCATCCCCGATTGCGTCACATGCATCCTTTCCATGCAGAACATGCACTGGAGTCAATCGACGTCTCACCCTACGGTGAAGAGGTCCGGACACGCAGTTCCCCGCATCACCCCTTCCTCTTCCGTCAGTCGGCTCCTCCTGGGGGACCCATGTCCACGCCTGTCCGGGCCACGTCGGCGCCTCGCGCCGACAGCCCCGAACCCGACCGTGCCGGCGCATCGCGCGCCGTGCTGCTCGCGATGTGCGCCTGCGTGCTGGTCGCGCAGAGCATGGTCGCCGCCATCAACCTGGCCATTCCGCAACTGGCCGCGTCCCGGTTGCACCCGTCCGCCGACAGCATCCTGTGGATCGTCGACGCGTACGTGATCGTCTTCGCCGGACTGCTCATCCCGGCCGGCGCCCTCGGCGACCGCTACGGCCGCAAGGGCGCGCTGCTCGCCGGGCTCGGCGTGTTCGCCGCCGGCGCCACGGTCAGCGCGCTCGCCACGAACTCGGCCACGCTGATCGCCGGCCGCGGTATCTCCGGGGCGGGCGCCGCGCTGATCATGCCCGCGACCATGTCCATCCTGATGCACGTCTTCCCGGCCGAGCGCCGGCCACAGGCGATGGCGTCCTGGACCCTCGCGGTCGGCCTGGGCGGTCTGCTCGGCAACGTGGGCGGCGGCCTGGTCCAGGAATACCTGCCCTGGCAGGGCCTGTTCTGGATCATGGTCCCCTCGGCCGCGGTGCTCGCCGCGGTCGTGCAACGGGTCACCCCGCGTACCGGCACGCACCCGGCGGCGCTCGACCCGATGGGATCCGCACTGCTGATCACCGGTCTGGTCGCGGTGTTGTACGGGATCATCGAGGGCCCGGAGTTCGGTTGGGGCTCCGGCCACGTGATCGGCGGCTTCGGGCTCGGCGGCCTGCTGCTGGCCGGCTTCGTGCTGCACGCGCTGCGCGCCGAGCACCCGCTGCTCGACCCGCGGGTATTCAAGTCCGCCAAGCTCCGGGCCGGCGTGCTCGGCATCGGTGCGAGCTTCTTCGGGCTGTTCGCGCTGTTCTTCATCAATGCCCAGTACCTGCAATACGTGAAGGGCTTCTCGGCGCTGCGCGCCGGATTTGCCATCATCCCGCTCACGGTCGGCATGGCGCTCGCGCCCAAGGTCGCGGTCAAGGCGCAACAGCGGTTCGGAACCCGGCCGTTGGTGGTGTTCGGGTTGAGTCTGATCGGAATCGGACTGCTGTGCATGGCGAGCGTGGACGCACACACGCCGTACGCGGTGTACGCCGGGTTCCTGTTGATCCTGTCGGCGGGCACCGGTCTGTGCGCGCCCGCGCTGTCCTTCGGGGTGGTCTCCGAACTCCCGGCCCATCAGGCGGGGTTGGGCTCGGGGCTGAACACCGCTGCCCGCGAGGTCGGTGCCGCGTTGGGAGTCGCCGTGTTCGGCACCGTCCTGGCCGCCCGGTTCTCCGGTCAGCCGGCCGTGGAACTGGCCCGGACAGAGGGCGCGGAACACGCCCGCGTCGTGGACTCGTTCACCGACGCGATGTCGGTCGGCTTCCTGGTCGTCAGCGGCCTGCTGCTGGCGATCACGGCGGTGGTCGCGATGGGCTACCGGGATCGCGCGCACGCCTCGGCCGCTCCGATCGCCTCGGGCGGTGCCGCATGAATGGGGCCACGAGTCGCCGACGTGGGCCGGTGGGCAGGCTGCTCGACCGGGTGTTCCTGACCGGCACGATCGTGGAGACCGAGCCGATCGCGGCCCGGATGCGGCGGATCCGGATCGGCGACGCCTCGCTGCGCGAACTGGCCTGCCGACCCGGGCAACAGGTCCGGGTGCACGTCAACGACATGCTCTCGATCGCGGGTTGGCGCCAGGGCCCGGGCAACCTGCTGCGCACCTACTCGGTGTGGGAGCACGACCCGGCGGCCGGGACGCTGGACCTGTGCGTGCTGGACCACGACGGTGGCCCGGGGCCGGGAGCCGCGTGGGGTCGGGCGGCGCGACCCGGCGACCGGGTCCGGTTCGGCCGACCCGAGGGCGGCTTCGTGCTGCGTCCGGATGCGCCCTACCACGTGTTCGTGGGCGAGGAGACCGCATCGGTGGCGCTGGGCGCGATGATCGCGGCGGTGGGTCCGGCGCTGAACGTGTACGGGGTGATCGAGACCGCGACCGAGGCCGACCGGCTGCCGATGCCGCACGCCGAGCGGCTCACCTGGCTGACTCGCGGCGACGCGTCGGCGGCGTCCTCGGCGACCCTGGCCGAGGCGGTCGGCCGGCTGGCGCTGCCGGCGACGCCGGGCATCGCCTATGTGGCGGGTGAGGCGAAGACGGTCAAGCTGGTCCGCGACCGGCTCGTCGCCGACCACGGCTGGGACCGCCGGTCGGTGATCACCAAGCCCTTCTGGTCTCCAGGGAGGACGGGCATGGAATGACCGCGGTCGGCCCGGTACGTCCGGTGTGGCCGAGCCGACTTCGGGCGCCGGTCGAGTCGATGTCGACTCGACCGGCGCCCGCGCGTCCATCACCGGGGCCGTCCCGGGCGCCCGGCCTCCCGGGTCGCCCGGTCGGGCTCCGCTACAGCGTGAGCAGAGCGCGGATCGGGCGGGTCGGATCGGTCAGCGGGCGCATCGCCAACCGGATCAGGGCGAGCGGATTGTCGTCGCCGGCGATCCGGTTCGCGCCCAGTGCCCCGCAGGACTGGCACTGATGGATCAGCTGCCATTCGCCGTCCGCCCGAACCGACATGCTCAGCACGGTCATTCGGCCCCGACAGTCGGCCGCCCGATCGCCCGGGACGCGGCGATCGAGGTGCAGGCTGGTGAGGCAGTGCGGACAGTGGTTGCGGTGTGCCGTACCGGGCGCGAGCAACGGCACGTCGAGCCGACAACCGACGCAGCGGAAGGCGTCGCCGCGCCCGGTCCGTCCGTGAGTGACGTCCTTGTACCGCTGCGGGCGCCGGTCGGCCGGTTTGCGTCGGGCCACCGTCACCACTCCCCGAACACTTCGAGCGGGAACGGGGGTTGGGCCAGCGGCCGGACGGCCATCCGAATCAGGATGAGCTGGTTGTCGTCCGGAGCGATGGCATTCGAGGTCAGTTCGTCACACCGGATGCATCGATGCACGATCATCCAGTCGCCGCTGCGCAGCACCGCGATCGAGATCGGCGACATCCGCGCCGCGCACTCGGACGGTCCGCCCTCGACCCGGTCGAGGACGTGCCGGGAGTGCAGGCAGCTCGGGCAGTGGTTGCGCCGGCCGCCGGCCGGATCGACGGTGGTCACGGTGAGCCCGCAGCGGACACAGTCGAAGGTGTCGGTGCGCGGTGGGACGGTGTGTTGTTTACCGGAGTTGTGGCTGCCGGTGGACACTCGGAAATCTCCTTGCCGGAGGCGGAAGCGAAGACAGCAAGGAAGCGCCGAGCGCTCTCGGGAGGGGCCGTCGGCTCGACCCGCCGCGGCGAACGCGGACGGGCCGGCGCGGCCACCGGGAGGATCAGCGGCGGTCGGGGGGATCCCCGACGCCGGATCCGGCCACGGTCTGGTGAGGCGCGCTCGGCGCGGACAGGGGCATCAACACCTGATTTCCGATGAGGGTGGACGTCCGCGCTGCGCGGACGTGACCGGGCGAACGTAACAGCGGGCGCGGCGACGGGGCCAACGATTTTCATTCGCCGGCGAGCAGCGAGCCCAAGCCGCGAACGCGAGCCACGAGTCTCACGCCCCGAGCCGCGAACGCGAGCCACGGGGGCCGAGCCCCGAGCCGCGACCCGAGGCCGCCATCCCGGACCGCGACCCGAGCCGCGGCGCGGCCCGATCCGCCCGGGCGCCCGATCGGTCCTGCCAGACTGGTCCGATGATCGTCAGACTCGCGCAGGCGGTGGACCGGCCCGGACTTCTGGCCCTGGCCGCCGAGGTGGAGCACTGGTTCGGACCGATGGTGGAGGAGTCCGGATTCCACACCGCGCTGGACGAGCACATCGGCGCCGGCCTGGCACTCGTGGTCCCGCGGGACTCGGGGCCCGGGCTGCTCGGCGGCCTGCTGTTCGGCACCGAACCGCCGGTGCACCACGTGCACTGGCTGGTGGTGTCCGAGGCCGCCCGGGGCCGCGGCGTGGGCCGGGCGCTGATGGCGGAGGCGACGCGTCGGTACGTGCGCGGGCCGGGCACCATCGAGTTGATCACCTTCGGGGCGGACCACCCGGGCGCGATCGAGGGCGGCTCCCGGGCGTTCTACGCGTCGCTCGGCTTCGTCGCCGCGGAGCCGGCCGAGCGTGGCCCGGAAGGCGGTTCGCGACAGGTGTTCCGCCGGACGGTGGACCGGGCACCGTCGCCCGACCGGCGGCGCTGACCGGTCGGTCGACGGCTGCGCCGCCGGTGCCGCGCGGCACCGGGACGGGACTACCCGGTCACACCACGCCGAACGCGGTCATCGCCTCGGCGACGCGCAGGAAGCCGGCGACGTTGGCGCCCAATACGTAGTCGCCCTCGTGGCCGTGCTCGGCGGCCGTTTCCAGGCACGTGGCGTGGATGTCGCGCATGATCGCACCCAGTCGGGCGTCGGTGTCGGCGAAGCTCCACGACGTGCGGGCCGCGTTCTGCGCCATCTCCAGGGCCGAGGTGGCCACACCACCCGCGTTCGCCGCCTTGCCCGGTGCGAACGGCACGTCCGCCGCGCGGAAGACGTGCACCGCGTCCGGGGTGCACGGCATGTTGGCGCCCTCCGCGACCGCCATCAGACCGTGCTTGACCAGGTGCGCGGCAGCCGCACCGGACAGCTCGTTCTGCGTTGCGCAAGGCAGCGCGACATCGCACGGGACCTCCCAGACCGAGCCGCCCGACACGTAGCGCGCGTGCGGCACACGGTCCGCGTACTCCGCGATCCGTCCGCGCCGCTCCAGCTTGATCTCCTTGAGCAGATCCAGGTCGATGCCCTTGTCGTCGACGATGTAGCCGGCCGAGTCGGACGCCGCCACGACCTTGGCGCCGAGTTCGCGGGCCTTCTCGATGGCGAAGATCGACACGTTGCCCGAACCGGAGACCACCGCCCGGCGATCCATCAGGTCGTCACCGCGCACCCGCAACATCTCGGCCAGGAAGTACACACAGCCGTAGCCGGTGGCCTCGGTGCGCACCTGCGAACCGCCCCAGCCCAGCCCCTTGCCGGTGAGCACGCCGGACTCGTACCGGTTGGTGATCCGGCGGTACTGGCCGAACAGATAGCCGATCTCCCGCCCGCCGACGCCGATGTCGCCCGCCGGCACGTCGGTGTGCTCGCCCAGGTGCCGGTACAGCTCGGTCATGAACGATTGACAAAAGCGCATCACCTCGGCGTCCGAGCGACCCTTCGGGTCGAAGTCCGACCCGCCCTTCCCGCCGCCGATGCCCAGCCCGGTCAGGGCGTTCTTGAAGATCTGTTCGAAGCCGAGGAACTTGACCACGCTCAGGTTGACCGAGGGATGGAAGCGCAGTCCGCCCTTGTACGGACCGAGCGCGCCGTTGAACTCGACCCGGAAGCCGCGGTTGACCCGGACTCGACCGGAGTCGTCGGTCCACGGCACCCGGAACAGCACCTGGCGTTCGGGCTCCACGAGCCGCTCCAGCAGTGCCGCGTCGGCGAGTTCGGGTCGCCTGATCAGCGCAGTGGCGAGGCTTTCCAACACCTCGTGCACCGCCTGGTGGAACTCGGGCTCGCCGGGGTTGCGGCGCAGCACCTCGTCGAAGGTCGTTGCCGCAGGACCGGTGAGCTCGGCGAATGTCTGGGGACTCATGGGTGGTTGTCCTTCCGTCGACGGGCGCGTCGCGGGCGATCGCACTGCGGTCACGCTATCCGTCCCGCGGCCCCGGACGATCGTCGGCGGGTCGGCGCGTCGGGATGAGGGAACGCCCTCGTTCCTGTCGAACCCTCACCCGACGGGCGCGTCGCGGGCGATCGCACTGCGGTCACGCTATCCGTCCCGCGGCCCCGGACGATCGTCGGCGGGTCGGCGCGTCGGGATGAGGGAACGCCCTCGTTCCTGTCGAACCCTCACCTGCGATGCTGCATCCCGTGTGGCCCATAAGATTTGATGCAGCGTCACGTCGAGTGGCGGCCCTGACACTCGTGCTCCTGACGACCGCGTGCGGGACGGGCGGGTCGGGCGGCGCCGACGCGCGGTCCGAGCCGTCGGCCCGGTTCACCCCGATCGAGGTCGGTAAGCCCGATCCGGTGCTCGCACCCCCGGCGCCGGCGCCGGCGTGCGACCCGAGTCGGAGTCTGACCCCGACCACCTCGGCCCGGGCGGGCGCGATGCCGGCCGGTTCGACGATGCGGGCGATCCAGGACCGGGGGCGGCTGGTGGTCGGTGTCGACCAGAACACCCGGATGTTCTCCGCGCGCAGCCTGGACAAAGAGGAACTCGAAGGCTTCGACATCGACCTGGCCCGGGAGGTGGCCCGGGCGATCTTCGGCGACGCGGACCGGGTCCAGTTCAAGACCATCCCGCCCGGTCGCCGGATCGACGTCCTGGTCAACGGCGAGGTGGACATGGTCGTGGACGCGATGACCATAACCTGCGAGCGTATGCAGCAGGTGGAGTTCTCCGCCGCGTACCTGGAGGACGCGCTGCGCTTCCTGGTGCCCAAGAAGACGAAGGTGGCGAGCCTGGCCGATCTGGCCGGACAGTACGTGTGCGTGTCCTCGAACACCACGCCCGAGCGCCGGGTGGCCGAGTCCAAGGCCCGGGTGTACGCGGTCGCGGACCGCACCGACTGCCTGGTCGCCCTCCAGGAGGGCCGGGTGGCCGCGGTGTACACCAACGCGTCGCTCCTGGAGAGCCTGCGGGAGCAGGACCCGCGGCTGGAGGTGGTCGGGCCGACCGCCGTGGAGGAGGTCAAGGGCATCGCGGTGCCCAAGGGGCAGACCGACTTCGTGCGCTTCCTCAACGGCGTGCTGGAGCAGTTGAAGAGCAGCAACCGGTGGCAGGGGCTGTACGACAAGTGGCTGCGCGCCGCGCTCGGGCCGGCCAAGCCGCCGACCACCACCTACGACGGATGACCGTTGTGGCAGCGGTTACTGACGATGCGTCAGGTCGCTGCTACGTTGCCGCCATGTTCCTTTCGCTCGGACTGCCCACGCACCTGGTCGAGGCCGGCGCCGATCTGATCAGCGCCGAGGCCGTGATGGAGATGTCCCGCGCGGCCGAGTCCGCCGGGTTCGACGCGGTCTTCACCACCGACCATCCGTTCCCCGGCGACCAGTGGCTCGCCCACGGCGGTCACCACACGCTCGACCCGATGGTCACGCTGTCCTTCGCGGCGGCGGCCACCACTCGGCTGCGGCTGCACACCAACCTGTTCGTACCGGCGTACCGCAATCCGTACCTGTCCGCGAAGATGATCTCCTCGCTGGACGCGCTGTCCGGCGGTCGGGTGATCCTGGGCGTGGGCGCGGGCTACCTGGAGCCCGAGTTCGCCGCGCTGGGCGCCGACTACGCGAACCGCAACGACGTGCTGGACGACGCGCTGCGGGCGATGCGCGCGGCGTGGACCGGGGAGAGCGTGGGCGGCAACACCATGCGCCCGCGGCCGGCACAGCCGCGGATCCCGATCTGGGTGGGCGGCAACAGCAAGCGGGCGATCCGGCGAGTGGTGGACCTGTGCGACGGCTGGCTGCCGATGCCGGCCCCGGCGGGCGCGTCCAAGTACCTCAAGACCCCGGGCCTGGAGACGCTCGCCGACCTGGCGGCGCGGCTGGACTACGCCCGCGAGTACGCGGCCTCGGTGGGCCGTACCGATCCGATCGACGTCACCTTCATGCCGCGCGGGATGAGCATGTTCGACGGCGACGGCATCGACCACGAGGCGATCGTCGCCGACCTGACCGAGCAGGCCGAGGCCGGGGTGACCGGGGTGACGCTGACGCTGCCGGCCACGTCGCGGGCGCAGTACCTGGAGCAGACCGCCGCGTTCGGCGAGCTGGTCGTGCCGCGGGTGAAGAAACTGGTCGTGCGTCCGCTCCTGGGCTGAGCGGGCGGAGCCCGGCGCCGATCCGACGCCGGGCTCCGCGCGGTATCACCGGCTCACTGGCCGTAGGAGCCGATGAAGTCGCCGATCCGGGTGATCGCGTCGGTCAGGTCGTCGACCTGGGGGAGGGTCACGACGCGGAAGTGGTCCGGCTGGTGCCAGTTGAATCCGGTGCCCTGCACGACCAGGATCCGCTGGCTCTGGAGCAGGTCGAAGACGAACTTCTCGTCGTCGACGATCTTGCACACGTCCGGGTCGATCCGCGGGAACGCGTACAGCGCACCCTTGGGCTTGACGCAGGTCACCCCCGGGATCGAGGTCAGCGCCTGGTACGCGGCGTCGCGCTGGGCGTGCAGCCGGCCGCCGGGCAGGATCAGGTCGTTGATGCTCTGGTAGCCGCCCAGCGCGGTGGCGATCGCGTGCTGCGAGGGCACGTTCGCGCACAGGCGCATGTTGGCCAGGATGTTCAGGCCCTCGATGTAGTTGGCCGCGTGCCGCTTGGGACCGGACAGCAGCAGCCACCCGGAGCGGAACCCGGCCACCCGGTATGCCTTGGACAGGCCGTTGAAGGTCAGGCACAGCAGATCCGGCGCGAGCGAGGCGAGCGGGATGTGCACGGCGTCGTCGTAGAGGATCTTGTCGTAGATCTCGTCGGCGAGGAGGAGGAGCCCGTGCCGACGGGCGAGCTCGACGATGCCTTCCAGGATCGGCTGCGGGTAGACCGAGCCGGTCGGGTTGTTCGGATTGATCACCACGATCGCGCGGGTGCGGTCGGTGATCTTGGCCGCGATGTCGTCGAGGTCGGGATACCACTCCGCGCCCTCGTCGCACAGGTAGTGCACCGGGGTACCGCCGGACAGGCTCACCGCGGCCGTCCACAGCGGGTAGTCCGGCATCGGCACGAGCACCTCGTCGCCGTTGTTCAACAGCGCCTGCAGAGCCATCACGATCAGCTCGGACACGCCGTTGCCCAGGTAGACGTCGTCGACGTCGACGCCCTCGATGCCGCGCGTCTGGTAGTGCTGCACCACCGCCCTGCGGGCGGACAGCACGCCCTTGGAGTCCGAGTAGCCCTGCGCGGCCGGCAGGTTGCGGATCATGTCGTGCAGGATCTCGTCGGGTGCCTCGAAGCCGAACGGCGCCGGGTTGCCGATGTTCAGCTTGAGGATCCGGTGACCCTCGTCCTCCAGGCGTTTCGCCTCGTCGAGGACCGGGCCGCGGATGTCGTAACAGACGTCCGCGAGCTTCCCCGACTGGCGCACCTCGGGCAACGGACGATGTTGTGACTGCGACAACTCTTCGACGCTCACCTGGATATCTCCTCCTCGCAGGGCAATCGCCCGCGCGATCCTCGGGTGCACGGTGTGCGCGGGCGACGCTGCGAGTCTTCCACGCCCGGGGTCCGGCACGCAGTGGGATATTTGCCACGTGGATCACCCGGTACCCGCCCGGGACCGAGCCGGCACCCGCTCGTGACGCCTCCGGTTGGACGACAAGAGTTCATCCGCGCGTTGCCCGCGTGGCAGATCCAAATCACCCGAGGGCGCGTTCGCGGTGCCACCCTGCCGCATATGGACGTGTCGTACTTCTACGGAACTGCGGGCGAAATCGACGCCGCGAGTCTGTACCGGCTGCTGACGCTGCGCAGCCGGGTATTCGTGGTCGCACGTCGACAGCCCTGGCTCGATCCCGACGGGCGTGACATCGAGCCCGGAACCGCGCACCTGTGGGCGGAACAGGACGGCGTGGCGGTGTCCACGCTGCGGCTGACCGAGGAGGGGGACGGCCTGTTGCGGATGGGCCGCGTGTGCACGTTGTTGTCGCACCGACGGCAGGGGCACGCCACCGTCCTGGTCCGGCACGCCCTGGTCCTGGCGGGCCCGCGCCCGGTGATCTCCGACGTGTACGCGCGCAGCGCCGACTGGTTCACCCGTCGCGGCTTCGAACCGCGCGGCGGGCGCACCGTCGTGGACGGCGAGCCGCACACCTCGATCCGGCACGTCCCCGCGGCGCGACGCGCACCGGCGCCGTCCGGCGGCTCCGGTCCGGGGCACCGGGGCGGCGGGTACGTACCGGCCTGGGCGTCGACCTGAGCGAGGCGCTGCTCGGCACGGGCGGCGGCCCGACGAGCCGCTGACGCGACGGGCCGGGCCCGCGCGGCGCCGTTCGGCACACGTGCGCACGCACGCGGCGCGCAGGCCCACCCGGCACGCGCGCACGCGTGCCGGGTGCCGGCCGGAAACCGCCGGCCGCGTGCGCCCCACGGCGGTGCCGGGACGTGTTTGGATGGCCTCTCGCGTCGGGGAGGGATCGGCCATGCGATTTGTAGTCCTGGGGGCCGGGGCAATCGGCAGCGTCCTCGGTGCTCGCCTCGCGCAGTCGGGGCACGGGGTGCACCTGGTGGGCCGGCGCGCCCACGTCGACGCCATCCGTGCGCACGGGCTGCGGGTCCGGTTCCCGGACGGCGAGGACGTCGTGCGTCTCGACGCGGTGACCGACATCGCGACGCTGGACCCGCTCGTGGACTGGGCCGACGTCGATGCGGTGGTGCTGTGCGTGAAGTCCCAGGACACCGCAGGCGCCCTGCGCGAGCTGGCCCGTTACGCCCCTTCGCGGGTGCCGATCCTGTGTGCGCAAAACGGCGTGGCCAACGAGGACACCGCGCTGCGCCTGTTCGCGAACGTGTACGGCGTCCTGGTCGCGTGCCCGACCGCCTTCCTCGAACCCGGCATCGTGCACGCCTACTCGTCGCCGGTGACCGGAGTCCTCGACATCGGCCGCCACCCGCGCGGTCGGGACGCGTTCGCGGCCCAGGTGTCACGTGTCTTGTCGGGCGCCGGCTACGGCTCCGACGTGTTCGAGGACATCACCGCGTACAAGTACGGCAAGCTGGTGACCAACCTGGGCAACGCGGTCGAGGCCCTGTGCGGCCCGAGCGCGCGCGGCGGGAATCTGGACCGACTGGCCATGGACGAGGCCCGCACGGTGCTCTTCTCGGCCGGCATCCACGCCGAGTTCGCGCCGGTGAGCCCGCTCGTGCAGGTGCGCCCGGTGGGCGGCGAGCGGCGCCCCGGCGGCTCGTCCTGGCAGAGCCTGTACCGCCGTACCGGCGGCATCGAGACGGACTATCTCAACGGCGAGATCGTCCGGATCGGCCGGCTGCACGGCGTGCCGACCCCGGTCAACGCCGAGTTGCAGCGTGCGGCGAACCGATTGGTCGCGACCGGCGGCGAACCCGGCTCGGTGTCCGAACTCGACCTGCTCCGCGCCGTCGTGGACGGCCGGGATTCGACCCGCTGAGGACGGTCGGCATGCGATCCGGTGGTCGGGGGAGACCCCGACGGTCGGATTCGAACGGCGGAGCGGAGGGCGCCCCGGCAGTCGGGTTCGACTACCGGGACGCCCTGCGCGGAACCGGCTGGTGCGTCGGCGGCACGGGCCGGCCGAGCCGCAGCCGGTGATCGGTGATCCGGGCGACCCACATCAGTCGGCTTCCGCCAGGATCAGGTAGAGCCGCTTGCGCGTGTCGGTGACGACCTCCAGGGCCTTGGCCCGCTGCGCCTCGGTGCCGTTCATCATCAACTGGCGCAGTGCGTCGCCGATGCCGTGCATCGCCGAGCGCAGGTCGTGGACCGCCTCGAAGTCGACGCCCTGGCTGGCCTCGTCCCAGGGCTTGGTGCCCTCGGGGAGCGCGGCGGCCTCCTCGCGGCCGGCGTCGGTGAGGGTGAACAGCTTGCGGCCGCTGCCCTCGACACCCTCGATCACGCCCTCGTCCTCCAGGAGCTGGAGGGTCGGGTAGACCGAACCGGGGCTGGGCTTCCACACCCCGCCGGTGCGTTCGCCGATCTCCTGGATCATTTCGTAGCCGTGCATCGGCCGTTCGGTGAGCAGGGACAGGATCGATGCGCGCACGTCGCCGCGGCGGGCGCGACCGCGCCCACGGCCTCGACCGCGCCCCTCCGGTCCGCCACGGCCACCGTGGCCGTGCCCGCGTCCCCACGGGCCGGGGCCGGGCGGCCCCCACGGTCCGAAGGCCGGGCGGTTCTGTCCTTCTGCGCCCCACAGGGGGCGTCCTTTGCTGCGGTGCATGAGTTTTCTCCTTGTGCAGAGGCGACTCGTCGAGCCGCCGATCTCGGGTACGGCCTTCCGGGTGATCTTCCGGTGGGCCAGTGTGCGTATCGCGATCGTTCGCGATGGCTCAACGATATATCGGGAGTGCTTCTTTCGCAAGCATGTGATTGCGGTCCGCTCAGCCGGGTGTCCGTGGGCGGCACGTCGGCTTCGAGTGCTGGTCGGAGCGGGATCGCCTGATCCTGTTGGTCTTCGATCCGCAGGTGGTGGGGATCGCCTCGCAGCGGTTCCGGATGTACTGGCACGACGGTGAGCGGGAGCGTCGGCACGCCCCTGACTACTTCGTGCGTCGCGAGGACGGCTCGGCTGTGGTGGTCGACGTTCGCGCCGACGCTCGGATCGAGGCGCGGGATGTCGAGGCGTTCGATGTGACGAGTCCTTCGGGGCGTGTGGTCGTCGATCGGTTCGGGCGATCGGGAGGCCCCTTCGCGGCGGTCCTGCGCAGGATCTCCACGGAACCCGCACGAGGCGGACGCATGAGACGCGTTGGGCGAAGGTCGCTCACGGGTAGATTTCGGTCGATGGCTCTTGGTGATCGAACGGCGTGGGGAGAGGGCTGTGTGGACCTGGTTGGCGGTGGGGGTGGTCGCATACCTGGCGTTCCTCGCGTGCGTGATCGTGGTGCTTCGGGGCGCCAAGGCGCGGGCTCGGGTGGAGCGGAGCGCCGACATGCAGGCGGCCGGGGTGCCGGTGCCCGCGGGTGAGCCGGCGGCGGTCGCGTCGCTGCCCGAGAGCAATCGACCGGGGCCCGAGCCGTCGATCGAGGACGACGAGGCGCGCGCACATCCGCTGCCCGACGAGCACGCTCGACCGGTGCGCGGGTGTGATCCGGGACCGTCCGGACCGCCCGCTCCGCCCGCCTCGCGGGTCCGGGGCTGAACCCGCCCACGGTTTTCCGGCCTGGGCGCAGGGTAGGCGCGGCGCATGGCTGATCCGATTGTTGTCACCACCACCCACGACGGGGACGACCAGCGCCCGCTCGGCGAATTGGTCCCGGCACCCGACCGCGTGATGAGGGTCGCCGAGATGATTCGCCACCTGCTGGAGGAACTGCGCGACGCGCCGTTGGACGAGTCCGGCCGGGACCGCGTGCGCACCGTCTACGAGCGCTCGCTGCCCGAACTGCGGCGCTCGCTCGCGCCCGACCTGTACGAGGAGCTGGAGCGGCTCACCCGCCCCTTCGCCGACGGCGGTGCGCCGAGCGTGGCGGAACTGCGGATAGTGCACGCCCAGCTGATCGGCTGGTTGGAAGGGTTGTGGGGCGGCATCCGGTTGACCCTGATGTTGCGCAACAACGCCGAGGTGGGGCCGCCCGGGCTCCCGGGCGGGGAGGACGACGGCTCGTATCTGTGAGTGCGGGCCGGGGCGACGTCGGGCCGCCGGTCGTGAGGATGCGGCGGCGGCCCGGATCCATGACTGTGCCAAGCTGATTGTTCGTCAGCCGAGCATCCGTGGAGTCGTCACCATGACCGACCAGGCATCCGCCGAGACCGGGCCGGCCGCCGTGCCGCGCCACGAACTGGATCGGGACACCACGTGCGTCCCGCGTCCGGATGCACCGGGCACCTACGACACCACACTCTCCCCGGACTGGGCGTTCGGCATGGGCCTCAACGGCGGGTACCTGCTCGCCCTCGCCGGCCGCGCGCTCGGTGCCGCCCTACCGCACCCGGACCCGTTCACGATCACCGCGCACTACCTGACCACGTCGCACCCGGGACCCGCCGAGGTGCGTACGGAAATACTGCGCGCGGGGCGCACGCTCAGCACCGGCACCGCCCGGATCGTGCAGGACGGCGAGACCCGGGTGCACGTGACCGCCTCCTACGGCGACCTGGCCGGGTTGGACCCGCAGGTGCGGACCGACGCCCGGCCGCCGCAACTGCCCTCGCCCGAGGAGTGCGCCGCGAGTTTTGCCGACGTGGCGCCGTTTCGGCGCACCACGTTCATGGACCGCACCGAGCAACTGCTCGACCCGGCGACGGCCGGCTGGCTCGCCGGGAAGCCGTCCGGACGCGGCGAGATGCGCGCCTGGTGGCGGCTTGCGGACGGCCGCGAGCCGGATCCGATCGCGCTGCTGCTGGCGGTCGACGCGCTTCCGCCGACGGCATTCGACCTGGGCCTGCGTGGCTGGGTGCCGACCGTGGAGCTGACCGTGCATGTGCGGGCCCGGCCGGTGCCGGGGTGGCTGCGGGTGTCGCTGACCACGCGCAATCTGGCCGGCGGCTACCTGGAGGAGGACGGCGAGGTGTGGGACTCGGCGGACCGCCTGGTGGCGCAGTCCCGGCAGTTGGCGCGGGCGCCTCGACCGCGGGAGGCGTAGGGCGGGTCGGCCGCCCGTGGGTGAGGTGGCCGACCGCGGGCTCGGGGTGGGCTCAGCGCGGGGGTCCGTACGGCCCGGGCGGACCGTAGGGGCCCTGTGGGCCGGGCGGCCCGTACGGACCCGGTTGACCCGGGGGGTAGGGCCCGGGACCGCCGTACGGGCCGGGACCGGGCGGCGGCGCGGGCGGGGCGCCGTGCGGGCCGCCGGGGCCGCCCCACGTGTTGTTCTGGAATCCGTCCCGACCCATGCCGACGAAGCGGTTTCCGTCCATCGCGGTCACGTTCGGGGGCAGGATCTCGCTCGGCTGGACCACCACGTAGCCCTCGCCGATGAAGGCCATCGTCCAACCCTCGCCGGTCTGGCGGCGACGCCGCCAGATCCGCGACGACGTGGTCTGCGCCTGGAGGCTGGTCTGTAGGCCGGCGGTCCAGGCGATCACCGCGTCGGCGTCCGCGAACACCTCGCGATCGTTGCCGGCGCGCAGTACCAGCGGTGCGCCGGACGTGGTGATCACGATCTTTCCGGTGCCGCCGATCTGCATCGAATAGGCGCCCATGCCGCCCACGTTGTAGCCCGCGTCGATCTGGACGACGCTCCAGTTCAGCGTGTTGTCCAGGGCCAGGACGTTCTCGTCCTCGACGATCAGCGACTCGTTGTGCAGATTCAGGATGTGGATGCTCTGCGCCTGGTTGGCCAGGTAGACCGTGCCGTGTCCGTGGCAGCGCATCAGGTCCAGCATGTCGCCGGTCAGCGCGCCGGTGCGGATCTCGGCGGCGGTCTGGAACGCCCCCTCGAACTGAACGTTTCCCTGGTACGCCACCATCGCGCCCTTGCGGGCGAGTACCTCGGTGCCCACCTCCGGGGCCAGCAGTACCCGGAGCATGTGCGCGTTCTGCAGGCTGTAGCGCTCTGCGGACTGGCTCACCGTGTGGTTGAACAGCGGACTCTGCACGAGGTCTCCGACGGATCCGGCAACGGCATGGGTGCGGTTGGCACATGGTTCGTGTGACCAGACCATGATTCCGCGTCGATGGTTCCCTCGGAACCAAGGGTGGCCCATGTCGCCGGGTATGGTGCGGGAGAATCTCTCTGTTACGGCGTTACAGAATCTCGGGAGCGCGCCATGACCACACCGACACCGGCATCGGGACCGACACCCACACCGGCAGCGGAACCGGCACCGACTTCGACATCGACCGAGCCTCGGTCGCCCGGGAAGGGACTTCTTCCGGACGTGGGCCGGATCGGGCTGTGGACCGCCGCGCTCGACTTCCTGCCCGTGCCGCGGCTGCGCGAGACCGTGGCGGAACTGGACGAACTCGGCTACGGCGCACTGTGGTGGGGCGAGACGGTGGGCCGCGAGGCGTTCACCCAGGCGCTCCTGGTGCTGGGCGCCGCACCGCGCATCGCCGCGGCGACGGGAATCGCCAACGTGTGGGCGCGGGACGCGATGGCCGCCAACGCGGCGTCGCGCACGGTGCACGAGGCATACCCGGGACGCTTCCTGACCGGACTGGGAATCAGCCACGGCGGGCTGGTCGAGGGGCTGCGGCCGGGCGGGCGCCGGTACGAGAAGCCGCTCGCGCTGATGCGGGAGTACCTGGACGCGATGGACTCCGCGCTGTACTTCGCGGCCGGCGGCGACAACCCGCGCCCGCCGCGCGTGCTCGCGGCGCTCGGCCCGCGGATGCTGGATCTCGCCCGGGAGCGGGCCGAGGGCGCGCACACCTATCTGGTCACCCCCGAGCACACCGCCGAGGCGCGGGCGGCGCTGGGCTCGGATCCGCTGCTCGCGGTGGAGCAGGCCGTGGTCGTCGCGACGGACCGGGAGACGGTGTTGCGGCGCGCCCGGGAGCACCTGCGGATCTACCTCGGACTGCCCAACTATCGCCGCAACCTGCTGCGTCTGGGCCTGACCGAGGACGACTTCGCCGACGGCGGCAGTGAACGCCTGGTCGACCGACTGGTGGTCTCGGGGGACGAATCGGCGATCCGCGCGGGCGTGGACGCGCACTTCGCCGCCGGTGCCGACCACGTCTGCGTCCAGGTGCTCGGCGAGACGATGACCGAGGCGCCGATGGCGGATTGGCGGTCGTTGGCTTCGGTGCTCCTCTGAGGCACGCGCGGCCGGGCGCCGGGGGTGGCGTGGGCTCGTCCGGCGCCCCGGCCGCTGGACGGGCGTCCGGCCTTGCTTGCCGGTGTGCCGGTTTGCTTGCCCACATCCCGGTCGCCCGGCGTCCGGTCCTGCTTGTCCGGCGCCTTGCTCGGCCGCCCGGCGTCCGGTTTTTGCCCGCCCGGCGTCTCGCTCGCCCGGTGTCCGGGCTTGCCCGCTTTCGGTTCGCGCCGCCGGTCCGCTCGGTGTCCGGCCGCGCTCGGCGGACCGGCGGGCTCGGTATGGCCGTCGTTGGTCGGGGCCGTGCCGGTCAGGACGTGAGTGCGGCCACGGCTGCGTCGACTTCGGCTTCGGTGTTGTACACGTGGAAGGCGAGCCGGGTGCGGCCCGCGCGGGCGGAGACGCGGATGTCGGCGGCCTCCAGGCGGGCCTGGGCGTCGGGGAGGTCGATCGCGACGATCGCGCTGTCGCCGGGAGGCAGGCCCAGAGCGGTCAGGAAGCGGTTGGCCAGGGCGACGTCGTGGGCGCGGATGTGCTCGACGCCGATCCGCTCGACCAGTGCGAGCGCGGGATCGGCACCCACCTGGCAGAACCACGACGGCGAGGTGTCGAACCGGCGTGCGGTGTCGGTCAGGCGCAGCGGCGGGCCGTAGTAGGGGTCGACGTCGGGCGCTCCGGCGTACCAGTTGGCGGCGTGCGGGAGGGTGCGGGCGGCCAGTTCCGGGGAGACGTAGCCGTAGGCCGCGCCGCGCGGGGCCATCAGCCACTTGTAGGCGCTGACCACGAACAGGTCGTACCGGGTCGCGTCCACCGGCAGCCATCCGCACGCCTGGGTGCCGTCCACGTACACGCTCGCGCCGTACGCGCGGGCCGCCGCGACGATGTCCGCCTCGGCGGCGATCGACCCGTCGGCGGACTGGACCAGGCTGAACGCGACGGCCGTGGTGCGCTCGTCGATCGCCTCGACCAGTTCGGCGGCCGGCACCGTGACCACCTCGACGCCGCGGGCCTCTTGGACCAGCCAGGGAAACAGATTCGAGGTGAACTCGACCTCCGGCACCACGAGTCGCCCGCCGGCCGGCAGCCCGGCGGCGAACGGTGCGAGCAGCCCGGAGGTGGTGTTGCCCGCCATGATCGTCTCGGCCGGCGCGCCGACGATCCGCCCGAAGGTCGCGCGTGCCCGTTCGCCGGCCGCGTGGAAGCCGTCCATGTCGGTACGCCCGCGATGCCAGGTCTCCTGGGCCCGGGTCAGCGCCGCCAGGGCGGCGTCGGGCGGCAGACCGCTGCTTGCGGTGTTGAGCCAGCCGGCCTCCGCACTCCAGTACGAAGGCGAATCGTTCGGTTCCGGGCTCGGAATCGGGTTCGGATTCGGGTTCGGATTCGGGTCCAGTTTCAGGTCCATGCCCCGAGGCTAGGCGGCTCGCGGCCCCCGGATACAGGTCCACCTTGTCGCAGGTGGCCTGATTTCCGGTGAACAGGAGGAGGCTGCGCTGATGCCTGGTCTCGCCGACCACCGTCCCCGGGTCGTACTCCGGGGACGGTGGTCGGCCCCGTGAACCGTTGGTCAGGGCCGGTCCACGTCGCCCGGGTCGCCGTCGGTGCGGGTGGCGAGCCAACTGGGCCAGGGGACCGGGGGGTTGGGGAGGGGAGTGATGTCGCGTTCGGCGCACAGGCGGTCGAAGCCCTCGCGGTCGGCGGGGACCGCGCGAGGGTCGCCGCACATGATCTCGTACAGGGTGGCGCCCTCGGGGCCGGCGATCAGCGGGCCGAAGGCGGCGCCCTGTTCGAGGGTGATGTGGGTGCCGGTGGGGCACGGGCGGTCGCCGATCAGGACCTCGCCGCCGAGCACGAAGACGTAGTGCTCGGACATGTGGCCGTGGCGTTCGACCACGACTCCCGCGTCGTAGCGGGCGTAGATGACCATGCGCTCGGGGGACCACTCCAGGAACTTCTCCCAGACCGAGGTGCGTCGGCCCCCGTGTGACTGGGCCTTGACCTCGTGCCACGGGGTTTCGGAGATGTGGGTGATGCGCAGTTCGGGCTCTCGATCCGCCACGGGGGTTGCCTTCCCAGGAAGTGACGATGCGTCAGATCGATCTTGGCACAGAATCCCACGTCGAGTTTTGCCCGATATTGGGGGGATTTCCGGAACTTGTGCACCAAATTCTTACGGGGAATTTACCCCGAGGGCTCGTCGGGCGGTGATCAAGCTGTCCCGGGGGCGCATAAAGTCGGTTGATACACCCAACCAAAAACCCTGTCGCGGGGCGCCGTGTGTTCCTGTCGGTGGCCCGTACATGTAAGGAACCAGCCTTGAAGAGCGCGCAGCAGGCGCCGTCCGCCACTGTCCCGCCCGTCGCACCCGAAACACCGAGCAAGACCTCGTCCGCGGGCATGAGCCGGACGGGGTTCGTCCTGCTCGTCCTGATCATGGGTGCGCTGACCTACTCGCTGCTCCAGTCGATGCTGGCGCCGGCCCTCCCGCAGATCCAGACCGAGATCGGTGCGACCGCCGACGCCACCTCGTGGCTGATGACCGGCTACCTGCTGTGCGCCTCGGTGACCACGCCGATCCTCGGGCGCCTGGGCGACATGTACGGCAAGAAGCGCCTGTTCGTGTTCACCATCGGCATGCTCGCATTCGGCTCGCTGGTGTGTGCGCTCGCCGACTCGGTCGGACTGATGATCATCGGTCGGGTGATCCAGGGCTTCGGCGGCGCGGTCTTCCCGCTCTCCTTCGGCATCGTGCGCGACGAGTTCCCGCCGGAGCGCCGGGCCGGTGCGATCGGCCTGATGTCCGCGATCATGGGCATCGGCGGCGGCATAGGCATCGTGGTCACCGGCCCGATCATGGACCACCTGTCCTACCACTGGCTGTTCTGGATCCCGATGGTGACCTGCCTGATCACCGCGATCGCGTCGTGGTTTTTGATCCCCGACTCGCCGGTCCGGGTCAAGACAAGGATCCACTGGCTCGGCGGCGCGCTGTTGTCGCTCGGCCTGGTCGGCGTGATGCTGGCGCTGAGCAAGGGCGAGTCCTGGGGCTGGGGCTCGACGAACACCGTCGGCCTGTTCGTGGCCGGCTTCGTCTTCCTCGGACTGTGGGTGTTCGCCGAGTCGCGCACGGACGAACCGCTCGTGGACATGCGGGTGATGCGACTGCGCGGAGTGTGGGCGACCAACCTCGGCGGCCTGCTCGTCGGCTTCTCGATGATGGCGGGCATGCTGCTCGTCCCGCGCTTTCTGCAGATGCCCGAGAGCACCGGCTACGGCTTCGGCACCACGGTGACCGTGTCCGGCCTGTACGTGCTCCCGCAGGCGTTCGCGATGTTGCTGATCGGCCCGATGGCGGGCGTGATCGACAAACGATTCGGCTCGAAGATGGCCATGGTCGCCGGCTGTGTGCTGATGGCCGCGGGCTTCATCTTCCTGGCGCTCCTGCACACCAGCGGTTGGCACATCCTGGTCGCGATGTTCGTCTTCGGCATCGGCATCGGACTCGCCATGTCGGCGATGGCCAACCTGATCGTCGGCGCCGTCCCCGTCGAGCAGACCGGCATCGCCACCGGCATCAACACGATCGCCCGCACCGTGGGCATGTCCTGCGCGAGCGCGATCTCCACGACGCTGCTCACCGCCAACCCCGGCCCGGGCGGACTGCCCGCCGAACGCGGCTTCATCCTGACCTTCGGCTGCGCCGCGGTCGCCGCGCTCGTCGCCCTCGGCGTCACCTTCGTGGTGCCCAGCCGGGCCAAGCCGGGCGCCCGCCCCGTCGGCTGAGCCCGTGGCCGGGCGTCGCCCCGGCCCGTACGTCCCTGCCCCCGACCGGGGTGGGGTTGGCCCCACCCCCGATCCGCGTGGTCGCACCCTCGTGCCGCACATGCCCCGATCCGTAGCGTCGAACCTGTTGGTTTCGACAGGCGTTACGAGGCACGGGAGGCAGCATGTTCGGGCGAGGCGGTCGCGGTACACGGCAGGCGAAGAAGGATGCCGCGTACACCCCGCGGTACGCGGCGCCCGCGTCGATCGACTGCGCGGTGCGCTTGGACGCGGTGACCAAGGCGTACGGCAAGGGCGCGTCGGCGGTACACGCACTGCGCGGCATCGATCTGGCCATCCCCAGGGGCACGTTCACCGCGGTGATGGGTCCGTCCGGATCCGGCAAGAGCACGTTCCTGCACTGCGCCGCGGGCCTGGACCGGCCGGACGGCGGCCGAGTGCTGCTGGGCACCGACGACCTGACCGCGATGAAGGAGAACGAGCTCACCCGGCTGCGCCGGACCCGGCTCGGCTTCGTCTTCCAGGCGTTCAACCTGCTGCCCTCGCTGACCGTGGAGAAGAACGTGCTGCTCCCGCTGCGCCTGGCGGGGGTACGCGCGGACCGCCGGCGCGCCGCCGACGTGCTCGCGATGGTCGGCCTGGACCGGCACGCGAACCGCCGGCCCGCCCAACTGTCCGGCGGTCAGCAACAACGCGTGGCGATCGCCCGCGCCCTGGTCACCCGACCCGACGTGCTGTTCGCGGACGAGCCCACCGGTGCACTGGACACCACCACCGCCGCCGAGGTACTCGGCCTGCTGCGCCGCGCGGTGGACGACACCGGCGCCACCATCGTCATGGTCACCCACGACCCGGTCGCCGCCTCCTATGCGGACCGGGTGGTCTTCCTGGCGGAGGGCAACCTCGCGGGTGAGCTGTACCGGCCCACCCCCGAGGCGGTCGCCGCCCGAATGGTCGACCTCTCGCAGGTGGGCACCCGACAGGAACAGGCCGCCTGATGTCCCTTCTTCGACCCAACGGTCTCGCGCGCACCTCGGTGCGCTTTCGGCCCGCGTCCTTCGCCGGCTCGTTCGTGGCGCTGCTGTTCGCCGCGATGCTGGTCACGATGTGCGGCGTGTTCATGGAGACCGGCCTGCGCGCACACTCCGCACCCGAGCGCTACGCCGACACCCCCGTGCTGGTCAGCGGTGCGGACAAGATCAGCAAGCGACTGGGCCACGGCGAGGGCACGTACACCGAGTCCGCGCCGCTGCCCGAGCGGTCCCGGATCGACGCCGGGCTCGCGGGCCGGATCGCCGCGGTGCCGGGGGTGCGTACGGTCATTCCCGACCTGACCTTCCCGGCGCAGACCGACCGGGTCGTCCTGGACGCGCACGGGTGGTCCTCGGCGCCGCTGGCGGGCACCCGCGAGGGCACCGCGCCCGGTGCGGGACAGGCCGTACTGACCACGGCCGCCGCCGGTGCGACCAAGGTCGGCGACACGCTGCGGGTGGCCACACCGGGCGGTGAGGTCGCGCTGCGGGTGACCGGCGTGGTGCCGGGCCACGGCGCACACCTGTACGTGGCGGACGCGGAGGCGCAGCGCCTGGCCGGACACCCCGGCACGGTCACCGCGATCGGGGTGCTCCCGGCGGCCGGCGCGGACACCGGCAAGGTCGCCGAGGACGTGCGGACCGCGCTGGCCGGCACCGGCGCCAAGGTGTCCACCGGGGACGCCCGCGGTGCGGCCGAGTTCGCTCAGTTCGGGGAAACCAAGGAAATGCTCACCTCGATCGGCGGCACGCTGGGCGGCATCGTGCTCGCGGTGGCGATCTTCGTGGTCGCCGGCGCGACCGCGCTGTCGGTGGGCCAGCGCCGTCGGGACATCGCCCTGCTGCGTGCGGTGGGCGCCACCCCGTGGCAGATCCGCCGGATGATCGCGACCGAGACCGGTCTGGTCTCGCTGGCCGCGGGCGCTCTCGGGGTGCTGCCCGGCACGCTGTTGGCGCACTGGTGGTTCGGCGCGATGGACGACCGCGGGCTCATCGCACACGGCGTCGAGGTGTCGGTCGGCCCGATCCCGATGCTCGTCGCGGTCGGCGCGGGCACGCTCACCGCACTGGGCGCGGGGCTGCTCGCCGCCCGGCGGAGCGCGAAGATCCGGCCCACCGAGGCACTGGGCGACGCCGCCACCGAACGGGCCTTCGTCGGCTGGTTCCGGCTGCTGCTCGGTCTCGGCGCACTCGGCGGCGGGATCGCGGTGACCCGGATCGCGCTGAATGCGACCGGTGAAGACGCGGTCGCCGCGGCCGGTGGCGTGGTCATGCTGTTCATGGTCGCGATCGGTCTGCTCGGCCCGAGCCTGGCGCACGTGTTGGTGACGCTGCTCGGCTGGGTGGGAAGCCTGTTCGGCACCACCGGACAACTCGCGTTCGACAACGCCCGGGCCAACTCGCGGCGTCTCGCCTCGGCGATCACCCCGATCGCGCTGTCGGTCGCCTTCGCCGCGACGCTGAGCTTCATGTTCGCTGCCGAGGACCACTACGCGAGCGTGCAGTCCAAGGACGCGGTGACCGCGGACCGGGTGCTGGCCGGGCCCGGATTCACCACGCAGACCGCCGCCGATGTCGCGGGTACCCCCGGTGTCGCGTCGGTGACCTCGGTGCTGAACACCTCGGTCGTGGTCGTCCGCAGCGGCGGCCTGGAGAAGCAGAGCGCGCAGGGCATCGGCGGCACCACGCAGGATCTGGCGAGCACGCTGGACCTGGACGTGCGCGAGGGCAGCACCGATGCGCTGCGGCCCGGCGCGCCGCAACCGGCGGGCGGAGCGGTCGCGTTGGACCGGATGATCGCCTCGGCGCTGCACGGCAGGGTCGGCGGGCAGGTGTCGATGTGGCTCGGCGACGGCACGGAGATCAGGCCGACCGTGGTGGCCCTGTACGACCGCGGGCTGGGCACCGCGGCCGTGACGCTGCCGCGGGCCGCGGTCGCCGGGCACGTGCAGACCGCGATGGACACCCGCCTGCTGGTGAAGTTCGCCGCCGGTGCGGACACCCGGGCCACCGACGCAGCGTTGAGCACGCTGACCGGGCGGCACGCGGGCGCGTCGGTCGCGGACCGTGCCGGGTACGCCACGCAGATGGACAAGGACCGCGAGACCAACAAGTGGCTGAACTACGTGATGCTGGTCATCCTCGCGGGCTTCGCCACGATCGCGGCGATCAACACGATGGCGGTCACCACCGCGGCGCGCACGCGGGAGTTGGGCCTGATGCGGATGATCGGCAGCACCACCGGTCAGGTGAGGGCGGTGATCCGCCGCGAGGCGATCCTGGTGGGCGTGATCGGTCTGGGCTTGGGCCTGTCGGTGGCGCTGGCCACGCTGATCCCGGTCAACAAGGGGTCCTACGGGACCACCGTGCCGTATGTGCCGCTGCCGCTCTGCCTGGCGATCAGCGCGGCGGCGCTGCTCCTGGCGCCGCTGACGGTGGCCCCGGTGGCCCGCCGGTTGTTGCGGCTGACTCCGATCGACGCGGTCGGCGCCAAGGAGTAGGGCGCGTGGCAGTCGGCCGATAGCCGAAGTCGTCACGGTACGAGCGCCGGACGGACCGATCCTGGTCCGTCCGGCGCTTTCGTGCGTTCGGGTTCGGGTTCGGGTTCGGGTTCGGGTTTGCGCCTGGGCCCGGGTCGGGGTCGGTGGGTGTCAGTGGATCGGGGAGGGGCCCGCCCGAACGGGTCAGGTCGGGCCGGGCCGGTTCGGCTCGGTGCGGTTCCGTGCGGTTCCGTGCGGTTTTTCAGGGGCCGGTTGGATGCGGTTGTTCAGGGGGACGTGCGGCCCGGTGTGACCAGGCCGGTTTCGTAGGCGAAGACCACCAGTTGGGCCCGGTCGCGCACGGACAGCTTGGTCATCGCCCGGCTCACGTGGGTTTTCGCGGTGAGCGGACTGAGCACCAGGTGTTCGGCGATCTCGTCGTTGGACAGCCCGCGGCCGACCAGCCCGACGATCTCCCGCTCGCGTTCGGTGAGCAGGGCCAGTTCGGCGGAGGGCGGGGCGGTGGGGCGCGCGGCGCCGGCCGCGTACTCCTCGATCAGTCGACGGGTCACATTCGGCGACAACAGCGCGTCGCCCGCCGCGACCACCCGCACCCCGCGCAGGAGTTCGGCCGGTTCGGTGTCCTTGACCAGGAAGCCGCTCGCGCCGTTGCGCAGCGCCTCGAAGACGTACTCGTCGAGGTCGAACGTGGTCAGGATGACCACGCGCACGTCGGTCAACGTCGGGTCCGCGGCGATCACCCGGGCGGCCTCCAGGCCGTCCATGCCCGGCATCCGGATGTCCATCAGCACGACGTCGGGGCGCAGTTCGCGGGTGAGCCGGACCGCCTCGCCGCCCTCGCCCGCCTCGCCCACGACCTCCATGTCCGGCTGCGCGGACAACAGGGCCCGAAAGCCCGCGCGCACCAGGGCCTGGTCGTCGGCCAGCACCAACCTGATCATGCATCCCCCTCGATGGGCTGGGTCGGAGCGCCGGCGGTCGCCGCCGACCGGGTCGGTGCACGCCCGCTGCCATCATGCCCGTCGGCGCGATCACCGTAGGGCAGGTGGGCCTGGACGTGAAAGCCGCGCCCGGGCACCGGCCCCGCGACACAGCGGCCACCGAGCGCGGCGGCCCGTTGACGCATGCCGTGCAGTCCGTTGCCGCCCGAACTCAGCGCGTCGGCGGGGGCCGGCCTCGGCTCGGGCCCGGCGCCTCGGCCGTTGTCGCGGATCGACAACTCCAGACCGGTCTCGCCATAGGTCACCGTGACCACGGCCTCGCTCGCCGCGGCGTGCCGCAGGGTGTTGGTCAGCGCCTCCTGCACGATCCGGTATGCCGCCAGGTCCACCGCCGAACTCAGCGGGCGGGCGGTGCCGGCGCGCTCGACCCGCACGGTCAATCCGCCCGCCGAGGTGCGCGTGACCAGGTCGTCGAGCCGATCCAGGCCCGCGGTGGGCGCGCGCGGGGCTCCGTCCGGACCCGAACGGTCGACCGAGTCGCCCTTGAGGATGTCCAGCACCGAGCGCAACTCGCGCAGCGCCTCCCGACTCGCGTACTTGACCGCGGTCAGTGCCTCGCGGGCCTGCTCCGGCGAGGAGTCCATCAACTCCAGGCCCACCGACGCCTGCACGTTCATCAGCGAGATGTGGTGCGCGAGCACATCGTGCAACTCGCGGGCGATCCGCAGCCGTTCGTCACCCGCTCGGCGGCGCTCGGCCTCGGCCAGGCCGAGCGACTGCACCCGGGCGCGTTGCGCCTCGGCGGCGTTGAACGCGCGGCGCAGCCGGACCACCTCGCCGATGCCCGCGAGCACCAGCAGCCACGCGGCGATGCCCAAGGCGGGCGCCAGGTCGGGCGTCGGCTCGGAGGTCACCAGCGGCGAGATCCAGACGAAGCCGAGGTAGCCCAGCACCAGGACCACATACGCCAACAGGCGCAGGCCGGCGGCGAAGGCGCCCCACAGCGCGATGATCATCGCGAAGAAGATCGGGCCGCGCGGATAGTCGAGCATCGTGTAGAGCAGCGCCGTGCCGACCGCCACCAGGAGTACGCCGGCGCGGTGACGGCGGCGCACGATCAGCGCCAGCGGGCCGGCGACGATCAACAGCACGCTCCACACGTCCTGATCCCGGGCGGCGTCCGGTTGGCGGTGCGCCGCGAAGAGCATCGTGCCCAGTTGCACCACGCAGACCAGCACCCCGAGCGCGATGTCGCGCACGACGGGCGGGACCGGGCGGAGAGTGTGCGCGAGCCAGTGCGCACCGGGGCGGGAAACCCGCGACCACGGCGGTCGGGGCCGCGAGCCCGGACGCCGGGTCGGGGGATTCGAGGGGCACGTCATGTGATCAACGGTAGGGCGCGTGGGGCGCCGCGCGCGTCGGCTGCGCGTGGGCTTGTCGCCTGCTCCCGGGGAAGCAGGCAGGCCCCTGTGGACTGCTCCCCAGGGAGCAGGAACGTGCTGGTCGACGCCCCCTTGCACCTACCGGGGCAGCAGGTCCGGTGCATCCCCGGGCCGGACGCCGGCCGGGCCGCGAATCGGAAGAGTTGATCCCGTCGGCAAGGCCCCGGAGCGAAGCCGATTCCCCACCTTGCCGATACGGCTCGGGCCCACGCCCCGACTCGCCCCCCGTCCGCCACTGCTTCCCAGGAGGTCACCGTGAACGCGTCCCCGACGACCGGCGAACGGCGCTATTCGAGGTCCGTTCGCAGGGCGGTCAACTCCGGGCACGTCGTGTTCGCGGTCGGCCTGCTGGGCGTCGAGTGGGTCATGCTGCTGATCGCCGTCGTGGCCCGCTCGACCGACGACCCCGCACTGCGACACGGTGCGTATCAACTGATGCGGATATTCGCGCTGGCCGGCGGCATCCCGTTCGCCGTGCTGTCCCTGATCACCGGTGTGCTGCTGTGCCTGCGGACGCCGTGGGGGCTGTGGCGGCACCTCTGGATCAAGATCAAGATCGTGCTGCTGATCGCGGTGATCGTGGCCGGCGCCGGGGTGGTCAGCCAGTTCGCTCACCGGATGATCGCCGCCTCCGCCTCCGGCGGGAACGCGGATGCGCTGCCGCCGCTGCAGACCTGGCACCTGGCCGTGGTGATCTTCCAACTGCTCGCGCTGATCGTCTCGACGGCGCTGTCCGTCTTCAAGCCCTCGGGCGACCGCGGCCGCGGTCGCCCCCGGTCCGGCCGGCACACCGACGGCCCGCCGCGCGCTCGACGCGCCTCGGCCGGCGCTGCCGGTGACACCGACCCGGCCGGCGCCGTGCCTGGGCCCGCCGCTGCGGGCCGACCCGCACCCCTTCGTTCATCCCGTCCCCTCTCCCGAGAAGGATCGTCATGACCACCACCATCGACCCCACGAACGACCACGCGGCCCGCGCCGAACACGTCTCGCGGGTGCACGGCGAGGGGGACACCGTCGTCCGCGCCCTGGACGACGTCACCATCGGCTTCCCGCGCGGCAGGTTCACCGCCGTGATGGGCCCCTCGGGATCCGGCAAGTCCACGCTGCTGCACTGCCTGGCCGGCCTCGACGACGTCACCGACGGCGCGGTCTTCCTCGGCGACACCGAGCTGGGCTCGCTCACCGACCGGCAGCTCACCCGGCTGCGCCGGGACCGGATCGGGTTCGTCTTCCAGGCGTTCAACCTGCTGCCCACGATGACCGCGCTGGAGAACATCGTGCTGCCCGCGTCGCTCGCGGGCCGCAAGACGGACCCGGCCTGGCTGGACCGGGTGGTCGCCGCGGTCGGGTTGCAGCAGCGGCTGCACCACCGGCCCGGCGAGCTCTCCGGCGGGCAGCAGCAGCGCGTCGCGGTCGCCCGGGCACTGGTCGGCCGGCCGGAGATCGTGATGGCCGACGAGCCGACCGGCAACCTCGACTCGCGCTCCGGTGCCGAGGTGCTCGCGCTGTTGCGCGACGCCGTGAACGAACTCGAACAGACCGTGCTGATGGTCACCCACGACCCGGTCGCCGCGGGCTACGCGGACAGCGTGGTGTTCCTGGCCGACGGCCGGATAGCCGACCACATGCAGGCGCCGACACCGGACCGGGTGCTGGATCGGATGAAGGCATTCGACCGTGTCGCCGCGGGTGCCGGCGCGCGAGGGGAGTGACGCGCGATGTTGATCCGACTCTCGCTCGCCAACCTGTGGGCCCGCAAACGCCGGCTCGTGGGCCTGGCCCTCGCCGTGCTGCTGGGCACGGCCTTCCTCTCCGGCGCGCTCGTGCTCGCCGACACGATGAATTCCTCCATCGGCGGCCTGATCCGGGACAGCGGCGCCGGTACCGACGTGGTGGTGCGCAACGCCACCTCGGTGACCGATGACCCCGGCACCCAACGTGGCGCGATCGACGCCGCACTGGTGGACCGGGTCCGGGCGGTGCCCGGGGTCGCGGGCGCCGAACCGGTGATCCAGGGCTACGGCCAGGTGGTCGGCAAGGACGGCAAGGCGCTGACCGGCAACGGCCCACGGACGGCGGGCAATTGGATACCCGATCCGGCCCTGACGCCGTACCGGCTGGCCACGGGCCGCGCGCCGACGGCGCCCGACGAAGTGGTGATCGACCGGGCCACCGCGAAACAGGGGCACCTGAAGCCCGGCGACCGGGTCACCGTGCTCACCCCCGGGCCGGTGCCGGTGACCGTCGTGGGCGTGGCCACCTTCGGTGACCTGGATGCCTTCGGCGGCGGTTCCTACACCGCGTTCGACCTCGACGGCGCGCGCCGACACGTGCTGCGCGATCCCGGCAAGGTCGGCACGATCGCGGTCCGGGCGGTGCCCGGCACCGACCAGAAGGACCTGTCCGCGCGGATCCGGCAGGTGCTGCCGGCCGACGTGGAGGCGGTGCCCGGCAGTGTGGCCACGGGCGAGGCGGTGTCCGCGGTGGAGGACGGCTTCCTGAGCGTCTTCCGCACCTTCCTGACCGTCTTCGCCGCGATCGCGCTGGTCGTCGCGGCCTTCTCGATCAACCACACGTTCTCCGTGGTGGCCGCGCAGCGCACCCGCGAGGTCGCGCTGATGCGGGCGCTGGGCGCGAGCCGGGGTCAGGCGCTGCGGCAGGCGCTGATCGAGGCCCTGGTGATCGGCGTGCTGGCCTCCGCACTCGGCCTTGCGGCCGGGCTCGGCCTGGCCGCCGGACTCAAGGAGCTGTTCGCCGGACTCGGCTTCGAACTGCCCGCGCGGGGGCTGACGTTCAAGGCGTCCACCGCGTTCACGGTGCTGCCCGTCGGCATTGTGGTGACCGCGTTCGCAGCCCTGGTGCCGGCCGTGCGCGGCTCGCGCGTGGCGCCGGTGACGGCGCTGCGCGGGGCGGGCGCGGAGCGCACCGAACTGCCGCGGCGGCGACTGATCGCGGGCCTGGTGCTGCTTGCGGCCGGCCTCGCGGTGGGCATCGCCGGCGGCGGCCTCGTGGGACTGGCGATCGCCGCGCCGGCCCTGCTCGCGGGTGTGCTGCTGGTCGCCCCGGCGGGCATCCGGGCGGCCGGCGGACCGCTTACCGCCCCGCTGCCGCGACTGCGTGGTGCGCCGGGTGCGTTGGCCCGCGGCAACCTGCTGCGCAGTCCGCGCCGGACGGCCGGGGCGGCGACCGCGATGTTGCTCGGGATCGCCATCGTCACGCTGTTCGCCGTGTTCGCGGCCTCGCTCAAGGAGGGTGCCGGTGAGCAGACCCGCAAGGTGATCGCGGGACAGCTGGTGATCGGCGGATCCTCGCCCGGCGGCTGGTCCGGTGGCGGTCACAGCCCCGAACTCACCCGCAGGGCATCCGAGTTGCCCGGCGTGATCGCGGCGACCGGGATCCGCAACGCGGGCGCGCTCGTGGACGGGCACGGTCGGCAACTGCTGGCGGTGGATTCGGACCGGCTGGACCGGCTGTTCGATCTCGACGTGCAGCAGGGGCGGGTGACCGGGCTCGGCAAGAACGGCATGGCGGTGTCCGCCGACACCGCGAAGGACCGGGGTTGGCAGGTCGGTTCGACCGCCGAGGTCACCTTCCCGGACGGTGCGCGGCAGCCGTTCACGGTCACCGGGCTCTACGGCCGCACCGCCGTGGTCGGCGATTATCTCATCGATCGCACCGCATGGGAGCCGCATGCGGACACTGCCCTGGACGCGGCGACGGTGCTGCGGTTGGCGCCGGGCACCTCGACGGACACGGTCGAGGCGGCGGTCGAGCGGTTGGCCAAGGATTACGGCGCGCCGCCGGTACGGGACCGGGAAGGGTTCGTGCAGGCGCAGGCCGCGATGTTGCAGACGCTGGTCGCGGTGGTCTACGTGCTGCTGGCGCTCGCGTTGGTGATCGCGCTGGGCGGGATCGCCAACACGCTGTCCCTGGCGGCCTACGAACGCACCCGTGAGCTGGGCCTGTTGCGGGCGATCGGCGCGGCGCGGTCCCAGGTGCGGTCGGCGCTGCGCTGGGAGTCGACGCTGGTCGCGGTGATCGGCGCGGCGAGCGGGCTCGTGGTGGGCCTGTTCCTGGGCTGGGTGGCGATCCGCGCGATCGGCGGCGCCGATACGGGGGCGGCGCTGCCGTTCTCGGTGCCCACGGTGCAACTGGCGGTGCTGGTGGGGGTGGGCGCGCTCGGTGGCCTGGCGGCCGGGGCGAGGCCCGCTGCGCGGGCTGCGCGGTTGCCGGTCCTGCGCTCGGTTGCGACCGAGTAGGGGTGGCCTCAAACGCCGGCCGGGCTGAGGTTTTGGTTCGGTCGGCGTTCGGGTTTGCGTCGTCGTTGTCCTCAAGCGCCGGACGGGCTGGAGGATTCGGCCAGGTCTGCGGTCGGGCTGGCGCCCGTTGCATGCGGTGAGGGCGCGGCTGTCCTCGAGCGCCCGACGGGCTGGCCCCGGCCTCCGGCCGAGGTGGCCTCAAACGCCGGCCGGGCTGAGGGTTTGGTTCGGTCGGCGTTCGGGTTTGCGTCGTCGTTGTCCTCAAGCGCCGGACGGGCTGGAGGATTCGGCCAGGTCTGCGGTCGGGCTGGCGCCCGTTGCATGCGGTGAGGGCGCGGCTGTCCTCGAGCGCCCGACGGGCTGGCCCCGGCCTCCGGCCGAGGTGGCCTCAAACGCCGGCCGGGCTGAGGGTTTGGTTCGGTCGGCGTTCGGGGGTTGCGTCGTCGTTGCCCTGAAGCGCCGGACGGGCTGGAGGATTCGGCCCGGTCTGCGGTCGGGCTTGCGCCCGTTGCGTGCGGTGTGGTCGCGGGTGTCCTTGAGCGCCGGACGGGCTGGCCCCGGGCTCCGGTCGAGGTGGTCTCAAGCGCCGGCCGGGCTGAGGATTCGGCCCGGTCGGCGGTTGGGCTGGCGGCCGTTGTGTGCGGTGTGGTCGCGGGTGTCCTTGAGCGCCGGACGGGCTGGCCCCGGGCTCCGGTCGAGGTGGTCTCAAGCGCCGGCCGGGCTGAGGTTTTGGTTCGGTCGGTGTTCGGGGGTTGCGTTGTCGTTGTCCTCAAGCGCCGGACGGGCTGGAGGATTCGGCCCGGTCGGCGGTTGGGCTTGCGCCCGGTTGCGTGCGGTGAGGGCGCGGCTGTCCTCGAGCGCCCGACGGGCTGGCCCCGGGCTCCGGTCGAGGTGGTCTCAAACGCCGGCCGGGGTGAGGGGTTTGGTCCGGTCGGTGTTCGGGGTTGCGGCGCCGTTGTTCTCAAGTGCCGGACGGGTGGAGGGGTTCGGGTGGGTTGGGTGGTTAGGCTGCGTGTTCTTTTGTGCCGGTGAAGGCTGCCCATAGGGAGGCGTAGGGGCCTGCTTGGGTGAGGAGTTGGGTGTGGGTGCCGAGTTCGACCAGGCGGCCCTGGTCGATGACGGCGATGCGGTCGGCGCGGGCGGCGGTGGTCAGGCGGTGGGCGACGACCAGCGTGGTGCGGCGGCCGGTGAGTGCCTCGGTGGCGCGGGTGACCGCGGCCTCGGTGGCCAGGTCGAGTGCGGCGGTGGCCTCGTCGAGCAGGAGGATGTCCGGGTCGACCAGGTAGGCGCGGGCGAGCGCGATCAGTTGGCGCTGGCCCGCCGACAGGTTGCGTCCACGCTCGCCGACGTCGTGCAGGTAGCCCCCGCTCAAGTCGGCGATGGCGGCATGTGCGCCGACCGCGCGGGCCGCCGCCTCGACCTCGGCGTCCGTGGCGTCCGGGCGGCCGTACGCGATCGCGTCCCGCACGCTGCCCTGAGCCAGATACGCCTCCTGCGGGACGATGCCGAGTCGGTGGCGGTAGGCCGAGAGGTCGTAGTCGCGCACGTCCACGCCGTCCACCAGCACCGCGCCGGCGGTCACGTCGTAGAACCGGGCCACCAGCTTGACCAGCGTGGACTTGCCCGCCCCGGTCTGTCCCACCAGCGCGACCGTCTCGCCGGGCTCGATGTACAGCGAGATGCCGGACAACACCTCGGGCGTCCCCGCCGCAGACTCGCCCGCGCCCGGCCCGCCCTCGCCCGACCGGGCGGCGGTGGCGACCGCGGTGGCGTCCTCGTCCGCGAAGTCCACGAACGCGGGTGCGTTGTACGCGAATCGCACGTTCTCGAAGGCGATCGCCCCCTTGAGCCCGCTCGCCGGCACCGGTACCGGCACGGCCGGAGGCGGTGTCGTGGTGGGGGTGCGCAGCAGATCGCGGATCCGGCGCAGCCCCACCGCCGCCTGCTGGTAGCCGTCGAAGACCTGGGAGAGCTGCTGGATCGGCGAGAAGAACATGTCGATGTAGAGCAGGTAGGCGATCAACGCACCCGCCGACAACGTCCCGCCGCCCACCCGATGCGCTCCGACGATCAGCGCGATGCCCGCCGCGACGTTGGACAGGAACTGTCCGAACGGGAAGTAAAGCGCGATATAGCGCTGCGCCCGCAGCCGCGAAGCGCGATAGTCGTCGCTGCGTTCGGCGAACCGCTCGGAGTTTCGGCCCTCGCGGCGAAACGCCTGCGACGTCCGCAACCCCGCGACGTTCTCCTGGAGATCGGCGTTGACCACGCTGACCTTCTCGCGCGCCTCCGTGTAGGCCTTGGACGACCGGGACCGGAACACCACGGTCGCCGCGATCAGGATCGGCAGCACACTCATCACGATCAGCCCGAGCTCCCAGTCGAGCACGAGCAGCGCGACCATGATCCCGAAGAAGGTCAGCACGCTGACCACCGCGCTGACCAACCCGGTCTGCAGGAACGTGGACAGCGCGTCCACGTCGGTGGTCATCCGGGTCATGATCCGCCCGGACAACTCGCGTTCGTAGTAGTCCAGGCCCAGCCGTTGCAGGTGGGCGAAGGTCTTCACCCGCAGCGTGTAGAGCAGCCGCTCGCCGGTGCGGCCCGCGATCAGCGCCTGAGCGACGTTGACGAACCAGTCGGCCGCCACGATCACGACGGCGATCAGCGACACCGTCATGATCGCGCCGGTCGCCCCGTCGTCGATGCCCCGGTCGATCCCGTCCCGGATCAGCGCCGGCAGCGCGAGTTGCGCGCCGGTGTCCAGGATCACCAGCACGAAGGCGAGCAACAGCGCCCACCGGAAGGGCCGCAACAACGAGCGCAGATCGAACGCCGAGTCGGAACGTCGCGCCTGCGCTTCGTCCACGTCGGGCCGATCCGTCGCGGGCGGAAGCTTGTCCACCTGGGCCAGCAGCTCCGGCGTGGCCTGAAGCATGGCCGCCCAACCGCGCGGGCCGCCGCCCGTCCCGGTCCCGGCGAGCACACCGGACGCGGCCGCCGGCGCCGGGTCGGCCGGCGTCGAGCGATCCCACAGCGCGGGCGTCACCCCGCTCGCGTCGAGCGGCGCGACCGGCCCGGCAGCCGGGACCGGCCCGGCCACCGCAACCGGTTCGGGAAGCACGACCGACTCGGCAACCGCCGACGACTCGGCAAGCACGACCGGCTCCGCAGCCGTGACCGACTCGGCAGCCGCGGCCGCCTCGTGCGCGTCCACCCCCTCGGCGTCCTCGCCCGGCCCGGACAGCAGCAGCCGGTACAGCGGGCACCGTGCGCTCAGTTCGTCGTGGCTGCCCACGTCCACCAGCCGGCCCCGATCCAGGACCGCGATCCGGTCGGCCAGTTGCAGCGTCGAGCGGCGGTGCGCGACCAGGATCGTGGTCCGCCCGGCCATCACCCGGTGCAGCGTGGCGTGGATCTCCGCCTCGACCTTGGGGTCCACCGCCGAGGTGGCGTCGTCCAGCAGCAGGATCCGCGGATCGGTGAGCAACGCCCGGGCGAGCGCGACCCGCTGCCGCTGCCCGCCGGACAGGGTCAACCCCTGCTCGCCGACCACCGTGTCGTAGCCGGCGGGCAGTTCGCGGATGAACGCGTCGGCCTCGGCCGCCCGCGCCGCCGCGAGTACCTGCTCCTCGGTCGCGTCCGGCCGGCCGTACGCGATGTTGGCCCGCACGGTGTCCGAGAACAGGAAGCTGTCCTCCATCACCAGCCCGATCGCCGAGCGCAACGAGTCGAAGGTCAGATCCCGCACGTCGCGCCCGTCCACCAGGATCGCGCCGGACTGTACGTCGTAGAACCGGGGCAGCAGCATCGACACGGTGGACTTGCCCGATCCGGAGGTGCCCACCAGGGCCAGTGTCTCGCCCGGCTCCACCCGCAGCGACAACCCGTCGAGCACCGGCCGCGAAGCGACGTAGCCGAACCGCACGTCGGCCAGCTCCACCGACGCGGCCACCACCGGCAACACCTCGGCGTCCGGCTTCTCGGTCACGATCGGCTGGGAGTCGATCACCTCGAAGATGCGCTCGACGCTGGCCCGCGCCTGTTGACCGAAGGTCAGCAGACCGGAGAGCATCCGCACCGGCCCGACCAGCTGGCCCAGATAGGTGGAGAAGGCCAGGAACGTGCCCAGGGTGATCTCGCCGCGCACGGCCAACCAGCCGCCGAGCGCGAGCACGCCGACCTGGCCGATTGCCGGGATCGCGGAAAGCGTCGGCGTGTACCGGCTGTTCAACCGGACCGAGCGCAGCCGGGAGGCGAACAGCCTGCGGCCGGCCGCCTCCAGTCGGTCCAGCTCCTGCTCCTCCTGCCCGAAGCCCTTGACCACCCGGACCCCGGTCACCGCGCTCTCCACGACACCGGCCAGCGCGGCGGCATCCTGCTGGGCCTGCCAGGTGGCCGGGAAAAGCCGCTTCCGGGACAGGTAGGCCACCGCGAACAAACCCGGCCCCACCGCCAGCGACACCAGCGTGAGCAGCGGCGACAGCCAGAACATCACGCCGAGCGAGATGACGAAGAGCAGCACGCTGCCGGTCATCATCGGGATCATCGACAGGAAGCCCTGGACCATCGTCACGTCGGAGATGCCCCGACTGACGATCTGCCCGGTCTGCAATTCGTCCTGCCGGGCGCCGTCCAGTCGGGAGAGCGCACCGAAGATGCGGGTGCGCAGGTCGTACTGCACGTCCAGGGACAACTTGCCGCCGACATAGCGCCGCGCGTACGTACAGCCGAAGACCACCACGGCCGCGCCCAGCAGCAGCACCGACAGCGGCAGCAGCCCGCCGAGCTCGCCGGCGACCGCGTCGTCGACCACCCTGCGCTGCACCAGCGGGACCAGCGCGGTGACCGCCATGCCCACCAGGGACGCGCCGAACGCGATCAGCACGCTGCTCCGGTACCGCCACGAGGCGGCCATCAGGCGGCGTAGCCAGCCCTGTTCGGGGCGGCCGGGCGCGGGTCCGGTTGTCATGGACAACCATTCTAATTGTCAACCGAGAAAACGATGTTCGGATGACCCGATCACACCCTGGACCGTGCACCCCGCGCGGGCCATCATGGGCCGCGATCCGCTGCCCGACCGGACCCGCCCGCGGGCGCGCCGGCCCGGCCCGGCGGATCGCCCGAAATCGCCCCGGACCGCCCGCGAACGCCACACAGGAGCCGCCATGACGTCCCCCGCCACCCCTCGGGACCTGCCCGCCGGCTTCTCCTGGGGCACCGCGACCGCCGCCTACCAGATCGAGGGCGCGGTGGCCGAGGACGGCCGGGGCCGCTCGGTCTGGGACACCTTCTGCGCCGAACCGGGCCGGACCCGGGACGGCCAGACCGGCGAGATCGCCTGCGACCACTACCACCGCTGGGCCGAGGACGTCGCGCTGATGGCCGACCTGGGCGTGGACGCCTACCGGTTCTCCATCGCCTGGCCCCGGATCCAGCCGGACGGGCGGGGCAAGCCGAACCCGGCGGGCCTGGACTTCTACGACCGCCTGGTCGACGCGCTGATCGAACGCGGCATCACGCCCACCCCGACGCTGTTCCACTGGGACCTGCCGCAGGCCCTGGAGGACGACGGCGGCTGGCTCGCGCGCGACACCGCCGCCCGATTCGCGGACTACGCGGGGCACGTCGCGGCCCGGCTGGGCGACCGGGTGCGCACCTGGATCACGCTCAACGAGCCGTTCATCCACATGGCCTGGGGCTATGCGCTCGGCGTACACGCGCCGGGTCGTGCGCTGCTCCTGGACGCGCTGCCCGCCGCGCACCACCAACTGCTCGGTCACGGACTGGCCGCCGGGGTGCTGCGCGAGGCCGGCGCCGAACACATCCTGGTCTCCAACAACCTGACCCCGGTGACCGCCGCGAGCGAGAGCGCCGCCGATCAGGCCGCCGCAGCCGCCTACGACGTGCTGCACAATCGGCTGTTCACCGACCCGCTGCTGCTCGGCCGCTACCCGGACCTGAGCGCGTACGGCCGGGACAGTACGGTGCTGCCCTTCGTCGAGCCCGGCGACCTCGACCTGATCGGCGGCTCGCTGACCGGCCTGGGCGTCAACTACTACAACCCGACGCTGATCGCCGAGGGCGAGCCGGGCGCGCCGCTGCCGTTCACGACGGTGGAGATCACCGGCGTGCCGCGGACCGCCTTCGACTGGCCGGTGGTTCCCGAGGGCCTGAGCACCCTGTTGACCGGGCTCGGCGCGCGCTACGGCGACACACTGCCGCCGATCTGGATCACCGAGAACGGCTGCTCGACCGCCGAGGGACTCGACGACCCGGACCGCATCGCGTTCCTGGACGGGCACATCGCCGCGGTGAGCGCGGCGGGCAAAGCCGGAATCGACGTCCGCGGCTATTTCGTCTGGTCCCTGCTGGACAACTTCGAATGGGCCGAGGGCTATCACCAACGGTTCGGCCTGGTGCACGTCGACTTCACCACGCAGCGCCGCACCCCCAAGGCGTCCTACGCCTGGTACCGCGACCTGATCGCCGCCCACCGGGCGGGCCGGGGAAAGTAGCGGGCCGGGGCGCCGCGTTTCCACCGGCAACGTTTCGGCTTGATCCATGTCGACTTCCCGACCGGGAACCGGACGCCGCAATGTCCTGTCACCGACTGCGCGAGCGAATCGGCGTCGGGCGGCCCGGATAACGCCCGGCACGGGACTTGGACACGTGCCGGAGCGCGCAGGCGCACAATCCTCACCCTTCCGAGTGAAATTGCGTGTCCTGGGCCCTGGGCCAACCGATGACGTCACCCGGGAGGGCGAACGGCGTCTTTTCCTTTGCCGACAAAACCTTAGAGTTGCCGCGCCGCCATGAAATCCCCGGGCGGCGCGGCGGAGCCGTGCCCGGAATTCCCGAGTGCGGCGGGACGCCGATTCGTTTCCCCCGACGTCCCCGGTGAAGGGCAATTCCATGGTCAAGCACGGATTTCGCAAGGCGGCCGTGATCATCACGGCGGTCATCTTCGGTTCGATGGCCTCGCTGTACATTCCCGCGGCGCGCGCCGCGCAGACGCCCCGCGAACCGTTGACGCCGGACAGCTTTCTGCCGGCCCAACTGCTGCTGCCCTTCCAGAGCGCGGTCTTCAACACCGACGGCGCGGTGTTCTTCGGCTGACCGCCCACTACCCGGCGGGTACCGGCGACTCACCACCCGGCGGTCCCGGCGACGACGGCGGCGGTCTCGGCTCCGGAACCGACGGCGCCGGACCCGGACCCGGACCCGGACCCGGACCCGGAACCGGAGCCGAGGGGCGAGGAGCGGTGCCTCGTCCCCTCGATCCGGGATCGCCCGACGCCGGGGAGCGGGCCCGGCGCCCGGTCTCGTCGGGCGCGCGGGCGGGCTCGGCGCTCGGCTACTTCAGCTGACCGGCGATCGCCTTGAGGCCCTCGGCGGCATACTTCTCGTCCAGGTCGCCGCCGGGAGCACCGGCCACCCCGATGCCCACGATCGGGGCGCCGTCCACGGCGACCGGCACCGCGCCGGCCAGGAACAGCGTGCCGGGGATGTCCCGGAGCGATGCGCCCGGCGCGGTGACCCGCTGGGCGAGCGTCGAGGTCGGGGCGTTCCAGGACACGGCGGTGTACGCCTTGCGCCGGGCGGACTCCTCCGACTGCGGGCCCGCGCCGTCGCCCTTGAGCACCACGCGGGTGGAGCCGTCCCGGGCGACCACGACCACGGTGACCTTCTGGCCGTCCTTCTCGGCGGCGTCGAGCGCGGCCTGGGCCGCCTTGCTCGCGGCGTCCACGCCCAGCGTCTTGACCGACACCACAGCCGCTGCCGGGCGCTCGTCGTGCTTGGCCTCGGTGCCGGGCACCTGGGCCGCCGCGACACCGGCGGTGACCGCGCCGACCGCCGCCAGCGAGAAGACCCCGGTCAGCACCCGACCACGCGTCGAAAAGTTGCTCATCGTCCGTACCTCTTTCACATTCCTGCGTCGTTCCCGGGCATTGCCCCGATGCCTCCACACTCCCGTCGATCCGCCCGCCCGCCATCGGCAGAGTCGCCGGTTCCGGCGCGCCGATCGGGCGGTGCGAAGATCAACCGATCGGCCGATCCGGACCCGGGCGAGCCGGTCCACGGTGGAGGGGATCGTCGATCCGCGCGCGTCGCGCGTGATCGAGCCGAGCGGGACAGGGAACAGGTACGTCGTGCCCCGACAGCGAACAGAGCCATGGCCGGTGCGGCACGCCGGGTTGGTGATCCACGCGGGTTTCCTGCTGCTGCTCGCCGCGTCGCTCGGCCGATACACGGTCCGACACGGCACCGACGGCCGGGCTCCATGGGTGCTCGCGCTCGCGCTGCTGCTCGCCGTGCTCTACCTGGCCGGCCTGACCCTGCCCGAGGACCCCTCGTCCGCCCGAGCGGCCTGGCTGACCGCGGTGCTCGCCACCTGGCTGGCCCTGGTCGCCGTCGCGCCGAGCTTCGCGTGGTGCGCGGTGCCGCTGCTCTACGCCGGGCTGCGGGTGTTGTCGACCCGGGCGGCGATCGGCACGGTGGTGCTGCTCACCGGCGCGGTGGTGATCGCCCAGTACCGACTCGCCGACACCATCGACCCCAGCCTGTTCCTCGGCCCGCCCGCCGTGGCCGCGATCGCCACCGCCGTGTTCACCCGGATGCGCAGCGACGAGCGACGGCTGCGCGAGACCGTCGACGAATTGGCGGTCAGCGAGCGCCGAGCGGGCGTGCTGGCCGAGCGGGAGCGGTTGTCCCGGGAGATCCACGACACCATCGCGCAGGGCACCTCCAGCCTGCGGATGTTGCTCCAGGCCGCGGACCGCAGCTGGGACACCGACCCCGCCGCCGCTCGCGCGCACGTACACCGGGCGGAACAGGTGGCGGCGCTCGGCGTCGAGGAGATCCGCCGGTTCGTCCGCGATCTGGCACCCGCCGAACTCGCCGACGACCCCGGCCTCGCGGGCGGCCTGGCCCGGGTCGTCGAGCGGTTCCGGACCGAGGACGGGCCGAGTGTGACCCTCGCCGTGGACGGCCGGATCCGCGCACTGGCCGAGCCGGTGCAGGCCGCGCTCACCCGGACCGCCCAGGGCGCGCTGGCCAACGTGCGCGAACACGCCCGGGCCCGGACCGTGCACGTGAGTCTCACCTACCTGCCGGATCGGGTGGCGCTGGACATCCGCGACGACGGCGTCGGCTTCGACCCGGGCCTGACCCGCGTGGGAGACCTGCGCGGCTACGGCCTCCCGTCGCTGCGCCGCCGGTTGGCCGAGCTGGGCGGCGAACTCACCGTCGAGAGCGCCCCCGGCGAGGGCACGGCCCTGGCCGCGACCATCCCCGACGCGGCCGATGCGCCGCCGGCCGACGCACCCCGCGCCGACCCGTCCCGCGCCGACGCACCGCAGGCCGCGGGCGGCGCTGCCGAGCCCACCCCCCGTCCGACCCCGGGAGCCGCACCGTGAACCCGATTCGCCTGATCGTGTGCGACGACCACGCCGTGGTCCGGGCCGGTCTGCTCGCGCTGTTCGCCGGCGAGGCGGGCATCGAGGTGGCGGGCGAGGCGGCGAGCGGGGAGGAGGCGATTCGGCTGGCCGCCGCGCTGCGCCCCGACGTGGTGCTGATGGATCTGCAACTGGTCGGCGGGATCGACGGCGTCGAGGCCACCCGGCGCCTGCTGGCGCTGCCCGAGCCGCCGCACGTGCTGGTGCTGACCATGTACGACACGGACGCGGACGTCTCCCGTGCGATCGAGGCGGGCGCGGCCGGCTACCTGCTCAAGGCGGGCAGCCCCGAGGACCTGTTCCGCGCGGTGCACGACGCCGCGGCGGGTCGGACCGTACTGGCCCCCGAGGTGGCCGCGCGCCTGTTCACTCGGATGCGCAAGCCGGACAGTACGCTCACCGCCCGCGAGGTGGAGATCCTGCACCTGCTCGCGCGCGGCGTCGGCAACGCGGAGATCGCCCGGGAACTGTTCATCTCGCAGGCCACGGTGAAGACCCACCTGGGCCACATCTACGCGAAGCTCGGCGTGGACACCCGGACCGCCGCGGTGAGCGTGGCCACCGAGCGGCGCCTGATCCGGCTGACCTGACGACCCGTCATCTCGGCGTCCGGAGCGCGCCCGCGGTCTTGCAAACCCGTCGGCCGCGCCGCATAGTGCTCGACACAGTCAAGCATCTATCCGGCGGAGTGTGCCATGCCATTCGGACCCGACACCACCACCGACGACGTCCTGGCGGGCCTGGACCCCACCGGCCGCACCATCGTGATCACCGGCGGCACCTCCGGCCTGGGGCTGGAGAGCGCGCGGGCGCTGGCGGCGGCGGGTGCGCACGTGGTGCTGACCGCGCGCGACGCGGACAAGGCCCGGGCGGCGGTCGCGGAGCTGCCCGCGAAGGTGGAGTACGTCGTCCTGGACCTCACCTCGCTCGCCTCGATCCGCGCCGGCGCCGCCGAACTGCGCGAGCGCTTCCCGAAGGTGGACGTGCTCCTGAACAACGCGGGGGTGATGGCGACCCCGTTCGCCCGCACCGCGGACGGCTTCGAGCTGCAATTCGGCACCAACCACCTGGGCCACTTCCTGTGGACCAACCTGCTGGTGCCCACCCTCGGTCCGGGCGCGCGGGTGGTCAACCTCAGCTCCGCCGGGCACGTCGCGTCCGGGATTCGCTGGGCCGACCCCAACTACGAGAGCGCACCGCAGGACTACCACCCCTGGCAGGCGTACGGCGCGTCCAAGACCGCCAACATCCTGTTCACCGTCGAACTGGATCGCCGGTTGCGCGGGCGCGGCGTACGGTCCCTCGCGGTGCATCCGGGCATGGTGGCGACCAACCTCGGTCGGCATATGACCCGCGACGCCGGGCGCGATCTGCAGAAGAAGGTCACCGCCGCGAACATGCCGCCGCTCAAGCAGGTCGCGAACGGTGCGGCGACCCAGGTCTGGGCGGCGGTCGGGAGCGAACTCGCGGACGTCGGCGGCGTCTACCTCGCGGACTGCGCGATCACCACCGAGCACGCGCCGTGGGCCCTGGACGAGGCGGACGCCGCGCGGTTGTGGACGCTGTCCGAGGGCCTGGTCGGCGAAGACTTCCCCTGGTGAGGGTCTACACCGGGATGGATCCGCGGCTGCCGCTGCGCGAGGTCGCGGCACACGCGCGCCGGGCCGAGGCGGCCGGTTTCGACGGGTTGCACGTGGCCGAGACGGTGCACGACGCGTTCGCGGTCGCGCTGCTCGCCCTCGAACACACCGAGCGGATCGTGGTGCGCACGTCGGTCGCGCTGGCCTTCGTGCGCTCGCCGCTGCTGACCGCGTACGGCGCGTGGGACCTGGCCCGGTTCTCCGGCGGGCGCTTCCAACTCGGCCTGGGCAGCCAGGTGCGGCAGAACATCGAGGACCGGTACGGGATGCCGTGGTCGCCGCCGGTGGCCCGGATGCGCGACTACGTGGGCGCGGTGCGGGCCGCCTTCGAGGCGTTCCGGACCGGCGAGCCGCCCGGGTACGAGGGGCCGCATCACCGACTCACCCGGATGCAGCCGTACTTCAACCCCGGCCCGGACCCGGACACCGCCGCCCCGCGGATCCTGCTCGGCGGGGTCGGCCGGGCGATGTGCACGCTCGCCGGCGAACTCGCGGACGGCCTGGTCACCCATCCCACCAACTCCGGCCCGCGCTGGCTGGAGACCCTCGCCCGGCCCGCGGTGGCCGAGGGCCGGGCCCGCGCGGCGGTTCCGCGCGCGTTCGAACTGGTCGCCGGCACCCAACTGATCGCCGGCCCGGACCGGGCCCGGCTGGACGCGGAACGCGAGCGGCAGCGACGGCTGTTCGCGTTCCTGTACTCCACGCCCGCGTATCGCGGCACGCTCGACCTGTACGGATGGGGCGAACTCCAGGACCGGTTGCAGCAGATGATCCGCCGGGACGACTGGTCCGAGTTGGCTCGGCACGTCACCGACGAGGTGCTGGACACGCTGGTGCCGATGGCGCCGTACGAGGAGTTGCCCGCGCTGATCCGGGCGCGCTGGGGCGGCCTGGTGGATGCGGTCACCGTGCCGCTGCCGGCCGATCCGGCGCACGATGCGCGGATCCGGGACGTGGTGCTCGCGCTGCGCTGAACCGGGCGCGCCGGCCGGGCGATCGGTGTCGGAAGCGGGCGACGGGCCCGCGAGCGGGGGGAATGCCCGCGGGCCCGCCTTCCTCGGCGGCGCACTGGGGGGAGGTGCACGCCGCCGGCTGCCCCGCCGGTACCGTCCCGGGCCCGGCGGGAGCTTGAGGCCACGATGCCGGGTCGGTACCCCTTCGCGCCGGAGGATCGCCATATCCGATCCCCATGGGTCGTCGAACACAGTCCACCTCCCGGTGATTGGCTCTTTATGGGCAGGCCAGTCGGGCGAACAATGGGAACTGGCCTGGTTGTTGTACAGGCCGATTCCACCGTGCCGCCGGGAGTGTGTCGTGAACGTGTATGTCGCCTGGTCCCTGGTCCTGTTCATCGCGGGCACCGCCCTGCTCGGCCCCCGCTTCGGCGCCGACACGCGCGACGGCGCGGATTGGTCCGCGCTGCGGGAACGGGCCGGGACGCCGGCCGTCCACCGGCCCGACCCGCCGCCTGTCGGTGAATCGGCGCCGGCCGGCGAATCGGCGTCCGGGCGGGCCCCGGCGGTGCCGGCAATATCTGACGGATGGTCAGCTTTGCCGGGTCCCGCTCGTACCGGCGGCCCGGAACAGCGAATTCCATCGGGTGATCTTCTCCTCGGGGGCACTCCCGGTCGCTCCCTGTGAGCGCTAGCATCCGCGCTGAGGAGCTGCCGGAGAAACCGTGCGCGCGGAATCCGCCGACCCCGTGAATCGGGGACCGCGGTGGGCCGTCCGGTGCCGTCCGGTATCGACAGCCGCAGCCCACCCGGGGGTCCATCTCCATGCACAGCGCCATCCGCCGTCGTATCCGCCCCGGAGCACTGGGGGCGGGGCTGCTCGCGACGATGTGTGCCCTCGCCGCGCTCGCGCCGGCGGCGGTCGCCGGTGCCGGCCGGCCCGATGCCGTCCGGGCCCGCCCCGCCGCGCCGACCGCTCCCAGCGGCACCACCCAGGTGCAGACGGCGGTCACCGGCAACGGCGACCACCGGGTGACCGTGCCGGTCGGCGCCACTGCGATGACGGTGACCGTGTACGGCAAGGCGGCCGGCACCGTTCCCGGCTCGTCGGTGGCCGGCTCCGCCGCGATCGCCGCGGCCGGTCCGGTCCGGGCCGGCGCGACCCTGGTGGTCGGGATCACCGACAGCGGCACCACGCTGTCCTCGGCGACGGCCCCGCTGCCCTGGCTGTTCGCCCCCGCCGCGGGCGGCATCGGCGCGTACGCCGACCCGATCGTCTTCCCCGGCGCGCAGACCTCCGCCACCGGCGGGGTCGGCGACGGCCACGCACTGCTGTCCTTCACGGTGCCCGCCGCCCAGGTCGGCGATCTGCTCCCGGCCGTCGACTTCGGCACGTCCCCGGTCGGCCAGAAGGTCACCCGCAACCTGCCGATCACCGTCACGGCCGACGTGCCGTTCATGATCGCCTCCGCGAAGGCCGACGGCCCGTTCGCGATCGACGCCGGCGGCACCACGTGCGCGTCCGGCCCGGACACCAACGTGCCCGGCGGCTCCGCGTGCTCCTTCGCGATCACGTTCACCCCGACCAAGCGAGGCTCGGCCGCCGGCACGCTCACGCTGACCGGCAACATCCCCGGCGGCAGCCGTACGGTCACGCTGTCCGGGGTGGGCAGCGGCAAGCCGGGCGCGCCCGGCGGCCTGGCCGCCACCGCCGGGCAGGCCCAGGCGGTGCTGTCCTGGATGCCGCCGGCGGACACCGGCGACAGCCCGATCACCGGCTACCGGATCCTGCGCTCGACCAACGGCGAACCCAAATCGGCGTCGCCGCTCGCCACCCTGGGCGCGGACACCCTGACCTACGCCGACCAGAGCCTGGACAACGGCACCACCTACTCGTACGCGATCACCGCGCTCAACGCGGTCGGCGAATCCGACCCGTCCGCACCCGTCGACGTGGTGCCCTCGGCCACACTGGTGCTGCCCGCCGCCGTACTGCCGCACGCGACCGTCGGACAGCCCTACACCACCAAACTCGCCGCCCAGGGCGGCACCGCCCCCTACCACTGGGTCGCCGACGACCCGCTGCCGCCGGGACTGACCCTGGACCCGGACAGCGGTGTGATCACCGGCACTCCCACCGCCCCCGGCGAGACCGGATTCGGGATCACCGTCTCGGACAACGCACCGACCAGGCACGAGGCCAAGGCACGCTTCGGGATCACCGTGACGGCCCCGGCCGCGGCGTCCGCCGGGTCCGCCCAGGCCGCACTCGCGCCCGGCAGCACCGGCGGGGACGGCGGGTCGAACGTGAGCACCTGGCTGTGGGGGATACTCGGACTCCTGGGCCTGATCGGGATGGTCGTCGCGGTGCGCCGGCTGCGCGCCAGGCAGGGCTGAGCAGGACCCGAGCCGGGCCCGGGCAGCGTCCGGGTGGGCCGCCGCACCGGCCCTGCCGACGGCGTCCCCGGAGCCGGCCTCGCACCCGCCGCGATCGGGCCGCGGGGCCTGCCCGATCGGCCCCCCCGGGCCCGGGCGTCGCAAAGACCGCGGCGGGTCCCGAATACTGTGTCCCTCGGGGGAGCACCCCCGACCCCCAGCCGCAACCCCCGTGGGCGGATCGGCCCGCGGGGGACAGCGCCGGCGACGCCATACGATCGTCGGCGCCTCGTCCATCGTGGGCGCAGACCTGTGTCACGTCACAAGGAGCATCACTATGCCCGCGCCGGCAGGCGACCCCCAGGCCAAGGAACGCGAGCTCGCCGCGGAACAGGGCCATGTCGATCGCTCCTACACGCGCCTGGAACACATGCGCGACGAAGCCCAGGCGCTGCTCCAACAGGGCTACCGGCAGGCGCAGGTCGGCACGCGCGCGGCGCTGGTCGAGCGGGACGTCATGGTCTACCGCGCCGAACTGTGGGCCCGCTCGCTCGACGCCGCCGACGACGGCCTCGTCTTCGGCCGCCTCGACCAGCTCGACGACGAGGTCCGCCACATCGGTCGGATCGGCATTCGCGACGAGGACAGCGAGGTGCTCGTCGTCGACTGGCGCGCGCCCGCCGCGGAGGCCTTCTACCGGGCCACCCCGGACGACCCGCGCGGCGTGGTCCGCCGCCGGGTGCTGCACTGCCGAGGCCGCTCGGTGGTCGACATCGAGGACGACCTGCTCGACCCGGACGCCGCCGGCGACATGGTCATCGTCGGCGACGGCGCCTTCCTGGCCGCGCTCTCGCGCACCCGGGACGGCTCGATGCACGACATCGTGGCGACCATCCAACGCGAGCAGGACGAGGCCATCCGGGCCCCGATCGACCGCTCGGTGATCGTGCGCGGCGGCCCGGGTACCGGCAAGACCGCCGTCGCGCTGCATCGCGTCGCGTACCTGATGTTCCAACACCGCCGCCGCTTCGGCTCCCGCGGTGTCCTCGTGGTCGGCCCCAACCCGCGCTTCACCGCCTACATCGAACGGGTGCTGCCCTCGCTCGGCGAAGGCGGCGCGGTGCTGCGCTCGCTGGGCGACATGGTCGAGGGCGTCGAGGCGGCCTACCACGACGACGCGGCGGCGGCCAGGCTCAAGGGCGCCGCCGCGATGACCCACCTGCTCCGCCGCGCGGTGGCCGACGTGCCGGCCGGCGCGCCGACCGAGTTCGCGATCTCGCACCGTGGCACCCGGATCGTGCTCGACCACAAGGCGCTGCGCCGGATCCGTCGCGAGGTGCTGGCCAAGAACCGCGGCGGCCCCAACACCGCCCGGCTCCAGGTGGCCCGCCAACTGCTCACTGAACTGTGGGGCCGACTGCTCTCCCGCGGCGCCGGGCGCGGCGAGAAGGACGCCTTCCACGAGGACGTGGCCGCGCGCGACGAGTTCGCCGCGTTCCTGCGCGCGTGGTGGCCGCTCCAGCGGCCCGTGGACGTGCTCGCCGGCCTGGCCGATCCGGAGCGGCTGCGCCGCTACGAACGCGACCTGACGCCCGCGCAGGTGTCGGTGCTGGCGAACTCGTGGGCGCGCACCGCGCGCACCGGCGAGGTCTCCTTCCACGACGTGGCGCTGATGGACGAGCTGTCCGGGCTGCTCGGGCCGATCCCGCGCAAGCGCACGGTGGCCTACGGCAACCCGGACGAGGACAACCCGTACGTGGTGGACGGTCGGGACATCTTCAGTGGCGAGACGGTGGGTCGGGACGTCCCGGACGAGATCACCGAGGTGACCACCTACGCGGACCGGATGGCCGGCGGTCGCGGTGCCCGCAGGCCGCGCGAGGAGGACGAGGACGAGCCGGTCGAGTACGCGCACATCGTCATCGACGAGGCGCAGGACCTGACTCCGATGCAGTGGCGCATGCTCGGCCGCCGCGGCGTGCACGCGACCTGGACCATCGTCGAGGATCCCGCGCAGAGCGCGTGGGAGGACCCGAGCGCATCGGCGGCCGCGATGGCCGAGGCGTTGCGCGAGCGGGGTCGGTACGAGTTCGAGTTGACCACCAACTACCGCAACCCGGTGGAGGTGGCCGACGTCGCCGCGCGGGTGCTGGTGCGGGCGGTGCCCGGGGCCCGGCCGGCCCGGGCGGTGCGCAGCGGCGGCGAGCCGCCGACCGTGCACGCCACGGCGGGGGAGCGGACCGGCCCGGTGGTGCGCAAGCTGGTGCGCGAGCTGCTGGAGACCGTGGAGGGCACCATCGGCGTGGTCACCCCGGTCGGGGCGACCGAGGAGCTGGCGGCCGAGTTGGCGGGCCTGGACCCGCGGGTGCAGCCGATGGACGCGCTGGACGCCAAGGGCCTGGAGTTCGACGTGGCGGTGATCGTCGACCCGCGCGGGATCGTCGAACAGTCACCGAACGGCATGCGCACGCTCTACGTGGCGCTGACCCGGGCCACCCGGCTGCTGGCCGTGGTCACGGCGGACCCGGACTGGACCGCGGAGCTGCTGGGGATCGAACCGCGCTGACGGTCCCGGGGACCGATGGGCGGTCGTCCTCGGATGCCCACCGGTCCCCGGGACGGCGGTCGTGCTCCACCGGTCCCCGCGACGGCGGTCGTTCTCGAACGCCGGACGGGTCGGCGACCGTCCTCAACCGCCGGACGGGGTCGGCGCCGGTTCGCGAACGCCGGCCGGGGGCCGACCCCGGCCGGCGTTCGCGGCGGGACGCGCCTTACGCGGCCACCCTCGCGCACAGTGTGCGCAGCGGTTCGGTCACGCTTTCCGGGCGTTCGGTGAAGACCATGTGCCCGCACTCGGGCTCGACGTGCAGCGTGGCCCCGGGCAGCTCGGCCGCCAGCGCCCGGCTGTGCGCGAGCGGGGTGAGCCGGTCGTGCGCGCCCACCACGATGTGCACCGGCACGTCCGCGAGCGCGGTCAGCGCGCCGGCCTTGTCGTGCCCGGCCAACGCGGGGAAGAACCCGCACACCGTCGTCATCGGCGTGGCGAACAACATCTGCGCACAGGCGTGCACCACCGTCGGGTCGGCCGTCGGGCCGAACAGGCCGCGCCGCACGATCCGCAGGTGACCGGGCCGGTCCGGGCCGGGCAGCAGGGTGCGTCCCCGGGTCACCAGGCGTGGGTGGCGCCGGCCGAACGCGAAGAACCGGATCTGCGCGGCCGACCTGAGCCGCACCGCCGCGGGCAGCCCGCGTCCGGTCGGCACCAGATCGCCCGCCGAGGTGCCGACCAGGACCACGCCGGCCACCCGGGATCCGAACAGCTCGGGCCGGGCCGCGGCCAGCGCCATGATCGTCATGCCGCCCATGGAGTGGCCGCACAGCAACACCGGGCCGCTCGGCGCGACCGCGTCGATCACGTCGGCGAGGTCGTCGCCCAACAGGTCGATCGTCCACGGCGCGGCCCGCCCGGCGGTGGATCGCCCGTGTCCGCGGTGGTCGTAGCTGACCGTCCGCACACCCGCCGACACCAGCGCCTCGACCTGGGTCCGCCAGATGTCGCCGTGCAGGGTCCAGCCGTGGGCGAAGACGACGGTGACCGCCGCGTCCGGCGGCCCCGATACGTTCACCCGCAGTTCCGCGCCGTCGCCGGTGCGGACCGTGACGTCGTCTCGTACGAGTGCCCCGGTGCCCCTGATGTCCGCCGTCATGTTCGCCTCCCGCTCGCGCCCTCGCCTCTTTTCTACCCGCCGGTAACGGGGTCTGAATACTCGTCCGCCGGCAAAACCGGCACCGCGGCGGGCGACTGCGCGGGCACGGTGCGCCGGGCGGGCACCAGGGTGGTGGGGCCCGTCCGCCTGGACACCACGCGCACCACCGGTTCGAATATCGATCCGAGCAGCCGGGAGCCGACATCGATCGCGGTCGCGTCCGCGCCGACGAACACCCGGGCCCGGCCGCGGCGCACACCACGCAGGATGATCCGGGCCGCGCGCTGCGCCGAGGTGCGCGAGGCCGCGTCGTGCAGGGCCACCACCTCGTCCTTGTCGTGCCCGGCGGCGGCCCGCGAGTTGCGCACGATGTTCGTCTTGATCCCGCCGGGGTGCACGGTGGTCACCCCGACCCCGGAGCCGGAGAGCCGCATCTCCTGGCGCACCGACTCGGTGAAGCCGCGCACCGCGTACTTGGCCGCGCAGTACGCGCTCTGCGAGGGCACACCGAACAATCCGAACACCGACGAGATGTTGACCAGATGCCCCTGGGGCGAGCGGCGCAGGTGCGGCAGGAATGCCTTGGTGCCGTAGGCGACGCCCCAGAAGTTGATCCCGATCAGCCACTCGAAGTCGTCCCAGGACATCTCCTCGACGTCCGCGGTCAAGGCCACGCCCGCGTTGTTGACCACCAGGTCGACCCCGCCGAACCGGTCGGCGGTGGCGTCCGCCCAGGCGTGTACGGCCGTGCGGTCGGCGACGTCGAGCACCGTGCAGTGGACCTGCGCCGCGCCCAGCTTCGCGGCCTGCGCCTTCGTCTCCTCCAGCCCCACCGCGTCCACGTCGGCGAGCGCCAGCCGCGCTCCGTGCGCGGCCAGTTCGTACGCGAGGGCCCGCCCGATGCCCGATCCCGCGCCGGTGACGACGCACACCCGACCTGTGAATTCCCGGATCACACGCACTCCCTGTCCGTACCGCCCGAACCCCGGCAACCGCCGGCTCCGCTCGCCCCGCACGCAGAACCGCATGCATCTCATCAGATTTCGACGATCAGATAAGTCCGATAATCGGATAACTGGCCTAGGTGACCCGGTCCCACCGCCGGGCCCGATGACCCGCCGGCGAGAACCGTCGGCTCATCCGCCGGAACCGGGTCAGCGAACCCGGCCACAGCGCGGTGACCCGGCCGTTGCGCTCGTCCATGTACCAACTCGTGCACCCGCCGGTGGTCCACACCGTGCGGCCCATGCGCTCGTCCAGCCACGCGTTGTAGGCGTCCTGCGCCTCGGGCAGCACCTCGACGTCGGCGATGCCCTGATCGTGCATCTGCCGGATCGCGTCCACCGCGTAGCGCACCTGCGCCTCGATCACCACGGTCATCGACGAGTGCCCCAGTCCGGTGCCCGGACCGATCACCAGGAACAGATTCGGGAAGCCGGCCACCATCGCCCCCCGGTGGGCCGCCATCCCGTCGCGCCACACCTCGCTCAGCGTGCGTCCGTCGCGCCCGGTCACCATGCCTGCGATCGGTGGCCTGGTGGCCTCGAATCCGGTGCCGAAGACGATCGTGTCCGCCTTGTGCTCGATCCCGTCCGCGGTGAGCAATCCGCCCGGGCGCACCGCGCTGATCGCGGACGTCACCACCTCGACGTTGGGCCTGGTCAGCGCCGGATAGTAGTCGTTCGACAGCAGCACCCGCTTGCAGCCGAAACGATAGTCCGGGGTCAGCCGGGCACGCAGACCCGGATCCGCGACCTGCTTGCGCAGATGCGCCAGGCACTGCTTCGTGGCCAGTGCGGTGACGAGGTCACGCGGCCCCAGGAATGCGCCGAGGGTGGCCTCGCGCTGCCAGTACAAGCCCTGGCGCACCACCTGCTGCGCCGCCGGCAGTCGCCGGTAGAGCCGCCGCTGCCAGTCGGGCAGCGGCCGGTCGCGGCGCGGCATGATCCACGGCGGGGTGCGCTGGTACACGTCCAACCGGCTCGCCTGCGGCTGGATCCGCGGAACGAACTGGACCGAGGAGGCGCCGGTGCCCACCACCGCGACATGCCTGCCGGTCAGGTCGTGCCCGTGGTCCCAGCGGGCGGAGTGGAACACGTGCCCGCCGAAGTCCTCCAGACCGGGCAGCGCGGGCAGCGCCGGCTCGGTGAGCGGGCCGGCCCCGGCGATCACCACGTCGGCCGTGTAGGTGCCGGCGCCGGTGGTCAGTCGCCAGCGCGCCCGCTCGTGCTCCCACCGCGCGGCGGTCACCTCGTGGCCCAGCCGCAGGTGTGGCATCAGGCCGAACTCGCGCGCACAGCGGCGCAGATACGCCTGGATCTCCGCGCCCGGCGAGAACGCGTGCGTCCAGGCCGGGTTCGGTGCGTAGGAGAAGCAGTACAGGTTGGACGGCACGTCGCAGGCCGCGCCCGGATACGTGTTGTCCCGCCAGGTGCCGCCGACGTCGTGGGCGCGCTCCAGGATGACGAAGTCCTCGATGCCGGCGTGGTGTCGAAGCCGATGGCCGGCGGCCAGGCCGGAGAAGCCCGCTCCGATCACGGCCACTCGAACGTGCGTCGTGTCCACTGCGGCCTCCGTACCGGGTAGGGGCTCTGCATCCGGAGGCTACTGACAAGTAGCCTCGGCGCGGAAGACCGGAGCGCGGTCCTTCGCCCATCGTTGCCGCAGCCTCGTGGCGCCGCCCGCCGGCGCCGTCGCGCGGTCGTTCGGGGCACGCGTACGGCCGCACGTGGTAGGGAAGAGGAGATCGATCGGGCCCGCGGGATCGCAGGTGCCCGTGGCACTGTGGTGAGGAGTACGACGATGGCCGGGATTCGTTACCAGGTGGTCCAGGACGGTGCCGGGCGACCCACGGACGGGCCCTGCGAGCACCTGGGCACGCTGCCCGAGACGGTGGTTCCGGGCTCGACGAAGGGCTGCGAGGACTGTCTGCGCGACGGTACGCAATGGGTGCACCTGCGGGAGTGCCTCACGTGCGGTCACATCGGCTGTTGCGACAGCTCGCCGAATCGGCACGCGACCGCGCACTGGAACGCCGCGGGCCATCCGCTGGTGTGCTCGTTCGAGCCCGGCGAGGACTGGGCGTGGTGCTATGCGGACGAGTTGGTCGCGGTGCCGGTGGACTGACGCCCCGGTGCGAGCGCGGCGGCGGACCGATGCCGAGGCGTGTGTCGGTGCGGCTGCCTAGACTCTGGGGCGTGGTCGACACAGCCGAAACCGGTGGGAGTACCCGATGAGTGATCTCGTGGCAACGGACGGCGCCGATGTCGTGGAGGTGCACTTCGAGCCGTTTCGGGTGGAGCTCACCGGCTACTGCTACCGGATGCTGGGCTCGGTCTTCGAGGCGGAGGACGCGGTCCAGGACACCATGGTGCGGGCCTGGAAGAGCTTCGAGCGATTCGAGGGCCGCTCCTCGGTCCGCTCCTGGCTGTACCGGATCGCCACCAACGTGTGTCTGGACAGCCTCAACGGGCGCGAGCGCCGGGCCCGACCGATGGACCTCTCCTCACCCGTGTCCGCCTCCTCGGCGCTGACCCCCGCGCTGCCCGAGGCCACCTGGATCGAGCCGATCCCGGACGGCCGGGTCGTGCCGAGCGTGGCCGACCCGGCCGAGTTGGCGGTCGCGCGCGAGAGTGTGCGGCTCGCCTTCGTCGCCGCGCTCCAACACCTGCCGCCCCGGCAGCGCGCCGTGCTGATCCTGCGCGAGGTGCTCGCCTGGAAGGCGAGCGAGGTGGCCGAGCTGCTCGGCAGCACGGTGGCGTCGGTGAACAGCGCGCTCCAGCGGGCCCGGGCCGCGCTCGCGGAGAACGAGGTCGCCGCGACCGACCCGGTGCGGCCGCTGGACGAGGAGCAGCAGTCGCTGCTCGCCCGCTACGTGGACGCGTTCGAGCGCTACGACCTCGACTCGCTCACCGCCCTGCTGCGCGAGGACGCGACCCTGTCGATGCCGCCGTACGAGCTGTGGCTGCGCGGGCACGAGGACATTCGGGCCTGGTTCCTGGGCACCGGTATCGGCTGCCGGGGCTCGCGGCTGGTCCCGATCGTGGCCAACGGCACGCCGGGCTTCGGGCAGTACCGCCCCAGCGGTCCCGGCGGCAGCTTCGAGCCGTGGGCGCTCCAGGTGATCGAGATGTCACAGGGGCAGATCATCGGCCTCAACTCGTTCCTCGACGTCCCGCATCTGTTCCCGCTGTTCGGTCTCCCGGCGACACTCGACGCCTAGTCCTGTCTTCAATCCCACGCCGAGCGGACCCGGGCCGGTCGGGACGATGTCGTCCAGGCCGGTCAGGGTCAGCAGGTCGCGCAACTCGCCGCTCGCGCCGTGCAGTCGGATCCGCCGGTCGAGGCCGCAGGCGGTGAGTTGGAGTCGGGCCAGCGCCTCGATCGCGGCCAGGTCCGGGTGGGTCAACGCGCTCACGTCGCACGGGAACGGGTCGGCCCGATCGCCGTGCAGCAGTTCGAGCAGGCGGGCGCACAGGCCCGGGACGTCCGCACGGACGAGGGGCGCGTACACGATCAGTGCGCCGGTGGACGGGGTGGGTTCTTCGGGCGGATCGACCATCGACGACCTCCTGTGACGACGCTGTACCCGGTTATGACCGCCCTGGCGGGCAAAACTCATCACCCGGGTTCGCCCGGAGGTCGCCGAGGGTTTCCCGGCAGGGGTGCAAAGCGTGGCAAGTCCCTTGTGGAACGGGTTGTTTGGCGTGTCGTAGGCTGGCGCGGTACCGACTTCGAGGGGATGACACGTTGTCCGAGCAGGACTGGGCACCCACCGGGATCGACGTCAGTCGTCCCCACCCCGCCCGTGTGTACGACTACCACATCGGCGGCAAGACCAACTATCCGGTCGACCGCGAGCTGGCGGAACGGTTCATCGCGGTCGCCCCGCAGACCTCGGTCACCGCGCTGGACAACCGGGCCTTCCTCGGACGCGCCGTGCGGTACGCGGCGGAGCAGGGCATCGACCAGTTCCTCGACATCGGGACCGGGATCCCGGCGCCCGGCAACACGCACGAAGTCGCCCAGGAGATCATTCCGTCGGCCCGGGTGGCCTACGTGGACAACGACCCGATCGTGCTCGCGCACGCCCGTGCGTTGATGCCCGCCACCGATCGCGGCCGGACCAGCTTCACCATGGGTGACGTGCGCGAGCCGGAGAAGATCCTGGCCGCGCCCGAGGTGCGCGAGGTGATCGACTTCGAGCGTCCGGTGGCGCTGATGCTGGTGGCGATCCTGCACTACGTCTCGGCCGCCGAGGACCCGGCGGGCGTGGTGAACCGGTTGCTGGCCGCGGTGCCTTCGGGCAGTCTGCTGATCGCCTCGCACACCACGTCGGACTTCCTGCCGCCGATCGCCGCGGAGCAGGTATTGGAGATCAACGCCGACGCCGAGTTCATGCTGCCGCGTCCGCACGCCGAGTTCGCATCCTTCCTGACCGGCGTGGAACTGGTCGAACCCGGGCTGGTCCAGGCGCCGTTGTGGCGTCCGGAGGAGGGCGCGGACCTGTCGCCCGAGCGACTGGCGCAGTCGTGGATCTACACCGCGGTCGGTCGTAAGGTCTGAACCCCGAGCACGGTGCGGGCCCGGCGTGCGTCCACCGGATCGGTGGGCGCACACCGGGCCCGACGCGCTTTACGGCAGGGCGCCTTCGACCGCCGCGACCAGCGCGCGCATCAGCGGCGTCTCGTCGATCCAGGCGACCGCGTCGCCGCGCCGGCGGGGTTCGGCGTCTGCCCGGATCGCGGACGCGTTGCGCTGGAGCCAGGCGGCCGCGTTCGCGCAGTGGTAGGGATGCATGTCGGCGATCTCCAGCACCTCGCCGCCCGCGGTGGTCCAGGTCAGTTCCTCGCGCAGCAGCCGCGCCCAGGCGCCCTTGCGGTGCGCGCCGCGGGCGATCAGCGCCTGTCGGCCGGCCCTGGTGATGCCCATGTTCCGTCCGCGCAGCGGAACTTCGGCACCGAGTCGGACCAGTCGCCCGCGCTGGAGGGTGGCCAGTGTGCGCACCGAGATGCCGGGCGCGCCGGGCCGCACGCCGTCGGGGTGGGTGCGCACGGTCTTGGTGTCGATCCGGGTCAGGGCCCGGCGCACGGTCGCGGGTTTCACGGGGGTCAGCCGGATCATGGTGTTGACAGTGGACATCGAGGGATCCTCCTCTGCGTCGAGCCGCGGCGGGTCGGCCGCGGTGGCGCTCAACCCATGCGTCAAGCATCCCATCCGGCACTGACATCGGGACCCGTGCGACCTGCCCATTCGTCCGATCAAGTCCGGTGATCGGCACGGGAGTTGACGGTGGGTCACGAGGTTCGTGGGAGGCGACCGACACGTCTTGGCCCCGCGGTTCAGGCGGTGCGCCACACCGGTTCGTCGGAGCCCCAGGGGGTGGGCGGATGGGCCCATGCCGCGGGCAGGCCGGGCAGTTCGAACGGCGGCAGTGCGTGGGTGAGCGAACCCACCGCCGTCTCGGTCGTGGCCAGGTACGGAGCCGGGTCGTACGGCTGCGCGATCTCGGGCTCGCCGGGCGCGTGGGCGCCGATCAACCAGTGGGCGGTACGGGCCAGCGCGAGGTCGATCCTGCTGCCGCGCCGGTCGGCCAGGCGCAGCGTCAGCGCGCGCAGGACGGCCGCCGCGAGCAGGTACCCGGTGGCCCGGTCCAGTGCCTGGGTCGGCAGCGCCCCCGGCTCCGGTCGCTCGCCCGCCTCGATCCGGGCGATGCCGCAGGCGCCCTGGACCAGGCTGTCGAAGCCGCGCCGGTTCACCCACGGCCCGGGGCCCCACGCGTTGAATGCGGCGGTGATCAATCCGGGGTGCCGGGCGGCGAGCGTGTCCTGGTCCAGGCCCAGGGCGGCCATCGCGTCGGTGCGGTATCCGGTGATCAACACATCGGCCCCGGCGAGCAGTTCGTCGAAGCGGGCCCGATCGGTGCGGTCGCGCAGGTCGAGCAGGGTGGAGCGTTTGCCGAACGCGTTGTCCCAGTACTCGCCGGGGTTCTCCGGCAGGTGCGGCGAGTCCACTCGGAGCACGTCGGCGCCCAGATGGGCGAGGGTTCGGGTGCCGGTGGGGCCGGCGAGTACCCGGGTCAGGTCCAGGATCCGGACGCCGGCGGCGGGCGCGGGGTCGGTTGTGGGGGACCACGGTTCGCCGGCGGCGGTGCGGGTCAGCTCCAGCAGCGGCGCGGCGGCGATCGAGGCGCCCTGCGGGTGCGCGGCCCATTCGGCCGGCTCGCGCACGGCGAAGCCCAACGCGCCGTGGGCCGCGAGTAGTTCCTCGATTTCGGTGCCGGTGAGCCGGGCCAGTGCGTCGACCGCGGCGTCCACCGAGTCCACGCCGAGTGCGGCGAACGCCGCGGCGCGGTGGTGCGGGTAGTTGCCGTGCAGGCGCACCCAGCCGTCGGCGCTGCGGTGGAAGCGGGAGAGCGGGTGCATGGACACCAACGGCTCGCCGGCCAGGCGCAGATGCCGGTCGCTGCCGACGGCGACGGCTGCGGCGCGGCTGTCCAGGACCGGCGGCGTGGGGAAGGACGCGCCGCGGGCCGCGCCGAGTTCGCGCGCGGCGAGCACGACGGCGCCGATCGAGGCCTGGGCGAGCGCGGTCACCGGCAGCGCGGAGGAGAGCGTGTGCTCGGGGCCGGTGAGGGTGATGTGCGCGCGGTCGGCGGGGTTGCCGCCGAGGGCGCGCCAGGCCTGGTCGAGGAGTTGCGCGGGGGTGGTACGCATCGAAGCCTCACAGTTCCGGGAACTCCGCAGCCGACGGGACCGCCTGTTCGAGGGGTCCCGGGGGAAAACTAGCGGGTCGCCGGTGCCCGAGTGTGCCCGCGTCCGCACTGTGGGCGTCCGGGCAAACGATTGGTCACTCGTTTGTGTAGGGGTTGTGCGGTTTGCCCTGTCGGGCCTGGTCGTGTTCGAGACTGGGGTCATGAGGCGCATCTGGGGCGAGGACGGCGGGTCGGGGCTCGGGTCCCACGACGCGCTCCTGAAGGACTCCCGGCTGAGTGTGCCCGCGCGGGGCCTCGCGGTGTATCTGCTGTTGTTGCCGGACGGAGCCCGTCCGGATCCGCAGGCGTTGGGCGCCCGTCCGGGGGAGAGCGCCGCGTCGATCGCGACCTACCTGGACGAGTTGGCGGCGGCGGGCTACCTGACCCGGGTTCCGGGTCGGGACGCGCACGGGAACGCGATCGAGGAGGTCCGGCTCGCGGCGAATCCGGGCGAGCACGCGGCCGCGGCCGGGCGGGCGTTCCGCTGGGCGAGACCCGGTCCTGCCGCGGGCGAGTGAGCGTCGTTCGCGGGCTACATGTCCTGCCAGGTCGGTGTCCGGCGCTCGCGGAAGGCCGCGGCGGCCTCGGTCATGTTGCCGGTGAAGGTGCCGAGCACCTGGGTGCGGTTCTCCAGTTCGAGTTGCTGGCGCAGCGAGGTCGCGCCGATGCCGGACCACAGGCCCTTCTTGGTCATCCATACGCCGTACTCGCTGTTGGCGGCGATGCCCCGGGCCAGGTCCAGTGCGGCGCCCAGGTGTTCGCCGGCCGGCACGCGGGCGTTGAGCAGGCCGTAGGCGTCGGCTTCGGCGGCGTCGAAGTGCCGCCCGGTGAGCATCAGTTCGGCTGCGCGGGTGGGGCCGACCAGGCGCGGCAGCAGGTAGCTGGTGCCCACGTCGGCGGAGGACAGGCCGACCTTGATGAACACGGAGCCGAAACGGGTGCTCTCGTCCGCGACCCGCAGGTCGCAGGCCAGGGCCAGGGCCAGCCCGCCGCCGACGGCGGCGCCGTGCACGGCGGCGATCACCGGCTTCTCGCATTCGTGCACGGCCAGGATCAGTTCGGACAGGTGCTCCTGCGAGCGGTAGACGTGTCCGACCGGGCCGCGGCCCTCGGCGTCGGGTGCGTGGTCCGGGTCGCCGGAGAGGTCGGCGCCGGAGCAGAACCCGCGGCCCTCGCCGGTCAGCACGATCGCGCGCAGCCCGCGTTCGCGATGCAGGCCGGCGAAGGCCGTCTTCAGGTCGCTCACCATGGTCGCGGAGAGGGCGTTGAGCCGGTCCGGTCGATCCAGTCGCACGATCGCGATGCGGGGTTCGGGACGCTCGATGCGCACGTATTTCATGTGACTCAGTCAAGCATATTCACCGGGTGGAGGAAATGCCCGCGAGGCGCCGCGTCCGATGAAGTTACCTGCCGGTAGCATCGCGTCCATGACTGAATCGACGACCGACTTCGACGCCGTCGCCGAGGGCCTGCGCGCCTCGGTGCCCTTCGTGCGCACGCTCGGGCTGGAGTTCGTGGAACTCGCCGCCGACCGCGCCGTGCTGCGGCTGCCGGACGAGCCCGCGCACCACAACCACATCGGCGGCCCGCACGCCGGTGCCATGTTCACCCTCGCCGAGTCCGCCTCCGGGGCGATCGTGATCGCGGCGTTCGGTGATCAGCTCGCCCGCGCGACGCCGCTCGCGGTGGACGCCGCGATCCGATACCTCAAGGTCGCGCACGGTCCGGTGCTGGCCGAGGCCCGCCTGGGGCGCCCCGCCGCCGACGTGGTCGCCGAACTCGACGCGGGCAAGCGCCCGGAGTTCGTGGTCGCGATCAGCATTCGGGACGAAGCGGGCACCGTCACCGCGGAAATGACCGTCACTTGGACGCTGCGCCCCAACCGCGTCTGAGAGGCGCACACTGGCGCGGTAACCGGTGGACGTTTCCGGTCACCGCGCCAGGGCAGGCAAGCGCCCGTGCCGGTCGGGAGCGTCCCGATCATGTGTTTGTTCGGGTTGGTGATGGTTTCCTATTCTGCTCGGATGACCGGGCCGATCGTGGTGGGCAAGGTGTCCCGCCGACTCAGGGTCCACGAGGCGTGGCGACGGTGGCGCCGCGTGTTGCGGGCCCTGACGACCGCCCTCGTGGTGTTGTCCATCACGGTGGTCACCGGACTCGGGGTCGCGCGGGCCACCGTGCTCTCGGGCGACTGGTACGACGGTGTGCTCGAACGCGAGCACGCCTACGACCGGCTCTACGACGAGGTGCTGGTCGACCCGCGCCTGGCCGCGGTCACCAACGACCTGCTGGGCCGGCTGCCGATACCGCCCAACCAGATCACCGCCAACCTGCGCCTGGTGCTGCCGCCGTCCACGCTGCGCGGGATGGTGCGCGAGCAGGTCGGGCACACCGTCGGCTACCTGCGCGGCGACGAGCGCGAACTGCGACTGACCGTCGACCTCAAGCCGGTGATCAACAACCTGGGCAAGGTCGCCGACGTGTTCGTCGGCGACCTCACCGGCGACGTGCCCCGGGTGACCGAGGACAACGCGCCGGCGCTGGTGGACGGGGTCTCCAAGGCGCTGGACGCGCTCGCGCAGGGCCGTCCGCCCGAGGCGCTGCCGGCGCTGAACCTGGACCCGGCCGCGGCTCCCGAGGTGGCCGACCTGATCCTGGCCCGGCTGCCGGTGGAGGCGCGTGCGCCGATCCGCGGCCAGGTGGTCGCCTCGCTGCGCGCCGACGACCTCGGCGGGGTGCTGGTGGCGATCGTCCCGGTGATCTTCGGCGAGAAGGTGCGCCAGGCGCAGCTGGGCCTGACCGGACTCTCGGGCGGCGGCACCTGGGACCTGACCCTGGATCTGCGGGCGAGTCAGGCCGACCGGGACACCAGACTGAAGCTGGGTCAGCTCGAACAACTGCGCGCGATGACGGTGTTCGGCCTGGGCCGGCTGCTCACCGTGGCGAGCGTGACCGCGCTGCTGGGCCTGGTGGTGCTGTGGCGCACCGGGTCGGCGCGCGGCGCGGCCCGGTTGCGGCTGCCCGCGCTGGCCCTGGCGGGCGGCGGGCTGCTCGCCGGGCTGGGCTGCCTGGTCGCGTGGGGACTGCTGCCGCACGTGGTCTCGGAGCACCGGGAGGGCTGGGCGCCCTCGGTGGTCCGGCTGACCGGCGACCTCCAGGAGGCCGCGGCGCGCGACATCGTCGGGGTCTGGCTGGCCGCGGCGGCGGTGCCGCTGGTGTTCGGCGGGGTCACCTTCGGCGCGGTCGCGCTGTGGGACAAGCACAAGCACCGGCGGGCCGCGCCGGTGCGGCACACCACCCGGCGGGTGCTCACCTCCGGCGCGGCGGTGGTCGCGGCCGGCGCGATCGCGCTGACCATCTTCGTCCCGGTGCCCACCTCCGGATCCGGCTCCGACGCCAAGCGCTGCAACGGGATGACCGAGCTGTGCAACCGGCGCTACGACCAGGTCGCCTACCTGGCCACGCACAACTCGATGTCCTCCACCGCGGCCCGTTTCCTCAGTCCGCTCCAGGACGCGGACATCGTCACCCAGTTGGATGCCGGCGTGCGCGGCCTGCTGGTGGATTCCTACACGTGGGAGGCGCCCGAGGAGGTGGCCGGCCGGCTCGCCGAGTCGGACCTGGATCCCGAGTCGCGCAGGATCGTCGCCGGGGTGATCAACGACGTCGCGCCGGCCCGACCCGGGCTGTGGTTGTGCCACTCGGTGTGCCGGGGCGGTGCGTTGCCGATGGTGGAGACGCTGCGCGCGGTGGGCCAGTGGATGGACCGCAACCCGCACGAGGTGGTCACCATGATCGTGCAGGACGCGATCACCGCGCAGCAGACCGAATGGGCGTTTCGCGAGGCGGGCCTGGAGCGACTGCTGTTCACGCCGGCGGCCGATCCGAACGAGCCGTGGCCCACGCTCGGCTCGATGGTCGAGAAGAACCGTCGCCTGGTGGTCTTCGCCGAACGCGCCGACGGACCGGCCCCGTGGTACCGCAACTTCTACAAGTACGGGATGGAGACGCCGTACGCCTTCGCGAGCCCGGCCGAGATGACCTGTGCGCCCAATCGCGGCGACGTGGACAAGCGACTGTTCCTGATGAACAACTTCGTCACCTCCACCGGCGGCAGCCGACTCGACGCCGGACAGGTCAACTCGCGGCCGTTCCTGCTGGATCGGGCCCGTCGGTGCGAACGCGAACGCGGCGCACCGGTGAACTTCGTCGCGGTCGACTTCGCCACCATCGGCGACGCCAAGGGTGCCGTGGACGTGTTGAACATCACCCGGAAAACCCACTGATGGGCCGTCAATTTATCGACAGAAAAGGATCAGTAGGACAGGCCGTGTCCGGTTTCGAAGAGCGGCTCCGCGTCCGCCGGCAGGTCGCTGGCGAGCCGTCCGGCGGGCGCGTAGCGGCCGAACACCACATCGAGCACACCCTCGTCGTCCGCGCCCCGGGTGCCCAGCAACGCGGCGCAGTAGCCGACCAGATCGGCCACCGCGGCCGGCCGGTACAGGTCGATCACCGCGACCGTGGGCACCGACGCGGCGATGTCCACGATCCGATCCAATTCGGCGCCGTGGTGGTCCTCGGGCAGGCGCAGCAGGGCCACGTCGGCGTCCGCGAGGTCGGTCACCACGGTCGCGTAGCGGGCCGCGACGCCGGCGTCGACGTGCTCGGTGTACACGCGCAACGCGTCGCGCAGGGGTAGGGCCGGTCCGCCGCTCGTGCTGATCCGTGAGCTGATGCGGTTCGTGAGCAGCACGACGGCGTGCGGGTCCCGGTCCGTCATGGGTGAGCCCTCCTCCCGGCCGCGGCAGGCGCCGCCCTGACCCCGGACCCTACGCGCCGGGGACGACGTCTCGGGCACCAGGTTGCCGGTGCCTACCCCGAACCGGCCTGCTCAGCCCGGCGCGTCCAGTGCCGCGGCCGCGGTGCGGGCCAGCGCAACCAGCCGCTCGCGATCGACGACCGGGATGGTGATGTCCACGGAGGTGACCAGATCGCCGCGGGCCCGGGCGAAGGCGATGCCGTCGCCGCGGGCGGGATCGCGGTAGACCACCGCCGCGTCCGAGATCCCGGGCAGCACCTCGTGCGGGCCGGGACCGGTGGCGGTCGAGCGCGCGGTGTCCAGCGGTCCGCCGACCATCGCCTGCGGCAACTGCCCGACGGTGACGGTCAGTACGTGCCGGCCCCCGGCATCGACGTACTCGCAGGTGCGCCCGGCGTCCGCGGGCCTGGTGTGCACGGGACCGATCGCGAGCACCTCCTCGACCCGGGTGGGCGAAAGCAGGTCGCAACTGTCGGCGGGCGAGATGCTGTTGCCCACCGGAGAGGGGGTGGGCCGAGGGGGTGCGCCCGCGTTGTCGCCGGGTGCGGGTGCGGAGACGGCCGCGTGCCGGGGCGGCTCGTCCGAGTCCTCGCAGCCGCCGAGCAGGCACGCCAGACCCACCACCCCCACCAGGGTGGCGGTGGGTCCGACGCGCGCGGTCACAGCCGGCCGACCATCGTCCGGGCGATGCCGGCCAGGACGTCGGCCGACACGTCCTTGTCGCTGCGGGTGACGTAGACGTCCGCGTCCAGGTAGGTGTCGCCGAGGAGCTTGGCCCAGACCACGCCGTTGGCGGTCGAATCGCGGTAGGTGAAGGCCGCGTCGCCCACCCCGGGCAGGGCCGTGGGGTTGTCGCCCCCGTCGATGGTGCCCTTCGCGGCCTGTTCGGCGGTGCTGTACTTGGCGTCGCTGGAGGACATCATCACGGTCATCATGGACAACCCTCGGGAGTCCCGGTAGTCGCAGAACGAGCTGCTCGCGCTCTTGAGCTTTTGATCCACCTCCGCCTTGACCACCGGCAGTCCGAGCAGCGTGGCCACCTCGGCCGCGGTGAAGAAGCGGCACGGGTCGTTGATGTAGGGACCGGTCGTCCCGGTCGCCGGCGCCGAGGTCCCGGTCGAGGAGGCGCTCGGCGAGGCCGTGGCCGATGTGCTCGCGGACGACGAGGCGCCGTCGGTGGGCGGCGCGGTGGTGCGGCGCGGCGGCTTGGTCGCGGTGTTCGTCGGTCGACCGGTCGGCGCGCTCGTCGGCGTCGGCTTGGCGCTTTCGAGCGCGCGAACGGTGTCCAGCGGCGACCTGTCGTTGTTTCCGCAGCCGGCGACGCCGGCGCCCACGGTCAACGCGACGAGTACCGCGACCACGCCCGTGCGGACAGTCCTGGTGCGCACTGTGGTGTTCCCCCCGGTGTTCGAAGTGCAGTCGTCCATGAGATGAACCTAGGGCCCGAGGCGTTCCCGAACGAGTGGTACCTCCCTTGCAAGTCGAGGGGGATGTGAGGGCGCGATAATGCGCCCATGACTTCCGCACCACACTCAACCACCCACCCGGGGGCTCGCGCGGTGACGCAGGCCGTGATCCTCGCCGGCGGGCAGGGTTCCCGGCTGCGCCCCTATACCGACGATCGACCCAAGCCGATGGTGGAGATTCCCGGCACCGGCACCCCGATCATCGGACACCAGCTGCGCTGGCTGGCCGCCGAGGGCGTGCGCGATGTCGTGGTCTCCTGCGGGCACCTCGCCGAGGTGCTCCAGGACTGGCTCAAGAGCGCCGATCTGCCGGTGCGCGTGGAGACCGTCGTGGAGACCGAGCCGCTGGGCCGGGGCGGCGGGCTGAAGTTCGCCGCCGCCGCGCTGCCGCGCCCGGACGAGCCGTGGTACGCCACCAATGGCGACATCTGGACCCGGTTCTCGCTCACCGAGATGGCCGCCTTCCACCACGAGCGCACCGCGTTGGCCACGCTCGCGCTGGCCCGGCCCCGGATCCCGTGGGGGGTGGTGGAGACCGACAAGTACGGCCACGTCCTGGACTTCATCGAGGCGCCGCCCTCGCCGTACCTGATCAACGCGGGCGTGTACGTGTTCGCGCCCGAGTTCACCGCGCTGCTGCCGGACGTCGGCGACCACGAGCGCACCACGTTCCCCGGGCTGGCCCGGGCCCAGCGGCTGGCCGGTTTCCCGATTCCGCAGGGCGCCTACTGGCGTGCGATCGACACCGCCAAGGACCTGTCCGAGGCGGCCAGGGAGCTGCGCGGCGACGGCTGAGCGCTTCCCGTTCGGATCGAACAGGCCCGGCCCCAGCCGCTCGACGGCTGGGGCCGGGCCGTTCTCCCGGGGTTTTCCTGGCGGCTTCCTCCGTCAGCGAGTGGGTTGCTCGGGGTCTCGCGTGCGCGCTTCCCGTGACCCCCGCGGCCACGGGCTCGAGCGAGCTGAGCGGGTGTCCGGCCGCGGTGTCAGGACGTGATGCCCGCGCGGGCGCCCGGGTTGGCGGTGTCGCGCACCACCCGCAGTCCGTCCAACAGACCGGCGAGCTGGCTCTCGGTCAGCGGGTCGATCAGCCAGGTCTGCAGCAGTTCGACATGGCCGGGCAGGACGCCGCCGATGCGATCCGCGCCGTCGCGGGTGAGCACCGCGAACAGTGCCCGGCGGTCGGTGGGACAGTTCTCCCGGGCGACCAGTCCCTCCTTTTCCAGGCGATCCACCACCCGGGTCACGCCGGATGTGGACAACGACGTCTGGGCGGCGAGGTCGCTCATCCGCAGGCGTTGCTCGGCCGAGCGGGACAACCGGACCAGCACGTTGAAGTCCACGGTGGACAGACCGTGCTCGCCCAACTGCGGACTGAGCCGGTCCATCAGGCCGGTGTAGACCTCCACGAGCAGTCCCATGGCGGTGATGCGCGGATCGTCGAAGGGGGTGGTCGTCGAAGGGGCTGGGGATGCGGCTCTCGGGGGAGTGTGCATGTCACTATCATAGCGAGTAGTTGACATGCGGAATATCTTTGTCCAAGCTATTGCTGAGGTCGATATCCGCAAGGCAACGACATTCTCCCCGAGGAGTGCGACATGACCGCCACCACACCCCGCCGCGACTGGGAAGGGCTCACGATCCCGACGGCCGGCAGGTACGCGCTCGACGCGGCCCACACCCGCGTCGGGTTCACGGCGCGGCACTTGATGGTGAGCAAGGTCCGCGGGCAGTTCACCGACTTCTCCGGCGAGATCACCGTCGCCGAGGACCCGATGGACTCCCGGGTCGAGACGACGATCTCCACCGCGAGCATGACCACCGGCCACAAGGACCGCGACGCCCACCTGGCGAGCGCGGACTTCCTGGAGGTGGAGAAGTATCCGCAGATGACCTTCCGTACGCTGCGCCTGAGCGGCCACAGCGGCAACGAGTTCACCCTGGACGGCGAACTGACCATCAAGGGCATCGCCCGCGAGGTCGAACTCGCGGTCGAACTGGAGGGTCTGGCGACCAGCCCGTGGGGGCAGGAGGTACTCGCGTTCACCGCGACCACCGAGATCGACCGCGAGGACTTCGGGATCACCTGGAACCAGGCGCTGGAGAGCGGCGGCGTGCTGGTCTCGAAGAAGATCAAGATCGAGATCGAGGGCGAGGCCGTCCGCCAGGAGGGCTGATCCGCTCGATCGACGGGACGTGTCGAAGGGGCCGGGCGCATGGTGCCCGGCCCCTTCGACATGCGTGCGGCGGCCCCGGCCGGCTCGACGGCGCGGGCGCGCCGCGCGCTCCCGACCGGGGCCCCGAGCTCAGCGGCTCGCCAGGAACGCGTCCACCTGCTCGTGGATGTAGGCCACGTCCTCGGCGTCCATCCGGTGGTTCATCGGCACGATCAGCGCGTGCTCCATCACCCGGTCGGCGTTCGGGTAGCCGGCCGGGTCGGCGCGATGCGCGATGTCCTTGAAGCCCGGCTGGCGCAGGATGTTGCCCGACCACACGGTGCGGGTGGACACCCCGCGCTCCTCCAGCCACGCCTGCATCTCGCCGCGGGTGAAGGACACCCCCTCGTTCAACAGGATGGGGAAGTTGAGCCAACCCGTCTCCAGCCCCTCGGTCTGCCGCGGCGCGGTGAACTCGGGGCGCGCGTCGAAGTAGGCGTGATGCGCCGCGAAGTGCGCTTGGCGCGTGGCCAGGAACCGGGGCAACTTGGCGAGCTGGGCCAGACCGAAGGCGGCGCCCAGCTCGGAGGGTTCGAAGTTCCAGCCGATCTCGTCGAAGATGAACAGGTTGTCGTACAGCACGCCGTCGATCTCCTCGAAGAAGTCGCGGTTGCCGCGCTTGGAGCCGAACAACTGCAGTTCGCTGCGCCGGCCCCAGCGCCGCAACATCAGGCCCCGGTCGCGCAGGTCCTCGTCGTCGGTGAGCACCATGCCGCCGTTGCCCGCGCAGGTGATGATGTGCGACATCGCGAAACTGGTCACCGAGATGTCCGCGCGGGTCCCCGTCGGCGTGCCGCGCAAGGTGGCGCCGAGCGCGTCGCAGGAGTCCTCGATCACCTTGAGGCCGTGCCGGTCCGCGATCGTGCGGATCACGTCCCAGTCGGGGGCGTTGCCCGCGAGGTTGGGGGTCAGGACGGCCCGGGTGCGCGGGCCGATCAGGGCCTCGATCCGGGCCGGGTCGATCTGGTAGGTGTCCGGCTCGACGTCCGCGAGCACCGGCACCAGGCCGGCCTTGACCATCGGCGCGATGTCGGTGGAAAAGGTCAGCGTGGAGGTGATGATCTCGTCCCCCGGGGACAGCCGCAACAATTCGATCGCGAGATAGAGCGCGGAGGAACCCGAGTTGCACATCAGGCCGTTGCGCTTGCCGAACAACTCCGCGACGCGCGTCTCCATGGCCGCCACGTTGCGCCCGATGCCCATCGCCGAGGGCGGCCCGTTCAGCACCGTCAACATCGCGTCGATCTCGCTCTGGTCGTGCACGCTGCCGGCGTACGGGATCTTGCGCATGAGTGCCTACCCTCGTGGTGATGTCGCGAGCGCAACATGGCTGACGAAACGTCAGCTGACGATGTGTCATAGCTATCATGGCTATGATGGGCGAACAAGACGACGGGAGCTGAGCGTGCGCTACACCACTGTGGGCAAGTCGGGTCTGAAGGTTTCCGCGATCGGCCTCGGCTGCAACAACTTCGGGATGCGGATGGACCAGGACGGTGCCGACAAGGTGGTCGGCGCGGCGCTCGACGCGGGAGTGACCCTGTTCGACACCGCCGACGTGTACGGCGGCGGGCAATCCGAGGTGCTGCTGGGCAAGGCCCTGGGCAGCCGCCGCGAGGACGTGGTCGTGGCGACCAAGTTCGGCGCGAAGGCGGCCGAAGGGCCGTACGGCCGCGGCTCCTCGCGCCGGCACATCGTGCGCAGCTGCGAGGGCAGCCTCCGGCGCCTGGGCACCGACCACATCGACCTGTACTACCAGCACTACGCCGACCCGGAGACCCCGATCGAGGAGACGCTGGGCGCGCTCGACGACCTGGTCCGGGCAGGGAAGGTGCGCTACGCGGGCACCTCCAACCTGGCCGCCTGGCAACTGGCCGACGCCGCACACCTCGCGGGCCCGACCCGTTTCGTCGCCGCGCAGGTCGAGTGGAGCCTGCTGGAGCGCACCGTCGAACGGGACATGGTGCCCGCCGCCCGGCACTTCGGCGTCGGTGTCATCCCGTACTTCCCGCTCGCGTCCGGCCTGCTCAGCGGCAAGTACCGGCGCGGCGAGGAGTTTCCCCAAGGCAGCCGGTTCGCGGCAATCCCGCGCTTCGCCCAGGGCGTGGCCACCGACGACAACTTCGCCATCGTCGAGCGGCTCACCGCCTACGCCGAGAGCCGGGACCTGACCCTGCTCCAACTCGCGCTGTCCTGGCTGGCCGCGCAGCCCGAGGTGTCCTCCGTCCTGGTCGGCGCGACCCGCCCCGAACAGGCCTCGGCCAATGCCGCCGCGATCGTCGAGCTGACCGCGACCCAGGTCGCCGAGATCGCCGAACTCGCCGCGGCGGTACCGGCGTGAACGCGGCGGCGCAGCCGGTCCGCGCCGGCACCGAGCGATCCCTGCGCAACGCCGGCATCGCGGACGAACTCGCCCGCCGGCTGCGCCGCCGGATCCTGGACGGTCCGCTGCGGGACGGGGACATGCTGCCCAAACAGGACGACCTGATCGCCGAGTTCGGGGTCGGTCGCACCACGCTGCGGCAGGCGTTTCGGATCCTGGAGACCGAGGGCCTGATCACCGTCAAACGCGGCAACACCGGCGGTGCGGTGGTGCACGTGCCGCAACCCGCGGACGCGGCACACATGTTCGGGATGGTGATGCACGCGCGCCAGGTCCGCCTGGACGACCTCGCCCAGGCGCTGCGCCGCCTGGAGCCGGTCTGCGCGGCACTGTGCGCGGCGCGCCCGGACCGGGCCACCGAGGTGCTGCCGTGGTTGCGCGAGGTGCACGCGCGGATGGAACGCGCGGTCGAGGACGGGCCGGCCTACATCCGGGCCGGCCGCGACTTCCACGAGGCGTTGGTGCTGTTGTGCGGCAACGAGACGATGAAGATCCTGCTCGGCGCGGTCGAGGTGTTGTGGGCGCAGCAGGAGCGGGAGTGGGCCCAGGAGGCACTGGCCGACACGGGGGAGCGGGTTCGACGCGCGGGATTGCGTGACCACGAGCGGTTGATCGCGCTGATCGAGGCCGGCGACGAGACCGAGGTCTACCGCGAATCGGTCCGCCACCTCGAAGCGGCCCAGGACTACCCCCTGCGTGATCGCGGCGGGGCGCCCATCACGTCGACCTGAACCGGGGCCATGCGGTCGAGGGGGCGGGGCCGGGTGGCCTCAAACGCCGGCCGGGCTGTTTGGCCTCAAGCGCCGGCCGGGCTGGTTCGCCTCAAGCGCCGGCGGGGCTGAGTGGCCTCAAGCGCCGGCCGGGCTGGATTTGCTGCGGTTGGGCTCGGACCGTTCGACCGCAGCTACGAAGCTCAGCCGGGCGGACCAATCAGCCCCGCCGGCGTTTGAGGCGAACCAGCATGGCCGGCGCATGAGGCCAACCGGGCGGAGGACGGTTCGGGTGCGGCGCCATGCGGCGACGAGAATTTCAGCGACCTCGCCACAGTGCGCCCAGGACATCGCCGTTGAAGCGGCCGATGACGCCCAGCGGGATGCCCTTGGGGCACACCGCCGTGCATTCGCCGGTGTTGGTGCAGCCGCCGAAGTCCGCCTCGTCGTGGGCGTGGATCATCGCCTCGACGCGGGTGTCCTGCTCCACCCTGCCCTGCGGCAGCAGACCCAGGTGGGTGGCCTTCGCGGCAGTGAACAACATCGCCGAGCCGTTCGGGCAGGCCGCCACGCACGCGCCGCAGCCGATGCAGGTCGCGGCCTCGAACGCGGCGTCCGCGTCGGCCTTGGGAATCGGTGTGGCGTGCGCCTCGGGGGCCGAGCCGGTGGGGGCGGTCACATAGCCGCCCGCCTCGATGATCCGGTCCAGGCCGGAACGGTCCACCACCAGGTCCTTGACCACCGGGAAGGCCGCCGCACGCCACGGCTCGACGTCGATGGTCTGCCCGTCGCGGAAGTGCCGCAGGTGCAACTGGCAGGTCGTGGTGGCCTTCTGCGGCCCGTGCGGCACCCCGTCGATGACCAGGCTGCACGCGCCGCAGATGCCCTCGCGGCAGTCGTGGTCGAAGGCCACCGGCTCCTCGCCGCTCTCGGTGAGCCGCTCGTTGAGCACGTCGAGCAACTCCAGGAACGACATGTCCGCCGACGCGTCCGGCACGTCGTAGGCGACCATGCCGCCCCGATCCGCGGGGCCCTTCTGCCGCCAGATGCGCAGGGTGAGTTTCACGCGTAATTCCTTGTGGCCAGAGTGACGTTGTCGAAGGTGAGCTGCTCGCGGTGCAGGATCGGCGGGCCGTCCGTGTACTCCCATGCGGCGACGTAGGCGAACGCCTCGTCGTCCCGGGCCGCCTCACCGCCGGGGCTCTGGTGTTCGGCGCGGAAGTGGCCGCCGCAGGACTCCTCGCGGTGCAGTGCGTCCAAACACATCAGCTCGGCGAGTTCGAGGAAGTCGGCGACCCGGCCGGCCTTCTCCAGCGACTGGTTCAGCCCCGCGCCGGTGCCCGGCACGCGCAGTCGCGACCAGAACTGCGCACGCAGCTCCGGGATCCGCGCCAGCGCCTCGCGCAGCCCGGCGGCGTCGCGCTCCATGCCGCACTTCTCCCACATCAGCAGGCCCAGCTCACGGTGGAAGTGGTCGGCGGACAGGTCGCCGTCGATCGCGAGCAGCCGCTTGACCCGGTCCTGGACGCCCGCTTCCGTGGCCACCAGCTCCGGATCGTCCGCGTCCACCGGCGCGAAGGGTCCCGCCGCGAGGTAGTGGGTGAGCGTGGTCGGGAGCACGAAGTAGCCGTCGGCCAGCCCCTGCATGAGCGCCGAGGCACCCAGCCGGTTCGCGCCGTGGTCGGAGAAGTTCGCCTCGCCGATCACGAACAGGCCCGGGATGGTGGACTGGAGGTCGTAGTCGACCCACAAGCCGCCCATCGTGTAGTGCACCGCCGGGTAGATCCGCATCGGCACGGTGTACGGGTCCTCGCCGGTGATGCGCTCGTACATCGCGAAGAGGTTGCCGTACTTCTCCTCGACGGCCGGTGCGCCCAGCCGGGCGATGGCGTCCGCGAAGTCGAGGTAGACGCCCAGCCCGCCCGGCCCCACGCCGCGCCCCTCGTCGCAGACTCGCTTGGCCGCGCGCGAGGCGATGTCGCGCGGGACGAGGTTGCCGAAGGCCGGGTACATGCGCTCCAGGAAGTAGTCCCGCTCCGCCGCCGGGATGTCACCCGGCGCGCGGGTGTCGCCGCCGGTGGTCGGTACCCACACCCGGCCGTCGTTGCGCAGCGACTCGCTCATCAGGGTGAGCTTGGACTGATGCTCGCCGGAAACCGGGATGCAGGTCGGGTGGATCTGGGTGAAGCACGGGTTGGCGAACAGCGCGCCGCGCCGATGCGCGCGCCAGATCGCGCTCGCGTTGCAGCCCATCGCGTTCGTGGACAGGAAGTAGGCGTTGCCGTAGCCGCCGGTGGCCAGTACGACCGCCTCGGCCAGGTGGGTGGACACCTCGCCGGTGACCAGGTCGCGCACCACCACGCCGCGGGCCCGCCCGTCCACCACCACCAGGTCCAGCATCTCGGTGCGCGCGTGCACGGTGACGTTGCCGGCCGCGACCTGGCGCGACATCGCCTGGTAGGCGCCGAGCAGGAGTTGCTGGCCGGTCTGGCCGCGTGCGTAAAAGGTCCGGGAGACCTGGGCGCCGCCGAACGAGCGGGTGTCCAGCAGGCCGCCGTAGTCGCGCGCGAACGGCACGCCTTGCGCGACGCACTGGTCGATGATCTGGGTGCTGACCTCGGCCAGTCGGTGCACGTTGGACTCGCGGGCGCGGAAGTCGCCGCCCTTGATGGTGTCCTTGAACAGCCGGGCCACGCTGTCGCCGTCGCCGCGATAGTTCTTGGCGGCGTTGATGCCGCCCTGCGCGGCGATGCTGTGTGCCCGGCGCGGCGAGTCCTGGTAGCAGAACGAGGTGACCGGGTGGCCCAGTTCGGCCAGCGTGGCGGCGGCGGAGGCGCCTGCCAGGCCGGTGCCGACCACGATCACCGGCAGCCGGCGCCGGTTGGCCGGATTGACCAGCCGCGCGGCCAGCCGGCGCTGCTCCCAGCGCTCGGCCAGGTCGCCGGCGGGGGCGGCGTGGTCGGCGATCTCCGCGCCGACGGTGTACCGCGTGTAGTCGGTGCGCCCGGCGGGTTCGGCGGGTTCGGTGTACTCCGTGTGCGGTTCCATCACGTTCACCCCACGATTCCGACGGTCACGGCGAAAGGCACGGACAGGAATCCGACCGTCATCAGTACGGCGTAGCCGGTCGCGACCCGGGCGATCAGCCGCTCGGTCCCCGGCCGTTGCCGACCGAGCGTGCGGGTCATGCTCCACACGCCGTGCCGCAGGTGGAAGCCGACCGCGACGACCGCGACCGTGTAGATCGCGGTGATGTACCAGTGCTCGAAGTCGGCGGTGACGTTCGTGTACGGCTTGCCGGAGGCGCCGACCGGGTTGGCCACCCCGACGGTGAGGTCGAGCAGGTGGTAGACCACGAACAGGGCGATGATCACACCGCCCCAGCGCATGGTGCGGGCCGCGTACGAGCCCTGCACCGGCGGGCGGTGCACGTACTTGACCGGCCGGGCCCGGCGGGCGCGCCGGGTGAGCAGGATCGCCATCGCCATGTGCACGACCACGCTCACCGTCAATGCCGCACGAATGATCCACAGCGTGCCCTCGTGCGGTACCAGCGGTTCGCCGATGGTGCGCAGCCAGTGGGCGTAGTGGTCGAAGCTCGACTCGCCGAAGAAGATCTTCAGATTGCCCAACATGTGGGCGGTCAGATAGGCAAGGAGCACGGCACCGCTGAGCGCCATCGCGATCTTCATCACGACGGTCGAGCGGTGCGACGCTCCCTGCCTGCGCTGCCCGGCGGAGGCGGGAGCGCGGGTCAGGGTCGCCATGCGTTCGACGGTAGGTGGACCAAGGTCATGCCGTCCAAGATCGGAAATGCCTGGTTTCGATAGCCGACGGCTATGCAAGGCTGGGGGCATGCAGTTTCAGCAGCTCGTCTACTTCGTCGCGGTCGCCGAGACCCGCCACTTCACCCGCGCGGCGGCGCGCACGCACGTCGCCCAACCGTCGTTGTCCAAGCAGATCCGGGCCCTGGAGCACGAGTTGGGCGCCGAACTGTTCACCCGTGTGCGCGGCAACATCGCGCCGACCCCGGCGGGGGAGCGGTTGTTGCCGATCGCGCGGCGGATCCTGGCGGATGTGGACGTGGCACATCTGGAGGTGGCCGAGCTGGTCGGGCTGCGCTCGGGCCGGGTGCGGATCGGCGCCACGCCGTCGTTGTCGGCGAGCCTGCTGGCCGAGGTGCTGCGCAGCTTCCAGGACCGCTACGCGGGCATCCGGCTGCTGGTGGACGAAAACGGCTCGCGCGACCTGGTGCGCTCGTTGTTGCGCGGTGACCTGGATCTGGCGCTGATCGTGGTGCCGCCGCAGGGGGTGGGCGCGGCGCTGACCACCGAGCCGCTGCTGCGTGAGGACCTGGTGCTCGCGGGCACGCCGCCGGTGACCGGTGCGACGGTGCCGATCGAGGCGCTGCGCGGAGTGCGCCTGGTGATGTTCCGGGACGGCTACGACCTGCGCGAGGCGACCCTGACGGCGTGTCACGAGGCGGGCTTCGAGCCGGAGTTCGCGATCGAGGGGGGCGAGATGGACGCGGTGCTGCGGTTCGTCGAAGTGGGCCTGGGGCCGGCCATCGTGCCGAGCATGGTGTTGGCCGGGCGGCCTGGGCTGACCGCGACGCCGCTCACCCCGCCGGGCCTGTCCCGCACCATCGCGCTCGCGCACCGCAGCGACGCCGCGCTCACCCACGCGGCGCGCGCCTTCCGGGACGAATTGCGGGCGTTCCTGGTCCCGGACCGGCTTCCGGCGGGAGTCGAGCGGATCGGTGCCGGCGATGCGTGAGCCGCCGCCGGCACACACCCGACCCGGCGTCCGCCGGCGACGACGTCGCGACCTCAGCCCAGCGGCATGATCAGGCAGGTCGTGGTCGCGGTGGCCAGCAATCGGCCCTGGTGGTCGGTGAGTTCGGCCTCGGCGGTGCGGATGGTGCGCCCGCGGTGGATCACCCGGCCCTCGGCGCGCAGCTTGCTGCCGTCCAGCGGGCCGGGGCGCAGGTAGCGCACCGAGATGTCCAGCGACGTGTAGCCGGTGGCGGCCGGCAGCGTCGTGTGCACCGCGCAGGCCATCGCCGAATCGAGCAGGGTGGCCGCGATGCCGCCGTGCATGGTGCCGATCGGGTTGGCGAACTCCGGGCGGGCGGACGCGCTGAACACGATCCGGCCGTCCTCGACCTCCTCCGGCTCCATGCCGATGAACGGGCCGATTCCCGTGTGCATGCCATGTTCCCGGAGGGCCTGGAGCTGTTCCAGACCGGTCGGTCCCGCAGTCGACGACGTAGTGCTCATCCCGAACCCCTCACTGAGTTGACGTTGTCAAGTTGACAACGTCAACTCGGCGGCTGTCAACTGGGCCCGTGTCTTCCACCAGCCGATCCCGCACCCGCGCCCGACCCGGGGACGGTGCGCTGCTGCGCGATGAGATCCTGCGCGCGGCGACCGCGCTGCTGGAGGAGGCCGGCGACGAGTCCGCGCTGACGCTGCGCGCGGTGGCCGCGCGGGTGGGCGTGACGACGCCGTCGGTATACCTGCACTTCGCGAGCAAGCAGGACCTGGTCGAGGCGGTCTGCCTCGCGGTGTGGGAGGACCTCGGGCGGCGGATGCGCGAGGTGGGGGCCGGCGTCGAGGACCCCTACCAGTCGATGCGTCGGCGCGGTGCCGCGTTCGTTCGCTTCGGGCTCGAACACCCGGTGCAGTACCGGCTGTTGATGATGCGCCCGAGATCCGATGCACAGACCGGACGGACTGCGGCTGACGCGTGTCTGGCCTACGTCGGCGAGGCGATTCAGCCGTGTCTGGACGCGGGTGTCCTGGTCGGCGACCCGACCCGGCTGACCCTGCAGATGCTCGCGGCGCTGCACGGCCTGGTCGCGCTGTATCTCGCGCAGCCGAACTACCCGTGGCCGGACGACGTGGAGACGATGGCGGACGAGGTGACCCGGATGGCCGGGTTGGGCTCCGCGCTCGCCGGGCGGCTGCGCGGTCCCGGTCCGGCGCCGAGCACGAGTGCGTTCGCGGCGGGATTCGACGCGCTGGCGGAGCGGCTGCACCGGCCGGAGTGCGCGGATCCGGCGGAGATCGAGCCGGCGGGCGGCGAAGCCCGGGGCGGCGAATCCCCTGACGACGCACCCGAGGGCGTCGAACCCTCGGGCGGCGGGCCGCTCCCGTAGCGCCAGGCGGGGGAGGCGGCCGCGCGCCCGGTGCGCGTGGGGGTCAGTGACCCTTGCGCTTGTCCGCCTGCTTCTTCACCTTGTCCACGATGGACTTGACCTTGTCCGGGTTCTTCTTGGCGTAGTCGGTCGCCTTCTTGATCAACTTGTCGAGACCGGCCATGACGCCCACTCCTTGTTCGGTACGGGGCGGTGGGTCGCACCGCCGCCGTACTGCTTCGTGCTCTGGTTCAGGATCAACCGCCGTCCGGGTCGAATCGTTCCCCGGTGCGACGTCAGGGCCGCATCGAGGACGATGCGGCCCTGCTGCACGGCGCGTGCGGTTCGTGCGCCCGGGTTCGATCCCGGGAGTCGGCTCAGACGTTGACGCCGAAGTCCTTCGCGATGCCGGCCAGACCCGAGGCGTAGCCCTGGCCGACCGCGCGGAACTTCCACTCGTTGCCGTTGCGGTACAGCTCACCGAAGACCATCGCGGTCTCGGTGGACGCGTCCTCGGTGAGGTCGTAGCGCGCGAGTTCGTTGTTGTCCGCGCGGTTGACGACCCGGATGTACGCGTTGCGCACCTGGCCGAAGGACTGGTCCCGGGCCACCGCGTCGTGGATGGACACCGGGAAGACGACCCGCTGGACATCGGCCGGCACGGACGCGAGGTCGACGTTGACGGTCTCGTCGTCGCCCTCGCCCTCGCCGGTGAGGTTGTCACCGGTGTGCTGGACCGAGCCGTCGGGGCTGGTCAGGTTGTTGTAGAAGACGAAGTGCAGATCGGACAGCACCCGACCGTCGTTGCCGAGCAGCAGTGCGCTCGCGTCGAGGTCGAAGTCCGCACCGGTCGTGCTGCGCGCATCCCATCCGAGACCCACCGCGACGGCGGTGAGACCGGGCGCGGCCTTGGACAGGGATACGTTGCCGCCCTTGGCGAGACTGACTCCCATGGCAGTGCTTCCTTCCCTCGTGCATATCGGGGTACAGGCGGATCGGGTGATCACGCGACGGCCGCCCGATGGGTAAATCTACAGGATCTACAGGACTGTAGAAGCCCGGCGTGCGCCGGCGCGACGTGCGCAAGTCGTGGGACGTGCGATCGCCAATGCAGTGATACCCCATCCCACCATCGGCGGACGACTACGGGCAGCCGAACTCTGGGTCCGGGTCCGTCGTTTCGGCCACATCCGGGCGGATTCACGCATCCTGGGGCGCAGTCCGCCCCGGTCCGGGCACCCGGGCGGACAGCCGGAACGCCTCGCCGACGACGCCGGCGGTGAGCGTGCCGCCCAGCGCCGCCAGTCGTCCGTCGAGCGAACGCAGCCCCAGCCCCGACCCGATCGGCGCGACACCGGCGCCGCCGCGGACGCCGTCGTTGGTCAGGACCAGGACGACGGCACCGTCCGGCTCTACCGTCGCGGTGATCGCGCACCGGCTCGCGGCGCTGTGCCGCAGCACGTTGGTGGCGCCCTCGCGCAGCACGGTCGCCAATACGGTGTCGGCGCCGGCGGGCAACTCGCCCACGTCGACGGCGACCTCCACCACCATCCCGGCCCCGGCCAGCATGTCCCGGGCGGCGAGCGCCTCCACCGCCAAGGACATCCCGCGATACCCGCCCGCGACCGTGCCCACGTCGGCCAGCGCCTGTCGGGCCATCGCCAGACCCTCGGCGAGCTGGTCCGCCGCCGACTTCGGATCGCGGTCGAGCAGGCGCAGCGCGAGTTGGCTCCTGAGTACCAGCGCGGACAGGCTGAACCCGAGCAGATCGTGCAGGTCGTGCCCGAAACGCAGCCGCTCGCGGGCCACGTGCGCGGCGGCCAACTCGATCCGGGCCACGCACAACGCCCGCGCCAGGTCGGCCATCCGGACCAGCCCGTACACCAGCGCCGCACGCTCCAGGATCCACACCACGTGGTAGACGTGGTCGAGCGCGGTCGGGCTCCAGATGCCGAAGTACACGTCGTGGCACGCGAACCCGGCCACCACGAGCACCCGCCACGGCCCGCGCAGCAGCACCAGCGCGAGCCCGGCCAGGAACAGCCCCACCGACCAGACCCGGGCGTCGAACACCACGAGCGGCACGTAGGCGAGTGCGATCTGCGCCGCGAACGTCCACTGCCACCACCGGGGTCGCCCGCCCGGGACCGGTGTGCAGTTGCGGATGTACAGCGCGACGAAGGCGACCAGCAGGAGCCCGAACAGCGCGCGGCGGCCGGCCGAGTAGTCGCTCGCGGCCAGCACCCGCAGCGGCAGCGGCACGATGATCAGCACCAGGATCACCACCCGCAGCACCGCGACCGCGCGCGGCGTCGGCTCGTCGGTGATCGCGGGCGGCGGGGTACTCTCGGCGCTCTTGTGCGCGTGCGCGAAGGCCCGGGCCGACGTCATCGCGTCCCTGGCCTCCGTCAGCGCGTCGGCCAGCTCCGGGCGGGTGCGTTCGGGGTGCTCGCGCAGGCCGGCCAGCAACGCGTCGCCGCGGTCCAGGATCCGGGTCAGGCTCGCCCCGACGCCTTCGGTCAGCTGCCGGGCGAAGCCCAGCCGTTGGCGGGCGACCTCGGCGTCGGCGAGCGCGGTGCGGGTCGCGGCCAGCGCGGCGACCAGGTCGGCCAGCCCGGCGAGCGCGTACACCGCCAGACCGACCAGCACGGCCTGGCCCACCACCAGGTACAGCGCCTCCACCACGGTCGGCCGCACCGCGAGCCCGACCGGCACCTGGGCGGCCACCACCGCCAGGAACCCGGCCCAGCCCGCCCAGGCCGGCCGCAGCAGAAGCAGCGCGGCGCCGGCCAGGAAGCCCGGGTTGCCGTACCAGGTCTCGTGGAACCAGGTCATCGGCAGGTAGGTGAGCACCGCCTGCGCACCGAGCGTCCAGGCCCAGCCGGCCGGCCGCGAGCCGTCCGCCGGGCGTACACAGTTGCGCAGATGCAGGATGACCAGGGCGAGCAGGAGTGCCAGTGCGATCGCCTTGGCGCCGGTCGACAACCGGGTCGATTGGACCAGGCCGACGAAGCCGCCGAAGAAGAAGCCGCAGGTGACCGTCGCGACCACCACCCGCGCGAGCAGGGCAGCCGGCTCGGCGTCCGCACGCGGGCCGAAGGCGGCCCGCAGCGCGTCGCGACGAACCCTGGACGCCACCATGACCATCCCCTGTGCTGTTCCGCGGTGCAGCCGCCGCCGGCGGCTGCGGGCATGCCGGCCGGCCCGGACACCGCTCCGGCCCCGGCCCCTGTCTCGACGGCAGGCAAACCGTACCGACCGGACATCGGGCCGTCACCCCCCGGGTCGACCGCGCCCGGAACCCGGGTCGGGTGCCCCGGAGCGCGTCGCCGGCGCGGATACGGGCGGGTCACTCGCACGGATCACCCCACTGGCGCACCCGTCCGGCTCGGCCGACGGTGACGTGAGGCAGCGGTATCCGTCACGAGTGCGAAGCGAGGCGCCCATGTTCGCGGCCCTGGGCGGGTTTGTCGTACGCAGGCCCTGGTGGGTGATCCTGGCCTGGGTGATCGCCGCCGGTGTGGTGATCGGCCTCGCGCCGAAGCTCACGTCCTCCACCGACGAGAAGAGCTTCCTGCCCGAGTCCTACGAGTCGGTGCGCGCGTCCGACCTGCGCAGCGAGGACTTCCCGCAGCAGGAGAACATCGGCGCGGTGATCGTCTTCCAGCGCTCGGACGGCAAGCCGATGACCGCGGCGGACAGCGCCGAGGTGGCCCGGATCTCGGCGTTGGTGCAGGCGCGCGGGATCAAGGACGTGCTCGCGGTGACGCCGGGTCAGGTCTCGCCGAACGGGCTCGTGCAGACCTCGACGGTCGCGATGCCGGAGATCACCGATCCCAACGACGAGACGCCGCAGGACGCGGTCGAGGCGATGCGCAAGGACGTCAAGGCGCAGGTGGCCGGAACCGGCCTGAGCGCCGGCATCACCGGTCAGGCCGCGCAGGCGCTCGACGAACGGGACTCGTCCGAGACCGCGGGCACCCTGGTCGCGGTCGGCACCATCGTGATCATCGTGTTGTTGCTGCTGATCATCTTCCGCAGCCCGATCATCGCGCTGCTGCCGGTGGTGATCATCGGGTTGATCGCGCCGATGGCCACCGGGCTGATCGCGTCCGCCAACAAGATCTTCGACATGAAGGCGGACAGCTCGATCGAACAACTCCTCACCGTGGTGCTGTTCGGCGTCGGTACGGACTACGTCCTGTTCCTGCTGTTCCGCTACCGCGAGGTGCTGCGCGAGGGCGACGACGCCAAGAACGGCATGGTGCACGCGGTGTCCAGGGTCGGCGAGGCGATCGCGTCCGCCGCGGCGGCGGTGATCGTGGCCTTCGCCGCGCTGACGCTGTCCACGCTCGGGATGCTGCGCTCGATGGGGCCGGCACTGGCGATCGCGGTGTTCGTGACGCTGCTGGCCGGTCTGACGTTGGTGCCGGCGGTGGTCTCGCTGCTGGGTACGCGCGTGTTCTGGCCGTCCAAGTCCTGGCGGGTGGCGCCGCACGGCAGCGGCTTCGCCCGGCTCGGTCGGGGCATCGGCCGGCGGCCGGCGGTGTTCGCGGTGTTGTCCGCGCTGGTGATGGGCGTGCTCGCGATCGGCGCCTTGGGCTACAAGGCCAACTTCGACCTGGCGGGTTCGTCGTTGCCCTCGGACAAGGAATCCGTGGTCGCGATGAAGAACCTGGAGAAGGGCTTCCCGCCCGGCACCACCGACCCGACCGAGGTCTACCTGACGTCCACCACCGGCCGGCCGCTCACGCCGGCGGAGCGGGCGCCGTTCGAGGCGGCGCTGCCCCGGGTCGAGGGGGTCGGCTCGGTGACCGAGGCGGTGCTCAGCGCCGACGGGCAGACCGCCTTCTACTCGGTGGTCCTGTCCGACTCGCCGGCCACCGACGATGCCCTGTCCACGATCAAGGACCGCCTGCGCCCGACCATGCACGAGGCCGCGCCGGCCGGGACCCGGGCACTGGTGGGCGGGATCAGCGCGGTGTACGTGGACATCAACCGCGCGGTGGACCGGGACTACTCGGTGGTCTTCCCGGTCGCGGCGGTGTGCATCATGATCATCCTGGGCCTGCTGCTGCGCAGCCTGGTCGCGCCGTGGTACCTGATGGCCTCGGTGGCCCTGGGCTTCGGCGCCACGCTCGGGGCCACGTCGGTGCTGTTCCAGAAGATCGGCGACCAGCCCGGGCTGATGTTCATGCTCCCGGTGATCATGTACCTCTTCGTGGTCGCCCTCGGCACCGACTACAACATCCTGATGGTGTCGCGCCTGCGCGAGGAGGCCCGCGAGGGCCACAACCCGCACGACGCGGCGGCCGTCGCGGTCAAGCACTCGGGCCCCACGATCGCCGCGGCGGGCGTGATCCTGGCCGGCACCTTCGCGACCCTGATGCTGGCCGGCAACTCGACGCTCTCCCAGATGGGCTTCGCCCTCTCCAGCGGCATCGCGATCGCGGCCTTCATCATGGCGCTGATCTTCACCCCGAGCCTGACCGCCCTGATCGGCCACGCGGCCTGGTGGCCCGGCCACGGCGACACCGGGCCGGCGGGCGAGAAGCAACGCGAAACGCAACGGGTCGTCTGACCCGAGGCGTCGCCGCCGGCGGGGACCGCGGCGGCCTCGCGAGGCTCGCAGCGGATGAAAGGCCCGCATTGTCCCGGCCTGTCGGGGTCGGTTCACCCGGTGGGGGCCGGGCGGTTGCCGGTGATGTCGGTGCCGTTAGGGATGCTCTGTGGCGGGAGCAAAAAAGATGTGGCGGGGCCGATGAGTTTTTCGGCGGGGGACCGTCTGAACCTTCGACAACATCGAGACCTACGAAATGGGGCGCGTCATGGCCAGGATGATCTTCGTAAATCTGCCGGTGCAGGACCTCGCGAAGGCGACCGCGTTCTACACCGCGCTCGGGTTCGAGCAGAATGCGCAGTTCAGTGACGAGAACGCGAGCTCGTTCGCGATCAGCGACACGATCCACCTGATGGTGCTCGTCGAGCCCTTCTTCAAGACCTTCACCAAGAAGGAGATCGCCGACGCGACGCGGACCACCGAGGCCATCGTGTGTCTGAGCGCGGACAGCCGCGAGGAAGTGGACGAACTGGTCGAGAAGGCGTTCGCGGCCGGAGGCGGCACGTCGAACGACACGATGGACCAGGGCTTCATGTACGGCCGCAGCTTCCAGGACCCGGACGGGCACCTGTGGGAGGTCGTGTACATGGACATGTCGGCGATGCCCGCGCAGACCTGACCGCGACGCCCCGGCTCTCGCCGCGGGTCGGGCCGCCCGGGCGGGGCCGTCGCGAGGGTCACCCCGGCAGCAGCACCCGGAAGGCTGCGCCCGCGCCGGGGGTCGTGCGTACCTCCACCCGGCCGCCGTGCGCGTTGACCAGGGCGGCGACGATGGCCAGGCCCAGGCCCGAACCGCCGCCCGCGGCGCGGCTGCGGGAGGAGTCGACGCGGTAGAAGCGTTCGAAGACGCGTCGGGCGTCGGCCGGGGCCAGGCCGGGGCCGGCGTCGGCGACCTCCAGGACCGCGCACGGGTCCGGGGCGGGGGTGCGGCCCACCGTGATCCGGATCGCGGTCCCGGCCGGGGTGTGGGTGAGCGCGTTGGAGACCAGGTTGGCCACCACCTGACGCAGCCGCGACTCGTCGCCGGAGACGACGACCGGACGGGCCGCGCCGCCGTCCGACCCGGTGAGGGTCACCGGCCGGTCCGGGGCCAGCGCCTTGATGTCGTGCACCGCGTCGGCGGCCAGGATGCGCAGGTCCACCGGCTCGTTGCAGAGCGGGCGCTGTTCGTCCAGACGGGCCAGTTGCAGCAGGTCCTCGACCAGGCCGCCCATCCGGATCGCCTCGTCCTCGATCCGGCGCATGGTGCGGGCCACCTCGGCCGGATCGGTGAGCGCGCCCATCCGGTACAACTCGGCGAAGCCGCGCACGCTGGCCAGCGGGGTGCGCAGTTCGTGGCCGGCGTCGGCGACGAATCGGCGCATCCGGGTCTCCGAGTCGGCGCGGGCCGCGAACGCGGTCTCGATCTGGGCGAGCATGCCGTTGATCGACGTGGACAGCCGGCCGATCTCGGTCCCGGGCGCGGGTACCGGGACCCGATGCGAGAGGTCGCCGGCCGCGATCGCCGCCGCCGTTTCCTCGATCCGGCGCAGCGGACGCAGGCCGCCGCGCAGCGCGAACCAGCCGGCCGCCGCCAATACGGCCAGGCAGGTCAGGCCGATCATCAGGCACACCGTGCGCATGCGGTCCACCGTGGCCCGCACGTCGTTCATCGGCTGGGCCAGCACCACGCTGCCCTCACCGCTCGCCATCGGCACCGCGAGCACCCGCCAGCGCGCGCCGCCGGTCACCGAGTCGGTCTCGAACGGGCGCCGGTCCAGGGCCAGCACCGCCGCGGTATCCAGTTTCGGCAACCGCGGCCCCAGTTCCTCCTCGGTGCCCGGCGAGCGGATCCGCTGGCGGGTGCCGCCGTCCGGATACAGGTATTCGGCCACGATCCGGCTCGGCAGGACGCCGGGCGCCCGGCCGCGATTGCCCGACGGGCCGCCGCGCTGCTCGCCGGGGCCCTCCGGCAGGCGGAACGCCATCCCCCGTGCGGCCTGGCCCAGTTGCCGGTCCACCTGATCGGTGAGGTAGCCGCGCAGCGAGCCCACCACGACCGTCTGGCTGACCAGCAGCGCGACGGCGACCAGGGCCATGGCGATGATCAGGACCCGGACGCGCAGCGAGGACCGGCTCGGGTGCGGGAGGCGCATCGGCGCGCCGTCAGGCCGTCGGCTGCGGACGGCGCAGCACGTAGCCCACGCCGCGCACGGTGTGGATCAACTTGCGGCCGCCGACATCGAGTTCGACCTTGCGCCGGAGGTAGCTGATGTAGGACTCGACGATGCTCAGGTCGCCGCCGAAGTCGTACTGCCAGACGTGGTCCAGGATCTGGGTCTTGGACACCACCCGGCCGGTGTTGAGCATCAGGTAGCGCAGCAGCTTGAACTCGGTGGGCGAGAGCGGCACCGGCCGGCCGCCGCGCAGCACCTCGTGGCCGTCCGGGTCGAGTTCGAGGTCGGCGACCACGATCCGGTTCGAGGGGGTCGGTACGCCCGTGCCGCCGTCCACCCGGCGCAGCACCGCGTGGATGCGGGCGATCAACTCCTCCAGGCTGAACGGCTTGGTGACGTAGTCGTCGCCGCCCAGGGTCAACCCGGTGATCTTGTCCTTGGTGGTGTCCTTGGCGGTCAGGAACAGCACCGGCAGGTGGGTTCCGTCGGCGCGCAGCCGGCGGACCACCTCGAAGCCGTCCAGGTCCGGGAGCATCACGTCGAGCACGACCAGGCTCGGCCGACAGCGCTCCACCGCCGCCAGTGCGGCCGCGCCGTCGGCCGCCGAGTCGACCTCGAAGCCGGCGAAGCGCAGGCTGGCGGACAGGAGTTCGCGGATGTTGGGTTCGTCGTCGACCACCAACAGGCGGGCCCGGGCGCCGACCTCGACGGGTGCGGCCACGTCAGCCCGCCCCGCCCGTGCCGCCGGCCGTGCCGCCGCTCGTGCCGAAGCCGCCGGTCCCGGGGCGTCCGGCCGCGCCGGTGCCCTCGGTGACCGAGGTGGCGGTCACCGAGCCGTCGGCGTCGGTGGCACCGCGCACCACGACGGTGTCGCCGGGTGCGAGGTCGACGGGTTTGCCGTCGCGGACGACCTGGATCCGGGTACCGGCGTCGGTTTTCACCTTGACGATGTTGCCGGCTGAATCTGAGACGTAGATGAAAGAGTTGTCCACGACCTTCACGGTGCCGGTGGTGAGGTCCGCGGCGGCGCCGGTGCCGCCCGTGCCGCCGCCGGTGCGGCCGGTGCCCGGTTGGCCACCGGCCGTGGCCGCCCCGCCGCCCGCCGTGGCGCGGGCACCGTACGGGTTTGCGCCCTGCGCGGCGCCGGCGGCGGGGCCGGCGGCCTGGTTCGTGCCGCCGCCGTGGTCCTTCTGCACCTCGACACCGGCCAGGAAGCCGACCGAGGCGAACACGCCCGCGCCCAGGGCCAGGGTGACCAGGGGCAGCCTGCGCCGGGGCGGGGCGGCGAGTTCGGCGGCTATGTCGCGCGCGGTCGGCGGTCGGCCGAGGATGTCCTCCGGCGACTCGTCGGGGTGGGGCTCGTCGCGGGCTTCCGCCTCGGTTCGGAAGCCGGCGACGAACCCGGTCTCGGCCGCCTCGTTCGCGGCCGGCCCGGGGTCACCGGGCGCGGGGATGCGGGAAGGGGAGCCGAGGGCTTCGGAGTCGGGTCGCGCCCGGTCGGTGACCGGATTCGGCGGCCGGGTGTCGGGCCGCCCGGCGTGGTGCTTCGGCGTCATGGTCTCGGGTCTCCTCCTGGACGCGGGAACGGCGGGGATCGTACGGGCTGTTCGTCGGGCCGGTCGGTTCGGCCCATGCGTACGGTCCGTTCGTGCGGCCTATTCGTGTCGCAGCGCCTCGATCGGCCGCAGCGCGGCGGCACGTGCCGCCGGGTAGCCGCCGAAGAACAGGCCGATGGCCACCGACACGGCGAACGATCCGACCACCGAACTCGGCACCACCACCGGCCTGATCCCGACCACCTCGAACCGCGCCGCGAACAGCCCGGCGGCCACGCCCAGACCGCCGCCGAGTACGGACAACAGGGTCGATTCGGCAAGGAACTGGCCCAGGATCGCGGCGCGTGGGGCGCCGATCGCCTTGCGGATGCCGATCTCGCGGGTGCGCTCGGCGACGGTCACCAGCATGATGTTGGTGATTCCGATCCCGCCGACGAGCAGCGAGATCGCCGCGACCGCCGCGAGCAGCACGGTGAAGGTCTTGTCGGTCTCGTCGTTGGCGCTCAGCAGCGACTGCTGGTTGGTGATCCGGAAGTCGCTCTGCGCGGAACCGGTGATCCGGTGCCGGTTGTTCAGGATCGAGGTGACCTCGTCCTGGGCGAGCACGGTGTCGGCGGAGGAGGTGGCCCGGACCGCGATCGAGGACAACGAGCCGTAGCCGGTCAGGCTGTCGCGCATCGTGGTCACCGGCAGCACGATCGTGTCGTCGGAGTCCCCGGCACCGGTGCCGCCCTTGGTCTGCAATACGCCGGCGACCCGGAACGGGATGCCGCCGATCAGGATCTCCTTGTCGATCGGGTTCTCCGTGCCGAACACGTTCTCCACCGTGGTGCTGCCCAGGACGGCGACCTTGCGGCGCGCGCTCACGTCCTCGGTGCCGAACAGGGTGCCCCGGCCGAGGTCGTGGTTGGTGGTGGCGAACCAGTCCGGGGTGGTGCCGACGATCTGGGACACGGTCACCGACTGGCCGGCGTAGGTGATGCTCTGCGACGTGGTCTGCACCGGTGCGGCCGACCGCACGTGCGGGGCCATGGTCTTGTCGACGAGCGCCTGGGCGTCGTCCGGGGTGAGGTCCTTGAGCGCGCCGCCCTGGCCGGCCGCGCCGAACCGGCCGCCACCGGCGGTGTGCGAAACGGTCAACAGGTTGGTGCCCAGCCGCTGGATCGAGGCCTGGACGGACTTGGACGAGCCGTTGCCGACGGCGACCAGCAGGATCACCGCGCCGACGCCGATCAGTACGCCGAGCATGGTCAGCGCAGTGCGGATCTTGTTGGCGGCCAGACCCAGGACGGCGAAGCGCAGCACCTCGACGGGGTTCACCGGCGGGCTCCTTCGCCGGATGCACCGGACGTTCCGGGCGGGACGGTTGCCGAGAATGGGACGGTCGCGGCGGCCGGAACGGGTGGGGGCGGCGGCGGTGCGGACACCGGCCCCCGCGGGCGCCGGTGGTCGGCGACCAGCAGGCCGTCGACCAGGCGCAGGACCCGCTCGGCGCGCGCGGCCACCTCGTTCTCGTGGGTGATGATCACGATCGTGCGTCCGGCACCGTGCAGCCGGTCCAGAATGCCGAGCACCTCCGCGGTGCTGTGGCTGTCCAGGTTCCCGGTCGGCTCGTCGGCCAGCAGCAGCGCCGGTGCGGTGACCAAGGCCCGGGCCAGTGCGACGCGTTGCTGCTGGCCGCCGGAGAGTTCGTTGGGCGCGTGGTCGGTGCGGTCGGCCAGGCCGACCAGGTCGAGCGCGGCCAGGGCGCGGCGGCGGCGCTCCCTGGCCCGCACCCCGGCGTAGGAGAGCGGAAGTTCGACCTGGGCGAGCGCGCTGGTGCGCGGGATCAGGTTGAACGACTGGAAGACGAAGCCGATCCGGCGATTGCGGACCAGCGCGAGCTGGTGCTCGTCCAGCCGGCCGACGTCGAGGCCGTCCAGCAGATAACGGCCCGTGGTGGGTACGTCCAGGCAGCCGAGCACGTTCATCAGGGTCGACTTGCCCGAACCCGAACTGCCCATGATGGCGACGTATTCGCCGCTCTCGATGGTCAGATCGACGCCGCGCAGCGCGTGCACCGAGGCGGCGCCGTGTCCGTACGACTTGGTCACCGCGCGCACGTCGATCACCGGCGCGGGTCGGCCCGCGTCCGGCCCGGTCATCGCGAGCCGCCACGCGGGATGCCGCCGCCGGACCCGCCGGTCGTGTTGCCGCCGATCGCGCCGCCGCCGGGGAAGTTGCCGATGCCCGGGGCGGGCGGGCCGCCGCCCGCCGTGCCGCCTCGGGTGGACTGGCCGGAGCGTCCCGACGTGGAGCCGGCACCACCGGTCGCGGCGACGGTGCCGATCACGATCTCGTCGCCCTCGGCCAGACCGGAGACGATCTGGGTGGTCTGGTCGCCGACCACGCCCGCGGTCACCGTGCGGCGCTGCTCGACGCCGTCGACCAGGACCCGGACCGAGGCCGTCGCGCCCGTGCCGGAGACCGCCGCCGAGGGCACCTGCAAGGTGTTGTCGGCCTCGGCGACGATCACCGAGATGTTCGCGGTCTGTCCGGTGCGCAGCGCGGAGACGTCGCCCTCCAGCGCGATCGTCGCGCCGTACTTGACCGAACCCGAGGTCGAGCCGCTGTCCGGCAGCGGGTTCACACCGACCACCTTGGCATTGAGTCGGATCGCGGAGTTCACGTTGAGCGTCACGGTGGCCGGCTGCCCGGCCTTGACCTTGGCGGCGTCGGCCTCCGGGAAGGACACCCGGGTCTGCATGCCGGTCGGGTTGGCGATCACCACGAAGCCGGTCACGGCGGTGCTCGACGACGACGTGGACGAGCCTCCCTGGCCGCCGCCGGTGCCGCCGGACCCGCCCGACCCGCTTGCGGAGGTGGTCGCGGAGACGGTGTCGCCGACCTTGCCGGACACCGATGCCACGATGCCGGCCGACGGTGCCTTGAGCACGCAGCCGTCCAGGGCCCGCTGGGCGTCGGCGAGTTTGTTGTTCGCCGTGATCAGGGCCGACTCGGCCTGGCTCACCGCTGCCGCGTCCACCGTCGTGCTCGGCGACGGGGTGGCCGTCGGGGTCTTGGTGACGGTGACGGTGACGGTCGGGTGCGGCTGGGTGACGGGAGGCGACGTGGTCCGGGGCGGCGCCGTCGTGGACGTGGCGGTGGGCACAGCGTCGGTGCCGTTGCCTCCGCTCGCGGCGACGCCACCGGTCGAGCCGCGCAGGACCGTGTTCTGGGCGTCCGCGCCCTGATTGCCGCCGCCACTGCCGTTGCCGCCGCCGCCGTTCTGCTGGACCGGAGTGCCCGCCCGGGCCTTGGTCAGGTTCGCCTGGGCCACCGTGACGGCCGCCTTCGCCGCGTCGAGGGCTTCCTGTGCCTGGGTCGGGTCGATCTGCGCGAGGACCTGGCCGGCGGTGACGGTGTCGCCGACCTCGACCGCGACGGTGGTGACCTTGCCGGCGGCGGTGAAGCCGACGCCGACATCCGAGGGGGAGGTCAACGACCCCGACGCGGACACCGTGGCCAGCACCGTCCCCTTGGTCACCTTGCCGGTGCGCGTCCGGCCGGCGCGGGACGATCCGCCGCCGTCGTCCACGGCCGCGTAGGCGAAGCCGGCGCCGGTCACCATCGCGGTGGCCAGGGCCAGGTTGATCAGGACCGACTTCCGTCGCAGTCGTACACGCCTCATGGCCGCACAGCCTGGTCCGGGCACGTCCCCGAAGACTGTCCGGCGCCTGGGAGTTGCCTGGGAGCGCGGCAGCGGCCAGGGGTCCGCGGCCACCGGTCGGACCCGCCGAAACCGAGCCCGATCGCGACAAGTCGCGGCCGACGCGGGCGGAGCGGCGCCCGACCCGGGGCGGGGCTCCCAGGGAACTCCCAGGCGGCGCGCGGGCGACGACCACCCCGCCGTGCTTGAGTCCGGGGAGGATGGGCGGTGCGTCGTCCGGCGCCGCCCCCGAGGCTCGTGGGAAGGACGTCATGACGAGGTACCCGGCTCGACCGGCGTGGACCTCATCGGTGCTGCCGATCGCCGCCTCGGCACTCGTGTTGTCGGCCGGATGTGGGGGGAGCGGCGGCACCACGAGCACGAGTGCCTCGGCCCCGTCGAGCGCGGCGAGCGGTGGTGGGGACGCCGGCAAGGCGTACACCGACTGCCTGCGCGCGAACGGGGTCGAGGTACCGACGGGCCGACCGGACGGCGGCACCCGTCCCCCGGGCGCGGGCCGCCCGTCCGGTCGTCCGTCGGCGCGCCCGAGTCGACCGGCCGGCGAACGGCCCACCGGGTTCCCGAGCGGGCGGCCCGATCCGCGCTCGACCGATCCGGCGTACCGCAAGGCCGAGGAGGCGTGCGCGAAGGTGCGGCCCTCGCGGGGGCCGGGAGGCGGCACGGACCGCCCCCGGCGCGGCGGCAACTCCGCGGAGGCGTTCGCGGGTTGCCTGAAGGACCATCGGGTCGAATTGCCGGCGGGTGGGGCCGCCGCGCTGGACCGGTCCGATCCGAAGGTCGTCGAGGCGCTGAAGATCTGCGAGGCCCTCCTGCCCTCGACTCCGGAGGCACCCACGGGCCCGCCCACGGCGGCGCCGACGACGTAGGCGGAGGCCGCCCGTGCCCCTGCGCCCCGGCCCTGCGTCCCGTGTCCCGCGCCGCCCGCCGGTCCGGCCGTGTCGCGCGCGGGGCGGCCGGCCCGAGGGCGGGTCGTGCGGCTGCTCGGGTCGGTGCGAGCCGCGGGTTCCATCGGCGGTGTCAATTGCGGCAAATAGGGCATTCGGTAAGGCCGTGTGCGAGGTGCCGGATGGTGCTCGGCCGGGGAGCGATGAGTTCTTCGGCCGGGTCCGGTCCACCTCTGTACAGGCGATACCGCGCTTTGCACCGCGATCGACCCCCTGGAGAGTGACCAGTCATGCTCACGACCGATTTTGCCCCCGGCGCCCCGCTCTGGATCGACCTCGGGGTGCCCGACCTTCCGGCGGCCGGCGCGTTCTACGGCGACCTGTTCGGGTGGGATCTGGAGATCACCGGTCCCGAGACCGGCGGCTACGGGATCCTGCGCAAGGACGGCAAGAGCGTTGCCGCGTTCGCCCCGCTGATGGACCAGAGCGCATCCCCGGCGTGGTCCGTGTACTTCCACGCCCCGAACATCGACGCCACCACCAAGGCGGTCGAGCAGGCCGGCGGTCGGGTGCTGCTCCCGCCGATGGACGTCATGGACATGGGCCGGATGGCCGGGTACGCCGACTCCACCGGTGTGAGCTTCATGGCCTGGCAGCAGGGCACGAACAAGGGCCTGGAACTGGTTCAGGACGTCGGCGCGCTGTGTTGGACCGAGCTGTACACCGCCGACCGGGTCGCGGCCACCGGCTTCTACCACTCGGTGTTCGGCTGGAACTACCAGGACTTCCCCTCGCCCGCCGGTATCTACAGCCTCGCCTACCCGGGCGAGAATGTGGACGCCATGCACGGCGGCGTGATGGAGGTCGACCCCGGGCAGACCGCCCCGCAATGGCAGATCTACATCGGCGTCGACGACTGCGACGCGTCGTTCGCCCGGGCGATCGAGCTGGCCGCGACCGAGCTGATGGCCCCGTACGACATCCCGGACGTCGGCCGGATCGCGATGCTGCAAGACCCCTTCGGCGCGCGCTTCGCGATCATCAAGGGCATTCCGCCGGCCGAGTAGACAGCGGCCGAGGCGCCGACCCGATCGGGTGACGCGAGTCGTCCGGTCGGGTCGTTCCGGTCGGGGCGCCGGGCCGGCGCGTGGCACGTTCGCGGGATGAGAGTCGAAGTCAGACACGGTCCCGCGTTCGCCGCCGCCCGCTGCCGGCTCGATCCGGGCGAGGCGATGCGGGCCGAGTCCGGCGCGATGATGGCGCACAGCGCGGGCGTGGAGATCTCCGCCAAGGTCGAGGGCGGCATCATCCGCGGGCTCAAGCGCAGCGTGCTCGGCGGCGAGTCGTTCTTCCAGACCACGTTCACCGCACCCGCCCAGGGGGGCTGGGTCGACGTGGCCGCCGCGCTGCCCGGCGACATCGCCAACGTGACGCTCACCCCCGAGGTGCCCGAGTTCCTGCTGACCCGCAGCACCTGGTTGGCCAACTCCGCCGACGTGCGGATCGACACCCGCTGGGGCGGGCTGCGCAACCTGGTCGGCGGCGAGGGCGGCTTCCTGGTGCACGCGTCCGGCCGGGGCGAGGTGATCATGGGCTGCTACGGCGCGTTGGACGTGCTGGACCTGGAGGCGGGGGAGCAGGTCGTGGTCGACACCGGCCACGTGGTCGCCTACGCGCCCACGATCACCTTCGCCACCCGCCGGGCCGCGCGCGGGCGGACCATCGCCTCGGTCACCTCCGGCGAGGGCCTGGTCTTCGACTTCACCGGCCCGGGCCGGGTGCTCGTGCAAACCCGCAACCCGTCCGCGTTCGCCGACTTCGTCACAAGCCTGCCGGGTGTACGCAGCTGACCCACCGGCCCCGACACCGGCCCGGCCGTGCCGCCTCGGTCGGCCGCGCGGCGCGCTCCCCGGGGCAGTGCCCGACCAGTGCACCGACTCGCCCGGGAAGGAGTAGGCCCGACCCCTTTCGGGGATCCCCGTGATCATGACGCTTCGCGCCCTGGCCCTCGACTTCGGCGACACCCTGGCGGTTCCCGGGCCCAAACCGGACGGCCGCACGGTCCTGGAGGTGCTGCGCACGATGCCCGGCACCGACGTCCCGGACACCTTCGTCGCCGCCTTCGACCACGTGCACCGCATCACCCGCGAGGGCGACCGGGTCCGGGACACGCACACCTCGTTCGCGGACGAGATCCGGCATGCCGCGGCCCTGTGCGGGGCGCGCATCCCGGACCCCGAGGCGGCCGCCGAACCGGTCTTCGGGCGGATCCCCGATTCGCGGGTCATCCGCCGGGCCGCCGAGGCGCTGCTGCGCATCCGCGAGCGCCGCGACCTGGTGTGCGTGCTCGCCTGCGACACCCAGCGTCCCGAGTCGGTGCGCCGGCGGACCCTGGCCGAGGCGGGCATCGAGGCGTGCTTCGACGCCGTCGTCCTGTCCTGCACGATCGGCCTGCGCAAACCGCATCCGCACTTTTACGCCGAGGTCGAACGCGCGTGCGGCGGCATTGCCCGCGAGCAGATCATGTTCGTCGGCAACACCCCGACGAAGGACGCCACCGGACCGTACGTCTACGGCATGCAGGCGGTGCTGATCGCGCCCGCCGGCCGTCCCGCGGGCCTGCCCGAGGCGATCGGGGTGATCGACCACTTCGCCGACCTCCCCGACTACCTCGATCGAGCCGCCTCGGGCCGAGCGGACCCCAGGGTCCGGGTCAGCCGCGGATCTCCGCCACACGCTCGACGTTGAGCACGTCGGCGATGTCCTGGCTCTCGGCGGTGTCGAACCACGCGTCCAGGATCTCGATCAGCACCGGCCCGGAGGTCAGCCGCAGGCTCAGCGCGAGCACGTTGGCGTGGTTCCAGCGCCGGGCACCGGCCGCGGTGGCCGCGTCCGTGCACAGCGCCGCCCGGATCCCGTCCACCTTGTTCGCCGCGATCGAGGCGCCCGTACCGGTCCAGCAACACACGATCGCCTGATCGGCCCGACCCGCCGTCACCTCCCGCGAGGCAGCCGCACTCACCGGCGCCCAGTCGTCGGCGAACTCCGGCCGGTGCTCGGGGTCGAAGGCGCCGAACGGCAGCACCTCGTGACCGCGCTTGCGCAGTTCGTCGGCGAGGTAGACGCCACAGCCCTTGATCTGGTCGGCCGAGATCGCGATGCGCATCGGACACTCCTTGGTCGGTGCATTGTCGGTGCCGGGTGTGAGACTGGAAAGCATGGTCCCCACGGACACTCTGCACGTGACCCGACACACCTCCGCGCTCGGGTCGATGGAGACGGTGGCAGGGCCCCCGCATCCCGCGCTCTCGTCGCTGATCGACGCCTACCGCGGCTACGACGAGCACACCCTCGCACCGCTGCGCCGCCGCGAGCCGGCGACCGGGTCGATCACGGTCATCATCGGCTTCGCACCGGTGCGGGTGTGGTCCCCACGCGAGCCCGGATACGGGCCGGGCACCACCAGTTCGTTCGTGGCCGGCCTGCACGACGGGCCCGCGCTCGTCGAGCACGACGGCCACCAGGCCGGCATCCAGCTCGACCTCACCCCGCTCGGCGCCTACACGCTGCTCGGCCTGCCGCTCGCGGAGATCGCCGACCGGGCCGTGCATCTCGACGACCTGCCCGGGTGGGACGTGGGCACGCTGGTGGACCGGTTGCGGTCCGCGCCCGACTGGCCCGCGCGGTTCGCGCACCTGGACGAGATCCTGCTGCGCCGCCGCGAGCGTGGCCCCGTGCCGCTGCCCGAGGTGGTCCGCTGCTGGGAGCTGATGGCGGCGAGCGCGGGCCGGGTCGAGATCGCCGCGCTCGCCCGGGAGACCGGCTGGAGCCGGCGTCACCTCGGAGCGCGCTTTCGGGAGACGCTCGGCCTGCCGCCCAAGACGGTGGCCCGGGTGTTGCGCTTTCGGCACGCGATCGAACTGCTCGACGGGTCACCGCGCAACTGGGCGCGGATCGCCACCGAGGCGGGTTACTACGACCAGGCGCACTTCAACCGCGACTTCAAGGCGCTCGCGGGCTGCACGCCCGGTGCCTACCTGGCCGCCCGGATGCCCGCCGGCGGCGGCCTCGCGGGTTGACCGGCCGGCCCCGCCGATCGTTCCCGTTTATCCAATACCGCGCGGGGTCACTCGCCGGAAGCTGGAACCGTCCACCCGGCAGGCATCGGAAGCAGCGCACCGCATCCGGTGACGTCCGGCGGCATTCGGCAACATCCGGCATCAAGGAGTGCACCATGAGCGACAAGACCCTCGTCTGCGACCTGATCCCGACGCTGCGCTACAACGACGCGACCGCCGCGATCGCCTTCCTGGAGAACGCCTTCGGGATGAGCGCGGTCATGGTGATTCCCGGTGACGACGACATCGTCGCGCACGCGGAGCTGACCTTCGGCAACAGCATGGTCATGCTCGGCACCAACCTGCCCGAGGGCTGCGGCGAGCAACTGCGCGTGCCGGTCGGCGGCGCGTCCCTCTACGGCATCATCGACGGCGATGTGGACGCGCACTGCGCCCGCGCGGTGGCTGCGGGCGCGACCGTGGTGCGCGAGCCGAAGGACGAGGACTACGGCGGCCGCGGCTACACCGTGCGCGACCCGGAGGGCAACCTGTGGAGCTTCGGGACGTATCGCCCGACGGTCTGACCCTGCGATCCGTCGGCGCGGTTCGGCCGGGGGTCCGAGCGGCGACGCGGGGCGCCGCTCGGACCGTGCCGATCAGCCCTCGTGCGCGGCGAGGTAGCGGTCCACCTTGGCCCGTTCGTAGGCGTACACCGGCTCGATCGGGCCGACCGGGACGAAGGTCGCCGTCGCGCAGTCCTCGTACAGGTCCACCCGGGTGTAGCCGACGCCCGCCACCCCCTGGTAGGTGCCCGCCGGCGGGAACACGTCGGCGCGGTAGGCGACGGCCGGGGCCGCCCACACCGGCACTCCGGCCAACACCCCGCAGGTCGCGTGGTGGTTGTGGCCGGTCAGCACGATCCGCACATCGGTGCCGGCGATCACCGCACCCAGCCGGGCCGGGGCGCGCAGCGAGAGTCGTTCCAGGAACGCGAGCGGCGTGGGGATCGGCGGGTGATGCAGGCCGAGCACCGTGCCGCCGGCCGCCGGCGTGGCCAACTCGGCGCGCAGCCATTGCAACTGATCCTCGGTCAGGTCGCCGGAGTGGCTGCCGGGCGTGGTGCTGTCCAGCATGATCACCCGTACCTCGCCGGCCGTGTGCACGAAGTCGTGCGGTTCGGTGGAGGCGGGCACGCCGAGCAGCCCCTCGCGAAACGCCGCGCGGTCGTCGTGGTTGCCCATCCCGTAGAGCGCCGGCGCGCCGATCCGCGGTCCGGCCTCGGCCAGCAGCTCCCGCAGTCGCCGATAGGCCCGCGGGTCGCCGGTGTCCGCGAGGTCGCCGGTGAACAGCAGGGCGGCGGGTGCCAGATCGGCCTCCTCCACCGCCGCGAGCGCCTGGCGAAGCTGTTCGGCGGTGTCCAGCCGGTCGAGCAGCAGCTCACCCTCCGGGACCAGGTGCACGTCGCTGAACTGGACCAGCGTGTGGCGCGGGATACGCACGGCAATCCTCCTGCGGGCAGGGTGACGCGACACGTGTCACCCGGGGGGGGCACAGTCCATCGCCGATAGGCGACAAGGTCAAGCATTTCTCCCGGCGACCTGCCGACGGCCTGCCCGAACGCACGAGCTAGCGTCTTCCCGTGGAGATCAAGACTCTGGGGTACGACCACCCCGACGTGCGCAAACTGGTCGGGGATGTGCAGCAGGAGTACGTGGAGCGTTACGGCGACCCCGACGAGTCGGCGGTCGACCCGGCCGACTTCCTGCCGCCGGAGGGCCTCTTCTGCGTGGCCTACCGGGACGGCGCCCCGGTCGCCAGCGGCGGCTGGCGGGCCCGCGGCGGCGCGGACGACGACCCGGGCCTGCGGGCGGGCGACGCCGAACTCAAGCGCATGTACGTGGTGCCGCACGCGCGCGGACGCGGCCTGTCCCGGGTGATGCTCGCGCACCTGGAGGAGGCCGCCCGTGCGGCCGGCCGACTGCGCCTGGTCCTGGAGACCGGCGACAAGCAGCCCGAGGCGATCGCGCTGTACCGCTCGTGCGGCTACGAACCGATACCCGGGTTCGGCTACTACAAGGACCACGAGAACAGCATGTGCTTCGCCAAGGTGCTCTGAGCGGCACTCCTGCGACGCGGCCGGGGCCGGGCGACGCGCCGTTCGGCACGACCCGACCCGACCCCGAGGTCCGCTTCGCGGATCTCTCCCGCACCGCCGCTTCGCACGTCGAGGGTCCGGCGACGGGACCGGTCCCGCCGCCGGACCCTCGATCGGCCGGGCCGGCGTCCGCCGGGCGGGTTCTAGTGCTCGACGTCCGACTCGGCCGTGCGCGCGCCGCGCAGCATGAACCAGGCCGCGACGGCCGCCGCGAGCAGTACCGCGGCGCCCGCGCCGGCCGCGATCCGCAGCCCCTCCAGGAACGCGTCGTTCGCCGAGTGGGTGAGGTCCGTCGCGGCCTGGCCGTGGACCGTCCCGGCCGCCTCCGCGGCGCCCGCGAGCGACTCGCGGGCGTCGGAGGCCGCGTCCGCGGAGATGCCCTCGGGGATCGTCACGTGTCCCCGGTAGATCCCGGTGACCACCGAACCCAGCAGCGCGATGCCCAGCGCCGCGCCCAACTCGTACGCGGTCTCCGAGACCGCCGAGGCCGCGCCCGCGTTCTCCTTCGGCGCGCTGCCCAGGATCAGGTCGGCGGTGACGGTGAACGAGAAGCCCGCGCCGACACCGACCAGGAGCAGCACACCGCCCAGGTAGAGGTACGGCGTGTCCTCGGACAGCACGGTCAGCGCGCCCAGGGCGAGGCCGATCGCGGTCAGACCGCTCGTCACCACCACGCGCGGGGTCAAGCGGCGTGCGGCCAGGCCCGCGAGCAGACCCGAGACGATCGCCCCGGCCGTGGCCGGCAGTTCGGCCAGGCCGGCCTGCAACGGGCTGCGGCCCTGGACCAGTTGCAGGAACTGGGACAGGAAGAAGATCAGCCCGGACATGCCGAGCACGGTGAGCAGGTCGGCGAGCACCGAGCCGCTGAACGCCCGGTTGCGGAACAACCGCATGTCCAGCAGCGGTACCGGCAGCGACAACTGGCGGCGGCCGAACCAGGCCAGGGCGCCCACGCCGATCACCAGCGCCGCCCACACGTCCCAGCGCAGCAGACCGTGGGTGGCGGCCTCCTTGATCGCGTAGACGGTGGCGATCATGCCGACCAGCGACAGCGCCGCGCTGAGCATGTCCCACGGACCCGGGTTCGGATTGCGCGACTCCGGCAACATCTTGACGCCGACCACGATCAGCACCGCCATCACCGGCAGATTGATCAGGAAGACCGAGCCCCACCAGAAGTGTTCGAGCAGGAAGCCGCCGACCACCGGGCCGAACGCGGCGCCGGCCATCGACATCGCGCCCCACACGCCGATCGCGAAACTGCGCTCGCGGGCGTCCGGGAAGATGTTGCGCACCAGCGCGAGCGTGGACGGCATCAGCGACGCACCGGCCACGCCCATCGCGACGCGGGCCGCGATCAGCGCCTCGGCGCTGGGCGCGTAGGCGGCCACCACGGACAGCGCGCCGAACGCCGCCGAGCCCCAGAGCAGCAGCTTCTTGCGGCCGATCCGGTCGCCCAGGGTGCCGGCGGTGACCAGCAGGCCGGCGATGACGAACGAGTAGACGTCGCCGATCCACAACAGTTGCGTGCCGGTCGGTTCGAGGTCCTCGCTGAGGAAGGGGATCGCCAGGCCGAGCACCGTGGCGTCGATCGCCACGAGCAGCACCGACAGGGTCAGTACACCCAGGGCGATCCAACGGCCCGGCGCACCCTTTGCGGAGTCGCCGGTGCCGGTATGAACGGAACTCGAGGAGGTCGTGCCACTTGCCATGATCAGGATTCCAAGCAAAGAGACGGATCGGCTGTGCGGATCAGCCGGGGAGTCGCGGTGGGACGGTGCCGGGGCGGCGGCGTGGGCGTGCCGTGGCGGCCGATTCGTGCCGAAGCCGGATCAGCCGGGCGGGCGGCGGGCGGCGCCGCCCAGGAGGAGTTCGGCCACCGAGCGGGCCGCGTCCCGGCCGGCGAGCCGGCCCTCGTGGACCGCCCAGCCGGCGGCGGCGACGAACGAGAACAGCGCCTCGGAGACCCACTGCGCGGTGAGGTCCACCCGCATCGAGCCGTTCTCCTGGCCGCGCCGGACCGCGGCGGCAACCTGCTCGTCCATCACGCTCCAGGCCTGCTCCAGGTCCGGATCGCCGACCAGGGAGCTCTCCCCGTACAGGAACGCCAGATATTCGGCGCACGGCATGAGGCGGTCCACCAGTCCGCGCAGCACCGCGGGGACGTCCTCGCCGGCGGTCAGGTCGGCGGCGTCGATCGCGCGGCCGATCTGCGCCGAGGCCTCCGCGCCGAGCGCGGCGATCAGCGCCGGCCGGCCCGGGAACATCCGGTGCAGCGTGGCGCGGCTGATCCCGGCGGCTCGGGCGATCTCGTCCATGGACGACGCGGGTCGCCGGAGCAGCAGGGTGACGGCGGCGCGCAGCACGTGCTCGTTGTCGGTGGGCATGGATCAACTCTAGCCCGAATGAGACAATCGTGTCTCACGATTTACCGGGTGGGTTCAGTTGGAACCCTGTGGCGTCAGCTCCGGTCGCGGCTCCTGCCAGGTCAGCACCGGCTCGGCGGCCCCATCCCTGAGCGCCGCGCCGGGAAAGATCCGCAGCCGCCACGGCGACAGGCGCATCACCGCGAAGCCCGGCGACAGGGGGTCCTCCCAGCCGGGCACCCCCGTTCCGGCCGGGTCGTAGCCCAGCGGCTCGGGGGTGTCCCGGAACAGGTTCCACACCCGCTCGCGGATCTCCGGCTCGAAGAGCAGATCCGCGCGGCACTCGGCCACGCACGTGTCGTGCGAGGGCGACCAGTAGTTGCACGACACGAACGGATTGCGGGCGATGTGCGCGCGCTTGGTCGCGGTGGGCGCGGTGGCCACCCAACCGGTCAACCGCCCGTGTTCCCATACCCAGTACGGGTGCAGGATCCGGGTCCGCGGCCGACCCGCACTGTCCACGGTGGCGATCGAGGCCCACACGATCGAGTGCGCCATGGCGATGAAGGCCGGGGCCGCGGTTTCCAGATCGGTCATGGCGGCAACCCCTGTCTCGTGCTGACGTCCCGGTACACCAGCACCCATACTGTCGTGAACGCGCGCGACCCTAAAGGCCCGGCGGGAAGTCGTACGAGGCCGGCGGCTTGATCCGGACCTTGTGGTCCTGGAACATCACCGAGATCTGATCGTGCGGACGCAGTTCGATCCGGGCCGGATCGCCGCCGACCAACGTGCCGTTCAGGTAGGTGCGGTAGGTGTGCGTGGCGTCCGGGGTGAGGGCGCCCAAGTGGGTCTCGTCGAAGCGGACGTTCCACATGGCGAACAACTGGCCCAGTACGAAGCGGGCGTTCGCGTCGTGGCTCTCCACGTGCAACACACCGCTGTCGTCGTGCGTGTGCAGATCGGCCAGCAGCCCGGTTCGCTTGTCGATGCCGATGTCGGGCGCGACATCGACCCGGTCGAGGCCGACGAAGATGTCCAGGTGCACGTGGAAGTGCTGGACGGCACCCTCCATCGTGTCCAGCTTCAGACCCGCGTCGGCGCCGCGCCGGGCGCTGTCCTCGGGGACCGGCCAGGGCGGCAACTCGGCGTTGGTCGCCGCCTTCGGGTGCGGCAGCGGCCCCTGTGGGGCGCCGCGCCCGGGCGCCACGGTGGGCCCGGCGCCCGGCGGGGGCTCGTGGGCGGACACGGGCGTGCCGGCGGCGAGTGAACTCAGGGTCAGGAGCGCGGCGGCGACGCCGACCCCGCTGCGGAGGTGACGGTTCATCGGGGGCCTTCCGGAGGCGGACGAAATGAACAACCTGCCGGTCCGCCGGGCCGGACGAAAGCCGACCGGGCACTTCGGCGCGGACTTCACCCATACGGAGCACGGCCGCCCCCGGCGGGACCGGGCGGGGACCCGCCCGGGATCGGCCGGCGCCTCGCCGGGAGGGGCTGCGTCTCGCAGGGAGGGGGCCGCGCCTTGCCGGGACGGAGCCGCGAACTCTCGGAACCCGGCCGCGCTTTGCCGGGAACCGGGCCGCGCCTCGCCGGGCAACCGCGTCGCGCATTGCCGGGACTGAGCCGCGCTTCGCCGGGCAGACGTGGGGCGACCCACCCGCGGGTGGTCCGTCGGGTGTTCCTAGGGGGCCGGAACCAGTGATACGCACCAGCCGCCGGAAGCGGCGCATCGAGAACGAACGCCCCTGGTTCACCAAGCAGCGGTGGATCCTGCTCCTGCTCGTGGTCCTGCCGCCGATCGGGGCGCTGTTGATGTGGATGGTCACCCGATGGACGCCGATGACCAAAATCGTGCTGTCCGTGGTGGCGGCGCTCTGGTGCGGGGCCCTGGTGATCGGGTTGAGTACCAACCCGGAGACGCACGACAGAAGCCCCGATCCGGTCGCACCGATCGTCGACGACGGTCGGGGCCCGCAATCGTCTCCGTGACCCGATCCCCGCCACGGATGGAGTTGCCGGTCCATGCCCGACCCGTCGCACATCACGCCCTTTCGGATCGACATACCCGACGCCGACCTGGTGGACCTGCGGGAGCGCCTGGCGCGCACCCGCTGGCCCGAGGCCGAACCGGTGGACGACTGGTCCCAGGGCATCCCGCTGGCCTATACACGCGAGTTGGCCGAGTACTGGCGGACCACCTACGACTGGCGCAAAACCGAGGCGCGGCTGAACGGCCATGCCCACTTCAAGGCCGACATCGACGGCCTGGGGGTGCACTTCCTGCACGCGCCCTCACCGCATCCGGATGCGCTGCCGCTGATCCTCACCCACGGCTGGCCCGGGTCGATCGTCGAATTCCTGGACGTGATCGGCCCGTTGACCGACCCCACCGCACACGGCGGCGACGCGGCCGACGCGTTCCACGTGGTGCTGCCCTCGCTGCCCGGATACGGCTTCAGTGACCGGCCGGCCGGCACCGGCTGGGGGATCGACCGGATCGCCCGGGCCTGGGCCGCGCTGATGGCCGACCTGGGCTACGCGCGCTACGGCGCGCAGGGCGGCGACTGGGGGTCGATGGTCACCGCGTCGATCGGTCGGCAGGACCCAGATCATGTGCTCGGCATCCACCTGAACATGCCGGTGGCGATGCCGGACGCGGAAGCGATGAAGGACCCCACGCCGGCCGAACAGCAGGCGCTGGCCGACCTGGGCACACACTCCGAGTGGGGCGCGGGCTACAGCAAGATCCAGTCCACCCGGCCGCAGACGCTCGGCTACGCCCTGGCCGACTCGCCGGTCGGCCAACTGGCCTGGATCGTGGAGAAGTTCCACGAGTGGACCGACTGCGAGGGCCACCCGGAGAACGCGCTGTCCCGCGATCACATGCTGGACAACGTGACGCTGTACTGGCTCACCGGCACGGCCGCGTCCTCGGCCCGGCTGTACTGGGAGAGCTACCGCAGCCCCGACCTGTCCGAGGTCGGGGTCCCGACCGGCTGCTCGATCTTCCCGCACGAGATCATCCGCTCCTCGCGCCGCTGGGCGGCCGGCCGCTTCACCGATCTCCGCTACTGGAACGAACTCGACCGCGGCGGCCACTTCGCCGCCTTCGAACAACCGGAAACCTTCGTCGAGGAGGTCCGTCGCTTCTTCCGCCTGATCCGCGACTGAGCCGGGCGGCCCGGGAGGCGGTTGGGCGCGTCGGGCGGAAGGTCCCGTCCCGCCCGAGGCGGGACGGGACCTTCCGGACTCGGGCTCTATGCCGCTCTTGCGCCCAGGACGCTGCCGAGGAGGTCGTCCAGGCCGACCAGGCCCAGCAGTGTGCCGTCGGCGGCGTGTACCAGGGCCAGCGATGCCCGGCGTTCCTGGAGGGCGGCCACGGCGCGCTGGATCGGGGTGTCCACGCCCAGGGTGAGCACCGACGTGGCCAGCTCGCCGGCGGTGTTGCCGGAGCTCTGGGTGCGCGACGTGAGCACCTTGCGGATGTGCACGACGCCGAACAGCGTGCCGTCCTCGCTGCGCACCAGCAGCCGGTTGCGGCCGTTGCGGCGGGACATCGCGACGATCTCGTCCGGCCCCGCGTCGGCCGGCACCGAGTCGATCTCGGCGGTCGGCACGACCAGTCGGGCCAGCGGCTCGGTGTGCGTGCGCAGCGTGCCGGAGAGCACATCGTGCGACGAACCGTCGATCAGGCCGAGCCGACGGGACTCGCCGACCAGCCGGCGCAGCCCCTCCGCGTCCTTGGGATGGGACAACTCGTCCTTGGGGTCCACCCCGGCGAGCCGCAGGATCGCGTTGCTGACCCCGTTCATCGCCAGCAACAGCGGCCGCACCACCCGGGTGTAGCCGCGGAAGGACGGCGCGAGCACGAGCGCGACCTTTTCGGGGCCGGCGATCGCCCACGACTTGGGTGCCATCTCGCCCAGCACCATGTGCAGGATCACCACGACCACGAGTGCGATCGTGAACGCCACCGCGTGCCCGGCCGCGGCCGGCATGCCGACCGCGTCGAACAGCGGGTCGAGCATGGTCGCGATGGCCGGCTCGGAGACGATGCCCAGGCCCAGCGAACACATGGTGATGCCCAGTTGGGCACCGGCCAGCATCAGCGACAGCTCGCGCACGCCGGCCAGGGCCGACTTCGCGCCGCGTTTGCGCTCGGCGACCAGCGCCTCCAGGCGATGCCGGCGTGCGGCCACCATCGCGAATTCGGCGGCCACGAAGAACGCGTTGCCCACGAGCAGCGCGATCGTGACGGCCAGCGCCGGCCACAGGCCCAGTTCCAGCGAGCCCAGGCCGCCACCGGAGGCCAGGGACGGGGTCATGCGGTCACCTCTGTGGTGCGCTTGGAGCGCCCCCCGGCGCTCCATTCGGAAGCGTCCCGGGGGAACGAGGGGGCCGAGGTCAGCACGCGGATCCGGACCAGCGCCGGCACGTGCCGCTCGACCTCCAGCACCTCGATCTCGGTGTAGCGGATCGGTTCGTCGTCCTCGTCGGCCGCGCGCCCGGCGCGTACCTCGTCGGGGTCGGGCACCCTGATCCGGTCGCCCACCTCGGGCAACCGGCCGAGGTGGGCGATGACCAGGCCGCCCAGTGTGTCGTACGGGCCGTCCGGCAACTCCGCGCCGACGATCCGCTCGGCCTCGTCCACGCGCAGCCCCGCGTCCAGCCGCCACCAGCCGTCCTCGGGCTCGGTGTCGACGGGGTCCTCGTCGTCGCTCTCGTCGGCGATCTCGCCGACCAGCTCCTCGGCCACGTCCTCGTAGGTGACGATCCCGGCCAGGCCGCCGTGCTCGTCCAGGACGACCGCGAACTCCTCGTGCGCGGCCCGCAGCTGTTCGAGCAGCGAGGCCAGCCCGGCGGTGTCCGGAACGAGCAGCGCGGGGCGCGCGATGGACCCGGCGGTCACGTGCGCGGCGTCCTCGGGTGCCACCTCCAGGAGGCAGGCCACCCCGACCACGCCCAGTACGTCGTCCACCCGCTCGCCGACCACCGGATAGTGCGAGTGGCCGCACTCGGCGACCAGATCGATCAGTTCGGCGGCGGTGGTCTCGGCCCGCACCCGGACCACGTCCGGACGCGGCACCATCACCTGGTCCACGGTCAGGTCGCCGAAGGCGATCGCGCGGCGCAGGATCCCGGACAGCGCGGGGTCCAGGTCGCCGTCCCGGCCGGCCTCGTCGACGATGTGCGCGAGTTCCTCGGTGGTGGCGCCGCCGTGCAGTTCCTCGACCGGTTCGATGCCGATCGCGCGCACGATGCGGTTGGCCAGCGTGTCGAAGAGGCGAATCAGGGGGCCGGCGACCTTGAGGTAGACCAGCGTGGGTCGCCCCAGCAGGATCGCCACCCGCTCGGGCTCGGCGATGCCCCAGTTCTTGGGGACCAGCTCACCGAGCACCATCTGGATCGCGGTGGCCACCGCGAAGCCGAGGATCAGCGAGATCACCGGGACCGCGCCGCCGGGTACGGCGATCAGGTCCAGGAGGGGGGAGATCACCGCGGCGAGCGCGGGTTCGGCGATGAAGCCGACCAACAGGGCCGTCACGGTGATGCCCAGTTGGGCACCGGACAGCATGAACGAAAGTCGCCCCATCACGGTCATCGCCCGGGCCGCTGCCTTGTCGCCGGATTCGGCACGGCGGCGCAGCAGGCTCCGATCGGCCGCCACGTAGGCGAACTCCTGGGCGACGAAGAAACCGGTCCCGAGGGTCAGCACGACGATCGCGGCTATGCCCAGAGCCGCGGTCATGAGACCGCCTCCCGGACGTCGCGGCTTCGATCACAGTCTCGGGAGGGACCGGTACTAGGGGGGTCCGTCTCTTGGGCGGACACGCACGCTCCTTGCTCAACGGGCAATTCGGGGTCAAAACACTTACCTCGCCGAACGTATCATCGTGCGCGCTTGTTCCCCGGGCCCGGGCGCGGAAGCGTGCGAAGAGCATCGGATTCGAACCAGTAGCAAAAGATGCTTGGCTTTGGACCCCGCGTCATGACAATCTGTGCTTCCTCGAACACCGTGTGGTGATCAGGCTCGTCGAACACGCGCATCCCGCGTGCTGCGGCGAGGGGAGTACGGACGCACTGCGCCTCCTGCCGCAGGCGTCGCGAAGTTCATCCGTACGGGGGAGCGACCCGCGCCTTCCCGTCCGGAAGATTGGTACCGGGAACCTGCACCGCCGCAATGACGTTGACAACATCAGACGGGGGCAGCGTGTACGACAGCAGCCCTGATCCGGCCGACGCCGGCTCGCCCGAGGTGCCCGCATCGGACCTCCCAGCGCGCGAGAAGGAGACCATGCCTCGCACACTCGACGACTACGCCGTGTCGCTCGCCGCGTTGAAGGCCTACGACATCACCGGCGTTCGTCCACGCGACCTCCGCCGCTTCCGCGACTTCGGAGAACTGCCGGACGGCGTGCCCGAGGCCGTCGTACTGCGCGCCCAGCGCATCGTGGAGGAGGAACGGGACCGGTTGTTGCGGCTGACCACCGGCTCGTGAACACGCACGTGACGACCCGGCCCGGTCGGCCGTCGTGAGAGCGATCCCACTCGGTCGCTCGCGTGGTCGATGGTCTTGCCCGGTCGCATCGTCGGGGGGACACCTTCGGTGGTCGGGTCGGCTTCGGTGTTCAGTTGCTCCCGTTGAGGTAGGCCAGCACCGCGAGCACGCGCCGATTCGTCTCGTCCGACGTGTCGATCGACAACTTCGCGAAGATGTTCGTGGTGTGCTTGCTCACCGCACCCTCCGAGACGAACAGCCGACCCGCGATGGCCGCGTTCGAACAACCCTCGGCCATCAGCTCCAGCACCTCACGCTCCCGCGGCGTCAGCTGCGCCAGCGGTTTGTCCCGCACGTTGCGGGCGAGCAGTTTCGAGATCACCTCGGGGTCCATCGCGGTGCCCCCCGCCGCGACCCGGCGGACCGCGTCCACGAACTCGTTCGTGTCGAACACTCGATCCTTGAGCAGGTAGCCGACCGCGCCGGTGCCGTCGGCGAGCAACTCGCGGGCGTACAACTGCTCGACGTACTGCGACAACACCAGGATCGGCAGCCCCGGAACGCGCCGACGGGCCTCCAGGGCGGCCTGGAGGCCCTCGTCGGTGAAGGTGGGCGGCAGCCGGACGTCGACGACCGCGACGTCCGGCTTGTGGTCCACCAGGGCCCGGAGCAATTCCGGACCGTTGTCCACGGCGGCGACGATCTCGAAGCCGTGGGCCTGGAGCAGGCGGACGAGCCCATCCCTCAGGAGGGCGAGGTCTTCCGCGAGGACAAGTCGCACGGCAGCTCCATGATCACAGTCGTCGGGCCGCCCACGGGGGAGTGCAGGGCGAGCGTTCCGTCGAATGTATCGAGTCGCCGCTCGATGCCGCGCAGACCCGTGCCCTTCGCCAGATCGGCACCGCCGACGCCGTCGTCGGTGACGGTGATCCGCAACTTGCCGTCCACGTAGGTCAGATCGATCTCGACGTGCTGTCCGCCGGAGTGCTTGGCCGCGTTGGTGAGCACCTCGGTGACCGCGAAGTAGGCCGCGGACTCCAGCGGGAGCTCCGGCCGGGCGGGCAGCGTGACGTTGACGTTGACGTCGAGCGGGCTCTCCAGGGCCACCGCGCGCACCGCGTCGCCCAGACCGCGGTCGGAGAGCACCGGCGGGTGGATGCCCCGGACCAGGTCGCGCAGTTCGTGCAGGGCCTTGGCGGAGGCCGCGCGGGTCTCGGCGAGCAGCGTGCGGGCCGCCTCCGGGTCGGTGCTCAGCAGCGCCTCCGCGGCGCCCAGGTTCATGCCCATCGCGACCAGGCGGGCCTGTGCGCCGTCGTGCAGGTCCCGCTCGATCCGGCGCAGTTCGGCCGCCGAGGCGTCCACGGCGTCGGTCCGGCTCTCGGTCAGGTGCTGCACCCGCAGCGCCAACTCGGCCTCCTTGGTGGGGGCGAGCAGGGACCGGTTCCACAGCGCGTTGACCCGGGCGAACCAGGGAGCCAGGGCCAGGCCGGCGATCATCTGGACCAGGCCCCACGGCACCGCGAGACCGGCCTGCTGCGAGCTGTCCACCTTGATGAACGTGTACCACTGCGGGTCGACGTGGCGGTAGGCCACCTCCCACAGGAAGGGCATCAGCGCGCCGTGCAGGCCGTTCACGATCAGCAACATCGGGAAGCAGGCGAGCAGCAGGCTCGACGGCAGGTACAGCAGCGCCCAGAGCAGGTCCCGCCAGGTCGCCCCCTCGGTGATCGTCTGCCGGGTGCGCTGCCACAACCCGGTCACGCCCTTGCCCTGCGGCAGCCGCCGGTAGGGCGTCGCGATCGGCACGCCGGCCCACGAGCGCATCGCGGTGCGGGTCAGGTTGGCGGTGGCGCGCAGCAGCAGTAGCAGGGGAAGGAAGAAGAGCAGGCCGACGCCGATCGGCACGAGTGCCAGGAACACGATGCAGGTGATGAACAACGCGAGGGTCGGTACGGAGAGGAAGACCAGGATGAACCCACGCCAGGCGGACAACAGCGCCCGACCGAGCCGCCAACCCGTCGCCGGTGGATCGGCGCTGTGCGGCGTGAGCGTGCTCATAGGGGTCCTCCCGTGGATGTTGCGTGCACTGCCGGTGGTGGCACCAGTGTGTCGGGCGACGACCGTGCAGGTCACTGGGGAGGCACCCCGCGCGGGGGTGGGGCTGGGCCCACCCCGCATACCGGTTGGCCGGCGTCGGCCGCCGCTCAGGAGGCGATGGTCGACAACAACCGGGCAAGTTCCTCGGGACGGGAGAACATCGGCCAGTGGCCGGTCGGCAGGCCGTGCACGCTCCGCTGCTCGGCCAGCGCGAACTCGGCCATGAACGGGTGCCCCTGCGCGATCATGGCCTCGACCTGCTCGGCCGGGAACAGACACGTGATCATGTGCGCGGGCACCTTGAGCCGGGCCGGGTCGCCGACCTGCTCCGCACTGGCGGCGACCGCGTACGGCTGTGCCACGGCGCGGGTGCGCAGCATCTCCAGGTCGGCGGAGCCGAGCCCGTCGAGCATCTCGGCTGCGCTCGTCGGATCCCAGGGGTAGGTGTATCGGCCGTCGCCGCGCTCGGCCACCTCGGCCTCGATCCGGGCGCGCTCGGCGGGCTCGGTCAGGTCCAGGAGCGAGACGCCCTCGGCCACCGGGCCGGAATCCACGTAGACGATCCGGGCGATGCGTTCCGGGATCCGACCCAGTGCCTCGTAGGCGGTGAACGCGCCGCCGGAGTGGGCGGCCAGGACCACGTCGGTGAGGCCGCGCGAGGTGATCTCCTCGACCAGGGCGTCGGTCTGTGTCGCGAGGTCGATTCCGGTGGCGTCGGCGGCCTCGTCGGCCAGCCCCGGGAGCGTCACCGCGAGCACGTCGTGTCCGGCGGCGCGCAGCGGTTCGACGACCCGATCCCACGCCCATGCGCCGAGCCAGTAGCCGGGAACGAGAACGATGTGCGCCATGGAGATGCTCCTCGTGATGATTCGTGTGCGTCCTTGCATGTGCGATCCTGGACCGGATACCTGACAGAACGCGACAGGTTTGCGCTCGGGTCGGGCCCGGGCCCGGCGGCGTGCCGGCGGGTCGCGCGCTCGCCGGTTGCGCCCGCGTCGGACCCGGCGGGCTCAGAGCCAGTTGCGGCGCTTGAAGACGACGTAGAGGACCACGCAGACCAGGACCATCAGGCCGACCGCGAAGGGGTAGCCGAGGGTCCAGTGCAGCTCGGGCATGTCGTCGAAGTTCATCCCGTAGACCGTGCCGATCAGGGTCGGCGCGAACAGGATGGCGGCGTACGCGGAGATCTTCTTGACCTCCTCGTTCTGCGCGTTGCTGGCCGCGGTGAGCTGTTTCATCTCCTCGTTCTGGGCCTGGGTCACCACGATCGCGTTGACCCGCATGATGCCTTCGAGCAGCTGGCGGAAGCCGGCCACGCGTTCCACGGCGATCGTCGCGTGGTCCTGGACGTCGCGCAGGTAGCGGCGCAGTTCCTGGTCCACGTGGTACTTGTCGAAGCCGGTGGACAGATCGGTGAGCATGAGCAGGAGCGGCCGGGTCGCGCGCTGGAACTCGATCACCTCGCGGGAGAGTTCGTAGATCCGCCGGGAGACGTTCGGGGCGCCGAGGAAGGCCTCCGCCTCGATCTCGTCGATGTCGTTCTGCAGACCGCCGACGACCGGGGCGTAGGCGTCCACGACGCTGTCCAGGATCGCGTACAGCACCGCCTCCGGGCCCTGGCGCAGGAGTTCGGGCCGGTCCTCGGCCCAGCGGCGGACCACGGAGAGGTCGGGGGACTCGGAGTGGCGCACGGTGACCACGAAGTTGGCGCCGAGGAAGACGTGCAGCTCGCCGAAGTCGACCTCCTCGACGTCGTCGAGGTAGCGGGCCGCGCGCAGCACCACGAACAGGGTTTCGCCGTAGCGTTCGAGCTTGGGGCGCTGGTGGGCCACGATCGCGTCCTCGATGGCCAGCGCGTGCAGGTCGAACTCGTCGGCCGCGGAGAGGAGTTGGCTCTCGGAGGGGCGGTAGAGCCCGATCCAGGCCATCGCGCCGGGGCGGGCGTGCAGTTCGCGGTAGGTGTCGGCGAGCGTGCTCGGCGAGGCGACCCGTGCCCCCTCCACGTAGATCGCCGCGTCGATCAGGCTGTGCTCGACGGGCGGCGGCTCCGGGGAGTCCGCCGCCCGCGGGTCCATCGAACGCTCGGGTGGTTCGGAGGGTTCGAGCGCACCGTGCCTGCGGGCGCGGAAGGGCAGACGCCGATCGGGCATGCGGGGCTCCGAGACACTGGGCGGCGAAGAGCACGGACGTGACGACGGGCCGGTCGCGCCGGAAAATCACAACCGACCCGACCATCGTATTGTCCATTTTTCCGCACAGATATTACGGATTCATGCCATATGGCGATTCGGTTGCCGGCAGCACCGCGGCCGGCAGCGCGGGGCGTTTGCCGACGCACCGCCCGGGACGTGCTCACGGCAGCTCGAACGGACCCTTGCCCATCTGCTGCCGGACGGTGACCACCGGCGGGTTGACCAGGCCGCGGCGCTGCCAGTTCGCGCCGTCCACGACCAGGGTGTGGCCGGAGATGAAGCGCGCGTAGGGCGAGGCCAGGAAGGTCGCGGCCCAGCCCAGCTCGCGCGGTCGGCCGACGCGCATCGCGGGCTGGCACGGATCCTTGTCGTGGGTGCCGGCCGGGTTGCCTTTGTCGGCCAGGTTTTCCTTGATGGCGGCGGTCATGTCCTCGTGCGGGAACAGGCCCGGGACCAGGCCGTTGACCTGGATCCCGTACGGGCCCCATTCGACGGCCAGCGTCTCGACCATGTTCTTCACGCCCGCCTTGGCCGCCGCGCTGTGGGCGAAGCCGGGGCCGCCGGTCCAGGCGTAGGACGCGCCGATGTTGACGATCGAACCGGGTGTGCCGGCCGCCAGGTGTCGGCGGGCGAACTCGCGGGCGCAGAAATAGGTGCCGTTGAGGGTGATGTCCACGACGGTGCGCCACGCGTTGGGGGACATCTCCTCGGCCGGCACCGGGAAGTTGGCCGCCGCGTTGTTGATCAGTACGTCCGGGAGCCCGAACGTGTCGACGGCCGCGTCGAAGGCCGCGGCGATCTCGGCGGGCTCGCGGATGTCGCAGGCCACGGTGCGCACCTTGGCGCCGGCCTCGGTCAGCGCCTCGCGGGCCGCCTCCAGGTGGTCCTCCTTGCGGCTGGCCACCACCAGGTTCGCGCCCAGTCGGGCGAACTCGATCGCGATCGCCTTGCCCAGGCCGGTGCCGCCGCCGGTGACGAACACCGTACGGTCCGCGTAGGTTCCGGCCGGCAGCGCGCCGGCGCCCAGGGCGGGCGGTTCGGGCAGGCCGATGATGCCGTCGGATGCCTCGGTCATGGGGTCAGCTCCCGGTGTAGTGGGCGGGCCGCCGTTCGGCGCGGGCGGCGCGGAACTCGGCGTAGTCGTCCGACTTGTTGACGAAGGTCTGCGCGATCAGTTCCTCAGCCATCGAGGTGCGTACGGCGGGTTCGGCGAGGTGGCCGAGCACGCGCCGGGCCATCTTGACGGTCACCGCCGGCGCGGCGGCGATCCGCTCGGCCATCTCGCGCACCTTGGCGTCCAGTTCGGCGGGCGGCACCACGCGCGAGACGATGCCGTGCGCGTACGCCTCGGCGGCGTGCATCGGGCGGCCGGTGAGCACCAGGTCGGCGGCCACCCCGGGCCCGCAGATCTGGTACAGCCGGGCCACGCCGCCGGTGTCCGGGATCACCCCGTGCGTGGTCTCGGGCAGCATGAACCGAGCCCCCTCGGCGGCCACCCGGATGTCGCACAACAGTGCACGCTGGAAGGACGCGCCGATCGACCAACCCTGGCAGGCCACCAGCACCGGCGCGTCCAACTCGAACAGCTGCTGCACGCCGCGATGTCCGCGCGTCATCAACTGATGGTGCGTCAATTCGACCCGGTGACCGCCGATCGAGGACACGTCGCGACCGGAGGAGAAGGACTTGCCCACCGCACGCCAGATCACCGCCCGAACCTCGGGGCGCTGCCTCAACTCGCCGAGGATCTGCCACAGGAGCTGATCCATCTCGTCGTCGAACGCGTTGTGCTTGTCCGGGTTGTTGTTGGTGATCGTCGCGATCGGTCCGTCGTAGTCGAGAAGCACCTTGTCCGCCATGACACCCTGGGATATCCCAACGCCGCACAGGAATCGAGACCCACGGCGCCGCAACGACCGCAAGCGGGCAAGATCACAGCCGGTCGCCCGGCCGGGCCGCGGCCGTCGGCCGGGTCGCGTCGGTGCCGTCGATCCGCGCGGTCACGGCGGCGTCGCGACGGTGTCACCGCCCGACGCAACGGCAGCGGCGCAGCCGCGTCGGCCGCTCGTGGTCACGGGTTGCGCTGGGTCAGTCCGTAGAAGTTGCCCTCGTTGTCGCGGAAGGTGGCCCACCAGCCCCATTCCTGCTGGGCGGGCTTGTCCGGGAAGTCGATGCCCCTGGCGACCAGTTCCCGGTAGGTGCTCTGCAGGTCGTCGCACGTGAACAACACGTTGTTGAGCGAGCCGACCTTCTCCATGTCGAAGCGGTGGCTGAACAGGATCAGCGTGATGCCGTCACCCGGGGCGCGGACCTCGATCCAGCGCGGGCTGCCGGCTTCGCCCATCGGCGTGTCCATGACCTCCTCGAAGCCCATCTTGTCGACCCAGAAGCGCTTCGCCGCGTCCTGGTCGCTGACGTTCAGTGAGACCTTTCCGACCTGCAACATGCGCACTCCCTCGGCAGGCGCCCCCGGCCCTCGGTGGCGCTACGACCGGTGTTCGACCGGCTCGCCGAACAGTGCCTCCTGGCTCACCGTCGCAAACAGCGCGCCCGCCGCGTCGAAGATCCGACCGTGCACCGTGCCGTGCGCGGCGTGCAGGGTGGTGCCCTCCTGGTCGTAGAGCCACCACCGGTCCGCGCGGAACGGGCGATGGAACCGAATCGCGTGGTCCAGGCTGGCCCGGGGGATCCAGCGCCGGCCCAGGGTCGCGGCATGCGGCAGTACCAGCGTGTCCAGGATGCTCAGGTCGGTCGCGTACGCGACGGCGCACGCGTGCAGCAGCGGGCGATCCGGCAGTTCGCCGTCGGCGCGACACCACAGCGCGTTGTGCGGCGGTCGCGCGGTGGACGTCTCGTCGGCCCAGGTCGGCGGCTCGACGAAGCGCAGGTCCACCGGGTTGCGCCGGACCAACTGCGGTCGGCGCAGCGGGCCGTTCAGTGCGTCCAGCCGCTGTGCGAGCGTGGGCAGCGTCGTCGGGTCGGGCACGGCGGGTGCGCTCGGCGCGTGGTCGAACGGTGTCTGGGGGCGGGTCACCCGGAAGGACGCGACCAGGTGCACGACGACCTTGTCCGTCTGGAGCACGTCGACCTGACGATGGCTCAGCGTCCGGCCCTGGAGGGTGCGGGTGACCCGGTAGGTCAGCGGCAGCGTGGCATCGGCCGGCCGCAGGAACGACGCGTGCAGGGAGTGCGGCACCCGGTCGCCGTCGACGGTGGCCCCGGCGGCGGCGAGCGCCTGCGCGACCAGCCAGCCACCGAAGACCCGAAAAGCGTCCGGATCAGGGCTTTTCCCCTCGAATAGATCGGACTTGAGTCGGGTCGGCTCAACTTCTTCGACGAATTGGGTGACGGCGCAGCTCATGGCTGCTAGTACAGCAAGGACAGCCGCGACGACGACAACGAGGGGCACGGTGGGGACGTGGCGTGGGGTGCGGTAAAGGTGCTGAAGGACCGCAACGCGGGGTTGTATCTGAGCGGCGTGGTGGTCTCCAGCTTCGGCAGCAGCGCGATGTCGCTCGTCGCCGGGGTCTGGGCCAAGACGCTGACCGGTTCGGACAGCGTGGCGGCGCTGATGGCGCTCGGGGTGTTCGCACCGACCCTGCTCGGCCCGCTGCTCGGCGCGGCCGCGGACCGATGGCCCGCCAGACGCATGCTCCTGTCCGTCAACCTGGCACTCGCCGCGCTGTTGACCCTCACCCTGACCGTGCACTCGGGCGATCAGGTGTGGATCCTGTTCGCGGTGATGTTCGGCTACGGCATCGGCTTCGTGCTCCTGGACGCCGCCGAGTCGACCGCGCTCACGGCCGGCGTCGCACCGGGCATCCTGGGCGATCTGAACGGGATGCGGCTCAGCGCCGCCGAGGGCATGAAGCTGATCGCCCCGCTGGCGGGCGCGGGGCTGTTCGCGTGGTCCGGCGGGCACACCGTCGCGCTGTTGGACGCGGGCACGTTCGTGCTCGCGGCCGGGGTCTTCGCGCTGATGCGCTTCGACCAACCGGTCAAGGCGAAGGCCGAGACCGGGTGGTGGGGGCAGGCCACGGCGGGCACGGGCTACCTGTGGGCGCATCGGCCGCTGCGCCGCCTGGTGTTCTCCGGCGGTTTGGCGATGCTGGTGTCCGGGCTCAGCGGTGGCGCGATCTACGCCGTGGTGGACCAAGGGCTCGGGCGCTCGCCTGCGTTCGTCGGCGTGCTGTACACCGCGCAGGGCGCCGGGTCGGTGGCGGTCGGGCTGTGCGCGGGCACCCTGATCCGCCGGTTCGGCGCACGCGGGTTCGCGGTGCTGGGCCTGGCGCTGTTCGCGGTCGGGGTGGGCCTGCGGGTGATCGAGTGGCTGCCCGTGGTCGTGGCCGGCAGCGTGGCGATCGGTTTCGGGCTGCCTGCGGTGCACGTGGCGACGATGACCGTATTGCAGCGGGAGACGCCGGGGCACCTGGTGGGCCGGGTCGCGGCGACCGCGGGGACGATCATGTTCGCGCCGACGGCGTTCGCCATCCTCGGCGTGGCGGGTCTGTTGGCGGTGCTGGACTACCGGATCATTCTGCTCGGCACGGCGGCCCTGGGCGGCGCGGTCGCGCTGTACTGCGCGGCGGGTCGCGGCGAGCGGGGGCCGGATCCGGATCCGGATCCGGAACCGGCGCCAGCGGACGATGCTCAGGATTCACGACATATGTGACGCACGCATGTCCTAGGTCGAAGGCGGCTTGCCACCTACGATGATCCGCATGTATGAAACGGCGGAAATCCCGGCTGAGCTGGTTGCCCTTCAGCGGGACCGCGACCACGCGGCCGACGTCGTCACGACGTTCGCGCGCGAGAACCCCGGGCGGCTGGACGCCGAACTGACCCGTCAGTGGTCGGCGGCGGTTCGGGCGGAACGCAATGCCATACGCGCACTGCACGCACACCCGATGATGGTGCTCGGACCGAACCGGTTCAAGATCATGCGTGCGCTGCGTGCCGCCGCCAAGCTGACCTGACGACGGCCCGGCCCGAACAGGGGCAAGAGAGCGCCGGACCGGACCGTCGAAGGACGTAGGTTACGCCGCCGCACCGACATCCGGCGCCGACGCCGCGGATCCGTCCGGCTTCGGCGGCCGGCGTCGGTGCCGCGTGCTCATGCCGTCAGGCTCCGCTCGAACCGCATCCGATCCGCGCCGGGACCGTCCAGATTCGCGACCGGGCCGTGCACGGTGAAGCCCATCGCGGTGTGAAAACGGATCGAGCCGGTGTTGACCGGGCCGGTGATCGCGCGCACGAGAGTGCGGCCGTCCGCGCGGGCGAGCGCGAAGAAGCGCTCGTACAACTGCCGCGCCAGTCCGGAGCGGCGCAGGTCGGGTCGGACGCCGGCGAAGTGGATGTACGCCTGCTCCCGGTGAGCGGGCGAGAGCAGCCCGATCAGGAAGCCGCCGAGCCCGGCGTCGTCCTCGGCGACCAGGCTGGTCGGGTGGAAGTGGTCGAGGAACAGGCGCGGCAACATGCCGGTCATCGGCCGACCCCACCACTCATCCAGGACCGCGACGATGGCGTCGTAGTCGTCGGCGCGAGCGGTGCGGATCGGCGGTGCGGTCATGCGGTGGCGCTCCCGGGGCAGAAGGTCCGACGGTAGTTCTGCGGCGTGGTGCCGCGACGGCGCAGGAAGTGGTGGCGCAGCGTCGCCGCGCTGCCGAAGCCCGAGCGCTCGGCGACGGTGTCGATCGGCAGGTCGGTCTCCTCCAACAGTTCCTGGGCGAGCAACACGCGCTGCGCGGTGAGCCATTCGTAGGGTGTGGTGCCGGTCTCCTGCTGGAACCGGCGGGCGAACGTACGCGGCGACATCAGCGCGTGCTCGGCCATCTGATCGACCGTCACCTCCCGGGCCAGCCGCTGCTCCATCCACGCGAGGGTGGCCTGGAGCGGGCTCCCGGAGCGCTCGGGCAGCGGTCGGGCGATGTATTGCGCCTGGCCGCCCTCGCGGTGCGGCGGCACGACCATGCGGCGGGCGATCGCGTTGGCCACGCGGGAGCCGTCCTCCAGCCGGACCAGGTGCAGGCACGCGTCGATGCCGGCGGCGGTGCCGGCGCTGGTGATCACCCGCCGGTCCTCGACGTAGAGCACGTCCGGTTCGACGACGGCCTTCGGGTACAGGCGGGCGAGGCGGTCCGTGTACTTCCAGTGCGACGTGCAGCGCCGGTCGTCGAGCAGGCCGGCCCGGGCCAGCGTGAAGGCACCCGTGCAGACGCTCATGATCCATGCGCCTCGGGCCTCGGCGGCCCGCAGCGCGTCCAGGAGCAGCGGATCCGGCGCCGCGTGCTCGTCGTGCTCGGCGGACGCGGGAACCGCGACCAGGTCCGCCTGCGCGACCCGGTCGAGGCCGTGCTCGACGTATACGTCGTAGCCGGCCTTGGCGCGGACCCGGCCGGGGGTGACCGCGCATACCGCGAAGTCGTAGACCGGACACCCCTCCTCGCTCCGGTCGATGCCGAACACCTCGCACAGCACCCCGAGTTCGAAGGGCGCGACCCCGTCCTGAACGATCACGACCACGTTGCGCAGCATGCGTACAGCATGCCGGCAGTTCGGCCGAGATGGCAGGATGTTGTGCACATCAGGCAGTCCTGCCACTCGATGTATGTGCAAGCATCGGGCAGTCTTGAGGCATGACAGTTCTGGCGGTTTTCCTGGTGGTCACGATGGTTCTCGGTGGTCTGTCGGTGCTGGGCCGATCGGCCGACACGCGCGATCGGGACAAGTCCCGGTCGTGGCACCACTGAATGGCGGGCAGGCCCGACGGCGCTCCGGGCGGCGGGCGCCACGGGTGAACGACGATGCGAGGGAGCGACGATACGGGGAGCGAGGATACGGCGGAACGACCGCGCGCCCGGCCCAAGGGACATGGGCCGGGCGCGCGGTGTGTTCCGGATCGGCCGGGAGGGCCGGCCGGGCGGAGCGCTTGATCAGTTGCGGCGCTTGAGTGCCCGCCAGACGAAGAAGATGATGATCGCGAGGATGATGATGCCGATAACCCCGAAGATGAACTTGCCGGCCTTCTTGAAGAAGCTCTTCTTCTTCTTTTTCTTGGTCTTCTTGGTCGGGTGACTCTGCTGCGCGGCGGCCCGGTGCGACGTGGTCTGCGCCGAGGTGTCCGCGGCCGTCTGCACGCCGGCCGGGGTGAGCGCGGTCGATACTGTCGCGGACGAGACCTGGCGGACCTGCGCCTGGGCCGGCGCGGGCGCGGCCTGCGCGGGCACGGCGGTCAACACGGCCGCGAACACCGCGAGCAGGATCGGACCGGCGAGACGCCGAAGAACACGATGAACCATCTGACAAGCCCCCATTTCAACCCGCGGAACACGCGCCTCGCGGAGTCGCCATGGCCCCGTGGTGGGCCGACGGCGGCGCGAATCTACCCGACATGCCAGGTCTCACGTGCCGAAAAGGGTCAAGATTTGGTTCCGAGCCGACCCATGCGACACGTGTCAACGATCATTCCGCTACGCTGACGATTCATCAGGTTGTGGCAGCCCGGTCGCCGGTGAGGGGTGACCGGGCTTCCCAATCGGCGCGCCCGTGAACATCCGGCCGCGCTGCGGGCCCTTGTCCGCCAATGGAGTTCCACATCACGTGAACCTCTCGCCGTCGGCGATGATTTCGCTGGCCCTGGCGGTCATGATGCGCGCGTGGAGTCCGGTGCCGGTGCTCCGGCAGACGATGCTCGGGTGTGTGGGCGGCGGTTGCTTCCTGGTGGGGCCGGCGGAGTTTCTGCCGCCGACCCCCGCAGGTGGGTCAGCCGGCGACGACTGCGCGGAGGCTTTCCTTGAGGCTGCCCATGGTGGCCAGGACGGCGGTGGGTTCGTAGCCGCAGTGCGCCATGCAGTTGTCGCAGCGCGGGTCCTTGCCGCGGCCGTAGTTCTCCCACTCGGTGTCGGTGAGCAACTCCTTGTAGCTCTGCACGTAGCCGTCGCCCATCAGGTAGCAGGGCTGCTGCCAGCCGAGCAACGAGTAGGACGGGATGGCCCACGGCGTGCACTCGAAGTCGCGCTTGCCCTCCAGGAAGTCGAGGAAGAGCGCGGAGTGGTTGAGCCGCCACTTCTTGCGGTTGCCGCCGGCGAAGGCGGATGCGAACAGCTTTCGGGTCTGCTCGACGCCGAGGAAGCGGTTCTGTACCGGGGCCTTCTCGTAGGCGTAGGCCGGGGAGATCTGGATCCGGTCGACCTTGAGATCGTCGTTGAGGAAGTTCAGCACGTCCACGATGCTCTCGGGGGAGTCCGTGTTGAAGAACGTGCTGTTCGTGTAGACCTGGAATCCGGCGGCCTTGGCCATCTTGACGGCGGCCACGGCCTCGTCGAAGACGCCTTCCTTGTCCACCGCCTGGTCGTGCTTCTCGCGCAGGCCGTCGATGTGCACCATCCACGCGAAGTTCTTGTTCGGCTTGAACTTGTGCAGGTGCTTGGGCAGCAGCACGGCGTTGGTGCAGATGATCACGAACTTCTTGCGCTTGAGCAGTTCCTCGACGATCAGGTCGATCTGCTTGTGCATCAGCGGCTCACCGCCGGCCAGCGACACCATCGGCGCGCCACACTCCTCGACGGCCGCCACGGCCTGCTCGACCGACATGCGCTTGCGCAACACGTCGTGCGGCTGCTGGATCTTGCCGCACCCACCGCACTTGAGGTTGCAGGCGAACAGCGGCTCGACCTCCACGATCATCGCGAACTTGTCGACCCGCTTGATCTTCTGCTTGACCAGGTGAGTGCCGATTTTCACAGCCAGGTTCAGCGGCAGGCCCATGACCGTCGCGTCCTCTCTATCCCCGAACCCGGGGGCGTCGGCGTCCGCTGAAACTCGACTCGGCGTGGCGTCGTTGCCCGGGTGTGCCCGATGATGACAACATCTTCAACATACAGGCTGTACGTCACGTGGGGGTTGTATGGCGGTCACGCGTCGGGCACAACATGTGGCGGACACCCGAGCGGCCCTGCTGGCCGCCGCGCGTGAGCTGTTCGCGACGCAGGGGTACGCGCAGACCGGCACCGAGGAGATCGTGGCCGGGGCCCGGGTGACCCGGGGTGCGCTGTACCACCACTTCAAGGACAAGGCCGATCTGTTTCGCGCGGTCATGGAGACCGTCGCGACGGAGGCGGCCGAGGCGCTGGTCGCCCACGAGATGCGTCATGCCCAGGACCACCCCAGCGAACCGTGGGATCAGCTGCGACACGGATTCCAGTCGTTCCTGGACGTGTGCACGACCGGGGACTTTCAGCGGATCGTGCTGGTGGACGGTCCGGCGGTGCTCGGGCCCGGGTCGTGGGACGCGCTCGTGGACGAGCACGGTCACGGGTTGTTGGCCGCGTGGTTGCGGCAGGCGATGGACAACGGCGAGATCGACGAATTGCCGGTGCCGCCGCTGGCCCGGCTGCTGGCCTCGCTGATCTCGGAGGCGAGCATGTACACCGCGCGAGCCGCCGACCCCGCGAATGCCCGGGCCGAGGTGGGCCGGGTCATCGACCGGGTGCTGGCCGGGCTGCGCAAGAGCTGACCGCCGCTCCGGGGTTGATCGGCGGTCGATCGGCGGGCGGGCCCGGCGGCGGGCTCATCGGGCGGCGAGCACCGCGGACATCACGGCCTTGGCGATCGGGGCGGCGAGGCCGCCGCCGGTGATGTCGGCGCGGTCGGCCGAGCCGTCCTCGACCACGACGGCGACCGCCACGGCGGGTTTGGCGGCGGCGTCGGCCTTGGCGTAGGCGATGAACCACGCGTAGGGCACGGCGCGGTTGTTCTCGCCGTGCTGGGCGGTACCGGTCTTGCCGCCGACGACGGCGCCGTCGATCCGCCCGTTGCCGCCGGTGCCGGTGGTGACCGCGTCCTCCATCATCTTCTGCAGTCGGCGTGCCACCGGCGGGGAGACCGCCCGGGCCAGGGTCTCGCGGCCGGTGGTGTGCACGGTGCTGCCGTCGCTGCGGGTGAGCCGCTCGACCAGGTACGGCCGCATCACCTCGCCGTCGTTGGCCACGCCGGCGGCGACCATCGCCATCTGGAGCGGGGTGGCCCGCGTGTCGAACTGGCCGATCGAGGACAGCGCGGTCTGCGGGCGATCCGGATGTCCGGGGAACACGCTCTCGGTGACCGCGACCGGGATCCGCAGCTTGGGGTCGTCGAAACCGAACGCCTTGGCCTGCCGGCGCATCACATCGGCGCCCATGTCGACCCCGAGCTTGGCGAACACGGTGTTGCAGGACATCGCCAGCGCGTAACGCAGGGATGCGTCGCGGCAGCCGGAGACCTCGTTGCCGAGCCGGGTGGTCGACTCGGGCAGCGGATAGGGGTCGGGCGAGGTGGTCGGCTCGTCCGGGTCGGTGACCGTGCCGGAGGCGAGCGCCGCCGCGGCGGTGACCACCTTGAAGGTGGAGCCCGGGGGATAGGTCTCGCGCAGCGCACGATTGAGCATCGGTCGGTCGGGGTCGGCGTCCAGCGCCGTCCATGCCGCCCGGGTCGCCTTGTTGGCACCGGCCAGCCTGCCCGGGTCGTAGGACGGCGTGCTCACCAGGGCCAGGATCGCGCCGGTGGCGGGGTCGAGCGCGGCCACCGCGCCCTTGTTGCCGGTGCTCGCCAGACCGGCGAACGCGGCCTGCTGGGCGGCGGGCAGGATCGTGGTGGCCACGTTGCCGGCGGGGCTGCGCCTGCGGGTGATCGCGGTGACCACCGGCCATGCGCCCAGGCGTGGATCGGTGCCCGCCAGGAGGTCGTCCTCGACGCCTTCGAGTAGCGAGGCGCCGTAGAGCTGAGAGGCGTAGCCGGTGACCGGGGCGTAGAGCGGGCCGTCGGTGTAGCTGCGGCCGTAGGCCAGGTCGGAGGACGTGGCGGTGTGCGGTGAACCGGTGACCGCCCGGCCGGCCACCAGGATGTCGCCGCGCGCCTGCTGGTAACGCACGATCTGCGGACGGCGGTTGCCCGCCATGTGGTCGTAGGCGTCGGCCTTGTGCGCCATGAGCCAGGTGGCGTTGCCCAGCAGCGCCAGGAGCAGCAGCAGACAGAATCCGGCGGCTCGCCGGGCGGTGACGATCACGCGGGCACCTCCTCGGGTACCGGGCTGGGTTCCTCGATCGGCGCGGGTGGCCGGCGGCCCCGGTCGCTGACCTTCATCAGCAATGCGATCAGTGCCCAGTTGGTGACCACGGACGAGCCGCCCTGGGCGAGGAAGGGCATGGTCATGCCGGTGAGCGGGATCAGCGCGGTCACCCCGCCCGCGACCACGAACACCTGGATCGCCAGCACGGCGGAGAGCCCGTAGGCGAGCAGCGAGCCGAACGGGTCCGGCGCGGTCAGGCCGGCCCGGAAGCCGCGCGCGACCAGGAGGGCGTAGAGCACGAACAGCGCGGCGATGCCGGTCAGTCCGAGCTCCTCGCCGACGGTGGCCAGGACGAAGTCGCTCTTGGCGGCGAAGCCGACCAGGATCGAGTGCCCCAGGCCGAGGCCGGCGCCGAGCAGGCCGCCGGCCGCGAAACAGAACAGCGACTGGGCCAGTTGGCCCGGGCCGAGTCCTGCGTGGATGCTCGCGAACGGGTCCAGCCAGTTCTGCACCCGGTTGTGCACGTGGGGTTCGGCGGAGCCGACCACGAACGCGCCGAGTGCGATCAGGATCAGGCCGACCAGGATCCAGCTGATGCGCGCGGTCGCGACATAGAGCATCACCACGAATGCGCCGAAGTAGAGCAGGGACGTGCCCAGATCGCGTTCCAGGACCAGGATGCCGACCGAGGCCAGCCACACCGCGACGACCGGGCCCAGGTCGCGGCCGCGCGGCAGGTTCACGCCGCAGAACCGGCGGCCGATCATCATCAGCGTCTCGCGCGTGGTGGCGAGGTAGGACGCGAAGAAGACGACCAGGATGATCTTGGCGAACTCGCCGGGTTGCAGCGAGAAGGGACCGAGCCGGATCCACACCTTGGCGCCGTTGATGGCCGGGAAGAAGACCGGGACGATCATCAGGAACAGGGCCACGGCCGCCGCCAGGTATGCGTACTTGCCCAGGGTGCGGTGATCGCGCACGGCGATCATCACCACCGCGAACAGGATCACCCCGATGGCCGACCACATCAGTTGCGAGGGCGCGGCCTGCACCTTCGGCGTCTCCAGGTCGAGTCGGTAGATCAGCACCAGCCCCAGGCCGTTGAGCAGTGCGGCGATCGGCAGCAGCACCGGGTCGGCATACGGCGCGAAGCGGCGCACCAGGAGGTGGGCGACCAGCACGAGAAAGCCGAGCCCGAGCCCGTATCGCGCGGTATCCGGTGGAATCGAGCCGTCCTTGGCCAGGCCGACGTTCGCGTAGGCGAGGACGGGGACCAGGACTGCGAAGACGAGCAGCAGGAGTTCGGTGTTGCGCCGGGTGGGCGGCCGGGGTTCCCCTGCCGTCGTCGCGCGCCGCCGCCATCTGGACATGCGCTCTGGAATGCCCACAAGTGACCCTGGGTAACCGGAGGGTCGCGCTTCGACCTGCCCGAGCCGTTGGGGCCCGGGAAGCCCGTCACCGTGCCGGAGGCGACCTCGAAGTCGAGGTCGTCGACGGCGAGCACCTCGCCGTAACGCTTCGTCAGGTTGCGGATGCGGATCATCTGCTGTGCTCCCTCGGCTGCTTCGGAGTGGGCACCGCCCGGTTGCTGCGGTGCCTCAAGGCTGTGATGTCGAGGTGTCGTACCCGATCCCCCAACCGTGGGGACGGTCTCCCCCGGGCGGGGGAGGTCGCGCGCCCGACGACCCGGCAGGATGGCGGCATGTCCCGGATCGCGCCGCTTCGCACCTCGCTCGCCCGCCTCACCCGGCCACTTGTCGCGGCCTCCACCTACACGCGGGCCTTCCACATGTTCACGGCGCTGGCCCTGGGCGTTGCGGTCGCACTGGTGTATCCGGGCCTGGAGGGGGAGGGCGGGGCCGCCGACGGCTTCGCGCTGCTGGCCGTCCCGATCCCGATCCTGGTCGCCTTCGGGCTGCTCGCCGAGGCGCGTCGGTTCGAGGGATTCCTGGCCCGACTGCTGCTGCGTCCCGGCGACGAGAGCGACATCGTGGTCACCCGGTCCCAGGGGTGGGCGGACCGATGGCGCACCGCACTGTGGCTGGTGCTGCGGGTCGAACTGGCCTGGCTCGGTCTCGCGCTCGCCGGCAACACGGTGTTCGTGGGGATCGCGATGATCGTGTCGCCGGCGACGGACATGGGCGTGAGGTTCAGCGGGATCGCCTTCCCCGGTGGTGCCGGGCACTGGTGGCTCATCCCGCTGGGCCTGCTCGTCATCGTCGGGGCGCTCTACTACCTGGCCGGCGTGGGTTGGCTGCTCACCCGGCTCGGCACCAGGTTGCTCGGGCCGTCCGCGAGCGAACGCCTCGCGATAGCCGAGCGTCGGACCGAGCAACTGCTCGAACACAATCGACTCGCCCGCGAATTGCACGACTCGATCGGCCACGCACTGTCGGTGACGGTGCTTCAGGCCGGCGCCGCCCGGCAATTGCTCGACAGCGATCCCGGCTTCGCGGATCGGGCGCTCGAAGCGATCGAGGAGACCGGCCGGCAGGCCCTGGAGGACTTGGAACGCATGCTGCTGCTGTTGCGCGAAGCGCCGGAGCCGGCCGCGCCTCGCCCCGGCCTGCCCGAACTCAAGGTGCTCGTCGACGGCACGCGAGGCGCCGGGGCCTCGGTCGAACTGCGGGTGTCGGGCCCCCTCGACGCGGTGCCGGCGGTGATCTCGCGCGAGGGCTACCGGATCGTGCAGGAGTCGCTCACCAACGTGCTGCGGCACGCGGGTCCGGTGCCGATCGACGTCACCGTCGCGGTGGACGACCACGACGTCGAGCTGACCGTGCTGAACAACGTGCCCGCCGCGGGCACGGAGCGATCGGTGGTCGGCGCGGGCGGTGGCAGCGGGCTGCGCGGCATTCGCGAACGGGCCGCGCTGCTCGGCGGAGAGGCCACCGCGGGCGCTCAGGACGGCTACTGGCGGGTGCACGTGCGCCTGCCCCTACGGTGGGCGTCGTGACGATCGCGATCATGCTGGTGGACGACGACGAACTGGTTCGGGCGGGCCTGCGGGCCATCCTGGGTGCGCAGCCCGACTTCGAGGTCGTGGGCGAGGCCGACGACGGCGCGGGCGTGCTCTCGCTGGTGCGCTCGCTGCGCCCGGACGTGGTCGTGATGGATGTGCGGATGCCGCGCGTGGACGGGATCCAGGCCACCCGGGACCTGCTCGCCCATCTCGACCAGCCGCCCAAGATCCTGATCATGACCACCTTCGAGAACGACGAATACGTCTACGAGGCGCTGCGGGTGGGAGCGCACGGCTTCCTGCTCAAGCGGGCCCGTCCCGCGGAGATCACCGGCGCGGTGCGGGCGTTGGCCACCGGAGACTCCCTGCTGTTTCCGGCCAAGCTGCGGGCGTTGGTCGAGCGCCACGGGAAGGCGGCCCGTGCCGACGCGGTGGCCCGGGCCAATCTGACCGAGCGCGAGGGCGACGTGTTGCGGGCGATGGCCCGGGGGCTGAACAACGCGGAGATCGCCGCCGAACTGTTCCTGGGCACCGAAACGGTCAAGAGCCATGTGAGCGCAGTGTTGGGCAAGTTGGGGGCCCGCGACCGCACCCAGGCGGTGATCGCCGCCTACGAGTCGGGTTTCGTGGGCCCCGGCTGAGCATGGCCTCGGGGCGGCTCGGCCGTGTCGGCCGACTCGGTCGGTTCGGCTGAGCCGGCCGGTCGGCCCGGTCGGCCCGGTCCGCTCGATCCGGTCGGATCCGTCGGCCTGTTGACCGAGATCGGTCGATCCGGTTGTCGAGGCCGAGCGCATGCCCGATCGGTTCGGCCAAAAGATGACATAAAAGAAGATATTCGTACTATGTGTGACCCCTCCCGGCGGTGCTCGTTGGCCATCGTGCGCATGGGCCCCGTACCGATTCGCGGGCGCCGGCCGAGGCGCGGCGAGAGGGGATCCACACATGCGACACGGTCGCGACGAGAGCACACCCGACCCGGCGACCCGATCCGACCCGAACGGCACCGGTGCGGGTGCCTGCCGGAGCGACCGGAGCACCCGCGAGCGGGCCCGGCAGGCCCGGGCCGATCTCGTCGCCCTGTGCCGACGCCGGCTGGACCAGGGGGCGGTGCGCCGCACCGAGGCCCTGGTGGTCGGGCGATATCCCGAACTCGTCCGGTCGCCTACTTGATCCTGCCGCCCGCCATGGAGCGCCACCGCCGGGTGCTGGCCGCGCACGCTCTGGTCCAAGCGCGCTGCCGGGCCGACTGCGTAATCTCGGCCGCGGCCCGGGCGTCGCGGGCATGAGCGATGCCGACCTTGTCCGGCTGCGCATCGTGCGCGGCGCGCTGCGCCTGAACCGCTCCACGCGGCGTCGGGTGCTGCTGCCGCAGGTCTGGGGCCTGCGGCTGTTCCCACCGACCGGCGGTGCGGACGAACCGGCGATCGAGCAGGCACTCGGCCGATTGTCCGGCCCGGGCCCGCGCGTTCTTCGTCCTGCGCGTGCTGGACGGCCTGGACCCCGTCGAGGCGAGCGAGTTCCTGCTCGCCGCCGGGGTCGAGGACGTCCTGGCCGCCGAGACCGAGGCGGATGCCGGTGCGCCGGCGCTGCGCCCGGCCGGACATCCGGGGGGCGGACCCGGATCAGCCCGCGACCTGCTGCGCGCCGACCCGTTCGACCCGTGCACCCTGCGGGCGACTCCCTCCGACCTGCTGCGCCGTCGGCGACGTCGGCACACCGCACTGGGCGTCCTGGCCTCGGTCACCGTGATCGCCACGATCGTCTGGCATACGACCGGCGGTACCGACCCCTCGGCCGGCGGCGGCGGCCGAGCCGATCGGGCCGCACCCGCCGCGCAGCCGGTCGGCGGTCCGCCCCGATTGATCCCGGCCGGTGCCTGGGTCGGCACGACCCGCCTCGACTTCGACGTGTGGTCCACCCGAGGAACCCGGGCCCGCGACGAGGCGTTGACCCGGCGCGCGGTGCGGGCCTGGACCGACCCCGCCGACGGCACCCCCGTCACGCTCGGCCGCGGCACCGCCGCCGGCCCGCCGACCGGCGCCCCCCGCCTGCTGTACGCGGGCGACGTCGCGGGGGCGGCCGCCGTGCTCCTCGCCGACGGCACGCGTCCGGCCCGCTATACCGACGACCACGGCAGGCGCACCCTGGAGGTCGGCGCGGCCGACGACTCGGACGAGCGTTCGGCCTCGGCCGTGGTGCTGCGCCGTGATCCCAGCGGCGTCCGGATGTTGCTCGCGCCCTGGGTGGACGAGGCCGCGGTGCGGGACCTGCGTCGCCCCGAGGGCAAGAGCAGGCCGCCGGCGATCACCGACAGGGTCACCGCCCCGATGCCCGACCTCGGTACGGCTGGGAAGGGCTGCGCCACCGTGCCCGTGCTCGAACTGTTGGCCGGGCGCGCCGCCGACAACCACCCCTATCTGCTCGCGGACCTGGGCGAACTGTCCGCGACACACCTCACCTACATGCCGCCACCGGACCACGTCCACACCGGCCGGCCGGTCGAGGCCGCCTCCAGTGAACGCGCCCTCGGCGTGTGGTCGCGGACCGCGTGTGCGCTGGACACGTTGCGCGGACGGGGGCTGCGGCTGGTCAACAACTGGGAGTTCGCGCACTTCGACCTGCCCGAGGCGGCGGGGGAGGCGATGTGGTCCTGCCTGCACGCGTTCGACCGCAAGGGCGGCGGCGACGTGGTGGTGCAGTTCCTGCCGCCCGGGGCGAGTGCGACCGGCGCGCAGACCGTCAACCGGCTCGCCGACTCGCCCGCGTGCAGTCGGTCCGGGAACGACATCGTCACCTCGACGTGGTGGCGCTCGCGGACCGGCGCCTGGTACCTGGTCGCGGCGGGCACGCGCGACGTGGTCAAGGTGACCGCGTCCGGCTCGGTCAGCGGCTCCGCCGACGCCCGCCAACTGGTGATCAAGGCCCCGCCCGGCGCGCTCCCGCCGCCGCCGGCGGCACCGGTGGCCAACGTACGCAACGGCACCACGATCAAGACCCTGGGCTGACCACCGCAGCCGGCGCGGCCGGTGGTGGTCGGCCCGCACGCGCCCGGCCCGCACCCGCCCCAGCCGCGTCGGCGTAGGGATCGAGGTTTGCCCCTCGGCATAAAGTGATATCACTTTGCTATAGTGGTGATGGCAAGCCAAACCGAGCGGGAGTGACCACATGAGCGATATCGGCCCCGAGTCCATCGTGGAAATGCCGGCCCCCCAGGTCCGGGAGAAGGTGGTGACCGGCGTCTCCGGTCTGCCCGCCCTCGCGGTCGGGGTGCTCTTCGTCGCCGGCGGTGTCGGGCTCACCATTTTCGGCGCCCTGCTGCACGACGGTCAGAAGGTCGCGGCCATCACCGCCGGCATCGTGATCATCGTCGCGTCGCTGTTCGCGCTTTGCGGTCTGACCACCGTGGCCCCCGGCGAGGCCCGGGTGCTCCAGCTCTTCGGGCACTACAAGGGCACCGTGCGCACCGACGGCCTGCGCTGGGTGAACCCGTTCACCGACCGCACCAAGGTCTCCACCCGCATCCGCAACCACGAGACGCAGACCGCCAAGGTCAACGACAACGACGGCAACCCGATCGAGATCGCCGCGGTCGTGGTGTGGCAGGTCAAGGACACCGCGCAGGCCAAGTTCGAGGTGGACGACTTCGAGGAGTTCGTCGCGATCCAGACCGAGACCGCGGTGCGGCACATCGCCAACAGCTATCCGTACGACGACCACGGCAACGGCGGCATGTCCCTGCGCGACAACGCCGACGAGATCACCGGCAAGCTCTCCGCGGAGATCGGCGCGCGGGTCGCCTCGGCCGGGGTCAGCGTGGTCGAGTCGCGGATCACCCGGCTCGCCTACGCGCCGGAGATCGCCCAGGCGATGTTGCGCCGCCAGCAGGCGGGCGCGGTGGTCGCCGCCCGGCAGCGGATCGTCGAGGGCGCGGTGGGCATGGTCGAACTCGCGCTGAACCGGCTGGAAGAGGGCGACCTGGTCGAGTTGGACGACGACCGGCGCGCGGCGATGGTCAGCAACCTGCTCGTGGTGCTGTGCAGCGACCAGGCCACCCAGCCGGTGGTCAACACCGGTTCCCTCTACGCGTAGCCGGCCCGGTGACCGAGCGCAAGAAGATCCTGCTCCGCCTGGACCCGGCGGTGCACGATGCGATCGCCAAGTGGGCCGCCGACGAACTGCGCAGCACCAACGCGCAGATCGAGTTCCTGCTGCGGCGCTCGCTGGGCGACGCGGGTCGGATGCCGGGCAACGCCGGTCGTCCGGCCCGCCGGGGCAGGCCCCCCAAGGCCGACGCCGCCGCGCGCCCGGCGCCCGCCGAAGCCGAATCCGAGCCCCGCGAGTCCGAGCCCCGCGAGTCCGATACCGAGTCCGGGGGAGGCGACGGTGGCGTTCGAGACGATTCTGGCGGTGCCGGCCATCGTGGCCGCGGCGGTGGCGACACTGGCGACCTCGGTACCGCGCCGTGAGGACCGGCCCGAAGACGACGCGACGCCCTGGCGCCGAGGAGGTCGACGTGAACGTATCCCTGGAGGTCGACGTGAACGTATCCCTGGCCCGGCGAGTGTTCCTGCTCGCCTACAGCCCCGAGCGGCAGCGACTGCTGAGCCGAAGCAACCTGGGAGCCACACTCCAGGCCGCTGCCCTGTACGACCTCTACGAGCAGGGCCTGATCCGTGACGACGCCGGGAGGGTCACGGCGACCGCGCATCGGGGTGCCGCCGCACCGGACTGCGACCTGGCGGCCGACCTGCTGGGCAGGATCACCGCGAGCGAGCGGGCCCACCGGTGGCGCCACTGGGTCAAGAAGGGCGACCGGCAGGCCACCGGCCGCGTCGGTGCCGGCCTCGAACGCGAGCGGGTGATCAGGTTCGAGTCGCACCGGCTCCTGGGCATCGTCCCGGTCCGACGGATGCTGCTGCGCCAACCGCAACTGCGCACCGCCGCGACCAGGGCGATGTGGGACGCGCTCAAGCCGGGCCGGCCGGTGGCACGCGTGCCCGCGGCGGATGCGGCGCTGGCCGCACTGGCCTACGAGGGCGAACTGCGGGTGGTGCTCGGCGGTCGGGAACGCCGGGCGGCCAAGGGCCGGATCCGCGAGCTGGAGGCGGGCCTGGGCCCGGTGCCCGAGGCGCTGCGCAAGGTGGTCCGCGATCGCAAATCCGCGGCGTCCGGGGCCGGCGTCTGATCGGCTTGACGATGTCCGTAGTGTCGAGGAATGACCTCCCGCACCACCCCCGACGCGACCCCGCGGGCGCTGCCCGCATTCGTCGACCGGCTGCTGCCGGGCGCACAGGGACGCTCGGTGTTGCTGGTGCTGGCGAGCGCGTGCTCGATCCAGTTCGGCGCGGCGTTCGCCGCCCGGCTGTTCCCGTACGTGGGACCCGCCGGCGCGGTCACACTGCGGCTGGTCCTGGCGGCGAGCATCCTGCTGGCCTTCGCCCGGCCGCGGCTGCGCGGGCGCACCCGGGCGGACTGGCTCGTGGTGGTCGGCCTGGGCGTGATGTTCGCGGGCATGAACATGTTCTTCTACGAGGCGATCGACCGGCTGCCGCTCGGCCCGGCGGTCACGCTGGAGTTCCTCGGGCCGCTCGGCCTGGCCGTGGTGTTGTCCCGCCGGTTGCGCGACATGATCTGGATCGTGCTCGCGGCCGTCGGTGTACTGCTCCTGGGCCGCGGCGGGTTCAGCGGGCTGGACCCGGTCGGTGTCGCGTTCGTGATGGCGGCGGCGGCCTGCTGGGCGGGCTACATCGTGGTCGCCTCGAAGATCTCCAAGCGCTTCGACGGCGTCGAGGGCCTGGCGCTCGGCTTCGCGGTGGCCGCGGTGCTGGTCACCCCGTTCGGCGTGGTCACGGCCGGGAGCGCGCTTCTGGAGCCCAAGGTGCTCGGGCTGGGCGCGTGTGTCGCGCTGCTGTCCTCGGCGCTCCCGTACAGCTTCGAGATGCTTGCGATGAAGCATCTGACGCCCGCGACGTTCGGGCTGCTGGCCAGCCTGGAACCCGCCGTGGCCGCGATCGCCGGATTCCTCGTACTGCATCAGTCGCTCGTGCCGATCCAGGTCGCGGGCATCGCGCTGGTGGTGATCGCCAGCGCCGGCGTCACCGTGGCCCAGTCGCCTCGGCGGGTTCGGGCGAGCTCCGATACAGCCGGGCCCGAGCCCGATCCACGACCAGTTCCCGGTTCAGGTGCCATCCCCACTCCGGCCGCAGCACCGGACGCTTGTGTGGAGTCACCACCACGAACGCGGTCGTGACCTCGGTCAGCGCGTAGGCCAGCGCGGGCAGTCGGGATTCGGCGAGCAGGTGCAGTGCGTAGCTGCACACCACGAGCGAGTAGGTCCGGCCCGCCAGCGCGCCCGCCGCGATCTCCTCGAAGCGCAGCGGCTCGGCGGGCGTCCCGGTCCGCTCGCGGTAGGCGACGCCCGTGTACGGATCGATGCCCGAGATCTCGCGTGCACCGAGTTCGCGCAGCGCGAGGGTGGCCTCGCCGCTGCCGCAGGCCAGGTCGAGCACGCGGTCGAGGAGCCTCGGCTCGGCGGCCACCGGCTCCGCCAACGCCTCGGCCAGCACCGCCCGCACCCGCGGCTCGTGCGGGTTGCGGTACCGCGTGCCGTGTGTCGCGTAGAAGCCCTCGGCGCCCAGTTCCTCGTAGGCGGGCCGGATCTTGTCCATACCCTCGATTGTCTACTCTCCGCTTTCCCGCTCCGCCTTCGGCGTACGACCGAACCGGAACCACCGCTTCCAGGCGCCCTTCGGCTTGGGCGCGTTGCGCATCCGGACGTACGGCTCCAGGGTCGGCGGGTGGCCGCCGGCGATCGCCCGGGCCCGCTCGATCTCGGCGTTGTACTCGGCACCGAGCAGGATCGCCATGTTGGTCAACCACAGCCAGATCAGGAACACGATCACCGCGGCGAGCGTGCCGTAGGTCTTGTTGTAGGTGCCGAAGTTGGCCACGTAATAGGCGAACGCGGCGGAGAAGAGGGCCCACAGCAGCACCGCGAGCACGCCGCCGGGAGTGATCCAGCGAAAGCCCTGCTTGGCGTTCGGCGCGGCCCAGTACAGCAGCGCGAACAGGAAGTTGACCACCACGATCAGCACCGGCCACTTCGCGTAGTCCCACAGCAGCACGCCCGCCTCGCCCACCCCCAGCGCGTGTCCGGCCTGTTTGGCCAGCGAGCCGGTGAACACCACCGCGATCGCGCAGATCGACAGCAGCAGCAGCGTCACCACGGTGACCGCGACCCGGGTGGGCACCGTCTTCCACAGCGGCCGGCCCTCGGGCACGTCGTAGATGGTGTTGCACGCGCGCATGAACGCGGCGACGTAGCCGGACGCAGACCACAACGCCAGACCCAGGCCGGCCAGCGCGAGCGGGCCGGCCGTGCCGCGGCTGTGTTCGAGGTTCTGGATCGCGTTGATCACGATCTGATGCGTCTCGGTGGGCGCCACGTTCTGCACGTTCTCGGTCAGCGCGTCGGTGGCCGAGCGACCGGCCAGGCCGACCAGCGAAACCACGACCAGCAGCGCGGGGAAGATGGACAGCACGCTCTGATAGGTGAGCGCGGCGGCCCAGATGTTGAGGTCGTCCTCCTTGAACTCGCGGATCGTGCGCCACGCGGCCTTGAACCACGACGACTTGGGGAGGTCGCTCGGGCGCTCCGGGAGGTTCTCCGGAGCCGGTGCCCGTTCGGCGGCGCCCTCGGCGGTGTCCTCGCTGCCGGGCCCGGTCTTGTCGAGGTCCACCGCGTCGGCGGCCGGCTGCTCGGATTTCGGGCGGCCGGCCGCGCGCGGGCCCGGGACCTTTTCGGTCCGCTCCGCGGCCGAGTCGGATTTGCCGGGCGGCTCGGTGTCCGCGGCCGGCCGACTGCCGTCACCACGCAACGCACGGGCGGTTCGCTCCTCACGCTCGGCTCGTGCCTTGCGCGCATTTCGTGCGTCCTGCCACTTGCCCATGTGCCGGCCCCCAACGTCGTCCCGAGATGGCCGGCGTCTACCCGGCGGCGGTCGGCACATGCGGTGCGGCACACGGGTTGTGACGCGGCGTCAGCGCCGCGGCGCGTACATGATCAGAGCGACGCCGGCCAGGCAGACGGTTGCCCCGGCGAGATCCCAGCGGTCCGGACGGAAACCGTCCACGGCCATCCCCCACGCGAGTGAACCCGCGACGAAGACACCGCCGTAAGCGGCCAGGATCCGGCCGAAGTCGGGGTCCGGCTGGAGCGTGGCCACGAACCCGTAGATGCCCAGCGCGATCACCCCGAGGCCGGCCACCCACCACGGGCGATGCTCGCGTACGGACTGCCAGACCAGCCAGGCGCCACCGATCTCGGCGAGGGCGGCGAGCGCGAACAGGACGAGCGAGCGCGCGACGATCATGGGCGTACGTTAGGGCCGGCTCGGAAGCGGGGGGAAAGCACGCTCGCGGACGGTCGCGGGGGCGCGCGGGCCGGCGCCGCGGGGCGCGAACGTGGACGTACGTCGTGGGCGGCTGGGACGGCTCGGTAAACTCGCCGCTCGTGACGTCCCAGCCTGTGCGCAAGCCCCGCATTCCGAACGTTCTGGCCAACCGGTACGCCTCCCCGGCGCTGGCCACGCTGTGGTCCCCCGAGCACAAGGTGGTGCTGGAGCGCCGACTGTGGCTCGCGGTCCTGCGTGCCCAGGCCGACCTGGGCATCGAGGTCCCCGAGGGTGCGGTCGCCGACTACGAGCGGGTGATCGACCAGGTGGACCTCGCCTCGATCGCCGAGCGCGAGCGGGTCACCCGGCACGACGTCAAGGCCCGGATCGAGGAGTTCAACGCCCTCGCCGGCCACGAGCACGTGCACAAGGGCATGACCTCGCGCGACCTGACCGAGAACGTCGAGCAGTTGCAGATCCGCTCGTCGCTGGAACTGATCCGCGACCGCGTGGTGGCCCTGCTGGTACGACTGGCCGAACTGTCCGCGCAGCACGCCGAGCTGGTCATGGCGGGCCGCTCGCACAACGTCGCCGCGCAGGCCACCACGCTGGGCAAGCGGTTCGCCTCGGCGACCGACGAACTGCTGGTCGCCTACCACCGGCTCGACGACCTGATCACCCGTTACCCGCTGCGCGGCATCAAGGGCCCGGTGGGCACCGCGCAGGACATGCTCGACCTGCTCGGCGGCGACGAGGACAAGCTGGCCGAGCTGGAGGGGCGCGTCGCGGCGCACCTGGGCTTCGAGCACGCGTTCGTCTCGGTCGGCCAGGTCTACCCGCGCTCGCTCGACTACGACGTGGTTACCGCGCTGGTGCAACTGGCCGCGGCGCCGTCGTCGCTGGCCAAGACGATCCGGCTGATGGCCGGGCACGAGCTGGTCACCGAGGGCTTCCAGCCCGGCCAGGTCGGCTCGTCCGCGATGCCGCACAAGATGAACACGCGCTCGTGCGAGCGGGTGAACGGCTTCACGGTGATCCTGCGCGGGTACGCCTCGATGGTCGGCGAGCTCGCGGGCGACCAGTGGAACGAGGGCGACGTGTCCTGCTCGGTGGTGCGTCGGGTCGCGCTGCCGGACGCGTTCTTCGCCTTCGACGGCCTGATCGAGACGTTCCTGACCGTGCTGGAGGAGTTCGGCGCGTTCCCGGCCGTGGTCGCCCGCGAGCTGGACCGTTACCTGCCGTTCCTGGCCACGACCAAGGTGCTGATGGCCGCGATCCGCGGCGGCGTGGGGCGCGAGGCCGCACACGAGGTGATCAAGGAGCACGCGGTCGCCTCCGCGCTGGCGCTGCGCGAGGGCGTCGAGCGCAACGAACTGCTCGACCGGCTGGCCGCCGACGAGCGGCTGCCGCTGGACCGCGCGGCGCTGGACACGCTGCTCGCCGACCGCCTGTCCTTCACCGGCGCGGCGGCGGCCCAGGTGGCCGAGGTGATCCGACGCGTGGAAACGGTCGCCGCAAAGCACCCGGAGGCGGCGAAGTACCGCCCGGGCGCAATTCTCTAGCCGCGGCGGCCGAACGACCGCTGCGACGGGCCGGGACACGGGGGCTTGCCCTGCGTCCCGGCCCGTCGCCGATCCGGAGCCCGGACCCGACGGCGACAGCACGGCCGACGCACCCGGCACACCCGCCCTCGCCCCCGCACCGCCGCCCCGCGAAGCCCGACATCAAGGGCGACCCGCAACCCACACCACCCACCGCGGCGGGCCACCCGCTGCGCTCGCGGTGTCGTGCTTGCGCCGTGACGGGGGTTGCGTCGGCGTCGCCACGGGCGCTGCGCTCGCGGTGTCGTGCTCGCCTCGTGACGGGTTGCGTCAGCGTCGCCCCGGGGCGCTGGGCTCGCGGTGTCGTGCTCGCCCCGTTACGCGGGTTGCGCCCGCGTCGCCACGGGTGATCTGCTCGCCCCGCCAAGCGCGCTGCGCTCGCCGCACATTGCCACGCTTGCCGTACCGCTTGCCTCGCGCGCTGTGCCCAGGCCCTGCCTGTCCGCTGCCCCGGCCCGCCCGCTCTGCTCCGCGGCACCTGCTTCGCCGTGCTTGCCCCACCCGCCCCGTTCCGCCGTTGCGGCCATCCGCTCCGCGCGCCCGCTTCGCTGTGCTCGCCCCGCCTCGCGTGCTGGGCAAGGGTCCGCTCGCTCCGCTCCGCTTGACCCGCTTCGTCGCCGTCACTTCGCCCGCCTCGCCCATTCCGCCGCGTCCACTGCCCCCGCCCGGCCCGCCTCGCCCCGTTTCGCTGCGTCCGCTGCGCCTGCCCCGCCCGCCTCCGCCGTGCCCGACCCGTGCGCTGCGCCCGCTCCGCAGCGCGCCGCGTGCCCCGTTTCGCCGTGCCCGTCTTGTCGCGCTCGCTTCGCCGGTTTCGGCCGTCCGGTCCGCGTGCGTGCTCCGCTTCGGCTCGTTCGCGTTTCGTCGCGTGTTTCGTGGATCGGCCGGATGGGTGTCGGGGGCATGAGTGAGGGTGGGTGGGGCGATGGTGGGGGGAGGCGTTCGGTGTGAGGAGTCGTGGCGTGGGGTCGCTGTTGTTCCATGAGGTGGCCGTCGTGTCGCGGGAGATCGCGGGCGAGGCCGGGCGGACCGCGAAGGCGGAGTTGGTGGCCGGGTGTCTGCGGCGGGCGGATCCGGCGGAGGCGACCGTGCTGGTGGCCTACCTGGCGGGCGCGCTCACCCAGCGGCAGATCGGCGTCGGGCCCGCCGCATTGCGCGAGTTGCCGGAGCCGGCCGACGCACCGTCGCTGACCCTGCTGGAGGTGGACACCGCGCTGGAGGCGATCGGCACCACCACCGGTGCCGGGTCGCAGGCCGCTCGACGGGCGCTGATCGAGGCCCTGTTCGTCCGGGCCACCGCGGTCGAGCAGCGGTTCCTGATCGGGTTGTTGGTCGGCGAGGTGCGGCAGGGCGCGTTGGACGGGGTGATGGCGGACGCCGTCGCGCGGGCCGCCGATGTGCCGGTGGCGGCGGTTCGTCGAGCGCTGATGTTGCGTGGCGCCGCCGGCCCGGTGGCCGCCGCGGCGCTCGCCGGCGGCAAGGCCGCGCTTGCCGCCTTCACCCTGCAGGTGGGCCACCCGGTGCGCCCGATGCTCGCCGCCTCCGCACCGGACGTGTCCGCCGCGCTGGCCAAGCTGCGGGCCAAGGACCCCGATGCCAGGGTCGCGCTGGAATGGAAGATCGACGGCATCCGGGTGCAGATCCACCGCGACGGCGAGCATGTCGCGGTGTTCACCCGCAGCCTGGACGACATCACCACGCGCGTCCCGGAGTTGGTCGAGGCCGTGCGTGCGCTGCCGGTGCACACCGCGGTGCTGGACGGCGAGGCGATCGCGCTGCGCCCGGACGGCCGACCGCATCCGTTCCAGATCACCGCGTCCCGGACCGGCACCCACGACGCCGCGCGGCTGCGGGCCGAGACGCCGTTGACGGTGTACCTGTTCGACGTGTTGCACGTGGACGGCACGGACCTGATCGACCGGCCGGGAGCCGAGCGCTGGGCCGCGCTCGAAGCGCTCGCACCGGCCGAGGTGCTGGTGCCCCGGTTGCTCACCGGGGACGATGCCGCCGCCGACGCGTTCTTCGCCGACGCGGTCGCGCGCGGGCACGAGGGTGTGGTGGTCAAGTCGCTGGATACCCCCTACACGGCGGGTCGGCGCGGCGCCGGGTGGGTCAAGGTCAAGCCGCGGCACACCCTCGACCTGGTGGTTCTGGCCGCCGAGTGGGGCCACGGACGCCGCCGCGGGACGCTGAGCAACCTGCACCTGGGCGCGCGGGACCCGGCCGGGGACGGTTTCGTGATGCTCGGCAAGACGTTCAAGGGGCTCACCGACGAACTGCTCGCGTGGCAGACCGAGCGGTTGCAGGAATTGGCCGTTCGCCGGGACGACTGGACGGTGTGGGTACGGCCCGAACTCGTGGTCGAGATCGCCTTCGACGGGTTGCAGACCAGTACCCGCTACCCGGGCGGGCTGGCCCTGCGGTTCGCCCGAGTGCTGCGCTACCGCAAGGACAAGACGGCAGCCGAGGCGGACGACATGGACACGGTCCGGGCGCTGGCCTCCGGCGACTGAGCCCGAAAACGGACCAGGCCGCGAGGAGGGACCGAGCCCGGCGATCGAACGCGGCGCCGGGCCGGTCGGTCAGTCGGGTGTGGGTGCCGTGTTTCGGCGCGGGTGGTAGAGGGCTTGCGCGTTGTCGTGCAGTACGGCGCCGGCCAGGTCCGGGCCGACGGTCTCGGCGATCATGTCGAGGTCGGTGTCGCGGAACGGCCTGGGCGCCCGGGTGGAGGGCAGGTCGGTGCCGGCCAGGAGCGCGTGCGGGGCGACGGCGAGCACGGCCCGCAGCGTGGCGGGGACGTCCAGGTCGACCCGGCCGAAACCGGTGGCCTTGACGTAGGCCCCGCGCTCGACCAGGCGCAGCAGGTGCGGCAGGCCCTCCCGGGACAGGCCCAGATGGTCGATGCTCAGCTTCGGCAGCGTGGTCAGAGCGGGCGGCAGGTCGGGCAGGTCGCGGGCGTCGACGTACAACTCGGCATGCCACCCGACCAGGTCGTACACGCGATGGGCGAGCCGAGCCGACTGCTCGATCCGCGCGGAACCGCCCCGACGGATGTTGAACCGGACCGCGCGTACGCCCGCCGCGTCCAGCTCGCGAATCGTGTGATCCGCGACGTCCGCCGGAAGGTGCAGCACGCCGACGAAGCCCGCACCGAGCCGGTGCAGCGCGTCGAGCAGATACGTCCGGTCGAAGCCCTGGAACGAACCGGACACCACGGCGCCACCGGTGACGCCGAGGGACGCGACCCGGGCGAGGTAGTCGGCGACGGTGAAGGTCGGCGGCAGATAGCCGTGATTGGCGACGAGCGGGAAGCGCGGGTCGACGATGTGCAGATGCGCGTCGAACAACGGACGGTCGAACATCGGACGATCGACCGTCGGATGGTCGGAGACCACCCGGCCGCCCGGGTTCGGCGTCGCGGGGGACGGTTCGGACACGGCACGGCCTCCGATGCGGTTCGGGACGGCCCGAAAACGGCTCGGAGACGGCTCCGGCACGGCCCGAAAACGGCTCCGGTACCTGCTCGGGCACGCCGCAGACCGTAACGGCTCGCCGCATACCGTAGCGGCTCGCGGACGCGTTGCACCGCAACGGCCGCAGAAGCCGCATACCGTATCCGAGAGTCCGCGGGCAGAACGAGTATTGGTGCCGACCGCGCCGGGCAGGCACTTGCCACGGAAGGCGTCGACGAGGGTGGGGAGGGCCGAGGACGATGGCCGAGTTGCTGCTCGGTCCCGTGCTGCGGCACGTGGATCGTACGAGTGCCACCGTGTGGGTGGAGACCGACGCGCCGTGCGTGGTGACCGTGGCGTGTGAGGACGGCGTGGCCGAGGCCGCCACCTGGCAGGTGTTCGGGCACCATTACGTGCTCGTGGTGCTCGAAGGGCTCACGCCGGGACGGTCGCGGGAATACCGGGTGCTGCTGGACGGGCGGGTGTGCTGGCCGCAGGAGAACTCGACCCACCCGCCGAGCGTGGTGCGCACCGCTTCGGACGAGGGCGAGGCGGAGCGGGACCTGAACGTGGTGTTCGGATCCTGCCGCTGGTCGAGTCCGCCGAGCACCGAGGAGGGCGAGGAGCGCCGGATGGATCCGGACGCGCTGGACACCCTCGCCCGCCGGCTGATGCGCTCGCCGGACGAACCGCTGCCGGACGCGCTGCTGTTGCTCGGCGATCAGGTGTACGCGGACGAGACCTCGCGTGCGATGCAGAACCGGCTCGCGCGGCGGCGTGACCTGAGCAAGGCGCCGGGGCCGCAGATCGCCGACTTCGAGGAGTACACGCTGCTCTATCACGAGTCGTGGTCCGATCCGCAGATCCGCTGGTTGTTGTCCACCGTGCCGAGCGCGATGATCTTCGACGACCACGACGTGATCGACGACTGGAACACCTCGCATGCGTGGCGCACCGATATGGCCGCGACCGACTGGTGGTCCGAGCGGATCGCGGGCGCGCTCGCGTCGTACTGGATCTATCAGCACCTGGGCAACCTGGACCCGGCCGCGTTGGCGCGCGACGAACTGTTCGCGGCCGTCCGGGCGGCGGCGCCGGGCGAGGACGTCGGGCCGCTGCTGCACGAGTTCGCGCTGCGGGCGGATGCGGAGGCGGAGGGCAAGGCGACCACCCGGTGGAGCTTCCGACGCGACTTCGGCCGCACCCGGCTGCTGATGATCGACTCGCGCGCGGGCCGGGTGTTGACCGGGGACGGCCGGGCGATGATCGGCGCGGACGAGCTGGCCTGGATCACCGAGCAGGCGGACGAGGGCGGTTACGACCACCTGCTGATCGGTACCTCGCTGCCCTGGCTGCTGCCGCACGGCATCCACGACCTGGAGTCGTGGAACGAGGCGCTGTGTGCGGGCGCCCGGGGACCGCGGGTCGCGGAATGGAGCGAGTGGCTGCGGCGGGCCGGCGACCTGGAGCACTGGGCCGCTTTTCGCGAGTCGTTCGCGGCGTTGTCCGCGCTGCTCGGCCGGATCGCACTGCACGGACCCCGGTCGGGTGGACCGGTGCCGGCAACCGTGTGCGTGTTGTCCGGGGACGTGCACCACGTGTACGCGGCCGAGGTGTATTGGCTCGTCCCGGGGGAGGGGCCGCGGGCCGGGGAGGATCCGGGCGAGTCGGCCCGGGTCTACCAGCTGACCTGCTCGCCGGTGCACAACTCGGTGCCGCCGGCGATTCGGATCGGTTTCCGCTTCGGTTGGGGCCGCATCGCGACCCGACTGGGACACGTGCTGGCCCGGCATGCGCGGCTGGCCCCGCTGCCGGTCGAGTGGACGAAGCTGGGTGGCCCGTGGTTCGGCAACCACCTGATGACGCTCACGCTCCGGGGCCGCCGGGCCGAGCTGTCACTGGAGCGCGCCGAGGGCGGCCGACGAGGCCGCGCGGCGCACCTGCGCCGAGTGGGCCGGGCCGCACTGCGGGAGCGGTGAGCACCCGGCCGTCCCGGCGCAGGCGGAGGGGCGGCGGTCTGCCCGGCCGGGCCCCCTCCCGGCCGGGCCCCACGCGGGCGGTCGGCCCCTCCCGGGCGGTGCCGTGCCCCCAAGCGGTGCCCTGCCCCGGCCGGCCCCTCCCTCCCGGCCGGGCCTCCTCCCGGGCGGCGCCGTGCCCCCAAGCGCTGCCCTGCCCCGGGCGGTACGTGCTTCGGGGACGGAGCCGCGCCCCTGTGCAGCCCCCCGCCGCCGGGCTGCACATGCTCAGCGGTGGCCGATCACGACATTGCCCACGAAGCCGCCCTTGCGGTAGTAGCGCAGCGCCTCCGGGACCTCGTCGAAGGAGAACTCGCGGTGGATCGACGGGCGCAGCTGCGCAGCCTCCACGGCGCGGTTCATCGCCTCGAACTGCGCGCGGCTGCCCACCGCGAGCGGACGCAGCACGGCGCCCGCGTTGAACAGGGCCGACGCGGAGGGTGATGCGTCGGGGGCGTCCGCGCCCAGCCAGTGTCCGACGAAGGCGATCTCGCCGCCGAGCGCGGTCGCCGCGAGCGACTGGGTCAGGTTGCCCGCGACGTCGACGACCCGGTCGACACCGCGTCCGCCGGTCACCCGCCGCACCTGCTCGCCCCAGCGCGGATGCTCGCGGTAGTCGACCACCTCGTCCGCACCCAGCGCACGCAGCCGCGCCGCCTTGTCCGGGTTCGACGTGGTGGCGATCACCCGCGCGCCGAACACCTTGGCGAACTGCACCGCGAACAGCGATACGGCGCCGGTGCCGAGTGTCAGCACGGTCTCGCCGGGCAGCAGCGGCCGACTCCCGGTCAGCGCGTTCCACGCCGTCACCGCGGTCAGCGGGAAGGCGGCGGCCTCCTCGAAGGACAGGTGCTCGGGGATGGGTACGAGCGCCTGCTCGCCGACCACCGCGAACTCGGTCAGCATCCCGTCCCGCGAACTGCCCAACTGCGCGGCGTAGTCGAGTGCGAACGGCCCGTCGATCCAGTCCGGGAACACGGTCGCGGCCACCCGGTCGCCGAGCCGGACCCGGGTGACGCCCGCGCCGATCGCGACCACCTCGCCGGCCCCGGCGCAGCCCGGGATTGTGTCGGGCAGCACCGGCAGCGGGTAATCGCCGTCCAGGACCAGCAGTTCGCGCAGGCTGAGCGAGGTCGCCCGGACCCGGACCAGCACCCGACCGGGGCCCGGCTCCGGCTGCTCGTGCTCGCGGATCGTGATGCCCTCGATGCCGGCGCCGGGCCGCAGGTGGTAGCTCTTCATCGGGTTTCCTCCCTCGACCGATCGGCCCGCCCCGTTCGGCGGGCCGTGGCAACGATCATGTGACCGGCTCCGGAGCCGAACAATTCCCCCGAGGGAATTGCCGGAGATACCCTCGGCTGCCTAGAACTGCCTCATGAGCACGACGACCCGGCCCCCCGGCCCGGACTTCCCCGCCGAGTTGCGGCGCTGGCGCACCGCCCGGCGACTGAGCCAACTCGAACTCGCCGCCCGCGCGGAGACCTCCCAACGGCATCTCAGCTTCATCGAAAGCGGCCGATCGCGCCCCGGCCGAACCATGATCATCCGACTGGCCGAGTCGCTCGGCCTGTCCCTGCGCGAGCGCAACGCGCTGCTGCACACCGCCGGATACGCACCGGTCTTCCCCGAATCGGACCTGGATGCGCCGATGTTGCGCCCGGTCCACGACGCGCTGCGTGCGGTGCTCGAAGGCCACCTGCCCTACCCGGCGATGGTGCTGCGCCCGTACGGGCAGATCGTCGCGGCGAACGCGGCGATCGACGTGCTGACCGAAGGAGCGTCCGCGGACCTGCTCCGCGCCCCGATGAACATGCTGCGGCTGATGCTGCATCCCGAGGGCATGGCACCGCGGGTGCGGAACCTGAACGCGTGGGGCCACCACGTACTGGAGAACATGCGCGCCCAGGCGCTGCGCAGCCCGGACCCGCTGCTGGACGCCTTCATCGAGGAGCTGCGCGGCTACGTCCCGGACGCCGAACTGGGGCCCGACCACCTGGGTTTCGCGGTCCCGCTCCGCCTGCGCGACCCCGAGGGCCCGGGCGAACTGCGCCTGCTGACCACGCTGACGTCCTTCGCCACGGCCACCGATGTCACCCTCGCCGAACTGCACCTGGAGGCATTCCTCCCCGCCGACGAGGCCACGGCCACGGCATTGCGCCGTCGGGCGGCCGAACGCTCGTGAGCCCAGCCCCTTCCCCCTACCGCCGGCGCGTCGGCCGCACGGCGGGAGAACGCGAAACCGCCGTGCCGTCCCGATAAGGGGACGGCACGGCGGCTTCGTCGAGCACGACGCCTCGGGCTCAGAAGTCCTCGTCGAAGGACACCGAGCCGGTGACCGCGACCTGGTAGGCGGAGACCCGCCGCTCGAAGAAGTTCGAGAGTTCCTGTACGTCCTGAAGCTCCATGAACCCGAACGGGTTCGCCGAGCCGTAGACCGGGGCCATGCCGAGCTGGGCCAGCCGCCGGTCGGCCACGTGCTCCAGGTAGGAGCGCATGTCCGTGACCGTCATCCCGGACACGCCGCCCTGGAGCAGGTCCTCGGCGAACGCCGTCTCCGCCTCGACCGCCTCGGCCAGCATGCGCCGGACGTCCTCGGCGAGTTCGTCGTCGAACAGGTCGGGCTCCTCGGCCCGCACCGTCTCCACCACGGCGAACGCGAAGTCCATGTGCGCCGACTCGTCGCGGAAGACCCAGTTGGTCCCCGAGGCGAGCCCGTTGAGCAGGCCGCGCGAGCGCAGGAAGTACACGTACGCGAAGGCGCCGTAGAAGAACAGGCCCTCGATACACGCCGCGAAGCAGATCAGGTTGAGCAGGAACTGCCGCCGGTCCTCCCGCGATTCGAGCCGGTCCAGGCCCATCGCCGAGTCGATCCAGCGGAAGCAGAACTCCGCCTTGCGCCGGATCGACGGGATGTGCTCGACCGCGGCGAACGCCTGCTCGCGCTCCTCGTGGTCGGGCATGTAGGTGTCGAGCAGGGTCAGGTAGAACTGCACATGGACGGCCTCTTCGAAGAGTTGCCGCGACAGATACAACCGGCCCTCGGGTGAGTTGATGTGCCGGTACAGGTTCAGTACCAGGTTGTTCGCCACGATCGTGTCACCGGTCGCGAAGAACGCGACCAGGCGCTGCACGAGGTGCCGCTCCGCCGGGCTGAGCTTGTCCAGGTCGGCCAGGTCGCTGTGCAGGTCGACCTCTTCGACCGTCCACGTATTGCGGATCGCCGCGCGGTACTTCTCGTAGAAGTCCGGATACCGCATCGGGCGCAGCGTGAGGTTCATTCCGGGATCGAGCAGGCTCACGTGCACGCCTCACAGGCTTCGGGGTTCTCCAGCGAGCAGGCGATGACCTCCAGGTCGGAGATCTCCTCGACCGGCGCGGCCGAGGCCTGCGCCGGCACCGTCGCCTGCTGGATCCGCGTCGCGGGGCGCGAGCGCAGGTAGTACGTGGTCTTGAGACCGGTGGACCACGCGTAGCGGTACATCGAGGACAGCTTGCCGATGGTCGGGTCGGCCATGAACAGGTTCAGCGACTGCGACTGGTCGATGTACGGCGAGCGGGCCGCCGCCAGGTCGATCAGCGCGCGCTGCGGCAGCTCCCACGCGGTGCGGTACAACTCGCGCACGTCCTCGGGGAGTTCGGCGATGCCCTGGACCGAGCCCTCGGCGCGCTTGATCCGGTCGCGGACCTCGGGGGTCCACAGGCCGCGGGCCTTGAGCTCGCGCACCAGGTAGGCGTTGATCTGGAGGAACTCGCCGGACAACGTCTCGCGCTTGAACAGGTTCGACACCTGCGGCTCGATGCACTCGTAGGCGCCCGCGATCGAGGCGATGGTCGCGGTCGGTGCGATCGCCACGAGCAGCGAGTTGCGCAGGCCGTGTTCGGCGACCCGGTCGCGCAGCGCATCCCAACGCTTGGTTTGGGTCGGGTGGACGCCCTCCCACAGGTCCGGCTGGAGCCGACCGCGCGCGGCGTGCGTCTCGGCGTAGGCCGGGTGCGGGCCGTGCACCTCGGCGAGCGCCGAGGAGGTCTCCAACGCGGTGAGGTAGATCTCCTCGGAGATCAGCGTGGACAGCTCGCGTGCCTCGACCGAGTCGAACGGCATGCCGAGGGTGAAGAACACGTCCTGCAGGCCCATCAGACCCAGGCCCACCGGGCGCCAGCGCGGGTTGGACGCGGCGGCCTGGTCGGTCGGGTAGTAGTTGATGTCGATGACCCGGTCCAGGAAGACCACCGCGGTGCGGACCGTCGCGCGCAGCTTGTCCCAGTCCATGCCCTCGCCGGCGACCACGTGCGCGCCGAGGTTGACCGAGCCGAGGTTGCACACGGCCGTCTCGCCGTCGCTGGTGACCTCCAGGATCTCGGTGCACAGGTTGGACAGGTGCACCACGTTGCCCGGCTCCGCGGCCTGGTTGCAGGTGCGGTTGGCCGCGTCCTTGAAGGTCATCCAGCCGTTGCCGGTCTGCGCGAGCGTGCGCATCATCCGGGCGTACAGGTCGCGCGCGGGCATCTGCCGGACGAACCGGCCGTCCCGCTCGGCGGCTTCGTAGACCCGGTCGAACTCGGCGCCCCACAGATCGGGCAGTTCGGGCAGCTCGTTCGGGTCGAACAGCGACCAGACGCCGTCCTCCTCGACCCGGCGCATGAACAGGTCCGGCACCCAGTTGGCCAGGTTGAGGTTGTGCGCGCGGCGCGCGTCCTCACCGGTGTTCTCGCGCAGTTCGAGGAACTCCAGGATGTCCGGGTGCCACGTCTCCAGGTACACGCAGGCCGCGCCCTTGCGCCGGCCGCCCTGGTTGACCGCGGCCACCGACGAGTCGAGCGTCTTGAGCCACGGCACGATGCCGTTGGAGTGCCCGTTGGTGCCGCGGATCAGCGAGCCGCGCGAACGCACCCGCGACCACGCCACGCCGATGCCGCCGGCGAACTTCGACAGCCGGGCGATCCGCCCGTACATGTCGTAGATCGACTCCAGCTCGTCCTTGGGCGAGTCGAGCAGGTAGCACGAGGACATCTGGGTGTGCACCGTGCCGGAGTTGAACAGCGTCGGCGAGCTGGGCAGGTAGGCGAGCGAGGACATCAGCCGGTAGAAACCGATCGCCTCGCCGGGCTCCTGGGCCAGGCCGCACGCCACACGCAGCAGGAAGTGCTGCGGCGTCTCGACCACCTTGCGCGAGACCGGGTGGCGCAGCAGGTAGCGGTCGTACACGGTGCGCAGGCCGAAGTACTCGAAGCGACGGTCGCCTTCGACGTCCACGGCGGCGTCCAGCTCGGCGGCGTGCTTCGCGACGAACGCCGCGGTCTCCGCGCCGATGATGCCCTCCCGGCGACCGAGCGCGATGCCGGCGCTGAACGAGGTGACGCCGGCCGCCAGGGCCTCGTCCGCGATCCGGCCGGCGAGCAGCCGCGCGGCGAGCCGCGAATAGGCGGGCTCCTCGGCGATCAGCTCGGCGGCGGTACGCACCGCCAGGTCCGCGGCGGCGCCCTTGTCCGCGCCCTCGTTCAGGCCCGCGACGACCCGGCGGACGACCCGATCCGGATCGACCTCCGGCAGATCGCGCGCCTGGGTGCGCACCAGGGTTGCCAGTTGGTCCTCGGGGCTTTCGTCGATCCGCATCCGGGTCGCGCCCACGCTGTCCACAACGGTCACGTGCTCTCTCCTCGCGAGCTCGTACGTACAGGTGACCCCGCGCCCGAAGGCACGGGCAGCCGGCAGGTATTCGGACTCGCGGGCATGCCGGGGCACCACCGGGCACGGCGTGCTCGGCGGGCCGCGGAGTACCTAGTGGTCGTCGCTTCCCGAATGCCTCTCGGCGTTCGGCGCTCCATGACGACGTTCGTTCCCGCTCACCGCTGCGGGGCAGTTCCGGCTTCACACCGGATTCCCTCTCGCGTCGCCCTTCCACTGAAGGAACGGCGAACCAGCTGCGTCGCAGAGCATATATGTAGTGGCCGGGTGGTCGTTGCACCCCCAGGTGTTGTGTCGTGTCGCGGTTCTCGGCGTACCACGGATCACCGCCGGCGGGCACGCCCCCGGCGGTGCGGCCCCCGGGCGCCGGGTGCGCGGTGCCCGGCGGGCGGTGCGGGGCCGTATCCCCGCCGGATACCCGGCACGACGGTACTCGCGTGCACCGCGTCGAGCGGTCGCGCGACACGCCGGGCGGCGCGGTGTCGTGGGACCTGCCGAATCCGCGCGAGGGCGGCGGCCGGGGTGACCCGAGAACGGGTCGCCGCGCCGCGCTCGGCGGGCGGCGGAGGCGGTCGGGCGGTGCGTCGCGGGCGCGGGCGGTGCGCGGGCTCAGGGACGGCCGGTCCGAGGCCCCGAGTGCGGCGGGCGGGCGTGTCGGGCCGGGCGGTCGTGCGGTCGGTCCACCGGTCGCGGCACCTCCCGGCCCGAGTCGCGCCACTCCGCGACCAACGCCTCGTAGACGGGGGTCTCGATCGTCTCGGTGGGCCACGGCCCGAACGGGGCCCGCAGGATCTTCATGCCGATCCAACCGCGCGAGGGGGCGTGAAGTAACCACCAACCGGGTGATGCCACTCGGTCGATTGACGTATCGACTCGGATATAGGTAGTCGAAACGGACCCGACTCGCCCGGGAACGCGAGAACCCGGGCTCCAGGCATCGCGCATCGGGCATCGGTGGACGGCGCGCCGTCGCGCGGGGTCGCCGACCCGGGCCGGCTCACGCCGGCGGCGAGGAGCCCCGTCCCTCCGGGCCCGCCGGGGCTTCCGGGGCCGCGCGGCCCTCGGCGGCCCCGCCCGCGCCCGAGGAGTTCGGATCGCTCGCCGCGCGGAGTTCGGCGAACGCCTCGCCCAGCGCCGCCGCCGTCCAGTGCGCGTTCAGGCCGCTCGGGTTCGGCAGCACCCAGATCCCGGTGTCGCCGATCCGCTCGTGCTGCCGGCCGACCACCGCCTTCGGCCGGCCGAAGCCGGTCCGGTAGGCGCCGATGCCCAACACCGCCAGCCAGGCCGGTCGGTACCTGTGCACCCTGGCCGTGAGCGCCGCGCCGCCCGCGATGTACTCGTCCCTGGTCAACTCGTCCGCGCGGGCGGTGGTGCGGGCCACCACGTTGGTGATGCCGAGACCGAGCGCGAGCAGCTCGTCCTGCTCGGTCGGAGCGAGCAGGCGAGGTGTGAACCCGGACGCGTACAGCGCGGGCCAGAACCGGTTCCCCGGACGGGCGAAGTGCCGGCCGGTGGCGCCGGACCACAGGCCCGGGTTGATCCCGCAGAACAACACCCGCAGGTCGGGCCCGATGACGTCCGGGATGCTGCGCCCGTGTGCGGCGGCCAGCTCGGCGGCGGTGGGATTGCGGCCCGGCGGGATGGGCAACACGAGCGGTTTCGCGGGGCCCGGCTCGGGCTCTTTCGCGGCGCTCACGGTGCCTCCGCGATCAGCGCCGTGCCCACCGACCGGAAGCCGAGTCGGCCGTACATGCGCGCCACGTCCTCGTCGCCCGCCGACAGGAACACCGTGTCGTTCCCGCCGTCGAGCGCATGCCCGGCCAGCTCCCAGGTCACCGCCGCCGCGAGGCCGCCGCGTCGGGCCGCGGGGAGGGTGGCCACGCCGACGATCTCGGCCGTGTCGTACAGGTGCTGGTAGCTGCCCACGCACAAGGGTCCGGCCGGGCTGTACGCGGCGAACATCACCGTCTCGCCGGAGCGCAGCCGCTCGTTGAGGTAGGACAGCAGGTTCGGGTCCTGGCCCAGGGCGGTGGTGTCCCGCTCGGTGGGGCCGTCGGTTCCGAAAGCGGTGCCCGGGTTGGCGAACCCGACCGTCGCGACGCTGTGCACGATCGCCAGATCGGTGGCGTCCGCCCGGACCCGACGCACCGTCACCAGGTCCGGCAGGTCCGGGCGTTCGGTGGGTCGTTCGGTGGGGTCGAGCACCATCAGCGGGTGCTCGTGCACGTGCAACTCGGCCTCGATCGCGGCTGCCCGCAGCGTCGGGGTGGTCTCGTCGACCCATTCGAACGACTCGGGCACTTTCAACTCTCTCTGCCGCGCCCGCACCGCGCGGACGTCCGCGGCGGTGGGCTCGACGGAGCTGCCGAGCGTGGGTCGTGCGTAACGGGGCCATCCCTGGCCCTCCCGGATGAACAGGGTCAACCCGCCGAACGTCTCCGTACGCGTGGCCCGGCGAGCCACCGCGTCGTAGAACGTCTCCAACTGGGCGCGCACCTCTGCGGCGGACTTCGGCATGCGGGCCAGTGTGACACGCCCGTCCGCTTCGATTCCGGCCGGTGGGCCCGGCGGGGACGGGTCGAGCACGTGGCGGTCGGCACCCTTGGGGCCGGGCCGACACGCGCTCGCGCCGGTGGTCGGACGGCAGGTGACACGGGCCCGCCCGCGGGCGGTAATTCCGTTGGACCGAGCGATGGTGCGGCACACAATGGCGGGCATGGCCATTTCCCTGCACCACATCGTCATCGACGCACACGATCTGCCGGGCCTGGCCCGTTTCTGGGCCGACGTCCTGGGGTGGGAGATCCTGTCGGAGCGCGAGCGCGAGGTGGTCATCGGGACCGAGCCGGGCGCGCCGATCGGCATCTGCTTCATGCCGGTCACGGATGTCAAGACGATCAAGAACCGGCTGCACCTGGACCTGACCCCGGGTGCCGGACCCGGCGAGCGGGAGGCGGAGATCGAGCGGGTCGTCGCGCTCGGCGCCCGCCGCGTGGACGTCGGCCAGACCGGCACCGAATCGTGGACCGTACTGGCCGACCCGGAGGGCAACGAATTCTGCGTCGTGCGGGCCAAGCAGACCCTGATCGGATGAGCACCGCGCCCGCCCGACCGCGGGGATGAACACGAGGTCGCCGTACGGGTTTCGGGGAGCCGCGCGCGAGTTCGACCCCGGGAGCCGGGGCGCGCGCGCCGGATTCGCCTGCGAGCGCGGCGCGTTCGCCCCGGTCGGTCGGATCAGGCCGGGTTGCTCGGCGGGTTGCCCGGGCCCTGCCCGCGACCGCCGCGGCGGCGGCCGAGGCGGTCGCGCACGAGCCGACGGCCCTGCTCGACCTGTTGCGGATTGCGGCGGATGTAACTCTGGATCTTCTTGAGCGTCTTCGACAGCGAACTCATGTCGTGATCCCTCCCTGAAGCCCGGACAGACGGGCCCGGCGCCCCCGAGGGCGCCGATATCAGGTATTTGCCCGAGTCCGGCCCGCATACGCGGTCGGTGTTGCCGCAATCGGCCCGATTCGGGCCGTCGTCGGCCCGGTAGCCTGCCGACATGTCGCACGTGATCTCGGTGAACCTTGCCCGGCCACGCCCCAATCCGGCCAAGTCCGGCGTCGGGACGACCGGGATCGACAAACGACCCGTCGACCATCCGGTCGCCGTGCGCGCCCCCGGATCCGGACCCGGGGGACTGGGCAGCGGGCTGGTCGGCGACGGCGTGTACGACCGGCACAATCACGGCGGGAACGATCAGGCCGTCTACGCCTATTCGCGCGAGAACCTGGACGTGTGGGCGCGGGAGCTCGGGCGCGAGCTGGGCAACGGCAGCTTCGGGGAGAACCTCACCACGTCCGGCCTGGACCTGGAGGCCGCGCTGATCGGCGAGCGTTGGCGGGTGGGCGAGGCCGGAGCGCTGTTGGAGGTGTCCCTCCCGCGCATACCGTGTGCGACCTTCGCGCTGTGGCTGGACGAGCGCCGATGGGTGCGCAGGTTCACCGAACGCGCGCTGCCCGGCACCTACCTGCGGGTGATCGAACCGGGCGAGATCGGCGCGGGGGACGCGATCACGATCGTCTCCCGCCCGGCCCACCACGACCTCACCATCGGCGAGTGTTTCCGGGCCCTGACCACCGAGGCCGACCTGCTGCCCCGACTGCTCGACGTCGCGGAACTGCCCGACTACGTACGCGAGGTGGCCCACAAGCGCACCACCGCGATACCCGCGCCGGAGCTGTTGCCCGCACCGGGCGCCGAGTAGCCGGCCCGCCGCGCGGCCCGCCCGTCCCCGCCGCGGTGCCCGGTCGGTCCGGAACGGTGCGTGGCGCCTGGGGTCACGCAGCCGCCGGGTGGCTGCGATCGGTGGCCAACTTGACCGCGAGCCCGCCCAGGACGGTGCCCATCACGTAGCGCTGGATCCGCAGCCAGGACGGCCGCCGGGCCAGGAACACCGCGATCGTGCCGGCCGCCAGGACCAGGATCGTGTTCACCGCGAGGCTGATCAGAATCTGGATCGTGCCCAGGGCGAATCCCTGGAGCAGCACGTGTCCGGCGGAGGGGTCGACGAACTGCGGGATCAGCGACAGGTACATGATCGCGGCCTTGGGGTTCAGCAGGTTCGTCAGCAGACCCATCGTGAACAGCCGCCGATTCGAGTCCGGGGCGAGTTCCTGCGGGGCGAACGCCGAGATGCCACCCGGCCGCAGCGCCTGCCACGCGAGCCAGCCGAGGTAGGCGGCGCCGGCGAGCTTGACCGCCGTGTACAGCTCCGGTACCACCAGGAACACCGCGGACAGGCCGAGGTTGGCCATCGACATGTAGATCAGGAAGCCCAGCCCCACACCGAGCAGCGACACCAGGCCGGCCCGGCGACCCTGGGTGATGCTGCGCGAGGTCACGTACATCATGTTCGGCCCGGGCGTCAGCACCATCCCGAGCGCCACGGCGCTCACCCCGAGTATCGCGCTGGTCTCGATCACACTCGCCCCCGCAGGTGGTACGGGCGGTGGCCGCAATCCCCGCCGCCGCTGTTCGCTGGTCGGGCAATTCTGTCCGGTCCCCGCTTTTCCCGGCAACCGGGTTGTCCGGTGGTCGCCGGCGCACGGGCCCGGCCCCCTCGCCCCGGATCCGTGAGCCGGTGGATGTGGCGGGGACGGTCTTCGCCGCCCCGCCGACCGCCGCGACGAGGGCGTGTGGGTGGACACCCGCCGGCGGGAAAAAACCCGTGGCAGGCTCGGCGCCCATCCGTCATCCTGGTGCGCGATGGGGATGATGGACAGCATGGCCGCCAAGGTGGCGCACGGCGCCACCGTCGAGTTTCGCCCGCGCGGGGCCTCCATGGTTCCGCTTATCCGCAGTCGCCAACTCGTGACCGTCGCGCCGGTCGACCCGGCCCGCCTCGAAATCGGCGACATCGTGCTCGCCCGGGTCGCCGGAAAGATGTACCTCCACCTGGTCTCCGCGCTGGACGACACCCGCGCGCGTGTGCAGATCAGCAACAACCGGGGCCGCGCCAACGGCTGGACGTCGCAGGCCCGGGTGTACGGGATCTGCGTGTCGGTGGACGGCGTCCCACGCCCGGGGGCGTCCCGGAAGGTGCGCGCGCCCGTGTCGATGGAGTAGTGCGCGCCGCCGGCGGCGGCTCGGCGTGCCTCGGTGCGTCGGGAAAGGTTCGGCTCTGCCGGGGCGCGCGGGTCTCGCGCACCCGGTCGCACACGATCCACGACCCCCCGATGGGGTTGGTCCGGCGCGCTTCCAGGTAGAGATTCAGCCATGAAGAAGCTGATCAATGCCGCCCGTGACGTCGTTCCCGAGATGCTCGAAGGCTTGGCCCTCGCCCATCCCGACATCGCGCTGCTGGCCGATGCGAACGTCGCGCTGCGAGCCGACGCCCGGGCCCATGCCGAGCGCGGCCGAGTCGCGGTGATCTCCGGCGGGGGAGCCGGCCACGAACCCGCGCACGCCGGGTACGTCGGGCCCGGGATGCTCACCGCGGCCGTGTCGGGGGACGTGTTCACCTCACCGTCCACCGACACCATCCTGGCCGCGATCCGCACCGTCGCCGGGCCGGCGGGCGTGTTGCTGGTGGTCAAGTCGTACACCGGGGATCGGCTCAACTTCGGGCTCGCCGCCGAGTTGGCGCGGGCCGAGGGGATCGCGGTCGAGACCGTCGTGGTCGCGGACGACGTGGCGCTCGCGAGCGGCGACGACACCGCGGGACGGCGGGGCATCGCCGGAACGGTGTTCGTGCACAAGGTGGCCGGCGCGGCGGCGGAGGCCGGCGCGAGTCTGGCCGAGGTCAAGGCCGAGGCCGAGGCGGCGGCGGGCGCGGTCGGCACGATGGGTGTGGCACTGACCCCGTGCACGGTGCCGGCGGCCGGCCGACCCGGGTTCGAGCTCGGCGAGGGCGAGGTCGAACTGGGCCTGGGCATCCACGGCGAGGCGGGTGTGCGGCGGGACAAGATCGCCTCCGCCGACAAGTTCGTCACGGAACTGCTCGACCGGATCGTCGCGGAGACCGGCCTCGCGGCCGGCGACCGGGTCGCGTTGCTGGTGAACAACCTCGGCGGCACCCCCACGATGGAGCTGGACATCGTGCTGCGGGGCGCGGTGCACGACCTCGCGGGTCGGGGCCTGGTCCTGGAACGGGCCTGGCGCGGCTCGTTCCTGACCGCGCTGGAGATGGCCGGCATGTCGTTGTCCCTGCTCCGGGTCGACGACGCGCGGTTGGCCCGACTGGACGCGGCCACCTCGGCTCCCGCCTGGCCGACCCCGGTGGCGGGCCGCGTGGGTGAGGTCACCGTGCTGCCGGCCGCGCCCGCGCCCGGCAGCGCCGACGCGGGCACCCCGCTGACCGAACCGACCTCCCTGACCCGGGCGATCGAGGCCGTGTGTGCGGCGCTGACCGAGGCCGAACCGCACCTGACCGAGCTGGACCGGATCGTCGGCGACGGCGACCTGGGCATCAGCCTCGCGCGCGGGGCCGAGGCGATCGGGCGCGAGTTGCCGGGCTACGGCGGCGGTTCGCCGGCCGCCGTGCTGCGCGGCCTGGCGGACACCGTGCGGCGGGCGCTCGGCGGCACGTCCGGCCCGCTGTACTCGGTGCTGCTCCTGCGTGCGGCCTCGGCCGTGGCGCAGGACACCGGGCCGCGCGGGTGGCGCGAGGCCCTGGCCGCCGGCGCGCGGGCGATCGGCGAACTCGGTGGTGCGCAGGTCGGCGACCGGACCATGCTGGACGCCCTGGTACCGGCCGGCGAGGCGCTGGCCGGCGGTGCGAGTCTGGCCGAGGCGATCGACGCGGCCGTGGCCGGCACCGAGGAGACGGCCGGTCACAGCGCCCGTCGGGGCCGCAGCAGCTACCTCGGCGACCGCGCGATCGGCACCGTCGACCCGGGCGCCGAGGCCGTGGTGATCTGGCTCCGCGCGATTGCCGCATCGCTGGACGGCGAGACGAAGACCGGGTAGCGACCGACCCGGCCGGGCCGCACACACCGCGCCTTCGGGCGCACCGAATCGCAACGGCGCCCCGGCCGGGATCCGCCGTCCGCCCGGCCGGGCAGGGGAGTTCGAGCCGCCCCTTCGGGGGCGCCGCCCCGGATCGTGTCCGCGACCGGGCCGGACCCGTCGGCGCGGGAGGCTTGTTTACGTTCGGGAACCTCGGTGCGCGGGAGGCCCGTTCGCGCTCCCGAACCCCGCTGCGTGGGCGGCCCGCTCGGGTTCACTCCGCCATCGCCGTCGCCGCGAGGTCGCGCAGGCACTCGTACGCGACCTGGAGGAACGGCGCCCGCGGCCCCGCCGCCGTGTTCGCCAGCGCCGTCAGGGCGACCCCGGCCTGGGGGCTGAAGCCGACGAACGCGGTGAAGCCGCGGGTCGCCCCGCCGTGGAAGAGCAGATCGTGCCCGGTTTGCGGGCGCAGGTTCCACACCAGACACAGCCGATCGTCGGTGTGCGGCGCGATCAGCCTGGGACGGTGCACCTGGACCAACGCCTCGGCGAGCGAGGCGGGTTGCACGTCCGCCGGATCCAGGTGCGCGGCCAGATACCGGGTCAGGTCCGTCCCGGTGCTGCGCAGCGCCCCGGCCGCCGGCAGCCCCGGCATTCGCCACGGCGGCCGGGGTCGGCCGCGCAGATACCCGGTCACCTGCGGCCCGTTCGGGTCGCACGTGGTCATCGTCAGGCCCAGTGGCACGCCCAGCCGGGAGACCACCAGATCCGGGTAGGGCTGCCCGGCGGCACGCGCGAGTGCGTGTCCGAGCAGGCCCACGCCCAGGTTGGAGTAGGACACCCGGGTGCCCGGACGCGAGTGCGGCCGGGCCCGCCCCAGCAGCGCGAACAGGCGCTTTTCGTCGTAGCCCGCGTAGGGGTTCGAGTACCACGCCGGCAGCGCGGTGCGCAGCGAGCCACGCGGGAGCCGCGGCAGCCCGGAGGTGTGCGTGGCCAGGTGCAGCAGGGTGATGTTCGAGGACCAGCGCGGGCGCGCGGTCGGCGGCAGGTAGGTGATCAGCGGATCGTCCAACCGCGCCTCGCCGCGGGCGACCGCGTCGGCGAGCAGCAGTGCGGTGAACGTCTTGGTCACCGAACCCAGTTCGAAGCGGGAGTCGGCGTCCACCGCCGTTCCCCGACACACCACCGAGTGTTCGCCCGCCCGGATGGTGGCCACCACGAGCGCACCCGCCGCCGGGGCGGCCCGAAGCAGCGGCGCGATCGGCGCCGCGTTCGCCTCGCTCACCCGAGTGCGGGGGCAGGCGCGGCCTGATCGGCCGGCGGCGGCGTGCCGCGCAACACGTGCGGGGCGAATGCGTCGGAGCCCAGCACGCGCAGGCCGGGCAAGTCGGTGTTGGGGTCGTGGCGTTCGGCCGAGCGAGGATCGGCGGGGGCGAATCCGGCGGGTACGACCGTGCCCTCGACGTCCATGAGGACGCCGAGGGCACGGCCTGCCACTCGCTCGACCGCCGCCGTGTCGTCCTCGTGTGGCGAGGTGTCGGCGAAGGGCATGGGTGTGATCAACTTCCCGTCGGAACAGGTGATGTCACGGACATCCGGGCCGGCCCAACGCTCCTTCGGGGGCTTCGGCGACGGCAGCAGGCCGAGCACCAGCAGTCCGGCACCGATGATCTTCCGGTGCGAACAGCGGCGCGTCACTGATGGTCGTCTCCCCCTCGATCATGAGCGTCGCGACGGCACCCGCCCGGGTCGGCGTGACCGACGCGGGCTGACGGATGTGTCGGGTAAGCATCGGGTGCTCCCTCGTCGTGACTCCACCGCCGGGCTCGGCGATGCCCCCGTGTCTCGACCATAGGCAATTTTTGGGATGATTTGCATCATTTGATGACGAGTCGCGTGTCCTGCTTCCCTGTTATGCGCGGGCGCGTTCGGGGCGCGTGCGCGGAGTTTGCCGCGACCGGGTGAATCGGTGCCCACCAGGGGCGTTTCGGCGTCGTTCAGGGGGTGATCCGGGCCAGGGCGCCGATTTCCAGAGCGACCCAGATGGCGCCGTCCGGACCCTGGACGAGGCCGTGCGGTTCGGCCTCGGGGGTCGGCAAGTCGTACTCCGTCAGAGTGCCCTCGACGGAGAGTCGGCCGACCCGACCGGTGCCCCATTCGGTGAACCAGCAGTGGCCGGCCGTGTCCAGTGCGACCGCGTGCGGGCGAGACTGCGGGTCCGGCAGCGGGAATTGGTGGTACTCCCCGGTGGGGCCGAGCCGCCCGATCGCGCCGGCGCCGATCTCGGTGAACCACAACGAGCCGGCCGCGGACGCCGCGATCCCGACCGGGGCGGCGCCCTTGGTGGGCAGCGGATGCACGGTCACCTCGCCGGTCGTGCCGATCCGCCCCAGTGCATCGGCGGCGTTGAGGGTGAACCACAGCGCGCCGTCGGCGCCGGCGGTGATCGCGGACGGGAACGCGTCCGCGATCGGCAGCGCGAAGTCGGTGACGTTGCCGGCCGGGTCGATCCGGCCGATCCGGTTCGCGGCGGTCTCGGTGAACCACAGCGCGCCGTCCGGCCCGGAGGTGATGCCGAACGGGCCGGATCCCGGGGTGGGCAGGTCGAAGTGGGTCACCGCGCCCGCGGTGTCGATCCGGCCGATCCGATGCGCCTTGTACTCGGTGAACCACAGCGCATCGTCGGGGCCCACGGTCAGTACGGTCGGTCCGCATGCGGGGTCGCCGAGATCGTGGGAGGTGTGCGTCCCGGTCGGGTCGAACCGGTCGATCCGGCCCGCGTGCACGAGGGTGAACCACAGTGCGCCGTCCGGGCCCAGGGTGATCGCGTACGGGCCGGACTCGGGCCCGGTGAGCGGGAATTCACGGATGGTGGCGGTCGTCATGCGAGCGTGTTCCCTCGGTCGGGCGGATCGGGCGGAGGTGAGGCGATCGGGCGGGGGCGGGGGTGGAGCATTCGTTGCCGCTAATGCAACCTGGTTGCGTTAGAATGAGTGTGACGGATGGAGAGGAACTAATGCAACTGGGTTGCTTTTGGTCGGCCCGGATGTCGGCGGCACGGATGCCGATGCGGATCCCGGTGGGGTCGGCGCGGTCGGGGTACGGCGCGTGAGCGGCGTCGGCGGGGTGCGGCCGGGTGGGCGGACCGCGCGGACGCGGGACGCCGTGCGGCGGGCCACGTTGGCCGAATTGGCGGACAAGGGCTTCGACGGACTGACCGTGGAGGCCGTCGCCGCGCGCTCGGGGGTGCACAAGACCACGGTGTATCGGCGCTGGCGGAACGCGGCCGGGCTGGCCGCGGACGCGTTGGATCTGGCGGCGGAGGAGGCGTGGCCGCTCCCGGACACCGGCACCGTGCAGGGTGACCTGCGGGCGATCACCGCGATGGTGGTGAGCGGCTTCGAGGACCCCGAACGCGGGCCCACCGCACGGGCGTTGGTGGTCGCGGCGATGCACGAGCCGATCACGGGCGAAGCCCTGCACGGGTTCCTGGTGGGGCGGCTCGCGCAGGCCGAGGAGGTGGTCGAACGGGCGATCGCTCGGGGCGAGTTGCCGGTGGGCACCGATGCGGGCGAGGTGGTGCGCACGGCCGTGGGCGCGCTCTACTACCGGTTGTTCATCACGAACGAGCCGGTCTGCGCCGGGCAGGCGCGGCGCTGCGCGGATGCGGCGGTGGTGGCGGCGCGGGCGGGGGTCTTCGTACGCGAACAGGCGTGAGCGGGCCGCTGTCGCGGGGGCGGGCCGTGGTGGAAACCGCCCCGACGGCCGACGAGCCGGTCGAGCGCGTGCCGCGGGAGACACTCGACGACGACCGGGCCCGGTCCAGGGCCGGGCCGCAGCTTCGTTCGGCGGCGGGTGGTCAGCAGAACTCGTCGAGCAGGCGGTAGAACCGCAGGCGCTTCGGGTCGAGGGTGCCCTGCGGGTCGTAGCGGGCCAGGAAGCGGGCCGCGTGGGCGGGGGAGTACTGCGCGTTGTCGTCGTCGAGAAGGCTGCGGGTGAGCAGGGCCGGGTCCGCGTGCCGGTCGGTGCGGCCCAGTCGCCCGAGGTCGATCAGGCCGGTCAGGCGCAGCGTTTCCGGGTCGAGGAGGATGTTGGGCGGGCAGTAGTCGCCGTGGCCGACGACCGGGTCCTCGTCGGCCGGGGTGGTTGCGACCAGTTCGGCCAGGAGTTCGGCACCGGTGCGGCCGACGAGGTGTTCGTCCAGGTCGTCGAGGTCGACCAGGCCGGCCGCGAGCGCGTGCTCGGCGGCCGGGATGGTCACCGCCAGGGTGCGGTCGAACGGGCAGTCCGCGAGCGGGAGTTCGTGCAGGGTGCGGGCCATGTCGGCGATCGCGTCGACGACCGCGTCGCGCCGGTCGACGGGCCACAGGTCGGCCGCGGAGCGGCCGGGCACGGCGCGGGTGAGCAGCCAGCCGCCGGGCGCCTCCACGTCGTGGTCGAGGATCTCGGCGACGGGGATCCCGTGCTCGGCCGCCCACAGGCCGCGGGCCACCTCGGCGGAGAGATGGAACCCGGAATCCGGATGCGCGCTCGGCGTGCCGATCTTGAGGTAGAACTCCTCACCGTGCCGACGCAGCCGATGCACATCGGCTCCGGACGCGCCGACCGTGACCGGCTCCCACGTATACGCCGCGAACCGGCGCCGAAGATCGTTCGTCACCCCGCCATCCTCACCCGCCGGGCGCCTTCCCGCCGGCGAATTTCCCCGCCTGCCCCCGGGCTTTGCGGGTGAGCCCGGAAGCGGCACGACGAGCCCACGACGGACCGTGCGAACTCGTCGTGTGCCCGGCGGGGTTCGTGGTCGACCGGGGGGTTCGGTGCTCGGGTCAGAGTTCGAACCAGCCGGTGTGCACGTGCCAGTGTCGGCCGGCGCGGATGTGGTCGCCGATGGCGCGTTGGAGGGTGGTGTCGCGGGGGAGGGACGCGAGGGGCAGGTCGGGGTCGCCGAAGACGAAGCCGATCGGAGCGGCGTCGTCGGGGCTTCGGTCGTCCGACTCGGCGTACAGATGGAAGCGGCGCTGGAAACGGATGATGTTGGAGTGCTCCGGCAGGTATTCGCGCAGTTGCGGATCCAGCAGCCACGAGCCGCACACCGCGAGTCGGTAGCGCTCGGTCGGGTAGTGCCGCGGGAAGAACTCGCGGGCCAGACGCAGCGATTCGTCGCAGGCCGCCGGGGTCAGCGGGCCGTGGAAGTCCGGGATGTGCAGCGCGAGCGCGGGATCCTGCGGTCGGTACGACAGGCCCCGTTCGGCAGCGCTCGTGGCGGCCCGTTGCAGCACGAACGAGCGTTGGAATTGCAGCCGGCCCAGCTGATAGAGCTCACCGCGAAAGTGCAGTTTGGGCCAGTGCAGTGCGAACAACCCTCCGATGCCGAGCCGGCGCCGGTGCACCGCGACATGCCGGCCGAGATCGGCGAGCGTGCGGCGGGAGACCTCGTCGGGGATGCCGAGGGAGCGATGGTAGGCCAGCACGAACGGGCGCGCCGCGATGAACACGTACACGTGGAACCAGCGCCCGACCGGACCCCAGGCGGCCGGCGGCGGCGGGACTTCCAGGTGCTGCTCGACCGTGCCGATGCCCGCGATCAGTGCCCGGACGGCCCGTTCGAACACCTCGCGCAGCTCCGGATCGGCGAGCAGTGCCGCCCGGGTCGCGACGAGTTCGTTGAAGTCCTCGTGCGGGACGGACAGGTCCAAGAGGGTCGCGACCAGGTCGTCGTCCGCGGGCAGGACCACCTCGACGCCGGTTGCGAAGTCGGCCAACCCGTCCACCCACGCGGCCGACCGCGGATCCGCACGCAGTGATTCCAGGCCGCCCGGCGCCGAACCGTTCGACCGGCTCCGATCGACGTCCGAGCCGGCCCCGGCCCTTGCACCGCGCCATCGCCGGCCCGCGGACCCGCGCCACCCGGTCACGCGGTGGGTGTGCGTAGATCGATGGAACAGAAGACCTTGTCGTAGCGGGCCGAGCCGACCGCCACGAAGTCGTGCAGCCGGCCGTACTCGACGAAACCGAGCGAGCGGTACAGGTGCAGTGCGTTCGCGTTGTCCCCGCGGGCGTCGAGGGTGAGGATCTCGATCGCTTCGGCGCGCGCGTCCTCGATCAGCGCCGTGGTGAGCAAGCGGCCGATGCCGCGACCGTGCGCAGACGGGGCCACCGCGAGCTTCTCCAGGTCGGCATTCGGGCGATGGGTGGGCCGGGTGTAGCGGCGCCAGTAGCCGAAGCCGAGCAGTTCCTCGCCCGCGTACGCGAACCGCACCGACGCGTTGCCGGCGCGCTGGGCCGCGGCCAGGTCGGTGAGCAGCGCGGCCACCTCGGCACGCGGGGGCGGGGCGACCCAGCCGAGTGCGGCGCCGCCCAGGACCAGCTCGGCCAGGATCGTGTGCACCGGCTCGACCGCCTGCTCGACGGTGTCCGGTGCGCGCAGCACGATCGGCCGCTCGTCCGCGTCCTTGTCGGGGTTCGCGTTCGTACCCGCCGTGGTGGTCCCGGCTGAGGCATCCGCGTTCGTGTTCACCGTCACGGACGCAAGGCTATTGAGTCCGGGCGGATCGTGGGGAGCGGGGCCACCGGTCGGATCCGGCAGACTGTGCGGGTGAGTGGAACCGTATTGGTCCTCGGGGGCCGCAGTGAGATCGGGTTGGCGGTCGCCGAGCGGCTGGCCGCGCGCGGGGCGCGCACCATCGTGCTGGCGGCGCGCCGCAGCTACGACCTCGACGACGAGGAGGCGCTGCTGCGCAAGGCCGGCGCCCGGCACGTGGATCGGGTCGAGTTCGACGCCGACGACCTGGCCGGGCATCGGCCGATGCTGGACGAGGTGATCGCCCGGCACGGGCCGCTGGACATCGTGGTCACCGCGTTCGGCATCCTCGGTGATCAGCGCCGGGCCGAACTGGACGCGGCCCACGCGGTCGCCGTCGTGCACACCGACTACACGGCGCACGTGAGCATCCTGACCCACCTGGCCACGGTGCTGCGCGCGCAGGGGCACGGCCGGTTGATCGTGTTCTCGTCGGTGGCGGGCGTACGGGTGCGGCGCGCGAACTACGTGTACGGCTCGGCCAAGGCCGGTCTGGACGGCTTCGCGAGCGGCCTGGCCGATGCGCTCGCGGGCAGCGGGGTGCGCCTGCTGCTGGTCCGGCCCGGTTTCGTGGTGGGTCGGATGACCGAGGGCATGTCGCCCGCACCGCTGTCCAGCACCCCGGACCAGGTGGCCGACGCGACGATCCGGGCGCTGTTGCGCGGCAAGGGCGAGGTGTGGGTGCCCGCCGTGCTGCAACCGGTGTTCGCGGGCATGCGGGTGATGCCGCGGCGGCTGTGGCGCAGGTTGCCGCGCTGAGCAACCGTGGACGTGGTCGGTGGCGGCGGCACGGTGGCGGCGGTTGCTGCCGGAGGTCGTCGCGGGGCCGACGCCCGGGTCGTCGCAGGATCTCGCGGTGATCAGAACAGCAGCGTGTCCGTGTCGATCGTGGTCAGGAAGTCGTCCAGGGCCTGGAAGGTTTCCCACTCCGGTCGTCCGGAGGCGGTCGCGAGCAGCGTGACCAGGGCCTGTTCCAGCTCCGCGACCCGCTTGCCCTTCCAGGCCTTGTCGGCCAGGCTCACGAGCAGTTCGTCCGGATCGTTCGGATCCCACGCTGCGTGCGTGCGGGCGAAGCGGGCCCGGGCGGGCGGTACACCCTGGGCGGTCAGCAGGTCGTAGCCGGCCTGCTCGTGGCACGAACCTGGCCCGGCCAGCTCCGCCGGATGCAGGGTCTTGCCGATGTCGTGGGTGGCGGCGCCGAACAGCACCGCGTCGCGGTCGAAGGCCAGGCCCGGGTGGTTCGCCGCGACCCAGTCGCAGAGCCGGTAGGCGACGTCGTGCACGATGCGCAGATGTTCGACCAGGCGCGGACAGGGCGTGAGTTGATCCAGGAGGACGGCCACTTCGGCGGGCAGCGGACGGAGCTTGGCGGAGGTCACCCGCACAGGGTAAGAGTCCTGTCCGACATCAGGAAGCGGGGCCGCCCAGGGCCAGAGTCGCCGCGTCGCCCATGACCACGATCGGGTGAGCCGCCGGATCCAGTGCGCGCAGCAGCTCGGGCAGCGCCTCCTGCGGCAGCGTCACGCAGCCGTGGGTGGGGCCGTCGTGGTCGATGTGCAGCCAGATGCCACCGCCGAACTCGTCGCCGCGCGGGCGGGTCGGGTCCAGGGGCGAGGTACCGCGAATCCGGTTGTAGTCGATCGCGATCACGTGGTCGAAGGTGCCGGCGAGCGGTTCGCCGGCGAGCCCGGTGCCCTCGATGACGAAGCCGTCGGACCGGTCGTAGGAGAGCCTGGTGCCGGGGTCAGGGCGCAGGCCGCCGGCGTCGGTGAGGGTGAAGACGCCGATCGGCGAGCGGAGGTCGCCCTCGCGGTGGTCGGGCGTCCAGCCGAGCCGGCCGTTGCGCGCGGGGTGTGTGCACTCGATGTGCCAACCGCTCGATTGGCGGGTCCAGAACGAGGCCATGGCGCGGTCGCAGTCCGGGTGTTCGCCGACGACCAGCAACAACTGGGTGGTCTCGGCCGGGATTTCGGCTTCCCAGCGAGGGCCGATGCCGGCCGGGACGGTGACCGGGAGCGGCGGTTGGCCCGGGAGCGGAACGGCGTTCGGGTCGGGGCTGGGACCGCCGGCGGTACCCGCGAACGCGCCGGCGTCGTTGCCGTGACCGGATCCGGCGGCGGAGGCGTTCCGGGCGGCGGGCACGGCCATCAGGGCGAGTGCGATCGGTGCGGTGCGGAACAGCGAACGTCGGGAGATCGTCATTGGGCCACGACTACCCGCTCTCCGTGACCTATTCGTGCACGGTGGTGGGTGTGTTCGAGGGCACCACTCGGTCGGCCCTGTCGGGGACCACTCGTTCGGGGACGCTTCGGTGGGTCTGCCGAGGGCTGTGCGGTGGGTGTTGCGATGGCTCCGGGGCAGGCGCTGCGGCGGGCGTTGCGGCGGGCGAAGTGCCTGCCGCGGCGGAAACGGCGACGGGGCCGGTGGTCGGGTGCGGGCGGGCCGGTGGGATGGTCGAGGGAAGCGGATGTCGGAAAGGGGAGCGATGCGGGTCGGCGTGCTTGGGGTCGGGCGGATCGGGGCGTTTCACGCACGGGCGCTGAGTGGGATGGAGGCGGTCGAGCGGGTCGTGGTCGCGGACGCGGACCACGGGCGGGCCGAGGCGTTCGCCGCGCAGGCCGGAGTCGAGGCGGCGCGGGTGCCCGAGCTGTACGGCGGGATCGACGCGGTCGTGATCGCGGCGCCGACGGCGGTGCACGTGGAGCTGTTGCGCCGGGCGGCGGACGCGCGGTTGCCGATCCTGTGCGAGAAGCCGATCGCGCTCGACCCGAAGATCGCGCGTGAGGTCGTCGAGTACGTGCAGGCCCGCGGCGCGGAGCTCCAGGTGGGCTTCCAACGCCGGTTCGACCCGATGTACCTCGCGGCTCGGGCGGCGGTGCGCGCGGGCACGCTCGGCACGCTGACCAGGGTGCACGCGGTGAGCGTGGACCGCCGGCCGCCGCCGCCCGAGTTCGTGCCGACCTCGGGCGGCATCTACCGGGACACGCACATCCACGACTTCGACATCGTGCCGTGGGTCACCGGCGTGCCGATCGTCGAGGTGACCGCGATCGGCGCGAACCGGGGCGCGGCGGTGTTCCGCGAACACGAGGACGTGGACGTGTCGGCGGTGCTCTTCCGCCTCGCCGACGGCACCCTCGGCACCGCGCACGCGGGTCGGCAGCACGAGCCGGGATACGACGTACGCCTCGAACTGGCGGGCACACACGGTACGCACGCGTGCGGCGGCGTCACCGAGGGCGACTTCCTGACCCGATTCGGCGACGCGTACCGCGCGGAACTCGCCGCGTTCGTCGCCATGGCCGCGGGCCGAATCCCCAGCCCGTGCCCCGGCCCGGACGCCCTCGCGGCCCAGGCCGTCGCCGAGGCGTGCGTGGTGTCCCGCCGGGAGGGACGCCCGGTGCGGGTGGGGTAGGTCCCCGACCGTCCCGAACACGACTGCCAGGGCTCGCCGCCGGCTCGGGGCGGGCCGTGGCTACGGGAGGGTGAGGATTCGGGGGCCTTGCTCGGTGATGGCGATGGTGTGTTCGAAGTGGGCGGCTCGGGAGCCGTCGGCGCTGTGGATGGTCCAGCCGTCCTTGGCGGTGAAGCAGCGGTCCTTGCCGCCGGCGATCAGCATCGGCTCCAGGGCCAGGGTCAGCCCCGGGCGCAGCAGCATGCCTCGACCCGGGCGGCCCTCGTTGCGTACGTGCGGGTCCTCGTGCATCGTGCGGCCGATGCCGTGGCCGCCGAGGTCCTGCGGCATGCCATAGCCGGCGTCGCGGGCGGCCGCGCCGATCGCGGCGGAGATGTCGCCCAGGCGCCCGCCCGGCACGGCCGCCGCGATGCCCGCCTCCAGCGCGCGCCGGGTCGCGGCGATCAGGTCGGTGTCGCGCGGCCGCGGGGTGCCCACGGTGAAGGTGATCGCGGCGTCGCCGGTCCAGCCGTGCAGCGTCGCGCCGAAGTCCACGCTCAGCAGGTCGCCGTCGCGCAGCCGGTAGTCCGTCGGGATGCCGTGCACCACCACGTCGTTGACCGACGCGCAGATCACGCCCGGAAACGGCACCGGCGCGAACGACGGCTTGTAGCCCAGGAACGGGGACGTGGCTCCCGCCTCGCGCAGCACGGCGTGCGCGACCTCGTCCAGCTCCTTGAGCGACACGCCGACGGCGGCGACCTTGCGGGTCGCCTCCAGAGCGTTCGCCACGATCCGGCCGGCCTCGCGCATCGCGGCGATTTCGGCTCGGGTTTTGATCTCGACCACGACGTCCCCTCCTGGACCAATTCTTATACCGGTATTAGTATCACGAGCATGGTACGAACCCCACTGACCCCGCTGGAGCGCGAGCGCGGCCTGCATCTCGGCGCGTTGTTGCGCGGCGCACGCGGCGAGCGCAGCATCGGCCACGTCGCCATCGCGGCGGGTCTGTCCCCGGAAACGCTGCGCAAGATCGAGACCGGCCGCGCTCCCACGCCCGCGTTCTTCACGATCGCCGCGCTCGCCCTCGAACTGGGTCTCTCCCTGGACGAGGTCGCCGCGGCCTGTGTGATCCCAGATCCGGGCGCGCTCTCCGCGTAGGGCCGGTCGGGGCTCGGGCCCAGTCGGTAGGAGGCCGCCCGGTCGGCGGATCAGCGCTCTCCGTCGGCCCGCCGCCCGCCGGTTCGGCGCAGCGGGCCGACGGCTCACCCGAGGGGCCGGGCCGACGACTCACCCACGCGGGGCGGGTCGGCGACGCACGCGCGGGAGCGGGGCGGGGCGGCGGCTCCCCGCGGAACGCGGATGCCCTGCTGCGCCTCCGCCCGCTCCCGCCCGCCCTCGGTCAGCGGCCCGCTCGCGCGATGCCGAGCAGTTCGCGACCCCGTTCCGGAGTGCACAGCGGGCCCAGGGCCGGGTCGCCGAGCAGCGCGACCGGCGCGATGTGATCCGGCCCGAGCGGCTGCCAATGCACCAGCCCGGCCAGCACCGTGCGCCACGCCGCGTCCCCCGCACCGGACTCGGCCGACGCGCGCGCCTGCGCGAGCACGTCCGCCCACGGGCCCTTCGGGCCGCCATCGTTGCGCGCCGCGCCGTCGAACCGCTCGCGCAGCTCGTCCAGTTCGCGCTCGAAGATGCTCCGCGCCAGGGCCGGCCGCCGCTCGCCGCGGTCCAACGCGCCGAAGGCCGGCACCAGTTCGCGGCCGATCAACACGCGTCGGGCCGGATCGTCCTGCTCGCCGCGCACGATCGTGGCGAAGGCCCGTTTCGCCTCCACCGACCCGCCGAGCAGCGCGTGCAGTTGGAAGCGCAGCAGCTCCGCCCGAAACCGGCCGAACGCACTTCCCTCCTCGAACACCGCGAGCGGCTCGTCCACCGCGCCCGCCAGGCACGCCACCCTGGCCTCCTCGATCCGCGCCTCCCACGCCCGGGACGTCGCGTTGTCCGGCTTGCGCAGCCGGTGGAACGAGCGGTACTCGTTGCGCATCAACGCGGCGAACCCGGCGTAGCGCCGCGGCGCGTCACCGGTCCACGAGGCATGGAAGTACGCCGTCCACTCCCCGTCGGCGTCCACCTCGCCCGGATCCAGCAGCAGCACCGCGGCGTCCCCCTCCAGCGAGATCTGCACCGCGCGGCGGAAGACGGCGCGGAAGTGCTCGTCCTCCTCCAGACCGAGCAGAATCCGGCACCACTGGGGGGACAACTCGTGGAACCGGCCGACCTGTTCGGTCGAGCCCAACGCGTAGATGAACTCGCCGACGTTGCGCCACCCGTCGCTGACCGCCAGGAACGAGCGGTACGACGGTGGCAGCGGCTGTGCCAACCGCTCCTCCAGCGCGCGGATGCGCTCCTCGCCGGCCGGCGCGAACCCGAGCCAGCCCGCCGCCCGCGCCGACTGCGGGAAGACCTCCACCTCCTCCGGCTCCAGTGCGTCGATCCACTCCTCGCTCCACGTCCGCAAAAACGGAAGCCAGTCCATCCCACTCACCCGATCCCCCATGCACGCCACTGTTCGAACACATAGTCCGGCGGCACCAGATCCTGCCAACGATCGGTGACGGGCGTTACGCCGAGGGCCGTTCGGGACTCGGGTCGCGTCGTCGGACCAGGGTCGGCGCAGGGCCGGCGGCGGCCGGGTGGGCGCCGCGACGCCGAATGTCACCGCCGGTCGCGGCGTGCCCGAGCACGCCGCCGAGCAGCGGCGGGATCGTGGTCGAGGGTGTGCGGTTCGAGCGTCGGCGGCGTTCCTGGCAGGCTTGGCCTCGGATCGCCACGTGGTGGCCGAGGCGGCGACACCGCGGCTCGGTCGCACGCGGAGCGACCCCCGACGAACAGGAGCCCCGTCCGTGCCCGTCCCCATGCCGAACGACGAGACCCTCGCCTGGCTGCGCGACATCGTCGGCGACGTCCCGATCGAGCCCATGGGCGAAGGCGCCAACCGGCTCTACGTCGTCGGCGACCTGGTCCTGCGGGTCTTCCACGACGCCGATCGGCTTGCCGTCGATCCGTGGTACCGGCCGGAGCGGGAGGCCCGGGTCCTGGGGCTGCTCGCCGACACCGCCGTCCCCGCACCGGAGCTGATCGCGGCCCGACTCGACGGCCCGACCCCGGCGCTGCTGACCTCGCGCCTTCCCGGCACGCCCGAGCCGCCCGCCGATCCGGCCGTACTGCTGTCGTGCGCCGCCGAGTTGCTGGCGGCCATCCACGCGGTGGACCCGACCGGTGCCGACCCGGTGGAGTACGCGCCCTACTACGACCCGGCGGTCGACGGTGCGCGGGCCGTGCCCACCTGGACCACGCGCCCGCACGTGTGGCAGCGCATGTTCGCCGCGCTGGCCGAGCAACCCCCGTACGCGGCACCCGGTTTCATCCACCGGGACTTCCACGCCGAGCAACTCCTGTGGCTGGGCGAGCGGATCGCCGGTGTGGTGGACTGGACCACCGGGTGCGTCGGTCCGCGCGGCATCGACCTGGCGCGGTTCCGGCTCAATCTCGCGCTGAGCCACGGGGTGGCCGTGGCCGAGGACTTCCTGCCCGCGTATGCGAAGGCGTCCGGCCGGACCGACGACCACCACCCCTACTGGGATCTGCTCGACGCCGGCGACGCGCTGCTCGACTGGCCGGAGCCGCAGACGCGCGAGGAAGTCGTCGAGTGGCAACGCTTCGAGGCGTGGGTGGGACGCGCGGTACGGACGCTGCCCGGGGGCTGACCCGGCCGAGGAGCCCGCGGTCGGGGCCCGGGCAGCCGCCGGGGCGGTCGACCTCGCGTCGACCGCCCCGGCGCCGTACCGGTGGCTCAGCCCACCGACTCCTTCTCCTTCTCCGGCGTGTCCGCGCCCGTCACGTCCGCGCGCGCCGCCTGGGTGCGGGCGCGGTTCGGCAGGATCAGGCCGACCAGGATCGTGCCCACCGCGAGCACGATCCCGCCGACCAGGCTGGTGTGCGCGACCGCCTGGGCGAACGCGTGGTCGGCGGCCTGGACCAGCGCGTGTGCCTGCTGCGGGCCGGCGACGTGGCCGACCTGCTCGGCCGCGGCGAGCGCGCCGCCGATCGAGTCCTTGGCCGCGTCCATCGCGGCCGGCGGCAGCTTGCCGTCGACGGCCTTGGTCAGCTCCGACTCGTACGAGGTGGCCAGCACCGAGCCCAGGATCGCGATGCCCAGTGCGCCGCCCAACTCGACCGCGGTGTCGTTGACACCGCCGCCCGCGCCCAGTTCGTTCTCCGGGAACGAGCCCATGATCGCCTCCGTGCACGGCGACACGCTCAGCCCGATCGCGACGCCGAGCAGCAGCAGCGGGGCCAGGAAGTCGCCGTAGCCGGAGCCGTCCGAGATGCGCGTCATCAACAGCACGCCGATCGTGCCCAGCGCCATGCCGGTGGTCACCGTCACCCGCATGCCCAGCCACGGGGTGAGCCGCCCGGTGGCGATCGCGCCCAGGCACACCGCGCCGGCCAGCGGCAGCAGTCGCACGCCGGTCTCCAGCGGGGTGTAGCCGAGCACGAACTGCAGGTGCTGGGTGAGGAAGTAGATCGCACCGAAGGTGCCCAGGAAGAACAGCAGCACGGCGAGCATCGAGCCGGAGAACACCCGCTCGTTGAACTTGCGCAGGTCGAAGATCGGGCGCGGGTGCCGCAGTTCCCAGGCGATGAACGAGGCCAGGCCGAGGACGAAGACGACCAGCGCGGTCACCGGACCGGTGCCCCAGCCGAAGTGCGGGCCCTCGATGATCGCGTAGACCAGCGAGCCCAGCGTCGCGATCGACAGCGCGCCGCCGACCAGGTCGAGCCGGCCGTAGTCGTGCGCCTTGGACGGCGGCACCACGAACAGTGCGGCGACCACCGCGATCAGCGCGACCGGCACGTTGATCAGGAACGTGGAACCCCACGCGTGGCTCTCCAGCAGCCGGCCCGCGAGCAGCGGGCCGAGCGCGATCGCCAGGCCCGAGGTCGCCGTCCACGCGGTGATCGCCTTGGCCCGCTCGTCGCGCGGGAAGGACGCGACCAGCAGGGACAACGTCGCGGGCATGATCACCGCGGCGCCCAGACCCATCACCGCGCGGGCGATGATCACGCCCGAGGTGGAGTGCACCAGTGAACCGCCGATCGAGCCCGCCGCGAAGACCAGCAGGCCGGTGATCAGCGCACCGCGCCGGCTGTACTTGTCGCCGATCGCGCCCAGCACCAGCATCAGCGCCGCGTACGGAACGGTGTAGGCGTCGATCACCCATTGCAGGTCGCGGCCGGTCAGGCCCAGGTCGCGGGTCATGTCGGGCGCGGCCACGATCAGCGACGTGTTGGCCATGACGATGATCAGCAGGCTCAGGCAGAGCACGCCCAGGGCCCACCAGCGGCGGGGGTACGGCCGGTCCATGCGATCGACCGGCGTGGTGGCGAATACGGACATCGGAACGCCTTTCGGAGCAGGCGGCCGGCGCAGCCGCGATAGTTGCACAACGATGTGCAACTTAGTTGATTGCACAAGGCTGTGCAAATAAGCTGGAACGAGTCGGTGCGAATCGGGTCATTCGCCGACGCGGCCCGGGTGTCGGTGCCGTCGGGAGCCGATTTCTGGCAGGCTCCAGGTCACCCCAGGAAGGAACGCGCGATGCAGACGAAACCGGGAGCCCGGCAGGCTCCGGCCGCGGCCGGCCATGCGGAGACGGGCGCCGCCGCGCCGCCGCGCCGGCGCCACGCGCAGTCCAACCGGGAGCGCATCCTGGCGGTGGCCCGGACCGAACTGATCCGGGACGCGGACGCGTCGATGGACGACATCGCGCGGGCGGCGGGCGTGGTGCGGCGCACCGTCTACGGGCACTTCCCCAGCCGTGAGGCGCTGGTCGCCGGGCTGGCCGAGGAGGCGCGGCGGGACATCCTGGGCGCGGTCGAGGGCGCGATGCGGGACGGGGACTCACCCGAGGAGGCGGTGGCCCGCTTCGACCTCGCCGCCTGGCGCGGCGGCGACCGGTATCGGCTGCTGATCAGCTTCGCCCAGCGCAATCTGGGCGACGGCGGGATCCCGGCGATGCTGGCCCCCGTGCGGGACCGCTCGATCGAACTGATCACCGCGGGTCAGCGCTCCGGAGTGTTCGCCGACCACCTGCCCGCGCCGGTGCTGGCGCTCGCGCTGGAGGGGATGTGTGTGGCGCTGCTCCAGGCGGTGAACGCGGACGTGCGGGTGACCGCGGTGGATCAGGCGGTCGCCTCGCTGGTGGCCCTGGGCGTACCGGCCGCCCGGGCGATCGAGGTGGTCACGCGCGTCGCGGCCTCGGACGAGGCCGAGGCGGCGGACGGGGCCTAGGCACCGCCCGGCGCCCGGCGGCCGCGCATGCCGGTGGCCGTGATCGGGCCGGTGATCGGGGCGGGCAGGTCGCGCATGGACTTGACCACGGTGGTGCCCGCGCCCTCCAGTAGGTGCGGTGCGATCAGGTCGCTCGCGTAGCCGAACGAACGCATCCCGGCCGCCCGGGCCGCGGGCTGTCGGGGGTGGACCGGGCGGAGTTCCCCCGAAGAATTACTGGATTCTGTCAAGGTAATCCGGCATGGTCGGCGCATGCCTCACCACACTCCCGTTGCCCTCGTTACCGGCGCCAGTCGCGGTATCGGCCGTTGCGGAGCCATCGCCCTGGCCCGCGCCGGCTACGACGTGGTGCTCACCGCCCGCACCGTGCACGAGGGCGAGGGTCGCGGCGGGCCCACCTCCTCCACGGCGGACCCGACGCCGTTCGCGATCCCCGGCAGCCTGGAGACCACCGCCGGCGAGATCGAGGCGCTGGGGCGGCGTGCACTGCCGATCCGGATGGACCTGATGGACCGGCGCTCCATCCTCGACGCCTGCGACACGGCCCTGGCCACCTGGGGCCGGGTCGACCTGCTCTTCAACAACGCCATTTACCAGGGGCCCGGTGCGATGGACCGGATCCTCGACCTGCCGATCGAAGCCGCACAGAACCTGCTCGTGGGCAACTACTTGCACCAACTCGTGCTGATCCAGCGGCTGTTGCCGCACCTGCTCGAACACCCGCGCAGCCACGTGGTGAACATGACCTCGGGCTCGGCCCGACTCGACCCGCCCGGCCCGGCCGGCGCGGGCGGCTGGGGCGTCGCCTACGCCGCGTCCAAGGCCGCGTTCGGGCGGGTCGCCGGCGTACTGCACGCCGAGTATCGCGAGCGCGGGCTGCGCGCGTTCAACGTCGACCCCGGCTTCGTGCTCACCGAGTCGCAGAAGGCGCGCGGATCCAGCGGCCACCTCCAGGCCAACTTCACCGCGGCCACCCCCGACATCCCGGGCGAGATCGTCGGCTGGCTCGCCACCGCCGCCGACGCCGATCGCCACGCGGGCGAGACGGTGTTCGCACAGCGGGTCTGGAAGGAACTGCACCCGGCGGAGGCGTGAGCGGCTTGAACGCCCCGGGCCGTCGCGTCGTTGCGTGGTGTCGTCGTCTCGCACGAGCGGCCGAGTGCGCCCCCGCGCCGTCGTGTCGTGTCGCGTCGCGCCGGGCTCTCGGGCGGGAGGCACGGGCGGCCGGCGCGACGCGGCGAGGCGGGCGCGGCGCCGGTCGCCGGGTGGTCGGCGGGGCCGAGCGGGATGGCCGTCGATAGGGTCGCGCAATGGCCACAGTCGTCGAACTGATCTGCTATCCGATCAAGGGCTGCGCCGGCACGCCGTGCGATCGGGCCCTGCTGACCCCCGCCGGGCTCGCCCACGATCGTGCCTTCATGGTGGTCGACGCGGACGGCGTCTTCCGCACCCAGCGCCGCGATCCGCAACTGGCGCCGATCCGCCCGAAGATCGATGCCGGCGGCGAACGTCTGACGCTGCACCGACCCGGCGCCGCCCCGGTGACGATCGACGTGGACACCGGCGGCCCCCGGCGCGACGTGCAGCTGTTCGGCAAACCCTTCCGGGGCATCGACCAGGGCGACGCGGCCGCGCACTGGCTGTCGCAGGCACTCGGTGCGGACAGCCGACTGGTGCGGGTGCCGCCGGAGCACGAGCGGGTGACCGACGGCGCGATCCCGGGTACCGCCGGCTACGCCGACAGCTCGCCGCTGCACGTGCTCTCGCGCACCTCGCTCGACCTGCTGAACGCACGTCTCGGCGAGCGCCGCGCGGCGCCGCTGCCGATGGCCCGTTTCCGGCCGAACGTCGTGGTCGACGGCTGGGCCGACCCGCACACCGAGGACCGGGTCCGCCGATGCACGGTCGGCGAGGCCGAACTCGGCTACGCCAAGCTCGCGATCCGCTGCGCGGTGACCCTGGTGGACCAGGACACCGGCACCAGGGCGGGCCCCGAACCGCTGCGCACCTTCGCCGGCTACCGGCGCGCACCGCAGGGCGGGGTGGCCTTCGGCGGCAAGTTCGCCGTGCTGCGCCCCGGCAAGGTGGCGGTCGGCGACGAACTGGTCGTCACCGAGTGGGGTACGGCCGAGCTGTAGCACGGCGGCCGGTCGGCGGCCGGTTGCCGCGGCGGCGGTGTGCTCAGCCGAGGTCCGGTCGGCCGGGCAGGAGTACGACGCCGACGAACCGGGCGGTGTCCGCGCCGTCGTTGCGGTAGGTGTGGGCCCGGTCGGCCGCGAAACGCGCACATCCGCCGGCGGCGACGTCGACGTGCTCGCCGGCCACCTCCAGGGTGAGGACGCCGTCCAGGACGGTGACCAGTTCCCGCACGCCCGCGCCGTGCGCCGCGCTGACGTGCGCGTCGCCGGGAGCCAGCGTCCAGCGCCACAGCTCGGCCGACACCGGCGGATCGCTGCCGATCAACAGGTCGCCGTGGCCGCCGTGTTCGCCCTGCCACAACCGGGTGCCGGCGCCTGCCGGAACGACCTCGACGAGCGGCGCGGGGGCCCGGTCGACCAGGCCGGTCAGCGGCAGGCCGAGTGCGTCGGCGATCCGGGCCAGGGTGAGCACGCCCGGGTTGCCCCGGCCCTGCTCGACACCCACGAGCGCGCCCTTGCTCAGGCCGCTGCGGGTCGCGAGCGCCTCCAGGGACCAGCCGCGCGCGGTGCGGGCGGCGCGGACGTTGGCCGCGATCGCGCGGCTGACCGCGGGTTGACCGGGATTGGCCAACGGGTCATTATTCTGCTCCATGTGGTTCACTGTAGTGGACCAAGGCCCGATCGGCCCGACCGCCCGCGGAGGAGAACCCGAACGTGCTCACGACCATCACCATCGACCCGGCCGTGCACGCGCTGCGCCCGGACGCGGTCGTCCTGGCCCTGGTCGCCACCGGTCTGCCGGGCGGCCCGAGCGACGACGGCTCCCGCGCCGCACTGGCCGAGGCGACCCTGTCGCTGCCCGCGACCCCGCCCGAGGAGCACCCGAACGTCATCGCGTGGCGGGAGGCGTACCGGGCCTTCGGCGCCAAGCCGCAGCGCACCCGCTGCTCGGTGGAGGCGCTGATGCGGCGCGGCGGGCTGCCCGAGGTGAACCGCCTGGTCGACCTGTACAACGCGGTCTCGGTGCGCCACGTGCTCCCGATCGGCGGCGAGGACCTGTCCCGCTACCGCGGCGCGGCCCGCCTGCTCCGGGCCGAGGGCACCGAGCCGTTCGAGATCCTGGAGGCCGGGGTGCCCGCGATCGACCATCCCGCGCCGGGCGAGGTGGTGTGGTGCGACGACGAGGGCGTCACCTGTCGCCGGTGGAACTGGCGTCAGTGTGTGCGCACCCGGATCACCGAGGACACCACCGAGGCGCTGTTCCTGTTGGAGCGGCTGGCGCCGATGACGCCGGATGCCCTGCACGAGGCGGGCGAGGACCTGACCAAGCGGCTGCGCGACCTGTCTCCGGCGGTGCGGATCGAGAGCCGGCTGATCGGCGCCTGAGGCATCAGCGGGGCAGCGGTCCGACGTACACCCAGGCGCCGTCGTGGCGGACGAACCGGCTGTGTTCGCGCAGCGTGTCCCGGTGCCCGCGCTCGCGGTAGGTCGCGATGAACTCGACGGTGCCCTCCTGGTGGAACGGTCCGCCGCCGGTGCTCGCGAGCACCTCCAGGCCCAGCCACCGGGTGTGCTCGTCCGGGTCGAGCCGCTCCGGCCGGGTGTCGGGATGCCAGGTGCGCAGCAGGTAGGCCGTGTCGTGTACGGCGAACGCGCTGTAGCGCGAGCGCATCAGCGCCTCGGCGGTGGGCGCGGGGGAGCCGGCGTGCCGGGCGCCGCAGCAGGCGCCGTAGGTGTCGGGCAGGCCGCACGGGCACGGGGAGCCGGCGGTGACGACGGCCTCGGAGCGGGGGCGTGGGGTGCGTCGGGACATGACCCGATTCTGGCCCAACGGACGCGCGTCCCGCCTACCCGGTGTGCTCCGGCGGCGATGGTGCCAGGCACGGGCCGGGCAGCAGGTCGCGGATCATCGCCTCCCACTCGTCGGTGCTCGGCGGCGCGTCGGTGAGCAGGGCCTGGATGAGCAGGCCGTCCAGGGCGCCGACGAAGACCCGGACCCGGACCGGGTCGGTGGTGAAGCGCAGCGCGAAGTCGGTGACCGCGGCCATCCAGTGATCGGTGGACTCGCGCAGCTCCGGTCGCCGGGCGGCGAGCAGGAACAGCTCGTACTCGGCGACCAGCAGGCCGGGCGAGGTGCAGATGTGGTTCAGGTGTTCGGCCAGCGCGCGCCGGGTGTCGCCGGGGGCGACGGCGATCGAGCGCACGTGGATCGCGTCCGCGGTCATGCACGACGTGAGTGCCGCGGTGAGCAGGTCGTCGACCCCGGCGAAGTAGTACGTGGAGGCGCTGGTCGGCAGGCCCGCCTCACGCGAGACGGTGCGATGGCTGACCCCGGCCGCACCGTCGCGCTCGACCACGCGCAAGGTGGCCTCGATCAGCGCCCGACGGCGGCGTTCGCCCTTGGCTCGGCGGCCGTCGACGGCTTCCTCGATCAGTGGGATTCACCTTCTCGTATGAGGGTGGCACTGGGCAACGAGCCGCTGTGCGCGACGGTGGTCCCGCTCGCGCGCGGGGCGGTGCGGCGCAGCACACGGTATCCACCGAGGGCCGCGGACGCGGCGAGCAGGGCCGCGCCGGCGGCGACGCCGAAGCCCGCCCGAGCCCCGAAGTGGTCGACCACCATGCCGGACAGCGAGGAGCCGGCCGCGACGCCGATGCCGATCCCGGTGGTGGTCCAGGTCATCCCCTCGGTCAGTCGGGTGGGCGGGACCAGGCGCTCGACCAGGCTGACGGTCACGATCATGGTCGGCGAGATCGACATGCCCGCGACGAACACGGCGGCCGCGAGCGCGGGCAGGCTGCCGACCAGCAGCAGCGGCAGGATGGTGACGGCGGTGCAGCCGACGCTGATCAGCAACATCCGGGGCAGCGGGGCGGCGAACTTGAAGGCGCCGAAGGCGATCCCGGCCAGGCAGGAGCCGGCCGCGTAGGTGGCCAGCACGAAGCTCGCGGAGCCGCGTTGGCCGTGCTCCTCGGCGAACGCGATGGTGACCACGTCCACGGTGCCGAAGATCGCGCCGATCGCGACCAGGGTGACCACGAGCACCTGGAGGCCCCGGATGCGCATCACCGACGTGGTCTTGCCGGCGACGCGCGGGTGCGGCGGGGGCTCGGTGCCGCGCTGCACGGTGAACAGCAGCACGCCGATGGTGAAGAAGACGATCGCGGCCAGCGGGCCGGCCTCGGGGAACGCCGCGACCGAGAGCTGCACGGCGATGATCGGGCCGAGGATGAAGCACAGTTCGTCCACCACGGACTCGAACGAGAACGCGGTGTGCAGGTGCGGCGAACCCCGATACAGGACCAGCCAGCGGGAGCGGACCATGGCGCCCATGCTGGGCATGCAGCCGGCGGGCACCGCGCACGCGAACAGGGTCCAGTCCGGGGCTTCGTAGCGGGCGCAGAGCAGCAGCACGCCCATCGCCAGGACGCTGACGGCGGTGGCCGGGACGAGCACCCGGCTCTGGCCGTAGCGGTCCACGAGGCGGGAGATCTGCGGTGCGATCAGTGCGGTGGCCAGCGCGAACGTGGCGGCCACGGCGCCGGCGAGGCCGTACTCGCCGCGCAGTTCGGAGAGCATGGTGACGATGCCGATGCCGGTCATCGAGATGGGCATGCGGGCGATGAAGCCGGCCGCCGAGAATCCCTTGGCGCCGGGCGCGGTGAAGATGTCTCGGTAGGGGTTGCGCACGGGAGTTCCCGTCGATAGAAACATAAAGTGGGACGTTCGTTCCAGTTTCTATCACGGGACGTGCGGCACGCCAAGCCGCTTTGCCCCCGACCCGTTCCGCTCGACGCCGCATGTGGCCCGACATGCCGACGCGGCGGCCGGCCCGTCGCCGACCGCCGCCTCAGCGGATCGGGTCGGGGTCAGGCCGGGTCGACGGTCCAGTCGGGGTGACCGGGCATCGGCGGCGTGTGGGCGCCGTACACCCACGGGTTCAGGAACGGGGCCAGGTCGCGGTGGGCGACCTCGGACGCGAGTTCGATGTAGTCGGCCGTGCCCGCGGTGCGGCCTCGGTAGCGGGTGGTCCAGGCGCGTTCGATCCGGGCGAAGGTGTCCGCGCCGACCTCGGCACGCAGCGCGTAGAAGACCAGCGCCGAGCCGTCGTAGCGCATGCGCTTGAACAGATTGGGCTCGGTGGGCTCGGCCGGCGCGCCGGTGTCACGGCGCCAGATGTCGTGCTGCCGGTAGGCCTCGCGCATCAGCGCCTCCATGTTGGCGCCACCGTTCTCCTCGCTGTAGACCCGCTCGTAGTAGCGGGCGTGCCCCTCGCTCAGCCACAGGTCGGACCAGCGCTCCATGGCCACGCTGTCGCCGGTCCACTGGTGGACGAGTTCGTGCACCATGTTGCGTTCGGCATTGATCCTGTCGCCGAGCAGGTCGGCCTTCGGGATCAGGGACAACGACTGGGTCTCCAGCGCGACGCCGAGGTCGGTGTCCGCCACGAGCAGCCCGTAGCTGTCGAACGGATAGGGACCGAGCCTGCTCTCCACCCAGGCCAGGTGACGGGGCGTCAGCGAGCGGTACTGCTCGACCCGGTCGACCAGGTCCGGCGGGACCGCGTCGCGCAGCCGGGTGCCGTCGGCGGCCCCGCCGTCGATCAGCGTGTACTTGCCGACGGCCAGCTGGAAGAGCTGGCCGGCCACGGGCTGCCGGCTGTCGTAGGTCCAGCGGGTGCGGCCCGGTGCGGCCCGACGCTTGTGGGTGAGGGTGCCGTTGGACAGTGCGACCAGGTCGTCGGCGGCGGTGATGTTGACCGTCGTTCGGGTGCGCAGGCTGGGATGGTCGTTGCTCGGGAAGATCATCTTGGCGCCGTCGGGCTGCGGGTAGATCACCGTGCCGTCGGGTGTGGGGATCCAGCCGAACGTCTCGATGGCGTCGTCGCGGTGCCGCTGCTGGGTGGGATCGGCGGTGTACTCGACCCGCACCGTGAACGAGCGCCCCTTGCGCAGCGGCCGAGCCGGGGTGATCACCAGCTCGTCACCCTCGCGGGTGGCGGTCGCCGGCTTCCCGTCGACCGTGACGCGGCCGAGTGTGTTGCCCGCGAAGTCCAGGTCGAACCGGGACAGCGCCTGGGTGGCGGTGGCCTGCATGGTGGTGGTCGCCGGGAACGCCGTGCCGGGCGCCTGCCAGTCGAAGTCCAACGTGTAATGGTCGGCGCGGTAACCGCCGTTGCCGCTCAGCGGCAGCAGCGGGTCGCCGATGCCGGGTGCGCCGGGAGCGGGCCGGGCGTCGCTCGCGTGCGCGCCGGCTGCGCCGGCCGCGGTCAGGGTCAGGGCGGTCGCGATGGCGAGGAGGGCGTGTGGTGGACGTCTCATGCGCCCCACCCTGTGCCGGCTTCGTCGCTCGCGGTAGTGCCCGACGCACGCTTTCACCCGGGTGGCGTGGACCATTCCGGGGGTTTGCCGCAATTGTCGGCAGCCGGAGGGGTGAACGGTCGCGGGCACTCCGCCAGGCGGCCCGGGACCGTTGCCGGATCCCGGGCCGCCGACCGTCGGGCGTGGGTCAGGCGCGCTGTTCGGCGGCGCGTTCCGCGGCCTTCTCGGCGGCCTTGTCCGCCTGGAAGCCGTCCTCGTCGCGGCCCTTGCGCCAGTAGCCGGAGAAGGAGATGTCGGCGCGGTCGACCCCGCGCTCGTCGACCAGGTGTCGGCGCAGCTCCTTGACCACGCCGGCCTCGCCGTGCACGAACGCGTGCACCCGACCGGAGGGGAAGTCGAGCGTGCGCAGCGCTTCGAGCAGACCGGGGCCCGCGTCGCGGGTGATCCAGGTGAGGTCGAGATCCAGCTCGGGGTGGGTGGCCGGCGGCGTGCCGGTCGGGGCCTCGGCGGCGGTGCCCACCTCCAGGAGCGCGATCGCCTTGGCCGCGGCGGGGAGCCGCTCCAGCGAGGCGCTGATCGCGGGGTACGCGCTCTCGTCGCCGATGAACAGGTGCCAGTCCGCCTCGGGGTCGGGCGCGTAGGCGCCGCCGGGGCCGAGCAGGCGCAGCGTGTCGCCGGGGCGGGCGTTCGCCGCCCACGGGCCGGCCAGGCCCTCGTCGCCGTGGTGGACGAAGTCGATGGTCAGTTCACCGGTGTTCGGGTTGTTCGCGCGCACCGTGTAGGTACGGGTGCGCGGCCAGTCCTCGCGCGGGAGTTCGGCACGGATGACCTCCATGTCGAACGGCTCGGGGTAGGTCACCCCGGGCACCGGGAAGAGCACCTTGACGTAGGCGTCGGTGTAGCCGTTGTCGGTGAAGTGTCGGTATCCGTCGCCGCCGGCGACGATCCGGACGAGATGCGGGCCGACCCGCTCGCTGCTGCGCACCTGGAGTTCGATCAGTTTGCGGGTCTTGCGTACCGGGCGTTCCGCCATGGAGGTTCTCCTCACCTGCACTGTGCGACTGGTGCCGTGCGACTGCTGCCGTGCCAGTTAGGTAAACCTAACCTGTGCGAGGCGTCGGCGGTTCCCCCGGGGTGCATCTCTTGTGCCTGGTGTGCCCGGCCGGCACGCGTTCAGCGCCACGGGGTGAGGTCGGCGCGCTTGGGCGGTCGGCCGTCGCCGGAGGAACGACCGGTGGCCCGGCGGGCGAGCCACGGGCCCAGATGGGTCCTGGCCCAGCGCACGTCGGCGCGTCGGCGATCCGTCCAGACCTGCGGCGCGGCGGCGGGCAGCGGCGCGCGCCAGTCGTACTCGGCGGGCAGGCCCAGGGCCTGTGCGGTGGCCTCGGCGACCCGGCGGTGGCCCTCGGTGGACAGATGCAGACGGTCGTCGGCCCACATCCGGGGGTCGTCGAACACGCGGGCGGTGAACAGGTCGACGACGGTGGCGTCGTGCCGCGCGGCGACGGCGTCCACGAAGGCGACCAACTGCTCGATCCGGGGCATCAGTCGGGCCGAGGAGCGCAGTCGGCGGGTGGGGTCGGTGCTGCGGAACAGCACCAGATGCGCGCCGCCGGCGGCGAGCTTGGCGGCGGCCTGTTCGAACACCGCGCATACCGCGCCGACATCGCAGCGCGGACGCAGCACGTCGTTCAGGCCGCCGGCCAGGGTGATCAGGTCGCCGTCGAGCGCGACGGCGGTGTCGACCTGTTCGTCGGCGATCTGCCGGATCAACTTCCCGCGCACGGCGAGATTGGCGTAGCGCAGGGTCGGCGTGTCCAGGGACAGGCGGTCCGCGAGCAGATCGGCCCAGCCGCGGTAGCTGCCGTCGGCGGCGAGATCGGACATGCCCTCGGTGAAGGAGTCACCGACCGCGACGAAACTCGTGAAGGTGGGGTGTGGTGTGTGCATGGCCGGAAAAGCCTAGCTCGCCGTCGGCGGTGGGTCGGCCACTCAGCGGCGGCGGGCCACGCCGAAGAAGTAGTCGCCGAGCAGGGACTTGCTGCCGATCACGTCGAGCCCGTGCCGGGGGAGTTCGTCGAGGAAGTCCCGGTCGTCGAACCGGTCTTCGGTGGGGTGGTCGAACAGGAACGCGAGGCTGGGCCGGGCCAGCGCGCGAGCGGTCATCTCGGAGAAGTAGAACCGACCGCCGGGGCGCAACACCCGCCCGACCTCGGCCAGGCACGCCCGCCAGTCGGTGATGTGGTGCACGATCGCGAAGTCGAAGACCGCGTCGTAGCTCGCATCCGCCGCGCCGATGCCGGCCCGCAGGTCGGTGGCCGAACACTCGACCAGCGCCACCCGGCTGTTGCCGTGCCAGCGCCGCCGGGCCCTGGCGAGCGATGCGGAGTCCAGGTCGATGCCGTCCACCCGGGCCGCGCCGAACCGGTTCAGGATCAGCTCGATGCCCCGGCCGGTGCCGCAGCCGATCTCCAGGGCGTGTGCACCGGGGTCGAGCCGGCCGCCCAGGCGCAGCAGCAACGGCGTCTCGTACCAGATCTGCGGGGCCCGGCGGAGGGGGCTGGCGACGACGATTTTCTCGACCGTGTTCATCCGCATGGCGTACTCCCCCTGGTTGCCGTGTGTGGCCGGCGCACCACGATGGGCCATGTCGTGGGCGGCGTCAAGGAATGTGGCGGTGGGTTCGGTGCGCGCTCCTGTGCGACGCGGGGGAGGCGTTAGCCTTCGGGCGTGGGTCGGTGGTGAGAGCGCGCCGAATTCGCCGAGTGATGCCGGTCCGGGGCGCGGGTCGGTCGGGGCCGTGACCGAGGGTGAGTGCGATGAGCCGGACCACGACGACCGGGATGCTGACGGTGTTGCTGGTGGAGGACGACCCGGGCGACGCGTTGATGATCGAGGAGGCGCTGCTCGATCGGGACGGGGGGCACACGTTGTGCCGGGCCGCGGACGGCATGGAGGCCCTGGAGTGGCTGCGCACCCACCCACGGCCGGACCTGGTGATCCTGGACCTGAACATGCCTCGGATGGACGGCCGCGAGTTGTTGTCGGCGATGAAGGCCGACGAGCGGTGGCGGACGATCCCGGTGGTGGTGCTGACCACGTCGGCCGCGCCCGACGACGTACGGCGCAGCTACGACCTGCACGCCAACGCGTTCGTGACCAAGCCGGTGGAGTTGGAGTCGTTCCTGGCGGCGGTGCGCGGCATCGACGAGTTCTTCCTGGGATTGGTGACCCTGCCGCGCGGGTGAGCGGTGGTCGACGTCCCGCCGTCCGGGCGCGGCTCGCTCACCCGGTCGGGGCCGCTCGCTCGGTCGGGGCCCGCTCGGTTGGGGGCACCAGCAGGGCGATGCCGTCCAGCAGGCGATCGAGCCCGAAGCCGAACAGCGAATCGAGATCCAACTCCAGCCCCGGCTCGTTCAGCGCGGCGGCGTACATCGGGAAGTTGCCGCTGCGCAGGATCAGGTCCATCGTCTCGTCCTGCGCCTGCATCCACTCCTCGCTGGAGATGCCGGTGGCACGCTCGGCCTCGAATTCGGCCGCGATGTTGACGGCGGTACCGCGTACGTAGTTCAACATCGTCACCGCGATGTGCATCATCGTCCTCGGCGGTAGCCCGGCGAACTCGGCCATCGCCCACTCCACATGCGCCATGCCGCGCACGGTCGGCAGCGGGCGGGTCATCGACATGACCTGGGCCAGCCACGGATGCCTGCGGTACATCCCCCATTGCAACCGGGCCGAGGTCTCCAGCCGGGCCCGCCAGCCCACCCGCTCGTGGGACGGGACGGGCTGTTCGGCGAACACACTGTCGGCCATCGCCGCGAGCAGGTCCTCCTTGCCGGGCACGTGCCGGTACAGGCTCATCGCGGCCACGCCCAGTTCGGCGGCGATCTGGCGCATCGACACCGCGGCCAGGCCGCGTTCGTCGGCGATCGCCACGGCCGCCGATACGACGCGCTCGCGGGTGAGTTCGGCGTCGGTGCGCGGGGGGTGCACGGGCGGTACGGCGATGGGCGCGGCGCGCGGACGCGGACGGCCCGGGCGGTCGGCGCGATCCGGGCGGTCGGCGACGACGGTGCCGATGCCGCGTTCGGCACGGACCAGGCCGGCCTCGCGCAGTGCGGTCAGGACCTTGGTCGCGGTGGCCATCGCCACGCCCCACTCGGCGGTGATCGCCCGGGTGGAGGGGACCCGGTCGCCGGGCCGCAACTCGCCGCTCTCGATCCGGCGGCGCAGTTCGGCGGCGATCCGGGCCGAGGGGGTGGCCGGGGAGGCGGGGGCGGTCGGCGTTGCCGGTGTCGCCGGTGTCGTGGGGTGGGGCATCCGGGCCTCCGGGGCGGTCGGGGCGATCGAGCGGCGCACTAGGGCGGCGCTCGGTGCACTATAGGGCACGTAGCGCCTCGGTGGCTAGTGCACTGGTTCGGTGCACTAGTTGGTTAAGCCTTTATCCATCGCTGTTGAAGCGCCGTTGCATCGATCGGTCGACCGTGTTTACTCTGTACGCGTCGAGCGGCGTACGCCGTACAGGTGCATCAGCGGGGGAGAGTTCCAGTGACGACCATCGAGACATCCGAGCGGCCCGGGTCGGTGCCGTTGGCGGGGCGGCGGGAGTGGGTCGGGCTGGCCGTTCTGCTGCTGCCCCTGCTGCTGGTGAGCATGGACGTGTCGGTGCTCTACTTCGCGGTGCCGTTCATCGGCCGCGCGTTGGAGCCCACCGGTACGCAGCAGTTGTGGATCCTGGACATGTACGGATTCGTGCTCTCCGGCCTGCTGATCGTGATGGGCGCGCTCGGCGACCGGATCGGCCGGCGCCGCCTGCTGCTGGTGGGCGCGGCGCTGTTCGGCGGTGCGTCGCTGGTGGCGGCGTACGCGCACAACGCGGAGACGTTGATCGCGGCCCGGGCGCTGTTGGGCGTGGGCGGCGCGGCGCTGATGCCGTCCACCCTCGCGTTGATCCGCACCATGTTCGCCGACCCCAAACAGCGCGGAACCGCGATCGCGCTCTGGACCGCCGTGATGACCAGCGGCATCTCGCTCGGGCCGATCCTGTCCGGCCTGCTCGTCGAACACTTCTGGTGGGGCTCGATCTTCCTGATCAACGTGCCGGCGATGGCGATCCTGCTGTTCCTGGTCCCGGTGTTCGTGCCGCGCCATCGGGGCCTCGCCCAGGGGCCGTTCGACCTGATCGGCGCGGTGTTGTCGCTGGGCACGCTGCTGCCGGTGGTGTACGGGATCAAGGAGATCGCCCGGTCCGGCGCGGCCACCCTGCCGGTGCTGAGTATCGGCTTCGGGCTGATCGTCGGCGCCCTGTTCGTGCGTCGCCAACTCACCGCCGCGCACCCGCTGTTGGACCTGGAACTGCTGCGCATGCGGGCGTTCGGCGGGTCGGTGGTGGCCAACGTGTTGTCGATGTTCGCGATCGTCGGCTTCGCCATCTTCACGACGCAGTATCTGCAATCGGTGCTCGGGATGAGCCCGTTGCGGGCCGCGCTGTGGAGTCTGGTGCCCTCCGGAGCGGTGGCGGTGGCCACTCCGGTGGCCACCGTGCTGGCCCGGCGGATGGATCGGGTGTGGGTGATGTGCGGCGGGTTCGTGCTGGGCGCGGGCGGCTTCACGGTACTGGCCGGAGCCCGGCCGGACTCCTCGTTGGGGCTGCTGCTCGGCGGGTCGGCGGTCTATGCGGCGGGCGTGGTCGCCGTGATGACCCAGGTGACCGAGATGGCGATGGGCGTCGCACCGCCCGATCGTGCCGCGTCCGCCTCCGCGGTGTTGGAGTCGGGGAGCGAACTGGGCGGTGCGCTGGGCATGGCGCTGCTCGGCACGATCGGCGATGCGGTCTACCACCGCGCGATGACGGACACCGCGCCGAGCGGCCCGGCCCGGGAGACGCTCGGCGGCGCGCAGGCGGTCGCGGCGCACCTGCCGGAAGACTCCGGACGGGCGCTGGTGCATTCGGCTCGGGAGGCGTTCTGCGACGGGATGAGCGCGGCGGCGATCGGGGCGGCGGTGGTGATGGTGGTCGCGGCGGCGTACTGCGCCCGGTTCCTGCGGGGTGTGCCGGTCGCGAACGGTGATGCTGCGGTGGAGGACGTGGGTTCGGGAGCCGGTCCGGGGTCGGGCGCGGGCGCGGGCTCGGGTGGCGCTTCGGGCGGGGTGGACGGCCGGGCGGCGGTTGCGGTCGGGGAGACGTCTGACGCGCGGTGAACGGGCGGGCGGCGGGGGCGGGGACACGATCGGCTCGGTGCCGGTCGTAGCCCCGCCCACGCCGCCCGTTCGGGTGTCCGTGGTCGGTCGTTCGTCGGGCGTCGTTCGTCGTGCGTCGGCCGGGTCGTGGGGTTGGTCGTGGGTCGATGCGGGCCCGGGGTTCGGGTGGGCGGTGGGGCGGCGGCGTGGGTCACCTTCGGGTGCAGGCGCGGGCGGTGTGGATCGTGGTGGCGGCGAGGTAGAAGGCGTCCGGGCGCCACAGGATGCCGGTGTCGGCGTCGGTGTCGAGCAGGGCGTCCACGGTGGCCAGGTCCTGCTCGTCGAGGCGGTCGGCCAACAGGGCCCGGCGGTGCTTCAGTTCGGCGTACAGGTGTTCGCGCGGCGCGGCGTCCAGCGGCGACGGCAGGTCGATCAGGAACGAGTGCGAACCGGTGGGGACCAGGCCCGCGCGGGCCAGCATGGCCGGCCAGTCCTCGACCTGGGCGCGGGCACCGGGCAGCGCCGCACGCAATTCGGCGAACCAGTCCTCGTGCGCGGCGTCCAGCCTGGCCTGGAGTCCGGGCCGGCCGATGCCGATGTCGCGGGGCAGGAAACGCGGGGCCAGGCCGCGTTCGGCGACCGCGATCACCCCGCCGGGGCGCAACACCCGGGCCAGGGCGTCCAGCGCGGCCTGTTGGTCGCCCAGGTGGTGCACCACGTCGCCGGCCCAGATCAGGTCGGCGCTGCCCAGCGCGTCCAGGTCGGTGGGCAGGTCGACCCGGTGAGTGCGGACCCGGTGGCCCAGGCCCTCGCGCCGGGCTCGGGCGCCGGCTCGGGCCAGCAGGATCGGGCTGGGCGCGCCGGTGACCACGTCGGCGCTGGGGAAGTAGCGGGCGAGCAGGCAGGAGGCGATGCCCGGGCCGCCGCTTAGGTCGAGAATGCGGTCCACCCGGGCGAGCGTGCGATCGCCGTACAGCGCGAGGTCGCGCAGGCGCGCGGCGGCCTGCTCCAGGAACGGGGCGTGCAGCTCGGCCTCGCTGTCGAGGTGCCGGCCGACGGCGTCCGGATCCAGGTCGTCCGGGCTGGGGTGGATGGTCATCGCTGGGTCTCCCGAGGTCGGGGCGCTCATCGCGGTGGGCGGCCGGGTCCGATCTTGTGCGTTGCGGGGGACAACGTCGGCGCATGGGCGCGGTAATCCATGGCGATGGCGGGGGTTCGATGCGGGGCGGCTCGGGAGGCGGGTGTGGGGGCTGGCGACGAACGGGACCGGGCGCGGTGTCGAGGCGGGTTGGTGCCTGGCGGGACGGGAGTGTGGCCACCGGGACGGATACGTTTGCGTGCGGCGTGCGGCGTGCGGCGTGCGGCGTGCGGCGTGTCGGGTGGCGAGGGTGCGACGGGTGTCCTGCCCGGCGGTTCCACGGGTTCTACGGGTTCTACTGGTACGACGGCGACAGGTTCGACAGGGGAGTGGGATGTCGGTGACGGAGGCGGGGGCTGTGGAGGACGATGCGGTCGCGTGTCGGGCGGAGATCGTCCGGCTGCATGTGCTGATCGAGGGCCTGCTCACCGGCGCCGGCGGAGATTCGGCCGGATTCGCGCTTGCGCACGCACCGGACTTCACCCTGGTCGAGCCCGGCGGCGGCACGCTGTCCCGACCCGAGGTGCTTGCGATGGTCGACGGGGCACGGGGTGTGTTGCCGGGCTTGCGGATCGGCATCGAGGACGTGCGCGTGGTGGCCTCGGCGAGCGAGTTGGTGGTGGCGTCGTACCGCGAGGTGCAGGTGCGCGCGGACGGCGGCGGCGATGTGCGGGCCGCGACGGTGGTGTTCGAGCGGGATGCGTCGGCGGGGCACGGGCTGCGGTGGCGGCATCTGCACGAGACGTGGGTCGAACGCTCCTGAGGGCCGGCCGGACGGATCCGGCGGCCCGGCGGGGTAAGGCGGGTCGGTGGTGCCTGTCTTAGGGTCGAGGGATGAGCGACGAGACCGTCTACAAGCTGGTGGGCACCGACGAATGGGCGACCGCGGTGCGGCGCGGGGTGTTCGAAGGGGCCGGAATCGACCTGGTGGACGGGTACGTGCACCTGTCCACGCAGACGCAGGTGGCCGAGACGGCGCGTCGCCACTTCGCCGGCCGTGATGCGTTGACCCTGGTCGCGGTGGACCCGGGTGCGCTGGGATCGACGCTGCGCTGGGAACCTTCGCGGGGCGGCGACCTGTTCCCGCACGTGTACGGCCCGGTGGAGCCGGCCGCGGTGCGCTGGGCCGAGCCGCTGGAACTGCCCGCGACGCCCGACGGCGACACGGTCGCCGAGGCGGTCCGACGGGTCTTGCGGGCGCGCGGGCACTGACCGCGCTGGAGTGACCCTGCGTGACCGCAGACGGATGCGGGCGGAGGGGACGGAGATGGCGCCGGGATGGCGGGGGACGTCGCGGAGTAACCAGGTGTGACGACTCCGCCTGCGGTGAGGCGATGGCGTAATTCGTGGGATGCGTGTCGTGGACGCCACGATCGGCGTGCGCGACGCTGGAGGGGTGAGAGAGCGCGAGGTCGTTTTCGCCGCCTTCGACCGGTTCCAGTCGTTGGATCCGGTCGGTCCCTACGAGGTGTTCGCCAACGCCGGCGGGTGTCGATGCTCGATGCCGGCGCGGCGGACCGGGGTGGTGGACTCGCACAGCGCGTCGCCATCCGTGTCGTCTGTATTCACTGCATCGATGAGGGAGACGTTGTGACCACCTACGGGCTGTTGGCGTTCGATGGACTCGAAGAACTCGATCTGGTCGGACCCTGGGAGGTGTTCACCGCGTCCGCGATGTTGCGCGAGGGCGCGGACACCGTCACCACGATCGCGGCCGGCACCGAACCGGTGCGCTGTGCCAAGGGATTGCGCTTGATACCCGAGCACACCTTCGCCGACCATCCGCGCCTGGACGTGCTGTTGGTGCCGGGCGGCGTCGGGACTCGGACCGAGGTGGACCACGAGGCGTTGATCGGGTGGATCGCACGTACCGCGAGGGACGCCGCGTGGGTGACGAGCGTGTGTACCGGGGCGCTGCTGCTGCACGAGGCCGGCCCCGCGCGGGGGCGCCGGGTGGCCACCCATCACACGTTCGAGGACGCCCTCGCGGCACGCGGCGACATCACCGTGGTCCGCGACGCCCGCTACGTCGTGGACGGCAATCTGGTCACCAGCCAGGGCGTGTCCGCCGGTATCGACATGGCGCTGTGGCTGGTCGGACGCCTGCACGGGGTCGAACACGCCCGCGCGGTACGCCGCTACATCCAATACGAGCCGGCCCCGCCGTACCTGGCGGACGCCCCTGGGGCCTGAACACCGGGCCGGGCCGGACCGCGCCGAACGTCGGGCGGGTCACGGGCGGGGCGGCAGCGGGTCGTGGTCCGGATGCGATGCGATGCGATGCCATGCTGCGCGGTGGGTCGGGTCGGGATGTGGAGCGGCGTTCGGGTAGGGGGTGACGGCCGGGTGCGCGTCGAAGTCGGGCTACTCCGAGGGGGATTGCGCCGAGAAGTTGCGCAGGCTGTCCAACCGGTCCCAATGTCGGCCGATGCGCTCCCGGCCGGTCGCGGTCAGCGCGACGTTCGTGTTGGGCTTCCGGTGTACGAACCGCTTCTCGATCGTGATTAGTTCGGCCTCGGCCAGTCTGGTCAGGTGGCTGGAGAGGTTGCCCTTGGTCAGTCCGGTTGCGCGCTGCAGGAACACGAAGTCGGCGGACTCCACGGTGGACAGCACCGTCATGATGGCCAGCCGGCCCGGTTCGTGGATCAGCCGATCGAGGATCGGCCCGTCGCTAGGCGCCGCCATCGTTGCCGCCGAGTTCGGGACCATGGGCGGGACCAAAGGCGCGCTGGAGCGCCGCATGATCGAGGCCCCCCGTCACTATCGTTGCCACGCCGACGAGCATAAGACCTCCATTGATCTTGCCCGTCGCCCCCACATCCCCCCAGATCGGCAATAGACCGGCCGCCCCGACGGTGCCCCAGATGGCCACATGATGCGGCCTCGGCCGCATGCCGACGGCGTAGGAGACGTACATCACCGACGCGAACGCGGCGGTGGTGGTGCTGACCGGCAGGACGACCCGCCAGTCCAGGGTCACCGCGCCGGCCACCAGGGCCGCGCCCGCGGCGGTGACGATCGCGGCCCTGGTGCGGTCTCGGCCCGACGGGGTGATCCGACCGTAGTTCTCGGCGTAGTAGCGGGTCACCCACAGGTACACCGCCCCGGCCACGACCACCAGTGCCCCGGCGGCCCAGGTGACCCAGGCATGGTCCAGCGGCTCCCACCTCAGGTTCGTCAGCCCGGCGACGATGATCAGGACGCCCGCCGGGACCGAGAGCAGACCTCTGAGGTACGAGTAGTCCGCCGCCGCCGATTCGAGGCTCTTACGATCCATCGTGACCCTCCCCAAACTGGTTTGTGTCACAGACTCTACGGGTTGGGAAGGCGCCTGCAAACAGGTTTGCAGCACAAACTTGGTGCGGGAGTCCGGGGCGGCCGAGCGAGGGGACGGGCCGGGCGTGGGCGGCGGCGAGCAGGGTGCGGCGCGGGGCGATGGGGGTGTGCGTGAGTGGCGGTACGGGCGGAGCAGGTACGACGGGGGACGCCGAGGGGGCGCGGGCGAATCCGGAGAACCCTTGGCGATCCGGTTGTGGGATTGCACGGCACGGAGTGAGATTTCTCGATCAAATGATCCCGTGAAGTGACTCGGCCCGGGGGATCCCGCGAGCCGCGACGAGTTCTGCGGGATCCGGCGGCCGTGCTGTCGAACCCGTCACCGAGGAGGACTTCTCCGGCCGGTCCGCCGAGACGTCCGCCGCGCATTCGTCCCGTGGCCTGATTCGGTCGTCCCGGGGCGTCGCCGGGCGGGAAAATCGGGCGACAGGTTTGGGGTTGGGGGGCAGTATTCGGGGGGCGGTTGCCGCTGTTCTCGCGGTGGTGTTCTGCCGGGACTTCCGTGCTTTCAGGAAAGGTTGCCGTGCAGGCCGCGCATACGATTACGCCCGCTCTCTTGCCCGAGGTCTTGTTGCATACCGCGCTGGTGCGGCCGGTTTTCGTATGGGGGGCGCCCGGGATCGGGAAGTCCTCGTTGGTTCGGGATTTCGCCCGATCGCTCGGGTTGGAGTGTGTGTCGTTGCTCGGCACCCAGTTGGCTCCCGAGGACCTGATCGGCGTACCGCAGATCGTGGACGGACGCAGTCGGTTCTGTCCGCCCGAGCAGATCGCCCGGGACGAGCCGTATTGCCTGTTCCTCGACGAACTCAACGCCGCGTCGCCGGATGTGCAGAAGGCGTTCTACTCGCTGATCCTGGACCGCCGGATCGGCTCCTACACGCTGCCGGCCGGCTCCGTGGTGATCGGCGCGGGCAACCGGGCGAGCGACAACGCGCTGGCTCGGCCGATGTCCTCGGCGCTGATCAATCGCCTGGTGCACATACATTTGCGTGCCTCGGTCGACGACTGGCTGACCTGGGCCGCCGAGAACGGCATCCACCCGTGGATCCTGGACCATGTGCGGGCCCGGCCGGACCACCTGTGGAGTGCGCCGCCCAAGACCGAGGAGGCGTTCTCCACGCCGCGCGCGTGGCACATGCTCTCCGACGGGCTGTACTCCTTCGGCTCGGACGTCACCGACGAGCACGTCCGGCTGCTGGCACACGGCACGCTCACCCCCACCCACGCCGCCGCGTTCCTGGGCTTCCTCAAGACCGTGCGCAACGCGTACGGCCTGGATGCCATCGTCAAGGGGGACGCCCGCTGGCCGGCCGCGCCCGCCGACCGCGATCTGCTGTTCTTCCTGGTGGAGAGCTTCCGTGCGCGGCTGGCCAAGGACCTGCCCGCAGACCGTCGGCACGTCTCGCCCGCGCTGCGCGACTTCGCCTTCCGCGCCAAGGCCCTCCTGGTCGAACTCGCCGAGATCTCGCTGGAGATGGCCCAACTCGTGATCGCCGAGGACGACACCGGCGCCGCCCCGCTGCCCGCGTGGTTCCTCGTCGAGACCGCCCGCGACCTGCCGCGCCTGGTCGGCGCGCGGCGCTGAGCGGCCGGGCCGATGTCCGCGCGCCGCGCCCGCAAACCCGAGGTCGACCAGGCGCAACGAGCCCTGAAGGCGCAGAACGCCGGTTGGAAGCTGGCCTGCGTCCCGCCACTGGACCACGTCGGCGAATCGGCGAGACACGCCCACGCCAACCAGGCCCCCGGCGCGCTCGGCTACGTCACCAACCGCGGCCTCCTCGTGGTAGATCGGCACCGCTACGTGCCGCCCGCCGCGTGGTCCCGCGCCTATACCCACCTGCTGCTGCACCTGGCCATGGGGCACCTGGATCCGGACAACCTCGCCGAGGTCGGCCTGGGCGATCCGGCGGCCGAGATCGACGCCGCGTACGGCACCGCGTGCTGCGTCGCGGTACACCACTTCGCCGCCGGCCTGGGCATCGGCACGCCCCTGGACGACCTGCCCGAACTGCCCGTCGGCGACGAGCGCGAACTCACCGACCGCTGGCGCCGTGACGGCGTCCCCCCGGCGCTGCGCCGCATCGGTGTCAACGGCGACTCGCCCTGCATGTGGCGCAGCCCGCCCTCCGCGAGCGCCGCGCCGCCGCCGGACTGGTCCGCCCTGCTGGCCCGCGGCCTCGTCCGCATGGTCGCCGGCTCGCTCGACTCCGCGGCCGGCGAGAGCAACCGGCGAACCGCCCGCGCCGACGGCCCTTGGGACCGGGCGCTGTCCTGGTTCGTCTCCTCCTACCCCCTCCTGGGCGCCCTCGCAGCCGGCCTCACCGTCGTCGCCGACGCCGAACTGGCCCGTTCCTGGGACATCACCATCGCCGCCGTCAACGCCGAGCACGGCGAGATCTACGTCAACCCGCACGCCGGCCTGAGCGTCGAGGAATGGCGCTTCGTCCTCGCCCACGAGATGTTGCACGCCGCGCTGCGGCACGACCGCCGGCGCGAGCACCGGGACGCGCACCTGTTCAACGTGGCCTGCGACTACGTGATCAACGGGTGGCTGGTGGAGATGGGCGTCGGGGTGTTGCCGGACGGGCTGCTGTACGACGCCCGCCTGGCCGGCCTGTCCGCCGAGTCGGTGTACGACACGCTGACCACCGACCTGCGCCGGGCCCGCAAGCTGCGTACCCCCGGCTCGCGCGAGCACGGCGACATGCTGGGCGAGTGGCTCTCCGAACCGGCCGCCGCGGCCCGGCGGTCGAGCCGACGGGAGCGGTCGGGGACGCTGCCGGGGGCAGGTGGGCCCGGTGGTTCGTTCGTCGACCTGGACGCGTTCTATCGGCGGGCGCTCGCCACCGGGCTGGCCTACCACGATCCCGGCCGCGGGCTGCTGCCCGCCGGGCTGATCGAGGAGATCCGCACGCTCGAACAGCCGCCGCCCGCATGGGACGTACGACTGGCCCGCTGGTTCGACGAGTACGTGCGGCGCCCCGAGCCGGTACGCAGCTACACCCGAGCGAGCCGGCGCCAGGCGTCCACGCCCGACATCCCGCGGCCCGGTCGGATCCGGCCCTCGGACGTCGACCGGCTGTGTACGTTCGGCGTGGTCCTGGACACCTCCGGTTCGATGGATCCGGTGCTGCTGGGCAAGGCACTGGGCGCGATCGCGTCGTACGCCACCGCGCGGGACGTGCCGGCCGCGCGCGTGGTGTACTGCGACGCCGCCGCCTACGACGCGGGTTATCTGCCGGTCGAGGACATCGCGCACAGGGTGCGGGTGCGCGGACGCGGCGGCACGGTGTTGCAGCCGGGGATCCGGCTCCTGGAGGGCGCCGCGGACTTCCCCGCGGACGGCCCGATCCTGGTGGTCACCGACGGGCAGTGCGATGTGCTGCGGGTGCGGCGCGAACACGCCTTTTTGGTCCCGGCCGGTGCCCGGCTGCCGTTCACGGCGCGCGGGCCGGTGTTCCGGGTCCGGTGACGCGGGCGGCGGCAGCCGGACGCGACGGAGAACTCGGCCTCCACGGGCGACGATTCGCCTCGGCAGGCGAGCGCGTACCCCGAATACCCCGAGACCGCGGCCCGGTGCTCCCGGCCGAGCCGCGGCCCGCCGGCCGGAATTTCGGATGCGGTGGGCCGACCCGCCGACCAGACTCGGAGCCCGGTCGCCGCGAGACGGGACCGCCGTATCGGAGTTCGGAAGGACGTTGCTCGACATGCCCGACACCATGGAAAGCCTGCACGACACCTCGGTGTGGATCTGCGCGGCGGAGGGCACGCCGATCCGCTCGGTACGCGACGCGCTCGATCTGATCGGCGAGGCGGGGTACCGGGGCGCGAGCTGGGTCGTACTGCCGACGGCGCGTCTGGACCCGGACTTCTTCCGGCTGCGCACCGGCGTGGCCGGCGAGGTGTTGCAGAAGTTCGCCAACTACCGGATGGGGGTGGCCATCCTGGGCGACGTCACCGAGCACACCACCGCGAGCGAGGCGCTGACCGACTTCGTCCGCGAGTGCAACCGGGGCAGGCAGGCGTGGTTCGTGACCGACCTGGACGCCTTCACCGCCCGCCTCGCGGAGGAGGGCGCCAACCCGTGAACACGGTCCGCCCCGGCCTCGACGACGCGGCTCCTTGACTCACGGCGTGCGCCGACTCGTAGCGCTCACCGGGGCGGGCGTCTCCACCGGATCCGGCATCCCCGACTTCCGCGGCCCGCACGGCGTCTGGACCCGCGACCCCGAACGCGAGCAGGACACCCACCGCAAACGGCACACCACCGACCCCTCCGCACGAGCTGCCTGTGGCGGGACCTGGCCGGGCCGACGCCGTCCGCAGCCCGCCCCGGCGCCGCCCACCAGGCGCTCGCCCGGGTGCGGGTAGACGTCGTCACGCAGAACGTCGCCGGTGAACGAGGGTGCCGGTGGCGGGTGGCCTCGGTGGTCGGGATCGGGCGGACGCGGGCCCGGGAGTGCGCCTTGCCGACGGCCGGTGGTCGGATGCCGGCTCGTTCACCGAGCGGGCCGTGTCGGGGGCACCACGCCCACGAACGCGCCCCTCGTCGGGTGCGTGGGTCGGGGCGACTAGGTTGGACGGCATGCTTGTGGCGTTGATCGATTCCGGGACGGGACTGTTGCCGACGGCGGGGTGGCTGCGACGGTTGCGGCCCGACCTCGACCTGCTGCTGTGTATGGACCCTGACCACATGCCGTGGGGCGACCGTGGCGAGGCGGTGATCACCGGACGCGTGCTGGCCGCCGCGGACCTGGCCGCCGAGCGCGGCGCCGAGGGCATTGTGGTGCCGTGCAACACCGCGACCGTGACCGCCCTGGACGCCCTGCGCGCACGCTGCGAGCCCGCCGTGCCGGTGGTGGGCACCGTGCCGGCGATCAAGCCCGCCGCCGGATCGGGCGCCCCGTTCGCGGTGTGGGCCACCGTCGCCACCACTGCCAGTGCGTACCAGGCCCGGCTGATCGAGGAGTTCGCCGCCGGGCGCACCGTGGAGCGGGTGGCCTGCCCCGGCCTGGCCGAGGCGATCGACCGGGCCGATGAGGCGGCCGTCGAGACCGCCATCGCCGATGCCGCGCGGCGTACCCCCGCACACTGCGCCGGCGTGGTCCTGGGCTGTACGCACTACCCGCTCGTCGCCGACCGGATCGCCGCCGCGCTGCCCGCCGGAGTGGAGCTGTACGACAGCGCCGAGGCGGTCGCCCGGCAGACGCTGCGCCGGCTGGGCCTGACCGAGAACCAGGACGCGCTGCCCGGCACGATCGAGGTCACCCTGAGCGGACGTCCCGGCCCGCTGCCGCCGAACGCGCTGGCCTATCCGCTCGGCCGCGCCCTCGCCGCCGGTGGTCGGCCGGCGCCCGCCCGCACGCAGCCGGCCTGAGCCGACGCGGAGCCGACGACCCGCGCTACACGTTCCAGGTCCGGGTGCACAGCACCAGCTGATAGCCGTCGGGGTCGACGACGGTGACGCCGTATTCGTCCCAGTACGGGTTGTGCGCGGTGGTTCGGGTGCCGCCGGCCGCGACCAGCCGGTCGATCAGTGCGGGGTCGATCGGGGCGCCGAGGTAGAGCACGAACAGGTCCTCGGCCGTGGGCGTGGGCGGCAGCGGGTTCTCCGGGTCGATGGTCAACTCGAAGTGCCAACTGCCGCCCGGGATGCCGACCATGACCAGGTCCCACTCGCCGGAGACGCGCTCGGTGGTGCGCCACAGGACTTCCAGCCCCAGGCCCTCGACGTAGAAGCGTTCGGCGGCGGCCAGGTCGCGCGAGGGGCGGGCGACGCGTATGTGCGTGTCGGCGCTGATCATGCGGGTGAGATTAGCGGGTGGCCGCCGGCCACCCCACGGCGTGTGCCGACCCCGACTCCGCCGGCCGCCACCCGCTCGCCGACCACCCGCGGACCGAGCCGGGGCGTGCAACCGGTGCGTTACACCGACTTCCGGTACCCGCGGAACGTGCGCATCGACAACCACACAGCGAACGCCGCCAACGCGACCAGGGCCGCGCCGCGTCCGGCGACCAGGGCCCAGTCGGGGTCGGCGCGCATGGCCGAACGGGTCGCCGTCAACGCCCAGTCGAGGGGGTTGAAGCGCGCGATCGCCCGCATCCAATCCGGCATCCGGGACGGCGGCATGAACGCCGACGACATGAACGTGAGCGGCAGCAGCAGGAACGTGTTCAGCGCGATCACGGTCTCGCGTTCGCGGGCCACCATGCCCACCGCATTGGAGAAGGCGCCGAACACCGTGCCCAGTACCGAGGACACCACGATCAGCACCGCAACCCCGGCGAACCCGCCCGGATAGTGCGCGCCGGCCAGCCGGCCCAGGCCGATCATCACCAGCGACTGGAACGCGGTCGAGCAGCCCTGGGCCACCACATTCGCGTTGACGAGCGCACTGCGCCGGAGCGGGGTGACCAGGAAGCGGTTGAGGGTGCCGCGCTCGATCTCCTCCAGGATGCCCATGCCGGCCCACATGTTGGCGGACACCGCGTTCATCACCACCACGCCCGGGACCAGGTAGTCGAGGTAGGACCCGGTGCCGAAGCCGGGCAGGTCGGCGATGTCGCGGAAGAGTTGGCCGAAGAGGAAGAGCCAGATCACCGGCTGGATCAGGGTGATCACCAGGTAGGCGGGCTGACGGACGAAGACCCGGAACTGACGGTCGGTCATGTACCAGGTATGGGTGATCGTCTCGCGCCGAGCTCCGACGCTCGGGACGTGCGTGGTGTCTGCGGTGGTGGCGACGCCGGCAGCGGCGGTGGTGGTCATCGCGTCTCTCCTTCGGCGGCGTCGATACGGAGGTTGTCGGCTGCGGTGGTCTCGGCATCGGCGCCATCGGGTGCGTCCGCCGCGTCCGCCGCGTCCGTCGAACTCGTCGTATTCGCCGTATTCGTCGTGTCCGCCGCGTCGAAGCGGCGGCCGGCGTGCCGCAGGTAGACGTCGTCGAGCGAGGGGCGGGCCACCGTGACCGCGCCGACCCGGGCGCCGGCGTGGTCGAGCGCCGCCAATACTTCGGGTACCGCGGCGGCCCCGTTGTCCGCGCGGGCATGCACCGCGCGGACATCGACGGTGATCTCGCGGATGCTCGGCACCCGGGCCAGCGCGTCGCGCACCGCGGGCTCGGCCGGGTCGAGCAGGTCCACGTGCACCGCGTCGCCGCGCAATCCGGACTTGAGCTGTTCGGGGGCGCCCTCGGCGACCACCCGGCCGTGGTCGACGATGGCCAGTCGCGCGGCGAGCCGGTCGGCCTCGTCGAGGTAGTGCGTGGTGAGCAGGATGCTCAGACCCTCGCCGGCCAGGCTGCCGATCTCGTCCCACATGTCGGCGCGGGCCTCGGGATCGAGGCCGGTGGTGGGCTCGTCCAGGAAGAGCACCTCGGGATGGTGGACCAGGCCCAGCGCCACATCCAGCCGGCGCTGCATGCCGCCGGAGTAGGTGCGCACCGGGCGGCGCCCGGCCTCGGCCAGGCCGAAGCGGTCGAGCAGGTGGTCGGCGCGCCGGCCGGGCTCGCGACCGCGCAGGCCGAACAGGCGCCCGGTCAGGATCAGATTCTCCCGAGCGGTGGCGGCCGGGTCGGCGCCGGAGCGCTGGGCGACCACGCCGATGGCCCGGCGGACCCGGGCCGGGTCCCGGGCCACGTCGTGCCCGGCCACCCGGGCCGTACCGGAGTCGGCGGCGGCCAGCGTGGTGAGGATCTTGACGGTGGTGGACTTGCCCGCGCCGTTGGGCCCGAGCAGGCCGAAGACGGTGCCGGGCGCGACGCTCAGGCTCAGCCCGGCCAGCGCCCGGACGCCCTGAGGGCTGCCCTTGAGCGGATAGGTCTTGACGAGATCGTGCGCCTCGATCGCGGGCGCGCCGGTGCCGGCGCGTCCGGCGTGTCCGGGCGCGCGACCGTCGTGGACGGTTGCCGCCGTCCGTGCGGTGTGTTCCATGGTGGAGTGGATCCCTCCGGTCGACATTCGGTACGGCGACGCCGCGTGGCTCGCCGACCTGCGACAAGAGGACCGGGGATACGATGAGTTTGGTGCACCTCATATGTGCCGGTCCCTGTTGCCGCAGGGTTTCGGTGCGAGGTTCCCGGCCCTCGGGAGCGGTGTTCGAGCACCGCCCGGGGGCCTTTCTTCGGTCCGGGGTCGTGGATTTACCGGGTGGGGTCGTCGGTGCCGGCTCCCCGGTCTTGTTCGGTGGGTTCAGCGGATTCGGTGGGCTCGTCGACTTCGCCGAGTTCGCCGAGTTCGCCGGGTAGGACTGCTTGGCCCGCGGTGTCCATGTCGGCCCAGCGGGCCGGGGTTTCGCCGGTCGCGCTGAAGTGGCGCCACTCGGTGACACCGGAGAGGCTGTCGTCCGCGATCTCGGCGAGCAGGCCGCGCACCCAGCGCGCCTCGGCCTCGGCCATGGCCAGTTCGTACTCGTTCTCGATCAGGAACACCCTGGGCAGAAAGCTCGTGAGTTCCGCGAGTTCGGCGCGCCCGCGTGCGACGTGGGCGTCGATGGCTTCGACGCGACGCCCGAGCAGGTCGGTCACCTCGTCCGGGTTGAGCACGCCCATCAGGGACAGGGCGGCCTCGAAGCGCGGGAACTCGTGCACCCGAACGGACAGCAGCTCGCTCAGCCACTCGCGCATCTCGGCGTCGCCGGCCTCGGTCACCGCATAGGTGGTGCGCTCCGGCCGGCGGCCCTCACGGTCGACCCCGGTGGCGGCGATCAGACCGTGCTTCTCCAGGTTGCGGACCACGGTGTACAGCGAGCCGTAGTTGATCTTGATGCTGTTTTCCTTGCCCCGACTGCGCAGCAGCTGGGCGATCTCGTACGGATGGCGCGGCTGCTCGGCGACCGTCACCAGCACGGCGAGCGCCAGCGGATTGTCGATCTTGCGCCGAGCCATGGACCGCCTCCGGGAGAGTGCGAATACTCGTCACCGAATATACGACTGCGGGTAGCCGGAGTCCAGCCCCGCGGAGGTCGGGGGCGACGGATGCGCATGCGGTCGATTCGGGCGGGTCGCAGGGATGGCATGCCATGGGGCGGGTCGCCGTCGGGCGGGCGCGAATTCGCGGTGACGGATATGCGGCGAGGCGGAATTTCGCTGGCGTGCATCGGGGTTGGCGTTCGGTGAACGTCCGAGATCATGGGGGGAAGCATGTCGAGCGAGATGGCGGTGTCGGGGAGCGTCGCGGCGGGATTCGAGGAGGTTCGGGCCGAATTCGCCGCCGCCCTCGTTGGGCGTGCGCTACGAGTTCCTGGGGGACGACGCGTTCGGCCACAGCGGTGCGGCCGGCTCGCTGGGCTTCGCCGACCCACGAAGCGGCACCGCCTACGCCTACACCCGACGTCGCTTCGCCTACCCGGGCGGCGCGGCCCCGGAGAACACTCGGCTGGCGGCGGCGGTCTTCCGGTCGATCGGCGCCTGACTCGGACGGCCGTGTGCGGCCGGCCGGGGACCGTTCCCGGCCGGCCACACACGACCGCGCCAGCGGGGACCGTCTTGCTCCACCCGTGCCCGGTCCGCTGTCGTGGCCCCGGGCGGGGTCGGGGCATTCGGGCTCGGCGCGGCGCCGGAGTTCGCGCGCCGTCGGGCCCCGCAAACCGCCGGCCGCGCGCCTCCGCGGCTGGTACGTCCCCCGCCCCGCCGTGGGCCCTCCGCCTTGCCCCGAACCCCCCCGGGTGCGCCGCGCCGCCCCCCCCGCGACGCGTGGTGGTCAGGTGAAGTCGGGGCGGTGGTCTTGGGACCAGGTTTCGAAGGAGCGGGCCGGGGTGCCGGTCAGGTCCCGGATCGTGGTGGTGATCAGCGGTGGTTCGGCGGGTGCGTCGGCGCCGGCGAGGAGCGCGTCGACGAGGGCCGGCGGGCGGCCGTCGGCGAGCATCCGGGCTCGTGCGGCGGCCACCGGGACCGGCTCGAAGCGCAGCGTCCGGCCGATTGCTGCGCCGATCAGCCGGACCTGGTCGGCCCGGCTGACCACCTCCGGACCGGTCAGGACGTACGTGGCCCCCGCGTGGGCGTCCTCGGTGAGCACGCGGACCGCCGATGCGGCGACGTCGCGTTCGTGCACGACCGGCTTGGCGGCCAGGTCCGGCCCGCGGACGACGCCGGATTCGCGGATCTGGCCGGCCCACCCCAGTGCGTTGCTTGCGATGGTCTCCGCCCGGAGGAAGGTCCACGCGTCGGTCGACTTCGCGATCACGCCTTCCATCCCGGCGTGCAGCCCGCTGATCGGGTCGGCCTGCCGGTCGACATCGTCACGCACGCGCGAGGAGGAGAGGTAGACGACGCGATCGGTGTGCGCGGTGATCGCGTCCAGCACGCCGGGCGCACCCTCGGTGGTGAGGAAGGGCCAGACCAGGAACACCGCCTCGACCCCGGTCAGAGCCGCCGCGAGGGTGTCCGGCTCGGCCAGGTCGCCAGCCGCCACCTCGACCTCGGCGGGCAACCCTGCCGCCTCCGGACGGCGCGCCAGCGCCCGCACGGGGACTCCCGCGGCCAGTAGTTGCCCGACCACCTGTCGGCCGACGTTTCCGGTTGCCCCGGTCACCAGAATCATGTGCGAGTCCCTCGTGGTTCGAAGACGGTTGGTCCCGCCTCGTCGAGATGATCTTGCAACCTCGACGCCACTTGAGGTCAAGGCCTTTCGGCCGGTCCCGGATCCGAGGTCGGATCCGAGGTCGAATCCGTGACCGGATTCGGGACCGGCCGCCCGATGAGGCCGGTCCCCGAGGCACGGGCGGCGGGCTACTCGATGACCTTGGCCAGAAATGCCGACAGGTTGGTTCGGGTGCGTTCGATCTGTTCGGCCAGGCTCAGGGACTCCTCGAAGCGCCCGCCTGGGGCCGGGGTCTTGAGGCCACGGATGTACAGGGAGCAGGCGAGGTCGGTGCAGATGTACACGCCGAACGAATTGCCGTCCCGACCGGCCCGCCCGGTCTTGCGCGCGGTCATCAGCGAGACGCCGCGGCCCGGGTGCGTGGTCAGACACAACGAGCACATGCTGCGGTGCAGGTAGCCTCGCTGCTGGGCGGGAAAGCGCAGGGCGAGGCCGACGATCCCGCCCTGGTATTCGGTGACCAGATAGGTGCGGTCGGGTGCCCCCGGATCTCCCCAACCCAGGAAATCCAGGTCGGCCCACGGGCGTTCGGCCAGGTCACGGGGTACCGGAAGGCGCTGTGCGGCACCTTTGGAACAGTTGACGAACGACGTACGGATGTCCTGCTCGGTGAGTGGGTTCATGCGGCGGAAACTAACAGTGCCTAGGTACCCTAGGCAAATACCTAGAGGCTCTAGGAAACGCGAACGGCGCGGTGACCGGCGCCGCGACGGAAGGGTTGCGTGTGGCTCGGGCGGGACTGACGGCGGAACGGGTGACGCGTGCGGCGGCGGATCTGGCGGACGAGGTGGGGTTCGAGAAGATCACCCTGACCGCGCTGGCGCGCGGCTTCGGGGTCAAGGACGCGAGCCTGTACTCGCACGTGAAGAACCTCCAGGAACTGCGGCTCGGGATCGCGATGCTGGCCGCCGACGAACTGGCCGATCGAATCGGCGCGGCGGTCGCGGGCCGGGCGGGCAGGGATGCGCTGATCGCCTTCGCCCGGGCGTACCGGGAGTTCGCCTTGGAGCGTCCCGGCCGCTACGCGGCGACCCAGGCGCGGATCGACCCGGCACTGCTGGCCACCTCGGAGGGCTACCGGCGCAATGTCGACAACACCTACGCGATGTTGCGCGCCTACGGCCTGGAGGAGCCGGACCTGACCGACGCGGGACGGCTGTTGCGCAGCGTCTTCCACGGTTTCGCGGTGCTCGAGGGCAACGGCGGGTTCGGCCACGTACGCAAACCGAGCGAGTCCTTCGACCGGGCGGTGGAGGCACTGCACGTGGCGCTGGAGAACTGGCCGAGCTGAAGCGGTCGGCTGAACGGGTCGGCCGAGTCGGTCGGCCGACCCGTTTGGGCCGCACCGGTCGGCTGAGCCGGTCCGGGTGAATCCGGCCCAGGGCCGCCGGGCGCGAGGTGATCCGCCGCGACCGGGCCCGCTTCGGCGTGCCGTCGCCGGATGCGATGGAATCGGCGCGATCGGTTCGATCATGGTGCGCGGAGCGGGCGTCGCACGGGCGATCCCGGGTGCGAAGGAGGCACATGGTGACGAAGTACGTGGCGCTGTTGCGCGGCATCAACGTGGGTGGGCATCGCCGGGTGCCGATGGCGGATCTGCGTCGTGTCCTGACCGAGCTGGGATACACCGAGGTCAAGACGCTGTTGCAGAGCGGGAACGCGGTTTTCGAGGCGGCCGAACAGCCGACCGCCGACCTGGTGGCGGCGATCGAGGCCGGGTTGGCCGGCGAGTTCGGATTCGCGGTCGACGTGATGGTGCGCAGCGGCGCGGAACTGCGCGCGGTGGTCGCGGCGAATCCGCTGGAGGTATCCGACCCGGCCAAGTGCGCGGTGGCGTTCCTGAGCCCGGCCGCCGATCCGAAGGCGCTCGGCCAGGTCGATCCGGCCGGCTACGCGCCGGACGAACTGCGGCTGGGCGACCGCGAGTTGTACATGTACTTCCCGGACGGCCTGGGCAAGGCCCGGCTGTCGCCGATCCTGGCCCGCAAGCTCGGCAACACGGCCACCGTCCGCAACTGGAACACGGTGACCAAGCTGCTCGCGATGGTGGAGTGAGAGCGGGGCGACGATCCGATGGCGGCGGCCCCGGCTCCGCCTGATCGGCCTCGGGTGATCGACCGGCGTTTCGGGACCCGCCGCGTCTTCGGGCGGTGGGCGCGATCACCGTCGAGACCATTGCACAATTTCCTGTGCACAGATTATTGTGCATACGTGGCCGTGTCACCGGAACGCCGAGATGTCAGCGAACTCGAAGCGCTGAAGGCTTTGGCGCACCCCCGACGCCAACGGATCCTGCGGGAACTGGAGGCGAGTGGGCCCGCGACGTCGGCGTCGCTGGCCCGGGCGCTGGCACTGAACACCGGCGCGACCAGCTACCACCTCCGGGAGCTGGCCCGACACGGGTTCGTCGAGGACTTCGTGGATCCGCACGCACACGGGCGCGAGCGGTGGTGGCGCGCCGTGCAGCGGGATCTGCGGTTCCCGCCGCGCAGCGAGCAGAGCGAGGAGATTCGGCCGGTCGTCGACGAGCTGAACCGCCTGGCGTTCGCGGCCGACCTGGAGGAGTACCGCAGGGCGCAGACCACGACCGAGGCCGAAGGGGGGATGGACATGCCGTACTCGCGCGGGACCATCCATGTCACCCCGGCCGAACTGGGCGAGTTCTTCGAGGAGTACATCGCGCTCCTCAACCGGTACAAGCGGGCCGGACCGTTGCCGGCCGGGGCCCGCGTGGTACGGACCCGCTTCCTCACGTTCCCGGCCACGCACGGTGGGCGCGACGACGGCGGGGCCGACGACGGGCACGACGACGGTGGGCGGGACGACGGCGGGGCCGGGGCACCGGAGAGCGCCGAAGCCGGAAGCGGTGAGCCCGGAACCGGCCGTCGCTGAGCGGTTGGTCCGGCATTCGGTTCCCGGCACCCGACGCGTGCGGGCCCCGGCGGCCGGGCGCACCGGCATGCGGGACCCGGCTGTCCGGGCCCGCTCTTCGAGACCCAAATTTTCGAGACCAAATTTCGAGATCCGAGTTGTCGAGACCCGGCCGTCCGAGACCTCGGCACCTCACCCAAGCCCAAACCCGAGCACCGAGCCGCCGATGCGCCGCGCGCCGGCGCACGTGTCGGCGACTCCGGAATCCGTCCGGCTCGGCATCGATCCCCATCCGAAGAGACAAGGGCGGCACCGCACCATGAGTACGCACGACCAGACACCCGACGCCGTGTCGCTGACCGGCGTCGGACGCATCCACGGCAAGGGCACCGCCGCAGTCACCGCACTGCACGACGTCACCGTCGGCATCCGGCGCGGCAGCTTCACCGCGGTCATGGGGCCCTCGGGCTCCGGGAAGAGCACGTTCCTCCAATGCGCCGCCGGCCTGGACCGGCCGACCAGCGGCAGCGTGCGGCTCGGCGACACCGACCTGTCCGGGCTGTCCGAGACCGGCCTGACCGAACTGCGGCGCGAGCGGATCGGCTTCGTCTTCCAGGCGTTCAACCTGATGCCCTCGCTGACCGTGCTGGAGAACATCACGCTGCCGCTGCGCCTGGCCGGCCGCAAGGCGGATCGGGCCTGGCTGGCGGAGATCGTTCAGCGGGTGGGCCTGACCGGGCGTACCGAACACCGGCCGGCCGAATTGTCCGGCGGCCAGCAGCAGCGGGTCGCCATTGCCCGCGCGCTGGTCACCCGGCCCGAGGTGGTCTTCGCCGACGAACCCACCGGCGCGCTGGACACGGTCACCGCCAAGGAGGTGCTGGCGCTGCTGCGCGACACCGTGGACGCGATGGGCCAGACCGTGGTGATGGTCACCCACGATCCGGTCGCCGCGTCCTACGCGGACGAGGTGCTCTTCCTCGCCGACGGACGGATCACCGACACCCTGGCCGGGGCCGCCGCGGACCGGATCGCGGACCGGATGACACACCTGGGCGCGTGGGCCTGATGCTCTTCCTCGCCCTGCGTACCCTGCGCGCCCGCAAGGGCGGCTTCGCCGGCGCGTTCGTCGCGCTGGTGTGCGCGGCCGCCCTGGTCACCGCGTGCGGCGCGCTGCTGGAGACCGGCCTGCGCGGCGACATCCGGATCGAGCGCTACGCCGGTACCGACACCGTGGTCACCGCCGACCAGAACCTGCACTGGACCAAGCACAAGAAGGGCAAGACCAAGACCAAGTCGAAGCCGCTGACCGAGCGGGCGTGGCTGGACACGGCCGCCGTGGACAAACTGCGCGCGGTACCGGGCATCGAGGCCGTGGTCCCGGAACTGACCTTCTCGGCCCACGTGCTCACCGCCTCCGGCCGGGCCCTGGACACCGACGACAACGCGTGGGGGCACGCCTGGGAGTCGGCCCGACTGACCCCGTTCACGCTGCGTGCGGGCCGGGCACCGGCGGCGCCCGGCGAGGTCGTGCTGGATGCGGATCTGGCCCGCCGGGCCGCGGTCCCGGTCGGCGGCACGGTCACCGTGCAGGCCGGCCAGGCCCCGGGCGCCTACCGCGTGGTGGGCATCGCGGCGCCGCCCGGCCGGGACGCCCTGGCCCGGCAGGCCAGTGTGTTCTTCGCCGACGCGGACGCCCGACGGCTGGCCGGACACCCCGGACAGGTCGCCTCGGTGGGCCTGTTCACCGCACCCGGCGCCAACCCGAGCACGGTGCGCGCAGCGGCCCGGGAGGCCCTGGCGGGCACCGGCGCGCAGTTGCGTACCGGTACCGATCGCGGGCCGGCCGAGTTCCCCGCCGCGGCCAAGGCCCGGGTGACCCTGGTCAGCCTGGGCGGCGCGCTCGGCGGCACCTCGTTGCTGGTGGCGATCCTGGTCGTGGTGGGCACCTTCGCGCTGTCCGTCCAGCAGCGCCGACGCGAGATCGCGCTGTTGCGGGCGATCGGCGCGACGCCTCGGCAGATCCGCCGGATGGTGGGCCGCGAGGCACTGGTGGTGGGCCTGATCGCGGGCGCACTCGGCGCGTTCGCCGGGCTGGGGCTGGCCCGTTGGCTGCACGGGCGGTTCGTCGCGTTCGGCGCGATGCCGGACACGCTGGCGCTGAAGCTGAGTCCGATCCCGCTGATCGGCGCGGTACTGCTGACCCTGTTCGCGGCCTGGACGGCGGCGCGCGTGTCGGTGCGCCGAGCCGCGCGGGTCCGGCCGACCGAGGCGCTCGCGGACGCGGCGATCGAACGACCGCGGCTCGGCGTCGTGCGCACGATCGGCGGCGTGGTCGCGGCGCTGGGCTACGGCGTACTCCTGCTGGTGCTGCGCACCCTGGACACCGAACCCAAGTCCACACCGGTCACCTTCCTGACGGTGATCGTCGCCGCCGTCGCGATCGCGCTGCTCGGTCCGCTGCTCGCGCGCGCGGGTATCGCCGTACTGGGCCTGGTGGTCGGGCGCCTGTCGCCGATCAGCGGGTTCCTGGCGGCGCGCAACGCACGGGCGGCCGCCGAGCGGGTGGCCGCGGTGGTGACGCCGCTGAGCCTGGCGGTGGCGATGGCGTCCACCATCCTGTTCACCCAGACCACCGCGAGCCACGCCGCGGGGGAGCAGGCGAAGGCGGGCACGTTGGCCGCCTACACGCTGGTCGCGGGCCCCGGGGTGCCGGGCAGGGCGGCGGAGGCGGTGCGGGCGGTGCCGGGGGTCGAGGTGGCGACCGAGGTCCTGCACACGCTCGTGCGGGCCGGCCAGGACAAGTTCCCGGCCCAGGGCGTCACTCCGCAGGGCGTGCAGCGCACGCTCGACCCGAAGACCCGGTCCGGCTCGTTCGCGGCGCTTGCCGACGGCACGGTCGCGGTGAGTGAACTGGCGGCCAGGACCAAGGGGGTCGGGGTCGGCGATGATCTGCGGATCACCATGGGCGACGGGGTCCAGGTCACCCTGAAGGTGATCGCGGTGTACGAACGCGGCCTGGGCTTCGGCGATCTGACGCTGCCTCATGCGCTGGTGGCGGCGCACGTGGATCGGCCGGCGGCGGAGGCGGTGCTGATTTCCGGTACGGATGCGGTCGCGGCCGAGTCTGCACTGTCGCGGGCGGCGTTGCAGCGGGCGCTGGGCGGGTTTCCCGGGGTCCGGGTGCTGGATCGGGGCGAGGTCGAACAGACGCGTCGGGACCAGGCCGGTACCCAGGCCCAGGTCAACTATGTCGCGATGGGGCTGATCATCGCGTTCACCGGCATCGCGGTGGTGAACACGCTGGTGATGGCGACGTCGGCGCGGCGGCGGGAGTTCGCGCTCCTGCAACTGGTGGGTACCACGCGTCGGCAGGTGATGCGGATGCTTCGCTGGGAGACCGGGGCGGTGGTGGTGTTGGCCGCCGTGCTGGGGACGGTGGTCGCGTATGCGACGTTGACCGCGTACAGCGTCGGGATGACCGCGAGTGCCTCTCCGTATGCGCCGCCGTTGACGTATGCGGCGGTGTTGGTGGCAGCGACGGGGTTGGCACTCGTGGCGACGGTCGTGCCTGGTCGCGTGGCGTTGCGGGGGAATCCGGCGGACACGATGGGGTTGCGGGACTGATTGGCCTCAAACGCCGGCCGGGCTGGGAACCCGGCCTTCGGCCGAGGTCGCCTCAAGCGCCGGCGGGGCTGATTGGCCTCATGCGCCGGCCGGGCTGGGAACCCGGCCTTCGGCCGAGGTCGCCTCAAGCGCCGGCGGGGCTGTTTCGCCTCAAACGCCGGCGGGGCTCATTGGCCTCAAGCGCCGGCCGGGCTGATTGGCCTCAAACGCCGGCCGGGCTGATTGGAACCGGCCTGCGGGGCTGGTTTGTGCCGGGTGAGTTGTTGTTTGGCTCAGGCGCCGGTCGGGGTCCGGCCGGCGCCTTCGGAGTCGAGGGGTCAGGGGGTGAGGGTTGGGTGGGTGAAGGTGGTCAGCACCTTTTCGGTGGAGGTGAGGAGAGTGGTGTCGTGGGCGCCGGTGGCGATCGTGTCGTGGAAGAGGTGGACGTGGGCGTCTTCGATGCCGACGAAGTTGGAGATGCCGATGCGGAGGCGGCGGTCGAGCAGGTCGTCCCAGCCGCCCTTGGTGAAATGTTCGTGCGAGTAGCCGGACAGGCCGAGCCACAACATGCGCTTGCCGGCCAGGCGCGGGCGGCTGCGGCCGTAGGCGAAGCCGTAGTTCCAGACCCGGTCGATCCAGCCCTGGAGCAGGGCGGGCAGGCCGAACCACCACACGGGGAAGACCACGACGATCGTGTCGGCCGCCTCGATCCGGGCCATGTGTGCGCGTACCTCCGCGCTGTAGACCTTGTCCCGGTCGGCCCAGTCGGGTTCGTCCTCGACAGTCATCCGCGGGTCGAACCCGGCGGCGTGCAGGTCGAGTACGTCCACGGTGTGGCCGTCGGCCCGCAGCCGGGCCCGGGCTCGGGCGGCGACCCGTGCGGTCAGCGAGTCGGCCCGCGGGTGGGCGAAAACGACGAGGGCGTGCGGCGCTTCGGTGGTCATGGCGTGGCCTTCCTCGGTGGTGGCGTCGGTGACGAAGGGAGGGGGTGGGGGGTTCAGTCGGCCAGGCGGACGAGCATCTTGCCGGTGTTGACGCCGTCGAGCACACCGAGGAAGGCGGCGGGAGCCTGCTCGATGCCCTCGAACACGGTCTCCTGCGTGCGCAGCGAACCGTCGCCGAGCCAGCCGATCGCCCGCTCGGTGAACTCCGGGAACAGCGCGAAGTGATCGGTGACCAACAGGCCGCGCAGATTCAGCCGCCGGACGTAGGCCTGGAAGATGTTGCTCGGACCGGGCACCGGCTCGGTCGCGTTGTAGCCGCTGATCGCGCCGATCAGCGCGAACCGGGCGCCGACCTTGGCGTTCGCGATGGCCGCTTCGAGGTGGTCGCCGCCGACGTGGTCGAGATAGACGTCGATGCCCTCGGGAGCGGCCTGGGCGAGCTGGTCGCCGATCGCGCCGGCCCGGTAGTCCAGTGCTACGTCGTAACCGAACTCGTCGCGCAGCCGGGCGGCCTTGGCCGGGCCGCCCGCCGAGCCGATCACCCGGGAGGCGCCCAGCTTGCGGGCGATCTGGCCGGCCACACTGCCGACCGCGCCCGCCGCGCCGGAGACGAACACGGTGTCGCCCTCGCGGACCGGGGCCACCTCGGTCAGCGCCGCGTAGGCGGTCAGACCGGTGGTGCCCAGCACACCGAGGTATGCCTGGGCGGGGACCGCGGAGGTGTCCAGCACGATGGCGGTCGCCGCATCCACGACCGCGTACTCGCGCCAGCCGGCGAAGTGCGACACGGTCGCGCCGACCGGGATCGCGTCGGAGCGGGAGGCGATCACCTCGCCGACCGCGCTGCCGTCCAGGACCGCGCCGAGTTCGAACGGCGGAATGTACGACTCGACATCGTCCATCCGGCCGCGCATGTACGGGTCGACCGACATCCACGTGTTGCGGACCAGGATCCGGCCCTCGGTCAGGGCCGGAATCTCGGCGGTGACCAGCTCGAAGTCGTCGGCGGTGGGGGTGCCCACGGGGCGGGCGGCCAGGCGGATCTCGCGGCCGGTGGTGACGAGGGCGTGGGCGGCGGTAGCGGTGGTGACGTTGGTGTTGGTGGTGGTGTTCGTGGACATGGTGTGGGCTCCCGGTTCGGTGTTTCGTGCCGTTCGGTGTGTCTCGTTCGGGGCGTCCCGAACTCGATGACACGAGAGTGGCGTCGGCCGCGCACGGAATCCTGCGGGTCCACGCACGGGCGCCGCCGGGCGACCGTCAGGACCCGGTTGACCTGCGCTAACGTGGCGGCATGCGCTTCGGGGTGATGGGTCCGCTGGCGGTGTGGACCGCGGACGGACGGCCGGTTCGGGTCCCGGAGTCGAAGGTGCGTGCGCTGCTCGCGGACCTGCTCGTGCACCGCGGCCGCCCGGTCTCCGCGGACCTGTTGGTGGAGGACCTGTGGGGCGCGGACCCGCCCGGCAATCCGACGAACACGCTGCAGACCAAGGTCTCCCAGTTGCGCCGGGCGCTGGAGGCGGCCGAGCCCGGAGGTCGCGAACTGGTCGCCTACCGCCCGCCCGGCTACGAACTGCGCGTGGACGCGGACGCCGTGGACGCGGACCGGTTCGCCGAGTTGATCGCACAGGCGCGGGCCGCTGCCGACGTGCGCACCCGGGCGGGGTTGCTCGCGGATGCGCTCGCGCTGTGGCGTGGGCCGGCGTTCGCCGACTTTCGGGACGAGGAGTTCGCCCGCACGGCGATCACCCGGCTGGACGAGCAACGGCTGACCGCCATCGAGGACTACGCCGAGGCGCGCCTGGAACTGGGCGAACACACGCTGCTTGCCGACGAGTTGGGGGAACAGGTCGCGCTGCATCCGGTCCGGGAGCGGCTGCGTGCGGCGCACTTGCGTGCGCTGTACCGCTCCGGACGGCAGGAGGAGGCGTTGGCCGGGTATGCCGAACTGCGCGAGCGGTTGGCGGAGGAACTGGGCCTGGATCCGGGGCCGGAGTTGGCCGCGCTGCATCGGGCGATCCTGGCGCAGGATCCGAGCCTGGCCGCGGTTGCGGCGCCGGCCGATGCGGCGAACGGGGAGGCGACGGGGGTTGCCGCGCGGACGCGGACCAATCTGCCCGCGGCGCTGACCGAACTGGTCGGCCGCGAGGACGCCGTGGCCGAGGTCGACGGGCTGCTCCGGGGCGCCCGGTTGGTGACGCTGACCGGCCCCGGCGGGGTGGGCAAGACGCGGCTCGTGCTGGAGAGTGCGGCTCGGGCGGTCGAGGACGCGGCCTTCCCGGACGGGGTGTGGTTGGTCGAACTGGCCGGTTGGCGCGACCCGAGCGGCGACGACCTGGCGGACGCGATCGCCTCGGCGCTGGGCATCCGGGACGAGGTGACGGCCGGTGCGGGGCATCGCGCGGCCGAGTCGCGGACCCGGCTGGCGGACGCGCTGCGCGGGCGTGGGCTGCTGCTGGTCCTGGACAACTGCGAGCACGTGATCGAACCGGTCGCGGAACTGGCCGACCTGCTGTTGCGAGCCGCGCCGGAGCTGCGGATCCTGGCCACGAGTCGGGAGCCGCTGACGGTGGGCGGCGAGGTGCTGTGCGTGGTGCGGCCGTTGGTGGTGCCGGCCGTCGGGGCGGAACCGGCGGCACTGGCCGAGTCCACGGCGGTACGGCTGTTCGTGGCCCGGGCGGCCGCCGCGGCACCCGGGTTCGTACTGGACGCCCATACGGCGGACGCGATCGCGGCGATCTGCCGTCGCCTGGACGGGATTCCGCTGGCTCTGGAACTGGCCGCCACCCGGGTGCGCGGGCTCGGCGTGCACGGGCTCGCGGCGCGCCTGGACGACCGGTTCCGGGTGCTCGGTGTGGGTCGGCGCGGGGTGCCGGCCCGGCAGCAGACGCTGCGCGCGATGATCGACTGGAGTTGGGAACTGCTCGGCACGGCGGAGCGGATCGTGCTGCGCCGGTTGGCGATCCACGCGGACGGATGTACCCCCGAGGCGGCGGAGGCGGTCTGCTCGGGGACCGAGGTGGCCCGGGCCGACGTGCTCGATCTGGTCGGGCGGTTGGTCGATCGTTCGCTGGTGGCGGTGCTCGAGGGGCCGTACGGGCCGAGGTATCGGCTGCTGGAGTCGGTAGCCGCGTACTGCATGGAACACCTGTACGCGGCGGGTGAGTTCGATGTGGTGCAGGGTCGGCACGACGGCTGTCTGGCCGAGTTCGTCGAGTACGCCGGGTCGCGTCTGTACGGCCCCGATCAGCGTGAGTGGTTGACCCGGCTGGACGCGGAGAACGGGAACCTGCGCAGCGCACTGGACGGCGCGGTGCGGCGCGCGGACGCGGGGCTCGCGGTGCGGCTGGCGGGTGGGGCGGCGTGGTACCGGTTCCTGCGGGGGCGCTATCGCGAGGCGTGGCGGGCGCTGGACGCGGCGTTGGCGCCGGCGGTGGAGGGTCGGGTGGGTGCCGCAAATGTGGGTGCGGTGGACCCGGCTCGGGCGGCGGCGGGGGCCTGGCGGGCCGGGTTCGCGATGTTGATCGGGGACGGCAACGATCCGGTGCGGCAGAGTCGGGACGCGTTGCGGGCGTACGAGGGGATCGTGCCGGGGCGGGCCCGGGCCGAATGGTTCCTGGGCCTGGCACACCTGCACGTGGGCGACGCGGACGCGGGCGGCGAACTGATCGAACGGGCCCTCGCCGGCTTCCGCGCGGCGGACGACACGTGGGGCGTGGCGGCGGCGCTGACCGGTCGGGCGAAGGCGGCGATGTTCCGCGGTGACCTGGCGGCGGCCGGTGAGGCGGCGGCGGACGCGGCGGCACGGTTCGCGGCGCTGGGCGATCGCTGGGGGCTCGTGCAGGCGTCGGACCAACTCGCCTATCTGGCGGAGGTGTCCGGCGAGTACGACCGCGCCGCCGCGCTGCATCGCGAAGGGCTGCGCGGGGCCGAGGAGTTGGGCCTGTGGACGGATGTGTCCTACCGATGGTCCGGGCTCGGCCGGATCGCGTTGTTGCGGGGTGAATTCGCACGGGCCGAGGAGTTCCACGAGCGTGCGCGGCGGCTTGCGGTCGGGCAGTCGGACCGGTTCGCCGAGGAGTTCGCCGAGGTGGGGCTCGGACTGGGGGCGCGGCGGGCGGGAGACCTCGCGGCGGCCGAGCGGCATTTGCGCAGTGCGCTGGAGTGGAATCGTCGGCTGCACGAGGACTACGGCGTGCCGTTCTACGGAGTGACGCTGCTGCTGGCCGAGTTGGGCTTCGTGGCCGAACTGCGGGGGGATGCGGTCGGCGCGCGGGAATTGCACGCGGAGGGCTTGGCGGCGGCGCGGGCATCCGGCGATCCGCGGGCCGTTGCACTGGCGCTGGAGGGCCTGGCCGGGGTCGAGGCGATCTCGGGCCGGCCGGCCGAGGCGGCGACCCTGCTGGGCCGCGCGGACGCACTCCGGGCCTCGATCGGCGCGCCGTTGCCGGTCGCCGAACGCGGCGACGTGACGCGGATCGAGGCGGCGGCCCTCGGGGCGCTCGGCGCTTCGGCCTACGCGGCCGCCTTCGGCATCGGGGCCGACCGACCCTCGGGCGACTTGGACGCATTCGCCGACGCGTGACGCGTGACGCGTGACGCCTGGCGGCCGGCGGCAGCGGGGACGGTCGGCGCCCCCGTCGCCGATGCGACCCGGTCTCTTCCGCGCCGGCCTCAGGCGCCGGCCGGGCTGATGATTCCGGCGGCGTTGCGTGTTCGCTTGGTGGGCCTCAAACGCCGGCCGGGCTGGTGGTTTCGGCGAGCGTTGGGTGTCGGGTCGGTTGGGTTGGCCTCAAACGCCGGCCAGGCTGGTGGTTTCGGCGGGCGTTGGGTGTTGGCTTGGTTGGGTTGGCCTCAAGTGCCGGCCGGGCTGAGGGTTTCGGCGAACGCCGCGTGTTGGCTTGGTTGGGTTGGCCCAGGCGCCGGCCGGGCTGGTGGTTTCGGCCGACGTCGGGACTCTGATCGTTTGGGTGGACCTTCAACGCCTGCCGGCTGATGGTTCGACCGACCCCGGGAGTTCGCTGCGTTGGCCTCAAGCGCGGTCGGGTTGAAGGTTTGGCCGGCTCGGGTGGGTGGTTTTCGGAGTGGTTTGCTGGGCTGCGGGGGTTGGCCTCGCGTGGGATCGGGATGGTGGTTTGGTTGGCTGGGAGTTGGGTGGTTGGGCCGAGGTGGGGGTTTGTTCGGTTGGGTGTGGTGGGGGGCCGGAGCGGGGTGAGGGGTACGGTCGGGGGTCATGGAGATTTGGATCAATCCCGCGTGTTCGAAGTGCCGGTCGGCGTTGTCTTTGCTGGATGCGGAAGGGGCCGAGTACACCGTGCGGCGCTATCTGGAGGAGCCGCCGACCGTGGCCGAACTCGAAGCCGTCCTGGCTCGGCTGGGGCTGGAGCCGTGGGACATCGCGCGTACCGGTGAGTCGATCGCCGGCGAACTGGGTCTGAAGACGTGGGCCCGTGAGGCGGCCGAACGGGGTCGTTGGATCGCTGCGTTGGCGGAGCATCCGATCCTGATCCAACGGCCGATCATCACCGCCGACGACGGCAGCGCCGTAGTCGCCCGCACCCCGGAGGCGGTCCGCTCCGTCCTCGACTGAGCACCCGAACCGGATCCGGAGCCGGTGTCGGATCCCGAGCCCGACCCCGAGCCGGAGCCGGATTCCGAACCGGATTCGGAGCCCGAGCCGGGGCCGGATCCAGAGCCCAAGCCCAAGCCGTGGCGGGTGGCCGAGCCGGGGTCGGGGCCCGACCCGAGTCGGAGTTCGCCCTGACTCGAGCCGGAGGCCGTGCCCGCGCCGGAGCCGGTGGTTGAGCCGGAACCGGAGCCCTACCTGAGCCGGCGGATCCCGAGCCGGACCCGAGCCCGAGCCCGAGCCGAGTTCCGACCTGAGCCGGGGCCGCGCGAAAGCCCGAGCCCGAGCCGGGGCAAGTGCCCGCGCCTGAGTCGCAGCCCGACCCGCCCCAGAGTCCGCGCGCCCGCGCCGAAGCCCCAGCCGGCCCCCACGCCCGTCCCCCAACCGCAACCGGACCCGCAGCCGGCCCCGAAGCCCCGTCGCCCCGTGCCCCCGTCGTCGTCCTTCGACGGTGCGTTTTGACGGGTGGAGCTTGGTGGGGTGGGTGGAAAAACGGGAGACATGTGTCCGATTACAGATGATTTGGGCGAATTGCCCCATATCTTGACGTCATGATCTTCTCGGTGGCCTCGTACTTCGTGGTCGCGGCGGTCGCCCCGTGGTTGGTTCGGCGGCTCGGGCGGGATGCCTTCCTCGTGCTTGCCGCGCTTCCGGTGGCGACCACGGGGTGGGCGTTGGCCCAGGCCGGGGCCGTGTTCGACGGACGGGCCGCGGTCGAATCGCGCGAGTGGATTCCCCGGTACGGTGTCTCGCTGGCGTTTCGCTGCGACGCGCTCGCGCTGCTGATGGTGTTCCTCGCGGCGGGCGTGGGGGTCCTGGTCCTGGTCTACTGCGCGCGCTACTTCGCCGCCGACGAGCCCGGTCTCGGGGCGTTCGCCGGCGTCCTGGTCGCGTTCGCCGGGGCGATGATCGGCCTGGTCACCACCGACGACCTGATCCTGCTGTACGTGTTCTGGGAACTGACCACGGTCTTCTCCTACCTGCTGATCGCCCATCGCAGCGAACACCGCGGCCCACGCCGGGCCGCGATGCAGGCGCTGACCATGACCACCTTCGGTGGCCTGGCGATGCTGGTCGGACTGATCCTGCTCGGCGAGACGGCAGGCACCTACCGCCTCTCCGAGATCCTCGCCGCCCCGCCCGGCGGCACCGTCGTGACCACCGCGACCGTGCTGATCCTGGTCGGCGCGCTGTCCAAGTCGGCGATCGTGCCGTTCGGCTCCTGGCTGCCCGCCGCGATGGCGGCGCCCACCCCGGTCAGCGCCTACCTGCACGCCGCCGCGATGGTCAAGGCCGGCGTGTACCTGGTCGCCCGACTGGCCCCCGGCTTCGCCGAACTCGCGCCGTGGCGACCGATCGTGCTGATCACCGGTTGCGCCACTCTGCTCCTGGCCGGTTGGCGGGCGCTGCGCGAGGACGACCTCAAGCGGGTGCTCGCCTACGGCACGGTCAGCCAACTCGGCCTGCTGATCGTGGTCACCGGCGCGGGCAACCGGGACGCGGCGCTCGCCGGCATCGCGATGTTGGTCGCCCACGCCCTGTTCAAGGCCACCCTGTTCCTGGTCGTCGGCATCATCGACCACGCGGCCGGCACGCGGGACCTGCGCCGGCTCTCCGGCCTGGCCCGGACCATGCCGATCACGTGCGCGGTCGCGGTGGTGGCCGCGCTGTCCATGGCCGGACTGCCGCCGACGGCCGGATTCGTCGCCAAGGAGGCGGTCTACGAGGCGTTCCTGCACCGGGGCCGCACCGACACCGTGGTGCTCGGCATGCTGGTCGCCGGGTCGGCGCTGACCGCCGGGTACAGCCTGCGCTTCGTCTGGGGCGCCTTCGCTCGCAAACCCGACGTACCCGCCACCCCGTGCGAGCCGCCGAGCGGACTGCTGCTCGGCCCCGCCGTCCTGCTCGGCGCGGGCTGCCTCGCACTCGGCCTCGCCGCGGGGTCGCTGGACCACTGGATCTCCTCGTACGCCGACCTGTTCCCGCCCACCGGGTCCGCCGATCACCTGGCGCTGTGGCACGGCCCGGGCGTCGCGCTGAACCTGTCCGGCGCCGCGATCTGCGCGGGCATCGTGTTGTTCCTGGCCCGCGAGCCGGTGCTGCGCCTGCAATCGGCCACCGCCCGGATCGAACCCTCGCGCCTGTACGACGCGCTCGTGCGCGGCGTGGACCGGGGAGCGCTGCAACTGACCGGCACCACCCAGCGCGGCTCGATGCCGGTCTACGTCGGGGTGATCCTGCTCAGCCTGATCGCGATCACCGCCGCGACCGCCCTGGGCAACCTCCCGCTGCCGTTCCCGCACTCGCCGCGCTGGTCGGACTCGGCCGCCCAGGTGGTGGTCGGCGGGCTCGTGATCGGCACCGCGTTGATCGCCGCCGGCACCCGGGACAGGTTGCCCGCGGTGCTCCTGGTCGGGGTCACCGGCTACGGCTGCGCAACGCTGTTCGTGCTCCAGGGCGCTCCCGATCTCGCGCTCACCCAGGGCCTGGTCGAGACGGTCAGCGTGGTGGTGTTCCTGCTGGTGCTGCGCCGACTCCCGCGCCGGTTCGCGCACACCACCCGGCCCGGCCGCCGGGTCGTGCACATCGCCCTGGGCGTGCTCACCGGGGTGGTACTCGCGGGCGTCGCCGTCTCCGCGTTCGCCGCGCGGACCCGGCCGCCGGTGTCCCAGGCCTTCGCCGCCGCGGCGAAGGAGGCGGGCGGCAAGGAGATCGTGAGCGTGCTGCTGGTGGACATCCGCGCGTGGGACACGATGGGCGAGATCGCCGTCCTGGCCGTCGCCGCGATCGGCGTGACCAGCCTGATCTTCGTCCGCCGCGACCGCGGACTGCCCCGACTGGGCGACCGCGCCCCGGACCCGGCGGCACCGGCCGGCGACAGCGAGAGAGACACCGGCAGCACCGACGACACAGCCCGGGAGCCGGGCCCCGCCGGAAGCAGCGCCCACACCCCCGGCGAGGCCACCTCGGCCCCGGCGCACGGCCCCTGGCTGACCGCCGCCGACACGCTCGCCCCCGAACGGCGCACGGTGCTCTTCGAGGTGGTCGCGCGTGTCGCGTTCCCGACCGTGCTGGTGTTGTCGCTGTACTTCCTCTTCAGCGGCCACTCCACCCCGGGCGGCGGCTTCGCGGGCGGCATCACCGCCGGGCTCGCGCTGCTGGTGCGCTATCTCGCGGGCGGGCGGTACGAACTGGCCGCAGCCGCACCGCTGCCCGCCGGGCGGCTGCTCGGCGCCGGGCTGGTGATCAGCGCGGGCACCGCCCTGGTCGGCCTGATCGCGGGCGGTGCGGCGCTGCGCAGCACGGTGATCGACGGCACGCTGCCGCCCTTCGGCGACGTGCACATCGCGACGTCGGTGTTCTTCGACATCGGCGTCTACCTGCTCGTGGTCGGCCTCGTGCAGGACGTGCTCGGCGCGCTGGGCGCGGAGTTGGACCGACGCATCGAACAGACCCGGGACCGGGACGCCGAACGGACGGTGATCGTATGAAGAGCCCAACGATGATCCTGGTACTGACCGCCGCCGTGCTCGTGGGCGTCGGGGTTTACCTGGTGCTCGAACGCAGCCTGACCCGGGTGCTCCTCGGGGTGGTGCTGATCGGCAACGGCGCCAACCTGATCGTGCTCGCAGGGGGTGGTCGTGCGGGCGGCGCCCCGGTGCTCGGGGTGACGCTGCCGGCCGCGATGAACGACCCGCTGCCGCAGGCGATGGTGTTGACCGCGATCGTGATCACGCTCGCGGTGACCGCGTTCGTATTGTCGATGGTGCATCGGCACTGGGAACTGACCGGATCCGACGAGATCCAGGACGACACCGAGGACCTGCGCGTGGTGCGCCGCGCCGAGCGCGGCGATCTGCGCGCCGAACACCGGCGACTGCGCCGCGAGTTGCGCAGGCAGACCGCCGAGCGCCGGGCGGTGGTGCGGCGGCTGGGGGCCGAGGCCCGGGCGAATTACGCCGCCGAGTGCCGGCGGCTGGGCGTGGATCCGAGCGGGCACGGCGGTCAACCGGAGGCGCAGCGGATCGCGCGCGAGCGACGCGAGGAACTGCGGCTGCGGCTGCGCGGGATCAAGTCCGAGCACCGCATCCAACAGGCCGAGCTGCGGGCCCGTTTCCGGCGGGCGCGGCGCGAGTTGAACCGGCAGGCGCGGGCCGAGCGGGCGGCCGTCGCCCGGGCGGACAGCGTGGTGGATGCCGTGCCCGACACCGAGTTTCCGCGCGGCGTCGGCGATCCCGTCGGTCCCGAGCGAGGTCGGAACGGGCCTATTCGATGAACCACCTGGTGCCGCTCCCGGTCCTGCTGCCGTTGTTCGGCGCCGGGCTCAAGTTGGCCATCGGCGGTCGATTGCCGCGCGGTCAGCGGCTGATCAGCGTCGGTGTGCTGACCGCCGTGCTCGGTGTGGCGATCGCACTCCTGGTGGCGGCCGATCGGGACGGCCCGGTGGTGGCCCGGTTGGCGGGGTGGCCGGCGCCGACCGGGATCGTGCTGGTGGCGGACCGGTTGTCGGCGCTGATGCTGGTGGTCTCCTGTGCGGTCACCCTGGGCGTGCTGGTCTATTCGATCGGCCAGGGCCGGGCGGACGAGGACGAGGCCACGCCGCTGTCGGTGTTCCACCCCACCTATCTGATCCTGGTCGCGGGAGTGGCGAACGCGTTCCTGGCGGGCGACCTGTTCAACCTGTACGTCGGCTTCGAGGTGCTGCTCGCGGCCAGTTACGTGCTGCTGACCGTCGGCGGCACCGCCGCCCGGGTGCGGGCGGGCGCCGGCTACGTGGTGGTCGGCCTGCTCTCCTCGGTGGTGTTCCTGTCCGCGATCGCGATGGTGTACGCGGCGACCGGCACGGTCAATCTGGCCCAGCTCGCGGTGCGGCTGCCCGAGGTGGATCCCGGTGTGCAGGTGGTCCTGGAATCGATGTTGCTGATCGGATTCGGGGTCAAGGCGGCGGTGTTCCCGCTGTCTGCGTGGTTGCCCGACTCGTACCCGACCGCGCCCGCACCGGTGACCGCGGTGTTCGCCGGACTGCTCACCAAGGTCGGCGTGTACGCGATCATCCGGGTGCAGACGCTGCTGTTCCCGGACGGGCGGCTGGGCGATCTGCTGCTCGTGGTGGCCGCGGCGACGATGATCGTCGGCATCCTGGGCGCGATCGTGCAGAGCGACCTGAACCGGCTGTTGTCGTTCACGCTGGTGAGCCACATCGGCTACATGGTCTTCGGGATCGCGCTCGCGAGCGCGGCGGGCCTGGCCGGCGCGGTGTTCTACGCGGTGCACCACATCACCGTGCAGACCTCGTTGTTCCTGGTCGCCGGGCTGATCGAGCGGCGGGGCGGAAGCACCGACCTGGGCCGGCTGGGCGGGCTGGCGTGGATGTCGCCGGCGCTGGCGGTGTTGTTCTTCGTGCCCGCGATGAACCTGGGCGGGATTCCGCCGCTGTCCGGATTCCTGGGCAAGTGGCTGCTGCTGCAGGCGGGCGCGGAGACCGGCTCGGCGGCGGCCTACGTGCTGATCGGTGCGGCCGTGGGCACCAGCCTGTTGACGCTGTACGCGATGGCCCGGGTGTGGGGGCAGGTGTTCGGCGGCCCGGCGGACACCTCGGGGGCGACCGCGTACTCCTTCGGCGCGAGTCTGAGCGGGCGCGACGTGGCGGCCACCGCCAGTGTGCTGCCGCGCGCGATGACGCTGGCGACCTGTGCCCTGGTCGCGGTGGGGGTGGCGTTCACCGTGCTGGCCGGCCCGCTCGTCGCGCTGACCGATCGCATCGGTGTCGAACTGGTGGGGCGGGTCGCCTATATCGAGGCCGTGCCGCTGTTCGGCGGGTTCGCCCGAGGAGCGGGTCGGTGACCGCCCGCCGGAACCGGATTCGCATCCGGCGCATCTCGCCGCTGCCGGTGGGGTGGCTGGTCGTGGTATGGGTCGCACTGTGGGGCACCCTGACGGTTGCCAACGTGCTCACCGGGCTCGTGGTCGCGGTGTCGGTGCTGGTACTGCTGCCGCTGCCGCCGGCGCACGACCGGTTGGCGTTCCGGCCGTGGGGACTGGCCCGATTCCTGGCCCGGTTCGCGCTCGATCTGGTGCTGTCCTCGCTGCGGGTGGCCTGGCAGGCGCTGTGGCCGGGGCGGTTGCCGCGCAGTTCGGTGCTGGGGGTCGAGTCGGCCACGCGTTCGGACCTGCTGCTCACGCTGACCGTGCTCGCGCTGAACGTGCTGCCCGGCAGCATCGTGATCGAGATTCGTCGGGGCCGGCCCACCATGTTGTTCATCCACGCCCTGGGCGCCGAGACACCTGCCTCGGTGGAGGCGGCCCGGCGGGCGGTGGTGCGTCTGGAGACTCGTGTGGTGGCCGCGTTCGGTACCCGCGAGGAGCGTGCCGTTTCGACCGGAACTCCCGGAGGTGGTGCATGAATCCGCTCGTCGGCGGCGCCGTGATCGTGCTGCTCGGGGCGGCCGCGGTGCTCGCCCTGATCCGGCTCGTGCGCGGGCCCTCGACCCTGGACCGAGCGGTCGCGGTGGACATGCTGCTCGCGGTGATGTTGGCCGCGATCGCGGCGGAGGCCACCTTGAACCGGCACACCACGACCGTCCCGGTGTTGCTGGCGCTGGCCCTGGTCGGCTTCCTGGGGTCGGTGTCGATCGTGCGCTTCTCGGCGCGCGAGGGCGACTGACGTGCGGGCCGGTGAGTTCGCCGACGGCGCGTCCGCGGTGTGCCTGCTCACGGGTTGTGTGCTCGCGTTCGTCGCGGGCGTGGGGCTGTTGCGCTTCCCGGACACGCTGTCGCGGATGCACACCGTGGCCAAGCCGCAGGTCCTGGGCCTGCTGCTGGTCACGCTCGGCCTAGGGCTGCGGCTGCGCAGCGGGATCGACATCGGGATGCTGGTGATGGTGGCGTTCTTCCAACTGACCACGGTCCCGGTGGCGACCCACCTGGTGGGACACGCGGTCTATCGGCTGCCGCACCTGCCGACCGGGGATCTGGCCGTCGACGAACTCGCGGACGGGGCCGACCCGAAGCCCTGAGAGCCGGCCGGCGGGCGTGGTGCAGATCGGCGGACGCGGCGGTCGCGGGGTCGGTCAGCGCACGCGATGGACACGACTGATCCGGGACCACACGCGTCGATCGCACACGCCGGCGGGACGGCGGAAGGCGTCGTGGTCGATCGTGCGCAGCGGTCGGGTCTCCAGCCAACTGCGGTGGCCCGCACCGGGATCCCAGGTCTTGGTGGGCAGTCGTACGTAGCGGTCCCGGGTGCTCTGGTCCCGGCTGGTGATCTTGAGCACCTCGGCGCCGCGCGGACCCACCCGGACCACCAGGCACGGGCGGTCCTTGGCCTCGTCGCCCTCGTCGAAGGGCACCGAGGCCCACCAGATCTGACCGGGAGCCGGACGGGCCGAGCGGCCGGACGGCACCGGCGGCGGCGCGGTGCGCGTGCGGCGGCGGCTGAGGAACCACCCGAGGGCGGCCACGACGAGGACGACCACGAGGGCCGGGACGAGGAACTTCATGACGCCTGTCTACCCGATCGGTGCCCGACGCCGGGAGGCCACCGCCCCCCCGCCGGTCCCGCCGGCCGCTGCCGGGCGCCGAGAACCGGTGGACGTTTCCGGTCGCGCCGCCGGTCGTATTTCACTCCGTTGCGTGAGGTTGGCGGGTCGGTCCGGCGGATACCCGGGACGAGACAACCGTCGACCGAGGGGCCGGCCGGGGCCCGCGCGTTCGTCCCGGGTCCGCGGAGCAGCCGGGTCCGCGGCCCGTGACTCGGCGCGCCCGCACGCCGGTCGGTCGGGCCGGCGCCCGGCCGTCGGGGGCCGGCGCACGCCTCGGGCCGAGGCGGGCCCTCGGTCGTACCCGCCGCAGAAAGGAATCCACGATGAATGCGGAACCCTGCGAGATCGACGAGTGCGCCGCGTCGTTGCCGGCCGGCCCGGGGTCGGCGTCCGGTGCCGACCCGATCGGCGGCTGAGTCGTGTCGAAGCGGGTGGCGGTGGTGGTGGTCGGCGGGCACGAGAGCGCGAACGGCGCGGCGCTGCCGGGGTTGTTCGGACCCGAGGTGACTTCGGCGGCGTGCGGCCGGCAGCTGCATCGGGCGGTGGGCGCGGTGTTGCGGGCCGGCGCGGATCGGGTGTGCGTGGTGCCGATAACGGTGGGCCGGGACCCGGGACTGGCCGCGGACGCCGCACGCACGCTGCTCGCGCTGCCGGCGGCGGACCGGGCCCGGGTGCTGCTGAGTCGGCCGTTCGCCGGCACGGAGCAGCTCACCGGATGGCTGCGCGCCGCCGCGGCGCGGGTGCCGGAGCGGGCCGCGCTGCTGGTGGCGGCCCCGGCCGGGGACGCGCACGAGGACGCGGAGCTGTACCGGATCGCCCGCCTGGTGTGGCAGCACGGCCCGCACCGGATCGTCGAGGTGGCCCTGATCGGCGGCGATCCGGATCTGGGCCGGGCCTTGGAGCGTTGCCGTGTGCTGGGCGCGGCTCGGACCGTCGCGCTGCCCGCGTCCTTCGTGCTGCCGGCCGTGCCCGGCGTGGCCCCGCTGTTGTCGAGGCCGGTGGCGGCCGGGGTGCTGGCGGCCCGGGTCGGCTCGGCCGTCGAGCGGCTGCGGGTGCACGGCGACGACGGCCTCGCGGCGGTCGGGGCGCAGGCGCCGTCGGCCACCGTCCCGGACGGGCCACACCTCGACCGTGGTCGGCCGGCCGTTCCGACCCACGGCCGCGAGTTCGTGCCCGCGTCCGTGTTTCCCGTTGCCTAGGAGGGTCCAGCCCATGGTCACGGCCCAACCACAGCGGTACCTCTACCGCGACCACCCGGCCGAGTCGGCGGCGGATCGCCGCACGCTGACCGTCCCGGTGCGCAACACCGGCGACCGGGTGATCCGGGTCGGGTCGCACTTCCACTTCTTCGAGGTCGACCCGACGCTCGTCTTCGACCGGGCGGCGACCTTCGGGATACGGCCCAACATCGCGGCGGGTACCTCGATCCGGTTCGAGCCGGGCGGCAGCCGGAACGTGGAACTGCGCCCGTTCGCGGGCTCGGGGCGCCTGGTCGGCTGCACCGACCTGCCGCGCGGCGCGGCCGGCGCGCAGCCGGCCCGGCTGGCGGCGACGCTGGGCGCGATCGAACACGGTCTCCGGGAGGCGCATGCGCGGGCCGGACGAACCGACGCGGTTGCCCCGGAGCCCGCCGCCGGCGCCGCACAGCCCCCGGCCGGACGGGCGGGCCGGCCCGCCGGCCGCCCGATCCGCGGCAAGCCGGGTACCAGGCCGCCGACCAAGCCCGGATCCGTGCCCGGCGCCGCGCGAAAGGGTCCGCGCTGAGCGGGATTCCGGCTTCCGCGCCCGGCCGCCGCGACGCCGCGGCCGGGCGCGGGGAGCGCGCGGGCCCGCGATCAGCCCTGGTGCGGGTACGTCATGCCGATCCCGAGCGTGGACTGCATCGGCAGGAGGCCGGTGCCGATCGTGTCCATCACGGCGGGCAGGATCAGGTCGGCGAGTCGGGCCGCCTCGGCGGCGCCGATGCACTCCCACGGCCCGGCGGCGAGTTCGTCGGTGAGTGCCTCGACGGAGTCGCGGCCGGTCCGGCCCGCCTCGGTGGCGGTGCCGTCGGCGTTCAGCCAGCCTCGGGTGACCAGGCGCTCGCGTGCCGCGTCCCACTCGTCGGCGCTCCACTGCCGGCTTGCGAACACCTCGGCCGGGGCCGCACCGGCGGCGCTGTGCGAGACCAGTGCCTCGACGCCGTCCAGGCGGTGCGTCAGCAGGGCCGCGATGTGGCCGTCGCCGCGGTGTTCGCGCAACCGGGTGATCGCCTGCCACAACACCAGGTGCGGCTCGTCGGCCCAGGGGAGTGCGGCGTGCGCGGCGGCCAGCGGGCGACCGACGGTGTCGGCGGCCTCGGCCACCCGGCGGGTCAGCGCCGCGGCCTCGGCGATCTCCGGCGCATGGACCCGCTCGCCGAGCGCCGAGCGCAGCGTGGCGTCGGCCGCGCGCAGCCGGGCCGCGAGCACGGCGTCGGGGTCGGCGATCGCCCACACCTGCGGCACGTATCGGGCGACCATCGCCGGGCTGAAGCTGTAGAAGGTCGAGGTGACCAACTCGGCGGAGGCCGCACCGAGCGCCGCGGCGCGCATCGCGAAGTACGCGGGCCATCGTTCGTCCACCGAATAGCCGAGCGCCGCGGCCTCCTTGAACATCTCCGGCGAGTAGTAGTTCAGCGCGTGCAGCGGCTCCAGGGTCTGCCACATCCGGCGCACCAGTCCGGCGTTCGGGGTCTCGTTCGTCGCGCTCATGGCGTGTCCTCTTCCCTCCGGGCGGTTGGCCCCGGTCGTGCCGGGACCGCTCGGCCGCGGTCGTGTCGCCGAACCCGGCGTCGAACTTGTCACTGGCAAGATTGCTCGCCCACCGCAAACTTGTCAATGCCTAGATCCCGGGTAGCATCGACCCATGACCACCGGACGCCCCTATCACCACGGCGACCTGCGCCGCGCCGTGCTCACCGCCGCCTTGGACGTGGTGGCCTCGGACGGGATAGGCGCGATCAGCCTGCGCGACCTGGCCCGCCGCGCGGGCGTCTCGCACGCGGCCCCCGCACACCACTTCGGCGACAGGACCGGACTGCTCACCGCGATCGCCGCCGAGGGCTACGGGCTGCTCGCCGACGCGCTCGCCGAGGTCGCCCCCGGCGGCTCGGAGACACTGCGCGAACTCGGCGTGCGGTACGTGCGCTTCGCGCTCGCGCATCCCGCGCACTTCGAGGTGATGAACCGCCCGCATGTGGTCGACGGCACGGACCCGGAACTGCTGCGCCAACGGGCCCGGGCCGGTGCGTTGCTGCGCGGCGGCGTCGCGGGGGTGCCGGCCGAGCGCCGGGGCGACATGGACCGGGCGGTGCTCGCCGCGTGGTCGCTCGCGCACGGCTACGCCACCCTGCGCCTGTCCGGTGGGATCCCCGAGGCCGGCGATCCGGCCGACACCTTCCGGGCGCTGGCCGGCATGTTGTTCGCCGGGCCCGTGACGGGGTGACGCACGGCGCCGCTCGCACCGTTCGGCCCGCGGGGCCGCCCGATCCGCCCGGAACGATGGATTCCGGGCATCGTTGTGCACCATGGGTGACTGAAGGACTCTTGACCGTGATGACGCGGTCCGGGTACACCTGACAGTCGGGTCGAGCCCGACCCGGCCGAGCCCGTGGGGATCCGCGTCTCGCGACGAGCCGGGGCCTCCCGTGCCTCGACGCCGCGATCCGGTGGAAGGTGGGGTTCGTGACCGGGCACCTCGCACACGCGAACCGCCGCAGACGTGGTGTCGACCGAGGCCGAGCCGCTGCCGATGTGCGCACCCTCGGTGTGCGCCTTGGGCCCGGGGAGGTGCCGTGCGACCGGGTGACGGGAGACCGGGGATGCCGGAAGTGAGCGTGGTGGTGCCCCTCTACGGCGATCACGAGGCGCGCGGGGTGTTCGCCTCGGTCGCGGCGGCGTGGCTGGCGCAGAGCGTGTGCTGCGAGGTCGTGCTGGCGACGGCCGACGAACCGGCGCCGGTGGTACCGCCGGACCTGGACGAGCGCCGCCGGGTGCGGGTGATCCGGGCCCCGGGCACGAGCCTGGGCGCCGGGCTGCTGCGCAACGCGGCGGCGGAACGGGCCAGGGCGCCGGTGCTGTATCTGACCGATGCCGATGTGGCGCCGCTCGGGCGCGACTTCGTGGCCCGCGCGCTGGATCTGGCGGACGGCGGAGCCCTGGCCCAGCCGTGGATGTACCGGCTCGTTGGCGCCGCGGGGCTGCCGACCGGGTGGAGCGCGGTGGACCTGGTTCCGGTGGGCGAGGACCCGTTCTGCTTCGTGCGGGAGGACGCGGACGGCGTGCTGCGCGGGTTCCCGGACGAGCACATGGTCTGGGATCCGCCGCCGCCCGGGGCGCCGGAGGGCGCGTCGGCCACCCCGCGCGTGTTGCCGCCGCCTCGGGCGCGAGCGCCGTACGGACCCCGCAGCCGGGTGTGGCGCGCCCCGTACCAGTGGGGGGCGATGCTGGTGGACCGTCGTACCTTCGACCGCGTGGGCGGGTACTGCCCGGGCTATCTGGGCTGGGGCGGCGAGGACGACGACCTGCTCGCGAAGGTCGCCGCGCGTACCCGGTTGCGCCGCGGCCGGCAACTCGACCGATCCTGGAGCTGCCTGCACTTCGAGCACCGCACACCGTACGACGGCACCGAGCAACAGGCGGCCAACGAACGCCTGTTGGCCACCCGGATCGGGGCGGGCCCGGACGCGATGATCGAACAGGACCTGGCGGCGCACGCCGACCCGGGCGGCACGCCCCACGGCCATTGAACCCCGGGCGCCGCCCACCGGGCCGGGATCGGGTCACCGCGAGGGCGCGACCGGCGCCGACCCGACCCGGCTACCGGGCCCGAACGAGCCACTCCCGAAACAGTGCGAGGCCCGCGGCGCACTGGGAGTGCAGCGGGGTCGGCGGCGCGTCGGGCGCGAACCACTCCAGCGCGTCGAACTTGTGCGGCTCGCCGATGGCGACCCGATCCGGATCGACCCGGACCGCGAACACCACCGCGACCCAGTGCGACCGGACCGGGTCCCCGCGCAGCACGTTGCGCACCCCGAGGGTCTCGATCGACAACGCCTCGGTCGCGTACTCCTCGCGCACCTCGCGGACCACCGCACGCTCGAACGTCTCGCCCCACTCCAATGCCCCCGCACCGGTGTCCCACGTGCCGGCCTCGTCCCGGGCCGCCGCCGCCCGGCGCGCCAACAACACCCGTCCGGCCCCGTCGTGGCAGACGAACACGCAGGACACCGACGGGGCCGTCGGCCGGTTCGTCGCCATCAGAAGTGCTTCAGCAGTTCGGGGAACGCGGTCAGCGTCAGTACCCGATCGTCGTGCGGGTCCAACTCGCTCTGCTCCAGGACCCACGTGTGCGCGTTCGGGATGAACACCGCACCCAGCCCCGCGCCGCGCGCCGGCAGGATGTCCGACTTGGGGGAGTTCCCGATCATCCAGGTCGTCTCCGGCACCAGCCCGTGGGTGCGGGTGAGCTCGAGATAGGCGTCGACGCCCTTCTCCGGCACGATGTGCACGCTGCGGAAGTGGGGGGCCAGCGCGGACGCGTCGATCTTGCGCTGCTGCTCCTCGGTGTCGCCCTTGGTGAGCAGCATCAGGTCGTGGCGCGCGCCGAGCGTGGTGAGCGTCTCGACGACGCCGGGCACCAGTTCCACCCGGTTCTCCAGTAGCGCGACCGCGAGCTGCTCGATGTGCCGCAGCTCCGCCTCGGTGGCCGGCCGCGCGTGCAGCCGCTCCAGCGCCTCGCCCAGACTGCGCAGGAACATCTTGCTGCCGTACCCGTGCGTGATCGCGTTCGCGGCCTCGATGTCGTTCAGCATCGCCCGGATCTCGGTCCGATTCAGCGTGGGGTGGTCGAGCCAGTCGAGCCAGTCGTCGATGACCCGCTCGAACAGGATGTTGTTCTCCCACAGCGTGTCGTCGGCGTCGAAGATCAGGACCTGACGCGGGAGGCCCGTCGGCGTGTGCATGGGTGGTTTCGTCTCTGTCCGCTCGGCGACCATGGGCCGTTCATCCTAGGACGGGCCGCCGGCCCGGCTCATCGGATTTTCCGATCGAGGCCGCGGCATGCCGGCGGCACGGGGCCGGGCCCTTTCCTCATCCGCCGCTCGGGCTTCCTGCCGGGCTCCTGGGGTGGGTCTCGTCGAGCAACTCGCGGGCGCGCCGCGCGGCCTCGGCGACGAGCGACTCCAGCGTGCCCGCCGGGATCCCGGGCGGAGGCGTGATCGCCACCGCCGGGACGGCGTCCGACACCGGAGGCGGGTCGGCGGGCAGTGGATCGGCCGCACGGTACGCCTCCCGGGCGGCGACCCCGCCTCCGGCTCCGGGCGCGCCGGCCGGCGACCCGGGTGCCCGGCTGCTCGGGTCCCGCTCGCGCAGGCCGTCCAGGACCTTGCGTTCGTCCCGCCCGCGGACCAGCAACAACACGAACGGGTCCGCGTCCAGCAGCCAGGCCGCCTGGTAGCACAGCGCGGCGGCATGCCGGCAGGGCAACTCCCAGTCGGGGCAGTCGCAGTCCGGGTCCAGGTCGCCGATGCCCGGAAGCAGGCCGACGTCCGCGTCCTCGGCCGCCGTCACCAGTTCCTGCGGCATGTCCCGGTCCAGCAGCGCGGCCAGGTGCCCGGACTTGGCGGCCACCTGGTCCAGGAAGCGATCCCACTGCGCATCGGTGAGCCGCTCGATGCGCACCACCGTCTCGTACTGCGACCCGTCCGCGTCGTACACGGATGCGGCGATCCGGCCCGGGCCCACGGTGATCGGGCCGACCCGGCCGGAGCCGGCGTACGCGCGGCCCTTGCGCAGCGGTTCGCCGGAGAGTGCGGACTCCTCCAGGGCATCGGTCCAGGCGCGGCCCCACCAGGTCCGTCCCCGGGCGCCGCGTGTGGCGCGCGGGGCGAACGCGGGGAAGGCGCGGGCCGGTTCCGCGGTCATCGGGTGCTCCTCAGCTCGACCAGGTTCGCCAGTTCGGTGTCGGAGAGTTCGGTCAGCGCGGCCTCGCCGCCGGTGAGCACCGAGTCGGCCAGCGCACGCTTGTCGCGCAGCATCGCGGCGATCCGGTCCTCGATGGTGCCCTCGGCGATGAACCGGTGCACCTGGACCGGCCGGGTCTGGCCGATCCGGTACGCACGATCGGTGGCCTGTTCCTCGACGGCCGGGTTCCACCAGCGGTCGTAGTGCACGACATGGTCGGCACGGGTGAGGTTGAGCCCGGTGCCGGCCGCCTTGAGCGAGAGCAGGAACACCGGTACGGCGCCGTCCTGGAAACGCGCGACCAGCGCGTCGCGGCGGGCCGGCGCGGTGCCGCCGTGCAGGAGTTGGTTGCCGATGCCGCGGGCGTCGAGGTGCCTGGCCAGCAGCCGGGCCATCGTGACGTACTGGGTGAAGACCAGGACCGAGCCGTCCTCGGCGAGGATCGTGTCGAGCAACTCGTCGAGCAGTTCGAGCTTGCCGGAGCGACCGTCGAGGCGGGGCTCGCTCTCCTTGAGGTATTGCGCCGGGTGGTTGCAGATCTGCTTGAGCCCGGTGAGCAGGCCGACGATCTGCCCGCGCCGGGCCATGCCCTTGCTGTCCCGCAGTTCGGCCATCGCCTCGCGCACCGCCGCCTCGTACAGGCCGGCCTGCTCGCGGGTGAGCGACACGGGCTGGTCGGTCTCGGTCTTGGCGGGCAGTTCCGGCGCGATGCCCGGGTCGGACTTGCGTCGGCGCAGCAGGAACGGCGCGATCAGCCGGCCCAGCCGCTCCGCCGTGGGCCCGTCCCGGTCGGCCTCGACCGGCTTGACCCAGCGGCGGCGGAACGCGGCGAGGCCGCCGAGCAGGCCGGGGGTGGTCCAGTCGAGGATCGCCCACAGCTCGGACAGCCGGTTCTCCACCGGGGTGCCGGTGAGCGCGATCCTGGCCTGCGCGGGAATCGTGCGCAGCGCCTTGGCGGTGCCCGAGGTGTGGTTCTTGACGTGCTGCGCCTCGTCCGCGACCACCAGGCCCCACGGCACCTCGGCCAGCCGGGCCCGGTCCAGGCGCATCGTGCCGTAGGTGGTGAGCACGAAGCCGTCGGCGAGGTCGTCGAGGGTGCGCGCACTGCCGTGGAAGCGGCGCACCGGCGTGCCCGGTGCGAAGCGCTCGATCTCCCGCTCCCAGTTGCCCAGCAGCGACGCCGGGCACACCACCAGGGTCGGCGCCGGGTCGGCACCGTCCGGCAAGGCGGCCCGGCGGTGCAGGTGCAGCGCGATCAGGGTGACGGTCTTGCCCAGGCCCATGTCGTCGGCCAGGCACCCGCCCAGGCCCAGCGAGGTCATCCGGTCCAGCCAGCGCAGGCCGCGCAGTTGGTAGTCGCGCAGGGTCGCGGCGAGCGCGTCCGGCGCGGCGATCGGCTCGGCACCGCCGTCCGGATCGGCGAGCCGCTCGCGCAGGTCGTCCAGCCAGGCCGAGGTGCCCACCTCGATCCGCTTGCCGGCCACCTCGATGCCGCCGGTCAGGGCCGCCGTGAGCGCCTCGATCGGGGTGAGCGGCTTGATCGAGCGGTTGCGGGCCTTGGCGATCAGGGCCGGGTCGACCAGTACCCATCGGTCGCGCAGCCGCACCACGGGCCGGTGCGATTCGGCCAGCGCGTGCATTTCGGCGGCGGTCAACGGGTGGTCGCCCAGGGCGAGTTGCCAGTCGAAGCCGAGCGGGGTGTCGCCGCCGAGGAAGGCGCGCAGGTCGCCGGGCTCGCGGTCGTGCACGCCGACCACGGCCTTGGCGGTGAGGTCGCGCACCAGGTCGCGCGGCCAGTGCACCTCGACCCCGGCCGCGGCCAGGCGCGCGGTGGCGGCGCCGAGCATCGCACCGAGATCGTCGTCGCCGACCACCACCCGGTCCGGCACGCCGGCGTTCAGCAGCGGCTCCAGCGCGGGCCACACCCGGGCGGCCCGGCGTAGCGCGAGCAGCACGTCCAGTCGGGCCCGTTCGCCGAATCGCGGGTCGGTGCCGGTCCACAGGGTGTCCGCGTCGATCACCGCGGTCGGGTCGGCGAGCGAGTGGACCTGGACGGTCGCCCGGAACGGCGCGTGCTCGATGTCGTGGGTCTCCAGCCGCAGCGAGATCCGAACGCCGGTGTCGATCCCGGCGGCGACCCGGTCCGACCACGAGCGCAACTCGGGCAGCCGGTGCGCGTCGGTGCCGGCGAACGCCGTGCCGGCGCCGGCACGCGGGGCGGGACCGGTGGGCGGCGCGGCGGCGGTGCGCGGCATGGTGTCGGCGACCGCGTCCAGGAAGGCCCGGATCAGCGGCGCGGCCTCCGGGAGCAGTGCGCCGCTCGGGGTGGGTATCGCCCGTGCCTCGCCCGGCATCGCGTCGGCGAGCGCGCGCACCCGCTCCACGTCGGCGGCGTCCAGCGGCCCGGCCCGCCACGCGTCGTGGTCGCCGGGGGAGAGCCCGGGCAACATCCGGCCGCGGGCCACCAGTTGCAGGGCGAGTACGGTGGCCGCGCCCCAGAACGCGGCAGCAGGGTGGGCGTCGGCGGACCGGCGGGCCCGGGAGAGCAGCCGGACCGCGTCGGCGACCGGCACCAGGACGGCGGGATGGGTGTGCTCGCTGCCGTCGGCGTCGAGCACGGTGACGGTGTCGGTGCCGGTCGGGTGCGGCCAGAAGGCGACGGTGCCGGCGCGGGGCGGGTCGGCCGGCGCGAAGGTGGCGGCGTGCCGGATCAGGTCGGTCGGAACGTGCGTGCTGCGGGTACCGATGTTCGCTACTCCTGCGGTGCGGGGGAGTCCGTCGTGGCGACCGGTTCTGCCGGGCGCCGCGAGCGGATCAGGGTCTCGATGCCGTCCAGGACCAGGCGCAGGCCGAACTCGAAGCCCGCGTCGGGGGCCTCCTCGTAGGTGCCGGCGGCCCAGACCCGGGTGAGGGTGGGGAAGCGGGCGGGTTGGATGAGTCGCTCCAGGTACGGCGTGCTCTCCGCCCACCAGTCCTCGTAGCCCTCGCCGCTGCTCACCGCGTCCTGGTTGACGTCGACGGCGAGTTGGGCGATGCCTCGGACGTAGGCGTCGACGAGTCCGACGATGTGCGCCATCTCCGCCTCGGTCAGTCCGAGGTCGGCGATGGTGCGCAGCGCCGACTCGGCCCGGGCGGTGATCCGCGGGCCCATCAACAGCAGGCCGGGGCCCCACAGTTGCACCACCCACGGATGCCGCTGGGCGAGCGCGTGGTCGGCGCGCGCGTGCCGCTCCAGCGCCGTGCGCCAGCCGAGCCCGGATGTGTCGGGCAGTTCGTTCTCGCCCAGCACGGTGTCGAACATGACGTGCAGCAGTTCGGCCTTGCCCGGCACGTAGGTGTACAGCGACATGGTGCCGACCCCGAGCCGCTCGGCGACCGCGCGCATGGACAGCGCGGCGAGCCCGTCGGCATCGGCGATCTCGATCGCCGCGTGCACGATGCGGTCCACGGTCAGCCCCTGCTTGGGGCCGCGGGTGGGTGCCTCGCCGGTGCGCCACAACAAGGCGAGGGTACGCGCGGGATCCGCGCGCCTGCTCTTCTCTCGTGCCACGTGCGTACCCTCTCCGAGAACTCCGTATTGCGTACGGTACGACATCCGAAGTTGATCGACAAGGCCGCCGAGGCGATGGGGGAACACGCTTGCCGAGAGACTCCGTATCACGTACGGTACGGCGTACGGATCCACTCCGTACGTCGTACAGAGTCAGCGTGCGAGCGAATTTTGCGTGGTTCCATCGGGCCGCGAACAGCGATACGCAAAGGGGTGTACATGCCACTGGCGATCTCCGCCGAAGGCGTGACCAAGGTGCACGGCGCCACACGGGCGCTGGACGGTTTCGATCTGGAGGTCCCGGCCGGGACGGTGCACGGATTGCTCGGGCCCAACGGCGCGGGCAAGACCACGGCGGTGCGGATCCTGACCACACTGCTGGGTCCGGACGGCGGGCGGGCCGAGGTGGCCGGGTTCGACGTGGTGCGCGACGCGGCGCGGGTGCGCACGCGGATCGGGCTGCTCGGCCAGTACGCCGCACTGGACGAGGTGCTCGGCGGGCGGCAGAACCTGGAGATGTTCGGCCGGCTGTACCACCTGGGTGCCCGCGCGGCCCGGGCCCGGGCGGGAGAACTGCTGGAGCGGTTCGCGCTGACCGACGTCGCCGAACGGGCGGTGACCACCTACTCGGGCGGGATGCGGCGCCGGCTGGACCTGGCCGCGTCGCTGATCCAGGCACCCGAGGTGTTGTTCCTGGACGAGCCGACCACCGGCCTCGACCCGCGTGGCCGTACCGAGGTGTGGGACGCGGTGCGCGCGCTGGTGGCGGGCGGTACGACCGTGCTGCTGACCACGCAGTACCTGGAGGAGGCGGACCGGCTCGCGGACACGATCTCGGTGGTCGACCACGGCCGGGTGATCGCCCGGGGCACACCCGCCGAGCTCAAGTCCCGACTCGGCGGCGACCGGATCGACGTGGTGGTCCGCGAACCGCTCGACCTGACCGCCGCGGCCGCGATCCTGGCCCGGATCGGCAACGGCAACCCGGAGGTCCGCCACGACGAGCGCCGCGTCGGCATCCCGATCACCGACCGGGTGGGCGCGCTCACCGCGACGGTGCGCGCGCTGCACGACGCCGGGATCGAGGCCGAGGACATCGTGCTGCGCCGACCCACCCTCGACGAGGTCTTCCTGACCATCACCGGCGTGCGCCGGGACGGGGAACCGGTCGACGACGCGGGCGGATCGCGCCGTACCCGCGGAGCCGGCACGGGCGACGCGAGCGAGGTGGCGGCATGAGTACCGCGCTGCGCCGGGCCCTGCCGGACACCTGGACGCTGACCCGCCGCACCTTCGCGCACTGGGCAAGGCAGCCCGCGCCGGTGCTGGTCGGGCTGCTGTTCCCGGTGTTGATGGTGCTGATGTTCGGCTACCTGTTCGGTGGCGGGATGGACGTGCCGGGCGGCGGTGACTACCGCGAGTTCCTGATGCCCGGCATGTTCGCGATGACCATGGTCTTCGGGATCGAATCCACCTTCACGGCGGTCGCCGGCGACGCGGCGCGCGGGGTCACCGACCGGTTCCGGTCGATGCCGATGTCGCACTCGGCCGTGGTCGGCGGCCGGGTGCTCGCCGACATGCTGCACGCCGCGGTCGGGTTGTTCGTGCTGATCTGCTGCGGGCTCGCGGTGGGCTGGCGATGGCACGAGGGGCCGGCGCGGGCGGCGCTCGCCGTCGCGATGTTGCTGGTGCTGCGGCTGGCGGTGTTGTGGATGGGCATCTACCTGGCGCTGCGTGCCAAGGGGCCCGAGTCGGTCGCGGTCCTGCAGATCCTGGTCTGGCCGCTGGGGTTCCTGTCCAATGTGTTCGTCTCGCCCGACACGATGCCGGGCCTGCTCGGCACGATCGCCGAGTGGAACCCGCTGTCCGCGAGCGCGGGCGCCGGCCGCGAATTGTTCGGCAACCCCGGCTGGGCCGGCGGCTCGTGGGTCGCCGACCACACGATCGTGATGTCCTTCGTCTGGCCGCTCGTGCTGATCGCGATCTTCGCGCCGCTGTCGGTGCGGCGCTATCGCGGACTCGGTCGCTGACCGCCCCATCGTGGTCCGGCCGCTCGCGAACCCGCGAGCGGCCGGACCACGCGGGCACCGGCGCGGGATCAGCCGGGCCCCTCCCCGCGCTCGACCAGATCCCAGGCGTGCGCGAACATTTCCGGCAGGGTCAGCCGCCAGACCTGCTCCTCCCAGACCCGGTCGCCGATCCGCCGCACTCCCAGCAGATTCGCCTTCCACACCTCGATCGGCCACAGCGGCTTGCGTGCCTTGGCCCAGTCGCCCGGCAGGAAGACTCCACGGCCGGCGCGGGCCCGCTTGTCCGCGACCACCACGCCGGCCGCCACCAGCGCCGCCGCGGCCTCCCGGTGCCGAGCGGCATTCCAGCCGTTCCACAGCCGGACCCGACGATCGCTCGGGCGCTCGATCGCGAGCAGTTGCAGGTACAGCGCGGCCGCATCGGCGTCCACTCCGAGCGCCTTCTCGACCCGCGCGACGGTCTCCGGCGCGCTCAGCGCCGGATTGGCCTCGTATCCGCCGACCGGCAGCGTGTCGCCGGCCACCCGTTCCACGACCCGCGAGCACCAGTCCCCGCGCAGCATGTCGACGGCGTCACGCACGGGTGCGCCACCGGAGGCGACCCGCCGCAGCAGCGCGGAACGCTCGTCGTCGCCGTACCGGGCCGGCCGGAAGTACGTGCGCACGAAGGGGTTGGGGCATCCTTCGCTCGGCTCGGCGAGGGTCGCGATGCTCAGACCGTCGTCGAAGCTCGCGGCCTTCAGCGGGATCGGACCGACATAGGGGCGGTCGCCGAACAACTCGCGCAATCGATCGGCCGACTCGTGGTAGCGCGCGGTGTACCCGGCGTCCAACAGCAGACCCGGATGATCGAGCCGAGCGCGCAGCGCGGCCACCGTGGCGGGCAGCCCGGCGCGTACCGGATCCCCGGCGGGCAGTTCGGCGTAGACGATCGGCAGTGCGTCGGTGAGTGCCTTCAGGAACTCCTGGAACCAGCGCACGCCCTGCTCCTCGCTGGTGCAGTACGTCCCACCGACCCCCTCCGCCAGCCACGGATCGTGATCCCGACCGGTCAGGGGATGCGTCTCGGGGGCCATGAAGGCCGCACAGACGTGCGCGGCGGGGGTGTGCACGGTGAGTCCGGTGTGCTCGGCGAGCACGGCGAGGGTCGCCTCCGGTACCGGCTGCGCGCGTCCGAACCGGGTCTGCCAGGCGGCGGCGATCCGGGCCGCGAGCGCACCCGGGCCGGCCGGCTCCCACAACTCGACCGGGTCCTCGGGCAGGACGTGAGCGAACAACTCCAGCCGGTCGAGCTCGGTCAACCGGCCCAACTCGTCGTAACCGGCGTCCGCTTCGGCCGTACTCAGCCCCAGCACCGCGCGCTGCTCGGGATCCAGCGGCGGCAGCGTACGAATCCCACCCGCGTCCCCGATCACCAACAGCGTCGCCGCAGCCCGGGAGACCCCCGTCTCCGCACCCAGCAGTCGCACCGCCGCCGGATCCCAGGCCATCGGCCCACGCTCGCGCACCAGCGCGACCAGCCGGCGCAGTTGACCCGCGTCGCCCCAGCCGTGGGCGGCCTCGACCCAGTCGGTCGGCGCACCGAACTCGGGCGGATCGGCGTCCCCGGTACGCACCTGCACGACTCCGCACCGTCCCTCACTCGGCCAGGTGGTCGCGACGGTGGCCCCACGCTCGTCCCGCACGGCCTCGGCGTCGGCCCGGGCGACCCCGGTACGCAACCGGGCCGAGGGGTCGGCCATCGGCGTGGCCGCCCAGATCTCCAGGAACGCCAACAGCGCCTCGCGGTGCTCGACCCTGGTCCCCGGCGCCGCCGCGCGCAGCGCGACCGCCCCCATCCGGCCGATCAGCGGCGGCCAGGACCCGTCGCCGACGATCCCCGGCCCGTCCTCCCCGGCCGGCGGATCCCACGTGCCGGCGAGGTAGCCACCGACCCGTTCGAGGGAGGCCAACGCATTCCAATTCCACATCCCCAGACCGGTGACCAGACCCGACATAGCCGGGGAGAGCCACTGATCCCAGGGACCAACCGTCGTAGGTGCCATGCCACATCCCTACCGCGCCCCGCCGACGCGCCCCACCCCGCCCCCCGCGGCCGGCACCGGGTTCGCCGGGGCCGCGAGCCGACCGCGGGGCAGGATCAGCGGGCGCGGGCGCGGGTCAGCTCGCCCGGGCCTGTTCCGCCGAGGCCAACGCAGCCCGCAGGAATTCGGCGGTCGCCGAGTCCTCCGCCTTGACCAGTTCGGCCGGCGTGCCCTCGAAGACGACCAGGCCGCCGTGCTTGCCGCCGCCCGGGCCCAGGTCGAGCACATGGTCGGCGCGCTTGACCACGTCCAGGTTGTGCTCCACCACCACGACCGTGTTGCCCGCGTCCACGAGCCGGTCCAGCAACCCGATCAGGGTTTCCACGTCGGACATGTGCAGGCCCGTGGTCGGCTCGTCGAGCACGTACAGACTGCCCGTCTTGTGCAGTTCGCTCGCGAGCTTGAGCCGCTGCAACTCGCCGCCGGAGAGCGAGCTCAGCGGTTGTCCCAGGGTCAGGTAGCCGAGGCCGACCGAGACCAGCGACCGCACCCGGGTACGCAGCGCCGGCTCGGTGAGGTAGCCCACCGCCTCCTCGGCGGTCAGCGCCAGCACGTCCACGATCGACTTGCCGCGCAGCCGGTACGCCAAGACCTCGTCCCGGAACCGCCGTCCCTCGCACGCCTCGCAGCGGGTGGTGACCGGGTCCATGAAGGCCATGTCGGTCCGGATCACGCCACGGCCTTGACACTCCGGGCAGCCGCCCAGCGAGTTGAACGTGAACAGCCCCGGATCCACGCCGTTGGCCTTCGCGAACAGCCTGCGCAGCGGATCGGCCACACCGACGTAGCTCGCCGGCGTCGAGCGTGCGGAGATGCCCACGCCCGACTGGTCGACCACCACCGCATCCGGGTGCGCCGCGACCAGTACGTCCGAGATCAGCGTGCTCTTGCCCGAGCCCGCCACCCCGGTGACCACGGTGAGCACGCCGGTGGGGATGTCCACGTCCAGGTTCCGCAGGTTGTGCTGGTTCGCGCCGCGAATCTCCAGCGCGCCGGTGGGCCGGCGAAAGCTCGGCTTGAGCGCGGTGAGCCGGCGCAGCGCGTGCCCGGTCGGCGAGTCCGACAGGCGCAGTTCGGCGAAACTGCCCTCGAACGTGACGGTGCCGCCGTGGATGCCCGCCCCGGGCCCGACGTCCACGATGTGGTCGGCGATCGCGATCACGTCCGGGTCGTGCTCGACCACCAGCACGGTGTTGCCCTTGTCCCGCAACCGGGTGAGCAGGTCGTTGAGTCGGACCACGTCGCGCGGGTGCAGGCCCACGCTCGGCTCGTCGAAGATGTAGGTCATCCCGGTCAGGCTCGATCCGAGGTAGCGCACCATCTTCAGCCGCTGCCCCTCGCCGCCGGACACCGTCGAGGTGGGCCGATCCAGGTGCAGGTAGCCGAGCCCGATCGCGACGATCCGTTCCAGCGCGACCGCCGCGGGCCGGGCCACCCGGCGGGCGACCGGGTCGGCCAACCCGGTGAGCACCTCGACCAGATCGCCGATCTCCATCGCCGCGTAGTCCGACAACGAGCGCCCCTCGATCAACGATGATCGCGCCGCCTCGTTCAGCCGGGCCCCCGCGCAGTCCGGGCACTCGCCTTCGGTGACGAACCGGGCGATCGTCTCGCGGCTCTTCTCGGCCAGCGCGGAGGTGTCCCGGTTGAGGTAGAGCCGGTTGAACCGGTCGACGAGCCCCTCGTAGTCGATCCGGTGCCGGCCGTTGTTGTTGACGATCTCCACCTTGGCACCCGTGCCGCGCAGGAACAGCCGCCACTGCTCGTCGCTGAACTCGCGCACCGGGACGTCGGTGGGGTAGAGGTCGTGGTTCGCGTACAGCTGCCACTGCCAACCGCCGACGGCGAACCCCGGGTGCCGGATCGCGCCGTCGCGGATGCTCCGGCTCGGGTCGATCAACGCGTCCAGGTTCAGCCGCACGGTGCGCCCGAGGCCCTCGCAGGTCGGACACATGCCGTTGGGGTCGTTGAACGAGTAGTGGTTGGAGGGTCCCGCCGACGGTGTGCCGTGCCGGGAGAACAACACGCGCAGCAGCGGGTGGATGTCGGTCATCGTGCCCACCGTCGACCGCGAGTTGCCGCCCACCGGGCGCTGGTCGACGATGATCGCCGTCGACAGGTGCTCGATCGAGTCCGCCTCGGGCCGCTCGTGCTTGGGCAGTCGGTTGCGGACGAACGCCGTGAACGTCTCGGCGAGTTGCCGCTGCGACTCGACCGCGATGGTGTCGAACACGATGGACGACTTGCCCGAACCGGAGACGCCGGTGAACACGACGATCCGGTTCTTGGGGATGCGCAGCGACACACCCTTGAGGTTGTGCTCCCGGGCGCCGGTGATCACGATGCTGTCGTAGTTCATGTCGGCAAGGTACGAAAGGATCCCTGACACATGCTGTCAAGGATTTCGCGGCGTTTCCGAACCGCCGACGGATTGCCGGGCCTGTTTGCAGGTCATGTGCAAGTGCGTTCCCATGGCAACTAAGCTCGTGCCATGAGTGGATCACCCATCGTCCTCGGCATCGAATCGTCCTGCGACGAGACCGGCGTCGGCCTGGTCCGGGACGGCCGGCTGCTCGGCCACGCGGTGGCCACCAGCATGGCCGAACACGCCCGATTCGGCGGAGTGGTGCCGGAGATCGCCGCCCGCGCGCACGTGCACGCGATCACCCCCGTGGTGCGCGCCGCGCTGGACTCGGCCGGGCTGCGCCGGCGCGACGTCGGCGCGGTCGCGGTGACCACCGGACCCGGTCTGGCCACCGCCCTCCAGGTCGGCGTGGCCGCCGCCAAGGGATTCGCGCTCGCGCTGGACGTGCCCCTGTACGGAGTGCACCATCTGGCCGGACACGTCGCGGCCGACACCCTCGACCACGGCCCACTGCCCGACCCCTGCGTGGTGCTGATCGTCTCGGGCGGCCACACCTCACTGCTGCTCGTGCGCGACCTCGCCCGGGACCCGATCCTGCACCTGGGCGACACCTTGGACGACGCGGCGGGGGAGTGCTTCGACAAGGTGGCCCGGGTGTTCGGCCTGCCCTATCCGGGCGGGCCGGCGATCGACCGGGCCGCGCGCGACGGCGACCCGCACGCCGTGGCCTTCCCGCGCGGACTCACCGGCCCGCGCGACGACCCGTACGCGTTCTCCTTCTCCGGCCTCAAGTCCGCCGCCGCCCGCTGGGCCGAGCGCTCGCGCGCCGCCGGCGGCGCGTTGCCGGTCGCGGACGGCGCCGCCGCGCTCCAGGAGGCGGTGGCCGACGTCCTGACCCGCAAGGCGGTCGCCGCGTGCACCGCCCACGACGTGCGGACCCTGGTCGTGGTCGGCGGCGTCGCGGCCAACTCCCGGGTCCGCTCGCTCGCGGCCGAGCGCTGCGCCGCCGCGGGCATCACCCTGCGGGTGCCGCCGGCACGCCTGTGCACGGACAACGGCGCGATGATCGCCGCCGTCGGCGACCTGCTGATCCGTGCCGGCGTCGCGCCGGCTCCGCTCGATGTGTCCATCGACCCGTCCGCGCCCCTGGAGTACGCGCGCCTGTACCCCGCGGCGACACCGACGCGCGCCGCCGGATGATCGCGCGGATCCGCACCGCGACCCCGGCCGCCCCGGCACTGCGTTGCCACCGGCGGTCGGGCCGACGACGGGTCACCGCCGTCACGTCGCCGGACACCGCGCGGCTGCTGCACCGGCGGCATCCGGCACGCGATGCGCCCGCGGCTCAGGGGGCGTAGCGCAGCAGCCAGTCGTTGTTCGGGTCGCGGCCGAATTCGGGATCGTTGGGCGGATCGGCCGGGAGTTCCTCGACCTGGTCGGCCGTTGCGACCCGCTCGGGCAGCTTGCCCCAGCGGGCGGCCCGATCGGCCTGCTCCACGCCCTCGCCGGGGGATTCCGCTGTCGGCTGCTGCTCACGCCGCGCTTCGTTGTCCATGAGCCCCTACCCTGTCCGAGTCGTGCACGTTGACGTCCCAACGGTACCGCCGCCCGCCACCGGGATACTGGGACCGTGTACGTCGAACGTCGTTCCCACCTGGCGCCGCTGATCGTCTGGACCCGCACGGTCGAGATCGCCGGATCGGCACGCGTGTTGCCCGACGGCTGCATGGATCTGATCTGGTCCGGTGCCGAGCTGATCGTGGCCGGCCCCGACACCCTCGCGCATTCGGTCGAGAACACGCCGGGCGCGCGCTACGCGGCAGTGCGCTGCGCGCCCGGGATCGGGCCCGCGCTGTTCGGGCTCCCGGCCGACACGCTGCGCGATCGACGGGTCCCGCTGGCCGACGTGTGGGGCGAGCGCGCTGTGCGGATGCTGACCGACCGCATCGCCGGCGCCGCCGATCCGGCCGCCCTCCTCGAACGCCTGGCCGCCGAGCGGCTGCGCGACCAGGACGCCGAGGCGGCCCGGTTCGCCGGCGCGGTGGTCGGCGAACTGCGGGCCGGCGCCGACGTCGCGGCCGTCGCGGCCGAGGTCAACCTGAGCGAGCGGCAACTGCACCGCCGCTCGCTCACCGCGTTCGGCTACGGGCCCAAGACGCTGGGCCGGGTGCTGCGGCTGGACCGCGCGCTGGATCTGGCGCGCGGCGGTGTTCCGGCCGCCCGGGTCGCCGCCGTTGCCGGCTACGCGGACCAGGCCCACTTCGCCCGGGACGTCAAAGCCCTGGCCGGCGTCCCGCTGCGCACCCTGCTGTCGGGCTGAACCTCGGCGGCGCGCTACGAGGCCGGGTCCGGCAGCGGCGCGAGCAGGTCGACGCCGTTTCCGTCCGGGTCGTGCAGGACCGCGTACCGCTGCCCCCAGAACGCGTCCCACGGTGCCAGGTATCCGGTGTGCCCGGCCGCGACCAACTCGCCGTACACCTTGTCGACGTCGGCCGGATCGGCGAACGCGAAGGCCAGCGAGGCCCGGTGGCCGCCGGTCGGTGCGGTCCACCCGGGGTCGAACGAGCGCACCGTCTCGACCGAGTCCAGAACCAGCAGCGGCCCTTCGGGCAACGTCACCTCGACATGTGGGAGCGCGTCGTGCTCGGCGGGGATGTCCAGGCCGAGCGCCCGGTAGAACGCGAGCGACGCGGCCATGTCGGTGACCACGAGCCCGATGAAGTGGAAACGAAACGCACGAGAAGTCATGCCTTTACGCTAGCCGGCGCCGGCGGTCGCGATCTTGAACGAATCGGACGTGTCTCCCCGCACGTCCGACGTGTCGGCGCACGCGTCCGACGCGCGCACTCGCCGCCTCGGAGGTGCTCACCCGCGGTCCCGCCGCGCCGCCGCCAGGGCGAGCAGTGCGGTCGTCGCGGCCAGGACACCGCCGAACCACAACACCGAGGCGGTGGCCACGGCATCCACCGCGGCGCCGCCCAGCAGCGAGCCGAGCGCGATGGCGACCTGGAACCCGGTGACGAACACCGCCGATGCCGCCTCGGGCGCATCCGGAGCCGAGCGCAGCAACCACGCCTGCAAGCCCACCGGCACCGCGCCGTAGGCCAGTCCCCACGCGAGCATCGCCGTCGCGGTACCCGGCGTCCAGGCCCCGCACAGTGCGAGCACCACGACGGCGACGGCCAGCAGCCCGGCCGCGACCGCGAGCGTGCCGTGCGGAGCCCGCCCGATGTACCCGCCGGCCACGAAGTTGCCCACCACACCCGCGACGCCGTAGCCGAGCAGCAGCCCGCCGATCGGTCCCGGACCCAGGTCGCCGACCTCCTCCAGGATCGGCCGGATGTAGGTGTAGGCGCCGAAGTGCCCGGCGACCACCAGGACCAGTGCGGCCGCGCCGGCGAGCACGGTGCGCCGACGCAGCAGCGCGGTGAGCTCGCGCGGCCCCACGGCCCGCTCGGCCGGCAGCGGCGGCACCAGCACCCGCAGGGAGAGCAGGACGGCTGCGCCGAGCCCGGCCGGCACCGCGAACGCTACGCGCCACCCGGCCCATTCGCCGATCATCGTGCCGACCGGCACCCCGATCACCGAGGCCACCGATACCCCGCCGAAGATCACCGCGGCGGCCCGGCCGACCGATCGGGCGGGCACCAGGCGCGCCGGCAGGCTCGCGCCGATCGCCCAGAAGCCGCCGATGCCGATGCCCACGAGCACGCGGGCGAACAACAGGGTGGCGAAGTTCGGCGCCAGCGCGCTGATCGTGTTGGCGGCGATCAGCACGAGCATCATCGCGGCCAACACGATCCGCCGGTCCACCCGACCGGCGGCGACGAGCACGATCGGCGCGGCGAGGCCGGCCACCACTGCGGCCAGGGACATGGCCAGGCCGGTGGTGCCGTCGGACACGTGCAGTCCGTGCGAGATGGGGGTGAGCAGGCCGACCGGGAGCATCTCGGTGCAGACCACCGCGAAGGTGCCGACGGCGATGGCCGTGACGGCGAGCCAGGACCGGACGCCGGCGGTCTCGGGAGCGGGCCCGGAGCCGCCGGCGGGTCCGGGAACGGGCGAGGACGGAGCGGTCGAGGCGGGGTCGACGACTGGGTTGGACATGACGTTCAGCCTGGCCGGCACCCGGGACCCGAACAACGGCCAAGATCGCATGCAAGCACAAGCCTCGCTTATGCTCGCAGGTCGAAGTCCGGTGCACCGCCGAGCGGACGCCCCGGCGTGGGCGGGGTCGAGCGGTATCCGAGGGGAGGAGAGCGCGGATGAGCGTGGAGTTCCGCGAATTGGAGTGCTTCGTCGTGTTGAGCGAGGAGTTGCACTTCACCCGCACCGCCGCGCGGCTCTACACGTCGCAGGCCCGGGTCAGTCAACTGCTGCGGCAACTGGAGGAGCGGATCGGCGCCCGGCTGTTCGAGCGCAACAGCCGCCGGGTGCGGCTCACGCCGCAGGGAGAGCTGTTCCTGGCCGAGGTGGGCCCCGCGTTCGACGGGATCACCGAAGCGGTCGACCGGGCCCGGGCCCGCGCCCGCGGCATCGAGGGGACCCTGCGCATCGGATTCGTCGGCACGCCCTACGGCACCCTGCTGGATTTGGTCGGCGACTTTCGCACCGGTCACCCCCGGGCGCGCGCCGACCTGGTCGAGACGGCGCTGTCGGATCCGTTCGGTCCACTCCTGCGCGGCGAGATCGACGCGGCGTTCGTGACCCTGCCGGTGGTCGACCCGGCGTTGCGCACCGGCCCGGTGATCGCCGCCGACCCGCTCGTGCTCGGGGTCTCCACCCGGCATGCGTTCGCGGCCCGCGAGCACGTGGGCGCCGAGGAGTTGGCCAAGTGCACGTTCGTGGACATCGCCGGCCCCGCGCCCGCGCGCTGGCGTGAACTCCAGTCGCCGACGACGACTCCGGGCGGTCGGCCGATTCCACACGGACCGAGCGCCGGCACCCTTCAGGAAGTGTTGTCGTTGATCGCCGCCGATCTGGGCGTGCTGCTGTTCTGTGCGCAGTTCGCCGGCTACAACGGGCGACCCGACGTGGCGTTCGTGCCGGTCACCGGCCTGGCCGAGTCGGCGGTCACGCTCACCTGGCGGGCCGGGCACGAGACGAACCTGCTGCGTTCGTTCGTCGCCGCGTCGACCCGGCTGTCGGTGCGAGCCGCCTGATCCGGCCGCGGCCGGACCCGGCCCCGGGCCGGCCTCGATCGAACATGACGATCCATCGACAAAACGTTGTCCTTGCCCGACGTTCGGGTGCACGTCGTTCGCCGCGTCGGCCCTGCCCCGCCCCGGCCCGTGCCCCGGCCCGTGCCCCGGGCCGCAGCGCCGTCCGAGGGGCCATACCGTGGTGCCGTCAACCGATCTCGCGCCGAAGGACCTGGTCATGCCGCTGCTCACGATCAAGTCTGAAGGTGAGGTCGAGATCGAGGTGCGGCGCTCGCGCTTCCTGTGCGCCGTCGCGCGGGTGACCGACGACGCCGAGGCGCAGGCATTCCTGGCCCGACGTCGGGCGCTGCATCCTTCCGCGCGGCACAACTGCTCGGCGTGGATCGCGGGCGGACAGGAGAAGGGGTACGACGACGGCGAACCGTCCGGCACGGCGGGTGCGCCGATGCTCCAGGTGCTCCGGCGCCGCGAACTCACCGAGACGGTCGCGGTGGTGACCCGCTACTTCGGCGGCATCATGCTCGGCGCCGGCGGCCTGATCAGGGCGTACGGCTCGGCGGTGACCGAGGCGGTGGACACCGTCGGAGTGGTCGAACTGCGGCCGATGCTGGTGTTGACCGTGGACGTCGACCACGCCCACGCCGGCCGGCTGGAGAACGACCTGCGCGGGCTCGGCCACGAGGTACGCGACATCCGCTACGGCGTCGAGGTGGCGATCGACGTGTGCGTGCCGGAACCGGATCGGGAGCGCTTCACGGCTCGGCTGACCGACCTGACCGGCGGCCGAGCGAGCGCTCGCGAGACCGGGCGCACATTCGTCGAGGTGGACGCCTCCCGAAACACTTCTTGACGCACTTCTCGCGCCGGAGCGCCCCGAGGCAGGTTGAAACGCGCCGCAAGTCGGAACACCAAGGGGTACATGGGTGCTGGCACGGGGGCCGCGGGAAAAGAGGAAGTGATGACGGCTGGATACGACGAGAAGTCGGCGACCGACCAGGCGGAGGTCGCCAGGGTCGTTCGGGAACGGGTGATTCGCGCCCGTGCCGTATTGTCCGAGGCAAGTGCCGCGCACGATACGAACGCGCTGTCACCCGCGCTGGACGAGCTGGAGGATGCGCTGCATGCCGCCCGCGAATACGGCGTGACGCTCCCACCATCGGCGGGAGGCGCCTGACCTCGGTGCCATGCCCGGCCTCGGTGGTATCGCTCGGCTTCGGTGCCACCGCCCGACCTCGGTGACGCAGTGGCCCCCCGCGGTGACGAAGCGATCGGTTCAGGGGCTCTCGTGCAGCCCCGCGTCGGCGGGTCCGAGGACGAAGCGGGTGAAACGTACGCGCAGATCCGCGCGTTCCGGCGAGCAACAGAACGGGCCGGCGAAAGCCTGTGCGTCCGGGGCGAGCGGTGCCAGGCGGATCGTGCGCCAGTCGTCGTCGTCCGCGCGCGCCCGAATGGTCAGCGCATCGCCGGTCCGGCTGACCCGGACGGTGACCGACCGGCCCACCCACTCGGGGACCGGCGCGAGCGACCAGTCGGACATCCCGCGCGTGACCACGGCGCCCACGTGCAACGCGCCGTCGGTGACCTCGACCCCGGCCTTGACCCAGGTCTGCTCGTCCACGCGCACGAAGATGCCGGCCTGGTCGTAGAGCGAGTCGAAGTCGCCGTCGAAGGTCACCTCCACCGAGGTGTCCGGCGGCAACGCGGTGAGCAGCGCGCTCCCGGTGTCCCGGGTGAAGCCGTACGAGGTCTGTCGCCAGAAGTCGGCGCCGGCATGCGGAGTCACCACGAGTGCGGTGCCCACCCGCTCGGCCGCACTCGGCGCGTTGAGCCAGCGCGCCTCGTCCCAGTCCACATCCTTGGCATCCATACGCCGAGCGTAATGCGGCCCGGCCGAGCCGATTCCGGCAGGCTCGGAGCGATCGGGCCCGGATCGCTCCTCGCCGCCGGGATCGGCTCGGCCGGCCGCCGGTGGGTCAGATCGCCTTGTGCATGCCGCCGTCGACGATGTAGTCCACGCCCATGATGTTCGCGGCGCGCTCCGAGGCCAGGAACAGCACCACGTCGGCGACCTCCTGCGGCTCGGAGACGCGGCCGGTGAGCACACCCATCGCCTGCGGCAGCACCTCGTCCATGAACACCTGCGCGGTGGTTCCGGCGGACGCAGCCATCATGTCCGCCAACTGCCCCGGGTCGGTCCACAGCGGGGTGCGCACCGGACCGGGCGAGACGGTGTTCACCCGCACGCCCTGCGGGCCGAATTCCTCGGCCAGCGACTTCGAGTACGAGCTCAGCGCGGCCTTCGCGGCCGAGTAGTGCACGAGCGACGCGGCCGGAAGGTGACTGTTCAGCGAGCTGATGGTGATCACCGCGCCGCCGTTGCGGGCGAGGATGGCCGGCATCGCGGCCTTGGTCGCGCGCACCGCGCTGAACAGGTTGATCTCGAAGATCCGCTGCCACTCGGCGTCCTCGACCTCGATGATCGAGGGCGTCGGGACGCCGGAGCCGACGTTGTTGACGAGCACGTCCAGGCCGCCGTGCGCGTCGAGGGCGACCTGGACCAGTTCGGCCGGGCCGTCCGGACGGGTCAGGTCCACGGCCACCGGGAGTACGTCGAACTCCGCACGCAGTGCGATGAGTTCGGGGGATATGGTGCGGCTGCCGGCGACCACCCGGGCGCCCTCCTCGGCGAAGCCGCGCACGATCGCCAGGCCGATGCCCTTGCTGCCACCGGTGACCACGACGACCTTGTTCTTCAGGTTCAAGTTCATGGCTCAATCATTGCCAGGAGGAAAGGTCATTGCTGGCGGAAATCGGTCGTCGCGTTCGGCGCGGCTCGCGGCGCGATCGACGCAGTGGCGAGGGGTCTCCGGACGGGATGGACAGCTCGCGGCCAAGCGGCCGATTGCGCTGCCGTGATCGGCGAAAGGGCCTATCTGGCAACGGAGTTCGGCGGGCAACGGACGGTCGGGAGGGCCCGGCCGGCGGGCCGAGTCAGCCGGGTCGGCTCGCCGACAGGGCCGTGTCGAGGAGGGTGCCGGTCTCGGCGATCGCGGTGGACAGCGTCGACGGGGTCAGGCGGGAGATGATCTCGTCGATGCCGCGCAGGCCCGCCCGATCCAGGAGGGTCTTCTCATTGGTCACCCACTCGCCGCGGCCGGCCGCCACCGCGTGCGCGGCCTCGCAGGCCGCGCGGCCGATCGCGCCCGCCACGTCGGTGACATGACCGCGGCCGGCATGCGCCTGGTCGGCGTAGCCGAGGGTCAGCCGCGCGTCGTCGCTCCACCGGGCGTGTCCGGTGCGACGCAGCGCCTCCGGGTAGGAGGGCCGCGGCAGGTCGCCGAACAGGACCCGGTTGACCGCGAGTTCGGCCACCACGAGGTAGGTCGGCACGCCCGCCAGGTGGAACAGCAGCCGCTCGACCTCGAACCGGCCCTCCCGTGCGTCCGCGAGCCGCCGCTGCACATCCGCGAGTTCGCGATAGTGCAGGTCGACGGCGCGGTCCTGGACGGTCAACCAGGCGCCGCCGTTGAAGACCCCGCCACCCCACGCGCCGAACTCGGAGACCTCGCCCGGCCAGCCGAGGCCGCGGACCGCGTCCGGGGTGAACCCGTCCCGGTAGTACACCGAGAAGTCCCAGTCGCTGTCCGGGCGATGGGTGCACTGGGCGCGTGATCCGCCGAGCGCGACTGCCGCGACGCCGGGCAGCGCGGCAAGGCGTTCCGTGACGTGGGTGGTGAAGGATGCGTCACTGGTCATGATCGCAGGCTACAACGCACCCGGAGCGGATCGGCGTGCCCTCCGACGGGCCGACCCGCGGATCGGTGCGCCGGCACCGGGGCCCGACGGGGCGTGCGCCGGTCCGTTCCGGGCCGCGTTCGATCCGGGTCTCCTTCGGGCCGGGGCGGGTTCGGCCGGGTGCTCAACCGGCCGGAGGCGCATTCGGTCACGGCCGCAGATAGCCGCGGGCGACCGCCTCGTCGATCAGCTCCAGGGTGTAGGCCCACAACGACGGCGAGCCGTCCGCGATCGTGCTGCCCTGCTTGGCCAGCACCTCGGTGCGGGTGAGGTCGTACTCGCGCCAGGTGCCGCCCTCGGTGTGGAAGTTGAGCAGGCACGGCTGGAACCGGTCGACGGCCTTGGCGAAGCGCGCGTCCGGCGTTTCCCGGGCCTCGAACTCCTCCCACAGCGCCCGCAGTTCCGCGCCCTGTCCGGCGGGCAGCAGGCCGAAGATGCGGGCCGCGCCCTTTTGCTCGCGCTCGACCTGGTCCACCTCGGCGACCGCGTCGTAGTAGAACGTGTCACCCGCGTCGATCTCGACCAGGTCGTGGATCAGCAACATCCGGATCACCCGCGCGACGTCCACCTCGGTCGCGGCGTGCTCGGCCAGGGTGCCCGCCAGCATGGCCAGGTGCCACGAGTGCTCCGCGGTGTTCTCGCGCCGCGACGCGTCCGCGATCAGGTTGCGCCGGACCACACCCTTGAGCCGGTCTATCTCCAGGACGAAGCCGATCTGCGCGGCCAGGTGCGCATCGGTGGGCGGGAACAGCGGAACACCGGACAAGGCAACTCCTCGATCGAACGGTCGGTCGGCGTCCGGATCGCCGCGCCGCCCCACCGAGGCGACGACCGGCAGTCGACTGCCGGCGCCCGGTGCGCGGCGCGGTGAAGATCGCGGACGCCCCCACGATATGCAATCCCCTCCGGACATCCCGCCGGAGTACGTGGTGGGCCCGGTGGACACGCCGCCGATCCGCGGTGGCCACGGGCACGAGCGCACCGGGAGGAGCACTGCTCGGCGTGGGATCGAAGACAGGCGCTAGTGCTTGTATGAAAGTCACATCCATTCGTTGATGGCTGCGATGTGGACAGTGGCCTCGTATCGGGCTGCGAGCTTGTCGTACCGTGTTGCGACCGCCCGGTTCCTCTTGAGGTGGTTGATGCCGCATTCGACCGCGTGGCGGGCCTTGTGGTCGTCCGGGTCGAAGGCCGGGGGCCGACCGCCCGTCCGTCCTCGCTTGAGGCGGTTGCGGACCCGCGCGGGCCTGGGGTCGTTCGAGGACGTGTTTCCACGTGCCGTCCCGCTGCCACCGTCGGAACAGGCTGTACACACTCGGCCAGGGACCGTACCGCTCGGGCACGTCCCGCCACGGTGCCCCGGTTCGAACTCGCCACCGGATCCCATCGATCAGGTGCCGGCGCGTCCACGGCGTAGGCCGACCCGATCTCTGCGGTATCGGCAACAAGGGCTCCAGTACCGCCCATTGACGTTCCGTCAGATCTCCCCGACTCACCCCAAGATCATCCCAGAGCAAGATCCACTTTCATACGGGCCCTAGGATCGGTCGTGGTGATGGCCTGTTCTCCCGGTTGAGCGGTTCGGCGTCGTGTGCCGTGATCGTCGGCACCGGACCGAGCCGGAGGTGGCGCTGCGATGAACGAGCCGGGGGATGCCGCCGCCGTGATGGAGGGCGGGGGTTCGGGTGGGAGGTCGCACGGGTCCTCGGAGGAGGCTTCGCGCGAGTTCGTGGAGGACATCGTCGTCGTCCATGAGGCCAGCGGCGTGGTGCACTTCCTGCTGATCGCGTACGCCCCGGGTGACTCGGGCAACGCGACGGGGTACGTCTTCCGGCGCCCCGTCGGCAGCGACGAGCCGGCCGAGAACATCCTCGCGACCAACGACACGCTCCGCGAGCTGTGGTGCTCGCCGCAGGGACATGTGTGGGCGACGAGCAGCACCGGCCTGGTCTGGACGAGCGCACCTGTTCCCTGGGCGGACACCATGCCGCCGGACCTGGAGTTCGACACGCCCGAAGGCGGTGTGACCTGGCGCCACACCGCGCTGCCCGCACAGGCGCACAATCGCGGTCGGCCGAACCCCATGGCCGTGTGGGGGACTTCGGACGACGACGTACACATCGCCACCTTCGGCGGAGCGCTTTACCACTGGAACGGCCTCGACTGGTCGCAGTTCCACCCGGGGATCGGGGCACCGATCGGCGCCGTCCGCGGCCGCACGGCGAACGACGTCTATGCCGCCGGCCACAACAGCACCCTGTTGCACTTCGACGGCACCGCGTGGACGCGGATCGCCGATCCGGACGGCCCCGACGCGGCCGACCTGCTGGCGGGCATCGCCTTCGACGCCGACGGCGACGTGTACGTCACCGGCAGATCGCGCGGCGGCCGCATACTCCGCGGGTCCGCACAGCGCGGCTTCTCGGTGGTCGTACGCGACCGAGTCGCCGCCATCGGCGTGGCGTTCGTCGAGGGACGGTTGTTCTGCGCCGCGGGGAAGGGCGGCGTCGTGGAACTGACCGCCCAGGGCCCGAAGACGCTGCGCGACGACATCGCCGCCTGGTCGATCGCCGAGGGCGAGGGCCGCGTCTACGTGACGGAGACGCCGGGAGAGGCCGCATACTCCGAACTCGACCTCGCCACAGGGCGTTGGCACCGCCGGTACTACTGAGCGACGCATCGTGCGGTACGGCCGCAACCGCAGCGAAGCCGCGTCGGGCGGCGTATCGGGTGGCGGCGACGAGCAAACCCTGCGGTCACCACCACGGACGGGGGCTATGCGGCGAGTTTCAATTCCCGCTCCGGATGCTGGACTTCGTGGGGCGTGCGATAGCCGATTCCCGAGTGGAGGCGTCGGCGGTTGCGGAAACCGTCGAGGAGTTCGCCAAACGTGCCGACGACGCCAAGATGGGCTACCTGGACTTCCTCGACCTGGTGCTGTCCGAGGAGTACGCCGTTCGTGACGATCGCCGGTTCCGCCAAGGCTTGCGGCTGTCGAAGCCGCCGCATTGCAAGACACTCGACGAGTACGACTTCTCGTTCCGGTCCGAGCTGGACCCGCGCAAGGTCAAGGATCTCGCGACCTTGTCGTTCGTCGAAGCCAAGGCGAACGCCGCACTGCTCGGCCCTCCCGGCGTCGGGAAGACGCACATCGCCGTCGCGCCTGCGGTTGCCGCCTGCCGGGCCGGCTACTCGATCTACTTCATCAGCCTCGACGACGTGGTCCGCAACCTCACCGCCGCCGAAGCGGCAGGGCGGCTGACGAGCAAGCTTGGCACCTACCTGCGGCCAGGCCAAGCCGGCGATCACACCGCTCATGCTCTCGATGCGGGGCTCCCGGACGATCAAACCGTCCAAGCACCAGAAGTACCGTCCGTCCAGCGCCTCACCGCTGTCTGCCCAGCTCTTCATCAAGCGGTCGACTTCGGCGAGAGTGAACACCGTCGCGCTCCACCGTGATCCGTCCGTCAGCCGGACCTCGACATCGACGTTGCACACCGATCCCAGGTCCTCGTCCGGGCTGGGCAGGAACGATGCCTCGAACGCGTCCGTGGGAACCCGGTAAAACAGCCCATCCCACCCTCGTTCCACCGACCCTGGCGATGCGCTGTCATCCATCGTGCGAGTGTCGTCGGTCAGCCAGGAAGCCGCCAAGGCCGGCTGACCTCTGTCGCTACCTGCCTTGATGCCGGCCGTCCTGGCGGCCGGCCGGCCATCCCGCGTTGGCGGTGTCCTTTGAAGAGGTCTCAAGAATCGAGCACGGCGGCGACGGCCTCGATCTCGACGAGTTGGTCGTCGTAACCGAGCACGGTGACCCCCATCAAGGTGCTGGGGACGTCATGGTCGGCGAACGAGTCCCGGACCACCTGCCAGGCGGCGACCAGGTCCTCCCGCCGGGCCGATGCGACGAGAACCCTTGTGCTGATGACGTCCTGGAGCGACGCACCCGAGGCCGCAAGAGCAGCCTGCATGTTCTCGATCGCTTTCGCTGCCTGGCCCGCGTAGTCCCCGATCGCCGCCGTGGAGCCGTCATCGTTCAGCGGACATGACCCGGCGAGGAAGATCAGGCGTGACTCCGCGGGCGCCGTGGCCGCGTACGCGTACTCGGCGACGTCGGACAGAGAGGCGGAGCGGATCAAAGTAATGGCACGAGCCATAGTCGTGGGGCCTTTCTCGTCGGGTGCTGAGCGCGGACATTTTGCCGGCACCCCGGCGGCTCCCGCCTTCCCTTTATCGCCGCCCCCACGGCAACGCCGTCATTTCTGCTCGACATACACAGTTGGCTCGGATCCGCGGGGATGCACCTGTGCGCAAGTCCGGGGGCAGGCAGTAGTCCATGTCCCGGCCCGTGGGGGATGAGCCGCTGGGTTCCGATTCGCGATGCCACCGGAAAGCTTCGGCGGCATCCCGGTTCAACCGACCGCGGACAGCGGCGGGAGGGTGTTCCATCCGTGGTGAGGTTGTTCGCACAGCGGCACGGTGATGTCAGTGGTCTGTCTTTACCCCCGTGGTTATGGAAGTTGCCTCCGGCGCCGTTGAGTCGCGTCGCGATGTGTCGACGCCGGGGCGACACATCTCCGATCTTGCGGCTGCCCGGAAGTAGCTTGCGGGTATCCGCAAGTTGGCGTCGTGGAATGTCGGCTCCAGGCTCGACGTTCCACGACGTGATGGTGCTCTGCGGTGGCCCGATCTTGTCTCAGACGCAAAGTTCGCGCAGTTCGCGCCGTACCGCCGGCATGCGCCGACACTCTCCTGCGCGAAGTGCCGGGATTCGCGCGGGGTGTGTTCCCCTGGCAGGGTCCGGGCCGCTGGTGGTGCACGCGCCCATCTCTGGGAGGGTTTCGCGACAGCGGGTCGATGGTTGTGGCGGTTGGGCAAGCGTGAACGTGCCCACGAACGCCAACGACACCCGCCCGTCCGGCCTGCGCTTGATCGACGGAAGTCTTGCGAGGCGGCAACGCGTCACCTCGTTGGTGTGCTTCGGGCCCCGTCGCTGGTGGCTGCCGCAAGAGGTTCGGCCGGCGGCTGCTATTCGCCGATGTCGAGGCGGATGGTCGTGGACAGCGCGGGCGCGGTATCGAAGATCTCCGAAGCGACGCGGATTCCGGTGAGCGACTCGGCCAGGGCCATCGTCCGGGAGCGCCAGAGCAGCGGTTCGTCGTCGTCGGTGGTGTCGAAGTCGTGATCGGGGTCGAGGCCGGCGCGGCGCATGTCGTGGGCGAGGCGGTCGGGGTGGAGCCCGAAGCGGTCGCTGGGGTCGACCGCGTCGAAGTCCGTCCACGTTTCGCCGTCGACGACGTGCCGAAAGCGGCAGTGGGCCAGCACGTTGTAGGTGAGCATCACCACCTCGGTGCCGATCGACAGACGCTTGACCGCGGTGTCGACATAGGTTTCGAACCCGTGCCCTTCCACGGTCAGAGTCCACTCTCCCAGGTCGTGGACGTCGACTCGATCCGCATCGTCCGGAGACGCCTCCCGCCCGGCTCCCGTCACGGGCTCGGGAGAGGCAAGGCGCCGGAGGACCTCGGCAGGCGCGAGGCGATTTGTGAACAGCAGTGTGTAGTAGGGCAGGCGGCGGTCCGCCTCGAACCAGGCATACACACCGGGGTCGGGAACAGTCGGCATGCCACGGAGTATGGCGCCGTGGAACGACAATGCCGGCCTGACACGCGTCACGAAGATGCCGACGGCATCAAGCCCAGGGGGTGTTCGGCAATTCCGTGGGGTGCCCTGAACCTCGGGCGACGGCGGATGTCAACCTCGGGTGGGAGGATCCGTTCATGCCCCTGCCTCAGCCCGATGATCTGGCTTCGCTGGTTCTGCGTACCGATTTCAGTGACGAGAGGGCCTGGGATGCGGTTCGAGCCGCACTTGATGCTGCCGGCGATCACTCCCTTGCCACTTACGTCAGCGACCTTCGGTTCTCGGTCGTAGATGTTCGGGCCCTGGTGGACGAAGAGGCTGTCGCGGAAGAAGACGAACAGATCATTTACGTGTTCCCGGGTGAGTCGGGGAGATCCGACGGAACGTCAATGGGCGGTACTGGAGCTCTTGTTGCCGATACCGCGGAGATCGGGTCGGCCTACGCCGTGGACGCGCCGGCACCTGATCGATGGGATCCGGTGGCGAGTTCGAACCGGGGCACCGTGGCGGGACGTGCCCGAGCGGTACGGTCCCTGGCCGAGTGTGTACAGCCTGTTCCGACGGTGGCAGCGGGACGGCACGTGGAAACACGTCCTCGAACGACTCCGGGCCCGCGCGGACGCCTGCGGATTGATCACCTGGGCGGTCAACAACGCGGCGACTCGCCCCGATTCGCGGCGGTCCTCGCGGCGATCCGGGTGCCCCGGACCGGGCCCGGCCGGCCGCGCACCCGACCCGACCGGGTGCGCGGCGACAAGGCCTACAGCTCCCGGGCCAACCGCGCGCTGCTGCGGCGCCGCGGGATCGCGTGCACCATCCCGGAGAAGGACGACCAGGTCCGCAACCGCCTCAAGCGAGGACGGACGGGCGGTCGGCCCCCGGCCTTCGACCCGGACGACCACAAGGCCCGCCACGCGGTCGAATGCGGCATCAACCACCTCAAGAGGAACCGGGCGGTCGCAACACGGTACGACAAGCTCGCAGCCCGATACGAGGCCACTGTCCACATCGCAGCCATCAACGAATGGATGTGACTTTCATACAAGCCCTAGCGGCGAACCGCGGGCGGTTCGGACGGCCCGCCCGCGTTCCCCGCCGCGGCGCCCTCGGGCACGATGTAGTCGCGGATCAGCCGTTCGGCATCGCGCACCAGCGGACGGAGGACCTTGTAGCGGGACAGCGAGATCACCCGCTCCACCATCGGCGTGGTGCGGGCGACGAACGCGCGCGACTTGGCGCACTCGGGCGAGCGGTCGTAGACCCAGAAGAGCACGATGCCCATCAGGTGCAGCCACAACAACTCGGGCAACAATTCGGCGAGTTCGTCGTCGATGCGGAGCGAGGAGCCGCGCAGCACGTCGGCGAACAGCGCGGTGACCTGTGCGCGGATCGGATAGGACTCGGCGGAGAACGGGCTGAGCGGGCTCTCCGGATCCGCGGCATTGCGGAAGAACTGCACCGCGAACGCGTGGTACGGCTCGGCGACGTCCAACCACGCGGACAGCACCACCTGGAGCCGGTCGCCGAAGTCGCGGACACCGCGCAGGTCCTGCCGGCATCGGCTGATGTGCTCGTGGGTGACCTGGTCGTAGAAGCCGTGGATGAGGTGCTCTTTGGAGCCGAAGTAGTAGTAGGCGTTGCCGACCGAGACGCCGGACTCCTGGGCGATGGCCCGCATGGTCGTCTTGTCGTAGCCACGCTCGCGGAACAGCCGCAGCGCGGTCTCCAGGATCAGAGACCGCGTCTGCTCGCTCTTGCCGGGTCGCCCGCCCCGGTCCGGCGGTTCGCCCTTGTCGGCCGGGGTCGATGCGTCGGTGTCTTCCACGTGCTCCACGACAGGCAAGGTTAGTGCTCGATCTCGCACCGGTCGGCACAGGCGACCACCGTCCACGGTTCCCGGTAGGGATCGGCGTACGGATACGGCGGGAGCGGTTCGCTGCGGGTGACCGCCCGGATTCGGGCCGCGGCCAGCACCGCGGCCCGGGCCACCGGCATGCCCATGGGCGTGGCGAGCCGGTGCGACAGGCCCCGGTAGGCACGCAGGGCCCACGCCACGGTGACCCATGCCGCGGCCCCCGACCACACCTCGCCGCCGCCGCCCACGATGGTGAGTTCGCGCAGGGTCGCGGCGTGGTCGAGTTCGGGGAAACGGTTGTGCGCCCGGGGCGAGTCGGCCGGGAGCAGATCGACGGCGACCAGCGTCCGCTGCCGGGCGAGCCAGTCGCACAACGCCGTGCACAGCGGGCAGTCGGCGTCGTAGAGGACGGTGAGTCGGTGGACCGGGGCCGGCGATTCGGGGTCGGGGGAGCCGTGCCGGGCCGTCCCCTCCGATCGGCCCGGCACGGTGTTCTCGGGTTCGGCGGTCATCGGGATCAGACCCCGGGCGCCGGGCGGGTCGTGCCCTGCGGCGGCACCGGCGGCGCGAAGTCGCGGCCGGAGACCTTGTGCGCGCGGCGCGCCCCGCCGGTGCCGGCGCGGTACGCCTCGTCGTCGAGGCCGCGCTGCCGGATCCGGTTCAGCACGTAGACGTTGAGCAGGTGCAGCACGCCCAGGACCAGCAGCACCGTGCCCAGCTTGACGGACAGCGCCTCGACCGAGTCGCGGGCGTTCTCGACGGTGTCGCCGACCTTGAGGTAGAGCGCGACGAAGCCGAGGTTGACGAGATAGAAGCCGACCACCAGGAGGTGGTTGACGGCGACGGCGAGTTCCTCGCGCCCGTGTAGGACGTCCTGGAGGAAGACCTGCCCGCTGCGGCTGAGGGTGCGGGCCACCCACACGGTCAGCCCGATGCTGATGACCAGATAGATGGCGTAGGTGACGACGGTCATATCCATGCCCCGGCTCCTTTTTGAACGTGTTCAACTGGCCGACGAGCGTGACTGTAGACCTGTTTTTGAACACGTTCAAGTCACTTGAGGCCGGGTGGTCGGAGCATGGTTCGAAAACGGCGAAACCCGTCGATCGACCCGCAAGTGCGGATCGATCGACGGGCGTTGGCGGAGGTGAGGCGGACGCGGCCTATTCCGCCACCGGCGCGTCCCAGTCGATGCGGTGGCGCTGGGCGAAGCCGAACACCTGCGCGCGGTCACCGCGGCGGAACCGGCCTGGGTGGGCACGGTGTTGGTCGACCTGGCCGAGGGCCGCCCGACCCGGAGCCGGGACTCGCTCGCGGCATCCGCCGAGTCGGCGGCGGGGTAGTCCCCGACCGCCCGTGCGGCGTGTGCGGGTCGGGCCCGGTCCGGCGCGTGGCGGCCTTATCATCCACATGATCGACAACTCGGTGACCGCGCTCGGCCCGAGCGCGCCGGGTGGCGACGACCCCGGGAGCGACCTTGTCCGACGCGCTGGAATACCACGCCCTGCACATCGCGGTGGAGACCGAGAGCGAGGGTCGCGCGATCCTCGACGAACTCGCCCGGGACCCGGGCCGGTTCGGCGAGATCGCCCGGAAACGCTCCAAGGACCCGCTGTCCGCGGCGAACGGCGGCGACCTGGGCTGGGGGCAGGAGGACGACTACGCCGACGCGTTCGCCGAGGCGCTGGTCGCGCTGCGCCCCGGTCAGTTCAGCGACTTGGTCGCGTCCCAGTACGGCTTCCACATCATCAAGCTGGCGGGCACCCGCCCGGCCCGCTTCGTCGACGAGGACTGACCGGGCACGCGGCTGCCCGGCTCCTTGAGGGGACGAAGCGGGCCGGGACGAAGCCGGGCCGGGGCGAAGGCGGTGGGTGACGAAGGCGGCCGGAACCGTTCGACGGAAGTGTTCGTGACCGAGGGATGGGCCCGGGAACGCACGGGGATGCATCCGCAGGGCGACCACGCGCGTCCAGAGAGTAGAGCCGTCGCCTCCGCCGGGAGCCCCGCCGCACGGCCGTTCGATCGAAAGGCACCTCGAGATGATTCGTACTCGCCAGACGCAGGACACCCACGGACGCCCGTCGGTGAAGATGTTCGGAGCGGCGGCCGTCGCCCTGGCCGCCATCGGGGTCTGCGCCGCACCCGCCTCGGCCGTGCGCTTCGGCACCGACGCGCCCGCCGGCGCCGCGCCGTACGCCGTGGCCCTGTTCACCGCCGACGGCCAACAACTGTGCGGCGGAACGCTGGTGGCCCCGAAGAAGGTGCTCACCGCGGCCCACTGTGTCAACGGCCTGGACGACCCGACCGCCATCACGGTGGTCGCCGGGCGCCTGGATCTGGCGGGTACGGGCGGACAGACCCGCAAGGTGACCGGGAGCAAGCTGCATCCGAAGTTCGAGCCGGGCCTGCTGACCTACGACGCCGCCGTGCTCGACCTGGACCGGGCACTGAACCAGAAGCCGCTGCCGATTGCCGGCGCCAAGGACGACGCGCTCTACAAGGTCGGCAACCAGGCGACGGTCTACGGGTGGGGCAAGACGGACGGCGGGGCGACGACCACGCGGCTCAAGCGGACGACCCTGGTGCTCTCACCGCTGGCGCAGTGCGAGCCCTACACGTTCCCCACGGACAGCCCGGCCACCCGGGTGTGCGGCCAGGCGCCGGCGGACAACCCCGGCACCAGCATCTGCCGCGGCGACTCGGGCGGGCCGCTGGTCGAGAAGGGCAAGCTGATCGGGATCGTGTCCACCGGCAACAAGTACTGCACGGGCGAGCAGCCCGAGTCGGTGTTCACCCGGGCGAGCGCCGTGACCAAGGGCCTCGGCCTCTGAGCGGTCCGCGAGACCGGAACCGCGTGTGATCCACGGCCCGCCCGCCGATTCGCGGCCTGCCGGCCGCACGACACGCGGTCGAGCGACGCATTCATCAGGACGCAGGCCGCGGGACGAGGGACGAGCGACGAAGGCGCGCCGCCGATCGGGCGGCGCGCCTTCGTCGTTACCGCTATACACACTAGGTATACCTCCTGTGTATAGTCCTCGGCATGTCAATCGGACACACCCTGCTCGGGCTCCTGGAGTCCGGCCCCCGGCACGGCTACGACCTCAAGCGCAGCTTCGACGAGCGCTTCGGCCGGGACCGTTCGCTCGCCTACGGCCAGGTCTACTCGACCATGTCGCGGCTGCTGAAGAACGGGCTCGTGGAGATAGACGGCCTCGAAACCAGCGGCGGCCCCGAGCGCAAGCGCTACTCGATCACCGACGCCGGCGTCACCGACGTCGAACAGTGGCTGGGCCAACCGGAGAAGCCCGAGCCCTACCTCCAGTCGACGCTCTACACCAAGGTCGTGCTCGCGCTGCTCACCGGCCGGGACGCGAACGAGATCCTCGACACCCAACGCGCCGAACACCTGCGCATGATGCGCGACCTCACCCGGCGCAAGCTCGACGGCGACCTCAGCGACCGGTTGATCTGCGACCACGCGCTGTTCCACCTCGAAGCGGACCTGCGGTGGCTGGAACTGACCACCGCCCGTCTCGGCGAACTCACCCAGGAGATCCGCAAGTGACCGACGCCCTGCTCAGCGGCCACGAGCTGCACAAGACGTACGGTGCGACGCCTGCGCTGGCCGGTGCCGAGTTCACCGTCGGCACGGGCGAGATCGTCGCCATCATGGGCCCGTCCGGATCCGGCAAGTCCACCCTGCTGCACTGTCTGGCCGGCATCGTCCGCCCCGACTCGGGCAGCATCCGCTACGACGGCGGCGACCTGACCGCCATGTCGGACTCCCGGCGCAGCGCGCTGCGCCGGAGCGACTTCGGGTTCGTCTTCCAGTTCGGCCAGTTGGTACCCGAGCTGACCTGCCTGGAGAACGTCGCGCTGCCGCTGCGGCTGAACGCGGTCAAGCGCAAGGAGGCCGAGGCGAAGGCACGCGAGTGGATGGAGCGCCTGGAAGTCGCCGACCTCGCGGGCAAGCGGCCCGGGGAGATCTCCGGCGGCCAGGGCCAGCGGATCGCGGTGGCGCGAGCCCTGGTGATCCGCCCCCGCGTGGTCTTCGCCGACGAGCCTACCGGTGCGCTGGACTCGCTCAACGGCGAACGCGTCATGAAGCTGCTGATCGAGGCCGCCCGCACCACGAAGGCCGCGATCGTGCTGGTCACCCACGAAGCCCGGATCGCCGCCTACTCCGACCGTGAGATCGTCGTCCGCGACGGCAGGTCCCGGGACATGGCGCGTGCCGCGTGAGCGTTTTCCGCGATCTGAGGATGGGCATCGGCTTCGCGGTCACCGGCGGCCGGGAGGGCTGGACCCGCACGCTGCTGACCGCGATCGGCGTCGGCCTCGGCGTGGCGCTGCTGCTGCTGACCACCGCGATACCCGGAGCGCTGGGCGCGCGGGACGACCGCGGGCGGGAGCGGGACGAGTTGTCGGGCCGGGCCCAGCACGCCGCGCCGAACACCCTGCTGGTCGGCGTGGCGGACACCACCTACAAGGGCGACGAGATCCGCGGCCGGGTGCTGCGCCCGGAGGGCCCTCGGGCACCGATCCCGCCGGGGCTGAGCCGGCTGCCCGCCCCGGGCGAGATGATGGTCTCGCCCGCCCTGGCCGACCTGCTCGCCTCGAAGCGGGGCGCGCTGCTCAAGGAGCGGCTGCCCTACCGCACGGCCGGGCGGATCGCCGACCGGGGCCTGATCGGTCCGGACGACCTGGCGTTCTACCTCGGCAGCGACGCGCTGTCCGGGGAATCGAGCTCGGCGCTCCGGATCACCGCGTTCGGCAACGACTTTCCCGCGGAGAAACTGGACCCCCGGCTGCTCCTGCTCGTCGTGGTGATGTTCGTGGTGCTGCTGATGCCGGTCGCGGTGCTGATCGCCACGGCCGTGCGGTTCGGCGGTGAGCGGCGGGACCGCCGGCTCGCGGCGCTGCGGCTGGTCGGAGCGGATGCCCGGACCACCCGGTGGATCGCGGCCGGCGAGGCGCTCGCGGGGTCTTTGTTCGGCCTGCTCTTCGGGCTCGGCTTCTTCCTCGTCGGCCGACAAATGACCGACGTGGCGGCGGCTTTCGACCTGAGCATCTTCCCCGGCGACCTGGATCCGAGCGTGCCGCTGGTGGTGCTGGTCGCGCTCGCGGTACCGGCCGCCGCCGTCGCGGTGACGCTGTTCGCGCTGCGCACGGTGGTGATCGAGCCGCTCGGTGTGGTGCGCACCGCTACCCCGGCCCGGCGCCGGGTGTGGTGGCGGTTGTTGCTGCCGGTCGTGGGTGTGGCGCTGCTCTTCCCGATGATCCGTCGAGGTGCCGACGCGGGGGAGTTCAACCAGGCCCAGGTGATCGGCGGCACGGTGTTCCTGCTGGTCGGTGTCACCGCGTTGTTGCCGTGGCTGGTCGAGGCCCTGGTGACCCGGCTCGGTGGGGGTCGGGTGCCGTGGCAACTGGCGGTGCGCCGGCTTCAGTTGGGCAGTGGCGCGGCGGCTCGCTCGGTGAACGGGATCGCGGTCGCGGTGGCCGGTGCGATCGCTTTGCAGATGCTCTTCACGGGCATCGAGAACGACTACGTCAAGGAGACCGGTCAGGACCCCGGCCGGGCCCAGATGTCGGTGTCGTCCGAGGGGCAGGTGGGCGGCGAGCGGGTCGCCGAGATCACCGATCGCGTTCGGCGGACCAAGGGGGTGCGCAGCGCCTTCGGGCACGCGGGCACCCGGATCGGCGACCGGGCCGACAATCCGACCGAGGGGACGTCGCTGACCATCGGGACGTGCGACGCCTTGCGCGAGTTGGCCCGGATCGAGCGCTGCGCGGACGGTGACACGTTCATCATCGAGGAGCGCGGGCCGGACCCGACGGGCGCGATGAAGCCGACCCCCGGACGGCAGGTGGTCATCGATCCGTCGTACGGGATGTCCATGGGGTCGGCCCCGGCCCGCACGCCGTGGGTGATTCCCGCGACCGCGCCGACCGTGCCGGGTCGGGCCGATGCGAGCGGGATTTCCTACGACGGCGTCCTGGCGACACCGGGCGCGGTGCCGGTGGCGGCGACCAGGCGCCTGACCTACTCGCTGGACGTGCGGATCGACCCGACCGTCCGGGACGTTCGGGACCTGGTGCGCAACACCGCCGCCCGGGTCGATCCGCTGTCCACGGTCTACGACCTGGCCTCGACCCGCGAGTCGCGGCGTTTCGCGAACGTGCGCACCGCGCTGTTCATCGGTACGGCCGTGGTGCTGCTGCTGATCGGTGCGAGTCTGTTGGTGACCATGCTGGAACAGCTGCGCGAGCGGCGGAAGTTGTTGTCGGTGCTGGTTGCGTTCGGCACCAGGCGCAGCACGCTGAGCTGGTCGATCCTCTACCAGACGGCGATTCCGGTGGGTCTGGGCCTGCTGCTCGCCGCGGCCACGGGCGTGGGACTGGGCGCCGCGCTGCTGGGGATGGTCGGTCGGCCCTTTGCCGTGGACTGGAGCGGCATGGCGTCGATGACCGGGATCGGTGCGGGCGTGGTGCTGCTGGTCACCGCGCTGAGCCTGCCGCCGCTGTGGCGGTTGATGCGGCCGGACGGGCTGCGCACGGAATAGGAGCCGGCGGGCGGAACCCGCGAGGCGGTGTCGGACCCGGGCCGTGGGGACCGGCACCGCCGCTGTGCGGGCCGGGTGGTCGCGATGGTCGGCGGAACACCGGCTCGGCCGCCGGGCGCCGCCGACAGCGTGCGTGCGCCGGCGGGGCCGGGCGGCCCACAGTCAGGGGCGCCCGGGGTCGGTGGATGTGCCGCCCGTTCTCAGGTCTTGCGCGCGACGGCGCCGAACTGGGGGACGATGGGCGGAACTTCGCCGGTGGGGGAGTCGGCGCGCCAGCGTGCGCAGGAGACGACCCCCGGTTCGAGCAACTCCAGGCCCTCGAAGAACCGGTCGAACTCGGCGCGGCTGCGGGCGGTGATCGGCGGTGTGGCGTTCTCGTTCCAAAAGCGCATCGCCTCGACGTTGCCCTCGCCGCCGAGTTCGGTGGTCGGGTGGGTGACCACGAGGTAGCTGCCGGCGGGCACCGCGGCCATCAGTCGGTGGACGATGGCCACGGCCGTGTCGGTGTCCAGGATGAAGTTGAGGCTGCCCAGCAGCATCACCGCGATCGGCCGCTCGAAGTCCAGCGTCGCCGCGGCGGCGCGAAGGATCGAGTCCGGGTCGTGGGCGTCGGCGTCGATGTAGTCGGTGGCGCCTTCGGGGGTGCTGGTGAGCAGGGCGCGGGCGTGCGCGAGCACCAGGGGGTCGTTGTCCACGTACACGATTCGCGCGGCGGGGTTCACCCGCTGGGCGACCTCGTGCGTGTTGTCCGCGGTGGGCAGCCCGGTGCCGATGTCCAGGAACTGGTCCACGCCCGCCTCGCCGGCCAGGAACCGCACCACCCGGCCCAGGAAGACGCGATCCGCCCGGGCGACTTCGCCGATCGAGGGGAACATGTCGGTGACGTGGTCGCCGACCTTGCGGTCGATCGGGTAGTTGTCCTTGCCGCCCAGCCAGTGGTTCCAGACCCGGGCGTTGTGCGCCACGTCCTGGTTCGATGTCGGCGGGCCCTCGGCGGGTCGACTCTCGCTCACGGGGTGGTTCCTCTTCCCTGGACGCGTTCACCCGGCACGCTCCGAACGGAAGACGGCGCCGACCGGCGCGATCGAACCGATTCCCCAACCATTGTGCCAGGCCGGCGCGGATCGGCTCGCCGCGGTGCATGGGCGTGTCGGCCCGCGCGAACCCGCCGACGACCCGGCTCGCCGGCCCCCGACCGGCGCCGTTGTGGCCGGTCCGGTCCGGGTCGGGGATGGTGGAGGGATGACCGAGCAGCGGTTCGACACGTGGGCGGCCGGGGACGCCTATGAGCGGTACATGGGGCGGTGGAGTCGGGCGGTCGCGGCCGAGTTCGTGGCCTGGTTGGATGCCGCGCCGGGGCTGCGATGGCTGGACACGGGCTGCGGTACGGGCGCGTTGACCGCGACCGTGGTGGCGCGCGCCCGACCCGAATGGGTGCTGGGCCTGGACCGGGCCGCCGCATTCGTGGCCCGGGCCCGGGCCGAGGTGCCCGCGCCGGCCGGCTTCGTGGTGGCCGACGCGACGGCGCCGCCGCTTCGGGACGGCGGGTGCGACGTCGTGGTGAGCGGGCTGGTGCTCAACTTCCTGCCGACGCCCGTCGCGGCGGTGGCCGAGGCGACTCGGGTGGTGCGGCCCGGCGGGACGGTGGCCGCATATGTGTGGGACTACGCCGAGGGCATGGACTTCCTGCGGTACTTCTGGGCCGCCGCCCGCGGTGTGGACCCGGCGGCGGAACGGTGGGACGAGGGCCGCCGGTTCGCGGTGTGCCGTCCCGATCGGCTGCGGGAGTGCTGGGAGCGGGCCGGGTTGCTCGACGTGGCGGTCGTACCGATCGAGATCACCACCGGGTTTGCCGGCTTCGCGGACCTGTGGGAGCCGTTCCTGGCCGGGCAGGGCCCCGCTCCCGGGTATGTGGCCGCGCTGTCCGGGCCGGCCCGGGACCGGCTGCGGGAGGCGCTGCGGGCGTCGGTGCCGACTCGGGCGGACGGGTCGATCGTGCTCGGCGCGCGGGCCTGGGCGATCCGCGGCGGGCGGCCGGGGCGGGTGCACGGCTGAGCTGGGCGGGTGTGCGGGGCCGGCAGGCGGGTCGAGCCGGGCGGTGCTACCGGGCCCGAGTCGCTTCCGGGCGGGCGGCGCGCGTGGGCGCGCCCGGGTCCGCGCGGCCGCGGGTGTGCGCGGCGTGTGCGCGGGCGGCCGGCGCAGCGGCGCGAAGGCGCCGGTGCGGATTCGGAAGTGTGTCGGGCGGGACGGGTGTCGGTATTGTCGGGATTTCCGGCCGCGCGCAGAGGTCGGCCTTTTGCATATGCAATTGCACGGGCGTCACCCGGGAGAGTGGATTCGACGAACGGGCGTGTCCTCTCCATGACGAGCGTGGAAATCTGGCTGCTCCGAGGCGTTGACGCTTTCCGATCGGGTCCCGCTGGCGTGTGTGCGTTTATGCCCTCGGACCTGCGGTTCTCCGCGCATCGACCGTTCGATGATGTCGGATCGGCAGGACGTCCTCGATCGTTTCGGATGCTCGGGGCCGGGCTCCGTGCATTTGCATTTCTGTGGATTCGTTGATGTCCGGGAAAGTCTGGGAGTAGCTTCCGGAACGTCGAATGACCCCGGGTGGCGGTCACCGCTCCCGGGTCATCGGAAACGACGATCAAGGAATCGCCCATGCTGATCGAATTATCCGCCGGAGAGCTTTCCGACCGCCTCCGACGATTCCCGAATGTACTATTCCGTGGTTTCTCTTCGGGGAGACAACGGGGAGCGCGGAGGTTGCGGACGTCCTGCTCCGGCCGAGTGCCCAGGCGCCGCCGGCGACGTGCGTGCGCACCGCGGACCCGGCGGATCCCTTGATTGCCTCGCCCGGAACCGGAAGGAGAAACAGGGGATGAACACCCGAAGGGGCATCACCAGGTGCGCGGCGTGCGGGCGGCGCTTCGCCCAGCGCAAGGTGACCGGCCGCAAGCGGATGTACTGCGACCCGACGTGTCGGCGGCGCGCGCAGCGGGTGCGCGAGCGCGAGCGGGGCGCGCGACCTCCGGCCGACCCGGCCGACTCGCGGGGCCTGGAGGCGGGCATTGTGGAGATCCTGCGCCGGGTGGCCTGCGCGCTGGAGGAGGCCGAGCGCACCCGCGAGCCGCTGCGGGTGCGGCTGGCGTACGCGGATCGGCTGAGCGGGGAGACCCAGCGCTATCGGGCGGTGGTGGGTGAGGCGCACCCACCGGCGACGACGCGGGTGCGCCCGGAGTGGTCCGCGCAATTGGCCGCGCGCCTGGGCGCTCGGGGGCACCCGGGGGCGGACGTCGGCGGCGACGAGGACCTGTCCTGCTCGCAGCACGCCGGGGAGCGGTTGGCCGCGGCGCTGCGCGAACTGCGCCGCCTCGACGGAATCACCGTCGCGGACCTGGCCTGGCAGGCCGGAATCAGCGAGGGGTTTTTGGCCCGGATCCTGGCCGGAGAGGTGTGGGCGTCGTGGCCGGTCGTGGAGACACTGGCCGGGAAGCTGGCCGGCGACGCCCACGAGTTGCGGGCGTTGTGGGAGTGTTCGCGCGGCATCGATCACGGCATCCGGCGCGAACTGCGGGATCTGGTGCGGTTGTTGGCGGCGATGTTGCGCGGGTTGTGGTTGGCCGCCGGGCAACCGGCACCGGAGCTGCTCGGCGCGGCTCCGCTGACCGCCGACATGCCGGCGCGGATCCTGGCCGGCGAACTGATCCCGGACCGGGTCTGTGCCGAGATCCTGGTCGAGCGACTGGGCGCGCATCCGGATGTGGTGCGCAGGTTGTGGACCCAGGTGCACTACGGCGTGCTGACCCGTCTCGGCGACGCCGGATTCCCGGCCGGCGGATTGGCGTTCGCCGCGCTCGACGGGCCCGAGCCGGGTGGGCACGCACGTTCCGGCGGAGCCGAGCCGGGCTCGGGTGGCCGACGCGGGGCCGCCGACCCGGATTCACCGGCCCGTTCGGGCGGTGTCGATGTCCCTTGACCCGGCACCGGGCCGATCGGGCACCGTCGGCGTCGCGGTCGTCGGGCGGTCCCGTGCTCCGCTCGACTTCGCCGCGTTCTGTCTGCTGCACCGGGCGCGCTGGGCGCAGTACGCCCGGCTGCGGGTGGGCGACCCGGTCCGCGGCGAGCGGGCCGTGCAGTCGGCGGTCGCGGAACTGGCCACGAACTGGGCGGACATCCTGCGCGGGCCGAACCCGACCGCCGGGGCCTGGCGCATCCTGGGCCGCGCGGTCGCCGGCTCGCCCGGGCCGGTGCCGGACTCCCTGCACGAGGCATTGCCGTCGCCGCAGGCGGACGCGGTGATGCTGCACTACCGCCTGGGCATGACGCTCACCGCGACCGCCGACCTGATGGGCACCGATCCACCGGAAGTGGCCGCGCAGTTGGTGCTGGCCGAACGCAGCCTGCCCACGGACGTGGTCAAGGCCCTCGAACGCGGTCCCGACGCCGTACCGGGGCCCGGGCATCGCGACCGATGAGACGGCACGGGTCGTGCGGCCCCTCCCGCGCGGCCCGTTCCCGCCCGGCCGCCTCTTCTCCCGCGCGGCCCGTCTCGCTGCGGCCGTCTCTCCTGCCGCCTGGCCGGTCTCGCTTCGGCTGCCTTCCCCCGCCGCGCGGCCCGTCTCGCTCCGGCCGCCTTCTCCGTCCGCGCGGTTCGTTTCTCCCCGGTCGCCGTTTCGCCCGTCGCCCTCCGGTTCACCCGCGCCGATGCGGGCCACAAAGCTGCGGGCCGCATCTCGATCGAGTACCTGCCCCGGGACGACCTGCGGTCCTAGCATGGCCCGTGGGCCCGGGACGGCGACGGCGCACCGGCGGGCGCGACAACGAGGGGGCGGAATGGGGCACGGGGAGAAACACGATTCCGAGATCGACGTGGACACACCCAGCGCGGCCCGGATGTACGACTGGTACCTCGGCGGCACGGACAACTATCCCGCCGACCGGGCGGCCTGCGAGGAACTGCTCAAGATCGTCCCGAGCACCCGCGAACTCGCGCGCAACAACCGGGCGTTCCTGCAACGGGTGGTACGGGTGCTGGCCGCCGAATACGGGGTCCGGCAGTTCCTGGACCACGGATCCGGCCTGCCGACCCGGGAGAACGTGCACCAGGTGGCCCAGGGCGTCGACCCCGCGGCCCGGGTGGTCTACGTCGACAACGACCCCATCGTGCTGGCGCACGGCCGGATGTTGTTGGAGGAGAACGACAACACCGCGGTGATCCAGGCGGACATGACCGACACCGCGGGCATCTTCGAACACCCGGAGGTCGAACGGCTGATCCGGCTCGACGAACCGGTGGCCGCGCTGTTCGTGTCGGTCCTGCACTGCCTGCCGGAATCGGCCGAGCCGGCCGCGATGATCCGCCGGGTCGCCGAGCGGCTGCCCTCGGGCAGCTACATGGTGATCTGCCAACTGGTCAGCGAGGACCCGGCGATCCGGGACGGGGTCAGCGACTTCATGGCCGAGGCGACCGGGAACAACTGGGGCCGGGTGCGCGAACCCGCCCAGGTGGACGGCTACTTCGAGGGCCTGACCATCCTGGAACCGGGCCTGGTCGAGGTCTCCACGTGGCGGCCCGACTCGCACGTGATCGCTCGGCAGGAGACCGACGAATGGATCGAGTACGGCGGCCTGGCCCGGATTCCCTGACCGGGCCCCGCCGCGAACCGGAACGACGGGTGCGCCGTGGCCTATCCGGACGGGGCTCGACCTCCGCCCGGGTCCGGCCCGGCCGCCGCGAAGTGCCGCTCGGCGTCGCGCAACATGCGTTGGCTGGACAGGCGGTCCTCGGCCACGGCCCACAGTCGCAGCAGGATCTCGCGGTAGGCGTCGATGTCCGCACGCCTGCTCAAGTACGTGGCGCTGTTGGCCTGTTCCAGGTAGATCATCTCGCTCGGCCCGCCCGAGGCGAAGCGCAGATACGTCATCGGCGACGGCGGCGTGATACTGGCCGCGCGGTCGAAGCGCACGATGCGGATGTTGATCCGGTCCCGGGCCGACTCGGCCAACAGGTGTCGCATCTGCTCGGCCATCACGTCCGGACCGCCGACCGGCCGCCGCAGGATGCCCTCGTCCAACAGCGCGGTCAGGTCCGGACGGCGCTCGTCGGCGAGCAACGCCTGCCGCTGCCGCCGCAGTTCGATCCGCCGCTCGACCTCCTCGTCGGCCGCCCGAGGCAAACCGGTCCGCACGATCGCGCGGGTGTACGCGGGCACCTGCAACAGCCCCGGTACGACATGCACCTCATAGGTGTCGATCTTGGCCGCCGCGTCCTCCATGCCGATCAACCGCGCCAACCAGCCCGGCATCACGTCGCTGTAGTGGCTCCACCACGCGCGCTCCAGCGCCTTCTTGAGCAACTCCTCTATCTCGAAGAGGGATTCCTCGTCGTGGACGCCGTAGAAGCGGACCAGATCGAAGACGTCCCGGGCGCGTGGCGGGCTCTCGCCCCGCTCCAGCCTGCTGATCTTGGACATCGACGCCCGAATGGCCTCGGCCGCGTCCTTGAGTCCCTTGCCGTTGTCCAGGCGCAACTTGCGCAGTGTGGCGCCCAGTACCTTCACGGCGGCGGCCGGACTGCTCTGCTGGGTCAGTGACACCACGGGTGCGATCGACGGGACGCGGGCCGGGCGGTCGGCGGACATGCGGGCTCCAGGAATGGACGTGTCGACGCACGCCATTATTCCGAGTCGGAACCCGCGTGTCCGTCGATCCGGTCGGCCGCGACCCGGCCGAACCGCCGGGCTCAGTCGATCAAGGAGTCGAACTCGCCGCCCTGGCGCCCGCCACGAACGCGGCGAGCTCCGCTCGGGAGTAGACCAGAGCCGGCCCCCGCGTGAACCGTGAATCACGGACCGCGATCTCCCCGCCGGGCAGCGCGGCCAGTTCCACGCAATTGCCCTCGGCCGTGCTCGCACTGCTCTTCACCCACGTCACGGACCCGAACGAGTCCGCCGGATCCCCGTTGCCGGCACGCATTCCTCATCACCCTTTCCGAACCCGTCCGCTCGTGACCCGCACGGCGCGATCACGGACGCGACCGTCGTCGTGCAAAGCCACCTGCATTTGCAGCATGGATCCGACAAGCAGCCTAGCCGCGGGAGGCCCGGCGTGAAGTCCCTCGAAAGAGTGCGCGTGTGCTCGGCGCGCCGACCCGCCCGTCCGCTTCCGGCAGGGCGAATTGTTCGCGCAGGGAACGGGGCTCGCGTTCAGTACTTTTCGAGGAACTCGACGATCGCCGAGTTGACCTCCTCGGGACGCTCCAGGTGGCCCAGGTGGCCCGCGTCGGGGATGGTGACGAGGTCGCAGTTCGGGATGGCGTCGGCCACCTCGGCGGCCAGATGCACGGGAGCGATCAGGTCGTCGGCGAACGCCACGACCCGACACGGCACGGTGATCCGACGCAACTCCGCACGCCGATCCACGTCCAGGTCCACCCACGTCTGGCCGGTGGAGGTGTTCGCGTCGCCGGCCAGCTCGAAGATCTCCACCCACGTCGCGGCTGCGTCGTCGTCGTTCAACGTGGTCGGCGACAACATCAGGATCGCCGTGTTCAACGCGCGATAGGCGGCCGGCAGCGGCACACCGCTTTGGGCCACCTCCCGGTCCGCGAGAGTCTGCGCGCGCCGGACGGCGTCCGAGCGGGACCGGGTGGCGATGAGCACCGCACTGTGTACCGACTCCGGGTGTCGCAAGGCGAGTTCCTGCGCGATCAGCGCCCCCAGGGACAGTCCGACGACGCGGCACGGAGCCAGATCCAACGCGTCGATCAGGCCCTTGGTATCGGCCACCATGTCCGCGAGCGAGTACTTCCCGGGCGGCACGTCCGAGGGTGCGATTCCCCGATTGTCGAAGACGATCGTCTCGAATCCCGCACGATGCAGCGCGGGCGTCTGATGCATGGTCCAGACCCGGCCCGCAGCGCCGGAACCCATGATCAGAAGAACACTTTCCCCGCTACCGGAGCGCTCGTAGGAAAGACGGATGCCGTTGGCGTGCAGGTAGGGCATGGTCGATGAGTTCCATTCGCCGTCGGGACGGGACGGCGCTCCCGGGCCGCGCCGGCCCGAGCGTACGCATCCCCGCCCAGCGGGCGTCGAACCGGCCGGCTCGCCGCGATCGACCGATGCTATCGGCCGACCGCCGCGATCACCCGGGACACGGCCCGCGAACGGCCCGTGCGGCTCGAACCCGTCGGGTACATGGCCGAATTGCCGGTCGGCACGGGTGGCGCGGCAGACCGGGATCCGCTCGGCGGCCGAGGCACACCCGCCCGGCCCGTGCCCCGTTCGCGTTTCGTCACCCGTGTCCCGTCCCCGAATCGGCGAAGGTGCGCACGACGCCGGCGCGGCCCGTACGCACGCGAGTGGAGCCGCCGACGAAATCGTGGCCGTGCCGGAAATGCCGTCAGGACGGCCGGCAGTGCTCGCTCAGGCTCTCCGCCGCCCGGGCGACCAGCCTCCCGACGCGCGTGCAACCAACTTCGTCGAGTCGGCCGGCCGGGGCGCTGACGATCAGCGCGGCCATCGGGCGGCCGGTCGCGTCGAGGACGGCCGCACCGACGCTGGAGATGTCGGCGTTCACCGCGCCGATGCTGAGCGACCAGCCGCGGCTGCGAGTGTCGGCCAACTCCCGCCCGAAGCCCTCGTCGTGCGGATCGATGCCGGAGAGGTCCCATTCGTCGGGGGGTGTGGCCGCGCACAGGGCCAGCCCGGCCGCGCTGGTGGCTGCGGGGAACACCAGCCCGATGCGCGGGACGGTGCGCACGAGCTGCCGGCTCTCCGCGACATCGACGGCGACGATGCGCCCGGCGTCGGGCACCGCGAGGGTGACCGTCTCCCCGGTCGCCTCGCGCAGGTCCGCGAGGACGGGACGAGCGCGGGTGGACAGGTCGTCACGACGTCGCGCCTGAGCCGCCAGGACCAGGGGGCGGGTGGTCAGCCGCCATCGGGTGGGCGGTTCGGCGGTGGGCCGCAGCCATCCGCTCGCGTGCAACGTGACCAGGATCCGCTGTAGGGCGCTCTTGTCCACTCCGGTGAGTCGAGCGAGCTCCGCCACCCCGACGGGCTCGTGCGCGGCGACGACCTCGATCACTTCCAGGGCGCGCGCAAGGCTCTGCAGGGGCTTGACGGCCATCGGGAGCCCTCCGATACATTGCGGATCACTGAGCAATATAGCGTGTCGCATGGCGACACACAAGGATCAGGGAGTTGTCGTGACGACCCTCGACCCCGAGCTGTTCCTCCCCGATCCCGAGCCCGCCACCGTGCGGTACACCGTCATCTCGGTCGACGACCACGTCGTCGAGCCGCCGCACCTGTTCGACACCCATCTGCCGGCGTCGCTGCGCGCACGCGGCCCGCGCATCGTCGCGGACGCGAACGGCGCGCAGGTCTGGGAGTTCGAGGGCGAGCGCTACTCGCAGGTGGGCATGAACGCCGTCGCCGGCCGTCGGCCCGAGACGGTCAAGCTGGAACCGGCGCGCTTCGACCAGATGCGACCCGGCTGCCACGACGTGCACGCCCGGGTCCGGGACATGGACCTCGGCGGCATCTGGGCCATGCTCAACTTCCCGTCCCAGATCACCGGGTTCTGCGGCCGGGTGTTCGCGCAGGCGCGGGACGTCGAGGTGGGTAAGGCATGCGTGCGCGCGTGGAACGACTGGATGTACGAGGAGTGGTACCGCGCCCACCCCGAGCGGATCATTCCCGGAGGGATCACCTACCTCGCCGACCCGGCCGAGGCCGTGGCCGAGATCGAGCGCAACGCGGCCCGTGGCTTCACCTCGGTGACCTTCCCCGAACGCCCGCACGCGATCGGCCTGCCGTCGCTGTGGAACCGCGAGCACTGGGACCCGATCATCCGCGCGTGCGACGACACCGACACCGTCATCTCGCTGCACGTGGGCAGCTCGGGCATGCACGCCATCCCGCCCGGCGGCCCCGCACTGCAACTCGGCGCGACGATGTTCGGCCAACTGTCCCTGGGCGCGTGCAGCGAATGGTTGTGGTCCGGCTACCCGGTCCGGCACCCGAACCTGAAGATCGCCATGAGCGAGGGCGGCATCGGCTGGGTGCCCATGCTCATCGACCGGCTCGACAACATCGTCGACCGTTCCGGCTACGGCCTGGGCTGGGACGACCGCCCCGCCGACGTGCTGCGCCGCAACTTCTGGTTCTGCACCCTCGACGACCCCTCCACGATCGCGCTGCGGCACGTCATCGGCGTCGACCACATCATGCTGGAGACCGACTACCCACACGGCGACGGTACCTGGCCGCACACCCAGGACGTGATCGCGCGGTACTGGGGCGACATTCCCGCCGCCGAGCTGCGGATGATGTGCAGCGAGAATGCCGCGAAGCTCTACCGACACCCGCTGCCCGACGTCGTCCTGCCGCTCGACGCCTGAGCGCCGCGGACCCGGCCGTGCGGGCCGGACTCCGGTCGACTCTTCCTCTGTGAAAGGCATTTCATGGCATTCGGACCGACGCCCGGAAAGCTGATCCCCGATCTCACTCCCGCTCAGGAGATCGTGCTGTTGGCGCGCATGCTCTGGCGCGAGGGCTACGACGACCACCTCGCCGGCCACATCACCTACAACCTCGGAGACGGCACGCTGCTGTGCAACCCCTGGTTGCTGACCTGGAACGAGATCCGCCCGCGCGACATCATCCGCATCGACCTGGAGGGCAACGTCGTCGAGGGCGATTGGCCTGCGCCGCTCGGCATCCCGCTGCACCTCGAACTGCACAAGGTCCGCCCGGACGTCCGGGTGGCGATGCACAACCACCCGCGATTCGGCACGGTGTGGGCCGACATGGGCGAGGTGCCGCCCGCGTACGACCAGAGCTCCGCCCTCGGCGGCGGGGACCTGACGCTCGTCGACGAGTACGACGAGGCGGTGAACAATTCCGCGGCCGCGCGCAAGGTGGTCGCGGCGATGGGCGACGTCGACCTCGCGCTGCTCGCCGGGCACGGGGTGTTCGTCCTCGGCGTCAGCACGCGCGCCGTCCACCAGCGCGCGGTCGCCCTCGAAATCCGCTGCCGGAACGCCTGGATGGTCCGCGCCGCCGACGGGCGCCGGACCAGCCCGCTGCCCGCGCACTGGCTCGAACGCAGCCGCGGCAGCGACGGCAACGGCTTCGTCGGCTATTGGGAGTCCTCGGTGCGCGCGGAACTACGCCTCGCCCCGGATCTCCTGGCCGACCCCAAAGAGGCCGACTGACCCCGGACGTTCCCACCCCGCGAGGCCCGCGCCTCGCCTATCCTCGTCCCGGACCGACGGGGGTGGGGCACGGGCGTCGAGTGCGATGGCCCTGGAGGAAGGCGCCGACGACAGTTGGGTGGGGGAATCCGCGCCGCTCTCGCCGGTGGCCGGAAATCCGCTGTCCCGCAATCCTGAGGCCCCGCTTCTCTGCCACTTCGTGGTGGGGGAGCGGGGCCCTTTTTTGGATTCTCGGCTGGATATCGAAGGCATGGCTTGATTTCCGAGGGCGCGGCAAATCACGCACCGGTGCTTCGATGCGCCGGAAAGTGCATCGAGCTGCGAGGAAACGTTTCTTCAGAGCGCCTTGCTGATCAAATGATTGCGATCATGCAAGATTATGATCGATGGCGGATCACTCGGTCAAGCGCCTGAGCAGGTGCGATTCCACACAGTCAGAGCTGCGACACGCAAAGCTAACATAGGTCTAGACCGGTGGCAAAAGAACCGAAAGGCTCTGCTGCGTGCGCATTCCGGAAGGGTTCCGTTTACGAACGGTTCATTCTCGGATCGAGGTCGGCCGGCCTCGATGCTCTGCGCACAATCGCGGCCCGGGTGTCCCGGATCGCAGGCCATAAACCATTCGGCCTGCGTCGGGTGACGGTGCAATACGTATCGGCGGATAGTCCAAAAGATGAACGTCCGATATCGAATTCCCTTCCGAAAAAACCGAACGCCGACGGCGGAGCCGTGCGGGCCCTGCCCGCGCTTCGGCCTGCCCTCGTGCCCGCGCCACGTGCTGCTCGGCCCGTGCTGCTCGGTCCGGCGGCGCATCCACCGATGCCTGCCGGGGTCGGAGTCCGCGGCGCCGCGATTCGGTCGCTCCACAGCACCACGACCAACGCTCCACCGAAAGGAACCACCCCGATGTCACCCACTCGCACCACCCACCTCCGACCCCGGCCGCGCCGCCGGCGTCCGGTACCCCTGGTCGTCGCCGCACTGGTCTGCGCCGCGACGGCCTGGGTCGGTTCACCCGCCGCCACCGCATCGCCCACGGCGGACACCGCCTTAGCGGGCGCCGAGGCCGCTCCCGCAGCCGTTTCCGCGAGCGCTCCCGCCGCCGGCCCGGTGAGCCCGGCCCTGGTCACCACGACCGCCCACCCCGGCAACCAGGTCGCGCTCACCTTCGACGACGGACCCAGTCCGCAGTACACCCCGCAACTGCTGCAGGTGCTCAAGAAGCACCAGGTCAAGGCGGTGTTCTGCGTCGTCGGCGAGATGGTCGAGTGGCAGCAGCCGACGGTCCGCGCGATCGTCGCCGACGGCCACACCCTGTGCAACCACACCTATCGCCACCGCGACCTGACCACCGTCTCCCCGGCGGAGATCGAAGCGGACATCCAGCAGACCAACGACCGGATCCGGACCGCCGTACCCGGCGTCGAAATACCCTACTTCCGTGCGCCGTACGGCAATTGGGGCCAGTCGCCCGCGGTCGCCGCGAACCTCGGCCTGCGCCCGCTGAGTTGGACCCTGATGCCCGGCGACTGGGAACTGCCCGGCGTGGACGTCCTCCTCCAGCGCCTTCGCGACGGGATCACCCCGACCGGCGTGGTCACCCTGCACGACGCGGGCGGCGATCGCCAACAGACCGTGGACGCGGTCGACCGCCTGATCACCGAATACAAGGCCAAGGGCTGGAACTTCGACCTCCCGTTCCGCTGAGTCCCCGTCCCGCCGAGCCCGCCGCCGCGCCGACCTGCCGTCGGCGCGGCGGCTGCGGTGTTCGCCACGTGGCCGGTAGGTCCGGCCGAAGCCGAAGCCGAAGCCCAAGCCGCCGAACTGACCCGGGGCGCCGACGCGTCCCCGTCCGGACGCGGGCGAGGTGGCGAATGTGGCTCGGGGACGCAACATTTCGTGCTGCTCGACCCGCCCTAACTCCGACACGGAAACGCGAGTGCGAACGGCCGGGGCCATCGGTCGTACGGGGAGAGAGGGTCTCGGGATGAGGCTGGATCAGGGATGAGACAGGAGCGGGATCACTTGTTCGACGAGTTCGTCGCGGCGCGGTATCAGGCGTTGCGGCGGACGGCATATCTGCTGTGTGGAGACTGGCACCAGGCGGAGGACCTGGTCCAGGTTGCGCTGGAGAAGGTGTTCGTTTCCTGGCACCGGATGCGTGACCCGGGCGCCGTCGATTCCTACACCCGACGAGTGCTGGTGCGCGGTTTCATGGACACCAAGCGCCTGCGCGCCAGCCACGAGTACCCCGCCGAGGCGATTCCCGAATCCGTCGCCGAAACGGTGGACAGCGCCCGTCGATTGGCGTTGTTGGCTGCGCTGGGACGGGTGTCGCCGGTCTATCGAGCGGTGTTGGTGCTGCGGTACTGGGAGGACCAGAGCATCGAGGAGACAGCGGCGCTGCTGGGCCGGACCTCGTCCGCGGTGCGCTCGGCGGCCAGCCGCGGATTGGACCAACTGCGCGAGATCCTCGGCGAATCGCTCATCGACATAGCCCGCTCCTGACCGGCTCGCATGGCAAGCCTTGGCGCAGCCGGTCCGGTCCGGAAGGACTTTCGGCGGATGGGTCGTCGCCGAAGGCACCAGGACACCACGCGAGGTGGTCACCCGACAGCCGTGTCCGACGGATGTCCGGGGCGGCGCCCACCGGATTTCATCACACCACACGAAGGAGCACACGATGCCACTCGAAGACGAATTGCCCGCTCTGATGCGAGAGATGCTCCCGGCGGCGCATGCCGAGCCCCCGGTTCCCGACGTGCTGACCGACGTGCGGGCGGGTGGCGTGCGTCGGCGTCGTCGCCGGCGACTGGGCGTCGGTCTGAGCACGCTCGCGGTGGGAGCCGTACTCGCCGGGGCGACCGCGGGCGTCGTCGCCCTGCTGCCCGGTGACGAGGGCCCGACCGCGGTCGGGCCGGCCGCCGCGCCCCCGCGGGCCGTCCCGGCCCCGTCGACCGCATCGCTGCCGACAGCGCCTCCGAGCGGGGGCGGGCCCGTGCAAAGTGATCCCCGTGTCGTGCACGACCGGGTCCTGGCGGCGCTCCGAGCCGACCCGCCCGCCGGCATCGTCTCCGTTGCGGACCAGGCACAGGGCGACGACACGCTCTTCTTCCTGCTCACCCGCGCCGACGGCTCCGCCGTCGGACTCGATCTCGGCAGCGGCGTCGCGACCACGCCCGGCGCTTCGCCCGTATCTCCCTGTGATGTCCCGGCCGGACTCGACAAGTCGGGGAATCCGGCCGTTCCATGGACCGACTGCTCGCGCGGTGTGCTGCCGGACGGCTCGAAGACGAGCACGGCGACCCATGTCACCGGCCCCGGCGACGTCGTGGTGGCGTTCGCCTTCGTTACTCCCGACGGGACCCCGTATGTGTTCACGTCGACCACACGGAACAAGTTCGGCACCCTGCTGAGCGGCCCTGCGCTGACCGGCGCCCAGTTGTCCGCACTCGCCACCGACCCGGCGGTGCGCGCCGCCCTGCCGCCGGCCCGCCCGGCCCCCTGAGGCCCTGACGCCCGCTCACGTCGATCACGCGCCCGCCCTCGAGCACGGCCCGAGGGCGGGTGTGCGGTCGTCGAAGCACGCGGGATGGCAATACCCGGCCCGCGCACCGGCTGTTCGTGCGCGCGACCGCGGGGGACGCGGGGTGTGCCGATCGGACCCGGCGCGCGTGAAACGCCTACGACCGGTGCGTCGCAGTGCGGACCGCGGTCGGCCGGGGCCGGCACGCCCCAAGCCGAATTCGTCATCCGACCGGGCGCTCGGGGTTGCGTACCGGTCAAGCCCTCTGCCCGGTCCGGCCGCCCCCCGCCGGCTTGCGGCCGACCCCCGCGTACATCCACTGGCGGTCCGCGTGCGGGCGCGGCAGGCGGTCGGCTCGCCAGGTCGAGATCGGGACCACTCCGGGCTCGACCAGGCTCAGCCCGGTGAAGAACGCGCGCACGTCCCGGAGGGCGCGCGGGAACAGTGGGGCGGTCGAATGCCGATACGTCTCAGCCGTGGCCCGGGCGGCCTCCGGACGCAGATCGGCGGCCACGTGCGAGAGCACCAGCGCACTGCCGGGCGCCGTGGCAGCCATCAACTCACCCACCACGGACCGCGGATCGTCCGCGTCCGACAGATAGTGCAACACCGCGGTCAGCACCACCGCCACCGGCCTGCGGAAGTCCAACCCGGACCGCCCGGCCGCCCGTTCCAACAGCGTGCCCGGATCCCGAAGATCCCCCTCCGTCACGTGCACCCGACCGGGCCGGGTGGACAACGCGCGGGCGTGCGCGAGCACCAGCGGGTCGTTGTCGACGTACACCGCCCGCGCCTCCTCGGTCGCGAGCACCGCACACTCGTAGGTGTCGCCGGCCGTCGGCAGACCCACCCCGATGTCGAGGAACTGACGGATCCCACACCCGGCCGCGAACGACACCGCGCGCCGCAGGAACGCCCGATTCGCGAAGGCCATCCCACGCACCTCCGGCGCCAGGGCGAGCACATCCGCCGCGGCGCCGCGATCGATCGCGAAGTTGTTCTTCCCGTTGAGGTAGTGGTCGTACATCCGCGCGGGATGCGGCAGATCGGTGCGCAACCCGGACAACCGCGACCAGGGCACCGGCGCCGCCGGAGGCGACTCCGGCGGCCTGGCCGCGGGCACCCGCGCCGGCGGTCGTACGCCCGGTTCCCGTACGTCCGGCCCCCGTGTGCCTGACGTCCGCGTATCCGATGTCCGTACGACCGCCGCTCGCGTGTCGGCCGGGCGGCCGCCGCACGGCCTGCCACCCGGTGTCCGGTCAGGCATCACAATCATCGGCCTTCCCGACTGTCGACGCGCGAGTCGCGGGTCGCGGGCCGCCCGAATCGGGCGAGGCGGGGATACCCGCCGGGCGTCCCGCATCTTCCTCCGTACCACCGCCCGGGAGGTCAGCGGCGGAGGAAATCCTTGACGACAGCGTCGAATCGTTCGCGTTCCTCAACGAAGGGCACATGCCCGCTCGCAGGGAACTTCGCCACCCGCGCGTCGGGCAAAACCCCGGCGAGCCAACCGGCGAGGTCCCCGGGGAAGATCCGACTGCGCTCGCCGTAGACGAGCAGGGTCGGCACGTTCACCTCGGGCAGCACCGGCCGCCAGTCGGAATGCGCCATGTCCATCCACACATCCAGCGCGGAGGAGGTGTGGGTCTGGGTGGTCTCCGCATACGCCGCGTCCACGGCCTCCGCAGCCGGCGGCTCGGCGAAGCACGCCTGGATGAACGGCTTGATCGCCAGCGGCCGGGCATGCCGAACCGTCTGCGCGAACACGGCCAGATCTGCGGCCGAATAGCCGCCCTGCAACGGGAACTCCCAGTCGGGAGCGTCCATGAAGCACGGAGACTGATCGACGAACACCGCGCCGCGCAGCCCGGCACAGCCGAACTGCCGTACATACGACAGAATCACCGATGTACCCATGGACCAGCCCAGCAGCGTCAATTCGGACAGATCCAGCGCCCGAACCAACTCGTGGACATCACGGGCGTATTGGGCCAACGAATGCCCCTCGGGCGTCTTGCCCGATCGCCCGTGCCCGCGGAAATCGGCGAGGATCACCCGGTTCTCCGCCGCCAGGGCGGCGACATTGCCCGCCCAGAAGGTGCTGTTCATCGTCCACCCGTGCAGCAGCAAAACCGGCCGGCCGGAGCTGTGTTCCTCGTAGTACAGCGGAACGGCGTCGGACAACTCCAGATAGGGCACCGTCTGTCTCCTCCGATCCCGGCCGCCGAGTCGCCGACGTGCGCCACCGCAGTTTGCGTGAGCGCACGCACGTTCCACCAGACACCGAAGGGGGGTTGCAGCAACGTTGCACATTCCGCTTTGCCATCCGGTACGAGGGCGGCGCCGGGCGCCGCCGGGTGCAGACCCGGCGATGTCGCCGATGCGGCCCATCCGCCCCATCCGGAGGTGACGCCGACCGCCTCGACCGGGGCCGGCGTGCCCCGACGTCATGAATTGCGTTTACACGTCCGAAACGAAGGAGCTCACCCCGCGCCGGCATGATGGTCACATGGCGCTACGACCGAAGGCGCGCGACCGAGCCCTGGGCGGCGGATCGGCGGCGGAGATACGAGACCCGATCCGGGCCTCCTGGTCACGCGCGCGGCGACACGGCCTGCCGCCGGACGCCTATCTCCCGCCGGTCACCCTTTACGACGACGAACTGGCCCGGCAGCGCGAGGAACACCCGCTGAGCCGGATCTGGCCGCTGCTGCGCCGCTCGCTGGCCGGTCTCACCGCGGACCCGGGCCGGCTCCTGTTCCTCAGCGACGCCCAAGGGCATCTGCTCTGGGTCCAGGGCGACACGGCCACGCTGCGCTCGGCCGAGCGGGTGCATCTGCTGCCCGGCGCGCTGTGGAGCGAGGACGCCGCGGGCACGAGCGGGGTCGGCACGACGCTCGCGACCGGCCGTCCGTTCCAGGTCTTCGGCGCCGAACACTTCCTGTCCGCGGCCACCGCGTACACCTGTACCGCCACCCCGATCCACGACCCGGCGAGCGGCGAACTGCTCGGCATTCTCGACTTCACCTGCCCCGAGCGGCACTGGCAACCACTGGCGATACCCCTCCTGGACACCGCCCGCCGACTGGCCCAATCGGAACTGGAGACGATCCGGCTGCGCGCGGAGGCCCGAGTGAGCACCCGCTACACCGAACGCATCGCCCGCCGGCTCGGCACGCGCAGTGCGATCGCCGACCCGCGGGGCCGCATCGTGCGCTCGGATCCACCCGGTTGGCTCCCACACCACCTGCCCGGACCCCCGACCGAGGGCCGACTGCTGCTCCCCGACGGACAGCCCGTCCTGGTCGAACGCCTGGCCGCGGGCGGCCTGTTCCTGCTGATCGCCGAGGACTCCGCGGCCGGCGCCCTGACCACCGCACCCCTGCGCTTTCGCGCATTGGGCCTGCGCCGGGCCCGCCTGGAGATCGCCGGCACCACCCACGAACTCACCCCGCGCCACGCGGAGATCGTCACGACCCTGCTGAGCGAACCGGGAGGCATGACGGCCCGGGCGATCACCGAGGCGGTCCACGGGCCCGCCGGCCGCCCGGCCACCATCCGGGCCGAACTCGCCCGACTGCGTCCGATCCTGGGCCACCGGCTGGCCTCCGACCCCTACCGCCTGACCGGCGACGTCGAAGCCGACTTCCTCGACCTCGACCGCGCGCTGTCCATCCCCAATACCCCGATCGACACCCTCCTCGACCACTACCGGGGCCCGCTCCTCCCCGGCTCCACGGCGCCACGCATCCTCGCCCTGCGCAACACACTGCACGAACGCCTCCGCCACCGTGTGCTTGCCACGGCCGACTACGACACGGCTCTGCGCTGGTCGATGTGAGGTCGTGGGCGCGCAGATCGGGCGTGGGGCCGCCGGGCCGCTGCGCGGCCGGGGGAGCGGGGCGGCTTCCGGGTCGGGGCGCCGATCCACTGCGCGGCGAGGCCGGGCCGTCCGCCTCCCGCCGGCCGCATGGCCAACCCGCCCGCCGGGCGCGCCACTTCCCCGGCTCCGGCGACGCTTCCGGCGGAGGTACTTGGCGGAACGCGAGCACGGCCGGTACGCTCTGCGGTGATGATCACTCTTTCTGCTTACAGAATGGGGGTCCCGTCCGCGCAAGGTGAGTGCTGATGCTCACTCGAATCGCGAACAGGGATTTCCGCCCCTCCTTTTGGCTGCGCGTGCGCGAGTTCGCCGTGCCGCCCTCCATGATCGAGACTGCGACCGCTCGCCGCCGCGTCGGCGACTGGGCGGGGGCATGTGCCGCCGCGGGCATCGACGTCGACGTGCATCCACGCCTTGTGGCACGCACCCATGGCCGAGACCTGGCGGCCCGAGTCCGGGACGATCTCCGGCACTTGGCTCCCGACCTGCTGCGTTGGCACATGCCGAGGATCGCCCCCGACGGACTGCTGCGGCCCGGCCTGACCATCGCCTTGGCGCGGTACCGCGTCGAGGACGATGACGGCCGTGCGGGCCGGGGCACGGTGTACCTGGTGGCCAGGACTCCACCCGCATGGGCGGACGCCGGTCAGCGGATCAGCCTCGCGCTGTGGGACGGATCGCCCGACCGGGCCGATGTCCCACCGCGCTCGTACCCCCACCCCCACCCCAACCGGCGATACCGCCTGGACCTGCACCGCCACCTGTGGGACGCACGCAGGACCGACGAACTGCGGATGCGATCCGGGGCCGACCGGCCGCCCGCCGACGGTCTCGCCGACCCGGTCGCGCACCGGGATCCGAATCCGCCCGGGGCACCGCCGTACCCGCACCACTGCGCGCTCGACCGGTGGGCGGCCGAGGCGCGGATTCTGCTCCGGGCCGAGGGCCGATCCGCGGGCAGCGTCCAGGTGCGGCTCGACGGGCGACATCGGCGGGTCCTGGACCTGACGGCCGACGGCGACGACCTCGGGCCGCCCGTAGTGCGGGCCACGCCGGAATCGGCCGGCGGCAGCTCCGGGCTGCCGATCCTGCCCGACGCGGCGACCTGGATGCTCCCGGACCTGGTGCTGCTGCGCGCCGGCGCGATCGACATCGATCGACTGCACCCGCTGGTCGCCTCGGCACTGGTACCGGATCGCGTCCCGGCCGGAGCGTCCCGGATCCCGGACCGGGCAGGCCAACCGCATCCGGTGGACTGCCGGGGCGCCCGACACCGGATCGGTCTGGTCGACGGAGTACTGGTGCCGCTCGACCACGACCCGGCCGAGATCCGCCGCGAGGAACTGCTGGCCGCGCTGACCGGCACGCCGCTTCCCTGTCTGCGGGTCATCGACGAGGCACACCGGCGCCCGAACTGCCTGACCGGCGTTCGCGAACGCCTGGACCACGGCGACACCGCCGGTGCCCTGGCCGTCGTCGAGAGCCTGCTGGGCCCCGAGGCACTGCTGCGCGACGGTCCGCTGCGCGACGAGTTGGAGACGGCCGCGCTGCGCCGAGTCACCTACGGCCTCTTCAGAGCAGGCCTGATCGACCCCGGAGCGGGCCGCATCCACGAGAACCACCGCCGCCCGCGCGGCTATCGCACCTGCCCGTGCCACTCGAAGTCGCGTTGACCCGAACCTCTGGAAGTCGCGTCGCCCCGAAACCTCGATCCGCACACTCGCGCGCACTCGAAGTCGCGTCGAGCCGAAACGACAGTCCGCGCACTCACGCGCATCGGAACACAACCGCCGCCCGCCCCGGGGGACGTCCGGTCAGGCCCGCGCGACCGCCGCTGCCGCCCCGGGGACCCAAGCCCAAAGGTGATGAAGACATGACCACATACGCCCCGTACAGCCCCGCCACCGCGCCGAATTCCCGGCCGTCCGTCGGCACCACCGCGGCCCGCACCCCGTCCGTCGAGCCGCGGCACACCCGCCAACTCGACGTCGCCGGCGACCTGTTGGCCCTCCTGCGCGACGCCGGCACCGAACCGCGCCCGGACACCCAACTGGAGGCCCTGACCCTGGCCGTGGCCGCCGACCTGCCGGTACTCCTGTGGGGCGAGCCGGGCATCGGCAAGACCGCGGCGCTGACCCAACTCGCCGCGTCCCTGGACCTTCCGCTGACCACGGTGATCGCCAGCGTGCACGAACCCTCCGACTTCTCCGGGCTGCCCATCGTCGGCGACGATCCCGCCGAACAGGGTGTCCCGTTGGCCCCGCCGGACTGGGCGGTGCGCCTGGTGCGGGCCGGCCGAGGGCTGCTGTTCCTGGACGAACTCTCCACCGCGACACCGGCCGTGCAGGCCGCCCTGCTCCGCCTCGTCCTCGAACGACGGATCGGCGCACTGCAGTTGCCGCCCGGGGTGCGGATCGTGGCCGCCGCCAACCCGCGCTCCTCGGCGGCCGACGGCTGGGAACTGAGCGCACCCCTGGCGAACCGATTCGTGCATCTGCAATGGACCCACGACCACGACGTCGTGGTCCGCGGGCTCGGTGGCACGTGGCCGAAGGCCACCCTGCCCCGGCTCGACCCGACCGGCCTGCCGGAGGCGGTGGCGTTCGCCCGTCGGGCCGTGTGCGGGCTGCTCGCGGCGCGACCGACGCTCGTGCACCGGCTGCCGACCAGCGAGACCGGCCGAGGCGGTCCGTGGCCGTCGCCGCGCAGTTGGGAGATGGCGCTGTGCCTGATCGCCTTCGCGACCGCGGCCGGTTCCTCCCGGGAGGTGCTCTCCATGCTGGTCAGGGGCACGGTGGGGGACGGCCCGGGGCTGGAGTTGCTGGCCGGCTTGGACCGGATGGACCTCCCCGACCCCGAGGACCTGCTCGCCGACCCGGCCGCCGCCGTCCTGCCCGAGCGCGGCGATCTGCGCCAGGCCGTGCTCGACGGTGTGGTGGACGCGGTCCGCAAGCGCCCGGAGAAGCCCCGCTGGGACGCGGCATGGGCGCTCCTGGTCCGGGCGATGGAGACCGGCGCCCCGGACCTGGTGGTCGTCCCGGCGAGCACGCTCGCCTCGCTGCGCCACGAGGACTGGGACGTCCCGGCCTCGATCGAGCGCCTCGCCGGAGCGGTGTCCCTGTCCCGCCGAGCGGACCGGACGGCGGCCCGCGTCGCGAGCGCCGCGAAGGGGGTTCGATGACCACGGACGCACCGACGACCACGAACGCGCCCAAGCCGACGGACCCACCCGCCGCACCGCCCGCACCGAGCCCATCCGATGCATCGAGCCCACGACGTGCACGGAGCCCACGGAACGCACCGAGCCCGCCGGCCGTGCCAAGGGCACCGGACGCACCAGGACCCGCCGACGCCCCCAAGCCTCTGGACCTCGACAAGCTGTTCGCCGCCCGCCTGTACGCCGCCCGAGCCCGCCCCTACCTGGCCACCGCGCTGTTCGCCCTGCACATCGTCGAGTCGCGGAGCGTACCGACGATGGCCGTCGACCGGCACTGGCGGTGCTACGTCTCGCCGGCGTTCGTCGACCGCATGCCGCCGGAGGAACTGGCCGCGGTCTGGGTGCACGAGGTGTCGCACCTGCTGCGCGATCACCACGGACGCAGCGACCGGGTGGCACGCGAGCGCGGGCTGGTCGGACCGGGGGAGCGGCTGCGGATGAACATCGCCGCGGACTGCGAGATCAACGACGACGCCTACGGCGACGGCCTGGTCCGACCCGAAGGTGCCGTCGAGCCGGCGATGCTGGGGCTGGGCGAGGGCGAGCTGATGGAGGACTACCTGCGTCAGTTCCGGCTCGGGCCGTTCACCCAGGGGCTGGTCTGGCTGGACTGCGGCAGTGGCGCGGACGGCCTGGAACGCGAGTGGGAGCTGGGGCCGGAGGGCGCGCACGGTCTCAGCGCGCAGGAGCGCGACGCCGTGCGATTCCGGGTGGCACAGGGCATCACGGCCCGTCCGGGGGACGCGCCGAAGGGGTGGCGGCGATGGGCGGAGGAGGCGTTCCATCCGCCGCAGCCGTGGCGCGAGTTGTTGGGGGCGGCGGTGCGCTCGGCGACCTCGGGTGCCGGGGCGGGCGACGACTACACCTACGGCCGTCCGTCCCGGCGTTCGGCCGGCGTGCCCGGCGTCGTGCTGCCGAGTCTGCGCCGCAAGCCGCCGCGGGTGAGCGTGATCATCGACACCTCCGGGTCGGTCAGCGACGCCGAACTGGGCAGCGCGCTCCTGGAGGTCGCCGCGATCTGCCGTGCCGTGGGCGGCCGGCGCGACCTGATCACCGTGGTGCCGTGCGACGCGGCGGCCACGATCGCACATACGCTGTGCAGCAGTGAGGGAATCCCGCTGGTGGGCGGTGGGGGTACGGATCTGCGCACCGGCTTCGCCAAGGCGCTGCGGGCGCAGCACCGACCGGACGTGGTCGTGGTGCTGACCGACGGCCAGACGAGTTGGCCGAGCACGCGACCGTCCTGCCGTACGGTGGTCGGCCTGTTTCCCCGGCAGGCGAGCCGGTCGTGGAACGAGGACGACCCCGACTACGTGCCGGACACGCCGCCGGACTGGGCGAGAGTCGTGGTCATCGACGCGGCGTCCGCCGCCCGGTGAGTTCCGGGCCGCGCGAAGATGCGGACGCACGCCGCCGGGCGCGGTTGTCGCAGACCATGCCCGAAAGGGTGGCTGTTCGGTGTGGCCCGCGTCGCTTTTTGTAGGAACCCTACAACGCAGCGGCCCAGGCGTGCACGATGCAGGACATGGGTGTACCCGGCAGTAACCAAGCAGGGTATAGATAGGTGCAGGCGACGCTCCGGGACCCGGACGTCGCCTTCTGCACGAAGGTACTTGGGAGGCTACAGCCGGTGTTCAGTCGTGTCGCGATCGTCAATCGTGGAGAAGCCGCAATGCGGCTCATCCACGCCGTCCGGGATCTTTCGGCGGAAACGGGGACGAGGGTGGAGACGGTCGCCCTCTACACCGACTCCGACCGCGACGCGACCTTCGTGCGGGAGGCCGACATCGCCTACCCGCTGGGCCCCGCCTCGGCCCGCCCCTACCTCGACCACGCCGTCCTGGAACGCGCGCTGGTGGAGTCCGGCGCCGACGCCGCCTGGGTCGGCTGGGGCTTCGTCGCCGAGGACCCGGCGTTCGCCGAACTGTGCGAGCGCATCGGCGTCACCTTCGTGGGGCCGAGCGCCGAGGCGATGCGCAGGCTCGGCGACAAGATCGGCGCCAAGCTGCTCGCCGAGGAGGTCGGCGTCCCGGTCGCGCCGTGGAGCCGCGGCGCGGTCGCCACGCTGGAGGACGCGCTGCGCGCCGGCGAGGAGATCGGCTACCCGCTGATGCTCAAGGCCACCGCGGGCGGCGGCGGGCGCGGGATCCGGATGGTCGCCTCGGCCGCGGACCTGACCGACGCCTACCTGCGCACCAGCCAGGAGGCGCTGCGCGCGTTCGGCTCCGGCGTGGTCTTCCTGGAGCGCCTGGTCACCGGCGCCCGGCACGTCGAGGTCCAGGTCATCGCCGACGGGCAGGGCACCGCGTGGGCGCTGGGCGTACGCGACTGCTCGGTGCAGCGACGCAACCAGAAGATCATCGAGGAGTCCGCCTCGCCGGTCCTGCACCCGGAGCAGACCGCGGAACTCAAGGCGTCCGCCGAGCGGTTGGCCGTGGCCGTCGACTACCGCGGCGCCGCGACCGTCGAGTTCCTCTACCACCCCGGGGAGAAGCTGTTCGCCTTCCTGGAGGTCAACACCCGGCTCCAGGTCGAGCACCCGATCACCGAGATCACCACCGGCACCGACCTGGTACGCCTGCAACTGCACGTGGCGGGCGGCGGCAGGCTGACCGGCCCGCAGCCGGCCGAACTCGGCCACGCCATCGAGGCCCGGCTCAACGCCGAGGACCCGGACCGCGACTTCGCCCCCTCGCCCGGCCGCATCACCCGCCTGGCACTGCCCGCCGGCCCCGGCATCCGGGTGGACACCGGGGTCAGCGAGGGCGACCGGATCCCGGCCGACTTCGACTCCATGATCGCCAAGATCATCGCCTACGGCCGCGACCGCGAGCAGGCACTGGGCCGACTGCGCCGGGCGATGGCCGAGACCACCGTGATCATCGAGGGCGGCGCGACCAACAAGAGCTTCGTGCTCGACCTGCTCGACCAGCCCGAGGTGATCGACGCGAGCGCCGACACCGGCTGGATCGACCGGGTCCGCGCCGAGGGCCGCCTGGTCACCCACCGGCACTCCGCGATCGCCCTGGCGGCGGCCGCGATCGAGGCATACCAGGACGAGGAGGAGATCAGCCGGCAGCGGTTGCTCTCCACCGCGCACGGCGGCCGTCCGCAGGTACAGCACGAAAGCGGCCGGCCGCTGGACCTCAAGCTCCGCGGCGTCGGCTACCGGGTGAGCGTGGCCCGAGTGGGCGACAAGCGTTTCCGCGTCGCGATCTTCGGCGGCGGCGGCGCCGCGCACCCGGCCGACATCGAGGTCGAGCGGTTCGACACGCACAGCGGCCGGATCGTGGTCAACGGACACCGCTTCCGGCTGGTGTCCGCCACGCACGGCCCCACCCACCTGGTCGAGGTGGACGGCGTCACCCACCGGATCAGCCGCGACGAGGGCGGCGTCGTACGCTCGCCCGCACCCGCGCTGGTGGTCGCTACGCCGATCGCGGTCGGCGACGAGGTCGCCTCGGGCGCGCCGATCCTGGTGCTGGAGAGCATGAAGATGGAGACGGTGCTGCGTGCGCCGTTCCGCGCCCGGGTTCGCGAATGCCCGGTGTCGGTGGGCAGCCAGGTGGAGACCGGCGCACCGCTGATGCGCCTGGAGCCGCTCGCCGAGGAGGGCAGCGAAGGCGCCGCCGAGGAAGCCGTGGGCGCCGGCGAGAGCATCGAGGTGGACCTGCCCGCCGAGGCGGTGCCCGCGTCCGCCGCCCAACGGGTCGAGCGCGGCCTGCAGGACCTGCGCAGCCTGCTCCTGGGCTTCGACGTCGATCCGCAGGACCACAAGCGCGTGTTGTCCGAGTACCTGGCCGCCCGGGCCGACCTCGGCGGCCGGCCGCTGCCGGGCGAGGTGGACCTGCTCGCGGTGTTCGCCGACCTGTCGGAGCTGAGTCGCAACAAGCCCGGCGGCGAACTCGACGTCGAGCGGGACAGCCCGGTGCACAGCCCGCGCGAGTACTTCCACAGCTACCTGCAGAGCCTGGACCCCGAACGCGCCGGTCTCACCGAGGCGTTCCGGGCCAAACTCGTGCGGGTGCTGGGCCACTACGGCATCGCCGACCTGGACCGCACCCCCGAACTGGAAGCCGCGATCTTCCGGATCTTCCTGGCCCAGCAGCGCATGTCCACCGACGTCGCCCTGGTGTCCGAACTGCTGCGCCAGTGGCTGGCCGGCGCACCCCCGCTGGAATCGCTCAGCGAACGCGCCGGACTCACCCTGGAACACCTGATCGAGGCCACCCAGGTGCGCTTCCCCGCGGTGTCGGACCTGGCCCGCGGCGTGGTGTTCCGCTGGTTCGCCCAGCCGCTGCTGCGCCGCAACCGGGCCAAGGTCTACGCCGGGGTACGCAACGAACTGCGCCACCTGGACCAGCACCCGGACGCACCGGACCGCGCCGAGCGCATCCAGACCATGGTGGCCGGCTCCGAGCCGCTGGTCCGGCTGATCGGCCAGCGGATCGGCCGGCCGGGCCGCGACCACGCGCCGCTGCTGGAGGTGCTGACCCGCCGCTACTACGGCAACCGCGGGCTCTCCGAGGTCACCGTGCGCGAGCAGGCGGGCTGCCGGTTCGTCACCGCCGAGCACACCCGTACGGCGGGCCCGACCCGCGTGGTCACCACCGCCGTCGACATCGCCGAACTGCCCGACGCCATCGGCGCGGTCGGTGCGCTCGCGGCCGACGTCGCCGAACAGGGCCTGGTCGCCGACCTCTACCTCACCTGGGAGGACCAGCCGGACGCCGAGGCGATGGCGGAGCGGCTGGGCCGACTGCTGGCCGAACAGCCGCTGCCGGCGGGCGTACGCCGGATCACCACCACCGTGGCCGGCACCAGCGGCGCGGTGATGCACCACCACTTCACCTTCCGCCCGGACGGGAACGGCTTCGCCGAGGACCGGCTGATCCGCGGTCTGCACCCGCAGATCGCCCGCCGCCTGCAACTGCAGCGGCTGCGCGAGTTCGACCTCACCCGGCTGCCCTCGGTCGACGAGGAGATCTACCTGTTCAAGGCCGTCGCCAAGAGCAACCCCGCCGACGAGCGGCTGATCGCCATGGGCCAGGTCCGCGACCTGACGCCGCTGCGCGAGACCGACGGCCGACTGGTCGCGCTGCCCGCCGTGGAGGACGCGATCACCGCGGGCCTGGACGCGATCCGCAACATCCAGGCGCAACGACCGCAGAACAAGCGCTTCGACACCAACCGCATCATGATGTACGTCTGGCCGTCGACCGAACTGACCGCCGACGAACTCAACGCCCTGGTCCAGCGCATCCTGCCGACCACCGCCGGCGCCGGGCTCGAAGAGGTCCAGTTCGTGGCCCGCCGGCGCAGGAGCAGCGGCGAACTGACCGAGATCGCCGCGACCATCACCCTCGCTCCGGGCCACGGCGCGAGCCTGCACGTCGGCGAGCCGTCGACGGAACCGGTGCTCCCGCTGGACGACTACCGGCAGAAGGTGCTGCGCGCGGCCCGCCGCGGCAACGTCTACCCGTACGAACTGACCGGCATGCTCGCCGGCGCGCACGGCAGCTTCGTCGAGCACGACCTCGACGAGTCGAGCGCGCTCGTACCGGTGGACCGGCCCAGGGGTCGGAACACCGCGGCGATCGTCGCCGGCGTCGTCTCCACGCCCACCGAACGCCACCCCCAGGGCGTGACCCGCGTGGTGCTGCTCGGCGACCCGACCAAGTCGCTCGGCGCGCTGTCCGAGCCGGAATGCCGCCGGGTGATCGCCGCGCTCGACCTCGCCGAGCGCATGCGCGTCCCGCTGGAATGGTTCGCGCTGTCCTCCGGCGCCCGAGTCTCGATGACCTCGGGTACCGAGAACATGGACTGGGTCGCCGCCGCGCTCAAGCGCATCGTCACGTTCACCCAGGACGGCGGCGAGATCAACATCGTGGTCGCGGGCATCACCGTCGGCGCACAGCCGTACTGGAACGCCGAGGCGACGATGCTGATGCACACCAAGGGCATCCTGGTGATGACGCCGGACTCGGCGATGGTGCTCACCGGCAAGCAGGCGCTGGACTTCTCCGGCGGCGTCTCCGCCGAGGACAACTTCGGCATCGGCGGGTACGACCGGGTGATGGGCCCCAACGGCCAGGCGCAGTACTGGGCGCCCGATCTCCCGTCCGCCCGCGACGTGTTGATGGCGCACTACGACCACACCTACATCGCGCCCGGCGAGAGTGCACCGCGCAAGGCGCACACGAGCGACCCGATCGACCGCGATGTCTGCGACTTCCCGCACGCGCCCGTCGACAGCGACTTCACCACCGTCGGCCGGATCTTCTCCGCGGAGCACAACCCGGACCGCAAGAAGCCGTTCGACATCCGCACGGTGATGCGCGCACTGTCCGACCAGGACCACCCGGTGCTGGAGCGCTGGGCGGGGATGGCCGACGCGGACACCTCGGCGGTCCAGGACGTGCACATCGGCGGTTGGCCGGTCTGCCTGATCGGCATCGAGTCGCGGTCGGTGCCGCGGCGTGGCTTCCCGCCCACCGACGGCCCGGACACCTACACCGCGGGCACCCTGTTCCCGAAGTCGTCGAAGAAGACCGCCCGGGCGATCAACGCGGCCTCCGGCAACCGGCCGCTGGTCGTGCTGGCCAACCTGTCCGGGTTCGACGGCTCGCCCGAGTCGATGCGCAAGGCCCAACTGGAGTACGGCGCCGAAATCGGCCGCGCCATCGTCAACTTCGACGGCCCGATCGTCTTCTGCGTGATCTCGCGCTACCACGGCGGCGCGTTCGTGGTCTTCTCCAAGGCGCTCAACCCGAACATGACCGTGCTGGCCCTGGAGGGCTCCTTCGCCTCGGTCCTGGGCGGCGCTCCGGCGGCGGCCGTGGTCTTCTCCGGCGACGTCAACAACCGCACCGCCACCGACCCGCGGGTGACCGACCTGCAGACGCAGATCTCGACCACCGTGGGCGCCGAGCGAGCGGTCCTGAACGCCCGCCTCGCCGAGGTGCAGTCCGCGGTCCGTGCGGAGAAGGTCGGCGAGGTCGCGGCCGAATTCGACCGCGTGCACAGCATCCGCCGCGCGGTCGAGGTCGGCTCGGTGGACGCCATCATCAGCGCCGCCGAACTGCGCCCGAGGATCATCGAAGCCATCGAACACGGCATGAAGCGCTGACCGTTCGCCCGACGGGTCGCGGGCCGTGGCCGGGCCCGCGGGTCGTCGGGCGGGAGCGGACCGGTATGCCGATCCCTTGGGGCGGCGGTACTCGGGCAACATGCCGGCCGCGTGACTCCGGCGGGGTGGAAGGGACGTCGTATCGTCCTTTCCACCCCGCCGAGCCGTGCGTGCAGGGGGGCCGGTGGCGTTTCGGGCCGAGCGCCCTGTGACGCATGGCGGGCTTTTGGTTCGCCCGGGCAACGCTTCGTCGCCGCGCCGGAGTTCGCGGTGGTGGCCGGTCGGCCGGAATGCGGATCGGTGCTGGGTGCTGTGTGCTCGGTGGTCGGTGACCTGTGCGTGGGAGTGGGCTACGCGGTGTCGCCGGGTGCGTCGAGTACGCGGCCCAGGGCGTCGCGGACCACGCGGCGCATCGTGTCCGCGTCGTCCAGGTAGCAGCCGACGGCCAGGCCGTCGCGCAGCAGCATGAGGATGTCCGCGGTGGCCCCGGGGCGGGTGCCGCCGGCGGCGGTCAGCAGGTCGGTCAGCATGGTGCGGAACCACGTGCGGTGGTCGAGGACGGCGGCGCGCACCGGGTGGGAGGCGTCCGGGAATTCGGCGGCGGCGTTGATGAACGGACAGCCACGGAAGCCGGGTTTGCGGCCGATCTCGACCATCAGGTCGAACAGCCGAAGCAGGACCGCGCGCGCCGGCACCTCGGCCGAGGCGGCCAGGAGCGTTGCGGCCGCGTGGCGCTGTGAGCGGTACTGCTCGTCGAGGTAGGCGTGGACCAGTTCGTCCTTGGACGGGAAGTGGTTGTAGAACGTCGCCTTCGCCACGCCGGCCTCGGCGATGATCCGGTCGACACCCACGGCGTGCACACCCTGGGCGTAGAAGAGCGTGGTCGCGGTGTCCAGGACACGGCGGCGGGCCGGACTCTCGCGGGGCTGGTCGGAGGCTGTCGTACGCACACCTTGACGATACCAGACAGACCTGTCTACATTCATGGAGGCGAGCAAGACAGAAAGATCTGTCTAGGTCGCTGTCATCGCCATTCGCCACCGCTACCGCTACACGTTCACCCCACTCGGAGAAGGCGGAAACCACATGAGCCTCTACACCGCGATCGCGACCTCGGCCGGACGGGACGGACGGGCGGTGAGCTCCGACGGGCAGCTCGACGTCACCCTCGGCCTCCAGAAGGAACTCGGCGGGGACGGCATCGGGACCAACCCCGAGCAGCTGTTCGCGGCGGGATACGCGGCCTGCTTCGCCAGCGCGATGCAGCTCGTGTCCAAGCGCCAGAAGGTGGACGCCGCGGACGCCTCGGTGACGGCCGAGGTCGGCCTGAACGCGAACGGCGAAGGCGGCTTCGGCCTGAGCGTGACCCTGCGCGTGGAACTGCCGGAACACCTGTCCCCGGAGCAGGGCCGCGCGCTCATCGAGGCCACCCACCAGGTCTGCCCGTACTCGAACGCAACCCGAGGCAACATCCCGGTCGAACTCGTCGTCGAGTAGACCTTCCCTCGGCCTCGGTCGGATCGACGGGAGGGGGCGAGAGCCCCCGCCCGGACGACCGGAACTCCCGCCACCTCATCGCGACGGTTTTCGGACGGTCAGATCAGGCCGGCCACGTCGGACGCGTACTCCGGCGTGATCCTGTCCGCGTCCACCATCATGCGCAGCACCATGACGGCCGACTCCGGGTGGTGCGAGGCGGTGTCGGCGATCGCCCGCTCGAACAGGTTGTTGCCGAAGGTCAGCGCGATGCCGGCCATGCGGTACCAGGCATGCGGATCCTCGTGTTCGGCCGTTTCCTCGGCCTCGATGGTGTCGTCGTCGGTCGCGTGCACGGGAAGCTGCTGCTGCGCCACGGCCGCCAAGTGCCGGGCGGTGGCGGGCTCGGCGTGCAGGACGAGTTCGTGCAGCAGATCCCCGTCCAGCTTGTCGGCGTCGTCGCCCTGGTCGACGTGGACGGTGACGGTGATCCCGGTGCGGCCGCCGTTGCGCAGGGTGGCCACGGTGCTCTGGTCGCCCACGCCCGGCTCCACCTGGATCAACAGCACGATGTCCTGCCTCGTCAGCATCTCGTTCACGGCCGCGTTCTGCGCGGCGATCTGCTGAACCAGGTTGTACGCGCGCGTCCTGAGTGCTTGTGACGCCGCCCCGTGGATCTTGTTTTGCAACAGCATGCGGTGCCCGACCTTTCCCTGGAGTGGTGCCGACACGACCCGAGAACGTCTCGAACTCCCGCGCAAACTAGCCGAATTCCTCCGCGCATCAGGGCCTTTTGCGGTGATTTTTGCATTCCTCGTAGATCGGGCGCCTCGACTGCCGCCCGGCGGCAGCGGGGGAGACGTCCTTCTTCGCCGTACCGTGCCGTCGCACCTGACAGCCCCTCGGCTCGTGTTCGAGCGGCCGGCCGAGTTCGTCACGAACGGGCGAGCTGTTCCAGGCGGTTGTGCAGGTGGTCCACGTACTCCTCGGACTCCGGCTTCATCAGCACGCTGCGCAGGATGCGGGCGCCGTCGGCGTCGGCGGTGATCGTGGGGTGACGGGCAGTCAGTCGATCGGCATCGATCCGGAGCGTACTCACGAAGACCGGGTCCTCGGGGTCCGCCATGCCCTCGTGGAGGATTCGGGCGGCGGCTGCGTCGATGTGCGAGAGGGAGTTGGGCGAGGTGACCGGGAAGTAGCCGACGATGTCCAACTCCGGGGGTTGGTAGAGCTCCAAGCAGTCGGATCGGTCGATCAGTTCGGCCCAGCGAAGCGCCGCGCGGCGGCCGGCCGCGAGCGACTGCCCGAGTCCTTCGAGAGTGGGCGGCAGCACCTGGAAGGTGAGCCACAGCGCCGCTGCGGCGGCGCCGGCGCGCGAACATTCCAGGCTGATCTCGCCCAGGTGCAACTCCTCGGAGGTGAAGTAGGTGTAGGGCGAGTCGTGCAGGTAGAAACGGCCGACCGAGGGGTCGCGGAACAGCACGGCACCGCACCCGTAGGGCTGGAGACCGTGCTTGTGCGGGTCGACGACGATCGAGTCGCACCGGGCGATGGCCCGCCACGGTGCCGCGGGCAGTCCTTCGGGGCCGTCCACCCCCGCCAGCAGGGTGAAGAATCCGCCGTAGGCGGCGTCGACGTGGATCCGCACGTCGTACCGCTCGCGTAACTCCAGTACCTCGTGGACCGGTTCGACCGCGCCGAGCGCGGTGGTGCCCGCGGTGAGCACCACGGTGCCCACCCGTCCCGTCCTCAGCAGTGTCTCCAGCGCGTCGAGGTCCATGCGCCCGGAGTCGTCGACCGGGACGGGATGGCCGTCCACGCCGAGCACGCCGCACATGCGCCCATGGGTGTAGTGGGCTTCGGTGCTGTAGGCGATGCCCTTCCCGCGGTGGAGTTCGCGTGCCACGAACAGGGCTTCCAGGTTGGCGATGGTCCCGCTGGTGGTGAGGTGCCCGAGGTGGGTGTCATAGCCGAACATGGCGGCGAGCTGTCCGACGACCTCACGTTCCATCTCGGCGGTGGCTGGTCCGCCGTCCAGGGCGTGGTTGTTGGGGTTGATCAGCATTGCGGTCAGGTAGCCCACGACCGCTGCCGGATGTGGCGGCTTGAGCATCTGACCGGCGTAACGCGGGTGAAAGAAGGGGTAGTTGTCCTTCAGCCGCTCGGTGAATGTCTCGAAGGCGGCGGCGAACCGGGCATCCTCGACCGCCAGGGCCGGATGGCTCGGGTAAGGCCCGAAGCCGCTGGACCAGTGCTCGTTCGATGCCACGGCTGCTTCGAGCCAGCGGCGCAGATCCATGACCTTCTCCTTCTGTTCCGTACACCCGGACGGGGTTGAGGGGGTCGGCGGGCCGAGGGACGTGGTGACGGTCCCGGTTGCGGCCGAGGGCGGTGGACGGGACATCCGCCGGAGTGTGCGGCCGTTGCCTGCCGCGGGGCAGTCGTGTCGCCGGTGGCTCTCGTGCGGCTCGGGTGTGCCGGAATTCCACTACCCGGCCGCGATGTTCGGGGTCCACCGCAGCGATCTCGGCGGGGACGACCCGGGACAGGTGCACGACCGTGCCTGTGTCTCGCCCGTCTTGCCTGTCTCGCCGGAGAACACGCCTGCCTCCGCATCGTTTGATTCCAAACAAGCTAACGCGACGGCGAGAAGCCGGTCAAGACGACCGAACAAAGCCCGAACACCCGCGAACCGGCTGATCAACGGAACTCGTCCCGGCGGCGATCCAGCGCACCATCCAGCCGGTGCACCGAAGGCCGGAGACCACCGGGCCACAGGCCGACGAAAGCCGCCGAGCACATGCCACAGCTCCGCACCCGGGATGGGCGCCCCGAGCCGTGGTGGTGCTGCTGTTCGGCTGGGGCAGGGGCGAGTTGGGGTGGCCGTCGTCCCGGATGGCGATGGGCTCTCCCGGGGGTCCGTCGAGGTCGGCGGCGGCTCGGTGGGCTTGGGAGCGATGGACACGGTGGGGGTGATTGCTGCACCGCGGATGGTTGGTGCGCTCGACGCCAGGAGACCACGGGTGGTCATGAGTCCGACGAGTCCGCACGCGGTGACGGGCTGGCGAAGGTGCGGGCGGGTTCGGACCCGGGGTTGGCCGCCCCATGGGCCAGGTCTCCTGAGCGGATGCGGAACAGCGCGGAGCACGCGTGCACAGGTGCGCAGAACCTACGGGCCGATCCGAACCCGTGACAACATCTCGAAGGCGTGGCGCCTGGCGAACGACGACGGTTCCCGCATCGAGTTGCTGACCGGCGCGAGCAACGGTGACGACGACGGTGAGCACTGGCGACTGACCACCACGGACGGCATCCAGTACTACTTCGGAGTCGGTCACAAGCCGGGTGCGAACACCGGCCCGGCCACGAACTCGGCCTGGACGGCGCCTGTTTACGGCGACAACACCGGCGAGCCGTGCAACAAGGCATCGGGCTTCGACGCCTCCTGGTGTCAGCAGGCCTGGCGCTGGAACCTCGACTATGTGATCGACGCCTGCGGCGGGATGGTCACGTACACGTACAACGAAGAGAAGAACAACTACACGCGCGGCGCGATCCTGGTCGGCTCGGGCTCGATCACCCCGTACACCCGCGGCGGTAGCCTCGCGAAAGCGTGGATGGTGGCGGTCACCTTCAAAGGTGACTTGGATGTCGTGGATCGAGTCGACCCTTAGCCGGGCTTCGGGTGGGACTGGAGGCGAGGTGCCTCAAGGTCCTGTGGAAGCCACTTTGCCGTTGATGCCGCGCTGTATCTCAGTGCGCTTGGCGGCGTCGGCGATGCGGACGGTCTCGTCGGTCGGGGCGGCGGACGGGATCGAGCAGCCGCGGGTCGGGTCCGGGGCGGCCGGCCATGCCGCTTTCCGATGGGTGTTTCCCGGCCGCGTCGGCCTGCCCGGCGTACGTCGGCGTGGCCTTGCCGGTCCGCCGACCGCACGCGTGCCGCCTCCGTGCGGTCCCGATGCGAGGGACCGCGCGGAGGCGGCGTTGGCTTGCCGGGTGGGAGGAGCCCACCCTGTCTGCGCGGCCGTCAGCCGACCGGCGCCTCGGTACGGCTCTTGTCGGCCTGTGGCTCGGCGGGGCGGATGGTTTCGGTGGGCGGGTTCGCGGTGTGGCGTGCCCACAGGTAGTAGAGCGCCGATGTGACCACGAGGCCGACGATCCAGGAGATGTCCGCGCCGTCCAGCTTCTCGGTGATCGCGCCGGTGTAGAGCTTGGTGGCCAGGAACGGGATCTGCACGACCACGCCCACGACGTAGCAGGTCAGGGCGGTGACATTCCAGCGGCCGTAGCGACCGTTCGGGTCGTACAGGGCGGGGATGTCGACGCGTTCGCGCGAGATGAGGTAGTAGTCGACGAGGTTGATCGCGCTCCACGGCGTGAAGACCATCAGGAGCAGCAGGACGAAGTTCTTGAAGTTGGTCAGGAAGTCGGCGCTAGCCGCCATCGCGATGACCACCGAGACCGCGGTGAATCCGATGATGTACGCCGCGCGGGCGACCTGCGAGATCCGCGACCGGCCGTCGAACGCCGTCACGATCGTCAGGATCGACATGAAGCCGCCATACGCGTTCAGGCAGTTGACGGTCAGCTTGCCGACCACGATCACCAGGTAGATGAGGAACGCCAGGAACGCGGGGCCCGCCAGATCGCCGAGGAAGCCGACCTGGTCCGGCAGGAACGCCTTGCCCGCGACGGCCGCGGTGAGCGCGCCCAGCGTCATGGCGATCTGCGAACCGACCACGGAGCCCGCGAACGTCGACCAGAACGTCGCGCGCTGGCTGGTGTTGCGCGGCAGGTAGCGCGAGTAGTCGGCGACGTACGGGCCGAAGGTGAGCTGCCACCCGGCGCCGAGGCCGACCGCGAGCAGGAAGGTCGCGGAGTCGAAGCCCTTCTCGCCCACGTGCGCGCCGACGTCGTACTGCGTGAACAGGCGGATCATCAGGTAGCCGAGGCCGAGCACACCGACGACGGTCGCGATGCGGCCGGCGATGTGGATCAGCCGGTAGCCGGTGACCGCCACCACCGCGGTCAGCGCACCGAAGATCAGGATGCCGACCTTGGCGTTGTCGATGTGCAGCATCTCGCAGACCGCCTGACCGGCCAGAACGGTGCCGGTCGCGGCGAAGCCGAGATACATCAGGATCACCAGCAGCAGCGGCAGGACCGCACCGTAGACGCCGAACTGCGCCCGACTGGAGATCATCTGCGGGACCCCGAGCCGCGGCCCCTGCGCCGAGTGCAAGGCCATGACGGCGCCGCCCAGCACGTTGCCGATGAGCAGGGCGAATATGGCCCACAGCGCGTCGGCGCCGAAGACCACCGCCAAGGCGCCGTCGACGATCGCGGTGACCTGCATGTTGGCGCCGAACCACAGGGTGAACTGGCTGAGCGGCGTACCGTGCCGCTCGGCGTCGGGGATCACCTCGATGGTGCGGCGTTCCATCGCGAGGCCCCCCTCGGAGGCTGGCTCGATCGGCATGCTCGTGACTCCCAAGGCGTAGCGGCGATCACGCCGAACTGTCTCTGTGTCTGTGCGCCGAATCTGGCATGGAGATGAACAGACCGCAAGATCATGAATGAAGAATTTCATTTCCCGGACACCGAACCCCTCCGTCGCGGAGGAGCGGGAACCGGTCACGCCGGTCACGCCGGTTTCAGCGGCCGCACGGGCCATGTCGGCCACGTTGGTCACAACGACCACGTCAAGCCGCACTCGTCGTACCGCCCGTACCGCCCGCCCGGCCCGCACCGGCAACGTGGACCACTGGCCGCACCAGCCGCACGACGCACACCGGCAATGCCGCCGCAGGTGCGCTTGTCGACCGATCCACCTCGGTCGCGGAGCAGCCCTGCCGCTGGGAAGATCCGATCCGCGACGGGTGATGTTCCCAGGGCGTCTCCGGTGGGCCCGCCCAGGTGTTTCGGGTCGACGGAGGAAAGGCCGAGCGGCGGCGGCGTGCGCTTGGATGAGCGCATGACCGTTCACGACGTTGCGCGCGCTCTTCCCGACATCCCGGTGCTTCGGGATGTCTGTCGGTCGATGGCCATGGTGGAAGCGGTGCTGAACCCAGACGGCGAGCGGTACTACTCGTTCAGCGCCACCTGGTCGGAGTCGCAGGAGACGGCCTCGATGCGCAACGGCTGCGGTGACGAGTTCGACATCGTCTTCTCGTCCGCGGGGGCGTACATCCGGGGCTTCGACCACGAGTCCCCGATGAGCCCTTACGTCGACGACGGGCCGTGGCCGGGTGTGGTGGACTCGGTTCCCGAGGTGTTCCACGACTGCGTCACGGAGCCGGCCTTCACGTGCGACGACATGCCGGCCGTGACCGTGTGCATGTGGCGCGAGACCGGGGATGACCGGTGGCAGGCGGGGGAGATCGATTTTCCCGAGGGGCATGCGGATCCCGACGGCGCCGGTTGGCTCTTCCGGTTGTTGACCGACCCGACGCCCGAGGCCTTCCAAGATTTCGCCGAGGACTACTACGAAACCGCGGTGGACATCGACGCGGTGCGCCACCTGTACGCTCACCGACCGCTCCGCCGGGACACGGTCCGCGCCCTGAACGCCGCCGCCTCCTGGGCGTCCGTAGCGGAGGCGGCCGCCGTGATCGGGTACCCCGTCGAAGGGGACCCGGGAGCCGAAACCGCTACTACGAAAACGGCCGGTGGCGACGCCCGGACCGCCGTGCCGACCGACGGGTGAAGTTTCGTCCCGAGCCCGAGGCCGAGCTCAAGTTCGAGGCCGAGCCCGAGTACCGCCAACCCTGAAGCCTGCGGCCCCGACGGAATGCGTCCGTCGGGGCCGGGGTGCCGGTCATGGGACGTCCTTCGCCGGCTGTGGGGACGATCAGGGATGCACCGTCCAGTGGTGGTTCTGTGCGGCCCGGGTGAAGGTCAGCGATGGGCACAGGAAGTCGCTGCCGCGCGGGTTGGTGCTGGTCCAGGGCGAGTCGGTGGAGGTCGCGAGCTGCCAGGTGCCGCCCCTGCGGAGCTTGATGTCGGCGCTGTCGAATGCCGTATTGCGCGCCTCGGTGCAGAAGTAGCCCTTGCCGGTGGCGGGGTTGACCGTGGCGTAGATCTCGAAGATGTCCCAGCCGTGGTTGAGCGCGCTCTGGTCGGTGCCGGACGAGCGGAACAGCAACTCCCAGGCCTGCGTGCGGTGGTTGTACAGGTAGGACGACCACGCGTTGCCCGAGGTCGCGTCCTTGCTCAACTGCACGCTGTAGGACGAGATTCCGTTGGCGGTGGTGGTGTACTTCGCCAGGAAGTCGGCGTTCACCTTCAGGGTCTTGGCGGGGCCGCTCTGGCCGCACCAGTCCCACGCCCATATTTCGGCGCCCAGGCTCCAGTAGGCGGTGACCACCTCCATGCACGAGTTCTGCGCCTTGGTGGTCGGGGCGTAGGTGAAGTTCTGCGAGTTGCCGACCCGATACGAGGGATCCACGCTGTGCGTCGCGGTGATGCCGTCATGGGTGCCGGGCTGCGGGAAGACACCCCAGAAGTTGTGCGTTGGCGCGAGGTTTGCGCCCGCGCCCGCACTTTCGCCCGCGCCGGCGGTCGCGGCGTCGTTCGGCGCGGCTGCGGAGTCGCCGCCGGAGAGCGCCGCGCGCAGTTTGGCGCGCTGCTCGACGAAGGCCGCAACGGCCTTGTCCCGCCCGGGAGTCGGCGTGTCGGATGGGTTCTGCGCAACGACCCCCCGATGCGGCGCGGTGGGCGACGGAACGGCGCCGGGTCGCGGCGAGCCCGTCGCGCCGGCGGGTCCGGCTGGGCCCAGCGTGACGAGCGCGACGAGTGTGGTGATGAGGACGGTTACCAGGCCGATGGGTAACGGGCGAGGGCGAGGGCGAGGGCGTGGACGGGCGCGGCGGGACATGCGTCTCCTCGGGAGGGGCGGAAGTGGCGTGGAACCGGAGGACGGGCGCCGCCGCGGAGTCCGAACCAACCACCGTCGAGCGGGACGTTCTCGTACAGCTCCGGTCGGACGGCACCAAAGTAGCCGGTGGCACCGTGCCGGGGTAATCACATCTGCCGATAACATCGCACGAGCCGGACACCGCAAGGCCGTTCGCGCGCACGGCGGTTGGCGACACACGGCGGTTGGCGGCGCGCGGCGATGACCCCCGCCCCGTGAAACCGCCTCGACAGGTGCCGGCCCCGGCCGCCCGGGTGGGGCGGTCGCGGCGTGACCGTACCGCCGGCCCGGGGCTCCCGGCCCCTTGCCCAGGCGCGCATATCCGAGGCTGCGGTCCTTGGCAGAGTAAGGCGTTGGCCGGGGGCGAACCGCGTCACCCGGCCGCCGCCGCGCCAAGACCAGCCGTGCGCGAGCCCGGTATGCGGAGCAACCCCACGGCGGCGATCGTCAAGACCCGCCGGTGGGAGCAGCACTGGGAGCCGCTCCGGCCGCACCGGTGGGAGCCGCACCGGCCGCACCGACCCAGCGGTGATAGGCGTCCACGTCGACGTTGCTGCCGCACACGATGGTGACCACGTGGCGGCCGGCGAAGCGGTCCCGGCCTTCGAGGATTGCCGCGATGCCGAGCGCGGCCGACGGTTCGACGACGAGGCCGGCGTGGTCGAGGAGCATCCGCATACCGGCGATGATCGACGTCTCGCGGACCAGGACGGCATCGTCGGCGACCAGGAGGAGGTCGTCCAAGACGGCCGGGATGGGACGTCGGCCGGCAACGCCGTCGGCGATGGTGTCCGTCGAATCGGTGGTGACGACGCGTCGTCTGCGCCACGAGTGGGTCATCGCCGGTGCGCCCAGCGGCTGGACGCAGATCACCTCGACTCCGGGTGCCAGGGCCTTCACCACACGACCCACACCGGTGGCCAGCGCCCCGCCGCCGAGGGCGATCAGGACGGCGTCGAACGTCGCTGTGGCGCCCGCCAGTTCGAGGCCGATGGTCGCCGCGCCCTCGCAGGTCTCGATGTCCAGGCTGTCCTCGACCAGCCGGATCCCGTCGTTCCGCGCGAGGGCCGCCGCCCGCTCGCGCGCCATGTCGAAGTCGCCGTCCACCAGTTCCAACCCGGCACCCAACGCACGGATACGATCGAGCTTGGCCGCAGGCGCGAAGCGGGATGCCACGACGGTGACGTCGAGCCTGCGCCCGCGCCCGGACCAGGCGAGGGCCTGTCCGAGGTTGCCCGCACTGGCACACACCACCGCTCGCGCGCCACTGTCCGCAAGCCGGCTCGCAACCACCTCGGTGCCGCGGCCCTTGAAACTGCGGACCGGGTTCGCCGTTTCCAACTTGATGCTCACCGCGCACCCGAGCCCGGGCTCCAGCGCCTCGCATCGATACAGCGGAGTGTCGAGAAAAATCGGGTCGATCACCTGCCGAGCCGCCCGGATCCGATCGATGTCGAGACGTGTCTTCCGCACGACACAGCAGCGTAGCGCCGCCGGCGCGAGCAAGCGTCGCACTCTGTCGAGGAGTTGAGTCTCTTCCTGGCGCGGCTTCTTCGCTCTGGTGCCGGTCCGAGCGCTCCTCCCGTGCAGCCGACTCGAGCATTGGATACGCCGCACTGAACGGCCACCGGCTATCGGCCTCCGATGCGTGCAACCGGTCGACGCGAGCGTTACCGCATGCGCGCCAGTCGGGCGGCCACGATCGGGATCACGGTGGCCGCGACGACCAGGTGCGACGCGGCGAGGACGAGTTGCGTGGACAGGGCGGCGTGGGGACGGCGAACGGCAGGCCCAGCGAGGCGATTACGACGATCGTCGTGGTCACCGCGTAGGTGCGCCCCGGTCGCTTCGCCCACCGGGCGAGCCCGAGTGCGAGGACTACGCCCGCGAGGGCCCACATGGCGGTGAAGCCCACGAAGCCCCCGGTCGGGATCGGTTCCGCCTCGCCCGATGCCGCACCGATGTCCAACGACACCCCGGACGCCCGGACGATGCCCTCGTAGACCCCGGCCACTGCCATTCCCGCCAGGGAGGCGAACGCGAGCGCCCTGCCGATGCCACCCGTCGCGCTCTCCCGCTTTTCGCGAACCGAAGTGGCCAGTCGAACACCGGGGTTGATGGTCGTGGTCATGATGCGTCCTCCGAAAGGCGGATGTCGTCGTGCTGTCGAAGGGTTGGACTGCCGCCTACCGCAAAAGTCATCGCCGCCGCCGTCCCGCGTTCCCCGACCAAAGCGCCCGCAGCACAGCAGTCGGACCCGCGCCAGACCCCGCGAAGTCCCGGGACCTCGCGGCGGACCCCGGCACGGCGTGGCCACCCGCTCGCCCGGGCACGACACGAACGTGTCGCCAACCGTCGCCAACGCGTCGCCGACTCCGAGCCGAAACAGCACCCCCCGGTGCCCCTCCGCCGCCCGTTGCCGGCCGTGCGGGTGGGTGGTTGTCGGTGTGGTTCAGTGTTGCCAGACGGGCGGGTTTCCCGCCTGGGTGCGCAGGCCGTTCGGGGTGACGATGTCGATGACGCGGTAGGCGGTGGATACCGTCCCGGCTCGGCGTTGTTCGCGAAAGAAGTTCTCCACGGATGCGCGGGAGGCGCCGACGGCGTCGGCGATGTCGGTCTGGGAGAAGCCGGAGATCCGCACGCCGTCCCCCGCCTTTTCGCCGAGGAAGTCGGCGAGGAAGCACAGGTATCGGGCGATCCGCACGGACGTGTTGCCCTGCCGCACATGGACGTTGACGAACAGGTCGAGTTTCTCCCGTTGGGCCATCGAACGGGCAAGCGCCGTCATCGCACGAGGACGTTCGCCCAGGAGTGCGACGAATCCACGCCGGGAGATGGACACCAGCACGCTGGACTGCACACCGTGGACGGTGATGTTACCGCCCGTCGGGTCGAAAACCGCCGACGATTCGAGAATATCGCCCGCCGTACGCAGCCTCGTGTGGAAAGGGCCGCCGGCGAACGGGGCCTCCTTCAGAATTCCTCGCAGGAGGATCGTCACCGTGCGTTCCGAGAACAGGTTCTCCGAGCCTCCCTTTTCGAGGCGGTGCACCAACGCCATGGACAACAGCGCCTTGCGATGGACCCGATCGAGGGTTCCGAAGAAGCTGTGCGAGGGATAGTGCATGCGCGAGTACACCAAGGGGGCCGTGATCCGTGCCTCGGTATCGGGGACCTGCCGCCGGGGCCTGGGCAAGAGCCTGACACCCGTCATGGCACGGCGGGGACGTCGCCCGGGGCGGACGCCCGGAACCGGGCCGCGGGCGACTCCGACACGGGCGACAGCATCCGCGGGGACGCGGCCTGGGACGGGGCGACGGGGGACCCGGACGACGATGCCGGGGAGCCGGCGAACGCCGCGTAGATCACCGCCGGTACCACTCCCGCGAACGCGGTGATGGCCGCGATCACCGCGACCAGACGCCCCGGCGCGGTCGCGCTCAACCGACGGACCGCATACGCGATCACCGCCGACAATGCGAAAACGATCAGGACGACGCAAAATAACGTCGCGAAACTTTCAGACATTCTCTTCCTCATTCACCCGAGCTCTGGGATACGAAAGCGTCGGCGCCTTGGTAGGAGGCAGGCGCATTTCGTGGCGGACTGCTTACGCTGCCATGTGAGTGATAACCAAGACAACTCGAACGGCCCCTGACCTGCGTATTCCTCCACGAGTGCGGACCGATTCCCTAATTCCGGGGAGTTCCCGGCCGTGCTTCGCGTTATCGTGTACACGCTGACGTTGACCTCATTCGCCCGAGCTCGGCCCAGCAACCCGGTCGACCCGCGGGGGTGGTAGCCCGCCGAACACCGACCGGGCGGTGAGCCCCCGTCGGCTGTCGGCCGGTGGGGGCTCACCCGTTCGGGGAGAGCACGACCGGCCACGTGAGGCACATCCGATCGAACGCGTCCCACCGTTCCATCGAACCCGCGCCGCCCATCCGCCGCCACTCCCTCGTACGAACGCGGACGGTCGCGGACGACCGTGGACGACCGCAGACGTCCCCGAACGACCGCAGACGTCCACGGACGACGCTACTTTGAGTCCTCGCACGATCGCGGACCGCCGGCAACACGGGTGAACCTGGGGGAGAAACGAATGACCGCCCGCGAGCGCAACGAGCCACCCCGGACGGTCGTGGAAGACCTCACGCCCGTCCGCGACTTCGCGAATTGGCTCACCCTCGTCCGCTTGCACAGCGGCGCCCCGTCCTACGACGAGATCTGCCGCCGCTGCAGGAAAGCCGGCGTCGACATACCCAAGAGCACCCTCGGCGACGGCCTCACCGGCCGCCGCCTGCTCAGCCGCGAACGTGCCCTCGCCGTCGTCCGCGCGTGCGGCGGCAGCCAAGCCCTCCTCGCCGAATGCCGCAGCCGCTGGACCCTCGCCAAACAGGGCCGGATCACCAGAACCCCGGCCGAAGGCACACCCGCCGACGGCCTGCGCGACGCCGACCCCATCGACATCCCGCTCGGCGCCCACCACCGCCGCGCCGGCGTCACCTGCCACATCGCCCAACACGGCGAATGGCAGATCGTTCGGCTCAGCGGCGACTGGGACGGCCAGGTCATGCCCGCCGTCCGCCCCCACCTCGAAGGCGCCGTCGCCGACACCCGCCACCCGCACATCGTCATCGACCTGTCCGACGTGACCTTCATGGACAGCAGCGTCCTCGGCGGCCTGGTCTACGTCCTCCAGACCATGCGTCTGCGCGGCGCCGTCCTGCGCCTGGTCTCCGGAATGGGCGCCGAGAACCTCGCACGGATGGGCAAAGTCCTGATCGTCACCGGCCTCAACCAGATCCTCCCCGTCTACCCCACCCTCGAGATCGCGCTCTCGCCCCTGTCCGCCCTCGACAACCCCACGACGCCCCATGACCAACCGGCTCTCCCGAAGCTGGAGGAAACGCCGGCGGCGACCATCCTCGAAGGCACGATCGTCCCCACGCCACTCGGCCGGCGTGATGAGCCCCCGGCCTGAATGCTCCGGGCCGAGGCGTGCCGGGTCGGGGCGACAGTCAGGTGCGGGCTGGCGGGGGCGAACGGGCCGGCGCGGGGCGGCGGGGGGCGAACGGGCCGGTGTGGGGCGGCGGACGGAGGCCGAGCAAGCCGGCGCGGGCCGGGCCCGTGCTGCACGCCGGGGCTCGCTGAGCGACTCGTTACCCGAACGCTGCCCGCATCATGGCGAACGCCCGTGTCTCCGGCCTGCCGGTGAGCAATTGCGCAGCGCCCACCCGCCCGAGCAGCACCTTGCGCATCGTCCCCGACGGATGGGCCCCGTCCGGTCGCCCGGAGGCGCCGCGCGCTACGGGTAATGCGGCGACGCGGTCACGTAGTCGAGTCGGAAGCCGTTGTCGGCCGGTGCGCCGGTGGGGGTGTAGCAGGCCAGGTACATGAGGACGTCGTCCTTGGCGCCGTAGTCGTTGCGGAGCACCGTGGTGCAGTACCCGCCGCCGGTGGCCGTCAGGTGCGCGTAGCTGGTCATGTAACCGACGGACAGGCGCAGCGTGTAGCGGCCGGTCGCGGTGCGCGTCACGCTCGCCGTGCCCGGCCGGGACATCCACGATCCGACGACCGTCGGCGCGGCGGAACCGGGTGCGTCGGCGACGGTGAGGTGCACCGCGTGCGGGACCCGAGCGTCGTCGAGCAGGCTCTGCCGGCCGGTGTGGCTCAGCGTGAACGCGGTGTCGGCCGGCGCACCGGTGTGCGTGGTGCAGGACACCGACGCGGTGCCTCCGGACAACGCGACGACCGCGCAGCGCCGCGCCGTCGTACCGATCGGCGAGACCTGCACGGAGTCCGTGTCCGCCGCGACCGCAACCGCATAGCGACCGGTGCCGGAACGGGTCACCGCGCCGGTGTTCTGTCGGGACGCGGCGGCGGGGAGTTGGCGGGCGGCGGTCGGCTCGCCGGCGTACACGTAACCGCGCGAACCGGCCTGTCCATACGGGCCGTTCCGGTCTCCGGCGAGGAACAGTCCGGTGAACGGGATGTCGGCGCGGGTGCCGGTACGGTCGAAACAGGCGACCTCGATCCTCTCGTCGGAGCCCTCCTGCCACCATCGCACCGGCTGGCAGGACACGCCGTTCGCGGCGTAGTCGGAGACCGCCACATGGGCGATGCCGCCGGGCGCGCCGCTGTCCGGGAGGATCACCACATGCCGGCCGACGTCGAGGTGCGTGACGCGTACCGTCTTGACGGCGGGCGGATTGCCGAGCCGCCAGATGCCGTAGGTCCAGTTCGGCTCGTGGCTTTCCGGGCGCTGCGGGGTCGGCGACAGTTCGCGTGTGGTACCGATCGGGTCGTCGGCGTAGCGGACCATCCAGAAGCCCCAGACCGCCGGCACGGGGGGACCGCCCGATTCTGTGCCGGTGCCGGTGCCGGCTCGGCCACCTGTGCCGGGCGTGGTGCCCGCACCGCTCTGACCGGTGCCGGTGCGGGCATCGGATCCGGAACCAGAACCGGCCCCGGCCCCGGAGCTGGTTCCGCCGGGAACTCCGCCCGGCAGAGCGGTGGTTGTTTCCTCCTCGCCCGAGGACGATGTGCCGTTCGGCGAGGAGGTATCGCCGGGAAGCGGTACTCCGGATGAACCCGTCGGGGTGGGGCTCGACGGTGGGATGCCGTCCGCTTTCGGATTCGCCGCCGGGCCGGGGCCCGTACCGCCGGGGGCCGCCGAGGCGCCGGGGGAGGGCCGGGCGGACGGTGTGTGCGTGGGTTCTGGCGCTACGGCCAACAAGGTCAGGGCGGCCGCCGTGGCCAGGGCGACGACCGCGCCGCCGACACGTACCGCCATGGGGTTGTCGCCGGCGAGCCGGGAAGCGGTGTTCACCATCGGCGCGACGCCGGGAACGCGCAGCAACTGCTGTAGAACCGCGTCACGTACGACGCGGGTCGTGGTGACCAGGGGCCGGGCGACGGCATCCAGGGCCGGGCGTACGTTCCGCACGATCTCGCCGAACCGGCCGCCCGGATCGGCCGTTGCGGGCGCCGCGGCGGTCATCGACGCGGCGAACTCCGATGTCGCGGCGGGGGCCGCCGAGGCCGCCTCGGCCGGGGTCGCGGGACGACCCGTCCACCAGGCCACCGCCGCGCGGCGCCGCTCGTCCTCGTCCTCGTCCGCCGCACCGTGCCGGGCCGCCGCCAAAGCCAGGCCCGGGCCGAGCACCCAGGTGCGCTGGAGCACGGCGTCCTTGGCCACGGCGGAACAGTTCGCACACGACTTCGCGTGCGTCCCCAGCGCCCGATACTCCGCCCGAGTCGGCACCAGGCCGGCCCCGGCTTCCTCGGCGACGAACAATCGTGCGAGCGCCGGGACTTGGGCAGCCTCGGAGCAGGAGCGCACCGCGCGTGCCGCCGCCAAGAGCCCCACCCGCTCGCGTACCTTCTTCAGGCCGCGGCTCAGTTCGCGGTCGACCCTGATCCGGGACCACCCCAGACGGGCGGCGAGTTCGGCGCCCTTGACCGGGCGCATCTCGGCGAGCGTGTGGTCCAAGTGCGCGCTCACCACGATGCGTTGGGTCTGCGACAGCGCGTCGGTTGCGGTGTAGATCGCGGCGAACGCCTGCGACTTGCCGTACGCGTGACCGAGATCGGCATCCCACGCGGCCGCCCCCGAGCCGGTCACGCTCTTCGCGCCCGGTGTCTCCTCCTCGATCGACCGGTCCGCCACGCGTTGCCGCGCCTTCAGTTCCGCCATCCACACGTGCTTGGCGATGCCCCACAACCACCGGTCGACGCCCCGATCCGGTTTCAGGTCACGGGCGATGCCGTCCAGCGCCCGGACGAACACCTCACTGACGCAGTCGTCGGCCTCTGCCGCCGAGGGCAACCGCACTCGGAACCAGCGCACCATCGCGTCATGGTGACGCTCGTACAACGCGATCCGAGCAGCCTCGTCCCCATCCCGCAACCGCTGCCACATGTCGTCCGGGTCCGGGTCCGAGTCCCGGTCCAACTCCGACTCCGACTCCGACTCCAACTCCGAGTCCAGGCCCAGGTCCCCGTCCCGGTCCAGGTCCGCAGCCGAACTCACGCCCGAAGCAGCCGAGTCGGCGTCATCGACCGATGGCGCGACCGGGCCGTCGGGACCGTGCGGGAGGTCCGACGACTCCCGATCCGAGGGCCCCCGATCCGACGCCCCCCGATCCGACGCCCCCCGATCCGACGGCAGGTCGCCGGGCAGCTCCCCGGGCGGGTCCGGTCGGGTCTGTGTCATGACACCCTCCGCAACGGCGACGCGGCTCTGTCACACGGAACGTGGCCCGAGGGGCACAGATCTCTCCACTCTTCGCGCGACCGATTATCCGCCGGCGGCCGGTCGTAGGTCCCGGAAAGCGTCCGTCGCGGCGAAACTCACGAAATCGGACCTCGAAAAGTGGAGAGATCTCGCCGCGCCCGACCACGTCTCGGGCAAGCGGACCACTCCCGGTGGCCGCTCACCGGCTCACACCGGTGTACACCGAAGGAAACACACCATGCGCGAGCACTCGCATTCCTTCCTCGTGGCGAGGGAACTCGTCATGATCATCGGCCCGTTCGTCATCATCCTGATCGCCCTGCGGGTCAACTACCTGCGCAGGGCCGGGATCCGTACGACCGGCACCGCCGTTTCCTCCCGCCTCGAGCGCCGCACCCGGCCGAGCGCCGACCCCGACCGCACCCGCGACGACGTCTACTACGTGCACGTGACCACCGTCGACTACGCCGACCACAACGGCTATCGGCACCGCTGCACGGTCGATGGCCACTACCGCTCCGGCTCGTCCGTCCCGCTGGTCTACACCCCGCGCCGGCCACACCGCGCCCAAGCCGAATCGGCGGCATCCTACGGCCGCGTTTTCATGGCTATCCTCACCTACGTGATCCTGCTGGCCGGCCTCACCTACATCGCCGGCCAAGTCGACGACCAGGTCAACGACTTCTGCGCACCTCTCACCCCCGATGCCCGCACATTCCACGACTGCCCGTGAAGCCCGCCGAGCTCTCTCCCCATCCCGCCCCAGGGCCGACCCGGCCTCGGCGCCCCAGCCCCGAATCGGCAAGCCCAGAATCGGCCCTGCGGCATAGGATCCGAATTTGGGGTGTGGTGGGAGCGGGCCGTCACGGTGACGTCGATGCCCGAGACCACCGGACCCGCCACGCGTCGCGCGACAGCCACCCCCCCCGGGCCTGGCCGCGCCCGACCCTCGCCCCGTCGCGGCTCCCCATGGAGCGCGCGGCAACGCGGGGGCGCCGGGCAAAGCCGCGTTTGCGACCGGCGGTGTCGGAGCCTTCCGGCATGCGCGTGGCATGACCGACATCCATGGGCCGCCGGGCCACGATATGTACGCGTGGCTGGACGGCATGGGCGGTTCGTTCTGCTACGGGAGCTTGATCTTCGTCAGGGAACTGCCCGTCGACGAGGTGTTCCGGCGTCTGGGGGCGGATCCGGCGTCGGCGCGGTCGATGAGCGGTGACGAGCGTGTGAGCCATGTCGAGGGCCCGGACCTGGTGAGCGTCCGCGGCGTCGGGGCGGAATGGGCCCTGGTGTTCGAGCCGAGCGGCTTCGGCGCGGAAGGGGAGTGCGTGCGTCGCCTGTCGATCGGGACGGAGGTGGTCGCGTTCAACCGCAACGTCCTGGCCCACTACAGGTTCCGGCACATCGTCGACGGTCGTCTGTGGACGTTCTTCGACGCGCTGGAGCCCGACATGCGCCATGGCGATCACCCCGACCGGCTCGTCGAGGTCATGCGCCGGATCGGGCTCGACCCCGACTACGACTTCGACGACCACCATGACGGGGACGACGATCCGATCACCGGCGAGGAGCCCGCGCACGTAGGACGCGGGTCCTCGATGACGATGGCCTTGGTCGAGAGTGTCACCGGTGTGCGCCTGGCTCCCGAGATCCTCGCGCCGCCCGCGCCGACCGTGGTCCTGCGTCTGTCCTGACCGTCCGACGTTTCGTACGCCAGTGCGGCGGCTGCCGGTTGGCCGCGGCTGTCGGAGGCGTCGGATCGAGGAGCCGACCGTCCTCGGCGCGGACAGGGCCCACCCCCGCGTTCTCCGATCCCTGAGCGGGCGTTGAGGAGTTCGTCGACGGCCCGCCGTTCCGAGACCGCGTCGGGGAGCCGGCCCGGAGCCGACCGCGATCGGCCCTGGCGTTGCCGCTGCCGCTGCCGCTGCCGCTGCGGCTGTCGCCGTTCACGTTCCCGCCGATTGCCGTGGAGGCCGGGCGACTGGCAGCTGGTACCTCTCGGTGCGCGGGTCGATACAGTACGCGTTTTCGTGTCCCCACCATCGGAGGAACCGACATGACCCGGACGCCGCACCACGAGGCCACGCCGCCGATACCGCCGCCGTCCTTACCGAATACCGGCGGCGGGGCGGTGAAACCGCCCTACAACCTCCTGGCCGCGCTCGCCCCGGTGGCTGCCTTCTTCTGCCCGGTCGTCCCCGTGGGCATGGTCCTGGGGATGGTCGGGCTGCAGCGCATCCGACGCAGCGGCGAACGCGGCAGGTGGACCGCCGTGGTTGCGATCGTGATCAACGGGGCGTGGCTTGTCGCGCTCGTCGTTCTTCTCGTCTTCGACCTCCCTCGGGACGACGACTCGCCCCGGCAGCCCGCCGAGTTCGGCGCCGCGATCCGCAAAGGCGACTGCTTCGTGACCGAGGGCGCGGCCCGCCCGGCCGGCTTCGATGCCGTCGGCGTCGTGCCCTGTACCCGCGTCCACATCGGGGAGGTCTACGCCGTCTTCGCCATCGACTCCCAGGCGCCCTACCCCGGTGTCCCGGGCCTGGACCCCGTTGCCGCCCGCCGCTGCACGAACCTGCTCGCGGGCTTCCTGCCCTCGTCCGGAACACCGGTCACCGGCGAGAGTTCGCTATCTCCTCCCGGACCGGGCCCGATGGGACGCCGGCCGGCGGGAAGTGGCCTGCTACGTGGCCGATACCGGAGTTCGCCTGTCCCGCCCGGACGAACGCGGATAGACGCGGCCCTCGGAAGCGATGCATCCGCTCCACGCGGTGGCGTCGGCTCGGTCGGGGCCGCGACGGTCCGGTTCCCGGTCTGTTCCGGCCGGCCGGTGTCCAATCGGTAGCCGTTCCCTCGTGTCGGACCACGGACCGAGCCGCGCTGCCTCCGCGCCGGCCCGCGGGGGCACCGGCCCTCCACCGCGCCGTTCGGTCTCAGCCCCGGCCCCGCGACCGGTTCCAGTTCTCGCTGGTGGTGAAGTGGGTGTCGTAGAGCTCCTGGACGTCGAGGAGGCTCTCCGGCGGCACCTTGCCATAGGCGATGCGCTCCAAGTGCCGGAAATACTCGAAGCGTTCGACGCCCGGGGTGATCACGATCAGGATGTCCGCGTCCTCCCCGGGTGCGGCGGCGAACGCGTGGTCGAGGCCCGGCGGCACGATGACCACGTCCCCCTTCTCGGCGGTGACCACTCGGTCACCGGACAGGAGCTGCGCCGTCCCGTCGAGCAGGTAGAACAGTTCGGCGGACCGCGAATGCCGGTGCGGCGTGGCGCCGTTCGCACCATCGGCGAGGGTGACGCGCTGGGTGGACAGCGCGCCGCCGGTGGAACTGCTGTCCGCCAGGAGGCGCACGGTGGTCGGGACGCGACCGATCACCTCCGCGTCGGTGGAGCGGACCAGGACGGAGTCGTCGAAGCCGGGAACGATGAGCGACATGGCGAATTCTCCTCGGTGCGCGCCGACAGGTTCGGGTCGGCGGGTGTACGGGGCGTTCGAACCACGGGCGAAGGAACACGTTCCCAGCGGCAGCCGCAGCGTTCGTAAACGGCAGCCGCAGCGTACGCACCGTGTTGTCCTCCCGAGTACTGCGGTGTCCTTGCGAGAAGACTCGTCCCACACTCTTGGAAATCACATGGACACGACATGGAGCCCGGGCGGTCCCGGCCCGCAGGTGTGCGCTCAGGTGGCGGTTTCGTCACAGGCGTCCTCGGCCGCGCGGACGAATGCCCGGACGCGGGCGACGATGTCGGGAGATATCCCACCGCGGACGACGACCCCAGGAAGTTCGTGACACCTGCGCCCCACCCGACACCCACACCGAGTTCGTGACACCTGCGCCCCGCCCGACGCTCACGCTCGGGACCCCCGCGAGTACGGGAGTCCCGCCCGACGCCCACGCCCGGGACTCCCGCGAGTACGGGAGTCCCGGGCGACGGGCGCCGTCAGACCGGCGTGGTCGCGGGCACCAGCCGCTTCGTCGCTCCGTCGACGGCGAACGACTTCAGGTGGGTGACCGTGCTGTCCGGCCTGGTGCGGTCGGCGACCTTGTACCAGTCCATCTGCACGCGCGCGGCGGTCACGTCCAGCACACCGCAGCCGTTGGCTTCGGATTCGCCCCATTGCAGGTGCGGGTTCAGCTTGAGGATCGCGGCGACGATCTGCGCGCCCGCGCCGCCGGGGTAGAGCGTGCCGAAGGGCGTCGAGGTGACCGACGTCATCACGAACTGCGATGCGACCGGCGCCCCTCCGCCGGGCGCCGGGACCTCGCCGGCCCATGAGGAGTGCAGGTCTCCGGTCAGGAAGACGGTGTTGCGTTTGTCGTGGTCGCGCAGGTGGGTGAACAACTCGCTCTGCTCGGCCCGGTAGCCGTCCCACTGGTCGGGGTTGACGGTCGCGGGCGCCCCGGGCCGGGCGCCGGGCAGCAGCCACGGCGCGGCCATGACGGAGCTGCCGATCAGGTTCCAGGTGGCGGTGCCGCGCGCGAGGCCGTCCTTGAGCCAGCCCATCTGGTTACGGCCGGTGAGGGTACGCGCTCGGTCGTCGAGGCCGGCGGTGTCGGTCGGCGCGACCTGGCGGGAGCGGAAACTGCGCAGGTCGAGCATGGTCAGGTCGACGAGGTTGCCGAAGGAAAGGCGACGCTGGGTGGAGCCGGGCACGGCCCGGCGTACGGGCAGCCATTCGAAGTACGCCTGTTTCGCCGCCGCGACGCGGTCCACCCAACTTCCGTCGGAGGCCGGATCGTGCTCGTCCGCCCCGCCGGACCACCACCCGTTGCACACCTCGTGGTCGTCCCACGTGGCGATGATCGGTACCGCGGCGTGCATCGCCTGCAGGTCCGGATCGGTGCGGTAACGGCCGTGTCGGGCCCGGTAGTCGGCCAACGTGCGGCACGCGGTGGGCGGTTCCATCGCCCGGACGGATCCCGGTTTGGTCGCGAACTCGTAGATGTAGTCCCCGAGATGGATCACCGCGTCGAGATCGCCGCGCCGTGCGAGGTGCCGGTAGCCGGCGAAGTGGCCGTTGGCGTAGCTGACGCACGATGCGATGCCGCAACGCAGGCCCGGGACGTGCTGCCGGGCGGCCGGCGCGGTCCTGGTGCGCCCCACCGGTGAGCGGTCGTGGGCGGTGCGGAAGCGAAAGTGGTAGGTGGTGGCGGGGCGCAGGCCGCGCACGTCGACGTGGACGGTGTGGTCGCGGTCGGGGCCGGTGCGGACCCGACCGGCGCGCACCGGGTGCCGGAAGTCGCGATCGAGGGCGACCTCCCAGAACACGAGGCCGGCCGGGCCGCGCCGCGAACCCGGGTGGCAGTCCGGGGCGGGGGTGACGCGGGTCCAGATGACGACCCCGTCGGGCAGGGGGTCGCCGGACGCGACGCCGTGCAGGAACGACCCCCGCGTGACGCCGGCCGCCTCGGGGGCATCGGCCTCGGCCGCCTGAGCGCCGGGGGCCGCGGCGACACCGGCCGCCGCCACGCCGGAGGCGGCGGCCGTGATGCGAACGAAGTCGCGGCGGTGCAGGGGATTTCCCGTCATGCGTTCCTCCAAAAGGTGTGGCACGGCCGGGCGGTACCGGGGCGCGGCGACCGAGATTAAAACACCTGCGTTAACTTGGGAAGAGGCAGGAGCGGAGCCCGGATTATCGAAAGGTCACAACGAGACGGTCGCCACCCGACGGAGTACGCGGATACACCCGCGAACCACACTTGCGGCACCGTCCGGGCGATTGCGGCGCGGGCACACCACGCAAACGTGGCCGGTGATCCCGGCGGCTCCGGCGTACCCCCGGCGAGGGTTTCGGCAGGTGGGTGAGGCCGCATGGCAGTGCCCGGCGTGATGGTGTCGGGCCCGTCCGGGCGGGTGCTCCGTGGGCGCGCCTACGGCGATTTCAGTAGGTGGTCGTGCGCTTTTGGTAGGTCGTAGCGTCCGTAGCGGCATGACGACGGGACGGGTATTGCCGGGCGAGCCTTGAGCGGACATCGCTTCCGGAATATGAAGACCCTGACGTGGCGACTTTTCTGTATCGGCTCGGTCACGGCGCCTTTCGGCGGCGCGGCTGGGTCGTTCTGGCATGGCGGCTCCCGTCATGGCCGCCCTGTACTGGCTTGCCGCGCTCACCGACTCGCGGACCACCGGCATCTCCGGCTCGGCGACCCTGGCCGTGCTGGTGGCCACCTCGCCGGCAGGCGGGCCGCTCGGCGACGACTTCATGCTCCGGACCGTGGGCACGGTCCTGTGGCTGATGCTGCCGGTGTCCTTGGGCGGCAGAAGCCGCTTCCGGCGCGCCTTCCTCGAATCCGTCAAGGCCCGCGCCGCGAACGCCGAACGCACCCGCGAGGAGGAAGCCCGGCTCCGGGTCGCCGAGGAACGCATGCGCATCGCCCGCGAACTGCACGACGCAGTCGCCCACCGCATGGCCGTTGCCCACGCCCAGGCCGGCACCGCCGCCCACCTCGCCGACATCCATCCCGAACAGACCCGGTAAATCCTCGCCGACCTGGTCGGCACCACCACCGCCGCGCTCCTGGAACTACGCGCCACCGTGGGCGTGCTGCGCCGGACCGCCGACCCGGACGCCGACCCACTGGAGCCCACCCCGGGCCTGGATCGGCTGCCGACACTCGTCGCGGGCTGCGCATCGGCCGGCCTGACGGTCACCGTCAGCACCGAAGGCGAGGCTCGTCCCGTGTCCCCGGGGGTGGACCTGACCGCCTACCGGATCATCCAGGAAGCCCTGACCAACGCCACGAAACACGCGCCCGACCACGCGGCCCGAGTCCGGCTCCGGTACGACGGCTCACGCCTGCTCGTCACCGTCACCAACGACGGCACGGCGAACGGCGGGGCCACCCCGCCGATGCCCAGCGGCGGATACGGACTGATGGGCATGCGCGAACGTGCCCACTCCGTCGGCGGTGACCTGCGCGCCGGCCCCCGACCCGAAGGCGGCTTCGAAGTCGCCGCCGCCCTCCCGCTCCAGCCCCACACCCCGGCGGACGCCCCGGCCGGACAACGCCACGAGGACACCCGTTGACCATCCGCGTCCTGCTCGCCGACGACCAGGCCCTCTTGCGCGGCACCTTCCGGCTCCTGATCGACTCCTGCGACGATATGGAGGTCGTCGACGAAGCCGCCGACGGCCATCAAGCCGTCGAACTCGCCCGCGCCCACCGGCCCGACGTCGTGCTCATGGACATCCGCGTGCCCGACACCGACGGACTTGCCGCCACCGCCGCCATCTGCGAGGACCCCGACCTCACCGGCACCCGCGTGCTCATCCTGACCATGTTCGAGACCGAGGAATACGTCGCCCAGGCACTCCGCGTCGGCACCGGCGGCTTCCTGGGCAAATACGTCACCACGGGCGCGCTACCGGACGGAATCCGCACGGTCGCCGCAGGCGAAAGCCCTGCTGTCACCAGGGGCCACCCAAGCCCTGATCACCCGCTTCCATCACCACCCCCGCCTCCGGACCACCCCTTGCCCCCGCCGAACGCCTCGCCGACCTCACACCCCGCGAACAGGAAGTCACCGTCCTGGCGGCCCACGGCAAATCCAACGACCAGATCGCCCGGGAACTCGTCCTGAGCGTCCTGACGGTCCGCACCCACATCCAACGCGCCATGACCAAGCTCGGCGCCCGCGACCGCGCCCAACTCGTCGTCATCGCCTACCAAAACGGCCTCGTACGCCCCGAACCCCCCAACCTCTGACGACAGCGGGCGAAGCGCCCACGCGTCGACGACGAGACTTCAGCAGGACCGCGCCGCCGGCATCGACCGCGGCTTGGTGGCTCGGTGGCCTGGCGGCCTGGTAGCCCGGTGGCTTGGCGGTCCGGCGGCCCGGATGAGGATGTCGTGCGGGAAATCAGGCGACCGATCAGGGAATCTCCGCTTTCCTTGGCAGGCCGGTCGGTTCCGTCGTCGCCGCTCGCCGCTCGCCGCTCGCCGACGTCCCGGCATACTGCCCGAACTCTGCACCACCGCACAGGCACAGGCCATGACGGCCGGAGGTAACGGATGACCCTTGCGACAACCGCTTTCGCCACGCTCCTGGACTCCGTCGCACCCGCAGAGCTCGCCGAGGTATTGGCGAGGCTGCCCGCGGACATCCGGCGAGACCTCCTGCGGCTCCGGCCCTCGGCCGACGTCGTCGCATGGGCCCTGGAGACGGGAAGCGCCGAGGACCGGCTCGTCCTCGCCGAGAATCCCCGGGTCGGCCGGGAGGTGCTGCGCCGCCTGCTGGAACGGGCGGAACCTCGGGTTGCCGTCGCGGTCTATGTGCATCCGGAGTTCACCGCCGCCGATCGCCGCACCGTGTGCGAAGCCGATGACCTACCCGGCACCGTACGGGAGTTGCTGCTCACGACCCGGTCACGGAGGCTGCTCGCTCCGGCGCTGCGCGCGAGTGACCCCGAGGTGGCCGCACATGCCGGCCACACCATCGGCGGGCCGAAGAAGAGGCGGCCGGAGGGCCGACCCGCCGAGTTGTACGCATGGATGGCGCAGACGCCGCACGCACGCATTCGCCACCTGCGCGGCCGGGTAGCGCTCTTCCGCCCGGAGGACTGGTCGGTGGCGGACTGGCGCGAACTCGTCGAACTCCACCACCGACACCCCATGGCGGACACCGCCTGCCGGGCCGTTGTCGAGTCGGGCGTGTGCCCGAAGGAGGCGGCACTCGCGTTCTTGGACTGCAGGCAGCAGAAGGCACTCGGTCACTTCTCTCAGCAACCGACAACGGCGATGGTCGACACGGCGGTGACCGCGCTGCGAGCGGGGCTGATCGACGCAGCGGATCTGCTGCACCACGCGCAAGGGGCTCCCCGCATCCTGGAACTGATCGTGGCGCTCCCTCGGAACTCGGGTGCCGGGGAGGCATTGCGGACGCTGCTCCACGAGCACCTCGGCGAGAACCCGGCACGCTGGGTGAGCCTGTTCGCACTGCTGCCCGGATTCACCGGCACGGTCGGCGCACTTCTCGAAGCGGCGCAGGAACCCGTGATGGGAACCACGGAACTCCACGAAGACCACGCCTCGTTCCCGTACCTGCTCGGGCTTGCCGGGCCGAAGAAGGCCCGGGCGATCGTCTCCGCACCGGGGCTCGCCGACGTCATCTACCCTGTCACCGCCGCAGGCTGGGCTCCCGGGCACGTCGTCGAGGCAGTCGTCGACGAGATCACCGACGAAAGGGAGTTGCTGCGAATCGCCGGAGAGGCGAAGAGCCGCCCGGAGGTCTACCTACCGCTCCTGAGCCGTGACGACCCCGAGCTGAACGCAGCGGTCCTCATCCACAGCAGTGTTCCGGGAGAGATCGCCCGACGGGTCGTGGCCGGTGTGCCGTTCGGGCCGGGGCGCCGGAAGACACTGCGAACGACCCGGAGACTCACGTCCCACCTCATCTCGGGCCTGAACAAGAACATCGAGACGAAACACCTCACCCCTTACACCAACGACGCGAGCGTCCTGGCCGAGGCGGTGCTCGACGTGCACGACCGTCTGCGGGACAGCGAGCAACTCACCGCCGCCGCTACCCTGGTGCGCTCCGGGCGCGTCGACATCCTCCGGGACGTCATCGCCAACGGCCAGATCCAGAACGTACCCGTCTCCCTGACGGTCTCCGACGCACTTCGGGCAGCCGATCCGGCAACCTTCCTGGACGCCCGGATCACCGAGGCACGCCGCCACGAGTGTGTGGAAGGAGTCGGGCTGAACGCCGACGCGTTGGACGATTTTCTGGAATGGGACTGGATTCGCGAGGCCCTCGCCGACGGCCGCCCCTTCAGCGGCGCCGCGCTGCGCGACCTCTGCACCCGCCCGCACTGTCCCGACGATGTTTCGCTGGCCCTGCTGCGGGCCGATCCGACGCGGACCGCGAGGTGGCTCGCCCACCGCTCGCCGGAACACGCGCGCTCGGCCCTCGCTCTGTTGCCCGGAGACCAGGTGTCCGCCGCCCTCCTCGAGGACTGTGTGAAGTCGGACGCCCTCACCCTCACCGACCTGTTCGCCCTCGGCTGCCCGGCGGAGGCGGTCCTGCGCACCGGCCACCCGGTCCCCGCCGACCTCGTTCCCGCAACTACGGATGCGTGGGCCGTCGTTGCCCGGCTTCTCCCCGACTTCCCCGGCACCCTCCCCGAGTTGATCGACACGGTGAAGGCGATCACGAACCTTCCCACCGACTGAACGCCGCCACCGACCGGCCTCGGCCTGCGGCACGTGAACCCCCGCCCTGCGGCCCTGCGGCCCTCTGGCCCTGCGGCCCTCCGGCCCCGAAGCCTCACACCCACCCGCGATCGACCTCTCACCAACGCATGCCGAGTTCGGTGAGCAGCCGCTCCCGTTCTTCGCCCAGCGAATCCCGCCGCGTGCGTTGGTTGTCGACCCATTTGCCCGGTCGCACCAAGACCACCTCACCCGACCCGACCGCGGCCACGATCTCGACATGAGCCCGAGGCACCTCCAGGTGTCCTTCCCGCCCCCATACCGGACCGCCGCCGCGAACACGGTCCCCCAGCCCCTTTCCCACGCCGTGCCCGCACCCCGGGCGCCCCAGCTCCCTGGCCGACACCGGCCGCGATTGCCGGGCCGTCGGGACCCGCGTCACCACCCACTGTGTCGCCGCCTCCTTCGAGCACACTGCCGAACTCGTCGAACTGCCGAAGCTGTCCGGTCTCGAACTCGGCGCGTACGGCCGCTGGCCACCCACGGCACCTACGGCACCCACGGCACCCGGCGCGGAGGCTGGGAGCCACCACCCACCACTCACACCGAGGCCACCGGTACCGGCACTGGCATCGGAACACGAACGCGTCCCCTGGGGGGAATTTCTCCAACGCGGCTCACCCCCACCTGCGTGGGGACTTCCCTCGCTGACCTGCGGGTTCTCGAGGGCTTTGCCGATTCGTGATCCAAATCCGGTTATTGCGGCAAGACTTCTTCCTGAATTCGCCTTGGGGGCTGGCAACTGTCTCCGGAAGTTGTCGCATGGGTGTCCCGATCATGCGATGGTCGGATGGATGCGTCCAGCCGGTTTGCGCCGAGTCGGAGTCCGAAGAGGTGCTTCCGACAACATCCCGGAGGGCGGTCCGCCCAGACCCATCACAATCGCAGGAGTAAGCATACGAGCCTGGCCAGGGCTATCTCACGACCGGCAGAACCGCACCGATGACGACATTCCGCGCCCTGTTCCGCCATGGGGGACACCTGTGCATGCCCGTTCCGGCGGAGCGCGAGCTGGCGATGTGGAACAAGGGCGATGCTTGCTGCAAGTCGGACCCGTATCGTCGGGACGCTCCTGGCTTCCAGGCTCGGCACGCTCCTATCGCTTCCCGCTGGGTCGGCGCACCGTGACTACGAACTCGCGTCAAAGGCGGTGCTCGCATCGATGCGAGCGGTGGTGCGTCCGGTGACTCCGGGCGCGTGTACGCCCATAGGGCGGCTGGCGTTCGGCTGTCAAGATCGGTCACACGCTCACCTCGCTGCGTGCGGACGGCTCGACGGACGGAGCTTCGTCCGGGTCAGCGGCGCACATTGTCGTGGGTATGTGATGAAGTAACGATCCGCGGACGGAGCATCGGCATCATTGCGGAGTCTCACTGCGGCCCGTTCGATCGACGAGGTGGGACTCATGGATTCCGGTCGGGCTGGTGCGTGGCCTTGCCTGTCTTGGGACTTCAGCGATGTCGGGAGTGCTTCAACCCAGTATCCGGAGCTCCGCGTTGTCGGCCAGCTTGTCCTGACTGGCCGAAGCGGTCCTGTTTCGGGCCTCTATGTGCGCTCGGGGGCGTCGATTCGATTTCCCCAGTGCGATCAGGCCCGGGGCCAGCGCATTTACATACTGCATTCATTCCGGCGCACGCGTCATTGTGACCACAACGTTCCGTGACAACGGAAACCCGGGGTGGCAAATCGTGGCCCGTATCTGGGAAACCGATCCGTCGGCCCTGTCCGTCAAGCACTTGGGAAGTCGGCGGGGGAACTGGGGAACTCTCAGGGCGGGGAGCAGTGTCCGGACACTTGGCAGGTCAGCAACGACGACATGGGCCGTCATCGGCCGGGATCCGACCGATGCCTACGGTTCGCGTCTGCCGGCAGGTGCGCCGCTCGGGTCGGCGAACGGCTTGTCGTGATTCCCGGCAACATGCTCAGCGCGGCGAAGCCGGATATTCCCGATGCTTGACGCCCATGCCCCGTGCTTCCCGCGGGCATGGCCACCGGCTTGGAAAAGAGGCGTACCGCCGGGCATTTCACGCCGGGGATGGGGCCATTTGACGCCGCGATCTGGCCCGACAGCGGTTCCGCGACCAACCGTCACACCGCGATGAGCAAGCTCCGCCGTTGGCTGGGCGGCGACCCCGATGGAGAGCCATACCTGCTGATGATGGGCGACGCCGGCTACCGCTTCGCCTCGGACGTGACCTGTGACTGGACCCGCTTCCAGCGCTTGGCACGCAAGGGCATGCGGCTGGGCCCGCTGGGCGGCCCCGACCTGACCACTGCCCTGTTTCCTGGCGTGCGGACGCTCGTTCGGCGGCACCACCCCCGCCGCTACATCTGGGCGGAGTACCTGCACCAGGACATGACGTCGTCGATCGTCGACGTGGCCGCGCGGTGAACTGCGCCTGCGCGACGGGTACGTTCGCAGCGCGAAGCTCGCCCTGAGCAAGGGCGTCGAGGTCTGCCCCGAGTCCGAGATGCTCTACCGTCTGATGTTCCGTACCGCCTACCTCTCCGGCGACATCGACGAACTCGAAGCGTACGCCGCCCGCCTCAACCGCCTGCTCGACGATCTCGGGTGCGATATGGAGGACGACACTATCCACCTTCTCCGTTCCCTCCTGGAAGCCCGCTGCAGAAGCGCCGACCCCCGGGCCGCGGGATCGGGGCTACCATCGACGATCCCGAGTTCCGGCCTGGCCAGGCCCTTCGAGGGGGCATGCGCACGAACCGCCAAGCGAAGAAGCTGAATCAGGCAAGCCATTGCCTGATTACTCCGATATTCGATCACGGATTGATAACGACTCCAGGAAGCCGCAGGTCAGCAAGGGAAGTCCCCACGCAGGTGGGGGTGAACCGCCGCAGAAGTCGGAAACCCCCGCGCTCTGGTGGAAGTCCCCACGCAGGTGGGGGTGAACCGCTGCTCACCAACCAGAGCAGTGACCTCTGGCGGAAGTCCCCACGCAGGTGGGGGTGAACCGGGCTTCACAGACGGAACACCTGGTGGGTGATGAAGTCCCCACGCAGGTGGGGGTGAGCCGGCCGTCTACACGGGCGGAGTGGGGTTGGGCCCGAGGTCGAGGAGAGTCGGGACGGCGTTTTGCCCGCGGCCGCTGGGACGCGGTGTGAGAGCTGGGCTCAGGTGCGGCCGGGGTCGGTGCGTGGCTTCGAAGTTCGAGGGCTCATTCGCTCATCGACGCCAGGCCGTGATGAGGTCGGCGGGGCCCCAGCGGAGGTCGATCGGTTCGGTCGGGACATCGGAGGCGATTCCAGAGAGGGAGACCACGGCCAGGGCGGTCGAGCCGAGGGTGAAGCCGGGGACCTGCGGAGCGGCTGCGGCGAGGTCGGCCATGTCGTGGCGGTCGAACGGGCTCGACAGCCACTTGATGGAGCCGACCAGACGGATGTGACGGGCGACGGGTGCGCGGTCCGCGCCCACGATGTCAACCTCGGGATCGAAGCGGCGGTTCCACCAGCCGCCGACCGCTTCGATGTCGTCCCACGGCAACCGGCCGTCGCCGGCGGCGAGTTCGAGCGCCTCGCGCACCAGTGGTTCGACGGCACGGCCACGCCATGCGGCCCAGCGGCGCTCGACCAGCCGGTACGCGGCTTCCGGCCGGCCGCGTCGCACCTGCTCCTGCGCTCCGCGCAGAACGGCGAGGTACAGCCGCAGGTTGCTGTCATGGACCCGGTAGAGCGCGGGTTTGCCCGGTTGGGTGGAGATCGGTTCGTCCGTGGCGAGGACGCGTTTCTCCTCGACGAGGCGGCGCAGTACGGGGGACAGCGAGCCGGATGGGATGGCGCCGCTCCTGCCGCCGGCGGTTGCCGCGATGTTCGCGTGGGTGCGGTCGCCGCCGCCGACGGCCTCCAGTACGCGCCGTGTCTGGTCCGGGGCGGGGAATTCGGCCAGTAGCGAGGACTCCGGGACGCCGAAGATCGGGGAGGCCGGGTCCGCGCACTCGGCCCGGAGGAACGCGAGCGCGGGGGTGCCGTGGGGCCAGGCGCGCAGGATGCCGGGCAGGCCGCCGCAGACCAGGTGCGCGTCGATGGCGTCGGCGGCTTCGAGCCCGAGTGCATCCGCGGTCTCGGCCGGGTTGAGCGGGCCGAGAACCAGGTTGTCCGCGCGGCCGTAGAACGGCCGGTCGTACGCGGTCAGCCGCTCCATCATGTGGAGATCGCTGCCCAGGAGCAGCAGTAGCACCGGGCGCTTGGACAACAGGCGGTCCCAGGCGGTCTGCAACGCTCCGTCGAAGAGGTCGTCCTGCTCCGCCAGCCAGGGGAGTTCGTCGATCACCACGATGGTGGGCCGATCGGGTAGGACGGCGGCCAAGGATCGGAAGGCATCGGGCCAACTGCCCGCGCCACCCGACGGGACCAGCTCGGGGTCTCCCGGCAGCGACGATTCCGCCAGCTCGGTCAGGAAGTCCGCAACCGCCTCGACCGGCGAAGCGCCCTTGGTGGCGGTGAAGAACACGTACGGCGCCCCGGCCGCGTCGCAGAACTCCTGGACCAGGCGCGACTTGCCGACCTGCCGCCGACCGCGCAGCGCGAGCGCGGCCCCGGCACCGGTGGTTGCGACCCGCTCGAGACGCTTGGACAACAACGCCAGCTCGAGGCGGCGACCAACGAATGACATGCGATTCCCCGGAACCTGGATACTCGGTAGCAACAATCTACCAAGTTGGTATCTACGTAGAGTCATCCTACCTAATACGGGAGCAGATCGGGCGTTCGAAGCCCGACACTCGCACCCGGGCGTCGCGTCCAGGTCCATAGATTTGGCGTGCCGCCTGGGCCGGACGTTTCCGGGTCTGTGTGAAGTGGTTCCGCATGATCTGCGGGATCCGCAGCATGCGATCCGGGCGATCGAGAACAACCTCTCCGGTCGCCGGGTCGGGGACTCGGCGACGGAGCTGGGCCTGGCCCGCATCGAGGACCCGGGCTACCCAGCGTCATCCAGAACTACCCCAACCGGTTCCCCGACGGCCGCCCGGTCAAGAGCACGTCCATCGGGATCAAGAACGCCGCCGGCGAGTACGTCGCCGCCCTCTGCCTGAATCTGGACGTGTCGGTGCTGTCACCGGTGACACTCGCGCTGTCGAACCTGGTGGGCACGGACACCGAGCACCGCGACCAGCCCCTGGGTCCCTCCGGGACCGCAACGCCCGCGAGCTGCGCCGGGCGGTGGAGGAACCGGCCGCGGAGCGCGCGGCGACCCCTCGGTCGCTGAGCAGGGAGAGCAAGAAGGCACTCATGCGGCAGTTGCACCAAGACGGCCACTTCGACTTGCGCGATGCCGCGCAGACCATCGCGGACCTGCTCGGCGTGTCCCGGGCAACCGTCTACAACTACACCAAGTGAAGAACCACACCAAGTCAAAGGCCCCTCGTGACCGCCGCCAAGTTCGACCACCAGCCCCGTGCCGGCCTCCTCCTCCGGCCGGCCACCGGTTGCGCGTTGCCCGCTGCACATCACCGAAGAGCAGACCGCCGAACTCGTGGACGAGGACCTGGCCAGGGAAGCGGCCCGCGCCGCCTTCGCCGCGACGGTGGACGGCGCGTCCTTTCCCAGTCTCGCCGTGCACGGGTCCGACCCGCGCAACCGGTTCACCCCTCAAGCCATCCGCATCCGCGACGCACGCCGGGCTGAAGATCGGCACCTACTGGCCGGACAACGCGGAACACGGGCTGCCGCGCCACCACTCCACCCTGCTGCTTTTCGACCAGACCAACGGCAGGATCGCGGTCGTCCTGGAAGTCGGCACGGCGAACGTCTACCGGACCGCCGCTGCCGACGCTCTCGCCGTCGACCTGCCTGCCCCTGTGCCGACGCCACCACCCTGGCGGTCTTCGGCACCGGCCACCAGGCGGTCTACGAGGTGGAGGCCGGCAGCCGCACGCGGCCCATCGCCGAGGTCCTGGTCGTCGGACGCACTGCCGAGCGCGCCGAGCAGACGGCCGCGGCATTGGCCGCAAAGGGACACCACGCCCGGCGCGTCGACGCCGAGGAAGCCTGCTCCCGGGCCGGTGTGATCGTCACCGCCACCACCACCGTCACCGCCACCACCACCGCCACTACCGCCACCACCGCCACCACCGACGCCCCGCCGCTGTTCGAGGCCGCCTGGGTCCGCCCCGGTACGCACATCTCCTGCATGGGCGCGGACGCCCTCGGCAAACGCGAACTCCCACCCGAACTGTTCAGGAGCGCCCGCGTCTTCTGTGACCTGCCCGAGCAGGCCCACCGCATGGGCGAAAGCCAACACGCCCCTGCGCACAGTGCTCACCCCGCTCGGCGAGGTCCTCACCGGCCGCGCCCCGGGACGCACCGACGACAACGACGACAACGACATCACGGTCTTCGACAGCTCCGGCCTCGGAGTGCAGGACCTGTACCTGGGCTTGGCCCTTCTGAAGAAGTTGGACATCTCCCTGTGAACGGCCCCGCAAGGGTCGCCGGCCCGCAGGCCACCCACACCCTGGCCGACCCGACAACCCCGTTCGCCGTCGTCGACTTCCATAAGGCCCGGCGCAACATCGAACGACTGGCAGCCAGGGACGACCGGCTCGGGGTCGCCCTGTGCCCCCATGTGAAGACCGCCAAGAATCTCGACGTCGCAGGCCTGATCCACGACATACCCGGCCCGGTCACCGTCTCCACCCTGGCCGAGGCGGAGGCGTTCGCCGACGGCGGCTACCTCGACATCACCTACGCCGTCGGTATCGACCCGCACAAGCTCACGCGCGTCCTCGCCCTGCTGCGCCGCGGTGTGACCCTGCGGATCCTGCCGGACAGCATCGAATAGGCGGCATTCGTCGTCGAAGCCTCCCGCCGGGCCGGCCTCCCCGTCCCCACCCAGGTCGAGATCGACTGCAACGGTCACCGAGGCGGACTCAAGCCCGACGACCCCGCGCTTCCCGAGATCGGCCGCATCCTGCACGACGCGGGATGTCGGGACGGTGTGCTGACCCACGCGGGCGAGTCCTACTTCGTCTACACCGCCGAGGAACGGCGCCTGGCGGCCGAGAACGAACGCGACACCGCCGTCGCCGCGGCCGAGCGGCTGCGCGCGGCCGGCCTGTCCGTGGCCACCGTCAGTGTCGGCTCCACCCCCGCGGCCCACGCAGCCGAGGACCTCGACGGAGTCAGCGAACTGCGCGCGGGAAACCATGTCTTCTTCGACCTGGTGATGGCCGGCATCGGCATCTGCCGCATCGAGGATCTCGCCCTGTCGGTCGTGGTCACCGTCATCGGCCACCGCCGCGAACGCGGGTGGATCGTCACCGACGGCGGCTGGATGGCCATGTCCCGCGACCGCGGCACCGCCGTCCAGTCGCAGGACCAGGGCTACGGCCTTGGTTCACCGACCTGATTGGCAACCTCGTTCCGGGCCTGCTCATGACGGCCGCAAGCCAGGAACACGGCACCCTCACCGCCCGCGACGGCGCCCACCTGCCCAGACCTGCCCGTCGGTACTCGCCTGCGCGCATCCTGCCCAACCACGCCTGCGCCACCGCCGCCGGCACCGCGGTTACCACGTGGTCGACGGCACACCGACCACGAACACGGCCCCGGCGATCCAGACCTTCTGGGAACGCGTCTCCGGTTGGTGACCAACCGGTCAACGACGAGACACGAAGAGAAGCGATGAGACATGAAGAGACCCGAAGAGAAACAAAGAGAAACGAAGGGACCAGCGCCCCCGCTCGGCGGCCGGACCGTGTCCGATGGCCCACGGCATGTCGGCGGGGGAGCCGTTCGGCTGAAAGTCGCCTGGTGGTGCATGGATCGGTGGGGCAGGGGAACGGGGTGCGCGTTCGCCGCGACGTGTTGTCGCGGTGCCGTGAGGGGATGGCTGTGGACGCACGGATCCTGAGTGAGGACGAGCGGCGGGCGTGGTCCGCCATCGAGGCCGAGTTGCGACTCGACGCGGTGTCGCGTCGATCGCCGCGGGCCTTCACCGCTCCGCTGTCGGAAAGCCGGCTGCGGGTGATCGCGGGCGCCGCGATCCTGATTCCGGTGTCGTTGGCATGTGGCGTGGTGGCGGTGACGAGGTTGGCGCACCCGGTGGTTTTCGCTCCGATCGCGTCGCTCGCCGCACTGGGAGCACTGCTTATGACGGCGTGGATCGTACGCAGTCATCGCCGTCGCCCGTGATCGACATCCCCCTCTGGCGCGCCGGTCGACCGTCTCGACGCGGCTCCTTCCTTCCGACTCTCCTGTGGAGCGTGCATGACCGACGTCCAGGCACCGGTGTCGCCTTCCGGGCCCCGCACCGTGGTTCCGCGCTCTTCTCGTCGCGGCGCGATCGTGGTGAAGTGGCTGACCACCACCGATCACAAGACCATCGGCACCCTGTACCTGACGACCTCGTTCCTGTTTTTCCTGTTCGGCGGCGTGCTCGCGCTGGCGATCCGGGCGGAGTTGGCGCGCCCGGGAACGCAGTTGCTGTCGAACGAGCAGTTCAACCAGTCGTTCACGATGCACGGCGCGATCATGCTGCTGATGTTCGCCACGCCCCTGTTCGCCGGGTTCACGAACTGGATCATGCCGCTCCAGATCGGCGCGCCCGATGTGGCGTTCCCGCGCCTGAACATGCTCGCGTACTGGCTCTACCTCTTCGGGTCGCTGATCGCGGTCGCCGGTTTCCTCACGCCGCAGGGAGCGGCCGACTTCGGCTGGTTCGCATACACCCCGCTCAGCGGAGTGGTGCGCTCGCCCTCCATCGGCGGCGACATGTGGATCATGGGACTGGCCATGTCCGGGTTCGGCACCATCGTGGGCGCGGTCAACTTCATCACCACGATCGTGTGCATGCGTGCGCCCGGGCTGACGATGTTCCGGCTGCCGATCTTCTGCTGGAACGTGCTGTTGACCTCGGTCCTGGTGATCATGGCCTTCCCGGTTCTGGCGGCGGCCCTGTTCGCGTTGGAGGCAGACCGCAAGTTCGGCACCCACGTCTTCGACCCGGCCAACGGCGGCGCCCTGTTGTGGCAACACCTGTTCTGGTTCTTCGGTCATCCCGAGGTCTACATCATCGCGCTGCCGTTCTTCGGCATCGTCACCGAGATCCTCCCGGTCTTCTCCCGCAACCCCGTCTTCGGCTACAAGGGCCTGATCGCCGCCACCATCGCCATCGCGGGCCTGTCGGTCACCGTCTGGGCCCACCACATGTTCCCCACCGGCGCCGTAATGCTCCCGTTCTTCTCCTTCATGACGTTCCTCATCGCCGTCCCCACGGGTGTGAAGTTCTTCAACTGGATCGGCACCATGTGGCACGGGTCCCTGTCGTTCGAGACACCCATGCTGTGGTCGATCGGCTTCCTGGTCACCTTCCTGTTCGGCGGCCTCACCGGCGTCATCCTCGCCTCGCCACCCCTCGACTTCCACGTAACCGACAGCTACTTCGTCGTGGCCCACTTCCACTACGTGGTCTTCGGCACCGTCGTGTTCGCCATGTTCGCCGGATTCCACTTCTGGTGGCCCAAGTTCACCGGCAAAATGCTCGACGAGCGACTCGGGAAGATCCACTTCTGGACGCTGTTCGTCGGTTTCCACACCACCTTCCTCGTCCAACACTGGCTCGGCGCCGAGGGCATGCCTCGCCGGTACGCGGACTACCTCGACTCCGACGGGTTCACGACGCTGCACACGATCTCCAGCCTCGGCGCGTTCCTGCTCGGCCTGTCCACCCTGCCCTTCCTCTACAACGTCTGGAAGACGCACAGGTTCGGACGCGAGGTGGTCGTGGACGACCCCTGGGGCTACGGACGCTCACTGGAGTGGGCGACCACCTGCCCGCCGCCTCGCCACAACTTCACCAGGTTGCCCCGGATCCGTTCCGAATCACCGGCCTTCGACCTGCACTACCCCGAGATTGCCGTCCTGGACTACGAGACCCAACGCGGCACCGAGGGCGTCCTGGACGTCAACCCCGACAAGATGGGGAAGTAACAGCAACGAGCGCTCAGCCCGACCGACGACAGCTCGCCGCACGACGCACGACGCACGACGCGACGGACGACGCACGACGGACGGCGGACGGCGGACGGCGGACGAGGAGTTGCGCGTCCACGAACCGCCGGCCGTCTGCTCGGGCGCCGACGGCTTCGTGGTGTGGAGGAGTTCGTGTGGCGCTTCGGCACCGGACGCGGGCCGGGGCCGAACGCCGGGGCCGAACGCCAAAGCCAAACGCCAAAGCCAAACGTCCTACCGTCCCCGGGGAAGTCGGATCGTGACGAGGAGACCGCCGGTCGGGCGCGGTGTGAGGTCGAGGGTCCCGTCGTGTGCTCGGACGACGCTGTGCACGATGGCCAGCCCGAGGCCGACGCCGGCCTGCTCGTCGGCGCGTACGCGCCCTGTTCCGCGTTGAAAGGGTTCGGTGAGGGCCGGTACCAGTTCCGACGGGAGCGGATGGCCCGTGTTCTCGACCCGCAACACGCTCGCGCCGTGCTGCGATTCGGTGTGGATCGCGACGGTGCCGCCGGTGGGGAGGTTGTGGACGATGGCGTTCTGGACGAGGTTCGTCACCATCCGCAGGAGCAGCGCCGCGGAGCCGACGGTCTGTGTTGTCTCGCCGGTGACGTCGAGCGTGATCCGGCGCTTTTCGGCGAGCGGAAGCAGCGTTTCGGCGGCTTCTTCGACGATGAGGGAGAGGTCGACGGGCTCGCGGGTGAAGCTCCCGTGGTCGGCGCGGCTGAGCAGCAGGAGCGCCTCGGTGAGGTCGATCGCCCGCGTGTTGACGGTGTGGAGGCGTTCGATGACTTTGCCCTGGTCCGGCGTGGGGTCGTTGCGGGCGGCGTCGAGGAGCGTCCGGGAGATTGCCAGCGGGGTGCGCAGTTCGTGGGAGGCGTTCGCGGCGAACCTTTGCTGTTCGGCGACGTGGGATTCCAGTTGTTCGAGCATGATGTCGAACACGTCGGCGAGTTCGCGGAATTCGTCTCGGGGGCCTTGCAGACGGATCCGGTGGGACAGTGATCCGTTCGCGGCCATTCGTGCCGCGGATGCGATCCGGGTGAGGGGTGCGAGCATTCGGCCGGCGAGGATCCATCCTCCCAGGAGGCCGAACACGAGTAGGCAGGCCAGTGCCGTGGCCGCGGCGGGGACGAAGCCGCGCAGGAGGTCGGAGCGACCGGGTCCGACGATGATCACGCCCCCGAACCTCTTCTGGAGGCTCGGGGCGTCGTCGTCTCGTACCCAGCGCAGCATGAACACCCAGACCACGGCCAGCAGAAGCACGCCGGCGACGAGTAGGAAGCCGGCGTAGCTGAGGGTGAGTTTCAGTCGGGCGCTGAGCCTTGGGCGTCTATACATGAGTACCGCCAGGGTGGGTGGTGTCCATGCCGGTATCGATTCGGTGGCCGACGCCGGACACCGTGGCAATCAGCCAAGGTTCGCCGAGTCGTTCGCGCAGGGCGGTGACGGCGATGCGGACGGCGTCGGTGAAGGGGGCGGCCTTGGTGTCCCGGGCCTGCTTCGGGGGCTCCTCGCCACTGATGACGCCGCCACCGATGACACCGCCTTCGGCGGCGATCGCTGCCGGCCGGAGGTCGTCACGGACGGCTTCGGCCGGCAAGAGCTCGTCCTCCACGATCAGCACGCACATCCCCAAACCCTAAACAGGACGGCGTATCGCCGACGTATGCAAACCGGCACACCCCTGCCAAACCCCTGCCACGCCCCGGCGCGGCGCGCCGACGCCGGTACTGTCGCCATCCGCGCCTGCACCACCGCGGCGCACAAGGCGCTCGGCTTGTCGTTCAACCTTCGCCGATCTCGTAGGGCGGAGACCGGCGATTCCAGACGGCGTCAAACTTGTCGATGATGCGGCGGAGTTCGCGGGCACCGCGAGGTGACAGAGCCGGTGTCACGGTGTCGAGGAGCGCACGGGCTTCGAGAGGATTGCCGCAGCAGTACCAGTGCACGTTGCCGCACTCGTAGTCATGCCACAGTTCGCGCTGGGGGCGGTGGACGTAGTCCTTCCACAGCCGCACGGCCGAGCCGACGTCTCCCGGCTCCAGGTAGTTGCGGGTGCGCTCCAGCCGGAAGATCTCCGACAACGTGCGCGCAGACAGTCCGTCGATGGCCGACGTCGTCTCCTGCACGCTGTGGCGGGACTTGCCGGCTGGGATGTGCCCCGGCCGTCTACGCGGCGTGGGCCTTTCGGTTTGTCGTCATGCCGCACATGTTGTCACGACCTCGGGCGGGAGCACCCCGCCGGGGCGTGAGCCCTCTTTCACCGGGCTGCAGCGGTACCAACCTTGGCCTTGCGCGTGACGACGCTCTTGGAATTCGGCCGTGGCGCGCATTTCGTGATGCCGCGCGCCGCTCGTCCAGACGTCTCCTGACGGATCTAACCTTCGAAGGGATCTTCAAGCACCGGGATGCACGGCGACAGCAGCGAGTCCGGGTACTCGGTCAGTTGCCCACGGACCATCCTGATCACGCGAACCTCGTTTTCGTGACCGGGGTCCTCGTCGTCGCGCACATGCAAAAGGCCATAGGACCCTGGCGCCCGATCGCCGACCTCGGCGAAGAACGCCAGGATCTCTGCGTCACGATGGTTCGGGAAGCCGCCGAGGTGGATGAATACCTCTCCATTCATCCAGCGCAGATCCAGCAGGTAGGGACTGTCGATCTCCCGGATGCGTTCCTGGATGCCCTCGGCGACGCTTCGAAGACGATCGTCGCCGTGGTCCGCATCCTCGGCGCCCGCACTGGGCTGAACGTTGATCCACCCGTGATACTCGAACATCTTTCGGACCCTACAAGTCCTCGTTGTGACGGCGGCCGGGCCAGGACGAGGGCTCGTGGCAGTTCGAACCATGCTCGCCCTTACGCCCCGCGTCTGATCGCCTCGCGAGTTATCGTGCTCGTGACAGAGGCAGAGGGGTGTGGGCGTGACGGTCGAGGCTGAGGGTTTCGATGCTCTGGTCGAACCGTTTCGTTCGGAGTTGCCGGCGTACTGCTACCGGATGCTCGTTCGGTTCACGACGCCGAAGACTTGGTCCAGGACACGTACCTGCGGGCGTGGCGGGCGCGGGAGCGGTACGACGAGAGTCGCAGTTCACTGCGTACCTGGCTCTACCGGATCGCGACGAACGTGTGTCTGACCGCCTTGGAGACCTGCGGCCGCCGCCTCGCGATGCACAACTCGCAGGCCCTTCGGCGGAGTGGACACGGGCTTTGGGCCGTCGCCGGCGACGATGTCTGGTCGGCGGCGGGAGCAGCCCTGATCGCCGGTGGTGCCTTGGCCGATGTCGGGGCCTTCGTGGTTCGACGTCGGTCCAACGCCCGCGTCGATGTCACCGCCACGCCCCTGTCCACCGTGGCGACATGACACCGGCCGGCCTCGTCCCGACGGGACGAGGCCGGCCGGTCGCGGCGGGTCACGCGCTTACACGTCGTACGGCAACGTCCAGCGTATGCCGGGCTGTCCGACACAATCCCAGAGCTGGGCGCGGGCGCCGTTGGACCTGGAGGAGTTCTCGATCTCCAGGCACCGGTTGCTGGTCCAGCTGACGATCTCCGACGACTGGGTGCCGGACTGCCAGAAGAACGCCCACAGTGCGCCTTGCTGGCCCACGCAGCTCCACTGCTGGACACGAGCGCCGTTGTAGCCGTTGGAGTTCTGGACTTCCAGGCACTTGCCGCTGTTCTTGTTCACGATCTTGTAGAGGCCGTTGGTCTGCCGCACCGGGTACCAGTCGTCGCCGCGCCGGGAACTGCACGACCATTGCTGGACACGAGCACCATTGGCGGTGGAGGAGTTCTCGACTTCCAGGCACAGGCGGCTGTTCGTGTTGACGACACGATCGAAGTCCACCAGAGGCGGGGCGGCCCCGGCGGTGGAGGTGCCCGCCGTCATGAGCAGGCCTGCTGCCGCGGCGAGTATGCCGAGTGAACGTCTGCCCAACCCCATAAGTGGTTCCTCTACTGTCGGATTCAGGGCGCGCCAAAGCCGCTCACGCACGCGTGAGCGGACCTGTGAAGGTGTGGTGTGCTCCGCGAGTTGGTCCATCGCAGCCTAGGCGGCGACGCTACGGGGCGCTGTCCGGATCACGCGACACAACGCCGCCGACCCGTCGCGCCCATCGCACGTACCCCTGAATGACGGCACGTTGGGCGTCGTGGGCGCAGCGAACAAGCCGCCGGCTTCCAGCACGGCGGCAACGACCGTTGCCTTCTCCCCGCGGGAACCGTCGAGCACGTACGCGCGCATCACCTCGCGTTCGCAGCGGACGCGACTCCGCTTCCCGCCCCCTCGGCGTCGAGGAACGCCGCCACGTGGGCCGGGCCCTGCGCCTCACCGGCGAAACACGCCTGAGACCGGCGACCTGCCCGCCGACGCAACCCGTGTCATTCACCCCGTTCCGTGCCCTTGGCGGGTGAAGGAGAGATGAGGGTGCTGCTGGGCCGTGGACGCCCCGGGCTTCACAGCTGGGGGTTTCGGCCCATGCGGTGCAACAGCCGGTCCTGTGGCGATGTGTCGTGGGCGGGTTCCCCGTCCGGTGCCGCGAAGAAGCGATGCGTCGTTTCGGCGGCGACGGGAGTCTCCGCCAGGCCTGCGTAGATCTCGTCGAGATGGGAGCCGATCCACCCGACCAACCCCGCATCCAGGGCGTCGTCGACGTCGATCGCCCGGGCCAGGTCCCACGTGTGGATCACGCTGTCCGTGGTTCGCACGGCGATCGCCTGCTGCCCGTTCACCCGGCCCAGTGGATAGTCGAGGACGCGCTCCAACGCACCGGGCAATGCGAACGCGGCTGCGCATTCGCGCACCGATCGGATGTACGCGGCGGCCGGATCCGTACCCGACGCGTCCTCGTCGCGGAGGCGAATGAAGTCCGCGCCGGTACCGCCGTGAAGGAGTTGAACGTAGCCGACGTTACCCCGGGTCATGTGGTTGACCAGTTGCCGTACATCCCACTCACTGCAGGGGGTGGGCCACGTCCACTGTTCCGGCCGCACCATCCGCAGGCGTCGCTCGAATTCTCGGCCGGCCAGGACGAATCGGTCGATGAGTCCCTCGCTTGAGTTGAGCACGTGTCCCAGCATGGTCGCGAAGGTGACCCATGGCCGGCGGAAATCGGACCTCGCTTTGCCCATGGTCCGGCCCGGCGGGCGTTGCGCCGGCAGGGCGCAGCGACGATACCTCGCAAGGTCGTTGCCCGACCCTGGACGGAGGGCGTCCGGGTTGTGCGGCGGGGCCCAGGAGTTCGGGTACGCCCAGACGGTGTGGTGGGGTTCGAACGTGCGGGCGAGGTCGCTGACGGGGGTGGCGCAGTGGGCCAACTCATCGAGGCGTCGACGCCCGCCTTGGAGCCGCCGCTACGAGCGGGCGCACGCCGTGAATGCCAGGACGTAGCACAGGACGTCTTCGCCGATCGCCGCCGGCAGTGCGGGAATTCCGGTGTTCGCGGCGGCCTGGCGCCACGCCTCACCCCAGATGGCGCCGCCCACCGAGGCGCCGGCTCCCACGAGGGCCGCGATCGTCGCCCCACCGCCTGTACGACGGGCCAACATCGCGGCGGCCGTCGCTCCCAGCAGGACACGCGGAGCCAGGCCCGGCAGGCTCAGTCGCGACGGGACGTCGGGACGCTTGTCCGCGACGAGTTCGCCGATGGCGGCCGAGCCGACGGCGAGCCGCGACAACTTGCCTGCGCCGCGAGTGGTCAGGCGAACGGCCGTGATCCCGGCCTGGCTTCGGCCGCCGCTGGCCGCACCCACCAGGAAGGCCCGCATGAGGGCGCTCACTTGGGGTCCATCGTCGCGAGCGCCGCGTAGGTCGTGAAGCCGTAGGCGATGTGCGGCACGATGTCGGCGAGCCAGTCGGCCGTCGACCACGTACGCGGGTCCGACACCCGCAATCCGGCCATCGCGCCGTTGGCGGCGATCATCGCGGCGGCGCCCACGAGCAGTGAACCCGCCCAGATCGGCGGCCGTAGGCCGATGCCACGCAGCACGCCGAAAGCGGCGCCCACGCCTACGCCGGTCGCGATGCCCGACAGCGCGCCGAGCCCGGTCAATCGGTTCGCGCGCGTGTCGGAGTCACCCTCGACCGGGCGCCCGATGCGGCGCGCGATGGTGGCGATGGTGCGTTGTGGCGTTTCACTGGCCGGGCGCGCCCGGCCGGCCATGTCGGCGTAGGTGACCGCATCGAGGGCGGTGGTGCCGGCCGCGCCGGCGGCGGCACCCCGCAGGATCCCTGAGAGCATGACCACCCGTTGCCCACGCGCCGTATCGGCAAACCGTCGTCGAGCGACCCGTCCAGATTCGCGTCGGCCGATTCGCCGCCGTTCCCAGAGCTGTCCGCCCTCCGCTGCCACCCGGTCGTCCATCCGTGCGCGAGTCCCGCGCCCGGCGGCGCACACTGCCCGGAGCCGGCCAGCCGTGCGTCCGCCCCCGGACGCGCAGGGCGAGCGCTGCGGTTGCCGTTGGGCACGCGGATCCCGGCGCTGCGGTTCGGCGAGGGCCCACCCGGGCCGCCCGGGTCGGGTGGGACCGGGCCGGGGGACGGGACCGGCCGGGGGCGCACCGAACCTCGGGCGGTGCGCCGGGCCCGACGTTGCCGGGAACACCCCAGGAACCGGTTTCGGTCGACCGTGTCCGCCTGCCGGTGTCGATTCCGTCAATCCCGCGGCACGGCTTCGGGAGCGACGTCCCCCGGCAGTAACGGCCGCATGAACGTGCGCTCGTAGCGCACGACACAACCGCTCTCGTCACGAATGCGATCCGCGGCCACGAAGTCGGGATCCACGCCGAACAGGTCGCGGTACCGCTCGTAGGCGGCCAGGCTCGGGAAGCTGAACAGGGCGAGGGCCCGGTCGCTCGCCCCCTCGGCAGGCAGGAAGTAGCCATGGTGGGTCCCACCGTGGCGACCCACCAGTTCCATCCAACAACGCCCGAACCGTTCGAACGCCTCGATTTTGGCGGGATCGATCGTGTAGTCGACGACGCAAGTGATCACCCGAACATCCTTCCCATCCGAAGAGGCTTTCATCACGGTTCGTCATGCGACCGCAGATCTCGACCGCCGCCCCGGTGATGTGTTCGGCGCAGGGGGCCGCCCATGGTCGGGATGGGAGACGCTCACAACGAGTCCCCGCCCGAGCTGATGACGTGCCGGGGAAGTCATCAGCCGATCCCTGCGTTGGCGACTATGCGGCCGGCTGCTCTTGCCGCAGCAGCTTGGCGGGTGCCTGGAGCCGCCCGGCTTGGTCTTCAACGAACCAAGCAACCCCAATGCCGCCCAGGGCAGTTCGGCGACCGGGCACGCCTCGCCCTGCCGGCCGCAGGCACATGCCGCATACCCCACACCGCACGCAGCGCGTCCGCTGTCGCCCGGGGTCAGTGCTCCGGATGGCCCGGGGCGAGGTCTCGGACATCGTCGTAGGTCAGCAGGTCGGTCCGGGTCGGGTCCGGATGCCCCGGGGCCTCGATCGGAGCCAGGACGATCCCGGTGTGGTCGCCGAGGTCGACCGCGTCCACGACCCGACCCACGAAGCGCCGGGGGCAGTCGGTCAGCAGCGGGACGCCGGCGGGGCCCTCGGTCCACGCGCAGTGCGCGAATTTGTCCATTCGGTCGCCGGTTTCCTCGCCGAACAGGGCCGCGAGCGGGTGTTGACACGAATCCGGCGCGTGTACCGCGAGTACGGGCGCGGCGGTGGCGACGCCGTGGGTGTGGTTGAGGGTGGAGACGCAAACCAGGAACCGAGGCGGTTCGATGCTGCACTGGGTGGCGAAGCCGACCAGGCAGCCGGAGCGCTCGCCGGTGTCCGGTCGGACCGCGGTGACGATGAACATCGGGTAGTCGAGTGCCGCCACGAAGGCATCGAAATCCGCGCGATCACCGGGATCAGGACCGGGATCGAGACCGGCACCGGAATCGGTACGGGGTTCGGGACCCACCGGCTCCGTGTGACCGCTCCGCGAGTCGTCCACCATGTCCACCTTCCCCGTGCCGCTCGTAGCGCTCGTAGCGCTCGTACCGCCTGTTACGACCAGGGGGTTACTGCCCGCCACCACCGGTCCTACGCTCCCGCGCGCTCTGCCCATCGCACGGCGTCGGCGTCGCGGAAGCATCGACGCACTGGAAGCGCGTGCGCACCTGCGTGCCGCTGCAGCCCGCGATGGGTGCGGTTCGTTACGGATGCATCTCCGCCCCCTTGAGGACCTTGTCGACCACGTTGCGCGGCCCATGAACGGCCATGCCGACCAGATCCAACCGCTCCCGCCGGACGCCCCGTACGGCCGCCCGGTTGTCCCGGTCGTTGCCGGTGGCGAAGAGGTCGGCGGTGAACACCGCCACCGGTAGACCGCGACCCACCGCCCGGGCGTTGGCCGAGGCGAGCAGTTCACCGCTGCCCTGGAAGACCAGTACCGGCTGCCGGAACATCGGCAGATAGGTGGTGTCGTCGGCATCGGCATAGGGTTCGCCGATCACCTCGGGGATCCGTGTACCGAGGCCGCTGACCAGGAACGCGGTGACGTTCAACCGCTGCCATACGGCCAGGTCCGCGCGCAAAAGCACGGCGATCTTGGTGTCGAAACGAACGGGTGCGAGCTGGGTTTCCATGCCCGCATCGTCTCCTCGGCGGACGGTGATCGTCTTGTACGATCCTGACATGGTTGCCGGCTCGGAGATCGTGGCGTGGCGGCCGTCGGTGGCCGGTGTGAACGAGGTTCTGCACGCCCACATGACCGATCACGCGTATCCGATGCACACGCATGCCGCGTGGACGCTGCTGATCGTCGACGACGGCATGGTCAAGTACGACCTGGATCGGCACGAGCACGGCGTGCTGCGGCGCGCGGTGAGCCTGTTGCCGCCGCACGTCCCGCACAACGGCAGCGCGGCCACCCCGACCGGGTTCCGCAAGCGGGTGCTCTATCTGGACTCCTCCCACGTGGCCGACGACCTGATCGGCCGGGCCGTGGACCATCCGGTGCTCGACGACCACGCACTGCATGGACGGGTGCATCGACTGCACAGCTTGCTGCCGCGACCGGGCGAGGAATTGGAGGCGGAAAGCAGGCTCGCGTTCATCGCCGAGCGGTTGCGTGGGCACCTTCTGGGTCGAGTCGCCGCACCTACCGTCGTGCGTGACGCCGGATTGGCCCACCGACTGCGCGATCTACTCGACGCGCGTTTCGTCGAGGGCGTCACCCTCGGTGCAGCGTCCGAACTGCTGTACGCCCACCCGACCCATCTGGTCCGCGCCTTCGGTCGGGAGTTCGGCATCGGCCCGCACCAGTACCTGACCGGACGCCGGGTCGACCTCGCCCGCGCCCTCCTGCTGGACGGCATGCCGCCGCACACCGTCGCGGTAACCGCCGGCTTCTACGACCAATCGCATCTGAACCGCCACTTCAAGCGCACCCTCGGCATCAGCCCCGGCCGGTTCGCCCGCACCGGGGCACGTTTGACGACCGCCGCCCGGCCGACCGCGCGGAGCACGGCGAGCACGGCGCCTGGTACCACCGCGTCGACGCCGGGCGACAACGGCTGAGGGCCGGCCTGCGCTCGGTCCCACTCGGTCCCACTCGGTCCCGCGCCGTGACGGGTTCGACGGCGCACGCGGCCCACCACCGACAACGCCCGCCGTTGGGACAGCCGGCCACATCGTCGTTGCTGATCCCGTGCCCCCGTGCCCCCGCGCCCCGTGCCCCTGTGCCCCCATGGCGCCGAACGCCCGCCCGGGAAGGTCGCCCCGTCGTATGAGCACGTCGACGAAGACCCGGTACGCGAGGACGCGGGCCGCCCGCCCCGGCCACTGCCACCGCGTCCACCGCGTCCGTTGCAAGTGGTCCCGTCGAAAGGGGAGTCGGACGTGGGGATGGCCCGCGGTCACATCGGCGTGGGTGCGGCGGTGTCGTCCCGGTCGGATGTGGGCCGGCTGGGGGGTTGGGCGAGGAGGCCGTCGATGATCACGCGAAGCTTCCACGCGGCCCTGGTGTTCCGGTCGCCGCCGGTGAGCGTCGGTGCCAGGGCTTGCAGGGTGGGGTACCGCTCGGCGGGCAACGCCCGGAAGGTGGCGTCGAGTCGGGCGGTGAACGTCTCGGGCCCGGTCGGGTCGGCGTCGGACGAGGGTTGTGTGGGGGTCCGCCGGGGCCGTGGGTCGTCGGCGTTCTCCAGGGCGGTCGAGTAGATGTACTGGCCGAGCAGGTCGATGGCCCAGGAGCAGGCGTCGTCGTCGAGTCCGCCCGCCCGGAGCAGGCGCGCCGCCTCCTCGGTCAGGCGCAGGCCGTGCGGGCCGGGGAGGGCGTCCCGCAGGCCGACGGAGGCGATGTCGTTGTGGGCGGCCAGGGCGGCGACGATGCGCCCGACGAGCAGTTCGAGGCGGGTACGCCAGCCCCCGTCGCCCTCGTCGGGCACGACCACGTCGGCCACCGCGTGGTCGAGGACGAGCGCCATCAGCTCCTGCCGATCGCGGACGTAGACGTAGAGCGAGGCGGGACCGGTCTCCAGGGCCTGGGCGACGCGCCGCAGGCTCACCGCTTCGCAGCCCAGCTCGTCGACCAGCGCCATGGTGGCGGCCAGGACGGCGTCCAGGCCGAGCATGGATTTCGAGGGGCGGGAGCGCGAGCGGGCTTGCGGCATGGCACAACCCTACCTTGACGAATGCTGTTCGTTAAGGGCATCCTGCTTGACGAACAGTGTTTGTTAAGCCTGGTTGGGAGACCCCGTGACCGTTCCCGCTTCGACGTCGCCCGCCCGCGCGGCACCGCCCGCGGCCCATCCGCATCGGTGGCGGATCCTGGCGGTGGTGCTGCTCGCCCAGGCCCTGGACCTGCTGGATGCGACCGTGATGAACGTGGCCGCCCCGTCCGTCCGCGCCGGGCTGGGCGGCGGCGCGGCGATCATGCAGTGGCTCACCGCGGGGTACACGCTCGCCTTCGGCGTCCTGCTGATCGTCGGTGGTCGGCTGGGTGATCGATGGGGTCGGCGGCGGTTGTTCGTGCTGGGCGCCGCCGGGTTCACGGTGGCCTCCGCGGTGTGTGCGGCGGCGCCTTCGCCGACCGTGCTGGTCGCGGCTCGGGTGGCGCAGGGCGCGCTCGGTGCGTTGATGATCCCGCAGGGGTTCGGCGTCCTGAGCGCGGTGTTCGACGAACGCGAACGCGGCCGCGCGTTCGCGACGTTCGGACCGGTGATGGCGCTCGCCGGCGTCGGCGGCCCCGTCCTCGCGGGCGGCCTCATCGCCCTCGACCCGGCCGGACTCGACTGGCGGCTGATCTTCCTGATCAACCTTCCGCTCGGCGCACTGGCCGTGGTCGGGGCGCTGCGGTGGATGCCGGCCGACCCGGGGGACCCGCTGGTGCGGATCGACCCGCCGGGTGCCCTCCTGGTCGCCATGGGGTCCGCGCTCGTCGTCCATCCGCTGATCCAGGGCCGGGAAGCGGGTTGGCCGTGGTGGACGTTCGCGGAGATCGCCGCCGGCCTCGTGGCCTTCGCCGCCTTCGGTCGACGTCAACGCACCAGCCGCTCACCGGTTCTGGTGCCCAGCCTGCTGCGTAAACCCGCGTTCGTCGGTGGCCTCGCGGTCACCGCCGCGTTCTTCACCGGCCTCGGCGGACTGCTGCTCGTCCTCTCCCTCCACCTCCAACTCGATCTCGGCCGGTCCGCGTGGGAGACCGCGCTCTCCCTGTCGCCGCTCGCCATCGGCATCGGGCTCGCCTCACTCGCCGCCCCGGCGGCGGCGGTCCGGCTCGGCCGCGCGCTCCTGCAGTTGGGGCTGGGGATCGAGGCCCTCGGCACGCTCGGCCTTGCCGCGGTGGCCGCGTCGGGAAGTCCGGTCTGGACGCTGTCGATACCCACCCTGGTCGTGGGCCTGGGCGTGGGCCTGGTGTCCGGCACTCTGGTCCGGTCGATCCTGGCGGCGGCCGAACCCGCGGAGACGGGCAGCGCATCGGGCACCCTCAATGCCCTCCAACAACTCTCCACGGCCCTGGGCGTCGCGGTGTTGGGCACCGTGTACTTCGCCACCCACGACCCCGGCGCCCCCGACCCGGGAGCGGACGGCCTGGTCATCGGCGCACTCATGGTCACCGCTACCTGCCTGCTCGGCGCAGCCCTCGTACTCCTGCTGCCCCGTACTCGCACCCCGTAGCCGAAAGACGGACGGGGCCACGCCCGGGGTCGTCCCGGATCAGCCGGTATTGGGGTCGCACCGTGCACCCGTGCACTCATACGCCCGTACACCGCACGCCCGCCGCCGCCCGTCGCCCATGCCCCCGACGAGTAACCCGCATCAACCCACCACGTGAGGACCCCCGTCATGAGCAACGTCATCGTCTTCGGAGCCAACGGTCGCACCGGACACCTCGTCGTCCGGGAGGCCCTGCGCCTGGGCCACGACGTCACCGCCGCGGTGCGCGAGCCGGCCCGGTGGCAGCCCCCGGCCCCCGACGAAGACTCGCCCGGCGCGGGGAAGCCGAACGTCGTGCGGGCCGACGTGCGCGATGCCGCAGACGTACGCTCCGCCGTCGAGGGCCACGACGTCGTGGTGTCCGCCATCGGTCCGCCGGGGCGGCACGCACACGGGCTCTACTCCGATGCGGCGCGGACCATGGTGGCCGCGATGGAAGACGCCGGCGTACCCCGGCTGATCGCGGTCACCTCGGGCGGAGTCCATCACCGCGACCCCAACTTCCCCTGGTGGTACCGCAATCTCGTCACGCCCCTGGTCCGGGAGTTGTACGACGACATGCGGCTGATGGAAACGATCGTCCGCGGAAGCACCGTCGACTGGACCTTCGTCCGCCCCGCCCGATTGCAGGACGAACCCCCCACCGGCAACTACCGCGTCCTCGACGGGAGCAACCCCAAGGGCGGCCGGAAGGTGACCCGCACCGACCTCGCCCACTTCGTCGCCCGCGAGCTCGACGAACACCGCTGGTCCCACGCCGCCCCAACCCTCGCCGAATGACCCACGAGGCTCGGGCGCTCCGGCCCACCGTCCGCCGCCGAACGATCGATCGCCACCCGGCACTGCACACGCACGGTGCCGGCGAACCAACGGGCGCAGGTGATCACGGTGGTCCGGTGAGGCTTCGCTCTGCGGCCTGACCCGGTTGTTCCACAGGGCCGGCGATCCGCGACGGACACGGGGGCGGTCGTCTGGGACCGCGTCAGGGCGAGGGCGTTGTGCCGGCCGCCGCGTGTGCGGCGTCCAGGACCAGGTCGAGCAGTCGTTCGGGTCGGCTCGGACCGTCGTCCCGCGTGGTGGCGAGGGCGATCCCGGCGACGAGTTGGACGAGGTCGCCGGAGTCGACGTCGGTGCGTGCCGTTCCCTCGCGTTGCGCCCGCGAGAGCACGGTGTCGGCGGCGTCCAGGACGATCCGGTGGCAGTCGATGCCGAAGTCGACGGTTTCACCGAGCATCGCGACGACGCCCATGCCTTGGTGGAGTCGTGCGTGCGCGAGCAGGGCCGCGAACCAGGCGGCGAGCGCGTCGTCGGGTGTGTGTGACTCGTGCAGGGCGTCGGCGAGACGGCTGAGGGCCGTCACGCGGTCTTTGACGATCGCGACCATCAGGGCTTGGCGGTTGGGGAAGTGCCGGTGGTGCTGGACACCGACGTGGCACGGGCGCGCGAGTTGGCCGCCGCGCATGTGGCGATGTACGTTCAGAGCGCGCCGCACCAGCAGGCCAACGTGCGCAGGCTGGGATTCGGCGACGAGGACATCGTCGGGGGGACGAGCCGGCGCCTCGTCGACGCGATCGTCGCCGACGGCGACACGGATGTGCTCCGGCGGCGGGTGCGCGAGCACTTGGACGCAGGCGCCGACCATGTGTGCGTGCAGGTCCTCACGGCGGCCCCCGGCGAACTCCCCGTCCGGCAATGGCGCGAGCTGGCACCGGCGTTGACCGATCTGGGCAAAGGCGCCGCAGCGGCGGCCTCTCGATGACTGTGCTGCGGAGGGCGGCCGAAGGTGCCACGGGCCGGCTCGTGACCGTCCCGGGCCGAACGGATTCGCGCGAACCGAACGGTAGCGCGACGAACGGGATCCTCTTTTGCGACGCCCTCGGGGACCGATGCCTCGGGCGAGGTAAGGCGTAGCCGCCTTGCGCGACCGCCCGGGCGCGGCGTACGTCTTTCTCATTCTTTATCGACAATTCCAGGGTGTTGGATTTGGTGTCCGAGGGGTATTCCGGCGGCTTTTCGGCATCTTCCCGCCGGGGTTCGTAGTGCCGCGCATCCAGTCGCGCATCCATTCGAACCTGCGATGCCAAAAAGGCTGTTGCTTTGTGGTGCCGAGAGACGGTATCTTGTCCGAGTTTCCCTCCGCATGCGCGCGTTCCGCGTTTCCGCGCCTGGTTTGTCGGATTCGGAGGAAATTTATGAGACCCTGGGGACCGTTGTCTCGGCAACGACTCGTCGCCGGCGCGGCAGCGCTTGTGGCGGGTATTTTCTTGCTGCCTGCCGCGGCGTTTGCGGACGACAATCCGCCGCCCGCGAATTCTGGCGGCCACAAGACGCACACCCGGACGGTGGCGGACCTTGAGAATCCGGCATTCCAAACCGTCGAAATCCCGGCCGAGAAGTCGGCCCGGCAGTCGCGGGAGAATTCCGCGGCCAAGCCGGCGCCGCGTGCGACCACAGCCATCAAGACGCTGTACGTCCGGCCCTATTGGTGTGCCGTCGACCTCGGTGACGGCACTCAGCAGAAGCCCTTCTGTCGGCTCCAGAACGCGGTGGACATCGCCGCCGCCGGCGACACCATCATGGTGAATGGGCCGGACGTGTCGTCGGCCACCCAGGAAGCGGTGACCATCCGCACCTTCGGGATCTCGATCGTGGGGACGGGAGATCCGGAGATCTCCGCATCCAACGAGAATGCCGGCCGAGCCGCACTCACTCTCGACGGCGTGACCGACGTATCCATTACGAATCTGGTCCTGTAGGCGGTCGGCAAGCCGGCGCTCGACATCAAGGGATCGAGCCGGATCAAGATCGATTCGGCCTTTGCGAAGACGCACCCGAACAACAAGGACGGCATCGGCCTCCCCGGGATTGCCATCGACGGTACGTCGAGCGATGTCACGGTCAGCCGCACGTACGCGGACCCCCGCAAATGGGTACCCGGCGCGGCCGGAATCTCGGTGGGCCCGGGGGCGGGAAACGGCACCCTTTCCGGTAACCTGATCGGGGTCTCCGGAATCACGGCGACCAATGTCAGCAACCTGACCGTCACCGGCAACACGATTCAGCGGGTTTGCGGTCCGGCGCTGGAAATCTCCGGAACGTCCACCGCCGTGGATGTGCGCAACAACTTCATCCTGGACAGCAATGCGGCAACGCAGCAGACCACCGGCGGTTGGAAATCCGACTGCATGGCCAAAGGCTTCGGTTGGAGCCAAGACGTCGTAGTCTCCGCCGACTCCGCGGCCGGAACCACATCCGACTACAACGCTTTCCATGTCGCCGGCGACAACGCGACGGTGCCCTATCGGTGGGCCGGCACCGACTACGCGACTCTCGACGCCTTCCGGGCCGCGACCGGGCGGGGTGCCAAGGATGTGCCGGATGCACGATCTTCCTTGCGGCGTCCGTTCCTTGGCTGGTCACGGGCACGTTGGTAGGGGTCTCACGCGCTGGGTGTCGATGCCGGAGCCTGTGGGTTCGGGCTTGCGGCCCTCCTTCGCGTGGGCCGGTGCGGTGAGGTCGTAGTTGAGCCGGGAGAAGTCTCCTTCGTTGCGCCAGGCGACTCAACGCCTCGATCCATGCCTGAATCCCCACTCAGAGCTTGAAGACGAATCGGTGGCGTTTGTCCGCGAAGCCTTGGCGGTCCGCGAACATGTCGAGGGCCATGGCCTCGAGTTCCTCGGCCTCGTAGGCGGCGACCGGCTTGGAGGCGCCGTCGACGGCGAGAGTCTTGCGTTTGGTTTCGATGGTCTGCTCGTGTGTTTCGACTTCCGCCCGGGCCAGGTCGGCCAACCACCTGTCGAAATCGGCTTTCCCCGCGGGGCCGATGCGGTCGAGGAGGCCGATGGCGAGCGCGGTCTCGGCATCGATCGGCCTGCAATCGGTGGTGAGTCGTCGGGCCGTCGCGTCGCCGACACGCCGGGGCAGAGTGTAGGTGTGCAGTTCCGAGCCGCTCAGTCCCATGGTCGCGTAGTGCGGATTCAACACGACGCCCGGCCGGGCGACGACCACGTCGGCCCCGAGCGGGAGCATCACACCACCCGCGCCGGCGTTTGCCTCGAACGCTGCGACAAGGACCTGTCCGGTGCTGATGAGGATGGCGCGGCAGACGGCGTTGATGGCCGTGATGTTCGACCACGCCTCCAACGCCGGTTGATCGGCGGCCTCGATGACGTTGAGATGGATGCCGTTGGAGAAGAACTCGGCACCGCCCCGCAGGACCAGGACCTTGGTGTCCCGGATCGTTGCTTCGCGCAGCGCCGACAGGAGCCGTCCACACTGGCGTGTGCTTATGGCGCCGTTGTAGAAGTCGAACGTGAGGTATCCGATGTCGCCCTCACGGCGGTATTGGACATCCGTGTACGGCGAGCACGTCGCCTCGGGCAGGGCCGCGACGTCCACGCCGTAATCGCCGCGCGCCAGCGTTTGCAGTGCGGGAAGCTTGCAGGCAGGGGCCGTTCGTTCGGTCTTGGCGCGCATGTGTCCGATCCATACGCTGGAGTCCCGGGCCGCCACGCACACGGCTTCGTGATGCCGTGCCACGATCGTGCCCGGGAGCGCTCCGGCCACCGGGCCGTCCAAGCGCGCGTCGTAGAGATAGGCGGCCCGGGAACCGATGTTCGCGAGCACCCCCGGGAACCCGTCCGCTGCCGCGATCGAGCGGACGATGTCCGATCCCGGTGAGTCCCACCGGAACGCGCGGTCCGTTTGTGACATCGCCGGACGCAGGCGAGTCGAAGGCACCGCCTTCGGGTATTGCTCTGCCGGCACGGGGCGGAATGCGGGATCCCCGGCCTTCTCGGCGACCTCGAGAACGCATGCGACGGCCGCATCGGCGACGGGCCCGTTGTAGACGGCCGACTTGCGTGCCGGAGGTTCGCTCATCGGGAACGTGCGCGTCGCCCAGATGGGCCCCGCGTCCATTTCCTCCACGGCCGACAGGGCTGTCACGCCCCAGAGCGGCTCACCGTCGGCAATGGCCCAGTCCAACGAGGAAGGCCCGCGATCTCCGACCGCGCCCGGATGAATGACGACCGTGGGCCAGGCTTTCCAGACGGACGACGGGATGCGCGTCTTCAAGAACGGGCAGATGACGACATCGAAATCCGCCGGGACGACCGCCCGCAGAATGTCCGACTCATCGGCGACCACGGCGAGTCGCACCTTGTGGCCGGCCGCCCGAAGAGCCAGGTCGGCACGTTGGGTCAGGCCGTTGTTGCCACTGGCAAGGAGAAGGATGCGTCGCACGGCGTTTCCATTCACTTCTTCGATCGTCGGAGCCGAACATTCGTAGAGGGCATGCGGCTGTGAACGCGCATGGCAAAGCCTGTGATCTGCCGCCGAGTGCGTCCGTATGGGAAGACATCGGGGCGGAGGCGGCGGGTTTCGACGTGGGGTGTCATCCGCGTGTCCGTCCGGACCGGGACTGCGCCCGTGACGTGGCGCAGCGCCGGGCAGGTGGCCTGAGCGTCCGGTTCGCTCTCGTCCCTCCCGGAACATCGGCCCTTCGTCCCGGGCCCTGATCACCAGGCTGCCCTTCGCAAGGGCAGGCCGTGCCAACCACAGTCTCCATCGGAACATCTCCCGCCACCTTGTGGCCTCATCGACACGCCGCCCGGCCCAACAGCCGGGGCAGCGTTTGCGATCCGGGTCCCGCCGCGCGCTCACGACTGTTCGGCCACGCCGACGGTCCCCGGCCCGGTCGTCGATCACCCCGGGCGCGTCGCGCCCCGACGGCCCCGGCGAGATTCACGCAGTGCGGGCGACACCCGGTGCCACGGCCAGGCCGGACGGTGCGGTCCGACCGTGACCCTTCTCCTCAGGCGCCCCGAACGGACCGGCACGGAGAGGCCGAGCACCCGCCTACCGTGACGGTCGAACCGCCGTGCGACGGCCGAAAACGTCGATGACGTCGGACCGGTCTCGCACCATGGCCCGCATGTCTCCCGACGAAGGCGCGGACGGCGGGGGTGTCCGCGTCGGAGGGGTTGAGCCTCACCAGGTGGTTGCGGTCGGCCCGGGTGCGCGATGCGTAGGCGCGGCGTGGTGCGGTGCGGGCGTCGGGGGCGGGTCGTGCGGGGGAGGAGTCGCAGGTGATCCGGCCGCCGTTCGCGCGTTCGAGGATGTGCCGTTCTCCGGGTTCGAGCGGGACGTCCGCCTGGATCTTCTCGATTTTGTTCGAGAGTTCGGCGAACAGGTCCAGCGCCGAGGTGGGTCCACGTTCGGCGGTGATCACGACGATGCGGCCGGGCTGGGCTGGGCGTGGCCGCCGTCCCGGGCCGGATACAGGTGGTAGGCACCCTGCCGGTCGAGCATGTCGGTGGCCGAGCACGAGGTCACCGCGCTGGACATGAATGCCGTGTACCTGTCCGCGCTCAAGACCCACCTGCCGATTCCCACTGCGCCACGCACTGAGCGACTGTCCTTTGACAGCGAACCCAGTCGCTGCTTGCCCGTCGCGGTCCAGTTGGCAGATTCGCAAATGCTTCGCGTCCAGGGTGGCCGATTCGCACTGGACCCTGCTTCGATCGGGAGGTTCGGTCCCTGCTTGTGAGGTGCTCTGTCCGCCGGCTTGCGGGTGTGATCAGTCGGCGGCCGAGCGTTCCTGGCTGCGCTGGTTTGCGCGGTCGACCTCGGCCATGTGTTCCTCGGCCCACTCACGAAGCCTGGCCAGCGGTTCTTCCAGTGTCGTGCCGAGCGGGGTGAGTCCGTAGTACACGCGTGGTGGCACCGACGCTTCCACCCGACGGCTGACCAGGCCGTCCCGGGCCAACCCTTGAAGGGTGACCGACAACATCTTCTGCGAGACGCCGGCCATCCTGCGCTGTAGTTCCGCGAAGCGCACCTCCTGCGGGGACGCCTCCGCCAGCACTTTGATGGTCATGGACGTCCACTTCGTGCCGATCCGGTCAAGCAGACGGCGGGTCGGACACTGCGGATCGAACAGATCTCCACGATTCCCGTGAGGGGGGCGCCGCGTCGAGGAGGTCACCTGGAACTCACCACCTGTGGCAGAAGTGCGGTCTTGGCGCCTTCACCCTAGTTACCTATCGTTTTGTTGTCACCATTCGTAACCACCCAGGGGGATCGCCGTGCCTGCCGCACCGCGCCACACACCCAATCGCCCGTCAGGCATCGAACTATGGCGGGTCACGGCCAATGGAGTCGACCTCAACGTGGCTCTCGCCGGCGAGGGGCCGGCCGTGCTGCTGCTGCACGGCTTCCCGCACACCTGGCAACTGTGGACCCATGTCCTGGACGCCCTCGCCGGGCAATACCGAGTGATCGCACCAGACCTGCGAGGAACAGGCGCAAGCACGCACGCAAGGGACGGCTACGACGCCGGAACCCTTGCAAGCGACGCCGAAGCCCTACTCGACGCTCTCGGCGAGAGTTCGGCGTCCGTGGTCGGCATCGACGCCGGAACCCCACCGGCCTTTCTTCTTGCCATGCGCCGCCCCGACCTCGTCCGACAACTCGTGGTCATGGAGTCACTTCTGGGCACACTCCTGCCGGGCGCCGAGGAATTCCTCGCCCACGGAGCACCGTGGTGGTTCGGCTTCCACGCGGTACCCGGCCTCGCGGAAACCGTACTCACCGGACAGGAAGCCCAGTACATCGACTGGTTCCTGCGCACGGGCTCCAACGGAGAGGGCGTGGATCCCGCCGTCCGAAACGCCTTCGTCCACGCGTACACCGGGGTCGAGGCCCTGCGCTGCGCCTTCTCGTACTACCGGGCACTGCCCACGAGCAACGAACAGATCCGGGAAGCCGCCAATACCGGCCGGTTGACCGTACCCACCATGGCCATCGGGGCCCGCCCTGTGGGCAGGGCCCTCGAACGGCAACTGCGGCCGCTCGCCGATCATCTCGTCGGCCACATCATCGACGACTGCGGCCACATCATCCCACTGCACCGCCCCAAGAGGCTGCTCAGCCTTCTGGAACCGTTCCTCGCCTCGCCGCTGCCAACCCCCGAGCCTCGCGCGGACTCAGGAGCCGCTCTGCCCGCGCCCATGCCGCCATCGCGCACGTGACTTCCGTGGAAGCCGGGTCGTATGAGAAATCCGAAGGGCATGTTCTCGAAGGACCTGGGAACCCAGCAGTCAGCGGCCCGTCATCCGCCGCATGCAATGCGACAGGACAAGTGGCGTGCACTCAGCGTCCGATAGGTCGTGTGCTTCGTGCGGGTGATCCGTTCGCACTTCGGGCTCGTGTTCTCACGGCGCCCTGACACGGTTGCTTCGGCGCGTATACAGGGCCGGGGCCGGTTTCGTCTCCCGGCGCTTGGTGCCACGATAGGGCGGTGAGTGCAACTGCCCCGGGTGCTGCGGCACGGCCGTCCGCCCCTCCGAGGCCGGTCCTTCCCGACGTGGCCGCCGCTCACGAGCGCGGACCGGCCTTCGCTGTCGAGGCGCAGTGGCAGCGACTGTTCCTGGCCGGCAGCCGGCGAGTGGCCCGAGCCCAGGCATTGCCGTCGTCACGTATCAGGTGACCCGGCGGCTCCCTGGTCACCGTTGTGCAACTCGTGGGCCGCCGAACGGCAGCCCGGGGCACGTACCCGCGGTCCCGAGACGAACGCCGTCGGCATCGTGCCACCCGGGCCGGCCCAGCACGGTGCCCGACGGGGATCAGCGTGATCGCCGTATTGAGACAGGACCGCGCAGGTCAGATGCTCGCCGCTTCGGGGGATTCGCTTGCAGTGGCGAGGAATTGACACAAGGGCGAAGTTGGCGGATCCGACTGAACCGCGTTTTGGCCCGGCGTGTCCCAGCGGACGAATCCGACGCTTCGGGAAGCGCGTGCCGATCGTTGCTCATGCGTCGGTGTCGAGCGGGAACATGGTGCTCAATCTCGGCAGTATGCGAGCCGCCTTGTCCTCGTCCGGAACATTCCAGCGTTCCCCGGTCGGTCTCGCAAGGCCACTTGCCTGTCCTGGCGAGCCTGCACAGCCGCGTGGAAGGCATCCCCACACTCGTTGGGATTCCCTGCCGAACAGCCGTAGGCTTCCATTGCCACATAGTCGAGTGACTCCCAACCGGGCCAGGCCTCCCTCCAGTTCCTCCAGGTCCGCCCGACCAGGCGCCGGACTTCGGGCGCGTCGGCCAGAGCATCGGGGTCGGCGACCGCTCGCCCGAGAACCTCCTTCCCCAGCCCGACCATCCACAGGCGGAAGTAGCAGAAGTCGTCATCCGAACACCGGCCGCCGAAGGTTCGCTCCGCCGAAGATTCGTTCCATCGCAGCCACCACATCCCGGGTGAAAGCCCGGCGGGTCACCCGGTTCAGGCACAGCTGGAACTCGACGATCTCCGCCGGTGACCTGCGCGACAGGTCGCAACACGACCACACAAGCCGCGCATCCCGATCCTCGGCATGCCGGCGACACTTCTCCATGAGCTTCCGGAAAGACTCGACGTTCACGAGGGAGAACCCCGTTAGGCACCACCCACGACGAACGCGCTCACGTCCGCAAACGTCGGGGAACACCACCGGCGCCGGGGCATGGATGGGCGAGATCGTGACGCGTTCGGGTGCCGTGCAGGCGGCGGAAGCCGTCCCCGCGATGACGCGTCGTCGCGGGGACGTCGATTCCGTCTTCCGTAAGGGGCCCGGCCGATCCGGTCCGACACTCGACGCTTCAGTGCTTCCGCGCGAGTCGGCGCGGTGGTGGCGGAAGCGGCAGCGTGCGATCGGCTGTTCGTAGCCTTCCTCTCGGCTTGGACCGCCCGATACGACCCCCGACAGCTACCTCGCCGGACTCCACCTGCGCAGCGCCATGCTCTCGGGCTCCGCAGCCTCCCCGCCCTCCCATGATCCCGGCCGAGAGCAAACCCCTGCCGGCCCGGCGTCGGCACGCGACGGCGACCAGGTCTTGCCGAAGATTGGTTATCCGCATAACGTTATCCGCATAACCAATCGAGGGGATCCCATGGACTTCGCGTACGCCGATGAACTCAACCAGGCGGTCCGTCTCCTGAGCCTGCGTCACCGGACCAGGGCCGCGGCGTTGTTGGCGCCGCTCGGGCTGCATCCCGGGCAGGAGGTGCTGCTCCTCGAACTCGCCCGGAGCGGGCCGATGATCCAGGCTCGGATCAGCCAGGCGCTCGGGTGCGAGCCGCCGAGTGTCACCGGCATGACCCGTAAGCTCGAAGCCGCCGGTCACATCCGCCGCACTACCGACGCGTCCGACAAGCGCGCAAGCGTGGTCGAACTCACCGACGCCGGCCGGGCATTGGCCGAGCAGGTCAAGCAGGTCTGGGTCACCCTGGCGGAGGAGACCGTGGTCGGCCTGCCCGCCGGCACGGCCACCGAACTGCCCGGCCTTCTCAACACGTTGACCCGCAACGTCGACACCAGGCGCCCCGCGGACCCGGTGGTTGCGGTCGGACTCGCCGGGGAGTACGAACCGAGCGGTCTGGCCTGGGTCCGCGACCACGTCGACCAGGTCCACCGCACCGGCACAACCGACGGGGTCACGATCAAGGGCCTGCCCACGGTGCTGATGACCTACCGGGGCGCCAAGACCGGCAAACTCCGCAAGACCCCGGTCATGCGCGTCGAACACGAGGGCCGCTACGCGGCCGTCGCGTCCAACGGCGGCACGGCGACCAATCCGCAATGGTTCGCCGGCGTGCTCGCCGAGCCCGTCGTCGCGATCCAGGACGGGCGGATCACCCACACGTACCGCGCACGCGAGGTCTCCGGTGACGAGAAGGCCCAGTGGTGGGCCCGCGCCGTCGACGCGTACCCCGACTACGCCGAATACCAGCGCAACACCGATCGCCTGATCCCCGTCATCGTCCTCGAACCGCTCGTCGGGGACGGCCGGGCGGATTGACCCGATCGTGATCCGGACTCGGAACAGGCCCCTGCGGCAGACTTCGTACCGGTTCGGGCCGCATTCGTTCCTGGCGGCCCGGAAGCACCTCGATGGTCCATTGGGCGCTGTCCACCCATCAGTTCGGAGACGACGGCGTCCGCCGGGGCGAAGGCGAGGTGGTGGCCGATCTCGTCGGTCGGGCCGGACGGCGGCGGGCCGGCGCCCGGCGGCGATGCGACGGCGCTTGGCCGTTCACGTTTTCGACCGTCGGCGGTACGGCTGCAGCCCGGTCGTGGACCTGCGGCCCCTTCGCGCCCTCCCCGCGCGACATTCGCTCCCAGACTTCGCCCGGGGCACCGGTCGGGACAGCCCTTGGCCGTCGGCGTGAACGGCGGGCCGACTGGACACTGGGCGTCGACGCCCCCACCGTGGCCCTGCACCTGGTCCTGGCCGAGAAGGCACTGCCGGCTGCGGTGATCCGCGACCTCGAACGCACCCATCCCGCCTGACGAACCGCTCATCCCGCACACCCGGGCGACCCGCACCGTCCGACACGAACAGCACGGCCCGCCCGCGACCTCCGCCCCACCCGGCATGGCGGCTTCCGTCGACCGCGCGCCCCCTTTCGAGCGTTTCCGCTCCACACGCGCGCCCGTTTCCACCCCGCCGCCCCGAAATCACCCCCGCGGGAAGGCGATTCACCCCCCGGAGTCGCCCCGGTCCTGCCCCAGGGGCCCCTAGCATGGGGAACGTCACCCTGGCGGGAGGTGGCGCGGACGTCGAGGGGACACCATGCACGAGGACACGGATTTCGATCCGCCGCCCATCGACACCGAAACCCCCAGCGTCGCCCGCATGTACGACTACCTCCTCGGCGGCACCGACAACTACGTCGTCGACCGCGTCGCCTGCGAGCAACTACTGCGGATCGTCCGCGACACCACCCGTGCCCTCGCGCTGAACAACCGGGCGTTCCTGCGCCGGGTGGTGCGCGTGCTCGCCGACCGGTACGGGATCCGGCAGTTCGTCGACCACGGTTCCGGCTGCCGACGCGCGACAACGTGCACCAGGTCGCCCAGGCCGTCGCCCCCTCCTGCCGGGTCGTGTACGTCGACAACGACCCCACCGTCCTGGCCCACGGCCGCACCCTCCTGGACGAGGACGACGAGTCGACGCTGTTCCTGCAGGCCGACATGCGCCGCACCGACGACATCCTCGACCGGCCCCTCGTGCGCGAGATGATCGACTTCGACCGGCCGGTCGCCGCCCTGTTCGTGTCCGTCCTGCACTGCATTCCCCGGCAGGACGACCCCAAGGCGCTGGTGCGTCGGGTCGCCGCGAAACTGTGCCCGGGCAGCTTCCTGGTGGTGTGCCAACTCGTCAGCGACGACGCGGGCGTGCGCGAGGACGTGACAAGTTCATGGCCGAGGCCACCGACGGCAACTGGGGCGAGGTACGCCCCCGCGAGGCCGTCCACGACTTCCTCGAGGGCCTGGAGATCATGCCACCCGGGCTGATGGAGGTCACCGATTGGCACCCTGACGCCGAACCCCGCGTCCTGCAGAGCGACGACTTCATCGAATACGGCGGCCTCGCCCGCGTCCGATGACCCGAACCCGCGATGCCGAACCCTCGTCGGCCCACGGGCCGCCAACGCACGTCTCTCTCGCGCATCGATCGCGGCTGCACACCGGACCGCCTCCTGAAGGGCGAGACGATCGCGGGGGAGGTGCTTGCGGTGGGGGCCGGAGGCGATGTGGGTGCCCGCCGGTAGGTTCGCGGCGCACCCCGGGGAACGAGAGGCGTGTCATGGGCTTTTGGGGCGAGTATGTCGTGGCCCGCAGTGGCCGGTCGTTGTCGGACCTTGAACCGTTGAGCGCGGGCGTCTGCCGGGACGGCGACGAGGGATGCGTGGGTGTTCCCCTCGCCCACGGTGACGGCTGGCAGACGGTGGTCGTGCACCACGGACTGCCCGGCCACACACCGCAGACGCTGCGAACGCTGGTGGGGCAGACCGGCCGTCCCGCGCTGGTGGTGTACATCTGCGACAGCGACACCGGATTCGTCCAGGGTTGGTCGGACGGGGCGGCTCGTTCGAGACCTGGTACACGCCCGAACTCGCCGCGGACTACGAAGTCCCGAACGACATCTGCTACGAGGACGCGACCGGGATGCCGGGTACGGCCTACCAAGCTGCGTGGGACGCGGCGCACAGCCGCATCAGGGACGAGATGCCGCAGCGGGCCCGCGAGGCCGCACCTGGGCAAAGGAGGCGGGTTGGCGCCCCGAGCCCGCGAAGGTGCTGGAGATCCTGTCGGCGGATCGCCTCGGGTTCGCCGAGCACTACTTCTTCGAACTGCTGCGCGCGATGGGCCTGCCGACAACCGACGGCTGACCCCTGGGAACGCGGTACGGCGGGGGCGTTCACCAAGGTGTGCCGAGCGCGCGGACGTCGGCGACCGGCCGACCCGGAACGCCCGTCCACGTCGACGAATCCCGCCTGTCCGAGGCATCGGGGGGTGGATCCCCGTGACCACCGCGTTCGGAGACGGCATCCTCGTGTGGCCCGACTCCGACTGTCATCGTCAGCCGCCGTATCCACGCGAGGCCGGCGGCCTCGAACGCGCCGCGCTTGCATCGCCGGCCGTGTGTCGGTGATCGATGCGAACATCCGCGAGAGAGTGAAGCGAAAGGAACGGCATGGGCAGCTGGGACATCGGCCCCTTCGACAACGACATGGGTGCCGACTTCGCCGACACCCTGGACGAAGCTCCCGAAATGGAGCGCGAGAACGTTGTCCGCGCCGCTCTCACCTCCACGATCGCCACCCGGGGCTACCTCGACGCCTTCGAAGGGACGGAGGCCGTCGCGGCCGCCGCCCTGGTCGCGGCCCGATGCCCCGGAGGAGCACCGATCACCTCCTCCCACGGCCCCGAGGAATCCATCCCGCCGCTTTCCTTCGACCTGCGCGCACTCGCGATCGACGCGCTCGACCGAGTCCTGGCCGACAACTCCGAACTCGCCGAGCTGTGGGACGAGACCGGCGACGGTCCCCGATGGCGGCGAAACATCGCCCACACGCGGCGGATCTGCGCCGGCGCCGAGACACGCCCGGACGGCACGTGATGGCATCGACGTTGGACGAAGCCGTGGAACAACTCGGCGATGCGTGTTCCGCCGGACGGCGCTCGGCCGCGATACGCCTGCGCCGGCTCGCCCAACCGGCCGCGGGCCCGCCGCTGCTGGACGCCCTACGGCGGGAGGTGCGTGATCGTCGCACCTGGGAGACCCAATATCAGATGGTCATGGCCCTGGGGGCGTGCGGTCATCGGCCCGCGCTCGAACCGCTGCGTGAACTCGCCAGACGGCACTTCGACTCCACCGCGGTGTACGTCGCCCTCGGCGACGCCATCGTGCGACTGAGCACCCCCGAGGACCCGGCCGGCGCTTTGCGCTGGTGCATGGACAGCGGCACCGCAGCTCTCGCCGACGGCGCCCTGCGCGCCGTCGCCATGCAACGCCTGCGTCTCGACCCACAAACCGTCGACCGCGTCCTTGACTTCCTCCACCCCCTGGAACCCCACGACGGGCTGCGCTTCTGGGCGGCGGCCGCCGCAGCGGGCTGGTCCGGCCCCCGGGTCCGAGAGTTCCTTCAAGGCTGCGCGGCCGGCCCCCGGGCGGACGTCGCCGACGCGGCCGCATCCTCTCTCCAGGGCAGTTACCAGACCCGTCGCCCCTTGTAGAACGGACCACCGAATCGACGACGGGCGCTCACGGTTCGCGGGCGAACAGGATGCCGAGTGTTCCCGGGTGTCAGGTCGTCCGTGCCCGGTAGCGCTCGTGGGCTTCGAGGATCATGGCCTTGCTGCGGGCCCGTGATCCCGCCGCCAGGTACAGCGATTCGAGCAGCGCGCGGTAGCGTTCGACGTCCTTGACCCGGCTCAGGTAGGTGGCCGCCTCGACGTGTTCGAGGTAGACCAGCTACTGCAGGCCGCCGTGCGCGAACCGCAACAAGGTCATCGAGGACGGCGGGGTCAGCGTCGCGGACTTGGCGAAGCGTACGATCCGCACCTGGATCCAGCGGCGTTCGATCGCCTCGAGCAGGAACCGCAATTGAGGAGTTCCATCACGTCGCGGTGCTTGGGCGGGCTCCCATGTCGTGGCGTTCGGCACGCGGCCCGCGGAGGGTCCTCGGCGATGGAGTGCAGGACGGTCAGGGCCTGTGGGAGCGTGTCGCCGCGTTGCCACAGCGACAGCATGGTGGTGCCTTCGGCCCGGAGTCGTTCCCGTGCGTGGTCCTCGAACTGGAACTGTAACCCGCGCGATGTCGTGAACCGAGAACAGAAAGCCGGATCGCTGCGGCGTCGGCCAACGCGCGGGACCAGGGCGCCGGTCTGCGTCTCGTGATGTCCTCCCAGTACCGGGCCTCGGCCCCGGCGAAGTCGGTGAGCATCCGATCGGGGACGCCGCGCCACGCGGGCGGCCGCGTCGCCCACGCCTGTGCCGCAGCCGGCCACTGCCCACCGGTGGCCATCAGACGCACGACCGCCGGCGCCGGATCCAACGACCCAGGCCCCCGCACGGCCCACCCCCGCGTTCGTCGAGCCAGGATTCGCGCTGAGCAGCACTTGCCCAGGTTCGTCTCACTTGATGTTGTCGGTCGTTTTCGATCGCTGTGCGTCGACGGAATCCTGCTTGGCGGCAGCGTCCCGCGAGGTTCGATGGAGCCCGGCTGTCAGTGCTGCGAGGAAGACTGTCGCGGCATGATCGAACCGAGTCCGAAAGCGGACCTTCTTCGTTACCTGCAAGAAGGTCGGGATGCCCTGTTGTGGAAGCTCGACGGGCTCTCGGAATACGACGTCCGCCGACCGTCGACCCCCACGGGCACGAATCTGCTGGGGTTGGTCAAACATGTCGCCGGCGTGGAGCTGGGGTACCTCGGCGACGTGTTCGGGCGGCCGTTCTTCGGCGAGGAGCCACCGCCCCGGTGGTACATGGAGGACGCGGAACCCAACGCGGACATGTGGGCCACCGCGGACGAGTCGCGTGAAGACATCGTCGGGCTGTACCACCGCGCGTGGGAGCACTCCGACCACACGATCGCGACGCTGACGCTCGACGCGGTCGGTCATGTGCCGTGGTGGCCACCGGGGCGACGAGAGGTGACACTGCACCACATCCTGGTGCGCGTGGTTTCCGACACCCAACGGCACGCCGGCCACGCCGACATCGTGCGAGAACTCATCGACGGATCGGTCGGGTACGTGCGAGGCAAGGACAACATGGCATCAGGAGATCAGGCGTGGTGGGAGGACCACCACCGACGACTGGAGCGCGTGGCGCGGGAAGTCGGCAACGGCTGATTTCGCCCTACTGTCGCCGACCCCGCGGCTCCCAGTGAATCCACCAAGGTCATGTGAGAAAGCGCGAACCGTGCGAGACACGGGGACACCTGCGCCGTGATCGGGTTCAGGATCGCCCGGGGCGCGATCACCCCGGTGAGGCCGACCGCCCAGTCGACTCCGACGAGCCGGGTGATCTTGTGTACGGCGGCGAGCTTGTCCGCGATCGCCACCGCGGCGCGCGCGTGCCGTTGCCCGCCTCGGCCTGGTCGGCGGCGTCGGCCTTGATCACCACGCCGTCGATCCCGAATGGCAACTCGGCCCGCATGGCCGCGATCGCGTCGACGGCCTCCTGCACCTCCACCAAGGTGGGGCACACCCGCAGCCCGGCGGGTGTGTCCGGTGGTGTTGACGCCCAGATCCCCGAAGGTCGCCATCACCTCGGAATGCGCGGCGCCACGCAGGAACAACCGACATCGCACTTTCGTCGCCCGACACGGGCATGCCGACGTAGGCGAAGAACGTCATTGGGATCACGTACGGCCGGTCCCTGGCCCGCAACGTCCCGCCGCGCCGCTGCGCGGGTTGGAGAACACGGTCGCCCCGTGCGCGAGACGGATCTCGTTGGCGACCTCGAACTGAGCGGCGCTCAGCAGCACTTCTCCGCTCACCTCGATCAACACCGCTCCGCCAGCCGCTGCGGAAGCCCCTCGATCGTCCCCTCGCGTGGGACACGTCCTCACCGGCGGCGCCGTCGCCGCGCGTGACCAACCGTTCCAGGCGGCCGTTGCGGTACAGGGCCGAAACGGCGAGGCCGTCGAGCCTCGGCTCAAGCGAGAACGCCCCGACCGGGCGGCCCAGGCGCTGTTCGAGCGAGGCGCCCCGGGCGGCGAGCCCGTCCGGGTCGAACACGTTCGCGATGCTGAGCATCGGCACCGAGTGCGCCACGTCCCCGGCGGCCAGCGCCCCGGCGGCGACCTTGTCCACCGGCGAGTCGGCGAGAGCACCCGCTCGGGGTGTTCCCGCTCGTAGTCCTCGATGCCGATCACCGGCCCCAACCACGCCCGCCCGACCCGTATCCCGAGCTCGCGGCAAAACGCCCCGTCCACCCGCAACACCGAGGCCGCCCGACACCACTGTCGAGCCACAACCGCTCCACCATGCCCGGATCCAGCAACGCGTCCGCCACCGTCACCACCTCCGGAAAGACGACCGCGTCCCGCCCCGCCACCCGCCACCACTCGAACTCACCCCCGGCGGCAGGACGCTGTACCCGTACCGTCAGGGGCCCGAAGGACTGTCCTGCGCACTGATCGGCTTCGGCGAGAACACCGAGACGACCACGATCACCCGAGGCCCCGACAACCTCGCCACCGAGTTCCTGGACGCGTTCCGGTGGTGGCGTCACCATGGCAGACCGGAAGCCGAAGGCTTCGGCCTCACCGTCGTCGTGACCGGCGAACGCGCCACGCAACATGTGTGGTTCGGCGAACCCGACGGACACGTTGGACTCACTAGTCACACCACACCGACGGGCTCCGCGAGCAGACGCCCGCATCCTTGCCATGTTCGGCGCGGACCCCCGGAGGGCGGGGCCGATGGCCGGGTCCCGGCGCATGGCCGGGCATGAAACGTCGCGCGCCTGCCACGGGCATCGATCATCGGGGCCGAGGGCCCCGTCGTCCCCCGTAAAGCCGCTGTTCAAGACCCTGGACGCGCATCCGAGATGCGCCGTCCCGGCAACCGACGCGAGGAGACCCCATGGCTGTGCCCCCACTCAGCCCCGAACAACGCCGGGCCGCAGTCGAGGCGGCCGCCGCGCGCAAGGAACGAGCCGAGGTGAAGGAGGCACTCAAGCGCGGCCGCCCGTCCTTGCGCGAGGTGCTGGACGCCGACTCCCGGGCGGTCCGCAAGTTCCCGGCCCGAACCCCTCCCCGACATCGGGAAGGTGCGCGTCGACCAGCTCCTCGCCGAAGTGGAGATCTCCGAGAGTCGTCGCGTCGGTGGCCTCGGCGCCCATCAACGCAATCGCCTCCTGAAACGCTTCACGTCGCCGGGCTGACCGGTTGCCCTCGGTCGGATCTCGGGATCCTGGCCACTGTCTCGCTCGTGTTCGCAAAGACGAAGGACGTGTGGGAACTGCGGTCCGAGCAGCGTCTTTCGACGGACATCTCGACCCTGGCGGACAACGCTGCGAAACCCGCACCCGGTGCGGCCTTGACGTCCCCCCGGGAAAGCCGACCTCGTCCGCCGTGGCCGTGCCGTTCTCCCGTCAATCCACCAAGGCCGAGCCTGTACGGTCCACCGACGTGCAGTCGCTTGCCGGTGGATACGACTACCTGGCGATGGCGTGGCACGCCGAGCACTACGCGCACAACTCAACCCGGACTACCGGTCCTGGTCGTCGGACTGGCACCAACTTCGTGAGCCAGGCCTTGCGTTACGGCGGCTGGGGTGACATCAACGACCCGTACGATCCTCATGGGCACGGGAGTTGGTGGTACACCTGGTCGAACCAATCCGCGTCCTGGATCAACGCGGAGTCCTTCTGCTGGTTCGCCAGGAGCCGTGCGGACGTCCTGTACAACGTGTACGACATGGGCGGGGAGACGTCCTTCAGGCAGACTGGGACCGCAACGGTCAAATCGACCACACGATGATGGTTCACGGGTTCGACTCGTACAACGGTGCGCTGATCCTGGCCTACTACTCCAACGACCGCTCGTACGTGAACGTGGGAGAGATGGTCACTGCGAATCCCGAAGCTTGGTTCTACGCGCACCGTACCTGATCCCTGAGAGGCACAGTTGAACGCTCGGACCACTGTTGTCAGATCATGGGCAACCTCGATCCTGTTCCTCGGAGTTCTCCTCTCCGCGCTGCTGAGCGGCTGCGCAGGCGGAGGCGCCGGTTCCGCAGGCGCCGGGTCCGACCCGGACGAAGGCGAGTTACGAAAGTACCTGGACCGATACGTCGCATTACTCAACAACGGCGATGTATCGAAACTCGCTGCCTATCTCGACACCTCCGACCCGGAGAGGGATGCCGCATTTCGCATGAAGGAATACGGCGCCCAGCAGTGGCACGACGTCTCCTATGCGTGGAACAACGGTGATTTCGTAGAAATGTACACCGTGAACATCACCGCGCTCTCCGGTCCCAATTCCACCGGGATCAAGGTTCAGGAGAAGGTAGTCTGGTCAGGCGGCAAGAAAAAATGGGGTCTGGTACCCAAAGCCGTCTCGAATTCCGATTCCGACCCCACCAAGCCGAACTCCGGAACGGAGAATCCAGGCACCGGATAATCACGCCGTAACGGTGCCCGACGAAACCACTCGGGTTGGCGTTGGGCGCCGTTACCGTGCGGTACTGCAGATCGACCGGATTGGCGACAGTTTCGCCGCCGGCCACCGACCTCACTCCGGATCCGACAATCCGATCCCATGTCCATCGCATGCCGAGCGCGTCCAGCGCGGCGATCCGCTCGGTTGGCAGCTTCGGCCCTCGGTTCCTGGTGGTGGTGATCCACCCCGAGCCGAACCTCTTCACGCCATCCGTCGAACGCCGTCACGGTCTCAACGTGCCTACGAGGATTTCGAGATGCCCGACCCGCTCCCGGTAGGCGTCCGCAGCACTGAGCGCGATCTCGAAGGCCTGGCTCCCGACTCCGCTTGGGCTTGAGCCCCTCCGGCTCGACCACCTCGCTCACCTGCTGCGCCGTGCGCGCCGGTTCGGCCGTCCCGGGTGGGGTCAGCCCGAGCTCGATCAGGCGCTCGAACTGCTCATGGCCCCACGTGTCCCAGCCGGACCGCTGCCGGGCGACCCACCGCCCGATCGCGGTGCCGCGGTGGAGTGTTCGAGCCGGTGGTGTCCGAGGCGGCTGACGATGTCGGTCAGGTTCGCGCCGAATGGCCCGTGGTCGGCGCCGCCTCGCAGCCGAGCATTCAGGTGTCACCGCTTACGGATCGACGCGGACATCGTCCGGGCCCATCGACCACACCACGGTGCTTGGCGGCGGCGCGGACGACACCGCGTCCACGCTGCTCGGGGGGATCAACGAACGATGGGGGTGGTTCTGCGGTAGGTGGGCTGTCCCCGAGTGCCACCCGGCGCTGATCGGCGAACATCCCCAACTCGTCGGTGAATTCCCCCGAGCGATGTGGGACCCGGGTCGAAGTGCCGACGACCGGCCCCGCTTTCCGAACGATTTCCTGCACTGCATGCGGGTCACCGAGCTTGAACGTTTCGGGAGGTCGGGATACGTCCCGCACAACAACGCATATCTCTTGGCCGCGGCCGGCGAACCGCTCCGGACCCTGTCTCCTCCCAACCCGTGGATCCGCCCGAGGATTTCCCCTGAACCGACGGCACCGGTCCCCAAGCCGCAACGCGTATTGCCAACGCCGCAGTTGCCCGAATCCCCGGTGACGGTACCGCTGCCCCTGCCGGTTCCCGTGGCCGGGACGAGGACGACGACCGAGACCACCCGAGGAAGCCAGGACGCCACAATCCCTGATCTTCGCCTACCCGACCCGAGAAGTCGTGGGCCGACGGAAACCTGTCCACTGTGGCCCGCTCGTTCACGCCGGCCCGTCCGTCCCGGGGAGCCGGCTCGTCCCCACAGCCTTCGCCCCCCGCTGGTGAGGGCGTCGACCGAGGGCCCGGTCAAGGCGAAGGACGCGACCCGAGAGAAAGGAGACAGGACCCGCGCGGTCCCGCCATGGGCTGGCGACATCCTGCCATGGGTCGACAACATCACGAGACGACCCGGAGCCGACCGCTCCGCCCGTGGCGGAGTTCTTCGAGAGCCTGCGCCGTGGCCTCGTCCGCGGGCAGCAGGACCACCAGTTGTTGTGCGTCCGACGGCAGTTCGAGGGTCTCCCGGAGCAACCGCAAGGCGCACCCCGCGGGATGGTTCAGGCGGAGCGTGCCGCGTTGCGGCACCACGTGCCTGTTGAAGCGGCGGGTGAAGTCCGGGCCTGCCACGGGCGCGAGTTCCGCGGTGAGCCACGCGGTGTTCTCGATGCCCGGCCCGAGCCACAGGTCGAAGGCCTGCTCGTCCGCGACGTCGTTCCAGTCCGCGAAGAACTCGCGGGCGCGCGGGTCGGTGAAGACGTAGCGGGTGAGGTTGGGGGCCTCGGCGTCGAGAAGCCCCGTTCCGTCGGCCATTGCCGCGAAGCCGTCGGTGTGGGCGAGGACGTCGCCGAGCCGGTTCGTCACCAGTGCGATCCCCGGGTCGAGCAGACGCAGCGTCTCCAGGACCGACGGTCGCACCGCCCGGTTCGGCGGCGCGGGCCGGGTGTGCGACGGGCATTCACCGCCGGTGATCTTCGTGAGGTAGCGCAGGTGCTCGCGCTCCGCCGGATCCAGGCTCAGCGCGTCGGCGAGCGCGTGCACGATCGGCGTGGAGGGATTGCGGTCCCGGCCCTGTTCGATGCGGGTCAGGTATTCCACGCTGATGCCCGCGCGCGCGGCGAGGTCCGAGCGGCGCAGACCCGGTGCACGGCGGCGTCCATGATCCGGCAGTCCCAGCGATTCCGGCTGGATGCTGTCCCGCTTCGCGCGGATGAAGTCTCCCAACGGCGTACCCATGAGGCGAGCGTACGACGGTGTCGGCGGGCTGTGGAGTGCTCAGGCAGGCCCTGCGGGGGCCGGCCTGAGCGCGGTCTGGTTGCCGTCCCGATGCCACGTGATCGTGGTGGGCATGGAGAACACCGAGCACAGGTTGCTGATCATCGTCGGAAGCGTTCGGGACGGAAGGTTCGGCCCGGTGGTGGCCTCGTGGGTCGCCGAACAGGCCGCCGCCCACGGCGGCTTCGAGGTGGACGTCGTCGATCTGGCCGAGATCGACATCCCGCTGGCGCTGCCCGCCGCGTCCCCGAAGTACGCGGGCGACGACTACCCCCGCCCGGCCGGGATGGCGGCGCTGACGTCGGCGCTGGAGGACGCCGACGCGTTCATCGTGGTGACGCCCGAGTACAACCACAGCTACCCCGCCTCGTTGAAGGCGGCCATCGACTGGCACTTCACGCAGTGGACAGCCAAGCCCGTCGCCTTCGTCAGCTACGGCGGCGCGGCGGGCGGGCGGCACGCGGTCCTGCACCTGGAGAACGTGTTGACCGAGTTGCACGCGGTCACCGTGCGCGACGGCCTCGCCTTCCCGAACTACTTCACCGCGTGGCAGGACGGCCGGCCGTTGGACGCCGCCGCGCCGGGGTACGCCAAGACCCTCCTCGACCAGCTGTCCTGGTGGGCGGGCGCACTCCGCGCCGCACGCGAGGCCGCTCCCTACCCGGCGTAAGCGCGGCGGCCATGGAGTACGCGCCGCCCGGGTGTACCGATCCGCCGGTCGGCCGGCTCGTGCTCGGCCGCATGGTGTGCGGCAGTCGGTGCAGTCGAGATGCGTGTCGGCAGCCGGGCCCGGTGGGGGCGCAATGCGTCTGCGGGTTCTCCAGCGCAGGTCCTTCCGGCGAAGCATTCTGGTCACACCCCCGAATCCTGGGCCGAACTCGCCCTGGACGTCGCCCGGGCTTGCTTTGACGTCGTCCAAGGTGTGCACCGCATCCGTATGTCGACGACCTGAACCCGGGTGGTGCGTCCGCGAACTCGTGCGCCGTACCCGCGAGGCGATGCAGGGTCGCCTGGGCCTCGATGGGCCGAACAACTGGCGGTGCAGGACCTGCCGACCACATTGCCGAGGAAACGCATCGGACCCGGCGCCATCGCCGACCTCCGACAGCGCCTGCTGCGTCCCGACCACGTGCTGCTTGGCTTTGTTCACGTGTCGTGGGTTCTGGCACAGATCCTGGGGAGTGGTCACGGAGGGTGTCCAGATCGCTTCACGTGCGCTGACTCGTCATCGAACGGGTGAGACTGGCCCCTGCATTCTGGCATGGAAGCCCGTCGGCCGTGCCTGAGCTGTGGCCACCGCGCGTTCGATCACCCACCAGCAGGCAGTGTGGAACGCAAGCGCCTGATCGTCCGCAAAACCTCGGTCCGGTTCTTCGCGACTTTCAACCAGGTGGGAAGCCGTTCGACCAGACTCATCGGGGCCCAAGGCACAAGCTCTCCGCGCTCACGAAGCTTGGCCCCCCACGTAGGCCTCCAGCAGATCGAGATGACGCACGTTATAGGCCCACAGGACGTGTCCACAGCAGCTCGTCTGCAACCACACCGGTTGCTGGAAGTAAGGATCGACAGGGCTGCCCACGACAGCAGAGTCGACCTTCCGATCCTTGAAGAAGCCGCACCCCGTGCACCGCAGCCGCCGATGGGGATCCGGGCTCCCGTAGCCGGCAACCTTCTCATCTGCCGGGATCTCGGGGTGGGGCGTGACAGTGGCGCACCCATCACACCGAGGACAGTGCACCAGAACCTCATCGAGGAAGTCATATCCGTACTTGCGTTCGCGTCGATCTCGAAACCGGTCGCCGGACGCCTCTACATTCCCGCTCACTTGGTCAGCCTGCCAGAACCCGACTCGCTGCCCGGCAGGCACCCATCTCGCTCGTCGTGGGTACCGACGGACTGCTGCCCCGCTGCTGGACTGAGCGGGTCACTGGAGCAGGATCATCTTGCGAAGTAGATCGAATCCGGCTCGGCCGTTGAGCTGCCGCTTGATCTTCTTGATGCGGTTGACGGCGCCCTCGATGCTGCCCGAGCTCCAGTCCAGGGTGAGGCCGGCGGTCACGGCGTCGAGGTCTCGGAGTAGGTGCAGTGCGAAGCCGGTGAGCCCGGACAACTGGCTGGCGTCGACGGCGTCGCTCCAGGTGGGGAGCGTGGCACCGAGGCGGTCGCTGAGTATCTCGCCGAAGTCGCGGACGTGGCCGGCTGCCGTGTCCAGTTCGGGGCAGCGGGCCAGGACGTCCTTCAGACCGGCCCGGTCTTCCTCGGTCAGGGTCGTGGGATGTCGGGTGAGCCAGCCGGTTACCTGCCGTACCGTCGGCGGCCGTGGCGGTGCGGCGGCCGGAGGCCCGCGCAAGGTGGCGATGTGGGCGCGGACCATGCCGTAGGTGACGGGAGCTTGCTCGGCGACCAGTTCGCCGTGGAGTTGGGTGACGCTGGTGCATCCCTCGGCGAAGCGTCGTTCCAGGTAGGGCTTGTAGGGGTCCAGTCTGCTGGGCCGGGGCCGGTTCTCGCGGATGGTCTCCTGCCAGCGTGAGGCGTTCGCGTACCGGAGGACGGTGTTGAGACCCCAGCCCAGGTGCCGGGCGATCGCCCGGCGTGAGTGACCCTGGGCGAGCATCCCGTGGACCAGGGCGTGTGCTGCCTTCTTGCGCTCGGCCCGTCGGCCGACGGGCGCCGCGTCGTTCTGCGGCCGACCGGAAGCCGGTCGGGTGTCCTGCGGCAGGAGGCCGCTGGGCGTCGGGTTGCGCAGGCAGTCGCGATGGGCGGCGACGCGGGTCTCCACGGCCCGACCCAGGCCCTGCCTCAGTAAAGGCCCGGAGCGTGTTTGTGCTGGTCACAGCGTTCTGATCTGGGTCGTAGAGGTGGGGCGGCGGTCTACCGCCGGGGTGTGCGGGGACCGGTGGTGTCGGGGCGGTGTCGGGGCGGTGTCGGGTTTCGGCGGTGTGGTCGAGGCGGATCGCGTCGAGGCTGGTTTTGGTGATGTGTTCGATGCCGTCGTCGATCGCGGTGATGGCGGCTTGGCGGATGAGGCGGGAGGGCTGCCGATCCGGTCGGCGGTGCGTTGGCGGGTGGTAGGTGGCGAGGCGGCGGTGGTGTCCCGGCGTGGTGTGCGTTTCGGGTCGCGGGCGGGGTTACTGAGGTTTTCGTCGTGATGTCGGTGGGTTGGTTTTCACTTCCTGGGTCGGATGGTGAGGCCGGTTTCGGCGAGGCACTCGTCGATGAGGTGAGGACGTCGTTGGATGTGGCGGAGGGCGTGTCGGATCGTGCGGACCAAGTGGTCGGAGTCGGTGAACGCGACGTTGCCGGTGAAGCCTCGACGGACCAGGGACCAGATCCCCTCCATTGGGTTCAGGTCCGGTGCGTAGCTCGGCAACTGTCGGATCGTCAGCCAGTCGTGGTCGGCGGCGTACTCCCGCATCCCGGAGGCCAGATGGGTGTTGAGGTTGTCCTATATCAGGACGATGGGGCCTCCGAGTTGCAGGTGCGCGCGCACGACGAGGTCGCGGTAGTCCGTCCACGCGAAGCTCCTCCGCTCGCCTTTGCGGCGGGTGTGAAGGCGGGGTCGGTAGATCAGACGGGGGCGTCCGCCCGGTTTGTAGCAGGCCAAAGCGGCGATGGAGACCCGGCCGCGGGAGGCGCCGCGCACCCGCACCACCGGCGTGGTCCCGCGTCGTCCCCAGGTGCGTGCGTGCGGCGGCGTCATCGACATCCCGGCCTCGTCCTCGAAGACGATCCACGCGTCGAGCGCCGCCGCGGTGCTTCCACCGACGGCCACGTCTCCCGCACCCAACCCCGCACCGCGTCCTCGTCACGCTCCACCGCCCGCCGAGCCGGCCGTTGACACGACCACCCGGCCCGCCGCAGCAGATCCCACACCCCGTGGATCGAGTACGTCACCCCGAAACGGCGTCGGATCACCGCCTTCACCCGCATCACGTCCAGCGCTGATCCTCCCAACCATGGGCCACCGGACCCTTGTCCAACTCCCTTTCCAGCGCCGCCACTTGCGAAGAATCCAGTTTCGGGAGCGACGCGAGACCCGCGGACCGCAGACCCTGAACACCCGCCTCGCGCCAGGCCCGACGCCACCGCTCCACCGACCGAAGCGCCACCCGTAACTCGGACGCGATCACCGCGTTGGACCCACCGCGCTTGAACCGATCGGCGGCATCCAAGCGCAACCGCTCCCGCGCCGCCCGCTCCTTGGAAGTCAACCCACCACCCTGCGCATACCGCATATCCACGGCATAGCGCAGGGATCTTCAAACGTCCACGACATCACAACGAAAACCTCAGTAACGGGCGGGCAACGGTCGTGTTGGCCCGCTCGCCACCTCTATCGCGAGAGTTGCCGGGCGTGGGTTGGGAACGGCGGAATTCGTGACGGGTTCAGGTGGTGCGGCGGTAGGGGTGTCGGTTGGCTCGGTGGAGGAGGAGCAGGGGGACGGGGAAGGCGAGGGCCCATGCTCGGTGGGTTTCGGGCCAGGTGGGGGAGTGGGGTGCGGGCCAGGGCCAGGCGGTGCCGGTGAGGGGGAGGGTGGCGGCGATCAGGGCCAGGAGTGCTGCGGTGGCGACGCCGGCGGCCGGTTTGCCCGTGACTCGGTGGACCGCGAGTGCGGCGGCGGCCAGGGCGGTGGTCGTCAATACGGCGGCTTCGAGGGTGATGCCGGACCAGGGGAGCGACGTGTGCGAGCGCAGTGTTGTGACGGTCGCGATCACCGCCCAGGTGAGCGCGACCGGGAGCAGGGCGATGAGCGTGCGCAGGCCCTGTCGCAGGGCGCGCGGGACGGGCAGCGCGGCCGTGCTCGGTTCCATCGGGTCGATCAGGGCGAATGCCGCGGCGGCGCCCAGCAGTACGGCCGCGACCCGCAGGCACGTCACCGCCTCCTCCGGGGCGGGCGCGCCGAGCGCGGTGAGTGTGACGGTGATCGGGATGACGGCTGCGAACGGGATCCAGTCGATGGCCTGGAACAGGGCGGGCAGCAGGGCCCGAGCCACCCGCAGCGACGCGATCGGGCGGCCGGGGGATCGAGGCGGCACGGGAGTCGTGTGCATGGTTGCTCCGGGATCGTCGGGGGCATGCGGGCGGGGCGCGGTTGCGTGGGCCGTATCGGTGGGTTCCGGGCGGGCGCGGCACCGGGAGCCGCGCTTGCGGTGGCATCCATGCGTGGGCCGGCGTCGGAAGCCGGGAGCCGGCGCTCGGGGACGGCGGTGCGGCGGGCCCGGTCCGTCCGCCCGGTGGTGTTCGCGCCGGGGCGCCGGGCGGATGGGTCGGTCATGTGCACGGGTGGTCCTGCGCGGGGGTGATCGTGATGTCCGCCGGCAGGCCGAGCAGGCGCAGCGCCTCGGGCAGGGGGGCCTTCAGCAGCGTGTCCCAGTTCGCTGCGATCCGGTCGCCGGCCCCCGGGTCGGCCAGCAGCCGGCGGGCGTAGCCGACCTCCGCCGGTCCATAGGTGGGGCCGAGCGGGTTGGGGCTACCCAGCGTCCACTCCGGGATCAGGTCGATGGCGACCGGCTTCGGCTCGATCGGATAGCCGCCTCGGCCCAGCAACCACAACGCGAGTACCGTGCGCGCCTGGCCGCGAGCGTCGCAGCCCTCGGTGCCCAGGCCGGTGACCTCGGCCGCGAAACCGCCCGCGAGCAGCGTGCGGTACGCGGGACTGCGCTCCCAGATCAGGCCGGTGCGTACCGAGTGCGCGGGCCAGTCCACGTACCACGACCAGGTCCCGGTCACCTGGTGCACCTGCGGTACCCGAGCGCGTGCGGTCGGCGGCAGGGCCGCGGCGACCGGACGGACGGCGTCCGCCCATAGTGGGATCCACGCGACGTAGTCGCGGAACGCGCAGTACGTCACGCCGTCGTGCACCTCGCAGCGTTGTGCGTCGGGCCCGAACCAGTGCGCCCGCACCCGGTGATCGACCGCCGCCGGTCCGGGCCGCGGCCCCGGCCCGGGCGGGATCGTGGACGGATCCTTGGCCCGTACCGTGGCCACCGCGCCCGCCGGTACGGCGACCGCCAGCGCCAGGCCGAGCAGTCCCAGCCGGATCGGCCGGAGCCGGTGCCGGAGCAGCGCCGCCGCGTAACACAGCAGCACACAGGCCACCAGGTAGACCACGTGCAGCGCGGCCGGCCGGCTCGGCCAGTCCGGTCGCTGGCGCAGCACGATCGGCAGGAACCAGCCGCCGAACGCGCCGAAGCCCAACTCGGGCCGATTTCGATTGAGCAGGGTCGCCATGGCGACGACGACGATCACGATCGGCGTGCTGATCAGCGACGGCAACCAGCGCGCGAGCGCCACGCCCAGCACCGCGGCCAGCGCGAGCGCCGCGACGAACGCGAGTGGCTCGAACGGATCCAGGCGTCCGGCGACGTGGCCCTGGGCGTACCGGACGGCCGGATACACCGCGATCACCGGCACGGCGAGCAGCAGCGCGACCACGATCCCGGCCGATGCGACCGCGTGGGTGCGGGCCTCCGCACTCTCGGGCAGCGCGCCGAACGCCTCGGCCGTACCGTGCCGTCGGTCGCGCGCCGCCGCCGCGTTGGTCGCGATCAGGAGCCCGGCCGCGACGAGCAGGCCGTATCCGGCCAGTTGCACCGGCTCGACGGTCAGATCCGGCGCCCGATCCCAAACGTCGTTCAGTTGCAGCGCCACCGCCGCCGCGGCCGTCGACCACAGCAGCGGATTGGCCAGCAGTCGGCGGGCCTCCAGCCAAAACAGCGTCATGCCGACGCCGTCGCCGGGTCGACCGCGTCCAGGTGCAGCAGGTAGCCGTCCTCGACCGAGGGTTCGCTCGGCAGGCCGCCCGGAGGGGGATCGCCCAGTACCCGATACCGCCCGTCCGCCGTGCGCCAGTAGCGTCCGTCCGGTGGGCGCTCGGCGGTGAGCCAGACCCGATCCGTCGCCGAGGCCGCGAGCCGGGCGGGCGTCCCGGTGAACACCACCCGGCCGGCCGCCAGCACGATCACCCGCTCGCACAGCGCCGCCACATCCTCGGTCTGATGCGTGGACAACACCACGGTGAGCCGCTCGCCCAGCCGCGAGATCAGCGATCGGAAACGCATGCGCTGCTCGGGATCCAGCCCCACGGTCGGCTCGTCCAGGATGAGCAACTCAGGCGCGCCGAGCAGTGCCTGGGCCAGTGCCAGGCGCTGTTTCATGCCACCCGAGAGCTTGCGCACCTTCGTATCGGCCCGATCCGCCAGGTCCACCTCGGCCAGCACTCGGCGTACCTCCTGCCGGCGTTCCCGACGGTCCGTCAGGTCCTTGAGCACCGCGACGTAGTCGACCAGGTCGAACGCGGTGAAGTGCGGATAGAAGCCCGGGTTCTGCGGCAGATAGCCGAGTCGGCGGCGCAGTGCGGTGCGTTCGGTGCCGGACGTCGGGTCCAGGCCGAGGGCCTCGATCGACCCGGAGTCCGGCGCGAGGGTGGTGGCCAGGCAGCGGATCAGCGTGGTCTTGCCCGCGCCGTTGGGCCCGAGCAGCCCGGTCACCCCGACACCCAGGGCGAGATCGAGTCCGGCCAGCACGTCCCGCGATCCGTACCTCTTGGTCAACGCGCTCACGCGCACGGTCGTGCTCATCGCAGTCTCCTTGAGGCGTACGTGCCGGGGTCCAGGCGTCGCCGACGGGCGTACACGAGGAGGGCCAACAGTGGTATCGCGCAGGCCCAGCCGGCCTGGGCGCCGGGGTCGAACAGCAGGTAGCGGTCCACCTGTTGGGTGGCGAGCACCACCACGACCCAGGTGAGGGTGAGCAGGCTCGCGGCGACCGGGAGCCGGACCCGGGTACTGCCCGCGGCCAGGCACGCCAGGGTCAGCGCGAGGGCGGGCAACAACCAGGCCGCGCCCAGGCCCGGCGGGCCGGGCAGGAAGGGGGCGGCCAAGCCGGTGAGCGCGGTGGCGGTGATCAGGACCGCACCGGCGCGCAGCAGGAGCAGCCGGGAGCCGGCCTGCGGGGTGGCCGCCTGCAACTCGTACGCCCGGTCCACACCCGGCCCGTAGGCCAACGCGATGCCGGCGAGCGGCAGTACGGGGGCGCCGACCAGGAACGCGAGCAGGACGCCGGGGGTGTCGCCGGCCAGGTTCGCGGCGGCGGTGCCGAAGGCCAGTACGGCGACCACCGCGAGCAGCCAGGCGCGGGTGAGCGCGGGGGTGGCGGTCAGCAGCCGGGCGACGTGGGGACGTATCCCGAGTCGGGCCAGCGCGCGTTCGGGCCACGGCGGTCGGTCGATCGCGGCGTCGATGCCGGCCCACGAGCGGGCCAGCCAGGTCGGGTCGGCCGGGATGCTCGCGCGGCACGTCGGGCACGAGGCCAGGTGGGCTTCGACCGACATCACGTACGGAACGGGCAGTGCGCCGGTCAGGTAGTGGGTCAGCAGCGGTTCGGGGATGTGCCAGGTCCTCACGTGAGCAACTCCCTCAGCCGGGCCCGGGCGCGCATCGCCCTGGTCTTGACGGTGCCTTGGGGTATCCCGAGCAGCCGGGCGGCCTCCCCGGTGCTGAGCCCGTCGAGCACGGTGGCCTCGATCACCGCGCGCAACTCGGGGGACAGGCGGGCGATCGCGTCGCCGACGTCGGTGTGTTCGATGGAAAGCAGGACCAGGTCCTCGGCAGAGGCGGTGGTTGCGTGGTCGGAGTCGAGTTCGACGACGGGTATGCGGCGCACACGCAGCAGCGAGATCAGCCGGCGGACGCCGATGGTCCAGATCCACGCGGCGGGTTCGCCGCCGGCCGGGTCGAAGCGTTTCGCTCCGCGCCAGACCGCGACCAAGGTGTCCTGGATGGCGTCGTCGACCAGGTCAGGGTCGGCGCAGCGCCTTGCGAGACGGGCACGTAGCCAGGGGGCGTGGCGGGCGTGGAGAAGGTGCAGGGCCTCCTGGTGGCCGGCGGCGATGGCGGTGAGGAGGGCCAGGTCGGTGTCGGGGGCGGGCGTGGTTGTGGGAGACGAGGGCGGTGGGGGCGGCGGCGCGGTGGGCGGGTGTGGGGTGGGCGGGTGTCGCGGGGGTGGCGGGTCTGGGCGGTTCGCGAAAAACAGGCGCACACCAACGACTATCGCGGCCTGACACCTGGCGGTTCACGCGAGGTGGGTTCTGTGAGTGTGCGTTGTGGTGGCGGTGGTTGGTCGTCAGTGGGGTGCGGGTGTCGTGTGGGTGTTCGTGTGCTGGTCGGGGTGTGGACGTGTGTGATCGTTTCGAATGTCACGGGGGTGACCATCGACTGACGTCGGGTGCCTGACACAAGCGGGTTGTTCTGTCGCGGGGGTTGCCCGTTCCTGTGTCAGGGCTCCCGTGGTGCGGGTGTGCCGGCTGTCATGGCGAGGAGTCGTTCCTTCGGTTTCGGTACATCCTGTTGCGGGTTCCTCGGGTACGGCGGCAGTGTTGCGGCCGCTGGTGGTGCGGCGTCTGCTCGCGGTGGCGGAAGCGGGTGGTGTCCCCCGCGCGCATGTGGCGGTCGCCGCCGAGGCGGTGGGTGTGTCCGAGCGCACCGTGTGGCGGCGGCTCGGCGGCGGCGCGCGGGTCGGGCATTGCGGGTGCCGCCGGGACGTGACCGCTTCACGCCGGCGACGCTCTCTGGACGTGTCTGACGGACCTGGGCCCGAACGTGAGGGCGTTGCACCGCCGGATGCGCGCCGGAGCCGACAGGGACACCGAAAGCGAAACCCCCTCGCAGCCCCGGGTCGTGTCGCCGGCGACGCTCTATCACGCGGCACCGTCGTGACCTCTCCTCGCAACGTGTGCTTCGGATCGCGCGTCCGATCCACGGGTCGCCCGCGGACGGCTACGACCGCGCGTTGGCCGACTTGGCCCTGCCGGGGACGGTGGACGAACAGGGCCGGCCCACGCCGCCGGTCCCGGCCGCCGAAGCCGCCCGGGGGACCGATCCGATCGCGCGGTCGGCACCTCCGGGTGATGGTGTGCGCCTGTATGCGCCCGGCGCGCACCCGGTGTCGACACGCCAACTCGGCGCGGTGGCCCAAGCGCTCGCCCACACGGTCGCCGCCCACGGGGTCGTGTGCGTGTACGGCGACACCGGACACGGCAAGACGGTCGCCGTTCACCAGGCGCTGCGTCTGCTGCCCAGGCGGGTCCCGGTCCATCGAGCGCAGGTGGCGGTCAAACCCGCGCTGCCCCAACTGCGCGCCGCGCTGCTCACCGCGTTCGGCCTGCCCGCCGCCCACCTGACGAACCGCACCAACGCGGCCGACCGCGCACTCCTGGACGCCCTCGAACCCCCGGGCGTGCTCGTGATCGACGACGTCCAACGCATCGCCGCCCCCGAACTGGACTACCTGCGCCTGCTGGTCGACGCGCCTACCACCCGGACGTCGTTGGTGTTGTGCGGAGCCGGAGCGGAGCGCACCCTCGCCCGGGCCCCCGCGCCGGCCTCCCGGATCCTGACCTGGCAACAGGTGCCACGTCTGGACGCGCCTCAAGTCCCCGGTGTGCTGCGCCTGTTCCATCCGCTGTGGGATGGCGTTGCCGACGAGGACGTGGCTCATGCGGACCAGACGTGCGCGCGGGGGAACTTCCGTACCTGGGCGAAGATCACGTCCCATCTGTATGCCGTCCGCCACCGCAAACCCGGCAAGTACGTGGACCACGCCCTGCTGACCTGGGCCTGCTCCCGACTCGGTCCGCCCATGTGACGACCCGCCGCGCCGCGTACCGCCATCCGCGATCGAAGGACGAACCATGCGCCCGGACGACACCCACCGGCAGGCCGACGAGACCCGCCTCGCCCCCGCCGCCTCACCAGGCCTCGACGCCGTTTCGCGGACGGCATTGCGGGCGCCGGCCGTGAGAAACCTTCTGGGCCTGCGTTCCCGGCGTGAGCTCACCACCGGCCACGTCCGTACGACGGCGCAATGCCTGGGGGTGTCGGAGCGCACCGTATGGCGCTGGCTGGCCGACACCGCCACACCCGACACCGCCGCCCACCCGGGAGCCCGCCGCGGCGACCGGTTCGAGATCACCCCGGACATTCGGGTACTGCTGGCCTATTGGCGCGGCAACGCCTCCGCGGTCCACCGCGAACTCGTCGCCCGCGCCCATACGGCCACCAGGTCGGGCACGCCGACCGGCGACCCCGCCTCACCACCGTCCCGCCCGGGCGGCGCACCGCTCCCGGGCGGCGCACCGCTGGCCGCCGACCCGGTTGCTGATTCCAACCCCGTCGCTGTCTACGTTCCTGCGCGCACTCCGCCGGGACCTGACCGCGGGGGAGCGGATCGGCCACCGCAAGGGCCCCGAAGCCGCCCGGGCCCTGGACGTGTTCGCCAAGCGCCCCCGGACCTGGCGCAACCACACCTGGGAGGCCGACCACGTCCAAGACTCCCTGCGCGTGACCGCCGACGGCGACCTCGTCCATCCGTACATCACCTGGTTCATCGACTGCGCGACCAAGGCGATCACCGGCGTCGCCGTCACCCCCGGCTACCCGACGCGGGCCTCGGTCCTGGCCGCGTTGCGCTCCGCGATCGTGCGCACCGACCCGTACGGACCCTTCGGAGGCCTGCCCGAACAGGTGCGGTTCGACCGCGGCAGGGACTTCCTCTCCCGCACCGTGACCACCGCGCTCACCGCCCTGGACGCCGACATCACCGTCCTCCCGCCCTACACCCCGCACCTGAAGGGCGGCATCGAGAACCTCAACCGCTGCGTGGAGCGGATGCTGTTCGCCGCCCTGCCCGGCCACACCCCCAAACAACCCCGCCGACGACCCGACCGCACACTCACAGGCCCCGCGCTGTCCTTCCGCGACTTCACCACCGAACTCCTGGCCTGGGCGCACTGGTGGAACACCGAACACCACCCGGACAGCCTCCACGGCCGCACTCCGCTCGAGGCATGGCAGGCCCCCCACCCCCACCCCCGACGCCCTGAAGACGGCCACCAGACCCGTCAGGCCAGCCGAACCCACCGCACCCGAACCGCTCTTCGCCCGCGAGGACCCCCGATGACCCACCACCTCCCACCCGCACCCACCGACCATTACGTCGCGCTCCCCGACGCACGTCTGGTGACCACCCGAGCCCTGCTCACCGCCCGGGAGAACCCCGCCGACACCATCGCCGCCCGCGCCATGACCTGCATCCACGGCGGAACCGGCCTCGGCAAGACCATGGCGGTCACCAGCTGCCTGCTCGAACCGGACCAGGACATCCGCCGCATCACCTTCCACACCCGCCCCACCCTCCGCACGGTGCGCCAGGAACTGCACGCCGCCCTGGAACTCACGGGCCAACCCCCGCGCTACGCCGGCGAGTTCGACCAACTCCTCAAGACCGAACTCGCCGCCCACCCCCGCACCCTCGTCCTGGACGAGGCGCAGTGGCTGAGCGGTTCTGCTGGAATACGTCCGCTACCTGTGCGACGACCCGTACACCCGGCTCGCGATCGTCTTCGTGGGAGGAGAAGGCTGCCACCAGACCCTGCGCAAGGAGCCGATGCTGTCCTCCCGGATCTTCATCTGGCAGCGCTTCACCCGCCTCACCCCCGAGGAGGTCCTGGACGTCATCCCGCTCTACCACCCCATCTGGGCCGACGCCGACCCGGACGTCATCGCCTACGCGGACCCAACACGCGGCCCACGGCAACTTCCGCAACTGGGCCCGCCTGACCGCCCACACCCACACCGCCCTCGAACGCACCCGCCGCACCCGTGTTGACCAGGAAGTGCTCCGCTGGGTCTTCAGCCGCCTCGGCTCCGGCAACTACTGCTAGGTTCCGCTTTGGGTGGGTAAGTACCGGTCAAACAGTGGTGTTTCGGCTGCTCGGGGGCGAGTGTGGTGCCGAAGTTTCTGATGGCCCGTCAGCCCGTGGACGGGGACGAGGAGAAGAGGATCCGGCGGTTGGCCGGGGCGCGTCACGCGCCGGGTGATTGGATCCTGCGGGCGAGGATCGTCACGCTGAGCTGGGAAGGTCTGCGCGTGCCGCAGGTGGCGGCTCGGGCGGGGTGCGATGCGAAGACCGTGCGGCGGTGGCTGCACCGGTTCAACGAACAGGGCCTGGACGGCCTCGGGGACCGGACCGGGTGCGGCCGCAAACGGCGGATCACCGAGGCCGAGCGCTCCCGGATCGTTGCCCTGGTCAGGCTCACTCCACCCGGCCGCTTGGAGATGCAGCCGTCCGACGAGTTGTGGGCCGCGGACGAGTCCGGGCCGCCGGAGTGGACGTTGGACGCCCTGGCCGCCGAGGCCGGGAGGACGGGTATTGCGGTGAGCCGTTCGCAGGTCCGCAGGATTCTGCTCGCCGAGGGGGTTCGGTGGCGCCGCACACGGTCGTGGGTCCGGTCGAGAGACCCGGACTTCGCGGGAAAAGGACGCGGATCGTCGAGCTCTACACCAACCCGCCCGAAGGCGTCACGGTCGTGTGCGCCGACGAACTCGGCCCGGTGATCCCGCGCGCGTTCCCACCGGCGCCGGGTTGGTCGCCGGACGGGCATCGCATCAAGAACGAGCTCGACTACAGTCACGGGCCGGAGAAGACCTGGGTCTACGGCGGCCTGCGGGTCCGGGACGGAACCGAGGTCACGATGACCGCGTCGTCGCGCAACAGTGTCTTCTACCAGCGTTGTGGGGGATCGTCCCCGGACACCCTGGATCGACCCGTCGCACCGCCGGGAACGCATCACGCACGGCCGACCTCCGTCGCGGCCCGGTTCCGTCGCGTTCGCGGCCGTTCGCGACGACCCAGGGGCGCCAGGCCGCGTAGCGTTCCACCGCTGCCGGGTCCGCCTACTCGGCGGGTTCGCCGGCTTCATGGGAGCGGGCACGTGGAGCGGTGGGGGCGGAACCGGCCGGGGTGGGCGCGAACGGGACGTCCGTATCGGTCGGCGTCCGGTTGTCGAACCAGGTCATGACCGGAGAGGCGGTGATCCCGTGGGTGACGACGGAGATGACCACGACCAGGCCGGTCGTGGCCCAGATCAGGTCGGCCCGGGCGAACTCCGCTTCGGCAAGCGCGTACGACACGTAGTAGAACGAGCCGATGCCCCGGATGCCGAAGAACGCGATCACGCCCCGCTCGGGTCGAGCCAGCGAGGATCCCACGAGGGCGACCAGGCAGGTCGCCGGGCGGACGACGAACACCACGGCTGTCGCGAGGGCCACCGCCTGCCACGTCAGCGGCCCGAGCAGGCCGCCGACGATCGCGCCGCCGAACAGCAGCAGGATGCCGACGGTGAGCAGGCGTTCGATCTGCTCGATGAAATCGTGCAGGACGGTGTGGTAGCCGCTCGCCCGCTCGGAGGCCCGGATCGTGCACGCGCACACGAACACCGCGACGAAGCCGTAGCCGCCCGCGACCTCGGTGACGCCGTAGGACAGGAACGTCGCGGCAAGCGCCACGAAGCCCTCCGCGTGCTCGGCCAGCCGCAGTGACCGGGCGCGCGGACGAAAGCTCAGGCGGCCGATGAGCCAACCCGTACCCAGGCCGAAGACGAGCCCGGCCGTGAGCTTGTACGCCACGTCGACGGCCAGCCAGTGGCCTGTCCAGGCGCCCGGGGCCGCCCCCATCGTCGCCATGGCGACAGCCGCATACACGAACGGGAAGGCGAGACCGTCGTTGAGCCCTGCCTCGGAAGTGAGCGTGAAACGCACCTCGTCCTCCGAGTCCTCCTCCTCACTGGGCTCGCCCACCTGGACGTCCGAGGCCAGCACGGGGTCGGTTGGCGCGAGCGCGGCGCCGATCAGCAGGGCCCCGGCCGGGGCGAGGCCCAACGCCCACCAGCCCAGCAGCGCGATGGACAGGATCCCCAACGGCATGGCGATCAGCAGCAGACGCCCCGTCGACGACCAACGATCCCGGCCGAACGGTCGATCGAGCTTGAGGCCCGCACCCATCAGAGCCACCATCACGCCGAGTTCGGTGATGCGCGCGCTCAGGGCCGGATCCGCCAAGGGATCCGGATCCGGCAGCGGCGAAGGCACCGCGAACACGAGCATCCCGAGCAGGAGAAACGCGATCGGCACGGACAGCGGGCGCCGCGCCACGAGCCGGGGCATCACCCCGGCCAGGAGTGCTCCGATGCCGATGACCGCATACGACAAATCCATGGGATCCATCGCCCGCGCCTACCCGAAACCCGAACGCACGCACGTACGGCTCCACTTTCGTGTTCGTCGGATCGTTCGGTACCCCGGTCGGGCCCCTACGATTCACGCCGTTCGCGCTGTGTCCGGCCGGAGGCCCGCCTCGGCGTCCGGCTCGATGCCCGGCTCGATGGGCCTGCCGTTTGCGATGGTCAACCGCGCGGTGGTGAAGGCGGCTTGCAGGCGGCGGTCGTGGGTGACGACAACGAGGGCTCCTTCGTAGTGGGTCAACTTGACTCTGTCGGTGATCTTGGACGTCGGGGGCTCAACTCCCGAGGGTTCGCCATGACTTCGACCGGGGGATGTCTTTCCGTTCCAGGAAGGTCTGGAAGGCAGTGGGCGGTCTCGGCGGGAAGGCGTCCCCTCCCGCTGGCAGGGAGCTGAGGCGTTCGATGTTGACGGCGATGGCCGTCAGCACGTGTTGGACGTGAGCTTTCGGATGTCCGCGGTAGCGGCAGCGGCGCATGCCGTGTCCGTGGGCGAATTCGTTGATGGTGCCCTCGACTCCGGAGCGGACCGTGTAACGGGCCTTCCACTCGGGCTTTTGCTGCTCGTTGCGGACGCGAACTTGCAGGTCGCGGAGTTCTTGCGGCGGGAAGCCGACGTTCCTGGCGCCCTCGCGGGAACTGGTGCACCGAGGGCGGTCCGGACACGGCCGACACTGGCTCTTGGCGAACTTGGCGACGATCAGCGGTGCCGCAGTGGGTGAGGACGTCGGGTAGGGGCCGTGCCAACCCTTGCTGACCTGGCCCTGGGGGCAGGTGACCTGTCGGCGGTCGAAGTCGATGTGGAAGTCGTCGCGGTCGAAGCCCTCGCTCCTGCGGTGCCGGCGGGTGGGGTTGCCCGGTAGAGGCCCGCTGAGGGTGACCCGGTGTTCGCGGGCGGCTCGTTCCAGGTGGACCAGGGAGGTGTAGCCGCCGTCGACCAGGTGCTCGGTGGGCAGCAGCCCGCGACGTGCCAGGCGGGCGTGGATGCCGGGCAGTGCCTGGGCGTCGTTGGTGGCGGCTGAGGTGGTCGCCACGTCCGTGATCACGTTGACGCTGTCGGAGGCGCACGTCTCGGTGAGATGGGCCGCGAACCCCTTCCAGCTGATGATGTGCCCGTGCCGGACGTAGCGTGCCGTGGTGTCGTAAGGGGAGATGATCGCCGAGGAGGAGGGCGGCAGACCGCCGTGGTCTGCGGTGCGCCAGCGCAGGCGGCCCTCCGCATCGCGGCAGTAGTTCTGCACGACGATCTGCCGCAGGGCATCGGCCTGAGGGCCGGGACGGTAGCCCGATCCGTGCCGGCGGAGATGCTCCAGCAGCCGATGGGCGTCGTCGCCGGCCGCGAGGATCCTTGTCTTGGGGCGGGTGGGGTTCTTGCCCAGACGGACCGGACGGCCGTAGCGGCGCCCCCAGTCCTCACCGACCAGGCCGACAAGCAGATGCCCGGCTGTGTGTGCAACCTTTTCCAGAGCGGCACGGACCGCCTCGGTGACCAGTTCGAGCCGAGTGAGGTCGCGCACTGCGGCCAGGACGTGGGTGGAGTCGGTGCGTTGCGTGGTGCGTTCACGCACGATCCCGGCGTCCTTGAGCCGAATCAGAGCGAGGTCCAGCAGCCGGTCGGCACGGTCGCCCTCGGCGAGGCGTTCTCGGAAGTCGGACAGCACACTGTGGTGGAAGCCGGGATCATCTAGCTCCAGCGCGAGGGCGTATTTGAAGTCGATGCGACAGCGCACCGCCTCGGCGGCCTGTCGGTCCGACAGGCCGAGCAGGAACTGCAGTACGCAGACAGTGGCCAATTGGGCAGGTGCGAGACTCGGACGGCCGTCACGTGGGTACCAGTCGGCGAAGTCCTCGTCGTTCCACAACCCGTCGAGGCGGTCCCGCACCCATATCGCCGTCGTACCGCCCGGGTTGCTCGCCCGCGCGACCTGCGCGGTCAGAGAAGGGACCTGCTCACCGGGACAGGGGCGGAGGGACAACAGACACCTCGAACTCATTCGGCCCTCGGAACAGCCCGAGCATGCCCGATGATCAGGCTGCCGCACCGGGAATCACCAAGATCACCGACAGAGTCAAGCTTAGGGGCAGACAAACCGGATCGGACCTGTTTCTCCATGGTCCCGGGGCCCGGCCATGAGCCACCATGGGGCCGTGAATACCGTGGCGAAGCGTCTGGCCAAGTGGTTCCTGGGCGCGGTGGTATCGGTCTTTCTGGTGATACTCGCTCTCATCGGGTTGGTCGTCTTCCTGCTCGTCTACAACGGAGAGCCTCCGGATCGGGCCGACATCGACAAGGTGGCCAACGCTCCCGAGGTTCGTGCGGCCCAGCGGACGGCCGTGGGGGACCTCGAAGCCGCGTACACGACGCTGGAACAGGCCATGGGCGGGCGCGCCCGGCCGCATGCGGAGGCGGTGTCGGACGTGTGCGGCGCCTCGTTCCGCGATCGGGGGCTGTGGCACCCGGACGGTTGGAGCGACGTCAACTGCGAACGCGAGGTGGTGCGCGCCTATGTGCTCGACGGTCCCCAGGCGGAGAACGCGACGGTCGTTGCCGTCGCGCTGGAAGCCGCCGGCTGGTCACGGAACGGGCCGGCCTCCGTGAATCCGGGTACGCCCCCGTGTCCCGCACCCGCGTCATCCGCCGTCGACGCCTCCTCCACGCCGATCGGCCACGAACCGGCATGCCGCATCGACGCGATCCTGCCGTCGCGCGTGAGTCTGTACGCGGAATTCTGGGCCGAGGGCCTCGTTCCGGCGCGCTTTCCCTCCCAGTTGCGAGATGCGGCCGATCACTCCACGACCAGCACGACCGCGCGCATCGATATCCAAGCCATCACGAGCGCGTTCCGGCCACCCGGGAGCAGCATTGTGATCGTGTCCATCCTGGCCCCCTATTTCACGCAACAACAGCATTCCTGACGCGACTTCGCCGAAGCCGGGAGAACGGCCGCGCCGCCGGGGTGGCCGCGGCAGGTGCGGCGGGGTCTGTTCGGGCGGGAGCCACGAACAGCCCGAGCATGCCCGATGATCAGGCTGCCGCACCGGGAATCACCAAGATCACCGACAGAGTCAAGCTTAGGGCGTGGCGGGCAGGGGCCTGTGAGAACGGGCCCCGGATGCGCGGCCGTGGGCGTTGTACGGTCGGCCACACGGGTGACACCGGCCGGCGACCACGCTCGCCGCCGCGTACGGGGTCCCGGTCAGTCGTCCGGGTCGACGACGCGCAGCAACGCCAGGTCGGGGAGCTCGAGTTCGAGGGACAGGCGGCGTCCGGTGACGGTTCCGTGGTAGGCGAGATCGTCCACCTTCACGCCCATGCTCTCGATCGCGTTCACGAGCATGGTCGCCGCAGTGTCGGCGTGTTCGGGGTGGCGCAACGCGTTGGGGAAGCGCTGTTCGCACAGCAAGTCGGCCCGGGGCCAACCGAATTGCACGAACCGGTCGGGATCGGCCATCGGGTCGCCGTGGTCGGACGCCTCGATCCACAGGTCGACTCCGTCGTTCCAGGCGCTGACACGTCGGAGTCGGTCGCGGCCGGATTGCAGATGGAGGATGAACTCGGCGGGGATGCGCGGTGCGTCCGTGCACAGGGCACGCAACGCGATGGCGAGCTGCGTACGTACTCGCTCCCACGTCCGAGGCGGGGTCGGGCGCGGCTCGGGGGAGCGCAGGTCGATCGGCGCGGCGGCGCGCCAGATCCCATGCGGCAGACCGGCGGCGTCGTTGTCGAACGTGGTGTTCAGCATCGCCATGATCGCGCTGTCCCCGTGCAACCGCACGGCCAGGCTGGTGCCCGGGCGACGCCAGAGCATGGTCGGGCCGGGCCCGGCGCACACCGTCGGCGGTGCGCCCAGGATGTCCTCGGTCAGCTCCCAGGCCGTCTGTACGAATTCCACCGCGTCGCTGTACCGGATGCCGTAACTCAGGTTGATCTCCAGGGAGATCGCCTGGTCGGCATCGAATTCGTCGACGGCCACGACGCCGACCCCCTGCCTGGGGCCGCCCGGCGGATCGTCCAACCGCCACCGCACCCCCTCCAGCCGACCCCGGACCGGGTCCGCCTGCCCGCCGTTCGGCCCCGTGGCGAGCAACCGCCACCCCAGGCCGCCCAGAACGGACGAAACCTCCGCCATCCGCCATCCGCCCAGGTCCAGCGGCGCCAACTGCTCCAGCAGGCTTTCGAACCGCTGCTCCGCAGACCAACGTCTGTACTCATCCGTCATGCACCGCAGACTATGGCCTGTCTGATAATGATCTTGTGGTGTCGCGGCCGGCCCGGGTGATTGCGGACCGGGCGTACTCCTCGCGGGCGATCCGTGCCCGGTTGCGGGCGGCGGGGGTGCGGGCGGTGATCCCCGAACGGGCCGACCAACGGGCGAACGGGCCGACCAACGGGCGAACCGCCGCCGTCGCGGTCGTGCGGGCGGGCGTCCGCCGGCGTTCGGCGAGGCGACGTATCGCGAACGCAACGTGGTGGAGCGGTGTTTCGCCCGCCTGAAACAGTTCCGCGCGATCGCGACACGCCATGACAAGCTCGCCACCCGTTACACGGTGGGCGTCGTCCTCGCCTCACTGATCCTCTGGCTCCGCGAACCACAACCATGATCGTTTTGTCAGACAGGCTCTAGGCTCGTTCCATGATACCCGTCACGCGTGAAGCGGTCGAGCAGGCCATGCGGGAGTACGACGAGTGGGGACGGGAGACGTTCCACGACACCTACGGTTACGGCCGCGCCACGCGATACCTACTCGTGCACGAGGGCCGCGAGTACGACTCGAAGGCCATCGTGGGCGCGGCGTATCGGATCCTGCACGGACACCGCCCCGAGGGCCTTCGCGGCGGACGGCGCACCACGACGCCGTTGGTCGAACTGGGGTATGAGATACGGACTCGCTGATCCGCCAACCGGGACGCATGGCGGCCCCGACTGCGCGGGATCGGAACCCGCCACATTCCTCAGCCGCCTTCGGGGCGGTTTCCGATGCCGAACGGGGGCACGTCCACCGGGTCCATGTCCTCGCGCAGGCGCAGCAACCTGACGGGATGCCGCCACTTCCCGTTCTCGAAGGCGGTGTCCACCGCGATCTCGGCGACCACCGCGGGCACGACCGGGAACATGGGGTGTCTGTCGCGGGTGCCCCACGCGGGCGAGAACGTGCGGCCGTGCCAGGGATGATCGTCGTCGGCGGGTTCGACACGCGCGGCCACGGCTGTGGCGGTCGAGCGGTCCAGGGCGGTGCTGCGGCCGACGAACCGCAACCGGCCCGCCTCGTCGAAACGGCCGAACAGGACCGTCGTGGGGTGCTCCACACTGCCTGCGACGGCGCCGATCACCGCCTCCGCGGACTCGCGCCGACGGTACTTGCGCCACCGCCGCTCCCCCGGTACGTACCGTTCCTGTGGGTTCTTGATCATCAAGCCCTCGACCCCCGCCGGTCCCCAGTCCCGCATCCACTGCTCGGCCAGGGCACGATCGGTCGTCGACGGGCACAACATCCACGGCGGACCCGGCGTGTACTGGGCGAACAACTCCTCCAACCGCGCGCGACGGCGTGTGTACGACAACGCGGTCAGGTCTCGATCGTCGTCGTGGAGCAGGTCGAACGCCAAGGTGAACGAGTTCGTGGATTCCCGTACTCGAACGAGGGTGAACCTGTACGCGCGGGATCCGATGACGTGCTTCGCGGGGCGGGTTCGAGGCCATGGATCGTTCGCTCGCCGGCCGCCCGTTGCACACCGGTGGCGCGCTGCCCGAGAGGAATCCGGCGTGCGAAACGGCGTCGGTCGCGACGGGTCGCCGGTCGTCCTGCCGGGGTGAGGCAGGGAAACTCAGGCCGGTCGCGGGCCCGACCGCGCTCCGGCGGCGGCCCGTACCTCCGGTGTCTCCATCGGGTCGTCGCGCAGTACGGCGATGCGGTGCAGGGTCCGCGGGTTGTGGGGTGCCGAGGCGATGGCCGGCAGCCGTGCCCGTTCCTCGCAGTCCTCGAGCGACTCGGTGTACGCCTCGTCCACACCGGACGGGTCGATCGCGGCGATCGCTTTCAGGTAGTCGGCGCGCTCGTACGAGTGCGGGGTGTGCCGCCAGTAGCGCCACAGGACGGGCACGGCGTCGGCCGCCTCGGGTCCGAAGCGGGCCAGCCTCCTCGCCGTGGTGTCGGGGCCGCACCAGGCGCGGGCCTTCCACTGTTCGGCGAGTTCGGCCACGAGCCCCGGCAGTGCCTCGGGCCCGGGGTGTTCGGCCAGGACGTCCGCCCCCAGCCGGGCCAGCCACTCCCGCCCGTCCGCGGCCCACCCCCGCGCCGCCGGCACGGCGAGGGCTCCCAGTCGGTCGACCGCCCGCCGGAGCAGGGGCAGGGGTCGGCGGCCGTCCGGGGTTCCCAGCGAGGGCACGAGCGGGATCAAGCGCTCGGCCGGCTCCCACCCGGCCAGCGCACGCAGCGCGTCGACCTTCACGTCGAACTCCGTGGCGCCGGCGGCCAGCAGGGCGAGCAGTTCGTCGTCGCCCAGCCCGCCCAGGGACGGCCGCGGACGGAACGTGGGTCCCGGCAGCTCGATCCCGAACCGGCTCCACGGCTCGGCGGACCACGGAGTCTCCTCCTCCCCGCCGATCCGGGCGCGCGCGACGTCGCCCAGGTCCTCCCACCACTCGGCCGGCCAACCATCCGCGACAGACTGCAGCACCGAGACCCAGTGCCTGCCCACCCGGATGTATGCCCGGAGCCCCTCCCGGGCCTCGTCCGATCCGGCGAGGGCAGACCAACCGGCGGAACCGGATCCGGCGAGTGGGCCCGGCCGCACTTCCGTATCCGGGCATGTAGATCAGGATGGCCCCGGGATCTACAGGCCCAATCTCGCGGTGAACGCCGAGAAGGTGGGGGCTACGACCCGCCACTGGCACAGATGGGGGTTCGTCCAGAAGTCACTGCCGACAACGCGGGGATCCGATGGATCGGTCCGGTAGTCGAGTGCCAGGGCAACGTCGTCACCAGGGTTGCGATTGACGGCAATCAGCACCGCCTGTTCAACGTCGAGCCAGGGAAGTTCGAGGGGGCCGGTGGCCCTGCTTCCACGTGCCTCGCGAAAGAAGGAACAGTGCGGATCGTCGGCGAACATGTCCATCGATCGGGACTGGAACTCCATCTGCTCCGGGTCGGACACGAATACGAGCGAAGACTCGAACCACGGGATGACCTCCGCCAACACGGCATCACCGGGGTGCCGCCACCGGCCGCAGTCGATGAGAGAGGTCAATTGGGCTGGGAGGGCAAGTCCACGGACTGTCGCAGGCGCCATGGCGTGCAGCTTCGCACGGCAGGGCGACTCCGCTGCGGGGGCCACCCCAAGGAGACATGCTCCAGCCGTGAAACCGCGCGTACGCCTGTTGGCCGCCGAGTACCGAGAGGCACACGGCTTGCCCCCTACCTCCAGGTGCGAAGGACGACCTCCGCCCACCCGCGCGACGACCGAATCCCGTCATGACAGAAATACCCGCCATGCCCACCACATCCCCAGCCGCGTCAAGGCCTCGACCCGTTCCGCCGCCCATGCGCCTTGCCGCCGACGGGCGTTGGCGAGGGCGACACCCGGCGACCGTGTCGCGAACTGCGCGCACCACGCCAACGGCGACCTGGCGGCCACGACCGACCTGGTGGGTCTGATCACCCGTCAAACCTACGGCGCCTTCGCCGCATGATGAGCACCACCGAGATATCGGACAGCGTGCCGGCGGGGCGTGACCACGACGACAGGGTACGACTTCGCGTCGCGGCCGACGACCGGCGCGGCCGCGACCGGGCCGGGAGTGCGCAACGAGATCACCGGCGTCACCCCCACGGTGCGCGGCACCAGGGTCTACGACGTGGACGGCCGGGTGATCGAGCGTCGATCGCCGACCTCTCTGGCAGCGACACGACCCTTACCGACACCAACACCTACGACGCCAAGGGCCGCCCGGAGACCGCGACCGACCCCGAAGGCGGGGCGACCCGCACCACCTACGACGCGTTCGGGCGCCTGGCCTCCACCACCGACCCGGTCGCGGCGAGATCCGCCACACCTACACGCCGGGTGGCCTGCTCGCCGAGACTGTGCTGGTCGGCAGGGACGGCGACCCATTCGGCACCACGCGCGACCTGATCGTGGAATCCCGGGTGTACGACCCGACCAGGCGGCACGTGTCGGTCACCGACGCGATGTGCACGATGACCTCGTACACCTACTACGACGACGACACCAAGGCCGCGACCATCGCACGCGTGCGCCGTTTGTACGGCGACAATCCGGCCTGCTCGAAGGTGGCCTTCGCCGAGCAGGTGCCGGGAATGACCGTGCGCTATCAGCGGCGTACTCCGTTGCTGCAGCGTGTGATTGCAGGGGTCGGTGAAGAAGTCGGTGATAAAGAAGGCGGCAGTGTGCGTGCACACTGCCGCCGGTTTTCTCGTCGTGTTCGTCAGTTGCTGGCGGTGGCTATGCGTTTGGTGCCGGTGTTGTCGGGGAGGGCCCAGAATTGGGTCCAGTTTCCGGTGGTGTAGTTGCCGTCGGCGCCGTAGATGATGTCGTCGTTGCCGATGGAGTAGAGGTGGACGGTGTTGCCGGTGGTGGAGGCGGCGATTTCCTTGGTTCCGGTGTTGGGTGGTTGTGCGGGGTCGAAGTTGCTCCAGCCGCCGGTGGTGTAGTCGCGGTCGGCGACGTAGATCTTGTCGTCGTCGCCGATGGAGAAGAGGTGGACGGTGTTGCCGGTGGAGGCGGCGGTGATTCGTTTGGTGCCGGTGTTGTCGGGGACGAGGTCGAAGTCGGACCAGGTGTTGGTGGTGTAGTTGCCGTCGGCTGCGTAGATCTTGTCGTCGTCGCCGATGGAGTAGAGGTGGACGGTGTTGCCGGTGGAGGCTGCGGCTATTTGTTTGGTGCCGGTGTTGTCGGGGAGGGGGTGGAAGTTGGTCCAGTTTCCGTTGCTGTATTTGTCGGCGGTGTAGATTTTGTCGTCGTCGCCGATCGCGAACAGGTGGACGGTGTCGCCGGTGACGGCCGCGGCTATTTGTTTGGTGCCGACGTTGGGGGAGGGCAGGGGGTCGAAGCCGGTCCATTGCCCGTCGTGTGGCCTTTGGGCGGTGTAGATCTTGTCGTCGTCGCCGATGGAGAACAGGTGCATGGAATTCGCGGTGGATGCCGCTGCGATCTGCTTGGTGCCGACGTTGTCGGGGACCGCGTCGAAGTTGCTCCACGTGTTCGTGTCGTGGGGCTGCTTCGCGGAGTAGATGATGTCGTCGTCACCGATCGAGAACACCTCGGTCGTGAGCAGATCGGGATACGGGTTCGCGTGATCGGTGGACAATCCCGTTCCCGGTGCACAGGTCCAGGCGCCGGCGCCCTGATCCGCGAGGATCTTCTCGGCTATGAGAATTTGCTGCTTCTTCGACGCCAGATCAGGCCGGGCCGCATACTGGAACCCCCCGTAGTACTGCCAGTTGTGCAGATTGATCTGCAGACCTCCGTAATAGAGGCCGTTGGACGAGACGATGGACCAATTACCACCGCTCTCACATTGCGCCACCTTGTCCCAGGTCGCTACCGAGGCCGCATCCGCCGTTCCGGCGGAGAGAGCAATGAGTACCGAACTCGTGAGAACGATGCCGACACCGGCATTCGACAGCCGTCTTGCAATGGACATGTTTATCCCATCGAGTGAAGCCCGGAAGACTTTCGCATACTAGTGCCGTCGGAAGCCGACGAGCCAACCACGCGGTAGAAAGTCTCGAATCGAATCACCGATAGGTGCATTTAACGCCGATTCCGCCACTTTTCGTGGCCGAAATCGACCCCTGGTTTTCATCCATCCCACGGGCGGTGGGAGCACAGGAACAACTTTGTCGAAATCCGCCGTATTCACGATATTCGCTGTATCGGTTGCGAACGGTCCCCGGCCGACACACGGGAGGCGGGCCGCCTGCCGTCCGCCACCGCCGCCGCTACCGCCGGTCCACCGGATCCCGACCCGGCGCGGCCTGAATCGCGGGGCCGGGCTCGACCGGCCTGTGGTTTGGCTCGCCTGGCCTGGAATCGCCCGGCCTGGCTCGCCCGGTCGACAGGGCAGTCGATCCGCCGCTACCGACAGGCCCGGCCGGGCGAGTCGGTCCACGTCGACATCAGGAAGCTGGTCGTCCTCGCTTACCTGGAGACCCGGCCCGCCCCGATGACATCGGGGTTCTCGGCGGCACTGACGAACCTGGCAAGCGATCTTGACCGTTCCGTGCGTCCATAAGCAGCGCGCACCCTTCTCGAATTCGGTCGCCGCGGATCTGTGACCGCGAGAAGATCACGACAGCAGGAGCAGGAGCAGGAGCAGGAGCAGGAGCAGGAGCAGGAGCAGGACGGAACGGAGCCGAGGTGACTGGCCGGACAGCGAAGATCGCATCGCTCTGTGAGTGCGGCAGCGCGGCGGTGCGGCGAGTGAACCAGTTCATCGACCACGGTGAGCTGTGGTGGGATGCCGAGTTCTCTTGCGACGGCTGCGGCACCTATCTGTGTGAAGATGCCGGGCGGGGGACGGCTCCTGATGATGTGCGGGAGGCCCTGCTTGCGGTGCATGGCCCGGCCATACTGCGGTTGGTCCATCCGGTGCCAAGCCTTCTCCCGGCTCTGAAGGTTTTCCGTGAGGTCTCGGCCGTGTCGTTGTCGCAGGCCCGTGGGTTGGTCGAGCAACTGAGCCACGACGGTGTGGCGGGCACGTTGCCGGAGATGGAGCTTCTGAAGGCTCGGCTACAACTCCGCGGGGTTCCAGTCGACATCGATGGGTAGCTCTGCCCGAAGTCGTGGAGTCACGCGTCGGCTATGTTCGAGGCTGCTCGGGGCCTCGCGCCCGTTGTGGCAGGGGAGGGCGAAGTCGACGTCGGCGCGGCCGTTCTCGCTCCCGTCCTCGCTGTTGAAGACGACGCTCGCGACGCCTGGGGGTAGCAACCCCGAGGAACCACGTGGTCAACACCGTGGCGGCGGCGTGCGTATCGCAGATGCCGATGCGCAAAGACGACGGGTGTGGTGTGTAGGCGCACTGGAACTTCCGGGGGCCGATGGAGAATCCGAGATCCGGGAGGGGTTCGCCGCGAAAGTCCTCGTCTAGCTTCGAGTGGGCGTTGTGTCGGTGTTCGAGGGAGGGGACGACCGTGTCGACGGTGGCGCTCCGGGGCTGGTCCGCCGCCGGGGCGAAATACCGGGGGGGGGGGGGGGCGGCGCAACCGGCGGGGTCCGTCGTCACGGTGTCGTCCTTCTGGCATCGGCCGCAACCTCCACGGCCCCAATCCGTCTACTGGCCAGGGCGGTTACGAGGTTTCGGTGGGGCGCATGTAGGTGCCAGAGGGGTAGTCGGTGAGCAGGATCAATACCTCGTCGCCGTCGCACAGAGGTGTGTCGTAGCGCGGTCCGCCTCGGCGGTGCCGGTCACCACATAGCGGGCGTCCTGGTCCTCGTCGGTCCTCATTTTACTGAGCGACGTCTCGTGCGGTGCGGCCGCAAGCGCGGCGGAGCCGCGTTTTGGGCGGCGCATCGAGTGGCGGCGACGGGCAACTTCGCGGTCCTCCGCGGACCGGGGCAGGACGCGGCACCGCATCGCGTTCGACGGTGGGAATCGAAAGCGCGCGAGCCGCTCGACATCGATGCCGATCCGCCCGTGCACGCGCGGCACGACGAGGAAGGCGAGTTCGTGGGCAGTCTGCAAGCCCGGCGTCTTTCGGGGGGACTGGCTGCCGGTGTCCACGTGTAGTCGGGTCGTCCGTCGCGCGGTGCGCGTTGCGCGGTACGCGGTTGATCAGGATGCGTCCCACGCCTTGGCGTTGGGTCGGCCGCCCGGGCGAACAACGACGCGACCTCCACCATGTCCGGGCCTGCTCGAACCGGATGGCACCGGCCGCCGCTCCGACCCTGCCCCGCATCGGGGCGGAACTCGCGCTGCCCCGCCGCAGCGGGGACTGCGCCGGCCTCGCCGACGATGAGGAACCGCAGCGTATGTGTCGTGACCACTTGGCGCGCGTGGCCGGCGTGTCGAACGATCCTTCGTCGAATGATCCTTCGAGGAGGTGGGTACGCCGTGAAGCGGGTCGGTCCGGTGTTGGCGGCGGCGTCGTGATCGGAGGCTCTCCACCGGACACGCGGTGTCGTACATCCCGTGCCGTGAACTCATCGGCTGTGGGCGGACTTTCCCGGAGTCGTGTTGTCCGTGCCGTGCGGCAGCATGAGGCCTGGTGGCCCGGGTCGAGGACGCGGGGGCCGGTGACGTTCGGGGGGGTGAGCGTTCGTGCGGACGGTGTTCGAGGGTTCGGTGCACGTGGCGTACATGCAGATGTACGTCGACAGCCGCGCCAACTGCGTGTCGATCCGGGACGACCACCAGGCGGGACAGGTCAACGGCCTGTGCGGCGCCGCCGTGGAGGGGTATCTGTTCCTGACCACCGGCATGCACACCGGCCACGTCGGGCTGACCATCGAGGTCCACGACACCCCACCTGCGGTGGATGGGCGGTGGGAGGACGTGGTCGAGGCACCGTTCACCCCACAGACCCGCACCGTGTGGCTCGCGGAGTGGGAGGGCGGAATCGCGTGCGAGTTCGAACTCGATCCGGTCGACCATCGGGTGCGTTACTGCGCGGTGGGGATGGACGAGGCCAACGCCCACGGCGTGGTGTTCGACGGCGAGCCGCCGGTCGACCGCTACCTGCTGCAGTTCTGGCCCGCGCCTGCGGAACCGGACCGCGTGGTGCGGCAGACCAGCGACCAGGCGGCCTACTGGAACCGGGTCGCCCGGGACCGGCCACCGCCCCCGACGCCCCACGAACGGGCCGCGGCAGCGCGCGCGGCCCGCGAGGAAGAGGCCCGCGCGTACGCGGAAACCGTCCGGAAGTACGAACTCCGCATGTGGGCGGGCCGGTTGCCGACCGAGCGGCTGCGGCGGGTGGGCGGGAACGTGCACGGTATGCGCATGCTCGACGTGCATCTGGTCCACGCGATCGCGCGGGTCGACGACGGGACGCAACGCGAGATCGCGCGCTGGGCGGCGCACCGCGCCCATGCTCTGGCGGGGCTCGACGGCGTCGACTGGATCGCCCCGGCGTTGGCGGCGCTCGATATGGGCGCGCCGCTCCCCGCGCCGTTCGACGAGCCGGACGTAGCGTGGCGGCGCCTGCTCGGGGACCCGAATGTTCCATGCACCACGATCACCCTCCCGGACGGGACCACCCACAACGCGCTCCAACAGGCTTGCGCACTGCCGGCGTTGCTCGGCGCCGCCGAGCCGGACTCCCTGCAGGCCGCTTTGGACGCCCTGTACGCCGCCGCGGTGACCCATGGCACTGACCACCGGGCCTTCCTGGACGAGGTCCGCGACACCTGGCCCGGGCTCGGTGTCGTACCACTCCCGCCGGCCGAGCCGCTCCCGCCGCCCTTTCCCTTTCCCCTGCTCACCCGGGACGTGCCCGACGACACCGCGTCGGGCGAGCCGACCCCGGCAGCCGAAGCACAGCCCACCGCTTCGGGGCCGGACCTCAAGACCCCGAAGGCGCCGGCGGCCCCGCCCCGGACCCGCCCATCGGCGATGCCTCCCGTCGCTTCCCCCACCGCACGGCGGCCCCCTGGCATGGGCCTCGCACCGCTGGTTCCGGCCCCCGGTCCCCGGCCGCGCCCCGCCGGCGAAGGAGTTCCGATCGCGAGAGCCGAGATCGTCATCGCCGCAACGTTCCCGGGCCGGTCAGCGGCCGCCGAGGCCGTCGCAGCGGACGGGGCGGCGCGTGTCCCGATCAGGGAGGACGTCGATTCCGACGGCGACGGCGAGCAGGAGCCTCCGGACGCCGGATGAACACCCTGGGCATGAGGGTGGGGAATGTCGTGCACGGACATGAGACGTGCTACGACCGGGTTTTCTGCGGAAGGGCGGTTACGAGCGGTGTCGGGGACCGCGGCGCGCGACTCGCTGCCGCACGTCGGCAAGCTCCCGCGCGTGGTGGCCGCCGAACCCTGATCGATAGATGCATAAAGAATTCATATAAAACTGCTATGCTTCGGGCGTGAGTCGCCGAGACGCCGCGCACGGCGCTTCCGATGCCATCGGGTCAGCCCTCTACGGTCTGGCCACCAGGGCCGTGAGACGCCTTCCCCGCGACATGAGCCTGACGTCCGCCGCCACCTTGGCCACCCTGGACAAGACCGGCCCGCGACGGATCACCGATCTGGCGCTGGCCGAGGGCGTCACCCAGCCCGCGATGACCGTCCTGGTCCGGGTGATGGAGGAAGCCGGGCTGGTCGAGCGGAAGGGCGATCCGTCCGACAAGCGGGTCACGCTCGTGTGCCTGACCGAGGCGGGCGCGTCGTACGTCCGGACGCGACGCCAGGCGGGCGTCGACGCCTACGCGCGGTTGATCGACGAACTCACCGGTGACGAGGTCGAGGCCTTGGCAGCAGCCCTTCCGGCGCTGTTGCATCTGGCGGAGCTCGAAAGCCAGGCCCGAGAGGAGTCGGACCGGTGACCGCGGCCCAGGCTCGTGACCAGCCCGTGAGCACCGCGCGTTCCGAGGCCCGTCTGCTGGTCCCCGCCCTGATGTTCATCGCTCTGGTCGTGGCGGCGGTCGGCAGCCTCGGGACGCCGCTCATCACCAGCGTGGCGACCACGTTCCACGTCTCCCTCGACAGCGCGCAGTGGACGCTGACCATCGCCCTGCTCAGCGGCGCCGTCGCCACACCCGTCCTCGGCCGGCTCGGAGCCGGTCCGCACCGGCGGGCCACGATTCTCGCCACGCTGGCGGTCGTCGTCGTCGGCAGCGCGCTCACCGTGCTGCCGCTGCCGTTCGCCTGGCTGCTCGTGGGCAGAGCGGCCCAAGGCGTCGGACTCGGTCTCACGGCGCTGATGATGGGCGTAGCCCGCGACCATCTTCCCGAGGAGCGCAGCTCGGCCACGATCGCCCTGATCTCGGTGGTCTCCATCATCGGAGCCGGCGTCGGCTACCCGCTGGCCGCGCTGCTCGCCGAGTTCGGCGGACTGCGGGCCGCCTACGGCCTCGGCCTGCTCGTCACCGTCATCGCCTTCGTGACCGCGTGGCGCTCCATACCCGCAGCCCCGGAAGGCCGCTCCGCTCACGTGAACGTGGCCGGTGCGCTCCTCCTGGCGGGTGGACTGCTCCTCGTCCTGTTCCTGGCCGGCGAGAGGAGCCTGTGGAGCCGGCACCTCGCCGTGGCGGTGACCCTTGCCGTCGCCGCCGTACTCCTGCTCTGCGCCTGGACCGTTTCCGAACTGCGAACCAGGACGCCCCTGATCGACATCCGGGCGGTACGGCACCCGGCGGTCGCCGGGGCGAACATCGCCATGTTCGTCGGCGGGTGCGGCATGTACCTCTTACTCACGCTCATCACCCGCTACGCGCAGACGCCGCACAGCGCCGGCTACGGCTTCGGACTGACCACCTTCGTGGCGGGGTTGGTCCTCATCCCGTTCTCCGTGCTGGGGTTCGTCGCCGGCAAGCTCACGCCGCGGGTCCGCGAACGGATCGACGGCCCCCTGGTCCTGGCCGGCAGCGCCGCCATCGTCGGCGGCGGGTTCGTCCTGTTCGCCACCGCCCGGTCCAATCTGGCCGAACTGCTCGCGGCCATGGGCGTGCTGGGCTTCGGCGTCGGCAGCTTCTCGGCCGCCATGCCCGGCGTCATCCTGGCCGTCACCCCCAAGAGCGAGACGTCGAGCGCCATGAGCTTCAACTACGTCGTCCGCAGCGTCGGGTACTCCCTGGGCAGCGCCATCGGCGGTCTGATCCTGGCCGCCGGCACCCCCACGGGCCACCTCTTCCCGAACGACGACGCCTACACGACCGCGGCGCTGGTCGGCGTCGCCGCGATGGCGATCACGACGATGGCCGGCCTCACCCTCGCCCTCCGACGCTCACCCGAGACCAATGCGATCACAGCCCCAGCCGGTGTGCCGGGCCTGGGCCGGTCGCGTCGAACCGGAAGCTGAGGATCGAAGCCGTCGGACTTCGACGCCGTCTCCGCCGTCTCGCCGACCCACAGCGTGCCGGCCATGGATCCGAGCCCTTGCGAGCAGCAAATCCGAACACAACAGGAACCGTGGCCAAGGGCCATCGGGTCAGCGCCTACCGCACCATTGCGGACCCGGAGAAGCCGGCTGCCTACAGCAAGCCGGCTGGTCCAGCCGTCGAGGCCACGGGCGGGTGGCTGTTCGCCCTCGGCAGCCGGGTCGTCGCAAGCCCGCTTCTCCGAACCCTCGACTATGGCATGCCATTTACTGCGGGAGCGAGCGGAGCCGCGTCCGACCCGAGATCGCACAATGCTCGCAGAAACCCGTTCGGCCGAGACCGGGTTCCGCTCCGCCGGCAACGGCCACCGGCCCTGCGGATCCCCGTCGCCCTACCGCAGCCCACCGAGCTTGAGATTCTGTGTGACGACCGTCAGCTCCACGCGAATACTCCTCGTGCGCTCGACCGGGCGCCGAGCCCACGGCCCGAGCAACCGCGGCCTCGACCCGGCCCTGGCGCTCGGCCGTGAAGCCGGACGTGCCTGCCACCGATCGCACCGTCGAACTGCGGTGATGGCACGCGCCGTTCGCCTTTGCCCGCCTGGACCCCGCTTTGTCCCCCACGACGACAAGGGACGTCTTGGCGGAGAAACTCGACGCGGCCCGACCGTCTGCCTTCTCGATCAGTTCGTTCATCTCGTTACGGGACAGCACCGCCGGCGCCCCGGTCATCGAACCCGTCACCACGACCGACGTCCCGGTGAGCGGCCCCGCCTCGATCGAGCCCGACGCGCCGCCCTGCTCGGCCTCGGCCGAACTCCCGGCCGCGCCCGGACACCCACCGGGCTCGGGGTCGCCGCCGGGGCGCTCGCCCCCGGGGACGCCTCCTGCGGTTCGGACGGCTGTGGTCTGGGCTCGCTCGGCTTGGACCCGAAAGAGCGCTACCCGATCGGCGGCGGTGGCTTCGCCGTGGGCCCCGCGCGATGGTGCCGGACACGAGGAAGGCGGGCCAAGAGGTAGCCGCGTGACGGACGCGAAAACACCTTGGCCCGTTGCCGCCGGGTGCGAGGATCGGGGCTTTCCCATGCGGAGGGCCTTTGTTCGTTTTGTCTGTGCGGGATGCGACAGCGACCTGACCGTTCCGTTGTCCCGGGTCTGCGCCTTCCGGTTCACGTCGGTCAGGAGTACGGGAGCGGGGCCCGGCTTCCGGTGCTCTGGAGTCGGGGACGTTCGCCGTGGCTGACGCCGGGGGCGACCATGGCGGATGTAGGACGCGAACCGGGCGCAGGCACGCGGCATCCACGCGCCGGCCCACGCCCTCTCCGACAACACGCCCGGCGAGATCGTCATCGCGCCCGCATCCGCGGAACCCGGCTGATCCCCGAGAAGCGCGGCGGCGCGTGCTGTGGCCTGGACGGGCCGACGGGCCCCAGCCTGGCCAAAGCAACCGCCGCCCGGTGCGACGAACGAACTCCGGCATCGACGCCCGCGACACTGCGGCCACCGGCACCGTGATTGTGCCCGCTTCTCTGCGCCGGCGCCCGAAGCGGTGCCCGTGGAACGGTCAGGGCTGCCGGAGACGGCCGGGCGGGGGGTCTCGGGGCACGAAATGCAGCGGTCGCTTCACCCCGGAGCAGGCGATCGGTGGTGCCACGCCCGCCTGGTAGGTTGCGCGGCGCCAAGGCTGCGTGCCCGAACTGCGCAAAACGGTGTGCCGGCCGTCTTCGTCGACGCGCGGATCGCTTCGCAGGGCCGCCCCACCCGCAACCGCGTGATCACGCTCCGGCGTCCCCGGTGGCATGACGTCACCTCCCGCGCCTTCGCCCGCTCCGCTGCCGTGGCCACACTGCGCCGAGGGTGCGGATCCGACCGATCCCCTTGGCTGTCGAGGCGTCCACGTCACCGGAAACACCCGCTGCCTCGCCCACCTCACTCCCGCCGAACGAGCCGCGTACCTCACGAGCCTGACCCCGGGTGATCCCGTCGACCACCGCGGAACCACATTCGACGCGGGACTGCTCGGCGAACTCCTCGGCGCGCTGTGCAGCCCTGCGACGGCGAAACCACACATCGGCGACGCCCGGTTCACCGGCGCGGAGTTCACCGGCCATGCCCGGTTCGACAACGCGATGTTCTTGGATGCGGCCCGGTTCGACGGCGCGACGTTCTCCGCCGATGCGCGTTTCGACACCACCACGTTCGCGGGCGACGTCCGATTCGACGGTGCAAGGTTCACCGGCGACGCCTGGTTCGACCGCGCAAAATTCTCGGACGAATCCCGGTTCGACACAGCGCAGTTCCACGCCGTGGCCCGGTTCGTCGGGGCCCGGTTCACCCACGCTCGGTACGAGAACACTTCGTTCCGCGCCGACGCCCTGTTCTCGAACGCCAGATTCTCGGCGAGCGCGCGGTTCGACGGCGCCGGGTTCGCCGCCGACGCCTCGTTCGAGGGTGCCACCTTCTCCGGCGACGCTCGCTTCGACGGCGCGGGATTCTCCGGTAATGCACAGTTCGACGGCGCGAAGTTCGCCATGGACGCCCGGTTCACCGACACGACATTCGCGCGCAGCGCCCGTTTCGACAGCGTCACGTTCTCCGGTGACGCCAGATTCGGCGAGGCGACGTTCGTCCGGGCCGGCCGGATGGGACCGATGCGCTGCCGGGGGTGTCTGGACCTGTCAGGTGCGGTGTTCTCCTCACCGGTGGAGATCGAGGTAGCCGCCCGGCGGGTGGCATGTGTGCGCACCCGGTGGGAGTCGACGGCCACGGTGCGGGTGCGCTACGCCGAGATGGACCTCTCCCACGCGGTCCTGACACACCCGATCGCGATCGTTGCCCACACCGTCGCCTTCTTGTACGCACACGGAACACCGCAAGCCGAGACCGGCTTCACCCGCGACACGGGTGTGCGGATCGTGTCGATCCGCGGCGTGGATGCCACACACCTGGTTCTGACCGACACCGACCTCACCGCCTGCGTGTTCAGCGGTGCCTTCCACTTGGACCAACTCGGTCTCGAAGGAGACACCGTCTTCGGCGCGCCCCCCACCGGTTGGCGCCTGCGCAAGGGGATCCCCGCCCGTCTGGCCCGCCGCCGAACGATCGCCGAGGAGCACCACTGGCGCGCCCTTCATCCACGCAACCCCCCGCCCCCACGCGGCTGGACACCGGGCCCCGGCCACCCCGATCCCGCGACCGCCCCCGGACCCGAGGACGTCGGCCCCGTCTACCGCGCACTGCGCAAAGCGTCCGAGGACGGCAAGAACGAACCCGACGCCGCCGACTTCTACTACGGCGAGATGGAGATGCGCCGCCACGACCGCAAACGCACCACAGGGGAACGCGCACTGATCACCGGGTACTGGCTGCTGTCCGGCTACGGACTGCGCGCCACCCGTGCCCTGTGGTGGCTCCTCCTCGCCATGACCGCCACCGTCCTGGCGACGATGCTCTGGGGACTGCCCACCACCGACCCCAAACCGCACACCACCGGCATACAGGCCCAACCCGGACAACGCGTCGACCTGGTCACCGGCACCCCCGACGCGGTCCTGGCCGGGGGCATCCACGACCGGCTCACCGCCGAACGTGCCGAGAAGGCCACGCGCATCGTCGTCAACTCCGTCGTCTTCCGCTCCTCGGGCCAAAACCTCACCACACCCGGGACCTACATCGAAATGGCCTCCCGCCTCCTCGAACCAATCCTCTTGGCGCTCGCCTTGCTCGCGATCCGCGGACGCGTCAAACGCTGACCGCTGCAGCCGCGCGATGTGTGAGGTTGCCGGCGAGTTCGCGGAGCCCGGATCGGGCATGACCTTGGTTCTGAGGGAACACTTTCGACTTCTACGAATTCCTTCACGTGACCGTTCATGAATACGGGCACGCGCTGATCGGCAGGTTCCGTGCCGCCGCAGGAACCCGCTCCCCGCGCGTGATCAGACCTTCGCCGAGGCGGCATGCGCCCTGGCGTACGACGCGGCCGACGAGCACCGGTGTAGTTTGCTGTCGAACAAGTTCCTGGGCGGCGTCGAAGTCACCTTCGAGGACGGCCGGCGCCGGGGCATCCACCTCGGCGATGTTTTCGACGACGAATACCGCAGGGCGTTCCTCGCCGCCTTGCACTCGATGGTGCACCCGGGATGGCTGGACCTTGTGGATGAGTGACGCAGCCACCGGATCGGTGTCACGACATGGTTCGGCGTCTGGTCGGCAGTGTTCGCCAGGTGCTCACTCTCGCGGCACACGCCGACTCGGTCGACCTGGCACGCGGCTTGGCGCCGACGGGCGGAGGGACCATCGCGGGCAACGCCTTCATGTCGAGTCGGCCCAGCTCGTCTTCTGGACATCTTCAGGGAGGGTCCGAAACCCGATGGGTTCCGCCGGCCGTCACGGTCCCAGCCCCGGGAACCTCGGTGGTGTCGGGGCCGGCCGCACCCGCAACCCCACCCACCGCAGAGGCGACGGCCATGACCACGGCCGCGACCGCCACTGCGCCGGCCGCGCCCGACGTCGCCGTGCCTGCCGCTGTCGGTGCCGTGTCGGGTTCGTCGCGCCGGCTGGCCGCGTTCGGCGACGTCTTGGACAGTGTTCTGGCCCCCACCCCACCCTCGACCATCGACACCGGTATGCCTGCCGTCGCGTCCCTGGGGATCCGTGCCCTGGACGAGGTCCTGGGCGGTCTGCGCCCGGGCCGGCTCCACCTGATCGCCGCGGCCCCCGGAGCCGGCGCGAGCCTGCTCGCGACCGCCGCCGCCCGCACCACCGCCCTGGACCTGCACCTGCCGGTGCTCTACGCCGCGTCCGGCCTGTCCCGCACGGACGTCGCCGCGCGGATCGTCGCCGCGCACCTGCCCCTCGACTACCGCCGCCTGCGCGCCGGCCGCCTGACCCCACAGGAGTCCGCCGACGTCGCGATCCTCCACGCCGAAATCGCCGCAGCACCGCTGTACATCGACGACGGCGCGGACCTGTCCGCCGCCGCGATCGCGGACAGCGTCGCGGACCTGCCCGGCCTGGCCCTGGTCGTGGTCGACCGCCTCCAGGCCGCCCCCGACCCGCGCCTGCCGCTCTCCGGCCCCGCGGCGGTCGTCGACGCCGTCCAAGCCCTGGCCCACCTGGCCCGCACCCACGACCTCCCCGTCCTGGCCGTCCTGGACACCGACGACCCCCACCTGGTCGCCGCCGCATCCCTGGACATCACCGTCACCCTCACCCGCGACACCGACCACCTCCACGCCGACATCGCCGAACGCGACCTCGGCACCCACACCACCACCACCACCCTGCGCGCCGACCTCGCCCACGCCCGCCTCACCGACCTCCCCACCCCCCACCAACCACCCACACCCACATGGGACACCACGCCCACCACCGCCCCGGGACCGCCCTCCACCGGCGAGCCCGCAGCCCCGCCCGGGACCACCCCCACGTCCTCCACCGCAGCGCCCGGTGATGCCCCGGGCGCGAGCGCGGCGTGCGCCTGGCCGCAGGTGACGCGCCCCGGAACCTCCGGCCGACCGACCGCCGGCACCACCGCCGCGCCGGCTACCAACGCCGTCCCGCCGCCCGGCAACACCGCCGCCGCGCCCGGGACTTCCCCGGCCGAGGAGGCCCCGGAACCCGCCCGCAAGGCCCCCACCGCCCCCGGGCCCGCCCCGGGGGCCGGCTCCGCACGGCGCCGCAGCACGAAGCCGCCGTCCCGGGCCTCGTCGACCCCGGGCGAGGGCTACGCCGGCCGGGACTACTCCTACTTCACCTCGATGATCACCCGCGCCGTCGACGAGGCCCTGACCGAACACGGCGGCGACGTCGACGCGGCGACCGAAGCCCTGACGAAGAAGGCCGTACCCAACGCGATGGCCCTGTTCCAGGCCACCCGGGTCGGCTCGAACTACGACCACACCGTGTACCCCGAACTCCCCGAATTCCTGCGGAAGAAGACCCGCGACGGCGTCGACGGCATCTGGGAGGGCCGCCACAACTGGACCAACACCCCCCTCGTCGACGACCTCCGCGCCGGCACCCGCGACCCCGTGGTCGTCGACGTCCTCGACACCAACGCCGCGTTCCTGTCGGCCTTCAAGGCACACCTGCCCATCGGCGCCCTCGTCCACGACCCCACCGGCTCCTTCGACCCCCGCCGCTCCGGCGTCTACCTCCTCGACTCCCGCCCCACCTGGAACCACCCACACCTGCCCGACCCCATCGGCAACCGCCGCGAGGAAGGCGAGGTCCTCCTCGACGACGCCACCATTCGCCTCCTGCTGCGCTGCGCCGACCTCGGGTTGTGCCAGGCGCCGGTGATCGCGCAGTCCTGGACGTCGGGCTCCAGCGAGGGCCTGCTGGAGAAGTTCCGCCGGGTGCTGACCGAGGCCCGCGAGAAGGCCATCGGGGCGGGTGACACGGTGACCGTCGAATACGTCAAGGCGATGTACTCGAAGTTCGTCTCGACGATGGGGGAGTCCAGCGCCAACCGCGACATCCGCCGACCCGAGTGGATGCACATCATCCGCTCCCAGGCGTTCGCCAATCTGTGGCGCAAGGGATACCGCGCCCACGAGAGAGGCCTGACGATCGTGCGGATGCGTGGCGTGGACGAACTCCACGTGACCGGCGGCGACTGGCGCACCGTGTTCGAGGAGGGCCGCTCCACCGCCCAATCCAAATCGAAGGAGCAGTACACCCTGCCCGGAAAGGCCACCTGAGCCATGTCCACCGACGGATGGCGCAACTTCGGCCTCTACGGCGCCGCCGGCGACCCCGGCAACGTGCACGGCAGCGTCGCCCTCGGCCGCGCCCTGGAGGACGCGCTGGAGCGGATGATCGTCGAGGGCGGCGTGAAATCCCCGGTGACCACCCGCCGCGGCCTGACCGCCCGCATGCGCTACCTGACCACCGTCCGCGGAGGCCCCCAAGCCCTCGCCGACGCCGGCATCACCGCCTCCCGCTCCACCATCCGCGCCTGGACCCGCGGCACCCAACGCCCGCGCCCGGCGAACCTGGAGGCGATCGACACCGCGTACTGGAACCTGCGCGCCCGCAACGTCATGGCCAACCCCGGCGCCCTCAAACAACACCTCGACAGAGGCGGCCGAGGTACCACGGTGGAGATCCACCCCATCAACCAGGACGTCGTCCTGGCACCCCGCCGCCGGGACAACCTGCGCATGCGCCGACTCCAGGTCCGCTACATCTGGGACGACGCCGTCGACGCCATGATCGCCAACGACCTGCCCTCCCTCGCCGACACCTGGGACGACGTCACCGCCGAACTCGACTCCGACTGGGGCGCCTACACCTATGTCTCCCACGTCGGCCTCGGCGCCTGAAGCAACTGTAGGGTCTCAGCCCGCGTGTCCTAATCTCACGACCGATGTCCTACGAATCCCGTTCGTGAGACCGCGCAGGTCAGTGGCGCGAACTTGGCGTCGTGTCCGAGGATTCGGACACGGTCGTGAGATTCCGGGACTGGACACGTTTGAGACACCTGCGAGAAGCCCCAGGTCACAGCGTCGGCGTAGGACACGAACTGCGAGACCTCACAGCAACTGTAGGTGCTCAAAAACCGCGCCATATTCTGAGCCGAAGCATGATAATTGCCACAAAAGCAGACTTGGTTTCACCAAGGCTGCCAAGTGCGATGAAGTATTCACTCGGCAGGGGAGGCCAGCACGGCTCTGGCGCATGCATCGCAAGCCTTCCCAGTCAACCTGGGTTGCGGCCATCGAGCGGGGTTGGAGTGCACCAGTTGCTCCATCCCTCGCGTCGGACGACCGCACATCGTTTCCGTGTTGTCCCAGGTCTTGCCCTGGGGGTCGGGCAACTCGACGGCATGAACATCGCCAACACCGGCGAATCCGGAAACGTAGTCGTCACGGAAGGACGGTCTGTACCGGGAACGGGAGTCCCAGGCCGTGGCGTAGCTCGTCATATCCCGACAGTAGGAGGAAGGACGACGATGCGCGCGGCGCGCGGGTGCCAAGCAGCCTGCCTCGTTGGTGACAACCAGCTTGACTCAAACGACCAGTTCAACTGTGATCCCGGGTGACACCTATCATGCGTCGGCACACTTGAGTTGGCGGATGAGCACTTCAGTTGGCGGGGTTCGCCAAATCAAGTGCTCGAAGTCTGTGTCACCGGTGTCGGGGGAGCGGCCGGTGGTTTCGGCCAGGGGTGTCCGTCGTGCGCGGCGTCCATGGGGCGTCCCGCTTGTAGGTAGTCGTGGTATTCGTCCTGGATCAGTCCTTCGTTGACCCACCGGCCGCGAACGGCACCGGTGAGGTTCTCGGCGGTCCTCAGCGCGTCGAGAGGCTCGTCGGATGTGGCGAGCAGGAGCCCGAAGTCCTCTTCGCCGTCCTCGCCGTGGAACGACGGGAACTCGGCCGGATCACAAAAGCTCTCGTGGCCGACGTCCTCACACGCGTGAAGGATGATCTCGTATTGATACCGGACGGGCCGGATCTCGACGTAGTGGATGCCCAAACGGTCGGCGGCTCGAACCGGACCGAGGAACTGCTCGACGGGCCGGCCGCGACGCAAAGCACCGCAGGCGAAGGATTCTGCCAGGTAGCGCATGGCGGAGAGGGTAGAAGGCGTGGCGGACAGATGGGCCAGGCCGTTCGCCGGCTGAAGCGCTCATCCGCTGTCCCGTCTCAAATGATCTGGTCTGCCAACGGTGCCGTGACCTGCGGCGACCAGATCAATTAAGACACAACGGTGCAGGAAATCTCAGGTGATCCGGTCCCGGAAGGACGAATGACGGGCTCCGTCTCAGTTGATTTGGTTCGGTTCGGTGTCCCTGGGCGTCACTCCGGGGCCGTCCGGCATGATCGAGCCGCCACCGTAGGCTCGTGCCATGCCGATCGAGTACGGTCCCCAGGACAGCGCCAAGCACTGGAACGACTGCACGGACGTTTACGACTTCCTGGAACAGATCCGCCTCCGCCCCGGTGTCTGGCTGCCCGGCGGCTCGCTCCGGAGCCTGGAATCCATCCTGATCGGCTATCGGATCGCGCTCGGCGTTCACGCCGTCGACGAGCCCTTCGACTTCTGGCCCGAAGGCTCCTTCGCTCAATGGCTCTGGCTGCACCTCGGACACCACAGCTCCCTCGGCTGGGCCTCCGAGATCGAACGAGTCACGCCCGACGGTTCCAGCCCAGCCGAGGAGTTCTTCCGGCTCCTGGACCGGTACCGCGCCGAGTCGGCCCCGCCCACGTCCCGCCGGCCCCCGGAGAGCGAGCATCCTTCGATGCTCGCCGTCCGCATGGAACTCGATCGCCACGACTGGTCCGCACTCGACTGCGGCAAGTCGGCGAGCCACCTGCCCGATGTCCTTCTGCGGCTCATCGCCGCCCGGACGCCCGAAGAAGTGTCCCTGGCCGGGATGGACAACCACGTCATGATCCAGTCCAACCTCATGGGCCCCGCTCCGGCTGCCGCGGCAGTAGTCCTCGCGTCCCTGGCCGATCCCTCCCTCACGACGCCCCTCGTCCGAACCGCACTCCTGGAACTCCTTCTGGCCTTCACCGCCGGCGACACGACCCAGCAGGAGGAATGCGCAGAACTCATTCGCGGAGGCATCTGGATCCTCTACCGGGAATTGGTCACACACCCTTCTATCGACGCCCGAGCGCACGCCTACGAGACCCTGAGCAACCTCGGTACCGAGCAGGAACGACTCGCAGCCTTCCATCAGACTCTCCGCAACCACCTGCCCGCGCAGCTGAGCTGAGCTCACCCGCAGGACGCATCCTGAAGACGTCATCGGGATCACTGGCGAACACCCCCTGACGGTGTCTCTGGGTGGCGGACCAGATCATTGAGACGCCGAGCGGATCGGACCAGGTCATTTGAGACCGGGACCAGAACATTTGAGACGGGACATCCGCCGAATCAAGCGCTCAGTCACAGTTGGTGAGCCGAAGCACGCTGGTTGTCACTTAGGCATGGCTGTTGTCACCAAGCACACGGACGCGCGGATTGCTTCTCGACGCAGCTGTCCTGTCGCATTGCGGTTGGCGGATTCTCACTCGGTCTCATCCGTGTTGTCGGATTCTCACCGTTTCGGGAGCCGAGCGGGGTCTGTGTCGGCACCCCGACCGCGGCTGGGCGAAGGCTGTCGGTGGCAGTTCGTAGGGTGCCCGCGTGAACATCGATGATCTTGCTTGGCAGGCGCGCAACCATGGTGGCGTCTACCCGCGGATGGTGCGGACCCTCCTCGACCTGGGGCAGGTGGAACTGCTGATCCGGGCGGCGCGGGAGCGTGGGGACTGGAACTGTGCGGAGGCGGCGGCCCGGGAGTTGTGTGCGGCCGGGGAGTTCGATCGGGCGCTGGCCCTGGTGGACCCGTTCACGGATATCGGCTGGCGGGCCGCCGAGTGGGTCACCGCCGAGATCATGATCCGCCGGGGCGAGGGCGACGAGGCACTCGTGATGGTGCGTCCGGACCCCGCCGAGCTGGGCGACGGCCACGTGTGCGCCCGCTACGCCGAGCTGTTGTCGAAGGCCGGACGGGTGGAGGAGGCCGTCGATGTGCTCACGCCCCATCGCCTGGAAGGTCGGCGTCTACGCCGAGCACCTCGCCCGCGGCGAAGCCGACGGGCTCTGGGACCCGACAACCTGAGGCAAACGTTGACAGCCGCGTCGTGTGCGCCGCGCCGGCAACAGCGTGGCAAGGCCTGGCTTCGCGGCTGCAAGGGTCTGCCCTGCCGAAAGTGTCATCAACGTCCTGACCTGCAATACCCAGTCCTCCCCGAGCCCAGCCAAGGATCGACTCGGTCCACGACATCCAAGTGCGGACACCGCCGCCGACAGGACCGTACCGCAGCCCGCACAGCAGAACACCGCCAAGTTGTGCCCTCCCGCCGTCGCAGCCACCGCATCCCACCAAGCGGCCGGACCGGGGAGCCAGGGATTTTCGGACTGCGCCGAACGCCCCAACCGACAGGCAGAGCGGGCCTCGACGTCCCTCGATTCCGGGGACGCCGCAGTCTCCGGGTGTGAGCGAGCACGGCAGGCCGACGGCAAGACTCGCCCTCGACGGGCCACCGCACCATCGCCGGCTCCTGAACGGCACGGACTGGGCATCCCTGACCACCGGGTGCGGGACGGGGGGAGTTCCTGCCGGAGGCATTGGCACGCCTGCTACGCGAACGACTCGGGTGGATCACGAGGACCCGAGGCCGCCAGGTTCGGGCGTGCGGGCGGGGCGGTCGAACCATGCCGTCACGGACCGCTTGTAGCCGTCGGGCATCAACAGATCGGGGACCTCGGCGCGGGTGAACAGGTCGATCTCGCAGTGCTCGTGGCTGAGGACCGGGGCGGTATCGGCGTCCGGGAGATGGATGCCGTAAGTGACGATCAGGACGTGGCGTCCGGGCAGGGGTTCGTAGACCCACGTGTCCAACAAGGGCCCGGTCCGAGCCCGCCAGGCGGTCTCCTCCTCGATCTCGCGCACCACGCACTCGGCCGGCTCCTCACCCGACTCCAGTCGCCCGCCCGGCAGTTCCCACTCCCGCCGCTCGTTGCGCAGCAAAAGCACACGATCGCGGCGGTCGACCACAACGCCCTTGACCGAGACCGGCCACGTACGGGAAGCGGGTGTGTCCACGACGCAATCCTCCATGCGCTCGGCCACCGACACTCGGGAACCGCCGGCGGCGCCGACGAGCAAAGGGCGGTGTCAGTCTCCCGCACGATGCCTGTGCCACGGCGGGGTTCCACGTTCGCGAGCCGACGACCGTCCCCGACGCGGGGGAGAGGCTCGGCGACGTCATCAACGAGTACCCCGGGAGCGAAATCCAGGCCGCGCTGAACCCGGTGCCCTTCCCCCATCCGGGCGGCAGCACCGGGACCGACCTCTACATCCGGTCGGAGACGTCGTCGTGCACCTGATCGAGCAAGCCGCCCGCGAAAACCGCTGAGCTGTGGCGGCAGTACCTCTCAAGGCAGCGATCCGGCCTTGTCGGTACGGAACGGGGCGCCGGGTGGGGTCGGGTCGGGCAGACTGGCCGGTGACGTTGACGTCGCCGTTCGGCAAGGAGCTTCCATGTCCGAGACCTTCCGCCTCGACCCTGCGAAGACCGCACTCGTTCTGATCGAGTATCAGAACGACTTCACCAGCGAGGGCGGGGTGCTCAACGGTGCCGTGGCCGGAGTGATGGCGAAGACCGGGATGCTCGCGAACACCGTGGCCCTGGTCGAAGCCGCGCGCGCCGCGGGCGTGACCATCATGCACGCACCCATCACCTTCGCCCCCGGCTACGGCGAACTGTCGCGCCACCCGTACGGCATCCTCAAGGGAGTCGTGGAAGGTTCGGCGTTCGTCAAGAACTCCTGGGGCGCGGCGATCGTGGACGATCTCGCCCCGGCCGAAGGCGACATCGTGATCGAGGGCAAGCGTGGCCTCGACACCTTCGCGAGCACGAACCTCGATTTCATCCTGCGCAACAAGGGGATCGAGACGATCATCCTGGGCGGCTTCCTCACCAACTGCTGCGTCGAGTCGACGATGCGCACCGGGTACGAGAACGGCTTCCGCGTCATCACCCTGCGGGACTGTGTCGCCGCCACCTCCCAGGAGGAGCACGACAACGCGCTCACCTACGACTACCCGATGTTCTCACTGCCCATGACGTCGGCCGAGGTCATCGCCTGTCTATGAGCCCGTGCGGGGCGAGTCGAACGGGACGCGTGTCGGCGAGGCGCCTCCGACGATTCGCCTTCCGGCGAGCCGTCGGGGGCGCCTCGATCGACGCGCCGGGCTCGCGGGCATGGGTGCCGGGGGCGGATTCGGGCCCGGCGTACCGCCGTTGCGGCTCACTCGTTGGCGATCGCCTCCATCGGCAGGTAGGGGCCGCCGTTGAAGGTCATCACGTGCTTGATCCGCGTGTACTCCTCCAGGGCGTACACCGACATGTCCTTGCCGTAGCCGGATTGCCCGAAGCCGCCCTGCGGCATCTCCGAGACGAGCGGCAGGTGGTAGTTCACCCACACGCAGCCGGCCGCGAGTTCGCGGGTGAAGCGGTTGGCGCGCACCAGGTCGTTGGTCCAGACCGATGCGGCGAGACCGTACGGCGTGCCGTTGGCGAGGGCGAGCGCCTCGTCGTCGGTGCCGAACGGCTGGATGGTGACGACCGGTCCGAACACCTCGTTCTGGACGATCTCGTCGTCCTGCCGGACGTCGGCGACCACGGTCGGTGGGAAGAAGTAGCCCGGGCGAGGCATGCGTCGGCCGCCGGTCAGTACGCGCGCGTGGCTCGGGAGCCGGTCGATGAAGCCCTCGACGGCCGCCAGGTGGTCCGCGGTGCTCATCGGCCCGTAGAACACGCCCTTCTCGTGCGGCGCACCGCAGGTGACCCGGCCGGTGGCGGCGACGAAGCGGGCGGTGAAGTCGTCGAAGACGCGTTCGTGAACCAGCAGGCGAGTCGAACCGGTGCAGTCCTGGCCGCCGTTGTAGAAACTCGACATGGCGAGCGGCTCGACGACGGTGTCCAGGTCCACGTCGTCGAACACCACGGCCGGGGCCTTGCCGCCGAGTTCGAGGTGCAGCCGGGTCAGTTGCGCGCCCGCCACCGCCGCGACCCGGCGGCCGGCGCGGACCGATCCGGTCAGTGACACCAGACCCGCGGCGGGGTGCCGGGCCACCGCCTCACCGGTCGCACGGTCGCCGGTGACCACGTTGAACACCCCCGGCGAAAGCACCCGGGCGGCGAGTTCGGCGAGCAACAGCGTGCTGGACGGGGTGGACTCGGCGGGCTTGAGGACCACGGTGTTGCCGGCCGCGAGCGCGGGAGCCGCCTTCCACACGGCCATCGGAAGCGGGAAGTTCCACGGGGTGATCTGGCCGACGACGCCGATCGGCTCCCGGCGTATGTAGGACGTGAAGCCCTCCAGGTATTCGCCGGCCGCCCGACCTTCGAGCACCCGTGCGGCGCCCGCGAAGAACCGCAGGTCGGTCATGGCGGTGGCGATGTCCCACTGCTCCAGGGTGTCGCGCGGCTTGCCGGTCTCGCGCGATTCGAGGTCGGCGAACTCGCCCGCGTGTTGCTCGACGGCATCGGCGAGCAGGTAGAGCGCGCGCTGCCGCGCCGCCGGGGTGGTGCGGTTCCACTGTTCGGCCGCGGCTTGGGCGGCCCGGTAGGCGGCGTCGACATCCGCGGCCGAGGACAGCGCGGCGCTGCCGAACACCTCCTCGGTCGCCGGGTCGACCAGGTCACTGGTGCGCCCGTCGAGTGCCGGGGTGTACGCGCCGTTGATGAAGTTCTCGCGCCGGATCGTCATTTCCTGCTCCGTTCGGTGCCTACGAGTGGTCGGTCGACCACTTGTACCGCAGCCGCGACGGTAAGTGCTACCAGTTGGTCTAAAATAGGGAATGGGGACGCGGGGGACCAAGCGGGGCTTGATAGCTTGGCCGCCCGTAGCCTGCCAAGAGGGTGTGGAATGGCTGTCCGCAAGGCCGCACGTCACTACGCGACGGGGTTGTCCCGCCGCGCGCAGATCCTCGACGTCGCGGACGGGTTGTTCCGCGAGTCCGGATTCGGCTCCTCGTCGCTGCGGGAGATCGCGAAGGCGGCCGGCCTGTCGCACCCCGGCCTGTTGCGCTACTTCGCCTCGAAGGAGGAACTGCTCGACGCGCTGCTCGACCGCTACGAACGGGCCACCCGGGCGCCCGGCGGGCCGACCGCCGGACCGCCGCCCCTGTCCGGCGACGGGCCGGCTGCCGAACCGGAGGCCGCGACCTCCGCCGAGCCGCCCGGCCCGGACCGCATCGTCGCGGCCGCCCGCCGCAACGCCGCCGTCGCCGGGTACCCGGACCTCGTCACCGCACTGGGCGGCGAGGCGACTCGGGCCGACCACCCGGCGCATGCGCGGATGGGCCGCCGCTACCGCGAACTCCGCGCCTGGACCGAGCGGATGCTGAGCACCGCCGTCCCGGCCGGCGAACTGCGCGCCGAAGCGGATCGGGTGGTGGCAGGCTGGGAGGGCCTGCAATTGCTCGCGCTCTACGACCCGTCCGGAGTCGACGTCGCCGCGAGCCTGGAGCGCTATCTGCACGGGCTCGTGTCCGAGCCCGGGCTGAACACCGCCCCCGCCGCGCCACCGCGCCGGACGCTCGACGAACTCGTGGCGAAAGACGCCGAGGAATTCGACCGGCGCACCGGCTATGCCTCGGGCCGGGAGCGGCGCGCGCGCGTCCTCGACGCCGCGACCACGTTGTTCGGCGCGCGCGGCTTCCACGCCCTCAGCATGCGCGAGGTGGCCAAGGCCGTCGGCATCTCCCACTCGACGTTGCTCTACCACTTCGAGAGCAAGGACGAGTTGCTGCACGCGGTCCTCGCCCGCCAGGACTACCTGACGATCAGCCTGGGCGCCGTCGCCGGCGATACCGGGCTGCCCGGCCGATTGAGCGCCGTGGTCGAGGCGTCCCGGCGCGTGGCCTACGAGACGCCGGGGTTGCGCGAGCTGTTCTCCGTCCTGTCCGGCGAGGCGGTCGCCCCCGGCCATCCCGCACACGCCTACTTCGAGAAGCACTTCGCGGTGAGCCGCCGGTACTTCACCACCCTCTTCGAACACCTGGCCGTCCGGGGGGAGTTGGCCCCGGGATGCGACCCGGAGCAGGAGGCGGTGTGGCTCCTGGCGTTGTGCGAGGGGTTGCAGCAACAACGGCTCTACGACCCGCAGATCGACCCGCCCGGACTGCTCGCCACGAGCATCGGGCGGGTCCTGGACGTGTCCGCGCCGCCGGGTGGCTGAGCGGGTCGTGCCGTCCCGGCAGGAGCGTTCGCACATGGTCTCCATGGCGGTGATGCCCCCAGGGAGCGGTGCGCAGTCGCTCCGGAAGGGCTGCGAACGTCCTGCCCGGTGGCCCCAGGTCCCAGTGCGCGGGTACGCGGCGGAGTAGGCGGTAGTGCCGGAGGTTGTTGCCCGTACGGTCGTTGGCGGGCGTTGTGTCCGCGGGGAGGAGCCAGAAGGAGTAGGGGAGGGGATCTCGGGGGCGACCTTCGCGCGCTTGTCGTGGCCCCACGTGGTTTCCCGCCCAGTAGGGCTCACGTCGAACCCCGGGCTGTCCATCCACAAGGGCCGGCAGCGGAGTTCCGCGCCGCCGGGCTGCGTGGTGGTCGTGTGGTTCGTCACCGAATCCAGGTCCCGACGGCAGGGTCGGTTTCCACCCGTAGTGGTCGGGCAGTGGGGCGGGATCGCGGCCCGATCGGGGGCGAGTTCGCAAGGTTCGGCCACATCGGGTTCGGCCTCGTGGCGGTCGAACGGAGTGCACACGAGATCGGGGCGAGAAGCGACCGCGGCGACTGCGTTGACCGGGTCAGTAGTCCGCCGGGCCGGGTTGTGGGGTGTCGGTTGGTCGGGCGCGGACGTAGGAGGTGCCCGCGATGGTTGTGGCGGGGCGGGGGTCGTCCGGGCGAGCGGGCACGATGCGGGTCGAGAGCCACGATCCTTTGGCAGGCACGGGAAGCCGGAGCTCGCGGGCGATGCCCGGGTGCTCGCGCTGGTGGCCCAGGATGATGATGCCTTCGTCGCGGAGGTGCCGACGGGCGTCGCGGACGCGTTTCGCCGGGTCGGTCTGGTGGGCGATGGTGGCCACGGGTTCGCGCGGGATGATGCGGTCGCGGACGTGCCGGAAGAGTTCGTTGATGCGCCTTTGGCCGGAGACGCGATCGGCCAGGATCAGGTCGCGGGTGTGGGCCGGCAGGTGCAGGAGGAAGTTCTCCGGCAGGTCGCCGGAGCGCACGAGCCAGTGGATCGCGCGGCGACCGGCGGGGGACAGCCGATATTTCCGCTCGGGCGATCCGGGCAGCACCGCGTCCTCGGTGATGTGGAGAAGGCCGACGGAGAAGCGTGACCGTTCGTCGTCGGCGGTGAGCAACAGGCCGACGTGCCCGAGGGCTTCGCGGGGGAGGGTCCACGCTCCGGTGAAAGAGAAGCGGGGGTGGACGCGGTGGCCGGCGACGAGGTAGTGGGTCGTACCCGCGGGAAAGCCGTGTGCGGCACGGCAGACGATGCCGACCTTGGCGGCGAGGTAGGTCTTCTCGGGTTTCTCCAGTGTGGCCACGTCGTAGCGACCGGTGCGTTGGCCGTCGAGGACCTCGTCGAGGGACCGGCGAAGGGCTTCGCCGAATCGGGAGTGCTGCGGGTCGTGTAGACGGAACCAGGTGGCGGTCGCGTGTACCGGGCCAGTCGGCTCGGGGGGTGTCAAGACGCGTCCACGCGGTCGTCCGGCAGAAGGAGTCGTTCGCCGATGATTCGTGTCGGTGAGAGCACATTCCAAAGCTAGGAGCCGCTGTCGAACGATGCCACGGTTTGCCGGTATGCCAGGGATTTCGGCCGATCATCACCGAACAGCTGGTTTTGGGCCATTTCCGTCAGGATGGTGGCTGGGCACTCGACTGGTGTTCGGCCTGACGGGGCAGTCTGCGCGAGCGCCGGGCGCCCGAGCCCCGTGCCGTCGGCGGATCGGTCGGGTCCAGCGGCATGAACCGTGAGTAGTGAGCCTGGAAGGCGACCGTGACGACTCCGGTTGGGCGGGGCTCCGGACCGAGCATCGACAACTCGTTCCGCCGCTTGGCCTGACCGGGCCTGTCGTGCTCTGGCAGGTTCGTGGTGGTGGGGGCGTGGGTCGGATGGTTCTGGTTGACTGGGCGGTGGAGGAGGAGACCATGACAGCCGAGCACGCCGAGTGGGGCGACGAGCCGCTGATTCCGATGCCGCCCTTGAAGATCCGGGCGCTTCGTGAGGCGGTGGCCGTGCTGAGCCCGACCTATCTGCCGGAGTTCCAGCAGGAGGAGGACGAGGCCCTGGACTGGGTCGCCGAGAACCTCCAACCGAACGCCGTACGGCTCTTCCTGCGCAAATGGGCCGTGTTCGTGGCGATCGAGCGCCGCCCAGCCCTGGCGCGACGTCTGCGCGAGTTGGAGCGTGTCGTGGCGCGGTCGAACGATCCCGGTGAGATCCGGGACGCAGGGACCGAGATCGCTCGACTCCGCGCCGAGGCGCACCGCGAGATCGCCGGTGAGTGACTGGTCCTGGGAATGGCTGCCCAGCCTGGAAGAGGTCGCCGCCGGTCTGCCGTCCGAGGTCCTGTCCGCCGTCGAGAAGGCCGCCGCGGACCTGGCCACGGTCAACTCCATGGTCTATCTCGACGGAGTCGACTTCCAGGGCACCGGCCCGGGCATTCGCACCCACAGCGACCCGGCCCGCAACCTCCTCTTCGAATACCTCACCGTTCCCCGCCAGGAATGCATCTACATCACCCAGGTCACCTGGCTCGGACCCTGACCCCCGCACCCTGCCGGCGCCCGTGCCGCCCGCTCCGGAACCCGGACGGTGGCACGCGGACGAGTTCCGATGCCGACTCTGAAGCGCGAGGGTTTTGTGCAATAAATGTTGCCCGGCATGATCTCCCTTGCGGACACGCCGGGTTCAAGCGTCGAGGGAGTCGCGTCGTGAACCGCGCGCGACGCATCGGCCGTATCGGTGCCCGGCGGTGCGGGACACGGCGGCGACCGCCTGATCCGGTGTATCGGCGGTGTCCGAGCCGTGTGCGAGTGTCCTGGGGGAGGCCCGCATGGGGCTTGTCGGGTCGCGGTCGGAGGGGTGTTCGGTGTCGGTGCGGGGGGATGGTTGGGCCGGTGTCGGCTGGGATTGGAAGGACCATGACGACATCCGTCGTCGCCTCGACGGGGGCGCCGACCCGGAGGTGTGGCGCGGGGGGCGGCCCCTGCATTGTGCGGCAGTGTTCGGCTCTCCGGAGGTGGTTGCCGAGTTGGCCCGGCGGGTTGCGGACGTGGACGCGCTCGAGGACGGGGTGACGGCGTTGTGGGAGGCCGTCGTGTCCGGGAAACCGGACAACGCGCGGGCCCTTGCCGCAGCCGGGGCCGATCCGTGGCGGCGGTCGGTCGGCGGTTGGTCGCCGGGGCGGCTGAGCCTGGCCGGGCCGACCCCGGACCTGTTCACCGTGCCGCCCGGCGAGCGCCTGACCGACGCGGAGCGCGCGGCGGGGCAGGAGGCCGGGCGGCTCGTCGCGGCGCTGGGCAGCTTCCACGTCGAGGGCACGGGATTGGCCTGCGTGGCCGGGATCGACGCGGCCGAGGCTATCCGCCGCCTCGAGGCGGCACCCGCACCGGCCGCCATCGTCGACGCGGCGCTGGGGGATCCGTACGCCGTCGAACGGGACGAGATCCTGCGGATCGTCGGTGTGACGTCCGTGCCGGGCGGCTGTGCGGTGACCCAGCCGTGGGGGTATGCGCCGCAGATGCCGGGCGTGCTGACGCGGTTGTCGGTGGGAACCGTTTGCTACAGCCTCTACGCCAACCCCAAGAGCGGCAACCAGGGCGCGATCGCACGCGACGGAGTCATCGAGGGCTGGGACCTGCATCCGGGCGGCGGACCGTACGAGGACGACACTCCCGAGGAGGTCTTGGCCTCCTACCTCTACCGGTACAACGCGGTGGCCTTCACCTTCGCCTTCACGGAACTGCGCCCGACAGGACCGCAGGCGGTCGTCGGACCCCCCGACCTGTGGGTTCGATTGCCGGAACGCGACTACTGGAAACACTGACACCGCCGAGGCCGAACAGCCTCACCGGCTGCGTGGGTCGGCGTCACCGGTGGGGCCGAGGCCGAAGCGTCGGACGTCCGCGGTCCGTTGGATCCGGTCGCGGGTCGGCAGGGCCGCGATGTCGTCGCGTTGGCAGGCGTCGATCACGGCCAGAGCCTGAAATCTGCTCCAAGCCGCACATGCCTCGGCGAGTTCGGCGAACCCCGCGCCCCGGTCCGGTGAGGCTCGGCGGACCGCGTCGGCGAGCAGGTTTCCGGGCCGTTCGGACCAGGACCGGTCGATCCGGGTGGTGCGCACGAGCACGCCCAACCACTCCCACCAGGCCCCGGGCAGCGGCGACACGCTCCGCAACTCGGCTGCCAGGAACTCTCGCAAAATGTTGCCCGGGACTATTCGGCCGGCCATGCCGGCCCGGAAGAGCAGCGCCGCCGGCATCGAAACGCTGTCCTCGTATCGCAGAAAGAGTCGACTGGTGCCGGGCCCGTAGGACTCGGCCGGGTCGCTCGTGGTGCCGGGATCGGGCGCCATCGGACGTCTCCTCGAAGTGAAGGCCCTCGCGGCGAGAGCGTGTTCGGCCGGCTCGCCGGGCCGGCTGCGCCCGGCAGGACCGACTCTGGGCAGCGGCCACTTGCGGTGCGCAAATGCCCGGATCGGCCCCATGCCGCGGTCCTGCTCAGTCGTCGAACCACACGACCAAGCGCACGTTGTCGTCACCGTACGGTGCTGCAAGCGACTCCATGGCCTTCCACACGGGTTGCCACTCCCCGGTTTCGGTGATGGCGTCCTTGCGGCGGAGGGTGACCGATCTGTAGAGCGTGTCCCCGACGAACCACTCACTTCCTTCGGGCCACTCCCGCTCTTCCCCTCTCCGGAGACCGACGGCCTCGGCGAACGCAGCACTCCAGGACGACTTGCCCGTCAGCCTGAGCCCGTTCGCGGTCCGGCGGTACTGGTGAAGCCGGCTGTCGGGCCTCTCCGCACGCTCGTCCCAGTCGACCGCCTTCACCTCGGCCCACGTGATCCATGTGGTGCCGTGAAGGCCGTCCTCGCCGTACCACTCGGTCAGCTGCGCGAACCGCGCACTCACCGTGGCCGAGGCATCGGCCGGCAGACCACGGTCTGCGGCCAGGGGACGGAAGTTCGCATGGTTGCGGACTCCGAAGAGACAACCGAACGCATCGTAGTCACGGTTCCCGTAAAGGGAGCCGAGGTCGTGCGCGGTGTACCAGGTCGGCTCCCGATCGCCCTGCGGCGCGCAGTACTCCAGGAAGCCGGTGATGTCTGTGCCCATGCCAGGCATGATGCCGACCTCGTCAACCGAGTTCGTCCGCACCGGATCGACAACCTGCGCAAACGTGAGCCACCTGGTCGGGAAGGACCGGAGCCGGCGGCATGTGATCCGAACGAAACGGCCCGGCCGAACGCTGAACGGATACGCGGGCGCGGCGTCTTCAGCGCGCCCCGGTGGCGGCCCGCAGGTCATGGACCCGACCGTGTTCGGATGACGTCGGGCGAGGTCGGTGACGATGCGGCGGATGGAGGGCCGGTCGCGCACTTCGCCCGGCGCCTCGCGGTGGGCGGCGGCGAGTTCGACGGCGGTCTGTTCGGGCCTGCCGAGTTGCCACCACGCGCGGGCGCGATCGATGTGCAGGCGCCCGCGCCGCTCGGTGGTGAGGAACTGCCCCGGGTGCAGGTCGCGGCCGGAGTACAAGGCCGCGTCGGCGTCGCCGAGGGAGTACAACACCCCGACCTCGTATCAACCCCACCGACGCGGGCGTCACCGTGAACACCGTCCGGGCCTCGGGGCCGGCCGGCACCCGCAACACGGCGCGTTCGGCGTCGGCCATCAACTCCAACGCGCACGCTCCCCGACACCCGCGCACGTATAGGCGGCCGTGCACAACATCTGGGCGTACGCTGCGGCCTGTGCCGGCGCCGTCAACCCGGTGGCCTCCACCCGCGCGGCCGCCTCCAGCGCCACGCGCTGCGCCGTGGCCTCCTGCCCCCGGTGACGCAACACGATGCCGAGCATCCGCGCCGACGATGCGGCGACCGGCGGCGACCCACTGTGGTGCGCGTACACCGTCGCCCGATCGGCGGCGGCCCGCGCTTCTTCGTGCCGCCATTGAGGGCGATCAGGGGCCGCACGAAGTCCGGGCGACTCGACGGCTACAGGTCCGCAAGGGCCAGTAGCCGCTCCATGCTCTCGACGGGAAGGAACGGCGAAGCCCCGGCGGCCTCCGCGACGCGCTCGGAGGGGTCGGCGAGGAGTCGAAGAAGGGCCGGGAGCGGGAGGTTGCGGTGGGGCGCAACGGCTCGGCGGACGCGGTCTTCGGGGTCGGATGCCAGCTTCTCGGCGATTTTCGTGGGTAGATTCGGATCGCGGGGCGCGAAGGACCGGAGCCTGGGCTCGGGGTCGGTGGCGAAGCGGCGCAGGACTTCCGAAGGGAACGTCAGGACCTCCTTCCTGTCCCACCAGAAGGTGAACTTGTCCCGCCGGCGGTAGCGGCGTTCGATGTTCTCGGCGGTCGCCGGATCAACCAGGTGCGGGGCGGCGGCTGCCATGGTGAGGCGGACCATCTCCTCCTCGTCGTCGAGCAGCCGGGCCACCGCGCCGGCGGGAAGGGTCTTGCCGAGGGCCGCCGAGACTCGGAAGCCGACATAGGGCGAGTCGATGTGCGGCAGCGGGTCGGCCGTGACCCAGTCCAAACGCAGGATCCGCAGTTCGGTGGGGGCAAAGTCGTCCAGAAACGACTGGAGGAGTGCTTCGTCGGTGGCGTCGGGGCCCGGGTCCGCCGTCGAACGCGCGATCTCATGGACGGATGCGTGGATCTGCGCTCGCACGTGCCCCGGCGTGTCGGGCCGGGCGAAGACCTGCACCCGGACGTTCAAGGCCGGATCGACGGCAAGGACGTCGCGGACCGACGGCGGCAGTTCGGGATGTCGGGCGAGCTGAGCGCGCACCTCATTGTCCGGGTCCTCGGCGAGCTTCCGGAGGGTCTTCGCGTCGAGAACGACGTGGATCACCGCGCCCGCCCGGGTCGCGGGGTCTGCCAACAGGGCCGGTAGCAGGTCCGAGGGCGGTATCGGATGCGGCAGACGCGCGAAGTAGGTCGAACAGGCCGCGGCGCGCACGCCCGTTTCGGGATCGGTCAGCAGGATCCGACGAATCGACTCCGGCGCTTGTGGCCAGTGCTTCGCCAACGCGGCGCGGATTGCGGGATCGGGGTCGGCGGCGAGGCGGGCCCGGAGGTCGGGCGGCGTGTGATCGCCCTTGGCCAGGTACTCGCGGACTTTTGGATCGGGATCGTCGATGAGCTTCTCGAACATCTGCCTCGGTGCGGTCGCCGCGTGGATGACGAGCGCGGACCGCACGGCACTGTCCCTGTGGCCGGCCAAGCCGAGGCGGAACCGGTCCGGCAGCCGGTCGTTGAGCGCCAGGGTGTGCAGAAGCCAGTGGTCGTCGATCGCGATGATCTCGGCGATCATGTCCTCGGTGAGGTCTTGGCGTCTCGCCACGCTGTCCCCTCCCCGTCGCCATGCGAACAGTCGCCGGACCATGGAGGCCGGCAAGGCCGGGTTCATGGCCAGTCCGTCCATGACCTTGTCGATGTGGACCGGAGTCGGGGTGTCAGCGTCCATGCGGGCAGAATGCCAGGCGGGCTCCGTGACGACGCTGCCCGGCTTCCGCCGGTACCGATCGAGAGCGGTTCGCAAGACGACGGAGCATGGTCGCCGGGTGCTGCTCGGCGAACCCCCCGCAGCACCTTCCCGAAGTACTCGTCGGCGTCGACCGGTTCCATATCCCACAGTGAACGGACCGCCCGGGCCAGGCGCCGAACATCCGCGGATGGTGCCGTTCGCGATCCTCGCGGAAGCTCGCGTGAGAGCGAAGTGGGTGAATATCACCCCTCGTCGAACGTGCTGTGGCCGTGCACTCCGGCATCCGTTCCTGCTCGACTGTGCGGCGCCCGACGGCGACCTCCTCACGATCGAACCCGCCGGCGGGGTCGATGTCCGCGGCCGCGCGGTAGATCCCCGATGACACCTACCTGTCGAAACTCGGACGACTGACGCCCTCCCCCGGCCCTGCTGGAGAGCACGGCCCTCACCCACCGGGCGCAACTCCCCGGTCTGCCAACTGCGTCGACCGCCCGCAAACTGACCGGCAGGACAGTGACCCGGCGTCGGGGAAACGGCCGGCACCGGTCGACGACGAGGCGCCCTCGATCGGCTTCGGAGCCGGTCGAGGGCGTGTGTCGGGTGGGCCGGGGAGTCGGGGTCGGGAGGGGGCGATCGGTGCGCGGCGCGCGTGGGGTCAGAACGGGGCGATCGGTGGGCGAGGCGGGTGGAGGGTTGCGCCGCGAGGCGGGCTTCCGTCCTGTGTGATCGACGGGTCGTGGAAGCAGAAGAGGTCGCGCGGGGGCAGGGTTCCGGTGCTCAGGAAGTCGTGTGCTCGGGTGAGCGCGCAGGACGGCGCCTCGGGGTCGTAGGCGCCGTGGTTTCCTCCGTCCACGGTGATCATGCGTGCCCGCTTGCCCAGGGCGAGGCGCATGCGCAGTGCGCCCGGATAGGGCGTGGCCGGGTCCCGGGTGGTTTGGAGCAGGAGGATGTTGCTCGCTCCGCGGTCGGTGATCCGTACGGCCGGCTCGACCGGTTCGGGCCAGAACGCGCAGGGCCAGATGTTGGTGCCCATGCCGCCCAGGATCGGGAACAGGGCCCGATTGAGCGTTACTTCGCGCTGGTAGTGGGCGATGTCGCGCGGGGCACGGCTGTCTCCGCAGGTCACCGCGAGCAGTACGGCTGTGTCGTTGTCCCGGGGGATGCCGGGCGTGCTCGGCCACTCGCCCCACGGGGGAGGCGGCCCGGCACCGGCGACGAACCGCCACCACGCGGCGAATTCCGGGAACTGCAGGGTGTGGTACGAGTACGCCTGATAGATGGCTCGGAACAGGTTGCCGGTGACGGCACCCGCTTCGGGGTGTCGCACCGGGGAGCGATCGAGACGCTGGACCGTGTCGAGGTAGCCCCGGCGTACGGCGGCAGGGGTGGTGCCGAGGCCGAGGGTGTCGTGCCGTTCGGCCGCCCAGGCGGCGAAGTCCCCGAACCGCGTGTCGAACCCTGGGTCCCAGGACGCCCATCGATCGTGCCAGGTGGCGTTGGGGTCGACGTTGGCGTCGAGAACGACCCGGTCGGTGCGATCGGGGAAGAGTTCGGCGTACACCGCTCCCAGGTAGCTGCCGTAGGAAGCGCTGAGATAGGAGAGCTTGCGTTCGCCGAGGGCGATTCGGATCCGGTCCATGTCGCGCGCGGTGTTGGCCGTGGTCACGTGCGGCATCAGGGCGCCGCCGTTGGCGAGGCAGTCGCGCGCCAGAGTACGGGCGAAGTCCGCGTTGTCCGCGATCGATCCGTCCGGGGCCGGAAACGGGAAGAGACGCTCGTTGGTGATTTGGGTGGTGCGTCCACACGTGATCGGCGTGCTGTATCCGAGACCGCGCGGGTCGAAGCCGATCAGGTCGAAGCGGTCCAGGACGTCCTGCGGATAGAGGTTGACGAACGTGCTCGGCCGGTTCAGGCTCGCCGCGCCGGGCCCGCCCGCGTTGTGCAGCAGGATGCCGCGGCGCAGCCCCGGCTTGGCCGTGGCCAGCCGGGAGACCGCGATCTCGATCGTCGGGCCGGCCGGGGCACGGTAGTCCATCGGTACACGCAACGTCGTGCACCGTACTCGCGGGTCGACGGGAACGCCGTTGGGGTCGGGCGGACAGGTCGTCCAGGTGAGCGTCGGTGGTCGTGAAGGGGCGGCCTCGGCCGGAATCGCGGCGGTCAGCGTGGCCATGAGCGCGATCACCACTGCCCCGCGGACGGCATCGCCTAATCGTCTGGTCATAGGTCTAGACCATAAGGAAGGGGCGGGTGCCGCGTCACCCCCGAACCGACTCCGGTTCGGGGGTACTTGGCCCACCGGCTCCACCCACACCATCGCCACGGTGCGCTCGGCCCGGTTACGAGCGGCCTGCTTCGCCGCCTCGTCCGGGCCGGACGGGCCGGGACGCCGTCTCGCCTCCGACGCCGATCGGGCTCACTCCGAACCAAGCCTCGATTGCTGCGGCCGACCTGGCGGACTGCTCGACCTTCGCGCAGTAGGCTGCACGGGCTTCCTCGTCGATCTGCTTCTCGTGTTCGGCGCGCAACCCGGTCCGGCCGTCGAGGCCCTCGCGCAGGATATCGGCGTGCCCGCGCAGGCTCCGGCTGCTTCGGGCCGACACCGACCCGGTGCGGTCGCCGCCGTGTGCGCGCTCACATCCTCCGGCGCGGTCGGCCGGGCCGGCGGCGTCGTTTGAGTACTCGGCTGAGTATGTGTGCGGACGCTCCGGGGTGGGGCGGGCTCGTAGCGTGCTCGGCATGGAGAAGAGGGTTTCGACGCCGCGTGGTGGGATGCACCCGGTTGTGGCCGCGCTGGTCGGGGTCGCGATGCTCGGGGTGTTCGTGGTGATGGCGATGGCGGATCTGTTGGCGCTCTACGGCGTCGCGGACGGGTCGGGGGTCTGCGACGACGCCGCGTGCCGGGCCCGGTATCGAAGTGACTTCCGGTGGACGCTCGGGATCTGCGGGCTCAGCTTCGTGGTGACGCTCGTCGGGTTCGCGTCGGCCGCGTGTCTTCGGCGGCGACGGTTCGTGATCGGGGTGCCGGTGCTGCTTTCGGGGCTGGCGCTTCAGCTGCCCGGGCTGGGGTTGGTCTAGAGGTTGCCCCGCAACCGGTACCTGGCGTCTTGCGGCATACGGATCGCGTCCGCATCGAGCCGTCCACCGCTCGAAACACACCTCACGCTTTTCCTCGACGCGGACGACGCAGCCGGCGACGCAGGCGCGGGCCGTCTGCAGCACGGACCGGGCCGGGACCGCCGCGGTCGCCGGATCCGCCCGCGCCGCCGGATCGTCCGGCGAGAGCGCCGGGTTCCGTGGCCGCGCCATGCAGGCGACGGACGCCCGTCGGGCGTGGCCGAAACACGCGCCGTGGGTGCGCGAAGCCGTCGAGGCGCTCCCACGGCACGTGTTCGCGCCGGACGCGTTCCAACCGGTGCCCGTGCCCAACTCCAGGACGTTGTGGCCGGGTTCGACGTCGAGGGCGTCGAGCACGCCCGCCACCACCGACATGCCGGCCGATGGTTCGATCAGCCCCGGCATCCTGCCGATCGGCAGCGTGGGATACAAAGGCCTCACAGATCGGCCAAGGGGGTTCGATGGCTGTCGAGTCGGTGCCGCCGTGGGGACATCCTGTCGCCCGCCGCGGTGGCCGCAGCCGGTTTCCCCGCCTCGGCTGCAGTGCGCTGTTCGTCGGGTTCGTACTGCTGGGCGCCGTCGTCATCGTGTCGTACCTCATCTGGGGCGACGGGACACCACGCGCGCTGCGTATCGACAGGAACGAGGCGGTCGGTACCTGGCGGGACGAGGACGCCGGGTCGGTCACCTTGAACGCGGACGGCACCTTTCACGCATCCGAATTGTGCGGCGACCACCACGGAGGGGCCTCGACCGGGGTCTTCGACCTGACTCCGCGCACGGGATCCGGCACGTGGACGTTCCACGCACTCGGCGCGGAGTCCGCCGAGGTCCGGTTGACGTTCGCCCGGGACCGGTCCTTCTCGTCGTTCACCTCCGGCGGCACGCATGCGAAGCCGGTGTTGTGGCAGTGGCTCGGTGACCCCGACGAAGGTCGTTTGTGCAAACTCCGTCGCGCTCCCTGACCGGAGGCCCGCGGGTGCGAGGACGGGTCGATGTCGCGTGGCGGCGGGCGGGTGCGGTGTACTGCCGGTTGCCTGTGGCGAGCGGTTGGGGGCGTCGCGGATGGGGCCTACGCCGAGAAGGCCGGCCAACGTCATCGTGATGCCTGCGCAGGACGAGGCGGTTGAACTTCGCTCGACAGCGGACCCGGGCGATTGGCGGCGGAAGACGAAAGCGACACTCGCGAATTTGCTTGTCGATCACCGTGGCCTGCCCCCCGCAACGGCGAACGCCATCGTGACCCAAGCCTTCGAAGAGTAGAGAGCACAACGTGCCGATCGCACCGGGGGCGCGGCGCCCGGCCCGCCTTCCGCGAGAGCGCAGGGGTCCCGACCGATACACGGGTTTCGGCTGGTCGCGGCCGGGCTGGTGCGAGGTGGTGGGCGGCAGCGGACCGACTCCACGCACGTGCCGGCTGCGGTGCGCCGACTCAACCGGGCCGAACTGGTCGGCGAGAGTCTGCGGGCCGCATTGGAGGCGTTGGCCACGGCGAACGAGGCGTGGTTGTCACCGTTGATCACACCGGGTTGGGCCGAGCGCTACGGCCGCTCGATTCACTACGACCGGTTGCCCAAGGGCAAGGCCGCATTGGGCGCCTACGTCGAACAGGTCGGCGCGGACGGCATGTCACTGCTGCGCGCGGCACACGCGCCGGACGCCCCGCCGAGGCTGCGGGCCTTGCCATCAATGCATGTCCTGGGGCAGGTCTGGGTGCAGCAGTACCGGTACGACGCAGACGGCCGGCTGCGTTGGCGGGGCCCGAAGGACACCAAGGACAGGGCCAGTCGCCGGGACCGACCTCGTCGGGCCGCGTCCGCCCCGGCCGCCGACGGGTCGCCCGACCCCGACTCGGCGCGGGTGCCCTGGTCGACGATGGAGGTCGTCACGCCGCACGATCCCGAGGCCCGGTTCTGCCACAAGGCCGGCAAGGCCGCGTGGGTCGGCTACCGCGTCCATCGGACCGAGACCTGTGACACCGGCGGGCCGAACGTGATCGTGCACGTCGTCACGGCGCCCGCCCCGGAACAGGACATCGAAGCGCTCGACGGTATCCACGCGGCTCTCGTCGCCCGTCGATTGGCCCCGCACGAGCATCTGGTCGACGCCGGCTACGTCAGCGCGGAGACGATCCGGCACGCGGCCGTCGAGCACGGCATCGACCTGACCGGTCCGGTCCGGGTCGACCCGCGCGCGGCCGACCGACCCGGCTTCGCCAAGGAGGACTTCACCTTCGACTGGGACAACCACACCGCGACCTGTCCGCGTGGGATCACCAGCCCGCCTTGGAAACCCACCGTCGGAGATCAACACCCGCGCATTTCCGTCCTGTTCCCCAAGCCGCCTGCAGGGCCTGCGAGGACCGGCTCCGGTGCACCGGCAACACCGGCGGCCGTGGGCGATATCTGACCCTGCTGCCCCGGCCTCTGCACGAGATTCAGAGTCGAGCCCGCCTCGAACAACAGACCCCGGAATGGCGGCGGCAGTACTCGATGCGGGCCGGCTGCGAGGCGACCGTCTCCGAGGCCGTCCGCGCCCACGGAATACGCAACTGCCGCTACCGCGGCATCGCCAAGACACACGTCCAACACGTCCTCACCGCTGCCGGCATCAACATCGACCGGCTCAGCGGATGCATGCCACCGGGCACAACGCCTGCCCGAACGCCCAGAGACCTCAGCCGTTTCCGACGTCTGTGCGACGAACTCGCGATCCCACGAACACACTGATTCCACGAAAGATCACCAACAGCATCGATCTTGTGATCCAGGCACGAGGCGCGTCAGGCGTGACCGCGTCATGCCAGGTCAGGCGTCGGGCCGGAAGCCAATCCGTTGCCGGACCACAAGATCGGCGCTGCTGGTGATCCTTGTCGGGCGCGCGGCGCCGGGTCAGTCCACTTCGCTGGTCGCCAGGATCGCCAGCCCGGTGCGCTCGGCGTCCAGGACCGCGAATCCGAGGTCCAGGCCGTCGCCGCCGAACCATTCGTTGGTGTGCTGTGGGAGGGTGAAGCGCAGCCAACGGCATTCGGCGGCGTGTCGGATGGCCTCGGGGAGCGGCACATCCTTGGCCAGCCCCATCAGGGCGTACAGGCTGCGCCAGGCGTGGAGTCTTCCGTAGGCGCCGACTTGGCCTCGGCAGCGCGTGTTGGCACCGAAGGCACTTCCCCGGTCGGCGGGGACGAACAGGTCGCCGAGCACCTGGTCGCCGGTCGTGTGGAGGGTGTACACCGTGTCGGGCGTCGTGTCGGCGAGGCAGTCGGCGGGGAGCGCGGACAGCAGGGCGCCGTTGAAGTCGGACGGCTTGAGCGGGGTGGGCAGCGTGTAGAAGCGGGCCTCTTTCTGCATGATGGCGGTGAGCGGGGCAAGTGCGGCGTCTGTTCGTGCGGGGTCGGTCAGCTCGCGCGCTGCGCACCCCGCTGACGTGCCGGACGGAGTCGGCGGGACGACCGGGTTTCGTTCGGCGCCCGCTCCGGCCATGTCGCCGCCCGTCCCCCATGTGCCGTCGTGCTTGCGGAGCCTGTGCTCGAACTGGAAGGACTCCAGGGGAAGCCATGCCAGCGGATGTCGGAGATCGGCCAGCCGGCTGTGATAGTCCCACGCCGTGTTCCACACGTCGTGCGCGCCGCGCGACGGCACGATGCCGAAGACCCGCGCGAGCTCCTGCAGCAGGCAGGCCCGGAACTCGGTGGCCAGGCCAAGCTGAAGGGGCGGCTCCTCGAAGAGCGTCAGCAGCGGCCGCAAGGACAGGCCGCCGTGCTGGACGAGTTGCCAGGCCATGCGACGGACCAGGAACTCCGGCGTGTCCCTGGGGTCGGCGTCCGCGGCGAGATCATCGACCAAGCGGGCCACCAACGCGACGCCCGCCTCCGTGCGATGGTGTGTGCACAGCAGGAGCATGGGATCGAGAATCTCGTGCGGCACGCCCTGGCCCCGCCGTCCGGTGGCGAGTTCATACAGGGCAGCCGGATAGTCCTCGGCGCGCCGCCGCCACACCTCGTCCTGGCCCTGTGCCTCGGCCGGCCGTTCGTCTTCGTTCATCCCGCCAGGCTAAATGCCGGACACCGGCATCGTGCCCGCCTGTCCGATGTGCGCGGCCCCGCCCCACGGCGGTGCCGGCGAACACCGGCGAAGATCACCAACAACATCCATTCCGGGGAGCGCCTACGTTCGGTGACGACGGAGCCTGGTGGCGTGTCGTTCGGATGCGGGCGGCTGTGCACGCCGGAGCCCCGCACACGGAACTGATGCTCCGTCAGCATGTTCCTGAGGGCTGGATCAGCCGGCGTGTGGTGCGCACGGTCGGTCCATGGAGTTGTCGTTGTCGTGGTGGGCCGGGCTGCTGTTTCTGTTTCCGACAGTCGGGGTGCGTGTCGAGAGCGTCGAGGTCGATGCCGACGCAGTTCGCGTCCGCGCGGCGAGCAGCGCCGAAGGCACCGCGTGTCCGGGCTGCGGTGCTTCGTCGGCGCGCGTGCACGACCGCTGTGTTCGGCGGCCGGCCCACAGCACGGTCGCCGGCCGTTCGGTCGCGGTCGACCTGCTCGATGGTGGGTGTCACAAAGCGCCGGGGAGCGGCGTCTTGTGTGCGTGGGGCAGGCCCATATGTCGAGCAGCAGGCGGACGTCCGCCGGAGTCGTTGCATCCGACGCCATATCTCGTACGCCATGGCCTCACGTTGTTCGCGCAAGAGGATCGCAATGAGGAGGTTCCGCCATGGGGAACAACAACACACGACCCATGCTCTTGAAATTCGCCGCTCTGTCGCTGGTCACCGCCGCGGTCGGCGTCTTCGCCGTGGGCAGCGCATCTCGGGGAGTACTGGCTCCGGTCCCGCCTGGTCGAGGTGACCGAGGGCCGGGGACGCGACGACCTCGTCCTGGAGTTGCTCACGCGGGAAGCGGAGCGTGGGGAGCGTGCGGAGGCCGGGGCGTGCGAGCGGTGCGGTGAGTCCTGCGGGACGGGCCGGACCTACCGGTGGGACGTGCTGTTGCTGATCTCCCGGGTCCTGGAGCGGGCCGGGCGTGCGGACGAGGCCGTCGAGGTCCTGCGTGCCGAGTGGGCCTCGGGCCGGCGCCACCCCGTCAACTTCCCGGAGTACTACGCGGAACTCCTCGCCCGGCAGGGCCTGATCGAGGAGCTGGGGGCCCTGGCTGCCGAAGACCACCGCTCCGCTCTCGACGTGTACGCGAAGGCGCTGGAGGACGCGGGGCGGGCGTCCGAGGCGGAGACCGTGTTGCGCGAGGGGATCGAGGCCCACGACCACCCGAAGGACCGGGCGGCACTGATGCGCCTCCTCGTCCGCCGCGGGAGGGTCGACGAAGCCATCGAAATCGGTCGGCCCACCTACGAGTACTACGACTGCTGGAACTTCCTCCACGAGGCGCTGGAACTGCTCGTCGACGACGGCCGGCCCGACCGGGCGCTCGAACTCCTGGACGGGCTCACCGACGCATACGTCGAGGAGCACCCGGACCAGGTCCGCCACCTGCGGCTCTGGCTGCTGGGCGAGGCGGGCCGCTGCGCGGAGGGCATCTCGGAGGCCACCGCCCTCAACAAGCGGGAGCCGGGCCGGTGGGACACCGCGCTGGCGCGGCTGCTGGAGCGGGACGGACGACTGGAGGAGGCCCTCGCACTGCTCCGCTCCTCCACTCACTACTTGGTTCACCACGACTTGTCCGACATGCTGATCAGGCACGATCGTCCGGCCGAGGCCCTCGACTCCATCCCCACGATCGCCGAGGCGCGCGCGACCGTCGAACAGCGGGAACGGGAGGCAGCGGAGCGGCGGAAGCAGGATGATCCCTGGTCTGCTGAGGGCGAGTTCACCCTGGAGCCCCCGTTCTAGGGCGTGTTTCACAAGTGACCACAGTGAACTGCGGGCGGGTTCAGTGTTGGGTGAGAATGATCAGGTGACTGAAGCCGGCGTGGTGCACGTTTTCGTCTCGCGCGGCCGGTTCTCCTCGTTCGAAGACATCCGCGACTACGTCGACGCGGGGCGGTCGGAGGACGGGGATGCGGAGCCGTCCGTGTTTATGGGAGAGGCTGGGATTGCCGAGCTCGAACCGATGTGCGTCGAAGCCGTCCACGCCCGGGACGACGGTCACCTCGGGCTGGTTGTCCCCGAGGTACTCCTTCGAGGGGCCTCGTACGCCGACCAGTGGCTGCCGCAAGTGGAGTCGAACGAGCTGGCCGACGCCGCGATCTGTGTCTTCGCTCCTAACATGGTCACTAACCCGCACGGGACCGCTCTGCACTACCTCGGCCGGTTCACCTATCGTGCCTGAGGGTCTCTCTCTGCGGGTTGTCATAGCCACTCATTGATGGCCGCGACCGGCACGGTTGCCTCATAGCGGACGGCGAGTGTGTCGTATCTGGTTGCCACCGCGCGGTGGCGTTTGAGGCGGTTGATGCCGCACTCCACCGCGTGGCGCTCTTTGTAGTCGGGCTGGTCGAACTTCGGGGGCCGGCCCCCGTGGGAGCCGCGCTTCTTGCGGTTGGCGATCTGGTCGCGCTTCTCCGGGATGGTGCAGCGGATGCCGCGTCGTCGCAGGTAGGCGCGGTTCGCGCGGGAGCCGTACGCCTTGTTGGCACGGACCTTGTCGGGCCGGGTGCGAGGGCGGCCCGGACCGAGCCGGGGCACCCGGATACGGCCCAGGACGACCTGGAACTGCGGCGAGTCACCGCGCTGCCCGGCCGTGATCACCAGGGACATGGGCTTCTGGACCTGATCGACCGCCAAGTGCAGCTTGGTGGTCACTCCGCCACGGGAGCGTCCCGCCACGGAGCACCAGCGCGGGTGCGCCAGCGTATGCCGTCTATCAACTGCCGCTTGGTGTGCACCGGCGGCCGTCCGGACTTCTTCCCGACCGGGAGCAAGGGCTCCAGCTTCGCCCACTGCGCATTCGTCAGATCGCTCCTCCCCATGTCTGGCCACACCGGCCTACTTCATGGGCCTGCGCACCACCGCGGGCAGCAACAACATCCCCTACCCGGGTGACCCGACCGGCCCCCTCGAACCATGCGGGATGCCGCTCGAAGCGTGGCACGACGACGACCTGCGCTTCCCGATCTCTCTCGCCCTGCCCGCATCCGACCTGGGCCAACGCGACCTCCCCGACGCGCTGACCCTGTGGACCGGCGACGGCTCCGTCGCCACCATCCATTCCGACGGCACATGCCGCCAGTCCGGCCCTCGCCGCCTCGCCCACGAACTCGCCCACATCCACCGCGACTTCGAGAACGCCGGCAGACCCGAACGCCGACACCACCGACTCCGCATCGACCCCCAGGGACACCACACAATCTCGTTCACGCCGACGCCATAGCCCGACCGATCACCGCACGGCACCGTCGACCGCTTCGAAAGCCCGCGCGCACGCAGTCATGCCCCGCCGCCGCGCGGCACCCTCCGTCCGGGGGCGCCACGACATCGCCGGCCGGTCCACGGTCCGGACGCAGCCCGGACACACGATGCGGCGAACGGCTCGCGCAACCGCTCGGGACCGACCTCCGTCGACCGCATCATCGAAGCGCGCCAACGGTGAGGCGGCAGGTGGCGAGTGGGTGCCGGGTCCAGTCGGTGTCGGTGCGCGCGCGGCAAAGACCTTCGCGGCGTCCGGTACCGCCAGGACGCCGTCGTCCACGAAGGTGACCTCGCGCAGGTTGGGCAGCAGGGCGAGGTCGTCGAGCGAGCGGACGTCGAACAAGTGGTCCTCGCCGTCCCAGGCGGGGGACAGTGCAGGAAGACGTCCGCCCCGGCGTCGAAGCACAACTCCTCGACGCGGGCGAGCAACTCGGTCGGGATCTCCAGGGCCTCGAAATGAGCCCGGGACCCCGGCAGCACCTCCACATGGAGGCCGTTCTCCAGGACGTGGGAGGCGGGGTCGCCGATCCGCCGCTCGGCCGACCGCGCGGGCAGGTTGTGGACCGGGAAACGAATCGGGGCCGGCTGCACCGGATGGCCGATCAGGACGCGCAGCTTTGGGCGGCGGAGTGCACGCTTGATCCGCGGAACGCCCACCGTGCCCGGTCGAGGGGAGGCACCGCATGGCTCATGGTGCAGCGGGAGGCCCATTCGAAGGCGCCGTCAACGCGCTCGTGGTGGCGGTTGTCACCACGGCCATCGGCACCCTGGGAGTCTCGTTCCACGAATGGCGGGGCAGGCGCAGTCGCGATGCGCGCCGTCGCCAGGCGATGGACGAAGCCCAGACGTATGTCGCATTTCTGGCTCAGTGGTTCGCCGCCTACCAGACCGTACGCCCCGCAGCGCAGATCGATGAGACCAGACGATGGGCCACGGACGTCCTCGACGGCGTGCTCGGTACCTTGCACTCATCCCTGTCCGAACGACAGTCAAACATCGACCGCCCAGGGACTTGGTCCCGCTTTCGAAAGGCGGTGCTGCTCATTCCACTGAGATCATGGACAGCCTCGCTTGCGCGTGTTGCGTTCTACCTCATGATCGTCATCGTGAGCGGCGTGACACCAAGACTGATGTCCGACAAAGCCCGGGGCTGGGGTGACCGCATCGGTTCGTCGATCACCTTTCTCGTTTTCGCAGGCGCGATCCTCTATGGCTTGTGGCGTCTGGCGAACTTTCTTTCCGCCCGCCGGGCAGCCTCCCGAAACCCCAGCCCCCCGGGGCCTGCCACTTGACAGGCTCAGCCGCTCGCCCGGCACAAGCGTCCGGCCTGCGCTCGGACAACCTGGGTGGTCGCTCTGGAGGCATCAGTCGGCGTGCTTTGCTGCCTCCCCACGGCGAACTCCTGCGGGACCGCATCCTGATCGCGGCTTGCGTCGCACGACACACCCGCCGCCGACACCTGGCTATGACGTCTTGAGTTGGCCCCGGCGGGACGCCTTGAATCGGCCCCACCCGGGGGGCGCGTTGGAGTGTTCGGGGGTGGTGTCGGCTTGAAGTGGCCCCGGGAGGGGTCTTGCGGTGGGACGCTGACTGTGTTTCACCGGCTTGGGGGACGCCGCCATGTCCTTGTCGAAGGAAGAGCTCTTCTCGCGCATACGTCACGACTCGTGGCGGGACGGTTTGTCGGTGCGGGCGTTGGCCCGCAGGCATGGCGTCCATCGCCGTCTCGTCCGTGAGGCGTTGTCGTCGCCGGTGCCCAAGCCACGCAAGCGTCCGGTCCGCAGATCTCCCCGGTTGGACCCGTTCAAGAAGACCATCGACGACTGGTTGCGCGCGGATCTGGACGCGCCGCGCAAGCAACGCCACACGACCAGGCGGATCGTGGCCCGACTCGAGCAGGAGCTCGACGCCCGGATCTCGTATCCGACGGTCCGTGACTACGTGACGGCCCGGCGCCCGGAGATCGCGGCGGAAGCGGGGGCGCCGGCCGAGGGATTCGTCGTCCGACACAACCGCCCGGGTGCGGACGCGGAAGTCGATTTCGGCGAGCTGTGGGTCGATCTCGACGGGACGCTCACCAAGTGTTTTCTCTTCGCGTTCCGCATGGCCTACTCGGGCAAAGCGGTTCACAGAATCACCGTCTCGTGCGGCCAGGAGGCATTCCTCGAAGGACACGTCCACGCCTTGTCGGTTCTCGGCGGGGTGCCCGGTGGTCAGATTCGCTACGACAATCTCACCCCGGCGGTGAAGAGAGTGGTCTTCCACAGCCGTTCCCGGGACGAGAACCCCCGATGGTCGGCGTTCCACCGGCATTACGGATTCACTCCTTTCTATTGCGAGCCGGGTCTGCGCGGCGCCCACGAAAAGGGCGGAGTGGAGGGACAGGTCGGCTACTTTCGCCGCAACTACCTCACTCCCGTTCCGAAAGTCACCTCGCTGGAGGAACTCAACGTCCGCATCCGCGAGTTCGAGGCGATCGAGGAGAACCGGCGGATCGGGTTGCGCATCCGCACGATCGGCCAAGACTTCCTCCACGAGTCCGGCCTGCTGATGAGCCTTCCCGACGACGCCTTCGAGACCGGCCTCGTCCTCACACCCCGGGTCGACCGCTACGCGCTGATCACCGTGCGGATGTGCCGGTACTCGGTCCCGGCCCGTTTCATCGGCCGCAAGGTCCGGGTGGTGCTGCGCTCCACCGACCTGGTCGCCTACGACGGGCGCGTCGAGATCGCACGACACTCCCGATTGACCGGTCGCGGCGGGGAACGCCTCGTCCTGGACCACTACCTGGAGGTGCTGCTGCGCAAGCCCGGCGCGCTGGCCGGTTCCGAAGCCTTGGACCAGGCCCGCAAGGAAGGTTCCTTCACCACCGCCCACGAGGCTTTGTGGGCGGCCGCCAAATCCGCGCACGGCGACGGGGAAGGCACAAAAGCCCTGGTCAACGTTCTCCTGCTGCACCGACACATGCACCATCAGGACGTCGTCGACGGCATCCGGGCGGCGTTGGCGGTGGGTTCCCACACCCCGGACGTCGTCGCGCTTGAGGCCCGCAAGGCGGCCGAGAGCCGCAACAGGTCGCCGACGGTCGCCGCCGAATCCCCTCGCGCGGCCCCGCCGCCGGTCGCCCCGGACCCGCAGGAACGGGTGACCAGCCTGACGATGCGGCGGGTCGCGCAGCTTCCCGGCGACGTCCGCCCGCCGCCCGCTCTGAACGACTGGGACCAGTTACTGCGGCTCAACCGGAAGGACTCGTCATGACGATCCCGCACCACAGCCTGACCGAACCGGCCTCGAACGCCGCGATCGACACCGCCTGCCGCGTCCTGCGTCTGCCCACGATCCGCAGCCAGTTCGAGGCCACCGTCTCGCGCGCGGAACGCGAGCATCTGTCCTACCGGGGGTTCCTCGCCGAGCTGTTGATGGCCGAGTGCGAGGACCGCGACCGCCGCCGGTCCGAGCGGCGGATCCGCGCGGCGGGTTTCCCCAGGCAGAAGTGGCTGACCGATTTCGAATACTCCGCCAACCCCAACATCCCACCGGCGTTGGTGAACAACCTCGCCACCTGCGAGTGGATCCGCAAAGGCGAACCGCTGTGTCTGATCGGCGACTCCGGCACGGGAAAGTCGCACCTGTTGATTGCACTGGGAACGGCCGCGGCGATGGCCGGATACCGGGTTCGTTACGCGCTCGCCGCCAAACTCGTGAACGAACTCGTGGAAGCGGCAGACGAGAAGCAGTTGACCAAGACAATCGCCCGTTACGGACGCGTCGATCTTTTGTGCATCGACGAACTCGGCTATCTCGAACTGGACCGCAGGGGTGCCGAGATGCTCTTCCAGGTATTGACCGAGCGGGAGGAGAAGAACAGCGTCGCCATCGCATCCAATGAATCGTTTGGAGGCTGGACGAAAACGTTCACGGACCCGCGTTTGTGCGCGGCGATCGTGGACCGGCTCACGTTCAACGGCACGATCATCGAGACGGGCACCGAATCCTATCGACTCGCCCACACCAAAGCCCGGATGCAGGCGAACGCTTCGGCGTAGTCACCCGTTCGGCGGTCGGTTCCGCTTCCCCATCCACTCGCGCACCGACGACGCGCGGTCCATCCGGGCCGCGATCTCGGTCTTGGCCGGCGCGTCCAGCGTCTCGGGGAGTTCCTCGAAGGCGGCCGGTCGAACATCGAGCAGACTCAAGATCTGTTCGCCGGTCCGCACCGACAACAGCAGTTGGCACCGCCACTGCGGGGAGACCGCGGGCCGATGTTCCAGGCGGTGTTCGAACATCGGATACAGGTGGTGCACGGCGTCTTCGGGGACGTGCCGCCGCAGCCAGTCGACCGACAACCTCTGGCTGAACCCGTAATCGGCGGCCTCGCCTTCCAAGCGGAGCAGTTCAGGGGTCCCGATCGCCCGGATCGTTCGCGGGAGGACAGCTGTCACGGGCCGATCATCCCACCGAACCGAGCGACCCCGGAGCCACGTCAAGCCAACACCCGGGGCCACTTCAAGACGTCACCAACCCCGGAATCATCCCCGGGTGGGGCCGATTCAAGGCGTCCCGCCGGGGCCAACTCAAGACGTCATAGCCAGACACCTTGCGGCCCGGACCCGAGGTCGTGTTGCAGGCCTACCTCGACCTGGCGGTCGGCCTGCGCAAGCGCATGCCGTGGCAGAGGTGGAAACGGCGAGGGTGCCGCCGTGAGCAACGCGGGGACCTCCGGTTGGTAGGTTCGCCCCGCATCTGACCCACCCGGACAGGGCGCGAGGACGCGGCCCCACCCGGCGGCCCACCTGAAGACCACGCGCATTCCCGCCGCGGCCTCGACTCGCTGTCAACGCTCCACCGCTGGTCATTGATCGGTGTGGCACGTCCCCTTTGTGCGTATCTCCGCACGCCAATGCACCCCGTCCGGCCAGTGCCCCACGGACACCGACCCGTCGCCGTGCAGGTCCACACCGATGTATTGAACCTCCGGCCGGTCGGCACATTCGAATGCCACGCCGGCGATCTCACCCGCGGGTACGGTCACCTCGGCCAGCAATACGCTCTCGCTCTTGATCAGGAACTTCACAGTTCATCCTCCGTACGAGTCGGTCGGGTCGTTGCCTGGTTGCCGGGAGTCGGTTCGACATGGTCGGGTCCGCGCATGTTCGCATTCATCGACGGCTTCCCAGGCCTGGCGAGTACCGTCGCCCGTCGCGGTCCCGTCGTGGTTCCCGTGCATATCGGGAGCGTTCGTCGATCAATCCTCAGCGAGTGGGGATCTCCACTTCATTCTGGAGGAACGGATGATGCGATACCTGCGGACCATGCCCTTCCCCGCAGCCGACGGTACGGGGAAGGGTTCGAGTGAATCGGCGCCGAGTGACGATGATGCAGAATCGAGAACACCATTTCCGTTCGGGGATCGACCATCTTTCGATTCCCGTTCTCTGATGGGGAGTTGCGCGGCGTGGCTCGATGCCCTCGTTCCGCTCGCGCGGCGAGTTCCGTTGCCGTCACGCAACGGAAGGGTCCGCCGGTGCGTCGTCCGGGGCCCGTCCTGGGAACGATGGTTGGGGCAGGGAAGGGCGGAGCGGCGAGACGGCGGCCCACCCGACTGGATGCCGGGTCGGCGGCCGTGACGCCGACCCGGCATCGGGTTCGACGGATGATTCCGCACGGGCTACGAAGGTTTGTCGGTCAAGGCGCCCCGTGTCACACAGAAACACTCACCGGGTTCGACCTGCCCGCATTTCGGGTGCCAGCAGAAGCCGGCATCCACGATGTGCACGCCACCGTCGGAATCTCGGGCACCCCACTTCCATGCCTCCCCGTCACGGAGTCCGCAAACGGAGGGGTGCTCGGCCATTCCCCGCCTTGCCCAATCGAGCGCGGTTGTCTCGTTGGTTCCCTCGTACAGCACGATATCTGCGGCATCGCCGACGGCGGCGACGCAGTACCACGGTTCGAACCGTCCATTCACGATGTATTCCTGCCTTATTCTCGAGCGCTCCGACCATTTCCCGTCCATGTTATGAACGCCGATGGGATGCCGCGATCACGCCGGCACCCTCCCCGGAATCGGCCGGGCGGGGGAAGGGAATCCACGACCCGAGACCGCTGGACTTCTCATCAAGGGAACGTCGATCGTGCCGGGACGCCTGCGACGTCCCGGCACGGTTGCGTCAATGCTTCGGGTGCCTGTGCGCGGGGGCGTCCGGGAAGCAGCGCGGGCACAGAATCCAGGCGAAGTGGGGATCCCGACCGCCCAGGCGCACGTGACCCACGTCGGCGAGATCATCACCGCACGCCGCCTCCGGACTCACGGCTTCGGGCCGGCTGCGATGCACCGTCGCACCCTCCGGGCAGCCCAGATAGTCCCTCGTGGGACCGTCACGGTCGGTCCACACGAACGAGTGCGCAGTCGCGAAGAGTTCCCGGAGATGCTCGGCGTCCTCCTCGCATTGGTGGCACTCACCGTTCGGCCCGGGATACAGGTTGTCGTGGGCACCCGTGGGGCACGCCGGCAGAAAGGCGTCCCTGCGTGCGCGGTTTCGTCGACGTGCCGCCTCGGCCTCGTCCTCGGGAATGGCGCCCATGCGATTTCCTTTCCGAAAGGAACAGAAGAACAAGAATATGCTATCCGGAAATCGGGCGGCCTTTCCCTGGGGTCCCACCCTTCCCCGGAACACCGGGGGAGGGGTCATCGCACAAAAGGGTTCCTCGTCGGGGAGATATGCTGAAAGCGTTCGACCCGGTCGACGACAAATACCGAACGCGCCAAGAACGGGACACCGAAATCATGAGGGCATATAGGCCGACGGAGGCCGACGTGCTGTCCGTATTCGAGAAACGCGACTCCTTGAGCCTGTTCAAGATCGCGGAACTGATTCTGAACCGACGCGACCCCGAGAACCAGACCTACGGCCTCTCGTACGCCCAGGCCCGCCGCGTGGTGACAGCAGGCGTGAACAACAGCGCGCTCCTGGCCCTGCTCGAGCACATGACGTCCGTCGGCGTCCTGACGCAGACCCGCGGACCCGCGGTCGCCGGTCGCCGTGCCCCGATCGCCTATCGGCCGACATCGCGCGTACTCGCGGAGCGGCGCCGGTCGGCTCTGGCGCGCGCCGAGGCGCATGCGACAGAGAAACTGCTCGCCCTGCACGCGCAGGAGTGGAACCGGATCCGCGACGCGTACCTCGCCGAACACGCGGACACCGAACCGCTCGACGACACAGACCACCCGGGCCCCACCCCCGCCGAGCAGGCCGGGGAAACACGCGGGGACGTCGGAACCAGCGCCTGAACACCCGGCCGGCCACGGGGCGTTCCGCTACCGGCAGCGCGATGCGGACCTGCGCCGCCCCTTCCTTCGTCCGTCCCCGCGGCCGCGAACAGACGACCTCACATGAAGAGCAGGAGACGAATCGAACATGGAAATCACCCGTCTCGTGGTGACGAGCGAGCACACGGAGGAGTTCAGCAGGATGGGGGACGTCGACCCGGAGATCGATTGCGACTGCGGGTCTTGGGACGACGACTGATCTCTTCGGCCACCGCCGATGGAGATACCGTGCACGGCTCGCACTGCGGCGAAATCGTGCCACGTTCACACCGCAACCAAGCACAAAGGGAAGCGCGTTGACCGGCCCGTCGACTTTCGTGCCCCCGACCGTCGAACTCGTGTGACGACATCGTCCGTCGGGTCCGCGAACGGGACTACGACGAGACGCAGGCCCAGTTCCCCGACGAGACGTTCCACCTGGAAAACGGGCACACGCCCTACGTGCGGGTGTGTGACGTCGAGGGAGCCGCGCTACTTCCCGCCTTCCGGCGTCGAAATCCACCACACCGACCTCGGCCACCGCGCCGACTTCTCGTTCCACGACGACCTCGGCGTACCCATCGACGAACCGGGCTCGATCACCACGATCGACCTTCGCGGGTATCTCGAACGATGGGTCGAGGCCAGCCCCAACAGCGCGCAAGCACCCGACCCGTACCACGATCCCCACGCCGAAGTACTCAGTGATCTGCGCGGATCCATGGAGAACGGCTACGACCAGGATCGCGTGAACGCAGTCCCGGGGCGCCTCAACGACACCTTCGGGCTCCGTCTTGCCTGTCTGTGGACTACATGGATCCCTACGGATTCGGCGGCGACTCGAACTTCCACCTGGAGGACGACGAAGGCCGAGTTTGCGCACTCGTCGGTGACCCGGGGGGATGGCTCAACCATCCCGTCGACACCCCCAGGCACCCCAAGCGCCGGGCAGACCCGCCGACTGGCGCGGAGACGCCGTTACCGACATCAGCCCGGTCGCGGCAACCGACCACCGTCTCAACCGGGCCCGACGCGACCTCCGCCACACGTAGCCACGCCGCCCGACTTCGCACGATGACAAGGAAACCGACATGGACGACGAGTACTACGCCCACCTCACCGTCATCTGCTGCTCCACGGACACCGCAGCCGATCTCGGCGACCGCCTGCGGGCCGCGGGGTTCATGACCGATGCCGAGCGCCACGGCACCGACCTCGACGCGGACGAGCCCCGGCTCACGCCGGGCCAGGACCTGACGGCCCACGGCATCGACGCCGACGACGTGCAGTGCCTCCTCGACGCACTCACCGCGCTGGATCACGAATTCGCGTACGTCGTGCGGACCGAAATCGACCGAGGCCAGCCCGGCGACCTGTTCGTTCGCGTCCCGGGACTCACATGGCAGGGTTCGTGCGACCGATCCGGCACCCCGATGGTCGACGCCGACACCGTCCCAGCGATGGCGGCCGAACCCGACCCCGGCATCCGCGCCGAACTGCTCGACGCCTCCACCGGCCACAGCGTCCGCACCGCACTTGCGGAAATGGAACGCACCCGCGACCTACTCTCCCTCGCCGCCGACATCGGCCTCCGTGAAGGAGACCTCGACGACGCCATCCACGACGTCTTCGGCGAGCAGGCCGCCTCCGTCAACAACGGCGGCCTCCCCGCACAACTCGCCCTCCTCACCGAGGGCACCCGGGACCCCGACGCCCTCCGAACCCTCCTGGAGAACCTGCGCCCCTGACCCAAACCCGAACCGACACCGCCCACCCCGGAGACCCACACCTCCGCGTTCAGACGCCGCCGACCGCCAGCGCGACGCACGCCCCCGCGCTCGATCAGCGTTCGGTGATGTCAGTGCGATCGGTTCGAGGTCACCCGGCGCGAAAGACTCACCGGTGACGGCGGCCACGTAGTCGCGGCTGTTGTCGGGAGGCGTGTTTACGATGCACGTGGATCACGGGCAACGACAATGGGGGAGCCAGCATGATCACGTCGCGCCCCGTTCGGCGCTTGCGTTTCCGGCGCGAGCACCGAATCGAGTTCATTCCGAGCCTCTCCCACCGCGACACCGCATCCCCCGATTCCCGCTTGTCGCGGGCGGCGTGCTCCTGTGGCGCCTGGGCGTCGGAACGCTCCGGGTCCCGACGGGAGCACGCACGATCCTTCAACCGCCATGTGAACCAGGCCCGGGCCCTGGCCGAGGTCGTTCCATCCGAGTACGCCAAGCTCGTGATCGTGCCGCTGCGGTGTGTCAATGCGGAGCATGCCGAAGCCGTCGTTCGGGATTGCCCGCAGAAACGCGACCGCGAGCAGCAGCTCTTCGTTCGCGAAGAGACAGTGTTCATCGCGTACCGGGACAACGATTTCCCCTGCTCTGTAGCGGTCTGGGCCCATGGAGAAGGCCATGCCACGGACGTCTATGCAGGTCGCGTCCTGCGAGATGTCGCCTGAGTCCGACTTACTCGCCGTTGCACGCTTTCTCTCCCCGGCATCTGGTGAGCCCGCGCTGCGGCTTCGCCGGCAGCTCGCCATTCCTGCCTTGGTTTTCGGCCACCCTGGACCCTCGTGGCCCGCACGCCTGGGACAAGGAGGAACGGATGTTGTGGTCATGGCGTGACGGGGTCGTGCGAGCGGTCCTGCTTGCGCTGTCGCACACGCCGCCGGCGGGGGTGGAGGGCATTGCGTCTGGCGACGCGATCTTGTCCCAGGCGTCGGGTTCCGAAGGCCCTGAGCGGCCGCGCGCGTGTGCGTGCACCGAGTTCGACGCGAACAGCCGGTGCCCGTGCCGCGCGAGCGCCCCGGTGTAGGGGTCGGGCCAAGCCCTCGCAATCTCTCGGGAGTCCGCAACGTACGCATGGGCCTGCGCCTTGAGGGACGCGCAGGCCCAGCACCGGGACGTATGGGGCCCGGCCTCGAGTCCGGGCACGGGAGCTGAACGGAACAGGAGCGCCCGGGCACCGAACCGAATGCCCGCCGTCTTCCCCGGCCACACACGCGTCAGGGGGATGAGTCGATGCTCCACCCCTTCCCCGGTGGGTGGGTCAGGGGAAGGGACGCGCGCACATGGCAGCCGCAGTCAAGCCGGCGATGTGGTCGGGGCGTCGCTCGCTTCTCATGGCGACAACCCGACCCCGCCCTCCGTGGCGCGTGGCGTGGACCGGCCCGCGTGGGGATTCCGCCCCGCCGGAAACGTTCACGGGTTTACTTCCAGCAAGGCTCCGGCCAATTCTTCGCCAGGCGATCGGATTCCGGCGATAAGAAGTGCCCGAGTGGATTCCTGCTTCTCCAGGGAAGGGTGGAAACCGGTAAGCCGGGCGGCCGGAATTCGCTATGTTCGATTCGCAACCGAATGCGGTGGCGGATTCGAAGGGAAATCGGCATGAGAGAAGACGAGGCGTGGCAATTCTCGCTCCGCGCAGCGCAATTGTTGGAGGAGTGCAGGGATAAAATCCAGCGTGCGCGCATTCTGAGTCGGGCGATGGAAACGCTCGGGGACAGTGCATGGATGCTTCCTTTCGTGGCGGCGGTGAGCGTCGTCAACAAGTGCCCCCTGAAACTCCGGGACAAGTGTGGGCGCCCCTCTTCCGCGCTGCTGCTCCCGGATAAGGAAAAAATTCCGAGTAATTCCATGGTCGCGTCCTTGTTGCGGGAAGTTTCCGACGATCGAAACACCGAATTGAATGCCGCGACGATTCGGCGTCGACTGACCCACGCGGCCGATTTTGTGGATTCCATGTGGGATCTACTTGCGGATCCCGAAGCTCATGAACGTGTCGAGGTTGCCCGGTCGTCCTTTCGCGGGCTTGCGACCGAGCCACATGGCATCGAGAACGTTGCGATGCTGTACCTGAGCTGTCTGGACGTGATCGACCGTTGTGCGACGACTGAGCTTCGTCCGGGTGGGGGGTGTTGATGTGGTGAGGCGTTACGAGGACGCCACATCGTGCGTGCGGTTCCTCCTGGTTGCCTTGTGCGCGTTCGTCGTGGGGTTCGTGATCGTGGTGGAGGGGGACCGGGCGTCCGTTCCCCCTGTGGTGGTCGTGGGTGTGGGCGCGCCGGTGGCGGTGTCGATGTTCTGGGTTGCGTTCGCGTGGCGTTGCGGGTTCCGGGTGGTCTCGATGGCCACCCTCGTGATCGTCGGGCTCGCCGCGCTGCTGTGACGTTCCGAACACCCCCGTGCTCCGGGCTCTTTCGGGAGTCCGGAGCACGAGGGGCGGGCGTCGGTGCGGGGGTTCCTTCCCGGTGGGGTCCGATTCCGGGAGGGGCCTCGCTCTCGGCTCCCGGCGGCGGACAAGGCGGGAACCGGGCCGGTTCGCAGGGTCGCGGCCGGCCGCGGCCCTGCGACGACGCCGAAAGCCGTGATCGACGCGTCACACCACCCGGAACGCCCGCAGCGAGGCCGGCCCTTGCGTACGGAGTCGGTTCGGGTTCGGGGAAGGGATGAGGGTGGGCGCGGTGGTGGGGCGGGCGGCGGGATGGTGGTGGAGCGGTCGGGCATCGTCGGCCCGGCGCCCGGCCACCCCGTCCCCGGCCGGCTTCGGCAGCGGGCATGCGGCCGGGACTCGTTCCTCGGGTGAGCGCGAACGATCGTCACCCTCACGCGCCGGTGGTCGCCCTGTGTGGAGCGGCCCGGCACCCACCCCACATCCGGGAGTACATGATGCAGCGCAGTGTTCTTCGACGGTTCCACCGGGCGATGGGCCGTACCGGACATCGGCATCCCTGGGCGGACGCCGTGCACGTGGCCCTGACCTTCCCCCGGCAGTGTTTCGGCGACGCTCCCCCGGCGTGGACCCCGGGGCCCGGCTTCGTCGAGCAGGTGTCGGGCAGTTGGGTCAAGGCCGACACGGACGGGACCCACACCGGTGTGGTTACCGGTGTGGGTCCCAAGACGACGCCTGCGTTCCACGGAGGCGCATGGGAGGACGAGGAGGTATGGATCGTGACTTCCCCACGCCGTGACGACTTCGTCGAACTCCTTGACAAGCCGCAGCGGGTGACGTGGTTGGCCCGCAAGCCGGACGTGGACATCGTCCGGGAGCCGTATCCGGGCCACCCCCACGCGAGACACCGCGCGTACTGGGGCGCCGTCGAACGCCGCTGGGGCTTCCAGCCGTCCCCGCTGCCGGCGACGGCCGGGGGCGGTTACGTCCTGGTCCTGGCGTGCGCCCCGAACAGCTGGGACGACACCACCGGCCCCGCCGAGGTGTTCCGGGCGACGATGTGGCTCGTTCGCACACTGGGGGCCAAGGCGACCGTGCACGGCCTCGCACACCGTCGTGACCTGCGTCCTCCGCGATTCGATCCCCTTCACGACCCGAACGGCTGCCACGGCGACGTCCCACCGGCCGGCATGGCCGTCAACAGGGTTCTGTACGCCATGCAGGATCAGCACCGGACACCCTGACCGACTCGTCCGCGCCGGCCACGACGCCCCCGCCGGTTCCACCCCTTCGGCGCCCCGCGCCGGATGCTGTTCGGGTGCGTCGCCGTGCGCAACGCGCTGTCGCCCTGCGTCCGAACTCGGGAGTTCCGGCGCCGGGGGCCCGCCGTTGGCGGCCGGCCGGTGGCCATGCATCGGGGTTCGGTCGATCGGTGCCCCTTCCCCGGCAAAGACGGGCGCGGGGAGGGGAGTTCGAGGTGCCGGGAGTCGGCCGGCCGGCACCCAGACTGGAATCCGGTGGCCGGCGAACACATCCCCCCGGATCGCGACGTCGACCGACCACCGGGCTTTCGGCACGCGGGGCGGGGGGCCCGTTGGGCCACGCAGGCACCACCCACCGATCACCGGCGAGAGGGACCACCATCACCATGACCCCGGATCAGCTCTCCGTTGCCGTCACGGCTGCGGTCGTCTACGCCGCCCTGTACAGCGCCCATCAGGTCGGTGACCACTGGATCCAAACCGACTCGCAGGCCCTGACCAAGGGTTCCGCGACCGGCACCGGCCGGTGCGCCTGCCTTGTCCACGTCGCCTCGTTGCTCGCGACGAAGCTGGTTTTCGTCACGATCGCGTGGGCGGTGCTGGGCCTGTCGATCGACGCACTCGGTCTGGTCGTCGGCTTGTCCGTCGACGCCGCGTCGCACTACTGGGCGGATCGCCGGGTCGGCCTCGAGCGTCTGGCCCGTGGGGTCGGCAAGGCGAAGTGGCTCGCGCGCGACCCCCACGCGCTCTACCTGCTCGATCAGGCATGGCACATCGGATGGTTGCTGCCGACCGCACTCCTGATCGCAGCCGTCTGACCTCCCTCGTGGCCGCCTGCCCAGGGGACGAACGGCTGCTCGCGGTCCGCATCGAGATCCGATCGGGATCCGAAGGAGTACACCCGTGGTCGATGCGGATACCGGCAACCTTGCCGACTGTGCGTGACCTCGGCCCCGGTCGCAGGAAGAGCCTGCGACCGGGGCGGTCGTCGTCGTGTGGGGTCGCCGGGCACGGGGTTTCGGTCGGCGGTTCCTTTCCCGGGGTGGTGGGTGCGGGGGTGGGGTCCGGGGTGGTCGGGGCGGTCGGGGCGCGGGTCCAGGGTGGTTCCCACAGGCATCGGGCCGGGCGGTCGAGGGGGTTGGCGGATGAGTGGGCGGCTTGCGGACCACGAGGGCGAGATTGTCATGACGTCGTGGGGAACCCACGAGTTGGGCACGGTGATCGTGCGACGGGCGGGAGCGACGGGTGAGCCCGCGTTCGTCGTGCGCGCGGTTGCGTTCGCCGAGGGGCCGGCGGGGAGGAAGCCGGAACTCGAACCGTGGGACCGGGAGATGCTCGCGGCCTTGGCGCGGTCGCAGGAGGAGGCGCTTGGCCTGCCGTCCGGGGATCGGGAGGAGCGGACCTTGACGGGGTGGACCGACGACGTGGTACAGGCGGTTGTGACGGCCCTGTCGACCGCGTTCGGGGAGGGCGTGCGGGTGGAGGCGACCGGCGAGGGGATCGTGTCCGTGGTGGACCACGACTGCGTGGGCGAGGAGTGCGGGTACACGCACCCCGAGTGAGGGTGTGATGAAACCGGTGCGGGATGTCGCGTGAACACTCGCGCGGCATCCCGTTCCCGTGTGCCCCTCCCCGGCTCCGTCCGGGACCGCACCGGGGGAGGGAGCGGCGAAGGTGACCGTAAGCCCTTGGGCCGCGTGCCGGCGGATCTGCCGACCGTCGCCGACTGCCACCCGCCGACGTCGCTGTCGCCCACCCGTCTCCGAACCGGCTCCCTCAGTACCAGAGCGGAGCCGCCGGTGTGGGCAGGAAACTCGAGAGCGCGGGTATCGGCGTTGGTGTACGGGTACGTACCCGTACACTGGTGTCCATGAGCGAGAGGAGTGCCACGATGTCGGATGCGAACGTCCGTATTCCTGCCGAGACCCGTGATCGGCTCGCCGAGGTGGCGGCCGCGGAGGGCATGTCGCTGCGCGCGTACCTCGCGCACCTCGCCGACACCCTCCTCACACCGCAGGAACGCGCGGAACGCGCCGAACAGGCCCGCCGGGTGTTGCGGGAGTGGAGCGGCTACGACCCCACCGAGGCCGAACAGGCCAGCCTGGACACGGAATTGGACCGGCGTATCGCCGCGGCGGGCCCGCGGTGAGCGACGCCTTGCACGTCGTGCTGGACGAGAGCGCCATGGCCGCCGCGGGACGCGGGAACGCCATGGCCTCCAGACTCATCCACCGCGCCCACGCCCAACCGGGCTGGTTCCTGTACGCCCCGGCCTGCGCCCTCGTCGAAGCCGACCGCATCCGCCCCGGCACCGCCGAACACATCGCAGCGCTGCCCGGCATCGGCGTCCTCGAACTCGACCTGTCCGCCGCACTCGCGATCGCCCCCGACGACACCTGGGGCGCGGCACACGCCCGCCACGCCGCCCGGCCCACCCCCGAACGCCCCGACGGCGCCTTCGTCGCCACCACCACCCCCGACCGATGGGCCGGACAAGCGGTACGCGTCCTCGACCTCAGCCTCTGACCCACGGCCGGCGACAGGCCTGCCCCGACCCGCGGCGCGGCACCGCTCGAGCCCGGGTGCTGCGCTGCGGTCGCCCCCCGGCGCCGTCGACCCTGCGGGCGTGCCGGTTCGTTCACATCCTCCAGCGACGGTCCGGTGCACCCGCCCAGGCCCATTGGGCATCGGGTTCGACGGTGATGCCGAAGTCGTAGGCGTGGATTTCGGCGTCGTCCTGCCAGGCGATGATCGTGGCGGCCTCGTCCCACAGCCGTCGGGGGCCGCCTTGGAGGGCGTGTCCGGCGCCGGGGCTGTCGTCGATCAGGGCCCAGGAGTCCTTGCCGTCGTGGAGCCACCATGTCGCGCCGCCCGCGCTCGTGGCGCGGTGGACGTCGGGGAGCCTGAGCGCGAGCGCCTGCGTGTAGTTGCCGTCCGCGGACACTCCCGCGAGGTGCCAGGCCACGGTGTCGACGGTGTGGGCCGGGTGTGCGGCGCGGATCTCCTCGAACACGGCGTGCCCGGGCCGGCGTTGCCCGCGCAGGGGCATGAACGTCACACTCTTGACGAACCGGCCGCTCGCCACGCCGTGCTCGTCGACGACCAGGCGCAGCAGGTTGCCGGATCCGAACGGCGGGGAGAACGGCGTTACCAACACGGCGCCCGGCGCGGCGTGTTCTATCCATGCGTGGGGGATGTGTCGGGTGACGGCGGCGGTGACGTGGACACGATCCCAGGGCCCGCCCGCACCACCGGCCCGGGCGGCGTCCTCGCCGTCGCCCGTCACGACGTCGACCGAGTCCGCCCAGGGAGTCAGACGCGCGCGGGCCGTGTCGGCGAGGGTGGGGTCGATCTCGACCGTCACCACGCGCCCGCTCGGGCCGACGCGGTGGGCCAGCAGCGCGGCGGTCCACCCGGAACCGGTCCCCACCTCCCACACCCGCTGCCCCGGACGCACCTCCAGCGCGGTGAGGAAGCTCGCGACGGCGAGGCGGTCGCTGATCGAACTGGTCGCCACCTCGCCACGCTCGGCGTCGATGCCGTCGTCGACCTGGGTGACGACCGGCCCGCACCCGCCCACCACCGCCGACCATCCGGCGGGATCGGCGCGCCGGTCCACGCGGGTATAGACGTCACCGTCGTCGCGCCAGATCACCTCGGGTGCGAACGCCTCCCGTCGCACCGCCTCCATCGCCTCCCGTACCCACGGGGCGTCGGAGAACGCGCCCTGTGCGTCGAGTTCGCGCAGGGCGTCCTCGTGGGCGTTCACGGCTTCTTGTGCTTGCCGCCGCCGGGTTTCTGCACGTCCGGATTTTGCCCGTCCTGGTCCCGGGTCGGCTGCGGCTTGTCGTCCGGCTTTCCGTCGTTCGGCTTCTCGTGCTCACCCATGACGACCCCCTCGGATACCGACAGTCATCCGACTATGGCGCGCCGAACCCGCCGAGGCAACACTGTCATTCATGCCACGGATCCCGACCGTGCCATGGTCGCCGGCGCCCGCGCCGCGCCGAAGGGGAACTCACCCACTCACCGGTCGGCCACGACGCGGGCGGCAGAGACGAACATGCGTCCACGACACGACGAGCACGCCGGACACAGTGCCCGCCCGCCCATCCGCCTCGTCCCAGGGCTGATCCACGTCACGTCGTCGGTGATTCTCGGCGGTGATGCGCGACCCATCCGGTCAGCCGTGTTGTGATTGCGGGTCGTTCGGGGACGGCCAGGGCTCCCAATCCTTGCCGAACGGGGAGAACACGTCAGCCGGAGCTTCCGTTCCGACAGGCGCTCTGAATACCTGTCCCGTCGATTCCCACGATGTCGACTCCAGCACGACCATGTGATCGAACATGTCCGGGTCGAGCGCGAGAACGCCATCGGCTTGCAAAGCCTCGATGTAGTGGAGCAGTTCGATGGCGCTGACCATCATCCAGCCGACCAGCGGGACGGCGGCACGGAATCGTTCGGTCAGACCGAACGGGTCCGCCTCCCGGCGCCGCTCCACGTCGTGGTGGACGACATCACCGTAGATCCACGCCAACGCCAGTTCCCGGTCGCCGAGGTCGAGGGTCCGACCCGCAGCGTCACCGACCATGACCCGGTACCCCCCGTCGAGCGCGACAGCCGCCCCCGTTCTCGACTGCCACTCGCTCCGCGCGGCCTTCACCCACGCCGTGTCCTGCGGCATGGAGCGGCAGAAGTAGCCCACCCCGGCGAGAGCCTTCAGATACGAGCAGGCTTCCTTCTCCAGGAGCAGCGGCCTGACCCGCGCAGCCGCGGACTCGACCGATTCCTCGGCCGGAAGTTCCTGCCGAATGCGATGCCCACCATCGTTCGTCACGATGATCGAGAACGTCCCCCGGGAGAGAACGACCAGGCCGTCCCAATCGGACGCCAACGAGTGCGCTCGAACGCGACGGGCTCGCAATACGAACGCCTCGAGATTGGATCGGTGGCGCGCTCCCACCGCAGCCTCGTCCGGCTTCGACATGAACCCTCCTCGGCGGCCGCAACACCCGACCCGCGGTATCGCGGATCGACCAAGCATGACTCGCAAGATCGATAGCCGGCAATCAACTTAACGTCGACCGGCGCCGGAGCCGAGTCATCGTCGAACGGGCCCTGGGGGCGGTCTCGACCTCGCCCCAAAACCGGCTAATGCGGACGCCGCCGAACTCCTGCGTTCCTGGCGGATTCGGGCAGCGGTGAACGACATCCGTTCCGACGTCGCCACGTATCAGGGAGTGCGACTCGGGGCGATTGCACGGCAATCGCCCCGGCCGGTTCCGCGTGCGTTCACGCGAGGTCCGGTTCCGGGCCCCGATACCCGGGGAGATCCCAGTCCACAGGGACGGGCGGTGTCCCGGAGTCGGTGAACTTGTCGGGCATGTAGAACCGGAAGACTCCGCCGGTTTCCGGCGACACGCGGACGCGGAGCCCGTTCGCGGCCCCGGTCGTGGTCGGCGTCGAGTGGGTGGCGTCGTGGAGGTCGAGCAGGGTGTCGCCGCCGCGGAAATCGGAGCCCCACACGCGTGCCACGACGCGCGGCGAGGGTTTGCGGGGCATGTCGAGGTGCGCGTGCTGGGTCCGGGTCATCCACCAGGGGTCGGGCACGTCGTCCCATGAGTCGTAGGTGGGGACGCGGACCTCCGGGTCGGCGGGCGCGGTGGTGTCGGTGGTGTCGGTCATGCGGGTCGTCACAGCCTTCGGTCGGGGGCGGTGTGGTCGGTGTGGTGCGAGGCAGTGCGGTGTCGGGGCGGTGGTGGTGTCCGCGCGGTGGTGTCCGCCGGGGTGAAAGACGGGAAGTCGTCGTCGTGGTCGCGGTGTTCGCGGTGCCCGCCGCGTGTGTGGGTTCGTGTCACGCCGACGTCGGCTCGCGTGACGCGGGGCGTACCGCACGTCCGCACGATCGCACAGAGCGCACACCCTGGGCACGCGCACACGCACACCGCCGATCCTGACTCCGACGCACCGACGCACGGTTGCACACGGCGCGCACACCGATAGGCACGGCTGTGCACGCACAGCCGTGTACCCACGGCGCCCGGCGCGCGGGCACACCCTCGCGAAACGCGAGCGCACGGCGTCGTACGTGACGCGCGTACTCGCGGGGACGCACGCGGTCGTCGACGTCGCCGACGCGGGACGAGCTTGGGCGGGCGGCGAGCGAGGCGTTCCGCACTGCGTCGTGACCGGCGCGATCGGACCCGGCCGCTGCTAACGACAGCTCGGCCATGCCCCGGCCGGGACCCGGACGGTCCCGGGCCCGGGGATCCGCCTCGCGAAGTCCTTCCGCGGCCGCCCGTACTCGTCGACACCCGTTGTACAACTCGTCCCTGCAGAACGCCTGGGGATGGGGAAAGACCGCCACGGACCGGCCCGAGGTCAACCGCTATCCCCGCGAGGACACGTGGTTGTCGAAACTCAAGACCTACCAGGTCAACGAGAGTCGGGTACCGGAATTCGCCCCGGAGATGGACAAGCTCCTCAGGGGCGTCCAGTACAACCCCTTCACCACGGACGTCGAAGCGGTCGCGCCCCCGGAGACGGTGACGAAGGTCGCGGCGTTCGCCGCCACCCGGCCGGGCGCCGCCACGTGGATGCACCCGGACTGGCAGTACGCGAACAGTTGGACCCGTTCCCCGGACGACCTGCGCCGGTACATGCAGTACGGCGGTCTGCTGGAAAAGCCGCTGGTGAAGGATTCGTTGGAGTACCGCACCGACGTGGAGTCGATCAAGAACCGGTGGGCGGCCTGCGACTACTCGAACCCGGACGATCGCTACGCGGTCATGGGTGAGGAACTCGAGACCACCTGGGCGGAGTGGAAGGCCGAGCAGGCCGACCAGGCGACCCAGCGCAACGAGATCGTTGCGGCGGAGATCGAGGCGCATCGTCAGATGCGGATCGCCGCCGACGCGATGGTCGAGTCGATGGGTCAGGCGTGGGTGGCGGACAAGCTCCTGACGTGGCAGCGCACCGAGCAGGCCAAGCCCGCCGGGTCCCGGGCCCCGGCGTCGGAGTTCGCCCGGGCGAGTGCGGACATCACCGCCGCCCGCCAGGGCGCGAGGTCCGCGGCGACACGCGCGAATCAGGCCGCGACTGCGGCGCAGGCCCAGGCCGACAAGGTCACGGCCGCGCAGGCCGCAGCGGGGAAGATCTCGGACGCCGCCGGTCTGCCGCGTGGTCGGGGTCTGCTCTATGCGCAGCAGTCCGCGCAGGTGGCCAAGGCGTCGGCCCCGGCCGCTCTGGCCGCCGCGAAGGCTGCGGACACCGCCGCGAGCGCCTCGGATGCCACCGGCGCCACGAGCGCGGCCCTGTTCGAGCGGGCGAAGACCGAGTCGGCCGCGGTGCAGGCGGAGTATCGGCGCAAGGCCGCCGAGGAGGCGGCCGCGCAGGCGAAGGCGTCCGCAGATGTCTCGGTTGCCCAGGCCGCGCAGGCCAAGGATGCCGCCGGGCGGGCCGCGACCGCCCGTGCCACGGCCGAACAGGCCGAGGCGCGGGCGAAGACGGCCGCCGACGACGCGCAGGCCAAGCGGGTGACCGCCGAGACCGAGCGCGGCAACGCCGCCACCGCCAGGACGCGTTCGGAGACCGAACGCGCCCGCGCACAGGCCGCGGAGGCCCGCGCCCAATCCCAACGCGAGAACGCGCAAACGGAGTTGGGCAAGGCCCAGGCCGCCGGCCAGACCGCCGCCGCGAGACGAACGGATGCCGAGGGCGCCGAGCAACGCGCGGCCCAGGCCCGTGACGGCGCGGTCGCCGCGGAGCAACAACGCGATGCTGCCCAGGCTCATGCCAAGGCTCTGGAGGCGATCGCGGACGCGGCGGCGAGCACCGACTACGCCGGCGAGTCACGCGCGGCGGCCACCGAGGCCCGCACCGCCGCGAACAACGCCACGACCGCGGCGACCAACGCACGTGCCGCCGCGAACGACGCCACGGGGGCCGCAGTCAACGCCCGCCGGGCCGCGACAGAGGCCGAAGGCGCCGCAGCCCGTGCTCAGGCCGCCGCCGACGGTGCCAAGGCGTCGGCGGTGACCGCTTTCGCGGAGAGCCGAACCGCGCACGCAGCGGCGGCCGATGCGATCGTCGCCGCGCAACAGGCCGCCGACAACGTGACGGCGGCCGAGCAGGCGTCCAAGACCGCCGCCGGCGCAGCGGACACCGCCCGGACCGACGCGGGCGCGGCTCGCGTCCAGGCGGCCACCGCGCAGGTGACGAGCGCCCGCACCACCGCCCAGGCCCAGGCATCCGCCCAGGCCGCCGCGAGCGCGCGTGACTCGGCGAACCAGGTCGTGGCCCCCGCCAACGAGGCGATCATCACCGGCGGCCCCTACCAGGAGAAGGACACCTCCGCCGGACTCGCCGTACTCGTCGGCCAAACGTCGAAGACCCTGGCCGAGCAACAGGCCGCGGCAGCCCAGGCCAAGGCCGACGAAGCCGCCCGCGCCGCCCAGGTCGCCAAGGATCTCGCGGCACAGGCGAGCGCCGACGCCAAGGCCGCCACCCAGGCTGCCGCGGCTGCGGCCGACGACGCCGCGCGAGCGGCCCGCGCGGTCACCGAGGCCCGAACCTGGGCCGCCAAGGCTGCGACCGACTCCGGCGCCGCGCAGGCGTCCGCCGACAACGCCGGCGGGCACGCGACCCGCGCGTGGGACGAGGCAACCCGGGCCGGCACCGCCGCCTACGCGGCCCACGCCGACGCCACCCTCGCCCGCGACAACGCCACCGAGGCCGAACGCGACGCCGCGTCCGCCCGAACCGCCGCCACCAAGGCCGAAACCGACGCCGGCGCCGCCCGCGACATCGCCGGCAAAGCCGAAACCGACGCCACCGCCGCGGACAAGGCCGCCGCCAACGCCCAGACCAGCGCCCAGGAGGCACAGGCCGCGGCCGATCGAGCGGAGGAACAGCGGCGCAAGGACGAGGAAGCGGCCCGTCAGGCGCTACTCGTCGAGGAACACGCCGGCGGGGACCCACTTACTCTCGACGACACGCACATCCTGCTGGTCGCGTGCGGAGACGCCTGCCTGGCCGACCACAACGAGGCCGCCGGTCTCGCGAACCAGGACGTCATCGACTGGATCAGGGGCGAAGGCCTGGACATCGTCTTCGAGTTCATCGGCGTCAACGACGCGAAGAAGTGCTTCGGCAAGGGTAACGTGAAGAGTTGCCTGCTGACGGCGATGAACCTCGGCTCGCTCGGCGCGGGGCTGTTCAACCCGAAGAAGGCCGCCGAAGCGGTTTCCGCAACCACCAAGATCGCCACCCGGCTGCCCAAGTTCTTCGCCGCGGCCCGCGCCGCCCGGCAGGTCCTCAACGAAAGCCGCACCCTGATCACGGAATCCCGAACCGCCCTCTCCCGAGGCCCGGTCTCCCTCCCCGCATTGGCCAGGGGCGGCGGATACGTGAACACCCTCCTGGAAAAGTTCCAGGGGAAGCCGTGCACCGTAGGCGATCCGATCTACAAGCCCGTCGACACCGCCCACGGCAACCGGGCCATGGGGATGGAGGCATGCCTCGACAAGAAGTACGTCGAAACCCACTCGGGTGGTGCACCAAGCGTGCCCACGCCCGGACTGCAATGGGCCGGCAAATACGCCGGGTGGATGGGATTGCGCCCCGACGGTGCCATCAACCGTTGTCATCTGCTCGCGGACGTACTGTCGGGCCCCGGCGACAACCCGGCCAACCTCGCCACCTGCACCCGCCAGGCCAACACCTACGTCGTCGGGGACGGTCGTCTCCGCGAAACCATGCGGGACTTCGAAGTGGACGTGACGAAGCAGATCGACGGAGGGCTGACGGTTCACTACACGGTCACCCCGGAATACAGCGGCGATCGCACCGTACCGGCCACGTTCGTGATGATGGCCTACGGAACCGACGTCAGCGGACTCCTCCACTGGTCCCGCAGCGCCGTCGTTCCCAACTCCTTCCACAGCCCTTCCCGGCAACTCTGGCGTAACCTCGGCCTAGCCGAGGACCCGAATACCAAGCTGCCCGTCCCGGTCGGCAGCACACCCTGAGCACAGGTCCCCTCGGCGCCCCACGCCGAGGGGACCTACCCGCACTCGTCCGTAATTCCCAGTACGAAAGAAGGATGTGTCGTGCGAGGAGACCGCAATCCCGAGGAACTCACGCGGCTCATGCCCTTGCCCACGCCTGCGGGTGAACCGCGGCTCGACATGGTCTCTACTCTGCGGCTGCCCGACGACTACACCTGGTTTCTTGCCCACTACGGGGGAGGGGAGATCGATCCGAGCATGGTGATCGTGGTCCCCGACGAACTCAAGACAACCGACGCGGATCAGGAGATGGGACAGGAAACGGGTACGGCACATCTGACATGGCAAATGGAGGGTGGCATTCCGGGCATCACCGATGTCCCGCCGCCCATCCTGTCCTGGGGCGTCGACCACGCTCCCACTCTGCTGTGCTGGCTCACGATCGAGGACGACCCGAACCAGTGGCCGGTCGTCACTTTCAACCACGGGTTTCTGAAATGGGAAATCCATTCATGCGGCATGGTCGAGTTCCTGATCCGCGTCCTACGCGGAGAAGGCCCCGAGGACCCTCTGCACGGCAGTCCTCTGTGGGCCGCGGGAACGGCTCGGTTCCTCAACCGTCATGAAGCGAGTCGGCTCCGCTCGGCAGGCATCGATCCCCACACGGGGCAGGACTTCAACTTCAGCTGAACGAATTCACGAGACAGGCCGACGCCTTCGACCCGGCCTGGTGAGCGAGAACACCCGTCCGAGCGGTGGTCTGCGCGCTCCCGCAGCAGGGCATCGGTACCGGTCTCGGGCTGTGAGGACGTACGGCCGGGTCGGTGTTCACGTCGTGCCGTGTCGGGGCGTGCGGCCCCCGGTGCGCGCGCGTCCGGTGGCGCGGGGGCGGTAGTGGTCTCGGCAGTGCGGTTCGGGACGATCCCCCCTGGAGCCGGTTTTGGTGATCTTCTCGGTGTCGTCGAGGATCGCTTCGATCGCGTCCTGGCGGAGCAGGCGGGCTGGGTCGCCGATGCGTCCGCCGCGGGGGCGTCATCGTCGAGACCAGGGCCGGGTTCGGGTTCTCGTCGGCGGCCGGATTCACCGACGATCCCGGATGCGACGGTGTGGAGGAGGTCCGCAGGCAGTGGGCGTGGGTGGTGGCCGACGCCGCTGACGGCACCCCGGTGGTGATCCAAACCCCTTCGGTGTCCGCGCGGTGTTGGGGCCGCCGACGCCGGATGTGTTGTCCGTGCAGGGGGAGTTGCCAGCGTTCACGCTGACCGCGGCCCGGCAGGGCCTGGGCAATCCGATGCGCGCGGCCGCGGCGGGTACCCCGCAACTGGTCCTGCGCCACCACCGCGTCTACGCCCGGAACACCCACACCGCCAACATCGCCGCCACCCGCCAGACCACCGAAGGCGTCAAGAGCGCCGAGGCGATCCTGGCCCTGGCCCACGCCCACATGCGCGCTCGGGCTTGGGGGGCCGCTGCATCAGTGCCGCGACCGCTTCGTCGAGGGTGACCTTCTCGTGCAGCAGGGCGCAGACCACGTCCGTGATGGGCATCTCGACGTCGACGCCGGGTGTAGGACCTGTGCGCACCCGACCGCGAAGGCACACCGCTCACACCCGACTTCGTCCAAGGGAGCGTCAACCCGCGTCAAAATGTTCGCGCGGCAAATGCTCGGCCGGGCCCGCTTCGCCTGCTCCGCAAACGAGTCCTGTTCGCCTGACGGGTATTCGGCGGTCAAAGGTCCCAACGCGCGAATCCGGTCAGCAGCTCGTATGCGGGACTCAGGAGTTCGAGCAGCGGCGCGTCGATACCCAGCCCGTCGTCGAGGTCGGCAAGATCGTCGGGTTCCCGGACGGTGCGCTGCTCGACCGGCCGGCCGTCCCGCCACAGATCGAACCACGCCTCCCCGTGCGCGGCGTCGCGGCGCAGACTGGCGACCTCGGTGCCGACCGACACGCGGCTCAGCAGTTCCCGATCGGCGGCGTAGAGCGTGACGTCCTCGAGGGCGAATGCCCAGCCGCTGCGGGATCCGGCGCGGAGAAGGGCGACGACCGTTTCTTCGTCGCCGCCGACTTCCAGGTCGGCGCGCAGGTCCAGAGCCTCCATCGCGTCCATGACCGCACTGTGCTCCGGGTCGCAGCCCAAGCGGTCCAGCAGTTCCTCGGGGGACAGGCCTCGCGCGAACGTCGCGCAGAACCCGTCCGGGAAATGCTCCCGCTCTGCCAACCACCGGAATCCGTCGCCGTTCACGTGCATCCCTCCACGGGGCATCCGGCAGGCAGCCCACAGAAATATTGCGTGCTCGCGGAGCACCGGCAGACGCCCCGACGCCCTCGCCGATTGCTGTGACCGCGTATCGGTGGCCGAGTGGTCGCCTACCGGTCCTCGCGAGTGCTCGATGGCTACCGCACGCGACCCACCAGCTCGTAGGACGGCTCTTCCAGAACCGAATCGTGAAAGAAATGAACATCTCCCGCGAGTGCCTTGGTGAGGAACTCCTCGAAGCCCATCTGATAGTCGAGCCATGTGGTGTCCCAGTCGACCAGAACCGTCCAGCCCTCGTCGACTCGGGCGGCCCTGGGTCGCAGGAACACCTGGTGCCCGAACGGCGTGTGCCCGATCGGGAACACACCACCTGCCATGGGGAAGATCCGGTATGGCACGAGAGACGGTTCGGTCTCCGCGTACAAGTCGGAAACAGTCGCGATCTTCCAGCGCAGGCTGAGACTGTCGTCCGCCTTCGGTGCTCGAGGATGGAACAGCGTCAACGTGTCGCTGATCACGCACGGCCCGTAGGCCGACATGAACCTCTTGTAGTCCAGCGGGAGGCGGACTTCGAACTCGTTCTCGAAATCCCGCCAATCGGAATCGACGTCGTGATTCAACCGAGGGGCGCCGAGGATACGCGAGAGTTCCACCAGGTGTCCTTGTATGCAGTCGTGACCGGGCACGGGATCCGGAGGCGGCCAGGGTCAGCTCGAAGCGCCGTCGTCGAAGACGGGCGCCACCAGCGTCGCGAATTCCTCCGGGGTGATGATCTCGATGCTCAGGGCTTCGGCCTTGGCGCGTTTGGACCCGGCCTTGTCCCCGGCGACGACGAGGGTGGTCTTCGCGGAGACGCTCGACGCGGCGCGGCCTCCGGCGCGTTCGATCAACTCGTTCATCTCGTTGCGGGACAGCGCCGCGAGCACACCTGTCATGGCACCGTCACGACAATGGCCTGGCCGGCCAACGGCAGCGGTCCCTCTGGGGCGGCCGGGTCGTCCGCCGCGTCCGAGGCCGTCGACGCTCCGGGGGTGACGCCGGGTTCGGTCGTGTTCACGCCGGCGACGACGAGTTTGTCCAACACCTCCGCCAACTCGACGAGTTCTGCCACGATCACCGGAGCCTTACCGTCGCCGATGCCCTCGACCCGCGCCATCTCGACGACGTCCGCCGCCCGGATCGCGTCCAGGGTGCCGAAGTGGCGGGCGATGCGCCGCGACATCGAACGCCCCGTGCCCCGGATCCCCAGCGCGCACAGCACCCGGCTCAACGGCCGGGACTTGGCGTCCTCGATGCCGGCGAGGAGTTTGTCCGCGCTCTTGTCGCCCATGCGGTCCAGCGCCAGGAGCTGGTTGCGGGTGAGGGTGAACAGGTCGGCCACGTCGGCGACGGCGCCGGTGTCGACGAGCTGCGCCACGAGTCGGCCGCCGATGCCCTCGATGTCGAGCTGGTCGCGGCCGACCGCGTACAGGATCCCCGCGTGCAACCCGCACGCCCGCCCCTTGACGCACCGCCACCGCTGCTCGGACGTGTCGATCCCGCCGCCGCACTGTGGGCACACCGCCTCGCGGCTCGACTCGAACGGACCACGCCACAGCCCGCGTTGACGGATTGCGGATGGATCGTGGTCACGACCGCGCAGCGGTGCCCGATGCGAGTGGCGCGCCAGGCGCGAACCGCTCATCAGGAAGAGCCGGCGCTCGTCGAGGGCTCGGCGGGCGGCCGGGCCAGGCTCCTCGGCTTCCGCGGCGTGCCGGATCCCGCAAATAATTCGCAACACATGGCGCGAATTTTCCATCGACAAGACATGGTGGTTTCGTGCATAAAAGCCATGTTTCGCGCGGAATGCGATCCGCGACGCGAGGAGCCACGGCATGAACGCATCGACAGAGCCCTCCCGGCGACCGGTGCCGGGTGCGACGGTGCCGAACGGTTGGATCGTCACCGCCGTACCGACGGTGCCCCGAGCAGCGCGCACCTCGTCGTGGCGGCGCACCGTTACCGCCACCGTTCCGGGCGCCAACGGCGTCGACGCCATTCCCGGTCACTGGCTCGCCGCGGGCGACGTCGTCGCCCTGCCGCCCGGAACTCTCGTGCTCCAGGCCGACAAGGCGGCGACCGGCACCGCCTACACCCGGATCGGCGCCCCGTACACCGCCGAGGACGCCACGGTGACCGTCCACCGCCTCGAGGCGGACGGCACCGGAACCCTGCTGTGGGGCCCCAAGTGCTACCGCAACTCCTCCACCGCTTTCGGCAAGACCGTGGTCCACGTGCTGACGAAGCTGCTCGAGGAGAACCCGACGCCCGGCGGCACACCGGTCGTCCTCGCCGTGGCGCAACGACCGAACCACCGCTACACACCCGCCTGCGCGTCCCGCGACTGCGGGCGCCCGGTCGCTGCCCGCGCCGGACACGTCGTCGGCCACGGCGAAACCGCCGTGGTGCAGCACTGGCCGACATGCCCGGGGCCCCACGACCCCGACCCGGAGCGGCCCCGCACCCCCACGGGTTGCGACCAGTGCGACTACCGAGGCAAGGGGTGCCGCGCGCACGAGGCCTTCGACTCCAACGGAATCGCGGGCCGTGTCTGCCGGCGCTGTTCCCGCGAGGAACCCCACTGCCTGTCGTTCGCCTGACCCACCGTCCACAACCCCGCCCGGGTCGCCCAACACCTTACGGAGACACATGTCCCCCGATACCTACTCCTTGTTGACCGAGCCGTGGATTCCCGTGGACCGCGGCGGAGCCGTCCACGTCACGGAACACGTCGGCATCACCGACGCCCTGCTCCACGCCCACGAGCTGCGACTGGCTGTCGACCCACTGGACGGCACCGTTCTCCTGCGACTCCTCGCGGCGGTCCTCGACGCGGCCGCCGGCCCCACCACCACCGCCGAATGGGACACCGCCTGGCGAGCCCCGACCCTGCCCGCCGACCGCATCACCACCTACCTCCACGACCGGCGCGACCGATTCGATCTCCTCGACCCCGACCGCCCGTTCGGCCAATGCGCGGCCCTGACCACTCCCAACCGCACCAACCACGCCTTACGACCCACCACATGGGCCGGCACCGGCGGCCGCTTCTTCGACGCCGACGTCCTCACCCGACCGGCACTACCGCTCGCCCCCGCCGACGCCGCCCTTGCCCTCCTCCGGCTCCAGGCGATACACCCCGGCGGCATCCAGACCGCACACCCCGCCGACCCGCGCGGCCACGCCGGCAAGGTCTACGGCGGCCGTCCCGGTCCGCTGAGCCTGGTCACCCACCTGCACGTGACCAGCCCAGGGGCTCACCTCAAGGACGAACTCCTGCTCGCCCTCCCCCCGCAACCGCGCGCCAACGGGGACGCCCCCGCCTGGGAACGCGAGTGCCCGGGCCCCGCCGGCGTCGAGCGCACCCCGACCGGACGACTGGACCTGTGGACCTGGCCCACCCGCCGCGCCCGCCTCATCCACGACCAGGGGGCGATCACCGGGCTCGCCCTCCACGACGGAGACCGAGACCCCGGCAAGAACACCGTCACCACCCTGAACACCCTCGACCCGATGGTCGCGCGCACCCCCAAGGGCGGATGCCTGCCCCTGACCGATCACGCCCGGTTCGAAACCCCCTGGGCCGCAGCCCTCCTGCTCGACCGCGACGACATCGCGACCGCGAGCCCCGTCCTGCACCACACGCTCGAGGCCGCCCGACGCCACGTCCTGGCACCGGACATGCCCCTGGTCGCCTCCTGCGCGAAATTCGAGCACACCACCGCCCACCGCGCGGCAATAGCCTCCGTCGTGGAACTGACCACCGAACTGGGCACGGCGGGAGTTCTGGCCACGGACGAAGGGCGCGGCGCGATCGCAGCCTCCGCCCGCCTGCCGCACGAGGTCCAGCGCCTCCTGTACACGACCACGGCCAAGGCCCTGGGCCAACGCTCGGACGACATCGAAGCCCGCCAGGACCTGTCCCTGATCCGCCGACTCGTCGACGGCTCCTGGACCCGATTGGCCCGTGACCCCCGCCGGAACATGAAGGCCTGGATCGACACCGTCGGCCAAGTCCTGCACGCCACCCTCGCCGGCGTCCCCGCCCGCGGCCCGATGGGGCGGACCCAGATCAGCGTCCAACTCGACGCCGCCCTCGACCGCTGCGCCCGCCTGACGCTCGAAACAGTCGGATAGGCCCGCCCGCGCCCCGAACACAGCCGAGTCCCCCACCCGGAAAGAAAGGGTGGGGGACTCGGGCGGGCGGGACTTCACGCCGCAAGCGCGACCCGGAGCGCCTCGCGGCAACGAGAGCGACTCCGTCCCTGATCCCTACTGATCCTGAAGCGTCGGGGCCGTGGAGCATCGACATCGCCATACTGCCCACGCGACATCGACACGGCAAGCCGAAGCCGCGCCCACAAACGACCCACGCCGGCGCGACGGCCCCCGGACCTGCAGAAACGTCCACCGAAATCGGGCGTCGGAACGCCGGACGTTTTGGCAACAACCCACACACCCGCCCACGTTCGCGGTCCCTCGCGACGACAGCTACGCCTCGACGTCCGAGCGCGACGAGAGCGCGTTCACGCCCCCTGCCGCCCTGACCTCCGTGGCATGCTCCCAACCGCGCAACATTCCCGCAGCGTCGCGGTTCACGACCGCGACCTCCTGCCGTGTCGCCCCGACCCAGGTGGGGTGCGAGGCCGCGAACTCCCACGCCTCGTCGTCGGTGAGGGCCTCCAGCGACACCCGCCGGAATACGAAGGAGTTCAGCCGCGGCGCCTTCTTCGCCAAGGCCACGCCCCACCGAGGGGAACCGATCACCACGATCGCCACGTCCACCTCACGGTCGTCCGCCAAGGCCGCGAGGTACTCCAGGCATTCTCGAGGGAGGACGTCGGCATCGTCGACGACCAGGGTGTACGAAGCGAGGGCGAGCGTGCGGGTGACCGCCCGTTCGAACTCGGCGGTGACGCGAGGAACTCGCGTGCCGGGGCGCAGCCTCGCCCACAACGCGTCGCGCCACTGCCGCATGGTCGGTCTGGTCCGGAACGCCAGCCACACCACTCGCCCGGCCCGGGATCCCTCCTCGAGGGTCGACGCGACGGCACTGGACTTGCCGGTGCGCCAACCCGCGGTGTTCACCTTCGCCCAGCCCGACCGGGCTGGGGGACAGAATCCACGGGCATGTACAGCCCCTCGTGTCGACGGCGATCGATGGTCGCCAGTCTCGCCGCCCGATGCCGCACGCGAGGCGCGAACACCGAATCCCGGACCCGGGGTTGCGCGAGACCCGACCCCGGCTCACGACTGTGTCTCGAACCCGATATCGGGATGCTTTCGGCCATGATCAGGCGTACCGTTCCTGCTCCGGACCCCCCACCGGACGCGGGCCCGCGCTCCCCACCCCCACCCGGGAGCGTGGGTCCTCCGCGTCTCACGGACGCCGAAGGCAAAAGGAATCAGCGCACGGTGCGGGTGCTCGACGGCGCCGCGCCGAGCTTCCAACCGGACGCTTTGTGCCCGGCGAACGTGACACCGCTGACAATCTTCGCCGTGGCTTTGGCGGCCCTTGCACATGCGGGGTGCGCGAGCCCGTACGTCTCGGTCGGCTTCAACGCGGTGCCCGCACGGTAGTTGCGCTCACACAGGACGCACGTGCCAGCGGCGGGTGCGGCAACCCCGCCGGGCTTCGGTGGTCGAGGACCGCGCACCTGGACAGGAACGGATCCCGTCGACGCCGGATTGTTCTTCTTGCCGCCGTACCGCTTCGCACCCTTGCCGGCCGTCCCACCCTTGCCCGCGGCGGACCCGCTCTTGGCCTCCGGACGCAACCGGGGCAACGCCGGCGCGCACGCGGCATGGGCCCGGCCCTGGGCGGTGCGCACGCGTGTGCCCGACACCGGGTCGAAGCCCTGCCCGCATGCTGGGCATCCGCGTGCGCGCGCTTGATCGGGCGGGCGAGGGGACTTGGGCTTCTTCCGGCCCGCGACGGGGAGCGGCGGTTGGGTCTCGCGGGTTCCGTCCGGCCGGGTGATCACGACGCGTCCGGCGCGGGGGATCTCGCCGGTGAGACCCTCGGCCTGCCTTGGGCGAGACGTGTTGCGCGCGCTCGGACTCTTGCGCCGAGGGGGTTGAGACGACACGAACGGCAGCGTAGAGCCCATGATGCGAACCGTCGTAACCCTCCGAGCCGTGTGGGTGAATCCACGTTCTCCGGGGCGACGATGTGGCCACGAAGGAGTGAACCCGGTGGTCCGACCGAGGGGAACCCCGGCCGGCCGTCTCGTGATGCGAGAAACGCATCGGCAACATCCCCGCCATGACAAGCAAGGCGGCTGACATCCCCGAAGACATGCTGAGCAACGACGCGCTCGTGGCGCTCGTGCGCGTGCTGCTCAGCCTCAAAGCCGCCGACGTCCTCCGCGACGCCAAGAAATTGGACTACTGGGGCGACGCCGAGGGAGGCTGGATCATCGAATGGCGCGGAGGGGCCCCTCTGCGGACGAGGCGTACACCAAACTCGTCCGCGACGCACACGATGGCGCCATCGACAGTTTGGAGGGATACATCACCCACGTCGACACCTCCTGCACCGACGTCGAGTTCGCGGTGCACGGCGTCCGTGTTCGCCTCCGCGCGTTGCCGCCGACCGGCCACCTCAATCTGTGCCTCGATGTGCACGCGGCGGCTCCGACTGCAGACAGCGCGCCGCGCGAGGGTTGCCCCACGGAGTAGCGGACGCCCAGTCGAAACTGAACCCACCGGCCGTTCAACCCGGCAACGATCAAGGCGATGGCGCCAGGCTCTCGAACGGCAACGTATCCGAAGCTCCTGCCGGTTCAAGCCAACAGGAGATCGTGTAGCGCTTGGGCTGCGGGCTCGGGGTGGTGTCGGGCGGGGATGGATCGGTACAGGTCGTGGGCGCGGTGGTGGACGAGCCCGGTGCGGTAGGCGGCGGGGAGGTCGGCCAAGGCGGTGGTGGCGCGTCGGCATGCCTGTTCGGTGTCGCCGTCGTGGTGGTCGCAGGTGGCCGCGTCGAGGGTCAGCAGGGAGCGGGTCATGGTGCTGGTCGGCGCGGACAACTCCAGCCCCCGCTGTTGGCTTTCGCGGGCGCGGCGGGTGTCGCCGAGCGCGGTGAGGGCGTGGGACAGGTGCACGTGGTGCTTCTGTTCACCGTGGGTCAGCCACGTGTCGGCCCGGGCGCCCGCGTCGAGGCGTTCCATGAGGGCGTCGGCGTCCGCGATCGCCCGGCGGGCCTGTTCCGGTTGACGGGCCAGGGCGTAGGCGCGTGCGGTGACGGCCGCCGCCAGCGTCGCCGCGGGAGTCGATCGGTTCCCGGCGGCCTGTCGGGCCTGCTCGGCGAGGGCCGCCGCGGCCCGGGGGGCGCCGTAGTTCAGCGGAACCATGGCCTCGCGGGCGAGGATCCAGGCGAGGAGTTGATCGTCGCGGGACTCCTTGGCGGCCGTGGAGGCGGTGGTGAACCACGCGCGGGCGTCCTTGCGTGCGCCGAGGTCGTGCAGCACGATCGCGATCATGCCCGCCATCTGCCCGGCGGTGCGGCACACGCGGATGCGGGCGGCCACCGGCTGCGGGGCGTCGAGCAGGGACCGGAGCCGGGCGAAGTCGCCGGCGAGATCGGCGAGGAAACGGGTCGGGGCCTGGCCGTGGTAGCCGTAGCCGTAGGTCTCGGCGGCGGCCTCCAGGTCGGAGAGCTCGGCCGGGGCGTTTTCGGCGGCGAGGACCAGGTCCAGCGAGGACCGGGTGTCGGTCAGGACACTGAGCGCGGTTGCGGTGAGGCCGGTGGCGAGGGCACCGCGCAAGAGTCGGCGGCGGTTCACGGGCTCGTCTCCATCGTCGGACTCCGGTGGGGGCGTGGGGGAATGGTCCTCCCAGGGTCGCGCAGCGAGCCCCAAAAAGGCACCGGGCAGACGAAGCGCGTCCACGACGCGTTCGATGGTCTCCAACGCGGTCACCGTCGCCTCGCCCCGCGCGATCTTGGAGACGCGCTCGGCCTTCATGCCGCACGCTTCACCGATCCGATAGAAGCTGATCCCGTTCTCGTGCGCCATGGCGAACACCGTTGCGAAGCAACGGCTGCGCAGCGCACCGACGAAGACCGGATCGCTCAGTAATCGGTGCGGAACCCGAGCCGGCGACGCCCCCGAAGAATCCACGCGAGCCCCCCTCTGCTTCACAGCGTGACGAAACGCTGTTCTCGGACGCTACCCCCACGGTGTGACCCCCGTGGTGGGACTTACCGGAGACGGCGGCCCCGACTTCACTGGCGGATGTCACAGGCCGGAGCGATCCGGCCGCCGATCCCATCCCTTGGAGGAGCCATGGAGTCCAAGTCCCAGGCAGCCGCCGCCGACACCGAACTGCCGGCGGAGGAGACCGAGAGGATCACCGGCGCCGTCGTGGTCGCCGTCGACGTCGAGGACGAGGAGTAGCCCCTCGCGTCCCGACCCGGGCGCCCCTCCCACCCGTGGAATCCGCGGGGCCCGGGAGGGGCGCCTCTCGCCCCTGATCGTGGAGGTCACAGTGATTCACGTGTTCGTCGGGCCGACGCTGCCGCGACCCGAGCCGCGCCTCGCCGCGCCGGGAGCGAGGACCTGGCCGCCGATCCGCCACGGCGACCTGTTCGACCCCGCGATCCGCGCCGGCGACACCGTACTGATCGTCGATGGGGTCTACCACCAGGCCCCGGCACTGCGACACAAGGAGATCCTGGCCGCGATGGGCCGAGGGGTACGCGTGATCGGGGCGGCGAGCATCGGCGCCCTGCGCGCGGCCGAACTCGCCCCGTTCGGAATGCTCGGCGTCGGCGACATCTACACCGCCTACGCCACAGGCGAGATCACCGGCGACGACGAGGTCGCCGTCGGCCAGGCCCCCGACGGCGAATTCGACGCGCTGACCTGGCCGTTGGTCAACCTCCGGCACGTCCTGCGGCTGGCCCGCTCTGCCGGGATCCTCGACGGTGCGCGGGCGGCCGGGCTGCTGGCGGCGTTGCGCGCGGTCTATTACCCGCAACGTACTCCCGCCGCCGTGCGGGCCGTCTGCCGCCGCCGTGACGAGACGCGGTTCGTCGAGTGGCTTGCCGAACGGTGTGCGCTCGATCGTCACTTCGGTGATCTCAAGCGCGCCGACGCCCTCGCGGCGCTGCGCGTCGCCCTCGACGGCCGGGCACCGCAGGCCGACGCCCGGCTCTCGTTTTCGGTGGGGCGGTCGACGTACTTCCGGCGCTGGTCCAACGCCTTCGCCCGTGTCCGTGTCGACGGGCTGGAGTTGTCCACCGAGGACCGCCTCGTCTACCAGCAGGTGTTCGACCCGGCGTTCCCGGAGGTCTGGGCGGCCTTTCTCGAACACCGCTCCCTCCACCCGCTCGACGACGGGCCGGGCCGGTCGGTGGCGGAGCGCCTGGCGAGGGCCGGCGCCGCCGGCCTGCCGGCCGACCGCGTGTTCCACCCCACGGTGGACCTGCGGGACGAGGCGACCGTGGCCCTGCTCCTGGCCGGGGAGACGGAGGGCGACCGCCGGGCGGTCGCCCGATACGCCGACGCTCTCGCGCGGGCCCGCGACGGCCGGCCCGGGTTCTCGGCCGCCGCGGTGCGCGACGACCTCACCCGCGATCTCCTGCTGCGGGTGTGGAAGTGCCCCGGGCGGCGCTTCGACGAGCAGGCGTCCGCGCGGGGGCTGGCCTGCGGGGCACGCGCCGTCGAGACGGCGAAGCGCCTGGTGCCCGGATTCCTGGACGAGACGAACGAGCTGACGGAGGCGACCCGTGGCGGCCGTTGACGACCTGGTGGCACTGCCGGGCACGGTGCGCGCCCGCACTCCCGAAGCCACGTGGGACGCGGTGGCCGGGCGCTTGAACGGCTACGGCATTACCCGCGTCGCGGACCTGACCGGTCTGGACTGCGTCGGGCTGCCGGTGTGGACGGCGATCCGGCCCGCCTCGCTGACCCTGAGCACCGCCCAGGGCAAGGGCGCCACCGACCTGCTGGCGAAACTGTCGGCGGTCATGGAGGCGATCGAACTGTGGCACGTCGAACAGCCCCTGCCCCTCGCAGCCCGCGGCCCGGCCACCGATGTCGCGCCGGACTGCCCCGTGGCCGCGCTCCCGCTGACGGCTCCCCACCCCGCGCGGACCCTGGCCGGGATGGTGTGGGACTGGACGCCCGGCACCGGCCTGCTCGACGGCGGACCCCGCCTTCTGCCGGCCGATCTCGTCCGCCGCCGGGCACAGCGCCCCGCGTGGGACCCGGACGTGCTGCGCGCGACCAGTACCGGTCTGGCGTGCGGAAACACGAGGGACGAGGCTCTGCTGCACGCCTTGTTCGAAGTGGTGGAGCGGGACGTGCTGTACCGGGACGCGGTGGCTGCGGGGCGGCACAGGACACCCGTCTGCCCGACGTCGGTCGACGACCCCCACGGCCGCGAGGTGATCGACCGACTCGCCGCCGCGGGCATCGCGCTGGAACTGGCTCTCGTGCACGGCCCGTTCGCCCTCCCGGTGTGTGTGGCCCACCTGTGGTCGGACGACCATCCGGTGGTCTTCGCCGGAGGCGGCTGCCACAACGACCCGGCCATCGCGCTGACCAGAGCGATCACCGAGGCCGCGCAATCGAGGCTGACCGCCATCGCCGGCACCCGCGACGACCTCCTCGGCGACCCGGGCAATTTCGACTCCCCGCCCGCGCACCCGACGTCGACCACGGCCCTGACTCCGTGGCCCGAGGCCGCGGGCCGCTTCGCCCCGACCGGCGGCGGCTTCGCCGATCGCGTCGCCGACGTCGCGCGGCGCCTGGAACACGTCACCGGACACGAACCGGTGGCCGTGGACCTGTCGGACGCGACCGGCCCGGTCCACGCCGTCCAAGTCCTCTGCCCCGGCACCCGCTCACGGATCAGGAGGTCGATGCCCCGATGAACCCAACCCCCACCGCCATGGCGGCGCCCTCGCGCTGCGCCCAATACGACGCCTTCCACGCCGCCCGGGCCCGCACCGATCTGGTCGACCGCCTGTACGCCCGGGCGATGGGCGAGGACCACCCGACCGAGGTCGCTCCCTCCGGCTCGTGTGACATGCCCTTGTTGGGGTTGATGGCCGCGCGCCTGCGGATGCGTCCGGGCGGGCTCCTGGTGGACGCCGGCTGCGGCACCGGTGGCATCGGCCTGTGGCTCGCCCGCGCCCTCGCCCTGCGTCTGGAGGGCATCGACCTCTCCCCGGTGGCCGTCGCCCGGGCCACCGGTCGCCGCCATGCCTTCCTCGGCATCGACCCCGACCGTGCCGTCTTCCGCGTCGCGGAATTGCAGGACACCGGCCTGCCCGACGCGGGCGCCCACGGCATCGTGTGCGTGGACGCCCTCGGCCGCGCCACCGGCCGGGACGCGGTGCTGCGTGAGCTCACCCGCGTCCTGGCCCCCGGCGCTCGCCTGCTGCTGACCCGCTCGACGCGGCGCGACGCGGCACCGGCCTGGCGGGCGCAGGCCCGTTCCGCGGGGCTGGAGGTGGAGCACGTGGACGAGCGGCCCGACGAGCCCGCGATGTGGGAGCGGCTGTATCGGCTGTGGATCGCGCACGCCGACGAGCTGCGGCGCGAGTTGGGCGAGGTCCAGGCACAAAACATGCTGGGGGAGGCGCACCGGGTGTTGCCCACGCTGCCCGGGCGCCGCGCGGTTCTGCTGACCTTGCGGCGTCCCGTGACAACCCCGGCGGCACCCGGCGCGGCGGATACGATGAGCGGACCCCGTGCTCCTGGTGACAGGGACGTGCCCGACGAGAGGACCTTGCCGTGAACCGGCCACAGCCCGCCCGTGCGGCGGTGTTCTCGGCCGGGTCCTGGGGGACCGCGGCCGCCAAGATCATGGCCGATGCCGGCACCGACGTCGTCGTGCACGCCCGCCGTGACGAGATCGCCGACGCGATCAACACGACCCACCGCAACCCCGGCTATTTCCCCGACGTCGAACTCCCCGCCACGCTGACGGCCACCACCGATCCCGCCGCGGCGCTCGACGACGCGGACTTCCTCGTGCTGTCCATCCCGGCGCAGTCCCTGCGCGCGAACCTTGGCGCGTGGGCGCCGCACATCGGGCCCGACACCGTGGTCGTGTCGCTGATGAAGGGCATCGAACTGGGCTCCGGGCTGCGCGCGAGCCAGGTGATCGCCCAGGTGACCGGCGTGCCCCCGGAGCGGATCGCGGTGCTCTCGGGCCCGAACCTCGCCCGCGAGATCATGGCCGGCCAACCCGCCGCCGCCACCGTCGCCTGCCCCGACGAGGGCGCCGCCCACCGCGTCCAACAGGCCTGTCACACCGGGTACTTCCGGCCCTACCGGGACACCGACACGATTGGCTGCGAACTGGGCGGCGCGGTCAAGAACGTCATCGCGCTGGCGGTGGGCATCGCCACGGGCATGGGCCTGGGCCACAATGCCGGCGCGATGCTCATCACCCGCGGACTCGCCGAGACCACCCGCCTGGCCGTCGCCATGGGCGCCCACCCAGCCACCCTCGCCGGGCTCGCCGGCCTGGGCGACCTGGTCGCCACCTGCTCCTCGCCCCTGTCGCGCAACCGGACCTTCGGCCACCACCTTGGCCGCGGCCTCAGCGTCGAACAGGCCGTCGCCGCCACCCGCCAGACCACCGAAGGCGTCAAAACCGCTGAGGCGATCCAGGCCTTGGCCCACGCCCACGACGTCGAGATGCCCATCACGGACGTGGTCTGCGCCCTGCTGCACGAGAAGGTCACCCTCGACGAGGCCGTCGCGGCACTGATGCAGCGGCCTCCCAAGCCCGAGCGCTGACCCCGACGCCCGCCGCACGGGCACACCTCGCACCTTCACCCTCCCGACACGGAGGCCTCCGTCATGCGCACATTCGTGCTGTCTGCCGTCCAGATCGCCGTCACCCTCGCCCTGACGGCGTGGATGATCACCGGTTTTACCCGCCTGCCCGGTCGCTGGATGCGCTGGAAGATGTTCTGCCGCGCCACCTTCACGATCATCGAACTCACCGGCACCAAGAACGGCCGCACCGAACCGGTCAACGTGTACGACCACCTATCGCCGGGCTCGTTCATCCTCGGCCCGCCCCAACTCCAGGCGATCGTCGACTACCTGGTCCGCAGCGGCCGCTACGACCGGATCGTCGGACACGGCCGCGTCCTGTCCGCGAGCGGCGAGCAACGCGTAAAGGTGACCGGCAGCCGTGTGGTTCTTTGACAGCCTCGCCTCCGGCTTCGACCACCCCACCGACCCCGGACGACTCCAGTTGTTCCGCATCGTTTTCGGCACCGTCGTCGCCCTGCGCTTCGCCCTCTCCCTCGGCCAGGGCGGCTGGTTCCGCTTCGCCCCGGGCTCCCTCAGCACCCACCTGGCCGAACAGCGCCTCGGCCCCACCCGGGCACGGTGGCTGGCCACCGCCTACCGGCCCGCCCTCATCGTCCGCACCATCGCCGCTCTCGCGCTGGCGACCGGTCTCGTACCCCGCCTCGCCCTCGTAGTGGTCCTGGCCGGCGCCGCGATGGAACTCCTCTACCTCAAGAGCCCCAACGCCGTGCGCTACACCCTGCTCACCGGCACCTGTCTCCTCCTCGCCGGCGACCTCGGCAACGGGCTGCGCATCGACCACGACCCGAGCACGGCCAACACTTGGGCCCGGTGTCTGCTCGTGCTGGTCACGACCGACATCTACTGGAATTCGGCCTGGCAGAAGCTTCGTTCGCCCCAGTTCCGCTCGGGTCTGTACCTGGCGCAGTGGATCCACGTCTACGGAACGGTCAGGGCCCGGCTGCCCCACCGGCGCCAGTACGCCGTCCCTAGCCTCGTCCTGCGCCACGCGGGCAACCTGACCGACCGGGACGTCCGCCTGTGGCGCCTGGTCGCGGTCGGCACGATCACACTCGAGATGGTCCTGCCGCCGGCGCTGCTCTTCGCCACGACATCGCCGTACGCGGTCGCCGTCGGCATAGCGATGCACGCCGCATTCACCTGCCTCAAGCCCCGCCAACTCATCACCTTCTCCGGCCTCACGGTCGGCACCTACCTCGCCTTCACCACTTGAGCGCAGAGCCGACGACGGGCGAAGCGGATGCGGGGTGAAGCCTTTCCCGAGGCGCTGTGCATTCCGGTGGCCAACACCCCATCTGCCGATTGCCGACCACCCGTCTACGCCCACCGCATCCCGAGCGCGGTGAGGGCCTCGACGCGATCCGGCGCCCAAGAAGCCTGCCGTTGGCGTGCGTTGGCAAGCGCCACACCCAACTTCACCGCATGCACCTCACCGCCCGCCCCGACGGTCTCGACGTGCTTGCGCGGCACGACCAGGTGCCCTTCCCGCTCGCGGAACGCGGCTGCGGCGGCCAGGGTCAGCGCCCACCGATCCACCGGCACCGGGCGCTGCGCCGGGACCTCGGCCACCTCGGCCACCTCGACGCCCACCTCGGCCAGAGCCTCCCGCTGCGCCGCCGACAGGCTCGTCCCGCTGCGCCGTTGCCGTTCCAGCCACGCCCCGACGTCCTCGCCGCCGACGGTGCGTCCGGGCACGAGCTCCTCGACGCTTCCGCCCGCCTCGATGTGCAGTCGCACCGTCGCGAGTATGCGTTGCCACTCCAGCGACCACCGCCGGGCGGGGTCCTCGCGTCCGGTGGGGTTCCAGTCGGGGTCGATCTCGGCCAGGCGTGCCCACCGCTGCGCCCAGCGTGCGGGGTTCTTGCGGGACTCCAACGGGCGGCGGCAGTTCGCGAGGAATTGCCCGACCGGGTAGTTGTTAACGGCGGCGGTCTTGGGCGCGGCCAGATGCCCGTGGACGGCGAAGTACGCCCGGCTCATGGCGAGTCCGTCCTCGAACGCGGCGTCGTCGGGGCTCCACACCATCCCCAAAGCCTCGAGCAGTTCGATCCGCCGGGCGCTGATCGTCCCCGCCGACCAGGCTCTGCGCTGTTCGCTGATCCACGCCCCGACGGGATGGCTGGTGCCGGTGGCGGCGTCGTAGTCGATGGCCTCCAACGGAATCCTGAGGTTGCCGTGGGTGGTGTGCCAGCGCTTGGCGGCGAGGTAGCCGCGGCGCCAGTCCCGGCGCTCGGGGTCGATGACCCTGAGTTTGACGAAGTCGGCGATCAGGGCGGGGTCGCGCTCGGTCATGAACCGCACGAGGAACCGCTCCTCGTCGTCCCCGGATTCCCCGGCCGCGCCCTCGCCTTCGGAGTCCTCCTCGGCCGCCTCGCTCTCGTCGCCCCGGGTTTCCGAGGCCCCGTCGCCGTCGGTGTCCGTCGATGCCGCGAGCCGGTAGAGGCTGCCGCTGGGTGCGGGGGTGGCGAGCATGTCCAGGACGCGGCTGTCGTGCGCGGCCAGGGCGTGCAGGACACGCACGAGGAAGTGGTACGAGTCGGAGACGAGCATGTCGTCGGGTTGTTCCCCGGCGGCGAGGAACACGGGCACGACGATCGTCGCGATCCGGCCCTCGTGGGGTTCCTGGCGCAGGACCCGGCCGATGGCTTGGACGATCTCGATCACGCTGAGCTTGGGGTCCATGAAGGCGACCGCGTCCGCGCGCAGGTCGACGCCTTCGGCGAGGACGCGCACGTTCGAGAGAACCGCCCGCCGCGTCACCACCGCGTCCCGGTCGGGGACTTCGAAGAGTGCGGCGGGTTCGCGGTCGGTGTGGGCGGCGAACTCGCCCAACACGTGCCGCCGATGCTCGGTCTCGTGTTCGCCGCACAGCCAGTCCGCCCACACCCCGGCCGGGTACCGCCGAGGGTCGGTCTCGTGGAGCCGCTTGGCGACGTCGGGCAGGGTCTCGGCGCACGCCTGGGCCTCGGCGGTCCGCGGGTGATAGGCGATGACCGTGTTCAAGTCCTGGTCGGCGGCGACTCGGAGTACGGCGGTCTGCAGGGCGGCCAGGCGCGCGGCCCGGTACTCCTCGACCTCCTCCAGGGTGCGTCGGCCCGGGCCTCGGTTGAGGTCGAGTCCGCCGGCGGTGGCGAGGTTCTGGACGGTGGGGTCGGCGACGTCGACCACGACGATCCGAGGCTTGGCGAGCAAGCCCAGGCGTACGCCGGCGGCGAGTTCCAGGCGGTGGACGGTGGGGCCGAAGATTCGTTCGTCCTGCATCGATGCCACCGCGTGGACCGGCAACGACGAATGGACCGGGCGCCCACCACGCACGCGAGGCGGCCGGGCGCCGACCTCGTCGTCCCCATCGCCCCGGCCGATTTCGTCTTCGACGAAGTTGTCGATCCCGCTCGGGCCTGCCGCCTCCGCGTTGTCCCACGCCGCGTCGCCGGCGAGGATCGGGGGCAGTTCGGCTTCGCCCTCGCCGGTGCCTTCGCTGTAGGTGCTGTTGGCGGGCGGCTCCCACACGCGCGGGGTCGCGGTCAGGTACAGGCGCCCCAGCGCGGGGAGGCGTCGGTCGTCGTGGACGGCTCCCCACTCCTTCGCGAGCGATCCGCTGGTGCGGTGTCCCTCGTCGACGCACACGAGCCGCCACGGCTTCAACCGCAGCCCGTACACACCCGTGTGGGCGTCCAGGATCGTCCCCAGCGACTGGTAGGTGGCGTACACCGTCAACGGCCCCTCGACCCCGGCCCACAGGGCCAGCTGCGGGGCGCTGGTGGTCGCCCGCACCCCGACCCCGCCCAACGCCGCGTCGCCGCCGAGGGAACACACGGCCAGTTGCGTCCCGCCCGTGCGCCCGGCTCGCTGCCACGCCCGGACGGTCTGGACGAGCAGGTCCAGGGTGGGTACGAGGACCAGGACGCGGTCGTGCGCGGCGAGGCTGGCGGCCGCGCCGGCGGCAACCCAGGTCTTGCCGGTGCCGCAGGCCATGACAGCGGTGGCGCGGCGACCGCTGTATCGGACGGTGCCGATCGTATGGGGGTCGGGATTCTCGAGTTCGCGGACGATGGCGGTCAGTGCGTCGCGTTGGTGGGGGCGCAGCGCGGGCGTGGTGTTGCGGGCGGGACGACGTGTGGAGGGGGTTGTGGGGTTCCGCATCGGTGACGTCTCCGCGTGTGCGAGCCGGGTGTTCGGGGGGGCGACAGGGGTTGTCGGAATCGTCGGCGTTCGGGGACGTGCGTGCGCCGCGCGTGGAGCGTGCTCCGTCCCGGAGCGCCGCCATCCTTCGCGCGGAGGTCTTCGGGATCGGCGTGGGGTCGATCCCCATCGCGGGCCGGCGTCCGGGCCGAAGGCGACTGCTTCCGGGGCTACGGGACTTGGTCGGGGGCCAGTCGCCACGGGCCCGGGTATGGGGCGCCGCAGCGGGCGCAGTGCGCGAGGTAGAGCGCGGAGACCGGTCCCGGGGTCGCGGCGGGGCGGGCGCGCAGGCGCCGGTTCTCGACGACGGTGACCAGGTCCGTCCACGGGTTCGGGCAGGTGCAGTCGGGCGGCGGTGGTCCGGTCAGGGGTGTGGTCACGTGGTGCCTCCGTCGTCCGGGGGGTCGTCGGGGGTGGTGGCGCGCCATTCGCGGGGCTTGCGGCCGACGGCCTGTTCCACGTCGGCGACGTCGGCGTGGTCGTAGGTGGTGCGGACGCCGGAGATGGACATGCCACTGGCGTCGGCGAGGTCGGCGAGTCGGTAGGGGCGGGGTCGGGTGAACTCGCGGCCGTACGCGACCAGGCGGCGGATCTCGGCCTCGGCCAGGTCGCGGCGCCACTTGGCGGCGGCGATCGCCGACAGCAACGGCTCGTTGTTCTCGGCGTCCGCGTCCGAGGCCGCCTCGAGGTGGAGGACCGTCTCCTTGCGGGCGGCGTCGACGTCGTGGCGGACGTCGCTGTGGAACTCGGGATCGACGGCGCCCGGTTCGGGCATCGGGTGCAGGATCGCGGCAATGTCTTCGTACACGCTCATGGGTACAGTCTGCGCAATGAATTGCGATGATCGCAACAGATTTCGCCTTGTGAAATCAATCCGGGGTTCGTCGGGCAGGACGCGATCGAGCGGATCCGCCCCTTTGCCCAGCGGCGTTATCCCTTGGACGTGGTCGCAGGCCGGTTGCGTGGATCGGCGCACGGAGGCGCCGATCCAACGCGCTCATGGGTTGTGGCCGGACCCGAACCGGCCTACACGCGTTCTCGGCTCTCGTCTACGCGGCCCACCGACAACCACGTGAGCACCCATGTCAGCGCCGAGGCCGCCGCGCTGCTCCGCGACGACCTTCTCGAAGCCGCGACTGGTTCGACCGGTCACGTTGCCCCCGGCGCGCGGTGGGCTATCACCCGCCGCGAACCCAGTGCCGCCGACGGGCCCACGTTCAGCAACGTGCCGCAGTGGCACCAGCCCGAGTGATGTACCGGCCGCCGCCGGGGTACTTTTCTGGGGCCGGCCACTCCCTGCAACGGGTCGACAGCCCCAAGTGTCATGGTGAAATGGGCGCACACCCGCCGGCAACCCGAGAGAGTGAGGAATCGGCCGTGAACAGCCGCGCAGCGGGCCCGAACGAGGAGGCCCGCGAATCCTGGGAGCGCGGACTCCGGCTCCTCGATTCCTCCGACGAAATGGAGCGCTTCCAGGGCGTCATGAACATCAGCCGCGCCGGGGAGATCGATCCTGCGCGTCAACCGGCGGCCGGGGAGGTGCTTCGCGACTTCGTGTTGCGCCATCGACGGCGCTGGTTGCCCGATCACCTCGCCGTACGCGCGGCCCGCCTCACAATACGTGGCAAGAACCCCTCGGACGCCTTCCGCGGCAACCCGGTGGTCGGGTTTTGGCGGACTTGTACCTTGCCGGAGAAGGCGATGGCCGGGGCAATGGCGGGTTTGGGCCTGATGATGATCGTGATCGGTGTCCAAGCCCTTCTGTGAAGCCCACCTGCGCGTCCGGGCCGCAACCCCGCAATAGCGGACCAACGACCGGGGACGCCGGGCCGCACGCCGATTCGAACCCTCCAGCCCGCGTCACCCGCCCTAGCGGCCTCCACATCCGGCCTGACCACACCCCCCGCAGAAGCCACCGCCGTTGCAGATACAAGGGCACGGCCCGACCCGGCCGCGGGACGCGGGACCTGTTGCAGGGGTCACGACCTCGGCGGAGGTGATGAGCTCGACGTTGATGCGGGTGAGGTCGATGTCCTCCCCGTTGGCCCGGCAGTGGCGGCGCCATTCAGCGATCCCCACGGCGCGCGGGGTCCAAAGGTAATGGGCTTCCACGGTGGAGATGTAGACGGTCCGCGTTGGGCAGAGTCACGCGCCAACCGTGCCGGTGATGTGGGCGTGTCGGTCCAGGACGTGGTCGACGGTGAACGAGGCGGCGCGTTGGTCGACGCGCAGGACGCGGACCGCGGCCGCGGTGATGCGGTGCATGTCGACGGTGGGGTCGTCGGTCCACACCCGCCCGTGCCAGGTTCCGCCCGCCTCCAGGCGCAGGTGGCCTCGACGGGGATGCTCTCGCCGTCGACGGCGACGATCGCGGTCCCGTCGTTGCGGTGCCGAGTGCGGGAGGCCCGCTCACGTCCGGTGCCCACCGATCCGGGAGACGCGGCCCGTGCTCGCGACGACGACGAACCGATGGTCGAGCACGGTGGGTTCGGCGTCGAGGTGTGCGATGCCCTTGGTGCCGTTCTCCGGGGCGGGTCCGCCGTCGATGATCCCGGCCGGTTCGCCCTGCGGCACGCCGGCGAGTGCCGCGCCGGCGTGCGGTGCGGTCTGCGTGGTCGCGGACCGCGTGGTGGCCTGCCCGGTCGATTCGGGAGCAGGCGGTGTGGTGCGCGAGTCCCACATCTGCGGGGAGGGGGCGACGAACACCGGTGCGCCGTCGGTGGACTTGGCGACGAGTGAGCCGTCGCCGTTCTTGACGAGAGCGACCCCGGTGGTGGTGACGCCGAGCTTGAGGGCGGCCAGTTTGGGGTTCCGGGCGGCTGCCGGGGTCTTGACGATCAGCGAGTGCGCGAAGCCGCCCTGCTTGGCGGCGGTGACCTTGAGGTCGACGTCCGGGAGGACGTTCGGGTACAGCGCGCCGGCGCCGTCGAGGATCGGTTTCGGCAGCGTGGTCGGCCATGTCAGGGCGAGGGTACGGCCGTTGCTGGTGATCGAGGCGAGCGTGTTGTCTCCGCCGCCACCCAGGACGAGGTCGTCGGTGGTGCTGACCGGACGGACCCTGCCGTCCGCCGAGGCCTTGAGTGTGGCGTCCAGATCGACCCACGTGCCGGTCTTCTTGGTTCGAACGGGCTCGATGGTGCGCTTGAGGGACATGGTGCCGTCCGGCAGCGCGGTGACGGTGTCGGTCTCGGTGGTCGACTCCGGTACCGGTACCGGCTGCTTGGTGGCGCGGGCCTTCGCGGCCGCGCTCTGCTCGGCCTCGGCCTTGGCGGTCGGTGTCGCCGCCTGTGGTTCGGCGGCCCTGGGCGCGGCGGAGGTGGTGGGGGTGGTACCGGGTGCGGCCTGTGCGCCGGGCGCCAGGACCCCGCAGGTGAGGGTGAGTCCGACGAGTCCACACACGGTGGCGACCAGGCGGGGGCGGGTTCGGGTATGCAGGGGTGGGTGCCCCATGGGCGGAGTCTCCTGAACGTGGGTTGTGGAACACGGCGCGGGGCGCACGCATAGGTGCGCGGAACCTACGGGCTGGTTCGTGCCGATGACAACGCGACCGCCATGTGACCACTTCACTCACCGCAAGTGTGGGAAGAGCCGAGTCCTTGATGGTCCCGCCGTCCCGATGTGCCGCGGTATGAGGGGGAGGGCAAGGCGCCGACCGTGGGGGTGGTCGGCGCCTTGCGGTGTGTTCGTACATGAGACCGGGACTGTTGTTACCCCATGGTCCCGGGGCCGTCACCCGACCAGGCGACGGCTCCGAGGCGGTGGTCGGGGTCAGTTCGGGGGGCGCACCGGGTCGAGGTAGGTGTGTGGTGTGCCGTTGTCCCAGAGGGCGATGATGTCGCTTTTGCCGTTGCCGTTGACGTCGGTGGCGGCGATGCCACGCATGGGGCCCCAGGTGTTGTCGGCCCACAGGGCGATGCTTTCATTGATGGTGGCGTTGCCGTTACCGGTGTACAGCCGCAGGGCGCCGTTGGCCCAGATGGCAGCGAGGTCGGTTTTGCCGTCGGCGTTGAAGTCGCCGGCGGTGATTTTGTTGATCGAGCCCCACGAGGCATCCACGCCGAGGGGGATGCTGGTGGCGATCTTGTCCTTGCCGTCGCCTCGGTACAGGCGCAGTTCGCCGTTCGCCCAGATGTTGGCGAGGTCGGTTTTGCCGTCGCCGTCGAAGTCGCCGGCGGCGATTCCGCTCGCGGAGTTCCAGGTTCCGTCGGACCACAGTGGTTTGCCGTCGGACAGTCCGCCGGTGCCGTTGCCGAGGTAGAGCCACAGCTTTCCGGCGACGGTCGCGGCGATCAGGTCGCCCTTGCCGTCGCCGTCGAAGTCCCCGGCGGTGATGGCGGTGGCGCCGGACCAGGTGGTGTCGCCCCACATGCCGACGCGCTCGCGGAAGGTCCCGTCGGGGTTGCCGTGGCGCAGCCACAACGATCCCTTGTCGTCGATGGTCACGGCGTCGGGGACGTGGTCGCCGTCGAAGTCGGCCGCGGCGACGAGGCGGTCGCTGCCGTAGAGGGTGTAGGTGCTGCTTCGCCAGGTTTCGTGGATGTAGCCCTGCTGGAAGTTGGAGCGGCGGCCGCCCGCGATGCCGAACTCGTCGGTGATGGGGAAGCCGAGGTCGCTGTTCTCCCAGCCGTGTGCGGCCCAGGTGTTGCGGATGCTGCCGTAGACGGCCCAGGCGCCCGTGGTGGGCGAGGCATAGATGGATCCGGTGACGGTGGCGGCACCGGGCGCGAGGAAGTGGTTGTAGAAGCCGGGCTTGTCGGGTGTCCTCGTCTCGTCGGTGGCGGGGAATCCGAGGAAGCCTCGTGTGCCGCCGAGGAGTTGCCAGCGGTCGTAGATGTCGCCGTGTATCTCGTGGGTACCGGCGTCGGTGGCGGTGATGGCGCCGGGGCCGGAGGTGAGTCCGCCGGCGAAGCGGCTGATGGCGCCGAGGTAGGTGCCGCCGCCGTCGTACATCTTCGTCTCGTCGCTCACCGGGTAGCCGAGCAGGCCACGGGGGCCGCCGAGGGCGAGCCACTTCTGGCGTACGGTGCCGCGGACGATCCAGGTGCCGGTGTAGGGCGAGGAGTTGAGGGAGGCGGCGGCCGTGCCGTTGCCGCTGTCGGCTTGGAAGTCGGCCCAGTGGCCGACGTTGTCGCCGTCGACGTTGGTGCCGGAGACGGGCAGGCGTAGTTCGCCGTCGGGGCCGCCGGATGCCTCGTACTTGGCGAGGATCGGCCCGCAGATGTCGAAGGTCTTGGTGGGGTCGATCCCGGACTTGAACGGCTTGCACGTGGTCCAGGGGGTGTTGCTGTTGGCGAGGAGTTGTCCGTCACGGAATGCGGTGGGGGCGCCGGGGGGGTTGCCTCGGATCACGTAGAGGCTGCCGCCGGGGCCTTCCGCCCACAGGTCGGCGATCCGGTCGCCGTCCAGGTCGCCGTCGGCGTGCAGGGCGGGGTAGACGGCGGGGGTGAGGTCCGTGGCGAGTTCGACCCGCCGGGTGTCGTCGCCCAGGGCGCTGACATCGGTGACCTTGATGCCGTCGCTGGTGGTCACTTTGGAGGGGTATTGGTAGAGCTTGCCGGTGGTGCGGTCGCGGACCCACAGGTCGGGTCGTTCGTCGCCAGTGACGTCGCCGGGGGCGATGATGTCGCGGTTGGCCCAGTCGGTGTTTCCGAGGAGTTTGGCGGTGAGGTCGAATCCCCCGGGGGTTCCGTTGCCCGAGTGGAGGAAGAGCCGGTTGGTGTCGCCTTCGACGGTGATGAGGTCGAGTGCGCCGTCGCCGTCGACGTCGCCGGGGGCGACGATCTGCTTCACCCTGCCCCAGTCTTCGGCGTACGTGCCGGGCGGGCAGTCCTGGCCGGTGCGGGCGTCGACGCACAGGAACGGCCGGCTGGCCAGGACGTTGTTCTGCGGAACGTAGAACTGGCCGCCGTTGTTGGCGGATCCGGGTTTGGGGAGCGCTCCGTTGTAGCCGTCGCTGTTGCGGTACACCAGCACGTTGGTGCCGTCGTAAACGAAGAGGTCGTCCCTGGTGACACCGGCGCCACCGCGGTGGGCCAGTTTCGCCCCGGTCCAGGTTCCGCCGGGCATCGGGCCCTGGCCGGCGTTGGAGACCGTACGTCCGCCTGTGGTGGGGTCGGTTCCGGCGTCGTACATCTTCAGCGCGCCGCCGTCGGTGACGGCGAGCATGTCGACGCGGGTGTCACCGCTGATGTCGCCGAGTGTGGTGGTCGCGTTCGGGTTGCCTGGGGCGTAGAACTGGTACGCGAAGGGCTGGGTGCGGTTTCCGGCCCGGTCGATCGCGCGCACGGTCAGGGTGTTCGTACCCCACCGGGTCACCGGTACGTCGGCGACCTTCCACGCCTTGTGGTCCTCGTCCCAGGTCGCTGCGGGGGCCTGGCCGATGGGCAGGCTTCCGTTGAGGACGTATTCGACGCGGCCGACGCCGGAGTCGGGGTCGGTGGCGGTGACGTAGAACGTTCCGGTGTTGTCGGCGGTCTTGCCGCCGCCGTTCACGGGGTAGTCGGTGCTGGTGACGCCGGTGAGTGTGGGGACGGTGCCGTCGACGGTGAAGTCGCAGCTGTCGGCCCAGCCGGATTCGCGTCGGCCGTCGCCGCCCTTGACGCTCCAGCGGTAGGTGCTGCCGGGGACGAGTCTGTCGATGGGGACGTCGGCGGTGGCGGTGGCGCCGTTGGTGCCCCAGGAGGTCCAGCCGCTGTTCCAGACCTCGCGGCCGCCCTGGTTCATCTCGTTGAGCGCGAACCAGGCGTCGCCGTCGTCGCCGTCGAAGTCGTTGCGGTCGGCCATCAGACGCAGTCGGCCGACGTCGGGGTTGAGGCGGCCGATGTAGCCGCAGTTGTTCGTGCCCGAGCCATTGACCGGTGCGGGGTCGGTACGCAGGTTCGTGGGCGGGTTCGGCGGGGTGTTGTAGGACACGCTCAGGAAGGTGTCCGCGGCGGTGCGCGAGACGCGCTTGAAGCCGTTGTTGCTGCTGCTTTGGGTCTCGTTCCCGAACAGGCCGAGGGTCACCGAGGACCAGTGGGTCCGGGCCGCGATCTGACTGGTGATCGAGAAGTCGAGCAGGCGCGGCGCGCAGTGGTCGTCGGCGCTGGAGCCCGGGAAGGAACCGCTCGCCCACTCGGAGGCGTTGCCCGGCTGATTGTTCCAGTTTGTCGAGGCCGTCAGGGTGTCGGAGACCGCCTTGAGGGAGACAGGCTGCGGGGAGTCGGTGCAACTGTGTATGGCCGAGTCGACCTGCTTGACGTTGAACGTCGCGGCCAGGACGTCCTTGCCGGCGAGGCCGTCCACCGACACGCGGAAGAAGGAGCGCTCGACGCCCCACTTGTCGCGCCAGTGTTGGTAGCCGATGCCGGGTTGGTAGTCGGTGCGTCCGTATCCGGGGGTGGTGTCGTAGGCCGACTGCACCCAGCCCCACATCGCCGCCGGGCGCGACCAACTGGGGTCGATGTACACGGGGAAGACCGTGTCCGGCGAGGTGAGCAGACCGGTGTCGGCGCTCAGCGTCACGGAGCCTTCGGCTACCGACGTGCGAAGGTCGGCGGTGGCGGCCCGGGAACCCGGACGCTGTGCGGTGGACGCGAGTTCGCTCGCCGGGATCTCCCCGACGTCGGCGGCGGACGGGGCCGCGCTCGCGGTCCGCGCGGTCGAAGTCTTCGCGGTGGTGCGCGAGTCCCACATCTGCGGGGTCGGTGCCGCGAACACCCGTGTGCCGTCTGCGTCCTTGGCCACCAAGGCGCCGCCGGCTTCGGGGGTGACGGTGAGTCCGGTGGTGGCGGTGCCGAGCTTGAGTGTGGCCAGTCTCGGGTCGCGTGCGGCCTGGGGAGTCTTGACGATCAAGGTGTGGGCGAAGCCGCCCTGTTCGGCGGCGGTGACCTCGAGGTCGACGTCCGGCAGCACGCTCGGGTAGATCGCGCCCGCGCCGTCGAGCACGGGCCTGGGCAGGGTGGTCGGCCAGGTCAGCGTCAGGGTGCGGCCGCCGGTGGTCATCGACGCGAGCACGTTGTCGCCGCCACCGCCGAGGACCAGGTCGTCCGTGGTGCTGATCGGACGGACCTTGCCGTCGGCGGACGCCTTGAGCGTGGCGTCGAGGTCGACCCACGTGCCGGTCTTCTTCGTCCGAGCGGGCGCGACGGTCCGCCTGAGGGACATCGTGCCGTCCGGCAGAGCGGTCACGGTGTCGGTCTCGGTGGTCAACTCCGCTACGGGAACGGGCTGCTTGGTGGCCCGTGCCTTGGCGGCGGCACTCTGCTCCGCCTCGGCTTTGGCGACCGGCGTCGTCGCTTGCGGCTCGGCGGTAGCGGCGGGGGTGGTCGACGTGCCGGGCACGGCATCGGCTGCGCCCTGCGCGCCGGGAGCCAGGACACCGCAGGTGAGGGTGAGCCCGACCAGTCCGCACACGGTGGCGGCCAGCCGGGGACGGATTCGGGCGTGCGGGGGTGAATGCCCCATGGGCGAGGTCTCCTGAGCGAATGCGGGACGCGGCGCGGAGCGCACGCATAGGTGCGCGGAACCTACGGGCTGGTGCGCGCCGATGACAACGCGGCCGCCATGTGACCCACTTCACTCACGATAAGTGTCGGAGTCGACTCATCGCCATTGACCGAAAGGTCGCCAACCAACTATCCGCTTATGAATGGTGGTGCACCTTTTGGAATCTCCGAGGACTCACGACGGGCCCTTTTCGTTGTGGTGACGAACCTCACACGCGCGTCGCGAATCACCTTTGCCGGCAGGGAAGTTCGGGCCATACGTTGCGCTCCTCATTTGGATTCCATTGGATTCTTCGCCCGGCTCGGGGGCGGGAACGGCGGGCGGCTGCGTGCGTGGCAAGAGCGTGTGGACATGGGGGACCGGTGCCGGTTCCCGACGCGGGCGTGCCGCGGGTCGGGGCGTCGTGGTGGCGGCCACCGTCGCAGCGTTGTTGGCCTCGGCCGGCCCGGCGCAGGCCTTGCCGTGGGTGGTGCCCGACGACGCGAAACCCTCGTGGTCTCCGGGGGAACTTCCCAAGACCAAGCCGGTGGGCGGCTCGAAGGCGCCGAAGTCCGATGTGCGGCGCCCGGCGGGTGACGGTCACGGGTCGTGGAAGCCGGGGAAGGTCGTGTGGCCCGAGCCGCTGACGGCCGAGACGGTGCCCGCGCCCGAGTCCACCGCCCCGCGCGCGTCCGGCTTCTCCGCGCTGTACGCCACCCCCACCGACGGCCGCGTCGCCGGCGGCCCCGTCCGCGTCACGACCCCCGCGGCCGCCCCGGCCCCGTTCCTCAACCGCGCCGCCCCGACCGCGCCCGGGACGACTGCGGCCCCGGCGAAGGTCAAGGTCACCGTCGCCGACCGCGCCACGGCGGACAAGGCAGGCGTCGACGGCGTCGTGCTGAGCGTGGCCCGCGCCGACGGCCGCACCGATGCCGGCCGGGTCACCGTCTCCCTCGACTACGCGGGCTTCCGGGACGCGTTCGGCGCCGACTGGTCCACCCGCCTGCGGCTGTCCACGCTGCCCGAGTGCGCGCTGACCACCCCCGACCAGGCCCAGTGCCGGGTGAACACCCCGCTGGAGACCTCCCGCAACAACGCGGCGACGCGCACCGTCACCGCCGCCGTCGAACTTCCCGCAGCTGCCCCCGGTGTTTCGGGGCGGATGGTGCTGGCGGCCACCGCGGCCGATTCCGGCCCCTCCGGCGACTACACCGCCACCTCGCTGACCCCGTCCGGAGCGTGGACCGCCGGCGGCAACTCCGGCACGATGAACTGGTCCTACCCGATCGTGGTGCCCACCGCGGTCGGTGGTACCGCCCCCCAGATCAATCTCGCCTACAACTCCGGGCAGATCGACGGGAAGGGCACCTCGACCAACAACCAGGCGTCGTGGATCGGCGAGGGCTGGGAGTACGCGCCCGGCTTCGTCGAGCGCTCCTACCAGTCGTGCGCGCGCGACGGCCAGGACAAGTCCGGTGAGAAGTGCTGGTCCGACCAGAACTCGCTGACCCTGTCCCTGAACGGCAGCTCCTCCACGCTGCTGCGCGACGACGTCTCCAAGGCGTGGCGTCTGGCGAACGACGACGGCTCCCGCATCGAACTGCTCACCGGCGCGAGCAACGGCGACGACGACGGCGAACACTGGAAGCTGACGACGCCCAACGGTGTCCAGTACTTCTTCGGCGTCGGCCACAAACCCGGCGGCAACACCGGCCCGGCGACGAACTCGACTTGGACCGCCCCGGTCTACGGCAACAACACCGGTGAACCGTGCAACAAGACGTCCGGATTCGACGCGTCCTGGTGCCAGCAGGCCTGGCGTTGGAACCTGGACCACGTCGTGGACACCCGCGGCGGCCTGGTCACGTTTTCGTACAACGAGGAGAAGAACAACTACACCCGCGGCGCGATCCTGGTCGGCTCGGGCACCGTCACCCCCTACAGCCGCGGTGGAACCCTCGCGAGGATCACCTACGGTTCGAAGCTGACCGACACCGGACAGCCGACCGCGAAGATCGTGTTCGACACGGCGGAGCGATGCCTGGTCAAGGACGGGTTCGACTGTGACCCGGCCAAGATGACCAAGGCCAACGCGGCGAAGTGGCCGGACGTGCCGGTCGACAAGGTCTGTGCGGCGACCGGGACTTGCGAGCAGTACAGCCCCACCTACTTCTCCACCCGTCGCCTGACGAAGATCACCACGCAAATCCTGGTGGGCTCCGGCTACCAGACGGTCGACGAGTACGCCCTGGACCAGGACTACCCCGACCCGGGTGACGGATCCACTGCGACGCTGTGGCTGAAGTCCATCACGCGCACCGGCTACGACGGTGCGAAGAAGATCGACATGCCGTCGGTGGACTTCACCGGCACGTTCATGCCCAACCGTGTCGATGCGGGTGGCGACATGGCGCCCCCGATGAACCGACGCCGCCTCACCACCATCACCAACGAGACCGGCGGATTGACCACCTTCCGCTTCAATCCGGCCGAGTGCACGACGGCAAACCTGCCGACCCCGGACACGAACACCAAGGCGTGCTATCCGGTGTGGTGGAGCTACGGCGACGCGGACCCGGTCCAGCACTGGTTCCACAAATACACGGTCGCCGAGGTGACCGAACAGGACCCGACGACCCACGCCCCGGACAAGTCCACCCGCTACGAATACCTCGGCGGCGCGGCCTGGCACCGTGACGACTCGGAGCTCACCGAGGACAAGGAAGCCTCCAGGCCCAAGTCCAAGGACAAGCGCACCTGGAACGACTTCCGCGGTTACGCGGAGGTGATCACCCGCTCCGGCGTCGCCCCGGACAGGATCACCCAGTCCAAGGCGCTGTTCCTGCGCGGCATGGACGGCGACGTCAAGAAGGACGGCACCAAACGCGCGGTGACCGTGACCGACTCCGCCGGCACGGTGATCACCGACCACGACGCCCTCCAAGGCTTCGGCTACGAGAAGCAGACCTTCGACGGCGCAGATGTCGGCAACAAGGTCGTCGCGACCACCTCCGACAGGCCGTGGATCTCCGAGGCGTCCGCAACCCACAAACGCGCCCGGGGCCTTCCCGATCTCACCGCCCGGATGACCCGCACCGACCTGACCCGCACGCGCAACCTGCTCGCCGACGACACCTGGCGCCAGACCCGCAAGGAAACGACCCACGAGAGCACGTACGGACTGCCCACAGCGGTCGCGGACTTCGCCGACGGGCTCGACCCGTTCTGCACCAGGACGACCTACGCGCACAACACCGCCGCGTGGATCATCGGCAAGCCGACCGAGGTCGTCTCCGTGACCGGGGACTGCGCGACACCGGCGACCGCGACATCGGTGTACGCGCTCTCGCGCACCTCCTACGACAAACTGCCCCCGGGCCAGGTCGGCGCGATCGGGGATGTGACCACCACCGAGGCCGCCGTCGCGTACAAGCCGGACGGCACCCCGGAGTGGCTGACCACGGCCACCTCCGAGTACGACGCCTACGGCCGCGCGATCAAGGTCACCGACGCGGAGAACAAGGCGACCACCACCGTCTACGAGCCGGCCGCGGGGGCGATGCCGACGAAGACGATCGCCACCGACCCCAAGGGCTGGACCACCACCCTGGAGACCGCCGGCGCCCGAAACCTGCCCGTCAAGGCCATCGACGTCAACGGGCTGGTGGTCGAGCAGGAGTACGACGCGCTCGGGCGTCTATTGGCGGTGTGGAAGCCCGGCCACCCCAAGACGGGCGACGCCGACGTGCGTTTCGCCTACGAGGTGAACAAGAACGCCCCGTCGGTGGTGACGACCGAGACGAAGCGCGTCGACAAGAGCTACGCGACCTCGCGCCGACTCCTGGGTGCGTTCCTCCAGGAACGCCAGACCCAGAGCAGCACCCAGAACCAAGCCACCGGTCGCGTGGTCACCGACACCTTCCACGACAGCCTCGGCCGCGTCCTCAAGACCAACCAGCCCTACTACGACGACACATCCGCGCCAACGACCACGGTGTTCGTCGCCAACGACAACGAGGTCCCCGCGCAGAACGCCGTGATCTACGACGGCATGGGCCGCAAGACCGTCGAGTCGTTCACGTCGCTGTCGGTCAAGCAGTGGGAGACGCGCACCTCCTACGCCGGCGCCGACCAGGTCGCCACCACGCCCCCCGCAGGCGGCACGGCGACCCTGGCGATCTCGGACGCCCGCGGCAAGCCGCAGGAACTGCGCGAGTACAACGGCGGAGTCCCCACCGGCACCGACTACACAAAGATCACCTACTCGTACAACGGACGCGAGGAACTGAAGACCGTCACCGACGCAGGCGGCAACAAGTGGGAGTACACCTACGACTTCCTCGGTCGAAAGACCCACGTCGAGGACCCGGACAAGGGTCCCTCGGACACCGCCTACGACAAGGTCGGCCGGATTACTTCCACCACCGACGCCCGAGGCCAGAAGCTCACATACGCCTACGACGACCTCGGCCGCAAGACCGGTCTGTACAAGGGCGCGACGACGACCGCGGAGAACCTCCTCGCGTCGTGGTCGTACGACCGCTTCGCCAAGGGCCAGGCGGACGGCTCCACCCGCTACATCGGCGGCCTCAACGGTGCGCGGTACGTCTCGGAGATCACCGGCTTCGACACCGGCTCCTACCGGCCCTCCGGCACCCGACTGACCATCCCCGCCACCGAGGGCAAACTCGCCGGGACCTACGAGACCAAGACCCTCTACGAACGGGTCACCGGCCGACCCGTCTACGCGGTCCTGCCCTCCCGCGGCGGACTCCCCGCCGAGAACCTCAACTACATCTACAAACCCGCCGGACAACTGGGCGCACTCGGCAGCAGCACCAAGGACTCGTACCTGAACTGGTCCGACTACGACGTCTTCGGGCGCAACATCCGCGCCGTCCTGGGCTCCACCCCACGCCAGGCCGCGATGACGACCGCATACGACTCGGCGACGGGCCGCCTGCTGTCGACGAAGTGGGACAAGGAGACCGGCACCACCGCCAGCGTCGACGCCACCACCTACACCTACAAGCCCAGCGGCGACGTCACCTCCATCAAGACCGTCCGCGACGGCACCTCGACCGACACCCAATGCTTCGCCTACGACGGTCACCGCCGCCTCAAGGAGGCCTGGACCGACACCGCCGGCACCACCACCCTCCCCGCGCCCGGCGTCCCCGGCATCGGCGGCTGTGCCACGCAGACTCCGAGCGCGTCGACCGTCGGCAGCGCGGATCCGTACTGGCAGTCGTTCGACTACGACGTCGTCGGCAACCGCACCAAACTCGTCGACCACGACCCGACCAACGACCCCACCAAGAACGTCACCACGGAGTACGACTACCGCGCGGGCGCCCTGCCTGCGGACCGCACGCACCGCCTGGACACCGTCACCGTCAGGACCGGCACCCGCGAAGCCGTGACCACCGGCTTGACCTACGACCAGGCCGGCAACACCAAGACCCGCCCCGGCGGCGACGCCAACCTCCAGACCCTCACCTGGAACGAAGAGGACAAGCTCACCACCGTCGCCTCCGCGACGGGCAACAGCGACTACGTCTTCGACGCCGACGGAGGCCGCGTCGTCCGCCGCGAGAACGGCAAGACCACTCTCTACCTCGGCAATGACGAACTCACCACCAACACCGACGGATCCGGCCCCGTCGTCGGCACCCGCTACTATCCGACCGCCGGCGGCGCCACCGTCGTCCGCAACGGCCCGGCCACCCTCACCTACATGGCGGCCGACCACCACGGCACCCCCACCAGCACCCTCGACGCCGCGACCCTGACCGCCACCCGCCGCCAGTCCAAGCCCTTCGGCGAACCCCGAGGCGCACAGCCCACCCAGTCCAACGGCCAATGGCCCGACGACAAGGGCTTCCTCGGCAAGCCCATGGACGCCACCGGCCTCACCCACGTCGGCGCCCGCGAATACGACCCCGCTCTCGGCCGCTTCATCAGCGTCGATCCGCTCATGGACCTGACCGACGCGCAACAGATGCATGGCTACACCTACAGCAGCAACAACCCCCTGACCTACAGCGACCCCACCGGCCTCGCCGAATGCGACTGTGGCGGCGACCCTGACCGCAGCATTCCCTACAGGGGAGGCCGCGGCGGCGCTGGCGGAACACCAGCTTCGAACCAACCCCCACCGCCCCCGCAGCCCGTCAGGATTCCTTGGGAACCCGAGGAGAACGAGGTCTCGGACTACGTCGACCCGCGGGGCGTCGACATGTCGCACCGGATTCCGAAGGGAAAGAAGGGCGACAACTTCCGGACGCACTACCTGAGGATCGTCAACTACAAACGCTTCGACCTCATCATGCAGAGCGCCGAGAACCGATGGTTCGACCAGACGAACTACATGTACCAAGCCTGCCTCGAAGTCGACTGCGACAACGACTTCGCCAGCTTCCTGCTGCGCCAAAAATGGGACGCCCAGATCGCCGCCAAGCAGGCATTCGACGGCGTCGGGCCGGGAATTCCGCCAGGCGGGATCACTGGTGGGAAGGGCGCTAAGGCGCCGAAGGGAGGCGATTGCGGGCACAGCTTCGTCCCCAACACCGAACTCCAACTGGCCGACGGATCGACCAAACCGATCGAGGAAGTCCGACCGGGCGACATCGTCCTGGCCACAGACTCCGAAACCGGCGAAACCAACCCACGCACCGTCCTCGCCTCCATCACCACCGAGGACGACAAAGACTTCGCCGATCTCACCGTCAGAACGGACGATGGCAACGCCTCCATCATCGCCACCGTCAACCACCCCTTCTGGGTTCCCGACCTGAAGCAGTGGGTGAATGCGGGCGACTTGAAGCCGGGCCAATGGCTCCAGACCTCAAGCAAGGCGTGGGTCCAGGTAGGATCCGTCCGGCAGTTTCGCGCGCAGCAGCGCACACACGACCTCACCGTTGATGACGACCACACATACTATGTTCTGGCGGGCGATACGCCAGTCCTCGTTCACAACAGCGGAGGACCGTGCGGGCCGGCCAAGGGAGCTAAGGGCGAAGCAAGAGCACTCCAGGAGCTTCAGGACCGGGGTTACACGATCATGGGGACGCACGTGAAGCTTGAAGCTAAAGACGGGACGACATCGTATGTTGACGTCGTGGCAACGAAGAAGGGTCCCGGCTTGGGTGCGCCCGAGTATTTTGAAGTGAAGAATGGTCCATCAGCCGGAATGTCACCACAGCAAAAGACTGTATATGGGCAACTTGGGGACGGCGGGAATGTCATTCTGCGGTCCGACAAGCTTAGCAGTTGGGGTTTGAAGAGCGGCGATTTGCTTCCGCAGGCCGACGTCAACGTGATCCTTTATGGCGGGGCAAAGGCATGGTAGGCGTTCCCATGAAGGAAGCATGGGAACTGCTGGGCCCTATTTTCGGAGAGATGAGGTGAGTGAAAGATGAGCTACGATCTGGCGGTTTGGCAAGGGGATGTTCCATCCAGTGACCGCGAAGCGGCTAGGGTGCATAGTCGCCTCTACGACGAATATTTTGACGGCGAGGAACTGTTCCCAATGGTTAGCGTTATCGCCGAATTTCTGGCAGCCCTTACTGAGCGTTGGCCTGATAGGGATACCGGAGACGATACGCCCTGGGCTGCAACACCACTTTCCAAAGGGGCAAGTGGGCCTTATGTTTACATCGCGCTTGCGTGGAGTAGCGCAGACATGACATCTGCGCATGTGGTGCAAGTTGCCAACAGGTTGGGGTTGAACTGTTTTGACCCTCAGATGAAGACGCTTCGGTCAGGTTAGCTTCGATTTCTAGGGAATTTTCTGGCGGGGCCCAGTCTCAGGGTTAACACTCGGTCGAGTGAAATGTAGATCGACGCCGCGCAACGAACGGGGAACGGCCGGCATGGAAGCGCCGCCGTCGCCGCGTGGAAGCCACGGCGCCCTGGCCAGGAGTGGGAGGCCATGGCCCGCGACCGACGGCGACACCCAGTAGGCCCCGGAGCCCCGCCCGCGCGACAAACGGGAACGGCTCCGGCCGCGCGTTGCCGCCACCGGAGCCGTTCCCTGTCTCTGCCGCGGGGCACAGCCCGCACAACACGCCACGAGGCGAAATGGGCTCCCCCGTTGTGCAGGGGGTGTGATTAGCTGGTCAGGGCGGGTTGCGGGCGAGAGCGGATGGGACCCGTGCGGGCTGTAGTGCGTGGCCCTGGCCGTGTAGTAACTCCCCGTCAGCTCGGCCGGCTGCACCTCCTCGTAGACGCCCTCGGCGGCACGCAGCGCCTTGTCGAACGAGGCCGGTTCCCACACGAACGCGTCGACGCTCGACGTGGCGTGGATCCCCAGCAGGCCGGCATGCACGGTCGAGGCGATCAGGTCCGCCTGCTCGTCCGCGGCGGCGGACAGGGTAACGGCCCACGTCGACAGCGGGGCGATCAGTCCGGCATCGGGCGCGTACCGCAGCAGCGCCAACGCCACCGTCTCCTCCCGCACACCCGCCTCGGGAATCGCGTCGGGCACGGCGGCGTCGGCGTACTTGCGGGCGAGGCGGTCCCGGCGAGCGCTCTCCCACGCCCGTCGCGCCGCGTCGCACCGGGCCTGGGTGTCCGCCCGGGCCTGCGCGGCCTCACGGCTCGCTTCCTGCCGCGCCTGCCGCACGGGATCGCTGAACCTGTCCAACTCGATCCGGGCGTCCGTGTCGCAGTCGACGCAACTCTCGCTGCCCCGCTGCCCGAGGCGGTACACCCGCTCGAAGGCCGCGCGCGAGGACAACGTCAGCGGCCCGCCGCATCGCGCGCACGCATGCCCGGGGACCACGGCCTCCGCCGACGTCAGCGCGATCATGCGCGCGTCCGGTGCGATCCCCGACACGGTCTCGGCCCAACGCGTCGTCTCCCCGAGGCCGTAGGAGACCCACGTCCAATAGCGGGAGGCGATGTCCACCTCACGGGCCGAAGCCTCCGCCCGGGCGGTCACCACCGGGGGCGTCATCCTCCCCGAACCGCCGGAGCCCTCATTCATCACGGGCCTTCCTTTCCCCGCGGGCTCCCGCCGGCGGGCGTCGTGCCCGCCGTGCGGGCGCCCCGCGTCGCTTCACCCCACGCACCCGTCGGGGACTCTCCCGGACGGCACGACCGGCCGACGGCCCGCGGCCACGGGTGACCCACACGCGCACCGTCGTGTCGCGTGGGGGCGACACGAGCCGCATCGTAGAGGCGGGATCCCCGCAGAACGGAAGCCGATGATCCGAGTGGGTGAACCGCCGGGTCGAACTCGCGGCGCCCAGGTGGATGTCGGAGCAAGAGCCAGGGTCGTCCGCGCGTGGTTCGGGGGCGTCGGACGGCGGTCAGCCGCCGTTGAAGCGCGGCGTCACGGCATAGGTTGCCAGGCGGGTGGCAGCGTCGTGTTCGAGGTCGCCGTCGTCGACGGCACGCCGCAGGTCGTGCGACAGGTCGGCGGTCGGGGAAACGGGCGTCTCGTCCGAAGGAAGCGGCGGGTGCGGCGAAAGGCCCGTCAGCAGCCTTCGAACGTGAGTGCCGCCCGTACCCGCGCTCGTCCTGCTTGACGATGGCGGCGGCAGGGGGGCCACGCAACCACGTCCGAACGCGAGGAGCCGACATCGTGACGAACCTTCCCGAGCCTGTGACGGACGAAGACCTGACCGAGATCGAGGAGCTTGCCGCAGCCGCGGCCCCGGGCCCGTGGCACGTGCGAGAACTCGATGACGACGAGGCCGTGAGCCTCGTCGCGATCAGCCCTCTCCCCGACACCGGACTGGGCGAACGCTGGCCGGCCTTCGACCATCAGGGCATCGTGGCCGCGACTCTCGTCCAACACCCGCGCTACGTCGACGTCGCCGGTCATTGCTGGGACGAGAACGCCCGGTTCATCGCCAACGCCCGCTAACAAGCCCCGCGTCTGGTCGCCGAGATCCGGTGCCTTCGCCAGCTACTCGAAAACCGGGCAGCCGAACGCCCACCCGACATGCGATCACAGTCAGTAAGGGGCCATTGTTATTGAGACTGCGGCTCACTGTGACAGACCGGAACAAGGTGAAAAGTGCCTGGTCAGAGCGAGACGAGATGCAACGGAAAACGAGAACCTACACGTGCACCTGATGCGCCGCGGAGCGACTCTCCGAAACGGTTGCGGGATACAACTCGACCGGGATGCTCACTAACCCGAACGAGATGGATCCCTTCCATGTCGCCCGCATAAACGCTCCTCGCCAAATGACACGAAATGACCGATTTAGATCGTATGGGATCAGTGTGGTGGTGGCCAGTAACGCTTCGCCACCGACCGATGCCGGCGCGGGCGGGTTGGACAGCCCTCGAAGGGGGTCGAGCGCGGGGGCCATGGTCACCGCGGAGGGTGACGGTCATGGTCGAGTGTGTCGAACGGGCGGCGGTCCCGGACGTGGCCCGACCCCCGCGCGGGCCCGGACGCCGGTCGACCCGCCGGCCGAGGGGGGTGCGCACATGTGGCCGGCGGGCCGATCGTGGCGGTCGGACCCGGGTGGGGAGGCAAGGTCTCCGACGGCCACGCCCGAACGTACACGCCCCCGCCGACATCGCCACGGCCGTTGCCCGAGCCACGTCCCGGAAAGCGAAGCACTGCGGGGTCGGCCGGCCGGAACGAGACAACCGGCACCGCCGCACCCCGTGCCAGGGGCGCCGAACGAGGAGACCTCGAGGAACCGCACACGTCCGGACACCGCCTCACTCGGCGACCGGGTCCCCGATCTGCTGCACTCCGACTCGGACTCGTTCAAGCCGTGGATGGCGAATCGCATGCGGTGCGGCCGACCGCAAGGACCGTACGGCCGGCGACTCCTGTAATCGTGGCTTGACTCCTGGTAAAATTATCGCCGTAAGCCTCGGATCACTGTCACTGCATGCACACAGCCCTTGGCAGTGCTTGGTTGTAGCCCTCGAATGATCCTGCGAAAGCAGATGGATTCGGGGGCACAACTCTTTCCGTTTCCGTCCGGCCTCTCGTGGCGCGGACCCTCGTTCCCCGCGCGCCGGGTGTCACCGACACCGCGGCGGCAACGCATCGCCGCGCACAGCGAAGAACCGACGAACCGGCCTCGTGCAGAGCACTCGTAGCCGCTGCCGTCGCCATGTGTCGTGACGGCACCCCTTCGCCCCGCCCTTGACGGGGTCCCTTCCTCCCGGTCGGCAGCCCCCCGGAGCCGATTCGATCCGCTCCGTCGTCCCGCCGACCGACCCCTGCCGATTCCCCGACCCGCTTCGCGATTGCCCCGTCCGCACCGGCCTGCCTGTTTCGACATTCACAGAGAGGTGTTCACATGCCCGCCGGCAACGTGGCGCGGTCCCGTATCCGGGGCCTCGCCGAGCAGTTGACCGACCAGGAACGCCTGGTCCTGCGCGCGCTCTCCACGCATCGCGTCCTGACCTCGCATCAGATCACCGAGATGGTGTTCAACAGCCCGAGCACGGCTCGCCGCCGCATGAAGGACCTGGAGGACAAGGGAGCCGTCCACCGTTTCCGGCCTTACGCGGAAAGCGGGTCGAACCCGTTCCACTTCATCCTGTCCCCGGCCGGCGCCGCGGTATCGGCCGTCGAGATCGGCGAGGAGCCCGGCCCGGCCGCCCGCCGAGCCCTCGACGACCGCCTGCTCTTCCTGATGAGCGGATCGCGCCTGGCGCGCCGCCTCGGCGTCGACGCCTTCCGCGCCGCCCTCGAATCCCACGCCCGCACACATCCCGACGCGGCCGTCGAATCGTGGTACGGAGCAGGCGAGATCCCGGACATCGACGTCCCGCGCGGCCTCGACCGCCCCGACGCGATCCTGATCTGGCGCGAAGGCCCCGCGCGGTCGATTGTCGCGCTGGAGTACGACACCGGAACCGGGCAACCGGATCGTCTCGCGCATCGGGCGGCCCGGTACACGCGCGTGCGCCCCCGGCGTCGCGACGGCGAAACACCCCTCGGACGCCGCGTCCCGATCGTGCTGCTCGTCTTTGCTTCCGCGCTCCGCGAGTCGGACGCCCGCGCCACCTTGACGGGTTCCTTCGGCGAGGTGCAGATCGCCACGGGAGCGTGGCGCACCGGAACCTCCCCGGCAGGCCCGCTGTGGCTTCCCTTGGGACACCGCGGACCGCGCACAGCCCTTGCCGGACTCGGGGAGGGCCACCATCCGACCACGCCCGGTTCGACCCCGTGATCGACACGTCGCGCGTACGGGTCGCGCGCGAACCCTTCGAACGGAAGGAAGGTCCCCTGTGGTCCCATGCCCGAGTTGCGGAAGCGTCGAACAGGTCGTCCGGGTTCAAGGCCTCTACGAGAGCGGCGTGAGCGTCACGAGATCCGTGGGACGAACGTCCGTGCGGGTGCACGGATCCCACGGCATGCAGAGCGCGGTCGGGACGATCCGCGCGTCCGGTACGACGCGGACGTCGTTGTCGCGTTCACTGCGGCCGCCGCCGCGCCCGTGGGCCGCCCGCGGCTGGAGGCAGGCGATCGTCGCGGCGCTCGTGGTGATGTTCGTGACGGGTATCGCGATCAACGCCGTCCTGGGGTCGGCGGCCTCCTCGGTGGGGCTCGCCGTGGGGGCGTAGTTCCTGGTCGCGTACCGGAAGCGGTATCGGGTGGCTCATCCGCAGTGGTGTCGGCGATGGGCGATCTGGAGACGCCTGTTTTGCCGCCGCTGCGACGGAGTGTTCCTCCCCCCGGGGGAGTTCCCGCCCCCTCTGGGCGGGCGACTCGTCGAGCGGCGCAACCTGCACGGCTACCTTGCGGAATGCGCCGCCGCAGGGAAGGCGTAGCCGAACGATGAAAACGACGAACAGGCCTGCGTGCGCGGCGACTTCAGCGTGCCCCGGTGGCGGCCCGTAGGTCGCGGACGCCGATGGCGTTCGGGTGGCGTCGGGTGAGGTCGGCGACGATGCGGCGGATGGAGGGCCGGTCGCGCACTTCGCCGGGCGCCTCCCGGTGGGCGGCGGTGAGTTCGACGGCGGTCTGTTCGGGCTTGCCGAGTTGCCACCACGCGCGGGCGAGGTCGGTGTGTAGGCGTCCGCGCCGCTCGGCGGTGGGGAACTGCCCCGGGCGCAGATCGCGGCCGGCGTGCAAGGCCGCGCCGGCGTCGCCGAGGGAGTACAGCACCCCGACCTCGTACAACCCCACCGACGCGGGCGTCACCGTGAACACCGTCCGGGCCTCAGGCCCGGACGGCACCCGCAACACCGCGCGTTTCGCGTCGGCCATCAACTCCAGTGCGTTCGCCCGATCCCCGGCACCGGCGCACGTATAGGCGGCCGTGCACAACATCTGGGCGTACGCAGCGGCCTGTTCCGGCGCGGTCAACCCGGTGGCCTCCACCCGCGCGGCCGCCTCCAGCGTGACACGCTGAGCGGTGGCCTCCTGCCCTTGGTGACGCAAGACGATGCTGAGCATCCGCGCCGAGGCGGCGGCGGCCAACGGCGACCCACTGTGGTGCGCGTACACCGTCGCCCGGTCGGCCGCGGTCCGCGCCCGCTGATAGTGGCCGATCTTCGAGAGCGTCTCGGTCGCGAGGTCGTAGCACGCAGCCAGACGCGCGAACACGCCCTGGTCGCCGGTGGCGGTGTCGGCGTGGGTGTGCCCGGCGGCGAGCAACTCCGGCAACGCCGCGATCAGGGCCGCGTGATCGCCCTGGCCGTACAGGCGGCGGGCGCGCCCCAGCAGGGCGGTGAGCCGGCCGCCGGTGGTGGGGGAGGAGCGGGTGGGGATCGAGGCGAGCGCCTGGTCGACCCCGGCGAGCATCGTGACGGGAACGGCCGCGAGGTACGACTGCACTCCACCGCAAACAGCCCTGACCGACCGGGCTGCGGCACCAGGTCGAGCGGCCAACAGTCCTGTCCGAACGCACTCATATGATCCCCGGCATGCAGATTGCAGAGCCTTTCCACCTGCTTCACCACCCCTCCGACGACACATGGAGCCTGACCCTGTCGGACATGGACTGGCGTCATCTCCACTCGCTGTTCGACGCACTCGGCTTCGAGGGCAACGGCTACCTGTGGGAGGGGATTGCGCAACTCGCGGTCGGCAATGAGCTGACCGAGATCGCCGACGACCTCGACTACGACTGCGAAGGGGGCATGTTCTGCGTTGTCTCCGCCGGGCCCGAACCGCTGCGGCGGCTACACGGCGTGTTGCACCGCATCCTCAACAACCCGGACGAGGTGAGGACCCTGCTCACCTCGGTTGATCGAGACTTCTTCGACAACTGAGCACGGACCACAGGCGCGGTCCCCGAAACTCCGGCCCGGGAAACGATCTCACGTTCCACGGGAAAGCGAACACCCGTCCGCCACTCGTACGAGGTCCGGCGCCCGGAGGGGGGCCGACCCGAGTTCGCGTGTGCGCAGGAAAAGCTGCGCCATTCGTTGTCGGGGATGCGGCTCTGCGAGGCGTCCGAGCATCGGGGATGTACCGGCAGCCTTGCCTGTGCCCGCTTCCTATCGGAACCAGCCGTCGGCGTCGGCGACTTCGCCGAGCGCGTCGTTTCCGGTGCGTGCGAGCGCGGACTCGACACCCAGGACCCACTCCAGGGGAAAGTCGAACGGTTGGGCCACCAAGGGGCCGAGAACGTCGGCCGTGGTCGCGTCGTATACCGGGGGGTGGAAGGTGTAGCCGATGCCATGGGGTCCGTGCGCCCGCAACGCCGCAAGCACGTCTTCGTCGAGGCTGCTTGCCATCTGGAAGCCAAGTCCCAGGAGTGCGGGCCAGGCTGCGGCCTCGTACGGTGCCATGTCCCTCGAGGCGGTGGTGGTGAATCGCGAGTACGTCCCCGATTGCACGTGGTGGGCAAGAAGCAGGGCGGTCAAGGGAGAGACGCCGTCGGTCCCGGCCAGAGTGGTCCTGCTTCGTTGTTCGGAGATCGGCACGGACGCCCCGATGCGGCTGGAGCTCAGGACGAGGGCTCGGCGTGTTTCCTCGGGCAGCGCGCGGATCGCCTCGTCGACACGGGTCAGGTGCTCCTCGACGACGTCGTCGGAGGCGACGGTGAGCAGGGCCAGTACCCAGGTCGCGCGGGACAGCGGGTCCCGGTGCCGCTCGTACTGGGTCGTCCACCAGGATCGGGTGTCGCGGAAGCTGCGGACGTCCTGGACGAGTCGTCCGTAGTCCGGATTCGGGCCGAGGGGGCTGGAGCCGGGGGTGATGTCGCCTCCGGTGACGAATGCGGTGGGTGGCGTGGCGGCACCGATCACGGCGATCTCGGCGGCGAGCCAGCACGGCCCGAACATGTCGGCGAGGGCGCGTGCGGTGTTGACCCAGGGCGAGGTGGTGCCCTTTTGCCCTCGACCGAACTTCGTTGCCTGTCGCACCCGGGCGAAGCGGTCGTTGCGCGACTGCAGTCTGGTCAGGGCCGCTCGATGCTCGTTGCCGCCGATCGTGCGGTCGGCGTGGCGTACGGGTACGCGGTAGAGCGGCCCAGGGCCGGAAGCCGCCGTGCGCTGGACGGGTTGTGCTTTGCGCAGGAAGTGTTGCGGCGCGGCGACCCTGAGCAGGTCGTGGGCGAAGCCGGTGAGCGAGGCGCAGTCCAGGTCCGAGCAGTGTCCGTCGAGCACGGCGCGCACCAGGGCCTTCTCCGCCTCGGAGCCGGCTTCCACGGGAACGCCGGCGGCGACGGCCGCGGCGGCGATCCGAGGATTGCCCAGGTTCAGGCATTCGAGGTCGGCGGGGTCGGTCCGGGACGCGGCGGTGAGGGTCGCGCCGATCGTCAACCAGACGAGCTCGTCGCTCGTCCCGATCGCGGCGCGCATGCGGGGGAGCCACCAGGTGTCGAAGACGCCTTCCTCGGCGACGAGTTTCCCGGTGAGGGCGAGACGTTCACATGTCGCGGCCGAGTGCGGGTCCGAGGCGACCTGGTCGAGCAGCGCGGCCGTCAGGTCGTTCGCGCCCGACTCCCAGCCGAGAGGGGGGATCTCGCCCGTGTCGAGGGCGTGGTTGACCAGGCGGACGCTGAGCGGGTCGAGGAAGAGCTCGGCCGCGCTCTTCTGGGATCGGGTGCGGGATCGGAACACCCCGTCCGCGAGCAGGGCCCACGCGGTGAAACGGACCTGCCGCAGCCGCGTGGGGTTGGCCCACTCGTCCTTGAGGACCTCGATCATCCCGCCCAACTCGTTCGGCTGTGCGAAGCCCGCGTAGAACCTGGTGGTGTTGAGCCAGTACGGGCGACGCACCAACTCCCGCAGCACGTCACCCTTGTCGAACCCGGACAGGTCCGCCCCGGCGAACGCGTACAGATATCGGGCGGCGAAGAACTCGCGCAACGGCTGCACGTCGAACTGGAAGGTTCCCTCGACCTTGCTGGTCAACGCCCACACCCGGGCGGTGACCCCGGTGAACAGGTCCTCGACCAGCGACGTCTCCTTCTCCGCGTCGAACAGGTAGGTCAGGATCTCCTTCTTCAGCTTCCGGGTGGCGATCAGCCCGTTGCCCTCCCGCGTCTCGGCCCGGGACTGTAGGAGCCAGCCCAGGAACGCGGTGACCTCCTCCAGGACCACGCGGTGCTCGTCCACCGCCGGGGTCTTCTCCGCCTCCCGGTCCAGGAACGTCTCCATGTAGGACATGTAGAGCTCGGTCCGGCTCGCGGGCACCGAGTTCCCGCGCTTTTGGATCAGGTACAGAAGAATCGTCAACTGCATCGGGTTGTCCGCGAGCTGCGCGATGTGCGGCTCGGCGGACCGCTGCCGGAAGACCCGCTCCAACGACCGGCGTTCCCGGCCCCGGACACCCCTGGCATCGGCCCATTTGTGCAGATACGCCGCGCGCAGCTCCGGGCTGAGCCGGGACAACACGAGCGTCTCGTACCGGTCCGCGGACGGTTCCGCGAGACCGGCGGCGTTGGGCCGCGTGGTCACCACGACCTGCGGCATCTGCTGGCACACGCGCAGGCGGGCGGTGAACGCGTCGATCTCCTTGACCACCCGTACACGCGTGTCGCTGCCTGCGACCTCGTCGAGGCCGTCGAGCACCAACAGCAGTGGAAGCCGGCGCATGATGTCGTTCACGGTGCCCACGTCCGCGGCCAGCCCGCCGCTGCGCGCCCGCAGCAACGCCGCGAGGAACGTCTCCAGGGAGCCTCGCGCGCGCATGCCCGAGGTGGCTCGGCCGTCGGAGTCGTCCTCGTCGCCGAAGGGGTCGCGGTAGGCCAACCAGGCCGCGTAGTCGCGCAGGTCCACCCGCAGCGGCATCCGCGGCCGTTCGATCACCGGCGCGCCGGCCGCGGCGACGTCCGGCAGGTACGCGGCGCGGTGCAGTTGGCACAGGTACTGGCCCAGCGTGGACTTGCCCTGCCCGGGTTCCCCCCGGACCAGGGCGAACGGCTGGAGTGTGTCCGCGAGGTAGCGCGCCGCGCCGCCCAACTCGTCCTGGCGGTCCGACCGGGACCCGACGACCGCGCGGGGAGCGGCGACCCGCGTCGCCTCCACGTCGACGAACAGGTCGTCGAGACGGTGGGTGTCCAGCTCGACCTGCTTGAACTTCACCTTCGCGTCCTCGTCCCACTGCGTGGCGATCACCCTCAACAACAGGTCCCGCAACGCGTCCTCGTGGGCGGCGACCCGATCGCTCTCGATCAGGTACCGGATCAGGTCGTGGCCGGCGAGCATGTCGGCGTACGCCCACTTCAGCTCCGTGGGCGCGCCGTCCACGCGCGCGTCGACGTCCGCGCGCCACCACACCGTCATCGGGATACCGAATGCTTTGCTCAGGCGCTTCAAAGCCTCGTCGAGAACGTCCATACTGCCCGCCTTGGGCACTGCAGTGCCCGCGACGGACGTGATCAGGTAGTACTCGTCGGCGCCTTCGGCGACCAGCCGCCGAATGTTGGCGGCCTCCGCCTTGACGGTCGCCTCAAGCCACCCGGCAGGGTTCTTCTCAGCGCGCGCAGACCACTTGACCTGGTAGATCACCTTCCGGTCCCCGCCGGGGTCGACCGCGTCCCGACCACCGTCGGAATGCCCCACCGGATAGCACCGCACGTTCGGGAAGGCCTGCGCGAGCAACGCGTTGCACAACTGCTGGAAGGGCTTCTCGCCCAACCGCTCGTACAGGTACCGCCACGACTGACCGCCGCCGCCCGCCACACGCCCCCCTCGAACACCCACGCACCGGGCCCCAAGATAGGCGCCACACCCGACACCGACACCCCGATCGGGCGGAGTCGAGGAAGCCGAGGGCCCGCTCCGAGGCGGTCGCCGGACGAGAACCGCCGAACCCCGGCGCGGCGACCGCCCGGCCGCTACCGTGGCACCGGTTCCTCCGGACCGGAAAGGCGGCCGCCGTGCCCGACCAACCCACTCGAACGCCCGCAGCCGGGGCACGCAAGGGCCTGACCCCGATGCGAGCCGCCCTCGGCCTCACAGCCGCGTTTGCGGTGAATCTTCTCGCCGGCGCCGTCAGCGACTACCGATACGCCCGCGACGCCGCGACCGAAGAGCCGTCCGACGGCCGCGCATCGACCGCCGAGGAGCGCGCGTTCGAGGCCGTCGTGCGCGACGTCGCGGCCACCATGCAAGGCGTCACGATCGTCTCTGTGACCGGCTTCTACGTGGAACTGCTGATCCGCAGCAACTCCGGCCGACAATCCTGGCCGGCCGAGATGGGGTTCGACCGGGAGACCGGCGAACTACTCCACCGCTACCACCAGTACCCCCCCGCGAAGCTGCCCCGGCAGTTCGCCGAAGAGGTCGAGCGGCGGCTCAGGGACGCGGCGGCCGCCCGAAACCGCCTCTAGCGCGCTGCGACGGCACCACGCGAACGTGGCCCAGGCGTTGTGCGCGCAGACGCTTTCGGGCGCGCAACCGCCCACCAGCCCGCCTTGCGTGCGGACCTGGGGCCGCGCCAAGCGGTGGTGAGCAACCCCCACCGGTCGACGGACGAGACCGCACGTCGATCCGAACTCCCGCACTCGCTCCGGCAACCACCTCCGCTGCGCCGTACTGCCACGAAAGCCGGCCGCGAAGGACGCGCCATCCCGGGAGGCGTGGCGTGATGCTTTCACTGCGTCCTGGTGGCGGTGAGGAGGTCTCGGACGCCGATGGTGTTGGGGTGTCGCTCGGTGAGTTCGGTGACGATGCCACGGATGGAGGGCCGGTCGCGCACCTCGCCGGGCGCCTCCCGATGAGCGGCGGCCAGCGCGTCGGCGGTCTGTTCGGCTTTGCCGAGTTGCCACCACGCACGGGCCATGTCGGTGTGCAGGCGTCCGCGTCGCTCGGCGGTGGGGAACTGTCCCGGGTGCAGCCGGCGGCCGGCGTGCAGGGCGGCGCCGGCGTCGCCGAGGGAGTACAGCACTCCGACCTCGTACAGCCCTACCGACGCGGGCGTCACCGTGAACACCGTCCGGGCCTCGGGCCCGGCCGGCACCCGCAACACCGCGCGTTTGGCGTCGGCCATCAACTCCAACGCGTTCGCCCGGTCCCCGGCCCCGGCGCACGTGTAGGCGGCCGTGCACAACATCTGGGCGTACGCCGCGGCCTGTTCCGGCGTGGTCAACCCGGTGCCCTCCACCCGCGCGGACGCGTCCAGCGTCACGCGCTGGGCCGTGGCCTCCTGCCCTTGGTGGCGCAGCACGATACTGAGCATCCGCGCGGAGGAGGCGGCCGCGAGCGGTGAGCCGGACTGGTGGGCGTACACCGTCGCCCGGTCGGCCGCGGTCCGCGCCCGCTGATAGTGGCCGATCTTCGAGAGCGTCTCGGTCGCGAGGTCGTAGCACGCGGCCAGGCGCGCGAACGCGCCCTGATCACCGGGAGCGGTGTCGGCGTGGGTGTGCCCGGCCGCGAGCAACTCCGGCAGGGCCGCGACCAGTCGGGCGTGATCGCCGCTGTCGTACCACCCGCGGGCACGCCGAAGCCGGGCCAGGACGTCGCCCCCGGTGGTGGGGGAGGAGCGGGTGGGGATCGACGCGAGCGCCTGGTCGACCCCGCCGAGCATCGTGACGGGAACGGCCGCGAGGGAGGCGGTCAGCAGGCGGCGTCGGCGCATCGAGTCGTCCTCCTCGTCCCGCCGCACGGCGGTCCGGCCCACCCTAGCCGGCAGCGGCGCGCTCACGCCCAGTGCCGCGCCCAGTACCCCGGGAGGCATGTCCACCGCGGCGGCCAACCTGCGCATCACCGCCACATCCCGCCCGAACGCGCGCCCGACTCCACGCGGGACACCGTTGACGCGGAGTACCCGACGATCGAACCCAGGTCGCGTTGCCGCCAGTTCCGCGCCAGGCGACCGACCCGTACCAGACCACGGACATCACCCCGCGCGGCCAGGACCCGCACACGCGGCGAGTCCTACGGCGGGCGCAGCTCGACCATCACGACCCCCAGGGAACGCGCGGACGATGTCCGCCCCCACGGTAGCCGGCGAATCACCCTGCGTCGACGCCGTGTGCACGACCCGCACACCGATTGCACGATCCGCACACACCCTTCCCACGCCAGGGACGACGCGCTCTCCTGGAAACGCACGGCAGTTCACACCACCCCACCAAGGCGACCCGACACCCGAGAGGACTTCCTCATGGCCACACCGCTGCTCCTGACCCGCCGCCTCGCGGCCCCCGTACCGACCCGCAGTGTGCTCACATCCTCTCTCAGCAGGTCATGGCGTTGTGAGGTGTGGTCGTGATCCGGTCTGCCGTTCGGCTGGGCGTCGATGGACGGGCAGCCGAACGGCAGCAGGAGGGCTTTCAGGCGGCTGTCGGGGCTGCCTCGGGCTGACGGCGTGAGCGGGCCACGCGGCGGGTCATGAGGGTGGTGAACGCCCACTGGATGTGGGCTTCGGCGTGGGACATGAGGCGTTCGTAGTCCCTCGCGTTGCGCCGGGCCGCATCCCCCGCAAGGACGGCCCCGTCGCAGCCTGGCACAGAGGCCGACGTGGTCTTGTACCCGTTTGAAGTACAGACCCTTGTTGATCATGCTGCGTAGGATGACGAAATGCGCGTCCAGGCCGCAGGCGTACTACTGACCGGACTGCTCCTGCTGAATTGCGGGTGCACCTTTCTATCGGAGCCAGAATCGCGTGCCGACGAGGACGCCGTTCACAGTGATGTCCGGATGACAGTCGCCTCGTCCAAAGCGGAATACACCCGACAGGAACAGATCACGCTTTCCATCGTTCTCACCAATACGGGAAGCACGGACTGCACGGTCAGCCGAGTCTCGGAAGGCACCGTGACGATTGTGTCGTTCCTCCGTGACGGCGTGCCCGTGGCGCCCGCGCTGACGAACGGCAGCTACATCGACGGATTCGCGGCCTTCCTGTCCGCCAACCTCGTTCCGTTGCGTCCCGGCGCCTCGTTGTCCGTGCCGTGGACGAGCGAGGGGGGCACCTCGGCGGAGGACCATCGGGCGCTGAGCACCTCGAGCCTGGACAACCTCGATGAGGCTGCGCTCGCGTTCTGGGCGGTCGACGCACCCGGGAAGTACGAGCTGTCGGCCCGGTACGTCCATCCCCTGCTGCCCGCTGCAACGCCGGCCGGTAATCCCTGTCTTGCCTCGAGTGAAGCGGCCTCGGTCGCGTTCACCGTGACGGGAGGACGACGTTGACGACCGTGCGGCACCGGCTTCGGCGGAGGGCGGTGGTCCCGACCGCCGCCGCACTGGCTTTCACACTTGCAGTCTCGGTCGCGACGCCTGCAGCGGCAGTCGTCGAGGTCGGAGACGGCCTGCACGGCGTCTACGACGGTTGCATCGCCAAGTTCACCGCCGCGGGCAAGCGCGATCTCGTCGACCAACTCGACCGATCGCCGAACAAGTTCAAGTTCGAGAAGGCGCCCGGCACTGTCTCCAACCCCGACTGGTGGAATTCCGAACGCGCCGCCAACGGGCAAGGCACCGGCGGGACGATCAAGTGGAACCCCAACGACACCTCAGCATTCCCTGGTGAAGACCCCGACGTGCGCCACGATACGTGTGCCGATCTCTACCACGAAATGAGCCACCTCGCGGCTTATGACAAGGGAACCAACCGGCGCGACACCTGCCGCTATATGAGTGCAGGAAACGAAGTCGACACCGGCATTACGGTCGCCGAAGTCAAAGCGACCCGTAAGGAGAATGAGTACCGGGCCACTCAAGCGGGTCTCCTTCCGCGCACCAAGTACGGTAGCGGTAAGCCCCTCCCGCCCGAGGGTACTGACTGCCTGGACAAGCCAGACCCACCGCCGTCCCAGGGTGGATGCGGTGCTGGATGCGCGATTGGCACGGGCGACCCGCATCTGACAACGTTCGACGGCCTCTTCTACGACTTCCAATCGGTGGGAGAGTTCGTGCTCACCCGCACGTCCGCCCGCGAGCCGGACATCCGCCACCTGGACATTCAGGGCAGACTGAGCCCGCTACCGGGCCTGAGCACCGTGTCACTTTTTTCGGCGGTGGCCGCCGACGTGGGAGGCGACCGGGTCGGGTTGTACCTGGGGAATTCCGGCCTGGTACTCCGCGTGGACGGCAAGGTCGTCGTAGCGGCCAGCGGCGTGCGCAGCCTGCCGCACGGCGGAGAGATCGAGCAGCGCGGTCCCGACACCGTCGAGATTCGTTGGCCGGACCGATCCGTGCTGCTGGTGGAGGCGGTGGGAACATCGTCGCTGACCGTTTCGATCTACCTCGCGGATGCCCGAAGGGCAGCAGTGGAAGGGCTGTTCGGCAATGACGACGGTCGCACCGACAACGACCTGGTGGTGCACGGCGGCGCCACACTCGGTACGACACCGGCACCCGAGGCCCTGCACTCTACCTACGCGGACAGCTGGCGGGTGACGCAGAGCCAGTCGCTCTTCGACTACAAGCCTGGCGAGACCACCGGCACGTTCACCGACCGTACGTTCCCGCATGAGACTGTCGTGGCCGCCGATCTCCCCAATAGGGCCACAGCCGAGGCGATCTGCCGCAGTACCAACGTCACCGCGGCGCGATCTCTGGAAGCGTGCATTCTCGACGTCGGACTCACCGGCGAGATCGCTTTCGCCGCCGCGGCGGCCGCCACGCAGAAACAACTTGCCGCAGGCACGGCAACAAAACTGTCCGTCAAGCAGCCCGGCGGTGAGGCTGAGCTGACCTTCGAAGGGATGTCGGGCCAGAGGGTCTTCGTGGACGCGCTGTCGTCGAACCTGCCCGATCAATGCGACGTTCTGCATCTGATGGATCCGTCCGGAACACAGGTGGCCAGCGGGTGCATCGTCGACGGCACGGGCTTCGTCGATGCCACCGGCCTGACCGCGAGGGGCCGGTACCGGGTGGTTCTGGCCCCAGCCGACGGCGCTACCGGCCAGGCGGTCGTGCGAGTGATCGCGACCGTCGATCAAGTGGGCGCGATCTCCCCAGGCGGTCCGCCCGTGAGCGCGGGCGTCGGCAGGGCCGGCGGGGAGAGCCGCTTCTCGTTCGCCGGTACCGCAGGGCAGAAATTCTTCGTGGACGTGCCAGAATCCACCCTGCCCGACACCTGCAATGTTTTCAGGCTGCTCGATCCCGCAAACGAGGTCATCGCTCAAGGCTGTGTCGTCCATGGCAACGGCTGGATCGACGCCATCACCCTGCGGGATTCGGGCCACTACACGATTCTTGTTGACCCCGCCGACCGCACCACCGGCGTCTCGCAACTGCGGCTGATCGACGCCACCGACCAAGTTGGAACCATCAGCGCCGACGGCCCCGAAGCCGTCGCGAGCATTGCTCAGGCGGGCGCCGCCAGCCGCTTCCGCTTTTCGGGTACCGCGGGGCAGAGGGTCTTCGTCGACGTACCGGTGTCGACGCTGCCCGACCAGTGCGACGTCCTCAAACTGCTGGGACCCGGTGACGAGGTCCTCGCCAGCGGGTGCGTGACCAACGGAAAGGGCGGCGTTGACGGCACCGTTCTGCCTACCACCGGTAATTTCACGCTCCTCGTCGACCCCGCCGACCGCACCACCGGCACGGCACACCTGCGCCTGCACACCTGACGTCACGGTGATCCCACCCTCGGCCTCAAAGCGCCAGCTCCGTCGCGTGTCGCACCCGTTCCCGCAGCTGGTCGGCGTCGAGGGCGACGGTGGCCGCAACCTCGTCGTCCGTGAGCGCGTCGAGCGCTCCGCTCACCGCGCCTGTCAGTGTTCCGGTCAGCGCCGCCGCGCCCCTGGCGCTCGACCTCCTCCTCCGGCACGCGTCGCACGAGGGAGATCCGGTCGCCGCTGGTGAAGATCAGGGAGTATCAGGATCTTCGGCCCGTACGCCTCGGCGAGGAAGAACGCCATCATGCCGCTGCCGGCCTCGTCGGCCTCGAAGGCGCTGGAGGAGTAGTTGCCGGTGGCCATGTTCGCGGTGTCCTGGAACGTGACGCCGGTCCAGGCGGAGGTGTCCGCCTCACCGACCCAGTCGCGGATCAGCTGCGACGGCACGGACGATCCGTAGACCTGCGTCAACCGCATCAGCACGATGCCGGCGAACTTCGTCTTGGCCAGCGAGTACGACGGCAGCACCATCTGATTGCAGTACGGGTACGCGCCCTGCCGGGTCTGGCACGCGCCGACGTAGTTCACCCCGCCGTAGGACACGCCGTACGTACTCAGCGCCGACGGGGTGATGCCGCTGCCGAACGCGCTGGTGTCGAGGCCGGCGTTCGGGTAGTCGGTGCTCAGCGCGCTGATCGATTTGGTCGGGATGCGGCCGGCGACCTCGGCGGCGTACGCGTTCTTCAGGTCGGTGGCACCGGTCACGGTGTGCCGGGAGTAGGTCGCGCCGACCTGGCCCCACATGTCGAACTGGAAGTACTCGCACGTCTCGTGCGCGACCTGGTAGCGGACCCGGGAAATCTTGTGGCCGTCGAAGAGGAAGGTCAGCAGGCCGTTGTGCACACAGTTGGCGTTGCGCCCGACCAGCGCGAAGGGCAGCGAGACGCGGGTGCGGCCGCCGTCGCCGTTCTCGTTCCAGGCGCGGCCGCCCTCGACGATCAGGTTCCAGTACGCGCTCCCGGTGATCTGCAGGCCGCGGACGGCGGGGATGACGTGACTGCCGTTCTGCACGAGGTCGATGCTCACCGGCGGCAGGTGCTTGAGCGCGGCGGTGGCCACGTACTTGTAGGGGTCCCTGAGGGTGCTGAAGCCGCCTGCGGTGGCCACGCCCTTGAGCGTCAGGGTGCCCTCGAAGGTGTGCGTCGGGGCGGCGGCCGCCGCAGGCAGCGCGAAGGCGTCGCCGGCGACGGTGCCGGTGGCCGCGCCGCGGGTCAGGTCGGCGGCGGTCAGCACCGACCTGGTCACGGCGCCACTGCCGGTGAGCGAATCACCGGGCACGGCGGTCCCGGCGTACGCGGGTCTCGCCGCCAGCGGCGAGAACGGCACGAGGGCCAGGGTCAGCACGAGGAGGGTCAATATGGCCCAACAGCGCCGGGTGTACAAGAGGGACACGGTGAACTCCTGGGGAACGCGAAGGGGTGGTGCCCGAATTCTGGAGACGCGCGGTCCTGCCGTCGAAGACCAATCGGGGTTCGATGGCATGCCTCGAAGGCATCGACGGGGGTCAGAGGTCATTGGCGAGCGACGATCTCGATGCCCGCCGACGTCGAGCGGGCGTGCGTGGCGCACGTGCGCGAACTGGGCCTGATCTACGCGGCGCTGGACTTCGTCGTCACCGGGAACGGCTGGACTCGACTGGCGCACGACCCCTCGCGGGCACTGCCACCGCGCACCGCTCGCCGGGCCCCCCGCCATCGCCCGCGCATGCGTGGCACACGTCCGCGACCTGGGACTCGTCTACGCCGCACTCGACTTCGTCGTCACCCCGCAGGGCTGGGCATACCTGGAGACCAACCCCAACGGCGAATTCGGATTGGTCCAAGCCCTCACCGACCAGCCCATCGCTCAGGCGATCGCCGGCCTGCTCATCCACGGCCGCGCCGGAGCAAACGACACCGATACCCGGCCCCCACACGCCAGGATGTGAGTCATGAACCCGCTGCTCGCCGCCGCGATCGACACCCTCGACCTCGCCGACACCCCCGAAGCGCTGACCGAACACCACACCCTCGTCCGGCTTCTTGCGCTTCGGGTCCGAGTCCAGGGTGAGCTGGTCGTACGCCTCGGCCACCGGCCGGGTGTGCGTTGCGGTCGTCCCCGATGCGGCCCGCCGGGGCCTTGGCCCTTCGGCTCGACGGGCGTGCGCCGAATCGGGTTCACGGCCACCCGGCCCCGGCCGACGAGATCCCATCTGCGACCGGCCGCCGGTGCCCCCGCGTTCGAGCTCGGACGTCTTCAGGGAGCGCGTGCGTCACCTCCCGTGGGTAAACGGGCGTCGGCTCATCGGTGGTATCCACGCGAGCCATACGGGGCGCAGTTCCCCGGCGCGGTATTCGGACGAGCGCGTGCCGCGTCCCGTCCTGCCGACCAAGCCGGTCACACGTGTGGCCGCCCGATTCGGAGCACCCCCGCACGCCCGGCCTCCGACGAGATCACCGACTCCGTGCCGCGCCGCGCGTACCCGGATGAACGCGGAAGAGAACCAGGCCCCTGCGCGACCGCCCGAGACACCGGCACCTACGTTCGCGGTCCACGGCCGGTACAGGCCAATGCTCGTGGACAGCGCGGGAGAACCCGCCCCCGACCGAACCCGCGGTCGAGGGCCGTTCGTCGGGAGCCGGCGTTCGACACCGCCGCGTACGTTCCGAAGAAATGTTCCGCGAAGAATTCGTGGTGGATCAGCTGCCCTCGGACCGCCTGTTCCTGCCCTATCGGCCCACGCCGCCGCCCAGTGCCACGGCCTCGACCCGGCTTTCGATCCGCGCGACCGAGTGCGCCAGGCCGCCCGCTACGCGGTCGCCCGCCGGGCGTACACCTCGATCTCGATCCTCATCCGAGGATCGGCAAGACCACAGATCAACATCGTGGCGGCCGGCCGTATCCGGCCGAAGCAGCGGCGCAGCACCGGCCAACACGGCTCGAAGTCCGCCCGATCGGGCAGCAGGTATCGCACCCGCACCACGTCGGCGAAGCCGCACCCCGCCTCGGCCAGCGCGGACTCGATGTTGCGCAGGCACTGCCGTGCCTGCTCCACCACGTCGTCGGAGATCGTCATGGTGGTGTAGTCGAAGCCGGTCGTCCCGGATACGTGCACCCAGTCGCCGTCGACCACCGCACGGGCATAGCCGATCTGTTCCTCGAACGTGGAGCCGCCGAGGATTGCACGTCGCTCTGTCATGCGCCGAAGCTAAATGGCCGTGATCGATACGTCCAATACTTCTTCCATTGCCGTCTGATATCTCTGCACGTATGGAACGCCCTGAACTTCCCCTGCCGCAGTTGCACGCCTTCGTCGTGCTCGCCGAGGAACTGCACTTCGGCCGTGCCGCCGCCCGCCTGGGCATCGCGCAGCCCCCGCTGAGTCAGCAGATCCGCCGCCTGGAGGACAAGGTCGGCCACGCGTTGTTCGGCCGTGAGCGGGGACACGTGACGTTGACCCCGGCGGGCCGGGAACTCCTGCCCGCGGCACGCCGAATCCTGACCGACCTCGCGGACGGTCTGGCGGCCGCGCGGGCCGTCGGCAGCGGCCGGGCCGGCCATCTGCGCATCGGCTTCGCCGCCTCCCTCGCCCTGACCATCCTGCCGGGCGTGCTGCGCACCTTCCATGAGCGGTTCCCCGACGTACATCTGCGCATCCGGGAGATGACCACCACGCCGCAACTCGCCGCACTCCACGACCGGAGCATCGACATCGGTCTGGTGCGCGAACCGCCCGCCGACGACGAACCGCGGCTCGGTTTCAGGACCGTCGTGACCGAGCCCTTCGTGGCGGTGCTGCCCTCCACCCACGTCCTCGCGACCCAACGGACGATTCGTGTCGCGCAGTTGGCGGACTCGCCCTTCGTACTCCTGCCGCGCCACGTCGGCCCGGGACTGTACGATCGGATCATCGGCCTGTGCACCACGGCGGGCTTCACCCCACGGGTGGTCCAGCACGCGGTGGAATGGCAGACCGTCTGCGCCCTGGTGGAAGCCGGCTTCGGAGTGTCCCTCGCCCCGGCGAGTATCCGACGCATCCGCCTCGAGGGCGTCACCTTCCGCGGCATCGATCCCGGCGCCGCCCGCACCCGAGTCGCCGTCGCCTGGCGCACGGACGACCGCAGTCCCCTGATCGGCAACCTTCTGCAGGCCATCCACCAGGAGTAGACCAGTACGCCGACACCTGCGGACGACCCCGGCATGCGAGCGCCCCCGCAACGCGGCGAAGAACGTCGAAGGCGCGTGTCGTGGAGGTGGCTACGAAACGTGGGGGAAATCGGCGCCGGGGCGGACGGTGGGGTGGAAGCGGAGGATTTCGGCGGTGGCGGCGCCGGTGACGACGAACGGGTCGGAGGCGACGGCGGCCTCGATGGCGGCGGGCTCGCCCTCGGCGATGATCACCCCGCCCGTGCGGGGTTCCAACGGCCCGGCGTAGCGCACCATGCCCTTGGCGAACACGCCGTCCGGGTTGGTGTAGTGCGCATCCTTGAGCGTGTCGCTGGTCGTCAGCGGGGCTTGGTAGCGCAACACGATCACGTACATGGAGCCAGCAAAGACCAGGGCGACCGGAATGCGCCAAGACCTGTTCGCGTCCACGCCATAGGCTGGCACCTATACGTACTGGTCGAAGGAACGTGGCGTGGACGATCTCTCCGATGTGGAGTTACGGCAGCTGCGCTATTTCGCCGCGGTCGCCGAGGCGGGCACCGTCACCGAGGCGGCTCGGCGGTTGCGGATCGCCCAGCCAAGCCTCAGTCAGCAGATCCGGCGACTGGAACGGCGTATCGGCGTCCCGCTGTTCCGACGCACGCCTCAGGGCATGGAACCCACCGATGCCGGGAATCTGCTGCTGAACGGCGTCAACCGGGCCCTGGACGAACTGCGCTCCTCGATCGCGGCGGCACGTGATGTCCGGCCGACGGCGACCGTCGGGGTGTGCCACGGAGTGCCCCGATCCGTCCTGACCCGGGTCGAGGGGGCGATGACGCGGAGACGACCACTGCTTCTCGACTACCGGCAGGTCGATTCGCAGTCCCAGGGCGACCTGCTGCGTGGCGGGACGCTGGCGTTCGGGATTCTCCGTACCCCCGTCGACCCATCGGGTCTCGTACTGCACCCCGTGGACGACGAGCCGCTCGGCGTCGTGCTGCACCGACGCCACCCCCTCGCGCAGTGCGCGGAACTGACGTGGTCGGACCTGTCCGGTCAGCGCCTGCTCTGGTTCCCGACCGAGCGTGCGCCCGGCTACGCGGCGGCCGTCCTCGCGCGTCTTCGCGAGCACGGTTGGACTCCTGAGACCGTGACCGAGGCACACGGCGGCCACACCCTCTACCGACACCGCCTCATCGGCCATGACGACCTGATCGCCCTGCGCACCCGCGCCGGCTCCACCGACGACCCGGACCTCGTCAGGCGCCCTGGGGGTCCGAACCCGCCCCGCGAACGCTTGGCACTGGCCGCAGCAGCCCACACACCCTGGGCCGAGCAACTGACCGACATCCCAGCCTGACACCCCGCGTTCCCAGACGCCTTGCCGCCGACCACCTACGCAGCCCAGAGGGCCCCGCGACACCGAGGGCGGCGACGCGGTTTTGGTGACGCTCCTTCAGCCAAGCACGGGAAGTGATTCAGAACCAGTTTTCGGAGAGCGTCGGCATCAGCCGACCTTGACGCGCCACGGCTCGTCCCGGCTGCACTGGACGTGCACGAGCCCTGCGGTGATCGCGAAACGGGTACGGCCGGGCAGCCGGCCGCGGCCCCGGACGGCGGCGTGGTCGAGCGCGGTTCGACCCTCGCCGAGCGCGTTCACCTCGGCGAATCCCAGGTACCGCCACGAGCCGACACGCAGCCTGGCGTTCGCGTCGGGGCCGGTATAGCGCACGATCTCGCTACCCACGCCGGTGATCGTGCGATCGAAGGTCCTTGCGGCGGCGAGCGGTTCGACCCGCACCTCCCACACGCCCGCGTGCCGAAAGACCACGAAGTCGGGATGCTCGCCCGTGCCGAGCAGGCCGACCACGATCGGGTCACGGCCGGAGACGAGCGTCGACCAGCGGTAGCCGTCGAGGCCCAGGCCCTCGATCGCGCCGCCGAGCCCGTCGAGGCTACGAGCCGACAGCAGCGCGGGCGGCCCCGAGTAGCGCACTACGTCGTGGCCGTTGCCAGTCGACGTCGCTGTTCTCGGCGATCACTGCGAAGGTCTTCCGCTACGCGGGAGTATGGCCGGGACCGGATTCAGCGCACCCCAACCCGCCGCCGTTGTCATGCGGATCCCCGGTGTGCACGTGTGGGGCAAAACCCAGGCGATCACGAACAGAGCACGGCCGCCCAGGTCGAGCACTAGATTGGGCTACCGTCGTCCTCGACCACGAACGCGACGAACTCCCACACCACGACAGGCGCCCCGCCCTCGCCGGCGCACTCGAGGGCTTGGACGCCTCCGGCGCCCGATGTTCCTCCTCGCGATCCTGTTCGGCCTGCCGATGGACTACGAGGTGGTTCCTCCTCTCCCGCGTACGCGAGGAGTACCTGCCCACCGGCGACAACGGCACGGCGATCGTCGAGGGCGTCTCGAACACCGCCCGGATCATCACCTCGGCCGCCCTCGTCATGGTGGAGCGCCGGCCTCGTCGACGACGACCTGTGGGCGTCGAGGGTGTGCACGCTCGCGCCGGTGAGGCTTGCCGGCGCGAGCGGCCCGTCGACCGTTCCGTCCCCCGAGGTGACGGTCGTCGGGTGCGGCGAAGTCGTCGCTTCGTCAGTCGCACGACGATTCGGGCGGGTCGGTGCGATGGAAGTGGAACGCGCAGTGGGGATCGCCGTGGCCGATGGTGCCGGCACGATCGAAGCGCAGACCGTGCCGTGCCGGGTCTATGGCCCGAATCCAGTTGAGATCGAAGGCGCACATCGCGGGCGTCAACTCCGGAGCCGAGTTGGCGACCAGCACGTCGTGGTAGAAGCAGCGGTGGATGTCGAGGAAGTAGCGTCGGTCGTCGTCCGCCGGTCGCACGAAGGCGAACGTCCGCCCGAAGGATTCCTCCTCGCGGGACTTCGACATCGCGACCATGGCCGCGAACGGGTCGGGTGCGGCGTCGAGCATCGCCGCGGTGGCCGCCTCGGTGAGTGCGCCGAGCGGTTCGACGATCGCGTCCCGGACCACGGCGACGGCCTCGTCGCGAGCCAGATGCGGCAGCAGGACGCGGTACGCCGCCACCAGCGCGAGGGTGATCCGAAGGTTGTGTCGCGACGGCTCGTCGTCGATCAGGTGCGCGTTGACGGCCTCGAGGTCGTGGTGCAGCGCGATCACGTCGGCGGCGAGTCGGTCCGGCAGCGCCCGCTCGCGGACCGCGTTCGCGATGTGCGCGACGAAGGCGTCCAGCAGTAGCGCGGTGTCGCGCTCGGCGTCCGGCGTGTACCCGCCGTCGTCGAACACGGGGTGGTCGGTGGTCATCGTGGTCCTTCCGAGACAGGCTCGGATCCGAGACACGAACGCGCACCGCCGAGGCGGAGTCGCGTCGAACTCGCATGCCGAGCGAGCCCGACAGCACACTCCACCGACCGACCCGGCGCTGACGAACTTCGTGATGTGGATGGCGTATTGCCACAAGCAGCTTACCCGCTGCGCGCCCGACCGCGCCCGACCCGGCAAGCGATGCGCAGGACCGCCTCGTCTACTCCATGCATCCGACAGGGCCGCTGTCGAACCGGTCGAGGGCAAAACGAAGACGGAACGGGCGGACCTTCGCGGAATGGGCCGCGCGGCGACCGCCCCGTCCCCGGTCGAGTCCGCCGGATCGACCGAGATCGCGGTGGGGTGATCGTATGTTCGGGGGAGATGTAATCGGGCGGTTGCCCGACCCGATCGGGGTTGTGGTGTGTGGGGGAGGGCGCAAGCCGATCCGGTCGTGATCGGGGGTACCGCCTGCTGCGGCATCTCGGCTTGGGGGGTGATGGGTCGGGTTCATCCCCTGGTTGCAGGTAGTTCCGGGTGCGTTCGAGGCGAGTGATCTCGGAGAGCGACCGCGAGGAGACACCGTCGATCACGGGCCTTGGAGCCTGCTTCCTGGGCGCCGGCGGGTTCGCCGGCGCGGGAACTCCGTCCGAAGGTCGGGGTGTCAGTGGCGGCAGAATTTGCGTTCCGCCGCCCTGGGGTCGGGCGGGATGGTCAGCGCGGCGCGGTCGAAGGAGCCGGTGAGATTGCGCAGGAAGCGGCCCGGGGTCATCGTGTCCGTGGTCGAGTGCAGCAACTCCTTGAGGTCGCCGCAGTCCAGCGCCGCCCGGGCGGCGTGAATGTCCTCCTGGGCCGCCATGTTCGGCGGGACCAGCGACCACGCGGCGGGATCGACGTACAGGGCGATGTTCCAGGCCAGGGGGAGCAGCTTCTCGTGTCCGGCGGCGACGTGCTCGGTGCGTTCGATGTGCGCGCCGACGGTGTTGGCCAGACCCCATACGTCGACCACGATCCCGCGCAACGGGGTGACCGCACCGCCGACGCCGAGCCGGCCCATCACCAGAGCCTCGGTGGCGCGCACGTCCGAGCGCAGCGGCAGCAGCGGCGGGCCGCCGGGGATGGTGAGATAGTTGCCGTCCAGTACCAGGACCCGCCGACCCTGCGCGTCGAGGCGGAACAGTTCCGCGTGCAACCCCGGAAGGGTCTCGCTGTGCGCGTATGACGTGGTCGGATTGGTGGTCTTGGTCCAATTCACGTAGACCATGCGCTCGTTCCAGGTCTGATACACCCCCGGGCGCGGCCCGTCGGTGGTGGTGAGCCCCGACCGCAGCGAGACACCGCACCACACCGCCCAGACCGAGACGAGTACGAGCAGGGCCACCACCCGTCGATCGATGGGCACGAGCAGTGCCGGCAGCAGAATCAGCAGCAGCACCGGCAACCACATGCGCCCGTGCATGAAGTCGCCGCCGACGCGCAGTACGTAGAGCGCCTGGGCGAGCGCGGCCACCACCGGCGCGGTACCGAGGACGACGGTGCGCCGTTGGCGCGGCCGGCGCCGCAGCAGGAGCAGCACCACCGCGGCCAGGATCGACAGGGCGGGCATCCACAGGTGGTACGGACGGTCGAAGTCGACGAGGTAGTCCCAGCCTCGTCCCCACAGTTGCCGGGTCGCGCTCTTGGTGACCGCGGGCATCGGATAGGGCAGTCCGTAGTAGCCCATGCGGAAGACCTGGTACCCCAACGGGAGTGCGCCGGCAGCCGCACACATCCCCACGACCGCACGCCGGCCCGGCCGGGACACCAGGACCAGGGCGATCAGGAACACGATCGAGGTCGCCGCCAGCTCCGGGCGGATCAGGAAGCCGAGCCCGAACACCCCCGCCACGCACGGCAGTCGCCGGATCGACCCGGGCGACGAGTCCCTGACAAGCAACCACCACGACAGGCCGATCCAGCCGACGAGCAGCCCGGTTTCCAAGCCCGACGTGGCGAAGTCCCAGACCGGGGGCAGCGCGACCAGGACGAGCGCGCCGGCCGGCACGAGCACCCTGTCGGTCTCGGCGCGCAACAGTCGGCGGGTGCCGGCCAGGGCGAGCCACAACCCGGCCACCGACACCACCAGCCCGGCGTAGACGGCAGTGCGCGCCGGATCGCCGGGCGTCAGCGCGTCGAGCAGGGCCAGCAGCCACTGCCACAGGGTGCCCGTGGACGTCTCCACCCGCTCGCCGGGGCTGTACACGGGGCCGTTGCCGGCCAGGATCTGCCGGGCCGCGCGCACGTAGATCAACCCGTCGTCGGTGATCCACCGGCGATGCCAACCCATGACGGCCAGCACCAGCACGGGAACGGCGATGGCGACACGATCGAGGATGCGGCGCCGGCCGGCCGGGCCTGGGGCCGGTGTCGATTCCGTCGGTGCGGCGGAATCGGGGAGTGCGTCGGGCGCGAGTGCGGGCGCGGTGGTGCCGGTCATGTCGTCCTTGTGTTTCGGTTCCGAGAGTGGATGGCCGTCGGGGTGGTCGCGCGCCGGCCGCGTGTGCGTGGTGTCGGTCACGACCCGGGCGTCGGTGTGGTCGGGAACGGGTGCGAACCGTCGAATCCGAACGGCGGGCCGTCGGGCATGGAGTCGACCATGCCGCTTTTGAGCATGGTGTTTTGCGACAGAATCGTCCCGACCGGGTGATCCTTTCCCGGTAGGGTCACCACGTCGCGCACGCCGAGGAGGGCCCCGGTGTCCGGGTCGAGGATCAGTTCCCGGCGCAGGCCGCTCCGCGGATCGGTACGCGCCAGGCCGACGCCGCGTCGGCCGCGCCCGTCCGCGGCCTGCTCGGTCCGCACCACGCCCGGTACGCGTGCCAACGCCTCGTACAGCGCGCCGGACACTCCCGCCGGCAGCACGCCCTGCTGGAGGATGCGTCCCATGTCGTCGAAGACGTCCTGGTCGAGATTGGTGGTATCGCCGCCGGGTTCCCGGACGAGCCGTTCGCGGATCGCCGTCGACAGCGCCTGCGGGGTCGCGGGCAGGGTGGAGAGTTCCAGGTAGTTCCACCGTTTCGGCGGATCGTTGATCAGCAGCCCGTACGGGCCGGCCGCGCGTTCGTCGATGAATAGGCGGCGGCCGTCCCGGGAGGCCCACTCCTTGCGCGAGTGCGGCGCGATCATCATCGGCACGCCGTCCCTGGCGGACCACGAGGACGACTCCTGCTCGGTGTACAGGACTTGCCCCTGGTTGGGGATCGGCGGACCGCCGGACACGTCGAGGGTTCTCACGGTCGTGCGCGGCGATCGGGACAGGCCGGTGTCGGGCGTACCGAACAGTGTCATCCCGGCCATGAGCGCGAGCACCGCGCCGACCGCGCCGATCGGAGCGGCGAAACGCGGCAGCCGACGGGGGCGGGCCACGCGGGTGGTGCGGGCGATATCACCGGTGATCTCGCGCATCAGGTGCTCTTCGAGCAGTCGACGGCGCTCGGGAGCCGGGAAGACGGCCCGGGCCAAGGCGTGTTCGGTCGCGTCGTCGTGCGGGTGGGCGCAGTCGGCCTCCACGGGCGTGTCGGTCCCGGAGGCACGCGTGGCGGGGGCGGGGGGTCGGTGTGTCATGGGGCCGGCTCCCGAAGGATCGTGCGGATGGTGGCGGGCGGCGCGACGGTCGCGCCGTGCGGAACGGAGGAGCCGCGCAGGTCGCGCAGTTCCTCCTCGGCCAGCCCGCGCAACCGGGCTCTGGCGCGGGAGAGTCGCGAGCGCACCGTGCCCACCGGCAGGTCGAGCGCCTGCGCGACCTCGGCGTAGGTCAGCCCCGAACACACGCACAGCGTGAAGATCTCGCGATCGCCCCGGCGCAACCGGCCCAGCGCGGCGCGCGCGGCGGTCAGCCGCTCGCTCTCGTCGATCCGGGTGACCACGGCGTCGGCGATGTCGGGGACGACGGTGCGCCCGGGCGAGCGGGCCATCGCGTGGCGATGTCGGCGCGCCGCCCGATGGCGATTGCGCAAGACGTTGACCGCGATGCCCATCAACCAGGGCAGCGGTGTCTCACCCTCGTCGCGCAACCGTTCACGCAGTCGCCAGGCCTCCAGGAACGTCAGCGAGACCACGTCCTCCGACGCCGCCCAGTCCCCCGTGACGCGATAGGCGTGCGCGTAGACGACCCCGTGGTGCGCCTGGAACAGCTCGCGAAACGCGACGGGATCGCCGGTGCGGATCGCGGTGTGCATCGAATAGTTCACATGCCAAGTTGTCCGCAGCGGCCGCCGAGTTCCCGTGACGTGGGTCACGTCGTCGTCGCGACGCCCGTCCGGATCTCCCCTCCCGATGGGGGCTCTGTCCCGGCTGTTTTGAAGGTTTTTGTCGGTTGATCGTGTGTTGACCGGTGGGTTTGCAGGATCCGGGATTTTGGATCTTGGCTGTGTGGTCTGGGTTTTGCTGTCTGGTCGGACTTTGTCTGTCCTGTGACCTGTGGCTTTTCAGGAGCTGGGACGGATGTTCAGTTCGGTTCGGAAGACCCGTGGGCGGAGACGGCCAGACATACCGTCCGGGCCGACGACGACACCACCGAGTACGGCGTCTGCGACGGCCACCCCATCGCGGCCCGTCTCCACATCGTCGGCGGCCGAGTCCTGCCCGGCAAGTACCCACAATTCCACGCCGCCCGGCCGCGCTCCGTGGCCGGCGGGCCGGGTCGGTGGTCAGTGCGGGCCGGCCATGCCCATGCCCAGGAACCCGGCTAACGTGTCGATCGCGGTGTTCGCCGCGCCGCGCCGATCCTTCGGCGACATCGTGGTGACCGTCGCGAACAACACCTCGTTCGTGTGGACCCCACGAAGGGCACCCCCGCACCATCCCACCGAGCCGGCCCCCGGCGCAGGCGGTTCACCCGAACGAGATCCAGGCGCCCGCCCGAACGGCTCGCCCGCCCGCATCTCCCCCGAGCACCACCCCGAATCTCCTTCGGATCTCACATCCGCCACACGTTGGCTCGGATCACGTCGTCGGGCAGCACCGTGGAGTACCGGTCGGGTCAATCCAGGTCTGCGGGCGCCAGGGCCACCGCGAGCGCCAAGTACGGGACGGCTCCCAGGCACTGCTCGGCCATCAGGCTCGGATCGGACGCCGTGCCCGCATTGTTCAGCGCGAGCAGTCCGGCGCCGATGGCCGCGTCGACCGCCGCGTCCAGGACCTCGGCCGCGGTGAACTCCCCGCAGGCCGCCAGCTCGCGCACCAGGGCAACAGCCTGCGCCGGGTCGCCGCGCCACAGTTCGGCGACCTCGTCACCGGCCGCCCGCCAGGTCGATGACCGCGCTCTGTTCCGCGGTCGGCAGCGGAACGGGCCGGGACGCTCCGGGCTCCTCCACGATCTCCTGTGCCCGCGCCGGCGTCACCCTCGCGGCGATCGTCCGCCGGGCCTGCTCCCGCTCCCGGGCGACGGCGGCCGGCCACCGGGCCTCGTCCTCGGCCCGCGCCGCCTCCAGAAGCGGGGCGGCGGTGTGGCCGAGGTAGACGACCGGCAGGGGGTCCACCACGATCGCCTCCTGCCCGGGCGGGGCGTTGGCGACCGGCTGGTACAGCGCCTGCGCCGCCGACGCGCAGGCACCGACCGCTGTGGTCAGGGCGGCGATCAGGCAACGGACATACGGCACTTCCGCGGCCCGAGCGGCCGACGCATCGCCCTGCTCCAAGCGGTTGCCGTCGTCTGCGCCAGCCGCACGAGCGGCCGGCTCCCGGGTTGTCTCCGTCGTGGGAACAGCCGGCACGACTCGCCGCGAGGCGAACATGTGAACCCCGCGAGTGCCTGCAACCGTCCCTCGGCGCGGGCGGTTCACCCGAACGAGACGAACGCGCCCGCTCGAACGAGTCACCATGCCGATCTCCCGGACACGCGCCCGTCGGACGCCCGTCCGGGGGTTAGGCGGTGTCCGGTGCCCAGGCAAGATGGGCACGGTGTTCGAGGTCGTCGGCGGCGGTGACGCCGTCGGTGCGCAGGCGGTGCAGGCGGGCGCGCATGTCCTGGCCGGCGATGTCGACCTTGAGGGAGCGCACGCCGGCGGCGCAGGTGACGAACTCGTTCCAGGTGGCGATCGCGGTGTCGGGGTCGCCGCCGCGCAGGTGGATCTCGCCGAGGTCGGTCAGGACGATCGCTCGGCTGCGCCTGCGGTCGAGGCCATGGATGTCGAGGGCGTGCTGCAGGTGGGCGCGTGCTTCGTCGAGTTCGCCGAGGCGGGCGAGGACCATCCCGCTCTCGTGGGCCCACCGGCCGATGCTGTAGTGCCCGGCCCACGATGTTCCCGTGGTGTGGACGGGAGCGCGTTCGATATGGGTCTGCGAGGCGAGCAGGCATCGGGTGGCGGTGGCGCGGTCCTGGTCGAGGGCTGCGGCCTGCGCCAGAGTTGCCTCGTAGTAGGCGTGCGCGCGCGGGTCGGCGAGCCCTTGCGGGTGCCGCACGCCCCTCGGCCAGTCGCACTGCGGTGGCGCGGTGGCCGGCGTCGATCGCCTGCACCGCCATCCCGCGTAGCGCGGTCGACGCAAGTTCCCGATCTCCGCCGAGGTCACCGAGTCGGTGGGCGTACGCGAAGTACCGTTGCGCGAGGCCGGGGGAGCCCTCGTCCTGGGCCATCCACGCGATCAGGTGCGCGAGTTCCCCGACGGCGGAGTGGAGCTCGCGGCCGGTGGCGTTGGTGTAGGTGCCGTCCAGCAGCGGTGACGCCTCCTCGCCGAGATAGCGCGCGGCCGCGGTGCGCGCGACACCGCCGCCGAGCCCGGCCGCGGCGTCGCCCAATGCCGTGGTCATGGCGCGAACGCGGGCGACGTCGCCCGCGCCGACGCGGACCGTGCCGGTGTGCGCGAGCGGCGCCGCGGACGCGGTGGGCGCGTCCGACAGGGACAGCAGACCCAGGACGGCGCCCGTCGCGGTCAGGAATTCCCGCCGTTCCACGTCCGAGCCTCCCGCCGCCAGCGACACCCCCACGATATCCGCGCCGTCCCGCCCGCCGAAGTCCCTCACGGGCTCCGTCGCGGGCCCGATGTTCGCCGTCGTGTCGGCGCATATGGGCGAGACGAAACCGAGTTCGGTGCCGGGGAGTCCGAAGATGTGCTCCAGCGCCAGGCGGTGCGCGCGCTGCGGCCACCGGCTGTGCCCGGACAACCAGCGCCGCACGGTGCGTTCGTCGAACACGACGTCCAGGTCCAGGCGTCGGGCCTCCGCGTCCAGACCGGCGGCGAACTCCCGGGCCGAGGACCACCGCGCGCAACGGCCACGCGACGCAAGCGCGTGTTCGCGACCCCTTCGGTGACCGGTGTGGTCGCGGTGGTGCTGCCCATGGGCGCTCCCCTGAGGCTGCGGCGAACCCGACCTCCACGGTAGGACCGCACCCGACCGCCCGTCACCGCCTTCGCAGTCGAACGGGCGAATGTCCGCGCGATGTCCGCGAAGTGTCCACCGGTTTGACCTCCCCGCCCCGCCGCGCGCGGGTGGACCGTGGGTCCGGGGCGCCGCGGCATCGGCCCGGCAGGCCCGACCGGCACGGACAAGGAGAAACCTCACATGACTCGATCGCTGATCCTCGACCGCGCGCTCACCGCCCCCGTCGACGCGGTACGGCCACTGCCCGAGCACCACTTCGACCCCGACCTCGCCGCGAACGTGACCGCCGGCGGGACGCTGCTGATCCACGCCGCCGACCCGGCGCTGGTCGCCGACTACACCGGCACCCAGGAGCCGAAGGGGCATCAAGACGGATGACTGACCGGCCCTCGGTCGTGGTCGTGGCCGCCGAGCACGATCTCACCGCCGACCTGGTGGCGGACCGACTCGGCGGCCGCGCCACCGTCGTGCGCCTGGACCCGGGACGGCTGCGCGACGACCTCGAGATCGAAGGGGATTTCCACGCCGGCCGCTGGCACGGCACCGTGCGCCACGGCGACCGTGTCGCGCCGCTGGACCGCACGTGCGCGGTGTAGTGGCGCAAACCCACCCGCCCCGACACGATCGACGCCGGCGTCGATCGGTGGCGCGCCCACGAGAACACCAAAGCGCTGCTCGGACTCCTGAAGGCGAGTGCCCTGAAGGTGTGGTGCAACGACCCGCTCGCCGCAGCATCGGCCGCGCTCAAACCCGCCCAGCTCGCGTCCGCCCACCACAGGGGCCTCGCCGTGCCCGACACCCGGTTCACCAGCGTCCCCGCCGCCGCCCGCGCGTTCATCCGCGACCACCACGACCGCACCGTGCTCAAAGCGCTGACCCAGCGCGACATCCCCCTGGTGCCGACCACCCGCGTGAGACTCGCCGACGACCTGGACCGCGTCGCCGGCACCGTCCACTACCTCCAAGCCCTCGTCGAGGACCGCACGTTCGACGCCCGGGTGACCGTGGTCGACGACGCCGTGTTCGGCGCCCGGATCACCACCGACGACCGGGCCCTCGACTGGCGCACGTCCCCCCGCAGATGCTGCCACTACGCACCGCTGACCGTGCCCGCCGCCATCGCCCGCGCGTGCGTGGCGCACGTGCGCGACCTGGGACTCGTCTACGCCGCACTGGACTTCGTCGTCACCGCAGCGGGCTGGTCGTACCTGGAGACCAACCCCAACGGCGAGTTCGGGTTCGTCCAGGTTCTCGCCGACCAGCCGATCGCGCAGGCGATCGCCGACCTGCTGCTCCACGGCCGCGCCGGGCGAAACGACACCGACACCCCACCCTCGCACGCCAGGATGGAGCCATGAACCCGCTGCTCGCCGCCGCGATCGCAACCCTCGGCCTCGCCGACACGCCCGAACCGCTGACCGAGCACCACACCCTCGCCTGGCGCGTCGGCGACTGGAAGGCAGTTCCGGGGACGCGAGGCCGTGACCGGCCGCCGGTGATCCGGCCGGTCCGCTCACCGACGCGGCTCGCCGTCGGCGGCGAAGCCTCAGGGACGGATGGATGTCGACCCGCGGCCGCACCGGGCCGACCACTCCGACGGCACGAGGCCGGCGCGGCGCCTCGCGTGGCCGCGATCTCACACGGCGGCGGGTTGGGGCTCCTGAAGGGCGTCGGCCACCTTGCGTGCCATGGCCGCCACATCCGGCGGCAGATAGTCGTCGAGGGCGCCGACGTCATCGCAGAGCCTGGCGTGCAGGCCGTACAGGCACGCCCGGACGAACAGGTTCTGCGTATCGTCCGCCATCGCCAGCACGCGCAACGCCCGCAGCCGAGGGTCGTCGACCGTGTCCTGGGATGGGGCGAACAGGGCTGCCAGCTGGGCCCGATCCTTCTCCTGGGGACCCGATCGGCGATCGCGTTGTTGCTCGGTCTGCAGGTACCGCTCGAGCGTCGACGCGCAGGCTCCTTCCTCCTGGCACCATGCGGCGATCAAGAGGGCGGCCCAGTTCATGGTGTCCGCCGCGTCGGTGGCCCGGTACATCGTCATTCGCCGTGCGTCGTGGCCGACGTCCGGCTCGCAATAGCGCACCACGTCCCGGATGTCGGAGAGCGCCTCGGCGGCGAACTCGAGAGCGAGGTGCTCGGAAACCTCGTCACCAACGACTTCCTCGCCCTGCTCGACGTCCGCGATCGCCGGATCGTGGTACTGCTCAACAGCGGCGTGACCAGCAGGACCGAGATCGCGGACATCCTCGGCTACGCCAACCACAGCGCCGTCTCCAAACGCCTCGCACGCATCCGCCGCATCGCGCAGTCGTACTTCGCCGACGACTGAACCGCGCGCCGAACACCCGCCCGCGCGTCCGGCACCCGCAGGTGGTGTCGCCCCACGACCGCAGCCGTCAGCACCGCCACGGTCGTGGTGACGGAGAAGGACCACCTGCTCGTGGGCCGCCGGCCCTCTCGGGGCCGGCGCGCCCGGATGCTCACGACATCTTCGTGTCGTCCGGGCGGATTAGCATGGATCATCGTTATCGGCTGGGGAGTTCCCTTGGGCAGCAGCTTCAAGATCAATCAACGCGCGATCGACAAGGCCGTGCGCGAGATCGCCAAGGGCTTCGAGCGTGCCGCGCGCAAGCACCCCGTGTCGGTACCTGTGCGCGTCGAGTCGATCGAGTCGGGCCGGATGTCGGGCGAATCCCTCGAACAGGACCCCGTCATGTCCCGCCTGGTGACATGGCTTGCCCAGCGCACGGCATCACATCCCGGGCAGTACCAAAACCTCTCCCATTTCACCGACGAGGAAGGGGATCTTCCGCCCGGCGAGGCGGACATCCTCGGACTACGCCTCGAGGAACAGGGCTTGGCGAAGGTGCTGCGGACCTTCGGAGGCGGAAGCAGGACCGTCATCCTCACGGACGCGGGAGAACTGGCGGCCCGACGTCTGGCCCGGCTCCGTTCGGACCGCGCCGCTCGATTCGCCCACGCGTGCGACGCCCTTCTGCGATGGATGTACGACACCGGCCCCGGCGGCGAGGCGGTCGCCGTCACCACGTTCGCGGACTCCCGCGACTGCCGATTCGCCGGGGACCCGCTCACGGCGGACGAGATCACCGGCGCGCTCGAGCGCCTCGTGCGCCACGGATTCGTCCGCCTCACCGACGACCCCGCCGCGGTCGCGGCACAGATCACTCAACGCGGCATCGACTGCGTACTCTCCGGAGGCTCCGTGAACACCCCCGCCCCCCAGACCGGCAACACGTGGAACGTGCACAACTCCCCGAACAGCGTCGTCGGCAACCAAAGCGACTTCACCCAGAACAACCATCACGGATTCGACGCCTCCGCCGTACGGGACTGGGCCGAACTCGTCCGCCAGATCGCCCCGACGTTGCAGGGCACCCCCCAGGAGGAAACGGACATCGTCCGCGACGCCGAGATCCTCATCGAACTCGTGGACCAGGACAACCCCGAGCTCGGGCGCGTACGCGCGCTCTTCGACGGCATCCAGAACCGGCTGACCGGACTCGGAGGCGCGTCCGCAGCCCTGACCCTGCTGCTCACCCAGGCCGAGCAGGCCCGCCAAGCCGCCTTCGGCTGAGTTGGGCGACGCCCCTTCCCCGAAACCCTGCACGCGGTCCTCGCCCCCTCGAACTCGGCCGCGGCGATCGCCTCGGTGCCCAGGCTGAGCCGGGTCGACCACGCCGGGGCCGGATTCACCCACGCCCTGCGGGGTCGCTCGTTGGCCGACGCCTACCCCGGGGCGGCAATAGGCGCCGACGACCTGCCCTCGTGAGCGTCGATGGCGCCGTCGCCCTACCCACCCCGCGCTTCCCAGGCCCTTCCCGACGAGGACCGGGGTCGTGACGGACGCGATGTGCGGCGGCGTGCCGTGCCTCGGACTCTCGGATTCGGGTTGAGGGCCGGACACGGAGCGTGTGGAACGGGCAGACTTGGGAGGACCGACGGACTCGGGAGGCGTGATGGCGGTGGACGGCAGGCCGGGGACGGGGACGATCGCGGAGATTCGTGAGCGGCTGGGTCCGCAGGAGCGGGCCGAGTTCGAGGAGCAGCTCGCGAACACTCCGTTCGATCAGTTGTACGCGAAGATCGTGTTGGAGTGGGCGTTGACGCCGGAGGAGCGCGCGGAGGATCGTGCGGTTCTGGAGCGGGTGCGCGCGGGGGACTTCTCCGGGCTGCGCAACCTCGACGGCACGCCGTTCACGCCGTGAGTTACGCGGTGGCGTACGCGCCGGCCGCGGAGGTCGAGCTCAGGCGGCTGGGGCCCGATCGAATGCGTGCGTTCGAGCGTGGCATGAGCGTGCTCGCCCGTGATCCGTACGGGCACGGATCCGCGCCCGCCCGTGCGGGCTACGAGACTGTCGCGACGCCACCGTCGCCGACGTGGTCATCCGTTACGAGGTCTCCAAGTCCGTTCTGCGCGTCACCGTCGTTCGGGCCACGCCCAGCCCCTTCTGACGATCGGCCTCCGATCGGAATGGATCGAGGGCCGGCGGTTGCGGAGAGACCCGACGGGCGATCTCCTATCGGGTTTTCCTGACGACTTTCGGGTCCGGTTTCCGGTCTTCCGACGGCAAGTCCGACAGGAGGTCCACTTCACCACCGACCTCGGACCTGCGGATTGCAGCGCCCACGCGTTCGGGCCCCGGCACCTCGTACACCGCCCACCCCTCGCCGTCCGCCGCGGCGGGTTGCCCGGTGACAGCGAGGACCCCGGGAAGGTCCGCGTGCAGTCGTGCACCCGCCCGGTCCGGGCCCGCCGCGGCCAACGCGGGCATCAGTCTCGGGATCACGACCCCCTCCCGGGCGGGCAGCTTCCCGGTGTACCCGAGCACGGTCGCCGGGCCTGTCACGCACCGGGCGATGGCCGCGCGCACGTCGGCACGCGCCCCCCAACAGGCGTCGACCAGGATCGTCCGGGCCCGGATCCGACCCTTCAGGGTGTCCAGATGCACCCACCCGTCCCACGATTCGCCGGCTCCGACGAAGACGCTGCCGTTCTCGGCCGGGTCGGTGTGCGCGAGGACGATCAGGACATCGACGTCGAGCGTCCAACCGGCGTGCATCTCCTGCGGTGTCCTACCGACGACCACGTCGAGGGACGCCACACCGGCCAGCCCTCGGATCGCGTCGGCCAGCCGCTTGGTGATCGTCGGCCACCCGTAGGACACGATGGCAACTCGCAACTCCGACAGTATTCCGCCCTGTTCCACCCGTGACGTGACGCTCTCTGTGTTCGACATCGCACCAGCATGGGGCCTTGCGGTGGCCCGACGTGCCGAATCCCACCGATCCGGCGCCGGCACGACGAGCCGCCGAGGTCTACAGCCTCGGCCCCATCCTGCGCTGGGCAGCGGCAGCCAAGGCCACCGTCCGCGCGCCTCGACACCGCCGCCCGGGCGGCCGAAAGCGCCCGCGACGCCGCCGTCCGCGCCCGCACACCAGGGCCGGACGCGGCGAACGCGCGCACCGCGCGGCAACTGGCCGAGCTGGCCGGCCGGCACGCGGACACCGCACACGTGGAGGCCGATCTCGCTCGGGACGTCGTCCTGGATGCGGAGGTCGAACACGTCACCACACCTGCAGTGGGCCGCGCCCAGACGGCCCTGGACTGTGAGGCGGCCGAAGCAGACTCGACCCTGTTTGCCGACTTCGCCAAGCGGGTGATCGGCTCGATCGGCAACGCCGACGAGCGCTTCCAGGCATGGCACGACACCAACGCCCGCCCCACAGAGGGATACAGCGTGGCATGGGAGCAGATGCTCGGTGTGGCCGCCATCCCGACACGTGGAAGACACCCGGCCGCCCTGATACTGCATGTCGCCGGTCACGGGCCGTACTCCGAACTCGCAACCATCATCGGCGTACAGCATGTCCTGGCACACCGAGGCACTCCGGGCCGGACACGGCCAACTGGACGCCTGCAACACCCTGTTCAGCCACATGTACGTGGTCTCCCGCGGGATCGAAATGGGTTGACGCTGTGGCCGTCAGCGACCACCGTGGTGAACGTCCTTTCGGACGCACGTGGCGACGCTGCTTTGCGCGTCGAGCCCTGGCGCCTACCGCAGGCACGTGCGCACAACCCGTGGAGACCATCCCAGGTGAAGTGCTCCAGGTCGAAGCGTCGAAGGAACGTCTGCCACCGCAGGTCGACCCGGTTGTGGGCCGGGAGCAGTTCCCGGCGCAGACCGGTCCCGAGAATCGAGGAATCATGGTTTGAGTGCCGCGTTACTCGTCGGCGTGCCATCTGCGCCCGCAGACGCCGCCGTGAAGTACTACCAGGTGCGGCTGTGCGACTACCAGGCACACGTTCCGGATGATCAAGCAGACGCTCGGCTGGACCCGGCCGAAGCTCCGCGCCCCGGAAGCCGCCGACCGCTGGACGTGGCTGATCATCACCGCCCACACCCAGCTTCGCCTCGCCCGCCCACTCACCGAGGACGTTCGCCGACCCTGGGAACGACCGGCCGCACCGAACAGGCTCACCCCGGCCCGAGTCCGCCGGGGGTTCAGGAACCTCCGCCCGACCTTGCCCTGTCCGGCCCAAGTGCCGAAACCGACCCGGCCGGGCCCGGGCCCGCCACTCGGCTCGAAGAACCAGCGACCCGCCACCCGCTACGACGTGGGCAAAACCGTCGAACGCCCGGAGACCATCATCGAACGCAATCAGGCCAGACCATAAAGCACAAGCTCAGCCCCGCTGAGCCTTTGTCCGGTACCGACCTGACGCTTGCGCTCCCCTGTGCCGGAACGGGCCGAGCCCAACCTCCGCTCCCGACAAGGACGCCTGCCGCTCGGCGATCGACTCGGCAACGGGGGCGGTGGCTGCTTCCCGACGGACACGAACCCGACAACGACATCGGCGAACACCAATGCCGCGTCCACCGCATGATGCATACCGAATTCGGCGCGACACTGCCCCGCGACGACGTCGAGAACGGCGAACTTCTGGCCGCGATGTACTGAACCCTGCGCGAATCCGGGCCGACGAAGGCCTGCCCGCACCCACGGACCAGGCGCACTGCTGTGTCGAATTCGACCGACTCCGCATCGGAACCCTCCGCTCGGCCGGACGCGGTGCGGGGAGTGGGCTCGGGATGGCCCCCCGAGGTGTCCGTGGTCGTCGGTAGCCTCTTCGGCCATGACCATCAGACTGACGGATGCCGAGATCAATCACCTGGTCCCCCGGTTCCAGCGTGTGGACCCGGGCGAGTGGGATCGGGACGCGGTGGAGCGCGCGACCGCAGGCCTGGGATGGACGCTTCGCTCGGCAGACGAGGGCACGCACCTGATATTCGACGGGCCGTTGCCGGGCGGATGGACCCAAGCCTTCGCGGGGCACGTCCACGGATCACCGCGCGCGGGCAGCTTCACCCTGCTGGAGTGCGAATTGGCGCAGTCCGAGGACGAGGCCGTGCTGGGAGCGGTGTTCGAGACGACCAGGAAAGCGGTCGAGGCTTCCCTGGGGCCGGCACCGATCCGACGCGGACCCGGCCCGGTGTTGCGCTGGAGCCTCGAGTCGACCCTGCTGGAGGTCGAGTGGGAGGAGACTTGGAGGGACGGATCCGTGCGGTTGAGGCTGCTGCCGACGGCGGTGGCCGAGAACCACGAGTACCAACTCGCCAAATGGAGCGAACGCGACGACTGCGTCGGCGAGCTGGGCGTGTGGCAGGCATATGCGAACGGCCATCCAGCGTATACACCGGGCACCCATGTGGCCCGGACCTGGGAGGAGTTCGGACAAGGGCTGGAACAGACGCTGGCGGCGATGGTGGCGGACCTGGGCCGACTGGACGACGAACTGGTCCTGGTGATGCGGCCGGACGAGAACACGGACCCGGAAGCGGTCGCGCATCCACAAGTGGTGCAGTTGATCTGCAACGCCGACATGCTGCACCTGGAGGCGAGCATCGGGGCGCTGGACCCGCGTACGATCGCGGAACTGGGCTGGCAGTCCGGCCCCGACACCGGTTGGCTCCACATCGATTTCCCACACCCGAAATACCCGGACGCCGAGCGCGCGGCCCGAACACTGGTGGAGACCTCGCGTGCGCAAGGCGTACAGGTGGATCATCTGCGCCACACGGCATGGCTGAACAAAAGCGACTGCTTCTTGAACCTCTACGGACTGGGCCTTCGCCACAACCGCAACTGAGCAACCCCGATACCGACGTCGGCCGAGGGCGAAGAAAGCGGCATCGGCACCCCGACACGCGACCCCCGAGCCGCCGGCGTACTCCTCGCGGAGAACCGCGAGTTCCTCCACCGCTGGTCTGCGACGGTGGTGTGTCAGTGGTGGCGTGACGCGGCGTGTGTCAGTGCCCGTCTCGGGTGTTCTCGCTGTGGGGTGGGTGTTTGCCACTGACATGGATCGTCGTTTGATCGCCGGCACCGATTGGCGTTTCCTGCCGGCGTTTCGATGGCGTGTCCATAGTGCGTGGCCCGGTCCCTCTTGCAGCGATCAAGGCCGGTTCCCCCGTGACGGGCACGATCCCACGGCATATACCCCACACCGCGGGCCACTGTCGGATGTTTGTCGTTTCCGTCTGTGCACGGCCGCCGGACTCGGGTACGCGTACGCCCGGAGCCGTTCGACGGGGCGTGCGCCGGGTGCGTGGTGCGCCGGCTACGCGGCCGTGCACGCGTCAGGAGGGGGTGGCGGGGCTCTCGGTGGGCCTTGTGGCGCCGGCGACGATGGCCTGCAGCGCCGCGACATGCCCGTCGAAGGCGTTCCGGCCGGCATCGGTCAGGCGGGCCCGCACCTTGCGGCGACCGCTGCTGAGGCGGCGCTCGGTGGTTACGTACCCGGCCTCTTCGAGGGTGGCGAGTTGTTTGGACAGCGCCGATTCGGAGAGCCCCAGTTGGTCTTTGAGGTAGGCGAACTCCGCCCAGTCGGCGGCGGCCAGCGTCGCCACCAGCGTCAACCGGGTGCTGGGGTGGATCAGTTCGTCGAACCGCGGCGCCGTCATGCCCGTGCCCACCGGCGCAGAACGCTCAGGATGTCCGGTCCGCCGAAGCCGATGACGGCGGCGACCAGCATCGCAGCCCAGATGCCGGCGTGCTCCGCGCCGTCGGCGTCCAGTGCGAGCGCGGCGGCGATGGTGGCGCCGACGAGCACGACCAGCATGGCGGTCACCACCAGTGGGGTGCGGGTGTCGCCGCTCGGGTTTTGTGGGTGGTGTCGGGTGTGGTGGCCTGCGGGTTCGCATGTTGATTGACGCGGATCGCGGGGTTTCGTGGTCGGTCCTTTGTGCGCGCCCGGGGCCGGCCGGCCTGTACCCGGGTGTCGTGTCGTCCTGCGGTTTCCCGCCGGGATGGGTCGCGGTTCCGGATGGGTTGCTCTGTTTCATCGGGTGGTGTTCGGATCCGGTGATCTGCCCGGGGTGGCGCCCTCCCCCCGGGGGGGCGTCAGTGGGCGAGGTCCGGGAAGGACTCGCGACCCACGTCACGGCCGCTTTCGGCGGGTGGCCCGTCCCCGGCCGGTCTCCAACGCGTGGGGCGGGACGTATCCCAGACGGGTCAGCTCGATGGGGACGTGGTCGTAACGACCCTCCAACCGATACCCCCACCCCCACCCCGGCCGCTGCCCGGATCCCCTCGAACGCCTGGGCACCGTCCGGATCCAACGCGTGAAATCACCCGGATAACACGCCGGATCCTCCAACCAGGGACGCCTCAACCTCCGGGCGATCTCCGCGTACGGGGCGTGGAAAACCCCGCGTCGCCACCCCCACCGCACCTCGTTGAGGACCCCCGCCAACAACACCGCCTCGGGATACACCAAAGCCTCCCGAGCCAGGACATACCATAACTCCGCGTCTTTCCCCCGCCCGATCCGCTCGGCACGAGCGGGCCAGATGCGTTCCTCGCCCACACGATCACGACGCCACCCCTGGGTCACCGACACCGCACGGCGGAACGCGTGAACGCCGTGACCGTCGTCGCCCCGCAGAAGACGCGCATGCCCACGACGAGCCGCGAGGACCTCGGGCACCCGGGACAAATCGACACGCAGGACCGGGACGTCCTCACCCTCGAGAGGGTGACGATGCAACAGCCACAACCGGTGTTCCACACAGACCAGTTGATGAACCCCGAGGTACTGACGCACCAGCCCCACACGACCCGTACGCCGAGCCACACACCCCGGGCAGCCCCCCACCGACGGCAGCCCCGACAACCGATACCGGGCACGGGGCCGCCCGGTCGCACCACGGGACGCCAGACCCGGCTCCCACTGGGGCAACGCCCGCCGCAGGTGTTCCTCCGGCACGCCCGCCACCCACGCGATCGCACTCCGGGCCGGCGCGTTGAAGTACAACTCCTCCACCTCGTACAACACGTTGGCGCCCTTGGACCTCGTGTCGGTCACCTCCGGCCGCGGTATCCCGACGTGGTCGAACAGGACGGCCTCGCTCACGTGGTTGCGCGCCGCCAGGCGGGCGACGAACGAGGCCGTGGTCTCACGGGGCAGTGGCGCCACCCGCGCCAAGCCGCGCGGGGGCCGGACGAGAGAACGCATCGCGTGAACGACTTTCCGTGACGGGCCCGAACCGCTCAACGCGGCCCGAGCGGACCGGGGGCCAGGGAGGCGGGGGACGGCACCGAACGGGCGTCAAAAGCCCTTCCCGCTTCCGCCACCCGTTCCGCGTGCCGGCCGCGACCGGTGTTCCGCGCGCACGTCCAACTCGACACCGTCCAACAAGGCCTTGGTGATCCTCTCGGTGCCGTCCTCGATCGATGTCAGCGCCGCTTCGCGGATCAGATGGGACAGGCTTCCCATCGCCCCGCCCGTGCGCCGGTGCAGGTACTCCGCGTGTCGCTCCAGAGTGCCCCCCGATGTCGACGCAGACGCAACGCACCCTCCATGTCGCCGACCAGGTCCACCCAGGTGTCCTTGTGCACGCGCGTCCCATACGGCAGGGCAGCGTGGCGCAACAGTTTGAAACGCCCCGCGATCTGCCGGCCGCGAGCCCCGCTCAACAACGCGGAGCCGTCGACGTCGACACCGGCGTAGACGAACGTCGCCGGGATCCGCTCGCCGAGATGCTTCATCTGGTCCGACGTCTCCGCGCCCGACCGGGTACGGGTGTCGAGCAGATGCACGTCGTCGACGAAGACCAGCTGCGTGGCGCGTTCCACCAACACGTGCGCGACCGCGTCCGTGATCTGCGCCTGGTTCATGCGAGTGGACACCGGTGCGCCGAGGAAGCGGGCGAACTCGCCGACCAGCATCTTGGGCGTGGCCGACGGGGGGACGCACACATACGCCACCGGCAGGCGGTCCCGAAGGCCGGGATGCCTGCGCCGGTCGGTGTGTTCGAAGACGCGACCCAGTTCCATCAAGGTGGTCGTCTTGCCTGTGGTGGGTGGCCCGGAGACGATCAGGCCTCGCCGCGCGGTTCCCTGTTGCCCGCGATTGAGCAGGAGCATCCTGCGCAGCGCCACCGAGACGTTCTTCATGGACGGGGTGGTGAGCACGACGAACCGGGAGTGGTAGTCCTGGCGAGCCGTGAGTGTCCATGCCGGGTCGTCGGCCGGCGGGGCCTTCGGGCGCGTCGTGTCCACGAAGGTCTTCCAGCCCTCCCACGTGCTGATGGGCGAGAACACGCCGGTCGGATCGCCGTCGTCGGCGAAGTCGGCGAAAGAGGTCACTCCAGCCACAGGTCGCCATCCTCGTACGTGTCGTCGAGGACCGAGGAACCACGGTCGCCGGAACGCCGCGTTCGAGACGGGACTTCCTCGTCCTCGTCCTCGTCTGCGTCCTCGGGATCGGAAAGGAGAACAGTGTCGCCTTCGACGGGCCGGTCGTCGTCGGACCCGGGCGGGGCGAAGACGCCGACGAGTCCGAACGACGCGCCGGGGGAGGCGAGTACATCGAAACCACTCCCCACGGCGGTCGGCCCCTCTGCCATGGCGGCCGCGGCGCGGGTGCGGGCCACGACGCCGCGTTCGCGCCGGGTCGCCGTGCCGGCCCCGGCGCGCCGTAGAAGCGCGTCCAACGCCCGGGCCAGTTCCCGTTCGTGTTCGTCGTGCCCGCCCTCTCGCGCGACGGTCCTGCGGACGTGGTTCCAGGTGAAGTCGGTGAACGGCATCGTCACCAACGTGCGGTGGATCCACGGCACCTCGACGAAGCCGCCCGGCAGCCGTACCCAGATTCGCGTCGGATCCCAGGGGTTGTGGTGGACCTCCCACCTTCCGCCCCGCGCGGTATGGGCGGAACGGCGTCGCCGGTGGTCGTTCAGTGCCCGGTCGTCGAAGGTGCGGTGGTCGAACCTGATGCCGTAGTCGTTGATGGCCTGCCACCTCACCGGCAGGAGCTCGACGTAGTCGTCCGCCCTCAGCGGCACCGGCACGTACCCCGTCACGCCCACCAAAGCCGCCCACATCTCGTTCGGCGACAAGGCCAACCCCGGCATCATCGGGTGTCGCAGCGCGGAGTGCCGGCGGTGCTGCCACCCGACGACGAGCCATTCCTCGAACAACTCCCGCAACTGCTCCAACGTCCAGCACGCCTCGTCCTCCACATCGAGGCCGCGCTCGGCGACGCCGGAACCGGTGTAGCCGGCCACGTGTTGGCAGAACAACGTGTTGATCGAGCCGAAGGTGCGCTCGACGTGCCCCTTGGCCGGTCCGTTCGCCGGCGGCACCGGCTGTACCGACACACCCAGGCTCTCGCATGCGGCCAGGAACGACGCGGACAAGAACACCCTGCCCTGATCGACGACCACCGTCTCGGGCATGATCACCGGCCGCGCCGCGGCATCCTCCAAGCGCTCGTCGATGGCGACCAGCCGTTCGTGGGGAATCACCGAGCGAGACATCGCCAACGCGTCGGCCCACCCGGGCCGCATCCGCAGCGGCGCCACCATCTGCGCCAACAGCACCGCCGCGTCCACCGCCTTGGTACCCGCCGGCCGCAGCACCGCCGCACAGACACAGCGGGTCGCCACGTCCACCGCGATCGTCAACTCCGGCCGAGCCACCACCCCGTCGTCCAGGACCACCATCACGTCCAGCAGCGTGCTGTCCACCATCACCAACTCACCGGGCCGCAACGCGACCGTCGGCGTGAAAGGCGGCGTCGGGCGCGACGCGTGACGGCGCCGCTGCGCCGCGCTGCCGAGGAGTCCTTGGCCGTCGGCCAGGGCGTGCGCGAGACGGTTGAACGTCGCCACCGGCGGGAGGGCGACCGCGTCCGGGCCGTAGGTCTCCTCGAGGATCCAGCCCACCTGCCTGCGCAGCCGTGTCAAGGTGCCCGTGGAGCGATCCCGCTGCGTCTCCAACGCTGTCAGCACGGCGTCCACCACGCGCGGATCCGCCCGACCCAAAGGGGACTTGGTCCGGGTGCCGCGCCGGTCCACCAGCCCCCACACTCCCTGCTCCCGGTAGCGAGCCCGCATGCGGCGCACCGTGGCCACACTCGTGGGCCGCCCCGCCGCGGTCAGCTCCGCCGCCTTCGTCGCCTCCCGCTCGGCCAGAGTGTGCAGTGCCGGGTCGTATCCGGGCCGCACGACACCGTCCGACTCGGGGGAACCGGTCTCCACCTCTCTCACATCCCGCTCCCACAGCAAGGCCCGCGCCCGCACCTGCTCGGACAGCGTCTCCAACAACCCGAGCGGCGGCACCCGCCCGCGCGCCGGGCCGCCCACCACCTCGAAGCCCGGATCGGCGAACAGGTGCGGCAACAGCATCACCGCGACCGCGCCCTCCTCGGTCACCAGGCGCGCCCGAGCCCCCTCGAGCCCGGCCACCATCCAGACCCGTCCCTCGAACCGGATCCGCGCGCCCACCTCGACCACGGCCCCCGCCGTCATCGCCGCTTCCCTTGCGAGGCCGTCGCCACAACGAGAACCCGCTCGTGCAAAGGCTGATCCAACGGCACGCTCAACGCCCCGTGCCACAACGCGTGGAAGACCACCGGCCACATCGCGATCGGATCTCCCAGCGCGCGAGCCCCCTCGACCAGCGGACGCGGCCGGGCGAAGCACGCCCTCACCTCGTCTGCGGGCACTCCGCTCGCGTGACGAGGGTGTCGATACCCCGCCAGCCAGCGCACGTTGGCGACCACCACCGTGTCGGGTGCCCCGACGATCCGATAGCGCCAACCCACCGCCCGCGCCGCGGCCGTCATCGGTCGGGCCACGCGTGCGAGCCGGCCGGAGACGTGACCGGATCCGGAGCAGTCGATCAGCGCCGCGCTGCCGTCCTTGAACCGGGCCATCAGATGCGGCGTGTGCGTGAGAGCCCTGCCGGGCCCTGCCGCCCATGTCAGCTCGACCGGGCTGCATGCCAATCCCACGACCGTCTGGTCCCGGTCCAGCAGCATCAACTGTGTTCGCATGGCGCCGAATCCGTAGTGCACCAGGTGTCCGGTCGTCGCCGACCACCACCATCCCGGCGCCACTCGTCGCCCGTGCCGCACGGGGAATCGCCGGATCGGACCGTGTTGCTCCAGTGCCACGTCCTGCGCGGCTTGGCTCCAGGACATCTGCCGTAGTTCACCGAACGCGTCGACGAACCGTGCGTCGACGCGATCGGGGTCCACGTGCCGCGAGGCCCCGGCAGGTGGTTCGGCCGAAGTATGCGTTTTCATGCCGTACAGCCAACCGACCCCGACCGACTCGATGAAGGCGCGGACCGACCGGGAATCACCCTCCTTTATTGACGCGAGCCGGCCTGTCGGTGGCGGTGAGGTCGCGCTACGACGAGCAGCGACGGTGCGCCGAGGCATGCCGGGTGTCGCCAACGACGGTTGTCGGCCTACCGCTTCGCGTTATCGAGGCAAGATGGTTGCACCGGATCGGCCCGCTTCCTGTCACCGATGCGGGATAAAGCAGGCCGGTCGCCGGTCGCACAACCCCACCGAATGCCCGAGCCGCACCGGAAGCCCTGTGGTGTGCACCCGCGCCCCCGGCGATCTTGGTGACGACCAGCGTGCCTCGGCACAGTGAGCGGGCGGTGGCGGCGCGGGTGCGTTTTCTCGGTGTCGCGGGGTTCGACAAGGCCGTGCCGCGCGATTCGTGCATTCCCTGTGGTGGGCTGTGTGTTCGTGTGCCGGAGCCGTGCCCGGTGGTCGTTCGTGTCATTCCTGCCCGCGTCTTTTCCGACGGCGGCCCGGGCGGGTGAGGCCTGGAATGCCCGGTCGCGGGTCTTGGTGTGGTTGAGCCGAATCGGCGCTGTGGGCGCGGCGGTTCCTGGGGTGCGCCCCGGTTTCCTGTCGAGTTTTCCTCTCCGGTTTTCCTCACGACTTTCGGGTCGGATTTGTCGATCCGGCCGGGCCTGTCGATGGTGCTGTGTGGCGTTGTCCGGGCCTGGGTGGCGGGGTGTGGCGGATCGGGGTGCGAGGGCCGTAGGAGGGCGTCCAGAGCGCTTGTCGAGGAGTCCTGGTGGGTTGCCGGGGCGCGCTTGTGGTAGCCGTGGGAGCCGGTTCGGTGCCCGCGAGCCGGCGGCGGTTCGCTCGCCGAATGTGGCGGTGGGCCGCGAAGCGGACCTGTCGCCGCTCGGGTTTTGTGGGTGGTGTCGGGTGTGGTGGCCTGCAGGTTCGCATGTTGATTGACGCGGATCGAGGGGGTTTCGTGGTCGGTCTTTGTGCGTGCCGGGGCCGGATGGTTTGTGCCCCGGGGTGGGGTGTTGTCCTGCGGTTTCCCGCCGTGGTGCGGTTCCGGGTGGGTTGCTCTGTTTCATCGGGTGGTGTTCGGATCCGGTGATCCGCCCGGGGTGGCGACCCCCGTGGGGTTCGTCCGTGGGCGAGGCCCGGGAAGGACTCGCGATCACTCTCTCGCGTATATC
>NZ_CM145710.1:0-3635383 GCF_055557415.1 Embleya sp. L77
ATACGCGAGAGAGTCTGCCGCGTCTGATCACCGCATCCCCCGGCCCGTCCCGGCCGCCCCGCAGGACGGAGGCCACCGGCACCAAAGACAAGGACACGGCACGGAGGCAGACGGCCGGCGCGCGGGTACGCGTCCTGGACACCGACGAACAACCCGTCCGGGCCTGCCCGGTGTGTGTACGACACCGAACCCGCGGAGCCGGCGATGTCGCGTGGACGTATCCGCCCGCGGACCGCATGTGGTGTCCCCGCCACCGGTATTGGGCGAACGAGCCCCGACTGCCGGACCCCCTCGACACGGGTGCGCTACCCGAGATCGACCTCGCCTACCGGGCCCACCGACGCCTCGCACGACACCGCGACGGCACGACCGCGCATACCTGGGCCGGGGCGGTCACCACCCGCTGGTACGACCGCGGGCACCACTTGGCACGGCGCTGGCAGAGGCGGCTGGGCCGGCTCACCGCGGGCAACCCCGCCCTGACCGCGACCGGCGGCGTCTCGGCCGTTCTCCTGGCCCGCACCGTCGTGACCTATCCCGAAAGCGTCGCCCTCGCCCGCGCGTTCACCACACTCCCCCACCGTGTTCCGTGGGACACACCCCGCGGGCCGGCTCACGCGTATCGGCACACGCGGGCCCTGGAACACATCGCCGGCCACCTCGAACTCCCCCGCTTGGTGGTCCCGCCCGACGACCTCCTGTGGGCGCGGCTCCACCACCACGGCTCGGCCTGACCGGTAACGACTCGCCTCCCGATGAGAGCCGACACCCACCTCGGGCCACCCACACCGACACCGACACCCCCGCAAAAACCCGCGGTTACCTTACGACGCATCAATACATCACCGAGAAAACCCGGATCGTTCTCACGAAACTACGAAACCCCAGGCCACCACCACCGGGTAGGCCCCAAGAAACCCCCGCCACCACAACCCGAAACCACCAACCCACCCGCTGGATTCTCAACCAACACACGAAACCCCAGACCCGCCACCAACCCACCCCACCACTGCAATGCTCCGCCACGGACGACCAACCACCGCCACCACGACGCTCACTCACAAGGAGGAATCCGCGCACCGCCGTCTTCCGGTTCCCCGGTTGCCACAATGCGCTTACGTCGAGCAGGTACTCGGGATCGTTTCTCGACGGCATCGCCCGGCTCGGCAAATTCGCCGTACTATCCGGACGACCGAAACCGAACATCCCGACGAGATGCGACACACCAGAGACGTGCAAACCGGCGCCCATTCGATGCGATAATCGGACGCCACCCGAAAACCGACTACAACGCATCCAAACGGCGCGAACGGGTCGCCAGCAAGCCAACGACCCGTCACGAAGCATCGAGATTCACGATCGCAAGCGCCCTTACTCGACCGTCGATTACCGCCCATCGCGCGGAGGCTGCGCCGGTACGAGGAATTGGAATCGCCACACGAACGGAACAACGGCTTCCTGTCCGGGAACGCGAAGCCTGCCAAACCTAGACCGGCCATCAATTGGCCCCACCGCCGCTCCGCCGCACGTCGACACCATGCTCACATATCGCCGCTCGTCTCATCCTTGAGCAACGCACGAAGGCGCCTAATCTCACTCACGAGACGTGGGACAGCCTCTCGCGCCATGGCAATGAAGGCCGCATTCTCATCCCAGCGTTCGTCACGTACGTCGATGTAGCGTGGGTGCTGCACCAATGTTGCAGCAATCATTTCCCCATGCTCGAAGTTAGGCCACTTCCGACCCTGCCCAACCCCCGGAGTCGTGCTAACTGCGACGAGATTCATCGAAAAATCATCATCCAAGGTTCTCACGAACCAGGGTCCGGGCGTAGCAGCGGAGCAAAGTTCTTCAATTTCCCCGAGCTCATCATTGAGCATCTATCGTCCTTCATCTTCGATTTTCCGCAAATACAAGAATCGTTACAAAACCCTACCATCTATCCTTTCCCCATCAGTGCCCATAGTGAACGATTTATCATCGTTTGGGACGAGTCGCCCTGGATCGAAGATCCTAGTGGTGGCGTTGTTCGGATCCGCAGCGGTCTGTTCATGAGCTTGGGTACGTCCACTGGATGGCGCCCCGAACAGTTGCCCCGCGGTCGCGGGTCGTGCTGGTAAACGACCACGCGCGACCCTTCTCATGGACCAAGACCGCCAACAACATTCCCGACGGAGCGCTACCCATACCGCCGCATCTGCGAATCACGTCACTAGTATCGCTCATTTGGATAGCCAAGAAGATCCATCTTCCTATAAAACCTCTTATCATTCGTAATAATCGACAAATTCTCCTGTCGCGCCGAATCCAGAACTGCGGCATCGTCGTCTTCTAGCATCGGCTTGAAACCCTTCCCTTTCCACATGGCCTTCAAGCGAGCTTTGATTTCGGCCACGCCGGCGACAGTGGAAGCTGGGCCAACCCTGCCATTGCGCGCTATCAGCCAGGCCGATATATCATTCGGAGAATGGCCGCCCTCAAGGAGCTCGCGAACGGTTCTGGGAGATAGGACGGGATGCCTGCCCGCCAGGGCCTTATCCACTTCGAACGTTTTTGTTCCATTCAGCGAATCGATGACGGGATTCGTGTCAACAGCCACGTCACACATAGACGAGCCATCACACTTCGAATTTCCCAACAAGCCCTTCCATCGACCGGTTATTTCAGCACGGATTTCTACATCATCACCGAAAATCCACTCATCAATCTTGTTCGATACCTTCTCCACAGGATTGCTAGTAACGGAATCCCACAGGTTATCCCAACCACCGGAAAGGCATCTCAATCCCAGAACGTCTTTGATGCAGTCATCGATGGCACCGAATACAGTGTCGACAGCAACCTTTCCTATCACCAACCCTGCGAAAATCGCGGCTGCCACAATGGATGAAGAACTGTCGATGAGAGGGTCGTCGGTGAGCCCAGCAGCGAAACCTCCGCCTCCCTTACCCCGACCACCGTTTCGACTAGCAACGGTCGTGACAGGATTACTGCTCTTTTTTCTCGTAGTTTCTTCGGTCCGATGCTGAGCCTTCTTCTGCCTCTTGCCCTCGTTGCCGGCTGCTGCCCCGACGGCTTCGCCTATACCGAACAGGCCTGAGGGATCACTCACCGTCGCCGGATTGTTTCCGGCGTAGGTGTAGCCGTGCATTTGTTGGTTGTCGGTGAGGTCCATCAGGGGGTCGACGCTGATGAAGCGGCCGAGGGTGGGGTCGTATTCGCGGGCTCCGACGTGGGTGAGGCCGGTGGTGTCCATGGGCTTGCCGAGGAAGCCCTTGTCGTCGGGCCATTGGCCGTTGGCCTGGGTGGGTTGGGTGCCGCGGGGTTCCCCGAAGGGCTTGGACTGGCGGCGGGTGGCGGTCAGGTCGGCGGCGTCGAGGATGGCGGTGGGGGTGCCGTGGTGGTCGGCGGCCATGTAGGCGAGGCCGCCGGTGCCGGAGCGGATGACGGAGGTGCCGCCGGCGGTGGGGTAGTAGCGGGTGCCGACGACGGGGCCGGTGCCGTAGGTGTTGGTGGTGAGTTCGTCGGTGCCGAGGTAGAGGGTGGTCTTGCCGTTCTCGCGGCGGATGATGCGATTGCCGTCAGCGTCGTAGACGTACTCGCCGTTGTTGGTCGCGGAGTCGACCTTGGCGAGTTTGTCCTCTTCGTTCCAGGTGAGGGTCTGGGGGCTGGCGTCGGCGCCGGGGCGGGTCTTGGTGTTGCCGGCCTGGTCGTAGGTCACGGTGGTGGTGACCGGGGCGGCGGTGCCGGTCTTGACGGTGACGGTGTCCAGGCGGTGGGTGCGGTCACCGGGCTGGGCGCCGGGGCGGTAGCCGTATTCGGTGGTGACGTTCTTGGTGGGGTCGTCGGTGGGGTCGTGTTCGACGAGTTTGGTGCGGTTGCCGACGACGTCGTAGTCGAAGGACTGCCAGTACGGGTCCGGGCCTCCGACGGTGTTCTTGGTCGGGGTCTGGGTGGTGCAGCCGCCGATGCCGGGGACGTTGGGGGCGGGCAGGGTGGTGGTGCCGGCGGTGTCGGTCCAGGCCTGCTTGAGGCGGCGGTGGCCGTCGTAGGCGAAGCACTGGGTGTCGGTCGAGGTGCCGTCGCGGACGGTGCTGATGGAGGTGACGTCGCCGCTGGGCTTGTAGGTGTAGGACGTGGCGTCCACGCTTGTGGTGGTGCTTGTCTCCTTGTCCCACCATGTGGACAGCAGGCGGCCGGTGGCGGGGTCATATTCGCTGGTGAAGGCGGCCTGCAGGGGTTGGTCACCGAGGGTGGCGCGGACATTGCGGCCGAAGGCGTCGTAGTCCGCCCAGTTCAGGTACGCGTGCTGCCCCTTGGACGTGGTCGTCAGTCCTCGGGTGTTGTAGGTGCTCTTGAGCGACTCGGCCGGGAGACCGCCGTGCGCGGGGAGGTCGGTGGCCGTCGGCAGGCCCAGGACCGGCTCGTAGGTGGTGGCGGTGGTGTAGGTTCCGGCGAGTTTGCCCTCGGCGGCGGGGATGGTCGTGCGGGTGCCGGTGGGCAGGTAGGTGCCGGGTTTGAAGCCGGTGATCTCGCTGGTGTACTTCGCGCCCGACTTGCCGCCGACGTAGCGGGACGAGCCGTCGGCTTGGCCCTTGGCGTAGCGGTCGTACGTCCACTCGGCGAGGAGGTTGGCGTCGGCGACCGAGTCCTTGTAGCTGGCGGTCTTGCGGCCGAGGGCGTCGTAGGTGTACGCGAGCTTCTGGCCTCGGGCGTCGGTGGTGCCGATCACGCGGCCGACGAGGTCGTAGCGGGTGTCGGAGGGGCCCTTGTCGGGGTCCTCGACGTGGGTCTTGCGGCCGAGGAAGTCGTAGGTGTAGTTCCAGGTGTTGCCGCCCGCGTCGGTGACCGACTTCAGTTCCTCGCGCGGGGTGTAGGTGTAGGTGATCTTCGAGAAGTCGGTGCCTGTGGGGATTCCGCCGTTGTATTCACGCAGTTCCCTCGGCTTGCCGCGGGCGTCCGAGATGGACAGGGTCGCGGTGCCGCCTGCGGGTGGGGTGACGCGGGTCTCGTCGGCGCCGGCGTAGGTGGTGGTGGTGCGCCACTGTTCGATGCCCTTGGAGGAGAACGTCTGGGCGGTGGTGCGGCCCATCCCGTCGTAGACGATGGCGTTCTGGCCGGGGACCTCGTCGTCGTTGGCGACGAAGACGGTCGTGCTCGGGTTCGAATCCTCGTTCAGATGGGGCTGGTTGGTCTTGAGGGGGCGGCCGAGACTGTCGCGGAACGTGTCGGTGATCACCCGGCCGAATCCGTCGTTGGCGGTGCTCGCCTGGGTCTGGCGTTCCTGGAGGAAGCTGTCGAGGATCTGGTGCGAGACGGCGTATGCCTTGTTGAGCCTGAGGGTGCGGGTGGTGATCACCGAGGGCCCGGTTTTGCTGGGGGCGTACGCGAATTGCAGGTCGGCGTTGTCCTGCTTGGTGTGGCCGGGTTTCCACACCGCGATCAGGCGGCCGAGCACGTCGTATTCCTGCTCGACGACCAGGCCGTTGGCGTCGACGGCCTTGACCGGGAGGTTGCGGGCGCCGGCGTAGACGGTGGAGGCGGTCCATCCGGTGGGGCCGGTGACGGCGACCGTGGTGGGCAGGGTGCCCGTGGCGGGTGTGTACGCGGTCGTGGTGGCCTTGTTCTCGGCGTCGGTGGCCTTGGTGACGCGGCCGTAGGCGTCGTACTCCGACTTGGTGGTGGTGACCCAGTTCGGGGTGCCGTCGGCCTTGTAGTCGATCACGGCGTCGGTGGAGGTGGTGTCGCCGACCGTGCCGACCTCGCCGTAGGGCTTGTTGTCGTAGAGGGTGTGGGCCCAGGCGTAGACGGTGTCCTTGGTCCTGGTGGTGTCGCAGGTGCCGACCAGGGAGATCGTTTCGACGGGCTTGCCGATGATCCACGCCGCGGTGTTGTGCGCGTAGGTGGTTTTGGTGCAGTACTCGGGCAGGCCGTCGGCCTTGTCCGACACCGTCTCCGGGAGGCCGTGGAGGGGTTCGAACGTGGTGGTCTTGGAGGTCTCGCGCCAGGTGACGGCGTCGGCGAGCAGGCTGCGGACGCGGGTCTTCGAGGTGGCGGTGCGGCGGGCCTCGAGTGGGGGCAGGCCGCGGACGCGGGTGTGGGTGGCGGTGACGGCGGAGGAGAAGGGGGTGCTCAGTGACGTGGTCGCGACGGTGCCGCCGTCGCCGGTGAACGTCTTCGTCTCGTAGGCGTATCCGGCGTGGTGGTCCGCGTCGACGATGGTCTGGCCGGTGGAGTCGGTGAGGGTGACGGCGCGTTTGGTGCCGTCCTTCTTCACGTCGGCGTCCATGCCGCGCAGGTAGAACGTCGCGGACTGGGTCACCGCGTCCGGAGCGGCACCGCTGCGGGTGATCACCTGGCCGTAGCCGCGGTACTGGTTCCAGGTCCGGCGGTCCTTGGACTTGGGCTTGGACGCTTCCTTGTCCTCGGTGAGTTCGGAGTCGTCGCGGTGCCAGGCCGCGCCGCCGACGTACTCGTAGCGCGTCGAGCGGTTCGGGATGGTGGTGGCGATGTCGTGTTCGGTGACCTCGGCGACGGTGTACTTGTGGAACCAGTGCAGGACCGGTTCCGAATCCTCGTCGTAGTTCCACCACATCGGGTAGCACGCCTTGGTGTTGGCGTCCGGTGTGGGGAGGGTGGCCGGGGTGCACTCGGGGGCGTTGTACACGACGGTGGTCTGGCCGCCGGTCTCGTTCGTGATCCCCTTCAGGCGGCGGCGGTTCATCGGCGGCGCCAGGTCACCACCGGCGTCGACTCGGTTGTGCATGAACTCGCCGACGAAGTCCACCGAGGGGACGTCGATCTTCTTGATGCCGTCCCAGGCGGTGCGGGTGATCGAGTTGAGCCACAGCGTCGGGGAGGAGCCGTCCTGCGGGTCCGGGTAGTCCTGGTCGAGGGCGTACTCGTCGACGGTCTGGTATCCGGTTCCGACCAGGGACTGGGTGACGATCCTGGTGAGGCGGCGGGTGGAGAAGAACGACTGGCCGTACTCCTCGCACGTGCCCGACGTCGCGCACTGCTTGTCGACCGGCACGTCCGGCCACTTGGACGCGTTGGCCTTGGTCATCTTGGCCGGGTCGCAGTCGAACCCGTCCTTCTTCAGGCAGCGCTCGGCGGTATCGAAGACGACCTGGGCGGTGGGCGGGGTGGTGTCGGTGGTCTTCGACCCGTAGGTGATCTTTGCGAGGGTGCCGCCGCGGGTGTACTCGGTCAGCGTGCCGGAGCCGACCAGGACCGCGCCGCGGGTGTACCGGTTGGTCTCGGTGTTGTACCAGTAGGTGACCATGCCGCCGCGCGGGTCGACGACGTAGTCGAGGTTCCAGCGCCACGCCTGCAGGCACCAGGACGCGTCGAACCCGGAGGCCTTGTTGCAGGGTTCGCCCGCGTTGTTGCCGTAGACGGGCGCGGACCAGGTCGAGTTCGTGGCCGGGTCCTGGTTGTTGCCGCCCGGCTTGTGACCCACGCCGAAGTAGTACTGGACACCGTCGCCGGTGGTCAGGCGCCAGTACTCGCCGTTGTCGTCACCGTTGACCGCACCGGTCAGGGGTTCGATGCGGGAGTCGTCGTCGTCTTCCAGCCGCCACTTGGTCTTGTCGGTGTCGTCCTGGATCAGGGTCGAGGACTTGCCGTTCAGGGACAGCGTCAAAGAGTTCTGGTTGGACCAGCACTTCTCGCCGGACTTGTCCTGGCCGTCGCGCGCGCAGGACTGGTAGGAGCGTTCGACGAAGCCGGGTGAGTATTCCCAGCCTTCGCCGATCCAGGAGGCCTGGTTGTTGGTGGAGGTGGTGCGGCCGTCCACGGCGCCCGAGCTGTAGGCCAGATTCACGGTCGGCGCGGTGCCGCCGATCGCGGGCGGGACGCCGATCGGGTACGACCAGTTCATCGCACCGGAGTTGCCGCCCGCCGACCACTGACCCGACGGCGACAGCGAAGTCGCCTTGTAGTCGCCCGAGGGGCCTGACGCGTCCGCCGTCGCGGCGAACACCATCGCGCCGCCCGAGGCGGGCGCGCTCGCGGACTTGGCGGTGGTGGGTGATGCGGCGGTGAGGTCGACGTCGGCCAGTACGCGGTTCTTGACACGGTCGTTGCGTCCGCCCACCACCGGCGTCTTGACGCGGCAGGCGGGGACGTCCGGGGTGGTCAGCGCGCATTCGGGCATCGACACCAGGCGCAGTCGCGAGGACCAGTCGGCGCCGAAGGCGTCGCGGAATCCGGCGTAGTCGACGCCGACGGTGACCTTGCCGGGGGCGGGGGTGGTGTCGGTGGGGCGGACGGTGATCAGGACGCCGTCGACGCCAGCCTTCTCGGCGGCGGCGTGGTCGGCGACGGTGACCTTGACCCGGCCCGGGGAGCTCGCCGCGCCGGTCGCGGGGGCGGCGAGGGTGTTCGGGCGCAGGGGGCCGGGGGTGTTCGTGGTGGGGGTGGTGATCCATACGGGGGTGCCGGGGGCGTTGCCGCCGGTGGGGGCGGCCAGCAGGGACGAGCCTCCCCGGGCGACGAAGGACGATGCGGGGGCCGTGGTGGTCTCGGACTCGGCCGGTTTGGGCCAGGTGGTCGCGGTCGGTTTCCACGAGGGGTGGCCGTCGCCGGGGATCGGTCGCGCGTCGGGTTTGGGCGCGTTCTTTCCGCCCACGGAGGGCATTTTCGGCAGCTTGCCCGGTGACCACATGTTCGGGTCGGGGGAGGTTTTGATCCAGTCGACGGCCTGGGCCGGGCCGACGCTCGCCGTCAACGCCAACACCGTCGCACCGGTCACGAACAGACGCGCCGTGCGCCGCGACCCTCGTGCGCGTCGGGACTTCGATCCCCACGGCCAACCACGCATGACGAAACCCCCACCAGGACAGGACGGATCCCGCCCCCGAGTAGGCGAAAGATCACAGACGGAGCGCACCGTACGCGGCAAGTTCCCTGCGGGTAAAGGGAGTTCCCGTGGACGGATGTGTGCTTCGTCACTACAACCCAACCGGCCGCTCGAGAGTCCCCAGCAGGACCGAATCGCCCGTTGGCAGGCATAGTTCGGCAATTCGAAAGCGTCTTCGAGCGACTTGATTCCTTGTCGATATATTGAATGAGTCGACGTGATCTGCGTCACCTGGTGAAGGGTTCCGGCCAACCGGTACGTTCCGCGCATCTATGCGCGCTCGCGCCCCGCACCGCCAACTCTCCCGAGGAGCACCCTTCATGGGGCACCCGCCTCCCCGCCCACGCCCGTACACCCGACGCCTGTCGACACTCGTCGGCGCACTCGTCACCCTGTCGATGACGTGCGCCGCCGGCGCCGCCGGCGCCGCGCCCCACCACGCACCCGCCACCGCATCCGCCGCCGCGGCCGGCACTTCGACCGCGGACAGCGCCGCCGCGGGTGCCCCGTCGGCCGAGGCGAAGGCCGCGGCCGAGGCGAGGGCGACCGCGCAGGCGGTGCGTACCGGAGTCCCCGTTCCCGTACCGGAGTTGACCACCGAGACGGACACCGTCACCGCGAAGCCCGACGGGGTCCTGGCGCTCAAACGGACGGTCGAGCCGTCGCGGACCAAGAGGAGCGGTGTCTGGCGCGACCTCGACCCGACGCTGGCGCGCGCCGCGGACGGGACGGTGCGGCCCGCGAGCACGACCGGTGACCTGGTCCTGGGAGGCGGAGGAACCACGCTGCTGGCGTCGATGACCAACGACGGCCGCAAACTCACCTTCACCTGGCCCACCGCCCTGCCCACGCCCGTCCTCGCGGGCGACGGCGCGCTCTACCCCGGCGTGTTGCCCGAAGTCGACCTCAAGGTCACCGCCGGCGAACAGGGCGGCTTCACCCACACCCTGATCGTCAAAACCGCCGCCGCCGCGAAGAACCCCCAACTCGCCACGCTCAGGCTCGGGATGGCCACCGACGGCGTCACCGTCACCGAGACGACCGACGGTTCACTCGCCGCCAAGGCCGCCGACGGCAAGGTGGCGTTCGTCGCGCCCGCGCCCACGATGTGGGACTCGCGCACCACCCCGAAACCGGCCCCAGCCGGCACCTCGAAGGCGGCGGCCGCGGCGGGCGAGTCGGAGACCCCCACCACGTCGATACCGGCGGACCAACTCGCCTCCACCGACAAACGCCCCGGAGCGCACGCCACCACCGCGCCGCTGGAGACCTCCGTCGCCGGTACCTCGCTCACCCTCACCCCGGACGCGGATCTGTTGAACGCGCCGGACACGGTGTTCCCGGTGTACGTCGACCCGCCGTGGGTGCCGCTGCTCGACCGCGTCAGCTGGTACGGCTGGGCCCAGGACGCCTACCCCACCACCGTGGGCTACGGGCGCACCGACTACCAGCCCGGCGCCGGATACCAGCGCTGGCGCGACAGGACCGGTCTGGAGCGCACCTTCTACCGGGTCGACTACAACTGGCAGGGGCGCCTGAACGGCAAGCTGATCAAGCGGGTCACCTTCAACACCACCCAGGTCGACTCCGCCGTCATCGACTGCAGCCCGGACGTCTCCCAGCCCGTCTACCTGCACCTGCTCAGCGACACCCTCACCTTCGGCACCCACTGGAACAACCAACCCGCCGACTACGGCCTGTGGGGCACCGCCTGGGCGCCCAGCTCCCGCGTCGAGTCCCACTGTGGGAACCGCCTCGTCGACTTCGACATCACCGCCAACCTCGCCGGCCACCAGAACTGGGAATTCCTCACCCTGGGCATCTACGGCAAGGAGTCCCCGCAAACCAGCGCCAACAACGGCTTCAAGCGGTTCTCCCGCAACGCCGCCGACAACTACATCTACATCGAGTACAACACCCCGCCCAACCAGCCCACCAACCGGCGGATGACCCCCGTCCCGGTCAACGGGGCAACCTCGGGCAACGACGGCTACATCGGCGCCGTCAACCCGGCGGTGGGCGGCGTCAGCCTCTACGCCACCGTCTCCGACCCCGACCCGGGCCAGACCATCGACGCGAACTTCGTCGTCACCGAGGTCGGCAACGGCAATCCCGTCGTCCACACCAGCGGATGGATCTCCCCGGGCGTCAGCGGCCACGAGGCCCGCGCCGACATCCCGCCCGGGAAGCTCCTCGACGGCCACACCTACACGTGGGCCGTCCAGACCGGTGACGGCGACACGCCGTCGGCCTTCGCCGCCGGCCAGACGTTCACCGTCGATGGCACACCACCGAACCAGCCCGACATCACCAGCACCGACTATCCGATCAAGGGCGGCGGCAAGACCGCGGGCGACAAGGGCGTGTTCGTCTTCGACAACGCCACCGACACCGCCTCCGGCGTCGACACCGTCGAGTACTCGCTCGGCGCCACCATTCCGGTCGGCGGCGCCGCCCGCGCCACCTTGGGCACCGACGGAAAGTGGCGCACCGACCCCCTGCCCGTCGTCCAATGGGGCACCAACACCCTGTACGCGCAAACCGTCGACAAGGCCGGCAACCGCTCCCAGCAAAAGGCCTACACGTTCTACGCCCCCGCGGGCATCCGAAAGACCGCCCCCGGTGACATCACCGGCGACGGACGCATCGACCTGCTCACCATCGACGACAACGGCGCACTGCGCATGTACGCCGCCGGCACCGACCCCGCCCTCGGCGGCACCATCGCCTCCAAGACCGTCCAGGGGCCGGCCGGCACCGCGGAACAACCCACGTGGGCGGGGTCGCTGATCACCCACCGCGGCGGCGCCGGCGTCACCTACGACGACCTCTACGCCTACGGCAACGGCGCCCTGTACCGCTATCGCACCGCCGGTGCACGCGCCGGCGCCAACGGTCAGTACTTCGTCAGCAACAGCCGCGACGTGATCCCGCGACCCGGCCTGTGCGTCGACGCCACCCGACCGAACGGCACATGCGCCGCGTACACGACCGACTGGTCCCGCGTACGGCAGATCCTCGCCCCCGGCAACGTCGACAACGACCTCACCGACTCCCGCGTCGCCCGCCTGGACCTACTCACCCTCGAGGACAACGGCGACGGCAGCGCCGGCCTGTGGCTCCTCCACGGCGACACCGCCGTCGGCATCTTCGACAAGGCAATCCGCCTGGGCACCGCCGACTGGAGGAATCTCGACCTGATCGCCCCCGGCGACGCCACCGGCGACGGACTCCCCGACCTGTGGGCCCGCGACCGCGCCACCGGCAAGCTCTACCAATACGCATCCAAGGCCGTGACGAACCCGACCACGGGGGTGGTCACCGTCGACGTCACCGCGCTGGGCAACACCGCCGCACGCACCCTGATCGGCACCGGGTTCGACACCGCCACCCACCCCAGGCTCACCTCCGACGGCGACCTCGACGGCGACGGCAAACCCGACCTGTGGTCACGCGCCCCCGACGGACGCCTCTACACCTTCCTGGGCACCACCCCCGACGCCACCGGCCACGCGTTCAAACCGGCGGCGCTGATCGCCGACGCCCCCGCGACCGTGTGCGAGACATTCCCCAACGGGGCCGCGCCGAACGACCCGGCGCGCCGGATCGAACTGTGCGGGCCCATCCTCGCCAAGTACAAGAACCTCCAAAAGGCCGACGACACGAAGCTGAACCTGCCCCTGACCGGCATCACCCTCGACGCGGACGGCGTCGGCAAATACGCCAACTTCCAGGGCGGCAACACCGGCGCCACCGACGGTGCGTCCATCCACTGGTCCCCCACCACCGGAGCCTGGTCCGTCCGCGGCGACATCCGCACCAAGTGGCTCGCCGACGGCGGCACCGGCGGAACGCTGGGCTACCCCGTCAGCGACGAGAACCGCATCCTCGACGGCGCGGGAACTCCCGTCGGCGCGGTGAACATCTTCGCCGGAACCACCGACGGCACCGGCGCCATCGCCTGGACCGGCGGCGCCGGCGGCACCGGTGCCCACACCATCACCGGTGACCTCTACGACCGCTGGCAGGCCACAGGAGGCGTCCGCGGCGACCTCGGATTCCCCTCCATGGACGCGCTGCCCACCTCCCTCAAACAGCCCGGACGCTACCAACACTTCCGCGTCCTGCACGCCGGCGCCGACACCGGCTCCCTGTACTGGTCCCCCACCACCGGGGCCTGGCCCGTGTACGGCAAGGACCGCCAGGCGTGGATCGCGCAGGGCTGGGAGGGCGGCCCACTCGGATTCCCCACCGGCGACCAGTACACCGTCGCCGGCGGACACCGCAGCGACTTCCAGGGCGGCTACATCCGCTACACCACCGTCCTGGACACCGCCACCGCACACACCAACCCCGCCGACAGCACCGCGGGACAACGCACCGAATACGCGGGCGACTTCGACGGCGACCACCGCGCCGACATCCTCACCACCTACGACCACGGATCCGAGTCCACCGCGTTCTTCGTCTCCCCCGGCAACCCCGACGGCACCGTCGGCGCACCGCGCCAGGCATGGGTCAGCCACCCCGGCTGGTTCGACAACGCACGCGCCAAATACGCGATCGGGGACTACAACGGCGACGGGCGCGACGATGTGGCCGCGCTCTACGGCTACCCCAACGGCAGCACCCGCGTCTTCACCTTCACCGCACGACCCGACGCCACCTTCGACGAAGGCGTCCCCAGCGCCTACACCGCCCCCGGCAACTGGGAATGGGCCAAGGCCCTCCTTCTCGCCGGCGACTTCAACGGCGACCACCGCGACGACATCGCCATGATGTACGACCACGGCAACGAGACCACCGGCGCCTACACCTGGACCACCAAACCCGACGGCACCTTCAACGACGCCTTCGCGAGCTGGCAGAGCGCACCCGGCAACTGGGGTCAGGGCCGCGGGAAATACGTCACCGGGGACTTCGACGGCGACGGCCGCGACGACATCGCCGCCATGTACGGCTACGCCAACACCGACGGCGGACCCGTCGCCCTGTTCACCCTCAAGTCCCGCCCCGACGGCGGCTTCGACGCCCCCGTCAAGTCCTGGAACGTGCCCGCGGGCAACTGGGAATGGAACCGCGTGCAACTCGTCGCCGGCGACTACGACGGCGACCACCGCCCCGACATCGGCGCGATGTACGACTACGGAGGCGGCGACACCGCCCTGTTCACCTTCCACGCCCGACCCGACGCCACCTTCGACAACGACGTCCGGAAATGGCGCTCCGGACCCGGGCAATGGTCCAACAACGACACCAAGGCACTCGCCGGCGACTTCGACAACAACGGACGCGCCGACATCGCCGCCATGTACGAATGGGCCGACGGCTCCACCACCACCCGAACACTGACCACCGACACCGACAACACCGTCAAGCCGCCCGTACAAGGATGGCGAGCCGCACCCGGCACCTGGTAACCACAACCGAACAACCACCAGGATCAACAGGAGCCCGGCGCACACACGCGCCGGGCTCCGCCCACGTCCGCCACCCGTCCCGGACCCTCTCGCAGCGGGACCGATGGCGGGGGCGGGTCAGGAGCCGTGTCGGATTCGGTCCGGTCCGCGAAGATCCTGCGGCATCCACCCGCGCTCAGCTTGTTCTTTAAGGTCGGACTGGACCAGGCATACGGCAGCAGGTCGCCAAGCGTTACCCCGAGCAAATCCGATGGCACCAACAGCTTCGGACGACGAGACTGCACCGGTGAACAGCCTGCCGCCGATACCCGGCCCGCTCCCGCTGCCGGTACCGGACCCGCGCCCGCGATGTCGTTCTCGACTATGCGGGTATGCACGACCTGGTTGCCGACCTGGTTCTGCCCGAAGGCGCGTCCATGTACGTCATGAGCGCGTTGGAAACCTCCCGTGAACTCATCAGGCACTCCTACTACCGGTACGAGTTCGCCACCGTCGCCGTCATGCATTCCTTGTGTGCCCTGGAGTGCTGGCTATGACGTCTTGAGTTGGCCCCGGCGGGACGCCTTGAATCGGCCCCACCCGGGGGGCGCGTTGGAGTGTTCGGGGGTGGTGTCGGCTTGAAGTGGCCCCGGGAGGGGTCTTGCGGTGGGACGCTGACTGTGTTTCACCGGCTTGGGGGACGCCGCCATGTCCTTGTCGAAGGAAGAGCTCTTCTCGCGCATACGTCACGACTCGTGGCGGGACGGTTTGTCGGTGCGGGCGTTGGCCCGCAGGCATGGCGTCCATCGCCGTCTCGTCCGTGAGGCGTTGTCGTCGCCGGTGCCCAAGCCACGCAAGCGTCCGGTCCGCAGATCTCCCCGGTTGGACCCGTTCAAGAAGACCATCGACGACTGGTTGCGCGCGGATCTGGACGCGCCGCGCAAGCAACGCCACACGACCAGGCGGATCGTGGCCCGACTCGAGCAGGAGCTCGACGCCCGGATCTCGTATCCGACGGTCCGTGACTACGTGACGGCCCGGCGCCCGGAGATCGCGGCGGAAGCGGGGGCGCCGGCCGAGGGATTCGTCGTCCGACACAACCGCCCGGGTGCGGACGCGGAAGTCGATTTCGGCGAGCTGTGGGTCGATCTCGACGGGACGCTCACCAAGTGTTTTCTCTTCGCGTTCCGCATGGCCTACTCGGGCAAAGCGGTTCACAGAATCACCGTCTCGTGCGGCCAGGAGGCATTCCTCGAAGGACACGTCCACGCCTTGTCGGTTCTCGGCGGGGTGCCCGGTGGTCAGATTCGCTACGACAACCTCACACCGGCGGTGAAGAGAGTGGTCTTCCACAGCCGTTCCCGGGACGAGAACCCCCGATGGTCCGCGTTCCACCGGCATTACGGATTCACTCCCTTCTATTGCGAGCCGGGTCTGCGCGGCGCCCACGAAAAGGGCGGAGTGGAGGGACAGGTCGGCTACTTTCGCCGCAACTACCTCACTCCCGTTCCGAAAGTCACCTCGCTGGAGGAACTCAACGTCCGCATCCGCGAGTTCGAGGCGATCGAGGAGAACCGGCGGATCGGGTTGCGCATCCGCACGATCGGCCAAGACTTCCTCCACGAGTCCGGCCTGCTGATGAGCCTTCCCGACGACGCCTTCGAGACCGGCCTCGTCCTCACACCCCGGGTCGACCGCTACGCGCTGATCACCGTGCGGATGTGCCGGTACTCGGTCCCGGCCCGTTTCATCGGCCGCAAGGTCCGGGTGGTGCTGCGATCCACCGACCTGGTCGCCTACGACGGACGCGTCGAGATCGCACGACACCCCCGATTGACCGGTCGTGGCGGGGAACGCCTCGTCCTGGACCACTATCTGGAGGTGTTGCTGCGCAAGCCTGGCGCGCTGGCCGGTTCCGAAGCCTTGGACCAGGCCCGCAAGGAAGGTTCCTTCACCGCCGCCCACGAGGCTTTGTGGGCGGCGGCCAAATCCGCGCACGGCGACGGGGACGGTGCAAAAGCCCTGGTCAACGTTCTCCTTTTGCACCGATACATGCACCATCAGGACGTCGTCGACGGCATCCGGGCGGCGTTGGCGGTGGGTTCCCACACCCCGGACGTCGTCGCGCTTGAGGCCCGCAAGGCGGCCGAGAGCCGCAACAGATCGCCGACGGTCGCCGCCGAATCCCGTCGCGCGGCCCCGCCGCCGGTCGCCCCGGACCCGCAGGAACGGGTGACCAGCCTGACGATGCGGCGGGTCGCACAGCTTCCCGGCGACGTCCGCCCGCCGCCCGCTCTCGACGACTGGGACCAGTTACTGCGGCTCAACCGGAAGGACTCGTCATGACGATCCCGCACCACAGCCTGACCGAACCGGCCTCGAACGCCGCGATCGACACCGCCTGCCGCGTCCTGCGTCTGCCCACGATCCGCAGCCAGTTCGAGGCCACCGTCTCGCGCGCGGAACGCGAGCATCTGTCCTACCGGGGGTTCCTCGCCGAGCTGTTGATGGCCGAGTGCGAGGACCGCGACCGCCGCCGGTCCGAGCGGCGGATCCGCGCGGCGGGTTTCCCCAGGCAGAAGTGGCTGACCGATTTCGAATACTCCGCCAACCCCAACATCCCACCGGCGTTGGTGAACAACCTCGCCACCTGCGAGTGGATCCGCAAAGGCGAACCGCTGTGTCTGATCGGCGACTCCGGCACGGGAAAGTCGCACCTGTTGATTGCACTGGGAACGGCCGCGGCGATGGCCGGATACCGGGTTCGTTACGCGCTCGCCGCCAAACTCGTGAACGAACTCGTGGAAGCGGCAGACGAGAAGCAGTTGACCAAGACAATCGCCCGTTACGGACGCGTCGATCTTTTGTGCATCGACGAACTCGGCTATCTCGAACTGGACCGCAGGGGTGCCGAGATGCTCTTCCAGGTATTGACCGAGCGGGAGGAGAAGAACAGCGTCGCCATCGCATCCAATGAATCGTTTGGAGGCTGGACGAAAACGTTCACGGACCCGCGTTTGTGCGCGGCGATCGTGGACCGGCTCACGTTCAACGGCACGATCATCGAGACGGGCACCGAATCCTATCGACTCGCCCACACCAAAGCCCGGATGCAGGCGAACGCTTCGGCGTAGTCACCCGTTCGGCGGTCGGTTCCGCTTCCCCATCCACTCGCGCACCGACGACGCGCGGTCCATCCGGGCCGCGATCTCGGTCTTGGCCGGCGCGTCCAGCGTCTCGGGGAGTTCCTCGAAGGCGGCCGGTCGAACATCGAGCAGACTCAAGATCTGTTCGCCGGTCCGCACCGACAACAGCAGTTGGCACCGCCACTGCGGGGAGACCGCGGGCCGATGTTCCAGGCGGTGTTCGAACATCGGATACAGGTGGTGCACGGCGTCTTCGGGGACGTGCCGCCGCAGCCAGTCGACCGACAACCTCTGGCTGAACCCGTAATCGGCGGCCTCGCCTTCCAAGCGGAGCAGTTCAGGGGTCCCGATCGCCCGGATCGTTCGCGGGAGGACAGCTGTCACGGGCCGATCATCCCACCGAACCGAGCGACCCCGGAGCCACGTCAAGCCAACACCCGGGGCCACTTCAAGACGTCACCAACCCCGGAATCATCCCCGGGTGGGGCCGATTCAAGGCGTCCCGCCGGGGCCAACTCAAGACGTCATAGCCATCAGGGTGTCGAGCATGCCGACGCGCTCGCGTACGACGAGCGCGCTGTCCACCAGGTCCTCGTCGAATCCGGCCGCGTCGGCGATCGATTCAGCGTTGTGCCTGTCGATTCCGGCGAGTCTCGCCTCCACGTTCGCCAGCATCGCGGTCAACGGGTGCGCGGAGAGGAACGAGTCCAGGCGGCGGAAGGCTTCCACGGCGTCTTCGTCGGTTGACCGGGAATCACCGTGCGGCCGGCTCGGCGGGTCCGCACGGTCGGCGGTTGTCGCGCCGGGGATGTCGCTTGTCGTGAAGCCCAGGCGCTGGAAGATGCGGAGGGCAAAGTGGCTGATGAACGGCTCGTCGTCGAGGCTCACGGCGATCCTCAACGCCTGCTTCGGCGGCCAGCGGCAGCCGTCGATCTCGACCCAGTGCGTGCGAATCGGATCCGGCGACACGGTCGTCACGCGCGCTTTCACCGTGGGGGCGTCCAGTGACAGCGTCCGCCCGTTCAACACGAAGTCCATCGACGGAGGCTACCGATCGAAATGTCGTCGTGCGATCCCCGGACGACAGCGGCGCCCACTGGCGATCCGCCACCGACGGCGGGTTCCGTAAATGCCCGGAATACCATCCCTACACGCACAGGTGGGGCGAAAACCGATCGAACGCACTCCGATCCGAACCTGAGACCGCCCCACGAAAACACGAATCCACCCATCCCCTCGCGTCACACTGCGGCGGGCGCCCCGCGCCGTCCGGTGAACCACCCGCCCGCGCCGAAGCCCCGATCGGTGCAGGGCGGGCGGGCGTCATCCGCCGCGGAGACGGCGGCGACGGAGCGGATGTACGCGTCGAAATCTGCGAGGACGGCGCCGGACGCCGGAACATCGGTCACGGGAAGATCATCACCAACGGCACTGACAGACCGAGCGCAGCATTTCGTCGTCCGAAAGCCGGGCCGACGCAGCCGGGGGCGAGCCCCGACTCGGTCATGCGTGGGCCCTCGTGGGCTCGCCGAAACGGCGGAATCAACGCGGGGTTCTTGGCGGGCTGCGTCGGCCATCTGCCCACGGGCGAACGACGAGCGGCCCGAGGGCAAGGAACGCCACCTTCCCGGCGTAGGGCGCCCGATCAGACCGGCGCCGTCGCGTTCCTCTTGACCTGTCTGCCCGGCCCCGGACCGCGCCCCCATCGTACGGCCCAGGGATATCCGTCGGCCCGCCTAGCCGATCCATCGGGATGCGGAAGCAAGGTCCTCACGAGTGAAGACATGGCGCAGGATGCCGTCGGATTCGATCGTGACATCCGCCGTCAGGCCCAGGACGGCGACCCTGGGTGGTGGCATCTCGTCGGTGAGCAACAGCGGTTCGCTCCGGCCCGCGTCGACCGTCGGAGGGGTTTCCCAGACGGTCCAATTCCAGCGGTGGTGGTAGAGCTCGATGAGGTCGGTGCGTGGTGCCGCGATCACTGCGAACATCAGCCGGAGTCCCCTGCTGGCGTAGGCGGCGGCCGCCGTCCGGATGAGGGTGGTTCCGATGCCGAGTCCGCGTCGATCGGCACGCACGCCCACGGCCCTGACCTGTGCCACGCGCACGGGCGCGCGCCGCGGGATGGTCCCGGGAAGGGACACCGAGCGGACGAGGATTGCACCGCCGGGTTTTCCGTCGGTGGGGTCCTCGACGAGCCAGGCCGACGCCAGAGGTGATGCGCCGGCGTGGATGGCGATCTGGGTCGGGTCGTCGATGTCGAAGTCGGCGGCGAGCAGGTCGTGGACGCCCGTCACGTCGCGCGGGGTCATGGGCCGAACCGCTGCCCGACTCTCGGACCGGGGCGGGGGAGCGTTCATGGGGGCCGGTGTGCCATTCGGATGCGGACGGCGTGCCGCTCGTGCGTCGCGGGGGGCGGTGCGTGGGGACTCTTCGGGGTGGAGGTGGTGTTGCCCGTGCGACGTCGTCGGCTCGCGTTCCCGCCGTTTCAGGGTGTGGGTGTGAGGAGGCCCTTGTCGACGCGTTCGTGCCAGGTGTCGAGGAGGAACTCGGCAACGGTCACGGTGGCGTTGAGCGCGAGGCGCGCGTGGCGGGCGAGCGCGGGGCTGGGTGTGGTGCGGCCGTGGCCCAGGCCGAGTTGGTTGCGCAGCTCGGCCAGGGAGTTGACCGTCTGCGCGAGGGTGCCCAGGACCTTGTGGGACGCCTCGCTGCCCTTCGCGCTCGCGGGAACCGATTCGGCCTTGAGGGCCAGCAGGGCGGCGACCTGCGCGTAGAGCTTGGGGATGTTGTCGTTCTTGGTGTACGCGACCGTGCTCTTGTCGAGGATCATCTTCAGCAGGCTCTCGACGAGTTCCTTGCACGAGGCGATCGCCGCCGCGGGATCGCGTTCGATGCCGTCGCGGATCCGGCCCAAGTGCTCGTGCAGGACCACGGGATCGGTCAACAGTGGGCGCGTGTCGAGTTTGAGTTCGGGCAGGCCGCCGTGGAACGAGGTACGGCGGCGGGCCCGGTACACGGGCCGTCCGCTGATCGCGCCGTCGGGGACCAGTTCCCAGCCGTCCGGCCCGAGCGCGTCGTTGAAAACCTTCGCGAGGCGTCGGGCCTCGGCGGGATCGGCGCGAACGACGGGGTGGAGGGTCTCGGCGAGGAACCGCAGGAAGACGTCGTCGGACCCGCGAGCAAGGCCGAAGCGGGGATCGCCGAAGACCCAGTCGTCGTCCCAGTCCTCCGGATTGTTGTACCGGTGCTGGTAGATGTCCCCACTCGCGGTGGCGTAGCGGGAGTCGTGGCTCTCCATCGCCTCGAGGTCGTACAGGCGGCCGAGGAAGTCGACCTCGTCCAACCGGCCGGCCCAGTCGATCTTCTCCAGGACGATCGTGTCGACGATGTGCCGCCGGGTGACCTCGGTGATGTGGTTGCGCGTCGACACCCCGGCCCCCAAACAGCCTGTGATCCCACGGATTTCGAGAAGTATCGCAGGCGCGAACCCACGGGATCTCCTGATTTTCTGCACTCTGCGGATCGGGATCGGCAACGACCACCGGGCCATGTTCCCGACGCCGGTCGGCGTGCGATGCGGATGCCGACCGGCGGGGATGGATGACCGGACCCGGCACCGGGTTCGACGCGTGTGCCACGACCGCAGTCCCCACGCCGGGCCAAGCCAACGGACGCCTTCGTCGGGGTCCGCGTATTCGCTGCGGCGACCAACCGGCTGCGGAGACAACGCCCGAACGACCGCAACGGCACGGGCGCAGCGCAGACCCTTCACGCGGATCGCTCGGGCCGTGTCCTGGGATGGGCTACCCGCGCGTGGTCGGGGTGACCGTCACCAGGAGCGGGTCGGTCGTCGGGCCCGGCGTGGTGCTCCGGCGCGTCCCTGTGACTCCGGCGGCGGCGACTCGCCGCGGGATTCCTCGCCTCACCGCCGCGACCGAACTCGGAATTCGGCAGGGATTCCGGGTCCTGACGACACGCGGATCCGGGTCGGTTCGCCTCCGGGCGCCGGTCCTCGTACCTGGTTCCGAGTGGCGGATGGGTGTTCGCTTCCCGTGGAGCGTGAGATCGTTTCCCAGGTCGTGGTTTCGGGCGCCGCGCCTGGGGTCCGTGTTCAGTCGTCGAAGAAGTCTCGATCAACCGAGGTGAGCAGGGTCCTCACTTCGTCCGGGTTGTTGAGGATGCGGTGCAACACGCCGTGTAGCCGCCGCAGCGCTTCGGGTCCGGCGGAGACGACGCAGAACATGCCCCCTTCGCAGTCGTAGTCGAGGTCGTCGGCGATCTCGGGCAGTTCGTTGCCGACCGCGAGTTGCGCAATCCCCTCCCACAAGTAGCCGTTGCCCTCGAAGCCGAGTGCGTCGAACAGCGATTGGAGATGACGCCAGTCCATGTCCGACAGGATCAGGCTCCATGTGTCCGTGGACGGGTGGTGAAGCAAGTGGAAAGGCTCCGCAATCTGCATGCCGGTGATCATATGAGCACGTTCGGACAAGGCTGTTGGCCGCTCGACCCGGTGCCGCGGACCGGTCGGTCAGGGCTGTTCGCGGTGGAGTGCGGTCCTGCCTGCACGTTCTGCGGTTGGTGTCCGCATTCCGCCCCGCCCGATCCGTGGTGCTGCCCTGGTCCTGCGGCTCGGCGTCCATCGCCGGCAACACCGGGTCGACCGCGCCGGGCCCGGTAGTTGCACCCGATACCGGCCGACTCCCGGGCCGGGTGCGGTGCCTTCGGGGTCGTGTGGCTCGCGGCGGCGTCCGGATCACGGTCGGGTCGTCGGGCCTTCGGCGAGGCGGGCGAGGTGGTCGGACAGCCCGTCCAGGCCCGTGGTGTCCAGAGGTTGCGGGACGTCGTGCAGGAGCGCGATGTGCGGGCCGCCGGGCCACCGGGCGATCAGGGTCCAATCCGGGTGGGTCACCGTGACCAGGCGGGTGTCCCGGTGCACCTTGCCCCATCGCACGCCCGGCGGGTTTTCGGCCGCGGCGATCGCCGCGAACTCGGCCAGGAACGCGGCCGTTCGCGGACGGGCCGGGTCGGGAACCACGGCCAGGTCGACCAGGCGCACGGGCGCCGGCCCGGGGTCGTAGTCGCCGTACATGTGGGCGTCGTCGAGCCACGCCTGCTCGTACTCCCGGCGGGGCCGGTGGTACTCGAGTTCCTCGGCGATCCGGGCGACCCGCGCTCGATGGGAAGCCGCCCGGGCGGCTTCCCCCGTCGGCGGGCGCAGAATCGGCCGGTCGGTGACCGGGTCACATGGCTCGGGGAGGCCGTGCAGGCCCAGGGTGCAGGTCAGGGGCCATCCCGGCAGGTCCGCGACGAGGTCGCCCGGCTCGACGTCGTAGGCGCAGTCGATCCCCGACGCGGCCAGGCTCAGCACGGTGTCCAGGCCCTGGGCGTCGCGGGAGATCCTGGTCCACCGGCCGCCGGCCGCGTCCTGGGCGAGGACCAGGGCGTAGCCCTTGACGACCGGCTCGACACCCAGAGCCCCGCACGCCCCGCGGTAGCTCCCCCCGATCTCCGCCGGATAATCGCGCTGGGTGAGCAACACCGCCGTCACCGGGAACAGTTCGACTCCCGCGACGCGCGGCGCGGGCACGACGTCCCGGGAGTTCGGGGCCGGGCGCGAGGGCCGGGCCCCGGACGTGCGGCGCGGATGTTTTTCACCTTTTCGGGCCATGAACCCACGTTCGCGCACCCGACACCACGCGCGCGGCCGATTGCATGGGTTTCGCCCAATTCGGTGCGCGGGGGCCAGGAACAAAGGCTCGGCCACACGCATCGGGTCCAGGCGGGTGACTCGACACGTCGCCGGACGCGGGGGCGCGGCGGGCGGAGGTACGCGGTCGTGCCTTCGTCGACCGCGAGGAAGTCCTCCCGGGAACCGACGGATTCGGGTTCGGGTCGGCGGTCGCCGGCGCGGTGGCCCGCGCGTGTGGCATCGGGTGGGGCTACGCCGGAGCAGGCTCCCGGGCGGAGGCTGTCGTGTGTCGGGGTGTCAGTGTGGCGTGGTCGGTTCGGGGTGCAAGCGGATGCCGAAGGTGGTCTCCACGTCGGTCGCCAGGCCGGCCAGTGTGTCGGCGAATGCGGTCGCTGTGGCGTTCTCTCGGGCGACGATGGTCAATGCCCGGCGGGTCGAGCACCAGATGCCGGGGCCCAGCGGTGAGTCGGGTCGGTGTCCGAGTTGTTGGATCAGCCAGCCCGCGCTGGCGCGTTCGGTGCCGTCCGAGGTGCGGTGGACGGGTCCTCCCGCCGTGCGAACGGCTGCGGCCTGGTACGCGGCGATGGGCGGGTTGAGGAAGACCGAGCCGACCTGTCGGGCGTCGGGGCCGTCGGCGGGCAGGAGGAGTCCGCGTGCTCCGCGGTCGGCTGCTGCGCCTGCGGCGGCTTCTGCCAGTGGTGGCGTCGCCCCGAGGGCGACGTCGAGGGCTTGGGCCAGGTGCCGGTAGGTGATCGGTGCGGCGTGGGCGCGTGGGATCAGGCGCAGGGTGATGTCGAGGATGGTGAAGCGGCCGGTTTCGGTTTTGAAGCGGCTGGTGCGGTAGCCGAATCGGCATTGTTCGCGGGTCAGGCGCACGGCGCGGCCGGTGTGGTGGTCGTGGGCGGTGAGCGTGGTGAGAGCGTCGGCGATCTCCTGTCCGTAGGCGCCGGCGTTTTGGACGGGCGCGGCGCCCGCGGTGCCGGGAATGCCGGTCAGGTACTCGATCCCCGAGAGGCCCTGGGCGACGGTGTGGGCGACGAGTTCGGCCAGGGGCTCGCCGGCCCGTGCGGTCACGTCGACGGTGCCGTGGGGGCCGTGGGCGGTGGTGATGCCGCGGGTGGCCATGATCACGACGACGCCGCGGTGTCCGGCGTCGGGCGCCAGGACGTTGCTGCCGCCGCCCAACACCCACGGGCGAGGGGGCAGTTCCGCGACGAGGTCGGTCCAGGTGGTGGGGTCGGTGTGGATGTGGATTCGGTCGGCGGGGCCGCCGAGGCCCAGGGTGGTGTGGTCGGCGAGAAGGTCACCCATGGTGAGCCTCCGGGTGGTGGGGGGTCAGGTGGTGGTGAGGGTTTTGCGGGCGAGGGCGCGCAGCGGGGCCAGGCGCGGGCTCGGGGGTCCGTGGTAGACGGCGTTGGTGCAGATGGCGATGTAGCGGCCCGTGATGGGGGCCAGGAAGAGGCTCATGCCGGTCCAGCCGTGGTGATAGACGGCGCCGTCTTGGGCGACGAGCCAGGCGAGTCCTCGGTCCAGGCCGGGTTCGACCGGGGCGTGGGGCGCGCGGGAGGCGGTGAGCCAGGTGTGGAGCGGGTGTTCGGGATCGAGGAGGTGTTGCGCGTAGCCGGCGAGGTCGGCCGCTGTGGTGAAGGTGCCCGCGTGGCCGGCGACGCCGCCGAGGAGGGCGGCGTTGTCGTCGTGGACGCCGCCCCAGATCCGCGGTGCCCCCGCGAGGCGTTGTTCGGTGGGGGCGACGTTCGGACCGCGCGTGACGGGTCCGTAGGTGGTGTCGGCCATGCCGAGGTCGGTCCACAGTTCGGTGGCGAGTTCGTGCAGGGGTCGCCGGTGGACGTGGGCGAGGGCCAGGCCGAGGAGGATGAAGCCGCGGTTGAGGTAGCGGTGGCGGCCCGGGGGCTCGTCGAGGGGTTCGCGGCACAGGAGTTCGGCGAGCGGTGCGGGATTGCCCCGGTAGCGGTCCAGGCGCGTTTCGGCGCGCAGTCCGCTGGTGTGGGTCAGGAGTCGGCGGATGGTGGCGTCGGCGCCGGGGGCCTCGCCGGTGATCGGGGGCAGGTAGGCGCGTACCGGGGTGTCGAGGTCGAGGAGTCCGGTGTCGAGGGCGCGGCCGATCAGCGGCCAGGTGGCGATGACTTTGGTGAGGGACGCGGCGTCGTAGGCGGTGTGTTCGGTGGGTGGGGCGTCGCCGCATTCGGGTGCGACGACGCCGGCGGTGATCGTGTGCCGCTCCCCCGCCCGGGTCCCGCAGACGATCACGCCGCCGGGGCTGCCGCCGGTGGTGATGAGGGTCTCGAGGGCGTCGCGCAGGGTTTGGATGTCGGTGCGGGTGAACGGCGTCGGGCTCATGGGTGGGGGCTCTCCGGGGTGGTGAGGGTGGCGTGGGCTTCGAGGGCGGCGAGGGTCGGCAGGAGCCGTTGGTAGCCGCGCCGGAGGTGGTGCATGCCCCGGAGCGTAGACGTCCCGTTCGCCGTCAGGGCGGCGATGAGGTGGGCGGTGGCGGCGCGGATGTCGTCGCCGTGCACGTCGGCGGCGTGGAGACGCACGGGTCCGCGAACGCGGATGTGGGGGCCGTCGGTGGTGACGTCGGCGCCGAACGCGCGCAGCCCGGCGACGTGGGTGTCGCGGCGGGGGTAGATCGCCTCGGTGATGGTGGAGGCGCCGTGGGCCTGGGTGAGCATGGCGGTGAGTTGGGGTTGGGTGTCGGTGGGCAGGCCCGGGTGCGGGGCCGTGGTCGTGGTGATCGGGAGGAGCCGGTCGGGGGCCAGGACGGCGACGGCGTGGTGCAGGTCCGTGAGGGTCACTCCGGCCTCGCGCAGGGGGGTGGTCAGGCCGGTGGGCAGGTCGGCCAGGGTGATGCCGTCGAGGAGGACGTGGCCGCCGGTGGCGGCGCAGGCCATGGCCCAGGTGGCGGCCTCGATCCGGTCGCCGGGGATGGTGTGGGTGCCGCCGGTGAGGTGGTCGGTGCCGGTGACGTGCAGGCCGTCGTCGGCCTGGTCGATGCTCGCGCCGGCGGCGGCGAGGAACGCGGCGGTGTGGTCGACTTCGGGTTCGATGCTCGGGTGCGTGATCAGGCTGTTGCCGGGGGCGCGGGCGGCGAGGAGCAGGGCGGTGACGGTGGCGCCCATGCTGGGGCCGTAGGGCGTGTTGACGTCGACCCGGAACGGCCGCAGGCCGCGTGGGCCGAGGAAGGCGCGGATGGTGTGGCCGTCGTCGGTGACGGTGGCGCCGGCCTCGGTCATCGCGGCGAGGTGGCGGTCGATCAGGCGCGGGCAGAACGCGTCCCCGCCCGGCCGGGGCATGCTCACGCGGCCGGCGCGGGCCAGGATCGCGGCACCCAGGATGGTGCTGATGCGGACACGGCCGCCCAGGACGGCGTGGATCTCGGGAACCGGACGGCCGGCCGGGGCGACACGGAACGCGTGGTCGGTGTGGTCGGCTTCGGCGCCGGTGTGACGCAGGATCGCGGCGCACACGTCGGTGTCGACGATGCCGGGGGCGTTGCGCAGGACGGTGGGTCCGTCGCACGCGAGGGCTGCGGCGTAGAGGTGGAGGGCGATGTTCTTGCCGCCCTGGATGCGTGCGGTGCCGGTGAGCGGGGTGCCGCCGGTGATCCGCAGGATGTCCGTGGCCCCGGTCGCCGTGGTGCCGGGCGCCGTGTTGATGGGGTTCGTTGTGGTCACGGGGGTCACCTGATTCGGGTGCCGCGCGGCAGGACGCCGCCGACGTGGTGGCGGGGCAGGATCACCGTTCCGGGGCCGATGAGGGTGGCGGGGCTCAGCACGGTGCCGGCGGGGAGGGCGACGTCGTCGCCGATCACCGCGCCGAACTTGGTCTGACCGGTGCCGATCCGCTTGTCGTCGAGGACGAGGGTGATCTCGTCGGTGGCGGGTTCGGTGACCGGGCCGGTCACGCGCATGGCGGTGGTGGTGCAGAACGCGCCGACGTTGACGCCGTGGCCCAGGATCGAGTCCCCGACGAACGCCTGGTGCACCATCAGCACGCGGCCGACCAGGAGGCTGCGGGTGATCTCCGCGCCGCCCGCGATCCGACACCCCGGGCCGATCACGGTGTGGTCACGGACCACCGCACCGGACCCGATCACGGCGCCGGCGCAGATCAGCACGGGCCCTGCGATCGTGGCACCGGCCTCGATCCTCGTCCCGTCCTCGACGCGGACCGCTCCGGTCAGGCGCGCGTCGGGGTGGACGTCGGCGGTGTCGGCGATGGTGGCGGTGAGGTGGGCCAGGTCGGCGGCGATGGCCGGCTTGACGTCGAACACGGTGGCGCAGCCGGCCATCAGGTCGGCGATGTAGCGGTGTGTGACCTGCCGGGGGTCGATGTAGTAGGCCGGAGTGAGGCGTTCATCGGGGTGGGGTGAGGTCGGAGTACGCACGGTCGCTCCTCGTGCGGTGGGGCCGGACGGCGAGGTGGCCGCCTCGGACGCGGACCGGGAAGTGGGTGCCGCGTGGTCCCATCACGCCTCGGACGGGGTCGTCGCGTCCCGGCCGGGAACGTATGGCGCAAACCCTTTGCATGTTGTGCAAAGCGGTTCATCGTGGGGGTGTGCGGGTGCTATCACTGGGAGTTCCCGCACCGGCAGGCGAGGAGGTCGTCCGTGGCCACCGTCAGGCAACAGCGGCAGGGTGCGGGTTCGGGCATGCGGGTACGGCAGGCTCGGTTGGCGCGGGCGTGGACGCTCGCCGAACTCGGCCGCCGGGCCGGGTACTCCGCCGCCCAGGTCTCCCGGTACGAACGCGGCCTCGCGCCGTTGACGGACGTCACGGTCATCCGGCGGTTCGCCCACGCGCTGGAGTTGTCGGTCGAGGACTTCGGGCTCGCGCCCGCGCCGGCGTTACCGGGATCGCGTCCCGCCGCGCGTGGATCGCTTCCGGGGTTGCCGGGTTCTACTGTTGTGCGCGAGGAACCACGAGAGGGCGAGAACGTGCGCAGACGACGCCTGTTGGCGAACCTGGCGGCCACCGCGTCCCTCCCCCTCGTCGGGGCCGGCGGCGCGCGGACGCAAGCGTCGGGTGATCTCCTGGTCGCGCGCGTGCGCGATGCGATGCTCGGCCTGGACGACGCGCCGCCGACGACCACGACGACGCGGTTGCGCGGCGCGTTGGCGGTGGCCATGGGCGACTATCACGCCGGCAGCTACGGCGCCCTCGCGGAACGCCTGCCGCGCCTGGTCGCGGCCGGCCACGCCTTGGCCGACGACACCGCGAGCGCCGAGCACCAGGCGCTGCTCGCGGAGGTCTACGTGCTGACCACGCGCATGCTGATCAAACTCGACGACGTCCAGTTGGGGTGGATGGCCGCCGACCGCGCCCGCGTCACCGCCCACGCCGGCAACAGCCCCTTGGTCGCGGCGGAGGCCGCCCGCAACCTGGCCGTTCTCGCCCGCAAGGCCGGGTGGCACGAACAGGCCATGCGCATCGCCCTCGACGCCGCCGACCACCCCACCCTCCAGGGCTCTTCTCCACGCTTCGCCGCGGAACGAGGACTGCTGCTGCAGTCCGCCGCATACACGGCGGCACGGGCGCGGGACCGGGACGGCATGCGGGAACTCACCGACGAGGCGGCCGCCATCGCCGCCCGCCTGGGCGGGGTCGTGCTCCGCGACCACGGCGGCGGCTTCGGACCCACGACCGTCACCCTCCACCGCATCTCCGCCGAGAACGCCGCCGGCGACCCCGGCGCGGCCATCGCCGCCGCCCGAACCATCACACCCGCGACCCTGCCCACCGTCGAACGCCGCTGCCGCTACTTCACCGACATCGCCACCGCGTACGCGCATTGGGGACGCCGCGACCAAAGCCTGCACGCCCTGCTGAACGCCGAACGCTGCTCCCCCGAGGAAATCCACACCCGACCCGCCGTCCGCGCCCTCGTCTCGGGCCTCCTGGTCGGCGCACGCACGACACCCGAGCTCCGGGCGCTCGCCGCACGGTGCGCCATCACCTGACCGGGAAGGCCCCCCGAGCGCGCCCATGCGAGCGCGCCGGGCCGAATCGGCGGTCAGCACCAGTGGCACGGGGGCACCGCTGTCAGCACGCGGTCAAATTCGCTGAGAACGTCGAATCCCTGTGCTGGTCGAATACTCGGATACCGGTCCTGACCTGCGCTTTTCATGCGGCTGCTTCGTACTCGTCGAGGAGCCCTGACGGCGCGGCTGGGCCGGCTCGGGAGGGCGGTCACGTTCGGGGCCTCGCCCGGGGCGCGCAGGTCCATTCCGTCGCCCTGGTGGCTGCGGCCGGTGTTGTAGTGGGCGACGTACGCGTGGAGGACGATGCGCAGATGGCGTTCGCCGGTGATGAGGAGCCGGTCGGTGCATTCGCGGCGGACGGACGCGATCCAGCGTTCCGCGAAATCCGCAGGGGATGCCGGACGAGGACTACCTGCCGGTGATGCGGCGCGTTCGTCGCCGCGAGCCTGCACCACGAACACTGCCAACGCCCCGATGGGACAACGGAGACGCGGAGACGAACACACCTTGCCGCGCCGAAGGCGGCGCGAGACGTCCCGACGGGTTCAGCCGGCGCTCCCCCGGCTTCGGTGCCCGTAGCGGCTCAGGTCCGCAGAACGCCGACCGGGGGGTTGGAGGTCGGCGTAGGGGTGTCGGCGGGCGCCGGTGCCGTGGACCAGGACGCGGCGGGGTTGGGCGGGGGTGGGTGTCAACGGAAACTTTGATCTCCCCGGTGGCGGAAATGATCACCCACCCACCGGCGGACACCGCGCCCGCATCGCCGCCGGCCCCCCGAGCGCGCCCACGAGGAGTTCTGGGTCGCAGCGAAGGCCAAGTGCGGGGAGCGCGAGGGGACCCGGATGCTGATCGAGGTGCTGCTGCTGCACCGGCAGTTGCCCGCCGACGCGATGGCCGCCGCGCTGCGGACGGCGGTCCGCCTCGGCTCGGTCAGCGCGGACCTGGTCGCGATCGAGGCCCGCAAGTACACCGAGAGCCCGCCCCGGGACGCCGCGCGGGACCAGCCCGCGGGCGGCCGGGTGCTCGTCCTGCACGAGCGCCGCCTTCCGCCGGACAGCCGGCCGCTGCCGGACATGGCCAAGTACGACCGGCTCCTGCGGCCGGTCCTCCCGCCCCGCTCCGCCCCCGACCGCCAGCAGAGAGGCACCAGCGCATGAGCCCCGCAACCCGTCCCGCCGCCGAGGAGACCACCGCCGCGGCCCGCCGGGCCGCCGACGACGTCGCCGGGCGGCACCTGCCGCCCTCCCGGGTCCCGCTGCCGGACTCGGACTGGGAGGACCAGGTCATCGACGAGGCATGCCGCGAACTGCGGTTGCCCACCATCCGCGCCCGCTTCGAGGAGATCACCGCGGTCGCGGGCCGGGAGAAGTACTCCTACAAGCAGTTCCTCGCCGACCTGCTCCAGGTCGAGTGCGCGGACCGGGAGACCCGCCGCAAGCAGCGGATGGTCCGCGCCGCCAAGTTCCCCCGCCAAAAGCGGATGGAGGAGTACGACCCGACCTGGAACCCGAACGTCCCGCCCGAGGTCGTCGGAATGATCACCGATCCGTCCTGGGTCCGCGACGGGCGCCCGCTGGTCCTGATCGGCGACTCGGGCACGGGCAAGTCCCACCTGCTGATCGGCGCCGGCACCGCGGCCGCCGAGGCCGGGCTCTCGGTCCGCTACACCACCACCTCGGCGCTGGTGAACGAGCTCGCCGAGGCCGAACAGGCCCGCCGCCTCTCCTCGGTGATCGCCCGCTACAGCAAGGTCGATCTCCTGTGTTTGGATGAATTTGGGTATCTGAACCTGGACAAGAAGGGCGCCAAGCTGCTCTTCCAGATCTTCACCGAGCGTGAGGAACGCAAGTCCACCGCGGTCGCCAGCAACGCGCCGTTCACCGAATGGGACCAGACCTTCACCGATCCCCGGCTCTGCGCGGCCATCGCCGATCGGCTCACGTTCCTGGCCATCGTGGTCCAGACCGGCTCGGAGTCCTACCGGCTGCGGGCCACCGAAGCCGAACACGCCGCCGAAGCAGCCCGGAACGAGCTCCGATGAAGACTGGCGGGATGCCCGATGCGACACTGATCACGACTCGACGACAGGGGAGCGGCCATGAGTGGTGATCAGATTGTCTGGCTCGTGCTGGCGGTCGTTTCGACCGTGTTCGTGGGAACGTTCGCCGTCGCGCTGGGGCGCGGCTGGGTACCCCGGTCGAACCCCCGAATCAACGCCCGGTGGACGATCACCGGGCTGCTGATCGCCGAGGCGGGGATGCTTGTCGGCAGTATCCCGCTGATCGCCGGGGCATCAGACGACACGACCGTTCGGTACGTCAACATCGGCTTCGGCATCGCCGTGTTCGCCGGCGTGGTGTCGATCGCGGGTAGCTTCTGGGACAAGTCCCGTTCGCAGAGCCGCGCCTGACGCTCCATCGGCTCCACTGCTGCCGCGGTGGAATGGCCGGAACGGGCATTGAAGGGGCCGGTCGGGCGCGGGAGCCCGGCCGGCCCCACGCACGCCTGCGTCATCTGACCGGGTCCTCGCGCACCGCGCCTGTCAGGGACACAGCGCAGCGAGGACCCGGGGGCCCACGCTATTGCACGTCCGCGTGACCAACCCGCCGACCGCCGAACCGGCACACCCGAAGTCACCCGAAAGGGGTGGCTCTCAAACTCGTTGCCGAAACCGGACTCGAACCACAGTCCATCCCCACCACGAACGGAGCAACGTGGCTCTCAATCACGTTGCCCGAGTGGCTCCGAAACAACCTGTCGAAAACAAGCAGGGTGATGCCTGTCCCGTCGAGGGTGAGCTCGACATCGTCGGTGCTGTCGAATTCCAGGGTCGTCTCACGCCAGCGTGCGGTCGGGGTCAGGCCCGTCAGCATCTCGCGGATGCCCCGGCCGGCCAGGAGATGGGCACGCCAGGCGCGATCGGCGTCGAAGCCGGCACGGATGCGATCCCAGGGCCCGCCGATGATGCGCGCGTGCGCACTCCGCAGAGCATGTTCGAGGCTCTGCCAGGCGTGCCGGTCGCGATCGGCCAGCTCGCGTGTCCAGGGGCTCGGACGCCGGTCTCGGGCGTGCACCCGCTGCAACTCGGAACGGACAAGCGCGGTGGGGCTCGACAGGACCCGATCGAGTCCGCCATCGAAGTCCGAGTCGGGTGGATCAAGGAACAGCGGCCCCTTGCCGGTGGCCGGCACGAGTTCCGACAACGGCCTCAAGGAGGGCGTCAGCTTCCGGCCCACCTGCCGCCGCCAGAGCCCGAAGACCGCATCGGAGCGCTGAAGCATTGCGACGGCGAGCATCAACTCCACCATCGGTGCCGGGTCGTCGGCGAACCTCACCCGCAGCAGGTCCTCGGCCGTGAAACACACGCGCAGCATGGCTCTCCCCTCACCACGCAACAGGCTTCGCCACCCGCTCGATTCGGTCCACGCCGAACCGAATGCGTGGAACCGCCCGCGGCCCCGACGATGAAACGGCAACTCCAAGCCTGGACCGTCGCACGAAGAACGCGGAAGCCGCTAACCGGCCACTCGTCCACGCCCGCGGCGGGAACGGGACCTCGATCCATCGATGCTTCGACGGCCGGTCGCGTCCGCCGCGGTGTGGCCACAACGAAGGGGAGACACACGCACACGCAGGAACTCACTCCCTGGGGCATCCCGAGCGTCGTGATGGGACGGGCGTCGGGGCACCGCGGTCGAGGGCCCGACCGGGCCAGAGGTGGGCGCACACCTGCGCGGACTGACAGAACGCCGCGTGGCGTTCCGATCGGCACCATGCATATCGCACACCCGAACAGTCCTCGGACCACGGCAACAGCAACACTTCGACCCTGAGGGGAAAACATGCGTACTCGACTTGCACTCACCAGTGCCGTGGCGGGAGCCGTCCTGCTGACCGGTGTTCCCACCACCGCTGCCCAGGCGCTACCCGCGCCCATCGACACGCACACGACGACAACCGCACCCATCACCACCGCCGCCGATTCGGTAGCGGTTGTCGACACCACAGTGTCCTCGGGCGGCAACGTCCGGAAGGACATGTACGGGAAGTCCGACCCCGTCGCCTACAGCCCCCCGGGGGAGATTCTTGTCGTACTCGGGTCGGACTACAACAGCTACCACCACAAGTGGTACGCGGTTCGGACCCCCGAAGCCCGCTATGGATGGATCTACTGCGGGAACGTGACGGCCGGCTGCTGACCCTGCGTGGCCCCGAACTTCCGGCTCCGCCTCCCAGGAGCAACGTGGCTATGAGCGGCAGAGCGGTGGCGGCAACTCGTCACCGCGAGAAGCCGTTCGTTCGCCGGCGTCGATGACGACGGCAGGGCCGTCGGCGGCCACGCCCGGGGGTTCTTCCCCGACACGCAGCGGGCGCGCGACACCCTCGTCACCCGTGCACTGGTCAAAAGGGCGGCTCGTCGACGAACCACCCCGTCTCTGCCCAGGAGTCGGGGAAGGCGGTGCGGCGTCGGACAGGGCCGAGCATGTGCTCAAGGGTGCGCGTCAGTCCGGCGCCGCGGTAGTGGTCGACCTGCGCTATCCAGGGCACCTCGGCCATCAGGCGGCCGAGTTCGGGCGTAACGAGATCGTCCAGGACCGCACGCAGCTCGGCGGGGGGCGGGTCGTCGACCAGGCACAGCCACCCCAGCGCCGCGGCGACACGGACCTCGGCGGGGCGTCCTGGGTCCGTCCAGCACGCGTGGGTGAAACCGACCGCGTCCTCGTGACGGTGCTCCCGCGCCAACTGTGCGATCGCCAGGACCAGACCCGGCCTCAGGCGCGGGATCTTCTCGGCGCGCAGGCGCTCGTGCAGGGCGGCGGAGAACTCCCCGGCGCGGCCCGACGACGCCGCCGCCACGCATGCCGCCTCCTGTCGCACCTGCTGATCCGGGTCGTCCAGGAGGGCGATCGGGATGTGCGCGTCGGCCACGATCGCGTCCCGCGCGGCCCGCACCGACCAGTTCTGCGGGTAGCCGCCCCCGTCGAAGCGCGGTTCGTCGTCGGGGTCGGCGACCCGCAACAGATGCTCGCGGGACCCGTCGCCCCAGTGGTTGCGACACGCCACCGCGGCGACCAGGCCCAGCGCGTCCGCCCGTACGTGCCCGAGAGGGTTCGCGGCGATCCGCAAGAGGAACGGCACCGCCAGCGGCGCCACCGAACCGATCGTGCCCTGATGACACACCGAACCCCACAACGTCGCGCACGCGTGCATCGCCCCGTCCGCGTCCGCGGAACGCATCGACTCCAGGAGTGCGGGCACGTCCTCGCCCGAGCCGTACGCGTGGGAGAACCGACCCCAAGGCACCTCCCCGAGCAGGAACCCGTCCCGAACCGCCCTCGGCAGGCCCGCGACCACGATCCGCACATCCAACGCGGTCCCCTCGTACACCTCGAACCCGTCCACACACGCCCGCCGGTAATCGAACACGAGTTCCTCGGATGTCACGATCGCCTCCCACGGATGTCACCGGCCGAATCACGATTGGGTACCACCGCACACCGACACCGCCTCGCTCCGGGACGGCCCGGACCGGTCGCCCCGCCCCGGCGGTGGACACCCACGACCGGCGTAGGCGACCCGACCGCCCCCGGCAAAGGCCTCCGATCCCCGAGGCACGCGACCCCGCGTCGCGCAGGCCGGGAACCGGAACCCGGTCGGGTGAGGCTCCCGGGCGCGCCGATACGCTGGGCCGATGACCGGGTTCGACGACACCGACCGACGGCAACTCGCCCTGGTGTTGCACGAGTACGCCGAACACGTCCTGGACGAGTCGGCCATACTGCGGGTGCGGACGAAGTACGGGGACGCGTACCTCGAAATGTTCCGTACGATCCCCACGGGCACAACCGACGGCTACTTCCACTCGATCGACGCTCTGCTGCCGCCGCTCGGCGCGCGGGAGAACCGATTCACCCCCGCCCACGAGATCCGACTCGCCGTCCTGCTCCACGCGTACGCCGAACACCAACTCGACCAGTGGACCGCGCTCGAGACACGCACCACCTGCGGTCCCGTCTACATCGGCATCACCAACTCGACCCCGTACAGCGGGACCCACGACGACGCCCGATCGCTCGATCACCTCCTCCCCACACCGGGCACCGACGACCGCATCGACACCCGCTGAACCCGCGGGAACCAGGCGGATCCCATGGGCCCGCACCCAAGGTTGCGGACGCGGGAGGAGGCGGGGCGGACGGACGGTCCTCGGGTCGCGGCGGCGTCCGTGGCGGCCGATCGACGCCGCCGGCGCACACCACGGTGATGTCGGGGTGGCCGGTCTGCAGACCCAACGGTCAACACAGGATCAACCGGCAAGACCCTTCACAACGGCCGGGACGGAGCACCCGGACGCGCAAGTGGGCTTCACGGGAGGGCTTGGACACCGATCACGATCATTATCAGGCCCAGGAGCGCCATTGCCCCGGCCATCGCCTTCTCCTGCAGGGTGCACGTCCGCCAAAACCTGACCGCCGGGTTGCCCCGGTAGGCGTTCAAGGGGTCCTTGCCACGTACTGCGAGGCGAGCCGCTCGCACGGCGAGCCGATCGGGCAACCAGCGCCGCCGACGGCCCGCCGCGAAGTCGCGAAGCACCTCGTCGGCATCCGTCGACACGCAGGATCCATCTCCCTGGCGTGGACGATGTTCATGAAACGCCCTGGAAGCGCTCCTCCTCGTCGGAGGAGTCGAGGAGCCTCAGTCCGCGCTCCCACGATTTGCGGGCTTGCTCGTTCGGGTCCGCCGCGCGGTTGGTCACGACCCATTCCTCACTCTCGAGATGCCGGCGGTGTGCGAACTTTTCACGATGACTCCTGGGGCTGTCGAGCCGGTTGCACACGCTGGCCCGGGAAGGGTACCGGCGGCGGGCGACGGCCCACCGCACGCCCCGGGCGGTGTGATCGGCCGAACCGGTCGCGGCTTCCAGGAGGTCGTCGCGAATCGGCGCGGCGGCCTCGGCACCGGCGTGGGTGCCCAGGGCGCAGACCGAACTCCCGATACCACCCCTCCTCGACCGTGTAGACGTTCGCGCCCGGCGGACAACTACGCCTGTATCGCTCGGATTGCGCGGTGACCTCCCGCATCGCGTCCGCGACCTCGTCGGGGGTCAAGCCGAAGCGCAGCGACCCCACACCCACGAACGGCTCCAGCATCCACGTCCGCCGCTCTTCGTCCGCCGGCACCCGCCACCCCTCGAACACGATCACGGTACCTACAGGTGCCCACAGACATCGTCGCGGTGACGCCGTCTCGGTGGCTCCGATCCGGCTCACCGACGACCTCCGACCCGACGTCGAGCCCGAACCCGTCGCCCACCGCCACCGAGGCGCCCTCCCAGATCACCGGGCCGCCGTCCGTGCTCGACGCGGCACCGTCACCGGGCGACCGGCCCGCCGCCGGTACTTCCCCGGTTTTCGACTCGTGGCCCGGACCTCGGGGCCAGACTGGGTCGGTTCGGGGGTGGTGTCGATCGGGAGGGCGCGTCGCGTGTGGACTGAAGCCGAGGCCGGTGTCGATGTGGTGTCCGGGTGGGGCACGGCGGCCACCGTCGGGCTGTTGGAGGTCGGGGAGGCGGTGCGGGAGGCGGTCGCGACACCGGCCGTGCTGTGCGTCACCGGGGTACCCGGGGTCGGCAAGACCGCCGCCGTGGCCGCCGCGCTGGGCGAGGCGCGGGGTGAACGGGGCCGGGACGCGGCGTGGTTGACGTTTCGTTCCCGCCCGACGATGGCGGGCGTGCGCGAGGCGTTGTGGGGGCGGTTGTGGCCGGGCCGGGTGGCCCCGCGGTCGCGGATCGACTTCGAACACGGCGTCACCCGCGCGTTCGAACGAACCCCGCGCACCGTCGTCGTCGACCACGCCGACGTCCTGCCGAAGGACGCATTGGAGTATTTCGCGGCCCTGGCCGAGGACCCGCACGTCGACCTCGCCCTGATCGTCGTCGGCTCCCCCGCCTGGGGCACGGCGCTGCCGAAACGGGCGCCGAACCTGCACTCCCACACGTATCGGCGTGTGCGGTTGGAGCCTTTGACGGACGCCGAGGCGGTCACGGTGGTCCCGGGCCTGCACCCGTTGTGGGCGGACACCACGGCCCGTGAGATCACCGGCCTGAACCGGGACGTCGGCGGGACGTTGCGCGGATGGCACCGGGTCACCGCACACCGACTCGCCGCCTCCGCCGCGGGCCCGTAACGCGCACGTGCGGACCATCGTGCGCCCTGGGCCGCCTCGGAAGTAAGACACATCTGTTCGCGAGTGCCCGGCTTGCCACGCCTCCCGATGCCAGCGATCGTCTGCAGGGTGCCGCGAGGCTGATTCCGGACGCGGGCGCAGTCGAGCAATTCCCAAGCCTCTCCACCGAACACGCTTGCCCGCGGTGATGATCCACTCGTTCCGTACGACTTCCTTCTCCCCTCGTACCCGAAGGTCGGCTTTGCCGCATCCGCCGGTTCCCGTGCCGCTCTGTCCGCGGCATACCGAACGCCCCGCTTGTGAGTGGTACTCCGCAGCGAGACAGCGCACGTCGCCACCACGTCGCAATTTTGTGTTTCACACACAAGCAGCCCCAACCCCTGACATTCGAGGCGTGGAAGTCCGCGGGACGGCTGCGCCGGTACGCGGACGGCGACGCTCTCCTGCACGAGGGGCACCGTGCGGAGGGACCGGTGCGAGCCGTCGTCAGTTCGCGGCCAGGGCCGCGGCGGTTTCGCGATCGCGCCGGGCTTCCGCCGGACGTCCCAGGTTCATCAGGGCGTTGGCCCGGTTGGTGTACCACTGGGGATTGTCGGGGTCGGATTGGATGGCCTGGTCGGCGGCGTTCACCGCGAGGTCGTGTCGGCCCGCACGGTGGTAGGCCGCGCCGAGGCTGCCGTGGGCGGCGGCGGTGGCGGTGGGAGTGATGTCGACGCCGGTTCCGGTGGTGGCGAGGCGGACCGCCTCGGTGCAGGCGGCGACGGCTTCGTCGACGCGGTTCAGGTCGAGGAGTACGAGACTCTTGTTGACGTGGGCTGCCAGTTGCGCGGGCAGGCGCTTGATGGCCCGGTCGTACGCGATGACCGCCTCCGCGCCGCGGCTGAGCTGGGTCAGGTAGTTCGCGCGGTCGACGAGTGCGGCGGGGTTGTCGGAGGCGATGCGCAGGGCCCTGTCGACGGCTTCGAGCGCGCCTTGGGCGTCACCGACGCCGTCGAGCGCGGCGGCGAGGTGGATGTGGGCCCGGACGTACCGGGGGCGTTGGCGGATGACATCGCGGAAGACGGTGATGGCTTCCGCCAGTTGGCCCTGTGCGGCCAGTTCGTAGCCCTGGTCGTGCAGGACGACGGCCTCGGGGGTGGGTTGGCGGCGCGCGTTGCGCCAGTAGTTGCCGTCGAACAGCTTGCCGCCGCAGGCGCCACAAGGGAGCGCCCGGATGAGACGTATACGTCGTGGGTCGCAGCGCTCGCAGAAGGTGAGCTTGCAGTCGCCGCAGATGAGGAAGGACACGGCGAAGCCCTCGGGATCCCGGAGCGCGACCGGGTTTCCGCCGGGTACCTCGGACAGGCTCACGAGGCGTTTGCAGTGCTCTCCGGCGCAGGAGCTGATCATGGTGATGTCATCCCTTCGTCCGTACGAGGTGCGGGGGTTCGGAAGTCGTAGTCCCAGTCGAGATACCAGAGTCGAGCGGTGTTGTCCCACGAGCCGGAAAGCAGGGTGCGGCAGTCGTGGCTCAACGCGATATCGGTGACTCGGTTCGTGTGCCCGGTCAGCACACGCAGGGCGGTACCCCGCGAGAGGTCCCAAATGCGGATCGTCCCGTCGTTCCCGGCGGTCAGTGCCGCGCGTCCGTCGGGAGTCGTCAGGTGTGTCTTGATGAGGCCGGTATGACCGGTCAGGACCATGATGGCGCGGCCGTTCGCCAGGTCCCAGACGCAAAGGGTGCCGTCAACGGACGAGGTGTGCGCGGTTCTTCCGTCCGGTGCGAAGGTGACGGCGACGACGTCGTCGTGGTGGCCGCGGAGTACGTGCAGGCATCGTCCGGTCGCCAGGCTCCACAGGCGCGCGGTTTTGTCGCACGAGCCGGTGAGGACCATTTCGCCGGTGGCGTCGACGGCGACGCACGTCACCGTCTCGGTGTGGTCGGCCAGAACCGGTCCGGCCCGATGCGCCAGGCTGCGGTGCCACACGCGGGCGGTGGCGTCGACGCCCCCGGTGACCACGGTGTGCCCGTCGGGGGTGCATGCCGCGGAGGTGATGAAGCCGCGGTGCTCGCGGACGGCTCGGCGGGCATATGCGTTCGTGAGGTCCCCGAGTGCCGACGCGAGGTGTCGGCTGTCCGGCAGAAGCATGGCGACGGAGATGAGCCCACGGTGCCCCGTGCGCCGCTTGAGGCACTTCCCGGTGGCGGTGTCCCACATCATGATGGTGTCGTCGTCGTCCCCGGTGAACACGGTCCGTCCGTCCGGAGCGAACACCGCGCGGCGGACGTATTCGGTGTGGCCTCGAAGGGTGTGCAGCGGAAGTCCGGTGGTGTTGTCCCAGAGCACGGCGCTGTGCAACGGTGTGGCGGCGGTCAGCGAGAGCCGTCCGTCCGGGCTGAGAACCGCCAGGGGTGTGTTGCCGGCTTCGAAGGTGTGTTGGTGCCAGGCGGATCTCAGACCGACGCGGCGGCCGTGCGCGCTGCCGAGTTCCGCCCAGCGGTCCGCGAGTGGACGGTGGCGTTCGTGCCCCGGGGCGTCGCGCGCGGCCCGGATGCGGCCCGCTGCAGCGGCGAACTCCCCTTTCTGTGCGAGTAGTTCCGCCTGATCGAGCGCCGTCGCGGCCGCATTGGCTGCGCCGGTGACAGCGGCGGCCTCGTGCGGACGGGCGTACGACCAGGGCGCGGTCGGCCCGAGGGGCAGCAGATCCCACACGCGGACTCCGTCCGCGGAGCAGCACAGCCCGACACCGCCGTCCGGGCTGATCGCCACGGGTCCGTTCCGCCCGTGGCCCCGCAGGGTGCGAAGACAGCGTCCGGTGTCGAGGTCCCACAACTGCGCCCCGAGCGGGCCGGTGGTCAGGGCGCGGCGGCCGTCCGCGTCGACGGCGAACTGCTCCCCCCAGAACGGGTGTCCCTCGAACTGTCCGAGTTTCCGGCCGGTGAGGGGCGCCCAGAGGGTCACCATGCCGTCATCGCCCTTCGCCAGGGCCACCCGGCCGTGGTGTCCGAGGGCGACCCGGCATCGATACAGGCGTTGGCTGCGGATCAGTCGTCCGGTCGCGATCTCCCAGACCCGGAAGCGGGCCTGCCCGGCTTCCCACCGCACCACCGACTCGCCGTCCGGGGCGAACACCGCGGAGCCGCGGAATCCGTGGATCGTCGCGTCGTGGGGCTGGAGCTCGCGTACCGGCCTGCCGGAGTCGACGTCCCACACGATGAGGGACCCGTGCGGGGTGGCGGACACGATCCGGCGCCCGCACGGGCTCCACGCGACGGATTCGACCGGCCCGGTATGGGCGGGCAGCGAGTGCAGGGGGCGTCCGGTGTCGGTCTCCCACACCCGCACGGTCCCGTCGTCGCCGCCCGACGCCGCCCGCGTCCCATCGTCACTCAGCGCGACGGTGTACGCGGTGCGCGGGTGGGCGGGCCACGCGTGCAGGCAGGTTCCGGACACCAGCCCCCACACGCGGACGGCTCCGCCCTCGCTGCCGGGCGGTGTGGGCATCGTGTGTTCGCCGCGGCCGGTGAGCGCCACCCGGGCGCCCGGGGCGATGGCGAGCGATTCGGCCGACGTGGTTTCCGGCACGAGGACGCGCGGCGGCCGCACCGTCGAGGCCCGCCGCAGGCTCCGCACGGCCGTGGCGTCGGAAGCGTCACGCAGCAGCGCGGCGGCCTGGACGCGATCGTTCAGCTCCAGATGGAGCAGGCCCAGGAGATGGCTGCGAAGCCGGTCGCGCGGATCCGTGTCGCGTACCGCCGCCAACTCGTCGAGGAGTTGCGCGTCGGTGAGCCGTCCGGCACGCCACGCGTGCAGTCCCCGGTTGTAGACGGTGTGCGGGTGGTGCGGATCGCGTTGTGCCGACTGTTCCCACAGGTCGGTCGCGCGGTCTTCGTCGCCCAGGTCAAGAGCGGACAGGGCGTGGTTCGACAGGCTGTCGCCGATGAGATCGGCCGGCTTCGGGGCAGGGCGGGAGTACCGGACGCGGGCCGTCGCCTCGTGGATGGCGACCAGTTCGTCCGCCACCTCGGTCAGACTCGCCGGTCGTTCCCCGGGCTCGAACCTCAGGCACCGGGCGAGCAGATCGGCGACGTCGGGCCTCAACGGCGGCACCGACGGGTCGACCGCGCCGTGCCGGACGAGGTGGACGAGGGCGGACGGCGCGTCAGGGCCTTGGCCGGGCAGACGCCGTCCGGCGAACATCTCCAGGACGCTGACCGCCCAGGACCAGATGTCCGTCGCGCGGGTCAGCCGAATCGGTTCGCCGCGCGCGGCGGCGGTCTGCTCGGGCGAGGAGTACGCCGGTGTCAGCCCGGCAACGGTGAAGCTCGGATCGGGCCCGCCGGTCGGCGGCCCGGTGCCGACCCCGCCGACCCCGCCGACCTCCGAACGCGCTTTGGCGAGGCCGAAGTCGGTGACCTTGACGACACCGTCGGCGGTGAGCATGACATTGGCGGGCTTGACATCCTGGTGCACCAGCCCGCTGCGGTGCGCGTGGTCGAGCCCCCAGGCGAACTGCACGCCCACATCGAGTACGCGCGCCAGCGCACGCTCGGGCCCGTCGCGGTACAGCGCACCGGACCGGATCACGCCGTCGAGGCTGCCCCCGTCCACCCACTCCGCGAACACCGTGAGCAACCCGGCGACGCGCAGCGTGTAGGCGCAATGCACGGTGTGCGGATGCAACCCCAGATGCGCCCACGCCTCGGCCTCCCGCTCGAACGCGGCGACGCGGTGCGGTGAACCGAGCACTTCGCGGCGCGGCACCTTGACCGCCAGGACGTGATCCCAGCCCAGATGCCGCACCTGGTACACAACACCCATACCGCCCACACCGGCCGTCCGCAGCACCTCATAACGGTCCAGCACGACCTGCCCGGGGTGCCACACCCCGATACCACCCGTCATGCGCGCCCCCGCTCGGAGCCCCCGCGGCCCGCCGAAAACCAGACTAGGCCACGAGACTTCCCGCCGCCGCCCTCCCAAGCGGCCTCCTACGCTCACGAACGGCCGTTCATGATCGGGGTGTTCACCCGGCCGCCCCACGCCGCGTCGGGAATTATCCGCGGCGGGCGTCGCCTGGGGACGAGAACGCCGTCAGGGCGGCGACATCGTCGCCGGTCGGGGTTCCTCAACCCCCGAGAAGCGCTGCGTTCAGGCGGGTACGCCGCTGTCGTACACGTAGCCGACCGGGGGTGTCGCCGTCCCATCCGAGGACGGCTTCCCAGGTGTCACCGGCGGCGTGGCCCCGGAGGCGTTCGTCCTGCCGGGCAACCCGCCGGTGCTGTCGCCGGCCCCCCTGCCCGACGCGGCGGCCCACTCGGATTGCCGAGTGGGCCGCCGCGTCTGGTCAGGGAGATTCGGTGCTCACCTGGCCTGGCTAATGAGTCTTTCGGATGGGGGTGACGATCAGCGTGGTGGTGGGTGTATGTCCTTGTTATGCGGTATTCCGACGGGGGCGGCCTGACCGCGAAGCAGCGGGCCCAGCGGGAGCAAGTGCGGTTCGAGGCCGCCGAGTTATTCGCCCAGGGGGTCGCGCCGCCGGAGGTTGCCCGGCGGCTGCGGGTCTCCCGCAAGTCCGCGTACGCCTGGCACGCCGACTGGCGGAGCGGAGGCCCGGAGGCGTTGCGGTCCAAGGGGCCGCCGGGCAGGTCCTCGCGGATGAGACCGGGCTGGCGGGCGTGGCTGGATGCGGAGTTGGCGCGTGGCCCGGCCGCGCACGGCTGGGTCGAGGACCAGCGCTGGACGGTCCAGCGGGTGGCGGTCGTGATCGCCCGCCGGTTCCACGTGCGGTTCAGCGTTCCGCAGACCTGGCGGATCCTGCGGCAGATGGGCTGGACCCCGCAGATGCCCCGGCGCCGTGCGGCCGAACGCGACGAGGACGCGGTCGCGACGTGGGTGAAGGAGACGTGGCCGCGCGTGGAAAGACGGTGAGGGACCAGGGCGCCTGGCTGTGCTTCGCGGACGAGGCCGGCCAGACGTTGCGCCCGCCCAGGGCGCGCACCTGGTCCCGGCGGGGCCACCCGCCCGTCGTGGAGGTGTCCGCCAAGGGCTCCGGACGTATCTCCATGGCGGGCATGGTGTGTTGCAGGCCCGGTCGGCGGACCCGGCTGATCTACCGGATGCGGGTGCACCGGGGCCGCAAGGGCGATCCGAAGGGGTTCCGTGAGAAGGACTTCGCCGCCTTGCTGGACGCGGCCCACCAACAGCTCGGCGGGCCCATTGTGCTGGTGTGGGACAACTACACCCATCATGTCGACGCCGCCATGCGGGAGCTGATCGAGGCGCGGGAGTGGCTGACCGTCTTCCGCTTCCCGACGTACGCCCCGGACCTCAACCCTGCCGAGGGGGTCTGGGCCCACCTGAAACGCAGTCTGGGCAACCTCGCAGCCTGCACCACCGACGAACTCGCTGGCCTGGCACGCACACGCCTCAGACGCATGCAATACCGACCCGCACTCCTCAACGGCTTCATCGCCCAGACCGGGCTCACCCTGGACACGCCGTGACGTCACCCTAACCAGAAAGACTCAGTAGCGCCGTCTCGCAGACCGTGACAGCCACTTCGTCATCCCGTGACAGCCAAGAACCCTGCGGTCAGCCGGACAAAGCCCAGCTCAACAAGGGGAAACCAAAACCGGAACCGCTGTCACCAAACCCGCTGACACCACACCGCACACTCACATTCATCGTCTGGTGTGCCAGGGGCACCCCGCAACTGCCGTGGCGACTGGGCAGGTTCTGTGATTGGGCCACCGACGCCGGTCTATTGAGAATCGCGGGTACCGCATATCAGTTCCGTCACCGCGAGCTTCAGACGTGGCTGGCCGCCAACCCCACTCCAGCTTGAACCGAACCCGAACGGCTCCATGGACATACACGCGTTGACGTTGCCGGCCGAGCTGTGGGAGCAGGCGGGGGATCCCGAAGTGGCGGGAGGAGATTTCCCGCCCCTGCACTATTCCCCTCCAGAGTCATCCGGGAGAAAGGTCTGGGATCGGTAAAGGTGGCTTCGCTGCTCCTGGGTTGAGGCAGCTCAAGTCCGAGGAGTGGGTCGTCATCGAGGTGGCGGAAGGCCGCTCGGCGCGCGTTCCAGACGAACCGCGTTCAGGCTGGCATGGAAGAGGGGGCGGGGGGACTTGGTCCCCCGCCCCCTCAAGGGATGATGCTTCAGGCGGTGTCAGCCGCCGTCGGGATCCGCGTGAACGAGCCCGGTTGTCACTCGAAGGCGACGCCGAGGGACGTTTGATGGTTGAGAGACGCCGCGCCTACCGAGTGGGTCGGCTGAAAGTCGCAGGTGGCTCGCGGGTCATCGGTGGTCCGGGAGGGAGAGTCGCCAGTGGTGGCTCCGGCACCGGAGTTCCACCCACTCCCGTTTGCCTCGCGTACTCGTGCCCGAGTCGCAGCGAAACGTCCTCACCCATGGGCGCCGGCCATGCCTGGATCAGATATCTCTCCCGGGAATGGGCCATGCTTCCGTCGTAGTCGAACATGCGTCCCGTGGCGTGTACCCGGATGCGGTACACGCCGGGGCCTGCTGTGGCGAGATTCGATCGCAGGTCGGTTTCGATTGGTTCTCCCGGGGCCACCAGGAGTTCACCGGAGACGAGCACGCTCGTCTCCGCGACGTCTTCCCAGTCGCCGGTATCGGGGACTGGTTCGCGGTCGCCCGGCTGGAGCGTCACGTGAACGCCGCCCGTGTGGATCCCGGTGGAAATCACCACCGCGCCGTTCTCGCCTCTCACCAAGCCGTTGCTCGATGGGCCGGACGACATCGTGGGGATGTCGCCGTCGGATGTGAGGAAGAATTGGTGATATGCGACCCTCACCCATCCCTGCCGGGTGTCCTGCGTGTCGGTCATGAGCCCTCCTCAATGCACCCACACGGTGAACCAATCACCGGGAAGAATCCGCTGGACTCGATAGAAGTCCAGTAGGATTTGCCCGGCCTTGGTGTTGTGATTCGCGTTTACATTGCATCGACTGTAGCCCGTGGGCCCCGCAGGCCCCGTGGCCGCGGTCACGAGCTGTGTGTTCGGCCAGGACAATTGACAGAACCCGAACGTTCGGGCCGGAGATGTCGCCGGAGGCGGCGCGGAAGTCCAGGCGCCTTGTTCAGTGGATCGGAAGGGGTATTCGTCACAGGTGTAGCCGGGCGGGCGGGGATATGGATCGCCGCTCGGGCACGCTCGATTACCGTTGTTGGTGCTTTGCGACGGATCCCTGAGGCGCTGCAGGCTGGTACCGCTGCCCGCACCCCCCGGAAGCCCGGACCAAAGCGCCCAACCTATATGCTGGGCGGCCTCCCAGTGCTCGGGATCCGAGTATTTGTATTCAACACTTGCAGGACCGGTGGGAAATACGCACGCAGCCGTATTATTGTTCCCCGGCAGCGCCCTATCGCATCGGATATCCGGGCTTTCGGAGCGGACGGGATTGGTGGAGGGAAAGCCGGGTGCGCTCCACGTGAGGGAGTTCGTGGCGGTTGTGAAATGGACGGTGCCCGCAGGAGGGTTGGCCACGAGACCGCCGTCGCTGACCGCAGACTGGAACAACACCTCCGGATGGGTGGCCGTCCCATTCGTGACGGAACAGAGTTGCTTGCAGGTGAGCGTCTTCGTCACCTGCCTGCCGGGAGGAAGCGTGCCGACCTCAAGGTAGGGCATGACTCCGATCTGTGACACAAAGACCGGACCTGCGCCCGTGTCCGTGTACAGATACTCGGTGATCGTGGACGTGACCGTGCCTTGCGGGACCGAATTCAAGAAATAGGTGACCGCGACTCCCCAGGTTCGGCATGCCTGGGTGCGATAGAACCACCATTGCCCGTTCATGTAGGCATCTTCCGCACACCACGCCGGAGGGGCGACAGGCGCCAGGGTCCCGGCCCCCCGTGCCTGTGCAAATGCCTGACGCCCGGCTTCCTTGGCGGCACGGCTCGTGGGGGCGACCGTGGTGATGCATGACGCCCGCTGGTCCGGGGACTGCATCGACGCGAGTCGAGCCGCCGGACATGTGTCGTGGGTGGGGGCGGGGGTCGTTGCCGGGACGGGCGCAGCAGTGGCCGGCGGCATCGAGGGAGGGGCCGTCAAAGGTTCTGTGCGTGCAGCACTCCCCTCCCCGGCGTTAGCGGACCACGGTAAGAACGCTATTGAAAGCGCTACGGACAAAAGAATCGCTATTCTGCGCATACCATTCCCGACTCGTTAGTGGATAGCCCGTCTCTTCAGGGCTCCAACAAGCTAGTCGACCACTCCTCCCGGAAATAGAACCCTCGGCCGCTTCGGCCGGAAGCAGCCGAGACCTGTCTTGATGCCGTTCTCGAGCAGCGCATATTGGACAGCATTGGGGTCAGGAAATCTGATAAAGCACCGTTTGCTCCTTGCCGCGCGGCAGGGGAACGCCCCCGGTCGACGGAGCCGCCGCCGTCTCAGGACGGGGCTTTCGCCCGTCGTCGGGACTGGTCCCGGCCCGTAGCGGGTGGTCTCGGTGACGGTCGAACGGGTCGGAGCGGAAAGGTTTCGGGTCTGTCGAGCGCGAACACGGGTCCGTGTTTGGGCGGGCGGCCGTTGGTGCCCGGCAGGCGGGGCGGTCTCGGGTGGAGCATCACCCGATCCGAGCGGATCCGGCCCAGGATCCCGACGGGCACGCCGGGACGAACGCCAGACGGGTCGCGTCGTAGCCGGCGTCCATGACGACGACGATGTCCAGGTCACCCTCGTTCCAGTGACCCGACTTCGTCAACCTGCTCACCACGGAACGGAGTTGGTTCGCGGTCACGGCCGTTGCGTCGTGCGCGGGTCCCAGGCGGACGACGTCTGGGATTGCGGTCCAGGAGGTGCGTCCGGATTCCGACGCGGCAACGAACGAGTACGGCCAACCCGGGATCACCCCGGACCTCTGCTCCTCGCCCGCCCCTCGACGTGGCAGAACAGGCGTTCCGCGCTGGTGGGAGCGCGTCCGAGCGCAGCCACGGGCTGACATCGACGGCGAGGACGATCCGGCCGTCCGCGCATCTGGGCAGCGGCAGACCGGCCAGGACGGTCCGCAGGCGTTCCTCGCCGATCCGGCCGCTGTTCAAGCCGCCGAAGAGGGCGCCGTGGCCGCGTCGGTGTTCGGGTGTGAGGGTGAGGTCGACCAGGGACGTCACGGCGCCGGACCGCGTTCGGGGGCGCCGGCGTGGGGGCCGTCGAACAACTCCCGGGCGCGGCCCGGGTGTAGCGACCGGATGATGCGGCGCATGCAGGGGTCGTCGGTCGAACCGACGGCCGAGGAGAACCCGAATCAGACCCTGGTTTCGACGATCCCGGCGCCCGCGGCGGAAGAGCCGTCCGTGCGCGGGACAGGCGGGCGCGCATGTCGTCGTGCCGGGCCCACCTCTCTTCGTATCCGCGTCCGGGCGTGGGCACGTGCAGCGAGCGCGCCGTCTTCGACCGGGCCCGGCACGTGGACCGGTTCGTCCACGTGCCGGGCGGGAGGAGCGGTCAGACCAGTCGGCCCACGACCGCGAAGACGCCGACGACGAACAGAATCACGCCAGTGGCCACGAACGTGAATCTGCTCCTGCGGACGGACAGGCCACGAGAGGATCGTGCCGCATCGGTGCCCAGTCGGGGTCCGAGCCAGGCCAGCCCGATCCCGAATACGCACGCCATGAGGCCGAAGACGATTATCATGCCTACCCCTGCGACCGGTTGCGGCGGCGATACCGCAGATACAGCGGAATCACGACGGCCGCGGCAACCACCCACGCGATCAGAAAGACGATCAGGAGCCATCCTGGTCCCTGACGGCCGGCGAGGAGCATTCCGTCCCCGTCCCGGGTCAAGGTGGTCGCGACGTCCACGGGGGTCCTCCCGAGGCTAATCGATGACCTTTGTGTATTCGACGCTTATTCCGCAGTACGGGGTGCTCGCCTTGGTGCCGAACGCGCCGCCGTACGACCAACTGCCACTGTTCGAGGCGGAGGCGCTCGCCGGGCCCGCCGAGCACTTGCCGCCGGCTCCCCAGCCGTCGCTCACGTTGCCCGTCGAACCCTCCACTCCGGCGCTCGCTCCCGGCAGGCCGATTCCCAGACTCGGAGTGACGCCGACCTTGCCGCGATGGTCCACGGAGGCGCTCAAGCCGACGCAGACGCCGAAGCAGGCTTCCCCTCCGATCTTGAGCGACCACGTTCCGGTCGGGTCGGCCCGGTTGATCGGATCGCCCGCCGCGTAGGCGTACCCGTTGGCCTCGCGGCCCGCGGGGTCGGACTGGGTGAAGCGGCCCACCGTGGGGTCGTAGTAACGGGCGCCGGTCTTGTTTGGATGCCGCCGATCGGTTCGGGCGGGGTGAGTCCAACGCGGTGATCGCGTCGGAGTTACGGGTGGCGCGTCGGTCGGTGGAGCGGTGGCGTCGTGCCTGGCGTGAGACGGGAGTTCGGGGGTTGCGGTCCGCCGGCCCGGCGTCGCTGCCCAGGCTGGATCCGTCGCAGGTGGCCGCGTTGGAAGAGGAGTTGGACAAGGGTCCGAGGGCCCATGGTTGGGAGGATCAGCGTTGGACGTTGGTGCGGGTGCGGGCGGTGATCCGGCGTCGTTTCGGGGTGACGTACTCGATCCACGGGGTGTGGGATGTGCTGCGGCGGGCCGGGTGGTCGTGTCAACAGCCCGCGCGGCGGGCGGTGGAGCGGGACGAGGACGCGGTGCGGGGTTGGGTTCGGGAGACGTGGCCGTCGGTGGAAGCACCGCGGCGGCGCTCGACGCGTGGATCGTCTTCGAGGACGAGGCCGGGATGTCGATGACGCCGCCGCGAACGCGCACCTGGGGACGACGCGGGACCACACCGGTGGTGAGGGTGCGGGGCGGCTCCCGCGGACGGGTCTCGATCGCCGCCCTGGCCTGCTACAAACCGGGCGAACGCCCCAGACTGATCTACCGACCCCGTCTGCACACCCGTCGCCAAGGAGAACGCAGGAGCTTCGCCTGGACGGACTACCGCGACCTGGTGGTGCGCGCGCACCTGCAGTTGGGTGGTCCGATCGTTTTGATCCGGGACAACCTCAACACCCATCTCGCCTCCGGGATGCGGGAGTACGCCGCCGAGCACGACTGGTTGACGATCCGACAATTGCCGAGTTACGCGCCGGACCTGAACCCGGTGGAGGGGATCTGGTCCCTGATCCGTCGCGGCTTCACCGGGAACGCCGCCTTCACCGACGCCGACCACCTGGTCCGCACGATCAGACACGGCCTCCGCCACATCCAACGGCGGCCCCACCTCATCGACGGCTGTCTCGCCGAAACCGGACTTGTCATCCGACCCAGGAAATGAAATCCAACCAAGCGACATCACAACGGAAACCTCAGTAACCAACTTCGGCATCCCGGCACCGGAGCTTCGCAGTGCGGGCCACAGCTCGGCGGCACCGTTTACGTGCTGCCTGCCGCGCAGGGAACGACTGTCTCAGTCTGGGATGCGTTGGATGCGTTGGATGCGTAGGGCGAGGTAGGGGGTGTCTGGGAGCTTCACGGTGGCATTGCCTCGGGCGTACGCGATGGCGTTGTCGGCGTCGACGGCTGCGGTGAAGAGCGGGTCGACGGGGGTGACGGTCATGTTCCAGGTGTCGAGGATTTCGACGCGGAAGGTCATGCCGTCGTGGATGGGCTGGGGGACGTGGGCGTCGGCAGGGAAGAGAGGGATGGCAAAGCGCCATTCCACGGGAGTGTCGCGGCCGAGGTAGAGCAGGAAGTAGTCGGGCCAGGTGCCGGCGATGCCGTCGGGGTTGGCCACGTACGGCAGCGGGTCCAGTCCTGCGGGCGGCGCGGTGTCGATGACTTCTTTGAGGAAGCGGATCCGCGCCGGACTCTCGCCGTGCAGTACGCCGCCCTTGGACCACCACACGATGTCGTGCGGGTGTGCGTACGTCTCGCCGTGGCTGACATAGGTGCCGGCGAGAGTGCCGTGCCAGAACCGATGGACGAGTTCTTCGGCGTCGATGCGGCCCCAGGCCTCGGGGAGGTTCCCTTCGTACTGAACCTCGTCGAAGACGATCGGCTTGCGGTAGACGTCGCGGTACAGCACCGCGCGCCCGGCCGCTTCGACCGCGGCGCCCTTTTGGATGCTGGCATGCGTCACCCAGGGTTTGTTGTGGTCGTAAAACGCGCCGAAGTTGTGGATGGACCGCAAATGCCCGTACGGGTCGCTGTCCCGGACCACTTGGAACGCGCGGTCGAAGTCGTGCTCGGTCTTGACGCCGCCGAACCAGGGAAGCGTCATCAGGTCGAACTCGTTCGCGATCGACCACCACAGGTTATCGGACAGCCGCGTCACCACGTACCGCAGGTAGCGTTCGTCGGTGTCGGCGTCCATCCGGTCGAAGCCCCAGCGGCTTTCGTCGTAGGGGTGGAACAAGATGACGTCGGCCTCGATGCCCAGGTCGCGCAGTTGGCCCACCCGGTGTTCGAAGTCGCGGAAGAACGCGGGATCGAAGCGGGAAAAGTCCCATCCCGTCGGGGCGTGCCGACGAAGGGGTACCGCTCGGGCTCGTTGCGGTTGTACGCGTAGTACTTCGGGAAGACGCAGAAACGGACCTTGTTGAACGGCGACGCCGCCAGCGTGGTCAAGGTCTGCGCGGCCAGTTCCGCACCCTGATGCGTCCAGGCGTACGCGGTGGTTCCCACGGGCTTGAAAGGCGTGCCGTCGGCGTACGCGAAATGGTACGTGTTGTGTACCCGGACCGGACCGTGGCTGCCGGAGCGCGGGCCGATGCACTCGAAGCCGCCCGCGCGGCCGTCGAGTTCCGGTGCGTTGCTGGACGTCTCGTACGCCCAGACCCCCGGGCGGTCGGGCATGAACCGCACCCGGTACGTCCCCTCGCCGTCGTAGAAGCCGGCCACCTCCACCTGGTGCTCACCAAGAGTGAACCGTGCGGACAGATCCACCTCGTCGAAGGGGTTGCCGCGCCGCGCCCAGGCCCCAGCAGGACAACCTCGTACAGGTCCCATTGCCGCACGCTCACCGCATCTTCCCCTCGCTTGTTCCGAGCAACGTCACCCGGCCGCCGGTCCCGGCCCGAGCCCGGCACACACAGGGCGCCGACCCGCCGCCGGCAGCGACGACACCCGAGCGACGCGGCATGACCCCACATCTTTGCGTATGGGATACGCAATACAAGGGGTGCACCGACAGGATGCGCAACGCCACGGCCCCGGAACGATGCACGGCGACGCCAAGGCAGAGCATCGTTCGCCCCACAAAACCTTGCACAGTTGGGTTCTATGTCCTAACCAAAGCTAGTCCTCCTGTGCACGCAGTTCTCGGGGCGCCCGTCGACGTTGCGCGGCAGACTCAGTGGGTTGGCGTCGCGGAGTTCCGGTGGCAGCAGGGCTTGGGGGGTGTTCTGGTAGGCGACGGGGCGGAGCCAGCGTTCGATGGCGGTGGCGCCGACCGAGGTGGAGGTGGAGGTGGTGGCCGGGTAGGGGCCGCCGTGGTGTTGTGCGGGGGCGACCGCGACGCCGGTGGGCCAGGCGTTGACCACGACCCGTCCGGCGAGGCCGGTCAGGCGGGCGAGCAGGGCCGCGGTGCCGTGGTCCTCCGTCTCGGGAGCGGAGACCTGAAGTGTGGCGGTCAGGTTTCCCGGCAGGCGATCCAGCACCGCATATGCCTCGTCGAGCCCGACGTAGCGGGCCACCACGATGGCGGGACCGAAGCATTCCTCGAGCAGCAGGTGATGCGCGTCCCCGTTTCCTTCGGCGAGGAGCGAGGCGGACACCGTGAGCAGGCCAGCGCGGACTGCGTGGTCGCCGTCAGGGCCGGCGGCGACGGGAGAGTCGACTTCGGGCAGTGCGGCGCGCTGCTCCATGCCGCTGAGGTAGGCGTCGCGCATGCGGTGGTCGAGGAGGACGGCGCTGGCGGTCTTTTCCAGGGCTGCGGCCAGCGCCTCCACCAGCCGGTCACCGGGCTCTCCCGTAGGGACGAGGGCGAGTCCGGGTTTGACGCAGAACTGGCCGTGACCGAGGGTCACCGAAGCCGCCAGCGTGCTTCCGATCTCCTCGGCGCGTTCGGCGGCCGCGTCGGCGGTGATGACGACGGGGTTGAGGGAGCCGAGTTCGCCGTGGAAGGGGATCGGTACGGGGCGAGCCGCGGCGGCGTCGTACAACGCCCGTCCGCCGCGCAGGGATCCGGTGAAGCCGGCGGCGGCGACGAGGGGGTGGCGGATCAGGTGGACGCCGGCGTCGAAGCCGTGGACGACCTGCACCACGGTCTCGGGCAGCCCGTTGCGGGAGGCGGCCCGGCGCAGCGCCTGTCCGGCGAGTTCGGAGGTGGCGGGGTGGTCGGGGTGTGCCTTGACCACCACTGGGCAGCCGGCTGCCAGGGCGCTGGCGGTGTCGCCGCCGGCCACGGAGAACGCGAAGGGGAAATTGGACGCGGAGTAGACCGCGACGACGCCGATCGGGATCTTGTAGCGGCGCAGATCGGGGACCGGGGGGATGATGTCGGGGTCGGGGTGGTTGACGACGATGTCGAGGAACGCGCCGGCATCGACGATGTCGGCGAATGCCCGCAACTGCGTGCAGGTGCGGGCCAGTTCGCCGGTGAGCCGGGAGATACCGAGCGCGGTTTCGGTGTCCGCCGCCGCGACCAGGGCGTCGTGGTCGGCCTCCAACTCCTGCGAGGCGGTGCGCAGGAGGGCCGCGCGCACGGTGCGGTCCGCCAACGCGTCGCGGACGGCGTGGGCCGCACGCGCCGCGGCGTCGACGTCCGCCGCTGTTGCTTCCACCGAGACCTGGTGGCGCTGCTCGCCGGTTCGCGGGTCGACACTCCAGACGGGCACACCTGACACGGGCCCACAACTCCTTGTTCGAAATATCGTACGTCGTTCACAAATGCGAACGCGGTTGACGATAGGCGCGCTCGCCGATGCGGTCAACCACGAAGAGCCGGGGCTTGACACCCCATCCGGCCGTCCATACCGTCAACCGCGTCCGTATTTGTGAACGACGTACGATATTTCGAACGAGACTTCTCGGTAAGGAGCCCGTCTTGCGGATCACGCGGGTTGATACACACGTCGTCGGCACGCCGTGGCGGAACCTGACCTATGTGCTCGTCCACACCGATGAGGGCCTGACCGGCGTCGGCGAAACCCGCATGCTCGGCCACACCGACGCGCTGCTCGGCTACCTGCACGAGGCGAAGGTCAACCACGTCCTCGGCTCCGACCCGTTCGCGACCGAGGATCTGGTCCGCCGGATGAAGTACGGCGACTACGGCCGCGCCGGCGAGATCGTCATGTCCGGCATCGCCTGCGTCGAGATGGCGTGCTGGGACATCAAGGGCAAGGCGCTCGGCGTGCCGGTGTGGCAACTGCTCGGCGGCAAGGTCACCGACAAGGTCAAGGCCTACGCCAACGGCTGGTACACCACCGAACGCACCCCGGACGCGTATGCGCAGGCGGCGCGCCGGGTGGTCGAGAGCGGCTATCGGGCGCTGAAGATCGACCCCTTCGGCGCGGGGCGGTTCGAGCTCACGCACGAGGAAGGTCTGTACGCGGTCTCGTTGATCGAGGCGGTGCGCGACGCGATCGGCCCGGACGCCGAGCTCATGTTGGAGATGCACGGCCGGTTCAGCCCGTCCACCGCGGTGCGCCTGGCGCACGACATGGCGCCGTTTCGTCCCGCGTGGGTCGAGGAGCCCGTGCCGCCGGAGAATCTGAAGGCGCTCGCCAAGGTCGCCGCCAAGGTTGACCTGCCGATCGCGACCGGTGAGCGCATCCACGACCGCATCGAGTTTCGCGAACTGTTCGAGTCCCAGGCCGTCGACATCGTCCAGCCCGACCTCGGGCACATCGGTGGCATCGCGGAGACCCGCAAGGTCGCGGCGGCGGCCGAGACGCACTACATGCTGGTCGCTCCGCACAACGTCGGCGGCTCGGTGCTGACCGCAGCGTCGCTGCAGGTCGGTTTCTCCACGCCGAACTTCAAGGTACTGGAGCACTTCAACGACTTCGCCGACGCCGAGATCAAGGCCGTGGTCAAGGGCGCTCCCCAGGTCGTCGACGGCTACTTCGAGATCAGCGACGCACCGGGCCTCGGCGTGGAGTTCGACGCCGACGCGGCCGCCGAATTCCCCCAGCAGAAGGCGCACTTCGATCTGTTCGCCGACGGCTGGGAGAAGCGCGACCCGGAGGCGGTTCGATGACCGGCGCCCAAGCGCTTGTCGTGGATCGCCCCGGCACGGTCCGTCTGGTGACGCACGTCCCGGCGTCGCCGGGGCCGGGCCAGGCGCGGGTGCGCGTGCACGCGGTGGGCATCTGTGGCAGCGACCGCGAGGTGTGGCGGGGCACGCGCGCGAAGGGCTTCGTGCGCTATCCGCTGACGCCCGGACACGAGTGGTCCGGCACCGTCGAGGCGGTCGGCGACGGTGTGCCGGAGGCGCTGATCGAACGCAAGGTCGTCGGCGAGGGCTTCCGCAACTGCCGGATCTGCGACCGGTGTCGCGCGGGCGAGAGCACGTTGTGCGGTGCGGGATACGAGGAGACCGGCTTCACCCTGCCCGGCGCGATGGCCCCCACCCTCACCCTGCCGGCCCGGCTCCTCCACCTGCTGCCGGACGACGCCGACCTGACGGCCGCCGCGCTGCTGGAACCTGCGGCGTGTGCGGCGGCGGCCGCGCTGCGGGCCGATGTGCGTCCCGGTGACCGCGTCGCGGTCGTCGGGACGGGCGCTCTCGGATTGCTGGCCGCACAATTCCTCGCCGCCTCCTCCCCTGCGGAGTTGACCGTCGTCGGGAAACACCCCGAAGGAGGCCTCCTCGCGCGCAGGTGCGGCGCCACGGCGTACCGCACCGTCGACCGTCTCGACGGCACGGGCGACCTCGACGTCGTCGTCGAGGCGGCCGGTGCGGCCGACAGCGCCCGCGTCGCCGCGTCCCTGTTGCGTCGTGGCGGGCGGCTGGTGCTCACCGGAATCCCCGCACCCGGCGCGGCGGGGCTGGACCCGACCGACCTGGTGGTCCGCCAATTGGAGGTGCGCACCGTCTTCGGCGCCGCCCCGGCCACGTGGACGCACGCGGTGCGCGCATTCGCCGCAGGTCTGCTGGACCCGCTCCCGCTGATCACCCACCGGCTGCCTTTGGCGGAGTTCGAGCGCGCGGTCGAACTGGTCGGCGGCTCCGATCGAAGCGTCGGCAAGGTGCTGCTGCACCCGCATCCCGAGGCCCTTTGACACCGAAGCCCCGCCACTCGCGACAGTCGCGACCCGCTCGGCGACATCACCACCACCTGCAAGGAGTCCCGTTGTCCACTCCCGCCGAACCCGCGGTGTCCCGGCGTCCCGGCGAGCGGGCGCTCGCGTCGCTCGGTCTGGCCGCACCGACCCCGCAACCCGCCGACGCCTCCGCGCACGCGTTCCCCGACGGGGGCACATGGCGCACCGAGGTCCCCTCGGTCGAGGGCCCCGAGGCACTCGCCGTCGTCCTGGCCGAAGCCGACAGGCTGGACGTGCCCGTCCACCGCGTCAGCCAAGGCAGCGGCGTCTGGATGCTCACCGACGCCGAGATCACCGAAATGGTCGACGCGTGCACCGAGCAGCACATCGAGCTGTGCCTGTTCACCGGACCGCGCGGCACCTGGGACATCGGCGCCGGCACCAGAACCCCCTCGGGCGGAGCCGGCCTTCGTGCCCGCGGCCACGACGCGCTCGCCGCGTGCGTCGAAGACACCGTCCGTGCAACCGAGTTGGGTGTCCGGTGTCTGCTCGTCGCCGACGAGGGTGTGCTGTGGACGCTGCACCGTCTGCGCGCGACCGGCGTCCTGCCGGCGGAGACGACACTCAAGGTCTCCGCGCTCATCGGCCCGGTCAACCCGGCCTCGTACGCGGTGTTCGAGCAACTCGGGGCGGACTCGATCAACATCCCCTCCGACCTGACCCTGCAGCACCTCACCGAGATCCGCCGCGTCAGCCGCGCACCGATGGACCTCTACATCGAGGCCCCCGACGACCTCGGTGGGTACGTACGCATGTACGACGCCGCCGAACTCATCCGCCGCGGCGCGCCGCTGTACCTGAAGTTCGGCCTGTCCAAGGCGCCTGCGCTGTACCCGTCCGGCGCACACCTGCGCGAGACCGTCCTGGCCGCGTCCCGCGAACGCGTCCGTCGCGGCCGTCTTGTCCTCGACCTGCTGGAGCGCCACGGCGCCGCCGGCGGCATGTCCCCGTTGGGCTCCCGCTTGCCCGGTGAACTCCGGCGTTTTCCCTTGCCCCGGACGATCCCGGTCTCGGCTCGGTGATCGTCGCCTCCATCCGGCGGGAACAACCCGACGACACCGCAGGAGGTACCCGACCGTGAAACGACTCGTGCCCGCAGTCACCAGGGCATTCGACATCCTGGAACTCTTCCTGGATCGGGACGCGACGCTGACCGCCCCGGACATCGCGCGCGAACTGAGGCTCCCGCGCACCACCGTGCACGAACTGTTGGCGACGCTGGTCGCCCGCAACTGTCTCGTCCGGGATCAACGGGACGGGTACCGCCTGGGGGTCCGCCTCTACCAATTGGGCAGCCGGTACGCCGAGCAACTCGACCTGGCAGCCGAGGGACGGCAGGTGGCCCGACGGGTCGCGGAGAAATGCCAGGAGACCGTGCACGTCGCGATCCTGGAGGACCGCGACGTCATCTACGTCGCCAAGGTCGACTCCACCCAGGCCGTGCGCCTGGTCTCCGCGGCCGGACGCCGTCTGCCCGCGCACTGCACCGCCGTCGGCAAGATGCTCCTCGCCTCCCTACCCGAGGACGAACTGCGCGCCCGAATCCCCCACGGCACCGTGCTCGAGGCCATGACCGCCAACAGCATCACCGACACCGAAACTCTGGACGCCACCCTTGCCCGCACGCGGGATCGAGACTGCGCGGTCGAGGAGAGCGAATCCAACCTCGACGCGTCGTGCGTGGCCGCGCCGGTACGCGACCGCACCGGACAGGTCGTCGCGGCGCTGTCCATCTCGGTCCCCGGCATCCGCTGGAACCCGGACCGGCGCACGCAGTTGGAGGAACTCGCCGCCTCCGGCGCGGCGGAACTCTCCACTCGGCTCGGACACCGAAAGGCCGCACCATGACCACGACGACTGTCGACGAGGCCGTCGCCGACGACGCCGAACTGGGTGAGGGCGCGACCTGGGACGCCACCGAAGGCACACTGATCTGGGTCGACATCCTCGGCTTCCGCGTGCACACCTTCGACCCGTCCACCGACGACCGAAGCGTACTGGCCACCGATCAACACGTCGGGGCAGCCAAGCCCCGCAGCGTCGGCGGACTGGTGGTCAACCTCCGCGACGGCGTCGGACTGTACAACGTGGCGGGCGATTTCACCTGGCTGCACCACGACCCGGTGCCGGGCCGCCGCAGCAACGACGCCGCCGTCGCGCCGGACGGCGCGCTGTGGGTCGGCACAATGCGTTACGACGAAGCCCCAGGCGGTGGCACCCTGACCCGGATCGGCCCCGACGGCACGGCGAACCCGGTCCTGGACGACGTCACCGTGAGCAACGGCATCGCCTGGAGCCCGGACCACCGCCTGATGTACTACGTCGACACCCCCACGCGATGCATCGATGTGTTCACCTACACCGATGGCCACGTGAGAAACCGGCGTCGCCGGGTGGAGATCGAACCCGGCGCGGGCTGGCCCGACGGCATCACCGTCGACGCGGACGGCGCCGTGTGGGTCGCCCTGTGGGACGGCGCCGCTGTGCGCCGCTACACCCCCGACGGGCGCCTCGACCGGGTGATCGATCTGCCGGTGCAGCGACCCACCGCATGCGCGTTCGGCGGCAGCACCCTCACCGACCTGTACATCACCACCGCCCGCACCGGGCTGTCCACACCCCACCCGCTCGCCGGCTCGCTGCTGGTGACGAGTGGGATCGGACAGGGCCTCCCGCAACTCCGCTTCGCGGGCTGACCCAACACCCACGCGACCGAACGACCCGCTCACCACACCGGCGCTCCCGGGCGCCGGACCTCGAAGAAGGCCAGACCGTGATTCGTACGCTGTTCAACCAGGGCTGGGAGTTTCGCCCCAAAGCCGTTCCTTTCGAGGCGGCGTCCTACTTCAACATGCCGTGGACACCGGTGACCCTGCCGCACGATGCGACCATCGCCCTCGAACGCGACCCGGAGGCGGTCAACGGCCGCTCGTCCGGCTTCTTTCCCGGCGGCGTGTACGAGTACCGAAAGACGCTGTACGTGCCGGACGACTACCGCGGCAAACGTGTGACGATCGAGTTCGAGGGCGTCCTGCGCGACGCGATGGTCTACATCAACGGTGAGTTCGCAGGCCAACGCCCCTACGGCTACTCGACCTTCGCGATCCGCACCGACAACCACCTGCACTACGCCGCGGACAACGAAATCCGCGTGGAATGCCGCACGCACGACGACTCGCGCTGGTACACCGGCGCGGGCATCCACCGCGACACGCACCTGATCGTCGGCGAGGCGACCCACATCGCCCTGGACGGCGTCCGCGTGAGCACCCCCGACATCGACACCGAAGGCGCGATCGCCGCAGTCGTCACCGTCATCGAGAACGACGGCATGAACCGCCAGACGGTCGAGGTGAGGACCGAGATCCACGACGGCGACGGCCGCATCGTCGCGACCGGCATCACCACGGCCACCGTCCTTCCCGGTGAGCCGGCCACCGTGCGCCAGCGCCTGTACCTCGAAGACCCGGCCCTGTGGAGTGTCGACCACCCCAACCTCCACACCGCCACCGTCCGGCTGAGTGACGCCGACGGCACCCTCGACGAGGACACCGTCACTTTCGGCATCCGCGAGCTGCGGCTCGACCCGAAGCACGGCCTCCGGATCAACGGCGAGCAGATCAACCTGCGCGGAACGTGCGTCCACCACGACAACGGTGTCATCGGCGCGGCGACCATCGCCCGAGCCGACGAACGGCGCGTGCAACTGCTCAAGGACGCCGGGTTCAACGCCATCCGCAGCGCCCACAACCCGCTCAGCCGCGCGATGCTGGACGCCTGCGACCGACTCGGCATGCTCGTCATGGACGAGCTGTGCGACATGTGGACCTCGAACAAGCGGCACTTCGACTACGCGCTCGACTTCGCCACCTGGTGGGAACGCGACGTCGAGGCCATGGTCCGCAAGGACCTCAACCACCCCAGCGTCGTCATGTACTCGATCGGCAACGAGATCCCCGAGGTCGGCAGCCCCGCCGGGGCGGTCTGGGGCCGCAGACTGGCCGAGAAGATCCGCTCCCTCGACGACACCCGCTACATCACCAACGGCGTCAACGCCCTGTTCTCGGTCATGGACGACCTCGCCCGCGACCCGTCCCTCGCCGCCGCGGCCGAGAACTCGGACGTCAACACGGTCATGGCCCAGCTGGGCGAGCACCTGAATCGGATCGGCTCCTCCGAACTGGTCACCAAGAAGACCGCCGAATCCTTCGCGGTCCTCGACATCGCCGGCATGAACTACCTCGAAGAACGCTACGAGACGGACCGCGAACTGTTCCCCGACCGGATCATCGTCGGCACCGAAACGTTCCCGAACCGCATCGACACCAACTGGCGCCTGGTCAAGGACAACAGCCACGTCATCGGCGACTTCACCTGGACCGGCTGGGACTACCTCGGCGAAGCCGGCATCGGTGCGGTCACCTACGCCGACCAGGACCCGACAGCAGCCGAAGCCTCACCCTTCCGCTTCCTCACCGCATGGTGCGGCGACCTCGACATCACCGGGCACCGCCGCCCCGCCTCCTACTGGCGCGAGACCGTCTTCGGCCTGCGCCACACCCCGTACATCGCCGTCCGGAACCCGGCCGCCCACGGGCGGGAGAACACCTCGGGACCGTGGTCCTGGACCGACTCGACGCCCAGCTGGGATTGGGGCGACCACAAGGGCGCTCCGGTCACCGTCGAGGTCTACAGCAACGCCGACGAGGTCGAACTGCTGCTCGACGGCCGGTCCCTCGGCACGGCGCCCGCCGGTGAACACCACCGCTTCCGGGCCGAGTTCGACACCACCTATCAGCCGGGCGAACTCGTCGCCGTGGCCTACACGAACGGCACCGAACAAGGCCGCACACGACTGACCACCCCCGCGGACACGGTCGAACTACAGGCGGCGGCCGACCGGGCACAGGTCCGCGCCGACGAGACCGACCTCGCGTACATCACCCTGACCCTCACCGACCCCGACGGAATTGTCCAAACCGCCCGCGACCTCCCCCTGACCGTGGAAGTCACCGGCCCGGGGGTCCTTCAGGGCTTTGGCAGCGCCAACCCCACCACCACGCAGACCTTCGCCGCCACCATCCACAGCACGTACCAAGGCCGAGCCCTCGCCGTCGTCCGCCCCACCGGCCCCGGCGAGATCACGATCACCGCATCCGCCCCCGGTTGCGACACGGTCACGACGACGGTCCGTGCCGCGTGACGCGCGGCCCCGACGGCAAGGAGACGCTCACAGGGTCGAGAAGATGCGGATCATCTGGATCGACACTCATGTGTGTGCCCGGCCGGAACCCCGTGGAGCGATTCGCGTTCTTCCCGTCCCCCACTCGCCCAGGATGACCGACGCCACCGGGTATCTCGACCACCGAGTCGCGGAGGCGAACGCCGAAGCGGAATCTTCCTCCACTCACCCCTTGACCCCCCGAGAGGCGCACCACGATGACCGCGTCCACTGAACCGTCCCACCCCGTTTCCACGAGCCGACCGCGATTCCAGGTGTGGGCGGATCCCGAGCGCGCCAGGAGGGACGTCAGCCCGACGCTCTTCGGGTTGTTCTATGAAGACCTCAATCGCTCCTGCGACGGCGGTCTGAACGCGAACATGGTCGCCAACTCCAGCTTCGAGGGCATCTTCCTGAACCGGCGGTTGCACAACGAGCTCATCGCGATGACGACGAAGCGGCGTCCTCGTCGCGCCGTCGACCCGACGAGGCATTGGCGGGTGGCGCAGGGATCTCTTCGCGCTCTCACCGTTGACGCGATTCGGCAGGGAGCCACCTACGCGAGGATCACGCCGCAGGGCGGTAGCGCTGTCGTCGAGAACCACGGCTACCAGCCCTCCGACTCGTCGCTCCACCCGTCGGTCACCGCGAAGGCCGACGTGGGGTCGCTGTTCTCGGCGTGGGTACGCACGGACGGGTTCGACGGTGGCCTGGACGTGCGCCTGGTCTCGGGCAACGGACAGGTCGTCAGCTCGGCGCCGGTCACCCTGCCCGCGGGAAACGGCTGGCAGGCGGTCCGAACCGAGTTGCCGGCGTCCCGCGACGAGCGTGTGTTCCTGCAGATCGTCGTGACGGGCAGCGGGCACCTCGACCTGGACGAGGTTTCGCTGGTGCACGCCGACCACTGGGGCGCCGGCGATCCGCGGTGGTCGCAGGGGCGGTTCCGCCGGGACCTTGTCGAAACGCTGCGCGACCTGCATCCGACGTTCATGCGCTTCCCCGGTGGGTGCATCGTCGAAGGCATCGGAGACGGCAACGCCTACGACTGGAAGAAGACGGTCGGACCGCTGCACGAGCGGGTTCCCGACTTCAACCTGTGGGCACTGCGGACCCCCGACGGCGACTACAGCCAGTCGAACCAGATCGGCTTCTACGAATACTTCCTGCTGTGCGAGGACCTCGGCATCGCGGCCATGCCCGTCGTCTCGGCCGGGATCAGCTGCCAGTTCCGCAGCAAGCAGGCCCTCGACCGGCACGGCGACGAGTTCGCCGCGCTGCGCCGGGACGTCCTGGACCTCGTCGACTGGGCCACCGGCGATCCGGCGACCAGCCCGTGGGCGGCGCTACGCGCGCAGGCCGGCCATCCCGAACCGTTCGAGCTGCGCTACCTGTGCATCGGCAACGAGAACTACGGCGAGGACTATCTGGCAAAGTTCGCAGACCTGCGAGCCGCCGTCGAGATGCGCCTTCCCGGGATTCGGACGGTGCTCAGCGCAGGACCGTTTGCCCGCGGCAAGGCCTCCGACCGCGCGTGGGCGTACGCGCGCAGCCTGGACGTCCCCGTAATCGTCGACGAGCATTTCTACAAGGGGCCCAGGTGGTTCATCGACAACACCGACCGGTACGACTCCTACCCGCGCGGCAAGGCCACGGTCTTCGTCGGGGAATATGCCGCGCACCCGCCCACCTCGGGGATCGGCAAGCCCAAGGACAGCGGGCCCAACACCTTCCACAGCGCCCTCGCCGAGGCCGCGTTCCTCACCGGTGTCGAACGCAACTCCGATGTGGTCGAGATGACCTCCTACGCCCCCCTGCTCAATCGCGTCGGAACGCGGAACTGGGACCACAACCTCATCGACTTCACGCCCGACGCCGTGCTGCGCACCGCGAACTACGAGGTGCAGCGCCTCTTCGCCGGCCGGCTGGGAACGCGGATCGTGCCGGCCGAAGTGACGACTGCGGCCGACGGCGTCTTCGTCTCCTCCACCGCGACGGAGACCGTGCAGTTCGTCAAGCTGGTGAACACCACCGACAGCGAGGTCGAAACGAGCGTTCACCTGCCTCGTTCAGCCGACGCCCAGGCGGCCGCGACGGTCCTCACGGCCGACCTCGATACGGCCAACAGTCTGACGTTCGACGGACGACCCCATGTCGCGATCACCCCCGTCGAGACCACCTACCCGATTCTGGAGCACAGGCTCACCATCGCACTGGCACCCCACAGCATCACCGCCCTCACCGTTCCCCTGTAGAACCACGGTCGGCGGTCCGACCTTGCCCCGACGACCCTCCGCCGGGCCGGCCACGGCACAGTGCCGGTCGGTACGCAGTGGCCGGGGTGGTGCGCCGTTCCGTGGACATCGGCGCACCACCCCGGTCGGGACTCGACACCACGAACGGCTACGAACCGCCGGCCGCCTGCCGCAGCCCGTCGGCGATCGCGTTCAGGACGGGCTCCGCGGTGGCGGCGCCGCCCGACGGGGTGAAATGGCTCATGGGCTGCCAGAACGTGTTGCAGACGTCCGGAGCCCAGGGGCGTATTCCGGCCAGAGAACCGTCCTGGACGCCCCAGGCGACCAGGTCGCGGAAGAACTCGTACTCGCCGTTGACGGTCAACGGATAGCCGGCGACGGGGGCGTTCCACTCGAGCGGTGGGGACATGGTGCCCGACGGATAGCCGGCCTCCGCGATGAAGACCTGCTTGCCGAACGTGCGGTGCAGTGACCGGCTGCTGCCTTTGAACACCGCCAGTTGGTCGCCGTAAGGCACCGAGGTCGGATAGTACGACGTCCCCAACTGATGGGCGGTGAACCCGGCGTCCGCCATCGCCTGCCAGAAGGCTTCGGCGAAACCCGGGTACTGCATCGCGATCACGCTGGTGTGGGTGCTGAACTTCGCCTGCGGATCGACCCAGCGGATCCCCTCGGCCACGGCCGCGAGCAGACGCCCGGTGTACGGCCATACGTGGGCACGCAGCCAGGCGATCCGGTCGGCGTCGGACATCCCGGTGAGCAGCGTGTTCACGTCCATCTGCCCGATCGCCGGGTCCACGGCGTCCGGTGCCACGTAGCTCCAGTACGGAGTGGACGCGGTGAAGCTGCGCACGGCGACGCCCGCGACGCCAAACTCGACCTCGTTGCCCAAGTCCCAGACGTTGACCCGCGCCCCGGTGGCGAGGAGTTGGCCGGCGGCCAGGGCACCGTACGTGCGGAGGGCTCCCGTCATCTGGTTCAGCGTCAACGATTCCCAGGGGCCCGGCAGACTGATCAGGGGATAGTCCGAGAAGTCGGGGCCGGGCTGGTGGGAGACGTCACCGTAGACGGCCCAGAGGCCGAGCTCGACGTTGAGCGGCATACCGAGTTTGTGGGCCAGGCGGGCTCGGCCGAGTACCCGGCGGAAGCCGTGCTCGGCCTGGTCGGCCGTCGCCACACGGCGTGTGGCCATGCGCGCGAAGACTTCACTGGAGCCGTGCGCGATGTACAGGCGCTGCAGGGCTTCCGGGGTGGTCGCCGTGCGGGTGCCGTCGGTCAGGGCCAACTGCCCCAGGACCGCCTCGGTTTCCGGGCTGACGGACAGGGATGATCGGAACGTCGATCCGGCGGAGCCCCCGGCCGGGGAACTGCCGGTCGCGTATGCGCTGGTCGACAGGGCGCCGGCGGTCGCGAGACCGGCCGTCGCCGACAGACCGAGGAAGCCTCTGCGGCTCACCCCGCGCCGGTCGGCACGATCCGACATCGCGTCGAAGGGAGGGAGGGGGTTGCTCGTCATTGCTCTGTCGCTTTCTTCGCAGGGCGCGGGCAGGGCCCGCTACCGAGGTGGCTTGCTCAGAGGTGACACGCTGTACGGAACAAATGCGCGAGCTTCTCTTTCGCGCCGGGCTTGACACGGCCTGGTGGCGGCGAAGCGGAGATCGGCTGTGGCGCGGACGGTTCAGGAGATGTTGATCCGGGACCTTTTGGGTTGCGGGGTGGTACGACACAGCCGCGCCGGAAGAGCGCCGTGGACGGTCTGGAAGTAGGTTGGCTTGTCGGGTCCCCGAGTTCTGGAAGGACCCGAGGAAGAGGCCCGGCGTTCCGGAGGGCAGGCGCGCCGGGGTGGCGCCCTTGAGCGCACGACAAGCGGCCTCGGTCGCGTCCATGCACCTGAGATCCCTCCTGGTCCTGGGACTGCCCCTGGGCCCGGCTCCGCCCACGGCTGGCATGAATCGTTTCATTCGCCCTGGATCGTGGTCTTCCTGACGCTTCGGCGGGGTGGTGCGGGGAGCGTACCCGGCGGTGCTTGCGGACGCCAGGGTCGCGGGAGAGCAATTCACGTATGAGCTACGCGAAGGCTGTCGAAGACGCACGGTTCGACCGGCGACCATGCGGGGGCCGCGAACGTTTCCGCCCGGACTCCGGCAAAGGCACGAACTCCGAACCCGGGACAAGGTTTCCCGGAGGGTGACCGATGAGTCGGCCCCATACGGATCGCTTGGCACGGGCCTGAGACGATCGCCCCGGCCGAACGCGAGCCGCCGAGCGGCCGGTCGCTGGAGTTCACGCTCTGGCGGGCGTTCGACGACGCGACACGCGGCAGGTCAACCGCAGCATCCCCGCCTTCACCGACGCCCCGTAGGGCTCGCCTCGAAGTCGGGATGGCCGAGCCTGAGTGGTGTGGTTGAGCAGGACACGGCGATCGACCTTCCCCATAGGGTTTGCAGACGTGGAGCTGGTGCTGGTCGGTCGCAGGCGGGACGGGTCGAGGTGGCGTGGTGGGTCGTCGGGGTTCGCGGGTGACAGGCGCGGATGTGGCGCGGGCGTCTGGGGTGTCACGGTCGACAGTGAGCTTCGTGCTCAACGACACGCCGAACCAGACGATCCCGGCGGAGACGCGGCGGAAGGTGCTGGAGGCCGCGGAGCAGCTGGGATACACCCCGCACGGGCCGGCGCAGGCGCTGTCGCGCGGGCGAGGCAGCGTGGTGCTGCTGTGCCTGCCGGATTTTCCGCCGAGCCCGGTGATCGCGGACTTGGTCGCGGAGTTGGACAGCGCCGTGGGGGCGCATGGGCTGATGCTGGTCACCCACACCGCCGGACCCGGCCGACAGCCGGCGCTTGCCCTGGCCGCGGCGGTGGCGCCGGTGGCTGTGGTTGCGCTGGTCCCGTTCGGCGCCCAGGACGCCGCGGCGTTCAAGGCATGCGGCGCGCGGGTGGTGCTGCCCGGCCCCGACGATCCGCCGCCGCCGAGCGACGCGGCCGGTCGAGTGCTCGGGGCGGTCCAGGCACGGCACCTCGCCGAACGCGGGCACACCCGCATCGGCTACCTCTACCCTCCGGACGCCCCGTCGCAGGCCATGGCTGAACGCCGGTACTCAGGCGCGCGGAAGACCGCCCGCTCTCGGGGCCTGGCCGACCCGCCGGCACGCCGCATGCCCGCCGACGGGGACCTGACACCGGTGCTGCGCGACTGGCTTGCCGAGGACCGCGTCACGGCCGTGGCCGCGTTCAACGACGACATGGCCCTGGCTGTGCTGCACGCCGCCTGGACCCTGGGCGTGCGGGTCCCGGACGAGCTGGCCGTGATCGGCGCGGACGACATCGCCCCGGCACGCTACGCCTGCCCCCCGCTGACCACCGTGCGCGGGGTGGGCCGCCCCTCGGGAGCGATGCTGGCCCGCATCGTGCTGCACCGGCTCGGCGTGCGTCCGGTCCCCGGCGGCGACGAACTCACCGAACTGGCGCTCGACATCGTGGCCCGCCGCTCCACCTGACCGGTGTCCCTTGAACCCTTCGTTACCCGGTGGTAAAAACAACGGGCACTAACGCGCTTCAGTGCTGTGCATCACATCATTCTGCGTGCCCGACGGTCTCAACTCTCCCGGGCACGTCCGCGCGTCCCTAACTCCGCCGCCCGCCGCTTCACGCGGCCGCGCGTCCAACCGGAAGGCCCTCGATGAAACGACACCGCACCACCACCGCCCGCCTTGCTGCCGTGACCGCCGCCGCGCTCACGGTGTGCACGGCCACGGCCGCCACCGGTTCCGCTTCGGTCACCGACACCTCGACGGCCTGTGCCGCCGTCGACGTCACGTACGCGACCGGGACCAATCTCAGCGGGAGCAACACGCCGTCCGACAGCGGACCGGAACCGGTCTACGACGCGCTGGTCACCGCCCTCAACACCCGCAACTCAGGCAAGACCATCTCGTCCTACCGGGTGAAATACCCGGCAAGCCTGGAGCCGTGGTCCGCCTCGGCGGGCAACTGGGACCTCGTCCGGCATCTCAAGAACCAGGCCGCCGCCTGCCCGAACCAGACGTTCGTGCTCGCCGGCTACTCCCAGGGCGCCAACGTGGTCGACAACGCCATCGGCGTCGGCAGCGACGGCGCTCTCACCGGCGGCCCGACCGTCGCGGTCATCCCCGCCTCGATCGAACCCAAGGTCAAGGCCGTCGTGCTGTATGGCAACCCCATACGCGGCCCGTTCCTGTTCCGTCAGGTGACCGGCATCTACCAGGCGCGCACCCTCGACGACTGCGCGACCGGCGACCCGATCTGCGGCGGCGGCTGGGACGCCAACGCCCACGTCACCTACTCCCAGCCCGGACACATCGACCCCGCTGCGGACTTCATCACCGCACGCCTGTAGCCACGCTCCTCCGGGGCAGCCGCAGCCGATTCTTCCCCGCGCCCCGCCAAGGGCACCGTCGACTCCACCTCGGCCCGTGTCCCACGGCGCCGGAAGACAACCCGTCACCACGGCAAGGCCGTCTCCCACCGGGGATCGGAGACGGCCTTGCCGTCCGCGCGTGGCCACCGCAGCGCGGTTCTACCCACGGCGACCAATCGGATCACGGGCTCTCCCGAATCGGCCCGCACTTCACCAGCCACGACGCACTCCCCCGACCGCGTCCGCAGCGAGCGTGCGGGCACCGCAACCGAGGGCATCGTCGCCCCTGCCCCGATCCCATGCGTCGGTGCGCAGCCGATACGCGAACCGCCGGGCAGAACCCGCAGGCAGCAGGCGGACAGTCGCGAATGCCGGACATGCAGCCCGGCCGAGTCTCGAGGTGCTCGACGCCGAGGTCTTGGGGGCCGCCGGGAACTCCGGAGCGAGTCGCGAATCAAGCCACTGGCAAGGATCCGTCTCATACGGCCGACCCGCAGCCCACGAAGAAAGCGTACTTGTTACACGAATTTTCGCCCCGGCTCCGCTCTCCTCTCCAAAGCAGGATCAGAACCCGCAGAAGAGTGCAAGTACGGGCACTAGCGCGCGCAAGCGTCTCCGGCTACGCTCCCGGCACGGCCCGGCAGTTAACGCGCACGACACCTGAACCATTCTTCGTGAATCGATTCAAACCCCGTGATCACCCGTGGCGCCGCCCTCCCGCGCCAAGCCCTCTTCCCATCCCGGGTTCGGCGTATCGGAGTCCCGCCCGCCGCCCGCTGATATCCCGTCGGCACGTTCCTCGTGGAGATCGCCATGCTGCAATGCACCCCCCGCCGGCCGTACCCCCACGGGTCGAGACGGTGAACGCGCCGAGCGGCGCGGCCGAGCCGCCGGCGCCGTCCGCCGCCGGGTTGGCGGCCGGTCTGATCGACGCCGAAGCCGAACGCCAAAGACGGCAGGCCGAGGCTTCCCGTGAGGTGCTGTTCGCGGACGAGTTGCTCCCCGGTGTCGGCGACGAACAGTTGTCGCTGCGGGCGGGACTGGCTGCCGGGGGGTCGGCCACCTTCCTCACCCTGACGACGCTGGCCGCGATGGACGAGTTGGAGTCCGCGGCGCTGGGGATCCTGGCGCCCGACATCCGCGACGCGTTCGGCATGAGCGACGGTGCCATCGTCTTCATCTCGGCGGCGTCCGGTGCCTTCCTGGTCCTGGGTGCGCTGCCGATGGGCTGGCTCGCCGACCGCTACCGCCGCAGCCGGGTCATCGCCTGGGCGGGGATCGCGTTCTCCGCGATGGTTTTCGCGTGTGGGCTCGCCGCCAACGCCTTCCTGTTCTTTCTCGCCCGGTTCGGCGTCGGGGTCGCCAAGTCCAGCACCCTGCCGGTGCACGGTTCGCTGAACGCGGACACCTATCCGATCGGCGTCCGCGGTCGCCTCGCCACCATCAGCGCCGGCGCGGCCAGAACTGCGGGAGCCCTCAGCCCGCTCGCGGTCGGCGGCATCGCCACCTTCGCGGGCGGAGACAACGGCTGGCGTTGGCCGTTCCTGATTCTGGGCGTGCCCGCGCTGCTGGTCGCCGTATGGGCCTTCCGGCTCCCGGAACCGCCGCGCGGACAACACGAGATGAAGTCGGTGCTGGGCGAGGTCGTCCAGGACGTCAAGCCGATGCCCATTTCGATCGAGGCGGCGTTCGCTCGGCTGATGCGCATCCGCTCCATCAAGAACTCGATCATCGCCTTCTCCGCTCTCGGCTTCAGCCTGTTCACCGGCGGCGTGCTGGCCAACCTATGGGCCGACGACCATTTCGGGATGTCCACGTTCCAACGCGGTCTCATGGGGTCGATCTCCGGAGCGTCGCTGCTCCTCGCGCTGCCGTTCGCCGGGCCGTGGTACGACCGCCTGTACCGCCGCGATCCGGCCCGTGCACTGGCACTGCTGGGCTACCTGATCCTCCCGGGCGTGGTACTGCTGCCCGTTCAGTGGTTCATGCCGAACGGCATCGCGTTCATGCTCGCGGGCATCCCGGCGGGGATCCTGTCGTCGGTCACCTTCGCGATGGTCGGTCCCGTGCTGTCGTCCGTGGTCCCGTATCGCTTGCGGGGCCTGGGCAGCGCCCTGTCGGCCATCTACATCTTCTTCGTCGGCGCGACCGGCGGCGCCCTGCTCTCCGGACTGATCGCCAACGCCTACGACGCGCGGGTGGCAGTCCTGGTGGTCGGCGTCCCGTCCACCCTGGTCGGCGGACTGTTGGTCATCCGCAGTTCGGGCTTCATCAAGCACGATCTGTCGCTCGTCGTGCAGGAGCTGCGCGAGGAACTCGACGAGCGTGACCGGCAGTTGCAGGACCCCGAGAACATCCCCCTGCTCCAGGTCAACAGCGTCGACTTCTCGTACGGGCACGTGCAGACGCTGTTCGACGTCGGGTTCGAGGTCAAACGCGGCGAGACCCTCGCACTGCTGGGCACCAACGGCGCCGGCAAGTCGACGATCCTGAAGGTGATCTGCGGCCTCGGAACGCCCTCACGCGGCGTCGTGCGGCTCAACGGCCGAACCATCACCTACGTCTCGCCCGAGCAGCGCGGCACCTACGGCGTGCACCTCCTGCCCGGCGGCAAGGGCGTCTTCCCGGGCATGACGGTGCGGGAGAACCTGGAGATGGCAGCGTTCCGGGTCCGTAAGGACCCCGCGGACCGGGAGCGGCGCTTCGCCTACGTCCTCGACCTGTTCCCGGACCTCGCGGGTCGACAGGACCAGGTCGCCGGCTCGATGTCCGGCGGCCAGCAGCAGACGCTCGCCCTGGCCATGGTCCTCATGCATGACCCCGAAGTACTGCTGATCGACGAACTGTCCCTCGGCCTGGCCCCGGTCGTCGTCCAGGACCTGCTGGCGATCATCGAACGACTCAAGGCCGACGGTCTGACCATGGTGATCGTCGAGCAGTCGCTGAACATCGCCCTCGCGATCGCGGACCGGGCGGTCTTCCTCGAAAAGGGCCAGGTCCGCTTCCAGGGGCCGGCCCACGAACTCGCCGAACGCGACGACCTCGCCCGCGCGGTCTTCCTCGGCAAGGAAGGCGGCTGACGACGATGCAACTGCCAACCACCCAACTGTTGTTCGACGGCGCCGTCACAGGCCTGGTCATCGGCCTCCTGGCCATGGGCATCGTGCTCGTGCACCGATCCTCGCGCGTCATCAACTTCGCCGTCGCCAACATGGGCCTGGTCGGGTCCGTGCTGTTCGCCCTGCTGGTCGTGCGCTACCACGTGCCCTACGGGATCGCGCTGGTTGTCGCGCTCGCCGCCGGCGCCGCGTTCGGCGCGGTCGTCGACCTGGCCGTGGTGCGCCGGCTGTTCAACGCGCCACGCGTGATCGTCCTGGTCGCCACCATCGGCGTGGCCCAATTGGCGCTCACCATCGTGACCGCCTACCCGGATCTCGACGACTACACCACCGAGCAATACCCGGTGCCGTGGACCGGCACCTGGTCGCCCGTCGACGACCTGGAGATCAACGGAGCCCAGGCGAGCATCCTGATAGCCGTGCCGGTGACCGCGCTGGCGCTCGGTTGGTTCCTGGGCCGCACCGTCCTCGGCAAGACCGTCAAGGCGTCCGCGGACAACCCGGAGCTCGCCCGGCTGCAGGGCATCAGCCCGAAGGTCGTCTCCACGGCCGTGTGGGCGCTCGCCGGCCTGGTCGCCACGCTGTGCCTGATCCTCATCTCGGCACAGAACAAGTCGCTGACGCAGGTCACCACTCTTGGGCCCACCACCCTGCTCCGCGCGCTCGCCGCCGCGGTCATCGCCCGCATGGTGTCCTTCCGCATCGCCCTCGCGGCCGGCGTCGGCCTCGGGCTGCTCCAGGCCTTCATCCAGTTCAACTGGCTCGACCAACCCGGCCTGAGCGACCTGATGGTGCTCGCGATCGTGCTGGTCGCCGTGTTCGCGGTCAGCCGCGGCCGCGACACCGAGTCCTCGTCCTTCTCCTTCGCACCGAAGGTCAAACCCGTCCCCGAACGCCTGCGTGGCATTTGGTGGGTGCGCCACATCGAGCGGTCCGGACTGCTCCTGCTCGGACTTGTCGCGGTCGTGCTGCCACTGATGGTCACGCAGCCGTCGAGGCACCTGCTCTACACGGTGATCCTGGCGTACGCGATCTGCGCGTCGTCGGTCACGATCCTCACCGGCTGGGCAGGCCAACTCTCGCTGGGGCAAATGGCGTTCGCCGGGCTCGGGGCGCTGACCGCCGCGTCGCTCAACCGGGGCATGCGCATCGAACTAGGCGACACCGTTTACGCGTTCGGGGGCCTGACGTTTCCCGCTGCCGTGTTGGTCGCGTCGTTGTTCACCGCCGCGCTCGCCGCGCTCGTCGGGGCCGGCGCGCTGCGGGTCCGCGGGCTGCTGCTCGCGGTCAGTACCTTCGCGTTCGCGGTCGCCTGCGAGCAGTACCTGTACCGCCGAGACGTGTTCCACGACCAGGGCACCAGCAGCGCGTCGTTCCCGCGCAGCACGGTGCTGGGCATCGACGTGTCGACCCAGCGCGCGTACTACTACCTCGTGTTGGCCGTGCTGATCGTGGTGCTCATCGTGGTTGCCCGGCTGCGTCGGTCCGGCGTGGGCCGAACCACCATCGGTGTCCGCGACAACCCGGCCACCGCAGCCGCGTACACCGTGGGTGCCACCCGCGTGAAGCTGCGCGCCTTCGCGCTCGCGGGTGGCATCGCCGGACTCGGCGGCGCGCTGCTGGCCGGTGCCGTGCAGACGGTGCCGTATGCCGACAAGTACTTCCTCAGCCCCGACTCGCTGACCCTTGTCGCGATCGTGGTGATCGGCGGCCTCGGGTCGGTGTCGGGCTCGGTGCTCGGTGCGCTCTGGGTGATCGGTCTGCCCGCGTTCATGCCCGACAGCGAACTCGTGCCGCTGCTGACCTCCAGTCTCGGTCTGCTCGTGCTGCTGCTGTACTTCCCCGGCGGCCTTGTACAAATCGCATACAGCGCCCGGGACGCGCTGCTCGGCTGGGCCGACAAGCGGCTCGGCGCCGAGCCTGAGGCAAAGACGGCGACCACGCCGCCGCGGGCACTCACCTCCACGACCCGACCACCGCTGCCTACCGACAAACCGGTGCTGGCGACGACGGACGTGCGGGTGCGCTTCGGGGGCAAGGCCGCCGTGGACGGCGTGTCCATCGAGATACGGCCGGGCCAGATCGTCGGCCTGATCGGCACCAACGGCGCGGGCAAGTCGACGCTGATGAACGCTGTCGGCGGCTTCGTCACCGCGACCGGAACCGTCGAACTGCTCGGCCGTGACATCACCAAGGCAACGCCCGCCGACCGGGCCCGGCTCGGCCTCGGCCGTACCTTCCAGGCCGCGACCCTGTTCCCCGAACTGACCGTGCGCGAGACCGTACAGATCGCCCTGGAGGCACGCGGCCGCACCCGTCTGCTGTCCACCGCGCTGCATCTGCCGCACACCTTCAAGCGCGAACGCGCCAAGCGGTCGGACGCCGACGACTTGGTCGACTTCCTCGGGCTCGGCCGCTACGCCGACGCCTTCGTCGGCGACCTGTCCACCGGCACCCGCCGCATCGTCGAACTCGCGGGCCTGTTGGCCCTGGACGCGCGCGTGCTGTGCCTGGACGAGCCCACCGCAGGCGTCGCCCAGCGCGAGACCGAGGCGTTCGGCCCGCTCATCCAGGAGATCCGCCGCGAACTGGGCGCCGCCATGCTCGTCATCGAACACGACATGCCCCTGATCATGGGCATCAGCGACCGCGTCTACTGCCTGGAAACAGGCCGCGTCATCGCCGCAGGACAGCCGGACATCGTCCGCAACGACCCCAAGGTCATCGCCAGCTACCTCGGCACCGACGAACGCGCGATCGGGCGCAGCGGAACCGCGCCGACCGTTCCCAGCCGACACCCGACCGACGCCGTCGCGCAGGCGTGACCTTCGGCCCCGTATCGCACTCGGCGCCCCCGTCCCCCTCACACAGGAAGTGGATTTGACCATGACATCGCACCGCGCCAGACGCCACGTCGCCGTGATCCTCGCGGCGGCCGCGGCCCTCGTCGTCACCGGCTGCACAGCCGAGAAGAAGAACGACGCGAAGAGCGGCCCGTCCGGCGCCCCCGCCGCGCCGCCCGCGCCCAAGGTCGCCCCCGGCGTCACCACGGACAGCATCAAGATCGGCATCACCTACCCGGACCTCGACTCGGTCAAGCAGTTCGTCAACATCGACCACGGCCCCTACGAGGCCGCCTACAACGCGCTGATCAAGAAAATCAACGACGCGGGCGGCATCAACGGCCGCAAGATCGTCCCGGTGTTCGGCAAGATCAACCTCATCTCCCCGGCAGCCGCCCAGGAGACCTGCGTCAAGCTGACCCGAGACGAGAAGGTCTTCGCCGTCCTCGGCAACTTCAACGGCGACGAGCCCCTGTGCTACGTGCAGACGAACAAGACCGCGGCCATCGGCGGCCAACTGACCACCAAGCGGTATGGGCAAGCCCAGGCCCCGTGGTTCAGCGACACCCGCGGCGGCGACGAGGCGGGGGAAGGGATACCCCTGTTCAACAAGGACAACGGCCTCGCCGGCAAGAAGGTCGCGGTGCTGTCCAACGTCAACGAGCAGGGGATCATGAAGGACACCGTGATCCCCGCGTTGCAGAAGCTCGGCGTCACCCCGATCGAGACCGCCGTCCTGGACGCCCCGGCCACCGACGCCGCCGCCATCGGCCAACAGACCGGCGTGTTCATCCAGAAGTTCCAGGCCTCCGGCGCCGACACCATCGTGGTCGTCGGCAGCATGGCCGCGTCGTTCCCGCAAGTCCTGGAACAAACCAAGTACCGCCCCCGGCTGCTGTTCACCGACAACCTGCAGGTGCAGGCGTACGCCAATGACAAGGGCAAACACGACTTCACCACCCTCGCGAATGCGGCCGCTCTCGGCCTGAACACCCAGTGGAGCGAGGCCGCCAATCAGGACTGCATGAACACGGTCGAGGCGGCGCTGCCAGACTTCAAGGGCAAGCTGACCGTCGACCCGGCGTCGCTCTCCGCGGGCACACCCACTCCGCAGGTCGCCCCGAACGTCGCATGCCGCAACCTCGCCCTGTTCAAGGCCATCGCCGACAAGGCCGGCAAGGACCTCGACTACGCGACCTTCCAGAACGCCGGTTTCACCCTCGGCGCCTTCCAGGACCCGGGGTTCGCCGACAAGGCCACCTACGCACAAGCGACGCCGCACGGCGCCATCCCCGCGCGGCTGTTCACGTACGACCCCGCAACCCGGAAGTTCACGGTGTCCGCGTCCTGACCCTGAGCCACCGCCACACCGTCGCCCGATCGTGCCCGGTCACGGTCGGGCGACGCCGGTCTGCCATCACCTTCGCTCCGCGAGACGCGTCGTCGGTTCCCGATTCCGGCCGACGGTAGTGCTCGCCTCCGCGGGGTGGTCGCGCAAGCGATCGCTCAGCGACGAAGACCTCGCGCTCGCGATGGCACTCGTGGGCTCCACCGTTGTCGATTGCGCCCTCCTGAAGCCGCGCCGCCGGCCCGTGGGCGAGACGTTGCCGGGCCTGCGGACCGGGTTGGCGAACATGTCGGCAGACGACGGCGAACACGCGAAACCCGTGGCGGGAAGGTCCTTCCGCCGTCCATGAGCGTCTCCACGACATGGTCATCGAGCGAACCGTGGACGCCGTCGCGTGGCTCGCTCTGACCGTCGCATCCGAGCCCTGGCTTGTTCCCGCACGGTGCTCCGATCCCGGGGCCTGATCGACAGGCCGGATCGCCCACCTGCCATCGGTGCGTACTCCCGTCGAGCCGGATGTCGACACCCGGAATGAAGGCACTTCTCGAAGCCGGCGTACCGAGTCCGACTGCACGAGCCCCTCGCCGATGGCCCGGTTGCCACCGACCTGCCCGTCCGAAATCGTCTTCGCGAACGATGGTGTCCTGTCCGATCGCTGCGCAGTCTCCTTCCACAGGGTGCGTGGCGGTGCAAGCGGAGTTCCCTCTCAGGGCATGCCGAGATACCTGTCTCTACTCTGTTTTGTCGACTAGGGTTGCGGAACCTTCCGTTGTCGCGCCGTCGAAAACGCCACTCGGAAAATTGAATCGTTTCATATCACAGTGAGGACCAGAGAGTGACCGCATCGCTCCCCGCCGCACCCGCCGTGACCGCGCCGCGGTTCGAGCATCACCGGCATCCCCTGGGCATCGGTCGAGACCGACCCCGGCTCTCCTGGGCTACCGACACGGAGACGCCCGACTGGCGGCAGTCCCGGTTCGAGGCGGAGTTGCTCGGAGTCGAGGGTGACGTGCGCTCGCGGGTGGCCGTCGAGGACGACGAGAGCGTCCTGCGACCGTGGCCGTTCGCGCCACTGGTCTCGCGCGAGCGCATGGGGGTACGCGTCCGCGTGACCGGCACCGACGGCATCGCCTCGACGTGGAGTCCCGTGGCGTGGGTCGAGGCGGGGCTGTTGTCGGCGCAGGACTGGTCCGCGTCGTTCATCGGCCCCGACTGGGACGAGGACGCCGGACAGGACCAGCCCGCGGTGCTGTTGCACCGCGACTTCCGGGTGCGCCCCGGGATCGCCACCGCCCGCCTGTACGCCACCGCGCTGGGTGTCTACGAAGCGGAGATCAACGGGCGCCGGGTCGGTGCGGACGTCCTGGCGCCCGGATGGACCGCGTACGACAAGCGGTTGCGCTACCAGACCTACGACGTCACGCACCTGCTCCGCGAGGGGGACAACGTCCTCGGTGCCGTGCTGGGCGAAGGTTGGTATCGCGGCCGCATCGGTTTCGACGGGAAGTCCCGCGCCCTCTACGGCGACCGCCTGGCCCTGCTCGCCCAGTTGGAGATCGGCTACGCCGACGGCAGCACCGAACGTGTCGTCACCGACGCGGAAGGCGCTTGGAAGGCCGGCACGGGACCGATCCGCCGCAGCAGCATCTACGACGGCGAGACCTTCGACGCCCGCGTCCCGCCCACGCATCGGCACGGCGTGCGCGTGGAAGTACGTGACCTGGCCACACTCGTCGCGCCGCAGGGGCCACCCGTTCGACGCGTCGAGGAGATCGCCCCCCTCGAGGTGCTCACCTCACCGTCCGGGAAGACGATCCTCGACTTCGGGCAGAACCTCGTCGGACGGCTGCGCATCACGGTGCGCGGCGCCGCGGGCGACGAGGTCCTCATGCGCCACGCCGAGGTGCTGCAGGACGGCGAACTCGCCGTTGGCCCGTTGCGCACCGCCGAAGCCACCGACCGCTACATCCTGCGCGGCGGCGCGGAGGAGACGTACGAGCCGCACTTCACCTTCCACGGTTTCCGCTACGCGGAGGTCACCGCGGGGCCCGGCGTGCTCGACCCCGATGCAGTGCGCGCGATCGTCATCCACTCGGACATGGAGCGAACCGGCTTCTTCGAGTGCTCCGACGCGTTGGTCAACCGCCTGCACGAGAACGTGGTTTGGGGCATGCGCGGCAACTTCGTGGACATCCCGTCGGACTGCCCGCAACGCGACGAACGCCTGGGCTGGACCGGTGACCTGCAAGTCTTCTCCCCCACCGCTTCCTACCTCTACGACAGCGCGGGATTCCTCACCTCCTGGCTCGCCGACCTGGCCGCCGAGCAGGGCGCGAACGGCGTGGTGCCGTTCGTGGTGCCCAAGTGCGTTCCCGGCGCGGACTCCCCGGCCGCGGCCTGGGGCGACGCGGCCACCTTCGTGCCGTGGGTCCTCTACCAGCGCTACCGGGACGAGGGGGTGCTGGCCGCGCAGTTCGACAGCATGCGGGCCTGGGTGGACCACGTCGGTTCGCTGGCCGGCGAGAGCCGGTTGTGGGACACCGGCTTCCAGTTCGGCGACTGGCTCGACCCGACCGCGCCCCCGGAGCGTCCCGAGGCGGCCAAGGCCGTGCCCGAACTCGTCGCCACCGCGTACTTCGCCCGCTCGACGGAACTGCTCGCCCGCACCGCCGCGGTACTCGGCCGCACCGCCGACGCCGCCCACTACGCGGCGTCGGCGGCCGAGATCCGCGCGGCGTTCCAGGCCGAGTACGTCACACCCGCCGGCCGCATGCTCGCGGACGCGCCCACCGCCTACGCCCTGGCCATCGAGTTCGCCCTCCTGTCCGACGAGACGCAACGCCGACGCGCGGGCCGACGCCTGGCCGACCTCGTCCGCGCCGGGGGCTACAAGATCAGCACCGGCTTCGTCGGCACCCCGCTGATCTGCGACGCGCTCGCCGAGACCGGACACTTGGACAGCGCCTACCGGCTGCTGCTCCAACGCGAGTGCCCCTCGTGGCTGTACCCGGTCACCCAGGGCGCCACCACGATTTGGGAGCGCTGGGACAGCCTCCGTCCCGACGGAACGATCAATCCCAGCGGCATGACGTCCTTCAACCACTACGCGCTCGGCGCCGTGGCCGACTGGCTGCACCGCACCGTCGCCGGCCTCGCCCCGGCCGAACCCGGCTACCGGCGCCTGCGCATCGCTCCGCGCCCCGGCGGCGAACTCACCCACGCCAACGCTCGGTTGCGCACGCCCTACGGAAACGCCGAGGTTTCGTGGACCCTCGACGGCCGCGACCTCAGCGTCACGGCCGTCGTCCCGCCCAACACGACGGCCGAGGTCGATCTGCCGTACTCCGACGAGCCCGGCCCAACGGTCGGCTCCGGCCGCCACACCTGGCACGTGACCGTGCCCGAGACCGACAAGACCCTCCCGCCGCTGTCCCTCGACACCACCGTCGACGAACTGATGGACCGACCGGAAGCCCTGCACGCCTTCAAGGAACTCCTCGTCCATCACTTCCCCGAGGCGGCCGCCTACATCGATCAACCCAACGGAGCGACCGGCGGCGTCAGCGTCGCGGCGGTCGGCGCGATGCTCCCCAACGGCGAACGGTTCCTGGCCGACCTCGAAGAGCGATTTCACGGTCTGAACCGACAAGACCACGATCACCCGGCCTGATCCGCCCGCGGTCCGACGCGCCGACTCGGTCACGCCCCCGCACCGACGTGTCGGTGCGGGGGCGTCCCAATGAGCGGTGCCGATGAACCTTCGTCACTGGTGCGTCTTCACATGAATCGGTGAACGACGCTCGGCCGAAGACGAGCCGTTTTCGAAGGCTCCGTGCTCATCTTCATCTCGCTGATGACGTGCACCACTAGACATGATGTCCATCCATAAGCCATCGTGGCCATTCATCATCGGATCCGCAGCGCATGGGCCGTCTCGTCGCACGGATCGTGGCGCAACAAGCGAACGTGCCGACGCCGTCCCACCACACCCCGGCTCGAGAGGAACAACGCACCATGAAGACCCTGAAAGGCCGCGTTGCGGTTGTCACCGGCGGTGCCAACGGCATCGGTCTGGGCCTGGCGACGCGATTCCTCGCCGAGGGCATGCGTGTGGTGATCGCCGACAACGACGACACCTCGCTCAAGCGCGCCGCGACCGCGCTCGACGGCCTCGGCGACGTGCTCGGCGTGCGCACCGACGTCACGGAGGCCGCCTCCGTCGAGGCGCTGCGGGACGCGGCACTCGACCGATTCGGCGCGGTGCACGTGCTGTGCAACAACGCAGGCGTCGGCGGTCTGCAGCGTTTCGCACGCACCACGCTTGCCACGTGGGAATGGACCCTGGGCGTCAACCTGCACGGGGTGATCTACGGTTGCAACGCGTTCCTGCCGGTGCTGGCCGAGCAGGACGAGGCGCACATCGTCAACACCGCGTCGATGGCCGGGTTCGTTACCGGGCCTTACATGTCGCCCTATTACGCCACCAAGGCCGGCGTCGTCGCCCTGTCCGAATCGTTGGCGGCGGAGTTCGCCACCGAGTTCCCGCACATCGGCGTCTCGGTCCTGTGCCCGGCCTACACCGCCACCGACATCCGCCACGACGAACGCAATGCCCCCGTCGGGCACATCCCGCGCTCGCGGACCGATCCCGACCTGGACGACCGCCGCGAGGAAACCTACCGCAACATCGAAAGCGGCCTTGCGACCGCCGACATCGCCGACTTGGTCGTCCGCGGCATGGCCGAACGCAGGACGCACATCTTTCCCCATCCTGAATGGGTCGACTACTTCCAGCAGCGAGCCGCCGCCATTGCCGCCGCGCTCGACTGAACCGCGCGTGGCGGCCGACTGCCTCCGCCCGCCGACGGTCGGAACCTTTCGCCCGATAACCGCAGGCGCCCCTGAGTCGCCGGCATGTGACCTCCGCCCTGCGGTCACGCCGAGTCCGGTGATCAGGGGGATGGTCCAGTCCGGCGGGAACGTACAGGCCGCCGTCGCGGGCACGGGTCACCGACCAGGCCAGGCCCTGCAGATGGGCGTGCGTTCCCGGCCGACGAGGCGAGCCCGCCAACGACCGGGCGAAACGAGCGGTACCGCTCCCCTCGTTGGCTGGGAGTGATGCGGACGCTGCAGCGCACGTACTCGGGAGGCGCGTCCAAACCGGCGACGGTCTGCGGCACCCAGCCGGCGCCGAGCCCGGACGGCTGCGAGACCGGGCTCCGCGATGATCAGCACGCCGTAGCAGAAGCCGTGGGAGCGAAGCCTCGGCGCGGGTGGCGGTCAGTCGACATCGGTTGCCGCGTCGGCGAACTGGGCGGCGTAGAGGCGGCTGTAGGGACCCTCGGCTGTGACCAGCCGATCGTGTGGCCCCTGTTCGACGATGGAACCGTTCTCCATGACGACGATGGTGTCGGCGTCGCGGATGGTGGACAGGCGGTGCGCGATGACGAACGCGGTGCGGCCCGTGCGCAGTCCGGCCATCGCCTGCTGGATCAGCACCTCGGTGCGGGTGTCGACCGAGCTGGTCGCCTCGTCGAGGATGAGGATGGTCGGCTCGGCGAGGAACGCCCGTGCGATCGTGAGCAGTTGCTTCTCTCCCGCGCTGATGCCGGAGCCGCCATCGTCGTCGAGACGGGTGTCGTAGCCGTCGGGGAGGGTGCGGATGAAGCGATCGGCGTGGGCCGCACGGGCGGCGTCGACGATTTGCTCGCGCGGGGCGTTTTCGGCGCCGTACGCGATGTTCTCGGCGATCGTTCCGCCGAAGAGCCAGGTGTCCTGGAGCACCATGCCGATGCGCGAGCGCAGGTCCGCGCGGGACATGGACGCGATGTCCACGCCGTCGAGGGTGATGCGGCCGCCGGTGACCTCGTAGAACCTCATCAAGAGGTTGACCAGCGTGGTCTTGCCCGCGCCGGTGGGGCCGACGACGGCCACCGTGTGGCCCGGTTCGGCAACCAGGGTGAGGCCGTCGATGAGGGGCTTGTCGAGCGTGTACCGGAACGACACGTCCTCGAACGCGACACGTCCTCCTCCGTTCGGGGGCCCGGCGGCCGGCCGCGGATCGGGCACCTGTTCGGGCGCGTCCAGCAGTTCGAAGACGCGCTCGGCGGACGCGGCTCCGGACTGGACCATGCCGAGCATGCCCGCGAGCATGCCCAGCGGCTGGCTGAACTGGCGCGAGAACTGGATGAACGCCTGCACGTCGCCGACGGTCAGCGCGCCGGCGGCCACCCGCAGACCTCCGACGGCGGCGACCAACACGTAGTTGAGGTTGCCGAGGAACATCATCAGCGGCTGGGTGAGCCCGGACGTCGCCTGCGCCTTGCGGGCCGCCTCGTACAGGCGCTCGTTCTCCGCATCGAACGCGGCGATGGCCTGTTCCTCCCGGCCGAACGCCTTGACCAGCGCGTGGCCGGTGTACATCTCCTCAATGTGCGCGTTGAGCCGACCGGTGTGCCGCCACTGCCGGGTGAACTCCGGCTGCGACCGCTTGCCGATCCACGCCACCGCGAGGACCGACAGCGGCACGGTGAGCAGGGCGATCAACGCGAGCAACCACGAGACCAGGAACATCACCGCGAGCACGCCGACGATGGTGAGCAGCGAGACGACGAGTTGGCTGAGGACCTGTTGCAAGCACTGGGCGAGATTGTCGATGTCGTTGGTGACGCGGCTGATGATCTCGCCGCGCCGTTTGTGGTCGAAGTAGTCCAGCGGGATGCGGGCGAGTTTGGCTTCGACGTCGCGGCGCAGGCGTTCGGCGGCGCGTTGTACGGCGACGGTTGCCAGGCGGGCCTGGAGGACACCGCACACCCCGGCCGCGAGGTATACGGCGGCCGTGCACCCCAGGACCCGGGCCAGGGCGGCGAAGTCGATGCTGCGGCCGGCGCTGTCGTCCAGGGTTCCGCTGATGACGAGGTCGGTGGCGTGGCCCAGGAGTACGGGACCGGTGACGGTCAGGCCGACGCTCAGTGCCCCCAGCGCCAGGACACCGGCGAACCGGCCGCGGCTGCGGGTCAGCATGGCTGTGGTGCGCCGTGCGGTGGCCGCGAAGTCGGCCGACCGGTCGGGGCGTTGCGCTGGGGCCTGCTTCCCGTGCGGCGGCTTCACGGGTGTGTCGCGTGTGGCCGGTCCGTCGCGGTTGGCCGGTCGTCCGCCCAGGGGCGGGCGCCGGGCCCCGGTCGTGTCGGGGCCGTCGGTGTCCGTGCCGGTCACGCCGCCTCCGTATCGGTCATCTGGGAGGCAACGATCTCCCGGTAGGTGTGGTTGCCGGCGAGGAGTTCGGCGTGCGTGCCGGTGCCCCGGATGCGTCCCTCGTCGAGCACGATGATGCGGTCCGCGTTGCGGATGGTGTTGACGCGTTGGGCGACGATGAGGACGGCGGCGTCCGCGGTCCGGCGTGCGAGAGCCGCGCGCAAGCGGGCGTCGGTGGCGTAGTCGAGGGCGGAGAACGAGTCGTCGAACAGGTAGATCTCGCGGCGTCCCACCAGGGCTCGCGCCATGGCGAGACGCTGCCGTTGCCCGCCCGAGACGTTGGTGCCGCCCTGGGCGATGCGCGCGTCCAGCCGGTCGGGCAGCGCCTCGACGAAATCCCGGGCCTGGGCGATCTCCAGGGCTTGCCACAGCGCGTCGTCGGAGGCGTCGGGAGCGCCGTATCGCAGGTTGGAGGCCACGGTTCCGGAGAAGAGGAAGGGCCGTTGCGGGACGTAACCCACGATGCGGGTCAGCACTGCGGGGTCGAGGTCGCGAACGTCCACCCCGCCGAGCAGGACGCGTCCGGCGGTCGCGTCGGACAGCCGGGGGATCAGGCCGAGCAGGGTGCTCTTCCCGCTTCCGGTGCCGCCGATGATCGCGGTGGTCTCCCCCGGCCCGGTGGTGAAGGAGATGGCGTTCAGGACGCTCTCCTCCGCGCCCGGATATCGAAAGCAGACGTCGCGCAGTTCGACGTGGCCGCGGCGGGCCAGTCGCCGAACCGGGTTCTCGGGCGGCGTGATCGAGCCTGCGGTGTCCAGAACCTCGACGATGCGGCCGGCGGAGACTTCGGCACGGGGAATCCAGAGCAGCATGTACGTCGCCATGACCGCGGCCATCAGCATCATCAGCAGGTAGCTGAGGAACGCGGTCAGCGCGCCGATGGTCATCTGCCCGGAGTCCACCCGCCGCGCGCCGAACCACAGGACCGCAACGCCGGCGACGTTCGCGATCGTCATGACCGCGGGGAACATCAGCGCCATCAGCCTCCCGACTCGCGTGGACACCTCCGTGAGGTCGGCGTTCGCGGTGGCGAAGCGGCGGCTCTCGTGGTCCTCCCTGACGAACGCCCGGATGACGCGGATCCCGATGATCTGTTCGCGCATGATGCGGTTGATGGTGTCGACGCTGTTCTGCATCGCGTTCGACAGCGGTGCCAGGCTGCGCAGGATCACGCCTATGGCGATCCCGAGGACGGGCACCACGGCCACGAGCGCGAGCGAGAGCGGCGGGTCCTGCGCGACCGCCAGGACGATTCCGCCGACGCACATGAGCGGCGCCGACACCATGAGGGTCAGGGTCAGCAGCACCAGCATCTGGACCTGCTGGACGTCGTTGGTCGTCCGTGTGGTCAGCGACGGCGCACCGAAGCGGCCCATCTCCTGGGCCGAGAACGACTGTGCCTTGACGAACACCGCCCTGCGCAGGTCGCGTCCGAGCGCCATGCCGACACGCGCACCGATGCGGGCTGCGGCGTACGTACACAGCAGTTGCAGCAGCGCGACCGCGCCCATCACGGCGCCGACGCCGACGATGTAGCCCTGGTCGCCTTCGCCGACTCCGCGATCGATAATGCGGGCATTGAGGTTGGGCAGGTACAACGTCGCCGCCGTCTGGACGAGTTGCAGCAGCATCAGCAGCACGACTGCACGCGAGTAGGGGCGCAGGTGTCCCCGTACCAGGCGGATCAGCACACACGGCCTCCGAGCACGGTGCAGCACGACTGCACGTTGATCGTGTAATCAATACACAAAATGGAGGATCGAGGCAAGTTCATGCGGCGTGGCCGTCGGGAGTGAGGGTGGCGGCAAAGCGGCCCGCGCCGCCGACAGTTCGGCGAGCCGGCACCCCAACTGATCAGCAAGCAGGTCTCACTCGATGACCCGTCCGCGGTGCTCACCGGTAGCACCGCACACGACGGCACCTCCGGCACGGTTCTCCTCCGGCTCGACCACTGAATTCGGCTGCCCGCCACGCCCATCATCCGTCTCAGCGGTACGTGTGGTCCCCCGGGCCCGCGCGGAACGTACGGCCGTCGGGAAGACGTACGTCGGCCTCCGTGCCGGGCGGGACGGTCACCACGAGGCTGAAGACCCCGTCGTCGATTCGCCAAGCGGAAGCGATGGTGCCGTACGGGGACTGAAACTCCGCCTCCGCCCAGGTCAGTCCCCCGCCCGGCACGGGAGCGATCTCGAACCTGCGGTAGCCCGCGGTCGGCGAATCGGGGTCGGCAGGGGGGCGAATGCCGGCGAGGCGGGTGTGCAGGAAGGAGATCACCGCGCCCTTGCTGTAGTGGTTGAGCGAGGCGTGGGCCACGCCGACTTCGTCGATGCCGTTCCAGTGCTCCCAGATCGTGGTGGCGCCGCGGTCGACCATGGTGAGCCAGGACGGTTCCGTGTCCTGGAGCAGGAGTTCGTAGGCCACGTCCGGATACCCGGTGTCGGCAAGGACGGGCAGCAGATACGGGGTGGCGAGAAACCCGGTGCCCAGATGTGTGTCCGCCTCCCGGATCAGGCCGACGAGCCGCTCGCCCGTGGCCGGGCGCAGGTGCTCGGGGACGAGGTCGAACGCGAGCGCCCGCACGTAGGTGGCCTGCGTGTGCGGCGTCAACGAGCCGGATTCGCCGATGAACTCCGCGCGCCACGCGTGCAGGGTGCGTTCGGCGAGTCGGGCGTACCGCTCGGCGTCCTCGCCGTGGCCGGTCAGGGACGAGATCCGGGACAGCAAGGAGGCCGATCGGTGCAGGTACGCGGTGGCCACCGCCCCGTGGTCGGCGGCACGGAACGCGTTCTCGTCGACACCGGGCTCGGTCCACTCACCCCAATGGAAGCCGGCGTCCCACAGGAACTCCTCGTGCGGCGCCGCTTCCGGACGCGCCGCCTCGCGGCTCGGGTGACGCCGCGTGCGAGCGCGTTCGGCGGCGAAGTCCACCCACCGAACCATCATGGGCCGGAACTCGGCGAGCGCGTCGAGGTCGCCGTACGCGCGCCACAGTTCCCACGGCACGATCACCGACGCGTCGCCCCACGCGGACGATCCGGCGAACATCTCCAGGATCTCGGCGGGCAGATGCTGCACGGCGCGCCCGCCGGGATCGGGGGCGAAATTGGTCAGGCACCCGTCGTCCCACTGGTCCACGGCCAGGTCGCGCAGCCACTTGACGGAGAATCCCGCCACGTCGTAGAGGAACGCGGCGGTCGGCACGTACAACATCCAGTCACCGGTCCAGCCCGCGCGTTCACGCTGCGGGCAGTCGGTGGGGATGTCGCACGCGTTGCCGCGGAAGCTTCGGTCGGCGATCTCGTGGAGACGGTTGATCCGGTCGTCGCTGCATCGGAAGCGGCCCGTGCGGCGCAGGTCCGTGTGCACGACGACGCCACTCACGTCATCCGGCGAGAGAACGTCGCGGGCGCCCTCCACACGGACGTACCGGAAGCCGTGCGTGGTGTGTCGCGGCTCGAATACCTCACCCGGCCGGTCGCCCGAGACGACGTGGTCCACCTGACCGACGGGCAGCGGTTCGAAGGTTTGGAAGTCATGTCCGCGCAGGTGATCGGTGGTGACATCGCCGTCGGCGTCGAGTGCTTCGCCGTGGGTCAGGGTCAGCTCGGCGTCGGCTGGGACCGTGAGTCGGACCCAGCCGTTGATGTTCTGCCCCAGGTCGACGACTTGGCGGCCCGACTCGAGAACCGTGATCGAGCGCGGGCGGATCTCCTCGACGCGCCGCACCGGCGGGGCCGGAGAGGCGGTCAGCCGGGCGAAGTCGTCGTACAGGCCGCCCGACGCGACGGTTGCCTTGGTCCATTCCGAGCCGTCGAAACCCGGCGCGGACCACCCGGGTGTGGCGCGACGCAGGTCGTGGCGCTGGCCGTCCATCAGGTCGGCGGCGATGATCTCGGCGGTCGACGTGGTCCACGAGTCGTCGGTGCCCAGAACGGTGACGCTTCCGTCCTCGTGCTCGGCGTGCAGTTGGAACAGCAGCGCGGTGCGCTCGCCGAAGCTGTCGGCGATGCGCATCGCACCGGCCCGGCCGCGGAACCACCCGTCGGACAGGACGGCTCCCAGTGTGTTCGCGCCCTCGGCCACGAGTTCGGTGACGTCGTACGCCTGGACGTGGAGGTTGTCGCGGTAGGCGGTGTAGCCGGGGGTCAGCTCCAGGTCCCCGACGCGCTTGCCGTTGAGGAAAGCCTCGTAGATTCCGTGCGCGGTGGCGTACAGGCGGGCACGGATCGCCGGGGTCGCGAGCAGGAAGTCCCGGCGGAGCAGGTGCGCCGGGCGCTCACCCGCCGGCGGGCGCGGTTGCGGGTCGCGGGGTTCGATCCATCGGGCCGTCCAGTCCTCGGCTTCCAGGAGCCCGGCCTCCCACGACGACTCCTCGGACCACGGGCTCTCGCCCAGGTCGGTCCACACCTTCACTTGCCAACCGACGCGCTCCCCTGACCGCGTCCGGGGCCCGGCGTACGGCACCAGCACCGAACGCTCGTTGTCGACCCGCCCCGAATCCCACGCGTCGGTGCGTAGCCGATACGCAAACTGCCGGGAAGAACCCACGGGCAGCAGCCAGGACAACCGAGGGCGCCGGACGTGCAGCCCCAACGGGGATTCGAGGTGCTCGACGCGGAGGTGGTGGGGGGCGACCATGTGCGCTCCAGTGGCGGCGTGGATCAACAACGGCGGAGGGGTGAATCGTTTCATACCATCAATGCAAAGACTGACGAGCAGAGCGCACCTGTTGCACAAATCATCCTCACCGCTCGAGTCCACACCCTGCGTCGTGCGCACCCCTGCGCACCCCCCGGGGAGGCGTGACCACTTGGACACAAAACTTCATCTCGAAGAAACCTGGTGCTCCATGGTTTCTCGATCTAAGCTCAATCCACTTCCCTGACGCTCAAGTGGACTCCCCAATCCATGAGCAAGGGCGCGGGAACGTTATGAATCGTTTCAATCACATCTCAAGGCCCGGATGTGGGCCACGCGCCCTGTAGGCCGGTTTTCCCGCCTCGGCGGATGCACGTACAGTCCATGGAGGACGCCCTCATGAGCACCACCACAGCGCTTTCGGACCACCTCGACGAGCCGCCCGGCACTTCGCCGGACGGCGTGGAGGAACGCTCGAAGGCATACTACGTCCTCCTGGTCGTCGCCCTGGCCTGGCCGACCGTCGTGTTGTCGATGTCCGGGCTGCTGCTGGGCAATGCCCAAGTCCTGATCGCGCAGCACTTCCACACGACCCAGATCGCCTGGTTCACCTTGATCACCACGCTGGTGAGCACCATGAGCGTGCCGTTCCTGATCAAGGCCGCCGACATGTTCGGCAAGAAGCGCGTCATGGTCGTCGCGTCCGTGGTCGGTGTCATCGGCGAGACCCTGTGCGCGCTCGCGCCGACCTGGGGACTGATGCTCTCCGCACGCTTCCTGGTCGGCATCTACGCGGTCGTCACGGCCCTGACGTATTCCATCGTCCGCGACGTGTTCCCGGCCGGATGGGTGGGCACGGCAACGGGCGTCGTGGCGACCAGCGCGGGACTCACCGCCCTGGCCGGGCCGTGGTTGTCCGGCTGGCTCCAGGACAACCACGGCTTCCGCGGCGTGTTGTGGTTCCTCGCCGTCAACAGCGTCGTCGCACTCGTCCTGCTGCTGCTGGTCGTCCCCGAGAGCCCGCTGCGCGCGGCCCGCACATCGTTCGACTGGTTCGGCGGCCTCCTGCTCGGCGGCAGCGCGACGGCACTCGTGTACGGCATCGGCAAGGGCGCCGAATGGGGCTGGACCGACGCGTGGACGCTCGCCTACCTGATCGGCGGCGTCGCCGCCTTCGTCCTGTTCCTGGTCGTCGAACACCGCGTCGCCCATCCGCTCCTGGACGTGCGCCTGCTGCGCGAGCGTCGGCTCCTGCTCGTCCTGCTCTCCGGTGGCATGGCAAGCGGAGTGCTGTTCTCCACCGGCACCATCAACCAGCTCCTGGCGCTGTACCCGAAGATCCCGGGCATGTCCGACGGTCTCGGATACACGGCGACCGAGAACGCCGCCCTGGGCGTGCACTCCAGCATCCTGCTCCTGGCATGCGGTGCCGCCGTGGGGCTGCTCGCCAACCGCTACAGCGCGAAGCTCACCCTTGTCACCGGCCTCGCGCTGGCGGTCGCCGGCGTCCTGGTCACGTCCGCGAATCATTACGAGAAGTGGCAGTTCGTCGTCTTCGGCCCGCTGTTCGCCGTCGGCATGGGCCTCGTGCTCGCCTCTACACCGATCCTGATCATCGGCGCAGTCAAGCCCGAGGACCAGACGACCGCCAACGGCGTCGGCAGCCTGCTGACCGGCGTCCTCGGTGCCATCTCCACACAGGTGATCTTCTCGATCCTCAACGACGACGCCAACGTCGTCCAAGGCACCGCGCTGTACACCGACGACGGCTACCGGACGGCCTACCTTGCCGGCGCGGCCATGCTCGCAGTCGCACTCGTCATCGCCCTGATGATCCCCAAGGTCCGCACACCGGTCGAGGCCGCCACCCAGGCACAGGCCGGCACCGCGCCCCACACCCGCCGCTGACGCCCGGTCGGGGCACGACGCCATCCGATCGAACCTGCACTCCGGCCCACCGCTCACAAGTCTCAGGGAGCTAGACATGGAACGTTTCACCGGCAAGCGCGTCCTCGTCACCGGCGGCGCGTCCGGCATCGGACAGGCCACTGTCGCGCGCCTGCTCGCCGAAGGGGCCCGAGTCGTCGCCGTCGACGTCGCCGAGGAAGGTCTGACCGAAACGGTCACGCGCGCCGAAACCGCCGGCGGCGCCGAGCGGCTGACCACCCGCGTTCTCGACATCTCGAACGAGAGCGCGGTCAACGCGATCGTCTCCGACAGCGTGGACGAACTCGGCGGCCTCGACATACTCGTCAACGCCGCCGGAATGCTGCGAGGCGCCCACACCCACGAGTGCGAGCTCGCCGCGTGGAATCGCATCATCGCGGTCAACCTGACCGGCACGTTCCTGGTCACCCGTGCTGCGCTGCCCGCGTTGCTGAAGACCGGCGCGGGCGTCGTGGTGAACTTCAGCTCCACCTCGGCCTCGTTCGCGCATCCCTACATGGCCGCCTACTCCGCCAGCAAGGGCGGCATCCAGTCGTTCACGCACAGCATCGCCCTCGAATACGCCAAGCAGGGCCTGCGGGCGGTCTGTGTGGCGCCGGGCAGCATTCGGAGCGGCATGACCGAGACCACGCTCCAGCACCTCCCGGAGGACGTCGATTTCGAGCTGTTCGCCAAGCTGCAGCCCGCGCTCGGGCAGGGCTTCGCACCGCCGGAGACGGTCGCGGGAGTGATCGCGATGCTCGCATCCGACGACGGCGCGTTCATCACCGGCACCGAAATCCGCGTCGACGGCGGAACCCACCAGTAGGCGCTGGTGCCCTGGGCGACCCGGAGCCGTCCCCGTCCAGGGCACCACTTGGATCGCGAAAGGGGCCCTGCCCATGCCGAGCAAGGCTTTCGCTCTCATGGAGAGCATCATCGAAGCAGGCCACAAGTCCCCGCCCCCGGCCGACCGGGCAGCCGAACGACGGCAGCAGGCCGAACTCTCCTCCATGTACCGGGCTGTGCCGGGCGTTCACGACGAGCCGGCCGGGGCGTTGGAGCAGGGGTCGTACCTGATGACACCGGACGCTCCCCGCGAGGACATGGTGGTCCTCTACATCCACGGCGGGGGCTTCCGGTCGGGCACCGCCGGCATGGCCCGGGCGATCGGGGCCCACCTTGCCCTCGGCACCGGCGCACGCGTCGTACTCCCCGAGTACCGGCTCGCCCCCGAAGACCCCTACCCCGCCGGGCTGGACGACTGCACCGCGGCGTTCGAATACGCCGCAACTCTCGCGCCGCGCGTCGTGGTCGCCGGGGAGTCGGCGGGGGCCAACCTCGCCTTGGGTGTCCTGCTGCGCCTGGCCGCCGACGACGACCCCCGGGCCCTCGCGGGCGTGCTCTACTCCGGCGTGTTCGACCAGCGCGGCGAGCGGTACGAATCCGGAAGCTGGGTCGACCGCCGGGACACCGACCTCGTGCTCCAGGGCATGGACGGCTCGATGAGCCGCGACTACCTGGGTGCGCACGCCGCCGATGACCCGCTGATCTCCCCCGTACTCGCCGATCTGCAGGGGCTCCCCCCGTTGTTCGTCCAGGCGTCCGCCGCGGAGCGCCTTCTCGACGACTCGCTCGATCTGGTGGCTCGGGCCGCCCGAGCCGGTGTCCACGTCGAGCTGGAAGTGTGGCCCAAGTTGAGCCACGCGTGGCAGATCACGGCGGGGTTCCTCCCCGAGGCCACGGAAGCCGCCACCCGCACCGCCGCGTTCATCAACCGCGTCGCCGAAGGCCGCATCGTCGACGGCGCCGCCCTCTTGGGCGGCCCGGCAAGCCTCGCCGAAGTCATGTCGGGGCAGACGCGTGTGGGCCCGGCAGGCGCCGGGCCCACACGCGTTTTCAGAGGTGCTCAATCGCCGACCGGCACCATCCAGGGTTCTGGGCCGTGAACTTCTTCGACCCGGTCGAGTTCCAGGAGTTCGGCTGCTGTCAGGGTGCCGTCGTCGCGGAGGGCCAGGATGCCCGGGTCGCGGGGCAAGCCATCGTCGGGCAGTCCGGGAGACACGGCCCCGGTCCGCGTGTCTCGGGCGGCGGGCAGGCGGCCGACCAGGTCCGGCAGGGTCCGGCTCAGTGGCCCGGTGAGCGTGGGCCCGATAGTCCGTCAGGTTGTCGGCGAGCAGTTCGGCGAGACCGGTGTCGTCTGGCTGCTTCGCGGCGTCGACCAGCGCCGAGGGACAGGCCATGCGTGGGATGGGGTCAGCTTGGGGGCGGGGCGGGTCAGCGAGCGCGGCGCTCGGCCAGCCGCTGTGCGGCAGCGTCCCAGGCCTGCGCGCTGCGGGGCAGGTAGGTACGCAGAGTCTGGGTGCGGCGGGTCAGCGAACGCAGCTGACCGAGTGTGCCGTGGACGACGCCGTGGGCTCGGGCTTGGACCAGGATGTTGCCGATCGCGGCGGCCTCCACCGGTCCGGCGACCACCGGCAGGCCGCAGGCGTCGGCGGTGGCCTGGCACAGCAGTGCGTTCTGCGCACCGCCGCCCACGATGTGCACGGTGTCGACCCGGCGCCCGGACAGACGTTGCGCGTCCGCGATCGCCTCGCGGTGGGCCAACGCCAGGCTGTCGAAGATGCATCGCGTGAGTTCGGCGGGGGTGCTCGGTTCCGGATCTCCGGCAGCCGTGCAAGCCTTCGTGATGCGGCGGGGCATGTTGTCGGGGGCGAGGAAGCCGGGATCACCGGCGTCGATGATCGACCGGAGCGGCGGCACATCGGCGGCCGCTGCCAGCAGCGACGTGAGGTCTTGCGGCCGTCCCTCGCGGGTCCACTGCCGCATGCACTCCTGGAGCAACCAGTGGCCCATGATGTTGCGCAGGTAGCGAATGGTGCCGTCGACGCCGAGTTCGTTGGTGAAGTTGGCGCGGCGACTGTCCTCGGTGCGGACCGGCACATCGAGTTCGAGGCCGACGAGCGACCAGGTGCCGCTGGAGATGTAGGCGAAGCGGTTGCCCTCGGCAGGCACGCCGACGACCGCCGAAGCGGTGTCGTGCGAGCCGACCGCGGTGACCGCGACCGGGCCTGCCAGGCCCGCCTGGGCCAGCACGTCGTCGCGCAGGAATCCCGTGTGATCGCCGGGCTTGCGCAGCGGCGGGAACAGCGCGGTGTCGATGCCGAGGCGGGTGGCCACGTCGTCGGCCCACTGCCCGGTGGCCGGGTCGAGAAGCTGGGTGGTGGAGGCGTTGGTGATTTCGGTCCCGGACACGCCGGTCAGCCAGTACGCGAGCAGATCCGGGATCAGCAGCACTCGGCGCGCGGCGGCGAACTGGGGAGTGCCGCGGGCTGCGACAAGCTGGTGGACGGTGTTGAACGGGGCGTGCTGGATGCCGGTCGCGGCATACAGCTCGGCTGCAGGCACCGTCTCGTAGACCAGCTCGGGGATGCCGTCGGTGCGAATGTCGCGGTAGTGCACGGGGTTGCCGAGGAGGGCGCCGGATGCGTCCAGCAGGCCGAAGTCCACAGCCCACGAGTCGATGCCGACTCCGGCTATCGGTCCTGCCGACTGCCCGGCGGCGCGCAGGCCCTCCAACACCCCCGCGTACAGGTTCAGAATGTCCCAGTGCAGTACACCGCCGACACTCACCGGCGTGTTGGGGAACCGGTGGACCTCGGTGAGGTCGACGGTGTCGGGCCCGACCCGGCCGACTATCACTCGTCCACTGGACGCGCCGAGGTCCACTGCGGCGAAACCGGCGGGCTGATCGGGATGGGACATGGCAGCCTCGGCAATCGTTTCGGTTCACGTCTGGTGTGGTGCGAACATGCCGCTCACCGGCGAACTTCACCCGCCGGGAGCGGCACGGACGTTCTTCCTGTCGCCGGTTCGACTCGGCGCGCTCGGCACTCTCAGCGCAGGAAGGCGGCGGCGACTCCGGCGTCCACCGGGATGTGCAGCCCCGTGGTGTGCGAGAGGTCGCCTCCGGTCAGGGCGAAGACCGCGTTGGCGACGTGTTCGGGAAGCACTTCGCGCTTGAGCAGGGTGCGTCGGGCGTAGAACTCGCCGAGCTTGTCCTCCTCGACGCCGTAGACGGCGGCGCGCTGTGCGCCCCAACCGGCGGCGAAGATGCCGGACCCACGCACGACGCCGTCCGGGTTGACGCCGTTGACGCGGATGCCGTGCTCGCCGAGTTCGGCGGCCAACAGGCGTACCTGGTGGGCCTGGTCGGCCTTGGTGGCGCTGTAGGCGATGTTGTTCGGCCCCGCGAACACGGCGTTCTTGGAGGCGATGTAGACGATGTCGCCGCCGAGTCGCTGGTCGATCATCAGTCGGGCGGCCTCGCGCGAGACCAGGAACGAGCCGCGGGCCATGATGTCGTGCTGGAGGTCCCAGTCACGGGCGGTGGTCTCCAGCAGCGGCTTGGAGATCGAGATGCCGGCGTTGTTGACGACCAGGTCCACACCGCCGTAGGCGAGGGCGGCCTCGGCGAACGCGGCCTTGATCCGCTCCTCGTCGGTCACATCCACCGTCACCGCCACCGCCCGGTCCGAGCCGCCGAGTTCGGCCGCGACGGCAGCCGCGTTCCCGGCGTTCACGTCCGCGACCACCACGCACGCGCCTTCGCCGGCGAGGCGTTGCGCGATGGCCTTGCCGATACCGGAGCCGGCACCGGTGACCAGAGCCACCCGGCCGGCGAGCGGCCTGGGCTCGGGCAGCCGGGCGAGCTTTGCCTCCTCCAGTGCCCAGTACTCGATGCGGAACTTCTCGGCCTCCTCGATCGGGGCGTAGGTCGAGACCGTCTCCGCGCCGCGCATCACGTTGATCGCGTTCACATAGAACTCGCCCGCCACCCGGGCGGTCTGCTTGTCCTTGCCGTACGAGAACATCCCGATGCCGGGCACCAGCACGATCGCCGGGTCGGCGCCGCGCATCGCGGGCGAGTCCTCGGTCGCGTGACGGGCGTAGTAGGCCGCGTACTCCTCACGATAGGACGCGTGCAGTTCGCGCAGGCGCGCGGCCACCTCCTCGAGCGGCGCCTCGGGCGCGGTGTCGAGGACGAGCGGACGCACCTTGGTGCGCAGGAAGTGGTCCGGGCACGAGGTGCCCAGGGCGGCGAGCCGCGGGTGTTCCGCACGGGCGAGGAAGTCCAGCACCACGTCGGCGTCGGTGAAGTGCCCCACCTGCGGCCGATCGGTGGAGGCCGACCCGCGCAGCAGCGGCGCGAGTTCCGCCGCCCGGGCGTGGCGCCGCGGCTCGGGGAGCGGCGCATACCGGGGCAACGGCTCTCCGAACGGGTGCCGGGCGGGGTCGAACCGCTGCGCGATGAACGCCTCGGCGGTGCGGACGATGTGCAGCGAATTGGCTTGGCACTCCTCGGAGGTGTCCCCCCAGGCGGTGATGCCGTGGCCGCCGAGGACGCAGCCGATCGCCCGCGGGTCGGCCGCCTTGATCGCCGCGATGTCCAGGCCCAGTTGGAAGCCGGGGCGTCGCCACGGCACCCACACCACCGTGTCGCCGAAGCACTCGGCGGTCAGTTTCTCGCCGTCCGCCGCGGTGGCGAGTGCGATCCCGGAGTCGGGGTGCAGGTGGTCCACGTGTGCGGCGTCGAGCAGGCCGTGCATCGCGGTGTCGATCGAGGGCGCGGCGCCGCCGGTGCCGTGCGCGCAGAAGTCGAACGCGGCGACCATCTCGTCCTCGCGATCGACGCCCGGGTAGACGTCGGCCAGTGCGCGCAACCGGTCCGGGCGCAGCACGGCCAGGCCGCCCGCGGTGAGGGTGCCCAGGTCGCCGCCCGAGCCCTTGACCCACATCAGTTCGACCGGGTGGCCGGTGACCGGGTCGAGTGCGGTGCCCTTGGCCGAGGTGTTGCCCCCGGCGTAGTTGGTGTTGCGGGGGTCGGCGCCCAGGGCGTGGGAGCGGTTCAGCAGTGTTTCCACCACCGGGTTCGTGGGTCGCTTCATGAGGTTTTCCTGAGAAGGTGAGGCGGTCCGGGAGGACCGGGTACGGCCGGCGGCGTGCCGATGGCTCGGAAGGAGTGTCCGCCCCGCTCTTGGGGACGCTCCGGCCATCGATCGGGAACTGCGGTCATCGCTGGGTGCGGCCTGTCGGTGGGGGCTGTTCGGGCGGCGAAGTGCCGGTCACGACGGGACGAGGGTGGTCGGTCGATCGCGGTGGTCAGGCACCCCAACCGGCCTGGGCACCGCCGACCCGCTCGGCGCGGATGCGCTCGGCGTGGCCGGATGCCGCGTAGGCGGCCATCGGGTCCGGCGCCAGGCCCAGTTCACCGCGCAGGTCGGCGAGCAGCGGGCGTACGTCGGTGTTGTACGCGTCCATCAGCACCGCGTTCGCGCCGAGCACGTCGCCCGCCCGTTGTGCGGCCTCCAGCGCCTCGGCGTCCACGAGCAGCGCCTTGGCGGTCGCTTCCTGGACGTTCATCACCGAGCGGATCTGGCCGGGGATCCTCGGCTCGATGTTGTGGCACTGGTCGAGCATGAACGCGACCTCGGTGCCCGCGTCGAGCCCGCCGCCGCGTACCACCTCGTGCATGATGCGGAACAGCTGGAACGGGTCGGCCGCCCCCACCATCAGGTCGTCGTCCGCGTAGAACCGCGAGTTGAAGTCGAACGCACCGAGTCTGTCCTCGCGCAGCAGCAGCGCGACGATGAACTCGATGTTCGTGCCCGGCGCGTGGTGGCCGGTGTCGACGACGACCTTGGCCCGCTCCCCCAGTTTGAGGCAGTGTGCGTAGGCCGTGCCCCAGTCCGGCACATCAGTCGTGTAGAACGCGGGCTCGAAGAACTTGTACTCCAGGATCATCCGCTGGTCGCCGCCCAATCGCGCGTACACCTGCGCCAGAGCCTGCGCCAGCCGGTCCTGACGCGCCCGGATGTCGTCCTGGCCCGGGTAGTTCGTGCCGTCCGAGAACCACAGCTTCAGGTCCCGGGAGCCCGTCGCGTCCATCACGTCGACGCACGCCAGCAGGTGATCGGTCGCCTTGCGGCGGATCCGCGGGTCCGGGTTGGTCACCGACCCCAGCATGTAGTCGTCGTCCTGGAACACGTTGCTGTTGATCGCCCCGACGGTCACCCCGTGGTCCTTGGCGTACTCCGCCAGCGCCGCGTAGTCGTCCACCCTGTCCCAGGGAATGTGCAGCGACACCGACGGCGCGATGCCGGTGAAGGCGTGCACCCGGGCCGCGTCGGCCAGCTTCTCGAAGGGATCGCGCGGCACCCCCTGCTGTGCGAACACCTTGAAGCGGGTCCCGGAGTTCCCGTACGCCCACGAGGGCGTCTCGATCCGCTGCGCCTTCAGCGCGGCACGCACCGCGGTCGTGGACGCCATCTCGACTCCATTTTTCGTGAGACCATTTGAATGAAACGTTTCAATTGCGCGTAAGCTATCCGCGAATCAGACCGCTGTCAACGGGAACGCCGTGAGCGCGGAATGCCGCAAAGTTCGGCCATTCGGTGGCTGCTCCGCGCCGCCGCCTACCATGGATCAACGGCCGGGGGTCGGCTTGAAACGATGGCGGAGGCGAGGCACGTGGCAGGCAAAGCGGGTATCAAGGACGTCGCGCGTGTGGCCGGGGTCTCCGTCGGGACCGTCTCGAACGTCATCAACAACCCCGAACTCGTCTCCGCCGACACCCGGGACCGGGTGCGCGCGGCCATCGCGCAGTTGGGGTACGTCCGCAGCGAGACCGCGCGTCAACTCCGCGCCGGACGCAGCCGCATCGTCGCCATGCTCGTCCTGGACCTGGCCAACCCGTTCTTCGCCGAGGTGGCCAAGGGCGCCGAACGCGCGCTGCGCGAGGTCGGTCTGGGCGTCATGGTCTGCAACAGCGCGGGCAGCAGGGACGAGGAGACCGACTACCTCTCGCTCTTCGCCGAACAGCGGGTCCGCGGCGTGCTGGTGACCCCCGCGGACACCAGCCGACGGACCGTCGAACTCCTGCGGGCCAGGGGCATCCCGTTCGTACTGGTCGACCGCGCCCTGCCCGCCGATCAAGGCTGTTCCGTCTCCGTCGACGACGTCCTCGGCGGGGCCATGGCGGTTCGCCACCTGGTCTCCTCCGGACACCGGCGAATCGCCTACGTCGGCGGTCCCCCGCACCTCGCCCAGGTCCGCGACCGATTCGCCGGCGGCCTCGACGCCATCCGCGAGAGCGGGCTCGCCGACGACGCACTGACGTCGATCGAATCGGACCGCCCGGACGTGGCCGCGGGCCGGGACGCCGGAGCCCGGCTCCTGGGCATGTCACCACGCCCGACCGCGGTGTTCTGCGCGAACGACCTGCTGGCTCTCGGCCTGCTGCAATCCCTGTACGCCGCCGGCGTGCGGGTGCCCCACGACATCGCCCTGGTCGGCTACGACGACATCGAATTCGCGGCGGCCGCCGCCGTCCCGCTGTCCTCGGTACGCCAGCCCGCCGCGCGCATCGGCCGCACCGCCGCCGAGCTGCTGCTCGCCGAGACCGACGCAACCACCGACGACGAACACACCCACCGGCGCATCGTGCTACGGCCGGAACTGGTCGTCCGCGACTCCAGCCGCCGGGCCGCCCGAGTCGCCGACTGAACGAGGCCGGACCGGCCCGCCGGTCCGGCCCTTGTCGGGCGAGTACCGTCGCAGCAGCGGTCGCCGTTCACCGCCGACGCGTCAAGCGTCATTCGGGTCCACCCGGCCGGCCGTCGACTCGCGGACGACCAGGCGCGTAGCGGGCTCGTAGCGCGTCGGGGGCAAGGCCCGGTCCTGCGCTTCTCGCAGCGCCACTTCGGCCATGAACCGGCCTGCTTGCACCGCGTCCATCCGCACACTCGACAGCGACGGCACGAAGAGCGCGGCCAGCGGGCTGTCGTCGTGCCCGATCACCGCCAGGTCGTCGGGGATCCGCAGCCCGGAGCGCAGCGCGGCACTCGCCACGGCCGCGGCGACGTCGTCGTTGTACGCGACGACCCCGGTGACTCCGGCCGCGTGCCACTCGCGCACGGCCTCGACCGCCGACCGATCCGCAGGCCCGACCGCGCGCATCTCGGCGAGTTCGACGCCGAGGGCACCCGCCCGCTTCCCGGCGACCGAGACCCGGGCCCGCACCAAGTCGGCTATGCGAGGGTCCGCCGAGCCGGCGAAGGCGAGCTTGCGGTGGCCCAGGTCGCAGAGGTGGTCGACCTGCAGCCGAGCTCCTTCACCCGCCCCGGAAACCTCGTCGAACGGGACCTGCGCGTCCGGGCGCGGCACGATGCGGGTGATCCCGGCGGCGCGCATGGACGCAACGTCCTCCTCGTCGAACCGAGCCCAGCCGATGACCACGTCGGGGCTCAGTGCTTCCCACAGCGGACGGGCGACGCGCGCGGACGAGTGGGTCTGCGTCACGAGCGAGTACCCCGCCTCGTCCAGGGCGCGGGAGGCTTCCTCGAGATACGTCCGCACGCTGAAATCGACGGGCCAGTCCGGCAACATCAGCAGGATGATCCGGCTGCGGCCGCCGGCGAGCGCCGTCGCGGCCTTGTTGGGCCGGTAGCCCAGTCGAGCGGCGGCGTCGAGTACGCGCGCCCGGGTCCCTTCGGAGATCGTCTGCCCTGCGGTGTTATTGAGGACGAAGCCCACCGTGGCGCGGGAGACGCCGACGGCCCGGGCGATGTCCGCCGCCGTGACCCGGCGCGGCGGTGCCGACTCGGGCACTGATCCCCCTTTGCTCCTCGAGGCCGCTTGCGTTATGTCGGCCCGCGAGCATAACGTACCCGACATCCACCACTAGCGCGCGCTAGTCCTTGTGGCGGCCGACGTCGGAGCGACCGCCCCGTCCTGTCGACGCTTCGCCGGGAAGCGCGCAGTGCAAGCCGTCGCCCGTCCCGAAAGGACTCCAGGTGCCCGACGTCGACCCTCACTCCCTCAGTCTCGAAGTACAGGCCTCGCTGCTCACCGGGCGGGACTTCAGCACGACCAAGCCCGTGGAGGACGCGGGGGTGCCGCCGATAGTGCTGGTCGACGGCCCACATGGTGTGCGTCCACCGGACGACACCGCAGACCACCTCGGTATCAACGCAAGCCTGCCGGCGACCTGTTTCCCGCCCGCGGTCGCGGTCGGCTCCAGTTGGGACCCGGACGTCGCGGCCCGCGTCGGTGCCGCCGTCGCCCGCGAGGCACGGTCGTACGGCATCCACGTGGTCCTCGGGCCGGGCGTCAACATCAAGCGCTCGCCCCTGTGCGGACGTAACTTCGAGTACTACTCGGAGGACCCGCTGCTCTCCGGCGTACTGGCCACCGCGCACGTGCAGGCCATGCAGGCCGAGGGCGTGGGTGCGTCGGTCAAGCACTTCGCGGCCAACAATCAGGAGCACGATCGCATGCGGGTCAGCGCCGACGTCGACGAACGCGCGCTCCGCGAGATCTACTTCCCGGCCTTCGAACGCGTCGTCACCCAGGCCCGGCCCGCGACGGTGATGTGTTCGTACAACCGGATCAACGGCGTGCCCGCCTCGCAGAATCATTGGCTGTTGACCGAAGTCCTGCGCGAGGAATGGGGTTTCGAGGGCCTGGTCGTCTCGGACTGGGGCGCCGTCGGGGACCGCGTGGCGGCGCTGGCCGCGGGCCTGGACCTGGCCATGCCCGCCGACGACGGCACGGGCGACGGGAAGATCGTCGAGGCCGTGCGCAACGGCACCCTCGACCGCGGCGTCGTCGAACGCAGCGTCCGCCGGGTGCTCGCGTTGACGCGACTTGCCACCGAGGCGCGCGGCGACCGCACGGAGAAGGAGGAAGAGCACCACGTGCTCGCTCGGGAACTCGCCGCCGAGTGTGTGGTGTTGCTCAAGAACGACGGCGGTGCGCTGCCCCTGTCGGGTGCCGCGTCCATCGCGGTGATCGGCGAGTTCGCCACGGTGCCGCGGTATCAGGGCGGCGGCAGTTCGCACATCAACGCCACCCGCACGTCCGCTGCCCTGGACGCGATCCGAGCCCTCGCCGCGGACGGGCGTCGCGCCGTGTCCTTCGCCTGCGGTTTCGCCACGAACGCACCCGCCGACGCGCAGGCGCTGCTCGCCGAGGCCGTCGCCGCCGCCCGCGGGGCGGACGTCGCGGTGGTCTTCGCCGGGCTCGACGAACGCGACGAATCCGAGGGCTTCGACCGCACCACCCTCGACCTGCCCACCGCGCAGGTGGACGTCATCCGCGCGGTGGCCGCCGTCGCTGAACGCACCGTCGTCGTCCTGTCCAACGGCGGCGTGGTCTCCCTCGAAGGCTGGCACGACGAGGTCGACGCGATCGTCGAGGGCTGGCTCCTGGGCCAGGCCGGCGGCGAGGCCATCGCCGATGTCCTGTTCGGCGCGGTCAACCCCTCCGGCCACCTCGCCGAAACCGTACCCGTGCGCCTCCAGGACAACCCGAGCTACCTCAATTTCCCGGGCGAGAACGGCCACGTGCGCTACGGCGAGGGCGTCATGGTCGGCTACCGCCACTACAACAGCATCGAACTGCCGGTCCGATACCCGTTCGGGCACGGCCTGAGCTACACCACGTTCGAGACCGGCGACGTCACCGCCAGGCTCACCGGGGACGACACGGCGACCGTCTCGGTCACGGTGTCGAACACCGGCGACCGTGCCGGAAAGCACGTCGTGCAGGTGTACGTCGCGACCGAGGCCGGCCCGGTCCGGCGCCCCACCCGCGAGCTGCGCGCGTTCGCGAAGGTGGCCTTGGAACCCGGCGAGTCCCGCACGATCACCTTCGACCTCGACCGACGAGCGTTCGCCTACTACGACACCGCCCAGCGGGGCTGGATCGTCCCCGGCGGCGACTACCACATCCAAATCGGCCGCAACGCCGCGGACATCGTCACGGAAACCACCCTCACTCTCGCCGGCGATGTCATCGTCGAGCCACTGTCCCTGGACTCCACAGTCAACGACTGGTTCACCCATCCGGTCGTCGGCCCCGAACTCACCACACGACTGAGCCAGGGCATGCCGGAACAGAGCCCGGAGGAGGCCGAGGAGAACGCCCGCATGATGCGCATGGTCGACTCCATGCCCATGCGCCAGTTCGTGGGCTTCATCGGCCACCTGGTCACCACGAAGCACCTCGAAGAGCTGATCGACCTGTCCTCCCATACCGGAGGCCGGGCCGTCTGACCGCCCGCACGGCGGCGACCGGCCACCCCGTCGCATGGGCGGCCGGTCGCCGCGCCTCCGGCAAGGCGAGGACTTCTTCGTACTCCGCCCTCACTTCCAAGGACCGGCGGCTCCCCGACTGTCCGCGAACCGGCACCGGCTCGGCCCGATCCGGCCGGAGCTCGGCACGCCGGATGTCGAGTCCGCTCTCCGTGGGCGGGCACATCATCGCTCGCCGCACGGCCGGTTCCCGGCTATCCCGCCGACCGATGCATTGGTCCCCATCCGTGTCGCGGAACTGGGCACTCGGAACGCCAGGGGCGACCAGCGGCGGAGCGGGCAGATCACGCCGAATCCGGCTGGGCGCGCCTCTCGCCGATGACCGGCGGCCGCCCGCCGAGAAACCTTGGTCGGGTAGGTTTTCCGGATGAGTAGCGAGACATCTGCGACGGGCGGTCCGAAGCCGCCTCGTCGGCGGTATCCCAAGGGCGTCGCCCGTCGGGAACAGATCCTGCGTACCGCCTTGGAGGTATTCGCCGACGAAGGTGATCGCAAGGCCTCGTTGAACAAGATCGCGGAGCGGGTCGGACTGACGGCGACCGGATTGACGCACTACTTCGGTTCTCGCGACGAGTTGTTCCTCGCCGTCGTCGACGAGCGGGATCGCGCAGCCACCGCCGCGTCCGAAGGGGTGAACGATCCGCTGGAGGCGGTGATCGCAACGGTTCGGCACAACACCGGCGTTCCCGGTCTGGTCAGGTTGTACGTGGCGATGACGGCGGCGGCCGCGGACCCCGGGCACATCGCAGCCGCGTACTTCGCCGGCAGGTACGAGCGCCTGCACGCCGCGATCGGCGCGGGGATCGCCGAGTTGCAGGCCGACGGCCGCGCCCGTACCGACCTCGCCGCGGACGACCTTGCGCGTCTCGTGATCGCTGCCGTGGACGGCATCCAGATGCAGTGGCTGGTGGACCCCTCCGTCGACATGGTCCGAGTCGTCGACGCATTGGTCACCTTGATCACCCGGCCTGTCGGGCCGTGACAAGGGACCCGGACCGGCCGGCGCCGCCCGGGGTCGCGCCTGCGTCCCGGGATAGCGGAATTTGACGTCGCGCAGCTCGACATGGCGTCGCGCGGCCATGCGGTGGTGGTGCGGGTGATCAGCGACGATGCGTCGAGCACCCGATTCCCGTGTCGGGAACGACTGAACCTTGGCGAACGACAGGGGTCGACGGCCCTTTTCCGCATGAAGGCACGGCGAGCTCATCGCCCGCCGTGTCGCTCTGCGGAGGTCCGGATCGGACGTCCACGACGAACGTCCGGATCGACGTCATGGTCGGTGGCAGGCACGATCGTCCGTACGATGGCCGGGCCCGCTGGGATCAGTACCCACCACCGGTGAGCATGCCTCCGTCTATGGTGAATTCGGCACCGGTGGCGTAGGCGGCCTCGTCGGAGGCGAGCCAGGCGACCATGCGGGAGATGTCGACGGGCTGGCCTATGCGAGGAACGGGGAGGGTGGAGAAGAACGCGTTCTGGTCCTGTCCCTCCCAGGCCGGGTCCTGGGTCATGGCCGTGGCGACGCCGCCCGGGTGTACGGAGTTGACTCGGATGCCGAAGTGGCCGAGTTCGAGGGCGGCGCAGCGGGTCAGGCCACGGACGGCGAACTTGCTCGCAGTGTAGGCCGACATCGCCTTGACCCCGACGAAGCCGTTGGTGGAGGAGATGTTGACGATGGAGCCGCCGCCGGCCGCGGTCATCGCGTCGGTGACGGCCTTGATGCCGATGAATTGGCCGACGGCGTTGATGTCGAGGCAGCGGCGGAACTCTTCGACGGTGGTGTCCGCCATGAGGCCGACGGGCTGGACGCCGGCGTTGTTGACGAGCACGTTGAGCCGGCCGAAACGCGACAGGGTCGCTTCGACGGCGGCTTCCCAGTCGGTCTCACTGGTGACATCGAGGTGGACGTACAGGGCCTGGGCCCCGAGGTCCTCGGCGACCTTGTCGCCCTCGACGTCGAGCACGTCCGCCAAGACGACTGCGGCGCCATTGGCGACGAGGTGACGGGCGTGTGACTCGCCCATTCCGCGGGCGGCGCCGGTGACGATGGCGACCTTGCCGTGCAGGTTGGCCATGGAGACTCCTTGGGTCGGTTCGGATGGTCCCGGGCCGCAATCTCAGACCCCGACGAAGACCTCGTGGGTGCCGAGTTCGGCGGCTACTTCCTGACGCCAGGTGTCGATGCGCCATCGGCCGGCGGTGCGGCCGGCCTCGGCGTGGTACCAGCCGAAGCATTCGTAGGTCAGTCCCGCGCGCTCGGCGGCGCCGATGTGGTGGACGCGCATCTTGACGGACACCCGCGCCCGGTTTCCGTCGGCGACGACGCGGTGGTTCCCCAGCAGGTGTTGCGTGGGCCCGCACGGGTCGAGGTATGTACGGATCATCTCCACCACGGCGTCCCGGCCGATGATGGCGTACCGGCCGTTGTAGTCGGCGCGGACATCGGGCGCGAACACCTCGTCCAGGGCGGCCCAGTCGCGACGGTCGAGGGCGTCGGCGTAGGCGTTGACCAGGTCCGCGACGTCGAGGCGGTGCCGTGCCTCGGCCGTCGCGAGGCACGCCTCCGACGGGGTCATACCGACACCTGCGGGAGGCCGCCGGCCAACGGGTCGAGACGCAGGCGTTCCAGGCGCGTGGCGGCAATGCGCCACGCGCCGTCCTGGATGCGGTACTCGTCGTGGTAGTAGCCGAATCCGTGGAAGCCCTGGGGCTCCGGTCCGTCGCCGGGGAATTCGACGTAGTCGTACATCGCCCAGATACCGCCGGCCCGGTCGGAGTCGGCGACGGTGATCTCCGGCATGTGGCCGTGGTGCACGGTCCGTACCTGGGCCAGTGCCCCGGCCAGGAAGGCGATGATCGCGTTGCCGCCGTCGGTGACGTAGCCGTCGATGTCCATGCGCGCGTCGTCGGTGAACACCTCGCGCATTGCCGTCCAGTCCTTGGTGTCCATGAGGCGGAAGTAGCGCGCCTTCAACTGCTTGACGTCCTCGATGACGCCGAGACGTTCAGCCACCTGTTCGGGCTCGGAAAGAGACACACCAACCTCCGTGACAAATATTCGACACTCGATTCGAGCAGAGGCGCCGTGGCGACGCCCCACCACAAGTTCAACGTCCGCGCCCGCTCGGGACCCGCGGCGGGCGCCGACTCACCGTTCCCCGACCCCGACCGTGCAGGACGATCGGCGTTCCCTCCCGACACGAGCGTGCGGCACGCCTCGGCGCAGGAGGCCGCGTCACCCACAACGAGCGGCTCGCCGTCGCCGGTGACGCGGCGCAAGCCGGGCGACCCGCCCCCCGGGGGCGGCATTGCTGTCTGTCAGTCCCTTGGATGGTTTCCTACGGCACGGTGAGGCGATCCCCTAGGATCACCTGGAGGCCGACAGGCTGCTCGCGCAGAGCCGGGAAGGCTTGGGTTCGGGGGGTGACGGCTCGCACCGTTTGTCACTCGCGCCATGGGACCTGCGGGGTCAGGAATCGACCGAACGTTCGGCGAAGGCAACGGAGTCGACGGTGTCGAGGACGACGTGTACGGCCGCGAAGCGGTATACGTCTCCTTCTCGACGAACGACGGCTCGCACGATGCCGCTCGCCACTGCCGAAGGCAGTTGTTCGACGATTTGTGTAACGTGGATGTACGAGGCGATGGAGACCTCCTCGCCCGTCTCTCCGTCGACGTGGATGTTGGTGCCGTTGTGCCGCAGCGGGTACGGGCTTGCGAGCCGGTGTTCCTTCTGCCAGGCCAGCACCTTGTCGCGCCCGCGGTTGTCGGAGGCAATGAAGGCCTCGTAGGGATGCTTGCCGGTGTCGGTGCGCGAGGTGAACCACACGTCCTGGGTGAACATCTGCGGCCAGATGTCGAACTGGCCCTCGTCGTAGGCGAACCACCAGCGATGCATGAGTTCGTGGACTGCGAAGCGGTCGTGCATGGTTGTCTCTCTTCTTGTTTCCGGGATGATGTCAGTTACGGGAAATGGGGGTACGGCTCGCCGTCAGCGAGATGTGGTGTGGTCGACTGGGGCGCGCAGCGCGGCACACGCGTGGTCGAGGGCTTGCGAACCGACCGGCACCTGGGCGTAGTACGAGAGAAACCCGTGCACCACGCCTTCCACCACGAGCAGTTCGGCGGTGCCGCCCGCGGCGGCGATCGCGTCGGCGTAGGCGCGGGCGTCGTCGACGCCCAGGTCGAATTCGGCGGTGACGATCAGCGCAGGTGGCAGGCCGGACAGGACCTCGGCGTGCAGCGGTGACAGGTACGGGTGGCGCAGATCCGCTCCCCCGGCGTACGTGCGCCACATCGATTGGGCGCTCTTGCGGTTGAGCATGGGCGCGTCGCCGTTCACGGTCGCGGACGGGCACTGCGACAGTGCGTCCAATCCGGGGTAGGCGAGCAGTTGGAAGGCGAACCGGGGACCACCTCGATCCCGCGCCATCAAGCAGGCCACGGCCGCGAGGTTCGCACCCGCGCTGTCGCCGCCGACCGTGACGCGGGAGGGGTCCCCGCCGAACTCATCGGCGTGCGTGGCGATCCGGCGCGCCGCCGCGTAGAAGTCCTCGGCTGCGGCGGGGAAGACGTGCTCCGGAGCGAGTCGGTATCCGACCGAGACGACGATGCAGTCGCTGCGCTTGGCGATCTCCCGACACAGTCCGTCATGGGTTTCGATGCTGCACATCGACCACCCGCCGCCGTGCGCGAACACCAGGACCGGCAGCCGTTCGGCCGGCCGGGGCTGATGGACGCGGACCGGGATCGGTCCGGCCGGGCCGGGCACGGTGCGATCCGTCACGGCGTGGACGACGGGACGCGGTTGCGCCGCGGCGGCCTGTTCGACCCGCCGCCGGATCGCGGAGAGGCTCGCCTCGGAGATCTTCGGAAGCGGAAGCACCCCGTCCATGATCCGGGCCAGTTCCGGCACCAGGACGTACCGCCTCGACCGAGGTTCCACCATTGCGCCTCCTGTAGTGTCGCAACCTTCGCAACGGTGCGGCGATTGAGTGGACACGATGTCTTGCGAGAAGCCAGATTATCCATGAGGCCGGCATCAACGTCCAGAGTGATGGGATCCATCGCCGGCCACGGGCGAGGTCGCGTCTCCTCCTCGTGCACGATCGATGGGGCGCGGGCGCCCGCTGCGGGACCGTGACGCCCGCACCGCTTCCTCAGCCGGTCAGGGCGAGTTCGCCGGGCAGATACGTGCCGTCGTTGACCTGGACCACGCCCGTGACCTTCGATTGCGCGATCACCGCGACGGTGGACTGCGCATACACCCAGTAGGGAAGTTCGCGCGAGAGAATCTGTTGGACCTGGCTGTACGCCTGCCGGCGCACGTCCTCGTCCTGGCTGCTCCGCGCTCGGGTCAGGGCCGCGTCGATCTCGGGGCTGCGTACGCCGGCGTAGTTCTGGGGGCTCTGTGAGTGCACGAGGTTGTAGAGGTTGGGTTCCGGGTGCGCCCACCATTGCTGTGACAGGCTCGCCTGGAAATGGCGTTGGATGCCGTACCGCGTGGCGTAGGCGGAGTAATCCAGACTCTCGATGGTCATCCGAACCCCGCGAAACTGGTTGAGGCGGCTTTGGAAGTATTCCGCGACCTGCATCGAACTGCGGGCCTGGGGGACGAGGTACCCGAAGTTCATCGGTTTGCCCTCGGCCGCGAGTTGGTCGAACAGACGCTGTGCCTCCGCCTTGTCGGGTCGCGGCTGGTCCGCACCGGGGGCGACGAACGGGCTCTGGGACGGCGAGAGTCCAAGCGCCGGCACGTATCCGTTGCGCAGGGTCTTGGCCATGTCGGCCGGGTCGAGTGCGAGAGCCACGGCGCGACGCGCTCGCGGGTCGTCGAACGGGGGGCGGGTCGTGTTGAACGTGACGAACTGCCCACCACCCGACACCGTTTCGTCGACGTCGAGCTTCTCGTTCCGCGCCCGTTCGATGTTGGCGCCGTTGGACGAGTTCAGTAGTTGCGCCCGGCCGGATGTGACGTTGACGAGTTGTTGGCTCTCCTCCGCGACGACATCGAAGGTGATCCGGTCCAGATGCGGGCGGGCGGGCCCGCCCCAGTACGTCGGGTTCTTGACCATCGTCATCCGGCTGCCGCGCACCCATTGCTGGAGCTTGAACGGGCCGGCGCCGACGGGCTTGGTGCCGAAACCCTTGGGGTCCGCGCGGTATGCGGTCGGCGAGACGATCCAGTTGAGTTCCTGGGCGATCACCCGGTCGAAGGCGGTGTTTGGCGCGGGCAACGTCACCTTGAGGGCGAGCGGTTCGGCAACAGTGAGTGTCAATCCTGTCGCCGCGAGTATGCGATAGGACCGAACGGTGGGATCCGCCTGGGTCTGCCAGCTGAACTTCACCGCCTCCGCGTCGAAGGCGGAACCGTCGGTGAAGGTAACCCCGGGACGTATTTTGACCGTCCATTCGGACGGATTTCCCGGCGTCATGGCGACGGACTCGGCCAGTTGCGGTCGCAGGGCGCCGGTCTTGGCGTCGATATAGACGAGACCGTCGTAGAGGGCGTCCAGGCGCGGTGAGTCCCCCAACGCGGACTTGAGAGCCGTGAACGGGTCGAGGGTCGCCGCGTCTTGGAGAGTGACGATATCGATGCTGCCGCCGGCGCGCGGCGCACCGTCGGGCGCCCGGTTCTCGTGGCCACCCGATCCGCAGCCGGAGACGAGCGCCGTGGTAGCGGTGACCGCGGCCCAGAACCTTGCGCGGTTGCGGGAGCCTGGGGCGGAAGTCCGGGGGGTGGCTCTGGTGCGTCTCCTGAACACGAGCATCCTCTCGACAGAAGAGAACACGGCGGCTGTTCGGCCGTCGCGGGACAACGCATCGCCGGCAGCGTGCAGCGGCGCATGCTCGGGCTACCGGGTCGGAATCGGCTGTTCCGGCTCGTCGGCACCCGGGATCGCGCCACGAGTGTGGACCGAACAATTGCGATAGTCCAGTACACAAATTCTGTGCATCACCAGCATCACCGGGGTCCACGAGCCGTGGAAGCCCGCCGGCAACGCCATCGACACGGTCGGCAGCGCCATGCTGGCTACCAGCCGTGCGCGCAGCCGGGACCGCTGTTCCCAGGCCGGCGAGCATCCTGATCGGCGACATGCCACCGGCGCGCCGATCGCGATGGGCAGGTATCGGCGGGGCACCGGGTCGCGGAGCAGGCCGACCGCGATGGCGGTCAGGGCGAAACAATTCGCCTGCAAGGGGGCGGCCGATCGGGAACAGGATCCAGTCGTCCGTGGTCGCGCACAGCAGGGATCCGGCGAGGAATGAGACGCTGCCCGCCGGCATGACGCGACGTTTGCCGTACAGGTCGGCGAGATGCTCACGATCGGCATTGTCGCTCCGCCGACCAGGCCCAGGACGGTGATCATCCGCCGGGCGCTGCGGCCCGTGGGTGGCGGCCCACGATTGTGACGGTCCACGTCCGGGGTGTCCGGAGCGCCCTGGAGGGAAAGGCACGGACGACGGTTCTTCGCGACGACCCTCTTGTTGCGCCCGGTAAATTCGCGTAACTTCCACGAATAATCTCGGGCGCGTCGGTCGGGACAGCCGCGATCCCGGCCGTGCCCGCCCGATGCGGCCGCACGTGAGAGCGGGAGCATGCGCACCATGACGCACGTCGAGCTGTCCCTGCAGGACCGCCTGGAAATCGCCGAACTACCCGCGCGTTTCTGTCACCACTCGGACTACGCCGAATACGACGACCTGGCGGCCCTGTTCACCCCCGATGTGGTGACCGTCTTGGTGGGCATCGGGGAATATCGCGGTGCCGAGGCGCAGATTCGCCACGCCCGCGACACCCAGGCCTGGACAGGCGGCCATGTGTGGCACACCGTGGCCAACCTCTGGACGGAGCCCACGGACGCAGGGGCGGCAGTGCACTACTACCTCGCCGGCATGCTGCGCACCGGTGCCGAGGGCGGCGTCAGCGTGAACACCACCGGCCGCTTCGTCGACCACGTCGTCCGAACCGACACCGGCTGGCGAATCAACCGGAGGGAGTTCACCATGGACAGCCCCCAGACACCGCCCGACCTCGCGGCGCCCGCAGCCGCAGCGGGGGCCTGAACCCGCGGATCACGCCCGGACCGTGCTCGGGAGGGACGCCACGGCCGACGGACACTCCTTCCATCATCGGGACGAGCGCTCCTTGGTGGGCGGCCGCCGTCCGTGGCGATCCCGTCCGCCGTCCCCGTCCGTGAGGAAGAAGATGCGCGACAACTCTCGTTCGTGTCCCCCGTCCGACGACGGCTGGCCCCGCGACACCACCACCGATCCGACTCTTCCGCTGGCCGGGATACGCGTCCTGGACCTGTCGCGGGTGCTGGCCGGCCCGCTCGCCGCGACCGTCCTGGGCGACCTCGGGGCGGACGTGATCAAGGTTGAGTCGCCCCAGGGAGACGAGACCCGCCGCTGGGGACCGCCCTTCCACGGTGACGACGCCGCCTACTACTTCGCGATCAACCGCAATCGCCGCTCGGTGGTCTTGGACCTGCGTTCCACGGACGGGGCACGCGCGGTGCGGCGCCTCGTCGGCGCATGCGACGCCGTCATCGAGAACTTCCTGCCCGGCCAACTCACCCGCCTGGGACTCGACGACCTGCGCGACGCGAGCCCCCACGCCGTCTGGGTGTCGGTACGAGGCGCGGCCTCGGGCGGCCCGCTGGCCGACCTGCCCGGCTACGATGCCATGGCTCAGGGGCGATCAGGGCTCATGTCGGTGACCGGGCACCCCGAGACCGGGCCGGTGAAGGTGGGCATCCCCGTCGTCGACGTCGTCACCGGCCTGTACGCGGCAGTGGGGGCGCTGGGCGCGCTTCTGGGGGTGCGCGACGGGCACCAGGCGGCGCGGGTGGAAGTGCCGTTGTTCGAATGCGGGGTCGCGGCGTTGGTGAACCAGGGCGCCAATCACCTCGTGGGCGGCCTCGTGCCCGCGCTGCTGGGCAACGGACACCCCAACGTCGTCCCCTACGGCCCGATGCCGACGTCGGACGGGCAGATCATCGTGGGCGCCACCGGCGAACGCCAGTTCGCGGCTCTGTGCACGGCAATCGACCTCGAACACCTGCCGAGCGACCCGCGGTTCGCGAGCAACAGTGACCGGCAGCACCATCGCGAGGAGTTGAACGCCCTGCTCGCGGACGTCTTCGTCCGGGCGTGCACCGCGGTCTGGCGAAAGCGCCTGGAGGCCGCCGGCGTGCCCTGCGCCCCGGTGAACCGCCTTGACGAGGTGTTCGCGGAGTCGCAGATCTCCGGGGGTGATCTTGTTCGGGAGGTCGACCATTCGGCGGGCCCGGTTCGTCTGGTCACCTCGCCCCTCACCCTGGACGGCCGTCGTCCTCCGGTCCGCCGTGTTCCGCCGTTGCTCGGTGAGCACACGGAGGAATTGAACACTCCCGCGTAGCGGGTGCACGAAACACCCGCAGCGGATTCCGCTGCGGGTGGGCGCGGTTGTGCGAGGGGGCAGGCGACCGCCGAACCCGCGCGGCGGGCCCGCCCGCTCCCGGCAGGAGGGGCGGACGGGCACGGATTCCGCGGGACGGGTCAGACCTGCCCCGGTATGGCCCAGTCGGTGGTGGGGGCGATCGAATAGGTCGCGATGAGGGCGCGGATGAAGTCCTTGTCGTTCACGGGGTCCGAGGGTTCGGCGACCTCGACTCCCCGGGCTCGCAGGTCCGCCAGCAGGCGTTCGAAGACGATGTCGTGGGTGAGGTCGTCGGTGTGGTCCATGTTCTTCTTCAGTTCGTCGCGGTCCGCGTAGACCTCGGCGTTCCAGTGGACGAGCAGGCGCATCTCCTCGGGCCGGTAGCGGCGGATCGCCTCGCCGTCGGTGGTGATCGCCCAGTCGTCGCGGGAAGCGTCCCAGCCCAGGAGTGAGCGGTTCTTCAGGCCGGGTGTGTCGCGCTCGTCGGGGCGGCCCACCGGATCACCCCGGTGGAACATCGCCTCGTTCTGCACGACCACGCCCTTGTTCCACAGCGGGTGGTCCAGGCGCTTGGGCTCGCCGTGCGGCCCGTCCGGCCAGTAGGTGAAGGTGCCGTTCTCGCCGAGGTACCACCACGTGATCACCTGGGCCATCTTCACCAGGTGGTCGGTGAACAGGCCCGAGCGGCCCATGACGTTCATCAGCCACGTCGGGGTGTTCTCGTAGCGGATGCCGCGGAAGGTGACCGCGTCCAGGTGCGAGGTGAGTCCGCTGTGGTGCGGGCCGCACAGGTTGAATAGCATCATCGTCGGTCGGGCGTACTCGCCGCCCCAGTAGGCCTTCGCCAGGTCCAGGAAACGGGAGTTGTAGAAACAGTCCTCCAGCTCCGGATACAGCACCGTGGAGTTCTGGGCGAAGAACCCGCGGAAGTGGGCGCCGGCGACGTCGTCGAGCGTGAGGTTCAGGACCTGGTCGTTGTCCGGGCCGCTGGAGGTGGCCACCAGTTCCTCGATCGAGTCGAAGGTCTGGGCGATGATCGTTTGCCACGGGCCTCGCTGCTTGAGGACGTCGAGGATCCGGGCGTGCTGGTCGTCAGTGTACAGGCCCTCCAGCACCCTGGGCGGTGCCACCGGTCGCAGGATGTCGTTCAGCTGTGTCAGGGTCCGGCTCATCGTGTGGTTCCCTTTCCGGGCGGCCCAGTTCGGCGGCCGCCTGTGCATATCCAGTCCGTACACGGATTCCGACCCGGCGCCGGTCCCCCGTCGGCCCGTCGGGCGGAGCGACTGGCCACATTCGGCGTTTGGGATCGGCCGAGGGAGATCAGTCCCGGAGGGGGAGGATCGCCGACGCGGGCAGGACCTCTACCCGCAGGTTCGGGTCGACGGGTTCGTTGAGTTCGGGGTACTTGCGCACTCCGGAGCGGCGCATCGCCTTGGTGGACTGTTCCGGGTTCTTGTCGAACTCGGGGATGACCTTGTCGCCGAAGAGCTCGATCATCTCGAGGTTCTCCTCGTGATTCATACCGCCGTTGAGGCCGAAGACCAACTGGTCGCAGCCCACGGTCTGATACGCCTCGACCTGCTCGCAGACCTCCTCGGGGGTGCCGCAGAGCAGATAGCCGCCGGCGATGAGCTGGTCGAGCAGTTCCTCGCCGCCGAGTTGCCGCAGGTCCACCGGCGGGGCCGGCCAGGTGATGGCGTCGGGGGACTTGGGCATCGTGTCGTGGTAGAGGTTGACCAGGGTCACCAGGTAGCCGCCGCCCTGGGACATGGCGATCTCGCGGGCACGCCCCCGGTCGGACAGGCAGACGACGCCGTTGGTCATCATGACGTTGTTGTTCTGGTAGTCGCCGATGATCTCGACCGGGTTCTCGGCGGCTTCCTTGTAGGCCTGGATGCGGCCCTTGAGGTTGTGGATGGGTTCGAAGTTGAAGGCGATGGCGCCGATGCCCATCGAGCCGGCCTTGGCGAAGGTGGCCGGGTTGCCGCAGGCGACCCAGATCGGCGGGTGCGAGTGGCCGTACGGCTTGGGGTGGATCGAGCGTTTGCCGGGGACCGTGAAGGACTCGCCGTTGTGGCCGTAGTCGAACTGCTCCCACATGCGGACGATTTCGTGGACGACCTCGTCCCACTCGGCCTTGGTGGAGTCTTTGTCCAGGATGTTGAACGAGGCCATTTCGTGGCTGCCGGCGCCGCGGCCGGTGCCCCACTCGAAGCGACCCTCGGTGATGTGGTCCATCATCGCGGCGCGCTCGGCGTAGCGGACCGGGTGCTCCTTGCGCGGCGAGAGCGAATTGATGCCGGTGCCGAGGTGGATGCGTTCGGTCTTGGCGGCGACGTAGCCGATGACCACCTCGGGGGCCGACATGTGGCTGTACTCCGTCAGGGCGTGGTGCTCGCCGAACCAGGCGTACTTCCAGTTGTGCTTGTCGGCCTCGATCGCGAGGTCCATCTCCCGCTTGAGCACGAGGTGCTCGGAGGCGCGGTCGTGCGCGGCCGGGCCCGGGGTGAAACCGTTCAGGAAGATGCCGAACTCCACGAGGAGCCTCCTTGAGGACGAACGAGTAGGCGCGACCGCGCCCGGCGATCGAAGCGGACGATCCCGCTCGACCGTGGCAGGACCCCGACCGTGTGAGAGCCCCACCACCGGTGAAGGCGTACACCGGGGACAGGGGTTCGAAGCCTGCGAGGCTCCGGGAGCAGCCCGTCGGGGCGGTGGTTCCCGGCACAGTAGGACGACGGGAGGACGAGGTCAACGGGATGGACCGTGTGACCGAGGTCATGCGGGTGAAGCCGCCGGTTTCCGGGCCATCAATTTTGTGTTGCCGTTACGTGAAAGCTTGCCATCCGCCGACGCGACTTGCCACCCCTGATCGTTCGCGATCGCCCCGAGAGGCATCGAACGCCGCGCGCTACTCTTTCCTGTACAGGAATAGGTCGGATCGGATGCGCTGCCGGTGTTCGCCGGGGAACGGGCTGGTATGAGCACGAACATCGAGGACAGGTCGTGGCGTGGGCCCAAGGCGTCGCAACGGCTGGCCCAGATTCTGGCCCGGCCGATCCTGACCGGTTCCCTCCGTGAGGGCGACCGCCTGCCCAACGAGCAGGAGATGATGCTGCGCTACGAGGCCGGCCGCCCGACCGTGCGCGAGGCGCTGCGACTTCTGGAAACGCGCGGGCTGATCGTGCTCAAGAGCGGTCCGGGGGGCGGGCCGGTCGTGCGACACCCGCGCAAGGAGAGTCTGGGGGAGTCGCTCAGTCTCCTGCTCCAGATCGAGGGCGCCTCCTTCGGCGACGTCGCGGACGCGCGTCGCGCGTTGGAGCCGATGCTCGCCCGGCGGGCGGCGGAGCGGATCACCCCGGAACAGGTGGACGAACTGGACGAGACGGTACGCCTGCTGCGGGGCAGCCCCGGCGACCAGCAGGTGTTCGCGACTCAGAACCAGCGATTCCACGCCGTGGTCGCGGAGGCGGCGCGCAGCGTGGTGCTGGACGTGTTCGCCAGTTCGCTCAAGGCGCTGGCGGACGGCGTGCGGGTTGGCGTGGCCTATTCGGCACGCAAGCAGGCGGCCGTCGCCACAGCTCACGAGGCCATCGTGGCAGCACTGCGGACGGGCGATCCGGACGCCGCGGAAGCGGCGATGCGCGAACATCTGGAGGAGGCGGAGCGGTATTGGCGCCGCCGCTACCCGGACCTGATGGGCCGCCCGGTCGAGTGGACGTACTGAGTCCTCGCGGCCCCGGCCGCGACCCGCGCGCCGGGGCCCGCCGCCTTCACAACTGGAGCGACTGCAGTTCGTAGTACTCCTCCAATCCCGCGCGGCCGAATTCGCGGCCGCGTCCGGAGGACTTCACGCCGCCGAACGGGGCGGCGGTGTGGAAGCGTCCGCCGTTGACGTCGACCTGCCCGGTGCGCAGCCGAAGCGCCACGGCGGCGGCGCTCTCCCGGTCCGGACCCCACACCGCGCCGGAGAGACCGTACCGGGTGCCGTTGGCGATCCGCACGCCCTCCTCGACGTCGTCGTAGGGCGTGATGGCAAGAACGGGGCCGAAGACCTCCTCCTGCCCGAGTTCCGACCCCGGTGCGACGTCGGCGAACACGGTCGGGCGCACGAAGAACCCGCGCTCGAGGCCGTCCGGCGGGTGCGCGCCGCCGACGGTGAGTCGGGCGCCGTCGGCGGTGGCGCGCTCGATGAATCCCCGGACGCGGTCGCGCTGGGCGGCCGAGACCAGCGGTCCCTGCTTGGTGGCCGGGTCGGCCGGATCGCCGAGGGTGAAGCGGGCGGCGGTCGCGGTGGCAGCTTCCACCGCCTCGACGTAGAGCGAACGGTGCACCAGCAGCCGGGTCAGCGCGAGGCAGGTCTGGCCGGAGTTGAGGAAGCAACTGTTCACGGCCGCCCGGGCGGCCGTGACCGCGTCGGCGCCCGGAAGGACCAACGAGGCGGACTTGCCGCCGAGTTCGAGCTGCACACGCTTGAGCCCTGCCGCCGCGTTCACCGCCAGGCCGGCCGCCGTGGAACCGGTGAAGGAGACCATATCCACCCCCGGGTGACGCACCAGCGCGTCGCCGATCTCGGAGCCGAGGCCGGAAAGAAGATTGAACACCCCCGACGGGAAACCGGCCGCATCCACCGCCTCGGCGAGAAGGTGCGGGACCAGCGGGGCGACCTCGCTCGGTTTGAGTACGACGGTCGAGCCGCTCAGCAGCGCGGGTATCACCTTGGCCACGATCTGGAGCAGCGGATAGTTCCAGGGGGTGATGGCCGCGACCACGCCGACGGGACGGCGGTGCACGAGCGAGTTCGCGACCTTCCACGGCTCCTCGACACCCTCCGCCGCGGCGAGGAAGTCGTCCACGGCGCCGATCGCCAGCATCGTCTGCAACGGGTGGGCCATGCGTACCGGGGTGCCGACGTCCCGCACGACAGCCGCGGTCAACTCGTCGGCGCGGGCGGTGAGCGTGTCCCGCAGCGTCCGCACGAGGGCGATGCGCTCGGGTTGTGGGGTCGCCGCCCAGCTGTCGGCCGCGCGGCGGGCGGCCACTACGGCGGCGTCCGCGTCCTGTGCGGTGCCCCGGGGCACGTGGTCGTAGACCTGTTCGGTCGTCGGGTCGATCACGGGGACGGTGGCCGAGGACGAGGAGTCCCGGAAGCCTCCGTCGAGGTAGATGGTCGACGGCATGAAGGTTCTCCCGATGGTGAACGGATGCGACGGCTTGACGATTCTTCGGGTCAATGATCTATTCCATGTACATAGATAGCATGCGGCTCGTCCAGCATCGAGAGGCGGATCACCCACCATGTTCGAAGGACGCATCGCCCGGTTCGACGCTCCCGAGCAGCCATTCGAGATCCAGGAGGTCTCGCTCGCCGGACGTGGGATCCTCCCCGGCGAGATCCTCATCCGGGTCACCCGCGCCAACGTCTGCGGCAGCGACCTGCACGCCTGGCACGGCAACTTCAACACCCGCGGACTCGGCGGCAAACTCCCCACCGTCCTCGGGCACGAGATGGTCGGACGCGTCGCCGCCCTCGGCGAGGGCACCGGCCGCGACACCGACGGCAAACCCCTGGAACTCGGGACGCGCGTCGTCTTCCCGTACTTCTTCAGCTGCCACGTCTGCCGGTACTGCGTCTCCGGGCGCAGCGCCGGATGCACCCGGCTGCGCATGGCCATGCTCGCCGCGGCCGATGAACCGCCCTACTACGTCGGCGCGTTCGGCGACTACTTCGTCCTGCCGCCCGGCGCGCTGCTCTACACGGTGCCCGACACACTCTCCGACGAGGTCGTCTCCGGCGCCAACTGTGCGCTGTCGCAGGTGATGTACAGCCTCGACCGCGCACAACTCGCCTTCGGGGAGACCGTCGTCGTCCAGGGCGCCGGCGGCCTGGGCCTGTACGCCACGGCCCTGGCCAAGGCCCGCGGCGCCCGAAGCGTGATCGTGGTGGACGCCGTCGCCGACCGTCTCGAACTCGCCCGCGAGATGGGCGCCGACACCACCATCGACATCACCACCGAGACCGACGAACGTGCCCGGGTCAAGAAGATTCAGAGTCTCACCGACGGCGGCGCCGACATCGTGGTCGAACTCGTCGGATCACCGGCCGTCGTCGACGAGGGCATCCGCATGCTCGGCCGTTTCGGCCGCTATCTCAGCGTCGGCAACATCAGCGCCAGGCGCACCTACGAAGCGGACCCGTCCCGACTGACGATGACCAACAAGAGCGTCATCGGCGTCTCCCTGTACGAACCCTCCGCGCTCGGCAAGAGCCTGGCCTTCCTCGAAGCCGTCCACGACCGCCTGCCCAAGCGGTTCACCGAAAGCACCGTCTTTCCCCTGGACGCCATCAACGAAGCGTTCCGAGCCGCCGACCACCGCGACGTCGTCCGCGCCGCGATCGTGCCCTGAACACCGCCCACCGCCGGAACCCGCGTGATCGAACCCACGAACCCATTCCGAACCCGAGGACTCGATGAGCAGCCCGAACGAACTCGACTACTCCCTCACCGACCACATCGCCACCATCACCCTCGACCGCCCCCACCACAAGAACGCCTTCACGCTGGAGATGGTGGACGCCTGGGCCGACGCCCTTCGGCGGGCCGAGGCCGACCCAGAGGTCCGCGTGGTCCTCGTCACGGGCGCGGGAAACACGTTCTGCTCGGGGGTGGACCTGGACGCCTTCGCCGAACGCGAGCGCACCCCCCTCGCGGAGAAGCAACTCATGTCCCGCATCCACCAGGTCGCGTTCGCGGCGGAGGCGCTGACCAAGCCCTACCTCGCGGTCGTGGCCGGCGCGGCCGTGGGCGCGGGGATGGACATGGCGCTGATGGCCGACATCCGGATCGCCGGCGAATCGGCCCGCTTCTGCGAGGGCTACGTCCGCGTCGGCCTCGTACCCGGCGACGGCGGCTGCTGGTACCTGCCCCGCATCGTCGGCACCGCCACCGCCCTGCGCCTGCTGTGGACGGCCGACTTCGTGGACGCACCGGAGGCGCTCGCTCTCGGCCTGGTCAGCGCGGTCCATCCCGACGACCGACTCCAGGAGGCCGCAAGAGAGTTCGCCCTCAAACTCGCCGACCGCCCGCCGCTGGCCGTGCAACTGATCAAACGCGCCGTACGCGAGGGCGAACGCCAGGACCTGCGCACCGCGCTCGACCTGATCTCCTCGCACCAGGCCGTGATGACCTCGACGGCCGACTCCCACGAGGCGATGGAAGCGTTCCGCACCCGCCGCCCCGGCACCTACACGGGGAAGTGAGATGACCACCACCCGAGAACGTTCGACGACCGTCGTGACGAACGGCCGGCCGGTGACCGGCCCCGCCGTCGCGGACCTGCGCCGCCAGGTCCGCGACCTCACCACCCAATGGCGCAGCCAAGGCCGCTACACCCCGCGCAGCGACAACTGGATGCGCGGCTTCGACGCCGACTTCAGCCGCGAACTCGCCCGCGGCGGCCTGCTCGGCCTCGCCTGGCCCACCGAATACGGCGCGGGCCTCGGGCAGGTCGCCCGCCTCGCCGTCACCGAGGAACTCCTGCGCGCAGGCGCACCCGTCGCCGCGCACTGGATCGGCGAACGCCAGATAGGCCCCGCTCTCCTGCGCCACGGCAGCCCGGAGCTGCGCGCCGAGATCCTGCCCCTCATCGCATGTGCCGAGGCCGTCTTCTGCCTCGGCATGAGCGAACCCGACGCCGGATCCGACCTCGCCGCCGTCCGTACCACGGCCGAGGCGACGCCCGGCGGCTGGCGGATCAACGGACGCAAGATGTGGACGACCGGTGCCCACCACGCCACCCACGCGTACCTGCTCGCCCGCACCGCGCGCACTGAACGCAAACACCACGGCCTCACCGAGTTCATCGTCGACATGGACACACCCGGCATCGAGGTCACCCCGATCGTCGACCTCGCCGGTGAGCACCACTTCAACGAGATCAACTTCACCGACGTCCACGTCCCCGCCCATCGCGTGCTCGGCGCCGTCGGCGAGGGTTGGCGCCAGGTCGTGGAGCAACTCTCCTTCGAACGCGGTGGCCCCGAACGCATCCTGTCGACGTATCCGTTGCTGGCCTGGTGCGTGGAAGCCCTCGCGGGCGGCTCCACGCCTTCGGATGACCTGCACACCGACCTCGGCCGGCTCACCGCGCGCCTGGCCACACTGCGCCGACTGGCGCTCGACGTCGCCTGTCGGGTGGACGACGGCCACGCCCCGACGGTCGAAGCCGCCACGCTCAAATACCTCGGCAACGCGTTCGAGAACGACGTCGTCGCCTTCGCGCGCCGCGTCTACCACCGCGTCCCGGGCCCCGCGCTGCGGGCCGCGTTCGAGCAGGCGCTGCTCGCTTCGCCCGGTTTCACCATCCGAGGGGGCGCCGCCGATGTGCTGCTGTCCCTGATCGCCAGGCAGGAGACCCGCACATGACCGATGTCCATGCCGAACTGCGCGACCTCGTCGACGACATCACCGCCGACCCCCGCGACCCCGACCGGCTCTGGGACACCGTCGTCGAACTGGGCCTGCACACCATTGGCGTTCCCGAGGGCAACGGCGGATCCGGCGGCGACCTCGCCGACCTGGCCACGGTGGTACGGCGATTCGCCCACCGAGCGGCGTCCGTACCGGTCGCCGAACACGCCGTGGCCGCTTGGACGCTGACCCTCGCCGGCAAGCCGCTCCCCACCGGTGGGCCCCTCGTGGTCGTCCTCGCCGGCCGGCCCACGACCCGCGCCCCGCTCCCGGCCGTGCCCTGGGGCCGCCGCGCCGCAGGCCTGGTCGTGGTCGGCCCGGACGACGTTGTCCGGTACGCGGACCTCGCCGGACGGCGCGTCCAGGTGGAGGAGGGAACCAACCTGGCCGGTGAACCGCGCGACTCCGTCGACCTGGGCGATGTACCCCTCGCCGGCCTCGCCGGGGCGCCCGTCGCGGATGCGATCCGGGCCCGGGTCGCGCTGCTGCGCGCCGCCGCTCTGGCGGGAGCGTGTGCAGGGGCATACGAACTGACACGCACATACGTGGCGGAACGCCGACAGTTCGGGCGCCCCCTCATCGACGTGCCCGCCGTCGCCGCCTCCCTCGCGACCATCAAGGTCACCGGGCTCCAGGTCGACGCCGCCGTCGACCGCGCCGTGGACCTGCACGCCGGCACCGAGGACCCCCAGACCGTGCTTGCCGCCGCGGCGGTCGCCCGTGTCGTCGCCGCGTCGGCCGCCGACACCGTCACCCGGAACGCCCACCAACTCCACGGGGCGATGGGAGTCACCCGCGAGTACGCGCTCCACCCCCTCACCACCCGACTGTGGGCCTGGCGCGACGAGGACGGCGACGAGGAAACCTGGGCCCGACACCTGGGCGCCGACACGATCGCGGGCGGCGAGATCGACCTGTGGGAACGACTCACCGGCTGAACGCCCACCCCGCCGGCCACCCGACCGCACGCGAGGAGAACCACCCGTGCCCACCCGTTTCGGCATGACCATGCCCATGACCGCCCCGCTCACCGAACACCCCCGTATGGCAGCGGAGTTGGCCGCCGCCGGATACACCGACATCTGGAGCTGCGAGGTCGACGGACTCGACGCCTTCACCCCCTTGGCTCTCGCCGCCACCGGAGCACCCGACCTCCACCTCGGCACCGCGATCGTGTCCCCCTACACCCGCGGACCCGCGACGCTCGCGATGACCGCCGCCGCCATGGCCGAACTCGCACCCGGACGCTTCCACCTGGGCCTCGGCACCGCCTCCCGCCCGATCGTGCAGCAATGGAACGGCGTCCCCTTCGACCGGCCCTACCAACGCGTGTGCGACACCCTGCGATTCCTGCGCGAGGCGCTCACCGGGGCCCGGGTCGCCCGCGAGTACGAGACCTTCGCCATCGACGGTTTTCGCCTCGCGCGCCCACCCCGCGAGGCACCACCCCTCCTCCTCGCCGCGCTGCGTCCGGGCATGCTGCGCCTGGCCGGCACCGAGGCCGACGGCGCCATCATCAACTGGCTCTCCCCCGATGACGTCAAGCAGGTCGTCCCGTACGTGCACGACAGCGGTCCGGGCAAGGAAATCGTCGCGCGCATCTTCGTTTCCCCCTTCGACGACGCCGACCTCGCCCGGGCCACGTTTCGCCGCATGATCACCTCCTACCTCAACGTCCCCGGCTACGCCGCGTTCCACCGGTGGCTCGGCCGCACCGAGGCGCTCGAACCCATGTGGCGGGCCTGGGCCGCGGGCGATCGCCACGGAGCCCTCGCCGCGGTGCCCGACGAGGTGGTGGACGAACTGCTGGTGCACGGCCCACCGGAGCATTGCCGGCGCCGGATCCGGGAGTACGTCGACAACGGCGTCACCGTCCCGGTCGTCATGCTCGTCGACCCGCGCCCCAACGCCGACCCGCTGGCCGCAGCCCTGTCCCTGGCCCCGCGAGGCACCACCGGCGACTGACGCGACCCGGGTACACAAGGCGGCCGAGGCTGCTCGCCGTCGCGCAGTCGTCCGGCGCGGCCCTGGGCACCACCGTCACAACGGCGGTGCCGTCCGCACACACCTTCCGCATGACGCCGCAGTCGACCACCGCGCAGGGCACGGTCACCACCGACATCCCCCAGCTGTACACCGGCTCCGGCCGGCTCACGGGCTTGTGCGCGCCGGCCGCTGCGGCACTCCCGGCCGTGGTCATGCGCACGGGCCGCAACCCCGGCGACCGGGGGCGCGGAACTCAAAGTTCATTGACCGGGGATCCGCCGCGCAACGACCGCCCGGCTCCGACGGCCATGTGGCGCAGTTCTCCGAAACGGGTTGCCCAGTGAATTTCGATAGCCAGGTACACAAATTTGAGACCCCGACAGTCCGGTGTTCGGCGGGTGGCTCTGGACAGTTGTCGCCTGGGTGGGCATCATTTGCTCGCTGGACAGAGTGTCTATTGAACATCCTCATTGGTCAGCCAGCGGGATGATTCCCGGCTCCGGCCGACCGCGATCGAGGCACCACGCTCCCGGAGGCCCCCATGCCCACGCCCACCGTCGAAGCCGCGTATCCGCGCCCCCGCGCCGCGGCTCTCCCCCTGCCCCGGACCGATCGGGCCGAGGTCCGACGGCAGTTGGAGCAGGCCGACCCACGCATCGTGTTGATGTCGTTGATCCAGCTCACCCGCGACGCGGGGCTCCTGGAGGAGCTGGCCCCGGCCGTCGCGCCGACGACAGGCGAGGCCGAGAAGGCCGGCCTTGCGGCCCGTGCCCGTGACCTGCTCGCCGAGGCGCTGACTCGTCCCGCGTCACCGGGCGCCGACCAGCCCCTGCCCGACGAGCTGTTCCAGCGCATGGCCTCCGTCTGCGTCGGCGAGCCGGTCGACGCGGAGTTCCTTCCGCTGCTGCGCGAGCAGGGCGGCTTCAGCGCCCGGGAGGCCGTCCCCGCCGAGGTCCGCGCGACCCCGCCGAACGACTTCCACGTGGTGATCATCGGCGCGGGGCTCAGCGGCATGTGCGCGGCCATCAAGCTCGCCGAGGCCGGCTACAGCTACCGCGTCTACGACCGCAACGCGGACGTCGGCGGAACGTGGCTGGCCAACCGCTATCCGGGGATCGGGGTGGACACCCCCAGCCACTTCTACTCCTTCTCCTTCGAGATCAACCCCGACTGGCCGGAGTACTACTCGAACGGCCGGGTGGTGTGGGACTACCTGCGCACCTGCGCCGACGCCCACGGCCTGCGCGAGAACACCACCTTTGACACCGAGGTCACCGGCGCCCGCTACGACGAGACCACCCGCCGCTGGACCGTCACCAGCCGCGGACCGGACGGTGTCGAGCACACGGAGCGGGCCGACGCCGTCATCAGTGCCATCGGGTTCTTCCAGGCCCCGATGCACCCCAACTTCCCCGGCCTGGACAAGTTCGCGGGTCCGGTGATCCACACCGCCGCCTGGGATCCCGACGTCGACCTCACCGGCAAGCGCGTCGCCCTGATCGGCACCGGCGCCAGCGCCATGCAGCTCGGCCCCGCTGTCGTGGACCGGGTCCGGGAACTGACCGTCTTCCAGCGTCAGCCCTCGTGGATCATGCCGCGCCGGGCCGACAGCCTCGTCGTCCCCGCCGGCGCCCGCTGGGCCATGCGGCACGTCCCCTTCTACGCCGAGTGGTTCCGCACTCTCACCTACTGGATCACCGCCGACGGCAACTACCCCCGCGTGGTCGTGGACCCCGACTGGACCATGACCGAATCGGTGTCCAAGGCCAATGAGGACGCCCGTCAGTGGCTTCTCGCCTACGCCCGCGAGGAACTCGACGGACGCCCCGACCTGCTCGAGAAGGCCGTCCCGACCTACCCGCCGTTCGGCAAGCGCATCCTGCGCGACTGCGACTGGTACCGCATGCTGCGCCGCGACCACGTCCGCCTGGAGACCGCCCCGATCACCCACGCCACCACCGAGGGCCTGGCCACCGCCGACGGCGAGGTCGTCGAGGTCGACGTCGTCGTCCTGGCCACCGGATACCACCTCCTGCCCATGCTCGACGGCATCGACATCACCGGACGCGACGGCATCACCCTGCGCGACGTCTGGGGCGAGGAGGACCCACGGGCCCTACGCGGGGTCACCGTGCCGGGGTTCCCCAACTTCTTCGTCATCGGCGGCCCCAACTCCGGCCCCAACCACGGCGCCGGCGTCAACATCATCACCGAGACACAGGTCAACTACATCCTCGGCTGCCTGGGACTCATGCACGCCCGCGGCGCCACCGCCATCGAACCCACCGAACAGGCCCACGACGCCTACAACGAGACCGTCGACCGAGCCCTGGACGGCCTCGTCTGGAGCCACCCCTCCGTCCGCGGCTACTACCGCAACAGCTCCGGGCGCGTGGTCGTCTCCAACCCCTGGCGCCTGGTCGACTACTGGTGGATGACACGCGCGCCGCAGGAAGACGAATACATCCTGAGCTGACCCACCTGCCCAGGCCGCCCGCGCCCGTCAGGGCCCCCTTCCCGGGCCGGGGCGCCGTCCGGCTCACGCCGCCACCTCGCGGCGGCGCGTCGCGCCGCACGACGACGCAGCCTCCGAGACCCGAAGCATCCTCGACCGGAGCACTCCCATGACCATCGAGCGCCCCCTGCCCACCGACGTAACGCGGGCGCGACGCCACGGCATCGCCGACCTCCTCGCCCGAAGCGCCGCCCGAAACCCGCGCAAGACCGCGATCGTCGCAGGCGATCTGCGCCGGACATACGCCGAACTCGACGCCCAGGTGCGCTGCACCGCGGGCGCCCTCGCCCGCCGCGGCATCACCAAGGGCGACCGGGTGGTCGTCCTGTCCCGCAACAGCCACGGTTTCGTCGTGGCCTACTTCGCCCTCGCCCGCCTGGGCGCCGTCTCGGTACCGGTGAACTTCATGCTCACCCCCGCAGAGGTCGCCTACGTGCTCGAACACTCCGGGGCCGTCGGCATGATCGCCGGCGAGGACCTGCTGGACACCGCACGCGAGGCGCTGCGGCGCGGTGCGCCAGTCGCCCCGCTGCGTGTGCTCATCGGCGACACGGACCACGACGGTTGGATCCAGCTGGACGACCTCGGCAGGGAGGAGGGCGAAGAGCACGAGGTGCGGATCGACGACGACGATCCCGTGCAGATCATGTACACCTCGGGAACCGAGTCGCGGCCCAAGGGCGCGGTGATGACCACGCGCAACCTGATGGCGCAGTACTCGAGTGTGATCGTCGACGGCGGCATGTCCCGCGACGACGTCGAGTTGCACGCGTTGCCGTTCTACCACTGTGCGCAGTTGCACTGCTTCCTCACGCCGAACGTCCACCTCGGTGCGACCTCGATCGTCCTGCCGGGGCCGGAGCCGGGCCGGGTGTTGGAGACGATCGAGCGCGAGCGCGTGACCAAGTTCTTCGCCCCTCCCACGGTATGGATCTCCCTGCTGCGCCACCCCGACTTCGCCGGCCGGGACCTGTCCTCGCTGCGCAAGGGCTACTACGGGGCGGCCGCCATGCCGGTGGAGGTGCTGGCCGAACTCGGTCGTCGGCTGCCGGAGTTGGGGTTGTACAACTTCTACGGCCAAACCGAGATGTCGCCGATGGCGACCGTGCTGGGCCCGGCCGACCAACGGCGCAAGGCCGGTTCCGCGGGGCGTCCGGGCCTCAACGTCGAGACCCGCGTCGTCGACGAGGACGACAACCCCGTGCCGGCCGGACGGGTGGGCGAGATCGTCCACCGCGGCCCGCACACCATGCACGGGTACTGGAACGACCCCGAACGCACCGCCGAGGCGTTTCGGGGCGGCTGGTTCCACAGCGGTGACCTGGGCCGCTTCGACGAGGACGGTTACCTGTACGTCGTCGACCGCAAGAAGGACATGGTCAACACCGGCGGCGAGAACGTCTCCGGCCGCGAGGTCGAGGAGGTCCTGCACGCGCATCCCGACGTGGTCGAGGCCGCCGTCTTCGGCGTGCCGCACCCGTACTGGGTCGAGGCGGTGGCCGCGGCCGTCGTGCTGCGTCCGGGCGCCGCCGCCACCGGCGCGGAATTGATCGAACACTGCGCGGCGGCTCTGGCCGGATTCAAGGTTCCGAAAACCGTCGTCCTGGCACAGTCGTTGCCCAAGAATCCCAGCGGCAAGATCCTCAAACGAGATCTTCGGGAGCTCTACGCCGATCCGACGCTCTCCGGCGACGGCCTTTCGCATTGACGCCGCCGATCACCCATCCACCGGCCGCGCCGTCGTCCGCACCATTCGGTGGCACGCGTAGGCCCCCGCACGTCCACGAGGTAGGTCATGACTTTCGATCCGAACGACTATCCCCTGCTTCCCCCCGAGCTCGCGGCGGTCATGGTCGGCGTTCCCATGATGCCGCCCGTCACCCCTGACAACGTCCAAGCGATCCGCGAACACGCCAGAGTCGCTTCCGCCCGCCAACCCAGGTCCGAGGTCCATCGAGTCGAGGACCGCACTCTGCCCGGCCCGGACGGGGCCATCCCGGTGCGCGTGTACGCCCCCTCCCCCGCGCCGTCGTTGCCCGTCCTGGTGTTCGGCCACGGCGGCGGATGGTGCATGTGCGACGTCGACACCCACGACGCGCTGTGTCGGGAGATCGCCAAGCGGGCGGAGGTGCTCGTCGTCTCCGTCGACTACCGCCTGGCGCCGGAAAACCCGTTCCCCGCCGGGCTGGAGGACTTCTACGCGGCCGCGTCGTGGGTCACCGAGCACGCCGGCGACATCGGCGGCGACCCCACACGCGTGGCTGTTGGCGGGGACAGCGCCGGTGCAAACCTGGCCACCGTCACCTGCCTGGCGGCCCGCGACCGCGGCGGCCCGAGCTTCCGCTACCAGATGCTGGCATATCCCGGCCTGGACGTGGTCTCGCGGCGCCCGAGTTGGACCGAGATGGCCCACGCCCCCATGGTGAGCTCGGAAACCGGCCGTTCGATGTGGGCGGCGTACACGGCCGGGCACGACCCCCGCGACCCGTACCTGTCGCCGGTGCACGCGAGCGACCTGTCCGGCCTGCCCCCGGCCATCATCGTCGCCCCCGGCTACGACCACGGACGCGACGACTTCGCGGCCTACGCCACCGCACTGGAAAACGCCGGCGTCGACGTGGACTTCCGCCCCTACCCCGGCATGCTGCACGGCTTCCTGTCCTACTTCGCCACCGTCCCGGCCTGCTCCCAGGCACTCGACGACGTATGTGCGGCCCTGCACAAAGCACTCTCCACAGATTGACATCACCTCGCCCCCGGTCGCGCGAAACCACACGGCTTCGCGCGACCGGGGGCGAACGCTCAGGAGGCGGTGTCGAGTTGCCGAACGAACGCGTCGATCCGGGCGGCGACGTGGTCGATCATCTCGTCGGTGAGGCCGTGGTTGCAGGAGATCAGCATCCCGTACTCCATCACCTGGTCCGCGCCCGGGAGACCGTCGGCGGGCTGCCGGAAGGTCGCGTTCTTCATGAAGGGCTGGCGGGCGGCGTTGCCGGTCCACACGACGCGGGTGTCGATGCCGTGGCGCTCCAGATACTGCTGGAGGTCGCTGCGGCCGAACCCGGCGTCGGGCTTGACCAGGAAGCAGTACGACAACCACGCCGTGTTCAGCTCCTCGGTCTGGCGAGGCGGCGTGAAGTGCTTCGGGTGGCGGCGCAGCACCTCGGAGAAGCGGGTGAAGTTGTGTTGCCGGCGTTCGTAGTTGCGGTCGAGCTTCTTGACCTGCTGGACGCCGAAGGCCGCGCACAGTTCGGTGGGCAGGAAGTTCCAGCCGGCCTCGTCGAAGATGAACATGTTGTCGTAGCTGATGCCGTCCAGGTCGGTCCAGAAGTCCCGCGATCCGGCCTTGGAGCCGAAGAGTTGTGCCTCCGAGCGGCGGCCCCAGCCGCGCAGGGTCAGGCAGCGGTCGCGCAGGGCGTCGTCGTCGAGCATGACCATGCCGCCGGTGCCGGCGGCGGTGATGATGTGCGACAGCGAGAAGCTGGTGACCGAGATGTCGGAGCGGGCGCCGGTGGGCGTGCCGCGCAGGGTGGCGCCCACGGCGTCGCAGGAGTCCTCGATGACCTTGAGGTCGTGTCGGTCGGCGATGGCGCGGATGGCGTCCCAGTCGGGTGCGTTGCCGGCGAGGTTGGGCACGAGGATGGCGCGGGTCCGCTCGCCGATCATCGGCTCGATCTTGGTGACGTCGATCTGGAAGGTGTCGGGTTCGACGTCCACGAAGACCGGCACCATCCCGGCGCGCAGCAGGCACGACAGGTCGGTGGAGAAGGTCAGCGGCGAGGTGATCACCTCGGAGCCGACCGGCAGGTCGAGGATCTCCAGGGCCAGGAACAGCGCGGCGGAACCGGAACTGACCATCACCCCGTGGCGCTTGCCGAACAGGTCGGCCACGCGGCGTTCCATCTCGGCGACGTTGGGGCCGATCCGCAGGCCGTTCTGACCCTGCGTCAGAACCGCCATCACGGCGTCGACTTCGTCCTGGTCGTAGACGGCGCTCGCATAGACGACGCGCTGTTGCTCACTCATGGGGTGTCCTTCTGGTGGTGGGTGGGGGTTCAGTGGAAGGTCATCGGAGCGGCGGGGCGCGGTGCCGCGGGCGGACCGGCGAGGAGTCCGCCGTCGACGGTGAAGTCGGCGCCGGTGGCGTAGGAGGCGCCGGGCGAGGCGAGGAACGCGGCCATGTGGGCGATCTCGTCGGGTTCACCGGCGCGGCCCAACGGCAAGCGCGCGAACCGGGTGTCCTGTTCGGCGCCGCTGCGGTCGCCCGGCAGCATCGCGGTGTGGATGGCGCCGGGCACGATGGCGTTGACCCGGATTCCGGCCTCGCCGAGCTCTGCCGCAGCGGTGCGGGTCAGGCCGCGCAGTCCCCACTTGGACGCGGAGTACGCGGATGCCCACGCCTGCGCCTGTACGCCGCTGACCGAGGCGATGTTGATGATCGATCCGCCGCCTGCCTCGCGCATGTGCGGGGCCACGGCGCGGATGCCGAGGAAGGGGCCGAGCAGGTTGACGTCGAGGATGCGCCGGAAGTCGGCGGCCGTCTCGTCCTCGATGGCGATGATCCGCATCGCGGCCGCGTTGTTGACGAGTACGTCGATGCGGCCGAAGCGGGACACGGTCTCTTCGACCGCCGCCGCCCAGGCCCGCTCGTCCGAGACGTCGAGCGTGACGAACGCGGCGTTGTCCCCCAACTCCTTCGCGAGCGCGGCGCCTTGCTCGGCTTGGACGTCGGCGAGCATGACCGACGCGCCGCAGGCGACGAACAGGCGTGCCTCGGCTGCTCCCTGCCCCTGCGCGGCGCCGGTGACGAGCGCGACCTTTCCTGCGAGGTCGTACATGGTGGATCCCTTCGAGTGGCGAGGCGGCCCCGGCCCGCACGGCCGGAGCAGCTAGGGCGTGCGGGGAAGGTGCCATTGGAGTTCGATGTGTTGCCCGAGGGTGACCAGGCCGCACGCCACGATGTCGGTGCGCACGAACGCCTGGACCATCGTGTCGGTCGCGGCGTCGGGATCGCCGGGGCGGAACACCGCCACGACCTCGACCCGGCCCGCGAGTTCGCCGTCCTCGCGACCGGCCGCGTCGATGCGTGCCAGGGCGGTGTCCAGTGCCTCCTCGGACGGCAGGCGCAGCCCGAAGTGGTAGGTGTACTGGGGCTTGGCCCGCATGTGCGCGTCCCAGGCCGACCGTGCCCGGGCGAACGGCCCGTCGGTGGCCGCCACGTCCAGTTGACACTCGAAGGCCCACTGCTCCGGGGTCACCTCGGACGCGTACAGGATGTTGCTCAGGTAGTCGGTCACCTCGGGTTCGACGAAGGCACTGAAGAAGTGTCCACCCCGATCCAGGACCCGACACCCCAGCAGTTCGAGCAGCCGCTGAGCCTGCGCGCGCTCTCCGGGTCGGTGCAGCAGTTCCAGGTGGGTGATCCGCCGCGAGGCGGGATTGTCGTCGGGTGCGGCCATACCGAAACTCCTCGTCCGCATGGGCGTTGACGCCGCCGAAATCTGAGGGCCCGTCAGTTCACATCATAGCTATCATGGTTATGATGACGTTCACAAGATGAGGCCCCACTCGCCGATTGGTTTCGTGTAGACGTTACACATAAGTTGGTGGCGCCCTCGTCGCCTCGGGCCTTCTGCCTTCATCCAAGGAGCCTTCGTGCACTACGCAAACCTCGGTCGAACCGGCCTCAAGGTCTCGACCCTCGGGCTCGGCTGCAACAACTTCGGCATGCGCATCGATCAGGCGGCGGCCTCACAGGTGGTCGACGCCGCCCTGGACTGCGGCATCACGCTGTTCGACACCGCCGACATCTACGCCAAGGGACTGTCCGAGGAAATCCTCGGGAAGGCCCTCGGTGGCCGTCGCGACGACGTGGTGATCGCCACGAAATTCGGCGGCCCCGTCGCCCCCGGCCCGTACGGTGGCGGGTCGTCCCGGCGTCACGTGATCCGCGCTTGCGAGGCCAGCCTGCGCCGTCTGGCCACCGACCACATCGACCTGTACTACCAGCACTACCCCGATCCGCAGACGCCGGTCGAGGAGACCCTGGCGGCCCTGGACGACCTGGTGCGCGCCGGCAAGATCCGTTACGCCGCTGCCTCCAACCTCGCGGCCTGGCAACTGGCCGACGCCGTGCACACCGCGCGGGCCCGCCACACGGTCGGCTTCGCCGCGATCCAGGTGGAGTGGAACCTGCTCTCCCGTGCGGTGGAAAGCGAATCGATACCCGCGGCCGCGCACTTCGGGATCGGAGTCATCCCCTACTTCCCCCTGGCCTCGGGACTGCTCACCGGCAAGTACCGACAGGACAGGGACTTTCCCGAGGGATCACGGTTGGCGACGCTGCCCTACTTCGCCTCGATCGCCACCGACGCGAACTTCGCCGTCGTCGAGCGGCTGCGGGACCTGGCCGAGAGGACCGGGCGCAGTATGACCGGCCTGGCCCTGTCCTGGCTGGCCGCCCAGCCGACGGTTCCGTCCGTACTGGTCGGCGCCACCTCGGCGGAGCAGGTCGCTGCCAACGCCGCCGCGCTGGAGGACCTGCCCGCCGAACTCTTCGCGGACATCGCGGAGGCAGCCGGCGGCCACCGGGCGTAGGTCGAGTGTCGGCTCCGCGCACGAGGCCGCGTCACGGCACCGGCCGCTTGGCCGGCGAGATGTCGACGGACCGGGCTCGGTCGGGTCGTCGGCATCCTCGCGTCGGCTCCGGGAACTCCCGTTCAGCGCCGATTCTCGGCAGGACCGACTCGTCTCGAACGCGTCGGGCCGGCGGCGCGGACAGCCCCCGAGGGCAGCGCGCCTCCGGCCCGATCTCGGCTGCCCCGAAGGACGCCCGTGCGTTCGTCGCCGGTCCTGGGCCGGAACGCTCAGGGCGCGGCCGGCCCGGACCGCACCGGGTACACCGCGTACTCCTGCAGCGGATAGGCGTGCGCGCTCTCGAGATGGCGCACCGCGTACCGGTAGGCCAAGGTCTCGTCGCCGTCGGCGATCAGGTCGATCAGGCGCTGGTGTTCACGGATGCCCAACAGGCGCGCGTCCGGCCCCACCTCGCTCGCCGAGCCCTCGGCCCACAGTTGCTCCTGGCGTACCCAGAGCGTCTCGACCATGCCCAGCAGGATCTGCATCGTGCGGTTCCCGCACGAGGCCACGATCGCCTCGTAGAACTCGCGGCTCGCCCGGATGTACGCGAGGCCGTCCTCGACGGTCGGCGCCATCCGCGCGTGGATCTCACGCAACCGCGGCACCACGGCCTCCATCCTGTCCTCCCGCTGCGCGCACAACGCCACGCACACCGGCTCCAGCCGCCGCAACGCCCGGGCCAGGTCCTCCAGGGTCACCCGTCGGGCGTGCATGACCATGCCGAACATGTGCGCCGCGTCCTCGGGCGTGGGCCGATGCACCACCGAACCACCCATGTTTCCGCGGCGGACGGTGAGCAGCCCCTCGGTCTCCAGGATGCGAATGGCCTGGCGCAGCGTCGTACGGCCCACGTCGAACTCCGCCATCAACTCGTCCTGCTTGGGCAGCACGTCGCCGTCGGCCAGCTCGCCCTCCAGGATGCGGTGCCGCAACGCGTCGGCGACGACCTCGGCAATGGCCGTGTAGCGCACCGGCTCCACCACCTCGCGCGGCTCCGCCTTGATCGCACCCGAACTCTTCGCCATGGCGTCGATCTTAGCTATGTAAGGGGCTCGCAGCGGCACGTTCCCGAGCTCCTTCGCAAGAAGTGCTGGCTCAATGCTGCTTAACATAGCTATGTTAGATATGTTCAAGTCGACGACGCGAAAGGGAACCCTCATGCCTGTCGACCGCTACACGGTCATCTCGTCCGACTGCCATGCCGGCGCGGATCTGCTGGACTACCGCCCATACCTGGCCTCCACGCACCACGAGGCGTTCGATCGGTGGGCCGCGACGCTGGTGAATCCGTTCGAATCCGAACACCTGCTCAGCAAGGCCCAGGACTGCAACTGGGACAGCGCCGTCCGCGACGCCGACCTGATGTCGCAGGGCATCGTGGCCGAGGTGATCTACCCCAACACCGTGCCGCCGTTCTTCCCGCAGACCCAGTTCTTCGTCCCTCCGCCGCCCGCGACCGCCACCGAGTACGAACAACGCTGGGCCGGGCTCCAGGCCCACAACCGGTGGGTGGCCGACTTCTGCGCCGCGACTCCCGGCCGCCGGGCCGGCGTCGCACAGATCATGCTCAACAACGTCGACGACGCGGTCCGCGAGGTCGGCTGGACCAAGGAAGTGGGTCTGTTGGGCGGCATCCTGGTACCGGGTGTGCCGCCGGGTTCCGCGTTGGCGCCGTTGTTCGACCCGGTATACGACCCGATCTGGCAGGCGTGCCAGGACGAGGGCGTCGTCGTCAACCTGCACAGCGGTGGCGGCGTCCCCGCCTACCCTCACGACCCGCGCGGGCTGGCCGTCCTCCTCTCGGAGATCACCTGGTTCTCCAACCGCGTCCTCGGACACCTCGTCTTCGGCGGCGTCTTCGAACGCTTCCCCGACCTGCGGGTCGTCTTCACCGAGCAGGGCTCCGCCTGGGTGCCTCGCGAACTGGCCAAACTCGACCAGTTCGTACGCACGATGCCGCTCGACGGCACCGCGCAGCACTTCTTCGGATCGGACATGGCCGCCGGGCTCACCCTTCTGCCCAGCGAGTACTTCGCGCGGAACTGCTGGATCGGCGCGAGCCCGCTGCGTCAGACGGACGCGGCGATGCGCGAGACGATCGGCGTCGACCGGCTGATGTGGGGCTCCGACTATCCGCACGCGGAGGGGTCCTTCCCATACACCCACGAATCACTGCGCCTGACCTTCGAAGGCGTACCCGAGGCCGAGGCCCGGGAGATGCTGGCGGGCAACGCGGCCCGCGTGTACGGATTCGACCTCGCGCGCCTGGACGAACTCGCCGCACGGGTCGGCCCCTTGGTTACCGATGTCGCGGTTCCCCTGGACGGTGCCGAGGTACGAGCCGACGCCCTGGGCTCGGTGTTCATCGACCACTACGGAGCCGAGCACCCGGCGCTCGCCGCACGCTGACGACGCCGGCTCGACACCGAACCGGGGCGGGCCACGTCGGTCGCCACGCGTACCCCGCCCCGGCTCCTCAACCGCTTCGAGGATCCGATGCGCTACAGCTTCAACACCTTCAACCACTCGACGTATTACGGGCTCGCGCCCTCCCTCCCGCAGCAGATCGCCGCCGCCGCGTCCGCCGGCTACGACCGCATCGGGCTCGATGTCCTCTCCGTCCTCGCGCACGAACGCGACGGCCTGACCCCGCACGACCTCGCCGCGCACCTGGAGCAGCACGACCTGCCCTGCCACGAACTGGTCTCGCTGTCGATCTCCGCCGACGAGGCGAGCACGCTGCGCAGCCTGGAACAGGTGCTCCGCCTGTCGAGGGTGCTGCGCCCGGCGCAGGTCCTGTGCGTGGTCACCGGTGAGATCGACGACGACGTGGTGGCGAACACCGCCGCTTGCGCCCGGTCGCTGGCCGAAGAACGGATCGGCCTGTCCCTGGAATTCCTGCCCACCCGGCACGTCGACTCCATCCCCGAGGCCCTGCGCCTGCTGGATCGAGTCGCCCACCCGAACCTGCGCCTGGTCGTGGAGAGTTGGCACTTCTTCCGCGGACCGAGCAGGTGGGAGGACCTGGCCGCTGTGCCGCTGGATCGCGTCGGCTTCGTGCAGTTCGCGGACGCGCCCGAGCCGATCTCCGACGACACGCACCACGAGTCCATGCACCGACGGGTCCTGCCGGGTGAAGGCGTCCTGGATCTCGGCCGATTCTGCGCGACGCTCGTCGCGAAGGGGTACGACGGCGTGGTCAGCGTGGAACTCCTCTCCGAGGCGTGGCGCACCGCCGACCTCCACGAGTTCGCCGCCGCCACCCTCGCCTCGTCACGCTCGGCGTGGGAATCGGCGGTGACGCGCTTCGGGTAGGCGCGGGCGAGGTTCCCCGCACAGCACAACCGTGGTGAGTCCGTAGTCAGGAAAGCAGAAGCAGAGGAAGCGCGCATGTCAGCCGTACAGACAAACCCCGATACCGGAATATCCCCGAGCAGCGGCCCGGGCACGTTCGACGTCGTCGTGATCGGTGCGGGTTCGGCCGGGTGCGTCCTGGCCGCCCGGTTGTCGGAGCGGGCGGAGCGTTCGGTCCTGCTGGTCGAGGCCGGCCCCGACCACCGCCCCGACGCGCTGCCCGACGAACTGCGGCACCTGTCGCGGCCGGTGGCCTGGCCGTACAACTGGGGCGACAAGGTCGCCTCGGCCGGCGGACGCACGCTCAACTACGCGCGCGGGCGCGGCGTCGGGGGCTCGTCGGCGACCAACGGCGCGGTGGCGATGCGCCCGGAGCCGGAGGACTTCGCGGCGTGGCCGGCGGGGATGCGCTGGGAGCGCATGCTGCCGTACCTCAACCGCATCGAGCACGACCTGGACTTCGGCGGCGAGCCCCACCACGGGGATCGCGGGCCGATCCCGATCCTGCGGCATCCGGAGGCGGACTGGACGCCGTTGCAACGCGGCTTCGTGGACGGATGCGTGGCCGCGGGGCTGCCGTTCTGCCCCGACCACAGCCGCCCCGGGACGACGGGCGTGGGCCCGATCCCGATGAACCGGCGCGGCACGGAACGGGTGTCGAACACCGTCGCCTACCTCGACGCCGCCCGCGGACGGCCGAACCTGACCGTACGCGGCGACGCCCACGTACGCCGCATCCTGCTCGACGGCGGCCGAGCGACCGGCATCGAACTGGCCGACGGCGAACGGGTGTACGCGGGCCGCGTCGTGTTGTCCGCCGGCGTCGTGCAGAACCCCCTGCTGCTGTGGCGCTCCGGCGTGGGACCGGCGGCCGGCATCGCCGCCCTCGGCCTCGCACCGGTCCACGAACTACCCGCCGTGGGACGCAATCTGACCGACCACATGGTCGTGTCGTACCGGGCGGCGGTCCGTCCCGACGCGGTGCCCGACGGCGGACCCACGCTCCAGACCATCGCGCGCACCACGGCCCGTCCGGGTGGGGGACGCACGCACGACCTCCAACTCACCCCCGTCGCACGGCGCAATCCGGACGGCACGCGCGAGATCGAGATCAGCGTCGCCCTGCAACTGCCCAACGGCTCCGGATCGGTCGTCCCCACCGGCGCCGCGCCCGACGACCCGGCACTGATCTCCTGGCCGTTCACCACCGACCGCGACAACCTGGAGCGGCTGGCGATCGGCGTGCGCATGGCCGCCCGCATCGTGGCTGCCTCCGGCCTCGCGCTCGACCCGGGCTCCGCCCGAACCGTGCTGAACATGCCTGACGACGTCCTGTGCGCGTCGTTCGTCGAATCGCACTACGCGTTCTACCACGGCGTCGGCACCTGCCGCATCGGCACCGACCCGACGTCGAGCGTCGTCGACACGAACCTGAGCGTGCACGGGCTGAACGGCCTGCACATCGTGGACGCCTCGGTCGTACCAACCGTGCCGCGCGCCAATACCCACCTGCTCGCAACCGCGTTGGGCGAGCTGGGCGCGGAACTGATCGCCGCAGCCGAGTAGGGCGCGTCATGCGCGTGACGCCGCCCCGTTCCCGGCGCCGCGCCGACATCACATCGCCCGGCGCTGTCGATCAGTGCCGGTCGGCTTCGAGCGTGTTGCGCCAGACGGTGGTCAGCGTGTCGAGGATGGCGGAGCGTTCCCGGCTCCACCGGCCCGCCATCCACGAGGGCATGAACGTCTCCAACTGCGTGATCAACAGGTAGGCACGCCGCCTGGCCTCCGGCTTGGAGAAGTGCGCCCAACGCTCGGCCGGCCGGGTGAGCAGGGCGACGAACTCCTTGACGTGCTCCTGGTGCTGGTCGCGCAACGCGTGCGGCAACTGCTCGGCGAAGATGTTCAGCGCCTGCCGATTCTCCTCGCCCCGCGTGACGTAGGTGTTCAACCAGGCCCGGATGCTCGCGTGCGACCAGTCGGGCAGCGCGCCGAACGCAGCGAACATCGCGGCCGTGTCCGTCCAGATCCGGTCGGCCAACTCCGCGACGATGTCGCCCTTGCCGGTGAAGTGCAGGTAGAACGTGGCCCGGGCGGCCCCCGCCTCGGCGACGATGTCGTCGACGGTGGTCGCCTCGTAACCCTTCGTCTCGAACAGCCCGGCCGCGGCGGCGATCAGCCGTTGCCGGGTATACCGCTTCTGCTGGGCACGAAGGTCCGGGGCTGCGGAGCGGCCTGCGGAATCGGAGGATCGGCGCGTGGGGGCGGGCATGCGGTCAGCATACCGATCAGGCCGGACACCCGGCGCAGATCCATCCACTCACTGGGCAGCCCGTCTGCCACCGTTCGCTGCATTCTCGACCTCCCGAACGGGGAGCACGCCCCGCCCGCCCACCGGTTGCGACGGTGGGGCTCCGGACGGCGGGAGAGTGAGCCGTCGGAATTTCGATCGGCAATCCGTTGCGCTCGTTACACGCTCAGGGTCGACTCCGAAGCCTGCTCGCTTCGCGGCTCGATTCCGCCCGCGGGACGCGCGAGAGACGCCACGCGGAGTCGGCGATCGGGAGCTGTCGCCGCGTAACCGGTAGCGGCCTCACGGCGCCACCGACGGGTCAGGTCGCCGCTGCGCCGTGCACCGACTCAAGGCCGCCCCGCACTCGCGACGACGCCCACTCATAGGCCCGGGAACACCCAGACACCCGGCGCCTCGACGACCATCTCGGTGGCTGGGGCCATTCAGTGCGGTCTAGCCCCGCTTTGCTGCGGGTGGCGTGGTTCAGGTCGGGAGCGTGAGCGGGTCGCCCATGCGTGCGTACGACTCGGCGATGTTCCCGGCGAGGAAGCCGTCGCGGACGTCGACCGGTGTGTCGGCGAGTTCCTTCGCGTAGAACTCGACCGGCGTCAGGTTGCCCTCGAAGTGCGGGATGTCGGACGAGAACACCGCGACGCCGGGCAGCTTCTCGAAGAGCTCGAAAGGCAGTTGCCCCGGATTCGGCAATGGCGTGATGCGCACGTTGCGTTGCACGTACTCCGATGGCTTGAGCGGCAGCTTGTAGTCGTGCAGAAAGACCGCAGACTCCGCACTCGCGCGCCCGTCCATGTTGGCGACCGTGTAGGGGACCCAGCCCGTCCCGAGTTCGCAGATCAGCGCGGTGAGCTTCGGATGCCGCTCGAAGACGCCGCCGAAGACCATGGCGTTGAGGAACACGTCCGCCATCTGGTGCGTCTGGGCGGTCGCGATGCGGGCGAGCACGCTCGGGTCGACGGTGTTGGCGTAGCCCGGATCGAAGGCGGCGTTCGCCAGTCCGACGTGCAGGAGGGCGACCATGCCGAGGTCCTCGGCGGCCGACCACAGGCGGTCGTAGTCGGGGTGGAACACCGGCACACCGCCGACGGCCTCACTGGTGACGAAGAAGGCCCGACTGCCGAGCTCGCGCATGCGCCGTAGTTCCCCGACCGACCATTCCAGGTCGTCGAAGCGCAGCGACGTCACGGGCAGCAGCCGGTCGCGGTGGTCGGAGGTCTCCTCGGCGATGTGCGTGTTGATCGAACTCACCGCCAGCTTGCCGAGTTCCGCGTCCCGGATCAGCGAGGTGAGCACCATGCCCATGCTGGGGAGGATGTTCTGGATTGTGATCCCCTGCTGGTCCAACAGGCGGACCCGGGCGGCGGCATCGACCTCCTGCCACTGGGAGTGCCCGCCGAGGTTGAAGTCCGCCGGCCGGTCCTCCGGGAAGATCGCCCTCATGAACGGCGTCGTCATGTCCGACACCGGAATCCGCCGGTCCCGGGCCGCCGCCTGCCGCAGGGGGAACGCCGCGTAGGCGAAGTGCTCCGGTGTGTTCGGCGTGAACTCGGGATCGTCGTCCGGCAGCATCGCCGGCAGCCGGTCCCGCAGCTCCGGAAACCGGTCCAGCCAATCGCGAGCCGGTTCGAAGTGGGCATCGACGTCGATGACAACCATGAGCGTGCTCCTCAGTGGCGAAGTCTACGGAAAAGGCCCAGGTGAGTTCGGGCCTGGGTGTGCCTTGCCCGGCCATCGCCGGCTCCGCGTGCTCGCCGGACACCGCCTGGGCCGCGTCGTTCCCTCGAATAAAATACGGATTACACAAAAAAGGCAAGGGGCTTCGCGTCCCATCACCCCCGCGAGCCACCATCGGCAGCACCGCCGCCGTCCAACGCGACAGACTCATGGGCAGCCCACCGCCGGCCCGCCCGGGCCCCGGCCCCCGCGGGCCGGCACGGGGGCGGGCCAGTCCACCGCACAGGACCGCCGTGAGCTCCGGGTGGCGGTGCCGCGTCGGAACCGCTCGGCGGCTCCGGGCTCGCGAGCCGACACCACAGGATCTCGTCCGGCCCCCGCCGGGCCATGGGCGTCCGCGCGTCTCCTGCGAACGGGACAGGCGTCTACGCCAACGAAGCGCTGCTGAAAATCGGGTTCGTCGGCACCGCGAGGCCGCGCTTCGCCGTTCGGCCAGCCCTGGAGGTGTCTCCGGCGAGGGACTCGACCGCCGCGATGGTGGTGTCGATCACGACGTCGTAGAGGCGGTCGAAGGCACCGGGCAGCGCGCCGACCACCGCCGCCACCTTCTCCTTCTCCACCACATCCACTTCGTCGAGCGCCTCCAGCAAGACCGCGGACATCTCTGCGCCGGGGACGCGCGAGGCGGCCAACGTCGCCTGGCCCATGATCGTCGTGCCGATCAGAGCGACGGCCAGGGCCAGCTCCCCGTCGCCCAGCTTCAACGGCCGCAGCATCTCGGTCAGCAGGGTGAACGACGGCAACCACGCCGGTTGGCGAGTGGAAGCGATGTACGGCAGCAACTGTGGATAGGGCCGGAGGTGCTCCATGCTCAACAGCATCCAGCCGCGCAACTGCTCCTGCCAGGTCCCACCCGTCGGCTTGTCGAACCGCATGTCGGATGCCACTCGGTCGGCCACCGCGTGGAGCAGGTCGTCGCGGTCGGGGAAGTATCGGTACAGCGCCATCGGCGCCGCGCCGACGGCTTCCGACACCCGCTTGATCGTCAGCGGCGTACCCGGGGCCTCGTAGACCAGTGCCGCGGCGGCGTCGACGATCTTCTCGCGCGACAGTCGCGGCGGTCGGCCACGACCGCGCGTCGACGGGGCCCTTGACGGCTGAGTCATCGACGTCCTTTCACCGCGCTCTTCACCGGCGCCGAGCGCGTGCGTTCACAGACGACGCGCGGCCCGGATGTGTGCGCGAAACGTACCGGTGAGAACTCCGTGTTCCGAGACTGCATGCGCTGGCTATCGCAATTAGCGTACGGCATCAACAACGCGTGGCAACATCGCGCTATCGCATGCGTGTGACCTGCCCGACGGTGGCACCCACGTCGTGCTCCCCGCACGTGGGCCGTGTCCGGGCGGAACCGTGTGGAGACTCTCCGGGCGCGGTCGTCAGTTCAGGGTTCCGCCGGTGGCAGTTCCGCCCCCTGCATCGCGATCGAGAGCACGAGGCGAAGCACACCGGCTGCGTTTCCGGGAGCCTCGACTGCAGCCCTCCTCCGCGCGGCCCTTCGGGATGTCGATGCTTGGGTATCGCTGCCCCGAATCGGCGTTACCGGGGCGCTGAATCGATACCCGGCAGCAAACCACCGAAAGTGCCCGGTATGCCACGGCATCCAAAATAACTTACTCATTACATTAAAAGGCGACAGCAAGCAACGGCGACCGCTCCGGTTACGCTCCGGCGCCCGAGGTGGTCGACGTGCCGTCCGTGAATCCGCTCAAACGGAGATGGTCGGACCGTTGATCGGGACAAGCGCGAGGGGAATGCCGCATCCCGCGCGCCACATCCGTCATTCGTTCGCGGACTGCCGACGTTGCAGCCCCCAACTCCTTGGCAGGCATCGTGCTCCGCTTCCCCCCTGGTCGTCTCCCTCACTTCCTGCGCGGTCGTCGGCGCGCTTTCGCAGTGGTTGCGGCGACCGTTCTGGTGGCAACCGCCTGCGGGTCACCAGGGCAGCCAAGCCCCGACGCGCGGTCCACACCCGGAAAGGGCGGGGTGCTGCGTGTGGCGGTGCCTGCGGACCCGCCGGCGCTGGATCCGTTCACCACTCCCGCCTACGCGGTCGCCTACGGACACCTGCTCGCCGCGATCTACGACCCCCTGGTGTGGGCGGACCCCGCCACCGGCACCATCCGGCCGCACATCGCCGAGTCCCTCACCCCCTCCCCCGATGCACGCACCTGGACCCTCGTCATCCGCCCCGGTGTGGTCTTTTCCGACGGCCGGCCGTTCGATGCCGCTGCGGTCAAGGCGAACTGGCAGGTTCACGCGGATCCCGCCAACGGGTCCGCCGGCGCGATCGCCGCCACCGGCCTCAGATTCGCCGTCGCCGGTCCTCTTCGCCTCACCGTCGAACTGCCCGGTCCCAACGCGCACTTCGACCGTGCCGTCGCGAACAACCTGGCCTACATCGCCTCCCCGGGCGCCCTGACGGACCTGGTGTCCCTGCGCACCAACCCCGTCGGCGCGGGGCCTTTCGTCCTCGCCGGACGCGTTCCCGGACAACGGTTGACGCTGCGCCGGAATCCCCACTACTGGCAGCCCGGCCGCCCCTACCTCGATCAAATCGACGTCCGCGTCACCTCGGCAGAGAAGACCCCGGTCGGCGCGATGGCCGCCAAGGACTTCGACCTGACCACCCTCAGCGACCCGGTGCAGGCGAAGGAGGCGACCGACAGGAAGCTCGGCGTCCTTCCCCTACAGCTCAGCGGCGGCCTCATGCTCGTCTTCAACACCCGCAGGCCGCCGTTCAACGATGTGGCCGCCCGTAGGGCCGTCGTGGACAGCCTCAGCGTGGACGAGATCAACCGCCGCTTCTTCCAGGGCCTCGGCACCTCCGCCCGCGGGATCTTCGACACCACCTCACAGGTCGCCAACGGCCAGCTCGCGGCGCGCGACGACGACCCCGAAGCCGCCCGCGCGGGATTCGCCAAGCTCACCGCCGGCGGGACCCGACCTTTCCGCTTCTCCTTCGTCGTGGTGGGCGGCGGCCGGGACCCCAACTCCCAGGCCGCCTATATCCAGCAGCAGGTCCAGCGCTTCCCCGACGTCCACATGCAGATCGACGAGATCGACACCGCCACCCTCATCCGCCGCAGTGTCTCCGGAGACTTCGACATGGCCGTGACCGGCATGTGGATGAGCGACCCCGAACCGGTGTTGTACGACTTCCTGCGATTCGGCAGCCTCACCAACATCAGCGGATACTCCAACGCCGCGGTCACAGAAGCGATGAACACGGGCCGGCTGACGACCGACCCCGCCGCCCGCCGCGACGCCTACACCCGCGTCCAGATCCGGCTCAACGAAGACCTCCCCTTCTGGGTCTACCAAGAGGCCGCCAACACCGTCGTCTTCACACCCTCCGTGACCGGTGTCCAGCCCTACGGCGACGGCCTCGTCCTCTTCGATCGCATAGGCATGCGACGCTGACCTCCCGGTCTGCGAACGTGTCCGCCGGTAGGGAGCCTTGGACACGCCATACGCAGCGATATGCCTCCGGCCCACCAAGGGTCCGCGCGCACGTGCGAAGCCGCCCCCGCTGTCATTGACGAAATTCGCGGGCTGACGGGCACCGTCCCGCGACCCCTCGGGGGTCGCGCCGCCGCCCGAGCGGAGCGAACCGGCTCACGCCGAGCAGCCTGCGAGGACGGCCGTGGTCAGCCACACCGTCCCGCCGTACCGGGCGACGGCTCCTCGTCGGTCGCCTCCTCGAACAGGGCCCGGACCTCGTCCGCCGCGATCGCCGGGTCGGCGTTCGGAAACCCGCCGCCCACCGTTGCCGCGCGGCTCACAACCACCGGACGCGCCGACACCACGGGTCGCTTCGTCGACCGCTGGTCCGCACACCCCGCACGCGGCGCATCCAGCGGCGGACATCCACTCCGCGCCGTCCGCCGGCACCGCCCGACCCGGCCCGCATACGGGGCGGTTTCCCGAACGTCCGGTCGGCGGGGCGCCTCCGTCGCCTCGCCGGCCGGGCCCCACTGCCTGCGCCGGGCCCAGGGTTCGGCGACGGCACCGCCCCGAGTCAGTCACCGGCGCCTCGGGCGGCGGCGCCGCTCCCGGACCGGTGAAACCAACGTCGCCGGGGCAGTCCGCGTCGGTGATGCAGATGGCACCCCGGGACGCGGGAAAGGCACCCACCAGGTTGACGTCGAAGGCGCGACGGAACGCGTCCGCGGTCTCGTCCTCGACGGCCACGATGCGCAGGGCGGCGGCGTTGTCGACGAGCACGTCCACGCCGCCGAATCGGTCGACGGCCTTTCGACGACCGTGTTCCGGCTTGTCGGCTCTGACGTCATGGCGGACGTACGCGGCACGGCGACGGGGCCACACCCACGGCAGCACAAGGGCACCTTGGGGGGCCTCGCAGAGCAAGGGTCTTCATTTCGCGTATCACCTATGTTAATTTCTGCGCCCGTTCCTCTCCCGGAAGCGGCGCCTGCGCCGCTCCGATCGCTTCCGGCCCGAGTTCCGGGCCGACGGCTCACCCAATACGTGCGACGCTCGACGACCACACCGGTCGGCGGCCGTCACGCAATGCCGAGAAGAGGGCCCATGGCCGACACCGCCGACACCACCCAGTCGCCGGAAGACACCCCACCCGGGGCGGGCGCCGATCGTCTCGACGGCGCTTCCAAGTGGCGCATCGTCACCGTCGCCGCGATCGTCATCCTGTTCGCCGAAGTCGTCCCCCTCCAATACGCGATGGTCCTGCCCGCCGTGCAGAAGGTCGGCGCCTCCTGGCCGGAGGTGGGCAGCAACCTCAGCTGGATGGTCATCATCATCGCCCTGGTCGGCGGCGCGACCACCCCCATCGTCAGCAAACTCGCCGACCTGTACGGCAAGCGCCGCGTCATGCTGATGTGCAGCGTCAGCTTCCTCGTCGGATCCGTCCTGTGCGCCGTGACGGAATCGTGGACCCTGTTCCTGGTCGGCCGAGCGCTGCAGGCAACCGCCTTCGCGATGACCGCGATCGCCGTCGGACTGCTCCGCGACCTGTTGCCCCGCCGTTACGTCCCGGTCGCCATCGGCGCCCTGGCGGCCGGCTTCGGGTTCTCCGGCATCCTCAGCCCGTTCGTCGGCGGCGCCCTCACCGACCAGTACAGCTGGCGTTCGCTGTTCTGGTTCCTGGTCGTGTACGGAGCCGTCATCATCCCGCTCATGCTGCTGCTCGTCCCGGAGAGCAGCGTTCGGGTACACGAGAAACTGGACTGGCTCGGAGCGCTTCTCCTCGGCGGCGGCGTCGCACTCGCCCTCGTCTACATCAGCAACGGCCAGACGTGGGGCTGGAGTCGGCCGAGCGCCTGGGGATACCTCGCCGCCGGTCTGGCCGTTCTCGCCCTGTTCGCGGTGTGGGAGACCAAAACCCCCTCGCCGATGATGAGTCCGCGCCTGCTGCGTTCGTCCAAGGTCTCGATGGTGCTGGCCGTCGGGTTCCTGGCCAACGTGGTGATCGGCGGAATCGGCTACATCATCCCGTACATGGCGCAGACCGACGCCGCGGCGATCAAGGACCAGATCCTGGCGGGTGCAGCGGCGACCGCCGGACAGCCGGTGGAGGTCATGCGCCGGGTCATCACCTTCGAGGGAGACCTCGGCTACGCGTTCGGCTTCAGCCTCCTGGCGTTCGCGGCGCACATCACCATCGGCATGTCGGCCACCAGCATGGCAGCGGGGCCGGCCGCGGGGATGTGGGGCCGCGCCTCGGGATTGCGCAGCCCGCTCATCGCGGGAATGGCCGTAATGACGGTCGCCTCCGCACTGCTGGCACTGTGGCACGGGAACTGGGTGACCGTGCTCGTCCTCTACACCGTCTACGGCGTGGGCTTCGGGTTCTACTACTCCGCCGCCAACAACCTCATCGTCGAGGCGGTCCCCGAGCGCGAATCCGCCATCGGGGCCGGGATGTTGGCGGTCGCGCAATCGTTCGGGGCCGCGGTGGGAACCGCGGTCATCACCGCCGTCCTGTCCGCGCACACCTTCCGGATGGTCTCCCCCGGCCCGACCGGCCAGGGCACCGTGACCACCGACATCCCACAGGTTTACACCGACACCGGCTGGACGACGGCGCTGTGGGTCGTCGCCGCGGCCGGTGGTCTGGGCGCCGTGATCGCCGTGCTGCTGAAGTCCGGCCGTACGCCGGCAACAGGCGGCAGGGCGCCCGATGCTCCCTCCGCAATGGACGAGCGGGTCTCGGCCGCCTCGGGCTGACCTGGAGTGGCGTACCGACCGGGGATCGTCGGGACATCCGGCTGCCGACCGCGGCGCGTTCGACTTACAGTTCAGTCGTCGATTGCCTGGTAGAGCGTGGTCCAGAAATCCTGCATGGCCCACGCCGAGTCCGGAGCGGACATCCCGGTCTGGGTGAGCAGGATGCCGCCAAGCTGGTTGTGCAGGTCGGCGTAGGTCGTGGTGCCGGCTCCGCCGTCCCAACCTTGCCGATGGGCGCGTAGTCACCTCGGTAGGTGCGCGCCGTCATCCCGAAACCCCAGCCGCCGGTCTGCCCCTGACCGTGTGACAGATGGACGACGCTGGGCGCCCATGCCTGAAAGGCGGGCTGTCTGCTCGGGCGTGAGACGGTTGGTGGTCATCAACGCGACGGCCGGGACAGGATCCGCTCGGTGCCGTGCATTCCGTGGTTGAGTAGCATCCGGAAGTAGGCGTGGTGGTCGTCGACGGTCGAGTCGAGTCCGCCGCCACTGGAGTGGAACGCCGGAGGTCGCTTCGGGCTCGACGTACGCAGAACCCTCAGCGACAATCCGGCGGTTCCCACTCCGGGAAATCCGCTTGTCCCCGTACCGGGCCACGATCCACGAACCGGGGGTGACGTTCCGGGGCGAGGACTTCACCGGTCTGTTCCCGGCGCGAGGCGGACATGCCCGGTCACCCGGGCCGGCCGACTGTGGTTCTCGTACGGCCCGACCGGGATTCACCGGAACGGGCGAGCCATGAACCCCTCGTCCCCGGGCAGGAGACCCCTCGGGCGCAGGCCGGGTCCTCGGGGAAGAAAGACCCGGCCCGCGCCCCTACGAAGCGCGTGGCCCCCGAGGCGAAGTGGCCCGCGAACGCTACCGGCGCGCGCCCGTGGTGATCGCGGACGAACCCACCTCGGCGCTGGACGCCCGCAAGGAGATCGACACGTTCGCGCGCATCCGCGAACTCGTCGCCGACGGCACCATCGTCGTCCTGATCACCCACCGCCTCGCCTCGGTCCAACACGCCGACCACATCTACGTCCTCGACAAAGGCCGCATCGCCGAACACGGCACCCACCACGAACTCATGGCCGCGAACGCCATCTACGCGGACATGTTCACGCTTCAGTCCGAACAGTACGGCGCACACCCCGCCGGGGCCTCCGGCCCGGGCACGATCCCCACCACACGAACCGTCGCCGACGACCGAACGTCCGCCAACTCGTGAACACCCCACCCGGCGCGGACGCCCTTCGACGTGCGCCGCCACATCCCGGGCCTCGGGCGGGACGGTCGGCCTTCGCAGGCCGAGTCCGTCTCCCCCGACACGCTCCTCCGACTCGGCCACCCGCGGCAGTGAACTCGACAGCACCGAAACGCACGGCGCAAAGACGCCCTGCACCGCCCTGCGCCGCGACCCCGAACCCGGTGAACCCCGACGCGGCGGCGGGGATCGCGTCCCTGGCGGCCGCGCACGCCGACAGAACGTAGGAGCCCTCCATGCAGCCAGTATCCCGTGGGACAGGGGGCGCCGCCGGCCATAACACCCGAGCGTCCGAAGTCTGTTGAGCGGCGCGATACGCACGACCTCACCGGCCGGACACCGGCACAGGACGTCCACCCACGCAGACCACCTCCCCCGCACCGGGTTTCGAAGCCATGCCGGCGACAGGCCGCGAAGGAATCGACGCAACGGTCACGCACGGGGCGTCGCACGCACCCACACATTCGACAGGGCCTCACATGACCCACGCTCCATCCACCGCTTCGACGACCTGTCGCGGGTGCCACGGTCCCGCCACCTCCCCTCACCGCCTGTGCCCGCTGCGGCGCCGCCAGGGTGGGCCGACCCGACGGCCACGGCCTCTACGGCGTGCTCGACGACGACGGCGAGAGGCTTCTGTGCCACGAATGCGGCGTTCGAGCCGCCGGCCTCGGCACCCACATCCGCGTGCACGGGCTGACGGCCGAGGAATACCGCGCGGCACACGGACTGCCCCGCACCGAACCCCTGGTGTCGACGGCGGTCCGCCACAGACAGCGCGATGCCGCCCTGCACCGCATGGAACGCGACCGGGCGGCGTGGGCGCGCCTGGAGGCGGCCCGCAATCCACAGGCCGCCGTCGACGCCCGCACCATCGAGGCCCTGCGCGGCAACGCGGCCAGCCATGTCGGTCGATTCGTCGATCGAAAATCGTCGGGCGTGGCGGTGGCCGGCCCGCAGGCGCGGGAGCGTGTGCACGCGATGCGGACGCACTTGGAGGCCCACCACATCCGCCGAGCGACGCCGCCGTACCTGCCACGGGGAGGCATGCTCGCGCATGCGAGGCCGCCCCATCCGACGTCCCCTCACCACCGACGAGATCGCCGCCCTGAGCAACGCCGCCGATCGCGAGGAACTGGTAAGCCTGGCCCTGGAACTCAGCGCGAGCGGGGCGTCTCAGAAGGCGATCGCCGAAGCCGCGGGGATGAGCAGATCACGATGGCGACGTAACGCGGGTCGGCGGCCGGAATCCGGACAGTGAACCGACCGGTGTATGCGGTCACGCGGCGAAGGCGAGGGCGAGGCAGGCAAGGTGGCTGACATGTCTGCCCCGAGCGGGAGCGCGGCACCGCCCCGGGAGAGGTAGACGAACGCGTTGATTGGGGGCAGCCGGGATGTCTCGGACACCTGTGCTCAGCCATGTCATGAGTGCAGCAGCAGGTACTGAGAAAGCATGTGTTACCGGGTAAATAGGTAACTGTTGCGGCGCACAGCCAAGGGGATGAAAGTCGAAGCTCTCCACCGGAAACAGCGGGCCCGCAATCACGCGGTCACGCCTTCATGGTGAGCGTGTTCCCGGTACGCCGCCCGACGGCGGCGATGTTCGTGGCAGCGTTGCCGGTGGACTCGGCTTGACGGGGGCTCAAAGGGGCGACGACCTAAGGAACGCCGGAGCCGTTACTCGCCTCTCCCCACAGTGCGTCTTCCAGATCGAGGCTTCGGTGTCCCAAGCCGGCCGGGTGAAGACCCGGCCGGTTGAGTGGATCCCGCTCACCGGCGAGGGCACCACGTCCTGGCGCGAGCCGGCAAGGACACACCAACCGCTGATTCTGATCGGATCAACGGGGCCTCCGAGCTGGAACGCGTCAGTGACGGGGTTCGCGTTGGGCTTGAGGGGACGATCGGTGGTTCTCGGAAGAGGCGAGGGTGGCTGGGGCGGCACCGTGGCGGCGTTGGCGCCGGCTGTACTCGGTGATGGCCTGCCACAGGTCACGTCGGTCCATGTCGGGCCAGTAGCCGGGGGTGAAGCACAGCTCCGCGTAGGCGGCGTGCCACGGCAGGAAGTTCGAGGTGCGCTGTTCGTTGCCGGTACGCCACAGCAGGTCCACGTCCGGCATGTCGGGGTGGGGCAGATAGCGGGCGAAGTCGTCCTCGCCGAGGAGGTCGGGGTTCACCACGCCTGCTCGGACTGCCTGGGCCAGTGCTGCGGCGGTCCGGGTGATCTCGTCGCGGCCGCCGTAGTTGATGCAGACGGTAAGGGTGAGTCCGGTTCGGTTGCGGGTACGGTGCTCTTCACGTCTGAGGGCATGGACGAGGTCCTGGGGCAGTTTGTCGGGACGGCCGGACCAGCGCTGGCGTACGTCCAGGTCACGGAGGGGACCCTCGTCGAGTTCACGTTGGACTGTCTCCAGGATCGTGGTGATTTCTTCCGTGTCGCGTTTCCAGTTCTCGGTGGAGAACGTGTAGAGGGTCAGGTGGCGCAGGCCGATCTCCAGGGCGCCGTAGACCATTTCGCGCGCGGCGGCGGTGCCGGCGCGGTGGCCTTCGTGGCGGGGCAGACCGCGCTGCCGGGCCCAGCGGCCGTTGCCGTCCATGATGACCGCCACGTGGCAGGGCATCCGGTCGGTGGCGATCTGCGGGGGCCGGATGCCGTCGGGGTGCGGTGGCGGAGGTAGGAGCCCGGTGCCGTCGGCTGCCGGGGCCGGATCGCTCGCGTCCACCGCGGGAGGCCGAGGGCCCGGCACGGTCAGGGGGGTCAGGCTCCAGGCCAGGGCCGCGCGAAGTCGGGCGGGTACCAGCACGCGGGTGCGGGCCCGGATGGAGGGGCGCGGGGGGCGTGTCAGCAGGGTGGGGCCGGCCGCTTCGATGGCGTCGAGTTGGAGGCGCATCAGGCCGGCCGCCGTGTCGAGTACAACGGCGGTGCCCGGGTGCATTCCCCTCGTCATGGCGGGCCTGGTCACCCGCCGGCGCGCCAGGGCCGTCAGCTCGGCGATCAAGGCCGCCACGGCCGGACTCCAGCGTCCCTCGACCAGATCCGCCTCTGCGCCGGGGAAGGGCTCCAGCGCCTCCTGCGGCAGGAGCAGGTGGCCCTCGGCGAGATCGGTACTCAGGTCGGTGAGGACGTCGGTGAGTTGGGCGCCGTCGATGAAGCGCTCGTAGTCGGCCTGCCGGTCCAGTCGTAGCGTCATCGGCGCACCGGCCTGCTCGCACAGGTGCCGGACCTGGTCGACCCAGGGCACGATCTCTTCGTTGCACCAGGCCCGCCACGCGGCCCAGTCGGGAAAGCGCAGACCGTGGGCGTCGTCCCGCGTCCTCGCCATCGCGCCCTGCAGGCCGGTCAGGTCCAGACGCCACCGCCCCGCCGTGTCCACCAAGGCGTACCGGATCGGATCGGCACTCGTGCCCACTCCCAGATCGTGCTTCAGTGCCATGGTCCACGCTTCGACGCGCGCCGCGCGCTCGGCCGGCCCCGCGCCGCGTTCGTCCGCCAGGTCGTCAAGGACGCCGGCAGCCGCCCACAGGGCCCAGCACGCCGGGCGCAGGATGGCCGGCATCAGCTGGACGAGGGCGTGGATCCCGGGATCGTGCTGTCGCGTGACGCGGCGGCACAGCCGGTACGCCGCCCGCAGGGCGGGGTCCTCACCCTTCGGTGGATGGGGGGTGGCTCGACCGTTATCGGCGTACATCGCCGTGCGGAGGGGTGCGGAGGTGGGCTGCGGGTTCGTGCGCATCTCGAGAACCAGGACCTCAGTGTGCTTCCGTGTCGGATGCCGTGGCCGATGGTGCGGCAGCTCGGCGCGGCGAGGAAAGGGACAAGCCGCTGTTCGCGGATTCGGGCTCGGGGGGCTGTGCGTCGACGGGCAGGGTGCTGCGGGTGCTGCGGCGAAAGCCCATCAGGGCGATCAGGGCCGCTGCCGCGAACCAGGTGAGCTGGATGGCCAGATGGCGCGGTATCGCGTTGGTGGAGAATCCCGCCGCCGTACCGGCCTGCATGGCCCCGTAGGAGGGCAGGTAGCGCACGACCGGGTTGTCTGCCCCGGAGCTCGTGATCGGGTTCTGCAGCGCGAGGTCGATGATGCTGGTCATCACGATCGCGAACATGCCTTCGACCTCTCGTCGCAGCACCGAGCCGAAGCCGACGCCGAGGGCGCCGTAGGTGAGACCGGCGGTGAACAGCGAGGCCGCGAGCAGTAGAGGCTGCCGGGGTGTCCAGGCCAAGCACGTGACCGCAGTGGCGTAGGTGGCGACCGTCGCCGAGATGAGCGCCAGTGCGGTGACCTTGGCCAGGACGAGGTGGGTGCGGGGGTAGCCGGCCATTGCCAGGCGGCGGTCGAAGCAGTTGCTGGAGAAGGTGGCGGCGAACATCATGAAGCCGGTGATCAGGGTGACCGCGTTGAGTGCGCCGCTGATCTCGGTCAGTTCGTTGCCGTGGGGCGCCAGCGTTTCCCCGGTGGCGCGCAGCCGCATGGGTGCCGGGGTGTCGGGCATCGCCAGATAGGCAAGGGTCGTCCACAAGGGGACGAACAGGGTCACGAGGGCCATGGCGAACCGGTTGCGGCTGTGCTCGGTCAGCGCGAACCCTGTGGCGAGTGTGAACCGGGTCAGGTGGAACCTCACGCCGTCACCGCCTGGTCCGCGCGGAGTACCCCGCCGTCCAGACGCCACAGTTCGTCCAGGCGCTCGGTGTCATACGCCAGGTGGGAGACGACCAGGACGGAGCGTCCCGCGTCACGCAGCCGCACGGCGAGATCCCAGAATCGCTGGTAGGTGTCCCAGTCGAATCCCTGATACGGCTCGTCCAGCAACAGCACCTGTGGATCGTGTATCAGCGCCAGCGTCACGTTCAGCTTCTGCCGCGTCCCGCCGCTGAGGATCCCTGCCCGCTCGTCGGCGAAACCGGCGAATCCCAGCACGTCCATGACCTGTTCGGCATACCGCAGATCGGTCAGACGGTAGGCCCTCTGGAAGAACCTCAGGTGCTGCCGGACGGTCAGCGCGTCGTTGAGGACCACGTGCTGCGGGCAGTAACCGAACCGGCCACCATGACCGACCGTGCCGCGCGTGGGCCGTAGCTCGCCGGAAAGGATCTTCAGCAGCGTTGATTTGCCGGCGCCGTTCTCCCCGACGATGCCACACAGCGTCCCGGCCCGAAGCCGCAGGTCGACACCACGCAGGACCGTACGCCGACCGTAGGCATGGTGCACACCCTGGACCTTCATGCCCGCTCCTCCCCACACGCCGGAACCGGCCCCGTGTCGACTCCACAACGACCACGGGGCGGGAACGACACGTTTCCCGTGACCATGGCGTGGCGGACGACGGCCGGGGCCTGCCGAGAGGGCGCCCGATGGCCCGGATGGTCGACTGCCGGGCGCGCCCCGAAGGCATCCGACGACGCCTTTCGGCGGAGGCCCCCTGCCTGTGGAGCCCGCCGCATGGGCACCATGCAGCCGGCGGGCCCGGGGGCTCGGGTCACGCATCCACGTCCCGGGTGAAGTACCCGTGTCCTGATCGGCCTGTGATCGTTCCGGTGATCAGGCGGCAGTCCGTTCCGGACCAGGCCCCCGACAAAGGAGCATCAGGCATGGCAGCTCACCGTATCCAGCGCAAAGTTCTGATCACCGCGGTGGTCTCCGCCGCGGTTCTGGCCGCCTCGGCTCAGGCCCTGACCGCACCGGCCCAGTCGCCGACCGCAGCCTCCCGGCAGCCGGCGGCCAACCCCCGGGTGCTGAACGTGGGCGCCCAGGTGCCGGCGGCCCCGCTGCCCCCGGCATGTTCGGAGGCCATCTTCAAGACCAAGGAGAAGTTCCCCACCACGTACTACACCGTCCCCGACGAGCCCTGGAACGCCCTGCTGAACGAGGTGATCAATCTGACCGAAGCCGATCAGGCGGAACTCACCCAGAGTGCCTGCGCGGCGTGGAACAGTTGGGCGGCAGCCAACGGCCCCGTCGTGGCGAAGGATCTCGACACCCGCTGGCAGAACGCGGCCGCACCGGCGTGCAACAAGTTCGCCGTCGCCACGATGGGATCGGTCAAGAAGTACGCGGTGGACCTCCCCGCCGAGACCCGCAAGCTGGAAGCCGTGGCCAAGAAGGTCTGGCAAGGCGCCATGACGAAACTCTCCACCGAGGCCCCGGACGCGGCGTGCCGCACCGCATACACCAAGGTCAAGGCCGGCTGGTAGTCGCGGGACGGAACACACAACGGGTTCGCGCGCCCGGGGGTCCGATCCGGATCGGCCCCCGGGTCGGCCCCCGCATCGGAGGGGGTATCGGGCGCGGACATTCCTTGCCGGTCGGGCACCTTCGCCGGCCGGGCGGCGGTCCACGCCACCGCGCCGGGACGATGGCCGCCACCTGCGGTAAGGGTAAAGCGTGGCGGGCGGGGAGCCGGTCGAAGAAGTCGGCGAGACGGTGGCGGCGGTTGCCGGGGTCTTTGTGAGTTCGGCGCCGCCGAAGCGGTGGACCTCGTATCCCCCCAGTTGCTGTTCCCGGTCCTCGGCCGCCACGGCTGCACACTCGACAGGATCGGCACATGAACCTTCTCCTGCTCCTGCCCAACCGGGCCCGGGTCGTGATCGAACTTGACGGCATCCAGCACTGCGCCGACCCGGCGTTGACAGCCTGACGGCCGCTACGTGCCGCCGGGGATGCGCCGTTCGATGCAGCGCATCACCCTCGAAGGCGACGTCCCCTGCGGGCCCAGCGGCTGCGTCTCGCACCAGCTGCCCTCCGGGTAGCCGCCCCGCAGCGCCCACGGATGCCTTGATGCGGGTCCTCTGCCGTCGAGGCCTTCTCCGGGTGCGGGTGGGGGGCCGAGGCCGATGAGCATGTACCCGTGCGGCGGCCGGCCGCCGAGGTAGCAACCCTCGCTCTGCGCCTGAGCGGCCATCGCGGCTTGGACCGGGACGCGGATGCGGTTGCGTTCGCCTTTGGTCATGCCGCCGAACAGGGTCATCGGGTTGTGGGCCTCGTTGGGCGGATCGATCGGCCCGCCGACCTCCGGCACCCACAGCGGAACCCAGTAGTGCGTGAACAACGGCAACGTGTACCCGAACTGGTCGCCGTGGAACACGCGTTGCGGCTCGCCGGTCACGACCGCGCCGAAGCCCCGGTCGGGGTTGGCGAGTTCGCGAAGGAGTTCCCCGGCGCGGGGACAGCGGTGCCGGGCAGCGCCCGGGTGCGGGACGCGTCGAAGTACTCGGCGACAATCGTCCCGGCCGGGGTGATGCGGGCTTGGGCGCGGGTGAGTTGCCGGTTGCGTGACGCTTCGGGGTCCTGGTGGTCTTCGGTGGAGACCCGCCCGGCGAACGCGAAGCGCAGGAGGGTGTGTTCGCTTACAAGACACCGGAGAACCACCGTCCGTCCCCGCCCGGTATCCCCGCCTGCAGCGAACCCGTTGCTCTCCCGCGCCCGAAGCCGGTGGTGAGTTCGGCGGTCGCGAGGCGAGGCGGCGCGATGTGGTCGACGCGTCTGCCACAGTCGACCGCCGGTTCTCGCCCCGCGACGCCGGTTCAGATCATCCTCCGTCCCGGTTCTCCTCGAGTCGCAGAGCGATACCGATCGCAAAGAAGGTGGGCGCCCACTCGCCCACGAACAGGCCCCACCGGTCGGCGCGATCGACACCATGGTGCTCGACCTTCATCGACCCCAGCCAGGAAAGCACCGACAACCCGATCGAGGCGAAACCCGCCATGTAGGCGTGCTCGGAACGCAGACCCTTGTCGTGCAGCGACTTCATCATCGACAATCCTCCTCTTCGACGGAACGGTTGGCGCGCAGCCTCACGCCGGTACCCGCCCACACCACCGGCCACACGATCCGTGCGCCGCCGCGATCGCCCTTCGCCGTCTCCGACGCCTCGCCCCCACGCTCCCGGCGTACCTCCTTCGATGCCTCGACTCCTCCGTCCCGGCGGCGGGCCTGGGTGGGGCGCTTCGGGGAATCGGGGACATCGTCGTCCGATTCGCCGGTACGAGAGGTCGGATGCCATGGCCGAGAACACGCGAGTCCACACAACGCTCCCGGGTCGATCCCGGCGTCCGCAACGTGCTCACCGCACGGCGATCCGCCGTCGGCCCAACGGTGTTGTGCGCGCTGCGAGCTTCTCCTACCGGCCCCCGGACGAACTGGCGAGAGCGGCCGCGCGCCACCGGGCCGAGCGCACGGTCGTCGACGCCGTCCGGAGCGCGGCGACCACGTCAACATAACGCTCGGGAGCAGATCGACCGACCACACCGTGGTATCCAGGCCTGATACACCGCAGCCTCGACCGTGTCGAGGAATCGGGACCTTGATCAGCCGCTTCGACGAATCGAGGGAATCGGCCGCCCGGCGGGCCCGTGCCGGTGACGTGGACGCTCCCGAGCGCCGCTCGCACGGAACCGGCCACGTCTCGTCCCCACGGGAACGATGGAAGCGGTTTTCACAACCTGTCCTTGCTCGCGCGCCACATGACCGTCACACCTTCTGTCCGAGGCGGCCGATGCGGCCCTGGCGAGGTGCAAATCAGTGGGATTCGTGCAAACGGTCCGTGTGAGGCGGGTCGGCCCGGGCACAGGGCGAGTGGTTTCGTTCTTCCAGCTGCGGAGGTTTGTGATGTACAGCAAGGCGAGAGTCATGGGGCATCCGTTGCATCCGATGCTCGTGGCGTTTCCGATCGCCGGATACACGGGCGCGTTGGTGGGTTACGCGGTCTATGCGGCCAAGGGATCCCAGTTCTGGTTGGATTTCGCGATCGTGCTCAACATCGCGGGTGTGGCCGGCGCGGTGCTCGCGGCGATTCCCGGGCTGGTCGATCTGGCGATGGGTATTCCCAAGGGTTCCGCGGCCAAGCGGGTGGGGATGCGGCACGGCGCGTTGAACGTGGTGTCGCTGGCCCTGTTTGCGATCACGTTGGCCGTGTATGCCTCGCATTGGCACGGGCCGGCCCGCAGCGCGACGTTGGGCGTGATCATGTCGGCGATCGGTATGGCGTTCACGCTGGCCGCCGGCAGCCTGGGTTGGTCCCTCGTCCAGGACCATGGTGTCGGCGTCCGCGCCACCGCACCCGATGCGACGCGCGCCCAGCACCAAGTGCAGTGGCAGGCGGACAGCGGCGCCACCCGCCGCCAACACGGTCGTCACCACTGACGATCCGGCCGCCACGCGCCGCCCGTACGGCGCCCGACTCCGCGATGCGCTCGGAAGCGGGTCCACGCGTTTCAACTCGGGCAGCGCCCTCATGAAGCCCCTCCAGGAGGAGAGCGTGCACACGAAGTCGACTCGCGGCCGACCCCGACTACACACCGCTCGGTGACGAACCACGTCGACGGTGAGCGCCCGAGTCCGTCGAGGACCGTGAACGCCGCCGGGCGCCCCACTCGACCGGACAGGGCACTCCCACCGCCGGCCGGTACGGGTCGAGGTCGACCTCACCCTCCTCCCGGCCGGCACGAAGGCCTCGCGCGACCCCCGGCGGCCGGGTGTCCCCGTCGGACCGGGGCGCGCCCGGCCGCCCGCCGTTCGCGTAGTCGTCGGCCGAAGGGGGCGTGGTCGCCGGTGACGTCGGCCTCGTGCTCGCGGGCGGTGTCGACGGCGAAGGAACAGGCACAGTCGCCGATCCACAGCAGGTGCGGGCACGGGCCAGGGCCTCGGGGTCGAAATCGGGATCGGTGCCGCGGATCGCAAGGCTCCAGGCGCCGTCGGGTCGGCGGGCCAGGCGGGCGCGGACCTCGAAGCGCCCGGTTTCGGTCATCACCCAGGCGGAGCCCTCGTACTCGGTGCGCGTCATGAATCCCACCACCTTCGGCCCGATCGCTCGGCCGTCGCAGCCGGGCGTCCTGCCCTCGTGTGCGGTCGCGCGAAGGTCGGCGGCCGGTCCCAATGCTCCCGTCCCGACCCCGGCCGCCGACGTCCCGGCCGGCGACCCCGACGTCGGGCCGGCGCCTGCGCCACCATCGCGGCACCGTCGTCGTGGTCACGCACGATCGGATGTTCCTCGACCGGATCACCCCCACCATCCTGGAGGTCGACCCCGCCCTGAGCACGGTCCGACGCCACGGCGGCGGATACGCCGGCTTCCTGGCAGCCAAAGCGGCGGCACGGACCCGCTGGACCCTCGAACACGCCGAATGGCGGGCGGAGGTCGCCAGGAACGCGACCCTCGTGACGGCCAACTCCGCGCGCTTGGCGGCCATCCCGCGCAAGGCGCCCGCAGCCTTCAGTGGTGCCGGCGCGTTCCGGGCGAGGTCTCGCGCACACGGTGCCATGAGCAGAATCCGCAACGCACGCGAACGACTCGAACGGCTGAGCGCCGATCCGGTCCCGCCACCACCGATCCCCCTACGGTTCAGCGCTCGAATATCCGCCGGCGGGGTCGGGGCGGTCGGGGTCCAACCCGTGATTCCGGTCGCGGAGTTGAGCGACGTTCGGGTGGGTGGTCGGCTGCACATCGAATCGTTGCGGGTCGAGCCCGGTCGTCCGCTGCTGGTCACGGGACCCGACGGAGCGGGCAAGAGCACGCTTCTGCGGGTCCTGGCCGGCGAACTCGCGCCCACCACCGGCACGGTCCGGCTGCCAGCGCGGATCGGTCACCTGCGGCAGAACGACGCGTACTCGGCCGGGCGCGACGGCCGCACTCTGCAGGCAGCCTTCGCCGCCGGACGCGGCCGGCCCGCAGGAGGGGGCTCGACGCGCGAGCGGCACGCCGAGGAACTGCTCGCGCTGGGGCTGTTCCACGCCGCGGACCTCGACAAGGAGGTGCGGACCCTGTCCGTCGGCCAACGACGCCGGCTCGAACCCGCCCGGCTCATCAGCGAGGAGGTCGATCTGCTTCTCCTGGATGAGCCGACCAACCACCTCGCCCCCGACCTGGTAAAAGAACTCGAACAGGCACTGACCTTGTCTTTTAACCCAGGTCGCGATCGTCGATGTGGCTGGCGCGCTCGGGAAACTCACTCGACCGGTGCGAGAGTATGGGGAAGTGATTCTGACCGGTGAGCATGTGACGGCCCCGAGGATGTTGCTGCTGAACGGGGTGGACTTCGAGCCCGGGTGCTCGGTGTTCGAGCTGGAGCGGCCGCTGTTCCTGCGCGCCGGGGACCGGCTGTGGGCCGAGGACGGCAGGGTCGTGGTCGAGCGTGCGTCGGGTGAGCGGGAACGTCCTGCGGGCGGCATGGCGTGCGTGTGTCGCCGTTGGCGGCTCCTTTAGCTTGCTGCTGAATCCCGGGTCCAGCCGATAGCAGCCCGGCACCCGTGTGTCCGGGCTTTCGGTGGTCGCACGTGATGTTGGCGGCCTTCGCCGGATCCTGTGCTTCGACCAGGAGGCACAGTGGGATCGGGGCGAAGACCGTGGTGACGAGTCTGTCGTGTGGGTCGGGTCGGGTCGAGGTGTTCGCGGAACTGTCCCGCTTCCGGGTCGAGTTCCATGCCTGTCTGACCCGCCGCAGTGATGCGTTGTTCGAGTTGGCGGATGCCGTGCTGTGTGCGGACGGCCCGGTGAGGACGCTGGTCGGGCTCTCGCTCGCGCCGGAGCACCGCCGTGGTCACGGAGCGCTCTACGATGCGGTCAATCGCGGCCGGATCGACACCGACCGGCTGAGGGACGCCCTGGCGGGGCTGCCTCTGCCCAGGGCCGCGGACGGGCGGATCGTGCTCGCGGTCGACGTCTCACCGTGGCTGCGGCCGGACGCGGACACCAGTCCGGACCGGACGTTCTGCCACACCTTCGGCCGGGGCGAGGGCAAGCACCAGATGGTGCCCGGCCGGCCGTACTCGATCGTTGCGGCACTGGAGGCCGGCCGCAGTTCGTGGACCGTGGTCCTGGACGCGGTCCGGCCGGGGCCGGGCGAGGACGTCGCGGCCACCACCGCCGTTCAGGTCCGCGCGGTGGTCGAACGCCTGGTCGCCGCCGGGCAGTACGCACCTCCGGACCCGGACGTGCTCGTCGTGCTCGACGCCAGCTACGACGCCCCCCGCATCGCCTTCCTCCTTGCGGACCTGCCGGTCGAGATCCTCGGCCGGATGCGCTCGGACCGCGTCATGCGCCGGCCGACACCACCGAGGGCCTACGACCCGCAGGGTGGCCGACCGCCCAAGCACGGCGGCGAGTTCGTCTTCGGGCAACCCGACACCTGGGGCGAACCCCAGGCCGCGACTACCACGACGACCACCCGCTACGGCACCGCGACGGCGACCGCGTGGGACCGCCTCCACCCACGGCTGACCCGACGCAGCGCATGGGAAGGGTTCGACGGCGACCTGCCGATGATCTCCGGAACGATCATCCGGCTCCGAGTCGACCACCTGCCCACCGGCGGAGACCCCAAGCCGGTCTGGCTGTGGTGGTCCAAGACCGACGCCACCGAAGCCGACGTCGATCGCTGTTGGCAGTCGTTCCTGCGAAGGTTCGACATCGAGCACACGTTCCGCCTGTTCAAGCAGACCCTCGGCTGGACCGCACCCAGGATCCGCGACCCCGAATCCGCCGACCGCTGGACCTGGATCGTGATCGCCGCCTACGCGCAGCTGTTCCTCGCCCGGCCGCTCGCCGACGACCTGCGACGCCCCTGGGAGAAACCCGCCGAACCGAACCGGCTGACCCCGGCCCGAGTCCACAGAGGGTTCAGGAACCTCCGCTCGAAGACCGCACGTCCGGCCGGCGCAGCCAAACCCTCCACCCCTGGTCCCGGGCGACCGCCAGGCTCGAGGAACCACAGACCGGCACCCCGCCACGACGTCGGACGAATCGTCAAACGGCGAGTCATACACCCGACCCAGCCACCACAACAAAGGGACCAAACCCCGAAGAATGGGGTCGGGTGGCCCGGGGGAATCTCACCCCCGGGCTCCCACAGAACGGAGCGTGACAGTCTCCCGTCACTCCGCTCTTCTCATCGAGTCCACACGAACTGGCGGTCCCACGCCCAGTGTTTGAAGAGTCCCGGTACTCGCTTAACGAGATCGGTCCACCACACACGAAAGCGTTTGTAGGCCCGCAGCCGTCTGTACTTCTTCCGCGCCCATCGCATCAGGTAGGTGTTGATGCGTCGTAGGAAGGGATACAACTGCGACCGGTAGAACCGGCCGTAGTACGTCATCCAGCCCGACACGATCGGATTGATCCAACCGGCGAGCTCATCGAGTTCAAGCCCGGTGCGCCTGTGAATCCGCCATTGACGGACCTGTCGACCCATGGCCTTGAGAGCCTCCGGACTCACCGCGGGCAGGAACGACGTGAAACCCTTGCCGTCCGGATACCGGGCTTTCCGAGGGGCGAACGTGTACCCGAGGAACCTGAACGACGTGCTCTCGAAAGCTCCGCGCCGTCTGGTGTCCCTGCAATACACGAGCTTGGTCTTGTCGGGGTGCAATCGCAGCCCGACCTCCTCCATTCTCACGGCAAGCGCAGCCCACACCTGTCGGGCCTGACGCTCGGTCGCACAATGCACCACCGCATCATCCGCATAACGTTCGAAGTCCACGGTCGGGAACTCCCGTTCCAGGAACAGATCGAACGCGTAGTGCATGAAGAGGTTGGCGAGCACGGGCGAGACCGCAGACCCTTGCGGGGTACCCCGGTCACGCTTTTGAAGGGTTCCGTCGGGTAGTTGAAGCGGCGCGACCAGCCACCGCTTCACATAGAGCACCACCCAGCGTTGATCGGTGTTCGCCTCCACGGCCTTGACCATGAGGGCGTGATCCACGGAGTCGAAGAACTTCTGGACGTCGAGGTCCAGGACCCAGTCCTTCTTCCAGCACCGCTGTCGACATCGCTCGATCGCCTGCAACGCCGACCGCTCGGGCCGATACCCGTAGGAGTCCTCGTGGAAGATCGACTCCGTGCGGGCCTCCAGCGCCATGGCGACCACCGTCTGAGCGATGCGGTCCGCCACAGTGGGCACCCCGAGGACTCTCGTGCCTCCGGGTTTGGGAATCTCGACCGCCTTCACCGGAGGCGGAAAGTACGTCCCCGAGGACATTCGATTCCAGATCTTGTACAGGTTGTCCCGCAGATCCTTCTCGAATTCCTCGATCGTGCACCCGTCCACCCCGGCCGCACCCTTGTTGGCCTTGACTCTCCCGTATGCCTCCCACACCAGTTGCTTCGAAATCACGAACGACTTGTCCGCCGGACCTGACATGCCCACCCGCTTCCTCCCGGAGAACTTCCGGTTGTTCGCGCGAACAGATCATCAATGAGCCGGCCCCTTCGCTCCACCCCGATTACCGGAGCTTCGTCGCTACTACGAGCCGGTCCGTCGGCGCGTGCCGCGTCGGTACTCAGCACCTCACGGTTTCCGCCGCTCGGCACGCTCCCTCTCGCCGACCGACGTCCTCCGACGTCCGACCGGCAGTATCGACACTCGCCTTCCCACGTTCCATGCAGAAGCCGCAGACCGGACTCGCGCCGCCTCCATGCCGGACACCACCTGGCCAATAGACGGGCACCCGCCAGGCTCATCCCGGCGCCATTTAAACGCCCCGGTTTTGATGTCGTCTGCTTGTTTCGACACGTCGTCAGCGGTTCGCTCGCGCTCGCCTTTCCGGTCCCCACCTGACGCCTCACGGACGCCTTTTCCCCCGACGCTCACCACGACGGTCTTCAGCCAACGCAGCTCGGGGCGGTTTGACGCCTCCCCCCGAAGGGCGACGCCGAAGGGCCACAAAACCTTCATCATCTGCACAGCACCGCATCAAGTGGGTCTACCTACATCAACCTCACTCTCAGCGCTCGTGGCGCACTTAAACGACAAGCTGACCCACTACGAAGGAGCCCTCGTTGTCGTCACCCACGACCGCCGCCTGCAAGCCGCCTTCACCACCGCGCGGTTGACCATCGCAAACGGCAGGCCCATCGAGCCGGGCATCGAGCCGGACGCCGAAACGGGCCTCCGGCCGGACACAGCGCGAACGGCGTGAATCGTAGGGGCCCGACCGGGGTACCGAACGATCCGACGAACACGAAAGTGGAGCCGTACGTGCGTGCGTTCGGGTTTCGGGTAGGCGCGGGCGATGGATCCCATGGATTTGTCGTATGCGGTCATCGGCATCGGAGCACTCCTGGCCGGGGTGATGCCCCGGCTCGTGGCGCGGCGCCCGCTGTCCGTGCCGATCGCGTTTCTCCTGCTCGGGATGCTCGTGTTCGCGGTGCCTTCGCCGCTGCCGGATCCGGATCCCTTGGCGGATCCGGCCCTGAGCGCGCGCATCACCGAACTCGGCGTGATGGTGGCTCTGATGGGTGCGGGCCTCAAGCTCGATCGACCGTTCGGCCGGGATCGTTGGTCGTCGACGGGGCGTCTGCTGCTGATCGCCATGCCGTTGGGGATCCTGTCCATCGCGCTGCTGGGCTGGTGGGCGTTGGGCCTCGCCCCGGCCGGGGCCCTGCTGATCGGCGCCGCGCTCGCGCCAACCGACCCCGTGCTGGCCTCGGACGTCCAGGTGGGCGAGCCCAGTGAGGAGGAGGACTCGGAGGACGAGGTGCGTTTCACGCTCACTTCCGAGGCAGGGCTCAACGACGGTCTCGCCTTCCCGTTCGTGTATGCGGCTGTCGCCATGGCGACGATGGGGGCGGCCCCGGGCGCCTGGACAGGCCACTGGCTGGCCGTCGACGTGGCGTACAAGCTCACGGCCGGGCTCGTCTTCGGCCTGGGTACGGGTTGGCTCATCGGCCGCCTGAGCTTTCGTCCGCGCGCCCGGTCACTGCGGCTGGCCGAGCACGCGGAGGGCTTCGTGGCGCTTGCCGCGACGTTCCTGTCCTACGGCGTCACCGAGGTCGCGGGCGGCTACGGCTTCGTCGCGGTGTTCGTGTGCGCGTGCACGATCCGGGCCTCCGAGCGGGCGAGCGGCTACCACACCGTCCTGCACGATTTCATCGAGCAGATCGAACGCCTGCTCACCGTCGGCATCCTGCTGCTGTTCGGCGGCGCGATCGTCGGCGGCCTGCTCGGGCCGCTGACGTGGCAGGCGGTGGCCCTCGCGACAGCCGTGGTGTTCGTCGTCCGCCCGGCGACCTGCCTGGTCGCCCTCGTGGGATCCTCGCTGGCTCGACCCGAGCGGGGCGTGATCGCGTTCTTCGGCATCCGGGGCATCGGCTCGTTCTACTACGTGTCGTACGCGCTTGCCGAAGCGGAGTTCGCCCGGGCCGACCTGATCTGGGCCACGACCGGCCTGGTCGTGGTCATCTCCGTCGTCACCCACGGGATCACCGCCTCTCCGGTCATGACCTGGTTCGACAACCGGACGCCGACCGATACGGACGTCCCGTTCGCGCCCACCCCGGCCGGTTCCGCCCCCACCGCTCCACGTGCCCGCTCCCATGAAGCCGGCGAACCCGCCGAGTAGGCGGACCCGGCAGCGGTGGAACGCTACGCGGCCTGGCGCCCCTGGGTCGTCGCGAACGGCCGCGAACGCGACGGAACCGGGCCGCGACGGAGGTCGGCCGTGCGTGATGCGTTCCCGGCGGTGCGACGGGTCGATCCAGGGTGTCCGGGGACGATCCCCCACAACGCGGCGACCATGGCCTTGAATTCGTCGGGTGGGCCGTCCCACATCGGGGTGGTCCAGGAGACCGGTATGACCACGACCTTGTTCATCCATCGGCCGGAGCGCCTGGTGTCGAGCCCGGTTCGGTGGCGGTAGCGCCCGGTGACGACCACGCCGACCCGGTGGCTGCCGTGCTTGACCCGCCAGGAGACCAACGTCTCGACGTCCGCCCAGGCCACGACCCTGGGACCGTGCCCCGACTCTTGGGCGAGGTGACGCCGTCCGCGTCCATGCGCAGGGGCCGCCGGCGGACACCTACGCCCACACGCGCGACGCGCCCGAGGCCGGACTGTGGATCGCGACGCCGACGCCCAGCTGTCCCTGCGCCGGGGCGGGCGCATCGTTCTCCCCGAGTTCCCCGTCACCATCGTCGACGGCCTCGGATACACCAGCCTCCGCCGTTGGCCCGGGCTGTGAACTTCCGACTCCTCGACGACATCGTGACGGTGACCGACCAGGACATCACCACCGCCATGAGAGGGGGTCCGGTAAGGGTTTAGGCTTCCGCGTCCGGGTTTGGGTAGATGGTTTGCCGGAATCGGACCTTGGGGCCGACCAGTCGGCGGGCGAGTGTGTTGGTCATCGCCCAGTGGATCATCGCGCGGGACCGTTCGGGGCGGGTCTCGTAGTCGCGATGCAGGCGACGGTAGCGGGCCAGGATGCCGAACGTCTGCTCGACCACCCATCGTTTCGGCAGGACCGCGAAACCCTTGGTGGCGGGGTCGCGGTTCACGAGCTCCAGGTCGATGCCGAGGGTGTGCGCGTGCCCGACGGCGCCGTTCTTGTAGCCGCCGTCCGCCCACGCCTTGGTGATGTCGGGGAAGCGGGCGCGCAGTTCGTCGAGCACTCCCTTGCCGCCGACGGAGTCCTGGACGGAGGCCGCGTTGACGAGCACGACCAGGAGCAGGCCGAGCGTGTCGGTGGCGATGTGACACTTGCGGCCCTTGGTCTTCTTCGCGAAGTCGTAACCCTGGGTGGCCTCCGGCGTGTTGGACGACGCCTTGACCGTCTGCGCGTCGATGACGGCCGCGGTGGGCAGCACTCGGCGGCCCTTCCGGCGCCGGACCTCGTCACGGAGCGTGTTGTGGACCTCCTCGGCGGTTCCGTTCCTCTCCCATGCGGTGAAGTAGTCGTAGACCGTCGTATGCGGTGGGAAGTCGTGCGGCAGGTACCGCCAACCAATCGACGTGCGGGCCACGTACAGGATCGCGTTCACCACCTCGCGCAGGTCCGTCGTCGGCGGACGCCCACCGGCCCGATCCTTGCGCCAGGCGAGACAGCGGCTCGATCGGGGCCCATTGGGCGTCCGTCAGATCCGAGGGATAGCGCCTTCGCCGCATCACAACACGATCAATACAGCCCCCGACCTGCCTCACGCAGGAGATCATCGGAACTGCCTCACGCCGAGATCACCCAAGGCGGCCAAAGAGGGAGAAACCCTTACCGGACCCCCTCTAAGTGGGGATTTAGGTATGGAACGCGGTAGTAAGTCGCTTTGCCGCCAGGGCCTTCGATAGGATTTGCGCCTTACGTGTCTCTCCGCGGCCGTGAGGCCCCAGCCTCGAGTGCCTGTTTGCTCCGCTTCTCGGGCCTGGATTCCGTCTGGTTTGTTGATGTCGCAGAAACGCCCTGGCGGCCAAGTACTGCTCTCGGAACCGCCGTTCGTGTAAGAGCTCTGCCGTGAGCCGGCGGAAGCCGTACCCCAGCGACCCGTCCGACGCCCGATGGGCCCTGATCGAGCCGACCCTGACGGCCTGGAGAAAAGCCCGACTGGACCGCAGACCCACCGGGCAACCGGCCAAGGTCGAACTCCGCGACGTATTCAACGCAATCCTCTACGTCAATCGCACCGGAATCCCCTGGAAATACCTCCCGCACGACTTCCCGAGCCATGGCACCGTCTACTCCTACTACGCGGCCTGGCGCGACGAGGGAATCCTCGCCCGGCTCAACCACGACCTGACCGGCCCGGCCCGCGTAAAAGAGGGACGCAACCCCGAACCGACCGCCTCCGTGATCGACACCCAGAGCGTGAAGACCTCCACCAACGTGCCCCGACCAGCCAGGGGACGGATGCCGCGAAGAAAATCGTCGGCCGGAAGCGAGGCATCCTCACCGACACGATCGGCCTCGTCCTCGCCGTGACCGTCTCCGCCGCGAGCCTCTCCGAAAACGCCCTCGGGATACGCCTCCTCGACCAGGCCGAGAAGACGTACCCGACCATCGCCAAGAGCTGGGTCGACACCGGATTCAAGAACGCCCTCATCGAACACGGCGCCGGCCTCGGAATCGACGTCGAAGTCGTCAAAAGAAGCCCCGGAGTTCGCGGCTTCCACGTCGTGAAAGGCGCTGGGTGGTCGAACGAAGCCTGGGATGGATCATGCTCCGCCGACGTCTGATCCGCGACTACGAGACCCTGCCCGCCAGTTCCGAAGCCATGATCCACATCGCCTCCATCGACAACCTCACCAAGCGCATAACGGGCGAGACCACACCCACCTGGCGAGGAACCTACTAGGACATAAAGGTTATTTCATCTAGATCAAATGCCCTCTCAGCTGGTGCAGGGCCCGGCTGAGGTCGGAGAGGGCGTGGGTTCCGTCGAGGACGAGGTCGGCGTGGGCACGGGCGGGTTCGACGTGGCGCCTGTGGGCGTCGCGGCCGCGTTCGAGGTAACCGCGCGGGTGGGTGGCGGGGTCTTCGCCCTCGGTGATCTTGCGGAGGGTCCTGCGGGCGATGCGCAGGTCGGCCGGGGCAGCGAGGTAGGCGGTGTGGTCGGCCAGTTCGCGGACCTGCGCGAGGGTGAGGGCGAAGGTGCCCTCGACGAAGATCAGGGCCGCGTGGGTGTGTCGGGCGAGGTCCGCCCGGACACGGCCGGGATCGATGGCGTCCGGGCCGCCGAAGTCCACCACGGGCGCGCCGCCGCCGAAGGCGGGCACAGTGTCGTCGTCCGTCGCGGCTGCGGCCCGGGGGCGCCAGCCCGCGAGGCGGTCAGGGGTCCGGGGCCGCCGAGCAGCGGGGAGGTGGTCTTCCCGGAGGAGTCGCCGGTGGCAGCTTCGGGGGCGGTGGGGGTTACACGACCGGGGTCGCCCGACGCACAGGCATCGGGTCCGTAGGGTCGCAGTGCGGTCACGCTCGTGTGAAGAGCACCACGTCCACGAAGTAGACCCTCCAGAATCGGGAGTAGTCGCGCCAGAGCCAGGGAACGCGGTCGTCCTCCCAGGCGACCTTCATGCCTCGTCGAGCGGCTGCTTTGCGGAGGGCCGATGAGGAGTTCTCGCCCCCGGTCCCACCGAGCCGGCGGTCTTTTGCCACGCCGGACCATCCATAGGGCGAGGTGATCAGCATGTGTCCGCTCTCGAGTGTTTGGTCGGCCAGTGTGTCCAGGAGCTGTTCCGGGTTCGGCACCAGGTCCAAGAGGTTGACGGCACAGGTCAGTTCGACCGGGTCACGCGTCGTACGGGTCAGCCCGGATCCGACGATGAAGTCGACGTACCTTGCGTTGCCACCGACGACCAGAGGGCGCTCGGTGTAGAGGTCCCCTTCGTGGTACGAGCGATAGTGATCCAGTCGACTCGGTGCGCCCAGGACCGCACGACGTGCCGCCGGCACGGACAGGAATGACGTGTCGATTCCCAGGGTCCGGCACCGGCGTTCCGACAGCAGGGCGGACAGTCCGCCCACGCTGCTTCCGACATCGAGGGCGCTGATGGGCCCCAGCCGATCGAACAGCGAGGTGGCAGTCGCCCACAGGTCGCGCTGCGCGCTCGCGGCCAGCATGTGAGCGATGAGTTCGTCGGTCGTTTCGGCGGCCGCGCCTCGATCGAAGTGTGCTCCGAGAAACGCGCTGACGTACCGCTCTTCCAGTTTCATGCTGCGGCGCGTGTGTCGGGGGTCCGCGGGCCCCGGGACTCGGGAGTTCAGCCACCGCGCCATTTCGGGAGAGGGGGTGTGCTCGGGGAGGTGCATCATCACGGCGAGGCGATCCCTCAGGTACCCGGTCAGATCCGCGATCAGTATCAGGACGCCCGAGACGATCGGATAGGCGTTGCCGCAGGATTCGCAGTTCACGGTGCCTTCGACGATGTCCTTCTCATGGCCGGTGAGGGTCGCATGCGCCCAGGCGTCGACGGCGAGCGAGGATGTTCCGCAGTCCTCCTCCGGGCACCGTACGAGGGTCAGGGAGGATTCCTTCATGGGCGTGTTGCTCCCGTCTCCTGGGTCTCGGTCTCGAAAGCGTCCGGGAATTCCCTGAGGTAGATGTCGCCGAGTTCCTCGTCCGGGATGTCGAGGAAGTGGGCGAGCACCTTGTCGTGTGCCGCGACTACCGAGCAGAGGCAGATTGCGGCGCCGAGCGCGACCAGCGCCCACAGTTCGCCGGAGGTGCGGGAGATCAGTCCGGCGCAGATGGATCCGAGTGGCATGACGATCCCCGACAGGAAGGACGCCGCCGCGACCATGCGATTGCGATACGGCGACGGGGTCGCGAGCAGCCGTACGGTGCCGGTGTTGATCGTGACCATGCAGAGGCCGACGCCGGCGAGCACCATCAGCAGCGACGCGCAGGCGGTGAAGGCGACGGCGCTGCCGAGGTCAGGCGCGCCGGTAACCACGCCCGTGCCCACGAAACCGCCGCCGAGGAGCGCGAATCCCACCGTGACGCTGCGCCGCCGGCCGAGCAATCTGTCGCTGATGCGGGTCAGGGCCGCGCCGCCCAAGACAAGCCCTGTCGCGAAGGAGGATTCGACAACGCTGAGGACCCACGTTCGGCCGGGGTAGCGCTGTGCCACGAGAACCGGCACGATCACGGCGAAGACGGGAAACAGTGCGAAGTTGACCACCATCGTCAGCATTGCCAGTCGCCACTCCGGAGGAACCCGGCGGATGGCCCGGAAGCCGGCCTTGGTGCCTGACGCCCACGCGGCGAATCCGCCGCGCCGTGGCGGTGTCGGGCGGTTCTCGGGCGGTGGCACGCGGAGGAGGACGACGAGCGTAGTGGAGACAACGACAACGCAGAAGGCGGTGCCGAGCACCGCCGAATACCCCAGCGGGCCGATCAGGATACCGGCGACGACCGGTCCGGCGAAGGACGAGACGGACATCACGACGCTGCGAATCCGGACCGCTCCGGCGACCGACGGGGTATCCAGAAGACTCCGGATCATGGACATGAGCAGTGGCTCGCGAACCCCGAGGCCGACGCCGAGGAGCAGGATTCCACTCACGATGAGCCACAGGTGATAGGCGCCGACGAAGGTGAGCCAGGTGAGCAGTCCGCTCACGACGGCAGATCCCAGGAAGCAGCAGCCGACGACTCTTTGCGGGTCGAATCTGTCGCCCAGCCACGCCAGTGCCCCGCGTGACAACACGTCCGCTCCGACACCCAGAGCGATCAGCACGCCCAGCAGCGCGTCGTTGCCGGTCTCCGCCAGGACCCACCACGCAAGCGCGATCTCGATGCATCGTGTTGCCAGCGTGCCGAAGAAGGCGGCGATCTGCAGGAGGGCGAAGTTGTGGACACCCTTCCTCGGCGCTTTCGTCGAAGTGCGCTCGGCGGGCAAGCCCGTCACCCGGCTACGGGCGTGTCGTGCGCCGCGTCCGCGAGCAGGTTCAGTCGCCGGGTCAACGCGTTGTCGGCGAGATCACCGACAACGCTGCCGTAGGGGCGGGTCCTCATGGTCGCCAGGCACTTCTCGAGATACCGGGTGAGGTGACCGAGCCGGTCTTCCAGGCCGTTCTCGCCACGGTCGCGTCGTCGGTGCAGAGCCCAGGCGGCGGAGGCTGCGAAGTGCGCGGCGAACATGACACCCCGGTACGTCTTCCCTGTTGTTCCCGACGGCAGGATGTAGTCGTTGGGTGCCTCGGGCACCTGAAGATCGAAGACCTCGGCGATGAAGTTCAGCCAGATGTGGGCGTGTTCGTGGATCAGTGTCTCCCGGAGCGTCTCACCGTCCTTGAAGGCTCCTGGGCCGAGGTAGATCGTCTGGGGTACCAGTACCGAGGTGCTGCTCGTACTCGTCGCCATCCGGCGATACCGCTTTGGTATCGCGAACAGAGATCGCCACTGGGGCATCGACTCCACGACGAGTCGCGAGGCGCGCCCAACTTCGGTGGCCTCGGCCGCAGGAAGTTCTCTCCATTCCACGTGCTCGACGTGGGACCTGGCGTGGCGATCGAAGATCAGCTGTGCGTTCCCGGGGTCGAGGTAGTCCTTGAGCGACGAAAAGGCGTCAGCCTCGGCACTGCGTCTGACCACGGCGGCGGCGGTCAGCAGCGCGTGTGGCCGGAAGGTGGCATCGTCGACGAACGGTACGCCGCCGATCTCGGCGAGGAACTGGTGTGGGTTCACGTATGCGCCATTCTCTGCGGGAGGGTCCATGGACGTTCGGCAAGGAAGGCTTCGAGATCGTGGGTCTTCAGTCTGAAGCGATCGAACCCTTTGATGTCGTTGCGGGCGGCACGGTAGCCGGTTTCGTCCAGTCGTCGGGCGAGCGCGGGCAGGGTGCGCTCGCCATACCAGCGGTTCTTGAATTCGACGAGAATCTGCTCGACCCGCGCGGGTGGGAGTGATTCCTGCATCCTCAGGTGGGTCAGATATTCCCGAATGTGGACCAACGGCTCCGACAGGGCGAGGAAGGGGGGATCGAGCCCGTGGACGAGAGCAACCTCGTCGTCGGAGAATTCCGGGTCGTCGACGAAATTCCGAAACACCCTGCCGTAGCCGCGAAGGCCGAGTGCCGACATTTCGGCGGCTCGAATCGCTCCCATCGAACACAGCCCCCACACCTCCCATCCGGCGTCGAGAGCGTCCCGGAGCTCTCGGTGGCCGACGGACGGATAGCTGTGGAACGTGCCGTCTGCCAAAAGGATGACACCGGGTGGAGCGTCGTCTTCGAGGAGGGAGTCGGGGGGCCGTGCTGCTCGCGCTGTGCGCCCGACTCCTGTGCGCGTGGACGGAAAACGAGACCTGTGGAATTCTGCTGCTCTCGCACAACAGGTTCACCGAGGAATCCCGCAAGGTATCGGGAACGATGGTGCAGAGTGCTCCGCTCTCAATCCGGGTTGTGGGACGGACGTTCCCGCAGATGCTGAAGGCGGCTCATCAGGCGAGTGTGATGTCGGCACTGAACTCCCAGTACGATCCGGAGGACGTGGCCACGGTGCTGCGAGAATTCGCCGACCGGAATGGCTTCGAGGCGGACCTGTCGTGTGCCGTCAACCTCTATTTCGCGGACAGTCCGGAGAATCCGGATGGCCCGGAGACCCGGCGGAGCACGGGGGGCATGGTGAACGGGCCCGGTGCGCCGACCTGTTCGGCGGACGAGCTACGCGCGTCGCCGGCCGAAACCCGAATCACCGCGGGCGGAACGAAGGAAGACGACGATATTCGCTTCTACGTGGTGGCCTTCGCCAGTGCGGACGACCTGTCGGTGACCCTGCGGGCCGACACCGCGGCCTGTTCCCCCGGCGAGATGGTCTCCTGGCTGAGGGACCTGGAGAGTGTTGCTGTCGGGGAGGCGGCGAGCGAAGACTTCCGGCCCGCCGACGCGCGTGAACGGGGCTCCGCCGAGCGGTGACCGAGGACCCGACATTTTGCTACCTTGCCCGGGTCCCGAAGAAATACCCCTTCCGATCGGAGGTCGGCCATGCCCGAAAACGGCGACAACGACGAAAACGACGAGTCAAGGAAGGGAATGCGGCGACACTTATTGGGTCTTGCGGTGCCCATGTTCCTTGCAGAACTCGCCGACGTCCTGGCCTTGCTCGGCGTGGTGGCGGTGCTGGGTCGGATGGGGGAGGACGCGCTGTACATCCGGTCGCTATACCAGCCCGTCGGCTTCGTTCTGATCGCCGTCACGGCCGCTTTTGCCGTCAGCAACCAGGTGGCGGCGGCGATCAGCCGGGGCGAGGGACGGCCCGGTGAGGTGGTGCCGTTGATGACGAGCCTGGCGCGGGTCTGGCTGATCGGTGGTGCGGGGCTGTGCGCCCTCGCCGCGGCCTGCGCGCCGGCGCTGGCCGGCCTACTCAGCGTGCCGGCGTCGGTACACGACGACTTCGTCTCCTTCCTGCGCTGGACGGCACTGGCCGAACTCACCCTGATCGGACCGGCGTTGACTTCCGCGAGTCTGCGCGGGTCCGGCCGGGCCGGGGCCGCCATGGTCGTCACTGTGGTCGGCGCGAGCGTCAGGCTCGGGCTGGTGGCGCTGCTGGGGCTGGTGGCCGGGGTGGGGGTGGCCAGCGTGCCGATGTCCAGCGGCGTGTGCGGTGTGTTCGTGACCGTGCTCGGCCTCGTCCTGATGCGCCGGAACGGGTTGTGGCGGCCGGGAGAGGCCCTGTCCTGGCGGCCGCAGGTCGTCGGGCATCTGCGGCAGATCGGTGCCCCCATCGCCCTGACCCTGCTGATCCTGTCCGGCTACAACCTGGCCGTGCTCTGGGCGTTGAGGGACTACGGCCCGGCCTCGGTCGCGGGGTTCTCCGTCGCCGCGACGGTGCAGGGGCTGGTCCTGCTGCCCGCGACCGTGCTGGGCGGCGCGACCGCAATCGTGCTCAACCAGCAGCGGGGCGGCGGCCGTTACGACGGCCTCGTGCGGACTACCCGCTCGGGTCTGGAACTGGCCGGCATGGCGTACGCAGGCATTTCCGTGGTGGTGTGGCTGGTCGCCGATCCGCTGGCCCGGCTGCTCACCGACGATCCCGCGGTGGCCGCCGAGACCGGCAGCTACCTGGGGGTGGTGGGCCTGACCTTCGTCGTCCAGGGCCCGGTGCTCACCGCGCTGACCCTCATGGAGCAGATCGGCGGGGGCTTCCTCGCTGTCGTGCTCAACGTGGTCTACTTTGCCGCCATCGTCGTCGTCGGCAAGATCGCCGCGGACGCGGCGGGCAGCGCGCACGCGTTGTACGACAGTGTGGCCGTCTGCAACTTCCTGGGCGTTTCGGTGGTCGTCGTCGTGCTGCGCTTTGTGGCACGGCTGCACCGGGACGCCGCGCCGGCCTCTGTGTCCTGACCGGCCCGCACGGCTCACGCGGATCCGCTCGGGGCCGGTGCCCCCAGCGCGGGACGGCCGACGGGCGGGAGCAGCCCGGCGAGGGTCTGCGCCGGCGAGAGAACCGTCATGTCCGCCAGATACGGCCCGGCGACGGCGATGCCGATCGGCAGTCCCCGGGAGTCGCGGCCCACCGGGACGACGGTGGACGGCAGATGGCAGATGCCGGTCAGGCACGCCCAGACGATCTGGTCCCAGTAGGGCCTGCGCGCACCGTCGACGACAATGTCGCGCTCGGAGAGGGGGCGGTGGTCGTGCGGGATCACCGTATTCGGCGCGACAGGCAGCAGGATCGCGTCGTACGTCGTGAAGAAGTCGTGCCAGAGCCGTCTGAGCCGGTTGCGCAGTTCGTGTGCCTGCCACCAGTCCGCGTGGCTCTGCGCGGCGAACCAGGAGCCGAGTTCGTCGCCCGCCGGCCCCGGGTCCGCGATGCCGGGACGGGTATCCTCCGCCCGGCTGCCGCCCAGGGTCGCGCCCGCGAGTAGCCTCCGCGCCACGAGGTCGCTCTCCCGGAGGCGGATGCCCCGCGGCACCGTGTCCTCGACGACCACCCCCGACGCGGCGAGCAGCTCCGTGGCCGTGCCCAGGGCGGAGCGCACTTCGGCGTCCACGGGGCAGTACGGGTCGTCGAACCAGGCCGCGACCCGCCGGACCGGGCGTGCGTCCGGCAGCTCCAGCCGCCACGCCGACCGATCCCAGCCGTGGGGCCCGGCGATCACGTCCAGTGCCGTACGGAGATCGCGGACCGATCGGCCGAGCGGGCCGACCACGGCGAGGTCCGGGGCCACCGGCTGGTACGGCGGGAGATGCCCGGCGAACGGCACCACGCCGTAGGTCGGCTTGTGTCCCGGCACCCCGCAGGCGGCCGCGGGCAGCCGGATCGACCCGGCGATGTCGGACCCGAGCTCCAGCGGGGTGAACCCGGCCGCGACGGCGCCCGCCGAGCCGCCGGACGAACCCGCGGTGGTGCACGCGGTGTTCCACGGGTTGCGGGCAGCAGTGCGGGTGGACGGCGCCCAGGTCACCGCGGACATCGCCGCCTGGCTGGAGGCCCAGGGACTCCCGCCACGGGTGGGCACCGCGGTGAAGGGGCTGGGCCCACAACTGAACGACGCCGTCGACCAGGTGGCCCACCGGGCGGCCACCCGCTTCGTGGACAGCGACCGGTTCGAGAAGGTCTGGACGAACGCCAACCGCACCGCCCACTCCGACGTCGTCAAGGTGCTCACCGGCAAGGGCCGCGGCTCGGTGGATGTGGAGGACGGCACCGTGACGCTCGATGTCGGCGCCGCCGTGGACACGGTCAAACAGGACCTCGTCGCGGACGGGGTCACCCCGGCCGAACGGATCCCCGACGTCGACAAGAAGATGGTGCTGGTCAAGTCGGACAAGCTGAAGAAGATCCAGGACGCCGCGCACGCACTGGACGTGCTGGGCAACTGGCTTCCGGTGCTCACCGTGCTGCTCGGCACCATCGGGGTCCTCCTGGCCCGTCGGCGCCGCCGCGCCCTGGTGACCACCGCCCTGGGCGCCGCCCTCGCGTGCCTGATCCTGGCCGTCGGCCTGGCGATCGCCCGCCGCTACTATCTCGACCACCTGCCCGCGACGGTGCAGTCCCCGGCCGCCGCCGGAGCGATCTTCGACACGCTGCTGCGCTTTTTGAAGAACAGCGTCCGCACCGCGCTCGTCCTGGGCGTCGTGGTGGGCATCGGCGCCTACCTCTCGGGGCCGGGACGCCTGCCACGCGCCCTGCGCGCCGGCGCCGACCGCGGCGCCGACGCCCTCGCCCGCTCCGCGCACAGGCACCACATGGGCACCGGCAAAACCGGCACCTGGGTGGCCGCCCGCCGCCGGTGGCTCACCCTCGGCGCGCTGCTCCTGGTCACCCTCGGCTTCGCCCTGTGGAACCACCCGACGGCATTGGTCATCCTGCTGTGGGTGGTCCTCCTGTTGGCCCTGCTCACGGTGATCGCCCTGCTGGCCGCCACCGGGCGCAACCGCGAACCGACCGGACGAACCCAAGCGCGATAGCGCCCGGCCGCCGCCGATCGGCTCGTCGCCGACGGGCGCATCGGCCGGGCGCCTGACCGCACCAAGCGTTACGCGTATCCACGCCGGGGGCAGGTCACGCGAGCAGTTTCTGCTTGGCCCGTTCGAACTCCTCGGCGGAGATGTCGCCGTTGCTCTTGAGCTGCGCCAGCCTGGAGAGTTCCTCGACGCCGGTGGACCCCTTGTTGGTGCCGGCGGCGTCGCGGACGTACGCCTGGAAGGCCTCGTTCTGTTGCTCGGCCCGGGCGGCGTCGCGCCTGCCCATGCCGCTGCCGCGGGCGACGACATAGACGAACACGCCCAGGAACGGCAGCGCGATCACGAAGACCATCCATCCGGTCTTGGCCCAGCCGCCGAGGCTGTCGTCACGCAACACGTCCGTGATGATCCGGAACAGCAGGAAGAACCACAGGATCCACAGGAACAGCCACAACATGGTCAGGAACGCGTTCAGAAGCGGGTAGTCGTCCATGGGCAAGGCTCCTGGTTCGTGCGTGAACGGCGACCGTCGACCCCAGGCGTAGCGTCAGCCCCGGTGACGCGCGGGCCCGCGCGCTCTTGGCCCCCTCCCACCCCGGCCCGCAACCGGCCGGCGGTGGCGCCGATCCCACCCCGCGAGCCGGACGGCCCGTCCATCGGGCGTCCCATGAACGTAACCGGGACACACCGCGCCCCGGCCGTAACGCGTGGCTGCCGACCGACCCCCGATGTCGACGGCCGCACCCTCGACGTGTGCCGATGCGCGGCCATCACTACCCGGGGCGGGTCCCGCGACGCGGATGATGCGGGGCCCATCCCACGGACGGATGCTGGGGAGTAGGAGCAGGCGGTACCGGGACCCCTGCGTGGCGGCCGAGGAGCATCGCATGACGACCGACTACAACGAAAATGCCCGGCGGCTGCGCAACGCGGTGGAGCCGGTGGCGGCCGGCGTGTACTTCGCCCCCGAGGCGCACGCGGCGTACCAGGCGCTCGGCTTCGACCCGAGCCCGGTCGCCCAGGACGGGGTGGACCGCCCGGAGATGACGTCCTACTTCACCAGTCGCGGCGCGTGCATGGGCACGGTCACGGGGGAGGTCGTGGCCGCCGCGTTCGGCTGCTTCAACCCGAAGGTCGTCGTGCCGGGTGTCGCCGCCGGATGGCGGATCACCGACCGGGACACGATCCTGGCGGCTCGGCACAAGGGCGCGACCGCGATGCTGCGGCGCGTCCTCGGCGAGCGGCCCGAGGGCCTCGCGCGGGTCACCGACCTGCTGCGGCGGGCGGCCGACGCGGCGCCGTGGCCCGCCCGAGGCGTCCACTCGGGACTGCGTTCGCTCGGCTTCCCCGGCGACCCGATCGGTGATCTGTGGCGGGCCGCGGACCTGGTGCGCGAGCATCGCGGCGACAGCCACGTCATCTCCTGGGCGGTCGGCGGCGCCGATGCGGTGGAGGTCCTCCTGCTCACCGAACAATGGTGGGGACTGCCGGCTCGCGCCTACACGCCCAGCCGCGGATGGACCGACGCGGACATGGACGCCGGGTTCGACCGCCTGCGCCAACGCGGACTGACGACCGCGGACGAGAAACTCACCGACGCCGGCCGGGCGTTCCGCGAAGAGATCGAGGTCCGCACCGACGAACTCGAACGGCCGCTGTTGGCCGCGCTCGGCGACGACCTGGACGAACTGCTGGAGCACCTCGACGCCTGGTCCCAGGCCGTCATCGACGCAGGCTCCTACCCCCAGCGCATCGCCGGGGTGTACAACGTCGGCGGCGGACCACACTTCGGCACCGGACTGACCGTCGACACCGCCGCCGAGATCCTCGAGAACACGACCTGATCGTCTCCTCACGTCGTGTACCGGAACGGGCCCCTCATGGCCGCACGTTCGGGACGTCGACCACCTCCGCGGTCGATACGGGCACCGCGCCCGGGGCGAAAAGGCTGCGCCGGAACGTGACGTCCATGCCTGTGGGCGGGCAACACACCCCCGGATACGATGCCTTCGAGGAGATCCGGGGGCGCGCCCCAGCCACGACAGCACCCCGTGAACGGGTACCTCGCCGGCCGACCGCGGACGGCAGCCGCGTCCGGGCGCTCGCCCTCGGGCACCCCGACGTCCACCGCGCCGGGCGCGGGCGGTACGCATCAATGGTTCCGCGACGGCAAGGATTCCCGGGGCTCGCCGAACACGACAAGGCCGCGTCACCCCGGCGCCGTCCAACTGAGGTGCTCTATTTCTTCCGGACAGCGACCCGCGTAGGGTTGCCGAGATTCGGAAATGAGAGAGAACGTGCCACCTAGATATCCACAGAAGTTCAGGGACGAGGCCGTCCGCCTGGTGATCGAGGGCCCGCGCCCGATCGCCCGTGTCGCCACCGAGCTCGGGGTCAACGAAACGACGCTCAGGGGCTGGGTGAAGCAATATCGCCTCTCCCTCGAGGGCAAAGCCGAATCCGACGACGGCCCGAAATCGGACCGCGAACGGCAGATGGAACGCGAACTGAGGAAACTCCGCGAGGAGAACGCCTTCCTGAAAAAAGCGGCGGCCTTCTTCGCGGCGCGCGAGCAGGAGTGAGCGCACGATACGCGCTCGTCGAAGCGGAGAAGGCCGAATTCCGGATCGCCGACATGTGCCGATGGTTGGGAGTCTCCCGATCCGGATTCTACGAATGGCGTGGTCGCCCGGCCTCCGAGACCGCCGATCGACGAACACGCCTCAAAGCGATGATCCACGAGATCTTCACGGCGAACCACGAGACCTACGGATATCGCCGGATCCACGCGGTCCTGGCACGGTCGGGCGAGACGGTCTCGCCCGAGTTGGTGCGGACCCTGATGCGCGAACTCGACCTGGTGGCCTGCCAACCACGCCCGTGGCGCCCGGTGACCACACTCGGCGACGGGTCCCACCCGCGGATCCCGGACCTGGTCGCGCGCGACTTCGGCGCCGACCGGGTCGGCGCCAAACTCGTCGGCGACATCACCTACATCCCCACCTGGGAAGGCTTTCTCTACCTGGCCACCGTCATCGACTGTCACAGCAAGGCGGTCGTGGGTTGGGCCATGGCGGATCACTTCAGGACGTCCCTGATATCGTCGGCGCTGGACATGGCCGCGGAGCGGATACGCATCGAGCCGGATGCAGTTTTTCATTCCGATCGCGGCAGCAATTACACGTCCGAAGAGTTCGCGAAGTCGGTCGCCGGTCATCGGATGAGGCAGTCCGTCGGCCGCACCGGTGTTTGTTGGGACAATGCCATGGCGGAGTCGTTCTTCGGGGCTTTGAAGAACGAATGGCTCCACCGCTACGTCTTCACCACGCACGCGAAAGCACGGGGTGAAGTCGTCCGATACATCGAGGGCTTCTACAACCGCCGACGCCTGCACTCCGGACTCGGATATCGCACACCCCACGAAGTCCTGCACCCAGAGCGGGGATTGAACCTCGCGGCATAGAACACAGCAATCAACCCGTCCGGAAAACGCGGGGCTCCTCAAACAGGCCCACGCCGACTTCGCCCGGCGGGCGACGACCTCCCCCCGGCCCCGTCAGGCACGCATCAGGCGCCCCGACGAACCTCCGGTACCCGAGGAAGTCGACCCTCGCCGATGCCCGGTCGCACAACGAGCCGAAGTGTCCACGGCCGAGGAGCGACCCGACCGTTGACGGTTGCACCGCCCGCCGACAGGACGACGATCGGTGTATCTGTGTCGCCGACAGGTGTTCGGGGTGGCCACCGCCACGGCCATGGGCCTGCCTGCACGTCCGACGGGAACAGGGCCCGACCGGAGTTCACCGGAACGGGCGACCCGTGAACGCGCCGACGCCCGGGCACAAGACCCCTCGGGCGCGGCACCGGGTCCTCGGGGATGAAAGACCCGGCCCGCGCCCCGCACCAACCGCCACCGCGCGCCGTTGGCCCGACGCGAATCGGCCGCGCCGGACACGACTGTCGGCGGCCCGCCCGCCGCGTCCCGCGCGCTGGACGTCGGGCCACGCCGGAACCTCCCCCGGCCCTCGCGGGCACCCCACCCCCCATTCGGCCGAACGGGTCCGCAGAACCTCCGCGCCATCCAGTGCCCGGCGTCGGCGCGATGTCCCCACGGCACCGGGCGGCGTGGAGACGGCGGTAGTTGCATGGACTGCGACCGGTGTCCGACGCCAGGGAGGTCGACATGCACATCCTGCGTGCGGTGGAGAACGAGCGGACCCGGTGGTGGCACGCAACGGCCCGCCGAGACATCGCCCTGTGCGGCCTAGCGCTGCCCGCCGAGGCCGGCGGCGCACCCGACGAAACCCTCACCGACCTCCTGTGTCCCCCTGCATGTCCGCGATCGCCCGGGGCATGGCCGGAGGCGACACCACCACGCCGGCCAGCGTCGAGACGGCGGGCACCTGACGCGGGGTTGCGGCACACGTGACACGGCGACGTCCGACGTCGCCCGGCACGACCGGCGCGCCCTGATCGTGGGCGATCCGGGCGCACCCGGTCTGCGCATCCGCCTTCATCCGGGAAGCCCGGACGGCGCATCGTCCGGGCCTTCCGGTGCCGGCGTCTTTCCGGCGGACCCGACTCCCGTCGGGTTCCTCCCGACCGAATCGGGTGACACCGGGACACCGACGCTTTTCGGCCAGGCACCCTCAGCGGTTCACGACGGCGTCCCCGACCACCTGCCAAGGGGCGTGGTCCGACAACCGGACGGGTACCCGCGCGCCGGTCCCGCGAACGCCGGCCACAGGCAAGCCCGCGCCGATATCACGACCGATTCACGTTGGATGTGCGAAACACACACGTGGTAGGCCCGTCATCTCCACGCCGACCTGCACACCCGTTCGGCTCCGCCGGCCCGGCGGTCGTTGTGGAGATTCCGGAGTGAATCCGGCTCGGGATGAAACATCTTTCGTAGGGACGGCCCGTGACCCGGTCTCGGCGGAGTGCCGTCGGTCGGGCCGTGCCCGGGCCCGTCGGCTCATGTGCCCTGTCCTGCGGCCTCGCCGGTCGGGCATTGCCGGGTCATGCTGGGAGAACCCGAAGGATCCCCCGATCGATGCCGGGGGGGAGTGACGATGGACGACGACACGTTCGGTATCGACCTGCGCGCGCACGGCCGCGAGTGCGAGGTGGCCGTGATGGGCGAGTTGGACCTGGCCACCGCCCCGCGACTGCGCGCCGCGCTCACCCGAGCCCTCGCCGACCACCGGCGGGTCGCCGTGGACCTGTCCGAAGTGACCTTCTGCGACTGCGCCGGCCTCAGCGCCCTGCTCGGCGCCGCACACACCGCCCGCGAACACGGCACCGACCTCCTGCGTCTGCGAGCCGTCCCCGCCCGCCTGACCAGGCTCCTGCGGATCTCACACACGCGCGCGACGTTCGTCATCGACGACGCGCCGACCCCGCGCGGTAATCGAGGACTTCGGGCTCCCTGAGACACCACGGTCGATGGGCGCCGATCACGCCGTCGTCTTCACTGGCACCGCCTGCGTCCTCGCCATCCGACCGGATCGACCTCGACCCTGTCGGTGATGATCTCGGATGTGAGTTCGGCTGCTGAGAGTTCACCAGGACTTCGACCGGGCATCGCATTCTCGTCCGATAAAGTCCGGAACGCGGTGGGTGGTCTCGGCTGTGGAGGGTTCGAGTCGATGAGCGACTGATATCCCGTGCAGCAGGAACACCGCCCCGTACGGTTGTTCCGCCTCCCGACCGACAACCGATACGAACGGGCAGCCCACTGTGACGACTTGCGAGAACACGCCATGACCTCACCCACCCTGGCCGTCGTGAGCGGAGGCCCCGGCACCGGCAAGACCACCCTCGCCCATGCCCTCGCCCGGGAACTCGGGTGCCCCGTGATCATCCGGGACGAGATCAAGCAGGGCCTGGTCATGTCCACCCCCGGCTACCGGAGCGGCGGTGACGACCCGCTCAACCGCCCGACGCTGGACGCGTTCTTCGGCGTACTGAAGGTGCTCCTCCAGGCCGGGGTGACGACCGTGGCCGAAGCCGCCTTCCAGGACCGGCTGTGGCGCCCGAACCTGGAGCCGCTCGCGAACGTCGCCCACATCCGGGTTATCCGCTGCGTCACGCCTGCCACGATCGCGCACGACCGCATCGTCCGGCGCGCCGAGGAGAACGCGCACCGAGCCGCGCACGGCGATCGCGACCTGCTCGACGCGATCGCCGCCGGAAGGCACTCGCTGGACTCCTTCGTACCGATCTCACTCGACGTCCCCACTCTCACGGTGGACACCTCCAACGGCTACACCCCGACCATCCGGGACATCGCCGCCTTCGTACGGGCAAACATTCCGGACACAGCCCCCGCGGGCACGGATGGCCCGCCCGCCCCGCGGGCGGCACAATGATCGCCGGACCGCCGATACCTCGCACACGGCCTGTCCGGATCCGGAAGGCCGCCGGCGCCGTCGACGAGGTCACGACGGTGTAACTGGACCCCGACTCGGCTCGGGCCGTCACGGTTCCCACACTGGGGAAGGGACGGCGAACGCCCACCCCACCCGACGATCATGCTGACCGGCCCGAGGCCGACACCATCGCGGCGGTGACCGGTCTCTCGCGCTCGGCGGTGAAGGATATGACGCTCGCCCGCTGCAATCCGCGGATCCTGGTCGTCAACGAAGAAAGCCGATCGGTCGGCCGCCGATCGATCTGGGTGCGAAGCGCCGGATCTGGCCTGATCCCACGGAGAACGACGACAAAGACTCGCCCTGGTCGGCGGGCCCGCTGATCGGCGCTGCCTGCGGTCCGCTGATCTACTTCCCCATGGGCTGGAGCATGGCCGAGGAGGCATCCGCCTACGCAGCGGAAGTTGCTTCGTCGCCGCGCCTCGACTGCTTCGACCCGCAGGCACGGCAACTCCCGCCCTGACAATGGCGCGGGGCAAAGGGCACAACGGACACGAGAAGCGCGCCAACTCCGCATACACCAGACTCCGCACCCCGGTGGAACGGAGCTTCGTCGTCCTCGAACGCCGGCAAACCCTCGATGTGGGAATACCGATAGACGCAGGGGCGCGCGGAGGAATACGGGCCCGGAGGCTCGGACTACGGTCCGTCGTACGAGTCTGATCCATGGCCGGACCCGGTATGGAACGGGGATCGGGACGGCTGGAAGCGGACTTCCGGGAGGAAGACCCCGATGAGGACCACGTCGAGGCGATATGGGAGACGGCTTTCCGGGACGGCCACATCACCAGGGACGATTCCGGAACCGAAGGCGAAACCGCTCCTGAACGGGGCAGGGCGCCGAGCGCCTCCCGGCCCTCGGGTGTGTCCCGACCTACGGTGCGGGTGGGGGTGCTATGCGGTCCGGGGTTCGGTGGGTCTCGGGCCCATGGCGTTGACGCGCTTCGGGGGGCGCAGGTCGACCATGCGGCGTGTGCCCCACAGTCGGTCGTAGGCGTACGTCGCGTGGATGCCGATCTTCAGAACCAGTCGTCGAGCGCGCGACCAGCCGAGCAGGTGACCCATGCGGGCCGTCACTGCGAGGCTCACGTCGCGGTTCACCTTGATTTCGGCGCGGGCGGTCCTGCGCAGGGCGCGCCGGATGTCCGTCGCACCGGCGCGCGCGGACAGACGCAGCAGTTCCTCGTGGCAGTACGCGAGGTGGTTCTCCTCGTCGTCGCAGATCATCCGAATGCCTGTGCCGATGTCGGGCTCGTCGCCGAGGTATCGGCGCAACATCCGCATGTCCTCGGCGGCGCGCTGTTCGGTGACACGGCTGTGCACCAGGTATTCGACGATGTCGGCCTCGGTCAGCGGCTCGCCGCGGCGCAGCCGGTCGTGGGCGAGGCCGAAGCCTTGGCGTTCGAGCAGCATGCAGTAGTCCGTCTCGGGCGGGACCTCGACCGGCTCGAGCCCGCGGCGGTGCAGCATGGCGTTGAAGATGCGTCCGTGCTTGTCCTCGTCGGCGCCGTGCCGCGCGATCTTGGGCGCGAGTTCCGGGTCGGGGACCAGGGCGGCGATGCGCCCGTTCTCCCACCCGCCCTGGCTCTCGCCTTTTGCCGCGATGCTGCAGAACAGGCGGAATGCCTCGTCGTCTCGGTGGATCTCCCGAAGGATGCCGCGGGGGCTGAGCATGACCGGGCCCTCCATCTCCGCAGGCACTGCGCGTGCCGCCGAACTCGGTCATCGGACCAGGTACGGGAACAATCGTCGGATGAGCGTGCATACCACCTCGCGGTGAAGCGAAACCGGACGATCGATCCACAGCCGTTCGCCACGATCACCGCCGACACCGGTTCCGCCATCATTCCCCTCACGCCGGTTCGGCCCGGTAGCTTCACCGAGGGCGGCCACTCCAAGGATGAACGGCTGTGCCGGGCCGGCGCGGGGTGGCGCAGGAACTGGCCGTTGCCGTTGAGATAGCGGATCCGGTCCTGTGTTCGCGGGAACGAGCTTTGGGCGTATTCGGCGGGCAGGTCCCAGCCGGTGACGGGCGCCGGGCGAACAACGCGCCCTGCGCGGCGCTCCCCGACCGGGTTGAAGTCGCAATGGACGCGCCAGGTGACGCAGGCCGAGCAGGTGGGGACGGCCATCCACCTGCGGAAACGGTTGTCCGCGACATCGGTCTCGGGGCCGATCGCGTGGAACTGGTTGGCCCAGTACGGCTGGTAGCGGGTGCCGCCGTTCGGACGCCCGCCATGCCGGGATCGGCAACAGCGGTTCCAGCAGGGCCCATCCGGCGTCGGTCGTGTCGGACGAATAGCGCCGCCGGCGCATCCGGGCCGGCTCGGCGGGGCTGGGTCTGTTGCGCATGACAGTTCGAGGGCGCGGCCCGCGAAGCGGGCCGGCCCTCCTTCCCCCTTTCCTCGCGGGGAGGTTCAGGCGGTTCTGCGGACGGTTTCCAACTGCATGATCAGGAACTCGAATCCCGACTCGATGCCACTGAGTTGCCCGAGCATCAGTTGGACGGCCTTGTCGTCGGGACGGTGCATCGAGTGCGGGATCACGCAGCCGCTGATCAGCCACTTGACCGCGGACGTCTCCTTGCGGAAGGCCCGCAGCTCATAGGCCATCCAGTCCTCGGAATTCGAGGTGAACCGGTAGCCGTGCATGCGATCCCAGATCAGCGGGGTCGGGGCGAGCTCGGCGGCGGTGTCGCGCAGATAGGCGATCCCGCGTCGCACCTGGTGGTGGGACAACTCCGTGGCCAGGACCAACTGGGACATGTGCAGACCCGCCGGCCGGGCCTCGAGAGCACGTCGCGCTCGTCCGCGGTGAACTCGTGCCCCGCAGGCCCGGGACGGCCCGCCCGGCGCCGGTGACGAACGCGACGCAGGCGCTCAACAGGTCGATGAACTGTGCGGTCCGCTCGACCCGGTCCAATGCCGGGAACCGCTCGCGCAGGCCCTGGTCGACCGGCGGGAGTTGTCGAACTGGGCGGTGTTGACCGCGTCACGGGCACCCGGGTCGGTCATCGCCCGCCGCGCGACGGCCGGCCTGCGCAACACGTCCGCAGCGACCTACGCTGCGGCCCCCGGGTCCTCGAACTGGACCTTGTTGACGACCTTCCGGGCACCGGTGTCGCCCATCGCCCCGGCCGCGACCTCCGGCCTGCGCAACAGGTCCGCGGCGACCTCGGCGGCCGCCGCGCTGTCCTGGAACTGGACGATGTTGACCATGCGCTTCGCGGCGCTGTCGCCCATCGCGGCCCGGTTCGCCGGGCCGGCCCATGGCCGTATGGGGGTCGGTGGAGGGCCCGTCACCCGGAGCCGGGTCGCGTCGTGGTGGTTCCCCTGGCCGCTGTGGGCGAAGAGGGACTCCACCTTGGCTTTCATTCGTTGCACGACCCCGTGTCGGCGTACGACTCAGTACGCCGACAGCCTCTCCCCCTCGGCGAGCAGCTGTACCGGGCGCTCCACAGCGGACACCCGCAGATCATGCAAGGAATCGCGGCGGCCCAGGCCGCCGCCCACGGCGTTTCGGGCACCCTGACCCTCGGCACGCTCGGTCCGTACTCTCTGCATATCAAGGACGCTCTCGATCTTTTCAGGCCCGTCATCCCAAGGCCCGCATCAGGCGCCGTGAAATCCAACCCCCCTCACCGCTGGACCTGCTCAAGTCCGGCGAACTGGACGTGGCATACCTGTGGTTGCCTATCGACGAACCCGACCTGACCGAGCGAGCGACCTCGCGCATGTCCGCAGTGCTGCTGATGACCTCCGCCGACCATCCCTACGCGAAGCGAGAGGCCATCCGCCTGGAAGATCTCGGCGACTGCACAGTGGTCCAAGGCCGGTCGATCCCGCCCTCCATGGAGGAAGTCTTCAACCCTCGCCACACCCCATCCGGCCGCCCCATCCCCCGCGGCCCGAAGGTCACCACCTGGCAGGAGGCCCTCAGCGCCGTCTCTTCGGGCCAGACCACCGCCGGCGTCACGGCTGAGCTGGCCGATCTGTACGCATGGCCGAGTCTCGCCTTCGTCCCCATCACGGACGCGCCCGTATGCCGCTGGGCCCTGGTTTGGCGCACCGCGAACGACTCGCCCCTCATCCGTGGGTTCGCCCAGGCGTTCGCGGATGCTGCCGACCCGGCGACGCAGTAGCACGCACGCATCGTCGGACGCGGCCACTGGGGGCCTTTGCAGAACTGCACCACCCGGAGAGGGAGAACTCCCGCATTCCACCAGCCCCGAACGGCCTCCTGGCCCCGAGTGATTCGGGCCGTCCGTGGCTGGTGGCGCCCTGGACCACGGTGCAACGCTACTGGCGGGCATGGTCGACCAAGCCCATCCCGGTCCAACAATCCGCCGGTAGGCCTGGGTTCGGCCGTGCAAGGATCCGCAACGCCGCGAGTCTGCGCGCCACGGTTCGTGGCCCGGCACGAGTTCGAAGACACGTCCCAGCTTCGATTCGATCAGTTCGGCTGGCCGATCGGCCGTACCACCAACGTGTTCACGTCCACGCCCGCAGGCTGCCCGATCGCCCACATCACCGAGTCCACCAACTGCTCCGCCGAGATCATCGGACCGGCTGCCGCGGCCCCACCCGGACGCTCGTCCCAGAACGGCGTCAGTACCCGCCCCGGCGCGATCAACGTCGTGCCGACGCCGTAACCGGTCACCAGCATGCGCACGTTCTCCGCGAGACCGGTGACCGCCCACTTCGTCGCCGAGTACATGTTCCCGGGCGTGTTCTTGAACCCCGCCACACTGCCGACCAGCACGATCCGGCCTTGCGACTCCTTCAACGCGGGCAGTGCCGCCCGCACGAGCAGCGCCGGGCCCAGCACGTTCGTCAGCACCATGTCCCGCCACTGCGCGGGGTCACCCGTCTCGACGTTCCCGTCCACCGCGAACCCGGCGTTCGCGATCGCGTTGTCCAACCGGCCGAACACGCGCACGGTTTCCCCGACTGCCGCAGACACCTCGTCCCAATCCGCCGCGTCGCCCGCGAATGTCAGCAGATCGCCGCCGGTGCCCTGCCTTTCCGCCTGATCGGCCAACGCCGCCAGCTTCGCCTCGCTGCGCCCGGTCGCCGCCACCCGGTGCCCGGCGGCCAGCAGCCGCCGCACCGTCTCGGCCCCGATGCCGCTCGACCCGCCGGTCACGAACGTGACCGGCGCCGAACCGGTGTCGTCCGCCGCAGCCGCCCCGGTGTCCTGCGTCTTTCCGCCGCTCATGCTCTCCCCGCACTTCCGAAATCCGGCGCCCGTCCGGGCGCCCGTGATCACCCGACGCTAAATCGCGACCGCCTCCGAGTCCACGGCTTTCCCCCGCGCCGCGCCGCCCCGCAGGACCCCGAAGCCGGCCGTGCCGCCTCCCTCGCAGAAACCGGAACGGTGACCCAGCGCCGCAACCGCGACGAACTCGCCGCCGCCGTACGGCCTGCAGCGCCTTGCCGCCTTAGCGGTATTCGGCCGCGGTGAGGTCGGCAGCGCCTGCCGTAGCGCGGGCGACGATACGCGGCGGTGCCGTAGCCGAGTGGCAGCAGGCGGCCCTGTTCCTGAGGTGAGGAAACACCCGGCCGTAGCCTTCCCCGTCGGCCATGTAGGCGACCCACTCGCCGAAGGCCCGCTCCAGGTGCCGGACTCCGGGTGCGGCACCGACGAGCCGTGCGGGCACGCGGGCACGGAACTTCTCCACGGCGGCGTCGATGGTGGCGAGTTGCAGTCCCTCCTTGGATCCGAAGTGGCGGACGACCCCCGCCTTGCTCATCCCGAGATGGGTGGCCAGACGGCCGATGGTCACACCCTCGAGACCCTCGTCGCCGGCGAGCACGAACGCCCGCTCGATGCTGCGCGAGATCGACCCCGAGGGCGCCGGCCTGCCCGCACTGTTGCTCACAGGGTGAGCCGCGGCTGCGCTGCGCGAAGGTTGTCCCCAAGCCGTCGAAGCCCGCCTCCAGACCGGCCGTCAGTTTGTGACCGCCGTTTGAGTGCAGCCTCGTAACCCGTCCCGGAGGCGGGAGGTTGGTCCTCTCGTGAACACCAAAAGCGTCCTGACCTCCACGTTGCTCGCCGTCTCCGCGGCCCTGGCCTGCACCACCGCCGCGGTCGCCGACGACGGCCCGCCGACCAGCGGCAACGCCACGCTGGGGTCCTTCATCGCACCCCCCGAGGCCGACAGCCTCGTCGGCAACGCCGCCCAGCACGTCAACGCCAACGTCTGCGACGTCAGCCCGCCCGTCCTGAGCGCGGCCCTTCCCACGGGGCCGAAGACGACGGACTGCACGACACCCAGCACGCGCACCACATAAGGCGATTCACCCGTCCCGCCCCCCTGAGCACCCCCGCCGCCACGATGCGGCCGGAGCTCGCGCGGCAGGCGCGGACCCCCCCCAACACAGCAGCAAAGCCCGGCCTGCACGAGCTACGAGCGAAGCTCACCCACGCACGCTGGGACCCGCCGCGGCACGGTCGACGTCGCTGCCGTTGCTCCGTAGTTGCCTCTGCACCGACGCCCGGAGCCTGGTGGTCGGGCGTTGCGCTGAACGGCGCCAGTCTGGCTGTTGCCGGCCGGAGGATTTCATGGGTGGGGTTCTTGCCCAGGCGCACGGGGCGGCCGTAGCGCTTGCCCCAGTCCTCGTCGACCAGGCCCTCCAGCAGGTGCGGGGCGGGGCGGTGCGGGCGACTTCTTCCAGCGCGCCGCGCACCGCCTCGGTAACCAGCTCCAGCCGGGTCAACTCCCGCACCATGCCGAGGACATGGGTGGAGTCGGTGCGTTGCGCGCTTGAGCCGGGCCAGTGCCAGGTCCAGCAGCCGGTCGGCGCGGTCGCCTTGGGCCAGCCTGTCGCGGAAATCGGCCAGCACGCTGTGGTGGAAGCCAGGATCGTCCAGGTCCATGGCCAGGGCGTATTTGAAGTCGAGGCGGCACCTTACTGCTTCGGCCGCCTGACGGTCGGACAGGTCCAGCAGGAACTGCAGGACCGAGACGGTGACCAACTGGGCCGGTGACATGCCGGGCCGTCCGTCCCGGGGATACCACTCGGCGGAGTCCTGGTCGTCCCACAGTCCGTCCAGCCGGTCGGGGATCCACATCGCCGGAGTACCCCGGGGATTGCTGGCACGCGCGATCCGCGCGGTCAACTCTGGGACGTGACGGCCGGGCCGGGACTGCATCGACATCGCGAACACCTCTGAGTGATGGGAAGTCACCAGCGTGTCACCAGATAGTCGGAGGGTGCCCCGGTTTTCTTAGATTGCCAAGATCACCGACAGAGTCAAGGTTAGGGCCTGTTGTGAAAGTCGACCTACCATCACAGCTGGCTTGATCGTGCCACCGGATCTGAGATGGTGGGGTGCCGGGATGCTTACGTTGACAGAGGTCGGCGACGACCCGTTGATTCTGACAAGTCACCTGGCGTTGGATGACGGCTCGGATGTGGTGTTTCGCCCTCTCGTCCGCGCCGACACCGATCGCCTGGCGCGATTTTTGGGGGATCTGTCAGCTGAGACGAGGCGACTGAGTACGTTCGATGGGTGCGACCCCGCGACTGCGTCGGAGCTGTGTGATGCCATCGCGCGCTACGACAAGCTCCGGCTCGTGCTTGAGGAAGTACCATCCGGCAAGCTCGTCGGCCTACTCGAATTCAGTTTCGATCTCCATGCCGAGGACATCAGGCGCTATCGCGAGGCCGACATCCGCCTTGCAGCCACCGATTGCCGCTTCGGTCTCACTCTGGCTGACGACTACCAGGGGAAAGGGGTGGGAACGCAAGTCCTCCCACTCGTGACGGATATCGCACGCCGCTTCGGCAGGAAGAGAATCATCTTGTGGGGCGGCGTTCTCGCCGACAACCCACGCGCCATCCGCTATTACCAGAAGAACGGCTTTCAGGCGACTGGTTCGTTCACCGGGGCCGACGGAGTGCGGTCGCTGGACATGATCCTGGATCTCGATTCGATGCAGGAACGGTGACGGCCTTCGCTCAGTCTTTGCGCTCACGTGACACGAGTGCTGGTCACAGCCACTCGCCGATGGCGGCGACCAACACGGCCGCTTCGTAGCCCAGCGAGCTTGTCGTATTTCGTGGAGACGGCACGATGGCGCCTGAGACGGTTGATCCCGCAGTCGATCACGTGGCGCCGGAGGTGGTCGCCCGGGTCGAAATGTGGCGGCCGGCCGCCACGGGAGCCGAGCTTCTCGGCGGTTGCGGGTTTGGTCGGCCTTGTCTGGGATTGGAGGACGTCCCGGTCGATGCGCTCGTGGGTGGCGAACCGAGGAAGACTCGTCGGTGAAGCCGGTGAGGTGAGGAACTCGGTGGTGTACGCGTCGCCGTCGCGTGTGTGGCGGTTGTTGAGGGCGCACGGTTGGTCGCGGCAGCGGCCGGCGCGTCGTGCGTCGGAACGGGACGAGGAGGCGGTGACGACCTGGAGGAGCACGGTGTGGCCCCGGGTAAAACCATCGCGAGGCGGACCGGTGCGGTGATCGTGTTCGCGGACGAGACCGCGCTGTCGCTGCTGCCTCCGGTCCGCGCGACGTGGGCTCCGCGGGGGCGAACCCCGATCCTGCGGGTGCGGATGGGGAAACGGCCGAAGACCTCGTTGGTCGGCTGGTGCTGTTACCCGCCGGACGGATTGCCGAAGTTCCTCTATCGCATGGTGCCGGGCTCGGTCACCGATCGGGAGCTGATTCGCCAACTGCCCGACATACACAGGACTTTCGATCGCCCGATCGTACTGGTGTGGGACAACCTCGGCAGCCATCGCAGCCGCCGGATGCACGCCTTCGCCGACCGCGTCGACTGGCTGACGCCGGTCTTCCTGCCGCCCTACACCCCCGACCTGAACCCGGTCGAAGGCAGTTGGGCGCACCTCAAGAGCGGGGCCCTGGCCAACCTCGGCGCCCGCACCCTCGACGAACTCGTCGAAGTCGCCCGCCAAGGCCTGCGGCAGATCCAGCACCACCCCGCACTACTCAACGGCTTCCTCGCAGCAACCGGCCTGACATGAAAAACAAACAACAAGCCAATTCGCAAAGCTCAGTAAAGGTCGTCCGTGACGTGGTCGGCGAGGAAGCCGATGAGTGGTGGTCCGGCGAGGAAGGCCGGGGGCACCTCAGCTCCGTAGGTGCCCCAGAATCGATGTGGCGGCCCGTTCGACGGCGTGCCGGGCTTGCTCGGTGTGGTCGATCGTCTCGAAAGTGTGATGACCGAGTGGAATGTCGATCACCTCGACGGTGACGTGGTGATCACTCGCGGCGGTCAGGAAGTTCTCCACGGTGGCGGCGATCTCGGCGTTCTCCAGGCCTACTCGAGTGAGGACGATCGGCAACTTCGTCGCGCCGGGCACCGCTACCGCGGGTCGGAACCGCGAGGCGGTCAACCCCCAGCTCGGCGGCGGCGCCATGACGGGGTAGTTCGCGGCCACACAGCGCAACCAGGGCGGAGGAGCCGCGAGCCAGTCGGCCGACAGCAGCGCGCCACCGGAGAAGAACCAGAGCGCGACGCGTTCTCCGTCGACGCGGGGATGGGCTCGTACGAGTTCCACCGCCGCGGCGATGTCCTCGGCGGCGCGGTTGAGGTCGCCCAACCCGTGCAGCCGGTGATCGACCGTCACGCCGACCGATCCCAGCTGGGCCAGATAGCGGCCGTATCCGACGAATGCCGGCCAGTCCCGCGGTGTCGGCCGCGCGCCCTCGGGTACCGGCCCGCCGTGGACGAACACCACGGCCGGACGCGGCTCGTCGGTGTCGGGCAGGTAGAGGTCGACCCGGCCGACTCGCTCACGGGGCCTTTCGGGCACGTTCAGGAGGAAAGGCCGCAGATGGGCGGGCGGTTCCTCCGTGCGCGGGGCCAGGCGGCGCCCTTCGCCGGCGGCGGCGCCGAGCAGGGCCAGGGCGAGTTCGTCGGCGGCGGAGAGCATCGACCAGTGCCCGGTGGGGAGTTCGAAGAACGTGGTATGCGGCTCTGTGAGTTTCTTCAGCCGGGGGTCCCCCAGGCCGATGATGGTCTCGATCATGGCGATACTCGACCCGTTGGCGGTGCTCAGGATCGCGGTCGTGGGGATGTCGGCGCCTGCCCCGGACAGGCGCAGTGGCCGGTTCATCGTCTTCGGCGGCTGCGGTGTGGCGAGCCGGATCAGGCGGTCGAGGTCGTCGGCGGGCACGCCGGCGGTACTGCCCCACACCGGCCACTCGTCGGCCGTCGGAGGGCGGATCCGCCCGTCGTCCTCGGCCCGGCGTAGCAGTTCGTCGCGGATCGCGGGATCGGGTACGAGGTCGAGTACGGATTCGCCATTTTGGGGAAGACCGGCGTCGACGTGGACGATGCGCGTGATCCGGTCCGGTCGCAGGTCGGCGGCTCCCAGTACCGCGTGGATGCCGAGGCCGTGTCCGGCCATCACGATGTTCGGGTCCGTCATGGCGTCGATCAGGCTCAGCAGATGTGTGATCCGCGCGTCGGAGTCGGTGTCCGGATCGGTGTCCGTCCGGGTCGGGTCGGGGTCCTCACCGGCGCCGGCAAGGCCGGCCACGCGCACCTCGCATCCCGACTCGCGCAGCCGATCGGCCACGTCGGCCCAGATCCAGTCACCGGTCCACGGGCCGGACACCAGCACGAACGCCGTCATGTTTGCCTCCTCGCGCTTGCTTCACGGCACCGGCTGGGCAGCCCGTCCGCGCTGACCGCTACCGTAGGAACTCCCCCTGAGGGAGGTTCAAGTCGTGTCCCCGGACGGGATGTGGAGCATCGGTGAGCTCGCCGAACGCGCGGGTGTCACCGTCAAGGCAGTTCGTTTCTACTCCGAGCGTGGTCTCTTGCCCGAGGCGACGCGCAGTGCGGGCGGGCATCGCCGCTACGACCCGCAGGCGCTCGACCGGCTCCGGCTGATCCGGTCGCTGCGTTCGCTCGATCTCGCGATCGCGGACATCGTCCGGGTGCTGGGTGCGGGGGACGCGTTGGAGGACGTCGTCGCGGCACGGTTGCGCGTACTCGACGGGGAACTGGCCGCGTTGCGTTGGCGCGAGGTGGCGCTGCGGCTCGTTCGTGACTGCCCCGAAAAGGAACGCGCCGAGCGTGTGAGGTTGCTGGGTGCCGTGGTGCCGCCCGACACCGGGGCGCTTGTTCGGTTCTGGCGTCGCCTGTTGCCGCCGCGGTTGTCGCCACGGGTGGTGAGCGCAGTCATCGACCGTGCGGTCCCGCAGCCCTCGGCGGAGCCGACTGCGAACGATGTCCTGGCTTTCGCGCGTCTGCACGCCTTCGTGTCCGGCCCCTGTTTCGACGCGGCGGACGCGGGGCGCTGCCAGTGGGGGCCGGCCAGACCCGGGAAAGGCTTCAGGCCGGATGTGCTCTACGACGGGCTGTGTGAGGCCCAGACGCTCGTGGAGCCGCACCTGAGAGCAGGCCGGCCGCCGCAGGTGGGGGAAGCGGTCGACTGTTTCGTCGCCGCTCACGCGGCTTCCCGGGGACGGCGCGACACCCCGTCCTTCCGACGCCGGCTCGCGGTTCGGTTGGCCGGAGAGCCGCGGATCGACCTGTACTGGGAGTGCGCGGCAGAAGTGTTCGGCCCCGACACACCCACGCCCGGCGCGGCCGACGCGTGGTTCCTGGCCGCTTTGGGCTCTTGCGTTCAGTAGCCCGCTCGCGGCCTCGCCGTGCCGTGTACGGGCGCGGCAGGGCAAGTGACGCCAGGGCCCCCGGACCCGCAGTCGGCCCACGCCACGATCCGGCGAAGGATGGCCGTCACCTCGAACAGGACCGTACCCTGAATGGCAGCAACGCCGGCCTTGCGGCAGAGCATCGGGATGATCGCCGTGTTGATGTAGTGCTTGGCGACCCGGCGGGCGTGGTGGGCGAACAGGAAGTCGGCGTACTCGTTGGTCTTGCGGTCGAGCATCGCAGGCTGGACGGGTCTGACGGCCTGCCACGCCTCGATGGCCTGGCCGAGGAGCGGGTCGACGGGTTTGGTGAACGCGGTGCCGGTCTTGTAGGTGGGCACGTCCAGCAGGCAGACCGCGTCGCGGGCGAGGACCTCGCCCAAGTCCCCGGGAATGGGCAGGCCGTCGTGTTGCCATCGGATGCAGCCGACCCGCAACCGGGCGATCTCGTCGCTGCGTTGACGGGCGAACAGTCAGGCCAGGGTGATGGCACGGATCAACTCGACGGGGTAGGGGCGGGTATTCCGATGGCCCGTCGGAGCCGCCGAGGACATAGGGCTGTCCGACCCGCCGGCTCCGGCAGCGGGGGTCGGCCGGCCGGTGCCAGCTCTGGCTGCACGAATCCTTTGCATGTCATTCGATGTACGGGTTGACGATGTGGTGGGGTCGTTTGGCGATCTCCAGTACGTTCTGTGGGAAGCGGGGGCCGGCGATGTAGTGGCGGCCCTTGGTCTGTCCCACGGCGGTGAGTACCCCTGCCTTCGTCAGCGCTTGAAGGTCGCGTGTCGCCTGTTGGGTGTTGATCGCCTCGGCCCGTTCGTGGCGGGAGCGCCGCACCCGGCCGACCATGGCGACTTCGTGGAGGGCTGTGACCTGCCGTTCGGTGATGCCGTCGGCTTCGGCGGCCTCCATGAGCCGCATCCAGCATTCGTTGGAGCGGCGGACACGGTGCTGCACTCGCTGGGCCTGCTGGTGGTAGGCGAGGAGGTTGAACTTGATCCACGGCAGTGTGTCGCGCTCGGGTGACCAGAGGGGGCCGCCGACCTCGCGGAGCACCTTGTAGTAGTCCCAGGTGTTGCCCGGCATTCCCAGCCACTCCTCGATCGAGGAGAACTCGGGGGCCAGGACGCCGCCGCGGGCGATCAGCAGGGTCTGCAGGGAGCGGGACATCCGCCCGTTGCCGTCCGACCACGGATGGATCTTCACCAGGTTCAGGTGCGCCATCGCGGCCCGGATCAGCACGTGGTCGTCGAGGTCGCCCTCGTTCAGCCAGTCGACGAGTTCGCCCATCAGGGTGGGGACCTGTTCCTGATCCGGCCCCTCGTAGTCCGTCGCCAGTTCGTCGCCGGGGGCCGTGATCCGGATGGCGGTCTTTCGCCACTGCCCCGCCGTCTTCAGCGGATGATGATGCCCCTGCAACATCCAGTGGAGCGCGTTCAGCAGTTCCTTGCCGTATCGGAAGTCGGCGACGTCGTGCAGCGACTGGATGTACGTCATGGCCTGCTGGTAGGCCAGCGTCTCCGCCTTGTTCTCGTCGCTCGCCTCGACGTCGCGTTCCCCGTCCATCAGGTCCGCGACGTCCTTGGCGTCGACCCGGTAGCCCTCGATCGTGTTCGACGCCGCGATGGCGCTGGCCGTCAGGGCCTTGCGCAGATCGAGGGTCCATTTCATGGGGGCCTGCTGGACGGCGTGGCGCAGCTGATCACGCATCGTGTCGACCTGTTCCAGGACCTGCAGATCGACGGGCTCGAGGTGGGGAGTCGCATACAGCATGAGGTAATGATACCCGTCTCCTATCATTCCGTGCTTGTGGGTTTCGGTCGAGGTCGCCACCCGGCGTCCCGGAGGCGGCTTCACGCAAGCTTGCGAACCTCACGCATCCGCACACCGGCGGTTCGCCCCCGACGCAAAGCTCTCGCTGCCATCGCCCGGGAACCCGGGAACCCCGACCGTGATCGGGAGGGGCGGTGGGGCGGGGGCTGTGACGGTCGTCGACCACGGGGCGGCATGTGTGTCCGCGGGGTCGAACGCAATGCGCGCGCGGTTGACGGTGCCGGCCGTGATCCGCGGGTGGGGACATGGCGGCGGCCCGTGCGGCTGCTGTGGCGCGACGCGGCGGACAGACGGGTGCGGTCGTGGTGTTCCGCACGTGTCCGCCGGTACGCGGACGGCACCGCGCCGGCGGCCGACCGCCCGGGTTCGCCCGGTGCGGCCGGGGTGCGGGCGTTGCGGGCCGCGGCGGTGATGGCCGAGGCGTGTGCGCGGGTCGGTTGGTCGTATCGGCGGTTGGGGCCGCCCCATCCGGTGTCGGCGGCGAACCTGCACTGGCCGGCCGGGTATCGACACCCCCGCAGCCGGGGTCGCCCGGGGCTGATGGCCTCGGTGCTCGAGGCGTTCACACGGCCGCGGCCGCTGATCGAGGGCGTCGAGGTGGTGGGTGACCCGATCGAAGTCCTGCCCTGCGCCTTCCACGCCCTGTGGCACGGGCGGTCGACGGCATCCCCGGACGAGCCGTTGCACGAGCGGGTGCCGGCCTGGACAGGACCGGTGACCCTTCCTTCGGCGGACACGATGTTCGTGGTGGCCGGGAAGACGAGGACGACGTCGGCGGCGAAGACGCGGATGCCCGTCGTGGTGGAGACGAAGGGTGAGCGAGGCGCGGCGGGGTGGCCGGCCGGTGGTGGCGGTCGGCGCGTATGTCTGTTTTCGCGGTGGGTGGTGGCAGGTCGTCGGCATGGCCGGAGCGCGAATCCATCCGGTCGGCGAGGGCGGGGCGGAGGAGGTGGTGTTGGTCTGGCACCTGTTCGCCGATCCGGACTTCGCGGTCCCGGACGCGGAGGTCGGGCAGCCGCAGGGGGTGCCGCGGTGGGGGCTGTTCGAGACCGCCCCGGCCGCGGCGCGGGAGAGGGCGTCGGCCTGGCAGCGGCACATCCGCGAGGTGGAATGTGGTCGTGCGGGCGGGCCCGACGGCGGCGGGGCGATGCGGCCGGAGTACGACCCGGCCCGGTTCACGCCGGCCGAGCGGGAACGGGCCAAGGCCCAGGAGTTGACGGGGTCGGGCTTCGGGCGGGTGTCGCGGACGACGGTGCAGCGCATGCAGCGCATGCGCGGCCGGTATCGGCGGCAGGGCCTGTGGGGTTTGGTCGACCACCGCGCCACACGCGGCGCGAACGCGACCGGGCGCAGCGACGAGCCTGGGACCGGTCACCCGTCTATTTCGCTATCTAGCTCATATGCTAAACATGCATATGGACGAAAACGAGGCAGAGCGTGAGGCGAGTGTCTTCCGCGCGCTGGCGGACGCGACGCGACGGCAGATCCTGGAGGACCTACGGCCCGGCGAACTCACGGCGGGTGAGATCGCGTCGCGGTTCACCATCAGCGGACCATCGGTCTCGCGGCACCTGTCCGTTCTCAAGGCCGCGGGTCTCATTCGCGAACGACGGCAGGCGAATCACATCCACTACGCCCTGGTGGAGGAACGGCTCTCCCTGACCGTCGGACGATTCCTCGGCGCCGTGTGCCCCGAACAGTTCGTGATACGACACAGGCGGCGCAGGACCACCGACGAGGGCCGGCGTTCATGAGGGCACCGACCATGGCCTCGGTCATCGAGCGTCGACTCCTGGTCAACTACCGTCTCGACCCCGACATCGCCGCGCGCCTGCTCCCGCCGCCCCTCGAACCCCTCGTCGTCCGCGGCCACGCGGTCGGAGGGATCTGTTTCATCCGCCTCGGGAGACTCCGCCCCCACCGGGCGCCGTGGGGCTCCGGACTGCGCAGCGAGAACGCCGCACACCGCATCGCCGTCCGGTGGCACACACCGCGAGGCGAACGCCTCGGTGTGTACATTCCGCGCCGGGACAGCGATTCCACCCTCACCGCCGTCGCCGGCGGCCGACTGTTCCCCGGCGACCACGCACTCGCGACCTTCGACGTACGCGAGGGCGCGGGATTCCACCGTCTCGCCTTCCGCAGCCGCGACGAGAGCACCCACGCGAGCGTCGACGCCCACACGACAACGCGACTCCCCCCGGGCGCACTGTTCACGGACCTGTCCGACGCCTCGGAATTCTTCCGCACCGGGCCGATCGGCTACTCCGCCACCCGCCGCGGCCGTCGGCTGGACGGGGTGGAACTGCGGACCGACACATGGCTCCTCGAACCGTTGCGCGTCACCGCGGCCGGATCCTCCTTCTTCGACGATCCCCGACGGTTCCCACCCGGCACCGCCGAACTCGACGGCGCCTTGATCATGCACGACACACAGGCCCGCTGGCACTCCCTGCCCGCCATCACTCTCAGGCGAGGGCGTGTCGGCGTCCTTGACAGCCCCTCGGGGCGGTCCGAGTCGGGACCGGTGAGGTAGTGGTCGCGGATGCGGCGGGCACTCCGTACACCCGGTCGGCGTCGGCGTCGTCCGCGGAGCCGAGGTCCTCGCGCGCGGCGTCGAGAGGACGCGCGAGGTGGACGCGGCTCCGGTCCCGATCGTGTCCGCGGGGGTGGGTGGACGTCAGTGCCATCGATCGTTGCCACCGTGGTCACCACCGAGCCGGCGGGCCGGAACGGCATGCGCCGTCGTCCGCCGGTCCGTTTCGATCTTTTCCGTGCCGGGGAGGTCGAGGGGGAATTCCGGGTGTAGCCCCGTTCGGATCCTTGACGTACAGCGACAGGCGGTATCCGTGGTCGATCACACAGGCGTCCTCCTTCGGACAGCCGGCCGCGGCCAGGCGTCCGCGGACGGCGTCCCTCGTTTCCCGGTCGACCCCGAAGGCGATGCGGCGCCAGGCGGTGAAATGGATGTCGGTCCCGAACTCCTCCCGGTCCTTCGGGTCGGCGAACCGGAAGAACGCCAACGCGCCTGCGTCGGCCGGACCGTGGAAGGCGTGGCCGTAGACGCGCTCGGCCACGAACAGCACGTCGCTCTCGTTCCACGCGGCCACCGGGGGCAGGCCCATGACGTCCTCGTGGAAGACCCGGTCGGCCTCTTGATCGTCGGTGATCCAGCCGCGGTGGTGGAGGCGGAGCGGAAGGGTTAGCGTCCCGACGATTCATCTCCGGTGACGAGACGGGACAGAGATCGGGCAGCGTCCGACCGGAGCACCGGCCGGAGCGTGCGTGAACACCTCCGTATGCCCGTCATGGCGTCGAGTTCGCCGAGCCGGAAACAGCCGAAGGCGGCGGCGAGCGGTCGGGCGCGGTCGGGCGGCAGGACGTCCATGTGCACGAGGGCCGCCGCCGACTCGGCCCGGCCGGGCACGAATCGGGTACGGACGCGGTCCAACCGCACCACGACCGGGATTCCCGAGAAGTCGATCCCGCGGACGCAGGCCTCGGCGAACGCGTCGTCGGGATCGCCCTCGTCGGGGACGGTCGTGGTCATGACCGCGCCACCCGGATTCCCCCGCCGGCACGCCCCGTGCACGAAGGGCGGGGGCAGGACCTCGGCGACAGCGCCCCGGGGACGGGCGAGGACGGCCTCGACGAACTCGACGACGGCCCCGACGAGTCACCATTGCCGGGATGGGACGCCGACGAAGACGACCCCGATTCCCCCGCACCGCCGCACACGGGGTACGGGCTCTACGACGCACACGAGGAGGCCCTGAAATGGTGAGCCCCGGTGAGCAGTCGGGCGACGGCCCAAGTGGCGAGGGTATGGACGCGACGGAACAATCCCGGCCGGTCACCACCTGGCAGGGTGGGCGGAACTTCGTGGCCGCGCCGGCCCCGACACCGCCCCAGCCCGATGCCCCGCCACGCAGTCGGGAGGAACGCCTGGCCTACCACTCCGCGTTCGTCACCGTCCGCACCCCGACCATCGACACCCTCGCCACCAACGTACGCACGCCGGCGTCCCGGGCCCGGGACGCCAGCAACAGACCACCGCCCGACCGGCGCTGATCGTCACCGGGCCCGCCGCGGCCGGGAAGACCACCGCGCTGGACCGCGCCGGACGCGCCTGCCACCTTGCGGAGGCCACCCGAGGCGGCGCGGGGGGTGCAGGGGTGGAGGGGTGGGTGCCGGTGGCGTACGTCCTCGTACCGCCCGGCGCGACCGCGAAGGCATTGGCCGCCGAGTTCGCCCGCCACCTCGGCATCCCCATCACCACCCGCATGACGCACGCCCAGATCACAGAAGCCGTCTGCCACACCTACGGCCGGGCCGGTGTCCGCCTGGTCCTCATCGACTTTACCGACCGCGGGTAGTCCTGCCCGCGATGTCCGTCTGGGACTGTGACCAGCACGTCCCGGGCTTGTTTACCGACCTTGTCCGGGACGTCTGTCATGTTCTGGAGTCGGTACGGAGGACACGTGGTACGGCACGTCGTGGTCGGGGACTTGAGGGTCCAGAAGAGCGAACGGGAGGACGGGCAGCGGTCGTGGACGATCGTCTGGCCCGAGGGAACACTGCATGCGGAGGCGGACCGGTTCCTGCGTGAGCACGAGGGCTCGGGCACGCAGAAAACCTACGCGTACTACCTGGTGGACCACCTTCGGTGGCTGGAGCGCGAGTGCCTGGCGTTCGGCACGGTCCAACTGCGGGATCTTGAGCGGTACATGGGCATCATGGGAGCCGCGGTCCGCATGTCGCTCGGCGAGCCGTGGCGAGTGGGCAAGCGTCCCTACGGACGGTCCGCGCTGTCGACCGCTGCGGCTTGCCTGAAGGGCTTCTACCTGCATCAAGCCTCCCGCGGCGTAAACGGAGAACTCGGCAGGAAACTCGATGCGTCCCGGCTGCCGTCGCGGCTGGACCGGCGTCGTTCTTTCTTCGGGCACGTGAAGTCATCGCTGCCGACCAATCCGCTCGCGCCTTCGGGGCCGCACCGTCGGCATCCGAAGATGCTCCCGGACGGCGCGAGGGAGAAGCTGCCGGCCACGGTGAACGCCGCCCGGGACCGGCTGGTCGTCGACTGGCTCGCGGACGGCGGCCTGCGAATCGGTGAGCTCTGTGGGTTGCACTTGGTCGACCTGCACCTGCGCGAGAACGCGGCCTGCGGCGAGTGCCGCACCCCTCACCTGCACGTCTGCCACCGCCCGGGCAACCCGAACCGGGCCGAGGCCAAGACCAAACATCCCTGGCGGGTCGAGCACGGCATCGTGACCGGTGGGCTGATCAAGCGGGTCAGCCCGGCGATGGTGCACTCCTACTTCGAGTACGTCACCAGCGAGTACCCGCGCGGGGCCGGGCACGGCATGCTCCTGGTCCAGTTGCACGGCGCCGATGCCGGCCGGCCGTGGGCACCGGTCGGTGCCCGCCGGATGCTCGGCCGGGCCGGGAAACGCGCCGGCCTGGGGCTGGTGAAACCCATGCCTTCCGACACACCTTTGCCTCGGCGGTTCTCGACGCCGCGAACGGCAACACCCTGATCGCCCGGGACGCCGGCGGCTGGGCTTCGGCCGCGATGGTCGACGAGGTCTACGGGCACGTCGACATCCACGACCCGGCGTTCGACTCCGCTCTGCGTGCGGTCTGGGGTGAGGCGTGATGCGGCGGCAGGAGTACCTTCGGCCACTGTTCGCCGAGCGTCCGGACCGGGTCGGCCGCGACCGGCTGGAGATCCTGACCGCGCTGATCGGCGGGCCGTCCTTCGACCCGGTCTACCGGCCCGACATCATCGAGATCCCACGAGGCCACGCGATCTACCGGTGGGAGTGCGTCGTCGCCGGTTGTGAACGCACCCGGACGGGCGGGTCGGACCTGTGCTCGGAGCATCAGCGGCAGTGGACCCCCAACGGTGAGCGCGGCGTGGGCAGGGCCGCTTTCGTGGCCGCCGCCCAGGGGTTGGACCGACATGTCGGGGCAGAGGAAATGGCTTGCCGGATCTGCCCTGAGCGGCCTGCGGCATGCAGTGAACTGCGCCTGTGTCAATGGCATCCGAGCTCGTGGAAGAGCGGGGCGCCGACAGCGCGGCGTTCGCCTCGTGGGTGTCTGGCAAACAGGCGTATCCCGGCTACGGGCCCTGCGGCGCGGTCGTCTGCCCGAGTCCGGCCGACTCCCCGCTGGGGCTGTGCTCATGGCACGGCAGCCGCTACCGCCGTGACGGCAGGCCCGGCAAGGCCGCGATGCCGAGCAACTGGTGGCCGCGATACGAGAAGTTCGGAAAGCCGGTCCCGATCGAGTACGGCGACCGGGCGGCGTTCCGGCGCTGGTGTGTTGCCGTTCCGGCACATCACTGGCCGGGGCAGATCAATCTGCGCGGGCTGCGGCCCCTGGTGCGAGCCGAGATCCAGTGGGGTCTGTTCGGGCCGCCGAGCCCGGCACAGTCGGTGGGATCCGGGCTGGATCCGGTCGCTGGTGACCACATGCCGCACGCTGGAAGTGAACTCGCTGGTCGACTTCGAGTTCGGGACCGGCGGTTCGGCCGCGTTCACCGGGGCGATCGCCAAGGAGATCCTGCACGAGCTGCGATTGGTCTACTTCACCCCGCAGGAGGCCAAGGACGCCGGCTTCCTCGAGACCGAGCACTTCGGGGTGCTGTTCCCGCACCGGATGAGCCACATCGACCTGACCGGCATCCCGCAGCGCCGGCTGCGGGATCTGACCTGGGACCACACGGCGGACCTGTTGCGGTCACCGCGCTGTCCCCGCTCGGCCGGCCCGGTCGACGACCTTCGCCGGGCCTCCGTCGAGCTCGGAGCCTTCCTGGAAGTCGAGGCGCCCGGCGGTGGCCACGACCCTGCGGTTCCGAGGGAAGAACACGCCCAGCGTTTCGTCGCCGACCAGCGCCACCTCGAGCGCGAAGGGCTCCCTTCGCTGGCCATCAAGCGGCCGGACGGGACCGCGAGCGTCGTCACCACCGTCACCCGGTCGGTCGTGTTCAACGCCGTGCGCAAGCTGATGCGCGAGGCACTCGACACCGGCGCCGCGGAACGGCTCGGCCTGAAAAGGGAGTTCATCATCGCGTTCCCGACAGCCGGCGCCACCACCGGCCGGACCGCGCGCCGTCCCTTCCCCGACGAAGTCGCCCTGGCCCTGGCCGACGAGGCGAATCCGGCCGAACTCGCCGCCACCTACGACGCCCACGACAACGGCGTCCGCGACATCTGGGAGACCACCGTCACCACCGGCCGCCGCATCGGCGAGGTGATCAAGGTCCGCTGGGACTGCATCGGCCGCTACGGCGGCCTGGCGATGTTCTGGCACGACCAGACCAAGGTCGGCAACCACGACGCCGCAATCCGCATACCCGAACGGCTCTACGAGACCCTCGCCGAACGCCGGCGCAAGACCCTGGACCGCTTCACCGCCCGCTACGGCTACCGACCGACCGGCGCCCAACGCGCCGCACTGGCACTGACCGCCGAGAACGCCGGAGTCCGCACGATCGCCACCCGCGACCTCCCCGCCCTGCCGACAGCGGCCGCGAAGCTGCGGACCGCGACCGGTTTTCAGCTCGGAGTCTCGTTCGTACAACATGTGCAGTCGGCGCCCGTCACTTACCTGACCCTGCCAAAGTACCTATGCGTGACCGATTCCCGTCCGTGTGGGAGTCCGTAAGTTCATGTCCAACGGAGCGGCCGGAACAAACCGGAAGCCCACAGGACACCCGGAAGGACGGCAATGATGACCGCCGACATCGACTTCACCGCCATCGCCGAGCGCTACATCGCCACCTGGAACGAGACCGACCCGGCCGCCCGCCGCAAGCTCGTCGAGGCGCTCTACACCCAGGACGGCACCTACGTCGACCCGCTGGCCGTCGCAGCGGGTCACGACGCGATCGACGCGACGCTGGACGCGGTGCAGGGCCAGTTCGCGGGCCTCGTCTTCTCCCTGGGCAGCCCGGTCGACGCTCACCATAACCTGGCGCGTTTCACCTGGAACCTCGGCCCGGCCGGCGAGGAGGCCATCGTGGTCGGCTTCGACGTCCTGGTGCTGACCGAGGACGGCCGGGTGAGCAACGTGCACGGCTTCCTGGACAAGGTGCCGACCGGGCTGTGACCGGAATGCGGAGCAGGCGGGCTGTCACCGGTGTCCAACCGGGAGGCAGCCGCCCGTCCGCCGAATCCCACCGATCACGTGACCTCGCCCGCCAATGCCCAACCGGAACCGAAATCGTGGAAGAACCCGGCAGAGCAGCGGATACCCCCTACCCGTACGGGCCCCAAACCCCAACCCCCTGCCACCGGCAGCCCGCGTTCATCAGGGACCCACCAAGATCGTTGGAGCCCCAACCCACGAACGGGCCCACGAATACTGCTACCTCACGAAGTAACGCTGATCAGAGCCGCCGTCAACAAACCAACCGTTAGGAGAAGCCGACATGAAACACCTGGGCATCCTCGCGCACAGCACGGAAGGCGCGGCGTTGTGCTTCCGAGCTTTCTGTCAGGAGGGGTTCCGCGAGTTGGGCCCCGACGACCATCCGGACGTCACCCTGGACTGCATCGCCATGGCGCGCAGCATGCCGGCGTGGGACGCGGGCGAATACGTCTCGATCAGGAGGACCCTTGCCGAGAGCGCTCGGCGGCTCGCGGGCTCGGGCGCGGACTTCTTCGTGTGCCCCGACAACACGGCCCACATGGCGCTTGCGATGCCTGGTGACGAGTTGGCCCTGCCGGGCCTGCACATCGCCGAAGTGGTAGCCGAGCAAGCCGCGCGGGACGGTCGTCAATGTGTCGGCGTGCTGGGGACCCGATACCTGATGGACAGCCCCGTCTATCCGGGGGTTTTCGCGACTCGCGGGATTGCCGCCGAGGTCCCGGACGCGGACGATCGTCGTATCATCCACGACATCATTTTCGGGGAACTCGTGAACGGTGTGCTGACCGGCAGCTCTCGTGGCGAGTACGTTCGCATCATCGAGAAATTGGCGGAGCGCGGGTGCGATGCGGTCGCCCTCGTGTGTACGGAGATTCCCCTGCTGGTGACGCCGGAAGTCTCCCCGCTTCCCGTTCTCGACTCCACCCGGTTGCTCTCCCGAGCGGCGTTCGAGGTGGCGATGGGATCGCGACCGATGCCCACCTGGCGCGGTGGACCGATCGTCATCTGACCTACCGGTGGTTTGTTGGTTCGGGAGATAGAGGTGCAAGCCCTGGCCTGCTCCCACCGAGTTCATGAGGTCCTGTAACTGGGTGGGGGCGCGTTTGAGGTTTCCCCTTGATCGTGGACACCCTGACACTTGGATCGTTGGGTCCAGGAAGGGAAGTCCACGTGGGACGTCCGTCGAAGTTCACGGATGAGTTCAAGCGCGACGCGGTCGCGTTGTATCGCCTTTCGGGCGGGAGCCGCACGTTCAGCTCGGTGGCGACCGAGTTGGGAGTCAACGCGGAGACGTTGCGGGCCTGGGTGCGCCGGGCCGAGGCGGACGCGGGCGAGCGCGACGACCGGCTGAGCACCGCCGGGCGCGAGGAGCTCGGCCCGCCTGCGCAAGGCCGAACGCGAGTGGCACCAGAAACGCGAGATCCTGCGTCGGGCGGCCGCGTATTTCGCACGGGAGATGAAGTGAGGACCCGCCGCTGGGACTTCGTCTCCACCCATCGCGCCGAGTTCGGCGTCAAGCGGTTGTGTCGGGTCCTGGGTGTGTCCAGGTCCTCGTTCCACGCCCACGAGGCGGGCGCGCCGGCCCGGCGGGCCCGCGCGGCGGCGGACGCGGAACTCACCGAACGCATCCGGGTCGTGCACGCCGCGTCGCACGAAACCTACGGGGTCCCCAGGGTCACCGCGGAATTGCGTGCGGAGGGACACGGGGTGAACCGCAAACGCACTGCCCGGTTGATGCGTGAGGTGGGCATCGTGGGCCGTCACCTGCGGCGACGCGTGCGGACCACCGTGCGTGAGCGGGCCGCCGTGCCGGCGCCGGACCTGGTGGAGCGGGACTTCACCGCGTCCGCCCGGGACGTGAAGTGGGTGGGTGACATCACGTATCTCCCGGTCGGCGACGGGTGGCTCTACCTCGCGACGGTGATCGACCTGCACTCGCGGCGGTTGATCGGCTGGTCGATCGCCGACCACATGCGGGCCTCCTTGGTCGTCGACGCGATCGAGGCGGCGATCCGGATGCGGGGCGGGAGTGTGACCGGGGTGGTCTTCCACTCGGACCGAGGGACCCAATACACGTCTGCGGATTCGCGAAAGCCTGCGAACGGCACGGGATCCGGCGGTCGATGGGGAAGGTCGGATCGAGTTACGACAACGCCGCCGCGGAGAGCTTCTTCGCGACCTGCAAACGCGAAGTCCTCCACGGAGGAGGGTGGTTGACCGAGCATCAGGCACGAATCGACGTCTTCCGCTGGATTGCGTTCTACAACCACCGCAGGCGACACAGCCTTCTGCGCTACGTCAGCCCGGCCGCCTTCGAGGCACAAGCGGCCAAGGCGGATATGGTGTCACTCGCCGCATAGAACCCCGTGTCCACCTTCCGGGGGAAACCTCACATGATCAATCGACAAGATCTTTCAAACCAGCCGGGACGGAGCAACCCGGCACGCGCGGAGCAGCTCGCCATCGTCGTCCTTCGGTTCGTCGTCGCCGGTGCCTCGGAATGGTGCGATCGGAAGCCGGGATGGCGTTCGGGACGGGCGGACTTGATCATGTCTTCGGGGTCACCATGGTGGGTATGACGAGCTGGCTGCGGGTGTGTTGGTGGGGTCTCGCGCTGTCGGGGGCCTGTGTGACGGTGGGTTTGCTGGTGTGGGTGACGGCCGCGCATCCGGAGGGTGCGGCCCAGGCGTGGGGCGTCGTCGGGTCTGCGGTCGGGGTGGTCGCGGTCGGGGTGTCGCTGTGGCAACTGCGCGTGCCGGTCCCGGGTCCCGGGCCGTCGGGTGGTCCGTCGGTGCCGCCCGTCCCGGTTCCGGTGTCCGGTCCGGTGACGGGTATGCGGGGGGCGATCGTGGCAGGGGGCAGCGTGACCAGGTCCTCGACCCGATACACCGGGTCGACGCCTACCGGCGTCCCCGTGGCACCGGCGCCCGGGGGCGGGCCGGGGGTAGCGGGCGGCGACGGGGCGATCGTCGCGGGCGGGAATGTCGACGACTCGCACACCGACCAGCGCCCGTGACCGGGAAGCCGGAGGCCGGGGCGCCGTCGGGCGCCAGCCTCTGCGGGAGCGAGGGCGCGATCGTCGCGGGCGGCGACGTGATCGCGTCGTCGACGCAGTACATCCGCGCCGAGCAGGCGTTCGTCCTGCCCGCGCAGGCGTGCGGGCCGATCCCGCGCGACGCCGCGGCCGGCGGGGTCTCGAACGTGGGGTCCGGCCTGTTCGTCGGCCGCGTGGACGAACTCGCGGCGTTGGAGGCGGCGTTCACCCGGCCCGGTCGGGTCGTCGTGCACGCGGTGCACGGGCTCGGCGGCGTCGGCAAGTCGGCCCTCGCCGCCCAATGGGCGGCCCAGCGGCAGGAGAATCCGCGATGGTGGGTCACCGCCAACAACGCGGCCGGAGTCGACGCGGGGCTGGCCGCGCTCGCGCGGGCCCTGCAACCCGCGCTCGCCGCGCTGCCCGCCGAGTCGCAGACCGAACGCGCGATCCGATGGCTGGCCGAACACGACGGATGGCTGCTGGTCCTGGACAACGTCGAGGACCCCGCCCACATCCGCCCCCTCCTGGACCGGTTGCCCGGCGGCCGGGTCCTGATCACCAGCCGCCGCGCCACCGGCTGGCATCACCACGCCACCGCCATCCGACTCGACACCCTCCGACCCGCCGACGCCTCGACCTGTTCACCCGCGTCCTCACTCACCACGATCCCCGCGACACCACCGGAACGGAGGAGCTGTGCGCGGAACTTGGGCACCTGGCCCTGGCTGTGGAACAGGCCGCGGCGTATTGCGCCGAAACCGGCACCACCGCGCGTACCTACCTCGCCATGCTCAGCCGATGGCCCGCCGCGCTGTTCGCCGCCGGCGCCGAGGGCGACGACTCCGCGCGCACCGTCGCCCGCATCTGGAACCTGACGCTGAACCGTCTGGCCGATACTCCCCTCGCCGGGGACATTCTGCGAATCCTGGCCTGGTACGCCCCCGACGACATCCCACGCGACCTCCTGGACGGTCTCGCCGAACCCCCGAACTCGCCACCGCGATCGGCCGACTCGTCGCCTACAGCATGATCACCGACAATCACGACGGCACCCTGAGCGTCCACCACCTCGTCCAGGCCCTCGCCCGCACCCCCGACCCGCACGATCCCCACCGCAACCCCGATGACGTCGAGCACGCACACAAACAGGCGACAGCTCTCCTCGCATTCACCGCCCCCGACGACATCAACCACCCCGCTGCCTGGCCGCGTTGCCGGAGCCTCGTCCCACACATCGAGACCCTCATCCGCCAGCCCGTCGAGCAGGACACCGCGCACACCGCCCGTGCCTTGGAACTCACCGCCATCTACCGGCTGGGACAGGGCTCGGTGTCCCTCGCCATCCCCGCCTTCCGACGCGTCCTCGCGACCCGCGAACGGCTGCTGGGTCGGGAGCATCCCGCCACGCTGGCCTCTCACGGCCATCTCGCGAACGCGTACGCATCGATGGGCGACCTCACCCGCGCAGTCCCCATTCTCGAACGCACCCTGAGAGCACGGGGGCGGGTACTGGGAGACGATCACCCGCACACAATGGCCACCCGTGGCCACCTCGCCGGGGCGTACGAGTCTGCGGGGACCCGGGCCGCGCGATCCCCCTTCTCGAACGCAACCTGCAGGACAGCAGACGCGTACTGGGCAACGACCACCCCGAGACTCTGACCTGGCGCAACAACCTGGCGGGCGCGTACACGTCGGCCGGCGACCTCAACCGTGCGATCTTCCTCTACGAGCGCACCCTGCGGAAGCGGGAACGCGTACTGGCAGACGACGATCCCGACACGCTGTCCTCGCGCAGCAACCTCGCGGGCGCGTACATCGAGGCAGGCGACGTCGGCCCGTGCGATCCCACTCCACGAGCGCACCCTGCGAGACCGGGAACGGGTGCTGGACGGTGACCACCCACACACGCTGGACTCCGGTTACAACCTCGCAGGGGCGTACGAGTCAACGGGGGATCTGGGTCGGGCGATCCCGCTGTACGAACGCACCCTGAGCGACAGCGAACGCATCCACGGCGGCGACCACCCAAACACGCTCACCTCCAGCGACAACCTCGCAGGCGCTTACGAATCGACCGGCGACCGTGGCCGGGCGATCCTGCTGTACGAACGCACCCTGCGCAGCCGTGTGCGGGTGCTGGGTGGCGGCCACCCGCACACGTTGATCTCGCCGCTACATCATCTGGCGGAACAAGCACGCCGCCGATGAACGCCTACGCAAGATCGTGGCCAGGGCAAACGTCGCCTGACATTCAAGACTGAGCTCGACGTCGCATGTACCAGTCCGTGCTGAAGTCGGCCTGGAGAACCAGTTCGTCCTGCGGGAGGTGGTCGGCGTCGTCCACGAAGACACCACCGAGAACGAGTTCACGATCCGCTTCCGGTACATCGTTGGACCGTGGCACCACCGGGACGTCGATGCGCAGCCACATTTCGTCGGGGAGCCCGTCGAGCGCCCGGCGAAGCTCGCCCACCGTCCACTCCCGGACCTCGTGACGGTACCGCTCCAGCTCCTGATCACCATCCATAAGCGCAGGATATGCCCCAGGCCAAGGCAACCTCTGCCCCATCGCCTGGCTTGCACGGGTGGGGCAAAGGTTGTCTGATGCGGCACTAGCTCTCTGGGGCGGCGTAGCCGCCCACGTAGGAAGGTCGCCTCAGGTACTGAGGGCCGCTTGGGCAGCGCGCTGGCGCACCTTCATACTTCAGTTTGGCACTCGAACCGATCCGTGCGCTTCGTCACCCTCCTCGCCTTCCCAGGCGCCGAGGCCGTTGCAACCGGGGCATGTCCCCGATTCAAGAATAACGTCGCCGCCACTGATTGTGGGGAAGTCCACTTCCCCTGCGCCCTCGCAGGCATCGCAGGCTTCGATGCCTGCCTCGTCGACCGTGCCCTGGCCCTCACACTCGGGGCACTGAACGGACTGATCGAGCGCCCCAACCATCACGGTTTTCTCACCCTGGCAGTCATCGCAGCGGTACCAAAACTCTTCAGTCACGGTGCCTCACCGTAGTGCTCCGACGCGATCCTTGTTCAGAAGTTCGCCTCCGCGCTCCGCCGGCGCGTTCAGATCGACTGGCAGCCTTGGTCCCAGATCGGCAACAGCACTTCTGACAAGAGGACTTGAGACCTGCGGCTCGTATTCAATCTGCTTCCATGACGACCCTTGCCGGTGAGTGGTACCAGAGCGGCCTTGTCTGGGTAGTTGAACCGCTCCGAGTTTGATCGAGACTCTCGTTCTTCAGAGAATCGGACGAATCGTGCCGAAGCAATATCCAAGGGACCTCAAGGAGCGGGCCGTGCGCCTGGTGCTGGAGTCCCGTGATCAGTACAAGTCCGAGCACGCGGCGATCCGATCGATCGCCGCCAAGCTCGATGTGGGACCCGAGTCGCTTCGCCATTGGGTGCGTCAGGCGGAGGTCGACGCCGGTCACCGACCCGGGACCACGACGGAGGAATCCGCGCAACTCAAGGCGTTGAAAAAGGAGAACGCCGAACTCAAGCGCGCGAACGAAATCCTCAAGGCGGCGGCGTTCTTCGCGGCCGAGCTCGACCGGCCACACACGCGCTCGTAGCGTTCGTCGACGAGCACCGGGGCCGCTTCGGCGGAGTCGAACCGATCTGCACCGTGCTCACCGCACACGACTGCGGCATCCACCCGAGCACCTATCACGCATACAAGACGCGCACTCCCTCGGCACGATCCGTTCGCGGCGCGGAACCGACCGCCCTGATCGCGACCGTCCACGAAACCAACCACGGCGTTTACGGCGTTCGCAAGGTCTGGGCCGAGTTGAAGCGCCGCGGCCACACCGACGTCGCCCGCTGCACCTTCGCCCGACTGATGAAGAACGCCGGGCTCTCCGGCGCCGTCCGCGGCCGGAAGGTCTGCGCCACCGAACCGGACCCGACCGCCACGCGGGCGCCGGACCTGTTGCGACGCGACTTCGTCGCGACGGAGCCGAACCGCGTGTGGGTGGCCGACTTCCCCCACGTCGCCGCATGGGCCGGCACCGTCTACGTCGCGTTCGTCGTGGACACCTTCTCCCGCCGCGTCGTCGGCTGGTCGGCCGCCGGCAACAAGCGGACCGACCTCGTACTCTCCGCGTTCGAAATGGGCCTGTGGCAGCGCGACCGCACGCAACACCCCATCCTGCACGCAGAGTTGATCCATCACAGCGACGCCGGCTCGCAATATACCTCGTTCCGCCTCGCCGCCCACCTCGCGCGCGCAAGGGCACCGCCGGATCCATCGGCACCGTCGGCGACGCCCTCGACAACGCCCTGATGGAATCCACCATCGGCCTCTACAAGACCGAGTCGATCAAACCCCGAGGCCCGTGGCACACCCCGGCCGCCGTCGAACTCGCCACCGCCGAGTGGATCGACTGGTACAACCACACCCGCCTCCCACGGTGAGATCTGCGGCGCAGCGGCTGGCCGGGGAATAGCCGCCCGACTCGTCAACCGCCGACGTGCGCATCACGGGAAACCCACAGATCCCCGAGCGTCAGCCTGCCGCCGACGGTGAGATCCTGCCGGGCATCGACGTTGCCCGCGACGTCGAGCGTGCCACCCACGGTCTCGTTACCGGTGACGGCAAGCAGTTCACCGGCCGGTTCACCAAGCCCGTCCCCGCCGAGGTCATGTTCGAACGCGTCTGCCGGGAGAACGGCATCACCGCCCGCCTCACCAGGCCCCGTTCACCGACGACGACGGGGAAGATCGAGAGGTTTCACAAGTCGTTGCGACGCGAACTCCTGGACCACGTCGAACCGTTCGCCGACCAGAACGCGGCCCAGGCCGCGATCGACGCATCGGTCCACGCCTACAATCACTCGCGCCTTCATCAGTCCCTGAACATGGCCTCCCCATCGCAGGTCTTTCCCCCCGCACCCGCATCGACGGCCCCGGTCGCCCTTCCGGAACAGCGCTCGGACTCTGCCGGGTTCGAAGTGCCGCCGCACCGCCTCGCGGCGGAACTACCCTCGCCGCTGGCCCCGGTGGGTGACGGCCAAGTGCCCGCGGTCGAGTTCCAGGCACGAATCTCGCCGATCGGCCGACTCTGCCTGCCCGGGAACCAGCAGGTGAAAGGCACACCGGCGCCGGCCCGGGATCGTGGTCGCCGTACATGTGGGCGTCGAGCCACGCCTGCTCGTGATCCCGGCGGGGCCGGTGGTGCTCGGGTTCCTCGGCGACCCGGGCGACCGGGACACGGTGGCTGTCGAGCGGACCGGACGAAGCGGCGCAACGTGTCGGCGGCGTGTCGGCCATCCCCGCGGTCGCCGCCCCGGCCAGCGCGGTCGAGGAGGGGATCGCGGCCGGCGCCACCTGTCGAGCCCACCCACACGGTGGCGCATACGAGTACGTCAACCTTTGATCCTCGGGGCGGATGCCGGCGTGGGGACATCCGTCCTGCCGTGAGCGACCCGCAGCCCGGCTGCCGATCTGTTGGGCTGTCGGAATCTCGGATCAGTCGGTCGGGGTCGCCCGCCGGAAGCGTCGGAAGGCCCAGGGGTCGTGGGCGGAGAAGACCTCCACCTCGTCGCCGTGGTCGCGCAGGAGTTCGCGCAGGCGGGCGTGGTTTCCGATGCGCAGTGGTCGGTCGATCTCGGTGATTTCCTCGAGCATTTCCCACAGGGGGATGGACCAGCGGTTGGTCGGGTCGATCTGTCCCTGGTGGTAGTAGGCGTCGCCCGCGTGCATGAGCCAGCGGTCGGCGTCGCGGACCGCGACGGCGCAGTGGCCTCGGGTGTGTCCGGCGAGCGGGATCAGCATGATCTCCGATGGCAGTCCTTCGAGTTCGAGGGCGTCGAAGCCGAACCAGGTGTTTCCCTTCGTCGAGGCGTACGGGTTCCAGTGTGGGTGGTGGGCCCAGTGCGCCGGGCGGTATCGCAGCGTGTGCTCGGGGTGGGGGTCGGAGGGGGCCATGGCGGCGCGGAGTTCGGCCTCGTGGACGTGGACCGTGGCCTGTGGGAAGTCCGAGAGACCGCCGGAGTGGTCGAGGTCGAGGTGGGTGAGGACGATGTGGCGTACGTCGTCGGGAGAGTGACCCAGCTGCTTTATCTGGTGCAGGGCCGTCTCCTCCGTCGCGAGGACGGCCTGGGTGCGATCGAGGAAGGTCTGGCCGAGGGTGCCTTCGCGGCGCAGGACGTCCTGTGTGCCGAAGCCCGACTCGATCAGGACGAGGCCCGCTTGGTCCGTCTCGACGAGCAGGCAGTGGTTCAGGGCCCGCGTCGGGGTCAGGGGCGGGTTGCCGGCGCCTCCGGGGTCGATCTCGCGCATCGATCCGCAGTTGAGGTGGTGGATCTTCACGGGGGCGCGCTCCTTGGATAGCGAACGATCGTTTGTATTTGGCGAACGATCGGTACGTTAAGCTTCTCTCATGAGTCCGCGCAAGTCCGCCGTCGAAGCTGCCGCAACCCGCACCCGGATCATCGAGCGGGCGTTCGCGCTCGCCGGTGACGAGGGTCTCGAAGGTGTGACCATCGGCCGGCTGGCCACCGATCTCGGGATGAGCAAGGCAGGGGTCATCCGCCACTTCGGGTCCAAGGAGGGACTGCAACTCGCCACCATCGACGCCGCAGTGGAGAAGTTCCGCGCCCGCGTGCCCGCTCGGCTCGTCGGTGCCGAACCCGGAACCCGGCGCCTGGAAAGGGCCTTCGGTGAATGGATCGCCTACATGGCGGACGCGGAAGGCCACGGCGGGTGTTTCCTCACATCCGTCGCCGTCGAGTTCGACGGCCGCCCCGGCCCCGTGCGCGATGCCATCCACGCCGCCCTCTCGCGTTGGGCGACATACGTCGTCGGTGAACTGCGGGCGGCCGTCGAGGCGGAAGAGCTACCCACCGGCACCGACATCGATCAACTGGCCTTCGAGCTCAACGGCATCGCTCTTGCCGCCCACCAAGCCATCCGGATGTTCGAGGATCCGAACGCCCCGGCACGCGCCCGTCGTGCCGTCCGCCGGCTCGTGCGTCCGTGACCGTCGTCGCCGTCGAGGAAGCGGGCGAACGCGGTTCGACATCGGGCGGTGGGTCCGCGACGATCCGCCAACCTGCCGACACGCTTCGGCGCGGTCGATTGCCTCACGATCCGGTGCACCGTGACGACGTCGAAGGTGGGTGACGGCGGCGACCGCACGCAGGAGGCGTATTGCCCGTCGGATTCCGAGGCGAGAATGCGGGCCTGCCGGCGACGCCCTCCACCGCCGCATCGCCCGCTACGAGCGGCGGCACGTCCGCCACATCGTTGGCGAGACCGTCGACCACGACCGACGGCGCGAACACCACCGCTCAGGACAACGACGCGGACAAGAACCCGTGGGTGCTTCCGGTCGTCATGCTGGGCGTCATCGCGCTCATCGTCGTCTTCGTGCTCCGGCACCGCCGCCAAGCAGACACCGGCCGAGGCGGCAGCGGCGACGCCGCTAGACCCGGTACCGTCCTCACGGCCGGAGGCCGGTGGCGAGGGTCCGTTGCCCCATGCAAGGAGGAATCGGCCCTCGCGCACATGTGGATACCCACGTCGGCCGACGCCGCCCTCCTCGCCCGTATCCCACAAGATCGCCCGTCCGACGGCCGGACGGGGCGAGGAGATCGGCGGAGTCGTCGTCCGGAAGCGGCTGCACCTGCCGGATCGAACAGAAAACGGTGGCGCCGGAGCTCTCGATGATCAACATCCTTGTGCAATGGCGTTACCGGATTCGGGGGCGCAGGGCTTGTTCGAGGGTCTCTCTGCTCCGGAAGTGGCGGGCGGTCCAGCCTGCGGCGCGTGCTGCGTCGATGTTGGCTGCACTGTCGTCGATGAAGAGGATGTCGCCCGGGTAGGCGCCCAGTCGTTTCGCGGCGGCGGCGAAGGCGACCAGGGCGGGCTTTCGGTGGCCGAGGCGGTGGCTGAACAGCAGGTGGTCGAAGCAGTCGAACATCGTGGGGTACAGCCGAAGCAGCGCCTCCTGCTCCAGCGGGCCGTTGTTGGTGAACAGCGCCAATGTTCGGGAGCCGCGGTGGCGTTCCAGTGTCTCCCGAACGGCGTAGTCGGGCCGGAAGGCGCTGCACCAGGCAGCGTCGAGGTCATCGTCGCTGCCGGTGAAGCCGGTGACAGCCCGAATACGGTCCCGAATCCGCGCCGCGTGTCGGTACTTGCCCGAATCGCAGTCGGTGCTGAACCCGGACCGCCACAGCAACACGTCGATTCGATCTGCGGGGAGCGCAAAGACATCGGCCAGGCGTTGCAGGCGATGGGCGTGGTCGAAGTGGAACAGCACGCCGCCGAGGTCGACGACCAGGTATTGATGATTCACGTGGTGACCTCCCGCGCCGCGGCTCGGATTTCGTCGAGCAGGACGGTCAGGTCGTCCTTCGTGGTGCCGGGGTGGAGGACGCAGGCGCGCAGGGCCGCGGCACCCGAGATCCGCGTGCCGGTGAGGAAGGCGTGCCCACGGCGCTGCACGGCGGCCGGGATCGCCTCGTTCAGTGCTTCCGTGCGGTCTGTGTCGAGGCCCGGAGGGCGGTGGCGGAACGCGGTGATGGATGTGACCGCCGGGGCGAGCAGTTCGAAGTCGTCGGAAGCTTCGATCGACTCGGCGAGCGTGTGCGCGAGCCTGGTGGTGCGCTGTACCAGGTGAGTGATGCCGTCCCGGCCGAGGTGGGCGATCGTGGCCCACACGCGCAGCGCGCGGAACGGGCGGGTCTGTTCGGGGCCGTACTCGGAGAACCAGCCCAGTTCGCCGGCGTCCTCGTCGCGCAGGTAGGGGGGCACCAGGCTGAAGGCCTCGCGCGGGCCGGCCGGTTCACGGAAGAGGATGCAGCCGGCATCGATGGGGACGCCGAGCCACTTGTGCGGGTCCAGAGCCAGAGAGTCCGCCCGTTCCAGTCCGGCATAGCCGGGGGCGGCGTCGTCGGCGAGGATGCCGAGCGCGCCGTATGCGCCGTCGATGTGGAACCACAGTCCGTGCTCGCGGGCGATCGCGGCGATGCCGTCCAGAGGGTCGACGGCTCCGGTGTTGACCGTTCCCGCGCTGGCGGCGACGAAGAACGGCCGCACCCCCGCTCGCTGGTCGGTAGCGATCAGACGTCGCAGCTCGCCGGTGTTCATGCGGAAAGCCGAGTCGACCGGGACGGTGCGGAGGTACCGGGTGCCCAGGCCGAGAAGTTCCGCCGCTTTGCGCAGGCAGCTGTGCGCCTCGGCGGACACGTAGAGCGCCATCGGGCGATGCCCGTACAGGCCGGTCTCGCGCACGTCGTGGCCCTGCTCGCGGAACGCCTGGTGGCGGGCCGTGGCCAGTGCCGCGATGGTGGCCATGGAGGCTCCGCTGGTCAGCAGCCCGGCCCCCGGGGGGTGGGGGAATCCCACCAGCTCCGCCAGCCACCGCACGGCGGTGCGCTCCAGCAGAACGCCGGTGTGGTCTCCACCCGCGCAGCTGGGGTTCATGGCCGCCGCCAGGGTTGCCACCAGGACGCCGGCGGGAGACGGCGGGGAATTGACCCAGCCGAAGAACCGGGGATGCCCGTTGCCCATGGGATAGGGCAGGATCCGGTCGCGCACCTCGTCCAGGAGGTCGGCCAACGGGCGGCCGTCGGCGGGCAGTGGCTGGCGGGTGAGCCACGTGTGGTCCGCCTCGGACACCGGCCGCCACACCGGCCCTGCGGCCACGCCCGTCAGGTAATCGGCCGCGAGCTCCGCCGCCGAACGGGCTGCTTGCCGCAGGTCATGCATCGTGTCCTCCCGACAGGCGGTGGAGCTGGACTGCCGGGGCCAGTGCCATGGCCAGGTAGTACACGCATGCTTCGGCAAGGTCGTTGGCGAAGGCATGCCGGCGGTTGCCGGGGAAATAGGCCGCGTCCCCGGCCCGAAGTCGATGGGTCACACCGTCGATGGTCAGGCGTAGACACCCTTGTTCCACTGCCACGTACTCGTGCGATCCCGGCGCGTGTGGGGAGAACTCTCCTGCGTCCACGCCCGGTTCCAGGGTGGTGCGCATGAACTCGAATTCGACACCCGGCAGGACCGGGGAAAGGATACGCCGTTCCCACCCGGCCGGGTCCCGTACCACGTGCTGCCGGTCACCGGTCAGAACCACGACGCCTGGGCGCGCCGGTTCGTCCAGCAGTCGAGCAATCGAGGTGCCCAGTGCGGTCGCCAGGCGGTCGAGAACCAGCACGCTTGGCGTCTTCGCGCCGCGTTCCACCTCGGACACCATGCTCTGGCTCACGCCGCTCAGCGTGGCAAGCCGTGCCAAAGTGATGCTCCGGGCCCGTCGCTCGCCTCGGATCCTGGCCCCCAGCTCGGCAATGGACAGGCCGCTGGAGAAGGCGTTGCCGTCACTCATGTTCTCCACTATAGCGAATGCCATCCATTATCGAGTGGATCGGGCATCGCGGTGACCACCGCCCGGGTGGGATGGTTGGCGTCAAGACCCGCAAAGGGCGACGCGGCTCGATCCAGAGACGGGGATCCCGATGGAACCCTTCCGGGTGGACGCGGTCGAGTGGCCGATTCCGCGACGGCCGTGCCGCAAGGACCTTGCCGGTACTCGTGCAGATCGTCTGCCGCGATACGTCGGCTCCGTAGACCCTGGGCGAGGTGGGCTTGAACCTCGCCGGCCGTCAGGCCCTGCACTTCACCACTGTTCCGCCCTCCAACGGCGCGAACCCCGCCCGAAGATCACCGGACGGTCTTCGATGCGGCCGGCAGTACCGGAGAACCGGCGTCGCACTCGTGCAGAGAGGATGACCTTCCTGACGAAGCCTGCGCCATCGACGATCGGGACTCCGTCGTTCCAAGTCTCCATTGCGGGCTCGTTGATCACGTTGAGAGGCTGCCATGACGCTGCCACCACCAGCGTCGACCGCACAGGATCGAAGGGCGGGCCCGTGAAGACCGCTGCCGGCGGCCCACCGGCCGACCACAGTCGCCACGCGCCACCTGTGAGCAGGCAAAACGTCGAAGTTCTGCTGGAGTACTAGGATCCTGGTTGTGAGTGACGAGCCTTTGCGCCTTACGGTTTTGGGTTCCGCGACGCCCTATCCGACCGTGGACAATCCCTGCTCGGGCTACCTGGTGTCGGGCGACGGTACCCGGATCTGGGTGGACGCGGGAAGCGGGACGTTGGGTCCGCTACAGCGACACGTACGTCTGGACGAACTCGACGCGATCTGGATCTCCCATCTGCACGCCGATCACAGCGCGGACCTGCTCACCGCCTACTACGGAGCGCTGTACGCGGATATTCGCCTGGCGGCCCCGATTCCCCTCTACGGTCCGCCGGGGATCGCCGACCGACTCGCCGCCTTTCTCACCCACACGCCGGATCGCAGTCCGATCGAATCCGCCTTCGCAGTCTCCGAGTTGCACGACGGCCACCAAGTGACCATCGGCTCCCTGCAGTTGACCACCCGAGAGGTGGCACACGACGTCGCGGCGTTCGCAGTGCGCATCGAGACGGCCGGCGGGTCATTGGTGTATTCCGGGGATTCCGCGCCGTGTTCGAGCCTGACGGATCTGGCAACGAGGTGCGACGTCCTGCTGTGTGAGGCCGATAGTGCACATACAGTGACCGATGGTCGGCCGGTGCATCACACGCCGGAGGACGCCGGAGACACCGCCGGCGCGGCCGCCGCGAGCCGCTTGATCGTCACGCATGTCGGCCGCTTCCTCACTCCACACCAGGCGGTGGCACGTGCATCGGCCCGGTTCGACGGGCCCGTAGAGTACGCCGCCCCCGGGGCCACCTTCACGATCGGTTCGTCCACGCCCACCACGGCGCGCTCGACGGGATGACCGCGTAAGGGGTATTCGGACCAGGGCGTCACGGCAAGTGCGACACGGCCGGCCGAGCCCGGCCACGGGCGAACGCGAAGGCGGACGCCTTTCGAACGTGCGCTGCACCCGGTACGGGACAGAATCCAGCCTGCTTTCCCACCAGGAAAGTCAAGGGCCGACGCGAGTGATCCGGTCCTGCGACCTCGGAGGGCGATGATGGGGGTTCCATCATGACCGACACCGCTCCGGAGCAGGCCCGCGCCGCGCTGGACGCCGTCGACCGTGCCCAGCGCCACGTGGCCGACGAAGTCGGCCTGCCCCGCGGCTACTGGTGGGCGATGGCCGCCGCCTGGATCGTGCTGGGCGTGCTCGGCAGCGTATGGCCGTGGCTGGGCGGAATCGCAGCCGCGGCCTTCGGCACCGGTCACGCGATCGTCGCGACGCGCCTGCTCGGCGGGCGCCGACGCACCGGCCGAGTGCAGGTGAGCACGGCCGTCGCCGGGCGCCGCACCCCACTGGTGGTAATCGGCATGCTGGTCGTGCTCGTCGGCGCCACCATCGCCGCCGCGCTCGCACTGGACGCCGACGGCGCGGAGCACGCCGGCATCTGGGCTGCGGTGCTGGTCGCCGCCGTCGTCGGCTTCGGCGGTCCGGACATTCTGAGCGTTCTGCGCCGGTGGGCACGGGCATGACGGCGCCGCGGTTCGACGAACTGATCCACCCCAGCACCCGGTTGACGCTGGTGGCGACGCTGGCCGCCGCCGACTGGGCGGAGTTCGCCTACCTCAAAGACCGACTGGGGCTCTCCGAATCGGCGCTGTCCAAGCAACTCGCCACCCTCGAAGAGGCCGGGTACGTAACCACCGAGCGCCGCCTCAGCAGCGGTCGCCGCAAGGTGCGGGCCCGCCTGACCGATGCCGGCCGGAACGCCTTCGACGGGCATGTCGCGGCGCTGCAGGCCATCGTCGCCGGCGCCACAAGGCCCACCGAGAGTCCCGCCACCCGCTCCTGACGCGTGCACGGCCGCGTAGCCGGCGCACCACGCACCCGGCGCACGCCCCGTCGAACGGCTCCGGGCGTACGCGTACCCGAGTCCGGCGGCCGTGCACAGGGCGTACGCCGCGACATGTCACGCAAGTGCCGACGGCGCAGCCTGTAATCACCGACCCGAACCGCCTCCGAAACTCGGGTTCCGGCTTCTCGGCGCGACGACAAGCGCGACCGACGGCACCGATCGGCGGCGCCCGCTCGGCTCGTTCGGGTCGGTGACGCCTCGTGGCTGGGGGTCGACTCGACTTTGCAGGTCGGCGCGGGCACATGGTGGTCATATGCGGCCGCGCCGGCCTGCCGTTGCTGCGCTCCGCGGGTCCACGGTGTGGGTTCGCGACGCGCGGGTCGCGCGCTACGCCAGGTAGCCACCGTCGACGTCGAGGACCGCGCCGTTGACCAATGAGACGGCGGGGTTCGCGAGGAGGACGACGGCCGCCGCGATCTCCTCCGGTCGGCCGTACCGGCCCATCGGATTCGCGGCGCGTCGGGCGTTCGCGCTCTCGCCGTCCGACGGGTTCATGTCGGTGTCGACGGCACCCGGCTGGACCACATTGACGGTGATGTTCCGGCGCCCGAGGTCGCGTGCCGCTCCTTTGCCGTACCCCACGATCGCCGCCTTGGTCGCCGCGTAGTCGGCCACCCCCAGGAATCCGGATCGGGCGCCGAGGACCGAGCCGACGGTGATGATCCTGTCCCCTTCGCCCAGCACCACTGACGCGGCTCAGAACCCTGTGACCAGCACAACCACGATCCGGGCCTTGAGAGAATGGTTGACCGGCCCTTTCCTGGGCAGTTGCCGCGGCCCACAAGAGCACCCGGACGGATGGCCCGTACAGGGCCAGGCGCGAGAAGGAAACCTGGTGGGCGCGGCACCGGGTCCTCGGGGAAGAACGACCCGATGCCGCGCCTCACGCGTCACCGGCGGGCCACGGGATCATGTCGCCTGTCCGCGCGGGGGCCTCGGTCGCGTCTGAGCCGGCAATGGTAAGGCGCGCCGGCATGCCGTAGCCCCGTTGGATAGGCCGACGTGTACGCGGCCGGCCTCCCCGACGTCACGGTGCCGCTGGGTGGCGATCGCGCCCTACGTCCCTCCTGCGGCGGTAGGCGGAGGGCACGGGCTGATATCCGGGTGCGCTACCAACCGGCCTTTGCGGCGGTGTATGCCGGGCGGCAGCCGGTGTCGGGGGAATCGACGGAGAGCGCCTGCATGGCGTTCTGCCAGATCTTCTTGATCACGGGCTCCAGTTCCCTGGTCGCGGTGGGGAGGTTGGGCACGTTCTTCTTTGCCACTGCGATGGTCGCGGTGGTGAACTTGTTGCACACCGGGCCGGCGGCGGCCAGGTAGCGTGCGTCCAGGTCCTTCGCCACGGCCGCGCCGTGATTGGTGAACCAGGTGTTCAACGCCGAGCACGCGGCCTCGGTGAACTTCTGCTGTTCGGCTTCGCTCAAGCTGCCGGCCCCGTTCAGCAAAGCGTTCTTGACTTCGCTGGGGACCGTGTAGTGCACGACGGGGAACTTGTCGAACGTCTTGGTCACGGTCTCGACACACGCGGAAGGCACCGCGTCTGCCTGAGTGGCGGAGGCGCCGGTCATCAGAACGGAGGTGAACATCACCGCTGCGGTGAGAACGGCGCGCTGGACGGTACAGAACTTGGACATGTTGGCAGATGCTCCTTGACGAGGGTAATGCAGGCATGGGTGCCGGGCGGCACGGCCGGCCGCCCGCCTATGGAACGAGTGCACCCTGGAAAGGACACGTGTCCGGCGGCAGGAGCCCGCCGTCCTGCTCGTCCGGCGCGAACGAGTCCCGACGGCCGCCGGCGCTGCGAGCGCGGCCGGCGGCTCACGGCTCGCCCTGGCCCGTTTCACCAGCGGAGCAGAACCTGTTCGATGGCGAAGCCGGGGCCCATGGCGGCGACCAGGCCGAAGGTGTCTGCAGGTGGGGGCGTCTTCAGTGCCGTGTGCAGCACGTCCAGGACGGAGACGGAGGAGAGGTTGCCCCGGGCCGCCAGCGACTGCCGGGTGAGGTCCAGTGCTTGTGGGGGCAGGCCGAGGGCTCGTTCGACGGCGGTGAGGACCTTGGGTCCGCCGCCGTGGACGATCCAGCTGCCGATCCGGGTGGGTGTCAGGCCGTGGCGACACAGGAAGCCCTGGACGGCCTTGGGCAGGTGCTCCTCGGTGAGTGCCGGCACTTCGGGGGCGAGGAGGATTTGGAAGCCGTACGAACCGATTCCCCATCCGAGGGCGTCCTCGGTGTCCGGCAGGAGACAGCTATGGGTGTCCGACAGTTCGGGACCGACTGCCTTGTCGGCCCGGTTCGCGCCGACGGCCACGACTGCGGCCGCGCCGTCTCCGAACAGACCGCCGGCGACGATGTTCGCCATGGAGGTGTCGTTCGGCCGGTACACCAGCGAGCACAGTTCGACCGCGAGTAGCACGGCCGCATGGCCCGGGTGGGCCCGCAGGTAGTCGTGGAGCCGGGCCAGACCGACGGCTCCTCCGGCGCAACCGTTGCCGAACAGCGGGATGCGTTTGACGTCCTGCCGCAGCCCGACCCGGTGGGCCAGCCGGGCTTCCAGCGACGGCACGGCGAGTCCCGTGACGGTCGTGCTGAACACCGCGTCGACCTCTTGCGGTTCCACCCCTGCCGCCCGTAGCGCAGCGGTCATTGCCCGCTCGCCCAGTTCCAGGGCCGTGTCGAGCCATGAGCGGTTCGTTTCGGTGAAGTCGCCGCGTTCGGTGAGTTCGAGGAGTTTGTCGAGAGGCAGGGAAAGGTGGCGGGTGGTCACTCCGGCGTTGGACTGCACCTTGTGCGCCACGAGGGTTCGCGTCGCCGACTTCACGGGTGCCCGGGCCGTCAGTGCGGCTGTGATTTCCGCCTGCGGGTAGCAGTAGGGAGGAAAGACGGTTTCGACGGCCGCCACTTGCGGGGCGCACGTCACCGGATCCATTCCGCCGCTTCCTGTCGTCTGTCTCACGGGTTCAGTCCTTGTCTTGCTCGGCGAGGGCGGTCCTTGCAGGTGCGGTCTTCCACAGCGGGGTGCGGGCGTGGCCCGGCGTCCGTCAATCGGCGGGGCCCACGGCCGTCATCACGGCGGGTACGCGTACGCCGCCCGGGCCCCGGGGCATACCGTCGCCGGCACCGCACGCACCACCGCCAACCGAGCCCGCCGGCGCGTGTCCGCCCGTGCGTCGGCCCCATTTCACATCTCTCGCTGTCGGTCCGCCCCGCTAGGGAGCCGTGAACAGCAAAACGGCGTTCTGCCCGCCGAAGCCGAACGAACAGCTGATCCCCGTACCGGTGGTCAGAGGGCGCGGGTGCTCGGTCACGATGTCGAGCTTGTGATCCCCGTCCTGTCCCCCGAAGTTCGCGACCGGCGGGACGGTCGCGTGGCGCAAGGCCAGAACGGTGTATGCCGCCTCGATCGCCCCGGCCGCACCGAGGGAGTGTCCGATCACGCCCTTGGGGGCGGTGACCGGCGGTAGCTGGTCACCGAAGATCCGGTGCAGCGCAGCCGCCTCCAACGCGTCGTTGGTGGGGGTGGAGGTTCCGTGGGCGTTGACGTGGCCGATGTCCCGCGGCCGGCACCCTGCGTCCTCCAGCGCCGCGGTGATCGCCTGGATCACGCCTCGGCCTTCGGGGTGCGGGGCAATGGGGTGGTGTGCGTCGGCGCTGGCTCCGTAACCGCGCAGCAGGGCTTGGACCGACGCACCGCGGGCCCGTGCGGCCGGGAGAGGTTCAAGGACGAGCACGGCGGCACCCTCACCGAGGACGAATCCGTCGCGCGCCGCGTCGAACGGCCGGCTGGCGAGGCCGGGGTGATCCCGACGCCTCGAGAGTGCCCGCATCCGCGCGAAACACGTGGCCGTCATCCGGGATCGGGCGGACTCGGCGCCGCCGGCCAGCACGATGTCGCACGTCCCCGATCGCAGCAGGTCCCGTGCGACACCGATCGCGGTAGCGCCGGAGGCGCAGGCGGTGGAAGTGGTGAAGTTCGGGCCCCGCGCCCCCAGATCGATCGCGACCTCACCTGCTGCCATGTTGGGGATGCTGCGCGGGATCGTGAGCGGGGAGACGCGCTCGGGGTGGCCCGTCTCGAGATGGTTGAAGGCGTTGTCGTAGGAACCGAGGCTGGTTGCTCCGACGCCCAGGACGACACCGACCCGCTCCGCCCGCCACTGGTGCGGGTCGAGAGCGGCGTCGGAGACGGCCCGCCGGGCGGCCAGCAAGGCGAACCGGACGAAGTCGTCCAGGCGCCGCGTGGGCCGGCCGAGCTCTGCCTCGGCGTCGAAGTCCGCGACCCGACAGGAGAAGTCGACGGGCAGTCCTTCCAGAACGGGATCCGTAGCTGCCACCGAGCGGCCCCGGCAGACGGTGGCCCAGTTCGTCTCCGCGGTCAGCCCCGCCGGAGTCACCAGCCCGAGTCCGGTGACCGCGATCTCAGTGCGCAGCATGAAAGCCCCGCGCCGCGTCGCCGAGAGTCGCGGACGGGGAAAGGTCCAGCGCCTCCTCGGGGAGGATGATCCCGAACACCTCCTCCGCCGCCACGACGAGTTCCATCAGGGACAACGAGTCCATTCCGATGTCCTCGAACGTCGTGGTGGGGAGGAGTTCGTCGGGAGAGATCCGTACCTTGAGATGTTTGGTCAGCAGGGTGACGAGCTGTTCGGGCAGCGCGAGCTGCTCCGCCGACGGGGCCACAGCCGGTTCGACTGCATGTGTCATTCGAGGGTTTCCTGTCTTGTCGCGGCGGGCCGGAGCGCCCGTCCGTTTCATCAACGCGTCGAGTCGGCGTTCATTCGGGCATAGAGGTCGCGCGCGCGGGCCGCCTGCAGCTTCAGCCGCTCCACATGCAGGCCGATCCGTTGCTGCGCCCGCTGTCCAGCCGGGCCGAGGCCGGAGATCGTCCATACTCCGAGCGCTCGCAGCAGTGGCAGGACCACGTGTTCGTGATGGATGTCCAGGTTGAAGATGCCCGCCGCCGCCACGCGCGCGGCTCGCGCCCGGAACCCGGCGATCCCCGTCCCGGGCATCTCGAAGCCGCACAGCACATCCGCCAGGGCCGCCATCGCATCGTCGGGAAACGCTTGCAACGCGTCTGCGTACAACCCCCGGTAGAACAGCATGTGCAGGTTCTCGTCGGCCGCGATCCTGGCCATCAACGACTCGCCCACCACGTCCGCGCACAGCACGCCGGTATTGCGGTGCGCCTGCCTGGTCGCCAACTCCTGGATGGTCACATACGCGAGACAGTGCAGCGGAGTGACCCACCGAACCGACCATCCGGTCGCCACATGGCTCAACCGAAGGCGTTCGAGGGCGACAGGATCCACCGCCCGACGGGCGTGGACGAAGGCCCGCAGCACGGCCGAGTGACGATCCTCCTCAGCCGTCCACCGGTGGACCCACGTCCCCCAGGCACCGTCCCGCCCCAACCGGGTCGCGATCTCGAAGTGGTAGCTGGGCAGGTTGTCCTCGGTGAGAAGGTTGATGACCAGCGCGTCCTGCACGGCCCGCGGCAACGCCGACTGCTCCGGCTCCCAGGCCTCGCCGTCCAGCGGCCCGTCGAAGTCCCGTGCCTGGCTCCAGGGCACGAACTGGTGCGGCAGCCAGTCCCGTGCGGTGGCCAAGTGCCGCTCCAGCAGCCGTCCGACCGACGGCTCCAGCTCCCGCAGCACAGCTTCCGCCGCAGCGTCGGACACACTACCCACCCCCCGTGTCGGCACAACAACCCGTCATCAGGCGAACGCACGGAAAGCACTAGGGAAACGATCTCTCACTCGTTCGGGGGGCTGCGGACGGGAGGAGGCCCGCAACCCGGCCGAAGCGGTGATCGTTGTCTCCCGCACGGCCGGGACGGGTCCGTGCCGAGCGGCTACGGCTGTGCCGATCCCGTGAGAAAGGACAGCAGGTGATCCACGCGGGTTCCTTCGCCTTCCCCGGGGGGCTGCTACTGCTGCTTTGCGCCGTCGTCTGCGAGCGTCTCACCGAACTGTGGCTGTCCCGGAGACACGCGCGATGGGCGAAGTCCGTCGGCGGGCTGGAGTTCGGGCAGCGGCACTTCCCGTTCATGGTCGCCGCACACGTCGGGCTGTTCATCGGCATCCTGGCCGAAGCAACCCTCGGCCACCGGCACTTCGTCCCGGCCGTAGGCGGGCCGGCGCTGTGCCTGCAAGCGCTCGTCCACGCCGGCCGCTGGTGGTGCGTGCACTCCCTCGGCCCCCACTGGAACACCCGCGTCATCGTCGTCCCGGGCCTCCCCCTGATCCGCCGGGGCCCGTACCGCCGGCTCCGTCACCCCAACTACCTCATCGTCGCCGTCGAGGGCGTCGCGCTCCCACTCGTATTCGGCGCCTGGGTGACCGCTGTGCTCTTCACGGCCGCCAACGCAGCAGTGCTCACCGTTCGGCTCCGGACGGAGAACGCCGCACTCCGCCTCGCCGCGTAACCGGTAGCCAAGCGAGTAGCCGGCAACGACCGCCCGACTCGCCGGCCCAGGCGAACCGGGTGACGGCAACATCGCGATCGGCCGCGCGACTCTCGCCGCCGAGGCGGCAGCGTCGCGTCCGATCGACGAGTGCGGGCCCGGCCCACCTGCTCGCCCTCGGAACAGACCTCGACGACGTCGCCCCGGCCGGCGCCTGCCCACCCCGCGACGCCTCGCCAGGCGCCGGCACGCTGGTGGATCGGCTGGAAGTGGCACGGCCACTCCGGCCATCCCGCACCCGCCCCCGTAGAAAGGCCTGGCTCGAAGTCGTCCAGCCCACCCGAACCCGCCCGTTGACGGCCCTGATGATCCGACCGGGAGCCCACGCCGCGACCCTTCGGGAATGAGGGCCCGGTGTAATTCCCTTTCCGGCGGAGCCGGAAGTGGACCACTGCGGGCTTCCGGTATCGACGCATGAATCCCCCGTGGACTCGGACCCGCACACAGTAGCCACGGCTCCCGCCACCGACGCCCACCGTCCACGCACGGTACGTTCGAGATTCCGGATGAACGGACGGAATGCCACTCGTCGTCGCCTGGAGTCGGCTCGAATCCGGAGCAACGTGGCCGGCGCCGCGCGGTCGGACGGGAGCAAGTCCCGATGTGTGCGGTTCGGCACGGTCGCGGTGGGAAGGCGGCCGCCGGTCAACCCTGCGGAGTGAAACGTTGCCGGAGACGATCGCGCTGTTGAACACCGAGGCCGCGGATCCGGCGGCTCTCGGAGATTCCCAGTTCGGCGAGGAGTCTGTCGGCACGTACCTTCCCGACGTAGGGAAGAGCCTCGAGAAGGGATCGCACCGGCATCCTGCCGACGGCCGGGGAGTCGATGGCCAACACCTCGCGCAACGACAGCGTGCCGCGTTTGAGACCCTCTCGCACCTCGGCCCGCTCCCTGCGGACGGCAGCGGCCTTGTCGAGCGCGGCTTGGCGCTGCTCGGGACTGAGCGGTGGAGGCGCGGTCATCGAAATCTCCTCGCGTTGTGTCCGAAACGGGATCATCATGGCCGCACGTTCGGGGCATCGACCAGCGCCTTACGGATGATGACGATGTCCTCAGCACTCGGGCGGCCGACGCCCTCGAGGACGCGTGGTCGCCCGGACATGGCGGTCGACCGCACAACCCGCCCCCCGGGTAGGGGCGTCAGACACCGGCAACCGGCCCGCCGGCTTCGAACGGCCGGCGCGTCCGCCCCAGCGCGCGTGTTCGTCGCTCGTCCGATGAACCGCCCACGCCGCGATCCGGATGGGCACAAGTGCGGGCCGGCGCCCTTCGCGGGATCCACACACTCGCCACACCACAGCACCGGCCGGGAGCGCGAGGTCCACGCCATCCCACGCCAGGCGGCGAACGCAGGCCCGTCCGGGGCCCGACCACCCCCTGAAATACGGCCTCGCGGCGAAGGTGCACCGAAGATGTGTGAAGGGTGCGCGGAAAGTGCACGCCCGATGGCAAAGGCGCACACACGTCCGCCGGGTTTTCCCTCCCCGGCACCGCAACGGCAGGCCCCGACACGCGACCCGGAGCCGACAACGTCGTTGAACCCGCGTGACCACATCCTCGCCCCGCCCACGCCCGACCGTCGCCCTCGCCCTCGCCCTCTGCCATTTGTGCGACGACCAGGCCCCGGCCGACGACGGACCGCCCGTGATCCTGAGACCCACCCTCGGGTCACCCCGGCGGGTACGGCTGTGCGCGCGCTGCCGCAACACTCGGCCCGGCCGCGAGAGCGGCGAACTCGTCGCCGACGACTGGACCTGGGCGTTCCTCGAACGTGACGTCACCACACTCGGCAGGGACCACCGAGCCGGCCGGTGGCTCCCCCACCGCGACGAACTCCACCGGGCACGGAACCTGCTCGCGGCGGCCTGGACGCGAAGCGTCGTGGACCGGGCCCTGCGCGACGCCGGCAGCCATGTGCGCTCCGGACGCCTGATCCGCATCGTCGAACCCCTCCCCCGCCTGCTCGCACTCGTCGACCACGGCGACCGCTCCCTGCGCGCGCCGCGCCGACTCCTGGAGCTCCTGGTGATCGGGCCGACGTAGCGGGGTCGGCAGGGCGTTGCCGGCCCTCTCGTCCGGGCGACGCAGGCCGCGCAGGGCTCACACGGACGAGCGGCCCGTACGGGGTCGATTCCCCCTCGTCCGGCGAAGGCCGGGTCAGTCGCCGGCCGGGCCGAGGTCGTCCGGGCACTCGTCTGCCGGGTATCGACATGCGGTCGAACACCGACAGGGCGGTTCCCCGGGGAAGACGACGAACGGCGGCGAAGTCCCGCAGTGGACACGGGAGGCGCGCAGCAGCCGGGTGCCGTGCGGACCGACCCGGTACACGGTCACGGTCAACCGCGAGTCCCCCGCCGCCGGCGAGGCGGCGACATCCGAACCGAGTGCATCGGACACGAGTCCTCCTTCCACGACCGAAGAGGCCGCCTCACAGACGACCACGGATTTCGGCAACCCGCGCGGCGGTCGTTTCCCCACCACCCGAACGGCGCAACGCAGCCCGAGGGCGAGCCCGGACGGGGACGACCGGCCGTCGTCGCCCGTCCCCGGCCGGGACACGATGCGCCCACGTGCGCAAGGCATGGCCGACGGCCCGCGGCAACGGCCGCCCCGCATACCGGCGTTCGGACGTGGTGCCTTGCGGCGCGCGGACGGGCGTGGTTCAGGGCGGGGGTTCGCGGCGTGGGCCGGGAATGGATCGTCGGGGTGGTCGGGTGAGGGTGATCTGGCGTACGAGCTGGTGCAGGCAGACCGTGGTCGCCACCGCGGGCAGGACGGCGACGACGACGCCCTGGACGGTCATCGGGGCGTGGGTGAGGGAGAGCGCCATGGACAGGCCGGCGAAGGCAGTGACCACGATCCACGAATGCAGTGCCCGACGGCGGTGCAGGCTGGAGCGCAGGATCGACAGCGAGGCCACGATCCACGGCCCCTGGACCAGGACGGGCCACCACCGGGCCGGGCCCGAGGTCGCGCTGGCGGTGTGCCGCAGCGGCGCGAGGGTGATCACCGCGGCGAGCACGCCGATCGCGGCGACCACCACGACGCTGACCACCACCAACGTGCGGCTGAGCCGGTCCAGCCGCCGCCCGCCCGTGACCGGGCGGACCGCCTGCGGCGGTCGCCGGCGATGACCACCCGGCCCCCGGACCGGGGCCGGGAGTTCGACGGTGGGGGGAACGTCCTCGGCCGGGCCGGCCAGCAGCCGGGCGAGGCCGGCCTCGAACTGCGGGTCCCCCACCACCGCGAACGAGGAGGACAGCCCATCCGGCGGCGCGACCGCGGCCGGCGGCGGCCACTCCACCACCGGGGGGAACGACGCCGCGTTCGGGGGGAATTGCATGCCGGACGGGGGATACGGGTCGTATCCATAACCTTCGTACATGGACCTGATTCGTTCAAGGGATCGGGTGCTGCGGGGCACCGATACAAATTTCTATGCCGATTACACATTTTCGACGGTCGGCGGGCGGTCGGTCCCGGAACTCACGAACGGGGATCGTCCAGGACGTCGTCGAGTCGGCGCGAGTACTCCGCGGCGATCAACACCATCGCCAGGGCGAACTGCTCCATGTCGGCGGACCAATGACGAAGCGCGACGCGATGTCCCGCACGCTCGATGAACGCGTGCGGAGACCGTTTGCGGAACGTCACCGCGCGAGGGGTGAGCACCCAATCCCCCATGGGAAAGGCACGTTGGGCAAGAGCGGGAGAAGCCGCGGCGGAAACGGAAGCTCGGGGAGTCACGCCCGGGTAACGACACGCCCACCCCGATGAAGCTGGTCCGAACCGGTGAACGACGACCCGAATGCGCATCCTTTCCGACCACACATCGCACATTTCCGAACACCGGCACGACGGAACCCGCGCCGCCGGAACGCGAATTCCGCGCCCGCACAAGGAAGTGGCACCGTTCACCCGAGGCGCCCTTTACCCGCACCATGAACAACTCACGGGTCGGCAAAGATTCGGGACACCCGCCAACCACGGCCCCATCCTCCGGCCCGGCACATATTCGTGAACGGCCCATCCTCTGCCCTGCATATATTCGAGTGCACACCTCGTCACCCCGGACCGACACCGCGCGGGCCCGCGAACGCCGGATCCTCGACACCATCGGCACGCTCCGGCGACCCGGGCCGACACACCGCCCCCGGGATTCCCGGCGCGTGAGCCACCCGCGAACACGTACGGGGCCTCGGTCGGAAGATGCGACCGAGGCCCCTAACGACGCCGGGCACAGCCCGCACAGCACATCGCGAGTGACTGTGAGGACCCGACGAAGCGGACCTAGCCGGCCGGGTCACCAACCACTCGACGACACGCCGACCCTCACCCGAAAGAGGCACCGGCGCGCGGGAGTTCCACTCGCGCAAGACCGACTCGATCACGCCGCGCGGGGCCCGGCGGCACGAACCCCCGCCGTTCGCGCCAAAGACACGGCCATGGGCCGAGACCTCAAGGCCAAGGACGGAAGAATGACGATCCATGATCGAAAATGTTCGCCCCGTTACCCTGACGCGACATTTCCGTGATCGTTCGTAGGCCGTACGACGCGACTACGCGGGCAACGGCACCGGGATAAGGCACAACGACCCCCCGAAGGGCGACGTCGACACCGACGCTGTGGGCCCTGGTCGCCCAGGCACGATCGTGGAACAACCCACAGCCGCCCCCGGATCGGGGATGGACGTTCGCGGACGCCATCGCCGACGCGATCGCCGACCGCCTGCGACGCCCCACGTCCCGCCTTCGCGCGATCCGAGCAAGACGGCGCCGAACCCACCACGCACCACACTCGTTGGACCGCCCGTGAGCGGCCTCCACGCACGACCCGGTCCCCCGTGCCCCGAAGACCGGCAGGACACACCGGTGTTCCACGCCCTGTCGAACGAGTGGATCGCGGCCGGACGCGAACTGCCCTGGGAAACCACCGTCGTCCAGGCCGGCAGCGGGCCCGGGCCGCGCCCCCGCCCACCCGGCGCCGGCGGATCCACCCCGGTACCCGGCCCACGCTCCGGACGCCCCCGAACAACAGCCACCGGGTCGAGCGGCCCACCCGAACTCACGGAACTCGGGCCGCCGCCGTGACGTCCACCGATCGCCCCACCCGTTCGGCGAGAACGCGGCCCGTCCGAGTTCACCGGAACGGGCGACCCATGAATCCCTCGACGCCCGGGTATGAAATCCTCGGGCGCGGGCCGGGTCCTCGGGGAAGAAAGACCCGGCACGCGCCCCTTCACCAACCGCCACCACGCACCGCCCGGCCCAACGCCAACCAGCCCCACCGGACACGGGTATCGAGGCGTTCGAGACCCCCGGCCGAGTTCCACGCGGCGGGGGAGCCCAAGGGCCCCGGCGCCACCACGCGGACGCGGACCTTGCACGCGCGGGAGATCGGGCACCGGCGGCGGCCGGGTGCGTCGAAGGCTCCGTCCGGGCAGGATGTCGATCGCGCGATGCCCGTCCAGGTCGACCAGCACGGTCGCGTAGACGTGGCCCTTGAGCAGGGCGAAGTCGTCCACACCCAGTACCGTCGGTGCCGCGATCAGTCCCGGGTCACGCACGGCGCGGACCAGTCGCAGCAGCGTCATCCGGTTCGCCGGGACACCCGTTGCCAGGGCGAGCCTGGCACCGGCGCGTCCCGCGAGCTCCATTCCGATCGCGGTCATCGTCCGGGTCCGCTGCGGGGTGTATCTCGCGTGTGGCGAGGTGAGACCCGGTATCCGTTCCGCGAACGTCACCACCGAACAGACCGCGTCGAGGCAACGAAACCTGCGGATCCGAAGGCGTATGACGACCGGAAGCCCACCGATCGCGTTGTCGCGAACCGTACGCTCGTACCGTCCGTGCACGCGTGACGAACCACCTCCGCATGTCGGGCAACTGCCGCCGGCGGTCCGGGATCTCGCCGTCAGGCGAATCTCACCGCCCACTCGTTCCACGCGTTCGGCCGGCACCGCGCGTAAATGAGGCAACAGCGCATCAATGCCTTGAAGTCCACGCACTGAGCAGCGTGGCAGTTCTCATGACGTTCGGTGACCGAATCACAAGATCAGTGCCGGAGCCTCGGGATGACAGTGGGTTCCGACAGGTGATGTCAGTGGTTCCGACATGAGGTGTGTCAGTAGATAGTGGTTTCGTCGGAGTCGATGAGGCGTAGGCCGTACTGGACGTCGTCGGAGAGGACGGCAGTGTTGCCGTGGGTGTGCACGAGGAGGCCGGAGTCGATGAGCCCCGCGATGGCGGTGGCCCATTCCGATGAGTCCCGGTCGTGCGGGGAGACGCTTCCGACATGGTGCGCGTGGAAGAGCACCGCGGCGTCGAGGTCGGTGAGGAGGTCGCGATCCGGGGGCCGGTGGGGGGTGCGCCAGGACCGCCCGTAGTCGGCGGGGTGGAACCAGTCCATCTGCTGGTCGGTGAGGACGTCGTTGCGCGGGCTCAGGGTGAAGTGGTGGGGTGCCGCGCGGCGCAGGGCGTACGGGGCGCCGAGCTCGGGGTGGGCCCAGGCGTGGGCGAGTGCGTTGAGGACGGCGGCCGCGACCGCGTCGGCGCCGGGGTCCTGGGCGGGTGCTCGGCGTCACGGTAGCGGGGCAGGCGGTAGACGGCCTCGGCGTACGGGGTGAGGCCGGCGGGGTGCAGGTCCAGGCGCCGGGCCGGTTCGAGGACGACGTGCAGTGGCTGGTTGGGCAGGGCGTCTATGGTGATGGCGTTCTCGTGGACGCCGAGGAGGTCGGCGAGTTCCCACGCGGAGAGCCCCGCGTTGTGTAGGCGGCGGCGAAGTTCCTGACCCCAGCCCGAGGGCTTGTAGCGCGGGGGCGGGTGGAAGCGGGTGGTCATCGGTCGGGGGCGGCGGTCAGGTGGAGGGAGAGCACGGTGGCAGCGGCCGCGTGGGTGGAGACGGTGGCCCGCAGGGCCCGGCAGATGCCGAGGGTGAGCCAGGTGGTCAGGCTGTCCGGGGCGGCCGGCCCGAGTGCGCTGGACTGCCGGCGCAGCAGGATGCCGCGGGTGAGCAGGGACGCCTGGATCGCGCGGAGCCGGATGAGGGCGAGGCGTCCGCTGGCGGCGGTGCGACCGTGCGGACGTGCGCGGCGGTCAGCGCCTCGTCCTCCCGCAGCCGGGACAGCCGTTCGACGGCCGCCCGGCGCTTCTCCGCCGTCACCCTCCCCATGAACTGAAATGTCAGTCGCGTCGGCGCCACCGTCCCCGAACATGCGCCCGCATCCACACGTCCGGGTGGACCCTGACCGAACCGGCTTACGCGGGCCCGACATGATCCAGACACGGCCGGAGGGGCCCGGATTCCCTCATCAAAGAGTGGTGCGGGGAATCTGAGGGGCCGGGGTTTTTGAAGGAGTTGTTGAAGGCCCGGAAGCCTCTTTCGGTGATCGCCGGCCGATCCTCAGAAAACGTTGGCTACTTGACGCCGGGAGGCCGGTCTAGGCTGTGACAGTCGTTGGCCACCAAGGCCGACGCGGCAAGGAAAGGCAAACGATGCCGCAAGCGCGACCCGCGACCGGCCCGGCGGAAACGTCAGGCCGGCGAACGCTCAGTGCGGTAGAAGAAGCGGCTCGGATGGACGCCGTGCGCCGCTACGACATCCTCGACACCCCGCCGGACGGCGCGTTCGACCGGGTGGCGGCGATGGCGGCCCGGCTGTTCAAGGTGCCGGTGGCGAGCGTGACGATCGTGGACGAGGACCGGATCTGGTTCAAAGCCGCGCACGGTCTGGAAGGCGTCAGCGAGATCGGCCGGGAGCCGGGCCTGTGCGGCTCGGCGATCCTCGCCGACGAAACACTGGTGATCCCGGACACACTCACCGACCCCGTCGCCTTCGCCAACGGCCTGGTCACCGGACCGATGGGCGTCCGTTTCTACGCCGCCGCGCCGATCATCACCGGCGACGGGCACCGGCTGGGCACCGTCAACATCCTCGACACCAAGCCCCGCCTGATCACCGAGGACGACACCGCCACCCTCGCGGACCTGGCCTCGATCGTGCTCGACGAGCTGGAAATGCGCCTGGCGGCCTTGAACGTCCTGCGCACCGAGCAGGAGCGGCGCCGGGAGCAGGAGGAGGCCCGCGAGCGCGCGGAGCGCGACATGGCCGCCATCCAGTCGTTCGCCTCCACCCTCCAGCGCACCCTGCTGCCACCGGCCCTGCCGGTGGTACCGGGGCTGGAGCTGGCCTGCCACTACGCCACCGCCTCCCCGCAGGATGTCGGCGGTGACTTCTACGACGTCTTCCCCCTCGACGGCACGAGGTGGGCGTTCTTCCTCGGAGACGTGTGCGGCAAGGGCCCCGAAGCCGCCGCCGTCACCTCCCTGACCCGCTACACCCTGCGCGCCGCGGCCCTGATCGACCCGGACCCCGACAAGGTCCTCACCTCCCTGAACATGGCGCTGCTCCTCGACCCGGCCGTCGGTACCCGGTTCTGCACCGCCGTCTTCGGCATCCTGGAACCCCACGAGAAGGACGGGTTCACCGTCACACTGGCCACCGGCGGGCACCCCCCGACCTACCACCTGCGCGGGCAGGGGACGGTGGAAGAGGTGCGCCCCCAGGGCGGCATGCTCATCGGCGCCCTCGCCGAGGCACGCTTCGCCTCCCGCACCCTCCACCTCGCGCCTGGCGAAGGACTGCTCCTCTACACCGACGGGCTCACAGAGGCCCGCACCCTGGGCGGAGAAATGATCGGAGAACAGGGCCTGACCCGTTTCCTCTCCGCTCGCACCGGGCCCGTCAGTGCGGCGGCGGTCATAGGCGACACCGTCGACCTCCTCGACGCCATGCCCCATGGCGCTGGTGACGACGTCGCCCTGCTGGCCCTGTCCGTCCCCCTCGCCGACGCCGCGGACGGCCTCACCGCCACCGCCACCGCCCACACCATCGCCCCCGCCGGCGAGACGCCGGAGAGACGACCGTGACCGACTACCGCCTCACCGCACAGCACACCGACGGCGACCTCGCCGTGGCCCACGTCGCCGGGGAACTCGACATCGACACCGCCCCCCACCTGCGCACGCAGGCACTGGCTCTGATCGAACAAGGCCATCGCCACCTGATCCTGGACCTCGGAGGAGTCACCTTCTGCGACTCCTCCGGCTTCAACGCCCTGGTCGGTATCTTCCGCTGCGCCAAGACGGTGGGCGGCACCCTGGTCCTCGCCGCCGTCCCCGACCGCCTTGAGCGACTGCTGGACCTCACCGGCCTCAACGCCCTGCTGCCCGCCCACCCCACCGCCGCCCACGCCCTCGTCGCGCACACCCGCAGCCCAGACACGGCCACCGCCTAACCCCCTGCGGTGGCCGCCGGGCAAAGGCGGCCACCGCAGCGTCAAGACAGGGCACGATCGACACGTGGACAGCCTCGCCAGTGCCCTCATCACAGGGGACAACGACCCCCTGGGCACGTTCCCCCTCCACCCGACCGAGATCCGCATCGGCTACGCCCGGGTCTCCACCGGCGGGCAGAAGCTCGACCGGCAGATCGACGCCCTCACCCTCGCGGGCTGCCGGCGCATCTTCCCTGAGAAGAAGACCGGCAAGAACGACCTGCGCCCCGAGCTGAAGGCGTGCCACGCCTTCCTCCAGAGCGGGGACACCCTCGTCGTCCCCTCCCTGGACCGGTACGGCCGCAGCCTCCAGGACCTGGTGAACATGGTCGCCGAGCTGCGCAAGCGGCAGATCGGCTTCACCTCCCTGCACGAGAAGCTCGACACCATGACGCCGGGCGGCCGCCTGATCCTCCACGTCTTCGCCGCCCTCGCGGAGTTCATCCGGGAGCTGATCGTGCAAGGCACCAACGAGGGCCTGGCCGCCGCGCGGGCCCGCGGCCGCGTCGGCGGCCGGCCCACCGTCGTCAACGACAACCTGCTGCGCGCCGCCCGCGACATGCTGCCCAACCCGGAGAACAGCATCGAGAGCATCGCGGCCCTGCTCGGCGTCTCCGTGGGCACGCTCTACAACCACATCCCCGACCTCAAGGAACTGCGGACCTCCCGCGTCCCCGCCCAGCTCGACGGGAGCGGCCGGTGAGCGTCGATTCCAGGCGCGGCCACTGAATCGTCCGCACCACGCGCCGTCCCCGCTCGCTTCTTCTCATTCTTCCGAGGCGTGGCCTGCGTCGTGTTCGACGGGTTCCCCGGTCGGTCCCCGATCGGCGGCGTGGCGGGCTGCGGCCGTCGATCCGGTCGTAGCGGCCAATGCGGACGAGGTGGTCGGCGATCGCCTGGAGTTGGGGCGGGCCGAGAATGAAGGAACTCGGGGATTCTGCGGACGGTTCCCGCGTGTTGCCACTTGTCGATGACGGTATCAGGGTGAAGGCTCCCGAATGCTGTCTCGCCCAAGGCCCCCTCCCCTTCAACGACTTGACCGAGATCCCCCAACGTCTCCGATTGATGTCGGCGGTGGCGAGGCCAACGGCACTCCTTCCGCCATGTCGGCAACTCGTTCCCGGGCACCGACGTCCGTGAGCATCCCGAGCCCTTTGACGCCGCTCGAAGGCCGGCCCCGACGTTGACATGGCGCCCACCGCGGAACCTGGCGGCGCCGGAGGCAGACACGGGCGGCAAGGGTGTCGGCCTGCGGGTCGCCCGTTTCCGCGGTCAGTGAGGTCGCGGTCCGGGCGACGAAGTCGACTGCGGCGGAGCTGCGGCCCGCGCGGCGCATAGTGATGGTCAGGACCCGCGCGGCGTCGCTGAGGGGCCGCGGGTCGCCGCCGGCCCGTGCAGCGATGAGCGCGCGGTCGGCGGTGGCCCAGGCGGCTTCGGAGTGTTGCTTGACGGCGAGTTCGGTGGCAAGCACGTAGGAACGAGAGACGGCCGCTTGGGCTCGTTCCCGGGTACGGCCGGTGGCTGCGTCCCGGGTCGCTTCCGCCGTCGCGATGAGCGAAGGCGATCCACCCAGCGCTCCTGGTCTTCGGCCGGCACCTGTGTCGGGAAGCCGAAGCTGTCGACCTTGCCGGGAACGGCTTCGGACGGTTCAGGTCCTGGGCAGGAGATCGTATAAAGGGACGGCCGGAGCGGGACGGCGCGGATCTGGGCTCCTGCCTCACAAATTCCGTTCCTCCGTACTCTATTCGTCTTCTTGAGACGGGGGCCACTCTGCGAGAACCGCATCGACCGTGTGAGGGAATCCGGTAACGTCATTGATGAGACGTCGTACGCCGCGACGCTTCCGTGGAAGCCGTCCGCCATGTGCGGGCGTCGAAGCCGCCGTTCACGTGCCCTCCGCATTTTCCAGGAGCATGCCATGAGCAACTCGGCCGTCGTCCCCACCGCCCGTGGCGCTCTGCCGTTGATCGGCCACGCGCCCGCGCTCTTTCGCGACGCCCTCGGATTCCTCGCGGATTTGCCCGCGCAGGGTGATCTGGTGCGCATTCGCCTCGGACTCCAGTCGATGCTGCTGGCCTGCTCCCCAGAGTTGACCTGGCAACTCCTGCGTGATGACCGCACCTTCGACAAAGGCGGTCAGATCTCGGACCGCACCCGAGAAGTCGGTGGAGACGGTGTGGCTTCGTGTCCTCACAGCAAACACCGCCGTCTGCGGCGATTGTGCCAACCTTCTTTCCATCCCGACCGGTACCAGTCCTATGGCCCGGTGCTAGCCGTCGTGGCTGAAGCAGCCGCCAGGCACTGGCGCGACGATCAGGTCGTGGACGTACACGGCGATGTCATGAGACATGTCTCGCAAGCAGCAGTTCGCACTCTGTTCTCCACAGGGGTTCCTGATGTCTATGAGAACCTCTTCCCCAGGGATTTGGCCACTCTGCTCAGGGCCATGTACGTCCGTGCTGTGCTGCCGCCAGTGCTGGCCGCATTCCCCACTCCTGGCAATCGCCGCTACCTCCAGGCCCGCAGCCGCATGAGGCAGTCGGTTGGGGACATCATCGCCCAGCGTCGGGTCAGCTCGACCGACTGCGGTGACCTGCTGTCCTCACTGCTGAGCGTTACCCATACCGAAGACGGCGCGGCAGGCCAGAGGCTCACCGACGACGAGGCGTGCGACCAGGTCGTCACGTTTCTCATCGCGGGGGCCGAGAACACGACCTCCACCATCTGCTGGGCGCTGTACCTGCTGGCCGGGCACTCCGAGATCCAACGGCAGGCGCACGAGGAGATCGACGACGTTCTACGGGGAGCACCTCCGGCTCACCACCACGTGCCAAAACTCGAACTGATCAATCGTGTGATCACTGAGACCCTTCGGCTCTACCCCCCGACATGGCTGTCCACCCGCACCGTCACACGTGATACTCAGCTCGGCGGTATGAGCCTGCCGTGCGGGACCTCCGTCGGGTACAGCCCCTACCTCATCCATCACCGACCTGACCTCTACGAGGACCCGCACGGCTTCCACCCCGACCGCTGGCGTGACACCAGCCCCGAGCGCACCGCCTACATCCCCTTCGGCGGTGGCGCCCGAAAATGCATCGGCGACCAATTCGCCTTGATCGAGACCACGCTGTTTTTGGCCGCCCTTCTCGGCCGCTGGCACTTCACGCGGGCCGACGACCGCCCGGTACGTCCCTCGCTCGGTCTCACGTTGACCCCGAGCAGGCTCCGTCTTCACATCGCCGCCCGACGTCCTTCGCCCGGAGACTGAGCTGAGACGGCGCCACCGTAGTCGGGGCCGGGTCCGCGGTAGCCGCACGGTCGCGTCGTCTCCGTCCGGGAAGACATCCGGGAAGTACTCGGCTCGGGAGCATCCCCGGGCGCTGTGGCGGCATCTCACGGATGCGACGAGGTGTGCCTGACTCCCACATCCCCCGGGGCCGCCGCACCGGTCTCAGGGCCGTGCCACGGCGCGCAGTCGGAGGTTGCGCGGGGGCAGGGTGGCTCCCCTCACTGTCGGGTTGAAGGGGCGTGCGCCGGGGAGCAGTTCCAGGCGCCACCGCTTGGTGATCGTGGCCAGGGCCAGGACGGATTCCGTGAAGGCGTAGGTGTCGCCCAGGCATTTACGGGCGCCGCCGCCGAAGGGGATCATTCCGTTGCGGATGGCTGCGGTGTGTGGAGGCTTCCAGCGGTCGGGATCGAAGCATTCCGGGTCCGGGTATATGTCCGGCCGGTGGTGGATCACGTAAGGGCTGCAGAGGATCGGTGTGCCGGCCGGCAGGCGATGGCGTCCCAGGAGGGTGTCGTGGGCGACGGTGCGGGTGACGAGCCAGACGCCCGGATACAGCCGCAGGGTTTCGGTGAGTACACGCTGTGTCAGCTCGAGGCGGGGGAGGTCGCCGTGGGTGGCCGGGCGGTCGCCGACTACCGTGTCGACCTCGGCTCGCACACTCGCGGCAACCTCAGGGTGGCGTGCGAGCAGCAGCAGGGACCAGGCCAGAGTGTCGGCGGTGGTGTCGATCCCGGTGATGAAGAACATTACGGCGTTGTCCACGCATTCGGCGCGGGACAGGGACCCATCGGTTCCTTCGCCGCCGTCCGCCTTGTCTGCGGGACGTAGCACGGACAGCAGACCGCCATCACCGGCGTGGTGTGTGGCGAAAGCCGTGGTGCAGGCTCGGTGAAGCCGGGCGCGCGCCTGCTCATAGCGTTTGTTGGCGGGGACCGGCAACCAGGACAGCCACTCGGGCCAGAGCATGCGCCAGTGGACGTGTGCGATGCAGGTACTGACGTCCTCGTGCATCCGCTGCCGTTCCGACGCCGGTAGCGTGTCGCCGAACAAAGTTCCGATCAGAGTCCGGGTGACGAACTTGCCCATCTCGGTGAGCACGTCGAGGACCTGACCGTTGCACCAGGAATCGGTCACTTCGCGGATGTGGGCGGTCATGGCAGGCGCGTAATCACGGATCTTTTCGGAGTGAAAGTACGGCTGGACCAGTCGGCGCATCCTTCGGTGGTCGCTGTGCGGGCAGTTGACGAGGCTGTTGCCCACCACTTCGCGGGCCCGGTCGACGAGCGGTCCGCCCTTGTCGAAGGTGCGGTCGTCCCGCAGTACCCGCTGGGTCAGGTCCGCGTCGCACACGACGACCACCGGCATGGGACCGATACGGACGCGTACCAGATCGCCCTTCCCGGAGAGAGAGTTGAGGAAGACCAGCGGGTCACGCAACAGCGGGACGAGGTGACCGAGAAGCGGCAAGGCTCGCGGTGCGGTGGGTATCGGTGTCGGCGCGGCCGCGTCGGCCGAGGCATCTGCTGTCACGGCTCCGCCGTTTTCCGTGGGTCGAGCGGAGTCGCCCGAGAGCCCGCCTCCGGAACACCGACCGCCCAGTCCCCGATGTCCCGCGCCACCCACGGCTTGGCGGTGGGGAATGAGATATTCATCTTGTCTCCCTTTGTGGCGGAGCGCGAAACGGGACGCAGGGTCGATCCCTGTCGCGGTGGCCGGCGACCTCGACAGAGCGGGTGTTCTCCGGAGAATCGGCTTGACGGAAGCCGACGAACGTCGAACGCATGCCCAGGATTCTTGGGAAGAGAGCGTCTCCCCCACTGTCATGGGGACGTCTGCCCTCAGCCGGCCCTGTGGACACACGGAGGCGGGGGCGTGTAGAAGGCCTTGATGCGCCGCCGCGGAGAAAGCGGTACGGCCGGCACGCCCGCGCACTTTCCCGCGGAATAAGTGCCTCTTCACAACGGGGCTCACGCCCACTGCCCCGGGGCGGATTCGCCCTGCCCCCTGGTACGAATGTCCTTTACGTGACCCGACTGCCGTCCACGGCCGGGGCAGGGCCGGTTTCTCCACTGCCTCATATTTGCAGGAGCAGCCTATGAGCAGCACGTTCGACGTCCCCACCGCTTACGGGGAGTGGCCGGTGGCAGGCAACGCGCCGCCCCTGCGGCGGCTGCCGCAGCGCGGCTGCGCAGTGGTGGAGAGCATCGATTCCGCGAGTGAGCCCATTGCCTGCTCGCCCCCTGAGGGCCTCCGCCGTAATCCGCGGGCAGAGGCACAACGTCCCATACGTGGAGCCCTTGGAGCAGACCGGGACCCGCGAGAACCGCTTCTTCAACGAGCTCCGGCCGCATTCGGCGCCATCCCCGACAACTGTGCGAGTCACCTGGCCCCCACCATCCAGGTCCCCGCTGCGCATCACTGCGGGGAGTCCGACTGGCGACAGCTCTTCACCGACACGATCGGGCCGGGACAGCTCCTTGTCGACGCTCTGCGCAAGTGGTGCGGCCGTGAGATCACCGTGGAGGTCGTGCATCGGGCCGAGGGCCCCTACGGACGGTTGCTCGAACAGCACGGACCGCCGGACACTCCGTGCATCGGAGCGAACGGCATGGTCCAACTGCGCACCGTTCACCTGTGCGCGGAAGAACATCCCCTGGTCTGTGCGACATCGCTCGTCGCCCTGGACAGACTCGCCCCCCACGAACAACACGCGCTGCAGGCCACCGATCAAGGCCTCGGGCGTGTGCTGCACGCCTACGGAATCCAGCGCGTCCTCGTGGGCGGCGCCGCACGCCTCGGCCCCCGTACCCAGGTGAAAGCCGCAAAGTCAACGATCGTCAACCTCCACTTAATACGTGAAGGTGTGACGCTCGCCGCAATACAAGAGCGGTTTCAACTGTCTGCGCTGGCCGCGCTGCGCTCAGGCCGGGCCTCATGACTGCGTTCTTTGTCCGCCGCAGTGCACTGTCCTGCATGCCCTACGTCAAACTCGCCAGGCTGCACGCCCCCATCGGAATCGGGCTGTGCCTGCTTCCCGGCTGGTGGGCCCTTGCGCTCGCGGCGCCGGACGTACCCGACCCGACCCTTCTGGCGGTCTTCGCGGTCGGCGCCGTACTCATCCGGGGGGCCGGCTGCACCGTCAACGACATGATCGACCGTTCACTCGACTCCCAGGTGGCCCGTACGGCAAACCGCCCCCTCGCAGCCGGTGCGGTGACCCCGTCAGGCGCAGCCGTCTTCGCCGCGCTCCAGATTCTGGGCTTCCTGTTGCTCCTGGCACTTGTCGACGTCAGCACCATGCTGTTCACCTCGGCAGCCATTCCCCTCGTGATCGTGTACCCGTGGCTGAAGCGCATCACATACTGGCCCCAGATGTGGTTGGCGCTTTTCATCAACTGGTTCGCGCCGGCGGCCTGGCTGGCGGCCGAGGACGACATCACCGCACCCGCCATCGCCCTGTACCTCGGCGGCATCTTCTGGACCCTGGGCTACGACACGGTGTACGCGATCCAGGACCGCGACGACGACGAGCGAGCAGGGATCAAATCGACCGCTGTGCTCTTCGGATCCCGTGTACGGCTCTGGATCAGCCTGTTCTACACGCTCGCCCTGCTGACGCTCGGCACCGCGGGGCTGCTCGCGAATCTCACCCTCTGGTACCTGGCGCTCCTATTGCCAGCGCTCCTTCACCTGGTATGGCAGGTCACCAGGGTCAGGGTCGACCGTCCAGCGGACTGCGGCGCCGTCTTCACATGCAACTGGCAATTCGGCGGGCTCGTTTTCGCCGCTATCACCGTCGCCAAGGCCATCTCGTGAAACCGAGGATCGCCGTGCTGGGAGGCGGGATCGGAGGCCTGTCCCTCGCTCTCGCGCTTGCCGCCTCCGGCACGCGGTGCCGTGTCTATGAACAAGCCGCCGCCTTCCGACCAGTCGGCGCGGGAATCCAACTGTCTCCCAACGCGACGCGCCTGCTGGCACGATGGGGTGCCGGCGACCAACTGCGGCAGACCGCATCCGAACCGGCCGCGCTGAACCGGCGGCGCTGGCAGGACGGCACCCTGCTCGCCAGGACCCCCATCCGTGAGGTGTGCCGAAACATGTTCGGTGCCCCGTACTACACACTGCACCGGGCAGATCTTCACGAACTGCTCATCGCCCTGCTCCTGCCTGGCACCCTTCAGATGGCAGCACGGTGTGAGGCGATCGATGTCGCAGCCGACACCATGGGCATCGGATTCGACGACGGCCGCCACGCCCGAGCCGATGTGCTTGTCGCCGCCGACGGTGTCCACTCAGTGGCTCGCCCGCTCATCGTTCGCGACGCATTGCGTCCCGCTGGATCCGTAATCTGCCGAGGCCTCGTACCGGCCCATGCACTGCCCAGCGGCTCGTGTGACTGGCAGGAGATCAACACCTGGCTCGGTCCCGGCCGGCACTGCGTCTCCTACCCGGTGCGCCGCGGAACGTGGATCAGCTTTTCCGCCACGATTCCCTGCAACGGCGGATCCCTTGAATCATGGCCCGCTTCGGCCGACGCCGAAAACCTCGCCCACGCCTATGAAGGCTGGCACGAGGACGTGCGCACGCTCCTCGCCTCCGCCCCTGACATCGACTGCCGGCCACTGCACGACCGAGACCCCACCTTCTGGACCGGTCTGGACCGCCTTACTCTTCTCGGCGACGCGGCCCATCCCATGCTCCCCACCCTTGCCCAAGGAGCCAACCAGGCCATTGAAGACGCAGCCGTTCTCGCCCGGTGTCTGAGCACCGCGAATACCGTCACCGTCCCCGCAGCTCTCCGCCGCTATGAGACACGCCGTCGGCCACGGACCGATTCCGTGCAGCGCGCAGCACGAAGCCAGGCCGCCGTCCTCCACCAGGGCGACGGCATCGCCCAGGAGCAGCGCGATGCGCACCTTGCCGTTGAGGCCAACCAGTTCCTGTGGCTTTTCCGCCACGACGCGGAAGAAGGACCGGATGCTCAGGCCGCCAACCTCGGTTGGCGGAGCACCTGTGAATAGCGCCGCGTGCCCGACTGGCGAGCACAGTGGTCATGATATTCGACCGCCCGGACTCAGTCGCCGGCGGATTCCCCCGGCCCTGGAACGTACGGACGCTGCCCTGCGATGCGCGATCAGTCGGGAGCGCTCGTTTCGGAGGTCCCGATGTGCCAGGAATGGCGCGAAAAACTGGAGTCCTTGTGACCATACCGAAGGAGCTCGGCTACCCGAACGGCTGGTTTGCGGTGGCCTGCAGTACTGATCTCAAGCCCGGAGGCGTACTGCGTCGGAAATTCATGGGCGAGGACCTCGTGCTGTGGCGCACAAGGAGCGGGAAGATTGGCGCCTCCCGACCACACTGCCCCCATCTGGGAGCACACCTCGGATACGGCGGAAGGGTGGCGGGGGAGAACATTGTCTGCCCCTTCCATGGTTTCTCCTTCGGTCTCGACGGATCCTGTGTCGCATCTCCCTATGGCACTCCACCGCGTGCCCGTCTCGACACTGTGACAACTGCCGAGGCCAACCGTCTCGTCCTGGCCTGGCACCATGGAAGAGGAGCCTCCGCGGCCTGGAGTCCACCTGCTGCCGTTTCCCGAGATGGGTATTCCCATTACGTGACGGGCAGAGAAACCATCACGGCACTCTTGCAGGACGGTATGGAGAACGTCGTCGATTCGGGGCACCTGGCCACCGTCCACGGATTTAGCAACCACGGAAATATCCAAAACCTCGTATTCGACGGCCATCGCTGTACCTTCCGCGTCGACACCCGCCACACTCTGCCCGGCTTTGGGCACGTCGTCTTCGGCAATGATTTCGAGCTCGACGGGTTAGGGATCCTACGCGTTCTCATCACTCAGCCGCAGCTTCGTCTCGCTGTCAGAGTGTGGACGCTGGCGACACCAATCGATGATGCCCGCCTGGACGTCCGGTTCACGGTCTCCGTGAAACTACCCGTACTGTCCCCTGTCGTCGTGTATCCGATTTTCGCATTCATGCACCGGCAGCTCAAAATGGACTACCGGATTTGGGCGCACAAGGCGTATCTGCCGCACCCGAAACTCAATCCGGAGGATGGGCCCATCATGCCATTCCGCCGATGGGCCGGTTCCTTCTACTCGTGATCAGGCCATTTTCGTCACGATAAGGCCCGATGGAACTGGGGCATCATCGCGACGCGGCGGGTTCAACCGGCTACCACCAAGGGGAACTGGCTGATCCGCCAGGTCGACACCGGGTGGCACCTCGCCCGGCAGATGATCCTTGGGATGGCAGGAAAACTGATAATGAGCTAGTCATACTTAACGAACGACGCATCCGGTTGCCGGTAAACTGTGAAGATTTAGTCAGGATCTGGTAAACCAGGCGATATGGGTGAGCTGCCGGCGTTTACGGTGTGCGGGTCATCGGTTCTGACGAAGGGCGGGATCCGCATGAGCCACGGCGCCATATCGATCCGAACGACCTTATCCTCTTCCTCCGCACCTCCGACGTCCGCCAGGCTCAGGCTGCTACTCGTGGCGGTCTGCCTGGCAGTGATCTCGTTCTGCGTCACCCCTGACAAGGCAGCGGCGGCGGCACCGGGCACAGACATCACCTGCCCTGCCGGAAGTTCCACGGTCACCTTCACCCCCGGACTTCTGCTGTCCCCGGCGCCGGTCTCGAACTCCGTGGTGCAGAACTACACGAACTGCCTCTCCATCAGCCGCCCGGACATCACCACCGGCACCGCCCAGGACGGGCCGAACACCCATACCACGTCCTGCCTCGACCCGTTCCTGGCCGGCAACGTCCCGGACTACGTGATCACCTGGAACACCGGTGAGACCAGCACGTTCAACCTGAACTTCACCGTCACGACCGTGCTCGGGCAGCTCGTCATCACGGGCCGCGGCACGGTCACCAGCGGTGCATTCGATGGCAGGTCCGTCGTCGTCGTCCTCGCCTACGTCCAGCCCGACGTGACGCGATGCCTGGCCCCTCCGGGCCTGCAGAACGCCGCCGGCACGGTCACCCTCTCCATCACCTGACAGCCGCTCCTGCCGCTTCCGCCGGAAAAGTTGACGCGCACCGAGCCCCGAACGTGCGTCGGCCATCACCGCTCGCGCCAACTGGTCGACGGCAAAGGCAACAGTCCCCTCCCGCCGGTGTCTCCGCGGGCCGGAGGGGACTCAAGAGTTGAATCAACGAGGAGTCGAACCTGAAAATAGGAAACTCCACTTCGGCCCCGAACGCCGTAGGTCCGCCCCCGAGCCCGGCCTGATCGAATCCCTCTCCCTGATCAAGAACGCCCTCGACAACAGCGGCGTCCGGTGGATCGAACAGGACGACCGCGAGGCGGACGACGTCATCGCCACCCTGGCCACCGTCGCCCGCACCGACGGCAGCGCGGTCGACATCATGACCACCGACAAGGACTACATCCAACTCCTGGCCGACCCCGGCGTGCGCCTGCTGAACACCGGTCTCGCCACGGAGCGCCGCTAGGCCCTGTCCTGCGGATCATGTGCGGAGCCAGATGATCAGGGCCGCGAAGATGACGGTGCCATGGAAGACGTAGCCGCGTTTGTCATAGCGGGTCGCCACGCCGCGGAACTGTTTCAGGCGGCCGATGGCGCGCTCGACGACGTTGCGTTTCCTGTAGCGTTCCTCGTCGAATCCGGTGGGTCGTCCTCCGGCGGAGCCGCGCCTGCGACGGTTGGCGATCTGGTCGTCGGGTTCGGGGATGGTGTGCCGAATCCTGCGTCGCCGCAGGTGGCGGCGGATGTCCCGGGAACTGTGGGCCTTGTCGGCGCTGACGCTGTCGGGTCGGGTACGGGGCCTGCCCGGCCCGACCCGCGGTACCCGGACACCTTCCAACACGGCCTCGAACTGCGGACTGTCGCCCCATTGGCCGGGTGTCAGGACGACGGACAGCAGACGGCATCTCCCGTCGGCGCACAGATGGACCTTGGTGGTGAACCCGCCTCGGGACCGGCCCAGTTGCTCGCCCGCCTCACCACCTCCGCCAGGCGGTCGGCCAGGCCCCGCAACACCGACGCGTCCCGCCCGGTCCGATTCCGGGCCCCCTTTTTGGCCGGGATCGGCGGCGGGGCGACCCGCGCACCCGCCGCATGGGGGTGCGCGCGCACCGTCGAGGAGTCGACCGAGACGTCCCAGTCGATGCCGCCCGCCGCATCGGCCCTCGTCTGGATCGCGCTCAGCAATCGCTCCCACGTGCCGTCCGCGGACCAGCGGCGATGCCGCTCGTGCACCGTCTTCCACGGCCCGAACCGCTCCGGCAGATCACGCCACTGCGTCCCCGTCCGAGTCCGGAACAGCACACCGTCGATCACCTGCCGGTGATCACGCCACCGACCACCCCGACGACCCACCTCGGGCAGGAGCGGCCGCAGCCACTCCCACTCCTCATCCGTCAAATCACCCCGACCATCCACGATTAGTACAACGATCAGATGATCCGCAGGACACGCTCTAGGCCGTGTCCGGCGGATCTTGGCGGGGCCGCGCCGCCTGGTACCGCGTCTCGCCGCACCGGAGAAACAGCCGAATAGAACCACTATGCGGCTGCTTCTCCGGCACGCCGAGCCACGGCACCAGACGACGCGACCTCATCCACCAAGATCCACCGGACACGGCCTAGGTCGATGTCTCGGTTCCCCGGGACGGCCCTTCCTTGCCGGGCCGTGCCGTCCCGGGGAAGCGGATCACCCGAAGCGGTAACCCGTACCCCGAGCTTCGACGCGCCCGGCAGGAAAACCGAGCAGGAACTCCGGGGCGCAGCCGTCATGCGAGCCTGTTCGCCGGTCTTCGCCGGAAGCCTGAAAAGTTGCCCTCGATCCGGGCTCCCGGACCGTCGATGGACAGGATCGCGTCGATGGTCACCGACTCATAGCACTCGTCGGTCACGTGCGTGGCCGACCGCGGTGAACGTACCACCGCGACAGCCTCTCGAGACGACGTACCCGACAGGGGGCAGGCCCACCGCGCCCGTCACCGTGACAGCGGTCCCCCCGCGACGTGGCGCCGACCGCCGACGGGAATCGGTCAGCTGCGCTACCCGCCCCGGTTCCGCGAGGTTTCGCGTGACCACCGGGTTCGGAAACGGCATTCTTGTATGGTCCGACTCCGCACGACCACCGAAGCGTTGCCGGCCCTGCGGTCGGGCATCGGCGAACCTCGGATGCGGACGCCGTCGAGTGGAACCGGAGAGGGAGAAGTGTGATGCGTCGGCATGGAGAATCCTGTCGTTGCCGTGACGGTTCGCTCGGGGACGAAGCCGCGATGGAGCAGATGCTGGACGACGCGTACGACGCGTTGGAGGCCTGGGGGACGGATCATGCGGACATCTACGCGGGCGTGTGGCACGAGGTGCCGACCGAGGAGAGCCCGGCCGTGGTCGCGAGGGTCGTCCTGGGCCTGACGGGCCGTCACGTCGCGACGGAGCCGGAGGTCGCGGCGCTCGTCGGGGATCCGAACCGCCTTCGGATCGTCGCGTGTCGGTTCACCCTCGCCCGGTTGAACGCCATCGAACAGGCCGTCCGGGAGGCATACGGTGATGCCACTTACGGTGCGTACGTCGACGTCATGGAAAACCGTGTCGAGGTGACCCTGGGCCCCGAGCACCGCACTCTCGGCAACGAGATCACCGGCAAATTCGAGGCGAACGCAGTCGTACCCCGTTACAGCGGGCCCGCGTGGTTCGCGATCTGACCTCGACTCGAAGCACCGCAGGCGCATCGAACCGGCCCTCCACGGCCACCACGAGAGGCCCGGACAGCGCCACAGGACGCCACTCTCCGACACCGAGCCCGCAAATCGTCTCCAGCTACCACTCCCTCGTGGGCACCCTCCACGCCCTGGCCGCGCACGACGCCCGCGTCCTGGACATGCTCGCCACACCCGCCCCCAGCGGACCCAAAACCTGGGCGCGGGCGATCGACCTCGACGACACCGACGGCCGAACCGCCGACGACGGCGAGCAAACGCAACCCCCTTCACCACGGACGCCGAACGGCAACGGCTCTCCTGGCTGCGGCCCGTCGAGGAGCCCGATCGTCTCGACCGGTGGTGTCGGCGGGGCGTCGGGTCGGCGAGGCCACTTCGTCGATGCGCGCGTGGACGCGGGCGTTGACGCGGTACGTGCGGCGGCCGAGGCGCCCGCGGCGGGGCTCGTGTCCGATGCCGACGGGCGTCCTCACCGCAGTCCGATCCGGCACCGGCACGCCGGCCCTGTCCACATGAGTACGGGTACTCGGGCGCCGGCCGTCGGCCCGCGCCTACGGTGAGGGAACCAGAGAGAGAAGTCCCCGACCTTTCCCGGAGGTTCGGACGTGCGGTGGTCCCCGAAGGTCGGTCCCCTCGGTGTCGTGGCGGTCGCACTGGTCGTGTCCGGCTGCGCGGGGGCCGGGGACATGGGAGGGTCGCGTCCACTCGCGGACCTCCCGCCGACGTTGGGGTCGGCCGTGCGGATCGTGGCGGACGGGCGGGGCGCCGATCATCGGCGCCCGGACGGCGGCGGCACCGGGGAACCCCCGGCGACTCGACGCCGCCCGTGACGCACCTGGGAGAAAGCATGGAATTCCTGGGCTACACCGACTTCCGGGACCGGCAGGGCGGTTACTACCACGGCCCGGCGGGCCCGGCCGGGCCGAGGTACGTCGTGGCGATCACCGCGGAGCCCGGCAAGTCCTCGCCCGCGGCCTGGGTCTCCCGAATCCTCGAAAAGAAACGGTCCCAAGACGAGGACCGGGTCGAACCGGGCGACGAGCGCCTGGCACAGGCTGCCGACGGCGGCCGCATCCTGTGCGACTCCTCGCCCGACGGTCCTCCCCGCGAGCCGGGCCTCGCGCCGCGGCGTGCCCACGCGTCGTGCCGGTGGGCCGACGACCACCACCTTGTCAACGTCGACGCCGAGGACGCCGACATCCCGACGGTACGCGCCATGGTCGACACCATCCGCCGGGGAACTCCCGCCCGCCCCTGACCCGGCGACCGACCGTCCGACTCGGCGTCGCTCGAGGCGCATCGGGTGCCGTTGCCCGGACTCGGCCGTCTTCGAGCGCGGCCGGTCCGGCGGCCTGTTTTCAACAACGTCAGCGAGAGCCACTGCGGTATCGGCATAATTGCCGCCGCTCCGACGCATGTCTGCTTCCAGAGCCCGAAATACCCCGTGGATGTCGACCGGGAGACGCCGGCTGAAGCTGTGCATGGCGGCCTCCTGGCCCAGGCCCAAGAACTGAGCGGTGTCGACGGCTCGGACAGTGCGGGGAAGGCTCGGGGTCATGTCGCGATGATGCCAAGAAGTCCCCGCGGGGCCGAGAGGTCAGCTGGGCCGGGATGCGATCTGCCGGCGGGCAGGGCCCCAGACTTCCTCGAACTCCTCGGAGGTGAGTTGTTCGGCGTCGTGGCCTTCCCATTCCGAGAGGGGCAGCTCGGCGGTGATCCCGAACCTGCTGTCGTACTCATCGAGGCGGCCTACGTCGCAGGACCGCTCTACCAACGGTGCTGTCGCGTCTCACCATTCGACGTACTCGATCACCCACTACGAAAATCTTGGAAGGGCCGTTCTCGGCCGAACGGATGAACGAAGGCGGCAAAGTGGGTCTATCATCCCATTTTGGATATCTTTTTGGGATGCTCGCGTCACCTTTGGCCACGCAGACCAGGGAGTACTGGACGTGATGCTGTCCGATGGGGAGATCAAGACTCGGATTGATGGCGGATCCCTGCGGATTTACGGTGCCGACGACAGTCTCTGGGACACCAGCCGGCCAGCGGTCTTCGCCCCGGACAGCAAGAACTCCGCTATCCAAGCCGCGTCGGTCGACATGACCGTTGGACAGATCTTCGTCCCTGCACGCAATCGGGGGTGGGTCTCGGTGGGGAGATTGAACCCGGGCCAACCCCTGGGATCCAAGATCCTCAAGACCGGGGAGACTGCCGTGATCCGGCTCGCAGAACGCATCGCACTTCCCGACGATCTCGGGGGCGTGCTCCTGCCGGTCAACCGCATCGCCGCGATCGGTGTCATGTTGCTCAACCCTGGTCACGTCGACCCCGGATACGAAGGGCATCTGGAAGTTGCCGTCATCAACATGGGCCGGGAGTCGGTCGACCTCAGCGCAGGCGACAACCTCGCCACCCTGTTGCTCATGCGCCTGACACAGCGAAGCCTCGGTTCCTGGCGACGCCGCAATCCCCAGAAGGTCACCACCGACGGTCTCGCACAGCCCGCGACCGAGTCGGAGGCGATCAGCCGCCTGTCGGCAGACTTCCTCGACGTAAAGAAACGTGCCCGCGCAGAAGCTCGAAAGACGTTGGCCAAGGCGACGTTCGTGGTCACGGGGCTTCTGGTCCTGGTCACCGTCTGCGGCGTTGTCGCTTCCAACTACTTCCAAACCAAGTGGGACCACGCGAAACAGGTCACGGACCTCAAACGCGAGGTAGCGGTCGTGCAACAGCAGCTGAACGACCTGCAACGCCTGCTGCCGCAACCCACTTCGACGCAAGGAGCCCCCGGTGCCCGCTGACGCTGGTGGCCCCAGGGTCTACGTCATCGCCCGGCCCTCGCTCGACCACGGGGAGGTCCTCCGCTTCCTCGAAGCCGAGGCATCCTCATGGCGTCGGTCCACGCAGGCCTCGGGCGACTCCCTCGTCGAACTCGCCGGCCGGATCTGCTACATGTCCTTCGGCGACCGGCAATCTCCAAAAACCAACGAGGAGTACATCGCCAATCTGATTGCGCAGGGGCACGAAAGCGTCCTCGAGCACGCCGCCTGGACTCTGCTGCTCACGGGGGTGACACGGGCCTTCACGCATCAGCTCGTCCGGCATCGGCCGGGATGGTCGTACAGCCAGTTGTCCCAGCAGTATCACGATGAGCGTCTGGCCCGCGCCCTGGTACCCGAGGAACTCAAGGACCATCCCGAACTGCTGGCGAAGTGGGAGTCGGCTGTAACCCACTCCAAGGCCGTCTACGGCGAGATCGTAGACGCTTTGACCGCCGCGGATACCGAAAGGACCGTAGGCCGTCGCGAACGGCTGCGAGCTATCCGGTCGGCCGGGCGAAGCGTTCTGCCCGAGAGCGAGGAAACGGCGATCATGGTCTCCGCCAACGCCCGTGCGCTCCGCCACTTCCTGGAAGTCAGGGGATCGATCACCGGGGACAGCGAGATGCGAAAGGTAAGTGCGGCCGTACTTCGCGCCGTCCGGCAGGATGCCCCCTCGGCCTTTGCCGACTTTTCCATCGTGGACATGGGCGATGGTCTCCCGATCGTCCGGAAGGAGTAGGCGTCAAGACCCGGTCGGGGTCTCCGCCGATGCAGCAGGTGCTGGTTCCTCGGCCCAAGCAGCAGTTGAGGGCTGCCACCCGACACAGGGTGCAGCCCTCAGCGCATGTGCCTACGACGGCCGGCCGCCGTACGGCACGGTGATGAGTTCCATGGCGTGGCCAACCGGGTCCATGAAGTACACGCCGCGACCGCCGTCGTTGTGATTGATCGCGCCGGGGTGTTGCCGGTGCGGGTCGGCGTAGTGCTCGATACCGCGCTGTGTGATCCGCTGGTATGCCGCATCGAACTCCGCCTCGGAGACCAGGAAAGCGTAGTGCTGCGGAGCGATTTCGTCTGCGGGGATCGTGGCGAAGTCCAGCGTGACGCCATTACTCAGGTCGACCGCGATGAAGGGGCCCCACTCTGCGGTGATCTCGAGGCCCAGCAGGTCCGCGAAGAACTCGGCAGACTCCCGGTTGTCCCGGGCATGGACGATCGTGTGGTTCAACTCGACTGACAAGGAATGCCTCCGAGGGCACCTCCCAACACCTCCATGCCTCACCCAGTCGGTGACCGACACGCGATGTCGCTGTCGATATTAGTCGTTGTTCCGGCGCGACGGTAGGCGATCAGGACTGCGGCCAACGCGGACCGGCCGATCGAGGCGAGAAAGCGTTCGGCCCTCGTCGCGGCGGTGCGGGCCCGGTGTCCCGCAAGGTCGGGTCGAGCGCGCGCGGCGATGTGCCTGCCCGAGCAGGACCGCATCCTCAGCAACGTCCGCGTCCTGGCCGAAAGCGTCGACCTGCGCGCTCGGCGGCGGAAGACAGGGCCGCCCGCCCCGGTCGAGTAGACCGGATCGAGAGCCCGACCTCGCGGTGACGCCTGGACGAGCAGCACCGCCTGCCCCGCCTGCCCCGGCCGCCGCGGCACTGCTCGAAGGGTCGCTGTACGCGCGGTACTACGGCATCGACTACGCCGCGAGCGCCCTGGTTCCCACCTGATCCCAGGTGCGAATGTGCAGTGGGTGAGGGGGTGTTCGTGGCCAGGGTCGCGGTCGGCCCGGACCTGGCGGTGGGTAGGGGTGTCGCGGGCATTCATGAATTGGGCGAGGCCGTGGAGCCATCCGGTCGCCGAGCGGCCGTCCTTGGCGGTGGTGCCCTGGGCCGTTCAGCCGGGGGTGGGGAGTTCGGCGGTGAAGGCGGTCGCGGTGGCGCGGATGCGCGTGGCGGGCATGGAGCCGGCGAGGGCGGCGACGGCCATTTCCACTCCGGGGCTACGAGGGGCCGCAAACAGCGTGCGCAGGTGGGCCAGTCCGGTGCGGGCGGCGTCGGCGCTGTCGGGGTGTTCGAGGATGCGCTTGCAGCGGGCGGCCACGTCGTCGGGGTCGGTTGCGACCATGAGTTGGACAATGTCGCCGGCGTCCTTGTCGCGGAGCCGGTCGGGGGTGGCGAGGCGTTCGGCGATCTTGGTGGCTTTGGAGCAGAGCAGGGCGGCGGGGCCGGCAACCTTGACCGGGATGCAACGGGGGTCGGTGCCGGGGTGTGGCTGGTGACGGTCATCGGGTCGTTGTCGACGAGGACCGGTTCCTGGCCGGGGACTTGGTGGGCCGCCCAGCGGCCGTGGCCCGCGACGTTGGCGCCGTTGCCTTTGCGGCCGGCGAGGCCGGCCGGGACGAGCAGGTCCACGCAGACCGGGGCCGGGACGCCGGCGACGAGTTCGGTGCGTTCCCAGATCCCGGGCCGGCGGCGGGTGGGGTTCCACACCGGGCCCTGTTCGCCCTCAATGCGCGGGCGCCGCATACCGGGTGCCGGGGCAGGTCACTCGCCGGCGTTCTCGCGGTGTGCCTCGGCACGCAGGCGCACGAGCTCGGTGCCCGCGTCCCGGAGCTCCTGCGGGTTGTGCGACGACCTCGCCACAGCATGCGCCCTCACACACGAGTTCAGCTTCATCCTTCAGCTCCATCGCCCGCGAACGCCGCAGAGGAGGCCTCCCGCCTGGATGACCCGCTGGTCCAGGGGCCGGACGACGTTCCGCAGCACACAGCGAGCCCTGTGTCCGGGAGCCGCTGTCGCCGGCGGAGGCGGCCGCACCGCCGGAGGCGTACGACGGTGGGCGTCAGTGCGTGGTCGGGGGCTTGGGGCGGGGTTTGCGCGTGGGGCCCTGGCCAAAGCCGTTGAGGCCAGCGATCGATTCGAGCGGGGTGCCCTTGTTCCACAGCCCGAAGAAGTCGCGGTGGATGGCCAGGATGCCGTTGGCGACAGCGAACTCGGTCGACTGTTTGGTGAACCCGGTGGTGGTCACGAAGACCGCGACGTCGGCCCCGAAGTGCGCCTTCGCGCCCAACAGATCACGCATTTCTCGCGGGGGGATCCGGCTCTTGGTGGTGTAGCGCTTGCACTGGATCACCGCTGTGCGGCCGTCGGGAAAGCGGCACAGCACGTCCGCTCCGTTGTCGCCGGCGCCGCCGACCCGGCGTACCTCGGTGAACCCGTCCCGGCGGCACAGCCCGGCGACCAGTTCCTCGAACTGCGCGCCGGTCATCGCATCGACCTCGTCGAGCGTCCGCAGACCGACGGCGACTGCGTCGGCCTGCCGCCAGCGCTGGTCCTCCGACCGGACCCGCCGATGCGTGCGGCTCAGCACCCAAGCGCCGAAGGCCGCGCCACCGAGCACCAGGACCACCAACCCGTACAGCACACCAGCCATGTCGGTTCCCCCAACCGTCGAGCCGCTACGAACCAGTGTGCTCACCCGACCGGGCCGTCGGCAGCGTTTCGCCCAATTCGACACCGGTCGACTCCACCGCGGTCCGGCGACCGCCGGAGCGGGCGGGCACGCTCTCGGGGTCGGAGTCGCCGGTGTGCCGCGGCCTCGAAGCGGTGGGACCGGGTGATCTCGACCTACGCGGTGGAGCGGGTGCCGTGGGCGTGGATCGCGCAGGCCCGCCCCGGGGCTCGCGTGGTCACGCCGTGGGGGCGGTTGGGTCATGTCGCGTTGACCGTCGCCGAGGACGGATGTTCGGCGAGCGGGTGGGTCCAGGGGCTTGCCACGTTCATGCCCGCCCGCGGTACCCCGGGTGAGCGCCGGTTCGCCGATGTGCGCGGCGACGCGGCGGCCGGGGAGGATCGCGGCGTCGTTCGGGATCTCGCGTCGTTGTGCGACGACGCGCATCTGTTGTTCGCATTGCGTGTCGCGCTGCCCGAGGTGCGGGTGCACGCCGCCCGCGACGCCGACGGCGTGAACGCGTGGATCCACGACGGAGACGCCTCCTGGGCCGTGTATTCCGCGTCCGCCGACGGCACAACGACGCTGTACCAGGGCGGCTCGCGCCGGCTGGGCGACGAGCTGGAGACGGCCTGGGACCGATGGATCGCCGCCGGTGCCCCGGCATTGTTCGACCACGGGATGACCGTCACGCGCGACACGCAGTTCGTGTGGGCCTACGACCCCGACACCGGGCCCAGGTGGCCGGCGACCACGTGACCGCGCGTGGACCCGTGGCTGTATCGCCTCCAACGTGACGGCGGTGCCATTCGACATCGGCCGACAGCCCATGAGCCCGCCCGTGGACGGGAACTCGACACGGCCGGGCCCGAGGTCGCGCCGGCGGTGTGCCTCAGCGGCGCGAGGGTGATCACCGCGCCGAGTACACCGATCGCGGCGGCCACCACGACGCTGACCACCACCAACGTGCGGCTGAGCCGGTCCAGCCGCCGCCCGCCCGTGACCGGGCGGACGGGCGGCGGGGCGACCCGGACGACGATGGAGGCGTGATGTGGCGGTTCGCGCTCACCGACAACGGCACCATCACCGTCGACCCCCACCACGCACCCGGCACCCGCATCCCTTCACCCTCGCCGAACCACCCGGGGCTACAGGAACCGTCTGATGGGGAGGACCGCCGCCTCCCGCAGGCGTTGCCCGGTGGCCCGATGCCGCCAGCGGTCCGGGTCGATGGTCACGCTGCGTTGGAGGTCCGCGTCGTAGTCCCGGTCGAGTTCCGCGGTGAATGCCTCGTCCAGGACGGCGAGCATGACTTCCTCGTCGTGGTCCATGGAGCGGCGGTTGAAGTTGGTCGAGCCGATCAGTGACGCCACCCCGTCCACGGTCATGATCTTCGCGTGCATCATGGTCGGCTGGTATTGGCGGATGGACACGCCCGCTTCGAGGAGTCGGGTGTAGTGGTGCTGGCCGGCGAGTTGACAGGCACGTTGGTCGGTGTGGGGGCCGGGGAGCAGGATTTCCACCGTGACGCCGCGGCGGGCGGTGGCGCACAACAATTCGATGAAGTAGGTGTCCGGGGCGAAGTAGGCGGTGGCCAGGCGAAAACGTTGCTCGGCGGAGGTGAGCATGACGCGGATCAGGGTCTGCATGTCCTGCCATCCGACGCCGGCCGAGCCGCGCACGACCTGGACGATCGAGGTCCCGACCTGGTCGTGTCCGGTGAAGCGGTCACGGTCGTCGAAGAGTTCGTCGTGGCATTCGGCCCAGTTCTGTGCGAACGCGGCGGCGATCCCGTCCACGGCCGGGCCGCGGACCTTGACGTGGGTGTCGCGCCACTCGTCGGGGTTGCGGGCGTCGCCGCACCACTCCTGGGCGATGCCGACGCCGCCGGTGAAGGCGGTGTGCTCGTCGACGACGAGGGCCTTGCGGTGGCAGCGGTGGTTCTGTTTGAACGGCGACAGCCACAACGGTTTGCGGAACCAGGCCACTTGGACACCGGCGTCGTCCATGACGTCGAGGAGATCCCGCTCGATCTCCTTGGCGCCGAAGCCGTCGAGGAGCAGTCTCACTCGCACGCCGGCCCTTGCCCGGTCGGCGAGCGCGGCGGCGAAGTCGCGGGCGATCCGACCTCGCCAGTAGACGAAGGTCATCATGTCGATGGTGTGCTCGGCGCCGCGTATCGCGTCGAGCATGGCGGGGAAGATCGCATCACCGTTGCGCAGCGGTACGAGTTCGTTGCCTTCGGTGGCCGCCATGCCGAGCAGGCGCTCCAGTCGCCGACGCAGGCGCTGCTTGCGGGCCTGCACATCGCCCCGGGCCGTCGTGTCGGTGCCGTCGGCGTGTTCCGTGCTCTCCCGAGTGCTCATGCGGCACCTTCCGACGGTTGGGATGGCGAGCGCGTCGGTCATCCGCGGACAGATCAGCAGCGGGGCGGTGGTGCCCAAATTCATCGGAACGACTCGGCCGATGCGTTGCGTGGGAGGGTCCGCCACGCGCGGTCGCGAACGAGGTGACGCGGTCGTTCCCCGGGTGTCCTCGTTCCTCGATCGGGTTCAGTCGGCGAGGAGTTGGGTGCGCAGTCCGGTCAGGGTGCGGGCCAGGAGGCGGGAGACGTGCATCTGGGAGATGCCCAGACGCTCGCCGATCTGGGACTGGGTCAGGTCCTGGCCGAAGCGCATGGACAGGATGTCGCGTTCGCGCTGCGGCAGGGCCGCGATCAGGGGCTTGAGGGCGTGCAGGTTCTCGGCGAGGTCGTATCCGGGGTCGACGAACGAGGCGCGCGAGGCGTGGACCTCGGTGGGGCCGTCGTCTGTGGCCGGGGCGTCGAGCGAGGCGGCCGTGTAGCCGGCGGCGGCGGTGAGGCCTTCGACGACTTCCTCGACGTCGATGCCGAGCCTGTGGGCGAGTTCGGCGGGGGTGGGTTCGCGGTCGTGTTCGGTGGTGAACGCGTCGCGGGCCCTGGCCAGTTCCAGGCGCAGTTCCTGCAGGCGGCGCGGGACGTGCACCGCCCAGGAGGTGTCGCGGAAGAAGCGCTTGATCTCGCCGGAGATGGTGGGGACGGCGAAGGTGGGGAACTCGACGTCGAAGGTGGGGTCGAAGCGGTCGATGGCCTTGATCAGGCCGATGGTGCCGACCTGGACCATCTCCTCGGTGGTCTCCGGGCGCGAGCGGAAGCGTCCCGCGACGAAGCGAACCAGGGGGATGTTGAGTTCGATCAGGGTGTTGCGCACGTACTGGTACTCGTGCGTGCCCTCCTCCAGCACCCGCAGCCGGTCGAACAGGACCTTCGACATCGCCCGCGCGTCGGTCGCCGAGACACTGCCCGGGTCGTCGACGATCGGCAGATCGGCGAGCCCGCCGCCCTCGGCGGCGGTCGCGGTCGCGTCGGGGGCCGGGAAGGCGGTCGCGGCGGTGCGGTTCATGTCGGCGTCCTCCTGCTTTCGGGCCGGCTGTGGGCCGCAGCATTGTGCCCCATGCCGCGGGATGTACACCCGTTCGGGGGCGGATTCCGCGCCTCCGGCAGTGACGCGTACCTCGTCCCGTCGGGGTCGGCATCCGGTGCGGCGTTCACGGCGCCGAGCGCCGATCACTCGATCGGTGACGCTTGAGGCGCGGGTCGTTGGGCAGGTGTGCGGGCACGGCGGCGTCGGCCTCGGGAAAGGACCGCCCGTGGTGTACGAATGGGCAGGTCACGGCCCCTGTGGTGGATTCGTGGTCTGCCGCTCCGATCCCGGGCCGGTGGACCGTCCGGACGAGGACGCGGGCGAGTCGTTCCGTGCCCGTGCCCGTGTGCCGAGGTCGCCGCGCGATACCGTCCGCCGTCCGTCCACGTGCCTGTGAGGAAGGTCATGCCTCGACGTCGTCGTTCCCTCGTCCGGTGGCGCGTGCCACGACGAACCGGGGCTTCCGCCCGAGCCCGCACGGCTGTGGGAGCCACCCTCGCCGACTGGGGTTGGGACGAGGACCGCGTGGCCGCGGCCGTCCTGGTCCTGTCGGAACTGTTGACCAACGCACAACTGCACACCGACGGAGACATGGTCCTGTCCGTGCGCAGGACCCGGCGCGGGGCGCGGTTGTCGGTCACCGACACCGATCCCCGCATGCCGACCCGGCGCGACACCGGCGCCGAACACGAGGGCGGCTTCGGCCTGCACATCCTCGACACGCTCACCACTGGCTGGGGCGTCAGGAAGCATCGGGGCGGCAAGACCGTCTGGGCCGAGATCGACGGCCCCGCCCCGGCGAGGGCGGGCGCCCCGGTGCCGGTGCGCGCCCGATCCGCGACCGCCTCGATTCGTGCGGTCTTTCATCGCGGACGCCGGGCGGGCTTGGCTGCGGCCCGCCGAGGAGCCCGACCGCCTCGATCGCAGGTGTGGGTGCGGCGGCGGGTCGGCGCGTTGTGCTCGTCGGCGCGCGGGTGGGAGCCGGCGGCGACGCGGTACGTGCGGCGGGTGGGGCGCGGGGGTTCGCGTCTGATGCTGGTGGACGTCCTCGCCGCGGTCTGATCCCGCGCAGCGGGCACACCTGCCGAAAGCGGGGTGCTCCCCGGTCAGGGGCGGTCAGGTGCCGGCGCTGTGCCATTGCAGGAGCAGGATGGTGGCGTCGTCCCGGAGACGGTCGTGGTGGTACTCGCGGATCGGGCGGATGAGCCGGCGCGGGATAAGCCTCGGCCGAGGACATCGAGCTGTAGCCGTCGCCTCGGAGTGGGGGAGCTTATCGGGTCCGGCGGCCGGCCCCAGACGGGCGGAGATCACCGGCAAACGGGTGCACCGACCGCGCCCGGTGCGGCAGTGGCGGCGTGGCGGGGAACCGGGGAACGGTGGTGTCGGATCGGCCGGCGCACCGTGAGAGAGGTATCGAACGATGGAGCAGTCGGAGCTGGAGAGCAGGATCCAGACGTTGGAGACGGGTCTGGCCGTTCAGGAGGCGGCCATGGCCGGGGCCCAGTCCACGCAGGCGGCGGCGCAGGCGGGGATGACGTCGACGTTCGCCGCGACGCAGAGCGGGACGTGGGCGGTGATGACCGCCGGCAGTGTCGCGCTGCTGGTGGGGATCTTCCTCGGTATCGCCATCGCGAAGGACTGACGGCCGGTCCCGCCCTACGGGACCGCCCCTCCGGTGGTGCGCCGCCCCCTGTCCGGCCTTTCGGCCGGGTGGGGGGCGGCCCGCTGCGAGGAGACCATGGTCCGGCAGGGGGCCCAGCGTTCGCCTCGCACAGGAAGCATTCCCTCGAGGGCGGCGAAGAGCACGGCAACGGTCCCGCGACCACCCGTTTGCGCCACGAACGACCGCCGTCAGGTGTGGAAGGCGGGTGTCGCCGAGGGCACCCGGCGCATGCCCGGCCAGGTGTAACGGGGCGGGAGCCGGGCGGGGCGTCGTCCGGCGACCTCACGGCGTGCAGCGCACGAGGCCGGACGCACGGACCGCACCCACTATGCGGGCGACCCGGCCAGGAGGGTCATCGTCGTCGGACCGAACCGATCCACGCCGAACAGATCCTCCGCGTCCGGGTCCGTCCGGAACCGCCCTCGAAGCCGGCGACCACCGGTCCAGGCTCCGGGCCTCGCCTGCGCTCCGCTCCGGCTGCGGCGACGACCACGTTTCGCAACGCGTCGACATCATCACCGTGTTCGTGGTCCGGGTCGGGTACGCCACCCGCTCGCGCCGGCTGGGGCGAAGCCGCGCGAAGACGCCCGCGACCCGGACCCCGCCCCCAGTACCCGAACACCCGGCCGGCCATGCCGCCGTGCGGCCGGGCCGGTGTCGGGCGGGGCATCGTTCCCCCCGTCGCCTGGGGTGTCGCCTGCCCCATCGTGCTGGGAAACGACGCCCCTGCCACCGGCCGGACCGCAGGCCGGCGCGCTTTGTGCACGCTCCAGGGCGCGCAGCCTGTATAGGGGTGCCTCGTTTTCATCGCTGCGGCGGCGGGGTTGCCTTTCCTGTTGCCGTACCTGTGGCGTTCCCTGTGGCGTTTCCTGTTGCCGTACCTGTTGCTTTTCGTGCTGCTTGGCCCAGGCGGCCGACGAGGCCTCTTCCGGGCCTGTGACCAGGACAAACGCACCGTCGGGAGGGGCGTCGGCGGCGCGCACTACTTCCCCCTGCGGATGTCGTCCGGGGACGGCGGCCCCTCGCCCCCTACAGGGAGAACCCGCGTCCCCGGTCCGGTTCGGCGAGCGTCGGCGGCCGCCGATGCCACTGTTGCTGTTGTTGGCGATGCCGTTCGGCGCGCTGCCGCTGGGCCTGGTGTTCCCGGTCGAGGTCGAGGGCCAGGCCCGTGAGGAGTGCGGTGCCCCGTGCGGTCGGGGTCATCGGCGTGCTGTTCTTGCGTTTTTGTTGGCGGTTGACGAGCGCGCTGCCGATGTCGGTTTCGAGGCGCTTGAGCTGCGTGATGAGAGCAGCCGGACGATCTGCCCGAGAACGCGGGCAATAAAGGGCGGTTCGGACGCCGCGCCCGGCCGGCTGCAAGTGGCAGGCCGGGCGCGCCCGTACGTTCCGGTCTCGGGTGGTCGGAGGATGTGGTGGGGGTCGGTCAGAGGATCGTCAGCGGGCCGGCGAACATGGTCGCCTTCTCGCGGGCGGTGATGTCGGGCGGGTTCTTCCACAGATCGATCAGTCCGAGCCCGGTCATCAGCGTCGTCTTGTCGTCGTCGCGCGGGGCGGGGTGTTGCAGGTCGAGCACGTGTCCGACTTCGTGGGCGTGCAGCCAGCGCATGTTGTACGGCGCGACGACCGCGCCCGGCTTGCCGACCGGGTGGGTGCCGCATCCGTCGATGTGGCCCAGCTCGTCGTGTTCGATCTGGGGGACGATGTAGATGACGATGTCCTTGGGACCGGCACCTGTGCGGTGGTTCGCCAGGGTGTTCTGGTCTGGCGTGGCCGGTGCCAGGGTTTCGTTGCAGAGGCCGACCTTCACGGTGTTCAGGCCCGGGATGGTGATCTGCTCGGTGCTGACCAGCTCGACGCCGATCTCGACCCGGCCGTAGAGGAACGCCATGTCCGCGATCTGGCTGCGGACCAGCTCGTGGTCGAGCGGCACGTTGACGGCCTTGACGTGGACGCGAATGCGTTCGGTGGTACGCCACGTGGTGCCGATCGTGCGGTCCGGCTTGACCCAGAACACGTCCAGCACATCGGCGCGCCGCGAGACCATGGTCAACGCGCCGGGCAGCGCGCGCTGCGCGGGGGTGGCGTCGGTCAAACCCCAGCCGCCGGGCACGCGTTCGTCGTACCCGAGGGACTGGACGCGGTTGTCCGCGGCCAGCCACGCGACGTCGAGCCGGCCCGGGGAGCGGCTGGCGGCCGCCAGCGACCCGGATTGCGCGGCGCCGGGCCAGGCGATCGGCCAGGGTGCGGGCCAGTTGGCGCCGGGGTTCCACGCGGTGGTGCCGATGCCGCCGTCCGGGCCGATCCAGAACACGTCGAGGTGGTCGGGGCGACGGGAGACCGCCGTCAATGCGGCGCGGCGGACGGTCGTACGGTCGCTGATCCGGACGTGGCCCGCCGGGGCGATCGACCGCGACGGCCAGTTCGCGTTGGGGTTCCACCACATGGTGGACACACCCCCGTCGGGACGGACCCAGAACAGGTCCAGGTGGTCGCGCGCCCGGGACACCACGCTCAGCGCGCCCGCCGGGTACTGCGCGGTGGCGGGTGCGGTGAGGGGCCACGGGTTGAGCCAGTCTTGGGTGGAGTGCTTGGCGGTGGTGCCGATGGCGCGGTCCGGGCCGATCCAGAAGACGTCGAGTTGATCGGTGTTGCGGGAGACCGCGGCGAGCGTGCCGGGAAGGGCGGCGCGGGACGGCGCGATGGACCGGGCCATGGTCCAGGCGGGTGCGGCCTCGTCCCATGCGGACGTCGAGACGCCGCCGTCCGGGCGGATCCAGAACACGTCGAGGTGCTGGGGGTTGCGGGCGACGGCGGCCAAGCCACCGGCCGACGTGCCGGGCGAGGCCGAGCCGGGCGGAGCGACCTGGCCGCCGCCCCAGCGGTACGTCCTGTCGGTCCACGCGGCGGTGTTGACGGCGCCGTCGGAGGAGATCCAGAACACGTCGAGCCGGCCGGATCCGCGCGCGACCGACGTGATGGTGCTGTTCTCGGCGGTGGCGGCGCCCGGCAGCGCGAAGTCCACCCCGCTCCACGCGCGGGCGGACGGCACGGGCGACAGCAGCGCCGCGAGCAGCGTGAGCGCCCAGATCGCGACCAGCCGGCGCGGCGCACTGCGCCGACGGCCGGTTGCTGTGCTCCCGTAGCGCGTGTGGGGCACGGGCGAGGTTGTCACGCTGACCGCGTCAGGGGTCGAACTTGCTTCAGGCAGTCTTCTGTTCATGGGCGTCCCGTTCTGCACGGCGGCCGCGGGGTGCGGCCGGTTCACGGGGGACGTGGCGGGAGGCGGGGGAATCTCTCAGGTTCCGCAGAATTTTTTTCGCAGGACTTTTTCGTGGACTTCGCCGCAGGCCCTTCTCGTCCTGACGTCGCGCGCGCCAGGACGGTCGGCGTCAGGGCGAGTCAGGACGGTGGCAGCAGGTCCCGGGCCGCGAAGACCCGGCGTGCCAACCACATCGCCGACAGCACGCGCGGGAACCCGGCGTACGGCAGCGCCTGCATGATCGCCTCGACCAGCTCGTGCGCGGTCGGCCCGGCGTGGAGCGCCGCCACGAGGTGGGCCTCGATCGAGCTGCCGTTCAGTGTCACCGAGGGCGATCAGTCCGCCGAGGACGACCGGTTCGCGACAGGCTGCGTCGAGGCCGGAGCGGGAGTGGATGTCACCGTACGCGAACTCGACGGCCAGGCGAGGCAGGTCGGCGCGACGTCGGCGAGTGCGGCGTACGCGCGGGCTCGTGGATCCCCCTCTGCGGCGCCGAGTTCCGCCTGGCGTGCGAGCCCTCGTGCGTACCGCGTGCCCCCCTCGGCGCCGTCTGCCGCCCCCGGCTCGCCCGCGGCGGCCACGCCGCCCGTCCACACCGACGGAGTGGCGGTCGAGGAAAGCCAGGACCCGGTGCCAAGCGTCCGCGCACGCGTTCTCCCACTCCGCGAAAGCCGCGTCGAAGAACGAATGCGGCGCGTCCGGGTAGACGTGCACGTCGTACGGCTTGCCCGCACGGTCGAACTCGTCGGTCAAAGCCTCGAAATTCGGCAGGTGTGGTGGTCACGTCGTCGCCGGCCGGCAGCATCAGCAGCGGAGCATCCAGCGCCGCCGCGCGGTCGCCGAAGAACCGTGGAGGCCCGTAGAACCCGACCGCTCCGGCCAGACCGAGCCCCGCCGCGGCCTTCGCCTCGACGCGTTCGGACAGCTTCAACACCAAGGAGAACTGCGGGCGAGGCTCGCCGTCGGCCGCCGCCTCGGCAAAACCGCTGCGGAAACCGCTCAGGACCTCGCGTACGTGCCCTGCCCGCTGATCGACCTCGCGGCGCTGTCCCCATCGGGGCGAACCAGTTGGAGAGACCGAGCTGCGATCGCCGTCACCGACGGATCGAAGTCGGCCGGCAAGATCCTCGCGAGTTCCAAGCGGCTCTCATAGGCCACCAAACCGCGGTTCGTCGCCGCCCAGTACCAGCCCGAGTAGTGCCGCCGCCCCGCGGACAATCGGAACTCGCGTACCGGCATCCCGCCAACGACCTCGCAGTTCGGGACCGTCCGGGCCCACGCGCAGCATCCGGCAGATCCGCACCACGAGCAGATGCCGGTCCCGGACGCGCAATTCGTTCGCTCGGGCGGCCGCGCGGAATTCGCCGGCGACGCGGGCGTAGGCGGCGCGGGCGTCTTCGTCGAGGTCGTGGAGCAGCGGCCACCCCTGTGTGAGGGCGATGTGCAGGCTGCGGCGGACGCCGTGTGGGGTGGCGAAGCCACCCCACACGGGTGTCCATCCGGTGGGTGTGCGTTCCACCGCGCCGAAGGTGGTGGGCAGGATCACGACGTCGGGGTGGGTGTGTGCGGCGCGGGCGGAGTCGTCGCGCACGTCGGCCGGGAAGCGGGGGCTCGTGTAGGCAAGTCGCGCAGCGAGAGCCGCTGTGCGTGTTCGGCGGCGGAGACGGGTGCGGTGGGATCGATGGTGAATCCGAGGTCCGGATCGGGGTCCCTCGCGCCCTGGCTCCAGTCCCCGGCATGCGGTGGGTGGCGACGCACCATGCACCTGCACTTCGTAGGATCCGGGCATGGTCTTCACCGCATTGCATCGCGTTCTCGGTCGTCCACCGGGCCCGTTGACAAACGACATGCTGGACGCGGCCGTCGCGGCCGGCGTGACGGAGACCGACGACCTGGACTGGAAGTCGGAGCTGCCCCCGGCGAAAGGTCTCCCGCAGACGGACTTCCCCAAGGACGTCGCGGCCATGGCCAACAGCGGCGGAGGCCTGATCGTGTTCGGCGTCCGTGAGACGCAGAAGGCAGCGACCGGGCGCACCGACGTGGGCGAGCTCGACGAGGTGTGTTCGGTTCGGGTACGGTCCTCGCCGTCCCCGGCAGCGACGGTGAACCGCCGTCGGGCTTGCGGCGCGGCCGCCCGGATGCCGACAACCACCCTGTCGGCGGGGGCCGTTCGACCACGGGCATGCGGTCGGACGTCAGACCTCGGATCTACCGTGCAACCGTCGGGTACGGCCCGACGGAACGCTCCGGGACGACGTCCACCCTGGGAGACACGATGGGCTTCTTCGACGCGCTCTTGAGACCGCCGGAGCCGCCGCCCGAACCTGGGCCGGAGTTCCGGGAACTCGGACCGGTGACGGAACACGATCCGGGCTCGGTGCCGAGTGACTGGTACCTGCCCGCCGTGGTGCCCGACAGGCGGCTGCTCGGTGCGGGCGAGTTCGCCAAAGTGCTGCTCACCGGCTTCTCCGTGTGGCCCAGCGGCGTCACACTCGAACTGGCCGTGGCCCGACGGCGGATCGGAAACGGTCCGGTCGGCCAACGGGCCATTCTGCTCGCCGTGGGTGGCATCACCGAGGAACTCCGGGTGGGCGTCATCCTCGCCGACGGCAGGATCGGGACGACGCTCGACCCCGAGATCCGGCCGCCGCTTCCCGACACCGGGAGGGTGACACTGCGCCGTCAGCACGGATACGGCGGAATGGGCGGCCCATTCGTCACCCGCCCCGCCCTCTACCTCGAACCCCTTCCACCCGAGGGGACGATGACACTCGTGGTCGAGTGGCCCGAAGAGGGCATCGCGGAGACACGCGTCGAGATCGACACGGGTGCAATCCGGGCGGCGGCCGCGGATGTCGTCGAACTGTGGCCCGGGATGCGGGAATCACCGCCCCGCGAACCCGATCGGGAGTCACCGGACTTCGCGGTCGGGAAGGGCCCTGCCACTTTGCGATCCGGTCGGCCGCCGGTTCCGACCGCGTCAGGCGCGTACCCGCCGCCCGGGCCTCCTCGACCGTTCCCCGAAGGAGCGCCCCGCCCTGCCCCGGGCTCGCGTCCCCGCCCAGCACCGCGTCCACGTCGTGCCCCCGGCGCGCTCCCGCCGCTCTCGGCCTCGTCTGCCGCGCACGTGACCGCCCACGCGCTGCCCGATCGCCTCGCCCCCCGACCGGATTGGGAGGGTGTCCAGGGCTTCGGAGACCTTGAGGTGGTCCGGGCCCGCCTGGCTGCGGGGGCGAATCCGTCCGAAGCCGTGAACGACGAGGGTTCCCCCCTGCACTTCGCCGCGCGCGGCGGCGCGGCCGAAGCCCTCGCGCTGCTCGCACACGCCGCAACCGACCTGGACCCCCTGGACGGGCGGCAGGAGACACCACTGTGGACCGCGCTCATCCACGGCAACGAGGCCTCCGTCGCGGTGCTGTTGGCTGCGGGGGCCGACCCGTATCGGCCCATCCACGGCGGGCGTTCGGCCGCGGATCTGGGCTGGCGCACGCCGATGGCCGCGCTGTTCGCGCAGCGGCCCGGCCATGTCCCGCCGACGGCGGCCGAGCGTGCGGAACAGGACGCGGCGGACCGGCTGATCTCGGTGTTCGAGGGGACGGAACTCTACGGACTGGGCGCGGCGTTCGTCGCGGGCATCGACGAGGCCGAGACCCTGCGTCGGCTCGGCCTGGACCCGGCTGCCTGCCCCCGGCTCGATCTCGCCCGCGATCCCGGACCCCACGGCACCGGCCCCGGGGGCTTCGATCCGCACGACGCGGACGAAAGTGTGCGGTGGGTGGGCGTGACCGGCGTCGAAGGGGGTTGTGTCCTGATCCAACGGCATGGACACCTGTGCGGAAACGCCGAGTTTTTGAGTCGGTTGACGCACGGGACGACCGCTGCCGGCGTGTACCTCAATCCGATCACCTACGACTACGCCGCCTTTTCCCGAAACGGTGCGAAGGTCTGGGAGAACGACCTCGGCCTGTACGTATTCCACCCGGACGAACCCGGGGAATGGCTGCACCGGCTGTGGGATCACACCGCGGATCTCGGAGCCCGGAAGCTGGCCTACCTCGCCGCCACGGCCGGTGTCCGGCTGTCCACGGCCGCGCCGGTCGTCGGGCACCCCGACCGCTGGGTCAGGGTGCCCGATCGGCACCGATGACCCTGCGGCAATCCCCGCCGTGGATCGTGTTTCATAGGTGTTCGCCTGTGCAACGCGCCGGCACCTCACGGTCGGCCTGCGCATCCGCAGTTTCATGGGTCGTGGCAAACGGTCCGACGTCCAAAACGCACCCATGAAACAGCCGGGAATCAGCTACAGAGAGCTACTGTCGTTTTCCGAAGTCGTGCGCACGGGAGTTCGGAGTCGTGCGCACGAGACCGTTCCGGACCGGCGCGAGTTGGTCCGTGGACGTACAGGGCGCCGGTGGGGACGTGGTCATGTGTAGGCGGCGACGGCGGCGAAGTAGATGGCCAAGCCGGTGGCCGCGGCGCCCGCGCCGGTGAGGATCGCCTTGGGGATGCCGACGCCGGATCGGTGGACGAGCAGGCCCGTGGCGATGGCGAGGTTGAGGGCGGTGGACAGGGCGAGCAGCAGGGACAGGATCTGCAGCGGGCTCATCGTGTGAACTCCCCACGGTGGTGGCGGCGGCCCCGGGGCGGGCCGTGCGAACGGGGTCGACGCCGGCTGTCCGGGCGGTCGTCCCACAGGAGTCCGCGGCGGATGGGACACACCGCGAGCCGAAGTGGGCCGGTGAACACTAGAGTTCACGCCCCGGCCGGGATCCGTGTCCGCCGCGGTGTCCAGGGGTGGGGTGGACACCCGCGGGCCGGGTGGGAGGGGACGGGTGTCCGTAGTTGACGCGCGACGAGCAGGTTGCGGCCGAAGCCGCGACGGGGTTGCTGCGGCGTCCGGACGTGGCGTTCAAGGCGATGGCGGACGATTATCCGGACTACGGGCCGGCTGCCTGAGTAGCGATCACCGATCAGTCCCAGACGGGCTCGCCTGTGTGCGTCGTCGTGGACAGCACATCGCAGCCCATGCTGCGGATGGCCGCGAGGAGGGTTGATCGCACTTGATCTTCGTCTTCGGTCGCCGCGGAGTTCGGTACCCGCGGACTGCTCGACGGCTACCGACGCGGGCAACGTCCTCACCCGGATCCGGGTGCTCACCACGAATCGGGCGGACGGGTCGAATGCGCCGTCGACGTGTTGGTGCCTGCCGGGCGCCATCCCTCTCGTCTCCCGTTCGTCGGGGCCGGCCGGCTGCCAGACTGGGGCGGTGACTACGGCGAAATCGGCGGCATCGCAGGGGCTTCCGGCGTCGAGGCTGGGCAGGAAGTTCACGCTGCTGTGGTCGGCCTCGTCGGTCTCCGCCGTGGGTGACGGCATGCGGGACGCGGCCCTGCCCTTGTTGGCCGCCACGGTGTCGTCGTCACCGAGCGCCGTGGCGTTGGTGACGGTGGCCGGAACGCTGCCCTGGCTGGTGATGTCCCTGGTGGGGGGTGTCCTGGCCGACCGGTTCGACCGGCGGCGCCTGATGTGGCAGGTCGACCTGGTGCGCGCCGTGGTGGTCCTGGGCTTCGCCGCGTGGGTGCTGGTCGCGAGCCCGCCGTTGGTGGTGCCGGTCCTGCTGGCCTTCGTGCTCGGATGCGGCGAGACGGTCTTCGTCAACGCGTCCACGTCCGCCCTGCCGGATGTGGTGCGGCCCGAGCAACTCGAGGCCGCCAACGGTCGTCTGGAGGGCGGTCTCATCGTCGGCGGACACTTCGTCGGCCCGCTGCTGGGCTCCGCCCTGTTCGTTGTCGGCGCGGGGTACCCGTTCGCCGTGGACGGCGTCTCCTTCGTCCTGGCCGCCGCCCTGGTGGCCGCGTTGGGTCGGTCGAGCGCGAGCACGCCGTCACCTCGTCGCCCGGTGGCGGCGGACATCCGCGAGGGCGTTCGCTGGACCTGGACGCACCGCGGGATCCGGCTGCTGGCCATCGTGGCAGCGGTGGCGTCGATGGCCTTCTATCTGGCGGTCACCATGCTGGTGCTGCTGTTGACGAAGACCCTGGGGGCGTCGCCCGTGGCGTACGGCATGGTGTTGGCCTCGGGTGCCGTCGGCGGAGCGTTGGCCGGCGTCACCTCGGGCCGGCTGCGCAACCGCCTCGGCCTGACGTCCAGAATCGGTCTGTCCTTCTTCCTGATGGGAGCCTCACTGCTGGGTCTGGGGGTCGGCTCCTCCGTGGCCTTGGCGGCCGTCCTGTATGCCGTGGCCAGTTTCGGTGTGGTGACCTGGAACGTGCAGGTGGTCTCCCTCAGGCAACGGGTCGTACCGCGTCGGCTTCTCGGTCGGGTCAACAGCTGCTACCTGTTGCTGAGCCGTCTGGGGATCTTGGTCGGCGCCGGGCTCAGCGGCTGGCTCGGTTCCGCGTTCTCCGTGCGCACCCCCGCCGTTCTCGGCGGTGTCGTCCTGCTCGCGTCCCTCGTCGTCGTCCCCAGGTTGGCGAGTCTCGAGGCGGTTCGAAGCCGACCCGCCGGACTCGACGGCGCAGCCGATCCGGATCCGGATCCGGATCCGGTCGACGATCCGACGCTCCCCCGGTGACCGGGCACCGCTTTCCGCAAGGCCGGGCGCGGCTCCCACCGCGCCCGGCCACGGTCACCGAACGACCGCGTACGCCTGTTGCCCACGCGGACTCGCCGCCGCCAGCACGCCGCCGTGCGAGTCCGGGCCCGTGGCACACACCTTGCCCAGGGTCATCGGCGCGACCGTCTGCACCTCGTGGCCGCGCCGGCGAAGCTCGGTCAGGACGGTCGGATCGAACCCGTCCTGCTCCACGACCGCGGCCAGCGGCCGCGCCCGACGGGGCGTGAACGAGCTCGGTACGTGATCGGTGTGGAAGGTCGCCGCTTCCACCGCCTGCTGGGGGCTCATGCCGAAGTCGACGTGGTTGACGAAGAAGTTCAGGGTCCACTGGTCCTGTTGGTCGCCCCCGGGCGTACCGAAGGCCAGGTAGGGCGCGCCGTCCCGGAGCGCCAAGGTCGGACTGAGCGTCGTACGGGGCCGTTTGCCGGGAGCGACGGAGTTGTTGTGCCCCTCGTCCAACCAGGCCATCTGGCCTCGGGTGCCCAGCGGAAATCCGAGACCGGGGACCACCGGGGAGCTCTTGAGCCACCCGCCACTGGGGGTGGCGACCACCATGTTGCCGTCGCGATCGGTCGCACTCACGCAACACGTGTCGCCCTTCGCCGCCGTCCGCTGCACGACGGTCGGGATGCCGTCGGCCAACTGCCGCAGCCAGTCCGGGTCGCCGGAGGAGGCGGACACGTCCAGTACCGGGGGAATCCACGGCTTTCGACCGTCGGGGGAGCCGGGGCGCAGGACATCGGACGCCTCGGATCCGATCAGGGTCCGGCGGGCCGCCGCGTAGACGGGGTCGAGGAGGCCGGCCAGCGGCACGTCGGCGTGCTCCGGGTCGCCGTACCACGCCTCCCGGTCCGCGAAGGCCAACTTGGCGGACTCGATCACGGTGTGCACGTGGTCCGCGCTCCCGAAGCCCATCGCGTTGATGTCGAAGCCCTCCAGCAGGGCCAGTTGCTGGAGGAAGACCGGGCCTTGGGACCAGGGACCCGCCTTGTGCACGCTGTGACCGCGGTAGTCGAGGGCCACGGTGGCCTCGACGGGTACCCGCCAGCCGGCCAGGTCGTCACCGGTGAGCAAGCCGCCGTTGTGCCGGCCGGTGGAGTCGATCGGCTCCTCGGTCGCCATGAACCGGTCGACGGCCTCGGCGACGAATCCCTCGTAGAAGGCCGAGATCGCGGCGTCCGCCTGTGCCTCGCGCGTTCGTCCGCCCGCCGTGGCCTCGGCGAGGATGCGGCGATACGTCCGGGCCAGCGCCGGATTGCGCATCCGGGCGCCGGGCGCGGGAGCCGCGCCGTGGTGCAGATAGGTACGGCCGGACTCGGTCCACTCGTCGCGGAAGAGCGGCGCCATCACCTCGATCATCGCGGCGGTTTTGGGCAGCAGCGGATATCCGTCCTCGGCGTAGCCGATCGCGGGCTCCAGCACGTCCTGTACCGTCAGCCGGCCGAAGTCGCGCAGCAGGCGCATCCAGGCGCCGAAGGCCCCGGGCACGGTGGCCGCCAGCAGTCCGGAGCCGGGTATCACCGCCAGCCCGCGCCGGCGAAACGCCTCGGGCGTCGCCTGCCGCGGCATCGGACCCTGTCCGCAGACGATCTGGGTGGACCCGGTCGCCGCGTCGTAGACCATGATCGGGACGTCTCCGCCGGGTCCGTTGAGATGCGGCTCCACCACCTGGATGACCAGGGCCGCGGCGGTGGCGGCGTCGAACGCGTTCCCGCCGCGGTCGAACATCGCCACGCCCGCCGCCGAAGCGAGCCAGTGCGTGGAGGAGACCGCGCACGCGGTGCCGTGCAGTTCCGGACGATGCAGCACGAGACGTCCTTCCGAGGGGTCGGTCAAGGGGATTCGACGGGGTCCGCGAGGTGTCCGGAGGCGACCGGTGTCACCCGGCCGGTCACGCTGCCTCGCACCACCAGGCCGTTCTCGACCGTCACCGTGCACTCGAGCAGTGCGGGGCGGCCCGCCTCGGCTCCCTGGTGGACCGTGTATCCGTGCTCGCCGTTCGTGGCGGGCAGTCGGCCGGCGACGATCAGCCACCCGCCCAGGGCCATGGCCACCGGTCCGCAGGCGGGGTCCTCGGGGATGCCGAAGCCGGGGGCGAACAGCCGGGCCCGGGCGAGGCGATCGGCCGGGTCCCAGGTGAACAGGCACAGAGCCGGCAGCGCGACGTCGCGCATGTGCGCGTAGTCGGGTCGGGCCCGGGCGATCGCGCCGGCGCGGACCGGGAGCACCGCGAAGCCCCCGCCGAAGCCCGCCAGTCGCGGCCCGCCGTCGCCGTCCGCATCGGCGAGGTCGGCCTCGGTCAGCCCCACCGCGTCGAGCAGTGGTTGCCGATCCAGCGGCTCGCCGCGCACCGGCCCGGTCGCGTGCAGGGTGGCGCGGTCGGCCCGCGCCGCGAGCACCTGGCGTCCGGTGCCACATTCCTGCACCAGGTGGCCGGTGGGAACGCGGCCCAACCGAGCCAGCGTGGCGGCGGTCCCCACGCCGGAATGCGCGCCGTGCGGTGATTCGGCGTCCGGACCGAAGACGCGTACCCGGTACGACGCGTCGGGCGAGGTCGCGGGGAGGACGAAGGCGGTTTCCGCGGCGCCGAGTTCCGCCGCGACGCACTGCATCACGGCGGACGACAGTCCCGTCGCGTCGGGGACCACGGCCAGGGCGCTGCCCGTGAAGGGACGGTCGGTGAACATGTTGACGAGCTCGTAGGCGATCATCGTGTGCCCGTCGACGTGAAGAGCTTGCCGGCGATCCGCTCCACGACCTCGGGGCTGCCCTGGTAGGGGAAGTCGGCTCGGGGCCAATGGACGACCAGGTCGGTGAAGCCGATGTCCGCGAACAGGCCGCAGGCGTCCTCGTAGGCGTCCACCGAATCGATCACGCCGGTGATCATCGCGCCGGTGACGACCAGGCGGCGCACCGTCGAGGGGTCGCGGCCGATGTCCGCGCACGCCGCGTCGAGGGCGTGCGCCTGTGCGCGAAGCTTCGCGATCGCCGGTGCGTAGCCGCTCGGTTCACCCCAGCCGGGATCGCCGGCCGTCACCCAGGTGTCGGCGTGGCGAGCCGCCAGCCGGATGCCTCGGGGGCCGGTCGCGGCGATGGCCAGGGGCAGGCGCGGGCGCTGGACGCAGCCCGGCACCATGAAGGCGCCGTGGGCTTCGAACCAGGCACCCCGGTGGTCGGTCACCCGTCGGCGCAGCAGCAGGTCGGTCATTTCGACGAACTCCGCGAAACGGTCGTGGCGTTCGGCCGGCGACGGGGGTGTGTGGCCCAGCACCCGGTCGTCGTGGCCTCCGGCGCCGGCGCCGAGTCCGCAGATCAGCCGGCCGTCCGAGATGTCGTCGAGGGTCATCAATTCCTTGGCGAAGGTCACCGGGTGCCGGTAGGACGCGCCGGCGACCATCGTCCCGAGTCCGATCCGGGAGGTGGCCTCGGCCGCGGCCGCCAGCGTGGGGACGGCGCCGAACCAGGGCTTTTCGCGCAACCATCGCCACATCAGGTGGTCGTAGGTCCACGCGTGGTCGAAGCCGAGTTCCTCGGCGCGCGTCCACAGTCGCCGCGCGTGCGACCAGCGCTGCTCGGGCAGCAGGATCACCCCGTGCCGCATGGGGCTCACGAGGCGGTCATCTCCTTGGCCACCCGGGCCGCGGAGAAGCCGGCGGCCAGACCGGCGACGCGAAAGAGCGAGGGGGTCAGATCCTCCTCGCACTCCACGATGTCGGGGTGTCGCATCTCCGCCAATGTCTCGTCCCGGCTCTCCGGCGACCCCGGGTACAGGCCGTTCGTGGCGAGGTCCATCACGATGGCCTTGTTGCGCCGCAGCAATTGCGCCAGGATCTCCTGCCGCGTGGTCGGCGCCCGCAGGGTCAGGAAGTAGCAGTCGAAGATCCCCTCCCACATGCGGGGCTGGTTGGCGTCGCGTTGCGCGACCGACTGCTGGAGCAGCGACCTGCCGCCTTCCACCAGCTTGGCCGCGACCCCCAGGTGGATGCGGTGGCTCAACTCGACCTGTCGGACCAGCCGTTCCCGCTCGGAGTCGACCACGGGTGGCAGTTTCCGGCCTCGGAACAGGCTTCGTACCGGCGGGTAGTCCGGCGCCCAGGTACCGCTGAAGGTGCTGTGCAGCCGATGCATGCTCGGTCGGATGTCCGCGTTGTAGATGGCGCTGTTGCACGAGCCCGTGTACAGCAGCATCCCGCAGTACGCCCGCACGTATTCCGTCACGGCGACCGAGGCGGCCTCGCGGTCCTTCGGGTTCGAGGACAGTCGCGACAGTTCGTCCGCCAGCAGGCGCCAGATCACGAAGGAGACGTGATGGCCGATGATCCAGCGAAACCAGAACAGTTGCCCCAGGCGGCTGTCGTCGACGGGTGGGGTGATCCCGAAGCCCTCCTTGGCCCGGGCCAGAAAGCCCAGGCACGCGTCGTCGAGGTCGGCTTCGTCGCGACTGCCGCCGTCGGGCGCGGCGCTGTTCGGCGCCGGCATCGTCAGCGGTTCCAGGCCGTAGGGGTAGTCGCCGAAGTCCCAGCCGTTGGTGCCGGGCAGGGAGAGTGCGGCGACGGCCGACGGGCGCCTCATGCGTTTTCCCCCACTGCTCCCCCGATGCAGGTGAACTCGAATTCCAGGCCGTTCACGTCGAGACAGTAGAAACTTTGGGTGCCCTGCGCGTCGGTCACGATCTCGGTGGGTTGCTCCGGGTCGACGAACGCGTAGCGGTGCGAACCGGAGAGTTCCAACCAACGGCTGCGCCAGGTACGCAGTTCGGCGGGCGTTTCGACGCTCAGGCACACGTGTTGGAAACAAGGTGCGTCCGGCGCGGCCCGGCGCTCGGCGGGAGTGCCGCGTTCGAAGAGATGGAAGTGCGCGGCCCCGACGGCCAGTTCGGCCATCCGCACGACGCCGGGCAGGCGGGATACGGTCAGGTCCGAGAATATGTCCGTCGCCCAGGTCAGCCGGCCGCCGAAGAAGTCCTCGTACCATGAAATCGAGTTGTCGAGGTTGTCCGTCTGCACCGCGATGTGGTGCAGAACGGGCACCGATTCGAGATCGGGCATACGAATCCTCTCCGGTGGCCGGCGGCCTGCGTCGGCCCGGTTCCGACATCCTGCGCGGCTCAGAGCCTTTCGAGTTCGAAGATGACCTCGCCGACGGCGATGTCGATCGAATTTTTGCTCCTGAGCCGCCAACCGCCTTCCTCGAAAACGGATTCCCAGTCGCGCACGGTCGGAATGAAGGTGCCCATCATGTCGTGCGCGACCTCGAATCCCAGCGCGAAGATCGGCAGGTCACGGTCGGCGACTCCCTCGCTGCGGGTGGCGTCACCCAGCAGGAATCTGCGCGCCCGCGGGAACAGGGTGCGCAGCCGCCGAAGGTTTTCGATGCACCGTTGCCGGGGCCAGAAGTCGTGCCCCATCATGAAACAGGTCAGGAGTTCGACCTCTTCGAACGCCGGAACCGGGGCCATCGTCAGCACGTCGGCCTGCACGAACGTCATCCGGTCGGCAAGGCCGGCCGCGGCCGCCGCGGCGGTTGCCATCCGTACGGCCGGCTGGGCGATGTCGATGCCCACGGCCCGGGTACCCGGATGGCGGCCGAGGAGTTGCATGAGCCGCTCGCCGCTGCCGCAGCCCAGGTCGGCGACGACGTGAAAGTCGAAGTCCAGGCCCTGCACCGTCTGCCAGAACCAGGGGTCGTAGCAGAACTCGCTGATCTCCCGGCACGCGAAGGCGATGGCGGCGCTGTCGCGCGGGCAGAAATTTCCCACCCGGTTCTCGGTGCGCACGACCTCGGGCGCCCGCCGGAACAGATCGGCACTCCCCCTGGTGAGCCAGTGAAAGAACGATTTGTTTCGGTATGCCTCGGAGAAGTGGACGCCCGGTAATATCTTGAACTCTTCGCGCTCGACGATCTCGACCGCCGACAGTGCCCGAAAGAGGCCGAGAACGGAAACGGTGTCGAGTCCCCGTTCGGCCGCGAAACTCTGCACGTCGAGCATTCCCTGCGTGTGTAACTCGTCAAACATACCGAGTTCCCAGGCGGCCCCGATGGCCGAAGCCGCCACCGCAGAATTGTATATGTGGGTTATCGCTCTTTCGCTGTCCCCCGGCGTCACATCCACCCCTCTCACGCAAAATGGTGAGAAACAAAAATTTACGACAGGCGACATTTAATATCCATGATCACGATCGGATAACGCAAGTGACGTGCGTCACATCGGCCTCGTGTTGACAGGGCGACCGCACCGACGGCAGGTTCACCATGACCCACCTGGACGACCAGGGCCGCCGACCACTCGGCACGCCGGGACGGCGGCTTGGATTCATGTCACCCCGCCTGCCTTGCGGCCTCCCTGGATAGGGCTTGGCGCGACCGTCGGACCGGAATGCGGCAGAGTGACTGGAGTTCACGTTGTCCGATTCGTCAGCAGACATACACTTATCAGGAAATTCTTCCGTCTCGTCATATACCGAGTGGGATCCACTCGAAGAAGTGATTGTCGGGATAGTTGACGACGCCACGTTTCCCCCGTGGCACGCGTCGCTGGAACCGGTCATTCCGGCGCACCAGCACGAGACCTTCCGCCGCCGCGGCGGGCAACCGTTTCCCGCGGAGCTGATCGCCGCGGCCCGCAAGGAACTCGACGAGTTCGTGCACATCCTCGAAGCCGAGGGGGTGACGGTCCGACGCCCCGAGCCGGTCGCGCAGCGAACGCCCTACGCCACGCGCGACTGGACCAGCACCGGTCTGTACGCGGCCATGCCGCGGGACTGCCTCCTGGTGGTGGGCGAGGACGTCATCGAGTGCCCGATGGCCTGGCGCTCCCGGTACTACGAAACCCTCGCCTACCGGCCGCTCCTGAAGGAGTACTTCCGGACCGGCGCCCGGTGGAGCGCCGGACCCAAGCCCGAACTCACCGACGAACAATACGACTTGACCTGGACCGAGCCGGCCGAGGGGATGCCGACCCGGCTGATCGTGACCGAGTTCGAGCCGACCTTCGACGCGGCCGACTTCCTGCGGCTCGGGCGCGACATCGTCGCGCAGAAGAGCAACGTCACGAACGAGTTCGGCATCGACTGGCTGCGCCGCCATCTCGGTGATCGATACCGGATCCACGTCCTCGAGTTCGACGACACGCACCCCATGCACATCGACGCCACGCTGGCCCCGCTGGCTCCCGGGAAGCTGCTCGTGCACCCCGAGCGGGTGTCGAAGGTACCCGCGATCTTCAAGGGCTGGGACGTGATGCGCGCCCCCCGGCCGGTGATTCCCGACAGTCACCCGCTCTACCTGACCAGCAAGTGGATCAACATGAACGTCCTGATGCTGGACGAGAACCGCGTCGTGGTCGAACGCGACGACGAGCCGATGATCTCCGCGATGAAGGAGTGGGGCTTCACCCCCATTCCGTGCAGCTTCCGCAACTTCAACAGTTTCGGTGGCTCCTTCCACTGCGCCACCCTCGACGTGCGACGCAGCGGCGGACTCGACTCCTATCTCGACCACCCCGGCTGACCCACCGCAGGGAGCACCTCGCCAAGCGTCGTCTCGATCTGGAGTGTGAGATGTCGGACCGCAGCGCCGGACGTATCGAGCTCATGGCAGGGCAGCGGGGCCTGTGGTACGCCCATCGATTCGACCCCGAGAGCCCGATCCTCAACGAGGGCGAGTATCTCGACATCGACGGCTCCCTCGACATCGGCCTGTTCGAGGAGGCATTGCGGCAGACCGTGTCCGAGGCGGAGACCCTGCGGCTGAGATTCTTCGAGGACGAGGACGGGCTCCGCCAGGAGGTCGCCCCGGACCTCGAACATCGCCTGCACGTCGTCGACGTGAGCGCGGACCGGGACCCGCACCGATCCGCGCTGGAGTGGATGAGCGCCGATCTGGCCCGCCCGCGCGACCTCGAACGCGGGCCGCTCGTCACGTTCGCGCTCTTCAAGCTGCACGATCGGCGTTTCCACTGGTACCAGGGCTGCCACCACATCGTGAACGACGGATTCGGCTTTCCCCTGGTGGTCGCCCGCGTCGCCGAGCTCTACACCGCCCTGTTCGAGGGCGGCTCGGCCGACGGCGAACCCTTCGAGTCCGTGCAGGCCCTCGTCGACGCCGATGCGGCGTACCGCGCCTCCCCCGCGTTCGACGAGGACCGCCGGTACTGGCTCGACCTGCTGGCGGACCGGCCCCGCCCGGTGTCCCTGGCCGGCGGGGCGGTGCAAGGACCGGCCCGCGCGCGCCGGCGCGAGACGAGGAACCTGGACCCCGCGGCGGCCGACCGACTCCGGTCCGCCTGCCGCGGCTTCGGAACCAACCTGGCCGGCCTCGCGGTCGCGGCCACCGCGCTCTTCGCCGCCCGGGCCACGGGCGAGACGGACGTGGTCATCGGCTTCGCCGTACCCGGCCGCGGCCCCGGCATCGAGCAGACGATTCCCGGAGTCGTGGCCAACGTGGTCCCCATCCGCCTGTCGGTGCATCCCGAGACGACCTTGGCGGACCTGGTCGACCGAAGCCTTGTCCAGGTCCTGGAGGCGATGCGCCACCAGCGATACCGCTACGAGGACATCCGCCACGACCTCGGCCTCGCCCCGGGGGAGGTGCCCTGGGCGGTCTCCCTGAACGTCATGCCGTTCGACTACCGAGTCACCCTCGCCGGCCGGCCCTTCGTCGCCCACAACCTCGCCACCGGGCCCTTCGAGGAGATCTCCCTGAACCTGTGGGACATCTCGCGCGACGGCAGCCTGCAACTGGCCGTCGACACCGACCCCGACCGGTTCGACGAGCGCACGCACGCCGGCTGCGCGCGCCTGCTCGACGAAGCGCTCGACCGCGTCGTCGACACGCCCGGCAACACCCCGGTGGGCCGAATCGACGTGCTGCCGGCCGCCGTTCGGCGGTTGCTCCTGACCCGGTGGAACCCGCCGTCCGCACCGCTCCCCCCGCGCACCCTGTCCGAGCTGCTCGCCGAGCAGGCCCTGCGCACCCCGGAGCGGACCGCGCTGGTGTACGGGGACACCTCCTTGACGTATGCCGAACTCCGGGCCCGGGCGGGGCGGCTGGCCCGCGTGCTCACCGAGCGGGGCGTCGGACCCGAGCGGTTCGTGGCCGTACTGCTGCCCCGCTCCCCGGCGGGCGTGGTGGCCTTCCTGGCCACGCTCACCGCCGGAGGCGCCTACGTGCCGATCGATCCCGGGTACCCGCCGGAGCGCATCGCGTACATGCTCGACGACGCGCGACCGGCTCTGGTGGTGACGACGGCGGACCTGGCGCGGGGACTTCCACCCGGCTGGACCGGGCCACGGTGTCTGGTGGTGGACGAGGTCACCGGCGCCGCCGACCAGACGCCCCTCGCCGAGTCACGCGACGCACCCGCGCCCGACCTCCTCCCGGCGCATCCGGCGTACGTGATCTACACCTCGGGGTCGACGGGACGTCCCAAGGGGGTGGTGATCGAACACCGGTCGATCGCCCGGTACGTGGCGCACGCCGTCCAGGCGTACGGCGTGGGCGAGCAGGACCGTGTCCTGGCGGCGTACGCCTTCACCTTCGACGGTTCCATGCTCGAACTGTGGGTCTCCCTGGCCGTCGGGGCGCAGATCGTGCTGGCCGACGACGACCAACGGCTCGACGCCGAAGCCCTGCAACGGCTGATGGCCGCCCACCGGGTCACCGTCGCGCATCTGTCCCCGGCCCTGATGCATCTGCTGCGGCCCGACGAACTGCCCGCGCTGCGCACGGTGTCCGCCGGTGGCGAGCGCGTGCCGGCAACGCTCGTGGACCAGTGGGCCGCGGACGGACGAAAGTTCTGGAACGGATACGGACCCACCGAGACCACCGTCGACGCCGCGCAGAAACTGTGTGTCGCGCCCTCCGACGGCCGATCGCCGCCGATCGGCCCACCGGTCACCCACGCCACGGCGTACGTGCTGGACGCCGGTCTGCACCTGCTGCCCCCGGGCGCCGTCGGCGAGCTCTACATCGCCGGACCCGGCCTGGCCCGGGGCTATCTGCGGCGCCCCGGTCTCACCGCCGAGCGCTTCGTCCCGAACCCCTTCGGTGCGCCCGGATCGCGGATGTACCGTACCGGGGACCTGGTGCGCTGGACGTCGGATGGCGATCTGGACTTCGTCGGGCGGGCGGACCGCCAGGTCAAGATCCGCGGCTTCCGGATCGAGCCGGGCGAGGTGCAGGCCGCCCTGGCCCGGTGCGCCGGCGTCGCCGCCGCGCTCGCCGTGGTGCGCGAGGACCCCGGCACCGACAAGCGCCTGGTCGGCTACCTGGTGCCCGCGGCGGGAGCGCGGCCGGACATCGCGGCGATCCGTGCGCAGGTGGCCGGCTTCCTGCCCGACTACATGGTGCCCGCCGCCTTCGTCGTGCTGGACGCGCTGCCGTTGACCACCGCGGGGAAGGTGGACGAGCGCGCCCTGCCTGCACCTTCCCGCCAGGCCCCGAGCGGCGGACGCGAGCCCGGCACACCCGCGGAGAAGGCGCTGTGCGCGATCTTCGCCGAGGTGCTGGGCCTGACCTCGGTCGGCGTCGACGACAGCTTCTTCGCGCTGGGCGGCCACTCCCTGTCGGCGACGCGCCTGCTCACCCGGATCCGGACCGTGCTCGGCCGGGAGACGGGCATTCGGACCGTGTACGAGGCACCGACCGTCGCGGCGCTGGCCGCCCGGCTCGGCACGGCCGGCCCGGCCCGGCCCGCACTGGTCCCGGCGGTGCGGCCCGACCGGATCCCGCTGTCGTTCGCCCAGTCCCGACTGTGGTTCCTTCGACAATTCCAGGGGCCGGTCGCCACGTACAACGAGGGCATGGGGCTGCGTCTGCTCGGTGCCTTGGACGTCGCCGCCCTGCGCGCCGCGCTGCGCGACCTGGTGGGCCGGCACGAGGTACTGCGCACCGTGTTCCCGGCCGACGACGGCCATCCGTATCAGCATGTGCTCTGCGCCGACTCGGTCGACCTCGACCTGCCCGTGGTGCCGATCGACCCGGCCGACCTGGCACAGGACCTGGCCCGGGCCACCCGGCGGGCGTTCGACCTGGAGTCGGAGATCCCGCTGCGCGCGCGGTTGGTCGCCCTGTCGCCCAGGGAACACGTCCTGTTGCTGGTGATGCACCACATCGCCGGCGACGCCTGGTCGTTGCGTCCGCTGTTGGCTGATCTGGGCCGGGCATACACCGAGCGCGCCGCAGGACGGGAACCCGGCTGGGCGCCGCTCCCGGTCCAGTACGCCGACTACACCCTGTGGCAGCGGGACCGGCTCGGCTCGGCGGCGGATCCGGACAGTGTCCACGCCAAACAACTGGCCTACTGGCGGCGGGCCCTGGCCGAGCTGCCGCAGGAGATCAGCCTCCCGTCGGACCGGCCCAGGCCCGCCCTGCCCTCCTACGCGGGCGACTCGGTTCCGCTGGAGATCCCGGCGCACGTGCACCTGGGGCTGGTGAACCTGGCCCGGGCACACGACGCGAGCACGTTCATGGTGCTCCAGGCCGTGCTGGCCGTGCTGTTGTCCAAGCTCGGAGCCGGCGACGACGTCCCCATCGGTGCGCCGGTGGCCGGACGTCTGGACGACGCGCTGGAGGACCTGGTGGGGTTCTTCACCAACACCCTCGTGGTGCGTACGGACCTGTCGGGAGATCCGACCTTCACCGAGTTGCTCGCCCGGGTGCGGGAAACCTGCCTGGACGCCTACGCCCACCAGGATGTCCCCTTCGAACTGCTGGTCGGCGACCTGGCGGTGGAGCGTTCCCTGGCCCGGCATCCCCTGTTCCAGGTGGCGCTCGTGCTGCGCAACACTCGCTCGGGCGAACTGGTGCTGCCCGGCATCGAGGTGCACTCCGAGTCGGTGTGGACCGGCATGTCCCCGTTCGACCTGGTGGTGGAGTTCGACGACGAGTCCGCCGGGTCGCAGGGCCCCACCGGACTGAGCGGCGCCCTGCTCTTCGGCACCGACCTGTTCGACCGGAGCACCGCGTTGTCCATCGCGGACCGGCTGCGGCGCCTGATCGCACAGGTGGTGAGCGAGCCCACCCGCCGGATCGGCGCGTTCGAACTGTGGGCGCCCGGCGAGCGCGAGCGGGTGGTGCGGGACTGGAACGACACGGATCACCCGGTCGTCGAGACCACGCTGCCGGCCCTGTTCGAGTCCCGGGTCGAGCAGGGCCCCGAGCGCACGGCGGTCACCGCGCCCGATGGGAGCATGACGTACCGCGAGTTCAACGCCCGGGTGAACCGGCTGGCGAGGCTGCTGGTGGCCGCCGGGGTGGGGCCCGAATCCGTGGTCGCCCTGGCCGTGCCGCGCTCGCTCGACCTGGTGGCTGCGGTGTGGGCGGTGCTCAAGGCGGGTGCGGCGTACCTGCCGCTGGATCCACAGTATCCGGCCGAGCGGATCGCCTTCCTCCTCGACGACGTCCGGCCGGCCCTGCTGCTGACCACCGTGCGCACGAGTGCGGAACTGCCGCCCGGCGTCCCGCGCCTGCTCCTGGACGAGCCGCGGACCGGCGCCGCGGCGGCCGCCGAGTCGGCCGACGACCTGCGCGACGACGAACGGACCGGGCCGTTGTCGGCGCTGCACCCGGCGTATGTGATCCACACGTCCGGCTCGACCGGCAGGCCCAAGGGCGTCACCATGGGTACGGGTGCGATGGTGAACCTGGTGCAGGCGCACGCCCGGTGGGTCCGGCGGGAGCGGACGGGCATCGGCGGTCCGGTGGCGCAGTTCGCGGCGATCAGCTTCGACGTCTCGGCCTGGGAGATCATCGAGACCCTCACCTCCGGCAGGCACCTGGTCGTCCCCGACGACGAGGTCCGGCGCGACCCGGCGGCGTTCACCAGATGGCTGGACAAGCACGAGGTGGAGCAGTTCTGCGCGCCGAACGTGATGGTGGAGGCGGTGTGCGAGGCGGCCCTGGCCCAGGGGTTGGCACTGCCGGCACTGCGCGACATCGGACAGGGCGGCGAGGTGCTGCGACTGACCCCCGGGGTCCGGGAGTTCCTGTCCGCGCGGCCGAAGGTGCGGCTGCACAATCTCTACGGCCCCACCGAGACGCATCTGGTGACCGCCTTCTCGCTGCCGGCGGACCTGACGCACTGGGAGTCCTCGACCGCGCCGTTGGGAGCGCCGATCTGGAACACCCGGATGTACGTGCTGGATCGGACCCTGCGGCCGGTTCCGCCGGGCGTGACCGGTGAGTTGTACATCGCCGGCGCGGCCCTGGCCCGCGGGTACTGGAATCGTCCCGGCCTGACCGCCGACCGGTTCGTGCCGAACCCCTTCGACGGCCCCGGCCAGCGCATGTACCGCACCGGCGACCTGGTGCGTTGGTCCGGCGACGGCCGGTTGGACTATGTGGGCCGCGTCGACGATCAGGTCAAGGTGCGCGGGTTTCGGATCGAGCCCGGCGAGGTGGAGGTGGTGCTCGCCCGGCACCCGGATGTCGACCGGGTCGCGGTCGTCGTGCGCGAGGACCAGGCGGGAGAGAAGCGGCTGGTCGCCTACGTCGTACCGGCCGCGGGCACCCGTCCGGATCCGGTCGCGCTGCGCCGCTTCGTGGCCGAGTCGGTGCCGGACTTCCTGGTGCCCACCGCGGTGCTGATCCTGGCCGACCTGCCGCTGACCGTGAGCGGCAAGGTCCATCGCAGGGCGCTGCCCGCCCCGGACTTCACGCAGTTCGCCTCGACCCGGACACCGGATACGCCGGAAGAGGAGGCCCTGTGTGCGCTGTTCGCGGACGTACTGCGATTGGAGCGGGTCGGACCGGACGACTCCTTCTTCGACTTCGGCGGTCATTCGCTCCTGGCCACCCGACTGACGAGCCGGATCCGCACCGTGCTGGGCATCGACGTCGAGGTGGGCGCGGTGTTCGAGGCGCCGACGCCGGCGGCGCTGGCCGCCCGGATCAAGGGCACGAAACGTTCGCGCCGGCCGGCGTTGCGGCGGATGCCCCGCCCGGGGCCCGCGGCCGAAGAACGGAGCGACGGCTCGTGATCCACTCGGACCGCACCCACATGGGGTACCGCTGATGATTCCGCTGTCGTACGCGCAACACCGGATCTGGTTCCTCAACAAGCTGGACGACGGGACGGGCTACCGCATCCCGTTGGTGTATCGACTCGTCGGGGAGCCGGACGTGGCGGCGCTGCGGGCCGCGTTCACCGACGTCCTGGCCAGACACGAGAGCCTGCGCACGGTCTTTCCCGAGGCCGACGGCACCCCCCGCCAGGTGGTCCTGGAGGACTCCGCGGCCTGGCCCGTCCTGGCGGTCGAACGAATTCGGCCGCCGGAACTGCCCGCGGTCCTTCGAGCCGCGGGAGCGCACGTCTTCGACCTCACCACCGAAGCGCCCGTGCGGTTCACCCTGCTCTCGCTCGGACCGGACGAGCACGTCCTGCTGATCCTCCTGCACCACATAGCGGCGGACGGCTGGTCGCGAGAACCACTCCTGCGCGACCTGGCGACCGCCTATGGGGCGCGGTGCGCGGGGCGGGCGCCGGGCTGGGATCCGCTGCCGGTCCAGTACATCGACTACACCCTGTGGCAGCGTGAACTGCTCGGCGACGAGGCTGATCCGAACAGTCTGATCAGCGAGCAACTGGCCTACTGGCGCGGCGCCTTGGCCGGCATCCCGGAGAATCTGTCGCTGCCCGTGGACCGGCCGCGGCCGGCCGCGGCCTCCCATCGCGGCGAGACGATCCCGATGCTGATCGCACCGCGAACGCACCTGGCCCTGATCGAGCTGGCCAGACAGGAGCGGGTCAGTCTCTTCATGGTGTTGCAGGCCGGGCTCGCCGCCCTGTTGACCCGGCTGGGCGCCGGCACCGACATCCCCATCGGCTCGGCCGTCGCCGGCCGGTCCGACGAGGCGATGGACGATCTGGTGGGGATGTGCGTCAACACGCTGGTGCTGCGCACCGACACCGGCGGTAATCCGTCGTTCCGGCAACTCCTGGCCCGGGTACGGGAGACGGATCTGGCGGCGTACGCACGTCAGGACGTGCCGTTCGAACGGCTCGTCGACGTGCTCGCCCCCTCCCGTTCGGCGGCGTGGAACCCGCTGTTCCAGGTCATGCTCGTCCTGGAGGACCGCACCACCAACCTCCCCTACCTCCCGGGCCTGCCGGCCACCGAGGAACCGATCGACAACCCGGACTCGAAATTCGACCTGTCGCTCCATCTCCGGGAGCGACAGACCGACGACGGCAGCCCCGACGGCCTGGAAGGCGGCCTGGAGTTCGCCCGCGATCTGTTCGACTCGATCACCGCCGAACACATGGTCGAACGGCTGGAGTCGGTGCTCGCGGCCATGGCTGCGGACCCGGACCGCTCCATCGGCGACGTGGAGATTCTCCGGCCCGGTGAGCGCGGCGCCCTCCTCGGCGCGTGCCGCCCGGCCCCGGCTCGAACCCGGGAGCAGTTGCTCCCCGGGCTCTTCGAGGCGCAGGTGGCGCGTACTCCGGAGGCGACGGCACTGATTGCCGGACAGGCACGGACGACCTACCGGGAACTGAACGCGCGGGCCGACCGGCTGGCCCGATGGCTGACCGGCCGGGGTATCGGCGCCGAGGACATCGTGGCGCTGCTGCTGCCCCGCTCCATCGAAGCGGTCGTCGCCATGCTCGGCGTGCTCAAGGCCGGCGCCGCGTACCTGCCCGTGGACCCGGATTACCCGGCCGCCCGGATCGCCTTCATGCTCACGGACTCGGCGCCCACGCTGCTCATCACCACGGGGTGCGCGGCCGGCCCGGCCGGGGCGGGCACCGTCCCCGTTCTGGACATCGCCGCCTGGCAGCACGAGGCGGCGGATGTGCCGCCCGAAGCGGGACCGACCCGCAGCCCGCGGGCCGGTGTGCCGCACGAGGCGAACGCCGCCTATGTGATCTACACCTCCGGTTCCACCGGCCGCCCCAAAGGCGTGGTGGTGGAACACCGTTCCCTGGCCGCCTATGTGGAACAGGCACGGGCGGCGTATCCGAGCGCGGCCGGGTCGAGCCTGGTCCATACCTCGCTGTCCTTCGACCTGACGGTGACCGCCCTGTACACCCCGCTGGTGAGCGGCGGGCACGCGCGGTTGGACGAGTTGGCCGGGCCCCACACCGGCCCGCTCCGCCACTCCCTCTTGGACGTCACGCCGAGCCATCTCGACCTGATGGCGGCGATGCCGGTGGATCCGTCGCCGACCCGATGCCTGTTGATCGGCGGTGAGGCGTTGCGCGGGGAGTCGCTGGCCAGGTGGCGGGAGCAACACCCGGACGTCGTGGTCCACAACCTCTACGGCCCCACCGAGGCGACCGTGGACTGCGCCCGGTTCCGGCTCGACCCGGGCGAGCCCACACCGCCCGGACCGGTTCCCATCGGCGGCCCCCACGAGGGCCTGAGCATGTACGTCCTGGACGAGCGGCTGCGCCCGGTGCCGAGCGGCGTTGCGGGCGAACTGTACGTGGCGGGTCCGGCCCTCGCGCGAGGCTATCTGGGCCGGTTCGCGCTGACGGCCGAGCGTTTCGTGGCGGATCCGTTCGGCCGGGCCGGTACCCGGATGTATCGCACCGGTGATCTGGTCCGCCTGCGCTCCGACGGCGAACTCGAATACGTCGGGCGGGCGGACCACCAGATCAAATTGCGCGGCCACCGCATCGAGCCGGGCGAAGTGGAGGCCGCGCTGCTGGCCCTGCCCGGGATCTCCCGGTGCGCGGTCGTGGTCCACGAGCGTTCTTCCGACGACAGACGCCTGATCGGGTATGTCGTCCCGACCGGTCCGGTCGCGAGCGTGAGCCCGGCAGCCGTCCGGGCGGCCCTCGCCGACGCACTGCCCGCGCCGATGGTCCCCTCGGCCGTCGTGGTCCTTGCCCAACTGCCGGTCACGCCACACGGCAAGCTCGACCGCGCCGCTCTTCCGCCGCCGGAGACCGACGCACCGGTCGGTGACCGGCGGGCGCCGCGTACCCCGGCGGAGGCGTCGCTGTGCCAGGTGTTCGCCGAGGTGATCGGCGTCGACACGGTCGGCATCGACGACGGATTCTTCGAGTTGGGCGGGCACTCGCTGCTCATGCCGCGGTTGCTCACCCGGGCCAAGGAGGCCCTGGGGCTGGAACTGACCCTGAAGCAGTTGTTCGTGCGACCCACCGTGGCGCAGCTGCTCCGGGACCAGCCCGCGACGGCGGACCTGCTCGGCCCGCTGATCCGCCTACGCGGCGGAACGGGTCGGCCGCTGTGGTGCATCCATCCGGGGAGTGGCCTGGGCTGGAGTTACGCGGGCCTGCTGCCGTACATTCCGGCCCGACACCCGGTGTACGCCCTCCAGGCGCGCGGCCTCGACGGCTCCACCGCCCTGGCCGGCAGTTTCCCCGAGCTCGTCCGGGACTACTGCGCGCGGATCGTCGACATCCAACCGAACGGGCCGTATCTGCTCGCCGGTTGGTCCTTCGGCGGAGCCGCGGCCCATGCCGTCGCGGTCCGACTGCGCGCGTCGGGGCATGCGGTCGCTCTGCTCGCCGCCATCGACGCCTGGCCGGCGGGCGCCCGTACCGATCGCGACACCGAAGAGCCCTCCGACGTCCGGCTGGTGGCCTTCGACGGCGGGGAGGCGATGGCGGCCCTGGACGAGGAGTCGGTGGCCGCGCTGCTGCGGGCCACCGGCAACAACATCCGCCTCCTGCAGGATCCGGGGATCGTCCCGGAGTTCTTCGACGGCTCGCTGCTGCTCTTCGAGGCCGCGCCCGGCGGCCGAGGAACGCAGGCCGGGCAACGGTGGCGGTCCTGCATCGGCGGGGACATCGCGGTGGTGCCGGTGGACAGCGAGCACCTGCGGATGATGCGCCCCGCGGCGCTGCGCGTGATCGGACCGGTCCTCGCCCGGGCGTTGCGATCGACGATGCCCCTGTCGCCGGCGATCAAGGAGCGGATCTGACATGTGCGGCATCACCGGGTCCATGGTCCTGCACAACGCTCGACCGACGACGGCCGAGGTACTGGAGCGGATGAGCGATACGTTGACGCACCGCGGCCCGGACGCGGCGGGCACCCTGATCCGGGACGGCGTGGCGCTGGCCTGCCGCCGACTGAGTCTGGTCGACCTCGCCGGCGGCGGGCAGCCGATGTCCAACGAGGACGGCAGCGTCACGATGGTGTGCAACGGCGAGATCTTCAACCACGTCGAGCTGCGCGCCCTGTTGCTCGCCCGGGGCCACCGATTCGGGTCGTCCTGCGACGTCGAGGTGATCCTGCACCTCTACGAGGACGAGGGGCCCGAGCTGTTGGCGCGACTCAACGGCCAGTTCGCGTTCGCGATCCACGACCGGCGCAGGCGACAGCTCTTCCTCGCGCGCGACCACGCCGGGATCGCTCCCCTGTACTACACGGACACCGGCGGGCACTTCGTCTTCGGATCGGAGATCAAGTCGATCCTGGAACACCCCGGCGTACCGCGCGACGTGGACCTCACCGGTCTGGACCAGGTCCTCACCTTCCCCGGGCTGGTGAGTCCGCGCACCATGTTCCGCGGCATCGAGAGCGTGCGCAACGGCCACTACCTGATCGTGCGGGACGGTGTCGTCACCGACCGGTGCTACTGGGCCCTGGACTACCCCCACGACGACGTCGCGCACCGGCCCGACGAGTTCTACCCGGAACACCTGCGTGAACTGCTCACCCGGGCCGTTCGGCTCCGGATGCGGGCCGACGTCGAGGTCGGTTTCTATCTCAGCGGCGGCCTCGACTCCTCGCTGATCGGCGCGCTGGCGTCGCAATCGGGACCCCCCGCCCACTCCTTCTCCATCACCTTCCCCGACGCGGCCATCGACGAGTCCGGGTATCAGCGCCTGATGGCGACCAAGGTGGGGTCCGTGCACCACGAGGCGGTCTTCACGGAGCAGGACACCGTCGCCGAACTCCAGCGCATGGTGCGCCATGCCGAGTGCCCGGTGAAGGAGACCTACAACACCTGCTCGCTGGTCCTGTCGGCGCTCGCGCGAGAACACGGCGTCAAGGCGATCCTGACCGGCGAGGGGGCCGACGAACTCTTCGGCGGGTATCCCGGGTACCGGTTCGACGCGGGCGGGCGCGGCCCGGTGGTGTCGGGCGATCCGCTGGAGGACGCCTTCGAGGACGACCTTCGCGCCCGGCTGTGGGGCGACCCGGAGCTCTTCTACGAGCGCCGGTACCACGCGTGGCGGGACGCGAAGTTCGAGCTCTACTCCGAGCAGGCCCGGGCCGCCTTCGAGGAGTTCGACTGTCTGCACCACCCGGTCGTCGACCACGAGCGCCTGGTGGGCAGGCCGCGGCTCAGTCAGCGCTCCTATCTGGACTTCACCCTGCGACTGTCGGACCACCTGTTGACCGACCACGGGGACCGGATGGCCCTGGCCAATTCCGTGGAGGCCCGCTACCCGTTCCTCGACCGCGCCGTGCTCGATTTCGCCACGCAGGTTCCCAACCGGCTCAAGGTGGGCGCGCGGGGCGAGAAGCTCGTGCTGAAACAGGCCGCGGAGGGACTGGTCCCGCCGGAGATCATCCGCCGGGAGAAGTACGGGTTCCGCGCGCCCGCGAGCCCTCGGCTGCTCCGGCGCAACGTCGAATGGGTCGACGACCTGCTGTCCCCGGCGCGCATCGCCCGTCAGGGTTACTTCGATCCGGCGGTCGTGGAGCAGTTGCGCTCGCGCAGCCTGGACGCGGGCTTCGACCTGCATCCGCACCTGGACGACGATCTGTTGCTCGTCGTCCTGACGTTCGGAATTCTGCTGGACACCTTCAACCTTCCCGGTCACGTGTGAACGCGGGTCGAGCAAAGGAAACCGCAATGGCGTTCGAACCGATCCAGTCGCTTGTCGCCCGCGCGATCGACCGCTTCCCCGACCGATTCGCCGTACAGACCGCGCACGGCTCGCTGCGCTATCGCGAACTGGACCAACGCGTCGACGCCGTCGCGGCCGAGCTGTATCGGTGCGGAGCCCGAGCCGGCTCCGTCGTCGCGGTCCTCGCCGGCGACCGGGCCGAGCTGACCGCGGCCCTGCTCGCCGTCCTGCGGCTGGGCGGTGTGGTGGTCCCCCTCGACGTGGACACCCGGCCGGATCGGCTGGGCTGGATGCTGCGCGAGGCGGACCCCGATCTCCTGGTCGTCGGCGCCGACGACGGCGACCTCGCGGAGGACGTGCGCGACACGTGCGACCGGGCCACCCTGGTCGATCTCGGCACGGTCAAGGACCGACCCGGGAACGACTACCCGCCCCACGTGCCGGCACCGGACGATCCCTGCTACCTGTTCTTCACCTCCGGCTCCACCGGCCGACCCAAGGGGATCCTCGGCCGGCTGAGCGCGGTGGACCACTACATCCGCTGGGAGGCGGAGCTGCTCGGCGCCGGTCCCCAATGGCGGGTGGGCCAGCTGATCTCGCCCGCGTTCGACGCCGTGCTGCGCGACCTGCTCCTGCCGTTGAGCGTGGGCGCGACGGTATGCGTGCCGGCCGAGGACGTCCGGCTCGACCCGGTCGCCCTGTGCCGGTGGCTGGACCGGGAACGGATCGATCTGATCCACTGCGTGCCCTCGGTCTTTCGCGCCCTGGCGGGCACGATCGACACGGTCCGGCCGGGGTTCGAGGCGCTGAAGTGCGTGGCCCTGTCCGGCGAGCGCGTGCTGCCCGCCGACGCCGCCGGCTGGTTCGACCGCTTCGGCGAGCGGATCCGGCTGCTGAACCTCTACGGGCCCTCGGAAACCACCATGACGAAGACCTTCCACTTCGTCACCGCCGCCGACGCCCGGGGCAGGTCCGTCCCGATCGGACGCCCGATGCCCGACACCGTCGTCCTGCTGCTCGACGAACGCGGCCGGGAGGTACCACCGGGGCGGGTCGGCGAGATTCACCTGCGTACGGCCTACCGCAGCCTCGGGTACCACCGCAGGCCGCAGGAGACCGAACGCGCCTTCATCGCCGACCCCACCCGGCCCGGTGACGACGAAGTCGTCTACCGGACCGGGGACTTCGCCCGCCTGTTGCCCGACGGCACGCTCGACTTCCTCGGCCGCCGGGACCGACAGGTCAAGGTCGGCGGCGTGCGGGTGGAGCTGGACGGGGTGGAGCAGCTCCTGCGCGAGGACCCGTCGGTCGCCGAGGCGGCCGTCGTGTCGGTCGAGCCGGGCGACGCCCCGCCGTACCTGTGCGCGTTCGTCGAGACCGGCACCGGGACGGACTCCGAGGAACTTCGCACTCGGCTGAGCGAGCATCTGCGCGCACACCTGCCGGACGGCGCGATCCCGGCGGTGATCGTGCCGCTGGAGCTCATCCCGCGCACCATCAGCGGCAAGATCGACCGCAAGGCGCTCACCGTGCCCGTGCGGTCCCCCGCCCGACCCGACGCGGACGCCGTCGCACCGCGCACCGCCACCGAACGCACGATCGCCGGGATCTGGGCGCGTACGCTGCCGGCCCCGGTCGACGACGTGCGCACCCGGTTCTTCGACGTGGGCACCTCGCTGGCCGTGATCTCGGTACTGGCGCGGCTGACCGAGGAGTTCGGGGTGTCCGTCCCGCTGGCGGACTTCCTGGCGAACCAGACGATCGAGGGCCTGTCGAACCTGGTCGAGCGCTTGCTGCTCGCCGACGACGACGCCGACGACGACCTCTTCGGGAGCTGACATGACCGACCAGCCGCTGGACGCCGAGCAGACCGAGTCCGTCGAACGCCGGGTGCGGACGGCCGTGTTGGACCAGGACGGCGTCCTCGACTGCGCCGTCGTGTTCAACGAGGCCGACCCCGCGGCGGCCGGCGCCCGCGCCTGTGTCCGGTGCGGGATCAGCGCCGCTTACCCGGGACTGCGCTTCGACCCGGACGGGGTCTGTTCGCTGTGCGCGCGCTACGCCGCCCATCGATCGGCGATGCACGCCTACTTCCGTGACCCGCGGGAGCTGGCGCCGCGGTTGCGCGAGGCCGCGCGAGGGCGCGGATCGGACTACGACTGCCTGCTGCTGTTCAGTGGCGGCAAGGACAGCACGTATGTGCTCTACCAGCTCGTGGGACTGGGTCTGCGGGTGATGACCTTCACCTTCGACAACGGGTTCATCTCGCGGACCGCGCTGCGCAACGTCGAGACCGTCACCGCCGAACTGGGCATCGAACACGTCACCGCCACCCACGCCGACCAGAAGCGGATCTTCCTGAACTCGCTCCAGGAGCACAAGAGCGTGTGCAACGGGTGCTTCCGCTCCCTCCTGGACCTGAGCACCGAACTCGCGCACCAGCGCGACATCCCCACGGTGGTCACCGGGCTCTCCCGCGGCCAGATCATGGACGAGCGGCTGTCCTGGTTCCACGAGCAGGGCATCTTCGACGTGGCCGAGATCGAGGAGAAGCTGCGGCTGGGCCGGGAGGTGTACCACCAGGCCGCGGGCACGGTCGACGCCGCCGCGGTGAACGCGGTCCAGGTCGTCGACTACTTCCGCTACTCGGCGGTGACGAAGGAGGACGTGCGAGCCTTCCTGCGCGAGCGCTCGTCGTTCTGGGCGCAGCCCACCGATACGGGGTTCTGCAGCTCGAACTGCATGATCAACGATGTGGGCACCTACGTTCACGCCGCGGAGCGCGGTTTCCACAACTACGAGGCGCCGACCCGCTGGGAGGTACGGCTCGGGCATCTGGACGTCGCCGAGGCGGACGCGGAGCTGCGCGCCCCGGTGGAGACCGCGCAGGTGAAACGGATGCTGGCCAGGATCGGCTATCCGGACCCGGCCGACGCCGACCGGACGGGCGCCCGGCTGGCGGTCTACTACGTCGCCGACCGAAGCGCGTCGGGCGACCGGCTCGCGGCCGCGGTGGCCGATGCCCTGCCGCCCGCACTGGTACCGGCGCAGTGGGTGCAGGTGGCGGAGATCCCCAGGGTCGCGGGCGCCGTGGATCAGTGGGCTCTGCGCGGGATGCACCGCCCGAAGGCCCCGGGCTCGCGGGGCGGGGGCGTCACCGCGGACGCGGATTCCGATCGCTCGGTCGCGGTCCGTCCGGTACAGCGTCGGATTCTCGATCGGGATCCGGTCCGGGCGGCGCACCGGGCCCGAGCCCTGTTCCTGACCTCGGAGTCTGGTTTCCCGGTCACCGACCTGAAGCGGGTGTGGCTGCAACTGCTGCTGCACCACGAGGCGTTGCGGCTGCGGTTCGGCCACGGGGATCAGGGCTGGCGGCAGTCCCGGGGCGGCCTCGGCGGTGCGGTCCACGTCTCGCGGGTGGACCTCACCAGCCAGGCCCCGGGCGCGCAGGGGCAGGTGCTGCGTCGGCTCACCGACCGGATGCGGGCCCGGCTGCACCTCGATCGGGGTCCGCTGCTGCGGGCCGCGGTGGTCGACCGGGGCACCCGGCCGGCGGGGCTGTTGATCGTGGTGCACGAACTGGCCGCGGACGTCGAGTCCTGGCGGGTGCTGTTGGCGGACCTGGCCCTGGGGCTGGGACAGCTCCAGGCGGGCTCGGACGTGCGGTTGCCGCCTGCCGCGTCGTTCCTGGACCACCCGGCCGAGCTTGCCGACGTCGAGGACGAGGCGGGCCCGGAGGTCGCCGGGGCCGGCTGTGTCCTCCCGGGTTCGCCCGCACCCGAGCCGATCGCCGAGGAACCGCTCGAAGCGCGCTGCCCGGTGCGCGCGGCGACGGCCCGCGACGTCGCCGCTGCGATCGCGCACGTGCTGGTCGAGGAGTTCGGCGGCGGGCGACTGGTCGCGGACGTCCTCGATCACACCACGCGCAGGCCCGCGGCACGGGTGATCGGTCCGCTGGCCGAAGCGGACCGCTGGGTGGTGACCCCGCTCGCGCGGGGAGCGAGCGTCGTACGGGCCGCGGGAGCGGCCGAGCCGGCCCGGGTGCGCTACGAACACTTCGGCGATCCGGCCGCCGCGCTGCTTCCGTCGGGGGTGGCCTGGACGCTGCGCGACACGGTGTGGCGGGACTTCGCCGGGCCGGGGCACCCGGGCGACACCGATGCGACGATCACCGGTGTCGTCGACGCCGGCGAGCTCGTGCTCACCTGGTGGTGTCCCGCCTCCGTGGGCACGCGGCTGGCGGCGGCCCACATCCCCGAGCGCGTCGCGCAGCAGCTGATCGGGGAGCAGGCCGGCTGAGGTGGCGCGCTCACGCACCCTCGGTGTGCTCGGTGGGATGGGACCGGCGGCGACGGCGGAGTTCCTGCGGCTGCTGGCCGTGCGCGTCGCGGCCGGCAGCGACCAGGAGCACCCGCGGATCCTGATGCTGTCCGAGCCGGGCATCCCGGACCGGACCGCCGCGCTGCTCAGGGGCGACGACGCACCGCTCCTGCCCATCCGGCAGGCGCTGTTCACCCTTGCCGGCTGGGGCGCGGAGCTGCTCGCGGTGCCCTGCAACACCGCGCACGTCTACATCGATCGATTCCGCAGCCGACTGCCGGTGCCCCTGGTGCACATCGTGGAGGCGAGCGTGCGGGCCGCCGAGGTCGCCAGTCCCGACGGGGCCTGGTTGACGGCGACCGCGGGTACCGTCGCCGGCGGCATCTATCAGCGCTATGCGCAGCACCGGGGATACCGACTCCTGCTCCCCGACGAGGCGCTCCAGCAGCGCATCCACGCCGCCACCGTGCTGGTGAAGGCGAACCGGCTGCCCGCTGCCGGCGCGACCCTGGGTTCGGCGGTCCACGAGCTGCTGCGCATTCGGTGCCTGCCGGTGATCAGCGCCTGTACCGAACTCCCGCTCGCCTACGCGCACAGCGGGCTGCCGGCGGAATTCCAGGTGTCCAGCGTCGACGCACTGGCGTCGGCCTGCGCGCACGCCCTGTACCCCCACCGCGGACCCGTACCGGGCCTGCTCTCGTCGACGGCCCGACGGGCGGTCGCCGGGTCCGGCTCCGGGTCCACGTCCGATCCCCCCGAAGGAGCACGATGACACGCTCACGCCTGTCGAAGGAACGCCGGCTGCTGCGCGAGACGGTCGCCGACTTCGCCCGCGCCAAGGTGGCTCCGGTGATCGCCGATATCTACCGACGCGAGGAGTTTCCCTACGAACTGGTCGCCGCCATGGGCCGCATGGGCTTGTTCGGACTGCCCTTCGAGGAACGCTACGGCGGCATGGGCGGGGATGTGTTCACCCTGTGTCTGGCCATCGAGGAACTGGCCAGAGTGGACTGCTCGGTGGCCGTCGCACTGTCCGCGGGCGTGACGCTCGGCGCGATCCCCATCCATCGGTTCGGCACCGCGGCACAGAAGGAACGCTGGCTCCCCGCCCTGTGCACCGGCGAGCGGATCGCCGGCTTCGGGCTCACCGAACCCGGCGGCGGGACCGACACGGCGGCGGCCCGCACCAAGGCGGAACTCGACGGCGACGAATGGGTGATCAACGGCAGCAAGGCGTTCATCACCAACTCCGGTACCGACATCACCAGCCTGGTCACGGTGACGGCGGTGACCGGTACCCGCGCCGACGGCGCCAAGGAGATCTCCGCGCTCGTCGTGCCGTCGGGCACCCCGGGCTTCACGGTGGCACCGTCGTACTCCAAGGTGGGCTGGTGCGCCTCGGACACCCACGAACTCGGTTTCGCCGACTGCCGGGTGCCGGCCGAGCACCTGCTCGGCGAACGCGGCCTGGGCATCGCGCAGTTCATGTCGGTGCTGGACGAGAGCAGGATCGCGATCTCGGCCGTCGGAGCGGGAATGGCCCAGGGCTGCGTGGACGAGTGTGTGCGCCATGCCAAGGAGCGGACGGCGTTCGGGCAGCGCATCGGCGCGTACCAGTCGATCCGGTTCAAGATCGCCGACATGGAGACGCGCGCCCACACCGCACGCCTGGCCTACTACTCGGCTGCGGCCTCGATGCTGCGCGGCGAATCCTTCTCGAAGGAGGCGGCGATGGCCAAGCTGGTCTCCTCCAGGGCGGCGATGGACAACGCCAGGGACGCGACCCAGATCTTCGGTGGCTCCGGCGTGATGAACGACAGCCCCGTGGGCCGCTTCTACCGCGACGCCAAGATCCTGGAAATCGGCGAAGGCACCACCGAGGTACAACAGATGATGATCGCCAGGCACCTTGGCTTGTCCTGACCCCACCGCCGGGCAGCGCCGCGACGCGTCATCTCCGGGTTCGCCGACCTCCGAGTGGCCCTCGGCGAGTTCGGGAAGGGCCGACGCCATTGCCGGCCGGTCACCGGATCCGGACGCGCGCGGCCCGACGCCGGGAGTCCGAGGCTGCGCCGACTGCCCGGAACGTCGCGGCCGGCCACGCTCGGTCCGGCCGCGACCTTTCTCGGGTGGGGCGAGTGGGTTATCCCAGTCCGCGGTCGAGGGCGGCGGCGAGTTCGCCGTTCTCGGTGTCGCCGCTCAGCTCCCAGAAGAAGGCGCCGCCCAGCCGCTGTTCCCTGGCCCACTTCGTCTTGACGGCGAGGCTGGCCGGGGTGTCGTAGCCCCACCATTCGTTGCCGCAGTGGCCGTACGAGGTGCCGCCGGCCAGGCCGGTGGCGGGGCAACGAACCTTGAGCGCGCGGTAGCTTCCGTCACCCGACGCGGGCGCGGTCGCGGTGCCGCCCGGTTCGCTCTGGGTGACGCCCGTCCAGCCGTGGCCGTAGAAGGGAACGCCGAGCAGCAGCTTCTTCGCGGGTACGCCCTTCGTCCGGAGCTTGGCGATGGCATCGGCCGAGTTGAAGTTCGGCACTGGGATGCCCGGGTACGACGTCAGCGGCGAGTGCGGGGCGGTCGGACCCTGCGCCATCCACGGCCCGAAGAAGTCGTATGTCATCACGTTGTACCAGTCCACGGCCCCCGAGGCGCCGGCGTAGTCGGCAACGTCGAGCTTGCCGCCCGGGGCGGCGTCGGCCGTGATCGCGGCGGTGACCAGGGCGCCGTTGCCGAAGCCGGCACGCGTGGCGTCCAGCAGGGTCTTGATCGACCCGAAGCCGCTCGCGTCACAGGTCAGACCGCACCCGTTCGGGTACTCCCAGTCCAGGTCGATGCCGTCGAACACGTCAGCCCAACGCGGGTCTTCGACCACGTCGTGGCACGACTGGGCGAACGGCCGTGCCTGGTGCCCGGCCGATCGGGGTCTCGCGGGTGCGTGACGGGTCGTGCGGTGCCTGTGCTCAAGGGAACTCCTCGAACTCGGTCCGAACGTGCGGGGAGGCTGCGCCGCCACGCAGGCGGGTGGAGAGCTGTGATACCTGTCGCGGCCGCATGAGCCTAGGAAAGGTCTGAACCACTGGTCAATGGTCCGTACCAGATTGGTCTGGACCAGGGTCAACGTCGAACCTCGATACCTCTCCGATCTGGCGCAGGGGACCTGCCGAAGGACAAGTACTTCAAGCTGGGCCTCCAGCTCTCCGGACGATGCGTGCTGAGCCAGAACGGCCGGGAAGTGGCCCTCGCGGCCGGTGACTTCGCGATCTACGACACCACCCGCCCGTACCGCCTCTCCTTCCCGGCCGACTACCGCCAACTGGTGGTGATGTTGCCGCGACCCCTGCTGGGTGTCCCGCTGCGGGAGATGGACGGGCCACCGCCCGCCGGCTGTCCGGGCAGCGCGGCTTCGGCGCCCTCGCGGTGGGCTTGCTGCGGCAACTACCGCAACACCAGGCGGAGTTCGAAGGGGCCGAGCGGGACCGACTGGCCGACACGGTGACCGATCCGGTGGCCGGTCTGGTCACGGCCCGCTCGACCCGGTCGCGTCCGCCGGCGGGCCGGGGGCGTCGATCACCACGATCAGGGCCTACCTCGAGGCCCGGCTCGGCGATCCCGATCTGGGCCCGGAACAGGTGGCCGCCGCGCACTACGTCTCCACCCGTCAGCTGCACCGGCTCTTCCAGGGGGAGGGAACGACCGTATCCGGCTGGATACGGCATCGCCGACTGGAGCACTGTCGCCGCGAGTTGGGCGATCCCGCGATCCGGGAACGCCCGATCGGGGCCGTCGCCGCCCGCTGGGGCCTGACGGACGCGGCCCGGTTCAGCCGGACCTTCCGCCGGGCGTACGGATGCAGCCCGCGCGCGTATCGGGCGGCGACGATCGGGTGAGAGGTTGCGTGGGCAGCCGGAACGCGGGGGCCGGGCCGGCGCCGACGGACAAGTACCGGGCGCCCAAAGACAAGACGAGCCCGCCCCCGATGGGAGACCTTCGCTTCGGGAGGCGCGCATCGGACGCGCCGTGACACCAGGGCGGCGGCATGCCGAAGGGCCGGCTTCTCATCGGCGGACTGTGGACGGCGGCGGCGGACGGTGCGGAGTTCCCCGCGTACGACCCGGCGAGCGGTGCTCTGCTCGGCCGGCTCGCCGCGGCCGGTCCGCCGGACGTCAGGCGTCAGGCGTCAGGCGTCGCGGTGGCGCAAAACCACGTAGCCGCCGAGCACGGCGGCGGCGGTCCAAGCGAACAGGATCGCGAGCGCCGTGCCGGAGGTGTAGTCGGGGCCGAAGCGGTCGTCGTCGGGTGCTCGGGCGATGCGCATCAGTTGCAGGCCGGCCTGGTCGGGCAGGTACTGCAGGACGGGTTTGAGGGTGGGGACGTTGCGAGTCCCTGCGAACCGAGGAACAGCAGCGGCAGCAGGAGACTCAACGCGACAGCCGAACTGCGCACGATGGCCGTGACTCCCATGGACAGGACGCAGATCAGAGTCAGGTAGGTGACGGCGCCGGCGAGTGCCGTAGGAATCCCGTCCGACGTGAGTGTGGTGCCGTATGGGCCCAGGATCGCCTGTGCTCCGGCGAAGGTGACGATGACGGTGACGGTCGAGCCGGCGAGGGCGGCCAGCGTGCCGGCGAGTAGTTTGCCGCCGTAGAGCAGCCCGCGTTGGGGCACGGCGGTCAGCGATGCGCGCATCGACCCGGACGAGTACTCGGAGCCGACGAGCAGGACGCCGAAGGCGACGAGGGCGAGTTGTCCGATGGTCACGCTGTACAAGCCGGCGGCCAGTGGGCTGAAGTTGACGACGTGCTCGATGTTGCCACGCCAGTTGAACGCGACGAGTGTGCCGATGCCGGTGCTGATCACGAAGGTCAGCAGCAGTGTGAGACGGGTCGACCGCACGGTCCACACCTTGATCCATTCGGCGGCCAGTACCGCTCGGGGCGAATTTCCGGTCATCGGTGTTCTCCCGCCGGCTCAGCCCGGTATTCGACCGCGTCGGCTGTCAGTCGTATGAATGCCTCTTCCAGGGACACGCTCTTGCGCGTCACTTCGTGCACCGTCACCGCGTGTGCTGCGACCAGTTCGCCGAACCGCTCTGCCGTGGTGGCCACTTCGAGGCTGCCGTCCGCGCGGTCGGCGGCCGTGATCCCTGCACCGCCCAGCACGGCGCGCAACCGTTGCGGGTCGGGTGTGCGGACCCGCACCCCGGCGTTCGTGTGCCGGTCGATGAACGCGGTCATGCCGGTGTCGGCGAGGAGCCGGCCGCGACCGATGACCACGAGGTGGTCCACGGTGAGCGCCGCCTCGCTCATCAGGTGGCTGGACACGAGGACGGTGCGCCCCTGGAGCGCCTGGTCTCGCATGAGTCCGCGGATCCACAGGATGCCCTCCGGGTCGAGCCCGTTGATCGGCTCGTCCAGGATCAGGACGGCGGGGTCGCCGAGCAGTGCTGCGGCGACCCCCAGTCGCTGACTCATGCCCAGCGAAAACCTCCCGGCCCGACGGTGCGCGGCGCTCTCCAGGCCGGTCAGCTCGATCACCTCGCGCACGCGGCGTGACGGGATCCGGTTGCTGCGGGCCAGACAGCGCAGGTGGTCGAGCGCGGTGCGGCCGGGGTGCACCGCCTTGGCGTCGAGCAGCGCGCCCACCGTGCGCAGCGGGTCGCGCATCTGCCGGTAGTGGGCGCCGTGGATGCGTACCTCGCCGCCGGTCGGGCGGTCCAGGCCCGGCATCATGCGCATCGTGGTGGACTTCCCGGCTCCGTTGGGGCCCAGGAATCCGGTCACCCGGCCGGGCTCTACTCGAAAGGTCAGCCCCTCCACGACGGTGGCTTTTCCGTAGCGCTTGGTCAGGTCGGTGACGTCGATCATGGAGGTGATGGTCGGGCACAACAGGGTGCGGCCGCGTCCGGCTCGGGGTGGACCGCCCTTCGTCCACCTCTGGGTGGAGTACGGCCGCCGCCTGCCGGCGGCACCCCACTGTGGGAGGAGCGGCGGTGTCGGCCGCAGGATGGAGGTGCCGCGGTGTATCCCCTCGATATGGTCGAGCGGTGCAAGCAGGTACGGCCTGGACGACGACCCTCCCCTCCTGGCTCGGCGGCTGAGCCGGCGCCAACGCACAACCCTGGACTGCGTGCTCATGCTCGGCTACGCGGCCGCGTTGTTGTTGACCGGGCCGGCGGGGGGCTCGTCGGCCGCACCGCCGTCCTCGACGCCGGTGCCGTGGGAGCGGCTCGTGCTCGTCGCCGCGGCCACGGTGCCTGTCGCCGTACGGCGGATCTGGCCGGTGCCCGTGTTCGTGGTCGTCCTGGCGGTCACGGCCGTGGCGGGGTCACTCCCGGCCGATTCGCAGGGATCCGGGCATATTCGCGTCGTGTTCCTCGGAGTGGGGTGGGTCGGTATGAGCTTTCTCGCTGTTCGGACGGTCGATGGTCGGACGATCGCTGTCCCTCGGCACAATGCCCGTCAGCCCGACGGCAGTCGGCCCGACGGTGTCGACCCGACGGCGAGCGAACCGTCCCACTCCCCCGCCCCCGCGGCTCCCACCAGCATCCTGGTGAACGGGTGCCCAGGCTCGGTCAGGATGCGCCGTGCCGGGCCCTGTTCGACCACCCGCCCGCCGTCCAGGACCGCGATCCGATCGGCGAGTCGACCCGCCGCCGTCAAGTCATGGGTGATGAACACCAGGCTCAGCTCGACGTGTTCGCGCAATTCCGCAAGAACATCCAGGATTCCCCGTCGGGTGGACGCGTCCAGGCCGGAGGTGATCTCATCACACACCAGCACCCGAGGTCGGGCGAGTAGGGCCCGGGCCAACGCGGCGCGCTGTACCTCGCCTCCGGACAAGGCGCCCGGTCGGCGTCCGGACGTCTGGGCCGACAGCCCGAGTTCGGCCAGCGTGCGCAGGGCTTGCGCGCGGGCCGCGTCCGGCTCGACGCCACGCAGCCGGACCGCCGTCCGGGCCACCTGCTCGACCACCGGGCGATACTCGTCGAATGCGGCCCGCGCGTCCTGAAACACGTATTGCACGCCCGCGAGTTCGGCACGAGCGCGAGCGCGCAGCGAGCGCCGCAGCGGCACGCCGTCGAGCAGAATCCGGCCATCGTGGTCACTGTGCAGTCCGGCCACGCACCGGCCCACGGTGGTCTTGCCGCTGCCGGAACGCCCCACCAATGCGAGGCATTCGCCCGCCGCCACCGCCAGACTCACCTCGTGCAGCACGTCGACCGACCTCCCGCCCACACGGTGTCGGGCCACCAAGTCGCGGACTTCCAACCGGGATTCGCCCACCGCCCGGGAGCGAGGAACGGGCGGAGCCGCCCGCCGCGCGACGACGCCCCGTCCGGCAGCCTGCCCGGAAGCGGCCAACGCCCGTACGGACGGCCCGGATTCGACCACCCGCCCGTGGGCCAGCACCACCACGTCGTCGGCCAGCCGGCGCACCACGTCCACATCGTGGCTGAGCAGCAACACGGCGATCCCCTGCCCGGCCACCGCCGCCAGACGCTCGACGACCCCTTGCTTGGTGAGCGCATCCTGCCCCGTGGTGGGCTCGTCGGCGACCAGGGCGCGTGCCCCGAGCAGGAGCGCCTGGGCCAGCACCACACGCTGCTGCTGGCCGCCGGAGAGCTGATGCGGAAAGCGTCGCACCACCTCCTCCGGATCCGGGATCGCGGCCGCCCGCAGCGCGTCGTACACCCGTTCCCGGATCGCGGCGCGCCCGCCTCCCGCCGGCCGGGCGATGTCGCGCAGCAGCGCGCCGACCCGACGGGCGGGGTTGAGCACGGCGCCGGGATGTTGCGGGATGTAGGCCACCGGACCGCCTTCCGTGACCCGTACGCTGCCCGTCACCCGGGCGCCGGTGGGGAATTCGCCGAGCAGCGCCAGGCCCGTGGTGGTCTTGCCGCTGCCGGACGCGCCCACAAGGGCGGTGATCCGCCCCGCCCACGCGGTCAGGCTGACGCCGTCCACGATCGCCCGTCCGGCAACCTCCACCCGCAGGTCGGTGATCGCCACGACCGGTTCCGGATCCTTCATCGTCGTTCTCCCACCCGCTCGTCGGGGTCTTGCAAGGCCGCGTCGAAGAGCAGATTCGTGCCCATCGACAGCGCCACGATCAGCGCTGCGGGGACCACCACCGCCCACGGCTGGAGGAACAGGCCGACCCGGTTGCGGTCCACCATCACCGCCCAGTCCGAGGCGTCGGGTGCCACCCCCACACCCAGGAAGGCGGCGGTGGCCACCAGGTACAGCGCGCCGGACAGCCGGATGCCACAATCGGCGGCGAGGGTCCGTCGCATCGACCGCGCCACGTAGCCGACGGCCGTCCGCCACCACGATTCGCCCTGCATCCGCAGCGCCTCCACCACCGGCCGTGCCGCGATCTCGGTGGCCGCCGACACCACCACCCGGGCGGCGTCGGGCACGATCACCAGGGCCACCACCAGGGCCAGTTCGGCCGGCCCCGGCCGGAACAGCGCGGCCACCAGCAGCACGAACAGCAGCGAGGGCACCGCGAGCAGCACGTCGAGCGGCCGGATCAGCGCTTCCGCGAGCCAGGTCCGCCGGGTCAACGCGGCGGCCAGCCCGAGCGGGATCGCCACCAGGTAGGCGGTCCCGGTCGCGGCGACCGCCACGAGCACCACCGATCGACCGCCGAGGAGCACTTGGCGCCAAACGTCGCGTCCGGCGAAGTCGGTGCCCAGCCAGTGCCCCTGGCCACCGGTGAACGAGACGCCGCGTGCTCCGGCCGGGCCCGCGAACAGCGGCCCGAAAACCGCGAACAGCAACGGCAGGGCAACCAGCCCGATGGCGAGCACGTACCGCCGCACCGCCGGCCGGCGTGGGCCGAAACCGCCTTGCTTCCCGAATTCGCTCACGCTGCCACCTCCGCGCGCGGTGCCAGGCGTCGGGTGACCAGATCGGCGCCGAGATTGACCACTACGGTCACCACCCCGAACACCACCGCCAGGCCCTGCACCACCGGGATGTCGCGCGCGGCTACCGCGTCGATCAACACCGTGCCCAGGCCCGGGATCACGAACAGGGCCTCGACCACGATCACGCCGCCAAGCAACCAGTCGCAGGTCCGGGCCAGTTGTTGACCGGCCGGGGCCAGGGCATTGGGCAGGGCGTGGGCCCAGCGCACCCGGGCCGGGGCCAGGCCCAGCCGCCGAGCGTGCACGGCGTACGGCGACGCCGTCGCGTCGATCATTCCCGCGCGCACCAGGCGGCTGATCGTGCACACGGGCCGAGACAGCAGCACCAGCACCGGCAGGACCAGGACATCGGGGTGCGCCCAAAGGTCGCCACCGGTGCCGATGGCGGTGGGCGGCACCCACCCCAGGCGCAGCGCGAACAGCGTGATCACGAGCACCCCCAGGGCGAACTCCGGGACGGCGTGCACCGCCGCCGTCAACCCGCTGACCACCCGGTCCACCGGCCCTCCCTCGCGGCGCGCGGCAAGCACCCCCAGCCCCACCGACAGCGGCACGAGCAAGGTCGCGGTGACCCCGGCCAGCACCAGCGTGGGCCCCAGCCCGTCCGCAAGCAGATCGGTGACCGGTCGGCCGGAGACCAGCGAGGTACCCAGGTCGCCGTGCGCCAACCCGCCGACCCATGCGAGCAGGCGTTCGCCGGCCGACCGGTCCAGGCCGAGGTTGTCCCGGATCCGCGCGATCCGCTGCGGATCGGGCTGGTCGCCCGCCAGAGCCACCGCCGCGTCACCGGGCAACGCCTCGGTGAGCGCAAAGATGAGTACGACCAGCGCCGCCGTCTGCCCCACGCCCAACAGCAGCCGCCGACCCAGCCAGGCTCGCGCCGGGCTCACGCGAGCCAGACCCGGTCGAAGCGGGCCCAGTCCACGGTGTTGGCGGGCGCGGTCACCGACACCCCGCGCACCCGGTTCGCGGTGGCCACGATCCAGTCCGCGAATCCCCAGATCAGGAAGCCGCCCTCGGCGTGCAGCCGGCGCTGCATGCGCTCGTACAGTGCCGTGCGCAGCGTCTCGTCGGAGGTGGACTGGATTTGTTGGTAGAGGTCGTCGAAGTCCTTGACCCGCCACTGCGAGGCATTGGTACTGGAGTCGGTCAACAGCCGCTGGGAGACGTGTGCCTCGATCGGCATCGCGCCCGAGCGGTAGGAGGCGATGGTGCCGCCGGTGAGGATGTCCTTCCAATAGGTGTCCTTGTTGCCGATCCGGACGTCGATGGTGACCCCGGCCTCGGCGGCCTGTTCCTTGAAGATCCCGGCCGCCTCGACGAAACCGGTGGCGGCGGGCGCGGTGTCCAGGGTGACCCGCAGTCCCTCGGCGCCCGCCTCGCGCAACAGCGCGCGGGCCCGGGTGAGATCCCGGGTGCGCTGGGGCAGGCCTGCCGCGTAATAGCGATACCCCTTGCCGAACAGGTCGTTGCCCACCTCGCCGGCGCCCGACAGCGCGCCGTCGACGAGTTCTCGGCGGTCGGCGATCAGGAAGAACGCCTGCCGCACCCTGGGATCGTCGAACGGCGGCCGGTCGGTCTTCATCACGAACCCCTGCATCGCGCTGTTTCGCAGCCGCACCACCGTGATCCGGCCCTTGCCCTCGTGGACGCGCGCGGTGGCCGGGTTCAACTCGTGTGCGTATTCGACCTGTCCGCCCAGCAGCGCGTTGGTGCGCGCCGACTCCTCGGCCGCGACCACGAACTCCACTTCGTCCAGGTGCGGCGCACCCTCCCAGTACCGGTCGTTGCGCCGGAGTACGAGCGAACTGCCGGGTTTGAAGGAGCCGAAGGTGAACGGGCCCGAACCTATGGGCCGTTCGAAGGCGTCCGCGTCCTTGGGCACGATGTAGGCGCCGAACGCGGCCAGGGTGTTGGGGAATTCGGCGTAGGAACGCTTGAGCCGGAACTCCACCGTGGCCGGGTCCAGGGCCCGACTGGCGGCCAGGTCGATCGGTTCCAGGGACGCCTTCGCGCGAAACGCCCGCTTGGGGTCGGCGATCCGGCGAAAGCTGTACAGCACGTCCTCGGCGGTGACCGGCCGCCCGTCGTGGAAGGCGGCCGAGCGCAGCCGGACCCGCCACGTGGCCAGGCTCTGATCGGCCTCCCATCCGGCGGCCAGCCGGGGCACCGGGGCCAGATCCGCCCCGTAGTCGGCGAGCTTGTCGAACAGGGCCTTGGCCCGGGCCACCTCGACGAACAGGTTGGCCTGGTGCGGGTCGAGGTTCTCGTTGGCTCCGCCGCCGGGAAAGGCCGCGCGCAGTCGGCCGCCGCGCCTGGGTGAGCCCTCGGTGCCGGTTCCGGGGTGCGGACCGGGATCGGCCGATCCGCCGGCGGCGCAACCCGTCGCCAGGGCCAGCGCGCCGGCGCCGCCGGCGGCCAGGACGACCCGTCGTGAGATGCGGGGCAGGCGGTCGCCGAGCGGTATGGGTGAACTGGTGCGGCTCATGGGTCGTGCTCTCCGTGATGGTGGCTGGGTGATCGGGTCGGTGTGTCAGTCGAGCCGGCGGGCGACCACGTGCAGGCGGTCCGAACTCGCGCTGTCCTCGGGTGGCGCGCCCTCGGTCCACGGCGGGTCCGTGCGCGGCCCCGGGCGGTCGTACAGGGCGAGCACCTCGAAGCCGGCGCCGGTGAGGAAGTGGCGCAGTTCCTGGGGGAACAGCAGCCGCCACGCGGAGTACTGCGTGCGGGGCGGCGCGCCGTCGTCCGAGGTCCAGGTCCGGCGCCGGCGCAGCAGTTGCGCGGCGTGGTCGACCCACAGCGTGGTGTGCGAGGTGTGCGTGACGCCGTCGTGGACGACGGTGTGCACACTCGGTCCGGGTGTGTCCCGCGCGCCGGCCGCGCCGCGTAGGAAGTAGGCGCCGTTGCGCAGTTCGGCGATCAGCAGCCCGCCGGGGGCGAGATGCCTCCGGGATCGTTCCAGAAACGCGGTGAGGTCGGCGTTGTCGTGGCAGTACAGCAGGGCGCTGTCCAGGCAGACGACGGCGTCGAAGGTGCGGCCGAGGTCGAAGTCGCGCATGTCGGCGAGCCGATAGTCGGGTCCCGGGTGCCGGTCGCGGGCGTGCTCGAGCATCGCCGCCGAGGTGTCGATGCCGACCACCTCGCGTGCGGCGTGCCGGCACAACCAGGCCGCGTCGCGACCCGTACCGCAACCCACGTCCAGGACGCGTGGCCCGGCGCCGTGGCGGCGCAGCGTCTCCTCGGTCCAGCGGGCGGCGAGCCGGTCCGGATCGGGGAAGCGACGTTCGTAGAGTTCGGGCGTGTCGGTGAGGAGGTTGCGGGTGCTCATCGGAGCTCGCTCTCGGCCCGCGGACGGTGGACGGTTCGCGCCGCCGGGCGGGCGTCGTCGGCGGCGCCGATCGTGGGCGCGGCGGGCAGCGCTCCCCTGCGGTGCAACCAGCCGACCGCGAGGGCCGAACCCAACCCGAGCAGCGCGCAGCACACCCACGGCAGCCACGCCCGATCGGTACGCCCGCCGCTGTCCATCGCGAACCCGATCCCGGCGTTGCCCGCGGCGGCGGCGACGCCGGATGCCGCGTAGAACAGCCCGAAGCAGGTGCCGGTCAACCCCTCACGGCCGAACGCGGGTATCAGTTCCAGCACGAACGGTTGGGCGATCATCACCCCGACGTGCAGCACCAACGCGCCCGCGAGCAACGGCAGCAGGCGCAGTACGGCATCCGCGGTGCCGTCCGGGCCGGCGCCGCCCGCCACCAGGATCGGCGGTAGAAACCCCAGTCCCATCAAGGCCGTTCCGGCGGCGATCCAGTGGGCCCGGTCGCCGCGTGCCTGGAGGCGTCGGGTGATCCGTAGTTGCAGCAGCAGGTTGGCCGTCGTGCCGAGCAGGAAGAGCAGCCCCACCGCGCTCTCTTGACCGGTGGCATGCCGAACGCCGTCCGGGAGCAGCAGATAGAGCTGCGTCTCCAGGCCGTACATCCCGGCCATCGCGATCGAGAACGCCACGAACGAGCGATTGCCCACGACTTCGCGCCAGTCGGCGGCCACAGATCCCTCGGGAGCGGGTACCGGGCGAGCGGGCAGCACGGCGGCCTGGGCGAGGGTGAGCACGGCGAACAGTGCCGCCGCGGTGAGCGCGGCGGCGGTGAAGTTCACCAGGAGCAGCGCGCTGCCCAGCAGCGGGCCCAGCAGCGCGCCGGTCGTGGCGAACACGTTGAACAGGGCGAACGCCTCCGCCTTGCGGTCACCGGCCTCCTGCGCCAGGTAGGTGCGTACGGCGGGGTTGAACAGGGCGCCGGCGAGGCCGCTGAGCACGGCGGCCGCGATCAGTACGGGCAGCCCGTCCCCGAGCGCGAACAGCGCGAATCCCACGGTCCGCAGCGCGCATCCGGCGATGATCACCCCGCGTGCGCCGAGTCGGTCCGCCGCGGAGCCGCCGAGCACGAACAGGCCCTGCTGGCTGAGGTTGCGGATGCCGAGCACGATGCCGACCACGGCCGCCGACTGGCCCAGGTCGTCGGTGAGATGCGTCGCGAGGTAGGGGATCAGCAGGTAGAAGCCGGTGTTCACGCCGAGTTGATTGACCAGGAGCAGGCGCACCGCGAGCGGGAAGCTCGCCACCGCGCGCAGGGTCGTCATCGGACCACCGCCGTGGCCGCGGGCCGGACACCCAGGCCGGCGGCGTTCGGGTCGGCGCGCACGGTGCCGTCGAGGCCGCCGATCCCGGTCCACGGGTCGTGGGCCAGCAGCAGATGGCCGTCCAGGTCGAGCCGACCGGCCCGATCCAGGATCTGTACGGCGGGCGCGAGACTCAGCGAACTGCCGGTCAGGCAACCGAGCATGACCTCGGTGCCGCTGTCGCGCAGCACGTCGACCAGGCGCAACACGGCGCGCACGCCCCCGCATTCGGCAAGTTTGAGGTTGACCCCGGGCACCCTGCCGGCCAGGCGCAGCACGTCCTCGGTGCCCGCCGCGTCCTCGTCGGCGATCACCGGAATCGGCGCGTCTCGGGCGATTCGGGCAAGCAGGTCGGGGCGGCCCGGGGGGATGGGTTGTTCCACCGCCTCGACGCCCAGTGCGGCGAAGCGCGGCAGCAGGTCGCGGGTACGGGCCTCGGTCCAGGCGCCGTTGGGGTCGAGCAGCAACCGGGCGTGCGGCGCGGCGGCGTGCACGGCCGCGACCCGGTTCAGGTCGTCCGTCGGGTCGGGGGTGCCCGCCTTGATCTTCAGGACGGTGAAGCCGAGCGCCGCCAGCCGGGCCGCCTGGATCGCGGCGCGTTCGGGCTCGACGATGCCGATGGTGCGGGCGGTCGTGCCGCTGGGTGCGCGGGTGGCGCCGAGCAGCCGATGGACGGGGCGGTCGGCGCGTTTGCCGACGAGATCCGACAGGGCCGCGTCCACGGCGGCCAGGACACCGGCGGGCAGGCCGGGCGGTGCGGCGGCGTCCACGACCTCCCAGGCGCTCTCGGGGGCGGCGAAGCGCGCGAGCCAGGGGCGGACCGTCGTCTCCAGCGCCGTCGCGATGGAACTCGCCGACAGGCCCAGGCGGACGCTGGCGACCGCCTCGCCGAAGCCGTGCAGGCCGTCGTACTCGATCCGCACCCATACCGCGTCGCGGTTCGCCGTCACCGAGCGTGAGATGCGCAGCGGTTCGGCCAGTTGGAGGAGCGTGGTACGCCAGGTGAGCCTCATGTCGTTCCCTGTATCGCGGTCCGGGGCGCGAATGTCGGCGCCTGTGGGGTCGGTGGCACGGGTGTGCACGGAGCCGCTCGCGGATCCTCGACCCGGCGACAGCGGGCCCAGCCGCCGACCTCGACGGCCTGCGGGTGCAGGATCTCCACCGGGTGGGTGGGGACGGGAACGCGGTCCAGTCCGTGTGCACGGCAGAAGTCGTCGTCGTAGACGGTGCCGAGGTAGCGATGCGGCCCGTCGGGGAAGACGCCGGCCACGGTGGCGCCGCGCCGCACCCGGGCCGCCCAGGCGGCGACCAGGGCGACCGCTCCGGTGCTCCAGCCGCCGCTGACGAAGCTGCCTCGGGCCAGCCGGCGGCACGCATCCACCGCGGCGGCCGGGCCGACCCAGTGCACCTCGTCGAACGCGTCGTGGGCGACGTTGCGCGGGTGGATGCTGCTGCCCAGTCCGCGCATCAGCCGAGGGCGCGCGGGCTGGCCGAAGATGGTCGAGCCGACCGAGTCGACGCCGATCACGGTCAGCGCCGGCCAGCGCCGGCGCAGCGGCCCGATCAACCCGGCGCTGTGTCCGCCGGTTCCCACGCTGCACACCAGGACGTCCAAGTGGTCGAGTCGGTCGATCAGTTCGGCCGCCATTGCCGCGTAGCCGGAGGGGTTGTCGGGGTTGTTGTACTGGTCCGGCCAATAGGCGTCGGGGGTGCGGCGCAGGATCTCGCGCACCCGGGTGAGCCGGGCCGCCTGCCACCCGCCGGCCGCCGCGGGCCGGTCCACCACGTCCACGACCGCGCCGTACGCGTGCAGCAACTGCCGCATGGACGCTTCGAGTTCCTGGTCGCAGACGAGCAGTACCGGATGGCCCAGGGCCTGACCGGCGAAGGCGAGGCCGATGCCCAGGGTGCCCGAGGTCGACTCGACCACCGGGGCGCCCGGACGCAGTTCGCCGCGCCGGCGGGCGCCGCGCAACATCGACACGGCGGCGCGGGCTTTCATCCCGCCCGCGCTCAGGTATTCCAGCTTGGCCCAGAAGCCGGGTTGCGGGCAGGGCAGCGCGGTGCCGATCCGGACCAGGGGCGTGCGGCCGAGCAGCGCCAGCAGGTCCGGGTTCGCGGTGACCGTCGTGGCGGGGCGCGGGGCCGGAAAGGTGTTCACGAGGCGCCCTCGCGCCCGTACGCGGGCCCGGTGACCGCGGGCGAGCCCGTGCCGCGACTCGCGAAGGGCGACCCGGTGCCGAGGTCCGCGGCGGGAAGTCCGGTGTCCGGGCCGGCCGCATGGCGCTGCGCTCCGGGGTCGACGCCGCCGGGTGTGCCGGGCGCGGTGGCCGCGAGCGCGTCCCCGGGCATCGCGCCCGGTGCGACGTTCGAACCGCCGTAGCGGTGCACTACTCCGGGGCCGCCGTCCAGCCAGAAGAACGGGTACGGCTCGGCGCACACCGCGCTCACCCCGGCGCCGACGAACAGTGGCAGCACCGCGCTCCCGGTCTGGGCGAACATCACCAATGGCTTGCCGGTGCTCGCGGCGTGCGCGCGCAGCGGCTCGAACGTCCCGTTGCCCAGCGTCATCCCCGAGGCCAGGATCGCGTCGCAGCCCGCCAGTTCCCTCTCGGCGTCGCGGCGGATCGGCTCGCCCCACTCGGTCGTGCCGCCCTTGAGATCGCACGGCACGCACCGCACGCCGAGTGTGCGCAGCCGTTCCAGGAGCGAGTTGACCACGCCCACCACCAACACCGCGCGCAGCCGGTGCACGGGCAGCAGATCCACCACCGCACGGGCCCGGGCCCGCGATTTGTCCAGCGAGGTTCCGGCACGCAACGGGTACGGACGGGCGCCGTGTTCGGGGGTGTGCGGGCGGTGGCACATCAGGTAGGCGTCCAGCGCGGCGATTCGGATCGGCGCGAGCGGATGGGCCAGGAGTTCCGCGACGGTCGCGCCCACGCAGTCGTCGATCGTGTCGACGGGCAAAGTGCCGGGCTCGGCCGCGCAGGAGCCGACCGCCGCGCCCAGTCGCACGCCGAGCACGTCGTTGCGGTAGCCGCCGGCACGCTCGTCGTGCCGAACCGCCTGGATCGTACGGAACGCGCTGCTCACCCGTTCCCCGGCGGGATCGGGCCCGTATCGGCAGGCTCTCACCCGGTCGAGCAACTCGGCGAGTGAGCACACGGGTTCGGGCCGCGAACGCAGCGCGGTCATCGGGGCACCCCCGTCGGATTCGCGGAGTCCGCGAGCACGGGACTCGCGTCCACCGAACCCGAACCCGAACCCGGCCGCGCGGTGCGCGAGACCACGGAACTCGCGGGCACGCAACCCGAATCCGCGTAGCGCGGCCGCAGCCGGGAAAGCAGCCACTCGGCCGACTCCCGCGCGGCGGCGCCTTCGGTGTCGGCGGTCATCACGTGACCCAGGTACTCGTTGTTGCTGGTCGCGGCGCGCACCACGCGGCCCGGTGCGGCCAGGGACAGTTCGACCACGCCGGGCTGGTGTCGGACCGCGTCCGCGCCGTCGATGCCCACCAGCGTGGCCGCTCCGCCGGCGGGCAGGTCCCGCTCGTTCGGCAGCAGCAGGCCGATTGCCGCACTGCGCGTGCCGGTCGGTCGTTCGGTGAGGTCGGGGCGTCGGCCCAGGGCGACGTCCACGCACGCGGCGACCAGGTCGACGCCCGTTACGTGACGGACCAGTTCGGTGATCCGGTTGCCCGCCGGCCGCGGATTGACCTCCACCACGTGCGGACCGTTTGGAGTGAGCTTGATCTCGGTGTGCGCGACCACGTGATCCAGGCCGAGCGCCTCGACGGCGCGTACGGCGGTGTCCGCGGCCACCCGGGTGGAAGCCGGGTCCAGGGCGGCCGGAAACATGTGCCCGGTCTCGACGAACCAGGGCGCGCCGCCGAGGCTCTTGTCGGTGACCCCGACCACGCGGGTGTGTCCGTCGAAGGTGACCGTCTCGACGCTGACCTCGGGACCGGTGAGGAACTCCTCGACCAACACCACGGGGACTCGTTCCTGGCCGCGCGCGTTGACCGGGAAGTCGACCAACGCCCGGTGGGCGCGTGCCGCCTCGGCGTCGTCGTGCACCTTGCACACCAGCATTCCGGCACACAGGTCCACCGGCTTGACCACTACCGGGTAGCCGATCTCCCGCGCGGCGAGTCGGGTCTGCCCGAGGTCTCGACACAGCGCGAAGCGCGGACCGGGAACGCCTGCGGCGGCCAGTCGCACCCGGGTCAGATCCTTGCGGCAGGCCGCCTCGACCGCGTCCGGCGCGGGCGCCGGCAGGCCCAGTCGGGCGGCGATCCGGGCCGTGACGGGCAGGTAGTAGTCGCACGCCGACAACACCGCGTCGAAGCCCAACACGTCGTGCAATCGGGCGACCAGGGAAGGTAGTTGCATCGCGTCGTTGGTCTCCGCGGTGACGATGTTCCGCGCGGCCAACAGCGGATGCGGCTCGCCGCCGGCGGCGGAGCGCAGGTAGTGGTGCAAGTCCCGGGTCACAAAGGTGAATTCGTGCCCGCCTTCATGGATCGCCCTGGGCAGCAACCCGCTCATCGCCCCGACCCAGCTCTCGACAACCAGCAGATGACCCACCGAACTCCCTCTCCGACCGCGGCGACGGCTCTCGTACAGAGCCTCGACCCGTCGCACCGTATCGGTAATGGTTTTCATTATCAATATCGGCCTGATGGGCCTCGTTCCTGTCCACTCGCCGATTCCGCGGCTGGCGCCGTCCCGCGCGGGCGTCGGCGGTACCTTCGCCGAGGCGCCCGTCGGCCGCGGCTTCGTAGCCGGCCTGCGACGCGATCGCCGCCGCCAGGACCTGCGGCGGCGGCGTAGAGGTGAGGGCGATGTTCTTGCTGCCCTGGATGCCGGCGATTTTGGTGAGTTGGGCGCCACGGCCCGTTCCTCGCGCCGGCCCCGCCGCGCGCGAAACCGCGGGTCGGGAACGTGGTGATCGTGGACGACGCCGGCCCCGACACGCGACCGGGAGATCTCGGCGTCGCGGCGAAGCCCCGCGCCACGGCCTCCAGGGCGTGGCTCATCGCGTTCCGGGCGGCATCCGGATCGCCGTCCGCATAGTGCATGGCGATCCCGTACGCCTGCTCCGCCCGGTCGACCAGGTTCTCGAAGGCCCTGGTGCGAAGCGGATCCTCCGGAGTATGGCCCAGGGCAAGGCGCGCGGCCATCGCCGCAGCCCGCACCATCGCACCGGCGACCCTGCCCACTGTCGAACGCCGCTGCCGCTATTACACCGACATCGCCACCGCGTACGCCCACTGGGGACGCCGCGACCAAAGCCTGCACGCCTTCCTGAACGCCGAACGCTTCTCCCCCGAGGAAACCCACACCCGACCCGCCGTCCGCGCCCTCGTCTCGGGCCTCCTCGCATGGGAGTTCACCTCCCGAGATCCGTGACCCCGGACGGGCCCGGCGGCCAGGTCGGTGGTGTGGGCGTCGCGTCGGGCGTCACTCATGGCAGCACCCCCGCCTCGTTGACGTCAAGTGCTTGAAACACGGCAGTTCCAAACAACTTCGAGCACGGTCCTTCCACCAGTGCGCACTTCCGAGCCCGCGAAACGGTGCGGCCGGCGTGAAACCCCAGGCCAGGACCGCAGGCTCGGTTTCCGGTCGCGCAGACGAAACGCGCACCCTCTTGACAGAGGTCGGCAGGAGCCCAATCATTCGGGACAGATTAAATAAAGCCACTTAAGCAAAGTTGCCTCCGGGCTACTTGCGGCGGAGGGGGTGCGTTGAGATGGGTCGCCCTGCTCACAAAGCGAAGCGCTTGAATCGTCCCACCACAGCGTCGCCGCACGCCTCGTCGCGACCACGGTTCGTCGAGCACCCCAAGGCCCACACGAGGGACAGCCACGATCCGGTGCCGAGGGCACTCGACGCCCGGGAGGCGGCACGGGTGCTCGGCGGCCTGGGCGTCGTGTGGACCGAGCACACGCACTCGCCACACACCATCGACTACTACGCCTTGCTGCGGCTCGGCGCGACAGCCGACACGGCCGAAGCGCCCTGACCCGAGTGCCTCGGCGAGCGTGAGGCTTCTGGGAGTTCCGCCACCGCCTTCGCCCCCTGCGCCGACCGAACGTCGGAGTCGGGGTCGGCCGCGACAGCGACATGCTGCCTTGGCAGGCGCGCCCCGGGGTCCAAGGACGGACCTCGAACCGAAACGAGTGGGCGGCCTTCATCGGTCTCGTCGCCTACTTCGAAGACCTGAGCGTGTCCGGTCGGACGGACACGCTCAGCGCAGTACCCATCCCGCAGCCACACTGGAGGACACTGTGCGACGAAGAATAGCCCCGGCCGCTCGGACCGGGTTGGCCGCCTGCACGGCTCTCGCCTTGGCAGCCGGCGTCACCGCCGCCCTCGCGCCCGCGGCTACGGCCGCGGCCGTAGCCGCGGGCGGACCCGGCACCATCACCATCGGTGGAAAGTGCCTCGATGACGCCGACTTCGACTCGAACAACGGCGCCGTCGTCCAGATCTACGCTTGCAACGGCAGCGCGGCCCAGACCTGGACCTGGCAGGACGACGGGCACGTCACCATCACCGTGAACGCCCGGACCAAGTGCCTGGACGTCACCGATGGTTCGAACGCCACCGGCGCACTCGTCCAGCTCTACGACTGCGGCGGCTTCGCCCAGCAGAAGTTCAAGTACCTGCCGGACGGCACGATCTACAGTGCCAAGTCCGGCAAATGCCTTGCGGTACGAGGCGGTTCGGTCGTCAACAACGCCCGGGTCGAGCTGGCGTCCTGTGATCCGGCGCAGGCGACGCAGAAATGGCAGGCCGCCTCGGCGGCGCCGGCCAAGTATCTGTTGACCGCCGGCGCCGACGTACCGTTCGACAACGGCAGCGACACACCGCGATCCGTCTACACCGACTCCAACGGCAAGTTCTATGCACAGGACGCGCTCGCGCTGTACGAGAGCGACGCGCCCCGACGGTGGGACTTCTACTCCGGCACGAACTTCGACACGGCCACCAAGGACCCCATCAGCAGTGCGGCCAATCCCGCCGATCCGGCCGACCGCAACGACGACACCACCAAGCGTTGCAACAACAGCCCGACGGGCACCAAAGCCACCTACGCGCCCGGCAGCAGCCATTCGCAGCGCAACTTCTGCGACCTGGTCGGCGTGTGGGTCGACCCCGACACCGGCTGGTGGTACGGCCTGGTGCACAACGAGTTCACGCCGCGGCCCTTCGGCGACGGCCTGCACTACGACTCGATCGACTACACCGTGTCCAAGGACAAGGGCAAGACGTGGAACATCACCGGCGAGGTGATCACGTCCCCGTTCAGCACCAAGCGCGGTGACAGCGACGCGTTCCCCAACGACACCTACTACTACGGCGACGGCGACCCGAGACTGTACGTCGACTACCCCTCCGGTTACTTCTACGTGTCCTATGCCAGCCGTGCACTGAACAAGACCGGCCAGGCGATCTGGCTCCAGCACGTCGCGCGGGCTCCGATCGCCCAGAAGATGGCCCCCTCTTCGTGGAAGAAGTGGTACAACGGCGCCTGGTCGACCCCCGGGACCGGCGGGGCGGAGAGCAACGTCATCCCGTCCGAGGGCGTCGGAACCGGCTACACCGCTCCCGGTGAGGACTACTCCCCCACCACCAAGGGAACGGTGCAGACCCAGGTCGCCAACGGCACCATGCCAGACCACTCGCAGCTGGCCGTCATGAACATCACCTGGAACGCCTACCTGGGCAAGTACATCGGCACCCCGCAGAACAACATCGCCCAGAACACCCGCACCCGCACCCCGCTGAAGTTCTACGCCACCGACGACCTCGCCACCCAGAAGTGGACCGACATCGGCTGGCTGCCGGAGATTCCGAACGCCGCGTGGTACCGCTGGATGCTCGACCCGGCGAACAAGACCAGCACCACGATCGTCGGCAAGACGTTCCGCTCCTACTGCCTGATCGACTGCCCCAACGCCGGGTCCGAGATCACCATCACCCCGCGGTCCTCCGCCGACCTGCCCACACCCCCGGTCAACGCGACCAGCGCCTACCGAATCGCCGCCGGGAACGGCCGCTACCTCACCCAGAACAGCTCCCGCCTGGGCACGTCCCCGGCGGGCAACGCCCCCGCCCAGCAGTGGAAGTTCAAGCCCACCGGCGACGGCTTCTACAGCATCACCAACGCCTCCTCCGGGCAGGCACTGGGCGTCGGCGGCGGCGACGCGGGACGCGCCTGGGGAGCGACGGTCACCATCGCCGCACCCGGGGCCACCCCGGCCGTCGGCCAACAGTGGGCCATCCAGGAGATCACCCAAGCCCCCGCCGGCGGGGGACCCTCGGCGCCCACGGGGTCCTACCGCCTGGTCAACCGCTACAGCGGCCTGGCCCTGAGCCTGACCGACCAGGGGACCCAGTCCGTCCTCACCTCCCCGCAGCGCAACTGGGACAACGGCGGCAGCGCCGGCGACACCCGCCCGGTCGCCGCGCAGAGCCTCAAGTTCACCCCCGTGAACGGAGGTTCCATCGGCACCGTGACCGTGACGAACCCGGGCGACAGGACCGGTGCGGCGGGCAGCACCATCACCCCGATCCAGATCGCGGCCACCAGCTCCACCGGCGCGGCCCTCACCTACACGGCCTCCGGACTGCCCGCCGGCCTGTCGGTCAACGCCGGCACGGGACGGATCACCGGCACCCCGGTCAGCGTCGGAGCCGGAAGCGTCACCATCGCGGTCACCGACACCACCGGAGCCACAGGCTTCATCACCTTCCAGTGGACCGTCACCGGAACCGACATCGCCCGAGGACGCCCCACCACGGCGTCCTCCGTGGAAGCCGCCGGCCTCGAGGCCGGTCGCGCCACCGATGGCAACCCCTCCACCCGCTGGGCGAGCACCTACTCCGACCCGCAGTGGATCCGCGTCGATCTCGGCAGCACACGATCCATCATGCAGGTCAAGCTCGACTGGGAAGCCGCCGGCAAGGCGTACCGGATCCAGACCTCGGACGACGGCACCACCTGGACGAACGTCCGCGCCACCACCAACGGCGCCGGCGGCACCGAGGACCTGATCAACCTCAACGCGTCCGGACGCTACCTACGCGTGTACGGAACCGAGCGTGGCAGCACGTTCGGCTACTCGCTGTGGTCGCTCGAGGTCTACGACTTCTAGGCCGAAGCCTTTACCCGGCGGCCCGGGTGCCACGCAAACACCCGGGCCGCCGTCCCCGCTGTTCGCCGTCTTCGTCCACCTCGACGACGTCGACCACAACCACGGAGCGGGATGGGAGGGGTCGTACATCGCGACCGATCCGTCGCGCCACGAAGAGCCCCAGGCGCGTCACGCGCGTTCGCCCCATGGTGATTTCGCGATGCCCGACCCACTCCCGGGAAGAAAGGGGACGCCGACCCTTGACAGCGCACGCTCACTACGCCAATCATTCCGGCAGATTAAGTAAAGGCTACTAAGAAAAACTTCCGCGTCGCGGACGAACGAGTTGGGGATCTCGGTGACTGACCATGCTCCATTGGTGACGCGTCCCGGGCGGACGACGTCCACGTCGGCTCGGCCTCGATCCCGTGAGCGAACGAAGGCCCAGACCCAGGACAACCGGATCCACAACCGGTCCCTCGTCCTGTCGATCCTCTACCACGAGGGTGCCAAGAGCCGCGCGGAGCTGGTACGGGCCTCCGGGTTGACCGCGCCGACCGTGTCCGTGCTCGTCGCCGAACTCGAAGCCGACGCACTGGTGGCCGACATCGGGCACCGACCCGACGTCGACCGAGGTCGCGGCAAGCCGTCGACGCTGGTCGAGATCCAGGACGACGCGGTCACCCTCGTGGTCCTGGACCTGTCCCACGCCGACCGTTTCCGGGGCGCCCTGACCAATCTGCGGGGCGAGGTGGTCGAGCGGGCACACGTGCCCATCGCAGGCGCCGTGGGCGCCGCGGCCCAGGAGCTCGTCGTCGCCCTCACCGCCGACCTGATCGAGCGCGCCCCCAACCGGGTCCTGGGGATCGGGATCGCCTCCCCCGGCATCATCGACAACGCCGGCGTCATCCGACTCGCGGCCCATCTGCAATGGACCGACTGGCCCGTGGTCGATGCACTCACCGAGCGCTTCGGGCTGCCCACCTACGTCGGCAACGACGTCAACCTGGCCGCCCTCGCGGTCCTGCACTTCGGCAAAACCACGGCACGGAACCTGATGGTGGTCGCGATCGAACACGGCGTCGGCGCCGGTCTGGTCGTCGGCGGCCGGCTCGTCGAGGGCGAGCAGTTCGTCGCCGGCGAGATCGGCCACATCACCGTGGACGAGAACGGCGCCCAGTGCGTGTGCGGTCGACGAGGTTGCCTCGACCCCCTGATCGACGCGGGACACCTGCGCAGGCGGCTCGCCGCCGCACCGGTGGAGCGGCACCCCGCCCTGCTCGCCGAAGCGGGCCGTGCGCTCGGCATCGTGATCGCACCCATCGCAAGCGCGTTGAACCTCAACGAGGTCGTCCTCACCGGTCCGGCCGACCTGATCGAAGGCCCGTTGATCACCGCCGCGATGGAAACCGCGCAGGCCCGCACCCTCTCGCCGATCAGTGCCGCGCTGCGGATCCGCAATCTCACGGAAGGCACCGAGCTGAACATGCTCGGCGCGGCGTGCCTGGTTCTCGCCGCGCAGCTGGGGGTGTTCTAGGCCGGACGGGCCCACCCCACGGTCACGCGCCACCAAACTCGCGCCAACGCAATTCCCCCGCAGACAGTCGACACTCACGCACACCCTTACTCGGCACGAAATGCCCGTGATGTAACACCTTCTCCCGCTCGCCTGCCGGCCTGTCTCCCTTGGCCGGTCTCATTCCTAGGAACCCCGATGAAGCACACCAGACAAGGCGCGGCCGTCGTCGCCCTGGCCACCGCCCTCACCCTCGGCGCCTGCTCGAACTCCGGCACCGAGCAGTCCGGCCCCAGTACGCCCCAAGCCGTGCCCACGGCCAAGGCGGAGGGCAAGACCCTCACCGTGTGGGTCATGGAGGGCGACTACTCCGACCCCACCCTCAAGGCCGTCAACACCGAGTTCACCAAGCAGACCGGCGCCAAGGTCGACGTCCAGGTACAGAGTTGGGAAGGCATCGGGACCAAGATCACCACCGCGCTGGCCACGTCGAGCCCGCCCGACGTACTCGATCTCGGCAACACGCAGGTCGCCGGCTTCGCCGCCAACGGCGGTCTCAAGGAACTGACTTCCTATGCCGCGGACCTTCGCCAAGGCCAGACTTGGCTGGCCGGTCTGACCGAGCCCGCCACCGTCGACGGCAAGCTGTACGCCGTCCCCGGATTCGCCGGGGCCCGCGCGGTGATCTACAACAAGGACATGTGGAAGCAGGCCGGCGTCACCAAGGCCCCGACCACGTACGACGAACTCACCGACGCGCTCGACAAGGTCAAGGCCGCGAACCCGGCCACCGACTTCTCACCCCTGTACTTCCCCGGGCAAAACTGGAGTGCGGGGATGCAGTTCGTCTGGGACGCCGGCGGCGAGATCGCCACCAAGAACGGCGCCAAGTGGACCGGCGGCCTCTCCTCGCCCCAGGCGCAGGCGGGACTCGCCGACTTCAAGAGCTTCCAGAACCGGTTCTCGGCGCCCGCGTCGCGCACCGTCGATCCGCTGAGCCCCGACCAGGTCCAGATCTTCGCCGACGGCAAGGCGTCGGCCATCATCGCCACATCGGGCTTCGTCGGCCGGATCAAGCAGGCCAACCCCAAGCTCACCGACGACTCGCTCGGCACCTTCCCGCTGCCCGGCAAGACGGGCAAGGCCCAGCCCGTCATGCTGGGCGGCTCCGACTGGGGCATAGCCGCACGCAGCGGCAACGCCGAACTCGCGCTGCAATGGACCAAGATCGCCGCGAGCCCGCAGATCCAGAACGAGTGGATCGTCGGCCACGAGGGCTTCATCCCCAACAGCACCGAGGGCATCGAGGCGGCGAAACCCAAACTCACCGAGACCCAGAAGGGCTTCTTCGACGCGGCCCTGATCTCCAAGGCGACCCCGGCGGGCGCCAACTGGGCCCGGATCGAGGGGAACAAGGACATCCACAACCTCTTCTCCGCCGTCGCCTCCGGAACCAAAAACCCCAAGGACGCCGGAAGTTCGTTCGACGGCACGGTCGGCAAGACGCTCAACGGCGCGCCGTAGCGGTCGCCGTGTGCCCCGGGTTCGCCCGAGGCACACGGGACTTCCCATGTCCACGTTCCGAGCCGACAAGAGAAGAACATGACATCCCTCGCCACGGCACCGGCGCGCCGAACCAGCAACCCTCCCCCGCCCCCTCGACCGGTACGGCGCAACCGCCGAGCGTTCTCCGCGTGGTTGCTGCTCACGCCCGCCGGGCTGGTGATGCTCGCGGTCACCATCGCGCCCATCGCGTTCCTGATCTACACCTCCTTCACCGACTACAACCAGCGTTCGCTGTTCACCGGCGGCTACAACGCCGTGGGCGCCCGCCATTACACGACGCTGCTGTCGGACGGCCGCTTCTGGTCGGCTCTGATGCGTACCGCGTGGTTCACCGCCGCCATGGTCGTCGGCAGCGTCGTCGTCGGCGTGGGAGTCGCCCAGTTGATGACTCGGCTGGCCGGCCCGATGCGCACGTTCTTGACGATCGTGCTGGTGTGCGCGTGGGCCATGCCCACGGTCGCGTCCTCGCTCGTGTGGAAGTGGCTCTTTCAACCCGGGTACGGGGTCGTCAACTGGCTGCTGACGCAAACGCACCTGTTCGGTGACATGACGAACACCGACTGGGCCAACGAGCCGTTCCTCGCCTACCTCTCGATCTGGCTGCTGATCGTGTGGCAGGCCGTACCGTTCATCGCCCTCACTCTGTACGCGGCGCTGACCCAACTGCCCACCGAGCCGGCGGAGGCCGCGCGCCTGGACGGGGCGGGGGAATGGCGCTTGTGGTGGTCGGTCACCCTGCCGTTCCTGCGTCCCACCCTCATGTTGGTCACGCTGATGTCGGTGATCTGGGACTTCAACGTCTTCAACCAGATCTGGCTCGTCTCGGCGGGCGGACCGGACGAGGCGACCGCGACGCTCGGCGTCTTCGCCTACAAGACCGCGTTCGTCGGCTTCGAAGTCGGCCACGGCGCCGCCCTGTCCGTGGTCACGACCGTCATCCTCGTCGCGATCACCTCGCTCTACGTCCGCAACCTGCTGCGTTCCGGGGAGGACCTGTGAAAACCCCAGGGCGTGCCCGCCGCCGTCGCATAGGCGCCCGGCGGCAGGGCGGATGGGTCGCCAACACGCTGGCGACCGCGTTCTGCGTACTGTGGCTGTTCCCGATCTACTGGATGATCAACACCGCGTTCAAGCCGCGTTCGGAGGCGATGACGGCGACGCCGTTGTTCGTGCCGGAGTCCCCGACACTGGGGAACTTCGACGTCGCGATCAACGACACCTCGTTCCTCACCAACCTGGCGAACAGCCTGATCGTGGTGGGCGGCACCGTGGTCCTGGCGATTCTCCTGGGCATCTTCGCCGCCGCCGCGTTGTCCCGCTTCCGCTTCCGGGGGCGGCGCGTCGTGATGGTGACCATCCTGATCATCCAGATGCTCCCGGCGACGGCCCTGCTCATTCCGATGTTTCTGGTGTTCAACCGCATGGGTTTGTTGGGCACGTACGTCGGGCTGATCCTGGCCTACGTCGGCACCGTTTTGCCGTTCTCCATCTGGGTGATGCGCGGTTTCTTCGTGGCGATCCCCGCCGAGGTCGAAGAGGCCGCACGCGTGGACGGCGCGTCGACGTGGCAGGTGCTGACCAGGATCCTGTTCCCGTTGGTCGCGCCCGGCATCGTCGCCTCCGGCATCTTCGCGTTCATCGCGGCATGGAACGACTATCTGATCGCGTACACGTTCATGAAGGACCGGGACCAGTACACCCTGCCGGTGTGGTTGGCCTCCTTCACCAACCCGACGACCGGTACCGACTTCGGCGGCCAGATGGCCGGTTCCGTGCTGTTCTCGCTGCCCGTCGTCGTCTTCTTCCTCTTCATCCAGCGCAAGCTCGTCTCGGGTGCCTCCGCCGGCGCCGTGAAAGGCTGATCAGCACATGCTCGTGCCCCGACCCGTTTCGTCGCGCCCACACGACGGCGAGTTCCTGTTCGACGAGGCCACGGCCATCGTCGCCTCGGATGATTGCGTCCCGACCGCCCATCGGCTCCAGGCCGCGCTGCGGCCCGCCACGGGGTTGCCCCTGCCCCTTGCCCGCCGCGGCGGGCGCGACATCACGCTCACCCTGGCGAAGGACTTGGCGCCGGAAGCGTTCCGACTGACCGTGCGGCCCGACGGTGTCCTGGTGGCGGGCGGGGACGCGGCCGGGTTGTCCCACGGCTGCCAGGCCCTCCTACAGCTCCTGCCGCCCGCCGTGCGCCGTCGCGCGCTGGCGACCGGGGAGCGCTGGGCGATACCGTGCCTGACCATCGAGGACGCGCCGCGTTTCGCGTGGCGGGGCGTCATGCTCGACGTGGTCCGACACTTCCTGCCCAAGCACGAACTGCTGCGTCTGATCGACCTGTTGGCGCTCCACCGCTTCAACACACTGCACCTGCACCTCACCGACGACCAGGGGTGGCGCGTCGAGATCCTGCGTCATCCGCGCCTGACCGACGTCGGGTGCTGGCGCCGCGAGTCGCAACTGGGCGCGCCGCAGGACGCGCCGGGAGACGGGCGGCCCCACGGCGGCTACTACACACAGGCCGACGTCCGCGAGATCGTCGCCTACGCGGGCGAGCGGCACATCACCGTCGTGCCCGAGATCGACATGCCCGGCCATTCCCGGGCCGCCATCGCGGCCTACCCCGAACTCGGCGTCACCGGCGAGCCGATCGAGGTCTTCACCCGGTGGGGCGTCAGTCGCGACATCCTCAACACCGAGGACAAGACGATTGCCTTCATGTGCGAGGTCCTGGACGAGATCGTGGACCTCTTCCCGGGCCGCTTCGTCGGCATCGGCGGCGACGAGTGCCCCAAGGACCAGTGGCGTGCGGACCCCCGTACACAGGAACTGATCCGCGAACGAGGCCTCGCGAACGAGAAGGAACTCCAGGCGTGGTTCATCGACCGCGTGGCCGCCCACCTGAACGCTCGCGGTCGGCGCGTCCTCGCCTGGGACGAGATCCTGGAGGGTTCCGTACCGCCCGGCACGATCATCGCTTCCTGGCGCGGCATGACCGGCGCCCGTACCGCCACCGCCCGCGGGCTGGACGTCGTCGCGTGTCCCGACGACCAGGTCTATCTCGACTACCGCCAGTCCGATTCGCCCGACGAGCCGATTCCCTTCGCCGTCCCCATCACACTGCGCGACGCCTACGCCTTCGACCCCGTACCCCAGGACCTGACACCGGACGAGGCCGCGCGCGTGCTGGGCGGCCAGGCCAACGTCTGGACCGAGCACATGGATTCCCCGCGCGCGGTCGACTACCACGTCTTTCCCCGGCTGTGCGCAATCGCCGAGGCACTGTGGAGCGGTGGGGGCGGCGACTTCGACGACTTCCGCGTCCGACTCGGCACCCACCTGCGCCACCTGGACGCGATCGGCGTCGAATACCGCCGCGACAGCGGACCACTGCCGTGGCAGTCCCGGCCCGGCGTCGCGGGCAAAACCGCGACCCGCGTCGAGTGGGCGGCATTCATCGACGGCCTGGTCGCCCACATCAAGACCTGAGCTCGCCCCCCGTCCAAGCACCCCGCGCGAAACCCGCCCCGTGGCGAACACAGGAGCAAACCGTGTAACGAGGAGCCAACCGGCCCCGGCGACGAGACCCGCGGCACTTCTGCAGAGGATGCGCCGCCCCTGCCCGCGACCGCGTCCCCGGGGACGACTTCCCTGCCCACAGGGGGCACGGGACCGGCGACGACGCCCCGGTCCCGGTCCGCCCGAACCTGAGCCCGTGTCGCCCGCACCTGCTCGAAATCCGCCCGCGCTCCCGCGCGAGCCAACTCGCGTGGGGTCTCGGCGGAGTCGACCCAGCACCCGCGAGGCAGTTGGGGGTGGCCGAGCGAAAGCTGGTGCCGGCGTGGCTGCGCGGCCTGGTCGTCGAAAGGAACCGGGTCGGTGGTGCTCCGCGTGCTCGCGCGCGACGCGCTCCGCGACGGCGACGGTCGAGGGCGCCGACGCCGACGACGTCGCCAACCGCCCCGCGCCGTCGGGAGAGTATCGATCGGGGATCTCGTCGAGTCGGTGTCGGTGGACTCCACGATCGTCCGCGCCCACCAACACGCTTCCGGGGCACGGAAAAAGGGCTGCGGACGGGGACGAACCGGGCGACGTGGAACGTGCGGCGGCGGCGGGCGCGGCGCCCGAGGCTGGTCGTGTGGGCCCTGGGCTTCGTCTTCCGCTCGGCCGGTGCCGGAGGCGGCCGCGGTCGCTGGTACCGCTGGTACCGCTGGTACCGCTGGTACCGCTGGTAAAAGCACAATCCCCGGCGATACCGCGACGCGCGAGGGGTGGTGTCCCACTCGATTCTCCGAGTCGGACACCACCCCTCGCGCGTCTCCTGCCCCCCGAGGCCGGTCGCACGGCACACGCCGACATCCGAGCCGCTCCCACTCGCGCCCCGTCGCCGGATCGGCGGCGTTCACGTCGCCGGCCGTCCTCGCGCAGGGGCGGTCGGGACGGGCTCGTGCACCGCGGAGGCGTCGGTCAGCGGATGACGTCGAAGACGTTCTTCTGCAGGCCGTTGGCGTACGCCTGGTGTTCGACCAGCTTCAGCTTCTGGGTGTCCTTGTCCGTGGTGCTGAACAGGCGCTTGCCCGCGCCGAGCAGGAGCGGGAACACGAGCAGGTGGTAGCGGTCGATCAGGCCGGCGTCCGACAGGGCATGGTTCAGTGCGGCGCTGCCGTGCACGATGATCGGTCCGCCGTCGGTCTCCTTGAGCGCGGCGACGTCCTCGAGCGAGCGCAGGATCGTGGTCTCGCCCCAGTTCGACACCAGGTCGCCCTCGGACAGGGTGGTGGAGACGACGTACTTCGGCATCACCTTGTAGTCGGCGAAGTCCTCCATGTCCGGCCACACCGCGCTGAACGCCTCGTAGCTGACCCGGCCCATCATCATCGCCGCGGCCTCCCGCTGCTCACGGCCCTTGATCTCGAACGCCTCGGGAAGGAAGTCGATGTCCTTGAAGGTCCATCCGGAGTTGCGGTAGCCGGGCTCGCCACCCGGCGCCTCCACGACGCCGTCGAGCGAGATGAAGGCGGTGCTGATCAATGTACGCATTTCGGGTTCCTCGGTGTCTCGTTGCCGATTCTCGGCGGGTTCGGTCGGGGCGCCCTCGTGCCGCGGCGCATCGGTCATGATCTTGGACTGGGCGTCCCGGGGAAATTCATCGGCCCCCGCCCAGCCACTTCGGGCACCCCGGCTGCGGGCGGGGCGGTAACGCTGCGACGCACGTCGACCAGGGGCGGCGCGGGCTTCGCACCCGGATCTGTCTCCGTGTGTCCGGTCCGCCGCCGTTCCCCACCGACAACCCGTCACGGCCAGGCATCACGACGGCGTCGACAGGGACGGGCAAGGGCACGGGGTCAGCGCGTTGTGCGCAGCATGGGGAACAGGGCGGCGCCCGCGGCCAGGTGGAGGACTCCCAGCATGATCCTGGTGTCGGTGGTGGCCTCTTCCAGGCCGATCGGCACGAAGGACAGCAGGAGGACGGCGCCGGCAAGTACGGCCCAGATCGTCCTGGCGGAACAGGTGAAGCGTTCCAGGACGGCCAGTGTGCCCCAGGCGAGCAGTCCCACGACCAGGGTGAACACGGCGATCTCCGGGGCGACGAACCCGTGGGCCTCGGTCTTGCCGGGGTCGGTGATCTCGAAATCGGTCCCCAGGGCGGCCGCGACCGTGAACAGGACGGTGTTCGCCAGGACCGCGAGGCCGACGCAGACGGCGCGCGTGCGTCGGGCGGACGTGTGGAGGGGGCGGGCGAGGACTGCGGTCATGACGGGACTCCTGCCGTTCGACTTCGGGGCCATCAGCTATTGTGGACAACGTCCACATGAGCGGGGCGATCGAATCCCGGTCACCCCGGTTCTCGATGAACGGATCCTGGCACATCGAAGTGGACACTGTCCACATGAGGAGGAGGCATGGCCTCGACACCGCCCGCACCCAAGACCGGCACCACCCGCACCCGAGGCACCTACCGACACGGCAACCTGCACCAGGCCCTGATCGACGCCGGCCTGGAACTGGCCCGTGAGAGCGGACCGGACGCGGTCGTCCTACGGGAGGCGACCCGGCGCGTCGGCGTGGTGCCCAACGCCGCCTACCGCCACTTCGCCGACCGGGGCGCCCTCCTGGCCGCCGTCTCCCAGGCCGCCATGGCCCGACTCGCGGTGACCATGGAGACCGAGATCGCCACCGCCACCGCCGCCCCGGCCGAAGACGACCCGGTCACCGCGGCCCGTGCCCGCTTCCGGGCCGTCGGCCACGGCTACCTCACGTTCGCCCGGACCGAACCCGGCCTGTTCCGCGCCGCGTTCACCACCCACGCCGACATGACACAAGCCGAGGACGAAACCGCCGCCGGACCCGCCGGACGAACCCCCTTCCAAATCCTCGGCGACGCGCTCGACGACCTCCTCGACGCCGGCCTCCTGGCGGAAGACCGCCGCCCCGGCGCCGAGTTCCTCGCCTGGTCCGCCGTCCACGGACTCGCCGTCCTCCTCGTCGACGGCCCCCTGCGCGGACTCACCCCCGCCCAGACCCGCACCTCCACCGACGACCTCCTCGACATGATCGAACACGGAATCGAACGACCCCCGGGCGCCGCCTGACGCGTGGCTTGGGGAACGTCGGCTCGTTGAATCGGCGGTGGGGGGCTCAAGGTCGACGGACAAACCCATGGACGAGCAGACATCATGCGCGTGGAGTCCCCGACCGCCTTCACCACGCGCCCCAGCCCAGCCCGTCAGAGCGGACGGCAGGTCGATACCGACCCCGTCTTCCGCGCGTGGTTCATGGCCGATGTCGACCGCATCGCGGCGAACGTCCTACCGGCCGCTCCACGCCTGGAGGCGGGTTTCGGAGGAGGACCGGCTCCGGCGGCGGCCTTGTCACCTCGGCTTGCGAAGCCTTGGCTGTCGTCTGCCTCGGGCCGTGTGCCGGGACCGAACCGCGCGCCGGCCGGGCGCGTCGGCGTCCTCGCTGTTCCCAGGCTGTGAGCAGGTCTTGGGGTTCGTAGGCGTAGTCGATGCCTTGGGTGGTGGTGCCGGAGCGGCTGGCGGCGATCAGGGGGGTGTCGGGGCCGGCTCCGGGGAGACGGTCGCGGTGGACGGTCAGTGCGGCCAGGTCGCGGTGGTCGAATGCCGCGCCCTCGAGCCATTTGATGGAGCCGACGGCGGTGACGTGTTCGGCGACGGGTGCGCGGTCGGCGGCGACGATGTCGATCTCGAGAATCGCGCCGGGGGCGGCCCGTTCGAGCCAGGCCGCGGGGATGCGGCGGACTCCGGCGGTCACGTGGATCCGGTCGAAGGGAGCCTTGGCGGGGTGGCGTGGGCGCCGTCGCCGGTGATCACGATGATGGCCGGGCCCGCTGCCGCGCAGGAATCGGACGGGTCACAGCGCCGTCGGGCAGATCGCTCAGGTAGCGGGCGACCCACTCCGCCGCGGCGACGAGCTAGTCGCGCAGCACCTTCGCGGGCACCGCGGGCGGCACCTCGTCCACTGGCGGGAAGTACGCGCCGCACTCGGCCGGGGGAGATCGCTCAGACGGTGGGACATGGCGGCGCGTACAGCCTTTCGTGATCGTATGGCCCAGGTCGGCACACCAGGGACCGTGACCGTAACGAGTGGCCCCGCCAACCGACACGGAACGTCCAAGAATTGCCCAACCCGCTGCTGCGCGGCCTGGCACCTCCGCAAGACCACCCGGGCACCAGACGGGTTGCCGGAGAACCAAGTCGCCGGTACATGAGCACCGCGACCGTGGGCATCACCGCCCTCCGACCGAGCGGCAGTCGTCACTCAAGATCACGATCCCACCTGGCCGTCCGTGGGTTCCCGCCGGCCGCTGACGGTCGTCGCCGTCAGCGCGGTGGTCCAACGGTCCTGTGGCCTGGGGAACGCCGACTACTGGTGGGTTGGGGTCGTGCGAACGGCGGGCGATGGCATCGGCGGTGGCGGTGGCGGTGATCGCTGCGGTGGGGGCCGGGGGGCGGCGAGCAGGAGGTCCAGGGCCGCGTTCTCCGCAGCACGCAGGCGCGCGGCGGGGGTGCGGCCGCGGCCGGGCGTTGCGGCGGTCAGGATGAGGCGGACCAGGCGCATCCAGCGACTCGCGTCGTCATCAGCCGCCGTTGCGGCGCAGCGTGTGCGGGGGGATGCCCACCGCGTCGAGAGTGAAGCTGTAACCCCTCGTGTAGAAGGACGTGAGCGCGTCCACGACCATCACCACGTCCACCCGTTTGATCAACTCCGCTTCGGCGGCGGTCCATTCGGCGCAGCCGTCGATGTCCGACTTGGCGCTCGCGCGCTCCACCAGTCGTCGGTACTCCGGGTTGTCGGTGCCGCCGTAGTTGAGGCCCTCCGGTGGCCTGGGGCCGGAGAAGAAGGTGACGTTCTGGTCGGGCAGGGCGACCGAGATGGGCGACCACGCGATGTCCCACTCGCCGGCGCCGAGGATCTGGCCCATCGTCGCCGAGGACATCGGCACCCGATTGACCTTGACCCCGAAGGTGTTCCACTGCTTGGCCGCGAGTTCGACGGCGGCCGAGACCTGGTTCCCGAGCGTGGTGGGGTAGGGCATCGTGACCGAAAGCCGTTTGCCGTTCCTGTCCCAGTGCCCGTCCGACTTCTTCCATCCCGCGGCGGTGAGCGCGGCCGCAGCCGCGGACGGGTCGTGCGGTGGGGTGTTGGCGGTCACGGGATCGCCCGGGCAGGTCTCGGGAGCCGCCATGCCCAGGGTCTTGGGTGCCTTCCCCTTGCCACCGGTGGCCACCGCGCCCAGTTGCCGAAGGTCGAGTGCGGCGGTCAGGGCCCAACGCACCTGGCGGTCGGCGGTGACCCGGCCCGGCAGTTCATTGAACAGCAGTTCGCCGAACACCTCGCGCGTGGTCTCGGTTTTGATGCCGGCGGCGGCCAGGCGCGCGCGTTCGGCGCCGTTGATCCGGGCGATGTCGACCTGCCCGCCCATGAGCAGGTTGGCCGCGGTCGATTCGTTGGGAATGATCTTGAAGACCACTTGCCGGGGCGCGCGATCCACGTTGGCGCCGTCCGGGCCCCACGTGTATCCGGGTCGTTTGGTGTAGGTGTAGTGATCGCCCGCGACGTATTCGGTGAGGCGGTACGGTCCGGTCCCGTTCGAGGAAGTGGCCAGTTTCTGCGGCGACTCGAGCGCTCCGGGGCAGACGATCGGCAGGTAGGCCACCATCCGCAGCATGAAGGGTACGGGCTTCGCGGCCTTCAGGCTCAGGGTGTTGGTCGCGTCGTCGGCGGTGGCCACGACGTCGAACGGCACCCCTTGGCCCAGTTGCGGCGACTGGTTGTCGACGTTGCCGATGTAGGCGTACTGCGCCGCGACGGCGGACGCGGTGAGTGTGGTGCCGTCGTCGCAACGCACGCCCGGCTTGAGGGTGAAGCTCGCGAAGTCGGAGCCGGCTGTCCACGACTGCGCGAGGCCGGGGACGATGCGGCCGTCGGGGCCGGAGTGCACGAGCGTGTCGTAGGCGAATCTGTTCATCATCAGCGCGTTGTTGGCCGTCGCGGTCAACGGGTTCACGTTGGCCGGGTCGGAGCCCAGCGCGATGGTGACGGTGTCGCCGTCCCCCGTGGCACCACTACCGCTGGTGTCGGCGCAGCCGGCGAGCAGGAGCGAGCCGATCGCCGCAGCCGTGACGACGAGGCGCGAATGGCGTCTCACTCCCCCGTTGCGTGCTCGGTACGGCCCTTCGGGCGCGACGGCCTCGCTCCCGGTCCCCCGAATCCGGCGCAACGCACGTGTCGTGTCGAACACGCCCACGGCGGCGGCGTCAGCGCGATCACACGCCCGGATCACGATGCTCGCACCGGGTTTGTCTGCCTTGTCGACCGATGCGGCAGGCCGGGTCTCGAGGTATCCGGACGTCGGCTCGGACGAGATCGGGCTCGGTCGATCCGGCTCGCCGGAATCCGATGTTGCGACCCGGGGCGGGGTGGATCGTGCCATGGACGGGGCACCTCCTCGAAGGGCGGCGGATACGCCAGTGGTCGATCACGCTAGGCAGGGCCGGAAACCCCCGTCTCGTCGTCCCGGACGAAGAACCGCTACCGAACCTGTGCACGCCTCCAATGCCCGACATCGGGTGGCGTGCGTGCCCGCTCGTCAGGCCGGCACACACGTCGCGGGCCGACCGACCCGCCCGCGACCTCACCAACCTCCCTGAACCGTCAAGGAGTTGGTGGTCCGAGCCGGCTCGCGAACCGGGCCCGGTCCCGGGGATCCGCTTGGGGCGACGGCGCGTGGGGTGCCCTCCCTGGAAACGGTGCTGAAACCGTAGGAGTTCACGTCCGTGCTCCCGTGCTCGAACTTCTCCCCGGCCGTGCCTGCGGCATCAGCGTGCCGGTATCCACGTCACGAAGAGACTGCCTCACCCCGTTCGGGATCGGCGCTCGTGCCCCTAATCAGCGGTCTGCCAATGCTTCCGTGCACGGTGACACCACTTTTTCGATCATGATCGACAAGGGGCACAAGTCATGCCGGGCACGAAGGCCGGGAGCCCCGTTGCGGGGCCATGAAGACGGTAACGGGGCAGGCCGGGCCGCCCACTGACGACCACCCCTGGCACGGTCGAGCCATGAACCCGTCGACGCCGCATCCCGACGTCGAAGCCGCGCGTCGCAAGCACCCCAACTCCACCGCACCGAGCGGCCGCGCCCGGATCCCCGACCACCCCGGCCTCGATGACGGCCGTGCTGCAACGACCGGCCGATGGCAGACGGCTTCCCGAATCGACGCGGAAGCCCGACACACCTCGGTCGAGCCGGAAGGTCGTGCAAGGCGGCAAGGTTTGCCCGGGCTCGGTGTGTCGACGGACCGATCAGCCTTGACGAAAGACATGGAGCACCCCGGAATGGCAGCCCCGCTCGCGGGCGCCGCCGTCCCAAGGCACTCGATCGTTCAGTCCCGCGGCGGAATCCTTGCGGGATCGGGCATTGTTCCGGCGGCGCCGTCACGCGAACGTTGAGGGGTGCCTCCGCCTCGTCCGTGGCGGGGGCTTCCTCACGCGGGAGAGTCGTCGTGACCGGATATTTCGAACCGTTGACCGTGGGCAAGTTGCAGCTGCCGAATCGCCTGGTGATGGCGCCGATGACCCGTAGCCGCGCGGATCGGCGGGGGGTGCCGTCGCAGTGGGCCGCCGAGTACTACACGCAGCGCGCGTCGGCGGGACTGATCATCAGTGAGGCGACACAGATCAGCGAGCTGGGGCAGGGCTACGTCCTCACCCCGGGCCTGCACACCGACGAACAGGTCGCGGCGTGGCGCGCGGTGACCGACGCCGTGCACGCGGCGGAGGGACGGATGTTCGCCCAACTCGTGCACTGCGGGCGAATCGGCCACCCGAGCCTGTACTCGGACGGCGCGCACCCGGTCGGACCGTCCCCGATCGCCTCCGGCGAGCAGATCTTCACCGCCGACGGGATGCTCGACCATCCGACGCCGCGCGAGATGACCCTCGACGACATTCGCGAGGCGATCTCGGAGTTCGTCACGGCCGCGCGCAACGCGATGGCGGCGGACTTCGACGGGGTCGAACTGCATGCCGCCAACGGGTTCTTGCTCCACCAGTTCCTCGCCGACGGCGCGAACACGCGGACCGACGCGTACGGCGGCGCCATCGAGAACCGCATCCGCCTCATCGTCGAGGTGGTCACGGCGGTCGCCGACGCGATCGGTCCGGAGCGGGTCGGGGTCCGGCTCTCGCCCGGCATCACCTTCAACGGAATCAGTGAGAGCGACACCGCCGAGGTGTACCTCGCACTGGTACGCGCGCTCGCGCCGATGCCGCTCGCGTACCTGCACGTTTTCGAGATCCTCACCCGTGACGTCACGAAGCTGATCCGCGCCGAGTGGCCCGGCGTACTGATCCTGTGCGCGCACCCGACCGCCGACTCCTTCCCCGGTACACCGGAGATCGGCGCCGAGGCCCTGCGCGACGGCGTCGCCGACGCCGTCGCACTCGCCGAGATGTGGCTCGCGAACCCCGACCTGCCCACTCGGGTCCGAGCGGGCGGCCCATACAACGCGGCCGACAAGGACACCTTCTACGGCGGTGATCACCGCGGGTACATCGACTACCCGACCCTCGATGCGAACGAGTGACCGCCGCGACCGCACGTACGCGGTCCGAGGCCGTCGCCGTACCGACGATGAACAGAGGAACAATGATGCGAGTACTGCTCAACGGCCCGCAGGGTTTCCACCTGGGGGAGGCTCCCGATCCGCGGCCGCGAGCCACTCAGGCGCTGGTCGCGGTGGAAGCGATTTCACTCAACTTCGGTGAAGTCGCCTACTGTTCGGCAAATGGTGGTGAACGGGTGGCCGGATGGGATGCGGCCGGGACCGTTGCCCGCGCCGCGGCGGACGGTTCCGGACCGGCGCCGGGCACCCGGGTCGTCACCTTCGGCTGGGATGGTGCGTGGGCCGAGCTGCGGGCGGTCGACACGGACAATCTCGCCGTCGTGCCCGACGGCATCGATTTCGGTGTGGCGAGCACGCTGCCCGTGGCGGGGGTGACGGCGCTTCAAGCCCTGCGTCGACTGGGCTCCGTCCTCGGTCGCCGCGTGCTGGTCACGGGCGCGTCCGGCGGCGTCGGCCGGTTCGCCGTGCAGCTTGCGGCGTTGGCCGGCGCGCATGTCATCGCGTCCGTTGGTAACCCGCAACGTGCGGAGGGGCTGCGCGACCTCGGCGCCGCCGAGGTCGTTCTGGGGCCCGGGGAGATGTCGGCCACCGTGTACGGCGTCCTCGACAACGTGGGCGGCGCCCAGCTGGCAGAGGCGTTCTACCGACTCGAACCCGATGGTGTCGTCCAGGCGATCGGCAGGGCTTCGCGGGAGTCGACCACCATCGACTTCGAGGTGGCGGGGACGAATTCGGCGCGGGGACGACTGGAGAACTTCAATGTCGCCACGCCCTTTGCCGACGACCTCGGGTACCTGCTCCTGCTGTTGCACGCCGGGCGACTGACTCCCCGAATCGGCTGGCGGGGCCCGTGGGAGCAGGCCGCCCTCGCGGCCGACGCGCTGCTGTCCCGCCGCGTCGCGGGGAAGGCGGTGCTGGACATCACCCGTCCGAGCACGTAGGCGGGCGCGGCTTCGCGAAGCGCGTCCGGTCGGGCCGCTTGTGCCGAACACGGCTGCCGGCAACAGCGCCTCCGCCCCTTCGCGGAACAAGGCACTACGGAACACGACTCCGAACAAGTAATTCGGCAAAACACGACTCCACGAAACACAGGGAGAAATGATGGATCTGCACCTCGAGGGCAAAACGGCCGTAGTGACCGCCGCCGCCGGCGGCATCGGGAGCGCGGTCGTGCGTACGCTGATCGCCGAGGGGGCCAAGGTGCTGGGCGCGGACCGTACGGTCTCGGCCGAGCTGAAGGCCACCGGGGCCACGACCGTCGAGGCGGACCTGCTCACCGCCGAGGGCGTCGAGGAGTTGCGGCGGGTCGCCGAAAGCGAATTGGGTCGTGTCGACCTGCTGGTCAACGGCATCGGCGGCCTGGCGGGGCTGAACCTGGGTCCGCTGCCCGATCTGGACGACGCGACGTGGCAACGGGCGTTCGAACTGAACTTCTTCGCAACCATGCGCATCACCCGTGCGCTGGTGCCGCTGCTGCGCGAGTCCGTGGTCAACATCTCCACCAGCGTGGCGCACTGGCCGGCGTCCGGGCCGCATTGGTACGGAACGTCCAAGGCCGCACTGACCGCCTTCGGCAAGGGCCTCGCCGACGAGCTGGGCCCGCGCGGGATCCGGGTGAACACCGTCTCGCCCGCTCTGATCCGCACCCCGTTGTGGGACGAGTACGGCCCCCGCGTCAGCCGGACCCGCGGTACCGACTTCCAACAGGTCATGGCCGACCTGCCCGACCGGATCGCAGTCACCCTGGGGCGGTGGGGAACCCCGCAGGAGGTCGCGAACGTGATCGTCTTCCTCGGCTCCCCGGCCGGCGCCTACGTCACCGGCAGCGACTATGTCGTCGACGGGGGGCTTCTCAAGGTCCTGTGATCGCGTCGGACGAGCCGGCCCAGCCGAAAGGCATCGTGAACGACACCGAGGCGCAGTGCCGCAAGCCGTACGACGCGGGCTCCCGAGGTGACCTGCTCGCAGGCCATCGACACCGAGACCGACATCGTCCGTTGCCCGGAGCAGTTCTCAGGCGGGCGTCGCCATGGCCTTCGTGCCGGCGGGAGTGGGGGTCGTGCCGGGCGGGGAGAGCGCGGGGGCGATCTCCAACATGACATCGCCGAAGGCGCGTACGCGCTTGTCATCGCCGTCGTGGGTTCGCCACACCAGGCCCTGCTCGACCGGTGGCATGTCGGGGACCGGGATGAAGCGGATGTCCGGTCGCTGGTACAGCAGCGGCAGTTGCGCGTCGCCGGGCACGATCGCCCGGCCGGTCGCAACCAGCGTCAACGCCTCGGCGTATGTCGCGCACGGGTCGCCGAGCCTGCCGATCGCCTGCCCGCCGGGCGTCCGCCTGGGAAAGTGGAAATCGACCCAATAGGCGGGGACCGACTTGTCTACGGCGACGAAAGTCTCACCTGCGAGGTCTTCGAACGACACCGCGGGGCTCCGCGCGAGTCGGTGGTTCGCGGCCACGGCCATGTATCTACTGCCGCGCGTGACCACCGCGCCGACAGTCAGGTCCGGCTCGTCGACGGGCAGCGCGATCACCAGCACATCCGCCGTGCCGTCACGCAACTGCGAGACATGGTGGTGCAAGTGCGTCTCGACGATGCGTACGGCGCAGTTGGGGTTCCGCAGCTCGAACACCTCACGGGCAGCGCCCACCCAGCGTCCGCCCTGATGGCCCATGAAGCCGACGGTGAGCGTGCCGGTGATGCCGCGCCCGTTCTTCTCGACCCGGGCGAGCGCCACTTTGATGGCCTCGTACAACGGCTGCAGTTCGTCGCGCAGCCCCTGACCGATCTCGGTCAGCGCGACACGCCTGCTGGTACGCGCAAACAGCGTGACGCCGAGTCGCCGCTCCGTCTTCTGGATCGTCTGCGTAACCAGCGCAGGCGACACGTGCAGACGGGCGGCGGTGCGACCGAAGTGCAATTCCTCCGCCAGCGTCAGGAATATCTCCATCTCGGCACGTTCCATCATCCCGCCCCGCCCCTGACCTCCCGATCACACAACCGACGCGAAGGATTCTGCCTCATCGTTCACCACGGCTGAACAGTGGCCGTCGTCCACCACGACCGAAAGACAGCGACGTTCCGGAGCGCTCGACCCGCCCGACCGGTCCCGGATTCGTTCGATCGAGCTTTCAACGACCGCTCAGGCGCGGCGAGACGATCAGCCGAAACCCTGAACATCGTGATCGTCATCTCGGAGGAGGTTGCGACACCGGCGGAGCCGTCGTGGACGCGTGGACCGCGCTCCACGAAGATTTCGCGGAGCACACCGGGCTGCCTTCGGGCGCTCGTGATCGGCCCCCGTCCGGCGGCCGGCCCGGTCGCGCCCGGGCCGGGCGAGGATGATGGCGCGTCGCGCCGACGGCTTGCCCGCCCCAGTACTCCGGCATGGTCGGGACGCCGATGACCGGACGGCGTCATCACCGACTCGCCGGGCGAATTCCTCGTGGTGTCCGGCAAGTTCATCAATCTGCGGGTCATCACTCCCGAGCTCGGGACTGGCGCCGCGACTACCTCGCCGCCCGACGATGGCGCACCACCCACGGCGGCCTGAACGTTCCGCTGGAGGCCATCGACCACGGCGCCGTGCGCCCAGGCTCGACATCGTTCGCCGATGCGCAGCCGTGCGATCCGACCGCCTACCTCGCCGGCCGCGACCCGCGCACCACGTGCGTGCGCGTCAAGGGCTGGGCGGCACCGGCGGCATCGGCCTGTTCGACGAAGCCACCCGCAGCGCCGTCGTCGTCCAGGCGAGTGCCATCCACGGGTCGGGCCCCGCCGCCGACACGTTCATCGCCGCCGCTGCCGGGCTCCAGCGAAGTTGGGAGGGCCGCGGCCGCCCAGGCATCGGCAACCGGCGGTTCTGGACCGTCCCGCGCACCGCGGCCGACGGCACCGTCGTGCACGTGCCTTGCGGATGGTCGTTCCACAGCGCCGGGAACGAGGCCACCCCACCGCCGCCGCACCGTGACATCTGACGGAACCGAACTCGTACACGGCCGGGAGGAACCGGTGTCCCCGGTGTTCGTGCGTCCGAGCACGACATGGAGCCCGGACGGGCCGGGGACCGACCTCGTCCGAGGGCACGCCGTGTGGGCCGGAGGCGCTGTCATCACGCACCGATTCACCGTCCGCGTCGCCGGCTCGGATATCGACTCCTACGGCCACTTCACGTTCATGAGGGGTTCCGACGAACGGCGGGCGCTGCGGGAGAATCGCGCCGCCGGCCGAACAAGTGGCCAACCTCCTCGACTCCGGCGTACCGAGAGCGTCGTAGGCCTCGACTCCCGACCCCGGGCCGGCCGATGGATACCCCGCGCAGATCGCCGCCGACCCGGACGAATGCGAAACGCGCTTCGGTGCCTGGCACTTACTGTTGCGGGGCACTCATCAGCGCTTCGGGAAGATAGGCGGACCGGGTGTCCAGCTGCCAGCCGTGCGCGAGACAGGCGAGGATGGCCGGCGTGACGGCCCCCACCGGCAGCAGGCTCCGGGCGGCCGGGTCGGCGCCGACGCTCTCGCGATGGGCCTCGAGTCGTTCCCGTAGGGCCTGCTCGAACGCGGGCTGGTCGTCGTCGAGCAGGACGCGCAACAGCCGCTGGTCCGGCGTCAGCGTCCCGGCCGTATCGAGCTGCTCGGCCGTACGCGCCCGCTCGGCGGCGTCCGGCTTGCCCAGCGGCACCGGGCCGGGGAGCGCGCCGGGATAGGGCCCCCGGACGACGGTCAGGTAGCCGCACAACGCGTTCATCTCCGCGAGGTCGGCCGGATCGGACACCGACTCCCGCTTCGAGTACGGAACGCCGTCACGGATGGCGGGCGCATAGTCCTCGCGCAGCAGAGGGCCGACCACCCGGCTCCGCTCCCATATCAGTCCGCTGATCACGGACCACACGAACGCGTCCGTCCACGTCCGCGCCGAGGTCACCGGGTCGATCGGCTCCCAGCTCTCCTCGTAGTGGAGCTCCTCGCTGCCGAGCGTCTTCGTCACGAGTGGGAGGGGTACCGAAAAGTCACCGTCGGGGAAGCATGCGAGGCTCAGCACGCCCATGGCGCACTCCGCGGCTGTGATCAGTGCGGCGCGCGAGTCGGGCGTACTCAGGGCGGGATCGGCCACGGTACGCGCGGCAACGTGATCGGCCAGTTCCTCGCCGAGTTCCCTGAGCCCTCGCCGCAGCGGCATGTCGCCGTAGCGCATGTCGTGCCACCGGCCGAAGGCCCGACGCCACATGTCCGCAAGGGCCTGCTCGATCCGCCATTCTGCGACTGCGTGACACGTCACTTCCTTGATCGTCATGTTCGCCATCCTGGCAGTACCCATCGACAGCGCAGTCCCACCCGCCTCCCCAACCTCGTATTGCGCCGGCCGGACAGCCGTCATCCATGGACAACGGCGCAGGTCGGTGACGCACTCGCTCCGAGCGCGCTGACCACCGCATCCATCGGAGGACCCAACTCGGGGGGATTGCCCGTGTCTCGCGGAGGAGGGCGGCCAGGACGTGGAGGAAGTCGCCGATCGGTTCGTCCCCTGCGGCGCGGGCCAACTTGACGCGGTAGGCGGGGGGCGATCCCGGAAGACGGGTGTGGCGGTCTCATCGGCGAGGAGGTCGAGCAGCGAGGCCCGTGGTGGAGAACGTCGGCCGTTTCGCGCCGGGTGCGAGCGACAACGAGATCCGCGCGCGGCTGGCCGGTTCCTCTTCAGGGAACGCCGGGTTCCGTCGATCGCCTCGGCCGCCCCCGCAGTGCTTCGCTTTGCACACCCGGCTGTTCGGGGCGGTGCCTCGCCTGTCGGACCGCAGACCGAGACCTTGGAACCGCCCAGGCCACCATGAGGGCCCGGGCACGGTCGTGAATCCGTGCGATGCCGGAATCCCGGTACGCCGATCGCGGCAGCGCCGCGATCGAGTGACTTCGCGATATCGCCGCACGACGCGTGCCGAGCGGAGCCACGCATCGCGCCACGGAACTCGGATCGAGGCCACCGGTGCCGCCGGCCGGCGGGGTCCCGCTCGGTAGCGCCTTTCCGAACCGGCCTGCCGGACGGTGGCAGTTCCAGTCCACGGATCGCAGTCACCGGGAGCATGGGGCAAGAGGTGATCGGGGCGGGCGGCTGCTGGGCGGCGCTCGGAAACGTCCGGGAAACAGATCGCGGGCTTCCATGAGCCGTCACGGACGGGCCATCGCCCGTCACGGACATCGGAATGGGGTTCGATTGACGATGGAACGACCGCAACCTTCACGACGTGCCGTGCTCGGCCTGCTGGGAGCCGGAGCGGCGTCCGTCGCGCTGCCCGGCTCCCCGGCCTCGGCCGCCACCGACAGCGCCATCGACACTACGGGTGCCACCTCCGCCCAGCGGGACCTGTCGGACCCGGCGGGGTACGTCAACACCCATCCCGGCACCCAAGGCCCCCCGCCCCGAGTTCGGATTCAACGCCGGCGCCGGTCTGACCTTCCCGGGAGCCGCGTTGCCGTTCGGGATGCTCCAATGGAGCCCGGACACGGTGCGGCGCGCCGGCGGCGGCGGATACGCCCACTCAGCTTGTCTTTTAACCTTGCGGTAGTTCCGCGGCCTTGCCCGAGTCCGAGCCAGTGTCGTCCGGCTTCTCGACGTAGCCCCGCCCACAAGCCCCTGGGCACGCACAGGCCCCGTTGGCGATGAGCTCCGCAGCCAGTGTCGTTGAGGTGTTCGGATGGTGGACGATCACCTGTCTCCATCTGAAGGTTCCCAGGCCGACGATGCCGGCGGCGGCTCTGTTCGCTTCCCACTCCGCGAGCCACCGGAGCGCCGAGTTCGGGACGTTCGGATTCGACAGGACGGTCCAGACCATCGAGAAGTCGTGGACATCGCCAGTCAGCACTGCGGTCAGGGCGTCCGGCGGCGTGCGCGGATTCCTGGCGACCCAAAGCCGCACGACGCCGATCTGATCGCCGGCGAGCTCCCGCAGCCGCTCCGGGGTTGTGTCCGGGCTCCGAGCCTCAAGGACACATCTATAGCCGCGCCTGCGCTCCGCTGGTGACCGCGGTTCCGGCTTCTCCATGGGCGGATCCTGACACCGGCGATGCCGACCCAGCCACCAGATTCCTGCAGGACGTGCGCGCAAGTGGAACTGGCCCGTGCGCGAACCTGGCCGATGCGCTCGGGTCGGCAGGATTCCGGTCATCGAAGGACACACGAACATGTGCGGACGATCCTGAGGCTGTGGCGGACAATCCAGCGCGTGCATCGCGTCTGACCGAACTCTCCAGACTGCGTGCTGAGTTGCGGGACTGCCTCACGCACCGGGGCGATGCGTTGTTCGAACTGATCGACGCGCTCCTGTGCGCGCACAACCCGGTGCGGTCGCTGGTCGGCCTTTCGGTTGTTCCAGAGCACCGCCGCGGCCATGGCGCTCTCTACGACGCAGTCAACCAGGGCCGGATCGACACGCGCCTGCTGCGTGATGCGCTGGCGCGGCTGCCGCTGCCTCGGGCTGCGGACGGGCGTCTAGTGCTGGCTGTCGACGTGTCGCCGTGGCTGCGGCCGGACGCGGACACGAGCCCCGGCCGGTCGTTCTGCCATACCTATGGCCGCGGCGAGGGCAAGCACCAAATGGTCCCGGGCTGGCCGTACTCGATCGTCGCTGCCCTTGAGCCTGGCCGCAGCTCGTGGACCGTGGTGCTGGACGCGGCGCGTCTCGGACCGGGCGAGGACGTCGCCGCGGCGACCACAGTCCAGGTCCGCGCGGTCGTCGAGCGGTTGGTCGCGGCCAGGCAGTGGAAGCCGGGCGACTTGGACGTCATGGTTGTCCTGGACGCCGGTTACGACATCCCCAGGATCGCCCACTTGCTGGCGGACCTGCCGGTCGAGGTGCTCGGACGGATGCGCTCGGACCGGGTCTTGCGGCGCCCGACACCGACGTACGCGCGCCCTCCCCAGGGCGGCCGTCCACCCAAGCACGGCGACGAGTTCGTGTTCGGCAAGCCGGACACCTGGGGCAAGCCGCCGGCCGCCACAATCACCGAAACCACCCACTACGGCACCGCCCGGGCGACCGCATGGAACCGGCTCCACCCTCGGCTGACCCGCCGACGTGCGTGGGTCGGACACACCGACGAACTCCCCATGATCTCCGGCACGGTCATCCGCCTCCAGGTCGACCACCTGCCCAAAGGCGGCGACCCGAAGCCCGTCTGGCTGTGGTGGTCCAAGACCGATGCCACACCTGCCGACGTCGACCGCTGCTGGCCGGCGTTCCTGCGAAGGTTCGACATCGAGCACACGTGGTGGGAAGTCGTGCGGGAGGTGGCGCCAGGGGATCCCGGTGCGATCCACTTACAGGATCGCTTCCATGATCCGACGCAGCTCGTGTTCGGGAGGACGTCCGAAATCCAATCCGTTGCCACGGCGTTCGGCCCGCCAGGCCGACAGGGTGGGTTCGAGCAACTCCCAACGGGCGTCGGACGGATCACTCGGATAGGGACGATGTCCGGTCATGTTTTGTTGGTAGCGCTCGGCGGCCCGCCCGCCCAAGGCGTGAACGGGGGCGAACGGGGGCGTCGCCGATCAGACAGTAGCGAAGGTAGCGAATGCGGCTGACTCGAAGCGTCTTGAGCCGCATATGTCACAGGAGGCACCCGCGGTCCCAACCATGCGGATCAATCCAACACCGTGAATGCCGTATCACACTCATCCAAGGATAAAACGCTCTTTCAATGAGCGTTTTGTCCTGTCGTGTTTGGTTCCGACTACAGAAGTCGCGCCAGTTCGGAGTGCTTTCGCGGATGTGGCGTCCGCTCATGAGGTCGATCATGGCGAGGTGGATCACGGCTTCGGAGCGGTGCGGGTGTAGTCGCGGGCGAGGCGGCGGTGGTGCATGAGCCATCCGAAGGTTCGCTCGACGATCCAACGTTTGGGGAGGACCTTGCATCCCTTGGCGGTGGGGTCGCGTTGGACGACCTGGACGTCGATGCCCGGAGTTGCGCCGTGCTCGATTGCCTTTGCGCGGTAACCGGCGTCGGCCCAGACCTTGGCGGGGGTGGGGCGGCGGCGATCGCCGAGAGCAGGTGGATGCCGCCGGCGTTGTCGGAGAGGCTTGCCGCGGTGACCCACGCGGCGAGCAGGAGGCCGACGGTTGCCTCTCGGGCGATCCTGTCGGTCGTGACGCGGTGGCCGTGTCGCGCAAGGTTTCGTCATCGGATGGGGTGGTCCGAGGACCGAGTCGGCAGGTGCCGGATGCGGTCCGGGTCCGCGTCCGGGACGGCGAGGTCCGGATGGTCCCGCAGTTCCTGCTCGCGCGCCCGGTCCTCCTCCAGGTCCGCCTTGTGCGCAGCGCCCGCACCCTCTCGACGCCGGCGGCTCCGCGTTCTCGCGTCTCGAGCCGTGACCGGCTCCCGGCGGCGAAACGGGAAACCGCCTCGGCAGGCGGATCCGAGAGGGCCGTCCGGCGCTCTGCGGGTTGCCCCGTGCGCTCGGACGACAGGGGTGTGCGCTCAGCCGTGTGCCGCGGCCAGGAGCGCTGCCTAGGCTCAGCTTGCGGAACTACGCGAATTCGTTGTGATCAGGGCACCTGTCGGCGACCGCACGGGTTGCCGGATCTCGCATCGTCGCCGCCCTGCCCAAGGATCTCACCGTGCTGCCTGACGCCTGGACAACGCCCTCACAGGGCGCCGCCGCAGCAGCGCGGGGGATCGCAGAGAAAGGATCCATCTGTGGCTGCCGCTGTCGATCTGCCGTCCCTGGATGACGTCAGGTTGTTGGACCACCGCGACCCCCTGGCGCCGTTCCGGGAGCGATTCCTGCCCATCGAGGACCCCACCGTAATTGCCTATCTCGACGGCAACTCTCTCGGTCGTCCGCTGCACCGCACGCTGGAGATCATCCAGGACCTGGTGGCCTCGCAGTGGTCGTCTCGGATGATTCGTGGCTGGCAGGAGGGTTGGCTGGAACTGCCCGAACGCCTCGGTGATCGTCTTGGGGCGGCTGCGCTCGGTGCGAGTCCCGGCCAAGTGATCCTCGCCGACTCCACGTCCGTCTGTCTGTACAAGACGCTGCGTGCGGCTCTGAGTCTGCGGCCGGGCCGGGAGGAGATCGTCACCGACACGGACAACTTTCCCACCGACCGCTACATCGTCGAGTCCGTCGCTCGTGACCGGGGCCTGACGGTGCGGTGGATCGAATCGGACCCCGCCTCCGGTGTCACCGCGCAGCAGGTCGCGGACGCCGTCAGCGACCGCACTGCCGCCGTGACTCTCTCCCACGTCTCGTACCGGTCCGCGTATATCGCCGACATGCCGGCGATCAACGAGGCCGTGCATGCGGTGGACGCCCTGGTGGTGTGGGATCTGTGCCATACGGTGGGCTCCGTACCCGTGCAACTGGATGCCGGCGGCAGCGACTTCGCCGTCGGCTGTACCTACAAGTTCCTCGGCGCCGGCCCTGGCGCGCCCGCCTTCATCTACGTGCGCTCCGAGCATCAGTCCAGGCTCGTCCAGCCTGTACCGGGCTGGATGAGTTCGGCCGACCTCTACGCCATGGCGCCTGAATACCGGGCCGCCGCAGGCATCCGCGCCATGTTGTCGGGCACTCCCGCCGTCACCGGACTCGCGGGTGTCGCGGCCGGGATCGAGCTGCTCGCCGAGGCGGACATCGAGCGGGTTCGCAGCAAATCCGTCGAGCTGACCCGGCTGGCCATCGCGCTGAGCGACGCCTGGCTGGCGCCTTTGGGCTTCACTCTCGCCTCCCCTCGCAACGACGCACGGCGCGGCGCACACGTCACCCTGTCGCACCCGCAGGCAAGGAAGCTCGCCGACATCCTGATCGACAACGGTGTGATCGTCGACTTTCGTGCTCCCGACGGCATCCGCATCGGCCTGTCCCCGCTGTCGACGAGCTTCACCGAACTGTGGACCGCCCTGGACCGTGTCCGTGAGCTCGTCACGGAGGTGCTGTCGTGAGTACGCAGACCTTGGCAGAGGGCAAGGAAGCCCCGGTTGCCCATGGACTGCACCGAGGCCTCGGAAGACGGCAGATGGCACTGCTGGGGCTGGGATCGGCTCTGGGCACGGGCCTGTTCCTCGGAGCGGGCGGGGCCATTGCGCTCGCGGGCCCGGGCGTACTGATCAGCTATGCGATCGGCGCCCTCATCGCGGTGACCGTTGCCTTCGCCTTGGGGGAAATGGTCAGTGCGCTGCCGGTACCGGGATCCTTCGGAACGATCGCAGCAAGGTATTTGGGGTCACTGGCCGGCTTCGCGGTGCGGTGGATCTACTGGCTGGCGCTGATCGTGGGAATCGGCGGCGAAATGGTGGCGGCGAGCATGTACGTCCGCGTTTGGTGGCCGCAAATCCCCCTGTGGCTGGTGGTCACGGTGTTCGCCGCCGCGGTAACCGGCGTGAACGTGGTGGGGGTGGGCGGGTTCGGCGCAGCCGAGTCGGTCCTGAGCATGATCAAGGCTTGTGCGGTGACGGCCTTCGTCCTGATCGGTGGAGTGCTCATGGTTTTCGGGCTTCCTCACCGGCCTGCCACGGGAATCGGCAACTGGACCGCGCACGGTGGATTCCTTCCCCAGGGCACCATGGCGATCTGGCTGGCGATGTCCATCGTGGTGTTCAGTTTCGCGGGCATCGAGCTCGTCGCGATCTCCGCCCCGGAAGCCAGGGAGCCGGGGCCGGCGCTGCGCAGCGCCCTGCGTTCATTGATCATCCGGCTGACGCTGTTCTACCTGGGCGCCATCGCCGTGATGCTCGCCGTGACTCCCTGGCCCGACCTGGCCGGAAGCCACTCCAGCGAGAACAGCCCCTTCGTGGTGATGTTCGATGCCGCGGGCGTGCCCGCCGCTGCCGCGGTCACCAACTTCGTCGTCCTGGTCACCGCCTTGTCCGCCGCCAACGCGAACCTCTATGCCAGTGGCCGGATGCTGCACTCCCTTGGCAACGACGGTTACGCCCCGCGTGCCCTGGGGGTGACAACCGGCCGCGGAGTGCCGCGCGGGGCGATCCTGCTCTCCGCGGTGGCGGTCCTGGCCGTCACCGCGCTGGCCGCATCACGCGGCAACCGTGTTTTCTCCCTTCTGCTGGCCCTCGGTACATTCGGGGTGATCGCCGTCTGGATCATCATCCTGTGCACTTTGCTGGCCTTCCGCACGGACCCGAACAGGCCACCGTCCGCCATGCGTCTGCCGGGTGGCAAGGTCATTCCGCTGCTGGGCATCGCGGCGCTCTTGTCGGTCTACGCAACGGGCCTGTACGTGTCCGACATGCGCTTGGCCTGCTATGTCGGAATCCCCGTGCTCATCGTGCTGGCCGTTGCCCACCGTCTGCTGCCGCGTTCGCGGCCGGGGCTCGATTCCACCACCGACCCCGACGCCTCCTGAAGAACATCATCCGGCCACGGCAGCACGGCGCGGGGGCGAGCCCCCGCGCCGTGCTGCCGTGGCTGAGCCGGGCCCTCTGGTGAGGACAGCGTGTGCGTCACCGCGGTGAGCCGAACTCGGCCTCCACCGAACGAGCCGCCTGTATCAGTGAGGCGCCCACCTCCCGCCTCCGCTCGGGGCCCAACCGTTGAGCAGGCCCCGACACCGCCAGCGCGGCGACGGCCCGCCCCGCACGATCGTGCACGGCCACACCCACCGCATGCAGGCCGCTCTCCGTGCCTTCCAGATTGACCGCGTATCCGCATGCCCTCACCTGGGCCAACTCCCGCTCCAGCGCCTCGAAATCCCCGGGCGTACGGCCGGTGAGTCTCACCAGGCCGCGAGGGTAGAGCGCGCGCACCTCGGCGGTGGTCAACTCCGCCAGGTAGGCCTTGCCGCCCGACACGGCGTACGCCGGCATCCTGGAGCCGGTGCGCACGCCTGCTTTCAGTACCCGCTCGGCCTCGACCCCGTCGACGAACACCACATCGGGCCCCTGGAACACCTGGGCGCTGATCGTCTCACCCAGCCGTGCACACAGCTCCACCAGATGGGGTCGCAACAGACCCACCAGATCGGGCCGGCGGCTCAGGGCGTGGGCGAGATCGACCAGCGCCCTGCCGGGGACGTAGGAGGCGCGGGTGCGGCCGCCCTGCACGGCGAGCCCGCGACCGCACAGGGTTGCCAGCAGCCGGTGGGCCGTGGAGGGGGACACACCCAGCCGTCGGGAAACGTCCGTGACGCGCAGCTCCGGGGTCTGCTGAAACATCAGCAGGATCTGCAGCGCATTGTCCACCGATGCGAGACCCTGAATCCTCTCCGTATTCCGCATAGAGGAATCCTCACACGATTTCGTTCCTCACAGCGGAATACCATCCTATTCTTCTTCTAGAGAGCGGATCCGGGAGACACCATGCGCACCACCGCCCAACCGTTGGCTGTCGGAATCGACTGGCGCCGTCACACCGTGCTGCATTCCCGGGACCAGGAAGAGATCGTCACCGGAGTGAGCCAGGTGCTGCGCCCCCACAGCCTCCATTGCACGGACGTCCTCGATGCCTCCTGCCTGCTGCAGCGAGTGACCGCCGGGCACGTATCGGCGATCCGGCTCCGCTACGGCCGTAGTGTCGTCGTCGACTCCGGGCCGCTGTATTCCTGCTACCTGGTCAGCCTGCCGCTGACGGGAAACGCCATCTACGAGCACGGTGGCGAAACGGTCACGGCGACTCCGCGGACCGCCACCGTGCTCAGCCCTCACCAGCCCTTCCGCATCGTCATGGACGGCGGCTACGACCAGCTCATCGTGCGGATCGACCAGCGCGTCATGGAACGCGCCCGAGACGCCCGCGCCGGGGGATCGGACGATCGGCCCCTGCAGTTCAAACTCGCCTTCGAAACCGGCTCGGCACCATGGGCCGTATGGGCCGCGGCCGCACAAGCCTTGCTGAGCAGCGACGACTTCCTCACCCAGGTGCAGCACTCACCCCGGCTGGGCGTGCACTTGGAACAGCTCCTGGCCGCCTCGCTGTTGGAGGCGCAACCCAGCACCGCCGCCGCCCCACCCGCCGGGGCGGCAGCCCCGCTGTATGTGCGCAAGGCAGAGGAGTACATCCACGCCCATCTCACCGAACCGATTACCGTCACCGACCTGGCCGAGCACGCACGGGTGAGCACCCGCAGCCTGTACGCAGGCTTCAAACAACACCGTGACATCGCCCCCATGGCGCTGGTCCGCCGGCTGCGGCTGGAATACGTGCGGCACGAACTGCTCGCGTCCACGGCCGGATCGGTGACCGTCACCGAGATCGCATTCCGCTGGGGGTTCGGGCATCTGGGCGAGTTCGCAGCGGCCTACCGCCAACGCTTCGGCGAAACCCCCTCCGCCACCCTGGCCCGCGCCGGAGACGGCACGACGGACAGGGCCTGACCCTTTGCGCACATCCGATCTCGGGCCGCGCCGGGCCGATAGATTCAGCTGTGCGCTGTTCATAGATTGAGGACATGGCACTCGCAAAACATCCCTGCAAGAGGCCACTTGTCGACCTCGGTGATCCGCCCCGTTTCACCGCCGCCGCAATCCAGGCCGCCCCGGTCTTCCTCGACGCCGCCGCCACCACCGGCAAGGCGGTCGCGCTGATCGCGGAGGCGGCCCGCAACGGCGCCTCGCTCGTGGCCTTCCCCGAAGTCTTCATCCCTGGATACCCGTACTGGAACTGGACGATGAACCCGGTGCAGGGGTCGGCCTGGTACGAGCGGCTCTACCGATGCGCCATCGACATCCCCGGCCCCGAGGTGGACACCCTGCGTGACGCCGCCCGCGCGCACGGCGTCGTACTCGTCATCGGCGTCAACGAGCGCCACAGCCACAGTTTCGGCGCGCTGTACAACTCGCTCGTCACCATCGGCCCCGAGGGCGATCTCCTGGGTGTGCACCGCAAACTCGTGCCCACCTGGGCCGAAAAACTCACCTGGACCGGCGGTGACGCCGGCACCCTGCGCGTACACTCCACCCCCATCGGTCCGCTCGGCGCGCTGGCCTGCGGCGAGAACACCAACACCCTGGCCCGCTTCACACTGCTCGCCCAGGGCGAACTCATACACACGGCGCACTACATCGCGCTACCCGTGGCGCCTGCCGACTACGACATGGCCGAGGCCATCGCCGTGCGCACCGCCGCCCACAGTTTCGAAGGGAAGGTGTTCTCCGTCGTCTCCTGCTCGGCGGTCTCCCAGGAGATCGTGGACACCGTCGCGGGCGACGACGAGGAGACGCGCCGGCTGTTCGCCCGGCCGCGCAGCGCGCTGTCGGGCATCTTCGGTCCCGACGGCCGGCCGGTGAGCGAGCCGCTCGTCGACGACGAGGGCATCGTCTACGGCGAGATCGACCTGGCGCGCTGCATCCAGCCCAAGCAGATGCACGACATCACGGGGCACTACAACCGGTTCGACATCTTCCGCCTCCACGTCGACAACCGCCCCCAACAGCCCGTCACCTTCGCCGCCGACTTCCCCTCCCGCCCCGCATCCGCCCAGGAGGAGGCATGACCACCGCTTACGACGACACCCAGGTCGGACGCGCACGCGTCACCGAGACGCCCGAACTCGCCGCCTACTACAAGGAACTCGCCGCGCAGGAAGCGGGCGCGCTGTGGACCGTCGCCAACGACATCGAGCCGTGGTACCCGCAGCCGAGGTCGGTCCCGACCCATTGGCCCTACGCCAAGTTGCGTCCCCTCGTCCGCAAGGCACTGTCCCTGGTGGCGGCGGATGACGCCGGACGCCGGGTCGTCATGCTCACCAATCCGGGCCGGCGAGACGTCAGTGCCGCCGTCGGCCTGTTGTATACCGGGTTGCAGATCATGGGGCCGGGTGAGGCCCTGACCGCACACCGCCACCAGGCAGCGGCCCTGCGCTTCGTCCTCGAAGGATCGGGCGCCTGGACCATCGTCGACGGGCAGAAGATCAAGGTCGGACCACGCGACTTCGCCATCACTCCCAACGGCACCTGGCACGAGCACGGCAACGAGTCGTCCACCACCCCGTGCATCTGGCAGGACGGCCTGGACATCCCGTTGGTCAACGCGCTCGACGCGCCTTTCTACGAGGTCCACCCCAATCTGCGACAAGAGTCCGGAAAGACGGTCGACTCCTCACCGCCGACCTATGGGGCCCCGCTGCTGCCCTACGGCACCGAACGCTGGACCAGGCCGTACTCACCACTCCTTGCCTTCCCGTGGGAGCCGACCTACGAGTCGCTCCTGAACCTGGCCCAGGCGCACGAAGGCTCACCCTTCGACGGCTCGATCATGGAGTACACCAATCCGCTCACCGGCGGCTCGGTGATGCCGACGATGAGCGCGCACATCCAGCTCCTGCGCCCCGACCAGCGCACCCGGGCACACCGGCACACCGGCTCGGTCGTCTACACCGTCGCCAAGGGAAACGGCTACTCCATCATCGACGGACGCCGCCACGACTGGAACGACGGCGACATCTTCTGCGTGCCTTCCTGGTCCTGGCACGAGCACGGCAACACCTCACGGTCCGACGACGCCGTCCTGTTCTCCTTCAACGACTTCCCCGTGATGCGCGCCCTGGCGTTCCACCGCGAAGAGGCCTACACGGACAACGACGGCCACCAGTTGCCGACCTGGCCCGACCCGGCCGTCGCATCCTTCGAACACCGGAGCACTCCTTGCGTTTCCTCACCTTCTCCGAGCGAGACTCCGCACCTCGGCTCGGCGCCGAGACCGGAGACCACATCATCGACCTGACCGGTCTCGCCGCCGCAAAAGGCACCGACCTGCCCGACGATCTCCTGACCCTGATCGGAACCTCCGCAGCAGGTATCGACGCCGTGAAGGCCCTGGTCACCGAGCAGGACCCGCCGACGCTGCAGCAGCACACCCTCGCCCGCGCGGAAGTGTCCCTGCACGCGCCGTTCCGGCCCGGAAAGATCATCGGTGTCGGCCTCAACTACACGAAGCACGTGCAGGAATCCAGCCGCACTCTCGACACGGACAGCAGCCTCCCGACGCGGCCCGTACTCTTCAGCAAGCCCGGCACCGCCGTCACCGGGCCGGGCGGCCCCATCCTGCACGACAGCCGTCTGACCGAACAGCTCGACTGGGAATGCGAACTCGCCGTCGTCATCGGACGCACCGCCCGCCACGTAGCCGCGGAAAACGCCTGGAACCACATCTTCGGCTACAGCATCATCAACGACATCAGCGCCCGTGACCAGCGCCGCTCCGGGCAGTGGTTCTTCTCCAAGGGCCAGGACAGCTACGCCCCCTTCGGTCCGGTCGTCGTCACCCGGGACGAAATCGCGCGCCCCGTGGCACTGAACCTGTCCCTGCGGGTCAACGGCGAACTCAAGCAGAACTCCAACACCCGAAACATGCTCTTCACCATTCCGCGCCTCATCGCAGACATCACCTCCGGGATCACACTCGAACCGGGCGACGTGATCGCCACCGGCTCTCCCGCAGGCGTCGGCGCCGGCTTCGACCCGCCGCAGTTCCTTCGGCCGGGTGATCTGGTCGAGGCAACGATCGAATCCATCGGCACGCTGTCCAACCCGGTCGTCGACGCCGGCGACACGGACGCGGCAGCGGCCCTGTTCGAAGGAGCAACCCGGTGAGTCGCACCTACCGAGTCGGGCAGATCGTCCCCAGCTCCAATGTGACCATGGAGACGGAGATCCCGGCGATCCTGCAGGCCCGTCAGCACATCGAACCGGAGCGCTTCACTTTCCACTCCAGCCGTATGCGGATGACCCATGTCACCCCCGAGCAACTGAAGTCGATGGATGCCGACTCCGACCGCTGCGCCGTGGAACTGTCCGACGCCCGTGTGGACGTGCTCGGCTACGCCTGCCTCGTGGCAATCATGAGCATGGGCCTCGGCTACCACCGGATCTCCGAAGAACGCCTGCACGCGCGCACGGTCGACAACGGCGCCCCCGCCCCCGTGGTGACCAGCGCCGGAGCCCTCGTCCACGGGCTGAAGACCCTCGATGCCCGCAAAGTCGCGCTGATCGCCCCGTACATGCTGCCGCTGACTCGGACCGTGGTCGCATACCTGGAGCACGAGGGAATCGAGGTCATCGACCACCGGGCCTTGGAGATCCCCGACAACCTCGATGTGGCCGCCCACGATCCCAAGCGGCTACCGGGAATCGCCAGACGCCTGGACTACGCCCGGGCCGACGCCGTCGTCCTGTCCGCCTGCGTTCAAATGCCCTCCCTCGGAGCCATAGACGAGGCCGAACAGCTCCTGGGCCGCCCCGTGGTCTCCTCCGCGGTATGCACCGCCCATCAGATGCTGCGCTCCCTCGACCTGGCCGCGGTCGCCCCGGGCGCAGGCCACCTACTGTCCGGCTGTTACGCACAAAGCCCGACACCGTCCATGGCCTGACGGCGGACCCGGACCACAGCACAGCACAGCAGCTCGCCGCCGAACCGACGAACCGGATACCGACCACCGATCGCCAAGCTGCAGCAACCAGTCCCATCGGCATCGACCGACCTGGAAGTTCTCATGCGCCGCACCCACATCACTCCGCAGGTTCGTACCGAAGACCTCGAGCTGTCCCTGATCCGTGACATCTCGACGGCCGACAAATCCTCCCGCCGCGAAACGGTCGCACAGACATCGGGCGAACCGATCACCCGCTTCGACGGCACCAGCAACCCCTACGTCGACTACCACCGCAACGACGTACTGCTGAGCCTGCAGCACATGCGCAGCGGCGGCGCGGACGAGATGACCTTCATCATCGAAACCGAGGTCACCGAACTCCTGCTCAAGGCCGTGCACTTCGAGCTGGCAAACGTGGCTCACTCGGTACGCAACGACGATGTGCGGGCCGCCTTGGTGCGCCTTCCGCGCGTCACCCTGCTCATCGAGCAGATCCGCGACACCTGGCGGGTGCTGTCCACCATCACACCGCACGGGTTCAACGAGTTCCGCGACCATCTCGGGATCTCGTCCGGGCAACAGTCCTACATGTACCGCCACGTCGAACTCATCCTGGGAAACAAGAACGAAGCACTCACTCGGGCCCACGAGAACAACCCCGACGTCTGGCCGGCGCTCGAGGCGGCACTGCACGGACCGAGCCTGTGGGACGAGGTGTCCGCACTGCTCACCCGCCGTGGTCTGCTCGAGGACTCCGACGGCCAAGGCCGGGACTATGCGGCGCCATACCGGGAGCGGCCCGACGTGCAGCGCGCCTGGCGCGAGATCTACCAGCAAGCCGACATCGACAACGACCTCTACCTGCTCGGCGAGGCGCTCGTCACCGCGGCCATGGCATTCACCCAGTACCGGTGGAACCACTTCATCGGGGTGCAGCGCATCCTGGGGCTCAAGCCGGGCTCGGGCGGCTCGGCGGGAGTCGGGTGGCTGCGAGGCATCACGGAACACCGCTTCTTCCCCGAACTGTGGACCATCCGGACCGACCTCGGATGAAGCCGACCGGTGGCCGCCCGGCGCAGGGAGCGCGCGCGGCGACGTCCTCAGCGGAGTGCGATGAACATGCCGGGGCGCCCCGGCCGGGGGAACGGCACGCCTACGGCGCCGACCCCGCCCAGTACGGCGAGCTCTACCGCCCCCAAGGGCACCCAAGAGGCGTGGCCGTAGTGATCCACGGCGGATTCTGGAGAGCGAAGTACTCCGCCACCCTGGGCCGCCCACTGGCCCACGACCTTGCCGCGCACGGCTGGGCAGCCTGGAACCTCGAATACCGACGAGTCGGCAATCCCGGCGGATACCTCGCAACCCTGGACGACATATCGGCCGGGATCGACCACCTCGCCGTCCTCGACGACCTCGACCTGTCCACGGTGGTCACCATCGGCCACTCCGCAGGCGGACACCTTGCGGCATTCTCCGCCGGACGACAGCACTACCAGCGCTGGCCTGCCGGCAAGGTGCCGGTGACCGCAGTAATCGCACAAGCCGGTGTACTCGACCTCGTCGCGGCGCGGCGAGCCAATCTCGGCGACGGCGCCGTAGACGACTTTCTCGGCGGACCCGACATACCGGTCAGCGCCGCGATAGACCCTTACCAACAAATCCCGCTGCGCGCCCCCCTGTGGTGCATCCACGGGTGGGGCGACGACACCGTGCCGATCACCCAGTCCCAAAACTACGTACGACAAGCACGCCGGCAAGGAGCCCGGGCCAGTCTCCTCGCTCTCGACGGCGACCACTTCACGGTGATCGATCCGGAATCCCTGGCATGGAACCTCACCCGCCGGATCCTCGACTCACTGGGTGTGCAGCGCAGATGACCTGATGCTCGATACCGGCCGGTCCAGGACAGGCAAGGCCAGGTGGATGCCGGCGTGCCGGGCGACCTGCACGACACCGGGCGGGCCGGCGCCCGCAGTTCGAGGCCGCCCTCGCGCCGGCCCGAGCGATCGAGGCCCACGCCACCGCACTGCCGGGTGATCCTGGCGGTGTACGAGATGAAGCGGCTGGGGCGCGACGCGGCCGAACTGGCGGCCCTGGACGACCACTCGACCGCGCACGGTGTCTCCCCGGTGCGACGAGCCGATGCACGCCTCAGCCGGGTTTGAATAACCCCGTGCCCGGCGATGTGCAGGCCGGCGCAGACCAGGCGCGGCGCCGCGCGCTGTCGACGACGATGCGCGCGTGACGTTCGCCGTCCGCCGGCACGGTCGCGGCGGCGGCGAGTGTGCTCAGGTAGCCGGCCGACACCCGGTCCAGTTCGCCCGTGCCGGCGAGTTCGGCCTCCACGGTCGCCTCGTCGACGTCGACGCCGCGTGCGTACAGGTCCGGGATCGCCCCGTACACGAGGCTGTGGGCGGGACGGTAGAAGTCGTCGGGATGGACGAGTTCCACACAATCGGCGATGGCGGCGTCGGAGAGCATCATCGCGCCCAGCAGGCGCTGCTCGGCACGGATGTCCGTTGCGGCACCCGGCGTCGGTGCGTCGACGGCGGCTTCGCCGCCACAGACGTTCGGGTGGCCGGTGGGCGGTGTCGTCATCGAGACTCCTCGGGTGGGGACGCCGTTCTCCTGATCCGGTGCGGTGGACACGGCAGTGCCCGTGGCAACGCGTCCGGCGCATGGTGTTGTCCGGGAGAATCGGCCGGAAGGTGCGGGCCGCGAGGGTTGCGGCGGCACCGAGCATGACGCGGTTCCCGTCCCGCCGCAGGAGAATCGACCGGGTACACCCGGACGTGTCGGAGGCCGGTCCGGGTATCACGCGAACGACCAGTTCGGGATCCACGGTGGCGGCTGCGCCGCCGGCCGGGCGAGGTTCTGCGGCGGATCGGCAGCGCCGGCCGATCGCCGCTCTTCCTGGACCGGCTGCCGCTGCACGATCGGCGGGATCAGCGGCGGCAACGCTGCGGCGTCCACAGGGTGGCCCCGGTGGCGGGGTCGAACCCGGCCGCAGTCTCCGCTCTGGGCAGGTCCACAGACTTGGAGTCGCGGCGCCGGTGGACGATCACCCCGGAGGCGACGGTGGCGCTCTCCTCCATGCAGACCCGGTCCTGGCAGGGAATCCGTCGGCCGGGAGCGTCGCTGCCGGCGTCGCTGATCAACCCGGCGTCACGCCTGCCGGCACCGACGCGCCCGTCCACCCCGCGGCCTCGGGGCAGGGACCGCAGGGCTGCGGCGGGACCCGGCGACGGGGAGACGCCGGACCACCACGACGGGACGGGCACAACGACCCACCGGCCGCCGAATGACGCCCACGCCCCCGGAGACACCCGGCCGACCGCGTCGGCCCCCGCCGGTCGCGGTGACCCGGACACCGCAACACCCCTACCCCGGCCGTGCGTACCACCGGGCCGCCTACCTTCGTACACCCTTGGCTTCGACGCACCCGGCCGCCGCCGGTGCCCGATCTCCCACGTACACGATTTCGGTCCGCGTCCGGGTGGTGGCGCCGGGGCCTTCGGGCTCCCCGGCCGCGTGGAACCCGGCCGGGGACTCGAACGCCTCGACACCCGTGTCCGGTGCGGCCGGTTGGCGTTGGGCCGGGCGGCGTGGTGGCGGTTGGTGTGAGGGGGCGCGGGCCGGGTCTTTCTTCCCCGAGGACCCGGCGCCGCGCCCGAGGGGTCTTCTGCCCGGCGTCGAGGGGTTCATGGCTCGCCCGTTCCGGTGAACTCCGATCGGGCCGCGTTCTCGCCGAACGGGGGGAGATCGGTGGCCGTCACGGTGTCGGCCCGTGCCCGCACGCGCTCCGGGTCAGCCAGACGAGTTCGGGGCCCGGGGGTCAGACTGCGGCTCGGGCGGGGTATCGCGGGTCCCTGGGGAATCCGACCAGCCGCCCGGGCAACACGGGTCGGGGATCGGCCGGTTCACCGTCGGCCGGGGAACCGGCTACGGCCGTCGCGGGCGCCGGGTCCACGGCGGAGCCATCCGCCTTGGAGACCGGCTCGTCGTAGGTCACGTACGCCTTGAGACCGTATTTCCCCTTGATGGTCCCCTTCGCGGTGGTCACCACCCCGCCGCCGCGTCGTTCGTACCCGGAGATGTCGATCGCGTCGGGCCTCATCTTGTCGCTCTTGATTCTGAACGGCCACGATTCCGTCGTGTGGTTCCACTCCTCGATGTCGCTGAAGACTTCCCGGATGTCGACGAACCACAGGTGGTGCCACTCCCCGCCACCGCCGTCGTACTGGACCTTCTTGTTGAACCAGATGGCCACGCAGCCCTTGAGGAGGACGTTCGCGGTCCAGTCCATCGTCAGTTCCCGTTGCTGGACCACCATGGTCACGGTGATCTCGGAGCGCGGCGGCACCCGGACGGGCATGGTCAGTTCCCACATCTGCTCGTCGGTTTCGGTTTTCGAGTCGCTCTTGGACAGGCTCTGGGTGATGTTCACCGTGGAGCCGACATTGAGGAGGTCGCCGATCTTCACTCCGGCGGTGATCTCGATCCCCGTCTGCACCGTGCTGGTGACCGTGCTCGTGAACGACATGGCGGTCTTCTTCGCCCACTTCAAGCTGGGCACCTGTTCGGTGTTCGTCCGGTTGGGCACCACCTCGACGGCCACGGTGGCGGGCGAGTCCGTGAACTCCTGGTGCTCCTGGTCGAATTGGGCGTCGGTGACCTCCACCTTGATCTCGTTCTCGCGGTACTTCGCCGACGATGTGTCGGAGTGCTTGTCGTAGTCGGTGGTGGCCGTGAACCAGACGCTCGAGTCGTAGCGGGGGCCGGCGATCTTCTCGGCCCACTCCTGGGCGATCGTCCGCAAGTCCTGCATATGCCTCTCCCTTGACGCCTTGGTATGGGAACCCGTCCGTGACCGGCCGCGGCGCCGCCGCCCGACCGGCGGCGTTCGCAGCGAACGGCCGACCGTATGGACCGGCCCGCGTTCCGTGATGTTCGCCACCGGGTCCGCCCCGCGGGCGCGGCGCTTTCGAGGTCCCGGGTGCGCCCAACGCCTGCCCCATGACAGGGCACCTACCGCCGAACGGCCCAAGACCACCCGAATGGCCGAGCGCTCGTCCGCGCACGTCCTGCGTCCCCCGCGCACGCCCGGCGCGTCCACACGCGCGCGGCCCGGCCACGCGACAGCCCGGAGCCGCCCGCCGGGAATCGACGCCGACGCCGACGCGGTTCCTGGACGTGTGTCACGTCGCCCGGGGTCATGCGCCGGATCGTTGTCTGGCTCTCGTGTGGGGGACGGGGAGCGTTCATGGTGGACCGCGTGTGCCTTTCGGATGCGGATGGCGTGCGCGCATGCGTCGCGGTTGCCGGTGTGGGCCTGGCCGGGGGGATGGTGTTGCCGGTTCGACGTCGTGGTTCCGTGTTCCCGCCGTTTCAGGGCGTGGGTGTGAGCAGTCCCTTGTCGACGCGTTCGTGCCAGGTGTCGAGGAGGAACTCGGCCACGGTGACGGTGGCGTTGAGCGCGAGGCGCGCGTGGCGGGCGAGCGCGGACCTACAGCAACCCCACTGAGACGACACACCTCCACGGGATTCGCGACGATTCCGCTCCTGGCGAGAATCCGCGGGTTCTCGACACTTTCGCCACTCCCGGACGAGGCGACGCCGCTCCTACGCTTTCGGCATCCAACCCCGATGAAAGGGCGGACCCTCGTGTTCGAAAGCGTCGATGAGGCGAAGAACATCACCCGGCGCACGGCGTTGGAGCGCGGTGCCGGTGTCGCTGCCATCGGCGCGGCCTCCGCACTCGCCGCCGCGTTGTCGGGTCCGGCCGCCGCTGCCGAGGTTCCGGCGCAATCGCCGGGCAACTCGGGTTCGCCGGTCGCCACTCTGCCGACGGTCGTGGCCGGGGTGTGCATCCCCGACAGCGAACTGGCCCGGGCGGCCGTCGCGTTCGCGAGGAGGGTCTCCTCCGAGACGCTCTTCAACCATGTCATGCGGACGTACCTGTACGGCTCACTCCTGTTCGACCGACGCGGCGTTCGCTATGACCGTGAACTTGCCTTCGTGGCAGCGGTCCTGCACGACCTCGGGTTGGTGAAGGCCTATCAGACCCCGCACGAGCCCTTCGAAGTCGACGGCGCCGACGCCGCCCGGACGTTCCTGCGGGAACGGCGGATGCCGGCCGCACGAGTGGAAGTCGTCTGGGATGCCATCGCCCTGCACACCAACCTGGGTGTCGCGAGCCGAAAGAGGCCGGAGATCGGCATGGTCTCCGTCGGCTCCGGTCTCGATTTCACCGGGAACGGCATCCAGCAGCTCCCGTCCGACGCTCTCACCGAAGTCCTGGCCGTGTTCCCCAGGGCCGGGTTCAAACAGGACGCCCTGGACAACATCCTTTCGCTGTGCCGCACCAAGCCGATGTCGGTACTGATGCACCCCTTCGCCGAGGTCGGCCGCCGTCACCTCTCGGGCTTCCAGGTGCCCACCGTGGAGGATCTCCTGCTCGCCGCACCCTTCGAGGAGTGACGTGACGGGCGGCCACCCGCGCCGAGCGACCTACCGGACGCGGTCGCCTCAAGCCACAATCGCACCGCGGTCACAGGACGGGACTCCGAAGTTGGTGACCGCCGTACGCCGCCAAGGTGCCGGTGAAGCACGGCGGGGACGTCCGTGGAGCCTTTCGCTGGGAGACCGCGTCTTGTTGGTGACGGCCTACTGGCGAACGAACTTGTCGGCCGGCCCGTGCCCGGCAACCGGCACGACTCCCGCGGTGGGAGAAGTCCGGTGCAAAGCTCGCCGTTGGCCGCACCATGACCATCGCCGACGGCGGCACCAAGGCACCGGACCGGTCATCCCGCACCGCCGCCGGAAGGGAAGCGACCTTCCGCCCTGGTAAACGGCTTGGGATCCTCGTTCCGGTTTCCGACCCCCAAGCCCTCCTTCCGCCTCGCCCGCCAACGCATCGGCGTCCTGTTGGCCATGCTCAGAGACGGCACATAACCCGATCAGCCTTGACGAAAGACATCGAGGCATCCCCGGGCGCCCGCTCGGTACGCCACCATCGCGGGTCGCCGTCGTCGTGGAAGCCATCGGGCACGCCATCGCCCGAGGCGTGTCGTGTCGTGTTCGGGGACGCCGGCCGCGGCAAGACCGTCGCCGTCGAACGTGCCCCGCCCCCGACGCCCCCACGCAACCCGGTACGGCGGGCGGTCGTCCCGGCCCAACCGACTCTGCCACACCCGCACGGCGCGTTGGCTGTGGTCGTGGGCGACCGTCACGTGGGGCGTCGCAAGGCGCTCGCGAAACGCCTGCCAGGCATGGAAGCCGACCCTACAGAGGGCGAGTTCCGTGTCGCCCGGTGGAGGCAGTCCGGTGGTGTCCTGGGCGGGTGCGGCGCCCGTGGTGCCGGAATTGCACCCGGTGTATTCCGGGCGCACGCTGGAAGGAGGAGGGGGATTGACGAAGAGTGGGACCCGGAGAGGGGCGCGTGATCATGCCCTCGCTCAAGCATCTCGTCCGGGAGTCCTTCCGCGTCCGAGCGTTCTGGCCGCCGACACGAGCGCGTCGGGGACGGCGGATGGCGCGGCTGCTGTGGGCGGCGCGCAGTATCAAGGCACTCATCCTGGTAATCGCTGCCGTGCTCTTCGCGCTGACGGTGACGGGAGCCGTCGGATTCCTGTCCCGGAACATGTCCCCGGCCATGTGGGTTGCCGTCGGCGTCGCCGTGATCCTGCTGATGGTCGCTCGCCGCGACTCCCGACCGGTGCGGATCCTCCCCTTCAAGAACCTGGTCGACGAGGACGGCACCGGGCAGGCGGACCGGGTCGCGGCGGGGTTCGCCGAGCTCTTGGACGGCGAGATCGAGCGGATCGCGGAGCTGGTCCGGCAGGAGCCGTTCATGACGCCCGCCGACGTGCTCAACCCGGCCGGGGAGCGGGGCGCCATGGTTCGGCGGTCCTCGGCCAGGGCTCCGTTCCAGACCGGGGTGGCGGCCACCGGATTGCACGGTGACATCAGGACCACCGAGGTCGGCACCGTCACCCTGGGCCCGCTGCAACTTCAGGTGGGTACCGTGCTGACCTGGTTGGAGAGGGCCTTCGGACGAACGCTCCAGGGGTCGCTGGTGGAGGCGGATGGGGTGTTGCGGGTCGTCGCGTCCCAGTCCGGGCTGCGCGGCCGTACCTGGACGGCACAGGTGACGACCGAGGGCGACGCCCGCCGGGCCGGTGGGCGCCTCGCCCGGGAGCTGGCCCATCGCATCGAACTGGAGCGGTCCGGGGCTTCGGCGTCGGGTGCCGACGTCGACAGCTTCCAGCGTCTGGTCGACGGCCTGGACAGTCACAAGAGGTTCCAGCAGGAAGGCGTACTGCAACACCTCGACGACGCGGAGGACCACTTCCGCGCGGCCCTGGCCCACAGTCCGGAGTACGCCGCCGCCTACCACAACCTCGGTCTGGTCTACCGCGAGCAGCGGCGCGTCCGTACGGACATCGGTCTCAAGGTATCCGAGGCGGTGTGGGACGGGCCGATGCTCATGTGGCAGAAGGCGGTCGCCCTCGACCCGACGATGGCTCCCGCCCGCGTCCAACTCGTCAGAGCCTTCATCGAGGAGACCGACCGTCCGGACGTCGACGCGGACAAGCGGTCGGACGACCTCCTGGAACAGGCGGTCCAGTCGGCCCGTAGCGCGCTCAAGCAGCCCTCCGACACACACCCGATGGAGAGTTCCCTTGCCTCGTACTGGCTCGGGGTCGCGCTCCTGAAGCAGGGCGTTCATCAGCGGCGCACGAATGGCGAGCGGACACCGAACCGCTCGGTGCGCGAGGCGCTGCGGTGCTTCCGCCGCACGGAACAGGATCTGCTCGACGAGCGGGCCCGAAGGCTGGTGCGCGAGGGGGACACGAGGGCGGTGCGGCCGCTGACCGAGCGGATCGCCCACGTCGCCGGCCTGGAGGCCGAGTGCTGGTTCGAGCTCGCGGACGACGCGGAAGGCGCGCTCCGGCGGCACTGTGTCAAGGAGGCCGAGCGCCACATCCGGACGGCGATCGGCTGGGCCCCCGACGTGCCGGAGCTGCACGTGCTACAGGGCCGGGTCCTCCTGAAGTACGGCGCCAAGGACCGTGCGCGGCTCGCGTATCTGGAGGCCGTGCAGCGCGACCCTCGGAACCATCACGTCATGGCCGGCGACATCGATGTGGTCACCGCCATCACCGAGACGGACGGCGAGGCCCGGGAGGCCATCAATCTGTTCGTCCTGGCGGCGCACCAGCGCCCCGACGACGCTGTGGCCTGGCTCCTGCTCGCGTTGGTCGCACCCGACGCGCCCGCCGCCCGGTCGCTCGCGGGCAAGGCGCTGGCCCTGGAACCGGACAGTGCGGAGGTGCGCCGGATCGTCGACGAGCAGCGGCTGTCGCCGGAGAGCACCACCCCTGGTGCCCGCCGGGAGGAGCGCTTCAGTGGGCGCTGGGCGCAAGCGTGGTTCGATGCCCGCAAGGCGCAACGAACAGGCAATGAGGCACATCTGCGGGAGGCACTGGACGCCATCGAGGAGCTGCGTGGCGAGGACGGCGGAACGCGGCCCGAAGTATCCTTCGTCGCCCGGGAGATCGGACTGCTGCACGCGTCGATGGCGTCGATGATCCGTCCCTCCGACGAAGAGCGCGACCACTGGCGGGAAGCGGTCGATCACCTCACGAAGGCCGTCGCACACGAGGCGCCCGCCAAGGTGGAGAAACCCCCGCGATGGTACGTGGAACTCGCCGATGCACGCGCCGCCCTCGCGGACTCCCAGTCCGACGCGGAGTACAAGGACGACGCCGAGGAAAACTACGGACGGGCCGTCGGGAGCTACGACGAGGCCATCGGCACGTCACCCAAGACCCTCTGCCCCCAATACCGCACCGGACGCCAGGGCCTGGAGCGATTCACGGAGCTGTCCGCCGAACCGTCGGACCTGCCCACGCGTGCGCGTGCGATGGCGGGGCGAGCAGCGGTGTACGCGCGTCAGGGCCGGGTCGGCGATGCCGTACGGGACTGCCGTGACGCCCTGAAACTGGCCCCGCTGTACGCCTATCCGCGTTTCACGCTGGCTCTGCTGTACCGGGACCGGCGGGCCCAGTACGACCTGGCGAAGCAGACGCTGCTCCGGCTGATCGAGCTCCTGCCCGCCGGGCCGGAACGGGACCGCGCCCGGCTGGAGCTGGCGCGTACCTACCGCAAACAGGCCGAGACGTCGCCGGACGGCGACGGCGAAAGGCTCCTCGACCGGGCCCGGGAGCAGCTGGTCAAGGCCACGCGCGAAGCCTCGCTGAGCGCGGACCTGGAGGCGTGGATGCAGGAGGAGCTGGCCACTGTGCTGGATCTCCTGGGCCGACCGGACGAAGCCATCGTCGCCCTGCGCGCCATCGGTGGCACGAATGGGCAGCCGGACACCCCGCGGCACCACGAGCGGATCGCCCACCTGATGGCGGGAAGCGAGCAACCGCGGGAGGTGGAGCAGGAGTTGATCGAGGCTCGGGATGCCTGCGCGGCCCGACTGGCGGAGGCCCGCGGCGCGGACGAGGAGCACAAGCTGCACGCCGCGCTGGTCAACCTGACGGCGAGTCTCGCGATGTTCTACGCGGAGCATGGCATCCACCTTGACGCGGCACACAAGCTTGCGGACGAGTCCCTGGCGGGCGCGCCGGACATCCGGGAAGACCCCGGCGGGCGCGCGGTGTGCGAGGACGTCTGCGGGTGGGTCGCCTACCGGGAGGGCCGGATCGGCGAGGCCGTCGATTTGTTGGAGAGGGCCGTGGAGGATTCCGGGGGCGGCGCTCGGGAATGGGCACACCTCGCGTGCGCACTGGAAGCGTGCTCCCCCCGACTCCGAAACCGTCGCCAGGACGTCGACCGCGCCCGGGACATCTGGCAGCACATCGTCGAGCAATTCCCCCGCAGCCCCGTCGCCGAGCAGGCCAGGCACCATCTCGCCCTGTTGCCCGAACACCGGCACCCACCCAAGCCGCTGGTGTCCCGCGGCCGATGAGGCCGCCGAACCCCACCGCCGCCGGCCCCACTGCGCCGCCGCCCACCTGCCGCATCGCCCGCGGCCCTCCGGGCCGCCCCTCTCTCGGTGACCTCGTCCTCCTCCCGGCCCCACGCGCCCGCCCGGTACCCCCTCCCTGACCCGTGACGCTGGGGGGTGGTGGGTGGTCCGGCCTGGGGGCGTCTCGGTTTCGTTGAAGGTGCTCGGGGGGTCGAACATGGCCACTGTGTGTGAAGGCGCCGGCCGATTTTTCGCCGGTCACGGGGTTCTGCCTGGCCCCAGGGGCAGGCGTGCCCACTGCTTGGATGCGCATGGGCGGGTGATTTGCGGGTGATGGTGGATTTCGGCAAGGTGTCGAGGCGGATGCCGTCGAAGTCGGTTTTGGTGACGCGTTCGGGGCCGTCCAGGATCGCGGTGATGGCGCCTTGGCGTGCGAGGCTGCGAAGCGCACACCGACGACCGACGCTTTCGGCTGAGAACTCGGCGACCCGGCGACGTCATCTGCCGGCGCTCGTCGGCACCGTCCAACGAACCCGGGACGGTCCGACACTTCCGCACAGCATCCGCGAATCGACCGAGATGCCGCATCTGTTCGGCGATGTCCATCGCCTGGGCGGTTGCCCTTCGCGGTGGCGGTGGCCTGGCCTTCGAGGGTCTTCTCGCGGATGTAGTTGCGGTCGAGCTGAGCGGCCACGGCAAGGACGGCAAAGAACATCGCGCCCATGCCGTTCGGGTCATGGACGCCGGTGAGCGGGCCGCTGAGGAGTTCGAGTCGGACGCCGGCTTTCTGGAGCTGGGTGGAGAGCGTCATCAACTCGGCCGCGTTGCGGGCGAGGCGCTTGAGCTCGTGGACAGTGAGGATGACCTCTTGCTCAGGGGCGGCCTCGTTGATGTCGTACGCCGGCTTCAGAGCCTTCTCCAGTTCAGGCCGAACCTTGATCCGGGTGCTGATCTTCTCGGCGAAGATCCGCTTGCACTGGGCGAGCGCAAGGGCGTCGAGCTGGGACTGGAGTTCCCGCTGGGCGGTCGAGCAGCGGGCGTACCCGATCCGGATCGGGCGCGTGGCGGCGACCGGTAGGGACGGGTCGACGGGAGCGCGGGGCGCCCACATCCGGCCGGGGCCGCGGTGGTCGTGCACGGGGATCTCCAGTTCCTCGCGCACTGCGGGCACGAGGATGAACCGCGCGGTGTGGTACTTCGTCGCGGCCTTCCCGCCGCGGGGGCGGCAGGCGCTGCCTCCCGGGGCGTCGCACTTCGGGCAGTCGTTGCGTTCTACCGCGATTGCGGCTTGGTCGGGCGTCAGATCCACTCGGGCAGTCGCTCGGAACTGCTTTGCAGAACGCGGGAGTTCTGAGAGGTTTTCTGCGAGATCCGACCAGGGCAAACCGGATGCGATCCCAGGGTCTCGCAGACCTCTCGCAACTGTTCATTCATGAGAATCGCCATGCGCGATCGCCGCCGCAATCCGGGTGCCGGTCGCTGCCGGGCGGGACAGGTCGCGGTGATCGCGGATTAGGGTCGCGGGCCTGGCTGCGTCGTTGACCGGTCGGGTTCTGTCAAGGCGGCGCGTGCGGCGGTGAGGATCTCCTCGGACAGGGGCGAGCCCGTGGTGGCCCGGGCGAGGAGGAGTGCGCCGAGCATGGTGGACAGCCGTATGAGGCCGTCTTGGTCTTCGGTGGCGAGCCAGTCGGCGTAGTCGCGGATCCCGGCGGTGTAGATGCGGCGGGCCTCGCGGTCGCCCTGCTCACGCGCGATGTCGGCGGCGAGACCGGCGGCGGGGCAGCCTTCGGCCGCGTTGTCGCGGTGCTCGGTCGACAGGTATGCGTCGACGAACGCCTGCCGGGCGGCGTCGGGGTGTCCCGCGTGCTGCTTTCGGGCGGTGGCGTAGCGGGCGGCGAGTTCGCCGAAGGCGTGGGCGGTGGCCTCGTCAACGAGGGCCTCTTTGGAGGCGAACTGCTTGTAGAAGCCGCCGTGAGTCAGGCCCGCGGCCTTCATCAGGTCGGCGACGCTGACGTGCGTGCCCTGTTCCCGGAACAGCCGGGAGGCGGTTTCCACGACCCTTTGGCGGTTCTCCTCGGCTTGCGCCTGCGATACGCGACCCATGGCCACCTCCCCATTTTGGATGCCGGTTGACATCTATCCTAGCCCCGATTTAGATTTTGACCATAATCTATTGAGGAGGAATCATGCGTTACACCACCTTCGGACGCCGGACCGGACTGCGCGTGTCGGAGTACGCGCTCGGGACGGGGAACTTCGGCACCCGCTGGGGCCACGGCGCGGAGCCGGACGAGGCGCGGCGCGTGTTCGACCGGTTCGCCGAAGCGGGCGGAACCTTCCTCGACACGGCGGACACCTACCAGTTCGGCGAGTCGGAAGAGCTGGTGGGCAAGTTCGTCGCCGCCGAGCGGGACCACTTCGTGCTGGCCACCAAGTTCACCAACGGGGCGGCGCCGCAGCCGGGCGTCTCCAGCACGGGCAACAGCCGCAAGAGCATGGCCGCGTCCGTGGAGGCGAGCCTGAAGCGCCTCGGCACCGACTACATCGACCTGCTCTGGGTGCACTTCCCCGACGACCTGACTCCGATGGAGGAGATCCTGCGCGGGCTCGATGACCTGGTGAGCGCCGGAAAGATCCACCACGCCGCCCTGTCCAACTTCCCCGCGTGGCGCGTCTCGCGCGCCGCCACACTCGCGGAGTGGAGGAACTGGGCGCCGGTGGCGGGCATCCAGGTCGAGTACAGCCTCGCCGAGCGGACCGCCGACCGCGAGCTGCTGCCGATGGCCGAGGCCCTCGGGCTCGGCGCGGCGCTGTGGTCCCCACTCGGCGGCGGGCTACTCACCGGAAAGTACCGCCGCTCCGACGAGGGCCGGCTGACCGGCCTGGGAGCGGTCATCCACACCGAGAGCACCGACCGGAAGACCGCCGTCGTCGACGCTGTCCTGGCTGTCGCCGAGGAGACCGGCGCGGCCCCGGCCCAGGTGGCGGTCGCCTGGCTCCGCGAGCGTGCCGCCCGCGCGTCGACCCCGTTCGTCCCGATCATCGGGCCGCGCAACCTCGCCCAGCTCGACAGCTACCTGGGCGCTCTCGACGTCGAGCTGACCCCCGAGCAGTTCGCCCGACTGTCCGACGTGAGCGCCGAATCTCCCGGGGTTCCCCACGAGGCGATCGCGGCCGCCCGGGACGCTGTCCGCGGAGGCGCCGCCTACCGCCTGAGCCCCGCAGCCCCGCCGGTGGCATAACGCCGAGGGTGCGGCTCTCGCGAAAGCCCAATAACAGCAGATAGCACCGCAAAACGGTGTCTACTACTCACAGCGAGTCCACGATGAACGAAACCCCCGTCCCACCACACGACAGGAAACGGAGACGACGATGAGGGCCGTGATGGTCGAGCGCTACGGCGGCGAGGCAGGCGTGCGCGTTCGCGAGGCGCCGGACCCGCACGTGGGCGCGGACGATGTGCTGGTCAGGGTCCACGCAGCCGGCGTCAACCCGCTGGACATGAAGATCCGGGACGGGGAGTTGAAGGCGATCCTGCCGTACCGGGTCCCGTTCATCCTCGGCAACGACCTGGCCGGGGTGGTTGTCGACATCGGGACGGCCGTCACCCGGTTCGCGGTGGGCGACGAGGTGTACGCGCGTCCCGACAAGGACCGCATCGGCACGTTCGCCGAACTCATCGCCGTGCACCAGGACGACCTGGCGGCCAAACCCGCCACGCTGACCATGCCGGAGGCCGCGTCGCTGCCCCTGGTCGCCCTCACCGCATGGCAGGCCCTGGTCGAACGCGCACACGTACGGCCCGGCCGGAAGGTCCTCATCCACGCGGGCTCCGGCGGCCTGGGCACCATCGCCATCCAACTGGCGAAACACCTGGGCGCGCACGTGGCCACGACCGCGGGCACCGCCAACGTCGACCTGGTCGAGAGCCTGGGCGCGGACATCGTCGTCGACTACAAGAAGCAGGACTTCGCGACCGTCCTGCACGACTACGACGTCGTCCTGGACAGCCTCGGCGGCGAGACGCTCACCAAGTCTCTGCAGGTGCTCAAGCCCGGCGGGAAGATCGTCAGCGTCGCCGGGCCTCCCGACGCCGCGTTCGCCCGGGAGCTGGGCGCGAACCCGGTCATCCGCCTGGCGACGACCGCGCTGAGCTTTCGCACCCGACGACGCGCCCGGCGGCACGGGGTCACGTACTCATTCTTGTTCATGCGGGCCGACGGGGACCAACTGCGCCGAATCACCGCGCTCGTCGACGCCGGAGACATCCGCCCCGTCGTCGACCGCGTCTTCCCGTTCGAACAGGCTGAGGAAGCACTGGCGTACGTCCGACAAGGACGCGCCAAGGCCGGAAAGGTCGTCATCACGATGACCTGAACAGGCCGGCGCCCGACGCCCCGGCCCTTGCCCCCGAACCGCGAACCGCGAACCGCGAACCGAAAGAACCGCCACCGCACCGGAAAGTCCCGGCCATGACCACACCGGACAAGCCCCCTTCCCGCCCGCCCTCGTCGTACAAGGACACGCCGGCCCGCTCGGTGTCCGTCCGCGGCGTGGACTTCGCCTACCGGCGACTCGGCCCTGAGGACGGCGTACCGCTGATCCTCCTGAACCACCTGGCCGCGGTCCTGGACAACTGGGACCCGCGCGTTGTCGACGGCATCGCCGCCCGCCGAACCGTCATCGCGTTCGACAACCGCGGGGTCGGCGCCTCCGGCGGCACCACGCCGAACACCGTGCAGGACATGGCCCGCGACGCGGTGCTGTTCATCCGCGCCCTCGGCTTCGACCGGGTCGATCTGCTCGGCTTCTCGATGGGCGGCTTCATCGCCCAGGTCATCGCCGCCGAAGAACCGTGCCTGGTCCGCAAGATCATCCTTGCGGGCACCGGCCCCGCCGGAGGTCCCGGCATCGACAAGGTCACGCCGCTGACCCTGCGGGCCATGCTGAAGGGCGCGCTGACCCGCAAGGACCCGAAGCAGTACCTCTTCTTCACCGACACCGAGGGCGGCCGACGGGCCGGACGCGCCTTCCTGGCACGACTGAAGGAACGCACGGACAACCGCGACAAGGCCATCTCGCCGCGCTCGTTCCGCGCCCATCTCAAGGCCATCAAACGATGGGGCCTCCAGACGCCGACAGACCTGTCGGGTATCACCCACCCGGTCCTGGTCGCCAACGGCGAGAGCGATCGGATGGTTCCGAGTCGCAACTCCCTCGACCTGGCCGCACGGCTGCCGCGCGGCGAACTCGTCCCCCTCTACCCGGACGCCGGACACGGAGGGATCTTCCAGTGCCACGACGACTTCGTGGCCAAGGCGCTGGAATTCCTCGAAGCCCCGCACCAAGCCGAGCAGCCGGGCAGCCACTGACGATCGCGTCCAGCGAGCACGGATGCAGGTTTTCGGGCGCCGTCCGCGTCTTCCCGGTTCTCCGAGGGGACCTCGACCGGCCCGGACCGCCAGGCGTGGTCACGGTGTTCGCGCCACAAGCACACGGTCGCCCGGGGCGTGCCGTCCGTTTCGCAGAAGGCCGCATCCCGCAGACACGGTCGGAAGACCTCGGGCACGGTGTCGATCAGGCCCGGCCACACGGCCGGTGGATCGTGTCGGTACGGGCTCATCGGCGACTCGTGGTCGAATCCACGGGCGACCCCCGCGCCGGGGAGAAGACATAGCCCAATCGCTCATACAGGGCACGAGCTCGCGGGTTGTCCTCCTCCACCGCGAGTTCGGCCCTGTGCAGGCCGCGGCTTTCGATCCTTTGTTCGGCGGATCGGATCAGCAACGTTCCCAGGCCACAGGACCGAAGTGTCGGGTGCACGGCGAGTTGCCAAAGGGTTCCGGCTCTTTCGTGAACCCGATAGTCGATACCGCCGATCGCCACCGGCAGATCGCCTCGGGCGCACACGGCCAGGTAGTCCACCTCCCCGGCCGCCGCACGCACCAACTCCCGTTCCACGTGCGGCAGGTGGGCGGCGGAGCCCGACCAGGCGCACTCGGGCAGATCCCGGAGCTGAAGGTCCCGCACACTGACGGGTACAACGACGGTGGGGCCGGCAGTGTCGTGTGTGGTGGTCACAGCCGTGAGGATCACCGGCCGAAGTGCCGGCAGGGCAACGTATTTCTCCCTCCGGAGATCGTGCCGGGCCATCCGGGGCGCGGCGCGGCGGGCCGTCGCTTCCCGCGAACGGCGACGTGTCCTGGTCGGGAACTCGCCGCGCCACGAGGGGGGATCGCGTCCCGTCGCAGGCGCACGGTTGTCGTAGCGACCGACGACGAGGCGACGAGACGAGGAAGCGAGGCGACGAGGAAGCGAGGCGACGAGGAAGCGAGGCGACGAGGAAGCGAGGAAGCGAGGAGACGACGAGACGAGGAGGCGACCCGCTCTCGATGCCGACCGCATGCGATGGACGAGGTCTTACGCGGAGGTCGAGCGCGCGGCGATCCCGGTTACGTTCGCGCGTAGGAGATTGTGGTCCGACAGGCCGTCGACGTCTTCGACCATCACGTCGTGCACATCGCCGCCGCGTACGACCACGTGGTCGATGTGCTGCGACCCGGTGCTCTGCCCGTCCGGTCGTGTCTGCGGCGCGCCCGGCGGGAGTTCGGCAACGGTGAACCCCGGGCCAAGACCGTCCGCCACGGTGACGCGGTCGGCGTTGAAGTCTCCGAGCAGGATCACGGGGTCTGTCGAGTCCGCGGTCAGTTCCGTCAGGCGCGCCAGTTGCCGAGGTCGTCGCCGACCGAAGCTCACGTGCGTGGCGACGACGAGCGCCCCGTGGGTTCGTACGGCGAGCAGTCCCTTCCCGGAGTCGTCGTCGAAGGGTTCGGCGGCCAACTGCCGGGCCGGGCCGTGCACCAAAAGCACGAGGTACTCGCTCGGGTCGTCGAGTGGGCTCGTCCCGTGGCGTGGTGCCGGGACTCGTGGATAGCGCATCGCGTGGACCGTGTGGTCGGGCAAAGCGCGGCGGAGGCCGGTCAGTTGGTCGCCGCTTACTTCCTGTAGAGCGATGACCGGTTCGGTGCGTTCGGCCAACCGCGCCGTGATCGCGGCGATCCGTAGCGATTCGTTCGGCCACCTCTCGGCCGTGTCTTCGCCCCAGTTCTCCGCGTGAACGCGGTGTAGGACATTCCAGGTTGCCACCGTGATCAAAAGCTCTCCTCGTCTCGTGCCACGAGTGGCACTGGATGGGTGGCAAAGGTACGCGGCCACAAGCCGACCCCTTCGACGACCGAATCATCGCGTGTTTCGCCATGCCGGCGGGTCGCCGGTCGGTTGCCCTCGGCGCGCCCATGACGTCGACTGGCTCTATGCGCCTCCTCGCGCGGCCGGCTCGCCTGTGCGCCCGCGCCCACGAGCGTGACTCCGCGACCGTCCCGTCCCGTCCCCTCTGGGGCGCCGCGACGAGGCCGAGGCGGTGGCGCGATCGACGGTCGATCACGCCGCGTCCCATACCGCGACCTGGCGGGAGTTGCCGGTCTCGCACGCGAACCTGGCCGTGTGCCTGAGCGAGGACGGGCGGTACGACGACGCCCTCGCGCAGATCGGGGCGGCCCGAGCGGTGTACGTGCGTACGGGGCCCGCCGACCGCGACGGCAGCGTGGCGCCGATCGCGAACGGCGTGGCGGGCGTCCTGGTCGGCCGCGCCGGATTCGCCGACGCGGAGGTCGAGGCCGACGCCGCGTCGACCGTCTGAGCGCGCGAACTCGGACCATTTCACCACCGCACCCTGGACGCGGGCACCCTCCTGGGCACGACACTCGCTCGCCGGCCCGCCCATCGAGCCGAGGGCCGGGATCGGCTGCGGACGGTGGAAGCGGCCTGGCGAACCCACTTCGGTCCGGAGCATCCGCGTACCGTCGGCGTCCGGGCGACCCTTGCCGAACTCCCGGACGACCCGACGTAAACCATCCCGTGGAGCGGAAACCAAGCGTGGTCGCCGTTCACCGGGTGCCCGTGTCCGGCTGCGGTCCGCGCGCCGTTGCGCGGATCGGGATACCTCCTTCACCGCTCCATCACGCCGAACGGCCTTGTGCGCTCCGGCCTTTCTCCGAGTCGGCGTCGCGGGTCCGACGGGCTCGACGGTCCTCGGCCGTCACGGGGTGGACGGCGTTCCGCGGGGCCTTCCGGGTGGTGGTCTCGGGGGCGTGTCCCAGGGCGATCACGGTCGCGACCAGCCAGGTGGCGGGTTGATCGGGGTCGAACTCCCCTGCGGCCTGCCCTCGATCAGCCTGATCAGTCGGGGCGTGACGGGCTCGTGGCGGGCCCGGTCGGCTTCGGCGTGTTCGGGGGCGGTGCCGAGTCGGAGCAGGACGGGATGCCGTTCGAACAGCAGCCGGCCGATCTCCTGGAGCCGCAGAAGTGCCTCGACGGCGGAGCCGTCCTCGACCTCGGCCGCGTCCATCATCGCCATGGCTTCCCGGGTGACACGGTCGCCGACGGATTCCACGAGCGCGTCGCGGGTCGTTCGGCAACGTCCCCATCAACGGCAGGATCAAGCAGTGGGCCGTCAGCACGGCTCCCTCCCACCACGCGGAGATCCTGGCGCGCTGGGAAGCCTTCACCTACGCCCGCACGGCTACCGCCTTCGTCGCCTTCTTCCTGCTCATCCTCCTCGCCCTGCGTCCGCACCAACGGCACCCGATTCGAAGGCAGCGGCGTAGGCCCATGGCCCACGGAGGTTGGTGACGGGTCGTACGGCGGGACGATCGCGGCGGTGAACGAGGACATGGGCTCGTCGGAGGGGGTGGCAAGCCGCGGAACCGCGTGAGGCCGTTGAGGCGGCGGTCGGCGAGGTTGAGCCGCTTGTATGCCTTGGGGGCGTACAGGGGTGGCCGGCCGCCGCGTTTTCCTTTGCGGAGAGGGTTGTTCACCTGATCACGGCGTTCGGGGATCGTGTGCGGATGCCTCGTCGACGCGGGTGCAGCCCGGTGATCGTTCTCGTTGTACACACGGATCCTCCGGCTCTCGCTGACATCACCGGCTCCCGGCACTACAGGCGCAGAGTTCTTCTTCCAGCCGAGCACGATTCCCCCCAGCCGCCGTGTTTCCGGGTGTCAGTGGGCGCTGTAGAGCCTGGCCAGTTCATCGAACGCGGTCTTTGATTCCCAGCGGTTTTCGACGACCTTGACCACGCCGAAGCTCGCCATGTCCAAGTCGTGGCGAGGATCAGGAGAGTAGGGGTTTCGGCGCCATGAACTCGAACACGTAGGCGCCCGGCCCGGCGTCGACAGCGGTGAACGACCGGGCCGTCACCGCTGGAGGACACTTTCTCCTGGCTGTTCGGCTTCCGTCGGCTCATCACCGCGATCCCCGGGGCCGAACGGCACGAGCTCTCCGGCGGCCATGTGCTCGCCGATGCCGACCTTGCGGCCATCCACGACTGGCCGGCCCACACGGAGTGCCGGTAGGGGTACGTACTGCCTGCACCGATGTCGCCGCCTGCGGTCCGCACCGGCCACCCAACAGTCGCCGGCCGGACTACGATCCAGATTCAAGCCTGCCGAATCCTTGGAGAAGACGCATGGGTGATGTGAGCACCGGCACCGAGACCGAGACCGGCACCAGCGCCAACAAAGTGGTCGTGAACAGGGCGATGTCGTTGGACGGCTTCATCGCCGGTCCCGGCCACGCGATGGACTGGATCTTCGGGTACCTGTCCGACGACATGTTCCCGGAGGTCATGGCGGCCACGGGAGCCATGCTTGTCGGGCGGGGCACGTACGACGTCGCCAAGGGCATGTCCGACGAGAACACCGCCTACGACGGCGGACCACAGTTCGTCCTGACGCACAAACCTCCCACCGAGCCGGACCCCACCGTCACCTTCCTCACCTGTGACATCGAGGAGGCCGTCGCCACGGCCCGCAGTGCCGCGGGCAGCGGGAACCTGGAGATCCTCGGTGCCGACATCGCCGCCCAGTGCCTGCAGCGCGGACTCGTCGACGAGCTCCTGGTGTACGTCCTGCCGGTCCTGCTCGGCGACGGTGTCCGCTTCTCACCCCCGGGCCTCGGCAGGATCGACCTGGAACCTTTCAGCACCATCAGGTCGGGCGCCGTGACGATGCTCCGCTTCCGCGTCCGCAAGGAGACAACCGATTCCGGGAGTTGACACCAACACCGCGGCCGGCTGCTCCCCACTGGAGCCCGACGCGCGGCACCTCTCCAACGCCGCGTCCGATGTGATCGACAAGTGGCAGCACCCACAGCAGGTTCGGCGGTCGAAGGGGCTGCTCCGGTACGAAGTTCTCGCGGAGTCGCGCCTGTTGGAGGACGAGGAGGACGAAGAGGACGAGGACGCGGACCTGATGGACAAGCCGGGCCGCCTCTTCGGATCACCTCTCACTCGGAGAGCCCGAAAGAAATGGGGGCCTTGGGTGTCCGATGCCGAACCAGGTGTGGCGCGGCGAAGGCGCTGTCCCTCGGACCTTGATGGGCGCCCGAGTCGTCATCGACGCACGGACGACAAGGCGCCGTCCAACGTGCTCGCTGCGACCCGCTGGGCGTGATCGACGTTGCCCGGTGTGGTGGGTCGGCGACCGGAAACCCGATTCCGGGGCGCTCCCGGCGCACTGTCCGCCGGTTGCCCGTCTGCGGGGAACCGCGGCAGCAAGGGGCGGCATCACGGGTCGAGTTCACGGGGTGGTGATCGTGGGTCGAGTGTGTGCCGGGTCGGCATCGCCCGGTGGAGATCGAGCCTGCTGTCGGAAGACTGCGGGGCGGCCGTGACAGCATGGGGTCATGCCCAGTCCGAGTCCCGACGGTGATTACGCGATCACCGCGATGTACTCCGTGCCCGATGACGCCTGGTACCTGGAACTGGACCTGGTCGCCGAGCAGCGCACCCTGGTGACCGCGATTATTCCGGACGAGGATCCGGCACGGGAGCCGACGGTGTGTTTCCCCGCCGGGCGGCATCTGGACGTCCCGTACCCGGTCTTGCGCTGGTTCATGGACGGGGTCGAGGAGGAGATCCGGACATCCCGCGCCTGGATGCGGCTGCGTCCCGAGCTCGTCGAGGTCGTTCATCAGCTGCGTCGGGAGCACTTGGGCAGCGTCGATGACGACGACTTCCCTCGTCTCCTGGCGCAGGTACGTGCCCGGGTCTCCGAGGCAGACGTCTCCGCCGTTCTCGCGGCCGCCGTCGGGCGGAACCCCGATGGAACCTTCGTTGACCGTTGACAGGCGGTTCGTCTCACGGATGGTCGAGGAGACGGTCCCTGGCGCGCGGCATCCATGAGTTGGGCGTCGGGCGGCGACCTCGATGAGCGGCCCGGCGTTGGCCGAACGGGAGGGTTTGGACGCAACGAGGTGCCCGAGTCCGGCTTGCCGGGGGCGGAATCGACCTCGCCGAGCCGCCGGCCATCACGACCGACCCGAGGATTCCCCCGACCCGGGCTCAAGCCGCCATGCGTCGCACGGTGCATCGGATGGGGGGAGCGCTCGGCCGACCGGACTGTCGGCGATTTTGCCGTCACCCGGCCGATGAACTTCAGATCGCGAGCCACCCGGGGCCGCCGTAACCGGGCGAGACCGCGTTCGCCTCGAATCCGGCCGCGATCTCGTCGCCGAGGGCGTGGAGTTCGGGGCCCAGGATCACCTCGACGTGGTTCGCCGGTGCTCCGGTTGTGGTGACACGTCGTTACCGCCGAACGTGGGTCGGAGTCGTTCTTGGCCGAGTCGCGCCTGACTTCAGCGCTCGTGGGCGCGGTTGGGTACCGTCGGGGCACGAGGGGCGCTGGGGGGTGTCCCGAACTCGGGGGAGTTGAACGACCATGCCTGCCTTGGACGAACGGAACGGTGCGGGCTCTGCGGCGAGTCGGCCGGAGTGGTGGTGGTGCGTTCCGTTGGCGGTGACGCTCATCGGACTGCCGGCCCTGCTCTTCGCCGACTGGCACATTCTGGCGGACCTGTGGTTCGGAAACTGCGAGCACGACGACAACTCTTGCGACGGCCCGTACACCGACGCCGGGAAGCTCAGAGCCAAAGCGGTCACATGGTTCCTGGCGGCCGGCCAGATTGCGGCGTTCGCCGCCATTTGGGGTACCGCGAAGAGCCGCAAGGCGAAGGTACGGGCGCGGCAGGCGCTCGCCCACGGCGCTCTCGTTGCGGCCCCGGCGGTGGCCGGGGCGGTGGCTTGGATCTGGTGATGTGGCCGATTGTCGGTTGTGGGTTTCAGTTGTGTCATCGACCTGCTGGACGACCTGCGCCACCTTCGCCGTCCGCGATGACTCGGGCTCCGGGTCCGGCCGGAGCCGGACCGAAGACGACGTTGACCGGGGTGCTTCGGCGTCCCGGGCAACGTGCGTGAGCGGCAGCGCCGGGCCCGAGTGCGGGGCGTGCCTGCGTGGCTTCGCCGGTACTGATGGGTGTGGTTGTTGTCGGGGTTGCGGGCCGCCCGCCGGCGGGCGGCCCGGTTGGGTGTGGTCGGGGTGTGGTCGGGGTGTGTTCAGGGGGCGAGTACGACCGTTTTGCCGGGCAGCCGTCCGGCGCCGGCGTCCTCGTGCACGGCGGCCAGGTCGGCGGCCGGGCGGTGAGCGGCGATGTGGAGGCGGAGCGCGCCGGCGTCGACCTTGGCGGCCGGATGGGCGAGTTGGGCTGCGTCGCTGCGGACCCACAGGCTCGCACTGCGCACTCCCCGGGCGGGGTCCTCGGGGATGGGGCCTGCCGTGCCGGCGGCGACCCCGCCGTCGGCGACGTAGGTCGTCAGCTGCGCGAGCTCTCCCGGGGAGATGCGCACATGGTTGATCACGGCGTGGAACGGACCGCCCACGGCGGCCGGCCCCGCGGCGAGGGCGAGGGGCCGACGACCCGGTCCGCGCCGTAGGCCCGGAGGCGGTCGGCGTGTTGCGGCGCGTCCACCGCGGTCACGTGTGCTCCGGCGTCGACGGCGAGTTGCACGACGAGGCTGCCCACCGCGCCGCCGGCCCCGTTGATCAGGACGCTGTGGCCGGGCTTGAGTTCGGCGAGTCCGAACGCCGTCTACCAGGCCGCGAGGCCGGTCAGTGGCAGTGCCGCGGCGTCGATCAGCTCGATGGTCCGGGGCGCCGGGGCGAGGGATGCGGCCCGCCGGTGAACAGGTCGCCCGTCCGATGCCTGAGTCGAGGCGGCGGTGAAGGACGTCAACCACTCCCGCCCCGGCCACACCATCGAGCAGACCGGCGACGGCACGTGGGGGGTACGCCTGGCGCTGTCCGCGGTGCGCGGCATCACCGACGAGGAATGCGCCCGCATCGACGCCGGCCGCCCCTACACCTCCCTGTCCGACCTGTGGCAACGCGCCCGCCCCGCCCTGCCCACTGCCGAACACCTCGCCCGCATCGGCGCCCTCGACTCCCTCCACGACGGACGCCTCACCCGCCGGGACCTGCTCCTGCAATTGCCCGAACTCCACCGCCGCACCCGCAGGGTCGGCGACGGCCAACTCCCCCTCGCCGACACCCGACTCGACGCCACCGCCCCCAGCGGCCTGCCGGAAATGACCACCCGTGAAGCCGTCGGCGCGGAACTCCACGTCCTGGGCATCGACCTCTCCCGCCACCTGATGGAACACCACCACCGACTCCTCCGCGAGATCGGCGCCGTCGACGCCACCCACCTCGCCGAACAACCGGCAGGCCGACAGGTCCTGGTCGCCGGCGTCCGCGCCTCCACCCAGACCCCACCCATCGCCTCCGGCAAACGCGTCATCTTCGTCACCCTCGAGGACGGCTCCGGCCTCGTCGACCTCGCCTTCTTCGAGGACTCCCACCCCGCCTGCGCCCACACCGTCTTCCACTCCGGGCTCCTCCTGGTCCGAGGGAAGGTCCAGGTCCGCGGCCGCCGGCGCACCGTCGTCGGCACCATGGCCTGGGACCTCGACGAGATCGCCACCCTCCGCCGCGACCACGGACCCCAGGCCGCCCTCGACCTCCTCGGCGCCCCCACCGCGCACCCCACCCCCGCCCAACCACGGCGCATCCTCGTCCACGGCACCGGAGCACTCCAACACCCCTACGCCGACCTCCAACCCCCCGGCCAACGCTCCGCCGACCTCACCCGCTACGGCCACCGCAGCCCCGGAAGCCCCGGCTGACAACACGGTGGCGTTCCTCCTCGTCCCCGAAACACCTCCTGGCGTACGCCCCGCACCAGCGTCGAGCGCTGTCGAGCGGCTACGCATCGCCCGCCCTGTCGCCGCAACTCGTCGAGGACGGTGCGCAGGGCGTCGGGGACAGGGTCCTCGACCCGGCACAGCCATCCCAGGGCGGGGACGCGGTCCGACGACCGGACGGGGGTAGCCGGGCGCCGGACCGCGCGCATGCCGGCCACACGGGGAAACAGCCGACACCCCCATGCCACCACCTGTTCACGGCGAGTGCATGGCACGCGACCGTAGGTGTCCGACATCTTCACGTCGACGTACACGCCCGTTCACCTTCGCGCGCGCCGTCGCGCAGTCCGCCCCGTCGAGAACCCGGCGCGAGAACCCGGAAACCGGAAACCGCGGTCCCGGGCCCGGCCGCGCGGTTACTGCCGGGCCGGCTCCTCCGCCGCCGGATCGCAGCCGCAGCGTCAGGCGTCCACGGTCGGATCACAGGCAAGGAACTCGCGCACCAGTCGGTCCGTGCCCTGCGGTACGTCCTGTGGCAGGCCGTGGTGGGTGGCGCCGGAAAGGAGCGAAGCGCGGGCGTGCGGGATCAGCAGACGCACGTTGCGCAACACCGTGTCCGCGGCCTGCGCGCGGCCTGCCCCGGCAACCAGGACCAGGACGGGAACGCGCAGCGAACGCAGCGCCTTCGCCACCGGACGGGGCCCGGTGACCGGGCGCTCGGTGGGAACGGCGGCCGCGAGCGCGTCGAGGGTGCGCCAGACGTTGTCGGCTCCGGCCCGCCGTGTCTCCCACTCGATGAAGGCCCGACGACGGGCCGGGGTCGGGCGAACGAGGCCGGGCAGGGCGCGCAGAAGATAGCCGAGCCGGAAACGCGCGAAGCACAGGGTGGGGTCGAAAAGAACGAGTCGCTCCACGCGCTCCGGCGCCCACAGGGCGTAGTGCAGGACGATCCACCCACCGTAGGAGTGACCCCCCAGGGCGGACCGCGCCACGCCGAGCCCGTCGAGTACCGCGTCGAGCCAACGGCACAGGTCCTGCGTCGTACGTGGGGGGCGGCCCGTCACCCGGCTGCGTCCCGGCTGCCCCACCAGGTCGACGGCGTAGACCCGGTGCTCTCGGGCCCATTCCGTCGCGCGGTCTCGCCAGACCAGGGATGTGGTGCCGCCGCCGGGAAGCAGCAGCAGCGGTGGAGCGTCTCGGGGCCCCAGCGCGTACACCCGGGTGGGACCGTGGGGCGTGGGAACGGTGAGGTGCTCGGTGGCCGCCGGCCAGGTGGAGAGCGCTTCGTCATAGGCCTGCCGAAACAGTTTCCGACCGTCCATCAGGGCTCCTTTTCGTCTCTCCGTTTCAGGTTTCTCTCGATGAACGATAGTCTCGCCGAACGAGATATGTCCGCCGGGGGTTGCCCGGTGGGCGGATGTGGAGGACCAGTGCGGGAGCCGGACGACACCGAGGGGACCGAACCCGAGGTCGAGGTGTTCCACCTGTTGCGGGCGGTCACCGTCGAATACGGGCGTCGGCAGATGGAATTCGCCGAACGCAACGGCATGCACCCGACCGATCTGCGGACGCTCATCTGCCTTCTCGACGCCGAGCGCGCCGGAGTGCTGGCCACTCCCGGTTGGGTCGGGGCGCGGACCGGCCTGAACTCGGCGGGAACCACATCGGCCATCGATCGACTGGAACGACTCGGCCACGTCACACGTGAACGGGACTCCGAGGATCGACGGCGCGTACTGCTTCGAGTGTCCCCGCAAGCGATGCGCCTTGGACGCACCGCGTTCGGGCCCCTCATCGACGAGGCCACCCGGATCCTGCGGGAGGAATTCAGCGCCGAGGAAGTGGCAATGGTGCGCCGGTACCTCGAGCGCATGCACCACACGATGACCGCGCCGGATCACCGACTCGTCGACTGAACGGCCCCACCACCGCGCAACCGGCATCGGAGGATCCAACGCGGATCGACCCGATCGACACCGATCGACACCGATCGACGGCGCTCGCGGCGAGAGCCGGCGACCAAGCACGAGCGTCTCCGAGGCAAGCAGGCCAGGCGTATTCGGGTGATGCGCGGCCCGGCTAGTGCCGGATCAGGCCCTCGACCGGGACGGGATCGACGTGGCCGGTTGCCGGAAGGGTCTGGGCCAAGGAGAGACCGATGTCGACCAGCGAGGACCGGCGCAGGCCGGCGACGTCGGAGATCACGGTCCACACGGGCTCGCCGGTTTCGCCGTTCGGCTCGGGCCGGAACCGGCCGCCGGTCATACGGACCCGGTAGAAGACGCCGACATTCTGATGCTCGACTCCCGCGCGAGCCTCGGCCGCAGGGATCACCCGTGAGTCCACGCCCAGCAGGCGATCCACCACCGCGACACAACCTGTCTCCTCGGCGACCTCCCGGATCACCGCATCGAACGGATCTTCGCCGTGCTCGACCCGACCACCCGGAAGAGTCCAATTGCTTTCACCCGTCGGTGGCACGTGACGGACGAGCAGCACCCGCCCGTCCTCAATGCACACGGCATACGCCGCCAACCGAAAACTCATCCCCGTGCCTCCCGCCCGGACCCTACCAACATCAGGATCCGCGCATCGCTCCGCGAGTGGAGCCGGATCACAGCAGCCGAATGCGCCGGAAGCGCAGGGTCCGGCAACGATGTACGCATCGACAGCGCCGGCGTCGATGGCGTGGGCCGGGTCGACGCAGGTCCCCATAGGGGATGTCCACGCGTTCACCGCCGGTCGCCTTCGCCCTACCCGTTCACGCAGGTGCGCAGGAATCGCGCCTCGCTCAGGTGCGACGTGCGCGGTATCGCACCCCACATGCGAGCACACCGATCGGTGGTGGGTTCGATGCCGGACCCGGTCAGCACCGCACGCGATTGGCGGGCGTATTGGTCGGTCACGCGATTCCGCTCGTCGTCCTCACCTCCACATCCGGCCACGCCCACGAACGCCAGCGCGATCACCAGTGCGCGAACACGCCACCCCACACGCGTGATTGCCCCGGCCGCGACAAGTGATCGGCGGATACGCAACCCCGGCAGCCCCACGACGAGCCGCCGCCCACCCCGCGAGAGGCTGCGCTCCTCCTTCACGACGGCACAACTCTCGTACTCCTGAACAAGGTTGAGCCCGTCCATGCCCCGACGCATGACATTTCGCCTCTCCTGCCGCGGAAGCGGTGGCGGCCGTCCCCCTCGGAGCGCCGCCGCCTGAACGACGTTAGGGCGGGGCCAGGCATACCACCAGCGACCGGATCTCATGGAACCCATGCGTCCCAGGAATGTGTCGAGGAAGATGGTGACGACCCTGAAGACGATCACCCGGGCGGGACGGACATGTTCGAGATCGACGCGCTGCGGTTGCTCGTGACCGTGGCCGAGAGCGGGTCGTTCACGAAAGCGGCAACCCGGCTCAACTACACGCAGTCCGCGGTGTCCCGCCGGATCGCCACTCTGGAACAGCGGGCCGGTGGACCGCTGTTCGAACGACTCCCTCGGGGTGTCCGACTCAATCCCGCCGGCCGTACCCTGCACCGCCACGCCGTCGAGGTGCTCGACCGCCTGTCACGGGCGGAGCGGGAACTGGCCGCGCTGCACGCCGGACACGGCGGCTTGCTGCACGTGGGCGCGTTCGCCACCGCCAACATCTCGCTCGTCCCCACCGCCCTGCGGGCACTGCGGGACGCCGAGCCGAGTGTCGAGATCGTCGCCGTCGAAGGGCCGACCGACAAGCTGATCGAGCGCCTCGCGGACGGGACTCTGGACCTCGCCGTCGTCAGCGACTACCCGTCCGGTCTGCCGTCGGCCGACGGCGTCACGACGACAGTGCTGTGCGAGGACGAGCTGTTCGTCGCCCTCCCGCGCGGGCACCGCCTGGCCGGAGCCGAGACGGTCGACCTGCGTGAACTGCACGACGCGGCATGGCTCCACAACGCGTACGGAGACCGTCCCACCCTGCTCGCCGACGCCTGCGGCCGGGCGGGCTTCACCCCCAGGAGGATCATCCGGGTCGCGGAGTGGGCCGGGAAGTTCGGCTACGCGGCCGCCGGGCTGGGGGTGGCACTGGTCCCCTCGCTGGCCGCCCGGGCCGTCCCCGACGAACTGGTCCTGCGCCGCCTCACCGACCCGACCCTGCGCCGGACCGTACACGTGGCGCTGCCCACCGCGCCCCTACCGACCGCACTGAAACTGCGGGACCTGCTCCGCGAAGCCGTGGACTGACCGGTTGTCGGCATCGTTCGGGCCGACCGCGGACCACGACCACATCACCCGGACACCCACCACACCCCCTGTACACCCTCGCTGCGCCGACTTGCAGATCATGGCCTGCCGATACTCCGAGCACCGTGTCGTGGACGCCCGCACCCGACAGCCACCCGGCCGCCCCGACCGCCCGCCACCCCGGCCACCCCGGCCACCCCGGCCGCCCACGCGACTCTGCACGAGAGACCTTGAATGCCTTATCGGCGCCTCCGGCTGCGGCGCAGCAGCACGAAGGCGGCGGACACGGCCGCTGCGATGATCAGAGCGGTGCGGTTGGCCTTTGCCATGGACGCGGCCGTTTCGGCCTTCTCCCGGACCGGGTCGGGAGTCTTCTCGGCGGCGACGTGTCCGGCGCGGGCCACACTGCTGCGAACGTGGGTGGCGGCCTGTGCCGCCTTGTCGAGGACCGGATCGGGGGTCTTGTCCTTGACCAGTTCGGTGGCCTGTGCCGCCTTCTCCCGAAGCCGGTCGGTGACGTGCGCGGCCTTCTCGGCGGTTTGTTCCTTGATATCGGCCGCCTTCGTCTTGGCCTGGGCCTTGACGTCGGTCTTGGCTGCCAGCGCCTCCACCGTCCGGCCGAGCTCCTCGCGGGTGTGCTCGACCTGCTCGCGCAGTCGTTCGGGTGTCGGTGTGGAGTTCTCGTCCTGCGGCTGGTGGGTCATCGGTGTGCCTTCTCCTTGATCTCGGCGACATCGGCCTTGACGCTGTCGATGGTCCGTTCGGGTACGGGGGTGCCGGCCTTGGCGATCTGCTTCTTCCCCGCGACGGCCATTCCCGCGGCGACGGCCGCCAAGAGGGCGGCGGTGATCAGAGCCGAGGCCCATACCGGCAGGAGCAGGGCGAGGGCTGCGATCACGGTGACGACGAGAGCCTGCGCGGCCAGGATGCCGACCAAACCGGCGCCGCCGAACAGGCCACCGCCCACTCCGAAGCGTTTGCCCTTTTGGGTCATCTCCGCCCGGGCCAGCTGCATCTCTTCGCGGACCAACTCGGAGATTTGCTGCGACGCTCGTGAGACGAGATTGCCTACCGACTCGTCGGTACCGCTGCGGCCCGGCTGTCCAACGCTGCTCATGGCTTCCTCACCTTCCTCCTCGTGCTTCGTGGAACTCTTCGGCGCGATGGCGACCAACGGCCTCGCCCCCGGATTACCGCCTGCCGGCGGCCCAGGTGAGACCGGTCGTACCCCCAGGGGCGCGTCCGCGTCACGTTCGCGGAGTCGGCGCCGTTCAAGCACGGCAGCTACCCCGCAACCTGCCGGTCACTCACCGGCCGGCCATCTCATCGCCGAGCCGCCGATCCGGGAGCGGGGTCCCGGTCCGCGTGCACGTGCACGTTCACGTCCCGGTCGTTCCGTGCGGCAACACCATGCTCAAGAGCACCTGACGACGGCGCCGGCGCTGAGCCGTGCCAACCGTCGGCCAACCGGCGTATACCGGCTCGGCGGGCAGCACTCCCCTCCCCTTGGACCGGTGGGAAGTCGAGCCGAGCAGGTCCACCTCGATGGGCAACCACCGGATGGCCACTCTGTAGGGGTTCGTCACCGCGGGCGCTCAGCCCTCACCCCCACCACGCCGCCCCCGGGACCCATCGGCGCAGCAGCATGCGCGGGGCGTGGCGGACGAGCCAGGCGCCGGCGAGGCCGATGGCGGCACCGGCGGCAACGTCGGTGGGATAGTGGGCGCCGGATTGCACTCGTTCGGCGGCGACCATGGCGGCCGGCAGTGCGCACACGGCGGCCGCGCGCGGCCAGGACGGGGCGACGGCGGCGGTGAACGCGACGGCGGCGGCCGTGTGCCCCGAGGGGAACGAGGAGGAATCGGGACGGTCCTCGACCTCGTCGTGCGGAATCCACTCCTTCGGAGGGCGCGGACGGTCGACCACACGCTTGACCACGCCGTTCGCCACCACCTGTGCCACCACCAGCGCGGACAATCCCGCCGCCGCCGAGACACGCCCGCGCGACCCGCCCACCGCCGCCATCACCACCGCGGCGGCGCACCACAACTTCGAACTCTCCGCCGCCTCCTCCACCCCGGACAGAATCCGGCCCACCTTCGCCGGGACGCGCGACGCGACCAGCCGGGTCCAGACGCGATCGGCATCACCCAACCCGCACGGCATCCTCATGACCATGCGCATGTCCCCGGCACGCCGCCCTATTCCTCCTTGCGGCTTCCTCCTTGCGGCTTCCTCCTTGCGGCCACGCCTCGCTCCCCGCCCGCGAATGCGTCTCCTCGCCGGTTGTCCCCATCGCGGGGCAGCTGTGTCGCGTGTCCACGGTGCGGCGGTGCGCCCGTCGAGCATGGTGGAACAGTGCCAGGCGGCGTGTCGCGCTCCCCCGGGCCGCTCAGGTGTGCTGGGGGCGGCCGAAGAGCAGGTCGTAGCCCGGCGGGAGTTGAAGCAGGATCCGGCGGGTGAGTTCCTCGCCCGCGGCGTCGGCGGCCACGCTCAGGACGGCACTGACGTCCCAGGCCGCGGTGCGTTCGGTGGCTCCCTCGATCCACGCCGCGGTGGCCCGTACGAAGCGCTCCGGCGGGAGTGGTTCCGCGGCCTGCAGCGGGTTGAGAAGAACCAGGGCGAAGGTTTCCGGGAGCCGGGCAGCCAACTCGGCCCGCACCCCGCCCACCAGGTGCGCGCCGAGCAACGCCAGAACGGTCCGCGCGGCTCGCTCGGCTTCGCGCGGTGTGGCGTACTCGCCGCGTTCCTGTACGCGGTCGATGAACGCATCCCATCGCATGGCCACTTCGGTCCTTCCATGTCGGCACGAAGAACGAGGCATGATCAAGCGGGGGGCGGGACCCGAGGGGCGATGGATACCGTCCCCCGCCGTTCGCGCGGCCGGGGAGCCGACTCCTCAGCCGTCGATCTGCCTATGCTCGGATTCCCCGCCGATCGCGATCCTGCGAGGCTTCGCGCGCTCGGCGATCGGGATGCGCAGCGTCAGCACCCCGGCCTCGTAGTCGGCCGTGATGCGCTCGGTGTCCAGGGTGTCGGCCAGCACCAGTTGGCGGGAGAAGACGCCGAGGGGCCGCTCGGACAGCTCCATCTGCGTGTCGTCCGCCTTCGCCACCGGCCGGCGCTCGGCCCTGACGGTGAGCATGTTCCGCTCCACGTCGATATCGATCGCGTCCTTCGCGACACCGGGCAGATCGAGGGCGATCACGTACTCCTCGCCCTCGCGGTAGGCGTCCATCGGCATCGCCGAGGGCCTGGACCAGGTACCGGACACCCCGGTCAACTGCTGGGCGAGCCGATCGAGTTCACGGAAAGGATCGGTACGCATCAACATCTCGGAAACACCTCCACCGGGTCCGGCGGGTCCGGCGGGAACCGCCGATCCGTTTCGTACGACACCTTTGTAACACGTCATCCAAACGATGACAAGCAAAATGTCATCGAAGGGATGACGGGATACACAAGAGGAAGGCCCGTCCTGCCGAACACGTCCCGTTCCTCCCGCGACTCCGTGTCCTTCCTCGCCGCCGCAGCGGCACGCGATGCGACCGCGGCGCAGTCGTCCGCCCCCGCCCACAAGACACTCCCCGGGCTCGGGCCGGCCGGGGTTCCCGGCGACCCGGCACGCTCCGACTCGCCTTGCCTTGCCTCGCCTCGCCTTGCCTTGCCTTGCCTTGCCTTGCCTCGGCGTGCGTCCCCCAGCGATGGATCCAACCAGACTGCGAGGGCATGGAAAGAAGCCCTTATGGAAGCCGGGATGGCTTGCTGGTCTCGTTCCGGCCATGGACGTTCACCGATTGCCCGACCAGCATGTCGCCGACGTCGCCGATGTCGGCAGCTTGCACGGCGTCGATCGCCTTGCCGAGTTCGACGGTCTCCTGGTCGTCGCTTCCCTTGAGCCGGTCGATGGTCTCCTGCGGGACTTTCTGCGCAGCCGTGACCAGGTCCGCGATAGCCTGCTCCGCACCCATGGGCCAATACCTTTCTTCGTGGGGAAGGTTCGGGTCATTCGTAGGATCGGGGCACCCAGGGAGTGCCGGATATGGCCGGCGTGAGCAAGCCGAGCACAGCGACTCGCCCGAAACGGATCACGGCGCCGTGACCGCGTCGTTCGGCTCGCGACGCATCCGAAGCAGGCCCGGTGCCGTCCGCGAGCACGGACGACGCGTGCACGAGCCGGGCCGTCAGTTGCGGTGGCCGCGTTGGCGGCGGGTGGCGCCGCTGTCCGCCTGCCACTGCACCTGGTCCTGGGCGCCCGTCGCATCGGGTGCGGTGGCGCGGACGCCGACACCATGGTCCTGGACGAGGGACCAACCCAGGCTGCCGGCGGCCAGCGTGAACGCCATACCGATCGCCGACATGATCACACCCAACGTCGCGCTGCGGGCCGGCCCGTGCCAATGCGAGGCGTACACGGCCAGCGTGATCGCAAACAGGGCCAGCGACACCACGTTCAACGCGCCGTGCCGCATCCCCACCCGCTTGGCCGCGGAGCCCTTGGGAATACCCATCGCCAGGTCGACCAGCCCGGGAATCGCCGCGAGCACCGCGCCGGCCACGCCCGCGATGTTCAGCACGATCGCGAAATCCAACCAGAACTGGGATCCCTTGGCCGCGTAGACCGCGTAACCCACCAACGCGCCCGTGTATCCGGCGATCGGAAACGCCACGAGCATCGGATGAATCGGATGCCCCATGATTGTTGCCTTGCTGTACATCGCAAACCTCCGCAGCTGAGAGAACGAAACCGCTCGATCCCTGTGCCCGAGTCGACCCGCCTCACACCCTGATCACGACAGCCCGCCTTCGCGTGTTCGGTCCGGGAGGCTCCCACGCCGCTGCCCCGAGTGGGATGGCGCGCGCCGACATGGAAAAGCGGGGACGGAACGCTGCGGCCGATCGTCCTCCTGGGAGCGGCCACCTGCGCCGCGCTCACCCTCGGTGGTGGCGCCTGGCCCGCGGGTCTGCCGCAGTGGTGCCGAGGCGCGATCCAAATTTTTCGAAGTCGGTGGTCCGCGGATGTCGAGAACGTGCCACCGGCTCCGTCCCAGGGACATCAGCGGCCACCACCGGCCGCACGAGGAAGAAGGAGTAACGGGCATGGGGATTCAGCGGATGGACAACGTCGGCATCGTCGTCGAGGACTTGGATGCCGCCATCGCGTTCTTCGTGGAACTCGGTATGGAGCTGGAGGGCAGGGCGGAGGTCCAGGGCCCGGTCGCCGACCAGTGCACCGGACTCGACGGCGTCCACTGTGACATCGCGATGGTCCGGACCCCGGACGGTCACAGCCGACTCGAGCTGGCGAAGTACCGCAGCCCCGCGGCGATCAGCGCGGGGCCGCGCAACCGGCCGCACAACATCCTGGGCACGCACCGCGTCATGTTCGCCGTGGACGACATCGAGGACACCGTCGCCCGCCTGCGCCCACACGGCGCCGAAGTCCTCGGCGAGATCGCCCGGTTCGAGGACAGCTATCTGCTCTGCTACCTCCGCGGCCCGGAGGGCATCATCGTCGGACTGGCCGAGCAACTGCGCTGAGACGAAGAAACCCGAACGAACCACGCGGACGGCGGGCTTTCGGGTCGTCAGGGGCACCCCTCTCCCGTCCCGGCCGCCTCTCCGGGCGCGCGCCGGTCTCAGGATTGTGGCGGGTAGATCAGGTGTCCGTTCCGGACGACGGCGTGCTTGTTCAGTACTGCCGGCCTCGCCGTCGTGGGCGACAGGATGTCCACCACCTGCACGCCCTCGACAAGCAGCGCATCGGTGACCAGTCTGCGATGGCAGCGCCACGGCACGGCCTCGCTGCACATGATCGCCGGCCGTTCGTGTCCGGCGAGGTCGAGTAGTTCGTTGAGCCCTTCCCTGAAGTCGTCGCCCGCCATGTAGTCGGCGTAGTCACGGAAGGCCTTGACGCGCCAGGCACCGTTCACGCTCGGGACGCCCTTGGGGGTGTGCCGCCGGCCGCCCAGCTTCGGAATCCACCGGTATCCGATATCGGGAGGAAGAGCCTTGACGATCGCCTCTCGGCTCCATTGCGGGAATCTTTTCGAGGACGGGAACGAGCGCACGTCGACCAGGCAGGTGATCTCGTAATTGCGCAACATGTCCAGCACCTCGCCGAAGTCACGCGTCGAATGCCCCACCGTGCAGATGCGGTTCCTCATCCTGCCTCCTCACACCTTTCACTCGTTTGGCCTGCCCCTTCGGGCTGCCCCCGAAGACCCGACCCCTGTGCGTCACCGGGGTGCACGCCACGGAGGAGGCGCACGTACCGAAAATCCCCCAGATGGGCGCGCCCGGACCGGGGTTGAGTGGGCCGTGGCAGCTGCATATCTTGTTGGTGAACGCGTACTTTTCTCGTCGATCGGGAGATGAGAACGGTGGCAGTGGAACAGCAGGATCCCTACGTGGTACTCGGGGTTTCGCGGACCGCGTCGGACGTCGAGATCGCGGCCGCGTTCAGGGCACTGGTCCGGGCGTTGCATCCGGACTCCCGACCGGATCGGCCCGAGGCCCGTGAGCGGTTGCAGGCCGTGCTGACCGCCTACCACGCCCTCCGGAAGTCCCGGCGTCGTGCCACACACCATGTGCGAAACACGACAGTCCCGGACGCGCCGCGCCCGCCCGAGCGACCCGTCGCGCCAAGGTTCGTCCGCGCCGTCGACGGTGAACGATGCGCTGTGCTGTACGGTCTCGCGCCCCGTTCGTGGACCCGGACGCCACTACTGCGCGCGGGCCCGGTGCGGTGGACCCCTGAATGAGCGGCCGAATGAACGGCGCGGACGCAACACCGCGCCTGGGCAGCTGAGCGGGCGCGTGCGCGATGCCCCAGGCGCTTCAGGACTCGATGTACGGCCGCCGCCGAAGACAGGCCACATGATCGCTTGGCTGCCTCGTATCCCGGTATCTCCGGTGTCCTGACGACCTCCTCGACGCACAAACTCCGGATCCGGACCACTTGGAACGTCCCCCTATCGTGGCCCGATATCCGGCGCCGGTACGGGCACAGGTACAGGTCAGGGCTTCGCGGAGACCGGGAAGCACGGTGAGCGGTGAGCCGCGCGTGGCGCCGGTTGTCACAACGGCGGGACCGGCGGTGTCTTCATGCCGAACAGGCCGACAGGCCCCGGACAAGGAGAACACCGTGGCACCACGTATCCCGAAGGCGGAGCTTCCCACCGAGATGAGGGAAAACCTGATCAGGCAACTCGGCGCCGTGCCCGAACCCGTCGAGGTCGTCTTCAACAACCCCGACGTCGCCATATCCAGCCAGGAGTTCTCGGCCAGGGTGGGCGCGTGGAATGCGGCCGACGCGAGCCTCAAGACGTTTGCGCACATGGCCGTCGCCGCTCAGGTCGGCTGCAGTTGGTGCCTCGACATCAACTACTTCGCGGCGCTGAACCAGAACCTGGACCCGGCCAAGGCCGCCCAGGTGCCGCGCTGGCGCGAGTCCGAGGTGTTCACGCCGCTCGAGCGGGAGGTGATGGAGTACGCCGAGGCCATGACGAACACACCGACAACCGTCACGGACGAGTTGTCGGCGAGTCTGCTCGACCGTCTCGGCCCGGCGGCGCTGGTCGAACTCACCGTGTTCATCGGCTTCGCCAACCTGTCGACCAGGACCAACACGGCGCATGGGATCACGTCGCAGGGCTACTCCGATGCCTGCGAGATTCCGTTGGCCGCGCGTCCCGGGAAGCCCGCGGCGGCGTCCACGCCATGACCATGGATCCGTTCGTTGCCCATCGCAGCCTGCTGTTCACGGTCGCCTACGAGATGCTCGGGTCGGCGGCCGACGCGGAGGACGCGGTGCAGGAGTCCTGGCTGCGGTGGGCCGCCGTCGACCACTCACAGGTGCGTGATCCGCGGGCGTACCTCGTCCGGACCGTCACGCGGCAGGCGCTCAACCGCCTCCGAACGTTGTCGCGCAGTCGCGAGGACTACGTGGGCGAGTGGTTGCCGGAACCCCTGCTGACCAGTCCCGACATCGCCGAGGACGTCGAACTCGCCGAAAGCGTCTCGATCGCGATGCTGACCGTACTCGAAACGCTCGGGCCGACGGAGCGTGCGGTGTTCGTGCTCCGCGAGGTCTTCGACCTGCCGTACGGCGAGATCGCAGAGACCGTCGGGAAGTCCCCGGCCGCAGTGCGGCAGATCGCCCGGCGGGCACGCGAGCACGTGGCGGCTCGGCGGCCTCGGGTACAGGTGAGCCGGACGGAGCAGCAGGCCGTGGTGGAACGATTCCTGGCCTCGTTGCGAACCGGGCAGTTGCAGGAGCTGCTCGAGGTCATGGCACCGGACGTGGTCCTGATCGCCGATGGCGGCGGGCTGGCGGCCGCCGCTCTGGCCCCCATCCACGGAGCCGAACCGGTCGCGACGGTGCTCGCCCGCGCGAACCGGGTGGTGGCCGCGTTCGAGACGGCGACCGTTTGGCTCAACGGCGCGCCTGCGGGCCGATTCGAGATGGACGGCGAGCCGACCGCGGTGAGCCTGGTGGTGGAGAACCGGCGGATCACCCGGATCTACCTGATGAGAAACCCGCAGAAGCTCACTCGGCTCGACGAACCGGCCGAACTCACCAGGTGAGCCCACCACCGCTCCGGCAACGTGAGTGTTCCGGGTGGCGAGACCGCCCGGAACACTCACGCCCACACCCTGATCGCCACCGGGCCACCGGGCCACCGGTGGATGGGCTGCCGTTCAGGCTGCGGCCGTGGAGTTCGCCTGTTCGGCGCTGCGGCGGTGTTCGGCGTTGACTCGATGGACTTCCTCGAGTCGGTTCTCGAGGGTGACGATGCGGCAGGCGGCCTCGATGGAGGTCCCGTGGTCGGTGAGTTCCCGGGCGCGGGCCGCGATGCGCAACTGGTGGCGGGAGTACCGGCGGTGTCCGCCCGCGGAGCGCTGCGGGGTGATCAGGCGGGCTTGCTCGACGGCGCGCAGGAAACTCGGGGTGGTGCCGAGGAGTTCGGCGGCCCGGCCGGTGGTGTAGGCGGGGTAGTGGTCGTCGTCGAGACGGCCGGGGTTGTCTGCTGTCATCGCACCTCTTTGTTGTCGGTGGAACGCGTGGAGGGGCCCTGGTGCCGTTGGCACCAGGGCCCCGAAGGAACTGCTACACCATCCGCCGGCCCGTGTTTCGAGCCGGCCTCTCGTTTCCGCGCGCCCGACCGAACTGCGGTCGGAGGTGCGGGGATCGCGGTTGCTCGACCGGAGACCACCTCACTATCGAAGTCCTCTGCGGTACCCGGGCCCCAATTTCCGCCCGAGCGATCCCGATGGCGCTTCCACTCCTTCGTTCTTCCTCGGTGACCATCTTGCCTACTACGGGTACTGCTCTTTCGGTGCTGCGTACTGCTCTACCGGTACTGCCTTCGTGCCGCGGGTGATGCGTACTGCTGCGTGAACTGCGGTATTGCCGACGGCGGCCCTCAACCGCTCCGGGCCACCCGGTGCGACCGTCAGTCCCGTCGCCGTCCTGCGACAACCCTGGCTTCGGGACTCCACAAGCGCACCGTCCTGCGAACTGCAACTACGTGTACTTCGCCGGCAGTTCGTCTCTGCCAGGCCCTTCGGTCTCGCTGAGCTACGAGAGAAACCATAACTGCAACACCACCCAATGTCTATCCCAGCCACCACAGATTTTCGCGTGCGCGACAATCAGGTAATCAACCCCGACCGGCGATGCGACGGCGTGCCGAGGCCGTCACGAGGGCGCGACTCGGTCGTTGGTCTTCTTACGGCCACGACGACGCCCGATCGCGCGGAACCTCGACAACGGACCGGTCCCCCGCGATGGGTACGCCGAGGAGCTCGTGTGCGCGGTGTTGCGCCGATCGGGCCTCGGGCAGGCCGTCCCGGCCCCAACCCAGGAGGTCGACGGCGGTGGCCGGGTCGACCAGGAACCGGCGCCATTCCCGGCCGGTCGCCGGATCCGGACCGGCCGGGCCGAGCCGGGCGAGACTGGCCGCGTACCGTGCCCGGGCAACCGGCGCGCCGCCGTGGACGAGCGCGTCGTGGTCGTGGAGGTAGCCGAGATAGGTACTCGCGCCCAGCACGGCGCCGGCTTCCTCGTACGCCTCGCGGGTCAACGTCCCCAGCGCGTCGGTGTCCTCGTCCTCGGTGCCGCCCCCGGGCAGCGCGAGCATGCCCTGGTCTGCCACCAGGAGAACGCGCCCGTCGTCGGCGAACAAAGCGACGAGGGCGGACGATGGGGGTGGCGGCGAGCGTTGCTGCCGCCACCCCCACGGCCCTTCGGGTGCGTTGGGGCACCCTCGTGTGGTTCATGCTCTTCCGGGCCTCATCGGTGGCGAGGTCGCCGGGTGTCGACGACCGAGCCGGCGTGTCGCTCCGGGCGTCGCGCTCGGTGTAGCCGGCTCGGGGCGGACGTGTCGTTTCTAGTACGACAGGTCCGTCTGGTCCACGAACACCTTGCCGCGGATGTGCAGGTTTCCCTCGGAGTCGAGGACCGCGATGATCTTCTTCGCGGAACCGTGGTGGGTGGTGAAGTAGATCTTGTCCGCCTCCTGGGAGGAGGAGTAGTTCGTGTTCACCGACAGTTCGATGCTCACCGGCGAGCTGATGAGCACGTCCTTCTTGTCCGTTCCCGGGTAGACCTGGTTCTCCCGCAGTTTGATCCGGGCGTGGGTGTCGCCCTCGTCCCAGTCCGATGCCCGTCCGAGATCGATATCCGTCATGAGGCTTCCTCTCATGTCCCCGGCGGCCCTGTCCCCTCTCGCGGGCTGCGATCGTTCCGCATGCGAAGCCCGACGGGACGCGCCCGCCCTCCAGTGAAGAGCCTTGCCCGGCCCGGGCAACGCCGTTGAGCTCCCGGGCCGAGCACGAACGTACCCATGCGGGTCCCCGGCCGGTACCGGATCGCACATGTTTGGCTCAATTGCTCGGTATCAGCTGCTTTTTGGTCAACTCGACGTGTATTGACACGTGTCGCATACGGGCGCCGGCCGTGCCGCGCCCCCACGCCGCCACGACGACGGCCCCCGGCGAGTCACGCGCACCGGCGGCGGCACCTCGCGCGGTGTTCCTCGTCGGGTCGAGCCGCCGTCCACGAGCGGTGACCCGACCACCCGTTACTCCGTTGGAGTGATCCGCCGGGAAGCGGAAGCCCGTAGGTGGGCCGGGCCGGGTGGAGACCGCGAAGATTGCGCGAGGCGATGAGTGTGGCCGCGGAGATGCAGTGGTACCTGTTGCCGCCGCTGACGATGTCCGTGCCCCAGGTCGCCATGGGCGCGGCCGTCGAGCCCGCGTACGGAATCGCCGGCGACAGTTTCGACTACGCCCTCAACGACAACATCCTGCACGGTTCATGATCGAATGGCGCGGCGGCACCGCCGGCCATCTCGCCTTCTCCCCCGAGTGACCGGCCGCCGCCGACAAGACGGGGAAACGCTCCGGCCCCACCGACGCGGCGAGTTCCCCGGTTGCCGGCGGCGCGGACGCTCCCCCGGGATGCGGTGGCGCGGCACCCGGCGCGCCTTGGCCGTGGTGCGAGTCGAGGCCCGGGAAGGCGTCCCGTGTCGGCGACCGACCCCGCGCCCCCTTCGGTGCGATGAACACCCTCTCGGCCGCGCCACCGAGAAGTACCGATCCATGTGTGTTTCCCTGAGATCGTCCCTGTGACCACGAGGCCGGCGGGAACGCGACACGGCGGCGTCCGAGGGCTGCCGTGTAAAGGGCCGCGTCCCCGCCGACCGTCGTGTGACCGGCAAGCGCCCACCCCGGCAAGGGTGGTGTGGGCGGGCCGGGCCGTGGAAGGCATCGAGGGTGGCCCCGCCCCGGGCCACCCCGTGTCCGACCCGTCCGCACCCCGGCATCGGGCGCACACAACCCCCGGAGGCCAGCCCAGCCATGACCGGTCCTCGCACCGACACCGAGCCCGCCGTCACCCGCCTGCGCGCGGCCACCGACCGAGACCTCACCCGCCTCGCCACCCTGCAAGCGGGCACGTTCGCGCACGCTCGACTGCGCAACAAGATCATCGAGAACAACCTCAATCTCGTCACCCACGCCTGCAACCGCTACACCCATCGCGCCGACCTGCGCGAAGACCTGCGCCAGGTCGCCGCGATCGGCCTGATCAAGGCTGTCGACGGCTACCGCCCCGGCCACGGCGCCGGGTTCCTCGCCTACGCGATGCCCACCATCTCCGGCGAGCTGAAACGCTACTTCCGCGACCACACCTGGGCCGTGCACGCCCGCCGCGGCGAACAGGAGTTGTACCTGCGCCTCGTGCGCGCCCGCGACGACCTCTCCATCCGGTTCGGGCGCGAACCCGACCACACCGAACTCGCCGCCCACCTCGACATGGACACCACCGAGGTGCGCATGGGCCTGGATCTGGGGGCGGCCCTGCGCGCCGACTCCCTGGACGCGCCCCCGCCCGGCGGCAACCCCGGCGACCGCCCGGGATCCGGATACGACCTGTGTGGGGAGTCCGACCCCGCCCTGGACCTCGTCGACAACCTCCAGTCACTGCGTCCCCTGATCGCGGCGTTGGACGAACGCGACCGGCGCATCCTCAAACTCCGGTTCTGGGACGACCTCACCCAAGCCGAGATCGGCAAGGCGCTCGGCCTCTCCCAGATGCACGTATCCCGTTTGCTCACCCAGGCCTTCGCCGCCCTGCGCGCGGGGATGCTCGCCCCGACCTGAACCCACCGGGCCCGCGGCCCCGGACAGGGCGAAAGCGCCTCCGAGGCGAACCGGCGGCCACACCCATCACGGTGGCACCGGTAGTCACCCCGGTTTCCGGCACCGGGCGCGGGCTCCCCCGCGCGCGGGATTCGGTCGGGAGGCCGTAGGGAAAGAAGAGGTCATCGTCGGATCTGCCGGTACGAGAGGTCGGATGATCATGACCGGACACGCCCGCGCGCCCATGGCCGCGCGACGATCGGAAGGGTCGGTACAGGTTCGAGGCGTCGCAGGGGCAGCGCCTCCGGTCGGGGCGGTGTTGTGCGCCTTGAGGGGCGTCTCGTATCCGGCCCGTGCCGGGCAACTGGCCGAGCACGCCGCACACAACCGGGCCGGACGAGAAATCGTCGACGCCCTGCGGGCCCTGCCTCCGCGCGCCTATGAGGGACCCAACCAGGTCTGCATGGCACTGTATGGCCGATTCTGCCAAGTCGAAGCCATCCTGTGAACGTTTTGTCCCGAGGCCCGGCGCAAAGAGGCCCGGCGCAAAGGGGAGAAGGCCGTTCGCGCGAACGGTTCCCGGCCGGGTCAAACCGACCCGGGGAACCTCGCCTCCGGTTCGCCCGGCCTACCCGACCGTCGAGCGGAGTTCGCGCCGGACCCGGCTTCGCCGTGCCGGAACGGGTACACACCCCCGGTTCCCGCGAAGGAGGCACGTGTGCAGACGTTCTTGCCGGTCCCCGGCTTCGAGGCGACGGCGCGGTCACTCGACGACCGCAGGCTCGGCAAGCAGCGGGTGGAGACCTTCCAGATCCTGCGGGCGCTGGTGTGGCCGACCTATGGCTGGAAGCACCATCCGGCGGTCGCGATGTGGCGGGGATTCGTTCCGGCGCTGGTCTGCTACGGACTGGCGATGTGCGCCGAGTGGACCCGTCGCGGGTTCCGGGACACGGTGGCCGCACAACTGCTCGAATTCACCGGCGGGCGCGCCCCGTACCGACCCGATCTGTATCGCGACGGCCTGCTGCCGCCGTGGCTGGGCGAGGAGGCCCTCCACGCAAGCCACCGATCCGTGCTGGTGGCCAAGGACGAGGAGTACTACCGGGGACGATACGAACCGGATCTGCCCGCCGACCTCCCGTACGTCTGGCCCCTCCCGCGTTACCCCCGGTGGCCGATGTCGGTCGGGGCTGCACGCGCGCACGAGTTGACACCCGCCCTGCACGCCCTGGGCCGGGACCGGGCAACCGCACTCGAACGGGAGGCGTTCCAGGCGATCGCCGAAGGCCACGACTTCGAGGCGGACGCCTCCGGCGCACTGGGACGCGACCTCGCACTACTCGCCGGCCTGGGACGGCCCGGTCCGACGATCTGGTTGACGGGCGCACCTCTTCCGGACGCGGCTCGGGCCACGGACACCGGCGCGGCCACAGCCGCGCCCGGCGCGTCCGTCCCCGATGACGACGACACCGCAGCGGGCCGAAAGTCGATCGCCCGTACCCCGGATGCCGCCGCCCGCCGAGCCATGCGCGACCAGGCACGCTCACCGGTACGCGTTCGCTTCCTACGGCCGGACCAGCCGATCGTCGACCGGTGGGGTCGACCGGGCCTGCTCGTCGTGGACCACGTCGAGATTCGGGATCGGGTCGCCCGACCCAAGGGCGTACCGATCCTGCGCCTGCGGTCGGCGTGATCCGGACGCCGCCCACCGGCGGGTGCACTCGGTATAACGTTCGGCCCGTCCTCGGCCAAAAGGGCGCCCATCGGGCCCTCCTCGCCCGCCGTCGCCAGGCCGACCGCGACGGCCGCGCCCGCGCTCGGATGTACGCGTCGAGGTCGTCGGCGCACACCGCGCCACGCACCTCGGCCCCGCCAGACCCGCGAACGGGGTACAAAAGACGAACACGACGGCGCCGGCGCTTCCCGACGGCGGAGCCGTCCCGTTCCGGTGCGGGGAGGGTGATGGAGTCAGACCACGGCATATCGGTCCCCGAGGTACCCATGGTCCCGCCGTCGCCTCCGACCACGTCCAGCGGCCGGATCGCCCTGGACGGCGGCCCCGGGACCGCTGCCCGCGCGCGTCGGGCGGTGCGCGCGTTCATGGATCCGCGGGCGGACGCGATCCGCGCATTGGCCGGCACGGTGGAATTGATCGTCAGCGAACTCGTCACCAACGCGGTACGGCACGCCCCCGGTCCGTGCGTCCTGGAAATCGAGGACGTCGACGGCGAGGTGCGCGTGACGGTCCACGACACCAGCCCCGAACATCCCGTTCGACGAGCCGGCGATGCGTACCGACCCAGTGGGCACGGCCTGGAACTCGTCCGGTCCCTCAGCACCCATCTGCTCGTCGTGGACCACCACGACGGCAAAGCCGTCATCGCCCGCATCCGTTACGCCGACGGACCCCGATGAGCGACCGCCGATTCAAGCGCGTCACTACCGCCATCGCACCACACTGTCCAACGGCGCCCACCACGTCGATCCGGTACGAGGGACGAGAACGTCACTGCTGAGGCGGTCCGTTCCACAACCGGATCACCGTAGCGGCCAGTTCCTTCAGAAGGCCGGCGCGTGCGGCCGCCTTCGTTGCCCGGAACTCGAACTCCGACTTCCCGTCCTTGCGTTTGATCCGCACATCGATCTTCGTCTGCAGCCACCCCACGACTCCGGCCAGAACCACCACCGCGGGCACGGCCAGGTCGGTACCCAGCCGGGTATCCGACGGCGGCTCCGCCACCACGGCCCGCACCACGTCGGCGGTCGCGGGGTCCTCCACCAGGAGGACGAGGACCCTGCGTGCGGCCGCGTACTGGTCGACCCCGTCCAGGTCCGCAGCCTCCGTGCCGGTGTGCCCGCCGGCTTCGAGCAGGGCGGCCAACAGGGCCGCGGCCTCGTCCCTATCCATGGGTCGGGCCTCGGGTGCCACATCGGCGGTGAGATCCTCGGTCACCTCCTGTAGGGCCAGGATCAGCGAGCGCTCGTCGAGTTCGGCAATCGCAGCTGCGGTCACGTGTGCCTCCAGACACCGAACAGAGCCAGTGCGGCCCAGTGATAGGGGTGGGTCTCCCAGTGGCCGCCGGGCTGCCGCATCATGGCGCGCTGGGCCTGCCATAACGCCCGCCATGGCGGCTGCCCCGGCGTGGCCGGGTCGTCGCAGAGCAGAAGGCGGTAGAAGTCCGCGAAGAGTCGGCGCGAACTCGTGTCGTCGACGTCCCACAGCGTGGCGACGACCGTGCGCACTCCGGAGTGCAGGAGTGCTTGGACGACGCCCTCCAGGTAGCCCGTGCTCTGTGCGTCCCAGCGGGCGGTCGAACAGGCCCTCAGCGTCAGCAGGTCGAGCCGCAGGCCCTCCCGCGCCAGCCGGCGGGCCGTCAGCAAGTGGTCCAGCCTGGTCTGCACGTCGACGGTGTGCGGGTGCCGGGCCGGGCGCTGCCCGCCGTACGAGAAGAGTAGTCCCGAGTCCAGGGGCTCGGTCGGGTCGAACCAGCCGTGCCCGGCCAGATGTGCGATCGAGGCGCCTCGGAGCCCGATGGCCACCACGTCCGGTGTCGCCCGGATTCCCGTGTCGCCGACGACAGACCGGCCGCAGCTCGTGACCAGTTCGGCGTCGTGCTCGAGCCGCCCGGGCTCGGGGTCGTCACGGTCCGCGGTCCCCGCGACGTACACCGTGGAGCTGCCCTTCGCGGGCGGTAGATCGGCGAGTCTGAGCAGCATCGTGGCGCTGGTGACCTGTACGACGGCGTGTCGCTCCGCCAGCGGGCGGTCATCGCCGGGCAGCGGCAGCGCGTGAAGCGGCAGATTGTGCAATGGGCCGCCGGCGGCGACACACAGCAGTTGCCTTCCTGTCACATGTGGCAGGAAGGCAAGGAGACCGTCGGCCAATTCCTCGAAAAAGGCCAGACTGCGTTTCCAGGGCCGGCGGGCCGGCAGCGGCGCCTGCGGCGGGAACGCCTCCGGATCGCCGTCGAAGGCACGGCGCAGCCGCTCCGCTGCCTGGCGCAGTGTCCGCTCGGTCAACGGGGTCCGTACGGCGGTGAGTCGGTCCGTCGCCGCTACGTACGTGAAGATCGTGACGACATCGTGGCCGCAGAAGTACGACACGAAGGCGCACTCGGCGGCGTCCGGATGGTTGCGGAGATATCCGCGCAGCGCAGGAAACCTCGCTGGGACGGGCGACTGGCGGCCGGTGCCCCCCGTCCAAGTCTTGTATTCCTCGTGCACGTCGAAGGCCAGTTCCAGTGGGGACTCGGCGGTGCCCGGCAGGCGCAGTTCCTCTCCGTGGTCGAGAAGCAGGTCGAGAAGTGATTCGTAGACACCACGGTGCAGCGCCACCTGCGCGGGCCAATCCTGGGCGCTCCGACGTTCCGACGGCACCCGCACCAGCCGCTCGCGGGCCTCCCAAAGTCCATCGAAGGCGTCCTGGCGGGCCGGAGCGTGCTCGGTCCACCGCATCAGAGTGCGGGCCAGGCGCACCGTCGCCAGAAGCCCCATCTGCACGGATGGTGGCTGCTGTGAGCCTTGGGCGGTGAGTTCGCGCAGTATCGCGACTGCGTCCGCGTGCCGTCCGGCTTGCTCGTGCCGAGACGCGTGCGCCAGCCCGAACAGCAGCCGTGAGGTCCCGGAGGCGAAAAGATCGGGACGGGTGTCCCGAAAGGCGTCGGCGGTGGTCAGTAGCAGGTCCCCGGCCGCGCCTATGTGCTCGGCGCGGGTCACCACCAGGGACATGCCCTCCTCCATGACATACGTCACGGCGCTGATGGACTTCGCCAGCGCTTGGAAGTATGCCTCGGCGGCCTCATGCTCGTTTCCCGCGGCGCGGGCCAGGTCTCCGATGCCGATCAGGGCGTGAACCGCGCTCAGTCCCTCGCCCCCCTCCTCTTCGAGAAGTCGCAGCGCCCGCTCGTAGCAACTTCGTGCGGCCTTCGGTTCGCCCGCCTCCCGGTAGGCACGGCCGAGGTTGTTCAGCGCACCGACCAAGCGACCTCCGTTCACCTCGACATAGGACAGTGCCCGGCGGGCCTCGCGCACACCTTCCCGGATCAGGCCCGCCTTCTGGTACGAGCCGGCGAGAGCAGTGCGTGCCTGGTATTCGCCCTCCGAGTCGCCGCAGGCCCGCGCCGCCTCGATCGCCTGCCCGAAGGAGAATCTGGCCTGCTCGTACGCACCGTTGTCGTCGCACAGCAGACCACGCAGAAAGTGGCGGTGGGTCTGCAGTTGCATGACGAGCGCATCGTCCCCGGACGCGATCGCGGTCCCCGGACCGAAAGGGACCTGGTCGAGCAGCGCCAATGCTTCCCCGGCCCGTCCCGCCGACCGAAGGGCGCCGGCCAGGTGCATCCGCAGTGCCACGATCCTCGGTATGGCATCCGGACCGGATGGCGGCATCGCGTCGGCCCGTCGCAGCACCGAGAGCGCGGCGTCCAGTGCGCCGAGTTCGCTCAACTCCCTGGACTCCCGCTCCAGTCGGTCACGGGGGTCATCGCTTGTAACCCGGTATCCCGACGGCCGGGCTCCGTGGCCCTGCCGCGTCATGGTGGTGACCCGCTCGAAGGCGTACGTCAGGGCCGCGTGCAGGCCCTCGACCGTACCTTTGTGGAATTCCGCGAGGGCGGCTTCCTCCGGGCGGCCCTCGGCCTTCAACCCGACGCACAGACGGTCCAGTTCACCCAGCAGCACATCGGGGTCGAAACGTCCGGCGGCCCTGGCCAGCAGGCCTTCCGCGTGCCGGGCCGACATCGCGGACAACAGTGCTCGGGCCAAGTCGCGCTCGCCCCGGTCCCGGCCGCTCTCGGACCTCGGCATCTCACCCACGGTCGAGGTCCGCCGGATCACCGGCGCCGACCGTGCGCATGGCGAGCCGCACGTCTTCGCGGTCCGTCTCGTCGGCGGCAGTGGCATAGGCGCGCCTGAAGTGGTGCCGGCCGAGTTCCTGCGCGCCCAAATTCCAGTAGAACTGGGCCACATGGAAGTGGACGAGGTGATCTGCGGATGGATCTGTGGCCCACTCGTCGGTCAATCTGCGTGCCTCGGCGTAGTCGCCCATGTGATAGACGGCGGAGACAAGATCGAAACGGTAGCCGTGATTGGCGGGAGATCTTTGTACTTCCAGGCGAAGTTCCTCCACGGCATCCCGGTCACCGGCGAACGCCCGCCGTCCGACCTCACGCATCCGCTGCGCCCGTGACTCGGCGTGCCGCTCTTGCATGGGATCGGTGTGCCACTCCCGGACGGTGGCCAGCAGGGTCGAATGGGGGGCCACCCTCTCCAGTTCCAGGAGGACATCGTTGAATTCGGGCGAGAAACCCTCGGCGGCGATCAGCGCGGCCGCCAGGATCTCGAGCGCGTCGGGGTCGTCGACGGCCGCACGGCGCGCTTGTCGTGCCGCTTCGAGGAAGTCCCGGCTGGTGACACCGCTGCCGGGAACCTGCGCCAGGCTGCAGAGCAGTCGTGCCAACTCCTTGAGTTCTTCCGCGGACGTCAGACCCCGCTCGAACCGCTCCCGGGTGGCGGCAACCCGTAGTTCCAGATATCGGACCTGCCTGGCCGTGTCTTGTCGAGCGTCTTCCAGTTCGGTGATCCGCTGCTCGACCAGTTGCCGTTCCTGGGTGCCGATGCCGGTCCGGCCGCGGCACGCCTCCAGTGTGCGTGCGCACGCGTCGACACGGCCTGCCATCAGATGACTGGTGGCGAGATTCAGATACGCATACACAAAGTCGGGTCGGTGCTCGATCAGTGTGCGCCACACGCGCTCCGCGTCGTCTTTGCGTCCGAAAGCCAAGAGCGCGGCCGCGTATTGGTTCACGGCCGACGAATCGCCCGGCGCGGCTGCGTCGGCCAATTGCCGCAGTGCTTGCGCCCGTTCCGCTTCGGGACGGTGGCCCTGTAACGCCGCGATCGGATCTCCGGGCAGCTTCGGTCCGTCCAGTAACAGCGACCAGTTGAGTCCGTTGTGCATGAGCCCTCCCCCGTAGGCCGAGGCCGAGGCCGGACTGCGCCTCGTATGACAACGCAAGCGACACCATCCGATGGCGACTTGTTCAGGATATGTCGACGCGAGAGTCGGCGAGGGCGAAATGGCCGGCATTCCGCCGCGTGAGCGGTTCCGTTCCGGGCTCCCGGGTACCACGGCCGGACCGTGCCGTCCCGCACACCGCAGCCTGCCGGCGCACCGCCGTCGGGGCTGTGCCGAGCCGCTGCTCCCTCGCCGAACACTTCGACGCCGCCACTCCGCGGCCTCGGCGGCCGTCGACGGTGAGCGCGGCCTGCCCCCGCCCTGACGACTTACTCTTCCCGCCCGGTGGGAACCGCGTCGGCCCGGGTCGGACGGGACTCGTCACGACCAGGGACTTCCAGGCGGTAACGCCGCGCTCAGGTACGCATTTGCCTGGCCGCCTGCCGCGTGGAGCGGCGGCAGGCAGCCGGAACATGTGAGGTGGGCCGAGGGGTTCAGGGCACGAAGACCAGGCGCTCGCTGGTCTTCTCGGACCATGCCTGCGCGATCCGGGCCGGCGGCACGGCGCGGGCCTGGACGTCGATGGCGCCCTCGGTCACCGCCCTTGCCAGCTCGGGCAGTTCGGCGATGAAGTCACGGGCGGAGACCGAGCCGATGCCGCTGCCCACGATCTTCAGCCGGGCCGCACGCAGCGCCGCGGAAGGGATCGGGGCGGACTCGCCCGCCATGGAGCCGATCTGGACCCAGGTCAGCGGAACGGAGCGATCGGCACGGGCGGTAAGCATCGGCAGCATGGCGCCGGCGGCGGGAGCCCCCCACACGAAGTCGAGGACGACGTCGACGTCGGCCGCCGCGGCGACTTCGTCGAAGGCGAGCGCCCGGTCCGCGCCGAGGTCGGGCAGCGCCTTGAGGCGGGCGGTGTCGCGGCCGACGGCGAAGACCTGCGCGGCGCCGAACCGCTTGGCGATCTGGACGGCCATGCGTCCGGCGCTGCCGGTGGCGCCGAGGATGAGAACGCGCTGCCCCTCGCGGAAGGTGATGCGGCGGCGCAGGGCGACCCAGGAGGACATGCCCGGGTTCATCGCGGCGGCGATCCGGACGGGGTCCACGTCGTCGGGCAGGACGACGCTTCGGCGTGTGTCGATCACGGTGCGCTCGGCGAAGGTGCCGAGGTTCGTGTCGTCCAGGACTGCGTAACGCAGGCGGCCCGAAGAGTCGCGCACGACGCCGTCGACGCCGGGCACCAGCGGGAAGACGCCGGTGGCGGAGTAGTGGGTGCCGTTCGCCTTGGCCCGGGTCAGGTGGTGCAGGCCCGCCGCGAGGACGTCCACCACCAGCTCGTGCTCGCCCTGGGCCACCGGCTCGGGGTGCTCGCCGTAGACGGGCGGCGCGTCGTGCGCCGTGATGACCGCAGCATGCATGAGGAACTCCCGGAAGTTGGTTTGCATTACCAATCACTGCCAGAGTTATTGGTAATGCAAACAATGTCAAGTAGGGTGGTGTTCATGGATCCCGACGACTCCACGGACGCCCTGGTCGACGGCCTGGTCCGCAGCGCCTTCCAGGTCATGGGTGTTCTCACTCGCATCGGCGCCGAGCACGACCTGTCCCTCACCCAGCTGCGCGTACTCGGGATCGTGCGCGACCGACGCCCCCGCATGAGCGACCTCGCGGCCTTCCTGGGCCTGGACAAGTCGACCCTGTCCGGCCTCGTCGCCCGCGCCGAACGGCGCGGGCTGCTGGCGCGCGATACCGCCCCCGACGACAAGCGCGCCGTCGTCGTCGTGATCACCGACGCCGGACGCGACCTCACCCAGCGCCTGTACGAGGAATTCCGGAGCACCCTCGCACCGGCAACCGACCGACTCGATCCGAAACAGCGCGAGCAGCTCGCTCAACTGCTCGAGCCGCTCCTCACCCCGCCCCTACCGGCAGCGCCGCGTCCCGAGCGCCCGGCGCGCGGCACGCCCTGAGTCCCGCGCCCGGCGGCACCTGAGCGCACCACCCCCGTGGCGGAAGGCCGAGTATTCGCATCGCGTCCGGGCAAACGCACCGCCATGGTCGATCATCCGCGATTCGTGCAGACCGTCCTGGACACCACCGAGCCGAGAAGGCTCGCGGAGTTCTATCGTCGACTACTCGGACTGGCCTACCGACCCGGCGACGAGCCCCCTGCGAACGAGGCTCCCGACGAGCCCGACTGGCTCGTCCTACGCGACGCCCGGGGAGCGAACAAGCTCGCCTTCCAGCGAGTCGACCATCTGCCGCGTACGACGTGGCCCCGGCACGACATCCCGATGCAGATGCACCTGGACTTCGCCGTCCCCGACACGGCGGATCTGCATGCGCAACGCGAGCGCGCGCAATCCCTCGGAGCGCAGCTCCTGCTCGACAAGCACGACGATCCCGACGAACCGCTGTACGTGTTCGCGGATCCCTCCGGACACCCCTTCTGCATCTTCGTCGCCTGACCGATCCGAGGTGAACCCCGCGGCCGAACTGACGATGTGTCAGGCACGGGGTGGGCGGGGTAGGTTGCCCGCGCAGACGCGCATCCGAGCGGAAGGGGACGCAGTGTCGGTCCGGGGGAACATCTGGCGGCTTCCGCACGGCGACGAGGTCGGGGCGGTGCTTCCTCCCGAGATCGACACCTCCACGCCGCACCCGGCCCGCATGTACGACTACTACCTCGGCGGCAAGGACAATTTCGCCGCGGATCGCACCGCCGCCGAACAGGTGATGGCCGCCGCACCCAGCGCCGCCGACTCCGCTCGAGGCAACCGGGCGTTCCTGCGCCGCTCCGTGCGGCTCCTCGCCGAGTCGGGGGTACGGCAGTTCCTCGACATCGGCACCGGCATCCCGGCGGCGGGCAACACGCACGAGATCGCCCAGGCCGTCCGACCCGACGCCCGGGTCGCCTACCTCGACAACGATCCGATCGTGCTGGTCCACGCGCGCGCCCTGATGACCGGCGACGAGCGCGGACGACTCACCTACATCCAGGGCGACTTGCGCGACGGGGGCGCCCTTGCCCGGATCCCCGAAGTACGCGAGGTGTTGGACTTCGACGAGCCGATCGCCTTGATGTTGTTGGCGATCCTGCACTTCGTCCGCGACAGCGACGACCCGGCGGCGATCGTCGCCGAACTGCGCGACGCGCTGCCCACCGGCAGCTACCTGGTGCTCTCGCACGCCTCCGCCGACTTCGACCCCGCCCGCGCGAGCAGCGGCGCACGGGTGTACGACCGGGCCACCGCGCCGGTCGTGCTGCGCTCGCACGCGGAGGTCGAGCAGTTGTTCGCGGGCTTCGAGTTGCTCGACCCCGGTCTGGTGAACCTGCCGCGGTGGCACCCCGATTCCCGGGAGACGGGCGAGTACGATCCCGACCTGGTCTGGTTGTACGGCGGCGTGGCCCGCAAGAGCTGACAACTTCGCGGTCGGCGCTCGCACCGGTCCGACCGCCGCAGCAGATCCCCCGGCACAGGCCGACATTCACAATCCGTACTGCACCACGGGCCCTCAGGACACCACACCCTCAACACGCCACCGAGGCAACGCAGTCGGCGTAAGTGGATGAGGGCGGCCGAGCCGAGACGTGCAGGAGGCCCAACGGGACAGGACCGGGCTGCGGCAGCGACTTCGGGGCTCGGACGATCGACTTGATGCTCTTGTCCGCGCCGGTCACCGCCGCAGCGTCTCTCCCGGCATCGAGATCTCCACGGTCTCGAAGGTCAGACATGAGCTTGGACCTCCCACGGAGTGGGGATCGTCGGGATCGTCGGCTTCAGGTCTCACTGCTCCGATGGGTGCGTTTGTGGGGCTTACCTGTTCTTTGTGGGGTTTACGTGCTCCGTGCTGTGGACACCCGGGTGTTCGTCCGTGGGCGCTTTCGTCCTGCGGTGTCACGCGAGGAGCGATGAACATGGCAAGCAGGTACGGGCGTACCGCGGGTGCGATTTCGATGGCCGCGGTGCTGGTCCTGTCCGCAGCGGCATGCGGTGATGACGACGACAACGACGGGGGCAGCGACACCTCGACGTCCTCCGCGATCGCGTCCGCGCTCGAATCCGCGGGCAAGGAGGCCAAGGAGGCCGTTGCGTCGGCGAGCGCGTCCGCGGCGGCCAAGTTGGACGAGATCAAGGACGGCGTCGACGCCAAGGCGGACGCGAGCGTCGGCCCGACCGCTGTCGACGGGGACCGCACCACGGCCGAGGTGACCGTCACCAACGGGACCGACAAGAGTGCCGACTACACGCTCACCGTCGATTTCCGCGACGACGCCGGCAACCTCCTGGACGTCGTCGTCGTCGACGTCGACGAGGTCGGCGCCGGCAAGCAGGCCAAGACCACCGCCCGCAGCCACCGCACACTCTCGGGCCCCACCAAGGCCGACATCGGCCGCGTGATCCGGCACTGAGCACGCCGAACCCGGGCCGCAAGGCCGGTTCCGGACCGGCACGCCGGTCGGGGTCGCCGGCCGACCGGCGTCGGCTCCCACGGCCTCGGGCCGGGCAACGGCCACCGGCCGCCCGCGCGCCCGGCCACCTCGGCGCCGCCGTGGCCGGTGACCCGGGCAATCGGCGGCCGGAACGGGAGGAACCACACCGCGAGGAGGAGCACGCTCGGACGCATCAGCCGGACGTCCACGTGCCTGAGGCAATCGGTGACGGCCGGCAACGGCCCTCGTCCTTGGGATGCGTGGTTGGCCTCGCCATGATCGGGGCGGTATCGCCGGCCCCTCTCGGGACGGAGACACCGATTCCTCAGCGGCCCGGATACCCGTCGATCGACGGATGGCAACGGATCGGGCCCCGACCGGCTACCGGAGGGGCCCGCTGCCTGAGGGGGCGTCAGGAGACTTCGCCCGCGGCTTCCCGGATGGCCTTGTCGATGTCCTTCGAGCTCACGTCGAGGTCCTTGGCCACCTGCTTCTCGGCCTTCAGCTCGGCCTTGGCCAGCGCCCGCTCGAGCGTGCTCTCACCGACGATCACCAAGGCGGCCTCGCCCTCGTCGATGAGTTCCCCGAATTCCTTCACGTCGGCTCGGGACATGCCGCGCCACAGGTGGCCGCCCACCCCGCCCGCGGCCGCCCCCACGGCGGCCGTGCCGATGATCGCCGGCGGGAACAGGAGGCCGACCAGCGCACCGGCCGCGGCACCGCCCCACGCGCCGTGCCGGGTGGCCGTCTCGTCCTTGTTGACGTGCACCTTCCCGTCGTCCTTGGTCACCACCGACGCGTCGTAGCTGCCGACGGCACCGAGTGTGTGAAGCTCCTTCACGACCTGGTAGTCGGCACGCGCCTCGGTCTCGTCCGGATAGGTCCCGATGTAGATGAACACTGCCTCGGGCTTCGCCATCGCATGGATCCTTCCTGTGCCCACCGCACCCGGAAGGACACGGCGGCGATCGACGGCCACACCACGGAACGTAGGCGACGGCCCCGCCCAGGTCGAAAGCCGTGCGGATCTTGTCCGTCGGTTCCAGCATGTACTCCTGCGCCCGACTCGGCATCCCGTGCCGGCAGGCCGCGGGAAGCCGGCCACCTTGCCCCACCGGCGCTGCGGATCGCGTTCAGCCTTTCCCTTCACCCACCGTCCCGGTGGCGCGGCGGAGGCGGTCCGCGCCGACGCAACGCTCACCGGTGCGCGACCGTGGTCACAGGGAACCCGGCGGTGTGGGGTTGACTGCGCCCGATCCCAGGGCATTTTTTCTCCCCGCTCCCTCCCACGTGACGGTGAAGCGTGAGCCCCGCGCAGGGGGCTCGGATGAGATCTGGGGTTGAAGGGAACCCCGACGCTCGCGGACATCCGGCTCACGCGTTGGTCTTCACGGGCTCGATCTCGCTCGGGCGCCAGCTCTTGTCGAAGTACGGCTGAAGCGGGCTGTAGAGACGCAGGAGCACAAACCAGCCCTTGCCGGGGTCGGTCTGGATCCAGTTGCCCTCCTGGCTTTCGGCAGGTCGCTCCGGGCCGAATGTGATGGTCGTCGTGCCGTCGGAGTCCGCGGTCGCCGCAGGCGTCGGATAGGACTGGCTTCCGGCGCGGGGGTAGCGCTGGGGTGTCTGCACCATCGAGCGTGTCTCGTTGTCGTAGACGGTGAGCGACCAGAAGCGGGCTGCCGGGATGTCGGGCGGCAGGGTCACTCGGTAGGTCTTGGCGCCGTCGAGGGGGTTTCCGTCGGCATCCTTGGTGGCGATGATGTACTGCGACCCGATTCCGGTCAGCCGCATGCACAGTGCGGGTGAGGACGCGGTGTAGGCGTACCACCACCAGGTTCGGGCATCCAGCACCCGTACTCCGGTCGGGGGAAGCGGCTTGATCCCCTCCTCGGTGACGAGCGGCGGCGGCGTCTCGAAGTCGTAGCCGCCTGCCCACAGCATGTTGCCCCACGCCGAGTCGTCGTAGTACGCGTACCCTTCCGACGCGCGCGGGTCGAAGACCAGTGCCCGCGCGGTCGCGCTCCCGACGGCGGCCGCTTCCTCGAGGATGCGCCGCATCCGCTCGTCGGGGTCGAACGGCTTGCCCTTGACGATCCCGATGGAGGCGAGCTGGCCCATCAACTCGATGTCGGTGCTGCCCGCCGGTTCGTCCTGCACCAGCTCGTTCAGCATTTCGTAGACGCCGATGTCGTTCGGCGGGATCGTGTTGAACGCCTTCCCGCTCGCTTCGACGAAGACCGTCTCGGGAATCTCGGCCGCCGTCCCCGGCGGCACATCGCCCTCCAGGAGGGTGGCGATGCTGGTGCCGAAGCCGCCCCGGACGTAGGGGTAGATCCTCGTCGTGCGCTTGATCAGCTCGACGGTCGGCGCGGGGTCCATGCCCGGGTTCTCGTTGATGAACGCGCGGCCGAGCATGAACGCCCTCGTCGTGCGCGAACGACCGACGTGGTAGCCGCTGTCGGGCAACGGCCCGTCGTACCCCGGCGGGAGGAGCAGGAACCGGCCGCCCTCGCCGCGGTCCGGGCCCGGCAGGCCGAAGTCGACGATCCACTGCCACCACCTGTCGTCGAACATTCCGAGCGACTGCGGAGGCGTCTCGACGACCATCGGCCCGGGCCTGAGATCGATCATGCTGAGGAAATAGACCGTGTCGGCGTTCGCGGTCAGGAACAGCGATGCCGAGTCCATCAGCTCCGAGAAGATCAGGACCTCGTTGTCGGCCGCTCCCGCCTCCTTGAGCCCATTGCGCAGCGCCACCGTCGAGGCCCCCGCGTACCCATTGAGGAATACGTTCAGGGCGTGCACATAGTCGAGATGGTCGAACACCAGATCGCTTGTCTCGGGGCTCGGAAACCCATTGACGAAGTCCAGCGTTCCGACCCTTTGACTGTCGACCCGCGCAGGCGTGGAAATCGACCGAAGCGTATCCCTTGAAACGCTCATCTGTGACTCCTGGATGTTGGAGCAGTGCAAGTCGCAGGCGGGCGTGGGTGCTTGATGGTCGGGGCGCCATCTCCACCTTGTCGTCCACGCGAATACGACATTGGGCTGCATTGGGAACGACACAGGGCTGAACCCAGCCGGCGCCCGGGCCGCCCGAACCAGCCATGAAGTCTCTCCATGGCTGTGGCCGCGCATGCCCGTCCCCAATGTCGGGCCGCGACCAGGACAGACAAATGCCATTTTATTGGCGCATCACATCCAACTGCCAGATTTCGCACCCCAATGGCCCCGGCAGGGGCCTCCGGGCCGAGCACTCCCGGGCCCTCGCCTGACTTGTCGGCGACAAATGTTCCACGCCGCGCGAGGGCGCGGCTGCTGGATTCCACTTCGCAGACACGTAGGGTGATGACTCATGCCTCTACGTGAGGCACGGAGGTGTGCCCGGGGAATCGGGCGCGGCGCCCCGGGGCTGTCGCCGGGTCGATGACTCGACGTGACTCGACGTCCGGCGTGAGGAGTGCTGATGGACCCGTGGGCCGTGGTCGTGGCCGCCGGTGTGGTCGTGGGGTACGCGGCGTTGTCGCGGCGGTTGTCGACGACCGTGCTCTCCGGTCCCCTGGTGTTCACGGCGTTCGGGTTGGCGATCGGTCCGCTGGGCCTGGATCTGCTGGACCGGAACCAGGATCCGGAGATCACCAATGGGCTGTTGGAAAGCGCGCTTGCCCTTTTGCTGTTCACGGACGCGGCGTCGATTCGGCGTCGGGACCTGCGCAGGGAGGGGTTCCTGCCGCTGCGGCTGCTGGTCGTGGGGTTGCCGGTCACGATCGCGCTGGGGTGGCTGGTGGCCTGGCCGCTGTTGCCCGGCCTGGGCGTGTGGGAGTTGGCCTTGGTCGGCATCGTCCTGGCACCGACGGATGCCGCGCTGGGACAGCAGGCGTTCACCAACGAGCGGGTTCCGGCGCTGGTCCGCGGTGGCCTGCGGGTCGAGTCGGGTCTGAACGACGGTCTGGCGCTTCCGTTCTTCGTGCTGGCGCTGGCGGCGGCGGGTGAGGGCCATGATCGTCCGGGGGTCGTCGAGACGTTCCTGAGCGCGTTGCTGCTGAGCGGTGTCATCGGGCTCGTGGCCGGTTGGGTCGGGGCGTGCGTGTTGCGCTGGTCGGCCGCTCGGGGCTGGATCGGCGACGAGTGGCGGCAGTTCCTGAGTCTCGCCGTTCCGGTCGTCACCTATGTGGCGTGCGTCGCGGTCGACGGCAGCGGCTTCATCGGTGCCTGGGCCGCGGGTCTGGCGTTCGGCGTCTGCTTGCGCAGGGCCCCGTCCCGCCGAGGTGCCCGTGTGGATGTCCCGGACCCTGCGCGGAGCACGGAGTTCACCGACCGTCTGGGCTTGCTGCTCGCCTCGCTGAGTTTTCTGGTGTTCGGCGCGATCATTCTGGGCCCGGTACTTCAGCATCCGACGTGGCGGATGGTGGTCTACGCGTTGATCAGCCTGACCGTCGTGCGGATGTTGCCGGTCGCCGGCGCGCTCGTCGGCACGGGCCTGCGTCCGGCTTCCGTGGCCTACCTCGGCTGGTTCGGCCCGCGTGGGCTGGCCTCCGTGGTGTTCGGGCTGATCGCCTTCGAGGAGCACCTGGCCGGGACGACCCTGCTGAGCGGCGTCATCGCGATGACCGTGGGTCTGAGCGTCCTCCTGCACGGCGCCTCGGCCCCGTTCCTGGGCGATCGCTACGGCGACTGGTTCGCCCGCACGCTTCGCGCCGAACCGGGCCTGCGGGAGAACGCCCTGGCGTCCGACGACGACCCGGGTGCGCAACGCGGCAAGGACCTCGGCAAGGGGTGATGCCTCTCCGGTACCGGTCCGACAGTGTGGTCACTCCGTTGCTTCGACTTCCGAGGGACGCCAGGTGCGGTCGAAGAACGACTGCAGGGGGCTGTACAGCCGCAGAAGGGCGAACCATCCCTTGCCCGGTGTGGTCTGGATCCAGTTGCCCTCCGTGACGCCGTCGGGCAGAGACGGCGCGAAGTGCACGGTGGTGGAGCCGTCGCCGGCGGGGGTCGCGGCGGGGGTGGGGTAGTTCTGGCTTCCGGCACGCGGGTAACGCTGGGGGGTCTCGAGCATGGAACGGGTCTGGTTGTCGTAGAGGGTCAGGGACCAGAACCGGGCGGCGGGGATGTCGGGCGGCAGGGTCACGCGGTATCCGCGGCCGCCGTCGAACGGTTCCCCGTCCGCGTCGAGGGCGACGATCAGGTATTGCGAGCCGACGCCGGTCAGACGCATGCACATCGCCGGGGTCACGCACGTGGCGATGTAGAAGAACGCGGCACGCGAGTTCAGCGCACGCCCGGTCGTCGGCGGATAGGGCTCGACGCCCTCGGGAGTGATCTCGGGTGGGGGCACGGACCAGTCGTAGCCGCCGACGAACAGCGGGTTGTACCAGGCGGATTGGTCGTCGTAGTACCCGAACTCCTCCTCGGGGCGCGGCCGGAAGCCGAGGGTGCGGGCGGTGGCGTTGCCGATCGCCACGGCCTCCTCCAGCAGGGCGCGCATGCGGGGGGCGGGGTGGAACGTGTGGCCCTTGGCGATGCCGATCGCGCGGAACGCACCCGCGGCCTCCGGGTCCGGGGCGTCGGCGCCCTCGGACTGGATGAGGTCGTCGAGGAGTTCGTAGAAGGAGAAGTCGTTCGGCGGCAGGGTGTTCATCGCCCGGCCGGTGCCCTCGACGAACACGGGTGGGTCGGGCTGCGCCGGCTGCGCCAGCGGGCTCCTGCCGCGCAGGAACGACCCCACGCTGGACCCGAGGCCGCCGGGGACATAGGGGTGGATGCGCAGCGTGTCCTTGATCCGGGCGACGGTCGGCGCGGGGTCGTCGTTCTCCAGAAAGCTGCGGCCGGCGACGGTGACCCGGGAGGTGGCGGAATGGCAGACGAAGGCGCCGCCTTCGGGCAGCGGCCCGTCGTAGCCGGGTGGCACGATCACGTAGGTTCCGCCGGTGCCGCGGTCCGGGCCGGGCAGTCCGAAGTCGGTCACCCAGCGGAACCACATGTCGTCGATCACGCCCAGGCTCTGGGGCGGAACCTCCAGGACCACGGGGCCGTCGGTGAGGTCGAGGAAGGTCCAGAAGTACACGGTGTCGGCGTTGCCGGTCAGGAACAGCGATTTGCAGTCCATCAGCCCCGAGAACAGGAGTACGGCGTTGTCCTCGACCCCGGCGTCGAGGAATCCTTTACGGAGCGCGGCCAGCGATACCCCCGGAAATCCGGCGAGATACGCGTCGACGCCGTGTGCCAGGTCGAGATTGTCGAAGACTTTTTCGCAGGTCGCCGGATCCGGTACGCCGTCCGTGAACCTCAGCTCTCCGAACCGGGTTTCGACGACCTCGGGAGTCGAGACCGATGCCAACGCCTTCGCATTCACGAGATTGCTCATACCTCAACCCTGCGGGCCTCTCGCCGGAACCGCACGCGCAACACCGAGTGCCGCGGAGGGCCGGTCGCGCCCGGCGAGGGGACCGGCTGGACTCAGTGCCGGCGGCCCTCGGCGAACGGGCCCCAGGCCCGGTCCCGGCCGCCCGCCGCAGTCGCAACCTCGATCCGGGCACCGCCCTCGACCTCGAAGCACGCGACCGTGACCTGCTTCCCGAGACGTTTGACCTCACCGCGCTCGGCCGCACGGCCGGGTCCCACCGACGCGTCCGCCGGCACGAATGCGCTTCGGAGCAGGAACGGCGCCTTCTCCCAGACGAGGACGTCGCGGACCCACCGACCGTAACCGCGCCGCCATTTCACGGTCAGGCTCGGCACCTCGCCGTGAACAACCCGGACGGCCCCCTTGAAAGCCCCCGGCCGCCGACCGACCCATCGCCGACGACCCGCGACACCGGCGACGAGGACGACGATCACGACCAGATCGATACCGAGCACGGCCAACAGCGCGATCAACATGGTCCAAGCCTCCCGCAAGGTCGGCCGGGCCGCCCTTCCGCGGAGACACGCCGAGCAGCTCGGGCGGGGCCGTCGTGGTGACCTGAAAGCCGCCACACGGCGGGCGCGGTCTCCCACACGGTGGTCGGTGTCGCCGATCGGGTCGTCCATCCGGCGGGTGTAACCCAGGGTGCGCGGTGGCAACAGCGAGTATCCAATGATGCGGCGGTTCGCCGCACCGTCCCCGGGAGTGCCATATGAGTACGCCGTCCGAGCCGCCCACCGGTGCGGCACCGGCCTCAGCCCGGCGAGAGCCCGGGCACCGGGGCGCTCGGCGGGCGAGGCGGATCGTGATGAGCACCGTCTCCGCAGTGCTGATCACGCTCACCTGCGTCCTCGTGCCGGTATCGCTGATCACCGTGTGGGTGCACGACATCGTGCTCGACACCGACCGGTACGTCTCGACGGTGGAGCCGCTCGCCTCGAACCCGGCGATCGAGGCCGCCGCCGCCGACCGCATCACCGAAGCGGTCGGCGTGCGGGTGGACGGCGCCCAGGTCACCGCGGACATCGCCGCCTGGCTGGAGGCCCAGGGACTCCCGCCACGGGTGGGCACCGCGGTGAAGGGGCTGGGCCCACAACTGAACGACGCCGTCGACCAGGTGGCCCACCGGGCGGCCACCCGCTTCGTGGACAGCGACCGGTTCGAGAAGGTCTGGACGAACGCCAACCGCACCGCCCACTCCGACGTCGTCAAGGTGCTCACCGGCAAGGGCCGCGGCTCGGTGGATGTGGAGGACGGCACCGTGACGCTCGATGTCGGCGCCGCCGTGGACACGGTCAAACAGGACCTCGTCGCGGACGGGGTCACCCCGGCCGAGCAGATCCCCGACGTCGACAAGAAGATGGTGCTGGTCAAGTCGGACAAGCTGAAGAAGATCCAGGACGCCGCGCACGCACTGGACGTGCTGGGCAACTGGCTTCCGGTGCTCACCGTGCTGCTCGGCACCATCGGGGTCCTCCTGGCCCGTCGGCGCCGCCGCGCCCTGGTGACCACCGCCCTGGGCGCCGCCTTCGCCTGCCTGATCCTGGCCGTCGGCCTGGCGATCGCCCGCCGCTACTATCTCGACCACCTGCCCGCGACGGTGCAGTCCCCGGCCGCCGCCGGAGCGATCTTCGACACGCTGCTGCGCTTTTTGAAGAACAGCGTCCGCACCGCGCTCGTCCTGGGCGTCGTGGTGGGCATCGGCGCCTACCTCTCGGGCGCGGGACGCCTGCCACGCGCCCTGCGCGCCGGCGCCGACCGCGGCGCCGACGCCCTCGCCCGCTCCGCGCACAGGCACCACATGGGCACCGGCAAAACCGGCACCTGGGTGGCCGCGCAACGCCGGTGGCTCACCCTCGGCGCGCTGCTCCTGGTCACCCTCGGCTTCGCCCTGTGGAACCACCCGACGGCATTGGTCATCCTGCTGTGGGTGGTCCTCCTGTTGGTCCTGCTCACGGTGATCGCCCTGCTGGCCGCCACCGGGCGCAACCGCGAACCGACCGGACGAACCCAAGCGCGATAGCGCCCGGCCGCCGCCGATCGGCTCGTCGCCGACGGGCGCATCGGCCGGGCGCCTGACCGCACCAAGCGTTACGCGTATCCACGCCGGGGGCAGGTCACGCGAGCAGTTTCTGCTTGGCCCGTTCGAACTCCTCGGCGGAGATGTCGCCGTTGCTCTTGAGCTGCGCCAGCCTGGAGAGTTCCTCGACGCCGGTGGACCCCTTGTTGGTGCCGGCGGCGTCGCGGACGTACGCCTGGAAGGCCTCGTTCTGTTGCTCGGCCCGGGCGGCGTCGCGCCTGCCCATGCCGCTGCCGCGGGCGACGACATAGACGAACACGCCCAGGAACGGCAGCGCGATCACGAAGACCATCCATCCGGTCTTGGCCCAGCCGCCGAGGCTGTCGTCACGCAACACGTCCGTGATGATCCGGAACAGCAGGAAGAACCACAGGATCCACAGGAACAGCCACAACATGGTCAGGAACGCGTTCAGAAGCGGGTAGTCGTCCATGGGCAAGGCTCCTGTTCGTGAGTGGCGGTGACCGTCGACCCCAGGCGTAGTGTCAGCCCTGGTGACGCGCGGGCCCGCGCGCTCTTGGCCCCCTCCCACCAGTCGAACCCCGCCCACCCCGGCTCGCAACCGCCGGCCCGATGCCGATCCCACCCCGCGAGCCGGACGGGCCCGACCATTGGGCGTCCCGATGCCCGTCCCGCATCCCGAGCGACACCGTCACGTGCCCGTGCCTGACCCGCCCGAGCCACCCGGGCCGAGGCCCTTAATCGCATGCGCGACCGGACGGACGACCGACATTGTCGCCGGTGGGAAGGAGGACGACGTCGAGGCCGTGGAGCCGGTTCGGGTCGGTGTCGATGGCGATGCGGGTGATCCTCTCGCCGCTGATGGTGAACGTGAAGACGGCCTGCGGTCGGCCTCGGTGCCACCACACGGCCGCCGGGACACCGTCGACCAGGGCGATGCGGGCGGCCTGAGCCCGTCCGGCGAAGAAGGCCGCCACCGCGTGGGCGCCGCGGATCTCGAGGGCCACGGCGTCCGGATCGAGCAACTCCAGCAGGCTCGTGAAGTCTCCGTCCCGGGCCGCGGTGAGGAAGGCGGCGACCATTTCGCGCTTGGGTGATCTCGCGGCATCGGAGGCGTCTGCCGTTCCTTGGACCCGGCGCCGGGCGCGGCTGGCGAGTTGCCGGGTCGCGGCCGGGGAGCGGTCGATGATGGCGCCGATCTCGGCGAACGACACGGCGAAGACGTCGTGCAGGACGAACGCGAGCCGCTCGGCGGGAGTGAGCGTGTCCAGCACCACGGTGAGCGCGACGCCGACCGAGTCCGCCATCAGTGCCTCGTCCTCGGGGGTGGCCGGAATGTTCGGATGGGAACTCCGGTGCGGTGCGTCCGACTCGGGCGGCAGCGCCCCGGCCGAGTCCTCGCGCCGGGCCCGGCGCGCCTCGAGCATGTTCAGGCAGACCCGGGCAACGATCGTGGTCAGCCACCCGGCCGGGTTCTCCACCTGGCCCGTGTCGGCACGGCCGACGCGCAGCCAGGCCTCCTGGACCGCGTCCTCGGCCTCGGCCGGTGAGCCGAGCATCCGGTAGGCCACCGCCCGCAAGCGGTCCTGGTGCTCGGCGAACCGTGCGCTCAGCCAGTCCTGCTCAGTCATCGGTCACATTCTTTCGTCGGCGCCTGTCATACCAATTGACCGGCGAACCCACTCCGGTGTGACATCCCGCGGGTCACCTGCCGGTTCAGGCAGCACATACACCGCGAACAGAAGGAGATGCGCCATGACAGCGCACGCGATCCCGACCCTGCTCGGCGTCCGGGACATGGAGGCCGCCAAGCGGTTCTACACCGACGGACTCGGCTGGAAGATCGAGAACGACTACGGCATCTCGGTGTTCTTCGAGTCCGACGGCGCCTCGCCCATCGGCCTTTACGGCCGCGAAGGTCTGGCCGAACTGGTGGGCACGAACCCGGACGGCAACGGCTTCAGCGGGCTGGTCCTCACCTCCGAACTCGGTAGTGAGGCGCGAGTGGACGAGATGATGGCGCAGGCCGCGAAGGCCGGCGCCACCATCCTCAAGCCCGCCGACGCCCTGCCATGGGGCGGCTACGGCGGTACCTTCGCCGACCTGGACGGCTACATCTGGCGCGTCGGCCACACCGCCCAGGGCAACGGCTAGACCGTGTCCGGTGGATCCTGGTGTACCTCGGTGGACCTCGGTGGACCTCGCTGGACCTCGGTGATCGGGTCGCGTCGTCCGGTGCCGTGGATCGGCGTGCCGGAGAAGCGGCTGCGCGGTGGTTCCCTCCGGTGGTTCCTCCGATCCCGGCGAGACCAGCGCGGCGAGGGACCCGAAGCGCGGAAGTCGGGCGGCACGACCCCACCAGGATCCGCCGGATACGCCCCGGCCCTCCGCAACATGGCCGGGGCGCGTCCACCGGCACCGAGAACGGCAAGCAAGGAGCGATCGTGAAGTTTCACGCCGTCGCCGACCTACGCGGCTGACACCCGAACGCACGATCGCGCCGGCCGGACAACCGTCGCGCGCGGCTCCGAACGTTCAGGTTGCGGCCAGGCGGGTGCGGGCGTACCGGCCGGGTGGGCAGCCGTACTCCTTGGCGAACGCGAGGACGAAGGCGGAGACGCCGGCGTAGCCGACCCGGCGGGCCACCACGGAGACCGGTTCGCCGGCGAGCAGGGCGCGGGCGACGCCGAGCCGCAGCAGCGTGCGACGGCGGGTGAAGGACATGCCGAACTCGCGTACGAAGTCCCGCTGGAGGGTCTTGGGGCTGATGTGCAGGCGCGCCGCCCACTCGTCGAGGCGCGTCGGGTCCGCCGGGTTGTGGGACATCGCACGGGCGACCGCGCGGGCGAAGCCCTTGCCGTCCGCGCACCGCAGCGGCGGACGCAGGGCGGGACGCTGCGCGTCGCGTCGCTTCGCTTCGATTCGATTCGATTCGCCGAGGTTTTCGCTTGACTTGGTATTAAATTCAATATGGAATCGGCTCCATGGAAAGCAAGGACAGGCGCTCGTACCGCATGGGCGCCAGGGCCGCGGCTCTGGAGGTCACCCGGGCGCGCGTGATCGACGCGGCGGCCGGGCTGTGGTCGCAGCGTTGGCACGACGAGGTCACTTTGCAGCACATCGCCGAGGCGGCCGGCGTATCGGTGCAGACGATCGTCAACCACTTCGGTGGCAAGGACGGGCTCGCCGACGCCGTCGCCGACGCGGTGGCGGCACAGACCGAACTCGCTCGCCAGGCTCCCACGGGAGACGTGCCGGCCATCGTCGCCGTCCTGTTCGCCGACTACGAGCAGCAGGGCGACGCCAACGTGCTCTGGATCGCACAGATGGACCGGATCCCGTCGGCCGCCCGGGCCGCCGCGCACGCCCGCGGTCTCCACCGGGCGTGGCTGGAACGGGTCTTCGCCGACCGGCTTCCCGCCGACGGCCCGGCCCGCGAGCACGCGCTCAACCTGCACTACGCCGCCACCGACGTCTACCTGTGGAAGCTGTGGCGCCGAGATCTCGGCCTGTCCCGCGAGGACGCCGAGCGGGCCATGCGCGACCTGTTGACCGCGATCGACCCCCGGAAGGGACACCATGCCCAGTAACTTCCTGTTCGCCACGTGGGCCGGCGGCGGAGCCGTACCGCCCGTGTTGTCGGTCGCCCGCGCGCTCGCCGAACGCGGCCACCACGTGCGGGTGTTGGGCGACGCTTCCCTGCGCGACGAGATCGCGGCCGCGGGTCTGGAGCCGGTCGTCTGGACCACCGCGCCGCAAGGCGACCCCGCCGACCCGGCCAAGGACGTCATCAGGGACTTCGAGGCCCGCACGCCGCTCGGCGCGGCCGCGCGGCTGCGGGACCGCATCGTCTGCGGACCGGCTGCCGACTACGCCCGCGACACCCTCGCCGAGTTGCGCGCCCGCCCGGCGGACGTGCTGGTCACGGAGCACATGCTGCTGGGCGCGGTCACCGCGGGCGAGGCGGCCGGCGTCCCCGTGGCCTCGCTGGCGACGACCATATATCCGTTCCCCAGCCCGGGGGCGCCGCCGCCCGGTCCGGGCTTCGCCCCGGCCAAGGGCGTGCCGGGCCGGCTGCGCGACCGGTTGGTGACCCGATTGTCCGGCAAACCATGGGCCAAGGGCCTGCCCGCCCTCAACGCCGCCCGCGTCGCGAACGGCCTGAGGCCGCTCGGTTCCGTCGTCGAGGCGTTCGAACGCGCCGACCGGGTGCTCGTGCTCTCGCCGCGAGCCCTCGACCACGCCGGGCGGCGGTTCCCCGAGCACATACGCCACGTCGGCCCGCGCCTCGAAGACCCCGCCTGGGCCGGGGACTTGATGCTCCCGGACGGCGACGCCCCGCTGGTGCTGGTCGGCCTGAGCTCCTCCTTCATGAAACAGCGCGACCTGCTGGAGCGCATCGCGGACGCCCTCGGCACCCTGCCGGTGCGCGGGCTGCTGACCACCGGTCCCGCCGTGGACCCGGCGACGGTGCGCGCGCCCGCCAACGTCCGGGTCGTCGCGGCCGCGCCGCACCGCCTCGCCTTGCGCCACACCGCCGTGACCATCACGCACGCCGGCCACGGGACGACCGTCAAGTCGCTGGCCGCCGGGGTCCCCATGGTCTGCGTGCCGCTCGGCCGCGACCAGATCGAGGTGGCGGCGCACGTCCGGCTCGCGGGCGCCGGCGTCACGGTGGGCAAGGGCAGCTCGGCGCGGACGATCGCCCGCGCTGTCGAGCGGGTGCTGAACGACCCGTCGTACCGTTCCGCTGCCCGGCGAATGGCGAATGCGATCACCGCCGAGACGGCCACCGACCGGGCGGTCGTCGAACTCGAAGCCTTGGCCTTGCGCAACCGCGACGCGACCGAGCAGGCAGCGCAAACCGGGTTCGCGGGCTGATCGCCATCACGCATGCCTTGGCACCCGCGTGGCCGTGCGGCATGACCGCACTCGGGTACCGGCGGTGCACCTCGCCCGCGTCCCAAGCGCAAGCCGGTCATGGAAGCCGCGTCGTTCCGACGGGCCTGCCGCACCGGGGTGGCGGCCGGGCAGGCTAGTTTGCTCGGATGAGTCTCCTTGATGATGTGGCCGAGCGCGACGGCTGGCGATGCTGGGTGTGCGACGAACCGGTCGACCCCGACGAGTCGGTGAACGACCCACGGGGGCCCAGTGTCGACAGCCGGACCACCGACCGAAAGGCCAAGGTCGCCGAGCGGCTTGCGCACCGCGGGTGCAACACCCGCAAGGGTGCGGTCAAGGTGGTCATCGCCTGGCCGGACCACCTGTACGTGGTCGAGCCCGCGCCGCTGATCACCGTTGCCGGGAGGCTGGAGCGCAAGGGCGGCCGCGAGATGGTGGGTCGTTGTCCGACCAGGAAGGACGCCCAGGAGGCGGCGGATTGGCTGGTGGACCGGTTCTCCCGGCTGGTACCGGGGCTGCCGGTGACCGCCGAGATCGAGGCGGGCGGCGGTCAGTTCCTCGTCGTCCTGGCCGCCGGCCGCCGCTGACCGCGTGCCGCCCCGGAGGCCGGGGCGGCCTTCGATCACGTGAGGCCGAGCCTGTCGGCCCGGAGGCGTCCCGCCGGATGACTCCCGGCGGGACGCCTCCCGGCCGAGGTCGGTGTCGCCGTCAACGGCTGTTCACCGATGCCTTGTTCGAGGTGGCGACCGCATCCGGAACGGCGGAACGTCGCGGCGCCGCGGCGCCTTTCGCGGGCTCGGACCTCGTCAGCCACAGGCCGGTGAACACGGCGGTGACCAAAGTGACGGCGCCGGCAGCGAGGAAGGCGCTGTTGAGGCCGGTCTCGAACGAGGCGCCGCCGGATTCCCGGGTGCGGACGACGGCTCCGAGTACCGCCACGCCGAGCACCGCGCCGATCTGCCGGGTGGTGCTGCTGATGCCTGATGCGAGGCCCCCTTCCTGCGGGTCGACTGCCTGGATGGCGGCTCCCGTCAGGGGGGACATGGTCAGGGCGAAGCCGATGCCGACGACTCCCAGTCGCCACCACACGTTCCCGTAGCCGGTGTCGGCGTGCACCATGCCGAGCGCCAGCAGTCCCAGGCCGGCCAAGGTCAGGCCGGTGGTGACCACGATGCGGAAGCCGTACCGGGCGGCGAGCCGGCCCGCGTACGGGCTGACGATCACCATGGCGAGGGATACCGGCAGGGTCTGCAAGCCGGCGCGCAGGATCGAGCTGCCCTGGACGTACACGAAGAACTGGGAGAAGAAGAACGACGAACCCATGAGCGCGAAGCCCACCACGACCATGGCGGTGTTGGACACGGTGAACAGCCGCTGCCGGAACAGCCGCAGCGGCAGCATCGGAGCGGAACGACGCGCTTCGACGGCGACGAAGGCGGCGAGGAGGATCACCGCGACGGTGAAGCTGCCCAGGATCACCGGCGACGTCCAGCCGCGGGCACCACCCTCGATCAGCCCGTAGGTCAGCACCCCCACTCCCAGAACCGACAGCACCGTCCCCGGGACGTCGATCGCGGGGGCGCTCGGATTGCGGGCCTCTTCGAGGCTGCGCAGACCGACCAGCAGCAGAACCACGCCGATGGGCAGATTGACCAGGAAGATGGCGGGCCAGCCGAAGGACTCCGTCAGCACGCCGCCGGCCACGGGGCCTGCGGCCAGACCGATTCCGCTGAACCCGGCCCACAGCCCGATCGCCTTCATGCGTTCCTGCGGCACGGGATAGGCGGCGGCAAGCAGGGCCAGCGAGGCAGGGCTCAGCGCCGCGGCGCCGATACCTTGCAGCACCCGACCCGCGACCAGCCAACCGACCGAGGGCGCGAGGCTGCACACCACCGACGCGGCGGTGAACACCGCCACTCCGGTCAGGTACACCCGTTTGCGGCCGAACCGGTCGGCGAAGACACCGCCGGACAGCAGCAGCATGGCGACCAGCAGGACGTACGCGTCGACGATCCATTGCAGACCGGTCAGCTGGGTGTGCAGCCGGTGCTGCATGTCGGGCAGCGCTGCTCCGACAATCGTGTTGTCGAGCAGGACCATGAATTGGCCCAGGCAGGTCACCGTGAGCAGCACGGCCCGGTTCGGCCGACTGCCTACGGCCGCAGGCGATGCAGCCATGGGGATTCCTCTCGATCGTTGGTTGCGCCTCTCCGCGGCCGACGCGGTCGGCCTCCGGGCGCTCTAAAGCAGTCAGTGGCTGCGTTAGGCGACTGTAAGGAGGATTGGCACACAAACGCAAGTCTCGCCTGCATTAAAGTGGGGGCATGAACGAACGACAGCGAGCCCGACGGCCCGGCGGGCGCAGCGCCCGCGTCGGCGCGGAGGTACACCAGGCCGTCACCGACCTGATCAGCGAGCGCGGCTACGGCAACTTCACCGTCGGCGAGGTCGCAGCCCGTGCGGGCGTGGCCGACAGCAGCATCTACCGCCGGTGGGGCAACCTGGAGACCCTGCTCACCGACGTGGCGCTCACCCGCCTCAACGCGCGGTCGCCGATGCCCGACACCGGGAGCCTGGCCGGCGACCTGCGCACCTACGCGGCCAACGTGGCCCGCGAGATCACCGGACCCGACGGCCCGGCGCTGCTGCACCTGGCCGTCGCCCTGTCGAGCAACGGCCGACAGGGCCTACAGGCGCGTGACGACCTCCGCGCCGAACGCACCCGGCAACTGCAGTCCATGCTCGATCGCGCCCGCGAACGCGGCGAGCCCGCACCCGACGCGTTCGGCGTGCTGGACCACATCCTGGCCCCGATGTATATCCGCGTCTTGTTCGGCGTGGGCCCGCTCACCCCGGAATACGTCGACGGGCTGGTCGACCGATTGTTGCGGCCGCAACCGGGCCCGCTCCCGGAATCAGCCCTCGGACTCGATGTCGGGCACGGTGGTGCCCGGGGCCGTGCGAACCCGTGAACCCGCCCGGCCTCGCCCGGCCTCACCGGGGTGAGCGAAGCTCCAGGATCTCCTCGTCGCCGAAGGTCTGCCCGGTGGGGACGAACCCGGCGGAGATGTACAGCGCCCTGGCCGCGACGTTGTCCGCGCGCACACCGAGCCGAAGTACGGGTGCGCCGAACGCCTCCCCTACGTGGGTGATGATCTCCCGAAGAGCGGCGCGACCCAGGCCCCGCGCCTGGTGATCCTCGTCGATCATCAAGCGGTAGAGCCAGATTTCCCCGTCGTCGGGGTCGGGGCCGTACATCGCGAAGCCCACCGTGCGCCCCTCGTGCAGCACCGCCCTGGTCACGAAGCCCGGGAGGAAACGACTCTCCGCGATCGAGTACAGGTTCGGTGCGATGAAGTCGCGTTGTTCTCGGGATACCGTCAGATCGATCACCTCCTCCCAGTTCTCGCGGTTCAGGTCGGCAAGTTGCACATGAATCGACACGGGCGTATTCCTACCGGGTCCCGCACGGACGGGCATCCGAATTTCGGATGACCGGGCGTGCCGGGCAAACCGCGCCGCGAGCGTTCAGGGGTGCTCTGGCCTGCGCCGTTGTGCCCCACGAGCGCGACGGCCTCCCCGTACGGGATGATCGGCGCGGCGCCGCCGAAGCACCGACCGGTCGCCCGGAGCCTGCGGCGCAGCTCGTCCCGAGAGTCGGCGCACAGGCAGCGGATCAGCCGATGGTTTCCGGGAGTTGGAACCGGTGTGGCAGGTCGTCGCCGAGGAACCAGGTGACGGCGTGGATTCGCTCGTCGCCCACGGCGAGAACGATCAGCCCGGCCGGGTGCGCGGTCGACTCGTCGGGTCCGGTGAGATAGCAACCCAGGGCCGGTTGGGTGTTGGCGCGGGTGGGGATCAGCCGCAGGCGACGGCGTCCGCGCCAGGTGTGGAACGTGGTGAGGAAGGCTGCGATCGCCGCCGGGCCGTGGTACTCGTGTGGCGCCGGCGGCATGGTCAGCCACGCGTCGTCGGTCAACAGCGTCACGAGGCCGTCGATGTCGCCGGCCGTGAACGCGTCGGCGAAGCGTCGGGACAACTCGCGCTCTCCCGGCGCGCCCGGAAGTGCCATCCGCTCGGGGTCGATGGTGTGTCGGCGCAGTTGTGCGCGAGCACGCTGCAAGGCGCCCTTGACGGCGGTCGTGCCGGTCCCGAGCATGTTCGCGACCTCGTCGGCGGGGTAGCCCAGTACGTCACGCAGTACCAGGATGGCGGCTTGGCGTGGTGGAAGGTGCTGCAGCCCTGCGACGAAGGCCAGTTCGACCGCTTCCCTGGAGTCGTATCGGGCCTCGGGACCCGGCGCCTTGTCGGGGATGCGTTCCAGGAGCGTGTCCGGACACGGTTGCAGCCAGGTCACGTCGCTGCGGCGGGTGGGCTCGGGCGGATCGAACGGCGGCGTCGGCTCGGGCGGTCGGCGTCGCCCGGCGTCGCGGAGGGCGTTGAGGCAGCGGTTGGTGGCGATGCGATACAGCCACGTCCGGAGCGATGCCCGGCCGGCGAAACCGTCCAGGCCGCGCCAGGCCGCGAGCAGGGTCTCCTGCAGCATGTCCTCGGCATCGGCGAGCGACCCCAGGATCCGGTAGCAGTGCACCTGGAGCTCGTGCCGATATGGCTCGGTGAGTTCGCGGAACGCCTGCTCGTCCCCGGTCCGCGCGCGGTCCAACATGTCCTGACTCACCGCGGCATCCTCGCATGCCGGCCAAACTCACCGGGATTCGTCCGACCGGGACCGTTCCGTTCGCGGCGCCGGTGGTGTCTCGACAAGAGAACGACCGCTGCACGCACGAAAGGAGCGACGATCGGCCATGGACATGGACGTTTTCGAACGCGCGGCCGGCGCGGACGCCTGCACCGCCTACCTCATGGAGGCGCGGGCCTTCGTGGCCGGCCTCGACGACCGACGCCACGAAACACCGAGCACACGAGGAGAAGAACAGTGACCCACACACCCGAACCCGCGCCGACGGATGCGGCGAACCTCGACGACCGCACCGATCTCGCCGACCTCGCCGTGGTTCTCGAACTCGTCGGCGACCTGGTCGCCGACGTCCGGGAAGACCAATGGGGCGCGCCCACCCCATGCCCGGAGTGGGACGTACGCGCGCTGGTCGATCACCTGGTCCTCGGCAGCCGGCTGTTCACCGCCGTTCTGCGCGGCGAGTCCGGCGCCGCGCCCGACGCCCTGGACCCCACGGCGGCCCGGAACACGCTCGGCGACCCACCCGCGACCGCCCATCGGGACGCCGCCGAGCACCTCCTCTCCGCATTCGGGCAGCCGGACGTGCCGACACGGCTCTTCCACGTCCCCGCCGGGGTGGTCCCCGGCATCGCCGCCGTGCACCTGCGCACCGTCGAGGAACTCGTCCACGGGTGGGACCTCGCCCGGGCAATCGGGCGGCAACTCCGGTTCCCCGACGACATCGTCGAGCGGGAACTGGCGTTCACCCGCGACAGGCTCGCCGACATCCCGCCCGGCCGCGCACCGTTCGCACCGCCACAACCGTCCCCCGACAACGCCCCACCTCTCGATCGACTCGCCGCCCTCCTGGGCCGCCGGGTCGACCCGCCCCGCTGAAGAAGACCACCCGCGGCCCGCGGCCGGCTCCGGTGACGGCACCGATGGACCCCGGGCCGGCCGCATTCGCTTCCCCCGCGATCTCCCCCCGGTCCACGTGGCCGGGCGGGCCTTCCTTCTCGAAAGCAACTCCCGGGCAATCCTTCATCGGGGCTCCTTGTTCGACACATACGTCGAGCAGTCACAGGTGCCGCTCGGAATGATCTCGCCCACGGGGAACTCGTCCCCGCTGCACGTCCCGGTGCCGCCCTGGTGATCGGACCGCTGGTGCTTGCACGTGCGGCACCATTCCTTGGGCGTTTCGACGATGAGCATCGGCAGGAGGGATATGAGCCCGATCGCGGCGAAGGCGCCGACGAGGTAGAGAAGATTCGTCAGCGCGGTCATCGCCACCTCCGGACCACGCCGACACACTTCCTCGCGGCGCGCGGCCGGCGAGGGCCTGCGGGGGAGATGCGCATTCCTCGATCTCCGCTTCGGGTAACGGAGTTGCCCCGATGACACCACTCGCGGCAACTCGGCTCGTCCGCCGTTCGTGCTACCAACCGATCGTCGGGTGGAAGCCTATGCAGTCGGGGTCTTGGAGCGGGCAGAGCGGATGCGGTTCCCGTGCTCCGTCCGCCGGTTCCTCCGGGCGGATACGTGACCGCGCGACGGCCTCGGCGGCGTACACGTACGCCGCGCATGTGCATTTCTTGCACCCGCCCCGGCAATCAGGCGGCCCGCTGTGCCAGGAACGCCCATGACCGCACAGGCACTCGAACCCTGCCATCGGGACCTCCGCGTCTCGGCATTACTCCCATCTGCGACGATAGCGCCATCTCGGCCTGCGAGTTCGTCCACACGATCCCGCTCCCGCGGTGCCCGTTCGGTGCCGCGAATATGTGAACAACGTGAGTACCTAATGTTGTTGGAGTATCGCCCTACGTAACCGGGGTAGTCGTACGGATGTACCGGCTCCCCCCGTGGCCGGTACCCGCGCGGCCCGACGTCGGTTCACCCCCGCCGGCTGTCGGGCCGCGTCTTCGCGTCCCGTGTCGCGAGGGCGTCGCGTGCCTCGGGCGGGACGCGCAAGCGCGGCCGCGCCGCGCCGGGCCGCGGTCGATCACACACGACACGACGCCGCCCCGGTCCGAACACCCGGACAGGGGCGGCGCGCCTGGTGTGTGGTCACACCGCCAGTCGGTGCACGCTCCCGAACGTCGTCCCCGCGAACAGCCACCGGCCGTCCGCCGAGACGGTCAGCGACGACACCGACGGCTCCGGCAGGTTCCTGGTGATCGAGCCCCAGGTCCGGCCGCCGTCGGTGCTGCGCAGCACCCCGAGCGCCGGGGTGAGGTAGTAGTGCGAGCCCGCGAACACCGTCGAGCCGTCCGGAGTGAACGCCAGCGAACTCAGGGAGCCGGTCAGGTCGGCGGCCACCTTGGTCATGTGCTTGCCGTTGTCGGTGGTCACGTAGAGCGCGTCCATGGCGGCGACGACCGCGTGGCCCGGGGTGCGCGGGTTCAGCGCGATCGCGCTCACCCAGCCGTCGAGGACCTTGTTCAGGGTGACGCCGCCGTCGGTGGTGCGGAACAGCCCGTCCGGGCCGCCGAGCCAGGCGCTGTCGGGATCGGCCCGGTCGACGGCGACGCTGGTGAAGCCCTTCAGGTCGTCGTGCCCGTTCTGGGTGAGGGACTCGCCGCCGTCGTTGCTGGTGTACACGGCCGACGGCGAGTGGGTGGCGATGTACAGCCGCTTCGGGTCGGTGGGGCTGACCGTGATGCCGAGTGCCTTGCCCGGCACGGCGGTCTGGACGATGGTCCACCGCAGGCCCGCGTCCGTCGACTTCTCCAGGTAGAAGCAGGGTTGATCAAAGGTGCAGGTGTTGCGTACCCGGTACACCGTCGAAGGGTTCGACGGATCGGTGGCCAGGCCGTCGATCCGGTTGCCGAAGGTGTGCGGCGCGGCGCCGGAGAAACCCCATTCCTGGTACCCGCGCGGCAGCCGGCTCCTCAGTGGCGCGGACGACTGGTAGCTGCCGGTCATGGTGCCCGCGACGATCGCCGGACCCGACCTGCCCTGGGCGACGGTCAGCGACAACACTTCGGAGCCGGGCACCCCGATCCGGCGGAAGGACTGGTGGTCGTCGGTGGTGTAGATGCCCGCGCCGGCCGAGATCACGTCCGTGCCGGGCCGTCCGGGGAAGGTGCCGGTGCTCTCGTACAGGTCGATGCGGGCCAGGCCCGCCTCGGCGTGCCAGGTGCGGCCGTCGTCGCGGCTGCCCCATTGCTGCATCTCGCCGGTGGATTGGTTGACCTGGATGTGCAGCCGGCCCGAACCGTCCACGATCGCGGCCAGGACGACCACGTCGGTGCCCCACGGTCCGCGCAGCGTCCGCCAGTGCGCGCCTCGGTCCGTGGAGACCTGCGCGACCTGCAGGTCACCCCTGGCGACCAGGGTGCGACCGGTGCCGGTGAACTGATCGACACCCGCGCCGGTCGAGCCGGGGCGAGGCAGCTTCGTCGGGGTCCGCGCGCCCTGACGGAGCACCCAGACGTCGGCGCCGGACGTGAAGTACAGGTCGCCGCCGGTGAACTTCGGATTCCGGGCGTCGGCGGGCGAACCGGGCAGCGGCCGCCAGGTGTTGCCGTGATCGGTGGTGACGTGCACACCGTCGGAGGCCGTGACGTACAGCCGCGCGCCGGTCGGGTCGAACACGACGCCGGTGACCCGGCTCGGGGTGTCCAGCACTTGGGTGAACGTCTTGCCGGCGTCGGTGCTGCGCAACACGTATCCGTGCCAGTTGTCCTTCTCCACGCCGCCGACGAACACCACGTCGGGTCGGAGCGGGCCGGCCGCGATGCCGCCGGCGTCCGTGGCGTTCACGGGTAGTTCGTTGCTCTGCTGCCAGGTGGTGCCCCGGTCGTCGGATCGGAAGACGACGTTGCCGATCGGGGTCTGCACGTAGGCCCGTTCGGGCCGGGCGGGGGTGAAGGCCAGTTTGCCGCCGCTGCCGTTCGGGCCGACCTGCCGCCACTCGTTGTCCCTGGTGGCCAGGGACGTCGGCGGGTCGTCGGGGGCCACTGGTTGCGCTTCGGCGGGCGCCGCGCCGAACGCGCCGAACACGGTGCCGAAGGCCACCGCGGCGATCAGGAGTAGTCGGCGCCGGGACAGCTTCGCTGAACCCGACCGTGAATGCTGTGCGTTGAACATTCGGTCTCCCATGGGGCCGGTGGTGTGCTCTTTGTAGTCGCGGCTCCCGACGGTCGGCCAGGTGTGGCGGGTGTCCGATTGCGGCCGGCGCCGGAATCGGACATGCTCGCTCGCCATGGAAAACGACGAGCTCGTGTTCGGCGCCGTCGGGGTCGCACCCTTCGACGAGCGGGTCTACCGCACCGTTCTGGCCGGACCGCCGGTCACCGTGCGCGACTTGGCGGAGCGCACCGGCTCGGGCGCCGAACGGCTGCATTCGGCCCTTGCCCGGCTGCGCGGCCACGGTCTGGTCAGCCGACTCTCGGGCCGCCCCACCCGGTGGGCGGCCGTCAGCCCCACCGCCGCCCTCGCCGCCCTGGTCCGCAACGCCCACGCCGACCTCGGCAGGGTCACCGAGACGGCCGCCGAACTCGAGGCCGTCTACCGCGCGCTCGGCGAGGCCGCCCGCCCCGGCGAGGGCGTCGAATTGCTGACCAGCGCCGACGAGCTCGGCCGGTGGTTCGCCCGGCTCCAGCACGAGGCCACCGAGGAGATCATGAGCCTGGACCGGCCGCCGTACGTCCTCGCCCACGGCAACCCGCTCCAACACACCCTCCTGGGCCGTGGAGTCCGGTACCGCACGATCTACGCCCCCGAGTCGTTCGAGATACCCGGCAATCTCGACGACGTGACCGGCCTGTCGCAGGCCGGCGAAGAGGCCCGGGTCCTCGCCGGCATCCCGTTGAAGATGTCCGTCGCCGACCGCCGGATCGCCCTGCTGCCCCTGCACCTCGACTCGCCCATCACCCGCAGCGTCGTCATCCGGGGCACCACTCTCGTCGACGCCCTGGTCACCCTGTTCGAACAGCTCTGGACACAGGCCGTCCCACTCACCACCACCGGCCCCGAGGAGTGCGACCCACTCGACGCGGAGGACCGGCGAATCCTCAACCTGCTGCTGTCCGGGCTCAAGGACGAGACGATCGCCCGGCAGTTGGGCACCAGCACCCGGAGCCTGCGGCGACGAATGCGCGTGCTCCTCGACGAGTTGGGTGCGGAGAACCGATTCCAGGCCGGCGTGCAGGCGGTGCGGCGCGGCTGGGTGTAGGGGGCGGACGGACCGGGAGCGGAGGAGCACGGCGACGCATGGGCCGTGACGGAAGGGGCCGAAGCTCTCCTGGACGGCGAGCAGTTGCCCGAGGGCGAGGGGGATCGAGTCCGGGCAGGCGGGCGCGGCCGCCGAGGGCGGTGGTGGCGGTGAGGTCCTGTCGTACGCCGCTTCAAGGCGCGCTTTCACCTTCCCGCCGTGGAAGCCGGATGCCCACCCGCTGAAGGTAGTCGCGAAGTGTGGAGGCGCTCGGGCGATGGGCGATCAGCCCGATATAGCCGTCCGGACGGATGATCACGAGGGTGCCTTCGCGTGCACCGTAGGCACGGAAGAGACGGCGCGCCGGGTCGATCAGCACCCTCGGACCGGCGGCCGTGCCGTAGTCCGGCGCCTGGACGACGGTGCAGACGTGCAGGTGGTCTTCGAGTCCGCTGATTGCCCGACGGATCTCCGCGGCGGGTCCGGTGCCGAAGGCGAGGAGGGTGAAGTGGGGGCCGCGGAGGATGTCGAAGAGCCGTGTCGCAGCGTCGACGGTCTGCACAGGGGCGTCGGGGGCGACATCGCCGGCGCGCAGAGAGCTGCGCCGGCCGGCAAGGTGGCTGGTCAGCGGGCCGGTTCGGTAGGTGGGGTGGTCGTTGCGGTCGCGGCGTTGCTGCCGGGCGAGGAACGACTTGACGGCGAACCGCACCACCGGACGGACGGCCCGGGGTGGGGTGGCCGCCGAGAATCGCCGGTCGCTGTCGGCCAGCACGGCGCGGGCAACCGGCAACCGTTCGTCCTCATAGGTGTCCAGCAAACGTTCGGCGCAGACACCTTGAAGGACCAGAGCGAGTTTCCACGCGAGATTGTAGGCATCCTGGATGCCGGTGTTCATACCGTGCGCACCGAAGGGGCTGTGCACGTGGGCGGCGTCACCGGCCAGCAGCACGCGTCCGGCCCGGTAGGTGTCGACCATCCGCAGGTTGTAGCGCCACACCGACAACCAGGCCGGGTCCGCCAGGCGGATGTCGCGGCGCCCGGTCCGCTCGACAACCGCGTGCTGGAGCGTATCGAGCGACGGCTGGGGCCATTTGCCGCCGGGGTCCTGCTGGAGCGAGGCCACGACTTGCCAGGTTTCGGCGTGCGGGGTGGGGCGGGCGACAAGGATGTGGCCGTTGCTCGCCATCCACAGATGTACCGCGTCACGGTCGGGCAGCCCGTCGATGCGCACGTCGGCGATGAGTGCTCTGGTGTCCTCTTCGGTGGACCCGGAGAACGACAGGGCAAGTGTGCGGCGCACCCGACTGCGTCCGCCGTCGGCCCCGATCAGGTAGCCGGCCCGGACGGTCTCCGTCCCGACCCCGTCCGGGTTCTCGACGGTGGCGGTCACACCTTCGCCATCGGCCGTGAAGCCGGTCAGACGTCGGCCGAACTCCACCTGTCCGCCCAGCTCTGCCAGCCGATCGCGCAGAATCGACTCGGTTCGCCACTGGGGCAGCGCCACGGAGTTCGGGTAGGGGCGCGAGCCAGTGGGCGGCGCGGGCGGCACCCGCATGTCGAACAGCAACGAAGTACCGAGGTGAAAGCGGGTCCTCGACTGGATGTCGGCAGCGGCGACGAGGCGGCCTGCTATGCCGAGGTCGTCGAAGATCTCCAGGCTGCGCGGCTTGAGGGTGAATCCCCGCGAACCCTCCGTGGGACCGGGGGCCTGTTCGATCACTCGGCATGCGATTCCCCTGCGAGCCAGGTCACAGGCCAGAGTCAATCCGGTCGGGCCGGCCCCCGTAATCAGTACATCGACATCATTCATTGCCCCGTCCCTCTCCCGGCAGCGCAGGCGGGTCCAGGCGACCTCTGGCCCTCCCTTACTCTGATACCTACAATCGGACCTGTCAATCGGTACCTGTCGTCGAAGGAGCACAAGATGTCCCTGCGCCATGCCCTGCTCGGTCTGCTGGAAGATGGGCCGGCCAGCGGCTACGACCTGACCGCTCGCTTCGAACGCTCGCTGCAGAAATACGCATGGACCGCCCGGCAGAGCCACATCTACCCGGAGCTGAAGCGCCTCGCCGACAACGACTTGATCACCGTCACCGAGGAAGGCGCGCGCGGACGCCGTACCTACGCGATCACCGATGCGGGCCGCGCGGAGCTGCGCGACTGGCTGCTGTCCCCACCCAGGCCCCGGGCCGTCCGCGACGAACACGTGTTGCGCATGTCCCTGCTGTCCGTACTGGACATTCCGCAGGCTCGCGAATCGGTGCTCCGCCACCTCGAGGAAGCCGCCCGGGTGGCGGCCGAACTACGCGCGCTCGCCGACGCCGCCGATACCGAGCCCCACTCTCGTGGTCGTTTGCGGTTCGGCCGGCTGGCCATCGAGTACGGCGTCCACCAGTACGAGGCGCAGCAGCGGTGGGCCCATTGGGCCCTGGAGCAACTCGATCGCGCCGAGCCTGCCCACCCGCACCGGCGCCAACCTGCCGAAACGTGAGCAGATTCGCCGGGCCCCCGGCCGCCTGCCGACGGGTCGAGGCGCAGGCGCTCCACCCGCGTCGAGGCGATGCGCCGGGCACCGCGCTCCGCCAGGGGGGTGCGCTCGCGCTCGGCGAAGGGGGATCGCACCGGCATCGTCACCCACACCCGCCGTCCGGTCCCACTGCCGCGTGAGGACCGGGCGGCGACTCCGCAAGCGCGAGCCGCGCGTTCACGGACCGGCCTCGGATCGTTGCCACCTCAGCGGCTCAGCGCGGTCTCCTGCTCCAGGCGGGACAGCTTCTCGGGGTTGCGCACCGTGTAGAGGCCGGTGATGAGGCCGGCCTCGACGCGCATTGCCATGACGCCGTGGATCTCTCCGGCGCGGCGCATGAGGTTGCGGTGGGCTACGAACGCCTCGGTGGCCGCAGCGAGTCCGCGCGCCCCTCGCCGACGAGGGGCGGCTGCGTCGTACCCGCCGCGCCCGCCTCCGGTTCCTCGCTGCCTGCGCTCATGCCTGGCTCTCCTGCCCGTTCGTTCCCATGGCCGGTACCCGTACCAGTACGCACAAGACGACGGTCCCCACCGCTCTGTGACACCCACGGCCGGGTGACGTAGAGCACATCACGCCGCTGTCACGCGGGTCGAATCGCCCACGTCTCGTGAACGTCAGGACGTCGCGTGCAGAGTCGGCGCGGCACGTACCACCACGAGTGAGGACCACGTCATGGCAACCACGAAGGCGCAGGCCCCGGCAGGCCCGTCGCGCCGCTGGGTCGCGCTGTTCTTCATCGGGTTGGCCCAGCTCATGCTCGTACTGGACGCCACCGTCGTGAACATCGCGCTGCCGTCCATCCAGGGAGACCTCGGGGTCTCCGATGCCGACCGGCAGTGGATCATCACCGCGTACACGCTGGCGTTCGGCAGCCTGCTGCTGCTCGGCGGCCGAATCGCCGACTACGTCGGGCGCAAGCGGACCTTCCTGATCGCGTTGCTCGGTTTCACCGCCGCGTCGGCGCTCGGCGGGGCGGCGGGAAACTTCGAGATGTTGTTGCTCGCCCGTGCGGTGCAGGGGGCGTTCGGTGCGTTGCTCCAGCCGTCCGCGTTGTCGCTGCTGACGGTGACGTTCACCCAACCGAAGGACCGCACCAAGGCGTTCGGGATCTGGGGCGGAGTCAGCGCCGCGGGCGGCACCATCGGGCTGCTGGCCGGCGGGGCGCTGACCGACTACCTGGACTGGCGCTGGTGCCTGTACGTCAACATCCCGATCGCGCTGGTCGCGGCGATCGGCGGGTACATGGTGCTGGCCGAGTCGCGGCGCGAGGGCAAGGCGCGCCTGGACATCCCGGGCGTGCTGCTGGTGACCGGCGGGCTGGTCGCGATCGTGTACGCCACCACCCGGGCCGAGGCGGACGGTTGGGGCTCGGCGACGGTACTCGGCCTGCTGGGCGCCGGCGCGGTGCTGCTCGCGATGTTCGTCTTCGTCGAGAGCCGGGTGACGCAGCCGCTGCTGCCACTGCGCGTGGTCGCCGACCGCACCCGCGGCGGCGCGTACCTGGCCGTGGGTCTGGCCATCATCGGAATGTTCGGGGCATTCCTGTTCATGACCTATTACCTGCAGGTGGTCAAGGGGTACTCGCCGACCAAGACGGGGGCGGCCTTCCTGCCGATGGCCATTGCGGTCCTGGTGTCGGCCGCCGGGCTCAGCACCCGGCTGATGCCCAGGTTCGCGCCGCGGGCGCTGATCGTGCCCGGCATGCTCGTCAACGCATGCGGCATGTTGTGGATGATCACCGTGGACCCGGACACCTCGTACGCCGGCGGCGTGCTGATCTCGCAACTCCTGCTCGGTTTCGGAGCGGGCATGGTCATGCCGGTCGCCATCAACTACTCCACCCACGGCGTCGACCACGGTGACCTGGGTGTGGCCTCGGCCACCGTCAACACCGCGCAGCAGATCGGCGGTTCGCTCGGCACCGCGCTGCTCAACACCATCGCCACGAGCGCGACCGTGGATTACCTGGCCTCGCACGACAGCAGCTCGGCGACCGCGAAGCAGGCACTGGTGGAAGGCTTCGCGGAGGCGGGAGCGTGGGCCGCGGGGATCATCGTGGTGGGCGCGCTGATCGTTGCCGCGCTGATGAATACGGCGCGTCCCGAGCAACTCGGCGCCGGGACAGGCGCCGAAGGCTCCGCCGAAGCCGAAGGTTCCGCAAGCACCGACAAGACAGCCGCGATCGCGGACGACCACCGCGCCAGGCCCCTGCCGGCACACACCTGATCCCGACGGTCCGAGGCGGTCCCCCGGCGGGACAGGACCCGTGCCGGGCCACCGGCCGGGTGGGCCGCCCGGGGGCACCGTGGCTCGCCGCACCGCGCGTCCGAACCCGTCGCTCGGACAGTGTGACCGTTAGACTGGTTGCGCCCTCGTCCGCTTGGGCGGGGTCTCGGGGACGATGCCGGTGGTGCACCATGACAGCGCACAAAAACCCTACCGAAAAGCCCCGCAACGAAAGCGCCGCAGGTCGTGTGGATGCCGACAACCGCGGTTGGTCCCCTTCCGTGAACGCCACGAGCCAAGGTGACAACGACAGCGCGCACCGGTCGTTCCATCCGGACGAATTCGCCCCTCCGGCGGGACCCGGACGGATCGAGTCGAAGGAGGAGACCGAGGAGGTCCCCGGCGACACGGTGGAAAGCACGGGGCGCCGAGGCGAGGAACAGGGCAAGGGGTCCGGTGGGAAGGGCAGGCACGACCGAGGCCCCAAGGGGCCTTCCCGTCGTCCCAGTGGAGGCGAGGACGCCACGGCGAAAACCGGCGTCGATCCCCAGGACGCGGACTCCCCCGACCCACGCTCTCCGCGCCGCGCCTGAGGCCCCCTCCACACCCCGCCGGACGCGCGTGGATGAGTCCTGAGCGACCGATGTTCCGCAGCAAACCCGCGGTGCTCGGCGACATCATCCGGGCCGGACGGGACCACGGTGTCGATACACCGAGGTGCGCAAGTGGCCGTCGGCCGGGACGGCGGCCGACGGCCCGGGGCAACCCACGGGGCGCGGAACGGTATTCGTCCGGCCCCGGGGGCCGCGTGATGCTACCTGAACATGCGGTCGCTGCTGTTGGCCATGCGGTGGGTGCCGCTGTGTGCGTTCACCCAGTCACGGATCATCTTGACGGCGTTGCCGCATTGCCAGTTGTCGTCGTAGTCGCGCACTCCCGTGTAAGCCCCGTAGCCCGCGATGATGCCGTCCACGCGTGCGTCGCCCAGGAGTTTGTCGACGTACCACGGATCGTTGTAGGTGGTTGTCCAGGACAGTGTGGCCGCGAGTCGTCCGGCGGCGCGGTCCCGAGCGCCCTTCTTCAGTTCGGCGCACGTGTTCCAGGTGGCCTCGGTGCAGTTGCCGAACCCGTTGGTGATGTCGCTGTCGCCGTAGTCCATCACCCGCCGGCCCGCCGGGAATCCGGAACCGGATCGGTCGAACGCGTTCACGACCTGATCGCGGGTCCCGGTCGTGGTGATGCCCTCCAGCGGGCCGAGCCTGCCCTCCAGGCTCTTCCAACCCCTGCCGCCGACGTCCGGGGTGTTGCCGCCGTGGTACTCGTAGAAGCCGTAGAGCACCTGGATCCCGGCCGCCGTCAGGCGCTGTGCCTTGTCCCGCAGTCCGGCGACGCTGCACGTGCGGTTCGGCGCTTCCCCGCAGTAGTTCGGGTCCTTGATGTCCAGCCAGACCAGTGCCAGCCGGCGGCCCGCCCTGGCGTTGGACAGGATGCGGTCGAGCATGGCGTCGAAGCTGGGGCCCAGGCGGTTCTCACCGGCCGAGGAACAGTCGTGCCAGGCCCGCCACTCGTTCGGATTCCACCAGGCACAGACGTCGATCTCGATGGCGTTGGCACCGTGGTTGATCGCGGCGTCCACGCCGTCCAACGTGTCGACCCGATGCGCGATGTCGTAGATCGCCTGCCGCTGATCGGCCGCCGCCGCCGGAGTCGAACCGAGCACGGTGGTGGCGAGGAGCCCACACAGGGCCGCCATCAGCGCCACTGACATCCGTGGGCGCGTGACCCGCCGTAGGTGAGTGGTCAAGGAGCTACTCCTTCATCTCGGTGTCCCGAAGCGCACGACCACCGGTCGTCGACGCCCGTGTCGGCGTCGGCGGGCGAGTGCGCGCCGGATCGGCTGCCGCAGGTTCCGGCGACAGCGCTCGCTCGGTGAGCCGACCGGGGGACGACCCCGCGATCGTCGCAACGCCGTGGGCAGTTGGTGTGTCGGCAGCCCGCGCCGGCTTCTCGACGCGAGCATCCACACACGTCACGCCGCGGCCACGCGAATCACCGTCGCCAGAAGAGATCAAGACAATCCCCACGTCACGGGAACCTCACGTATCACAAGCCCGCCGACCGGCCCGACGACCTTTGCTTGGGTCGGGCTGTTCCCGCCGCTGCGTCAGGCCTTTTGGCGGGCCGTGCTGTAGAGCTTGGCGATCAACGCGGCGACCTCGTCCTGCGAGGCGCCCTCGCCGCCCTTCGTCATTTGCGCCAGACCGACGACGTTGGCGCCGCCGAGGGTGGAGTAGTCGGCCCAGGCGCAGACCGGGAATTGGAAGTCCGCGACGTTCTTCGGGGCTCCGTCGCCCGTGCTGCGGGTGACCTTCATGTCCTGGCACTTCATCAGCGCGCCCTCGAAGCCGGCGGGCTTGACGGTCCTGGCACTCGCGACGGGCTGTATCTCCATCCCCTGCACCTTCCCGGTGCCCTTCAGGCCCTTGTTGCCGACGTTGGCCAGGTATGTGTCGAGTGCCTTGGCGGGGTCGGCGATCTCGCCGGAGAAGCCCTCGAAGCTCAGCCGCGTACCGCCGAACTTCGCCGGGTCGTCGGGGTCGGTGGCGGGCGCGTTGTAGACGCCGGACACCGTCCGGGCGTTGCCCACCCCGAGGCTCTCGGCCTCCTTCTCGCCGGGCGTGCTGCCCTGGCTCGACTTGGTGTAGGCGTCGACCGACTCCGGGACGACGAGCTTGTAGCCCTTGGTGCCGGCGTCGATGGCGCCGCTGCCCACGGGGCCGCCGCCCGAGGTACCGGTGGTCGCGTCCGCGGTGCCGCCGACGCCCGGCGCCTTCGCGTCGTCCTTCACGTCCTCGGACCCGCCGCACGCGGCGGCCGCCACGAGGAGGGGTATGACGGCAGCGGCGAAGCGGGCGCGAAAACGCATGAGGAATGGGTCCTTTCCAAGATTTCTCGTAGCCGACCGGAGCGGCCGCCAATCGACGTGACGGGCCGTCAGGCTGCCGTAGCGCCGGGCCCTGTGTCCTGGGGATCCCCCTCTGACCACCAACAACGGCAGCCGGCAGTGCTACCGGCGGATTGATGGCCGGGGAGAGGCGTGTCCTGAGGGTCTCCGAGACGCGGGGACGCGGACGGCGCCGCCGCCACGTCGTCGAGCAGCCGGTCCATGGAGTCGGACGCGCCCCTGAGGCCGCGAGGGTCCCGCCGAACCGCCGCTCCCATCGGCTGTGCCGCGCGGGGCGGCGGCGTACACGGCTTCCTCGCGGGCCCACGCGCGACACCCGCACCCCGACGGGCTCCCGACGGTCCGGCGACCGGCTTCTCGCGTGTCGGGGGGTGTGTGATCCGGAAAACGCGGGGTCCGGCCCCGATGCGCCGGATGGCTTGACCTGCCCGGGACGGTCACCGACTGTGTGTCGTCGGTGAACCGTCCCACGACCTCTGCCCCGACGCACCCGTGAGGCCCTGTCGGCCGGCGGGTCGGCTGCTTCGCGTCCGAGGGCGGGTCAGAGCATCGGAGTTGCATGACCTTGTCGTTCTCGCGGCTCCTGTGGGAGCACGCCCTCGCCACGCAGCCGCACCCGCCTCCGGGGCTGGTCCTGGTCGCCGGGGGCGTGGCCCTGGCCTGTGTGGTGCATCGGTTGGCATGGTCCACCGTGCGCTGCTACTCGGTGATGGCACACGAGGCGGGCCACGTCCTGGCCGCGCTCCTGTGCGGACACCGCGTCGTCGCCGTCCGCTTGGAGGTCGACAACTCGGGAACCACGTTTCATCGAGGCAAGGGCCGCCTTCGCCGACTCCTGATCGCTGCGGCCGGCTATCCGGCGCCCTCATTGGCGGGCGTCGGTGGTGCGGCTCTTCTGCGCGCGGGGCACGTCACGGCGTCGCTGTGGGCCGTGACCGCTCTGATGCTCCTGCTGTTGACGACGATTCGTAACACGTTCGGCGTGGTGATCATCCTCCTCGCGTCCGGTGTCCTGGCCGCGGTGTCCTGGCGGAGCCGGGTGGAAGTCCAGGCCTTCACCGCGTACGTGGTCGTCTGGTTCCTGCTGATCGCCGCGGTGCGGCACGTTGTCGAGCTGCTACAACGCCATCTGAGGGGCAACTCCTCGTCCGACGCGGCGACACTGGCGACCTCCACCGGAATACCGTGGCCCGTGTGGGTGGCGGCCTTCGGCCTGATTTCGACGGCCCTGGCCTGGCTGGGCGCCACCTGGCTGCTCGACGACGGGGACGTGTCCACGGCCTGGAATCCACCGCCGCTGCCCCGCTGGTGAACGCGGTCGGCGGCCACCGCCCGATCCCGTCGAACCCACACACCTCGCCGGGATCACGCGATGGCCGCCCCCGTTCCCGCACCGTCCTGGGCGAGGACCTGTTGTCCGTCGCCCCGGAACACGCAGCCGATCGACGTCCGCCTGCGCCCGCGTCGACCGCCACCGGTTCGCCCCGCGCGCTCCCCTGCCACGGCAGGGCGTTGCGCGGGGTCAGGCCGTGGTGTCGGCGCAGGCGTCGGGCCTCGTAGAAGGACACGATCGTCACCCGATGGCCGCCGCCCGGCCCTGCTCGCCGGGCCTGCCCGACCTTCGGGGCCGCCGTCGTCCGTCCCGCCGGCTCGTGCCGCTCGCGCCCGGGTCTGGACTCTGTATCCAGATTGGACGTACAGTCCAAGTCATGGTGGACGTCGAAGAGAGCCGGGACCCTCGGGTGCGGACGTGGGCGCCCGTGTGCCGGGCCGTCGCGCTCCTGCTCGGACCGTACGCCGAGGTCGTCCTGCACGACCCGGAGACCGACCGGGTCCTGGAGATCTGGAATCCGATGACCTCCCGCCGCGCCGGCGATCCCTCGCTGCTCGGCGAGTTGGACGAGCTCGACCCGGCGACGCGGGACGTGTACGGGCCGTACGAGAAACTGCTCGCGGACGGCCGCCGGCTGTCCTCGGTCAGCGCGGTCCTGCGGGACGAGCGGGACCGGGCGTCCGCGGTGCTGTGCATCAATCTCGACCGCACGCCGCTGGAGCGGGCAGCCGCGGTCCTGTCCGCCTTCGGTGCCCCGACCGTAGGGCGTCCCGAGCCGTTGTTCGAGCAGGACTGGTCCGAGCGCATCCGGCATATCGTCGGCAGCCACGTTCGCGAAACGGGTCGCCCCGTCGATCGGATGACCCGCCAGGACCGCCTGGTCGTCCTCGGCCGGCTGGACGAGGCCCGGGTGTTCGCGGTGCGCCGGGCCACCCCGGTCGTCGCCGAGGCCCTGCGGGTGTCCCGCTCCACCGTCTACGGCCTGCTGGCCGAGCTCCGAGCCCAGAGCACGAAGGACTGACGCACATGACCCGGCTGCCCGACTTCCGCCTGGAAACGTACTTCTCCCGCTGGGAGTTCACCGCCCGCCATCACCTGACCGCCTCCGACGCCCAGACGATGACACTCGGCGAGTTGCTCGCCCTCGCCGACGACGAGGACCGCGACGCCTTCGACAACCTGTCCCTGGGCTACACGGAGACCTTCGGCGACCCGGCCCTGCGCGAGGTGATCGCCCGGACGCACGAGCACGTCGACGCGGACGACGTCATCTGCTTCGCGGGCGCCGAGGAAGCCCTCTACCTGGCGATGAACGTGCTGCTCGACGCGGGTGACCACGCCGTCGTGGTGACCCCGAACTACCAGGCCGCCGAGACCGTGCCGCTGGCGCTGTGCGAGGTCACCGGCGTGGCTCTCGACGCGGACCGGGACTGGGCTCTGGACCTGGACGAGGTGGCTGCGGCCATCCGGCCGAACACCCGGGTCGTCTCGGTGAACTTCCCCAACAACCCCACCGGCAAGGTCATCGACGCCGCCGACTTCGCCGCGCTGGTCCGCCTGTGCGACGAGCGCGGGGTCCGCCTGTTCAGCGACGAGGTCTACCGCGGCCTCGAACGCGACCCCGCCCGTACCCTGCCGCAGGCCGCCGACCTGTCCGAGCGGGCACTGTCCTTGAACGTGACCTCGAAGTCTCTGGGGCTGCCCGGGCTGCGCATCGGCTGGATCACGTGCCGCGACCGCGCGCTGCGCGCGCGCCTGGAGCGGGCCAAGCACTACACCACCATCTGCAACTCCGCGCCCGGCGAGGTGCTGGCCCGCATCGCGCTGAAGGCCCGGGAGATGATCCTGGATCGCAACCGGGCCCTGATCGCAGCCAATCTGCCGGCTTTCCAGGCGTTCTTCGCCGAGTTCGCGGACGACTTCGAGTGGCGGGCGCCGGACGGCGGATGCGTCGCCTACCCCCGATACCTGGGCGCCGACGGGGTGGAGGAGTTCTGCACCCGCCTGGTGGAGGAGGCCGGCGTCCTGCTGCTGCCCGCGAGCATCTACCGCTCCGAACTCACCGCCACCCCCGCCGACCGGTTCCGCATCGGCATCGGCCGCCGCGCCCCGGAGGAAGGATTGGCCGCCTTCGCCCGGTGGATGCGAGCGCGCCGATGACCCTCCCCGTCTTCGACACGGCCGCCATCGAGCAGGCCGCCACCAGGCAACTGGTCCTGGCCACCGTCCGGGACGCGCTGATCGCCCACGCCATGGCCCGGCCCGACCGGAACGAGCTGCCGCCGGCGCTCTTCCTCGCCCGGCTCCTGCCCTGAACGCCGAAGCCGTCCGGGTCGGGCCGCGCGGACGCGTGCCATGTGGGGTGTGCGCGCCGCCCACCGACGAGGAAGCGGGGGCGGCGACGCCGAGGACCGCGGCACCCTCGAAGAACGCCGCCCCGGCGCTCCTCGCCGCCCTGACCGTCCTCGTCGCCGAGGCGCGCGAGCCGCCCCCGTAACCGGTTCCGGCGCCGGCGGGACCGGGCCGGCCGACGCACACTCGGAGGATGGAGATCATGTCGGCACACGGCCACGTCACCGTCCCCGGTCTGGGCGACGTCGAGGTCACGGCCGATCTGTTCGACTGGCCCATCGACGGCGACACCCTCCCCCGCACCTGGAGCGCCATCATCGACGGCGGGCCCGTCCTGGAGACCGGCACCGAGGGCGTCCTGCACCTCGACACCGAGCCCACCGCGCTCGGACATCGATTCGTCGTCGTCGCGAGCGGGGAGCACGTCACCCGGATCAGCGGACACCGGACATGACCGGGGCCTCCCGCATCCGGGACCACTACGACGGGCCCGCGATCGTCGCCGCCGACGGCACGAGCATCCCCGTAGAGGCCCACCTGCGCCTGGAGAGCGCCGGAACCTGGCACGGACGCGTGTGGACGGACGACCCCACCGTCGACATGAACCGCGTCGCCTCCGCCACGACCCGCCTCCTGCGCGTCGGCCAACGCGCCGCCTCGTTCACCGTCGACCGCATCCTGGACCACCACGCCCACATCACCGGCACCGGCATCGCACCGTTTTGACCACGCGGGTCGTTCAGGGCCTGCGGCCGTGGAAGGTGCGGCGCAGGTCGCTCACCCAGGCGTCGGGATTCTCCCAGGGGATGAAGTGGCCGCCGTGGTCGTGGGCGTTGACGTTGACGTGGTTGAACCAATCGGCTTGCGGGCCGGTCTCGAATGCCCGGACGCGCTCCTCGGCGGTGTGGATGCCGGGCGGGTTCTCGTACGTGACGAAGGTGAGCCCGACCGGGGCCTGCACGACCGGGGTGCGGTCGTGGGCGGGAGTCCAGGGGTAACGGTTGGCGTTGGCGTAGTAACGCATCGACGTGGCGATGGAGTTGTTCACCCAGTAGATCGTGGCGTGGGTGAGCAGGTCGTCCTTGGTGAAGACGGACTCGACGTCGCCGCCGTTGTCGCTCCAGGCGTTCCACCGCTCCAGCAGCCAGGCGAGCAGTCCGGCGGGGGAATCGCTCAGCCCGTGGGCCAGGGTCGCGCCGTCGAGCATGTGCACGGCGAGGTGGGGCGCCCAGCGGTGGTCCAGCTCGATGATGCGGGCGCGGACGTCGGCGGGCTGGTCGTCGGTGAGGGGCCGATTCCGGGCGAAGTCCCAGGCGCGGTGGCCGGTGAAGAAGTCCAGCGGCAGCCCGGAGCCGATGTGGATGCCGTACAGCTCGTCGGCGTACTTGTGGCCGAGCTGGCTGGAGACGATCCCGCCGATGTCGCAGCCCCCGGCGGCGTACTTCCGGTATCCCAGGGTCTCGGTCATCAGGGTGTGCCAGAGGTCGGCGACCTTCCAGAAGTTGACGTCCGCAAAGCCGGTGAGCGGGCCGGGGAAACCGAAGCCGGGCAGGGACGGCACGATGACGTCGAACGCGTCGGCCGGGTCACCGCCGAACGCGGCCGGGTCGGCGAGCGGGTCGATCACCTTCGACCAGTGCCAGAACGTCCACGGCCAGCCGTGGGTGAGGATCAACGGGATCGGGCGAGGGCCGCGGCCGGGCTTGCGCATGAAGTGCACCGGGACACCGGCGACGTTCACCCGGTAGTGCTCGTGGGCGTTGATGGCGGCCTCGGCCTTGCGCCAGTCGTAGCCGTCCCGCCAGTAGGCGACCAGCTCACGGAGATAGCTGTCCGGGACGCCGTAGGACCAGTCCTCGTTCCCCTCGTCCAGCGGCGGACGGGTCGAGGCGAGACGGGCGCGCAGGTCGTCGAGGACCTCGTCGGACACATGGATCGGGGCGGGCTCAAGGGGGAAGCCGTGCGACGCGGTCATGGCATGGTTCCTTAATCGGGTAGCGAAAGTGGTGTCGTCGCTTCTGTCGGGCGGTGGGGCGGTGGGCCGGGCCGGTTCGCGGAGTGCGGGCACCGACGCGGCGAGTGCCTGCCGGTGGTGCGGGTCGAGCCGGTCGGCCAGGGCAACCGGGCGACCGATGTCCTCCTTTCGTCGCGACTCGACCACCTTGGCATCGACGCGGACCCTGATCCACGGCGGGTCGGGCGACGACTCGTCGTCGCCTCCAAAGGCGGTGCCGACGAGGACCCGGCATGGTTCGGGAATCTCCTCGCCGACCCGAGCGTCGGGTCGGGATACAGGCCGGCACCCGGCGATTCGCCGCCCGAGCCCGGGTCGCGTCCTCGGCCGAGCGCGAGCACCTCTGGACCCGGACGGCGCGGATCTTCCCCCTCTACGACGAATATGCGCGAAAGACCGACCGCACGATCGCGATCGTCCTGCTCACCCACGGTCCGAACCTCAGGCATAACGCCCCGGCACATGCTCACCCCGACCTGAACGGCGGCATCGCCGGCATCGGCGCGTTCGGCCCACCCCCTCGGTCTCCGTAGCCGTCGCGCCGATCCCTCGTGTCACGGGGTGTGCGGGCCGGTGGGCGTGGCGGTGGCCTCGGCGATGAGCAGGGCGACGTCGTCGTGGTCGTCGGGGTGTCGCAGGGAGTGCAGGAGCCAGTTGCAGGTGTCTTCCAGTGGCTTGCGGGGGCCGTCCAGGGTGTGCAGCAGTGTGTTCAGGCGGTCGTCGATGGAGTGGTGGCGGGTTTCGACGAGGCCGTCGGTGTAGAGGACGAGTCGGTCGCCCGGATGCAGGTCGAAGGCGGTGGTGTGGAAGGAGACGCCGCCGACGCCCAGGGGCACCCCGGTGGGCAGGTCGAGCAGTTCGGGTGTGTGTCCGGTCGCGGCGAGGACGGGCGGGAGGTGTCCGGCGTTTGCTATGCGGCAGCGGTGGTCGCGGGGGTCGTAGACCACGTAGATGCAGGTCGCGATGTAGTGCTCGAGTCCCTGCGTGATCTTGTCGAGGTGGCGCAGGATCTCGTCGGGGGCAAGGTCGAGGTCGGCGAAGGCGCATGTGGCGGTGCGCAGCCGGCCCATGGTGGCCGCGGCGTCGATGCCGTTGCCCATGACGTCGCCGACCACCAGGGCGGTCTTGTCGCCGCTCAGGGGGATGATGTCGTACCAGTCGCCGCCGACCTCGCTGGTCGCCTGCGCGGGTTGGTAGCGGGAGGCGACCTCCAGGCCGGTGAGCCGGGGCGGACGGCCCGGCAGGAGGCTGCGTTGCAGGGTCTCGGCGGCATTGCGGACGCTCTGGTGCCAGCGGGCGTTGTCGATGGCCACGGCGGCGCGGGCCGCCAGTTCCCCGGCCAGGAGCACGTCGTCCTCGTCGAACGGCAACGGGTTGCGCGCGCGCAGCAGGTCGAAGGCACCGAGGACCTCGTTGTGGGCGATCAGTGGCACGGCCAGGTAGGAGTGCACGCCGGCGAGGGCGAACGCGGTCGCGCCGTCGGCGTCGCGGGCGATCCGCCGCAGGTCCTCGGCGCCGACGTGGGCGAGGACGACGGGTTGCCCGCTGTGGACACACCGGGTGATCAGGCGATCCGCGCCGTAGGCGGCGAGGTCCCCGGCCTTGACGGCGGCGGTGGCGGGCGTGGGGTAGGCGGCCGCCACCGCGAGGGCACGAAAGAGCTCGGGGCCCGGATCGTGCGAGGGTGCGCTGCGGCGGAAGGCCAGGACGGCGTCGAGGAGGTCGACCGCGGCCACGTCGGCCAGGCCGGGCACGGCGACATCGGCCAATTCTTGGGCGGTCCGGTCCACCTCCAACGTGGTGCCGACCCGGACGGAGGCGTCGGCGATCACGGCCAGGCGGCGCCGGGCCCGGTCCGCCTCGGTCGTCGCCCGGTGGCGTTCGCTGACGTCGATGACCGATACGGCCACACCGATCACCCGACCCCTGGCACCTTCGAGCCGGTAGTAGGACACCGACCACGCGTGATCGTGTTCCGGGTCCGCCGGGGTACGGCCGACGATGTACTGGTCGGTCAAAGGCGTGCCCGTGAGCCGTACCTGGAGCAGCGCGGACTCGACGGTGTCGATGTCGAGCCCGGGCAGGATGTCACCGGGATGGCGGCCGATGTGGTCGGCCGCCGCGATGCCGTTGATGCGTTCCAGGGCCGGGTTGACCAGCAGGTATCGCAGGTCGTTGTCCAGCAGGGCGATGCCGATGGGAGCCTGCGACACCAGACGCTCGGTCAGCGCGAGATCGGTCTCCACCCGCCGCAACATCGTCTGATCGGCGGCGATACCCAACGCGTAGACGTCTCCGACGTCGTCCAGCAGCCGCATGTTGCGGAACTCGACCAGGCGCGTACTGCCGTCCTTGTGCCGGATGGGGAAGGCGCCGGCCCAACTCGCGCCGGTGCTCATCACCTCGGCGAACAGCTTGATCACCAGGTCCGTGTGCTCCTTGTGGACCAGCACGTGAGCCGCGTACCGCCCCAGGGCCTCCTGGGCCGTATAACCGAACACCTCACCGGCCTGCGGGCTCCAGAACACGATCCTTCCCTGGCCGTCCAACACGATCGCGGCCACGTTGAGCAGGTCGAGCAGTCCACCCGGCGGCGACGGCACCGCCCGGTCCCGTCCTTCGTCCCCCCGGGGCGGCTCGTGTGCGTCCATCCTCGAAGCTCCCTACTTCCACGGAACCCTCTCGTCCACGCACCGGTCGGGCACCTGCCTTCCATGCTGCGCCTTGAACCCGCGCCCCACGATCGGGGCCGCGATCACCGAGGAGGGCGCGGGGGCATCGACACCCGACCGGCCGCGTGTCACACCGGCGCGCGGCTCGGCGCGGCGTCGGTCGGCCGCCCGGGGCGGGTCGGCGTGCGTTTGCTCCCGGCCCTGCGTTCCCGGCGGAGTGCGCGGAGGTGGTCCGCCACGTCGACGCGTACCGAGTCCTCGGCCGCCGTGCCGTGCCGGCGGGTCGCCGCGAGGTGTGCGGCGATCTCGGCGGCCATCTCCCCCGCGGCGGGCAGCACGGCCGTGCCGTCGACGAGGTCGGCGATCCACTCGGCCTGGGCCTCGAACAGCCGGGTCAGCGCCCGAACCGGCCGGATCACGCCCCGGACCAGGCCGGCGAAGTACAGGCCGGCGTGGGACGGCGACACCACACGGTGGTAGAGCGCCACCTGCCCCGCGTCGGAGAACAGCGCGTCACGCGGCACGAACGGGAGCGACATCCGATAGCCCGTGCAGTACACCACCGCGTCGACGCGCGCGTCCGTGCCGTCCGCGAAGTGCGCGGTGTCGGCGGTGAAGCGCTCGATCATGGGCTTCACCACGATCGCGCCGTGGCTCAGGCGCGGCAGCAGATCGTCCGAGATCGTCAGGGGCCCGGCGAAGACGCGGTGGTCCGGCTCGGGAAGGCCGTACGCGGCGAGCGGCCCCCGGACGATCCGCAGCGCCAGGTCGGCCAGGCCCTGCTGGACGCGCAGCGGCAACCGCGTCCACCACGCGCTCCCGGCGATCTCGTCGACCGGCACACCCATGATCGTCTTGGGCGCGACATGGATCCCGCGCCGCATCGCCAGGATCGTCAGCGCCGCCGCGTGGGACAGGTTCACCGCGATGTCGCACGCGGAGTTCCCGGCGCCCAGCACCAGCACGCGTCGGCCGGCGAACCTGCCCGCGTCCGCGTAGTCCACGGCATGCACGATCTCGCCGGCGAACGTCTCGCTACCGGCGATTCCCGGCTCGGGCAGCCGGGGCGTCCAGTGGTTCCCGGCCGCCACCACGACGTGGCGAAACCGTCGGCACGCAAGGCCACCGATACGGTTCCGACTGATCACCTCCCACGTGTTCCCCTCGCTCGGGCTCTCCTCCCTCCCGTCGCGGCGAGCCCCGGCCGGAACCCGCACCGGGCCGGGTGCGGCGCCTGTGCGCATGCCGCCTGCGCAGGGTCGAACGGCGAGGACCTCGGTCCGCAATTCGATGTTCCGCCGGAAATCGTGGGCGCGCGCGAAGTCGTCCAAGTACGCGGCCACCTCGGTGTGTTGCGGGAATCGCGGAAGCGACCTCGGCATCGGGAATCCGGTGAAGCCGGTGGCGTCCCGTGACGTGTTCAGGTGCAGCGACCGGTACCCGGGAGTCGGCCCGGCCCGCTCCCCCGCCGGAACGTGCCACACGCCACCCACTCCCTCGCCCCGATCGACGAGGGTGAACGGGATACCGCGCCCACGCAGCGCCCGGCCGACGGCCAGGCCGCTGAACCCGGCCCCGATCACACACACGTCGCCGAGGCCGGAACCTGCCCCCGCGCCGACGTCCTGCCCGCCCGCCGCGTTCTCCCCATGCCCGGCAGCGCCCCTGTGCACGGCGTCGCTCCTTCCGCTTCGCCGCTCGGATCAGGAGCGCGTCCCGGGCGTCGTCGCCCCCTGGCGGTGGCCGTTCGCACTCCGCCGGCCGTCCGCCGTGTCGCCGTCCTCGTGCGCCGAGTCGTCGAGCACGGCGGAGAGTTCGCTGAACTTCTCGCCCAGCGGCCGGATCACGTTCTTCTCCACCTCGTAGTAGCTGGTGAGCTCCGCCAGCGGTACCCGGCGCAGATGCCAGCGGCCGGTGAGGTTGCAACCGACCTCGGGATGGGGATCGAAATGGCCGGTCAGCCACCCCTCGGCCGCGCCGTCGAGGGTGTGTTCCAGGCGGAAGTGGTTGAACAGATTCTGCGCGGTCGTACGCACACTCTCCCCCAAATCCTGCGGCCTCGGGTCGGCGACGCCGAACCAACACTCGGGGCTCTCCGCGTCCTGGACATAGGCGTCGTTGAAGCCCAGCCAGGGCCACACGAACGCGATCAAGCGGGCCCGTGCGGTGGTGAGTTCGTCGACCGGGCTGCCCTCGGGCACCCGATCCGCGTCGACGTAGAAGCGCCCCAGCCAACTCGGCAGCCACAGGTAGTAGGGGTACGAGCTGTCGTCGGACAACAGGTAGCTGTTGGCATTGGAGAACAGTTCGTTTCCGGCCACCGGGCGCAGCCGCACCCCGTATTCGGGCAGCGCGAACCGCACGTTGAGGACTTCGAAGAATGACCGAATGTCCTGGAAGTATCCCGACAAGTGCTCATAGGCTGCGGTAGTTTCGGCGAGGACGTCCTTGCGAAAGATCATCGATTCCCCTCGGCCACGCAGGGCCCCCTGTTTTCCGGGGGACGACAGAATTTACTCAGTGTGCTGACCCGATTACCTGGATACAAGACATTCGCGAGAGGTCGTATTCATCCGTCCAAGGTCGTATTGATCCGCCCATCCCACCGAGGGGACGCCCGGTCGCGGTCCCGCGATCGTGGACCGACGCACCAGGAGGCGACGACACATGCTCGACGTGGCCGTGGTCGGAGCCGGCGTGGGCGGCTGTTACGCGGCCTATCGACTCGGCCGGGATCGGCCGGGCGCCGCCCGCCGGGTGGCGCTCTTCGAGCGCACACACCGGATCGGCGGCCGAGTGTGGTCGGTGCGGATGTCCCGATCCCCGGACCTGTACGCGGAGTTGGGCGCCATGCGGCTGCATCGCGGCCTCACCGAGGTATTGGATCTCGTCGAACATCTGGGCCTGACACCGGACTTGACCCCGTTCGTGTTCGGCCGACCGGAAAACCCGGTGCACGTGCGCGGGGTTCGGCTGCGCGGACGCGACCTCGCCGACGGCACCGCCGTGCCCTACCGCCTCGGCGATCGCCGGTGCGGCCGGGGCCCCGACGACCTGCTCCTGGACGCGGCCGAAGCCGTGCTCCCCGGCTTCGGCGCACTGCGGCGGGACCACCACGAGGCCCGCCGGCGGGGCGCCTTGGACGCGGCCGCGCGGACCGCCGCACTGTTCGCGACGCTGCGCGACCGGGGCGTCGTCGGGTCGTCCCCGTTGCGGCACCTCGCCTGGGCGGACGTCCTGCTTGCGGTGCTGGGCCCGGAGGCGACGGCCCTCGTCCACGACGCGGGCGGCTACGACATCGGGTCCGGCTCGGACTCCGGGCCGGGGGCCCGCTCCGACATCGCCGCAGGCTGCGGCCACGGCTCCCGCTCCGGCTCCGGTCGGCAGAACGCGGCCGAGCACCTCGACGTCGTCTTCCGCACCCCGCCCGCCGCCGAATACCTGACCCTGCGCAGCGGCATGCAGGGCCTCCCGCGCACCCTGCACACCCGCTTCACGGCCGCCGGCGGACACACCCACCTCGGGCACCGCCTCCTGCGCGTGGACCGCGCGCCCGACCAGGATCGGCGCACGCGCACCGCCGGGCCGCGCTACCGGCTGACCTTCGCCCTCGACGACGACCGGGGCCGCGCCACGGGCGTGCACGTCCGGGTGCACGCACGTGCCGTGATCCTCGCCCTCCCTCAGGGCCCGCTACGTGAACTCGACGCAACCGCACTGCCGTTCACCCCCACGGTGCTCCGCGACCTGGACGCGGTCGAATCGGTACCCGCGCACAAACTCTTCCTCCTGTATCCGCACGCGTGGTGGCGACGGCTGGGCATCACCGGTGGCCGAGGCACCACGGACGGCCCGCTGCGGCAGGTCTGGTACGGCGGGACCTGCCCCCGGCCCGACATCGGCGACACCGACGGCCCCGCGCTGCTCCTCGCCGCCTACCCCAACGGGCACTCCGCGCACGCCTGGTGCACGGCGGACCCGGAGCCCGGCCGGCCGACCCGCGACACCGACCCCGCGGGCACCGACGCGGCCGTGGTCGAACGGGCCCACCGACTGCTGAGCGACATGCACGGCCTATCCGACCTGCCCACACCGCTGGCCGCCTGTCGCCAGGACTGGAACCGGCCACCACACGGCGGAGCCTGGCACGTGTGGCGCCCGGGACACGACTCCCGGATCGTCGGGCCACGCATGCGCCGGCCCGTCCCCGGGGAGGCGATCCACATCGTCGGTGACTGCTGGACGACCGATCCGGGGTCGATCGAAGGCACGATCGACTGTGCCGAGACCGTGCTGCGCGAGCACTTCGGCCTGACCCCGCCCCCGTGGCGCCGGCCGCCCGAAACCTAGCCGCGGCACGCCGACCACCCGGGCGCCGTGCCGAACTCCCGCCGCCTCGGCCCCGATACCGCCCCCGGATTCCCTCACCGTCCCGAACGACTCGCGCCACGGAGGAACTTCGTGCCCACTCCCGATCGCCCCGACCACCGCATCCTCGACGAGCGCTCGATCGCCCGGTACGTGGCCACCGTGCCCGAACTGGCCGCCCGGCTCGGCGGAGGGCCCGCCGCCTGGGACGTGCGCGAGATCGGCGACGGCAACGTCAACTACGTCTTCGCCGTGCGTGGTCCCGACGGCGCGCTGTGCGTCAAGCAGGCGCCGCCGTACGTCCGCGCGGTCGGCGAGACCTGGCCGCTGTCCCCCACCCGGTCCGGCTTCGAATTCCGGGCCATCCGGGAACACGCCCGGTGCGCACCGGCGTACCTGCCCGCGCCGCTGCACTACGCACCCGAACTTCACCTGCTGGCTGTCGAGTTCCTCGAGGACCACTGCGTCGTACGCCACCTGCTCAATGCGGGCGGCAGCCGCGCCGGCTTCGGCGCCGACATGGGCGACTACCTCGCCCGCACCCTGTTCGGCAGCTCCGATCTGGCCCTGCCCGCCGCCGACAAGCGGCGCCTCGTCGGCGAGTTCGAGGCGAACATCGAGATGTGCCGCATCATGGAGGAGATGATCTTCACCGAGATCTACCGGCCCTTCCACCGCAACCGGTGGACGAGTCCCGAACTCGACCCGGACGTGCGCCGGCTCCGCTCCGACACAGCGCTCGTGATCGCCGCCGCGCGACTGAAGAACCGCTACCTCACCCGCCGGGAAGCGCTTTTGCACGGCGATCTGCACACCGGATCGATCATGGTCGGACCGGGCAGCACCCGCGTCATCGACCAGGAGTTCGCCTGCTTCGGCCCGATGGGCTTCGACATCGGCAGCCTGCTCGCGCACCTGCTCGTCAACTACCTCGCCCAGGACGGGCGGCACGCCGACGGCAACGCCGGAGCAGGCGCCGAGGAGACGCCGCAACAACACTGGCTCCTGGAGACCGTCGCGGAACTCTGGCACACCTTCGTCCGACACTTCCTCGAACTGTGGCGCACTTCCGCGCACGGCGACGCGTATCCGGCGATCCTCTTCCCGGCCGGCGCCGACGACGAGGACGACGTGCTGTCTGCGGAACGGTCGGCCTACCTCGACCGGGTCTTCCGGGACACCGTGGGCTTCTGCGGCGCCGAGACGATCCGTCGCGTCGTCGGGTTCGCCCGTCCGGTCGACTTCACCGACATCGAGGACGCCGGGCGCCGCGCCGACGCGGAGCGCAGGGCCCTGCGCCTGGGTCGTGCGCTGCTCGTGGACACCGCCGCCCACACCTGCGTCGAGGACATCGTCAAGACCACCCGACGCATCCGCGATGAGACGCCACACGACTGAGCGCGAGGGATCACACCCGCGCCCCGCCGCCCCCGCCCCGCCGGCGAAAGGAGCCGGGCACGTCCGGTCGGGCGCAGGTTCTCCGCTGGGGGCAGGCCGCGGCGTCCGTCGGCATACGCCGCCCCGTCCGGGTTGCTCACTCTCTCGGCAGGCCCAGGCCGTACAGGTTCAGCATGCAGTCGCTCCTGTTCAGCCATGCCGTGTGGCACAGATCGTCCAGGCGTACGTCGTGTGCGTGCAAGGTGGCCACCACCATCCGGGCTGCGGGTTCGGCGTCCCGGCGCTGGGGGTGCGGGACGTCGAATTCCTGGAAACCGTCCTCGGGGCCGACCTGCCAGCCCAGTCCCGCGAGCGTTTGCGGGTCGAGCGTCCCGATGCTCGCCTCCATGTGCAACACCCGAGCGTTGCAGATCAGCTGCACCACCCGTGGGTCGTCCTCGTCCGTGGCCGGCCGCATCACCAGGACCAGCTCGTCGTCCAGCCGGCCCATGTCCGTCACCATCGCCGCCAGCGTCTGCCTCAACCACTCGCCGAACTCCTCCCAGGTCCGGGCCCGATGACAACCGGGTATGAACGCGCCCTCCATTCCCGCGTGGCCGTTCCCGAAGGCCTGCCATACCCCCAACTCCGCGACGGAGTCGTCGCGTTCGCTCCACTTCGAGAGCTGGTACTCGTGGTTCTCGACCACTGCCGCCGACAGCAGCCACACCTGCACCGCGTCCGTCGTCCACTCGATCTCCAGGAGAGTGTCGTCGCGGCGCCAGCGCAGGACCGGTCCGGGCCCGCGCCGGATCGGAGCGGGCCCGTTCCAGGTCTCGGCCGCCTCCCTGGCCGCCTTGAAGACCGCTCCCAGCACGGCCTCGTCCTCGGTGCGCGCCAGCTCGCACTCCAGCGAGGTGAAGCAGCCCTCGCGCGGCGAACCGTGACATGCCCTTGGTTGGCGAAGGTCCACCCGTCCGGCAGCGGCCCGTCGAACCTCAGCCCCCGCCCTCGTCGGAGCGAAGCACCCACCCCAGTCCGGCGGTCGCGCGCTCGACCGCGCTCCGATCCCACTCCCCCATGTCCAAGGCGTGGAACCGGGAGACCAGATCGTTGATCTCGGCGTCAGTCAGTCTGATCGTCATGGACGCAGATGCTACCGACGGACACCGACGCCCCTCCGGGTCCTCGGGCGGGCCTTCGCGCGGCGAAACTCCACCGGTCCAGCCCGTGGACGCCCCGGCCCGGACCGACCACGTACTCCGGGGAATGTCCGGTTACAGGACGGGCGACTCTTCGGGGGAGAACGATGCCACCGCGAACTCGACCCGCCGGTTCTCCAGGCGCTCGTCCGGTGTGGGCACCGGGAAGAGCAGGTGGGCCGCGCCGCAGGCAACCCGGAAAATGCTGACGGACTGCATGTCGTCAACGCTTGCCGGTACGGTCGCTCCGGCGTCCTGGAGAACCTGCTGGATCTGGTCGAACAGCCATAGGAGCGCGTTGTCGCCTCGCTCGATGCTCACCTGGAGCTCGTCCGCGCGCGCCTGCTCCGATGTGGCGGCGTTGTCCACTCTGTCCGAGTGCGCGATGACCGTGACGGAGCAGAACTTACCTTCCTCCAGGATCATTTCCGCGCGGGCGGCCTCGTTGACCACCTGCTGCCGGATGCGCTCCTGCGCTTCCTCCGAACTGTTGTCGAACGCTGCCTCGAAGTCCGTGTCGTGGTCTCCGAAGCCGGAGATGATCAGGTTGTGCAAGTCAGGCGGCGTCGTCACAGGCATGGTGCTCACTCCTCGCCCCATCGCGACGTGAACCGATATCAGCGGCACTCCGAGGCTCAGCCTTGGGTCCCACCCCTCCTGCCACGGTAGGACTGCTGCACCGTCGTCGCACGTCGGAACCGCGATCGGTTCGGCCGCAGACGGGGTTCAGCCCGCGGCGGGGGTCTCGCCGGTCAGGGTCGGCAGGTTGACCGTGGTTTCCGGGCCGGGGGCGGTGACGGTCACCGGCTTGTTGTGTTCGCTCCAGTCGATCGTCCCGCCGTCGGTGGGGTTCTTGTTCTCCATGCGAACCGGGGCGGGATCGCCCTTCGCCGGAACGTACAGAAGAGTCTCGCCGCCCTGCGGATCATTGTCCGCAAAAACGATCGTGCGCTTGCCGTTCACGTCCGCTTCCGGACGGCGCTGGACGGTGGGGCCCCAATCGCTCACGGCCGATTTGATGTCGCCCAGGTCCGCGATCGAGGTGATGTCCTTGAACCTGGGGTCGTCGGCCTTGAGCTTGACGTGCTTGTCCTGGAGCAGGGCGACCACGTTCGGGTTGGTCACCTTCGCGCTCTTGGTCCAGAAGTCCGCGCCGGCCTTGAGGTACATGTCCGGGCCCAGTCGCATCACTTCGACGGTCTGACCCGAGGCGGTCAACGTCCCGGAGTAGTTCTTCGTGGTGTTGTCCACACGCAGGTCCAACCGGGTCTCGCCGTTCGCGCTGCGCACGGTACCCACGGTGTGCACGGTCTTGGTCGCGGCTGCGGACTCCTGGACCTTCGTACGCAGCGCCGCGTCGTCGAGCTTGGTGTTGTCGCCCTCGCCCGAGCCGGGGTTCTTCCCGGGACCGGTGCTCGACGTGCCGGGCAACGGTGCGGCCGTATCCCCCGCCGGGGCGGTCTCCTTGTCGTCCTTCGAGTCGTCACCACAGCCGGCGAGCAGCAGAAGTCCCGCGACGGAGGCTACCGCCAGACCACGGGTCCGGGTATTCACACTCATGCTCATTTTATCTCCCACATCGGTCACATCCGATCGCAAGTAACCGTCTGCTGCCCCCAGTTCGAGGACCCATGCCCACCGGTGGGCCGCCCGTTTCCCGCGTTGCCCGCCGTGGCGAGCCGCGCTCCCGCACCGCGTCCGCACACGGCGGGCCACCCACCGCCCGCGTCTTCGTCCCTCGGGCCGCCGGGATACGCCGATCCGAGGCCCACCCGCCCGGGGTGCGTCCGGGCTCCGCCCGCCACACACTCGCTCGGCGAACCGGGGTGCGGTTCAATGCGGGGGTGAACGTGTACAGGGCCGCGCACGAACTCGCCGACGCCGGCCGATGGCCCGAACTCCGGGCGCTCTTCGACCGCCTCGACGACGCGGTCGCCGAGGCGGCGGGCGACGGTGCGGACGCCGCCGACCGGGCTCGCGGTGATCGCGCGATCGTGGCCCGATTGTCGGCGGTGGCGGCGCCGACGCGGGACGCGATCCATGCCACGACCCGGGAGTTCGACGACCCTGGCCGTTGGCCGCCGCGGATCTGGGAGATCCTGGCGATGCGCCCATGGGCGGAACTGGACCCGCATCTGACCCACCGGCAGGTGCGACATCTCGTCGCGCACGCACGGGTATTGCGCGGGGAGGACCTCTCGCACGCGACCGGCCTGGACCCCACCGTGTACTCGGGCCTGCCGTTCGCACCGGTGCCCTGGGAGTCCCAGTGGGAACCGAACCAAATGAGCCGGTACTCCCGAAGCGGTTCGGTCGGCGGGCTCTGCGGCTATCCCCCGCACGACCCGGTCGGCCGGACACGGATCGACCCGCGCGCGGCGGTCGCGTTCGAGTCGGTCATGCTCGACGCCCGCACGTGGCTGCTTCCCGACTCCCACTGGATCGTCGAGGACCCCTTCGAGGTGGCCGGAACCGCCTGGGACGGGGCCGCGCTCGCGTGGATCCGCGCCGGATACGACGGACACGAACAGTACGGCGCCGAAGTTGATTTCGCCCACGCCTACCCGAGCATGCTGACCACGGCGGGCGGCGCCGCGGCGTACGGTGCACGCCTGTCCGAGACCTACGGCCGGATCAACGTGTGGCGCATGCTCGGTGTCTTCTCCGGCCTCGCCTCCCCGGCCGGCCCGTCGCTCGACCCGGCCGCACTCGGCGAGTTCGTCGCCGGGCTGCGGTGCGTCACCTGGCACGACCCGTCCGACGAGATCTGGTACGAACACCTCGCCATCGAGGACCCGCGCCAAGGGCTGACCTGGGTCCTGAGCGGACAGGATTTCGACTGACCCACCCCCGGACACCGACCCTCGCCGGGTCCATCACGGCGGGCGGGATCATCAGTGGCCAGGCGTACGCGTCGAACGAGGCCGCGGGCGCACAGCTCCGCCTATCCGATCGGCCGCATTCAAGTCGCAACCGCCACTCGCAAGGCCGGCCACGGATACCTTGTCTCGCCCCATACCATGCCTAGTCCCATACCTTGCCTGGTCCCACCAGAACACCCACAGGTGGGTGCGGACTTGGATGTCGGCGACGGTGACGGCGTCGTGTGCGCGGAACTGCGGGAAGTCAAAGCAGTAGGCGAATTGCTCGGTCGCGACCCGGGTGCTCTCGGCGGTGAAGGGTTGCCTGCCCGTGGCCCGGTCCCCTCCGGAGTCGGGCGCGCCGGACGGCCCGGCCGTCCGCTCGCCTGCGGAGGGCCGGGCCGGTCGGGAATTCAGGTCGGACGAGTCGTCAACCCTTGTGCTCGTGCACCGTGTTGGTCGCCTGGATCTTCTTCCAGGACCTCGGCTCCGCCGGCACGTTCGCCGTGCCATTCGGCGCCGGACCCTGCTTCGCCGGGCTCGGCGTGGCCACACCGGCCGACCCCGCCGCAGGCTTCGCCGCCGTGAACAGCCAGGTGTTGAACAGCTCGCCCAGCGGCTTGCCGGAGATCCGCTCGGCGTACGCCCGGAACTCCTCGATGGTGGCGTTGCCGTACTTGCGCTCGGTCGGCCACCCCTTCAGGATCCGGAAGAACTTCTCGTCCCCGACGGCGTTGCGCAGCGCCTGCACCGCCACCGCGCCGCGGTCGTAGACCGCACTGGCGAACTGATGGTCCGCGCCCGGGTCGCCCGGCTTGATGGTCCAGAACGCGTGGTCGGCCGGGTAGAGGTTGTAGACGTAGTCGGCCAACTCCTGGGCCGTGCCCTCGTTTTCGTGCTCGGACCACAGCCACTGCGAGTACCGGGCGAAGCCCTCGTTCAGCCAGATGTCGCTCCAGCGCTGCACGGACACGCTGTCCCCGTACCACTGGTGGGCCAACTCGTGCACCACGACGGAGGTGTTGGAGCCTCGGGCGAACTGCGCCGGGCTGTAGAAGATCTGCCCCTGGGTCTCCAGTGCGTATCCGGTGGGCACGTTGGGCACATAGCCGCCGACCGTGCCGAACGGGTATGCGCCGAAGTAGCCGCTCAGCCAGTCGACCAGCTCACCGGTGCGCTCCACACTGGCCTGCGCCGCGCCGGCGTTGTCGCCGAGGTCCTTGCTGTACGCGGTGATGACGGGCAGCCCGCCCGGGGTGGTGTCGGTACGGATGTCGAACTTGCCGATCGCCAGCGTGGCCAGGTAGGTGGCCTGCGGCTTGGTCTGCCGGTAGTTGTAGCGGGTCCAGCCGGCCCGCGAGCTCTGGGTCGAGGTGCCGTTGCTGATCACCTGGGTGCCGTCGGGCACCTGGACGGAGACGTCGAAGGTGGCCTTGTCGGTCGGGTGGTCGTTGCTCGGGTACCACCAGGCCGCGCTCTCCGGCTCGTTGGCCGCGACGCCGCCGTCGGGGGTGCGCAGCCAGGCCGACTGGCCGCCGCGCTCGACCTCGCCGGGCTTGTCGGCGTAGCGGACGACGACGGTGATCCGGCTGCCCTTGGTGATCTGCCGGGCGGGGGTGATCTCCAGCTCGTGTTCACCGGTGCCGGCGAACTCGGCGGTGCGGCCGTTGACCAGCACCTCCTTCACCTTGAGCACGAAGTCGAGGTTGAAGCGGGTGAGGTCCTGGGTGGCGGTGGCCAGGATCGTGGTGGTGCCCTCTAACTCGTCGGTGGTGGGCTGGTACTTGAGCCGGATGTCGTAGTGCGAGACGTCATAGCCGCCGTTGCCGGCGGTCGGGTAATAGGGGTCGCCGATGCCCGCCGCTCCCGGGCCGACCTGGGCGGCCGAAGCGGGGACGGACAGGAGCAGGGCGAATGCGCCGGCAGCGGCAGAGACGATCAGCCTCTTGCGCACAGTGGTCCTCCACAGGGTCACTGGGACAACGGGTCGGATCGATCCTTGTCCCAACGGAGCCCGTCCTACGCCCGAACGACCGGATGTTCGCAAGAAGAAAGCGAGCCGACATGGCGGTGGCGGCACTGCGACCTCGTCACGACACCGCGGCCGCCCCTTCGAGGCGGCGATCGCGCAGGCTCGTCCGCATACCGAGGCCGGGATCCGGTCCGCGCCGGAGTTCCGGCGCGGGAGTCCCGGCGCTCGTTGCCCGGTCTCGCGTACTCGGGCATGGCCTACGCCGGGCAGGGGCCCGCCGTTCCCCGCTCGCGGCCAGGAAAGGCGGCGTTCGACCTTCGGCCGGTCAGGCCGACGGCCGCAGATCGAGGTCGAGGTCGAGGTCGAGTTGCAGCAGGCCGGGCACGAGGTCGTCGAGCCCGACGAGGTGGCGGCGGGTGCGAGGGGCTGCATGGAGTGCCGGGGTGAACGCGCCGACGACGACGCCGGTGGGCTCGGCGCGGTCGATCACGGCCGGTTCGGGCCCGGTGACGTGATCGAGGATGCGGCGGTAGCGTTCCCGGAGTTCGGCGTCCGACCGCGCGGCCCGGAGCGGGTCCAGTACCACCTTGACTCTGTGTCCGTCGCCGTCGCGCCATTCACGGATGACCCACATGGGGTTCACCTCCGAGATCATCGGCCCTGCACCGTACTGCGCGCCGGTGACACCGGGAAGATCTTTTCCGACTTCCGAGCACCCACCCCGTTGCGTGCCGGACGCGTCACCCTCGGCGGACCGGACTCGCCCGGTCGGGCCGGGCCAAGTCGGGCCCGACCTGGCCGGGTCGGCGTCCGGGGGCCTCGGCCTCAGGACATGAAGCCCACCACCCCCCGCCCCTCGCTCGCTCGCGCCGCGTGCAGCCAGCCCGCGCACTCCTCGACCGCTTCACGTACGTCGTCGTCCAGAGCGGCCAGTTGCGCCTCGGTCACCGCTTCGAACTGCGTGAGCGCGGTGGCGCACTCCTCCGGGGACCAGACTCCGTGGCCCGGCAGGTCGGTGCGTGGCAGCGGGGCGGGCAGCCCGTAGCCGAACTCCGAGACCTGCACCGCGGTGATCCCGAGGGACCGGAGTGCCTCGTCCACGTGTCCCAGCCACGCGAACTTGAACGGCGAGTAGCTGTTGCCCCACTGCCTCCGCCCGTGAAAGGCGCAGATCATCCGGTACGCGTAGCCGTACTGGAACGCGTGCGTCTCGTTGAACGGTCCGCCGTCGACCACTGCGGTCAGCGCCTCGTACCGCGTCGGCGCCCCGGCCTCGATCTCGCTCGCGAAGTAGTCGTCGTCCTGCGCCATCTCCTGCTTGAACCGCCCGCCGATGGCCCGCCGCACGCGTACGTCCCGCGATCCCACCACCGCACGCGTGACCTCGGGATCGACGACAAAAATGCTCAGGGAAAGACTCATACCGCCAAACCTAACCACCCCGAACGACACGTTCGGCCCGTCTCGTTCCGTCCCCGGCCCTGTCCCGTCGCCGGCCCGGCTCGGAACGGGACCGCGGGGGTGAGCACACACCGCAACGGGTGCCGGTGCCGCCGCGCCGCCACAACAACGCAAGTGCCGGCGGCTCCACGTGCGTACCGACATCGGTGCGGGCGGTGTCGCGCTGCCCGAAGTCGCCAATTCCGGGCGGAGTTCGGCGCGGAAGGTGTCACCCAGGTGGCTCGGGCACGTGGAACGCCCGCGACCACTACCGCGGTTGCGCGATCCGATGGGCGAGCCATGCGAGTGCGGGCGGCATCCGGTATTCCACGGCGTGGTGTCCTCCGTCGAACAACTCGAAGCGGACGACGTCCTCATCCACTCCGGCCTCGACGAGGGCATCGCGGAACGCCTGGGCCCCCAGGTCGAGGAACCATTCGTCGCGGGTGCCCGCGTCGATCCAGATCGCCCGCTGGGAGCGCAGCGCCTCGGCGTGCAGTGGCGCCATCCTGACCGGGTCCCAGTCCAGCCAGCGCTGCCAGATCTCCGGCCGGAGCGCACCGGTGCGTGGGTCGAAGGGCAACTGTGGTGCGCCGTCCGGAGCGGGCGAGAAGCAGGCCGAGACGCCGAGCAGTTCGAGCAGCCGAAGGTCCTCGTCCCTGGTGAAGGCCACTCGTGAGCGGAAGTCGTCCCACCAGCGGAGGATGTCGCCGTCATATGCCCGCAAGTGGCGTGCCGCCATGAGGAAATGAGGGATGTACTGGGCCTCCGACAACGAATCGCCCGAGTGCGTCGCGAACGCGCCGAACAGGTCGGGACGGAGCATCGGTGTGATCATCGCGCCGAGCCCGCCGCTCGACTTGCCTGCCAGCGCCCGGTGATCGCGGTCGGCGAGCGACCGGTAGTGGGCATCGACCCACGGCACGATCTCCTCGCAGAGATACGAGTGGTAGCGGCCGGTCCCCGGCGAGTCGACGTATTGGCTGCCGCCGTACGTGGTCCAGGCATCCACGAACACCAGAATCATCGGCGGTGCCTCGCCGCGGTCGAAGATCCCGTCGACGAGTTCGGGCACCGGCCGGCGGTAAGGGGTGTGGTTGCGCCAGACCGGGAGGGTCCCGGCGTAGCCGAGCAGCAGATAGGTGACGGGATAGCGGCGCCCGGGATCGGTGTCGTAGCCGGGCGGGGTGTAGACCCACAACGGCCTTTTCGCCGCGTCGCCCAGGGGATTGTCGCGCAACAGGACGCTGTCGATGACGTGCTCGTCGATGCGGCCTGCGAGCGCGGTGGGCCATGGGGCCATCGGAACCTCCTCGGAACGGGAAGCCTCGACGTTACTACGATTTCAAATTATATGAATTGGTAATACTTGCCGGTATGCTGGCGCGATGGACACGACGCACGACCAGGGCCCGGCTGCCGACTCGGTCGACCGGCACATCGCTCATTGGAGGCACGAGGTTGCCGATCTGGACCCGATGGTCGAGGGTGTCGTCACCCGGATGCAGATGCTGGTGCGCCATCTCCAGCGTCGCAAGGAAGCAGGGCTCGGCCAACGCAGGTTGAAGATGTGGGAATACGAGATCCTCTGGCGGCTGCGCTCCGCCGGCGAGCCGTACCGGATGACGCCGACACGGCTCGCCGAGGGCCTGGACATCCATCCGGCGACCCTCACGAGCCGGCTGGACCGCATGGCGAAGTCCGGCTACGTGACCCGGGAGCACACCCCGGAGGACCGCCGGAGCCTGCTCGTGACGCTGACCGAGAAGGGCCACGAGGCGTGGTCGTCCACGATCGGCGATCAGATGGCGACCGAGCAGGCACTACTGGCCCCGCTGTGCGAAGCGGAACGGGAGCAACTCGTGGCCCTGCTACGAAAGATCACCCTGAGCGCGGAGTCGGACGGCCCACCACTGATGCCGACTCTCGACTGAACACACGCCGGGCACGCACGCACAGTGCCGCGCCGAGGGGCCGCCCGTCATCGCGGGACCGTCGGCGGTGGCGTCCGCGCCGAAGGCGCGCGGGCCGGTCGGGTGGTGGGTTCTCGGTTCGGGGCCCTCACCGTGGGGGTGGGTGGGTCACGAAGCCGCGTTCGGCCGGGGCGGGGAGGCGGAGGCGGTGGCGGGTGCTCTCGTCGAAGTCGTCGAGAAAGGCATGGAGGAGGTCGGCGAGGTGGGTCAGGGATTCGACGGTGAACAGGACCGGTTGGTAGCCGGCGACCTGGTACGGCATGCGGGCCATTGTGGTGAGGTCGAACGGACGCAGATCGGCGCGGGTGAAGCGGGCGAGTTCGCCGTAGGAGGACAGCAGGGCCGCCCCGTACGCCTCGGGTTGTCGGCGGTGTTCGAGGACGACGCCGTATTCGAGGGTGAACCAGTACACGCGACTGATCAGGTCGAGCGCGTCGGCGCTGTCCACGCGGGACGCGGCCCGGCCCACCGTGCGGTACAGGTCGGCGAAGAACGGGTCGGCGAGATGGATGCCGTGGCCGAACACGTCGTGCAGGACGTCCGGCTCGGGCGTGTACAGCGGCATCGCGGGGTGCCGCACGTACTGCACGGCGTGAAAGTACCCCTCGGCCATCGCCCCGAGGAAACGCTTGTTCGGCACGATCCCACCCGCCAGGGTGAACCGGAACCCGGTCAGGGCTTGGAGCCCGTCGGAGACCTCCTCGTGCTGCGGGACACCGTCGGCGGGAATCGGCGCCACCGCACGGGCGCGCAGCAGTTCCGGACAGACCCGGCCGTCCTGGGTCCGCCACAACGCGCCGTGCACGCGACGCCAGGTGGCGTGCTCGGCCTCGGTATAGCGCACCCGGGGCGACGGTTCGCCCACCCGATGGCCTCGGGCCCGGTCGGCGATCAGATTCCTGCGACGGACGTAGTCCGGGTCCGCGAAACCGGGATGCGCCTCGGCCCGGCCCACGGTGACCCCGTCCGCGTCGAGCGGAGTCAGCCTCGTCCAATCGATCATGAACAGCATCGTGGCCCGACACGGGGCCGACCACACCTCTCCGACACCCACACGGACGACACGCCGCGAGGGCCGACCGAGCTCAGTCGGTCTGCGGCCGGCTCCAGGCGCGCAGGGTCCGGGCGACGTCGGTGAGCGAGCATTTGCGTTCGCGGATGTCGCGGGTCAGCTGCACCCAGCCGCCGGCGGGAACCGTGAGGGGTTCGTCGGAGCCGGCCATGTAGCGGTCGGCGCAGGCGGATCCGACGACGGCGTTGAAGTCGGCGAAGGGCTCCAGGACGATCATGGAGTGGACGAACGTCGCGGCGCGCGCGGCGGTCTCCTCGTAGTACAGCTCGCCGCGGAAGCGTTCGTAGCGGTGGCGCTCGACGCAGAACGCGAACGATCCCCAGTCCGTGAGCGGCAGGTTCACCGGGGTGTTCGCGGTCTGGATGTCCAGGACCCATCCGGCGTCCACGCGCAGGATCAACGCTGCCCCTCGGGGAAGGCGTCCTCGAACTCGGCCAGATGGTCGGTGATGAACGTGGCGGCCCCGGTGACGAAGTTGCGGCGGGCGGCCTCGGACACGCTCAGGTCGTGCACATGGGCCTTCACCGACTTGCCCCCCAGCTGCGCGGCCTTGCGCACGGCGGCGAGTTCCTCGTCCGTGTACTCGATGTTCAAAGCTGGCATGCCCGCCAAGGTACCAGGCAGGTACCACCGGCGGTACCGGGCCGGTACCAAACCCGCGAGGGTGCCGTCGGCCCGGGCCGCGAAAGAAACCCTCCCACTCCCCTGGACCGGAGCAGACTCCCCTGCGCCTCCCTCGCCGCAGGCATGCGCCGTCGAAGCCGAGGCAGTGGCCGAGGACCGGGCCACACAACCCCTGAGCCCTGGACCCCTGGCAGCCGGCACCGGCCAGGGGTCCGGGCAGAGCCGAGTGGCGGATGTACCACCACCCCGCTCCGGCCCCTTGGGGACCGACGCCTCCGACGTACGTGGGAGGCGTCGTCGGCGTCGCGGGCGCGGAGGGCGGCACCGCGACCACCGTCACCCCGGGCTCGTGGCACCTCGACCGCTTGTTCCGCCCCGGACGGTCTTCCGGCCGACATCGGCCTGCTCGGCACCGGCGCCGCGATGTCCGTGGACGAAGCCGGTGACCTCCGCGGCGCCTCCCACCTGAATCGACGGGCCCGACCCGCTGTGTCGTGTGGTGGCGGTGATCGTGGCGGGCGCGCCGACGGAGTCGCCCATGTCGACGGTGATGTCGGTGATGCCCCGACCGGCCAGGTACCCGGCAAGGCAGGCCGTGCTGTTGGCGTTGGCGATGTCCTCCGCCACGCCGATCGAGGGGGCGAACATGCGGGCGGCGACGCGGCCCTCGGGCGTCGGCACGGTGTACACGTAGCAGCCGAGGAAACCGAGACGGTCGCATACGGCGCGCAGTCGTTCGAAGTCCGGTGCCAGGGCGGCCAGCGCCGACCGCGTTCCCACGGGGACCAGCAACCTCGGTCGTCCCACCGAGGCGACCCGGGCATCCGCAGCGAGCGCGCCGGGGGCGAGGCCCAGGGCGGCCAGGGCGAGGCCGATTTCGCTCTCGGTGGGCTCGCGCAGTTCGACGGGGCCCGGGTCGAAGGCGGCATGAACACCGGTCTTCTCCCGCACGGACCAACCGGTGAAGATCCGGCCCCCGGCATGGAGGGTGGCCCGATACGCGTCGCGCCCGGCCCGCCCGGCCAAGAAGGCCAGTGCGGCAACCGTCCCGTGGCCGCAGGCGGGCAGTTCCCCTTCGCTGGTGAAGAAGCGAAGGGAGACGACGGGATCGCCGGGTGGGCCCTCGTGCCGGGAGACGAACACGGCATGCGAGGTTCCCGCCGAGGCGGGCACACCACGACGCTCGTCGTCGCTCAACGACGCGTCGTCCACGACCGCGGTGGGGCTGCCGCCCCTGCCGTCGCGCAGACACGCGCGAACAATCGCGACCGGCAACTCGCGCCCGCTCATCCGCAATCCGAGAAACGGCAGCCCGACATCACGCGAAGTACGGTACCAACGCCGGGTTCTTTCGGCCCGCCGATCGGCGTGTGCCCCCTCGCCCACCGACCCATTCGCATCGCCGTCGGGGGCGATTCGCTTCCCCCGACGCCCTTCCACCGCCAGGTCGGGCCCAACTCACAGCAGCCGCCCGACACACGGAGCCGCCATGGCGCTCACGGGACATCCGTTGGCCCTCCTACCAGGTAATGGGAGGGTCCTGCGGTCTGGGGTCTCCACCGGGGCACCCGTCGAAGCACGAGGCGAAGCCGCCACGCGAGCAGCCACAGGTGTCGTGCCACGGATCCGAGTCCGCGTCGTCCGGGGGGTGGGGAGGCTCCCGGCGCAGTCGCAACGCCGCTGCGATCGTGGGGTCGAGATCGCGGGTCTCCCGAAGAACCACTTCCTCGCAGTGGTGCCGAAGCACCTCGACCCAGGGCCGACCGCGGGGCCATGTCCCGACGAGCAGTGCCGCCGTGATCAAGGCTGCCGGAACCGGGATCACCACGATCAGCAGCACCGACCGGACCGTGTGGGCCGGGTCCCAGCACAGCAACCACGTCAGGTAGGCGATGACTCCCACCGACCAGCAGAACGCCACGAATTGGAGGCTGTCCCGGATGGGCGCGCGTCGCATCCACGCGACCGTCGCGGAGTACGTCTCGGACGGCTGGGGTGCGTGGGTTCGCTCAGCGGCGCAATAGGCATCGTCCTCGCGGAGTTCGTACAGGCCGATGCCGTCGGGTCGCCTTCTCACCGCGGCGAGGGCGGCCGCCAGGAGAGGGTCCTCGGGCATCGGGGATTCGGCTTTCGGTGTCGCGAAGGTGATCAGGCCCTCCCTGGACACGTGCACCCGGTCCTGCTGGTGGAGTCGACCCAGCACTATCTCGCCGACGGTCGACCAGAGCGGCATCAAGACGTAGTGCACCGCTCCGTACAGGTCGAGTTCCTCGGTGACCAGGCGCTCGACCATCGCCTTGTCGGCGAGGTTTCGCGCCCTCCAGGCCCGGAGCAAGCGCACGGACGGGACGAGAGCGATGGCCGTCAATCCCCCGAGAACCACGGCCGACATGCCCCAGAGGTTCATCAACGCCTCCTGACCAAGCGTCACAACCCGTGCACGCAACGGCCTTTCAAGAGTGCACTCGGGAGACGCGACACGTCGAGTGGCGCAGCGAAAACAGCGGCCGGTGTGGCGTTTCGGCATTGCGGTGTGCTGTGACGATCCACATCCACATCCACATCCACATCCACATCGACGGAGCAGGCATCCTCGGCCTGAAGTGCGCTGTCTGCGCGGGGCGTTCGGGTCAGTGGGTGTCGAGTGGGGGGCGGTTGCGGGAGAGGAATGCGCCGTTGTCGGACAGGAGGAACTGTCCGGTGGTGTGGGCGGAGAGGTCACAGGCGAGGAACAGGACGAGGTCGGCGAGGTCCTCGGGGGCGGACAGTTCGCCGCCCAGCGGGATCGAGGCGCGCAGTGCCCGGACGTAGTCGGCGGTGAGCGCGGCCTCCACCTCGCGGGTGAGGGTGGTTCCCGGGGCGACGGCGTTGACCCGGATGCGGTGCGGCGCGAGTTCCACCGCGAGGGTCCGGGTGAGGTGGTTGACCGCCGCCTTGGCGGCTCCGTAGGGGGCCAACCGCGGTGCGGGGCGAGTGGTTTCGCCCGAACTGACGTTGATGATCACGCCGTCGACGCGGTCGCGGATCATGGCCGCCGCCTCGGCGCGGCACGAGTACATCGCGGTGAGCAGGTTGCCGGCGACCACGTCCGACATGGCCCGGGGTGTCCACTCGACGAACGGTGCGGCGGAGTGCTCCCCCATCATGCCGACGTTGTTGACGGCGATGCGCAGTGGGCCGAGAGTTCGCGCGGCCTCGTCGACGAGTTCGTCCACCCGATGCGGGTCGCGCATGTCGCCGATCAGCGCGAGGGCCGACTGCCCGGTGGCACGCACGAGTTCGCAGCTCTCGTGCGCGGCCTCGGGGACGATGTCGGTGACGGCGACGTCCGCCCCCGCCCGCGCGAGCGTGAGGGCGATCGCCCGTCCCAGTCCGGCACCGCCGCCCGTGACCAGGGCGGCGCGGCCGGTGAGGTTCGTCGGGTCCGGCACAGTCGGTTTCTCCGCTTCGTGTGGTGCGGGTGTTCGTGTCGTCGTGCCGGGCCGGACGGGCGTTTGTGTCGCCGTCCCGGGCCGGGCGGGCGTTCGTGTCGTCATCCCGGACCGGGCAGGCGCTCGGGGTGCTCGGGCGGGCCGGGGTCAGGGGGCGTCGGGGGCCGACGGGGTGGTCGTCGCGAGGACGAGGGCGTCCTCGATCGCCTCGAGTGCCATGGCGTCGAGTTCGGTGTCGGACGAGCCGCCGAGCGGGCCGCGCACGGTGAGGACGCGTGCCTGGGGCATGCCGTACAGCGAGGAGACCTGGCGGGCGATCTCGGTGAAGCCGGCGGTGGCCAGGAGCAGGGTGGGAATGCCCGCCTGTTCCAGGGCGACGGTGTCGTGGCAACTCCACGAGGTGCACGAACCACAGTCCGCCGAGCCGGTGATGATCAGATCCGCCGATGCGCGCAGTCGCTCGATCACTTCGGGCTCGGCGGGTGCGGCCGCGCTGAACTTGGGGATCTCCAGCGAGACCACCGCGCCGGTGCGTTCGGCGAGCAGCCGGGCGACGGCTCCTTGGATGTAGCCCGCGTGGGGCTTGAGATTGTCCAGGACGGCGATGCGCGCTCCGGTCAACACTGCCAGTCCGGGCGCGAGTTGCTTGGCCGGCTCGCCGACCCGTCCGCACGGGTCGAGCAGGTGGACGGTCATGACGTTCTCCTCAACGTGTCGGGTGGGGCAAGGCCACAGGGCAAGGGGCAACACGGCGGCGCTGCGGCGCTGGTCTAGTCGACGGGAACGGTGACGCTGCGCGTGAGTCCCCAACTCGGAACCACCAGCGAGTGCTTGCCCGGGCCGCCCGCGACCAGGATCCGGATGTTGTCCGCGCTGTCGGTCATCGGCTGCAGGTCGTCGTCGGACAGCGCACGCATCCACGGACGCCACAACGCGGCCCGGAAGTTCTCGCGGAAGTCGCCCGCCCGGCGTCGCGCCTTCTCGAACAGGTACGCCCGGACGTCCTGCCGCGCCCACCCCGCCGCGGCGATCGTGGCCGCGTGCTCCGGACCCAGGACGATGAAGTACTCGGCGCTGGAGACGACCGCGTTGTTCGTCCCGAACGTGGCCATCACCGTCGCCATCTTGTCCAGGATCGGCCCCGGCTCGCCCCGGGTCTCCATGTCGTGGATGTTGTGCGGGTTCTCCATCCCGGCAACGGTGACCGCGCTGCGGCTCTCCAGCCCCAGCGAACGCGGATAGGCCGCCCAGGGGCTGGCCTCGGCGTTCTCCGCGAAGCAGAACGTGTACTTCGAGGGCTGCCCGTGCGTCGCCGCGTCCGCCAGGCCCGCGTCCCCGGTGCCCTTGGCCGTCCCACCGCCGATGTGCAGCAGCGCCAGCCGCACCGCGCGCCCCAGCGTGGCATTCGCCCGATTGCCCGGACCCAGCGTCCCGGTACCGGCGTTGAACCCGTGGGCGGACACCGCGTGTCCGTGCACGACGACCATCACGGACACCGGGTGGGTCGTGGAGTTCACGCCGCGGAGATTGAACTCCGGTGCACACATCCCCCGCGTCGCGGCGACGAGCAGGGGCAACATCCCGGGCGCGCATCCGGCCATCACCGCGTTGACGGCGAGCACCCTGGGCGTGGCCTCGCCCAGGCGCGGCGGCAGCACACCGACGACCTCGTCGGGATCACCGGCGTAGCCGGCCAACATCGCGGCCACTCGTTCCTCGGTGGGGGGCACAATCGGCAGACCGTCCCCCCACCCGCGTGCCTCCAGCCACGCGTACACGGTCTCGGGCAGATCGTCGGGCAGGGCATGCGTGTCGGCGCCCCCGGCGGGGGCGGATCCGACCGTTGCGGAGTCGACCACGAGCATTCCTTCGACCGAGGGGGCAGGGAGGCGAGTGGCTGTGAGGTTATGGCCGCACGGCCGCAACCACAAGAGGCTCAGTTCGAAATAGCAAGCCGCACATTCGAATATTCGAATCGCAGGATCCCGGACGCCCGCCAGTCGTTCGCACCTCCGCGCGCTGTGCGGCCTGGCGAAGGCCGGTCATGCGCACACCGAGTCCCGTGGTGCCGCAGCGGATACCGGCACGCGAGCCGGTGCCGCCGCTGCCAATCGAGCACGTGGGCACGGCCGCGGCTGTCCGAGGCGATGAACTCCTCGAACGGGTGGTCACCGGTGTCGGTGCGCGAGGTGAACACACGTCCTCGGTGAACATCGAGGATCTTCCGGCTTGTGACGGCGGGCGGGGAGGTCGACAGTGGACGTGGGACACGGACGATGCGAAGAGGGAGGACCCGTGGTCGCCTTCGCGTACGAGGAACGCCGTGCGGTCGAGTCGTACCGCCGGCGCGTCGAGGGCCTGCACGCGCAACTGGACCGTGACGCCGGGTTCTTCGACGGAATGCCGCTCCGGGTGAGCGCGCACGAGTGGCGCGCGCCGTCGGCGTGGAAGGAGTCCGAGGTCTTCTCGGTCATCGGGATCGGTCTCTCCGGCAACCGGGATCGGGTCGGGATGTCCGCCGAGACACACGCCGAATGGCTTGCCGCCGGGCACGCGTACGTGGAGGCGATCGACGCCGCGATCGTGGCGGCGATCCCCGTGCGCGCACAGGTACTCGCCGACCTCGACAAGCCGACCACGCGAGTACTGCGCCGGCGGCGGCGGGCCGCGTTGCGCACGTGGGAGCAGGCGCTGGAGACCTACCGGACGGCTGTCGCCGCGGCCGAGGCGGCGTACCGACCCACGCGCGAGGCGGTGGCCGAAGCCGTGGGCGCCACGCGTGCCAACGACGAGCGAAGGGAGGCCGCGCGGCGTGCGGCCGACGAGGAACGGCGGCAAAGGGCGCGGGCGTCGGCGGAACGACCGATGTGGGGGCTGGTCCTGGTCGGCGAGCGAACCGACCCGCCCGTGGCCGCCGACGACCCGGCCGGCGCGGGAGCAGTCTCCGCCACGGGAGCAGACTCCGGCCCGGCTGCCGGCGACGTGCTCGTGTACCGGTACGACATCGCGCCCGACCGTCCGCTCCCGGCGGCCGCCCGACCGCACGACCGCACGGTCGACGAGCCGCTCACCGCCCACGCGCTGGAAGCCGCGCTGCGCGAACTGCGCGACGAGGGTGTGTCGGTCACTTGGGAGAGCGCCGCCCGGGCGGCACTGGAACAGGAGTGCGACCTGGTCCTGAGCGCATGGTGGGCTTGCCTTTTCCCGCACTCGGACCTGTTCCGCCCACCCCCGAAGCGACCGGACACCACCCGCCACACCGGGACGTCGCACCACTCCAGCTACGGCGCGGGCAGCCACGGTTGCGGTGGAAGCTTCTGATCGAACGCCCGTCGCCCGGTGCTTCCCCGGGCCCCTTCAGCGTTTGCGCGCCAGCATCCCGTAGCAGCCGATGGTGACCGGATCGGGGAGTTCGGTCCCGGGGTCCGGACGCCAGTGGGAGACCAAATCGACGCCGGGATCGAGCAGTTCCCATCCGTCGGGCACGAGTGCGGCAACCTCGGCGCGGCTGCGCACCTGCATCGGGATGCCCGCGTTCCGGTACGCCGCGACCCCGCCGGTCGTCGAGGCCGGGTCGAAGTCGCCGGTGAGGTGCGAGATGACCAGGTAACTGCCGGACGGGAGCCGGTCGGTCAGCCGGCGCAGGATGTCGGTGGGCTTGTCCTCGTCCGGGAGGAAGTGCAGGATCGCGATCAGCAGGAGAGCGAGCGGCCGGTCGAGATCCAGGGTCTCGGTGAGCGCGGGGTCGGCGAGGATGGCGTCGGGATCGTGCACGTCCGCGTCGATGTAGGCGGTCGCGCCGTCCGGATGGCTGGACAGCAGCGCACGGGCGTGGGCAAGGACGATGGGGTCGTTGTCGACGTAGACCACTCGTGCGTCGGGCGCGATCCGCTGGGCCGCGTCGTGGGTGTTGCGCCCCTCGACGGGGATGCCGGTGCCGATGTCGAGGAACTGCCGTATCCCGAGCCGACCGAGGTGCTCGACCGCCCGCAGCAGGAACGCACGATTGGCCTGCGCGGCCGTGCGCGCCTTGGGTACTGCCGCCAGGGTCTTTTCGGCGGCTTCCCGATCGACCGGGAAGTTGGACTTGCCGCCCAGGAAGTAGTTGTAGATGCGCGCCGAGTGCGGCCTACCGGTGTCGACCTCCGGCGGAGCCCATTCGGCGATCAATGCCTCCTGCTCCGGCGACCGCTCGAACGCGGAATCCATCTGCACCTGCCCTCGCCCTGAAACCGAACGAGAAATCGCGCCTGCGGCACTCGTCCCACGTTCACGTTGTGTAGGCGCGATGCTATCGCCCCCCACGTTCCCGCCGGCAGGCGGCCGGGCCCGGCGCAGCGGGCGAACTCCTCACCCACACAGCCGATATGGGCGTTATGCGATGACTCATGTGCGGAAATCGTCGAGGACGGTCACAATCGAGCCCCTGGGCAGACGCCCGGGAGGGAAAGGTGCGAATCAGTGACAGCCTCGACGATACAGGCCAACGAGACAACCGTGCCGATGATGCCCTGCGTAGCGGTGGAGGAGACGGCCGAATTCTTTCAGGCACTCGGTTTCAAGGTCACCTACAAACAGACCAAGCCCTACATCTATCTCTCGCTCGAATGGAGCGGCTTCGAGTTGCACTTCCGCAAGCCGCCCAAGGATCTGGACCCCGCGGAGGAGAACAGCGGAGGATGCCTGGTCTGGGTCGACGCCGTGGCGCCCTACCATGCCGCTTTCACACAGGCCATGCGCGAGACCTACGGCAAGGTACTGGCGACGGGTCGGCCGCGCATCACGCGCTTCAGGGCGGGCGCGAGTCGTTTCACGCTGATCGATCCCTCCGGCAATCAGATCGCGTTCATCCAGCGCGACGAGCCGAAGGAACTGGAGTACGGCGGTTCGCGGAAACTCGAAGGGTTGGCCCGGGTTCTCGACAACGCGCGTATCTACCGCGATTTCAAGTACGACGATCGTGCGGCATTCCGGGCCGTCAAATCCGGCCTGCGCAGGCACGGCGCAACCGCACCGGCCGTCGAGCGGGCGCTGGCATTGGCGACCCTCGTCGAACTTGCGATCGGTATGGATGAACGCGAAGGCATCGAGGGATGGACCACTGAACTGAGCGCGATTCGCCTCACCCCGGACGAGCGGCAGCGAGTCGAGGGCGAACTGCGCAACGCCGCGGATCTGCGTCGGTGGCTTACCGAAGACACCCGGTAATCGTGGCCGCGCAGCCGTCCGGAGGGCGCGGGGCGGTGGTGTGGCGCATGTGGCGCCCTTCGGCGTGCGTGAAGGTGTGGGACACCGGAGCGGCCGCGTCGATGAACGGGCGGAATCCTCGACGGGCACTGCGAGTTGCCGAGCGGCTGACCTCGAATGCCCGGGTATGCGTTTCGAGCAGGAGGGCTGTGATGGTGGCTGCCGCGGATGCGCGGAACTACGCGCAAAGGATGGGCATCGTTCGATCCATGGTGGTTCAGGAGCTGGGCTGGGACAACGACACCGATGACGAAATCCGCGCCGACGTCGAGGACACGATCGGCAAGGGGATGGTGGACGACGAAACCGACGACGTCGTGGACGTCGTCCTGTTGTGGTGGCGGCTGGGCGACGGCGACCTGGCCGACGAACTCACGGGTGTGGTGGCGCCCCTTTCCGACCCGGGTGTGATCTGGGTCCTCACTCCGGAGACGGACAAGCCCGGCCACGTCGATCCGAGCGAGATCGCCGAGGAAGCGAACGCGGCCGGCCTGGCATCCATCGCTGCCGTCAACCTCGGGGCATGGTCCGGCAACTGCCTCGTCCGGCCCGAGAATCCCCGCGCACAACGGTAGCCACAGCCCGACATCACACCGGGCGCCACCGCAAGACCCCGCCCGTGCCGGCCCGGAGCATATCGCCGGCATATCGAAAACCACATACGTGCCGGCAACACCACGCTGCCTTCACTGGGGGCATGTCCCGCAGCGAACCGGCAAGATCAGCAGCCCGGCCTCCGACGTCCTCGTCCCCCTCGGCCGCCGGGCGCGCCCTCGGGCCGGGCGATGTGCACCGCTGTACTCGTGGTGTCGGTCGCGAACAGGGCAGTGGCCCGATGCCACCGGCATTCGGGGCGCATCGGCGCCCTGTCCGAGAAGGTTGTCGTGAGGATGCGAACCGGTGCGCCGAACTGCGCACCGCCGAGGGGTCGGGGTCGTGGGCGTGGGTCTGACCGTCGAGCCGATCGGCCCCGCCGAGCACTCGGCATTCGTGCAGGCACGGCGGTCGATCAGCTTCCTGCAGACCCCGGCATGGGGTCGCGTCAAGACCGAGTGGCACAGCGAGTCCCTCGGCTGGTACGACGGCCGGCAACTGGTCGGTGCCGGGCTCGTCCTGCGCCGGCCGGTCCCGAGGCTCGAGCGCTTCACGCTGGCCTACCTGCCCCAGGGCCCGGCCATCGACTGGACCGGCGAAATCGACGCGTGGCTCGATCCGCTTGCGGCCTACCTCAAGGCACACGGCGCGTTCGCGATCCGACTCGGCCCGCCGGTGCGCACGAACACCTGGAGCGCGGCCCGGGTCAAGGAGGGCATCGCCGACCCGGACATCAGGCGGCTCACCGAGATGTCCGACCCGCGGTCCGACCCGGTCGGTACCCGCGTAGCCCGCCGACTCGCGGACGCCGGCTGGCTGCCACAGAGCCCGGAGGACGGCTTCGGGGTCGGACAACCCCAGTTCACCTATGAGATTCCGCTGGCCGGCAGGACCGAGGACGACCTGCTGGGGGGCATGAATCAGCTCTGGCGCCGCAACATCAGGAAGGCGGCCAAGGAGGGCGTCGAGATCACGGTCGGCGAGGACCTTGAGGCGTTCCACGACCTCTACGTCCACACCGCCGCGCGCGACCGCTTCACGCCCCGGCCGCTGCGCTACTTCGAGACCATGTTCGCGGCGATGAGCGCCGAGGACCCCGAGCGGATCAGGCTCTATCTGGCCCGCCACCAGGGCGATCCGGTCGCCGCCACCATCCTGGTCCGCGTCGGCGGCCACGCCTGGTACTGCTACGGCGCCTCCTCCACCGAGAAGCGAGAGGTGCGCGGCTCCAACGCCTGCCAGTGGGCGATGATCCGCGACGCGCTGGCGGCCGGCTGCGACGTCTACGACCTGCGCGGCATCACCCCCACCCTCGATGCGGACGATCCGCACGTCGGGTTGGTCCAGTTCAAGGTCGGCACCGGCGGGCAGGCGGTGCGGTATGTCGGCGAGTGGGACCTGCCGCTGCGACCGGTGGTCTATCGGGCCTTCGATCTCTACATGAGGCGTCGCGGCCGCTGAGCCCGAATCCCATGGTCGGCGACCGCCGGCGACCGCTGCGGCGACCTTGTCGAAGCGCGCCCCGCGGGAGGCCTTGACGAGCACCAAGTCGCCGGCGGCGAGGTGGCCGCGCAGCCGGTCGACAGCCGCGTCGTTGTCGGCCGGCGCCACCGCCCACTCCCCCGCCGCACCGGCGACCGACCGGGCGGCCTCGCCGACCGCGGCCACCACGTCGGCCCGGCCCGCCTGGCCGACGTGTTCGTGGCCGTCCGACGTGTTCGCCGGCCGAGGCGAGGAAGAGGCCGCCCGGCTCGGCTCGCTGTGGATAACGCCTTCAGTCAAGCCAACGTGGTGTTGCGGGCGGCCCCGTATGCGGTTTTTCGATATGCCGACGAGATGGCCATCGACCGGTGACGTCGAGTGCCTATGTGCGTGGACCGTCGAGGACTGACGCCCGCCCACGACGATCAAGACATCGCACCCTCGACAATACCGACCGGTAACATAGCGTCGGCATATCGAAAACCACATACGTGCCGGCAACACCACGCTCCCTTGACTAGGGGCATGACTCACAGCGAACCGGCCCGAACAGCCGCCCGCCGCACCCGATCGCAGGAATCCTCGTCCTCCTCGACGGTGCCGGCATCGATGGGAATCACAATTTATGGCTGCGAGCCGGACGAGGCCGTTCTGTTCCGAGAGATGACGCCTCGCTTCGGCGTGGTACCCACCATCACGGAGGCAGCGGTATCCGAAGCCAATATCGAGCCGGCCTTCGGCAATCGATGCATCAGCGTCGGTCATAAAACTCGGGTCACAGATTCCACTCTTCGTGCGCTCGGTCGAGTCGGCGTAGCTTATGTCTCCACGAGAAGCATCGGATACAACCATATCGATGTGAATTACGCGGAGAGCGTCGGCATTTGCGTCGAAAACGTCGCCTATTCACCCGACAGCGTGGCCGACTACACCCTGATGCTGATGCTGATGGCGGTGCGGAATGCAAAAGCCATCATCCGTCGCGCAGATATCCATGACTACACGTTGGACGATGTGCGCGGGAAAGAGCTACGCGATCTGACCGTCGGGGTGATCGGAACGGGACGCATCGGCTCGGCAGTCATCGACAGGCTGCGGGGTTTCGGCTGTCGAATACTGGCCCATGACCGTCGTCCCGCCGCAGCCGCGGTCGATTACGTTTCCCTCGATGAATTGCTACGGCTGAGCGACATCGTAACGCTCCATACACCACTCGACGCGAACACACACCATCTCCTGAATCGTCGACGCATCGACCAAATGAAGCACGGCGCGCTCATTGTCAATACCGGACGCGGTTCACTTCTCGACACCGAGGCCCTGGTTCCCGCGTTGGAAAGCGGCAGGTTGGGCGGCGCGGCGTTGGATGTCCTCGAAGGAGAGGAAGGAATATTCTACGCCGACCACAGAAACAAACCCATCGAAAGCAAATCGTTGGTGCGACTGCAAAGCCTACCGAATGCAATCATCAGTCCGCACACCGCGTACTACACGGAGCACGCCCTGCGTGACACCGTCGAAAATTCCATCACCAACTGCCTGAACTTCGAAAGCAGGAACCAGCATGGATAAGCTGAGGGTCGGAATCATATTCGGAGGCTGCTCCGAAGAACATCCCATCTCCATCAAATCCGCACAGCGGGTCGCCGGGAGCCTCGATACCGAAAAGTATGCGCCGTTCTACATCGGAATCACGAAGAGCGGCACGTGGAAGCTTTGCGACGGCCCCGGCGAAGATTGGGAAACCGGCAGTTGCCGCCCGGCCGTGCTGTCACCGGACAGAGGCGTCCACGGATTGCTCGTTCTGGAGCAAGGCGGGCAGGGCGGCCAGGGACGGCAGGGACAATACGAAACCATCGGCTTGGACGTCGTGTTGCCGGTTCTGCACGGCACACTCGGCGAGGATGGTGCGATACAGGGTTTGCTGGAACTCTCCGGAATCCCCTACGTCGGCTGCGATGTCCAAAGCTCCGCTCTCTGCATGGACAAATCCCTTGCCTACGCCGTCGCCGGAAGCGCGGGAATCGCCACGCCGAATTTCCGGACCGTCATGGCTAACGAGGATATCGATGCCGACGGGTTCGACTACCCCGTCTTTGTGAAGCCGGCCCGTTCGGGGTCGTCCTTCGGGGTCGGCAAGGTGTATCGAAAGGAAGAACTCCCGAGTGCGCTGGATGCCGCAAGAAGGTACGACTCGAAGGTGTTGATCGAAGAGGCCGTCGTCGGGAGCGAGGTCGGGTGCGCCATATTGGGGAACGACCCGGATCTGATCACCGGCGAGGTGGACCGGATCGCCCTCTCCCACGGTTTTTTCAAAATCCATCAGGAGCGGGATCCCGAGGGCGGTTCCGACAACTCGACACCCATCGTCCCGGCCGACATTTCGACGGAGTCGCGCTCGCTCGTTCAGGAGACGGCGAAGGCCGTATATCGAGCCCTCGGATGCAGTGGACTGGCGCGCGTGGACATGTTCCTCAAGGAAAATGGAGAGGTGGTCCTCAACGAGGTCAACACCCTGCCCGGCATGACCTCGTACAGCCGCTATCCGAGAATGATGGTGGCCGCCGGGTTGCCGCTTTCCGAGGTGATCGACCGGCTGGTGTCGTCGGCGTTGGGCAGGAAAAGCCGATGAAAGATGACTTCGTCTTCGTGGACGAGTTCGTGTCCGGAGTACTTTGGGATGCCAAGTACGCCACCTGGGACAATTTTACCGGCAAACCGGTGGACGGATATCTGGCAAATCGAATCGTCGGCACGCGGGCTTTGTGCGCGGCCCTGGAAAGAGCGCGAAATGAGGCCGCGTCCCGCGGCTTCGGCCTGCTTCTCTGGGACGGCTATCGTCCTCAACGCGCCGTGGATTGCTTTCTGCGCTGGTCGGAACAGCCGGAGGACGGCCGGACGAAGGCACGGCATTATCCGAATATCAACCGAGCCGAGATGTTCGAACAAGGATACGTGGCCGCCAAATCGGGTCACAGCCGAGGCGGCACCGTCGACCTGACGCTCTATCACTCGGCCACCGGTGAACTTGCTCCCATGGGGGGCGAACATGATCTGATGGATCCGATCTCACATCACGGGGCCGAAGGAATCACGCACATCGAAGCGAGGAACCGCGAACACCTTCGTTCCATCATGGAGGTCTGTGGTTTCAGCTCCTACGATTGCGAGTGGTGGCACTACACGCTGAAGGACGAACCCTATCCGGACACCTACTTCGATTTCCCCATCGCATAGTCGAGCCGGGGATGAACCGAAGTCGTCGTGATGTTGCAGGTGTCCCGCCCAGGGACCGATCGAGGTAGGCGGCGGCGAGCGCGTCGAGGCTCCGGTAATCCGGGGCGACCTTCCCAAGTCGCCCTCAACCACCGGAGCTTCGACGCGGGTTGCCGGCGGTCGGTGGGCACGCAAGGCACCGCAGGACGTCCCGGCCCGGCGGCCGACGGCGGCATGGACGCCAGGAATCCGCCGGGTCGTCCCTACCGGCCAATGGTTTGTTCCGCCCACCGGTCAAAGCAGCACGGTGTTGTATTGCCGGGCACGGATGTGGTTTTCGATACGCCGACGATATGCGCCGGCTCGTAGCATCGGCCCATGCGTGTGTTGATCGTGGAGGATGAACCCTATATGGCGGAAGCCATCCGCGATGGCCTACGCCTGGAAGCGATCGCGGCCGACATCGCAGGTGACGGCGACACCGCTCTGGAACTGCTGAGCGTCAACGCGTACCACATCGCCATCCTCGACCGAGACATTCCCGGGCCCTCCGGTGACGAGATCGCCAAGCGCATCATCGCCTCCGGCTGCGGCATGCCGATCCTCATGCTCACCGCCGCCGACCGTCTCGACGACAAGGCCACCGGGTTCGAACTCGGCGCGGACGACTACCTCACGAAACCGTTCGAACTCCGAGAACTCGTGCTCAGGCTCAGGGCACTCGACCGCAGGCGTGCGCACAACAGGCCGCCTGTGCGGGAGATCGCAGGTCTGCGGCTGGATCCGTTCCGCCGGGAGGTCTACCGAGACGGGCGCTATGTCGCGCTGACCAGAAAGCAGTTCGCGGTGCTCGAAGTCCTCGTCGCCGCCGAAGGCGGTGTGGTCAGCGCCGAAGAACTCCTGGGGCAGGCATGGGACGAGAACGCCGACCCGTTCACCAACGCCGTGCGCATCACGGTCTCGGCACTGCGCAAACGGCTCGGCGAACCCTGGATCATCGCCACGGCACCCGGCGTCGGGTACCACATCGACACCCAAGCGGACCCCCAACGTGAGGGAGGAGACCAAGGCTAGGGCCCGGGTCGAGCGCTCGCCTCGAACTCCGCCTCGCCCCGCATAAGGCGGGGTGTGAGCGGCAGTCCGACCATGACTCCAATTCTAATACCGGTATAGTTTGGCCGGTATAGTTATTGGATGCATGAGAAGGGCGCCGCATGATCGAGATCCTGAACCCCACCGAACTGGCCCGAGCAAGGGACACGGGCGCCCTGGTCGCCGGCATCCTGCAAACACTGAAGAGCCGTAGCACGGTCGGCACGAACCTCCTGGACATCGATCGGTGGGCCGCGGCGATGATCGTCGAGGCCGGAGCGCAGTCCTGCTACGTCGACTACGCACCCTCCTTCGGACGCGGGCCGTTCGGCCACTACATCTGCACGGCCGTCAACGACGCCGTGCTTCACGGACTGCCGCACGACTACGCCCTCGCCGACGGCGATCTGCTGACCCTCGACCTCGCCGTCTCCAAGCGCGGAGTCGCCGCGGACTCCGCCATCAGCTTCATCGTGGGCGACTCGAAGCCCCCGGAGAGCGTCGCGCTGATCGGCGCAACCGAACGCGCATTGAGCGCAGGGATAGCCGCTGCCGGACCCGGGGCTCGCATCGGCGACATCTCCCATGCCATCGGCTCGGTCCTCGGTGAGGCGGGGTACCCGATCAACACCGAGTTCGGCGGTCACGGCATCGGATCGACGATGCACCAGGACCCGCACATCTCGAACACCGGGCGACCCGGCCGTGGGTACAAGCTGCGCCCCGGGCTTCTGCTGGCACTGGAGCCGTGGGTCATGGCGGACACCGCCGAGCTCGTCACCGATGCCGACGGCTGGACGCTCCGAAGCGCGACAGGCTGCCGCACGGCTCACAGCGAGCACACGATCGCCATCACCGACGACGGAGCCGAAATCCTCACCCTGCCGAACATGAACTCGTGACATCGAAGCCACACCGGCGCGACTGAGCGCCCGGTCGGCGGATCGAGACAGGCCGATGGCACGGCCCTCGCCATGCGACAGGACAGGTTCGGTGGGCCGACCGGGGACGCCGCTTGGCGCCCCCGGCCGGCCCACTTGTCGCTCGCCCACCCCGCCCCGCCCCACGCCTTCACCGACGCCCCCCCGTCATGTGATGTTCAAATGTCTGATGTTTGTATAGGCTGCCTCCATGAAGCGCATCAGTACACCGCGCAGGACGGCAAGCCTGTCCGCGCAGCTCGTGGACAGCCTCCGCTCGCACATCGAGACGGGTGGATGGCCGGTGGGAACGCGAATCCCGCCGGAGCAGGTCCTCATCGAGGAGCTCGGAGTCGGACGCAGCACGCTGCGGGAGGCACTCGGCGCGCTCGTGCACCTGGGCCTGCTGGAAGCCCGGGTCGGGGACGGCACCTACGTCCGCGCGTCGAGTGAACTCCAGTCGGTCATGGTGCGGCGGGCGAGTTCCGCGCAGCGGGACAACGTTCTCGAACTGCGCACCGTCCTGGAGGAATACGCCTCGGGGGCCGCCGCCCTGCGTCGCAGCGAGGACCAACTGCGCCAACTGAGAGAGCTGTTGGCCGATGCCGACGCGGCCTGCGCCGGTGGGGACGTCTCCGCGGCCCGGGGTATCGACGCACTGTTCCACCGGGCCGTCGTCCGGGCGAGCGGAAACGACCTCCTGATCGAGGTGTACGACTACCTCGGCACGGCGCTCACCTCCTCCCTGGGCGGCCTGCCCCCGGACTCCGACGGCGCCGAGGAGCATGCCGACCTGCACAGGCGACTCGTCGACGCGATCGAGGCCCGGGACGAGAGCGGCGCCCGCGACGCGGCGGCTGCGATCGTCCGGCTCACCCGCGACCTGGAGGCCCTGGCACCACGAGCGGCGGAGGACCAGTGAATCCGCAAACGTCTTCGATACCCCGTCGGCACCCCACCCCCGGTGCGCCGGCCGCCGACAACACCCGGCCCGCCGTGTCGATCGGGCTCGTCATCGCGATCTGCCTCGTGGCGGTGAACCTGCGTACCGGCCTCACCGGTGTCGGTACGCTCCTGCCGGAGATCGAGCACGGCAGCGGCCTGTCGTCGAGCTGGGGCGGACTCCTGACCACCCTCCCGCTGCTGACGTTCGCCGCGACGTCGCCTCTGGTGGCCCGGGCCTCTCACCACTTCGGCAGCGCACGCCTGCTGGTGGCGGCCCTCGGCGCGCTGGCCGTGGGAACCGTGGTCCGGTCGATTCCCTCGGTGATCTGCCTGTTCACCGGGACCGTGATCCTTTCCGCCGCCATCGCGTTCGGCAATGTGCTGCTGCCCGCTCTGATCAGGCGGAGCGTGCCCGCACACCGCATTCAGGGCATCAGCGCTCTCTACGTCACCGTCATGGGCGCCACGGCCGCGCTCTCCTCCGGGATCTCCGCGCCGCTTTCGCACACCCTGCCGGGTTCCTGGCACACCGCTCTCGCCTGGGGCCTCGCCTTCATCATCGCGGCGTTCCTCGCCTGGCTGCCCCGGATGCGGGGGGACAGGCCTCATGCCTCCACCGGCGTGACCCGCAGTCCGGTCCCCTGGCGATCGCGACTGGCGTGGCAGGTCAGCATATTCATGGGGCTGCAATCCCTGGCCTTCTACACCGCCGTCGCGTGGCTGCCCAGCATTCTGATCCACCGTGGCACGACCAGCACCGCGGCCGGTTGGATGCTTTTCTACTACCAACTGATCGCCCTGGCAGCCGGCAGTCTCCTGCCCCTGCTCACCCGGGGCCGTCACGACCAACGCTGGACCGCGACCGGGGCCTCGGTCGTCGTGGCCGGCGGCTTCGCCGTGCTGGTGTCCGCCCCCGCGCTGTCCGTGTTGGCATGCACCCTGCTCGGACTCGGCGGTGGCGTGTGCCTCGTCCTCGCGCTGACCTTTCAGAGCCAACGCGCCGGCAGCTCCGGCGAAGCCGCCGCGCTGGCAGGCATGGCGCAGTCGATCGGCTACCTCGTGGCGGCGGCGGGCCCCCTACTCCTCGGCATCCTGCACGACGCCACGAGCAGCTGGACACTCCCGCTCGTGGTCCTGGTCGTCCTCGGCGTTGCCATGGCAGGTGCCGGATACTGCGCTGGGCAAGACCGCCAAGTTCGTTTTTCCACCCGCCGATGAGCGCGCACGTCCAGGCAACTGCTCACATCCGACCACCCGGTGCCCGGTGTCCGCCGCCCGGTGCCCGAGCACGCCATCGTGGTGCCGGCGTCGCCCACGGTGGTCATCGCTCCTGCGGCGGGTTGTCCCCACCGTTGTCGCCCATGGCCACCCGGTAGAAGGCCGCGAGCGCATCGTCGATGGGGTGGGGCTGCGGCCTGCCCGAGGGGTCGAGTCGGTTCCACCTCTGCAGGTTCACCGCGACCGACATCCGTCGCCTGCCGTCGGCGCCGATCATCGCGATCGTTCCACCACCCCAGACCGTGCCGCCGTGGCCCCAAACGGCACCGCCGCCGGGGATCTGCATCGGGTACAGACCGAGGCCGTAGTCGATCGGCTTGCCCTCCTGGGAAATGATCGGGACGGTGCGCTGCATCTGCGCCAGCGACGACCGGTCGACGATCTCGCCGGCAAGCAGCATGCCGAAGAAGCGATTGAGATCCGCGACGGTCGAGATCAGCGAAGCCGCGGGGCCCACCCACGACATGTCGTAGACGCTGTAGTCGCGCGGCGGGTCGATCATGCCGAACCACGCCTCGTAGAGCAGCGAGTGCGGCCCGTGGACGTGCAGTCCGTCGGGGAAGGCGGTGTCCTGGAGCCCGGCCCGCTCGATGACGTTCCGGGTGATGCAGTCCTCGGCCGTCGTTCCGGTCACCTGTTCCAGGAGTTGCCCGAGAAGCAGGTAGTTGGTGTTGGAGTACACCCCGGGGGTGCCGCCCACTGCGCCGACGGCGGGTGCGGAGACCCCCATCCCGATCAGCTCGGTGGCGTGGAATCGCGTGAACCGGTGGTCGTCCAGGCTCTGGGGTCCGGTGTCCGCGATGACGGGGAACGCCTTGAGGGAGGGGTAGGCGTACGGGAGGTACTCGGCGAGGCCGCTCGTGTGGTTGATCAGCATCCGTACCGTGATCGCGTCACCGCGTTCCCCGGGTACCAGCTTCGGAAGGTACCGGCCGATCGGTGTGTCGAGCCCGATCCGACCGCTCTCGACCTGTTGCAGGACCGCTGCGGCGGTGAAGGTCTTGGTGCAACTGCCGACGCGGTGCCGCATGTCGGCGGCAACGGGGTGGCCGGTGGCGACGTCGGCAACCCCGGCGGCACCGCGCCAGATCCGGTTGCCGTCGCGTACCTCGGCGAACAGGCCCGGAACGCCGGCGCGGTGGACGTTCTCGATGGCTGCGTTCAACGCTGCGGAATCCAGTGGGTTGTTCACGTCGTGCGTCCTTTCGTATTCCCCCGGGTGGGCGCCGCGTCGGTCGCCTGGCCCACACCGCAGGGCACGAGTGGCATGCCGACCACCCGGCATGCTCATGTCCTCATTATGCACGCGGTGCGTGCAACACCAAGTGCATACGTTAGGCTGAGATCCGGCGAGAGGAACGAGATGGCAGGCCGAAGGCGTTGGTCCACCGAAGAAATCCTGGACACGGCAGCGGATTTGCTGCGCACGAGCGACGCGGATTCGTTCAGCGTGCGCAAGTTGGCCGCGACCCTCGGGACCGATTCGTCCAGCCTGTACCGGCATTTCCGCAGCAAGACCGAACTGCTGCGCGCGGTCGCCGACCGGATCCTTCTCGCCGCCATGGACGGCCACCACCCCGAGGGCGACTGGAAGCAGCGCATCACGTCGCTGGCCCTACGCCTGAGAGCCGCCTTCGGACAGCAGCCCCAGCTCGCCGCGGTCTGGGGACGCTACGCGTCGAGCGGCACCGGTTCCCGACTGGTCATGGAAGAGGTGCTCCAGGCCCTGCGCGCGTCGGGACTGCCCGACGCGGAAATCCCGGTGCGCTATCACCGGATCGCGGTCCTCATCGCCGCGTTGATCACCGCCGAAGCCGGGATCGACACGGTCACCCCCGAAGAGTACGAACAGGGCATGGAGCTGTTCCGCGTGGCGGTACTGGGCGCCGACCCCGAACGCTTCCCGGCCCTGACCCACTTCGCCCGCGACGTGCGCCCCCTCGGGGAGGACCGCCGCGCCGCATTCGAAGAAATCCTCGCCGCTCAACTCGCCCACATCGAGGCCACAGTCCGTCCGAGCTAGCGCGCGTCGGCGGTCTTGGTGGGTCGAGCCGGCGCCGACCGGCTCGGGAGTGTCACCAAGAACGGCCGCCTGCCGACATGCAACCCGCAATCACGAACCCGCGGACCTGCGTGGCCCGCCTGCGGGCGGCGTGCGTGGAGTTCACGGTTCGGGGCACGCAAGAGACATGAGGGTGCTGACGGACCTGGGCGGGTCTAACCGCCCGCGCTCGATGGACCGGTGTCTCGACGGGCTCGGCGCGTCGCGACGACGCCGACTTTGGCCGTCGTCGAAAGCCCTTTGGCGCCTGATGTCGATCCCCCGGTCGGCGTGCGCGAGGCTCAGGGGCCCAACAGCGTTGTAAGCGGGAAGGGTTGCCCCGTCGGTTGAGCGGACCGGCTGCCACGGTCACGAGGACGCGCCCTTGTATCGCCCGGTCCCTGCCTGTGGCCCTGCGCCCGGCGGTGGAGCGTGCGGGAGGTCAGGAAGCGGTGTCCGGTTGCCGCGGCGGCTTCGGTGCCCGCCATGCGGGGTTCTTTCGGACGCCGACCTGTTCCAGTTCGAGGATGTCGCCGGTTTCGCTGCGGAGTTCGACGTGGACCGGGACGCCGGTCTCGTGGTCGATGTAGTGCAGCGGTGCCGTGCCGTCCTGCAGGTGCTTGTCACCCCATTGCATCAGGGCCACGATCACCGGGAACAGGTCGCGGCCCATCTCGGTGAGCACGTATTCGTCGCGGGTGCGGCCGCCGTCCTCCCGGTAGGGGCGCTTGGCGAGCAGGCCGGCCTCGGTCAGGCGCCGCAGTTGCTGGGCGGCGGCGCGGTCGGTGATACCGATTCGGCCGGCGAAGCCGCTGAATCGGGTCGTGCCGTAGCACGCCTCGCGCAGGATCAGCAGCGCGGAGCGGGTTCCGACCACCTCCAGCGCCTTGACCAGTGAGCAGTGATCCGTCTTCCACGCGCCGAGGTCGGCAAGCGCGCCCTCCATGACAACCGGCATGGCCCCATGATATCCGCTCCGACTTGATCCTTGTATAGCCAGACCCCCTCTACCTATACTCCGGGATAGTTAGATCCTGCCTCCCACTCCGGCAATGGGTGGAAGAGCGCTGCCTTTGACCGGACATCCAGGCCACCCAGCACATCCGGGACACCCGGATCAGCCAGGACATCCGGCACGAATCGCGAGGGGATTACCCATGACCGCTCAGACCGCACCACCCGCCGAGGGCGTGCGACAGGACCCCGGTAGACCGTCGGCGATCACGTTCGTCGTGTGCTCCGCGGCGTTCATGGCGATGCTCGACGTGTTCGTGGTCAACGTCGCCTTCACCGACATCGGCACCGAATTCGGCGCCCCGCTCGCGGACCTGAGCTGGGTCCTCAACGCCTATGCCATCGTCTACGCCGCGCTGCTGGTCCCGGCCGGGCGCCTCGCCGACCGGTACGGACGCAAACCGGCGTTCCTCGCCGGACTGGCCTTGTTCACCGCGGCGAGCGCCGCCTGCGCCTTGGCACCGGAGTTGTGGTCGCTGGTGTTCTTCCGCGGGGTGCAGGCGGTCGGCGCGGCCGTGCTCACCCCGGCCGGTCTCGGACTGCTGCTCACCGTGCTGCCGGCGGCGCGCCGGACCGGAGCGGTCCGGATCTGGGCCACCACCAGCTCGTTCGCGGCCGCGGTCGGCCCGGTGGTCGGCGGCGGCCTGGTGGAGCTGTCCTGGCGCTGGGTGTTCCTGATCAACATCCCGGTCGGCGTGGCGGCGTTCCTGGCGGCCCGCCGTGTGCTCCCCGACCTGCGCGACACCTCGGCCGTACGCATGCCGGACCCGCTCGGCACGGCGGCGCTGATCGTCGCCTTCGGCGCGGTCTCGCTGGCCCTGGTCAAGGGCCAGGAGTGGGCGTGGACCGGAGCGGCGACCGTCGGCACCTTCGCGCTCGCCGCCGTCGGTATCGCGGTGTTCGTCGTTCGCATCCTGCGTCACCCGGCACCGGTCGTGGATCCGGCCCTGTTCCGGACACCGGCATTCGTCTGGGCCAACATCACGGTATTGATGTTCTGCACCGCCTTCGGCGCGGTCTTCCCGTCCGTGGTGCTGTGGCTGCAGGGGCCCGCCGGCTACTCCACCCTGGTCGCCGGCCTGGCCATCGCACCGGGCCCGCTGATGGTGCCGCTGTTCGCGGCCGTCGGCCGGCGTCTGGCCACGCGCATTCCGGCCGGAGCCCTGGTGGCGGCGGGGAATCTGCTGTTCGCCGCCGGTGCCTTGCTGCTGGCCGCCGGTGCGTCCTCCGATACCCGGTACGCGACGCAGATCCTGCCGGGATGGCTCGTCATCGGTGTCGGCATCGGCCTGGCCCTGCCCGTCATGCTCTCCCAGGCCACCGCGCAGTTGCCCGGCGCCCAGGCCGCCACCGGCAGCGCCGTGGTCAACACCAGCCGCCAACTCGGCTACGTCCTCGGCGTCGCCATCCTGGTCGCCGTCCTCGGCACGGCCGGCACCGCACCCGATCCGGCGCACACCTTCCGGCACGCCTGGTGGTTCATCGCCGCCACCGCCGCCGGGTCCGCCGCCACCGCCTTCGGCATCACCGGCCGCACCCGGAGCTGATCACCGTGACCACCGTGTTTGCGTCCGACACCATGCATCTGCGCTCGTGGCGAGCGGACGACATCGACAGGCTCGACCGGGCCGCCGCCGGCATCTCACGGCACGCGCTCGCCCTGCGGTTCGGCGTGCCGTGCAGCACGATCCCCGGCTGGTACCGGGCCCGGATCATCGAAGGCCGGGCGCAGCGCACCTGGAACGCGTACGTGGCCGAGAGCGGAGGCCGCATCGTGGGCTGGGCCGAGTACGGACTGAACAACGATCCCGGCCACGCCGACATCGCCGCCCTGGTCTGCGACCGGTACCAGGGAATCGGCCTCGGCACGCGTTTGGTCCGGGAAGTCGCGTCGCTGGCCCGGGCGTCCGCGGTGCGCGTGTTGCACGCCCAGATCCAGGTCGGGAACCAGGCCGCGCGCAAGGCCCTGTACGCGGCGTTGCCGGACCTGCGGTACACGGAACTGCAGGACGGACAGTGGCACTTCGTCGTGTACCTGCCAAACGACTCGAACCGGACGACACCCGGGTCGCCCACTACCGAGTCCGGCTCCTCGACGGCGTTGTGCCGCGCCGGCTGACCCGCCGGGTCAAGGTGGCCGGTTCGGGCCCGCCGCCGACGCTCGGGCCCGGGTCGGCGGCTCGACCCGGGCGCCGGCGTCCTCGCCCGAGATCCGGCCGCTACTCGAACCGCGCGGTGTCACCCGCTCCTCGGCGTACGATCTCGACCTCGTCGCCGGAGAAGTCGATGACCGTGGTCGGCCGGGTTCCGCAATCGCCCGAGTCCACCACGGCGTCCACCACGTGGTCGAGTCGTTCCTTGATCTCCCAGCCCTGTGTCATCGGCTCCTCCTCGCCGGGCAGGAGCAGCGTGCTGGACAGGATCGGCTCGCCGAGTTCGGCGAGCAGGGCCCGGGTGACGGCGTGATCGGGGATCCGGACGCCGACCGTCTTCTTCTTCTGGTGCAACAGTTGCTTCGGCACCTCGGACGTCGCGCGGAGGATGAAGGTGTAGGGACCGGGCGTCGATGCCTTGATGGCACGGAACACGTCGTTGTCCAGGTACACGAATCGGCCCAGTTGAGCGAAGCTCTCGCACACCAGGGTGAAGTGATGCCGGTCGTCGAGGTTGCGGATGGCCCGGATCCGGCCGATGCCGTCACGGTTGCCCAATCCGCATCCCAATGCGAAACAGGAATCCGTCGGGTACGCGACGAGCGATCCGGAGCGGATCAGGTCGACCACACTGCCGATGGTGCGCTGCTGGGGGTTCTCGGGGTGCACATCGAAATACTTCGCCATCCGCCGACCCTATGGGGACGAACGCTCGTCCCCGGCCAACGGATGCCATCCCGACCCCTATCGAGGGAGGCAATCCTCATCTCGAAGCATGTCCCGCGCTGCCACGGGTGGAGACACCTCCGAGTCGCGCGTGCGTCGCCCCACCCCGCGCCCCCGATCACCCGGCGTCCTTGATCGGCGAGCCGCACGGCGCCTCGGCGCCGTCGCCCGACCTGCCGCCGGTCACGCGCCGGGTGGCGGAGTGAGGTCGTAGCGGGCGATGACGTCCGGCAGCCAGTCGGGGCGGCCGAACTCGAGGCCGTACGCGGCGCCGAGCGCGAAGACGGCGTCGGGGGCGGGCGGGCCGTCGGCGACCAGTTCGGCGAGTTCGCGGAAGAAGTGCTCGAACCCGGCCGGGCTGATGACCTCGATCATCCGGGCGGGGGTCCGGCCGGCGTTCCACATGGTGTGCAGTTCGCCGCGCGGCTTGGTGATGTAGCCGCCCGCGCCCAGGACGGCCTCGCGGTCGCCGGAACGGAAGCCGATCTCACCCTCGGTCACGATGGAGTACTCGTCCTCGCGGGTGTGCAGGTGCGGCGGGACGAGCGCGCCGACCGGGAACGGGTGCTCGACGATCGAGACGCTGCCGTTGGTGTCCCGGCCCCACAGTTTGAAGGCCACGCCGATGCTGCCGAGGTCTGCCTCGGCGCCTTCGCCGGGCCGGACGACGGTCAGGTGCGGTGCCTGCGTGATGCCGCTCATGGTTGCGGCCTCCTTCAGAGATTTACCGATACACTGGTGTTCTCTCGAATTCGAGTCTGCGCCGGTGCGCGGGGGGTGTCAACAGTTGAGTGAACAGGACCGTTCTCCGAAATCGCGGTCGTACACCATGACCCGCCGCGCCGAACAGATCGGCGAGACCCGGCAGCGGATCGTCGACGCCGCCGTCCACCTGCACGGCACCGTCGGGCCCGCCGCGACCAGCATCGCCGCGATCGCCGAACGGGCGGGCGTCACCCGGCTCACCGTCTACCGGCACTTCCCCGACGACGCGGCACTGTTCGCCGCCTGCTCGCAGGATTGGCTCGCGCGCCGGCCCCTGCCGCGCCCCGACCGATGGGCGCTGATCCCCACCCCCACCGAGCGACTGCGGACGGGCCTGACGGACCTGTACCGGTTCTACCGTTCCGGCGCGCAGATGCTCGCACTGGTCCACCGCGATCTCGACGCGATACCGGCGCCGATCCGCGAGGCACGGCAGGCCGGCGAGCGGCAGCAGGTCGAGGTACTGGCGTCGGCCTTCGCCGACCGGGGCCGCCGGGAGCGGCGGCTACGCCGGGCGCTGGCGGCCCACGCGGCGGCCTTCCCGACGTGGCGGTCGCTGTGCGAGGGGCAGGGGCTCACGGACGTGGAGGCGGTCGCGGCGATGACCGCCCTGGTCAGCAGACTTCCCGGCCACTGAGGCAACGACCACCGCACCGGCTCGGCCCGTTCTGCCCCCGTCCCGGTCCCGCATCGACCGGGCACGGGGCGTTCCCCCTGTCACAGTTCCACGAGGCCCAGTCCGTGCAGGTTCGTCGCGTAGTCGCTCCTCCGCAGCCATGCCTCGTGGCCCAGATCCTCCAGGTTCACGTTCTGCGCGCGCAGGGCGTGCAGCAATGCCCGGGCGGCGGGCTCGGCGTCATCGGGTCGGGGGTTCGGGATGCGGATTTCGTAGCGCCCCTTGACCCCGGCACCGGGCAGCCGGCCCGGTTGCGTCTGCCCCGGCGGCTCGAACGTCCCGCCGCCCGCCTCCAAGTGCAACTCCTCGGCGTCGCAGGAGAATTGCACGAACCGTTGGTCGTCGTCGGCCGGCCTGATCACCAAGTCCAGTTGGTCGTCCAGCCGGCCCAGGTCCGTCAGCAGCGCCGCCAACGTCTCGCTCAGCCACCGGCCGAGTTCCTCCCAGGTCTCGGGCCGGCGACCGCGGGGTTCGAACGCGCCCTTCATGTCCGGGTGGCGGAGGATGTACGCCTGCCACACCCCGAGTTCGGCGACGCACTCGTCGCGTTCATTTCTCCCGGCAAGCTCGTACTCGTGCTTCTCGACCACCCTCGCCGCGAGCAGCCGCAACAGCACCCGCCGCCCGCTCCACTCGACCTCCATGAGGGTGTCCTCACGGCGCCAGCGCAACACCGGACCGGGCCCGCGTCGAATCGGCGCCGGCCCCCGGCGCGCCTCGACCGCCTTCCTCGCCGCCGTGAACACCGCTTCCAGAACGGCGACATCCTCGGTGCAGGCCAGGTCGCACTCCAGCGAGGTGAAGCAACCCTCCTGCGGCGATCCGAGGACATGGCCCCGGTAGGCGTGACTCCACCCGCCCGGCAACGGCCCGGCGAAGGACAACCCGTGGCGCTCCGCGGAGTGCAACGTCCATCCCAGGCCGTCGATCGCGCACTCCACCGCGCTCCGATCCCACGCTCCCGGGGACATCACGTCGAACCGGAAAGCCAGGTAATCGATCTCGGCATCGGTCAATCTGATGGTCATGGCCCGGGATGCTATCCACGCCCACCGACGCTCGGGCGCCCCGCACACGACCTTCGGCGCGAGCGACTTTCCGCGCGAGTGACCTTCGGCGCGAGCGACCTTCCAGCAAGTAACCTTCCGCGCGAGCGACCTTCGCGCGCGTCAAGCACCGGCCGGCGGCGGCGCGAGTTCGGCCACGACCTCGACGGCGATCTCGATCGCCCGGGCGGCGAGTGGCGAGTGGGTGCGCCCGGCCCGCCAGTGCAGGTGGATCTCCCGCGCCGGCAGGGATGGCCGTAGCCGGTGCACGCGGAACCTGTCGTCGGACGGGACGCCGGGACCGGTGATGGCCAGCCAGGGCAGCACCGCCGATCCCATGCCTGCTCGCACCATCGACAACAGGGCGTCGTTGACCGCGGTGCGGAACACGACCTGCGGGCGGGCGCCGCTGCGGGCGATCGCCTGTTCCATCGAGGGCTGGTCGCAGGTCAGCGGCCAGGCCACCATCGGTGCGCCGTCGAGGCGTTCCAGCGGCACCGGACCGTCGGGGAAGGCGCCGGCGCCTGCCACCAGCAGGTATGGATCGTCGAGCAGCTTGACGTGCTCGACGTCGCCGTCGATGCGTCCGTCGTAGAACAGCAGGTCGAGGTCACCGATCCGCGGCTGCTCCGGCTCCTCCTCGAACAATCTGATGTCGCAGCCGGGGTGCTCGGCTCGCAGGCGGCTCACCACCGACGGCAGGATCACGGTGGACACGCTCTGGAACGTGCCGATGTCGATCCGGCCGTCTCCGGCCTTGAACCGATCCACGGCGTAGGCCAACGCCTCCGCCTTCGCCAGCAGTTCGCGGCCCTGGCCCAGGACCACGGAGCCGAGTGGGGTCAGCCGTACCGGCTTGGGACCGCCCGGCCGTTCGAACACCGGGCCGCCGACGGCCCTTTCCAACGCGGCGATCCGTTGGCTCACCGTCGACTGGGTGTACCCGAGACGGACGGCCGCCCGACCGAACGAGCCCTCCTCGGCAATGGCGACCATCGCCGCCAGGTGGCGCAACTCCACGTCGATCACACGTGCCAGCGTAACGACGACCATTGGCACAGGCAATCGAATCGATCGGGAATCATCGCTTTTCACGATGGAGTCGCGGGCTCTAGCGTTCCGGACATGACTTCTTCGCAAGCACACGACGAGCAACTTCTCCGGGTCAATGGCATCGAGCTCTGCGCCCAGACCTTCGGCGACCCGGCCGCACCCGCCCTGCTGCTCATCGGCGGCGCCGAGGCGTCGATGGACTGGTGGGACGACGAGTTCTGCGCGGGCCTCGCCGCCGGCGGGCGGCACGTCATCCGGTACGACACCCGGGACACCGGCCGCTCCACGACCTTCCCGCCCGGCGAGCCGCCCTACGGAAGCGACGCCCTGCTCGACGACGCCGTCGGCCTGCTCGACGCCCTCGGCATCGCGGTCGCCCACATCGTCGGTGTCTCCATGGGCGGCGACATCGCCCAGCACCTGGCCGTGCTCCACCCCGAGCGGGTCGCGTCCCTGACGCTCGTCGCCACCAGCCCGGGCGGGGCCGGCGGGGCCGCCCACCCCGACCTGCCGCCGATGAGCAAGGAGTTGGCGGAGCAGTTCGCCGAGGGTGGCGACGAGGCGCCCGACTGGTCCGACCGCGAGGCGGTCATCGCGTACTACACCGCCGGCGAGCGCACCTTCGCGGGCACCATCCCCGTCGACGAGGAGCGGGTACGCCGCGTCGTCGGCCGCGCCTGGGACCGCAGCCCGGCCCTGGCGTCGGCACAGAACCACTGGCGGCTGGACGGCGGCGAGCCCGTCCGCGACCGCCTCGGTGAGATCACGGCACCCACGCTGGTGTTGCACGGCACCGCGGACCCGCTGTTCCCGTACGGGCACGGCGAGGCGCTGGCCCGGGAGATCCCGGGAGCACGGCTCGTCCCGCTCCGGGGCATGGGGCACCAGATGCCGCCGCCGGAGCTCTGGGACATCGCGATTCCGGCAATCCTTTCGATCTCCGAAGCCCGGCCGACCACGTGACGACGCCGGAGGAACTCACGGGAAATGACCTGCCGAGGCCGAGGTACGACGACCGCACGTCGTCGCGGGTGCGGGTGTGGGGCGACTGCACGTGGGCCCGGGTGCCGGCGTGGGACGACTTCGCATCGGTCCCGGTCCCGGTCCGGGTGTGCGACGACTTCACATCCGTCCTGATGCCGCTCACGAAAGGGGACCGCCGATGAACCGGCTACGGTCCGCACTTTGGCTGCCGCTCTTCGACGACCTCGCCGATCCGCGCGTGGTCGCACGCCTCGCCGCCGAAGCGGAGGAAGCCGGGTGGGACGGCTGCTTCGTGTGGGATCACCTGTGCTGGCGGGCGCCGGTCCGACAGGTCGCCGACCCGTGGATCGCGCTGACGGCGATCGCGACCGCGACCGAGCGGCTGCGGCTCGGCCCGATGGTGTCGCCGCTCGCCCGTCGACGACCGGCCAAGGTCGCGCGGGAGACGGCGACGCTGGATCGGCTCAGCGACGGCCGGCTCACCCTCGGCGTCGGCCTCGGCAGCGACCGGTTCGGCGGGGAGCTGTCCAAGACCGGCGAGCAGATCGACGACCGGCGGCGCGGGCAAATGCTCGACGAGTCATTGGCGATCCTGGCCGCCGCCTGGTCCGGCGAGCCGGTGCGCCATCGCGGTGAGCACTACACGGTGGACGACATCACGTTCCTTCCGCGGCCGGTTCAGCGGCCCGGTGTGCCGGTGTGGGCCGCCGGGTTCCCGGGCAACCTCAAGCCGATCCGCCGGGCCGCCCGGCTCGACGGCTTCTTCCCGGTCGGTCTCGAGCACCCGGACCAACTCGCCGAGGTCGTCGCCACCTTCGCCGGGCTCCGACCGGGCGCGAGCGGACCGTACGAGATCGCCGTCAGCCTGCCCTTCGACGCCGACCCACTCCCCTACGCCGCAGCCGGCGCGACCTGGTGGATGCCGGAGTTCGATCCGGGCGTACCCCTCGACACGGTGCGCGGCGTACTCCGCGACGGGCCGCCGAGTCCGGCCGGCGACTGAGGACGGGCCGGCAAGTGGCACCGGTCGAACCGCGCCGGCCCACCGACACTCGGGCCGGTCCGCCACCGACCTTTCAGAGGAAAACGCGTGCGTTCTCCAGCCACGTCTACGCGTCCGCACCGACCACCGTGAGGTCGGTCTCGGCTTGAGACCTGCGTCGGGTGACTCGAACGCAGAAGTCGAGGGCACTGCCCTGAACGTTCGCATCGGCGGAAGCAAGATGGGCGATCTGGTGCGCGATCGTCCACCCCGCCGCGGGTGTGGGCTTGGTCCAGTCGGCCTGCGCCGACACCAGGGCGTCGAGTTCATCCGACTCGTGTTTCTCGTCGGCGCTACGGGGTTACGGACCCGTAGTCCGGGGGGCGGTCGAGCGGGAGTTCGGTGATGCCCAGATCCCGCCGCATCGTTTGACGTACCTCGTACAACATCTCGCTGGCCCTGTCCAGGTGCTTCCTCAGGGCGTCGAGGTCCTCATCCGGCGTCTCGCCTCCGTCGTGTTGCCGCAGGACCCGGTGCACCAGGTACAGCCGTGCGACGAGCGGTCCCACCAGCTCTATGACGTCGTCGGCGGCGATCATCTGCGCCTTCGCGTAGGCAGCTCTCAGCTCGCGTTCGGACTCGTCCTCGATCTGGATATGCGACGGCTCGACCGAGCGGTTTCCCTTCAGGGTCCGCCAATGCTGCAACAGGTGCGTGTACTTGTCGCGAAGCGCCTGGTTCAGGTCCCCATACGCCTGTCGGCGGGCCTCCAGGTGCGCACGACGTGCGTTCGCAGCCTCGGCGTCGGCATGCATCCGCTCTGCATGGCGAAGTTCGATGATCTTGGATTTCGTCGCTCCGAGCTGCGCGAAGACGCCGGCGGCGAGCGTACCGACCACTCCGACGATCGCCACGACGAACGAGTCGTTCACGGACGGTCCATGACGGTGATCGGCATTCGCACGGACGACAGGAAGCCCAGCCACGCCTGCGTGCCGAACAACATGATCCCGGATCGGTATCGCTTCGAGTCACGAAGACCGACTCGAAGCGAAATCGATGCGACCTCGACGCAACATCCCTGGGCAGAGCTGTACGTGCTCTTGCGCCAATCCGGTCGGGCCGAGCCGGCGAGACTCGGGTCGCCCCTCCGGCTCCTCGTGGGCTTCCGGACCCCGCTCACAAGCGCCCCCTCGGTCACTCGCTGGTCACCCCATGTTGCCGAACTCTCTCACCGCGCGCGAGACTTCGCACAAACCGGAGTCAGGCTCAGCAGCACCTCCCGTGCTCTGGCCGGACGTGAACTCTGGTTCGAGGCGGCGAGGCGGCGAGGGTGTCCAACCCGTCTTCACACAGCGAGACTGGACACCCTCGCCTTGCGTCCGCAGAAAGCCCGTGAACACGCCCGTGCGCATGCCCGGCGTTCGGCTGTCACGCAGGGAGGAGTAGTTGGGGTTCGGGGCGCTTTGCCGGTGTGGCGTTCGGGTTCCACAGTCTGGTGGTTCGTATGTAGCAGTGGATGACCGAGGTCATGGCCAGAATGAGCAGTGGCCCGAATACCCACGGATGTTCGGCCATCTCCACCGGCAGATAGCGGTACGACACCAGGAGCACGGCGAAGACCGTCGTGCCGTAGGTGACCAGCAGGACTCCGCGCCGGTCCCAGCCGCGGTCGAACGCGCGCATGGCCGCCTCGATCGTGAGCGCGAACACCACGCCGGCCACGAGGTCCACGCCGTAGTGGTAGCCGAATCCCAGCGTGGCCGCGAGCGTGCCGATCAGCCAGAACGTTCCGGCGAATCGGAAGAACCACGAGCCGCTGCGGGAATGGACGAAGATCGTGGTGGCCCACGCCGTGTGCAGGCTGGGCATGCAGTTGCGGGGGGTGATCTCGTCGAACCGGATCGGGCGCGGGGTGCCGATCGGCGCTGCGGTGTCCGGCCACAGGTTGGCCATCGCCCAGTGCCCGCCGTCCGCGCCGTAGGCGAAGACCGGTCCGACCACCGGGAAGATCATGTAGATGCTCGGTCCGAGCAGGCCGATGACCAGGAAGGTGCGCACCAGGTGATGGCCCGGGAAGCGGCGCTGGACCGCCACGTGGCGTAGTTGGTACAGCGCGACGATGGCCGCCGCCAGCGGGAGTTGGCCATAGATGCCGCCGAGGAGGTGGGCGCCGGCCGGGCCGGTGGCCTCGACCGCTCGGCCCACCAGCCACGACGGGTCACCCAGTGCGTGATCGGCGGTCGCCACGTACTGGTCGAGCACGTTCGGGCGGGTCATCGACGTGATGTGCAACCAGGTGTCGCCCGTCTTGTGGCCTGCCACCAGCAGCAGTCCCAGCCCGGCGCCCTTCAGCAGCAGGACGCGTTCCCGGCCGGTGCGGCGCGTGACGGCGATGACGGCGCAGCCCAGGATCACCCACAATGCGCCGTTGCCGAAGTTCATCCTGGCGTCGAGCAGCCACCGCACCGGCCAGAAAACGACGTCGATGCCGATCGCGACACCGGCCGCGATGAACCGTTGTCGCCAGGTGAGCACCACCATCGTCAACGCCAGGCCGGCATACAGCAGCGGCCCCGAACTGGGGGCGAATATCACCTCGCGCGTCTGATTGGTGATCGGCCCCGGTTGGCCGTGGTGACGCGCGACGATCTCCAGGGTGACCAGGAACGCGAGGGCCGCCACACCTGCTGCGGCCCACAGAATCGCCCGCGACCGACGCCGCACGGCGGTCATGGTCCTGCGACTTATTCGCGAAAGGGTTCGCACTGTCATGGATATCAATTGCTTGGCCGCTTTGTTGGATTTTAGTAAATGATCACCTTTTGCGCCGGTTTGCATGGATTTCTGGTGAGGGCAGGCGCTTGGTGTGACCGTCGTGGGTCGGATGATGTTATCGGAGCGGCGCGGACGGGCTTCGCCGGTCCGTCGATTCCGGGATCACGATCCTGAGCCTCCGGCCCTGCCACCGTTCGCGGCGGCCCGCCCCGGGTCCGCGGATACCGCCGCGGCGGCCCCGGCACCGCCGGCCACGTGTTCCGGCGGCGGCCACGTGCTCCGGCGGCGATCACGGGCTTGCGGTGGCAGTCACGGGCTTGTCGTGTCGCGGCACGAGCGTGCGTCGATGGCTGCGGCATTCGGCTTGTGCTGGTTGATCCAGCCGGGATCCTGTGCGGGTATCTGCGGCAGCGAGATCTGGACGTCCGCGATCCAGGTGCTGCTTTCCACGTAGCGCTTGACGATCGTCTTCAGGTGTCGGCAGTCGCCGCGATGACCCTTCGGGAGTCCGATGCCGTAATGCTGTGGAGCCCCGATGGTCAGACCGGCCACCACGCGGAATTCGGCCGACTGCCGATCGCCGGTTCCAGGGCTTCCCGGTCGCTCGCGGTCAGGCTCGCAATGGCCAGGGTCGCCGGCTCGACCGCCGTCGCGCCCTGCTCCGGGACATCACTGCGTGCCGGTAGGAGTCGACCCAGGAAGGCCCGACCCCGGTGGACGGCGCCGTCCGCCGGCTGGTCCTGAGTCGACGCGAGCACCTGCGTTCCCCCGCCGGCGGCGTGCCCGGCGGCCCGGTCCCATAGGGCCGTTCGGCCCTTCACCGGGCGCGTGAGGGACGTGAGTGTGGGAACGAGCGGAGTTCCGGCGACCCACGAGAGGAAGACCGATGACGATGGCGATTCCCGAAGATCCCGACCTGACGACGGTGGATGCCTGGTGGCGGGCGGCGAACTATCTCGCGGTGGGACAGATCTACCTGAGCGGCAATCCGCTCCTGACCGAACCGCTGCGCCCCGAGCACATCAAACCGCGCCTGCTCGGGCACTGGGGCACCTCCCCCGGTCTGAACCTGATCTACGCGCACCTGAACCGGGTGATCCGCGAACGCGGTACGCACGCCCTGCACGTCACCGGCCCCGGACACGGCGGCCCCTCCGCCCTCGCCGCGTCGTGGCTGGACGGCACCTACAGCGAGCGCTACCCGAACGTCTCCCGCGACGCCGCAGGCATGGTCGCGCTGTTCCGCCAGTTCTCCTATCCGGGCGGCGTGCCCAGCCACATCGCGCCCGGCGTGCCGGGCTCGATCCACGAGGGCGGCGAACTCGGCTACAGCCTCTCGCATGCGTTCGGCGCCGCGTTCGACAATCCGGACCTGGTCGTCGCGTGTGTGATCGGCGACGGCGAGGCCGAGACCGGGCCGCTCGCCGCGTCCTGGCACGGCAACAAGTTCCTCAGCCCGCGCACCGACGGCGCGGTGTTGCCGATCCTGCACCTGAACGGCTGGAAGATCGCCAACCCGACGCTGCTCGCCCGGATGCCGCGCGAGGAACTCGACGCGTTGCTCACCGGGTACGGATGGCGCCCCATCCACGTCGAAGGCGACGAACCCGCGCGCGTACACGCGGCGTTCGCCGCTGCGCTGGAGGAATCACTGGAGGAGATCGCCGAGTTCAAGGCAACCGCGCAGGGGCGCCCGAGGTGGCCGATGATCGTGCTGCGCACTCCCAAGGGCTGGACCGGACCACACACCGTGGACGACGTGCCCGTCGAGGGCACCTGGCGCTCGCATCAGGTCCCGCTCTCCGGCGTGCGCGAGAACCCGGAACACCTGGCCCTGCTGGAGACGTGGCTGCGCTCCTACCGCCCGGACGAACTCTTCGACCCGCAAGGCCGCCCGACCCCGATCGTGCTCGCCAACGTGCCCGCCGGCGACACCCGTCTGGGCGCGGTACCGCAGGCCAACGGCGGCACGCTGCTCCGGGAGTTGCCGCTGCCGGACCTCCAGGACTTCGCGGTCAAGGTGACCGAACCCGGCGCGTCCTCGTCCGAACCCACCCGCGCGCTCGGCGAGTACCTGCGCGAGGTCTTCGCCCGCACCGCGTCCCGCCGCGACTTCCGGCTGTTCGGCCCCGACGAGACCGAGTCGAACCGGCTCGGCGCGGTCTACGGCGCGACCGCCAAGGCATGGCAGGAGCCGATCACCGACCTCGACACCCACCTCGCCCCGGACGGCCGGGTCGTGGAGATCCTCTCCGAACACACCTGCCAGGGCATGTTGGAGGGCTACCTGCTGACCGGGCGCCACGGCGTCTTCTCGTGCTACGAGGCGTTCACGCACATCGTGTCCTCGATGTTCAACCAGCACGCCAAGTGGCTGCACGCCTCGCGCGAGATCGACTGGCGGCCACCGATCGCGTCGCTGAACTACCTGCTCACCTCCCACGTGTGGCGCCAGGACCAGAACGGCTTCTCGCACCAGGACCCCGGCTTCGTCGACCACGTGATCAACAAGCGCCCCGAGGTCGTCCGCGTCTACCTGCCGCCGGACACCAACACCCTGTTGTCGGTGGGCGATCACGCACTGCGCAGTCGCGGCCTGGTGAACGTGATCGTCGCCGGCAAGACGCCCAACCCCGACTGGCTCACCATGGACGAGGCGGTCCTGCACTGCACCCGCGGCGCCGGCGTGTGGGAGTGGGCATCCAACGACGACGGCCGCCCCCAGGTCGTGCTGGCCTGCGCCGGCGACGTCCCCACCCTGGAGACGCTCGCCGCCGTCGACCTGATCCGCCGACACCTGCCCGAGTTGCGGGTGCGCGTGGTCAACGTGGTCGACCTGATGCGACTGCTCCCCGCGAGCGAGCACCCGCACGGCATGCCCGACACCGACTACGACGCGCTGTTCGGCACCGACGTCCCGGTGATCTGCGCCTACCACGGCTACCCGTGGCTGATCCACCGTCTCGCCTACCGCCGGCACAACCACGACCACCTGCACGTGCGCGGATACAAGGAGTACGGCACCACGACGACCCCCTTCGACATGGTCGTGCTCAACGACATGGACCGCTACCAGCGCGTGATCGACGTGATCGACCGCGTCCCCGGCCTGGGTACGCGCGCCGCGACGGTGCGCCAGAGCATGCTCGACGCCCGAACCCGGCACCGCACCTGGATCCTCGAACACGGCGAGGACATGCCCGAAGTACGCGACTGGACCTGGTCGCCCGACCCGCACGGCAACTGATCACGGACGAAGCGGGTCACGGCCGGCCGTGCGGCCGGCGCGGACCTGCATGACGATTTCGGCCGGTCGTCGTGCGTCGCAGCCGAGGATCGCTACCCGCGTCGCTGCGGAGGTGTCGGCTCCGCGCTCGAGTTCCGCTTGGGCCGGCCCGTACACCCCGGCCGCCGCCTGGCCGTCGTTCACGTGCCTCCTCCCTCCTCCGCCGTCTTCGCACTTGCCAAGCGGAACCGCGTTCCGTATCGTTCCGGAACGGGGTTCCGCTTTGCTCGTGATGCCGAGCGCGGGCCCGACACTCGAGCCGCGCATCGTCGGCACGTTCCACCCGCAAACGAGGAGACACGTCATGCAGTACCGCACCTTGGGCCGTACCGGTGTGCAGGTCAGCGCCCTCGCGCTCGGCGCGATGAACTTCGGCAGGATCGGGCGCACCACCCAGGACGAGGTCACCACCATCGTCGACGCCGCCCTGGAGGCCGGGATCAATCTGATCGATACCGCCGACGTGTACAGCGGCGGCGAGTCGGAAGAGCTGGTCGGCAAGGCCATCACAGGCCGCCGCGACGACCTCGTGCTCGCCACGAAGGCGGGCCTGCCCATGGGCGACGAGCGCAACCACCAGGGCGCCTCGCGCCGCCGACTGGTCGCCGCACTGGACGACAGCCTGCGCCGTCTCGGTGTCGACCACATCGATCTCTACCAGATCCACCGATGGGACCCCCGTACCGGCGACGAGGAGACCCTGTCGGCCCTGACCGACCTACAGCGCGCGGGCAAGATCCGCTACTTCGGCTCCTCGACCTTCCCCGCCTACCGCATCGTGCAGGCCCAGTGGGCGGCCCGCGAGCACCACCTGAGCCGCTACGTCACCGAACAGCCCAGCTACTCGATCCTGCAGCGCGGGATCGAGACCCACGTCCTGCCGGTGACCGAACAGTACGGACTCGGCGTACTGGTGTGGAGCCCGCTCGCCTCGGGCTGGCTGTCCGGCGCGATCCGCGAGGGCCGGGAACTCGCGGGCAATCGCGCCGCGTTCATGCCGCAGCGGTTCGACACCACCATCCCCGCCAACCGCGCCAGGCTCGACGCCGTCGAGCGACTGGCCAAGGTCGCCGACGAGGCCGGGCTCACCATGATCCAGCTCGCCCTCGGATTCGTGACCGCGCACCCCGCCGTGACCGGCGCCCTCATCGGCCCCCGCACGCCGGAACACCTGCACTCGCAACTCGCCGCCGCCGACACCGTGTTGCCTGCCGACGTACTCGACGCGATCGACGAGATCGTCGCCCCCGGCACCGACCTGGCCGCGCACGAGAAGAACGACACTCCGCCCGCGCTGCTCGACCCGTCGCTGCGACGCCGCTGACCACGCAGGCTCCGGACACGCCCTCGGCGCCCGGAGCCTGCGTGGTGCTCGGTGTACTCGGCCTCGCTCGGGGCGGTCCGCGCCGTACCGCCCGCCGGTACTCGGGATCACGCGCCGACAGGTGTCACGCGCCGCTGGTTGCGACCCCGACGGGTGCCCCGTGCCGACAGGTGCCCCCCGGCTCCGGCCCACTCCGGCGACCCGCACCGCGGCGAAGCGGGTTCACCCCACCGTCGCGCGGGTTTCGCGCGCGATGCACACGTCCTCACCGGCGGTGACGACCACGGTTCGCACCCGCGCACCCGCCTCGCCGATCTCGCCGTCGGCGCGCGTCGCGGCGTTGGCCTCGGCGTCCAACCGCACCCCCAGGAACCCCAGTTCGGCGACCATCGCGGTGCGCAGCGTGTCGTCGTGTTCGCCCACCCCACCGGTGAAGGCCAGGACGTCCAGGCCACCCATCGCGGCGGCCATCGCGGCGATCCTGGTACGCACCCGGTACGCGTAGATCCCGCGCGCCAGTCGCGCGCGCGGATCCCCCGCGTCGGCGTCGGCCCGGATCGCGCGCATGTCGCCGCCGTGCCCGGCCAACGCGCTCAGCCCCGCGCCATGCTCCAACACCTCCTCCAGGTCGTCGAGTTCGACTCCGTTGCGGAGCAGCCACACGAGCATGCCGGGGTCCAGGTCACCGGCGCGGGTGGCCATCACCAGGCCCTCCGTGGGCGTGAAGCCCATCGTGGTGTCGACGCAACTCCCGCCCCGGATCGCGGCCAACGAGGCCCCGGCCCCGAGGTGGCAGGTCACCACGCGCGCCGATGCCCGGTCCGTACCGGTCAGTTCACAGGCCCGCGCCGACGCGTAGGCGTGCGACAGGCCGTGGAAGCCGTAGCGGCGCAGGCCCCACTCGGCGCGCCACGCCTCGGGGAGCGCGTAGGTGCTCGCCTCGGCGGGGAGGGTGTGGTGGAAGGCGGTGTCGAAGCAGGCGACCGCGGGCAGTTCGGGACACAGCTCGTGGATCGCGTCGATGCCGGCGATCGCCCGGTCCTGGTGCAGCGGCGCGAGCGGGCGCAGCGCGGCGATGCGCGCGTACACCTGCGGATCGAGCCGGGCCGGCCCGGTGAAGTCGGCGCCGCCGTGCACGATGCGATGCCCGACCGCCTCGACGGATCCCGCCGAGCGCACGAACTCGGCGATCGCCGCGGACGGGATCGTGTCGGCGCAGCTCACGTTCGAGGTGCGGACGATCGTGTCGTCCGGGTCGACCACCGACAACTTCAGGCTGGAGGAGCCCGCGTTGACGACCAGGACGCGCCCGCCGGCGGTGGCATTCGTACTGCGGGTGGCCTCAGCGGACATCGCGCACCCCCGTCTCGGCCGAAGCGCGCCGCCGCCCGCGGTCGGCGGCGACTCGGGCGTCGATCGCCTGCCCGCGCCGGCGCCCGTCGGGTCGCCACGACGGCGGCCGTACGGCACGCGAGTCGCTCCCGCGTACGCACCCTTCGGGGTCGGCCGGACCGGGCCCGCGCGATCGAACGCCCCGACACGGGATCCGGGGCATCGGCGCCGGGCAGGGAGTGACCACCCCCGGTGCCGCTGCGATGTCCGTAGAACGCGGATACGACGGGCACGTCTTCGCGCGGCGACCGGCGAAGCGACGGTGTGCGGACGCGGGAGCCGTCCGATGGTGGGCGATGAGGGACACGACGACCGCCTCCTGGTGGTGCATGCGTCGATGACGCTTCCCAGGACAGCGCACTTCACGCGTGCGCACCCGGGCCGAACGGCCCTGTCGGTCGGCCGAAGGGCACACGGCGACGCACACCGATGCACCCCGGACCCGCTGTCGGTCGGGGTGCATCGGTGTGCGTCGGGATCCGCGCGGACCGCCGCCGGCCTCAGGTTCGGTGCCGCTCCTTGCCCTGGTGCAACTCGGTCGCGTACACCGCCGCCTGGACACGGCGTTCCAGGCCGAGCTTGTTGAGCACCGCGGAGACGTAGTTCTTGACGGTCTTCTCCGCCAACCCCAGGCTCTCGGCGATCTCCCGGTTCGTCTGGCCCTGGGCGATGTGCTCCAGGACCTGCTGCTCGCGTTCGCTGAGCCCGGTGGGGCCCGGTTCGGCGGCGGGTCCCTTGCGTACTCGTTCCAGAACGCGCGTGGTCACCGCCGGATCCAGCAGGGACTGCCCGGCGGCGACCGCGCGTACCGCCGCGATCAGGTCCTGCCCGCGGACCTGCTTGAGCACGTAGCCGGCCGCTCCCGCCATGATCGCCGCGAACAGCGCGTCCTCGTCGTCGTAGGAGGTCAGGATCAGCGCGTTGATCTCCGGGAAGCGCGAGCGCACCTCGCGGCACACGTCGATGCCGCTGCCGTCCGGCAGGCGCCCGTCCAGGATCGCGACGTCGGGACGCAGTGCGGGGATGCGCCGGGCGGCCTCGGCGGCCGAGCCCGACTCGCCGACGATCTCGATGTCGGGTTCACCGCCGAGCAGGTCGGCCAAGCCCCTGCGGACCACCTCGTGGTCGTCCAGCAGGAACACGCGAATGGACGGTGTCGACACGGCCCTCCTCCGGAGGTCAGTCGTGGCTCTATGGTCGCTGTTGTCAGTGTCGGACGTCGAAGGCGCCCGTACCTGTCACCTCACCGTAGCGGGCGGTGCAGCCCGGGAGAACGGTCGGCGGGTCACGGCCGGTCGGAACATGCCGACCCCCCTCGGCGGAGGCGGCATCCACGGTGCCGCCGGACACGGAACACCGAACCGCCGGTCACCGGACACAGGGCGCACCGACGGCGGCCCGGGTGACCGCCCCCGAGCGGGGTCGGCACCGTCCTTTCCGGGGTCGTTCGTCCCGCCAGGGCAGGTCGGCAACCGGAGCGGCGAGGATGTCCGTTCGATCGAGAGAAGACGCGCGAGACGTGGTTTGACACGATGGACTCACGAAGAGTTTCGACGGATGTACCAACCGTGGGAGGGGCTGTGACGTCGGACGAGCGACCGGCATTGCCGCGTATGCGCTTGGACGAGTTGCTGGATGAGCTCCAGGCCCACGTGGAGGTGGTGCGCGCGACTCGGGATCGGGTGAACGGGCTGCTGGAGGCCGTGCTCTCGGTGGGCAGCGACCTGGACCTGGAGACCGTGCTCCGGCGGATCGTGGAATCGGCGGTGACCCTGGTCGACGCCGAGTACGGCGCGCTCGGGGTGATCGGCGACGAGCAGCTCGCCCGCTTCCTCCCGGTGGGCATGGACCCGGAAACCATCCTGCGGATCGGGCCCTTCCCCACCGGGCGCGGCATCCTGGGGCTGATCATCCGGGATCCGCATCCGCTGCGCCTGCACGACCTCTCCGAACACCCGGACTCGTTCGGATTCCCGCCCGGGCACCCGCCGATGAACACCTTCGTGGGCGTGCCGATCCGGATCCGCGACACCGTCTTCGGCAACCTCTACCTCACCGAGAAGCGCGGCGGCGCGGACTTCGACGAGGACGACGAGGCGGTCCTGCGCACCCTCGCGGCGGCGGCCGGCGTCGCCATCGACAACGCCCGCCTGTACGACGACGTCCGCCGCCGCGAACGCTGGCTCGCCGCGACCTCCGACCTGACCCGCAGCCTGCTTTCCGGCGACAGCCCCGCCGACGTGCTGCGCACGTTCACCGAGACCATCCGGGACATGACCGACGCCGACCTGGTCACCCTCGCGGTGCCCGTGCCCGGCACCGACGACCTGGTCGTCGAGGCCGCCGCGGGCCCCCTCGCCGACCGCGTCCGCGGACTGGTCCTGTCCGGCGAAAGCACGCTGATGGGCAAGGTGTTCAGCTCGGGTGAGACGATCACCAGCAGCGATCTCAGCCACGACCCGGGCGCGGTGGTGGCGACCGCCGTGGGGTCCGAACTCGGCTCCGCGTTTCTGCTGCCGCTCGGCACCCCCGAGCGCATCCGCGGCGTGCTCCAGGTCGCGAACCGGACGGAACGTCCGCAGCTGACGGACGCGGTGGTGCGCATGGTCACCGGCTTCGCCGACCACGCGGCACTGGCCCTGGAGATCGCGGAACGGCGCCGCGACGCGGAGCTGTTGACCGTGCTCCAGGACCGCGACCGGATCGCCCGGGACCTGCACGACCTGGCCATCCAACGCCTGTTCGCCACCGGCATGACGCTCCAGAGCGCGACGCGCTTCATCGAGCACCCCGAGGCCCTGGAGCGGGTCGAATCGGCGGTGGACGCGCTGGACGACACGATCAAGGTCATCCGGTCGACGATCTTCTCCCTCAAGTCCCGGGGGCGCGACGCCGGGCCGGGACTGCGCTCGCGCTGTCTGCGCGAGGTGGACGCGGTCACCGAAATGCTGGGCTTCGCCCCGACGTTGCGCGTCGACGGCCTGCTGGACACGCGGGTGCCGGAGTCGATTGCCGCCCATGTGATCGCGGTGCTGCGCGAAGCACTCGCGAACGCCGCCCGTCATGCCCACGCAAGGCGCGTGGAGGTACACGTCGAGGCGGACGACAAACACGTGCGGGTACGAGTACGCGACGACGGCGTGGGCCCGCCGCCGGCCCCGACCCGCGACAGCGGCCTCGGCAACATGCGGGAGCGGGCCGAATCCCTCGGCGGAGCCTGCTCGTTCGGGCCGTCCCCGGACGGCGGCGCCGTCCTGGAATGGCACGTCCCCCTGGACTGACCACGCGAAAGCCCCTTGGCCGACCCCATCCCCGTCCTCGGGTCCCGGCGGCCGCAGCAGAACCGTCTCGCCGTCCGCGGCCAACGCCCAGACCTCGTGCGGTGTGCCGAACTCGTTCATGGACCCGTCCCTTCGGCCGGGGCGCGTCCGCGCCGCTCCCCCACCCCGTGCCGATCCCCGACCCGAGGCAGGGCCGACCGGTCCCCCCACCCGCGCCGAACGACCCTGCCCGCCCCCGTCCGACCGCGGAGACGACCGCGCCGGCCGGGGTCGGCGCGCGTTCGGGTGAATGAGTGCACCGGCCAGTTGCCTCGAGGGGGTGGCGTCGTTGGAGATCTTGTGCGTCGCACTCGCGGCGCGGACGGGCGAAAAACGGAGAGTGCAGTGAACACGTACAAGAAGGCCACGATCATGGCGGCCGGCACCGCCGCTCTGGTGATGGCCGGCGCCGGAGCCGCCAGCGCCCAGGCCGACGCCGACGGCGCAGCCGTCGACTCCCCCGGCGTGCTCTCCGGCAACAACATCCAGATCCCGGTGCACATCCCGATCAACCTGTGCGGCAACACCGTCGACATCGTCGGCGTCCTCAACCCGACGTTCGGCAACACCTGCCTGAACATCGACGGCGACGACGACCACGACGAGCACCACGAGGGCCACAAGGGCCACAAGGGCGGGGAGTCCGGCGGCCACCACGGCTGATCCCCCGCCAACACCCATCTCGGACGTTCCTCCACGTCCGGCACACCGCGACCCCCGCGCTGCATCCCGCGGGGGTCGCGGCATGTCCGGCGCCGTTTCGCCGAGCGACCCCAGAGCGCACACCAATCGTGGTCGCCAGTCCACGCACCGTCACCAATCTCGCCGATCACGACCGTCGCACCGCGAGCAAGAGATGCAAAGCGGTCAATTCGTGCTGCACTGGATTCATGGACGTGCGGCCGTCGGCGTGCCGCGAACGGACATCGCGCCCCATGCCGTCGAGCGCGCGTGCACGCCCATCGCCGGCGCCTCGAAACCCACCCCGACCCGAACTCGCGAACGCCTACCGGGTGGGCGGGCAACTCCCGGCCCCGACCGAGGCGCCCGCCGCCGACGAGGAATCGACACACCACGCCGAACCGGCCGGGACGATGCGAAAGGCAGCACCATGGACACCCTCGACGAGCGAGTCGAAATCGCCCGCGCCCTGCTGTCCGCCGGGATCACCCCGGCCGACCTCGAACTCTCGCCCGACCTGGCCGCCGCACCGGAAGGCCCCGTCCTGGCCGCCGACCTCGGGATCGTCTTCCCCGACGGGCTCGCCCCCGTGCCCCAACCCTTCGACGTCGATCCGTCCCCCGACGCCGCGCTGCCTCGCGCCGACGTCGTCGTGATCACCTGGACCGTCGCCGAACAGGACGCCCTCGCCGACGTGTTCACCCAGGGCTTCGGTCGGCTGCGCTGGTATCGGTACACCCGCCGCTTCGAGGAGCACTACCGGCCGCTGATCAGGGGCGGAGCCCCCTCGCTCAGCGCCCGCCCGCCACGCCTGGGCTCGTACTTCCCGGTGAAACTCGGCGATCTGGACGTGCTGTGCGTGAAGTCCGAACTCCACCTCAACCAGGACGGTCGCAAGACCGGCGAGGGCACCGCCACCCTGCCCGTGCGGGACTTCTTCGAGCAGATCATCGAGGAGGTCCGGCCGCGCGTGATCGCCACCATCGGCACCTCGGGCAGCGTCTTCGGCGACTTCCCGCTGGGCGACGTGGTGGTCACCCGCGCGGCGAAGTTCCGCTGTCAAAAGGAGTTTCGCAACGAGGCGTTCAACGGCCGCACGTTCCGGTGCGAGCGGACCTTCCCGCTCGGCCGGATCGAGGACGCGCAACGGCTCATGCGCGGTTTCGCCGCCCGGCTCACCGAACCGCCGCTGGGCCCGCCGTCCACCCGCTTCCCCTTCACCGGGCCGCTGGTGCGGCCCCCCGACAACACCCCGACGGTCCGCATCGAGCAGGACGCGCGGGACATGCCCGAGTTCCACCCGATCCTGACCACCGACTACTTCGAGTACGGCACGTCCACCAACGGTCTGGAAAACGAGGGCGCGGCGGTCGAGATGGGCGACGCCGCGCTCGGTCTGGCCTGCGCGAACCTCACCGACGCGGGCTCGGATCACGTGCCCGACTGGGTGGTCGTCCGCAACATGTCCGACCCGCAGATCAACGGCGAGCTCCCCACGCGTGAATTCCGCCTCAACCCGCAGACCATGTGGGCCGTGTCCTACTACGAGGCGTACGGCTACTGGACCAGCGTCTGCGGTGCGCTCACCACGTGGGGCCTGCTCGCGGGGCTCTCCGAGGCGGGCATCGACGATGCCTGACCCGCCGGCCGTCACCCGCCTCCCGATCGAGGTCGAGCTGCTGTTCGAGCTGATGCCGTGCAATGCGTTGCGCACCTCGCAGTTCGCCGGCCCCGGAGCCCATCCGTGCGCCTACTTCCGCTCGTGGGGTACCTACCACGCCTACGACTACGACGCCGACGAGCCGCCGCCGGACGCCTCGATCGTGCGGCCCTCGCACTACACCGGCCGGATGACCCCGTTGCCGGAGCCGTTGTCCGGTTGCCGCAAGGCCCCGATCCTCGCCGTCGGCATCAATCCCAACCTCCCGGGCTGGTGGCCGGACAGCCACGGCTCGCTCACTCCCGACTTCGACTCCGTGCGCCAATACGCGCACTACTTCCGCCACCGAGGGGTGTTCAAGCCCGAGTTGCCCGACGACGCGTATCGCGCCTTCGGCGGCGGACCGGACGACGATCCCCTGGCCGGGATCCCGCTCGCCGTTCCCGAGGACGACCAGGGCCGCCGGGAGATCGCGGTCCGCGAGCAGCCGCAGCGCATGTATCTCGTCTACCAGGAGCTGCTGGACGCCCTCGGCGCGGAACTGGGCCTGGACCGGGGCACGCTCGCCGTCGGCGAGGATCTGTCGTACGGCAACATGGTCGCCTGCGCGTCGGCCAAGTGGACCACCCGACCCGACCCGCAGAACCCCACCCTGCCGCCGATGACCGACGAGCAGCGCGTCGGGATCGTCGGCGAGTGCTTCCGTACCCGCCGTCATCTGCTGCGGCAGATGTTCCAGTCGCTGCCGGCCGTGATCCTCGTGCTCGGGCAGAGCACGGCCAACGCCTTCACCGGCGAACTCGGCGACCGCCTGGCACCGATACCCGCCCCGGACACCCCCATGGCGCAGCTGATGGCGAGCGAGATCCGACTCGCCTACGGCACTCTCGACGACGGCGAGGAACTCGATGCGCGGGTGCTGTTCGCCCCGCATCCCACCGGGCATCCCGACGACTACGCGCGGGCCCGGCCGCTGCTCGTCGAACATCTCCTGCACGAGGCCCGCTCCGGCCGGCTGGGTCACGACGAACGCATCGGGCACCTGACGCGCCCCCGCGGCTCGTGCTCCTTCTGCCCGCTGCTGGACATCGGCCCGTGCCCGTACACCGACGTGCTCACGCCGCTCCCCGGGGGCGGCCCCGCTCTGCTCGCCGACGGATCGGCGCCGGTAGTCGCGGACAAACGCACCCAACTGCGGCTGCTCGACGGCATCACCGAACGGGCCGCCCCCGTCGCCGAGGTCTGGGCCCACACCGACGACCGAGAGGACTGACGCCGTAGTCCCACGAGCGCCGGCACCCTCCGAAAGCGAGACCACGATGGCCGGGACAACCGACCCCGAGGGGGCAGTCGACCCGCGGTACCGCATCGCCGTCTACTTCGACGGCGACCGCGAGGCCGAGCGCATCGAGGCGATCCTCGGGGAGCGGACGCACCGCTACCGGGGGGTCGTCCTCGCCGAGACCTCCGGGGAGCGGATCGGCCGACTTCGCGCGGCCGGCTGCATCGTCGACGTCCGCGCCGATCTCACCGCCGAACACGCGGCCCGGAGCGAGAGCACCGCAACCGACGCGCTACCCGGCAGCGCCGGCCCGCAGAGCATGTTGCCCCCGCCCGGCGCCGGCGCGGCCGGTACCACCGACCGAGTCGCGCCCGACCCGGAGTTCGTGGCCGACCTCACCGAACGGGCCGTGGGCGCGGGCGAACAGGACGCCGCCGCCCCGGAGACCGCGGTGCCCCTTCCCGCGCCGTCGGGCGAGCCGCGGTACAACACCTACCTGGTACGCATACCCGGACCGCTGGACCGGGACCGCCGTGCCGCCTTCGCCGAGATCGGGGCCCGCATCGTCGAGTTCCAGCCGCCCGGCACCTACCGGCTCCGTCTCACCCCCGAGCAACGCGACCGGGTCGCCGACCTGTCGTGGGTGATCGCGGTGCGCCCCTGGGGCCTCGCCGACACGGTCACGTACGCGCTCGGCGACGCGCTCGACCTGGACGCCCGACGGGCCGCCGGCCCACAACTGGCCGGCGACGAGGACGCCGCCGAACCGGACCCGTACCTCGACACCTTCGACGTGCTCGTGCACGACCCGCTCGACCTCGCCACGCTCCGCCCCGCCCTCGAAGCCACGCCGGGCGTCGAGGTGCTCGCCGCCGTCGATGTCATGCTGCGCTTTCGCACCGACCTGACCGGGGATCGGCGGCGCGACCTGCTCGCCGTCGTTGCCGCCCGGGAGGAAACCCGCCGGGTCGCCCCCTATCGGCCGCCTCTGCTCTACGCCGACCATGCCCGCCGGCTCGTCGGCGTGGACCGCATCGGACCCCGAGCCGACGGCCACGCGCCGACGGCCCCGGCGCCCTGGACCGGGGCGGGCGAGATCGTCGGCGTGTTCGACAGCGGCGTCGACGGCACCCACCCCGACCTCGTCGACCGCATCGCCGTGAGCGAATCCCTGGTCGGCGGCGACGCGTTCGACCTCTGCGGCCACGGCACCCACGTGGCCGGCATCATCGCCGGCTCCGGCGCGGCGAGCGGTGGCATGATCACCGGTGTCGCCCCCGGTGCCCGGCTGGCCGTCTTCCGCGTCTTCGACGAGGACAACCGCCTCCACGTGGGCCCCAGCCTGGGCCCGCTGCTCGCCCGTGCCGTCGACGCGGGAGCGCACATCATCAACCTCAGCTGGGGCAACCCGCTGTCCGGCAGCTACGACCAATACTCGCTCGCCGTGGACAAGTTCGTCGCCGAGCATCCCGACGTGCTCGTGATCGTCGCGGCCGGCAACAGCGGCGTCGCCCCCAGGGGAACCCACGAGTTCAACACCTGCGGCACCCCCGCGACCGCCAAGAACGTGCTCACCGTCGGCGCGTGCGACACCGACCGTGACAACGACGGCCTCGCGGACCTGACCTGGGATCGCTTCCGTCAGCCCCAGTTCCCGTTGCCGCCGGCCGGTGGCGAACACGTGTGCGGCAACCCCGACCTGCCTGCCGCGATCAGCAGTCGAGGCCCCAGCGACTACGGCAGCGTGGTGCCGCATCTGCTGGCCCCGGGCACCTTCGTGCTCTCCGCCCGCAGCAGCAGCGCACGGATGGACCCGCGGCTGCCCTGGCGCGAAAGCCCCGACCACGACGGGCGCTACGTGTACATCGGCGGCACCAGCATGGCCGCTCCCGTCGTCGCCGGCGCCGCCGCCGTGGTCCGGCAATACCTGCGCGAGGTGCACCTGCTCGCAGCGCCCTCCGCCGCGCTCATGAAAGCCGTCCTGATCGCCGCGACACGCCGCCTGCCTTCGCTGCGCACGCCGAACAGCGCGCAGGATCTCGGCTACCCCGACTTCGACCAGGGCTTCGGGCGGCTGGACCTGAGCACCGTCCTGCCCACCCCCGATGCGCCGGCGGATCGCCGGCTCGTGTGGGCCGACCTGTCCGACGCCGATCCCGACGCGCTGGAAGCGTTCGCCGACCCGGAGGGCACCCGGCGCGGCAGTCGCGCCTACCGCCTCACCGTGCCGGCCGGCCCGCACCCCGACGACCTGCGCGTGGTCCTGGCCTGGACCGACCGACCGGGCAGCGCCGTGCAGAACAACCTCGACCTCGCGGTGACCACACCCGACGGCACCATGCTCGTGGGCAATCAGGAGCACACCTACAACAAGGTCCCCGGCTTCGACCGCAGCGCCGTGCTGCGACTCACCGGCCTCCCGCTCGACCGCGCCAACACGGTCGAGTCCGTCCGCATCGGCAACCCGGCGCCCGGCAGCTACACGATCAAGGTGTTCGCGCAGAACACGCCCTTCCCTGCCCAGGGTTACGCGCTGTGCGTCGCCGGTCCGATCGACGAGGCGGGGTTGACGACGGCCTGAGGACGGAGTGCCTCGATCGGCGGTTGGACCGTGGGCCCGGGGCTCGCGGCTCGCCGCTCGGAGTGCGGTCGCTCGGGCGGCTTCGCGCCTCCGGCGGCTCTGGAGCCGGGCCGATCCGGAGTGTTTCGCCACCCCCACGTCGGGCAGATCCCATCCCGATCCCGGCCTTGCCGACCACGGCCGGGTGTCGGACCGTCTCGACCGGAGGTCTCGTGTCGCAAGGCGCGGAAACCATGCGGATCGCCGTCACCACCCCGACCGGCAACGTCGGCCGCCACGTCGTCGCCACGCTGATCCGGGCCGGCATCCGGCCGCGCCTTCTGCTGCGCGAGCCCGACCGGCTGGCTTTCGACGTCCGGGAGGAGGTGGACGCGGTGCGGGTCGACCAATACGACGCCGACGCGGTGGTTGCCGCCACAGCCGGTGTCGATGCGCTGTTCTGGGTGGATCCGACCACCGGCAGCGAGGATCCCCTCGCCGACTATGCCCGCGCCACCGAGAGCGTGGTCCGCGCCGTCACCGAAAACGGGATCGGCCGGGTCGTCTTCCAGAGCAGCGTCGGCGCCGAGAAGAGGCACGGCGCCGGCGAGATCGACGGACTGGCGCACACCGAAACCGCGTTGGACGACACCGGCGTCGATGTCGTGCATCTTCGCTGCGGCTACTTCTTCACCAACCTGGAACTCCAGCTCGACGCCCTGCGGGCCGGTGTCCTGGAGGTGATCCTTCCGCTCGACCAGCCCATGGCCTGGGTCGCACCTCGCGACATCGCAGAGGTGGCCGCGACCCGCCTGCTCTCACCCGCCTGGTCCGGACGCTGCGTGCAAGCGGTGCACGGGCCCGCCGACCTCACCTGGCGACAGGTCGCCGAAATCCTGACCGCCGCCACCGGTCGGCGGATCGACGTGCGACGGATCGACGACGACGCCATGCGCTCCCGCCTCCGACAGGCCGGGATGACGGACGGATTGGTGGAGGCCGTCCTCGGCATGTCGACCGGCCTGCGGGAGGACTTCGTCCCCGAACAACGCCGCACCATCCACACCACCACGCCGACCACCCTCACCGCATGGGCCCACGACCATCTCCGACACCGGATCCTCGACGCTCCGGATGCCACGGACGACGCGACCGGGCGGTCGGCCGCCGCGGACCGCGGAGAGCACGCGTCCGGGCGGTGACCCGGTCATGGTCCCGCCGGCCGATGTCGGCTCGGCGGGACCAATCCATCAACAGGGCCCGTCAATCAGCAGGACCCGCCGTACCCGGTCGGGCCCGGTTCGGACCGTCAGGCGGCGTGGTTGCCCCGACGCCGGCGCAGCAGGATGCCGCCGCCGACCAGGACCGCGGCGACGGCGAGAAGCCCGCCCACCGCGACCGAGCCGGTCTGCGCGAGCGACTTGCCGCCGCCGGTCGACGCGGGCTTCGAGGCGGTCGGGACGACCGTGTCCGAGGCGCTCGGCGACGCGGACGACGAAGGCGTCCCGGTACCGGCCGAGGAGGTGGCGGGCACGGGGGTCTTCGTGCCGTCGGTCGGCGGCTTGCTGGTCGAGGGAGCCGCGGTGGTCGGCGGCGCGGTGGTCGGCGGCGCGGTGGTCGTCGGGGGCTTGGTGGTCGGGGGCTGGGTCGTCGGCGGCTGAGTGGTCGGCGGCTTGGCCGGGCAGGCATGCGACAGGTTGAACCAGTCCACCTTGCCGCCCTTGACCTCGGCGACCGCGGAAGTCAGTGTGGCTCCGGCCGGCGATGCCACGTACGCGTGCTTGTCGGTGGGGGGACCGAAGTTGGTGATCACCTGCCGGCCGCCCGGCTCGAACGTCACGGTCAGCTTGACGAAGACCGTTCCGTTCGTGGGGAGAACGAAGTGCCAGCCGTCCTTGTCGGCGGGGATCGTGTTGGGGCACTCGCCCCGCTCCACCCCCTTGCCGGTGGCGGTCAGGGGAAGCTTCTGGTGCACGTTTACGGTGTACGTATCGCCGGTGGCGAAGGCCGGCGCCGCGCCGGCGGCCAGAACGAGCGGCACGGCGAGCGCGGTGGCCCACCGTACGGCCTGGGAAGGCGAAGACATGGTGATACCTCTTGGGCAGAAGTGAGTTGCAGCCCAGGGATCCGTCGTATCGCCCGGCACGAGAATCACAGCCGAGACCCCTCGACGCGCCCGCCCGAAAGACCGCTTCGTCCCCCCGGGACCGAAAAGACCCTCGATGAGGGCAGCCGAGATTCCCATCACGGAGAGTTCCGCGTCAAGACAAGATTGTCCGAATCACAGTACTTATCCCATTCATCCGCCTTGCTGGGATATAACGATTTCCTACAACACGGTATTTTTTCGCTCTCGCCTTACGCCACGATGCGCTCTCCGGTCCAATTTCGATCCCATATGCCCTACTTCGACTTTTTCGCGCAGCCCGATCGCGCCGAACCCACCACATCGACCGAATATTTCCGGCCGGCGGACGGTGCGGCCCGCCTCCCTCGATACTCCCGACCGCCGCACCCCGAGCGACGACACTCACCGCCTCACGGGATGAGGTCGTGGACGTACTCACGGAATGAGGTCGTAGACGTACTTGGAGCTGAAGTCCAGGCTCAGCCTCGGTGTTCCGCCCGGTGCGCCCGGGCCGAGCGGGGTCACGATCGGGTCGTCGATCCGGTGGCCCAGCAGGTCGGCCGAGGCCGTCATGGGCGGAAGGTAGTTCCGGCCGTTGTGCTGCATCCAACCTTCCCAGATCCGGTCCACGTTGCAGTGGTGGAGGTAGAAGATCGGATCGTTCGGGGACGACGCCGGGCCCATGTCGCCGCCCACCCAGCGGTGCACCTGGTTGTGCAGCCCGGTCCCGATGAAACCCTCCAGCCGGTTGCGGAATCCGCTCGACGACGCGTCCCACGGGGCGAAGTCGTATGTGGCGAGGCTGGGATCGCCGCCGAAGAGCGGCACGGTGTTGAAGGCGGCACCCACGTCACCGACGCTCGGAAGCGTGGACGACGACGCCGATCCCAGCGGAGGAAGCGCCCCCAGGCCCCGGCGCAGGCCCCGGTTCGCCTGAACGAGCTGTAGCGAGCTGTCGGTTTCGATGCGAACCCGGAAACTGTTCGGGTCGGCGGGATCGAAGACGAACGGCCCCGTGGAGATCGGATTACCCCCGCCGCCCATCCACTCCTTCGTCCAGATCAGCCGGCCTGCCGGATCGGGCAGCGACCCGTCCAGCGACCAGTCCCAGTACGGGAGGGCGAAGCCGGAATCGTTGACGACCCGCTGGATGTTGGCTTCCAGATAGGCCAACATGACGCGGTGCCACGGCAGGAACACCGGTCCGCGGTGTGCTCCGTTGCGGACCATCCAGTTCCCGGTCGGCGGTACCGGAGTGGTCATGGCCCGGTGATGCCAGATCACGAACAGGTCGTACGTGTGGATCGGTACGTCGGGGCCGGGAATCCCGAAGGCGCTCGTCTGCAGTGTCGTCGTCTCCTGCTTGAGGAGGTTGATACCGCGGATGTACGCGTCCCGGTCGGCGAGGCTGGTGATGACGTTTTTGCGCACGATCGCCATTTCAGCCACCTCCCGGGTGACTCGACCCGTGCGCATGGCCCTCGTGGCCCTCGTGGCCGTCGTGACCTTCGTGTCCCCCGTGTCCCGCGTGCCCGCCGGGTCCGGTGGCCGGGCCGCCATGACCTCCGCCGCCGGGCGGGAATTCGTCCGGGAAGTACTGGATGAGCGCCTTCACGGTGTCCACGGCGGAGAGGAACTGATACGCGGGCAAGGCATGACAGTGCACCTCCCCGTTGTTCGACACCATCAGGTGGGCGGCAACCGATCGATCGTCCACGGTGATCTCGTACGTGGTCTTCACGACTATCCGGTGACCGTCGAATTCCTCCTCGCGAACGCTCTCCATGGAGCCGTGCGCCGGTTCGGGCACGGGCAGATCCGCGATATATCGTGCGAGAGCGGCCGGCTCGGCGGCCGCGGCCATGTCGTGGTCGTCCATGAGATTCTCTCCCAAAGCGCGGAGTTGCCTCCGGCTGAGCAGCCTCATGGCCCGGCGGCCCGGCGGAACCCGTGGACCGCAACCGCAACAACCGCCCCGCATCGGGATCTCCCGGCAGAGCCGACCACGCACAGTCCCACGGCCCCGGGCCCAAATACCGCAGAGCCGAAATCCCGCGGCTTCTCGTGACCGTGGGTCGCTCAATCCGGAGCGTCTGGCTATACATCCAGGAGACGCTCCTCCGGCACGCGCTGCAACTCCGGTCGCACCGGCCGCACAAGGCCGTGTCCGGCGGAACTTGGCGGGTCCGGCTACGGCCTGTCGAAAGTCGCGCACCCACGCCCACGGCGCCGCTTGCGTGGGAGGCGGGAACGGCCCGAGAGGACGGGCGGCCCGGGACGATTGCCGATCGGCGTGGGTGTGGTCAGCCGCCGATGGCCTGTAGCGAGATCCACAGCGCCGACACCGCCAGGAGCAGGGCGGCGGGCGTGGTGAGCAGGCCCAGTCGGGTGAATTCGCCGATGTCCACCTCGGTGTCGTGCGCGTGGAGCACGCGTCGCCACAACAGCGTGGCCAGCGATCCGACATAGGTGAGGTTGGGGCCGACGTTCACGCCGAGGAGGACGGCGAGCACGGCGCCCGGCCCCGTGGGCGCGGTGAGTGGCAACAGAACGAGGATGGCGGGCAGATTGTTGATGAGGTTCGCCAGGACCGCCGCCAGTGCGGCCACGCCGAGCAGGGCGGGCAGGCTCGTGCCGTGGGGTACGAGGTGGCGCAGACCGGCGGCGAGGCCGTTGTCGACCACGGCGCGGACCACGATCGCCAGCGCCAGGACGAAGGCGAGGAAGGGCAGCGAGGCGGAGCGGACGATGGCGCGGGCGGTGGTGCGGCGCCGGGCGAGTGTGTGGGCGGCGAGCACGAGTGCCCCGGCCATCGCCGCCCAGGCGGGGTCGATCCCGACCGCGGAGGCGACGACGAACCCGATCAGAGTCGAGGCGACCGTGGCCACGGCGAACACCGGCATTTTCGAGGGTGCGCAAACGGGCCGATCTTGGGCGGGGGCGTCCAGGTCGGCGGCGAAGAACCGGCGGAAGACGGCGTACTCGATACCGATGGCCACGAGCCAGGGCAGGGCCATCACCGCGGCGAAGCGGGTGAAACTCAGGCCGCAGGCCGTGAACGCCAGGAGATTGGTCAGATTGGACACGGGCAGCAGCAGCGAGGCCGTGTTCGACAGGTGTGCGCAGGCGTATACGTGTGGTTTCGGCCGTATACCCAGGCGGGTGGTGGTAGCGAAGACGACCGGAGTGAGAAGCACGACGGTGGCGTCCAGACTCAGCACCGCGGTGGTCACGGACGCCAGGGCGAAGGTGCGAACCAGCAGCCGTCGCGGCCGCCCCGCGGCGGTCCGGGCCATCCACGCCCCGCAGGCGTGGAACAGGCCCTCGTCGTCGCACAGTCGGGCCAGGACCAGGACACCCGCCAGGAAGCCGATCACCGGGCCCAGCCGCATCGCTTCCTCGTAGGCGTGATCCGGCGAGATCGCCCCCGTGACGAGAACCAGGCCGGCCGCCGGGAGCGCGACGACCGCCTCCGGCCATCCGCGCGGACGGACGACCGCGCAGACCAGCACCGTCACCAGCAGGCCGATCGAACCGACCTCCGCGAACGACGTGCTCAAGACCCACCCCATCGGACGACCGCACGACGACCGTTCGTCGAGGCGGACGGCCCACCCGCGCCCCCGCGATGTCGACCTTCGCCGACCCTATCGGGATCGACGCGAACAACCGATCGAACCGCTGGACAACGCGCCCGACCGGTCGCTGGGCAGTTCCCGAGCCATCTGCAACCGAAGTACGGACGCGCGTGCGTGGTCGGCGTCCGGGCGCGCAGTTGCGTGGTGAAGCCGTCTCGGGGTTACGTCCGGTCGGGTGGGGTCCGGGGTGGAGTCGGCTCAGCACCCGTCGGAAGCAGGGCGATGCCGGATCTCAGCTCCAGGGCGCCGGGTAGGTCCAGGGCGCAGCGGCGGCTGGCCACGACGGCCTGCTGCATCGCCAGGGTGCCGGTGGTCGTGCAGGTGCCGCAGCGCAGCGACATCACGCGAGCCTGGCGGATGACCGCGAGCATCCCCTCGATGTCGAAGGCGACGGTGAGGCAGATCTCCAGGCTCCCGACCCTGGCACCGTCAACCGTCAGATCGACGCAGGGACGGTGGGTGGAGGTGATCCGGTGGGTCGCCAGGGCGACGACCTCCTCGGACTCCGGGGTCGCCCGGGTGCGTCGCGCGGCCTCGACCATCGCGGCGTGTTTCGCCCATCCGGCCGCCGCCAGGTCGAGAAGATCCAGGCTCAGGAAGCCGTTGACCACCGAGGCGACCTCACGCTCGACGGTCTGCCCCGCGGTTTCGGTCAGGCCCCGGGATCCACGTTCGATCATCGCGGCCACTTCGTGTTCGCGCGCCGCGTCCACGAGACTTGCCGCGGCGGCCTCTTCGTCCTCACCGAACAGCAGTTCGCGTACGGACGCGGGCTGCGCTGTGGCGGCGGTCATGGGTCCACCTCCTCGATGGTTTGCCGACCGGGGTCCGAACGGGGTTCCAGACGTACCGTTCGACTCGGTCCGGACGTCTGCCCGACGTCCTGCACTTCGTCCGACGCGGGACCCAGGCGCATGGCGGCGCGAACATGTCGGCGGGTCCAGTGCGGTCCGCGCCCCCGATGCCGGAAGAAGCCCACGTAGCCGGCCAGAGCGACCGCCAGGAAGCCGCCGACCACCAGCATCCCGATCACCCATCCCGAGGCTCCGCCGGCGCCGGTGTCGATCACCGCGGCGGTCGGCGACGCGGAGCGGGTCCCGCTCGGTCGTTGCGGAGAGGTGGGCACCGGTGGTGATCCCGGTCCGGCGCCCGCCGACACCTCGAAGGAGGAGGCGCCTTCGGTGGCGCCGCATCGCGCCGAAACCTCGTGGCGTCCCTTGGACGCGCCCTTCGGAACCACCACTGGGGCGCTGAATCCGCCGTTCGGGGTGACGGGCACCGTGTAGGGGGCGATGTCGGCGCCGTCCCAACGGATGTCGACGCGGTAGCCGGGACGGCAGGTTCCGAAGCCCGAGCCGAGAACCGTCAGCGTCGTACCGGGGCCTCCCGCCGAGGGGTTCAGGACCAGGACCGGACGCGCTCCCGGAACGGAGGTGGGGGCGGGCGTCGGGCCTCGGGAGTCGGGTGGAGTGGTGCCGGGAGGAATGGTCGACACCGGGGGCGGAGTGGTCGACACCGGGGGCGAAGGCGGCGCCGGCTCCTCCGTGCAGCAGGTGTACGGGGGTGAAGTCGGCGGTGGCGGTGGCGGTGCCACGGCCTGAACCTGCGCGGCACACGGTGGCACCGAGACCCCGAGTCCCACCAAGACCAGGGCGCTCAGAATCCCCGAGACCTGCACCGGTGGTCCTTTCCCGTGACGTCGACGCCGGAGCCGGCTCGCGACTCGCCTGACGAGCCGTGATCGGGCGCGTTCCTGCACGCGACCCACCGAGCGGCTCCGTTCCAGCGAAACACGGCAGCGCATACATCGCATCCGGATGGTTGGGTCTGCGGCGGCGAAGTCGTGGCCGTTCGACATCCGTTCGAACGCCTTCGACCGCCGGCCCCGACGAGGGGCGCGGCGGTCGCGGCGGTGGCACACCGGCCGGTCGCCGCCCGCCGGGCTCGCTCGAAGCCGCGCTCGCTCGAAGCCGGGCTCGGCCGACCGGCCGCGCCCGGCTTCGGCCGTCCGGGTCAGGCCGAGCCCAGCACCTCCCGCGCGGCGCGCTCGCCCTCGGTCGCGCCGCCTTCCATGAAGCCCTGGAAGTCGTAGGACGTGTGCTCGCCGGAGATGTGCACGTTGCCCTGCCGGGTCCCCTCGTAGCCGGCGTAGCGGTGCAGGTAGCCGACCGGCCAGTACGAGTAGGCGCCCCACGAGTACGGGTTGTTGGTCCACGACGACAGCTGGGCCCTACCGGTCCACTGGGCCTTCGTGCCGGGGAAGAGCTTGTCGATCTGCCCCAGGTAGGTGCTCGCCAGGTTCGCGACGTAGGCGTCCTGCTCGGCGGTGTTGAACGGGCCGGCCGGGGTGAGACCGGAGGCCTTGGTGCCGCCGCCGTACTGGATCAGCACGCCCTTGGTGCCCGGCTGGCCCTTGGTGGTGTCCCAGGTCTGCTGGAACGGCAGGTCGGCGAAGGAGTCCCCGGCCGCCACTCCCGGCCAGGGTCCGAGGCCGTTGCCGCCGGCCCCCAGCCAGGTGCGCTTGGTGAACTGCATGTTGAGTTTGGAGACGTGGCCCATGCGGGAGTCGCGGAGCAGGTTCGTCATCATCGGGTCGAAGCCGGCCCGGGTCAGGTCCAGGCCCTTCAGGATCGGCAGCGGCACGGCCAGGATCGTATGGTCGGCCGTCACCGTCGTCGTCGTGCCGTTGCTGTCGAAGGTGAGGGTCTGGGTGCCGTCGCTGTTCGCCCGCACGGCGATCAGCCTGTGTCCCATCCGCACCGTGCCGGACGGCAGCGCCGCCGCGATCGCCAGCGGGACCTGGTCGTTGCCGCCGACCACGTGGTAGCGCTCGTTGGAGCCGCCCCAGATGTTGAAGTGCCCCGGGTTGGACTGCCAGCCGAGCATGCAGACGGCGGCGTAGGCGGACTGGTCGACGGTCTCCGCGCCGTACTCGACGTTGTAGGCCACGTCGAGGAACTGCCCGAGCTTGGACGAGGAGCCGCCCGGGGTCCGGGAGTCGATCCAGTCCCGCAGGTTCGTGTTCGAGATCGCGGTGCCGGTGGCGGTGGTCCGATTCCACGTGACGTCGCCGCATTCCTGGTAGTCCCGGCGGACCGCCTGGTACATCGCCTTGAAGTCCTCGTCGGCCTGCGCGCGCGGATAGTAGGCGTTGTCGAACCACAGGGTCTCGGTGGCGCCGTTCGGCCCGGAGCCGGCGAAGTCCACGGTGGCCAGCCCGAATCGGCGGCACAGTTCGAGCATCTTCTTGTGCCCGGTGTCGATCAGCTCGCCACCGATCTCCGAGGTCTGGCCACCGCCCCAGTAGGTCTTCTGCGAGTACATCCGGCCGCCCACCCGGGTGGGATTCGCCTCGTACACGGTGGACTTCACCCCGGCGTCGGCCAGGGTCAGCGCCGCCGTCAGCCCGGCGATGCCCGCGCCGACGATGACCACCCGGCCCGGGTTCACCGGAGGTCTCGGCGCGGTCTCGGCGGCGAACGCCGGCCGGGACAACCCGGCGCCGGCCAGGCCCAGGCCGATGCCCACGACTCCGGCGCGCTTGATCAACGTACGCCGGCTGGGCCCGGTGGGGTCGGCGGTGGCCTCGTCACGGATGTCCCGGTACTCCCCGACCGGCATACGCAGGACCGCGGCGGCTCGGTGGTCGGCGGCCGTGCGCTGCAGCGCGGCCATGGCAGGGGTACGGCTCATTGTGGCGCTCCTTGGAAAGCGGTCGATTCCGTGCCGGGAGGAGAGGGGGTGGGGATGTGCACACGACGAAGCCCCGGAAAGTACGCAGAGCCGGAAGGAGTACGCAGTGCCCGGGGCCTGGGGTGAGGAGGGATCCGACGGGCCGTCAGCTTCCCGCCGAATCGAGACCTCCCACAACCGACAATGAGTCAGGACATCGGTCGAGGGAGCGACACTGTGTCCGTTGCTTCCGGGGGCCGGGAAGCGGGGCCGGATCGTCGGGTGGTCGATGTCGGCACTTGCGGTCGGCGGGTCGATCGTGGTGCGGCCGGCGATCCGATCATTGGACCGACCCTGTGCGGCCGGGACGATGTCCTCGCGTTCGCTGTCGGTGAGTTCGTCCGACTCCGTGGCGGGACCCGGGTGCAGCGGCCCGGTGATGCGCCGGTCGATCGGCTCGGGGACGCGGCGCCGAAGCGTGATGGTGGACGATTTCGGGCAGCGGTGTCCTGCGCGCGGCCGGCTGGTGCCCGGTCGGCGGGGAGGAGGTGGCGACGATGGCACGCCGCGCCGGGTCCGGCTCCGATGACCGCGCCGACGCGGAGGGCTTCGACGAGATCGCCGACGCGCTGTATACGCTGCCGCCGTCCGAGTTCACCGCCGCACGCGACGCCCGTGCCGCCCGGGCCCGCCGAGACGGGGACCGCGGCCTCGCCACCCGGATCAAGGCCCTGCGCCGCCCCACCCTCGCCGCCTGGGCGAGCAACGCGCTGGTGCGCGCTCGGCCGGACGACGTACGCGACCTGCTCGGACTCGGCGAGGAATTGCGCCGGGCGCACCGGGACCTCGACGGGACGCGGTTGCGGGCGCTGTCCGCTCGGCATCGCGCGCTGACGACGGACCTTGCCCGGCAGGCCGGCGCGCTGGCGGGGAAGACCGGGCAGCCACTGGGCGACCAGGCCATGCAGGAGGTCCGCAGCACTCTCCAGGCCGCCCTCGCCGACCCGGAGGCCGCTGCGACCTGGGCGTCCGGTCGGCTCGCCCACCCCCTCAGCCCGCCCGCGTTCCCTTCCGCCGCGACCGACGCGGCGGCCCCCGCCTCCGTCTCCTCCGCCGAATCCGAATCCGAATCCGGATCCGGCACCGGCACCGGCACCGGCACGCGGCGGCGGACCGGATCGGCTCCGAAACCGACACCGGCCCAACCAGGCCAACCGGATGAACCCGCTGAACCGGCTGAACCGGCCGACTCGGAGCAGGCGCGATCCCGTCGTGAAGCCCGCACCCGGGCCGCCGCAGCCCGTCGGGACGCCGAGGAAGCCGCGGCGGCCGTCACCGCAGCGGAGGCGGCTCTCGAACAGACCCGCATCCGCTCCCACGACGCCCGGGCACGAAAGCAGCAGGTCCACGAGCACCTCACGGAGCTGCGCCGCGAGGTCGCGGAGGCGGAACGGGCCGAACACGCCGCCGCCGAGGACGAACAGCGCGCCCGCGACCGGGCCGAGCAAGCCGAACGCGGCCTGGCCGACGCCCGCCGCCACGCCCGGGATGCCGCCGCGCACGCCGACCGACTCGCCGCCCGAGCCGACGGCGGCCGCACCGGGACCACCACCGCCGCCGGCCGAGCGCCGACCGAAGACCGATCCCGGGGTCGGCGTGCCCGCGGCCGAGGGTAGTTTCGATCGGCCACACGGAGCGCCCGAGTCGCGGGTGGGCCGCATCGCACCCGAAGTCGCCGGGGTGACCGCGAGGTTCCACAACGGCGGCCCCGATGCCGAAGCACAGGGGTGCCCGATGCCCGACCACCCCCGTCGGAACGGTTGTACGTCTGCGCATCGCGCAGGGGACTGCGGTCAGGCGGTGAGCACGGCCATGGCGTCGATCTCGACCGACACCCCTGCGGGCAGGCACATGTACACGGTGGTGCGGGCGGGGCGGGGCTCGCCCACCAGGCGGGCGTAGACGGTATTGAGTTCGGCGAGGTCGGCAGGGTCGGTCAGGTAGACCCGGAGCATCACCACGTCGGCCATGCTCGCGCCGCCTGCGTCGAGCACGGCTTGCACGTTGCGCAGGACGCGTTCCGTCTGTTCGGTGACGGTGGAGCCGGTGATCGCGCCGGTGGCCGGGTCGATCGGGAGTTGTCCGGACACCTGGAGCAGAGGGCCCTTGCGGATCCCCTGGGACAGCGGGGCGTCGAGGGTGGGGGCATGTTCGGTACTGATGACGGTGGTGGTCACCGGGTGCCTTTCGTGGTGGTGTCGTGGTGCGCGGCGTCGGAGCGGGTGGCCGGGATCCGGCTCCGGTCCCAGGCGCGGCGTTCGTGTTCGTGCGGGTCCTCGACCAGGGTCCAGGTCTCGTCGATGCGCATGGTCGCCCGGCGGTCCGGGTCGTAGCGGGCCCATGCGTACTGCTCACGCTCATCCACGGCCCCGCCCCGGAACTGCTCGTGCTGCGCGTCGAGGAGACCGCGCTCGGCGTCGGCTGCGGCATCCTCGCCGCCACCCTCCTGCTGCCGACCACCACACGCGCCGACAGCGATCCACGGCTGAGCGAAGTCCTGACCGCACTGCACGAGGTGGCCCGCGATCTGCGCCGGGACGTCTGCGGAGCTGATCGACTCGCCGACGAACCATCGACCGCCGGTGGATCCCGGAAACTCGACCGGGCGTCGGCGGAGTTCCACCGGTCGATCCTGCCGCTGCTCCACCCGCTCAACCCCCGCCGGTCCGAACGCGCTTGCGCGGCACTGCTGTTCGCGGCGGTCCAGGTGTGCGTCCACCACGTCGAATGTCTGACCACACTGGCCGAGTGCGCGGCCGACAGCACCGGGCCCACGGATCGAACCCGCCTGACCGATGTCCTCCTCCGCATCGAACACACCGCATCGCACCGCGCACTCCACCCGGACCACGGGCGCCACTTCCCCTCCGCGCGGCTTCCGAGCGCCCCCACCACCGCCGCACTGTCGCGGCTCGCCGACGAGCCGGCCTTCGCCGAGGACCGCCCCACCCCGGCCCACCGCTTCCTCCTGCACGCGGAACGCCTCGACAGCACACTGCGCGAGCTGATCGTCCGGGGCCACCCGAACGACAGCACCCCTGGTGAGGAGGCCGGCGCGGCGCTCGCGGACGCGTCGCCGGGTCCTCCTTCGGGTTGAGCACGGGTCGGCTTGTCGGCGTAGTCGTCACCGTCTGTGGACGGACGACTCGACCCGTCCGGATCCGCGAGTCTGGGCCGCATGAACCACACGATCAACGACCCTGGCCCGCAGGCGACTTCCCCGGGCACCGCACGACCCGTGCCGCGCTGGGCGGAGAACCTCGCGCACCTGATCCCGCTGCTGGCGCTGCCCGTGTGCCTGTGGCGTCTGCCGATCGCCTTCGGCTACCGGATGGGGATGGACGAGCCGGGCACGCAGTGGTCGCTGTGGCTCACCATCCCCTACGTCTTCGGGCTCAGCGTGCTCACTGAGGGGGTCGCGCTGCTGTACTTCGGTCTGGTCCGCGGATGGAGCGAGGTGGTGCCCGACCGCGTTCCGGTGCTGGGCGGTAGGCGCATCCCACCGTTCGCGGTGATCGTACCCGCTTCGCTCGGCGCGCTCGTCTTCACCGCGCTGCTGGTCGATTGGGTGGTCACCACATTCGGTATCGCGGGCGCCTCGAACGTCGACTTCACCAACGGCTGGTGGGAGGGGCTCGCGACGGTGGTCAGCGGCCTGTTCGTGTTGTGGGGTCCGCTGATGTTCGTGCAGATTCGCGGCTACTACGTGCGCCGCTGCCGGCCTGCCGCGCCGACGCGGAGCTGACGACGGCGACGCCCGGGCGCCCGCGAACCCCGTCAGGTCCCGGTCGCGGTCGCGGCGACGAGAGCGAGGGTGAGTTCGCGGTCTTGTTCTTCGAGATTCCAATCGCCGTCCCGCGCAACGCTGTTGGTGACCCAGAAGACCATGACGCGGTCGGCCGGGCGGATGAGGAAGCGGGCGTAGGACCAGTCGTTCCCGCCGTCGTGCGTGACGATCGGGCCGGGCGCGCCGGGCAGGATGCTCCAGCCGTAGCCGTAGGACTGTTCCGCGCCGGGGCTTTCGGGCACATGTGGAGTGAACATCTTCGCCTTGGCGGCGGCGGGCAGGATCGATTCGCCGTCCAGGGCGCGGTACCAGCGGTACATGTCGCGCGCGGTGGAGAGCAGGCCGCCGTTGCCGCGCAGGTTCCAGTACGGACCGTCCGGTGCCCAGGGATGGTCCAGCGGGGTGCCGTGCCCACGACCGTCGGCGTCGTACTCGACGGCCACGTCGTCGCGGCGCGGGTCGGCCAGGCGGTAGCCGGTGCGGGTCATCCCGGCCGGGGCGAACAGGTTCCGGGTGAGGAACTCGGAGTAGGTCGTCCCGGATGCCTTCTCGACGATGGCGGCCAACAGCGAGTAGCCGACGTTGGAGTACGCGAAGGTGGCGCCCGGCGCCGAGTGCAACGGCGCCGCGAGCGCGCGGGCAAGCAGGTCGTCGCGGCTCAGCGGTTCGTAGTCGTCGCCGAGGCCCTCGGGCAGGCCCGAGGTGTGGGTGAGCAGGTGGTGCACGGTGATGCCGCGCTTGTCGTCGGGCACCGGTCCCAGGTGGGTGCCGATCGGATCCGTGACCCGCAGCGCACCGGTCGTCTCCAGCTTCAGGATCGCCGCGGCGGTGAAGGACTTGGTGATCGAACCGATGTCGAAGACGGTGTCGCAGCCGGCGTCGACGCCCGATTCCCGGTTCGCCCGGCCGCGGCCCTGGCAGCCGACGAGTTCGCCGTCTCGCGCGGTGGCAATCGCCCCTCCCGCGCCGGACGGCCAGTGTTTGTCGAGGTACGCGGCGACGGCGGCCGCCCGTGCGGACATCGGCGCACCGGCCGTGCCGGTGGCCGCCCCCGTCGGCGTTGCGGCCGCCCCCGCTGTGGCCGTTCCGGTCGGCCGGCTCGCACTCGCGGATGCCGCGGGCGGCCCGTCGTCGTCCTTGCCACCCGAGCAGCCCGCCAGCACCAGCGCCGCGGCCGAAGCCCCGGCCAGGACCGCGAACCGACGTCGACGCACACGTGAGATCCCTGCCATGGCGTTTCCCCCGAAGTCCGGACGCGGACGTCCCGCGTCGTCTCCGCAACGCTAGGAGTCCGCGCACCGAGCGTCGTCCCGCGCCGGAGCCAACTTCCGTTCCCCGCCCGGGGGGAGAGAACCCGATACGAATCCCCCGGACGAGGGGTCGGAGCGGGATTACGACATCCGACGTCGGCGGTTACCGGTCCCAGGGCGCGTCGGTCCCGCCTCGGCGGACCTCGCGCCGGCCCGCGTAGCGTTCCTTGCGGTTGGCCGCCCTGGCCATCTGCTGCCGCTCCTTGACGCAGGCGCGTACGGTGCACCCCGAACAGCACGTGCGGCCGGACAGCAACATGCCGGGGTCTTCCCATCGGCAGCGGGTGTCCGAGTTCTCCCCTGTGGGGTGGGGCGGCAGGTCACAGGCGCCGTAGCGGTGATCGTGGACCGGCCGGGGGTGGTGCTCCGCATGCGCACCCACAGCGGCTTCGTCCTGTCCGTGCGGGACATCTCGTTCCTTTCGGAACCGCCGCCCGGGCTCCCGGACCTTCCGGGCGGGCGGCCGGCTTCGCCATTTCACGGCGACACGCTCCTTCCCTCGTTCTCGGGTCCGCGGCGGCCGGTCAGGGTTGACCCGCGGACGCACCGGGGCAACCACGGTTCGGCCGGCCCGGCCGGCCGACGGCGCGCCGCCCGGTGTCCCGCGGCGAACCGCCATCGACTGTAGACCGGGTCGAGCGCGCCGCGGAATCGCTTATCGGGCGCCCCGGCCGCTCCGACCGCCCGGCCTGCCCCGACCGCCACCGACATCCCGCAGCCGGGACCGGGAGCGGCCGGGACCCGACGGGCCGTTCCCGGTCGGACAGCCGTTCCGTGTGCTCAGCCGGCCGCGACCGGCCGACGCACCTGGGCATCGACCACGTCGGCCGGCACCCCCGGCGGGCGTCGCGTGCCGGCCAGGATCGGGTCGAAGGTGGTCTCACCGCGGAGGTAGCGACGGAAGAACGCCGAGGCGTACGCGGACGTGAGGTTGCGTTGGGTGGGCTCGGTCAGCCGGACCTGGTCGAGATCGCGGTCGTCCTGGGACAGGCAGGTACCGGGCTTGCTGCCGGGTATCGCGTCGTCTTCCGCGCTGACCTGGCCGCTGCTCGGCGACCATTGGGTGTTGAAGAAGGCGTGGTTGGCCCCGGTTACGGTGAACTTGTGGATCGGGACGGTGTTCCGCCCGCTGTTCCATTCGAAGTACTTGCCGCCCCTCACCGCGTCGCACGTGCCCCACATCACCGCGAACGGGGTGCGGGTGACCGGCTCGTCGTCCCAGTTGCTGGTCGGCGCCAGGGCGAACACGCCCTTCACCGTCACACCCGCCGGCCAGTCGCCCCGGCGGAGGTCGGCGGCCTGCTGCATGACCCCACCGCCGCCCATCGAGTGGCCCACCGTGCCGACGTTGGTCAGGTCCACCCGGCCGCGGAAGTCGACCCGGCTGGGCCGACCGTCACGCGGATCGGTGAAGCGGTGCGCGAGTTCGCCGCCACCGGTCGCGGACAACTGCTGCCACATGGCCAGATGCCGATTGAGCAGCGCGGCCCGGGCGTGGTACACCGTGGGCGCCTGCCCGAACGACGTCGCGTTGATGCCGTTGGCACCGATCGACACCACCACGAAGCCTTGCGCGGCCAAGTCCCGTGCGAGGTAGTCGTATCCGTTCTTGCTGGAGATCTGCTCGACCCCGGGCGCACACGGCCAGCCGCGCAGCCTGCCGCCGGCGATGTCGGCCAACTTCTCCTGCCGTTCGGCCTCTACGGTGTCGCCGGCGGCAATGGCGGCGTCCCGGGCCTTGAGCGCCGCCACGAGGGCGACGGAGGCCGGGCGATCGGCGCAGGTGTCCCACAGGCCGTGCTGGATCACCACCAGCGGGAAGCGCCCGCGCGCCAGGTCGGTCGGGTAATGCACCACCCCGGCCAGCTCGTTCGCCCCCTGGTACTGGCCGGCCTCGACCGGCGGCGGCACGAACGCCTGGTCGCCGAGGTTGTACCGCACCGACGCGACCCGGTGCGAGCCGGCCGACACCCCATCCGACGCCTGCGCCGCCTCGGCGGGCGCCGGCACCACGAGCAGCGCCGCAACGCCCGCTGCGGCCAAGCACGTTCGGGCCCAACCAGTCCCGATCGATGCTCGCCGGAAGTCCCGAATCCTCATGCATACCTCCATGTCTCCCGTGCACCGGCGATCTCGACAACCCCGGTGATCTCATAGAGATACGAAGGTGGGAAAGGAAGGGTTGCAGCGAACATCGAACACCCCGTCCGCAGCTCTCACGCCGGAGGCGGGCACCGAGGCCGTGGTCGTTCCCCCGCCGATCGCAGCGCCGGGAATTGCCGGCCCCGGCCTCTCCCCCTTCGGTATCGGTCTCCGCCCGGGTGCAGCCACCGGCAGCGATGCCTATGGTCGATAGGAGGGACGTGGAGCCCGTGAGCGGCACGGACGGGCACGACGCCGACGAGTGTGTGTGCCCGACGCGGATGCCAGGCGCCCCGTCCGTGCATCCCCGAGGATCCGGGCGTTCTCGATCGCCGCGGCAGGGACGACCTCCGGAGGCCGGGGATCCGCACGCTGTGCTCGTGGCGTGGCCTGTTCGGGCGGCGCGGCGCGGCGCGGACCCGAGTGCAGACCCGAATATCGCGCGGCGTGGACCCGAAGACCGGGAGGCGGTAGCCGATGTGCCGTTGGCTTGCTTACGTGGGAACACCCGTCCTGCTCGACACCATCCTCTACAAACCGGCGCACTCCCTGATCGATCAGAGCCTGCACTCGCGACTGGGCGTCGAGACGACCAACGGCGACGGGTTCGGTGTCGGCTGGTACACGCCTGACGTCCACGCCCCGGCACTCGTTCGGGACATCGGTCCGGCCTGGAGCAATCGCAACCTCCGGGAGATTGCCGACCACGTCCGTTCCGGGGTGATCTTCGCGCACATCCGGGCTTCGACGGGCACCGCGGTGCAACAGAGCAACTGCCACCCGTTCCGGCACGGGAATTGGATGTGGATGCACAACGGCGCCATCGCCGGCTTCCACCGCATCAAGCGAGACCTGACCCTTGCCGTCGACCCGGACCTCTTCCCGGACATCGAGGGAGCGACGGACTCCGAACTCATGTTCTTCCTGGCGCTGACCCTCGGCCTGGAGCAGGACCCGCCGGGCGCCGTCGCCCGGATGGCCGGCCTGGTGGAGGAGACCGGTCGCCGGCACGGTGTGGAGTTCCCGCTGCAGATGACGATCGCGGTGACCGACGGAGCACGGTTGTGGGCATTCCGCTACTCCAGCCGGAAGGACTCCCGCTCGCTCTTCTACAGCACCCGGGTGGACACGCTGCGCGCACTCCACCCCGATATGGCATTCCTGCGCGACATATCCGACGAGACCCGCCTCGTCGTGTCGGAGCCCCTCGGTGACCTCCCCGGCGCCTGGAACGAGGTCCCCGAAAGCAGCTACGGCGTCGTGCAGCCGGGAGGCGACGAGATGCGCTCCTTCGTCCCGCTGTCCGGTTAGCGGCCACCGCCGGGCCGAAGGTCATGCCTTCCGCGGAATGTTCAAGCAGCACGCCTGAGCCCGGGCATCGGGCCCGGCCGTGGGCCGGACCCGGTCGGCCCACGGCATCGGCAGATGCGCGCGGTCGGTGCCGTGACTCGTGTCCGGGCGCCCTCGGTGTGCCGACCCGTGACCCCGTGCATGAAGGCAGGGCTTCGCGGAAACGGGAGGTCGACATGTCCCGTCGATCGTTCCGGAGGGAACTCGTGAACGTCACGAAGAGGTTCGCCGTACTGGCCACCGCCGTCGCACTCCTGGCGGCGCCCGCGGCGGCCGTTGCCCAGGCGTCGGTCGCAGCCGGGCCCACGACCGGCTCGGTGGCCGGTCCTGCGGTCGGCCCGGGTTGGCACCACGTGCAGGACTTCGCCCCCGACGACCTGGGCGGCTGCCACGCGCGTGGTCAGTGGTACCTGGACAACGGCGCCAATCGGTACGAGTGTCGGCCTGCGGGCGTCTGGCAACTGTGGGTGCTCACGGACTCCTGAGGAGCCCACCCCGCGACGAAGACTCGGGCCGCCTCGCGGGCACGGCCTGCGGCGAACCCCGGTTTCACCACCGCACGCCCGTGCCCGCCTGCGCAATTGCGCAGGCGGGCACGGGCGTGGGTGCGGACGCGCGGGCGCCGCTCCCTCGTCGGTCACTCGGTCGAGGCAACCCGATCGACCCGATCGCCCCGGGCGTCCGTCCCGCCGTCGATGTCCTGCGGTTGCCCGAGTGACGACGCCCGATGTGCCTCCCCCGAAGCAGTTACGGGTTCCGCGACGACCTTCGGGCCTCGATGTGCACCCGACCCGGTCAGGCGCGGGCCGTACGTCCGGCGTACCCCGTACGCGACGAGCACGACCGCGAGGCTGCCCAGGCTGGTGAACAACTGGGTGCGCTGGTCGTCGATGACCGCCATGGCCACGAGCACGGCGCCGAAGCGGTAGGTGTGGGCGAGTACGCCGGCCTCGCCCGCACCGGTGTGGTAGCCGACGAACGCCAGTGCGTCCACGTCGAGTTCGAGCCCTTGGAGCATGCCGAGCGGCTTGTTGCGGCCGACGATGAGCACCGCGCGCGGGTCGAGTTCCTCCAACGGCACGTTGTCCATGCCGCGGTGGGCGTCGTTGACGATCACCTTGTCGGCGCCGGCGTCCAGGAATCCGGCCACGGCCGCGTTCACGTCGCCGGTGAGCAGGCGTCGAAAGCGTTCGTAGCGCGGGTCGCCGGTGGTCACGTCGGCCGGCAGCACGGTGCCGGTGGCGCCTCCATGTCGGCGGAGATCAGGACGCGGGTCACACCGCCGCCTCCTCGGGGCCGGGACAGTCGTCGTGGGACCGGTTCCCCGAGGCGTCCGCGGGCATCGGGTCCACCAGGGCGTGCACGTGGGCCGCGCCGCTCTCCCGGACCACTTCGCGGATGGTCTGCGCCTCGCGGACGACGGCCAGATGCACCGTGTCGTGCACGACGCGGTAGCCGTAGACGGCCGGGCGCGGCAGCGAGTTGTAGGCGAAGTGGGACGAGAAGTAGTAGGCACCGGTGTCGTACAGCGCGACGACGTCGCCCGGTTCGAGCAGGGGCAGGGCGCGCCCGACGGCGGTCAGGTCGCCGGCGAAGCAGCACGGGCCGGCGACGTCCTGGATCTCCTCCGGTGCGTCCTTGGGCCGGCCGTGCGCGTCGAAGGCACCCACGCGCAGCGGCCACGCCTGGGGCATGAACACCGTACGGGTGGCCACCTGCGCACCCGCGTGGGTGATCGCGATCCGTCGGCCGCCGGAGGACTTGGTGTACTCCACGCGCGAGGCGATCGTGCCGTTCTTGGCGAGCAGCGAGCGGCCGAACTCGGTGACCAGCCGGTAGCGGCCGTCCAGAAGTTCGGGCACGGTGCCGCGCAGTTCGGCGACGTAGTCGGCGAAGGTCGGGTCGTCCTCGTCGCCGGCGAAGTTCACCGGCAGCCCGCCGCCGATGTCCAGGTCGGTGATCTGGCGACGGCCCAGGACGGTGTTGATGTGCTCGGCGAGTTCGTACGTGGCGCGCAGGCCGGCGGCGATCAGCCACAGCGGGCAGCCCTGGGAGCCGACGTGCGCGTGCAGGCGATTGAGCCACGGCCGGCGGGCGAATGCCTCGACCACGGCCTCGACGGCTCCCGGGTCGCGCAGCGCGATGCCGAACTTGGACGTGGTGGTCGCGGTGCTCATCGCGCCGATCGTGCCGGCGCCGACCTGCGGGTTGACCCGGATCCCGATCGGTCCCGTGGCCGGGCGCTCGGCGACGATCGCGTCGATGCGGGCGAGTTCCTGGAAGTTGTCGACGTTGACGGCGATGCCGTGGGCGAGGGCGTGCCGAAGTTCCTCGACGGTCTTGGCCGGGCTGTCCAGGACGAGCCGGTCGGGGCTGAACCCGGCCGCCAGGGCCTGTTCGAGTTCACCCGGCGAGGCGACCTCGCAGCCCATTCCCGCGTCGGCGAGCAGGTGCAGGACCGGGACCAGGCCGCATGCCTTGGCGGCGAACGTGTGCAGTACGGGTGTCTCGCCGAAGGCCGCGCTCAGCGCGTCGACCGAGGCCCGGATGCCGTCCACGTCCAGCAGGCCCAGCAGGGCCTGCTCGGGGCCGAGCAGGCCCTGCTCCACGACGTGGGCCAGGGCCGCGTCTCGGGCCGATCGACGCCGTAGGGCCGCTGCGGAAGTCACGCGCACCACACCTCGAATCTCTCCGGTATTCGCGGCTCGTCCGAGTCGCATGCACAGCTTGGATCCGGGCGTGAGCGGGCGTCAGCGTGGGGCACGACCAAAGGAGGTGGCTTTGATTGTCTGCCCCGACAGGAAAATGATCATGGAATCCACCCGCCGGGCACGGACCCACCCCGTACGTGGGCCGGGCTCCGGGCTCGAAACCCACTCGGGCGCGCCGGGGCCCAAGGGCTCACCAGGGCGCGCCCGGGATCACGGCTGCCCCGCCCTCCGGGGACTCAACCCCTGCGCGCGATGCGCCAGGCGCAGCCCGATGTCGGCGAGCAGCCGGCCCGTCGGGTCGTCCAGGTCCACGCCGAAGAGCTCCCTGGCCCGGCGCAGCCGGTAGCGCAGGGTGTTCGGGTGCACGCTCAGCCCGTGCGCGGCGGTCACGGTGTCGCCGAAGGCGCCCAGGTAGGCGCCGACCGAGGCGGAGTACTCCGATCCGTGCGCACGGTCGTGCTCGACCATCGCGTGCACCGGCCCGGCCATCGGCCACAGCGGCTCGACGCGGTCCAGCAGGCGCACCAGGGCCGCCTCCGAGACCACGTCGGACGACAGCGCCGACGCCGACGCGGGCACGCCCGTGGCCACCGCCCGCTCGCGCAGCACGCGCACCACGATCTCGGCGTCCTCGCGCGCACCGGGCAGCTCGGCCGGCCGCTGCGCGACGGGACCGACGCCGGCGAAGACCACCGTGCCGGGTACCGAGCGCGCGGTGGCGACCAGGTCGCGCGCGGGGTCGGTGTCCCTCTCGCCCGCCGGCATCAGCACGTACAGGCGTCGACCGGCCCGCGCCGTCACACACCCCGGCCGAAGCGCCGCCGCCTGCAACGCGAGCACGTCGAGCACGCGCTGCTCCGCGGGGGTGGGCGCATCGGAGGCGAACTCCGTCGCCGGGTGCTCGTACGCCTCGACCACCGTCACGGTGTGCGGCCGATCCGGGCGCACCCCCACCGTCCGGGCCGCCTGCTCCGCGCCCGCGCCGCCGGTCAGCAAGGTGTGCACCGCCGCCTCGCGACGGCGTGCCGCCTCCCGGCCGCGGGTCTCGTGGTGGACCAGGTGCGGCACGGCCGCCCGGGCAGCGGTGCGCAGGGCCGCCGTCGCGTCCGGCGCGAGTGGGTGGCCGTCGGCCGCGGCCCAGATCGACCCGAGCACCTCGCCACCGTCGCGCACCGCGATCGCCAGCCGTTCCGCGTAGCGGTCGTCGGCGGGCAGCCGGACCACGTCGTCGGTGCTCCACAGGGTGCGAAAAAAGCCGCTTTCGCGCAGTTCGGCGACGCGCCAGCGCGGCACCTGCTGGTTCAGGATGGTCACCCGGCGCATGGGGTCCGGCTCGTGGTCCATCCGGGAGTAGGCCAGCACCCGCGACTGCGGATCCTCGATCGTGATCGCGCCGCCCACCAGGTCGGCGACCGTGTTCGCCAGGCCCGACAGGTCGCCCGGACGCAGGCTGTCGACCGTGGCCAGTTCGGAGGGGCTGCTCTGCGCGCAGGCGTTGCGCAGCAAGCCGAGCACGTCGGTCCACCCGCGTCCGGGATGGCGGGTGAGTACGGCGGTGTCGCCGGGCTCGGCCGCCTCGACCACGGCCGCGTCCACGGGGTCCGCGCCGCGCCGGATCACCAGCGCGCTCGCCCCCGCGCGGCGGGCCGCCCGCACGGCCTCGACCGCGCCGTGCCCGCGCGGGTCCACTCCGACCGCGAGGAGGATCATCCCGGCGAGCGTCGTGCCGTCCGCGTCCTCGTCCCCGAGGTCGTACAGGGTGACCCCGCGCACCGGCACCTCGGTCCCGCGCGGCGCGACCACGACGTCGAGGATCCCGGGGTCGATCAGGTCCAGGACCCGGGACAGCGTCGCCGCGGCGGGACGGCGGGAGGGTTCACGCTCGTTCATACGTCCATGATCGCGCGCGGCGACGGTCGTCCCCCGCACGCGGCGACGGCCTCGCGTCGCCCGGGCGAGCGCGTGCTCGCGCGGCACCGCAGGTGCGCCGGCCGTTCCGATCGGTTCGGGGGTCCGTCGCGGGCGGGCCCTTCATCCAATTTCCCGCCCTTTGCCGAAATTTCCGCCGAGAAGATGTAAATGATCTCGTCCCGGTTCGCCGGCGGCCGTCAATTCGTTGATATCCGGGACACGAATCCGGAAACGGACGCCCTTTCCCGGGTGATCACTTGCCTCTCCGGCATGCGGCGGACCTCGGATCCTCAAATTCAGCACAGATCCAACGGACTTGTAGCTGGGCGTAGTTAGTGTTCGCGATCCGAGCCGACACATCGGGGGAAGTGAGGGGCCAAGGCCGTGACGTCCTTCTGCACCCATGATCATGACACCGATAATCAGGCACGTTCGACATATGAGGCCAAACTCGCGGAACTCGCCGAACTGGTTTACCGCCGCTATTCCATGCCATTGCTGTCCTTCTGTCTCAAGCTCACGGACGGGGACCGGCCCTGGGCCGAGGACGACGTGCAGGAGACCATGCTGCGGGCGTGGCGCCATGCGGGCACGATCGCGGACGACACGTCCGATCTGATGCCGTGGCTGGCGACGGTGGCGCGCCGGATCGTCATGGACGACCGTCGTGCGCGCCGCGCCCGGCCGCAGGAGTGCAGCCCCGAACCGCTGGAGTACCTGCCGGCCGACGATCCATGGGAGCCCCTGCTCTGGAAGATGGCCGTGGCCGACGCACTGCCCTCGCTGACCGCGGCACATCGCGAAATCCTCGCCGAGACGGTGCTGCGCGATCGCGACCTCAAGCAGGCCGCCGAACTCCTGGGCATACCGGTCGGAACGGCGAAGTCCCGTACCCACTACGCGATCCGCGCCCTGCGCCAGGCCCTGGAGGAGCGCAGTGCAGGATAAGCACCCGAAATCTCGTTTCCGGTCGGTCGCGTCCAGAGCGCGGCACTGCGACCGGGTGGCCTTGGTGGGCGTTCGACGGAGAGGGTTGCCGGGCACATGAGGAACACCGATCCGCTCGACTTCATCCAGAACCATCGCGAGGCGATCCTGCGCTGGGGTGGCATCGCGGCCGCCGCCCTGGTGTTCTTCCTGATCGTCCGCTTCATCGCCATGCGATTCGGCGGCTGGAAAGCGGCCGGGCGTCGCTTGTGGCGGGAAGTCGCCCTGACGGCATACGCGTTCACCGCCCCGGGGCGGGCCTGGCTGCGGTACCGGCGTTCGCTGCGGGCGCTCGCGGGGCGGTTGGGCGCGAGCGCGACCTGGCGGGACGCGGAACGTGCGCTGGTGGCGGCGAAGTTCGCCGCCGCTCCCGGTCAGCCGTACGCCGCCGTCGTCGGCGACACCACGGTGACGGTGTTGTGCGCCGCCGCCGACATGCCGCCGCCTCGGGGTCTTTGGCAGGCGGTCCCGGACGACCCTTGGGCCTGGACGGCCACCAGGGCGGAGTTGCCCTCAGCGGAAACCCCGCCCAGCAATTCGCCCTGCGCGGCAACAACATCTACGCGAAGGCGTCCAACATGTGTGTCGACCTGTGGGACTTCAACACCCGCGACGGCGCGGCGATCCGCCTCCACCCCTGCCACTACGGCACGAATCAGGTGTGGACACGCGGCTGAGACCGAGCGATCGCCGACCGTACCCGTCACCCGCCACGCGACGCGGTCGATCGCGCCGCGGGTGACGGGTACGCCCGCGGCGCGTGCGCGTGATCGACGCCGCGGTCGCGCCCCACCTGCCGATCGACGGTGTGCGCCGGCGCACACCCGCGCAACGCCGCGCGGGCATCCTTCGGGAAGGGCGGTGCGCCTGCGCCTGATGGCACGGGTGTCAACTCTCGGCCGCGGGACAGGCTGGGATCATGTCCGGTGTTTCTTGGGGTCGACGCATATCCGGTGTGCCCGCGGTGGTCGGGGCCGAGCTTCGCGGGATCGGGCGGTCGACCGCCCGAGCCTGGCGGGGACCGGGGCGCGAGCGGGATCTGGTCCGACAGTCGGCCAAGGCCGCGCTCGCGGCGGTGCTGAGTTGGGCCGTGGCCGGGTGGTGGCTGCGGGCCCCGATGGCCATCATGGCGCCCTGGGTGGCGATCGTACTCGTGCAGGCCACGGTGTACCGGTCGGTGGCCCAGGCCCTCCAGGTCCTGGTGTCGATGGCGTTCGGGACGCTGATCGCCGCCGTCGGTTGGGCGGCATGCGGCAGCACCATCGGGGCGATGGTGGCGGTGCTGCCGATCACGATGCTGCTGGGCAACTGGCGGCGATTCGGCGATCAGGGCATGTACAGCTCGACCAGCGCGCTGTTCGTGCTCTCCTACGGCCCGGTCACCGGCGCCACGATCGGCCACCGGCTCGGCGAGGCGCTGCTCGGCGCGACGATCGGGCTCGCGGTGAACTTCCTGGTGTGGCCCCCGGTACACCTGCGGGACAGCCGCCGTGCCGCACTCGACGTCGCGGACGAGATCGCCGAGATCCTGGCCGCGTCGGCCGCCGGTCTGCGCGTGGAGTGGGACGCGGCGGCGGCGGACGAGCGGTATCGCCGGGCACTGCGGGTCTCCCGCCGGTGGGAGGATCTGCGGGCGGCCACCGAACACGCGCGCGAGAGCGTGCGGATGAATCCGCGCAGGCACCACCACGGCCCGGTGCCCGAGATCGAACACGGCTTCCTGCCCACGCTGGAGAACCTGGTCGCCCGCACGATCGCGATCACCAGGACGATTCGCGAGACCGCGCGGGAGGACGGCGTGGACCTGACGCCGGACGGAAGGACGTTGGCGCCCTATGCCGACTTCCTGGATGCCCTGGCCCGCGCGGTGCGCGAGTACGGCGGGGCCGTGGCCGCGACGGGAACGTCGGTGCCACCGGACTCGGCAGGCTCACCGGACACCCGACTGCGCCGCGCCGGACGCGAGTTGTCCCGAGCCGTCGAGATCCACACCGTCCTGACCGAGCGCCTGCCCGAGGCGGCCCGGTCGGGCCCGCTGACCACCGCACTGACGGGTTCCCTGCTCGCCGAGGCGGGCCGACTGCTGGAGGACCTCGACGCGGGCTCGGATACCGGCCGACATCCGGTCGTCGATTGAGCGGGCCCGTCGCGGACGGCTTGTCGGCAAGCCCTCATCGATCGCCGCGGTGCCCGGCACACCCGCGTGGGTAGGAGTTCGACGAGACCGGCCCGCGCGAGCGGCCCGGAACCCGGCCATGCCCGGCATGGCGATCGGGCGGCCTGCCACCGCGCCGCCGCCCGTGCCCGACGCACGCCCCGACCGGCGGGCGTGCGTACCGCGTTTCAGCCCCGGCTGTGCATCATCGACATCAGCAGCCCGTGGGTTTCGGCGTCGGCGGCCACAACCAGTCCGCGACCCGCCTCGCCGATCGGGGCGCCGTCGATCCCGGTGACCACACAACCGGCCGCCCGGCACACCGCGATCCCGGCGGCGAAGTGCACACTCCCCGACAGGTCGCCGCCGTCGGTGACGTATGCGGCGCGCTTGCCGGCCGCGACCCAGGCCACCGCCAGCGTCGAGGACACCACCCGCGGCCGGAACCGCTCGACGAACCCGGGATGGGCCACCAGGTCCACGGCTCGAAAGCCCGGCGCGTTCGGGAACGGCGGATCCAGGTTGACATCCACCAACCGCGAGGCGGACGAGGGCACCAACCGCGTGTCCACGCCCTCGCGTCGCACCCACGCGCTCGCGCCGTCGGTGTGGAAGACCTCGCCGCCGAACGGGTCGGCCACCGCAGCCGCGCCCTCGCGCAGCACCACGTTGACGGCGACCACCATGGTGCCGACGGCGTAGTTCAACGTCCCGCACAGGGGGTCCACCAGCCACCGGCGCGCGGTCTCGGCTGCGCCCCGTTGCCCGCCCTCCTCACCGAGCACCGCGTCGTCGGGTCGCGCCGCGCCGATCACGCCGAGAATCGTCTTCTCCGCCTCGACATCGGCGGCGGTGGCGAAGTCCCCTCCGCCCTTGTCGATACGGGCCAGTCGCCGCCCGTACATGTCACGCACCACGTCCGCGCCGGCGCTCGCCGCGGCTATCGCAACTTCGGCATCGGACTGGCCTGCAGATGAGTTGATCATGCTCCGCACCCTACCGGCGGCCCTCGGTCGCACCCGGTGACACGACATGCCCCGAAACGCGAGGATCGTTCACCCCCACGCGCCGACGACCACCACCCCGCTGCCCCGGGACGACCGGCACCACCCAACCGCATTCCGCCGCATGGCGGTTCCGGCCACACTCCGACTCGATCACCTCCGAGCCGGGCCGAAACGGTGGATCGGGCCCCGGACCGGACCCCGCGCGGCCTCCGCTTCCGCATACCGATGGCAGGGTAGGACCCGAACACCCCGCGGTCGGGCACGGCCCCGGACCGACACCGACCCGGACAAGGACCCACCGATGCCCACCACCCGACACGAGGAACTGCGCGCTGCGGTCACCGCCGCCCGCCGGGCACTCGCCGAACACCCCGACGCCGCGACCTCACCGGCCCTGGCCGACCTGATCGCCGCCGCCGAACCCTTCGCCAACTTCGCTCCCGCCGTCCCACCCCCCAAACGACGTGCGAGCGCAGATCCGGGGCTGCGTTCGGAACGGTCGGGCACCGACGACGACACCGGCTCCGACGACGCGGACGCGGCGATCCAGGACGCGGTCGACGACGAATCTCGCGGTCCGGCTCCCCACCCGCAAGGGGCGCAGCCGGGCGGCGACGGTCCGCCCGAGGTCCACGCCGCCGTCGCCCGCCCACAACCGTCCATGCCATAGCGCCCGCCCGGCGGCCACAGCCGCTCCTCGACGGGCCGCCCGTGTCGTCGGCAATCCGCCACGAACCCGGGATCCGACGCCCGGCACCCGGAGCACGCAGGCGCCTCCTCCCCCTCGGTTGGGAGGAGACGCCCATCACACGCAATCCCACGGAGCCCCGACGGGGGAGGAACCACGCGTGTCCCATCCCTGCCCCGCCGACGACGCCCCGCACGCGCCCGACCGGGTGAACCACGCCGGCCGCCACACCGCCCTGACCGAAGGGTGCGGAACAGTCGAACGGGTGACGCTTGAGGCGCCCGTCGGGGGGCAGGTGTGCGGGCACGACGGTGTCGGCTCCGACAGGATCGCCGGCGCCGCACCAGCGGGCTCGTCACGACCGCGCGGAGGAGTCGTGACCGCTCGCCGGCTCGGATCGCGCACACCTGGGCCGTCCGGCCGAGGACTCCGTTTCCCGGCGGTCCGTGCGCCGATGTCGAGCCGAAGTACCGTCCGCCCGCGTGTCCCTTGAGGAGGGTCATGTTTCGACTACGTCGTTCCCTCGTCCGGTGGCGCGTGCCACGACGGACCGGTGCTTCCGGGCGGGCCCGGAAGGCGGTACGCACCACGCTCGCCGACTGGGGCTGGGACGAGGATCGGGTCGCGCCGGCCGTCCTGGTCCTGTCCGAACTGTTGACCAACGCGCAGCTGTACACCGACGGGGATGTGGCCCTGGCCCTGCGTCGGACCCGGCGCGGGGCACGGTTGTCCGTCACCGACACCGATCCCCGGATGCCGACCCGGCGCGACACCGGCCCCGACCACGAGGGCGGTTTCGGGCTGCACATCCTCGACACGATCACCACCGACTGGGGCGTCCGGACCCACCGGGGCGGAAAGACCGTCTGGGCCGACATCGACGCCTCCACCGCCGCCGCTTCGCCCCGCCCGAGGCGGCAGAGCGCCCGAGCGAGGACCTCCTTGCTCCGGGCGTCGCTCGTGTCGCGGTGGCGCGAAGGGCCGCTCGCGACCCGTCGTCGAGTCCGGGCGGGTCTACCGGTGGTGGAGGTGTGGCGACGGGCCGGGGCAATCGGTTCGACCGCGCGCGCCGTCGTGTCCACCCTGGTGGGGCGCCCACACCGACGGGGGTCGGGCCTGATGCTCGTGCACCTGATGGCCACGGCCCGACCCGCGGCCTGAGCGAGCGGCCCCACTCGGTCCGGTCAGCCGAACCCCGGGCGGACGGCGCCGTGCCATTGCAGGAGCAGGATGGTGGCGTCGTCCTGGAGCCGGTCGCGGTGGTATTCGCGGATCGCCCGGATCAGTCGGCGCAGGGTCTCGGGCGCGGGGAGGCCATCGGCTATGTGCCGGATCACGAAGTCCACGAACCGGTCGAGTCCGAAGACCTCGCCTTCCGGGTTGCGGGCCTCGGTGACGCCGTCGGTGTAGAGCAGGAGCCAGTCGCCGGGTTCGAGCTGCTCCTCGTACAGCTCGACGGGCAGGCCCATGGCCGTGCCCATCGGGTGCGCCGGCGGGCGTTGCAAAGTGGCGACCCACTGGCCGTTGCGAACCAGGACCGGCGGATGGTGGCCGCGGTTGACCCAGGTCAACATGCCGCTGAGCAGGTCGAGCCGACCGATGATCGCGGTGGCGTAGCGACTGCGGCCGAACTGTTCCAGGAGGGCGGTCTCGATCGCCTCGCTCGTCTCCACCAGGCCCACTCCGTGGCGGCGGCTGCTGCGGCAGCCGGCCAGGGCGAGGGCGACGGTGAGACCGGCGGAGGTGTCGTGGCCCATCGCGTCGAACACGGCCAGGTGCGCGGTGTCGCCGTCGACCGCGTACTCGTACGCGTCGCCGCCCATCTCGTACGCGGGCTCCAGGGCCGCGCTGACGGTGGCCTGCTCGCCGGCGAAGGAGCCGGGCGGCATCAGGGTCCACTGCATCTCGGCGGCGAGCCCCATCGGGCGGGTGCGTACCAGACGCTCGTAGGAGTCGCTGTACGCCCGCTTGCTCACCAAGAGCAGACCCACCAGGAGAGCGAGGTCGAGCGCCCGCTCCAGGACGGCGTCGTCCACCTCGTCCGTCTCCAGACCCAGCACGCCCAGCCGTTCGGCCCCGTCCGTCAACGGAAGCCACAGCCGCCTCGTCCGCGTCTCCCCGGGCGCACCCTGCTCCGCGCCCGCCGGGGCCTCCACGGGCTCGGCGCTCTGGAAGGCCCGGCCGGCCAGGGTGGCGTCCACCCGCAGGTCCGCCTCGGGCGCATCGGGGGCTTGGTCCGTCCCCGCCTCGTCCGCGCCGCGGCCGGGAATCAGGCGCAGCAGCTGCTGCTGCACGTCCACGAGGTAGATCAGCGGACGCGACAGCCCCAAAGGTCGGGCGTGCGCGGCGATCAGCCTCGGGAGATCCTCTATGACGGCATGACGAGTGGCCCGGAGCAGCCCGCCCGCCGTGGCCACATCGTTGGGAAGGGGCTTCACCGGCGTCCTGTCCTGATTCGGGGCCCGATTGCCGGCTGTCGAACACGACATCGCTCGGCTGCTGCCGGTCGGGCAGCATCCGAAAGTAACAGAGCCGGCCCCGGACCGCCCGCAACACCGGCCTCCGACGGCCCTCGCACCCAGCGCAGTTCCCGCCGGCACCCACCCGAACCACCCGCAAGCGCCTGTGTGTGCACCGATGGAGGTGAGTGCGCTCCGGCCGCGGAATCGGGCCGGTTTTCTCGATCCTTCATCGGGCAGACGCACCGTACGGGGCAGTGCCCGGCGGCCGCCGCCGCCGGCAGACAGGTCGGAGGTAGCACCGATGTTCAAGGCCATAGCGGATGTCCTGCGGTCCGTGGGCGGTGCCATCGCCACGGTGGTGACCCTCCCCTTCCGGGCCGTCGCCCGACTCTTCGGCGGCGCATCGGACAGCGCCCACGGCCGCCACTGACCCGCCCGCCCCGCCTCCGCCCTCCGCAGGGCGGAGGCGGGTCCGCGGACCACGAACGGGTCCGCGTTCCGGGTATGGGTGCCCGGGACCGGGTAGTCGCCGCGCATGGCGCGACGACAACAATTGATCAACGCGGATCCCGCACGGGTGTGGGACGTACTCGCGGATGCCGAACGCTACGCCGAGTGGGTCGTGGGCACCCGAAGCATCGAGCGAGCCGACGAGGCATGGCCCCGCCAGGGGGCCCGCCTGGAGTACACGATCGGTTTCGGGCCGATCACGTTCCGGGACGAATGCGTCGTTCGGCTCTGTGTCCCGGGCAGCCGCCTGGAACTGGAGGCGGTGGCATCGCCGCTGGGAACGGCTCGCATCGGCATCGAACTGCTCCCGTGGGACACCGACACCCTGGTCCTGGTCGACGAACATCCGCTGCGCGGGCCGGCCGCCCGTCTCCACGGGCCGCCGGGCGAGGTCCTTCTGCACCTGCGCAACCGAAGGATGCTGCACAACCTCGCCCGGGTCGCCGAGGAATCCCCGGGAGAGGAAGCCGCGGAATCCGAGCGCGCGAGTCGACGCTCGACACCGGCCGCGGACTCGAAGGAGACCGATGACCGACGACGCTGACGCCGTGGTCGTCGGGGCCGGTCCGAATGGACTCGTGGCCGCCAACATCCTCGCGGACCAGGGGTGGCGGGTCGAGGTACTGGAGGCCCGGGAGGCGCCCGGCGGCGCGGTGCGCAGCGACCGCGGGGTGCATCCGGACTTCGTGAACGACCTGTTCAGCTCCTTCCATCCGCTCGCCGCGGCCTCGCCGGCGATCGCGGCACTGAACCTGCACGAGTTCGGACTCCGGTGGTCCCGTGCCCCGTCGGTGCTCGCACACCCGCTCGCGGACGGCCGGTGTGCGACGCTGCGTCGCGGCGTCGATGCCACGGCCGCGGGGCTGGCGGCGGATTTCGGCGCCGACGACGCGAGCGGGTGGCGCCGGTTGTCGGCGCTGTGGGAACGGTTGGACCCGCATGTGGTGGGCTCGCTGCTCTCCCCCTTCCCGCCGATTCGATCGGGCGCCGCCCTCGCCATGCGACTGGGCATGGCGGACGCGCTGCGCTTCGCGCGGATGATGGCGCTGCCCGTGCGTAGGTTGGGCGAGGAGGAGTTCTCCGACGTCGGCGCCACGATGTTGTTGGCGGGCTGTGCCCTGCACGCGGACCTGTTGCCGGACGCGGCGCCGAGCGCGGCATTCGGCTGGCTCCTGGCCATGCTCGGCCAGCAGTACGGCTGGCCCGCCCCGATGGGTGGCGCCGGCGCGCTGACCGACGCGCTCGTCCTACGCCTCATCTCCAAGGGCGGCATCGTGCGCTGCGGCTCGCGGGTGACGTCGGTCGTCGTACGGGGCGGCACGGCACTGGGCGTACGCACCGCGGACGGCGAGGCGGTCCGGGCCCGCAGAGCGGTACTGGCCGACGTGCCCGCGCCGACGCTGTACGGCGGCCTCGTCTCCTGGGACGACCTGCCGACCCGGTTGCGCGAGGACCTGCGCCGGTTCGCCTGGGACCTGGGGACGTTCAAGGTCGACTGGGCCCTGAACGGGCCGATCCCATGGACCGCGCCCGAGGCGGCCGAGGCCGGGACCGTGCATGTCGCCGCCGACCTCGCCGAACTCTCCGACTACGCGGTGCAGGTCGGCTCGGGCAGACTGCCCGCCCACGCGTTCCTGCTCCTGGGGCAGATGACCACGACGGACCCCACACGTTCCCCCGCCGGAACGGAATCCGCTTGGGCGTACACGCACGTGCCCCGGCACGTCACCGAGGATCTCGGCGGCACCCTCACCGGACGCTGGGACTCCGCCGAGGCGGAGGCCTACGCCGACCGCGTGGAAGCGCGCGTCGAATCCTTCGCCCCGGGGTTTCGCTCACGGATCACCGCGCGCCGGATCCTGTCCCCGCTCGCTCTGGAGGCGGCGAACGAGAACCTGGTCGGCGGCGCCCTCAACGGCGGAACCGCCGCGCTTCACCAGCAGTTGATCTTCCGCCCCGTCCCCGGCCTCGGCCGTGCGGAGACGCCGGTCCGCCGGCTCTATCTGGCCTCCGCCTCCGCTCACCCCGGCGGCGGTGTGCACGGGGCCTGCGGCGCGAATGCCGCCCGCGCCGCCCTGCGCACCGACCGTCTCGCGCTCACCCGCACCATCCGCCGCCGCCCGGCCACGCGCCACGGCTCCCCCGCACAGGAGCGTTGAGCCGACCGAGGCCGCACCGAAACGACCGCCCAACGAAACGGGTTCACCTTCGTCTCGATCCGCGCGGACTTGCTCCGGTGCGGCCTCGGCGCGGGCGCGGCGATCGCGCGGGCAGGCGGGTCGGGCCGTGCTGCTCGCGCGTGAGCCGCCGGGCGGTCAGCCGCCGATGGCGTCGGCCTGCCGGCGCAGGTCGTGGCCGAAGCCCGCGGGCGCCCGGCAGTTCAGGCGGGACGAGGTCAGCACCCGCAACGCCGCGGTGCGCAAGACTCGGCGGCCGGCCGCCTCGAGGGCTTCCACCAGGGCCCGGTCCTCGCCCACCGCCAGCGGCGCGAAGCCGCCGACCTCCAGGTACGCGCCGGCGGAACAGCCGAGGTTGGCGCCGTGCACGTGCGGCGAGCGGCCGCTCCAGGAGTCGTACCGCGTTGCGAACGCGGCGGCGCTGCCCGGTGGGTGGCCGCTCCAGTCGATCACCCGAACCGTCCCGGCCACCGCGTCCCAGCCCCGGGCGGCCCAGGAGACCTGTCGGGTCAGCCAGTTCGGGGGCACCCGGCTGTCCGCGTCGGTGCTCACCAGCCACAAATCCTCGGGGTCGCCGCGATCCTCCGCCAACACGGCGGCGAATCCCGCCGCCCGGGCCGCACCCGCGGCGCCCGCGCGTGATTCGACCACCCGGGCGCCGAAGGCGTGCGCGATCTCGGTGGTGCGGTCGCGACAACGATCGGCGGTGACCACGACGGTCGTGGCCACCCCCCGGGCCGCCAGGCGTGCCCGGGCCACGTCCAACGCGGCCAGGCAGCCCGGCAGTTCGGCCTCCTCGTCGCGCGCCGGTACGACCACCGCCACCGCACGCACCGGTCGGCTCTCCCGGCGGGGGCTCAACGCAGCCCCTCACGGGCCGCGGGCGACAGCGCCGCGGCGGGCGCGTCCGCCCGGACGAGTACGTCCAACAGGAAGTCGGGCTCGCGGTGTTCGACGACCCGGACCAGGCCGGGCAGCGCGCACACGGCGGCGTGCACCCGCTCGGCGGGCAGTACGTGCTCGTCGGCGGGCGGTCGCCAGTGCACCGCGACCAGCGTGCCGCCGGGCGCGAGTGTGGCTCGGGCCCGGTGCAGCACGTCCGCGACGCCGTCCGGGTCGAAGTAGTAGAGGAACTCGGAGAGCACGACGAGGTCGAAGGGGACCGCGTCCGGTGCGTCGGCGGGAGTCGGCCACTGCTGCGGCAGGGTCCGCCGCTCGACGGTGACGCCGGGCACGCCCCGGGTTCGCTCCCGCGCCTGCTCCACCGCGACCGACGCCAGGTCGCAGGCCAGCAACCGGTCGCAGCGCGGGGCCAGCCCGGCGGTCAACACCCCCACCGAGCAGGCCGGTTCAAACGCGCTGCGGTAGCGCTCTTGGGGCAGGGCGGCCAGCGTGAGCGCGTACTTGCGCCGGTCGTAGGCGCGTTCGGCCAACTGCCAGGGGTCCGGGGAATGCGCGTACAGGTCCTCGAACCGGTGGTGCGGGGGCGGTATCGGTATGCGGCTCACCGGAACAGCACCTCGAAGGACCGTTCGAAGTGGGCGAGTTCCTCCGGCGGCAGGATCACCCGGTCGTCCAGTCCCGGGAGCAGCGGTGCGATCTGCGTCTCGAAACACCCGATCGCCCGCTGCTTGCGGCGTACACGTTCCGGGTTCAGATCGATGCGGACCGCCCGCTCCCACGGCACCCGTGGGTCGGCGGGCTCGGCCCAGTGCCACATCCACACGGGATACTCGACCAGCCGGACGCCGGACGCCGCGCACGCTCCGTCCGCGATCCGACCGGCCGCCTCGTGGTCGGCATGCAGGTCGCCGGACCACGGCGCGGCACACAGTGCGTACCCGGCCAGCAACTCGGCCAGGGCCGGGATCGTGGCCGCCTCGTGCTCGGCGACGGCGGTGTCGGGCAGACCCAGGCGCACGATCTCGGCGACCGGCCCGCCCGGCGACAACACGGCGAGGGCCCGCCTGCTCTCCTCGATCCGGCGGGCCACCAGGTCGGCCGGCGGGATCGGGCCGTTCGGATGCGAGGCGTCGCCGTCGGTGAGCACGACGACCCGGACCCGCTCGCCGGCGTCCAGGACGCTCGCCAGCAACCCGCCCGCGCCCAGGATCTCGTCGTCGGGATGGGCCGCGACCACCACGAGTCCGCCGACCACCCGGGGGGTGACCCGGGGCAGGCGGTCCAGTCCGCGCCACTGGGCCCACGCGGGCTCGGGCGTGCCGGGCGCCTGGATCGCGTTCTCGTGCTCCGGCGCCGCATCGGGGATGTGCTCGGTGATGGTCGCGGTGGTGGGCTCGGTCATGGGCTCGGTCGTCATCGGGTGGCCGCCTTCGTTCGTTCCGTCCCGGTTCCCCCGGTCTCGGTTCCCCCGGTCTCGGTTCGCCCGGGTCCGATTCGCTCGGCTCCGGTGCGCTCGGTCCCGACTCGCTCGGGTTCCGGCGGCGCGGCGGCGAGCGCGCCGAGCCGGGCCAGGTCGCGCTCCGCGTGGTGCTGCCGGATGTAGACGGTGAGGTCGGCGACCGCGCGGGCGTGCCCGGCGTCGTGGCACAGCGGTTCCGCACCCAGGGCGCGCCCGACGTGTTCCAGGACGTCGGCGCAGGTGCGCTCCACCAGCGCGCGTACCCGCAGCGCACGAATTTCGGCGGTGCCGGTCCGGTCCGCCGGATCCGCGTCGATCTCCGTCGCGGCGGTGCGCAGCGCCTGCGCCGCGGTGTGCAGGGCGAGGTCGACCGTGCCCAGGTGCGCCAGGCCGTGCGCGTCCAGGCGCCCGGCTCGGGCGGCGGCGGTCAGCGGGCGGGCCACCGCGCGGGCGCCGCCGAACCAGCAGGCCGCGACGCCGGCTCCGCCGTGGTGGAACCCGGGTCGGTCCAGGTAGGCGCCCACCGCGCCGAGCGGCCGACCCGGTACCGCGTCGAGTTCGACGTCGAGGGTCTGGCTGGCCGCCATGCCCACCGCCGGCCAGGAGTCGGGCCGGGGCCGGTAGCCGACGTGGTCGAGGTCGATCCGGAACAGCCGGGAGCCGTCCGCGGTGTCGGCGGTGACCAGGGCGTGCGTACACATCAGCGCGCCGGAGCAGTAGCGCCGGACGCCGTCGAGTATCCAGGTCCCGTCCCGCGGCGTTGCGGTCAGCCGACTGCCCGGCGGCTCGGCCGCCCAGACGCCCCAGCGCGACCCGGGCGGCGCGCTCGCGACGCCCGGGTCGATCTCGGCGATGATCGCGAGCGCGTCGGCGTGCCCTTCCGCCAGTCGGCCGAGCGCGAGATCCTGCTCGGCGAGCGCGGCCAGGGCCCGCCACCGCGCGCCGGTGGCACCGGCACCGGGTGGTGCGAGGTCCCGTCCGGGGCCGGTCGCGAACCGGGCGAACCGGCTCCCCACCAGTGCCGTGTGCCCGTCCGGGGCACCGTCGATCGCTCCTGCCCCCATGCGTGCCGCCGGTGCGTCGGGTGTCCCTTGGGTTCTCATTCACCTCGGCTACCCCTGGCCTCGCGGCCTCATGCCGGCCCGCCCCGTGGTTCCGGGAGGCCGGCGACGGTACCGATCGGCGCCGGCGGATTCCTGGCCGGAGGCTCCCCACCTGCACGTCCGGACACGGAACCGGACACGGACAGGTGCAACGGAGGTGGGCCCTTGAGCCGGCAATGATCACGTCGAACACGAGGGACGCACGGTCGGCGCGGGAGGCCGGCGGCCGGAGTGCGGGGACGTCGCGTCGAATGCTCGGTCCGATACCCGGTCGAATATTCGGCTGCGGGTGATGCCGGTCGGCCCGTAGGCTTCCGGGCGCGTGGCCGGCAGGGTGCCGTCGACAGCGGTCGGTTGTTGGATCGGAGATGCGCGGGGAATGACTTGTCAACTGTTCGCGGTCTGCTTCGATGCGAGCCGGCCGATGCATCTCGCGCGCTTCTGGTCCGGGCTCCTGGGTTGGGAGCCGGTCGACGATCCGCACGAGGGCGTTGCGCTGCTGCCCGATGACGACACCGGGTTCCGCATCCGTTTTCTGCCGACCCGGGAGCGGAAGGTCGACCGGAACCGAATGCACTTCGACCTGACGAGCACATCCCTGGAGGACCAACAGCGGACGGTGGCCAGGGCGTTGGAACTCGGCGCACGGCACATCGATGTCGGCCAACTCCCGGAGGAGGGTCATGTGGTGCTCGCCGACCCCGAAGGCAACGAGTTCTGCGTCATCGCGCCGGGCAACGAATTCCTCGCCGACTGCGGGTTCATCGGAGCGCTGGCCTGCGACGGTTCGCAGGAGGTCGGGTACTTCTGGAGCGAGGCGCTGGGCTGGCCATTGGTCTGGGATCAGGACCAGGAGACCGCGATTCGCTCGCCGCACGGCGGTCCGAAGATCACGTGGGGTGGTCCGCCGCTGATGCCGAAAACGGGCAGGGACCGGGTGCACTTCGACCTCGCTCCACCCGTCGACGGTGATCGGCGGGCGGAGGTCGAGCGTCTGCTCGCGCTCGGGGCCACTCGAATCGACAGCGGCTCGGACGAGGGCGGCCGGGTGGCCATGGCCGACCCCGACGGCAACGAGTTCCGCGTGGCGACGCCTCGCTAGCGCGGCCGGGCCCGGCGGGGCGTACGAGCGGCGGGGCGCCGAGAGTGTTGGGCGCCATGGGCGTTCGGGCGCCACGGGCGTGTCGAGGAAGTCTCGGTGGCACGTGATCGGCTCTTGCCCGACCACCGCGAGCGGGCGGCTACCGACATTCGCGTTCGGCTCCCGCGCGATGCGGCCCCGGGGACCCGCGTCCGGCCGGGCAGCACTCCCCGGACGCGGCTCCCGACCCTCCGCGGCCGCCGGACACCCCCGGGCCCGGGCAGGCGTGGTCCGACCGGGGCGCCGGAGTCGCCTCGGCTACGGCTGCGCCGGCCAGTGGTGGTCCGTGAACAGGCGGGCGACCAGTGCGCCCCGGCTGGACACCTCGGCCTTGGTGAAGATCGTCTTGAGGTGGTCACGGACCGTGTGCGGCGAGATGAACAGTGCCGTGGCGATCTCGGCGGTGGTCAGCCCGCGCGCGGTGAGTTGGGTGATCTGGACCTCCCGTGCGGTCAGGCCGTACGCCTCGGCGACCAGCACCGCCAGGTCCGCGGGCGTCGCGGGCTCGAGGACCAGGGCCACCGGGCCGGGCCTGCCGCCCGGTCCGGTGAGGCACGAGGCGTGGCAGCTCAACCAACGACCCTCGGTGGTCCGGATCCGCACCCGGGCGCTGCCGCGGTCCCGGCCGTCGGCGATGGCGCGGGCCTGGAGTGCCGTGCCGATCACCCAGATCGGCAACTCGAGCCCCAGCGGCGTGCCGAACGACGGTCCCTCCGGCAGCCGCGCGAGGTGGTGCCGCGCCTCGTCGTTGGCCGACATGGCTTCGCCGGATTCGTCGAAGAGGATCAGGCCGGGCGCCGGGGAGTCCGTGCCGCGCGCGGACGCGAACGGCCGGGCGAGCGTGCGCAGCCGCCCGGCCAGCGGACGGGACAGGTCGGCGAGCAGCGCGGTCTCCTGCGGGCGGAACGCCTCGGTGGTGCGGAACAGGCTCACCAGGCCCCACGGCCGGTCGCCGATCCGAAGCACGGCGCGCAGCTCGTCGTGCACGCCCTGGGACAGCAGCAGGCGCCGGAACCGGGCGCTGCGGGCGGGCAGATCGCCGGTGGCCGCGCGCAACCCGGCCGCCGGTACGGGGGCGCGGGCCAGCTCGCGGAACGGCAGCACGTTCTCCTCCAGCAGTTCGCTTTGCCAGTAGGCCGCGCAGCCCTCCCCGGAGCCGAGGTTCTCCACCAGCATCGGTGCGGTGATCAGGCCGGTCTCCGGGTCGGCGGCGGTCCACACGGCCGACTGGAACGGCACCAGCCGCCGCAGCCGGGCCGAGACGCGGCCGAACAACTCCAGTACGTCGGCGGCCTGTTCGGCGGCGGCCAGCACGGGTGCGTGTCGATCGGTCATGCCCGCCCCCGCCACTGATCGGCCCGCCACTCGCCCGCCCCGGCCCCGGGCACCTTCCGGTCCCTCGTCCAGCCCTCGATGCCGCACACCTTCAGGTCCCCCGTCCCGCCCCGACGCCGCACACCTTCCGGCTCCGGCCTGCCCCGCTCCCCGGCACCTTCCGGTTTCCCCCAGCCTGTCCCGTGGCCACACGGCACGGTACCCCTCGATCGAGGGGGTCGTTCCGGAGCGATCTCCCGGAAGCGGGGGATGGGACGCCACGGCAAGGAGGGACAGGGTCGGTGACATACGACCACCGGAGAGGCACATCATGGATATCGCGATCGTCGGGGGAGGCGCGGCAGCCGTCGGCCTGTTGGACGCGCTGGCCGGCACCGAGGGCAACGCCGCAGGGGGCGGGATTGGCACCATCACGGTCTTCGAGCCGTCGCCACACCTGTGGCGGGGACGACCGTACGGTCCGGACCTGGACGCGGTGTTGGTCAACGCGCCGCCGGCCCTCATGTCGGTCCGCGGCGGCGACTTCGGCCACTTCGCGGCCTGGTTGGGCGAACGCGGTGCCGAGCACATCGACCCGCTCCTCGGCCAACCGCTGGTCCCGCGCGCACTCTACGGCGAGTACCTGGTCCACACCGCGGAGAAGGCCGTGGCGGCATTGGGCGAACAGGGCCGCCCCGTGCGCGTCGTGGCCGCGCGGGTGACGGACGTCGTCGTCCGCTCCGGCCCGCGCCCCGTCCTGCGTACGGACGACGGGCAGGAGTATCCGGCCGACCGCGTGGTGCTGTGCGTGGGCGGGGGAACTTCCCCGGACCCGTACGGACTTGCCGGGCAGGGCGGCTTCACGGCGGATCCCTATCCACTCGCCGGCACGCTCGACCGCATTGCCGCCGGCGACGATGTTGCGGTCGTCGGCAGCGGCCTGACCGCCGTCGACGTCGTCGTGGCCCTCGCCGCGCACGGGTATCCGGGACGGATCACGCTCCTGTCCCGCAGCGGGGTGCTCCCGTACGTGTGGCAGCGCCCGACCGGCCGACGCCCGAACCACGTGACCGTCGAGCGGGTGGCAGCCCTGCATCGCGCCCGGGGACATCTCGCGCTCGACGACCTGGTCGGCCTGCTGCGCATGGAACTGGCGGACACGGGCGAGGACTTCGACGATCTCGCGGCCCAACTCCGCGATACCCGCACCAACGATCCGGTGCGACGGCTCCGGCGGCAACTCGCCGCGGTCGACGACCCGCGGGTGGGCCGTCGGGTGGTGCAGGAGACGGTGCACAGCGTCGGCCCGTACGCATGGCACCTGTTGCGTGAATCCGACCGCGCCTGGCTGCGGCGCCACCTCCGCACGGTCACGAGCGTCGCCTCGCCCATGGTCCCGGTGAACGCGTCCGTGCTGATGCGGCTCCTGGACTCCGGTCAGCTCACCGTCTCTTCCGGCATCGAGGCGATCGAGCCGGTGAACGGCCGGTTCCGGGTGCACACGGCCGACGGCCGGCACACCGCGCACGTCGTCGTCAACGCCGTGAACGCGTCCGCGCAGGCGATCCCGGACGCCGCCCGGCCCCTGGTGCGATCACTGACGGCCACCGGTCTGGCCACCCTCCACCCCTCGGGCGGCCTGCTCCCCGCCGACCCGCGCGTACACGTGGTCGGCGACCTGGCCGGCGGCTCGTTCATCACATCGAGCATCGCAGGCGTAGCCACACAGGCATCCCGCACCGCCGCAGCCCTGCAAACCCCCGGCCCGTCGGCCGCAGGATGAGCCACCATTGCGCCCGGCCCGGCCCGGACGACGGTTCGGGCCGGGCGCGCTGACCGTGGTCCCGAACTCACCCGCCGCGCGGGCGCGAAGGCTGTCCGGACGGGCCGTCGGGCAGCCGGGGGAAGGGCTCGGAGGCGGGTCGGGGCGGGTGAGGGGTTGACGGCCGTGTTCATCGGGTGGAAGCCTACGTGATGAAACAACGTTATATGACGTTCGTTTATTACGGTGTCGTGCCGCCGCTCCGGGCCCGGCGGAGCGCGCGCCGGCAAACCCTCTTCATCGCAAGGAGCTTCGGCCATGGCTGCAAGAAGACAGGCGCTCGCCCTGCTGATGAGTGCCTCGCTGGCCGCCACCGCGGCCTGTTCGGCGGGGACCGGCAGCGGTGCGAGGCCGTCGTCCGGTGCCTCGTTGAGCAGCACCACGCCGCCCGGCGTCGGTGCCCTCGACCGCGTGACCTGGGCGCTGCCGATGGGCGAGCCGACCACCCTGGATCCCGCCAAGGTCGGCGACTACTCACCGCAGACGGTGGTCGCGAACCTCTGCGACACGCTGCTGCGGATGGCCCCGGACTTCTCCATCGGCCCCGGTCTGGCCGAGAAGGCCACCTGGGCGGACGAGCACAACCTCGTGCTCGACCTGCGACCGGGAGTGACGTTCTGGGACGGCACGCCGCTCACCCCTCGGGACGTCGTGTACAGCCTCCAGCGCCAGACCGACCCGAAGACGCAGGGCATCTACGGGAGCGCCCTCGCCCAGGTCACCGCCATCGAGGCCACCGGCCCGCACCAGGTCACGCTGCGCACCAAGGCTCATGACGAGGGCCTGTTCAAGGCCCTGGTGACCCCCTTCGGCGCGGTCGTCCAGGAGACCTTCGCCGCGAAGGCCGGCGCCGGCTACGGCACCCCCACCGGCGGCGTCATGTGCTCCGGCCCGTTCAAGCTCGCGTCCTGGAAGTCCGGCGACAGCATCACGATCGCGCGCAACGACGCCTACTGGGACGCGCGGCTCAGGCCCAAGGCCGCCCAGGTCGTCTTCCGCTTCGTGACGAACGGCAACACGTTGACCGGCGCCCTCCTGTCCGGCGAGATCGACGGGGTGTACGAACTCCCGCCCGGCAGCGCCGCGGCGCTCGCCAAGGCGAACAACGGGAGCATCCACCTCGGTCCCGCGACGCAGAACGTGATGCTGGTCCCCGGCAATCCGCAGACACCCGCAGCCGACCGTCGCCTGCTGGATGCGCTGTCCCTGGCCGTCGACCGCAACGCGCTGATCAAGAACGCCTTCGGCGGTGACGCCACCCTGCTCAAGTCCCTCACGCCGCCGCCGACCTGGGCCGGCGACCCGGCCGCGGCGCAGTTGAACGCCGCGTACGATGCCCTTCCGGCGATCGCCGGGCCGGACCTCGACCGTGCCCGGCAACTGGTCGCCGAGGTCGGCGCGCCGAAGCGCCCGCTGGTGACCGCGATACCCGCGGGTGACCAGCGGGACCTCCAGATCGTCACCTTCCTCCAGGCCGCGGCGAAGAAGATCGGCGTCGAGATCGAGATCCGGCAGTTGCAGCCGACCGAAATGTCCTCGCTGTTCTACGAACCGTCGATCCGCAACGGCCTCGACCTCGTCGTCACCTTCGGTTACGTCGCGGCCCCCGACGCCCCCTCCTACGTCGCCGACATGGTCAACGAGGGCGCCCTGTTCAACTGGACCGACTACCGCAACCCGGAGGCGACCCGCCTCCTCGACCAGGCCCGCACCGCCGCCGACCCCTCGGCCGCCGCCGGGGCGTTCGCCCGGGCCCAGGCCGCCTACACCCCGACCCTGCCGGTGATCTACCTCGTCGCCCCGCACGAGCGGATGTTCATGAACAAGCGCATCAGCGGCGCGCCCGCGTCGTTCGCGTACATGAACATGCCCTGGGCGGCCTACCTCGGCGGCACCGCGTCATGACCCCATCCATCCCCGCACCCCTGGACGCGCACACGATGACGAACTTCGCAGACTCCGCCGAGCCCGCCGGGACGCCGGCCGCGCCGCCGGCCCGCACGGGCGCCGACGCCGACGCCCTGTGGAACCGCCCCGCGATCGACCTGGCCGCCGGGATCCGCGCCCGCGAGTTCACCGCCGTCGAGGTCGCCGAGGCGTTCCTCGGCCGGATCGAAGCGGTCAACCCGGTGGTCAACGCTCTCGTCGACATCCGCCCCGACAAGGTCCTCGCGCAGGCGCACGCGGCCGACCGCGCCGTCGCGGCCGGCGGCCCACTCGGCCCCCTGCACGGCGTCCCGACCGCCACCAAGATCAACACCTCCCAGCGCGGGTACGCCTCGTCGCACGGCATCCCCGCGTGGTCCGGCCTCGTCGCATCCGACGACGCGGCGTGTGTGGCGGCGTTGCGGGAGGCGGGCGCGGTGTTCCTGGGCCGCAGCAACAGCCCCGCGTTCGCCGTGCGTTGGTTCACCCGGAACGACCTGCACGGACGGACACTGAACCCGTGGGACCACGACCGCACCCCCGGCGGGTCCTCGGGCGGGGCCGCCGCCGCACTCGCCGCCGGGATGGTGCCGATCGCCCAGGGCAACGACATCGGCGGGTCGATCCGCTACCCGGCGTACTGCTGCGGCGCGGTGGGACTTCGTCCGACGGTCGGCCTGGTGTCCGCGTGGGAGCCGTCCGGCGAGGTCGAGTTCGACAGCCCGATGTCGTTCCAGACGATGGCCGTGCACGGCCCGATGGCCTGGACGGTCGCCGACCTGCGGGCCGCGATGGACGTCATGGCCACGCCGGACCTGCGCGATCCGGTCGGGATCCCGGCGCTCTTGCCGAGAGGCGCAGCGGCGGGTCCGGTCAGGGTCGCGGTGGTGCGCGACGTCGGCATCGCCAAGCCGCAACCGGCCGTGAACGCGGCGATCGACACGGCCGCGCGGGTGCTCGCCGAGGCCGGATACCGGGTCGAGGAGGTCGAACTGCCGTTGCTCGCCGAGGCCGCGCGCCTGTGGTCGCTGCTGCTGTTCGAGGAACTGCGCACGATGCTGCCGGAGATCGAGCGGTTCGGCGATGCGGGCGTGCGGGATTCGCTGGCATCGACGTTCCGCGCCGCCGCCGCGATCTGGGGAGAACAGCCGGACCTGGCCACCTACATCCGGGGCTACGCCCGCCGTGGCACGCTCGTCACCCGGTTGCAGGAGTACCTCGGCGGGGACCGCATCCTGCTCACGCCGGTGTCGGCGGAGCCGCCGCTGGAGCAGGACGCCGACCTGGTGGGCGACGCGCGGATGCGCGAAGTCGTGGCCGCGCAGTGGCCGTTGCAGGCCGTTCCGGTGCTGGGCTTCCCGGCGCTCGCGGTCCCGACCGGCGTCGCCGATGGGCTGCCCTCGGGCGTGCAGCTGATCGGTGGGCGCTTCCGCGAGGACCTGCTGCTCGACGCCGCGGCCGCGATCGAGGCCCGAACGCCGCGGGTGCGTCCGGCGATCCTGCCCGCCTGAGGCGGCAATCGTACGCCCGGTGGGGCGGGGTCGAACCGTCCCACCGGGCCCATCGGCCCGCGCGGGCCGGTCGCCCGGACGCGCCCCGGCGGCCCGCGGCCGTTGGGCCGCCGCGGCCTTCCGGCCGCCGGACGGGCCGCCCGCCCGACGCCGGGCGGTCCCGCCCACCACCCGCCTACTGCGCCGGACCCCCCGCGAGTGCGGTCCGGGCCCGGTTGAGGTAGTCGCGGAACGCCCGGCGCTCGGCCTCCGAGAGACCGTCGAGCATGCGCTCCTCCAGTGCGCCGACCTCGTCCCGGGTCTGCGCCAGGAGCGCCTGCCCGGCCGAGGTGAGGGCGATGAGCAGGCGGCGCCGGTGCGCGGGGTCGTGGCGGCGGGCGATCAGGCCGCGCTTCTCCAGGGCCGTGACCAGATCCCGCATCGCCTGCGGGGTCACGAACGAGTTGCGTGCGAGCTCGGCGCTGGTCAGGCCGTCGCGCCGGTCGAGCACGGTGAGCGCGGTGTATTGCAGGGCGGTGATGCCCGCCGGGCGCAGCAGTTCGTCCAGGTGCGCGCGTACCGCGAGTTCGACCTGCTTGACCGCGTACAGCAACAACGGAGCGGCCTCGCCCGGTGCGTCGTCCCCCGTGGCCCGCGCCGCCATACGCCCCACTCCTCGCTCCTCGTTCCGTGCTCCCGCCGTGTGCGCCCCGAGTCTCGCATGCCGGGACGCGCGTCCCGCGCCGGTGACCATTGCACGGAATCTTGATATAAGGATTCCTGTCATTGCCTCGACGTGGAGGACCCATCCATGAACACCACAGCCGAGGGCACCCGCGCCAACTTCGGTCTCGGCACGTGGCCCGCCCGCCGCGCCCGGATCTCCCCGGAACGCACGGCACTCGTCGAGGCCGGCCGCACCCTCACGTACGCCGCCCTCGCCGACCGCACGGCACGGCTGGCGGGACACCTGGCCGAGCGCGGGGTGCGCCCCGGGGACCGCGTGGCCTACCTCGGCGTCAACGCCGCGAGCACGTTCGAGACGTTCTTCGCGACGTGGCTGCTCGGCGCCATCGCCGTCCCGCTGAACTTCCGGCTCTCCGGCGCGGAAATCCGCTACATGCTGGCGGATTCGGGGGCGGCCGTGCTCGTACACAGCCCGGACGCCGACGCACTCCTGGCCGCCGCGGCGCCGCTGCCCGACACACTGCGCATCCTCATCCCGGCAGAACCGGCAGGGCCGGCAGGGCCGGCGGGACCGGCAGCCCCTGCACGATCGGCACACCCGGCAGCCCCCGCAGGACCAACAGACCCGGCACGACCGGCCGACCCGACCGACTCCGCAGACCCGGCCGATCCCGACCCCGCCCGCCCGGCCGGCCTGGCCGCCGCGATCGCCGCCGGACCCCCGCTCGACACACCGCCCGCCGTCGACCTCGACGACCCGGCCGTCCTGCTCTACACCTCCGGCACGACCGGCCGGCCCAAGGCCGCCGTGCTCAGCCACGCCAACCTGACCTGGAACACGGTCAACCAGCTCGCGCACCTCGACATCGGCCAGGACGAACGCACCCTGTGCATCTCGCCGCTGTTCCACGCCACCGGGCTCGGCCAGGTCACCCTGCCGACGTTCTTCAAGGGCGGCAGCGTGGAACCGGTCCCCTGGTTCGACGCGGGAGCGATCCTCGACCGCATCGAGCAGGCCCGGATCACCGCCTTCTCCGCGGTGCCCACGATGCTGCGCATGATGTGCGAACACCCGCGGTGGGCGGACGTCGACCTGGGATCACTGACCGGCGTCGTCTACGGCGGCTCGCCCGTCCAGGAGCGCGTCGCCCGCGCGTGGCTCGACCGCGGCGTGCGCCTCCACCAGGGCTACGGCATGACCGAGGCCGCGCCGGGCGTGTACATGGCGCCCGCCTCCGGCGCCGCCGAGCGCCCCGTGTCGGTCGGCGTCCCACACTTCTTCACCGACGTCGCCATGCTCCGCGCCGACCGCCCCACCACCGTCGCCGGCCCGCCCGGCGAGTTGCTCGTCCGCGGCCCGCACGTCTTCTCCGGCTACTGGAACCGGCCCGCCGACTCCGCCGACGCCTTCGTCGACGGATGGTTTCGCACCGGTGACCTGCTCAGCGTCGACTCCGACGGCTGGGCATCGGTCACCGACCGGGTCAAGGACCTGATCATCTCCGGCGGCGAGAACGTGTACCCCGCCGAGGTCGAAGCCGTGCTGCTCCGGCTCGACGCGGTCGCCCACGCCGCCGTCGTCGGCGTCCCCGACGCCCGTTGGGGCGAGGTCGGCGCCGCCTACATCCAACCGCGCGAGGGCATCGCCCTCGACGAGTCCGGCGTGCGCTCCCACCTGGAGGCACACCTGGCCCGCTTCAAGATCCCCAAGTACGTCGTCTTCGTGACCGCACTCCCCGCCAACGCCACCGGCAAGATCCGCCGCGTCGAGCTGCGCGCCCGAGCGGCCACGGAATTCGCCGACGTGGAAGGAACCTCCGCATGACCCGCCCCGCCGTCCACACCGTCCCGGCCCCCGAGGGCCCGCCGACCGCGACCACGGCCACATCCGCCGCGACGCCCCTCCCCCCGCCGCCCGCGCTGCCGTCGTCCCTGCACGTCGAGCGGCACGGCCCCGTCGCGGTCCTGCGCCTGGCCCGCCCGGCCAAGCGCAACGCCCTCGACGACGCGACGGTCCTGGGCCTGGAAGCGTTCTTCGCGGCGCCCCCGCCGGACGTGCGCGCCGTCGTCCTTGACGCCGAGGGCGAGCACTTCTGCGCCGGACTGGACCTGTCCGAACTCACCGAGAGCGACACGCTCGCCGGACTGCGGCACTCGCGCATGTGGCACCGTGCCTTCGAGCGCATCGAACGCGGCGACGTGCCCGTCGTGGCGGTCCTCAAGGGCGCCGTCGTCGGCGGCGGTCTCGAACTGGCGTGCGCCGCGCACATCCGGGTCGCCGAACCGAGCACCTTCTACGCACTGCCCGAAGGACAACGCGGCCTGTTCGTCGGCGGCGGCGCGTCGGTGCGCGTGCCACGGCTGATCGGCGTGCACCGCATGACCGACATGATGCTCACCAGCCGCGTCGTCGACGCCGCCGACGGCCAGGCCCTCGGCCTGTCGCAATACCTGACCGGCGCCGGCGAGGGCCTCGGCCACGCCCTCGAACTCGCCCGACGCATCGCCGACAACGCGGCCATCACCAACTTCGCCGTCCTCCAGGCCCTGCCGCGGATCGCGGAGGCCGGGCCCGACGAGGGCTACCTGCTCGAATCGCTCATGGCGGCCGTCGCCTCCGGCAGCGACGAGGCCAAGACCCGCATGCGCGCCTTCCTCGCCGGCCGCGCCGGAAAGGTCGGCCGCTCGTGACCACCCCCACAACCCCCGGCACCGCCGTACACCACGCGCCCGAATTGTTGCGCGCACCCGCCGCCGACGTGCTCGACACCACCGAACTGGGCCGCTTCGTGCGCCACGTCGAGGCCGCCCGGGGCGAGTCCTTCGCCGACTACCGCGAGCTGCACCGATGGTCGATCACCCGGCCCGAGGAATTCTGGACCTCCGTCCGGGACTTCTACCGGGTCCGGTTCGCCACCCCCGAACACGCCGTGCTCCCCGACCACGGCATGCCCGGCGCCCGCTGGTTCCCGGGCGCCACCCTCAACTACGCCCGGCACGCCCTGCACGGCGCCGGCGCCGACGACTCGACGCCCGCGCTCATCGCGTACTCGCAGACCCGCGACCGCGTCGAGCTGAGCCGGGCCGAGCTGCGCGACCGGGTGGGCCGCGCCCGCGCCGGACTGCGCCGCCTGGGCGTCGGCCGGGGCGACCGGGTCGCGGCCTACCTGCCCAACATCCCCGAGACCGTCGTCGCGTTCCTCGCCACCGCGAGCCTGGGCGCCGTATGGGCAAGCTGCGCACCGGAGTTCGGCGCGCGCAGCGTGGTCGACCGGTTCGCCCAGATCGAACCGACGGTGCTGCTCACGGTGCCCGGCTACCGGTACGGCGACAAGCACGTCGATCGCCGCGCCACCGTCGCGGAGATCCGCGCCGCACTGCCGACGCTGCGCACGGTGGTCTGCGTCCCGTACGGCTCCGGCACCGTGCCCGACACCCTCGGGTGGGACGAACTGCTCGCCGAGCCCGGCAGCGCGGACACCGACCCCGTGCCGTTCGACCATCCGCTGTACGTACTCTTCTCGTCCGGCACCACCGGCCGCCCCAAGGCGATCGTGCACGGGCACGGCGGCATCCTGCTCGAACACCTCAAGAACCACGCGCTGAGCTGGGATCTGACCCCGGGCGACCGCATGGTGTGGTTCACCACCACCGCGTGGATGATGTGGAACGCGCTGGTGTCCGGCCTGCTCGTCGGCGCGTGCCCGGTGCTGCTCGACGGGAATCCGTTGTACCCCGACCTCGACGCGCAATGGCGCATCGCCGCCGAGACCGAGGCGACGCTGCTGGGGGCCAGCCCCGGCTACCTCATGGCCTGCCGCCGTGCCGGGCTGAACCCTGGCCGCGCGCACGACCTCGCCGCGCTGCGCCAGATCGGCGCCGCCGGGAGCCCGTTGCCGCCGGAGGGCTACCGCTGGGTCCACGAGCAGTTCGGCGACCGAGTGCTGCTCAACGTCGGCAGCGGCGGCACGGACGTGTGCGGCGGCATCGTTCAGGGCGGTCCGTGGCAGCCGGTGCGGGCCGGCGAGATCTCCGGACCGGCGCTCGGGGTCGCCGCGGCCGCGTTCGACGCCGACGGCAGGGAGGTCGTCGGCGAACTCGGCGAACTCGTCATCACCGTCCCCATGCCGTCGATGCCCGTCGGCTTCTGGGGCGACACCGACGGCTCCCACTACCGCACGGCCTACTTCGACACCTACCCGGGCGTGTGGCGGCACGGGGACTGGGCGCGCTTCGCCGAGACCGGGAGCTGCGTGATCGCCGGGCGCTCGGACGCCACGCTCAACCGCGGCGGCGTGCGGCTGGGCACCGCCGAGTTCTACCGGGTCGTCGAGGAGATCCCGGAGGTCGCGGACAGCCTCGTCGTGCACCTGGAGGACCCGGCGGGCGGCAACGGGGAGTTGCTGCTGTTCGTCGTCCCCGCCTCGGGTGAGGGACTCGGCGCGGAACTGCACGAGCGCATCGTCCGGGAACTGCGCGGCGCGCTCTCGCCGCGACACGTTCCCGACGCCGTCATCGCCGTCGCGGCCGTGCCGCGCAACCGCACCGGCAAGAAGCTCGAACTGCCGGTCAAGCGCATCCTGCTGGGCGCGGATGTCGCCGACGTCCTCGGGCCGGACACCCTCGCCGACCCGAGCGCGCTCGACGCCTTCCTCGCCCTCGCCGCAGAACGGAGAAACCCATGAGCACGGGCACCGGCCACGAGTCGAGCGCCGCCGCCGGCACCGCGACGGAGTACGCCGGCATCGCCCGCGTCGCGATCGTCGGCACCGGCGTGATCGGGGCGAGCTGGGCCGCGCACTTCCTGGCCCGGGGGCTGGACGTGGTCGCCGCCGACCCGGCCCCGGGTGCCGAGGAGCGGCTGCGCGCCGACGTCGCCGCGCTCCGGCCGACCCCGGCCGGTACCGACTCGGCGCACGCCGCCTGGCCCGACCGGTTGACGTTCACCGCGGATGCCGCCGAGGCCGCCGCCGCGGCCGACTTCGTCCAGGAGAACGGCCCCGAACGCGAGGACGTCAAGCGTGCGCTGTTCGCCCGCCTCGACGCGGCGGCGCGTCCGGGGGTCGTCCTGGCCAGCAGTTCGTCCGGCATGGCGGCCACGGTGATCGCCCGCGACTGCACCGCCCACCCCGAACGCGTGCTCGTGGGCCACCCGTTCAACCCGCCGCACCTGATCCCGCTCGTCGAGGTCGTGCCCGGGGAGCTCACCGCCGAGCACGCGGTCGGCACCGCGCTCGCGTTCTACACGGCGGTCGGCAAGAAGCCGATCCGGGTCCGCCGCGAGTTGCCCGGCCACCTGGCCAACCGGCTCCAGGCCGCGCTGTGGCGGGAGGCGTACTCGCTGGTCGATCGGGGTGTGGCGACGGTGGCCGACATCGACACCGCGATCGCGTACGGCCCCGGCCTGCGCTGGGCGATCCTGGGACCGTTCGCCAACCAGCATCTGTCCGGCGGGGCGGGCGGCATCGCCCACGTCCTGGCCCACCTCGGGCCGCCGACCGAGGCGTGGTGGCGCGACCTCGGCGACCCGTCGCTCACCCCCGAATTGACCGCCAAGCTCGTGGCCGGCGTGGACGAGGCGCTCGCCGGGATCGACCACACCGCGCTCGCCGCCCGCCGCGACGCGCTGCTGCACGTGCTGCTCGCCGCGAAGGCCGACGCCGACCTGCCCTGACTCCGGCCGAAATCGGCCGCGTCCGGTGCCACCGGCGCACCCCGTCACCAGTCCCATCCGCCTCCGCATCCCAGGGAACCGCCATGGACCCGACCACCATCGACGCCATCGACATGCACGTGCACGTCGAACAGGACGGCCACGGCTGCTTCGCTCTCGACCGCGAACTGCTCGACGCCTCCGCCGCCTACTTCAAGGCCGACCAGGACCGCACCCCGACCCTGGAACGCATCGCCGCGCACTACCGCGCCCGCCGCACCGCCGCGGTCGTCTTCACCGTCGACGCGAGTGCCGCGACCGGCCACCCGGCGCTGTCCAGCGAGGAGATCGCCGACGCCGCCGCGGCGCATGCCGACATCCTCGTCCCGTTCGGCTCGGTCGACCCGCACGGCGGCCGGGCCGCCGTCGCCCGCGCCCGCCGCCTGATCACGCAACACGGCGTCCGCGGCTTCAAGTTCCACCCCAGCCTCCAGGGGTTCGACCCGAACGACACACGCTTCTACCCGCTGTACGAGGCACTCGCCGAGGCCGGCGTGCCCGCGCTCTTCCACACCGGGCAGACCGGCATCGGCGCGGGTCTGCCGGGCGGGCGCGGCATCAAGTTGCGGCATTCGAACCCGATGTTGATCGACGACGTCGCGGCGGACTTCCCGGAGTTGACGATCATCCTCGCCCATCCGTCGGTGCCGTGGCAGGACGAGGCGATCTCGATCGCGACGCACAAGGCCAACGTGTACATCGACCTGTCCGGCTGGTCGCCGAAGTACTTTCCGCCCCAACTGGTGCGGGCCGCGAACTCGATGTTGCGGCACAAGGTGCTGTTCGGCTCCGACTATCCGGTCATCACGCCCGAACGCTGGCTCGCCGACTTCGCGCGACTGGACATCAAGGACGAGGTACGGCCGCTGATCCTCAAGGAGAACGCGGTCCGCGTCCTCGGCCTGGGCCCCGACGCCGACGCCGACGCCGACGCCGACGACACGAACGCCCGCCGCGCCTAGGTGTATTCACTCGCGGCGAGCCGTCGACCGGCGCAGGCCCCGCGGGATCCGCAGTGCCCCGCCCCGTGCGCGCCGCGCGTACGGGGTCGGCGCGTTTCCGGGGTGCTAGGCCGTGTCGGCGGGCCTGCGCGTGAGCATGTCCACGATCGCGTTCGCGACCCGCGCCACGCGCTCGGGCGTCCACGGTTCAGGGTCCTCGACGGTGGAGATGAAGTAGCCGCGCACCAGCAGGAAGAGCAGATCGGCGGCGAGTTCGGGGTCGGCGACGCCCGCGGCGGTGACCGCGTCGACGAGTTCTCGGCGAGTGGCCGCGGGTTCGCGGGTCTGCGCGGCGTCCGCGGATTCGGCGCCGCTCTGCACGGACGACAACATCTCCACCCACAGGCGGCGCAGTTGCAGGTCGTCCGGGTCGGTCGTGAGGTTCCAGGCGACGGTCGCGTGCAGTCGTTCGCGGCCGTCGAGGCCGTCGACGTACTCCTCCAGTTCGCCGTTCCAGCGGGACTCGGCCGCCGCGACGGCGTTGGTGATCAGGGCGATCCGGGTGGGCACGTAATTGGTGACCATCGCGGTGGAGCCGCCGAGTTCCCTGGCGACCGCGCGGATCGTCACCGCGCGGGCCCCGTCCCGCGCGGCGACGGTGAGCGTCGCCTTGGCGATGGCCTTGCGGCGCTGGACTTCGTCGACGTCGATCGGCATGAGGGCAACCTAGCTCAGTGGGGGCTTGACGTTGAACTTCGCGTAATGCAACGCTGTTATATCACAGTGTTTTCCACGTGTTCTCGCGTGCTTTCCCCCGCGTTGGAGTGCTCATGAGCCTTGCCTTCGAACGCGTCGCGGCCCAACCCGTTCCCGATCACGCACAGCAGCACATGGTGCGCATGCGCGACGGCGTACGACTGGCCACCGACGTGTACCGCGCCGGATCGGCCCCCGCGCCGACCGTGCTCGTGCGCCTGCCGTACGACAAGAACAGCCGCTACGTCTTCTTCGAGAACGTCGCCGAACGCTTCACCGCCCGCGGCTATGTCATGGTCGTCCAGGACGTCCGCGGCAAGTTCCGTTCCCAGGGCCACACCCTCGGCTGGACCGGGGAGGTCGACGACGGCTACGACACGCTCGACTGGATCACCCGCCAACCCTGGTCCGACGGCATCGTCGGCATGTTCGGCGACTCCTACTACGGGTTCACCCAGTGGTCCGCCGTCTCCAGCCAACACCCCGCGCTGCGCGCCATCGTCCCGCGGGTCACCTCCACGAACATCGTCCCCGGCACGGCCGCCTACGCCGCCGCCCGGCAGCCGGTGTGGCTCGAAGGCGCCGACTACCAGGCGCACATCTGGATCGACAACGACACCTACGACTTCGAACCCGACCTGAGCAAACGACCCCTGATCGCCGCCTACGAGGAAGCCTTCGCCGCGATCGGCAAACGCTCGGCGGGCTTCGACCTCATCGTCGGCGACATCGAACTGCCCGCCTACAACGGGCCCCACCCCTACGACGCGCGCCCCGTCCCGGTGCTGCACTGCGTCGGCTGGTTCGACAACCTCGGCATCGCGCACATGCACGACTACACCGAACTGGCCAAGCGCCCCGGCTGGGCCGCCGTGCAGTACCTCGACGCCGACGCGATCGACCACGAGAACTACTTCCTGGAGAACGCCCCGGTCACCCCGGCGACCGACCACATGACCGACGACGACGCCCTGACCAGGCTGCTCGACGCGTACACCGGACCGGCCCTCGACTTCTTCGACGTCTTCCTCAAGGGCATCGCCCACCCCGACACGCTGCCCCGCGTGCGCTGGAAGCTCGGCCACGCCGGCTCGCGCGTCGCGAGCACCTGGCCGCCGCCCGAGGCCGTCGCCCGCGACTGGTACCTCGGCGCGCCGCACGCCGCGACCGGCCCGCTCCCGGGCGGCACGCTGGGCGAACTCCCGGCATCGGAGCCGGAATCGGTGACCTGGCGGTACGACCCCGACCACCTCGTACCGTCCGCGGTCGCCAACACCTTCATGCTGCTGCACGACCACCCGGACGAAAGCGCCACCGCCGACCGCGACGACGTGCTGGTCTTCACCGGCCCCGCGGCCGCCGGCCCGCTCGACCTGGCCGGCCCGGTGCACGCCGTCCTGCACACCGAGAGCACCACCCCCACCCACGACCTGTTCGTCCGGCTCCTGGACCTCGCCCCCGACGGCACCGCCCGGCTCGTGCTGCGCGGCTGCGCCCAGGTGGATGCCCCCGGCGCGCACGAGATCGAACTCGGCCACACCGGCTACCGGTTGCGCCCCGGGCACTGCCTCGCCCTCATGGTCGCCGGCAGCGACTTCCCCAACCACCTGCCCAACTCCGGCACCACCGAGAACCCGTGGCTGACCACCGCGCCCAAGGCCGGCGTCCAGACACTGCGCACCGGGCCCGCGTACCCGTCCCGGCTGCGCCTGACCGTGCTGCCGCCGGCCCCCGGCGCCGACCCGGACGGCGAGTGAGCGCCATGTCGCCGTCCTTCGTCGCCGGCCGCATCGCCACGCTCGCCGTCACCGTCGTGATCGCCGGCCTGGGCATCCACGGCGCCCTCATGCTCGCCCCGGGCGACCCGGCGACCCTGCTCGTCGGCGGCGCCCGCAAGCCCGATCCGGCGGTCCTCGCCCAAATCCACCGCGACTACCACCTCGACGACCCGTTCCTGCAAGGCTGGTGGCACTGGTTCTCCGGTTGCCTGCACGGCGACTTCGGCAAGTCGCTCGTCTACCGCGACAGCGTCGGCCACCTGATCGGCTCCCGCGCGGGCGACACGTTCGCGCTCGTCGGGTACTCCGCCGTCCTGGTCATCGTGCTCGGCACCGCCGCCGGGACCCTGGCCGCGCTGCGCGGCGGGCGTACCGAGGCGCTGGTCACCACGGCGACCGCGAGCGCCATGGCGGTACCGACGTTCATCATGGCGGTGCTGCTGATCTGGGTGTTCGCCGTGCAACTGCCCTGGTTCCCGGTCTACGGCGCCGGCAGCGGCTTCACCGGGACCCTGGCGCACCTGACCCTGCCCGCCATCGCCCTCGCCGTCTCGTGGATCGGCTACGTCGCCCAGGTCACCCGCGCGGCCGTACGCGCCGAACTGCGCGCCGAGCACGTCGAGACCGCACGCAGCCGCGGTGTGCCCGAGTCCGTCGTCATCCGCCGACACGTGCTGCGCAACGCGTCCGGGCCGGTCTTCGCCGTCTCCGGCGTCGGGGTCGCGGGCCTGATCGCCACCACCGCGGTGGCCGAACAGGCTTTCGGTATCGGCGGATTGGGGGCGCTGATGATCGACGCCGCGGCCAAGCAGGACCTCGCGGTCGTCCAGGCCGTGTCGCTGCTGTTCGTCGTCGTCTTCGTGGTCGTCAACACCCTCGTCGATCTGGTCGGCGCGGCCCTGGACCCGCGATCCGCGCAGGAGGGAAGCCGATGAGCAGCACCGCGGCCGGCCGCACGGCCGGCTCCCATCCCGCGCCCCGGGCCGAGCCGGAGAACCCGCTCGCCGCACGCACCCGGCCCGGCGACCGCATCACCTCGGCTGCGGCCTGCGTGGTCGGTGCCTTCGTCCTGCTCGCCCTGATCGGACCCTTCATCGCGCCGCACGACCCCAACGCCGTCGACCCGTTCGACGTCAACGCGCAACCGTCCGGCGCCCACCTGCTCGGCACCGACGACACCGGCCGGGACATCCTGTCCCGGATCATCTGCGGGGCCCGCGCCGGCCTGGTCGCACCGGCACTCGTGGTGGCCTTCTCGACCGCGGTCGGAGTCCTGCTCGCGCTGTCCGCGGCCTGGTTCGGCGGGTGGGTCGACCGGATCGTCTCCGGACTCCTGGATGTGGTCTTCGGCTTCCCCGGGCTGATCCTCGCGGTGCTCGCCGCGGCGGTCTTCGGCGCCGGGCTCGTCGCCCCGGTCGCCGCGCTCTCCATCGCCTACCTGCCGCTGGTCACCCGGGTGGTGCGCTCCGCGGCGCTGAAGGAACGCCCACTGCCGTACGTCTCCGCCCTACAACTCCTGGGCGCCCCCACCCGCCGGATCTGGCTCCGCCACCTGCTGCCCAACCTGGCCCCGCTCGTCCTGGTCCAGGCCACCATCGGCTTCGGCTACGCACTCCTGGACGTCGCCGCGATCTCCTTCATCGGCCTCGGCGCCCAACCGCCCGACCCGGAATGGGGTCTCATGGTGTCCAACGGCGCCTCCGGCATCCTGGCCGGCCACCCCCAGCAGTCGCTGTTCACCGGACTGGTCGTGCTGGTCGTCGTGGTCGCCGTCAACCTGCTGGGATCGGGGCTCTCCCGGCGCCTGCTGGGAGAGAACGGATGACCCCGACGACGAAGCCACCGGCCGCGCCGCTGCTGGAGATCGGTGCGCTGCGCCTCGACCTCCCCATCGACGGCATCCCCAGGACCGTCGTGCACCGGGCCGACGTCACCGTGGCGGAGGGCGAAGCGATCGCCCTGGTCGGCGAATCGGGATCCGGGAAATCGCTCACGGCGCGTTCGGTGTTGCGCCTCCTGCCACCCGGCGCGCAGGTGCACGGCACACTGCGCTTCGCCGGCGAGTCGGTCCCGGACATGACCCGCACCCGGCTGCGCGCCTATCGGGCAAGCGAGGTCGCGATGGTGTTCCAGGACCCGCGCGCCCACATCAATCCGGCCCGCGGCGTCGGCGACTTCCTCATCGAGGGCCTCACCACCGCATGCGGGATGCCCGCGTCCGACGCCCGGCGCAAGGTCGCGGGCATCCTGCGCGAAGTCGGCATCACCGACGCGGAGCGCCGCATGCGGCAACGCCCGTGGGAGCTGTCCGGCGGACTCCTCCAACGGGTGATGATCGCCGCCGCCCTGGCTGCCGAACCCCGACTGCTGCTGGCCGACGAACCGACCACCGCGCTGGACGTCACCACCCAGGAGGAGGTGATGGCGATCATCGCCGAGGCCCGCGCGGCCCGCGGCCTGGCCATGCTGTTCATCACCCACGACCTCGAACTCGCGGCGGCCGTATGCGACCGCGTCGTCGTCATGTACGCCGGATCGACCGTCGAACAGGTGCCCGCCGCGGCGCTCCACGAGGACACCGCACACCCGTACACCCGGGCCCTGCTCGCCTCCCGACCCGCCGTCGGCGGCCCGAGGGCCGAACTGCGCGCGATCAGCGGACGGCCGCTGTCCGGATTCGAAGTGCCGCCCGGATGTGCCTTCGCCCCACGATGTCCGCGGGCCGAGCAGCGGTGTCGCACCGAACACCCCGAGCCGCGCCCCGCCGGCCCCGGCACGGTGGCGTGCCACTTCCCGCACCCCACCGCACCCGAGGAGGCCGCCCGCCATGCTTGAGGTCACCGACCTGCGCAAGGTCTACGGCGGTTTCGTCGCCGTCGACGACGTCGGCTTCGCCCTGGGCGCGGGCGAATCGCTCGCGGTGGTGGGGGAATCGGGATCCGGCAAGACCACCACCGCGCGCATGATCGCCGGACTGGAGCCGCCGAGCGGCGGACGCATCGTGGTGGCGGGAGCGGAGCGCCGGCCCGGGCGCAGGGGCGGCGCGGACCGCCGGACACGGGCGGGGCAGATCCAGATGGTCTTCCAGGACCCGTATTCGTCGCTGGACCGGCGCCAGTCGGTCGCGGACGCGGTGGCCGAGGCCGTCGCGCTGCATCGCCCGCTCAAGGGCGGGGCGCTGCGCGCCCGGGTCGCGGAACTCCTGGACATGGTCGGCGTGGACGATCGCCAGGCCCGCTCGCTGCCCAGGGAACTGTCCGGCGGCCAGCGCCAGCGGGTGGCGATCGCCCGCGCGCTGGCGGCAGAGCCACGCGTGCTGATCCTGGACGAGGCGGTCGCCGCACTCGACGTGTCGATCCAGGCGCAGATCCTCAACTTGCTGGCCCGCATCCGCGAAAGCACGGGCACCGCGCTGCTGTTCATCACCCACGACCTCGGTGCGGTCCCCTACGTCAGCGACGAGGTGTTGGTGATGCGCGCCGGGCGGGTCGTCGAGCACGGTCCGGTCGAGCGGGTGCTCGGCGCGCCGGAGGACGCCTACACCCGCCGTCTGATCGACTCGATCCCCAAACCCGGGTGGGTACCGCGCCGACGCGGGCCCGACGCGGCGTGACACCGCAGGACCACGCCGGGCACACTCCGCCCCCTGGATTTTCCGACCCCTTCGTTCCCTTCCCTTCTCACCGAGGACCGTCGATGACCTTAACCCCCGCCCTCGAATTCGCCTTCGAGATCCGCGCCCACGTCGCCGAGACACTGCACATCGGCCACGGCGACGGCGAGACCACCGAGTTCACCCCGATCGTCGGCGGCACGGTCGCCGGACCCTGGTTCAACGGCACCGTGTTGCCCGGTGGCGGCGACTGGAGCAACACGCGCGGCGAAGTCTGCGAACTGGAGGCCCGCTACCTGATCCGCGCCGACGACGGCGCGGTCGTCGACATCGTCAACCGCGGCTACTACCACCCCGCTCCGGACGGCCCCGACCAGTACGACGGCGACCTCCGGGTCACCGAGAAGGGCCACTACTACCGCACGTCGCCGATCTTCCGCACCGACGCCCCGGCCCACCGCCGCCTCGCCGAGACCGTCTTCGTCGGGCTGGCCCGGCCGGACGGCGAGGACGTCGTGGTGATCAGGATGTACGCGCTGGCTTAGGGCCTGTCCGGCGGATCCGGGCGGGCATCCGGCCGGGGCCCACACCGAACACCGCGCACACCGAGGCCCCGAAAGGCAGCGGCCGGAGCCGACCGCCTTTCGGGGCCTCGGTGTTCGTGCACGTCGGTACGACGCGGACCGCTCAGTCGGTTCCGGACTCCATGGCCGCGTGGTCGAGGGCGTCGGATGCCTCCGCGACCGCCTCGGCGTCCTCGCTGCCCGAGGCGATGGCCGTCGCGCCGCCCGGGGTCAGCTCGCCGATGAGCCGGCTCCACGGGTTGAGCGCGCCGTGCGCGGCGTACTGTTCGAGCTTGTTCCGCGAATCGGCGATGTCCAGGTTGCGCATGGTGAGTTGCCCGATCCGGTCGTCCGGGACGAACGGCTGGTCGACGCTGCGCTCCATGGACAACTTTTCCGGGTGGTAGCTGAGGTTCGGGCCCTGCGTGTCGAGCACCGAGTAGTCCTGTCCGCGCCGCAGCCGCACCGTGACGCTGCCGGTGATCGGGTAGCCGATCCACCGTTGCAGGCCGTCTCGGAGCATGAGCGCCTGCGGGTCGAACCAACGGCCCTCGTAGAGCAGTCGCCCGAGCCGACGCCCCTCGACGTGGTACATGGAGATGGTGTCCTCGTTGTGGATGGCGTTGAGCAGCCGCTCGTAGCACACGTGCAGCAGCGCCATGCCGGGAGCCTCGTACACACCGCGGCTCTTGGCCTCGATGATGCGGTTCTCGATCTGGTCCGACATCCCGAGCCCGTGACGGCCGCCGATGGCATTGGCCTCGCGCACCAGTTCCGTCGCGTCGGCGAACCCGCGTCCGTTGATGCGCACCGGGCGACCGTGCTCGAATTCGACGGTGACGTCCTCGGTCGCGATCTCCACCTCGGGGTCCCAGTAGGCGACACCCATGATCGGGTTCACCATTTCGAGCGAGGTGTCCAGGTATTCGAGACGCTTGGCCTCGTGCGTGGCTCCCCAGATGTTCGCGTCGGTGGAGTACGCCTTCTCGGCGGAGTCGCGATAGGGCAGGCCGCGTTCCGCCAGCCAGGTGGACATCTCCTGCCGGCCGCCGAGCTCCGCCACGAACTCCCCGTCGAGCCAGGGCTTGTAGATCCGCAACTCGGGGTTGGCGAGCAGACCGTAACGGTAGAACCGCTCGATGTCGTTGCCCTTGTACGTGGACCCGTCGCCCCAGATGGAGACGGCGTCCTCGTGCATGGCCCGCACCAGGAGCGTGCCCACCACGGCACGCCCGAGCGGGGTGGTGTTGAAGTAGGCCTGCGCACCCGAGCGGATGTGGAAGGCGCCGCAGGCCAGCGCGGCAAGGCCCTCCTCGACCAGCGCGGCCCGGCAGTCCACGAGCCGCGCCTGCTCCGCGCCGTAGGCAAGGCCACGCTGCGGCACGTCGCCCAGATCCGGCTCGTCGTACTGACCGATGTCGGCCGTGTACGCGTACGGGATCGCGCCGCGTTCCCGCATCCACGCCACCGCGACCGAGGTGTCCAACCCGCCGGAGAAGGCGATACCGATCCGTTCGCCGACCGGCAGCTTGTTCAAGACCTTCGACATGTGTGCACCCCAAGCGGCCCGATCGCGCGTGGCCCCGAATCGTAACGAGTGAGCCCGGGAGAACCCGAGACCGACAGCATGGCATACATTTACGCTTCCCAGCAAAACTATGCACTCGATCGGGAAGGCCACCTCCCGTCGCCGCCCCCGGCGGGCTCCGCCGAGCGGGGCCCGGGCGGACCCGACCCTCCCCCGCCCACGCGACACGGCCCTGCCCGGCTGCGCCGCGGCGCAGCCGGGCAGGGCCGCGGGCGGGCCTACTTCGCCGGGTCGACCGCGAAGGTGCGGGCCAGGTCGTCGAGGACCATGTCCGCGCCCTGGAGCGAGACCGAGGTCATCCAGTGCTCGTCCTTGACCTCGTACACGTGTCCGGCCTGAACGGCCTTCAGGCGCTGCCACAGCGGGTTGGCCAGGAACTTGTTCTTGCGCTCCTCACCGCCGGAGAAGGAGGTCATGAAGATGTAGTCGGCGTCGGCCTGCCCGATCTGCTCCTCGCTGACCTCGATGTTGAACTTCTCGGCGTCGCGCTGGTTTTCCGGACGGGTCAGGCCCATGTCGCTCAGGATGATGCCGCTGAACGTCTTGCCCAGGTAGATGCGCGTCGGGCCGTCCACGAAGCGCACGATGGACACCGTGGGCTTGTTCGCCTTCGCGTTGATCGCGTCGCCGATCCTCTTCGCGCGCGTCTCGTACGCGGCCAGCTTGGTCTTGGCCTTGTCGTCCTCGCCGAGCGCCTGGCCGACGAGCTTGACGTTCTCCTTCCAGATCGGACCGGTGGTCTTGACGAAGACGGTCGGCGCGATCTTGGACAACTGCGCGTAGAGCTGGTCGTGTCGCACGGTCGCGGAGATGATCAGGTCGGGCTTGAGCAGCGCGATCTGTTCCAGGTTGGGGCTGTCGAGCGGGCCGACCTCCTTGGTGTTCTTGACCGCGTCGCCGAGGTAGGGCGGGAAGCCCTTCTGGTCGCGGTAGGAACCGATGCCGCCGACCAGCGGAACGTCGAGCGCGGCGACCGCCTCGACGAGGCTGTTGTCGAGCGCCACCACGCGCTTGGGCTTCTCCTTGATCGTGGTGGTGCCCTTGTCGTGCGTGATGGTGCGCGGGAACGACGCGGTGGAGGCCGCTGCGCCGGAGGACGCCGCCGCGGGCTTGTCCGTAGCCGCAGCCTTGTCGTCGGAGTCCTCGCCGCACGCGGTGAGTCCCGCCGTCAGCGCGATGGCGAGTGCGACGAGGCCGAGACGGGCGTTTCGTCTACGGCGTCCGAGCGTGAGCATGAATCCTCCACGAATGACAGGAACGACAGGGACAACAGGACCGACCGGGCCAGGCGATCCGGCAAGGGACATCCGGGCAGGCGGCAGCGCGAAGCCACCTTCGGCCGGGGAAGTGGAGATGAGGTTAGCCTTGCCTTTCCGGGCAGATGCGACGGGGTCGCGTTTTCCGGATTTTAGGCGTGCCTTACCTTACGTTCGTGCACTCGAACACCGATCTCGTCGCCCCGCGCGCGGCACCCGAACGACCACCGGCGCCGGACCGCCACGGCACCGGTCGCCGCGTCACCGTGGCAACGACCCTGCTCGCGGCCCTGGCCGTCGTCGTCTTCGCGTCGCTCGCCATCGGCACCAAGAACGTCCCGCTCACGGACGTCTTCCACGCGCTGGGCGGCAGCCGCGAGGGCGACGCGATCATCGTCCGGGACCTGCGCGTCCCCCGCACGTTCCTGGGCCTGTTGGTGGGCATCGCGCTCGGCGTCGCGGGCGCGGTCGCGCAGGACATCACCCGCAACCCGCTCGGCGACCCCGGCCTGATCGGGGTCAGCGCGGGCGCGGCGTGCGCGGTGGCGGCGAGCATCGGCCTGCTCGGACTGACCAGCCCCTACCAATACGTGTGGTTCGCCTTCCTCGGCGCCGCACTCGCGGGCCTGCTCGCCTACCTCGTCGGCGGCACCGGGTACGGCGGCGCCACCCCCGCCAAGCTCGCCCTCGCCGGCGCCGCGGTGACCGCACTGCTGGACGCGTTCACCAACGCGCTCGTCCTCCTGGACGTCCGCACCCTCGACCAGTACCGCTTCTGGGCCGTCGGCTCGCTGGCCGGACGCGACACCGATCTCGGCGTGCGCCTCCTGCCGTTCGTGGCCGTCGGGCTGATCCTGGCCCTCGCCCTGTGCGGCCGACTCAACGCCCTCGCCCTGGGCGACGACCTCGCCTCCACCCTGGGCATCAAGGTCGGCACCACCCGCGCCCTCGGCGCCCTCGCGGTCATCCTGCTCGCCGGCGCCGCGGTCGCCGCCGCCGGCCCGATCACCTTCGTCGGCCTGGTCGTTCCCCACCTGGTACGGGCCTTCACCGGCCCGGACGCCCGCTGGCTCGTGCCCTGTTCCGGCCTCGCCGGCGCCACCCTCACCATCGGCGCCGACGTCGTCGGCCGACTGGTGGCGCGCCCCGGCGAACTGGAGGTCGGCGTGGTCACCGCGATCCTCGGCGCGCCCTTCCTGATCGCGCTGGTCAAGCGCGGCAAGCTCAAGGAGCACGCCCGATGAGAGTCGAACTGGGCCCCTTCGGCATGTCCGTGCGCCCCCGCGTCGCGATCGTCACCACCGCACTGCTCGCATCCATCGCGTGCGGCCTGGTCGCGTCGGTGTCCATCGGTACGTTTTCCATCCCGATCCGCGACGTCGTCGACTCGCTGCTGGGCATCGGCTCCGGCGACGCCGACCTGATCGTGCGCGAATTGCGGCTGCCGCGCGCCCTCACCGCGCTGCTCGTCGGCCTCGCATTCGGCCTGTCCGGCGCGATCTTCCAGGCCGTCACCCGCAATCCGCTGGCCGGACCCGACCTGATCGGCATCTCCGCCGGCGCGAGCGCCGGCGCCGTCTGCGCGATCCTGATCGGCGGCGTCACCTCGGCGGGCGCCGCGTCCTTCGGCGCCGTCCCCTTCGGCGCCCTCGCCGGGTCGATGCTCACCGCCGCCTTCATCTACCTGATGGCCTATCGCGGCGGCACCATCACCGGCTACCGATTCGTGCTGGTCGGCCTCGCGATGCACGGCGTACTGATGGCCCTGACCCGCTGGATGCTCGCCCGGGCCGACATCGACCAGGCCTCCCGGGCCATGGTGTGGCTCACCGGCAGCCTGAACGGGCGCGACTACGCGCACGTGCGCTGGGTCGGCATCGCGCTGGTGATCCTCGTGCCCCTCGCGCTCGCCCTGGCCCGCCCCTACCAACTCCTCCAGTTCGACGACGACACCGCGCTCAGCCTGGGCATGCCGCTGCGCCGCGCCCGCATCGCCCTGCTCGTGGTGGCCACGTGCCTGGCGTCGGTGGCCGCCGCCTCGGCCGGACCGGTCGCGTTCATCGCGCTCGGCGCACCCCAGATCGCCCGCCGACTCACCGGCACCGCCGGCATCCCGCTGATCGCGAGCGGCCTGGTCGGCGCCGCGACACTGCTCGCCGCCGACCTGGTCGCCCGACTCGCCTTCTCGCCGACCGAACTGCCGGTGGGCATCGTCACCGGCGCGGTCGGCGCCCCATACCTGATGTGGCTGCTCGCCCGGACCAACCGGGCCGGAAAGGGTTGACGTGACCACCACCGCACCGGACCCGGCCGGATTGTCCGGCCACGGTCTTCGGCTGGGCTACGGCGACCGCGTCGTGGCCGAAGACCTCGACCTGCACATCCCCGCGGGCAAGGTCACCGCGCTCGTCGGCCCCAACGCGTGCGGCAAGTCCACCGCGCTGCGCGCGCTGGCCCGCCTGCTCAAGCCGGCAGCCGGCGTCGTACACCTGGACGGCAGCGACATCGCCGACCTGCCCGGACGCGAACTCGCCCTGCGCCTGGCCCTGTTGCCCCAGACGCCGACCGCTCCCGACGGCATCGGCGTGCGCGATCTGGTCGCCCGCGGCCGCACCCCGCACCAGCGCTGGTGGCGGCAATGGTCCTCGGCCGACGACGCCGTGGTCGATCGTGCCCTGGCGGTCACCGGCACCACCGCCCTCGGCGACCGCTCCATCGACGAACTCTCCGGTGGCCAGCGGCAACGGGTATGGATCGCGATGGCGCTCGCCCAGGACACGAACGTGCTCCTGCTCGACGAGCCCACGACCTATCTCGACCTCGCCTACCAGGTCGACGTCCTCGAACTCGTCGCCGACCTCAACCGCACCGACGGACGCACCGTCGTGATGGTCCTGCACGAACTCAACCACGCGTGCCGCTACGCCGACCATCTCGTCGCGATGCGCGCCGGCCGAGTCGTCGCCGCAGGACCTCCCGCCGACGTCGTCACCCCCGAGCTGGTCCACGAGGTCTTCGACTTGCGCACATCGGTCATCCCGTGCCCGGTCTCGGGCGTCCCGCTGGTGATCCCACTGGGCGGCCGACGCGAGACCACCGAACCACCCGGCAAGGCTTGACCCGCACCCGCACCCGCACCCGCACCAGGACGGGAGGGCCCGGGCGCCCACCACCCCGGCCCCGGCCCGGCGGCGCCCTGCGCGCACGATCGTCGACCACGCCGAACGCCCCGCGGCAACGCCCGATCACGGGGCTTCGGCATCGGATGACTGGGCCGCCGCGTGTGCGGCGAGGCCGTCGGCCATGCGCTGCATGACGCCCCGCATGACACGCTGCATCAGCCAACCCGTTCCCCAACGGGCGGAATAGGTGCCGTGCCAGTGGATGACCGTGCCCCCGTCGGCCGCGGGTGTCAGGTCGACGACCGCCCGATAGTCACGGATGGCCGGGTTGAAGGCGTCCTCGTAGGTCAATTGCCTCTCCTCGTCGAGCCCGGTCAGCCGCTCTCCGGTCACCGTCCGCCCGGTACGGAACGCGCGGACCGCCCCGACCGGATCCCGTCCGTCCGGATCGAGCCCGCTGGAGCGTTCGGTGTCCAGGCTGTCGACGGTCGACCAGACGGGCCAGGTACGGGCGTCGACGAGCAGACGCCAGACGACGGCCAAAGGTGCCGTCGTGGTCGCGGTCGCGTCGTAGCTGCGCAAGATCCGAATCCTTTCCTTCGCTGCCGCACACCCTTGCGAACGGGCCATCCGGGGGCAGCGCGACCGCCGGGTCGCGGTGGCCCGAAGCGGCTCCCCGAACGAACACCCGACATGTCCGGGTCCGTCGGCGAACATGCGGCGACGACGTGGCTGTATGACTCCGTCCGAACCTAGCGACGCGGCCGGCCCCGTGGACATGCGCCGGATTGCCGATCACCGATCAGATCTTGCGGTACACCGAGGGTCGGACGCCGACCCGACTCAGGAAGGCCGTGGACAGCGCTCCGGGACTCGCGAAACCGCAACGGTCGGCGATCTGTCCGATGGTGAGGGTGCCGTCGGCCAACAACTGCTGCGCCCGCTCGATCCGCAGTCGGGTGAGGAACCGATGCGGCGTCTCCCCGGTCGCCGCCCGGAAGACGCGGATGAAGTGGTAGACGCTCAGGTGTGCTTCCGCGGCGATGTCGGCCAGCGTGAGCGGCTCGGCCAGCCGGTCGCGCATGACCGCGACGCCCACCCGGACCGCCGCGTGTTCGGGACCCGGCAGGCTTTCCTGCCGGCCCCGGTTCAGCAGGTGCGCGGCGAGGAACGCGGCGGCCGATTCCGCGTACAGGTCGTTCGCGCCGGCGGCGGGCAGTGCGCGCACGAGGTGTTCGACAACCGGATCGCCCGCGTCCGCCGCGGCCGACAGCGCTTCGTAGTCCGGCTCCGAACCGCCCAGGTGAGCGGCGGCTCGACCGACGGTCGCCGACGGGATGTGCACCTGGATGGTGCGCAGCGCGGACGTCGTCCGGTAGCTGCGTACGCTCGACCGGCCGGGGACGACGAGTTCCAGATTGCCGGGAAGCCAGCGGCGGCGGATCGCCCGCCCGTCGGACCGTGTCCGCATGACCACGTCCCCGGCCACGCAGAGCACCAGATGCAGGTCGCCGACCCCGGGAAGCCCGAAGTGTTCGACCTCGGGTGCGTGGTCGAAGCACTGCACGAGCAACGAACGCCAGCCCGCCTCACCCCAACTGCAATAGGTGCGCCGCACGGCGGCCACGTCGGAGTCTGCGTACGGTGTCAGATCGAAGTCGGGCGAATCGAACACGGCACAACCCTAGAGCCTTCGCCGCCTGCGGTCCGGGCGGGCAGGATCGAGGCCGGGAACAGGGCACCCGGCCGACCGGTCCCGCGGGCGCCCGGGCGGACACTCACGCCGAGCGGGGCCTGAGCAGGTCCTCGACGAGGGTGTCCACCAGATCGCGGGGGATGCTCGACCCGGTCAGGGCCCGATAGACGATCGGGCCGACGAGGGCGTCGATCGCGATGTCGGGTCCCAGCCGGGGCGAAATCTCACCGGCGTCGACGGCGCGCGCGAGCATGTCGCGTTCCTGGGCGCGGCGCGGACCGAGGTAGCGCTCGTGCAGGCTCCTGGCCGTGTCGGGATCGTGCTGCGCCTGCGCGACGAGCGCGAGCAGGACCTTGCCGGCGGGGTCACGGGTGAGGAAGCGCGCGAAGCGGCGCAGGTAGCCGCGGATGCTCTCGGCCGTGGGCTCCTCCGTCGGGAAGGGCAGGCGTTTGTCGCTGTCCTCGATGAGGGTGTCGAGGAGGATCTCCACCTTGGAGGGCCACCAGCGGTAGATCGTCTGCTTGGCGACGCCGGCACGGCGCGCGATCGCCTCGACGGTGAGGGCACCGAAGCCGTGCTCGACGAGCAGATCGTCCGCGGCGTGCAGCACGGCCAGACGTGCGGCCTCGTCACGCCGGTTGCCGGAGCGCGGTCTGCGGGGCTGGGAACTCGTGACGGACATGCGAAACACCATATCCGCCGGCGACCTCGTGGTTTACTGTCTAGACGCAACGACTCGTCTAGACAGAGTCGCCCCACCGCGAAGGAGTGCGCGTGTCCGCCATGTCCAACCGTCAAGCCCTCGTCATCGGAGCCTCCCAAGGGTTGGGGCTCGTCCTCGCGAACGAACTCGTTCGACGCGGCCGGCAGGTCATCGCCACGACCCGCCGAAGCGGTGGCGAGCTGCAAGCGAACGCCGACGCCTCGAACGGCCGGCTGAAAGTCGAGTCCTTGGAGATGACCAGCCCCGCGGACCTGTCCGCGCTGCGCGAGCGCCTGGAGGGCGTCCGTCTCGATCTGCTCTTCGTCAACGCCGCGATCGACCGGGGCAACCTGTCCATCGACCAGGTCCCGACCGACATGTTCACCGAGGTGATGATCACCAACGCGTTGAGCCCGCTGCGCGCCCTGGAGGCCCTGCGCGGACTCGTCGTGCCCGGCGGAACCGTCGCGGTCATGTCCTCCGACCAGGGCAGCATCTCGCGCAACACCGAGGACGGCTACGAGCTGTACAAGGCCGGCAAGGCCGCGCTCAACCAGCTGATGCGCAGCTACACCACCCGCCATGCCGACGACGGACACACCAAGCTGCTCATCGACCCCGGCCACAACCGGACCCGGCTCGGCGGATTCGACGCGCCGTTGGCCCCCCAGGAGAGCATCCCGGCCGTCGTCGACGTCCTCGAAGCCCAGGCCGGCGCCCCCGGACTCCAGTTCCTGGACCTGCACGGCGAGACCGTCCCGTGGTAGCGATCCAGGGCGGGCCACCGCGCCGGCACCGCGTGTACGGCTGACGGTGGCGGCCATCGAGTGACGGGTGGCGGCCGAGCGTCCGCCCGGATCGAGGGTGGGTCCATCCCCGGCATCGAACGCTTCAGGACGCCTTCCGGCCGCCGCGCGGGCGTGCGGCGCCGCCGGCCTCCCGGACGGCGTCCTCGAGTTGGTCGCGGGTCATCCTGGATCGGCCGGGGACGTCGAGATCGGCCGCCCTGCGGGCCAGTTCGGCCTTGGTGAGCGCGGACAGGTCCTCGGCCTTCCTCGCCGCCGAGCCGCCCTTCCGGCCCTTGTCGCCCGTGCCGGGCCGGGACTTCGCGCCGGCGGCGGTCTCCTTCTTCCCCCGAGGCCGGGTCGTTCCCGCACGACCCTTGGCAGTGCCCGCGGCCTGGCCCTTGCGCTTCCCCGTTCCGGAGCGGCCGGCGCGTGCGGCGGCGCTGTCGACGCTGCGGCGCAGCGCCTCCATCAGGTCGACCACGTTGGTCGGTTCGGGGGCCTCGTCGGCGGCGACCATCTCGCGGCCCTGGCGTTTGCTCTCCAGGAGTTCCTCGACCCGTTCGCGGTAGGTGTCGTGGTACTCGTCGGGACGCCAGGGGGCGGCCATCGCCTCGACGAGTTGTTCGGCCATCGCGAGTTCGCGGTCCTTGAACGAGGTCTTCTTCGGCAGGTGGTCGAGTTCGGAGGCGGGGTCGCGGATCTCGTCGAAGAAGTGGAGGGTCTCCAGGGTCAGCACCCGACCCTGGGCGCGCAGGGCGGTCAGGTACTGGCGGCCGCGCATCACGAACAGGGCGATGCCCGCGCGGTTCGTACGTTCCAACGTTTGCAGGAGCAGGGCGTAGACGCGTTCGTACTCGGGTTTGGCGGGAGCGAGGTAGTAGGTCTTGTCGAAATGGATGGGGTCGATGTCGGTCAGGTCGACGAAGGCGCTGACATCGATGCTGCGCGAGCGTCCCGGGGCGATGTCGGCGAGTTCGTCGGGCTCCACGGTGATGTAGTGGCCGTCGCCGGTGTCGTAGCCCTTGACGATGTCGGCGTAGTCCACCTCCTTGCCGGTGCGCTCGTTCACCCGCTGGTTGCGGACCCGGTCGGCGGTGCCGCGTTGGAGTTGGTGGAAGTGGATCGTGTGGTCCTCGATCGCGGAGAACAGGCCGACCGGCACGGTGACCAACCCGAAGTTGATCACCCCACTCCAGATCGCGCGCGCCATACCCGCTCCTCCTGTCGACGATCGGGTCGGGCAGCGCCGACCGGGCCGAAACGGCGGGAGCACCGGACGTCGCCCCGGCCGGCCTGTCCGCCTGCCTACGGGCCGGCCTGCCTACGGCCACCCGCCTGCGGGCCGCCCGCGTCACGACGCATGTCCCGGTGCATCCCCGGTGCGATCGACATGCCCGGCCGATCGCACGGATCCCGTTTACCCCATTTCCGCATTTTGTCGCACCTGAAGATCCACGGATCAGGACGCTTCGGCCATCCACGACTCCGCGGCCGGCGGTCAAGCCGCAGCGGCGGGGGCGGCGTCGAGGAACTCCCGAGTGATCCGGACGAGCCGGCCGGGATCGGCGAACCAGTCCATGTGCCCTTCGCCGGCGACCTCCACCAGCCGACTGCCGGGGATCGCCTCGTGCAGTTGCCGGGATCCCGCCATCGGGATCATGGCGTCGCCGCCGAGCCCGACCACCAGGGTGGGGGCGGTGATCCGAGGCAGCAGTGCGCGGATGTCGACGCGCGCGCCGAGGTCGATCTGGCGCCCGATCCCGGGCGGAGGCCACTCGTCGGCCAGGGACTGCGCGAGACCGTCGTGGCCGAACCCGTCCAGCGCGCCCGCACTGAAACCGGTCAGCGCGGAGAACCGCTTGAACAACTCGCGGTCGGTGTCCAGCAACGTGCGCCAGGTCTCGAAGTAGAACCGGTCGCGCGGGCCGGTCGAGTGCGCCCACCCGCCGACCAGAACGAGCCTGCGGACCAGCCCCGGGTGGGTGGCCGCGACCGCGGCGGCGGCGACCGCTCCGAGGGAGAAGCCGAGCATGTCGACCGGCCCCTCGACGGCGGCACGGGTGGCCGCGGCCACCTGGTCGGCGATCAGGTCGACGGTCAGCTCGCCGCCGTCGTCGGTGGTGGCGCCACTGCCGCCGAAGTTGGGGCGGACGACGGTGCGGGCGTCGCTGAAGTGCCCGACGACGTTCCCGAAGACCTTCTCGGCGTCGCCGCCGGTGCCGTGGACGAGCACCAGGCCCGGACCGCGGCCGTCGACCTCGTAGTGCACCTCGGTGTCACGGAGGGAGGTGAAAGGCATGATGAGCACCCACTCGATAAGCCAGAGCCGATAAGATGAGCACTAAGATAATCAGCACTTAAGTGAGCGTCAACTAGATGAGCGCTCAGATATTTCGAGGAGGGCACATGCCCGACGCCGTGGCCGAACTGCTCGCGCAATGGCGGCGCGAACGCCCCGACATCGACTTCTGGCCGATCGGCGTGGTCGGCCGCCTCATGCGGATCTCCCGGATGTGGGACAAGGAGATCAAGGACTTCCTGGCCCACCACGACCTGGAGCCCGGCGAGTTCGACGTACTGTCCACCCTGCGGCGCTCGGGCGAACCGTACGAACTGACCGCCGGCGCGTTCCTCAAGTCCTCGCTCGTCACCACCGGCGCGATCACCTTGCGCGTCGACCGTATGGAGACCAAGGGCCTGGTCACCCGCGTACGGGACACCGTCGACCGCCGCTCGGTCCGGATCCGCCTCACCCCCCGCGGCCTGGAGGTCATCGACCGCGTGCTCCCCGAACACATCGCCAACGAGGCCCGCCTCCTCGAAGCCCTCGACCCCGCCGACCTCGAACACTTCACCGCGACCTTGACCACGCTCCTCCGGTCCTACGGCGACACCCCCCGCTGAAGGCGCGTCTTCCCTCCCCCGCCGGGCTCCGCGGCGTCCAGCGCCGTGCACCGGCGCGGCGCGCCCGGGGCCCTACTCGACCCACACCGGCGGAACGACCCTCGGACGAACCGGTCGCGGCGCATCGGATGGGGGGCCGACGACCCAACGTCCGAGCCCGCTCCCCGCATGGGTGCATGCCCACGGGGTAGGCGGCGGGCGACCCGTTGCGAAGGAGTTCACGATGCCCGATTCCGCCTCCCCGCGCGGCCGGGCCGTGGCCCGCCCGCCGCTTTCCGCGCCCGGACCGGCTCCGTCGTCGGATGCGCAGCGGCCGCCCGTGGTCACCCTCGGGGTCGAAGAGGAATATCTGCTGCTGAACCGCGCCGACGGGGAACCGGTCGCGCGGGCCGAGTCGGTGCGTGCGGCGGCCGACCTACAGGCCGCGCTACACGACGGCGAGGTACAGCCGGAGCTGCTCCAGGTCCAGGTGGAGGTCGCGACGCCGGTGTGCGAGAGCCTCGACGAGGTCGGCGATCACCTGCTGCGGATGCGCCGGGCGGTGTCCACCGCCGCGGAGCAGAACGGATGCCTGCTCGCGGCCTGCGGCGCGGCGCCGTTCGCCTCCGACGGGCACGCCTCGGTCACGGCCCGGCCGCGCTACCGGTCCCTGCAGGCCGACGCCCCACAACTGGTCGACGAGCAGTTGATCAACGGTATGCACGTGCACGTCCGCATACCCGGCCGCGGTGCGGGCGTCGCCGCGATCAATCGGCTGCGACCGTGGTTGCCGCTCCTGGTCGCGATGTCGGCGAACTCGCCCCTGTGGCACGGCGACGACACCGGCTTCGCCAGTTGGCGCACGGTCGTCTTCGGCCGCTGGGCCGTCAGCGGCATCCCACCGCTGTTCGCCGACGCCACCGACTACGACCGCCGCGTGGACGACCTCCTGGACGTCGGAGCACTGCGCGATCGCGCCGGAATCTACTGGCAGGCCCGCCTCTCCGAGCGGTTTCCCACCGTCGAGGTCCGCGCCATGGACGTGCAACTGCGCGTGGACGACGCGGTGCTGCTGGCGGGGATCGTACGCGCCTTGATCACCACGGCCGTCGCCGAGGAGGAGGCGGGCGCCGCCCTTTCCACCCCGGCTCCCGAACTGCTGGCCTCGGCCCAATGGCACGCGGCGCGCTATGGCCTGGGCGATTCGCTCATCGATCCGCGGATCCCCCGGCGGGTGCCGGCCGCGGATCTGGTCGGCCGGTTGATGGAGCACATTCGGCCGGCTCTCCAGGACGCCGGCGACGAACCGCGCGTAACCGCCCTGGTGGACAGATTGCTCGCCGAGGGCAGCGGCGCCGCACGACAACGCGCGGCCATGCGCCGCGGCGGCCCCGAGGCACTCCTGGGCCTGATCGCCGCCGAAACGACCGCGGCCCCGGAAAGCCGCCGTTAGCGACGCCGAGGCACACCGACGCGCGGTGGGTGCGGCGGCCGGGCCGGGTGCATACGAGGGCGCCGGCCTCCCGGGACGGGACCGTTCGTGCTCGACGCCGCCCAGCCATCGGCGCGACCGTAGCGCAGTTCGAGCGGGTCCCGTGTAGTGCGCACGCGCGAGGGCACACCGAGGTTGACAGCCGTGAGGAGGTCGCCATGCCGAGTGTGGAATTGCGAGTGCCCCGGGCGCAACGATTGATCGGCGGCGTCACGAGCGGGCTGCGCGAGGCGGCGGACCGGGCGTACGCGGCCGCGGGTCGGCCCCGGCGCCGGGTCTGGTCGTGTCCCGGGCGTTGTCACATCGAGGTACGCGGCGTCGACGGACCGCGCGGGGACCGCGTCGCCCGGTGGAGGGGGCGCGGCGGGCCCGGGTGAAGGCGCGTACCGGCGCGGGGGGTTGGCGGCGTGGGTCGGCGTTGCCGTTCGAACCCTCCGTGCCTATCACGCGACCACGGGCCGCACCTGTGACGGCCGACTCCTGAGCGTCAAGGGGGCGCCGGAACTCGTGCTGGACCGGTGTACGCGCAGGCGCACCGGCGCCGGCGAGCGGGCGCTGACCGGGGCGGACCGCAAGCGGTTGGCCGCTGCGGCCGAAGAGCTCGCCGCGGCCGGGCGCCGGGTGTTGGTGGTCGCCGAACGCGTGCAATCCGGCGGCACATCGACCCGGAGCGGGTCGAGGAAGGGTGGGTCGACGAAGAGCGGGTCGGCCGAACAGGGTTCAGCCGAGCGTGAGTTGACCGACGACATGGTCGCGGAGTTGACGTTCCTGGGGTTCGTCGGGCTGGCGGATCCGATGCGCACCGGCGCTGCTCCGGCCGCGGCACGGCTGCGCGAGGCGGGGGTGCGGATCGTGATGCTCACCGGGGATCACCCGGCGACGGCCGACGCGATCGCCGCCACGGTCAACGGAGTGCATGAACAAAAGTCGTGTACCGGCGCGAGTGCCGCGCGCGTCACCGGGCGCCGCCGCCGCAGCGGCACGATCGCTCTGGCCGCCCTGGTGGGCACCCAACTCGGCCAGACCCTGACCACCGGGCCCCCGGACCGCAACGTCCTGATCGCCGGGCTGGGTTCGGCGCTCGTCCTCGCGGCCGTGATCCAAACCCCGGGGCTCAGCGGCTTCTTCGGCTGCACGCCGCTCGGCCCGGTCGGCTGGACGATCGCCCTGAGCGCAACCACCGTCGCAACCGCGCTCAACCTGGCACTGACCCCCATGGCGCGGCGGCTGTCCCAGGAGGCGTGACGCCGTCGGCGCCGACCGCGAGTGTGTCGGCGGCGGCACCGCAGCGTCCGGGCCCATGAGCACTCAATAGGATGGTTTATCCGCCAATCACCTTATTTGCAGCCTGATTCCCGCCTACGGTGACTCCCGCATGGGCTGCCGAACGTGAGGAGTCGCCATGACCACCGGCACGGTCCTGTTCGCCTTGTCCGACGATCCGGAAGGCAACGGCTCGGGAGCCGAGCAGTTGCGGCGCATCCGGGCGCAGGTCCAGGCGCAGGGATTCGAAGTGCGCTGGGTGCGCACGGCCCGGGACGCGCGGGCGGTCCTGCGGACCGAAGCGGGTCTGGCCGCCGCGGTGTTGGAGTGGGAACTGTCCCCCGCCGCGACACCGGAGTCGGAGTCGGGAGGCGCGGCGGTGCTGCGCCAGATCGGCCGGCGCTTCGAGAACCTGCCGGTCCTGCTCGTGATGGCCGACGAAGACCTGGAACAACTGCCGCTGTGGGCAGCGGAGTCGGTGGTGGGCTACGTCTGGCCGTTGGAGGACACCCCGGCCTTCATCGCCGGACGCCTGGTACACGCGGCGCGCTCCTACCTCGAAGCCGTGTTGCCGCCGTTCTTCCGCGCACTGCGCCGATTCGGCGACGCGCACGGCTATTCGTGGCACACTCCCGCGCACGCCGGCGGCGTGGCGTTCCTGAAGTCCCCGGTCGGACGGGCCTTCTTCGACCACTTCGGCGAGCAGTTGTTCCGCAACGACCTGTCGATCTCGGTGGAGGAACTCGGTTCGCTGTTCCAGCACACCGGACCGATCGGCGACGCGGAGCGTAACGCCGCCCGGATCTTCGCCGCCGACCGCACCTACTTCGTATTGAACGGGAACTCCACCGCGGACCGCATGGTCGGGCACTTCTGCGTCACCCACAACGAGATCGCGCTGGTGGACCGCAACTGCCACAAGTCCGTCCTGCACGGCCTGGTCCTGTCCGGAGCCCGGCCCGTCTACCTCGTCCCCACCCGCAACGGCTACGGCCTCGCCGGCCCGCTCCCCCCGGCCGAACTCGCCGCCGACGCGGTCGCCGCCCGCATCCGGGCCAACCCGCTGACCCCCGGCGCGGTCTGCGACCGGGCGCAGTACGCGGTCGTCACCAATTCCACCTACGACGGACTGTGCTACGACGCGGTCGGGGTCGCGCACGCGCTCGGCCCCAGCTCTCCCCGGGTGCACTTCGACGAGGCATGGTTCGCGTACGCCCGCTTCCACCCCCTGTACGCCCGGCGATACGGCATGGCGGTGGACGCCACCACCTTCCCCGGGCCGGATCGGCCCACCGTCTTCGCCACCCAGTCCACCCACAAGCTCCTGGCCGCCCTCTCCCAGGGGGCGATGGTCCACGTCAAGGCGTCGCCGCGCGCGCCGGTCGAACACGAGCGGTTCAACGAGGCGTTCATGATGCACGGCACCACCTCGCCGCTGTATCCCGCCATCGCCTCGCTGGACGTGGCCGCCGGGATGATGGACGGCGCCCAGGGCCACTGGCTGGTCGAGGAGGCCGTCACCGAAGCGATCCGCTTCCGCCAGGCCATGGTCCGCATCGCGCGCCGCATCACCGACGCCGGCGATCGCCCCGACTGGTTCTTCGGTGTCTGGCAGCCCCCCACCGTCACCGATCCGGCCACCGGCCGTGCCCTCGACTTCGCCGACGCCTCGCTCGACCTGCTGCGCACCGAGGCATCCTGCTGGCAACTGGAGCCCGACGCCGACTGGCACGGTTTCACCGGCCTCGACCGGGGCCACTGCATGCTCGACCCGATCAAGGTCACCCTCACCTGCCCCGGCATCGACGCCACCGGGCGCACGGGCGAACTCGGCATTCCTGCCCGGATCCTGACCTCCTACCTCGCCGCCCGCGACATCGTGGTGGAGAAGACGGACAGCTACACCACCCTGGTCCTGTTCTCGATGGGCATCACCAAGGGCAAGTGGGGCACCCTGCTGGACGCCCTGATGGATTTCAAGTCCCTCTACGACCAGGACGCGCCGCTGGACCGGGTCCTGCCCGACGTCGTCGCCCACCACCCCGGCCACTACGCCGACGACACCCTCAAGGACCTGTGCCGACGGATGCACGACCGACTGTGCGCCGCCGATCTGGTCGAACTCCTCGACACCGCCTTCCGCGAACTCCCCGAGCCGGTCGCCCCGCCCCAACACTGCTACCGACAGCTGATCCGCAGCGGCACCGAACGCGTACGCCTGGCCGAAGCGTCCGGGCGCGTCGCCGCCGCCATGGTCACCGTCACCCCTCCGGGCATCCCCGTCGTGATGCCCGGCGAGTGCCTCGGCGGCACCGACGGTCCCCTGCTGCGCTACCTCACCGCACTGGAGACCTTCGACCGCCACTTCCCCGGCTTCCGCAGCGAAACGCACGGCGTCACCATCGACCCGGACACCGGCGACTACCTCATCGAGTGCGTACGACCCGGCCACGAAAAGCCCACCCCGCGCCCCTGAACCGCACCACGACGACGCTCGCCGACTCTTCGGCCGGCCTCGGGCGACGTGCGCACGCACCCGCGACACGGCCGAGCCGGGCCCCCCGCCCGGCTCGGCCCGGCCCGCGCGCCGATGGGCCTCCCGTGACGGTGGCGAGATCCCCCTCCCGCCGAAGGCCGCGGGTGCGCTCAAACCGGCGCCGGCCCCTGGATGCGGATCACCGAGACGAGCCGGGCGTCCTCGTCGACGTGGTACGCGGCGACGCACCCGGCAAGAAGCACGTGCCGAAAGTCGCGTCCGGTGATCGCGAGCGAATCCGGGTGGTACGGATCCTCGGCAAGCCGGCCCAGTTCCGCGTCGAAGCGCCTGCGCGTCTCGGACGGCAGAGCATGCAGGCCGGCCTGGGCGTCCTGCGCGAACCACATCCGAAAGCTCATCCCCGAACGTCCCTACCCGGTTCGTGAAGACCCACGAAGCCCGTGCCGTCGCCGGCTTCGAGTCGTGCGACCAACGCCTCGTCCTCCCGGACGGCCTCCGCCGGCAGGCCCCAGCGCGCCGCCACCAGCGGAATGTGCGCGAGCGGGATGGATCCCACCGCGCGATCGAACTCCTCGCGCCGCTCCTCGGGCAGCGCGTCCCGGATCCCGTCGAGTGTTCCGGGCAGGTCCACGAACCGCCCCTCGATACACGTGTGCAACAACCTCGCGTCTTCGCCCTGCATGTCCGCTTCCTCGATCGATCGACGTGGCGTGGTTCGCCCGGCTCCGGCGGGCGGATTCTTCGTCGACGAACCCGTTCCCTCGAGCGGACGGCGGTCGTGATCCGTGTCGCTCAACGGTCCCGAGGGCCGGCTCGGCCATACCGTGTCGCCCGGGGGTCGGCTGTTCGGAGCCGGCCGCCGGCGTAACGGGACTTCCGCCGGACGGCGGGGACGGGGTCTCCGGTTCGCCACTGGACGCCAGGGACACCCGAACTCCCTCGACCGACCCGCGGCATAACGAAGAAGCTTTCCCACTCCACCCCATCCCAATCTGTGACGGTGGTCACACTCATCTTCATAATATCCACCCAAATCGGACAGTTCTTGCTCTCCGTGTTCGAAGTGGGGATTTGCGTCCGCAAGTCCTCCACCCTCGTTTGTCAGACTTGCCGAGCACCTCGGCGGAGTGGCCCGGCGTTCACCGCCCGGGCGGCGCTGCCGCCGTCAAGAACCGAGGATCCCCGACCGACGCGGTCCACCCGGTCGGGGTCGAGCCTCGCCCGGACGCGCCGTGCAGCCCCCGGCCACGACTCCGGCCGGATCGGAAGCCGCCCTGCGGTGCCGGGTCCCTCGCACGATCGATCAAGGTTCCTTCTTTGCTCGTCCGCGACGCCGACCTCAGCCCGCCCGCTTCGTCCGTGACCGTGGTCACCGACACCGTCGAGCCCCCGGTCGACCTCGACGCACACCTCACCCGCCGCGTCCGTGCCACGCCCACCGGAAGGCCGCGCCGCGACCGCGGGGACCGCTCCCCGTGGCGCTGCCTGCGTCACCCGAGCATGCGCTGGTGGTCCCTGGGAAACCTGGTCTCCAACCTCGGGACCTGGATGCAACTGACCGTGCAGAACCTGCTCGTGCTGAATCTCACCGGCTCCGCCGCCGCCACCGGCCTGTCGCTCTCGGTCCAGGCCGCCCCCGGACTGCTGTTCGGCGTCCTCGGCGGCCGGGCCGTCGACGCATGGTCCCGCAAACTCACCGCCGGCGTCAGCCAGGCGGCCCTGGCCCTGGTCGCCTTCGCCACCGCGCTCCTGGTCGCTTTCGATCTGCTGAGCGTGCCGGCCCTGCTGGTCCTCGCGGCGCTCACCGGTCTGATCGCGACCGTGGACGGGCCCGCCTGCGCCCTCCTCGGCAACGACCTGGTGCCTCGCGAGGACGTCCCGTCCGCGATCGCCCTCGGCGCCGTCGTCCACAGCGTGGGTCGCCTCGCCGGCACCGCGCTCGCGGGCATCACCGTCGCCTTCTTCGGGATCGGTGCCGCCTACGCCGCGAACGGTGTGTCGTTCCTGTTCGTGGCCGCCATCGTGCCGTTTCTCAAGCCGGTCCACGGCCCGTCGCCGAAGGCTTCCGGACGCCGCCGTGCGGAACACGTTCGACCATCCGCCTCGGGTCCCGGGACCGAACCCGCCGCCAAGGCCGCCGGCCGGTCCACCCGACGGTCGAGACGCACTCCCGCGAAGGGGCCGGCCGCCGGCTCGGCCCGCGAGGGACTCGCCTTCTTCGCCCGCCGCCCACGCCTGGTGGCGCTGGCCGCGATCGCCGCGCTCAGCTCGACCTTCGGCCGCAATTACAGCCTGACGCTGGCGGTCCTGGTCACCGGTCCACTCGCGGGCGGGACCGGTGCTTTCGGCATGGTCTCCACGATGTTGGCCGTCGGCGGCATCCTCGGGGCGGTGCTTGCGGGACGCCTGCGCCAACCGTCCGTGCGGACGGTTGCGGTCACCGCGGCGGTCGGTGGCGCACTGCAGATCGCGGCCGGCCTCACCCCGACGTTGTTCGTCCTGATGCTGCTCGTGGTGCCGATGGCGCTGGTGGAGTCGATCTCGGACACCGCGACCACCGCCATCCTCCAGACCGATCCCCCGGAGCGCATGCGCGGTCGCGTGCTCGGTGTCTGGAGCACCATCAGCACCGGCTGGCGACTGCTGGGCCCGCCGATCCTGGGCCTGCTCCTCCAGTGCGCCGGAGCGCGTGGGGCGCTGATCCTGGGCGGCGTGCTGATCGCCGGCCTGATCCTGGTCGCCGGCCCCGGTCGTGAGCGCCGCGTCTCCCACACGCCCGAACCCGGCCCCCGGCTGATGCCCGAGCCGGCCTGAACCACCACGGCCCCACGAGCGCTTCCACCCGGGGCCGCGATCGCAGCCCCGTCGGGGTCGCCGTCCCCGTCGGCGACAACGCGAGGACGGTCGCCACTCGGGCCAGTCAATCCGCGCCCGCCCCGGGCGATGTCGAACGGGACCTCGGGCCGGGCCGGGAAGCCGGTGACGGGGCGCGCCGCCAACCGATCGTCCGCCGTCGCCTCGCCGTGCAGGGGGCTGAACCAGTCGACCACGAGCACCGTTTCCTGCGGGGGCGACGGGCCGGCCCGGTTGTCGAGCGATCCGCCCCGGCCGTCGCCTCACCGCGGCCGTCTCGGCCGAACGCGATCGGGCGGCGTCCCGACGAGCGGTGCGTGTGGTCGCGATACCTGCTCGGCCGGAGCGTGCCCGGCCCGCCTGCCGAGCGCCGTCTCGGCGGCTTCCAGCACCTCCGCCGGCTCGATCGTCGCCAGGACCGGATCGACCGCATCCGCGTGCGGGTCCCCGCGATAGCCGGGGGGCGCCGGCCACAGGACCCGATGCCGCTCGATCGGCGGCGGCCCCCACTCCGCGGGCGGTGTGGGCCCGAACAGGGTGACGGAGGGGCGGGCGAACGCGATCGCCAGATGCGCCACGCCCGTGTCCCCGCTGATCACCAGCCGCGCCGCGGCGACCAGCGCGGCCAACTCCGCCAGGTCGGTGCGACCGGCCACCGTGCCCGCCGTGCCGGCCACTCGGGCCGCCAGGGTGTCGTCGCCCGGTCCGCGGGTGACCACGACGCGGTGTCCGCGACGAGCGAGCACGCGCACCACCTCGGCGAAGCGCTCGGCGGGCCAGCGGCGGGCCTTCGACGCGGCCCCCGGGTGCACCACGGTGGCGCCGACGAAGGCTCTCGGTATCGGGCCTGCGGGCCTGGCCGGCGCGTAGTCGTCGGGATCGGCCGGGATGCCCGACTCGGTGAGCAGGCGGCACCAGCGCGAGCGCTCGTGTTCGTCGGGTCGCCACGCGGGCCCGGCGTAACCGCCGCCGGTGTCCCCGCCGAACACCACCAGCCGGCGCGGCGCCAATGCCGCCACCAGGTCGTGGCTGGCCGGCCCGCGCCCGTGCAGGTCCACGGCCACCTCCGGTGGCGCGCCGTGCCAGGGCAGCGTCTCGAGTTCACCGACCGGCAACAGCGTGTCGATCGCGCCCGTCAGCCGGACCAGCGGCGCCAGGACTTCGGGGGCGGCCAGGATCGTCTCGTGGTCGGGGAAGGCGCGCCGCAGCGCCCGATACGCCGGGATTCCGGTGAGGAAGTCACCCAGTCCCAGCGCCCGCAGCATCAGGACCGCGCCGCCGGACGCACCCGACGCGCAGTCGCGGTGCCCGGTCATCGTGGCGCTTCCGCCGCCGCCCGGGCGACCCGGGTGGTGGACCGGCCCGCCAGGTAGGGCACCGTCACCGCCTGACCGCCGTAGGAGGCCACCAACGCCGCCTCGGGCAAGGTCTCCGCGGCATAGTCGCCGCCCTTGACCCACACGTCCGGGCGCAACCGGCCGATGATCGCCTCGGGGGTGCGCTCCTCGAAGACGACGACGCCGTCCACACAGTCCAGCGCCGCGAGCACCTCGGCGCGGTCGGCGGCCGAATGGAACGGCCTGGAGGGTCCCTTGAGGGCTCGGACGGAAGCGTCCGAGTTCAGGCAGACCACCAGGCAGTCGCCCAGTGCCCGGGCCGCGCGCAGGGTCCGAATGTGACCGGCGTGCAGCAGGTCGAAGCAGCCGCCGGTGGCCACCACCGTTCCGCCGGCCGCGCGCGTGCGCTCGACGTGCGCCCAGGCGGCACCGTCCGGTCCGCGAGGGCCGGGATCGACCGGCTCGGGCACATCCTCGACCGCCTCGCGCGCGACCCGGCCCGCTCCCCCGTCCGCCAGGAAATCCGCCGCCGCGCGCACCGCGCCCTCGACCGCCTCGGGGACCGCGACCCCGTCGGCCAGCAACGCGGTCACCGACGTGGCGAACCGATCCCCCGCTCCGCACGGGTCGTTCACCCGGGTCGGCGGGGCGGGCACCACGAACGGCTCGGCTCCCCGGGACAGCAGCGCGCCACCGGCCCCGAGGGTCACGCACACCGCCCGTGCCGACCACAACCGGCACAACGACGCGGCCGTCTCGGCGACCGAGCGCACGGGGTCGCCGTCCCGAGCCGGGTGGCAGACGCCCGCCGCCAGGGCCGCTTCCGCGCGGTTGGGGGTGACCAGGGTCGCGCCGGGCACCGGAGGGCCACCTCTGGGGTGCGGGTCCCACACCACCGGTACGTGCCCCACCCGGGCGCCCACCAGGTCGCGCAGTGCCCGATGGCCGGCGACGCCGTGGCCGTAGTCCGAGACCAGGATCGCGCCCGCCGCCGCGAGCGCCTGCGCGATGTCGGGGCCCGGCACGCCGAGTTCACCATGGCCGCCCCGATCCAGGCGCACCAGGGAGCGTTCCCCCGCCAGGATCCGGGTCTTCTCGGTGACCGTGCCGTCGTAGGGCAGTTCCAGCACCTCGACGTGCGGTCGCAGCAGGGCTCGCACCCGCTCGGCTCCGGCCCCCGCTCCCAGCGCGGTGATCAGCACCACCCGCCGTCCCCCGCGGCCGGCGAGCAGTGCGGCCAGCCCGGCGCCGCCGGGGCGGGCATGGTCGGTCACCTGTTCCAGTACCGGTGCCGGGGCATCCGGGCACAGGCGCGTCGCGACGCCGACGAGGTCGCGGTCCAACAGCGTGTCGCCCACGATCACCAGCGGCGCGGATCGGGTCTTCGCGTCCTTCACGCCGATGCCTCCCGTGCGCTTTCCAGTCGGATCAGGTCGCCGGGCCGCTGTTCGGCCTCCAGCGTGGCGTCGATCGCCTCGCACAGCAGGTGCGCGGCCAGCAGGTGCACCTCCTGGACGGTCGCCGTGTTGTCCGCGTCCACGCACAACGCGTCGTCGCAGAGGGAGGCCAGTTCGTTGGGCGCCGGTCCGGTCAACGCCAGCACCCTCAACCCCATGCCACGGGCCCGGCGCGCCGCGCGCACGACGTTGGGGCTGGTTCCGCTGGTGGACAGGAGCAGCAGGGTGTCACCGGGGCGGCCGTGCGCCTGCACCTGGCGGGCGAACACCTCGTCCGCCCCGTAGTCGTTGACGATCGCGGTGACGCTGGACGTCTCGGCGTGCAGGGCCAGCGCGGACATCGGCGGGCGGTCGCGGCGGTAGCGTCCCACCAACTCGGCCGTCAGGTGTTGCGCCTCGGCCGCGCTGCCGCCGTTGCCCGCAACCAGCAGCCGGGCACCGCCGACGAGTTCGGGAGCCAGCACGGTGCCCCAGCGGGCCGCGCGGGCCGGGTCGCCGGCGGGATCGCACAGGGCCGCGACCAGGGCGTCCACGTGTCGATACGTCAGCGCGTCGGCACGGCCGGCGGCTCTGCCTCGGGCCTCGACCGGGCATCGAGGTGCCGACGCGCCATCGGCTGGCGTCTCGGCCGTCCGGGTCTCGTTCGCCGCCGTGCCGGATCTGCCGCGGCCGGTGAGCCGGTGTCGACCGGTGCCGCCGGTGGGCACCACGCGGCGCCACTCGAGCGCGCTCATCCCGTCACCGCCTTGTTCCTGGCTCGCGCTTCCCGGGCGACCACGTTCCGGTAGACGTCCGCGGTCTCGCGGGCGACCCGCGACCAGGCGTAGCGGGCCCGCGCACGAGCCACCCCCGCCCGGCCCATCTGCCGTGCCCATTCGGGTCGTTCCAACAGCGCCCGCAGTGTCCCGGTCAGCGTTTCGACGTCGCGAGGCGGTACCAGGAGACCGTTGACGCCGTCCACCACGGTGTCCCGCAGTCCGCCGACCGCGCTGGCCACCACCGGCGTCCCACACGCCATCGCCTCCAGGGGCACGATGCCGAACGGCTCGTACCAGGGCGTGCACACGACCGCGTCGGCGCTGCGCATCAGCGCGGGCAGCGCCTGCCGGCCCACACTGCCAAGGAACTCGACCCGGTCGCGCACATCGACCTCGTCCGCGATCGCCATCAACCGGCGGGCCTCCGGATCGGCGGTCACCGGACCTTCGGCCGGCCCGCCCGCGATCAGCAGTTCGGTGTCCGGAAGGTCGGCGAGCGCTCGAACGACCAGGTCGATGCCCTTGCGCTCGACGAGGCGACCCACCACGAGCAGTCGGCTTCGTGCGGATCGTGGTGCGGTGGGACCCTCGGCGACGAAGTGGGTGGTGTCCACTCCGCAGGGGACCACGCTGATCCGATCGCGGTCCAACCCCATGCGCACGAGTTCGAACACCTCGTCGCTGCACGTGGCGATGATGTTCGCCGCGCCGCGTCCCACCATGGCCTCGGTGGCGATCCGGCCGGCCGGGCTGGAGTCGGCGGCACCCAGGTGACGCCGCTTGACCGAGCCCAGCGCGTGATACGTCTGGACCACCGGAATCCCGGCGGGCTCGGCGCCGCGCAGGGCCGCGACGCCCGACATCCAAAAGTGCGCGTGCACCACACCGGGGCGACGCAGCATGAACCGGTCGGCGAGTTGATTGCCGAACTCCTCCATGAAGGGCAGTAGTTCGTCCTTGGGAACGGGGTGAGCCGGGCCCGCGTCCACGAGCGACACGCTCACGCCCTTGCACAGCCGCGCCGTGGTCGGTGCGTCCGGGGAGTCCCGGCGCGTGTACACCGTCACCCGGTGGCCCAGTCGGGCCAGCGCCGCGGAGAGCGCGGCGACGTGCACGTTCTGGCCGCCGGCGTCGGCGCCTCCCAGTGCGGCCATCGGGTTGGCGTGCTCGGACACCATGGCGATCCTCACGACACGACCTCCTTCAGTACGACATCCCAGTCCTGGAGAAAACGTCTCGACCCGTAACGGGCCAGGGCGGCTTCGCGCGCGGCCTCGCCGGCCTCGCGGGCGGCCTGGTGGTCGTGCGCATAGCGGCGTACCGCCTCGCGCAGTTCGGTCGGCGACGCGGACACCACGCCCGCCTCGGGAGGCACCGCGCGCGCGGCCTCGGTGGCGGCGACCACGACCACCGGCATCGCCAGGTGCATGGCCTCCAGGAGCGACAGACCCAGCGAGGTCCAGCGCATCGGGTGGAAGTAGACGGCTCGACGGGCCAGTTCGGCGTGCATCCGCTCCTGGGGCAGGTCTTCGTGGACGCGGCACCGGTCCGCGGGCAGGCCCAGATGCCCGGCCAGGCCCTCGACCCGCATGCCGAACACGTCCAGCGGTGCGGCGTCGGCCACCCCGGGCAGCAGATCGGTGCCGGTGTGGCGACCTCGGCGGATGGGCTCGTTGACCACGACCGCGCAGGCACGGATCTCACCCGTCCAGCGCGCACCCGGGTCGAGGATGCCGTGCTCGACGACCGAGGTGGGATTGTCGCCGCAGTCCCACATCAGCGCGTTGAAGTGGGTGACGTGCACGATCGGCAGATTCGGACGGCCGGCCATCGGGTGCGGCGTCAGTGGCACGTCGCCGTCCGGCGCGTTGTGTTCGAGGTAGACGGCGGGCACGTCCACGCCGGGGGTACGTCCGAGCCATCGGCGGACCAGGTCGTATTCGTGCGGGCGTTGCAACAGCACCACGTCCACACGCTGTTCGCGCAAACGTCCGGGGGGCACTTCGACCACGCTCTGCGGCCAGTCCCACGTGCGCGCGCGGCCCACACCGTCCGGTCCGCGATCGGGCAGGACGGGCAGGATGTAGTGGTGGTCCCCGTGCACGAACGTGGTCGCCCACGAGCCGTGGACATGCCACATGAGGATGTTCATCGCGAGGATCCCTTCACCGTGAGTTCGTCCACGGCGACCACCACGTCCTCGGCGGTCACCGATTCCAGGCACGGGTGTCCGGGAACCGGACAGCGGCGGGCTCGGCTGCCTGCGCAGGCCGCGTGCTGGTCGCCGAGCAGGATGGTCGGCACGCCGTACGGGGCCCAGCGCGTGGCCGGCACCACGGGGGCGAACAGGCTGACGACGGGGGTGCCGACGGCCGCCGCCAGGTGCGCGGGGCCGGTGTTGGGCACGACGGCCACCCGGGCGCCGGCCAGGATCGCGGCCAGTTGGGCCAGGTCGGTACGGCCCCCCAGGTCGACGGCCCCGCCTCGGCCGGCCACGTGCGCGGTGGTGCGCGCGTCGGCGCGGGTGCCGGTGACCAGGACGCGGTGTCCGGCCGCGCCGAGTGCTCGGGCCGCCTCGCCGCAGCGCTGCGGCGACCACGAGCGCGCCGGCACCGAGGCGGTCGGGTGCAGCACGACGTAGGGTCCCTCGCCGGTCAGGTCGCCGACGTCGGGCAGTGGTCGGCGTACGGCGAGCAGGCCGTCGTCGGCGGCGGGCAGTGGGTATCCGGCGGCGCGGGCCAGTTCCAGGGCGCGTTCGGGCTCGGGGCGGTCCAGGTCTTCGTCCACCACGTGCCGCACGTCCAGCAGCGAGCCGGGGTAATCGGCGCTGATCGCGCTGATCCGGGACACGCCGGCCAGGCGCAGCAGCAGGGCCGTCGGCAGAGGGGACTGGTGGAAGGAGGTGAAGACGACCGCCTCGTCCACCGCACGTCGGGCCAGAGCGTCGATCAGTCGGTCGGTGGCCTCGCGGGAGGCGGGAGGCGGGGTGAAGCCGACCCAGGGTGCGTCCCATACGACCACGTCGTCGACGCCGGGCAGCAACCGGGCCGCGGCGGCTCCGGCCGAACTCACCAGCATGGTGACCCGGCTCGCCCCCGCGGCCAGTGCGCGAATGGCCGGTCCGCAGACCAGGACGTCGCCCAACGCGTCCGAGCGCACGGCCAGCACGTGGGTGCTCATCGCAGCCCCCGCAGGACCAGGCGGGCCGCGTGGAAAAGGTCCGGGGCGGTTCGGGCGCCGGCCAGTTCGGCGGGCCGGGTGAGGTCGGTGGGCACCAGGATGCTGCGCGCACCGGCCGCGCGGGCGGCGGCGACGTCGGCGCCGATGTCACCGACGACCACACATTCCTCGGGGCGCAGGCCCAGTCGTCGGGCGGCCTCGTGGATCAGGCCGGGCCGGGGTTTGCGGCAGGCACAGCCGTCGTCGGGACCGTGGACGCAGATCGCCCAGGTCTCGAAGGGCCCGAAGAGCTCGTCGACGCGGGCGTTGACCCGGCTCAGCGCCTCGGGGGTGATCAGGCCGCGGGCGACGCCGGATTGGTTGCTGACCACTGCGGTGCGGATGCCGGCCTCGCGCAGGAGGCGCACGGCGCGCACGGCGTCCGGCATGGGCTCGACCTTGTCGGGATGGTCGTTGTATGGCACGTCGTGCACCAGGGTGCCGTCCCGGTCGAAGAGCACCGCGCGCGGGCGGGTGCCGGTGCGGGTCACCGCGCGGTGTCGCCACTGGCCGCGCAACCAGTGGGCGCCGGCCAGCGGCGGGATCAGCGCGCTGGTGGCGAGCATGGTGGTGATCTCGCGTCGATCGCGCGGGCCGGGCAGGATGCGGGTGGCAGCGAATTCGGCCGTTCCCAGGAGCCACCCGGCGAGGGCCGCGCGGGCCGTGCGGCGCCGGCCGAGGGTGGCGGCGGCCACGCCGGTGGCGGCCAGCGCGGTCAGCGCCAGGTGGGCCGGGCGGCGTCCGCGCGGTGCGGCGGCTCGTCGGTACCAGTCGCGGCCGTGCAGGCGGGTCATCAGCACGTCGTCGGCGTTGCCGGCCTGGACGCGCAGGCTCACCCAGCGGTCGGCGGGGCGGACCGGGTGCCGGGTCACCCGTCTGCCCCGGGTGAGCACCCATCCGGCTTCCCGGGTGCGCAGCGCCAGGTCGGCGTCCTCGCGGAAGGCCCGGCGGAACCGGGAGTCGAATCCGCCGGTCTCCACCAGCGCGGCGCGCCGGTAGGCCATGTCGGCGGTGGCCCAGGCCGCGTCGGCGAGGCCGCGGGTGCCGCGTTCCCAGTCGGTGGGCAGCCGGTCGGTGGGCAGCGGTACATCCAGGCGCCCCTGGCTGGCGCCCACCTCGGGCGCGGCCCCGCTCAGGTCGCTGCTCAGGTCGGCGCGCCAGGTCGCGGTCACCTCGACGTCGTCGTCGAGGAAGGCGATCCATTCGACGTCGCTCGGTGCGGCCCGCCAGCCGGTGTTGCGGGCGCCGGCCGGTCCCCCGCCCCCGGTGCCGAGCACTCGGGTCAGATCGGCGAGTTCGGCGGGCACGGTGAGCGGCAGGGGCTCGGGCGTCTCGGGTCGGTCGTCCACGATCAGCACGGCGGCCGGGAGCGGTCCGGAGGCGGCGGCCAGCGCGGCCAGGCAGCGGTTCAACTGGGGGCGCCCCACGGTGGGCACCACGACGGCGTAGCCGGGGGTGTCGGCGGTCGGAACATCGGCGTTGTTCACAGCACCCCCGCCCCGTCGCCCATCGCCGGGCGGCGTACCACGAATGGGCCCAGGGCCAGCAGGTCCACCGGCGCGGAGCCGAAGCACTCCAGTGCGTCGCGCGGGTCGTCGACCATCGGCCGGCCCGCGGTGTTCAAGCTGGTGTTGACCACCACAGGCAGGCCGGTGAGCTGTTCGAAGACGGTGAGCATCCGGGCCAGCAGGGGATGGTCGGCGTAGTCGACGGTCTGGATGCGCGCGGTGCCGTCGACGTGCACGACGGCGGGGATGCGCTCGCGCCAGTGCGGTGCCACGTCGTGCGTGAAGAGCATGTACCGGCTGGGCAGCGGCCCGTCGAAGAGTTCGGCGGCACGGTCGGCGAGCACCATCGGGGCCACCGGACGGAACTGTTCGCGGCCCTTGACGTCGTTGAGGCGTTCGAGGTTGGCGGCGCGTCCGGGGTGGGCGAGCAGGCTGCGGTGGCCCAGGGCGCGGGGGCCGAATTCGCTGCGGCCCTGGAACCAGGCCACCACGTCGTCGGCCGCGAGGGCGCGGGCGACCACCTCGGCCAGGTCCGCCGGGCGGGCGTAGGGCACCCGGGCCCGGCGCAACCAGGCTTCCAGTTCGTCGTCCTCCCAGGAGCGCCCCAGGTCCGCGCCGGGCATCGGCGACGTGCGCTCGCCCCTGGTCTCGGCCACGTGCAGGGCCCCGCCCAGCGCGGTGCCGGCGTCGCCGGCGGCCGGTTGCACCCAGATGTGTTCGAAGGGACCCTGGGCGGCGATGCGCGAGTTGGCCACGCAGTTGAGGGCCACGCCACCGGCCATCGACAGATGTCGGTCGCCGGTGCGGGCGTGCAGCCAGCGCACCAGGTCGAGCAGCACCTCCTCGGTGACGGCCTGCACGGACGCGGCCAGGTCGGCGTGGTCGGTGCTCCAGTCCTCGTCCGGTCGGCGGGCCTTGGCCAGGCCGGCCAGGTCCACCGGCTCGGTGCGGAAGGAGCCGTCGCCGGTGGAGTGCACTGCCTTGCGCAGTTCGTCGAGGAATCGGGGCTTGCCGTAGGAGGCCAGGGCCATCACCTTGAACTCGTCGCACGAGCGCAGGAAGCCCAGGTGCGCGGTGACGTCCTCGTAGAACAGGCCCAGCGAGTGCGGCAGGCCGGTGCGGGCCAGCACCTCGGGCCGGCCGTCGCGGTAGCGTGCGGACAGGTGGCTGGTGGCCTCGCCGCGCCCGTCGACGACGAGCACGCTGGCGTCGCGATAGGGCGCGGGTGCGGCCAGCGCCGCGGAGGCCGCGTGCGCGATGTGGTGGGGCACGAAGCGAAAGACGCCGGGATCCAGACCGGGGAGTGCCTCGGCGGCGAAGTGCGGTGCTTCGCGGGCGTAGGTCTGCCGCAGCGGATCCCATGGGTCGTCCAGGCCCAGCGTGTCGTGCGGGCGGGCCAGCTGTGGGTCGAAGGAGTAGGTGACGGCGTCGAGTTGGTCGGGCCGCAGTCCCGCCCGATCAAGGCACCACTTTGCCGCGAGTTCCGGCAGTTCCCAGGCGGAGAAGGGCACCGGGCGCTTGCCGTGCTTGCGTCGCGAGAAGCGTTCCTCCTCGGCGGCGGCGACCACGCGACCGTCGACCACCAGGGCCGCGGCGGGGTCGTGAAACAGGGCGTTGAGACCGAGGATGCGCATGGGTCCTCCGCTCCGGGCAAAGTGGGCGCTGCCTGCTCGCCCGAATCTCCGAGAGTGTGACCAAGAGCCGCTTGCCGATCCGAGGACCCTTAAACGCCTAAGGGTTATATACGGACAAATGCCGTTTCGAGTGTGATAAAGAACGAGTCTTACCGCTGAGCGGGAACCCGGGGCGCCGAGGGCGGAAACGAGGCCGTTCGGGGGACGGCGTCAGGCGGCCCGGTGGATCTCGGGTTGCGCGGCGAACCAATCGATGGTTTCGCGCAGTCCCCGGCGCCAGTCCACTCGGGGTTCCCAACCCAGCAACGTGCGCGCCCGGGTGATGTCCGGCCGCCGGGTGGTGGGGTCGTCCACCGGGCGCTCGACGAACTCGATGCTCGACCGCGAACCGGTCAGTTCCAGGATCCGACGCGCCAGTTCCAACACGCTCATCTCGTTCGGGTTGCCGATGTTGACCGGGCCCGCATGCGAAGAGGCGGCGAGCGCCAGGATCCCCGCCACCGTGTCCTCCACATGGGTGATCGACCGGGTCTGCGACCCGTCCCCGTGCACGAGCAACGGCTCCCCGCGCAGCGCGGCACACGTGAACGCGGGAATCGCCCGCCCGTCGCGAGGACGCATGCGAGGCCCGTAGGTGTTGAAGATCCGCACGATGGCGGCATCCAGCCCCCGCGAGTTGCGGTAGGCCATCACCAGCGCCTCCGAGAAGCGTTTGGCCTCGTCGTACACGCCACGGGGGCCGATCGGGTTGACGTTGCCCCAGTACTCCTCCGGCTGCGGATGCACCAACGGGTCGCCGTAGACCTCGGACGTGGAGGCCAGCACGAACCGGGCGTTCTTCTCCGCCGCCAACCCCAGCGCGTGCAGCGTGCCCAGACTGCCCACCTTCAGCGTGTGAATGGGGAACTCCAGGTAGTCCAACGGCGACGCGGGCGAGGCGAAGTGCAGGACCAGATCCACGTCGCCCGGCACGTGCACGAACTCCGTCACGTCGCAGCGGGTCAACCGGAACTCCGGAGCGGGCAACAGGTGGGCGACGTTGGCGGGTGTTCCGGTGAGGAAGTTGTCCAGACAGATCACCTCGGCTCCCTCCGCCAACAACCGTTCACACAGGTGGGACCCCAGGAACCCGGCCCCGCCGGTGACCACCACGCGCCGGAAGCGACCCGCACGCGGCGCATCGACGCTCGGCACGGACGCGGATCGATCGCTTTCGGTCGACATGCTGCTCCTCCGAACATGCGGCACTGGGACGGCACCCGCTCTACCCGCACACATCACGGACAAACGATGCCTTCACGGACACCCCGCCCTCGCATCTTGGCGTGGACGCCGCCGACACTCCCTACGTCGCCTTCAGCGACGACGACTCCTGGTGGGCGCCGGGCGCGCCGACGCAGGCCGCCGGCGTGCTGGACGCCCACCCGCGCTCCGCGGTGGTGGCCGCGACCATCCTGGTCGGCCCCGGCGAGGAAGCCGATCCGGTCACCGACCTGATGGCCGCCGGCCCGCGGGGACTTCGTCCCGGCACCCCCGGGCCGGCGGTGCTCGGCTTCCTGGCCTGCGGCGCGGTGGTACGCCGCACCGCGTACCGACAGGTCGGCGGATTCGCCCGCTTCCTCGTGATCGGCGGTGAGGAGCAACTGCCGCCCGCGCGACATCGACACGCTCGAGAACGCCCGACGACCCGGTCTCGGGGAATGCACCCACGCCACCGCCGACCACCGCTGAACCACACACCGAAGGACCGAGCGGAGCCGTACCGCACACCGTCGCCCGCGATGGCACCGAGGCGCCGACGGGCGTCGGGCCCGATCGCGCATGCCGGTCGTGTTTCCGGGTAACACCCTGCGGTTGTCGCAACGTGAGGCCCGCGCCGCAGGAGACGCAGGCTCGAACCGGCCGAATCGGCAACGAAAGCAATGGCTCGACGTCAGGAACAGTTCATGGGGCTCACCATCCATCACAGTGCCGATCGGCTCGAGGTCGGCCTGCCGGCGCAGGTGGACCGTCGAAACGCGTCCGCCGCCCTGGACTCTCTGATGCGAATCCTCAACATCCCGCTCGGTCCGGACTGTGCCGAAGTGGTGCTGGACCTGCGGGACACCACGTTCACCGATGAAACCGGGCCATGGCTTCTGGCGGCCGTGCGGCGCGGTGCGGAACTCCTGCACCTGCGGGTGCGCTATCGGGCGTCGGACGCCCACACCGAACGCATCGCGGAAACCGCGGGGCTGCTGCCCGCCGCCGATCCGAGTCGAGCCGAACGGGCCATGGCCGCCGGCTGACGCGAGACGCACCGGATCGGGGCCGAGCGCAAGCCGGGCGGCGTGGCCCCCGGATCCGGCAGTGCCCGTGAACCTGCCGGGTCGCCGCCCGGCCGACCGGCACCGCGGCCTGCGCGGCCCCGCGTGGCGGTCATACCGGGCCCTGTCGATCGAGATCACGGGGCGCCGCTCGGCCGGGTTCCTGCCGGTGGCGACCACGTGGGCGGCGATCCCCTGGAGCTTCACGTCGAGGTCCTGCGACGCGTGGGTGAGCAGTTCCAAGGTCCGGATCCTCGGCGGGCGGCGGAGCATCAGGATGGCGCCCACCCACCTCGTCAGGCCCATCCCCGGGGCCCCGCGTCCGCGATCGATCCCGCGCGCAATGTGTCCGTGGGACGAAACCGGGCAGCGGTTCGTCGTGCGCGGACGGGTAGTACGACTCGCCGACCCCGATCCGGCCGGGCGGCGCCCGTGCCGTCGGGATCGGCTCGTGAGGGGCACGAGGGGCACGAGGGGCACGAAGGGAGCGGCATGAACAGCGAGAACGTGGAGAACATCCGAAACGCCCAGGTCCTCGGCAGTGCCGAGACGATCGGCGCAGGCCACCCGGCCGGCGGAGCCGAGCGTCCCCGCGTCGCGATCGTGACCGGTTCGGAGTCGGGCATCGGACGGGCCACCGCCGTCGCCCTGGCCCGGGCGGGATTCGACATCGGCGTCACCTGGCACCACGACAAGGCCGAAGGTGAACGCACCGCGGACGAGGTCCGCGCCCTTGGCCGGCGCTGCGCCGGTTCCGCGCTCGAACTCACCCGGCTCCCCCAGGTCGGCGCCGTCATCGACCGACTCGCCGACGAACTCGGCCGAGTGGACGTCCTGGTCAACAACGCCGGTATCGGCACCTCGACGCCGTTCCTCGACATCGACATCGACCGGCTGCGCGAAGTCCTCGACGTCGACCTGGTGGCCCCGTTCGTATGCGGTCAGCATGCCGCACGGCGGATGATCACACAGGGCGGCGGTGGCCGGATCATCAACATCACCAGCGTGCACGAACACCAGCCTCGGGTCGGCAGCGCCCCGTATTGCGCCGCCAAGGGTGGCCTGGGCCTGCTCACCAAGACCATGGCGCTCGAACTGGCCGAGCACGGCGTCACCGTCAACGCCGTGGCCCCCGGGGAGATCGCGACGCCCATGACCGGTCAAACGGATGTGAACCCGCGAACCGAACGCCGTCCGGGCATCCCGCTCGGTCGACCGGGGGATGCCCGTGAAGTCGCCGCCGTGGTCGCCTTCCTGGCGAGTCCGGAGGCGGCCTATGTCACCGGCGCCAGTTGGAGCGTGGACGGCGGCATGCTCGGCATGGGCCCCCAGGCGGGTTCGCACCTGACCGACGACTCGTGGCGCCGCCCCTGATCGCCCGGCGCGAACGCCCCTCGGCTTCGAACGCGTTCTCGGAGCAATCGGTTCGAACGTTGGTTTGAGCGGTCCGGACACTGCGGTAGAGGTGATCTTGTGGGTGAGCCGAACGGCGTTGACAGGCCACCCACCCCCGGACGACGCATACCGCCGTCCGCGAGATAAGCGCACCGACGACGCGCGTTCAACGAGCGGTCGCGCGCGTCGTCGGTGCGTCCTTGTGTTCGGCGTGGCGCGAGCCCATCAGGCCCGACCACCCGGTCCGTTGCCGGAGTGCGGCGGACGGCTCCCGGCCGCAGATTCCGTTCAGGTGCGATGATCCTCGGTACCCAGCCCGAGGGCCCTGGCCAGCTGTTGCACGTTCTCGTAGTCGAAGCCGTCGGCCGGCAACTCGTCGACGAGGTTCACCAGGCGGTCGGGGGCGGCCTCCTCGCGCAACCGTGTCAGGAGCGCCTCGCGGTCGGCGGGGTAGACGTCACGGCCCAGGTATCGGGCCAATTCGCTCCGCGTCTGCACGTCGGTCGCATTCATTCCCGGCGGTGTCCCGCCCACGCCCGAGACGCGTTCGACGAGGTCCTCGTTCACCGGAGCGTTGTCGTTCTCGTGAGTGTCCATGATGTGCATCCGATTCACTTCGATGAGGAATCCCGGATCGGACCGGTCGCTCCCGATCCGGGCGAGCACGATCGCCCATACCCACGGTCCTCGCGAGCATCCGCCTTTCGCCGGGACGGCGAAGAACCACCCGAACGCCGATTCGCCGTCTCCCGCGACCGACCGCCCGGTGCCGGACCGCGGGCCCGGAGCCGCCTCGGGGGCGGAGTCCCGTGCCCGGGAGCGCGAGGTGCCGCGCGTCGCGAGCCTGCGGGAGGGCGACAACGCGGCAGGCGGCACCGCCGACAACGCACCACTGGAAGGCGTCGAACCAGCGGGTCAGGTGATCAGGACCTGTGTACACGATTCCTTGAGTTTCGCGTTGGCCCAGCGAACCTGCCGCAACGTGTCGGGGTGGCAGCGTTGGGTGAGGGCCAACAGTTCGGCGTCCTTGAGCCCCTGGGCGGCCTGCCCGATCATCACCCAGTCGACGGAGACCCCGGAGGCCTTGACATAGATCTCGCGCAGGTCGCGCAGCATCAGCAGACTCGTCTCGGGGCGGCGGCCGATCAGCTCGCCCGCCTTCTCCCGCAGGCGCTGGGCGACGCCCGTCTCCTCGGTCGGCTCGGGGTCGAGGTGCAGGTCGAAACGCTTGCCGAGATCCGCGATGTCCCGGGCGTGGCGTTGGGACCACCGGGCCAGGTCGCCGCCGAGATGGTGGATCTCGTGGTCCACTCGGTGGCGGTCCGCCACCCGCAGCAGTTCGCGGGCCAGGTCCAGTTCGTCATGGTGCAGTTCCTGGAGGGCGAGGGCGATCTTCATGTCGGCTTCCCTTCGTTCCCTTCGAGCGCCGCCCCGAACTGCTCGTCGGCTTCGGCCTCGGTTCCACCGCGGGTGCCGTCGACGCCCGGCCCGGCCGGGGCGCCGGCGCCGACGGTGGGCGCGGGGGCGGGCCCGGCGCCGGGGCCGATCCGGCGCAGTGCGGCGGCGGCGGTTTTGAAGATCGGCTGTTTGGAGGCGGGGTCCCAGTCGGTGAGGGTCAGTTCGTTGGCCGCGCGACCGCCGTCGAAGCCCGGTTCGGAGCCGGTTTCGGTGTCCCAGTAGCCGTAGTGGAAAGGAACGAACAGTACGCCGTCGCGGATCTCGGTGATCCGGGCGGCGGCCCGGACGCTGCCACGCGGGGTGCGGATCTCGACGAGATCGCCCTCGTGGATCTCCGCGGCCGCCGCGTCGTCGACCGAGAGTTCCACCCATACCTCCGGCGCCGCCGACTGGAGCTGTGGTGCGCGAGCCGTCTTGGTGCGGGTGTGGAAGTGGTAGAGGGTGCGGCCGGTGATCAGCGCGTAGGGATGCTCGTCGTCGGGTTGCTCGTGCGCCGGCAGGTATTCCGCCGCCTTGATCACCGCTTTCCCGGACGGATTCATCGCCCGGTACTCGACCGGCTCCACGGGCGCTCCGGTGATCAGGTCGCGTCCGTAACTTTCGCAGTAGTCCGGATCGCTCCAGAAGCGGCCGTCTGTGTACAGACGTTCGGTCCCCTCTGGGGCGTCCGCACCGCACGGCCACTGGATGCCGCCGCGCTCCCTGAGCTTGGCGTAGCTGAGGGCCGTGTAGTCGCACGGGCGGCCTCGGCTGCACTCCTGCCAGGCGCGGAACGCCGACTCGGGGTCGTGCCAGGTGATCAGGGGTTGCCCGTCCTTGTCGGTCAGCTCCAGGCGGCGGGCGTATTCGAGGAAGATGTCGAGGTCGGAGCGGGCCTGCCCGGGCGGATCGACGGCCTTCTCGGAGAGGTGGACGGTGCGGTCGGCGTTGGTGAACGTACCGGTCTTCTCGCCCCACCCGGCGGCCGGCAACACGACGTCGGCGAGTTCGCCGGTTTCGGTGAGGAAGAGGTCCTGTACCACCAGGAACAACCGTTGCTGGGACAACACCGAGCGCACGCGCGCGAGTTCGGGCAGGGACACGGCCGGATTCGTGCCGGAGACCCACAGCAGCCGGATCGAGCCTTCCTCGACATAGCGCAGCATCTGCATCAGGTGGGTGGGCGGCGCGTAGTGCGGAATCTGCTCCGGCGCCACGTTCCACAGACGGGCGAGGTCGGCCACATGCGTGTCGTTGGCCCAGTTGCGAAAGCCGGGCAGATCGCCGTCGGCGCCGCATTCACGCGTGTTCTGCGCGGTGGGTTGGCCGTTCATCTGGAGCACACCGCACCCGGGTTTGCCGAGCATGCCCCTGAGCAGATGCAGATTGTTGACCTGGACGGCCGCCGCCGTAGCCTGATGGGACTGATAGAAGCCCTGGAGCACGGTGGAGAGCAGGCGCTCGGCCGTGCCCAGGATGCGTGCGGCGGCGCGGATGCGTTCGGCGGGGACGTCGCAGATGCGGGCCACGAGTTCGGGAGGATAGTCGGCGACCCGCTTTTCGAGTTCGTCGAAGCCGACCACATGGGCGTCGAGATAGTCCCGGTCGATCCAGTCGTTCGCGATGATCTCGTGCAGAAGCGCGTTCATCAGCGCGACGTTCGTACCCGGCCGCGGGGCCAGGTGCACGCGGGCGGCACGTGCCACCGGAGTGGGGCGAGGATCGACGCACACCAGCGCGGGCGGGTTGGAGCCCGCCAGGCGATCCAGCACGCGCATCCACAGCACGGACTGGGTTTCCGCCATGTTGTGGCCGAACAGGGCGATCGCGTCGGCATGGTCGATGTCGGTGTAGGAGCCGGGCTGGCCGTCGCAGCCGAAGGACTCCTTGAGCGCGGCGGCGGCCGTGGCGGTGCACAGCCGGGTGTTTCCGTCCAGGTGATTGGTCCCCAGGCCGCCGTGGGCGATCACGCTCAGCGTGTAGTACTCCTCGGCGAAGAGCTGACCGGTGGTGTGGAAACCCAGTGCGCTGGGACCCTGTTCGTCCAGAAGCTCGCGGGTTCGCCGGACGATCCGATCCATCGCGGTGTCCCAGTCGGTCTCCACCAACCGGCCGCCCTCGCGGACCAGCGGACGGGTCAGTCGGTCGGCCGAGCCGTTGGCCTGCCAGCCGAACAGGTCCTTGGGCCCCAGTCGTCCGTGGTTGACCCGGTCGCCGGCCCGCCCGCGCACCCCCACCATGCGGCCGTCCTTGACCGCGATGTCCATCGCGTCACCGTTGGAGTGCAAAATCGATGCGGTCGGCACCCAACGGTCCACGTCGCCGGGAGTGACACCCTGCGCCAGGTGGGTGTCCACCCGGACCGGCCACGCCTGCCCGGGCCCGTACGGTGTGCGTGTCCCCCACGGCTCGGCGATCCGATCCTTGCGCCTCACATGCCGTTTTTCCTCCTGCGCCATGTCGGCCACGGCTACCCGAAGGAGCCCGTCACAAACTGCGTCGCGTCCCGAGCGGAGGATGCGTCTCCGCGCCATCGGACCGGTTCCGCGGTGATCGAGAGAGTCGAAACCGTGCGCCGGCGTCGCGGGAGAAAAGCTGCCTTTTTGGGAAAATCGGTGATTGGTGTCGGGGAACCCGGGTAGCGGGATCGACGGAAATCGAATCCCAGGAGGTGTCATGTCCACGCAGGAGACAGGTCGGGTCACCGGCACCAAGGACAAGGACTACAACATCTTGTGGTTCACCGAGGCCTGCCTGAGCAACGCGCTGCGGCTGGAGACCTACATCGAGGATGCCGAGCGCGAGGGCGATGCGGAACTCGCGGACTTCTTCCGCCGCGCGCAGGGCGAGAGCCGCAAGGGCGCCGAGCAGGCCAAGGCGCTGTTGGCGAAGCGTCTCAGCGCATAACACACCCGCAACCAAGCGTCACCGATGGCGCCGCCCTCGGGCGGCGCCATCGCTGTGCCGTCATCGACGGGAAGCACGACCTTGGCACTCGACGCTCGGTGACCGGTCGGCGGGAACGGGCGAGCCGCCGCGCGGACGGCGGGAGGGCAGGAGGCACGGGACGTCCTGCCGTTCCCGCCGGTCCGCGATCGTCACCGACGCGAAGCACCGCGCCCGTTCTCGTGAGGGGACATCCCGTCCGTCCTCACCCGTTGACCGCCGTCGGCGGGTCCGGCGTTGCGATACGCGTCCGACAGCCACACCAGTGCCCGGGCCATCGCCTCACCGCCCGCCGATTCCTCGGCCTCTCGCGCCGCGCAACGATCCGACCCGACTCCGTTCGTCCCCATCACCCACGCTCCTCACCGGCCGCCCACCCCGGGCGTCTGCACCAAGACTGTCCGCGTCCGCCGCGGACATGCGCGGCGAACCGCCGATAATTCGGCGCGGTACGAGCGCCCCACCCGGCGAGGACGCGCAGCGTCACGTGGTCGCCCACAACCCCGGCGCGCGACCACGCACGCGCCGGTGAGCGCCCGTCCCGCCGGCTACGCCGCCCGGCCGGCCAGGAGCCTGCGGGTCACGGTCGCCAGCCGCGCGCCCTGATACCGGGCGGCCTCGAGGATGTTGTCACCGGGCTCACCGGTGCCGGACGCGTGCGCGGTGCCGTACGGGTTCCCGTTGGCGCCGTACACGACGGGGTCGGTGTAGCCCGGCGAGACGATCAGCGAACCCCAGTGGTGCAGCGTGTTGTACAGCGCCAACAGGGTCGACTCGTTGCCGCCGTGCAGATTCGCGGCGCTGACGAAACCGGTCGCCGGCTTGTCGACGAACACGCCCTGCTGCCACAGCCCGCTGGTGGTGTCGATGAACTGCTTGAGCTGCGACGAGATGTTGCCGAACCGGGTCGGCGAGCCGAACGCGTAGGCGTCGGCCCACACCAGGTCGTCCAGCGTCGCGACCGCCGTGTCCCGGGTGGCGTCGAGGTGCGCACGCCATGCCGGTACGGAGTCGACGACCTCGTCGGGCGCCGACTCGGACACCCGGCGCAGGCGCACCTCGGCCCCGGTCTTCTCGGCGCCTTCCGCGACCGCGCGGGCGAGTTGATGCACGTTGCCCGTGGACGAGTAGTAGACGACGGCGATCTTGGGGGTCATGACGGAACCTCCGGCAGCGACTGAACGGATTGCTATCCGCTTCGCCGGAGAGTCAAGCGGATAGCAATCCGTTTGGCAAGCAGGAAGCGGATGACTATCCGCTAGGCTGCGATCATGAGCCCCGCGCCCCGCATCGATCTGCCGATGGCCGAAGACCGCCCGCCGGAGCGGGCCGACGCGGCCCGCAACCGTCGCCGGATCCTCGATGCCGCGGGCAGGATCGTCGCCGAGCAGGGCCCCGAGGCGCTCACCATGAACGCGGTCGCGCATGCCACCGGCATCGGCGTCGGCACGGTCTATCGCCGGTTCGGCGACGTCGCGAGCCTGTTGTTCGCACTGCTGGACGAACGCGAACAGACCTTCCAGGCGGCCTTTCTCGCCGGCCCGCCTCCGCTGGGCCCGGGCGCGCCCGCCGCCGACCGCCTGCGCGCGTTCCTGCACGCACTCCTCGACCGGGTCGCCGAACAGCACGCCATGCTGCTCGCCGCCGAGGTCGCCGATCCGTGTGCGCGTTACGTCAGCCCGCCCTACCGCGCGCTGCGGATCCATACGGCGACGCTGATCGCCCAACTGCGGCCGGACGCCGACGCCGCGACCGTCGCGGACTTCGTCCTGTCCCCTCTCGCCCCGAGCATGCTGCACCACCTGCGCACCGACCGCGGACTGACGATCCCCGAGATCAAACGCGCCCTCGACCAGACCCTGGAGCTGTACGGGCTGCGCTGACCCGGCCGCGCCGCCGTCCACGCCTCGTCCGCCGCTGTCGGCCGCGCGTCCGCCGTCGCGCCACCCCGCGCCCCGACCGCGACACCCGTGCGGATGCGCCTCGGCGACGGCGGGGCCCGAACCGTGCGTCCGACCGTGCCGCCGCGCCGAACGCCGGTCGACGGAGCGGCTTTTCCCACTTCCGGGAGGCTGCCCGCGGAACATGGGTTTGGCGACGGGTCGATGGGCGAGGCTCTCCCACGGCCGGCACTCGACAGGCCCGTTCCGGGATGAGACGGGGAGGGAAGGATGGATACCCATCACGACTCGACACACCCCCGGGGAGCAGTGGTCTCACCGCCCTCGCGCGCCGCGATACACCTGCTGCCGGCGGAGGCCCGTTCTCTCGTCGCCGGCAAACACTTCCCCCTCGAAGCCGCGGGCCGCGACGACCCACACACCGACAGCGCCCCCTTCCGCGGGGACGCACCGAACAACCTGCCCCCCGAGGACGGCGCCATCGCGAGTTGCGGCTCACCGCAGGCACGTCTGCTCGACAAGATCCACGACGATCGCTGCGCCACCGAGGTGAACGCGAACCAGACGATCCCGTTCGTCTGGGAACTCGACGCGCCGTACCCGGTGCGCAGATTCAACTACTTCATCACCTGTACGCACTGGGATCCCGCGCAGGCCCTGAGCCGAGCCCAGTTCGAGGCCACCCCCTTCGCGACACTCGTCACCCGCGGCACAGCGACCGCATGCCGCCGGGCGGGGCTCCAGGAACTGCACGAGATCACCCTGCCCCCGCGACTGCCCGGGCACCACGTCGTCCTGGCGGTCTGCGAATTCGCCGATACCGGTAACGCCCTGTATCAGGTCGTCGACCTGCGGTACGTGCCGTTCACCAGCCCCTCGCGACCCGACGAGATCGCCGACGCGTAGCGGGGACGGCGCCACCCCGGCCGGGACGGCGCCGTCGAAGGCCGGCGAGGGTGGCCGCCTCACGGCGGAAGGCACACCGTGGCTCCAGCCGAGCGGTATTCCACGGAGGCAATGGTTGGGCCCGGGGGCACACCCTCACCGACGTTTCATCACAACGGGCGGCGCCGGTCCGACATTCCCGGCCGGGACAACCGTGTCTCCGACGGCCCGCCCGGCACCTGCCCGGGCACCGCGGATCGGCCGCGCCGGGGGCCTCCGGCCCGGGACGGACCGCTCCGTTCGCCGCCGGAATGTGCCCGGCACACACTGGAACCATGGACATCTTGGGCGCAAGGGCGATCGTGGTCATGCCCGATCGCGACGAGGTCGAGGTGACCGTGGACGTCCACGACTGGCCGGTGGACGGCGACGCGTTTCCGCACACCTGGAACGCGGTGGTCCCCCGCGACCTGAACCTGAACGTGGGCGAGGAGATCACCCTGTTCGTTCGGGACGAGAACACCGCCCTGGGACATACATGCGTGGTCGTGTCCAACACCGACCACAAGACCTGCCTGTGCGCACACGAGTGACCAGGACCGCAAGCACCGAGCGCGGATGAACCGGAGGCCGTTCAGGAAGTTCCGGGTTCGTTCCAGCGGCGGGCCGCGTGTTCGCCCAGTGTCGCGACGCGGTCGGTCCAGCGGGTGCCCTTCGCGTGCTCGCTCGCACCCGAGGTCTCCCCGGATTTCGCCGAGGAACCGGCCGAGGGCAACATCCGGGCGGCGAGGGACAGCGCACGGGTCGTGGTGGCCGGGGCCAGTCCGTGGGCGCGGACGGCCGCCTTGGCCACCGCCGTCAGCACGAGTTCGGGCTTGCGTCGGATCCCGGCGCGCACGATCAGCCGAGCCGCTCGCTCGGCGTCCATCGAGATCAGGGGCAGCGACGCGGCGGCGGCGAACCAGGCGTATTCGCGCGAACGTCGTCCCGTGAAACGGGCGGCCCGGTGGGAGCCGGTGCGCATGAGGCCGGGGACCGCCGTGGTCACGCTCACGCCCGAACCGGCGAGTTCGGCTCGCAGGCCCTCGGAGAATCCCGTCGCGGCGAACTTCGCGCAGTCGTAGGGCAGCAGGTGCGGTGCCGCGATCCGGCCGCCGATCGAGGTCACGTTGATCACCCTGCCCTCGCCGCGCTCGCGCATGCCCGGCACCACCGCGAGGGTCAGTCGCACCGCACCCATGAACATGACTTCGATCGCCCGGCGGAACGCGTCGATGTCCAGCGATTCGACCGGGCCCACCGTGATGATCCCGGCATTGTTGACGAGGATCTCCACGGGCCCGTGTCGCTTCGTCACCTCCGCGACCATCTCGTCGATGGCCCGACCATCGCTCAGATCGCACTGCTCCCAGGACACCGGGCGCCCGGTGTCGCGGCGGATGAGCGCCGCGGCCCGGGTCAGTTCCTCCTCGTCCCGGGCGCAGATCGTCACCCGCGCCCCCAACCGGGCCAACTCGCGCGCGATCAGCAGGCCCAGACCGCGCGAGCCGCCGGTGACGAGTGCGACCCGGCCGCGCACGTCCGCCTTCGTACGCGAGCGAATGCGTCCTTGCAGACCGGCCTGCGTGGTGTCGGTCACGGCGTGTCCCTTCTCCTGCGGCAACCGCTCCGGGCGGGCTCCGGGCACGTTCGCAGCCGAGAGCACTGCCGACACCGATGCCCCCGCAGCCGCGTGGCAATCACACCGGTCCCTCTGCTGCGGGCCGGCGGCCGAGAAGGCGGGAGGCTCCGCCCGCTCGGCGGGATCCGGCCACGCCGGCGGTGGCCAACAGTGCCGCCGCGGCGGTCAGCGGGCGGCGGTGCCGGGAGAGCCATGGTTGCGGGGCCCTGCCGTGCGCCTGCTCGTCGAAGTCGCCGTGTGCGCCGCGGTCGTGGTTGCCGGGGCTGCCGTCGTCGTCCAGGGGCAGGTAGAGGTTGCCGGCGTGGTCGGGCTCGGCGGGGTGCGACGTCTGCTGGGACGCGTAGCCGGTGCGGGCCAGGTAGCGGTCGAGCAACGCGGGGGCCAGGCGGTTGGCGAGGATGGTGGCGGCCGTGGAGGCGCCGACCCAGAATTCCTTGCGGCCGGGGTGGTCCGCGGCGAACACGATCGCCCGGGCCGGGATTTCGGGTTGGTAGATCGGCGGGACCGGTTGTGGCTTGCGGGGCAGGCGGGACCGCACCCAGGTGAACTGGGGGGTGTTGACCGCGGGCATCTGCACGAGCGTGATGCGTACGTTGCTCTTCTCGTGCAGGAGTTCGGTGCGCACCGAACCGGTGAAGCCGTTGACGGCGTGTTTGGCGCCGCAGTAGGCCGATTGCAGCGGGATGGGCCGCTCCCCCAGCGCCGAGCCGACCTGGACGATGGTCCCGGCGTCGCGGGGGCGCATGCGCGACAGCGCCGCGCGAGTGCCGTTGACGAATCCGAGGTAGGTGACCGCGGTGGCCCGTTCGTACTCGTCGGCGGTGATCTCGGCGAAGGGGGCGAAGATCGAGGCGAAGGCGGCGTTGACCCACACGTCGATCGGGCCCAGGACGTCCTCGATGCGATCCGCGGCGGTCTCCACCTGCGTGTGGTCGGCCATGTCGGTGGGCAGCACGAGGGCTTGGCCGCCCGCGGCCTCCACCTCGCGGGCGGCGGCGTGCAGGCCGGCCCGACCCCGGGCGAGCAGGGCCACGCTGTCTCCGCGGGCGGCGAACCGGCGCGCCGCGGCGCGTCCGATGCCCGCGCTCGCTCCGCTGACGACGACGATGCGGGTCATGATCGATTCCCTTCCGAAGGCCATGGCCGGCTCAGGCGGGCGGCGGATTCCAGCAGCAGCGCGTGCACGAACGCCTGCGGCAGGTTGCCGCGCAGTTGCCGCTGGGTGATGTCGTACTCCTCGGCGAACAGGCCGGACGGCCCGCAGGAGGCCCGGTTGCGTTCGAACCAGCGATGCGCCCTGACCTCGTGCCCCTGCTGGTGCTCGGCGAGCGCCACCACGAACCCGCAGAGCAGGAAGGCGCCTTCGGCCTCCGCGAGCGGGCGCGCGTCGTGCCGGAAGCGGTACGCGTAGTGGTCCTCGGTCAGTTCGGCCAGATAGGCGTTCAGCGTGGCCACCGTGCGCGGGTCGTCGCCCGCGAGCGCGCCGCGCAGCGACGGGAACAGCAGGGCGGCGTCGCATGCCCCGTCGTTCGGGGAGCGTTTCCAGCGCCCGTCGGGATGCAGGTTGTGTGCGCTCGTGTGCTCCACGATCGCCTCGGCCAAGGCTCGCCAGGTGGGTGCGTCCGGAAGGTGTTCGGCGATCGCCCTCAGCCCCGCCGCGCAGATCAGCCGACTGTGCGTCCACGCGCGCGGCTCCAGCTCCCAGATGCCGGCGTCGGGTTCGAAGCGGCGCCGGGCGATCGCCTCGGCCGCGATCCGGGCGGCCGCCCGGGCGTCCGGGTCGAGGCGGTCGTGCCCGGCGGCCTCGGCGAACAGCAGCAACGCCTCGCCGAACACGTCGAGTTGGAACTGCCGGTTGACCCGGTTGCCGACCAGGTCGAATCCGCCGGGGTAGCCGGGGAGGTCCACGGATCGCCGGTCCGGGATCGGCCCGCCCGCGGCCGTGTACGCGGGCTGCAGGTGCGGCCCATGCTCGTGCAGGCGCCCGGCGACGAAGCGCACCGCGTCGTCGAGCAGGGGGTATGCGCCCGCCGCGGCCACCGCCCGGCCGCCGTAGCACTGGTCCCGGATCCATACGTACCGGTAGTCGTAGTTGCGGCCCTGTTCGGCGCGTTCGGGCAGGCTCGTGGTGGCGGCGGCGACCATGCCGCCGGTCGAGGCGGTCAGCCCGCGCAGCACCGCATGAGCGTGTCGGGCGTCGCGGGGTGCGAGGGTGGCGTCCAGGCGGGGCACCGCCTCGGCCCAGGCCCGGCGGGTCCGCTCCCAGGCCCGGTCGGGATCCACCGGAGCGGGCAGGGTGCGGTCGCCGATCTCCAACACCAGGTCGCGGTGCTCTCCTGCGGCCAGGCGAACCTGCGCGACCAGGTGACCCGTCCCGTCCGGGCGGGCCGACGGCGCCCCCGACCAGCGCACCTCCAGCTCTCCCACGCGTCCGGCCCACCGCCCGTCCGCGTCCCGGGCGAGGGTGCGGGCGACCCGGTCGGCGAAGCCCGTGGCGGGCGCGAACACCACGCGCAGCAGGGCCGGCGCGTCCACGGCGACGATGCGGCGCAGCAACACGGCACGGTGCGTGTCGCCGGGAAAGGCCAGGGCCTCGTGGCACTCGACGATGCCGTTCCGGGTGATCCAGCGACTGCGCCAGATCAGGCTTGCGTCCTCGTGGTGTCCGCCCCACACGAAGGGCCCCAACCGGGGTGACCGCGTAGACGCCGGCGCCGCCGATCAGGGCGCCGAGGACGGCGTCGGACTCCCAGTGCGGGGCGCACATCCACACGATGTCGCCGCGCGGGCCGATCAGGGCGCCGCGTTCGCCGTCGGCCACCAGCGCGTAGTCGCGCAGGCTCTGCGGCGGGAACTGCGGAGTCTTCGCGAACTCGGGGTCGACGTGCATGTGCTTCACCGATCGCAGCGGGTGGCGTCGGCTCGGAGGCGGTGGAGGGCGCCGGCTGCGGTCATCGCGGCGAAGTAGGGCGATGTGCAGCCGTATCGGGCCCGGTCGTGGCCGGGTGTGGATGCGCGGGTCGTGCCTCGTCCTCCCGACGCAGGGTGGTGCGACGGGGCAGAGGGGCGCAGCGCTGCCGACATCGTGCTCACTGTCCCTCGCGGGCCCCGGGGCGGTCCTCGCGGTCGCGACCGCCGGGCAACATCTCCTGGATCTTGGCCTTGAGGCCCTGCCGGATCATGCCGCCCCGGTCGCTGTCGCCGTGCACGATCGCCGACGCGGCCGCCTCGATCTGTTCCAGGGTGGCGTGCGGCGGGATCGGCGGCACCGCGGGATCGGTACGGAAGTCGATCACGAACGGTCGATCGGCCGCCAGCGCCTGACGCCACGCCGGTTCCACGTCGGCGGGCTTGTCCACGCGCACCCCGCCCAGGCCGAGGGAACGGGCGAAGTCGGCGTAGCGCACGTCGGGCAGGTCCTGCGATGCCTCGAACTGCGGCGCGCCCTCCATGGCCCGCATCTCCCAGGTGACCTGGTTCAGGTCGCCGTTGTTCAGCACCGCCACGACCAGCCGCGGATCGCTCCATTCGCGGCGGTACTTGGCGGCGGTGATCAGCTCGGCCATACCGTTCATCTGCATCGCGCCGTCCCCGACGATGGCGATCGCGGGCCGGTCCGGGTGGGCGAACTTGGCACCGATCGCGTACGGCACCCCGGGGCCCATCGTGGCCAGCGTGCCCGACAGCGAGCCGCGCATGTCGCCGCGCATCCGCAGATGGCGGGCGTACCAGTTGGCGGCCGAGCCGGAGTCGGCGGACAGGATGGCGTCGCCCGGGAGCAGCGCGTCGAGCGCGTGCACGACGTATTCGGGATTGATCGGGTCGGCGTCCACGGCCGCGCGCCGCTGCATGACCTCCCACCAGCGGGCCACGCCGGCCTCGATGCCCCTGCGCCACTTGCCGTGCTTCTTGCGCCGCACCAGCGGCAGCAGCCGCACGAGGGTCTCGTGCGCGTCGCCGACCAGATTGATCTCGTAGGGGTAGCGCAGACCGATCATCGAGGGGTCGATGTCGATCTGCACGCCGCGCGCCTGCCCGTACTCCGGGAGGAACTGCGAATAGGGGAAGTTGGATCCGATCGACACGAGCGTGTCGCAGCCGGTCATCAACTCATAGGACGGCCGGGTGCCCAGCAGGCCGATCGAACCGGTGACGTAGGGCAGTTCGTCGGAGAGCACGTCCTTGCCCAGCAGTGCCTTGGCGACCCCCGCGCCGAGCAGGTCGGCGAGTTCCGCCACCTCCGCTCGGGCGCCGCGCGCACCCTGGCCGACCAGGATCGCGACCTTCTCGCCCGCGTTCAGCAGATCGGCGGTACGCCGCAGGTCCTCGTCCGAGGGGACGGGGGCCGAGCGGGACAGGGCCAGGCTGGACGGCACCATCTTGAAGGCGTGCCCGGGCGCGGTGTAATCGAGTTCCTGCACGTCGGCCGGGATGATCACGGCGGTCACCGTGTGTCGCGCGTAGGCGATCCGAATCGCCCGATCCAGCACGTTGGGCAGTTGCTCGGGGACGTTGACCGTCTCGCAGTACTCGGATGCGACGTCCTTGAACAGGCTCGCCAGATCCACCTCCTGCTGGTACGAGCCGCCCATCGCGCTGCGCGCGGTCTGCCCCACGATGGCGACGACCGGGACGTGGTCGAGCTTGGCGTCGTAGAGCCCGTTGAGCAGATGGATCGCACCCGGACCGGAGGTGGCCGCACACACACCCACGCGCCCGGAGAACTTGGCGTAGCCGACCGCCTCGAACGCCGCCATCTCCTCGTGGCGCGCCTGGATGAACCGTGGCCGGTCGTCCGCACGCCCCCACGCGGCCAGCAGCCCGTTGATGCCGTCTCCCGGATAGGCGAAGACGTGCTCGACGCCCCACTCGCGCAGCCTGGCGAGAACGTGATCCGCAACCTTCTCCGACATGGCCTGTCCTCTCCGGTGCACGCCGGCGGCGTGTTCGGGGCTCGATTCGCTCGACATCGCGCTCGCCGCGTTTTCGGCCCGGGTGTGGCCGACGGGCCACACGCGACTCGGCTACCCGACGCGGGCCCGGATATACGCGCGCGACGCAGGAGCATGTGCGCGCCGTGTCGCCCGGCCCCGGCCGGTGGATCCCGAGTCGGATCCCGATGGGGCATCGGATCCGACCGGACAGGACCCGGACGCCGCGCGCTGCGGTCGCGCATGGGTTGCAGGCGAGGGGACAGCAGTAGGCCATGGTTGTTCACACACGTTCCGTACACATCGCCGCGCCCGCCGACCGGGTCTATCTCACGCTCGTCGACCCGCTGCGACTGCTGCGCTACTTCCCACCGGTGACCGAGGTCGGCGCGGTGGCCGAGGGGTCCTGGGAGGTCACCGTCGGAGAGGGCGCGACCGCCGTGCGGGCCGCGCTCGTACTCGATCGCGACGGCCCGGCGACCCGGATCGGCTGGGCCGTACGCGACTCGCCCTATCGGGGCACCGTCGTGGTTTCGGGCGGGCCCGGCGAGGTCGACAGCATCGTCACCGCGACCGTCAGGGACGCGGAGGAACCGCCGGATCTGGACACCGAGCTCGCCCAGACCCACGACCCCGGCGACTTCGGCGGCTCGCACGGCCGGGAGGCGCTGCCGGTGGACGCGCTCACCGCCGACCCGGCTGCTCGCCTGGCCGTCGGGGACGTGCTGGAGCGGGCGCTGGACCATCTGCGCGCCTATGTCGAATCCGATCCCGACCGACGCTGACCTCGTCGCCGTGCGTACGGGCGCCGATGTCGTCGCCGTGCGCGCGGGTCGGCTCCCACCCGAGGCGGTGCCCGGATGGGAGCCGACCCCGATCGCACACATGCAACCGGGTCCCGCCCCCACGGGTGGGGACGGGACCCGGACGCGCGACTCGGGCGTCCCTGTCGTGTCAGGCGTCCCTGTCGTGCTCACGCGCGCCGGGCTCCGCCGGTCGGGAACCGAGGTTGCCGAATCCGGGCAGGTCGTGCGGTCCGCGCCGGTGCCCGTCTCGGGGCATCTCCGCGGACTCCCGGCGCTCGCTCCCCGGGTCCGGGGTCGAGCCGGCGGGCAGGTCCCGCGGCGGGGCCGGCGGCGGGCGACGCCTGCGCCGCACCCCGCTGACCACCGGAATGATGAGCAGGACGGCGATCAACAGGGCAGCGAGGATCGCCCCTGTGGTGACGGTTTTGGGGGAGGCCGAGGCAAGCTGTGCCAGAGCAGTCATGTCGGCACCGCTACCCCGACTCGGCGCGGCGATGCCTGGCGACCTCGGTGGACGAGGGTGGTCGAGTGCGGCGGACTCCGAGCCGGCCGGCATGTCGGCGCGGTTCTCGGGAAGCGGGTTCCCATGAGGATCACGACTACGGTAAGCCGCCTGGAGCAGGCCCAGGGCCTGGACCGTCCCGCGGCGTGGCTACGCACACTGGTGGGCCGGCTGCCGCAGGGCCCGGTCCGGGACGCATTGCACGGCGTGCCGCTGGGGCACGCGGTGCACCCGATGCTGGTGCAGGTGCCCATCGGCACCTGGCTCTCCGCCTCGATGCTCGACCTCGTGCCGCGGACCGGGCCCGCGTCCACGGTGTTGATCGCGGTGGGCATCGGCGCCGCGGCACCCGCCGTGGCCGCGGGGCTGGTGGACTGGGCCGAGACGCACGAGCAGCAGCAGCGGGTGGGCCTCGTGCACGCCGCGTGCAACACGGTGGCGGTGGGCCTGTACTCGGCCTCGCTGCTGGCCCGGCTCGGCAACCGACCACTGCGCGGCCGGATGCTGGCCCTGGCCGGACTGGCCGCGGCCGGCACGGGCGGCCTGCTCGGCGGGCACCTCGCCTACCGCCAGGCGACCGGCGTCAATCACGCCGAACACGTGCCGCACGTGGTCGGCGACGGCTCCCGCTGGCATTCCGTCGGCCTGCTGTCCGCCCTTCCGGACGGAAAGCCCGCCCGGCGCCTCCTCGGCGAGACCGCGCTGTTGGTCGTCCGAGACGGTTCGCAGGCGTACGTGCTCGCCGACCGCTGCTCGCACCTGGCCGGTCCGCTGTCCCAGGGCGAAGTCGCCGACGGCTGTGTGACCTGCCCCTGGCACGGCAGCGTGTTCTCGCTCACCGACGGCGAGGTCGTGCACGGCCCGGCGACCGCCCCGCAACCCGCCTTCGAGACCCGGGTCCTCGGCGGAGAACTCCAGGTCCGCCTGCCGGGCGCCGGATAGCCGCTGTCACCGCCGGGACGCGTTCTTGGCGTCCGTGCCGGTCCCGCACCGACGCCCCCGGTCGGGCGCAGGCACTCGACCCGGCCGCGCTCGCACCCGCGCCCGCACGAAACGACGGTTGCGCAGGCATCCGGGCTCCGCTCCACCGACCGCGCGCCCCGGATCACGTCGGATTCGGCGCGCGTGCGCAACCGGGGGTCCCGAACGGCCGGCGCCCCGTGTTTGATCGGGCGTCGACCGGTCAGGCGATTCGGTACGGGATGTCCCCGCCCGGCCGGCGGTCGTGGTCCCCGCGACTCGGCGGGTCCCCCGAGGCCGCCGGCCCATCGAGTACTCGACTCCGGAGATGATCGCGATGAAGGCACTCACCTGGCACGGCAAACGCGACGTCCGCGTGGACACGGTCCCCGACCCGACACTCAAGGATCCGGACGATGTGATCATCAAGGTCACCTCCTCCGGGATCTGCGGCTCGGATCTGCACCTGTACGAAATCCTCGGCCCGTTCCTGAGCGAGGGCGACATCCTGGGCCACGAGCCGATGGGCATCGTCGAGGAGGTCGGCGCCGAGGTCACCCACGTGCGACCCGGCGACCGGGTGGTGATCCCGTTCAACGTCTCGTGCGGGGTGTGCCACACCTGCACGCAGGGACTGCATTCGCAGTGCGAGACCTCGCGGGTGCGCGAACAGGGCATGGGCGGCGCGCTGTTCGGCTACACCAGGCTCTACGGGCAGGTCCCGGGCGGGCAGGCCGAATACCTGCGGGTGCCGTTCGGCAACGAACTCCCGATCAAGGTCCCCGAAGGCCCGCCCGACGATCGGTACGTCTACCTCTCGGACGTGCTGCCGACCGCATGGCAGGCGGTCGAGTACGCCGCCGTCCCGCCCGGCGGCACCCTCGCCGTGCTCGGGCTGGGTCCCATCGGCGACATGGCGTGTCGCATCGCGCTGCATCGGGGCGCCGCCCGCGTGTTCGGCGTCGACCTGGTGCCCGAACGGCTGGCCCGGGCGCAGCAGCGCGGCGTCGAGGTGTTCGACCTCACCGCCCATCACGACATCGCCGACACGATCCGGGCGCTCACCGACGGTCGCGGGCCGGACGCGGTGATCGACGCGGTCGGCATGGAGGCGCACGGCGCGCCGGTGGGCAGGCTCGCCCAGCAGATCGCCGGCATGCTGCCCGACGTGGTCGCCGAGAAGATGATGCGCAAGGCGGGCGTGGACCGGCTCAGCGCCCTGTACACCGCGATCGACCTGGTCCGCCGCGGCGGCACCGTCTCGCTCTCCGGCGTCTACGGCGGGATGGCCGACCCGCTCCCGCTGTTGACCATGTTCGACAAGCAGATCCAACTGCGCATGGGTCAGGCGAACGTGCACCGGTGGGTGAACGACATCCTGCCGCTGCTGGAGGACGACGACCCGCTGGGCACCGAGGATTTCGCCACCCACCGCGTCCCGCTCACCGAGGCGCCGCAGGCGTACGAACGGTTCCAGAAGAAGCAGGACGGCACCGTCAAGGTCCTGCTGCGCCCCTGACCCACCACGGCGCGGCCCCGGTGGCGGGGCCGCGCGCGTAGGCTGGGAGCGACAGCCCTGGGCCTCTCGTGGCCCTCCTGCGGAGCGCACGATCCTTCGAAGTTCGTGGGCCGGCGGATCGACGCGAGTCTCCTCCTTCCCTCTGCGGGGTTCTCGCGCGATGACACCACCACGCACCGATCTCGCCGGCGCGTTGACCGACCTCCTGGAGGCCGGCCGTCGCGCGACCTTCGAGGACCTGCCCCGCCTGCTGGACGCCGCCGCGTTCCGGGCCGGCCTCGGGCACGCCGCACTGTTCGTGGCCGACCTACAGGAGGAGGTGCTGCGCGAGGTGACCGGTCGCGGGCCCGACGCCGGCGCCGGCGGCCGGGAATTGGGCATCGACACCACGCTCGCGGGCCGCGCGTACCAAATCGAACGGCACCTGTTCGCCGGGGACGGCCGGCACGGTTGGGTCCCCGTCCTGGACGGCACCGAACGCCTCGGCGTGTTGTGCCTGGCCGCCGAAGCACCCGTCGGCTCCGACAGCGACACCGACACCGTCCGGGCCGTGGCACGGTCTCTCGCGTCGATGGCGGGACTGCTCCTGATCTCCAAGCGTGGCAACAGCGACTCGTACGCGCGCCTGACCCGTACCCGGCCGATGAGCGCGGCAGCGGAGATGCAGTGGACCCTGATGCCGCCGCGCGCCTTCGCCAACGACCGGGTCGTCATCGGGGCCGCCATGGAACCGGCCTACGAGGTCGCCGGCGACGCCTTCGACTACTCCGTCTCCGGCGGCATCGCCCACCTGGCGATCTTCGACGCCATGGGCCACGACACCTCCTCCGGGCTGACCGCCGATCTCGCCCTGGCCACCTGCCGCAGCCAACGCCGCCGAGGCGTGGACATCACCCGGATCAGCAGCGCCGTGGAGGATGCCCTCGTCGACCGGTTCGGCCTCACCCGCTACGCCACCGGAATCCTCGCCGACCTCGACCTGGACACCGGCCTGCTCACGTGGGTCAACCGCGGGCACCCCCTGCCCGTGATCATCCGCGACGAGCGCTGGGCCGGTACCGCCCACTGTCCGCCCGCCGGGCCCATGGGCGCCCGCCTCGGCCTGCCGATCACCCTGTGCCACGAACACCTCCAACCCGGCGATCGGCTCCTGCTCCACACCGACGGCATCACCGAAGCCCGCGACGGCAACGGGGAGCGCTTCGGCATCGAGCGATTCACCGACTTCGTCATCCGCCATCACGCCGACGGCCTACCCGTCGCCGAGACCCTGCGCCGGTTGGTCCACACCGTTCTCGCCTACCACCGGGGCCGACTCGACGACGACGCCACCGTCCTGTTCTGCCAGTGGAACGGCCACACGACGAGCACGCACCGACCGCGCGCCCGCGAAGGAGCGCCACGACGTCCACCGTCCTGCCGCCTCCCGCCGCCGCTGCGCGCCAACGGGTCATGTGTGCGCACCGATTCGCCGGGTAGCTGAGGTGGACGGCGCGGGCCTCAGGTGCTCGCCGCACCGAGAAGAGGCAGGTTTCCATGGGCCACGGCGGGAACGTCATCGAGGAACTCACCGTCGACCATCGCGAGGTCGATGCGCTGTTCGCCCGGATCGAGATCCTGCCGGTCGCAGACTCGCGGCGGCGCGAGGTGGCCGACGAGTTGACCATGGAGCTGGTCCGCCACTCCGTCGCGGAGGAGATGCATCTGTATCCGGCGGTGCGCGAGCACGTCGAGGACGGGGACACGATCGCCGACAAGGAGCTCGCCGACCACGCCGCCGTGGAGGAACTCCTCAAGGAACTCGAAGGCCGCCCCGCCGACGACGGCCGTTTCGACGACCTGGTCGCCCGCCTTCGGCTCGCCGTGGGCGAACACGTCCGCGACGAGGAGGGTCGGCTGTTCCCCCTGCTCGCCGCCGCCTGCACGAACGAGGTGCTGGACGAGTTGGGCGACCGGGTTCGCGCGGCGAAGAAGACGGCACCGACCCGCCCCCACCCCTCCGCCCCCGACACACCACCCGCCGACCGGATCCTGGCCCCGGGTCTCGGCCTGGTCGACCGCGCCCGCGACCTGCTCTCCGGCCGCGGCGGACACTGACCCCGGCGTCCCCGACGCGCGTGACCCGCCGGTCCGGCAACCGGCGGGTCACGCGGTGGTCGCGGCGAGGCCGCGCGGATCTACCAGCGGTACCAACGGCCGCGACTTCCGCCGGTGCCGGTCGAACGGAAGAGGAAGCCGAGGAGCCAGATGACCAGGACTGCGATGGCTACCCACCACAGGACCTTGATCGCGAACCCGGCACCGAAAAGGATCAGTGCGAGGAGCAGGACGAGAAGCAGGGGAATCATCGATTTCACCTCCGCCGATTTTGTGCCCCGTCCTTCGGTCCGCACGCCATGGTCGAGCACCTTTTCCTGATGATTTGTCGCGCCTGCGACGGGCGGCCGACCGGCCGGGAACGCCGGCCCCGTCCGGTGCGGCCTCGCATGTCCTCCCGGCTGTCGGGTACGCGGCATGAAGTCCGATTTTCCCCACGCGAGGTGAGCGGCATGCCCAGCGGATCCAGTCCCAAGCGGGAACGTCAGTACGAGCACATCAAGGAGAGCGCGAAGAAGCGCGGCGAAAGCACCCGGCGCGCCGAGGAGATCGCGGCCCGCACGGTGAACAAGGAGCGCGCCCGATCCGGTGAGTCCAAGACGGCGAGCCGTACCTCGATCAAGGACAAGCCGGCCGGCCGACGCGGCGGGCAGCGCTCGCACAGCGGCTCGCAGGGTCCCACCTACGACCAGCTCTACGCGGACGCCAGGCGTCGGGGCATCAAGGGCCGCTCCTCGATGAACAAGAAGCAGCTCCAACAGGCCCTGAGCCACTGACCCGAGGACCGAGGCGCCTTCCCCCGCGGATTCCGCGCGGATGCGCGGCCCGCCGCCCCCGAGCCGTTGCGTCACGGCTCGGGGGCGGCGGCGGTCGGATCCGGCGGATCAGATGGTGTCCGCCTCCGCCGTCGGGAAGCGGTCCCACACCCGGTGGGTGCCCAGGAGTTCGGTGACCTCGGTCAATACCGCGGACGCGTCCGCGGCGACGACCACTCCCGGGGCAGTGGTCGGGATGCCGGCTGCCGCCAGGCATTCCTCACTGTCCCCCCAGCCGCCGATGGCCTTGGCGTGGCGGTACGCCTCGGCGAGCATGAGCAGGACCCGCGGGTCGGTGCCGGACAGCGGGGTGCCGTTGCCCGCCTTGGCGTCCCGCGCTCCGTACGCGTCCTTGCCCGGGGCCGGGGAACCGGCCAGCAGGATCGCGTCGAACTCGATCGAGCGGGCGGTGGCGAAGCTGCGCTGCACCGGGATGGGTGCGTCGTGGTCCGCCCCGAGGGTGCCGCCGGTGGGGCCGATGACCAGCGGCACCATGCCCGCGTCGAACACCGCCCGCCGCACCGCACGCACGCCCTCCAGGTCGGCGGCCGGGTCGGCGACGATGCCGATCACCCGGCCGGCGACCGGCCACGTGCCGCCGATCTGGGACAGCGCCGGGCTCGGTTCCACCGAGGCCAACGGCCCCGAGGGCGAGGGAGCCGGCAGCCCCAGGCCCTCGGCGACGCGCGCGCACAGCAGCGGGTCGATGTCGGCCAGCACCCGCAGGTTGCGCTCCCTGATCACCTGTTCGTGGCACTTGCCGAGTTCGAACGTGTACGCGGCGATCACGTGTTCGCGCTCGACCGGGGTCAGGCTGAGCCAGAACAGTCGGGGCTGGCTCGTGTGGTCGGCGAACGATGCCGGGGCCTCGCGGACCTTGGCCGCGGGCGGCAGCGGGACCGGCACCTCCACGTAGCCGCCGAGGTCGGCTCCGGCGGTGAACGGGCAGCCGCCGTCGAGCGAGTTCGGCCGATACGGCGCCACGCCCCGGTGCACGGCGTCCTGGTGCAGGCCGTCCCGGAGCATGTCGTTGATCGGGGCGTGCGGGCGGTTGATCGGGATCTGCGCGAAGTTGGGGCCGCCGAGCCGGCTGATCTGGGTGTCGAGGTAGGAGAACAACCGGCCCGCCAGCAGCGGGTCGTCGGTGATGTCGATGCCGGGGACCAGGTGACCGGGGTGGAAGGCGACCTGTTCGGTCTCGGCGAAGAAGTTGCTCGGGTTGGCGTTGAGCGTGAGCAGGCCGATCGGCTGGACGGGCGCGAGTTCCTCGGGAACGATCTTGGTGGGATCGAGGAGGTCGATGCCCTCGAACGTCTGCTCGGCCGTGTCCGGGAAGGTCTGGATGCCCAATTCCCACTGCGGGAACGCCCCGGCCTCGATCGCGTCGGCGAGGTCGCGACGGTGGAAGTCGGGATCCATCCCGCTGATGATCTGGGCCTCCTCCCACACCAGCGAGTGCACGCCCGCCTTCGGCTTCCAGTGGAACTTCACCAGCGTGGTGCCGCCGTCGGCGGCCACGAGCCGGAAGGTGTGGACCCCGAAGCCCTCCATCGTGCGGAACGAGCGCGGAAGGGCGCGGTCCGACATGTTCCAGATGGTGTGGTGGGTGGCCTCGGTGTGCAGCGAGACGAAGTCCCAGAAGCTGTCGTGCGCGCTCTGGGCCTGCGGGATCTCCCGATCGGGATGCGGCTTGCCGGCGTGGATGATGTCCGGGAACTTGATCGCATCCTGGATGAAGAACACCGGAATGTTGTTGCCGACCAGGTCGAAGACGCCCTCGGAGGTGTAGAACTTGGTGGCGAACCCGCGCGTGTCCCGCACCGTGTCGGCCGAGCCCCGTGAGCCCAGTACGGTCGAGAAGCGCACGAACACCGGCGTCTCGACGTCCTTGGCCAGGAACGCGGCCTTGCTCACGCTGCCCGCGGTGCCGTAGCCGACGAAGAAGCCGTGCGCCGCCGCGCCTCGGGCGTGCACGACCCGCTCGGGGATGCGCTCGTGGTCGAAATGGGTGATCTTCTCGCGCAGATGGTGGTCCTGGAGCAGGACCGGTCCACGCGGTCCGGCCTTGAGCGAGTGGTCGGTGTCCGGCAGTCGCACGCCCTGGGCGGTGGTCAGGTACGCACCGCCCTGCGCCACGGCGGCCTGGTCCGTGCCGGTGGGCTGACCGGTCGGGCTCACCGGGTCGGGGCCGCTCTGATCCGGCTTCGGGGGGAGCGGCTCGCGCGGTTCGGTGGGCTCGTCGAGTGGGACCTTCTCGGTGCCGGGGCGGCCGGGGATCACGCCCGCCGGGTCGGTCCTGCGGCTCGCGGGCTCGGGCTTGGCCATGCTTCCTCCGTGTACCAGGTTCTCGGGCGGTGGGTGGGCTCGGACCGGTGGCACTGCTCGCGGACGGGCGCCGTCGACTCGGGCGGGTCCGAACCGGTCGCGAAAGTCACGGCTACCCGTACCGGCCGGATCAAACCGAAACGCCGGTAGTCGTCGGGGCCGGCCGGCCATCTCGCCCGGCCCGGTTCCCGACCGATCGATCGCAATGGGAGCCGCGCCGCGCCGCCGCCCCGGGTTCCCGGCCGCCGTTCCTCCGACGATTTCCCGAAAGGCGCGCATGCGCCATCGGGGTGTCGGGGTCCGAGGATGTGGGCAGCCGAGGGACATGGATCAGTCGGAGACACCCGTTCTGGATGCGCTTGCGGCCTACCACAAGAGGGCCTACACACCGTTCACCCCACCGGGCCACAAGCAGGGCCGGGGCATCGACGCCCGCACGAGGGCGATATTGGGGGAGGATGTGTTTCGCTCCGACCTCCTCGCCACCTCCGGACTGGACGACCGGAAGTCCTCCGAAGGCGTGCTGGCCCGGGCCCAGGAACTGATGGCCGAGGCCGTACACGCCCGGCACACCTTCTTCTCCACATGCGGCAGTTCGCTCTCGGTCAAAAGCGCGATGCTCTCGGTCGCCGGGCCGCACGAGAAGCTGGTGATCTCCCGCGACGCACACAAATCCGTGGTGTCCGGACTCATCCTCTCCGGCGTGCGCCCGATCTGGGTGGAGCCGACCTGGGACCCCGAACTCCACCTGGCCCATCCCCCACAGCCCCGGTCGTACGCCGCAGCCTTCGCCGAACACCCGGACGCCCGGGGCGCGTTGGTGACGAGCCCGACCCCGTACGGCACCTGCGCGGACCTGGCCGCCATTGCCGAGGTCTGCCACCGGCAGGGTCGGCCGCTGATCGTCGACGAGGCGTGGGGCGCCCATCTGCCGTTCCACCCCGACCTGCCCACCTGGGCGATGGACGCCGGCGCCGACGTCTGCGTGACCAGCGTGCACAAGATGGGCGGCGGCCTGGAACAAAGCTCGGTCTTCCACCACCAGGGGGACCTGGTGGACCCCGACGTCCTGCGCACCCGCGCGGACCTCCTCGGGACCACCAGCCCCAACGTGCTGATCTACGCCGCACTCGACGGCTGGCGTGCGCACATGGTCGCCGACGGGCACCGCCTCCTCGACGCCGCGCTGCGCCGGGCGCACTCGGTGCGCGCGAGTGTCGAGGACATCGACGGCATGCACGTCGAGCATGCCGAGTTCCTGGGCCCACAACGCGCCCACGACCTCGACCCGCTCCAGATCATCATCGACATCCGGGCGCTGGGGCCCACCGGCTACGCCGCCGCCGACTGGCTGCGCGAGCACCACCGGATCAATCTGCACGTGTCCGACCATCGCCGGATCAGCGCACAACTGAGCTACGCCGACGACGACCACACCACCTCGACGCTGCTCGAGGCGCTCCGCGATCTGGCGGCACACGCCGACTCGATCGACGACGGAGGGCACTCGGTCCACATCCCCGATCCACACGAACTGCGTCTGGAACAGGTACTCCTGCCTCGGGACGCCTTCTTCGCCCGCACCGAGCAGGTGCCTGCCCGCGAGGCGATCGGCCGGATCAGCGCCGAGATGCTGACGCCCTACCCGCCGGGCGTCCCCGCCGCCCTGCCCGGCGAACGGCTCACCGCGCCCGTCGTCGACTACCTCACCTCCGGTGTCCGGGCGGGCATGGTCGTGCCGGACGCGGTGGATCCCGACCTCGGCAGCATCCGCGTGGTTCACCGGGAACTCGACTGAGCACGGCCACCCGCCGTCCCGACCCGAACGGGCGCTCGGCGAGCACGGCCTGTGTGATCGCCGAGGTTTGTCGCGAGTACGTCAGGGCAGCGGGGCGAAGAGGCCGGCGAGCCCGACCGGCACGGAACCGACTCGGTCCCCCGCATACCGGCGAAGCCGGTCGAGCACCCGGCCGCCCGGACACCACAACCGTCGCGACCGGACCGCCACACGAAGACCCACCGAGAATGGACCCGTCACCATGACCGACATCGACCTGACCGGGCGCCGCATCCTGGCGATCGTCACGAATTACGGCGTGGAGCAGGACGAACTGCTCGTCCCGGCCCGCCACTTGCGCGATCGCGGCGCCGAGGTGGACATCGCGGCGGCATCGGCGGATCCGATCCGAACACTCGTCGGCGACAAGGACCCGGGCGAGAACATCCAACCCACCCTCACCCTCGCCGAGGCCGATCCGGCCCGCTACGACCTCCTGCTCGTACCGGGCGGCACCCTCAACGCGGACTCGCTGCGCCTGAACGACACCGCGATCGGCATCGTCCGCTCGTTCACCTCCTCGGGAGGGCCCGTGGCCGCGATCTGCCACGGCCCGTGGGCATTGGTCGAAGCCGACGTCGTACGCGACCGCACCCTGACGTCCTACGCCTCCCTGGAGACGGACATCCGCAACGCCGGCGGCCGTTGGCTCGACGAACCGGTGGTGCAGGACGACACCGGCGACTGGGTCCTGATCACCTCGCGCACCCCCGACGACCTGAAGGACTTCCTCGGCCGGATCGACGCCACCCTGGCCCGGGCCTGACCGACCACCCCCGCAGGCCGCACGGCATGCGCAGAACGGGAGAGGAAACGGTGGACCATGGTCGCCTCACGCGAGGACAGCCGGGCGCTCGTCATCCTCGCCAACTTCGTGTCACCGCTGACGGTCGACCTGCGTGCGGCATCGGTCCCGCGCCGGTGGTCCGAACAGGCCCCGCGCACGATCTGGCTCACCCGACCCGGTGACGTACTCGTCGTCCCGCTCCCGCTGTCCGAGTCCTTCCGCCGCTACGCCTTCGAGCGACTGGGGATGTCCGAGGACAGCGTCACCGTCGTCACCGTGCCGGACATCCCCCGCGTACCGATGGCGGAGGCCGTCGCCGCACACGGCCTGCTGGAGCCGCTGCGCGCGCTCCTGCGCGAGTCCCCGGACGCCCGCCTGCTGCCGACCGCCCTGGACGAAGCCACCGTTGCCCTCGCCGCCGACCTCGGCATCGGGATCGAACCCTATGCGGCAGGCGGCCCCTCGCCCCGAGTCGTGCGCACCGTGGCGGACCTGAACACCAAATCCGGCTTCCGCGCCGTCGCGCCCGGACTCGGTATCCGCCTGCCCGACGGCGTCGTGTGCACGGGTGCGAACCTCGCCGGCGCCACCGACGAACTCCTCGCCGTGTGGAAGCGGGTCGTCGTCAAACCCGACCGCTCCGCCGGCGGCCACGGTCTGCGCTTCGTCACCCGCGACGATCGCTCCGCCGCAACACCCCCGGCCGCGGACGAGCGCTGGGTCGTCGAACAGTACGTGGACCACAACCGCGCCGTCAGCGCACAGGGGCACTGCGCACCGGATGGCGTGTCGGTGCTCTTCGACGGGGAAATGCGGATGAGCGGCGGCTCCTTCGCCGGCTATCGCTCCCCGCTACAGGACGTCCCGGACGTCGCCCGCGCCGAGCTGACCACGTGGACGCTCGCCCTGGGTCGGCATCTGGCGGCCGAGGGCTACCGCGGCCCCTATAGCCTCGATGCCGTCTGTGCCCGGGACGGAACCCTCCACGCCCTGGAGTGCAACGTCCGGCGTACCGCGACCAGCACCCCGCACACCCTGGTCACCCGCCTCACCGGCAATCCCGCGCCCGCCTGGTCCACGGGCACGATCCGCACCGATCCGCCGCGCCCCTTCGACGCGGTGGTGGAGCGGCTGATCGCCGCGCGCCTGGACTTTCGGCCGGAGGCCGGCCAAGGCGTGATCATCTATACGGATCGCCCCGTCGACGGTGTCGGCTGGCGCTACGCGGCGATGGCGCCCGACCACGACGGGCTCACCGAGCTGGAGACCCGGCTGACCGCCGCCTTCGCACGCGACGACGGCGGAGGGTGACGCGGACGGTGCCCAGGGGACCTCGGCGCGTCGGCGTCGCCCCGGCCCGAGCCCGGGTCGGGGCGACGCCGCGACCGCGGCAAACGCGTACGCGCGACCCTGCCGAAGCCGCTGCCGCCCGAACGCCTGGAGGTTCCGCCCCCGGGGATCGCGCCGCCGGGGGGCTGCCCGGCCGGGGTCACAACGGCCGGGGTCAGAACGGCCGGTCGCCGAGGATGGTCACCCGTTCCATGATCCGCTTGTGCGGGTAGTAGTCCGCGCTCGCGTAGTGCTGTGTGGCCCGGTTGTCCCAGAACGCGACCGTGCCGGGACGCCAGCGCAGCCGGCACTGGTACTCCGGGTGCCGGGCCTGGTCGTAGAGGAACGTCAGCAGTTCGCGGCTCTCGTCGTCCGGCAGACCCTCGATGTGGTGGGTGAAGATGCGGTTGACGTACAGGAGTCGGCGGCCGGTCTCCGGATGCGTGCGCACGACGGGGTGCGAGACGGCGGGATATTTCTCCTGCTGCCGGGTCAGTTCCTCGGGCCCGAGGGCGTTGCCGAAGGTCTGGGTGAAGTCGTGGACGGCCCTGAGCCCGTCGATCCGTGTCCTGGTCGCCGCCGGCAAGCCGTCGTAGGCCGCGGCCATGTCCGACCACAGCGTGTCCCCGCCGACCGCGGGCACGTGCACGGCGCGCAGGATCGAGCCCATCGGGGGTGTGGTCTCGAACGACGCGTCCGAGTGCCACACGTTCTCCACGGCGGGCGAGTCGGCGCCTCGGGAGAGCCGAACGACCTCGGCGACGTCGTCCGCCTTGGGCAGGAAGGGGTGCACCTCCGGCGTGCCCCACAGCCGCGCGAGGTCGCGGTGCCGGGGCGCGGTGAGGTCCTGGTCGCGGAAGAACAGGACCTTCCATTCGAGCAGGGCCCGATGCAGTTCGGCGTGCAGTTCCGGGCCGATGGGTCCGGCGAGGTCGACACCGGTGATCTCCGCACCGATCGTGGGGCTGCACGGCGCCAGTCGGAACAGTTCGTACGGCGCGGTGGGCCGGTAGTCGCCGGTGGGGCAGAGTTCGCGCACCGGCACGGCGGACAGGCCGTTGTCGAACACCGGCCGGGTGTTTTCGGGAGTTGTGGTCACGGTGGAAAGCCTCCATGGGTGAGGGGAAACGGGAGTGGCGGGAGCGGTCCGCACGATCACGTCGCGGATGCGGCGCCGCCGGCGGCGGGGGCGCGGCCGTGGCGCATGAGCACGGCCACCAGGACGCCGACGAGGCCGACGACCGCGGCGATCGCGAAGGCGTGCTCGAAGGCGGCCTCGGCGTAGACGATCCGGCCGGTGCGCGCGTCGGAACGGGCGATGTCGCGCGCCATCACGGCGCCGAGAATGGTCGCGGCCGCGGCGGCTCCGAACTGGTTGGCGACCGGGAGCATGCTGGTGCCGACGGCGCTCTGGCGAAGCGGTACGGCGTCCACGACCAGGTTGGGGCCGGCCGCGTAGTACAGGCCCATGCCGGCGCCGAACACCCCGGCGATCAGCAGGACTTGCCAGCGTCGGTCGGGCAGTCGGGTGGCGACCGCCAGGGCTGCGACGAGCAGGCAGCCCGCGGCGATCAGGACCGGGCGGGCCCCGCGGGACCGGGCCGCGATGCCGCCCAGCGGACCGCAGGCCATGGTCAGGAGGCCCTGCGGGAACGTCCACATGGCCACTCCGGTCGCGGTGAGGCCGGCCCCGTATCCGATCCCGGGCAGGTGCGGAGTCTGGAGCATCTGCGGCATCAGCAGGCCGTAGCCGCCGATCAGAAAACCGACGAACAACGACGCGAGCAGCGTCATGCGCATCGCCGGGCGCGCGATCAGGCGTACGTCCACGGCCGGATGCGGCACGTGCAGTTCCCATCCGGCGAACGCCCCCAGCAGCAACGCGCCGACGGCGAACGAGGCCACCGTGCCCGGTGTCCACCAACCCCAGTCGCGACCCTGGCTGATCCCCAGCAAAACCAGTCCGGCGCCGCCGCCGAGCAGGAGCACGCCGAGCACGTCCAGGCGGTGTCGCTGCCGCAGCGGGGACTCGGGCACGATCCACGCCACCAGGGGGGTCAGCACCAGGGCGTAGCCGAACATGAACCAGAAGACGGCGCGGTAGCCGTGATGGTCGATCAGCGTCCCGGCCAGGAAGGGGGATGCGATCGCGCTGACGCCGAGTCCGGCGGAGACCGCGCCGAGCGCCACGGGCACGACGCGGCGCGGGAACACGTCGCGGATCAGGGCGTAGGCGACCGCGGTGATGCCGCCGCAGGTGCCCTGGAGCGCGCGACCGGTGAGGAGCAGGCCGAAGGAGTCGGCGGTCGCGCACACCAGCGAGCCGACGATGAAGATCGTGCCGAGGCCGAGCAGGGCCCGGCGTTTGCCGTAGGTGTCGGCGAGTTTGCCGGTGAGCGGGATGCTCACCACCGCGCTGAGGCTGACGATGGTCAGGACCCAGGCGATGTGCGGCGTGGGAAAGTCCGCGGCCATGTAGCGCAACGACGGGTAGACCAGGGTCAGTTCCATCGGGGCGAGCTCGGATATCAGCACGATCGCGGTGAGCGCGACGGCGAGCCGGAACCGGCTGTGCGACGGGGTGGGGTGCGCGGGCGCGTCCGGAATTCTCTCTTCCGGTTCCGGCTTGGGGGTCGGCGATGCGCTGACGGCCACGAGGGCCTCCTTCAAACGGCGTGGCGTGGCTCCGGGCAGGGTGGGGCTCCGGCGGTGCGGGGCTCCGGGCAGGACGGGGCGGCGCGTCGGCCGGGCGGAGGCGGCGGGCGCGCGGACATGGCCGGTGGGCGGCTTTGCTCCGGCAGGCGGGGGATCGCGGTACGGGAACGGAGGGTGGGAACGGGGGGTGATTTCCTGCCGGTCGCGGGAGGGGATCACCCGGGCGGGATCTGCGGTTTGAAGACGGGTCCTACGGGGCGCCGGGTCTCCGGATCGGTTCCGGAGGGGTTCCCGATGCGGCGAGGGCCAGGGTTTCCGGGCGGCACGGCGCGGTGAGGATGCCGACGCCGGCGTCCACCAGGTCCGCCACGTACAGCGCGGTGGCGCCCGCGGCGAAGTGGGGGTCGATGCCCTGGCGCAGCTCGCGTTCGGCGAGTGCGCGCGTGACGAAGCCGGCGAAGTGTTGCCAGCGGCGGAGGGCGAGCCAGTCCGGGAGGGTGTCGCCCGGCAGTTTCAGGGCACGGGCGTTGAGTTCCTTCAACCCCGTGGTCCACGGGCTCTGCCCGAGGTCGTCGGGTGCGAAGGTGACGACGTCGGGGTGCACGGTGTAGGCGGCCTGGACGCAGAACCGCAGGTACCAACTGCCCCCCGAGGGGCTGTCGCGCAGTCGGTCCAGCAGTTCGGCGAGGGGCAGCACGAACGCCTCGGCGAGGGCGTACGGGTCCTGCGCCCGCCCCTGCCGGTCGAACAGTGCGATCAGTTCGGTGCGGCGCGCGTTGATCGGCCCCATACGGTACTCGAAGATCGCGTCGACCAGTCCCTGCGGCGACCCGAAGTGGTACTTCACCGCATTGGTATTGCGCTGCCCGGCCGCCACGGCGATCTCCCGGGCCGAGACCGCGTTGATCCCCCGCTCGGCGAACAGGCGTTCCGCCGTCGTCATCAGGCAGAGCCGGGTGGCCGCCGAATTCTCCATGCCGTGGACGTTAACGCAGGTGCGTTAATCATTCAAGGGTCCGCCGAATCCGGGTCCGGACCCGGCCCGGTCTCACCGGTAGCGCAGTGCTCCCGCGGCCGTGTCGCTCGCTCCCTGCCGGAATCGGACCGACGCCTGCCGATCGTTGCGCAGGAAGCACTCGATCCGGGCCGGCGGGTCGAACTCGGTGAAGTGCGGGGTCCGCAGTCGAAAGGCCGTCGGCCGCAACAACTCGCCGCCACTGGCAACCGCGATCGCCTGTCGGGCGGCCTCGACGAGCACCATGCCGGGCACGTGGTCGCCGGCGTGGTCGAAGAAGAACGGATGCAGGTGATCGGCGGGATCCAGTTCCAGGGTTCCGCCGGCGCTGTAAGCGAGCAGTACGTCGCGGGGCAGGGTCGCGTCCACCGCCTGCGGCGTCGGTCTGCGCCGCGGTCGAGGCCCCGACGGCCCGAGCATTCCACCGCGCAGAGCCGCGTACGTGTGGGCGTCCAGGAACCGCGCGTTGCCTCCCGCGCGCGCGAAGGTCGTGACGCCGGCCGAGAGGCGAATGCGCAGCCGCAATCCTCTCAGCCCCCGGCCGTCGCGGGTGGGGCGCAGGTCGTCGACGTGCGCCAAACAGGTGATATCGGTGGCGCCGCTCTGCAAACGCGGCTCCATGGCGATGTCGACACCGTAGAAAAGGTCCTTGATCAGAAAGTGCGCCTCCAGGGGCACCGAAAAGAACTGCGACGGGATGAAGATCCCCAGTTGGCGAAGGGTTTCCACGATCATCAGCCGACTGTGTCCACCGTCGCCGGCCGGCGGGAACGTGGGATGCGAGCGGGGCCATTGGGCCGCGGTCAGGAAGGTCGCCTCCGCGAGGCGCACCACATCGGTCAGCAGCACCTCGGCCACCGAGGTCCGGTGCACCGACTCTCGCGCCACGGTGCGCGACCAGCTCAGCGGCCTTGCCGAGAGACCCGAGGACGCCGCGCCGCCGCCAAAGGTTGTCATGAATACAAGCAGAACCCAGTCGCCGGGAAGGTGCACGTCGTCTTCTCGCCGTGCCTTGCGCGGCATGGAGAAGACCCGGCGAGGTCCGCCGATCGGCGTGGCGTCGTGTCGCGTCGGCCATCCGCCGACACCCGCCGCGAAGCGCCTGGGCAACACCGGTTTCCACGCAGACATCCGAGCTGGAGGTGGCACGTGCAGGCACGGGCAGGGACGACTCGCCAATCCCTTCTGGAGACGGCGGCACGCCTGTTCCACGAGCAAGGTTTCGCCGGGACGAGCATCAGCGACATCGGCAACGCGTCAGGGCTCACCAGCGGTGCCATCTATTTCCATTTCTCCAACAAGGATGCCCTGGCCCGCGCGGTCGTCGAGGCCCACTTCGCCACTTGGCCGGAGCTGATCGAACGGCAAAGCCCGGCGGAGGGGCCCGCGTTGGAGGCCCTGGTGCGGCTGAGCTTCGCGGTGGCCCGGGCCTATCGCGACGACCCCGTGGTCCGCGGCGGAGCACGGTTGTGGGGAGAGCGCTACGCCATCGACGCGAGACTGCCGACTCCCTTCGTGGGCTGGATCGCCACCGCCCGCGCGCTGTTGGAACGTGCCCGGGAGGAGGGCGATCTCGCGGACCGGGTCGATCCGGCTGCGGCGGCCCGCTCGATCATCCACGCCTTCTTCGGCATGCACACCGTCTCCGACGCGCTCTCCGGCCGCGCCGGCATCGAGGACGACTTGACCGACCTGTGGCACCTGCTCCTGCCGGCGCTGCTGGCCGATCCGCGGCGCGCCGAGGAGACCCTGGCCCGGGCCGTGGCGGGTGCGACGGGCTGCGCCGGCGAGGCCGGCCCGAGGGTGCGGGTGGACGCCGAATAGCCCGGGGTCGCAAGCCGTGGGGCCGGCGCCCCGGGCAGGGCCGCTCCGCCGCGGTCAGCCCGGGAGGGTCTCCCCGCCGATGGGCGCCAGGACCTCTCCCGTGTAGTAGCCGGAGAGCCGGTTCGACGCGAAGAACACGTAGGAGGGCGCGATCTCGTCCGGGTGCGCGGCACGGCCCATCGGGGTCTGCTGCCCGAAGGAGGCGACCTTGTCCTCGGGGAACGTCGCGGGAATCAGCGGGGTCCACACCGGCCCGGGCGCGACGCAGTTGACCCTGATGCCGCGTTCCCGGAAGGACTGGGCCAGGGAGTAGGTCAGTGCCAGGATCGCGCCCTTGGTCGCCGAGTAGTCGATCAGCGTTTTGTTACCGCGCAGTCCGTTGATCGAGGACGTGTTGATCACCACGCCGTCCGAGGGCAGGTGTGCCAGCGCCGCCTTGGTGGTCCAGAAGAAACTGTGGATGTTGACCCTGAAGGTGTACTCCCACTGTTCGCTGTCCAGTTCGGCCAGGTCGTCCACCGGCTTTTGGGTGCCGCAGTTGTTGACCAGGATGTCCAGGCCACCGAGATCGGTCGCGGTGCGCTCCACCAGGTCGCGACAGTTCGCCTCGACCGAGAGGTCGCTGCGATAGGTGGTGCAGGTGCGGCCGGCCTCCTCGACGAGTCGGGCCGTGTGGGCGGCGTCCTCGTCCTCCTGGTCGGACAGGTACCCGATCGCCACGTCGGCGCCCTCCTTGGCGAAGGCGACCGCCACGGCCCGACCGATCCCCGAGTCGCCGCCGGTGATCAGCGCGCGGCGCCCGGTCAACAGTCCGCTGCCGGTGTAGTCGCGCATCTCGTCGCGGGGGGCGGGGTCCAGATCGCCGGTGGTGCCGGGGTGCTCCTGCTGCTGCGGCGGAGCGGGGTGTTGCTCCGAGGGCGAGTTCATCGGCGGCCTTTCTCTCGTCCGGGCGTCCTCTTCCCGTCCATCCACGCCCGGGCGCCGAGCACGTCTCGACCGCCCGGGCCCGGGCGTGGACCGGGGACCGTCGTCGGGTACCCGGGAACCTCGCGGCCATGCCGCCCGGTTTCGGGTCCGGTGCGCGCGGGGCCGACGAGCGGTCGCCCCGGCCGGGGCTGCGCGCACCATGCCCGGCTGCCCGCCGCGGGTGCCACGGGTGAGCGGTCCGTCGTACGCGGGGGTGGGCCGTTCAGGGCGTATCGGCGGGGCCGACCGTGGGTGGGTCCACCAGGGCGTCGATGCGCGCGACCAGGTCCGGGTGTCGGGCGGTCAGGTGCGGGCGGGTCGCGGTGAGCGGAGCGATCAGCGCGGCCGGGTCGTCGCCGCCCAAGGCCTGGTCCAATCTGCCCACGGGCGCGCGGGAGCCGACCGGCAGATCGGTGAGCGCGGTGATCTGACCCGCCAGGCGCCGCAGGTCGGCGGCGTTGTCACGGGCCCGGGCGGTGGCGGCGCGGTCGGCGGCGCGGCGTTCGCGGGTGGCCGTGACGCGTTCCTCGCCGGTGGATCCGGCCGGGCCCGGGCGCAGCCGAAGATAGCGGCGCTCCGCGGCCTGGCGACTGGCCACGCCCAGGGGTTGGGCCAGGTCCGCCCAACTGGCCCCGGCGTCGCGGGCGGTCTCGATCAGCCCGCTCTCCCAGCCGGCGAGGCGTTCGCGGATCTCGCGGAGCAGGAGCAGCGAGGCCAGGGCCTGTTCGGGGCCCTGGTCCGCTCTCGTGGGTTCGCCGTCGCCGTTCTGTGCCGTACGGACGGCTTGGTCGATGGCTTCCAGGGCCGCTGCGGCGGCGAGGAAGGAGGCGGGCCCCGTGGGGTGGCCGGCCGGTCTGCCGGGTCGATCGTTCGCGGTCATCGGAACTCCTCTCGGCTCGTCTCTCGGATCGTCATCCTTTCGACGACCTCCGTGTTTGTCATCCATCCGATGACATGCTACAACGGTTTCAGGCAGCCCGACCGGGCGCTACCGACCGAATCTTTCGGAGGTGTTTTCGCGATGTTGATGCGTACCGACCCCTTCCGCGAGCTCGACCGGCTCGCGCAGCAGCTCCTCGTGCCCGGCAACCCCTCGCGGCCGACCGCGATGCCGATGGACGCCTACCGCGACGGCGAGGTGTACGTGGTCGCGTTCGACCTGCCGGGTGTCACCCCCGAGGCGATCGACATCGACGTCGAGCGCAACATGCTCACCGTCAAGGCCCGCCGCGAGCCGGTCGCCAAGGCGGACGAGGTCCAGATGGAGCTGTCCGAGCGGCCCGTGGGCGTCTTCTCCCGCCAGATCGTGCTGGCCGACACCCTCGACACCGAGCGCATCGACGCCGACTACGAGGCCGGTGTGCTGACGCTGCGGATCCCCATCGCGGAGCGGGCCAAGCCTCGCAAGATCTCCATCGGTACCCGCTCCGACCGCAAGGTGATCACCGCCTGAAGCAAGGCGACCACCGCCCCCCGCACCGGGCGGGACGGACGCACCGGGACACCGCGCCGCCCGCCCCGCCCGTGCACCGCCGAAACTCCCCGCCGCCCGCACACTCGATACGGGCGGCACGGGGCGGTCCGGAGCGGGCACCGGCCCGTCCGAGCGGCCCGATCCCCCACCCACCGGGACCCGCCGCCGTCCGAGCCGTGCCCTCCCCTCCCGATCGACACCCCGACACCCACCCGTCACCCAACCAGCCGGCGAACCCGAGACCGGAAAGGCGATCCGCAGCCATGCACCCCCGCAGCGAAACCTCCTCCGTGGCGTTGAGCACCTATGCCGACCTGGTGGACAAGGTCCGTCTCGAAGGGGGCTACCGCACCCGGGAAGAGGCGGAGGACGCGATCCGCGTCGTGCTCTCCGGGCTGGGCCGGCAACTCACCGGCCGGGAGCGTCTGGACCTCGCCGCCCGACTGCCCCTGGAAGCCGCTCTCCGGCTCACCTCGCACACCCTGGACCCCGAGCCCTCGACCGGACTGGGCTTCGTCAAGGACATCGCCGCCCGCACCGGCACCACCCCCGGCATCGCCCGTTGGGACACCGGCTCCGTGCTGACCGTCGTCGCCGCGCTCGCCGGCCCCGATCTCGTCACCCGCATCCTGACCCGGCTGCCCGCCGGCTGGGCCCTGCTGTTCGGCCGCGCCGAACTCGCTCCTGCGGCCTGAACCGCCACCACGCACCACCGACGAGGATCCGGCGCCACCCGCCGGGTCCTCGTCGGCGTGCCCGGGGTCTCCCCTCGCCCACCCGGGAGAAAGTCCCGGGAACCCGTCGGGGCGACACCGGCCACAGCCGTGCTCGGACGTCCCCGAAGCCACCTCCGTCCGGGTGATGTGCATGAACACGGCAGGGCCGGGCAAGCGATCTTTGCCCGCGCCGAACGCCGGACTCCGCCGAACCGAGCGGACGGCGACCGACGACCGTGCCTGATGCTTCCCGTCGGAGGGAGCACCCACCAGGCGGCAGGCCGTAGTCACGGCGCCGCGCCCCATGCTCGTCACGATGGAATCGGTGATCGCCGATGCCATCGCATTGCCGGAGGCCCCCATGTCAACAATCGGTGTCACGGTTTCCCCCCTCGGCCGGATCCTCACCGCCCCGGGCGTGTACGTCCCCCAGTCGGACAGCTTCCTCCTTGCCGAGGCGATCCGTCGGGAGGGTATAGGTCCGGACACCCGAGTCCTGGACATGTGCACCGGCAGTGGGGCCCTGGCCGTGTACGCGGCCCGGCTGGGGGCCCGGGTGACCGCCGTCGACAGCACCAGACGCGCCGTCCTGACCACCCGCGCCAACGCGCTGCTCGCCCGCAGGCGGATCACCGTGCGACGCGGCGACCTGCTGTCGGCCGTGACCGGTCAGTCCTTCGACCTGGTCGTGTGCAATCCGCCGTACGTGCCCGCGCCCCGGCCCGGCGTTCCGCACTTCGGTGCCGCCCGGGCGTGGGACGCCGGGCTTCGCGGCCGGGCGGTGGTGGACCGGCTCTGCGCGGCGGTCCCCGACGTGCTGCGGCCGAACGGTGTCCTGCTGATGGTGCACTCCGGCCTGTGCGACTCCGAGGCCACTCTGGAGGCGCTGGAACGGTCCGGCCTGCGCGCCACGATCGCCGACCGCACGAGCATCCCGTTCGGCCCGGTCCTGCGCGAGCGGCTCGACTGGCTGCGCCGCACCGGCCTGGTGGGCCCGCACGACAGTCACGAGGAATTGGTGGTCGTCCGTGCCGAAAAACGCTGACCGCCCGCGCCGGATCACCGCCGACCGCGAGGGCCCTCTCCTGATCGAAGGCCCCGTGGAGGTGGCCCTCCCGAACGGAGAGGTCGTCACGTCGCGACGCTTCGTGGTCGCCATCTGCACCTGCCGGCGCAGCCGCACCTACCCGTGGTGCGACACCAGCCACCGCCCGCGCACCGGATCGGCGTGCGAGGGTCCGTCGTCGGGCGAACCGAGGACGGAAACAACCGACGACGAAGGGAGCCGCCCGTGACCGTGTCGACGCATGCCTCCCAGGCCGCCCCGGCCCTGCCGCGACCGCGCGGCGCGCTGTCCGCGGGCGTGATCGCCGCTTTGCACACCGGCCGAGGCCGGCTCCCGGGGCTCGACGAGGTCGCCCACGCCCACCCCTTCGGCGAGGACCTGCACCTGGCCCTGTACACGCTGTACGAGCTGCACTATCGCGGCTTTGCCGGGGTGGCCGACGATCGCGAATGGGACTCGGATCTCCTGAAACTGCGTGCGGCCCTCGAAGAACGCTTCCACACGGCACTGCGTACGCACGTTCACGACGACCGGCGTGTGGACGACGTGCTGGCCGCGCTCCTGGTCGAGCCGACGGGGGACGACGGCACCAGCGTGAGCCGCTTCCTGAGTACCCGGGGAGAACTGTGGCAACTGCGCGAATACGCCGCGCTGCGCTCGCTGTATCACCTCAAGGAGGCCGACCCGCACGCCTGGGTCATCCCCCGCCTGCGCGGTCGGGCCAAGGCTGCGATGGTGGCCATCGAGTTCGACGAATTCGGTGCGGGCCGCGCCGAGGACGTCCACGCCCAGTTGTTCGCGGATCTGATGGTCGACCTCGATCTGGATCCCTCGTACGGGCGGTATCTGGACGCCGCGCCCGCCAAGGTGTTGCCGACCGTGAACCTGATGTCCCTGCTCGGCTTGCACCGCGCGCTGCGCGGCGCGCTGGTCGGGCACTTCGCGTGCGTGGAGGTGACCTCCTCCCCCGGCTCGCGCCGACTGGCCCAGGCAATGCGCAGGACCGGTGCCGGACCCGCGGCCGAGCGCTTCTACGCCGAGCACGTGGAAGCCGACGCCGTCCACGAGCAGGTCGTGCGCCGCGACGTGATCGGCGGCCTGCTCGCCGACGAACCGGACCTGGAAGCCGATGTCGTCTTCGGCATCGCCGCCACCGAATTCCTGGAGAGCCGCCTCGGCGACCACCTCCTGACCGCATGGCGAGCCGGACGCAGCGCCCTGCGCATGCCACTCGAGACGTCCTCGACCTGAGCCCGACCGCACGCCGCGGGGTCTGCGCCGGGCCGTGCGGGATCGGCGCAGCGGAGCATCGGCCCCGCCCCGACATCGCCGTGGAGCGGACATCGTCGCAGGCTGAAAGAGGTGCAGGCGGAAAGAGGTGCAGCGATGACGAAGACCGCCCTGATCGTGATCGACATGATCAACGCCTACGAGCACGAGGACGCCGAGGCCCTGATCCCATCGGTCCGCGAGGCGCTGCCCGCGATCCGCGCGTTGATCGCGCGAGCCCGTGCGGCCGAGATCGATCTCGTCTACGTCAACGACAACTTCGGCCGGTGGCGCTCCCACCACGACGAGATCCTCGACATCGCGCTGCGCGGTCCGCATGCCGACCTCGTCGAGCCGATCCGGCCCGACGATACGTCGATGTTCGTGGTCAAGGCCCGCCATTCGATCTTCTATCAGACCCCACTGGAGTATCTGCTGGCCCAGCGCGGCGTGGGTCGTGTGGTGCTGTGCGGACAGGTCACCGAGCAGTGTGTGCTGTATTCGGCGCTGGACGCGCACATCCGACATCTCCGGGTGGCGGTCGCGCAGGACGCCGTCGCCCACATCGACGCCGAACTCGCCCGAGCGGCCCTGCGGATGATGCGCCGCAACATGCACGCCGACGTGCGCCCATGGCGCCGACTCGACCTCGGCGAGCCTGCGCGGTCGGGTTCGGCACGGGAACGGCCGACCGGCGGTGACCGCATGCATTGGTCGACCGGGTGACGGTCCGCCGAGTGCGGTGCACCCCGTGCAGACCCGCCAGGTGAAGGCTCACCCCGTGAAGGCCCACCGGATGCGGTCCACCGGCGGGTGACGTCCGGGTGCCTCGACAGCCGTTTGCATTGCGACACGCTGACACAGCGTGGCTGGTTGATTACATAACGTATTCGACCTAACGTAATGATCGTTATGTTTCGGGCCGGCGTCGTTCGCGGACGCCCCTTCGGGGGGACGTGCCCGCACCGCCGCCTCGGGACTTCGCGCGGGCACCCTCAGGGCCCGCTCCTCTCGATCGGACGGCTCATCGATGACAGGCAACTCCCTTCTCTCCTGGACCCCGGCGGCCATCGTCTTCGATTGCGACGGGACCTTGATGGACAGCGAATGCCACTGGGAGGAGGCGCGTGAACGCGTGCTCCGCGGATACGGCGTCACGACCCCGACCGACTTCGGCGAACGCACCAAAGGTTTGCATTTCACCGAATGCGGACTGGTCATGACCGAGGTGGCCGGCCTTCCGGCCGACCACGCCGACCGGGTGACCGGGCAACTCCTCGACGAGTTCCGCCGCTTGGTCGCAGCCGATCCCGTGACGATCCCCGGTGCGGTCGACTTCGTGGGCCTGGCCTCGCACTTCGCGCCCCTTGCCGTGGCGAGCAACTGCCCCCGCGACGTGGTGGAGTCGGGGCTGGCGCACGCCGGACTGCTCCACCACTTCGTCGACGTCGTGGTCCCGGACGTGGACCTGCGCCCCAAGCCCGACCCGGACGTCTACCTCGCGGCCACCCGAGCCTGTGGCGCCACGCCAGCCGTGACCCTGGCAGTGGAGGACTCGTACTGCGGCATGCTCTCCGCGACGCGCGCGGGCCTGCGCGTCCTGGGTGTGGGCCCCGACCCGCGCGACGAGGAACTGGCCCTCGCCGACCTGTGGGTGACCACGCTGGCCGACCCCGACCTCCTGCACTGGGCCAAGACCCGCGAGAGCCTGCCGGAATCGTATGTGCCGGCGGCCGGCCGGGCGGTTCGGGCCACGGCTGCGGCCGTGGCGCGGTGACCGTGCGGTGATCGCGATGATCACGCGGTGATCGTGCGAAGGAGGTGCCGACCCGCCCGGTGACACCGTCGGGCGCGACGGCAGGGACTCGGGGGCTTCGCATACCTACGCGAAGTCGCCGTGCAATCAAGGAAGTTCGTGGTGCAGCCCGGCGCGACTTCGGGGTCTTTCCCCGAGTCGTGCCGGGCCGTACCGCGTTGTGCGGGGCGAACGTCGTGCCGTCGCCGCGCCCTCGACATGAGCACTGCCCGCCGATGACGCACGTCCACCGGACCACCGCGCCGCGCGCCGGACTCGCACGGCCGGGCGCGGGTCGATCCGCCCTTCCCGTCGCGCCGATGCACAATGCCGGGTGTGCGGCAGAGTCGGCGGGGCAGGCGTGGGTCGAACCATTGGAACCGACGAATCCCGGATGACGGGTGATCCGTTGCCCGCTGCGGGCTTCGTCGACAACCGAGGAGAGTTCCTGTGAGCACCGGCGCCAACGTTTGGGGTCACCGACCCGAGTCCGGCCACACCGCCGGCACGAGCCTGGTCGGCTACAAGGTCGACGCCACCGACGGCCACATCGGCAAGGTCGACAAGCACAACGACGACGTCGACGCGTCCTATCTCGTGGTGGACACGGGCGTGTGGATCTTCGGCAAGCACGTCCTGCTGCCCGCGGGGACGATCTCGCGCATCGACACCGAGAACAAGGTCGTGCACGTCTCGCGCACCAAGGAAGAGATCAAGAACGCGCCCGAGTTCGACAAGGACAAGCACGTCGACGACCACGAGCATCGCACTCGTATCGGCGACTACTACGGCAACACCGCACCGGGCGGGCCGGGCGCGGGCCCTGCCGGCACGCTGTAACCGACCGGCGGTTCCGGCGCCGATGCCCGAGCCACGAACCGACAAGGCGGCATCGCCTTACGCTCCGTGCGCATGATCGCGCTCGACGGGGCGGTCGCGTTCCGGGCCCGTGCCCTGCGGATCCTTGCCGCGTGACCCACGTCCCGGGGTCCGTCGCCGCACGACGGCGACGGACCCCGGGCCGGTCGGGGCAGCAGCCGCGGCCCGGATCCGACCGCCCCCGCGTTCCCGAGGGTCCCCCGATGATCGGCGCCGCAGCCCTCACCGACATCCATCAGGATCGGCTGGAGTCCGGACATGCCCACCTCGCCCCACAACCCGTCCGCACCCCGGATGTGGACCCTGTCGAATGCCCCCGGCATCCTGGGGCGGGTCCGCGCCGCCGTCCGCGACACGCTCGACGCCTGGGACTGGCCCCCGGAGCGCACGGACGACGTCGTGCAAGTCGTCTCGGAACTGGTGGGCAACGCTCTCCGGCACACCTGCGGCGAGGCCGAGTTGACGCTGGCCCCCGCCCCCGACGGAATCGAGATCGGGGTGAGTGATCGCGCCCGCGATCTCCTCGTCCTCCAACGTCCCGCGAACGCGGACGGCGGCTACGGATTGCGCCTGCTCGACATGCTCAGCACGGGCTGGACCGTCGAACAGTACGACAGCGGCAAACACGTCCGCGCGCACATCCGACGCTGAACCCGTGCGCACCCTCCGCGCGACCGGCGGGACGACGGCTGCGACCCGCCCGCTCCCCCGGTGCGAGGTCACGCGAACCGCGGCGGCCTCCGTCGATGTATCGGCGGAGGCCGCCTGGACGTGCCCGGGCGCTCCGCCATATTGTGTCGTCGTAACGACGACACGGCACGGCGTCGCCGAGGGGATGACTTCCGATGGGGCACAAGGAGCGCGGCCCGGGGCCGACGCCCGGCGCGGCGTGCGATGGTGCCCCGGCCGCCCTGGACACCGGCGTGGTCCTGGGGTGGATCCGGGACGCGATGCGCGCGGTGCACGCGCCGAAGGGCGCACCCGATGCGCCCGGCAGCGCGTTGAGCGCGAACCAGGTGCTGGTCGCGCTCACCCTGCTGCGCGAGCTGCGCTCGGAGATAGCCGGTTGGGAGCCCGATCTGATCGAGGCCGCCCGGGAGTTGGGCACCAGCTGGGCCGATCTGGCACCGGCGTTGGGGGTGGCCAGCCGCCAGGCGGCCGAACGCCGTTATCTGCGACTTCGGCCCGCCCCGGACGGCTCGCCGGCCACCGGGGACCAGCGGGTGGCCGCCGAGCGGGACAGGCGGGCCGGTGACCGTGCGGTGGCCGGCTGGGCCCGGACCAACGCGGCGAGCCTGCGCGAACTGGCCGGGCAGATCGGCGCCCTGACCGACCTGCCGGCCGGCGCCGAACCCGACCTGGCCGCGCTGCACCGGGCCCTGGATCGGGACGATGCCGCGGACCTCTTGGGCCCGCTGGCCGAGGCCGGCGGCCATTTGCAGCCCGGCCATCCGGCGCTGGCCGAGCGGGTCGGCGCCGTGGGCCGCAGCACCGCCGAGGTGCGCCGGGCCTGCGACCGGCGCCGCCGGGAAGGCGGCCGTGAACGTGCCGCCGAGTGAGGATGCCGGAGTCCGCCGCCGGGGGACGTGCACGACGCGGGTACCGGTTCGCGGAGACTCCTCCGGAAGTATCCGTTCCATCATGTTTGATTCCGAAAGGGGACCCCAGGGTGGGTAGCAGCGTCGAAACGCTGGAATTCCAGGCCGAGACCCGTCAGTTGCTCCAGTTGGTGATCCACTCGATCTACTCGAACAAGGACATCTTCCTGCGCGAGCTGATCTCGAACGCCTCGGACGCTCTGGACAAACTGCGGCTGGAGTCCCTGATCGACTCCGACCTCGATGTCGACACCTCCGACCTGCACATCGCCTTGGAAGTCGACAAGGACGCCCGCACGCTGACGGTCCGCGACACCGGGATCGGCATGACCCGGGACGATCTCGTGGAGCTGATCGGCACGATCGCCAAGTCCGGCACCGCCGGCCTGTTGGAGAAGCTCAAGGAGGCCAAGGAGGCCAAGGAAACCACCGACGCGGCCACGGCGCAGAACCTGATCGGGCAGTTCGGCGTCGGCTTCTACTCGGCGTTCATGGTCGCCGACAAGGTCACCCTGCGCACCCGGAGGGCCGGCACGGACTCCGGCACGCAATGGGAGTCGGACGGCGAGGGCACCTACGAGATCCAGGCCGTCGACGGCCTGCCGGTGGGCACCTCGGTCACCCTGCATCTCAAGGCTGCCGACAGCGAGGACGGGCTGGCCGACTATCTCGCGGAGTGGAAGATCCGCGGGATCGTGAAGCAGTACTCGGACTTCATCCGCTGGCCGATCCGGATGGCCACCGTGCGCACCGACGCGGACGGCGTCACCACGCACGGAGTCGACACGCTCAACTCGATGAAGGCGCTGTGGGCCCGGCCGCGCAGCGAGGTGACCGAGGCCGAGTACCACGAGTTCTACAAGCAGATCAGCCACGACGGGCTCGATCCGGCCGAAACCATCCACATGCGGGCCGAGGGCAACTTCGAGTACGAGGCCCTGCTGTTCATCCCCTCGCAGGCCCCGTTCGACCTGTTCTCCCGCGAGTCCAAGAGCGGCGTGCAGTTGTACGTCAAGCGCGTGTTCATCATGGACGACTGCGAAGCGCTGATGCCCAACTACCTGCGCTTCGTCAAGGGTGTCGTGGACGCCCACGACCTGTCGCTGAACATCTCCCGCGAGATCCTGCAGCAGGACCGTCAGATCCGCGGCGTGCGTCGGCGCCTGGTCAAGAAGGTCCTCGGCGCGATCAAGGACATGCAGGCCAAGGACGGCGAGCGCTACGCGAAGTTGTGGGCCCAGTTCGGCCGGGCGCTGAAGGAGGGCCTGCTGGAGGACACCGACAACACCGAGGCCCTGCTGGAGCTGGTGTCGGCGGCCTCCACGCACGACGCGGACAAGCCCACCACCCTGCGCGAGTACGTCGAGCGCATGAAGGACGGCCAGGACGCGATCTACTACCTGACCGGCGAGACCCGCGCGATGGTGGAGAACTCCCCGCACATGGAGGCCTTCGCCGCCAAGGGATACGAGGTCCTGATCCTCACCGACCCGGTCGACGAGGTCTGGGTCGACCAGGTCCCGGCCTTCGACGGCCACCGCCTCCAGTCCATCGCCAAGGGTCAGGTCGACCTCGACGAGCCGGCCGACGACGGCGACGAGGAGGCCGGAGCCGAAAAGGCCAAGCGCGAGCAGGACTTCGCCGCCCTGCTGCCGTGGCTGACGACGACGCTGTCCGAACAGGTGAAGCAGGTCCGGCTGTCGTCGCGGCTGACCACGTCGGCGGCGTGCATCGTCGGCGACGCCCACGACATGACCCCGACGCTGGAGAAGATGTACCGGGCGATGGGGCAGGAGATGCCCTCGGTCAAGCGCATCCTGGAGCTCAACCCGACGCACCCGCTGATCACCGCGCTGCGCTCGGCGCACGCGGCGAACGCCGACGACCCCGCGCTGGCGGAGATCGTCGAGCTGGTGTACGGCGGCGCACTGCTCGCCGAAGGCGGCGACCTGCCCGACCCGGCCCGCTTCACCCGGTTGCTCACCGACCACCTGGCCCGCGGCCTGTGACGCCCTCGGTGCGACCCGTCGCGGCCCGAACGGCCCGGCGGGTCGCACCCCGCAGGCCCGTGGCCTGATCCGGGTGATGCCCGGCAGGTGGCCTGCCGGGCATCACGCGGTTCGACGTGGGCGTGCGTCACGTCAGGGACGACGGAATTCAGCAGGCTCCGAGGTCCTGCCACACACCCCACTGGCCGGTGGTGCCGGGCGTCTCGCCCAGCGTCCACCACTTGGCCTTCCAGGTGTGACCCTGGTGCGAGACCTGCTGTCCGCCGGTGTAGACCGTGCCCGACGCCCACGCGGGGGCCGTGCACTGGTGGCCGTTTCCACCGGTGATGGTCAAGGCGTAGGTCGCGCTGTGACTACCGGAGGGGGCGGTTCCGGTCACGGTGATGTTGTACGTGCCCGAGACGGCCGCCGCGGTGGTGTTGACGGTGAGCGTCGAGGAACCGCCCGCCGTCACCGAGGTGGGGCTGAGCGAGGCGGTGACACCCGTCGGGGCGCCGCTGACGGTCAGGTTCACCGTCTGCGCGGCTCCGGTCGTCACCGCGGTCGAGATCGTCGACGTGGTCGAGGCGCCGGCGGCGACGGACCCGGAGGCAGGGGTCGCCTTGACCGAGAAGTCGTTGGTCGGCGTCGTGGTGCCGCCCGTGAAGGGCTCGAAGATGTGGCTGAAGTCCCAGGTGTTCTGGGCGATGCCGGAGCAGTTGTCCGCGGCCGGCTGGTTCGGGCAGTTGCCGTTGTCGCGCTGGAGGGCCCAGAACGAAAGGGTGTTGATGCCCTTGGCGACGGCCCAGTTGTAGACCTGGCGGGCGTTGGCGAGGGTGAACGTCTCGGCCGGCCCGAAGTCGTCGACGCCGATCATCTCGGTGACGCCGATCATGCCCCACAGCTGCGCGGGGGTCTTGCTCGGGTACAGCTGCGCGAGCGTGTTGTACAGGCCCTGCGCCGCGGTCTCGGTGTCGTTGGCCATGTTGTGCGTGGCGTTGTCGTAGTAGTCGAACGTCATGATGTTGACGACGTCGACCTTGGTGCCGTTGGCGACGGCGTTGCGCAGCAGGGCCACGCCGTTGGGTGCCAGACCGCTGGTCGTGGTGGGCAGCGTGTAGGAGATCTCGATCTTGCGCCCGTTGGCCGCGGCCCAGTCCTGGACCTGCTTGATGGCCTTGTTCCGCCGGTCGATGCCCGCGGTGTTGTCGAGCGCGTCGATCTCGATGTCCATGTCGAGCCGCGTGATGTCGTAGGTCGTGATGACCTTCTCGTACACGGCGGCGATCTGGTTGACGTCGGTACAACTGTCGGCGATCTCGGTGCCGGTGGTGTCGGCCGTGTAGCCGCCGAACGAGGGGATCACGTCCCCGCCGCCCGCCTGGATGGTCTTGATGTCGGTACCGAACGTCGAGGCGGCGATCGGCATGCTGGTGTCGCCGTTCCAGTACGCCGTGCAGGAACCCTTGGTCGCCGTCTGGAGGAAAGCCATGGTCAGGTGCTTGGCGCCGGATTGCGCGGCCAGCGCGGCGGGGCTGTCGCCGGTCCACGCCTCGAAGTAGGGGGCGAAGACGTGGTTCGGGAGCGGGGTCGCGGCCTGGGCGGGGCCACCGCCCATCACGGTCAGGCTCACCGCCGCTGCGGCGGTGACGGTCGCGGCTACGGCCGCGCGGAATGTACGCAAGAGTCGCATGTGCGTCCAGTCTGTAAGCAGGGGACGGACCGCCGATTCGCGTGGCACGGCGGCATGGGGTATGAGACAGCCCGGCACGCGTAGAAGTCAATGGTCTGGACCAAAGTGGACTAGACCATTAACTTTCGAGGAAAAGGTTTACCACGCAAGGGAGTTGCTCGACGCGGCGAACGGCGTCGCCGCTCGATCTCGTCGGCCGGCCCGAAACCGTCGATCCGGCCGTGCCGACCCCGACGGCGACCGTCGATCCCGGCCCGCGACGGGCGATTTCCGGCCGGTCGTGGCTCCGCCGTCTCCACGCGCACACCTGCGACGCCCGGCCGCACCCGAAGCACACCCGCCTCGCCGGGCGCCACCTCACGACCCGGGAGCACACGGGGGCGGACGCCGAGCGAGCCGGGCCACGGCCGTCGGCCACCACCGACGGGGTTCGCCCGCGGGTGATCGACGTGGGAATCCCGCCCTGGCGACCACACCGCGGGCACAGGCTGGATAGGCTGAAACGCTTCTGTCGACAGGCAGAGTCTCGCGTTCCTCTCTTTCCGCGAACTCCTCCCGGCGCCGGGGTGGGTGGAGTTGATCGTCGGGACCACCGGCGGTCGAGCAAAGGTTGTGGTGCATGACTGGTACGCCGGACGTCGGTACTTCGCCCGCTCCGCGGGGACGCGCCGATCGCGTCGCCGCAACGGCCGACGACGCGGAGCTGCGGCAGCTTCTGGCCGGGTTGACGGCGGTGCGCGACGGTGATTTCCGCACCCGGTTGCCCGACGCCGGGACGGGTGTGCTGGCCGAGATCGCCGTGGTGTTCAACGGCATGGTCGACCAGTTGGCGTTGTTCACCTCCGAGGTGACGCGGGTCGCGCGCGAGGTCGGGGCCGAGGGCACGCTGGGCGGGCAGGCGCAGGTTCCGGGGGTCTCGGGCACGTGGGCCGACCTGACGGATTCGGTCAACGCGATGGCGGGAAATCTCACCACGCAGGTGCGCGACATCGCGCAGGTCGCCACGGCGGTGGCCCGGGGAGATCTGTCGCAGAAGATCGACGTGGACGCGCGCGGGGAGATCCTGGAGCTGAAGGAGACCGTCAACACGATGGTCGACCAGCTCTCCGCCTTCGCCGACGAGGTCACCCGCGTCGCCCGCGAGGTCGGCAGCGAGGGCCGGTTGGGCGGACAGGCGCAGGTGCCGGGCGTGGGCGGGGTCTGGCGGGATCTGACCGACTCGGTGAACTTCATGGCCGGCAACCTCACCGATCAGGTGCGCAACGTCGCCCAGGTGACGACGGCGGTGGCGCGCGGTGACCTGTCGCAGAAGATCACGGTGGACGCGCGCGGCGAGATCCTGGAGCTGAAGAACACCATCAACACGATGGTCGACCAGCTCTCGTCGTTCGCCGACGAGGTCACCCGGATGGCCCGCGAGGTGGGCACCGACGGGCGGCTGGGCGGACAGGCCGACGTCAAGGGCGTTTCCGGCACCTGGCGGGACCTGACCGACTCGGTCAACTTCATGGCCGGGAACCTGACCGCCCAGGTGCGGTCGATCGCCCAGGTGGCCACCGCGGTGGCGCGCGGCGATCTGTCGCAGAAGATCCGGGTGGACGCGCGTGGCGAGATCCTGGAACTGAAGGAGACCATCAACACGATGGTCGACCAACTCTCCGCCTTCGCCGACGAGGTCACCCGCGTCGCCCGCGAGGTGGGCACCGACGGGCGGCTGGGCGGACAGGCCGACGTCAAGGGCGTCTCGGGCACCTGGAAGGACCTGACCGAGTCCGTCAACGTGATGGCGGACAACCTGACCGCCCAGGTGCGGTCGATCGCCCAGGTGACCACCGCCGTGGCGCAGGGTGATCTGTCGCAGAAGATCCGGGTGGACGCGCGTGGCGAGATCCTGGAACTGAAGGAGACCATCAACACGATGGTCGACCAACTCTCCGCCTTCGCCGACGAGGTCACCCGCGTCGCCCGCGAGGTGGGCACCGAGGGAAATCTCGGTGGGCAGGCGACGGTGCGCGGCGCGTCGGGCACGTGGAAGGACCTGACCGACAACGTCAACGTGATGGCGTCCAATCTGACCGGTCAGGTGCGGTCGATCGCGCAGGTGGCCACGGCCGTGGCGCGCGGCGACCTGTCGCGGAAGATCACCGTCGAGGCCAAGGGCGAGGTCGCCGCGCTCGCCGAGGTCATCAACACCATGGTCGACACGTTGTCCGCGTTCGCCGACGAGGTCACCCGGGTGGCTCGGGAGGTGGGCACCGAGGGAATCCTGGGAGGCCAGGCACGGGTGCCGAACGTGGCGGGCACGTGGAAGGACCTCACCGACAACGTCAACTCGATGGCGAACAACCTCACCGGTCAGGTGCGCAACATCGCGCTGGTGACCACTGCGGTGGCCAACGGTGATCTGTCCAAGAAGATCGACGTCGACGCGCGTGGCGAGATCCTGGAACTCAAGACCACCATCAACACGATGGTCGACCAGTTGTCGTCGTTCGCGGCGGAGGTCACCCGGGTGGCCCGCGAGGTGGGCAGCGAGGGCCGGTTGGGCGGTCAGGCCGAGGTGGAGGGCGTCTCGGGCACGTGGAAGCGGCTCACCGAGAACGTCAACGAGCTCGCCGGGAACCTGACCCGGCAGGTGCGCGCCATCGCCGAGGTGGCCAGCGCGGTGGCCGAGGGCGACCTGACGCGTTCGATCACCGTCGACGCCTCCGGGGAGGTGGCCGAGCTCAAGGACAACATCAACGCCATGGTCGGGTCCCTGCGCGAGACCACCCGGGCCAACGAGGATCAGGACTGGCTCAAGTCGAACCTGGCCCGGGTCTCGGGGCTGATGCAGGGTCACCGCGACCTGGCGGTGGTGGCCGAGTTGGTGATGGACGAGCTCACTCCGCTGGTCTGCGCCCAGTACGGGGCGTTCTACCTCGCCGAGGAGGGCGAGGCGGGAACGGCGCTGGGCCTGATCGGTTCGTACGGTCTGCCGCTCCCGCGCGACGCCGCCGAGCGCATCCCGCTGGGGCGCTCCCTGGTGGGCCAGGCCGCCCGCAGCCGTCGCATCATCGCCGTGGACGATCTCCCGGCCGACTACGTGGTCTCCTCGGGGTTGGGGCAGACCGCGCCGAACGCGTTGATCGTGCTGCCCATCGTGGTCGAGGAGCAGGTGTTGGGAGTGATCGAGTTGGCGTCGGTCACCCCGTTCACGACCGTTCATCGGGACTTCCTCGAACAGCTGATGGAGACCGTGGGCGTCAACGTCAACACGATCGTCGCCAATGCCCGTACCGACGAACTCTTGGACGAGTCCCAGCGGTTGACCGGCGAGCTGCGGGTGCGGTCGGAGGAGTTGCAGAACCGGCAGGAGGAACTGCAGCGCTCGAACGAGGAATTGGAGGAGAAGGCGACGCTGCTGGCCTCACAGAACCGTGACATCGAGGCCAAGAACCTGCAGATCGAGCAGGCTCGTCAGGAACTGGAGGATCGGGCGCGGCAGTTGACGCTCGCCTCCAAGTACAAGTCCGAGTTCCTGGCCAACATGAGCCACGAGTTGCGGACCCCGCTGAACAGTCTGCTCATCCTGGCCCAGTTGCTGGCGCAGAACCCGAGCCGCAACCTCAGCCCCAAGCAGGTCGAGTACGCGGGCATCATCCACTCCGCCGGGTCGGACCTGCTCCAGTTGATCAACGACATCCTGGACCTGTCGAAGGTCGAGGCGGGGAAGATGGACGTGCACACCGAGCGGGTGTCGGTGCGGCGACTGCTCGACTACGTCGAGGCCACGTTCCGCCCGATGACCACGCAAAAGAGTCTCGCGTTCGAGATCACCACCGCGCCCGGGGTGCCGACCGATCTGCTGACCGACGACTCGCGGTTGCGTCAGGTGTTGCGCAACCTGCTCTCCAATGCCGTCAAGTTCACCGATCGCGGCGGGATCGAACTGCGTATCGAACCGGCCACCGACCACGAGGTCCCCGCGATCGTCCACCGCGGCGGCGCGGTGGTGGCGTTCCGCGTCAAGGACACCGGGGCGGGCATCCCAGAGCACCAGTTGGAGACCATTTTCGGCGCGTTCCAACAGGCCGACGGCACCACCAGTCGCAAATACGGCGGCACCGGCCTGGGGTTGTCCATCAGCCGGGAGATCGCCCATCTGCTCGGTGGCGCGATCACCGCGGAGAGCGTCCCCGGACAGGGCAGCGTCTTCACCCTCCACCTGCCCGTGGTGCACGCCGCCTCCGAGACCCGGTCGGCCCCGGAGGAGACACCGCACCCGGCCGACCGTGACACCCCCCGCCGGCCGTTGCCGCCGGTCGAGCCGCCGGCGCACCGGCGCGTACTCGTGGTCGAGGAGCAGCCGCACGGGTTGCTGAGCCTGGTCGCCCAGAGCGCGGTGGCCGACCTCGCCGCCGGCGGCCACGACGGCGGGACGCGGCCCGGCGCCGACGTGTTGACCGTCGTCGACGCACAGGAGGCGGCCGCGGCCCTGGCCGCCGAAGCGTGTCACTGCATCGTGTTGGACCTGAGTATGCCGGGAGGCCAGGCCCTGACCCTGCTGGAGGCACTGGACGCCGACTCCGCCTCCGCGAACGTGCCGGTCCTGGGCCACAACAGCAGGCGCCTGCCCCAGGATCAGGAACGCGCGCTGCAGTCACGCGCCGAGGTCCAACCCCTGGAACTGCTCTCCGGGCTGGACGAACTCCGCGAACGCATCGCACTGCACCTGTCCGCGGAACAGCCCGGCGACGTACTCCCGCTGGTCCGCGTCGCGGAACCGACCCACCTCGCGCCCTCCCCGATCGACGGAACCCTCGCGGGACGCACCGTGCTGGTGGTCGACGACGACCCCCGCAACCTCTACGCCCTCAGCGGCATCCTCGAATTGCACTCCATCCGGGTCCTGCACGCCGAGAACGGCCGCCAGGGCATCGCCGCCCTGCTCGCGCATCCCGAGGTGGACCTGGTCCTCATGGACGTGATGATGCCCGAAATGGACGGCTACGCGGCCACCGCGGAGATCCGCGGCATGCCCCGGTACGCCGACCTGCCCATCGTGATCGTCACCGCCAAGGCCATGCCCGGCGACCGGGAGAAGAGCCTGGCCTCGGGGGCCAGCGGCTACGTCACCAAACCCGTGGACACCGACAACCTGCTCAGCGTGCTGAACCATCACCTCGCCTCGCGGTGAACCGCGCCGGCACTCCCACGCCCGTCCACGAGAAGCCGAGCACACGATGAGCACCGACCCGCCGCGACACCGGGCACCCGACCCGGCCCCCGATGCGCCGCAGCCCGATCCGGATGCCCCGACGGGACGACGGTCGCAGGACGCTCACGATCCCCCGCCCACCGCCGCGCCGAAGGTCCGTCGGCAATGGCAGTCCCTTTCCGCGGTGGGACGACTGGCCGCGACCGTCGAGCGCCTGCGCCGCGAGGTCAAGGCCGCCCACGCCGCCGCCGACGGCCGGGCACTGATCGAACTCGCCAAGGGCATCCTGGTCGAGCGCCTGCGTTGCAGCCCCACCCAGGCCGCCCGCCAACTCACCGTGCTCGCCCGCCGGGCGGGCGTATCCGAGATGGAACTCGCGGCCGACATCATCAACCGCACCGCCGCCGACCGCCTCACCGAGGCCGCCCGCGACTTCGTCAACGACACCGGCCGGCCCGCTCCGTCCGGCCCCGACTCGGTGGGGATGCGACTGCGCACGGCGGAGAGCGGCGCGTGGGCCGCCACCGACACCGAGGCCGTCGCCCGCTCGCTGCTCGAACACGCCCTGGCACCGCTGGGCGCCACCGCCGTCGCCGTCTGGGCCGTCGCCTCCGACGGGTCGCTGACCCTGGCCGGCAGCGCGGGATTCGCCGAGCACGAGGCCACCCGATGGCGCCACGTCCCGCCCGGCGTCGCCACCGTGGCCCGCCGTGCGCTGGCCGATCTGGACTGGGTCTGGATTCCTGCCCTGGCCGAAGCCGGTGTTCCCTCCATCGGCCAACACCACCTCACCGGCGCCCGCGCCGCCGTACCCGCCGGCACCGGCGGCCGGGTCCACGGAATCCTGGAAATCTGCTGGCCGCACACCCTGCCCGCACAACCCGCACGGGTCCGACGCCAGATCGAAGCACTGGCCGAACTGAGCGCCCACACGCTGGAGGTGAGTTCGCCGACCCGGGCCACGGCCGGGTCCCGCCCGGCAGACCCCGGACCGGTCGAACTCGTCGACATCGCCGACTGCCTGCACGACTCCGCCATGGTCCTGGTGCCCCATCTCGACGAAGACGGACGCCTTGCCGACTTCCGCGTCCACCACACCAACCGACGCTTCGTCGATCCCGCCGGCCGACCCGCCGGCCTGGTCTCGGGTTCGCTTCTGCTGGAGGCGTACCCGCTGGCCGCGAACCCCCGTGGCCTGTACGACATCATCGAACGCGTCTACGCGACGGGAGAGCCCTACCGCGCCGAACGCGTGACCCTGACCGCACTCGTCGACCAGGTGCCGCTCGACGCGACCGCCGACGTGGCCGCCACTCGTCAGGGCGACGCCGTCCTGCTCATCTGGCGCATCGAACACGCCAGCGCCCGCTTGGCGAACCTCCTGCAACACGCCCAACGACTGGGCCGCATAGGCGGATTCGAGGAGGACACGCGCACCGGACGGATCGCCTGGAGCGAATCCCTGTTCGCCCTGCACGGACTTCCGCACACGGCCGCCCCCATCTCCCTGCGGGACCTGCCCCTGCGTGCGCACCCCGACGACGGCGCCGCGCTCGATCGCTTCCTGCGCACCCTGCTGTCCCTCCACCGCAACGCCACGGTCGCCTTCCGCCTCGAACGCGTCGACGGCGTGACCCGACGCATCCGCGTCATCGCCGAACCCGTCCTGGACAGCCACGGACGGCTGATCGCGGTACGCGGGGCCTACCAGGACGTCTCCGCCCAGCACTGGACGGAGGTCGCCCTCGCGGTCACCCGCGACCGACTCGCCCACTCCGAGCAACAGGCCACCGAACACGACCGCCTGGCCCGGCAATTGCAGCACGCCATCATGCCGCCGACGCACACGCCACCGGCCGTCACGGGCCTGAACGTCGCCGTCCGCTACCGACCCGCCGCATCCGACGCCGCCGTCGGCGGCGACTGGTACGACGTGGTGATCCTGCCCTCCGGCCACATCCTGCTGTGCGTGGGCGACGTCGCCGGGCACGGCATCGACGCCGCCACCAGCATGATCGTGCTGCGCAACGCACTGCGCGGCCTGGCGATCACCGGAGCCGGACCCGCCCAACTCCTCGCCTGGTTGAACATGGTCGCCCACCACCTGACGGACCGCGTCACCGCCACGGCCATCTGCGGCCTCTACGATCCGAGCACACGCGTCATGCGGTGGGCCCGCGCCGGCCACCTGCCCCCGGTGCTGATCCGCGCCCACCAGGCACAGACCCTGCCGCTGTTGGAGGGCCCGCTGCTGGGCGCCTTCGCCGACGTGATCTACGACGAGGACGAGGTCCGCCTGGCCCCCGACGACACCCTGCTGATGTACACGGACGGCCTCATCGAGCGCAGGGACCGCTCCCTACAGGAATCCCTGGAGCAACTCCTGGTCACCGCTCGCACCGAGGCCGCCACCGTCGAGGACCGGCTCGATCGAATCCTCACGCACAGCCGGGCCGACACCGACGACGACACGTGCATCATCGGTCTCCAGGTCACCTGAACGCGGGCACCGCCCCCGCCGACCGCGACCCGGCGCTTCATCGGGCGGGCCTTGCGGGCGTCTCCTGCTCCGGGACCGCCGGGCCGGGTGTATCCGGGTCGCTCTCCGGGTGCCGCTCGCCCGGATTGTGGTTCTCGTAGGCGTCGTAGCGCCAGAACGGGCGCACCGCGAGGCTGCCGAGGATGACCAGGACGATGCAGAGCATGGCGCTGCCCGACCAGGCGATGCCGAGGGTCGTGGCCGCCGCCATGGCTCCCGCGCGCAGGTCGCCCAGGCGGGGGCCGCCGGCCACCACGACGGTGAAGACGCCCTGCATGCGGCCGCGCATCTCGTCCGGGGCCCAGGTCTGCAGGATCGTCTGCCGGTAGACCGCGCTCACCAGGTCGGCGGCGCCGGCGAGCATGAGGAAGACGACGGCGAGCCAGAGTGCGTGGGTGAAGCCGGCCAGGGTGATGGCGGTTGCCCAGCCGACCACCGCGAAGGTGAGCGCGACGCCCTGGCGTCGCACACCCGCGATCCACCCGCTGCACAACCCGGCCAGCAGGGATCCGATGGCGACGGCCGAGTACAGCAGCCCGATTCCACCGTGGAAGCGGGTGGCGGCGGCCTCGGGGAAGAGGGCGTTCGGCATCGCCAGCACCATGGCGGCAATGTCCACGCCGAACGACATCAGGAGCACCGGGCTGCCGCCGATGAAGCGAAGGCCCTCCAGCACGGCGAGCACTCCGCTACCGGCCGCGGCACCCGCCGGTTTGATCGCAGGCAGCCGGAACGTCGAGTAGAGGGAGACGGTGAACAGCAGTGCGTCGGCGCCGTAGGCATAGGCGAACCCGTGCGGGAAGGTGAGGAGAACACCCGCGACGAGCGGCCCCAGGATCTGGCCGATGTTGCTCACCGTGAAGCTCAGCGTGTTGGCCGCGGGAATCATCTCGTACGGCACGATGCGCGGGATGATGGCGCCACGCGCCGAGGAGGCGGTGGCGAAGCCGGCTCCCTGGACGGCGACCAGGACCAGCAGAAGGACCTCGGACCGGGCGTTCAGGAGCGTCTGGGCGAGCAGCGCGATCGTCACCGCCCAGGTCAGGAGCGACGACCACAGGCACAGCAGCCGGCGGTCGACCACGTCGGCGATGGCACCGCCGTACAGGCCGAACACCACGATGGGCACGAATCCGGCGAGTCCGGCCAGGCCCACGTACAACGACGAGTGCGTCATCGAATAGATCTGGACCGGGACGGTGACCTCGGTGACCATCGTTCCCACCAGCGAGGCGCCCTGACCGAACAGGACGCGCCGATAGGCCGGGACGGCAAGCGGTCGCGTGTCCACGGCCGCGCGGCGCATCCGGGCAAGCAGGCCCGCGCGAGGCTTCGGCTCGTTCGACACCGTCACCGGGCTGCCGTTCCCGATGTCGTCCCGTGGCGGGCGAGTGGTCCCGGCCACGGGCAGGGACGATGCCGTCGGCTACCCGAAACCCCCGGTGCTGTGCTCATGACGTCACGCTGTCATGACGTCCCGATGGCTTGCTTCCATTAATCTGCCTACTTGTGTCGCAGAACCGCCATCACCTGTCGATCGCGCCCTCGACGGCCCATGACCACGCCGCCGGCGACTTCATCGACCGCCACCGGCACGACTACCACCAGCTCATCTACGTCAGCTCCGGGGTTTTCGCCATCCGGACCGAGCAGGGCGCCTGGGTGGCCTGCCCGGATCGTGCCGTCTGGATGCCGGCGAGGATGTGGCACGAGCACCGGGTCTACGGGCACAGCTCCGTGCACACCCTCGGCTTTGCCTCGGGTGACGCCCCTTTGGCCGTCGACTCGCCCACCGTTTTGGCCGTGGACGGGCTGCTTCGGGAACTCTTCATCGCCTGTACCGAACCGGACCTGCCGGCACCGGAGTTGCGGCGACTCCGGGCGGTGCTCAACGATCGGCTGCGCCGTGCCCACGTCCGCCCGCTGACCCTGCCGACGGCGCGGGACCCGCGCCTGGCCCACGCCTGCCGGGTGGTCGAGGACGATCTGAGCCGGCCCCGAACCATTGCCTGGCTGGCCCGCCACGTCGGCGTGGGCGAGCGGACTCTCACCCGGCTCTTCCGCACCGAGTTCGGCACGACCTATCCCCGGTGGCGTACCAACACCCGGGTCTTCCACGCCATGATCCAACTGGCCGAGGGCGCCACCGTCACCGCAACGGCCCGCCGCTGCGGCTGGGCCACGACCAGCGCGTTCATCGACACGTTCGCCCAGACCATGGGCCGGACGCCCGGCGCGTACCGGAGCGCGGCCCGGAGCCTGGGTATCGAGGAGTAGCCCCGCCCCGAACCGCCTCGCCTGGTCGCGTCCCCCGGGGGTACCGGGCACGGCGGCGATCGCCGATCGTCCCCTCGTTGCCGAAACGGCATGAAGGTTTGCCGTGGGACCGGTGGGGTCGCAAGGTGGTCCGCATGAGCGAGAACACGTTGGTGCAGACGAATGATCGGGTGTGGGACGTCGTGGTGATCGGGGGTGGCCCGGCGGGACTGTCGGCCGCGCTGACCCTGGCGCGGGTGCGTCGGTCGGTGCTGGTGATCGACGCGGGTGAGCCGCGCAACGCTCCGGCCGCCGCGGCGCACGGCTTCCTGTCGCGGGACGGGATCGCGCCGCTGGAACTGCTGCGGCTGGGGCGGGAGGAGGTCGCCTCCTACGGTGGGCGCGTCGAGTCCGGCCGGGTCTCGGGGGTGCGTCGCGAGGGCGCGCACCTGGTGGTGACGACCGAGGACGGCGTGCGCACCCGGGCGCGGCGCGTGTTGGTGACCACGGGCCTGGTGGACGAGCTGCCCGACGTCCCCGGGCTCGCGGAGCTGTGGGGACGCGACGTGTTGCACTGCCCGTACTGCCACGGGTGGGAGGTGCGCGATGCGGCGGTCGGCGTACTGGCCACCGGCCCGGCGGCGATCCATCAGGCGCTGATGTTCCGGCAGTTGACGTCCGACGTGACGTTGTTCCTGCACACCGGCGGTGATCCGACCGACGAGCAGTGGGAACAACTGGCCGCACTCGACGTCGACGTGGTCGACGGCGAGGTCCGCGCTCTGGAGGTCGACGACCGGGGCCGGGCGGCGCGCGTACGTCTGGCCTCGGGCGAGTCGGTCGCGACGGACGCCCTCGTGGTGGCGCCGCGGTTCGTGGCATGCGCCGGCTTCCTCGCCGAGCTGGGCCTTGCGGTGGACGAACATCCGATGGGCGTCGGCGTACAACTGGTCGTCGAGCCGGGCGGGTTCACCGGCGTCGAGGGAGTGTGGGCGGCGGGCAACGTCACGGACCTGATGGCCTCGGTCCCGGTCGCCGTGGCGTCGGGGGTGCAGACCGCAGCGGCGATCAACATGGACCTGATCGGCGCCGACGCGAAGGCCGCGGTCACCGCCCGCGCCGGTGCGGCGGCGCAGGCGGCGCAGGCGGCGGCGAGGGAAGCCTAGCCGGCCGGTGGGACCGGGTCCGGTCGCCGCGGAGCGGGCGGAGACGTCCGGCCGGGACGTGGACCCACTCGTGTCCCTTGCGCGGTGCGTGGCTCGCGGCGCATGGCTCGCGGCGCATGGCTCGCGGCGCACGGCTCACGGCGCACGGCTCACGGCGCATGGCGGTCAGCCGGCGGACCAGCCGCGCTCCAGCAGGTCGAAGGCCGCGTCGACCGCCCGCTCGGGGTCCTCCCGTGGACCCCGCTGCTGGAGGCCATGGGGCGGTTGATCGCCCGCGAACACCTGCCCGAGCAACCGCCTTCGGCGGGCGGGAGGTGGGGCCGGGCGGTGTCCGCGCGCCGGCCGGGAACGAGGGGCGCCGTCGTGGGTCAGCGGCGGGTGGTCATGTGGGCCAAAACCTGTTCGGCGCTGTCCGGGCCGAAGGCGTCGTCGATGCCTTCGGCCGCTCCTTCGGCGGCTTCGATGGAGCGGGGCATACGCCCACCGCATGTGGATGCGCCATCAGGACGCCCTCGCCCGGGCGATCACCGAAGCCGTCGGAGCCGAACCCGGGGACCCGCGAAGCGCGGCGCTGGCGGCGTTCGCGCTGGAGACCTCGGCACTGGCGCACCGCACCGAGGTGGCCCACCCGCGTCTCGCCCTCCTCTCCGAATCGGCCGGCGCCGGGCCGGAGACGGCGCGTCATCGGCTCGCGTGTCGTCCACCGATGGGCGCAACCGCGCGCGCCATCGGCAGGCTCCCGGGTAAGGATGGCAACGATGCAGGGCTGCGCTGCCGGCACGCGGTGCGCACGGGTCGCCGGGAGATGTGAGCACATGACGATCGATCGACGCGCGTTTTTGGCCGCTTTGGGTGTCGGCGGTGCCATGGCGGTGACGGGTGCGGCAGCCGCAGGGACGACGCGGGGCGCAGCGCCGGTGTTCGGCGGGCGGCCGGGGCCGGGCGTTGCCGGGCGGCGGGTGTCCGGGGCTGTGGCCGAGCCGCCGGACTGGACGGCGTTGAAGGCGCGGCTCGACGGGCGGCTGCTGCTGCCGCAGGACCAGGGGTACGGCGTGGCCCGGCTCGGATACAACGAGCTGTACGACGATCAACTGCCGGCCGCGGTGGCCCGGTGCACCTCCGCGGCGGATGTGCAGAGTTGCCTGGACGCGGCCCGTGGACACGGCGTGCCGATCGCCGCGCGCAGCGGCGGGCACAGCTACCTCGGGTACAGCGTGCCCACCGGCGGCCTGGTGATGGATCTGCGACCGATGGCGCAGGTCCAGGTGCAGCCCGACGGGACGGTGCGGGTCGGCGCGGGGGCCCGGCTGATCGAGGTCTACGCGGCGCTCGCGCAGGCCGGGCGCCTGATGCCGGCCGGCTCCTGCCCGACGGTGGGGGTCAGCGGGCTGGCCCTGGGCGGCGGGATCGGGGTGTTGACCCGCAAGTACGGACTGACCTGCGATCGGCTGGTCTCGGCGGAGGTGGTCACCGCCGACGCGCGGGTGCTCACCGCCTCCGAGTGCTCCGAGCCGGACCTGTACTGGGCGCTGCGCGGTGGGGGCGGCGGCAACTTCGGCGTGGTCACCCGGTTCACCTTCAGCACCGAGCCGGCGCCCGCGCTCACCGTCTTCTCGCTGCGCTTCCCGGCCGCTGCCACCGCCTCGGTGATCGGGGCATGGCAGCAGTGGATCGCGGACGCGCCGCCGGAACTGTGGTCGAACTGCGTGGTCTCCGGCGGCACGCCGCCGACCTGTCGGGTGGGCGGCTGTTATGTCGGCACCGGCGACGGGCTGAACCCGCTCCTGGACCGGCTGATCGCCGCCGCCTCGACGCAGCCGAGCTCGCGCAGCGTGCAGGCCAAGAGCTACCTGGACGCGATGAAGTACATGGCCGGCTGCGCGAACGACACCATCGCGCAGTGCCATCCGACGTTCGAGGGCGGGCGGTTGCCGCGCTCGTCCTTCGTCGCCGTCTCCCGGGTGCTGCCCGCCCCGCTGGACGCGCAGCGGATGGTGCAGCTGATGGCCGGGCGTACCGGGATGGACCTGCTGCTGGACTCGATGGGCGGCGCGGTCGCGCAGCTCGCCCCCGACGCGACGGCCTTTCCGCACCGCTCGGCGCTGGCCACGGCGCAGATCTACGCGAGCACCACACCCGCGGGCCAGGCCGAGGCCACGGCCGCGGTGGACGCCGTCCGGGACGGACTCGAAGCGCTCGGCGCGACGGGCGCCTACGTCAACTACATCGACGCGAACCTGCCGGACTGGGGTACCGCCTACTACGGCGGGAACCTGACGCGCCTGAAGGCCGTCTCGCAACAGTACGACCCGGACGAGGTGTTCGCGTTCCCCCAGTCGGTGGCGCGGGCCTGAGCCCGTCCCACCACCTCGGCGGGATCGTTCGGCGCCGAGGTCCGGCGGCCGGGAACCGGGCCGCCGGACCTCGGTGGCGAAGCAGTTGCAGGATCCGCGCACCGAGGCCGTCGGCCTGCGGGGTCCGGCTCCGGAGCGATCCTCAAGCGCCGGGGTCCGGTTTCACCGGTTCGGGCAAGTGGGCGCGAACGGCCTCCAGTTGGGCGGCGAAGGCCAGGCCCAGGAACAGCGCGATCGAGGTCAGGTAGGCCCACAGGATCAACGACACGAACGCGCTGAGGGGTCCGTAGACCGAGTCGAAGGAGCCGCTGAGCCGGACGTACAGGCCGAGCAGCCACGTCAGCAGCACCCACAGCACCAGGTAGACGGCCGCCCCGAACGCCAGCCAGGTGAAGCCGGGTTGGCTGCGGCGCGGGGACCACCGAAACACCGCGGACGCCGAGATCAGCGCGAGCACGACACCCACCGGCCAGCACAGGACGCCCGACACCGTGCGCTGCGTATCGCTCCAGCCGTATACGTCGGCGGCGGCCCCGACCATGTCGCGGCCGGCCACGGTCAACACCACGCCGAGCCCGATCGGCACGCCCACCACCAGCGTCATCACCGCGGCGCGGCCGTACTTGCGCGCGAACGGGCGATCACGTTCGACGCCGTATATGCGGTTCGCGCCCCGCTCGATCTGGCTCATCGCGGTCGCGACGTTGACCAGCGAGAACAGCAGTCCGAGGGACAGTGCGACCGCGCTTCCTTCGCCCGCGTCGCGCAGGGTGTCCTGCACGACGGCCGAACTCGGGCCCGTGGACAGCCGACCGAGTGCGGCGGAGACGAACCGGCCGAATTTGTCGGTGTGCAGGACCCGGGAGAGTCCGACGACGGCGATCGCCAGCGGAACCACCGACAGCACCGTCTGCAGGGCGAGCGCACGCGAGTGGGTGAACCCGTCCGCGTACCGGAAGCGGATGAACGCGTTCCTGACCAGCTTCCACCCGCCGTAGCGGCGCAGCGTCGCCCACGCCTCGTCCCCGGAGAGTTCCTCGCCCATCATGTCCCGCGTCTGCGGGACCTTCATCGCTGTGCCCATGGACGGCTTCTGCCCGGCCCTCGCGAATGCAGCACTCGGCGGCGGGTGGGTTTCGGACTCGGACCGATCGTGCCGCATCGCCCGGGAGCCGGTTGCCACTCGGGGACACCGCGGCGTCGGGCGGTGACCGACCCCGGGGGCGGCCCCGCGCGCACGTGTCGGAAGCAACTCGGGATCATGTATGCGAGTCGCGGTCGGTGGGGTCGGGGCGGGAACGGATCGGGGACGTCGATGGCACACGTGGGTTCGGTTGTGCGGGTGACGGCGGCAGCGGTGGGAATGGCGTTGTTGACGGGGTGTTCGGCAGCCGTGGAACTGGCCGATGCGACCGCCGGGGATCTGTCGGGACTGGGCGACAAGGCGCTGCACGAGCGGATGCGCAAGGCGGTGAACGGTGTTCGCTACGTCCACATCTCCGACGTTCGGGGGGCAGCCACGAGCACTCGCGCCGACGTGCATCTGGACATGCGGACCGGCGACTTCACCACCAGCGGCAAGGCGGCGAGCCACACCATCGAGATGATCAGCGTCGGTGGGGACCTCTACGTCAAGGCTTCGCGCGCCTATTGGCAGCGGCGCCTCGGGCCCAACCGGGCAGACCTCGTGGCCGCGTTGGAGGGCAAGTACGGGCATGCCGCGGCCGACGACCCGGTGCGGTCGAAGATGGCGGCCACGGCCAAGGCGTTCGATCCCCGCACCGTCGTGGACAAGTTGGCGAAGGCCGATCGGCGCGAGGAGACCTTCGTCGACGGGCGTCGTATGGTCGTGCTCGCCGAGACCGAGGCGGACGATGCCGCACGGATGTACATCCCGGCCGACGGGCCGGCACTGCCCTACCGGGCGATCTCGCCCGACCCCGGATCGGACGCCGGAGCCGTCACGGTGACCTGGTCGGAATACGACCGTCCCGTCGACATCAAGGCACCCGCGCGCGACCTCGTCGTCGAACTCCCCAACCTCGGCAAGGCGCCCGGCCCCGCACTGTGACCGGCGGGTGCGACGGAGCGCCGCATCCGGCTCACCCCCGCGGTTCGTCGTCGGGCGGCGGATGCGGGCCGCCGGGGCGTACGTGCGCGCGGATGCCCTGGAGGCCGAACAGGATGAGAAGCTCGACCGCGCCGCCGTCGGCGCTGCCCAGCCAGTGCGGCAGGGATGTGTCGAACTCCGCTGCCTCACCGGCCGAGAGCGTCAGGTTGCGCTCGCCGAGCACCAGTCGCAGGCGACCGTTGAGCACGTACAGCCACTCGAAACCCTCGTGCGTCTGCGGGGTCGGTTCGAGCGGTTCCGGCCGAGCCGGGATGAGCATCTTGAACGCCTGCGTCCCGCCCGGCCGCCGCGACAGCGGGACGAAGACCATCCCGAACCGCCGGATCGGCTTCAGGTGGATCCGCGGATCGCCGGTGCGCGGGGCGCCGACGAGCTCGTCCAACGGCACGTCGTAGGTCCGGGCCAGCGGCAGCAACAATTCCAGGGTCGCCCGGCGCTGCCCGCCCTCCAGTCGGGACAGGGTGCTCTCCGACACCCCGGTCGTCGCCGCGAGGTCGGCGAGCGTGATGCCGCGTTCGCGGCGCAGCGCACGCAGCCGCGGCCCCACCGCGTCGAGCACGTCTTCCGTTTCGGGGTCCACGGATCCATCTTGCCAGAACCGCAAGTTTTCGTGCCGTATCCGGTGCGCCTGGCAAGACTGAGCGTGTTCCGACGGAAGGAGACTCGATGAACACCCGTGATGCGGTCGCATTCTGGGACGGCGTCTACGCGGACCGACCGGCCGACCGCGACCCGCGGCCGAACGGCCTGCTCGCCGAGACGGTCACGGACCTGCCGCCCGGCGACGTACTCGACCTGGGATGCGGCAACGGCGGCGACGCCCTGTGGTTCGCCCGCCGGGGATGGCACGTCACCGCCGTCGACATCTCGGCCGTGGCGGTCCAACGGCTCGCCGACCTCGCCCGCTCGCTCGGCCTGGGCGACCGGATCGTCGCCGAACGGCACGACCTGCACGAGTCCTTCCCGTCGGGCCGGTTCGACCTGATCTGCGCCCATTACCTGCACACCCCCTTCGGCCTGGACCGGGCCACGATCCTGCGGGTGGCCGCGTACGCGCTGCGCCTGGGCGGGCGACTGCTGGTCGTCGACCACGGCTCCACCGCGCCGTGGTCGTGGAACCGGGATCCCGACGTGCGCTACCCGACCCCGCGGGAGGTCGCCGCGGACCTCGACCTGGATCCGGCGGCGTGGACGGTGGAGCGGGCCGACTCACCCCGCCGGATCGCGACCGGACCGGACGGGCGCACCGCCGAGGTCACCGACCACGTCCTGGTCATCGGCCGCACCGCCTGACCCGGCCGCTCCCCCACCCGAAGACCACGACGCCCACCGCGCAAGCGATCGACGGCACGACCGGGCGCCGACTCCCCCACCTTCGCCAGGACAGGACCCCATGATTCCCGCACCACGGCCGTCGTCGCGCCGCCGCCTGCGATTCGGGCGGACGGTGGCGACGATCGCCCTCGCCCTCCTGCTGACGAGCGGCGCCGCCGCCTGCAGCACGTCGCCCGACGACGTTCCCTCCTACGCCACGGCCACCCGGGACGATCCGAAGTTCAAGAACACCTTCCGGCACGAGTTCGCCGACGTCGACGGCGTGCGGATGCACTACGTGACCGGCGGAAGCGGCCCGCCCGTGGTGTTGATCCACGGCTGGCCGCAGACCTGGTTCGGCTGGTGGCCGATCATGCCGGCCCTCGCCGAGCACCACACCGTCTACGCGGTCGACCTCCCCGGGCTGGGCGACAGCACCGGCACGCCGACCGGCTACGACAAGGCCACCCTGGCGCGGTACGTGCACGACCTGATCGCCGTTCGTCTCGGGCTGCGCGACGCCCGCGTCGTCGGGCACGACTTCGGCGCCGCGGTGGCGTTCCAGTACGCCGGTCGGTTCCCCGCCGACACCGCCCGGCTGGGCTACCTCGACCTGCCGCTGCCCGGGCCCGCGATCGACGCGCGCACCTACCGCTCACTGAGCTGGCACATCGCCTTCCACTCCCAGCGCCGGGTCCCCGAGACCGTGGTCGGCGACGACGTCCGCGCGTACCTGGCCCTGTTCTACCCCCAAGTCTCGTTCGGGGGAACGGCGTTCGGCGGCACCTCGGAGCGATCCCCGTTCACCGACGCCGAGATCGACGAGTACGCACGGACCTACCGCCGGCCCGAGGTGCTGTCGGGCGGCTTCGAGCTCTACCGCGCTCTGGACAAGGATGTCCGCGACACCACGGCGGTGGCACCGACAGGTGTCCCGACCCTGCTCATGACCGCACAGGGGCAGCTCGACCCGATCCGGGCCACCCTGGCCTCACGCATGACCAACATCGTGCGCGCGGTGGATGTGCCGAACGCGGGGCACTGGCTCGTCGAGGAGAACCCCCGTTTCGTCACCGAGGAGTTGCTGCGCTTCCTGGACGGATGACCGCGCCCGGGCGTGGCGCGGGGTGCCGGGCGGCACCCCGCGCCGGTGCGCTCCCGGTGCCTCGGGCGGCCCGAACCGGGCCGTGTCCGGCGAGTTCGTCAGCAGTCGGCATGTTGCGGCAGAATCGGCCCGTGCCAACCACCGAATCGGACAAGATCGAGCTGAGCACGGACGAACTCCGGGGGATCGCGGGCTACGCCGCCGATTGTGCGCGCAGGGTGCTGTCGATCTTCGAACGAAATCTTCCCGCCGACCCTCGTCCTCGCGACGCCATCGACGCGGCGGACGCCTTCGCCGGGGGTGGCCGGCGCACGGGCGCCCTGCGGCAGAGCGCGTGGGCGGCGTACAAGGCGGCGCAGGAAGCCGCTTCACCCGCCGCGGCCGACGCGGCACGAGCGGCAAGCCATGCGGCCGCCGCCGCGTTTTTGCACCCCAGGGCGAGCGCCCATCAGGTGAAACACATCCTCGGTGCGGCAGCGCATGCGGCGCGCGCGGAGGAACTGGCATCCGAAGAGGGCGGGCACGTCACCGCGGGGACCCTGGAATGGGCGCGGCAACACGCGCCGGCGGCGGTCACCGCGGTGCTCGCCCGGCTGCCCGCCGCACCTTCCGGAGGCGGACGCGTGGGCGAGTTCACCCGCGAACTCGACGCCGCCCTCCGCGCCTGAGCACCGGCGATCCCCAACGCCCACCGAGGTGACGCATCGGCGCCTCCGGTGGGCGAGGGGGTGTGCGGGTCAGCGGTAACCGGTGGTGTCGGCGGGCTTGCCGGCGTCCTGGACTTCGACCATGTAGCGCCAGGCGTCGGGCCGGCTGCCGTCGAGGTCGGTGAAGCCGTATTCGTGGGCGAGTTCTCCGCTGGAGAGGGATCGGCCGTTCCAGCGGGCCCGTTCGGGATCCGCGGCCAGGGCGACGACCGCGCGTCCGATGTAGGCCGGGGTCTCGGAGATGGCGAAGTGGGGTTGCTTGCCGAGTGCGTCGCGCCAGGTCTCCTCGGTGACGCCGAAGGCGTCGAGCATGATCTCCGAGCGCATCCAGCCCGGCGTCAGCGACAGTGCGGTCGCGCCGTATTCGGCGAGTTCCTTCGACTGCGCGAACGCGAGACGGTTCACCGACGTCTTGGCCAGGTCGTAGAAGAGCGAGATGCGGTAGTTCTCGGCGTTGTACCGGGCGGTGCCGTCGGTGATCTCGACGACCAGGGCGCCCGGTTCGCGGATCATCAGGGGCAGCGCGTGGTGGCTGGTGATGATGTGGGTGTCGATCGCCAGGCGCAGGATGTGCAGGCCGTCGTCGAGCGAGTGCTCCCACAGTTTCTCGTTCCAGCCGAAGAGCAGTTCGCCGCCCCAGATGTTGTTCACCAGCACGTCCAGGCGGCCCTGTTCGCGGTCGATGCGGGCGACCAGTGCGGCGACCTGCTGCGGTTCCAGGTGGTCCACCCGTACCGCGATTCCCTGTCCGCCTGCGGCGGTGACGCGTTCGGCGGTCTCCTCGATCGTCTCGTCGCGGTCGATCTCCGAGCGTTCGGATCGTGTGCTGCGGCCGGTCACGTACACGGTGGCTCCCGCCGCGCCCAGCTGAGTGGCGATCCCCCGCCCGGCACCGCGCGTCGCGCCCGCAACCAGTGCCACCTTGCCCGTCAGTGTGTTGGTCATGCGGACGATCATGCCGACCATCCCTGACGAGGTGTGTCAGGGATTGTGCGTGGATCCCGACGTTCACGGGCACCGGCGACCTTTCGGCCACGGGAGCGCCGCGCGTGACCGAAAGTCAGGCATCGCCGACTCCATGTAACGCAGATCACGTCGATGTTCACCCTTCGAGGCCACGAGACGACTCATCGTCATGCCATGATGTGCCATGTGAGATGTGAAATGTCACACCTCATCAAGAGCACCCGACTCCGGGTGCCACGACATCGGAGGCCTCCCATGAAGTTCATGACGACCGCGGCAGCAATAGGCATAGCCGGCCTGAGCGTCATCGCCACCGCACCGGTCGCCGCCGCCGACCCCGCCCCGACCACCGTGACCTGCGGCGCCTCCGGGCTCCAGTCCGGTCTGTCGACCAAGGTCTGCGCCGAGATCACCGGTGACACCGTCCGCCTCTTCGGTCAGGTCGGCCTTGCCGGCCCGCCGTCCCCCGGCAGTCCGCCGCAGCAGCCGCAGCCGCTGACCCTGCGCCTGTCCGGCAACGTGGCCGGCGTCTCGCTCGGCGCGGTGAATCAGGACGCGCTCTTCCACTACACGACGATCAAGGTCACCGGCGTGGGCGGCACCGTGCCGTGCGGTTCGACGGTGCACGGCAGCTTCAGCGTGGATTCCTACCAGTGGCCGGCGCGGCCGGTGACCATCGATCTCGCGATCCCCTGCTGACACCGGCTGCTTCGACCACCGGCGGCGGCGCGTCCGGCCGCTAGCCGGGCGCGCGGCGCCACCCGGGTGCGCCCGCGGCGTCGATCGGATCCGGTCGACCTCGCCCGGCCGGGCCGTCGCCGACGCCGGCGGCGCAGCGGGTGACCGCGTGTGACAGGGACCTCGGACTCCGCGGACGAATCGCGGAGTCCGAGGTCCCCGGCGTTTCGGGGCGTGCGGTCGGGCCGTGCCGGTGGGCTGCCGTGGAACGTCCGGGGATCCGGTCGGCGCCGGCTGGACGGCGGCACGTCTGCACGCTGACCGCCGCGGGCGGCCGGGGCTGCCGCCCTCAGGTGTCGAAGTCGACGGTCAGCGTGTCGGAACCGGGGTACGTCTGGCAGGTCAGGACGTAGCCGGCCTCGGTTTCCGCCGGATCCAGGGCGTAGTTGCGGCGCATGTCCGCCGCGCCGTCGCGGACGAGAGCCCGGCAGGTGCCGCATACGCCGCCCTTGCACGCGAACGGCATGTCCGGGCGCAGCCGGCCGGCCCCGTCCAGGATGCTGGTGTCGCGGGGCAGGTCGGCGACGGTGGAGCGGCCGTCCAGCACGATGGTCACCCGGCTGACCGGTCCGTCCGCCTTCGCGTCCTCGCGGTGGACGGCCGGGGGCGGTGTGTCGTCGGCGAAGAACAGTTCCTGGTGGATGCGTTCGTCGGGCACACCGAGGGTGGCCAGGGCGCGCCGGGCGTCGCGGATCATGCCGTGGGGGCCGCACAACCACCAGTGGTCGGCGCGGTCGACGTCGACCAGGCCGTCGATCAGGGCCAGGAGGCGGTCGTGGTCGAGGCGGCCGGAGAACAGGTCCGCCTCGCGGGGTTCCCGGGACAGCACGTGGGCGAGTTCGAAGCGTGCCGGGTGCAGGTCCTTCAGGTCGGCCAGGTCGTCGGCGAACATCACCGTGTCGGTGCGGCGGTTGCCGTACAGGAGGGTGACGCGCGAGCTGTCGTGGGCGGCGAGCACCGATTCGGCGATCGACACCATCGGGGTGATGCCGGAGCCCGCGGCGATCAGCACGTGGTGCGCGGGGGTGCACACGTCGGCGGTGAAGGTGCCGGTCGGTGCCATCACCTCGACGCTGTCGCCGGGTCGCACGTCGTGCACGAGCCAGGAGGAGAACAGTCCGCCGGGTACGACGCGTACGCCGATGCGCGGTCGGGTGCCGGCGGCGGAGCAGATGGAGTAGGAGCGGCGTTCGTCCACGCCGTCGATCTCGCGGCGCAGCGTGAGCGACTGGCCGGGGACGAAGGCGAAGGTGTCGGCCAGGTCCTCGGGCACGTCGAAGGCGACCGCGGCGGCGTCCTCGCACAGCCGCTCGACCGTTGCGACGCGCAGACGGTGGAAGCGCGGACGCCGACGGGCGGGCGACGGCGCGGTGCCGGAGATCGTGGTCGTCGGGTCCTGCATCAGATCTCCTTCATGTGCTCGAACGGCTCACGGCAGGCGAGACAGCGGCGCAGTGCCCGGCAGGCGGTGGCGGCGAAGCGGGAGGTTTCCTCGGTCTCCGCCGAACCGCAGTGCGGGCAGGACACGCGGCGGCGGGTCGGCAGCAGGTCCAGGGGGACGGGGCCCGCGGCGGGGCGCGGTGCGCCGCCGGGCGGGGCGATGCCGTAGCGGGCGAGTTTGCGGCGCCCGGCGGCCGTGATGCGGTCGGTGCTCCACGGCGGGTCCAGGACGGTGCGGATCTCGACGCGGGCGAATCCGGCGGCGTGCAGGCGGGTGGCGACCTCGGCGCGCATCTCGGCCATGGCCGGGCACCCGGAGTAGGTGGGGGTGAGGCCGGCGACGACGGTTCCGTCCGCGGTGATCTCGACGTCGCGCAGCACGCCGAGGTCGGCCAGGGTCAGGGCGGGCAGTTCGGGGTCGGGGACCTGTGCGGCGATGTGTCGGGCGCGGCGGACGTCCGACGCGACGTCTGCGGTCACCATGTCGCTCCCGGGTGGGCCCGGGCCAGGCCCTGCAACTCGTCCAGGAGTGGGGCCAGATGCTCGGTGTGTTCGCCGTTTCTGCCGTGGCCGGGCATCGGCGCGGCGTCGGGCGGGACGGCCAGGCCGGCGGCGTCCAGCACCTGGCGCAGGACCGTCCCGACTTCCTCGCGTGCGTCGTGCGCCTCGTGCAACTCGGGCAGCCAGGGGGCGACTTCGTGCAGTGCGGTGTGCATGCGGCGGTGCGACTCCTCGGTGCCGTCGCCCAGCCGCACCGTCCACTCGGCGGCGTACTGGCGGTGGTAGGTCAGTTCCTTGACGCCCTTGGCGGCGATGGCCGCGAGCACCGGGTCGGGGGATGCCACGAGCCGGGTGAGGTGCGCGAGTCGCCAGGTGGACAGGAGCAGCAGCCGGGCGATGGTGAACGCGAAGTCACCGTTGGGGAGTTCGGCCAGGCGTACGTTGCGGAAGTCGGCCGGGTCACGGAGGTAGGCGTAGGCGTCCTCGTCCCGACCGCTGCCGTCGGCCCGGCCGCAGCGGGCGTAGAGCAGGCGTGCCTGGCCGAGCAGGTCGAGGGCGATGTTGGCCAGGGCCAGCTCCTCTTCCAACTCGGGAGCGCGGGTGGTCCATTCGGCCAGGCGTTGGGCGCCGATCAGGGCGTCGTCGGCCAGCGCCAGGCAGCACGCGGCGAGTTCGGCGGCGTCCACGTGTGCGGGCAGCGTGGTGTCCACGCCGTGCAGGGGATCCTCGAAGCCGGTGCCGAAGGCCCAGCGGGCGTCGCCGCCGTCCCCGTCGGCCAGGGACGGGTGGAGGTGGTCGTCGGGCATGACCTGCTCCTCAGATGTGGGGGACGTCGTCGGGGATGTCGTAGAAGGTGGGGTGGCGGTAGACCTTGTCGGCGCTGGGGGCGAAGAAGGGGTCCTTCTCGTCCCGGCTGGAGGCGGTGATGTGCCGCGAGCGCACCACCCAGATGCTCACGCCCTCGTTGCGGCGGGTGTACAGGTCGCGGGCGTGGGTCAGGGCCATGCGGTCGTCGGCGGCGTGCAGGGAGCCGACGTGGACGTGGTTGAGGCCGCGCTTGCCGCGCACGAACACCTCGTAGAGGGGCCAGTCGGCCCGGGTGGGGGTGTCGTTCATGCCGCTGCTCCGGTCGGGGTGGTTGTCGGGGTGGTGTGTTTGGCCGCGTGGGCGCTCGCTGCTTCGCGGACCCAGGCGCCGTCCTCGTGGGCGGCCTTGCGTCGTCGGATGCGCCGACTGTTGCAGGGACCGTCGCCGCGGATCACGCGTTGCAGTTCGGCCCAGTCGGGGGTGCCGAAGTCGTGGTGTCCGCGGTCGGGGTTCCAGATCAGCCGCGGATCGGGCAGGGTCACGCCGAGGGCGCGTGCCTGAGGCACCGTCATGTCGACGAAACGTTGGCGCAATTCGTCGTTGGTGTGGCGCTTGATCTTCCAGGCCATCGACTGGGCGGAGTTGGGCGAGTCGTCGTCGGGCGGGCCGAACATCATCAGGGAGGGCCACCACCAGCGGTCGACCGCGTCCTGGACCATGGCGCGCTGGGCTTCGGTGCCGCGCATCATCGTGGCCAGTTGTTCGTATCCCTGGCGTTGGTGGAAGGACTCCTCCTTGCACACGCGGACCATGGCGCGTGCGTAGGGCCCGTAGGAACTGCGGCACAGCGGGACCTGGTTGCAGATGGCGGCGCCGTCGACGAACCAGCCGATGACGCCGACGTCGGCGTAGCTCAGGGTGGGGTAGTTGAAGATCGAGGAGTACTTCTGGCGGCCGTCGATCAGGCGTGCGGTCAGGTCGGCGCGGTCGGCGCCGAGGGTTTCCGCGGCGGAGTACAGGTAGAGGCCGTGGCCCGCTTCGTCCTGGACCTTGGCGAGCAGGATGGCCTTGCGGCGCAGGGAGGGGGCGCGGGTGATCCATTCGCCTTCGGGCTGCATGCCGATGATCTCGGAGTGCGCGTGTTGGGCGATCTGGCGGATCAGGGTCCGGCGGTAGCCGTCGGGCATCCAGTCGCGGGGTTCGATGCGCTGGTCCCTGGCGAGGGTGGCCTCGAAGTGTCGGGCGAGGTCCGGGGGCACGTCGGGTGCGGGTGGTGGGGTGGTGGGTGGTGTGGCCATCGAAAGATTCCCTACCGACCGTTCGTTCGATCCATGATGTGGCGAAACCGGAGCCCGCACGGGGCGCCGGGGTGAGTCAGTGTCCGTGGAAGGTGGGCCGGTCGCCCGCCAGGAAGGCCCGTACCGCCGCGCGGTGGTCCTCGGTGCGGCCCAGTCGCTCCTGGGCCGCCGCCTCCCGTTCGAGCACGTCGGCCGGGGCCGCGGATTCCGCGGGTCGCAGCAGCGCCTTGACCTCGGCGTAGGCGGCGGTCGGTCCGGCGGCCAGGCGTCGGGCCAGGGTCAGACCCTCGGCGGTCGCGGCACCGTCGGGCACGACGCGGTGCACGAGGCCACAGCGGCGGGCGGCCTCGGCGTCGAGCCGTTCGTCGAGGAGCATCAGGGCCGCCGCCTGCGAGGGCCCGACCGCGCGGGCCAGTGCGCCGCTGACGCCGGTGTCGGCGGCCAGGCCGATCCCGGTGAAGGCGGTGGCGAAGCGGGCGCTCTCGGCCGCGACCCGCAGGTCCGCGCACAGCGCCAGGCCCAGTCCGGCGCCGACGCAGGCGCCCTCGACGGCGGCGACCACCGGTTGGGGCAGCGCGTGCAGCGCGCTCACCAGCGGGTTGTACTGCGCACGCACGATGGCGAAGGCGGATGCGGGGTCGTGCTCCAGGGCGCGGGCGTGTTCCTTGAGGTCCTGGCCGACGCAGAAGTGCCGGCCCCGGGCGGCGAGCAGGACCGCGCGAACCCTGGTCCCGTCCTCGCGCACCCGACGCACGGCGGCGAGCAGTTCGCGGCGCAGCGGCGCGTCGAGGGCGTTCCCGGCCGCGGGGCGGCGCAGTTCGAGCACGGCGACGTCGCCGTCGAGGGTGTATCCGACACGGGCGTCGTCCGGGACGGTCTCGGTCACGGCCATGCGTAGAACCCCTGTCCGGTCTTGCGGCCCAACTCGCCGCGGGCGACCTTCTCGCGCAGGAGTCGGGGCGGTGCGAAGCGCTCGCCGAGGGTGGCGTGCAGGTGTTCGGCGATGGCCAGGCGCACGTCGAGGCCGACCAGGTCGGTCAGGCGCAGCGGGCCCATCGGGTGCCGGTAGCCCAGTCGCATGGCGTCGTCGATGGCCTCGGGGGCGGCGACGCCGTCCTGCACCATGCGGATCGCCTCCAGACCCAGAGCCAGGCCCAATCGGCTGCTGGCGAATCCGGGCGAGTCGTTGACGACGACGTCCTGTTTGCCCAGGGCGTGGGTCCAGTCCAGGGCGCGGGCGAGCACGTCGGCGGTGGTGTCGGGGGCGCGGACGAGTTCGACGAGTGCGGAGGCGGGGACCGGGTTGAAGAAGTGCATGCCCAGGAAGCGGCCGGGCCGGGTCAGGGCCGCGGCGAGGTCGGTGACGGACAGCGAACTGGTGTTGGTGGCCAGCACGGTGCCCGCACCGACGACGCGTTCGGCGGCGGCGAGCAGGCGGGCCTTGAGGGCGGCGTCCTCGGGGACGGCCTCCACGACCAGGTCGGCGTGCGCGGGCAGGTGTTCGACCGCGTCGACCGTGCTCACCCGGGCGAGCACGTGTGCGGCAAGTTCGGTGCGGGTGCCGCGTGCGGCGGCGCGTTCCAGGCCGGCGGCGATGCGTGCGCGGGCCGCGGCGGCGGTGTCGGGGCTGCTCTCGACGATGGTGACCGAGGAGCCGGCGGCTGCGAACGTCTGCGCGATGCCGGCGCCCATGCGGCCGCCGCCGATCACGCCGACCACGGCGGGCGGCGCCGGTGGGGTGGGGCTCATGTGCGGCTCCTCGCGTCCAGGAAGCGGGTCATCCGGTCCTTCTTGTCCTGGCTCTCGAAGAGCACGGCCTGGGCCAGGTCGTCGGCGATCGGATGGGCGCCGGGCGCGTCGACGACGAGTTTGGTCAGCCGCAGGGCGAGGGCCGAGGAGCGCGCCATGCGGTCCAGCAGGGCGTGCGCGCGGTCGAGGAGTTCGTCGGCGGGGACGACGTCGATGACCAGTCCCGCGGCCAACGCCGCGCGGGCGTCGAGGCGGTGGCCGGCGAACAGGATCTGCTTGGCGACGGATTCGCCGACCAGTGCGGGCAGGAGCCGGCAGGCGCCGGCGGCGGCGAGGATGCCCAGGCCCGGTTCGGGGTTGCCGAAGACCGCGTCGGGGCCGGCGATGCGCAGGTCGCAGGCGTACGCCAGTTCGGCGCCGCCGCCCAGGGCCCAACCGTCGACGGCGGCGACGGTGGGCATGGGCAGCCGGCGTACCCGGTCGAACAGGCGGCTGTTGATGCCCTGCAGGGCCTGGTCGCGACCGCGGTCGCGCAGTTCGGCGATGTCGGCGCCGGCGGCGAAGACGCCGCCGTGCCCGGTGAGCAGGAGCAGTCTGGGGTCTCGCTCCAACAGGTCGCACACGGCGTGCAGTTCGCCGATCATGCGGGCGTCGATGGCGTTGTGCTCGCGAGGGCGGTGCAGGGTGACGACGACGCGGTCCGCGCGCTCCTCGATCCGCAACGTGTGGTACTCGTGGGCCGGTTCGGGCGTGGCCCGGGTGCCGCTCATGTGCGCTCCACGAGCATCGCGACGCCCTGACCGACGCCGACGCACAGGGTGGCCAGGCCGCGCCGGGCGTGCTCGCGTTCCAGGCGTCCGAGCAGGGTCAGCACGATGCGGGCGCCGGAGCAGCCGAGCGGGTGGCCCAGGGCGATGGCGCCGCCGTCGGCGTTGACGACGTCCTCGTCCAAGCCCAGGCGCCCGATGACGGCCAGCGCCTGGGCGGCGAACGCCTCGTTGAGTTCGACCGCCGCCAGGTCGGCGGTCCCCCATCCGGCGCGGGCGAGCACCTTTTCGGTGGCGGGCACCGGGCCCAGGCCCATCAGGTGGGGTTCCACGCCCGCGGAGGCGGAGGCGACGATCCGGGCCCGCGGGGTGAGGCCGTGCCGCTGCACGGCCGCCTCGCCGGCCAGGACCAGGGCGGCGGCGCCGTCGGACAGGGGTGAGGCGGAGCCGGCGGTGACGATGCCGTCCGGGCGGAAGAGGGAGCGCAGGGCGGCGAGTTGGTCGAGCGTGCCGGACGGGCGGGGGCCCTCGTCCCGGGTGACCGAGTCCGCTCCGACGGGCACGGGCACGATCTCGCGGTCGAAGTGGCCCTGTTCCCGGGCGGCGACCGCGCGTTGGTGACTGCGCAGGGCGAACGCGTCGGAGCGGGCGCGGGTGATCCGGTCCAGGGCGGCGACTTCCTCGGCGGTCTCGCCCATCGACAGGGTGATCCGGCCCGCGTCCGGGGGCGCGGCGCAATCGGCGGCGGTGAAGCGGGGGTTGGTGAAGCGCCAGCCCAGGGAGGTGTCGTGCACGGCGCCGGGCTTGGCCCAGGGGGTCCCGGGCTTGTCCATCACCCACGGCGCGCGGGTCATCGACTCGACGCCGCCGGCGACGACGAGGTCGGCCTCGCCGGCGCGGATGCTCTGGGCGGCGCAGGCGAGGGCGGTCAGGCCCGAGGCGCACAGGCGGTTGACGGTGTAGCCGGGCACGGTGTGCGGAAAGCCGGCCAGGAGCACGGCCATGCGGGCGACGTCGCGGTTGTCCTCGCCGGCCTGGTTGGCGGCGCCCAGGATCACCTCGTCGACGGCGTCGGCGGGGATGCCGGCACGACGTACGGCCTCGCCGACCACGAGGGCGGCCAGGTCGTCGGGGCGGACCGTGGCCAGGGCGCCGCCGTAGCGGCCCTGCGGGGTGCGGGCGCCGTCGACGATGTAGACGGCCTCAGACACCGACCGGCTCCTTCGCGGCGGGGCGGCGGGATTGCAGGGTGGCGAAGCGGGCGGTGACGAACGCGGGGTCGGACAGGGTGGCGCTGGCGGCGGGGTTGGCGGCACTGCCGTGGAAGTCGCTGAAGGCGGCGGACTGGTTGACGAACACGCCGCCGGTGAGGTTCTCCGACAGGTGCACGCCCGCGTCCAGGGCGGCCTCGCGGGCCTCGGCCAGCACGGTCTCGTTGGTGGAGTGCACGGCGGCGGTCAACGCACCGTGGGCGCCGACGCACTCGCGCAGGATCGCCAGGCCGTGCTCGGTGGAGTCGGTGCCGATGACGAAGGAGACCGGCCCGAACCATTCGCGGGTGTAGGTGTCCCGGTCGGTGTTCGCGTCGAGGCGGGCCACCAGGGGGGTGCGCACGATCGCCTTGGGGTGCTCGGGGTGCACGACCTCGGTCGAGGCGTGCACGGTGTGGCCCAGGGCCGCGGCCGCTTCGAGGGTGTGCCGCACGCCGTCGTTGACGATCGCGCCGAGGGTGTGTACGGCGCGGGCGGGGTCGGCGAGCAGGCGGTCCAGTGCGGCGCCCAGGTCGGCGGCGAACTCGTCGGCGGTACGGGGGCCCTGGTCGGTGCGGAAGCCTTCGCGCGGGATGAGCAGGTTCTGCGGGGTGGTGCACATCTGCCCGCTGTACAGGGACAGCGAGAAGGCGAGATTGCCCAGCAGCCCACGGTAGTCGTCGGTGGAGTCCAGGACGACGGTGTTGAGCCCGGCCTTCTCGGTGTACACCGCGGCCTGGCGGGCGTTGGCCTCGAGCCAGTCGCCGAAGGCGGTCGAGCCGGTGAAGTCGACGATGCGCACGTCGGGGTGCAGGGCCAGGGTGGCGGCGCTGCGGCCGTCGGGCGCCTCGGCGGCGAGCAGCACCACGTCCGGGGAGAAACCGGCCTCGGCCAGGACCTCGCGGGCGACGCGTACGGTGATCGCCAGGGGCAGCACGGCGCCCGGGTGGGGCTTGACCACGACCGGGTTTCCGGTGACCAGGCTGGCGAACAGGCCGGGGTAGCCGTTCCAGGTCGGGAAGGTGTTGCAGGCGATCAGCACCGCGACGCCGCGTCCGACGGGGGTGAACGTCTTGTCCAACTCCAGGGGCCCGCCCTTGCGTTGGGGCTTGCTCCAGCGGGCCGCGACGGGGTGGCGCCTTTGTTCGGCCCAGGCATAGGCGACCGCCTCCAGGCCGCGGTCCTGGGCGTGCGGGCCGCCGGCCTGGAAGGCCATCACGAACGGCTGCCCGGTGGTGTGCTGTACGGCGTGCGCGATCTCGAAGGTCGCCGCGTTCAGCCGGGCCAGGATCTCCGCGGCGACGCCGGCGCGGGTGTCGGGGTCGGCGACGCGCCAGGTACCGGCGGCGGCCTTCGCGGCGGCGACGGCATGCTCCGGGTCGAGGCGCGGGTAGGAGATGCCCAGCGCGCGGCCGTACGGGGAGGTCTCGCCGGCGAGCACGCGGCCGTCGCCGGGGTGGTCGGGCAGCGCGAACGGGCGGCCGATCTGATCCTGGAACGCCGCCTCGCCGAGGGCGGGGGCCTGCTCGCCGTAGACGGAGGTGCTCGGCGACTCGGGGTAGGGCGTCCAGTGGTCGCGGTGCGCGGTGGCGTGCACCGCCTGCTCCAGCAGCGTGCGATGGCGGGCGAAGAAGTCGGGGCGCTCGGAGTTCACGTCGGGCATGCGATCCACCTCTTGACATGCAGCGGTGATGCGGGAGTGTTCGGTCCGGCGGACGTTACCGAATGTTCGGTCGGTTAACAAGGCGGTGGATGTGCCCGAAAGGCTCACCGGCAGGCTGCGCCGGGTGCGCGAACTGCGGCGATCGCGATCGTGGTGACCCGGGGCTGCTGACACAATGACCCGGTGAGCAGTGCACCCGTACACAGGAACACCGGCCGCGTGGGCCGCCCCGGCTACGATCGCGACTCGCTGCTGGAGGTGGCGGTGGCCGCGTTCAACGAGCGTGGCTACGACGGCACCGGCATGGAGGAGTTGGCCAAGCGCCTGGGCCTGAGCAAGTCGAGCATCTACCACCACGTCTCGGGCAAGGAGGAGCTGCTCGGCCTGGCCCTGGGACGCGCCCTGGACGCCCTGTTCGCGGTTCTGGACGAGATCCCCGAGCCCGACACCTCGGCCACCGCCCGCCTGGAACACGTGGTGCACCGCAGCGTCGAGGTCCTGGCCGCCGAACTGCCTTACGTCACCCTGCTGTTGCGTGTGCGCGGCAACAGCGTCGTGGAGCGCCGGGCGCTGGACAAGCGCCGCGAGTTCGACCGTCGCGTCGCCGAACTGGTCACCCGCGCCGCGGCCGAGGGCGGCGTGCGCGCCGACGTCGACCCGCACCTGACCAGCCGGCTGCTGTTCGGCACCGTCAACTCCCTGGTCGAGTGGTACCGCCCGGACGGCGACCTGCCGGTGTCCGCCCTGGCCGGCGCCCTGACCACGGTCCTGTTCGACGGCCTGCGCGCCGCGCCCGGCAGGCGGCCCTAACCGGCTACGCGGCGGGCCGTGACCCACCGGCGGCACCGCCGGGTCCGGCGCGACATCGATCCGGATTCGAGCCCGCGGGCGTGCTCACGCCTCCCAGACGGCGCCGCGGCCCGGCGCCTCCTCGAAGACCAGCCACGTGCGGGTGGAGCGCACGTTGGGGATGCTCTGGATCTGCTCCAGGACCACGTCGCGCAGCACGGTGTTGTCCGGGGTGCGGACCAGGGCCAGGACGTCGTAGTCGCCGCCGACCAGGGCCAGGTGCTCGATGTAGGGGATCTCGCGCAGGCGTTCGCCGACCGCGCGCCAGGCGTTCTGCTGGATGGTGACGGTGACGTACGCGGTCGTGCCCAGGCCCACCCGCTGCGGGTTCAGGCGTGTGGTGAAGCCGGAGATCGTGCCGTCCTCGACCATGCGACCGATGCGGGCGTAGGCGTTGGCGCGGGAGATGTGGATGCGCTCGGCGAGAGCGCGCACGGATATCCGTCCGTCCGCGACGAGTTCGGCGATGATCGCGCGATCGGTGGCATCCGGGCCGCCGGCCAAACGTCCCGGCTCGGGACCCGTCGATGCTTCATCCTCGGACATTCGGCTCCCATGAGTGTCTGATCGCGACAGTTTATCGCACGATTCCGGAAATCCTTGAACAGAACTTCGACCGGATGGAGCATTCACCTGTCAAATGTCCAACGAAAGCGAGCGTCTTCGATGTCTCCGATATCCGCGACGGCCCTGCGCCGGGCGATGCAGAGCTTCCTTCCCTCGCTCGCCCCGGTGCGCTTCGTCGCCGAGGACGGCACGGCCGCGCCGGAGCCCGCCGGATACCCCGCCCCGGACGACGCGCACCTGCGCGAGGCCTACCGGCGGATGGTGCTCGGGCGCCGGTTCGACACCCAGGCCACCGCGCTCACCAAGCAGGGCCGACTGGCCGTGTACCCCTCCAGCCGCGGCCAGGAGGCCTGCCAGATCGCCGGCGTGCTCGCGCTGCGCGAGGACGACTGGCTGTTCCCGACCTACCGCGACTCGGTGGCCCTGGTCTCGCGCGGCGTGGACCCCGTCGAGGTGCTGACGCTGCTGCGCGGGGACTGGCACTGCGGTTACGACCCGGTGGCCACCCGGGTGGCGCCGCAGTGCACGCCGTTGGCCACCCAGGTGCTGCACGCCACCGGCATGGCCGAGGCGATGCGGCGCAGGGGCGAGGACCGGGTGGCGATGGCGTTCATCGGCGACGGCGGCACCAGTGAGGGGGACTTCCACGAGGCGCTCAACTTCGCGGCGGTCTTCCGCGCGCCGGTGGTGTTCTTCGTACAGAACAACAAATACGCCATCTCGGTGCCGCTCGCCCGGCAGAGCGCCGCGCCCGCGCTGGCCTACAAGGGCGTCGGATACGGCGTGCGCTCCGAACAGGTCGACGGCAACGACCTGGTGGCGGTGCTGGCGGTGCTGACCGCGGCGGTCGCCCACGCCCGCGCCGGGAACGGCCCGTTCCTGGTGGAGGCGCACACCTACCGCATGGACGCGCACACCAACGCCGACGACGCGACGCGCTACCGCGACGCGGCCGAGGTGGAGACCTGGCGCGCGGCCGACCCGCTGGCCCGCCTGGAGGCTCACCTGCGCGGACGCGGCCTGCTCACGGACGAGGACGTCGCGGCCGACCGGGACGCCGCCGAGGCGTTCGCCGCCGACCTGCGCACCCGGATGAACATCGACCGCGAGGCCGACCCGCTCGAACTGTTCGACCACGTCTTCGCCGAACCGACCCCGCAACTGCGCGAGCAACGTGCCCTGCTCGCCGCCGAATCCGCTGCCCAGGAGGACTGAGATGGCGACCCTCACGATGGCCCGAGCGCTGAACACCGCGCTACGCGACGCGTTGACGGCGGACGAACGGGTGCTGATCTTCGGTGAGGACGTCGGCCCGCTCGGCGGCGTCTTCCGCATCACCGACGGCCTCACCCGCGACTTCGGCGAGGAGCGCTGCTTCGACACCCCGCTCGCCGAGGCCGGCATCGTCGGCCTGGCCGTCGGCATGGCGATGGGCGGCTTCAGGCCCGTGGTGGAAATGCAGTTCGACGCCTTCGCCTACCCCGCCTTCGAACAGATCGCCTCGCACGTCGCGAAGCTGCGCAACCGCACCCGCGGCCGGCTCACCCTGCCGATGGTGATCCGCATCCCGTACGCGGGCGGCATCGGCGGCGTCGAACACCACTGCGATTCGAGCGAGGCGTACTACGCCCACACGCCCGGGTTGAAGGTGGTCACCCCGGCGACGCCCGAGGATGCCTACTGGCTGCTGCGCGATGCGATCGAGGATCCGGATCCGGTGGTGTTCCTGGAGCCGAAGAAGTTGTACTGGGCGAAGGCGGAGGTCGACGTCGCCGCGCGCGGCGCCCGCGAGTTCGGTCGCGCGGTCGTGCGCCGCGAAGGCTCGGACGCGACGCTGGTGGCGTACGGGCCGTCGGTGCCGGTGGCGTTGGAAGCGGCGGAGGCGGCGGCGCTGGAGGGCCGCAGCCTGGAGGTCGTGGACCTGCGCACGCTCGTGCCCTTCGACGACGACACGGTGGCCGCGTCGGTGCGCCGCACCGGGCGCTGTGTGGTGATCCAGGAGGCCCAGGGCTTCGCGGGGATGGGAGCCGAGATCGCGGCCCGGGTGCAGGAGCGTTGTTTCCACTCGCTGGCCGCGCCGGTGTTGCGCGTGGCCGGCTTCGACATCCCCTACCCGCCGCCGAAGCTGGAGCATGCGCACCTGCCGGGAGTGGATCGTGTGTTGGACGCCGTGGACCGGCTCCAGTTCGACGACACCCCGGACGTGCGGCACCTCGTCAAGGGGGCGGCGTGAACACCGACACGCTCCGGGCGCAGGTCTTCCTCCTGCCGGATCTGGGCGAGGGCTTGACCGAGGCCGAGATCGTCGAGTGGAAGGTCGCCGTCGGCGACACGGTGGACGTCGACCACATCGTGGTCGAGGTCGAGACCGCCAAGGCCGCCGTCGAGGTGCCCGTGCCGTACGCGGGCACGGTGTTGTGCCTGCACGCCGAGGCCGGCACGGCGCTCGCGGTGGGCCGGCCGCTGATCACGGTCGGCGCGGCGGGCGGGGGAATCGGCGGGGATCTTGGGGGTGTTGGGTCCGAGGGCGTTGGCTCCGGTGGTGGGGACTCCGGTGCCGTGGGTTCTCGCGCGGGGGACCCTCGTGTCGCGAATCCCGGTGCTGCGAATCCCGATGTTCCGAATCTTGATGGTGCGAGTCCCGGCGTTGCGAGTCCCGGTGCCCTGGACGCCGGTGCTGCGGACCGCTATCGCGAGGAGGAGCAGGCGGGCTCCGGCAATGTCCTGATCGGCTACGGCACCGGCCATGCACCGGCATCCCGGCGGCGGCGTCGAGGCCCGGCCTCCCGCGCCGCCGCCCTGCCGGGCCCGCGAGTCGGCGACCGGTCCGCACCGAGGCGGGAGGTAAGGCCCGCCGGCGACCATGCGCCGGCACCGGATTCGGGCCGGGCATGCCTGGTCATCTCCCCGCTGGTACGCAGGCTGGCCCGTGACCACGGCATCGAGCTCACCCGGCTGACCCCCGAGGGCGCCGACGGCATCGTCCGCCGCGTCGACGTGGAACAGGCCATCGCCCGGGAGCGGCAGGCGAGTTCGCCCGCTCCGGGCGAACCGCTCGGCGCCCCGGGCGTGGAGCGCATCCCACTGCGCGGCATCCGTCGTGCGGTCGCGCACAAGCTCGCGCGCAGTCGGGCCGAGATCCCGGACGCGACGACCTGGGTGGACGTGGACGCCACCGCGCTGCTGGCGGCCAAGGACGTGCTCCAGGCCGCGCAACCGGAGCAGCGGATCGGCCTGTTGGCGATCCTGACCCGGATCTGCGTCGCGGGCCTGCGGCGCTTCCCGGCACTGAACTCCAGCGTGGACACCGCCCGCGAGGAGATCGTGCGCTTTTCGCACGTGAACGTGGGCTTCGCCGCGCAGACCGAGCGCGGCCTGGTCGTGCCCGTGGTGCGCAACGCTCACACCTTGACGACCGCGCAACTCGCCGCCGAGCTGGCCCGGTTGACCGCGCTGGCCCGCACCGGCAGCCTGCCGCCCGAAGCGCTGACCGGGGGCACGTTCACGCTCAACAACTACGGCGTGTTCGGCGTGGACGGCTCGACCCCGATCATCAACCATCCCGAGGCCGCGCTGCTGGGGGTCGGCCGCATCGTCGACAAGCCCTGGGTCGTCGACGGCGCGCTCGCCGTACGCAAGGTCACCCAACTGTCGTTGAGCTTCGACCACCGGGTCTGCGACGGAGGCGTGGCGGGCGGCTTCCTGCGGTACGTGGCCGACTGCGTCGAACGCCCGGCGACACTGCTGGCCGACCTCTGAGCGCTCCCCCGCCCTGCCGGCGCGGCCCCGTCGGGGTGGGGGCGTCAGTGGAGGAGCAGGCCGGCGAGGAGGAGTTCGACCATGCGGCGGGCGTCGTAGCGGGAGTCCTTGTTCGCGCCGATGCACAGGTTGCCGACGGCGAACATCAGCTCGAAGGCCCGGATGTCGGGGCGGATCTCGCCCGCCGCCGCTGCGGCGTCGAGCAGGTCGGCGCAGACGGGCACGAGGCGGTCGATGAAGTAGGAGTGCAGGGTCGCGAAGCCGGCGTCGTCGGACTGTAGCGCCTCGGCGAGGCCGTGCTTGGTGACCAGGAAGTCGACGAAGAGGTCGATCCAGCGGGTCAAAGCGGTGTGCGGTGACGTGCCGCCCGCCAGCAGGGCCGGGCCCGCCTCGGCGCACGCCTCGACCTGGTGTCGGTAGACGGCGACGACGAGGTCGGCCCGCGTCGGGAAGTGGCGGTAGATCGTGGCGACGCCCACGCCGGCCCTGGCGGCGATGTCGCGCACGGGCACATCGACGCCGGACGCGACGAAGGCCGCGCCGGCCGCTTCCAGCAGGGTCTCCTCGTTGCGCCGGGCGTCGGCCCGCTTCCTGGGGACCGCCGATCCCGATTCGCTGCCGATGTCGGGCATTGTGCGATTGCCTCCGTCGTTCGGTTGCCGACCAGACCATTGTTCCGCGCCGTCGATACCGGAACAGTGATCCGTTTGTCCATGATGTCAGAACCTGCGTCCCGTGACCATGCACGCCGCACCGGCTCGCGTGTGCACTCCCGGTGCGGGCGACAGGGATCGGCGGGATCGGGGTCGGGCGGGAGGCCCGGCCGCCGCGCCGCGTCGCGCTTTCCCGGCCCGGAACGTGCCTGCGACGACCGGGAGTTGCCGGCAGTGAGGCAGTGCGGCGGACGGTCGGGCGAGGAGCTCAGTCCGCCGGCGCGCCCAGGGCGGCCATCATCCCGAGGCCGTCCGAGACCACCCAGTACTCGGCGAACCGGCCGTCGGCGACGCGGAAGATGTCGTGCCCGACGAAGGAGGTCTTCGTACCCGCCGGGACCGTGGTACCGGGGATTCCGCCGCGGTATTCACCGTGGAAGGTCCACCGGGCGGAGACCATGTCGCCGCTGACGAGCGGGCCGAGGTCGAGCGTGTTCTCGATCGAGCCGAAGTAGGTGTGCGATTGGCGCACCTGTTCGACGAAGCCCTGGGGGCCGTGCACGTCGAAGGCGGGCCAGTGGCCGACGGCGTCGGGGGTGAGGATCTCCTCGGCGAGGCGGAAGTCGCCTTCCCACAGATCGAAGAGCCAACGGCGATAAAGCCGTGCGATATCAGTCATTGCACCAGCATGTGCAGGAGGAAAAAGAGCGTCAACCGCAGGCCGCACCCGGCCTTTGGAGGCCGGTACCCGTCCGGGCGCCGGCCTCGAACGAGCACTCGGGACCGCCGAGTGGGACGGTCGCCGGGCGCGTCGGGTTCAGGTGTAACTCCGGTCCGCCCGGAACGCGTCGGCCAACCGGCCGCAGCGGGCGGGTACTTCCTCACCCGAGTGCGGCGCCGAGGGCAGGGCGAGGATGCGAGGCATCAGGTCGATCAGGATCAGTGCAGTGGTCACGCGGATGATCGTAGGCCGGGGTCGCGGAACGTCGTCGGGTCGTCGGTTGTGGCAGTGGGAATCAGCGGCCGTTCGCGATCAGTCGGGCCGCCACGGCTCGGCCGTGGGCGAGCGGGTCCGGTTCCCACCCGCGCAACAGGCCGGCCATCGCGCCGTCGTACACGAGCAGTACGTCCGCGGCCAGGGCGGCGGGGTCCGGGCCGCCGACCGCGTCCGCGAGCAGGGTCAGCCTGGTGCCGAGCAGCGCCGACTCCGCGGCGAGTACCGCATGGGCGGGGTGCTCCGGCGACGGGAGTTCGGTGCCCGTCGCGAGGAAGGCGCAGCCGCGTGCGGGGATGTGGCGGTTGCGGTAGGTGGCGACGGCGTCGAAGAGTGCCAGCAGCTTGCCGGCGGGGGTGTCCGCGGCGTCCACGGCCTCCTGCCAGATCCGGTCCCAGCGATCCAGGCGGCGTTGCAGCGCGGCGGCGATCAGACCGTCCTTGCCGCCGAAGTGTGCGTAGAGCGTGCCGGGCGAGACGTGGGCCTGCTCCAGGACTCGATCGACGCTCGTTCGAGCGATGCCGTCGCGGTAGAAGAGCTCGTCGGCGGCGTCGAGCAGCCGGGTTCTGGGGGGCGCGTCCGGTGTCGGTGCGGAGTGGTCGGCGGGGTCGGAGGCGGCGGGGTCGGGCCGGGAGTCCTGTGCCATGCCCGTACTATAACGCTCGTTATACCGAAACGATCGTTACGACGGTGGGGGCGTCGATGTCGGGCCGGGTCATCGCACCGGCCGAGGGGTGGATATGGCAGGCACCTTGGGAGCAGGAACAGGCCCGGGAACAGCCTCGGGAACAGGAACAGGAACAGGAGCAGGGTCGGGACCGGGATCGAGGGGGTCGAGGGCCGAGGCGGGGTCGGGGTCCCCTCGGCGGGGTCCGTTCGTCGGTGCCGTGTTGGTGCTCGTCAGCTGTCTGGGTGTGCAGACCTCGGCCGCGCTCTCGTCGGGGCTCTTCGGCGCGTTGAGCGTGCCGGCCGTGGCAGGACTGCGGCAGGCGACCGCCGCGCTCGTCCTGTGCGCGCTGGTGCGGCCGAGGGTGCGCCGGCGTGGTCGGGGCGAATGGGCGGCAATCCTCGCGTACGGATCGGCGATGGCCGGCATGAATGTGGCGTTCTACGGTGCGGTGGACCGGCTGCCGCTCGGCGTCGCGGCCGCCCTGTTGTTCCTGGGGCCGTTCACGGTCGCGGTCGCTTCGGTCCGGACCCGGCGCGACGCGCTGTTTCCCCTGGTCGGCCTGGTGGGCGTCGTGCTGGTCACTCGGCCCGGCGGGGGTGTCGAGTGGCTCGGGATCGGCTTCGGGTTGCTCTCCGCACTCGCGCTGGCGCTCTACACCGTGTTCGCGCAGCGAGTCGGCCGGGCCGACCCGGGATTGCACGGCCTCGGCCTGTCCGTGGCGGTTTCGGCGGTGCTGTTGCTGCCCTTCTCCGGGCCCGCCGTACCGCGGGTGGAGGCAGGTCAGTGGGCCCTGGTCGGCCTGTCCGGCGTCCTGGGAGTGGCGCTGGCCTTCACGCTCGACTTCACCGCCGTCAGACTCGCCGGCGCTCCGGTGGTGGCAACCCTGTTCGCCCTCGACCCGGTGGTGGGGACCCTGGTGGGCGTCACAGCCCTCGGCGAGGACCTGCCCCCGTCCGCACTCGCCGGTATCACGTTGATCGTCGCGTCCGGCGCAGCGGTCACATGGCGCGCGGGGGCACCGCCGTCGGCCGACGGGAACGCTTGACGGTGTCCCCCGCAACCAAGCCGTCCGCCGCTACGGGCGAGCGCCGCACACGTCGGGTCAGCGGTCTGCGGCGGGTTGCCCTGGGTCAGTCGGGTGCGGAGGGTTTCGGCGAACTCCTCGGCGCGACCGAGTTGTACGCGCAGCTTGTCGACCTGTGCGGCGGCGGCCTGCTCGTAGATGCGTACGCGTTTTGGCGCTCGATCGCCCCGAAGACCCTGCGGCGCATGCCCACGGGCGAGATCACCGTCGTGCTCGTCACCGTCGCGCGGCGAAGAAAGCCCGCACCCGCCGGGTTACGCAGCCTCGGTCGTCACGTCTCGCCCGCCACGCCGGCGGCCGGGGCGCCGGTGGCCGGAGCCTCGGGGCGTACGGCGGTGCCGAGGATGTGGCTCGCCGCAGGTGTCGGGACCCGCGTGTCCGGAAACGCGAAGCGGTCCAGCTCGGTGATCGCGAAGCCGGCCCGGCGGATCGCGGCCTCGGTGTCCCGCCCGGTGTGACAGCCTCCGCACAGCAGCGGCCACACCGTCGCGTCCACCACCCGCTGCACCCGCCGCATCCGCGTACTGCGCGCCCGCACGTGCTCGAAGAACCGCAGCCGACCACCCGGCCGCAACACCCGGTACGCCTCGCCAAGGGCCGCATGCGGGTCGGGCACCGAACACAGCGTCAGACAGAACACCACGGCATCGAATGCCCCGTCCTCGAACGGCAGCCCATCCGCCAGCCCGTCCCGGACGTCCACCGGCACCGCCGCACCCCGGGCGGCCTCGACGGCCAATGCCCGCAGTCGCGGCTCCGGTTCGACCGCCACCACGCGCGCCACCGACGACGGGTAGTGCCCGAAGTTCGCGCCGTGCCCCGCACCGATTTCCAACACCTCACCGGCCAGGCCGCGCAGCAGTCGGCTGCGGTGCTCCCCGACGCCCGCCTTCTCCAGCCCCGGTCCCGCCACATTCGCGTAGAACCGCGCGAACACCGGCCTCCGCACCGCCTGAGCCTGCGACCTCGGCATCCCCTGGCCACCACCTTCCCTGCAACCGCGCGGCCACCACGCCGATACCGGCCGACACCCGGCGAACTCCATGCACGATAACGCGGTGACGGCGCCGGCGGGGCCCGGCGCTCCCGGCCGAGCCGTCCGGCGGCGATACCGGCTTCGCCTCCCCCACCGGCACGCGGCCGCCGAACCGGACCGGCTCCCACCGAACGCGCGGTCGGGAGCGTCCTCCGTCTCCGCGTCGGCAGCCGCCGGCCCGCGAACACGGCCACGAATCGGGCCGATGTCGGACCGGGCCGGCACCGTGGCCCGCATGGCCCCACCGCTCAAGGACATGATCAACGCGACCTCCGTCGCCACGCTGGCCGACGGAGTCGCCGCTGCCCGCGGCGTCTTCCCCCGCGACCGCTTCGTCGCCCGCGCCCTCGCCGGGCTGGACGGGCTGGAGCTCAAGGCCCGTGTCGGCCATGTCGCCCGCGCCCTGCACGCGAGCCTGGACCTGCCCTTTCCGCAGGCCGCGCCGGTCCTGCGCGAGGCCACGACGCACACCGACCTGGACATGTGGAGCGGCTGGCCCGCCACCGACTACGTCGCCACCCACGGCGTCGAGCACCTCGACGAGGCCATGCACACCCTCGCCGTGATCACCCCGTTCGCCACGGCCGAGTTCGCGGTACGCCCCTACCTCGACCGCTATGAGGACATCGCGCTGAAGATCGTCCGGGACTGGGCCGACGACCCCGACGAGCACCTGCGTCGCCTCGCGTCCGAGGGCACCCGCCCGCGGCTGCCCTGGGGTGCGCGCGTGCGCCGGCTGATGTCTCCCGGCCCGACCCTGCCGATCCTGGAGCGGCTGCGCGACGACCCGAGCGAGTACGTACGCCGCTCGGTCGCCAACCACGTCAACGACATCGCCAAGGACCATCCCGACACCGCGCTGGCCATGCTGCGCCGCTGGCAGGCCGAGGGCGGCGAGCACACCGACCGGGTCGTGCGCCACGCCGCCCGGGGTCTGCTGCGGGCGGGCCATCCCGAGGCCCTCGGCCTGGTGGGTGCGGCGCACGGCAGCGGCACGGTGGAATCGCTGGTGGTCGCGGACACCGTCGTGATCGGCGACCGTCTCCCGTTCACCGTCACCGTGCGCGCCGAGGAGCCCGGACCGCTGCTGCTGAAGTACGCGGTCTGCCGCGACGGTTCCCGTCGGGTGTTCCACCTGGCCGAGCGGGTCGCGCAGGGCGCCGGGGACACGTTCACGCTCGCCAGGGCACATTCGTTCCGCCCGGTGACCACGCGCGCCGAACCGCCCGGCCCGCGCGACCTGGAGATGATCGTCAACGGCGAGGTCCGCGCCACGGCGCCGTTCACGCTGCTCCCCTGACGCCCGCCGCACGGCGCCCGGCACACGTCGTCCTCTCCCCCGTCGTCCCTCGGCCGACGCGCCGCTGACGACCACCGAGCGCGCGGCCGTGTTCGAGCGGCGTCGCCGGGGCCCGTATCGCCGTCCCGCCCGTCGGCCCGAGACACCCCCTCCGGCCGGGCAATCAGCCCAGATAGAGCGGGAATTGCGCCGCCGTCTCGCCCAGTTCGGCCTGCTCCGCGTCGGTCGGGGCGCGCCGTCCGGTGCCGATCAGCAGCGCGTCCTTGTCCGAGAACGACGCGGGGAACGCCGCCCCCGCGATCCTCTCCAGCAGCTCGCGCGTGCGGGCAAGACCCTCCGCGGGCGGCTCGGCGGCCTCCGGCAGGTGCGCGATCAGGTCGAGGTGGTGCAGGGTCCACTCCAGGATATACGCGTCGAGATAGTCGCCGGCGGTGAGAACCTGGTCCTGCGTACTCACCCGCAGGCCCGGATCGGCCAGTTCGGCGGCTCGGCCGGCGGCGGAACCCACGTCGTCCAGGTGGAACTTGAGCAGCCCCGGCTCCCGGTACGCGGCGGCCAGTCGCACGATCAGCGCGTCGAGCGGGTCCTCGCCCGTCGGCGGCGTTTGCGCGACGTGCCAGTAGGTCACCGCATCCCGGGTCGGCTCGGTGTTGGCCGGGGTCACGAGAGTGATCAGGACATCCTGCGCGTCGATGACCAGGTGGCACACCAGATCCCGCACAAGCCAGCCGGCACAGCCGGACGGCCGCGCGAAATCCTCGTCCCGAAGCTCGGCAACCGCCCGGCGCAACGCCGTCCACGAACGTGAGAAGAGATCCACGGCCGCAAGCTAGCAGCGCCCCATCCAGCCCAGCGACCCATTTCCCGGCCCCCCGACGAGTCTGCACGTTCAGAGCGCAAGGGCAGGATTGGGGGACGGCAGCGGTGATCGATCTCGTGCCGCTTGGCCGCGCCCTGTTTGCACATGCCGACCGGCCGGGGAGAGACCTCGCTCCGAGCGTCCTCGTCGTCCGCCCCCGTGCGCCCCGCCGTCCGCGTCGTCCTCCGCCCCGCACGCTACGGGAGACCCTGAACCGCGGCGTCCGGCGCGGTGACGACCGCTGCGAACATCGCCCCGCTCCCCCGCCGCGCGCCGGAGGCTCAGTGACCCACCCATTCGGGTGAACATCCCACCGAACTCGGGGCGTTTATAGCAAGCTCGGCGATGGTGCCGATCGGTGACGGCGCCTCGGCCGCAACCTCCCGGAGGCCCTCATGAACCCGGAAGACCTGAAGTACACCAAGGACCACGAGTGGGTGCGATCGCTCGGCGACGGGCGGGTGGCCGTCGGGATCACCGCATTCGCACAGAAACAGCTCGGCGACGTCGTCTTCGTCGAACTGCCTTCGGTGAACGACCGGTTCGAGACGAGCGAACCGTTCGGCTCGGTGGAGTCCGTCAAGGCGGTGACCGAGGTCTACATGCCGCTCTCCGGCACGGTCACCGCCGTCAACCCCGGCCTCGGCGATTCACCGGAGGACGTCAACACCGACCCCTACGGCGACGGATGGATGATCGAGATCACCCTCGCCAAGGGCGACGAGATGGCGGATCTGCTCACGGCCCGTGAGTACGAGGACTACATCAAGGCCGAGTCCGCCGACTGATGCCCCCGGCCGCCGGGGCAGGGCACTCTCGACCGGGCGACCGGCAACCGGCAACCGGCCCCGCCCTGTCCTGCCCGGATACTCGCTCGCCTGCTTGCAGATATCAGCCACGTCGAAGCCGTGAACCTCCGCCCTCGACCCGCAGTTCGGCCTGGTCGGCGGCCGCCCGGGCCTTCGTGAGCCGGCCTGCGTTCCATCGCGCGAGACCTCGGCAGAGCCGACGTCGGGCTAGGCGGTCGGCGGCACGAACGGGTCGTGGTCCGTACCGTCGAGCGGCGGTGCCGCGGGTCGGCGCGTACCACTCTCGGTTGGAATTCGTGCGATCGGCGCTCGGGAGGCCGCCCGCCCGGATAGGTTCTGGTCGAAAGTGCCACGGGTAGCCATGGAGAGAGCGCGTGAGCGAGGACGAATCCCTGGAGCGGTGGGCCGAGCGCCGCGCGCAGCGGCTCCGCCCGGTCGGCGAGCGCAAGGCGGTCCATCTCGTCGGCCCACCACGCGCCCCGCACGTCGACCGCGAGTCGCCGCGCGTCGTCCTGGAATGGGACGGATACCAGTGGGTCACCCTCGCGGTCGTGGCGAACTACGTCGAGGCCGCCCGCCTGCTCTACCCGGGCGCTCAGGAACGAGCGCTCGGCAACGACGATCCGTCGGAGCGGCAATCCGAGTCGTCCGAGCGCCGGGCCCGACTCGGCCCGGGCCCGGGCAGGCATCGCAAGTCCCCCTGAACGCCGGTTCCCGACCCTGAGGTCGGGGAGCCGGCCGAGCGCGTCCGGCCCCGTCGAGGCCACCGGCGCGTGCTCCCGATGTCCGTCGGCAGTTCGTTCGCCCCGGCACCTGGCGACGCTGCACGGCACACGACCCGACACCGGCCCCGCCTTCCGCGCGCGACCCGCCCCCGATCCGGGAGAGCACGCCGGCATCTAGGTTATTAGTTTGCTAGCATCACCTCGTGGGCGACGAAGATGTGAAGCAATTCAACGTCTACCTGCCGATCGGATTGATCAAGCAGGTCAAGCACCGTGCCATCGATTCGGAGCTGTCGCTGTCGGCGCTGGTCGCCGCCGCGTTGCGTGCCTACCTCGACGACACCCGACCCGAACGAGAGCCATCGTCCGAGAAGGAGAGTTGACATGACCACCGAAGGCATCGAGGCCGTGTTCCTGGAGACGCACAACTGGGGCAGGGCGGCCAAGTTCTTCCAGGGTCTGGGATACGAGCTGGAGTTCTCGACCGATCACAACTCCGGTCAACTCCGCAACGGCGACGGCCCCTACGTGTTCATCGCCGAGGTCCCGCAGGACCAGGAACCCGGAATGCGGCTCGTCCTGAAGGTGCCGGATGCGGATGCGTTCAGCCCCGCCGCCGGCACGGAGGTGGTCACGGCGTTCGAGGACACCCACTACGGAACCAGGGAAATGGTCGTGCGCGACCCCGACGGTCGTCTGTGGAACCTCCAGGCTCCGGCGCAGCAGTGATCCCGAACATCGGAGAGGGAGCTCGCGATGGTTGACGAACGAACCGCGGCACGCCCGGACAACACCGCGGCACGCCCGGACAGTACGGCGGTACGGACCGCCCTGTGGCGGGCCCTGCACGTCCGGATCGACACGCCGCCGTACGTCCTGGAGGACGAGGTCGGCCTGCAACTGGCCGATCCCGGCGACGACTGGCTCCGCCGCGGGGACATGGATCCGACCCTGACCGAGTGGTTCCGGGCGGCGATCGTGGCCCGGGCCCGCTTCATCGAGGACCTGGTGGTGGAAGAGGCCGTTCGGGGCGTCGACCAATACGTCATTCTCGGAGCCGGCCTGGACACCTTCGCGCAGCGCAGACCGGAAATCGGCTCCCGCCTGCGGGTGTTCGAGGTCGACCAGGCCGAACCGCAGGCCTGGAAGCGCCGTCGGCTGGTCGAACTCGGCTTCGGCGTCCCGGACTGGCTGCGGCTGGTTCCGGTCGACTTCGAGGCGAGCGGGTCGTGGTGGGATCGGCTGACGGCCGCCGGTTTCGACGCCGACCGGCCGGCGGTGGTGGTCTCCACGGGCGTCGCGCTGTACCTGACCAAGGAGGCGAACGCCGCCACGCTGCGCCAACTCGCCTCACTCGCCCCGGGATCCACGCTGGCCATGACGTTCCAGCTGCCGCCGGAACTGCTCGACGCGGACAAGCGCGCCGGGTTCGAGGTGGCGGTGAAGGGTGCCAGGGAGTCCGGAACGCCGTTCGTCAGCTTCTTCGCCCCGGAGGAGATGTTGGCACTGGCCCGCGAGGCCGGCTTCCCGGACGCCCGGCACGTATCGGCAGCCGACCTCAACGACCGATACTTCGCCGACCGCCCGGACGGCCTTCGCACGTCGAGCGGGGAGGAACTCCTGGTGGCAACCACCTGATCCCCCCTCGGCCGCCCTCCCGGGCAGCCCGGCGGCTCGCGGAGTCCGCCGAGCCGGGCGCAGGTCCATGCGGGACCTGCGCCCGCCCGATTCCCCGGCTCGGGAGCGATCAGTGGGCCACGGCGTCCAGTTCCCGCAGGACGGCCAGTCCCGCCCCGCGGTGTTCGGCGGCCGTGGCCGGATCCGCCTCTTCGAGCAGGACGGCAATGCCCTCGTGCGCCCGGGCCTCCTCGTGCCGGTATCCCAGGGTCGGCGCCGCCTCCAACGCCTGTCGGTGCAGCCGCAACGCCTCGTCGGGCAGGCCCGCGAGCCGGCAGGTCTCGGCGTAGTCGTTGAGGAAGCGGATCTTCCAGTGTTCCTCGAACAGTTCGTCCAGCAGCGCGAACGCCTCCCGGTGACTGGTCAGCGCCTCCTCGTGACGGCCCATCCGACGCAGCGCGACGCCCAGGCAGTTCAGGCACCACGCCTCGTTGTTCAGGTGCTTGTCGGCGCGGGCCGATTCCAGCGCCCGGCGCAGGTGTTCCGCCGCCTCGTCGGGTTCGTCGCCGGCGATGGCCACGCCGAGGGTGATCCGGGCGGTCAGGGTGGGCGGCCAGGCGGGGTCGGGGTGCGGCATGTCCAGGACGTCGCGGGCGCGTTGCGCCGCCTCCTCGCGGTGTCCCAGTTGCAGCATCGCCCACGCCTCGGATGCGGCCGCATGCGCCGCCCCGGCCGGGCAACCGGCCGTCTCGTACGCCTGTCCCGCCGTCCGGAAGAGTTCGAGCGGCTCTTGGACGTATCCCTGATCCCACCTCAGATAGCCGCGGCGCATGGCCAGTTCGGCCCGAGCCCCGACGGTCCCGGCCCGGGACAGGGACGGTTCCGCGGCCTCGTACGCGGCGTCGGCCTCGGCCATCCGTCCCGCGTTGTAGCGCGCGAATCCCAGGTCGCTGTGCGCCTCGCCCAGGTGCAGTGGATCGTCCAGGCGCTGCGCGGCGGCCAAGGAGCGCTCGAAGAGGTGGTTGAGATGCGTCGTGCCGCAGCGTCGCGCGAAATATGCGCGCATGAAACGCGGCAGTTCGCAGACGTGCGCGTCGGCCCCGGTGGCGTCGGCGATCTCGAAGACGGCGATCAGGTTCTCGTATTCCGCGACGAGCCAAGCGAAGGCCGCGTTCTTGTCGGCGAATCGGGGCAGTTCGGCCGGGGCTCGGCCCGCGGTGGCCGGTCGGCCGGGTGCCAGGAACGCCATCGCCTCGTCGGCGGCGGCGGTGGCGTGTACGTAGTAGTCGAGCATCCGGCCCAGCGCGCGTTCGCGCGCGATCGCCGAGTCCTGCTGCGCACCGGCCCGACGCGCGTGCTCGCGCACCAGGTCGTGCAGTCGGTAGCGGTCCGCGGTCGGCTGCTGGACGAGATGCGCGTCGAGCAGGTCTTCGAGGATGGCCCGGGCGCTGCTCACCGGGACGTCCGCCACGGCCGCGACCACGTACTCGTCGAAGGTCGATCCGGGCAACAGACCGAGCATGCGGAACAGACGGGCCTGGGGGCCGGGCAACTGCCGTACCGACATCGCGAACGCGGCGTCGAACTCACCGGTCCCCTGGGACAACCGGTCGACCAGGACCCCCACGGTCCAGCCCGGCCGGTGGCGCAACCGGGCCGCGGCCAGCCGCAGGGCCAGCGGCAGATGGCCGCACAGGCGCAACACCTCGGCGGCGGACTCCGGCTCGCGGGCCAATCGACCGTCCGCGCCGCCGGGATCACCGCTCGCGCGGGCCAGGAGTTCGGCGCTTTCCTGCGGACTGAGCACGTCCAGCGACACCGGGGGGACCTCGTCCAGGCCCAGGAGTCGGTTGCGGCTGGTGATCAGGGCGACGGAGGGGCCGGCGCCGGGCAGCAGCGGACGGACCTGGTCGGCGTCGACGGCGTTGTCCAGGACCACGACGGCGCGGCGGTGGGCCAGTTCCGACCGCCAGCATGCGGCCAGTTGTTCGACGCCCTCCTGGGGGACCCGCTCGGAGGGGACGTCGAGCGCGCCGAGCAGCATGCGCAGCGCGGAGCCGGAATCGAGCGGCTCCCGGCCCTCGGTGAAGCCGTGCAGGTCCACGTAGAGCTGGGCGTCGGGGTAGTCGGCGGCGAGCCGGTGGGCGGCGTGTACCGCCAGGGTGGTCTTGCCGACGCCTGCCATGCCGTCGACGGCGACCACCCGGTGGCTGTCGACTGCGGCGAGTATCGCGCCGAGCGAGGCATGGCGTCCGGTGAAGTCCGGGACGTCGCGCGGCAGGTCGTTGCGGGGCGTGGGCCGGCCCTGGCGGCTGGTCCGGGGCGGTGCGGGGAGGGGGTTCGAGCAGCGTTCCCACAGGGGGCGCAGCGGGCGGGGGTCGCGCTTGACGAGCCGGCAGAGCGCGATCACCGCGGGCCAGGGCGGCACGGTTTGCCCGCTGAGGTAGCGCGAGAGGGACGAGGAGCTGAGGCCGGCGTCGCGTGCCAGGGCCCGTACACCGAGGCCGGAGAGCTCCTGGAGCAGACGCAGCCGGGCCGCCAGTTCGTCCTGCGGCTCGGCCTTGTCGGTCTGCGGTCGCACATCCATCGGATCCTGCCTTCCTGTCCCGTCCCGGTGAGAGCTTTCCGGGTCGAGTTTTCGCTGTTCACGGCCGTTCCGGCTGTCCCACGGCGTCCCATCGAGGTCGTCGTGGCACGCCGGTTCGGCTGTCATGGATTCAACACCCCGGGCACACCGGGCGCCGATCCGGAAAACCGGAAAAGGAGCACACCGAGATGCGGTCTCGTATGCGGAACCCCGCCGTGGTGCTGTCCGACGCGATGCAGCCTATTCAGGAGATCTTCGCGGTCGTACACGCAGGTGGCGTGGACGGGCAGACGCTGGAGTTGGTGCACCTGCGGGTCAGTCAGATCAACGGCTGCAGCGCGTGTGTCGACGCCGGCGCCAAGACGGCCCGCAAGGCCGGCGTGAGCAGCGAGCGGCTGGCCGCGGTCGCCGCGTGGCGGGAGGCCCCGTACTTCAGCCCCGGCGAGCGCGCGGCGCTGGCGCTGGCCGAGGCCGCGACGCGGCTCGCGGACCGGCCCGACGCGGTGAGCGACGAGGTCTGGGACGTGGCCGCCACCCACTTCGACGAGAGGCAGTTGGCCGCGATCGTCCTGATGATCGGCGTCACCAACATGTTCAACCGGCTCAACGCCACGACTCGCCAGATCGCCGGCGCGTGGGGATGACGGGCACGACGCCGACACTTGTCGGGTAACGGCCCGCGAGGGTCGGCTCGGGCGAAGGCGCGCGGGTGACGGGGCGGTACGCCGGGCTCCGGCACGCGGCCCCGGCCGCCGATGGGCCGCCGCACCGACGCACGAACAGACGAATACGGCAACACACGGACGCACAGCAACACGGGCACAGATACTCGACATCCGGAACCACCGATGGGAACCCGCCATGAGCAGCACGAAGAAGTCCGCCGCGCGCACCACCGCGACCGAGAAGTCGTTCGAGGGATTCTCGGCCGAGGAACGCGCCGCGATGAAGGAACACGCCCAGGAGCTGAAGGCGTCCGCACGCGCGGGATCGAAGGCGGCCAAGGCGGCGGAGGCGGAAGCCGCCGTCGTCGCGAAGATCGCGGAGATGCAGGACTCCGACCGGGTCATGGCCGAGCGGCTGCACGCCATCGTCAAGGAGAACGCACCGAATCTGGCGCCGAAGCTGTGGTACGGCATGCCCGCGTACGCCCGGGACGGCAAGGTTGTCTGCTTCTTCCAGAGCGCGGAGAAGTTCAACGCGAGGTACGCGACCCTCGGCTTCAGCGACCAGGCGAACCTCGACGACGGCACGACGTGGGCAACGTCGTACGCCCTCAAGGAACTCACGGCCGCCGGCGAGGCGCGCATCGCCGAACTCGTGAAGAGGGCCGCCGGTTGAAACCCGTGCACGGCGCGGCACTCCCGGGGTCGGGGACGACGTCAGGGCTTGATCGCGTCGTCGTACGACTTGACGATGCGGTCCAGGAAGGCCGTCACCGTTGCCCGTTCCTGCTCGGTGAGGGCCTCGACGGCGTCGTGCACACCGCGGACGATCGGCGCGACGTGTTCGAACGCGGACGCCTCCCAGTCCTGCGCGGGTGACACGATCACCTTGCGGCGGTCGGTGGGGTGCGGTGCCCGGCTCACGTGCCCACCCGCCACGAGGCGGTCGATCACCAGCGTGGTCGCCGCGGTCGAGGCGTCCAGGCGGCGGGCCAGTTCGGTCGGGGTGGCCGGTCCGTGCTCGACGAGGTGGTCCATCACGGCCAGCCCGGCGGCGTCCACCTGCATCTCGCGGCCCAGATAGCGCTCGAACCTCTGCTGACGCAGCGTCAGGGTACGCAGCCGATCACGGATGTCGTCGTACCGGCCCGCACCCCGGCGGGCGGTTGCGGTGTCCTTGCGGGCAGAGTCCCGCCGCGGAACCTTGGCGGCCCCGCCGGCGTCGGCTCGTCTGGGGTTCATGAGGCACAGACTACTCTCGATATTACCAACATGATTGGTAACCAATAGGGTCGAAAGCACTTCGGCCCCAGGCGGTTCGCCTCCCGCGCTTCCCTTCCCGCACGCTTCCCTTCCCGCACGCTTCCCTTCCTGCACTCTTCCCTTCCTGCACGCTTCGCCTCCCGGGCGCTTCACACATCGGCCCCTGCACTTCCCGCCGACGTCGACGCGAGCCCCCACCGGCGCCCGAGGAGTTCGCGGGCGACGTTCTCGACCGTCAGCCCGCGTTGCGGGCCGGACGCTTCGCCCCGGACTCCGCGGACTCCCCGGGCTTCGCCGGCCCTCCGGCGCCGGCCCCTCCCCCGTCGCCCGCTCCCTCCGGCCGTCCCGGCCACCAGAAGTGCTTGCCGGTCAGCAGCACGAGCGCGGGTACCAGCACGGTCCGGACGATCAACGTGTCGAGCAGGACGCCCGCGCCCACGATGACCCCGATCTGCGTCAGGGTGATGAGCGGCAGCACGCCCAGGACCGCGAACACCGCGGCGAGCAGGATGCCGGCACTGGTGATGACGCCACCGGTCGACGCCAAGGCCCGCAGGATCGCCGCCCGGGTGTCGTGGCCGGCGACGGTGTCCTCGCGGGCCCGGGCGATCAGGAAGATGTTGTAGTCGACGCCGAGCGCCACCAGGAACAGGAACGACAGCAGCGGTACGTTGTCGTCCAGTGCCGGGAAGTCGTACACGGTGCCGAACACCATCTCCGCCGCGCCCAGAGCGGAGAAGTAGGTCGCCACCACCGTCAGCACGAGCAGCGCCGGTGCCACCAGCGCCCGGAGCAGCAGCACCAGCACACCGAACACGATGGCCAGCACCAGCGGCACCACGATGCGGGTGTCGCGGTCCGTGGCCCGCGCGACGTCGTACTCGCCGGCGGTCGTTCCGCCGACCAGGGCGTGGGCATCCGGGACGTCGGCGAGGGCCTGGCGCAGTCGGACGAGCGTGGCGTCGGACCGGCTGCTTCCGGGGGTCGAGTCCAGGATCACGTCGGTGACCGCGTACCGCCCGGAGGTGGCGCCGGGTTCCACCGACGAGACGCCCTCGACACCCTCGGCGGTCTTGGCGACCGCCGCCCCGGTGGGGGCCGAGGACACCACGGTGAGCGGCTGGGTGGCACCGGCCGGCCGCACCGACTGCAGCGTCTTCGCCCCCTGGACGCTCTCCGGCGTCTTGCGGAAGATCTCGTTCTGCGACAGGCCCACGGACGTGCCGAACAGTCCGCACGCCAGCGCCGCGAGGACCGCCGTCGCGCCGACGGACACGAGTACCGGACGCGCCGCGACGACCCGGCCGAGCTTGGCCCACACCCCGTCCCGGTCCGCGGCGATCGGGTCGCCGACCCGGGGAATCAGCGGCCAGAACAACCAACGCCCCGGCAGCACCAGGGCCGCGGGGAGCACGACCAGACCGAAGAACATCGCGATGACGATCCCGCAGGCGCCCGCGAATCCGAGTCCGCGATTGACCGTCAGTTCGGCGGCCAGGAGGGTGAGCAGGCTCAGCACGACGGTGCTGCCGCTCGCCAGTACGGCGGGGGCGACACCGCGCAGCGCACGGCGCATCGCGGCGAAGCGGTCCTGCTCCGACCGCAGTTCGTCGCGGTAGCGCGATACCAGCAGCAGGGCGTAGTTGGTGCCGGCGCCGAACACGAGCACCGACAGGATGCCTGCGGCCGAACTGTCCACCGCGACGTCGACCTTCGGCGCGAGCGCGCCCACGACGACGGTGGCCAGCCGGTCGCCGATCGCCACGACGATCAACGGCACCAACCACAGCACCGGACTGCGATAGGTGACCAACAGCAGCACGGCGACGACCAGTGCGGTCACCACCAGCAGGGTGACGTCCGCGCCGTCGAACACCTTGGTCAGGTCGGCGGAGACCGCGGGACCCCCGGTGACCTGCGCCCGCAACGGCCCGTGCACGCCGTCGGACGCGACCTTGCGCACCGTGGCGACGAGCTTGTCGTTGTCCTTGCCCTCCAGCTTGTCGGAGACCGGCACCGGCACGGTGGCCACGGTGCCCTTGGGGTCGAACACCGCCTCGGCCGGGACCCCGTCGAGGCCGACCGCGCCGAGCGGCGCCGCCCGTCCGCCGATCACGGCCCGATCGGCCTCGGTGAGCGGGCTGCCGTCGGCGCGGCTGTAGACGACGAGCACCGGGGTCCGGCCGCCGCCGGCCGGCCCGTCGACGATCTTCGCGACCTTGGCGGACTGCGACGACGCGGGCAGATTGGCCCGGTCCGCGCCGGGGGTGTTCGCCTCGGAGGGGCCCAACGCGAAGACGGCACCGACGAAGGCCAACGTCAGGAGCAGGACCGTGACGGCAATCGGACGCGGGCCGACTCGCGGACTCGGGACGCGCTGCGCGGGTCCGGCGCGGCCAGGGGGCTTCGGGGGCTCCATATATACCTCACGAGATTGCTAATTTAATTGGTAATTCAAAGACTGTCCCAGACCGGACGCCACAACGCAACCGGCGCCGGAACACGGGGCACGGGGGCACGGGGGCACGGAGGCGCGGGGGCGCGCAAACGCAAGCCGCCTCGTGGCGCGCCCGGAGCAGGGGCCGGACGTGAGCGCGCTCCATCGGTCTGTCGGAACGTCGGCGGCCCATGTCAGGGTTGAACCATGACCACGACACCGGATGGACGCCTGATCCCACCCGCATACGCCGATGAGCGCGCCATGCTCGATGCCTGGCTCGACTTTCACCGGGGCACCCTGGCTCTCAAGTGTTCCGGCCTTGAGGACGATCAATTACGTCTGGCCTCGACGGCATCCTCGTCGATGACACTTCTGGGCCTTGTCCAGCACATGGCGGAAGTCGAACGCAACTGGTTCCAACGCGTGTTCGCGGGCCGGGATGTGCCCCCGGTCTTCGACGACAGCGGCGCCGACGGCTTCACCCTTCGGCCCGACCGGCGACTCGACGAAGTGATGGCCGTCTGGCAGGGGGAAATCGCTCGAAGCCGTGAACTCATCACCACCGCCTCGCTGGACGACTCCGGCCGGCTGTCACAAGAGGACGCCGAATCGCTGGGCGGCACCGGGATCTCTCTGCGCTGGATCATGGTGCACATGATCGAGGAATACGCGCGACACAACGGTCATGCCGATCTGCTTCGAGAAGGCATCGACGGGGTCACGGGGACGTAGACGCGGCAGCCGCCGGTTACTTCGCCCCCTTCGACGCTTCGACCGCCGACCGCTTGGCCTACGACTGGTCGTTCGTGGTGTCGGAGGTCGCCGCACCCCGGGGCTTGTCATCTCCGGGGTCGGGATGGCCGTCGCGCCAGGCGAAAAAGGAAAGACGGCCTTCGGCGTCGGCGGCCTGGTCGTCCGGGGGTTCGTCCTCAAGACCTCGTGAGCGGTCGGGCAGCCCAACCGCGCTGTCGCCGCCTGCCCGGATCGCCATGATCCCGGCAGCGAGCAGGACCAGCAGAATCACGGCCGCGACCGCGACGCACAAAAGGACGTGTGCCCACCACTGGGCAACCGCCTCGGGAAGTGACCCGAAGTCGGCACATCCACAAGCGATCTCGGCTTCTCGCATGGATCCCCCTCAGCCGGGACCGAGCCCAGGGCCTGTCTTCAAGCCGCGCCGAGCACCACGACGCGGGCTTGAAGACAGACCCTAGGTCGCCCTCGCGCCGCCCGGCAGCGACGAATTCGAATCACTCCCCGATCGCGGCCGACCTGTGACCCGGATCCCTCGAAGCACCGAACGCTCGTTACTGGCACGGGAGTTCACGGACGGTTCGACGCCTGGAGACGTGATGGCGGAAAGTGAGCCGACTCGGCGGCGCAATCCGGGCACGACCCGCCCTCCCGGCACGCTGTCGGTCCGATCTTCGCCCCGTCCGATCCGGTTCCTTCCGGCGCCGAACGTCAACCTCCGGCCAGGCGCCACAGCGAGGTGATCTCTGCGGCGCGGGCGGCGTGGAGCGGATCGGCCCGGTCCCCGGCTCGCGGATGCCGGGGTCTGGTGTCGATCGATGTCGATGTTCTCCGCCATGCGCTCCGCGCGCACCGACTTGGGGATCGCGACCACGCAACGCTGGGTCAACCAGCGCAGCACGACCTGCGCCACGGACTTGCCGTGCTTGTCGGCGATCTCACTCAGGAGCGGGTGTGTGAGCAGGTTGTTCCGGCCCTCGGCGAACCCGCCCCCCGACTGGATCTGGACTCGGTGTGCGCGCATGAGCTCCTGGTCGGCGATGCGCTGGAAGAACGGGTGGGTCTCGATCTGGTCGACGGCCGGCGTGACGTCGTTGTCGACCCCTCGAAGTAGACCCGGTCGGAACGGCGCCGCCCGCAAACCCACAGTCGCAATCCTCGAGCGCCGGACGGGCGGGTTGCACGCCGGCCGTTGTGTGGTCTCCCTTCCCGGCCCTCAGTTCTCCCCGGCCGAGTCCGTCGCAGGCGCCGTCGCGCGCAGCCGGTCGTAGGTCAACACCACGGCCCCGGTGTCCGTGCTGGTCGCGTCGGTCAGGCTCCACGACGTCGACGGGAGGCCCTTGTCGAACAACACGGCGCCGCCGCCGGAGAGTTCCGGGCACAACATCATGCAGATCCGGTCCACCTCGTCCGCCGCCAGCAGCGCGCGGATCAGGCTCATGCTGTTCTGGATCACGATGTCCCCGCCGTCCCGACCGCGCAACTGCCGCACCACCTCCGCCGGATCACCGTCGACGATCCGGGCACCGGTCCAGTTCGCCTCGGTCAGGGTCGTGGAGAACACCACCTTCTCCACCTCGTCCAGCCAACGCCCGTACGCGCGGTCACGCGGATCGGCGTTCTCGTCCCGGCCGACCGCCGGCCAGAAGCCGGCGAACCCCTCGTAGTTCTTCCGGCCCAGCAGCGCCGTGGTGGCCCCGTTGACGATCCGGGTCAGGATCTCCCGCGCCTGGTCGCTCACCGCATGCCGACCGATCCAGCCCATGTCGGCCTCGCCACCCGGGCCGGTCACATATCCGTCCAGCGAAATGGTGAAGTTCGCCACCACGGTGCGTCCACCCGTGTGCCGCGTCGTCGTCTCGCTCATCATCGTTCTCCTCAATCCCGGCTTTCCTGCTCGGTGTGGTTCCATCGTGGACGCCGAGCCGAACCGGAACATCTGCCAGGTGGCAGATCTTCGGCACCCCGGGTGGCAGACCCACGCACCGGGGTGGCAGACCTTTCGCACCTCGGCCGACCCACCTTCCGCACGCCGGGTGGCAGACCTTCCCCACCCCGCCGCGCGGACCCTTCGCGAGCCGGGTGGCAGACTCCTCGACCATGGTGATCCACCTCCCCGCGGACTTGTCGTCGTTCGTCGGCCGGGCCGACGAACTGGAGTCGATCCTCCAGGCGCTGACCGGCAGCCGGCTGCTCACGCTGGCCGGCCCGGGCGGCTGCGGCAAGACCCGGCTGGCGATCCGAGCCGCGCGGGAGGCCGCCGGTGACGACGCCGTGTGGGTGGACCTGTCCGAGGCGTCCCACGACGACCACGTCACCCAGCGCGTCGCCGAGGCACTCGCCGTACCCGTACCGCGATCGGATCCGGCCGCCGTGGCCGCCGCACTGGCCGACGGCCCGACCCTGGTCGTGATCGACAACTGCGAACAGGTACGCGCCGGCGCCGCCGCATTCGTCGAGGTCGCCCTGCGACGATGCCCCCGCCTCACCGTCCTGGCCACCAGCCGCGAACCCCTCGGCGTCGCCGGGGAACGCGTCTGGCGACTGACCCCGATGGTCCTGACCGAGGCGATCGACCTGCTCCTGGAACGCGCCGACGCCGACCCCACCGACCCGGCCGCCCGCACCGCGGCCCGCCGCATCTGCGATCGCCTCGACCGACTGCCGCTCGCCCTGGAACTGACGGCCTCCTGGGCCGGCACCCTCTCCCTCCACGAGATCGCGGCGATGCTCGACCACGACGCCGACCACCCGCTGCTGGAGGGCGGCCGACCTTCGGCCCCCTTCCGGCAACGCACCCTGACCGATTCGATGGACTGGAGCCACCGGCTCCTCACCGGCGACGAACGTGTCCTGCTGCGCCGACTCGCCCCGTTCCGAGACTTCGGCATCGACGCCGTCCGGGCACTGTCCGACGAGGACCACACCGCCGACGCCCTGCTGCGCGCACTGCGCGGCCTGATCGACAAATCCCTGGTCGTCTGCGACGTCTCCGGCCCCCGCGCACGACACCGCATGCTCACCGTCGTCGCCGAGTACGCGCAGGCCCGACTGCGCGAAGCCGGCGAGGAGACCCGGGCCCGCCACCTGCACGCCCGAGCACACCTCGACCTGCTCCTGGCTCTCCGACCACTGGTCACCACCGACAAGGACCGGTGGCGCGAGCGCGTCCGAGAATTCCGGTCCGATCTACCGGCCGCGGCCCAGTGGTGCCTGGCCGGCGGCGACCCCGACCTCGGCCGTCGCCTGTGCGTCGAGGCGGCATGGTGGTGGCACCTCACCGGCGACCGCACCGGGCTGCACCTGCTCTGCCGCGCCGCCGACCTCGACCCGGGCAACGACGACGCACTCCAGGCCCGCGTACTGGTCTCCCTCGCCCTGGTCGGCGAGGTCGTACAACCCGACCCGCAAACGTTCGCCGCCGCCGAACGCGCCGCGGCACTCGGCCGGGAAACCGGCGACCTCGGCACCACGTTGCTCGCGCGACAACTGGTCGCCATCGGCCTGCTCCACACCGACCTCGCCGCCGCACGGGAACTCGCCCTGCGTACGCATCACGAAGCCGACGCCGGCGGCGACGACTTCAGCCGCGACGCCGCCGGCGTACTCGTCGGCCTGATCGACCAACTCGGCGAAGACCACGCCGCCGCCTTCGACCGACTCGAACGGTCCGCGACCGCACTGCTCCGGCGCGGCGACCGGGCCATCGCCACCACCGGGCTCGCCGCCCTCGCCGTCGGCCGGACCCACACCGGGGACCTGGCCGCGGCCGAGCAAACCGCCATCCGCGCCAGGGACGCCGCCGCCCCGCTGCACGACTTCGTCCGGATCGGCACCGCGGCCTGGGGTCTGGCGCGCGTCGTCGCCCTGCGCGGCCGACCGGACGAAGCCGAGGCGATCCTGGACGAGTTGCAGCGGGTGATCGACGAGGCATCGACGGCCCCCTACGTTCCCGGCTGGTCCGCGACCCGCGCCCAGGTCGCGCTGTGGCGGGGAGCGGCAACGCAGGCGCTGCACTGGTGCGAGCCGAACAACACGCGATCACCCCCGATCTCCTGCTCGCCCACGCGGCCGCGCTGCGCCTCGCCGGCGACCCGGCGGGTGCTCGGCGGCGGTTGGAGCAGGCCGAGTCCTCCCCCACCCTCGCCGCGATGCCACAACTGGGGGCCGCCGCACTGGCGGAGCGGGCACAGCTGATCCCGAGGATCCGACGGCAGCGACCGCCCTGCATCGGGACGCACTGCGCATCCGCCTCCGGTACGGTCTGGTCCTCGGCTGCATCGACAGCCTGGAGGCGCTGGCAGCCCTGGCCGGCACACCCGAGCAGACCGGACTCCTCCTGGGCGCAGCGGAGCGAGCCCGCCGCGAGACCGACTACCTCGCTGCCCGACCACCTCTGCCGGACGGGCCCGCATTCGCCACGGCACTGGACCGAGGCCGCGCCCTGACCCTGGACCAGGCGGCGGAGCGCGCACTTCGGGAACGCCGCCGCGGCACCCGGCCGGCGACGGGCTGGGCCGGCCTCACCCCGGCCGAACGCTCGGTGGCCGAACTCGCGATCCGCGGACTCAGCAACCCGCAGATCGCGGCGGAACTCTTCATCGGACGCGGCACCGTCAAGACCCACCTCGCGCACGCCTACGCCAAGCTCGGCGTGGCCAACCGCACCGAACTGGCCCGCAACTCACCCACCCACACCGGCGACGCCCCCGGGTCGAACCCCGGGTAGGAGACGCCCACCCCCGCGACCGGGCAAGGCGCAGCTCCGCCCGACGAGCGTGGCCCCGACAACGGTGGCCCGGCACCGTCGCCCGGCACCCTGCGCGGCACGAACACGTGGGGCAACCGGACGAGTTCGACATCCCCCACACATGCTGCCCGGGCCGACCCTCGACCCGGTTCCCGCAAAGCCCCCGGCCCGACGAGGCATCGCCGGGCCGGGGCCAAGGAGATCGCGTCCCGAGTCGGCGCCATCCCTGCGGCAGTCCCGGTCGGTTCCGGTTGGTTTCCGGTCAGTCCACTCGGTCCGGTCAGTCCGGTCAGTCCGGTGAGTTCGGTCAGTCCGGTGAGTCCACCCAGTCCCGTCAGTCCAGGCAGAACTCGTTGCCCTCGGGGTCGGCCATCACGATGTGGCCCGTACCCAACGGCGGAGCGGGCTCCTCGCGATGCACCCGCGTCGCCCCCAGCGCCACCAGCCGCGCGCACTCGGCCTCCAGCGCCGCCATCCGCTCCTCCCCCTGGAGTCCGGGAGCGGCCCGCACGTCCAGGTGCACGCGATTCTTGGCCACCTTGCCCTCCGGTACCTGCTGGAAGAACACCCGCGGACCGTGCCCCTCCGGATCCTCGATGGCCGAGCGCGTGTTGCGCTGTTCCTCGGGTACGCCGATCCGCGCCAGGAAGTCGTCCCACGCGGACAGCGGGTCGCCGCCCTCGGGCACGTCCACCCCGGGCGGCCCGGGGTGGACGTATCCGAGCACGTCGCGCCAGAAGGACGACAACGCCCGCGGGTCGTGGGCGTCGAAGGTGACCTGGATGTGGCGGCTCATCGGCTAGCTCCGTTCGTTCATGGCGGATGTCGCGACGGGGTTCGTGATGGGGTCGGTCGTGGGCTGCGTAACGGGTTTCGTCGACCACGAGTACTCCTCGTCCCCACGGACCACCCTGACACCACATGCGGACCGTTTCGGTCCGCAATCTCTGCCAGGGTGGGCGCCATGGAAGCGGCGAACGGCGACGAGCTACGCACGACCGAGCGAGTACTCACCCTCCTGGGCCTGCTGCAACAGCGCCGGGCCTGGACCGGCCCGGAACTCGCCGACCGCCTCGGCGTCACCGCGCGCACCGTACGCCGCGACGTCGAACGACTGCGCACTCTCGGCTACCCGGTACACGCCGACCCGGGGATCGGCGGCGGCTACCGACTGGGCCCCGGCACGGACCTGCCACCGCTGCTGCTCGACGACGAGGAGGCGATCGCCACCGTGGTCTCGCTCATCGCCGGTGCCGCCGGAGCGGTCCCCGGCGCAGGCGACGCCGCGCTGCGGGCCCTGAGCAAACTCGACCGCGTACTGCCCACCCGGCTACGACACGAGGTGCGCGCGCTCTCCGCCTCGGTGGAATCCTTCGGCGCCGGCCCCACGCCGATCGACCCCTCGACACTCATGACGCTGGCCGCAGCCTGCCGCGACGAGGTCGAGGCAGGCTTCGACTATCCGTCCGGGACCTCGGTACGCCGGCGACGGGTCGAGCCCTACCGCCTGGTCGCCTCCGATCGCCGCTGGTACCTCCTCGCCTACGACCTCGATCGCGACGACTGGCGCACCTTCCGCGTCGACCGCATGACCGACGTCGCGGCGCGCACCTGGCGTTACCGCCCGCGCAGCGCACCCGACGCGGCCGCCTACGTCCAGGAGGGCGTGGCCAATCGGGTCTATCCGCACCGGGCACGCCTGCTCGTGCACGCGTCGGCCGACACGGTCCGTACCCGGATCTCGGCCTCGGCGGCAGTCGTACGACCACGCGGAAACGAGCGCTGCGAGGTGCTCAGCGGTGCCGGCTCCCTCGACGCCATCCTCCTGCACGTCGTCATGCTCGGACACGACTTCGAGATCCTCGACCCTCCCGAACTCGCGACCCGAGCCCGCGCCCTGGCGCAAAAGCTCCTCTCGATCGGCGCCGCGCCCCCACCGGCGGAGGACGCACCGGAGTCCTGAGCCGCGACCGGCCCGGTGCGCCGCTGCGCCCTCGGCCCACCCGGGCGGCGGGCCCCGGCGGATCGCCCACGCCGCCGCGAGACCGGCCGGCGGGCAGGCGGACCGGCCGCTACGCGGTCAGTTGCTTCGGGGGCACGACCGCACCCTGGAAGGTGACGAAGACACTGACGTAGCCGTGGTGCACGTCGGGGGTGGGAAAGCTGGTGAGTTCCCAGTACGCGCCGACGACACCGGGGCCACAGGGCAGGTTGCCCGCGCCGGACGGCAGAGCGGTCGGCATGATCTGCAGGGACGTGAAGGAGATCGGCACGCTGGTCCCGGCGGGGTCGGTGCACGTGTACGTGCCGCCGATCGTCAGCGTGCCGTTCTGCACCGGAAGCCATGCCGGGTGCGCCTCGGCCCATAACACCTCCAGCGACCTGGTGCCCGCGACGGCATGCGGCGCGGCACCGGCGACCGGGGTCATCGTGCCCACGGCCGCGACGGCACAGGTGGCGGCGGCCAACAACCGGACCGCGAGCTTGGACACATCGGATACACGGGAATCGGAATCGCCGGAATCGGAAACGCGGGAAGGGCGCAGGCGGGAAAGGGACACGGTCGGACTCCTTCATGAGCGGCGGGAGTGCATGTGCGGCATGCGGAGTGCAAGTGCGGCAGCGGAGTGCGGCTATGCGGGACCGGCCCGGTCGTCGTCTGCGTCGACGCCGAGTCCGACGCCGACTCCGACACTCCCCCATTCAGCCCGAACCCCCCGCGATTTCCTACGCCGGCTTCGGCCAATTTCCCGCCGGTCGGCGGGAACCGGCTCGGAGCACCGCGCACAAGTGCGGACCATGGGTGCTCGTTGCCCCCGGCCGGGTCCGGCCGGTCGCCGCCCCGCCGCCCGTTCCCGCAGGTCGGGGCCATGTCGCCGGGCGGTGCTAGCGTCGATGCATGACCCCGGAAGAACTCGCCAATCTCGCTCACCTGCGCCGTGCGCGGGATCTGATCGACCGCGAGTACGCCCGGCCGCTCGACGTGCCGACGATGGCCCGCCGTGCGCTCATGTCCCCGGGGCACTTCTCGCGCCGCTTCCGGGCGGCCTACGGCGAGACGCCGTACAGCTACCTGATGACACGCCGCATCGAGCGGGCGATGGCCCTGCTGCGCGGGGGAATGAGCGTGACCGACGCCTGTATGGCGGTCGGCTGTACCTCGCTCGGCTCGTTCAGCTCACGGTTCACCGAGATCACCGGCGAGACGCCCAGCGCGTACCGCAGCCGCGAGCACCACGCCCAAGCGGCGATGCCCGCATGCGTGGCGAAGGTACACACCCGCCCGACGAGAAATCCGAGCAGGATTCGAGAAGCAGGCCGAGGCGACGCCGCCTAACGTGGGCGGCATGAGCATCGCACTCCAGTATTGCCACATCACCGTCAACGACCCCGACGAGGCACTCCCGTTCTACCGCGACGGCCTCGGCCTCGAAGTCCGCAACGACGTCGCCTCCGACGGATTCCGCTGGGTCACCCTCGGCAGCCCCACCCAACCGGGCCTGGAAATCGTGCTGTCGGCACCGCACGCGGGCCGGTCCCAGGCCGACGGAGACACCCTGCAGGAACTCCTCACCAAGGGCGTCCTGCCGATGACCGTCTTCAGCACCGACGACGTAGACGCGACCTTCGAACGGGTGCGGGCTTCCGGCGCCGAAGTGCTGCAGGAGCCCATCGACCAGGACTGGGGCCCCCGCGACTGCGCCTTCCGCGACCCCTCCGGCAACATGGTCCGGATCCAGCAGGGGCCCAAGGCGTAACACTCGGTCTCCCGAGCGCCCGCCGACGGCCGTCGGCTGCCGCAGCCGGCGTGCGCGAGGTGCTCGGGAGACCGTCACGCATCACACCGACCGGGACCCGCCGACCAGATCGTCCCCCAGCGGGCTGCGCCGATACAGGACCTGCCGGCCGGCGCGCGCCCGGGCGACCAGACCCGTGGCGTACAGCACGCGCAGATGCTGGGAGACCGCACTCGGGGTGACCCTGAGCCGGCGGGCCAATTCGACCGTGGGCAGCGGCTCTTCGAGAGCGGTGAGCAATCCGGCCTTGGGCGCTCCCACCAGCGATACCAGGGCTTCCGTGTCCACGACCGGCGCCCGCGCCCACAGCGTCGCCACCCCGCGACAGGGATACGTCAGCGTCGGCGGCTCCTCCGGGCTGACCGGCGGCGCGGGCTTGTGCGCGAACACCGACGGGACCAACAAGCGCCCGAGCCTCCGCCGCAGTTCCCGGCCCGGAGCCGGCATCGACGGACCGGCCCACGGACGTCGCGGCGCAGCTGCGGCCGGAGACGGGAACGACCCTCGGCTGTTCACAACGAGAGGTTGTGAACCGGTCGGCCACGGAACGGAAGTACTGCGCTACCACGGCCCGATGGCGGCGCTGCGCGCCAACCGGTACTGGCGTAGCGAACGCCGGCTGCAGACGTATGGCGGCCATCGGCGGTCACTCGAGTCGAATCCCACGCCCGTCGGCCACACACTCGCGTGATGACGCGTGGCCACGATCCGTGTTCGCGACGTTGCGCCGACTCGTCCGGGCGGAAGGCCTCCTCGGAAGTGGCGCAGAGTATGGACCTGCTCGATCGCGGTTCCCGGGTAGCGCACACTCGACACGCTCTGCACCGCTCTGTTCGGCCGGTCACCCGTGCGAGCCAGGCTACGGTCGGGCCGGAACGAACACCACGCCATCCGGCGGCGCAGCCTTCTCCGCACCGGTCAGTCCGGGATCAGGACCGCTGCGCCGTGGACGCGGTCGGCCGCCAGGTCCGCGAGGGCTTGGTCGGCATGGCTCATCGGATAGGGCGTCGTCGTCACGCGTAGGTCGATCTCGGCCGCCAGGCGAAGGAACTCGACGCCGTCGTGCCGGGTGTTGGCGGTAACGCTGCGCAACGTGCGTTCGTGGAAGAGGTGTCGCTGATAGTCGAGTGCCGGGATGTCGGTCATGTGGATGCCCGCGACGGCCAGGGTTCCGGAACGGTCGAGCGCGGCGAGCGCGACGGGCACGATGTCGCCGACCGGCGCGAACACGATGGCGGAATCCAGCGGTTCCGGCGGCGTGGCACGGGTGTCGCCGGCCGAGGCGGCGCCGAGTTCGAGGGCCAGTCGGCGGGCCTGTGCGGAACGGGTCATCACGTGGACGGAGGCGCCCCGCGCGAGCGCGACCTGCGCGGCGAGGTGAGCCGATGCGCCGAAGCCGTAGATGCCCAACCTGCCGCCGGTGGGCGGCAGATCGGCGCGGAGCAGCGCGCGGTAGCCGATGATGCCCACGCACAGCAGCGGTGCCAGGCGCTCGGCGTCGGCGTTCGCAGGCAAGGCGTACGCGTAGTCCTCGGGCACGACCGCCCGGTCGGCGAAACCTCCGTCGGCGTCCCAACCGGTGTAGCGCGATGCGGGGCACAGGTTCTCCGCTCCCGATCGGCAGTACCGACATCGCCCGCACGTGTGGCGGAGCCACGCGATGCCGACCCGATCGCCGGGGGCGAACCGCGTCGAGCGCGGCCCGACGACCTCGACCTCCCCGACCACCTCGTGGCCGGGGACCGTGTTCGCCCGGTGTGGCGCCAGGTCGCCCTCCGCGAGGTGTAGATCCGTACGACAGACGCCGCACGCCTCGACCCGCACCAGAACCTCACCCGGCCCCGGCGGATTCGGCCCGCGTTCGACCGGATCGAGGGGCCGGCTCTCCATCGGCCCCGGGCGGGCGACCACCCACGAACGGTCCGCCCGGCGGGTCGGCGCCGTGTCGGCGTTCATCCGGCGTCTCCTTCCTGCGGGACGATCGCAGTCGCGGTCGCGCCGCGTGGCGAAATGGGACGGCGGACGGCGGATGCAGACCTCGTTCGGCCCGCCGAACGCCCACCCGTCCGGTATCGCTTTCCACTGTCTCTCCGCGAGCGTCTCGATGGGCGGGGCGAGCCGCCCTTCGACCCACTCGGGGGCTCCGGTGCCGTCGCGGCGGGAACGCCGTGCCGGGCACGGGACGGCGGGCGCTTCGGCCGCGGACATCGGAGAATCGAAGGAGCGGGGGAGACGGGTTCGGCCGGCGGGCTCGACAGACGGTTCCCGCCGCCCATCCGTCCGGGACCGGTGCCCGGAAGGAGAAGAAGTCGTGCTCTTCACCGATCGTGTCGACGCGGGACGAAAGCTGGCCGAGCACCTGGCGGCCTCGAGAGACAAAGACGAGGACGAGGACCTGATCGTGCTCGGCCTGGCCCGGGGAGGGGTGCCGGTGGCCGCCGAGGTGGCCGAGGTGCTCCGCGCCCCATTGGACGTGTGCCTGGTGCGGAAACTGGGCGTCCCCTTCCAACCCGAACTGGGCATGGGCGCCGTCGCCGAAGAGGGGGTCACCGTCCTCAACGACCACGTCGTACAGGTCTCGGGTGTCTCCAAGGCCGAATTGGCGGAGATCGAACGGCGGGAACGGGAGCTGTTGGAACAGCGCGCCCGGCGCTACCGGGGCGAACGGCCGCCCCTGGAACTCGGCGGCCGAACCGTCGTGGTCGTCGACGACGGCATCGCGACCGGATCCACCGCCCGCGCGGCCTGCCGCACCGTCCGGGATCGAGGTGCGGCGCACGTGGTGCTCGCCGTACCGGTGGCACCGGCCGGCTGGGGACAGGGACCCGAGCGGGACGCCGACGAGGTGGTCTGCCTGCACAACCCGGTCGGTTTCCTGGCGGTCGGACAGTTCTACGCGGACTTCTCCCAGACCACCGACGAGGAGGTGGTCGAATGCCTAGACCGGGCCGTAGCCCGCCGTGCGCAATCGCCGCCCGAGGCGAACGCAGACGCGGAGGGGGCCGCGAACCACGACATCGAGCTACCGCTACAGGTCGGACCCATGCGGCTTCCGGGACACCTGATGCTGCCCGCGGGAGCCGAACGCATCGTCGTCTTCGCGCACGGCAGCGGCAGCAGTCGACACAGCCCGCGCAACCGCTACGTGGCGACCGCACTGAACCGGGCCGGCCTGGGCACGCTGCTGTTCGATCTCCTCACCGAGCACGAGGAACACGCCCGCTCGAACGTCTTCGACATCGAACTGCTGGCCCGGCGCCTGATCGACGTCACCCGCGACCTCCGGGAGCGGCCCGAGACCCGAGGGCGGGCGGTGGACTACTTCGGGGCGAGCACCGGCGCCGCCGCCGCACTGTGGGCGGCGGCCGAACTCGGCACCGACGTGGGAGCGGTCGTCTCCCGAGGCGGCCGGCCCGACCTGGCCCAGGCACATCTGCCCACCGTCACGGCCCGGACCCTGCTCATCGTCGGCGGCAACGATCACGCCGTACTGGAGCTCAACAGCCGCGCACGCACCTTCCTGCGCTGCGAGAACCGCCTCGAGGTCGTCCCCGGGGCCGGCCATCTGTTCGAGGAACCGGGCACCCTCGACGCGGTGGCCGACCTGGCCCGGGACTGGTTCCTCGGCCGACCGGCCGCCTGACCCGCACGCCCGTTCACGCGCCTGGTCACCCGGCCCGCCCGATGCCCATCGGCGCGCACCCCGCGCCGCGTCGGCCGACCGGTCCCGCAGCGGATGCCCGGACCCGGGCCGGAGCGCACGATGATTCCATGAACCAGAGCATCGGCGACATCAGCCTCCCGGGACGACTCGCCGGGCCGGACGAGGGGATCAGCCCGGAGGAATTGGCGCTCGCGGCGCGCAACCACGGCATGCCGTTGGAGGCCCTGCGCCACGACGTGACCCCACCCGGATTGCACTACCTGCTCACCCACTACGACATCCCCGACACCCGGGTCGACGACTGGCGGCTCGTGGTGGGCGGGCGGGTACGGACCCCACTGACCCTGGATGTGCGGACGCTGCGATCCCTCCCGGCCGTCACCCATCGCGTGACGATGGAGTGCGCAGGCAACGGCCGGGCGCGCCTGACGCCCCGACCGGTCAGTCAACCGTGGCTGGTCGAGGCGGTCGGCACCGCCGAGTGGACCGGTGTGCCGCTGCGCCTGCTGCTCGCGGAGGCCGGGGTGGAGCCGGATGCCGTCGAGGCGGTCTTCGCCGGGGCCGACCACGGCGTGGAGCGCGGCGTCGAGCAGGACTACCGGCGCAGTCTGCCGACGGCGGTCTGCACCGGGAGCGATCCGGAGCCGGAGGTGCTGGTGGCGTACGACATGAACGGGCTGCCGCTGCCGCCGCAACACGGCTGCCCGCTGCGCCTGGTGGTGCCGGGTTGGTACGGGATGGCGCACGTCAAATGGCTGCGCGAGATCACGCTGGTCGCCGAGCCGTTCGCGGGCTTCCAACAGGCGGTGGCCTACCGGTACCGGCAGGGGCCGGACGAACCCGGTGAGCCGGTGACGCGGATCGCGCCCAGGGCATTGATGATCCCGCCCGGGTTTCCGGACTTCATGTCGAGGACCCGGGTGGTGCGGCCCGGCCCGGTGCTGTTGCGGGGAAGGGCGTGGTCCGGGTTCGGGGCGGTGGCCCGGGTCGAAGTCGGCACGGATGACGGGCACACGTGGAGTGTGGCGGACCTCGCCCCGGAGGACGACCATCGGTGGGCCTGGCGGGGATGGACCGCGAGTTGGCGGGCCACGGTCGGCACCCATGTACTGAGTGTGCGAGCGACCGATGCGGCGGGTAACACGCAGTCGCTCACCCAGTCCTGGAACCGCGGCGGCTTCGGCAATAACGCGGCACAACGGGTTGCCGTTTCGTGCATCGCACCATGACCGGGCCGCTCACGACCCCGACGGAGAGACGGTGACCGTTGCGGTGGGAATCACGCATCCGGGCGATCCGCCTCCCCGAGCCACGCCCACGCCGCCGGTCGATCACCTCGCTGCTACGGCCGGAGTTCCAGTACGTCGGCGATCACGCAGCTGACGTTGTCGGGGCTGCCGGAGTGGTTGGCCAGGGCGACGAGTTCGCGTACGGCGTGTTCCGGGTCGGCGACGGTGGAGACGACGTGGTGCATGTCCTGGGGCCGGACGACCGAGGACAGCCCGTCCGAGCACAGCAGGTAGCGGTCTCCGTCGCGGGCATCGTGCCGGTGTATGTCGGCGGCGACCCGGGAGTTTCCGGTCAGGGCGCGCATCAGCAGTGAGCGCTGGGGGTGGGAGGCGGCTTCGTCGGCACTGATGCGGCCCTCGTCGACCATCGCCTGCACCAGTGTGTGGTCGTGGGTGATCTGGAAAAGTTCCCCGTCGCGCAGGAGGTAGGCGCGCGAGTCGCCGATGTGGACCAGGGCCGGCTGGGCTCCGGTCCACAACATCGCGGTCAGGGTCGTACCCGCCGCAGAGGTGGCGGGGTCGTCCGCGGCGACGGCGTGCACGGCCTGGCGGGCCTGCTCGATGGCGTCGCCCAGGACGTTGAGGAGTTCACCCGCCGGGATGTGCTCGGTGTCCAGTCGCTTGAGAACGTCGACGGCCGCTGCGCCTGCGGGAGCGCCGGCCGGGCCGAAGCCGTCGGCCACGGCGAGAAGTCGGGGTCCGGCGTACGCGGTGTCCTGGTTGCAGGTGCGGACCAGGCCGGTGTCGGAGAGTGCGGCGTAGCGGATGTGCAGGGATCGGGTGGTCGGTGCCATCGCTGTGTCCTTCCGGGACAGGTGATCGAGAAGGAAGGTGGCGAGGTCACGGCGTGCGGCCGTGTCGGCTTCGACCTGTGCCCAGAAGGTGCGGATCTCCCGGGCCGCCGCGGCTGCGTCCAGTTCGCACACCCGGTGGATGCGCGTCAGCGGCATGCCGAGCCGGCGAAGCCACGCCACCAGACGGGCCCGCTCCAGTTGCTCGGGGGCGTAGAACCGGTAGCCGGTGGTCGGATCGACCCGGGCGGGGGGCAGCAGTCCGAGCTTGTCGTACAGACGCAGCGCCTTCGGCGAGAGCCGGGACAGCTTCGCGAACGCCCCGATGGTCAGCAGCGCCATGGCCATTCCTCCTCGTGCCGGGCACGTCGTCCGGCTCCATCGATGCTGGGGCCTGCCCCCGGGTGAAGGTCAATCGGTGGTCCCGTTCGGTGGTCGGATGCAGGTCGTGCGTCGGAGGGCCTGGCCCCTTCGGAGGGTTCGTTCGGAGCTGGGCGGCAAGCGCGGGCGGGTAGGTGGCCGGTTTCGCGTTCGGTCGATTCCCGCAGCGGCACGGGGCACAGCGGCACGGGGGCACACGAGATGCGCCCCGTACTGCCGCCGGAGCGCGTCGGGATCCGCTCGGCCGGGACCGCTCTCCGGGAGTCGCTCCTCCGGGAGTCGCCCCTCCGGACACCGTTCGGCCGGGAAGTGTTCAGCCGGGGGAAGTGGCGATGCGTACGCGGGTGTTGTCGTGGTCGGAGAGGAACGAGGCCAGTTTCCGGCCCTGTTCGGCGACGGCGGTGCGGTCGGCTCGGGAGAGGCGGCCCAGCGGGGTGACGACCACGGTGTCGGTCTCGACGGTCCAGGTCGCTGCGACGCGGCCGTCGACCAGGACGACGCGGGCGCCGGCGACCGACAGGCCGCGGTGGGCGTCGTCGATGATCCGGGTGCGGTCGTGGTAGCCGAGGATCGCGTTGTCGAACGCGGGCAGGAAGCGTACCGGGGCGGGGGTGTCGGGGTCGGGGCGCGGCGCGTCGGGGAGATCGAGCAGTACCCGGCCCTGTTCGTCGCGGAAGCTGATCAGCTCCTCGCGCATGGCGGTGACCGCGGCCGGGAGTCCGGCGAGGCCGCTCCAGGCGCGCAGGTCGGCGGTGGCGGCTGGGCCGAACGCGGCGAGGTAGCGCCGTACCAGCGCCCGGCCGACCGGATCGGAGCCGTCTGCGGAGGGCGGGTCGATGTCGCGGCCCAGCCAGGACGAGAGTTGTGCGTTGCGTACTCCTGCCCTGGTGCGCCAGAGCCCGCGCGGTGGCAGTTGCACCATCGGCACGAGGGCGGCGATCAGCATCTCCCCCAGTGCGCGCGGGTGTGGTGTCGGCCGGCGTTCGGGGAGGGCGCGGACGAGTTCGGTCATCGTGCGGGGTTCGCCGTCGGCCATGATCGCCCGGCCCGCTGCGGCAAGTTGGTCGAGGTCGACTCCGTCGAATTCGCTGCGGTAGGTGCCGAGGACACGTTGGCGCAGCATGGCGTCGTGGCGGGCGCGCCAGGCCAGGGCGTCGTCGGCGGTGACGAGATGGACGGTACGGCGCATCAGGTGGGTCCGCACCACGCGCCGCTCGACGAGCAGGTCGGAGAGCGTCGCCGGGTCGAAGGCTTGCAGCCGCGACCAGAGTCCGACGAAGGGCTCCTGCGGTTCCTGCGCCTGCAGGCCGGCGAGATGGGCGACGGCATCGAGGACGGGGAGTTCGGCGCGCTCGAGGAGCAACTGCCGGGCGAGCGTGGCGCGATTGAGCGCCCGGGTGTCGAGGACGGTCGTCGCGGTCATCGTGCGGCACGCTCCTCGCCGGTCGCGCGGGTGTGCCCGTCGTCGGGACGGTGAACCCGACGGTGACGGTCGTCGGTGAGGCGGTGATCGGTGAAGTGGTGATCGGTAGGACGGTCGTCGGCGGAGCCGTCGTCGGTGAAGCGGTCGTCGGCGAAGCGGTAATCGGCGGAGCGGTCGTCGGCGGAGCCGTGGGCGGCGAAGCGGTCGTCGGCGAAGCGGTAATCGGCGGAGCGGTCGTCGGCGGAGCCGTGGGCGGCGAAGCCGTGAGCGGCGAAGCCGTCGTCGGCGAAGCCGTCGTCGGTGAAGCGGCCGTCGGCGGAGCCGTGGGCGGTGGGCTGGCGGTCGGTGGGGTGGTCGTCGGCCCGGGGGCGCAGCGGTCCACCGGGTCGGCTCGGCTCGCGCTTGTTCACGGTGGCGCCGTTCCCTTCGATGTCGTCGTGCGGGATTCGAGTGGCGTCGATGCTTCGCGGCCCGCCCGGGTGCCTCCCCCGTGGGTCGGGGCCGGGCAGCGCCGGCATGACGGCATGCCGGGTCGCGCACCGGGTGGGCGTACGGAAGTCGTCCGGCCGGGCGCGGTCCGCAGGGGTGATGCGGCCGAGGGCGGATCCGCGGTCGCGAGGGTCCGGTACCCGCTCGGCCGGTTCCTCGCCCCGGAGGCGTCGAGGCGGCCGGTGACGCCGCGGCATGCACCGGGCAGCGCCGGTCCGCACGACAACCGGCGCCACCGGCCCCCAGCCACAGGCGGGCCCGTCCTCGATCACATCGACGTCTGCCCGTCGAGCGTCTCGCGCAGGATGTCCGCGTGCCCGGCGTGCCGGGCGGCATGCACCGGGCAGCGCCGGTCCGCACGACAACCGGCGCCACCGGCCCCCAGCCACAGGCGGGCCCGTCCTCGATCACATCGACGTCTGCCCGTCGAGCGTCTCGCGCAGGATGTCCGCATGCCCGGCGTGCTGGGCGGTCTCGGCGATGACGTGCATCAGCACCCGACGCACGCTGCGTACCGCGCCCGGCTCGTGCCAGGGCGCCTGGGGCAGCGGGTGCGTGGCGGACAGGTCGGGCACGGCGGCAACGACCTCCTCGGTCCGGGCGGCGACCTGCTCGTAGCGCGTGAGGATGCCGGCGAGCGTCTCGCCGGGCAACATCAGGAAGCCGTTGGCGTGGTCGATCGCCCACTGCGGGACCTCGCGTGCGGTGCCGGCCGCGAGGTCGGCCCAGGTGACACCATCCGGCAGGTCGTAGGGCATGGCCGACGGTCCTTCGAGCACGAAGCGCAGCCATCCTTCCTCGATGGATGCGACGTGCTTGATCAGGCCGCCCAGGCACAGCGCGCTGACCGTCGGGTGTGCGCCGGCCTGTTCGTCGTCGAGCCCGCGGACCGTGCCGGTCAGGTTCCGCCGCGCGGTGGCGAGCGCGTCGAGCAGGTCGGCCCGCTCGGCATCGAGGGGGGTCGCGGGCGTGGCGGGCGTGGTCGTGGGGGTCACGGTGATCGGGTCCTTCCGGTTGTTCTCGTTCTTCGGCACGAGACAACGATCGCAACAGAAGCGGACAGGTAGTGTCCTCTACTGGTTCCTCCACTGGAGAGAGGATGAAGTCGTGCCGAAGACCTCAGCGCGTCTGCTCTCCCTGCTCTCGCTGCTCCAGGCCCGCCGGGACTGGCCCGGAGCGCTGCTGGCCGAGCGGCTGGAGGTCAGCCCCCGCACCGTGCGCCGTGACGTGGACCGCCTACGCGAACTCGGCTACCCCATCGTCGCCTTCAAGGGACCCGACGGCGGCTATCGGCTCGGCGCCGGCACGGAGCTGCCGCCGCTGTTGTTCGACGACGAGCAGGCCGTCGCCCTCGCCGTCGCCCTGCAGATCGCCGACACCGCCGGGGTCGGGATCGACGAGGCCGCGGCACGGGCGCTGACCACCGTCCGGCAGGTCATGCCGCCGCGGCTGCGCCGCCGGATCGACATCCTGCAGGTCACCACCGTGCGGCGACCCACGATGCGACCGGACCCGACGGTCGACAGCGGCGTGCTCATGGCGCTGGGCGCTGCCGTACACGCGCGCGAGGTGTTGCGCTTCGACTACATCCCGGCCTCCGCATCCGCGTCCGTGTCCGCCTCCGCCTCCGCAGCAGCCTCCGCGTCCGTCTCCGCGGCACCCGACGGCGACCGCGCCCAGGCCCCGCCGCGCCGGGCGGAGCCCCACCACCTGGTCACGTGGGGCGGGCGCTGGTACCTGGTGGCATGGGACCTCGACCGCGAGGACTGGCGCACCTTCCGCGCGGACCGAATCACCCCGCGCGTCCCCACCGGACCCCGCTTCACCCGGCGCGAGTTGCCCGGCGGTGACGTGGCCACCTTCGTCGCCGGCCGCTTTCGCGACTCCGACGGCTCCGGCGGCTGGCCCTGCCGCGGTGAGGTGATCCTGGACCTGCCGGCCACCGCCGTCTCCCGCTACGTCCGCGACGGCATCCTCGAGGAACTCGGCCCGGACCGCTGCCGCCTCGTGCTGGGCTCGTGGTCCTGGCCCGGACTGGCCGCCGCCATCGGCGCATTCGACGCAGACATCGAAGTCATCGGCCCGCCCGAACTCAGCGACGCCTTCGCGCACTTGGCCCACCGCTACGCCGACGCCGCCGCATCCGGCCGACCCACCGCACCCGGCCCGACCCCGTGAACCGAGTTCGCATCGGCCACGGCGGGCGGCAACGCACCGTCTGCCGCACTCGCTCGCCCACCCGCCCGCCCGCCACACCGGCCGGCCCGGCCACCCGTCCGGCCTTCCCCGAGAGGCCGGACGGGCCGTCGGCACACGCCCGTTCGCCACGGCCTCGGCCCTGTCTTCGATCCCACGCCGAGCACCACGACGCGGGATCGACGACGGACCCTACGCGGCGGCCCCGCCGTCGTGGTCCCACAGGGCGGTGTCGTGCGCGGCCACGAGGGCGCTGATGCGGGTGAGGATGTCGCCGGCGGGTTGCGGGTCGAGGCGGCGGCCGTCGCGCAGGCGTAGCGCGATGTGGTCGTTCACGGCTTCCTTGGCGCCGATGACCGCCTGGTAGGGGACCAGGCGGGCCTCGCGGATGCGGGCGCCCAGGGTGCCCCGCTCGGGCTCGGCGATTTCGGCCCGCAGTCCCAGGTCCGCGCAGCGCGCCACGAGCGCCTGCGCGGTGGGCAGTTCGTTCGCCGAGATCGGGAGGACCACCAGTTGCACGGGCGCGAGCCAGGCGGGGAAGGCGCCGCCGTGCTCTTCGATGAGGTGGGCGACGGCGCGTTCCACGCTGCCGATGATGCTGCGGTGGATCATCACGGGCCGGTGTTTGGCGCCGTCCGCGCCCATGTAGTTCAGGTCGAACCGCTCGGGTTGGTGGAAGTCGACCTGGACGGTGGACAAGGTGGACTCCCGGCCGGCCGCGTCGACGACCTGGACGTCGATCTTGGGCCCGTAGAAGGCGGCTTCGCCCTCGACCGCCGCATAGGCGAGTCCGGAGTCGTCGAGCACCCGGGTCAGCAGCGCGACCGACCGCCGCCACATCTCGGGCGCAGCCACGTACTTGCCGCCCGGCCCCGGCAGCGAAAGCCGATGGCGCGCCGCGGTGATGCCCAGCGCCCGGTACGCGTCGGCGATCATCCCCAGCGCGGCCCGCGCCTCCTCGGCGACCTGGTCCAGGGTGCAGAAGATGTGCGCGTCGTTGAGTTGGATGGCCCGCACCCGGGTCAACCCGCCGAGTACGCCGGAGAGTTCGGAGCGGTACATCGCGCCCAACTCGGCCATGCGCAGCGGCAGGTCGCGGTAACTGTGGGCGCGGGAGCGGAAGATGACCGCGTGGTGGGGACACAGGCTCGGCCGCAGCACCACCTGCTCGCCGCCCAGGTCCATCGGCGGGAACATGTCGTCGCTGTAGTGCGACCAGTGGCCCGAGATCTCGTACAGCTCCCGCTTGCCGAGCACCGGCGAATACACGTGCCGGTAACCCGCCCGGCGTTCGGCGCCGCGGATGTACTCCTCCAGGGCGTGCCGTACGGTCGCGCCGTCGGGCAGCCAGTACGGCAGTCCGGCGCCGATCAGCGGGTCGGTGTCGAACAGATCCAGCTCACGGCCGAGCCTGCGGTGGTCGTGCATGGCGGTCTCCTCGCGGATGTTCGCTGTATCGGGCGAGTGACCGCAAGACAAAGCCCCGGGGCACTCGCCCCGGGGCTTTGACCAAGAACTCTGTCAGCGCGCCGGGACACTCTCCGGCGTCGTCGTCATTGCAGCGCGCTTCATGTCATCGAAGATAGCAACCGGTGCGCCGCATCCACGAGTCCTTTTGCACCGGAGAGTCCGGGGAATGCCCCAGGCGCCGCCCGCCGCAGGCTGTGCACCCGCGCCGAGCCGCCAACGCGAAGCTGCCGGAAGAGGACTCGGCGGAGGCATCCCCGGTACGGCTCACGGACGCCGGACGGGAGCTGTACGCGACCACCACCGCCGAGGCCGCCGAGATCTCCGCCCGGCTGTACGCCGACATCCCGGCCGAGGATCTCACGATCGCGGGCCGGGCGTTGGAACCGGTCACGGAGCGCGCGAACGCCGAACCGGCCCGCGCCTGAGGCAGGTCTTCCGCGGCCGAAGGGGCATCTCGGGCGAGTCGGCTCCGGGCGACAACCGGGCTCGGGGTCGGCGACCGCGCGCGTCCGGTGGCTACCGGCGGATCAGTCCCGCCACCAGTCGTCGAGCGGGGTGACCGGGACGGCGCGCTTGTGGCGGGTCGCACGGTGGATGGACTCCAGCCTCTCCGCCACCTCGGGGGTGACGTCGAGACCTTCGAGGTAGTCGTCGATCTGGCTGTACGTCAGACCGAGGGCCACCTCGTCCGGCAGCGCGGGCCGGTCGTCTTCGAGGTCGGCGGTGGGCACCTTCTCCCAGACGCTCGGCGGTGCCCCCAACTCCTGCAGCAGCACGGCGCCCTGGCGCTTGGTCAACCCGGTCAGCGGGGTGATGTCGACGCCCCCGTCGCCGTACTTGGTGAAGAAGCCGGTCACCGCCTCGGCCGCGTGGTCGGTGCCCACGACGAGCAGACCCAGCTGGCCGGCGATCGAGTACTGGATCACCATGCGCTCGCGCGCCTTGATGTTGCCGCGCACGAAGTCGCGCAGCCCGGGCGCGTCACCCGACGACTCCCCCAGGCCGCGTGCCACCTCTGCGGCGACGGCGTCCGCGCCGGGCTTGACGTTGACCGTGATCGACCGGTCGGGCCGGATGAACTCCAGTGCGATCTGCGCGTCGTGCTCGTCGGCCTGCACGCCGTAGGGCAGCCGCACGGCGACGAACGTGGCCTCGTGCCCCTCGGCCCGCAGTTCCTCGGCCGCGAGCTGGCACAACCGACCGGCCAGCGTGCTGTCCTGGCCGCCGCTGATCCCCAGCACGTAGCCCTTGGCCGGGGTCGACCTCAGGTAGTGCTTGAGGAAGTCGACCCGCTGCCGGATCTCGACCTTGGGCACGATGGTCGCCTTGACGCCGAGCTCGGCAAGAATCTGCTCCCGTGGGTTCACCATCCACGTACTGTATCGGCGGCCGGAATCGGCCTGCGGAGCGACCCGGCGGCGACGCAGCCCTCCGGGCGGCCCCGTCGGCGGTGGCCGTGCGGGGCCTCCGTCGCCGGTTCCCGCACGGCCCGTCACGTCCGCCGTGGCGGCCGGCGATCAGCGCCCGCCGGTCGGATCGATCACCGCTGGGTGTTCGGCGTCGTCACGATGCCGGCCACCTTCTGTGCCGGCCCGTCCACGGTGTGGCCCAGCCCGGAGGGGTCGAAGTTGGCGAGCCGGTCCAAGACCGGTGGTTTGGGTGCGGCAGCGTGGGCGGCGGCCGCTCCCAGCGTCAACGCGGTCGCGGCCAGGGCGGCGGCCGTGCAGATGCGGCGCATGGGGAATTCCTTCCGGCATATGGACAAGACCTCATGGGCGCAACGACCGAACGGCCGCCGGGACACGCCCCCGGCGACGGTTCGGGCGAGTGTGGGCGTGCCGTGTGGCGGCGCAGGAAACGAAGAGGACCCACTTCCCCATACCCATCACGGCATGGATCCCTCCGGGAATGGCATTTGATCGGCGTGCGCCAACCGGACAGGCTGCCTGAATGCTTGTCAGTCAGTGCTGATCGGGAAGGAAGTGCCGGGCCGTGCGGACCGTGACCCTGGGCAAACGCGCCATCGACCACGACGACATCGCCGAGCAACGCGAAGGTCCCGGCCGGCCGGCGTTGCCGGCACTGAACTGCGGGTGTCGGCCGCCGAAGGGGATCACGCGGACGCAGGCGGGGTTCGCGCGGGGGCCGGTGCATGAGTGACGCGAACGCGAACGTGGATATGGACGTGAACGCGGACGCGCACGTGAACCTGGCGAATGTGGACGCGGCGAATGTGCCCGCCGAGCTGGACATCGAACTGGACGTCGCGTTCGATGCCCGGGCGACGGTGGGGCCGGAACGGTTCGCCCGGCTGATGGAGCGTTACCGAGCGGAGTCGGCGAAGGCGGTCACCGATCTGCCGGGCGTGCCGGGTCTGGTCTACGACGCCCCGAGCGGGGAGCGGCTGGATGTCTGGGGGCCCGGCTCGGAGGAGGCGCCGCGCCCGGTGTTCGTGTTCGTGCACGGCGGCTATTGGCGGGCGTTGTCGCGCGCCGACTCGGCCTTCGCGCCGCGCATGTTGGCGGAGCGTGGTGTGGCGACCGTCGTGCCGGACTACACGTTGGCTCCGCGAGCGACCCTGGAGGAGATCACCCGGCAGGTGCGCGCGGCGATCGCGTGGGTGTACCACGAGGGAGCGCGGTACGGGCTGGATCGGTCGCGGGTGGTCGTGGGCGGCAGCTCGGCGGGGGGTCACCTGGCCGCCATGACGATGGTCGACGGCTGGCAGGCCGAGGCCGGCCTTCCCGAGGACGTGGTCGCGGCCGGATTCCCGATCAGCGGATTGTTCGACGTCCGGCCCCTGGTGCGTACCCGGGCCAACGAGTGGTTGAGGTTCGACGAGGAGCGTGCGGCCGCGCTGAGCCCGCTCGTCCTGGGGGCGCGGCCCCGGATGCCCGGCGTCACGGTGATGGCCCGGCACGAGGCGAGCGGTTTCACCGAGCAGTCGCGCGCGTTCGCGGCGCACTGGGGCACGGAGTTGTTGGTCGTGCCGGAGCGCAATCACTTCGACGTGGTCCTGGATCTCGCGGATCCGGACACGGCGATGTCGCGGGCCCTGCTGGAGCTCTTCGACGGGCTGTGACGGGGGGCGTGGTGCCGGTCAGCCCCGTCCGGGTTGCGGGACGCGGACGGAGGCCATGCCCGCGGCGGTGGCGGCCCGGATCCCCAGGTCGGTGTCCTCGAACACCAGGCACTCCCGCGCCGGCACGCCCAGATGCTCGGCGGCCTTGAGAAACCCCTCGGGGTCGGGCTTGGCCCTGGTGTAGTCGCCGGCGCACACCAGTACGTCGAACCTGTCGAGCAGACCCAGTGCGGTCAGCGACGCGGTGACGGAATCGCGGGTGCTGCCGGAGACGACGGCCGTGGGTATGCGTCCGCAGGCGTCGTCGATGTGCGGAAGCACACCCGGTACGACGGTCACCTGCGGCAGCAGTTCACGAAACAGGAGTTCGCGGCGCTGCGCGACGGCCTCGACCGGCATGTCCAGCCCCTGGTCCCGGTTGAGCGAGGCGATGATGCCCGCCACCGTCCGGCCGCCCCAGGCGTAGAAGAGGTCCTCGGGGAAGGAGCAGCCCCACTCGTCCAGCGCTTGCTTCCAGGCCCGGTAATGCAAGGGCATCGAGTCGGCGATGGTGCCGTCGCAGTCGAACAGGTAGGCGCGGAACTCGCCGGGCGGCAGGGGGATGATCATCCGATCACCGTATAGCGCTCCGATCGGGCACAGCCGCGTCGGGTGCCGCCCGAACCTCGGCGGTGCGGACCTCCCGCGCCTGCTCGGTGCCGTCCGCCCGGGCCGCCGTCGCCCGCTACCGGTCGCGGGTGCTGTCCATGATCAGGTCGGCGGCGCGGGCGAGGACCTCGGCGCGGGTGCGGCCCTGGTGGTCGGCGGCGAGGGAGTGGTGTCCGATCGCCACGCAGAAGGCGATCAGGCCGCGGGCCTCGACCTCGTCGGGGTCGGAGCAGAAGGTCCCGAACATTTCGCGGAGCAGGTCCATGCGTCGGTTGTCCACGCGTCGCAGGCGCTCGGCGACCGCCTCGTCACGGCGGGCCCAGTCGCGAACCGCGAGGTCGATGGGCAGCAGTCGATCGTTGGAGAAGGTGAGCATGCCGGCCCGCCGGGCCTTGGTTCTGGGGTCGCCACCCTCGCGTTCGACCTGCTCGATCACCTCGTCGGTGCTCTCGCGTTCCCAGGTGTCGAGCATCGCCCCCAGGAGCGCGTCGCGGTCGGCGAAGTAGCCGTAGAACCCGCCCTTGGTGACGCCGAGGCGTTTCGCCAGTGCCTCGACCCGGACGGCGTCCGGGCCGCCGTCGGCCAGGACTCGCAGACCTTCCTCGACCCACCTGTCGCGCGGCGTGCGAGCAACGCCCACGGTGTGCACCTCACTCTTCCACTCTTCGACCCCGATATACGCAACCGCATAGTCGATCTTGCCTTGTCTTATACGCAAGCGTATAACGGGTGGGGAGACGCCGCCCCACCCCAGGAAGGCAACCGCAGCCATGAGGCTCGCCCGCACGGCCCACACCGAACGCCCTTGGCGGATCCACGAGTTCACCCGTGACTTCCGGGTCGAGGACGTATGGTCCTACCGCACTCCCGGCGCCGGACCGGCCGACTTCCCCACCATGCTCACCGCGATGCGCAGCAGCGGCGGATTCGGCGAACAGGCCCCTCCGGCCCGGTTCCTCTTCGCGGTGCGCTGGAAGCTCGGCGCCCTCCTCGGCTGGGACGAATCAACGGCGAGCCTGGGAGAGCGGGTTCGACCGCTGCGCGACCGCCTCCCCGAGGACCTGACCGAGACCGTGGACGCCTCGCAGACCGGCGGCAGCCCGTTCACCCCGATGTACGAGTTGGCCGACGAGGCCGCCCAGGAACTGGCGAACAAGACCTGCCACGCCGTGATGCACCTGGGCTGGGTGCCCACCGACGACGGCGACCACGAGTTGCACATGGCCGTCCTGGTCAAGCCCAACGGCCGCTTCGGCAGGCTGTACATGGCCGCCATCGCACCCTTTCGCCACCTGATCGTCTACCCGGCGCTGACCCGCCAATGGGAACGCGCCTGGCGCGAACGCGCCACTCCACACCCCGAATCCCCCACTCCCCGCCCGTAACCACCGAAGCCGCGGTCACGCTCCGACGCGCCCGCCACCAACGACGGCCCTGCCCACCGGAATCGGTGGGCGCGGGGTCGTGAGAGAGTGAAGCGCATGACGACTTGAAGAGCACCGGGCGGGCGGCGGCACTGGACCAAGGTCTCGACCCTGGACACCGTCGAGAACGGGGACCGACAAGCCTGCGCAGCCTGTGGAACGGCCGTGCGCACCTACCGATTCCGCCGCCACCCGCCCGAATCCGCGATGTTCGAGCGGTGCATCGGCCTGGACTGGTGTCCCGAGTGCCGGATCTACATCGGCGCGATGGTGTACATCCCCCGCAGCCGCCCACTCGTCGACGCACTCGCGTCGCTTCCCGCCGACGAGCGAACTCGGCTGCTCCGCAAGGAGGCGGCCCTGATCGACCACCTCGACCGCCACACCGGCCACTGACCCACCCCCGCCGGCCCCCCAGGCCCGACCCACCCGCCCGAGCCGACGCCGACATCCCGGGCGTGCCTACGTGAGTGGCGCCGAAGGGCCGTGCAGGAGGCGTCCCGGCAGGGCGCCGGTGTGGACGCCTTCGCGGAAGGCGACTTCGCCGGACATCACGGTGGCGGCGATGCCGATCGCACGTTGACGGAGGCGGTACGCGCCGCCGGGATGTCGTACGCGACTTCCGGCATCAGCGGGACGACCGTTGTCCGGATCGGTGACGTTGAGGTCGGCGGCGAGTCCTTCGCGCAGCGACCCCCGCGCATACGCCCGCATGCTCGCCTGGGCCGTTCTGGACAGCGACACGTCCAAGGTGTTCGCCCACGAATCACCGGCCATCCGAACCCTCACGCGACCGGTCGCACGGGAGTGGGCAGCGGGACCGTCGCCCGACGCACCCGCGACGGGTACGACCCGCGTGTCGTCGCCGCGACCTCCGTGCTCGCCGTCTGGCCTGGAGCGTGTTCGCCCCCTACGTCTTCCCGGCCGCCGGGCTCACCGACCGCGATCCGGACGACGTGCACGCCGAAGTCCTCGAACTGCTCCAGGACATGATCGCAGCCACCGGCCCGATCCCGGCGCCGGCCCCGGTCCACGACGAAGCGGAAACCCACGACCGGGACTGACCCGCACCGCCCGGGCGACCCTCGAGCCCTGCGGGTGCCCGGGTCCGCCGTCGCACTCGACGGCTACCCGGCGGACATCGCCTCGCGCATCGCCCTCGCGGTGGCGGCCGGGTCGTAGCCCTCGGGGACACCCTCGATCAGGATGATGTCGCCCTCGATGTGCCGCGAGCGCAGCGGCGCGATCTCCTGGTACGCGGGCGAGTCCCACCAGGTGCGTGCCTCGACGATCCCGGGGAAGCCGATCATCACGACGTCCCCGGGCCAGCTGCCCTCCTTCACCTCGTGCTGCGTGACGTGTACCAGGAAGCGGCCGCCGTACGGCTCGAAGGTGGCGGGCAGTCGCTCGATGTAGTCGGCGATCTCGGGGTGCGGGGTGGCGTTCCGCAGGTTGGCGATGGCGTAGGCGGTCATGGTTCGCTCCTCTGTTCCGGTCCGGTGGGGGGTGGTGCTCTCTTGTGACCACCAACCTAGGGACATCGGAACGACGGGGAATCAGTCATGCATAGGTATTCGGCCGCGCGGCAGCAGCAACGCCGGCACCAGGGCGAGGGCGGCGAGTCCGGCCAGGACCAGGAGGGCGGGGCCGATCGCCGAGGCGGACGTCACGGCCGCGGGTCCGGCCCCGGACGACTCGGCCGGCATCATGCCTGCGGCGACGGCGATTCCCAGGGTCGGACCGACGTTGTTGGCGGTCTGTTTGAGCCCGCCGACGACCCCGGCGTATCCGGGTGGGGCGTCACCGACGACGGTTCCTGTGGCGGTGACCATCACGGTGGCGAAGCCCGTGCCCAGCCCGATGAAGGCCGCCCAGGTGAGGAGCCAGGTGCTGTTCGGATCGAGCCGGGACAGGGCGACGATGCCCAGGACGACGAGGAGGACGCCGGCAATCGCGGTGTGGCGCGGTCCGTACCGGCGCAGTGCGGCGCTCGCGACGGGCGCGCCCAGGACCATCGGCGCGGTCAGCGGAAGTACCCGCAGACCGGTGGCGAGCGGACCGAGCCCGAGCACGTTCTGCACGAAGAACGAGGTCACGAACAGCGCCCCGAACATGCCGCCGGTGATGAGCAACATGATCAGCATCGATGCCGTCACGGGGACGGAGCGGGCCACCGCCGGGGGCACGATCGGGTGCGTGGCGCGGCGCTCGTGCAGGACGAGGACCAGCGCGACGCCCGCCGTCGCGGCGAGTCCGAGCCACGTCGGCGCGGCGGTCCATCCGTGCGCGGGCACCTCGGCCAGGGTGTGTACCAGGATCGCGAGGGCGCCTGCGAGCAGGGCGGCTCCGATCAGGTCCAGCCGCTGCGATCCGGCGTGCGCGGGCGTCGGCACCCGGAGGGTGAGGGTGAGCACCGCGATCGCCAGCGCCACGGGGACGTTGATCCAGAACACGGAGCGCCAGCCCAGCTGGGTGACGAGGATGCCGCCGAGCAGGGGTCCGGCCGCCGCGGCGATCCCGATCGCGCCGGTCCGGATGGCGACGGGCGTCCCGAGCCGGTCCGGCGCGTGGGTCAGCCTCAGCAGTGCGAGGGTGGCGGGTTGCAGCAGTGCGCCGAACACGCCCTGGACGGCCCGCAGGGCGATCACCCAGCGCACGTCCGGCGCGACCGCGATGCCGGCCGAGGCGGCTCCGAAGCCGAGGACGCCGATGAACATCAGCCGCGGGTGCCCGTATCGGTCGCCCAGGCGCCCGGCGATCACGAGAAGCCCGGCCACCGCGAGCAGGTAGCTGGTACTGGTCCACTGGACCTGCGCCACACTCGCCCCGAGGTCGCGCTGCAGGCTGGGCTGCGCCACGAGCAGCACGGTGCCATCCAGCGCGACGATCATCGCACCGGCCACGCTGACCGCGAGCGCGAAGCGTTGCCTGAGGTTCTCGGTCATGCAGCGGCCGGGCTCGTGGTCGCCGGGCCCATGTGCGCGTCCAGGGCCGCGGTGACGAGCAGTTCGAGCCGGCCGCCGTCGGGGGCTTCCTCTGCCGACGGGGTGTCGAGGGCGAGTCGCAGGCTGTCCCAGACCCACAGCTGGGCGATGCCGTGCAGGTTCGACCAGAGCGCGGCGGCGGTCACCGCCGGCGGCGGGGCGGCGGCGTTGCCGCGCGCAGTGTCCCGCCCGCCGCCCCGGTGTGCGCTCTCCTGCTCGATCCGGCATTCGGCGATGAGCGCGACGATGGTCTCGAAGAGCGGGAGCGTGGACTCCCGGAGCCGTGGTCCGGGCGAGGCGTGGGGCCCGCTGTCGAGCAGGTCGTGCCGGAACATCAGCTCGAACATGCCGCGGTGTTCCAGCGCGTACCCGACGTAGGTCCGGGCGAGCGCCTCCAGCCGGCGGCGCGGTGCCGCGACCGCGCCAGTGGCGACCTCGAACCGTGCGCCCAGGTCCGCGAATCCGCGCCGGGCGATCGCCGAGAGCAGCTCGTGGTGAGTGGCGAAGTATCGGCGCGGAGCCCCGTGCGACACCCCCGCTCGGCGGGCGATCTCACGCAGCCCCAGTGCGGCGATGCCGTCCGTCATGACGACGTCCACACCGACGTCGATCAGCCGTTCCCGAAGGGAGTCTTCCTGTGCCATGGACACTGTCTACCACATGCGTAGACACTGTCTACTTCCCCGGCCGCGTAGCGGACGAGCAACACGGATGCGAAGCACCGACCCAACCCCGCCGCGAAGCGGACGCGCAACCCACCACACCACCACGCACAACCCGACCCGGCCCGAGCGCCCCCACCGGCGGAAAGGCACCGCAATCGCCGCAGCGTTCCTGCCCACCACCGGCATCCCACGCGGCCTCACCTCGATCGCACCAGCACGGCTCCGCCCCCGCCCCGTCGCGCCCACCCCAAGCACCACCGGCCGCGTAGCGGACGAGCAACACGGATGCGAAGCACCGACCCCAACCCCGGCCGCGAAGCGGACGCGCAACCCACCACACCACCACGCACAACCCGACCCGAGCGCGCTCCCACCGGCGGAAGAGCACCGGAAGCACCGAACCCAACATCGCGGGGGGCGCAGGCCCGCTCCCGCGCATGTCGTCAGTCGCGCGACGGCGCCGCTTCCCCCTCGCCCCGACGGGGCACGCCCAGCGCCAGCACCGCGGCGTCGTCGTCCAGGCCCGATCCGAAGGAGGCCAGGAGGTCGGTGACCGCGTCCACCGCGGCGCGGGCGCCCACCGGGGCCAGCGCGGCGGCGAAGTCGAACAGGGCGTCCTCGCCGTAGCGGTCGGTCTTCGGGCCCGGTCCCGGGCGGCGGGCCTCGGTGAGGCCGTCGGTGTACAGGAGCAGCGTCTCCCCCGGGTCCAGGCGCACGGTCGAGGTCGTGAAGTGCGCGTCCGAGATGACCCCGACGAGCTGCCCGCCGGGCGTGGGCCGAAACTCGGCGCCGCCGTCGGCGCGCAGGAGCAGTGCGGGTGGGTGGCCGCCCGCGGCGAGCACGATGGTGCAGCCGTGGGCACAGGGCGTGATCGGATCCATGTCGGGGGTGATCGGACCGAGGTCGGGGGTGATCAGGCCGAAGATCACGGTGCAGAAACGCGGGTCCTCGCCCTGGTATTCGTGGTTGAGCACGGTGTTGAGGTTGCGCAGCACCGCGACCGGGTCCGCGTCGTACACGGCCGCCGCGCGCAGCGTGTAGCGGGCGAGCGAGGTCACGGCCGCGGCGGCGACGCCCTTGCCGCACACGTCGCCGAGGAAGAACCCCCATCGGCCGTCGGCGAGCGGGAACAGATCGTAGAAGTCGCCGCCGACCCGATCGGGCGAGGCGATGTGGTAGTACGCGGCCACCTCCAGGCCCGGCACCTCGGACAGGGTCGGCGGCAGCAGGGTGCGTTGCAGGGTGGTGGCCAGGCGTTGCAGACGTTCGCGTTCGAGGTCGGCCTCGCGGCGTGCGCGCAGCAGTTCGGTCTCGTATGCGCGACGATCGCGGGCGTCGATGATCGTGGTGCGAATCAGCAGGGGTTGGCCGTGGCTGCCCGTCTTGACCACGGAGGTGACCAGGACGGGCAGGCGGCTGCCGTCGGCGACCTTGAGTTCGAGGGCGACGCCGCCGATCTCGCCCTGCATGGTCAGCAGGGGCGCGAAGTGCGTCTCGTGGTAGAGCCTGCCACCGACGGTCAGCAGGTCGGCGAAGCGGCGCCGGCCGACGAGTTCCTCCCGGGTGGACCCGAGCCAACTCGTCAAGGTGGCGTTGACCTTGACGATCGTGCCGTCCAGGAGCGTGGACAGGTAGCCGCACGGGGCGTGCTCGTACAGGTCCTCGGCGCTGTCCTCCAGCAGGGCCGCGAAGGCGGCCGCGTCGCCGCCCGGTGGCCCGTCTTCGCCGCTCGTCCCGCCGCCGTCCGGCTCCGACCCGGACGCGCACATCATCGCGCGCTCGCGAAGGCGACGAGGGCTTCGGCGGTCGCCTCGGGCGCGCTCAGCTGCGGGCAGTGGCCGGTGGCCTCCAGTGTGACCAGGCTGCTGCCCGGGATCTGGGCCTGGACGAATCGACCCACCTCGGGCGGCGCGATCGCGTCCTGGCGGCATTGGATCACCAGGGTGGGCGTGGTGACCTCGGCCAGGTCGGCACGGTTGTCGGACAGGAAGGTGGTGTGCGCGAACACCCGGGCCATCCTGGGATCGGTACGGCAGAAGCTGTTTGTCAACTCCTCGCCCAGTTCGGGGCGTTCCGGGTTGCCCATGATCACCGGAGCCATCGCGGCCGACCAGCCCAGGTAGTTGCTGTCCAGCGAGTCCAACAGCTCGTCGATGTCCGCACGGGTGAAGCCGCCCCGGTAGTCCCCGTCGTCGATGTAGCACGGCGAGGGGGTGAGCAGCACCAGACCGGCGAAGCGCTCGGGCTCGCGAATGGCCGCCAGGACGCCGATCATGGCGCTCACCGAGTGCCCGACGAACACCACGTCCCGCAGGTCCGTCTCCGCGCAGATCGCCAGCACGTCGTCGGCGTAGCCCGCGAGGGTGGAGTACCGCTCGGCATCCCACGCGGCGGGGTCCGACCGTCCGGCGCCCACATGGTCGAAGCGCACCACCTTGAATCGTTCCTCCAGCACGGGCAGGACCAGCCGCCACATGTTCAGGTCGCACCCGAACCCGTGCGCCAACAACAGGACGGGACCGTCCTGCCGGCCCGACACCAGCACATGATTCCCACTCCGAACATGCATGCGCCCATGATCCCACCGCTTGTACGATCAACCACGCCATCCACACGCCGACCGTGCCGCGGCACGCTCCCCGAACGCGCCGAAGGCCATGCGCCGGGCTGCGGCCGGGTCGGGCGCGCACCCCGGTGGCGGGCCCGATCGACGTGCCCGATGCCGCCGTCCGCGCCCTCGGCAAGGCCCTGGGCGAAACCGGCGACGCCATGGCCGCCGACGGGTCGCCGGGGCCCGGGGGAGGGCGCCCGCGCGGACGAGCCGCCGACCCGGGCCGCCCTCGCGTTCGAGCCCGCCCGCGCGCGTTCCGACCCGCCCGCACGTTCCGGCCCGGCGAGCCCGGCGAGCGCCGGCCGCATCGATCAGGATTCGAGAAGCGCCGGTCGCATCGCCGCACCTAGCGTCATGGGCATGGCAACCATCGCTTCCGTGACCCTCGACGTGGCCGACCCCTCGGCCGCCCACCACTTCTACGCGACCGCGTTCGGTCTGGACACGCAGCTGCGCCTGCGGGCCTCGAATGCGCCCACGACCGGCTTCCGTGGGTTCGCACTGGCACTCACGGTGTCCCAGCCGGCGGACGTCGACGCCCTGATCGACGCGGCCCTGGAGGCCGGTGCCACGTCGCTGAAGCCCGCGACGAAGTCGCTGTGGGGCTACGGCGGTGTCGTCCGGGCACCGGACGGGACGATCTGGAAGGTCGCCACCTCGGCGAAGAAGAACACCGGCCCCGCCACTCGGGCCATCGACGACATCGTGCTCCTGCTCGGCGTCGCGGACGTCGTCGCGAGCAAGCGCTTCTACGTCGAGCGGGGCCTGGTCGTGGCGAAGAGCTTCAGCCGCGTCTACGTCGAGTTCGCCGCCGGATCCGGCCCGGTCAAGCCGGCCCTGTACCGCCGCCGCGCCCTGGCCAAGGACGTCGGCGTGGCTCCCGACGGCACCGGATCCCACTGCCTCACCATCGGCGGCGACGCCGGAACCTTCACCGACCCGGACGGCTACGCATGGGAGGCCGCGGTACCGGCACCCACCCCCTGACCGGCCGCGCGAAATCCCACTTCCTGCGCCGGCTCGCCCGCCGACTATCGAGGCGGGCCCGGAGCCGGGGGACCCCACCTGTACCCGCTCTCGCAAGAAACCGCTTGCAGGCGCCGGCTGAACCCTGACATTCACCGTCACCGGGCTGACCACCCGCGTGCGGTCGGCCGCCGCACCCGACCCCGAGCGGCGGACGGCGGACGGCTCGGGCGACCCGGTACGCGCCCGCGCCCGACCCCAACCCAGCCCCGGCCTACCGCACAGGTTTACCCGGAATCTCCACCGCTCGTTGGATGTCCCGTTCGCCGCGCATCCGGCACGCTGCCGGAACCGCGCCCAAGCGCGGACGGGGGAGGAAAGCGCAGTGTTCGTGCGGCGGTTGCGGTTGCGGTTGGTGGCACAGGTGTTCGTGGTCCTGGTCCTGGCCGCTGGTGCCTGGGTCGGCGGAGCGGTCGCGGGTGCGGCCGAGGAGGACGCCGGGCGGCTGCTGGTCGCCCTGGACGTCTCGGGCTCGATGAACGAGCCGGAGGGATCGCGGGCCGGGCTCACCAAGATCGCCGCGGCCCGGGCGGCCGTCGACGAGGTGGTGGGCGCGGTACCGCCCGGCGCGCGCATGGGCTTGCGCACGTACGGAGGCAGCTGTACGTCCTCCGCGCTGCTCGTGCCGGTCGGCCCCGTCGACAAGGCCGCGTTCGGCAGGGCCGCGGCCGGGGTGAAGGCCGATGGCGACACGCCGATCGCGTACGCGCTGCGCCAGGCCGCCGGCGACCTGCCCGGACCGGGCCCGCGCACGATCCTGCTGGTCTCGGACGGCCAGGAGACGTGTGGCGGCGACCCGGTCGCGGTGGCCCGCGAACTCGCCGCCTCGGACGTCCGCGTGCGCATCGACGTGATCGGCTTCCGGGTCGACGACGCGGGCCGCAGGCAACTGACCGATGTCGCGCGGGCCGGCCGCGGGCAGTTCTACGACACGCTCAACGGCGCGGAGTTGGCCAACCGCCTGCGCCGGGCCGCCGAGCGTGCGCTGCGCCCGTACCGCCCGGCCGGCACGCCGGTCACCGGCACGCCGACCGCCCCGTCGGCACCCGTGCTGCGACCGGGCGAGTACCTGGACGTGATGCCTCCGGACACCGCCGACACGCACCCGAGGCGGTACTACGGCATCGACGTCCCGCGCGCCGCGACCGCCCACGTGTCGGCGACCGTGCCGTGGAACGCCCCGCCGGGCAAACCGGCCGGCAACGCCGTGCGGGTCGCACTGACCACCGTCGACGGCCGAGTGTGCGCCCAACGCGAGCAGGTACGCGGCAAGGACCGTGACCACACCATCAACGGCGGCTACATCACCGCCCACGCCACCGTCGAGCTCAAACCCGACCCCGCCGCCGCCCCGGGCACCTGCGGAGGCGGCGGCCGTTTCCTCATCCGGGTCGACAACCGCGAACCCGGATACCGCGACACGCAGGCTCCGCTTGAGATAAGCATCGTGATCGAACCCGAGATCACCGACCCGAAGGCGCTGCCGCCCGCCTGGACGGCCACCGACGTACCGACCGCCCGCGCCCGGGCCACCGCACGGCCGACGGCCGGGGCCGGCTCGTACGGCGACGCGCCGCTGATCACCGACGGCGTGCACACCGACGCCCTGCGACCCGGCGAAGAGGTCTACTACCGCGTACACCTGACCTGGGGCGAACGCCTGACCTATCGCCTCGACCTGTCCGAACTGCCCGCCTCCGAACGCCGAGCGGTCGGCGGCACGGCCAAGATCCGCACCGGGCCGGTGAACCCGGTCCGCGACTGGGCCGCACTGCCCGGCGGCAACACCGACTGGCGCGACTACAACGGCAGCGCACTCACCCTCGTGAGCGCCACCGCCCCGGTACGCCACAACAACCTCGACAGCGCCGAGTACGCCATCACCTCGGCGTCCCTGCCCGGCGACTACTTCATCTGGTTCCAGATGGACATCGCGAACACCGACCCGCAACTGCGCGTGCCCTTCACCCTCACCGTCAACATCGACGGCGTCCCGAACGGCGCCCCGCACTACCGCGACCCGACCAACCTCGGCTCCCCCGAAAGGCAACTCTCCGCCCCGGCAGCCGAGTCCACCCCCGGCACTCCGCCCTCGACGGCACACCCCTCGGCCGCCGCACACTCCTCCGCCGGGAACTCGGGCCGGTCCTCCACGCTGCGCTGGGCGATCATCGCCACCGCGAGCATCGCAGTCGCGACGGCGGCGACATGGCTGACCCTGCGCCGAGGCCGCCGCCGTTCGTGACCAGTCGTGCTCGACGCACCGCACCGGACGATGGCGAGCCCGCGCCAACGCTCCCACCCCTCTCCTGATGCATCATGGGCCGGCACTGGACCCGGCCCGCGCGTCCGGGACAATGGCCCGACAGACGCACGTGACGGGGAGGGATGGGCATGCCACGGTCATCTTCGGCCAACGAGGAACTGCGTGAGCGCTCGCGCCGACGCATCCTCGACGCCGCGCTCGTCGTCTTCGCCGAGCGGGGCTACGCCGGGGCGACCATCTCCCAGATCGCCGCCCGCGCCGAGGTCGCCAGGGGCCTGGTCACCTACTACTTCTCGACCAAGGACGAGTTGCTGGAGACATTGCTGTCCGAGGCCCTGCAAGTCATGTACGGGGCGATCACTCCGCCGGAGGGCGAGCGCACCGCCGACGAGCGGCTGGCCGGGCTCATCGACCGGACGCTGCAGGGCGCCGCGGCGAGCGTCGATGTGCAACGGCTCCTGTTGTCGCTCATGTTGCAACCGGCCACCCGGGCCACCTACGCCAAGGCCGAGCGGGCGAACCTGGCCGCGCTGGAGGATGCCGAGGATCGCATCCGGGCGATCTTCGCCGAACGCGGCGCGCTCGACCCGGGCGCCGAGGAGGCCACGCTGCGCAGTGTCCTGGAAGGCGTGATCTTCAAGCTGGCCGTCTACCCCGAGACGTACCCACTGGCCGCGGTCCGCGCCCGCCTCTTCCACATGTACGACCTCCCGATCGCCGACCCCGCGCCACCCCGCCCCGCGGAACGCCTGCGCACTTCACAGCCGTAGGGACGACGCCCGGGCGAGCACGCGGCAGGTGCGCCGAGCGCGCTCCACGGTGAGCCGCCGGCCCCCGAGCCCGACCGCGCTTCGGGCGCGCCCCTCGGGCGCAGCCGGTCGGCGCGCTCGAGGCGGCTTCGCCGACCGCCCGAATCCGAACCGTGCCACCCGGTGGCGCCTTCGCGCCCACCGCCGCCGTCACCTCCTCCAAAGCCGACCCCGGCGACCGAACCGCTTTACCTTCGGGTGATCTTCAGTCACGGACGGTAGAGATTTTTGTTGACTGGACAGCCATCCAATTGAAAATATGGGGCCGCGCATCGCGGTGGTGCGTATGTGTCCGTTGGTGCCTGGGGGCCCTCATGCCGGATGTCACCGTCTCGTCCCACGCGCCGCACGGGCTGCCCGTGTTGGGCGAACCGGCGTGGGCGCGGGCTTTGAACCTGGTCGAGCGCGCGGCGCTGGGGGGCGAAGCCGCCGGGGAGGCCGAGGAAAGGGCGCTCAGACGGCTGGCCCGATGGCGCGGCCCGGACCCGGGGTGGCTACCGGCGCGGCTCGCGGTGCTCGGCGAAGGGTGGGACGAGGCACGGCTGTTCGCGCTGTTGGCCGAACCCACCGGGCAACTCGCCGACAGGGCGGGGCGGGTGCCCGAATGGTGGCAGGCCCTGGAACGCATCCTGGGTCGGGACGAACCCCCGGCGGCGAGCACTGCGGACGGCCGGCACAGCGGAGTCGTGTCGATCGTAGGGCCGTTCGTGGCCGACGCACTCGAGCGGCTGCGCGCCGAGTTGCCGCGGGAGAGCGCGGACGGGTTGTGTGGCGACATCGGCGAGGCACTGAGCAGGTCGCTCGTCGTGGCCGCGTTGCGGACGCTGGTCCTGGAACTCAACGTGATGCGGGTGAGCGGGAGGCTCCGCGGGGACACCCCGGAGGAGCGTTTCGGATCGTTCGTCGAGCAACTCGCCACCGGGGCTGGGCGGGCCGGGCTGTTCTTCGAATACCCGGTGCTGGCCCGGCTGTTGGCGCGGCGTACCGATCAGACGGTGACGGCCGTGACGGAGGTGTTCCGCCGCTGGAGCGCGGACCGGGCGGCGATCGGGTCGGCGCTGTTCGCCGGGAGGGACCCCGGGGCTCCCGTCTCGATCGCGCTCGGTGGCGGGGACACCCACGGAGGCGGCCGGGCGGTGGCCGTGTTGCGGTTCACGGGTGGGCAGCGGTTGGTCTACAAGCCGCGGCCGCTGGGTGTGCACGCCCGGTTCGGCGAGTTGCTGGCGTGGTTCGACGAGCGGATCGGCGGGATGGGGCTGTGCGTTCCCGCGGCGCTGGAGCGCGATGCGTACGGGTGGATCGAGTTCGTCGAGCCGGCCGAGTGCGCTTCGGCCGACGAAGTGGCGGACTACTACCGGCGGTTGGGGGCATTGCTCGCCCTGCTGCATGCGGTCGAGGGTGCCGACTTCCACTACGAGAACCTCATCGCGCACGGTGCGCAACCGGTGCTCCTGGACCTGGAGGGGCTGCTGCACCCGCACCGGTTGCTCGGAGGCGACGAAGAGGACCCGGCATCCGAGGCGCTGATGTCCTCGGTGATGCGGGTGGGGCTGCTGCCCATCGTGCTGTCCGGCGAGATCGGCGAGTTGGACATGGGCGGGGTCGGCGGGGACCGCGGGGCCGCACTGCCGTTCGCGGCGCCCGCATGGGAGGACCTGGGCACCGACACGATGCGGCTGGTCCGGACCCGGTCCGTCTTCGAGGGCGCGGACAACAGGCCGACGCTGGCCGGGAAGCCGGCCGAACCAACGCATTTCGTCGAGGAGTTGGTCGAGGGCTTCACCACCGGATACGACGTCATCGATCGATGTCGCGGCGAACTGCTGGGCGAGGAAGGACTGTTGGCCGGCTTCGCCGGGCTGGAGGTGCGGGCGATCCTGCGGCCCACCCAGGTGTACGCGACGCTGCTGGACGAGGGCACGCATCCGGACCTGCTCCGGGACGCGCTGGACCGGGATCGGTTTCAGGACTTCCTGTGGGCGATGTCGCGGCAGGACCCGCGGTTCGCCCGCCTCATCCCGTACGAGCAGGCCGAATTGTGGGAGGGCGACGTCCCGATCTTCCACGGTCGGCCGGACTCGCGCGACCTGTGGACCGGCCGGGGCGAGCGGATCGCGGACTACTTCGCGCAGAGTCCGCTGGAACGCGCCCGGGCCAAGCCGGCCGGTTTCGGCCCGGTCGACCGGGTCCGGCAGGAGTGGCTGATCCGGGCCTCCCTGGCCACCCGGCCGAACGTCACGGCCGCCGAGCGCCCCGACGCCGAGGCCGCCACGCACACGTACGCGCCCACCTTCCGGCCGGCGAACGACACCCTCGGCTCCACCCCCGTCGCCGCCACCTTCCCACCGGCGAACGACACCCCCGCCACCACCTCCCGGCCCGCGAACGACAACCGCCGCTCCTCCCCCGCCACGAACCCCACCGCGGACGCCTGCCTGGAGGCCGCCACGCGCATCGGTGACCGGCTGGCCGCTGCGGCGATCCGGCGGGACGACCGGGTGTCCTGGCTGGGGCTCGCGCAGATCGGGGATGCCGGGTGGCAGGTGGCGCCGGCGGGCGGTGGTCTCTACGACGGCGCCGTGGGCATCGCGCTGTTCCTGGCCAGGCTCGGGGCGGTCACCGGCGAGCGGCGTCATCTCGACCTTGCGGTCCGGGCGTTGTGGAACATACCCGGGCTGCTCGACGGTCCGGCCGAGGCGCTCGGTGGTGCGGCGGGCTTCGCCGGGCTGCCGGGAGTGGCGTACGGGCTGCTCCAGATCGGCGCCTGTGTGGGCGAGGACCGGGTGCCGCCGGTGGCGGATGTCGTACGACTGATCGCGCAGCGATCGACGGAGGGCGGAGCATACTCGCCGGATGTGCTCGGCGGTGACGCGGGCACCGTCGCGGCGTTGCTGGCCGTGCACGCGCACACCGGCTCCGCGCAGGCGCTGGAGATCGCCCTCGATTTCGGCGCCCGGCTCGTGGAGCGCGCCGAACCCCAGATCGAGGGCATCGGCTGGCGGCACGCGGCGCACCCGAAGGCGCTGGTCGGCCTCTCGCACGGTGCGGCGGGCATCGGCTGGGCCCTGGCCCGGCTCGCGGCGGTGGCGGGCGACGGCGCGATGCGGGAGGCCGCATTCGCCGCATTCGCCTACGAACGCGCCGAGTACCGGCCCCGGTGGCGCAACTGGCCCGACTATCGGCACGACAGGCGGGCTCCGGACGCGCCGGTCTCGCACATGTACGGCTGGTGCCACGGCGCCCCGGGAATCGGCCTGGCCAGGGCAGACGTCCTGGGCCTCGACGACACGTACGACACCCCCGCCCTGCGCGCGGATCTGCGACTCGCCCTGTCGGCGACCGTGCACGGCGCAGCCGCGTCCGCCGCGCAGTGCCTGTGTCACGGCACGCTCGGCAACGCCGAACTGCTGCTGGTGGCCCGTGAACGCGGCCTCGCCGACGTCCCCGAGCCGACCGGGTTCGCCGCGGCGGCGATCGGGGAGGGCCCGCGCTGCGGCACCCCGCAGCACATCGAGACCCCGTCGCTGATGACGGGTCTGGCCGGGATCGGCTACGGGCTGCTGCGCCTGGCGGCCCCGGAGCGGGTGCCCTCGGTTCTGCTGCTCCGGCCGCCGTACCAGACGCGTGGGGCGAGGGGGTGAGCGTGCCGAAGTCCCCACCCGCCATGGGGAAGACGCGACCGCGCCACCAGCCGGGCCGGTTCACGAAGGTGGTCGCCTGGGTGATCGCGAGGCTGCGGCGCCGGACCCGGCGCGTGCCGCTGCGTCAGCAACTGACCGACACCGAATGCGGCATCGCCTGCCTGGCGATGGTCGCCGGATTCTTCGGTCGGCACACCACCACCGCTGACGGCCGAAGGCTGCTGGAGGCCGGTCGGGACGGCCTGTCGATCGGCAGGTTGATCGAGGTCGCCGGCGAACTCGGGCTGTCCGCGCGCGTCGAGCGGGCCGATCCGGCGCAACTCCCGCCGGGACCACTGATGTTGTTCTGGCGCAGACGGCACTTCGTGGTCCTGGAGCGGCGCTCGGCGAAGTGGGTCCGCATCGCCGACCCGGCCGACGGGCGCACGCGCATATCGCACGAGGAGTTCGCCACCGACTACGGTGGCATCTACCTGCGCCTCACCCCGCGCGCCGACTTCACCCGCCGGCTGGGGCGACCGCGCGACTGGCCGATGGTGCGCTACCTGCGGGACGTCCTGGCGGTTCCCGGCACCCGGGGGCCGATGGCGGGAATCCTGCTGGCCTCCGCCGTACTCCAAGGCGTGGGCCTGGCCCTGCCGTTGGCCACCGCCTACGTGATCGACACCATGTTGCCGGACCGGCGAACCGACCTGCTGCCCCTGCTGGCCGCGGGGGTGGCGGTCGTCGCGCTCGCCCAGGCCGTCACGGCGCTGACCCGCGGCTGGGTCGTGGTCACCCTTCGCACCCGGGCCAACGCGGTACTCACGCCCGGCTTCATGACGCATCTGCTGCGCCAGCCGCTGCCGTTCTTCCTGCGCCGCTCGCGCGGCGACCTGCTGTTGCGGCTGGCCAGCGTGACGACCGCCCGCGAGGCGCTGACCGGCCAGCTGCTCATGGTGGCGCTCGATGCCTCGATGCTCGGCTGCTACCTGATCGGGCTGGCCGTGCTGGCACCCGAGTACGTCCTGGTGACGCTCGGATTGGGCGGATTGCAACTCGCCGTGATCATCGGCAGCTACGGGCGCCAGGGCAGGCTCTCCCAGCGGGAGTTGACGGCGATGTCGCGTGAACAGGGCTACCTGGTCGAGACGCTCGACGCGGTGCTGCCGGTGAAGGCCAACGGAGCCGAGGGTCGGGCGCTGCGCCGGTGGAAGACGCTGTTCGAGGTGCACCAGCAGGCGAGCCTTCGGCGCGGGCGTACCTCCGCCACCGTCGACGCGGCGCTGGGCACACTGCGGGTGATCTCGCCGCTGGTCCTGTTGACCGTCGGGGTCGGGCTGGTCCTGGACGGCGCGATGCAGATCGGGGTGATGCTCGCCGCCAACGCGGTCGCCATCGCGGTATTGGAGCCGTTGACCTCGGTCGCCACCGCCGGTCAGTCCCTGCAACTGGTCAGGGCGCAGGTGGAGCGCATGTACGACGTGCTGGACTCGGAGCCGGAACGCAGCGGCGACGAGCGACTCCCGGGCCGCAGTCCCATCGGCGTCGAGCTGACCGGGGTCACCTTCGGCTACGACCGCGAGGCCGCCCCCGTGCTGAGCGACATCGCACTCACGCTGCCGCCCGGCCGCAAAATCGGGGTGGCCGGGCGCACCGGTTCGGGCAAGAGCACCCTCGCCCTGCTCATGCTCGGACTGCTCCGGCCCGACCGGGGCACGATCCTGCTCTCCGGGGTTCCGCTGGAGCGCCTGGACCTGCCTGCGCTGAGAACGCATTGCGGCGCCGTGCTCCAGGACCTGTCGCTGTTCGACGGCAGCATCGCCGACAACATCGCGCTCGGCAGCCCCGAGTCGACCCGGACCGAGGTGGAGCACGCGGCCGTGCTCGCGGGTCTGCACGAGGACGTACGGCGCATGCCGATGGGCTACGAGACCAACGTCGGCGAGGGCGGCATCGCGCTGTCCGCCGGGCAGCGGCAGCGGGTCGCGCTCGCCCGCGCGCTGGTGCACCGCCCCCGGCTGCTGATCCTGGACGAGGCGACCAGCCACCTCGATCCGACCACCGAACGTGCCGTCGACGCGGCCCTGAACCGGCTGGAGATCACCCGGCTGGTCATCTCCCACCGGTTGTCGGCCATCGAGAACGCCGACGAGATCGTCGTGCTCGACGCCGGCCGGATCGTCGAACGCGGCCGGCACGCCGACCTGCTCGCCCTGGGCGGGCACTACGCCGACCTGTTCGGCCCCCGTTCCGCCGGAGCACCGGAAGGCCCGGTCCGCTCCGGAGGCGACGGCGCGACCAGCGCCGTTCTCACACCCTGAGGTTCCCGCATCCGAGAAGGAAGGACCGTCCATGAACAATCCGAACGACATCGACGACCTGATCCGCGCCTGGAAGGACGAGGACCGGCGCGAGGAACTGCCCGGCGTCGTCCACCCGTCCGGTGACATCGACCTCACCATGATCTCCGGCGGCGACGTGCACACCGGCAAGTTCGCCCGCAGCACGTGGCTGCTGTCCGGCCCGCTCTGCGCGACCGTGTCCTTCGCGGCCGGCTGCTGGTAGCCGACCCGACCGACATGCACGAAGGGCGGTCTCCCGGCACGGAGGGAGGCCGCCCCGCGTCGCCGAGGGCGCGCTCGCGTCGAGCCACACACGGTGAAGTCGTGGGGTCACCCGAAGCATGCGTCCGGGCGGCCGGCAACACGCATGTGCCCAAGGGTGTGCGGAGCGTAGCGGTTCACCGGTTCGAGGCGTTCGAGGGGTAGGCGCCGGAGCGCTCGACTTCGTTTGGGTGCGCAGCCGTCGGGCACGCGGCAGTTATCCGGTCCGTCCGACCGTGGGAGGTGAACGGTATGGCCGTCGTGACCGAGTCCGTCGAAGTGGACGTCCCGCTGCACACGGCATATCTCCAGTGGACCCGGTTCGAGGATTTCCCGCGGTTCATGGACGGGGTCGAGGAGGTGGTTCGGCTCGACGCCCACCACCACTACTGGAAGACGTACACCGGAGGCGCGACCCGCGAGTTCGGCACCGAGACCGTCGAGGAGCTGCCGGACGAACGGGTGTCCTGGCGCACGGTCTCGGACGAGCCCCGGCAGCACGCCGTCGTGACGTTCCGGGCGGTCGACGCGGCCCACACCACGGTGAACGTCGTCACCGAGGTCGAACCCGAAGGGCTCGCCGAACCCGAGGACGGCGTACCGCCCTTCACGGACACCCGGGTCAGGGCGGACCTGCTGCGCTTCAAGGAACTCGTCGAGACCCGCGAGAAGCACGGCCACGCCGAGCGCAGCCGGATCGCGCCGGACTGACGCCGACCCCCGCCCTCGCGGGGTGGACACCCGGCCGGCCCTCGGCCGCCCTCCCGGGGCCGAACACCTGTCCGGGCTTCTACACGGGCTGCGGCTACACGGGCTGCGGCTCGGGCTCCGGTTCCGGCTCGGGGTTGGGCGGTACCGGTCCCGGGGGTGGCTCCGGCACCGGCACGGGTACCGGGTCGGGATCCGGCAGGGGCGACGGGCGCGGCGGGCGGGTGTCCGGGTCCACCGGCATGGGGATGGTCATCGCGTTCACTCCCTCGGGTCGCTCGCCCAACGGCCTACCCGGATCCGGCACCATGATTCATCCACGCCGATCCTCCCCGTCGAGGGCGGCGCGGTTCCGTCGAAATCCCACGGTCGGCGCGCCCGGCCGGCAGCGGTGGTTGCGCGTCGCGCGTCAGTCCATCCGTCCCGGCAGTCGGTCCAGGATGGGTCCCAGGTCGAGCCCGCCGGGCAGAGTGCCGAACGCCAGGCCGCGGTCGGGGGCCAGTCGGGAGGCGCAGAACGCGTCGGCGACCGCGGTCGGGGCGTGCCGCACCAGCAGGGAGCCCTGGAGGACGAGGGCCATCCGTTCGACCAGGCTGCGGGCCCGCAGCTCGATGTCCGGGGTCGGCACCAGGTCGTCGCGGAGTGTGCGCCAGGCGGTGTCCAGGCGGGCGTCCGCGCCGGAGGCGGCGTCGATTTCGGCGGCGAAGGCGGCCGGCGACTCGGGTTCGCGCCGGAGGGCGCGCAGGACGTCGAGGGCCTGGACGTTGCCGGAGCCCTCCCAGATGCCGTTGAGCGGCGCGTCGCGGTACAGCCGCGGCAGTCCCGAGGCTTCGACGTATCCGTTGCCGCCCAGGCATTCCAGTGCCTCGACGACGGCCACGGGTTGGCGCTTGCACACCCAGTACTTGGCCACCGCGGTGGCCGTCCGCAGGAAGGCGCGTTCGTGGTCGTCGCCGCGCTGTGCCCGGTCGACGGCGCCGGCGACGCGCAGGGCGAGCGTGCTCGCGGCCTCCGACTCCACACCGAGGTCGGCGATCACATTGCGCATCAGCGGCTGGTCGATCAGTGTGCGGCCGAACACCGAGCGGTGCCGCACGTGATGGGCGGCCTGCGCGAGGGCGGCGCGAATGCCGGACGCGGAGCCGAGGATGCAGTCGAGCCGGGTCATGGTGACCATGTCGATGATGGTGCGTACGCCGCGGCCCTCGGCGCCCACCGGCCAGGCGACGGTGTCGTCGAACTCGGGCTCGCTGCTGGCGTTGCTGCGGTTGCCGAGCTTGTCCTTCAGGCGCTGGATGCGGAACGTGTTGCGGCTGCCGTCGGGCAGCACGCGCGGTACCAGGAAGCAGGACAGGCCGCCGGGCGTCTGGGCGAGGACCAGGAACAGGTCGTTCATCGGGGCGCTGGTGAACCACTTGTGGCCGCGCAACCGCCAGGTGCCGTCGGCGTGTTCGGTGGCGGTCGTGGTGTTGGCGCGTACGTCGGTGCCGCCCTGCTTCTCGGTCATCCCCATGCCCGCGAGCAGGCCGCGTTTGGACGCGGGCGCGCGCAGCCCGGGGTCGTAGCTGCGACTGGTGAGCAACGGCTCGTACACCGCGGCGAGTTCGGGTGCGGCGCGGAGCGCCGGGACGACGGCGTAGGTCATCGAGACGGGGCAGCCGTGTCCGGCCTCGGGGGTGGTCCACACCATGAAACCGGCGGCGCGGGCCACGTGCGCGCCCGGGCGGGGGTCGGCCCAGGGGGCTCCGGTCAGTCCCTCGCGGACCGCGACGTCCAGCAATCGGTGGTAGGCGGGATGGAATTCGACCTCGTCGATGCGGTTGCCGTAGCGGTCGTGGGTGTGCAGGACCGGCTCGCAGCGGTTGGCCTGCTCCGCCCACGCCTGGACCTCCGCGCTGCCGGCGAGCCGTCCGACGCGGTGCAGGTCGCTCTCGTACCAGTCGGCGCCCTCGCGTCGGATGCCCTCCAGCAGCACCGCGTCGTCGGCGACGTCGTGCCCCACCAGCGGCGGGGGCTGGTTGGTGACCTCGTGGGTGCGGGCGGTCGGGTTGCTGTGCGGCGGGGGTGTTGTCGGCACGGTCATCGGGAGCCTCCTGGAGGGACGGAACGCGCGTCGACGCGGGCGCCCGCGCAGCGCAGCGACATGGCGATCAGTGCGGCGACGAGGTCCTCGACCTCCCGGGCGGGTGCGGCCAGGGGGTCGACCAGGACCTCGCCGATCGCGCCGGTGAGCGCGGCGGCGGTGATCTCCGGGTCCTGGGCCGGCATCAGCCCGGTGGCCATGCCCTCCCGGACCACCTGGGCGAACAGTTCCCGGTAGCGGCGGCGGAACTCCAGCCGCTGCTCGCCCACGGCGGGTTCGGCGGGCGCGGCGAGCAGGGCGTAGGCCAGGCCGGGCCGCTCCAGGGCGCGGCGGGCGAACACCGCGACGCCCTGCGCGAGCCGGTGTGCGGCGTCGCCGTCCCCGTCGTGCAGGACCTTGCCCAAGACCTCGACTTCGCGCCCGGAGGCCCGGCGGAAGACCTCGACCGCCAGGGCGGCCTTGGACGGGAAGTGCTGGTACACGGAGCCGGCCGACATGCCCGCCGCGGCCGCCACCGCGGCCACCGAGGCGTTGGCCCAGCCGACGTCGGCGACCACGGTGGCAGCCTGTTCGACCAGGTGTTCGCGGGCCGCGGCCAGGCGGTCCTGCTCGGCGGGCGTCTTGCGGTAGGCCATGCAAGCAGTGAATCAGCATTCAGAGCTTCGGATCAAGGCCCGCGCGGACGACACGCCGCACGGCGGACACCGCGGCGTTTCCCGTCACGCGCCCTGGTTGGAGCGCCCGTCCGAGGGCTGACGGGCACCGAGACGGGCGCGGTAGGCGGCCACCGCGTTGCGGTTGGCGCAGGCGGTGCTGCAGTAGCGGCGGGAGCGGTTGCGGGTGAGGTCCAGGACGATGCCCCGGCAGCCCTGGTCCGCGCACAGGGACAGGCGGGACAGCTCGTCGACGCGCACCACGTCGGTCATCGCCATCGCGGTCTCCACGACGACGCGGGTGGCCAGCGGCGCGTCCGAGGACACCGCGTGCAGGTGCCAGTCCTGGTCGTCGTGACGGACGAGCTGCGGGAGGGCGTGGGCCTCGGCGAGCATCGTGTTCACCAGGCCCGCGGCGCCTTCGCGGTCGGCGGTCAACAGGTCGCGCAGGACCGGCCGCAGCGCTCGCAGGCTCGCGAGTTCGGCGGCGTCGCGGTCCCGGCGGCCGGTGTAGCGGTGCTCGGCGTACCACGCGTCCACCTCCCGGACGGTGGTGAGGGTGTCCGACCCCACCGCGCTGTTGGCCAGCGCCACGGCTGCCTGCAGGGCGGACTCGGTGTCATGACCAAAAATCATTTTGACATCTTACATCCAGCCCTCTTACCGTCATGGTCTATGACCCATGTTGCCGATGACCCACCGCTTGTCCGCACCTCCACCGGCGACGTCGGCGGCGGCCTCCTCCTCGCCCTCGTCTCGGCGACGGCCTTCGGCATGTCCGGGTCGTTGGCGCGCGGACTGCTCTCCACCGGCTGGAGTCCGGGAGCGATCGTCCTGGCCCGGGTCGGCATCGGCGCGCTCGTCGTGGCGCCGTTCGCGGCCGCGTCCCTGCGCGGGCGTTGGCGGCAACTGCGCGCGCAGGCCCGCACCGTGCTGGTGTACGGCGTACTGGGCCTGGCCGGGGCGCAGTTCTGCTTCTTCTCCGCGGTCGCCGCCATGGACGTCGCGCCGGCGCTGCTCATCGAGTACACGGCTCCGGCCGCCGTCGTGGTGTGGTTGTGGGCGCGTCGGGGTCAGCGCCCGCGGCCGTACACCATGGCCGGGGCCGGCCTGGCGGCCGTTGGCCTGATTCTGGCCGTCGACCTGATCTCCGGCGCCGACCTGGCCTGGTCGGGGGTGGCCTGGGCGCTCGCGGCGATGGTGGGGCTGACGGCGTACTTCCTCATCGCGGCGGACACCGACACCGGCCTGCCGCCCGCCGCCCTGACCGGTGCCGGGCTCGCGGTCGGAACGCTCACCCTCGCCGCCCTCGCGATGCTCGGGCTGTTGCCGATGCACGCCGGCCTCGAACCGGCCGGTTACACGACCGGTGACGTGCCCTGGTGGCTGCCCGTGCTCTTGCTCGGCCTGGTCACCGCCGCCTTGGCCTACACGACGGGAACCGCGGCCGGCCGCCGACTCGGCTCACGCACGGCCTCGTTCGTCGCCCTGCTGGAAGTCGTCGCCAGTGTGATCTTCGCCTGGCTGCTGATCAACGAGACACCAACCCCCTCCCAAACGACCGGCGGCCTCCTGATCATCGGCGGCGTCATCCTGGCCAAACTCGACGACCGACCACCTCGCGAGACGCCCTGACCGCCCGACCAGCCGATTCCGGCCCCGGGCAACAAGACCGAACTGCGGGAGGACGGCATGCCCGTTCCCGCTCGACCATGCGCGCCGCGGCCTGACCGGATCAGTCGAACATCGTCGAGACCCTCGACGCCCTACAGGGCGCACCCGGCCCACCCTACGTCGACCACCTCGGCCGCACGGTAGCGTGGTGAACGCGGCACCACAGCACGCCGGCACATGACGCGGCGGCTCGGACCGCGCAGCGTGAGGGACGCGGGAGAGACCACCGATGGCAGCCACTTCCAAACGATCGGCCGAGCCCGCCCGGGAAGCCTGGGCCCTCATGCACCGGTTCGTCGAAGCCCACAGCCGCCGGCGCGAACTCGCCGACGCGCTCGGGTTCCGCCTCGGCGGCGGCCGCGGCAAAATCCTCTTCCAGCTCCGCGACGGGCCGCAGACCCTCAGCCAACTCGCGGGCGCCAACCGCCTCGACGCCCCCTACGCCACCCTCATCGTCGACAAGCTCGAAGCCCACGGCCTCGTCGAACGCCGACCGCACCCCGACAACCGCCGCCGCAAGCTGGTCACGCTCACGGCCGCCGGGCACGACGCCATCGCGACCGCCGACGCCATCCTGCTGCGCCCGCCCCCGGCCATCGACACCCTCCCGGCCGAAGACCTGGGGCAGCTCACCGAACTCCTCACCCGCCTCCTCGACGCGGACGAAGCCGAGGCGAAATCCGAGGAGTGACCCGGGGGGCAACGCGATCGCGTGGCACCTCGCCCACCGGAACGCGGCCGACGATCGGCTCTCGGGTGTCCCCGTAAACTGACGGGCATGGCATGCCGCATCAGTGAGCTGGTCATCGACGCCGCCGAGCCCGACCGGCTCGCGGCATTCTGGAGCGAGGTCCTCGGCTACGTCGAACTCGGCCGGGAGGACGACGGAAGCATCGCGATCGGGCCGGCCGACGCCGGCTTCGGCGGCCCGCAGCCCATCCTCGTCCTCAGCCCCAGCAGCGATCCCAGGCCCGGGAAGCTCCGACTGCACATCGACGTCAACGCCACCGATCGCGACCAGGACGCCGAGTTGGAGCGGCTGCTCGCGCTCGGCGCCCGACCCGTCGACGTCGGCCAGACCGGCGCGGAGAACTGGCACGTCCTGGCCGACCCGGAGGGCAACGAATTCTGCCTCCTGCACACCCGGCTCCGGCCCCTCTGACCACGTGCACCCCGGCGCACCCGGGCCGTTCCGCCGTTCGAGTGGCGAGGTCGCGGTTCACGGACCGGCCCCGCCGTGCGGCAACTCGCCGGCGAGGAGGCAGCGTGCGTAGCGTGCCGGGAAGTCGGCGGGACGTCCGTGCACACACCCTCGCGGGTTCCCGGCGGAGATCGAGGCCATACCCGAGCGCACGACGCACCACAGGAACGACGACGCGCCGGTCCCGACCTTGCCGAAGGTCGGGATCAAGAGCGATCGGTGTCGCTATCGTTGCTCCCCGTCCGCGCCGGTTCGGGTGCGCCGAGGGAAGGTCCGCCGTGATCACGAGCGTCCTGATGGTCGAGCAACCGTTGTCCGTGACAGATGTCGACTTCGTCACGACCCTCCATGACGAGCAGATCTCGTTCGTCGTCCTGATGAACCCGCGAGGCGCGGAGGACCGACTCCTTCGCACCATCGACGATGTCGCCCTCGGCGAGTTGGAAGAAGCGGTCCACGAGGGCGACGAGCCCGAGGGCGAGGAGGCCCGCCGCCCCGCTGCCCTCGCGCTCGAACACACGCTCCGCCTGCTGCGCGAGGCCGGCTCCGAGGCCGTCGGCCAGGTTGTCGACGGCCACCCGCTGGATCTCCTGCGATCCGTCGTGGACCAGGTCGGCGCCGACGAGGTGATCGTGTTGACCGCCCCGCACCTGGTCGAGGAGTTCTTCCACCGGGACTGGGCAAGCCGGGCCCGCCACAAGGTGGGCGTCCCGGTGCTCAAGCTCTACGCGCACAGCGAGGACGAGCGGGGCGAACAGGAGTAATCCGAGGTGTCCCGCACGGGGTGGGGTGGACGTTGACCACACGGCGGCAATTCGTCGGCGGCGTCGGTGCCGTGACGTTCCTGGGCGGCGGCGGTCGAGCCGCAACGGTGGAAACGGTTGCGACCGATCCGGGGACGGACCCGGCGCGGCAACTCCGCGCCCGCAATGCGATCTTCGCGATCGACGCCGACACGCAGATGCACTACGACGCGCTCCGGGCCGAACTGATCAAGCATCTCAGCCCGGTCGTCATCGTCCGGAACGACCACCGGGGCGGCCGGTACACCCTGATCCACAACGGCGGGCAGGAGTCCCTGCACCCGGTGTCCGACATCTTCGAACTCGCCAAGTCGATCGCCCACGCGCCGCTCGGCATCTACTCGATCATCGCGCCGTACCTCGGCCGTCGGATCCCGGAACTCCCCGGCTCCGAGCGCCTGGACCGGCACGACGTGGACATGGTGGCGTTCAAAGGACCCGGGACGACCGACTGGGTCGCTCCACTCCAGTCCTTCGCCGGCACCTTGACCAGCGCCCGCCGGCAACTCGGCGACGCAGAGATGCCCTCGGAACTCGAGGCATCGAGCACCCGGATCCTCGACGCGTCGCTCGGCTTCGTCGAAGAGTCGGTACGGCGGCGCTCCTTCGACATGGCGTCGTTCGAGAACTACACGAGCCGGTTGACCGACGACATCCCGACCAACATCGAACATGCGGCGCGGGCCCAGATCGAGGGCGTCGAAGCGCTCATGACGCGCTGGCGGGACAAGGTCGGCGCGGCGGACTGGCCCGGCCTGTACGTCGTCGTGCTGTCGATCTGGACCACGTCCGCCCCGAACCAGAATTCGATCATCGTCAAGCGCTTCATGGACCCCGCGACGGCCGACTCGCACCTGATCGACCTACAGACCGCCCAGCCGCCCGCCGACCCCGTCCACGTCGCCCTGGACAACCTCGCCCGGATCGTGCAGGACAACGTCGCGGCGGAGTTGGTGTTCCCCCGCGACCACGGTCTGGCGGACGCGTTGAAGGGGCCCGTGGATCTGGTGGCGCCGGCGATCCTGGCCCAACTCGCCTGCCCCTACCGCAGCGAGACCGCAACGAGGAGGACCGCCGGCGAATCGCCCCGGTCCGACCCGGCCGGGGACCGGTCGAGCCACGCCGACCCCGCCCCCGCGCGCGGGCGGGGTCGGCAGGGCCGATGAGCACGGCGGCACCCGCGGCCTGGTCGGCGAGCGTTTCCCGCTGATCCCGCCGCTGGGCCCGGTCAACAACCTTCTGGGCGGCCCGAGGCGGCACCTCGGCCCCCGCGGCCTCGGCCAAGATCCAATGCCTCGAACCTCCGTCCCACGTCGAGAAGTTGTGTCGGTCAGGCCGCCAATGCGTGAACATCCTCACAACGCCTTCTTGCCCTGCCTCTCGACCCGGGCCGTCGGCGCCCGGTGGGCGGGAGCCCGCGCCGCCGCGCCCTTCGCGACGCGCCCGCGCGCAGGCGGTCGCAATGGTCGCAATGCTCCGAATGACCCATGCATTCAAGCCATTTCCCACATTCGTCCGGTCGTATTTTCGAATACGCGCCCCGGACACCCGGCGCATCGAATTCGGGCACCATCACTCGATATACCGGACATATAACTCGATCCCGGGAATGGTCGCCCAGCTGTAGTCGACGCGAAAGAAGAAGTGTCGGCGCCACCCGGAACGGGGAAGTCGACGCCACTACACTCGCTACGCCCCATCGACGAGAGAGCAGCGGAGAGTGATACGTGCAGCGGGCGGGTCGCGCTTTCCGCGATGCGCCGGACGGAGACCGGGCGACGTGCCTCGCGCACCCGGACGACGCCGAAATCGACTCGCTGCGCGCGCCGTTGCCCGCCTGATTGCGCGACGAGGACCGTGGGAATGAACTTTGTACAGGACCCCGCACTCTGGTACGGGGTGGCCGGCACCTGTGCTGCGGCCGTTTATGTGGTCCGCAGCCGAATAACCGTCAAGGACCTGAGGGAGAGGAATCGCCTGCTGGCCGAGGACGTGCGCATGCGCGACGACGAACTCGACAATGTCGTCCGGGTGCTGCTGCCGGCCCTGGTCGAGACCGGGGAACGACTCGAGGGATCGCTTCTCCGCCACGAGGAACTACGCGCCACGCCGTACGCGCACAACATCGAGACGGTCGTGGAGATGTTCACCACCGCCGTCGAGGACGCCCGCGATCGCGCCGACCACTCGGCCAAGAACGCGCTGAAGGCCGCCATGCGCACGCTCCAGGCGCTGGCCGGTGAACAGCAGTTGGCGATCTCCGACATGCAGAACAACTATGTCGACGCGCAACTGCTCCAGGATCTCCTGGCGATCGACCACATGAACTCGCAATTCGGCCGCCGCGCCCAGGTCATCGCCGCGCTCTGCGGCGGCTGGACCGGACGCCAACGCGCCGCGGCGCCGCTGTACGACGTCATGCGCGGCGCTAAGGGCCGCATCCGCGACTACCTCCGCGTGGAGATCCGGATGCAGTCCAACGTCGCCGTCATCGGCCGGGCGGTCGAGCCGGTCGCCCTCGCGGTGGCCGAACTCCTCGACAATGCCGCCAGTTACTCCCCGCCGCACACCACCGTCGAGATCAACTTCCAGACCGTGCCCAACGGGGTGTGCATCATGGTCGACGACGCGGGCGTGGGCATGCACGAGGAGGCCCGGCAAAGCGCGGCCCGCTACCTGGGCGCCACCGAGCCGGTCGGCATCACCCGCCTGGGCCACCCGCCGCAGTTCGGCTTCCCCGTCATCGGCATGCTCGCCGCCCAGTACGGCTTCACCGTCTCGGTGGACACCCGCTCGCCCTACGGAGGCATGCGCGCGGTGGTGATGCTCCCCTCCGAACTGCTCACCACCGCCGTCGACGCGGACCCCGCCCCGGTCCCCGCGCAGCGCCGCGTCACCCGCGCCCCCCGTGCCGCGACCGCGTCCGCGGAATCCCGGCCCGTCGCGCCCGCAACCACCGCTCCCGTCGCCGACGAAGGAACCGCCGCCCTGGACGGAGAACTGCCGCAGCGCCGCCGCCGGGCCCCGCTGCCGGTCGACCGCACGCACCAACCGGCGCCGACGGACGCCCCCGACCGATCGGACGCGGAGACCGCGGGGCTGATGGGTGCGTTCCTGCGCGGAACCCGCTCCGGCCGCGTTCCCGAGACAGACGACAAAGGGCAAGAAAACCGATGAACAACGACCTGGCCTGGATTCTCAACGACGCCCTCAAGGTCCCGGAGGCGCGACACGCCATCCTGTTGTCCGCGGACGGAATATTGCGCGCGCATTCCGACGGGATATCTCGGGACGAGGCCGATCGTCAGGCTGCGGCGCTGTCCGGACTGCAATCGATCAGTCGGAGCACGGCGGAGTTCATCGGCGATTCCGAGACGCCGTGGCGCCAGACGCTCGTCGAGTTCGGCGACGGGTTCATCTTCCTGGTGGCGGCCGGCCCCGGCGCCTATCTGGCTGTATCGGCCACGCAGAACGTGGACATGGAGATCATCACGTTCCGCATGCAGCAGCTGGTTCGCCAACTCGGAAAGGAATTGACCAGCCCGCCCCGACGGAATGCGGATCATTCGGTATGACCAACGATCACACGGCGAAATCCGACGCCCCCGACTTAGTGCGCCCCTACGTCATCACCCGCGGCCGCGGCCACCCGACCCGCGAGGGTCTGGACCTGGTCAGCCTGGTGATCGCGTTGCCCGGCGACGAGTCCCCCCACATCCTCGATCCCGAGAGCACCCGCCTGCTCGCCCTGTGCCGCGGCGGGATCCTCTCGGTCGCCGAGGTCGCCGGACACCTGAAGCTGCCCATCGGCGTGGTCAAGGTGCTGCTGTCCGACCTCATGGACACCGGCCTGGTGGCCACCCGCCGACCCATCCCCGCCGCCGAGCTTCCCAAGGCCCAACTTCTACAGGAGGTGCTCGATGGGCTCGCCCGTCTCTAACGGCGCCGCCACCGACGTCTACCTGGCCGACTCCGTCAAGGTCGCGGCGAAGATCCTGGTGGTCGGGCACTTCGCCGTCGGCAAGACCACCTTCGTCGGCACGATGTCGGAGATCCGTCCCCTCAGCACCGAGGAGACGATGACGCAGGCCGGCGCGCACGTCGACGACCTGACGGGCGCGGGTCGCAAGACCACCACCACGGTCGCGCTGGACTTCGGCCGACTCACCCTCAGCGACCGACTCGTGCTCTACCTCTTCGGTACGCCCGGGCAGCAGCGCTTCGCCCAGGTGTGGAAGGACATGACCCTCGGCGCCCTCGGCGCCATCGTCCTGATCGACCCTCAGCGCTTCGACCAATCATTCGACGTCATCGGCCTGTTGGAGGAGTACGACGTGCCCTACGCCGTCGCCGTCAACCGGTTCGACGGCGCCCTCGAACATCCCCCGGAGAAGCTGCGCGCCGCGCTCGACCTGTTGCCGGAGACCCCGTTGGTCACCTGCGACGCCCGCGACCGCGCCTCCTCGACCGAGGCCCTGATGGCCCTCGTCCGCTACCTCCAGCTCCGGGCATCCAAGGAACTCGCGTGAACACTGGCCCACTCGACCGTCCGGCACCCTCGTCCGGCGATCACCCCACACCGCCCCCGGGCTGCCCGGTACACCGCGCCGGCGGAGCGATCCCCCTGCACGACAAGGCGTTCTCGGCCGACCCGCGCGCCGTGTACGAACATCTGCGCCGCCAAGGCGTGGCCGCGCCGGTGGAACTGGCGCCCGGGGTGGACGCGATGCTGGTCACCGATCACGCCGCCGCGCTGCGCGTCCTGCACTCCCCCGAGTTGTTCGCCAAGGATCCCCGACGTTGGCTCGCGCTGGCGGACGGTACGGTCCCCGCCGACAGCCCGGTCGTGCCCATGATGATGCACCGCCCCAACGCCCTGTTCTCCGACGGCGCCGAGCACCTGCGGCTGCGCCAGGCCGTCACCGACAGCCTGGACCGGATCGACCCGTACCAGTTGCGCCGCTTCGTCGAACGCAGTTCGGACTACCTGGTCGACCAGTGGTCCGGCGCCGGCACCGTCGATCTGCTGAATTCCTACGCCAAGACCCTGCCGCTCCTGGTGTTCAGCGAACTCTTCGGCAGCCCTCCCGAGTTGGGCGACCGCCTGGTCGCGGGCATCGCCGGCATCTTCGACGCCGTCGGGGACGCGGAGGCGGCCAACCGGATGCTCACCGGCGCTCTCGTCGAACTCGTCGCGCTCAAGCGCGAACAGCCCGGCGCCGACGTCACCTCGTGGCTGATGGCACACCCCAACCGGCTCACCGACGAGGAGATGATCCATCAACTCGTCATGCTCATGAGCGCCGGTACCGAACCGCAACGCAACCTGATCGCCAACGGATTGCGGCTGATCCTTTCCGACGAGCGCTTCTCGGTCAGCCTGTTCGGCGGCGGGGCATCGGTGGAGGACGCACTCGACGAAGTGTTGTGGACCGACCCGCCGATGGCCAACTACGCGGTGCACTACCCGGTGCGCGACGTCGATCTGGCCGGCGTCCCGCTCCGCCGGGGCACCCCGGTGGTGATCAGCTTCGCCGCCACCAACAGCGACCCCGCGCTGTTCGCGAACGGCCGCAGGCCCAACAACCGCTCCCACCTGGCCTGGAGCGCGGGTCCGCACGCCTGCCCGGCCAAGGATTCCGCCTGGCTGATCGCCACCGCCGCGATCGAAAAGCTGCTCAACCGCCTGCCCGACCTCGAACTCGCGGTCCCGGTATCGGAGTTGAACTGGCGACCGGGCCCCTTCAACCGGGCGCTCACCGCGCTGCCGGCCCGCTTCACCCCCGTCGCGCCGCGCAGTGCGACCCGGCCCGCCGATCCGACGCCCGCACGCCCCGCCACTCCCGAGCGGCCGGACCCCGGCGCACGCAAGGGCGGGGTGTGGAGCTCGTTCCTGAACTGGTGGCGAGGCCAATAGCCGCACCCTGACCCGCCGCGCCGGGCGGGCCGCACCCACCGCCGGGACCGGCCGTGGCCCGGGAGACGCACGTCTTTCCGGCCCGTCGCCGGTGCCCACGGGCGGGGCGTTCGACGTGCGCGCCGAACGCCCCGCCCGACAACCGCAGACACCCTTCACCGTCGGTCGCCCACACCCGGGGCGGCCGATCGATCAACGCTGTGCCGAGTCGTCGTCAGCCGACCTCGTGTCGAGTCAGAAGGAGCCGTCGTGCAGTCTTCAGCGCCCACCACCGTCATCGACAGCCGAAGTGTCGTCGCCCTGTTGTCCCGGCTGCGCTCCGTGGCCGGCCAGGCGGATCCCCTGCCGCTGTACGCGAGTCTACGCGAGATGGGCGAGGTGGTGCCCGCGCCCTGGGGCGGCTTCCTGGTGACCGGTCACCGTGCCTGCGACGAGGTCCTGCGCAGCCCCGACTGGCTCGCCCTGGACCGGGCGTGGCGGGCGCAACAGACGGAGGGCTCGCGCTGGTCGACGCCGTCGTCCCGCGAACTCGAACAGACCCTGGTGGCACTCAATCCGCCGGAGCACACCCGCATCCGCAGGTCCGTGAACAACATCTTCGATCGCGGCACCCTCGAAGCGCTGCGCCCGACAGTGCAACAAGTGGCGGACACCCTGCTCGACACCCTGATCGAGCAGGCCGGGGACGCCGACGCGGACTTCGCCGAACTCGTCGGCGAGCAATTGCCGGTGGCCACCGTCGGACACTGGCTCGGCCTGCCGCCGGAGGACTTCGACCTGCTCCGCGCGCTCACCCACGCGCAGGCGTACGCGCAGGAGTTGTTGCCCACCAAACGGCAACTCCTGGCGGCGGACGACGCCATCCGGGGGTTGCGCGAGTACTTCACCACGCTGATCGCGCGCCGCCGCGCCGACCCCGGCGACGACGTGATCTCCGGGTGGCTGCGCGCCTGGGACGCCCTGGAACCCGATCGCGAACTCGCGGACGAGAACGTCTATTCGCTGGCCATGTTCGTGGTCATCGCGTCCCTGGAGACCACCTCCACGCTGCTGTCCACGATGATCTGGACCTTCGACCGGCACCCGGCGCAGCGGGCGTGGCTGCGTGCGCACCCGGCGGCCCTGGCCGATGCCGTCGAGGAGGTCTTCCGCTACGACCCGCCGATCCACGTGACCACCCGCCACGCGAGCAGGGATCTGCTTCTGGCCGGCGTGCCCGTCGCCCGCGGCGAGGTCGTGCACACGATGCTGGGCGCGGCCAATCACGACCCCGCCCTGACGCCCGACGCCGGCACCTTCGACGTCTCCCGCCGGGCCCGGCACATCTCCTTCGGCGGCGGCATCCACTACTGCATCGGGGCCGGCCTGGCCCGCCTGGAGGCCGGTGTCCTGCTGGAAACCGTCCTGCGTCGCCTCCCGGCGCTGCGGGTGGTGGCACCGCCCACCTGGGAGCCCCGACTGGCCTTTCGCCGGATCACCCTGATGCCGGTGAGCGTGCGCTGAGCAATCAGCCGGCGGGGGCCGGTCGCGCCACACCGACGCGACCGGCCCTCGCCGGCGTCAGCGCGCGGTCCCGGCGCCCAGGAACGCGGACAGGAAGTGCCCGTCGAGCATGGACAGATCACCGAACCGGTCGCCCCGGCTGTAGGCGTTCATCAGCGTCTTCGACGCGTGCAGTGCCGCGACGGGCCTACGGATCACCGGCTTGACCCAGCGACTCACCGCGCCGTCGAGTTCCTCGGCCGGCACGACCTGGTGCAGGATCGACAACCGGTGCGCCGTGTGGGCGTCGAACGCGTCGGCGGTCAGCACGAGTTCGCGGATCCGGGCGGCACCGACCTCACCGATCAGCCGGGCCATCGCACCACCCCACGCGGTCGGCAGTCCCAGGGCCAACTCCGGCATCCGAAACCGTGTCCCGGTGTCGCCCACCCGCAGGTCGCAGAAGATCGCCAGGGCCAACCCGGCCCCGACCACCTGGCCGTGCACCCGGGCGATGGTGACCGGATCGGCCGCGGCAAACCCCTCGCACACCGACCGTGCCTTGTCGCCGATCCGGCGCACGGCCGGTCCGCCGGGGTCCTCGGCGGCCAGCCGCAGCAACTCGCCGCGGTCACCGCCCAGGCAGAAGGAATCGCCCTCCCCCGACAGCACGAGCACGCGCACGTCGGTGCGCGCACGCAGGTACGAGAGCACCGCCAGAAGGTCGTCCAACATCTGCTCGTCGAGCGCGTTGCCAACCTCCGGCCGGGCCAACCGCACCTGCAACACCGCCCCTTCGAGGCTGGTGCGCACGGTCTTCAGATCCAGCGAGTCCACGAACGTGGCCCCTTCCGGTCGTGGGAAACGCCGCCGCGCCGGCGCGGAAGCCCCGTCGATCACCAGATCGTCGCATTGATGATCACGACTTGAGGAGCCGAATCCACGCCATTCGACGGCACCCCCGAGGCATCGACCCCACGCCGCGAACGGCCGGGCGACCGGCGTCGATCGCAGGAGGTCGGTCGGCCACGACACACAGTGCCTGGCCTACTCCGTAGTGCATTCGCGGCGCCGCGATCGCCGGGGGCGAAATGTCGCCACAGCACCGCGGAAGTCGCTTCCGGCCCCCTGGAAGCGTGCATTCCGCGCCCCCCGTGCCGGCTGAAACCATCCGTTGCCGGCCACCGCATCCCTGTGACAGGGAGCGCCCTCGGTCCTGCTCGGCGGGGCCGGCCGCCTGCGGCGGCCGTCGGCCGAGAGCCGACGGCCGCCGAATCGAGCCGAGTCGAGCCGAGTCGAGCCAAGTCGACGGATCGACGGGCCCGACTACCGGAGCACGCCGCGGACGGCCTCGGGGTCGGTGGGCGGGAGCGGAGCGGCCGCGCCGGCGGTCCTGGCGGTGAGCGTCGGGGTCACGTAGACGGGGGTGGGATCGGCCTGGGGGGCGCACGTCTTGGCGATGCGGCCACCGCCCCTGGGGAGGCTGCCGTCGCGCAGGTACGCGGTGAACGTGTCGTCCAGGCAGGCGTTGCCGTGGAACAGGATCTCGTGGAAGCTGCCGCCGGTCTGGACGACCAGCTTGGAACCGGGCAGGGCCTCACGCATGGCCAGTCCGCCCTCGTACGGCGTGGCGGCGTCCTCGGTGGCCTGGAAGAGCAGGACGGGTGGCAGGCCCTTGCCGGTGATCTTCATCCGGCCCGCCGGGTTGCCCTGGCCCGGCCAGAACATGCAGGCCGCGTTGTACCACATGTTGTTGTAGGTGTAGAAGGGCGCGGTGGCGTTGACCCTGGCCTGGTCCTTCTTCCAGAACTCCCAATCGCGTGGCCAGGCGTTCTCGTTGCACTGCGCCGCGTTGTACGCCGGGAAACTGGCGTCGTCGGTGCCCGGCGCCGCGTAGCGGTTGTACGCGATGTTCAACGGCCGGGTGTCGTGTCGCGTGACGTAGGCCGAGAGCACGGTGGCCATCCTGGGCCAGCGCAGGAAGTTGTAGCCGCCGCCGTAGAAGGTGTCCTCGAACTCGGCGGGGCCGATCTTGCCGGGGGCCGGGGCGGCGTCCACCGGTTCGGTCCGCAGGGCGGCCTCGACCTGGTCGTACGCCTTCCTGACGGCGGCTGCGTCCGTGCCCAGGTGGTAGACCGAGTCGGCCTTGGCCGTCCAGTCGGCGAAGGCGTCGAAGCGGCGCTGGTGTTCCTTGTCCTGGAGGATGTTGTGGTCGTACCAGGGGATGGTCGGGCCGACGATGCTGTCCAGCACCATGCGCCGCACGCGCGAGGGGAAGAGCTGACCGTATGTCGAGCCCAGCGAGGTGCCCCAGGAACCGCCGTAGAAGTTGATCTTCGGGGCTCCGAGCGCCCGCCGGATGCTGTCCATGTCCCGTGCGCTGTCGACGGTGGTCATGTGCGGCATCAGCCAGGACCAGTCGGCCGCGCAATCGGCGGCGTACCCGGCCGCCTTCGACAGCCACGCCTTGGAAGTGCCCTGGCTTATCTGGTAGTCGGGCCGCGGTCCGTGGAAGTACTCGGCGTCGCAGACCACATGGGGTTCGCTGCTGTTGGTGCCGCGCGGGTCGAAGCCGATCCAGTCGTAGGTCGAGGCGACGTCCTGCGGGATCTGGCCGGAGATGAAGGCGGGCATCCACAGCCCGGAGTTCCCGGGACCGCCGGGGTTGAGCAGGATCGGACCCTGTTGCCTGTTCCTGGGCGCGGTGGCGGGAAGCCGGTTCACCGCGATCTTGATCTTGGGGCCGTGCGGGTTCGCGTAGTCCACCGGCACGTCGAGCATCGCGCACTGCAGCGCGGGCGTGGTGGCGTCGTTACAGGAGCTCCAGACGAGTTTTCCCTGCCCGGTGTCCTCGGGGCCGGCGGAATCGGGTGCGGCGCCGACGGAGGCTCCGCTGAGGGCGACGAGTGCCACGGCTGCCGAGAACAGGGCTATGACTTTTCTCATGCAGGCATGATGTGACATGTGAAATTGTATTACCGGCCATATGAACCGGACGTTACCAAGCTGTGACCGCGGCCGGCTCAGGACCCGGTGCGGGCCGGGTCCCGGCCGGAATCCCCGCCGGAATCCCGGATTACAACCTTCCCCACCGCAAACGTTTGCACTACTGTCACCTGGCAGTTGTGCCACTTGTCCGGGGGCCGGTCCACGCCGACGCCGACGCGCCGGGCGCACCGGCGGACCCGGCTGTGCGCGGCCGCGACCCTCGATGCGCGCCGTCGGCGAACAACGCACCGTCGCCCACACCGGCCACCCACCACGAGGAGTGATCCGCCATGCCCCGGACGCTGCGCCACCACGACGGCACCCGCTTTCGCGACCTGAATCACAACGGAACCATGGAGCCGTACGAGGACCCCCGCCTCCCCATCGACGAACGCGTCGCCGACCTGCTGGGTCGAATGACCCTGGAGGAGAAGGCCGGACTGATGTGCTGCGCCCGGATGATCCCCGGCGACGGCACCCGCAGGCCCTCCGGGGCCGAGCTGATCGCCGAACGCGGCATCAACACCTTCGGGTTGACCGCCATGCCCGCACCGGTCGAAATGGCCCGGTGGAACAACCACGTGCAGGACCTGGCCGCCGCCACCCGCCTGGGCATCCCCGTCACCCTCGCCTCCGACCCCCGGCACGGCTTCACCGAGAACCCGGCCACCGCGTTCACCGGCGGCGCCTTCAGCCGCGGCCCGGAACCGATCGGCCTCGCGGCCACCGACGACCCCGCACTCGTCGAGGAATACGCCGCCGCTATGGCCGCCGAACTGCGCGCCGTCGGCGTCCGCGTCGCGATCCACCCGATGGCCGACCTGGCCACCGAACCCCGCAAGCCGCGCACCGGCGGCACCTTCGGCGAGGACGCGGACCGCGCCGCACGCATCCTGGCCGCCTACATCCGCGGCTTCCAGGGCGAACGCCTGGGCGCCGACAGCGTCGCCTGCATGACCAAGCACTTCCCCGGCGGCGGACCCCAGGAGAACGGCGAGGACCCGCACTTCGCCTACGGCACTCGCACCGTCTATCCGGGCGGCAACCTCGACTACCACCTCAAGCCCTTCGAGGCCGCGTTCGAGGTCGGCACCGCCCAGGTCATGACGTGCTACTCGATCCCCGTCGGCACCGCGCTCGCCGAAGTGGGCTCCTCGTTCAACCGCGACGTGCTCACCGGCCTGCTGCGCGAACGGTACGGCTTCGACGGCGTGGTGTGCAGCGACTTCAACGTGCTCACCGGCATGGAGATCCCCGGCGTCGTCGCCCTGCCGGCGCGCAATTGGGGCGTGGAACACCTCTCCCTCGCCGAACAGGCCGCGATGATGCTGCACGCCGGCGTCGATCAGTTCGGCGGCGAGACCCGATCCGACTTGATCGTCGACGCGGTGCGCTCCGGCGCCGTCGACGAGAGCCGCATCGACGCATCGGCACGGCGGATCCTGCGCGACAAGTTCCGACTCGGCCTGTTCGACGACCCCTACGTCGATCCCGAGGTCGCCGAACAGGTGGTGGGGCACCCCACTCGCACCGAACTCGGCCGCCGCGTACAACAGCGCTCCCTGGTCCGCCTCACCGGGGATGCGTTCGCGGCAACTCCCGGGCGCCGCCTGTACGTCGAGAACATCGACCCCGAAGTCGCGGCCCGCTACGGCACGGTGGTCGAGCACCCCGGGGACGCGGACCTGGCCGTCATCCGAATCGACGCCCCCTACGAACCCCGCGAGGGCCTCCTGGAACGCCACTTCCACGCCGGTTCCCTGGAGTTCCCCGCCGCCGAACTCGAACGGCTGCGCAAGCTGTGCGCGACCGTACCCACCACCGTCGACGTCTTCCTCGACCGCGCCGCGATCCTCACCGAACTCGCCGGCTGCGCCGCCGCCCTCCTGGCCGACTTCGGCGCCGACGACGACCTGGTCCTGGACGCCGTCTTCGGCAACAGCCCCACTCCCGGAACCCTGCCCTTCGACCTGCCCTCGTCGATGCGGGCCGTCGAGGAGTCCCGCGAGGACGTCCCCTTCGACACCCGCGACCCCCTGTTCCGCTGCGGCCACCCGCACGCACCCCGGTAACGAGGCCCCGCAGCCACGCGCACGCACCCTGGTAACGGCCCCCGCCCGTCGGCCCGTTCGCCGTCCCACCCGTGGGCCGCGCACCCGCACGCACACCGTCTCGCGTGTGCCGGGCGCGCGCGACGGCCTCGGTTCACTCCGGGGGGCGGCTGCCGGGCCGGGACGCCGGCACACCGGCATCGGGTGTTGGGTGTTGGGTGTCGGGCGTCGGGCGTCGGGTGTCAGGAGCCTGCCCGGGATGCGCGGCGGAGCGGGCCACGCGCCTCGACCCCGGCGGGGTGGATCGCGGTGCGCGGGATCGCCGCCGCGGTGACCGCCGCGGCCAGCGCCGCCGCGGCGGCGAGCGCGAAGACGATGCGGTAGGCGTCGAGCGAGGCGTACGTGCCACCCCCCGCGCCGGCCGGCAGGGTCGCCGTCACCGTCGTCAACACGACGGCGACCACGGTGCTGCACAGCGCCTGGCCGATCGTGCGCATGAGCACGTTCAAGCCCGTCGCCGCCGCCGTCTGTTCCGAGGGCACCGCCTGGATCACCAGAGTCGGCAGCGCCGAGTACACCAGGCCGGTCCCCACCGAGCACAACGTCGCCCCGGTCGCGATCGTCCACATCTGCTCGCTGGTGAACACCCGCACGACGTACGCCCCCGCGATCACCAGCGCCCCCGCCACCAGCGTCGACCGGGCGCCGCGCGCCGCGGACAGCCGAGCCGACACCGGCGACATCGCCACCATCGTCAACCCGCCGGGCAGCAGGCACAGGCTCGCCACCAACGCGGACGCCCCCAGGCCGTACCCGGTCTCCTCGGGGGCCTGCACCAACTGCACGGTGGCAAGCCAGTTCGCATAGAAGGCGAATCCGGTCACCAGAGCCGCCAGGTGCGGCAGCAGGACCGTACGCCGGGCCGCGAGACGCAGGTCCACGAGCGGTTCGCGCACCCGCAGCTGATGCCATCCCCATACCGGCAGGACCAGGACGCCGGCCACACCCACCCCCAGCACGAGCGGGCTCGTCCAGCCCCATTCGCCGCCCTTGGACACCGCGAGCAGCACCCCCACCAGGCCGGCGGTGAGCAGCAGGGCCCCCACGACGTCGAAACGACCCGGGGTACGCGTCGCCGAGCGCGGCACCACCCACCACGAGAGCGCCACGCCGAGCACACCCAGGCCGGTCGTCACCCGGAACAACACGTGCCAGTCGGCGTGCTGCACCACGATCGAGGCCAGCGGCAGCCCGGCGGCGGCGCCGATTCCCACCGTCGAGCTCATCAGCGCGACCGCCGAGCCGACCCGGTGCGGCGGCAGTTCGTCCCGCAGGATGCCGGTGGCCAGCGGCACGACGGCGGCGGCCGTGCCCTGCAGGGCACGCGCGGTGATCAGCACGCCGATGTCGGTCGTCATCGCGCACAGGGCCGATCCGACCGTCATCACCGCGAGAGCGCCGACCAGGATGCGGCGCTTGCCGTACATGTCGCCGGCACGGCCCAGTACGGGGTTGAGCACCGCACCGGACAGCAGCGTCGCGGTCAGCATCCAACTCACCGTGCCCGGCGAGGAGCCGGTATCGCCGGGCAGCGCGGGCAGCAGCGGCACGATCACCGTCTGCATGAGTGCCATGAGCGTGCCGCCGAAGGCCAGGGTGGGCACGATCAGGCGGGAACGAAGGCCGGACGAAGGTACGGCGGTTGCCATGTGACGGCTCCCGGATCCAGGGGCCGCCAACCTAACTGACGACCCGTCAGATCAGTTGTGTCACGATCTCCCCTCGAACGCGGGCACACGTGACGGAGGTCGCACCACGACCCGCCCCGCCGACCCGCGTCGACGCCGGTCGCGGCATCGCCGTCGAACCGGGAGCGGTCCCGGCGGGAGCGATCGCGGCGGGCCCGAGGAGGCGGGTCACAGGCCGATGGCGCCGTCGATGCGTTCGCGCAGCAGATCGGCGTGGCCGTTGTGCCGGGCGTACTCCTCGACCATGTGAATCAGCACCCAGCGCAACGACACCGTCCCTCGCCACCCGTCGTCGCCCGCCACGTCGAGGTCGGGTGCCTCGATCGTGAAGCGCTCGGCGAAGGCGACCTCCGTACGCCATGCCTGCCATGCCTGCTCGACGACTGCCGCATCCGGCACCGCGCCGTCGAAGTCGCCGTCGGGGTCGGCGCGGGAGGAGAAGTGGGCCGGTGCGTCCTGCCCGGCCAGGACCTGCCGGAACCAGCGGCGCTCCACGTCGGCGAGGTGCCGCACGATACCGAGCAGGGACAGTGTGGAGGGCTCGACCGACCGCCGGGCCAGTTCCGTTCCCAGACCGGAGCACTTCAGTTCCAGCGTCGAGCGCTGGGCGGCCAGGACGTCGATCAGGATGGCGCGCTCGTCGCCCGTGGTGGGGCCCTCGAACCGACGGTTGCCGGCGACGCCGACGAACAGGTCGCCTCTTCTGGTCGGATCGGTCGTGTCCGTCATGGTCGGCCCTACGATCTGCCCGGTGCGGGCCTCGGAATCGTCGCATTGTCGGCGGAATTGGTTCTCGCAGTGCCTCGGGGGGGCAGGGGGCCGTTCGCGACGCATCGGGACGTGGGCCGCGGCCCTGTGCCGGGGCCCGGAGGCCGCCGGTCAGCCCTTGACGGCGTGCAGGATCCGGATGCCCCTCGGGCCCGTCGTGTCGTCGCGAACGTCGAGTCCGGCCCGGCGGCACTGTTCGCTCAGCCAGTCCGGGGCGATGCGCAGCTTGGGATAGCTGCCGGCTTGCAGGTTCCAGGAGTCCCCGGCCCGGGTGTGCACGAGGTCGTGGACCATGACGGTGTCCTCGTCGACGTACTCCAGGAAGCACGTGAACACGCGGTCCCGGTCGCTGCGTACGGGGATGAACCGGTCGGTCCCGTGCAGCGGTCGGGACTGGTCGCGGTAGGTGGCCACGAACCGGCCTCCCGGGGCGAGCGCGCGGGCGGTGTCGGCGAGCAACGCCGTCACGTCGGCCCTGCTCGGCAGGTGGGGAAGGGTGTCACCCATGCACACCACGACGTCCACGGTCCCGGGCCGGGCGACCCGGGGAAGTACGCCGCGTATGTCGGCATGGACCGACTCGATTCCGCCGAACCCCCGGACGTGCCGGGCGAGTTCGGCCAGCAGGGCCGTGCTGCCGTCGACGGCGATCACCGACGCGAAGCCGGCGCGGGCCAGGGCGAGCGTCTGTTGGCCGGGGCCGCAGCCCAGGTCCACGGCCACCCCCGGGGTCGGCCCGGGGACCACGCCGAGGTCGCGGAGCAGCGCGCCCTGTTCGGCGGCGAGGGCTTCGATGTCGCCGCCGAGCATCCAGGTGTACTGCTCGGCGAGGAGTCGGTCGTAGTGCATGGCTGCGTCGGTCATCGGTCCTGGTCCTTTGTTCCGGGCGGGGCGGGGCGCATCGCACAGGCGTCGGCCGGCGAGCCCGGCCTGTCGGCATCGGCGAAGGGTCAGATGCCGCGGACCCAGCCGGCGAGTTCGGCCAGGTGGACGTTCTCGCGGGCTGCGTGCAACTCCGCGCCGAGTGCGGCCCGGTAGGTGGCCGTCGCCTGCTCGTAGCGGAGGTGCCCGGCCGTACTGACGGTGGCTCGCACCCCTCGGCCGTCCTCACCCCCGACGGAGGTTCGTTCGGCCATGCCCTGGGCCTCCAGTCGCCCGACGAGTCGGGTGACCGAGCTGACCTTCAGGCCGATGCGCTCGGCCAACTCCCCCATGCGCAGGCTTCCCCCGCTGTCCTCCCGGCTCAGCGCACACAGCGCCCGATACTCCGAGAGCTGTAGGCCATGGGCCTGTTGCAGGGCCCGGTCCAAGCGCTGTTCGATCCGACCCAACAGACGCACCGCCATACACCAGCGGTCGTCCTCGTCATCACCGGCAGGCTCCGCCTCGACCCCGCCGGTCGGCGTGAAGTCCGACATGGCCCACAACCTACATACTGCTTGTACAAGCAAGCAACCCGCCCCGCGCGAAAACGGCCTGGAGCCGGTCGGAGTGTGAACGACAGCCGGGCTCCGCGTCAGGGCACAACAGACGGGCAGGTCCGCCGGCAGGACGGGTGGCGGGACCCGGACGCCTGCCTGCCGTTCCCGACACGGGCCCCGATCGGCCGCCGAGATCGGGCAGCCGAGGTGGGCGTGCTCAGCGACCGAGGGCCTGCTCCAGTTGTTTCTTGTTCATCGACGAACGGCCCTTGATGCCACGACGTTTGGCGTCGGCGTAGAGCTGGTCGTAGGTGGGGCCCTGGGCGCCGCTGTGCGAGCGCAGACCGCCGCGCCGGGACGAGGACATGTCCTGGAGGGAGGTCCGACTCGCCGTCTCGGCCTCGCCGGCGCGGGCGCGTTCCTTGTTCACCGTGCGGGCCGCGATCTCCTCGGCGCGCTTGGTGCTTTCGCCGCGATTCTTCGCACTTTCCTTGATGTGCTCGTACTGGCGTTCCCGCTTGGGGCTGGATCCCCTCGGCATGGCACTCACCTCGCTTCTCGCGCGGTCCGATGCTCGAACCGCGCTCCCACGCTCGAACACCGAGCCGCTACCCGATGCCCGACCGGGCATGCGGAACGGACGGAGCGCAACGGTCGGGGAAGGCGCAGACCGACGCCGGTGCGAGGTCGTCGGTCAGCCGCCGGAATCCGAGCGCTCGCGCCGCCCGAACTCCCGGTCGCCCGCGTTGGCCCGAAGCAGGTCCGCGTCCACGTCCGTCCCGCCCACAGGCGTCTGTTCGGGCAGGTCGAGGGCATCGGCGACGGCCCGTCCCCGGTCGGCCGGATGTCGCACCTCGGTTCCGGGCACGACTCGGTAGATGTTGCGCCGCCCGCTGCGCTGCCGGGTCAGATACCCGCCGTCCTCCAGGTCCGCCAGGATCGCCTGCACCGCGCGCTCGGTCAGCAGACACGCAGCCGCGATGTCGCGTACCCGCACCTCGGGATCACGGGCGATCACCGAGAGCACACGGGCGTGATTGGTGAAGAACGTCCACGACGGCCTGGACTGCTCCGCATCGCTCATGCGCACCATCATAGGCGCGAACGTTCCGGTAACTCGATACACGAATTGCAGTTCATGAATTACTTGACGCACGTTCGGCGACGGCCGATGCTGGACACACCGCAGGCCGGAACCACCGGCCACCGAATCCTGCGAAAGCACATGTCACCCCCGAACGATCGAGGACCCCGCCCGACATGCCAGGGAGGGAAGCCCGCCATGGCCGCCCCACGTCGCCCCGCCACCCGCCAGTCGCTTCACCCGCCGGGCCGCCCCCGGACCCGCCATCGCGAAGCCACGCCGCAGCACCTGCGCATTCGGGTGACCGTCGTCGACGACGGGGTCCTGTTGCGGATCGGCGGTGAACTCGACATCGACACCGGGCCACCGCTGCGCCGCGCCCTCGACACCGCGCTCGACTCGGGTGCACCCAGGGTGGACGTGGACATGCGCAGCATCACCTTCTGCGACAGCACCGGTCTGCACGCCCTGCTGTATGCGCGTGCCAGGGCCCTGGAGATCGGGACCCGACTCGGTCTCGTGCCCGGCGACAAATTCCGCCGCCTGCTCGAAGTCACCGACACCGCACACCTGTTCAACCCGCTGGCGTTCCCGCCGGCACCTCGTGCGGCCGGGGACGACACCGGCGGAAGCCCGAGCCACGGGGCAGCCCGGGAGGAGACGACGTCCTGAGCACCCCGACCGTCGCGGGTGTTGCGGCCGCGAACCGGCTCTCCGTCACCGGGCAGTCGCGGGGCTTCACCTCCCTGTTCGCGACCCCGGTACGCGCAGCCGAAGAACCAAGGGCAGGACGAGCCACCAACAGAGGAACCACACCGCGGCCGACGTAGTGAGCACCGCGGCGGTCACCGTGTCGGTGGCCACCCGCAGCAGCAACAACAACGAGCAGCCGATGGTGCACGCCAACAGCCCCACGCCCACCGTGAGGAGGTTGTTCGCCACGTGCACCAGTCGGGGTTTGAGGTGGTGTCCGGCGACTGCGCGGTGCAGCGAAACCATGGACACCAGAACACCCATCGAGGCCGCGCCGAGCACGACGGCGGCCACGTAGAGGCCGTTGTCGAAGTCGCTCAGCGTGTCGAACTTCGGCGTGAAGACGACGCTCAGCAGGAATCCGAACAGCACCTGCGCGCCGGTCTGTACGACGCGGACCTCCTGGAGCAGTTCGTTCCAGCGCCGATCCGCGCGCTCGTCCGCGCTCTCGCGTCGGCCGTCCTGCTCGCCCATGGTGTGCCTTCCGTCGGCGGTTTCGCGTGTGGGGGAGACGATTTCCCGACACTCGCCGGAACACACCGGCAACGCGGTTCGCCGCACCCGCCCGGCGCGTTGTCCCGGGACCGGATTCGAGGAGGCGCGGGAGCGTGACCCATCGCACCGTTCCCGCGCGCCGCCTCGGCGAGGACATCCCGGATGCGCCCGATGTCGGGACACCGCCGTTCGGGCCGGCCCGACGCCGCCGCCCGGCTCGACACCGCCATTCGGCACCGAGGTACGACACCGGCCTCCGACGCCTACCGGCGGTTCGCCCTGGGCAGCAGCACGCATCGATGGGCGGACCGTACGTGCCGGCCGACCGGCGCCGCGATCGCGGGGTGCCGCACGCGGCCGACCGTGGTCACTCGATCGACCGCGGCTCGCGGTCCGCCGCGGCCTCGTCCAACGACGCGCGGTACCGGTGCGCCTCCCGCCGCTCCCCGGCGCCGGCCCGCGTCACGTCCAGGAAGACCTGGTCCACATGTGGCCATCGTTCGCCGATGGAGCGCTTGAGCCGTACCGACATCACCTCGACGGCCTCGCTGTCCAGACCGTCGGCCAGGTCGATGCGTGCCGCGAGCAGCGTGGAGTGCAGGCCCAGCCGCATGGTCAGCAGTTGGGTCACCACATCGATCTCCGCCTGCGCGTCCAGGTACTTCAGGATGTCGCGTTGCAGTGCCACGTCCGCGGCTTCGCCAATCAGCTCGCCGCGCGCCTCGCGGCCGAGCCGGTAGGCGATGAGCACCAGCAGCAGGCCGATGCACAACGACGCCGCCGCCTCCCAGACCGCGTCGCCGGTCGCCATGTGCAGACCGAGCCCACCCATCGCGAGCAGTACACCCAGCACGGCCGTGGCGTCCTCGGCCAGGACGGTGCGCAGGGCGGGGTCGTCCACGTCCCGGATTGCGCGCATCACGGAGACGCCCGACTCCCGAGCCTGCCGGCGTACCTGGAGCACGGCGCGCACCAGCGACCCGCCCTCCGCGCACAGCGCCACGAACAGCACGGCCAGGCCCGCGAGATAGCCGGCGCCATCCGGTTCGCCCTTCTCCCGCAGCGCCTCCCACGCCTGGAAGAAGGAGAAGCCGCCGCCGAGCACGAAGATGCCGACGGCCGCCAGCAGCGACCAGAAGTAGCGGTCCTTGCCGTACCCGAAGGGATGCTGGGCATCCGGTGTGCGCCGGCTCCGGTTGAGCGAGGCGAGCAGGAATGCCTCGTTGAGGGTGTCCGCCACCGAGTGCGCCGCCTCCGACAGCAGGGCCGGCGCTCCGGCGACGAGACCCGCGACCGCCTTCCCGACCGCGATGACGAGATTGGCCGCGAGTGCCACCAGCACCGTCAGGCGGGTCCCCGCATCGTCGTCACGACCGCCCGCGCGCCGTGCCGGGTCGGCGTCGACCTCGTCCCCCGCCGCATTCTCGTGAGTTCCGACTCCCACGCCCGGTCACCCCCCGCTCCACGATCCCCATGACGCCACCCGTCGAGGCGAACGACGCCTTCCCGCCCGCCGCTCGTTCACCGCGGGCAGGTTCGCGGACCTCGACGATCGGCCCGACCCGCCCCGGTGCGCGGACCGGTGGCCAGGAACGACTACCCCCCGATGCGAGCACCACACGGACCCTTCGGCCCGTCTGCCGCAGGGCGTTCCCCGCTGCCGCCTGCTCTCGCGACCGGGCGAGGACGGAGGGGTCCCGGTACTCGCGTACCGGTCTGCGCCGGGCACGACCGGTTTCGTCTCCTCCTGCGGTAGCCCGAGTCGGCCGACCGGCCGACGCCCTCGCTCAGCCCGCAGGGCGACGCGCGCCGGAAGCGATGCCTGGGACCATGGGATCAGCCCGACACCGAGAGGATCCACCGACGTGCTCACGAACTCCGAGCGAAACGAGCCGCGTCGGCCGGGCACCCGCTGAACCACCCGACCCACGTCCGGTCCGTACCGGACGTGTCCCGTCGTCGCGGACACGCCGGCTCTCCCGGCCCGCGACGACGGACCCGCGCCGGATCCGGCCGACCCTCCCCCCGTGGGGCCGGCCGGACCGGCGCGGCGCTCCCGACGGAGCCGGCGGACCGACGCGCGGGCGTGGCCGGGCTACTCCTCGCCGCCGAGTCGGTCCAGCGTCGCCGCCAGAAGTGCCGTGCGGGCGGGCATGGTCGTGATGTCGACGAATTCGTTGCGGGCGTGCGGATGGCCTCCCACGGCACCCATTCCGCAGAGGGTGGGCACGCCGATCGCGGCGGTGAGGTTGCCGTCCGAGCCGCCGCCGGAACGGACCGACTCCGGTTCGGGGATGCCGATCTCGCGGGCCGCGGCCCGTACGTGGGCGAGCAGTTCGGCAGACATCGCCTCTTCGAGCGGGTAACGATTGACGCCGCCGGTCACGGACAGCTCGGCCTGCGGCAGGGTGGCCCGCAGACCGTGCATGTGCCGTGCGACACGGTCGAGTTCGGCCCGACTCCAGCCGCGAACGTCGATGTCGAGCGTCGCCGTCTCGGGCACGGTGTTGATGGTGGATCCGGACGTGGCGACGGTGGGGGTGACCGTGGTGCCCAGGTCGATGCGCTCCGCCGACAACATCGCGAGTACCTGGTGGGCGAGTTCCACGGTCGCGTTCACGCCGAGTTCCGGTTCGAGGCCGGCGTGCGCGGCCCGGCCGCGAACCGCCACCCGGAAACGGGCCACGCCCTTGCGGGCGACCTTGACCGCGCCCCCGTCCCCGCTCGGTTCGCCCACCAGCACGGCGCCGGACTTGGCGGCGAGTTCCTCGACCAGGGCACGGGAGTTGATCGATCCGGTCTCCTCGTCGCCGGTCAGGAGCAGTCCGACGCGATCACGCGCGATGGAGATCCGGGCCGCGTACAACATCTGCACGATGCCGGCCTTCATGTCGAACACGCCCGGGCCGCGTGCGACACCGTCCCGCGTCGAGAAGGGCAATTCGGCGAGGGTACCCATCGGCCACACGGTGTCGTAGTGCCCGAGCAGCAACGGGCCGCTCCCCCGCGGACGCCAGACCAGGTTCGTGACGCCGCCCAGGACGACCCGCTCGGGTTCGCGTCCGAGAAACCGCGCGCCGACCGTGGCGAGCAGTTCCGCGCACCGGTCCAGGGCCGCAGGGTCCTCGGACGGGGATTCACAGGTCACCATGTCGCCCAACAGAGCCACCATCGCGTCGAGTTCGGCCGACATGTCGTCGAGATACCGCTGAGAGGGAGCCATACCCGGATACCTGTCCAGCCGAACGGCCCCGGTCACCTCGAAGGCGGTCCCGGTCGGGCGTCGGCGACGCGTACGGATGCGGCGGTGGATCTTCGTGCAGGGCGACGATCGCAGGCCGCCCCGGTCTTTCCACCGTGATCGTTCGCTGCGACACGCGCCGCATCCTCGCCGTGGCCACCGGCGGCAAGGGAGTGGTCGCGACCCGGCTCGACGCCGGCATGACCCCGCATCGGAAGGTGTGTGCGCGACGCCCGGGGGGCAGGCGTCGACGGAACGACCGAACGACGGAAGGGAGTGGGCGGATCGTGTGGATCGTGAGCACACCCCGCCGAGTGCCGAGCGCCGTCGTCGCGAGCCGCGGCCTCCGCGTCGTCGTCCCCCTCGTCGGGATGACGGCGCTCGCGTGCGTCATGACGGCCGGGTGCTCGATGCGTGAGCGCGTCTGCAGTTCCGGCGAATATCCGGTCAAGGCCGTCGGCAGCAGCACCGGCCGGGCGTGCGTGCCCGACGGCCGGGCGCCGGACCCGGGCTGGGTGCGCTATCCCGAGGGCAAGGTGCCCCGCTATCTCGACGACAAGTGGGACAAGCACTGGTCGACGGTCGTCTTCGACGCCAACGGCAACGTCGTCGCGAGCTGATCCCGATCCCGCGTGCGGCACCCCCGGAATCCCATGACCCGCAGGTAGTGTCTTTGCTGCGGTCCGGTGCGGCGAACTGCCGTGAAGAACCCACCGCGGCCGGACACCGACGAGGAGGACACATGTCGAAGCCGCCGCTGCCCGAAAAGGCGATCGCGATGTTGCGACAGCCCAATCCCGCAGTCGTGACGACGCTCCGGGCCGACGGGCAGCCCGTCTCCACGGCGACCTGGTACCTGTGGGACGAGGGACGCATCCTGCTCAACATGGACGAGGGACGCAAACGGCTGAACCACATCCGCAACGATCCCCGCGTCTCCCTCACCGTGCTCGACACCGGGAACTGGTACACCCACCTCAGCATCATCGGCCACATCGACGAGATCCGCGACGACAAGGACATGGTCGACATCGACCGACTGGCCCGTCACTACACCGACCAGGAGTACCCGCAGCGGGAGCGGGGTCGAGTCAGCGCCTGGGTCCGGATCGACCGCTGGCACGGCTGGGGCACCCTCAAGGACAACGACCAGGCCGGCGGCAGCCGGAACGCGACGGACACCGAGTAGCCGAACCGGCCCCGGACACCGGGTCCACGCCGAGCGGCACGGGCGAGCCCGGAACGAGTGCTCCGGGCAAGCCCGGTCGGCACGGGTCGCGGACCCACCACCTGGGCTACTTGTACGACTTATCAATTTCGTTCCCAAAAACCCCGCTCATACGCTTCGACCCGTCGGTGGCGGCCCGTCGGGCCGCCATCTCCCGATGGTTCGGAGATCCATGATCTTGCAAGAGTCGTTGTCTGCGCCCTGGTCGCATGCCCCGTCGCTGTACTGCCCGGCGGTGCCCGCGCAGGACTTCGCCGAGCGGTACCCGGCGCAGGCGGCCCGGCCCGGTGTGCTGGCGGTGCGTCTGGCCGGTGGGCTGCCGGCATGGGCGGTGACGGGGCACGCGGCCGTCCAGGCCATGCTCACCGACCCGCGGCTGGTCAACGACATGACCATGGTGGGCACCCTCCCCACCGGAACGCCGCACGGGCTGCCGCACGCCCGCTACCCCGAGAGCTTCCTGTCCACCCAGCCCCAACTCCTGGCGCGCGACGGCGCCGAGCACCGCCGGATGCGCCGGATCGTCAGCCCCTACTTCCAGGCCACCGGAGCCGGGCTCGACGAGGCCGAACTGGAAGCCCGTACCGCGGACTTGGTCGAGGCCCTGGCCCAGCGGCCGCAGGCCGACCTGGTCGCCGACCTCGCGGTGCCACTGGCCGCCGCGGGCGTCGCCGCCATGCTCGGGCTCACCCCGGAGCGGGCGACGGCCGTCGTGCGCGCCACCACGGCCGCGGGCCTGGCCGACCACCCCGACACCCCGCAGGGCCGGGCCGCGAACCAGACCTTCGTCCTGCGGGTCGTGCAGATCGTGGCCACCGCCCGCAGGACACGGCGGGACAATGCCGCCCGGGCGCTGCTGACCGCCCGCGACGAAGGACGTCTGACCGGCCCGCAGACCGCCGCGATGGTGGGACTGTTGCTCGTCGGCATGGTGGAGTCGCTCACCACCGTCATCCCCACCGCCGCCCTGATCGCCATGCAGCGACCCGAGGTACGGGCCGCGCTCCGGTCCGGCGACGCCGCGCGCACCGACGCGGTGGTGGAGGAACTGCTGCGCCTGTCCGCACCGTTCCACCACAGCGCCTGGCGCATGGCCCGCGAGCCGCTGGTCCTGGACGGCACCCGCATCGAGGCCGGCGACGTGGTGGTGGCGTCCTTCCTGCACGCCAACCTCGACGCGCGGCGCTGGCCGCAGCCCACCGAGGTCTGCCCCGCCCGCCCCACACCCCGCGGCCACCTCTCCTTCGGGCACGGCGCGCACTACTGCCTCGGCGCCGCCCGGGGCCGCGCCCAGACCCGCATCGCGCTGACCCGACTGTTCACCCGCCTGCCGCAACTCACCCCGGCCGCCGACCCGGCCGAGCTGTCCTGGCATCGCGGCGGTCTGCGGCACCTGCACAGCCTGCCCGTGCACACCACCGACCCGGCCGGACGGGGCGACGTCCGCTGACGATCGCCGGAAGCCGCCCGGCACCGTCGCCTTCGCGCGTTCTCCCCGGTGGGCCCGGCCGCGCTGGGCCCCGGCGCGCTCCGCCGGCCCGAGGTGCGCAGGCGCACCCCCCGTTACGCCTCCCCGAAGCGCCGGCCATCCCCGGCCAAGGAGATCAGCCCGTGTCCGACCAGGTCCTCCCCGCCCGTCTTCCGTCGCTGACCAGCCTGCGGTTCGTCCTCGCCCTCGCCGTGGTGCTGTGTCATCTCACCCTCATCTCGGGCATCTTCGACATCGGACCGGACAGCCCGCCGGCACTGCTGGAACCGATCGCCACCGGCGCGGTCAGCGGCTTCTTCGTGCTCTCCGGATTCGTCCTGACCTGGGCCCACGCGCCGGGAGAAACACATCGGGCGTTCTGGCGCCGGCGCTTCTGGAAGATCGCCCCCAACCACGTCCTCGCCTGGGCCCTGGCCGTCGCCTTCTTCGGCGTCATCGTCGCCACACCGGCCACCGTGCTCGCCGACGGCGACAGTACCGGCGCCGCGGTGGCGGACCTGTTCCTGCTGCAGAGCTGGATCCCGGACCCGGACTTCTTCTTCAGCTTCAACGCCCCGAGCTGGTCGATCTCCTGTGAAGCCTTCTTCTACGCCGTCTTCCCCACTCTCCTGGCCGCGGTGTCGAGGATCCCCGGGCGACGGCTGGGCAGTTGCTGGGCGGCGCTCGCCGCGGCGACGCTCCTGATGCCGCTGGTCGCCACCCTCGTGCCGGGGCCGCCGCTGTACGACTGGCTGCCCATCAACGCGAACAGCATGTGGTTCGTCTACCTCTGCCCACCGGTGCGGCTGTCGGAATTCGCCCTGGGGATCCTCACCGCCCGCCTGGTGCGGACCGGCCGTTGGCCGCACCTGAACCGGGTGCAGGTCGCCGCCCCCGCGGTGGCCGTCTTGGTGCTCCTGCCGTGCCTGCCCGCCCAGTACACCCTGGGCATGGCCATGGCCGCCCCACTCGCCCTGATCATCGCCGCCCTCACCCTGGCCGACCTCCGCGGCCGCGCCCGCCTGATGCACCACCCGTACCTCATCGCCCTGGGCGAGGCATCCTTCGCCCTCTACCTGACCCATTACCCGCTCATGCTGACCGTGCGCCACATGCTCGGCGTGGAACGGACCTTCGCCGCGCTGCCCGGCATCGCGATCATCACGGCCCTGACCACGCTCTCCATCGCCGTGTCCCTGGCGGTGTACCGCTACTACGAACTCCCGATCATGCGCCGCTGGTCCCGCCCCCGGACCACACCTGCCGCCGCCCCCGCACAGCTCGGCACAGGCGCCACGGCCGCCCCCGCACCCCGACGGCCCGTCACCGACCGTCAGCCCGGTCACCGCTGACGAACCCGACCGTACGATTCGGCCGGCGCGGCGGCAACGTACCGATCAGGAAAGGGGTTTCCCGAGCCGTTGCTCGGGCAGCCGGGAAAGCGACCTGATCGGAGGACCCCCGCCATGCCCACCGCGACGACCCCAGGCAGCAACACACCGGCCGAGCCCACGACCTTCAGCACCGACGTCCCGGCTCGCCTGGACCGATTGCCGTGGTCACCGTGGCACTGGCGGATCCTGATCGGTCTCGGCACCGTCTGGATCCTCGACGGTCTCGAAGTGACCGTGGTCGGCAACGTCGCCGGCCGGCTGTCCGAGCCGGACAGCGGCCTCGACATCACGGCGGCTCAGGTCACCGGGCCCGGCGCCGCGCTGTACGTCGCGGGGGCGTGTGTGGGCGCACTGCTCTTCGCATGGCTGACGGACCGGTTCGGGCGCAAGAAGTTGTTCATGGTCACCCTCGCCGTCTACCTCGCCGGCACCGCGCTGACCGCACTGTCCGTCCAGGCCTGGATGTTCTTCCTGTTCCGCTTCCTCACCGGCCTGGGCATCGGCGGCGAGTACGCGGCGATCAATTCCGCCATCGACGAACTGATGCCGGCCCGCTACCGAGGCCGGGTCGACCTGGCCGTCAACGGCACCTACTGGGCCGGGGCCGCCGGCGGCGCCCTGCTGTCCGTGCTGATGCTCAATACCGCGTTCTTCCCCGCCGATCTCGGCTGGCGGCTGACCTTCGCCCTCGGCGTCGTGCTCGGTCTGGTCATCCTGCTGGTCCGCAGGCACGTCCCCGAATCCCCGCGCTGGCTCTACCTGCACGGCCGCGGCGACGAGGCCGAAAAACTGGTCGCCGACGTCGAGCGGGAGGTGGTGGCCGAAACCGCGAAAGGCACCGGCGACCGCCGTACGCTGCCCGAACCGCACGGCGAACTGACCATCGACCCGAGCAAGGCCACCGGCCTGGGCGCCATCGCCCGCAGCGTCGTGCGCGAACATCCGCGCCGTTCGGTCCTGAGCCTGTCGTTGTTCATCGGACAGGCCTTCCTCTACAACGCCATCACCTTCGGTTTCGCGTCGATCCTGGAGACCTTCTACGACGTGCCGAGCAACCGCACCGGGTACTACTTCGCCGTCATCGCCGTCGGCAACCTGCTCGGCCCGCTGCTGCTCGGCCCGCTGTTCGACTCGATCGGTCGACGCGTGATGATCACCTCGACCTACATCGGCAGCGCCGTCGCCCTCTTCGCCACCGCCTGGCTGTTCGGCGCGGGCCACCTGAACGCGACCACGTTGACCGCGTGTTGGTGCGTCGTACTGTTCCTCGCCTCCACCGGCGCCAGCAGCGCCTACCTGACCGTCTCCGAGATCTTCCCGATGGAGGCCCGCGCCTCGGCCATCGCGCTGTTCTACGCCGTCGGCACCGCGGCGGGCGGCATCTCCGGCCCCCTGGTCTTTTCCGACCTGACCAAGTCCGGCGACGTCGCCGACACCGTCCTCGCCTTCTGCATCGGCGCCAGCCTCATGCTCGGCGCAGGCATCGTCGCCGCATTCCTCGCCATCAACGCCGAAGGCCGTTCCCTGGAAGACATCGCCCCACCGCTCTCGTCCGTCGATCGCAACTCGGCGCAAGCCTGACCGGCGGAATCGGGCGGAGCGACGCAGACTCGGACGATGGAGATCCACCACGCCAAGGGACACCTCACGATCCCCGGCCACGACACCGAGGTCGAGGTCGCACTCGACCTCTTCGACTGGCCCATCGACGGCGAAATCCTGCCCCGCACCTGGAGCGCCATCATCGACAACGGCCCGGTCCTGGACGTCGGCACCGAAGGCGCCCTGCGCCTGAGCGCCGAGCCCGCCACGGTCGCACACCCGTTCGTGGTCATCGCGAGCGGCTACCACGTCATCCGGATCAACGGACTCGAAACGCCGCGTGCGGGTGGTCGCCCCTTCTGACCGACCACCCGTAGGCGGCCCAGGTACATCGGACCGCCTCGCCCGGCGAACGGCTGCGCCGGGCGAGGCGGTCCGCGGCGTCGCGGCCCGGTCCGCCCCCGAAGGCGGTCCGCGATGGCGCGGCACAGAGTGCGTCCTGTCCACCCCCGGCGACCCTGACCCGACCCGGCGACGAACCACGTCCCGGACGCATCTGGGCCGTCGGCGGGAGCCTTACACCCCCGACCGTCACCCGTTCGGCCCACTCCGCGTCACTCCTACGAGGCATTTTCGAGCCATTCGCGTGACACCGCGCGCCGCCGGCCGGTTGTCTCTTCCCGTGTCCGGGCCACGCGCCAACGCCGCGTCGTGGCAGGGGTGTTGCCCGGCTCCGGGTGGGATCCGCGTGGTCTCCCCGAGGAGTGTGCCGTCCCGCGCCAAGATGCCCGCCGCCCGGCGGATCCCGTCACGTCCGGCCGAGGAGTCCCATGCCGCGTCCCCGCTCCGTCTACCGCGCGGCCGCGATCGACGACCCGCATCTCGTCGAAGCCTACGAGGCGTGCCGCACCGCGATCCGCAGGGCGGGCGGTACGGAGTACCGAACGGCGCAGCTGATGCCACCGGCGTTACGACCGGCGCTGTGGGCGATCTACGCGACCGGCCGCGTGCTGGACGACATCGCCGACACGGGTGATCCCGGCGGGCGGAAGGCGCTGTTCGACGCCTGGACCACCGCGTTCCACGACGACCTGCGCGACGGCGCGGGCACCGACCCGGTACGCCGGGCCCTGGTACACACGATGCGCACCTGGGACCTGCCGACCGACGGCCTCTCCGCGGCCTTCGCCGCGACCCGTGCGGACATCGACGGCCGTACCCACCCCACCTGGCAGGCATGGAGCGCCTATTCCCAGGCCGTCAACACCTCCTTCTTCGCCCAGGGCGCGGCGCTGTTGGCCGCCGCGGGCCTGTATCTGCCGCTGCGGCTGCGCTACCTGGAAGCCGCCCGGCAGTGGGTGGACGCGCTCGCCATCATCGACAACCTCGAAGACCTCGCCGAGGATCTCGCCCAGGGCCGGATCACGCTGCCCATGGAGGTGCTCGACGAACATGCCCTCACCGCAGCGGATCTCGCGAGCGCCGCACGGGACGCGCCCCGGAGCCGCCACCCGAGCGGCACACCGGTCGCACCCGTCGAGGCCCTGATCGGCCGGCTGGCCGCACGGGCCCGGCTCGGGCTCGCCCAACCCGACCTGTTCCGCGAACTGCCGCCCGCGCTCGCGGTGGTGGCCCGCGCGGTGTCCGACATCGGCCGGCTGCGCCTGGATCGCATCGAACGCGCCGGGATCGACCTGCTGCGCCGCAGGCCCCGCCTGCCCCGCCCGGCGACCTGGCGCATCTTCGTCCCGGCCCGGCTGAAGGCCCACGTCGCGTGGACGTTCCTCACCCCGATCGCCCCCGCCCGGTCCGGACGCGACGGCACGACCGCGCGTCCGCCGACCCTGGCCGGCCTGCTGCCGACCCCCCGCTCCGACACTCCCGCGCCCGCCCGGCCGCATCCCTCCGGCGCCCGCCCGCCGGCCTGGCCCGCGCACCGACTCCCGGGGCACGTGGCCGTCGTGATGGACGGCAACGGCCGCTGGGCCACCGACCGGGGCCTCCCCCGCACGGAGGGCCATCGCGCGGGTGGGGAATCGATGCAGGACGTCGTCCACGGCGCCTTGGAGGTCGGCCTGCGCCACCTGACGCTCTACGCCTTCTCCACCGAGAACTGGCGCCGCCGACCCGAGGAGATCGACGGCCTGCTCGCGCTCGTGCGCGAGAACATGGTCGAGGAGACCGTCCTCGACCACGACATCCGCGCCCGCTGGGCCGGTTCCACCGAAGGGTTGCCGCAGGACATCCTGGAAAAGCTGGTCCGCCTGGAACACGTCACCGGCAACCGCACCGGCCTGACCCTGACCCTGTGCATCAACTACGGCGGCCGGATCGAACTCACCCGGGCCGCCGCCTCCTTGGCCCGAGCCGCCGCCGCGGGCCGGATCGACCCGGCGCACATCTCCGAGCGCACGTTCGCCGCCCACCTGGCCCTGCCCGACCTGCCGGACGTCGACCTGCTGTGGCGCACCGGCGGCGAACAACGCACCTCGAACCTGCTGCCCTGGCACGCCGCATACGCCGAACTGCACTTCAGCGACACCCGCTGGCCCGACGTCGACCGCCGCGACCTGTGGCAGGCCATCGCCACGTACACCGGCCGGGCCCGCAACTTCGGCGCCGTCCCGGGGCCTTCGGCACCGGAAACCGTCGTTCCGCAGCCGGCCGCGCCGCCGGCGGTCCACGGGCCGACACCGCCTCCCGGCACACCCGACCCCGGACCCGGGCCTGCCGCGGGGCAACCCGCTTGCGACGCGGACGCGGACGCGCCGGGACGCTGAGGGAGCCCGCCCATCCGGACACCGCGGGTTCAGTGGCCGGCCGGGGCGACCGAATCGACTCGGCCCGGCATCGACAAGCGCTGCGCCGGAGCCGTCGGCGAGTCGGCGTCGACCTCGCTGCGGCGATAGAGCTCGACCGCGACGGCCAGGTCCTGCCAGGACATGCCCACGCTCTTGAACAGGCGTGGCCGGCCGGCGGGAACGCCCGCGCTTTCGTGCACCAGTTCCGCGAGGTTGGTCGGCCCGGAGCCCCCCTCGAAGGTCTCGTCCCACCCGGCGACGAGCAGGTCGCCGGCCTCCCGGGCTGCCGCGGTGCGGGCCTCGACGTACACGGCGGAGCGACGTACCAGCGCGGTGTCCACTTCCCGCGCGGTCGGTTCGTGCGAGCCGACCGCCGCCACGGCCGCGTGGGCGGGCACCAGGGTGCCGTCGAACAGCGGGGTGCGGGCCGTGGTGGCGCACACCACGACGTCGGCGTCGGCCACGGCGTCCGGCGTCCCGGTCGTCGCCGCGAGGCCCAGGGAGCGGGCGTGCTCGACCAGTGCCCGGGCCGGAGCGGGGCTGCGGGCGACCACGGTGAGCCGGGTCAGCGGACGGATGGCGAGCATCGCGGCCAGGTGCCCGTACGCCTGCGGTCCGGTGCCGAACAGGACCAGGTGCGCGGCGTCCGGAACGGCGAGGCGACGCATGGCGACGGCGGTGACGGCGGGGGTGCGCAGGGCGGTGAGCGCGGCGCCGTCGAACAGGGCCAGCGGCCGGAGGGTGGGTCCGTCCAGCAGCAGGTAGCTGCCGGTGATCCGGGGCAGGCCCCTGGCCGGGTTGCCGGCGGCCACTCCGGCGATCTTGACGCCCACGTGCGACGCTCCGGCCGCGGGCATCAGCAGGAGTTCGCCGGCGGGTACGGCGACGCTCGACCGGGGTGGGGCGCCTTCGGGATCCAGCCCGGTGAGCAGCGTCTGCTCGATCGTCCCGACGGCCTCGATCGGCGTCAACGCGACCGCGATCGTGGGGAGTTGCTCCGCCGTCACAGGAGGAATCCCGTTTTGAGGGTGTCCTCGGCATCGAGGATGAAGCGGTGTTCGCCGGTGCGATGGGCCGTGCCGGTGACCTCGGTGATCACCCCGGCGGGGCGGGTGGCGACGACCCGGCCGGTGAAGACCGTGCCGATGATGGATTCATGGCGCAGTTCGTCGTTCGGTCCGATCAGTCCGCTGTCCGCCAGCAGGGCGAGTCGGGCGGAGGTTCCCGAGCCGCAGGGGGATCGGTCGATCTGTCCGTCCGCGAACACGGTGACGTTGCGCTGGTGGGGACCTGCCGGGCCGGCGGGGAGTTCCTCGTACAGGATCACGCCGTAGACGCCGGAGAGTCGCGGGTCGTCGGGGTGCCGGGTGGCGGGTTCGTCCGCGAGCGCGGCGCGGATCTCCCGGCCGATCGCGGTGATTTCGGGGAGTCGGTCCGGGCTGACGACGAGGCCGAGCGAGGTCGCGGAGACGGAGGCGTAGCACGCGCCGGAGTGGGCGAGGTCCACGTGCACGACGCCGCGGGAGGTGGCCACCGGGATCTTCCTGGCCGCGACGGCCGTGGGCACGTTGCGGAAGGTCACCGAGCCGGTACGGCCGGCGCGGCGGTGCACGATGGCGGTGACCCGGCCGGAGGGGACGTCGATGTACACCCGTGCCGGACCGTCCGCGGGCGCCGCGACCAGCCCCGAGTCCACGGCCCACGCGCCGAGTGCGATGGTGCCGTGGCCGCAGGCGGTGGAGTAGCCGTCCTTGTGCCAGAAGAGCACTCCCAGGTGTGCCTCGTTGTCGTCCGCGGGTACGACGAAGCCCCCGTACATGCCGCTGTGTCCGCGCGGTTCGTGGGTGAGCAGTCGGCGGATGTCGTCGAGCGGACCCGGACGCGGGGCGGTGGCGGTACCGCCCGTGCCGAGGGCGATCGCGCGGCGTTCGGCGACGGTGTCGCCGGCGATGACCGGCAGCCCACGGGAGACGATCCGGAAGGGTTCGCCGGCGGTGTGGTAGTCGACGGTGTCGATGATCACGGGTTCGGGGCTCATCTCGACGTCCTCGTGGACATGACGACTCCTTTGTAGGATGTGACATGGTACTGAGCCACGGCAAGGCGTCGCAAGGGCCTCGACCGGCGACCGGCGAACCGGCGACCGAACCCGGCGATCGGGAACGGGCCGCCGCCGGCATCCTCGGCCGCGGCGGCCGGTTCGGGCTCAGTCGGCTTCGAGCCCCAGCGTGCGGAGTCTCGGTTCGATGACCGCTCGGCAGTACGGCTCGAAACGGTGCTTGTTGTAGAAGTCCTGCTGGTCGGATTCCGCCTCGATGAACTGCCCGTACGGCCGCAGATCGGTCACGATATCCCGGCCGAGTTGCCGCCGTACCGAATCCATGACTTTCTCGGAACGCGCCCGTTGTTCCTCGTCGGCATAGAAGATCGTCGAATGGTAGATGGAGCCGTGATCGGCGCCGCTCTGGTTCGGCGTGGTCGGATCATGACTCCGGAAGAAGAAGATCAATACTTCTTCGAAGGAGATCTCGTCCGGCCGGAACGTCAGTTGTACTGCCTCGACGAATTTCTGCGGGTTGAGCCCGTGGCGTACGTACGCCTCGTAGTCGGGCGGCGGACCGCTGTCCCCGGCGTAACCCGCGACGCTCGAGGCGATCCCGGGGGTCCGACGCGCCACCGCATCAAAGGACCAGAAACAACCGGGACCGAGCGTCACCGTCTCGCTATTGCCGTCCGCGGACATTGCCTCGACCATCGGAATCCTCCCCCGGAACTCTTCCGTATTCTGCGCCGAAGAGTAGCAGGATCGAACCTTTCGGTTACCGGATGGAACATTTTTCATTCGGGTCGAAGCCGCCCGCGGTCGGCGCCTCCCCCGGTGCGCTCCCCGATTGCTGCGGGAGGCTCGTGTGCGCCGTCGGTGCGCCGCTACCGATCTTGCCGCGACCGGTGCCAGGCTCTCGCGCATGGCCGAACGCTGAGCGCGGCGGCGAGCAGGCCCCGGGAAAAGAAGAAGCGCCGCACAGGCAACCGGACGGATCCGGGACTCGTATTCGCTGAGGGGCCGACTTACCCGGCACCCACGCACCCCCCCGGACCGCGACCCGCACAAGGCGGCCATCGCCGCACTGTGTCGTGCCGTCGTCAGGATCACATTCCTCGCCGGTATGGGTCTCGTCGTCCTTCGTGTTGTGCCGGTTCGGGTGCCGATCGGCGGACGAACGGGCGCCGCCGGCCGCAACGTTCATGGATCCGCCGTCCACCCGCACACACGACCGCCGTCCGCACCGCGCCTTCCCCGAAGGCCGTCGACCCAGGAGAGTTCCGTGAACCCCGACGACAAGCACATCGACCAGATCCTCGGCGGCCGGGCCGCCGGGGCCCTCGTCAACGCGTGGATCGACGCCTTCATGACCGACGACCTCCTCAGCCGCGCGGCCGCCACTCGCGTGGCGTGCGAGCGGCTCGCCGACCATTCGCCCTGGCTGATCGCCGAGACCGGGCAAACCTGGCGCCTGCGCGGGGACTTCACACCCACGGCGGACTTCTCTCCGGGTCTGGTCCGGGTGCTTGCCGTGCGCCATGCCGTCGACCTGCGCCCGCACGAAGGCACCGCGGCCGTCCTGCTCGGCGACGCCGAACACGAGCCCGGCCACCCCATCGGCTGGATGGACCTCTGCGACTTCGACATCCTCTACGCGCTCGACGCCTGGCCCCGGCCGAGTTCGACAACCCCCGACTCCGGCCCCGCCGTGGACACCGGTCCGGCGACCGAACCGCTGCTGCAACGCCTCCAGGAATTCGAATGATCGATGCCGGCAACGCCCGTACCGCACACGTGATCGGGTGAGCCCGGGGCCGGTCGATGGATCGACATCCGGCCATGCGTGGCCGAATCACCTGGTGAAGCACGGAGCTTGGCGCAAAACCTACCTGTGGGGCCTTTGCTGAAAGTGATTGGCTGACTTCTGTCGGTTATCGCGCTGAGGTGGGGAGTCACGCGTGATCATTCAGTTGTACGGCGAACGGACCGGGCGTTCGGATACGGTCGCCGGCTACGAGAAGGCGGTGGCCGGCTGTCCGAGCCTGGCTCACCGGCTCGAAGGGCATCTCGCCGTCGGGCGGCGCACGTTCGGGCGCGCCGCGGTCGACAAGGGCCTCGCCCTCTACATCGACGTCCCGCACCATCTGCTCGGGTTCGACGATTCCGGCGCCCGTGGCATCGCCGAGATCAAGCCGAACAGTTGGGACGGCGGCTTCCTGAACTTCGAGGTGGGCGGTGGCCGGCACTGGACCGACGGCCTGGTCACCGCACCCGAATCGGTGCTGTGGCAGGCGATTCACGCCTACTGGAGCGTGAAGGTGCCGGAGTACGAGGGCGCTTCCGCTCGTGAGCGGCAGGCGTATCGCCGGGGGCGTCTGCCCTCGGACGCGAAGGGAGTGCCCACCATCGAAGACCTGTCCGGCCTGATCGACTATGGCCGGTGTCGGCAGTCGGGGCCGGTTCTGGTGGTGAAGGGCTGGAGCATGGAGTTCGAGGAACCCGACAGCCGGGACGAGGAGTTGCCCTTCCTCGTCGCGCTGTCCGACCCGCTTCGCCATCCCGTCCCGCTCACCGGCCCGTACGGCTCCGGAGGCGACCGGGACGAGACGGCGCGGCTGGAGCGGATCAGGAACCAGGATTCCCCGATGCGCATGGGCCGCCGCCGGTGGCCCCGCCCGGGGCAACGTGGTCGACCGCCGAGAAGTCGTGCGTTCGATCACGCGAGGATCGACCCGGGACGCCCGCTCGCGCGCTGATCACGCCGATCCGCCGACGTTGCATCCGGCGACCCGGCGGCCCGTTCCGGGTATCGGAGCGGGCCGCCGGGTGTCGCGGGATGCGGGCGTGGGTCGGGTCAGTGGCCGCCGCCGTCGCCCGGCGCAGCCTCGGCCTTGTCGGTGTGCCAGTTGGTGACGATCGGCTTGTCGACGCCGGTGTCGCCGCCCCTCGGGGTCAACTTCACCCCGGCGCCACCTTCGGTCAGGCCGATGTGGAAGGAGTCGAACAGGATCTCGTTGTTGTCGTTCGTCGTCTTCGGGTTGATCCCCGCGTAGGCGGACGAACCGCCGCTCAGGGTGAGCTTCGGGCCGACCGAGTGTTCGGCGGGCGACGCCTGCGCCTTGGAGCCGAACGTGACGACCGGGTGCGTCTCCGGCAGCACGCAGGTGACGCCGCTGTTCGCGGTCGCCTTCACCAGGAAGTAGCCGCCCGCCACACTCTCGGTGGTGACCGAATAGGTCAGGTCGTTGTCCCTGCACTGCCGGGCGCTCCCGCCCGCGCCCCCGGTGTCGCCCGTGCCGCCGCCGGTAGCGGAGGACGTACCCGTCCTGGTGCCTCCGGTGGGCGGCACGGCGGCCGATCCACCCGCGGCGCCGGCCGTGCCCTGAGCCGAGGGCGTCGTCTGGGTGGACGGTGCGGCCGCGGGGGCCGTGGCCGCGGCGTTGTCCTTCGAGTCGTCGTCGTTGCACGCCGCGGTCAGGGAAATCAGTGCGGCGCAGGAGAGGCCGAGCACGGTCTTGATGGCGGATTGCCGAAACGAACGCATGAACTTCCAACTCCGGAAACCGATGGCACGTCGGAGCGCGTGGGCTCCCGTTCGGGGATGGACACGCCGCAGGATCACCCCGGGTTGCACGGGAGTTCGCGGATGTCGGCTGGATCCCATCCGCGTGCCGGCACGCTCTTGACGGGGGCCTACGTCCGGTCGGATGCTCCGTCGCCGAGGCCGATCAGGAGTTTGCGCAGGAGCCCGGCCAACTGTTCCTGCTCGGTGGGGCTCAACGGCGTCAGGAGTTCCTTTTCGCGGTCGACGTGGTCGACGAGGATTTCGTCGACGAGTTCGCGGCCCTGATCGGTCAGCGTGACCAGGACGCAGCGTCGGTTGGTGGGATCGGTCTCGCGGGTCACCAGTCCTCTGGCTACCAGGCGATCGATGCGGTTGGTGATCGCCCCGGACGTGACCATGGACGCCTCGACGAGAGCGCCCGTGGTCAGCCGGAAGGGGTGCCCGGCCCGGCGCAGCGTGCCCAGTACGTCGAACTCCCACAGTTGCAGGCCGTGGGTGCCGAAGTTGTGGTGCAGTTCGCGGTCCAGGATGCGGGAGGCGCGCTGGATCCGGCCGACCACGCCCATCGGCGCGGGGTCGATGTCGGGTCGCTCGACTCTCCACTGATCCAGGCGCCAGTCGACGTTGTCCCGCACGGCACTCCTCAACGTTGAACTGTTTGACCTGATGCTAACAGCAGCACTACCGTCGCCAACGTTGAACAGTTCAACGTTGAAAGGACGGGCGATGGCCCAAACTCATGAGGTCACCGGCGCCGCCGGCACCACCGGCGCCGCCGGGAATTCGGCGCACATGTGGGGGTTCACCGGTCTTGCCGCCGTGGCGCCGGTGACCTGGGGCACCACCTACCTGGTGACCACCGAATACCTGCCTCCGGGCGTTCCCCTGGGGGCCGGCGTGATCCGAGCGCTTCCGGCGGGACTGCTCCTGCTCCTGATCTCCCGGACGCTGCCGCGCGGGGACTGGTGGTGGCGCTCGGCCGTGCTGGGCGCGCTGAACATCGGAGCGCTGTTCGCCTTGCTGTTCGTCGCGGCCTACCGGCTCCCCGGCGGTGTCGCGGGCACGCTCAGCGCCGTACAGCCCCTCCTGGTCGCCGGAATCGCCCTCGTGCTGCTGGATGTACGCCCCACTCGATGGCAGCTCGGCTGGGGCTTGGCCGGCGTGGTCGGGGTCGGCCTGATCGTGCTCCGCGGCCGGGTCTCGTTCGACCTGATCGGCATCCTGGCCGGCCTCGGCGGCGCCGCCTCGATGGCACTCGGGCTCGTGCTGACCAAGCGCTGGGGGCGTCCGCCGGGCGTCGGGGCGCCGGCCTTCGCGGGCTGGCAGCTCACCGCGGGCGGTCTGTTGCTCGTCCCCGTCGCGCTCGCCGTCGAGGGACTGCCGCCGGCACCGGACGCCACCGCGCTCGGCGGATACGCCTGGCTGGCCCTCGTCGCCACGGCGCTCGCGCATTCGTTGTGGTTCCAGGGACTGGGCCGACTCCCGGTCACGGCCGTCTCGTTCCTCACGCTGCTGTCACCGGCGGTGGCCGCGGCCCTGGGTTGGCTGGTGCTGGATCAGTCCCTCACCCCGCTCCAGGGTGTCGGGTTCGCACTCGCCCTCGCGTCGATCGCCGCCGCCCAACTCACCCCCGACGCCGCACGCGCCCTGATCCGCAGGAACCGCACCGCAGTTCGCTGATCGACGACAACTCCTCACCCCACGAAGGACGCAGAACCTTGGACCGCACCCTGCTGATCACCGGAGCCACCGGAACCGTGTCCGGCGCCTTGATCGAGGCCCTCGATGACTGCGGGTTCCGGCTGCGGGCACTGATCCGCGACCCGTCGAAGGCGGAACCGCTGCGGGCGCGCGGCATCGACGTCCGCATCGGCGACCTCGACGAACCACGCTCCCTGCCCCCGACCTTCGAAGGTGTCCACGACCTCTGGATGGTGGTCCCCAACGGCCCACGGGCAGCCGAGAACAACATGAACGCCATCTGGGCGGCTCGCCAGGCGAACGTCGAGCGTGTGGTGCGCCTGTCGGCGGTCGACGCGGCCCACGACGCCCCGACCCGCGGCGGACGCCTGCACGCGCTGTCCGATCACGAAGTCCGACGGTCCGGACTCGGCTGGACCATCCTGCGCCCGCACTGGTTCATGCAGAACCTGCTCGCCGAGGCCGACGACATCGCAACCGAGGGCACGTTCCGGCTCAACACCGCGGACGGTCGCCTCGGCATGGTCGACGCACGCGACATCGCCGCACTCGCCGCGAAGGTACTCACCGACGGCCCGAACCACCACCACGAGAGCATCTACACCCCCACCGGGCCGCACTCGATCGGCTTCGCCGACGTGGCGCGACAATTCGAGCGGGTACTCGGCACACCCGTCCGCTACATCCCGACCGCGGACGACGAACGCGAGGCGCATCTCCTCGGGTTCGGCGTGCCGGCCTGGATCGTGGGAATGCTGACCGAGTACGCACGGGCCTACGCATCCGGCTGGGGAGATTTCACCACCACCGATGTCGAGGACGTCACCGGCCGACGGCCGCGCAGCATCGCGGACTTCGCCCGCGACCACGCCGACGCGTTCACCGCGAGGGTCAGCGGCGGTGGGTCGGGCCGATGTGGTGCAGGTGGATGATGATGTCGTGGGTCGGGAGCAGGCGGGTGTTCTCGTATTCGCCGCAGGGCCAGAACGCGCCGATGGTGCGGGTGGGGCGGGCGGCGGCGAGCCAGTCGCGGGCGGTGCCGGCGGCCACGGTGCGGGTGTCGAGGTACCAATCGCGCCGGGAGACCCGCTCCAGGACGTCCTCGCTGCCGTGCGCCATCGCCGGGCCGACGTCGAACCGACGCCAGGGCGTGCCGGGGGCGTTCGCGTCGATGGCGTTGAACGACCCCTGGCCGAAGGTGAATCCGACGTTGACGTAGCGGGAGCCGAGCTGTTCGCGCAGGAATCGGCCCAGGGTCGCGGGCCGCCGGTCGAGCAGCGCGGGGCCGGCGGCGACCTGGCTGTTGTGCGCGGACAGGAAGACCTTGGTGCCGGTGTGGCGCTGCCACCACAGGGTGGTGTCGGCCGGCCCCCGGTCGCGGTGGCGCAGCGCGGCTTCGTCGGTGGGACCGGACAGCGCGGAGTCGGCGTGGTCGGCGCCGTTCCCGGCCACCCGGACCGGGCTTTCCGGGTGGCGCACGTTCCAGGTGCGCATCCACCGGAACAGGTCCCGTGTCTCGGTGGTGTTCCACTGGCCGCTGCCGGCTCGGAATTCCTCGTCCATGATCGTCCGCAGGTGGCCGGTGCCGCGCAGCACCCACGCGTCCAGGCGGACTCCGGCATCCCAGGAGGCCCCGAAGACGAAGCTCCGGAACCCCTGGCCTTCGACCAGGTGCCGGAACAGCCGATGCTTGACGGTGCACAACTCGCTCGAACCGTACGTGGCCGCGCCCACGCCGACCACGTCCGCACCGCGGACCATCGTGTCGAACGCCTGCAGATCCGCCCCGGAGCCGCCCGGCACGGTGCTGTCCAATGTGTACGCGGAGCGCGCCAGGCTACACACCGGGTCACCACGCGATGCGGCGCCGGTCGTCGGCGGCGCGGAGGGGGTGGTGGTCCACGCGGGCGCGGTGGTGGTCGTACCCCACGGCGGCAGGACCGGCATCGGGCGGCGGGCCGGGTGCGATCCCGGCCCGGGCCGGTACCCGGCCGTCCGGGTCTCGAGGCCATGGGGTGGGGGAAAATCATCCGATTTCATGACTCCGACGCTAGGCAATGCACCGCACCGTGCGCCTCGTCCGAAAGACCCAGGACTCCGGTACCCCTTCCGTCGGATACGACAAGTACCCGGGGCCGGGAAGCCGCCGCCGCGGGTCCGGCGCAAGCCGGCTGTACGTTCTCTCACCTGGGAAGACACCACGCCGACAGGCAAGCTCTTCCGGAGCGCCCCTTCGCTCCGGCCCGGGTCGGCGTGCTCCTGGTCCACTCGCCGTTCGCCCGATTCGTGGACCGGCCGTACGGCCGCCCCCGTCCGGCTGCACGCGCTCAGGCCACCGGGATGCCGTGTGCGGCCGGGCTCTCGGTCGTCACGTGGGGGACGGGACGATCCGGTGGAAATGTCACGCGCACCGTGAGTCCACCCTCGGGGCGAGGGGTCACGGCGAGTTCGGCGCCGTGGCAGGTCACGATGGCGTGCACGATGGCCAGGCCCAGGCCGTGCCCGTCGCGGGCGGCGGTGCGGTCGCGGCCGAGGCGCCGGAACGGCCGCAGCAGGCCCGGGATCTCGTCGGAACGGATGATCGGGCCGGTGTTGGCCACGGTCAGCGTCGCGCCGCCGGCAGGCGTGCTCGACGTCGCCACCTCGATGCCGCCGCCGGGCACGTTGTGCCGTACGGCGTTGTCCACCAGGTTTGCCACGAGCCGTTCGACCAGACGACCGTCTCCCCACATGGGCGCTGCCTCGACCCGGGAGCGGATGCGCGGGCGCGGGGTCGGTGTGGCCGCCCCGTCGGGGACCGCGGCGCTGCGAAGCGCGTCGCGGGTGATGCGGTCGAGTTCGAGGCGCTCCCAGCGTTCGACGCCCCGTTCGCCGCGGGCGAGGGTCAGCAGCGCTTCGATCAGGCGTTCCTGGTGGCGACCGGCGATCAGGACCCGTTCGCACACCCGGCGCAGTGATTCGACGGTCGGTTGTGGGTCGGCGAGGCCGACTTCGACGAGGGTGCGGGCTCGGGTCAGCGGCGTGCGCAGTTCGTGCGAGGCATTGGCCGCGAAGGAGCGCTGTGCGCTGAACGCGGCTTCGAGGCGGGACAGCAAGTCGTCGATGGTGTCGCCGAGTTCCTTGAGCTCGTCGTCGGGACCGCGGAGCGCGAGGCGGCGGTCCAGGCTGCCGGCCGAGATGTCGCGCGTGGTGACGATGATGGTGCGCAGTGGACGCAGCACGCGACCGGCCGTGAACCAGCCGAGTCCGACCGACACCACGGTCATGATCGCCACCGCGATGCCGGACTGGGTGAGGAGTTGGTGCAGCAGGTCGGTGGAGCGCGCGTCGACCCGCTGTTGCAGCCCGCCCTCGGCCGGGGGCGGGCCGGCGCCGGGCGATGCGTGGTCTCCGCCGCGGACGGTCCGCTCGGAGAACGGCGCTTGGCCCGATTCGTGCGCCACGAGCAGATAGGTGATGGCCAGGAGGGCGATCCCGGAGACCAGGAAGAGTGTCCCGTACAGGACGGTCAGCCGCAGTCGCACCGATTGCCGGCGGCGTGGCGGCGACGCCGGGCGGGTCACGACGGGTCCTCCCGGACCCGGTAGCCCGCCTGCGCGACCGTGTGGATGATCCGCGGTTCGCCGAGTTTGCGGCGCAGCCGGCTGACCGTGACCTTGACGGCGGTGGTGAACGGATCGGCCGCTTCGTCCCAGACGCGTTCGAGCAGTTCCTCGGCGGACACCACCCGGCCCCGCGCGGCCAACAACAGTTCCAGGACCGCGAACTCCTTGGGACCCAGGTCGAGGCTGCGCCCACCGCGCGACGCGTGTCGGCGGGCCGGGTCGAGGACGACGCCGCCGCCGACCAGCACCGGCGGCACCGCCGGATGGGCGCGGCGCAGCAACGCCCGGATTCGGGCGATGAGTTCGGCGAAGGCGAAGGGTTTGCCGAGGTAGTCGTCGGCGCCTCGGCCGAGGCCGTCGACCAGGTCCTCGGTCGAGCCGGCGGCGGTCAGCATCAGGACCCGGCTGCCGCGTTCGGCCGCGATCAGGGCCGCGCACACGTCGTCGCCGTGCAGGAGCGGCAGATCCCGGTCGAGCACGATCACGTCGTAGGTGGTCACCAGAGCGCGTTCCAGTCCGGCGGCGCCGTCGAAGGCCACGTCGACCGCCATGTGTTCGCGCCGCAACCCGAGCGCGATCGTCTCGGCAAGTTCCTCGTCGTCGTCGATCACGAGCACACGCACGATGGTCCCTTCGCGGATGAGGTCGCCACCGCCCATGATGCCCGGCCGCGGGTTGCACGGAGGTGACAGTGCGCGCCACGGCCCCGCAACCGGTGCGTCCGTAGAACTGGTGACTGTGGCCCGCCGGTTCGGCGCGTCGCCTCCACCCACTCGTGAATCGTCTGAACGGGAGTACGGATGTCCGAGGAGAAACCGACCACCGGGGCTGTCGCACCGGGCCGCGATCGGCGTGCTCGCCCGCGCCGCACCGGGCGACCGGGCACGGCGTCCCGCAGGATCGGCGCGGGGGCCGCGGTGGTCGTCGTGACGGCTCTGGCCGTGAATATCGGGGTCACCGGCGCGAACGCGTCCGACGGTGGCGCGAGCAAGAACCGCGACCGGCCGCCCGCGTGCGTGCAGTTGGACGACAACAAGCCGCCGGAGCACCCGCCGACACCCGGGGCGGCCACTCTCACCACTCTGGAGCAGGCGTACCACTGCATTTTCGACAACTCCTACAGCGGGCCGATCCTGGACTCGCGGACCCTGTTGGTCGGCGCGTTCGGCGCCTTCACCAAGGAGCTGCGGCGGCGCGGTTCGGATCGGGCGAATGCCGTCCTGCCCGCGTTGACGGGGCAACGGACCCGGGACTGGCGGGCGTTCGCCCGGCGGTACCAGGAGATCCTGGACACTCTTGCGGACGACGCCGAGCTGCGCCAGGCGCTGTTCACCGCGTCGGTGCGCGGCATGGTCGCGGCCTTGCACGACGATCATGCCGCCGTCGGCACGCTGTTCGCGCCGCCCGGGGGATCGGAGGCGTCGTTCGGGTTCGGGTTCCGCACCTTCCCGGTCGGCGGGCACAACCCGACCGCCACCGAAGGCGTCACCGAGCCGGTGTACCTGGACGATGTCACACCGGGAACGCCGGCGGCACTGGCCGGGCTCAGGCCGGGCGACCTCGTCGTGGCGGTGGACGGCGTACCGGCGTTCTCGAACGGGGTCCTCAACGGCGGCATCTTCGCGCTGTTGTATCCGCTGCGCACGCAGACCGCTCCGGTGCGACTGACCGTTCGGCGGCCGGCCGACGGCGGGACCCGGACGGTGGAGATGACACCGGCGCAGCTCGGCCCCGGGGGCGGCCCGGCGCCCGGCGGCGACCCCGCCACCGGAGGTGATCCGGCACCCGGGGGCGGTCCGGCACCCGGTGGTGGTCCCGCGCCCGGTGGTGGTCCCGCACCCGGGGGTGGTCCCGCACCGGGAGGTGGGCCGGGGCCGGGCGGCGGGCCGGAGGCGACGCTGCTCCCGGGCGGCATCGTCAAGGTCCGGATGGCCGGGTTCTCCCCCGGCATCGCCGGACGGGTTCTCCAGGCCATCGCCGACTTCCGCCGGGCCGGCTCGGTCAACGGGGTGATCCTCGACCTGCGCGGCAACCACGGCGGCGATCCGGCCGAAGTCGGCACGCTGCTGGGCGCGTTCGTACATGGCAAGGTGTGGGGCCACAGCTGCGATGTCAAGGACCGTTGCAAACCCACCTACCGCACCGACGACACGGTGCCGCTGCTGAATCTGCCGCTCGTCACGCTCACGGACGGCCAAACCGTCTCCGCGGGCGATGCGTTCGCCTCCGCCGTCAAGGACTTCGGCATCGGCACGCTCGTCGGCGACCGCACGGGAGGCATGGCGTCCGGGGACGCGCACGGCTATCTGCTCGACGACAACAACACCGTCATCGGCATGCCGTCCACCCACATCCTGGGCGGCAACCGCGAGATCATTTCGGGCATCGGCGTTCCGGCGGACCACCGGATACCGACGACCCCCGAGGACATCTCGACCGGTCGCGACCCGGCCACCGACAAGGCGGTGGAACTGCTGACCCACTGACCCCGCGCGCACCCGCCGACCGGAACTCGCGCCCCGCCGAGCCGCCCACGCGGCGCGGCGGGGCGACCCGGCCCCGGGCCTCGGCCCACGGTCGTGTCCGCCGGACCGTAGTAGCCGTCGCCCGCGAAGCGCACGCGCAGCGGCTTTCCGCTCGGGTCGGCCGGTACGCGCAGCACGGCTTCGCCCTCCCGCGTGGTCCACGCGCGGACCGTGGCCGGCGGCGCGGCCTCGTCCACCAGCGTCACCTCGAGCCTCCACACGTTGGCGTCACACGAGTAACGCCTCGACCGCGCGGTTTTCCTGACCCCCTGGGTCGGAGTCGTTTTCGGGCCGGGGCCGGCCGCCCTCAGCAGTCCGTGTCCTCCGGTTCCGCCAGCCACTCCTCCACCGTTTTCCCGCGGCGCCAGTAACCGGCGGCGTGCAGGGTGCGCCGGCTCAGGCCGCGTTCGTTGCGCAGGTAGCGGCGAATGGTGCGGACGGTGAGTGCCTCGCCGGCGACCCAGGCGTGCACGGTGCCGTCGGGCCAGGGAAATGCGCAGACCGCGTCGGCCAGTCGGTCCTCGTCGGGGCCGGTCGCCCCGTCGCGGTGCAGCCAGTGGATGCGCACGTCGGTGGCGGGGGCTGTTCCTCGTGCCGGTCGGCGACCTCGACGAAGACGTGTGCGCGGGTGCCGGGGGCGAGGCGTTCCAGGATCGAGGCCACGGCCGGCAGTGCCGTCTCGTCGCCGGCGATCAGCAACTGCCCGGCGTCGGCGGGCGGGAGCTCCCCGAGTGCGGGGCCGGCGATGCCCAGTACGGCACCGGGTCGGGCCTCCCGGGCCCATTCGACGGCTCGGCCGCTGCCGTGGATCACGAAGTCGACGTCGAGTTCGGGGCCGGTCGGGTCGAATCGTCGCACGGTGTAGTTGCGTGCGTGCGGCGGGGTGGCGCCGGCCGGGTACACAGGGCCGTCCGGGCCGAATTCGGGCAGCACCGGGATCGGCTCGCCCTTCGGCGGAAAGAACAGTTTGACCCGTTCGTCGGCTTGTCTGCCGCCCTCGAATCCGCGCAACCCGTCCCCGCCGAGCGTCAGTCGCAACATTCTGGGCGTCACCTCGACCGAGCGCACGACCGTGGCCAGACAGGTGCGGATCGGCGAACGCCCGGTGCGTCCGCGGCGGTCGGTGGCCTCGTCGTCTCGCGCCATGGGGGCTGGCTCCTTCGTCGTTGCGGACCCGATTGCTCCGGGTCGTCGTGGCCGGATCGTCTGCTGGATGCGCGGGGTCGGGTGGGCGGACGAGTGGGTCGGCCGGCGGGTGGCCCGCGTGCGATCGGGCGACCCGCCCGCCCACCTGGTCGAGCCGCGCGACGCCGCCGAGCCCCGAGGCGAGCGAATCCCCGCACTCCGCACACGAGTTCGGCGGCCGGAACATCCCGGACCGGCCCGTCGAGCGGGCCGCCCCGGGTATGACGCCCGGCGGGCTGCCGCCGTGACCGGGCACACTGGGCAAGTTGGTCAGGCATGCCTTACCTTACTGGAGTGTCTCTCCGGGTCGATTCCCCCGATGCTCCGTCCGTCGTCGGCGCCGCGCCCGACGCCCGGGCCGGGTCCGGCCGTTCGCGTCGGCTCGCGCTGCTCGTGATCCTGGCCGTGCTGTTGCTCGGCGCACTGTTCGCATCCCTGGCCATCGGCACCCGCAACGTCGCGCCCGGCGAGGTGTTCGCCATGCTCGGCGGCGAACGCGCGGGTGACGCCGGGCTGATCCGCGACCTGCGGGTTCCCCGTACGCTCCTGGGGCTCCTGGTCGGCGTCGCGCTCGGCGTGGCGGGTGCGGTCGCCCAGGACGTGACCCGCAACCCGCTGGCCGATCCCGGACTGATCGGAGTCAGCGCGGGTGCGGCCTTCGCGGTCGCGGCGAGCGTGGGGTTGCTCGGATTGACCGGATCGCACGGCTACCTGTGGTTCGCCTTCGCGGGCGCGGCGATCGCGGGCGCGATCGCCTATCTCGTGGGCGGCGCGGGCGTGGGCGGCGCGACGCCCGCCAAGCTCGCGCTCGCCGGGGCGGCGGTCAGCGCCCTGCTGGAGGCCGGCACCAGCGCACTCGTGCTGAGCGACCCCGGTTCGCTCGGTCGCTACCGGTCCTGGGCGGTCGGTTCGCTCGCCGGCCGGGACAGCGAAACCACACTGTTCCTGGTGCCGTTCGTCGTGGTCGGCGTGTGCCTCGCGCTCGGCCTGACCGGCCGGCTCAACGCGTTGGCCCTGGGCGACGAACTCGCCACCACGCTCGGCACCCGAGCGGGCACCACCCGGGCCCTGGGCGCGCTCGCGGTGGTCCTGCTGACCGGCACGGCGGTCGCCGCCGCCGGACCGATCGTGTTCGTCGGCCTGGTGGTCCCGCACGTGCTGCGGGCGTCCACCGGGCCCGACGCCCGCTGGTTGGTGCCGTGTTCGGGGCTGGCCGGCGCGGTGTTGCTGCTGCTCGCCGACGTGATCGGGCGCGTGATCGCGCGTCCGACGGAGGTGGAGGTCGGCGTGGTCACCGCCTTCCTCGGGGCGCCCTTCCTCATCCATCTGGTCCGGCGCGGAAGAATCGGGGAGCACTCCGGATGAAGACCGCCCGGATCGAAACCGACCGGCGCGTACCGCACGTCGTGCGGTGGGAGCGCGGCCCGCTCGGGATCGCCGTGCACCCGCGCACGCTCGTCGCGGTCGTAGCCCTGCTCGCGGTGGTCTTCGGTGGGCTGATCGCATCGCTCGCGTTGGGCGACTACCCGCTCGGATGGCGTGACGTGGTCACCGGCCTGTTCTGGGCCGGACCGGCCGATGCCGAGTTGGTGGTGCACGAACTCCGGCTACCGCGCGCCCTGGTGGGGATGCTGGTCGGGCTCGCGCTGGGGATGGCCGGGGCGGTCTTCCAGGCGGTGACCCGCAATCCGCTCGCCGGGCCGGACCTGATCGGCATCACCGCCGGTGCCGGTGCCGGCGCCGTCCTGGCGATCCTGCTGGGCGGCGTGAGCACGACGCAGTCGACGACCTACGGCGCGGTCCCGCTCGGCGCGCTGATCGGCGCGCTCGCGACGGCCGCGGCCATCTACCTGCTGGCGTTTCGCGGTGGCACCATCTCCGGCTACGGCTTCGTCCTCGTCGGCATCGCGGTCAACGGCATGCTGGCCGCGTCCACCCGCTGGATGCTCGCGCGCGTCGACATCGACGCCGCGACCCGGGCCACCTCGTGGCTGACCGGCAGCCTGGACGGACGCGAGTACACCCATGTGCGCTGGCTCGGCTATGCGCTCGTCGTGCTGGTGCCGGCCACCATCGCGCTCGCGCGGCCGTATCGCATGCTCCAGTTCGACGACGACACCGCCGCGAGCCTGGGAATGCCGGTCACCCGCTCGCGGATCGCCCTGCTCGTGCTGGCCACCGCGTTGACGGCGGCGGCGACCGCGTGCGCGGGGCCGGTGGTCTTCGTCGCGCTCGCCGCCCCGCAGATCGCCCGCAGGTTGGCCGGTACCCCCGGGCTGCCCATGGTCGTCAGCGGCCTGGTCGGCGCGGCCCTGGTGGTCCTGGCGGACGTGGTCGCACGGACCGCGTTTCCCACCGAACTCCCCGTCGGCATCGTCACCGGCGCCGTCGGGGCGCCGTACCTGCTGTGGTTGCTCGCCCGGAACAACCGGGCCGGAAAGGGAGGCTGACGTGGGTTCCGCGCCAGAGCAGACCAGGCCGACGGGGCACCCGGACGGCCCGGAGCCGACCGAACCGACCGCCCCGGCCCGGCCGACGCCACCGATCGCACCGGCCACACCGACCCGGCCGACGAAACCGAGCGACTCGGCCCGCTCGACCGAACGAACCGAACAAACCGAACGGACCGAACAGCTCAAACGGACCGAACCGACCGAACATGCGGAGCACATGAGGCAACACCGCGAGTCGGCGACGCAAGACGAAGCCCGGGCCCCGGAGTCCGGCCCCGTGTCGACTCTGCCGCACCCGTCCACCACCCCCGGCTCCCCCACCACCCCGGCGACATCCCGCGCACCCGCTCCCGGGATGAGCGCCGAAACGCTCACCCTCGGCTACGGCGAGCGCGTGGTCGCCCGGGACCTGGACCTCGACATCCCCGCCGGCCGGGTGACCGCCCTGGTCGGCCCGAACGCGTGCGGAAAATCCACCGCGCTCCGGGCGTTGGCCCGATTGCTGAAACCGCGTCAGGGCACCGTCCTCCTCGACGGCGAGAGCGTCGCCCGCTTGTCCGGACGGGACTTCGCCCAACGACTCGCGCTGCTCCCGCAGTCGCCGACCGCCCCCGAGGGCATCACCGTGCGCGACCTGGTCGCCCGCGGTCGTACGCCCTACCAGCGCTGGTGGCGGCAGTGGTCCTCCGCCGACGACGCCGTGGTCGACGCCGCACTGTCGGCCACCGGCGTGGACACCCTGGCCGGACGAGCCATCGACGAACTCTCCGGCGGCCAGCGCCAACGGGTATGGATCGCCATGGCATTGGCCCAGGACACTCCGGTGCTGCTGCTCGACGAACCCACCACCTACCTCGATCTGGCCTACCAGGTCGATGTGTTGGAACTGGTGGCCGAGCTGGGGCGGGCCGAGGGTCGCACGGTGGTGATGGTCATCCACGAGCTCAACCACGCGTGCCGGTACGCCGACCACCTGATCGCCATGCGCGACGGCCGCGTGGTCGCCGCCGGACCACCCGCCGAGGTCGTCACCCCCGACCTGGTACGGGAGGTCTTCGACCTGCGCGCCGCAGTGATCGAATGCCCCATCGCCGGAACCCCCTTGGTCATCCCTCTCGGCGGCCGTCGCTAGGGCGTGTCCGGCGGAACCGAGCCCGGGAGCCGCGCCGAACGCAGGCCGCGAGCCCGCCCGTGTCGGGGACCGCACCCCAAAGCGCGGTCCGGCAGCAGGAGTTCACCCTCGACCCGGTCGGACCCCGCAGCCTCCGCGATTCGGCACCCGGGCAGGTCGGGGAAGCCGGAACACCGGCTCCGACCTCTGGTCACACCCGACGGAGTTAGGTTAGCCTCGCCTACGGAAGGCCGTAAGTGCTCTGTGTGCCCTTCGAGGCCACCCCCCGGAAGGGACGCGTGCATTGACCTCATCTCGGCACGACGGAAAGACCGTTCACGACCTCGTGGGGGTCGGATTCGGGCCTTCGAACCTGGCGCTCGCCGTCGCGATCGAGGAGCACAACGCACTCGCCGCCCCGGACCACCGGATGGACGCCCTGTTCCTGGAGAAACAGCCGGCCTTCGGCTGGCACCGCGGCATGCTCGTCGACGGCGCGACGATGCAGGTCTCGTTCCTCAAGGACCTGGCCACGATGCGCAATCCGACCAGCGACTTCAGCTTCGTCGCCTACCTGCACTCGATCGACCGCCTGGTCGACTTCGTCAACCACAAGGTGTTCTTCCCGCTCCGGGCCGAGTTCCACGGCTACCTCGAATGGGCCGCGGCCCGGGTGGCCCACCAGGTGCGCTACGGCGCCGAGGTCCTCGCGATCGAACCCGTCGTCACCGACGGCAGGATCACCGCCTTCGACGTCGCCGTCGCGAACGACCCCGTCGTACACCGCGCCCGCAACGTCGTCCTCGCCCCGGGCCTGACCCCGCACCTGCCCGATGGCGTCCGCGTCACCGCTCGGGTGTGGCACAACTCCCGCCTCGTGCCCAACGTCGCCGCCCTCGACCCGGCCGACGTGCGTACCGCGGTGGTGGTCGGGGCCGGCCAAAGCGCCGCCGAGACCGCGGACTACCTCCACCGGCGCTTCCCCGACGCGCAGGTGCACGCCGTCTTCAGCCGCTACGGCTACTCCCCCGCCGACGACAGCCCGTTCGCCAACCGCATCTTCGATCCCGGGGCCGTGGACCACTACTTCGAGGCGCCCGAACAGGTCAAACGCCGACTGACGGAATACCACCGCAACACGAACTACTCGGTGGTGGACGGCGATCTGATCGAGGAGTTGTACCGGCGCGTGTACGAGGAGCGCGTCCAGGGCCGGCAGCGCCTGCACATCCGCCACGCCACCCGGGTCGTCGAGGTCCGCGAGGATCCCGAAGCCGCCCACGTGGACGTCGAGTTCCTGCCCACCGGCAAGACCGAGACGCTGCGCGCCGACGTGGTCGTGTACGCGACCGGCTACCGCCCGGGCGACGGGCTCGCGCTCCTGGGCGACACCGCCGACGCCTGCGCACGCGACGAGTACGGGCGCCCCCGGCTGGGCCGCGACTACCGGGTGGTCACCGAACCCCCGCTCGACGCCGGGATCTACCTGCAAGGCGGGACCGAGCACACCCATGGCCTCGGTTCCACGCTCCTGTCCAACATCGCGGTCCGCGCCGGCGAGATCCTCGCCTCGATCAACGACCACACCGGCCCGGACCCCACCCCCGAGGCCGATACCGCGCCCCGAGCCATGACGGGGACCTCCACCACGCCCGGCCCGGTGACCTCCTCCCGACAGGGCTGATCCGTGCGTCTGGGCGAGATCGCGGTGGACGTCACACCGCTGCGGGCCAACCGCGACTTCCGACTGCTGTTCACCGCGACCGCCCTGTCCATGCTCGGCACCGCGTTGACCTCGGTCGCCGCGAGCATCCAGGTGTACGACCTCGGCAACTCCTCGCTGCACGTGGGGCTGGTCAACCTCGTGATCGGCGTCAGCCTGTGCGTGGGCCTGCTGGCGGGCGGCGTCCTGGCCGACCGCACCGACCGGCGCCGACTGATCCTCGCCACCCGGGCCGGCTCCGCCGTCGTGGTCCTGGCCCTGGCCGGCAACGCCCTCGCCCCCGAGCCGCAACTGTGGTTCGTCTACCTCGCCGCCATCGCCGCAGGCATCGCCGGCGGCCTGGGCGCGCCCGCACTGATGGCCGTCACCCCCGCCCTCGCCGGACGCGAACACCTGGCCGCGGCAGGGGCGTTGCTCACCCTGACCACCCAGTTCGGCGCGATGGTGGGTCCCAGCCTGGCGGGCCTGATCGCCGCCGGCCCGGGTGTCGCGGTGTGCTACCTGATCGACGCGGCCGGATTCCTGCTCGGCGCGGCCCTGCTGTGGCGGCTGCCGCACCTGCGCCCCCGGCCCGACGAGGAGGACGCCGACACCGATCACGCCGCCGCCCGACACCCGGTGCGGGCCATCCTGGACGGCCTGCGGCACGTACGCGCGAACCGGGTCATCCGCGGACTCATGTTCGTCGACCTGGCCGCCGTCGTCCTCGCGATGCCGTACGCGCTGTTCCCGGAGATGGGCAACGAGGTGTTCGACGGCGGGCCCACCGCAGTCGGCCTGCTCTACACCGCCCCCGCCGTGGGCGCCTTCCTGGGCGCGCTGGCGAGCGGCTGGATCGGACGGGTCCGGCGCCCCGGGGTGACCCTGATCGTGGTGGCCGCGCTCTGGGGCGCGGCGATCGCCGCGTTCGGCCTGAGCCGGCACCTGTGGCTCGGCCTGCTCCTGCTGGCCCTCGCGGGCGGCGCCGACACGATCTCCGAGATCCTGCGCCGCGCACTCCTCCAGCAGCACACGCCCGACCGGCTCCAGGGCCGGGTGGGCAGCCTGTGGCTGGCCCAGGCCACCGCGGGCCCGGCCACCGGCAACGCGCTCTCCGGCGGCGTCGCCCGACTGCTCGGCCCGGGCACCACCCTCGTGGCGGGCGGCGTCGCGTGTGTCGCCGCGGTCCTCGCGGTCGCCGGCGCGCTGCCCGCCCTGCGCGCCACCGGACCGACGTCCGCGCCGATCGCGGACGAGACACCGACAGCCGTCCCGGCCGGGACGCCGGGGGCGCCCGACCCGGTCCCCACCGCCGACCGATCCCCCACCGACTCCCCCGCCGGCCCGCCGACGACGAACACGACGACCACGAAAGGCTGATCCGCCGTGACGAACCCCTTCGACGACGACTCCGGGACGTTCCTGGCCCTGCTCAACGACGAGGGCCAGTACTCGCTGTGGCCCGCGTTCCTCGACCCGCCCGACGGCTGGCGCACCGAGCACGGTCCCGCGTCCCGAGCGCAATGCCTGGAACACATCGAGAACCATTGGACCGACATGCGACCGCGGTCCCTCGTCGCCGCCACCGAGAACTGAGCGAAGAGCACCGGTGTTGCGCACGCTGCCGAGCGGTTGGGCCGTGTCCGGTGGATCTTGGTGGATGAGGTCGCGTCGTCCGGTGCCGTGGCTCGGCGTGCCGGCACCGGCATGCCGGGCCGAATCGCCGGCACCACCATCGCCGTGCTCCGACCCGACCGACATCTCGGCGTGGGGGCCCCAACTCCGTTGCGCCGCAGCGTGGTTGAGGCCCCCAGGCACATCGCGCGACTACCGGCGATCACTCGGCCCGACGACGGGGCGCTCCCGAACCGCACGACCGTGGATCTCGACCGCGGAACGGCCGTCGTCCGCCTGCCGCACACCGACCGGTGACGGCACCCCCATCCGCGGGTACGTCCGCCGCGCTCAGCTCTTCGCGGCCTGCGCCGCGACATCCACTCGCGGCATGATCTTGTCGACCACGTACTCCACCGCCAGCGGGGTGGGTGCGCGCAGGGCCCAGAAGTCGTTGGAGTCCAGCGGCACGTACGAGCCGCGCTTGACCACGTTCAGTTTCGCGAACTGCGGATTGCCCTCGATCGCCTTGCGCAGCACGTCGTCGCCGTTGTAGTTGCTCAGCAACACGCCCACTTCGAGCACGTCCAGCCGCTCCATGCTCAACTCGGCCGCGAATCCTGCTCCCGGCAGTCCCGCGAGGTTGTCCGGGAAGGTCATCCCGAACCCGGCGAGCAGCTTCACCGACGTGTCGGAGCGATCCTTGAGCACCGCTACCGTGCCCGCGTTCTGCGCATTGGTCAGCGCGAACGACTTGCCGGCGATCGCCGGATGGCGCTTGGCCACCCCGGCGACCTTGGCCTCCAGGTCGATCACCAGTTTCTCGGCCTCGGTGGACTTGCCCAGCGCCTTGCCCACCTGCCGGGTCACCTGCTGCCAACTGTCCTGCGAGGGACCGGTCTCGAACGCCGTGGTCGGCGCGATCTTGCTGAGCTTGTCGTACTCCTGCTCGACCCAGTAGTCGGTGTTCGCCAGGATCAGATCGGGTTGGAGCGCAAGCACCTTCTCCAGCGGCGCGCCGTTCTCGCCCATCGTGATGATCTGCGGCTTGTCCCCGCCCAGCTTGGGCTTGGCCCACGGAGCCACCCCGTCCGGCGGGGTCGTCTCGACCATGCCGGCCAGCTTGGTCGCGAGCGCGAGCGCGGCGTCCTGATCGCCCTCGCCCAGCGCGACGATGCGCTTCGGCGCCTTCTTGATCGTGGTCGTGCCAAGCTTGTGCGTGATGGTGATCGGGTACGTCGGCGCCGCTCCGCCCGCCCCGGGAGAGGCCGGCGCCGGGGCGGGACCGCTGCCGGAGGAGTCCTTCTTGTCGTCGCCGTCGCCACAGGCCGCCAGGCCCAACACGAGGGCCACGGCTATCCCGGCCGCGGCGAACCGGCCGGGGCCGGGGCGGCGGGCGGTGTGCCGGCGGGCGAAGGCCGGCGCTGCGAATGTTCGCATGATGGATCAGAGCCTCTCTCGGTGTGCTGCGTCCAACCGTCGGCGTACGTGCGGACCCCACTGGTCCACCGCGGCCGAGGTCAGCAGATCGTCGTGCGCGTGGTCGACGACGTGCTCGTCGACCACGCCGAGAACGTGCGCCGCCCAGGCCCGGCGGCCGGTGCGCTCGGCGTTCTCGCGCGCGGCCACGCACAACACGTCGCCGCGAAAGGCCGGGTAGGGGTCGGCGGGCACGAGGTGTTCGTAGGCGACCCGCGTGCGCAGCAGTGCCGCCACCAACTCCTCGCCCAGCGCGCCGGCCGGGTCCACCCCGCCCGGGGTCGCCCGCGACAGCTGCGCCCGCGCGGCCTCCTCGCCGAACCCGTTGCCCGCAGCAGCCGCGTCGGCGCTCGATCGCGGCACGGGCGGCTCCGCGTCGATCAGCACCAGCAGGTCCACCGGCTCGCCCGCGCGCTGCAACTCGGCGGCCAGCGCGTACGCGAGTTCGCCACCGAAGGACCAACCCAGGAGCGAGTAGGGGCCGTGCGGCCGAACCGTGCGCATGCTGCGCAGGTGCTCGGCGACCACGTCCTCGAAGCGGGCCGGCGCCGGGGCGCCGGACAACATCGCGGACTGGAGGCCGTACATCGGCCGCTCGGCCTCCACGTGCGAAAGCAGTGTCGTGTAGGGCCAGGCGAACCCGAAGCCGGCGTGCACGCAGAACAGCGGAGGGAGTTCGCCGCCGGCACGCAGCATTGCGACAGGCGCGGTCGGGTCGTCCGCGTCGCCGCCGGCGCGCAGCCGCTCCGCGAGGTCGGCGACCGTCGGCGCGGTCAGCACCGCGGCGACGGTGACGGTGTCGGCGTCGCGTACCGGGTCGGCGGCCCGGATCGCGCCGACCAGGCGGACCGCGAGCAGCGAATGTCCGCCGAGGGTGAAGAAGTTGTCGTCGATGCCCACCCGGGGCAGACCCAGCACCTCGGCGAAGACCCGGCACAGCACGGCCTCGACCGTGTCCCGGGGGCCTCGGTCGGTGACCGCGGCGGCGAAGTCCGGCTCGGGCAGCGCGGCCCGATCCAGTTTTCCGTTGACGGTCAGCGGCAGCACCTCCAGCGGCACGAACGCGCTCGGCACCATGTAGTCCGGCAGCCGGGCCGCGGCCCACGTGCGCAGCGCCTGCGGTTGGGCTCCGCCGACCACGTAGGCGGTCAACCGCGACCCGTCCGCGCTCGGCACGACCGCGGACCGCAGTACGTCGGGGTGCGCATCCAACACACCCTGGATCTCGGCCGGTTCGATCCGGTGGCCGCGGATCTTGATCTGGTCGTCGGTGCGGCCGAGGTAGTCGATGATGCCGTCCGGGCGGCGCCGAGCCAGGTCGCCGGTGCGGTAGAGCCGGGAACCGGGCGGCCCGAACGGGTTGGCGACGAACCGCGCCGCGGTCGGCGCCGGGCTGTCGAGGTAGCCGCGGGCGAGGCCGATCCCGGTGACGTACAACTCCCCCGGCACACCCACCGGCACCGGTTGCAGGTTGGCGTCGAGGATGTGGGTGGCGGTGTTGAGGATCGGCCGGCCGATCGCCGGGGTGGCGCTGTCCTCGGTGCCCGCGCCGAGGGTGTTGATGGTGTATTCGGTGGGCCCGTACAGGTTGTAGCCCAACACACCCTCGGTGTCCCGCAACCGGTTCCACACCGCGTCCGACACCGCCTCGCCGCCGAGCAGCACCAGACACGGCCGATGCCGGCCCTGCGCCGGGTCGCCGTCGACCAGGCCGAGGTCGAGCAGGTGTTGCGCGTAGGTGGGGGTGACGTTGACGACGTCGATCCGGTGGCGGTCCACGTATCGGGTCAGCGCATGCGCGTCACGGCGCAACTCCTCGTCGCACACGTGCACTTCGTGCCCCTCGACCAGCCACAACAACTCCTCCCACGACATGTCGAACGCGAACGACACCGTATGCGCCACCCGCAACCGCCGCCCCGCCGCGGCCACCACCGGATCGAAGATCTCCCGACGGTGATTCACCTGCATATTCGTCAGCCCCCGATAGGGCGTCACCACACCCTTGGGCCGCCCCGTCGAACCCGACGTATAGATCACATACGCCGGATGCTCCAAGCGCCGCGCATCCCCCCGCACGAAATCCGGACGCTCCGCGTCCGTCAGGTCCGCACCCGACAGGCCCGCCAACTCCGCCCGCACCGACGCATCGTCAAGATCGACGGCGTTACCGGGCACGGTGTCGGCACCGGCGGTCAGCACGCAGACCGGCCGGGTCTCCTCGACCATCCACGCGATGCGCTCGTGCGGCAGATCGCGCTCCAGCGGCAGATAGGCGGCGCCGGTCTTGAGCACGGCGAACAGGGCGGCCACCATGTCCGCGGTGCGCGGCAACGCCAGACCCACCACCCGCTCCGGACCCGCCCCACGCACCCGCAACAACCGGGCAATGCGGTTCGACCGCTCGTTCAACTCCCGATACGTCCACACCAACGGCGCCGCACCATCCGGATCCTGCACCACCGCGACCACATCCGGAACCAACGCCGCCCGCTCCTCCAGTAGATCGGCCACGGTGGCGTCGGGAATGGGCAGTTCGGTCGCGTTCCACTCGTGCACGATGCGCGAGCGCTCCGCCGCCGACAGCAGCTCGTAGGCGCCCACGCGGCGGTGCGGGTCGTCGGTGACGGCGGCGAGCAGGCGCACCAGGCGCTCGGCGAAGTCCTCGGCGGTGCCGTGGTCGAACAGGTCCGCCGCATACTCGATGCCCAACTCGACCGCGCCGTCGGGCACGGCCGCGAGATCGGTCTCGCGGAAGACGAAGTCGAGGTCGAACTTGGCGGTCGGCGGAGTGAATCGTGCGCCGACCGGTGTGATGTCGCCGAAACGGAGCTCGCCCACGCCCTGGTTCTGGTAGCCGACCATCACCTGGAACAGCGGGTTGCGGCCGAGCGAGCGGGCCGGGTTGAGCTCCTCCACGAGTCGCTCGAACGGCAGGTCCTGGTGGGCGAAGGCGTCGAGGTCGGTGTCCCGCACCCGGGCCAGCAGTTCCGCGAAGGTCGGGTTTCCGGTCACGTCCGCGCGGATCACCACGGTGTTGACGAAGAATCCGATCAGCTCGCCCAATGCCTCGTCGTCGCGTCCGGCCACCGGGCTGCCCAGCGCGATGTCCGTGCCCGCGCCGAGCCGGTGCAGCAGGGCCGCGACCGCCGCCTGATAGAGCATGAACGCACTCGCGCCGGCAGCCGAGGCGACGGCGCGCACCCGGTTCGCGAGTTCGGCCGGGATCAGCCGCTCGACGGTGCCGCCGCGGTAGCCGGCCACCGTGGGGCGCGGGCGGTCGGTGGGCAGCCCCGGTTCCTCCGGCAGCCCGGCCAGGGCCGTTTTCCAGTAGGCGAGTTGACGGGCATAGCGGCCGGCGGGGTCGGCCGGGTCGCCGAGCAGGTCGCGCTGCCACAGGGTGTAGTCGGCGTATTGCAGCGGCAGCGGCTCCCACGCGGGCGCGTGTCCGGCGGCGCGTGCGGTGTAGGCCGCGGCGAGGTCCTGTGCGAACGGCCGGATGGACCATTCGTCGATCGCGATGTGGTGGAACACCGCGAGCAGCACGTGTTCGTCGGGGCCGACCCGGAAGACCGTGGTCCGCAGCGGCAGTTCCGTGGCCAGGTCGAACGGGCGTCGGGTGGCCTCGGCGACGAGCCCGGCCAGGCTCTCCTCAGCCCGCCCCACCGGCTCGGCGGCAAGGTCGACGAACTCGACGGCGGCCCGGGCGCGTTCCGGCTCCAGGATGTGCTGGTACACGTCCGTGCCGCTCTCGAACTCCCCCTGCGCCGCGACGCACACCGTGCGCAGCGTCTCGTGGCGGTCGGTCACATCCTGTACGGCCGCGCGGAGAGCTTCCCGGTCCAGGTTTCCGCGCAGCCGGACCGCGATCGGTTCGTGGTAGGCCGCGCTCGCCGTCTCGAACTGGCCGAGCAGCCACAGCCGCCGCTGGGCGAACGACAGCGGCACCCGGTCGGGACGCTCTCGGCGCGTGACGGCCGGGCGCAGCGGCTCGGCGTCGGGTGCGTGTGTTCCGGCGCGTTCGGCGAGCAGTGCGGCCAGTGCGGCGGTGGTGGGGGCGGTGAAGACGTCGCGGATGGCGATCTCGACGCCGAGCGCGCCGCGGGCCTTGGCGGCGAGTCTGGCGGCGAGCAGGGAGTGGCCGCCGAGGTCGAAGAAGTTGTCCTCGGCGCCGATGTCGGCGACGCCGAGCACGTCGGCGAACAGGGCGCTCAGCGCGAGTTCGGCGGCGCCGGCCGGTGGGCGGGTGGTCGTGCGGCCGGCGCCGGCATCGGGCGCGGGCAGTGCGCGGCGGTCGAGTTTGCCGTTGACGGTGAGCGGGAGGCGGTCGAGCGGGACGAATCCCGCGGGCACCATGTATTCGGGCAGCCGTTCGCGCAGGTAGGCGCGGAGTCTGGGGACGAGGGTGCCCGCCTCGCGCGCGGCGGCCGGGTGGTTGGCGTAGCCGGAGGGGTCGGCGCGACCGGCTCCGGTGGGCATGTACGTCCCCAGCACGCCGTGCTCGGCCGCGTCGCCGGCGGTGAACACGGCGTCGAAGGCGGCGGGGCCGCCGGCCGACCAGGTCGCGGCGACGGTGTAGCCGAGTTCGGCGCCGAGCGTGTGCAGCGCCTCGGGTTCGACCGCCGCGTCGCCGGCCTGCTCGGCCTCGGTGCGGGCCAACCGGGCTTCGGCTGTGCTGCCGCCGTTCGCCAGGACGCGCTCGGCGGCGAGTTCGCCGGCGAGGCGGGCGTTGGGCACGCCGCGCAGGCGCAGCGCCTCGGGGCGATCCGTGGTCAGTCGGCGCACGATCGGGTCGGTTCCGGTGCCGGCGTTCCACGCCAGGATCGGTACGTCGGTGAGGTCCGTGGCGCGGGCGCCGCCGGCGCGGCGCAGGACGGCGTCGTAGCGGTGTCGGGTCAGTTCGTTGTGCAGGTGTCCGCGTTTGATCCGCAGGTCGACGCCGGCGAGGTCGGGCAGCAGGTCGGTCAGACCGGCGAAGTAGTCCGGGTCGACCAGGAGTTCCTTCTCCAACAGGACGGCACGTTCGATCGCGGCGCGCACGGTGGCGTCGTCGGTGTCCGGGGTCGCCTGGCCGAGTCGGATCGCGCTGTGGAAGGTGCGGGCGAGTCGTAGGTTGCGGATGTCGCCGAGGAAGACCGCTCCGCCGGGGCGGACCAGGTCGAGGGCTCGGCGCAGGACGTCGGTGAGGTAGTCCAGGCTGGGGAAGTACTGGGCGACCGAGTTGATCACGACCGTGTCGAAGAACGCCTCGGGCAGGTCGCCGAGTTCGTGTGCCGGGGCGGTGCGCAGTTCGACCTTGGCGGCGAGTTCGGGGTCGCGGGCCAGGTCCGCGCGCAGCTTGTCGACGACCGGTGCGGCGAAGTCGGTGGCCCAGTAGCTCTCGCTCGCGCGGGCCAGTTCGCCCAAGAGCAACCCGGTGCCGACACCGATCTCCAGGATTCGGGACGGGCGCAGTTCGGTGATGCGGCGTACGGTCTCGGCCCGCCATTCGCGCATGTCCGCGAGCGGGATCGGTGCGCCGTCGTAGCTGCTGTCCCAGCCGGCGAAGTCCTCGGTGAACACGGCCGTGTCGATGGCGGTGTATTCGTCGGCGTAGATCTGCCGCCACTGGGCGAGGTGTTCGGCGTCGGCGTGGGCATCGCCGGTGCCGGCGGTCTCGGGGACGAGGTAGGCGGTGAGCTGTACGGCGCCGTCCGGGCCGGTGGTGGGTACGACCGCGCTGCGGGCCACCTGCGGGTGGGCGTCCAACACGCTTTGGATTTCCCCGGGTTCGATCCGGTGGCCGCGGATCTTGATCTGGTCGTCGGTGCGGCCGAGGTAGTCGATGATGCCGTCCGGGCGGCGCCGGGCCAGGTCGCCGGTGCGGTAGAGCCGGGAGCCGGGCGGCCCGAACGGGTTGGCGACGAAGCGGGCCGCGGTTTGTCCGGGGCCGTTGAGGTAGCCGCGGGCGAGCCCGATGCCGGTGATGTACAGCTCGCCGGGCACACCCACCAGCACCGGTTGCAGGTTGGCGTCGAGGATGTGGGTGGCGGTGTTGAGGATCGGCCGGCCGATCGCGGGTGTGGCGCTGTCCTCGGTGCCCGCGCCGAGGGTGTTGATGGTGTATTCGGTGGGCCCGTACAGGTTGTAGCCCAACACACCCTCGGTGTCGCGCAGCGCGGCCCAGACGCCGTCGGAGACGGCCTCGCCGCCGAGCAGGACGAGCGCGGGTCGGTGGCGTCCGGCGGGGGGATCCGAGTCGAGGAGACCTTCCTCCAGGAGGTGCTGGGCGTAGGTGGGGGTGACGTTGACGACGTCGATCCGGTGGCGGTCCACGTATCGGGTCAGCGCATGCGCGTCACGGCGCAACTCCTCGTCGCACACGTGCACTTCGTGCCCCTCGACCAGCCACAACAACTCCTCCCACGACATGTCGAACGCGAACGACACCGTATGCGCCACCCGCAACCGCCGCCCCGCCGCGGCCACCACCGGATCGAAGATCTCCCGACGGTGATTCACCTGCATATTCGTCAGCCCCCGATAGGGCGTCACCACACCCTTGGGCCGCCCCGTCGAACCCGACGTATAGATCACATACGCCGGATGCTCAAGACGCCGCGCATCCCCCCGCACGAAATCCGGCCGCTCCGCGTCCGTCAAGTCCGCACCCGACAGGCACGCCAACTCCACCCGCACCGACGCACCGTCGAGATCGACGGCGTTACCGCCGACCGTGGCGCCGGCGGTCAGGACGCACACCGGTGCGGTGTCGTCGAGCATCCAGGCCGTGCGGTCCGCGGGCAGGTCGCGTTCGATGGGCAGGTAGGCGGCGCCGGTCTTGAGCACGGCGAACAGGGCGGCCACCATGTCCGCGGTGCGCGGCAACGCCAGACCCACCACCCGCTCCGGACCCGCCCCACGCACCCGCAACAACCGGGCGATCCGGTTCGACCGCTCGTTCAACTCCCGATACGTCCACACCAACGGCGCCGCACCATCCGGATCCTGCACCACCGCGACCACATCCGGAACCAACGCCGCCCGCTCCTCCAGCAGATCGGCCACGGTCAGTTCCGGTACCGGGTGGCTCGTGCTGTTCCAGGTGTCGACCACCCGGTGGCGTTCGGCCGGCGCGAGTACGTCGATGCGGGCGCAGGCGCGGGTGGGGTCGTCGGCGAAGGCTTCCAGGATCCGCAGGTAGCGTTCGGTGAGCACTTCGACCTCGGCCCGGCCGAAGGCGTCGTCGTGGTACATCGCGCGCAGCCGGGTCACCTCGCCGGGGGTGATCACCACGGACACCGGGTAGTGGGTGGCGTCGCGGACCCCGTGGCCGAGCACGCGCAGGGCCGCGTCGGGGCCGAACCCGCGGTTCTTGTCCGGCAGGGGCAGGTTCTGGAACACGAAGAAGGTGTCGAAGAGCGGGCCGGCGCCCACCATCGCCTGGAGTTCGCTCAGGCCCAGGTACGGATGGTCGTGCAGGTCCGTCTTGTCGTCCTGGGTGCGCCGCCACAGGTCGGCGATCGGCTCGTGCGGCGCGAGGCGCACGCGTACCGGGACCGTGTTGAACAGCACGCCGACCGTCGTCTCGATGCCCTCGACGTCGGGGTGCCGGCCGGAGACGAGTGCGCCGAAGACGGTGTCGTCGCGTCCGGTGAGCCGGCCCAGCAGCAGGCCCCAGGCGCTTTCGTAGAGCGTGCCGACGGTGACGCCTGCCTCGCGGGCACGGGCCGCCAGGCGGGCGGCGAGGGCGGCGGGCACCTCGCGGTGGATCTCCCCGGCCGAGGCCGGGGTGGCGTCGTCGCCGGGCGGGCGCGGGCCGGCCAGGAGAGTGGGTTCGGTGACGTCGCCCAGGTAGGCGGACCACGCGTCGCGGGCGGCGTCGTGGTCGCGGGTGCCCAACCAGCGCAGGAAGTCCCGGAACGGGGTGGTGGGTCGCGCGGCTTCGGCCTCGGTGTCGGTGTAGAACTCCAGGAGCGAGGTCAGCGCGAGCCCGCCGGACCAGCCGTCGAGCAGGGCCACCTGTGAGGTGAGCAGGAGTCGGTGGCCGTCCGCGGAGGTGCGGGCCAGGGCGAAGCGGATCAGCGGCGGGCGGGCCGGGTCGAACGGGATCGCACGTTGGGCGTCGGCGAACGCCTCGAACGCGGCCTCGACGTCGGCGGCTTCACCGTCGCGGCCCCCTTCTCCGGCTCCGGTGAGGTCGGCGTAGGCGAACGGCACGGTGAAGCGTTCCGGCACCACCTGCACGGGTCCGTCCTCGGTGCCGACGAAGCCGGCGCGCAGGTTCGGGTACTTCTCCAAAACCCGGCGCGCCGCTTCCGCGAGCCGGTCGATGTGCACGGGGCCGGCCAGGAACAGCACGGCCTGCTGTACGTAGATGTCGCGGGCCGCGCCGTCGAGCATGAGGTGGAAGAGCAGGCCCTCCTGCAACGGGGACAGCGGCAACACCTCGGCCACGCCCGCGCCGCCGATCGCGCGGTCGAGCGCGGCCTCGTCGCCGTGGGCGTGCACCTCGCTCGGGGGCGGGACGACGTCGCGAAGGGCCGGGAGCAGGGCGGCCCGCCAAGCCCGGAGCAGGGCCGCGACGTCGAGTTCGGGCAGCGTCTTGGGGTCGGCGACCACCCGCAGCGCGATTCGTCGCCCGGCCCCGGTGGGCGAGTGGTCGACCCACAGGTCCAGGCGCAGCGGATAGCGCGAGAAGGAATGCCCGTCGCTGTCGCGGTCGTGCGCGAGCAGGGGGTCGTCGCCGAGGTCGGTGTGTCCGTAGGCCAGGAGGACGCCGGCCTCGGGCGCGTCGGCGAGGGCGCCCGAGGTCTGCTCCGCGAGGTAGAGCGCGATGCCGAAGTCGGCCGCGCTGCGCGGGTCGGCGGGCAGCGCGTCGGGGTCCCCCGGCCCGGCTTCCAGCAGCGCGGGGAAGACGCGTCGCAGGTCGCCGACGGTGTGCGCGAAGCGCCCGCCGTGTCGGTCGCGGTCGTCCTCCGCGACGTCCAGGTACAGCGGTCCGGGGGCGAGTTCCCCCAGCACCTCGGCCGCGGTCGCGGCCAGGATCGTGCGCAGTGGCGTGTGCGAGGTCAACGCGGCCGCGTCGGTGGGGAGTTCGAGGATTTCGGCGACGGCGACCGGAGGCGTGTCGGGGATGCCGGGTTCGCCGGAGGCCCACGGCGCGGATGCGTCCAGCTCGTCCACCCGGTCCATCAGGGTGAACCAGCGGGTGGCGCGGTCGAGCAGGTGCGGGTCGGCGGCGTCCAGGGCGACGGCGGCGGCGTAGTCCGCGGTGGTCGCCGGCTCGGGTCCCATCGGTGCGCCGCGCAGTCCCGCACGCAGTTCGTCGGCGAGGATGCGCCACGAGGTTCCGTCGGCGATGCCTCCGGGCAGTGCGACGACCAGGAGTCCCGGCCGGGTCGGGCCGCGATCCACCCACGCGGTGGCGGGTGTCGCGGCCACGCGGGCCACTCGGGCGGTGGAGCGCCGGGCATCCGCACCGACGGTGAAGGTGCCGCACCACGCCGTGGGCTCGTCGGTGCGCAGGCAGGAATGTCGGGCCAGTACCTCGGTCGCACGCAGGTGTGCCATGTCGGCGGTGACCTCGGGCGGGGCGACCATCGCACGCACGGTGGGCGGCGCGTGCTCGAACGCCTCGCGCCGCCACAGTCCTACGGGGGTGGGGGTCGGGTGGTCGTTCGAAGGGTTGAGGTCGCTCACGTCGTCCGCCCCGGATCCGTGTTCGGTGTGGTCGTCTCGCTGACGGTGCTGGTCCTCGCGCCCGGGATGCGGGCGCGCGTCGCCGCGGCCCAGGTGGCGAGCAGGCGGCGGGCGTCGTCCGCGTCGACGGTCGGTCCGGCGCACAGGGTGAGCCGGCATCGGGGGCCGTGCTCCCCTGCCGCCACGGCGATCGCCGCGTCCAGGGGCCAGCGCGTACTCACCGCCGAGGGCACGTCGTCGGCCCACCCGTGGCCGGGCGCGTCCCGCAGCACGATCTCCGCGCGGGCGACCCGGCCCAGCACCCGGGCGCCGGATCGGCTCGCGTAGCGCACCCGGGTGTAGCCGGCGCCGCGCAGGTCGGCGGCGGCCAGGTCCGGCGCGGGTCCTCCCCGGGTGACGGCGAGCGGGTAGGCGTAGGCGAACGAGCCCACCGGGGGTGCCGATTCGGGCGCGCGGTGCCGATGTGGGTCCACGATCCGGTCGATCAGCAGCCGGTCGACGTCGGGGGTGCGTGCGTGCAGGGCGGCCAGGAACGCCTCGCCGGCGGCGGCTCGGACGGCCTCGATCGAGGCACCGGCCTCGCCGTTGCCGTGGCCGGGTCCGGTGGCGAGGACGGTCGCCAGGAACAGCGTGCGGCCCGAAGCCGTGCCGCGTACCGCCGGGGCCGGCACCGCGTCGCGCAGTTCCTCGGCCCACGTCGTCTCGTCCGCATCGACCGGTGCGGCCTCGACCCGCTCCGGGTCGGACACCTCGGCGGGCGGGTCCGGTGTCCACGGTCGCTCCTGCCCCAGCGCGGCGGCCAGTTCGTCCGCGACCCGTTGGACCGCCGCAGCGTCCAACACGAGCGCGTGCGCCACCACCAGCAGCCGCCCGGGCGTCAGGGTCACCGCCAGGGTCGGTCCGCCGGTGACGTCCAACCCGGCCATGGCCCGCCCGAGTTCCTCGGCCGTACCCTCCGGCGTGCCGGCCGCGACGCGCACCCTCGGGTTCGCCTCGGCGACCGAGGTGGTGCGCCACAGCCGCTTGCCGACCGTCTCGATTCGCAACCGCAACGCCGGGTATCGGCGCCCGAGTTCGGCGACGGTCTCGGTCAGGAGGCGGTCCCGGCCGGCCGGGACCGGGCGGACCGCGCACACGTGGTGGCCGTTCGGCCCGGTCCCGCCGTCGCGGAACACGTGCGACAGCGGCGGATCGGCGAGCACCACCGGCGCGGGGGGCGCCGCCTGCGGCTCCTCGCGTCGGGCGACGCGGGCGAGCGCGCTCACACTCTGGTGTCGGAAGACGTCCTTGACGGTGAACCGCAGCCCGATCGATCGGGCCTTGCCGGCCACGAGCGTGGCCCCGATGCTGTCGCCGCCCAGCGCGAAGAACCCGTCCCGCATGCCGACCCGCTCCACCCGCAGCACCTCGGCGAAGATCCGGGCGAGTTCGGCCTGTGCGCCGTCGCTCGGCGCGGTGTCCGGGGTGTGCGATGCGATGTCGGGGTCGGGCAGCGCGGCGCGGTCGAGTTTGCCGTTGGGCAGCAGCGGCAGCGCGGGCAGGACCACGATCGCGGCCGGGACCAGGTGCTCGGGCAGACGATCGGCCAGTTCGCCGCGCAGCGCCTCGGGATCCACCTCGGCCGCCGCCGCGGGCACCACGTGGGCGACCAGGATCGGCGCACCGGTCGGCCCGGGACGGGCGCCGACCACGGCAGCGGCCAGATCGGCCCGAGCGGTCAGGTGCGCCTCGATCTCGCCCGACTCGATGCGCACGCCGCGCAGTTTGACCTGGTGGTCGGTCCGGCCGAGGTGGACGAGCGTGCCGTCGGCGCGCCGGCGCACCAGGTCTCCGGTGCGATACATCCGGCTGCCGGCGGGTCCGTACGGGTCGGCGACGAAGCGTTCGGCGGTCAGTCCGGGGCGGTGCAGGTATCCCTCGGCGAGTTGCGCGCCGGTCAGGTAGAGCTCGCCCGGCAGTGCGATCGGGGTGGGGCGCAGCCGGGCGTCGAGGACGAGGGCACCGGTGTTCCACACCGGCCGTCCGATCGGCACGGCGTCCACGTCGAGGGCGCCTGCGGGGTTCCACGCGGTGGCGGTGATGGTGGCCTCGGTCGGCCCGTAGGTGTTGTGCGGCGTCCGGCCGAGCACCCGGGCGCTGCGGCGGGCGGTGGCCGGCGGCAGCGCCTCGCCGCCGCACAGGAGCAGTCGCAACGACGTGATGCGCGGGGCGGACGCGGCTTCGACGGCGTCGAGCACCGCGTCCAGCATCGGCGGGACGAAGTGCGCCACGGTGACCGCGTGGGTGTGCACGAGTGTGGCGAGGTGGGCCGGGTCGCGGTGTCCGTCGGGTGCGGCCAGGACGACGGTGGCGCCCTCGCACAGCGGCCAGAACAGCTCCCACAACGACACGTCGAACCCGATCGGCGCCTTGTGCAGCACGCGGTCGGCGGCGGTGAGCTCGTACTCGCCCTGCACCCAGGCCAGTTGGTTCGCCAACGCACCGTGGGAGACGAGCACGCCCTTGGGCCGGCCGGTCGAGCCGGAGGTGTACAGCACGTACGCGGGGTGCGCGGCCTGCGGCGGCGGCATCGGGCGCTCGGCCGCGTCGGATCCGGGCGGGGCGTCGCCGATCACGACGACCGGCCGTCCCCAGGGTCGTTGCGCATGCGCGGTGTCGGTGAGCACGAGTGTGGGCCGGGCGTCGGCGATCGTCTCGGCCAGGCGTGCGGGCGGGTCGTCGGCGTCGAGCGGTACGTAGGCCGCGCCGCTCGCGAGCACCGCCAGGAGGGCGACCACCAGGTCGGGCGAGCGCGGCAGCGCGACGGCGACCAGGGTGTCGGGACCGGCACCGGCGCCGATCAGCCGCCGGGCGTTCGCCTCGACGCGGGCGGCCAGCCGGCCGTACGTGGTCATCGTGCCGTCGGCGGCGATCAGGGCCGGTGCGTGCGGGGTGCGGTGGGCCCGGGAGGTGAAGCGTTCGATCACGGTGGTGGTGGGCACCTCGTGTGCGGTGGCGTTGACCTCGTGCACGAGCAGCCGGCGTTCGGCGTCGGTGAGCAGGTCCAGGCCGCTCAACGGCGTGTGCGGGTCGGCGAGCACGTGCGCGAGCAATCGGTGCAGCCGCTGCAAAAGCGCGACGACCGTGGCGTGTTCGAACAGGTCGCATGCGTAGCCGGCGTGGATCCGGATCTCGTCGCCGGCCGATTCCACGAACCGCAGGTCGAGATCGAACATCGCCGCGCCCGTGCTCGGTGCGAAGGGTTCGGCGTGCGTGTCGGGCAGCGCGAGGTCGATCTCCTCGGCGCGGTGATGGGTCAGGGTGGCCTGGATCAGCGGGTGTCGGGACAGGGTGCGGGTGGGCCGCAGTCGGTCCACGACCCAGTCGAAGGGCACGTCGGCGTGCGCGAAGGCGGCCAGGTCGGCGTTTCGGGTGCGGTCGAGCAGTTCGGCGAAGGTCGGGTCGCCGCCGACGTGCGTGCGCAGCACGACGGTGTTGACGAACAGGCCGACCACGCCGTCGAGATCCTCGTCGGTGCGGCCGGCGACGGGTGCGCCGAGCAGGATGTCCTCGCCCGCGCCGAGGTGGTGCAGGAGGGCGACGACGGCAGCGTGCAGCGTGGTGAACACGCTCGTGCCGGTGGCGTGCGCGAGGTCGCGCAGGGCGTCGGCGAGGTCGGCGGGCAGGGTGTGTTCGGCGCTCGCGCCGCGGTGGCCGCGCTCGGCGGGTCGCGAGCGGTCGGCGGGCAGCGCCAGTTCCTCCGGCGCGTCGCGCAACGCTGCTGCCCAGTGGTCGAGTTGGCGGCGGGTCAGATCGGTGGGCGTGTCCCGCGTGCCCAGGATCGCGCGCTGCCAGGCCGCGTACGCGCCGTGTCCGGTGACCGGTTCGGGACGCGGCGGCGGCTCCGTCCCGGCCGAGCGCGCGACGTAGGCGGCGGAGAGGTCGGCCAGCAGCGGTCCGAACGACCAGCGGTCGGCCGCGCTGTGGTGCAACACCAGGGCCAGGACACTCTCCTCGTCGGGCGCGCCGACGAACAGCGCGGCCCGGAAGGGTGGATCGACGCCGATGTCGAAGGGCCGCTCCGCGAGGGCGGCCACCTCGGCACGGACCCGCTCGGGCGATCGGGTGTGTGCCGCCACGACGGCGCAGTGCATCCTGGCGTGCGCGGCCTCGGGCGTGAGCACCTCGCGCACGGGTGTACCGTCCGCGCCGGGCACCAGCAGCGTGCGCAGGCTCTCGTGGCGCGCGACCACGTCGTGCAGTGCCGCGCGGAGCGCCTGCGGGTCGAGCCGGCCGCGCAGCCGCATGCCCAGCGGCAGGTTGTAGGCCGCGGACGGTCCGCGCACCTGTTCCTCGAACCACAGGCCGATCTGCGCGAAGGACGCGGGTGCCGGGCGCGGTACCGCGATCTCGCGCACGCGGGGGCGCACCGGTTCGGTCGTGTCCACCAGGCGGGCCAGTGCGGCGGGTGTGGGTGCGTGGAACACGTCGGGCACGGCGAGTTCGACCGCGAAGGTGCGGCGCAGCCGGTTCGCCAGCCGCGCCGCGAGCAGCGAATGGCCGCCGAGGGCGAAGAAGTCGTCGTCCGGGCCGATGTCGTCCGCTGTCAGATCGAGGAATTCGGCGAAGATCGTGCACAGTTCGCGTTCGCGCTCGTCGGCCGGCGTGCGCTTGGGCGCGATGGGCGTCTGCGGGGCGGGCAGCGCGCTGCGGTCGAGCTTGCCGTTGGGGTTGAGCGGGAACGCGTCCAGCACGACGTACGCGTCGGGCAGCAGGGCTGCGGGCAGGGTGCGGGCGAGGTCGGCACGCACCGCGTCGATGTCGATGCGGGTGCCCGGGGTGGGGACGAGGTAGGCGCCCAGGGCGGTGCCGGAGCGGATCGCGACCACGAGCGCGCGGGCGATCCCCGCGTGCCGCAGGAGGCAGGCTTCGATCTCGCCGGGTTCGATCCGCACGCCGCGGATCTTGATCTGGTGGTCCGCGCGGCCCAGGAACTCCAGTTCGCCGTTCGCTCGTCGGCGCGCCAGGTCGCCGGTGCGGTAGAGCCGGGAGCCCGGCGGTCCGTACGGGTCCGCGACGAAGCGTTCGGCGGTGGCGGCGGGTCGGCCGAGGTAGCCGCGGGCCAGGCCGTCGCCGGCGAGGTAGAGCTCGCCCGGGACGCCGATGGGCACGGGGCGCAGCGCGGCGTCCAGGACGCGGGCGCGGGTGCGGGCGATCGGCCGGCCGATCGGCACGGTCGGTGACGCGGTGGGGCTGCTCGGGGTGTGGATGTGCGCGAGGCTGTCGCCGGCGGCTTCGGAGCAGCCGTACAGGTTGACCACGGTGGTGTGCGGTCGGCGGGCGGTGACGGCGTCGGCCAGGGCCCTGGGCAGGGGTTCGCCGGAGCAGATCCAGGTGTGCACGCTTGCCAGGGCGCCGGGCGGGGCGGTGTCGAGGAGGGTCTCCAGCAGGCTGGGGACGACGGTGAGTACGCCGGCGCCGCTGCGGTCGGCGAGTTCGGTCAGGCGCAGCGCGTCGCGGGCGGTGGCGTCGTCGGCCAGGACGAGGGTGTCCCCGGCGACGAGGGCGCCCAGGAGTTCGGTGCTGCCGTCGATGAAGGCGAGCGCGCTCTTGGCCAGGCGCACGCGGCTCGCGCCGGGCCCGGTCGGCAGCGCGGTACGGCCCCAGCGCAGGCGGTTGGTCAGGGCGCGTTGGGTGCCGACGACGGCCTTGGGGCGGCCGGTGGAGCCGGACGTGAAGACGACGTAGGCGGGCGTCTGCGGGTGTATCGGCGGGCGAGCCGGGGCGGCGTCGGCGAATGCGGCCGGGAGGTCGTCGAGGCGCAGTACGGGGGTGCTGTCGGTGGGCGGGGTGTAGTCGACGCCGCAGAGCAGGAGGTCGGGCGCGGCGTCGGCGAGCATGGCGGCGATGCGCTCGGGCGGGTGGGTGCGGTCGAGCGGCAGGTAGGCGGCGCCGATGCGCAGGATGGCGAGCAGGCTCGCGACCAGGTCGGCGGTGCGCGGCAGGGCCAGCGCGACGACGGGTTCGCCGCCGCTGCCGCGTTGGTGCAGGACGCGGGTGAGGGCGGCGGCGATGTGCTCGGCGCGGGCGTCCAGATCGGCGTAGGTCCAGGCGGTGTCACCGGCACGGACGGCCGGGGCATGGGGGTGCTCGCGGATGACGGCCTGTACGAGTTCGGCGACGCCTCCGGCGGGGAAGTCCTCGATCCCGTCGGCGGGTTGCTCGGGCGCCTGGTCCGGCGGGGTCGCGTCGAGCAGGGCCAGGGGTGTGTCGGGCCGGGCGAGTGCGGCGGTGAGCAGGGTTTCCAGGTGGGCCAGCAGGCGTTCGATCGTGTCGGGCTCGAACAGGGGTGTGCGGTAGGTCGCCTCCACGAGCAGGTCCTCGTCCCGCAGGAAGCCTTCCAGGGCCAGGTCGAACTGGGTGGTGCCGTTGTGCACGTGGCGCCAGGAGGTGTCCAGGCCGGGCAGGTCGAGGTCGCCGAGGTCGCGGGTGAGCAGGCCGAACATCACGTCGAACAGCGGTGGTCGGCCGGGCCTGCGCGGTGGTCGGACCTCGTCCAGGACCCGGTCGAACGGCACGTTCCGGTGCTCGAATGCGTCGGTGCACACGTCACCGAGCCGCACGGTGGCCTGACGGAAGGTCAGTTGCCGGGTGTGGTCGGAGAGATCGGCGCGCAGCACGACGGTGTTGCCGAAGTTGCCGATCAGTTCGGCGGCGTGCGGGTCGGAGCGGTCCATCACGAGCGTGCCGATCGGCAGGTCGGTGGCCCCGGTGTGGCGGCGGAGCAGTTCCGCGAACGCGGTGAGCACGACGGTGAACGCGGTGACGCCGCACTCGGCGGCGAACTCGCGGATGCGCGCGGGCATTTCCGGCGACAGTCGGCGGGTGCACCGGCCGCCGCGTTCGTCCGGGGCCGGTGCTCTGGGACCGTCGGCGGGCAGGTCGGGCGGGAGCGGCGGCGGAGTCAGCCGGGTCCGCCAGAACTTCGTGCCGGCCTCGTCGGGGGGCCTGCCGTGCGCCCATGCGGCGATGTCGGCGTACTGCACGGCGGGCGCGGGCGCGGTGCGGGTGCCGTCCGGGCCGGCGGCGCGGCGGTAGCACGCGGCGAGGTCGCGCGCGAGCACGCCCCACGTTCCGCCGTCCCACGCGATGTGATGCACGACCTGCACGAGGGCGTGGTCCGCGGGCCCGAGGACGAGGAGTTCGTAGCGCACGGAGCGTTCGCGGGCGAGGTCGAACGGGCGGGCCGCCAGGCGCCGAGCGATGCGCTCGGCCTCGGTGTCCCGGGCGTCCGCCGGCAGTCGGGTCAGGTCGCGGACCGGCAGCGGGTTGTCGGGCGGGTCGGCGATCGTCTGGTACGGCACGCCGGTGGGGTCGGCGTGGTAGGTGGTGCGCAGGATCTCGTGGGCGCACAGGAGTTCGCGGGTGGCCACGCGCAGTGCGCCGACGTCGAGCGGGCCGTGGATGCGGATGAGCAGGCAGCCGTTGTAGGACGTGCTGTCCGGGTTGGCCTGCTGGTGCAGCCACAGGCTGTGCTGCACGGCGGACAGGGGTGTGGGGGTGCTCCGGTCGCGGGGGCGGATGCTCTCGGCAGGGGCGTCCGGTTGCACGCCCGCTTCGGCCAGCAGTCGCCGGATCAGCTCTCGGCGGCGTTCGTCGGCCGGGTTCGCACTCGTCAAGTCCGGCCCCTTCGGCGCCGACTCCGGGGAGCCGCGCGTTCTCGAACAGTCGAAAAGCCTTGCCTGACTTAGGTTTGCCTACCCTATATTTGTGACGCCGGAGGCGAGTGTCAAGAACGAGTCGCCCGGGCGACCGCCCACTCGCGTCCCGCGGACCCTTTCGCGATCGAAGGAGAACAGCGTGCGGCTGACCGTCGAGGACGTACGACGCGACGTGGCGCAACTGCTCGAAGTGGCACCGGAGTCCCTGCACGACGAGGACGACCTGATCGCGCTCGGACTCGACTCGCTGCGGCTGATGCGCCTGGCCGGCGGCTGGCGCCGCAGTGGTGCCCGAGTCACCTTCGCAGACCTGGCCACCGTCCCGACCCTGGCGGCGTGGATCGCCCTCCTGGACGGCGACACCGCACCGCCGCCGCCCGTACCGCACCCCGCACCCGCAGCCGAACCGGTGAGCGAACCCGCCCCGGAATCCCGGACGTTCCCGCTCGCACTGATGCAACACGCCTACTGGATCGGCCGCTCCGAGGCACAGACCCTGGGCGGCGTGGCCGCGCACCTGTACACCGAGTTCGACAGCGAACCCGGCGGCGCGGTGGACCCGGCCCGCCTGCACGCCGCCGCACGCACCCTGATCGCCCGCCACCCCATGCTGCGCGTACGCATCACCGACGACGGCCGCCAGGAAATCCTGCCCACCGCGCCCGGCGAGCCGCTGCGGGTGCTGGACCTGCGCGACGCGGACCCCGACACCGTCGCGGACCGCCTCGACCGCATCCGCGACGAATGCTCGCACCAGATGCTCGACATCGAATCCGGCCACGTCATCGACCTGCGCGTGACCCTGCTGCCCGGTGGCCGCAGCCGGCTGCACCTGGACGTGGACATGGTCGCCGCCGACGCGCTCAGCTACCGGGTGCTGCTCGCCGACCTGGCCCACCTGTACGCACACCCCGAACACCCGCCGGCCGAACTGGGCTACGACTACCGCGGCTACCTCGCGGCCCGGCCCCCGCTGCGCCGTGCCGCCGCCGAGCGCGCCGCCGCGTACTGGACCGAGCGCCTGCCCGACCTGCCCGGCGCACCCGAACTCCCGCTGCGCAGCCCGCTACCGGCCGACCTGACCCGGGTGACCCGGCGCCACATGTGGCTGGGCCCCGAGGAGCGCGGCCACTGGTCGGCGCGCGCGCACGCGCACGGGATCACCCCCGCGATGGCCTTCGCGACCGCGTTCGCCACCGTCCTGGCCGGCTGGAGCGCCACCCCACGATTCCTGCTGAACGTACCGCTGTTCGACCGCGAGGACCTGCACCCGGACGTACCGCGTCTGGTCGGCGACTTCACCGGTTCCGTGCTCCTGGACGTGGACATGTCCGAGCGGCGCTCCTTCCTCGACCACGCCCGTGCGCTCCAGCTGCGCATGCATCGCGACGCGGCGCACGCCGACCACTCGGGCCTGCACGTGCTGCGCGACCTCGCCCGCGCCCGCGGCGAACAGGTGCTCGCGCCGATCGTGTACACCAGCGCCCTGGGCCTGGGCGAACTCTTCGACCCCGACGTGCGCCGCCTGTTCGGCGAACCGTCCTGGATCGTCTCGCAGGGACCGCAGGTGCTGCTCGACGCCCAGATCACCGAGGTGCGCGGCGGCCTGCTGATCAATTGGGACGTGCGCGAGGACGCCTTCCCCGACGGGGTCGCGGACGCGATGTTCGCCGCCTACCGCGAGTTGCTCACCCGCCTGGGCACGGCGCAGGCCGACTGGCGCGAGCCGATCCACGAACTGCTGCCCGCCGCCCAGCGGGCCGTCCTCGATCGGGTCAACGCCACCGACGGCCCGCGCTCGCACCGCACCCTGCACTACGGCTTCTTCGCCCACGCCGCCACCCGACCGCACGCACCCGCCCTCGTCTGGGGCCTCGCGGACACCGACGGCGGCACCCTGACCTACGGCGAACTCGCCGACCGCGCACGGCGCGTGGCCGCCGCCCTGCGCACGCGGGGCATCGCGCCCGGCGACACCGTCGCGATCACCCTGCCCAAGGGGCCGGATCAGATCGTGGCCGCTCTGGGCGTACTCGCGGCCGGCGCCGCGTACGTCCCCATCGGCGTCGAACAACCACCCGCACGCCGCGAACGCATCCACCGCACCGCCCGGGCCCGCCTGGCCCTGGACGCCGACGGCGCCACCGGCGACTCGCCGCTCGCCGCCACCCTCGCGCTCACCGAAGCCCTCGCCCACCCCGCCGAAGACCTCGTTCCGGTGCCCGTCGACGAGGAGAGCATCGCCTACGTGCTCTTCACGTCCGGCTCCACCGGCGAGCCCAAGGGCGTCGAAGTCCCGCACCGCGCCGCGATGAACACCATCGACGACCTCGTCGACCGGTTCGCGCTCGGCCCGGACGATCGCGCACTGGGCCTGTCCGCGCTCGACTTCGACCTGTCGGTGTTCGACGTCTTCGGCCTGCTCTCGATCGGCGGCGCGGTGGTCCTGCCCGCCGACGAGGACCGCCGCGAGGCCGACCGCTGGGTCGACCTGGTACGCGAGCGGCACGTCACCGTCGTCAACTGCGTGCCGGCCCTGCTCGACATGCTGCTCACCGCCGGCGCCGCGGCCGGCTCGGCGGGCCTGGGCACCGGGCTGCGCGTCGTGCTGCTCGGCGGGGACTGGGTCACCATCGACCTCCCGGGGCGGCTACACGCGCAGGCCCCCGGCTGCCGCTTCGTCGCCCTCGGCGGCACCACCGAGACGGCCATCCACTCCACCGTGTACGAGGTGCCCGCCGGCACCGAACTCCCCTCCCATTGGCAGGCGATCCCCTACGGCACCCCGCTGCGCAACGTCCGCTGCCGGGTCGTGGACGCGGTCGGCCGGGACAGCCCCGACCTGGTGCCGGGCGAACTGTGGATCGGCGGCGAGGGCGTGGCCGCCGGCTACCGCGGCGACCCCGCACGCACCGCGGACCGCTTCCGCGAGGTCGCGGGCCGCCGCTGGTACCGCACGGGCGACCTGGCCCGGCGACTGCCCGACGGCATCCTGGAGTTCCTCGGCCGCGCCGACCACCAGGTCAAACTGCGAGGGTTCCGGATCGAACCCGGCGAGATCGAGGCCGCCCTCGCGGGCGTGGCCGGGGTCCGGCGCGCGGTGGCCGGCGTGCACGAGGGCGCCTTGGTCGCAGCCGTCGCCGCGGAACCGGACGTGAGCATCCACCGCCTGCGCGACGCGGCCGAGAAGTCGCTGCCGGCCCACATGATCCCCGAGCACATCGCCCTGGTCGACGAACTCCCGCTGACCGCCAACGGCAAGATCGACCGCCGCGCGCTGGCGCTCCTATGGGCACGCGGCCCCGCCGGACCCCCGCCCGAGCCGCCGCGCACCGACCTAGAACGCCTGATCGCGTCGATCTGGCAGGAGGCGCTGCCCGCCGGCACCCGCGAACTCGGCCGGGACGACGACTTCTTCGTCCTCGGCGGCGACTCGATCCTGGCCACGGCCATCGTCGGCCGACTCCGCGAAACCCTCGGCCCCGACACCGCGACCGTGCGCGGCCTCTTCACCTCCCGCACCGTCGCTTCCCTGGCCACCCACCTGCGCACGCACGAGCAAACCCCCGGCCGCCTGGAGCACATCGCCCGCATCCACCTCCAGGTCGCGGCCCTCTCCGACGACGCGGTAAGCGCCGCCCTGACCACAGCACAGCCCCCCGGCTCGCCGCCGGCCTGATCGCGACCGACGGGACGCACCCTGAGGCGTCGCAGCCGGGTTTGGTCGCGGGTGCGACGGGAGCGGGCCGCGACGCCTCGTGGGGCCGGCTCACAAGCCTGGTTCGTGAGCCTGGTTCGTGAGCCTGGTTCGTGCGGCCGGCTCGGGAGTCCGGTTCATGCGGCCGGTCGGCGAGCCTGGTCCCGCGGACAGGATCGCCTGCAACCCGTGGAACGCGCCGGGTCACCACCATCGGTCCTGAGTACTCCACCATGGGTGATGCGTGCAGGCGGGTCTCGCGCCGCGGGGGCGGTGCCGCCGTCGGGCAGCGTCCACCAGACCTCCGGAGTGGCCGCCGCATCCGCGACCGGGCCGCGGTCGCCGTACGGTGACGCGTCACGTGGAGGTCGCACGGAGGTCCGGCGCGCCGCCCGCGCCCGGCTCACCCGCGCTCGGCTCACCCGGGCCGGAACGGCCGGGCGTGCGCATGGCCGCGGACGCCGCTTCGGCCGCGGACGCGCGCCGGCCGCGTCGGGAAGATCCTGCCGCGCGCCCGGCGGCTCGCGCCCACCACCCCGCCGACCGCGTCACCGTGGCCGTCGCCGCCGCCGACCGCCCCGTTGCCGACCGTGTCGCCGTCGCCGGCTGCCCCACCCGAGTGTCCCCTTTGGTCAGAGTCGGCCGAGCGGGGTAGAACGATAGACATGGCCGACAGTTTCGGCCGATTCCGGGGCGCATCGGTTCAGTCGCCGTCCGACCGGCGCCCGAGAAGCGTCGCCGGGCAGGTTTTCGTATTGCAGGTGGCCGTCGTGCTCCTGCTCGTGGCCGGCGCGGTGCTCGCACTCGTGCTCCAGTCCCGGTACGACAACGACCAGGAAGCCCGGCAGCGAGCGATCTCCGTCGCCCAGGCCTTCGCGCACTCCCCCGGCCTCGTGGCCGCGCTGGAGTCCCCCGACCCCAGCAGCGTGCTGCAACCGCTGACCGAGGCCGCCCGCCGGGACGCCGACGTCGACTTCATCGTCGTCACCGACACCCAGGGCATCCGCTACACCCACCCCAGACCGGAACTGATCGGGCAGCGCGTCGTCGCCACCATCGAACCGGCGCTGGCCGGCCGCACCCTCGTGGAGAGCGTCCACGGCCCGCTCGGCCACGAGGAACAGGCGGTCGCGCCGGTGATGGATGCCGCCGGTACCGTGCACGGCGTGGTCATCGCCGGCCTCAGGGTCGAGAACGTGAACGGCGTGCTCGACCGGCAGCTGCCGATCATCCTCGGCACCGCCGCGGCCGGCCTCGCGGTGGCCACCGGTGGAACCGCGCTGGTGACCCGGCGGTTGCGGCGCCAGACCCACGGCCTGGACCCCGCCGAGATGACCCGCATGTACGAGCACCACGACTCGGTGCTGCACGCCGTCCGCGAAGGTGTGCTCATCGTCGGCGGGGACACCCGCCTGTTGCTGGCCAACGACGAGGCCGCCCGGCTGCTCGACCTGCCACCCGGCGCCGAGGGCCGGCGGATCACCGACCTGCCCGACCTCGACCCGGGCATGGCGCAACTGTTGGCCTCCGGTCGCCTGGTCACCGACGAGGTACACCTCGCCGGAGGCCGGTTGCTGGCGGTCAACCAGCGGCCCACGGACCGTCACGGCGGCCCCAGGAGCACGGTCGCCACCATCCGCGACTCCACGGAGCTGACGGCCCTCGCCGGCAAGGTCGAGACGGCGGGCAGGCGACTCAGGCTGCTGTACGACGCCGGCGGATCCATCGGCACCACCCTCGACGTGGTGCGCACGGTCGAGGAACTCGCCGAGATCGCGGTCCCCCGGTTCGCCGACTTCGCCACCATCGACGTCGCCGACCCGGTCCTGGCGGGCGGCGAGCCCACCGGAAACGACGCCAGGATGCGCCGGATCGCCGTCCGCGGCATCCGCGACGACCACCCCCTGTACCCGCGCGGCATGCTCATCGACTTCGTCTCCTCGACCCCGCAGGCGCGCGGACTCGGCAGCGGCCGACCCGAGATCGTCGCCGACCTGTCCACCGCGACCGGATGGCATGCGCAGGATCCGGAACGAGCGGCCGAGATCGTCGCGTACGGCATCCATTCGCTGATCACGGTCCCGGTCCAGGCCCGGGGCGCCGTGCTGGGCGTGGCCAACTTCTGGCGCCTGGAGCGGCCCGAGCCGTTCGACGAGGAGGACCTGTCCCTGGCCGAGGAACTGGTCGCCCGCGCCGGCGTGAGCATCGACAACGCTCGCCGCTACACCCGCGAACACACCCTCGCGGTGGCCCTGCAACGCAGCCTGCTGCCGCGCGCCCTGCCCGAGCAGAGCGCCCTGGAGGTCGCGCACCGCTACCTGCCCGCACAATCGGGGGTCAGCGGCGACTGGTTCGACGTGATCCCGCTCTCCGGGTGCCGGGTGGCGCTGGTCGTCGGCGACGTCGTCGGCCACGGTCTGCACGCCGCCGCGACCATGGGACGGCTGCGCACCGCCGTGCACAACTTCGCCACGCTCGACCTGCCCCCCGACGAACTCCTGGATCACGTGGACGACCTGGTCGCCAGGATCGACCAGGACGAGACCGATTCCGCGGTCGGCTCCGGCATCATCGGTGCCACCTGCCTGTACGCGATCTACGACCCGGTGTCCCGACGCTGCACCATGGCCAGGGCCGGACACCCGCTGCCGGCGTTGGTCGACCCCGACGGCCGCGTGGAGTTTCCCGACCTGCCGGCCGGGCCGCCGTTGGGACTGGGCGGCATGCCGTTCGAGACCGCCGAATTCGAGGTGGCCGAGGGCAGTTCGCTCGTGCTCTACACCGACGGCCTGATCGAGGACCGCACCCGGGACTTCGACGTCGGGATGGACCTGCTGCGCCGGGCCCTGGCGCACGCCGGCCGGTCGCCGGAGGAGAGTTGTCTGGCCGTCCTGGAGGCGCTCCTGCCCTCGCGCCCCAAGGACGACGTGGCGTTGCTGATCGCCCGCACCCGCGTCCTGGGGCCCGACCGGGTGGCCGACTGGGACGTGCCCGCGGATCCGGCCGCCGTCTCCGGGATGCGCGACGCGGTGTCCGCGAAACTGGACGAATGGCAGCTGGAGGACCTGTCGTTCGGGACCGAACTCATCCTCAGCGAGTTGGTCACCAACGCCATTCGCTACGGCACCGAGCCGATCAGGGTACGGCTGCTGCGCGACCGCAGCCTGATCTGCGAGGTCACCGACGGCGGCAGTACCGCACCGCACATGCGCTACGCGGCGACGACGGATGAGGGAGGCCGAGGGTTGTTCCTGGTCGCCCAGGTGGCCGCGCGGTGGGGCACCCGCTACCTCCCGGAGGGCAAGGTCATCTGGGCGGAGCAGCCGCTGCCGACCACCGGACCCGCCGGCGAGGGCAAAGGCTGAGCCGACCGAGCCGAGCGCCCACCTCGACGCGCCGACAAAGCAGCATCCGAGCGGGCAGTAGCGCACACCCACCCGCCCGAAGTTTCTAATGCTTCAACTCATCTTGACTCATTAGGCAGTTCGCCTCTAATGTTCATGCAGTCACCTCCGCATTAGAAAAAGCGGGCCGGGTGTCATGCCGACGACCGGACCCGCCCCACGACACATCGACATCGGAGCACTGCCATGAACCCCATCGCCACCACTGCCACTGCCACTGCCGCCACCGAGTCCACCACCACCGCCGACGCCCGCGTCGTGCGCAGCCACACCGTCGAGATCAACGGTCTGCCCGTCTTCTACCGCGAAGCCGGGAACCCGGCGGCCCCGACCATCGTGTTGCTGCACGGATTCCCCTCCAGTTCCGCGATGTTCCGCGACCTGATCCGCGAACTCGCCGACGACTTCCACCTCGTGGCACCCGACCACATCGGTTTCGGCCGATCCGCGATGCCGTCCGTCGACGACTTCGCGTACAGCTTCGACGCACTGACCGACGTCACCCTGGCCCTGCTCGACCGACTCGGACTCGACCGCTTCGCGCTCTACATCCACGACTACGGCGCCCCCATCGGCCTGCGCATCGCCTCCGCGTACCCCCAGCGCGTCACGGCGATCATCAGCCAGAGCGGCAATGCCTACCTGGAGGGCTTCACGCCCTTCTGGGACGTCCTGTTCGCCCACGCCAAGGACCGCGCCGGCCACGAATCCGACGTCCGCAAACTGTTGGAAGCCGACGCCACCAGGTGGCAACACACCCACGGCGTCCCCTCCGACCGGCTCGACCGCATCGACCCGGACGCCTGGAACCTCGATCAGGCCTACCTGGATCGGCCGGGCAACAAGGAGATCCAGCTGCAACTGTTCTGGGACTACCAGTTCAACCTGGACGGCTACCCGACGTTCCAGGAGTACTTCCGCACGCACCGACCCCCGACGCTGATCACCTGGGGAGCCAACGACGAGATCTTCGGCGCCGAAGGTGCCCGTGCCTATGCCCGCGACCTGCCGGACGCGGAGATCCACCTGCTCGACGCGGGCCACTTCGCCCTGGAAACCCACGGTCCCGAAATCGCCGCCCACATCCGCGACTTCCTCGGCCGCAACCGCACGTGACCGAAATCAGCGCGGCGCGGCGGAAGTGAACGCGCCCGACCCCGGCCGACTTTCGGTCCGGTCGAGGTGACGCCCGCGGGCCGCCGCGTAGCGTTCGCGGACGGCGGCGTCGGAGCGGTCCGGGGTCAGCACGGTGTGCGGTCGGTGCCAGGTCGGCGGGAGGGCGCCGTCTCCGGCCAGGGCCCAGGCGGCCTGGCGAGCCGCGCCGAGGGCGACGTACTCGGCGGCCTCGGGCAGCACGACCGGGCGTTCGAACAGCGCGGGGGCGATCTCGGCGACGGCCGCGGACCGGGCGGCACCGCCGGTGAGCACGACCCGCTCACCGGCGACGCCGGCGACGGCCAGCGCGTCGAGGGCGTCCGCCAGTCCGCACAACATGCCTTCCACCGCGGCCCGGGCCAGGTGCGCCGGGGTGGCGGTACGCACGGTGAGGCCGTGCACGGCGCCGGTGGCGTCGGGGAGGTTGGGGGTGCGTTCGCCGTCCAGGTACGGCACGAGCACCAGGCCGTCGGCGCCGGGCGGGGCGGACACGGCGAGTCGGGCGAGCCGGGCGTGGTCCACGCCGAGCATGTGCGCGGCGGCGTCGAGCACCCGGGCCGCGTTGAGGGTGCACACCAGCGGCAGGAACGCTCCGGTGGCGTCGGCGAAGCCGGCGACGGCGCCGGTCGGGTCGGCGGTGGCCCGGGTGGTGCGGGCGTACGCGGTGCCGGAGGTGCCCAGGGACACGACGATGTCCGTGCCCGCCGCGCCCAGGCCCAGGGCGGCGGCCATGTTGTCGCCGGTCCCGACGGAGACCGGCGTGCCGCGGTCGGTGTGTCCGGCCGGGGCGCGGGGTCCCAGTACCCGGGGCAGCACGGGTGTGCGACCGAAGGCCAGGCGCAGCAGGTCCTCGCGGTAGGCGCCGGTCGCGGGCGACCAGTAGCCGGTGCCCGACGCGTCGCCTCGGTCGGTGACCAGGTCGGCGAGGTCGCGACTGCCGGTCAGCCGCCAGGTGAGGTAGTCGTGGGGCAGGCAGACCGCGGCCACGCGGGCCGCGTGGGCGGGTTCGTGTTCGGCGAGCCAGCGCAGTTTGGTCACGGTGAACGAGGCGACCGGGACGCTGCCGACGGCGTCGGCCCAGGCTTTCGGGCCGCCGAGTTCACGCACCAGGTCGGCGGCGGCGGGCGCGGAGCGGGTGTCGTTCCACAGCAGTGCGTCGCGAACCACCTCGCCGTCCTCGTCCAGGCAGACCAGGCCGTGTTGTTGGCCGGCGATGCCCACGGCGGCGACGTCGGTCAGGCCGCCCGCGTCCTCGATCGCGCGACCGAGCGCCTGCCACCACGCCTGCGGGGGCACCTCGGTGCCGTCCGGGTGCGGGGCGCGGCCGTGCCGCACCACCGTGCCGGTGTCCGCGTCGCAGACGACGACTTTGCAGGACTGGGTGGAGGAGTCGACGCCGGCGACGAGGGTGCGGGCGGCGGGCATGTCAGCGGGCTCCGAGGATGTGCTCGACGGCCAGTTGGTCCAACCGCTCGTAACCCAGGCCGCGTTCGGCCGCCGCGGCCGGGTCGAAGTCGTCGCCGGCCAGATCCGCGTAGGTCTCGCCGGCGGCGAGCGTGGGCACCGCGAGCCGATCCAGGCCCGCGGCGGCCATGGCCTCGCGGACCTCGGGGTCCGCCCGGAAGGCGCGGGCGCGCTCGCGCAGCAGCAGGTACGTGCGCATGTTGGCCGCGGCCGAGGCCCAGACGCCGTCGGCGTCCTCGGTGCGCAGCGGCTTGTAGTCGAAGTGGCGCGGGCCGTCGTAGCCGCCGTGTTCGAGGAGGTCGACGAGGAAGAAGGCGCTCTTGAGGTCGCCGTGGCCGAAGACCAGGTCCTGGTCGTACTTGGGTCCGTGCTGGCCGTTGAGATCGATGTGGAACAGCTTGCCGGCCCACAGCGCCTGCGCCACGCCGTGCACCACGTTCAGCCCGGCCATCTGTTCGTGGCCGACCTCGGGATTCACGCCCACCATGTCCGGGTGTTCCAGGCGTTCGATGAAGGCGAGGGCATGGCCGACCGTGGGCAGGAAGATGTCGCCACGCGGCTCGTTGGGCTTGGGTTCCAGCGCGAACCGCAGGTCGTAACCGCGGTCGCGGACGTAGCCGCACAGGATGTCGACGGCCTCCTTGTAGCGGTCGAGTGCGGCGCGTACGTCGGTGCCGGCGTCGGACTCGCTGCCCTCGCGTCCGCCCCAGAACACGTAGGTGCGCGCGCCGAGTTCCGCGGCCAGGTCGAGGTTGCGCATCACCTTGCGCAGCGCGAACCGGCGTACCGAGCGGTCGTTCGCGGTGAACGCACCATCCTTGAACACCGGATGCGTGAACAGGTTCGTGGTCGCCATCGGCACCACGAGGCCGGTGGCATCCAACGCGGCACGAAAAGCGGCGATCCGCTTGTCCCGGACGTGCTCGTCGGCGCCGAACGGGACCAGATCGTCGTCGTGGAACGTCACCCCATACGCCCCCAATTCGGCCAGCCGATGCACGACCTCGACCGGCTCGACAGGCACCCGAGTGGCATCGCCGAACGGATCACGCGCCTGCCACCCGACCGTCCACAACCCGAAACTGAATCGATCCCCCGGCCGCGGCACCGAGACGCTCAAAGTCCCTCCACCCAAATAAGTCTACCCACTGGACTAAACTCTCACACCAAACCCCACCCACCCCACCCTGTCAACCACCCCCACCCGCCCAACCGCCTGCATGGGGCACAACACGGCGCGGCGAGCGGGGCGGGACGTGGCGCGGCGAGCGGGGCGGGACGCTGCGCGGCGAGCGGGGCGGGACGCTGCGCGGCGAGCGGGGCGGGGCGGGACGCGGCGCGGCGAGCGGGGCGGGACGCGGCGCGGCGAGCGGGGCGGGACGCGGCGCGGCGAGCGGGGCGGGGCGGGACGCGGCGCGGCGAGCGGGGCGGGACGCGGCGCGGCGAGCGGGGCGGGACGCTGCGCGGCGGATTCGGCCGGGTTGGTATGTCGGGCGATCGGCGCGGGAGGTGTTCGGCGGGTGCGGTGCGTGCGGGCCGAGTGCGGCGAGGATGGCCGGCTGCTGGGTGGGGCGGATGCGGCGAGGTGGGTGGGGTCGGCGGGGGCAGGGGCGGTGCGAGGATTGTCGGCATGAGTACGCCGTTTCGGCCGACGCGCGTTGGCACCATGCGTGAGCGCAATCTTGTGTTGGTCCTCGGCGAGATCGCTCGGCATCAGCCGGTCACTCGTGCCCGGCTCGCCGAGTTGACCGGGCTGACCAAGACCACCGTGACCGCGCAGGTGGCCACGCTGGAGGAACTGCGCCTGGTCACCGGTGCGCTGCCGGTGCGCGAAGGCACCCGTGGGCGCCCGGGGGCGCCGCTGTCGCTCGCCCCGGGACCGGTCGCGGGCCTGGGCCTGGAGGTCAACGGGCACTACCTGGCGGCCTGCGTGCTCGACCCCACCGGCGCGGTGCGTGTGCGCGAGAGCCTCGTCTGCGACAACCGGGGCCGCGAACCGCACGAAACCGTCGCCGCCCTGGCTGCGTTGGCCCGCCGGATCACCGACCGGGCCGCCACCGCCGGTCTCGACGTGGTCGGAACGGCCGTCGCCCTGCCCGGCGTCATCGTCGAGGACCGGGTCAACGCGCCCAACCTCGGTTGGGAGGCCGTACCCGCCGCAGCGCTGCTCACCGACGCGCTCCCTGCCCAGGCGCTCGGCGTCACGGTGGACAACGAGGCGAACCTCGGCGCGCTGGGCGAACTCTGGTACGGCGCGGGGCGCGGCGCCGGCAGCTATCTGTACCTCTCCGGCGAGACCGGCATCGGCGCCGGCATCGTGGTCGACGGCGAACTCTTCCGCGGCGCCCACGGCGCGGCCGGCGAACTTGGCCACGTCGTGGTCGACCCCGACGGACCCGCGTGCCGCTGCGGCGGGACCGGCTGCCTGGAACGGGTCGCCGGCCTCGACGCGGTGCTGGGGGCGGCGGGCGTATCCGCTGCGAGCGATCGGTCCGAAACCCGACTCGCCGAGTTGATCCGGCGTCTGCACGACCACGACCACGAAGCCGTGCTCGCGGTGGGTGCCGCCGGACGCGGGCTGGCCGTCGCCCTGGTCGGGGCCGTGAACCTCCTGGACCCGGACACGATCGTGCTCGGCGGCCTGCACGCCCGCCTCGCGCCGTGGCTCATCCCGCCGATCGAGGCGGCCCTCGCGCCCGGAGGCGGCACGCTACGCGGCCGCACCCCCGCCCTGCGCGCCTCGACCCTGGCGGCGGAGAGCGCCGTACGCGGCGCCGCCGGAACCGTCCTCGCCCGAATCCTCACCGACCCACTCGACCTCGCCTGACCGACCCCGGCCGAGCACGGCCCCGCACCGCCTAGCGAGCGAGCACGAGCACAGCCGAGCCCAGGGCCCCGACCAGCAAGGCAGCTCCTCGCACGTGGCGGCGACACCCCACGCGACCGCACACCCGCCCTGCGCACCCCGACCCGACTGCGGAGAGCGCCACACGCGGCCCCCGCCCGAACCGTCCTCGCCCGAATCCACACCCACTCCGCGTCGCCCACCACCCGCCGCCAAGCACCGGCAAACGCAAGCACAGCCCAAACACAGGCCCCGACCGGCAAGGCAGCCCTCGCACGTAGCGGCGACACCCCACGCGGCCGCACACCCGCCCCGCGCGCCCGACCCCGACTGCGGAGAGCGCCGCACGCGGCCCCCGCCGGAACCGTCCTCGCCCGACCCATTCGACCCCGCCCGACCCACCACAGCCGAGCACAGGCAAGCGCGAGCACAACCGAACACAACCGAGCCGCGACCGCACCGCGTCGTCGCCCCCGGTCACCCACCCGCGTCGCTCGGATAGGCGATCTCGACGAGCCATTGCGCGCGGGCGAGTGCGTTCAGGTGTTGTTCGGCCATCCGCCGGGTGATGTGCTTGGGCACCAGGCAGGTCGGGCACGCCGTGGGGCCGGCCGTGACGGTAAGCGTGACGTCGTGGGCGCCGGTGCAGCTCACCTCCAGGCGGAAGTCGTCGGCGGCGAGCACCGTGGACAGCGGCTCCAGGGCACGGGTGATGTCCTCGGGGGTCGGCGGCATCATGCTCTCCTTCTCCTGCTGTTCGCCGTGGTCGACGGCGCGCCTCACCTTAGCCGTGTTCGAAATAGCCATCAATGAAGTACGAGTATTCGAACCGATCGTGCGTCTTCAGGCGGTGCCACATTGTCCCGGGCGGGCCCGGACTCCTAGGATTCGACTATGCGACCTGCTGATCCGACTATCCGGACACCCCTGGTGGTCGACGCCCACGTGCACGTAGCGTCGGCGGACCGTGAGCGCTTTCCGCTCGCGCCTTCCGGGGTCGGCAGCCCCTGGTTCCACGCGGACGACGTCGGCGCCCGCGAACTGGCCGCCGCGATGCGCGCGGGCGGGGTGCACCGCGCGGTGGTGGTACAGGCGGTGGGCGCCTACGGCTACGACTGCTCGTACGCGATCGACGTCGTGCGGGCCGACCGGGACCGATTCGCCCTGGTCGGCGCGGTGGACATGGACTCCGCCGACCCCGCCGGCGCCCTCGCCGCCCTCGCCCGCCGGGCGGGCGAACTCCTGTGCGGGGTCCGGACGTTCGGCGCACACGGACACCGGCCGAGCTGGCTGGAGGACGGGCGCGCGGACGAGGTGTGGGCACTGGCCGGCGAGCTCGGACTGACCGTGGTCCCGGTGCTGTTCCCCGACGCACTGCCCCGGCTGGGCACGGTCGTCGCCCGGCACCCGGACGTCGCGGTGGCCCTCGACCACTGCGGCTTCGTGGACCTGACGGGCGGCACCCCGTTCGCCGCGGCGGCTCCGCTGTTCGACCTGGCCGCCCTCCCGGCGATGCGGGTCAAGGTCTCCACGCACGTGCTGAACCTCGCGGCCGCCCAGGGCGACCCGGCCGACCTGGTGGACCGGCTCGCGCAGACATTCGGCGCGGACCGGATGGTGTGGGGGTCGGACCACCCGCAGACCGCCGGCTCGCCGTATCCGGCTATGGTCGCCCTGGGCCGGCGGGCCGCACGCCGACTCTCCCCCGCGGATCGCGACGACTTCCTCGGCCGCACCGCACTCAGCCTCTGGTGGAGCGCCACGTGACCATGCCCCAGCCGCCCCTCCCGCCCGGGCACGCCCCCGCCGACTCGGGCGATCGATCCGCGTCGCCGCCCACCGACCGGGTGATCGCCGTGCTCGACCTGCTCTCGGCCCATCCCGGCCGCGAGTTCACGCTCACCGAGATCATCCGGTACAGCGGGATCAGCAAGGCGACCTGCCATGCGGTGGTGCGCCGACTGGCCGACGCGCACTACCTGTTGCACACGCCGACCGGGTACTCGCTGGGGCCCGCGCTGATCGCGGTCGGCCACTCCGCCGAGCGCTCGTTCCCGGCCGCGCGGGCCGCGCAGCACCATCTGGTCTCCCTGGCCGAGGAGTTCGGCGTACCGTGTACCGCCGCGGTGCACGACGGCAAGACGATCACGGTCGTGGACGCGGCCGGGCCACGATCCCCCGGCGACGCCTTCGGGAGCGGCCTGCGCATCCCCCTGGTGCCGCCGTACGGCGCGGTGCAGGTCGCCTGGTCGGGCGAGGACGAGATCCGAGCCTGGCTCGATCGTGCACCGCGCGCCGACGAGGAGTTCCGCAATCGACTGATCGGCGAGCTGGAGACCATCCGCCGGCGCGGCTACGACGTGCATCGCGAGAGCACGGCGTCGATGCGGCTGCGCGAGGCGCTGTACGGGCTGATGCGCGAGGACCTCTCCGCGTCCCAGCAGGAGGCGGTCACCCTGCTCTACACCGAGCTCAGCCACATCGACTCGCTGCCGGAACGTCTCGACGACCGCACCCGCTACAGCGTGAACACGATCTCCGCCCCCGCGTTCGACGCCGACGGACGCACCTCGGTCGTGCTCTCCCTGCTGATGGCCAAACCGCTGCGCGGCGCCGAGATCGCCCGCGCCGGCAAGCGGCTCCTGGCCGCCACCGCCGACATCACCAGGTCCACGGGCGGCCGGCCCGTCGAGCGCAAGAAGGAGTCCCGCCCCACCCGCGCGCCGAAGTAGCGCCGACGTGGCACCCGAGTAGCGCTCGAGTAGCGCCGAGCAGCCCCGGTCCGCATCCGCCGCAGCCTGGTTCGCATCCGCGGCAGTCCGCTCCGCATCCGCCGCAGTCCGCTCCGCATCCGCTATCCGGCAGCCTCCTGCTTGGCTGCCTCGTCGAGCCATTGCAGGATCTCCGGGGTGACCGGGTCGGTGATGTCCGCGAACTCCTCGTGCTTGCCCAGGAATTGCTTGACGTACGGGCAGACCGGCACGATCCGCTTTCCTGCGGCGCGCACGTCGTTCAGCGCCTCCCGCACCAGTACGGAGGCCAGGCCCCGTCCGGAGAAGGCGTCGTCGATTTTGGTGTGGTAGAAAACGCGCTGCTCGCCCCGGTCGCGGTACATCGTGAGACCGGCGAACGCGCCGTCGATCCGAATCTCGTAGCGATGCCTGTCGGCAACGTTTCGAACGGTGGGTTCCACGGCCTGACCCGTCATCCGCATTTCCTTTCCCCGCCATAAAGTTCCAATTTCAACAAATCCCGGATCGATGATAGGACGAGCGACGAGAGATCGCGCGATGAGGGAGTGCACGTGACGGAAGCGGCAGTGGCAGTGGCGACCACCGGCGGACGGGTGTACGTCGACAAGCGAAGCCCGCGGGCGTACAAGGCATTGGCCGCGACCGCCGAGGCCGTTCGGGAGGTCGCCGCCGAGGCGGGCCTGGACCGGCCGCTCGTGGAGCTGATCAACATCCGCGTGTCCCAGCTCAACGCCTGCGCGTTCTGCCTCGACCTGCACACCCGAACGGCCCTGCGCGCGGGCGAGACGACCCAACGGCTGGCGGTGCTGCCCGCCTGGCGCGACACCGCACTGTTCAGCTCCCGGGAACGGGCCGCACTGGCCCTGGCCGAGGCCACCACGCATCCCGCGGACGCCGGCGCCCAGGAGAGCGCCTACGCCGCGGCGCGGACCGTGCTGTCCGACGACGAGATCTCCGCGGTGATCTGGGTCGCGATCACCATGAACGCCTTCAACCGGGTGTCCGTCATGAGCAAGCACCCCGTCCGCCCGGCCGTCCCGACACCTTCCGCCTAGGCCGTGTCCGGCGGGTCACCGAAGGCCGACCGAGGACCCCGGCCCGGCGACTCGTCGGGCCGGGGTCGGTGTTCGTGCAACGAGCCGGGTGCGGCCCACGAAGGCCCGAGCGACGATGGGCGAACCGGCGTCAGCCCAGGTCCCATACGTCCGCGGCCGGCGCGGTCTCCTGCTCGGCCCAGATCGTCTTACCGCTCCGCTGGTAGCGGCTCCCCCAGCGGCTGGTGAGTTGCGCGACCAGGAACAGACCGCGCCCGCCCTCGTCGGTGGAGCGGGCGCGGCGCAGGCGCGGTTGGGTGTTGCTGGGGTCGGAGACCTCGCAGATCAGTACGTCCCGGCCGCGGACGAGCCCCAGCGTGATCGGGCCGTGTTCGCCGTAGCGGATGGCGTTGGTGACCAGTTCGCTGACGACCAATTCGGTGGTGAACACGAGGTGGTCCAGGTCCCAGGCGGCGAGTTGCGCGGTCGTGAGCTCGCGGGCCCGCGCCACGTGCTCCGGGTCGGCGGGCAACTCCCAGAACACGCTGTCCCGGTCGGGCAGCTTGCGCACCCGGGCCAGCAGCAGGGTGGCGTCGTCGTCGCGCGATCCGGCCGCCCCGGCGTCGAGCAGTTCCCGCCCGACGTCGCCCGGGTCCCGATGGCCGAGGCCGCTGCGTTCGATGCGCTCCCGAAGGCAGCGCATGCCCGCGGCGAGGTCGTGGTCGGGTCCGGAGACCAGGCCGTCGCTGTAGAGGATCAGCACGCTGCCCGGGGCCAGGTCGATCTCGGCGATCTCGAACGGCATGCCGCCGACCCCCAGCGGTGGGCCGGCCTCCAACTCCACGAAGCGGGCGCGCCCGTCGGGTCCCAGGACCACCGGCGGCGGATGTCCGGCCGAGGCCATCCGGCACCGGCCGGTCACGGGGTCGTATTCCACGTACAGGCACGTGGCGCCGGCCACCTCGGCGGCGCTGCCGGACCGGCTCGGGAAACGCTGGACCAGGTCGTCCACGTGGGTCAGCAGTTCGTCCGGGGGCAGGTCCATGTCGGCGAGCGCCTGAACGGCGGTACGCAGGCGGCCCATCGTCGCGCTGGCCTGGAGGCCGTGCCCGGCCACGTCGCCGAGCACGAAGGCCAGGCGCAGCGAGGACAGCGGGATCATGTCGTACCAGTCGCCGCCGATCCCGGCCGAGGAGGAGGTGGGCAGGTAGGCCGCGAACGTCTCGGCGGCCGGTTCGTCGGTGCCCTCCTCGGGCAGGAGGCTGCGTTGCAGGGCGAGCGCGACGTTGCGTTCGCGGGTGTAGCGACGTGCGTTGTCCACGCTCAGCGCGGCGCGCGAGGCGATCTCCTCCAGCAGGCGGGCATCGCCCTCGTCGAAGGGTTCCCGGCGGTCGGTGCGCCACAGTTGCACGCTGCCGAGCACGTGGCCGCGGGCGAACAGCGGTACGGCCAGCAGACTGTGGGCGTTGTCGGGCACGACACCCACGGCGTCGGCCGGGAGCACGGCCAGGTGCGGGATCAGCAGGGTGGCGCCGCTCTCCATGGCCCGGATCTCCGGCATGTCGGGCGGGACGGGCAGGCGTTCGCCGACCTGGACCAGTGCCGCGGGCCATGCCTCGCCCGTTTGGGCCACCCCGGCGCGGACCTCGGGCGTGTAGCCGGTCGCCGGGTCGACCGCGGGCTCCTCGCCGGCCAGGACCGACTCGGCGAGGTGTACGGCGGCCAGGTCCGCCAGGCGCGGCACGACCAGGTCGGCGAGTTGTCGGGCGGTCTCGGCGACGTCCAGGGATGCGCCGATGCTCTCGGCGGCCTCGCGGACCACGTCGAAGCGGGATTCGGCGCGCGCCAGCTCGGTCGTGTCGTTCATCGTCACGAGCAGGCCGAGGGTGCGGCCCGGCGTGCGCTCGACGCGCAGGATGCCGACGCCCAGGTGCAGGGGGAGGTCGTCGTTCGCGGCGCGCGCGGGGAGCGGTTGCCATCTGCGCAGAAGCGGGCCCGCGGGGGACAGCGCCGCTTCGAGGGCGGGCACCAGCTGGTCGAGGCCGAGGGTGGCGAGGGCGGCCCGCATGTCGTCCCCTCGGCTCATCGGGGTGCGCGGGAAATGTTCGGCGGTCGCGTTGGTGGCGATGATCCGAAGGTCGGGGTCGACGGCCGCGAGGACCATCGCACTCTGGTCGAAGACGGCGTGCACCAGGGGTCCCGTCCACTCCGCGGGCAGCTCGAGGTCGGACCCGCCGTGACCGTCTTCCGTCACCCTTCGATCCCTCCGGACACCGAGGACGATTTGCCCAGTATCTACCACTTGGCCCAGCCATCCACACGATTCCGGACCGAACGGGGTCACGCCCCGCCGCACCCGGGGCGCCCCGGGCACGCAACGGCCCCTGTCCGTTGACCGACGAACGTTCGTATCGACTGAGTACGGTGGCGGTGCCCCCGGCGGTCTCCTCGGCGACCGGGCCTGCCTCCCCGGCCCGCTCGACCCTCGACGAACGGATACGTGAGCCCCACGAGCGCGAGGCCCCACGAGCGCCAGGCCGGTGCCCGACGCCGGGACGTCCGGCGCGGTGGGCGGCACGAACCCGCCTCCACCACACCGGAGTCCACGCATCGCCGATGTGCGAGAGCGCGCCCGGCGTTCGGTTCAGATCCTGCGCAGGACGAAGGTGTCGCTCGGGGTACCGGCGAGGAGGAGGTCGACCCGGCCGGAGAGTTGGTACACGCTGTCGTCGGGCCCCGGGGTGAGAGCGGTGGGAACCGGATCGGGCGAGGGGTGTACGGCGATCAGGTCGGCGGTCTGCCATCCGTCCCGCGAGCGCAGTTCGATCCGCGCGTCGATGGGCCCGACACCGCCGAGGCGGTTGCGGACGCCCAGGAGCGTGCCGTCGGGTCGGGCGAGCAGGCCGTCGAGGCCGACGAACACCTCCTCGGCTCCGGTCACCGGGACCCGACGAACGGCCGTGGGGTCGGCGATCGGCACGCGCCACAACGTGCCGTCGTCCGACTTGCCGATCAGCAGGTGTCCACCCGCCGGACCCTGCTGCCAGACGATGCCGTTCAGGCCGAAGCCCCCCGGCGGTGCGGCCAGTCGGTCGTCCCGGACCAGCACCGAGGCCGAGCCGTCCACCGCCACGCGGTAGACGATCGGCGCGAAGGAGTCCGTGACATACGCCGTCCCGTGCCGGTCCACGGCCACGTCGTTGACGAAGTGCGGGCTCCCGTCGCCGGCCGCCGCCGCCAGGTCCGCGTGGAACAGGCGCTTCCCGGTGGCCGAATGGTAGGCGCCGAGGCCGGCCGCCAGACCCTGGGTCGCGGGCGAGGAACGCACGCCCACGCCGAGGTCGGAACCGGTCACCAGGACCCGGTCCCGGCGCGCGTCGGTGTGCAGGCCGGCCACCGACACGAGCACGTCCGGGTCGTCCACCAGAACCTCGGTACCGCCGTCCGGCCGCACGACCACGACGGTGCCGTGGCGCAGCGAGCCGACCAGGAACCGGCAACGCTCGGGGTCCCAGGTGGCACCTTCGGGGCACAGCGTGTCGGCATGCCCGGTCAGCACGTCGGGATACCGGCCGGCGTCGGACGGGCCCCGTCGCAGCGGCCGTACGGCGGACGCGGAAGGCGCGCCGGTGGCCAGTGCCACGGCGGTGGCGGCAGCGGCGGTCAACACGCCGCGCCGGGTGGGATGGTCCATGGGTTTGCTCCTCGGCGGGTCGATTCCTGGGGCGGCCGGTCCACCCACACGACCGGGCCGCGAGCCGATACCCGCCCGGGCCACCCGCCACCGCGGTGTGCCCCGTCCGGTCTACCGCCCACGGGCGGAAGCCGGGTTGCCGTCGGGCCGGGTGTGTCGGTCGACGGGTGTCGTCGATCGACGCCGGCGCCGGACGGGCGGTGGCCCCGGCCGACCCTCGCCGAGGAACTGGACGACGTGGACCGGATCGACGACGAAACGTATGTGGCCGCCACCCTGGTCACCACGTGCGGCGGCAGCCGAGACCGCCTCGCCGCGCCCTCCCCGCCCACCGACGCCACCGCGCGCGAACGGGCCCTGGGCACTCGCGCATCCGGTACGGCTGCGACTGCTGCGCACCCTGGCCCGCGGCCCGCACACCACCGGTGAACCGGCCCACGCCTGGGGGTTGTCGGCTCCGGAGGTTTCCCGCCACCTCGCCGTGCTGCGCCGCGCGGGCCTGCTCACGACCCGGCGGCATGGTCGCTACATCCGATACACCCTCGACCTGCCCGACCTGACGGCAATGGGTACCGACCTGGTGGCGGCCGTCCTGCGCTGACCCGCACCGCGGGCCGGTCCCGATGCCGCCCGCGGGCCGCGTGAACGCGACGTCCGATTGCCGCCGGACTTCCTGTCGGAGGCGCGGGAGCATCGATCCCGTCGCACATCCGATCGAGAGAACGAGCGAACATGACTGCGGTATTGCATGGCAAGGTGGCTTTCGTGACCGGTGGCAGCCGGGGCATCGGGGAGGCCGTGGCGCTGCGGTTGGCCGAGGACGGGGCCGATGTCGCGGTGACCTATCGGGACGGGGCCGAGGGCGCGGCGGATGTGGTCGAGCGGATCGAGGCGCTGGGCCGGCGGGGCCTGGCGGTGCAGGCCGACAGCGCGGACCCGCGCGCGGTGCGCGATGCGGTGGATCGGGCCGCGGCGGAGTTCGGGCGGCTGGACATCCTGGTCAACAATGCGGGGATCGGCGTGCTCGGCGCGGTCGAGGACCTGTCGTTGGACGACGTCGACCGGGTGCTGAGCATCAACGTGCGGGCACCGTTCGTCGCGGCACAGGCCGCCGCCCGGCACATGGGCGAGGGCGGGCGGATCGTCAACATCGGCAGCTGCATGGCCGAGCGGGCCGCGGTCGGCGGAGGCTCCCTGTACGCGATGAGCAAGACCGCGCTGATCGGCCTGACCACGTCGCTGGCCCGGGAGTTGGGCCCGCGGGGCATCACGGCCAACATCGTGCACCCCGGTCCGATCGACACCGACATGAACCCCGCCGACGGAGCCTCGGCCGAGATGCAGCGGGGTTTTACGGCGCTCGGGCGCTACGGGCAACCGTGGGAGATCGCCGCGACCGTGGCGCACCTGGCGGGTGACGGCGGCCGGTACATCACCGGCGCGTCGGTCGCCGTGGACGGCGGCTTCGCCGCGTGAGCCCCGGGTGGTCGGCGGGCCCGGGGCCGCCGACCACCCGCAGGCCCGGCGCGTACCTCGGCCCGGCGTACATCCTCAGCTGCGTCGGTGACTCGGCGGCGCGTCCGCGGCCCGGGCGCCCCTGCGCCACAGGGCGCTCGGCCACCACATCCGCTCGCGCAGGTCGAGGATGAGGGCGGTGACGACCACCGAGCGCACCACCATGGTGTCCAGCAGCACACCGAGCGCCACCGCGAAGCCGATTTCGGCGAATCCGACGATCGGCAGGGTGGCCAGGGCCGCGAAGGTGCCGGCCAGGACCAGCCCGGCCGAGGTGATCACGCCGCCGGTCGCGGCGAGCCCGGTCAGCGCACCGGTGCGAGTGTCGCCGCGGATGCTCTCCTCGCGCACCCGGGTGGTCAGGAAGATGTTGTAGTCGATGCCCAGGGCGACCAGGAAGACGAAGACGAGCAGCGGGAACGAGGTGTCCTCGGCGGCGAAGTCGAACACGTGCCGAAACGCCAGCGCGCTGATGCCCAGTGCCGCGGTGAAGGACAACACCACGGTGGCGATCAGCACGACCGGGGCGACCAGGGCGCGCAGGAGCAGCCCCAGGATGATCAACACGACCACGAGGATGACCGGGATCAGCAGCTTCTCGTCGCGTTCCGAGGCCCGGTTGCTGTCCAACTGGGCCGCGGTTCCGCCGCCCACGAGCGCGTCCGCCTGCGGCACCGCGTGCACGGCGGAGCGGGCGTCGTCGACGGTGTTCCGGGCCGCGCTGCTGTCGGCCGGATCGACCAGGGTCGCCTCCAGGTACGACCGCCCGTCGCGCTCCGCCGGCACCCCCGGCGGGACCAGCACGCTGTCGGGGACCACCCCGGGCACGCCCGCCAGCGATGTGCGGACCGCGTCCACCGAACGGGCGTCGGCGATCACCTGGAGTGGTTGCCCGGTTCCTGCCGGGAAGTAGCGGGCCTGGACCTCCTGGCCGACCACCGAGTCCGGCTTGTCGGTGAAGCTCTCGGCGGTGGTGAGGCCGGTGGAGTTCAGGGCCAGCATGCCCAGGGAGAGCGCGGCCAGGATCGCCGAGGTCCCGATCCACACGGCGCGCGGTCGGCGGGCGATGCGCCGGCCGATCCGGGCCCACAGGCCGGTCTCGGTCGGCTCGGGCGAGCCCAGGTGCGGGATGACGGGCCAGAAGATCCACCGCCCGACGATGAGCAGTACCGCCGGGAACAGGGTCAGCATCGCGAGCAGAGCCACCGCGACACCGATGGCGGCGACCGGTCCGAGGCCGTTGGTGGAATTCATCTCGGCGGCGAGCAGGCACAGCATGCCGATGATCACGGTGGAGGCACTGGCGATCACCGCGGGGCCGGCACGGTGCAGGGCCAGTGCCATCGCCTCGTGTCGGTCCTCGTGTCGACGCAGTTCCTCCCGGTAGCGGGCGACGAGCAGCAGCGCGTAGTCGGTGCCGGCGCCGAACACCAGGACGGTCAGGATGCCCGCGCTCTGCGCGTTGACCACCAGGGACGCGTGCCGGGCCAGTACGTAGATCACCGCCTGGGCGGCCAACAGGGCGCCGACCACGCAGAACACCGGGACCAGGAGCAGCGTCGGGCTGCGATAGGTGAACAGCAGGATCACCACGACCACGCCCAGGGCCGCGAACAGCAGGGTTCCGTCGATGCCCTCGAACGCGTCGCTGCTGTCGGCGGCGACGCCGCCCGGCCCGGTGATGTGGGATTCCGGCCCGGTGTCGGGATCGGCGTCCAGGATCGCGCGGATGTCGTCCACGGCCTTGGCGATGCTGTTCCAGCCGTTGTCGCCGAAGGTGATCGGTACCAGGACCAGCGCGGCACGCGGGGCGGCGGCGCGGTCGGGGATGGGGCCCTGTACCTGGGCGCCGACGATCCCGTGGTCGGTGAGGGTGCGCATCCGGGCGGCATCGGCGGCGATCGTCGCCTCGTCGGCCGGGGTCAGACCGGATGCGCGGGCGAACACCACGACCGCGGTGACGTTTTGCGGCAGGAATGCCTTCGACTGGTCGACGACCTTGGTCGACTCGGCGTTGCCGGGCAACCACGCGGAGGCGTCGTTCTTCTCCGCGTCCATCAGCTTGCTCGCCGCCGGCCCGGCCACGACCAGTACCAGAATCCAGATCACGAGAATGATCCACTTGGCGCGCCGGCCGCAGACCAGTCGTGCAACTCGTCCCGCTCCGCCCATCCCGGCCACCTCCACCGCTCGAACGTGTTCCGGTGTCGCCCGAGGAGCACTCTCCTCAGGATGGCATCGGGGCCGGCATCACGCGTCCGCTGGCGCGGCACCGGGCGTCGCGTGTGCGGCGATCGACCCCCTCCGGCGGGCCCTGCGGAGGATGCGAACGGGCCGCCCGGGACCTGCCGGAGCGGCTCCGGCGGGGGTGGCCGATCGGGTCCGGGTGCGCGACCGTGGAAACCATGAGCGACAAGGCGCACGGCCGTTTCGACCTCGTGGTCGAGGCGTATCGCCCGGGTGACGAGTACCGGCTGGTGATGCTCGCCGACGGCACCTACCGACAACTGCACAGCCGCCGGGAGCTGGACGATCTGGCCGCCCGGCTCGGCCTCGACCCGACCGATCGGGACCGGGTGGCCTGGGAGGGCGGCGACGAGTGGCCGGCGGACGACGCCGGGTGACGACGCGGGGTGACGGCTGAGCCCCCATTCGACCGCTCGGTGTGCACTCGGCCGCTTCAGGGACCGACTTCACACCCCGGGAGCGGGATTCGTGATCGATCCGCGTGGCGCTGTGCTCCGCCTCCGGCTACGCTTCGGCGGCCGTCGGAGGTGCCGGTGTGGGCCGGCCGGTCGCCGCCGGGCCCGGTGACGCCCTCGATTTCGTCTCGTTTGCGTATCGGACCGTGCGGGGACTCCCGGCGTGCGGTGGACTCGAAGAAGCGGAACGCCCCGCCCCTGCGGGCGTGTTCTTCGACGTGGGATGGGGGAGACAGTGGCCGACACCTGGGACTGCGAGTGTCTGGTGGAGCAGGGCCGTGCGCGGGTGGTGGTACCGAGGACCGTGGACGCGTCCGTCGCGCACCGGCTGCGCAAGGATCTGGTGGCGCGGATCAACGCCCTGCCCGACGACGTCGTCGAGGTGACGTTCGACCTGATGGACACGGAGGTACTGGACGAGGCGGGTGCGGCGGCGATCGCCTCCGCCTACCGACACGCCTTCCTCCTCGGCCTGCGCCCCACCTGGCGCGCCGCGGCGCCGACCACGCGCGCCACGCTGCTCGGCGCGGACGGCGAACTCCGCACCGGCGAGCACGCGTTGAACGCCCATCCCGGGTGACTCGCGCACTGCGCACGTGCGTACGAGCACGGTAGTCGCCGCTCCCCCGGGGTTTCGGACCCGGGGATTCGGGCTTCGGGGGTTCGGCCCCGGGGGTTCGGCCCCGGGGGTTCGGCCCCGCGGGTTCGGCCCCGCGGGTTCGGCCCCGGGGGTTCGGCCCCGGGCCCGCGGCGGAGTCCGCCGGGCTCCGCCGCGGGCCATCGGCTGCGGCACGTGGGCGCAGGCTACGAGGGCGACCCGGGGAAGACCTTCGTCAGGATGAGTTTGGTGAGTTCGTTGGCCGGGGCGTTGCCGTCGGGCGACTGGTTGAGGTTGACCAGGACCACGACGGTTGCGCAGGACTGCGGGTTGTACCCTACGAAGCTGTTGTAGCCGGGCAGTTGGCCGTCATGGCCGAGGAAGCCGGCGAAGTCCGCGATGGCGAGGCCGTACGTGGGCGCCCCGGGTTGGTCCGACGCGGGCACGAACTTCAGCCGCTCGCGCTGGATCTCGGGGCTGAGCAGGGTGCCGGTGGCCAACGCCGGGGCCCAGCGCAGCAGGTCGTCGACGGTGGAGACCGCGGCGCCGGCCGCCCAGGCCCACGAGGGGTTCGCGTCGGTGACGTCCTTGGGATTGCCGGCCGACCAATCCGCCCAGGCCGCTTCCTTGCCGGTCAGTACCGGCGCGGTCAGGCTCTCCACATTCCCGATGAACTCGTAACCGTGGGCGTGCGGGAGCGGCAGGCGGGAGTCGTTCGGCAGGCTGCTCTCGGACATGCCGAGCGGGCGGAAGATGTGCTGTCGGAACAGCTCGGCGAGCGGTTGGCCGGTGAGCTTCTCGGCGATCAGGCCGAGCAGCACGGTGTTGGTGTTGGAGTAGTGGAATCCCCCGCCGGGCGGGAAGTACGACGGATGCCGGAACGCGATGGCAAGCAGCTCGTCCGGAGTCCACGGGGTCTGCGGCTGTTCGTCCAGAGTGCGGTTGAAGTCGGGGTCCTCGGTGTAGTTGTACAGACCGCTGGTCATCTGGAGCAGTTGGCGGATGGTGATGTGTTCCCCGTCGGGTACGTCCGACCGGAACGCGGCCACCGGGTCCTCCAGCGACAACCGTCCCGCCTGGACGAGTTGCAGGATGATCGTCCCGGTGAAGGTCTTCGTGATGCTGCCGACCCGCATGTGGTCCGCGGTACGCATGGGTGTGCCGTCGGCGAGGTCGCCCGTGCCCAGGGTCGTGGTCCAGGTGCCCCACTCCGGGGTACGGATGGACACGATCGCGCCGGGGACGCGCAGCCGCTGCATCATGGCGACGAGTTCGGGGGTCAGCGTCTTGACGAACGACGGCACCTGCTGCGCGGATCCGGCCGGGGCATCGGATCGCACCGAGGTGCCCGACGGCGGTGCGGCGGCCGTCACGCTCAGCAGCGCCGCCACCGCCACCGCGGCGACGCGGGCACGCCTTCGGGCCGCCCCGGCGCGGCGTGGACGTCGTTCGGGGATCGGGAGCCGGTGCGGCAGTCGGGTTCGCACGAGGGGTCCGTTTCGTTCGGGAGCAAGGGACCTCACAGATACCGGGCCGATTCGGCCCCGGACCGGTGTTGCGCCACCGGTGGGCGTGTTCGCAGCCGGCGAGACGCGCGCAGCGAGGAGCCCGAAGGGCGGATGCCCGGCGGCGCGGCCCCACCAAGATCCACCGGGCAGCGCCTGGCATGCGTGGCATGTCGGATGCTCTGCCTCGCCCCCGAACCGTTCACGTCCCGGACCGCGGCCGCGGATCTCGAGGACCTTCGGGCCCGGTTGCGCGCGACGCTGTACGACGAACCTCGTGCGGGTGACCGAGCCCGCACGCGGCGGGCACTTCGCGGCGTTCGAGGAGCCCGAGTCGTACGCCGAGGAACTGCGCGCGTCCTTCCGGCCCTACCGGGCGGCGATGACGCGGTAACGCGCCGGCGGTGCCGGCACCGCACACCGGCGACGCGCACCACGAGCGCGCCGACCCGGAATGCCTGCTCCTCCGCACCGGGCCGGCCCGCACTGCCCACTCCCGGCGCGTCTCAGTGGAGGGCCGTGACGACCGCGCGGTCGCGGGGGCCGGGCAGGGGGCCTCGGTAGGTGATCGTCGCGGTCGTCGCGTCCCGGAAGCCGGCCTCTTCGGCTTCGTCGGCCAGGGCGAGGGCGCACAGCCAGGAGAAGCCGGGAACGTCCGGGTCGGTCCGGACGTCGGGATCGACGTGCAGCGGGTCGTCGGACAGGACCAGGCTGCCGATGCCGGGCTGCGACCAGGTGTGGAAGCGTTCCAGGGCCGGGCCCAGACCCCGGGTGTACCGGTGCAGGTCGCCGGCCAGGCCGTCGGCGTAGACGACGGTCCAGGCGCGGGTCGGCGGCGTCCAGACCAGGACGTCCGCGCAGACGGCGTCCACGCCTTTGCGGTGGGCGAGGTCGACGGCCTCGGGCAGGGCGTCCACGGCGAGCACCCGGTGGCCCGCGCGCACCAGCTCGGCCTCGACCATCGCATTGCCGCAGCCCAGGCTCAGCAGCGCGGAGTCGGGGCGTCCTCGGTCCAGCAGGCGTGCCAGATGGGCGACCATCCAGGTCCGGTACTCGGGGTCGCAGGTGGCCGGGGTGATCGAGTCGCCCACGGCGCGGCCGACTTCCCATGCCTGGTAGCGGCTGGGGCGGCCGTCGGGGGTCGCGGCGTAGTGGGCGTGCAGCGATGCGAGGTCGGTCATCGGTGCCTCGGATTCCTGGCAGGCGTCCGGTCGCCGCACGGCGGCCGGATGGGCGGGCGGGATCGGGCCGGCGGCGCGGCAGGGTGGGCAACCGCGGTGATTCGCTTCCGCCCCACACCTGCTCCCGTCCCGCGGATCACATCGTGGGCGGCCACACCCGACGACGACGCACCGATGCCCGGTGTCGCGTGTGCATCCGTGCCCGACCACTCGGCCCGCGACGCACGCCGCGGACGGAGTGCGGAGGCACGAGCGGGGCGCGTCCTCGTGGGAACGTACGCCCTCGGACCTCACGGCGAGCCGGTCGGCGGTCCGCCGCGCGCTCCTGTGTTCGACGTCCCCATGCAGCCGATTGGAGCGTAGGAGACCCCTCGACCACATGCAACGCACGTGCAGCAACTTGCCGATGTCAAACGCTGATCCGAGCCCGGTTCCGTCGGTGGCCAAGGCACCGTTCGTGCGCCCATCCGTTTCCGTCTCGGGGGTGTCCCCTCCCGGTCGCGCGCACACGAAGGGACCTTCGCCGAAACCGACCGGGCCGAACGGCTCTGCCCGACGTTGCGAACGAGGAGCAGAGTCGGGCGTGCGGGCCGGCGCAGCGGGCAGGCTCTCGTAGCCACGGGGTCGAACCCGATCGACGTCGCTCCGTGCGCACCCATGATCGGCCCGGCCGCCGTACCCATCGCCCGGGGAAGCGGCCGGGCTCAGGCCCGCGTCCGCGCTGCGCCGGGTTGCCCCGGGCTGCGTCCGGTCGCGCAGCGCCCCGTCGTTCCTGGCTCGCCCGGGGCGAACTCGCCGTCGCCTCCGTGCGTTCGCAAGGTTCCCGTCCCACGAGGTCGGCCCGGTCCCGGCGGCAACCGGCCGTTGGGCCCGCGGGACCGGGCCGGTCGGCCCTGGTGTGGGCGTCGGGCGCGCGGAAGGCTGAGGTCAGGGTCCGGGAGAGCGGACGCGCGGTCGAGCGCGCGGGGCGTCGGGCCCGGCGCGACATGCGGGAATCGACCGGCACGAGCCGTTCGACCCCGTGTCGGCGCCCGCGCGGGATTCGAGGGTTGAGACATGAGCGAACACGCCGTGATGAAACGCCCCCTCGGGCGCCAGGAGGCGTTGGCCCTGATGGCGGGCGCGGGGTTGGGCCGCGTCGTGGTGAGCGAGGGCGCCCTTCCGGCCGTGCACCTGGTGGCGTTCGCCCTCGACCGGGAGTGCGTGGTGTTTCGGGCTCCGACCGACTCGCCCCTCGCGAAGGCCGCACTCGACGCCGTGGTCGCGTTCCAGGCCGACCGCATCGACCGCACCGCACAAACCGGCTGGACGAGTACGGTGACGGGCCACGCCTCCCGGGTCCGCGATGCCTCCGCCGTGGCGCACCTGGATCGCCTGCTCCCCGAAATCGACGGCGACGACGCGGAAACGGTGTGGATTCGGGTCACCACGGAATTCGTCACCGGACTCGTCGCCGAACGCCGGCACAACGCCGGGACGCCCGCAGGACCCAACCTTCCCGACGCCCGGAAGCCACCGCCCGTCCCCTGAGGCACCCGGCCGGCCGCGGTCACCGGGACCGGGCCGGCTGGACTTACTAGGACGTCCGACTATATCGTCTTCAACAACAAGGTCCGCGGTGCAGGGAAGTCGGTGCGAATCCGACATGGTCCCGCCACTGTGACCGGGGAGTGCGCTGCCGCAGCACCAAGCCACTGGCGAAGGCCGGGAAGGCGGGCATCGTGCGTAGATCCGGAAGTCAGGATACCGGCCGCGGGTATATCCGTGTTGTCCACGAGGATGGAGCAAACACGCATGACACCGGCCTGCGCACCCGCCCCGGATGATCCTGCGAACGTCGAACTCCCCAGGTTCTCCTGACCACTTCGACGTCGACCCGCCCGGGCAACCACGCGCACCCGCGCCGACGTTGCGTGGTCGGGCCATGCCCCGCCTCCGGATCGCACCTGACGAGAGACAGGTCGTTCATGATCCGCGAGCTTTCCCACTTCATCGGCGGCAAGCACGTCCTCGGCGCATCCGGCGCGTTCGGCGACGTGTACGACCCCAACACCGGGCGGGTACAGGCACGCGTTCCGCTCGCGGATCGCGCCGACACCCTGGCCGCGATCGACGACGCCGAGCGGGCCCAGCCCGCCTGGGCCGACTGGAACCCGCAGCGGCGCGCCCGGGTCCTGGCCCGCTTCCTGCAACTGATCGAACCCGAACGCGAGTCGCTGGCCCGACTGTTGTCGGCCGAGCACGGCAAGACCATCGCCGACGCCCACGGCGACCTGCAACGCGGCCTGGAGGTCGTGGAGTTCGCCATCGGTATTCCGCACCTGCTCAAGGGCGAGTTCACCGACAACGCGGGCACCGGCATCGACGTGCACTCGCTGCGCCAGCCGCTCGGCGTGGTCGCCGGCATCACCCCGTTCAACTTCCCCGCGATGATCCCGCTGTGGAAGATCGCCCCGGCCATCGCATGCGGCAACGCGTTCGTGCTCAAGCCCTCGGAGCGCGACCCCTCGGTGCCGCTGCGCCTGGCCGAACTCTTCCTCGAGGCCGGACTGCCGCCCGGCGTGCTGAACGTGGTCCACGGCGGCAAGGAGAGCGTGGACACGCTCCTGGAGGACCCGCGCGTGCAGGCCCTGGGCTTCGTCGGCTCGACCGCGATCGCCGAGTACGTGTACACCTCGGCCACCGCGAACGGCAAGCGCGCCCAGTGCTTCGGCGGCGCCAAGAACCACCTGATCGTGATGCCGGACGCGGACCTCGACCAGGTCGTCGAGGCGCTGATCGGCGCCGGATACGGCTCCGCCGGCGAGCGCTGCATGGCCATCTCGGTGGCGGTTCCCGTCGGCGCCGAGACCGCCGACGCGCTGGTGGACAAGCTCGTCGCGCGCATCGCCACCCTGCGGGTGGGCCCCTCCCACGACCCGGACGCCGACTTCGGCCCGCTGGTCGGCCGGGACGCACTCGAACGGGTGCACGGCTACCTGGACATCGGCGTCGCCGAAGGCGCCGAGCTGCTCGTCGACGGCCGCGACGTGCACGTCCCCGGCCACGAGGACGGCTACTTCGTCGGCGCGTCGCTGTTCGACCACGTGACGCCCTCGATGCGGGTGTATCGGGAGGAGATCTTCGGCCCGGTGTTGTCCGTGGTCCGCGCGGCCTCCTACGAGGACGCGCTGCGCCTGGCCAGCGAGCACGAGTACGGCAACGGCGTGGCGATCTTCACCCGGGACGGCGACACCGCCCGCGACTTCGGCCGCCGGGTGAACACCGGCATGGTCGGCGTCAACGTGCCCATCCCGGTGCCGGTGGCCTACCACACCTTCGGCGGCTGGAAGCGATCCGGATTCGGCGACCTGAACCAGCACGGTCCCGACTCGATCCGCTTCTACACCCGGACCAAGACCATCACGTCGCGCTGGCCGTCCACCGCGCGCGAGAGCGCGAACTTCGACATCCCCACGATGGACTGACCCGATGACCGCACTCACCGACGACCAGCTCGCGATCGTCGAGACCACCCGGGACTTCGCCCGCGAACACCTCTCCCCGCACGCGATCGAATGGGACCGCACCGGCCACTTCCCCGTCGACGTCCTGCGCAAGGGCGCCGATCTCGGCCTCGGCGGCATCACCGTCGGCGAGGATCGGGGCGGTTCGGGGCTGAATCGACTCGACTCCGCACTGATCTACGAGGCGCTGGCCGGTGGTTGCCCGACCATCGCCGCCTACTACTCCATCCACAACATGGTCGCCTCGATGATCGACCGGCACGGCACGCCGGCGCAGCGCGCACGCTGGCTCCCGGGTCTGTGCTCGATGCACGATCTGGCCAGCTACTGCCTGACCGAGCCGGGAGCCGGCTCGGACGCCGCCGCGCTGACCACCCGCGCGACCCGCGACGGCGACGACTATCTCCTACACGGCGTCAAGCAGTTCATCTCCGGCGCCGGATCCTCCGCGGTGTACGTGGTGATGGCGCGCACCGGAGCGGACGGCGCCGACGGGATCTCCGCGTTCGTCGTGGAGGACGACAGCGCCGGGCTGTCCTTCGGGCCGAACGAGCGCAAGATGGGCTGGCACGCGCAGCCCACCCGCCAGGTGGTCCTGGACGGCGTGCGGGTGCCCGCGACGCACCGACTCGGCGCCGAGGGCGACGGGTTCAGGATCGCGATGGGCGCCCTCGACGGCGGCCGGATCGGCATCGCCGCATGCTCGCTGGGCGGCGCGCAGGCCGCACTGGACGCCTCCGTGCGCCATCTCACCGACCGTGCGGCGTTCGGCTCGCGGCTCATCGACGCGCAGGCCCTGCGCTTCCAACTCGCGGACATGGCAACGGAACTCGAAGCGGCCCGCACGCTGGTGTGGCACGCGGCCTCCTCGCTCGACGAGGGTGATCCCAGGGCGGCGCAACTGTCCGCGATGGCCAAGCGGTTCGCCACCGACACCGCCTTCTCGGTGGCCGATCGCGCGTTGCAACTGCACGGCGGGTACGGCTATCTCGCCGACTACGGCATCGAGAAGATCGTGCGCGACCTGCGGGTGCACCGCATTCTCGAAGGAACCAACGAGATCATGCGCGTGATCGTCGCGCGCGGACTGATCGGAGCGGCCCGATGACCCCCACCACCGAGCAGGACCCGGTACAGACCCACCGGCAGGCGGCCATGGGCCGGATCGTGCTGAACCGGCCCAGGGCGCTCAACGCGCTCACCCACGACATGGTTCGGCGGATCGACGCCGCGCTCACCGCGTGGGAACACGACGACGGCGTACGGCTGGTGGTGATCACCGGCGCGGGCGAGCGCGGCCTGTGTGCGGGCGGCGACATCCGTGCCATCCACGCCGACGCCGTCGCCGGCGGCACCGCGAGCCTGGACTTCTGGCGCGACGAGTACCGGCTCAACGCCCGCATCGCCCGCTACCCCAAGACGTACATCGCCGTCATGGACGGCATCGTGATGGGCGGCGGGGTCGGCATCTCCGCGCACGGCGCGCTGCGCATCGTCACCGAGCGCTCGACGGTCGCCATGCCGGAGACCGGAATCGGGTTCGTTCCCGACGTCGGCGGCACCCACCTGCTCGCCCGGGCTCCGGGCGAGTCGGGCACGCACCTGGCACTGACCAGCTCCGCGATCGGCGCCGGCGACGCCATCGCCTGCGGCCTGGCCGACCACTTCGTGCCCTCGCATCGGCTCGACGCGGTGATCGGGGCGCTGGCCACGCGCGACCCGGCGGAGGTCGTCGCGCGGTTCACCGAGCCGGCTCCGGCCGGCGAACTCGCCGAGCGCCGCTCCTGGATCGACTCCTGCTACGCGTGCGACACCGTCGAGGAGATTCTCGATCGCCTCCAGGACAGCGGGGAACCGGCGGCGAAGCAGGCCGCCGAGCAGATCCGCGCCAAGTCGCCCACCGCGCTCAAGGTGACCCTGGCGAGCCTGCGCCGGGCTCGCGAACTCGGCTCCCTGGAGGCCGTGTTGGAGCAGGAATACCGGGTGTCGAGCGCGGCGCTGAGCGCGCCCGACCTGGTCGAGGGCATCCGCGCCCAGGTGATCGACAAGGACCGTGCGCCACGCTGGTCGCCCGCGACGCTGGAGGCCGTGCGGCCCGAGGACGTCGCCCGCTTCTTCCGGGCGCCGGCCGAGGGTGCGTCGAGCCTGCAACTCGCGTCCGCGACCTCGGAGGCCGGCCGATGACCGACACCATCGCCTTCGTCGGGCTGGGCAACATGGGCGGCCCGATGGCCGCCAACCTGGTCGCGGCCGGACACGTCGTCACCGGATTCGACCTGGCCCCACAGGCCCTGGAGCAGGCCCGGGACGGCGGTGTGCGGATCGCCGGGTCGCCCGCGCAGGCCGTCGCCGGTGCGGACGTGGTGATCACCATGTTGCCCGGCGGGGCACACGTCCTGGACTGCTACCGGGGCCCGGAGGGCCTCCTGGCCGCCGCACCCGCCGGCGCGGTGTTCGTCGACTGCTCGACGATCGACGTCGCCGACGCACACGCCGCGCACGAGGCGGTACGCGCGTCCGGGCGCCGCGCCCTGGACGCGCCGGTGTCCGGCGGAGTGGTCGGCGCGGTCGCCGGCACGCTCACCTTCATGGTCGGCGCCGACGACGCGGACTTCGCCGCGATCGAGCCGGTGCTGACCGCGATGGGGCGCCGCGTCGTGCACTGCGGTCCGCCCGGGGCCGGACAGGCCGCGAAGATCTGCAACAACATGATCCTGGGCGCCACGATGATCGCGGTGAGCGAGGCGTTCGTGCTGGGCGAGCACCTCGGCCTGTCCCACCAGGCGTTGTTCGACGTCGCCTCGGCCGCCTCCGGACAGTGTTGGGCGCTGACCACGAACTGCCCGGTGCCGGGACCGGTACCGGCCAGTCCCGCCAACCACGACTACCGACCCGGCTTCGCCGGAGCCCTGATGGCCAAGGACCTGCGGCTGGCCGCCAACGCGATCCGCGCGGGCGGCGTGTCCGCCGAACTGGGCCTGCACGCGGCCGAGATGTACGCGGCGTTCGCCGAGAACGGCGGCGCCGAGCGCGACTTCTCCGCCGTCATCCACACCATCAGGGACCACACCGCAGCCGCCACCGCCACCGGCGAAGGGAACCACCCGGCATGACCGAGTACGAGACCATCCTGGTCGAGCGTCACGATCGCACCGCGCTGATCACGCTCAACCGTCCCAAGGCGCTCAACGCCCTCAACCTGCAGGTGATGGCCGAGGTCGTCGACGCCGCGACCACGCTCGACCGCGACCCGGACATCGGCGCTCTGGTGATCACCGGGTCCGCGAAGGCCTTCGCCGCCGGCGCGGACATCAAAGAGATGCAGCCCAACGACTACATGGACGTCTACCTCTCCGACTGGTTCTCCGCGTGGGATCGACTCGGCGACGTCCGCAAGCCCACCATCGCCGCGGTCTCCGGCTACGCGCTCGGCGGCGGCTGCGAACTCGCCATGTTGTGCGACATCCTCCTCGCCGCCGACACCGCCGTCTTCGGCCAGCCCGAGATCAAGCTCGGCGTCATCCCGGGCATCGGCGGCTCACAACGGCTGACCCGCGCGATCGGCAAGGCCAAGGCGATGGACCTGTGTCTGACCGGTCGCACGATGAACGCGGACGAGGCCGAACGCGCCGGCCTGGTCTCGCGCGTCGTCCCCGCCGCCGACCTCCGCACCGAGGCGCTGGCCACGGCCGCGACCATCGCGGGCATGTCGGCCCCGATCGCGATGATGGCCAAGGAGAGCGTCAACCGCGCCTTCGAGACCACGTTGGCCGAGGGCGTGCGCTTCGAACGTCGGCTGTTCCACGCCACGTTCGCCACGGCGGACCAGAAGGAGGGCATGGCGGCGTTCACCGAGAAGCGCTCGCCGTCGTTCACCCACCGCTGAGTCGACCGGGATGTCGGGCGGCGCCGCCGCCCGACGTCCTCGGCCGTCCGTACCCACCCCGGACGGCCGGGCCCATGCGATGCGATCGGTCTCGAATGTCACTGTTCATCCGACTATTCAAGTATCCCGGTGATCGGTCGATGGCCATGACGTGAATGTCTTCCTCTCTCTCCGCCGTGCGGCATCCCGGCCCGACGCGGCGGCCTCCCGCCGGCGCTCGGGCCCCGCGCGGCGCCGGCGTTTGACCGGAGTCGTCCTGGCCGTCGCCGTGTCCTCGGCCCTGGTGACCGGCTCGGCCGGCCCCGCACCCCGGCACGCCGCGCAAGCGGTCGCACCCACGGGCGGCAAGAAGGCGGCCGGAATCACCCTCGACGGGAACCACCTGACCGTGGCCCAGATGCGGGCGGTGCTGCACGGCAACGCCGGACCGGTGCAACTGGCGCCGGCCGCCGCCGACCGCATGCGCGCGGCTCGCGAGGGTGGGTTGCTCGCGCTGAGCCGCGGCCAACGCGTGTACGGCTGGAACCAGGCGCTGGGTCCGCTCAAGGACCGCCCCCTCACCGACGCCGAGCAGCGCGACTTCCAACGCCGGGTGCTGCGCTCGCACGCGGCCGGCACCGGCGAGGAACTCCCGCCCGGCGTCGCCCGGTTGGCCCTGGTGCTGCGGGCGAACGCGATGGCCCGGGCCCGGATGGGGGTGCGGCCCGAGATGGTCGAACGCATGCTGGCGCTGGTCAACGCGGGCGTGACCCCGGTGATGCCCTCGATCGGATCCCTGGGCACCGGGGACCTTCAGCCGATGGCCGCCGCGGGGCTCGTGCTCACCGGCGACGCGGGCACGGCCCGGCTGCGCGAGGGGCCCACACGCGGGGCGGCCGAGATCCTGCGCCAGGCCGGTCTGCCGGTCGAGTTCCCCTTGGAGGCGGGCGAGACGCTGCCGCTGATCAGCGGCAGCGGTGTGCTGACGGCCCGCTACACGGCGTCGGCCGACCGGGCCGAACGGTTCCTGGACCAATTCCGCGGCGCATTCGCCCTGTTCCTGGAGGCCACTCGCGCCGAGGCCGGTTCGCTGGACGAGCGCACCCACGCCGAACGCCGCATCCCGGCCGAGGAGCACGAGGCCGCCCGGCTGCGCGAACTGACCGGGGACAGCGCGTGGATGACCGAACAGGGCCGGGAGAGGTACGGCGAGAAGTCCCCCCGCGTGCAGGACGCGGTCTCGGTCCGCGCCGCCCCGCACATCACCGCGACCGCCCGCCAGACACTGGACGAGGCCCAGACCATCATCACCCGCGAGGCCAACGCCTCGACGTCCAACCCACTCCTGTTCGAACGCCCGGATCACACCTGGGAGTTCGTGATGGGTGGCAACTGGGACGGCGCCCAGATCGGGCACGCGATCGACACCCTCAACGCCCAGATCACCGATGTCGCCGTACTCTCCCACGAGTTGTCCGGTCGCCTGATCGCCTCCAAGTGGAGCTACGGGCTCCCCGACAACCTCGCCGGCCCGCCGGTCGGCCTCAACTCCGGCTTGGTGCAGGTACAGACCGTGGGAGCGGCCCTGATCCCCGAGATGCAGACCCGCGCCATGCCGGCCGGAGTGCTCTCGCGCCCGGAGAAGTTCGGGCAGGAGGACCACAACACGATGGCCATGGCCTCGGTGCGCAACCTCGACGACAACCTCTCCCGCGCCGAGATCGTGCTCGCGGTGCAATTCCTGCTCGCCGCCCAGGGCATCGACCTCGCCCGACCCACCATGGGCGACCTGCCCCTGGCCAAGGCCACCGACGCGCTCCACCACCGACTCCGCGAACGGGTCCCCGCCCTCGGCGACGACCGCTGGCTGACCCCGGATGTCGACGCCGCCATCGACATGGTCACCCACGGCGCCCTGCGTCCCGACGGATCCTGAGCCCGCCCGCCTGAACCGACGGCCCGGGCGGCACTTCCGGCCCCGGCCGCCCGCCGGGGCCGGTTCGGCGGCGGGGTCGAAGCCCGCGGATCACGACCCCGAGGATGTCGGCGCGTTCGAGGTAGCCGATGTGGCGGGAGTCGTGGCTGTACGCGGCGTTGTCGCCCAGGAGGACGAACCGTTGCGGCGGCACGGGTCGGCCGGCCTCGGCGGCGAGGGCCGGGTCCAGGCCCCGGGGAACCGGATCGCCGGGGCCGGCCACGACACGTTTGATCATCCGGCCGCGGGCATCGGGCGCCGCGCAGGCTCGCCCGTCGGGCCGCGTGTGCGGCGCCGCGGGCTCTCCCGGTGGCGCACCCGAGGGTGGTCGCCACGTGGCGACCACGACCCGACCGGTGACCGAACCGGCCGGCTCGCGCCGGCCGAGTCGCCGCACCAGCACCCGGTCGCCGCTGCGGTAGGCCGGTTCCATGCTGGCGCCGGCGACGGTGATCACGGCGAGCCGACGCCGGGCCTCCAGGGCGGCCGACAGGGACGTCCCGATCACCACGATCGCAAGCGGCAACAGCCGTCTGCCGACCGGCCACATGGTGTACCTCCTCAGGAGACGAGCGAGTCGGGGACGTCACCGGATCCGCGCCGGTAGCCGCCGGCCTGCATCGTGAACAACCGGGCGTAGGCCCCGCCCGTGCGCATCAGTTCGTCGTGCGTGCCCTGTTCGACGATCCGACCGTGTTCGAGCACGACCAGCAGATCGGCGTCGCGCAGCGCGCCGAGCCGGTGCGAGATCAGCAGGCTCGTCCGGCCCGCTCGGTGTTCGCGCAGCCGCAGATGGATCTCCTGCTCGGCCTCGGCGTCGAGCCCGGAGCTGGGTTCGTCCAGGATCAGCAGGTCGGCGTCCGCGCGCAGCAACGAACGCGCCAGGGCGACGCGCTGCCACTGTCCGCCGGACAGGACGACGCCGGTGCCCGGGTCGCCCTTGTCCTCCTCGGAGAAGAAGATTCGGCTGAGCATGGTGCGGTAGCCGTCGGGCAGGCGGGATATCGTTTCGTGCATGCCGGACAGGCGCGCGGCGCGTTCGATGGCGTCCCGCTCGGTCAGCCGGTCCAGGTCGCCGAGTCCGATGTTCTCACCGGCGGTGAGGTCGTATTCCATGTAGTCCTGGAAGGTGGCCCCGATCCGCCTGCGCAACTCGACGGGGTGGAACGCCCGCAGGTCGGTGCCGTCCCACAACACCCGGCCGCGCTCCGGGTCGTACAGCCGGCACAGGAGCTTGATCAGCGTCGTCTTACCCGCGCCGTTGAGCCCCACCAGACCCACGCAACGGCCCGCGGGAATCGTGAGGTTCACCCCGCGCAACACCCAGGGGTGGTCCGGGCCGTAGCGAAACCACACGTCGCGCAGCTCGATGCCGTTCCGGAGCGCGGGCACCGGCTCGGGGCAGGCGCGCACCGGCAGGTCGTCCCCGATCTCCCGAACGACGACGTAGTGGTCGAAGAGCAGGAGCGCCTGGTGTCCACCCGCGATGTCGTTGGCCAGCGCGGCGAGTGCCGTCTGTACGGCGGGCAGCGCGGCCACGAGCAGCGCGACGTCGCCGATGCCGATCCGGCCCCGTCCCGCCTCCCGGACCGCCCACAGCAGGCCCAGTCCGGCCACCACCGACGCGAGCACCCCGAGGCCGAGTTGGATCGTCAACTCCCGGCGGTCCATCGCCTGTTTCGCCGCGTCGGCCCTGCGTCGTTCGGTGAGCATGCGCTCGCGCAGGAATCCGCCGATCCCGAACAGCCGGATCTCCTTGGCGGCCCGCGCGTTGGTCAGCACTTGGAAGTAGAACATCTCACGGCGCTCCGCGGGCCCGATGTCCCACAGCATCGCCGCCCGCTGCCGGCTCATCGCCAACTCGCCGAGCAGCACCGGCACCCCGGCCAGGAGCACGGCGGCGGCCAGGAGCGGGCTCACGACGATCAGCGAGCCGAGGAAACCGCCGATGGTGAGCACCCCGCGCAGCACCCCCAGGGTGCTGTTGACCGCCTGCATCGGCGTCATGCCGCCGGCTTGCTGGGCCAGCCGCAGCCGATCCAGGAACCTCGGGTCCTCGAACCTGCTCAGACCGGTCAGGCCGTCGACCGCTCGGTAGAGGGAGTCCTGGGCGCGCAGCGCGGTCGCGCGCTGCGTCTGGGCCTGTACGTACTGCGCCAGATGCGGCACCGCAGCGGCGGCCACTCCGGTCGTGGCGAGCAGCCCGGCCGGCACGAGGAGCGCCTCGACCCCGCCGCCCGCGGCCAGCCGCTCCAGCACCGCCCGCACGGTCCACGCGGCGGCGATCGGCAACACCGCGCCCAGCGCGGTCAGCAGCGTCAGGGCCGCGAGATGCCGGGGCGCCGCCCGGAAGGCCAGTCCCGCCGCCGATCGCAGCACCGCGGCCAACCGCCGCAACCCCGGCGACGACGTCTGCGCGCTCACGGGACCGCGGGCACGAGGGCCGGCAGCACGTGGTCGCCGACGGCCTCCACCACGAGTTCGTCCCCGACGGCGCGCACCCGGCAGATCACCGGGAAGGCGCGGGCCGCGAACGCCTCGGTCACGGGCCCTTCGACGGATTCGTGCACGACCCGGGTGACCGGTGCCAGTTCCTCGATCATCTGCCGGGTGTCCGGATCCGCCGCCGGTCCGCCCGCGACGACGACAACGGCCGCATCCGCGGCAGTTGCCCGCAGCGCCGCCGCCAACCGCGGCAACTTCTCATGGCACGGCGGGCATCCGGGCGACATGAACACCACGACGGTCCCGGTGCGAAGGTCGCGCCTGTGCAGGGGTCGGCCGTCGACGGTGCGGGTCTCGAAAGCCCCCACGAGGGCGCCCGGAGGCAACATGCCTTCGTCGTCGACCGTGTCCGGGGACCGGCGCGGGCCCTGGGCCTGCTGCGTGCGCAGTCTTCGGACCAGGCCCACGGTCAGCAGGAGGTCGAGCAGACACAGCGCGCCGACGAGCACGACGGCCGCGATGAGATACGGCATGGTCACCCTTGCCCTTTCCGTGCGGCGACGGGGAAGGCGTCGCGCAGCAATTCGGATACGTCGTCCAGGACGGTCACCACCACGCCCGCGGTCAGGCCGATGCCGACGGTGACCGCGAGGCCGCCGGGGGCGTCCGGCAGGCCGTGGGGCGCCCCGACCGCGCCGATGGCCGCCACGACGATCAGGAAGCCGTTGCGACCGAGCTGGAGCGGGCCCGTGTCGATCGCGGAGGCCCCGAAGCAGCGGCACGACACCCGCACGCCGCGTCGAAGCGACGCCGCCATCGCGAGGGTGAAGGCCGCGAGCAGGCAGCCCACCAGCACGAACCCCACGAACGCCGCCGGTCCCGGCGACGACAACAACACGATCCCGGCGGTTTCCGCCCCGACGACAAGGCAGGCCACGGCACGGGCGCGGTGGGCGGGCAACACGGCGAACGCGCGGACCGCGCGCACGAACGCCGCGAAGGATTGCGCGGAGTGCAGTTTGCTCACCACCGCGACCGCGAGAACGACCACGAACAGGGCCCGGCAGGACATCGCGGCGAGCTCCATGGCGCAGGCCACCCTTCGATCGTGACGGCTCGACGCCGTCGGGCCGGTCGGCCCACGAAACGAGAACAGGGACGTGCACGAAGACCTGACGAGGGACCTGAACGGGGGTAGAGAACACGAACGGGACGGGATCCCCGCGGAAACGGATCGGGGGCGCCGGTGGACCCGCGTGGAGACCACCGACGCCCCCTCACTTCTGCGGTACGGACCGAGCCCGCCCCCGTGCCCGAGGACTCCTCCGACCGGCCGGCGTCAGCAGCCGCAGTGGCCGAATGCGTAGTAGTAGCTGCCGTCGTCACAGTTCATCCGGTACTGGGTGTACTTGCTCTGACCGGCGCAGCTGCCGTTGATGCACTTCGAACCGGCCTTGTGGCAGGCGACCGCGTGTGCCGTACCTGCGGGAACGAGCCGTTCCACCAGGCGATCGGCGATCGCCCGCGTGAGCTTGGTCATGGATTTTCCCCTTCGCTGACACCGCGTCGCCGTTGCTCGACGCGGTCGAATCGGAATGCCCTACTCGGCCCGGCGGGCCACGACTGAGCCTGGTTGAGCGGGCCCGGCGCCCACAACGGCCCGGGCCCGTTCCGAACAGCCCGGCGGCCGTCCGTCCTGGTCAAACGGCTGTCCGAGCGCTGTTCCGGACGACCGGAACGGCAAACGGAACAGTTGGAAGCGCGGCCCCGAGGCTCGCGGACCCTCGCGGGGATGCTCCTCGACGGTGCGGAACGCGGACGGCCGGGCCGGCCAAAGGACCGACCCGGCCGTCGAGGCCACGAGGGCTACTGCGGGATGTAGACCAGGCATGTCGAGAAGGGGCTCTGTTGCACGCATTGGAACAGCGCGTTCCACCGAGAGCTGTTGTCAGCGGCGGCCTTGGCCAACGTGTCCGCGCAGGAGTCGTCGGACAGGCCCCAGAGGGATCCTTCCGGCCAACCGGCCTCGTTCGTGCGGCTGTCGATCGTCGCGAGACACGCCGCGGAGGGGTTGTACCGCTTGACCTCCGCCAGGAATTCCAGGTACTTGGAGTTCTGGACCGAGGCGGCCCGGTCGTCCAGCGTCTTCTTGGCCGCGTCCTTCGCCGGCTGCGGCGCATTCGGGTCCCGGAGGGTCGCCAGCGCCACGCCGCTCTCCTGGAGAACCTGCTGGATCCGTTGCGTGTCCTGCGCCTTCTTCGGCGCCGTCTTCGGATTCTGCATGGCCAACAGCCCGTCGCTGAGCCCCTCCAGGACCTTCACCGCGAACGCCCGCTGGTCCGGCGGCAGCGTGGGGTCCTGGAGCTGCTTCATGGATTTCGCGAGCTCATCCGCGAGCTTCCGGTACACGTCCCGGTCCGCCGGCGCGATCTTCGGGTCCAGACTCAGGCGCACCGATTCGTTGATTCCGCGGATGAGCTTCGTGTACGTCGCCTTGTCCGCGGGGGACGTCGTGGGGCTCCGGATCACCTTCAACGTGCTGTTGATTTCGTCCACGATCCGGGCGTACTGGTCCTTGGCCGCCTGCGGGGTATTCGGATCCCGAATCGCGTTGGCCGCCAGGGTCAGCCCGTCGCGCAGCTTCTGCTTCACGTCCTCCGGCACGTCCAGCGCCGCGATCTGCGCTTCCACCTCCTTCTGCGTGTTCGGCCCGAACCCTTGCGGCGCCTGGGACTTCGTCGGACCCTCCGTGGCGGGCCCACTCGATTCGCCGGAGCTCGGTGTGCCCGGTGAGTTCGGCTGCTGCGAACCGGGCGTGTTCGACTCCTCCTGCTTGGGCGTGTTCGGTTCCTGAGTGTTCGGTTCCGGAGTCTTCGGTTCCGGAGTCTTCGGCTCCGGTGTGTTCGGGTCCGGCGCACGCGGTGTGTCCGGCGGTGGCGGCGGCGTGTCGGCGGGCACACCGGCCGTGCTCTGTTGGGCGAAGGCGTGCGGCGCTGCCGCCGCGGCCGTGGGCAGGGCGAGTGCGGCCGCCAGACAGGACGTGCCGACGATACGGGAGATTTGTCGCCGCGTGGTTTTGGACATGGTGATTCCAGGTGTGTTCTGTTCCAGGTGCCGCAGTGCCGTTGTCGGCTCGGCTCTGCCACTGAGACGGCCCACGTTCACCGGAGACCAGGACTCAACGGTGCACACGTATCGGACATGACCAACTCTTCGCCCCCTCTCCACCGGTCGCAACTCAAGCCGCATCCGTCCCGCCGCCGCCGCGGTGGCCGCTGACCGGACGTGGCCGAGGGGTCACGGGCCGTTCGAGCCCGCCGCGCTGCCGGAGTGCGGGGTAGGACAGGTCGGGCACGGGATCCGAATCGGCGCGTGCCACAGGGTCGGACATGGTGCGGCTCCCCCATATCGATGGTGCGGCGAGCCGACACGGATCACACCGCAACGCCGGGTGCCCGCGGCCTCGGCTGCGGGCCGCTTCGTGCGTCGACCCGGGCAGGGCATCGAGCGGGTGCCTTCCCGTAGGGGCGAACCCCGGCAACTCCGGTGTCGATCAAGGTAATTGCTCCGGGTCGGATCAGGGACGACGCACTTCTCGCCGACGATCCGCGGGGACTTCGTGCAGCCGCACCATGAGATGCCGATATCCCGCACCCTTCAGGAGCAACCCATGCAGGTCCGCACCCGCGTCCTCACATCCGCCCTCGTCCTCACCCTGACCACCGGCCCCCTGGCCGCATCCGCATCCGCCACACCCTCCGCACCCGCCTCCGCCCCGACGACCGTACGCGGCACCACGACGGGTCCGGATGCCCAGGCCCTGGCCGCCGCGATCGCCGGGCTCCCGAACGCGGACGCGACCGCCGCCCTCGTTCGGGTCGGCGGCGCCGAAGGAACCTGGCGCGGCAGTGCGGGTGTCCACGACCTGAGGAGTTGCCGGGAGGCGGATGCCGATGCGCGCTTCCGGGCCGGCTCGACGACCAAGGTGGTGACGGCCGCGGTCGTGCTGCAACTCGCGGCCGAGGGCAAGGTCGACCTGGGCGAGTCGTTACAGCACTACCTCCCGGGGCTGCTCGACGGGTCGTTCAAACCCGTCACCGTACGGCAGTTGCTGAACCACACCAGTGGCATCCGAGCCGGCGACGGTCTCGGGGACACCTTCGAGGAAGCGTACGCACACCGCTTCGACACGCTGACGCCCCGGCAGGTCGTGGCCTCGGCGGTGGCGAAGGGCCCGGAGTTCGACCCGGGCACCCGACAGAATTACCTCAACATCAACTACACGATCCTCGGCATGCTGATCGAAAAGGTGACGGGACACTCGTACGCCGCGGAGGCCGGCCGCCGCGTGTTGCGCCCCGCCGGCATGCGGGACACCTACTTCCCCGGCACCGATCCTCGGATCCACGGCCCGCACAACCACGGCTACCAGGCGGTGGCGAAGGCCGACGGCACGACCCGGTTCGTCGACGTCACCGACTGGAACCAGGCGGACCGCTGGGCGGCGGGCGACATGATCTCCACGACCGCAGATCTGGAACGGCTGATCACCACCTTGTTCCGGGGCCGGATCGTGCCCGCGCCGCAACTGGAGGAGATGTTCACCGTCCCGGCGAACATCGAGGGTGCCACCATGAGCGCCGGGCTCCAACGCTTCGAGTACGACGGCACGGTCTATTGGATCAAAACGGGTGCCCGGTACGGCTACAGCACGGCGATCGCCGCGACCCGCGACCTGCGCCGCACCCTCGTGCACTCGGTCGGCGCCACGGACGCGAAGGGCGAGTCGATCAACCCGGTGGCCTGGCGGATCGTCCTGGCGGCCGTGCGCGAGCGACGGTAGCGACCGCCGGACGGTCCGGCCGACGGGACAACGATCGGCGAGCGTCGCAGTGCGCGGCCGGCCGAGTCCCCCGGTGTGTGCGACGGGGCCACCGGTCGCTCGGCAGCTGGGACGTGGTCACCCACACCGAGCGCGACCTGCTGCTGAACGGCCACGGCCGGTGCCCGCACGACGTCGTCGAACGCAGCACGCTGCCCGACCTGTTCCAGGCCCGGGCCGCCGCCCCGCCTGGCCATGGAGTACGTCGAGACCAATTGGACCGACATGCGCCCGCGCAGTCCGGCCGAATCGATGGACGCGGCGACCGGCTGAGCCGTTCGCCCGCGGGTATTCGCGGACAATTCGCTCGCAGCAAGCGAGGCGATTCCATTACCCGGAACAAGGACGCGGAGAGGCAAGAACGCGCTGGGCAACGACGCGCGAGGCAACGAGAAAACCCCGAGCGTCTCGACGCTCGGGGTTTCTTGACATCCATGGTTTTACACGAGGTATATTGGATGGTTCTGAATACCGGTACTTCACGGTATTCGGGAAGCTGAATGACGACATTATATCCGGCCGGGAGTCGAATTGTCAAACGCCGAATTGCGACACGAGCAGGAATTCGTCGATGTGTTGTACGCACGCCTCGCGGAGCTGCGTGCCCAGACGGAGGCCGCCGTGACGAGCGCGCTCGGGCGCGAGCACGACGGCACCCGGCAGGCACGCGTCGAGCGGGACATCGCGGTGTTCGAGCACTCGGGTCTGCTCGCGGCATTCGACGCCGGCGCGAACGGCCTGTGCTTCGGGCGACTGTTGTTCCGCGACGGCGCCGACCACCACATCGGCAGGATCGGTATCCGCCGCGACGACGCCGAGCACACCCCGATGGTGATCGACTGGCGCGCCGACCTCGCCCGGCCGTTCTATCTGGCGACCGGGCACACCCCGATGGGTCTGCGGCGCCGACGGCACATCACCACCTCCGGGCAGCGGGTCACGGGTCTGCACGACGAGATCCTCGATCTCACCGACGACACTCGCACCGGCTTCGAGGGCTCGGACGCCGACGCGGTCCTGCTCGCGTCGCTCGACGCGGCGCGCACCGGGCGCATGCACGACATCGTGCAGACCATCCAGGCCGAGCAGGACCGGATCATCCGTGCGCCGCATCGCGGCGTGCTCGTGGTCGAGGGCGGCCCCGGCACCGGCAAGACGGTCGTCGCCCTGCACCGCGCGGCATACCTGCTGTACGCGAACCGCGAGCACCTGACCCGCCGCGTCGTGCTCGTGGTCGGCCCCAACCCCGCCTTCCTCGGCTACATCGAGGACGTCCTGCCCTCACTCGGCGAGACGGGCGTGCAGTTCGCCACGCCCGGCGAGCTGTTCCCGGGCGTCACCGCGACCGCCGTGGACACCCCGGAGGCCGCCGAGGTCAAGGGCCGGGCCGCGATGGCCGAGGTGCTGGGCCGCTTCGTGGCCGACCAACAGACGGTGCCGGAGACGCCGTTGGTGATCGGGCACGACGACGGCGACCTGTTCCTCGACGCGGACATCGCGAAGGCCGCCCGGAGCAGGGCGCGGGCAACGCTGCTGCCGCACAACCTGGCCCGCGCGGCGTTCGCGTCGCGCGTGATCGACGGCCTTACGGAGCAGTTGGTCGACCGGCTCGGTGCGGACCCGTTCGGCGGGCCGAACTTCCTCGGTCCGGGCGAGATCGCGCAGTTGGCGATGTCGGTCGCCGAGAGCCCGGCCGTGCAGGCGGCCGTCGACGAGCTGTGGCCGCGCCTCACTCCGCAGGGGCTGGTCGCGGACTACCTTGCCGAACCGGTGTACCTGTCCGAGGAGGACGCGGCCGCGGTGCGGCGTCCGACCGTGTACGACCCGGTCTTCGGTACTCGGACGAGTGAGGAATGGACGGTGGCCGACGTGCCGTTGCTCGACGAGGCCGCCGAACTCCTGGGTGAGGACGACTCGTTGGCACGGGCTGCGGCAGCGGCCGAGCGGCGGCGGCAGATCGCGTACGCGCAGGGCGTGCTCGACCTGTCGTACGGCTCACGCACGCAGGAGTTCGAGGACCGCGACGACGAGGAGTCCGAGGTGCTGAGCGCCCACGACCTCGTGGACGCCGAGCGCCTCGCGGAACGTCAGGAGGAACTCGACCACCGCACTTCCGCCGAGCGCGCGGCGGCGGACCGCACCTGGGCGTACGGCCACATCGTGGTCGACGAGGCCCAGGAACTGTCCGCGATGGCCTGGCGGTTGCTGATGCGGCGCAGCCCCACCCGGTCGATGACCCTGGTCGGCGACCCCGCGCAGACCTCGGAGCCGGGCGGATGCGGGTCGTGGGAGCGCATCCTGGTGCCGTATGTCGAGGGCCGCTGGGAACGGGTCCGACTGGGCGTGAACTACCGTACGCCGACCGAGATCATGGACGTGGCGGCCGACGTCATGCGGGCCGCCCACCCGGGGTTCGAGCCGCCGAAGTCGGTGCGCTCGACCGGCGTGAAGCCGTGGTCGCTCCACACCGCGGACCTGCCGGCGGCCGTGGCGTGGGCGGTCGCCCACGAGGGGGTCGCCGACGCGGCGGCCGCCCGGGAGTCGGGCACGCGGGAAGGCATCGACGGCAGCGAGCCGGACACTCCGGTCGACGGACGCCTCGCCGTGATCGCGCCGCGCGAGCTGATCGACGCGGTGGCGGCGGCGGTTCCGCACGCCGAACGAGGCGTCGAGCCGGACCTCACCCGGCCGTTGGTGCTGCTGGACCCCAAGCAGGCCAAGGGGCTGGAGTTCGACGCGGTGATCGTGGTGGAGCCGGCCGCGTTCGCGCTGGCCGACCTGTATGTGGCGCTGACCCGGGCAACGCAGCGGCTCGGCGTCGTGCACACCCGCGACCTGCCCTCGGGCCTCACCGGCCTCGCCCCGGCGGCGTGACGGACGGAGCGCGCCACGCCCGTCCCGGCTCGCCGCCCTCGGCGAGCCGGTCACCGGAACACCCTCGAATCGAGGCAACCTCTTTCACGCCATCCCCGATCACTTCATCCGACGTACTTAAATTGATGTACTTCACTTGACGTACTTCAACTGAAGTGCTTCACTCTCGATGTACTTCAGAGCGAAGAGGGGTGTGCGAGATGCGTCAGAACCCGGCCCGTCGGGCCGCGCTGCTCGACGGCGCCATCGAGGTTCTCGCCCGCGAAGGGGCGCGGGGCCTGACCCAGCGCGCCGTCGACAAGGAGGCGGGGGTGCCCGTCGGCACCGCGTCCAACTACTTCCGCAACCGCGACGACCTGCTCGTCCAGGCCGGCGCCCGGGTCTACGAGCGACTCAGGCCGGAGGAGGGCGCGCTCACCGAGATGTTCGACCAGGCGCGGGACGCCGCGTCGTACGGCGCGATGTTGCGGGAGAGCCTCGGCAGGATCACCGCCTTCCCCTCCGGACATCTGGCGCTGCTGGAGCTGCGCTTGGAGGCCACCCGAAGGCCGGAGCTGCGCACCCTGCTCACCGAGCGGGTCCGCGCCGACATCGACGAGAACGTCAGCTGGCACGAGGGCGCGGGCCTGCCCGGCGGCGCAACCGCCGTCCTGCTGATGTACCTGGCCATGAACTGGCTGGTCGTCGAACAACTCACGCTGCCGGACGTGTTCACCGACGCCGAGCGCGACGAGCTCGTCACCCGGGCGGTGGAGCGCATCGTCACTCCGTTCCCCGCCACCACGAAGTAACCCCGCGACGGCACCCGCTCCCCAGCAGCGCCCGCCGACCCCGCACTTCATCGCAACCGCACTGCGCCGCGCCGTCCCGCGCCGCACCGCACCCCAACACACCGCAACAGATCGACAAAGGACCCATTTTGCGCAAGCTCGTGTACTTCATCGCCACCACGCTCGACGGTTTCATCGCCGGGCCCGACGGCTCCGACCCCACCGGCCCCGGCGGCTTCTGGTCCCCGTCGGAGGACTACATCCGACACCTCGTCGAGGAGTACCCCGAGACCCTGCCGGGGCCCGCCCGCACCGCGCTCGGCGTCACCGCCGAGGGCACCTGCTTCGACACCGTCGTCGAGGGCCGCAACAGCTACGCGGTCGGCCTCGCGGCCGGCGTGACCGACGCCTACCCCCACCTCAGGCACCTGGTCTTCTCCCGGACGCTGACCGAAAGCCCGGACCCCGGCGTCGAACTCGTCGCCGACGACCCGGTGTCGAAGGTCCGGGAGCTGAAGCGCGCCGACGGCAAGGACATCTGGCTCGTCGGCGGCGGGGAGTTGGCCGGCGCCCTCTACGGCGAGATCGACCGGGTGATCGTCAAACTCAGCCCGCTCACCATCGGTTCCGGCATTCCGCTCTTCGGGCGGTCCGCGGTCTTCGCACCCGATGCCTGGGAACTCGTCGACCACACGATCCTCAAGGGCGGCGCGGCCTTCCTCACCTACGACCGGGGCATCCGCTGAGTTCACGAATCTCGGGGCGCCGTGTCCGGCCGCGCGCACCACACACGCGGCCGGACACGGCCTACCGGCGAAGGTGGTGCTCGTCCAGCCAGGTGGAGACGGCCTTGGCGATCGCCTCGGGCTGGTCCTCGGTGGCGTGGTGGCCGGCAGGGCCGATGTGCTCGACCCGGAGAGCGGCGATGTTGTCCCGGCACCAGGCGGCGACCTCGGGGGTGATGAGGAGGGTCGGTGCCGAGTCGAAGGTGAGCAGGAGCTTGGGCACGTCGTGGCTGTCGGCCAGCCAGGGGCCGTACGCCCGGATCCGGGCGGTCACGTCGGCGGGGTCGCCGTCGATCGGCAGGGAGCGGGTCCAGTTCAGCAGCGGACGACGGCTCTCGCGGGTGGGGTACGGAGCCCGGTAGACCTCGATGTCCTCGTCACCGAGCGGGTTGAGCACGCCCCCGGTGTAGGCCGCGTCCACCATGAAGTGCCCGTCGAGGACCAGCGACTCGCCCTCGTCGGAGCGGAGCTTCACCGAGCGGGCACGGGCCTGTTCGGAAAGCTCGGTCGAGGCGATCGGGCGGACGATCGTCTCGAAGAAGGCGAGGCCGCGCACCCGGTCCGGGCGTCGGGCCGCCCAGTCGAAGGCGAGCGAGCCGCCCCAGTCGTGGCCGACGAGCACGACCTCGTCCAGGCCGAGCGCGTCGAAGAACGCGTCCAGGTAGCGGGCGTGGTCGCCGAACCGGTAATCGCCGACGGGCTTGCCCGAGCGGCCCATGCCGATCAGGTCGGGGGCGATCAACCGGCCCGCTCCGACCAGGGGCAGGACGTTCCGCCACGTATGGGAGGAGGAGGGGTTGCCGTGCAGGAAGACGACGGTGGGTCCGCTGCCCTGGTCCTCGTAGCGGATGGTCGAGTCGAGAACGTCGATCGTGGGCATGAGGTGCTCCTCAGAGGCTGGATGTGCGGGGTTGACCCGAACCGCGCCGTGACCCTACTCGTTTGTCAAGCGAATGTTTATGGCCCGAACGTTTCTGGCGTGAACGAACCTACATCGTTAGTCCGACTAACGCAACGGGGTAGGATCACCGCCATGACCAGCGACGCCGAAGCGATGGACGTTCCCGACTGCGAGAGACGGACGCCGGACAGGTTGCGCAAACAGGCGAGCCGGCTGCTGGCACAGCTGTCCACGCAGTCGGATCGGCTGATCGCCGAGGGCCTGGCCCGCCTCGACGCCCGCAAGTGGCACTACGCGGTACTGGCCTCGTTGCAGGAGTACGGCCCGGGCAGCCAGGCGACGCTGAGCCGACGCACCGGCATCTACCGCAGCGACATGGTCGGCGTCCTCAACGAGCTGGCCGCACGCGATCTCGTCGAGCGCACACCCGATCCCGACGACCGCCGGCGCAACGTCATCACGATCACCGACCGGGGCAGCAGCCGCCTCACCCTCCTCGACCGGGCCTTGGACGACCTCCACGAACAATTGCTGGCGCCCCTGGCCCCCGCCGAACGCGACCAGTTCGTCCGGATGCTCACCCGCCTGCTGGACCACCACACCCCGCACCCACCGCACCTCGGCGCGTCGGGCGACCCTGGCTAATCGGTGCGCAGCGCGGGGAGTACGTCGAGCCTGGCCGCGCGCCGGGCCGGCCACGCCGCGGCCAGGACGCCCACGATCGCGGCGAGGACCAGGAAGAGCAGCATCCTGTCCCACGGGATCACCACGGTCAGGTCCTTAGTGGAGCGGGCCATGCCCTTCACTCCGCCGACCCCGCCGACCAGTCCGAGCAGCACGCCCAGGAGGCCGCCGAGGAACGAGATGATCAGCGACTCCAGACGGATCACCCGTCGGGTGCGCCGCCGGTCCAGCCCGATGGCGCGCATCATGCCGATCTCGCGGGTGCGTTCGAAGACGGACATGGCCAGCGTGTTGACCACGCCGAGCACCGCGATGACGATCGCCATCGACAACAGCCCGTAGACGATGTCGAGCATGACGTCGAAGAGCTTGTTGAAGTCCTTGCGCACCTCCTTCGCCGTCTGCACGTTGATCGCCGGACTGTTGCCGACCGCCCTGCGCAGCGCGTCCCGCATCGTGTCCCTGTGCTGCGGCGCGACCTTGGCGAGCACGAAGTCGTCGCCGACGACGTCGATGTGTGGCGTCAGCGTCTGCAACGACACGGTGAGGGCACCGAGCAGCGGCGCCTCGTCGTAGATTCCGCCGATCGGCAGGCGGTCCTGTTGTCCGTCGGGGAAGGTGACGGGAACGGGCGTCCCGATGCGCCACTTGCGGTCGTCGGCGGTCTGCTTGGACACCAGCAGTCCCGTTGTCAGGGTTTGCGGGCCGCCTTGGGTAAATGTGGTGGCGAGCACCGAGAACGCGCTCGCGGGGTCGACGGCGGTGAGCTTGTGCTCCTTTCCGTCGACGGTCACCTGTGCCTCGCGCACGGGGCTGACGGCGGTGACGCCGGGCACCTTGGCGATCGTGGCGGCGATCTCCGGGGTCAGCGTCTGTCCGTCGGAGGACGAACTGAGCACGAATTCGGCGGTGATGCCCTTCGACAGGGTGCGGTCCACGAGTTGCTTGAGCGACGTGCTGAAGATGGTCAGCGAGGTGACCAGCACCATGCCGATCATCAGGGCGGACGCGGTGGCGGCGGTACGCCGTGGGTTGCGGGCCGCGTTGCGGTACGCGAGCCGACCCTCGACGGGGTGGACGCGCCGCAGCAGTTCGCCGAATACGCGCACGACGGGCGTGGCGATGAGCGGGGTGAGCACGATGACGCCGATCAGGACGATGCCCGCGCCGCCCATCACGGTGAACACCTTGGCGTTGCCGGTCGCCGAGCCCTTGATGCCGGCGACCAGCACGAGCCCGCCGAGCGCGACGGTCAGCACGCCGGCGATGTTGCGGCGGCGGAGGCTCGAAGTACTGGACGGCAGGCTCGTGCGCAGCGCCGCGACGGGCGGGATCTTGGCGGCTCGGCGTACCGGCAGCCAGGCGGCGAGCAGGGTGACGCCGATGCCGACGGCCAGACTCCACAAGGCGGTTGCGCCGGTGACGACGGTCGGTCCCGGGGTGAGGTCGGCGCCGATGTCGTCGAGGATGCCGCGTAGGCCGATCGCGAGGCCGATGCCGATGCCGAACCCGGCGAGTCCGGCGACGATGCCGACCGCGAGGGCCTCGAACATCACCGAGCGGGTCACCTGCTCGCGGGTGGCGCCGATCGCGCGCAACAACGCGAGTTCGCGGGTGCGTTGGGCGACGAGCATGGAGAAGGTGTTGGCGATGATGAAGCTGCCGACGAACAGGGCGATGCCGGCGAAGACCAAAAGCAGTGTGCGCAGCGACGCGATCTCCTTGTTCACCTTGTCCCGGTCGTCCCGGCGCAGTTCGTCGCCGGTGCGGGCTTCGGCACCGTTGGGTATCAACGGGGCCGCTGCGGCACGCAGTTGCTCCTGGGATGTACCCGGCTTCGCGTTCAGGCGCAGTTCGCCGTAGACGCCGGGTTCGAGGTAGAGCTCCTGCGCGGTGGCGGTGTCGAGGAGGGTGAGCGAGCCGCCGGCCTCGACGGCGGCGCTGTCGGTGGTGAAGACACCGACGACGCTCACGTCGAGGACGGGTCCGCGGGCGACGATCCGGATGCGGTCGCCGACCCGGTATCCGGCGGCCTTGGCGGTCTCGGTGTCGAGCGCGACTTCCCCTGCCTTGGCGGGCAGTCGGCCGGCGGTCAGCGGGTAGCGGGGGTCCTTGCCGTCGCGGCCGGGCGCCGCGTTGGCGCCGGTCGCGTTCGCCTTCTTGCGGACGAGTCTGCCCTCGCGGTCGACCACGGCGGTGAAGCCGGTGACGTGGCCGGTGACCGACGCGGTGCCGGGCAGCGCCCGGAGTTTGGCGACGAGGGGTTCGTCCAGGGGTGGGGTCTGGAGGTGTTCGACGGCGTACTTGGTGCCGCGGACGTCGACCGCGATGCCGCGGTGATCGCGCAGCGCGGCCTCGGTCATGGCCTGCTTGAGGGTGTCGCCGAAGACCAGGACGGCCGCCACGAACGCGACGCCGAAGACGACGGCGAGTGCGGTGAGGGCGAGGCGCACCTTGTAGGCGACGAGGTTGCGCAGGGAAGTGCGAAGCACGGTCGCGTCCTTCAGTGGGCGAGGGCGGAGACGGCGGCAGCGGCGGGATCGCCCGGTTTCCGGTTGAACGCGCGCATGCGCTCCAGCACCCGGTCGGAGTTGGGCTCGGCCACCCGGTCGGCGTAGGAGGCGACGACGACGTCGTGGGCGGAGGGCGGGCGCGGTCCGGAGACGCGGCGAGTGTGGCGGGGTGTGCTCATCGGGTTTCTCCATCGGTGGAGCCCGCGCCTCCATCGAGGCGCGAGGCGAGCCCGCGCCGAAGGGCGAGCCGAATAATAAATCGACTGGTCGGTCTAAGTTATCGACGGGGATGGTGGCCGACGTCGGCCGCGCGGGCTACGAACGCATCAGCCCCAGGGTGGACAGAACCCCGCCGCGCCGTACGCCGCAAGGCCGGGGTCCGGGTCCGGGTCGGCCGACGGTCGGGCGGGCGGCAGCCCCTCGATCGTGGGCACGAACAGTACGCGCTCCTGGCCACCGGCCCCGGCGAACGCGCGGTCGACGACGACCGCGCCCGGACGGGACTGTTCTCCCGCGCGCTGCGCGAGGAACTGGACGCAACCCCCGAGGCATCCGCCCCGACGCCGACGCGCTCGTGGCGGGGGTCGATGCCCGGTTCGAACAGTTGCGAAAGTGCGGCGAGACACGCCGGTCCGCGACGAACAGCCCGCCGGCGGCGGCACATCCATCACCGAGGGAGGCCGGGAACCTCCGTCCGACGACACCCGCAGGGCCCCGGACCCACCGCGAACTCGCCCGGCTCCGGGTCGGTTCGGGCGATGTCGGCTCAGCCCACGCCGATCGCGCTCAGCGCGTACGCCACCGCTCGCGCGAGTTCGTCGGCACTCACCGGCCGCAGCACCACCGCGTCCGGGTCGTCGGCGTCACCGCTGCGCTGGTCGATGACGTCCAGGGCCAGGCGTTCGGCGAACTCCGTCACCGCGGCCCGCTCCTCCCGATCCGGGTCGGTGTTGCCGGCGGGCGTCTCGAACACCAGGCCCACCCACAGCTCCGGGTCGCGCGTCACCAGGACCTCGCCCACGTGCACACCGCACCCGGGCAGGCTGTCGCCGACCTCGCCGATCCCGGGCACCCGCCCCCACATCGGCACACCCCACTCGTCGGTGGGCCCGCCGCACGCGTGCGCCGAGTGCGCACCCAGCGGGCAGGGCCCGCCCTCGTCCAGGTCTTCGATGTGGATATCGGAAGTCATCACAGCTCCTGAGGGGACCCGTCGCCGATACGTCGACCGGGCCGCGGACACGTTCGTCCTCGCGCCCACAGCCCGGCACGCCATCGACTCCAGCACGCCCACCCCACCCGCGCGCCCGGAGCGCGCCGAACGGGCGGCCACAATGCCACGAATGCCGCAATCCTCCTCGACCCGGCAACGCGGATACGCGCGCACGCCACGGCTCCCCCGCCGTGGCGGGCGCGTTGTCGCGGTGCGCCGGCACCGGCGGGCGCCCGTAATATCGGAGTTCGATATCGGATTCGTCGCCCTTGGTGGTGGAGCGGGAAGGTGGTTGACGCGTGAGGGAGTTCCAACGGGGCGCGGTGCGGCTGCACATCCTGCATCACGCGGCCGAGGAGGAGATCCACGGTGCGTGGATGTCCCGGGAGCTGGCGGGCCACGGCTACCGGATCAGCCCCGGCACGCTGTACCCGACCCTGCACCGGATGGAGGCGGACGGGCTGCTGACCTCCGAGCAGCGGGTGGTCGAGGGCCGCACCCGGCGCGTCTATCGGGCGACGGACGCGGGACGGGCGGCGCTGGCCGAGGATCGACGCGCGCTGGCGGAACTGGCCCGCGAGGTGCTGCCCGAGGCGGACCGGCCGCACCCGTAGCCGGCGCCCGGTCCGGTGCCGGCCACGGCGGCGCCGGCCGGTCAGGCGCAGCCGGTCAGGCGCAGTTGATCAGCCGCGGCCGGTCAGGCGCGTCAGGTCAGGCGCGGCCGGTCGCCTTGCGCAGGCCGTACGCGGCGGCGCCCGCCGCGAGCACCGCGGCGCCCCACAACACCGAGGTCGGCGGCAGCGCGAAGGCCAGGATCAGGCACCCTGCCGTACCGACGATCGGCACGATCCGGGCCGGGCGGCCCTCGGCGGCGGTGAGCGTCCGGGCGGAGGCGTTGGCGACGGCGTAGTAGGCCAGCACGCCGAAGGACGAGAAGCCGATCGCACCGCGCACGTCCGTGGTCGCGGCCAGGACGGCGACGACCGCGCCGACCGCGAGTTCGGCCCGGTGCGGGACGCCGAACCGCGGGTGCACGGCGGCCAGTACGTGTGGCAGGTGCCGGTCGCGGGCCATCGCCAGCGTGGTGCGCGAGACCCCGAGGATCAGCGCCAGCAGCGAGCCGAGCGCCGCGAGCGCGGCCCCGACGCGGACCACCGGGACAAGTCCCGGAGCACCGGCGGCGCGCACGGCCTCGGCCAGGGGGTCGGCGGTGTGGGCGAGCCGGTCGGGTCCGAGCACCGCGAGCACGGCCACGGCGACGACCGCGTACACCACCAGCGTGATGCCGAGCGCGGTCGCGATCGCCCGCGGGATGGTGCGCTTCGGATCGCGGACCTCCTCGCCGAGCGTGGCGATGCGCGCGTAGCCGGCGAAGGCGAAGAACAGCAGGCCGGCCGCCTGGAGCACGCCGCCGAGGCCGGCGTCCGCGCCGATCCGCAGGTGCCCGGTCTCGCCGGTGCCACCGGTCAGGCACGCGGTGACCACGGCGGCGAGCACGGCGAGGACGGCGAGGACGATGCCCCTGGTCAGCCACGCGGACTTCTGTACGCCGACGTAGTTCACCGCGGTCAGCGCCACCACGGCGGCGACGGCGACCGCGTGTGCCTGCTCGGGCCACACATAGGAGCCGGCGGTCAGGGCCATGGCCGCGCAGGAGGCGGTCTTGCCGACCACGAAGCCCCAGCCGGCCAGATAGCCCCAGAAGTCGCCCAGCCGCTCGCGTCCGTAGACGAACGTACCGCCGGACTGCGGATAGCGGGCGGCCAGCCGGGCCGAGGAGGTCGCGTTGCAGTAGGCCACCACGGCGGCCAGGGCCAGGCCGATCGGCAGGCCCGATCCCGCCGCGTCGGCGGCCGGGCCGAGCGCGGCGAAGATCCCGGCGCCGATCATCGAGCCGAGCCCGATCACCACGGCGTCGAACACGCCCAGGTGCCGTTTCAGCTCGCCCGCTTCGGCAGATGCCGCCGACGTCCCCATCGCTCGCTCCCCGAACATGGCCCACGACCGCTACGGCTCCCGATATCGGCACACGATATAGGACCCCGACTCCCTCCCCGCCATTGAGCGGCGCCACCCGGACGACGCATACGTCCGCGCGTGACGCCGCTCCCGCTCGACCGCCGTGGTCCGCCGGCGGGGCCCATCGAGCAGCCCCGCCCGCACCGGCCGCCCCGAAGGCAAATCAGCGCGTGCTCGGCAGGACCGGTACGAGGTTGTCCCAGCGCGCGATCTCGCACCCGTTGCTGCGGTTGAAACCGGCGTCGACCGGACGGCCCGCCCAGGTGCCGGTGATGCGCGCGGTGGCGGGTCCGCCGTACATCATCGTGCACCGCGCGCCGGCGGGGACCGGCGCGAACGGGTCCCCGTCGGCCGTCGTGGCGTCGAGCCGGTCGCATGCCTGCGCGGGCCTCGGGTGGCTGCCGCCGGCGGGGTGGCACTCCAGGGTGTACGTCTGCACTCCCTCGGGGTTGTCGGCCACCGTCACGATGAGCCGGTCCACCGTCCGGGCGGCGGCGGAGGGAATCGGGCACTGGGCGGCGGCGACGACGGCCGCGGCAACGACAAGACGACGGAACAACATGGGCGACTCCCGGGATGAACGCACGCCATCGCGCACGGGGGGGGTGGGGTGGGCAAGAGGTCGAGGCGAAGCCGCACGAGCCCGCCCGCGCACCGCCGATCCGACCGGACACGACCCCGAACGGCACCCGGCATGGGGCAACGGCGGAAGAACGGAGGCGTCGCCGCACGGATGCATCGGCGTCGGGACGCGGACGTCGGCCCGACCGTCATGGATCCGGACGATGGCGCGGCGGTTGGAAAACCCACGCGCCGAACGGCTCCGGCACGCCACGCAGTTCCCAAAACGAACCAAGCCCGATCATGGCACCAGCGTAGTCAACCAGACACGCTACGCGACCATCTCGCGACAAATCCGCCCACCACTGTCGCGCTCGCCGTCGCCGCCATGGCCGCCATCCGCACCCGCACCCGCACCCGGCAACGCCCGCAGCTCACCCAGGCCCGCCGTCCGCCACCAACGCCCCCGACCCCGCGCACGGCCGGCACCAACCCCGTCCCGCACCAGGCGAACGCATCCGGCGCGCCCCGCCCGCCCTCTCGCCGACATCGCGACCTTGCGCGGTTCCCCGTCACCCCGGCACCCCACCCCACCAGGCACTCCCCGCCCCCGCCACCGTCCGTCCCGAACTCGTGACGGGTCGTCAAAAAGACGCCGGAGCGCCGCCTCGTGACGTGTTGGAAACCTCCTCGCCATGCGTGAGATGCCTGCTCGCAAACCCTTGCGCGGGAACGTTCCCGCGTCAATACTCACCGGCACCTGTCCTGACGCGTGCCATGCCGCATCCGTCTCCGTGCCTTCGCCGTCCCTCCGAAAGAGGTGGGTTACTTGCGCATGCCCAAAACCGCCGCCCTCGCCGCCGTCGTGGCCCTGACCGCCGTCGGGTGTTCCGGTGGTGGCGGCGACGACTCGTCGGCCACGGAGCCCGGCTACCGCATCACCAAGGACAGCCCGGCCGCCAAGGGGCCGCTCGACAAGGTGAAGTGGTCGCTGTACGCCGAACCGCAGACGCTGGACTACGCGTACGGCTTCGACTACCCGATCAACACCGTGCTCGCGAACGTGTGCGACCAACTCCTGCGGATCAACCCGGATCTGACGATCACCCCCGGGCTGGCGGCCAAGTACACCAACCCGGACCCGCTGACCTGGGTCTACACCCTGCGCGAGGGTGTCAGGTTCCACGACGGCACCACCATGACCGCCCGGGACGTCGTGGCGAGCCTCAAGCGCCAGATGGACCCCGAGGTCGGCGCCGCGTACAGCACCGCCTTCAAGGACGTCGAGTCCATCACCGACTCCGGCCCGCTCGAGGTCACCATCAAGCTCACCCGCCCCAACGTGCTGCTCAACGAGCAACTGGGCGCGTCGGCGGGCACCATCGAAAGCGCCGCCTTCCTGGCCAAGGCCGGCAAGGACTACGGCAACCCGCAGGGCGGCGTGAACTGCACCGGCCCGTTCTCCGTCAAGGAGTGGAAGCCCGGCACGTCCATCACGCTCAAGCGCAACGACGCCTACTGGGACAGCACGCTCATGCCCAAGACGGGCGAGGTCGAGTTCGTCTTCATCCAGGACCCCGCCGCCCGTGCCAACGCGCTGCTGACCGGCGAGGTCGACGGCGGATACCTGCTGCCGAGCAACTCCTACGACAAGCTCAAGTCCGGCGACGGCAAGCTGTACTTCGGTGACATCACCGGCAGTTACTCGGCCGCCGTCACCAACCTCAAGGGTGCCCTCGGCGACACGCGCGTGCGGCGCGCGCTGTCCATGGCGATCGACCGCGAAGGCATCGTCCGGGCGGGCCTGAACGGCTACGGCACCGTCGCCAAGGCGCCCGTGCCCGTCTCCGGTTGGGCCACCATCCCCGCGGAGCAGGCGCAGAGCATGTACAACGCGCTGCCCGCCGTCACCACGGACGTGGCCGCCGCCAAGAAGCTCGTCGCGGAGGCCGGCGCGACCGGCAGGAAGGTCGTCGTCGCGACCAGCAACCTGGCCCCGGAGATCAGCGTGGCCGCCAACGCCATCCAGGCCGCGGGCAAGTCCATCGGCCTCGACGTCGAACTCAAGACCATCGCACCGGACGCGTACACCGCGCTGTTCACCGACCCGTCCTCCCGGGCCGGCATCGACGTGCTGGTCACCAGCGGCTACGACGTCACCCCCGATCCGCTGGAGTTCTACCAGTCCCTGCAGACCGGGGAGTTCGCCAACTACGGCAACTGGTCCAACCCCGAGTACGACGCGATCGCGCAGCAGGCACTGGGCACCGCCGACCCCGCCGCTCGCGCCCAACTGACCGCCAAGCTCCAGGAGATCGCGCTGCGCGAACTGCCCGGCATCCCGTTGTGGGACTCGCCGCTGTCGCTCTACCAGGGCAAGCGCGTCACCGGCGCCACCCCGAACATCACCCAGCTCTCCTTCCCGTGGGCCGCGACCCTGGGTGCCGCGAACTGATGAACCGTCCTCTGCTCCGCTTCCTCCTGGGCCGGCTCGTGGGCCTGGTACTCGTGCTGCTGGCGACCTCGTTCGTGGTCTTCAGCGCCGTGCACCTGGCCCCGGGCGACCCGGTGTCCTTCCTGATGCGCGGCCGCCCGGTCACCCCGCAGGCCCGCGCCGCGCTGACCGCCCAGTACCACCTGGACCAACCGTTCGCCAAGCAGTACCTGCTGTGGCTCGGCGACGTGCTCGGCGGCGACTTCGGGCGCTCGGTGCAATTCCGCCAGGACGTCGGCGAGTTGATCTCCCAGAAGTTGCCGACCACGGTCTTCCTGGTCGGGTACGCGATGGTGCTGGTCACGGTCGTCGGGCTGATCCTGGGCATCGCCTCCGCGCTGCGGCCCGGCCTGATCGACAAGCTCGTGCTGGCCTGGACCGGCACCTCGATCGCCATCCCGTCCTACATCGCCGCGACCGTGCTCACCTCGGTCTTCGCCGTCAAACTGGGCTGGTTCCCGCTCTACGGCGCCGGCCAGGGCTTCGGCGACCGGTTGTGGCACCTCACGCTCCCGGCCATCGCTCTCGCGCTGACCTTCACCGGATTGCTGGCCCGGGTCACCCGCTCCGCGATGCTCGACGAACTCTCCCGCGAGCACGTCGAGGTGGCCCGCTCCCGTGGCGTGCCCGAGAGCCGGGTCATCCGCAAACACGTGCTGCGCAACGCCCTCGGCCCGATCGTCACCGTCGTCGGCACCATGGTCGCGAGCATGCTCGTGGCGACCTCGATCGTGGAAACGGCGTTCAGCGTCAAGGGAGTCGGCTCACTGCTCATCAACTCCGTCACGGTCAAGGACTTCCCCGTGGTGCAGGCGCTGACCCTGCTGGTGGTCGCCGCGTTCCTGATCGCGAACCTGATCGTCGACCTGCTCCAACCGCTGATCGACCCGCGCGTCGCGCTGGGAGGTGACCCGAAGTGAGTGCCTCCGCACCCGCGTCCGGCAAGGACGCGAGCGTACCGACGCCGCCCCTCCGGCGCGGGGCACCGGCCCGGATCCGGAAACTCGCCGCCCAGGGACCGCTGTTCACCGCGGCCGTGCTGGTCCTGACGCTGCTCGTGCTGCTCGCGGTGTGCGCACCGCTACTCGCACCCTACGAACCGGACGCCATCGACCTGAAGAACTCGCTGGCCGGCACCGGGCCCGAACACTGGCTGGGCACCGACCAGTCGGGCCGCGACATCCTCAGCCGGCTGCTGTACGGAGCCCGCACCGGACTGCTGGGACCGCTCGCGGTGGTCGGCGTGTCCACCGTGCTCGGCATCGCCATGGGCGTCGTCGCCGCGTGGCGCGGCGGCTGGGTCGACGCGCTGCTCTCCCGCTCGATGGATCTGCTGTTCGCCTTCCCCGCGATGTTGCTGGCGATCCTGTGCGTGGCGGTGTTCGGCGCGGGACTGACCGCACCCGTCATCGCCATGATGATCGCCTACACGCCGTACGTCGGCCGCCTGGTGCGCTCCATCGCCCGCCAGGAACAGGCCCGGCCCTACATCGAGTCCTACCGGGTCCAGGGTTGGTCCGGCTGGTCGATCTGCACACGGCACCTGATCCCCAACATCACCCCGACCGTACTGGCCCAGTCGGCGATCAACTTCGGCTACGCCCTGATGGAACTCGCCGGCCTGTCCTATCTCGGCTTCGGTGTCCAGGCACCCACCGCCGACTGGGGCGTCATGGTCAGCGAGGGCCAGAACCCGCTCCTCAAGGACGTCATGCTGCCCGCCCTCGCCCCCGCGACCGCCATCGTCATCGCGGTCGTCGCATTCGGAATCGTCGGCGAGGGCCTCGCCGACCGCGTCTCCAAGCGGGAGAGGTGAGCGCCGTGTTCGACAAGACGACGGCCGACGACCCGGCCATCCGGCCCGCCGCGGCCGGCACCGAGGCCGACACCGACGCCCGTGCGCGCGCCGACTCGGGTGAGCGCGACGTACCGCTGCTCGACATCACCGGTCTGACCCTGCGCCTGCCGGACCACGCCGCCGCACGACCGATCCTGGACCGGGTGGACCTGCGGGTCGGACGCGGTGAAACGGTGGGCCTGGTCGGCGAGTCCGGCTCCGGCAAATCGGTGGCCTGCCGCACCGTACTGGGCCTGCTGCCCAAGGGGGCGAGCACCGAGGGCAGCGTCCGCGTCGAAGGCACCGACGTGCTCGCCCTGGGCGCCGCCGGATTGCGCGAGGTACGCCGGAACAAGGTCGCGATGGTGTTCCAGGACCCGCGCGCATCGGTCAACCCGATGCGCCGGATCGGGGACTTCCTCACCGAGGGACTGCGGGTGCGCGGGACCGCCAGGGACCAGGCACTGGCCCGGGCGCAGGAATTGTTGACCGAGGTCGGCATCCGCGATCCGCACGGCGCGCTGCGCCGCTTCCCGCACCAGTTCTCCGGCGGCATGCTCCAGCGTGTGGTGATCGCCGCGGCCCTGGCCGGCGACCCCGCACTCCTGCTCGCCGACGAACCCACCACCGCACTCGACGTCACCACCCAGGCGGAAGTCGTCGGCATCCTGCGGCGCCTGCAACACCGGCACGGCACCGGCATGTTGTTCGTCACCCACGACCTGGAACTCGCGGCGGCGATCTGCGACCGCATCTACGTCATGTACGCGGGACGCATCGTCGAATCCCAGCCCGTCGCCGACCTGTTCGCCCGACCCAGACACCCCTACACGGCCGCGCTGCTGGCCTCGACACCGCGCCTGGAGACGGACGCCGCGCCGCCGCAGCCGATCCCCGGACGGCCCGTGTCCCTCGCGGAGGCGCCCACCGGCTGTGCCTTCGCGGCCCGTTGCGCGTTCGCGACCGCGCGGTGCCGAACCGAGGCCCCCGCACTGGTACACGACGGCCCGGCGGCCGTCGCATGCCTGCGCGCGGACGAAGGGATCCTGCAGTGAGCACACCCGCCTCCCCGACCCCGGCGGCCCTCGAAGTCCGCGGCCTGTGCCGCACGTTCGGCGATCACAAGGCGGTCGACGACATCGGTTTCACCCTGCCGCCTGGCGGTTCGCTGGGCATCGTCGGCGAATCCGGCTCGGGCAAGACCACCACCGCCCGCATGCTCGTCGGCCTGGAGACCCCGGACGCCGGCAGCATCACGGTCGACGGCCGCGAACGCGCCCACCGACCGCGCACCCGCGCGGAACGCCTGTCCCGGGCCAGGGAGATCCAGATGGTCTTCCAGGACCCCTACCTCTCCCTCGATCCGCGCATCACCGTCCACGACAGCATCGACGAGGTCCTGCGCCTGCACGCCCGCGAAACCGACCGGCCCGGCCGCGCCGCACGCCTGGCCGAACTCCTCGACCAGGTGGGCCTGGGCTCCCGCGAGGCCGGCGCCCTGCCGCGTCGGCTCTCCGGCGGCCAACGCCAACGCGTCGCCATCGCCCGCGCGTTGGCGGCCTCGCCCAGGGTGCTGATCCTGGACGAGGCGGTCGCCGCACTCGACGTGTCCATCCAGGCCCAGATCCTGGACCTGCTCGCCCGCATCCGCCGCGAGCAGGGCATCGGCTACCTCTTCGTCAGCCACGACCTGGCCGTCGTCCGACACATCACCGACGACGTGGTGGTGCTGCGCAACGGCCGGATCGTCGAATCGGGCCGCACCGCGGAGGTACTCTCCGCACCGCAACACCCGTACACCAGGCTGCTGATCGACTCGGTACCGGGCGTGGGCTGGGACCCGGAACGCATCGCCGAAAGCAGAAGAGCACTCGCCGCACCGGAGGCGTGACGAGCCACACCCACCCACGCCCGCCCGCCCGCCGCCGACCGCGTCCCGGGGTGGGCGCACCGGCGCTCGACACGGGCGACAGCGGTCGGGCGGCGATCGGGAGCCGCGGGGGCATCACAGTGGGGCGGCCGTTGCAGGCCCGGCGCGCATCGCGGCGGGGCGGGGCGGCCGTCGCAGGCCCGGCGGGGAACGCGATCGGGTGACCGCCCCACGCCGAGCGGACAACGCGGCCGGGCTGCCGTCGCGGGCTTCGGGTGAGCAGCGCACACTGCGTGGCGTCGCAGACCGCGTGAGCATCGCGGGCGTCACGGGCCGCGCCGGCATCATCGCGGGCGTCACCGGCCGCGCCGGCATCACAGCCACACGGCCGCCGCGGGCCCGGCGGGGAACGCGGTCGGGTGGCCACCCCACGCCGCGCGGGCACGTGCGCATCGCAGGCCGAGCGCCTCCGCGCGCCCGCCGGGCAACAGGCGCCGCGTGGCCCGTCCTCAGCGGGGCGTGGCGAGGGCCGAGCGTAGGGTGGCGGCGATGGTGTCGCCGGCCGCGGCGCGGTCGAGTCGGCCGGCGTCGACCTCGTCCGCCGCGGTGTGGATCACGCCGTAGTAGGTCGCGGTCAGCCACGCGGCCGGGAGGTCGGTACGGATGTCGCCCTCGCTGCGGCCGCGCGCGACGAGTTCGTCGACCCTGGTCAGGACCCGGGCGTGTTGGCGGCGCAGGCTCGCCTCGCCCAGCGCCTTCAGGGCTGCCCGGCGCAGGCCGCGGGTGCGGTCCAACACCTGCCAGCCCTCGCGGGCGAGTCGTACCAGTGCCTCGTCGGCCGGTCCGACGGTGATTTCGACGTCGTCGAGCAGCACGTCCACTTCGCCCAGGGCCTGCCCGATCGCCGCCTCCAGGAGCACGTCCCGGGTGCCGAAGTGCCCGTACAGGGTCACCCGTCCGACCCCGGCCTCCCGCGCGATGTCGGTCATCGTGACCTCGGGGTCGCGCGCGAACGCGCCGAGCGCGGCGGCGAGGATGGCCGCGATGTTGCGTTCGGCATCGGCCCGTCGCCGTACGCCCGGCGATGATGTCGCACCCATGGTGGTCAACCCTACTGTCGGAATCTTCACGCCGGCCGCGGCAGGCGTGGTGGTCGTGGTGGTCGTGCCGGTCTTCCCGCTCGTGCCGGATATCCCGGTCCCGATGGCACAGTTGCGATATTTGCCATGGTTGCCAGGGTCGTCCCGGTCCCGGTCCCGGTCCCCATCGCCGTGGTCAGTGCACGTGCCGCGGCCCGTCGGAGACAGGCGGCCTGCCCGCCGGAACCAGCAGGAATGCCACGAGCGCCGCGACCACAGCGGTGCCCGCGCAGGCGAGGAACGCGTCGGTATACCCGCCGACTCCGCCACCGTCCGCGATGCTGGGCGCCGCGATCGCCGACACCAGGGCGACGCCGAGTGCGCCGCCGAGTTCGTGGAACGTGTTCACCACACCCGAGGTGATGCCGGCCTCGTCGTGGTGCACACGGGACATCGCCGTGGTGGTCGCCGCGACGAACGCGGGACCCAGGCCCGCCGCGGCCAGGGCCAGTCCGGGGACCACGTCGGACATGCCGCCGCCGTGCTCGGGCAGCCGACTCAGCCACAGCGCACCCGCCGCGGCGAGCACCAGGCCGCCCGCCCCCACCGGCCGTGCGCCGATGCGGCCGACCAGCAGGCCCCCGACGTGTGCTCCGACGGTCACCGCGACGGCGACCGGCAGGAAGGCCAACCCGGTCCGCAACGAATCGAAACCCAGGGTGTGTTGCATGTGGAGCGAGCCGAGAAAGAACAACGGGATCAACAGTCCGCTCGCCACCAGCATCACGAACGCGCCGGAGATCACGGGCCTGCGGGTCAGCAGGACCAGGGGCACCAGAGGATCGGCGGTCGTGCGCTCGACGAGGACGAAGAGCGCGTAGCCGACCGCCGCGCCGGTCAACGACAACAACGTCCAAGGGGACGCCCAGCCGACGTCGCCCGCACGGGTCACACCCAGGATCAACGCCGCGGTGCCCGCCGTGGCCGCGAGCGCTCCCGGCAGGTCCGGGCGGGTGCCCGAGACGGTACGCGGCCGGACCGGGATCACCGACGCGGCCAGGACCAGTACGGCCACACCGATGGGCACGTTGGCGAAGAAGATCCATTCCCAGCCCGGGCCGGCGGTCAGCAGTCCGCCGACCAGAACGCCGGCCGCCGCCCCGGTGCCGCCGATCGCCGCCCACACGCCGAGTGCGCGGTTGCGCTCGGGGCCGTGGAACGTGACCGTCACGAGCGCAAGCGCGGCCGGCGACAACAGCGCGGCCGCGGCACCCTGCGCAACTCGGGCGGTGAGCAGCATCGCGCCGTTCGGGGCGAACCCGGCGGCCAGCGACGCGGCGGTGAAAACACCCAGGCCGAGCAGGAACGCGGTCCGCCGGCCCAGCGTGTCCGCAATCCGCCCACCCAGGATCATCAGACCGCCGAACGCGAGCGCATAGGCGGTGACCACCCAGGTCAGCGGCTCTCGCCCCAGGCCCAGATCCGCGCCGATGCTCGGCAGCGCGACGTTCACGACCGTGACGTCCAGGATCAACATGAACTGCGCAAGGCACACCAGGGTCAGCACGAACCAGCGCCGCGACGTGGGCGCATCCTGCACCTCGACGCGCGAGTGAGCGTGTGCGTGTGAATGCGCGTGCGCGTGCGCGTGGCCACCGGCGGCGTCGCCGTGTGGGTCGTGCGCACCGTGTGGGTGGTGTAGGTCGTGTACGTCGTGCGCACCGGACGCGTCGTGCGCGTCATGCGTCGATCGACTGTCGTGGGACATCGTTTCGCTCCTCGAAGTGCCGGCCCGAGCGGGCGGGCCGTCGACCGGGTTCGGCCGCCGAAACCGCCCGGCACATCTCGTACAGGCGTGTTCGAGTAAGCGAATCGCATCCACCCATGCCGTACAACCGTGTTCGAGTTAGCCGCCCGAGCCCCGGCGAACGTCCTGCCGCGCGCCCCGCACACACCGTGCACCCCGCGAGGCCACCGATCCCGGACCGTGTCGTCAGCCCGGGGGCGTATCCGCGACCGGGGTGGCGTCGGCGGCGACCCCGCGGCCGCACATCGGCGGAGGTCGCGGCGCCGCCCACTCCCGGCGCGCTCCGGCCCGCGGCGGCCCGGGCGCGGCGGGAGTGGGCGGCTTCGGCGGCTACTTGCCGTCGGTGCACTGCGTGCCGGCGGCCGGCAGCTTGCCCTCGATGATGTAGGCGGCCACCGCCGCATCGACGCACTTGCTGCGGCCGAACGCGCCGTGGCCTTCGCCCTTGAGGGTCAGCAGGCTCGCGTGCGCGAGGTCCTTGGCCAGCTTCTCGGATGCGGCGTACGGCGTGGCCGGGTCACCGGTCGTGCCCACCACCAGGACGGGCGCGGCGCCCTCGGCCCGGATCACATGCGGCTTCTCGGGAGTCTTGTACGGCCAGAACTCGCAGCCGGGGCCCTCGATGTCCGATGCGACGGTGTCCTTGGAAAGCAGCGGAGCATCCGCCTTGAGCTTCGCCAGGACCTGTTCGATCCGCTCGGGAGAGGGCGCCGGGGCGGCGCCGTCGGCACAGCGTATTGCCGAGCGCGAGTCCGTGCTGTTGTCGTAGTGACCCTTCTCGTCCCGGCCGAGGTAGTTGTCGGCGTAGAAGAGCAGGGCGCTGCCGTCCTTCTTGTTCATCGCCAGGGCGAGGGCCTCCCGCAGGTATTTCCACGCGGTTTCCTTGTCGCCGTACAGCAGGCTGTTGGTGCCCGTCCAACCGAGGGAGGAGGTCAGCTTGCGGCCGTCGTAGGCGGTGCGCAGCGGCTTGTCCTGCAACGCGTCGAGGAAGGTCGCGCCGATCTCGGCGGCCTTGGCCGGGTCGCCGCCCAGCGGACAGCCCGCCCGGGCCGCGCAGTCGGCGGCGAACGCACGGAACGAGCGCTCGAAGCCGACGGTCTGGTCGATGCTCGCATCGAGCTTGTCGGCCGCCGGGTCCACCACCGCGTCCAGGACCATCCGGCCGGCGCGGTCGGGGAACTCGTCCAGATACATGGTCCCGAGGTAGGTTCCGTACGAGATGCCCAGGTAGTTGAGCTTGTCGTCACCGACCGCGCCGCGCAGCACGTCCATGTCCCGAGCCGCGTTGCGCGTGCCCACGAACGGCAACAACTCGCCGGACTCGGCCTGGCACGCGGCGGAGAACTCCTTGCCGCTGCGCTCGCTGCGCGCCTTGCGTTCGACCGGATCGCGGGGCGCGTCCCGGGCGTTGCGCTCGTCCCGGGCCTTGTCGTCCAGGCACCGTACGGGCGCACTGTCGGCCACACCACGCGGGTCGAAGCCGAGGATGTCGTAGCGGTCGTGCAGAGGTCCGTCGAACTCGTCGAACCCGTACTTGACGAAATCCTGGCCCGAGCCCCCGGGTCCGCCCGGATTCAACACGAGCGAGCCGATCCGCTGATCGGGCTTGGCAGCCGGGTGTTGCATGACGGCGATGTCCAGCGACTTGCCGTCGGGAGCGGTGTAATCCAGCGGCACCTTGAAGGTCCCGCACCGGAATTCGCCCTCGTCCTTCTTCTTCGTCTTCGGGTCGTCCGTGCACGCCTTCCACGAAATCTTCTGTTCGTAGAAGGCACGCAGCGTCGGGTCCGCCGCCCCCTTGGGCTTCGGCGGGGTGGCCGCGGCCGTCCCGGTCGTCACCTGGGTGGGGACCGGTTTGCCGTCGGCGGCGTTGGACGCACTGTCACCGGAGCCCCCGGTACACCCGGCCGCCAACAACAGGGCCACGGCCACGGGTATGGAACGACGGAAGGACGCCGCCTGAAAAGGAGTGATCACGCGCCAAGGACTATCAGTCGCCGTTCCGGCACGGCACACCAATATCCCCGCCACCGGCAAAGGCACCGCCCACACCGGACATTCCACTCACCGCACCGGTCGGCCGACGCCAAGCACCCGCAGCGACCCGCGCGATGCGGGGCCAGGACACCGCCGGGCGGCGGCCATGCCGCGGGCGCCGGTGACGGAGCCCGCGCCGGCCGGCTGGTCCGGCCTCACTTCCGCCAGAACAGGTGGTGCGTCACGCCGCTCGGGCTGGGCACGACGTCCCGGTGGAACCGGTCGAGCAGCTCATCGGGGGACTCCCACAGCCGGGCCCCGGAGCCGAGCTTCGTCGGCGCGACCGCCACGTGCAAGGTGTCGATGAGGTCGGCATCGAGGAACTGCCGGATGATCGTGGCCCCACCGCCAAGCCGGACGTCCCGGCCCTGCGCTGCCTCCTTCGCCTGGGCGAGGACCGTGGCCGGGTCGCCGTCGACGAAGTGGAACGTGGTATCGGAGAGCGCAAACGACGGGCGCTTGTGGTGGGTCATGACGAACACCGGCGTGTGGAACGGGGGCTCGTCACCCCACCATCCCTGCCACTCGTGGTCCTGCCAGGGCCCGCGCTGGGGCCCGAACTTGTTGCGTCCCATGATCTCGGCGCCGATGTTGCGGGCGTAGTCCCGCGTGAAGTAGTCGTCCAGACCTCGGCTGCCACCGGGTTCGGAGCGCTTGATGGGCGGGTGGTCGGTGGCAAAGGCCCAGGCGAGCAAGTTCCCCGGATCGGCGTGGCCGAACGGCTTCTCGAGACTCTGGCCCTCGCCGGCGCCGAACCCGTCGCTCGAGACGGTGAAGTTCTGGACCCGCAACAACTGGCTCATGTCGCTCCTCCTGCTTCGCATTTTCTGATCACTTGACGAACGATTGACCGGCCGGGAAAACTCATCGCCGCATGTCGCCGCGGGCGGCCGCAGCCTTGCGGGCCGGCTCCCGGTTGGCCACCAGCACGTCGATCACCTGTCCGTGCCTCGGCTCCGCCCGGGGAGCGGGCGGGCGCAGGTGGACGATCCTCCGCATCTTCGACTCCCGTGCAGTGCACTGCTCGTATCCGGTGTTCTCACGGGGAGGTCGGAGCCCATGAGCCGTTCTCGACATGCCTTCCACCGAATTCCAGAAAAGAATCTCCGCGCGAAGTCCCGTACCGCAGGTCGGCTCCGCTGTCGCCGGATCGACGCACCGTCCATCCAGGAGCGACGCCGGCGTCTACCGAGGACCCACCCTGTCTGCGCGAGATGGCGAACGAGGGGCAGACCGGGTGAGGTCGTGCCCCACTGCCGCAGGGGAGGGAATCCGGCGAGGCCGAGTCCCCGCCGTAGGGCCGTGACATGCCGATCGAGTACGGATCTCGGAAGAACGCCAAGCACTGGAGTGACCGCACGGATGTCTACGACTTCCTGGCACAGCTGCCGTCACGGACGCACCGGACCGGTCGCACGCGGTCGAGTGCGAAGAGCCGACGAGTGTCGCCGGGCTTCTCGCGCCTCGGGCGGAACCGGCGGTCTTCGGGGACCGGTGATCGTCCGGTGGCGTCGGGCGGGTCAGGTGCGGTCGTGGAGTGTGACGTGGTAGCCGTCGGGGTCGGCGAAGGTGAATGTCCGGCCGAACGGGCCGTCGATCGGGGCGGAGACGATGGTGTGACCGTCGGCGACGAGAGCATCGTGGATGGCCTGGACGTCGGTGGCGTGGAGCCAGATCGCGGCACCGATGCCGGGCTGGGCAACGGATGCGAGATCGGTGCCGGGAACAATCTCGCGAAGTGCGAACGCGATCGGCTTCGTCTCGAAAACGACGGCGTGCGGTGGTCCGGCCTGCGAGCGGACGAGGCCGAGGTAATGCTCGTAGAACGCCTGCGACACGTCGAGGTCGCGCGCCTGGAGCGAGATGAAGTCGGGGCCGGTGGCGGGCATGGTGATACTCCTTCTCTCCGTGTCAGATTCCTGACACGGATCAATGTATGTCAGAATTCTGACATGAGTCAAAACGGTGCCGGCATCGACCTGGACAAATCACTGGGCTACCTGCTGAAAGAGGCTTCGAGCGCCCTGCGCGCAGCCATGGAGGAGGTGCTGCGGCCGCTCGGGATGAGCGTGACGCACTACTCGTGTCTCGAGCTGCTGGCTCAACGGCCGGGCTTGTCGAACTCCGAGCTCGCGCGGGGCGCGTTCGTGACACGGCAGACGATGAACGTGCTGCTCCAGGCCCTGGAACGAGACGGCTACGTGACCAGGCCCGCCGAGGCCCCCGTCGGGAAGGTTCTTCCCACGCGGCTCACGCCTCGCGGCCGACGGAGCCTGGAGAAGGCGACCGTGGCGGTCCGGTCCGTCGAGGTCAGAATGCTGGCCGGCATGACCGAGACCGAGCAGTCGAGCGCGTTCCGGATCCTGCAGAGCATGATTCGGTCCCTACGCGATGGCAACGACGGCGCATAGCCCTTCCCCCGGCGCACGGCACCCTCGCCGTCGGGCCGGGGGCAGGTGTCGGCCTCCACCCGCCGCCGCGAGGCCCTGCTCTCCGAGAGCGATTGCGTCGTGATCGACGTCGACACCTACACCGACACCGACACCGACACCGGGTCATGTCCCGTGTAGTGGTGTAGCCGCGTCGAGCTGGTCGATGTCCTGGGGGTGGATCTTGTCCATGCATATGACCACGTAGAGGGCCTGATCAATGCGGCGCGGCGTTCCGGCAGCGAGGGGAAGAAGCTGCCGGTGCGGACCGTGGGGATCGCCAAGTCCAGGCCCCCGGCCTGCGTGGTCGGCACCCCCTCCCGGTGCCCGTTGCGCCGGGTCGTCCGGGCCGAGCCGCGCGTCGTCAACGCACCAGCCGGAGCCATGCACGGAGACCACGGTCGGAGCACCCGGCGCAGCCGGGGCCGCGAGCAGCGGCCGGGGGCAGCTGCGGGTGGGCGAAACCGTCCGGCACTTCCGCCCGAACGGCTGCCCGGTCCGGCTCAGCTCTTCCGTTCACCCAGGACACAGAATTCGTTGCCCTCCGGGTCGAGGAGGGTCACCCAGTGCTGCTCGTCCTGCACGGTGTCGGCGCGCCGGGCACCGAGGGAGAGCAGCCGGGCGACCTCGGCCTCCTGGTCGTCGGGGCGGAAGTCTGGGTGGAGCCGGTTCTTCGACGTCTTGCCCTCGGGGACAGGCACGAAGAGCAGCCCCGGCATCCGGTCCGGCTCAGGCCGGATCTCGATGATCTCCTCGGATTCGTCGACCACTACCCAGCCGAGAGCCTCGGCCCACCAGCGCCCGAGGGCGACGGGGTCGGCGGAGTCGACGATGATCTGTTCCCACTCGAGTGCCATGGGCGTGAGCATAAACAGGGTCGACCGACTGCCAGGGCTGGGGGTAAGTACCGCCGACCGCCGATCCGGTGCGCGGATCGTATCCCGCAAAGCGATGTAGCAGCAGCAAGTCGCGAGAAGCGATCGCTGCTACACCACTCCAGGGGACACCACCCGACGTTGCGGCAAGGGGTCCGACTCATCGGGCCTGGAAACGTCCGGTTGCGAGGCATGCGTGGTACATGTCCAAGACGGCCCGGGTCGAGCCGGGCCGGTCTCGGGAATGGCCGATTCCCCTGCGAAGTCTTCTCCGACGGCGCCCCCGAATCCACGAATTCACCAATCCACGGACCGCGCACCCGCGAACCCGTGCACAGGGCCCATACGCGCATCGGCGCCCCCGGCCGTCACTCGTTGGAAGCACCCGGCTCGCCGGAAGCCGTGGGCTCCGGTCTCCTGAGGGGTGGACGGTGTCTCGTCCCCGGCCGATACCGACAGCGATGCCGATGTCGGGGCCAGGCCCGGGCCCGGCGCCAGGGTCGGTGGGGTCGGGAACCCTGCCGCCGCACTGGTGACGGAGCCCGGCACGCCGGCGGCGGCGCCGACCGGTGATGGCGGGTTTGTCGATGCGGGTCCGGAGGGCATGTGATGACGCCGAAGGCGGGTACCACCGTGCGCGATACCTCGTGGCCGTCGCCGCGGGAGCGGGCCGATCGTGGCAGGGCGGCGCGGACAAAGGCGTCTCGGTCCAGTCATGGCGAGTATGCGCCGGGTCCGCGGCGGCCGGATCCGGTGGACGTGATCGAGGCGCAATCGGCGTCGCGGGTACCGGAGTTGGTGCCGATTCGCTATGGGCGCATGTCGGAGTCGCCGTTTCGGTTCTATCGGGGAGCCGCCGCGATCATGGCGGGTGATCTCGCCGGTACGCCGGCATCGGGGCTTCGGGCGCAGTTGTGCGGTGATGCGCACATGTTGAATTTTCGGCTGTTGGCCTCGCCCGAGCGGCTTCTGCTTTTCGACCTCAACGACTTCGACGAGACGTTGCCGGGTCCGTGGGAGTGGGACGTGAAGCGGTTGGCCACGAGTTTGGTCATCGCGGGGAGGGAGAACGGCTTCTCGGATCGGGAGCGTACGAGGGTGGTCGGCGCGACGGTGCGCTCCTATCGGGAGCAGATGCGCCGGTTCGCCGGGATGCGCAATCTCGACGTGTGGTACGCCAAGGCCGATGCGGACCTGCTCCGGGCGTTGGCGGCGGGGCAGTTGCACAAGCGTGGGCGCAAACGCATGTCCCGGGCGCTGGCCAAGGCGCGTACCCGGGACAGCCTCCAGGCGTTCGGCAAGCTCACCCACGAGGTGGACGGCCGGCCGCGGATCGTCTCTTCGCCGCCGCTGATCACTCCGGTGTCCGAACTCGTCCCCGAGGGTGAGCACAATGCGTTGCGGGAGCGCCTCGACGAGCTGTTCGAGCGGTATCGGGGCACGCTGCGTTCGGACCTTCGTCATCTGCTCGGGCAGTACACCGTGGTGGACATGGCCCGCAAGGTGGTGGGGGTCGGCAGTGTCGGGACCCGCTGTTGGATCATCCTGTTGCTGGGGCGGGACGGCCGGGATCCGCTGTTCCTCCAGGCCAAGGAGGCGGGCGCGTCGGTGTTGGCCGCGCATGCGGGCGCGAGCGAGTACCCGACGCAGGGGGAACGGGTGGTCGCGGGTCAGCGCCTGATGCAGGCCGCGGGCGACATGCTTCTGGGCTGGGAGCGACTGGAGGGCATCGATGGCCGGGAACGGGACTTCTACGTACGCCAGTTGCGCGATTGGAAGGGCATCGCGGAGCCTTCGCTGATGGTCCCGCGGGGCATGCGCGCGTTCGGCGAACTGTGTGGCGCGACGCTGGCCCGCGCGCACGCCAGGTCCGGGGATCGCATCGCGATCGCGGCCTACCTGGGCGGCGGTGACGTGTTCGACCGGGCGGTGACGCGCTTTGCGGAGTCCTACGCCGACCAGAACGAGCGCGACCACGCGGCCCTGCTGGAGGCGGTGAAGTCGGGACGGGTGGCCGCCGAGGACGCGTAGCGAAAATCGCAGGGGCGCGGCGGCCACGACGATGGGTGATCGCCGCGTTCCGTCCCCGGCGGACATCGCATCGTCGTTCCGAGGCCGCGGCGCCGGCGCCTCCGCCCGCCGGGGAGGCGGCAGTTGCCAACCGCTACCGCTCAGGGCAGCCGGTGTGGGTCCGTTCCGACAGCCACACGCCGCCGACCCTCGGGATGGTCCTTGGCCCGTCGAACCGCCATGCCGGTCCAGACCCGTTCCGAAGGCCCGAAGCCCCCACGCCGCCGCCCGCTGCCACCCCGTGCAAACGGGATGGCAGCGGGCGGCGCGCCCACGTGGCGGCGGCTATTCCTTCGCTCCGACCGCGTCGATCGGTTCGATGCGGAGGAGGCGTCGGGTGACCGGGGCTACCGAGAGGGGGGCCAGGAGCAGGGCGGCGGCGCTGATTTCGAGGAGCAGCGGGATCGGGATGTAGGGAGTGCTCTCGCCGAAGGCGCCCTTGCCGAACGGGACGAGGGTGATCATCGCGATGGTCAGACCGAGGACGAGGCCGATGACGCCGACCAGGACGGCTTCGCCCCGCATCACGCCGCGGACCTGGGCATGGGTGCTGCCGATCATGCGCATGAGGCCGAGTTCGCGGCGTCGGGCGACGGTCGAGACGATCATGGTGTTGACGGCGGCGATGGTGGCGAAGCCGGCCAGGATGATCAGCATCACCTGATTGACCCACTTGTTGGTTTCGCGGGCCTGGTCGCGTTCGGCGGCGTATCCGGCGCGGTCGGAGATCTTGGCGGCGGGGTGTTGCCCGGTGACCTTGGTGAGTGCGGTGTCCACGGCGGCGGGGTCGGCGCCGTCGGCGAAGCGCACGAGCAGTCGGCCGTCCAGGGCGGCGTCGACGTGGTGCTCCACGGCGGCGCGCGGGAGGGTGACGGCGGCGGTGCCCAGGCCGCGGTCGTACGTGGCCACCAGGGTCGGCTTGATCCTGGTGCCGTCGCCGAGGCGCATCTCGATGGGCTTGCCGACCCGCGCCTTGACGACGTCGGCGGTGAGTCGGTCCATCGCGACCGCGCCACCGGCGGGCTGGGCCGCGCCGGGGCGCAGGGCGTCGATGCTGCCCTTGCGGATGCCCAGGTCGAGGACCTTGGCGAGGTCGCTGTCGGTGCCGCCGATCGCCTGGGTGGGGTACTTCTCCAGTGCGTCGGAGGTGGACATGACCACGCTGGTGGTCAGGACCGAGGTGACCGCGTCGACTCCGGGGATGCGAGCGACGTCGCCGGCGGCGCGCGCCGGGAATCCCGGGCCGGTGACCACGCGGTCGGCGGTCAGGGCGGCCTTGGACTGCTTTTCGCTGTAGTGGTCCTGGGCGGCGAACATGAACATGAGCGTGGTCGCGAAGGCGACGGTGAGCGTGATCGGGGTGATCGCGGAGGCGAGCCGGCGCGAGTTGCTGCGGGCGTTGTCGAAGGCGAGTTGTCCGGGGGCACCGAACAGCCGCAGAACGACTCCGGCGAGCCGAACGAACAGGTGCGCGATGAGCGGACCGAGCAGGCCGATGCCCAGCATGAACAGCATGATCACGCCGGCGGCCGCCGCGACCGCCTGGTCGCCGCTGGCCTTCATGGCGAGGCCGGAGAGGGCGGCGGCACCGGCGACGGCGACCAGACCCAGGACGAGGCGGAACCAACCGAGGCGGGCCCGCTCGATGCCGGCTTCGCCGAGGGCCTCGGTGGGCTTGGTCCGGGCGCTTGCCCGCGCGGCCAGGAGTCCGGCGAGCACCGCGGAGACGAGGCCCGCACCGACGGCGGCGAGCATCGGGATCGGGCCGATCGCAAGGGTCACGCCGCTCTCGATCATGCCGCGGTCGACCATCTGGTCGAACCACAGCCGGGCGAGCAGGGTGCCGGGCAACAGTCCGACCAGGCCCGCGACCAGGGCCACGCAACCGGCCTCGGTGGCGATCATCCGGCGGATCTGCCAGGGAGTGGCGCCCACGGCGCGCAGGAGGGCGAAGTCGCGGCGGCGCTGGGCCACGGACAGCGAGGTGGCGCCGGCGACGACGAAGATGGAGACCATGGCGACGACGCCGCCGAAGGATGCGCCGACTCCGGTCAGCATGGCCTTGGTGTCGCCCAGGCCGGGGTGGTCGGCCTCGCCGCGCCCGTCGCCGGTGCGGACCTTCACGTCGGCGTCCGCGAGGGCCTTGCGCAGGTCGCCGGCGACCTTTCCGGTGGAGGCGCCGTCGGCGAGGAGCACGCCGAACGCGGTCACCTTGCCGGGGTTCCCGGCGAGTTTGGGTGCCTCGGCGTCGGCGACGTACAGGTGCGCGCCCCGACCCGGGACCACGGCCGCGACCTTGAGGGTGCTCTCGCCCGAGGGGGTGGTCACCCGCAGCGTGCCGCCGGGGACGATGCCGCTGCCGGCGCGGGCTGCGGCGTCGGCGGTCAGGATCGCCTCGCCGGCCCGTGGGGCCGTGCCGCTCTGCGGGGTGCCGGCCAACCGGGCGGCGGACCAGGGGTGGGCGTCGAGGACGGCGGTGGGGGTCTGCGCGGGGAAGGTGAGGTCGGGCAGGACGGTGGCGACGCCCGGTACGGCGGCGATGCGCGCGGCGAGCCCGGCGTCGATGCGGGAGCGCTCGGGCAGGGCGACGGAGACCTCCTCCTTGTCCTCGCCGCTGCCGAAGGTCTTGTGCACGCTGTTCTGGCCGGCGACGACGATCGGGGTGTCGGCGTAACGGCCGGGCGGTACGTGCGCGCGCAGCCCGCTTTCGAGGAAGATCCCGCACATCGTCACCAGCGTGGCGGCGAACAGCAGGGCGATGAAGGATCCGGCGAAGGAGGCGGGCCGAAACCGCACGGAGGTACGGGCGAGCCCGTTGGTGCGCAGCATCAGGCGGCCTGCCCCTGCGCTCGGGCCGGCTGCGACAGCGCGACCATCCGGGCCGCGACCGCTTCGGGGGTGGGTGCGTGCAGGTGGCCGGCCAATTGACCGGCGGCGAGGAAGACGACGCGGTCGGCGTAGGAGGCGGCGACCGGGTCGTGGGTGACCATGACGATGGTGGCGCCGCTCTCGTCCACGGCCCGACGCAGCAGTGCGAGCACGTCGGCGGCGGTGGTGGTGTCCAGCGCCCCGGTGGGCTCGTCGGCGAACAGCACGTCGGGTCGGGTGACCAGGGCGCGGGCGATCGCGACGCGCTGCTGCTGGCCGCCGGAGAGCTGGGCGGGGCGGCGGTTGGCGTGCTCGTGCAGGCCGACCATGGCCAGTACCTCGGCGGCGCGGCGGCGGTCCGCACGGTCGCCGGCCAGGCGCAGCGGGAGCAGGACGTTCTTCTCGACGGTGAGCGAGGGCAGCAGGTTGAACGCCTGGAAGACGAAGCCCAGGCGGGTTCGGCGCAGCCGGGTGAGCTGGTTCTCGTTCATCGCGGTGAGGTCGTCGTCGCCGAGCAGCACGCGGCCCGAGCCGGGCTTGTCGAGTCCGGCGGCGCAGTGCAGGAAGGTGCTCTTGCCCGAGCCGGAGGGGCCCATGACGGCGGTGAAGGTGCCCTTGGGAATCTGCAGGTCGACGCCGCGCAGGGCGTGCACGGTCTCCGCGCCGCTGCCGTAGGTCTTGACGACGCCTTCGAGCCGTACGGCGGGCGCACCGTCGGACGCGGGCGCCGGGTGGGTCGGGTGTGCGGGGTATGCCTGGTGGGCCGGGTGCCCGGGGTGTTCCGGGTGCGCGGAGCGGCGCGGGCCGTCTTGGGGGCGGCCGCGGTGTGCGCCGGCGGCGGGTGCGGAAGAGGGTGCGGCGGCGGGTGCGTACGGGAAGGCGGCGGGCTCGCCGGGGTACGGGCCGGCCGGGTGCGGGCCGGCGGAGTACGGCTCGGCGAGATGCGGGCGGGCCGGGTACGGGTCGGCCTGGTGCGGTGGGAGGTGGTGCGGTCCGGGCTGGTCCGGGCGCGGGGAGGCGGCGGGCCCCGTATTCGCCCGTCGGTCGCCTCGTTTGCCTCGCCCGAACATGGTGCCTCCCGTAGAGATTTCGACCGTCGAGAATTCGGCGACCACGACGCGATGGGGTCTGCGGCGACGGATGTCCGTGCCGACCCGGGTGGGGGGTCCCGCACTCCGGCGGTGCGCGGGGCACCGGTGACTCGTCGTGGGTCCGGCTGCGCCGAAGTGGCGCGGCCGAAGCTCGATTCGGGGACTCGATCGGTGTTCCGAACCGCCCCCGTGCCTTGTGATCACAACTCTGCCAGGGCATTCGGGGCGGTCCGTCGTGCGACGGGACGAGAATTCCGCACGGGGGCGGTACCGGAGTACCGGTACCCGAGGTGCCTCCTGCACGGGGTCACATCCCGCCCACGGGGGCGGTGCGGGGCGGACGGGTACGGGTAACGGGTACGAGGCCGGCCGGCGCCGCGTGCCGGCTGGGCGGGAGCCGGGTGCACGGCTTCCTCACCTCGTGTGCCACAGCCCCTCGAGCCGAAGCCGCCGAAGCCGCCACCGCTTCCTTTGCGGTGCGACGCGGCGCCAACCGGCCTTGACAGCAGGGCCACTTTCGCGCCCCGGCCATGAACTCGGGTCTGCCGCAGAAGAGTTCGACGCCGGACACTGACGGCACCCACGGACGTCGGTTCCCCCAAGCGGCGCCGCGCGGCTTCGGGGCTTCGGTGCTTCGGTGCTTCGGGGCTTCGCGCCCAGGCGATACGGGAGCCGTCTCGCAACGGGTTCCGTACCGCCGGGGCGTACCGGGAGGCGGCGGTCAGCCCTGAACGGCGGGCTTGAGGACGTCGTGGCACCAGCGGCGGAAATCGGTGGGTGCGGATTCCGGGGTACCGGGTGCGGCGGTGCCGTAGAAGCCCTGGTCGTCGATGGCCGCAACCATGTCGGCGAGTCCCTGTGCCCAGGCTTCGCTCGCGCCGTAGCGCACGGCCGTCGCCTTGTAGTCCGCAGGGCCGGTCTGTTGCACGCGGATCGCACGTCCCAGCACCTCGGAGGCCACCTGCGCCATGCCGTCCGGGGAGAGGTCGTCGGGTCCAACCACCGGGACGTCCTCCTGACCGGTCCAGGTGTCGTCGAGCAGCAACCGGGCCGCGGTGGCGGCGATGTCGCCCGTGGTGCAGGTGCGCAGCACGCGGTCCCGGGCCAGGGCCAGGAAGAACATGCCCGCGTCCCGGATCGACTCCGCCTGGCCCAGCAGGTTCTCCATCAGGAACGGTGCGCACAGCGCCCGGTAGTGCACGCCGGTGGCCTCGATCGCCTCGTCCATGGCGAGCGACGCCGAAACCTGCCCGGCGTTCCGGGCCACGCCGCGGCCCAGCGTGGAGACGGCGACGACCCGCCGAATGCGCCCGTGCCGGATCTTCTCGCACAGTGGCGCGGTGAAGGCGCGGAAATGGCCCTCCACGCTGTCTGCCGTCGATGTCGGGGGCACCAGCCAGAACACGCGGTCCGCGTCCGCGCAGGCCTTCGTCAGCACGACGGGGTCGGCGTGCGAACCCTGGACGACCTCGACGTGTGCGCGCACCCGCGGGGACAGTCGGGCGGGGTCGCGGACGATCACTCGAATTTCCGGGTTGCTGCGGTCGGGAACGTCGAGGAGCCGATCGAGGACCTGTCGGCCGATCTGCCCGGTCGGGGTGGTGACGACAATCATGAACAACTCCGAGGAACGAGAGGAAGAAGAGAACGGGAAGGCATGCTTCGCGGGGATGCTTCACAGGAAGGAGAGCCTCGCGGGATGTCCTTGAGCCTGCCGCGTGCCGAGCCGGAACTGAAGGACCGTCCCGCTCCCGCTTGTTACCCTCCGGGTAATACCGTGGCCATTCGGAGCTCCGAACCACTGGCCCTGCTACCGAGACCGATGGCGAGCGACACCGAGCCGACACCGACGGCACCGACCGGGGGCAACGCCCGAGGACGCCCCGCCCGGACATGCACAGACACCCGACGATTCCCAGCACCTACCAGGCACCTACCGACCACACCTGCCGACACCCCACAACTCCCGACGACGACCCCACCGAACGGAGGGCCCGACCATGGAAGCCCGCCCGCTGCGCTACTTCGTCGCCGTCGCCGAGGAGCTCAACTTCGCCCGCGCCGCCGAGCGACTGGGCATCTCCGCGCCGCCGTTGTCCCGCGCGATCCGCCGCCTGGAGGCCGACCTGGGCGTCACCCTGTTCGAGCGAACCACCCATACCGTGGCGTTGACCTCGGCCGGTACCGTGCTCCTCGCCGAAGCCCGGATCGCCCTGGATGCCCTGCAGGCCGCCGGACGCCGGGCCCAGCGCGCCGCCGACCCGGAGCGGAAACTGGTCCTGGCCGTCAAGGCCGACGGTGACGCGGGACTGCTCGAACCGATCCTGGACCGCTACGCCGGCGAACCCGGCGCCGTACCGGTCGCCATCCGGCTGTGCGGATGGCACGAACAACCGCGTCTCCTGCGCTGTGGCGAGGCCGATGTGGCCCTGGTCCACGAGCCGTTCGACCACACCGGCCTGGACGCCGAGACGCTGACCGCCGAACCGCGCGTGGTCGCCCTCGCCACCGCCCATCCGCTGGCCGACCGCAACCACCTCACGCTCGCCGACCTCGGCCTGCACGCCGGCGAGCTGTACCGCTTCCTCGACGAGATCCGCCAGGAGACCCGCGACCTCGCCCAACTCCTCACCCTGGTCGGCCTGGGCCGCGTCACTCCCCTGCTGCCCGCCTCCGTCGCCGCCCGTTATCCGCGCCCCGGCGTCGTCTACCGTCCGGTCTCCGACGCCCCACCCTCGGTCCTCGCCATCGCCTGGCCCCAACAATCCCGCTCCACGGCGACCGCAGCCCTCATCCGCACCGCCGCCACCACAGCGGCCACCGCCCCAGACCACCAAGCGGTCCGGACTCGCGACTTGTAGCCAACGCGGCGCCGGATACGGACGGTTGCGAGATCCTCGACCAGCGCATGCGAGCCGGAGCCGTGCTCAACCGCGGCCCAAGGGAACCCGACCCCAAGGGAGCGCTGTCGATGGAGAACCGAAGGTGCAGCCGGCGTCACTGCTTTCGGAGGATGGGAGTCAGGTTCTTCATCCAGGCGTCCCGTACCTGCGCCCACTCGTTCGCGCATCCCGTGACACGCGGTGGGGGAAGAAGGCGCTCACTCGCCGGATCACGTTCCCGACCGGGCGCGGAACCGTGGAGATAACACAGGTGATTCGCAGCGCGTACGAGGTCCGGGGAGTGTTCGTCCCTGCGATCGTTGTCGCCGGCGGTGTCGTCGTCTTCGGCCGCAGAAAGTTCGTACTCCTGGACGGCCATCCGCAACTGCCTTTCCCCGTCCGCACCTTGACGGAGAAGCAGCAGTGCCGCGAACTGATCCGCGGCGTCTTCCTCGGCCCGCTCGGTGAGGGAGAGGTGCAACGTATCGATGATGTGGTGGGCGGCCTCGTGGTAGATGGTTTCCACCAACACGGCGACGACTTCGTCGTCCGCCGGACGGTGCCCCGCGCGCTCGAAGAGTTCGCGTTCCTCCCCGATCTGGTCGTAGCAGATCACGATGCGCTTCGCTTCCGGGTCGTACTCGGAGCCTTCTCCCCCGCACGAACGGGCGACGACGAACGCCTGGTGATCCAAGCCGACGAAGGCGTTCAGGCGATCCGAGGCGGCTTCCATCACCTTCCGGTCGTGCAGAAAAGCGGCATGGCCGCGATCCGCCTCGGAGGGCTGCTCGAAGCGGACCACGAAGCCGCGCTGCTCCGGCGATCGACTGACATCCCGGTCGGTGTCTTCGATGCCGTCGATCCCATCGTCCGACGCGGTGCAACCGGCGAGCAGCACGACCGCGAGCAGCCCCGCCCAAAACCCGCTTCGCCCGTGCCCACGATCGCGCCGCATCGAAATCCGCATGTGCAAGACCCTCCCGAGGATTGCGCCAACCTCCGAGCACCCGACGCGATACGCACCCACAACACCGAGGCCGACCCACTCCCGAGACCGGCCGGCCCCCACGGCAGCCACAACAACCGCCTTCGCCCGTTCGCAACGGTCTCACTTCGGGTGCCGACGCCGACCTCGATACAAGATTGCCGGCGGAGCCATGGCGTCGGTCCTGTGGAGCAGGGTGGTCCCCCGCTTGGGGGATCGGCGGGGGCGGAACGGCTGATGTGATCGACCGGCGGGCGGGCTGAGCATGGGGCGTCTCGTTTCCGCTCCCCGACCCGGAGGTCGCCGTGGCCGTCCCCGCACCGGTACGCACGGATCGGCGCACGAAGTCGCCGCCGACATCGGCCCGTTCCGGGTGGCCGCGGCGCTGGCCCGGCTGGGCGCCCACCGCGGCGGCGACGGGGAGCGTGGTGTTCGCCGCCGTACAGGCGACGTGGGCCGTGACCGCGACCACGGTGCCGTGGACGCGGCACACCGCGTATGCGCCGCTCGCCCAGTGGCTTCTGGCCGGCCTGGCCGTCGCCGCGGGCGCCGCTGCCCTGGGCACCCGGCGGCCCCTGCGGCGGCGGGGCCGGTGGGTGGTGGGCGGTGTGCTGGTCGTGGCGACGCCGGTGCTCGCGGTGGGCATGGTCGGCCTGCCCGCGTACTTCGTCACCCTGGTGTCGGGCTCGGGCCTGGAGAGCGCCACCGGCCTGGCCCACGAGTTGCTCGGCGCGGCCCTGACCGCCCTCCTGGTGTTGGTGGGTGTGGCCCATCTGCGCCGGCCGGCCGGCACTTGTCCGCGCTGCGGGCTGCGGCACTCCGGCGGGTACGACGTCGCGCTCGTGCATCCTCGTGCCTCGGTCGCCGCCCGGCGCACCAGGAGGCGGGCCCACCTGCTGATGTGCGGGTTGTTGCCGTGGGCCGCGACCAAGACCGTCTGGACGTCGGGCGGCGACGCGTTCGGTATCACGGCCGAGAAGTGGAAGCAGTCCAATTCCGGCGGATCGGCGGCGGTGGACGCACTCGCGGCGGTGGGCATCGATACGACCGTGTTGGCGGCGGGAGCCGGCGTGTTCCTGCTGATCGGCCTGATGCACCCCTGGGGCCAGGTGTTTCCGGGCTGGACGCCGTTCCTGCGCGGGCGTCGAGTGCCGCGACTGCTGCCGTTGGCCCCTGCCTGGTCGGTCGGCTTCGCCCTGTCGGTGTACGGGGTCCTCCTCGCGTTCTACGCCCCGCTTGCCGCGCTGGATGTCGTGTCTGCCCCCGAACCCGACGCGGACCTCGGCGCAACCCCGTCCGGCACCCTGTGGTTGGTCGCCTTCGGCGGTCTGGCCTTCGGCGGCCTGGGCCTGGGCCTCCTGACCGCCGCCCGCTCCTACGCCGCCCGGAGCCGTCCCGTCTGTGCCACCGCGAAAGCCCCGGCGTGAGTCAAGTGCCGGATGAACCAAGCCCGATCCCGTCCGCGCCACCACGAAGCTCCGCCGTGAATCACGTCCGGTCCGCGCCCGATCGGGCCCGGACCGCGCTCGGACCACGACCAAGGTGAGCCACACCCGGTGAGCGTGAACCAGCTCAGCAGCCGCCGTCCGCCCCATCCGTCCCCCGGCCGGCGTCCACCCCCCGGCTGACGTACACCGCCACCTCCTCGGCGGGCGACTCGTCCCCGGTGAAGCGCGTCACCGCGGGATCGGCCCACCTCGCGAATGCCGCCGGGGCGTCGGCTTCCTCGAACTACCTTGCGTACAACCGGGAACTTCGAAAGACCACGGGCCCTCGGGGGATGCCCTCACCGCGACCATGGGGGCACTGTATGTAGTGCCGCGCCGGGAGTGTACGCGGAGACCTTCCTCGCCCCGGACGCCGCCCGCTGTCCCCACCGGTGGCCCTGCCCGCGCGTCGAGCCCGGGCCGTCCGGGCCGCCGGCATGGCTCGAACTCGCGGCCCTCGCCCGGCGGTTGGGTGTCGGACACACTGCCGGCGGTTCATCCGAGGGTGGGGGCGGGCATGTACGGGCCGCGGCGTCGACCGGCTATCGCCCGATCGAGCCGGCCGTCTCCTCCTCGGGCAGCGCAGCGGCGGCCGTCAGTGCGCGCGGCTTGGGTGCCGTGCCGCAGAAGGCCGACTCCAGGGTGTCGCCCAAAACCGTGTTCACGGCGCCGTTGTTGGTGGCGTTGGCCACCGAGGTGACGCTGCGTCGGCCGTCGCGGGTGGTGAACGCATAGGTGTAGTAGCCCTGCACGGTACCGGTGTGCCCATACACCGAGATGCCACAGGCGAGGTCCCGTCGGCGCAGCCCCAGCCCGTAGAAGCGGGTGCCCGACGCATCGCTGGGGGTCATTTGGAGCATCTGGTCCAGGAGGTCGGCACGCAGCAGTCGACCGCCGAGCAGCGCGGAGACGAACCGGTCGAGGTCGCCCGGGCTGGAGATCATCGCGCCGGCCGACTGGGCCCAGGAGACCGTCTGTTCGGTCGAGTCGATCAGCGGCGCTCCGGCCTCGTCCGGGGTGAGGTAGCCGCGGATCTCCTTCCCGGGGATGGTGGTCGCCGGGTGCACGTATGCGGTGTCCCGCAGGTGCAGGGGGCGGATGATGCGTCGCTCGTACTCCTCCTGCACCGACCGTCCGGTCACCCTTTCGATCAGGGCGCCGACGACGACGAAGTTGGTGTTGGAGTACTGGTAGGTGGTCCCGGGCTCCGCCGTGGCGGGGTGCGCGGTGGAGAGGTCGATCAGCTCACGGAAGGTGAAGACCTTGTTGCGTACCGCCTCGAACCCCGGGATGGTCCGGGCGAACATCTCGTTCGAGTAGTCCCACAGCCCGCTCGTGTGCGTCAGGAGCCGGCGCACGGTGATCCGGGTGTCGGGCAGGACGCCCGGCAGGTATCGATCGACGGGCGCGTCCAGATCGACGGCGCCCGAGCCGACCAGTTGCATGAGCACCACGGTGGAGAAGGTCTTGGTCACGCTGCCGATGCGGAAGCGGGCGTTCGTGTCCATGCCCGCGCCGGTGGAGGTGTCGCTCACGCCGGCCGTCTCGCGGTGGACGGTGCGTCCGTCGTCGATCCGAGTCATCGCCCCCGGGGCGCCGGCCGCGAGCGTCCGGGTCAGGGCATCGCGCAGTCCCGCCAGGTTCGGTGCGGGCAGCGTCGTCGCGCTCCCCGACCGGGCGGATGTGGCGGCCTCCGTCCCCGAGACCTCGGCCGCGGTCGCGGGTCCGGCGGTGACAACCAGGCTCAGCAAGGCTGTTGCCGCGGCGGCACGTGTCAACGGAATGCGTCGCAAGGCATTACTCCCATGTTCTCCGGACGTCCACGGCCGGTAATTCGATGCGCCCATCGAGCGCGCACGGCCCTGCCGAGGCAGCACAGGGCGCGCGGGCCCGGTCGGGTGGGCTCGCGAAATCCCGTCGATCCGACGGTAGTCGATCACGAAGCGACGACCGGCCACACGACGCGCCGATCCCGGCCGAACCCGCCACCACTTCGGCCCGGAGCCCGGAGCCCGGCGCGCCGGTCGCCGACCCGTACTCCTACCCGCCGAATCGGCCGCGGGCCTCGATCGGGATGAGGGGCTTGTCGGCGCGCACCTTCAACTCCTGCACCGCCCAGGTGTTCCCGTCCGGATCGCTGAACCCGAAGAACTTGCTGCCGTCCTGGTCCCCGAACGACACGATCTCGCTCACCTCGACACCGCGGCCCGCGAGTTCCGCGTGCGCCGCGGCGGCGTCGGCGACACACAGTTGCAGGCCCTTCATCGACCCCGGTTCCATGGCCTGCTGCGCGGGCAGGTCACCGAAGACGATCGAACAGCCGGAGCCGCGCGGGGTCAATTGCACGACGTGCATGTGCTCGTTGTGCGTGTCGTGGTCGAGGTCGAAGCCCACCTTGTCGCGATAGAAGATCACCGAACGGTCGATGTCGCCGACCGGCAGAACCACCACTTCCAGCGTCCAGTCCATGTCCGTACCTTCGTTCGTGATCGCGGCCGGGTCGTTGCGCGATCACCGGCGGGGGGCCAACGTAACCGACGCGTGCGCGGTTCCGGGCCCGGCCGGGCGATCTACGGACGCCCGGGCGGGTGGTCACGGTGTTCGGGATCGTGCGCGGCGCGCGCCGCCGGGCCGATCCCGGCCGCCGGCGTCCGTACGGCGATTCGGCGCCTGCGTCATGTCCAGCGTGACGGCACGTCAGTACCTTGTAGCCGCCACCGGTCGGCCGTACCTTGCCGGGCATGGACATGGAATTGCGCCATCTGCGCACCATTCGGGCGATCGCGGATGCGGGCAGCCTGACCCGCGCCTCCGCCGTTCTGGGCTTGGCCCAGCCCGCGCTCAGTACCCAACTCAAACGCATCGAAAAGGCTTTGGGCGGCGCCCTGTTCGAGCGTGGCCGCGAGGGTGTCACCTTGACTCCGCTGGGCGAACTGGTCCTGGATCGGGCCCGGGTGCTGCTGCCCGCGGCCCGGGAACTCCAGGAGGAGGCCGTCCGGTTCGCCAATCGGGGCGAGGTGGCACCCAAGTTCCGCCTCGGGGGCACCCACGGGCCGCTGCTGGGGGGCCTGGTCGACCGCCTCGCCGAGGAACACAGCGCCGATGCGGTCACGACGCACATGTCGTGGTCCAACCGGGAGTTGGCCGCCATGGTGGCGACCGGACGGCTGGACTTCGTCCTCGTGGGCGCGTGCGGCGAGAGTCGCCCGGCACACGACGCTGGTCTCGCCTGGCGCGAGGTGGGCACCGACCCGGTCTTCCTGATGCTGGCGCACGATCACGCGCTCGCCGGCGAGCCGGAAGTGGACCTGGCGGCGCTGGCCGGCGAGACCTGGGCGGTGGTCCCCGGCGAAGGCTGCTTCGGCGACTGCTTCTCCACCGCGTGCGCCCGGGCGGGCTTCGCGCCGAAGGCGATCTACGAGACGGACGTGGCCTCGTGCGTGTACCTCGCCCAGGTCGGCCGGGCCGTCGGACTGTGTCGGGCGACGATGCCGCCGACGCCGGGCATCGCCCGGATACCGCTGGCCGGCGTACCGCTGTCGTGGCGACACCTGATCGGCTGGCATCCGCACGCACCCGCCGCGCGCACGGCGGCCCTGGTGACCGCCCAGGCCCGCGCCGCCCACGCGGCGGCGGTTCGGGACGCGCCGCGCTACCCGGACTGGCTCGCCCGTCACGACGGCTACGGAACGGCGAACTGACGCCGTGTCACCCGCCCCCTCGACTGTCCCCGCACGAGCACCTGACACGGCGTCAATCCACCTCTCCACCAGGGCATTCGGCATCTCACCGGGCTCAGGTACGCCCACCGCACCGAGCCACCGGACGCCGGGCCATAACACCACGACAGGGGGTTGTTGACAGGTACCTCGCCCGACCGCTCGAAGATACGTTTCTGTCGTCCCCACCGACAGGAGTCCCCCCATGCGCCTCAAGCGCGTCGCGGCCGCGTCCTGTGCCGCCCTGCTCACTGTCCTGACCCTCGGAGGCACCGCCTCCGCCACCGGAGCCGACCCCACTCCCCCGCCCACCGACGACGCCCTCGTCGTTCCCGTCGATCCCGCCCCCGCCGCCCCCGAGGGCATCGTCGAAGCACTCCAACGCGATCTCGGCCTCACCGCCGACGCGGCCAAGGCCCGCCTGGCCAACGAGTATCGGGCCGGGATCCAGGAGCCGTTACTGCGCCAACGCCTGGGCGCGCACTGGGCCGGCGCCTGGCTGAGCGGTGACACCGCCGAGTTCGTGATCGCCACCACCGACCGGCGCGACGTCCGGGCCATCGAGGCGAACGGCGCGACCGCCCGCGTGGTCCCGCACTCGCTCGCCGACCTCGATCGGATCCGCGAGGCGCTCGACCGCTCTGCGCTGCGTCGGAGTCCGGTCGACACGCCGCTGTGGTACGTCGACGTCGCCTCCAACAAGGTCGTACTCCAGTCCCACGACACGGCCCGTACCCGCGCGTTCGTCGTGGCCGCCGGAGTCGACGCGGCCGGTGTCGAGATCGTGCCCTCCACCGTGCAGCCGCGCGCACTGGCCGACCTGCGCGGCGGCGACGCCTACAACATCAACGGCAACACCCGCTGCTCGATCGGGTTCCCGATCACCCGCGGCACCCAGGGCGGCTTCGTCACGGCCGGCCACTGTGGCCGGGTCGGTGCCACGACCACCGGAAACGGCGCGGCGCAGGGCACGTTCCAGGGATCGTCCTTCCCCGGCAACGACTACGCGTGGGTCGCCACCAACGCCAACTGGACCCCGCAGCCGCTGGTCAACCGCTACCCGGGCACGGTACCGGTCGCCGGATCCACCCAGGCCCCGGCAGGCTCCTCCATCTGCCGCTCCGGCTCCACGACCGGCTGGCACTGCGGCACGATCCAGCAGCACAACACGTCCGTGACCTACCCCCAGGGAACCGTCACCGGCGTCACCCGCACCACCGTGTGCGCCGAACCGGGCGACTCGGGCGGCTCGTTCATCTCCGGGAGCCAGGCCCAGGGGGTCACCTCGGGCGGGTCCGGGAACTGCTCCTCCGGCGGCGAGACCTACCACCAGCCGGTCAACGAGATCCTGCAGACCTACGGTCTGACCCTGGCCACCGGCGGCGGCAATCCGCCCACCGGATGCGCGGGGGCACAGAACACCTACTCCGGCACGCTCGCATCGGGCGCGCAGGCCGTGCAGCCCAACAACTCGTACTACGAGACCACAGCTTCCGGCACGCACACCGGCTGCCTGACCGGCCCGGCCGGCGCGGACTTCGACCTCACCCTGCAGAAGTGGAACGGCTCCACCTGGACCGACGTGGCCGAAGGCACGACCCCGGAGCCGGACGAGACGATCTCCTACAACGGAACCGCCGGCCGCTACCGCTACATCGTGCTCGCCTACAGCGGCTCCGGCAGCTACACCCTGGGCGTGAGCAAGCCCTGACCACCACCGCGCCCGGCCCCTGAACGCCGGGGCCTCGACCGGCCGAGCAGGTGAACGGCCGACAGCGCACCGCCGCACGGGTACAGGCGTCGTCCCGGACGCCTGTACCCGTCGTCGCATACGACAGGCGGGGGCGAGCCGTGCGCGGGCTCCGGGACCGCCGATCCGCGAGGCGGGCTGTTCGCCGGAGCGCAGGGCCGGCCCCGGACGGTGCTCGCGTCGGCGGCCGTCGTGCGCTGCCGGGTCACGTCGTGCCCGCGAGCCGGCAAGCCGCGGCGAGGTAGCGGGTGGTCACGCGGCGCTGGACCGCGCGGGCGGCGGGGCCGCCCAGGTACGACCACCACGTGCCGGGTCGGCTGAAGGCTCGGATGGTGAACCACACGACGCCGTCGGCGTCCCGCTCGACCACGAACGCCTCCTCCCCCGACTCCGGATGCCCGGGCAGCGTGCCGTACGCGAAGCCGACCCGGTCCGGTTCGTCGAGCACGCCGACCACCCGACACGGCGCCGCGAAGCGGACCGGGCCCAGCCGCAGCGTCGAGGTCACCTCCGCCCCCACCGCAACGCGCACCGCATCGGTCCGTACCACGAGCCCCGCCCCGCGCGACACCTCCCAGCCCAGAACCCCGTCCGCAACGCGCCGAAACACGTCCGCACCCTCGCCGACCCGCACCCGCCGCTCGACGTGGTGGTACCCGACCGGCATCGCCACTCCATCCCGCAACGTCACCCCAACCTCGGGGTAGGTCAAAGCTCCCGGCATACGCGCCATTCTCCACCCACTCACCCGCACCGAACGCCACCCGAATCCTCACCGCCGAACGGGCCGGGTCCGTTCACCCGTTGCCGCGGGCCGCGCGCCACCGGCAACGACCGGTGCCGGGCGGCTCGGTCCGGGTCAGCCCGTCCAGCCTCGGAAGGCGTGGGTCAGGTCGGCGTCGGGCTCGCCCAACATCGTGTAGGTGGTGTCGGCTTGGCCGTTGTCGGGGTGCAGCGCGAAGACGTCCGCGCGGTGGTCGCCGTGACGTCGCCCGCCGCGAATCCGGCGTTCGCGAAGCCCGCGCCGCCCGGGACGGAGTGGGTCCGCCGCGCAGCGGTGAACCGGCCGTCGGCACCCGGGGTGAAGGTGTGCAGGGGCCGAAGCCGACACGTGCCGACTTGCCGGGTGGCGGATGCGTCAGTTGCCGGGGTGGGCAATGTCCGGGTTCGTGGCGGGGGTTCGGGTCGCGGTGACGGTCATGGTCGTGTATCGCATCGTGAAGCTGCCGCCGAGCGTGTCGAGGGCTGCTCCGATGCCCTCCGACACCTGCGCCATCGTGGCCGGCGGGAGTCGGGTGAAGGCGCCCAGGGTGGGCATCTGGTCCAGCCATACGTCTCGGGAGTAGGACCACTCCCAGTCGTATCGCCACTGCTCCGGTTCGCCGAATCCGCCGACCTCGCGGATGCCGTCGGCCGCCCGGGCGGACATCGCCCGATAGGCGTGCAGGGGTTCCTTGGTCATCGCCTCGATGTCGAACGGCGCGTCGGGCAACACCCGCCGGCAGACGTCGACGATGGCATCCGCCACGTCGGGCGGAAACCCGAACACGTTCCAGAACAGCGCCAACACGCCTCCCGGGCGCAGCACCCCGGCTGCCTTGGCCGCGCCCGCGACCGGGTCGATCCAGTGCCATGCCTGGCCGGCGACGACCGCGTCGAACTCCCGGCCGTTCGGGTCCCACTCCTCGAAGGCGGCCTCCTCGACCTCGCCGCCGAGCCCCCGGGCCAACTCGGCCATCCGCGGGTCGGGTTCGACGCCGAGCACCCGGCAGCCGCGTGCCCGGAACTGTCTGGCGGCGATGCCGGTGCCGCAGCCGACGTCGAGCACGTCCGGGCCGGGCGCGGCTGCGGCAATCCGCCGCACCATGGCGTCCGGATAGCGGGGTCTGGCCCGGTCGTAGCGTTCGGCATCCGAGCCGAACGACCGTGCGACGGCCCGGTGTTCGGCCGGCTCGGGGGCAGGGAGCGGGGCTCGCCCCGATGGTATGGTGGGCATGTGCCCACTATGAGTGGGCGATCGCCCACCCGTCAACCGGGCGGGCCGCGAGAACCGATCGAAGGAGGGATGCACGGTGCCGACAGGCGTAGCCATCCGCGACGCGCGCGAGCAGCTGTTCGACGCCGCCGAACGTGTCCTGCTACGGGCCGGACCGAGCGCGCTGACCAGCCGGTCGGTGACCACCGAGGCGGGCTGCGCCAAAGGCGTCCTGCACCGGCACTTCGCCGACTTCGACGACTTCCTCGCCGAACTCGTGCGCAACCGCATCACCCGGCTCGATGCCCGGGCCGCCGTCCTGTACGACGCCGCCGGCACCGGCACCGTCGCCGACAATCTCACCGAGGTCCTGCGGGACCTGTTCGGGTCCGTCGCCGTGGCGATCGTCGGCCTGATCACCTCCCGGGACGACCTGCGCGCCCGTCTCCGCCGCACCACCCCCGCAGGCATCCCCATCCTGACCGAAGCCGCCGCCGCAATCGCCGCCTACCTCACCGCCGAACGCGCCCTGGGCCGCATCACGGCCGACGCCGACGTCGAGACCCTCGCTCCCACCCTGATCGGCACCGGCCACATGCTCTTCGCCGACCGCAAGGCCGCCCCACCGGAGGCGGCAACCGTCCACAGGGTCGTCACCGCAGTCGTCGCCGGCGTCGTAACCCGACCGCGCACGCCGAATCGGTGATCGCACGAGCGCATCCCGCAGTGCCGCCGGCCGATCCTTGCGCCACCCGTTCTCGCCTCCTCGAGGCGGCCGGAGCAGCGGCGACGGATCAACCCATCGAGGACTTGACGTGGTCGATCACCTCGGTGAATTCCTTCGTCGGCGAGAAGTCCACGTACTCACAGTCCTCGAGCGCGTCCGGCACGTGACCGGGTGCCCAATAGAACGCCTGGCCGGCCTCGTAGACGTCGGCCCCGTCCTTGGTCCGCATCCGCAGCCGCCCCTTGAGCAGGTAACCCCAGTGGGCACACTGGCACATGTCGTCGGGCAGGCCCTTGAGGCCCGGCCCCATGTCGGTGCCCTGCGGGAGTCGCACGAATGCGACGGACATGCCGCCGCCGACGTCGCGTGTGCGCAGTTCGACGCCGTTGCCCTGGATCGCGACGGGCGTGTCGTCGCGGGTCGTTGCGGTCATGGCTCCTCCATGGGCCGGTCCGGACCGGACCTCGGATCCATGGCATGGGTCCACGGGCCGCCGCGCGGACCGCGGAGATCCGGTGTGGCCCTTCCAGCGTGACACCGGCCGCGGGTGTGTGCAGAACCGCCGACTCCACCCGACCGAGTCCGCCGCCGGCTTCCCGAGCCACATCGGCCCGAATCGCGCCGGGCCCGGATCGAGCGAGGTCGGTCGGGGTTCGCAGACATCGGCTACGTCACGCGCGCACAGCGACATGTACCCGAAGAAATAAGTGCATCGGCGCAGCGCGCCGGGTGCCGGGTGCCGGGCGCCGGATCGGCGTGACCGTGCGTGCCCCGCGGCAGTTGATAGGGAATGAGTCGCAAGAGTCGGGTGCGTGGCGGGCGTGTGGCGGTTCCGGGGCCCATGGTGGAGGCCGAGGTGCCGTCGTTCACGCGGGGCGTGGTGTTCCGCGAGCGGATCGAGGTGGTGGGCGACCGGGTGTTCCCGGCGACGCACAGATTCGACCTCGAAGGCACGCCGCTGGATGTCGATGCCGCCAAGGCGCTGTGGGCGCTGGGCCACGGGCTGATCCCGGCCAGGACCGAACGCGCGATGGCCGCCGTGGTGTTGATGTGCCTGAACGCCCAACCGCTGCTGCTGCCGGGCGAGGAGGAGTCACCGACCGACGTGGACGCCGTACTCGACGTCGCCCGCCGCCTGGTCGCGATCGGCGCCGTCGGCCACGACGACGAGCGTGGCGGCTACCTCGTCCCCCGCTACCACGTCCCGGCAGCCCTCCGCGGCACGACCCACTGAGCGCCCCCGGCCCGACGGCATCCGCAAAGACCTCCGGCGCCGCCGCAGCCCGGTCCGCAGCCGGCTGTACCGACCGCAGCCGCTGCGCCTCGGCCGCTACGCCTTCGTCGCACGCAGGGAGTAGATCAGCGGAACGCGCGGGTGGCCTGCCGGAAAGCGATAGATGCCCTCGTTCCGGTCCAGGACCGGGAAGCGGGCGAAAAGCGAGAAGTCGTGTTCGTGCAGGAACTCCAGGCGCAGGCCGGCTGCGGTCAGGGCGCTGACCACGTCGCCGATGCCGTGTTGCCACTCGAACGTGACGTTCGCGGAGGTCGGCGCGGCCATGTCGGCATAGGTGCCCGGCTCGTCCCACATCTGCGCATCGCGGCGGAAGTAGTCCGACTCGACGGTGCGGCCGTCCTCGGCCAGGACGTCGGCGAACGGATGGAACTCGGCCAGGTAGAGGAAGCCGCCCGGTGCGATCAGCGCTGCCACCGTGCGGGCCCAGCGGTCGACGTCCGGGAGCCAGCACAGCGCGCCCAGTCCGGTGTAGACGATGTCGAAGGTCCGGCCTTCGAGGGTGTCGACGGCGTCGTACAGGTCCGAGGTGACGAATCGGGCCGTATCGACCCCGATCCGCGAGGCGAGGTCGCTTGCGGCGGCCACGGCCGGCGCGGAGAAGTCCAGGCCGGTGACGGTGGCGCCGCGGCGGGCCCACGCCAGGGTGTCCTGGCCGAAGTGGCATTGCAGATGGAGCAGAGTCCGGCCGGCGACGTCGCCCACCTCGGCGACTTCGAAGTCGCGCAGCGATTCCTTGCCGGCGACGAAGCCGTCGATGTCGTAGAACTCGCTTGCCGTGTGGATCGGGACCCGCTCGTCCCAGTTGGCCCGGTTGACCGCGCGCCAGTCCGCCGATGCGGAGATCTCCGTCATGACGGCACGCTAACCGTCCGCCCGACAGCCATCAATCGATATACGGCCGGCCGCTCCCCGCCGCGCGCCGCCCGCCCAGGCTCGGGCCTGAGTGCGGGCCACGCAGCGCCGCGCCGCGGCCCGCACGCGCCGCGCCCCGGGTCATCGCGCCTGCTCGACCCTGTCGGTCTCCTCGGCCGGCTTCGGGATCCCGGCCGCCGTTGTGCCGCTCCCGTCGGAGCCGGCGGGCTTGGAGGTCGGCGCGGCCGGGCGGGAGCCGCGCGAGCGGGTGGCGACGATCAGGGCCACCGACGCGACGATGATCGCGCCGCCGAGGTAGACGTTCAGACCCACCGACTCGCCCGCGATCGCGGCGCCGAGCAGCACCGCGATGACCGGGTTGACGTACGCGTAGGTCGCCACCGTGTCGTTGGGCAGCACACTGTTGACGTACAGGTACGCGCTGAACGCGACGATCGAACCCGCGAAGACGAGCCAGGTCAGGCCCAGCCACGAGGCGGTCGAGATGTCGGCCACGTGCAGCCGGCCGAACTCGCCGCGCAGCGCGGCCAGGACGAGCAGGGCCACGCCCGCGGTGATCATCTCCAGCGAGGCGACCACGAGCGGGTGCCTGGGCAGCGGCGCGGTCCGCGCGTACACCGACCCGGCCGCCCACAACACGCACGCGATCAGCACCATCACCGTGCCGCCCGCATGCACGTCACCGCCCGGACCGCCGACCAGGACGCCGATCCCGACGGTGCCCAGGAGCAAGGCCAGCAGGACCGGGCCCGACACGCGCGTCCTGGTCACCAGCGCGTTGATCAGCACCATCCACACCGGCACCGTGGCCACGATCAGCGCGGCGAAACCCGAGTCGAGGTGTTGTTCGCCCAGGCTCACCAAACCGTTGCCACCGACCAGGAGCAGGCCGCCGATGATCGCCGCCGAGCGCAGGTGCGGCCAGGTCGGTCGCTGCGCGCCGCGCGCGTGCCGGGGGCCGACGACTGCGAACATCAGCAGGCCGGCGGTCAGGAACCTGGCGCCGGCCGCGAGCAGCGGCGGAATCGTCTCGATCGCGTACCGGATGCCCAGATACGTCGAACCCCACAGGATCCAGACGGTCACGAGCGCGACCCACGGCAACAGTCGATCCCTCATTAGAGGAGTCAAGGTGATCCCCATACCTCAGTAAGTTAGGTGGAACTGGCTGCTAGCCTTTTTTAGAGTAGGTCCATCTCATTCGCGGAAACAAGGGGATTCGATGACACGGCCGCTGGACGACATCGACCGGGCACTGCTTCGCGCACTGAGCAACGACGGCCGGCGGACCGTACGCGCGCTCGCCAAGTCGGTGGACCTGTCCGAGCCGGCGGTCCGCGATCGCCTCCAGCGGCTGGAGCGCGACGAGGTGATCACCGGCTACCACGCGGCCTTCGCGCCCGAGGCGGTCGAGGCGGGCACCGCCGCGTTCATCGCGTTGCGCTTCGACGCCGGCAAGGCTGCACGCGACCAGGTGGAGGCGGCGATCCGGCGCGAGCCGGCCGTCCTGGAGGCGCACGAGGTCGCCGGCGAGGACTGCTTCTGGATCAAGGTCCGGGTCGCCTCGACGGCCGACCTGGCCGAAACGCTCGACCGCATCCGGGCGGTCCCGGTGATCCGGGGTACCGGAACCACGATCGTGCTGCGCACGGTGTTCGAACGACCGCTGCTGTCGGCCGACTCCGCCGAGATCGACGCTTCGCCGCCGGAAGCCGACGAGCGCTCGGAGGCGTGACCCGCGGGGTCCGAGGTGCCTGGGGTGTCTGAGTGCCTGGGGTGCTCCGGATGCCTGAGGTGCATGGGCTCTTCAAGGAGCCTGCGGTGCCCGAGGTGTCTGAGATACCCGAGGTACCGGAATGCCGGGAGTACCGGGAGTACCGGGAGTGCCGGAGGCGCCCGGGGTACGACACGGATCCGGTGCGCACGGTGCCCGTCACCGCCCCCGTCGTCGCGCCCGGAAGGCTCCCCGGAGACGCCCCGGAGCCTTCCGGGCGCGGCACGGAGGCGCTCGCGGAGAGACAGTGGAAGGCAGTACCGCAATCGAGGCGGGTTCCCCAGGCTGATCGGGAGCTGTCATGACAACCGGACGACGGCCCGTGGTGGCCGGAGTGGAGAATTCGGCGGCGGGCCTGCTCGCCGTCGGCTGGGCCGCGGACGAGGCCGTACGACACGGGCTGCCGCTGCGGCTCGTGCACGCGTCGGAATGGCCGGCCGCGCCGGCGGGAGCGGAGGCCCCGCAGCGGGCGGCCCGGCACGACGGCCGATTGCACACCGCGCACGCATTCGACTGGACCGCGGTCGACACGTATCACGAGGCCGGGGCCGGGGCGACCGTCCCGCGGCCCAGTTGGGCCGACCGGCGCCGGGTGGCCGACGAGGCGCTGTTGGAGAGGGCGCGGGTCGTGGCGACCACCGGCAGAGCGGGGCTGGAGGTGAGCCTGGCGACGGTCGAGGGCAGCCCGGTGGACGTGTTGCGCGGCGAGGCGCCCGACGCGGCCATGCTCGTACTCGGCTCGCGCCGGTTGTCCGCGCTGGCGGAACTGTTCACCACGGGCAGCATCGCCGTCCCGGTCAGCGCGCATGCGCCGTGTCCGGTGGCGGTGGTGCGCGGACCCGAGCCCGCCGCGGGCGTGCCGCCGACGGTGGTGGTCGGCGTCGACGGCTCGGTCGGCTCCGAGCCGGCCGTCGGCTACGCCTTCCAGACCGCCGCGCTGCGCGGCGCGGCCCTGCGGGCCGTCCAGGTACGCCCGCCGACGCCGGACATGGTCGCCGCGTTCGGCAGCGAGTCCGAGGTGGAGGAGTCGCTGATCCGCCTGAGCGAGACGCTCGCCGGGTGGGGTGAGAAGTACCCGGAGGTACCGGTGGAGCGCGTCACCGTCCTCGGCCACCGGGTCCGCGGACTCGCCGACGCCGCTCAGGACGCCCTGTGCCTGGTGGTCGGCTCCCGAGGAGTGGGCGGCTTCCGCGGCATGCTCCTCGGCTCGGTCACCCATGGTCTGATCCACCACGCGCCGGGGCCGCTGGTGATCGTTCCTCGGCAGGAGGGCACGGGGTGACGGTGCCGATGGCTGCGCACATCGAGGCGCGTACGGTGCGCCGGTGACGCCCCACAGGCGCCCGCAATGGCGTGACGCGGGGCCGTGGCCCGCGCTCCGGGCAGCGGCCGGCGGGCTCCGGGCGGCGGTCGGGTGATGACGGGCGGTTGCGGTGGCGGTGACGGGCTCCCTCAGGCCGCCGCGTACGCGCAGGCCCGTTGGGCGATCGTGACCGGTACGCCCTCGACCCCCGTGAGCAGGCTTCGGCAGGCCGACACGCCGGACGGACCGTTGCTGCCGTACTGGCATGCGGTGCCGGTGATCATCGAGTTGTAGCCCTCCACCGCGAGGTAGGCCACGCAGGCGGACGGGGTGGCGTGGGCGGTCGGCGCGGCTGCGGCGAGACCGCCCAGGGTGAGCGCGAGGGTGCCGGTTGTCGCGGCGATGCGACGGGACATGCGCATGGGTCACCTGCTTCTTTCGGTCACGGACACGAACAAAGCGGCGCCGCCCGCGCGTTCGGGCGGCCGACACGGACCGACCCCACACCGGTCCGCCCGCCACCGTAGGGCGATCCCCGGGTCCGGACAAGCCTCGTGAACGTGCCCCGGGTCGACCGAAATCCGCGCCGCGCTCGCCTGGTTCGCCTCGTTCACCCCGTTCGCCTCATCCGCCCACGTCACGTCCTTCGCGTACTTCCCGGGAAGCACGCGTGCGCGGCCGGCATGCCTCCCACGGAGGCCGCGGAAAGCCTCCTCGGGTCGGACGCGGGGACCATGGCCCGCGGGCGAGAGTTGTCCGGGCTAGGAACAACCACGCGGGGCGCCCGATCCGAGAGGGAAGGCGCTTCCATCCACCAACGGGGCGCACGCTTTGGACCACGCGACAACCGACGACAAGACGGGCAACGACCCGAATCACGACCAGGAACGGGGTGCGGACGACCATGAGGCAGACGAGCACGAAGCGAACGAGCGGGAAGCAAACAAGCACGAGGCGAACGAGCACAAGGCGATCGACCACGAGGCGAACGACCACAGGCGCGAGGCCGATGCGCACGCGGCAGACGAGCACGGGACACACGAGCACGAGGCAGACACACATGCCGCCGGTGGCCGATCCGCAGTGGCCGACGCGGATCCCGAGGCCGCCGACACCGCCGTGGCGGTCCCCGACGAAGGCGGCAACGGGGGCGAGGGCCGGGAGGACGAGGACGGCCGGGAGGACGATCAGGCCGCCGCCCCGACCGGAGCGGGCCGAGGAGGCGGATCCGGCGCAGCGGCCGAGGAATCCGCAACTCCCGTCCCGGACAAGCCGCCACGGTCGCGGCTGCGGCGCTGGACCCGCCGAATCGCGCTGACCTGTGCCATGACGCTGGTCGCCGTGACGATCGCGTCCTTCACGTACAACACGTTCACCGACGACCGCGCCGCACCACCCTCGGGGCTGACCTACGTACAGGCGGCCGACATACGCACGCGCTACCGGACGTGGGGCACGTCCGGGTCGCCGGTCGTCCTGGTGCACGGTGCCTTCGAATCGGTCGACACGTGGTCGCGGCTGGCTCCGCTGCTGGCGCGCAACCATCGGGTCTATGCGCTCGACCTCACCGGCTACGGGTACAGCGAACGGCGCGGCCCGTACACGGTCGACCACCTGACCCGCCAACTCCTGGGCTTCCTCGACGCCATGCATCTGGGCGGTCCGGACGAACGGCCGGTGCTGGTGGGGCACTCCAGCGGCGCGGCGATGGTCGCCGAGGCCACGCTGCGCGCGCCCGAGCGGATCGGCGGCGTGATGCTCCTGGACGGCGACGCGCTCGACACCGGCGCCGGCCCCCCGGCCGCGCTCGAATACGTGCTCATCGATCCGTTCCGCACCAGCCTGCTGCGGATCGGACTCGGCACGGACTGGCTGATCCGCAAGGTCTACGGCGCACAATGCGGCCCCGGGTGTCCCAGGCTCGACAAGGCCGGTGTCGACGAATGGCGGCGCCCCTTCCGGGTGGCGGGTGCCGAGGGCGCGCTGTGGAGCATGCTCGGTGAGGGCGTACTGGGCATCTCCGCCGAGCGGTTGGCCCGCCTGCACGACGTGCAGGTGCCCAAGTCGGTGGTCTTCGGCGCCGACGACGATGTCTTCGACGACGACACCCCCGTCGACACCGCCACCCGCATCGGCGCGCCGGCGCCGACCATGATCCCCAAGTCCCGGCATCTGCCCATGATTTCCGCTCCCGCAGCAGTCGCCTCCGCCGTCGACGCGCTGATACCCCCACCACCCGCCATACCCGTCACACCCGCCGGTCCCTCCGGTTGAGCCCCGGGCGGCGGCGACGGCGCCCCGCGCCGGCCTCGGGGTGCCCGCCCGCGATCGAATGTCGCATGCAATGGGGACGAAAGCATCGGCCCGGTTGTCCGATCCCGGACCCGCTTATACGTTCCATGGATGCACGCCAGGACGCGAACTGATCCCAGCGCGTCACCAGTTGGAAGGCAGGAGTGGCCGACGATGGTTCAGGTGGACACGACGGTTCCGCATTCGGCTCGGATGTACGACTACGTCCTGGGCGGCAAGGACAACTACCTCGCCGACCGCGAAGCGGCCGAGGAAGCCCTGAAGGTGTGGCCCGAGCTGTGGACGAGCATGCGGGTCAACCGGGCGGTGATGCGGCGGATGGCGCACTGGCTGGTCACCGAGGGCGGCATCCGCCAGTTCCTCGACATCGGTACCGGCATCCCCACGTCGCCGAATCTGCACGAGGTCGTGCAGGACGCCGCGCCCGAGTCGCACGTGGTGTACGTGGACAACGACCCCATCGTGCTCGTGCACGCGCGCGCCCTGCTCTCCAGCTCCCCGGAGGGCCGAACCGCCTACGTCGAGGCCGACATGCGCGATCCCGACCGGTTGTTCTCGACCCCCGAGCTGCGCGAGACCCTGGACCTCGACCAACCGGTGGGGGTGACGGTGATCGCGATGTTGCAGTTCGTCGAGGACGCCGCCGGGCTGATCGAGAAGTTGACGGCGCCGCTCGCGCCGGGCAGCTACCTGGCGATAACCGCGGCGACGGCGGACCTGGCGGTCGGCTCCACCGCGCTGGCCGAGGTGTACACGCGCCGGGGCGTACCGATGTACCTGCGCTCCCGCAGCGAGTTGGAGGCCCTGTTCGCCGAGCGGTGCGACCTCATCGAACCGGGCGTGGTCCCGATGCAGCACTGGCGCCCCACCGCCGACGAGCCACCGGTCGGCGTCGAGCACACCAACATGTTCGCCGGCATCGGCCGCATCCGCTGACCCGCGTGCCGCCGCCCGCGACCGAGCGATCGACACGACCGATTCGGCGGCGTCCAAGCGGTGCCCGAGCCCGACCGAGCCCGACCGCGCCCCACCGAGCCGGACCGAGCCCGGTCGGGGTGCGGCCCGAGCGCATCGGCAAGACGACCGCGGCCGACCACACCCGGGCGCGCCGCGTGCCGGCGGTGGGCCCGGAATGGGTCGGTTCGGTGGTGTGTTCCGGCGATGGAATCATGGAGGGAACGCTAAGGAGTCGATCGCATGGGATTCATGGTGTGGCCGTGCACGCTCGGTAGCCGAAGCGTCCTCGAGCGGGCGGAGCACGTACTGATCGGGCTCAGCCCCTGGAACAGCTACTACAAGCCCCGCAGGGTCGAGGCCCTGGTGCAGTGGGCCTGCGCGAACTTCGTCAGGGTCGACGTCTTCGTCCCCGGGGACGAGGCCGCGCATACGCTGACCGCGGCCGGCGTCCAGCCCTCGGAGGCGGTCCGCCGCGCCAGGTACGCCGTCGGCCGGTTGCGCAGCCCCGCGCGACGCGGCCTGCGCAACGCGGGTGTGGCCGACCCGGAACACCATCTGCACACCTGGACGCAGTTGTCCGAACGCCCCGCGTACCAGCACTCGCTGAAGCGCGTGCGCGACGCCTACCACACCGACCAGGCGGTGCGCGACGCCTGTCGCCGCACCGCGCGCGGAGCGGTCCGGCGGGTCGCCGGGCAGGAGCCGACCGAGGAGCAGATAGACCACGCCGTGGGCTACGCCCTCGCCGAGTTGCCGCTGGTCCTGGACGGGCCGGCGATATTCGGGACCGCGTCGTCCCTGTTCGTCTACCACCGCGAGATGGATCTCCTGACGCCGTTCATCAACGGCGAGTCCGCCCGGCTTCGTCCTGCCCCCGGCCAGGGATACGCCGTGGTACGGCCGCCCGACCAGGACGCCACGCCCGCGTCGCTCTCCCGGCCGTGGCCCGAGGGCCGAGCCGCCCCGCCGGCGGGCGACTCCACCGGCTCGCCCCCGAACCCGCTGCTCCGCCCCTGACTCCGGGGCCGGCACCGCACTTCCGCACCGCAACCGCGCTTACACCGCCGCACCACCCGTCACAGGCCCGTAGCGCGCTTCCCGATGCCACCCGGGCGCGGTCCCGCCGAGCCCGAGGCCGGTGTTACCCGTTTCCGGTGAACACGGCTATCAGGCCGTGCGGCATGTCGTCGCCGAAGAGGAGTTCGTGGAGCCGGGCGCCCTCGGCGACGGAGGTGGCGCTGCGCGGGAACATGGCCTGCTCGTATGCGGTGAGCGCGGCCTCGACGTCGTCGGGGTGTGCGGCGATGGCCTTGCCCGGTTCGGCACCGTCGAGCACGGCCATGTTGGCGCCTTCACCGTCCGGGGCCGAGACGTGGCCGGCGTCGCCGAGCAGGGTCACCCCCGGCACCCGATCCCAGCGATGTGCGATCGGCAGACTGTTGAGAACACGCAGGACCGGCGTGGTGTCACTGTCGGTGATCAACGCGGTGAGTTCCGGCGCCCAGCCGTCGAACTCCCGCGCTATCCGCGCGATGGCCGCGGCGGCATCGGTGAAATCGACGGTGCCGAACATCCTCGGCGCCGCCGGCCGGAATGCCGCGAACAGCGCGAGCGTCCACGCTCGCGGGCCGGACGCCCGCGCCGCCCGGGTGTCCGCGCACATGACGACGAGCGTCCACGCTCGCGGGCCCGACGCGGACCGCGGCGAGTTCCTCGACGCCGTGTCGAAGGCGTGGGAAGCCCTCGACTCCGACGACTACCCGTTCACGCGGGTCGTCGCGCACCGGATTCGCGACCACGACGATCGGGAGCAGTTCCTCGACGGGATCGCTCTCATCCTCGCCGGCATCACCGCGATCCACCCGCCCACCGCGTAACCGCCGGACTCGGGCACTGCGCCGAACCGCCCGAGTTCGGCTCGAAGTTGAACCATTCCTCCCGATCCGCCCGTTCCGATGGCATGAGACCAACGGCCCGGCGCAAGACGGGCCCTGCCCCGCCGGCGGCTCGGGAGCGGAGCCCGGCCCCGGGCCGCTCCTCCCGTCCGGCCGCCGACACACCGGTCCGCGCCGTGGCTCGGGTCTTGTTTTCCGCGGGCGTCGACAATAGATTCCGGCCGCCGCAGACAATGCGCTCGACCCGTCGGGCGTCCGCACCGAAATCGACTCTCGCCTCCCCCGGCGACCGAGAAGGGACATCCTCGTATGACGGGGGCGCGACACTGCGGCGGCCGTGCACCAGGGGGGCGACGATCGGGGTCAGGGGGACGCCGCGCGGGCAGGGGGGCGCGGAGGGGCGCGGGTCGCTACGGGTTTTGCTCGTGGTGGACGACCTGCGCATCGGCGGCGCGCAGCGGCAAGTCGCGGGATTGGCGGGCGCGTTGGCGGCCTGTGGGCACACGGTGGTGCTGGCGTGCACCGAGGACGGACCGGCCGGCGCCGAACTCGCCGCCGCGGGCGTGTCGGTCGTGGTGCTGGGCAGACGCCGGGTGGCCCGCCTGGTCAGCCCGATGCTGGCGCTGCGGATCGCGCGACTGGCCCGGGTGGGCCGATTCGACGTGGTCCACGCACACGTGCATGCCGCCACGATGGCCGCGGCCCTCGCCGGCCGCCTCGTCCGTGTCCCGGTGGTGGTGACCGAGCACAGCATGGCCTCCTGGCGCGGTCCCCTGGCCCGCGCCTACAGCCGCCCGCTGTACCGCCGGTGCGCACTGGTCCTGGCCGTCTCGGAGCAGATCGCCGACCGGCTGCGCCGGGTCGACGGGGTCCCCGCGGCGCGGGTCCGGGTGGTGGGCACCGCAGTGTTCGGCGGCACGCCGGCGGCGCCCGCGTACCGGCGCGATGCGCCCGTGACGGTCGGGGTGGTCGGTCGGTTGGAGCCGGAGAAGGGGGTGGAGTTCTTCCTGCGCGCCGCCGCCCGGCTCGTGGATCGGCATCCCGGGGTGGCCTTCACCGTCGTGGGCGACGGCCGACTGCGCGAAGAACTGCACTCGCTGGCACGGCACTTGGGGCTCGGTGACCGGGTGCGCTTCCGGGGAATGCGGACGGACGGCCCGGCGGCGGTGGCCGCATTGGACATCCTGTGCGTGCCGTCCCTGACCGAGGGTGCCCCGCTGGTCGTCCTGGAGGCGATGGCCGCGGGCGTACCGGTGATCGCCACCACCGTCGGCGCCATCCCGCACCAATTGGGCCACGGCCATGCGGGCGTCCTGGTCGAACCCGCCGACGTGACCGCCCTGACCCGAGCCCTCGACAACCTCCTGACCCACCCGAGCGAACGCCGACGCCTGGGCCGAACCGGCCGCCGGCACCTGACCGGCCTCGCGAACGCGAACACGGTGACCGACGCGGTCTGCACGGCCTACCGCGACGCACTCCACCACCCGGGCGGCCCAAGCGGCCCGAGTCGCCCAGGCGCCCACGACGGCCACGACAGCCACGACAGCCACGACAGCCACGACAGCTGAACGAACGGGCGGACCGGCACGACGATACGTCCTCACCGAGCCGCCACCCCGCCCGGCGCGCCCACGCCCGACGCCCGACGGCCAGGCGGGATCCCACGCCGGCCAAGCACCACGGCCGACCCGGCCCGGAAGCGCCTCCCCGCCCCGAACCGCGCCCGCCCACCGGCCCGTTGCGAGAACGTACCGGCCGCTGCCGTGCGCGGCCGGCCTATTCGACCCGAGCCGACACGTGCGAGTCGCGGTCGGGCAGGTGGATGTCGTCCACGGCCACGTTCACCTCGACCACTTCAAGACCGGTCATCCGCTCGACGGTGTCGATGACGTGCCCGCGCACCGCCTCGCCCAGTTCGGCAATCGGCACGCCGTACTCCACCACCAGGTTCAGATCGATGGCGCACTGCCGCTCCCCGACCTCGACACTCACGCCGTGTGCCACGTTCGGCCGACCGCCCGGAACCCGCTGCCGCACCGCATCCAACGCTCGCGTCACCGAACCGCCCAGCGCGTACACACCCTCGATCTCCCGGGCGGCCACCCCGGTGATCTTCGCGACCACGCCGTCGGCGATCGCGGTACGACCACGCGTTCCCGCGGCCTGCGACACCGGTTGCGGCGAACGATCCGGCCCACCCGGCACGAGTTGCGCCCCATCGCCGGCATACGGCGACACCGCCACCGTGTCCGTCACGTCCCTCGGATCAACCATCACACGCGACCCTTCCTCGGCTTCGGCCCGCACCCACCGTTCACAGGCACTGTGCCCGGCCGTCTGCCCGACACAGCCATGCTCAACCCTGCCGACGGGGATCATCCCGGTTTCGCCCAACTCCATTGCAGTACCGCCGACTTGCCCACACGCACGGCGGGCCCGACCGGCGCGGGTGGACGCGTCGGTCGGGCCCGGTGCCGTGCCGGCTCGTCTACCGGGCGACCCACGGGACGTTGCCCGTGTTGCCCGTGCGGCCGTTCTCGGTGCAGTGGGCGGGCGGCGTGCCGCCGTACACGTACTGGACGAAGTCGCGCAGGTCGTTGCGCCAGTAGTCCCAGCTGTGTTCGCCGGGGCCCGTGCAATAGCGGGGCGTGAACGAGGTGCCGATGACCGTGCGCAGTTGGTCGTTCCACGTCTTGATGTCGGACTCGCCCTGGCCGCTGGGCACGCCCTGGCCGTTGGCGCCGCCGGAGTACATCGCGAACTTGCCCGCGTATCCCGCGTACTTGCCCGCCGCGGCCATGCCCACCGGGGTGATCGCCGCCCAGTTCGCGTGCGGCCCGTAGACCGCTTCGGCGCGCTCCAACGGACTGCCGAAGACCCGGTAGTTCGGATCGGCCAGACCGTTCCAGGAGGTCGCCGCCCCGTATCCGAGCATCGAGTCGGCCACCCGGTTCAAGGCGCGGTCGTCGGCCAGCGTGGTGCCGCCCGAGAACGCCCCGACGGCCGAGAACTGGTCCCGCAGGTCGGCGGCGTAGCGCAGCGCGCCCAGTCCGCCCATCGACACACCCGCGATCGCGCGTCCCGAGCGGTTGTCGACGGTATTGAAGTTCGCGTCGATCCAGGGCACCAACTGCCGCATGTGGAAGGTCTCCCACAGCGGCGCGAAGTTGCCCTGGGTGTGTCCCGCCCAGTCCGTGTACCAACCGGCCTTGCCGCCCTCGGGCATGACCACGATGCCCTTGAACGTGCGCCGGTCGATCGTGTTCAGGATGTCGCCCGCGTCGGACTTGGACCACTGCTCGAAGTCCCCGAATCCGCCGTGCAGCAGGTAGAGCACCGGATACGCCTTGGCCGGGTCGGTCACGTAGTCGTCGGGCAGCCAGATCCGCACCTTGACCGGCACGGCGACCGGGTCGATCGAGGGCGTGCCGCCGCGCGGCTGCATGATCGCCGAGGTGGTCATCGTGGCGTCGAACATCCTGCGGTCGCTGAGCAGGTTCGAGTTCGTCCACTGGGTGAGCGTGATGCCGTGCGAGTTCGCCGCGGGCAACGGCGGAGCCGGCGGCGGTGGGAAGGCCAGGGCCCGGGTCGGTAGGCCCAGCACGGCCACCATCAGCGCCGCCGCGACCGCGAACACGGTCACCACGCGGCGTGCGCCTCGGCGGCTTCGTCCCGGTGCGTGTGTTCCGTTCGTTCTGCCTGTGCCATCCACGGATACCCCCGACGCCTTTCGCCGTATCGATGTGCCCGCACGCGGGCCCGACCTGGCGCAACCCTGGCCGAGCCGGCGCGGACTGTCGTCCCGCACGCGGTGGACATCGCGGGTAGACCTGCGCGGTAGCACCCGACCCGATCTCCGCCGACCGCGGTACGGCAACAAGCGGCGGGCGGCGAACCCCCTGCCTCGCGCCCGAGCACGGCGTTGCCCTCACGCCCGCGTCAATGTCTACGGTCGTGGACATGCGGCGCCGAGACCGAGCCCGACCGTCACCGCCCCGGCCCCATCGACCCGCCTGTCCCTCCCGGCACCCTTCCGGCACCCGAACGATTCGAGGTCGTGCATGCCCTCCCTGCTGCACCTGGACGCCAGCATCCGCCACAGCGGCTCGGTGTCCCGCGAACTGTCCGCCCACTTCGCCACGCGCTGGCGCGAGACCCACCCCGACGGTGGCTACACCCACCGCGACCTGGCCGCCGAGCCCGTTCCGCACATCACCCACGAGGTCCGCGAAGCGCTGCTCGATCCCGGCCGCGGGCACGGCGAGCCGCCGCAGGAACGAGCCCTGACCGAGGCCCTGAACGCCGAACTGCGCGCGGCGGACACCGTCGTGCTGGGCGTGCCGATGTACAACTACTCGATCCCGTCGACGGTCAAGGCCTGGCTGGACCGCGTCGTGACCCCGGCCACCATGGTCACGCCCGACGGCGACCCCGGTCCGCTGGCGGGCACGTCCGTCGTGGTGGTCACCAGCAGGGGCGGGTCCTACGCTCCCGGCACGCCGCGCGCGGGCTGGGATCACCAGGAACCGTACCTGCGTGCCGTCCTGAGCTCGATCGGCCTCGCGGACGACCTGGAGTTCGTGCACGCCGAACTGACCCTGGCCGCAGTCGTCCCGGCGATGTCCGCCCTCAAGCCGCTGGCCGAGAAGTCGCTGAACCAGGCATACGAGACACTCGAAGCACTGGCCACCCGCACCCGATGACAGAATTCGATACATGACGCAGCAGAATCCGACGGATTCCATACCGAATGTCGAGGCGAACGGTCCGCTGGTCGTGGTCGCGGCGGCAATCGTGCACGCGCGGCGCCTCATGGTGGTGAGCAAGAAGGCGGCACCGGACCTGTTCTATCTGCCCGGCGGCAAACCCGACCCGGGCGAGAGCCCGCTGGAGACGCTGCGGCGCGAACTCGACGAGGAACTGGGTGCGCGGCTCGTGGACCCCCGATTCCTGGCCGCCGTCGATTCCGTCGCCGTCCTGGAGGGTCTGCCGATGCGGCTGACGGTCTTCGCGACGCGCCTGGACCGCGAGCCGGTCCCGGCGGCCGAACTGGCCGAACTGCGCTGGACCTCCGGCCGGGACGACGACCTCCGGCTCGCTCCGGCGGTCACCGATCACGTCCTGCCCCTGCTGCGCCGCACCGGCGCACTCGCGGCCTGACCGGTCCGCCGACCGCGCGACCATCGCGGCGCTTCGACGGGTGTCACGACGGCACGCACCCGCCCGCGACGCACCGGTGCCTCGGTCGCGGCGGGTGGGCGCGGCATCGATCCGAGGGGCTGCGATACCGTCGATCGATGATCGATACACAGTGGGACATCCTGCTCCTCGGCGGCGCCTCGGGTCTGGGCAAGAGTCGGGCGGCGGCCGAACTGGCGCGGGAGTCAGGGGCGTTCGTGGTGGAGTTCGACGACGTGGTCGGCGCGGTCCAGGCCATCACCGACGCGGGGACCCACCCCGACCTCCACCACTTCGATCGGTTTCCCGACTCCGCGCGGCCGAGCCCCGATCGGGAGTTGCAATTCCAGATCGCCACCGCCATCGCGCTGGAGCCCGCCGTCGTCGGCGTGGTCGACAATCGGCTGACCGTCCCCGTACCGGCCGTCGTGGAGGGCGACTACATCACCCCGGCCGCCGCCGCCCGGGCGATCCGCGCGGGTGCCGCCGCCGGGCGCAGCGTACGGGCGGTGTTCCTGCACGAGGACGACGTCGCCCGGGTTGTCGCCAACTACGCCGACCGCGAGCCGGAACTCGGCAGCCAGACGCAGCGCGCCGAGGTCGGTGTGCGCTACTCCCGGTGGCTCGCCGAGCAGGCCGAGCAGCACGGGCTGCCCGTGGTCGTCTGCCGCCCCTGGCACACCCTCACCACACGCATCACGCAGGCCACCGTCCCACGCAGCAGGTCGGCGGTCGGGCGCGGCTGACCTGCGGCACCGGGCTCAGCCGGGGCAGCGGGAAAACGGCAGAGCCCCCCGTGCGGCGCACCACCGCCCGTGCTCCCGCTGCGTCCACCGGCCCCGCTGCCATGGCCCCCCGCCCCGCGTTCCGCCGCGGCCCTGTGGTGCCTGCCGGGTCGATCACCCGTCACCTCATGGACGCACGGGCCGCCATCGGTTCCCGACGGATCGGGGCCGCCCACCCCGGCCCCGGGCGGATCAGCCGCCGTTCACCGTCACCTTCGAGACGGCGCCGGCCGAGAGTTGCCATCGGGCCACGATGCGCTGATAGTCACCGCCGGCCAGCAGGCGCTCCAGTGCCTGCCGGATTGCGTCGCACAGTTGCGTGTCGGTCTTGCGGAAGGCGATTCCGTACGGCTCGGCGTCGATCTGTTGTCCACGACCTGGAGGCCGCCGGCCGAGTTCTGCGCGGCGTACACGGCGGCGGGATAGTCGAACAGACCCGCGTCGGCCTCGCCCCGGCGGATCCGCGGCCAACTCCGCGTGCACCGTCTTGACCGCCACCAACCGCCCGCCGGGGGATCGGGCCAGGAACACCTGCCCCATCCCGCCCGCCCCCAGCCGGCCCAGCACCGCGAACGAACCGATCCACTGCGGATCCTCCGCCCCGACCGCGTCCACCACTGCCCCGACTCCCGCCCGTCGATCCGTCGCAGGCATCACCGAACGGGATCGGCGATCGGCCGCTCGGTCACCCCGATCGGGCGAACCCACGACCTCCCGCGTTACTCCGCCCGGCCCACAGTCGCCCGCCGCTCGACGTGCGGGCGACGGGCGCAGGCCATCGAATGTAGGGGCCAGCGTTTCCCTGCCGAGGAGTCCGACGTGAAGCCCGTCGCCCTGTCGCCGAAGGCCCGCGAAGATGCCCTGACCGCCATGGGATCCGGCCACGAACTGGACATCCTGGTCATCGGCGGGGGTGTCGTCGGCGCCGGGTGCGCACTGGACGCCGTCACCAGGGGCCTGAGCGTGGGCCTGGTCGAGGGCCGGGACTGGGCCAGCGGCACCTCCAGTCGCTCCAGCAAGCTCATCCACGGCGGGCTGCGCTACCTGGAGATGCTGGACTTCCGGCTGGTCCAGGAGGCGCTGCGCGAACGCGGCCTGCTGGTGCAACGGCTGGCCCCGCACCTGGTGCGCCCGGTGAAGTTCCTGTATCCGCTGACCCATCGCGGATGGGAGCGGCTGTACGTCGGCGCCGGCGTGCTGCTGTACGACACGATGGGCGTGACCTCCGGCAACTCCCGGGGCCTGCCGCATCACCGGCATCTGACCCGGCGCAGCGCGCTGCGCGAGGTGCCCGCGCTCAAGTCGGACGCGTTGATCGGCGCGGTGCAGTACTGGGACGCGCAGGTGGACGACGCCCGGCACACCATGACGATCACCCGCACGGCCGCCGCGTACGGCGCGCACGTGGCCAACCGGACCCGGGTCACCGGCTTCCTCCGGCAGGGCGAGCGGGTCACCGGCGCGACGGTCGTCGACGTCGAGTCGGGCCGGGTGTTCGAGGTACACGCCAAGCAGGTGATCAACGCGACCGGCGTGTGGACCGACGACACCCAGGCGATGGCCGACACCCGGGGCCAGTTCCACGTACGCGCCTCCAAGGGCGTGCACGTGCTCGTGCCCCGGGATCGGGTGAACTCGCGGTCCGGGTTGATCCTGCGCACCGAGGCCAGCGTGCTGTTCGTGATCCCATGGGGCCGGCACTGGCTGATCGGGACCACCGACACCCCCTGGGACCTGGACAAGCAGCACCCCGCGGCGAGTTCGCGCGACATCGACTACCTGCTGGAGCACGTCAACCGGGTGCTGGCCACGCCGCTGTCCCGGGACGACGTGGAGGGCGTGTACGCGGGGCTGCGACCGCTGCTGGCGGGCGACGCGGCCGAAACCAGCAAGCTGTCCCGGGAGCACCTGGTCGGCCATCCCGTCCCGGGCCTGGTGGTGATCGCCGGCGGCAAGTACACCACGTATCGTGTGATGGCCAAGGACGCCGTGGACGAGGCGGTGCGCACGCTGGACGGCCCGCACCCTGGCCCGTCGGTGACCCACGACGTGCCGCTGCTGGGCGCCGACGGATACCAGGCGCTGCGCAACCGCCGACACAGCCTGGCCCGGGCGTCCGGGTTGCACGTGGTGCGGATCGAGCACCTGCTCGCCCGGTACGGCTCGATGATCGGCGAGGTGCTCGAACTCATCGAAGGTGAGCCGGAGTTGGCCACACCATTGCCCGGCGCGGACGACTATCTGCGGGCCGAGGTGGTGTATGCGGTCACCCACGAGGGCGCACACCACCTGGACGACGTGTTGACCCGGCGCACCCGGGCCTCGATCGAGTCGTGGGATCGCGGGGTGGAGGCCGCCGAGATCGCGGCGCGGCTGATGGCCGGGCCGCTGGGTTGGGACGAGCAGCAGATCCGCAACGAGATCACGCACTACGGGAAACGGGTCGAGGCCGAACGCGACGCCCAGCAACAACCGGACGACCTCACCGCCGATGCGGCGCGGCTGGGCGCCCCCGACATCGTCCCGGCGCCGTGAGCGCGGGCGCGGCGCCGGAGACCGGGGCCCGGCGGGCGGCCCCGGGCCGGCCGCCGAGCGAGCGGTGGGAACTCGGCGGCGAGTTGGTCGCCGAATTCGTCGGCACGATGGTGCTCATCCTGTTCGGCGCCGGCGTGGTGGCCCAGGTCGCCGCGGGTGACCTGGGCGATCACGACAGCATCACGTGGGCCTGGGGCCTGGGGGTGACGTTCGGGGTGTACATCGCCGCACGCACCTCGGGCGCGCATCTGAATCCGGCGGTGACGGTGGCGCTCGCGGCCTTCCGCGGCTTCCCGTGGCGCAAGGTGGCGCCGTACGCGCTGGCCCAGACCGCGGGAGCGTTCGTCGCGGCCCTGTTGGTGCGCTGGAACTACACCGAGGTGCTGGCCCAGGCCGATCCCGGGCACACGATCAAGACCCAGACGGTCTTCTCCACGCTGCCGGGCAACGGCACGTTGCCGATCAGCGAGTGGGGTGCGCTGCGCGACCAGATCATCGGCACCGCGATCCTGCTGCTGGTGATCATGGCGTTGACGGACGTGCTCAACACGGCGCCCAAGGCCAATCTCGGCGCGCTGCTCACGGGCCTGTTGGTGGTCGCGATCGGGATGGCGTTCGGAACCGACGCCGGCTACGCGATCAACCCGGCCCGCGACTTCGGCCCGCGGCTGGCCAGTTTCCTGACCGGATACGGCGGTGCGTGGCGCGATCAGTACGGCAACCTGTACTTCTGGGTACCGATCGTCGGGCCGTTGATCGGCGGTCTGGTCGGCGCGGCGCTCTACCGCTGGCTGATCGCGCCGTTCCTGCCCACATCGGAGCAACCGGCGGGCAGAGTGGTGGAAGCCGACTGACGGCCGTACGGCACATCCGACGCCGCGCGGACAGGTCCGGGCGTCGCCACAGTGGAGGATTCGAGATGGCGGATTTCGTCGCGGCAATCGACCAGGGCACCAGCAGCACCCGGTTCATGGTCTTCGATCACGGCGGCACCGTGGTCGGGCGCGAGCAGTTGGAACATCGGCAGATCATGCCGCGGGCGGGGTGGGTGGAGCACAGCCCGGTGGAGATCTGGGAGCGCACCCGTTCGGTGATCTCCAGTGGGCTCAACCATCACAACCTCACGCCCGCCGACTTCGCCGCGCTGGGCATCACCAATCAGCGCGAGACCACGGTGGTGTGGAATCGGCACACCGGCAGGCCGTACTACAACGCGATCGTCTGGCAGGACACCCGCACCGACCGGATCGCCCGCGCGTTGGACGAGGACGGTCGCGGCGAGGTGATCCGGGCCAAGGCCGGTCTGCCGCCGTCGACGTACTTCGCGGCGGGCAAGGTGCAGTGGATCCTGGAGAACGTCGACGGGGTGCGCCGGGACGCCGAGCGCGGCGACGCGATCTTCGGCACCATCGACACCTGGCTGCTGTGGAACCTGACCGGCGGGTCCCGCGGCGGGGTGCACGTCACCGACGTCACCAACGCCTCGCGCACGATGTTGATGGACCTGCGCACGCTGGACTGGGACGACGAGTTGTTGTCGTTCTTCGACATCCCGCGCGGCATGTTGCCCACGATCCGCCCGTCGAGCTACCCGGACGGCTACGGCAGGTCACCCGACGCGAGTCCGCTGGTGGGGATTCCGCTGACCGGCACGCTGGGCGACCAGCACGCGGCCACGGTGGGCCAGGTGTGCTTCGCCGAGGGCGAGGCGAAGAACACCTACGGCACCGGCAACTTCATGCTCCTCAACACCGGCAATCGCATCGTGCGCTCCGAACACGGCCTGCTCACCACGGTCGCCTACCACTTCGCGGGTCAGGACCCGGTGTACGCGCTGGAGGGGTCGATCGCGGTGACCGGGTCGGCGGTGCAGTGGCTGCGCGACCAGTTGCACATCATCAAGAAGGCCGAGGACAGCGAGACCCTGGCCCGGCAGGTCGAGGACACCGCCGGGGTGTACTTCGTGCCGGCCTTCTCCGGCCTGTTCGCGCCGTACTGGCGCAGCGACGCACGCGGCGCGATCGTCGGCCTGGCCCGCTACCACGACGTGGGCCACATCGCCCGGGCCACGCTGGAGGCGATCTGCTACCAGAGCCGGGACGTGGTGGACGCGATGGCCAAGGACTCCGGGGTGGCGCTGAGCGTGTTGAAGGTGGACGGCGGGGTCACCGACAACAGCCTGTGCATGCAGATCCAGGCCGACGTGCTGGGTGTGCCGGTGATCCGGCCGACGGTCCCCGAGACCACCGCGCTGGGTGCGGCGTACGCCGCCGGTCTCGCGGTCGGTTTCTGGCGGGACACGGACGAGTTGCGTGCGAACTGGAATCAGGACGCCCGCTGGGAACCGGAGTGGGACGGCGAGCGCCGCGAGAGCGGGTACGCCGACTGGAAGCGGGCGGTGCAGCGCACGTTGGACTGGGTGCCGAACGGGTGAACCGGCCGTGCCGGGGACGGAGCGCGTCGCTCCCGTCCCCGGCACGGGTGCATCACGCCACGCGCGCGATGGCACCCGCCTGTTCGACCGGTGGGATGCCCAGGTTCTCGCGGAGTGTGCCGCCGGTGTAGTCGGCGCGGAGCGAGCCGCGTTCCTGGAGCAGCGGAACGACCCTGTCGACGAACTCGTCCAGGCCGGTGGGGGTCAGGTGGGAGCCGAGGATGAAGCCGTCCGAGCCGTCCTGCTGGACGAACGTGTCGATCCGTTCGGCCACTTGGTCGGGGGTGCCGACGAACTCGGTGCGGCCGAACACGTGGATGGCCAGGTCGCGCAGCGAGTACTTGTGCGCCTCGGCCAGCGCACGCCACTCGGCGACCCGGCGATGCGCGTCCTCGGCGATCCGCGCCCGGCCCTGCACCAGCGGCGGGCCGTCGGGGTCGGGGTCCACGTCGGGCAGCGGGCCGTCCGGGTCGTAGCCGGACAGGTCTCGATTCCAAACCGTCTCCAGCAGGATCTGCGCGGTGCGTCCGCCGATCTGGCGCCGGGTGATGTCGCGGTGTCGCTCGACGGCGTCGGCTTCGCTCTCGCCGAGTACGAAGGATGCGTGCGGCAGCACCTTGACCGAGCCGGCGGGCCTGCCCAGGCGGCCGGCCCGGGCCTGGATGTCGCGGTGGAACGCCTGCGCCTCGTCGAGGCGGTGGTAGGGCGAGAAGATCGCGTCGGCTCCACCGGCGGCGAAGTCGCGGCCCTGCGGCGAGACGCCGGCCTGGAGGATCACCGGCCGGCCCTGCGGGCTGCGCGGCGTGCCGAACCGCCCCGAGATGTCGAACTGCTCTCCGGAGAAAGCGAATTCGCCGGCCTTGGCATCGCGCAGGAAGACACCCGTGTCCCGGTCGGCGGCCACCGCGTCCGCCGCCCAGGAGTCCCACAGTTCGCGGGCGGCGGCCAGGAACTCGCCGGCCCGGGTGTAGCGGTCCTTGCGGTCCAGGAAGCCGCCGCGGCGGAAGTTCGCGCCGGTGAACGCATCGAAGGAGGTGACCACGTTCCAGCCCGCCCGGCCGCCGGACAGGTGGTCGAGGGTGCTCAACTGGCGCGCCAGTTCGTAGGGTTCGTTGAAGGTGGCGTTGATCGTGCCGATCAGGCCCAGGTGTTCGGTGACGGCGGCCAGCGCGCCGAGCACGGGCAGTGTGTCGGGGCGCCCGACCACGTCCTGGTCGAAGATCAGGCCCAGGCGTTCACGCAGGGCCAAGCCCTCGGCGAGGAAGAAGAAGTCGAATCGGCCGCGTTCGGCTGTCCGGGCGACGTGCGTGAAGGTGGAGAAGTCGATCTGGCTGCCGGCTTCGGGATCGGACCATACGGTGTGGTGGTTCACGCCTCCCACGTAGGCGCCGAGGATGATCTGCTTGCGCGAGGTGCTCATCGGGATGGGTCCCTTCGGACGGTGGCCGGGACGGCGCTGCGGCGGATGGTGGTGGCGGTGCGGGTCACGAGGCCGCCGCCGTGGGCGCGGCATAGCGGCTGTCCGGGCGCGGCAGGCCGAGTCGGGCGCGCAGCGAACCGGCCTCGTAGGCGGTGCGGAAGGCGCCGCGGCGTTGCAGTTCGGGCACCAGGTCGCGGGTGATGGCGTGCAGGTCGTGCGGCAACGCGGCCGGGCGCAGCCGGAATCCGGTCAGGCCGGCGTGTTGCCAGTCCTGGAGGAGGTCGGCGAGGTCGGCCGCGGTGCCGGTGAACACGAGTGCGTCGCTGTCGTATTCGGCGCCGTCGAGCTCGTCCAACCGCGCCTTGCGGTCGCGGGCCGCGGCGGTGTTCTCGTCGAGGAAAACGAGCAGGTCGCCGAAGACGTGTACGGTCTCCGACTCCCGCTGCGCGGCCCGTTGTTCGGCGCGGATCTCGGTGACGATGGCGCGGGCGTCGTCGTGGTCGCGCGGTGTCACGTACACCACGTCGGCGGAGCGGGCACCGAGCCGGTACGGCACCGTGGCATGGGCCAGTACCGTGACCAGCGGCTGTCCCTGCGGCGGGCGCGGCACGATCGAGGGGCCGCGGACCCGGAACCGGGGTCCGACGAAGTCGATGTAGTGCAGCTTGCCGCGGTCGATGAACCGGCCGGTGGCCGCGTCGCGGATCTCCGCGCCGTCCTCCCAGCTGTCCCACAGTCGGCGCACCACCTCGACGAAGTCCTGTGCCTCGGCGAAGTTCTCCGCGACCGTGGCCGCCACGTCGGGCCGGTCGAGGTCCTCGATGGTGAACGGCCTGTGCTCGCGGCGGCCGAAGTGCGCGTTCTCGGCCGGTCGGGACACCTGGGCGCGCCACCCGGCGCGGCCGAGGCTGACGAAGTCGAGGGTGGCGATCGCCTTGGAGACGTGAAACGGCTCGGTATGCGTGACGGTGGCGGTCGGAACCAGTCCGATGTGTTCGGTCGTCGGCGCGACGCGTGCGGCGATCAGCACCGCGTCGAGTCGGCCCCGGACCTGGTCGGTGCGGGTGTCGGGGCCGTCGAAGCGGGTGGATTGCAGCGAGAGCGCGTCCTCGATGGTGACGAAGTCGAGCAGACCCGCTTCCGCCTCGGCGACCAGGTCGGTCCAGTAGCGGGCGGTGAACAACTCGGCCGGGTGGGCGTCGGGTTCGCGCCAGGCGGCCGGATGCCAGCCGGCGCCGTCCAGCGCGACGGCCAGGTGCAGCGGGCCGGCGGGGTTCGGGGTGGTCGTCATGGGTGGGTCTCGCTTTCCGGTGGGTGGGTGGCGCGAAGTCGGTGGGTGGGTGGTGGGCGCCGTATGTGGCGCAGGGTCGGTGGATGTGGCCGGTGGGGCAGGTTGCGTCACGGACGGAAGAAGGGGGACCGTGGGCGAGCGGGCGTCACGGCACGGCCGGCGGACGGTGGTCCGTCGGCGAATGCGGGACTGCGCCGGTCACCCGGGGTCGGGCGGGCGTCCATTGCGGTGACCGGGCGCACGGGTTCCGCTTGCCGGGCGCACGGATGCCGATTCCCGAACGCACCGGCGGTGGCGAACTCGGGGTGGTCCGAGGTGGGTTCATCCGGCGCGGCGGAATCGGCGCGGGAGCGCGCAGGCCGGGTGCGGCTCGCCGGTGGACCGGCATGCCGACGCGACCGCGGGCGCGCCGTGCCGTGGTTCGGCGGCGGACCACCCGGGTGGCGGGCCCTGGGAGGGTCTTCGATCTCCCGTCGAGCGCGGGGATCGAAGAAGCCCTAGCGGGTCAGTGACACAGGGAGCCGGCGGAGCGGCGCAGGTCGATGAACAGCCGCCGGGTCAGCCGGGCCCGGGGTGAATTCGCCTGTCGGCCACGGGAGTTCTTCCGGTGGGCGGCCGGGGTCGGCACGGCGGGCACGGCGGACGCAACGGCGCAGCGCTGCGGCGCGTTCACCCACCTGTCCATCACATCGTCCCCTTGCCCCTGGGCCCGTTCGAGGCGGGCCCCGCGTTGCCACGCGAAAGACGCGCGGCCGTGTCCTCACCCGGGGCACCCCGTCGCGGAGGAGGGTTGCCGACCAACAAGCCGGGGCTGAACGTTGGCACTCGTGACACGTACTGCGGCGACGACCGATCCCGGCCGACATCGCGACGCTAACCCAGCCGTCGGGGTCTTGTCCATCGACCCCGAGGGCGGCAACAACGGGGCGAGGCAGGCGTCTTACCGCTGCCGGGACCGGCGCCCCGAAGGGGCGGCTCCGGCAGGTCGGCGGCCGAGCGGTGTGGGTGCATCGAGTCGTGGACACCCTTTGACGGGGCGCGATCAAGCTCGTAACCTGCCGATCATGCAGGCACGGATCCGGTTGGCGACCCGCAGGCACATCGACCTGCTGCGGGTGAGCAGCGCCGCGTGTCGATCCGCGCTGCCCGGCTCCTTCTGAGCCGTACGATCGGTGCCGCCCGACTGCGCCGTGCGCTTGCGTCGGATCGGAGCCGGTCGAACAGACCGGCCGACCGGTGCGCCCGCCGGCCGCATCCGGCGCGACCTTTTCCCGGCAGGGCCACGGATGTGTGGTGTGACGTCGCCGAGTTCGGCGCGTGGGCACTCGCCCGGCCGCCCTCCCCCAGACGACGCGAGAGCGGAGTGGATCGACGATGTCCCCATCCCGAGCGACGATCGGCGCGGCATGAACGACGTGCGCGTGTTGGACAACGTGGCCTACTCGTCCCTGACCGGCCCGCATGCCGGGCTCGCCGAACGCAGGGGTCGGGTCGTGCGCTATCTCGCCGATGTGGCGCCGTTCGCGGCCCTGCCGGATGATCCGGGGCCGGCGGACTGGGCGGATCTGGCCGCACTGGCGGCTCCGGGCGCCGTCCTGCCGCTCGCCGACGGCGACGCGTTGTGCCCGCCCGCGCCGTGGGAGGTGGTGATGCGGATCGACGGGGTGCAGATGTTGGGCGACGCCGTCGCCGGGCGGCCGGACGACTCGCTCGTGCGGCTCGCCGCCGACGACGTGCCCGAGATGCTCGACCTGGTCGCACGTACCCGACCGGGCCCGTTCCTGCCCCGGACCATCGAGTTGGGCACCTATCTGGGGGTGCGCCGCGACGGCGCGCTGGTAGCGATGGCCGGGGAGCGGCTGCATCCGCCGGGCTGGACCGAGATAAGCGCGGTGTGCACGGATCCGGCCTGGCGCGGGCAGGGCCTGGCGAGCCGCCTGGTCCTGGCGTTGGTGGCCGACATCACCGCACGCGGCGAGACGCCGTTCCTGCACGCGGCGGCCGAGAACGTGACCGCGATCCGGCTGTACGAGTCGTTGGGTTTCCGGCTGCGGCGCACGCCGTCCTTCGTCGCGGTGCGGGTCCCGGCCGGGGAGCCGGCCGAACCGGTGGTCGCGGGGTAGGCGACGCGGTCGAGCCGGGGCGACCGCTTCGTCGGCGCCGCCTTGCCGGCGAGCCGCCCAGCGCGGGTGGCTCGCCGGTCCGGGTCAGCCCGGCGGGGTCTCCGGCGCGTCGGCGTCCTGGTCGGCTCGGTCGGCCGCCTTCTCCGCCTCGCCCACGATCGACGCCAGTTCCGACGGCAGGTCGGTGGGAGTGGCCCGAGTGCCGGCCGGAGCCCGGCCGCCGCCGTTGTCCTCGTGCGATCCGCCGCATGCGTTCAGCGCCGGGCCGAGCGCGAGGACCGCGATCAGGACGGCGACCGCCCGACGGTGACGTGGGCCGGTCACTTGCCTGCGGCGGGCTGCTGGGCGTCGCACCAGGTCTTCACGCTCGCCAGGTCGGTCCGGCGCTGCTGGAGTTCGGGCAGCAGGCGCTGCCGGGTGGTCAACTTGTCGTTCAGGTAGGTCTTGACCGCCGGGCGGTTCAGCTTGTCCGCGGTGGCGATCCGCTCCTGGAGGTGGGCGATGGACCCCTTCACGGCGGCGGCGCCGTTCAGCCGGTCGATTGCCTTGCCCAGTCGGGTGTCGATGGCGGGGACGCGCTTGCAGATGCCCGGCTTGTGCTTGTCGGCACCGGGCATGGCGCCGGCTTGCGCGGTGGGTGCCGCGGCCAGGGACGCGATAGTCGTCAGGGCCGCGAGGGCGCCGAACGTCGCGAATCGTTGGGGTGCGGTCGTGCTACGGCGAGACATGGTGGTTCTCCCGAGTTTCACGGTTCACCACCCCGCTGCGGAGTGGTGTGCCGAGACGGTATGACCCCGTTCTGTGGGCTTCCTGTGGGCTGTCTGTGGGGTTCTTGTGGGCCCGATGCAGGGGCAGTCGGGGAGCCCGGCCGGGGCCCGATCCGGTGGCCGAGACGAAGCCGAACCGGGCCGAACCGGGGCCGAACCGACACCCGTTCCAGTGACCCGCGCCGAGTCGCGCCTGGGTGCCGGCGACCCGGAGCCCGACCCGACCGGGCCTGTCCGGGGGTCGCCACTCGGCGCCCGCCCGGGCCCGTCACCCCCGCGGCGTGGTTTCCGCCGGCTCGCGGATCAGCCAGTCGTACCGGATGCCCCCGGTCCCGCCCGCCGGTTCGTCGGGACGCCGCAGCGGCAGCCGCACCTCGATGCGGGTGCCGGGGCCCGGCGGCGCGGTGCCCACGGCGACGTGCCCCCGGTGCAGCGCCACCTGCTGGGCGACCAGGGTCAGGCCCAGGCCGGCTCCCGGGCTGTCCGGGCCGCGGCGGAATCGCTCGAACACCTCGTCGCGCCGCTCGACCGGTATTCCCGGTCCGTCGTCGTCCACCCGGATCCGGGCGCCGTCCGCGTCGGCGTCGACGTCGATGCGGATCGAGGCCGCGCCGTCCGGTCCGCGTCCGTGTACGAGCGCGTTGCCGATCAGGTTGTCCAGGAGCAGCCGCAGCCCCGGCCGCAGGCCGTCCACCCGGATCTCCTGCGGGGCGGACACCGCCACGTCCGCGTCCGGATGCCGCATGCGCGCGTCGCGGGCCGCCTCGTGCGCCAGTTCGCCCAGGTCGACCCGCTCGAAGGACTGCCCGTCGGCCAGGTCCCCCTGGGCGAGCGCACGCAGCGACGCCAGCAGGGACAGGATGCGCTCCTGCCCGGCCGTGACGTCGCCGAGGATCTCGGCGCGTTCGGCCGGCGTCAGGTCGGGATAGGCGGCGAGCACGTCCAGGTCGGTCCGGATGCCGGTGAGCGGGCCGCGCAGTTCGTGGTCCACCGTCGCGGCGAACGCGCGTGCCGTCTCCAGTGCTTCGCGGGTGCGGGCGGTCTGCGCGTCGTAGCGACCGAGCACCGCCGCGAGCGTGCGACCCAGGTCGTCCACCTCGGCCACGCCGGACGGCAGGTGTACGTCCGGGCGCGCGTCGTCGTCCGGCTCGATCGCGGCCGCACGCCGGCGCAGGGCGCGCAGCGAGCGGGTCGCGCCGGCGCCGACGGCGAGGCCGGCCAGCGCGGAGATCGGTACGGCGAACGCGGCCACGACGAGTACGCGCCGACGCAGCAGTGCCGTCCGCGCGTCCGTCTCGGAGGTCGGCTGGAACACCCGCAGGGTGCCTCCGCCACCGCGGCCCGCGCCGAGCGGACGGGTGACCATGCGCCAGGCCTTGCCGTCGGCGCGGACCGTGACCGGGCCGCGGCGCCGCGCGTCCGGCAGCGGCACGTCCGGCGGCGGTTGGGGTCCCGCGGACACCGGTCCGCCGGGCAGTTCGATCCGCACGCCCAGGTCGAGCGCACCGTCGAGCAGCTTGTTCTCCCGGGCCCGGACCGCGTTCTCCCGATCGTTCTGCACGGCGCGCAGCAGTGCTCGCGCGTCGGGTGCGAGGTGGTCGGCGCGTTGCCGCAGGGCCGCGTCCTGACGGTGCGTCACGTCGGCAGTGGCCCAGCGCACGACCAGGGTTCCCGCGGCGATCACCAGGAGCGGGACGAGCACGCCCACGGCCAGCGCGATCCGGGTGGACAGCCGCATGGTCGGCCGGTGGCGGATTCCGGCCGCGCGCTTGTCGGAAAGGGTCATCTCCGGCCGTCCGGCACTCGCAGCACGAAGCCGACCCCGCGCACGGTGTGCAGCAGGCGTGCTCGGCCGCCGGCCTCCAGCTTGCGGCGCAGGTAGCTGACGAAGGTGTCGACCACGTCGGTGCGGACCTCGAAGTCGTATCCCCAGACCCGGGCCAACAGTTGATCACGGGTCAGCACCTGGCCGGCGTTGCGCACGAACACGTCCAGCAGGGCGAACTCGCGCCTGGTCAGGTTCACCGGCTCGCCCTCGTGGGTGGCCAGGTGAGCGGCGGCGTCCAGCACGAGCGGCCCGGCCCGGAGCACGGCATCGCCCGGGGCGGTCGGTGGCCTGCGGCGCAGCAGCGCCCGCAGGCGGAGTTCGAGTTCGCGCAGGTCGAACGGTTTGACCAGGTAGTCGTCCGCGCCCGATTCCAGGCCGGTGATCCGGTCGGCCGTCTCGTCCCGGGCGGACAACATCAAAACCGGGGTCTCGATGCCCCGGGAGCGCAGCGTGGCGCAGACCTCGATGCCGGAGCAGCCGGGCATGGCCACGTCCAGGACGATCACGTGCGGCGCGCGGGGTGTCGGGTGCTCGGCGGTGCCGGTGACGGCGAGGGCGGCGGCGCCGTCGGAGGCGAGCAGCACCCGGTAGCCCGCCAGGCGCAGGCCGCGTTCGAGGGCACGGCGGATGGCGGGGTCGTCGTCGACGACGAGGATGCGCGCCGGCTCGCCCGCGTCCCGGCCCCGGCCCTCGTCGTCGATTCCTGGAGTCGTGGTCATGGTGTGCCGTCCCGCGTTCGCCGGCCCCCCGGAGGTGGGGAGGGAGACTCTACGTCGATCCGCGGTGGGGGACGCGGCCGGTCGGTCCGCAGTTCCACGCGCCCGGTCGCTCCCCGGTTCCACGCGCCCGGTCGCTCCCCGGTTCCACCCGCCCGATCGGTCGGCGGTTCCACGTGCCCGGTCGGTGCCCGGCTGCACGCGGCCGGTCCGGACACGGCGGCGCCCCGCACCGGGACCGGGGTCCGGTGCGGGGCGCGGCGGGCTGCGGTCAGGCGCCGGCGCGCCGCGGCAGCTTCCAGCCGGGGCGCGGGAAGTGGCAGGTGTAGCCGTTCGGGTAGCGCTCCAGGTAGTCCTGGTGCTCGGGCTCGGCCTGCCAGAAGTCGCCCAGCGGCTCCAGTTCGGTCACCACATCGCCCGGCCACAGGCCGCTGGCCTGCACGTCCGCGATGGTCTCGACGGCCGTCGCGCGCTGCTGCTCGTCGGCGTAGTAGATCGCCGAGCGGTAGCTTCGGCCGATGTCGTTGCCCTGGCGGTCCCGGGTGGTCGGGTCGTGGATCTGGAAGAAGAACTCCAGGATGTCGCGGTAGCTCGTCACCGACGGATCGAAGAGGATCTCGATCGCCTCGGCATGGTCGCCGTGGTTGCGGTAGGTCGCGTTCGGCACGTCACCGCCGGAGTAGCCGACCCTGGTGGCCGTCACGCCCGGTTGCTTGCGGACGAGGTCCTGCATCCCCCAGAAGCATCCGCCGGCCAGAACTGCCTTCTCCACCTGAGCACTCATGTCACAACTCCTGACTCCTCGACCTGCTGCGGAGAAAAGAACACGCGACGCGGCACGGGTGTTCCCACCGGCCGGCGAAGCCGGGCATCGTGCCCGTCAGCCTATCGAGGCAACATTTTGTCGAAACCGGGACCCTGGCGATGGGCACCCGATCGATGCCGGCACCGGTCCCGGATGCGCGAGTGTGCACCGCCCGCACCGGGGCGGTCGGCGGGCCCGGTCAGCCGATTCGTTCGAACCCTTCGTCGGCGCCGGGGGCATCCGTGCGCGTCGAGCGGGTCACGCCCGGCGTGCCGGTCGGATCCGCCTCGTCGGCGCAGACCGTGTCCCGCGGCGGCAGCTTCAGGTCGGTCAGGTAGGCCGTCGCCGCCGCCTTGGCACACCCGCTGCGACCGAACGCGGTGTGTCCCTCGGCGCGGAAGGTGAGCAGCCGAGCGTTGTCCAGCCGTTCGGCCAGCGCGACCGCGTCCCGGTACGGGGTGTCCGGGTCGCCGGTGGTGCCCAGGACCAGGATGGGCGCCGAACCACGCGCGCGGTACGAGCCCTGATGCCGGCTGACCCGCTCGCCGGTCCACTGCACGCAGGCCGGGGCGTGGTTGTGGTCGTAGGTGGGCGGCCCGAAGCCGATGGCCGGGCCGAGCAGCGGTGCGTCGCGCACGTTGGCGCGCACGTTGCGCTCCAGCCGGGCCATGTCCTCGGGGTAGACCCGGTCGACGCACTCGACGGCGATGTTGGCGGTGAGAAAGTCGAAGCTCGCCGGTGACGGCGGGCGGAGCAGGAAGGCGGTCCCGTCGCGCAGTTCCGCTTGGCGCAGCGCCGCACCGAACGCGGGCCACACCGCCTTGCCCTCGTTGATGTTGAACATCAGCCGATAGGCCAGGGTGTAGCCGTTGGCGAGGGCTCCGGAGGGGGTGGCGACCGGATGGGCGTCGAGTTCGTCGATCAGGCGGTCGAAGGCGCCGCGCGCGTCGCCGCCGCCGAATCCGCAGCCGGCCGGATCGCTGCTGCACCAGTCGAGGAAGCGGCCCATCGCGCCGTCGAGCGCGAGGTATTGCGGCCGGTCGTACTCGTAGGGGCGGCTCGCGTAGTGCACCGGGTCGTAGGCGCCGTCGAGCACCATGGCGCGGACCCGTCCCGGGTAGCGGTCGGCGTAGACGGTGCCGACGAAGCTGCCGAACGAACGTCCGTAGAAGGAGAGCCGGCGCTCCCCCAGTGCCCGGCGCAGCAGGTCCAGGTCGCGGGCGACGTAGTCGGTGCCCATGAAGGGCAGTACGTCGCCGGCCTTGGTCGCACAGGCGGCGTCGAAGTCCCGCGCGGTGGACACCGCCCGTTCGTACCCGCCGGAGCCCGGGTGTCCCGGCGACTGCGCGATCTCCTGGCTGTAGCGGGCGTCGTCCCAGCACTCGTACGGCGCGCTGCGCCCGATCCCGCGCGCGTCGAAGCCGAACACGTCGAATCGCTCGCGCAGTTCGGCGGGCAGCGCGGCGTGGTTGCCGCGGACGAAGTCGACGCCGGAGTTGCCCGGCCCGCCCGGCTGCATGACCAGGGTGCCCAGCCGCCGGGTCGGATCCGTGGCCTTGTGCCGGATCACCGCCAGGCTGAGCGTGCGGCCGCGCGGGTCGCGATAGTCCAGCGGCAACGTGGCGTTCGCGCAGTCGAAGGTCGCGTCCTGCGCGCAGGGGGCCCAGGCCAGGGTGGGCGTCGGCGGCGGGTCCGAGGCGGCGGCGGAGGCGTCGGCCGAGCCGGCCCCGATGATCGCCAGGCCCGCAACCGCGACTGCGGCGACTCGCAGGCGCAGTGGGCGCCGCCGGCCCGCGGAGGCCGGCCGGTGTCGGCGAACGGACGAGCGGGTCGGGTCGTGCGTGGCGCCGAAGGCGTGGCGGTCGGGCGTCATGGTCACCGTTTCCGTTTCCGTTCCGGGTGTGGGCGATCGCGCTCGCCCGCAATATCCCAGACGGATGCCTCCCGCGGGGTCGAAACACGCGGTTCGTCGGCCGTCGCCCGCGCCCCCGCCCTGCCCCGTACGGCGGACTCTGCCGGCTCGGGTCGGTTCGTCCGACTCAAGGCACGATGCCGGCGTTGATCTGCACATGGTGTGTATCCAGGCCGCAGACGAACCACTTCCCGTTCTCCCGCCGCAGGTCGACGGCATACGGGGAGGCGGTGTGGTCCTGGCCGGTGACGTTGACGTTCACCGTGGCCGAGTCGTCCTCCTGGAAGGAACTGTCCATCGTGAAGGTGAATCCGCCACCCTCCCCCGCCAACGCCCGTTCGGCGTTCCCGCCGTGCCTGCCGCCGCAGTCGCCGTAGAACGGTGCGGGCGAGGCACCGCCGGCGACGGCCCGCAGGTAGTCCCGCGTGACGTCGTGCACCGGGCCGTCGAACATGTCCGGTGTCATCGAGCACGAGGCGACCACCAGGGCCGCCAGGATCGGCGCGATCCCGGACGCCGCCCGTGATCGCCTTCTTCGCCTGCCGGCGCCACCCGTCATGGTCCCCCCACTCGGTTGTCGAGACGGCTGGAATGTAGCGCGAACACGCTTGCGGGCACTGGGGCTTCTCCCTCTGCTGCTGCCGGCGCCCGCGCCGCGGGCGATGCACATCGGGTTGCCCCGCTCGACACGGTCGAGCCTTGCACCTCCGGGTACCGCCGCGTATCCGATGTCGCCCGGCGGATCCTCGTCCACCCGTGTGCATCCCGCCGATCCAGGCCGAGCCGCCACCGGGCCCGCCGGCTTCGGGCAACTCTGCTGATCGACGCCGGAGTTCGTCGCTTTCGCCCGCCGTCCGCACGCACGGTACCGACGAGCCCCACTCGCCCATAAGTGTTACATAAAGCTACTTAGGGTGATTTTCGCACCATAAGAGGAAACTTTCCGTTTTGCCGTCGCGTTCCCCATCGGACCGCCGATCACGCGCCGGCTGCGAAGGAGAGTTCGTCCCTGATGCGTACCAGTCGTGTCTTTTGCAGCACCGTAGCCGCCGGCTTGTTGGCCGTAGCCATGGGAGGCACCGCCGCTGCCGCCTCCGAGGGCCCCGGCGCGCAGACCAAGGACATCAAGGCCGAGGCACCGAGCGCCGGCTCCGCCGACGAGCAGGGCGCCAAGAAGTCGGGCGGCGCCCCGAACTGCCCTCGCCCGACGCACGACTGCTCGTCCAAGCCGGCGCACAAGCCGGCCGAGAAGCCGGCCGAGAAGCCGGCCGACAAGCCCGTGCACAAGCCGGCCGACAAGCCGATGGACAAGCCCGTCCAGAAGCCGGCCGACAAGCCCATGGACAAGCCGGAGCACAAGCCCGCCGACAAGCCCGTGCACAAGCCGGAGCACAAGCCCGGTCACCGGCCGGACGGCGACCCGACGCTGATCATCGGCAACGTCACCAACACCGTGGTCACGAACAACCACATCACCAACAACCACAACCACACGACCAACGTGGTGAACAACCACAAGACCGTCGTGGTCGACCACGGGCCCGCCAAGAAGCCCGAGGCGTGGAAGCCCGCGCCGCACAAGCCCAAGCACAAGCACGTGACGCCCAACCGGCACCACGAGGCCCGTCCGGTGACGGCCCCCGTCGCCACCCAGACCAGGATCGTCCCGGTCGGCGCCGTCGCCGGCGGTGCGGGTGGCACCACCGGGGTCGACGACAACCTGCTCGGTTTCGGCGCCGCCCTCGCCGTCGCCGGTGCCGGTGTCGGCGCGTTCGTGCTGCGTCGGGGCAGCCTGCGTGGCTGACACACCTCTCACCCGCCGCGCCGGCCGTCGCCTCGTCCTGGCGGCGGCCGTCGCGGTGCTCGTCTGTGGCATCGTGCTCGCCGTCATCGGATATCAGGACCGGCGACCGTCGGCCGCGGCCACGGCCGCGCCCAAGGTCGTATCCACGGCAACCCCCTCCCCCGCCGCTCCGGCCGCGCCCGCGGTCGAGGGCCCGCTCCTGGCCCGCTCCGAGCCGGCCTCGGTCGACATCGCGGAGATCGGCCTGCACGCCCCCGTCACCGCGGTCGGCCTCGACGCCGACGGCGCCGTCCAGGTACCGCCCCCCGATCAGGAGCGGCGGGCCGGCTGGTACGACCAGGGACCCACACCGGGCGAACTCGGCCCAGCCGTGCTGGTCGGCCACCTCGACTCGACCACCGGCCCCGCCGTCTTCTACGACGTGGGCACCGTACGACCGGGCAGCACCGTCGAGATCCGCCGCGCCGACCGGAGCACGGCGGTGTTCACCGTCGACGCCGTCGAACGTTTCACCAAGACCGACTTCCCCACGCAGCGCGTGTACGGCGACCTGAACCGGGCCGAACTGCGCCTGATCACCTGTGGCGGCGACTACGACCCCGAGCACGGCGGGTACCAGGACAACACGGTGTTGTTCGCCCACCTGACCGGATCCCGCTGACCCTCGCGGCTCGGCCCGCCTCCTGCGGCCGAGCCGCGATCGGGCGTCCCGCCGACGCTTACGCGGCTCCGTGCCGCCGCCCCCGGGCGCCGCAAGTATGGCCGTGGTAGGCCGAGTTCGGGTGGTCGCCCGGTTGGTCGGATCGCTCGCCGGCACACTGATCCGATGGGCGGCGACACTTCGACGCCCGCGCGTCGGCCGTCGGCGCTGACGGAAGGGGCGAAGGACCGTGCCGAGCAGGGCCATCTCGACGCTGTGGCGGCACGCCGATCCGAACCTGATCGTCCGGCTCGCGGCACGCTGCGATCCGGGTGTGCGCGGTCGGCGGTTGGCCGAACTGTCGGATGTTCCGGGAGTGGTCGACTGGGCACTGAGCCACGGCGAACGCAGCGACCACCTCGCGCTCGCCCGGCACGATCGACTGCGGCGCGCGGTGCTGGAGCGACTGGTCGAACTCGACGACCCCGAGGTGGATCGGCACGTCTTCGTCAATCCGCGCGCGGACACCCGCATCCGGCGGCGGATCCTCGACCGCGACCTGGATCCCGCGCTGCACGAGATGTTGTCGTCCACCCGGACCGGCATCCACGCGCTGGCCCTCGTCCACGCGCGGGACGCCCGGCTGCTCCGGCACGGACTGGTCGTGCTGGGCCGGCTGCCGAACCGGCCCCATGTCGAACGGGCCCGGCTCCGGGCTCTGGTCGGGCTGTGGCGGGCCGAGGGACCCGAGGCGGCGTCCGCCGCGCTGTCCGTCGGGCGCTACCGGACCCGGGTGGTCGCCCCGCTCGTGCGCGCGGCGCTCGACGCGCCCGAGGGGCTGATGCTGCTGGAGGCCGGGGCCTGCGCCGGACCGGACGGCGACGAACTGATCGCGCTGCTGCGGGCCCGTGGGTTGCGCCGCGGCGAGGCCCGGCACGTGCTCTCGCTCGCGGACGCACCGCCGGACTGGGCCGCGTTGATGCGGGCGCATCGGGAGACCCCGTTCACCCCCGCGGTGGCCGCGGCGCTGGCCGGCACCGAGGGCTGCCCGCCGGATGCGGTGGTCGAGCTGGACTTCACCGTCGATCACGACAACCGCCCGCTGGAACGTGCGCTGTTGGAGCATGTGCTCACTCCCGAACGCTTCCTGCACGCGGCGCGCCCCGCGTGGCACGTCCTTCGGTCCATCGACGAGTTCGCCCCGCGCTCCGCGCAGACCGCCGCGTTCGGGCCGCCGCTGACGGCGCTGGTCCCGCTGCTGCCGGACGACGTGCCCGGCTGGCTGCGCCTGGCCCGCCGGGGACCGGGCTATCCCGGGACGGTCCCCGAACTGCTGCGCGACGTCGCGCGGCCGGCCGGCGGACCGGAACCGACGAACGACGCATCGGGAGCGCCGGCGCCGGCGCCCCCGATGGTGCCGCCCGCCGGCACGTCCGAACTGCTCCGCGGCGCCGCCAGTCCGTTGTCGCTGCTGCTGAGCCGGGCCGATCCGAACCTGGCCGCCGAGGTGGTGTCCGCGCTGGATCCGGCCGACCTGTCGGAATTCGGCGCCGGCCGGCACACCCCGGCGCCGGCGGTCGCGGTCGCCCTCGCCCGCCGTTGGCCCGGCGAACTGCCGCCCCGGCTCGCCCGACGGATCACCGCGCGCCACGACGCGGCCCGGGCCCTGGAGACGGTGGGCGACCGGCTCACTCCCGACGTGCTCAGACCCCTCTCGGCGGCGGACGAGGGCATCTGGTTCTTCGATCCGCGATGCGGACGGATCCGATACCGCGTCGAGGGCTGCGCGTCGGCCGCGGATGTGGCGACGTGGCCGGCCCCGGGGCCGCTGCGCGCGTTGCCGCCCCGGGTGCCGCCCGCGTTGTGGGTGCGCCTGGCCGAGGAACCGGACCGCGCACCCGCGCCCTTCCGGGAACCGGCGGTCGCCGTCGCGGCGTATCACCCGGACTGCCCCGAAGCCCTGATCGCCACCCTCGTCCGGCGCCAACCGGGCTTCTTCTCCTCCGGGTCGATCCGATCACCCGCGGTCGCACGCACCCTGTGCGCCGACCCGCCCGTGCGCGACCTGCCCATCTGGGAGCTGGGCGACCTCCTGCGCGACGGCCTGTTGACCCCGACGGAGATCCTCGCCGGAGCCCGACCGGCGGCGCACGCCCTGCTCGTGTGCCGCGACTACGCCGGCGACCTGGTGCGCGGGCACCTGCGCGAGGACGTGGACGCGTGGATCGTGGCGTCGAACCTGCTCTCCGACTTCACCGGAACCCTCGGCGAACTCCTCGCCACCGCGGCGGCCGTGGCCTCCTGACCCGACCGGCACCGCAACCCCCGCCGGCCACCCGGGAGCGGTCGACGGGCGCGGGTCGCACCACCGGTCCGAACACGATCGGACAGCCGGCCGACGTCGAGGTGACCGTGATCGTGGTGGCGACCCATCGCCCGGGTGCGGTCCGCTCCGGGCGACGCGCATCCGCCCTCCGGCGCGGGTCCGTTCCGGCGCCGCGCCTCATCCGGGTCCCTCTCCCCGCTCGACCGACTCCCAGGCGTCGGCGAACAGTTCGGGCAGCGTGCGGTCGAGGACGACGCGGCCGTGGATCCCGCCGTCGTAGCCGGCGACCTCGACGCCGAGGAACGCCGCCTTCCAGGTCTCCATCGGCCGGTACGGCTTGGCCGCCGGCGCCCACGCACCCGGCAGGAAGACGCCCCGACCGGCTCGGGAGCGCTTGTCGGCGACAGCCAGGCCCGCCTCCACCAGCGCCGCGACGGCCTTGCGGTGCCGCGCCGGCGTCCAGCCGTTCCAGGTGCGCACGCCGCGATCGGTGGGCGCCTCCAGGGCGAGCAGTTGCAGGTACAGCGCGGCCGGGTCCGGGGCCAGGCCGAGCGCCTTCGCGGCGCGTTCGACCAGATCCGGCACGCTCGCGGCGGGGTTCGCCTCGTACGCGCCCACCGGCAGCGCGCCGGATTCCACGCGGGCGACGATTCGGGTGAAGTAGTCGCCGCGCAGTCGGCGCACGCACGCGAGCACGCTCTTGCCACAGAAGCCGAGCGTGTCCCGGAGCCGCTGCGCGCGGGCGTCGTCGCCGAGCACGGCGGGCCGGAAGAACAGGCGGGGATGGTGCCGGTGTCGACCGTAATAGGACGGCGGCGCGGCTCCGGCGGCCACCGTCAGGCCGTCGTCGAACGCGGGCGCGGAGAGCGGCTCCGGGCCCTGGTAGGGGTGCGGCCCGAACCGTGCACGGAGCTCGTCGACCGTGGTCTCGTCCAAGAGGTAGGCGGCGGCGAGCAACAGCCCGGGATGGTCCAGGCGGGTGCGGGCGTTGCGCACCAGAGCGGGCAGGCCCTCACGGATCGGGTCGCCGGCGGGGAGTTCGGCGTACACGGTCGGCACGAGGGCGGCCAGGTCCTCGATCAGGTGCGCCATCCGACGCGGCGCGGTGCCCCGACCCGTGGCGTCGACCAGCCCGATGCCGCCGTCGTGCGGGGCGTTCAGCCACGTGTCCAGGTCCTCGGCGAGCAGCGGGTCGGCCGCGGAGTGGGCCAGCGCCTCGCACAGCTCGGCCGCGGGCAGCCTCGACTCCTGCTCGGCGATCAGCGCGCGCGAGGTCTCCGGAATCGGGGCCCGCCGGCCGTGGCCTAGGTGCCACGCGGCGGCGATCCGGCCGGCGAGGTGCCGCGGCGCGTCGGGCGCCCACAGGTCGGCGGGATCGGCCGGGAGTACGTCCGCGAGCAGGTCGAGCCAGCCCTGTTCCCCGAGCCGTCCCGACTCGACGCGCGCGGTCTCGACTTCGCCGGCCTTCAGGTCCAGCAGACGGCGTTCGTCGGCGTCCAGGAACGGCTTGTGGAACATGTCCGTCCCGGGCGTGCCCGCGAGTGCGAGTGCGGCGGCGGCGCGGGACATCCCGGTGTCGGCGGCCAGTTGCGCCACCGCTGCCGGGTCCCACGGCATCGGCCCCCGCTCGCGGACCAGGGCGACCAGGTCGCGGAGCTGCCCGGCACTGCCCCAGCCGCCGTGCGGCAGTTCCTCGGCCTCCTCCAGCGGTCCCAGGCCGGGCGGTTCGGCATCCCCGGTGCGCAGTTCGAGCACTCGGATGCCGTCCCGGAGGTGGCTGACCAGGATCGTGGCGCCGCGCTCGTCGCGCACGGCGTCCGACCGCGGGTCGCGCACCGTTCCCCGGCGCATCCGCACCGTCGGGTCGACGAATACGCTGTCCGCCCACATCTCCAGCAACGCGAGCAGCCGTTCCCGGCGCTCGGGCCGGGTCGACGGCGCCGCCGCGCGCAGCGCGATCGCCCCGGTCCGACCGATGAACCCGGTCCACTGGCCGGCGCCGACCCGTTCCGGCGCCTCCCGCCCGGCGGGCAGGTCGACGGTGCCGGCCAGGTATCCGCCGATCCGCTCGATCCCGGCGAGCGCACCGGGTTCCCAGTAGAGGAAGCCGCCGATCAGTCCGGTGAGGGCGGGCGGGACGCCCTTGTCGTCGAACTTGCCGAACGTCGCTGTCATGCCCCCTTCGTAACGCGCCGCCCCGACACCCTCGACACCGGACCCTCGTCATCAACTTTTGTTGACGCGCCGATCCGCCATCAACTAAAGTTGATGTGTGATCGAGGCCAAAGACGTTCCCTCGCCCGAGCGTCCCGAGGATGCGTTCGCGGCCGTGGTCGCACTGCGCAACCTCGCGGCCGCGCTGGAGCGATCCGCAGTGGACCACGCACTCGCCCAGGGCTGGACCTGGAACCACATCGGCCAAGCCCTGGGCATGAGTGCCCAGGCCGCCCACAAACGACTGTCACCGAACCGACGAGCACCACAAGAGGACCGGTAACCAACCGGGCCGGCAAGGAGAACGACCGTGGGTATTCGCAGCGCAATACACGACATGGGCGCCATGAAGCGCCTGTTCACCGCCGCCGAGGAGGAGGCCCGGGCCCTCGGTGAGGAGGCCCCCGGCCCCGAACACCTGCTGCTGGCCGCCCTCACCCTGCCCGACGACTCCGCCCGCACGGCCCTGGCCGGCTCCGGCGCCGGGATCGAGGACGTGCGCCGCGCCCTCGCCGAATCCCATGCCGCGGCCCTGCGTTCGGTCGGTATCGACGCCGACGCACTCCCCGCCGCCCCGCCCGCCCCCGCCCCGCGCGGGCCCTACCGCGCCACCGGCAGCGCGAACGAGGTGTTCCAGCGGGCCGTCGCCATCGCCAAGGCCGAGCGCCCCGGGAAACTGCGCACCGGGCACGTCCTGATCGCCGTCGCCGAACTCGAACACGGCACGGCCGCCCGCGTGTTGCGCAACCTGGAGATCGACCGCCCGACCCTGATCGCGGCCGCCCGGGCGAGCGTCCGCGACGAGCACGGCACCGGCCGGTGAGAACCCGATGACCGTCGTGCAGCGCACGACCTTCCGACCCGTCCCGGGGCCGTGGGACACCCTGTCGTGGGTGCACGTGCCCGACGGACTGGAGTTCACCCTCTACGCCGTCCTCGAACACCGGATGGGCCGCACTCCCGTCGTCCCCGCCACCCACGACGAGGAGACCCGTTGGCGGTGGGCCCACGACACCTTCGAGACCGAACTGCGGGCCGCCGACACCGAGGTCCGCCGGGCACACGGAATCCGCACCAGGTCCGGCTTCATGGTCGACGTCCGCCAGGTGCGACTGCGCCGCTACGACCTGATCCCGGGCCGCGGGAAACGCTCCCGACGGGCCTGGGAGCACTGCGCTGCGCGCATGCACGCGGCCGACGCGCTCTATCGGCCGATCCGCGCGGAGATCGAGGCACGCCTGGCCCGTGCCGGCGCGGGCGAATCCTGATCCCGACCGGCCGACGCCCGACGCGCCGCCCTCCCACCGCAGCGCAACTCCCGCCCCGGGGGCGCCCGTTGCCCCCGGGTGGGCAACTCCCGCAATTGCCTGCGAAGTTGCGCAACACACGCCGCAGGCCGCCCTCCTCGGACCTCGGGGAGGGCGGCCTGCGGTGCGCACCCGCGTCAGCCGCGCAGGCGCGCCATCCACGACTCGATCTCGTCCGCCGCCCGCGGCAGGCCGGACGACAGGTTCCGGTTGCCGTCCTCGGTGACCAGGATGTCGTCCTCGATCCGCACGCCGATGCCGCGGTACTCCTCGGGCACCGTCAGGTCGTCGGCCTGGAAGTACAGCCCGGGCTCCACCGTCAGACACATGCCCGGCTCCAGCGCACCGTCCACGTACGACTCGGTGCGCGCCACCGCGCAGTCGTGCACGTCCAGGCCGAGCATGTGGCCCGTGCCGTGCAGTGTCCAACGGCGCTGCAGGCCCAGCTCCAGGACCCGCTCCACCGGCCCCTCGACGATGCCCCAGGCGACCAGGTGCTCGGCGAGCACGCGCTGCGCCTCGTCGTGGAACTCGCGGTACTTGGCGCCGGGACGCACGGCGGCGATGCCGGCCTCCTGCGCGGCGAACACAGCGTCGTAGATCCGCCGCTGGAGCTCGGTGAACCGGCCCGTGATCGGCAACGTCCGGGTCACGTCCGCCGTGTACAGCGTGTGCGTCTCCACGCCCGCGTCCAGGAGCAGCAGGTCGCCGGCGCGCACCGGGCCGTCGTTGCGCACCCAGTGCAGCGTGGTCGCGTGCGGGCCGGCCGCACAGATCGAGCCGTATCCGACGTCGTTGCCCTCGACCCGCGCCCGCAGGAAGAAGGTGCCCTCGAGGTAGCGCTCGGAGGTGGCCTCGGCCCGGTCCAGCACCCGCACGACGTCCTCGAAGCCGCGCACGGTGGAGTCCACCGCCGCCTGGAGCTGGCGGATCTCGAACTCGTCCTTGACCAGCCGCTCGTCGGCCAGGAAGACCCGCAGTTCCTCGTCCCGCTCGGCGTTCAGCCGGTCGCCGAGCGCCCCCTCCAGCCCGGCGTCGTGCCCGCGCACGATGCGCACGTCCGCGCCGGCCCGGACCACCTCGGCCGCGGCCTCGCGCACGTCGCGACACGGCAGCCCGTACAGCGCCTCACCCTCGCGCAGACCGGGCCGCCGGCCGACCCACAGCTCGCCCTGGCCGTCCAGCCAGAACTCGCCGTTCTCCCGGTTCGAGCGCGGCAGCAGGTACAGCACCGCCTCGTGCCCGTCGGCGACCGGTTCCAGGACGAGGACTCCGTCCTGGGTCAGGTCGCCGGTCAGGTAGGCGTACTCGCTCGACGCCCGGAAGGGGTACTCGGTGTCGTTGGATCGGGTCTTGAGATTGCCCGCGGGAATCACCAGGCGCTCGCCCGGGAAGCGGGCCGACAGCGCGGCCCGTCGGCGGGCGGTGTTCGGGGCCTGTTCGATCGGCGCGAGGTCCTCGCGCGCGGTGTCGGCCCAGCCGGCGCGCATGTTCGCGGCCAGTTCCTCCGAGACACCCCGGTACAGGCCGTTCTTGCGCTGCTTGATCGGCTGCGCCTGCTCTGCGGACTGCCCGTTCTCGGCACCCACGCCTGCCTCCTCGGCTCGACTCCTGGTCACGGTGCGATCGTGCGGGCATCGTGTGCGCCGCACGATCGTGTGTAGGCGCCCATTCTTGCCGACCCGCCTCCGGCCAACGGCACGGCGGGGCGGACCGGCCCCGGATGCCCGCCGACCCGATCGGAGCATGCCCGCACGCCGCCGGATGTCGATCGACCTGCCCGCGAGCGCGGATCGAACGAATGTCCTGGTTCGGATCGGCGTGGGAATGGGCACCAGACGCCGCCATGGGCTGTGTGGATTCGATGACGTCCCGCTCGCGGCGAGTGCTCACCCGCTGCCGTGTCGCGCTGGGTCTGTGTCTGTGCCTCGCCGTAGCCGGGTGCGCGGACTCGGCGACCGTGCCGGTCAAGGCGCCGCAGCGGGTGGCGGCACAGGATCGGGCGGCGCCGGGGCACGCGGCGGCCGAGCCGCCCGGGCAGGGCGGCGGGCAGGCCCGGGGCGCGCAGCCGGACCTGGCGGAACGCGAGGCCGCCACGCGTCGCGAACGCGCCGCCGTGGCCGCCGCCGCGCGCAGGTGGGGCCTGGCGGCCGTACCGATCGCGGCCCCCGCGCCGCCGGCCACCCGCCCGGTGCTGCGGCCCGGCCCGGGGGTGAAGCTGCACGGCGACCTGCCGGCCGTGGTCCACCGGGTGCCCACCGAGGAGCGGGTCGTCTTCCTCACCGTCGACGACGGCGCGGAGAAGGACCCGGAGTTCGCCCGGATGGCCCGCGAACTCAACGTGCCGTTCAGCGCGTTCGTCAGCGGCTACCTGGCGCGCGAGGACTACGGCTACTTCCGCCGGCTGCACGAGCAGGGCGTGTCGGTGAACAACCACACGCTCAACCATCCGGATCTGCGCAAGCTGGGCTACGCGGGCCAGCAGCGGGAGATCTGCCGCCAGCAGGACGAATTGACCCGCGAGATCGGCAGCACTCCCCGGCTGTTCCGGCCACCGTACGGCGAGTTCAACGAGGACACCCTGCACGCCGCGCACTCCTGCGGGATCGTCGCGTTCCCGATCTGGAACCAGGAGGCGTTCCCGGACCGCATGGAGTATCGCTACGACCACGTCTTCAAGCCGGGCGACATCATCCTCACCCACTTCCGCGGCCCCGGGCAGTGGCAGGGCGACATGACCCAGATGCTCCGCCGGGTCATCGACACCGTCACCCGCCAGGGCTTCGCCCTCGCCCGCCTGGACGACTATCTGTAGCCGCCGGGGCGGCACTGCGCACCGGGACCGACGGGGGCCCGGGGCGGATCCGCCCTCGGCGAAACCCTCTTGGCTCCTCGATACGCACGATGCTTGAGTGGCGGGATGGAGATCCTGGTACTCGGCGGTACGGCGTGGGTGGGTCGTGAGGTTTCCCGACAGGCGATCGAGCGCGGCCACCGGGTGACCTGCCTGGCACGCGGCGAAAGCGGCGCACCCGCCGAGGGAGCCGTGCTCGTGGCCGCCGACCGACACGATCCCCGGGCGTACGCACCACTGCTCGATCGCGACTGGGACGCGGTCGTCGAGGTGTCCTGGCAGCCCGACTTCGTGCGCGGCGCGCTCGCCGCGCTGGCGGATCGGGTTCGGCACTGGAGCTACGTCTCCTCAATCAACGTCTACGCCGCGCACGCCGTGCCGGAGGCGGACGAATCCGCCGAACTCCTGGCGGCGACCACGCTCGGCGAGGTCGATCGCGAGCTGTACGGCGAGGCGAAGGTGGCCTGCGAGCAGGACTCGCACGCCGCGGTGGGCGAGCGACTGCTGATGCGCGCGCCGGCCTGATCGGCGGTCCGGGCGATCACAGCGGCCGGTCCGGCTACTGGGTGGGGCGGGCCGCGCGCGATCCGCACGGACCGATGCTGGTGCCGGACTCGCCGGCGGCGCCGACCCAGGTCGTCGACGTCCGCGACCTCGCCGGTTGGCTGCTGGACGCCGCGGAGGCCGGCACCGTCGGCACCTACGACGCGGTGGGCCCCACGCTCGCCTTCGCGGATTGGATCGCGCTGTCCCGCACCGTCGGCGGACACCACGGCCCGGTCGTCACCGCCGACCCGCAGTGGCTGCTGGCGCAGGGCGTGGCCGAGTACATGGGTCCGGATTCGCTGGCGATGTGGATGGTCGCCGCGGACCATGCGGGCTGGTCCGCCCGCACCGGAACGGCCGCGCGCACCGCGGGGCTTCGGCACCGCCCGCGCACGGAACTGCTCGCCGACACCCTGCGCTGGGAGCGCGAACAGGGTCTGGACCGCCCCCGCCGCACCGGCCTCACCCCGGCCCGCGAACGCGAACTGCTGGACGCCCTGGGGTAGCGGGCGGCCGAACGGGTGCTCCCGCACCACGCCCGGTTCACACCACGGTCACCGCGACGCCCGCCTCCTCGATCGCGGCCAGTTCCTCCGGCGGGGCGTCCCGGTCGGTGACGAGGTGCCCGATCCGGCTCAGCGGGCAGATCCGCGCCAGGGTCACCTTTCCGATCTTCGAGTTGTCCGCCACCACGACGGTGTGACTGCTGCGGTCGGTGAAGGCCCGGTCGGTGGCGGCCTCCAGTTGGTCGTGGGTGGTGCAGCCGTGCGCGGCGCTGATGCCGTCCACGCCCAGGAAGGTCACGTCGGTGAAGTAGTCCGCGAGGGTCTTCTCGGCGATCGGGCCGACCAGCTCGTAGCTTTCGTTGCGCGCGGTGCCACCGATGACGACGAGCGTGACGTCCTTGTGCAGGACCATCTCGGCCGCGATGTTCACCGCGTTGGTGACGATGGTGACGGGTCCGCGGTCGGCGAGGATGCGGGCGATCTCGGTGGCGGTGGATCCGCCCGTCAGCCCGACCACGGCCTTGGCCGGCACCAGCGCGGCGGCGGCCCGGGCGATGGCCAGCTTCTCCGGTCGGCGGCGCTCGCTGCGGTACTGCATCGGCGTCTCCAGGCCGATGTTGCCCACGGACGCGCCGCCGTGGGTGCGGCGCAGCAGGTTCATCGCGTCCAGGTGCTGGAGGTCGCGCCGCACCGTGGCTCCCGAGACCGCCAATACCTCGGACAGCTCCTCGACGCTCACGCTCCCCTTCGCGGAGACGTGTTCGAGGATGCGCGCGTGGCGCTCAGTTCTCAGCATATGCGCAGCATATCCGTGCGCATTCGCGCAGCCAGCGGATTCCCGGAACGGCTTCGATGCGCGATATTTCGGTGCCGCGGCGACAACTGCCGTGCGCGTCCTGCGCAAAGACGATCCCTTGACATGACGAATGTTGCTCGATTTACTGCTGCGACGCCGAGGGCAGTGCAATCGGCGTCAAAGGTACGCCCAGCCGGTAGGCGGCGCGAAGCCGCAAGCCCGGACAAAGTCGCCAGGATGTCCGCGATGTCTGTGGACCTCCGAGGCGGGGACGTATCCTCCGCATCTGGAGTTCGATGATGAACACCTTCCTCCCGCGCAGATCGGCCCGACGCTTCGCCGCGGTCACGGCGACCACCGCGGCGATCGCGGGCACCCTGTTCCTCTCGACGTCCGCCGACGCGAGCATCGGCGCGGACTCGGGCGCCGAGGCGAGCGCGGCCGCCCCCGCGAAGGCCGCGGCGATCACCCTCCCGCCGGCGCACGCCGGCTTCGACTACCAGATCGGCGGCGCCTACACCCCGCCGACCGGAGTCAAGGTGGTCACCCGCGACCACGGCGCCTCCCCGGCGCCCGGGCTCTACAACATCTGTTACGTCAACGCCTTCCAGGCCCAGCCCAAGGCGGAAGGCGACTGGCCCGCCGACCTGTTGTTGCGCCGCACCGACGACTCGATCGTCTACGACGGCAAATGGAAGGAAGCCCTGCTCGACCTGCGCACCCCCGAGAAGCGCGCCGCCGTCGCCGAGAGGGTCGCCGCCCTGATCGACGAATGCGCGAACAAGGGCTTCCAGGCCGTCGAGCCTGACAACTACGACAGTTTCACCCGCTCCGAGGACCTGCTCACCGACGCGAACGCCCAGGACTACATCGCGCTGCTGTCCGCCCACGCGCACCGACGCGGATTGGCGATCGCGCAGAAGAACACGGCCGAGCTGGCGGAGAACCGCACGGCGCTGGGACTCGACTTCGCCGTCGCCGAGGAATGCGGCCAGTGGAACGAGTGCAACGACTACACCAAGTACTTCGGCAACAACGTGATCGTGATCGAGTACACGGCGAAGGGCCTGTCCAACGCCTGCTCCAAGTGGGGCAACAAGCTCAGCGTCGTACGCCGTGACGTCGACGTGACTCCCGTCGGAAACAGCAAGTACGTGCGCAAGACCTGCTGATCCGCCCACCACCCGCGGCCCGGCGCGCACCGTTCGTGCGCGGCCGCCGGGCTGCGGGCCCGGCCGCCGCGCGCCCGCCGCGGACACGCCCCGCCCGACCGATGCCGGCATGCGTCCCGGGCGCGCGTTCGCCCCGCCCGCCGTCCCCGGGTCCGCCCGCGCCCGCCGATCCGATCGCCTGCGCGGCCTCTCCTCCACCCGTATCCGCCCGGCGTGAGTGGCCCCTTCCCTCGCCCGGTGCGCGTCCGCGCGCACCGCGGAGCCCGCCTCACGCGTTTCGAAGTCTCCTGGAGGTCCAGTGGTTCTCGGCCGGCACCATCCCGCAGGTCTCTCCCGCCGAGGCGTGCTGCGCGTCGGCGCCGGTGCCGCGGTCGCCGCGGCGCTGTCCGCGTGCGCCGGCACCGACGACGGCGTGGGTGCCGACGGGCGCGTCACGATCGAGATGTGGCACGGTCAGACGGACACCGGCCGGGCGGCCCTGGAGGCCCTGGTGGAGAAATTCCACCGCGCCCAGTCGGGCATCCGGGTCGACCTCGGCGGCGGCGTCCTGGCCGACGCGATGTTGCAGAAGATCACCGCCGCCCTCGCCTCCGGTTCCTACCCGGACATCGCCTACATCTTCGGTTCCGACCTGGCCGGCGTCGCCCGCAGCCCCAAGGTGGTCGACCTGGGCGAGAGCCTGCGCTCGGGCCCGACCCCGTGGGAGAACTACTGGGAACCCACCAGGGCGGCGGTGACGATCAACGGCAGGGTGCGGGCGGCACCCGCCGTGCTGGACGCGCTCGCGGTGATCTGCAACAAGCGGCTGTTCCGGGACGCCGGCATCCCGCTGCCGCGACCGGGCTGGACCTGGAACGACTTCCTGGCCACCGCGCAACGGCTGACCGACGCACAACGCGGCGTCTTCGGCACCGGCTGGCCGGGCGTGGGCGACGAGGACACCGTGTGGCGGCTCTGGCCGATGGTGTGGGACCTGGGCGGCGACGTGGTCGCCGAGGACGGTCGCAACATCGGCTTCAAGGACGTGGGGGCACGCGCGCTGGAGACGGTGGATGCGCTCGCCCGGAGCAAGAGCGTCTACATCGACCCCAAGCCCGGCAGCGAGCAGATGTACCAGGTCTTCGCCTCGGGCCGAATGGGCATGGTGCTGACCGGCCCGTGGCAGCTCCCGGACATCGCCCAGGCCGAGATCGACTACCACGTGGTGCCGCTGCCCACCTACAGCGGCCGGCCGATGACCATCTGCGCGCCGGACACCTGGACGGTCTTCGACAACGGCAGTGCCCGGGTGCGGGCGGCGCGCACCTTCGTGTCCTGGCTGATCCAGCCCGAGCAGGACGTCGGCTGGGACGTCGAGGCCGGCAGCCTTCCGCTGAGCCGGGCCAGCGAGGCCAGGTCCGAGTGGCGCGAGCACACCGCGCAGACCGCCGGCCTGGAGGTGTTCACCAAGGCCCTGGAGACCGCGCGCGTGCGTCCCGTGCATCCCGCCTACCCGCAGATCTCGATGGCGCTCGGTGAGGCCATCGTCTCCGTGCTGCTCGGCAAGAGCAGTCCGACCCGGGCATTGAACCGCTGCGCCGCCGCGGCCAAGGCCGCCCTCGTGATCCCGCGTTGAGTTGAGGAGCCCTCTCATGTCGTCACTGCCCGCTCCACTCACGCTCTCCGACCAGGATCGACAACGGCGCACCCTGCGCCGCGGACGCCGGCGCGAGTCGGCAACCGCGTGGGCGTACATCCTTCCGGCCGTCGTGGTCATCCTGGGTCTGAGCGTGGTGCCGTTCGTCTGGTCGCTGCTGCTCTCCTTCCGGGCCGACGACCTGGTCACCCCCAGCCGCTGGGTCGGCCTGGCCAACTACGACGCGCTGACCCAGGACCCGCACTTCGGCCAGGCCGTGCGCAACACGCTGCTGTACACGGTGTTGTACGTGCCGCTGAGCATGGCCTTCGGGCTGTTCCTGGCCCTGGTGTTGAACCGGCGGATCCGACTGGTGGGCGTGTACCGCACGCTGATCTTCGTGCCGTTCATCATCTCGGCGACGGCCCAGGGGGTGCTGTTCTCCTTCATCCTGGACCCGGAGTTCGGCGCGGCCAACTCGGTCCTGCACGCACTGGGGATCGGCCGGCAGGGCTTTCTCACCGACCCCGGGCAGGCCCTGCTGGTGCTGGTGGCCATCTCGGTGTGGAGCGGGACCGGGTTCTGCGTGGTGATCTACCTCGCGGCACTCCAGGACGTGCCGCCCTCGCTGCTGGAGGCGGCCCGCCTCGACGGCGCCGGGCGATGGCAACTGCTGCGCCACGTGGTGCTGCCCACGCTCACGCCGGTCACCGTCTTCCTGCTGCTCTGGCAGACGATCAACGCGCTGCAGGTCTTCGACCTGGTCTATGTGACCACCAAAGGCGGGCCGTTGGGCTCGACCACCGTCATCGTCTACTTCATCTGGGAGCAGGCGTTCAAGAACTTCACCGCCGGCTACGGCGCGGCAGCCGCCTACGTGCTCGCCGTCGCCCTGTCGGTGATCGGAGTGGGCATGCGGTTCGTACGCGGTCGCAAGCCCGCCGCCGTCGAGGGGGCCGCACGATGACCACGACCACCGCCGCACCCGTGCAGGCTGCCCGTCCGCGCAGCGATGCGCGCCCGACGCCGGGCTCGCGCCGGCACCGCCTGCTGCCGTTCAGCCCCTGGCATCTGCTGCTCGCGCCGCTGTCCCTGCTGTTCGCGCTGCCGCTGGTGTGGCTCGCGCTCAGCTCGGTGATGACCAACGCGGAGATCAACCGGTTCCCACCCGCGTTGTGGCCCTCGGGGATCCACCTGGGCGGCTACCGCTACGTGTTGGGCAACGCGATGTTCCCGCGCTGGTTCATGAACTCGCTGATCGTCTCGGCGGTCGCGGTGGCCTCCAATCTGGTCTTCGGGGCGTTGGGCGGCTACGCGTTCGCCAGGATGCGGTTCGCGGGTTCGCGGGCGCTGATGGTGGCGATGCTGGCCACGATGGCGATCCCGTTCCAGCTCACCATGATCCCGACGTTCCTGATCATGAAGCGGCTCGGGCTGATCGACACGCTGGGTGCGCTGATCATCCCCTCCCTGGTGACGCCGTTCGCGGTGTTCATGCTCCGGCAGTTCTTCCTGTCGCTGCCCCGGGAACTGGAGGAGGCCGCCTGGATCGACGGCTGTTCCCGGCTGCGGGTGCTGATCCTGATCGTGCTGCCACTGTCCCGGCCCGCACTGAGCACCGTCGCCGTGCTCACCTTCCTGACCACCTGGAACGACCTGACCTGGCCGCTGATCGCGATCAACCACGACACCCGGTACACCCTGCAACTGGGCCTGACCACCTTCCAGGGGCAGCACCACACCCAGTGGTCGGCCGTGATGGCGGGCAACGTGATCACCGTGCTCCCGGTCCTGCTGGCCTTCCTGGGCGCACAGAAGGCGTTCATCCAGTCCATCACCTCCAGCGGGCTCAAGGGATAGCGGTGTCAGCGGAGTTCGATCCTCCCGGGGACACCCGCCCGACGGCGCCGCCATCCAATCCGCGTCGCCATCCGACCCGCGCCGCCGTCCGACCCGACCCGAACGACCACCGCTGACCGATCGGTGCGCTCGACCGCGCCGCAGACCGGCCCGGCAGTTCGCCGGCACCACCCGCACCCAGGAAGCCCGATGCCGCACACCTTCGACCTTCTCGTCATCGGCGACGCCAATCCCGACGTCGTCCTCGGTCCCCTCGACGAGCCGCCGGCCTTCGGGCAACGCGAACACCTCGTGTCCACCGGCCTGCTCACCCTCGGCGGATCCGCCGCGATCACCGCGTGCGGCGCGGCCCGACTGGGACTGCGCGTGGCCATCGCCGGCCGGGTCGGCGACGACGACGCAGGCCGCTTCGTGCGTGCCGCGCTGACCGCCCGGGGCGTGCACACTGCCGCGCTGCGCACGGACGCGCGGTCGGCGACGCCGCTGACCACGGTGCTCACCCGCAGCGACGGCGACCGCGCGATCCTCACCGCCGCCGGCACGCTGGCCGACACCGGACCCGACGACGTACCCGAGGAGTTGCTCACGCACAGCAGACACGTACACGCCGCCTCCTACTTCCTGATGCCCGAACTCGCCGCAGCCCTGCCCGAGTTGCTCGGCGTCGCCCGAGCGCACGGCGCCGGCACCTCGCTGGACACCAACGACGATCCGACCGGCCGCTGGGATCCCGCCGGGATCGCCGCCGTCCTGCCCGTCGTCGACATCCTGCTGCCCAACGCCCAGGAGGCGATGGCGCTGGCCCTGCCGACCACCGGCACCCCCGAGGACGCCGCCGCGCAACTGGCCGCCCACGGCCCGACGGTGGTGGTCAAGAACGGCGGCGAGGGCGCGTTCGCCCACGACGGCCGCACGGTGCTGCGCACCCGCGGCATCCCGGCCCGGCCGCTGGACACGGTCGGCGCCGGCGACAGCTTCGACGCCGGTTACCTGGCCGCACTGCTCGGCGGCGAATCACCCGCCCGGGCCCTCGAATTCGCAGCCGCGTGCGGAGCCCTGTCCACCCGGGCGCACGGCGGCACGCCGGCCCAACCCACCTGGGACGAGGCTGTCGCAGCCCTCGCCCGCAACGGAAAGAACCAGTGATGACCCGCACCAAGATCGTCTTCGTCGGCGCCGGCAGCGTCGTGTTCACCCAGGGGCTGCTCGCCGACCTGTTCGCCTTCCCGGAGTTGCGGCAGGCGCACATCGCACTGCACGACATCGACCCGGAGCGGCTGGCCACCGCGCAGGGCGCGGCGCGCCTGATCGCCGCCGAACGCGGCGCGGACCCGCACATCAGCACCCACCTCGACCGCCGCGAGGCACTCGTCGGCGCCGACTTCGTGATCAACATCATCCAGGTCGGCATGCGCGAGGCCACCCGCGTCGACTTCGAGGTGCCCGCCCGCCACGGCCTGCGCCAGACCATCGGCGACACCCTCGGCATCGGCGGCATCTTCCGGGCCCTGCGCACCTTCCCGGTCCTGCGGGCGCTCGGCGAGGACATCGCCGAGATCTGCCCGAACGCCTGGCTGCTGAACTACACCAACCCGATGGCGATGAACGTCGGCTACCTCACCCGCGCCACCGGCCTGACCCGGGTGGTGGGCCTGTGCCATTCGGTCTACTGGACCATGCAGGGCCTCGCGGATCTGGTCGGGGTCCCGTACGAGGAGGTCGACTACCGCGCCGCCGGCGTCAACCACCAGGCCTGGGTGCTGCGCTTCGAACACAACGGCGCCGACCTGTACCCGAAGCTGGACGCGCTGATCGCCGAGGACGCCGAACTGCGGCGTCGGGTCCGGGTGGACATGTACCGCCGGCTCGGCTACTACCCGACCGAGACCAGCGAGCACTCCAGCGAGTACGTGCCCTGGTACCTGGGCCACGACAGCGAGATCGCCCGGCTGCGCCTGCCGGTGGGCGCCTACCTCGGCATCGTGGACGAGAACATGGCCGCCTACGAGCAGACCCGCCGGGCGCTGGCCGCGGGCGAGCCGGTCCCGGTCGAGTCCACCATGGAGTACGCGCCGCAGATCATCCACAGCATCGTCACCGGCACCCCGCGCACGGTCTACGGCAACGTGCCCAACCACGGGCTGATCGACAACCTGCCCGCCGACGGCGTCGTCGAAGTCCCGTGCCTGGTGGATGCGTTGGGCGTACAGCCCACCCGGGTCGGCGCGCTGCCCGCGCAGTGCGCCGCGCTCAACCGTGCCTACCTGAGCACGAACGACCTGGTCGTGCGCGCCGCCCTGGAGGACGACCCGCGGCACGTCCGGCACGCCGCGATGGCCGACCCGGCCACCGCCGCCGCGCTGCCGGTCGAGCGCATCTGGGACCTGTGCGACGACATGGCCCGCGCCCACGGCGACCTGCTCCAGCCCGCGCTGCGGGCCACGCTCGGGAACTGACCCGATGGACGAGCTACGCGTGGGCGTCGTCGGGGTCGGGCAGCGCGCCGCCCTGGCCGTGGAGGCGCATCGGCCGGGTCGGTCGCGGGTGGTCTCCTGCGCCGACCCCGCCGCGCGCGGACGGGCCGACGCCGTCGATCTGTTCGGCCCGGACGTCGCCGTGCACAGCGACTATCGACGCATGCTCGACGACCGGCTCGACGCGGTCTTCGTGCTCACCCCCGACGATCGACACGTCGAGCCCGGCGTGTTCTTCCTGGCCGCCGGCGTGCCGGTCTTCGTGGAGAAACCACTGGCCATCACGGTGTCCGACTGCGACCGGCTGCTGCGCACCGCCCGACAGTCGCGGACCCGGCTGTACGTCGGGCACAACCTGCGGCACCTGCCGATGTTGCGGCGGATGCGCGAGTTGATCGACGAAGGCGCGATCGGCCGGGTGCGATCGGTGTGGTGCCGGCACTTCGTCGGGCACGGCGGCGACTTCTACTTCAAGGACTGGCACGCCGAACGCGCGCGGACCACCGGCCTGTTGCTCCAAAAGGGCGCACACGACCTGGACGTGATCCACTGGTTGGCCGGCGGCTACTCGCGGGACGTGGTCGCGCTGGGCGACCTGGCGGTCTACGGCGGTAATCCGCGGCGCGAGCCGGTGCTCGCCGGCGTCGGCCGGGACGCGGCGGGCCGGGTCGAGGAGCAGGCATGGGCCCAGGACGGTTTCGCGCCCGAGGTCTGGCCTCCGACGGCGGTGACCGGGCTCAACCCGATCGTCGACGTGGAGGACATCAGCATGATGCTCACCCGCCTCGACAACGGCGTCCTGGCCAGCTACCAGCAGTGCCACTTCACGCCCGACTACTGGCGCAACTACACCGTCATCGGGGACGAGGGCCGGCTGGAGAACTTCGGCGACGGCCTGGAGGACGACCACCCCTCGATCAAGCTGTGGAACCTGCGCCGTTCCGGATACCGGGCGGATGCCGACCGCAGCGAGTCCGTGCCCGGCGGCGGCCTGCACGGCGGCGCGGACCGGACCCTGGTCGCGGAGTTCCTGCGCTTCGCGGTCGACGGCGGGCCCACCCGCACCTCGCCGGTCGCCGCCCGCGAGGCGGTGGCCGCGGGAGTCGCCGCCACCACCTCGCTGCGCGCGGGCGGCGTGCGCACCGTGGTCCCGCCGCTCGACCCGGACCTGGTGCGCTACTTCGCGGCGCACCAGAACGAGCCGCCCGGTCCACCCCCGGGCCCCGCGGCGAGCCTCTGACGAGGGGATCGCCGAGGCCCCGGGTCCGCCCGGCCGCTTCGGGCCGGCCGGGCGACCCGGGGCGCACCGCTCGCGCGCACTCGCGATCCCGGTGGCGGGTGGGCGCCGGTGCTCAGTAGTCCTCGTGGGCGAACGGCAACAGGTCCGTGCGCAGCGCGGCGTCCAGGCGGGCCGCCGCGCCCGGCGTGTGCTCCACGACGAGTCCGGCCGCCACCAGGCGGACGACCGGGGTGCCGCCGAGGTAGCCGGCCGCCAGTTCGCGTACGTCCAGGGTGAGTTCGGCCGGTGCCTCGGTCGGCGTGCAGGTCGCGCCGTCGGGGTCGGCGGTCAGGCGGAACCTGCCGTCGTTGGCGGGCACTCCCCGGTCGCGGACCCGAAGGACCACGTCGACGGGTGCCGCCCACGAGCGCGCGGTAAGCGCGGTGGGCACGTCCACCAGGCGGATCCACAACGCCGGGAACTGCTTGGTGACCCGCACCTGGTCCCGATCGGCCGCGAACAGCAGCAGCGGATCGTCCAACGGCCGGATCCAGGCCACCACCTTGCCGGTCAGGTCGATCGAGGCGAGGTAGTCCCACAGCGCGGCGGCCACCTGGGCGCTGTCGGCCTCCAGTTCGCGCACCTCGACCACCCGCGGCGTGCCGGCCGCGACGTGGTAGACGGCGTAGCCGGCCACGGGGGCACCGGGCTCGCCGAGCACGACGATCCGGGCCGGCCCCTCGTCGTCGTCATCGTCGTCGGAGTCCAGCACGTGCTTGGCCCACCACGCCTCGTCCCGGGCGAAGCGGCCCGGGCGCAGCGCGCGCGCCGCCTCGTACACGGGATCGAGCACGGGCGGCGCCTTGGCCGCGTCGATCAGCCGCAGCGGGCGCGGGTCCGGGGTGATGCGCAGGGCGAGCGGGCGTCGGCTGTCGATCTCGACGGTGTAGCCCTCGGTTCCGGGGGCGTAGCCGAAGCGGCCGTAGATCGCGTTCTCGGAGGCCCACAGACAGGACAGCGCCTGGCCGGCCGCGGCGCACCGGCGCCACTGCTCGGCCATCATCCGGGCCAGCAGCCCGCGGCGCCGGTGGGTGGGCGCGACGGCCACGAAGTCCAGCCCGGCGCAGGGCAGTTCGGTGCCGGGCACGGACAATGCGAAGCGGTGTGCGGCGACCTGGCCGACCAGGGTGTCGTCGTCGTACGCCCCGATGCGGTCGCATCTGCTCAACACGTCGCGGTAGCGCTCGCGTTTCTCGTCCGAATCCTTCTCGTGGAAGGCCAGGTCGGCGAGATCCAAGATCTGGTCCAGGTGTTCTTCGGGGATCTCCCGGATGTCGAGGCTCACCATCGTGACGCTAGCCGGGCCCGGTCGGCATCGCCATCGGGTTTCGGGACACCCGTGACCCGACGCGGCAAGGCTGCCCCCGCGTTCGGGTGAACATCGACACCGACCGGTTGCCCGGGGCGTTCGGCCTCGTTGCACAGCGGGAACGCCCCCCATCCGGGCGGCGCGAGGGTCGATACGGAGAACCCCAGTGAGCTCGTTCGACAAGGCAACCGTGCTGGCCGCGGGCACCGCCGCCCTGGTCATGGCCGGCGCGGGTGCCGCGAGTGCCGCCGCCGAGGCCGAGGGCGCCGCGGTGGGCTCCCCCGGCGTGGTCTCCGGCCTGGACGTCCAGGTCCCGATCCACATCCCGATCAACTTCTGCGGCAACACCATCGACGTGGCCGGCTTCATCAACCCGACGTTCGGGAACTTCTGCGCCAACCTCGACGGCGACCACGACGACGACCTCAAGGCCGGCCACCACGGCACGGACATGGACGGCGGCCACCACGGCTGATCCGCCAGGCCCCCGGTTCGGCCCTCCTCCCCGACCGGGTATTCGGGGCTCCGCGTGTGTGTCCGCGGAGCCCCGATCGTTGTCCCGGACCCCGCCGACGACCACGGACGCATGGGGTACAACCCATGGTTGTGTCTTCGTGGCCGATCGGTTGTTTGCTCTCGCCGTCCGTCACTCGCTTTGATGCCGGTGGTCAGCGGGTTCGGGCTCGGCGAGGGGTGCGTTGGGGATGGCGGGTCGGCGGGCGCTGGGGCGGCGGTTCGGGCGGTTGTGGGCCGCGTATGCCGTCAGCGCGTACGGCACCTCGCTCGGCTTCGGCGCGTTTCCGCTGATCGCGGTGCTCGTGCTGGACTCCGGGCCGGCCCAGGTGGCGGTGCTGGCCGCGGCGGGGCGCGCGGTGGGGGCCCTGGTGGCGGTACCGCTCGGCCCGTGGGTGGAGTTCCGTCGCAAACGGCCGGTCATGGTGGCGATGGACCTGATCCGGTTCGCGGCGTTGCTGAGCATCCCCGCCGCGTTCGCGCTCGGGCTGCTGAGCTTCGCCCAACTCCTCGTCGTATCCGTCGTCGTCGCCGCGGCCGACATCGCCTTCAAGGCGGCGGCCGGTGCGTATCTGAAGACGCTCGTGCCGCCGGCGGACCTGCTCGTCGCGAACAGCCGATTCGAGTCCACGACGTGGACCGCGATCACGGTCGGACCACCGCTCGGCGGGGCGGCGATCACGTTGTTCGGCCCGGTGACGACCGTGCTCGCCGATGCGGTCAGCTATCTGCTCTCGGCGCTGGGCATCCGCTCCATCGGCGGGTCGGAACCACGGACGGCCGCACCGCGGTTGCGGGCACGCGATCTGCCCGAGGGGTGGCGCCACATCCTCGCCCACCCCGTGTTGCGCCCGCTGTTCCTCAACACGATCGTGGTCAACGGCCTGATCATGGCCTCCGAACCGCTGATGGCCGTGCTCTTGTTGCGCGATCTCGGATACGCACCCTGGCAGTACGGTCTCGTGTTCGCGTCCCCCTGCATCGGCGGCCTGCTCGGTGCCCGCCTCGCGCCCCCGCTGGTGGCGCGGTTCGGGCGGCACAGGGTGCTTCGCACCGCCGGGACGCTGCGCGCGTGCTGGCCCCTCGGACTGGCGTTCGTGCAACCCGGCGTCCCCGGCATCGTCCTGGTCGTCACCATCCAACTCGGCTTGGTGACCTGCTGCGGCCTGTTCAACCCGGTGCTGGCCACCCACCGGCTCGAACACACCGACCCGGACCGGATCGCCCGCACCCTGACCGCCTGGTCGGTCAGCGCGAGCGCCGCCATCGCGGCGCTCACCGCGGCTTGGGGCCTGCTGGCCGCGGTCGTCGGCCCTCGCGGCGCGATCGCAGCCGCCGGAGTGCTCCTTCTGGCCACCCCCTTGCTGCTCCCGCGCCGCGAGCACGCACCGCCCCCGAAACCGGCGGAGCCGGCCGCGAATCTCCCCTGAGGCGCCGGGCGGAAACTACCGGTAGTCGTCCTCGTCCAGTTCGACGACCCGGGCCTGTTCGACCGCGTCGCCCTCGTCGGCGGCGTCCGGGTCGACGCGTGTCAGTGGTGCGTCGCGATCCCGACGGACGTCGATGTGCTGCTCGGCGGCGTCCGCTTCGGGCGTTTCCGCGGCGAGTTCCGTCGCGTCGTCGTCCTCTTCCTGGAACGTTTCCGGATCGCTGGGGTCGACAGCCACGTGGATCTCCTCGTTCTGCTCGGCGGTGACGCGAGACGACCGTATCGGTGCGGCCACCCGAACCAGCGTCGGCACGCGGGTGCCGGTCACGCGTGATCGTTACCCGGCCACTGCGCAGCCGACCCGCACCGGGCGCCGACGCCGTCGGGCAGGCAGCCGGGCACCGGGGACCGCGTGCCTCCGCCCGCCCGCGCCACCTCGCCCACCTGCCCCGCCCGCACCCCCTCGCCCCCGTGTCCTGCCTCCGCGCGCCGCCCCACGTGCCTGAAGCCCGTGCGCCTCGCCCGCCGCACCTGCATGCCCTCGCCCGCACATCCCCACCCGCACGCCCCGCGAACGAGCGTGGCCGCCGCGGTGGTTGACAGTGGAACCGAGATCACCTCTATTATTCTATCCGGAATCATATACGTTCCGAGATGGCATCGCTGATCCGAGGCGCAAAGGGGTGGCGAGTGACGCACGACGCGGTGACCGTAGCGACGGGGCGGCGACCCGGCAAGGTGCTGGCCGTGCACCTGAACTACCGCTCCCGCGCGCAACAACGCGGGCGCGTCCCCGACCACGCCTCGTATTTTCTCAAACCGAGCAGCTCGCTCACCGGATCCGGCCCGGTCGAGCGGCCGGCCGGCGTCGAACTGCTGGGCTTCGAGGGCGAGATCGCGCTCGTGATCGGCCGCACCGCCCGCCGCGTGTCCCCCGCCCGGGCCTGGGCGCACGTCGGCTGGGTGACCGCGGCCAACGACCTGGGCCTGTACGACCTGCGCTACGCGGACCGCGGCTCCAACGTCCGGGCCAAGGGCGGCGACGGCTTCACCCCGCTGGGGCCGACCCTGCTGCCCGCAGCCGACCTGCGCCCCGAGGCGCTGCGCGTACGCACGTGGCTGGACGGCGAGTTGGTCCAGGAGGACACCACCGCGACGCTCCTGTTCGGCTTCGCCGAACTGATCGCGGACCTGTCCCGGCTGCTCACCCTCGAAGTCGGCGACGTCATCCTGACCGGCACCCCCGCCGGCGCCTCGGTGGCCGAGATCGGACAGCGGATCGAGGTCGAGGTGGACAGCCTCGACCACCCCCGCCACAGCACCGGCCGGCTGCGCACCGACGTGCTCACCGGCCCCGAACTCCCCGCCTGGGGTTCCCCGCCCAGGATCGACCCGGCCACCCGCGCGGACGCCACCGGCACCCGACCCGAGGAAGCCGACGCCGGCGGGGCCGGCGCCCCCGTCGTGCTCACCGACGACCTGCGCACCCGGCTCGCCCGCGTCGCCGTGGCCACGCTGAGCGTGCAACTGCGTGCCCGCGGCTTCGACACCGTCAGCATCGACGGCGTGCGCGCCCTCACCCCGGGCACCCGCCTGGTCGGTACCGCCCGCACGCTGCGCTTCGTCCCGTTCCGCCAAGACCTGTTCGCCGCCCACGGCGGCGGCTTCAACGCGCAAAAACGTGCCGTCGACTCGCTCGAACCGGGCCAGGTCCTGGTGATGGAGGCCCGCGGCACGGCCGTCGCCGGCACCCTGGGCGACATCCTCGCGCTGCGCGCCAAGACCCTGGGCGCCGCGGGCATCATCACCGACGGCGCCGTGCGCGACAGCGCCGCCGTGGCCGCACTGGGCCTGCCCGTGCTGGCCGCCGGCGCGCATCCCGCCGTGCTCGGCCGCCGGCACGTGCCCTGGGACACCGACGTCACGATCGCGTGCGGCGGCGCCACCGTACAGGTCGGCGACATCGTGGTCGCCGACGACGACGGCGCCGTGGTGATCCCGCCCGGCCTGGTCGCCGAGGTCGTCCGGGCCGCCGAGGAGCAGGAGTCCCGCGAGCGGTTCATCGCCGAACAGGTCGCCGCCGGCGCCGGGTTGGCCGGGCTGTACCCGCTGGGCCCGGCCTGGGAGCTCGCCTACCGCGCGTGGGCCGCGACCGCGCCCGACCCCGTCGCCGCAAGCACCGCCCCGACCACCACTCGCGAGGAGCACCGATGAAGTACCGCGCCGACCCGTCCCTGATCTGCGGCTCGATCGCGCCGCTGGTCACCCCCTTCACCGCGGCGGGCGCGGTCGACGCCGCCGCGCTGCGCCGCCTGGTCCGCTGGCAGGTCGCGGCCGGCTCGCACGGCATCTCGCTCGGCGGCTCCACCGGTGAGCCGTCCGCGCAGACCCTCGCCGAGCGGGCCGAGGCGATCCGGGTGGTCGCCGCCGAGATCGACGACCGGGTGCCGTTCCTGCCGGGCACCGGGTCGACCAAGCTGGACGAGACCCTGGAACTGACCGGGATCGCCCGGGACGCGGGCGCCGACGCGGTGCTGATCATCACGCCGTACTACGCCCGCCCCACCCAGGAGGCGCTGTTCACCTGGTACTCGACGATCGCCAGCGAGTATCCGGACCTGCCCGTGGTGATCTACAACGTGCCGAGCCGCACCGCCGTGGAGATCGATCCGCAGACCGTGGCCCGCCTGTTCCGGGCGCACGAGAACATCGTCGGCATCAAGGAGACCACCAAGGACTTCGAGCACTTCTCCCGGGTGATCGAGGCCGCCGGTCCGGAACTGCTGGTGTGGTCCGGCATCGAACTGTTGTGCCTGCCGGTACTCACCCTGGGCGGAGCGGGCTTCGTCTCCGCCCTCGCCAACATCGCACCGAGCGCGGTCGCGCAGATGTACGAGGCCTACCAGGCGGGCGACCTGGGCCGGGCCCGCGAACTGCACTACGCGGTCCAGCCGCTGGTGGACCTGCTGTTCGTGGAGACCAACCCGGCGCCCGCCAAGTGGCTGATGCACCAACGCGGCCTGATCGGCTCCGACTTCGTCCGGCCGCCGCTGCTGCCGCTGTCCGAACGCGGCCGGGCGCGCGTGACCGCCCTCGCGCAGAGCCGGCTCGACCTGCTGACCGACCCCGCCCTTGGAGAAGAAGCCATATGAGCACCACCACGACGACGCCCGTCGAGCATTCCGGGGTGCCCACCGCGCTGCCGACCCGACTGCGCCACTTCATCGACGGCCGACACGTCGACTCGCTGGACGGCGCCACCTTCGAGGTCTGCGCGCCCGCGTCCAACCTGCCCTACGCCACCGCCGCGGCGGGCAAGGCGGCCGACGTGGACGCCGCGGTCACCGCCGCCCGACGCGCGTTCACCTCCGGCCCGTGGCCGCACATGCAGGCCAAGGACCGGGCCGGGGTGCTCAACCGGATCGCCGACGAGGTCGAGCGCCGGGACGCGCGACTGGCCGAGTTGGAGACGTTCGACACCGGCCTGCCGATCACCCAGGCGCTGGGCCAGGCGCAGCGCGCCGCGGAGAACTTCCGCTTCTTCGCGGACCTGATCGTCGGTCAGACCGACGAGGCGTACAAGGTGCCCGGTCGTCAGCTCAACTACGTCAACCGCCGGCCGATCGGCGTCGCCGGCCTGATCACGCCGTGGAACACGCCGTTCATGCTGGAGTCGTGGAAGCTGGCACCGGCGCTGGCGGCCGGGTGCACGGTGGTGCTCAAGCCGGCCGAGTTCACCCCGCTGTCCGCGTCCTTGTGGGCGGACATCCTGACCGAGGCGGGCCTGCCGCAGGGCGTGTTCAACCTGGTCGGCGGATTCGGCGAACAGGCGGGCGCGGCCCTGGTCGAGCACCCGGACGTGCCGCTGATCTCGTTCACCGGCGAGACCACCACGGGCCGGACGATCTTCGGCTCCGCCGCCCGGCACCTCAAGGGCCTGTCGATGGAACTCGGCGGCAAGTCCCCGGTGATCGTGTTCGCCGACGCCGACCTGGACGACGCGATCGACGCCGCGTTGTTCGGCGTGTTCTCGCTCAACGGCGAGCGCTGCACGGCCGGTTCGCGGATCCTGGTGGAGCGGGCGGTGTACGACGAGTTCGTCGAGCGGTTCGCCGCCCGGGCCGAGCGCATCGTGGTGGGTCCGCCGCAGGACCCGGCCACCGAGGTGGGCGCGCTGGTGCATCCCGAGCACTACGAGCGGGTGCTCGCGTACGTGGAGGTGGGCCGGCGCGAGGCGCGGCTGGTCGCGGGCGGCACCCGGCCCGCGCACCTGCCGGTGGGGAACTATCTGGCGCCGACCGTCTTCTGCGACGTGCCGGCGGACGCGCGGATCTTCCAGGAGGAGATCTTCGGGCCGGTGGTGGCGCTGACCCCGTTCGCGGACGAGGCGGAGGCGATCGAGCTGGCCAACGCGGTCCGCTACGGCCTGGCCGGTTACGTGTGGACCAACGACCTGCGCCGGGCGCACCGGGTCGCGCAGAGCGTCGAGTCCGGCATGGTGTGGATCAACTCGCACAACGTGCGCGATCTGCGCACCCCGTTCGGCGGGATCAAGGCCTCGGGGCTCGGCCACGAGGGCGGCTACCGCTCGATCGACTTCTACACGTCGCAGCAGGCCGTGCACGTGGCCATGGCGCCGCTGCACACCGCCCGGTTCGGTGCCGCGTGACGTGGCGTCCGTCGCGGCCGGGCCGTAGCCCGATCCCGTGGCGGAGCGCTAGTTTCCGGATCGGGCCCCGGTGACCGGGTCCGCTCGCGCCGGCCGAATCCGGCGCCTCGAACAGGAGGAGAGTGCGATGCCGACTTCGTCCGTTCCGCCCCTGCCGCCCGTGCCCACCACCCGTCCCGGGGCGCCCGCCCCCGAACCGGGCGCGCTGCCCTGCCCGGACATCGTGCGCGCCGCGTACGCCGAGCTGGTGGTCACCGACCTGGACGCGTCCCGCGAGTTCTACGTGGACCTGCTCGGGCTGGTGGTCACCCACGAGGACGAGGACGCGGTGTATCTGCGCGCCTTCGAGGAGTACCTGCACCATTCGCTGGTGTTGCGGCGGGGTACGGCCGGCGCGCTGGCCGCGCTGGCGTACCGGGTGCGCGCGCCGCGGGAGGTCGACGTGGCCGAGCGCTACTACCGGGCGCTGGGGGTGCCGGTGCAACGCCGCGCGCCGGGCGCCACCCGCGGCATCGGGCCGGCCGTACGGGTGCTGGACCCGCTGGGGTTCCCGTTGGAGTTCTTCTACGAGGCCGAGCACGTACCGCGGTTGCATCAGCGCTACGACCTGCACGGCGCGGGCGCGATAGCCCGGCTGGACCACTTCAACATCGTGGTGCCGGACGTGGCCCGGGCCGAGCGCTACTACCGCGACCTGGGCTTTCGGGTGACCGAGGACATCCGTGGCGAGGACGAGACGTTGTACGCCTCCTGGCTGCATCGCAAGGACACCGTGCACGACATAGCGCTGACCGGCGGCGACGGACCGAGGCTGCACCACATCGCGTTCAGCACGCACGAGCGCGGCCAGGTGTTGCACGTGTGCGACCTGCTCGGCGCCCGCCGCCGGTCCGCGCACATCGAGCGCGGGCCGGGGCGGCACGGGGTGTCCAACGCGTTCTACGTGTACGTGCGCGATCCCGACCTGCATCGGGTGGAGATCTACACGACCGACTACTACACGGGCGATCCCGACCACCCGGTGCTGTCCTGGGACGTGCGGGACAACCAGCGGCGGGACTGGTGGGGCAACCCGGTGGTGCCGTCCTGGTACGCGGAGGCATCCCCCGTGCTGGACCTGGCCGGAAGCCCGCAACCGGTGTCCACCCGGCAGGAGAACCACGAGGCGGACGTGACGGTCGGCGCCGACGGCTTCTCCTTCGCGCGGGACGCGGACGGCGACGGATTCCGGATCGGGTCGCAGCTCTGAGTATTCGCCCCTGGTGTACGATCTGAAATCGTATCCGAAATAGCTGACTGGAGAAGTAGGATGCGCCTGCGGCAGCCCCTCGCCGTCACCACCTACCCGAGCGCCGAGCGCTCCGAGCAGCCTCCGGTGCTGCTCGTGCACGGGTTCTGCTCCAGCGCGCGCCGCGCGTGGCTGGAGACGGGCATGGTCCGGACCCTGCTCGAAGCCGGCCGCACCATACTCGCGCCGGACCTGCGCGGCCACGGCGCCAGCCCCGCACCGACGAGCGCCGAGGAGGTGGACGCGATCGCCTCGGCACAGGACCTGTTGGCCGTGGTCGACGCGTACGACGCGGACCGGTTCGACGTCGTCGCGTACTCGCTCGGCGCCCGCCTGGTCTGGCAACTGGCCGAGCTGGCCCCGGAGCGGATCGGCCGGGTGCTGCTCGGCGGGCTGAGCCCGACCGAGCCGTTCTCCGCCGTGGACGTCGCGGAGCTGCGCCGGGCGGTGCACGACGAGGCCGCCCCGTCCGCCGATCCGCTCATCGGGATGATCGCGGGCATGATCCGCGCCGAGGGTGCCCGCGCGGACGGTCTGGTGACCTGTGTCGAGGGCCTGCGCAGCACGCCGTTCGCGCCGAAGCCGTGGGCGGGCGGCACGCCGCCGTGGTTCGTGGTCGGCGTCGACGACGCGATGACGCACGGCACCGGGGAACTGCTCCCGCTGGCCCCGGGGTCCCAACGGGTCGCCATGGCCGGCGACCACCACGGCGTTCTGGCCAACCCGTTCTTCCGCGAATTGGCCGTTCGGGTCCTCGACCGCTGACCCGCCGCGGCGCACCACGCCCACCGGACCACGCCGGACCCCGCCGGGCCGGGACACCTCGTCCCGGCCCGCGACCGTGTCCGGCCCAGATTGAGGAGACCGTAGTTGAGTCCCGCAAAGGCAACCACCGCCGCGAGCAAGGCCGCCAAGGCGTCCAAGTCGGAGATGTGTTACGAGCTGCTGCGCAGCCGCATCCTCGACGGCACCTACGGGCCCGGATACCGGCTGGTGTTCGACCAACTCGCCCGCGAGGCGGGGGTCAGCACCATCCCGCTGCGCGAGGCGGTGCGCCGGCTCCAGTCCGACGGCCTGGTGGAGATCGTGCGCAACGTCGGCGCCCGGGTGGCGGTCTTCGACCGTTCGCAGGTCGAGCACTCGCTGAACGTGCTGGCCCGCCTGGAGGGTTATGCGACCGCGATCTCGGCGCCGCTGATGAGCGCCGCGAACATCGCCGAGGCCCGGGCGATCAACGACCGCATGGTCGAGGCGCTGGCGGACTTCGATCCCACCGCGTTCACCGCGCTCAACCGCAAGTTTCATTTCTCGCTCTACGCGCATTGCCCCGACAAGCACCTGAACGCGCTGCTCGAATCGGAGTGGGCGCGGCTGGACCACATGCGCCGATCGACCTTCACCTACGTGCCCGGGCGGGCCCGCACCTCGGTGCGCGAGCACGAGAATCTGCTCGACCTGATCGGCGCGGGCGCCGACCCGCGGGTGATCGAACAGGCGGCGTGCGCGCACAAGATCGCCACCGCGGCCGCACTGCACCAGGCCAAGGCGGGGACGCCGTAGCGGCGCGGCGGTACACGGGCCTCGCGCGGGGCCACCCGAGGCCATTCGCCGCACGAGGAAGGGCGGGCTCTGTCGAGCCCGCCCTTCCTCGTGTCGTCCGACCACTCCGGGGCCGTGCGTCACCCACCCCCGCTGCGCCGGCGTCGGTCAGACCAGCAGCTGACCGCCGTCCACCGGCACGATCGTGCCGGTGATGTGCGCCGCGGCCGGCGAGGCCAGGAACACCGCGAGCGGCGCGACGTCCTCGGGCACCGCGATCCGGCCGAGCGGGATCCGCGCCTCCCAGGCCTGCCGGGCCTGCGGGTCGGACATCAGGCCGGCGGTCATCGGGGTGTGCACCGGTCCGGGTGCGACGCCGTTGACCCGGATGCGGTGCGGGGCCAGTTCGATCGCGCCGGTGCGGGTGAGCGCGTCCACCGCCGCCTTGGTGGCCTCGTAGTGCCCCAGTCCCGCGGTGGGTTGGCGGGCGCCGATCGAGCTGATGTTGACGATGGCACCGCCGGCGCCCTCGGCGATCATCCGCCGGGCGGCGGCGACCGTGACGGTGAAGGTGCCGCGCAGGTTGACCGCGACCACGGTGTCGAAGACCTCGATCGGCAGTTCGACGAGCAACCCGGCGCCGGCGACCAGCCCGGCGTTGTTGACCAGCACCGCGAGCGGGCCGACCTCGGCGACGACCCGGTCCAGGGCCGAGGCCACCGACGCGGGGTCGGTGATGTCCAGTGCGACCGGGACGCCGTCGAGTTCGCGGGCGACCCGCTCGGCCGCGTCGGTGTCCCGGTCGGCGATCACGACCCGGTCGCCGTGCTCGGCGAAGGCGCGGGCGACGGCCGCACCGATGCCGCTCGCGCCACCGGTGACCACCACGACCCGGCCCGCGCTCATCGGGCCTCCGCCACGATCACCCGCGGGCTACCCGGCAGTTCGAGCAGGTCCACCGGTTGCCAACCGGCCTCGACGAGCCAGCCCTCGACCTCGCCGCGCGGGTGGACGGTGGTGCCGTCGATGACCAGGTACTCCCCCGCGTGCAGAGTGTCGATCAGCCGCGGGGTGCCGTCCGGCTCCAGGAAGAAGTCGAGCAGCAGCAGCCGGGCCCCGGGCTCGGCCGCCTTGCGCGCCGCCGCCACGATCCGCCGGTTCTGCTCGGCGTCGAAGCGGTGCACGACATGCTCCAGGAGCACCAGGTCGAAGCCGGTGGGCACCTCGTCGGTCAGCGGGTCGGCGGTGACCACCTCGACCCGCTCCTCGACGCCGGCCGCGGCCAAGGTCTGCTCCGCGTGGCCGACCAGGTCGCCGCCGGACACGAAGGTCGCCCGCAACTCGGGATGCGCCCGCAGCGCCTCGGCCAGGAAGGATCCGGACAGACCGGCCAGGTCCAGTACCCGCCGGTGCGCGCCGAAGTCGTAGGCCCGCGCCAACATCCGCGCGTGCAACGCGTTGTAGGTCATCACGCCGCCGAGGAAGACGCCGAGCCGGTCGCCGCCCAGGTCGAGCGGGGCCGGCCGCGCGGTGCGCGAGGTCTCGGCGAAGCCGAGCCAGTGCGGGTAGCTGACGGTGTCCAGGAAGCTCAGGAACGGACGCAGGTCCACGTCCTGCCCGGACCCGCCGAGATGGCGCAGCGTGGCGGGCGAGTTGGCGTAACCGTCCGCGTCGCGCTCCAGCAGCCCAAGGGCGACCATCGCGTCGGCCAGGATGAGCGCGGTCCGGGTGGGCAGTCCGGTGCGGGTCGCGAGTTCTTCCAGTGGCACGCGACCGTCGGCCAGGGCCGCGAACAGGCCCGCCTCGTTGGCCGCGAACAGCTGCTTGGCGGCCATGTATCCGATCGCGACATCGACGATGGAATCGGGGCCGACCTCGGCCTGGACGTCCGAGGGAACTGACATCGGATCTCCTCGCGGGACAGGAAGTTGGTATCTGGAATGCTATATGATTACCGATGCCGTCAACAATGGCGATCGATGGCGATCCGCCGATTCGGGTCGATCGCCGCTTCCCAGGAGGATCCGTGCCGCACTCCCCCGCCGGCAGTCCCGTGCCCCGTCGTCGACTCGGCGCGCACGGTCCCGAGGTGCCCGTGCTGGGCCTCGGCTCGTGGAACACCTGGGACAGGATGAGCATGTCGGACGCCGTCGCGTTGATCCGCGACGCACTCGCACACGGGGTCGAACTCTTCGACGTGGCGCACTACGACATGGGTCCGCACGCGGAGAACGCGCGCACCGACCTGATCTTCGGGCAGGCGATCCGCGAGGCGGGCGTGGCCCGCGAGGACTACCTGCTGTGCGGCAAGTTGTGGTTGTGGGAGTACCCGAAAAAGGGCTTCGCCGAGCAACTGGTCGTCTCACTCGACCGGATCGGCACCGACCGGGCCGACCTGGTCGTGGTCGGCGACTTCTTCGGCGAGTTGGACGTCCCGGCCGTGGTCGGCGACGTCGCCGAGCAGATCGCGGCCGGCCGGTTCACCGCGTGGGGCGTCAACAACTGGTCCGCCCGGGACGTGTGGCGGGCCCGGCGCTTCGCCGCCGAACAGGGGCTGACGCCGCCGACCTTCGCCCAGCTCAAGTACAGCCCGGCCCGACGCACGGTGCCCGAGGGCGAACCCTTCGCCGAACTGTTCGCCGACGGCCTGGCCATGCAGGCGTCCGACGTGCTGGAGGGCGGCATCCTGGCCGGCAACCTGCACCCGCACCGCAAGATCGGCGCCGACCCCGGCAACATCCGCGACCGCATCCGCGACGCCCACCCCCTGGTCGCCCGCGTCGCCGCCGAGTTCGACGCCACACCCGCCCAGGTGTGCATCGCCTTCTGCCTGGCCAACCCCACGGTCGCCACGGTCCTCTTCGGTGCCAGCCGGCTCAGCCAATGGCACGACAACCTCAAGGCCCTGAAACTGCTCACCCGGCACGGCTCGGCCCTTCGCACCGCCCTGTCCGCCGCATGGTCCGACCGCGACACGGCGGACCCAGCCGGCTCGGGGGCCTGAATCCCGGCCCGACCGGCGTTCGAGGCCACCCTTCGGCCCGGCCGACGCTTGGGCCGACCCGCCCCGGCCGGAGGCCACACGCCGAGGGGGCGGCCACTCGACCGAGCGCCCGCCCCCCACCAAGCCGAATCCCCTCAAGGACCCGAAGGGTCCACCGCACCACCGTCCGCGAAAAACGGCACCAGCCGCGCCCGCAACGCACTGGCCCCGACCCGATCGAGCAGCCGCAACCCGCCGATGTTGTCCACCAGTTGCTCCCGCCGCGTCGCGCCGAACAACACACTCGCGGTGGCCGGATGCGACAGCGCGAACGCGATGCACACCTGCGCGGCACTCGCGTCGAGTTCGGCCGCCACCGCCGCAAGCCCGGGCGCCGACGCGATGATGCGCTCCCGCACCCCACCCGGGTCCCGCCCGATCTCCCGCGTCGGCGCGACCTTGCCGGCCAGGATGCCGCCCTCCAACACGTCCGACGCCTGCATCGACAACCCTGCCGAGAACAACTCGGCAAACGGCGCACCGTCCGCGATCGCCCGCCGGCACGGGCTGTACTTCAGCTGGGCGACCTGCGGCCCGGGCGACCCCGCCGCCAACGCATGCGCCCGAATCGTGGTGATCGCCTGCGCCGACCAGTTGTTCACACCCCAGTGCCCGATCAACCCGCCCTTCTCCAACTCCGCCATGTCACTGGCGAGTTGCTCCAGGTCCACATCCTTGCTCCGGATGTCGCCCAGGATCGCCAGATCCGCGTACTCGGTCCCGGCCCGGAACATCGCCCGCTCCACCTGCTCGCGCAACGACTGGGCCGGATAGCCCTCCAGCCACACCTTGGTCGACAACAGGTACTCCTCCCGCGCCAACCCCGCCGCCCGCACGATCGCCGAGAACAGCACGTCGGTGAACACCGGCTTCTGTCCCGCAATCCCGTACACCGCGACGTCGAAGAGGTTGATCCCGGCCTCGACCGCGCACGTGACCAGGTCGACCGCGTCGTGGAAGTCCATCCGGTCGTAGGTGTGCCACGAGCCCAGGGACAGCGCGGACACGGACGGACCCTCGACCCCCAACCGGAGTCGCGGAACGGCGTTGCTGTCGATGTCACCCATCGAAGGTCCTCTCGGCATTGACTACTTCGGCATTGGCTACCTCGGCATCGGCCACCGCACCCGCACCCGGGCCCGACGCCGGCAAAACGATGTGCAAGCTCACGGAAGCCACGGGTGCACGACGGCCTTGACCTGCTCCTGTCGACCCATCGCCGCCAGCGCCTCGCTCGCCCCGGACAGCCCGACCGGCTCGGCGAACAGCCGGTCCCAGTCGAAGCGTTGCCGGAAGTCGCGGAGGAACTCGACGGCCCGGTGGTAGTCGCCCACATCACCGTTGAGCGAGCCGACGACATTGAGTTCCTTACCCATCACGGTCCCCAGCGGCAACCGCTCCGGAGTGGGTCCGGTACTCCCGACGATCACGAACGTGCCGCCGAACGCCGCGAGTTCGACCGCCTCCGCGCCGACCCCGGGGGCCCCGGCCAGATCCAGGACCAGGTCCGCGCCGCGCCCGCGGGTGGCGGCCAGTACCTCCTCGCGTCGGCCGTCCGGGTCGCCGTCCAGGCCGATGACGACGTCCGCGCCGAACTCCCGGGCCAGTTCCAATCGGCCCGCCGGCCCGCCGATGGTGACCACCGTCCGCGCGCCGCTCGCCTTGGCCATCGCACCGGCCACCAGGCCCAATGCCCCGGCGCCCTGCACCACCACCTCGGCGCCGGGCCGTATCCCGCCCGCCCGGTCGAAGGCGTGCAGCACGGTCTTGACCGCACACCCCGCACACGCGGCCCACGTGTCGGGCACGTCGTCGGGCACGAGCACCTTCTCCGCGCGCGGGCCGACGTAGGCGAACTCGGCCAACCCGGCCGTGGCATAGGGCCATCGGTCCGAGCGTTGGCGGAAGCCGTAGCCCCGGTCCACGCACCCCACCGGCCGCCGCAGCACCGTGCAGGCGTAACACGTGCCGCACGTCGACTCGGACCAGCCGATGCGATCGCCGACCCGCAGCGTGCGGCCCAGCGCGTCGATGGCGCCCACACCCACTGCCTCGACCGTACCGGTCATCTCGTGGCCGAGCACCATCGGCAACATGCCGGGAAAACTCATCGCGCCGCGCCACAGGTGCACGTCGGTGGCGCACAGCGTGGCGCAGCCGATCCGGACCAACACGGCGCCCGGCTCGCACCGTTCGGGCAGTGCGATGTCCTCCAGGGTGAGTGGCCGGTCGTGCGCGCGCAGCACGGCGGCGCGGGTGGAGCCGTCCGGGGCGGGGCGGGTTCCCATGATCATCTGCGAACTCCGGTTCGTTGTCATCGACTGTGCGCGGTGTCCCACACCTCGTGCCGGCTGCGCCACCACAGCAGCACCAGGATCACCAGGAACGGGATCACGCCGCGGTACTCGCGCACCGACTCCATCGCGGCGGACATGCCTTCGAGGCAGCCGAGCAGCAGCCCGCCGGCCAGGGTCAGCGGCAGGTTGCGGAACCCGCCGACCATGGCCACGGCGAGCGCGGTGACGATCAGCTTGCCCAGGGTGGAGAAGTCGCCGCCCAGGCGCGGCGCGACCAGGATGATCACCAGCGCGGTGAGCGCGCCGATCGCCACCCACACCGCGGTGGCCAGGCGCGGCGCGGAGATGCCCACCACCTGTGCGGTGCCCGGCCGTTCGGACAGTGCCTGCAGCCGCAGTCCCACCAGGGTCTTGCGCAACATCAGTTCGACGCCGACGGTGATCACCACCGCGAAGGCGATGGAGACCAGCACGGCTTGCGAGACCACCACGTCGCCGATCCGGAACAGCGCCCCGTCGAAGGGCGCCGGGAAACGGCGCGCGCCGGTCGAGGTGGCGCCGAACAGGCGCAGCCCCACCGCCATCACCGCGACGTAGACGGCCACCGTGACGGCGGCCTTGGTGCGTTCGTTGTGCTCCCCGAACCAGCGGATCAGCACCGCGCCCAGGATGCCGGACAGGGCCGCGCTGACCGCGACTCCGAGCAGCAGCGCGGGCCATACGTTCAGGCCGTCGTCGGTCAGGGACACCATGGTAAAGGCGCCCATCGCGCCGACCGCCGCCATCGCGAAGTTCACCACGGCCACCAGCCGGTAGGTCAACACCACGCACAAGCCCAGCAGCGCGTAGCCCCCACCGCTGCTCAGGCCCGCGATCACCGAGTTCAACATGCTTTTCGAGCACCTCCTGCTCCGGGGCGCCGGCCGCGCCGACCGCGTGCGCGGTCGGCGGCGGTCGGGCCGGGGTGGATCGGTCGCACCCTGCCGGGCTACTTCCTGCCGGGCACGATGAAGCCCTCGGGCAGCACCTGCCACTTGCCGTCGACGGCCTTGACGAAGCGGCTGCCCTGGACCGGGTTGTGCTTGTCGTCGGGGCCGAACACCCAGGGCGAGCCCACCATCGGATAGTCGATCGGGGTCATCTTCTTGAACGCCTCGGTGACCGTCTTGCGGGTGATGTCGCCCTTGATGCCCTTGAGCACCTGGACGAACACGTCGGCGGACATCACCGCGCCCTGGCTGAACGCGGTGCGCTGGATGCCGTGCTTGTCCATCAGCTGCGCCCAGCGTCCGTTGCCGGGCAGCGTCACGTCGGTGTACGGCTGCCATTCGGTGCCGACGTACGCCTTCATGCCCGCGGGCACCAGCTTGGCGTTCGCGTCGGTGTAGCTGTTGGCGCCCATGATGAAGTCGACGTTCTGCATGCCCTGGGTCTGCGCCTGGGCGAACCAGGGGCCGACCTGCGCGTTGTAGAGCACGGCCTGGCAGCCCGCCTGTTTGGCGGCGATCAGGTGCGGCGTGGGGTCGCCCTCGCCGACCGCGGTGTCCTTGGCGGCGAGTTGTTTGCCGGTGAGGTCGCTCCACTCCTTGATCGCGTCGCTGATCCCGCCGCCGCTGCCGGGCAGGGTGGTGTAGTAGAGGCAGACCTTGTCGTGGTGCAGCGTCTCCGAGGCGTAGTAGAGCATCGCGGTGAGCAGCTTGAACGGGCCCGGGTTGACCGGCGCGATGTCGGGGCTGTTGAAGCACGCGGGATCGACGCCGACCGCCGGGATGGAGACGATCCTCGCGGTCTTGTACGCGGCGCGGTTGACGCCGCAGTCGACCGCGCTGGAGGAGCCGACCAGGGCCACCACGCCCTTGGACTGCACCAGTTCCACCTCGTTCTCGGTGGATCGTTGCGGGTTCATCGCGTCGTCCTTGCTGATCAACTCGATCTTGCGGCCGTTGATCCCGCCGGCCGCGTTGACCTCGTCGAAGACGGCCTTGACCGCCTGCGGAACCTCCGGGGTCTGGAACAGTCCGGTGATTCCGTTGATCGAGCCGACCTTGATGGCGCCGCTGGTGGAGCCGCCGTCGCTGCCGTCACCGGCGCACGAGGTCGCGGCCAGGGCGAGCGCGGCCAGGGCGATGGCCGGCCGGCTCACGAGGGAACGCTTCATGGGGAACGTCCTTGTCATGGTGGATCGGTACGCGGTCGATCCGATCGAAGGCATGCCGGGGGAACCCGGGTCGGCGCGGAGGCACGCGCGACGCGGGGGCGGTGCGGATGGGTCGGGCCCGCTCGGGCGCTCAGCCGGTGGGGGTGACGATCGCGGTCGGGGGGACCGCGCCGTCGGGGGTTTCGGCGCCGCCGAGGTAGGCGGCGGACACCGCCGGGTCGCGCAGCACGTCCTCGGTGCGGCCGGAGGCGATCACCTTGCCGAAGTCCAGGACGGTGACCTCGCGGCAGGCCACGCGCACCAGTTCCATGTCGTGTTCGACCAACAGGACGGCCACTCCGTAGCGTTCGGGCACCTGGGCGAGTCGAGCCCCCAGGCGCAGCGATTCGGCGGCGGATTGGCCGGCGGCGGGTTCGTCGAGCAGGGCGACCGCCGGTCGGGCGGCGATCGCGGCGGCCACGTCGAGCAGTCGGCGGGTGCCGGCGTCGATGATCGAGATGGGCAGATCCCCCACCGGGCAGCCGAAGAACTCCAGGAGTTCGTCGGCCTCGGCCCGCGCCAGGCGCCGGCCCGCGCCGATGTCGAGGTACTCGTACTGGGTCAACTCGGGGGCGATCAGGGTGGTTTGGAAGGTGCGGCGCAGTCCCCTGGCCGCGCGGACCTGCGGGGCCAGGCGGTCGATGGGGGTGCCGTCCAGGCGGACCGAGCCGGGGGTGCGGCCGAGGAAGCCGCCGACGGCGGAGATGAAGGTGGACTTGCCCGCGCCGTTGGGGCCGATCAGGCCGACCACGGTGCCGGCGGGCACGGTCAGGTCGACCGCGTCCAGGGCGGTGACCGGGCCGTACCGCACGGTCAGTCCGGTGACTGCCAGGGCCGGTTCGGTGCCCGCGGGTCGGGCGGGGGCGCCGACGGTGCGCTCGGCCGGCGGGCCGGCGTCGGCACGTTCGCGGTCGTCGCCGGCGGTGCCGTCGGCGACCTTGCGGGCCTTGGCCACGCGTTTGCGGTTGCGGGTGAAGTCGGTCTGGCTCATGCCGCTGCGCAGCGCGAAGATCGGCACGATGCCGAAGATGATCCCGCCCAGGTCCTGCGGCAGTTTCACCTTCTCCAGGAGGGTGGCCATGGCGGCCCCGAACACCCCGCTCATCAGGGCGCCTTCGGGGTGGTGCGGACCGATCAGGATGGCGATCGCGAACAGGGTGACGGACTGGCCCATGGCGAAGTTGCCGGAGACCACCAGCCCGAGTTGGCCGGCCATCAGGCCGCCGCCGATGCCGGCGATGAACGCGCTGATGGCGAAGGCGGCGAGTTTGCTGCGGGCCGGCGAGATGCCGTGCGAGGCGGCGAGCCGTTCGGAGTGCCGCAGTTCGAGCCAGGAGCGGCCGAGCCGGGTCCGGTCCAGTGCGGCCAGGCCGAGGGCGATCACGGTGAAGACGATGACGACCAGGACGAAGTAGTCGGCGTTGCTCGTGAACGCGGCGGGTCGGGCCACCGTCTTGAGTTCCTCGGTGCCCGGGAACTGTTTGGCGCCCAGCACGATGTCGGTGGACACCGCCGCGCCGAAGGTGATCACGGCCAGGTTGACGCCGCGAACACGCAGTGCGGGCAGGCCGATCAGCACTCCCACGGGGGCGGCGGCCAGGCCGCCGAGGATCAGCCATACGAGTAGGCCGCCGGGGGCGTCGGCGAGGTTGAGCCGCATCACCACCCAGGCGCCGATGGCGGCGAAGGAGAGTTGGCACAGCGACATCACACCGGCGCGGCCGACGATCACGCCGTAGCTCTGCATGATCACGGCGCCGATCACGCTGGTGATGGCGAGGTAGAGCCAGTAGGGCGAGAGGATGTTGGGGATCGCCAGGCAGGCCACGATCGCGAAGGCGATCATGCCGGCCGCGGAGCGCTTGTCGATCAGGTCCATGACGGTGGATTTCGTGCCGGCGGGTGTGTTGGTGGCGGGCTTCATCGGCTGCCACCGCCGATCCGGGCGGGCTCGGCCGCGGAACCGGGCGGTTCGGTGGGGTGCGCCGTGGCGCCGAAGTAGTAGGAGTGCAGGAGTTCGGGTTTGCCGCGCAGTTCCGCGCAGGGTCCGTCGTGCACGATGCGGCCCTTGCGCAGCACGTAGGCGTGGGTGCCGACGCCGAGCGCGAGGTTGGCGAACTGTTCGATGAGCAGGACGGCCAGTCCCTCGTCGGCGAGTTCGCGGACCACGCGCATCAGCCGGTGGACCACCATGGGGGCCAGTCCGAGCGACATCTCGTCGACGAGCACCACCTTGGGATCGGTGACCAGGGCGCGGCCGAGTACGAGCATCTGCTGTTCGCCGCCGGAGAGGTGGCCGGCCTGGAGCGTGCGGCGGCGGGCCAGTTCGGGGAACAGCCGGTAGACGGCGTCCGGGTCGCCGGCGCCGGCGCGGGCCACGAGCAGGTTCTGTTCGACGGTGAGGGTGCGGAAGATGGTGCGGGCCTGTTCGACGTAGCCGACGCCGGCCCGGGCGCGCTTGTGCACGGGCAGCTTCCGAATCGAGCGGCCGTCGAGTTCGATGCTGCCGGCCGTGGTGCGCACCAGGCCGGCGATGCCGTCCATCAGGGTGGTCTTGCCCGCGCCGTTGGCGCCCAGGAGCACCGTTACCGCGCCGGCGGCCACATCCAGCGAGACGTCGTGCACGACCGGGATCTCGTCCCGGGCGATGGCCACGCCGCGCAGCCGCAGCACGGCCGCGGTGCCCGCCTCGCGCACCGGGCCGGCCGGGCTCGCGGCGCTCGTGGCGCTCACCCCGCTCTCCCGGCGAATGCGTCCCGCAGTGCCCCGACGACCAGTTCGTGGGCGCGGGCGGCGTCGGTGAGGTCGGTGGCGAGCAGCCCGAAGAAGCCGTGGATGAGCCCGTCGAAGCGCACCGTCCGGGCCGGGGTGCCGGCCGCGTTCAACGCCTTCGCGTAATCCTCGCCTTCGTCGCGGAGCACGTCGTACTCGGCGCCCAGGACCAGCGCCGGCGCCAACCCGGACAGGTCGTCCGCGCGGCTGGGCAGCAGGTAGGGATCGGCCAAATCGGCGGCGTCGCGCGGGTATTGGGTGAAGAACCAGTCCATGCTCGCCTTGGACAGGAAGTAGCCGTCGGCGAAGTCCCGGTAGGAGGACCGTCCGTCGTCGGGATGTGCGACCACGGGCGACACGAGCACCTGGAGTGCGATCGGCGGACCGCCCAGGTCGCGGCTCTTGAGCGCGACCACGGCGGCCAGGTTGCCGCCCGCGCTCTCCCCGCCGACCGCGATCCGCCCGCCGTCCACCGCCCACATGTCGCCGTGTTCGTGCAGCCACCCGACCACGGCGTAGCAGTCGTCGGCGGCGGCCGGGTAGGGGTTCTCCGGCGCGAGGCGATAGTCGACCGAGACCACCGCGGTCTCGGCGCCGGCGCACACGACGCGGCAGGCGTACTCGTTCTCGTCGAGACAACCGATGGTCCAGCCGCCGCCGTGGAACCAGACCAGGACCGGGAACGGCCCGGTCCCCTCGGGGGTGTACAGGCGGACCGGGATGTCGCCGGCGGGTCCGGGGATCGTGGTGTCGCGTACCGATCCCACGCCGGGCAGTCGGTCCGGCATCGACCAGGCGAGGGCGAAGCCGTCCCGCATGGCCTGGGCGTCCGACGCGAGGGGGGCGGGTTCGCCGTCGCACCCGACGGTATCGGCGCCGATCCGAGTGCGCTCGATGATCTTTTGGGCTTCCGGATGCAGGGGCACCGTTGCCTCCCAATCGACTCGCAAATCGTATCTGATTGCGTGTACGGTATGGGCTTCCGGAGGGCCTGTCCAGATCCCAGGAGGAAATAAAGTGCGCGACCGCGAATCGCCGAACACCACCCGCCCGGCGGACCTGGTCCTCACCGGAGGCCGCATCCACACCTTCGACGCCCGGGGCCGGATCGCGCGCACGATCGCCGTCACCGGCGGCCGGATCACCCACCTCGGCGGCGACGCCGACCCGGCTCCGCCGATCGGCCCCGACACGCGGGTGATCCCCCTGCACGGCGGCGCGGTCCTGCCCGGGATCAACGACTCCCACCTGCACGGCGTCTGGCTCGGCGCGATGTGGCCGCACCTGCTGATGGACCGACTGAGCGGCGGCGGACAGGCGGGGCCGCAGGACGCGCCCGCCGGGGCACCCGCCCTGCGCACGACCGCCGACCGCCGCGCCGCGATCCTGCGCACCCACGACCTGTTGGCCTCGCTCGGCGTGACCAGCTACACCGAACCGGGCCTGGGCCCGGGCGAGGACGCCGGCGAGACCGGCTGCTTCGGCTCCGCCGCACTCACCGACTACGCCGCGTTGGCCGCGCGGGGTCGGCTCACCGCACGGGTGACCGCACTCCTGCTCTTCGGCGAACTGGACGGTCCCGGCTCGGCGGACGCGTTCGCCGCCGGGCTGCGCGAGTTCGCCCCGCCGGCCGAGGTGCCGGGCTGGTTCCGGGTGGCCGGGGTGAAGATCTTCGCGGACGGCATCCCGCCGATGCGCAGCGCCTGGGTGTGCGAGCCCTACCCGGACGGGTCACACGGTTCGCTGCTGATCGACGGCGACTCGGCCGGGCAGCGCCGGGACCGGTTGACCGGGATGATCCACGCCGCGCACGCCGCCGGGCACCAGATCGGCGTGCACTCCACCGGCGACCGCACCTCGGCCGCGGTGGTCGCCGCACTGCGCGCCGCGCTCGACCGCGACCCGCGCCCGGCCGCCCGGCACTACCTCATCCACGGCGACCTGCTGCGTCCGAACACGCTGGCCGAGATGGCCGCGGCCGGCATCGGCCTGAACACCCAACCGGGCATCGCGGTGGCCACCCGGCACATGCTCCACGACACGCTGAGCCCCGACGCCCTCGCCCGGATGTGTCCCACCCGCGAGGCCCTCGACGCCGGCATCGAAGTGTGCCTGAGCTCGGACTCCCCCGTCCTGACCCCCGATTGGCGCCGCGGCGTGGTCGCCGCCGTGACCCGCACCGGCCTCGACGGCACCGTGTGCGGTCCCGAGCAGCGGCTGGCCCTGCGCGAGGCCCTGCGCGCCTACACCACCACACCCGCCCGCCAGGACGGCGCCGAATCCTGGAAGGGCTCCCTCGAACCCGGCAAGGCGGCCGACCTGTGCGTACTGGCGGCCGACCCCTTCGACACCGAGGTCACCGCGCTCCCCGACATCCCGATCACGCACACCGTCGTCAACGGCCGGGTGGTGTACGAGAAGCCCTGACGCACCCGACCGCAAGCGAGGGTACGCACCGGCGTCCCGTCGGCCCCCGGTCACCCCCGGCCACGCTCGCGGCGGCTGCGCGCTCAGGGCAGCCGCGAGGACCGCGAGGCCGAACCCGCCTGCCAGGTCGCGTCCGTGCGGTTCGAACCTCGGCCCAGGCCGATCGCCACCACGGCCCCGATCAGGCCCAGCACGATCAGGACGATGCCGGCGAGCACGGCCAGCACCTTGGTGCTCGACACCGGGGCCGCGATCAGCACGATGCCGGCGACGACGTCCACGATGCCGAAGAACACCACCCAACCTCGGCCGGGCAGTCCGCCGGTGGCCGCCGCGCCCGCCAGTTCGGCGATGCCGCGGACGAGCCAGCCGATACCGATCCAGACGGCCAGCACGGTGACCGAGCGCGAGCCGCCGCCCAGGCACAGGATGCCCAGCACCACCGACAGCAGACCGCTGACGATCAGCACCGCCCGCATGCCACCCGAGAACAGCGCACCCGCACTCAGCGCGAGTTGCATCAGGCCGCTGACCAGCAGGTACAACCCGAACAGCACGGCAACCACGCGCACCGTCTGGGTCGGCCAGGCCAGCACCACCGCGCCGAGGACCACCGAGGCGAGCGCGAGCACGAGCAGTACGCGCGACACCCCCGCTGATCCCGCCGACCGGTTCCCGAGGCCACGAGAGATCGGAGACATGTTTCCTCCCGGTGATCGACGCCCGCGCCCACCCCGATTCGGCGAGCCACCCGCATCCACTCCCGTCCACCGTCGCACGCAGGCCACGAGTACGCCTCCGCGTCGGGACCGCGTCGGCGATCCGCAGGACGTGCCCATCGGCCGCGGGGTTCGGCGAACCCCGACCCCACCCTGACCCTCGACTCGACCTTCACCGTTGGGGCCGAGCCCTGGATTCCGGGACCGGGCTCCCTGATCCTCCCGAGCCCCTGGCCTCCCTGGCCCCCCTGGCCTCGGAAGCGAGCCGGCGCCGACACCTGCCCGCGGGTCCGGGCAGCGCGCCCTCACGGCGCCGGCGGATGCGACAAGTGGCAGGAGGCGCAGGTGTACCTGGGTGCCGCCTGGGGCAGCCGGCGGGCGGTCCGGGCCCATTCGCGCACCAGCGAATCGAACACCGGTGTGGCACCCACCCCGAACGGCCACATCCGCCGCGGCGCCCCGGGGGCACACCCGTACGATCCCGCACCCGGTCCGTGCGGGCGCGGCACCGTCGAACTCGGCTCGTCGTTCATGCCTCCTTGATAGGTCCGGAACGCGGACCGTTCGGGCCATCGGCGTGCGTTCCACCCGATCGGATGACACCCGCGCCCCGATCGGGTGGATCCGCAGACCGGCCCGGGAACACCGGCCGGGTCCCACCCCCTCCCGCCGGCGTGCGCGCTCAACTCCAGGTCGCGCCCGCGGGCTCCTGGATCGTGGTGTTGATGCGGTTGAAGAAGTTCGTGACCGAGATCATCAGGATGATCGCGGCAAGTTGCCGCTCGTCGAAGTGGTCGGCCGCCTCGTCCCACAGGGCGTCCGACACCGCCTGCCCGGAATGGTCCGCCAGCCGCGTCGACGCCTCGGTCAGCGCCAACGCGGCCCGCTCGGCGTCGGTGAAGAACGGCGCCTCCCGCCAGGCGGCCACCGCGTGCAGCCGCTCGTCGCTCTCGCCGGCCTTCTTCGCGCTGGTCACACCGGCGAATACGCAGGCGCCGCAGCCGTTGATCTGGCTGGCACGCAGGTGCACCAGCTCCAGGATCTGCGGCTCGACGCCGCCCGCGTACATCGCCTTGTAGATGTTCTGGATCCCCTTCATCGCGTCGGGCAGCACCATCGCGGGGTTCTTCATCCGTGCGGTCATGACGTCTCCTCCAGTGCGTGGGCGAACCGGTCGGCGGTGCCGTTCCGGTCCTGCGGCGTCCTACACAGCACTGACGGAGCAACCCGTGAACATGTGACGGGGAGCGGAAGGAATTTTCGACCGTGCTCGTCAGCCGAGGACTTTGACCGCCTGGTAGTACGTCCAGGCAGTGCCGTTGCACGTGGCGCGGGTCACCGCGCCGTACTGGGCACACACGCGCTTGAGGTCCTCGTACAGGGCGCTGTCCAGCCGCGACTTGTTGGCCGGAAACGCCCCTGCCGCCTTGTAGTTGCGGTATCCGAAGTCGTGCCGGGCACAGGAGGTCTGGAACGGGAAGCCGAACGGGTTGTCGGGCGAGCCGGAGCAGTAGTCGGTGGACCAGTCGAAGCCGTAGGCGGACCACGAACCCTGGTTCTGCCGCGCCGAATACCAGGCGTTGTAGCTGGCGGCGCTCGTCTGGGTCCAACCGGACAACACTTGGGGCTTGTCCGCGGGTGCGGCCTGGGCCGGCGCGGTCGCGCCGACTCCGGCGGCGACCGCCATCGCGGTGGTGGCAAGGATTGTGGTCAGCCGACGCATCGAATACCTCCAGGATGCCGGCGCTCCCTGTAGGGGATGCCGGGAGCAGGGGTGAGCAGCCGAACTCCGCCCCTCGAACTCCCGTGCCGCGGACCGGTGAAGCGGGTTCGCGGCGCGGGACGACGAAAGGCGGAACCCATCCCACCGGATGCAACGGCCGCCCGTCCATGCCTCGCCGCCATCGCGTACAGGAATTCAGCCGCCGAACCCCTCCCGTTCGCCACGATCCCCATCGGCGACAGGTCGGGGATGCGCACGCGGACCACCCGATCCCGGCGACGCGGCCCCTGTGGCCCCGGGCGGGGCGCCCGAGGTGTCCGGTCGGCCGGACACCCGCGTCCGCCGCCGCGCCCCTCTCCTGCTCGACCATCGCCCGGCGCAGCGCGGCGGCCGTCTCGTCGGCCTGCCGCTGGGACACGGCGGCGGTGATGACGGCCTGCGAGCCGTGGAACGGGCCCGCCCACTGGCGCAGTTCGACCGAGCCGCCGGCTTCGAGCAGACGCGGCGCGTACGAGATGCCTTCGTCGCGGACCGGGTCGAGTTCGGCCGTGGCGACGTGGGCGGACGGCAGGTCGGACAGGTGCGCGGCGCGGGCCGGAGCCGCGTGGGCCGAGGGGGTGGAGGAGCCGGGGTAGTGCCGCCAGGCGGCGACGTCGGCCCGGTCCATCCGCGGCGTGTCGGTGAACTCCCGGGCCGAGACCGTCTCCATCCGGTCGTCGAGCACGGGCGGGTTCAGCAGTCGGAACCGGATCCGTGGACCTTGTTCGTCGCGCGCCCGCAGGGTGACCACCGCCGCGATGCCCCCGCCCGAACTGGTGCCGCCGATCGCGATGTGCTTGGCGTCGGTGCCCGGTTCGGCGGCGTGCGCCGGACACGACGGGGCGAGTCTGCCCCGCACCGGCCTCGTTTGATAGATTCCGCGACACGCGATCATGCGTGCTGCCACCGCGACCAGGGAGGTTGATGAATATGGCCCGCGCCGGGCTTCATCGCCATGCCCTTGTCCGGGTCGCGCGCACGTAGCACAACGTCGCAGCCGGCCCGGTCGTCTCGAACGACCTGGAGTCTTGCGTGTCTTCCTCTACCTTTCCCACCGCCACGGACCTGACCACCGAGCACCTCGTGCTGCGGCCGTGGTCCGCCGACGACATCGCCGCCGTACTCGCCGACGTGCGGTCGACGCACTGGGCGGCCGACTTCCCCGCCGAAGGCGATCGTGTCATCGCCGGTGTCATCGCCGAACAATCCGACGAGCCGGCGGCGTCCGGACACCGTCTGATCATCGAGCGGGAGACCGGCCTCGTGATCGGCAGCATCGGCATGATGTGGCCGCCGAGCGAGGGTGCCGTGGAAATCGGCTACGGCGTCGTCGCCTCGCGGCGCGGCCGAGGCTACGCCACCGAGGCCACCCGCGCCCTGGTCGCACACGCCCTGACCCTCCCGCAGGTGCAGGTCGTCTACGCCGACGTGGAGTTGGCGAACCCGGCCTCGATCCGAGTCCTGGAGAAGGCCGGACTGCGACGCCGGAGCATCGACGCAACCACGGCGCGCTTCGGCGCCGAGACGGCGAACCCGAGCCCGCACCGGCCGTAACCCGCCGGGGCCGGCGGAGGCTTGCCCTCCGCCGGCCCGTGCGGGCGGCTTCCCACCGGACACATCCTGGCTAGTGCTGTTCCGCCAGCCACTGGTCGAAGGTGGTCGGGGCGATGCGTGCGCCCTCGGCCGGCAGCAGGACCTCGCCGGCCATGGTCGGGCCGAACAGGGACGACCACGTCGGTACCAGCTTCACCGCGTGGCCGCGCGCCTCGTTCGTGCGCCGGGCCATGTCCACCAGGTCCTGGGTCTCGGGGCCGGCCACGTCGACGTACCTATCCTGCGGCTCACCCGTCGCGATGTCGGCGAGCACGTCGGCCACGTCCGCGGGGGCGATCGGCTGGACCAGCAGCGGCGCGATCGGGGCGACGCCGTCCTGCTCGGTCCAACTCGCCACCATCGCGGCGAAGTCGTGGAACTGCGTCACCGGGACGATCGTCCATGGCACCGCGCCCTCGGCAACCAGGCGCTCCTGCTCGCGCTTGCCGGCGTAGTGCGCGTTGCCCTCGACCCGGTCGATGCCCACGATCGACAGCAGCACGTGGTGCCGGACCCCGGCGCGCTCCTCGGCGGCCAGCAGGTTCCGCGTGGTGGTGCCGAAGTACGCCACCGTCTCGTCCCGGTCGGTCGCCGGTCCGTTGGTCGCGTCCACCACGGCCTCGACGCCGGCCAGCGCTTCGTCGAGGCCGTCGCCGTCGACCAGGTCCACGCCGAGCGAACGGCTGATCCGCACCACGTCGTGGCCGTCCCGCTCCAGCGCCGCGACGGTGAGTGCGCCGATGTTTCCGGTCGCGCCGGCGATTGCGATCCGCATGATGATCTCTCTCTTTCTCTCGCTGCCCCGCAGACGCTATCACGGACTAAATAGGTCCACAATCTCTACGATAGACTGGGGATCATGAAGCTGCCCGGGAGCACCGAATGGGTCTTGCACTGCGCCGCGTCCCTCGGCCAACTCGACCCCGGATCCAGTGCGTCGACGACCCAACTCGCCGAGTACTACGACCTTCCGGCGCCCTACCTGGCCAAGCAGTTGAAGACCTTGGTGCGGGCCGGCGTGCTCGCGGCGACCACCGGCCCCAGGGGCGGATTCCGGCTCGCCCGACCCGCCGCCGAGATCACGCTTCTCCAGGTCGTCGAGGCCGTCGACGGCACGGCCTCGCCATACGAGTGCCGCGAGATCCGGCAACAGGGACGCGGCGCGCTGCCGGCCGACGACTGCCGCGAGACGTGCGTCCTGGCGGCGAAGATGGCCGAGGCGTACCAGGCATGGCGCAGCAGCCTCGCCGGGGTCACGCTCGCCGACATCGTCGACTCGCTGCCGCCGACGGCACCGGCCCGCACCCGGGCCCGCCTGATCGGCACCGGCTGACCCGCGGGGCACGATCGACCCGGGTCCGGCGACGAGTTCCCGATTCCCGATCGGTCGCCGCCTGGGAGGACGAGCGGTCGCGCCGGCGACCTCGGCCCATCGAGATCCGGCACGACCGGGTGCGCAAGCGCATCGTGGCCGCCTCCGGGTCGCCCTTCCACCGAGGCCGGGCCCGCCGCAACCGGCCCGACCGCGGCCGGCACCGGCCGGAGTGTCCCGCCCGGTGCCGGCCGCCCATTCAGCCGCCGGTGCCCGTGCCCGCCCTCCGCTCGCCCGCGCTCGCCGACGGGATCGGCGTACCGGCGTCCCGGACCAGGGTGATCGTGTCGATCTGCGCGCCCGTGGCACTGAGCGTGCGGATCGTCATCGTGGTCTCCCGCCCGGCGGCGGCCGGGCGCACGTCGACCGCGACGAAGGCGTTGCCGCGGAACCGCACGCGCGACCACTCGACGGTCTCGTCCAGCTTGCCGGCCCCGGTGTGGAAGCCGCCCTTGACCGCGTCGGTGACGTCGGCGGGTCCGCCCGCGTACGTCTCCGGCGCGGAGAACTCGTATCCGCTCTTCCCGCCGCTGCCCACGGTCAGGTACGTGGTGCCGTCGGTCGCCGGCCGGATCCGGTCGCCGATGTCCGCCCGCCGGGTGCGCACGCCGCCGCGCATCGGATCGGCCCGCTCGTAGACGTGGTTGTGTCCGTTGATCACCAGATCGACCTGGTAGCGGTCGAACAGCGGGATCCACTCCTCCCGGATCGCGCCGTCCGAGACGTGGTCGGTCGCCGTGCAGTAGGCGCAGTGGTGGAAGAACGCCACCACGAAGTCGATCCCGGGCGTGCGCCGCACCTGGGCCAGATGCCCGGCCAGCCAGGTCGTCTGCGCACCGGCGCTGTAGCCGCGGTTGTGCGGGATCTCGTGCGAGACGTCGTTGGCGTCCAGGCTGACCACCGCGACGTTGCCGTAGCGGAAGCCGTACGTGGCATGCGCGTTGCGCGGTCCGTTGCCGGGCAGGTGCCAGCGGGCGAGGTGGCCGCCGTACCCGTCCGGCGAATACAGCGCCTCCATGTCGTGGTTGCCCATCGCCACCATCCACGGCACCGACGCCGCGACGGGGTCGATCATCCGCAGGTACTCGTCCCACACCTCCGGCTGGAGCTTGTCCGCACCCTCGGCGCTGTGGTGGCTGGAGGGCAGTCCCGCGCCCGAGGCGGCGTAGGAGATGTCGCCCGCGAGCAGGTGGAACACCGGGTTCTGCCGAAGCATCAGCGTCTGGTTGGCGGCGGCGCCGAACTCCACGCCCTCGTCGCCGAACGCGGTGAACGTGAAGGGTTCCGGGACGCCGCTCGTCGCCGGTGCGGTGCGGAACGAACCGACGGTCGCGGCGACCGAGCCGGCGTCCAGGCCCTCGTGGCCGAGCGCGTAGTAGTAGCGCGTGCCCGGGTCGAGCCCGTCCAGGGCGGCGTGCAGGTGGTACTGGTCGTAGTCGAAGTAGGCAGAGGCGGGGTTGTCGGCGTACTCGATCAGGTGCGAGTGCAGGTGTCGGATCTCGGCCGGCACCACCTGGTCCAGTTGCCCGGGCGAGGTGCCCAGGCGCAGGTACGGCCGGCGCACCGGCTGCGGTACCTGCCAGCTCATCGCCGCCTGGCTGCGCGGGTCGGCGCCCAGGGCGAGGTGCCGGCCGGAGGGCTTGAGCGCGTTCCCGTCGACGTAGTCGGTGCCCGAGAGCAGCGACGGCGCTCGGCGGACGCCGGCCGACGAGGACGTGCCGAAGAGCGGAACGGCCGCGCCGCCGAGGCCGATTGCGGTGAGCACGCCGCGACGGGAGACGGTACGGCGCCGGCTGCGCAGGTATTCGTGTTGTTCGGCGATGCTCATCGTCGCGGCGAGCCGGTCGGGTACGCCCGAGCGGGGCAGGTGCGAGTTCCGGTCGGGGGCGGGGCTCATCGGGTGCTCCTGGAACGTGCGGCGAACAGCAGGACGAGGCCGGCGCCGAGCGCGGCGGTGCCGAGGAGGACGGGCAGGACCACGTCGGCTCCGGTGCGCGAGAGGCTGCCGCCGCCACCGGTCGCGGTCTCCGGGACGGTGCCCGACCCGGAACCGGAGCCGGCGCTACCCGAGTTGCCGGAGCCGCCGCCGTCCGAACCCGACGTCGAGGTGGTGGTGGTGGCGCCGGGGCCGGTCGGCGTCGAGGTGTGGGTCGGCCCGCCCGAGGGTTCACCGGTCGGCGGCAGCGTCGGCGGTCCGGTGGGCGGCCGCGTGGTGGGCGGCGTCGAGGTCGGCGGCTCGCTGGTGGGCGGGGTCGTCGTCGGTGGCGTCGAAGTCGGCGGCGTGGTCGGCCGCTCGCCACCCAGCGGCCGGCAGCCGCCGGCGGGCTTGAGCGCCGTCTGCTGCGCGCCGTCGCCGCCGTGGTGGTCGGCGCTCAGCGCGACCAGCGTCCACGCGTTCGGCACGATCGCCGCGGCCTGCGCGGGCCGGGTGCCGACCACGTGCGCGGCGGGCCCCTGGGGCCACGGCTGCCCCCAGATCGGCCCGGCGGCGGTGGCCACCTCGTGCCGGGCGCCGGCCTCGTCGGCGAAGGTGAACACCGCCGAGGTTATCGCCGGTGCGCGCACCCCGCCGTCGCCCAGCGCGGCCGTGAACACGGCGCGGTCGGCGGGCACTCGCCACTGGGCGGCGGTGACGCACGACTCGGGCAGGTCGCCCACCCTGACCGCCGGACCCTGCCAGGAGGCGTGCCGTACCGGGCCCTCGTCGGTCGGACTCGGCGGCACCCCGGTCGTGGGAATGGTGGGTCCGGAACTGCCGCCGCCGGGGGCGGGGAAACTCCCGGCCCGGCCCTCGCCGTGGTCGCCGACCACGAGTACCCCCTTGACGGGCGTCGCGCCCGGCGGCACGGCGAAGGTGAGCGAGGCACCATCGGCGGCCACGTGCAACCCATCGCCGGTGACGCGCTCGGGCGAACCGTCGACGTACACGCCGAGCCCGCCCGCGTCGAGGCCGGTTCCGGTGACCGTGACCGTGGCGCCCGGCCCGGCGCCGGGCGGGCCGAACCCGGTGACGATGGTCGTGGGCAGCGCCGGGCGCCGGAACACCGCGGCCGGGTCGCCCGCGGTCACCTCGGCGATCCGCGTGTCCAGGTATCGCTCGTTGCCGTCGATGCGCAGTCGCAGCGTGTCCCGGGCGTCGATGCCCACCCGCCACCGCATGTCGATGGTCACGCCCAGACCCGCCCGCGCGGAGTCGGCCGTGGTCGAGGCGAGGTCGGCGACCAGCACGGTCCAGGTCGCGTCCAGGAAGCCGGTGCCATCGCCGAGCATGGCCCGGTACATCGCCGGATCGCCCTTGTACAGGCTCTTCATGACCAGGCCGTCGTCGTCGGTGCGAAAGTGCAGGGTCCGGGTGAGCAACCCGCCCGGGATACGCCCGTCGGGCAGGTCGACGCGCTCCTCGCGCGGCGAGCCGGGGAAGAAGGTCAGGCCGGTGACCGCGGTCGTGGCGCGCGGGGCGTCGGCGGCGGCCTCCCCTGGGGCGCTCGGGGCGCTCGCCGTGGCCGGGGTGCTCGGGGCGCCCACCTCCGTGTGCACCCTGTCGATGTGCACCAGGGACGACACGCCGACCACCTGGTCGAGTTCGCGGAACTGGTTGAGGGGGTGGTCGAATCCGGTCACCTCGGACCCGGCGTTCAGGCTGTGCCCGGTGCGCGAGACGTTCATCGTCGCCGACGCGATGGTGGCTGTGCGCTTGCCCAGCGGCGTACCGGCGGGCACCGATCGATCGGCCGAGGCGGTGCCGTCCGCCCCGGCGGCGGGCACGGTCAGCCAGTCCGCCGCACGCGAGCGGGTGTCGCCGAAGCTTTCGTCGGGCCCGGAGGCCAGTTCGCTGTAGCTCCCGGATCGGGTGACCAGTCCGGGTGTCATGGCGCGTTGTTCACCGGTGAGGTAATCGGCTCGCGCGGTGCGTGTGGGCGGCGATTCCGCCGCCGAGGAGATCATCGGAAACAGCAGGACCAGCAGTCCCAGCACGATCAGGCCGGCGGCGGCCCGTCGCAGCCGGAGAGTGCTGAGCAAAGGACGACTACGCGTTGTGCCCATGTGGAGGTGATGACCCGTCACTCATCCCGGCGCCGGCGGCTGCCCGTGGTGGAGACCGTCGGGAGCGTGCTTGGGATCGGGAAGCCAAAGGAACCGAAGTCGCGAATTCCAGCCAGGGATCGTCGACAACGATCGTGAGTATGCAAGACGGACGAGTCACGAATCCGGCCCGGCGCAAACCTTCGACGGGAATTGCGCCGGCGTTCCCGCCACATGGCTCCGGGGTTCACCGACCTCCGGCGATACTCGCCTGCCGCCGCCCGGGCGATTACCCGGCGTAACGATCGGCGGGTGGGGTCTGAGGGTTGGGTCGGCGGATGAGGTCGGCACGACGAGCAGTTCGAGTTCCCGGTGCAGGCCGAATCCCGGTACGAGGTAGGGGTTTCCGGTGCCGGTCCCGGCGAGCACCGGCACCCCGGCGCGGAAGAACCGACCGACCGGACGTTGCCGATGGGCTGGATCTCGCGGATCTGCCGGGCCTGTTCCGCCGTGCGACTCGCCACGACGATCGACGTCCGACGCGGCCGGTCCCCGACGATCCACGACGGAAGGTATTGCCACGCGTCGGCGTACGTCGGGTTCTCCGCCCCACCTGCGGGTGTGACCCACGTCATACAACGTGGGCGAATGCTCGCCGTGTCACAGGGTTGTGAAGCGAACTCCTTGCGGGACCGAGTTGTCGGTCGTGATACCCGTGTTCAACGAGTCGCGGCGGCTGCCGGCGACCCTGACGGCCGTACTCGACCATCTCCGCGGGGCCGGGATCGACTGGGAACTGATCGTCTCCGACGACGGGTCCACCGACGATACGCACGCCGTCGCCGCGGCCGCGGCCGGGCACGACCCGCGGGTGCGCGTGGTGCGGCATCCGGTCAATCGGGGCAAGGGGCACGCCGTCCGCCTGGGTGTGGCCGGCTCGCGGGGCCGGCGGGTGCTGGTGTGCGACGCCGACCTGGCCACCCCCATCGCCGAGTTGGACCGGCTCCGGGCGGCCCTGGACGCCGGCTTCGACGCCGCGATCGGCTCGCGCGGCGGGGCCTTCACGGTGGATCGGCCGCCCGTGCGGCGGATGTTGTCGGACGTGGGGGGCCGGCTGATCCGGGCCGTCGCGCTGCCCGGCACGGTGGACACCCAGTGCGGGTTCAAGCTGTTCGACGGCGCCAAGGCGCGCGCCGCGTTCGCGCGCGCGTGCGTGGACGGCTGGGCCTTCGACATCGAGGTGCTCCGGCTCTTCCTCGCCTCCGGCTGGAGCTTCGTCGAGGTACCGGTGGCCTGGACCCACCAGAGCGGCTCCAAGCTGCGCCCCGGCCACTGCCTGGAGGTGCTCACCGACCTGGCCCGGGTACGGCTGCGGCACGGTCGCCCGCAGCGACCCGGGACGAGGTCGGCGCGCCCGGACGGGGGTTCGGACACCTCCCGGGACCCTTTCGCGATCCCGCTGCCGCCGGGCCGGGCCGCGTGACCGCCGTACGCGAGGCCGTCGCCGCGCCGCGCACGACGGTTCTCCCGCGCACGGCACGGGCCGCCGACGCACTGGCCTGCGCCGCCTACCTGGTGGCCGCGCTGCTGCTGTACCGCGGACTGTGGGCCGGCGGTCCGGCCGGGCGATACCTCGTGGACAGCGGTCAGGACCAGCGCCAGTGGGAGTGGTTCTTCGCGGTGACCGCGCGCGCGGTGTCGCACGGCGAGAATCCGCTGACCACGACGCTGCAGAACCACCCCGCCGGGGTGAACCTGATGGCGAACACCTCGATGCCGGGGCTGTCCATCCCGCTCGCGCCGATCACCTGGCTGTTCGGGCCGGCCGCGACCTGGGCGATCGTGCTCACCGGCGGGCTCGCCGCAACCGCCGCCGCCTGGTACCACCTGATCTCCCGGCACCTGGTCGCCTCGCGGCCCGCCGCCGCCCTCGGCGGCGGCTTCTGCGCGTTCGCCCCGCCGATGGTCTCGCACGCCAACGCACACCCCAACCTGGCCGTGCTGTTCGTGCTGCCGCTGATCATCGACCGGCTGATCCGGCTCGCCGCCGGCCGCCGGCCGATCCGCGACGGCATCCTGCTCGGCCTGTTGACGACGTATCAGATCTTCCTCGGCGAGGAGGCGCTGCTGCTCGCCTCGACCGGCATCGCGCTGTTCGCGCTCACCTACGCGTGCGTCGCGCCGGCCGCCGCCCGCGCCGCACTGCGCCCGCTGGCCCGCGGACTCCCGATCGGAGTGGCGCTGTGCGGTGTCCTGATCGCCTATCCGCTGTGGTGGCAGTTCACCGGCCCGCAGAGCTACACCAACCTGCTGCACGGCCCGGCCGGCAACGACCTCGCGGCGCTGACCGCCTACGCCGACCGCTCGCTCGCCGGCGACATCGACGTCTCCGCGCGGCTGTCGATGAACCGCACCGAGGAGAACGCGTTCTTCGGCTGGCCGCTGCCGATCCTGGCGCTCGCGATCACCGCCGCGCTGTGGCGCACGGCCCTGACCAAGGCCCTGGCCGGCGTGCTGGTCGGCGCCGCGCTGTTCTCCCTCGGCCCGGAGATCATCCTCGACGGCGAGCCCACCGGAATCTCCGGACCATGGCGATGGTTCGGGCAACTCCCGCTGTACGAGTCGGTGTTGGAGAGCCGCTTCACCATGGTGTGCGTGCCCGTGCTGGGCATCCTGCTCGCGCTGGGCGCCCAGGCGGTGCGCGACGCGGGCGATCGACGGTTGTGGTTGCTGTGGTGCGTCGCGCTCCTCCAGGCGCTGGTGCCGCTGCTGCCGCAGCCGCTGGCCACCGCGCCGCGCGAGCCGACCCCCGCGTTCTTCGCCGACGGCACGTGGCGCCGCTTCACCGGGCCCGGCCGGGCCATCGTGACCGTGCCGCTGCCCGACCCCTCCGACGCCCGCGCGCTGGGCTGGCAGGTCGACGCGGGGCTGGGCTTCCCGCTCGCCGAGGGCTACTTCGTCGGCCCGTTCGGGCCGGACCGGCTCGGCGGCTACGGCGCGGTGACCCGACCCACCTCGCAACTCCTGCGCGAGGTGCGCGACAGCGGGACCGTGCCGGAGGTCACCGACACCGAACGCGCCCAGGCCCGCGCCGACGTGGACTACTGGCGCGCGGACGCGGTGGTGCTGGGCCCGCACGACCAGCGGGAGGCACTGCGCGCGACGCTCGACCGGTTGCTCGGCCCCGGTGTGCCGATCGGCGGGGTGTGGCTGTGGGACGTACGGGCGGGGGGTGCGGCCCGTGCCGGCTGAGCAGGCGGCCCCGTACCGTACCGGGGAGTTCGCAACCGGTACGGACACGGGGCGGGACGGCACTCCGGCAGGCGCCGGAGGACACGGGGAGGGTGGTCGGGTGCGGCGCGGCGACGAGCACGCGTACACCGAGTACGTGAGCGCCCGCCTGCCCGCCCTGCGCCGGGTCGCCCGACTGCTGTGCGGGGATCCGCACCACGCCGACGACATCGTGCAGAACACCATCACCCGGCTGTACGTGCACTGGCGGCGCGCGGCCGCGGCGAACGACCTCGACCGGTACGTACACCGGATGCTGGTGCGCGCCTTCCTCAACGAGCGCCGGCTCGCCTGGACCCGGGTGCGGCTGATCGGCGCGCCGCAGGACACCCCGGTGCCGCCGGCGCCGCCCGGGCCCGACGTGGAGACCCGGGACGCGGTCCGGATCGCGTTGTCGCGGGTACCGCCCAGACAGCGGGTGGTTCTGGTCCTGCGCTTTTTGTGCGACCTGCCGGTCGCCGAGGTGGCCGAGATCCTCGGCTGCTCGCAGGGCACGGTCAAGAGCCAGACCGCGCAGGGACTCGCGCGACTGCGCACACTGCTGGACGGGCCGGTCGTGGCCCGCTGGGAAGGGGAGTAGACCGGCCATGGACACCGACGAGCACGAGGGCGCCCGACTACTGGCCGCGCTGCGCGAGACGCCGCGGATCGCGCCCGACGAACCCGGCGTCAACGTGGCCCGCGCGATCCGGGAGGGCCGGCGCACGGTCCGAATCCGGCGCGCGCTCGCGGTGACGGGCGGCGCCCTGGCCGTGGCACTGGTGGTGCTGGTGACGGTGCTGGTCGCCGCGCCGTTGCACAACGGTGCCACTGGTCCCGCGGCGGGCGGCACGTTCGACGTGCGGCAGCGCGCCTTCCAGGTGGGTTCGGCCGGCGGCTTCACGCCGGTGCTCTACGAGACCGGGAAGTACCGCCAGCGGGTGATCCTGGGCCCGGAGAAGCCGGGCAGCGCGCCGGACGTGGCGGCCACACGGGCGAGCGTGACGATGTACGCGCCGGACCGGCTGCCCGGCGGGGAGGCCGGCCTGGGCGCGCCCGCTCCGCTCGTGAACGGGCATCCGGCCGCGTGGTTGACCGGGCCGGACCCGGTCGACGGCCGGATCCAGCTGGCCTGGCAGTGGACGTCCGGCGCCTGGGCGGTCGCCTCGTTGGCCGGCCCCGCCGCCGACTCCGCCCGGGTGCATCGGGTGGCCGAGAGCGTCGCCCCGGGCAGCCGCCGGCCGACCGGCGTGCCGGTCGAGCTGGATCAGGATCTGCTGGCCGCCGGCGAACACCTGACCTCGCTGGTGTCCTCGATGGGCAAGACGACCGACACCCCGGTGTACGCGTTGCGCTTCGGCGCCGAGGACCCGCCGAACCTCGACGGCACCGACCCGCCCTGGTTCGCGGTCGGCTTCGGCAAGCCGCCGGTCGGTTTCGAGGACCGCCGGTTCGATCGGGTCACCCGCGCCGACGGCGCCTACGTCGAATCGGACCCGCCCCTGGACCGGAACCGGCTGTCCGCGATCCTGGCCGGCATCCGCATGGACACGTACCCGTCGGCCGGCCCCACCGCGCCGACGAACCTGCCGAGTGCGGACGATTCGCAGTCGCCGTCGTGGCCGCCCGCCTCCCTGGAATCCGGCGAGGCGTCCACGGAGCCGGCGACCACGAGCACGGCCACCGGCCCGAACGGCACCCCGAGCACGAGCGGCAGTACGAGTCCGGCTTCGACGTCGCCGCCGACGTCGACGTCGAGTGCGACACCTGCGGGCCGTTGACGACGCGTCCGTGAGCGCGCGGACCGGGAGCCAGGAGGGCGCTCCGGGCCCGTCACCCGGGCGCGGTCGGGAACTCCGGTCCCGGAAGCCGCCTTTTCCCGGTAATCGCCTTTTCTCGGAAGCCGCCTTTCCCGGAAGCCGTCTTGCGCGTCGACGACGAAGCCTCCCGACACCGTTCGCCATCGCCGGCCGGACACCCTCCTAGACTGGGTCGGATGCACGCCATCACCATCAAGCGGGCGGGTGCCGCGGATGCGGAGCGCCTCACCGCGCTGGTCCGCTCGTCCGGCGCCTACACGGGCATGTACGCCTCGATCGTCGCCGACTACGTCGTGACCGTCGAGTACATCGCGCGACATCACGTGTTCGTGGCCGTCGACGCCACCGACCGGCTGCTGGGCTGCTACGCGCTGGTGTCGGAACCGCCGGAGCTGGACCTGGCGTTCGTGGCGGACGACGCGCAGGGCATGGGCGTCGGGCGGCTGCTCGTCGAGCACATGCTCCATCGGGCCCGGGCCGCCGGACTCGCCGAGGTGCGCGTGGTCTCACATCCGCCCGCCGAGGAGTTCTACCGCCGCATGGGCGCGGAACGGATCGGCACGGTGGCCCCCACACCGCCGAAGGTCACCTGGCAGCGTCCCGAACTGCGCTTCACCCTGGACCCGGCCGAGCGCTGACCCGACCGGTCGGGTGCCGGTGCGGTGCCGGCCGCGGCCGGGTGCGGGGGGGTGTGCCGGGTGCGGGGCGCGGGCCGGGCGCGGGGCGTGGCCCGGCCTGCGCCCGCGGTCGTGGCGTCGAGTGCCGGTGCGGGTCACCCCGGCGCCGTCGCGGCGTCACCCCCGGACGTGGTCGGGCCGAGTGTTCACCGGCGCTCCCGGTCGCCGGGTTCGCCGTCGGCGGAGGCGGTTCCGCCCAGGTCGTGGAAGTCCTCCTCCCAGCGGTTGCGCGCGTAGCGGTGGCCGACCGGGGTCTCCCACCACAGCAGGTCCTTGGCCAGTCGCACGTGGTCGAGCGCGATCCGCCTCGCCCGGAGTTCGGGCATCAGGCCGCGTAGTCGAGCGGCGAGTTCCTCCATCGTGGCCGCGTCGACGGCGGCATCGAAGCCCGTGCGTTGTCGCCGCTGTACCAGGGTGCCCTCGGGCACGAGCCGCAGCGACAGATCACGGCAGGCGGCGCCGATCGAGGTGCCGTCCGGGCGATGCAGCGACGCGGCGGTGCGTCCCTGGTGGATCACGTACAGCGTGACCACCTGCGCAACGGCCCGGGTCGCGCGCCGGCGGTCGAGCGTGTGCGGCAGGTGCGCGGTGATCGCCTCCAGGGCCGACGCGCAGGGCCCCGCGTCGACGCCGGCCGGAAAGCGCGCCGCCAGGGTCCGATCGCCGTGCACGCGGACGAGGAACGTGTGCAACGCGTGCTCCCAGGGCGCCCAGTAGGCGGAGACACGCGGGATCGACGGCGCCGTCATCGTGCGCACTCGGTCGGGAACGGCATGACGTGGTCCTTACTGCCGGCGTGCAACGGACGGATCCGTGTCGGCATCGCCCCGGGCCGGTTCCCCGCCGGCCCGGGCCGATGCCGCTACGTCATGCATATGACGAATGACGCCCGCGTTTTGTGACCACGGGCGCTTGCGTCGCCGTCGCTGCGCCGCCGGGTGATCCGCCGAGAGGCCGCACTGCACCCGACGCCGCGCAGCGCTTCGTGCCCGTTGTCGTCCCGCCTCGGCTCGGGGGCGCCACCACCGCGCACGCCACGGGCGACGGACCATGGGCCACTCGGAACCGCAATAGCCCGCAAACACATAGTTGGCAACCTAAAATGCAAAATATGACCGATTATGGGCGCCCGTTGGAGTTCGGTGTCTTTCCTACGCCCGAAAGCTCACGGGTCGACGAGGTCCTCGCTCTGGCGGGTATGGCCGAGCGTGAGGGCTTGGACCTCGTCGGGGTGCAGGACCATCCCTACCAGAGCCGCTTCCTGGACACCTGGGCGCTGATGGCGGTGATCCTGGCGAACACGCGGCGGGTGCGCGTCTTCCCGGACGTGGCGAACCTGCCGCTGCGTCCCCCGGCAATGCTGGCCAAGACCGCGGCCAGCCTGGATGTGCTCTCCGGCGGGCGATTCGAACTCGGCCTGGGAGCAGGTGCGTTCTGGGAGGCCATCGGGGCGATGGGCGGTCCGGCGCGTACCCCCGGCGAGGCGGCGGGCGCGCTGGAGGAGGCGGTCGACATCGTGCGCCTGATGTGGTCCGCGGAGCGCTCGGTGCGCTATATCGGTCGGCACTACCAACTCGCGGGCGTGCATCCCGGCCCCCGGCCCGTGCACCCGATGGGCATCTGGTTGGGCGTGCTGGGCCCGCGCATGCTGAACATGCTCGGCCGCAAGGCGGACGGCTGGTGCCCCTCGAACAGCTACGCGACACCCGAGAAGCTGCCCGACATGCAACGCCGCATCGACGACGGCGCGGCCGAGGCCGGACGCGATCCCGCCGGCATCCGACGCGTCTACAACGTCTTCGGGGCCATCACCCACGGCCCCTCCAACGGCTTCCTGGTCGGCCCGCCCCGCCAGTGGGTCGAGGAACTCACCGCGCTGGTGGTCCAGTTCGGCATGGACACCTTCATCTTCGGCGCCGAGTCCGACGACCCCACCCAACACCAGCGCTGGGCCACCGAAATCGCCCCCGCCGTCCGGGAGTCCGTCACCCGCCACCGCGGCCACCCCGGCCACACTCCTCCCGGCTGACCGCGAACGACACGGAGGCGCCTCGGGTGTGCACCCGGACCCGGCGCGCGGGGCGATGGGCGGGGTGGGCGGCGTCAGGTCGTCGGCGGGGAGGGCGGCGCGACGTGCGGGTCGTGGAGCCAGGTGGCGACGGTGGTGAAGTCGGCTTCGGTGAGACCTCGGCGGGGGTCGACGCGGTGGAGCAGGGCGGGACCCCTGTGGTGTGCGGCGACCCAGGCTCGGTCGGTGTCGGTGAGCTCGTCGTCGACCCAGACGAACGGGCGGCCGGCCGCCCGGACGACCAGGGTGCGGGTCTTCCAATGCAGCCCGGCCCGCTCGTCCCGATCGTCGACCTCGGACAGTTCCGGCCAGATCACTACGGCGAGTTCCGGCAGGCCGAGACGAGGAGCGATGTACGTGTTCGCCTCCTCCATCCAGGCCGTGGCCCAGACCAGATCGCACGGCAGCCGCGACAACCGGGGCCCGTGCCCGGGATCGAGCCTGGCCAACAGCGGGTTCGCTTCGGCGTCGCACGCTTGGGGGTCCGTGCCGTGGGTCGGATACTCGGCTGCCCCGAACGGGAGGAGTGGTCCGTCGACGTCGAGGAAGAGCAGCGCGCGCTGCGGCGGACCGGTCACGCCCGCACGATAGCGGCCCGCCCGGACAGAGCACACGGGTGCGAGTCGGCCGGGTCCACCTGGTCATGCCCACGCGATCGCGTTTTTGCGTGTACACGTCCCGCGTGGCCGCGCCATCGCGCCGCGCTGCCTCCGCAGCCGGTCGGTGCCGGTGCCGGTGAGGTGCGCCGTCGCCTCGGAGTGCTGCCGCGCGATCGTGCCCTGTGCCGAACGTCCCGCGCCTCGGGCTCTGCGTCCCCCGTTCCCCGCCCCCGGGCCTCAGCGGTCCAAATACGCCAGGACCGCCAGCACGCGGCGGTTGTCGTTGTCCGACGGTTGCAGGCCGAGCTTGGTGAAGATGCTGCCGATGTGCTTCGTCACCGCCTTTTCGGTGATGAACAGGCCCTCGGCGATACCCGCGTTGGAGCGCCCCTGGGCGAGCCATTCCAATACCTCGCGTTCGCGCGGGGTCAGGCTGCCCAGGTGGGTGTCGCGGTTCTTGCCGGTCAGGAGTTGCGAGACCACCTGCGGGTCCATCGCCGTTCCGCCCCGGGCCACCTGTCGAATGGTGTCGATGAACTGCCCGCCGTCGAAAACCCGGTCCTTGAGGACGTAGCCGACCGCGCCGGCTCCGTCGGCCAGCAACTCGTGGGCGTACAACGGCTCGACGTACTGAGACAGCAGCAACACCGGCAGGCCCGGCACCCGCCGCCGGGCCTCCAGGGCCGCACGCAGGCCGTCGTCGGTGAAGGTGGGCGGCAGGCGGATGTCCACGATCGCGACGTCGGGCCGCAGTTCGGTGAGCGCCGCGAGCAGGTCGGGCCCGCTCTCCACCGCGGCCACGACCTCGTTGCCGTACGCCTCCAGCAGTCGGATCACTCCGTCCCGGAGGAGGAAGTGGTCTTCGGCGAGGACAATGCGCACGGGATCTCCATCGTCACCTGGGTCGGGCCGTTCGGCGGACTGGTCACGGCCAGGACACCGTCGAACGTGGCGAGCCGGCGCTCGATGCCGCGCAGGCCGCTCCCCCGGCGGGGATCCGCCCCGCCCAGGCCGTCGTCGGTGATCCCGATGCGCAGCAGCCCGAGAGCGTAGCCGATGTCGATCCGGACCCGGTCGGCGCCCGAGTGCTTGGCGGCATTGGTGAGAACCTCCGAGACCGCGAAGTACGCGGCCGATTCCACCGGCGCGTCCGGGCGCCCCGGCAGGTCGATGTCGACCTGCACGTCGAGGGGGCAGATCATGGCGAGCGAGCGTACGGCGTCGCCGAGGCCCCGGTCGGCCAGGATCGGCGGGTGGATACCGCGGACCAAATCGCGCAGTTCCTCCAGCGCCTTGGACGAGGATTCGCGAACCTGGACCAACAGCGCGCGCACGGCGGCGGGATCGCTGTCCAGGAGGTGCTCGGCCGCGCCGAGCGTCATGCCCATCGCGACCAGCCGCGCCTGCGCCCCGTCGTGCAGGTCGCGTTCGATCCGCCGGATCTCGGCCGACTGCGTGTCGGCCGCCTCGGCGCGGGTCGTGGTGAGTTGTTCGATCCGGTACGCCATCTGCGCCTTCTCGCTCGGCGCGAGCACGGCCCGGGTGTACCGGGCGTGCAGGCGTACCGAACGCGGCGCCAGCCACAGCGCGAGGGGCAGCTGGAGCAGACCGAGCACGCCCGCGAGGGTCGCGGTGGTCTGATCCCGGACCGGGATGAACAGGCACCACAGGCCGTCCCATTCGTGCGACAACGGGACTCCGTGGAACGCCAGCCCGATCGCCCAGAATCCGCCGAGGACCAGCACACTCGGCCCGGCCACGAGCGTGGCGCCGACGATCGGGTCGAGCACCAACCAGAGCCAGTCGCGCCAGGTCTGCGGATCCCGGACGATCCACCGGAGCCGAGCAAAGAAGCCGCGCCCACCGGGAATCGGCTCGGGCCTGGGCAGGTAGCAGGCCGGGATCCGCACGTTCGACCACCGATCCGCCAGCGCACGCTGCCGATCCGCAAGCCGCCGCACCGCGCATACGACCGGCGCCAGCAGGAGCAGACCCAGACCGGTACCGAGCAACGACACGACCACCGAGACCGCCAACGACAACAGCGCCGCCAGGAACGACAGCCACCACAGCACCAGCGATCGCCGCAGTGCGACGAACCCTTCCGAAAGGGAGAAGCCCCCGCTCAACCCACGCAACCGCGCTTCAGCCCCCGAATCCGCATGAATCATCGGCCCTGTGCCCTTCTCCACGGCTTCGGTACATCGGCCGCATGGCCGCGTCGCCAGTATGCGGGGAGACGGCCGGGCAAGTCGGTGGAGGTAAGTCCCCTCTTCAGGCGCGAATCGAGCGAGGTCTTGACGGGCCGTCAGTGCGCAACGCCCGGCGTGACCGCCGGCCGAGGACCGCGGTCGGAGGAACGGGTGAACAGGTGAACGCGGAACGGGTGAACGGGCCGCTGGGCGGGGCCGCCGCTCGTTCCCGGGACCCGTTACGCCGAAGGCGCCCGTGTCGCCGCGTCGATGACGGCCTCGATCGCCTGCTCGTAGACGTACCCGTGTCCGTTCACGAACACCTCCGCGCGCGAACCCGGTCCCACCTCCCGGTCCGGGACGTGGAGCCGGACCACCCCGGCGGGCGTACGCAGCTTGAACGCCTCGTAGCCGCCGCCGCACGCGTCCACGTCGACGTTCACCTCGTCGTCCCGCAACGCCAGGCCGCGCTGGGCGAGTTCGGATCGGAACAGCGCGAGGGTCCGGGCGAAGGCGACCACCCCGACCGCCTCATCGGCGAGTTCCTGCACCAGGTCGGCCCACGCGTAGGAGTCGGTGTCGCATTCGATCGACCAGGGGCTGCTCGGCTCGGCCCCGCGGACCACCGCGAGTTCCACGCCGGGCATGGCGATCCAGTGCTCCATGCTCGCATTCGGCCGAACGACGAACAGGCGGTATTCGGGCCGCCCTTCGTCGTCCTCCTCGGCCGCGTCCGGATCGACCAGCCCCTCGGCCGCGCAGCCACGCGCAACGAGCTCGGCCGCGAACGCGACCATGTTCGCGCGCGCCAAAGCGTCGATGTGGGCCGGCTCCGGCTCAGAACTCGGCATGACCGAATCGGACTCCCCGGGCATCGACTCGCCCCTCCTCGCAACGTCACCGTGGTCGTCGTCCGCGTCCTGCGCGTCGTACGCATGCGCGCCGTCCTCGTACACGATGCCATCCTCGCCGGCCCGAAGCGCGAGTGGCGAGGTTGGCGAGACGGGACTCGTGCACCGGGCGACGCGTTCGAGCCACAGGCCCTATTCTCGAACACATGTCCGAACGATTGCCCGACAGCCCGTCCGATCGCCCGTCCAACAGCCCGTCGGATCGCCTGCCCGAGCGTCTGCTGCCGTTGCTCGACGTCCAGCTCGGGTTCGAGCGTGCCCACCTCGCCTGCCTGCGCGCGGCCGAAGCCGGCGACGAGGACGCGCTGCACCGCGGCCGGGCCGCCCGCCTGTCCGCCATGCGGGCGCTGATCACCGCGCGTGCCGCCGCGGGTGCGGACCGTGCGCCCGATCGCGACCTGCTCAGGCTGGCCGCGCTGGCCGCCCTCGCACAGGAGTCGGCCGACCCCGCCTGACGGCCCACGCCACGCCGACGGCCCACCGTGGCAGCGCGTTCAGCCCGTCTTCCTGCCCGGCCGCGTGGTCGTGCTCTTCTTCGCCGAGGCGCGGCCGCTCGCGGCCTTCGCCGTCGTCCGGCCCTTCGTCGTCGCGCGTGTCTTGGTGTCCGTCTGCTTCGCCGGCTTGGGGTGGTCCTTCTCGGCGGCCTTGACGCTCGCGGTGAGCACGGACATCAGGTCGACCACGTTGCTCTCGCTCGCCTCCTTGACGACCGCCTCCTCCGGGTGCGTGCCGGTGGCCTTGGCCTCGACCAGGGCATCCATGGCCCGTTGGTAGTCGTCGTGGACCTCACCCAGGTCGAAGTCCTCGCTGAGGGTGTCCATCAACGAGGCGGCCATCTTCATCTCCTGCGGGCGGATGGTGACGTTCTCGGTCGGCGCGATGCCCTCGGGTGCGCGCAGTTCGTCGGGCCACAACATGGTCTGCAGGGTCAGGATCTCGCCCTGGGCGCGAACCAGCGCCAGGCTCTCGCGCGTGGAGAGGGTGATCTTCGTGACCGCCGCCCGGGACTGCCCGGCGAGCGCCTCGCGGATCAGCACGTACGGCTTGGCCGCTGCCGGCGTCGCGGGCCCCAGGTAGTAGGGCTTGGACAACATCAGCGGGTCGATCTCGGCCTCGTCCACGAAGGCCAGCACGTCAACGACCTTCTTGCTCGGCAGCGGCAGCTCGGACAGATCCTCGTCGCTCAGGACGACCTGGCGACCGTCCGCGGCCTCGTACGCCTTGGCGATGTCCGCATACACGACCTCCTCGCCGTCCAGCTCGCACACCCGCTTGTAGCGGATCCGGCCGCCGTCCTCGCGATGCACCTGATGCCCCGGCGAGCGGTGCTCGGACGTCGCCGGATACAGCTGGACCGGGATGCTCACCAGTCCGAACGAGATTGCGCCCTTCCACGTCGCCCGCATACCAACCCCTGACCGATTTGATATGAAATGACCATCTTCAACGGTAGGCCACCACGGCACGGCCCGCCTCGGTCGGCGGGGACCGCGGGCTCGGTGCACCGTGGGCCGCGCGCGGAGGCAGCGGGAGCGTCCAGGCGTCGCAGCGGGCGGGCGGCGCGATCGCACTCGGCCGAAGACCGGTCGGGTGTGCCGCGATGAGTTTCGGGGCGACGGGGGGTCCAATCATGTGAACGCAGTCCCACACCTCCCGAGGAGAGCACGATGACGTCCAGCGCCCCCACCGTCGGATACGCCCCGGTGAACGGCATCGAGCTGTACTACGAGCTGCACGGCGACGACGGGCCGCCGCTGGTCCTGCTGCACGGCGGCGCGCTGACCATCGACCTGAGCTTCGCCGCTCTGCTGCCCGTGCTCGCCGCGAACCACCGCGTGATCGCGGTCGAACTCCAGGGCCACGGCCACACCGCGGACAGCGACCGCACGATGTCGCTGGAGGTCTTCTCCGACGACATCGTCGCGCTGCTGGACCATCTGGGCATCGAACGCGCCGACTTCCTCGGCTTCAGCTTCGGCGGTCTGGTCGCACTGCGCACCGCGGTACGCCACCCGCAGCGGATCGACCACCTCGTCCTGCTCGCTACGCACTACCGGCACGACGGCTTCCACGCGGAGATCACCGCGCCCGAGCAGACCTCCCCGCGCCTGCCGACCGCCGCCGACTTCGCCGCGATGGTCGAGGCCTACGCCCGGGTCGCCCCCGACCCCGCCCACTTCGAGACCACCCTGACCAAGCTCCAGCCGCTGGCCCACGGCTTCGTCGAGTGGACGGAGGACGAACTGCGTTCGATCACCGCCCCCACCCTCCTGGTCATCGGCGACACCGACTTCATCCGGATCGAGCACGCCGCACGCATGCACGAACTCATCCCCGACGCCCACCTGGCGATCCTCCCGAACACCACCCACATGCAGGTGCCGAGCCGCACGGACCTCCTCGTCCCGATGCTGGCTGCGTTCCTGCCCACGAAGGTGTGAGGGAGCACCGGGGCCGGGCGGGTGGGGCAGGGGTCGCGATCGCCGAGGTCGCCGGCCTGCCCGCGCCCGGCGACCGCAGGCACCGAAGCCTGCTCGGCCCCATCCCGCAGTCGCGGGCGTTCGGGGACGAGCGGGCGGATCCGGCGACGGCGACGGCGCAAGCCCGCACGGCCCGTGCGCACCGGCCCCGCCTTCGCTCACACGCGGCAAGAGCGCCCCGCCCTCGCTCACATGCGGCAAGAGCCGAGCGTCACGCCGGTGGCCGGGCGAGTTTGGCGCCCACGGCGTCGAGGACCCAGTCCAGGCCGGTCGCGAAGGACACCTCGGCGTCCACCTCCGTGCCGTCGTACACCGCCCTGGCCAGTGCCGGGAAGCGGCCCGTGGCCAGCATCCTCGTCAGATGCGGGCCCAAGGCGCGCTGCCAGTCGCGCTTGGACAGGCCCGTGGCGCGCTCGGCCCGCAGGTTCGCGATCTCGCGCCTGATCGCGCCGGTGAAGTAGGCGCCGACGGTCTCCACGGCGCGCATGACGGTGTCGATGTCGGCGAGGCCGTCGAGGGCGGCCAGCGTGGTCTCGGACACGGCGAGGGCGTTGGGGCCCAGGGTCGGGCGGCCGCCGAGCAGGTCTGCCAGCCATTGGTGACGGAGGGCGGCCAGCCTGGTGCGGTGGGCGAGGATGCGCAGCGCCTCCCGCCAGTCGCCGGGCTGCTCCTCGGGGAGAATCTCGGCGTAGACCTCGTCCACCATGAGGTCGAGCAACTCCTCCTTGGTGGAGATGTATCCGTACAGCCGCATCGGGCCGGCGTCCAGTCGGGCGGCGACCTTGCGCAACGACACCGCCTCGAGCCCGCCCTCGTCGGCCAGTGCGATGGCGGCGGCGACGATCCGCTCCCGGTCGAGCGGCACGGGGCGAGTCGGCGGCTCCGGTCGGTCCCACACAGTCATGGTCACACCGTACTTGCGATACATCGTAATGGCACAATACAGTGTATCGACATGAGACATCGTATCGCCGTGGTCGGGAGCGGCCCTGCCGGCCTTACCTTCGCCCGCGTCCTGCACCGCCATGATTACCCCGTCACCATCCTCGAACGCGATCCCACCCCCGACGCCCGCCCCTCGGGCGGCGCGCTGGACCTGCACGAAGGGCTGGGCCAGCTCGCACTGGACAAGGCGGGGCTGCTCGCGGAGTTCCAGGCGCTGTCTCGTCCCGAGGGGCAGGCCATGCGCATCCTGGACACGGACGGGACCGTCCTGCGCGACTGGCAACCGCGCCCGGATGACCGGGCCAATCCCGAGATCGACCGCGGGCAACTCCGTGACCTGCTGCTCGGCCCTCTCGACGTCCGGTGGGGGCAGGGCGTGACGCAGGTGGCGCCGGGGACCGGGGACGGCGTGGCGGTCCATTTCGCGGACGGGCGACAGGAGACGTTCGACCTCGTGGTCGGCGCCGACGGCGCCTGGTCCCGGGTCCGCCCGGCGGTCTCGTCGGTGACGCCGCACTACACCGGCATCACCGCGGTCGAGACCTCCCTGGACGACGTCGACACCCGCCACCCCGACCTCGCCCGGATGATCGGCGACGGCTCCTTGGCCGTGTACGGCGTGAACCGAGCCCTCGTCGCCCAGCGCAACAGCGGCGGCCACGTCAAGGTGTACGCCCAGTTCCGCGCCCCGCTGGACTGGCACGCGGACCTGGACCCGGCCGACGTCGAGGCCCTGCGCTCGAGCCTGCTGGCTCTGTTCGACGGCTGGGCCGCACCCGTCCTCGACCTCCTCCGCCACGGCACCGCATTCGTCCACCGCCCCCTCCACGTCCTGCCCGTCTCCCACACCTGGACGCACGTCCCCGGGGTGACGCTGCTGGGCGACGCCGCCCATCTGATGCCCCCCTTGGGAGTGGGCGCGAACCTCGCGATGCTGGAAGGCGCCGAACTCGCCGAGTTGCTCGCCGCCGACCCCGCGGATCCGGACGAGGCCGTCCGTGCCTTCGAGGAACGGATGTGGGCACGGGCCGGCCGGTGGGCGGAGTTCACCATGGCCGGTCTGGAACGCCTCGTCAGCCCGAACCCGGCCGAAGCCCTCGCCCTCTTCGACCAGGTCCAGCCATCCTGACTGCCGGTGGAACCCGGAGTCGATACGCCCCGGGCGGTCACCGAAGGAGCTGGGGTGCTCGGGTGCTCGGGTGCTCGGGACGAACCGGGCGATGTGGGCGAGCGGATGGCAACCGGCGTGATTCGGGCCTGCGTTCGCCCGTGTGGCGTGAACGACAATGTGCGAGGCCGGTATCGGAGTAGCAGGCAACACGCGGGGCGGCGGGTCGAGTTCGACCTTGCCCGGCTCGGCTCGTGTCGGCCCGCGTCGGGTCGTGTTCGGGTCGGGTCGGGGTGACCCGACCCGGGTCGGCCCGCGTCGGGTCACGTCACGTCGCCTCGCGTCGACGTTCGGAAAGGATGGGTGCGGGTGTCACACGGACAGGTCGGAATCCGGCCGGATCCCGCTGTCTCGGGGGCCGGTGGACCCGCCGTCGAAGCCCCTCGACGGGGCAGGTTACGGGTCTATCTCGGTGCGGCGCCCGGGGTGGGCAAGACGTACGCGATGCTCGACGAGGCGCATCGCAGACTCGCGCGCGGGACCGATGTGGTGGTCGGGGTGGTGGAGTGCCACGGGCGGGCGCACACCGAGCAGATGCTCGACGGGTTGGAGGTCGTGCCGCGAAGGCAACTGTCCCATCAGGGTGCTTCGTTCGCCGAGATGGACGTGGACGCGGTGATCACCCGTCGGCCCCGGGTGGCATTGGTGGACGAGCTCGCGCACACCAATGTGCCGGGTTCGCGCAACGCGAAGCGGTGGCGTGACGTCGAGGAGATCCTCGACGCGGGAATCGACGTGATCTCGACGGTGAACGTGCAACACCTCGAATCGCTCAACGACATGATCGAGTCGATCACCGGCGTGGCGCAGCACGAAACGGTGCCCGATGGCGTGGTACGTCGTGCCGACCAGGTCGAGTTCGTGGATCTGACGCCGGAGGCGTTACAGCGGCGGCTCGCGCACGGGAACGTGTACCCGCCCGAGACCGTGGGCTCCACACCGGCGGACTACTTCCGGCCCGGAAACCTGGCGGCGTTGCGGAAGTTGGCGCTGTTGTGGGTCGCGGACCGGGTGGGCGAGCACCTACACGATCACCGCCACGAGCACCTACGCGATCCCGTGCCCGATCACTGCCACGACCGCGGGACCGACCACCCCCACGCCCCCGGAACGGGCCACCCCCATGCCTCCGGGCCCGACCACCGCCACAGCCGCGGAATCGAACCCCGCCACGCGCACGGGATCGACGCGACGTGGCCGGCCCGGGAGCGGGTCGTGGTGGCGCTGACCGGCGGCCCCGAGGGCGACACGCTGATCCGCCGTGCGGCGCGGATCGCCGGGCGGGCGTCCCCCGGCGGGGAACTGCTCTCGATACACGTCGCCCGCAGCAACTCCCCGTCCGGGGGCTCGCCGGCCAACCTGGCCCGTCAGCGCCGATTGGTCGACTCGCTGGGCGGCACGTTCCACTCCGTGGTCGGCGACGATGTACCCGGCGCCCTGCTCGACTTCGCCCGCGGGGTGGACGCCACGCACATCGTCCTGGGCGGCAGCCGGCGCAAATCCTGGCAGTCCGTCCTGGGCCCCGGCATCGGCGCCACCGTCGCCGCCCACTCCGGCGACATCGACACCCACATCGTCGCCCACGAACACATCGGCCGCGGCCGGGACTCCACGCCCAAACGCTCGACCACCGCCCGGTGGCGAGCCGTCGCAAGCTGGGCGGTCGCCCTTCTCGGACCACTGATACCGGCCGCCGTGCTCGTGCCGATGCGGGGTGGTGTGGCGCTGCCCGGAGACATGCTCCTGTTCCTGGCGCTCACCGTCGGGGTCGCCCTGTTCGGCGGCCTGTGGCAGGCGGTGGTCACCGCCGTGGTCGGATCCCTGCTGCTGGACTACTACTTGACCGCGCCGACGCACACCCTGAAGATCGCCGCGCCGGGCAACATCCTGTCCCTCGTGATCTTCGTCGTCATCGCCCTTGCGGTGGCGTCGGTCGTCGACCTGGCCGCGCGGTGCGCCCAACAGGCCGCGCGCAGTCAGGCCGAGGCGGACACGCTCAGCTTCCTGGCCGGCAGCGTCCTGCGCAGCGAAGGAGCACTGCCCGCGCTGCTCGAACGGGTCCGGGAGACGTTCGACGTGGAGTCGGTCGCCGTGCTCCAACGCGACGGGCCCTGCGAATCCTGGGAAAGCGTCGGCTCGATCGGCCCCAATCCGCCGACCCGGCCCGAAAAGGCGGACGTCGAGGTCCCCGTGGACGAGTCACTCGCGCTGGTGTTGTCCGGCAGCGCGTTGCCCGCCGACACGCGTCGTGTCCTGGGCGCGTTCGCCGCACAGGCCGCACTGGTACTGGAACGACGCACCCTGGTCGCCGAGGCGGCGGAGGCGCGCCGACTCGGCGAGGGCCACAGCGTGGACACCGCCCTGTTCGCGATCGTCGCCCGCGACCTGCGCGCGCCGCTGGCCGCGATCAAGGCCGGTGTATCCGGCCTGCGTTCGCGCGAGGTGCGCTGGACGCGCACCGAGCGGGCCGAGTTGCTCGCCACCATCGAGACGGGCGCCGACCGGCTCGACCAACTGATCGGCAACCTGCTCGACATGAGCCGACTGCGGATGGGCACGATCGAACCGCTGCCGAGCGACATCGCGTTGGACGAGGTGGTCCCGGGTGCGGTGGCCAGGGCCGCGCGGACGGCCGTACGGGTGTCGGTACCCGACACCCTGCCGACCGTGCGCGCCGACGGCGAACTGTTGGACCGGGTGGTGGCGAACCTGGTCGAGAACGCCGTCCTGCACACCCCACCCGAGACACCCGTGGTCGTCGCCGCGAAGGCGGTCCACGACCGCATCGAACTGCGCGTGGTCGACCGCGGACCCGGCCTGCCCGACGACGCCAAGGACCGCGTCTTCGAAGCCTTCGCCCGCCACGGCGACGCCCCACGAAGCCGCGGCGTCGGCCTGGGACTTGCCGTGGCCCGCGGATTCGCCGAAGCCATGAACGGCTCCCTCACCGCCGAGGACACCCCCGGCGGCGGCCTGACCATGATCCTCACCCTCCCCACCTCCACCACCCCACCACCAAGCAACCCCCCACCCGAACCAACCCCCTGACCAAACCTCCCAAGCCCCCACCCCGACCAGCCCCCCAAATACCCGCCCCGACGCCATATCCCACCGCCACACGATTTCCTCCCGCCGCGCGGGTCGGCCTCTTTGCGACCCGGCCCGTCCCGGCACCGGGAAACGGCCGCACGCCGCCGAACCGGGTGATCGGCTGCGCCCGGCAGGCCGTGCCACGCCACGCCGCGCCGCGTCCGGCGGTTGTCGGTCGAGCGTGCTTTTGTGATGTGCCCCGGGTGACAACGACGAGACGGCCGATGAGTTTTGTCGGCGCCGCTCGTCTACCCCTCGACACGACGAGAGCACGAGAGAACACCGGCCGCACGGAACGTGCGTGGTACAGCCGGGTTCACCACCGAAGGAGCACACCATGGGCATGATCAAGGTGCACGAGTTCACCACCGTCGACGGCGTCATCGGCGCGCCGATGTGGACCATGGACTACGGGTTCACGCCGGCCCTCGGCGAGGCGATCGGCGGCTTCATGGCCTCGTGCACGGCGATCCTGCTCGGCCGCACCACGTACGAGGAGTTCGCCCCGGCCTGGTCCACGCGCACCGCCGAGGACGACCCGGGCGCGCCGTTCTTCAACGACACCCCCAAGTACGTCGTCTCCTCGACGCTGAAGCAGGCGGACTGGAACAACTCGACCGTGCTCGGTGCATACGACGCGGAAGCCATCCGCCGGTTCAAGGAGAGCATCGACGGAGACATCTACGTCAGCGGCAGCGGCACCCTCGTCCGCGCACTCCTCGCCGACGGCCTGGTCGACGAACTGCACCTGCTGGTCTACCCGATCGCGCTCGGCACCGGCCCGCGGCTGTTCCCGGAAGGCGCCCCGGAGACCAAGCTCGAGCTCGCGGGCAGTCAGGCCATCGACAACGGCGTGCTGCACGTGACGTACACGCCGGCGACGACGGACTGAGCCGAGCCGGCAGGCTGGGACCGGCCTGCCGCCGACACCGGGGTGGGCGGCCGGGTCGTTCCCTGTCCGGCGGCGCTCCTGTGGCGGTCATGCTGCTTCGGAGGGCGGACCCGAAACCACCACCCACCACGGAGGAAGAAGCAGTGAAGCGCATCGGCATCATCGGAGTGGGCGAGATCGGCCGGGCCATCGTGGCGGGCCTGTGCGACGGGGTCGACCAGTCGCCGGAGGTGTTCCTGTCGCCCCGGGGAGCCCGCGCGGCCGCGGAGTTGTCATCGCGCTACGAGGGCGTACGGGTCTGCGCCGACAACCAGGAGGTGGTGGACCGCTCGGAGGTGGTGATCATCGCCGTCCGCCGCCAGGACCGGCACGAAGCCCTCGCCGACGTGCGGGTGGACGACGACAAGACCGTGGTCAACGTGATGGCCGGCGTCGCCAACGACGACCTGCGCCGGACCTTGGCCACCGACGCGCCGCTGGTACGGGCGATCCCCTTGCCCTCCATCCGCGAACGTCGCTGCGTCACGGTGACGTACCCCTCGCACCCGGTGGTGGATCCCCTCTTCGAGTACCTGGGCGGGGCCCTCCCGGTCGCGGACGAGGCGGCCTTCGACGTCTTTTCCGCGCTCACCGGGACGCTGACCACCCACTACGCGTATCTCGCCACGCTCGCATCCTGGGCCGTCGGCCACGGCATCGCCTCCGCCGACGCCGACCGCTACGTCCGCGGGCTCTTCCAGGGCGTCGGCCGCACCCTGAGCGACGAGACTCGCTCGCTGCAACAACTCGCCGCCGACCACGAGACCCCGAACGGAAGCAACGAACGCATCCGCACCACATGGTTCGACCCGGCGAACTCCGCAGCACTCACCAAAGCCCTCGACGGCCTCCTCACCGATCTGCGGTAACCCGGGGGTATCCCAAGCCAAGACCCTCCACCCGCAGCCGTCCGGTGAAACGAACTCCGCCTGCCGGCTACGACTTTGGGCACATCGATACGGCCGTCGACGCCCAGCCGGTGATCTCCAGTGTCCGAAACGGTCGACCAACCCTCCGGCCGGCCGGACCACCCGCCGGTCGGCAAGCACGAACGCCTCGTCTGCGAGCATGCAAGCACCAGGATGCCGGTGGCGGCCTGCCGCAGATGCGCCGGGAAAGTCTTCGGTTCCGTCACGACGACACCCTCTCACCCATCCACCGGCGCCGATCGCCCCGGACCTGTCGAGTGCGGATGTCCGTTTGCAGGTCGGCTCCTTACTGCTAGGGCCTGTTAATCAGATTATCGTTTATCGAGCCTTACGTGGTCGTGCATGTCGAGGGGGCACAGGCGGACCTCCTCGAAAGGTCATCCGCGTTGCGTTTCCGTATGCGATGACAAGTCAAGAACCGGCCGGCGCTCGTCCCGATCGGCACGGCCGGGCCGTGACGAGGGCTGCCCGAGCGGCTTCGGGCCGGTCGGTGGCCCGGCGGGGCGGGGATCGGGAACGAACCGGTTGACCTGCCTTGCCTTGCGCCTTGCAACTTCGATCGGCGGTGACCGCCATAACCGGATGGGGAACTTCGCGGTGGTCGACCGGGATCGGATCCTCGTGCCCGATCCGGATCCGCTGGTCGCCGTCCTGGTCGAGGAGGGGCTGCTCCCCGTGGCGGCGATCCGGGACGCCGATCCTGACGCGGCGCCGCCGGAGATCCGCACCGTCTCGGGGCTCACGGTGTTCGTATCGGCTGTTCAGCGCGAGACGTTGGAGCAGTTCTGTGCCGCAACCGGCGTCCCTCGACGGCGGCGCCAGGACGTCTGGGCCGACCTTCTCGAGCCTTTCGTCGACACCGAGTTCGGCGACCGACTCCAGGAGGCCACGGCCCTGCGGCTCGGCGAGGTCGGCCTTGGGCCCGCCGAGGTCGCTGCCATCCGGGCGCGGGTAGCCCCGATCATGTCGGCTTACAACGCTCTCCATGCGGACTGGTGCCATCTGGGCCTGTGCGACCTGATCGATGCTACCGACGCCGACAACTACCGCCGCGTGGCTACGTTCTCGAGTATCGACCCGCACGCGACACCGGCCGATCTGCCGGCGAACTTCCCGAACCACACCGCGTTCCTGACCTGGGCCATGCACATCGCCGATCTCGGCCGCTACGAACGCGACGCCGCATAGGCCGTGTCCGGTGGATGTCGGCGCGGCCGCCCGCGTGGGGATGGTGGCGAGGAGAGGGCGGGTCGTGGCGTTCTTGTCGACGCGAGATCGTTGGGCTGGGCTGCGGAGGTGGGGTGTTACGTGTTTCGGGTGGGAGGTTCCGGTGTGGTTCGTTTGGCTCGGTATGGGGCCAGGAACGTGGTCAGCGCGGACAACGTCGCCTCCGGGGCTTCCTCGGCGGGGTAGTGGCCGCATTCGGGGATGACCACGCTCTGCACGTCGTCGGCGGCGAGCCTCATCGTCGCGCCGACCGCTTCGCCCGCGTTCTCCGCTCCCCCGATGGCCAGGACGGGGATGTTCAGCCGTCGAGTCCTGCGCTCCTGGTTCTGTTCGATGGTCGTATCGAGTGCCCGGTAGAACTCGAAGCTGGCGCGCAGGGCTTCCGGGTCGGCGGCGAGGGTGTCGACGTAATGTCGGACGGCGTACTCGGGCAGCGCCTTCGCGGCTTTCGAGGCGAACTGGTGGCCGAAGTAGAGGTGTTCCCGTCCGCTGACCAACTGCTCGTTGACGTCGGCGAGTCGGTTGAAGCCGAAGTGCCAGAGTCGGTTGTTGGCCTCCCGGCTGCCGAAGAGCGGGGGTGACGGGGACAGTCCCGGGATCGCGGCCTCGGCGACGACCAGGCGGTCGAGCCGGTCGGGGTGGTCCGCGGCCAGGGCGTAGCCGGTCCACATCCCGATGTCGTGACCGACCATGGCGAAGCGCCCGTGCCCGAGCGCGTCCATCAGCGCGACCAGGTCGCGGGCGAGCGTGCCGGTGTCGTACCCGTCCACGGGCTTGTCGGACAGCCCGACACCGCGCGGATCGACCGCGACGACATGGAACTCCCGGGCCAGCGCGGGCATCAGGAGGCGCCATGCGTACCAGGTCTGGGGCCAGCCGGCGACCAACAGCAGTGCGGGGCCTTCGCCGCCGGTGACGGCGTGCAGCCGCAGTTCGCCGGTGTCCACGTACCGGCTGGTGAAGGTGTCGGTGAATCCGGCCGGGAGGTTGGGGACTCGGGAGACGGAACCGGGGCCTTCCGGCGTCGGCAGTCGGGTCCCTGTGTGGACGTCTGGCGCAAGGTCGTCGGTCATCGGGCGGCCTTTCGGGTGGGAACCGGTGCGGAAACGGGTGAGGAAGCACCGGTCGTCGCCACGCTAGTCATCTTGGATCGATCGGTCAAAGATAATTTGACCGATCGATCCAAGATGGGGATAGGCTCATCATAGGAACCCGAAACGGGAGGTGCACGCTGTCCGGCCGGAAGCAGTTCGATGTCGGCGCCGCCCTGGATCAGGCCATGCGCGTGTTCTGGCAGCGCGGGTACGCGGATGCCTCACTCGATGCCCTCACCTCGGCCACCGGCCTGGGCCGCGGCTCCCTGTACGGCACCTTCGGCAACAAGGACGCCCTGTTCGGCCGGTGCCTCGACCTCTATGCGTCGATCTACGGCACGCGGTTCGAGGAGGCGCTTGCGGCTCACCCCGATGATCCGGTGCGCGCGGTCGGGGCGTTCTTCGACGTCGTCCTGAGTCGTATCGCCGACCCGTCGGTCCCCGCCGGGTGCCTCATCGTCCAGTCCGCCGCTCAGTCACCGATGCTGAGTGAGGAGATCGGCATTCGGGTGCGGGGTCTGCTCGACGTCCAGCGCCGGCGGGTGCGGGGGGCACTGGCGCGCTCGTCGGTGTCGTCGGGCTCGTCTGACGCCTTGGACGCCTCGGACTCCTCGGACGCCTCGGATTCGTCGGACTTCCCGGACTCGTCCGGCTCCTCGGACTCGTCGGGCTCCCCGGATTCGTCGGAGTCCCCGGATTCGTCGGGCTCCCCGGTCGACGCCCGAACGCTCGACGAACTCGCCATGTTCGTCGTCGCCGTCAACCAGTCGTTGGCCGTACTGAGCCGTGCCGGGGCTTCCGACGCCGAGCTGCGCTCCGTGGCCCGACTCGCCTGCACGACGGTGGCAAACACTCTCGCCGCGGATCGGCCGTCGGGGCCGGAGGACGGGTCGCCGCAGGGCGCTATGGCATAACCGGCGAAGCCGCGGCGTCGAGGACGACGAGGCTTACCCACTCGCGTTGTTCGCGCAGCTCTCGGGGTCGGGGCTGCACAGCCAGCCGTTGACGGCGAAGCGGCTGTCCGCGTGTTGCCGGCTCGGGCAGTCGACCGGCCGTACCTCGTGCCAGGCGGTGGGGCGAAAGAACACGATGCTGTCGTGCTCGGGCTGCCAGTCCCGCCAACTGCGCTCCTGCCACTCGCCGGCCGTGTCGGTGTGCAGCGGCAACACAGCGTCGAACACGCGCAGTTCGCCGCCGCCGAAGGGCCGGGGTGTGCGATGCAGGTAATACACGAACGTGAGCAGACGTCGGGGCTCGAACTCGGAGCTGCTGTCCTGGTGCGGCCGGTAGAAGTCGCCGTCGTTGTGCACGTTGAGGCTGTAGCTGGGGTCGGTGTGTCGGCAGGAGACTCCCAGGGTGTGTTCGACCGCCTCCAACACCTCATCGATGGCCGACATCAACTCCGGCGCGGCGAAGTCCTGGCACGAGCGGGACCGGCGAATGTCGGGAACCACCTCCCGATCTCCCACCATGGACGGCCGCAACATGTCGCCGACGGAGGCGATGGCGCGCTCCAGCAGGGCGCCGGCCGTACGCTCACCCAGGAATCGGGTGATGCGGCAGACCGTCACCGGAAGCCGCCAGATCGCGTCCGTACACACCGCCGACGGGCGATCCGTCCCCTCGGGCCGATCCGTCTCCGTCCCCTCGGGTGATCCCGTCATGGTGTCGTGTTCCGCCAAGGTGTCCTGCCCGGTCATGGTGTTCCGCCTTCGGACGCGTTCACGCTCGCGGCTTCTCGTAGCCGATCCACCTCGGACGCGAGTTCTTCCACGCGGCGGTGCAGTGCCTGGACGCACACCAGGGCGACGCCGAGGCCGTCGACGACGGGGATCCTGGTGTCGTCCTGGTTGAAGCCGAAGGCGGCGTGCCAGTCCTGGGCCATCGGCCCGAGGTGGCGCACGTCCTCGGCCTCCCACAGGTAGCGCCAGGTGCTGACGGGCAGCGCGGCCACGGTCGCCAGGACCTCGTAGCCGTTGACCGCGCCGACCGGAGCCACGGCGCCACTCTCCGGCACGCCGGCCGTACGAGGGGATGGGAGACCGTGGCCGGCCGTACGAGGGGCCGGGATACCGTCGTCGGCCGAATGAGGGGCCGACAACACTGGGTCGGCTGCCGCCCGGGAGCGCCGGTGGAAGATCCGCATCCCTATCGACTCCAGTCGACCGGGACCACGTCCTGCTTGAGCGTGCGATCGCTGCAGATGGCGCAAGGGCCGCTGGGGAGACCGGGACCCTGATCGGTGCCGACGGTGATCGCTCCGTGCGCTCCGACCGGGGCGTGGATGCCGTCGCCGACCAGCGCGGCCTCGTACCCGCCCAGCAACTCCTGGAGGGTTCCGGGGCCCAGATTCTCCGGAGCGGAGATCGCGGCGATGCCCGAGCCGTCCGTATAGGCCATCCCCAACGTACGGCCACCCATGGTGGCGAACACGATCTTCGCACCGCGGATGGGCTCCCCGGTCACCGCGTCGGTCGCCATCGCGTTGATGTTCTCCAGTTGCATCTGGGTGACATTGAGGCTGGCCTGACTCGCGGTGAGCCTGGTCGGCTTCAGGCCGGGGCATTCCGCTCCGGTGCACGGGGCACCGGACGGGGTCGTCGCGGACGCGCTGACACCGCTTCCCGCGCCCAGCGACGCCAAGGCCGCCGCCATCACTGCGACAGTCCTACGACCCGCAAAACTCATGTCCACTCCCCTGGGAACCGCCGAGCATGATTCGCGCCGACGCGTGACGCCGCCGGAGCACCGCCCCCCTTCGGACGACGCCACGGAGCGTATTCACACCCATCCGGCCCAATCCAGCAGACAAACGAGAGTTCCCACTATCTGATGAATCGCTGGTAGGAACAGCAACGTTGGCGACGGCGACCGCGCCGGCCACGGCGGGAAGTCGCGGCCACGGTCGCGATGTTTTCGACCAGGCGGGGATGGGCGACGAGTTCGGCCATCACGTCGCTGAGCCGGTGGGTTTCGAAGATCGAGCGCACCGTGTCCGAGCCTCGTTCAAGGATCGTGCGTTCGTTCGCCCGCAGTCGGGGATCCGCGCGCATTCGCTCCAATTCGGCTATGAGATCGGCCACTTCGTCGGCGTCCAGGAGAGCGTCAAGGGTGACGAAGCCGTCGTCGGCGTAGCTACGCAGGTCATCGGCGGCCAGAGGCCCCGTCCACCGGCCGGGCCAGACAACAGGCTCGCGCGAGCGCGCCCGGCGGCATGCCGTGGAACGCGTTGGTGAAGCCGGTCACCGCCTGGGGGCGAGCGCTCGGGCCGGTTCGCCGCTCGCGGGGCGTGGTCGCGTCGGCGGTCCGGGGGGCCGGAGGGGGCCGCGGGTGGCGGGCGGCGGCTGGGGAGTCGGGAGTCCGATGGACCGTACTCGGTGACTCGGATCGGCTTCGGCTCCGTGCTGCCGCGCCCGCCGTGCTCCGTGGCGGTGTCGCGTGGTGGTGTTGCGTGGCGGTGTTACGTGGCGGTGGTTCGTGCGGTGCTCAGGCGGCCTTTGCTCGGCCTCCGGAAACCTGGCGCAGGGCGTCGTCGAGGTCGGACTGGGCGCGTTGCAGCCAGGCCGTGGTGATGTCCACGGCGTCGCCGATTTCGCCGCTGCGTCGGTGCAGGTGCGGCTGCTCGCCCTCCTCGGCGGCGCGGGCGTGCTTGATCGCGTGGTGGATGCGTCCTGCGGCAGCGAGTTCGCCGCCTGCCACCTGGAGCCAGGCCCGGGTCGCCTCGTCGGCGACCTTGCCGGTGTTCGCGGAGTCGGTCAGCGCCCGCGCGATCGCCTCGATGCTCTTGCCCGCCAGCTTGCGCGTCACCAATGCCGGCGGCAGACCGGGAAGTTGGTCCAGCTCGGCCAGGACCACACTTTCCAGCAGGGCCAGGCTGTACGTCACTCGACCCAGTTTCAACAGATACTCGTCATCCGGAATCATCGAGCCATTGTGCGATATGGGTCGGACACGATCGTGACACCACACGGCGTGTCGCACCCAATGCAGCCGGACGCGCCAAGTTCGGCGCGCGCGGCACGCGGCGCAGGTGCACCCCCGCCCTACCGCGTCGGCGCATCCGGCCCGCCGGCGGTCACCTTTCCCGGCCGCGAGCGCGCCCACGGCCGCGATCCGTACAGCTCGACGACGGCGCGCTGCGGAGTACGCGAGCCGGAGCGGCTCGGGCCTCGCGGCGGCGGCGGGTCCGCGCGGCGGGCGCGGGCGAGCAGGCGCAGGCACTCGGCCGGGTTGTCGCGGACCGGGCGGCGGGTGATGGCGGAGCCCATGGCGCAGACGTTGTCCAGCCGGTGGTGGGTGAGCGCGAGCACGCTGCGTACCAGCGGCCGGTACTCCGGCGGCACGTCGCCGACCAGGCGATCACCGGCGTCGAGCGCGGCACGCGCGCTGGTCGCGGTCGCGGCCAGCAGGGCCCGTACGCCGGGCGTGTCCCGGCCCGATCCCAGATCGGCGCGCGTGACGCCGTACCGTTCCAGGTCCGATTGCGGCAGCCGCATCCGTCCCGCACCCAGGTCGTCCGCCAAGTCGCAGAGCAGATCGGTGCGTTGGAACCCGTCGGTGAACAGGCGTACGGATGCCGCGAATTCCTCGTCCGGAACGAGATGCGGGGTGAGCCCGGTGCTGAGCATCGCGCCCGGCCAGGTCAGCGCGTCGACGTAGCGCTGGTAGGCGTCCTCGTCCGCGAACTCGGGAAAGTCCAGTTCGGCGCGGGTGCCCTCCAGGTAGGCGTCGGCCCACGTGCGTGGCAGGCCGTGCACCCGGGCGGCGTGCAGGTACGCCCGCAACAGCGGATGCGTCGCGATGTCGGTGTCCAGTGCCGCCCGCACCCGGGTGGCCCACGCCTCGAATCGCCGCCGACGTCCGGCCTCGTCACCGCGGTCGCAGACGTCGTCCGTGAAGTACCCCATCGCGGCGCCGACGAGCGCGTGCGGCGCGAACTGCGGCGGCGCCAGCAGCCGCAACGCGGCCCATCCGGCCGTCTCCCGGCGTCGCATGAACCGCTCGGCGGCCGTGTAGTCGGCGCGCAGTGCGCTGTCACGCACGCCCGCCGCATCCAGACAACGCCGCCACGAGCGCATGAAACCCCCGAAGGTTGGTCACCACAGGCTGATTTGCCGCACGGAGAGTATCAGCACGGACCGGGGCAAACCCACGTCCGCGACGCGGCGGTGGCGGTGGCGAAAGGCGCCCGTCCCGAGGCGCAACAACGGGCCGCACACTCGATCACCTGGTCACCTGCTCAGCCGGTCACCCGGTCACCCGATCGCCGGAACACGAGCGCCCGAGTCGTCGCGGAGGAGCCGCCCGACGACTGGGGGTGAGATCGCCGGGCGGCCCGGGCACCGACCACGGGGGTTGTCGGCGCATCCGCAACGATCCGCCGTACAACCGCCCGTGCGCAAGACCCGATGCGCCACCCGCGCGACCTGCAAGCCTCCCGCAGGACCCCGGAAAGCCAGGTTCCGGCTCACCCGATTCCGGCGGGGGCGTGGGGGCGTGCGTGGTCCGGTCCCGGGATCAGCTGAAGACCACCGACCGGAGCTTCAGGCGCTCGGAGGCGGAACCGCCGTTGGGGCGGAGGGTGTAGTAGTCGCCCTCGCAGTCGACGTCGGTGAAGACGGTGGCGGTGGCGTCGGTGTCGTTCCTCGGCGAATGGGCCGGATTCGACGAATCGGGGTCGGCAACTTCGGGCAGCGTGATGCATTCCCGGCTGGGCGGGTCGCTCAATCGGGCCTCCTGCGCCTGCCCGTTGAGGCCGGTGTACTTGTAGGAGAACTCGCCGGTGGCGGCGCCGGCGGAGGTCGGCAGGGTCACGACGAGCACGAGCGCGCCGAGTGCGGCGACCATGGTGTTGCGGAGACGCATGGGGAGGAGTTCCTTTCCCAACGGACCGTTCGGCCCCACCCTTTCGCGGCCGACAGGCGGATCCGTCGCGTGGCACGCCGCATCACTCCCACGGGGAGGCTGAATCGATTCCGACCCGGCCGAGTGGGCGACCCCACACGTGCGTTCGGAGCAATCGGCGCCCCGCCGTGACCGCGAAGCCGACGCACATCGTCGGTCACCGGCCGGGCGAGGACCACACCGGGCAACCCACCCCGCGTGGCCCCCGCCGCCGACACGGGCGCAGACGCCGTGCCGCCCCCGTCCTGCCGACCCTGCGCCGCCCCCACCCCCCGCCGACCCCCGACTACTTCGGCGCAACCACCCAGGCGATGTCGGGAAGGTAGTTGGGAGCCGTCGTGAAACCGGTGAGCTTCTTGGCGTTGAAGGCGTAGATGCCATCCATGCGCATCACCGAGACGAACCAGCTTTGGTCGACCACGTAGCGGACGACCTCCTGGTACCTGGCGTCCTGCTGGTCGAGCGGTGCGCTCGCGGCGTCCGTGAGTCTGCGGGTGAGTTCCGGGTCCTGGGACGCGAAGGGGTTGAACGCGGTCGGGTGCGGGAGCAGCCAGTCCAGCGCCATCAGGTAGGTGGGCGCGGCTCCGTAGCCGAATCCGACCGCGGCGAACTTCCTCGACGTGGCGTTGGCAAGCCACTGGCCGACGCTGGTGTCGGTGGTGACCTTGGCGGTCACGCCGATCCGTTTCCATTGCTCGACCACAGCCTGGGTGACCAGGTCGATGCCGAGCAGACCCTGTGTCTCCATGTCGAGCGCGAATCCGTTCGGGTAGCCGGCTTCGGTCAGCAACTGCTTGGCCCTGGCCGGGTCGTACGGGTAGCGCTGATCGGTCTCGGCGGTGAAGCCCTCGGCCCCGGGCAGGCCGATCTGCGTGGTGGGTTGTCCGTACTGCTGCACCACGGCCTTGGTGATCGCGGCCCGGTCGACGGCGTAGTTGAGGGCTTGGCGGACCCGGACGTCCTTGAGTGGCGGGGCCAGCGTGCCGGCGCGGTCGACCAGGTTGACTCCGAGCGTCACGATCGGCGTGTGGGCGACCGTCAGGCCGCCGGATCTCGCGGCGTCGACCTGCCCGGCGGTGATGGTGAGGGCGTCGGCCTGACCGGTTTTGACGGTCTGTAGCGCGGAGTTCGGGTTGGGGATGACCTTGACGACCACCTTCTTCCAGTGGATCTTCGTCTTGTCCCAGTACCGTGCGTTCGGCGTGTAGGTGTAGTGGTCGCCGGACACGGTCTGCCCGGGGTCGAGGACGTACGGCCCGGCGCCGAAGGACCTGGTGCCCATTTTCGCCGGGTCGGCCAGACCCGCCGGGCTGATCACCGAGCCCACCAACGAGACGTTGTCGAGCAGGCGCGGCAGCACCGGGTTGGGCGTCGTGCAGTGGATCCGCACGGTCAGCGGCCCGGTGGCGGTGACCGACTCGATGGAGGACAGCCAGGAGACGTTGAGGCCGTTCTTTCGCGCGTAGTTCAGCGATGCGGCGACGCTGTCGGCGGTCAGCGGTGATCCGTCCGAGAAGGTGACGCCTTCGCGGAGTTTGAACTCGAAGTCGGTGTTGCCGGTGCCGACGTAGCCCCATTCGGTGGCCAGGCCGGGTTGGGTCGTGCCCTTCTCGTCCAGGCGCAGGAGCGTGTCGTAGGACAGGTTCACGAACCAGTTGTCCGAACCGACGTTCGCCTTGGCCGGATCCAGACTCGCCGGCGGGCTGAGCGAGACCACGGTGAGGGTGTCCCCCTTGCCGCCCTTCCCACCACTCTTGTCGCCGGACGAGCCGCCACCACAACCTGCGGCGAGCAATACGACGGTGGCAACAGCCGCCACTGCACGGGCCATTCGTGTTCTTCGCACAACGATTCCCTCGCTTACTCGATGCCCGACGACGACGCGTCGGGAGTGGTCGGGTCCGAGCCGATCCGCCGCGAATGCGAATGCGAATGCGGCTACGGCTACGGCTACCGATGCGGTTGCGGCTGCCGGTGCGGATGTGGGTTCAGTTCGGCGGCACGGTGACAGGCCACCGAACGGTCGGCCCGAAGCCGGCCCGCAGCGGTGACCGCGAGCGTGAGCGGCACCGGACGCTCCACGTGGCAGATCTCCACGGCGTACGTGCAACGGTGGGCGAAGACGCACCCGGTGAGCCCCGGTGGCCGCACCGCGACCGCGTCCGTTCGGCCCTGCCGACGGGCCCGTTGGGCTCGGGGGTCGGGTTCGGGCACGGCGGCCAGCAGCGCCCGGGTGTAGGGGTGCGCCGGGTCCGAGTAGATCTCCTCGGCGTCGCCGGATTCCATCACCCGGCCCCGGTACAACACGACGATGCGGTGCGACAGATGCCGCACCACCGGCAGGTCGTGTGCGATGAAGAGGTAGCCGAGCCCGAACTCGCGTTGCAGGTCGGCGAGCAGGTTCATCACCTGGGCCTGGATGGACAGATCGAGCGCGCTGACCGGTTCGTCGCAGATCACCAGCCGAGGAGAGATCATCAACGCCCGGGCGATCGCGATGCGTTGCCGCTGTCCGCCGGAGAACTGACCCGGGTAGCGGCGCGCGGTGTCGGCGGGCATGCCGACCCGCTCCAGCATCTCCGCGACCCGTTCCTCGATCGGTACCCGCTTCGATCGTCCGTGGACCAGGAGCGGTTCGGCCAGGGTCTGCCCGATCGTGCGGGCGGGGTTCAGCGACGAGTACGGGTCCTGGAAGACGACCTGGAGGCGGTCCGCGAGCCCGCGGCGGGTGTTGCGCGTGGCGTGCGTGATGTCCACGCCCTCGAACCGGATGCGGCCCGAGTGCACCGGGTTCAAGCCGAGCACGGCCCGGCCGATGGTGGACTTCCCCGAGCCGGACTCCCCGACCAGGCCCACCGTTTCGCCCGCCCCGATGCCCAGCGAGACACCGTCCACCGCACGCAGTGGCGCGATGCCCCGACCCTGGCGGAACTCGACTGCCAGATCCGTGATGTGCAGGAGGTCGGTCATCGGCGGGTTCCCTCCGCGAGCAGGTGTCCGGCATGGACGCAGCGTGTCCACCGGGCGGGTTCCGGTTCGGCGAGCGCGACCGGGGCATGCGTGCACGCGTCGGTCACGCGGGGGCAGCGCGGGGCGAATCGGCACCCGTGCGGCCGGTCCCCGGGGGCGGGCACCGTGCCCGGGATGGTGAAGAGCGTGCCGCCGGCACCGGCGTGGTGCGGGTTGGCCGCCATCAGACCGGAGGTGTACGGATGCAGCGGGAGATCGAACATCGGCTCCACCAGGGCCTGTTCGACGACCTGCCCGGCATACATCACCACCGCGCGCCGGCACAGGTCGGCAACGACACCCCAGTCGTGGGTGACGATCAGCACGGCCATGCCGGTCCGGTCCTGGAGGGCGCGGAGCAGGTCGAGGATCTCGGCCTGGACGGTGACGTCCAGGGCGGTGGTCGGCTCGTCCGCGATCAGCAGCCGGGGCTCGCCGGCCAGGGCCAGCGCGATGGCCACGCGTTGCGCCATGCCGCCGGAGAGCTGGTGCGGATAGCGTCGGGCCACCGCCTCGGGGGCGGGCAGGTTGACCAGTTCGAGCAGTTCGCGCACCCGGCGCCGGGCGGTGGGCCGGTCGCAGCGGCGATGACGGCGTACCGCCTCGCCGAGTTGCCGGCCCACCGAGAAGGTGGGGTCCAGGGCGACCATCGGCTCCTGCGATACATAGGCGATACCCGTACCGCGTACGCTTGCCAACTCGGCGGGCCGCCCGACGAGTTCGACGCCGTCGAAGACCACGCTGCCGGACCGGACCCGACCGCCGCCCGGAACCATGCCCAGGATGCCCAGCGACGTCACGGACTTGCCGCAGCCGGATTCGCCGACCAGACCCACCGTCTCCCCGGGCAGCACGTCGAGGCTGAGGTCGTGCACAACCGGGAGTCCGCCGATCTCGATCGACAGGTTGCGCACCGAGAGCAGTGCGGCGGGGTTCGCGGATTCGGCTGCGCTCGACTCCGCTGCGACCTCCGGCGGTTCGGTCGTGGTGCGCCGACCGGCAGGGCCGGAGCCTTTGGGGACCGCCCAGTTCTCCACCGCCGCATCGCGCACCGCGTCGCCGAGCAGCGCGAGTGCGATCACCGTGATCACCATCGGGACTCCGGCCGGGACCAGCATCCACGGGTCGCGATCGATGGCCTGGGAAGCGTCCGCGACCAGGCCGCCCCAGGAGGGATCCGGTGGTTGCGCGCCGAGGCCGAGGAAGCCGAGTCCGGCCTGGATGGTGACCACGATCGCGGCGAACAGCGCGGCCTGGACGATGACGATGCTCGCCATCCGGGGCAGGATGTGCCGACTCAGGATGCGGGCCTGGGACAGGCCCGCGACCCTGGCCGCATCGACGTACAACTCCTCCCGGATGCCCAGCGTTTGCGAGCGCAGGATGCGGATCAGGCCCGGGCTGCCCAGCAGTCCGAAGGTGACCATCGCGGCGTGCAGGTTGCCGGGGAAGACGGACAGCACGACGAGGACGATGACGATGCCCGGCAGCGCGAACATCAGGTCGGCGGCACGGGTGGTCGACCAGTCGACCCACCCGCCGAGATAACCCGAGGCCAGGCCGAGCGTGACCCCGATGAGCAGGTACACCAGCAGAGCCTCGACGACGGCGAGCAGGGTGGACCGGCCGCCGTACAGCAGACGGCCGAGCAGATCGCGGCCCAACACGTCGGTTCCGAGCGGGTGTTCGGCCGACGGCCCGGCCAGGACGTCGCCAAGGTCCTGGGTCAGCGGGCCGTCGGCGAGCAGCGGCGCGCCGGCGGTCGCCGCGGTGAGGAGCACCAGCCAGGTGAGCGCGAACACCGCGACGGGACGGCGAAGCACGCGGCGCACGATGCCGACGCGCTCGACTCCGGTGGTGGAAGTGGGCGTGTTCATGCGGCACGCATCCTCGGGTCGAGCCGGCCGTACGCCAGGTCGACCAAGAGGTTGACCAGGACCACGAACAGCGTGATGTACAGGACGGTGCCCTGGATGACGGGGATGTCGTGCTGGATCGTCGCCTGTTGGATCAGACCGCCCAGGCCGGGCATCGCGAACACCGTTTCCACGAACACCGTGCCGGCGAGCAGATTGACCAGTACCACGCCCAGCACGGTCACCACCGGCATGGCGGCGTTGCGCAGGATGTGCCGGTACAGGATCGACCGCCGGGAGAACCCGTTGGCCTCCATGACGCGGATGAAATCCTTGGTGGAGACGTCCAGGATCGAGTCGCGGGTCTGCTTGGAAATGACCGCCACCGCGCCGAGCGAGAGCGAGAGCACGGGCAGGGCCAGCGAACGGCCCCACTCCACGGGGTCGTCGGCCAGGGGAACGTACCCGGTGACCGGGAACCACCCGAACTCGACCGCCAGGACGGCGATCAGGACGAGGGCCAGCCAGAACGCCGGCACGGCGAGACCGAGCAGCGAGAGCACGTCCACCGCCTTGACCAGCGGCCCACCGCGGCGCGCGCTGAGGATGCCGAGAGTCACGCCGCCGACGCCGGATACGGCCGTACCGGTCAGGATCAGCGACAACGAGACGGGAATACGGCTGTCCAGCATCGCGGTGACCGACTCGCCGCTGAACAGCGAGGATCCCAGGTCGCCGTGCGCGACGCCCCTGAGCCAGTCCCAATACTGCTCCGGCAACGAGTCGTTCAGGCCGAGCTGGTCGCGGACCGCGTGGTACTGCTCCTCGGTCGCGTGCTGACCCACGATGGTGCGGGCCGGATCGCCCGGGACCAGGGAGACGAGCACGAAGGTGAGTGCGGAGACGACGAACAGCAGGGGGATGGAGGAAAGCAGCCGTCGGGATATCAGTCGGAGAATTGCCATGTTCACCTCGTGGGTGCTGGTGCGACGGGGTGGGTGCAACGGGGGCGGGCGGGTGCAACGGGGGTGGTGCTCGCGTCACCGGGTGGACAGTGGTTGCCAGATGCGCCGGGACGCGGCCAACGGGTCGCGGACCACGGTCGGTTCGACGTCCCAGATGCGGACCTGCGGGTCGTCGGCCGCGAACCGCGGCCAGCCCGGGTCGCCGGTCCCGGCGAAGGAGATCCAGGCGGCCCGCAGTTGCTCGGAGAGCCGATGGAAGTCCGCCGACGGCGGCCTGCCGCCGAACAGAAACTCGCCGGAACCGCCCCGCGCGTGCCCGAACGTCACCGGGATGTCGATCGTGTGCACGGCACCCAACACACCGCCCAGCACCGGACTGCGCCACGCGAACTCGTACACGAACGCCCGCCCACCGGCGGCCGCATGCGCCTCGGCCAGCCACGTCGAGGGCATTCGGAACAGCGAGTCCGAGTAGATCGCGGTGTACAACTCGCCGACCGAGCGGCCCGGATGGCTCGCCCGGTAGTCCGCGAGCGCGGAATCATCCAGGCCCAGTTCCTTGGCGACCTCCGCCAGGTCCACCCCGCCGCGCCGTCCCGTGCGCCGACCTCGCCCGGCCGACGTGTCCTGTGCGTCCCGGCGCGGCCGGTTGCGGGCCATCGCGATCACCATGGGCAGCGACGTGGCCACGGTCTTGGCCATCGCGGACAGGCTCGGTTTGAGCAGCCCGCGTTGGAGGGACCACAGGCTGAACTCGTCGCGGGTGTATCCGGAGATCAGGTCGATGTCCCGCGCCGCCCCCGAACGCAGCGCCAGCCACGGCTTGTCGATGACGGTGATTCCGTCGACGACCGGCGAGAACGCGGTGATGGCCTCCGGCGTGGTCCAGGCCCCCGGTTCGGCCTCCATCGCCGCGAGCGGGACGTCCTGGACGGCCAAGAGTGCCTCCGGCCGCAGCGTGGCCACGTCGCCGGGGGCGACGCCGGCCGCGTCGGCGATGGTCGCGGAGATCCGCCGCGCCTCCTCTTCGGGCAGGAACCGACCCGCGAGACTCTGCACGATGGCGCGTCGGAACAGTCCCCGAGCGGCGGGTGCGGTCAACAGCGCGGCCACCGAGGCGCCACCGCCGGACTCGCCGAAGATGGTCACGTTGTCCGGGTCCCCGCCGAAGCCGGCGATGTTCTCCCACACCCAGGCAAGGGCCGCGATCTGGTCCAGGAAGCCCCGGTTGGCGGGCGCCCCGGGCACGAACCCGAAACCCTCGAAACCCACCCGGTAGTTGAACGTGACCAGCACCACGCCACCGGCGGCGAGCACCGCCCCATCATGGGTCGGATCCCCCGAATGCCCCGACTTCCAGGCACCGCCGTAGATCCACACCATGACCGGCAGCCGGTCGCCGCCGCCACCGGGCGTCCACACGTTGACGCTCAGGCAGTCCATACCGTCCTCGGGCCGCCAGGCCCGGGGCATCCCCGGCACCAGCGGAACCTGCGGCGGCGCGGCACCGAAGGTGTCGGCCGAGCGCACACCGTCCCACGGCACGGGCGGCGCGGGGGCGCGGAACCGCAGGGCGCCTTCGGGCGGGGCTGCGAACGGGATGCCGCGGAAGACGGTCGTCGCACCGAGTCGCACCCCTTCGACGGTGCCGGCGGTTGTGTCCACGACGTGGTTCATCGGTTTCCTCCTGGGGTGGTGAAGTCCGGGGCGCAGCCGCGGCGTTGGGTCCGAAGCGCCGACGGCCCTCGGGTCCCGGCGGCTCGGGCCGAGGGGCTCGGGCGGGGTGGCTCGGACCGAGTGGCTCGGGCGGGGTGGCTCGGGCCGAGTGGCTCGGACGGGGTGGCTCGGGCGGGTGGTTCGGGCCGGGTGGCTCGGGCTCGGGTTCCGGCAGCTCGGGTCCCGGCAGCTCAGGCTCGGCGGCTCGGGCCCGGCAGCTCAGGCTCGGCGGCTCGGCCCCCGTGGTGATGCGATCAGCGGCGATGCGCTGAGCCGGCGACGCGACCGGCAGCGACGGAGCAGGTTTCCCCCATCCGCCCGTCCCGCGCGGCCGGCGGCGAACCACCCCCACGGCGCCGCCGATCGCCCGGCCCCGAGGGTACGGGGATCGCCGGTCGCGTTCAGCGGCCCGCCGGCGGGCCCGTGTCGAGGAGTCGAAACGCCCGGTCCGGGTCGCTGCGGACATGCGGCGTACGGTCGAAGACCATCACGTGGCGGTGCCCCGACTCGTACTTCGGCCAGTCGCCGGGGTCGCCGTCGCGCGCGAACGCGGCCCAGGCCCGACCGAGCGCGTCGGCCAGCTCCTGCGGCGGTCGGGCACCGGTGAATCGTTCGACCCCCTCGACCGCCAAGTTGTCGAAGACGAAGGGAAGTTCGAGCGAGTGGCAGGCCCCGAGCCGCCCGTCGAGCGCCGTCGAAGGCCAACGGAACAGGTAGCGCCACACGTCACCGCCCGAAGCGGCTCGGGCCTCGGCGAGTCGGCGCGTGGGCCCGCCGAACACCTGCTCCCCGATCAGCGCTGCCATCAGGCCGGTCGGCGAGGTGTCCCACTCGACCGCGCCGAAGACGGCCAGCGCGACGTCGGGTTCGCGGTAGGCGGCGGCGAACATCGGCCCGACGGCGGCCTCCGCCGCCTCCGTCGCACCGGGATCCAACACCGTGAACATCCGACCCTCGTCACCGTTGGCGCCGAGGAGCAGCGGGATGTGGCCGCCGACTCCCCTGCGGATCGCGTCGATCGGCGGCTCGGCCAGCGTGCGGCCGTCCACGATCGGCGCGAAGGGCAGGGCCGTACCGGCACCCTTCGCCCGGGCGGCCCGCAGCACCGCCGCCTGCGCCCGCAGCAGTTCCGCGGTCGGCACGGTCAGTACCTTCGAGGCGACGTCGGGAGTGATCCCCAGTTCGGCGAGCAGGTCGCGGGCGACCTCGGCCGCGGCCTCGACACCGGCGACGCCCTCACCGCTGCCGCTCTGGACGATGGCCCGGTGGAACAGGGTGCCGGAGGCGGGCGTCGCCACGTGCGCCACGATGCTCCAGGCTCCGGCCGATTGGCCCGCGACCGTGACGTTGTCGGGGTCGCCACCGAAGGCGGCGACGTTGTCCCGCACCCAGGCGAGTGCCGCACGCTGGTCCAGCAGACCCAGGTTGCCGGAGTCCGCGTAGTCCTCGCCCAGCAGTTCGCCGAAATGGAGGAAACCCAGGGCGCCCAGCCGGTAGTTGACGGTGACGACGACCAGGTCGTGCCGTTCCGCCAACCGGGCTCCGTCGAAGACCGGGTCGCTTCCGCTCCCGGTGACGAAGCCCCCGCCGTGCAACCAGACCAGCACCGGACGTCGGGCATCGTCCACACCGGACGTCCACACGTTCAGGGTCGGACAGGCGGCCTCGTCGTGAGCGAACGGCGGGTGGCCGAACATGCGCTCCAGGACGACGTCCCGATTCTGCGGTGCGGCCGGACCGTACCTGGACGCATCCCGGACACCGGTCCACGGCTGCACAGGCCGCGGTGCCCGGAAGCGATTCGGGCCGGTTGGCGGCGCGGCATACGGAACTCCCTTGAAGGCAAAGATGTTTCCCTGCGCGGCGGTACGGATCTCGCCACTGGCGGTCGAGACGTACGCATGCGGGCGGGGTCGTGGACGCGGCCCGTTCACGGCTGCTCCCCGAGTCGCCGACACAGCCCCACCGCAGGTCGCACGGCAGGGCGCATGGCGGGGTGCATGGCGAGGCGCGTCGCAGAGCGTATGCCGCGCCGTACGGCCGCAGGCAACGGCGGTGTGGCCGCGGCGGCCGTCGTCGTCGGAATGGCTCCCGTGATCGAGGGGCGGGGCACACGCTTGCGCATCGAATCCATCGAATCCATCGAACCTGTCCTCGGGATCGGTGATGGGCGGAACAACCGCGTTCGCGAGGCGACGCGGGTTGTCGAGGAACACGCGGGGCCGGCCCCGAGCGGCTCCGGGCGCACTCGGCGGCATGGCATGGGAAAAGCGGTCGCGGCGTTCGGCCGCGGGACCTGCGCTGCGCCGTGTCGCGCCGCGCCGATGTCGCGCCGCCGACCCCGGAACCGCGCGCTGCGTCGGGCGCGGTGGCGGGATCTTGGCGGAGGAACGAGCGTTCGTCGTTCGGGATGTGCATCGCATGGACGCGATCACAAGCACAACGATGTGCGTGCGAGGACGCCCCACCCGGAGGATGTTTGGATCCGTACGCTCCGGGTCGTTGCCGATCGTACGAACGCAAACAGCCATCCACAAGAGTGATCGCGTTATTTTGACCCTGGTGAATTTTCCTGCATAACGGCTTGATCTCAACTCTTGCTTATACGTGTCAGCCTAGAGTTCCCTTGCCTCGCCGAAAACCGCACCCGTCGGCGCCCTCCACACCCCGCGTCGTCACCCGTCCAGTTGTCGGGCGTCGCGCCGAGACGAGGTGCGGCCTGATTCCGTTGACCGGCGCCACCCCGGACGCCCTCGCTACCGATCGCCTCCGGACCGACCGACCGACTGAACGCGACCGATCGGTAGGGCCCTACGTCACGTCGCCGACGACGGCCTGTGCGCCGACCGTACGGTGGTCGCGTACACCGCGAAGTCGTTGCCCTTGACCGACGAATGCCCGTTGTGGAGCGAGTCTCCGGCGAGTCGCGCGACGAACGTCCGCGCTGGGCGGCACGGCGTTCGCGGGCTCCGGACCGGCAGTTGCCGGCCGGAGTGGGGCCGGCGGGCGCGGCGTGCTCGCAGGGGTGCGGCCGGGGAGGTTCCTTGGATAGAGTGCCGCGGCTGATCGGCCACGCGTACCACGGAGGCGACTTGTCCAACCATCCGGGATATCCAGGCTCGCAGAGCCCCCCTCCTCCTCCGCATCACGGCCAACCCAAGTGGGCGTGGTGGGTGGTGGGCATCGCCATTCCGCTGATCGGCATCATCGTCACCATTACCGTCAGTCGGTCCGATTCGGATTCGGATTCGAAGACGCCGTCGGCGAATTCGGCTCCCGTGCCCGGCGTGCAGAGCCCGCAGGCTCCGCAGGTCTCGCAGAAACCGCCGACCACCACGGGCGGCGGCGGGCAGTCGACCTCGAACGCACCGGCACCCGGCGGTCAGCCGGCCCGGGTCCTGTTCGGGCCGGGTCCGGTCACCGTCGACCCGAACAAGCAGTACGTCGAGTTCGACACCAGCCCGCCGCTGGTCTCCCAGTCGAACAAGGCGGTAGACCTGTTCTTCGCGTACACGCTGGGCGACCCCGAGCTCATGACGGTGGGCTCCACCAACACCCTGGCCGCGCTCCCCCAGGGCAGCCCCGAGCCGACGGCGGAGGTGTGTGCCGACGCGGTCGGCAAGCGCGGCACCTATGTGGGCGGCAAACTCGCCCAGGGCGCCCGCTACTGCATGATCACCAACGAGGGACGCACCGGGTACATCAAGGTGACCGGACCGGCCGCCGCCGGCGCTCCGCTGCGTCTGGAAGCGACCGTCTGGGATCTTCCCGGCTGAGGCCGGGCATTCGCCGCCGGCCGCCCCGCGTTCGGGCACGGCCGTACGTCGTTCCCGGGTTCGCGCGCGAGATGCGCAGCCGCGGTGCGTTCCTGCCGCCCGGCGCCCGCGCCCGACGCGTATGCGCGACGCGTGCACCCGATGCCCGCGTCCGACATGCGCGCGTGCGCCGCGCGCCGTGGCGGTCCCAACCGGGGTGCGCCGCGCGCCGCGGCGCTCCGACCCGCCGTCGCGTTTGCCGAACCGGCAAAGAAGCTTGCCGAAACCTCAACCCCGGTCGCATGGTCGTCGTGGAGGTGGTCACGATGACCGATCAGCCGATGAATGACGGCTACGACGTGGTGATCGTCGGCGGTGGAGCCGCGGGACTGAGCGGGGCGCTGACGTTGACGCGCGCTCGGCGCTCGGTGCTGGTGATCGACGCGGGCGCCCCGCGCAACGCCCCGGCCGAGGGCGTACACGGGCTGCCGGCCCTGGACGGGATCACGCCGACGGAGTACCTGGCACGTGCCCGGGCGGAGGTCCGCGGCTACGGCGGGCATGTGGCCGACGGCGAGGTCGAGACGGTCGGCCGTACGGGGGGCGGGTTCGCGGTGACGTCGGCCGACGGCCGTACCGTCCGCGCCCGTCGGTTGCTGGTGACCACCGGGCTGGTCGACGAGTTGCCGAACGTACCGGGGCTGCGCGAGCGGTGGGGCCGGGACGTGCTGCACTGCCCGTACTGCCACGGTTGGGAGATCCGCGACCGCGCCGTCGGGGTGCTGGGCTGCGGGCCGCTGTCGGTGCACCAGGCGCTGCTGCTGCGCCAGTGGAGCGCGGATGTCACGTTCTTCACGCACACCGTGCCGCCGACCGACGAGGAGGCGGAGCAACTGGCCGCCCGCGGCATCCGCGTGGTCGCGGGCACGGTGGCCTCCGTGGAAGTCGCCGGGGACCGCCTCGTGGGCGTCCGGTTGGCCGACGGCACCGTGGTCGAGCGGGCGGCGCTAGTGGTCGCACCGCGCATGATGGCCCGCGCCGGATTCCTGGCCGGGCTCGGATTGTGGCCGGTGGAGCATCCGTCGGGGGCCGGCGAGCACGTCCCGTGCGATCCGGGCGGCGCCACCGACGTGGCCGGCGTATGGGTCGCGGGCAACGTCGCCGATCCCTCCGCCCAGGTCGGCACGGCGGCGGCAGCGGGTGCCGCCGCGGCGATTCGGATCAACGCCGACCTGGTCGCCGAGGAGACCCGACGCGCGGTCGCCGCCCGCCGGGACCCGTTCTCGGCCGAGCACGAGGCGCGTGTGTGTGCAAGCGTGCTGGGCGACCGCCGGCACGGTCTGTGAACCGGGTGCCGGCGCCGGCGCGGCGGGTGGTCGCTTCCGGTGGTCGGCGGCGGGCGGATCAACTCGCCGAGGTCACCGCGACGGCCGCCCGGTCACGACGCCACGCCTAGCCGCCGAGCAGGATGCCGACGACGGTGGCGGCAGCGGCGAACAGGTGGATCGAGCGCGACCCGGGACCGTCGTTGACGACCCGGCCGCCGAGCCGGGCGCCCAGGGCGGCGAGTTGGTACGCGGAAGTTCGGCCACGGCGGAGGTCGCGGGCGTGGCCTCACGGACGTCCGGTACCGGACGCCGGACCAGCACCCACCCCAGGGCGCAGCACGGGGCGATGGCGACGAAGGTGGAGCGCCGGCCGAAGCCGTTGCCGATCAGGGTTCCGATCGGCGCGCCGAGGATCATCGACGGGTTCATCCCGAACACGCGCGCGGAGACGGTGGATGCCTGCTTGCCGGGCGGTGCGGACGAGGCCGCGATGACGATCGCGTTGGCGAAGAAGGTGGCGGTGACCAGTGAGGTGACGATCCGCGCCGCGAACAGCACCGGGTGGTTCGGCGCGAGGGCGGAGGCGAAGTTGCCGGCGACGACGATCGCGAGCATGACGGTGATCAGCGGCTTGCGCGCGATGCGGGAGGCGCGGCCGGTCAGCACCGGGCCGCCGACGACCATCCCGCTCACGTACGCCGTCACCAGCAGTCCGGCGGCCGAGATCGACACGTCCACGTCGCCGTCGCCGGCGACATCGTGCAGAGATCCACGAACCGGCCGTGCACCAGCGCCGCGACGGCCTCGTTGCGCCTGCCGGGTTCGGTGGCGGCGTTCAACGCCAGGCAGCCGCGCCGCCCGGGGTCGGCCATGTCAACCTCGATCATGCCGAGCATCGGATCCCACAACCGCTCCCGCACCGACCAGGATTCGGACGCGGACCCGGAGTCGGAGGCGGATCCGCACGCGGATCCGGAGTCGGACGCGGATCCGGCATCGGATTCGGATTCGGATTCGGCCGGCAAGTCGGGCTGCCGTACGGCAACGGGTGCGCGGGGTGCGGCCGGTCGGGGTGGCGAGTCGCGGCGACGCGGCGGCGTGGGCGCTCCGCCATAGACTCCGAACGTGGCCGGACAAACGAGTACGACGCCGCTGTCGGATGTGCGCTTCGTGGGGTTGCGCTTTCGGCTGGAGACACGGGGGTTGCAGCGCCCGGTCCCGGTCGAGGTCGCCGCACTCACCCATCACGGTCCGGGCGATCACGTCGCCTGGCGCGCGTATGCCCCGATCGAACCTCCCGCACCCGGAAGCCCGCCACCCGCGCCGATCACCGTCCCGGTACCGCCCGTCGCACCCGGTTCCCTCGCCGCGGCGCTCGCGGACATCGAACGCCACGTGGTCCGCGACCTCCCGCACGCGGTGATCGGGCTGCCGCCGTTCGCCGAGAAGACGCTCGTTCGCGAACAGCGCGCCTATTGCCCGCTGCTCGCCTCGTGCGTCGTCCTGGACGTGATGACCCTGGCCGCAGTCGTCGGCCCGACCGGCGCAGCACAGTCCTTCGACGCCAGGCTCCGGCACATCGGCCTGCGCCCTCCGCACGAACGCGCGGTCACCTGGGACGCGTACGCGCTGACCCACCTGTTCCACGCCACCGTCGCCCAAGGCATCGCCGCGGGCCGCTGGTCCACCCTGGAGGACCTCATCCGGGTCGCCGGGTCCTCCGTGCCCGCCGTCGAACCCGAATTCATGCCCGCACTCGACGTGCAGGAGTCCCTCTTCGACTGACCCCGCCCCGTGCAACCACGGGGCCGCCTTGCCGTTCGCCGAGGTGGGTCAGCGGGGTGGGGCCGAGAGCGGACCGCTGCCCGCCGTGCGCAGGAGGGGTTTGGTCATCGCCCGGGTGATCGTCGGGTCGCGGCCGTCGACGTAGGGGTCGCGCAGGGTGTAGCCGGCTCCCGCGAACAGGGCCAGGGCCCGCATGTTGCGGCTGCCGGTCTCCACCACCAGTCGCCGGGCGCCGGCCTGGGCGGCGGTGTGCTCCAGTGTGCCGAGCAGGCGGCGGCCGTGGCCGTGGCCGCGCTGCTCGGGGCTGACGTACAGGCGTTTGATCTCCGCCGCCCGACCGGGCATCGTGCGCCATCCGCCGCAGCCGACCGGGGCGTGTCCGCTGTAGGCGAGTACGAACAGGCCCTCGGGGGGCTCCAGATCGCGAGGCTCGGTGGTGTCGGGATGATCGGCGAAGCCGTACAGGCCGACCTGCTCCGAATACAGGGCGTACAGGAGGATCTGCGTGTCCGGATGGGTGTAGGGACGCGGCACGAGACGAACGTCGGCATGGGCGTTGGGGCCATCGGCGCCGAACGGCCCGTGATGGCCCGGCGCCGCGCCCAGCACGGCCCCGCCCTTGGCGCGGTGCGCGAAACGGATCAACGACCTGCTCCCTTCCCGCCGACCCCGCACATCGGGGCTCCACCACGATTCTCCGTGAAGCCCCCACACCCCGAACAGTGGCCCCGGCCAACAGACCCCAAACAAGTCCCGCCAAGTCCCCACCCCCACCCGGCCGCTCGCCCCGTCGCCCCGCTCTCGCCACCCCCGGGCCGACCGTTGCCGTCTGCGCCGCGTGCCGGATACCGAACGTCGGCGTCGAAGGCCGCTCCCACGCGGGCCCGCCCGCAACCCGCCCCCGCCGAGATCGACGAAGACCGCGTACTCGTCGGGATCGGCGCCGTCGGGGCAACGACTAGCCCACCGCACCGGGCCCATGGACGGGTTGCCCGGGTCGGCGGGGCGGAGCAGGATGCGGGGATGCGTTTCTCTGTCAACATCCCGAACTTCGGTGACTTCGCCGATCCCAGGACGGTGGCCGCGGTCGCGGTCGCGGCCGAACGGGCCGGCTGGGACGGCCTGTTCGTCTGGGATCACGTGGTGCACGACAAACAGGCGCGGCGGGGTCAACCCTTCGGTGATCCCTGGATGTTGCTGACCGCGGCGGCGTTGGCCACCTCGCGGATCCGACTGGGCACCCTGGTCACCCCGGTCCCGCGCCGGCGTCCGCAGCAACTGGCCCGCCAGGTGGCCACGTTGGACGCGCTCAGTGGTGGGCGGGTGATCTTCGGGGCCGGGCTGGGCGGGCCGGTCGAGGACGAGTACGGCGACTTCGGCGAGCCGACCGACCCGGTCGTCCTCGCCGAGCGCCTGGACGAGGGCCTGGGCCTGTTGGACCGCTACTGGTCGGGCGAACCGGTGGACCACGACGGACCGCACTACCGGGTTCGGGACGTGACGCTGCTGCCCGCCTCGACGCAACGTCCGCGACCGCCGGTGTGGATCGGCGGGTTCTGGCCCCATCGGCCGCCGATGCGCCGCGCCGCGCGCTGGGACGGCGCGGTCCCGTTGTTCGCCTCGGCCAGGCACGGTCACGCCCCGCCGGTCGAGCAGGTCCGCGACCTGGTCGCGTACGTGCGCAAGCACCGCGGCGAGCGATCCGAAGCCCCCTTCGAGTTCGTCCTCGGCGGCGTCAGCCCCACCGATCCGGCCCGGGCCCACGACCTGCTCGGGCCGCTGATCGACGCCGGCGCCACGTGGTGGGACGAACGCCAACGCATGGACAACGCCGACCTGTACCTGTCGGCCCCGATCCTGCGCCGGATCGAAGCGGGGCCACCCGTCTTCTAGTTCGCGCCGCCCGTCGCGGGCGCGGCCGTGCTCGCCGCGCGTGCGGGCCGCGCTCTCGCGCACTGCGTTGCGGCGCCGACAGCCGACGACAGCGTCACATCCCGACCGTAACCCGACCGGAGACACCACCCGATGAGCGACACCTCCCTCGCGAACGCCCTGCGCCTGCCGGACGGCACCGCGATCCGCGGGCGCGGTTTGCGCCGGCCGCCGCCGGACGGGCCGGTCCCCGAGTTCGGCCTCTACCTCGGCTCCGACCGACTGCGCCGCCGGCACGAGGACGAGCTGTCGTGGCCGCACACGTGGATCGACTGGCCCGACTTCCTCCTGCCGCGCGATCGGGACGCGGCCGTACGCGAGATCCGCGCCCTGTACGAACGGGCCCGTACCGGCGCCTCGGTCGAAGTCGCCTGCGGTGGCGGCGTCGGCCGCACCGGTACGGTCATCGCCTGCCTCGCCGTCCTGACCGGGCTCGACCCCACCGACGCCATCGCCTGGACCCGACGACAGCACCACCCACGCGCCGTCGAAACGCCGTGGCAGCGCCGCTGGGTGGCCCGCTTCCCGGCCGGGTGACCCGCCTCCGACGCGGGGAACGGCGCCCACCGGATCGCTCGCACCGGCCATCGTCTCCGCCGCACCAGAGGAACTGCGCCGGGCACCGCCATTCGTGCGCTGCTCGGCACGCCCGCCGTGGCCCGGGCAGGTCACGGCGGCGAGGGCGCGGCGCGGCATACGGGCCGTCCGCGCCTCACCGGGCCGCGGACATCGCGCGCGACCCGCACCCTGCCTGCCCGGCGCACATCGTGCGCGACCCGCACACCGCCCGACCAGCAGCGCCGGCGCCTACGCGCCCAGGTCGGCCAGGCACTTCAGGGTCGCGTCGATCGACGGGCGTCGGGCGGGCAGCAGGGGCAGTCGTACGTCCGGGGTCGGGATCCGGCCCTGCGCGTGCAGGACGCCCTTGATCACGGTCGGGTTGGGTTCGCCGAACGCCGCGGCCGACAGCCTCGCCAGCGCGTGGCCCAGGTCCCGGGCCCGGGCCGGGTCGCCGTCCCGCCAGGCGTCGGCCAGTTCCACGAACCGGCCGGTGGCCAGGTGCGCCGAGGCCAGGATGCCGCCCGCCGCCCCCAGGGCCAGCAGCGGCGACAGGAACAGGTCGTCGCCGGCCAGCACCGTGAAGTCGGGCGGCAGGTCGCCGAGCAGGTCCACCGCCTCCTGATCGATGCCGCCCGTCGCGAGCTTGACCCCCACGACGCCGAAAATCCCGGCCAACTCGCGCAGTCCGGCCGCGTCGAGCGCCTGCCCGGTGCGGTAGGGGATGTGGTAGACGATCAGCGGCAGCGGGCTTGTGCTCGCCAGCCGGGCGAAGTGTGCCCGGACGCCCGCCTGCCCGGGACGCGTGAAGTACGGGACGGGCACCAGCGCGGCGGCCGCCGTCGGCCACTGCGCGAGGTCCGCGAGGGCACGCGCACCGGCCCGGGTGTCGTTGCCGCCGGCGCCGATCGTCAGGGCCGCGCCACGGGCCGCGCACACCCGCGCGCACACGTCCACCACCACGCGCTTCTCGTCGGCGTCCAGCGTGGCGGCCTCGCCGGTCGTCCCCAGCGCGACGATCCCCGCGGCACCCTCGTCCAGGACGCCGTGGGCGAGGCCCTCCAGTGCCTCCTCGGCGACGTCCCCGTCGGCGGCGAACGGCGTGACGAGCGGTACGTGAACCCCGTGCAGGGGTGGGCGTCGGTTCATACCCACCAGGGTGGCCCGCGATTTTCGTTCAGGTCCAGTTCACATTTGTGAATCCGAGCGTAAGCTGAGCTGATGCTCGACGTCCGCCGCCTGCGCCTGCTGCGCGAACTCTCGCTGCGCGGCACGATCGCCGCGGTCGCCGAAGCGCTCGCCTTCACCCCGTCCGCGGTCTCCCAGCAACTCGCCACCCTCGAACGCGAGGCGGGCGTCCCCCTGCTGGAGCGCACCGGCCGGCGGGTCACCCTCACCCCCGCCGGCCGGAAGCTGGTCCGGCACGCGGAGGCCGTCCTGGACCACCTGGAACAGGCCGCGGCGGAACTGGCCGACACGCGCCGCGGCCTGGCGGGCCCGCTGCGGATCGGCACCTTCCCCACCGCGACCCGAACGATCGTCCCGGCCGCCCTGGCCCGTCTCGGCGACCGGCACCCGGGGCTGGAGCCGATGGTGCTGGAGATCGACCCGGCCGGCGTCGCGGGCGCGTTGCGCGCGGGCGATCTGGACGTGGCGCTGATCCACGAGTACGACTTCGTCCCGCCGACGGACGAACCGGGCCTGGCCGACCGGCCGTTGTGCACCGAGCCGATGTACCTGGCCGCGCCGACCCCCGCCCCGGCCGCCGAGGCCGCCTCCTCGGTGCTCGCGCACTGGCGCAACTCGCCCTGGATCACCGCGACTTCGGGCACGATGTGCCACGCGATGACGATCCGGGCCTGCCAGGCCGCCGGGTTCACCCCGCATGTGCGCCACCAAGTGGACGACTTCGCCACCGTACTGGCACTGGTCGCGGCCGGTCAGGGCGTCGCCGTCGTACCGCAGCTCGGCATCGCGGATCCGCCGCCCGCGGTGCACCTGACCCGGCTGGCGATCCATCGCCGCACCAGGATCGCCTTCCGCAGCGGCGCCGCCGCGCACCCAGCGGTGGCCGCGGCCGTCGAAGCCCTGCGCGCAGCCGTACCGAACGGGCTGACCGAGACACCGCCGCCGTCACCACCGGTCACCCCGCACACCCCACGGCGAAGCCGACGACCGCGCCCCTGACCCCACCCGGCTGCGTGGCCGTGCCGACACCCCCGCCGCCCGATCCCGACTCGCGGGGAGCAGCGGCGAAGGGGCCGGATGGGGTACGGCCGCGTTGAACATGCCCAACCGGTGCGTGTCGCGCGCGCAAGCGCGGCGAACACAGGCAACGCTGGTGCGCGGCCGCGCGGCCCGATCACGACCGCCGACCCAGGGCCGCCAAGAGCCGAGCAGGGCCGCTCGGAGCCGCTCACGGCCGCGAGGAGGATGGGCATGCTTGTTCTCGGACACGGACAGGTCGAGGCACTGCTCGACCTCGACCCGTTGATCGACGCCTTGGCCACGGCGATGGCGGACCTGAGCGCGGGTCGCGCCTCGGCGCCGGATCGCGTGGCCGCGCCGGTCCCCGAGCGGGACGCGTTCCTGGCGGCCATGCCGGGCTACGTGCCCTCCGCCGACGTGCTGATGAGCAAGCTGGTCTCGCTGTTCCCGCGCAACGCCGGCACATCGCTGCCGACCCATCAGGCCCTGATCGTGGTGTTCGACCCGACGACCGGCGAACCCACGGCACTGCTGGACGGCACGGCGGTCACCGCGCTGCGGACCGGCGCCTGTTCGGCGCTGTCGGCACGGCTTCTGGCCCGCGAGGACGCGACGGTGCTCGCGATCCTGGGCACCGGGGTGCAGGCTCGCTCACACGCCCTCGCGATGTGCCGGGTCCGCCCGATCCGGCAGATCCGGGTGGCCGGCCGGGATCGCACCAAGGCGGCGGCGTTGGCCGATGAACTGTCGTCCGTACTGCCGGTCGAGGTGCGGGCGGCGCACGACTACGCCGAGGCCCTCGCGGGCGCGGACATCGTCGCGGCGACCACCCACTGTCTCGAACCCGTGGTGCGCCGCGCGTGGTTGGCGCCCGGAACGCATGTCACCTCGGTCGGCTTCAACCCGGCCGGCCGCGAACTCGACGACGCCACGATCGCCGACGCGCTGGTGTGCGTCGAATCGCGGCAGGCCGTACTGGCGCCGTTTCCCGCGGGCAGCAACGACCTGCTGATGCCGATCCGTGACGGCGTGATCACCGCCGAGCACGTGCACGCCGAACTGGGCGAACTCGTCGCCGGCACCCGCCCCGGACGCACCTCCGCGGACCAGCTCACCGTGTACAAATCGGTCGGCGTCGCGGTACAGGACGCGGTGGCGGCGGCACTGGTGGTCGCCGCCGCCCGGGAACGGTCGATCGGCACGGAGATCGCGTTGGCGTAGCGGCCGGGCGGTGGCGGGTCCGCAGAATCGATCGGCCGGGTCGGCCGGCGAGCCCCGCCGGTGGCTCCGGTGTGCGCGGCCCGGCAGGGCGTATGGCACGCTCCTTCCGAGCACGTCGCGCCGTTCGCCGAACCCTCGGTGGTCGCGCGGGATCGAGACCGAGTCGTGGAGCACGCCGATGAACGACGGTACGCGGACCATCCGATGGGGGATCCTGGCCACCGGCGGCATCGCCGCCGAGTTCACCGGGGCACTGCAGAGCCTGCCGAACACGGAGGTCGTCGCGGTCGGTTCGCGTAGCGCGGAGGCCGCGAAGGCGTTCGCCGAACGGTTCGGCATCCCCCGCGCCCACGGCAGCTGGGCCGAACTGGCCGCGGACGACGACGTCGACGTCGTCTACGTGGCCACGCCGCACGCGGCGCACCGGTTCGCGGCCGGGCTGTGCCTGGAGGCGGGTCGGGCCGTGTTGTGCGAGAAGGCGTTCACCCTCGACGCGCGACAGGCCCGCGAACTCGTGGAACTGGCCCGCGATCGCGGGCTGTTCCTGATGGAGGCGATGTGGACGTACTGCCACCCGCTGATCCGCCGACTGCGCGAGGTGATAGACGCCGGCGAGATCGGCGAGATACGCAGCATCTCGGCGGCGTTCGGCTTCGCCGGGGAGTTCCCGCCCGAGCACCGGCTGCGCGATCCCGCGCAGGGCGGCGGCGCGCTGCTCGATCTCGGCGTGTACCCGGTGTCGTTCGCCCAATTGTTGCTCGGTGAGCCCGACGCGATCCGCGCCTGGGCGCACCTGACCCCCGAAGGCGTGGACGACAACACCGGAATCGTGCTGGGCTGGAACAACGGCGCCGTGGCCACCCTCGGCTGCACGTTCACCGCGGACACCGACGCGCCCGCGACGATCACCGGCACCAAGGGGAGGATCGAATTCGCCGAGGGCTTCTTCTACCCGGACCGCTTCGTGATCCACCGGCCGGGCCGGCAGCCGCAGACCGTCCTGCTCGCCGAGGCCACCGCCGACCCCGAACGCGGCACGATGCGTCACGAGGCCGCCGAGGTGAACCGCTGCCTGCGCGCCGGCGAGACCGAATCGCCCCTGGTGCCGCTGGCGGGAACCCTCGCGGTGATGCGCACCCTGGACACCGTCCGCAAGCAGATCGGCGTCACCTACCCGGGAGTGGACTGACCCGTCCCTCATGTCCCGGTCGACCGGCTCCTCCCGCCAACCGTCCTGTCCTTCACGGGGTTTCCGCACCGCAGGTCACCGAAGTCGCCTCGGTCGGCTCCGGAACGGAGCCTGCCCCGCGCCCTTCCCACGCCGTTTGCGGCAAGTTCAAGCATCCGTCGCCGATATGCCGGAACCTTTTCGCCAGGAGGGTGTGCGCTGCCCGACCCCCTGAGACAAAAGGACTGGTCACCTTGCTTACGCATTGGCGTGGAAGAGTCCGACTCGTCGCCGTCGCCCTGTCCGTCATGGCCCTCGGGTTGTCCGGCTCACCGGCGTCCGCACTGACCCCGCCCCGAACGCAGGCCCAGGACGCGGCCGGGGCCCAGGCGCAATCCGCCGTGCGGATCAACGAGGTCGAGTCGAACGGTGGTTCACCCGGCGACTGGGTCGAGTTGGTCAACACCGGCTCCACGGCCGCCGACGTGTCCGGCTGGGTCGTCAAGGACAACGACAACTCGCACTCGTACACCATCGCCGCCGGCACCTCGCTGCCCGCGGGCGGGCATCGGGCGCTGGACGTCGACTCCTCGTTCGGGCTGGGCAGTTCCGACTCGGCCCGCCTGTTCCGACCCGGCGGCTCCACCCTGGTGGACTCCTACTCCTGGACCGCGCACGCCGGCACCACCTACGGCCGCTGCGCCGACGGCACCGGGGCGTTCGGCACGACCACCGCACCCACCAAGGGCGCGGCGAACGCGTGCGGGCAGCCCTCCGGCACCGCCTGGCCGGGCGGCGCGGGCGTCACCGTGGCCGACGCCTCGAACGTGTTCGGCACGAACCTCAGCGGTCTCTCGTTCCAGAGCGCCGGCGTGTTGTGGGCGGTGCGCAACGGCCCGAGCAGGCTCTACCGGCTGGTGCCCGACGGTGCGACGTGGCGCCCGGATCCATCCGGCGGCTGGGCGTCCGGCAAGCCGCTGAACTACGCCGACGGCGGCGGTGATCCGGACGCGGAGGGCGTGAGCGTCACTCCCGACGGGATGTTCGTCGCCACCGAACGCGACAACGACGACGACGGCGTCAGCATGCCGAAGATCCTTCGCTACGACGTCTCCGGCACGGCCGGCTCGCTGAACGCGACCGCCGAATGGAACCTCACCGCCGATCTGCCCGCGGTGGCCGCCAACAGCGGTCTCGAGGGCATCTCCTGGATCCCGGACACGTTCCTCACCGCCCACGGTTTCCACGACGAACACACCGGCGCGACCTATGATCCGGCCGCCTACCCGGGCCACGGCAGCGGCCTGGTCTTCGCCGCCCTGGAGGCCAACGGCACGGTGTACGCCTACGCGTTGAACCAGAGCGGCGGCGGATACACCCGGATCGCCACGATCGCGAGCGGATTCCCCGCCCTGATGGACCTCGAATTCGAGCCCGCGACCGGCCACTTGTGGGCCGCCTGCGACGACACCTGCCAGGGCCGGGCCGCCGTGCTCGACATCGACACGCAGGGTCGGTTCACCGCAACCGCCCGGTACGACCGCCCGACCGGAATGCCGAACTACAACAACGAGGGCTTCGCCATCGCACCGCAGGCCGCCTGCGTCGCGGGCGTCAAGCCGGTGATCTGGGCGGACGACGGCAACGACGGCGGCCACGCCCTCCGCACCGGCACCCTCACCTGCACCCCGTAGGCAACCACACACCGAACGATCCACACGGGACGGGCGAGACCCCATCGGGCCATCGCCCGTCCCGCACCCGCGGCGGGCCCGCACCCCCGTGGCGGGCCCGCCACGCCCGGGTCCGGCGACGACACCTCGCGCGCTCGGGTACGGCGCGGAGCCCTACTTGGCGTTGTCCTCGGCGAGGGTGTGTGCCACGAGGGCGTTCGCGTGGCCGTGGCCGAGGCCGTGCTCGGTCTTGAGCCAGGTGACCAGTTCCATGTGCCTGGTCAGCGGCGAGGACCGGATCAGGCCCTGCCATTCCGAGATGGACCGGCCGTACTTCTTCTCGATCGAAGGAAAGTACGCGGCAGGACCCTTCACGACGTCGCTCATCTTCTCGTCTCCTCTCGCCGGATGGTGATCTCATGATCGCGAGCTCGGATTGTGACAGAGCGCCCGCTCCCGGGAAACACCCGAGCCGCTCGGCCCCTGCCGTCCTTCTTGCAGAGAAGACCGTCCTCACCCACCCGACTCATCGGCATCGGAAAGAGATCCGGGTCACATTTCCCGCCCGCCTCGCGCATCGAACCGGCCCGCGCGGGCCCGGCTCAACCCGAGTCGGGCGTGAGCACGTGCGTGGCCGCAGCCGCGATCGCCGCCGTCAGGCCCGGCTGGTCCGGTGCGGGCAGCAGTGCGTTCCGGGGCGTGCCCTCGATCAACGCACGCACCGCGGCGACGCGCGCGAGCGCGGTGATCGGCCGCCGGGTCGCGGTGGCCGCCGTGAGCAGTCCGGGCAGCGCGTGCAGCGGGCGCGGGCCGGTCGTGGCCGCCGCGAAGGGCGGCGGCGCCTCGGGCCGGGCGCGCAGGATCGGTACCCCCTCCGGCGGCGTGGCCAGGCCGGTCAGGTCGACGATCAAGTCGGCCTCGGCGGCGACCACATGCAGCGTGCCACCGCCCGGGCCGAAGGGGTCGAACAGGGTCAGGTCGGCGATCCCGGCGGCGATCAGCAACCCGGTCAGGTCCCCGCCCCGCGCCGGATCCACCAGCACCACGCGCCCACCCAACGGATTCACGCCGCGGTTGACCAGCGCATTGACCGTCGCGGCGGCGATCGCGACGGCGAGGCCGTCGTTGAGGGCGTCTAGCAGGAGTACCGGCGGCGTGGGCCCGAGGATCGTCCGGGTGGTCGACACGTGTTCGGGGCGGGTGTGCACGAGCACGGCCGCGGCGAAACCGGGGGCGAGCAACCGCACCGCTTGGGCGATGTCCTCGACGTGCGGCGTGGCGATGGGCAGTGGGAAGACGTCCAGCCCGGTGGCCCGGCGCAGGTGTACGGCCTGGGATTCGAGGGCCGGCAGCGCGGCGTCGGCGGGCAGCGCCTCGAAGTCCAGGACGGCGCTGGCGTCGCTGATCAGCGCGACGCGGTGCCGGCGTCCGGTGTAGTGGTCGGTCTGATCGGGGTGTGCGGCCAGGTGCGAGACGACACGACGGTCGGCGTCGGCGTCGAGCAGGGCGATGTCGTGACCGGTCGTGGTCGCCGCGCACACCCGCAGGGTCAGCTTGCCGGTGGACGCCGTGGCGAACACCGGGTCCTGGGTGTGCAGCAGGTCCGCGCCCAGGCGCCGGGTCAGCGTCCGGGTGAGCCAGGTGAGCGTGCCGGCACCGTCGGCGTCCAGGGTGATGCGACACGTGCCCATCGCGTCCGGTGCGTCCACGCGGCTGGTCACGGTGCCGGGTGCTTCGGTGAGGATGGCCGCGACCAGGCCGGCGGCGCCGGGTGGTACGTGGATGCGAATGCTGTAGGCCGGGTTGGTCGCGGAGGATCCCGGCAGGTCGCGGTTCACCACGGCAGCACCCGGGGCGGCACGTGCCCGGTGGTCTCGGATGCTTCCCGCCGGTCGTCCATGGCGCGGGTCCCTCGTTCCTCGAAGATCGACGTTCTGTCGATGAAGCCTGACGTCCTGTCGATGTCCACGCGTTGCGCGCGGGCACCGCGGTGTCCGTACGTGCCGACCCCGGGCCCCTGCGTGTTCGCGGGTGGGGCTCGCGGCGACCCGGCCCAAGCCGTCGCGGACCCCGGCGGCGGGCCCGGGGCACGGCGGCCCGCAGGTCTTCGAGCAGACCCATCCGGTCGGTGAGCAGGCGGCCGGTCACGGATTGGGCATTGCAGACTTTAGCAAGTCGCACCCCGACGCACCGAAACCGTGCAGCGCCCCACGACTCACGCGCCCAACGCACCGACACCGGGCGGCGCCCCACCCGCGCCCCGGCGTACGGCGGCCGGGCCACGCGCCCGCGCCCGTGTGCGTTGCGGGCTCGGAGAGGTCGGGTCGACACTGGCCGGGAGGGCTCGCTCGTGCCCGGGGCCCTTCCCTGCGGCTCGTGGGAGGCGCACATGTCACCGTCGAGCGAGGACTCAGCCACGCGCGACCTGGTCGTGGGCTTCGAAACGTACGCGCGCAGCGGGGCGGCCCTGGCCTTCGCCGCGGACCTGGCCGGGCGCCTGCGGGTTCGGCTGCGGGTCGTACACGTGAAGGACTCCGCGGACCATCCCAGCGATCCCGATCTCGCCGGATCCGACCTGGAGGCCCGGTATGTGCGCGACGCCCTCGCCGGGCATCGCGCGGACGTGGCCGGACTCCTGGCCGATTTTGCGGGCGAGTGGTCCTATGCCGACGAATCGGGCGATGCGCTGCACCGGATCACCGCGATCGCGCACGACTGCGACGCGCTCATGATCGTCGTCGGCGGGCCGGGGACGGGCCCCGGGACGTTGCTGCATCGCTGGTTGGAGCGGTCCGTCGCCAAGGAGTTGGCCGGGCATGCCGAGCGGCCGGTGCTCGTCGTCCCCGGCCGGCATCCGCCCGGGCACGCCGACGCGCACTGATCCGGATCGGGCCTGCGCGGACGGCCGCCCGCTCAGTCGCCGGTGCGGTGCGAGAGCGTGCCGGCGAAGACCGCCGCCTGGACGCGGCGTTCGAAGCCCAGCTTGTGCAGCATGGTCGACACGTAGTTCTTGACGGTCTTCTCCGCGAGGTGCATGCGCTCGGCGATCTGCCGGTTGGTCAGACCTTCGGCGATCAGTTCGAAGATCCGGCGCTCCTGGTCGGAGAGCGAGGCCACCCGGGGGTCCTCGCCCGATCCGGTACGCACGCGTTCGAGCACCTTGGCGGTGACCGCCGGATCCAGCAGCGAGCGGCCAGCCGCGATCTCCCGCACGGCGCGCACCAGATCGCTGCCCCGGATCTGTTTGAGCACGTAGCCTGCCGCGCCCGCCATGATCGCGGAGAACAGCGCGTCCTCGTCGTCGTAGGAGGTCAGGATCAACGCGTTGATCTCCGGGAAGGACGAGCGCACCACGCGGCAGACGTCCACCCCGCTGCCGTCGGGCAGTCGCCCGTCCAGGATGGCCACGTGCGGGCGCAGTGCCGGTATGCGCCGGATCGCCTCCTGCGCGGACGCCGACTCGCCGACCACCTCGATGTCGGGTTCGCTGCCGAGCAGGTCGGCCAGGCCACGCCGGACGATCTCGTGGTCGTCCAGCAGGAACACCCGGATCGTGGCGTCCGGTTGCCCGGTCGCCGGCCCCGGCACGGGAATGCTCGCGGTGCCTGTGACCCGCGGAAGCCGTGCTCCGGCGACGCCTTCGGTGCTCAGGCCGGCTTCCATGCTGTGCTCCCCGAGAGTTGCGAACGCGCACCCGGTCGGGTCGACGCGCACTCAGTCTCGACGGCGAGAGGCCGGTGCAACAGGGCCGGAAGTCCCGGATGATCGGGGCCGGTCGGCCCGCGCGCCCACCGACCACCGTGCGCCTTCGGAACGGCCCGCTCCGGCCTCGAAGCCCCCGCCCGACGCCCGCACCGTCCGGGCCGGTGGATTCGACGCCCACGCACGTGGGGTACGCGCACCGGGGCGGGCGATCCGCCCCGCCGCCGATCGGGTCGATCGACGCCGAACCGGCCGATCGGGCCGAACGGGCCGAACAGGCCGACCGGCTCATCCGGAGCGGGACCTCCGGCCCTGGGCCCGGGCCGCGCGACGGCGAAGACTGATCACAGGTCGGCCCACCGGGGCCGCCGAGCACACCGAAGGGATCCGCCGTGAACCAGGCAGCCGCCTCCACCGGTTCGACCTCCCAGCCGACTTCCCCGCGCGGGCACGTCGTCGTCGGTTTCGACGGTTCGCCCGGCGCGGACCGGGCCGTGGATCTGGCCGCGGACGAGGCGCTGCGCCGGCACACCACCCTGGAGGTGCTGCACGCCCTCGAATGGGTCGAACTCGGCCACGCCGACGACCGCTTCGGGCAACAGCTGCGCGACGAGGCCCGCACCATCGTCGACCGGGGCGCCGAGCGCGCCCGGCTGCGCCATCCCGAGCTGTCGATCCGCACCACCATCGAATTCGCCAACGCCATCGACGCGTTGGAGGCCGCGAGCGACCGCGCCGCCCTACTCGTGGTCGGCAGCCGGGGCCTGGGCGGATTCGCCGGCCTGCTGCTGGGCTCGGTCAGCCTGCCCGTCTCGGCCGCGACCCGCTGCCCTCTCCTGGTGGTCCACCCGGATCACGACACCAGCGGCGAGGGCGCCGCGAAGCCGGTCGTGGTCGGCGTATCCGACGACGAATGCACCCCCGCGCTGGAGGCCGCCTTCGCCTGGGCCCGGTCCCAGGGCCTGCCGCTGCGCGCCCTGCACGTGTGGCGCTACCCGGCCATGATGGCGGGCAGCGCCGGTTACGCCCCGGCCATGTACGACTGGCGCGAGGCGGCCCGGGCCACCGTGACCGCCGCCCTCGCACCGCTGCGGGAGAAGTATCCGGACGTGACCGTCGTCGAGGACATCGCCCTCGACACCCCCGCCCACGCCCTGGTCACCGCGAGCCCCCACGCCACGCTGGTCGTACTGGCCGCCCACCGCAAAACCGGCCGCTTCGGCCCCAACCTCGGCCGCGTCACCCACGCCGTGCTCCACCACGCCGAGGCCCCCGTCCTGCTCGTCCCGATCACCGGCTGACCAGGTAGCGGGCCGGTGGGCGCATCGATCCACCCACCACCGGGACCCGACGTGCCGGACCGGGGTCGCTCACCCGAGCGGTCCCGGTCCGGCCCGATGCGGCAACGGTCACCGACGCCGGCCGGCGGTGTCGGTGGTCGAGACCCGGGCGGCGTCCGTCGTCGGGGCCCGGCCGGCGGCAGCGGTCGTCGTCACGACCCCGGCATCGGGACACCATCCGCGTTCCCCGTGCCGCGACGGTGCCGGCTCCCGGCCCCACTCGCCCGCAACCGGGCCGGTCGCGGCCTCGGCTTTCCGTTCCGGTTGCCGAGGGGGGTACCCGAGATGCGATGATTCGAACATATGAACGACACCGCCGATGCCACACCGTCCTGGGAGCTGCCCAGCCGGTTCGACGTCGCGCGCCAAAAGGCCCGGCACGGCGTCCAGCCCCCGGGCGGACCCGAGCCCGCGCCCGAGCCGACCGGGTTGGATCCGCGCACGGCGGAGACGCTGTACGAGGTCTGCCCACCCGGCTACCGCAACCACGAGGTGCTGCGCCGCCACCCGGCACTGCTGGTACGCCTGGCCCGGCACCACCTCCTGGCCGAGCTCGCCGAGCTCCGCCAGGGCTATTCCGACCTGCGCAGGGAGCTCAAGGACCGGGTTCCCGTGTACGTCATCCCGCAAGCTCTCGCGACGTACCGGCGGGAGGCCGCGGAAATCCACCACGCGCTCGAACGCGTCGCCGCCATCGAACGGAGCCTGTCACCGCCACCCCCACCCACCCGGCCACACCCCGGGGGGACCCGCGCCCCCTGACCGACGGCGACCACACCCGCACACCGGGGGGAAACCGGCCACCGGTTGGGCATCGACCGGGTGCCGGCCGAGGCGGAGAATTGGCCTAGACCTTTCCACTCATTGGCATAGACCTATCGAGCCTGCCCGGCTAACATTCGAGCGACATCGCACCACCTCCGAAGGCATCTCACGTTCAGTCAAATGCCTTCCGAATCAAAGGAGTTGGCACGTGAAGAAACGCATCGGGCTGCTCGTCGCGAGTGCCGCCGCCGTCCTGCTCCCCCTTGCCACCGCGACGAGCGCGAGTGCGGCCGGCGAGTTCCACGTGCGCGGCGTGTACTACACGCAGGCCCAGTGTCACGCGGCGGGCGTGGCGGGCTACGAACTGTGGGGTCCGAGCTTCTTCTGTGCCGACGGCCCCCAGGGGCTGGTCTACCTCTACACGCACTGATCCGGCCGATCCACCCGCACACACCGCGCCCCGCCCTGCGACAGCCGTCGGAGGGCGGGGCGCGGTCCGTCCCGACCGGGCGGACGTCCCCCGATCGACCACGCCCCTCCCCCACCGCCGCGGCGGTACGCCCGGCGCGGCCGTGGCCGACACCGCGCTCCGCCCACTCACAGCGCCTCGCCGCTCCCGCCGAGACCTCCGCCGACCGCAATACCGCTTCCGGCGCGGGGCATTCGCGGCCGTCACCGTGACAACGGCGCGGCCTCGAAGCGGCGTCGCCGTCGATTGCCGGCATCGGTCGGCATATCCCGGATTTCGCATACATCGGCGATGATCGGGCGCGGCGGTCGTCCCCTTTTCCGCCACCTGGGCAGCCGTACCGCCGGGGAGGCGGGTCTGGGCGGCCTGCGCGACGTGGTGGCGCGCTGCAACGGCGGACACGTGGTGATCCTGGCGATCGGCAACCACGCGCTGCTGGCGATCGTCGGCGACGAGGGCCTGGACATCGCCGGGCTGCACCGCGAATCGCCCGCCTCGATCGCCCGCCTGGACCGCATCCTGACCGGGGGCCACGCAACCCGGCTCGGAGAGACCGGCCCGACCCCGAACCCGAAGGGGACGCGCAACCGGCCCCCCGGAGGGCCGAGCAACCCGGTCGAGCCCTGCCAGGGTGCATGCCCGCTCCGCGGTCACGGTCGAGCCGTCCGCTACGCGCCCGGGATGCACGTCCGCTACGCGCCCGCCACCCCACACCACACGACCAACCGCCCCGCGGCGCCCGGCCCAACCCCGACCCGGCCGCGCAGCGGATGCGCAACCGGCCCCGTAGGGGCCACGCAACCCGGCTCGGAGAGACCGGCCCGACCCGAACCCGAAGGGGACGCGCAACCGGCCCCGTAGGGGCCGAGCAACCCGGTCGGCGCGCCAGGGTGCATGCCCGCTTCGCGGTCACGGTCGAGCCGTCCGCTACGCGCCCGGGATGCACGTCCGCTACGCGCCCGCCACCCCACACCACACGACCAACCGCCCCGCAGCACCCGGCCCAACCCCGACCCGGCCGCGCAGCGGACACGCAACCGGCCCCGTAGGGGCCACGCAACCCGGCTCGGAGAGACCGGCCCGACCCCGAACCCGAAGGGGACGCGCAACCGGCCGCGCAGCGGACAAGCAACCCGGCTCGGAGAGACCGGCCGGACCGCCGCGTAGTCGGTGCGGGCACCCGCACCGGAGCCGGCGCGGGGATCACCGAGCCGTCCACCCCGCGCCGCAACGAGCCCGCACTGCGGCGGCCTCGGCGGTGGCCACCAGTAACCGCCTGCCGCGCCGGTCCCGCGGTGATCGTGCCCGGGGGCGCCGCCCGGAAGAAACTCCCGGACGGTGCGCTGCGGGGGCGGGGGCGGGGCCGGTCGGCCCGAACCACGCTGGAAGCCGACCCGGGCCGAGGCCGGCCACAGCGCCGCCTGCCGGCGCCATTCACACGCAACTCCCATAGAACGGCCTCCCGTTGGTGCGCGACCCTGGACGGGTGCAGACACCTGCTCCGAACCGGACCGCGCGCCCGCCCGCCGGACCCGGGCACGAGACGGCCGGACGCGGGCCGGCACCGTAGTGGCACGCCGACCACGCACCGACCACCGACCGACCCCGACCGGCGGCCGGCCCCGGCGGCAGGCGACTCGCCCACGGACCGCCCTCGACCACCGACCGCATCCACCACGCGCGCCGCACCACCACCACCGCTGCCCCACCCGGCGGCACACGTCGCGAGAAAGGCCCCGATGAGCCACCCGGACCCGCAGGCCGGCCAGGCCGCATCCCACGATCGCGGCCGGCTCCTGGTCGTCGACGACGAACCGGCGATCGTGGACACCGTCGCCCGATACCTGCGCTTCGTCGGCTACGACGTGCGCACCGCCGCCACCGGCCGCCAAGCCCTCACCGTCGCCCGGGACTTCCTGCCGGAGCTGATCCTGCTCGACGTCATGCTCCCGGACGACGACGGCTTCGAGGTGCTGCGCCGGCTGCGCTCCGACGGGCTCCCGGTGGCCGTGGTCTTCCTCACCGCGCGCGACACCCGCAAGGACGTCGTCCGCGGCCTGACCGCCGGCGGCGACGACTACATCACCAAACCCTTCGGCCTGGACGAGGTCACCGCGCGCGTCGAGGCCGTGCTCCGCCGCACCCGCCGCACCGACCCCGGCGGCGACGTCCTGCGCGTCGGGGACCTCGAACTCGACGCCACCGCACACCAGGTGCGCCGCGGCGGCCGGGCCGTCGACCTGTCGCCCACCGAATTTCGGTTGCTGCGCTACCTGATGCTGCACCCCGACCACGTGCTGACCCGTGCCCGCCTGCTGGAACACGTGTGGTCCTACGACTTCAACGGCGACGACACCGTGGTGGCCACCTACATCAGCTACCTGCGCCGCAAGATCGACGACGGCCAGGGCACTCCCCTGATCCACACCCGCCGCGGGGTGGGTTACTGCCTGCGTACCCCGCCGTGCTGAGCCTGCGGCCCAGGACCCGCCGGCAACCGCTGAGCCGTCGCCTGGTGATCGTGCTCGTCCTGGTGTGCACCGCGGTCCTCAACACCTGCGCGGCGGTGACCGTGGGCGTGCTGCGGGACTCGCTCTTCGACCGCCTCGACAATGAACTCGACACCACCGTGGCCGCGTTGCGCGCCCTGGACCAGCGCGAACGCAACAACCAGCCGCTGGGCCTGACCCCGGGCATCTGGCTGAAGTTTCCCGGCGGCCTGCGCGTCGCCCTGGCCGCCCCGGGTCGCCGTCCGCCGCACGGCCTCGGACCGAAACTGACCGGCACGTTGCCGGTCGCGGGGCGCACGGTCACCGCTCGCTCCGGCGAGCCCGGTTCGCACGAGAAGTTCCGGGTCCGGGTCGAGGACCTGCCCGACGGGCGCACCGTCCTGGTCGCGTTGAGCACGAACGACGCCGAACGGGCGGCCGACCACGCGCTGTACGTCGTGCTGATCACCGTCGGCATCGCCCTGCCGACCCTGGGCCTGCTCGGCGCGCTGTTCGTGCGCCGCGAACTGCGGCCGTTGGAACAGGCCGCCCGGGTCGCCGACTCGATCGCCGCGGGCGACTACGCCCGGCGCGTGCACAATCCGCTGATCGGCCCGCGCACCGAGGTCGGCCGGTTGGCCACCGCCCTGGATCGCATGCTGGACCGGATCCAGGCCGCGTTCATCGCCCGGGACACCTCGGAGGAGCGCCTGCGTCGGTTCGTCGCGGACGCCTCCCACGAGTTGCGCACGCCCCTGCAATCGATCGGCGGATACGCCGAGTTGTACCAGCGCGGCGCACTCCCGGACCGGGGCTCGGTCGACGACGCGATATCCCGGATGCGGGCCGAGGTGCGCCGGATGAACGGCCTGGTCGAGGCGCTGCTGCTGCTCGCGCGCCTGGACGAGGAGCAGGACACCGACCTGGAACCGGTGGACCTGGCCCGCGTGGTGGCCGACTCGTGCCGCGACGCCGCCGCCGTCGAACCCGACCGACCGCTCGACTACACCACCCCCGCCGGGCCCGCGGCGGTACTGGTGCTCGGCGACGAGGACCGGCTGCGGCAGTTGCTGGCCAACCTGCTCGGCAACATCCGGATGCACACCCCGCCGGACGCCCCGGCCGTGGTCGAACTGCGGCGCGAGGCCGACCGGGTGCTGCTGACGGTGCGCGACAGCGGCCCTGGGATACCAGCCGACGACCTGCCGCACGTCTTCGACCGTTTCCACCGCGCGGACAAGAGTCGCAGCCGCGCCCAGGGCGGCAGCGGCCTGGGCCTGTCCATCGTCGCCGCGATCGTCGACATGCACCACGGCACCATCCGGATCGACCCCGCCCCCGAGCGCGGCACCGTGGTCAGCGTTCGCCTGCCCGCCCTCCCCGACGCCCGCACGACCCCGCCGCCGACCTGACCCGCCCGGGTACGCGCGCGACGCGGGGCCCGCTGGGCCGGTCCCGGCGCGCTCCCGGGCCCCGTGTCGCGCGCGTGCCGGGGCGGCGGCGTCCGGATGCCCCGACCGCGACCGCAACAGCGGTGTGCCTCACGCTTCCACGGTGTCGAGGAGGATGCGGGCCAACTCGCGCGGCCGGGAGAGCATCGGCCAGTGTCCGGTGTCCATCTCGACCAATCGCCACCGCGTGCTGCCGGCCAGCAGTTCGGCCACGTCCTCGCGCGGCTCCGCGCCGTCGAGCAGACACTTGATGTAGGTCGCCGGGAGTTCGCCCAACGGCCGGGCCGGCATGGCCGGTTCGGTCAGGGTGGCGCCCGGATGCGGCGTCGCGCCCTCGACCAGCCGGGCGATCTGCTCGTCGGTCAGGTCCTGGCCCGCGAAGTCCGCCGCCGCCGGCGGCATCCAGAAGCCGCCGCCGGCCTCGAGCCCGGCCGTGAACTTCTCCTCGCCCAGCCACGAGCCGGACGCGAACGATTCGCCCTCGGTGGGCACATTGGAGTCGACGAAGACCACCCGGGTCAACCGATCGCCGATCAGCCCGGCGGCCTGGCCCACCGGGATGCCCGAATAGCTGTGCCCGACCAGGACCACATCTCGCAGGTCGGCACGCTCGACCACGTCCACGATGTCCTGCACGTGCGTCTGCTGCCCGGCCGGCTCACCCTGCCGGTCGGCGAGACCGGACAGCGTCACCGGGTGCGCCCCGTGCCCCGCCGCCCGCAGTTCCGGCACCACCTCGTCCCACGCCCACGACCCCAACCACGCACCCGCGACCAACACGAATTCCGTCATCGCGGCACGGTAACCGATCCCGCCGACACGGCTCGGAAACCCGGCCACGCGGGCTGCGGGCCGACTGCCGTCCCGGGCGTCGAGCGGCCGGCGTCGTGGGCATGCGATCGGGTCGGACCGGTGTATCGCCGGCTTCGATGCAGGTGACGGGTACGGCGGCGCGCGCCGCCGTACCCGTACACCTCGGTGCGCCGTCGGTTCCGCACGAACGACTCCGAGACGGTGCGCCACCCGGCAGCTCGGCCTCGAAAACGTTGCGGGACAATCCTCGACACCTGCCCGCGACCTCGACGAGCCCCCTCCCGTCGAGGATCGCCCGCAACGCCGTCGTACGGATCGTCGAGCGCGCCTCCCCCCTTCCGACCATCGACCCCGGCGTGACGCGGGAATCACGGTCGCCCCCGGGATGCCGACGATTCATCACGTTTCCGTGATCTCTTCGTCACCACCCGTGAACACGACTCTAGGGCCCGGTCCCGGCAAGAAACAGGCAGCAAATCAGCCGGCCTCCGCACTCGCGCCAACCGGTACAAACCGTCGGTTGCCCGGCTGTCGGGGTTCGTCCCGATCCGCACCGCGGGACCACCCTGCCCACCGGCCACGGGGGCGCACATTGCGGGACGCGCCGGCCTCGGCCGCTGCCAGGGTTGGCCGAATACAGGCGCAGCGCCGCTTCGTTCGCGGATGGCCCGCCCGCCGCGTCGAGCCCCCAGCCGCTCGCGACGATGAAGGATCCGACCCGAGGGCGGCGCCACGCCCACCCCGATCCCGGCGCGAGGACCTCGACGCCGGGGGCGCCCGGTCGGCCCGTAGCATCCTGTCGTCGGCGACCCGGGTATCGGGCGAGGGCGGGCCGGGAACGGGACGGGGACGCGGCATGGCGGAGAGGGCGTTCACGCATCTGCTGGGCCGCGCGAGCGCCGCCGAGGTGGCGGCGGTCGCCGAACGCATGGGCGCCGCGGCCCGAAGTCGGCTGGTGGCACACGCCTTCGGCGCCCCGGACGCGTTCCTGCACCGAATGCTCACCCACGGCGAGCACGACGACCGGGCCTGCCTGGCCGCGGACCCGGAGTTCCGCGCCAAGCCCGGCTACCTACGCCGCTACGACAGCCCACTGTGGGCCCTGTACACGCTCGGCGACCCCGAACTCGTGCCGGCTCTCTACCGGACCGACTCGCCGCTGATGTGCCGGCTGATCCTGGCCGGCAGCCCGCCCGGATGCCTGCCGCCCGACCGGCGAGTGCAGGCCGGCCTGATCCCGATCGGACCGATGCCCACGCATCCCACGCTGCGCAGCGCCCTGCTCGACAACACCGACTACCAGTTGCTCGCCCCGGCCGTCGTCGCGGCCGATCCCGACCTGGTCCGGCACGCGTTGCGCACCCTGGGCACCGACGGCCGGCTCACCCGCGCCGAACGGGCCCTGGCCCTGCTGCGCCTGTGGGACGCGGAGGGTCCCGACGCCGTCCGGGAGTGGACCCGCGAGCGGCAGAGCCGCTACCGCGGGCTGCACCGGCAACTGCACGAAGCCCTCGACAACCCGAAGGTCCGCGCCGACGTGGAGACCACCATCCTCGACGCGGCCGGCCCCGAGGGCTTCGTTCGCCGGCTGTGCGCGATCGAGTCGCCGACCCGCTCGCGCCTGGACCCCGCCGTGGCCGTCGTGGCGACGGCACCGCACACGTTCGAGTGGCCCGCCGTCGTCCGCGCCCACCACCGCAGGCCCTTCCTCGCCGACGACGTGGACCAACTCGTGCGACGCCATGGCCTGGATCACGACGTCCTGCGCGCGATGGTCGGCACCGACCCGCACGGACGCCCATACCTGTCGGACTGGCGCGCCTCCGAAGGCGTGGACGACGGCGACCTGACCAGGTGCCTCCTGGACGCGTGCGAACCGGTCCGTACCGCCGACGCGCCGAGCGTGGCCGATCTGGTCGCCGACGCGGCCCCCGGATGGGTGTTCCTGGAGAACTACGCCGAGGCCGCCGCGCAGACCGCGACCTCGCGCCGGCTCCGGGAGCGTTTCGCGCTCGTCGACGCCGAACTGGCCCGACTCGTCCGCGCCCGGCTCGGCGACGACGTCGAGCGCTGGGTCCGCCTGGCCCGGATCGGCCCCGCCTGGCCGGGCACCCTGCCGGACCTCCTGGACGCCACGGCGCACCCCGATGCGGCCGACGAGCACGCCGCCGAGGGGCCGGTCTGGGCGGACCCCGACTACCTGCGGCGCGGTCCGCTCGGCCGAGCGCCCGGCCGGCAACGTCACGCGGCCATGCGCCGATTGTTGCGCGAGACCGCTCCCGAAACCGTCGCCCGGATCGCCGCACGGCTGCCGGCCGCGTTCACCGCCGACCTGTACGGCCGCCCGGGCGGCGCCCGCCTCGACGCCGCATTGCGCGCACTCGGCGCGCCGGCCGTCGACGCCGGCATCCACTCCTGCCCGCGAACACCCCCGCAGGTACGCGAGTTCCTGCTCCGGACGCGGACCCCCGCGCTGTATGCGAGTCTGATCGGCGCCGCCGAGAACGACTTCGGGGCCCGGTTGTCCAGGCTGCGCCGGCACAATCAGGCCACGGTGTACGAAACCCTGCTCGCCTGCCGCGCGGCGATCGCTTCCGGGCAGGCGATCGTCGCCGAGCGCCTCGCGTACGGCGTGCTGCGGCCGGGGTTCGACGGCGTCTACGAACGCGAGAGCCTCGGCATCGACGTGGCCGGCATCGTCCGCCGCGCTCGCGCCGCGCCGCCCGCCGAGGCGGACGTCCTGTTGCGCGAGGCGGCGCAGGACTGGGTGGAGCGTGCCCGGGCGGGCGGGGCGGTCGAGTTGCTCGCCACCGGCGGCGCGCGCGGCTACCTGGAGACCACGCACGATCCCGGCTGGGCGGCCATCCTCGCCGCGCACCGCGCCGACCCGCTGCCCCTCCCGGCGCTGGAGGCTCTCGCCGAGGCCCGCCCGGATCTGCCCGCGGAACTCACCCGTGCCCTGGCCGAACACGTCGGCGCGTACTGCGACTCGGCGCACATCGCCGAGCACTCGTGGACACTGGCCCGCTCGCTGTTGCGCGGCGTGCACCCGTTCGGCGGCAGGGCGAAGCCGGCCGCCGAATGGCCGGACCTGATCACCCGGGCGCTGGAGGCGGGCACGCTCGACCCCGGCCTCTGGGCGGCACACGGCCGGCCCGCCGCCACCGTGCTGCGCACGCTGTCCGAGGCCGCCCACGAAACCGTGCCCGCCGCCGTCGGCCGGGCCCTGGCCGAAGCGGTCGAGCGGCACCTGGCCGGTCGGCCCGATGCGTGGGTGACCGCGTACGCGATGTTGCCCGACTTCATCGGCACGGTGGCCGAACTGCTCGCCACCGCGGAGGCCGCCGCCGGGCCGGGCGACCGGCACCCGCCGCCGACCGGGACGCCCGGGTCGCGCACGCCACCCGGGTAGCCCCACCCTCGGCGCGCCGCCACGAAGCACGCAAGCCCTCACCCCCCGACGACCGGTCGGGGGATGAGGGCTTCGCGCTGGTGCGGTGCGTCGCGGATTGCGGCTACTTGACCGGTTCCGGCTCCGCCGCGTCCTCGGTCTCGTCCCGCTTCGCCGGTGGTTCGGGGAGTTGCACGGATTGCAGCAGGAGTTGTGCCACGTCGACGACGCGGAGGTCCTCCCTGGCCTCGCCGGCCTGCTTCTTGGCGTTGATCGAGTCGGTGAACATCACCAGGCAGAACGGGCAGGCGGTGGAGACGATGTCCGGCTTCAGCGCCAGGGCCTCGTCCATGCGCTCGTTGTTGATGCGCTTGCCGATGCGCTCCTCCATCCACATCCGCGCACCACCCGCACCACAACAGAAACCCCGCTCCCTGTGCCGGTGCATCTCCTCGTTCCGCAACCCCGGAACCCGCGCGATGATCTCCCGCGGCGGCGTGTACACCTTGTTGTGCCGACCCAGATAACACGGGTCGTGATACGTGACCAGCCCGTCCACCGGCTCCACCGGCGTCAGCCGACCCTCGTCCAACAGATGCTGCAACAACTGCGTGTGGTGGATCACCTCGAAGTGCCCCTCCAACTGCGGGTACTCGTTGGCCAACGTGTTGAAACAGTGCGGACACGTCGTGACGATCCGCTTGCGCGGCGCGTCCTCCAACGCCGCGTTCAACGTCGCCACGTTCTGCGCCGCCAACATCTGGAACACCACCTCGGACCCCAACCGGCGCGCCGAGTCACCCGTGCAGGACTCCTCCTTGCCCAGGATCCCGTACCGCACCCCCGCGATGTGCAACAGCTCCGCGAACGCCTTCGTGGTCTTCTTCGGACCGTCCGCCAACGCCCCCGCACACCCCACCCAGAACAGGTACTCCAACTCCGCCGGATCCACGTCCCGCCCCACGATCGGCACCTCGATGCCGGTCGCCTTCGCCAACTCCTTGACCCAGTCCAGACGGGCCTTGGTCGCCACACCCCACGGGTTGCCCTTGTTCTCCAACCCCTTGAGCATCGTCGCCGCCTCGGAGGGGAACGCACTCTCGATCAACACCTGATACCGGCGCATGTCCACGATGTGGTCCACGTGCTCGATGTCGACCGGACACTGCTCCACACACGCCCCGCACGTGGTGCACGACCACAACACGTCCGGATCGATCACCCCGTTCTCCGCCGCCGTCCCGATCAACGGCCGCTCCGCCTCGGCCAGCGCCGACGCCGGCACCTTCGCCAACTGCTCCGGCGTCGCCCGCTCGTTGCCCTCCTCGTCCTTCCCGCCCCCGGCCAGCAGGTAGGGCGCCTTCGCGAACGCGTGCTCGCGCAACGACATGATCAACAACTTCGGCGACAACGGCTTGCCCGTGTTCCACGCCGGACACTGCGACTGACACCGACCACACTCGGTACACGTGGAGAAGTCCAGCAGACCCTTCCAGGTGAAATGCTCCACCTGCGAGACCCCGAACACCGCATCGTCCGCCGGGTCCTCGAAATCGATCACCTCACCACCCGAACGCATCGGCTGCAACGCACCCAACGCAACCCCACCATCCGCCTCACGCTTGAAGTAGATGTTGAAGAACGCCAGAAAACGATGCCACGCCACACCCATGCTCGGGTTCAGGCCGATGGTGATCGCCCACGTCATCGAGATGACGATCTTGATCGTCGCGACGAGGTAGATCAGGTTCTCCAGCGCACCGTCGGAGAGCCCTCCGAACGCGGACACCAGGGGGTAGCTCACCCAGTAGCCCGGCTCGTACGCGTCGACTCCGGCGAGCGCGCCCTCCAGGCCGCGGAGCAGCATGATGCACACGCCCACCGAGCCGACCACGAACTCGACGAAGTACGCCTGGCCGAACCGGGATCCGGCGAACCGGCTCTTGCGCCCGGCCCGCCGCGGGTGGCTGAGCTGTCGGATCGTGATCAGCACGAGGATGCCGACGATGGTCATCAGGCCCATGAACTCGGTGAAGACCTCGAACACGTCCCAGTGTCCGAGACCCCACAGTGCGAACTCGGGCGAGAAGAGTTGTCCGTACGCGTTGACCAGGGTCAGGATCAGCGCGCCGAAGCCGACCATCACGAACCAGTGGGCGGCGCCGACGATGCCCCAACGGAGCATCCGGGTGTGCCCGACCGTCTCGGTGAGCATCGTGCGCAAACGGGTGCCGGCCGCGCTGGTCCGGCCGCGCACGGGCTGCCCGAGCTTGACGAACGAATAGATGTAGGCGGCGGTGCGCCCGAGTAGGGCGAACCCGATCACGCTGATCAGCAGCGAGATCACGATCCCTGCGAGCTGCATGGGCGTTCGACTCCTCCGGTGGGACGTCCCTTCCGGGGCGTGTATCGGCCGACCGGGCAAGGCCCCTTGAGCACCTTACCCATTGGTAACTTGATCACTGCGTCGATGATATCCGTCCGCCGAACGCCGTCGACCTCCCGGGTTTTGCCCGTTCCGTCGCGGCGCCGGACGACCGTGTCCTGCTCGTGCGTTCCGCGCCGACCCCGACCGGCTCGCCAGTTGTGTGACGCACCGTCAGATCAGTCAGGATGCATGCTGCCATGCCACGGCTGCGGAATCCGCAACAGGTCCCGGCATCGTGATCACACCGATTCCGACACCACCATCCGGCGGCGCCGCGAAAACCGTCGGCGCGCCTCGACGGGAGACGAATCGAAGCCCTTGGCGATCAGCCGGACGGCCAGCGCCACCTCCCACCCGAAGACCGGGACGGCTGCGATCGACCCCACCACCGAGACCTGTTCGTAGAGCCCGAACAACACGGCCGTCGCCGAGGCGCAGATCAGCGGGCCGCCGATCAGCCCGCACACGGCGATCGTTCGCGGCACGAGCCGGAAGACGTACACCAGGGCCGCCAGCACCACCGTGTTCGCACCCAGGATGAAGTTGGGGCCGAACAGGAACGTGCAGTCGTGGATCGCCAGCAGGGACTTGGCGACCGTCACGGCCGCGTCGGCGTCGGCGGCACCCGCCCGATCCCGGCGCAGCGTCACGATCGACACCGTGGCGACGGTCCCGACGACGATGACCGCGGCTTCGAGCAGCCGAAGGCAGACGTAGCCGAGAGCGGCTCCTTCGTGCCGCTTCCTGAGGACCGGGTACAGCGTGACCGCGCTGCCGATGATCGCGATCACCAGCACGATCTCGCACAGCGCCCCCGCCAGGACACGATTGTCGGCGCCCGCCCCGAGGACGTAGCGCGAGTCGGTCAGGACGGGGCGATACAGCAGCACCCCCGCGATCGCGGCCACCTCGGTGACGAGGAAGAGCACACCGGCGACCATCGCGGTCCCTCTGGTCGGCTTCATCCGGACTCCATTCCAGGACGGATCGACCCACGGACGGACCCGCCGGGTCGAGGTGTACGGCGTACACCTCGCGTTCAAGGTAGGCGTACGCCGTACACTCGTCAAGCGCGAACACCGGTCGGCGAAGGGGTGCAGGGGAGATGGTCGAGACGGCTCGGCAGTCGGAGACCGCCCGCCGGGTCCCGTTGAGCCGGGATCGGGTGCTGCGGGCGGGGGTGGCGCTCGCCGACGAAGTCGGGATCGAGTCGCTCAGCATGCGCCGGCTCGCCCAGCGGCTGGGCGTGGTGCCGATGGCGCTCTACAAGCACGTGGCCAACAAGGACGAGCTGCTGGACGGCATGGTGGACGTCGTCGTCGGCGAGGTCGAGCCGCCCGTCCCCGGTTCGGACTGGAGGAGCGCGGTCCGCCGGCGGATCCTCTCCGCGCGCGAGACGCTGCTACGGCATCGCTGGGCGTACCGGGTGATCGAGTCGCGCAGCAGTCCGACCCCGGTCCTGCTCGCCTACATGGACTCGATGATCGGGATGTTCCGGGCCGGTGGCTTCTCCGTGGACCTCACCCATCATGTGATGCATGCCCTCGGCAGCCGCATGCTGGGTTTCACCCAGGAACTGTTCGACGACTCGCCCGACCCCGGATCGGCGCCGGCGGCCCTGCCGCCGCAGGTCGCGGAACGGTATCCGCACATCGCGGAGCTGGCGACGACCCGGGCCCACGACCCGGCGTCGACCGTCGGGGCGGGGTGCGACGACCGTTTCGAATTCGAGTTCGCGCTGGACCTGCTCCTGGACGGCTTCGACCGCCTGCACCGGCAGGGGTGGACGTCCGGCGGGCACTGAGCCTCCGGCGGCACGCCGAGGTCAGGCGGTGCCGTGTACGGCGAGCCATTCCGGGGCCAGGACGGACCAGATCTCGGTGTCCTGCCGCACGCCTCGGTAGAGGTGGCTCTGCCGCTGGACGCCGTCGCGGGTCATGCCGAGGCGCTTGGCCACGTTGATGCTCGGGGTGTTCTCCGAGGACACCAGCCACTCCACCCGGTGGATCCCGCGCTCACGGATCGCCCAGTCGATGATCACCGTGGCCGCACGGGTGACCAACCCCCGGCCGGCGGCGGCCGGTTCGAGCCAGCAGCCCGCCTCGCAGTTGCCCGCAGGCGCGTCGAAGACCCGGAAGAGCACCCCGCCGACCAGGAGCCCGTCCAGCCAGATGCCGTACAACCGGCCGGCGTCGGCGGCGGTCTTGTCGGCGTAGGACTGGAGCCAGTTCCGGGCGGAGTCGAGGTCGGCCGTGACGTCGGAGAGCCCGATGTGGCGGCCGACGAACTCCCGCCCGCGGTCCATGTGGGCGAGGAACTCCTCGGCCCGCCAGGGCTCCAGCGGCCGCAACTCGGCTCCGTCGCCCAGGGATGTCGCGAACATTCTCGTCCTTCCGCCATGGCCGTGCAGATCCGGCTGTCGATCAACCGTTCGGATCCTAGAGCCTGGCGATCGCAGCTGATCGGAAAAAGTGAGCAGCCCGCCCCGGACGCGGGCGCGAGTGGGCCCGACGCGCGGGCGTTCGCGCTGCTCGCGGGGGTGTCGTCGCCGATCGGTCCGCGTCGGCACCCGGTGAACGAGCGCAAGGTCCCCAAGTCGGACATCGCCTTCTTCGGCTGCTGGCGCCACGGCCGCTCCAGCCCGGCTGAGCGCACCCGCACGCGGTCCCGGGCGCCCGAACGGATCCGCACCGGGCGCCTCCTCCCGCCGGGCGTCGAGATCGTGCCCCCGCCGGTCTCAACCGAAGTCGACCCCCTGGGCAAGCGGGAGTTCGTCGGAGTAGTTGACCGTGTTGGTCGCCCGGCGCATGTACGCGCGCCACGCGTCGGATCCGGACTCCCGGCCGCCGCCGGTCTCCTTCTCGCCGCCGAACGCGCCACCGATCTCGGCGCCGGAGGTGCCGATGTTGACGTTGGCGATTCCGCAATCGGAGCCGTCCGCGGCCAGGAATCGTTCCGCCTCGCGCTGGTCCCGGGTGAAGACGCCGGACGAAAGCCCGTGCGGCACATCGTTGTTCAGGGCGATCGCCTGATCGAACGTGCGGTAGGTGAGCACGTAGAGGATGGGCGCGAAGGTCTCCTCCCGCACGATCTCGGTCTGCCCGGGCATCCGCACGATCGCAGGGCGCACGTACACCGCGTCGGGCGCCTGCGATTCGAGCACGCGCTCGCCGCCGACCACCACCTCGCCGCCGTCGGCCCGCGCCCGCTCCAGGGCCGCGGCCATCGCCTCCCCCGACGCGGCGGCGATCAGCGGCCCGACCAGGGTGGTGTCCGCGAACGGATCGCCGATCCCCAGCTCCGCGTACGCCCGGGTCAGCCGCGCGACGAGCACGTCCGCGACATCCTCGTGCACGATCACCCGGCGCAGCGTGGTGCAGCGCTGTCCGGCGGTGCCGGCCGCGGCGAAGACGATGCCGCGCACCGCGAGGTCCAGGTCGGCCGACGGCGCGACGATCACCGCGTTGTTGCCGCCGAGTTCGAGCAGGCAACGACCGAACCGGGCAGCCACCCGGGGGCCGATCTCGCGGCCCATCCGCACCGACCCGGTCGCGCTCACCAACGCGACCCGCGGATCCTCGACCAGCACCTCGCCGACCGCACGATGCCCCAGCACCAGGCGGTGCAGGTCGGTCGGCGCGTCGGCGTCGGCGACGGCCCGGTCGAGCAGCGCGGCGCAGGCCAGCGAGGTGAGCGGGGTCAGTTCGGACGGCTTCCACACCACGGCGTCGCCGCAGACCAGGGCGATCGCGGTGTTCCACGACCACACCGCCGCCGGGAAGTTGAAGGCGGAGACGACGCCGACCACGCCCAACGGGTGCCACGACTCGGACAGCCGGTGGCCGGGTCGCTCCGAGGGCATCGTGCGCCCGTACAGCTGCCGGGAGAGCCCGACGGCGAAGTCGCAGACGTCGATCATCTCTTGCACCTCCCCGCGCGCCTCGGTCCGGATCTTGCCCGCCTCCAGGGTGATCAGTTCGGCCAGGTCCTCGTGGTGTTCCCCGAGCAGTGCGCCCAGGCGTTTGACCAACGCCCCGCGTACCGGCCCGGGCGTCGTGCGCCAGACGCCGAACGCACGATGCGCGGCGCCGACCGCCTCGGAGACCTGCTCCGGCGTGGCGGAGGCCAGTCGGCGCAGGACGCCGCCGGTGATCGGGGTGCGCACGGTCAGGTCGCCGGCGTCGGGGCCGGGCACGGCGCCACAGCGATGCAGGCACGCCTCCGCCCGGGCGCGCAGCCGGTCGGTGTCGGGAAGAGTGGCGGTGGAGTCGGGCATCGGGGCTCCTGGCCGGGACGGGGACGGGGGCAAGGTCGCGTTCGGCGTTCGGCGTTCGACGTGCGGCGTGCGGCGTGCGGCGTGCGGGTGCGTCGTGCGGGGTCGGGACGGCGGGTGCTCGGTTCCGGCCACGACGAACGGCCGGGGACGAGGACGGGGACGGCGGGGTGGTCAACGCGCGCGGGGTGCGCGGTGGGTGGCGCGGCGCCCGCGGGTCACGCCGGCGCGGCGGGCGCGAAGCCGAGGGCGGCGCGGGCCTCGGCCAGGGATGCGTGCTGTTGTGCCGCGTACAGGTCGAGCGGATCGTGCACGGGTCGCCCGATGACCTCGGCCAGCCACTGCCGGTCGTAGTGTGCGCCGGAGCGGGCGGTGTCCCGGGTGCCGGCATCGGTGAGATTGGATTGGAAGATGCCGGCGGCGGAGCGCGGCAGGAAATCCTCGTACACGATCGGCTCGGCGTCGATCCAGCCCTGGTCGAGGAGGCCGGCCAGGTCCGCCGGGGGTTGTCGATCGGCGGGTCGCCGGTCGGCTGCGACGGCCCGGTAGGTGAAGAACGCCTGCTCGTTCAGGGCCAGTTCCCGTTCGGTGCGGGGGAAGCGCGCGGTCCACACCTCGCGGGCGATGTCGGCGCGGTCCGTCGTCGCGACCCCCTCGGAGCGGCGATCGGTCTCGGCCATGAGGTCGTCGTACAGGGCTCGGCCGGTCGCGGTCAGAGCGATGCCCCGGGCCTCGACCTCGCCGAACCGCACCCGCAGCGGGGCGGTCCCGGTGCCGCCGTCGGCATCGCGGAAGCGCCGCTGCTCCTCCAGGGCCCGGAACGAGGTCTGGCGCAGCAGTACGTCGGGACCGTCCCAGCGGGGCGGGCCCTGGATCTCGTCGATCATGGTGATCCCGCGCCGCCCCATCTCCCGGTAGAGCCGGTCGATGTCCAGCACCCGAGGGGTGAGGTGGTTGATGTGCGTACCGCTCACCCCGCCGATGTCGGCGGCCACCGCGGACACCCGGGCCAGTTCCTCGTACCAGGCCCGGTCGATCGGCGTGGTGGACAGCCGGAAGGCGTCGACGGCGAGCGTCAGGAAACGTTCGGCCGACTCCGGATCGAGCCCGGCCTCGCGCTCGGCCCGTTCGGCCAGCTCCGACAACTCGGCGGGGAAGAGCTCGCGTGCGGCCAGGAAGGCCTCCAGCCGGGCCTGGAGGTCCGGATCGAAGTACCGGCGATCGGCCGTGGTCAGCAAGGAGGTGAAGACCCGGAAGGGGTTGCGGGCCAGTTCGGCCGGTTCGATCGGACGAAAGGCCGTGGACACCACGGGAACCGAGCTGCGACTGGCCTCGCGCAGGTCGTAGAAGCCGACCGGATGCATCCCCATCGCGCCGAAGATCGCCGCGACCCGACGCAACTCCCGGGCCGTGCCGACCCGGATCGCCCCGTGTCGTTCCGCCGCGACCCGTTCGATGCCGCCCAGCCGACCGGCGGCGCCGTCGATTCGCGACACGTCCTCGTTGATCTCCGCGACCGCGGCCAGGAGTGTGGTGTAGGCCGGGACTTCGGATCCGTACATGTCCGACAGGCGGCGGGCGAAGGCGGCTCGCAATTGCCAGGCCGGCACGGTACCCATGGGTTCTCCTCGCTCGGGTCGGCACCGAGGTCACCGCCTCGGTCCCGGGATCACGCAACCCTCGGGTCGTACCCACGCACCCGGTGTGCGTACTCCCACCTTCCTCGCGACGCCGCCGCGCCCGTCCGCGCCACGCCCTGCGGCGCGGTCACGGCGCCCCCGGCCGGACGAGGCAACCGGGGCGGGCGGGCGCGTCCGGGCGGGCCGGCGCTCCGCCGGGCCGGTGCCCGCCCGCGGAATCGGGGCCGGAACAATGTCCGCCATGGAACCGAAGATCGAATTGGTCCGACCGACCGACGCCGACGACCGGCTGCGCGCGGAGATCCACCGGATCTTTCACGATGTCGCGCGCCTCGGCGGCGCGATCGGCTACCTGTCCCCGCCGGGCAAGCCCACCACCGACGCCTGGCTGGAGGACGCGCTCGCCGCCGTCCGGATCGGCGACGCCACGCTGGTCGTCGCCCTGGTCGACGGCGACGTCGCCGCGACCGGCCTGTGGCGGCGCCGACCCGAACCGGTCTTCGCGCACACCGCCGACGTGGAGAAGGTGATGGCCCACCCGGCCAGCCGCGGCCTGGGGCTGGGCCGCCTGCTGATGACGGCCCTGATCGACAGCGCCCGCCGAGCCGGCATCGAGACCCTCACCCTGGGTGTGCGGGGCAACAACCACGGCGCCATCGAGCTCTACGAGGAGTTCGGCTTCACCGTGTGGGGCCGCCTGCCCAACGTCATCGAGGTCGACAACGAGCGCTTCGACGACATCCGGATGGCCCTCGCCCTGGGCCACCGCCCCGATGTCGTGCTGCGCGGATCCACACCCGGCGGCCCCGGCTCCTCACCCCGCCGCCCGCTCTCGCGCTGACCGTCGCCGGCTCGCTCGCCCCGCCGGCGCGCGCCGACGCGAACCGGGCGACGCGGGCCGGGCCGACGCGGACCGGCCCGACGCGAACCGGCTCGCACCGCCGCCGCGTCCGCGGCTCCCGACGAAACGGCCGTCAGGCCCGCCGGCGTCGTTCACGGAGCCTGCACGATGGGGAACGATCGCGGACGAACGGCCGGGTGGCGGCGGTCCGTTGCCGACGGTCGGCGGGGCCGGTCAGTGCTCGACGGTGACCACGATCTTGCCGACCTGGGCCCCTGCCTCCAGGTAGCGGTGCGCGTCGACGATCCGCTCCAGGTCGAAGGTACGGTCCACGGTCGGCGCGAAGGCTCCGGTGCGCAGGCCGGAGGCGACGAACGCCTCGGCTCGGCGCAGCCGTTCCGGGTCGGTGGTGGTCTCCAGGGCGGTGTAGGTGCGCATGTTCAGTGCGGGCATGCCGAGTTCGAATCCCGGGTAGGGGGTCACCTCGCCGCTGAGCGCGCCGTAGATCAAAAGCGTGCCGCCGGGGGCGACCACCCTGGCCAGGTCCACCACGCCGGAACCGGCGACCGCGTCGAAGACGAACTCGGCGCCGCGGCCTCCGGTGATGGCGCGCACCCGCTCGACGATGTCCTCCTCCTCGGTGACGATCACCTCGGCGGCGCCGGCCTTGCGCAGTTGCTCCACCTTGGCCCGCGTGCGGGTGGTGGCGATCGGGACCGCGCCGACCCGGTGCGCCGTCCGGATCGCGGCCAGGCCCACGCTGCTGGACGCGGCGGTCAGGACGACCGTGTCCCCGGCGCGCATCCCGCCGACCTCGACCAGGGCCCCGTAGGCGGTCAGATACGGCATCCACACCGCGGCGCCGGCGACCGCGTCCAGCGATTCGGGGCGGTGCAGCACGGCCGACGCGGGCACGATCGCACGTTCGGCGTAGACGCCGTAGTCGTTCATCGAGAAGGCCGGCACCACGCTGATCGGCCGGCCGACCTCGAATCCGGTGACCTGCGCGCCGACGGCCTCGACCACGCCCGCGGCCTCGACGCCGAGCCGGGCGGGGAACTCCTCCACGTCCTGGATGTAGTTGCCGCTGCGGAACAGGGCCTCGGCCCGGTTGACGCCGATCGCGTCCACCCGGATCGCCAGTTCACCGGGCCCCGGGGCACCGAGTTCGACGTCCTCCACGCGCAGCACGTCCGGCCCGCCGAGTTCGTAAAAGCGCACTGTCCTGACCATCACGCATCGTTCCTTCCGGGCACTGGTGACACGGGATCGCGTCGACGTGCCTCACTCAAACGGAAGGTACGACAACTGTCAAACTTTGATGGTCATCGCACTTTGATGTACGCCGTAGTAGCATGCGGACAGGAGGTATGGACATCGATGGCGACAACGCAGCGCGGCGGTCGAGAACGCGTCCCGCCCCACCCGGACGTGCGGACGATCAGCCTGCAACAGGTCCTCGAAGCCCTCGTCGACCCGGTGCGCCGACGGATCGTCAGCGAGCTCTACGCCGCCCCGGAGCCGGTCAGTTGCGGCACGATCGAGCTGCCGGTGAGCAAGTCCACCGCCACCCACCACTTCCACGTCCTGCGCGAGGCCGGCCTCATCCGCCAGTTCTACGTGGGCACGTCGCGGATGAACGCGCTGCGCCGCGACGAGTTCGACGAATCCTTCCCGGGTCTGCTGTCCGCGCTGATGGCGAGTTCCGACCGCGCGTGAGTGGACGTCGGCGGTGTTGCCGCGGGGGCGCTCAGCTGCCGTAGGCCGTGCCGTTGCGGCGGTTCTTCTCCACCAGTTCCAGCCGGACGACCATGTCGGCGAGATACGACGAGAGTTCGTGCACCGTGCGCTCCTCCACGCCGTCCCCGATGGCGCGGAGGCAGTGCACCAGATTCGTCGCCCGGTCCACGAACAGGCCACCGGCGCGCACCGACGACGGCGCGCTCGCGTCGGCCGTGTCGATGCCGTCCAGCAGCGCCGCGAAGCCCTCCGGCCCCGGCAGCCGGTAGTCCATCGAGAAATGGCCGCTGCGGGTCAGCACCAGGCCGTCCGAGCTCCAGCCCGCGACGTTCAGCGTCTCGCGCGTTCCCCGGAAGGAGGGTGCCAGCGGCCAGAAGTGCCGACCGCGACGCGCGAACAGTCCCGAGCGCGAACGATCGGTGTAGGTCTGCATCGGGATCCGCGACGCCTCCAGCCGCCGGCGCAGCGGCTCGACCAGCGCCAGGAGCGCCGGCTCGGCGACGGCCCGGGCATGCGCCCGACCGTCCTGCGCAAGCCGCCCATGAGCCTGCTCGGCCCGGAGTGCGTCCGCCTCCCGCTCCGCGGCGGCCCGATACGCATCGTCGAAAGAGGGAGCCAAGACGTCCACCCCGCGCAGGTGAGTCACGACGGCAACCGGGGCGAGCACCCCGACGACCGGAGCCCGGCGTTCCGGGCAGCACCGCCATCATGCAGGAACCGGGCGCGCATATGGGTGACTTCCACTTCCCCGACGGAGCAGGGCGCCGGGGTACCTCGCCTCCGGTGCGACGGACCGGGGCTTCCGCGACCGGACAGGCGAAAGGGGGCCCCGACGAAGGTCGGAGCCCCCTGTCACCACGTGCTCAGCGGACCAGTTCACCCGAGCCCGGCGGGCGATGCTCCGGAACCAGCGCCTCGAAGCGTTCCGGGCGGCCCGGCGCGGCGATGCCCCACGGGCTGGGCTGTTCCGGGATCCGGCCGAGATACGTGGCCGCGCAGCCCACGGTCAGCAGGCCGGCGGTCACGATGATCAGGGCGTGCGCGTCGAGCCAGTCCGGGGACCCGTCGGCGGCCAGCCGGGACCCCAGATAGTTCGCGATCGTCGCGCAGCCCGCGCCGAAGGACATCGCCCGCGCGGTGCGGACCGCCTGCACGACCACCACGCCGGCCAGGAACAGGCACACCACGCTCAACACCATCAACCAGGTGGCCGCATACGGGGGTTGGCGGATGCTGGAGGGGATCAGACCGGCCAGGGCCAGGCCCACACCCGTCCCGACGACCGCCGCCGAGCACGCCCGTCGCAGCGGCGGGCGGGTTACGCCAGCAGGTCCTCGTGGTTGTGCACCACCAGCCAGCCGTGGTCGAAGCGGCGGGCCACCGCCGTGTTGCGGATGTGTTCGGAGGCCGGTGTCGAGCCGTCGGCGGCCGGCGCGAAGTCCACGCGCAGCGTGTAGCGGGCGAGGGCGGTGTCGTCCCAGACGTCGATCACCTCGTCGCTCGCGTGGATCCCGGTGACCACCGGCGCGTCCGGGCCCGCCGGTCGGGCGGCGCGGATCCGGTCCAGGTCGGCCCGACCGAACAGGAGTTCCGGCGCGGCCGAGTCCCAGATCGTGGCCTCGGGGTGGATCCGGCTGTCGATGCGTTCCCGGTCGCCGGCCGTGAAGCCGGCGTAGATGTCGAGCAGGGCGCTCCAGACGGCGGCCCGGTCCTCGGCCGACCCGGCGGGTCGGTGGGTGTTGCGCGCGGCGGCGTCGGTCATGGCACGAAGGTCCTTACGTCGTGGGTGGATCGGGTCGCGGACGCGGCGATTCCCGGGCGGGGGCCGGCGAGGTGCATCCGCCGGGAGGCGTCCGTGACGGGTCAGGCGGCCAGGTCCTCGCGGACGATCCGGCCGCTCTGCATGACGAACGACAGCCGGGCCAGGGCCGAGATGTCGTGCAGCGGGTCGCCGTCGACGGCGACCAGGTCGGCGGTGAAGCCGGGCGCGACCTGTCCCAGCCGGTCCTCGGCCTGCACCAGTCGCGCCGCGGTGGTGGACACCGACTGGAGCACGCGCAGGTTGTCCAGGCCGCCGCGGGCCATCAGGAACATCTCGTACACCGCCGCCGGCACGCCCTCGACCAGGTCGGCGGGCGGGATGTCGGTGCCGTTGACCAGCTGCACACCGGCCGCGACCGCACGCCGGAAGCTCTCCTGGTGCGGTTCGATCGCGTTCTGCGCGTTGGCGATCGAGGCTTCCTCGAAGCGGTTCTCCCGCATCCACTCGAGCGAGTTGGTCACGCACAGCGTGGGGGTCACGAAGGCACGCCGGTCGGCGAGCAGGCGCGCGGTGTCGTCGTCGAGCGCATACGCGTGTTCGAAGGAGCGCACGCCCTGGGCCAGCGCGGCGCGGATCGCGGCGGACTCGCCGGAGTGGGCGACCACGTACGCGTCGTGTTCGTGGGCGGCCTTGACCGTGGCGGCGATCTCCTCGTCGGTCATCTCCGCGTGCTCGAAGTCCTCGCCCTCGCGGGCCAGGCCGGAGTTGATGAAGATCTTCAGGTGGTCGGCGCCGGCGGCCAGTTCGCCCAAAGCCGCGCGGTAGAAGCCGTCCGGGCCGCTCGCGTAGGAGCAGTCCGCGCCCTCGCCGTGCCCGTGCGGCGTGGACAGCGCGCGGCCGGCGCCGAAGATCCGCGGGGCCCGGATCCAGCCGCGCTTTTGCGCGTCGCGCAACACCAGGTCGATCTGGTTCTGTTCGTGCACGCAGCGCAGCGTGGTGATGCCGGCCCGCAGCGCGTCGTGCGCGCGCTGGGCGGCGCGGAACGCGGTCAGGCCCGGCGATTCGTCCTCGCGCGTGTCGGAGAACGGGAAGATCACCGACAGGTGCGAGTGGCACGAGATCAGCCCGGGCAGCAGGTGCCGGCCGCCCAGGTCGTGCGCGTTCGCGTGGGGCGGCAGCGCGGCACGCACCTCGGCGATGGTCGATCCCTCGACCCGCACGCTGCGATCGCGCAGCACCTCGCCCGTGACGACGTCGACGACGTGACAGTTGGTCAGCCACATGAGTGCGGTCACCCTGCTTTCGTGAGGGTCGGCGCGAGGACGGTGCACGCGGCGCGCCGGCGCGGAAGGAACTCGACCAGTGCCGGTTCGCCGACCGCGCAGGCGTCGACGGCGATCGGGCACCGGGGGTGGAACCGGCAGCCGGCCGGCGGGAAGGCCGGGTCGGGCACGTCGCCGGGCAGGTCCACGGGCAACTCGCCGCTGCCGTCCGCGCGCGGCACGGCCGCGATCAGGGCCTTGCTGTAGGGGTGCCGCGGCTCGGCCCAGACCTGGTCGGTGGGGCCGCTCTCCACGACGGTGCCCAGGTACATCACCGCGACCGTGTCGGCGATCTGCCGCACGATGGACAGGTCGTGCGAGATGAACAGCAGGCCCACGTTGCGCTCGCGCGCCAATTCGAGCAGCAGGTTGGCCACCGACGCCTGCGCGGAGGCGTCCAGCGCGGCGATCGGCTCGTCGGCGACGATGCACGTGGGTTCCGCGGCGAGCACCCGGGCGATGGCGATGCGCTGGCGCTGGCCGCCGGAGAACTCGTGCGGGAAGCGGTCGGCGAACTCGACCGGCAGGCCGACCCGGTCGAGCAGTTCGCGGGCCACGCCGCGGCCGCGGTCGCGGGTGCCGCCGGCCAGGACCACGGCGTCGGAGATCTGTTCGCCGACCCGGCGGCGCGGGTTCAGCGACGCGTACGGGTCCTGGAAGACCATCTGCAGGCCGCGTTGTCGCGTCGGTCGCGACCGCAGCCCCAGCGGGGTGACCGGGCGTCCGTCGAACTCGACGACGCCGGCGGAGGGCTTGAGCAGCCCGACCGCGGCCTTGCCCAGGGTCGACTTGCCGCAGCCGGATTCGCCGACCAGGCCGACCACCTGGCCCGGTTGCACCCGCAGGTCCACACCGGCCACGGCGCGCACGGCGGGTCGCCCCGGCGAGCGGTAGGACACGCTCACGTCGCGCAGGGTCAGCCCGGTGTCCTTGGAGGTGACGGTGACGGTGGACGTGACGGAGGAGACGGTCATGGGGTACCCACCTTCGAGGCGGCGACGGCGAGCGGATCGATCGGGCAGGCCCCGGCGTGGGTCGGCGTCAGCGCCAGCAGCCGCGGGCGCTCCTCCCGGCAACCGTCGACCGCGTACGGGCAGCGCGGATGGAACGCGCAACCCGTGGGCGCCTGGCCCAGCTTGGGCGGGGCGCCGACGATCGGTACGAGCGCCGCGGTGCCGCCGTCGGGGTGCGGCAGCGCGTCGAGCAGGCCGCGGGTGTAGGGGTGGCGGGGTTCGCGCAGCACGTCCGCGCGCGGCCCGCTCTCCACGATCCGGCCCGCGTACATCACCGAAACCCGGTCGGCCAGCGCGGACATCACGCCCAGGTCGTGCGTGATGATCAGCACCGACAGGCCGTTCTCCCGGCGCAGTCGGTCCAGCAGGCGCAGGATGCCGGCCTGCACGGTGACGTCCAGCGCGGTGGTGGGCTCGTCGGCGAGCAGCAGCGCCGGATCGCAGGCCAGCGCGATGGCGATGGCGATGCGCTGGCGCATGCCGCCGGAGAACTGGTGCGGGTAGCGACGCAGGGCCCGCTCGGGGTCGGGGATGCGCACCGTCGCGAGCAGTTCCACCGCGCGAGCGTTGGCCGCGCGCTTGTCCAACTTCTTGTGGTGGCGCAGGTGTTCGGTGAGTTGTTTGCCGATGCTCAGCATCGGGTGCAGCGAGGTCATCGGGTCCTGGAAGACCATCGCGACGCGGTTGCCGCGCAGGTCGCGGACCTGACCCGGGGTCATGGTCAGCACGTCCTGGCCCTCGACGAGCATCCGTCCGCTCGCGCTGCCGCCCTGGGGCAGCAGCCCGAGCAGGGCGAGTGCGGTCATCGTCTTGCCGGAGCCGCTCTCGCCGGCCAGGCCGACGATCTCGCCGCGGCCCACGGTCAGGTCGACGCCGTCGATGGCGCGCAGTCGTTCGCCGTCGGGTCCGGGCAGTTCGACGACGAGGTCGCGGATCGCCAGCAGCGGCTCGTCGTCGACCGCCGGCGGGGTCGGGGTGTCGTTCATGTCCGTCACTTTCGGATCGCCCGTGCCGTACGCGGGTCGAGCGCGTCGCGCAGGGTGTCGCCCAGGAAGTTGAAGGCGAGCACCGAGAGCAGGATGGCCGCGCCGGGGAAGACCGCGACCCACCACGCGTCGAAGTTCGCCGAGCCCGCGTTGACCATCGCGCCCCACTCGGCGGCGGGCGGCTGCGCGCCCAGGCCCAGGAAGGACAGTCCGGACAGCAGCAGTACGGCGTTGCCCAGGTCGAGCGCGGCGAGCACGGCGACCGGGCCGGCCAGGTTGGGCCGCAGGTCCACGGCCAGCACCCGCCACCCGGAGGCGCCGAGCAGCCGGTCGGCCTGGACGAAGTCGGACTGACGCAGGGTCAGCACCAGTCCGCGGACCACGCGGGCGTAGGTGGGCCAGCTGACGATCACCACCGCGAGCACGGCGTTGGTCAGGTTGGGGCCCAGTGCCGCGACCACGGCCATGGCCAGGATGATCGCCGGGAAGGCGAGCACCAGGTCGGCGCAGCGCATCACGATCATGTCGATCCAGCCGCCGAAGTAGCCGGCGACCGCGCCGAGCACGGTGCCGATGACCATGGCGAGCACGACCAGGAGCAGGGCGAGCGGGAGCGAGATGCGGGTGCCGTGGATGACCCGGGAGAGGATGTCGCGGCCGAGTTGGTCGGTGCCGAACCAGTGTTCGCCGGACGGCGACTGGTACTTGGGCCATTTCTGGGCGAGCGGGTCCTCGGGCGAGATCAGCGAAGCGAAGATCGCCGCGATCAGGAAGGCGCCGATGATGACCAGACCGGTGATGGCCAGGGGGCTGCGCCACGGCGACTTGCCCGGGCGGCGCTTGCGCCGCGGGGCGGGGTCGTCCGTGCCGGTGCGGTCGGCTCCGAGCCGATCGCCGAGGAAGAGGCGCGTGGCGTTCACGAGAGGCGAATCCTCGGGTCGATGACCCCGTAGAGCAGGTCCACGAGGAGGTTGATCACGACGTACACGACCGCGACGAACAGGCAGACGCCCATGATGGACGGCAGGTCCAGGTTCAGTGCGCTCTTGTACGCGTACTGGCCCAGGCCCGGCCAGGAAAGCACGTTCTCGACCAGGACGGTGCCGGCGAGCATGCCACCGAAGGTGAGCCCGGCGACGGTCAGGATCGAGGTGAGTGCCGGGCGCAGCACGTGCCGGCGGATCACGGTGAACTCGGGCAGGCCCTTGGCCCGGGCGGCACGGACGTAGTCGTTGCCGAGGGCTTCCAGGACCGCGGCGCGGGTGAAGCGGGTGAGCACGCCGATGTTGAACGCGGCCAGCACGCACGCGGGCAGCACCAGGCGGGAGAAGGCCTCGCCGAAGGTGCCGAGGTCGCCGGTGAGCAGCGAGTCGAGCGTGTACAGGCCGGTGATGTCCTCGGGTGGGATGGCGCCGGGCGACAGTCGCCCGCCAGCCTGGATCCAGCCGAGTTTGAAGGAGAAGAGATAGAAGGAGACCTGGGCGAGCCAGAACACCGGCATGGACACGCCCGCGAGGCTGACGACGCGGATGATCCGGTCCGGCCAGCGGTTGCGGGTCACCGCGGCGACGATGCCCAGTCCGACGCCGATCACCAGCGCCAACACGATGGCCACCAGGGCGAGTTCGAGGCTGGCGGGCACCCGGTCGGCCAGGTCGTCCCACACGGGTCGGTGGGTCTGCTGGGAGGTGCCCATGTCGCCGTGCAGGAGGTTGTCGAGGTAGGTGCCGTACTGGGAGGGCAGGGACTCGTTGAGCCCGTTCTTCTCCTTGAACGCGGCGACGGCGGCCGGGTCGTTCTGGGCGCGGTCGCCGAGGTTGGCGGCGACCGGGTCGCCGGGCACGGCGTGGGTGAGCACGAAGGCCAGGATCGTGATGCCCAGGCACAGCAGCAGCCCGACGGACAGGCGCACCAGCACGAAGCGGGCGAAGGGGTGGGAGCCGCGCGCGGCCCGGGGGCCGGCGGCCGCACCCTTGCGGGGTGCGGCCGGCCGGGGGGTGCCGCGGTCGACCCTGGGGTCAGCCGAGCTTGTCGACATCGATGTACCAGATCGGGTTGTAGTGCAGGTTCTTCACCGAGTTGTTCGCGGCGATCACCTGTGCGGGCTGGAGCAGCGGCATGAACGGGCCGGTCTTGTTCATCGCTTCCTGGAGCTGCTTGTACAGCGCGACGCGCTCGGCGTCGGTGGTGGCGACCTTGGCCCGCTGGGCGAGGTCGCTCACCTCGGCGTTGGCGTCCTTCTTCCAGCCGGCGCGCAGGGCGACCAGTTCACCCGGGGTGAACGCGAGGTAGTCGCTGGCGTCGGGGTAGTCGGCCTGCCACCACCACAGGCCCATCGACTCGGTGCCGTTGCGGTAGGAGTCCAGCGCGGTCTGGGTCGGGGCCGGCTTGAGGTTGATGTTGATGCCGACCTCCTTGAGGTTGGCCTGCACCCGGGCGCCGAGGTCGCCGAAGTTGATCCCGTTGATGGTCACGTCGGAGGCGTAGTACAGGTCGACGCTGGGGTTGTTCAGCCCGGCACGGGCCAACGCGGCCTTGGCGCGCGGGACATCGCGCTGCACGGCCTTGGCCGGGTCGAGCGCGCCGGTGAAGAAGCCGGGCACGACGCCGGCGGCCTGTGCGGAGCCGGCGCCGGCCACGTCCAGCAGGCTCTTGTAGTCCAGGCCGTAGCGCACCGCCTCCTGGAAGTCCTTGTTGGAGGTGGTCGGCGAGGTGGCCGGGTTGTCGTTGGTGAACAGGAACGCGGTGGTGGGCGTGGGCTGTTGCAGCACCTGCGCCTGGCCCTTGACCTTGACCGCCTGGTCCGGCGACATGTCCAGGGAGACCTGGCTCTCGCCGCTGAGCACGTTCAACTGCTGGGTGTTCGCGGGCACGTTGCGCACCACGACCTTGGCGTACTTGGGCTTGGCGCCCCAGTAGTTGTCGTTGCGGGTGAGGATGACCTCACTGCTCACGTCGTACTTGGTGATCCGGTACGGGCCGCTGCCCTGCGAGTCGGAGTTCAGGAACTGCTCGGCCTTGTCGCCCTGGTCCGCACCCGCCGCGTCCGAGCCGCCGTGTGCGGCGACCGTCTTGGAGTTGACCACGCCCAGTGCGGGGGTGGCGATGCGGAACGGCAGCGCGGGATCGGCGGCCTCGGTGGTGAGCACCACCGTGTGCTCGTCCTTGGCGGTCGCGGTGACGCCGTCGAGCAGGAAGGCCGGGTTGCCCTTGAGGTTCTTGACCCGGTTGAACGAGAACACCACGTCCTTGGCGGTCACCGGCGTGCCGTCGGAGAACTTGGCCTCCGGGCGCAGCGGGAAGGTGAACGTCTTGGCGTCCGGGGCGGCCTCGAAGGACGCGGCGAGCAGCGGTACCGGCTTGGTCACGTCGCCGCCCGCGAAGGTCAGCAGCGTGTCGTAGACGGGGCGGGTGACCAGGATCCCGGTGGGCTCGAAGGTCCGGCCCGGGTCGGCGGTCTTGAGACTGAACGAGGTGTCGACGACGAGCGTGCCGCCGTCGCCCTGGGCGTCGCCGGACTGCTTCTTGGCGCCGCCGCACGCGGCGAGCATCAAAGCGGCGGCGACGGTGACCGCCAGTGGGGCGGCGGCCCGACGCACGGCCTTGGCCCGGCGACTGTCCCCGATGGGGTGATTGCCCTGCATGGCGCACCTTCCTCAAGCCACCCGATCGGCCGATGACGGAACCGAGTGTTTGATCTGGCTGAACGGTGGGCTTGAAAGTAGGCGTCGCCGAACGTGATGGTCAATGGCTTTCTCGGCCGTCTCGGCATTTGGGACCAAAGATCCATTCACGGTGATCACTCGTAAACGTGGAGCGACGATTTTTCGCCTTGATAACGGTTTGATGACTGCTCAGAGCCCCCATCGACGTCAAAAACCGCACTCGCCGACGACGCCGTGCCGGGCACTCGCAACCCGGGCTTCATCCACCGGCAACCCGGCGGCCATCACCCGGGCGGCGCAGTGATCTTGACGGGGAGTCAGCTTCATGCTTATGTTCGCCCCGAAACGTTCAACCACATTGAACACGCCATGAAGCACAAGCCAGGATCCGCGAGTCGAGGGTGCTCGGCACCGGAGCGAACGGGGATCGGACCATGCTGGGTGACCGACTGCGCGAACTACGGCAAGCGCACGATCTGACCTTGCGTCAGTTGGCCGTCCAAGCCGGGATATCGGCGGGCATGCTCAGTCAACTGGAGAACGGCGCCGCGGAACCGAGCCTGAGCACTCTGCGCAAGCTCGCCCGCGTCTTCGACACCTCCATCTCGACCCTGTTCGACGATCCGGACGTACCGCGCGTGGCCGTGACCACGCGCGACCGACGCATGCGGCTCGGCGCGCCCCGCCAGCACATCACCTACTCCAGGCTCACCCCCGGATCGGGCGATCTCGAAGTGCTGGAGGCCGACATCGAGCCCGGCCAGGCATCCTCCGACGAGCCGTACAGCCATCCCTCCACGGAATGCGCCACCGTGCTCGCCGGACGACTCGACGTCGAGGTGGACGGCCGCGTCCACCGCCTCGAAGAGGGTGACGCGATCACCTTCGACTCGCGCCTGCCGCACCGGTTCGTCAACTCCTCCGACAAACCGGCCCGGCTGCTCGTCGCGGTGACGCCGCCGATGCCGTAGGGCCCGCGGCCGGGAACGCTCACGTTCGCGGCCACGCACCCTGGGGTGGGAACGGCGCACCGGTCCCGACGGCCGGGAACGGACCACGTTCCCGGCTCCCACGGGTATCGCGTCATCCGGATCCCGCGTTTGTGCCCCGAAAGGACCGAGGGCATGGACCGCAACACCGTCGACTGGCACGGCTACATACCGGCCGTGACAACCCCCTTCACCTCCCAGGGCGACCTCGATCTCGCCGCCTGGGACGAACAGTTGGAGTGGTTCGCCGCCGAACGCCTCGACGGCGTCGTCATCGCCGGCACCACCGGCGAGTGGTACACCCTCACCGCCACCGAACGCGCCGCCCTGTTCACCCGCGCCGCCCGCCGGGTCCGCGGCCGGTACACCCTGCTCGGCGGCTGCAACGCCTACACCGCCTCCGCCGCGATCGGCCACGCCCGCGCCGCGCGCGCCGCCGGCCTGGACGGCATCCTGCTCACCCCGCCGCCGTACGTGGTGCCCAACTCGCGCGAGATCGTGGCCTTCTATGCAGAGGTCTGCACCGCCGTCGACATCCCCGTCTGCGTCTACAACTGGCCCCGGGGCACCGGCGTCGACCTGGACACCGACACCCTGAGCGCGCTCGCCGACCTGCCCACCGTGGTCGCGATCAAGAACTCCACCGGCGACTTCGGCTCCTTCGTCAAGGGCCTGATCGCCCTGCACGAGCGGGTGCGCTACTTCGGCATCACCACCGACCGGGTCGGCGTCGCGCTGATGCGCGGCATCGGCGGCGACGGCCTGATGGGCGCCGGCGCCGTCCTGGGCCGGGACCACCCCGACTTCTTCCATCACCTCGCCGCGGGCGACGAGGCCGCCGCACTGGCCGTGGGCGCCCGCGACCGGGTGCTGATGCAGGCCTGGTTCACCGCCGACTACGGACCGCGTTTCGCCAGCGCACCGGCCATCCTCAAGCACGCCCTCACCCTGCGCGGCGTACCCGCGGGCCACCCGCGCCGCCCGCTGCTGCCGCTGACCGTCGCCGAGGCCGAGCAGGTCCGCGCCACGGTCGCCGAACTCGGACTCCTGGCCTGATGACTCCCGGCCCGACCGAACCCACCGAAGTCCTGGTCGTCGGCGGCGGACTGCTCGGCTGCGCGCTGGCCTACCACCTCGCCCGCGCGGGCGCCTCGGTGCGGTTGATCGAGAAGGACCAGCTCAACCGGCACGCCTCCGGGCAGAACGCGGGCAGCCTGCACTTCCAACTCGAGTACCGGATGATCCAACACGGCCCCACCGTGGCCGCCCGCGCCGCCGAGGCGCTGCCGCTGCACCTGGACGCCATGCACTCGTGGGCCGGCCTGGAGGACGAACTCGGCGAACCGTGCGGCGTGCGCCGCTCCGGCGGCCTGATGCTCGCCGAATCCCCCGAGGACATGGCCCTGCTCGCGCATAAAGCACACCTGGAACACACCCACGGACTGCACGTCGAATTGCTCGACGCCCGCGCCACCCACGAACGCGCCCCCTATCTCTCCGACCGCGTGATCGGCGCCGCCTGGTGCCCCGGCGAGGGCAAGGCCAACCCGCGCCTGGTCACCCACGCCTACGCCCGCGCCGCCCGCCGACACGGCGCCCGGATCGACACCGGCGTACGGCTGACCGCGCTGCGCCACGACGGCCGACGGTGGCTCGCCGAGACCGCCGACGGGCAGCGCATGGCCGCGCGCGCGGTCGTGGTCGCGGCCGGCGTGTGGACCGGCGAGGTGGCCGCCATGGCCGACATCCGGCTGCCCCTGGTGCCCGTCGCGCTCACCATGACGGTCACCGCCGCGGCGCCGCCGCTGATCCCGCACCTGGTCCAGCACGCCGGCCGCCGCCTCTCGCTCAAGCAGACCGAGGAGGGCAACGTGCTCATCGGCGGTGGCCGCGCCGCCAAGTTCGTCCAGCACGCCGGCGCCCTCGACCTGGACGCCCGCCCCGAATTGCGGCTGGACTCGGTGTTCGCCGGTGCCGACGCGGCGCGCGTGGTGCCGGCCGTACAGCGCCTGCCGGTGCTGCGCATCTGGTCCGGCGCCACCTCGCTGGCTCCCGACCAACTGCCGCTGCTCGGAGCCGTCCCGCGCCGCCCCGACTTCTTCGTCGCCACCGGCGGATCCGGCTTCACCCTCGGCCCCACCTACAGTCGCCTGCTCGCCGAACAGGTCCTTACCGGCACCACCGGGCTGCCCCTCGACGACTACTCCCCCGCACGGTTCGGAGCACTGAACTTTGTCTGACCACCCGGCGCAGGTGTCCATCACCCTCGACGGCCGCCCGCACACCGTCCCCCGCGGCCGCTCGCTGGCCGCCGCCCTGATCGCCACCGAGCACCCCGTCACCCGGTACGACCGGGCCGGCCGGCCGCGCGCGCCCTATTGCGGGATGGGCGTGTGCTTCGACTGCGCCGTCACCGTCGACGGCATCCCACTGGTACGGGCCTGCCAGGAACCGGTCCGCGCGGGCATGCGCGTGGACACGGGGGGCGGGGTCGGCGCGGGTGCGGGCATCGGGGCCGGCCGGGGGGTCGGCGCGGACAGGGGCGCGGGTGGGGGCACCGGCACGGAGGACAGGCCGGACGTGCGTGCCGACGCCGGCCGGGATGTGCATGCGGACATGCGTGTGGACGGTGACACGGAGGATGGCCCGCACGTACGGATCGGCACAGGCGCCGACACCGGCACGGGGACGGGCACGGGCGCAGGCACGGGCGCGGGCGCAGGCACGGGCACGGGCACGGGCGCGGGGAACGAGGTCGGAACCGGGGACGGCACCCGGAACGACACGAACGCGCCCACCGAGATCGAGGACGTGTGATGACCGCCACCGAACCGCAGGTGCTGATCGTCGGTGCCGGTCCCGCCGGTCTCGCTGCCGCCGTCACCGCCGCCCGGCACGGCGCGCAGGTCCTGGTCGTCGACGAACAGGCCCGTCCCGGTGGGCAGATCTGGCGCCGACCCGACCCCGACGCGGGCGGCCCCGATCCGCTCGCCGGCCCCGCGTACGACGCCGGCCGCGCGTTGCTCGCCCGGGCCGCCGCGCACCCGGGGATCACCTTCGCGCACGACACCACCGCGTGGGGCGTCTTCGGCACGCACACCACGCCGGACGGCTTCGCCGCGCCACCCGGCACGCCCGTGCCCGAGGGTCCCCGGGTCGCGGTGCACGGCCCCGGCGGGGTGGCAATCCTGCTGCCCCGCGCCCTGTTGCTCACCGCCGGCGCCTACGACCTGCCGGTACCCCTACCCGGCTGGACCCTCCCCGGCTTCCTCACCGTCGGCGGCATCCAGGCCCTGCTCAAGGGTCACCACACCCTCGCCGGCCGGCGCATCGTGCTGGCCGGCGCCCATCCGCTGCTGCTGATCGCCGCCGCGCAGCTCGTCCGTGCCGGGGCCGACGTCGCGGAAGTGGCCTTCGCCCAGGGCCTGCCCGGCCCCGCCGAACTCACCCGCGCACTCGCCGCGCTGCCCGGCAACCGGGCCAAGGTCGCCGAGGGCCTCGCCGCCGTGCGCACCCTGCGGCAGGCCGGCGTGCCGATCCACACCCACACCCTGCTCCTGCGCGCCAATGGCGAGGAGCACGTCACCACCGCCGTATTGGCCCGGGTCGACCGGAACTGGCGTCCCGTACCCGGCACCGAACGCACCATCGCCTGCGACACCGTCGGCACCGGCTACGGCTTCGTCCCCTCCACCGAACTGGCCCGCCAGGCCGGATGCGAGGCCACCTGGAACGGGCCCGCCGGCGGCTGGGTCCTGGTCCACGACCACGCGATGCGCACCACCCTCCCGCACATCTGGGCGGCCGGCGAACTCACCGGCATCGCCGGCGCCGAACACGCGGTCGCCGCCGGCAAACGCGCCGCGCTGGACATCTGCCGCAGCCTGGGCCTCCTCGACGGCGCCGCTCAAGACCGTGAACTACCCTCCGTGGAACGCGAATTGGCCGCCACCACCCGGATGGTCAGGTTGCTCGAACACACCTGCGCACCCGATCGTGCCGCCCTGAACGCACTCGCCGAGGACGACACGCTGCTGTGCCGCTGTGAGGAGGTGACCTACGGGCAGATCCGCTGCACACTGCGGGACAACCCGGGCCTGGGCACCGCCGACGCGGTCAAACTGCTCAGCCGGGCGGGCATGGGCCCCTGCCAGGGCCGCATGTGCGGCCCCGCCCTGGTCGAACTCCTGCACGAGGAAACCCACATCCCCCGGGAAACCCTCGGCCCCTTCACGGCCCGCCCCCCAATCAAGCCCCTCCCGGTCGCCGCCCTCGCCGAGGCCCACGACGCCACCACCCACGCACCCCCGAACCCCGCCGACACCGAGACGCCCCGGTAACGAGCCGACAGCCGCAGGCTGTTGCCGCGTCGTGCGCGATGGCGGAAACGCGCCCGTCGGCAGCTTCGTACGCGGTCGCGGAAACGCGCTCGTTGCTCGATCACCTGCGGCGCGTAGCGGGCCGGCTGCCCGCCGCCGCCCTTGGGCGCCGCCGTGTCCGCGGCACCCGGCGCCGCCGATCCGGACGCCCGCGCGGAGTCGCTCCTCGGCGGTTCACACGCCACCGCTCCGGCACCGGCCACGACGAGCACCATCGCCGCCGGCCGGCACCGATATCCGCGAGACTTCCGCACGCCGCGCCCTCCCGCTCGCACTCCCTACCCGACCGACCAGCCTACGCGGCGCCCCACGACCACCCCCGGTACGCCCCGATCCGACGCCGACCACGGTCCACCGGTCGGCTATCCGGCCGCCAGGCTCGGGTAGTCCAGGTATCCCTCCGCGCCGCCCCCGTATATCCCGGTCTCGCGCGGTGCGTTGAGCGCGGCATCGGCCGCGATCCGCTGCGGCAGGTCCGGGTTGGCCAGGAACAACCGGCCGAACGCGTAGACGTCGGCGAGGCCGGTGCGCAGCAACCGCTCGGCCTGCTCGCGACCGCCAGGCTCCGGGCCGTCGTAACTGCCGACCAGCGTGCCCCGCCAACGCGGGCGCAGATCGGCCAGCGCCGGATACTCCCCGGACTGCACCACATGCAGGTACGCCAGGCCCATGCCGTCCAGCGCGTCCACCAGCCGGCGGTAGCGCCGGGCCGGGTCGGACTCGACGATGTCGTGGAGCCGGTTGTCGGGCGAGATGCGCAGCGCGGTCCGGTCCGCCCCGATCGCGGCGGCGACGGCCTCGACCACCTCCACCGCGAACCGGACCCGGTCGGCGTGGGCGTCGGTGCGCACATTGGCGCTGTCGGAGAGGAACTGGGCCGGGAGGTAGCCGTAGGCCCCGTTGATCTCGACCCCGTCGAAGCCGGCATCGACGGCGTTCCGGGCCGCGTCGGCGTGCGCCTCGATCGCCTGGCCGATCTCGCCCGCCGACATCGCGCGGGGCCGGACGTAGTCCTTCGGACCGGCGGCGGTGTGAATGAAGCCGTGCGAGATCGCGACGGCGGACGGCGCGACGGGCTCCTCGCCCCCGAGGAGATCGGGGTGGCAGACCCGGCCCACGTGCCACAACTGGGCGAAGATCCGCCCACCCGCGGCATGTACGGCACGGGTGATCCGGCGCCAGCCCTCGACCTGGGCGGGATCGGTCAGGCCGGGGACGCCGGGGCCGCCCTTGCCGAGCCGGTGCGGCCAGATGCCCTCGCTGACGATCAGGCCGGCGGCGGCACGCTGGGCGTAGTACCGGGTCATGATCGCCGTGGGAACGCCGGTCGCGTCGTCGGCACGGGAGCGGGTCATCGGCGCCATGGCCACGCGGTTCGGCAGTCGGAGGGCAGGGCCGTGGTACGGCTCCAGAAGGGGAGAGTGCACGGTCGTCCGCACCGCGCGACGGGCGCTTCGGCCCGGTAGTCCCGGTGCCGCATTTCCACGAAGGGCTCCCGCGGATCCCGTCGGCGGGCGGTCGGCGCCGGCCGGTGCGTCATCGGCGTCGGCCCGGATGTGGTCGGCGTCGGTGGTCGGGCGGTCGGCGTGGGCCGCTGCCTGCTCGGCGTCGATACTCATCGCAATCTCCAGGGTCGTGATCGGTCGCTGCCACCGACGACTCGGCCGACGGGGCGACCACGAGCCTGCCGCACCGCGGCCGAGTCACCCAGAGCCCTGATCGGCTTACGACCGGTGTTCCTACCACTGCCAGGGTCAGGCTCGCCCGCCCGCGTCGGTCCGCCGCTGCGGATAATGGGCGATATGAACGACCGGCCCGAGGCAGCACAGACGACGAAGGCGACGCGGGCGACCGAGGCGGCCGAACTCGGCGGCGAGCCGATCGATCCGCGCGCCGAGATCAGCGAGTTCCTGCGCAATCGGCGAGCCCGGCTGCGCCCGGAGGACGTCGGCCTGGCCGGCTCGACCGGGCGGCACCGGCGCGTGCCGGGACTGCGCCGCGAGGAACTGGCCCAGTTGGCCGGTGTGTCGGTCGCCTACCTCACCCGGCTCGAACAGGGCCGCGGCCACAACGTGTCCGAGGAGGTACTCGACGCCGTCGCCCGCGCCCTGCGGCTGACCGACGCCGAGGCCGAGTACCTCGATCACCTGATCAGGTGCCAGCGCCGCAGGCGCAGCACACCTCCGCAACAACAAGTGCGCGGCGCACTCAGGGGCTTGCTGGCCTCGCTGGAGGGGGTGCCGGCGTATGTGACCGGGCAGCGCTCGGACATCCTGGCCTGGAACCCGATGGCGGCGGCCCTGTTCGGCGACTGGGACCGACTACCGCCCCGGGAGCGCAACTGGGCCCGGCTGGTGTTCCTGCACCCGGACCAGCGCCGCCTGTTCGTGGACTGGGAGGCCAAGGCAGCCGACATCGTCGGCGCCCTGCGCCTGGACGCGGGTTGCCATCCGAACGATCCGCAACTCTCCGCCCTGGTGGGCGAACTCTCGGTCAAGAGCGAGGAGTTCCGCTGCCTGTGGGCCAGGCACGAGATCAGGGAGCAACACCACGGCGCCATGCGCCTACACCACCCGCTGGTCGGCGCCCTGACCCTGTCCTTCGAATCGCTGCGCCTACCCGACGACTCCGAACAGTCCCTGACCATGTACCACGCCGAACCCGGCTCGACCACGGCGGAAAACCTCCGTCTGCTGGCCAGTTGGGGCGCAGACGCGACCACGACGGAGGAGCGGGCACAGCGCTCCTGAACGCGGGCGAACCGGCGGAGCCGGTGCGGACCGCCATGGCCGTGCCGTACCGGGTGAAGACGGCCACCCGGACCGAACCGAAGGGCGGTCACCGAACTCCGGCTGCCTGCTCCTCGGCACCGAGCCGAACGCTCACCTGCGAGCCCGCCTCCCGAAATCCCAGCGCGAGCGCCACCCGCTTGGACGGCTCCGGTCGTGCTCGCCACTGCGGAAGCAGGCCCCCGGCCAGGGCATGGGTCACCGCGGCCGAGGCGACGGTCCGCGCCAGGCCCCGGCCTCGGCTCCCCGGCGCCACCAGCACACCGTGCTGCGCCACGGACCGGGGCCAGACCTGATAGCCGGCCGCGGCAACCACATGGACACCCTCGCGCACGACGAACACCGGCGACGTGACGTCCGCCAAACCGCTCTCGTCCGCATCCGCCGCGCCGGCCCGGTCCAGCAGCGCAGCCAACTCGACACCATCGACCGTCACTTCCTCGACGGCGGCGGCGCCGTCGTGGGGCAGGAAGGCCGCGCGGTCCAGGTAGAGGAGCGAGGCCGGCCCCAGCACGTCGACAACGGGCAACGCCCCCAACAGCCCGCCCGCGTCCCCAATCCCCCTCGCCGGGGCCACCTTTCGGACCGCGTCCGCCAACAGCTCGGCGTCTCGTGCGTTCGGCGCGGTGGCGATCCCGGCCCCGCCGAGCAGCACCACCCCCGCCCAGGCGGGCGGACACAACCGCGACCCGGGCGAGACCACCACGTTCACCTCGCCCACTCCCGGAAACTCCACCGCGGCCCCCGCCGCCTCAACCCACAACTCCCGAGCCCGGCCAAGGAAATGATCGCCATTCATGGTCGTATCGTGCCCCGCCGCAAGCCCCCGAGCGACCGAATTCACCGGCCTCCCACACCCCCGGAAGCACACGTCGGCCATCGCCACACCAGCGTCGTCCGCACCGCCGTCCGCACCGCCGTCCGCACCGCCCTCACGCGCGTCCCGCGTCGGTACGTCGCCGACCCGGCCGAGTTCGGCGCCCGGGTATGCCGGTGTCCGGATCAGTGCGACCCCTCACGGACGCGCGTGGCCGGGATCGGCCGGGCACCCGCCGGCGGCGGCGCGGTGCAAGCCGGTCGCCAGGGCGAGCGCATGTGCCTGTCCGGGGCAGGCGTGCGGGCCGAGGCCGAACGGCGCTTCGGACAGGTCGACTTCGACCGACGTGCCGTCGGGTGCGATCCGGCGGGTCAGCGGTACCGGAGCGTCGGTGCGCCCGGCCGCCAGGTTCGCGACCAGGGCCTTGGTCGAGTCGCAAGCCTGAACGAGCAGGCCGATGCGACTCGCGGTGGCCTCGTCGGCGACACCGCCGCAGACCCGGACCAGCCGCCGCACGGCCCGGTCGGCCTCGTCGGTGATCGCGGCGTGCGGTTGGTAGGAGCGCGCCACCACGGCGACGTCTGCCGCGACGCCGGAGGGCAGGCCGAGCGCCTCGGCGAGCACCTCGACCGGCCCGGCGGCGCCGGCCGACGCACGCTCCAGTAGTGCCCGGGGGTCGATTCGGGCCAACTCGGCCACGGCCAGGGCACGCCGGCGCTCGTGCGCGGCACCATCGCTGAACCGCGCGACCGAAGCGCGCAGCCAGGCAACACCCCCGGGCGGCGCGTCGGGCACGGACGGAACCCGGTAGGAGGGATCGGTCAGCACGGCGGGAGTTCGCATCGTCATGGGCCCATGCTGGTCTCTCGACGCTACGGCCCCCACCGAAACGTCGCCGCGGGCAGCGCGGTTGCGGCGAAAGCGGTCGCCGGCCCGCCCCGGCGGCAACCACGCGACCGCATTACCGGCCCGAGGTCACACCGCCGATTCGACCGCCGGGGTTCGTGCGTGCGGATCGGCGGCGGCGTGGGTGCGGCGTGGCGCGGCGGCGGCCAGGGCGGTGACCCGGTCGTGCGCCGGGTCGACGTGGGCGTCGCAGTCCGGGCCGAGCAGGGTGCTGCGCAGGATGTGGGTGTCGTTGCGGTCGGCGATCGCGCGCGGGTGTCGGCCCAGGAAGTCCAGGACGCGCACGTGCAGCGTGCTCAGGTACACCGGGTGGTCGGTCCCGGGCGGGTCGGCGTGCACGATGTGCCGGCTGGAGCCGGCCACGGACGACATGCGGGGGCGCGGTTCGCCGGTGAGGGCCAGGTAGGTGAGGATGTCCAGTTCGGGTTCCTGGTACAGCATCAACTCCGGTTCGCCGTCGATCAGGTCGCGCCAGCGGCGGGTGCTGCGGAGTCGACCGGCGAGCAGCTCACCCAGGCCCTCGGGGGTGGGCGGCAGGGCACGCAGGGTCAGCCACAGGGCCGCCGCGGTGGCGCCCAGAGGGGCCTGGTCGAGGCGCGCTTCCTCGCCGAGGCCGTCGGCGGCGCCGAACAACAGCACGCCGCACGCATGCGGGTGCAGGCCACGGCGGTACGGGTCCACCGCCACCGAGTCGCAGTCGGCGATGGCGCGAAGGTGCCGGGCGGTGGGGGTGTCGCGCAGTTCGTCCGCGTCGGCCAGCAGGGTGAAGAATCCGCCGTGGGTGGCGTCCACGTGTACCCGCACGTCGTGCTCGCGGCACAGCGCCAGAATGTCGGCGATGGGATCGACCGCGCCGAGCGTCCCGGTGCCGGCGCCGACCACGACCGTACCGATACGTTCCTTGGCCAGTTGCGTCGCGAGGGCGTCGAGGTCGATCCGGCCGGCCGAGTCGATCCGGACGCAGTGGGCCGGCACGCGCAGCGCGTCGCACATGCGTTCGTGTGCGGGGAAGCCGTCGGCGCCGTGTGCGATGCCGCCCTCCGGATGGGCCTCACGGGCCACCCGCAGGGCCTCCAGGTTGGCGATGGCACCGCCCGAGGTGAGGTGTCCGTACGCGGTGGGCAGCCCGAACATCGCCGCAAGCTCGGCGACGACCTCCTCCGCCAACCCGTCCGAGCCCGGATCGCCGTCGCATTCCCGCCCCTCGGGCCCCACCAGCGTGGCGGCGAGCCGACCGACGAGCGCCGCCCGATGCGGCGGCTCGACCGGGTGTTCGACGCCGGCCGGGTGCGGGGAGGGCCGCCCACCGCGCAGCCGCGCGGCCAGGTCCGCCAGGTGCGGCTCGCCGCGGTCCCCGTCGCCGGCCTGCGCGTCGGCCCACGCGGACCAGGTGTCGAATGCCTCGGTCAGCCGGCGACGGGTGTCCATGGTGTCCCTCCGGATGCGACGGTTGACGAATGCCCCGCGGCTCGACACCCTCGACCCGGGCCCGGTGTCCGCGCCGAGGACGCCTCGTGCGGGATCGGTTCGAGCGGGACGTGGGCGGCCTTACCGTCAGGACAAAACCGGATAATCAGACTTCCCGACCGACTCTCGATCATGCACACCCCCGCCCCGGATGGCCGCCGCCGAGGCCCCTGCCACACCCGAGACGCCGCGTGCGCCCAAGAGCGGACGAGTCGGCAGCGGCGGCAGCGGGGACGGGGGGAGCGGCGTCCGGGGCGGGGGCGCAGCGGCAGCGGCAGCGAACGAGGCGACATCCGGTACCTCGGTCCCGAGGCAGGGGGTGAAGCAGGACTCGAGTCCGGGGTCGAGATCGTCAGTGTGGTGGTCTGCCGCGGTCTCCGGATGCGATGGAATGGAGGGCGACTCCATTCCGCGAGAACGGTTCGTCCCCAACGCGCGGCCGACCCGGCACGCCGACCGGCGCCGCGCGCGTCGACCCCCGACAAGCCCGTCGACCACCCAGCACCGACCACCAGCTAAGGAGACCCGAGAATGGGGTCCGACCACCCTCCGGCGGCCTCGGCATCACCCGGCAAGGTCATCACCCTGCGCCCGAGCGCGGGGACGTACACCCGGCTGCGGCGCAGGATCGTGGACCATTCCGCGTACCGCAACGACCTGCTGCTCGTGCTCGCCTCCACCGTCATGGACTCGCTCGCCTTCGTCACGGCCGCCGAGTTCGACTCGGCCGATGCGACCACGACGGTGCTCGGGTTCCTGCTGACGGTCCTGGGCGCCGCGGTCCTGATCGTGCGTCGCCGGTATCCGATGCAGGTGCTGATCGCCGTGGTGCTGGCCCAGGCGGCCTTCGTGCTGTGTACCGACGCGGCCACGCGCAGCTTCGGCTGCGCGCTGATGGTCGCGTTGTACACCGTGGCCCGGTATCGCCGACCTCTGGAAACCGGCGTCGCCGGGGGCCTGGCGGTGGCGGTTCAGCTGCTGCGGGCGCTCCCCGGCGCCGGCGAGTCGTTCGCCCAGGCGACCGCCTCCGGCCTCGGCGGATCCGCCCTGGTGATCGTCGTCGGCGTCGGCACCGCCAAGTGGCAGCAGCAACTGGCCATCAACCGGCAGTTGCGCGCGGATCGGGCGGTGACCGAGGAGCGCCGCCGGATCGCCCGCGAGTTGCACGACATCGTGGCGCACCACATCACCACGATGTACCTGATGTCGGGAGGCGCCCGGGCAACCCTGGACCGCGATCCGCAGACGGCCCGCGAGGCGCTGTTCACGCTGGAGGCGTCCGGACGCACCGCGCTGAGCGAGATGCGCCAGTTGCTGGGCGTGCTGCGCAGCACCGACGGGCCGGAGGACGCGCCCTCCGAACCCCAACCGGGGATGCCCGAGATCCACCGGCTGATCACCGAGTCCCGAGCGGCCGGCCTGCCGATCGAGTACGAGGAGATCGGCGAGCGGCGGTCGTTGTCGCCCGCGACCGGGCTGACCCTGTACCGGATCGTGCAGGAGGCGCTCACCAACACGCGCAAGCACTCGGGGGCCGCACGGGCGTCCGTGCGGGTGCGGCATCTGCCCGATCGGGTCGTGCTGGAGGTGCTCGACGACGGCGCAGGCGGCTCGGCGGCGCCCAGCGGCATCGCCGGCAGCGGCTACGGCCTGATGGGCATGCGCGAGCGGGTGACCCTGCACGGCGGCACCCTGGAGGCCGGACACCGCCCCGAAGGCGGATTCCGCGTGGTGGCCGACGTGCCCCTGCCGCCGAACGAACCCGCCTGGACCGGCTGACTCCGGGCCCCGGCCCGATCCCGCCCGCCAGGGCCCGCGACCGGGCCGCTGTGCGGGTCGCTCGACACGCTCACGGGCCCTCACCCGTCCTCGCGTCGAGCGCATACAACGCCCCGTCCGCCGTCGCCGCGTACACCATGCGGTCGGCCACCACCGGCTCGGTCTTGATCGCGCCGGTGGCGGTCCGGGTCCACCGGACGGCACCGGTGCCGGCGTCCAGTGCGTACAGATTGCGGTCCTCGCTGCCGGCGTGGACGAGGCCGTCGGACACCGCCAGGGGCGCGCGGACCGGGCCGCCCGGGGTCGTGCTCCAGCGCTCCGCCCCGGTTCGGGCATCCAGCGCGATGATCGTGCCCTCCACGGAAGCGACGTACAACATGCGGTTGTTCGGGGTCAGTCCGGTAACGGTCCTGGTCCCGAGCGCATACTCCCAGGACATCTTTCCCGTGGACGTGTCGAAGGCGCGCAGCACCTCGGGCACGTCCGGATCGGCGCCCGCGTGATAGACGGTGTAGTCGGCGAACGCCACGTGGGCCCACGGGATTCCGGTGGTGTCGGCGGCCCACTCGGGCTCGCCGGTCAGGTGGTGGATCGCATACAGCTGGGGTTTGCCCGAGGCGGTGCGGCCGGTGCAGTACAACCGCCCGCCGGCGACCACGGGAGCCCACGGGCCCGCGCCGCCCGGATCGAACGTCCATACCTTGGCGCCGGTCTGCGCGTCGAGGCCGTACAGGCGACCGTCCCAACCGGCCGCGACCACGACGCCCTTCCAGGTCGCGAGCGGGTCGTTCACCGCGTTGTTCGTGGCGAACTCCCAGTGTTTGCTGCCCGTGCCGGCGTCGAACGCGTAGACCAGCCCGCTGTCGCGACCGCCGACATAGAGCACGCCACCGGTGGCGATGGGGGTGCCGAGCACCTCGCCGGTCGGGTGCTCCCAGCGCTTGCCGCCGGTCGCCGCGTCGAGCGTGTACAGCTTGTCGAGGTGACCGATCACGTGCACCAGGCCGCCGGCGACCAGCGGCCGCTCCAGCAGGCCGTCCGCCTCGAAGGACCAGCGTTGCCGGCCGGTGGCGGTGTCGATCGCGTACACGTGGCGGTCGTCGCTCGTGATGTACGCGGTGTCCGCGACGATCGTGGGCGCGGTGTTGATCGCCTCCCGCGCGGCGAACCGCCATCCGACCCGCTTGGGCGTGGCCGTCGGCGGTCCGGACGAGGCATCAGCAGTCGGTTTACCGGAGTTGCGCGATCGGGGCGATTCCCCTCGCCCGGTGCCGGCACCGGCTCCGCGGTTGTACAGGCTCAGGCCCACCCCGGCGCCCACGACGCCGACGCCGCCCAGGAGCAGGCTGCGGCGACCGATCTGTGGCCGAGCACCGCGGTCGAGCACGACGGTGTCCGTGCCGTCGGCGAACGGCCGCAGCAGGCGCGCCACTTCGGCGGCGTCACGCGGTCGGTCGGCCGGTTTCTTGGCCAGCATGCGCAGCACCACGGCGTCGAGCGCCGCCGGGACCTCCGGGCGCCGCCGACTCGGCGGCTCGGGCGCCGTGCGCAGGTGGGCGTACATCAGCGCCACCGGCTCACTCGTACCGAACGGCTTTTCCCCGGTGAGGAGTTCGTGCAGCACCCAACCGAGCGAGTAGAGGTCGCCGCGGGCGTCGCCGGAGGTGCCGCGCATGCGCTCGGGCGGCATGTAGCCGAGCGTGCCGATCAGTCGGGTCGATTCCCGGGTCGCGGCGGCGTAGCGGGCGATGCCGAAGTCGAGCACCTTGACCGTGCCTTCGGGGGTGAGCATCAGGTTGGCGGGCTTGAGGTCGCGGTGCACGATGCCGGCCCGGTGCGCGGCGTGCAGCGCGACGGCGGCCTGTGCCACCCGGTCGGCGGCCAGCGGGACCGGCGGCGGGCCGTCCTCGCGCAACACCCGGGCCAAGTCCCGGCCTTCGACGTGCTCCATGACCAGGTAGAGCGTGCCGTCGGCGGCGTCCCGTCCGACGTCGTGGACGGTGACGATGCCCGGGTGGTCGACGCCGCCGGCGGTGCGGGCCTCGCGCAGGAACAGTGCGGTGTCGCCGTCGTCCGCACCGGTGCGCAGCAGTTTGACCGCGACCCGACGGTCGATCGTCAGGTCACGGGCGGCCCACACCTCGCCCATGCCGCCGCGGCCGAGCAGTGCGGTCAGTTCGTAGCGCTCGGCCAGGATCCGAACCGTCATCTTCCTGGACTCCCCCGTCCCGTTCCCGATCCACCGACCCGGATCCGGGATTCGGGCCGCATCCTACGGCGACGCGCCGGCGACGAAGGCGCGCAGGTCGGCGGGGTGGGCGCTGTGGGGGTGGGTGCTGTGGGGGTGGGTGCTGTGGGGGCGGGTGCTGTGGGGGCGGGTGCTGTGGGGGCGGGTGCCGAGGGTGGCGCCGAACCGAGCGGGCGCCGGCGAAGTGGGTACCGGCGGGGCGGGTGCCGAGGGTGGCGCCGAACGGCGCGGGCGCGGCCGGCGCGGGTGCCGCGGGTGAATGCGGATGCGAGTGCCGTCGGCGCGGGGGTGCCGTCGGTGTGTGTCGCGCGCCGGTACCCTCCTGGGATCTCGGCGTGTGCGCGAGCGCGCCGGTGACCTGCTCGCCCGCACCCGACCCAGGGAGAACGCACAGTGGACGCTGACGTCATCGTAGTCGGGGCCGGACTCGCCGGCCTGGTGGCCACCCACGAACTCACCGCGCTGGGCCGCAAGGTCGCGCTGGTCGACCAGGAGGGCCCGGCGAACCTGGGTGGGCAGGCGTTCTGGTCGTTCGGCGGGCTGTTCCTGGTCGACTCGCCCGAACAGCGCCGGATGGGCGTGAAGGACTCCTTCGAACTGGCCTGGAGCGACTGGCGCGGCAGCGCCGGGTTCGACCGGCTCGACGACGAGGACTCCTGGGCGGTGCGCTGGGCCCGCGCCTACGTCGAGTTCGCCGCCGGCGAGAAGCGCTCGTGGCTGGCCGGCCACGGCATGCGCTTCCTGCCCACGGTCGGCTGGGCCGAACGCGGCAATCTGCGCGCCGACGGGCACGGCAACTCGGTACCCCGCTTCCACGTCGCATGGGGCACCGGCCCCGGCGTGCTGGAGCCCTTCGTCCGGTCGGCCCGCCGGGCCGCCGCCGACGGACTGCTCACCTTCCACCACCGGCACCGGGTGGACGAGTTGATCGTCGAGGACGGCGCCGCCCGCGGGATCCGCGGCCGGGTCCTGGCCCCGGACTCCGCCCGTAGGGGCGCGCCGAGCAACCGAGACGAGGTCCGCGACTTCGAACTCACCGCGCAGGCACTCGTCCTGACCACCGGCGGGATCGGCGCCGACCACGACCTGATCCGCCGATACTGGCCCGCCCGGCTGGGCACCGCGCCCGCGAGCATGGTCACCGGCGTTCCCGCGTACGTGGACGGGCGCATGCTCGACATCGGCGCCGCGGCCGGTGTCCGGGTGGTCAACCGCGACCGGATGTGGCACTACACCGAGGGCCTGCGCAACTGGGACCCGATCTGGCCCGGCCACGGCATCCGGATCCTGCCCGGCCCGTCCTCGATGTGGTTCGACGCGCTCGGACGCCGACTGCCCGCACCGTGCCTGCCCGGCTACGACACCCTGGCCACGCTTCGACACCTGCGCACCACCGAGGACCTCGCGGGCCACGACCACTCCTGGTTCATCCTCACCCAGCGGATCATCGAAAAGGAGTTCGCGCTCTCCGGTTCCGAACAGAACCCCGACATCACCGCCAAGGACCGGGTCGGCTTCCTGCGCACCCGCCTGATCGGCAAGGGCGCACCCGCCCCCGTGGAGGCCTTCAAGCGGCACGGCGCGGACTTCGTCGTCGCCGACACCCTGGACGAACTCGTCGCCGGCATGAACCGCTCGACCGCCGAGCCGCTCCTGGACCCGGCGCTGATCCGCCGTCAGATCGAGGCCCGCGACCTGCAGATCGCCAACCCGTACGGCAAGGACGCGCAGATCCAGGGCATCCACAACGCCCGCCGCTACCTGGGCGATCGGCTCGGCCGAGCCGCCGCGCCGCACCGCATCCTGGACCCGGCGGCCGGCCCGTTGATCGGCGTCAAGCTGCACATCCTCACCCGCAAGACGCTCGGCGGCATCCAGACCGACCTCGACGCGCGCGCCCTCGGCCTCGACGGACGGCCCATCGAGGGCCTGTACGCGGCGGGCGAGGTGGCCGGCTTCGGTGGCGGCGGCGTACACGGCTACAACGCCCTCGAAGGCACCTTCCTGGGCGGCTGCCTGTTCGGCGGCCGCCTCGCCGGCCGCGCCGCAGCCCGCGCAACCGGCAACTAGGCCGCGTCCGGCGGACCTTGGCGGGGGCCGCGGCGGCATGCACCGCTTCCCGTCCGCGGCGCGGGCCGGGCCACCGCACGGGTCGGCGGCGCCCGGCGCGGCGGATGCGCATGCCCCGATGCCGACGCTGGTTCAGGAACGCCGCGACGGGGCCGTCGCGTTGGCAGACCGCCAGGACCGGGTCCTCGGCCCCCTCGGCGGCGCCGCCGAATCCTTCGGGCTCCTCGTATGCGCCCGAGCGGGGCAGGGTGTCTTCGGCGCTCTCCTCGCCCCGCCGCACTCTCGCTGCCGACCCTCACCTTCCCCGACCCATGTGAGCGCAGCGCGACCTTGGCGCCCCGGAAAGGCGGGGGCTACCACGCCCCGTACAAGGGCGTGGCCGACTTCCGGCCCACCCGCGACTCTTGCGGCTGATGGCACCGTGCCTGTTTGGGTCCGATCGACGAGCGATGAGGTCGGCGTGCCGCACCGAGTGCGCCGAGGTGGGATTCTCCGCTCATCGCGCGGGACGGAGTCGTGGCCTCGATGTCGGGGCTGCTGCGACTTGGGAAGGCTTGGCAAATGCCCCGCCTCGGGCAGGGGTTCGGGGCATTTGGCGGAGGGCGGCGGGGCCCAATGCACAGCGAGGCTTGGGCAGGGCGATACGTATTATGATCTGATTACTTAGAGTTGTCGAACATATACTCGCGGTACACGATGCAGGTCACTGGGTATGCCCCGATCGACGTCAGTGTGCGCTTCGTGCCGGTTGCGGGGCGTGCCCGAGGTGTGGGTGGGTCCATCGGAACGGGGCCGCTCACCTCGGCCATCGTGTGTACGTTCCGCCTGGCGTGAAATGGGGGGCGTCCATGGCTACATGGGACGACCTGATCGCACATCTGCAAGCTGTTCCCGAGGGCGTGTACGAGGGCTGGGACGCCCGGAATGGATACGACAACCACACCAAGTGGGGTCGGGAGTTCGGCGAGGACGGCGTTGCGTGGTGCGTCATCTTCGACTGGTGCATGTACAACGACGTCGGTCTCGCTCACATCGTGCCGAAGGTGGACAACGTGTCCGCGTTTGCCGACTGGGCGCGGGCGCGCGGCCAGTGGTCGGAGTATCCGAGTTGGGGGGCGTGGGTCGACTTCGGCAATGGGGCGCACACCGAGATCGTGGTGCGCTTCGACGACGTGCACGTGTACACGAAGGGCGGCAATACGATCCCGACCGGCGGCGACGCGGGTCAGGGCAACGGCGTGTACTCGCACACGTTCCGCCGCACCGACCCGAGGGTGACCGGCTACCTCGCACCCTGCTTTCCCGACGGATGCCCACCGACGGCGGATCCGCACGACCCGCGCAGCGGCGCACCGAGCAGCGGCAGGCCCACGGTCACCCTCGCGAACGTGATCGACTCGGCCCGGCTCGACCCGCCCGCGGCACAGGGGGCCGCGGCGCACCGCACCGATGTCCTGCTGGTCGAACAGGCGCTTCAGGCCGAGGGATTGCTCGCGTCCGGTCTGGTCGACGGGTCCTACGGCACCGCGACGATCCGGGCGTACGCGGCTTACCAACGTCGTCTGGGCTTCTCCGGTACCGACGCCAACGGCATACCGGGCCAGACCTCCCTGACCCGCCTCGGCAACCAACACGGCTTCCGAGTGCGCTGACCCCCGAAACGTGACGGCCGACGAACGGAAGTGACCTCCGGGGACACGAACCCTGTGGGGCTGAGGTGTGTGTGAGGCGTCGAACCCTATGGGTCGATCGAACCCGGCGGAATCAGGCTCTGCGGGATCAGACCCTCTGGGATCGAGACGTGTGGGATCGAACGCTATGGCGATCGGACCGGTTCCGACAACCGGACCCGGTCCGATCGCCACACCACCTCCCACCGCTCGCCGCCACCGCCACCGCCACCGCCACCGCCAAGCCACTGCCACCCACCCTCCAATCGCCCCGTCGAGGCCCGCCCCCTGTCGTCACGGCCGGAGGGAGTGGAACCCACGCGCCGCCGACGCAACCGTTTTCCGGGCCGAGCACGGGTCGGAGGATCAGGCGTGGGTCTCGGTCACGAGTCCTACCACTGAATCGCGGGGCGCTGGCTCCCGGTCTACTACCGCATCCCGCTCGTGGGAGGTCGGATCCCGACCAGGTGCTGCGCCGACTCGACGCCGACCTGCGCACCGCGAAGTCGATGACACCCGAGATGCTTTCCGACCGCCCCGACTCCGTCGCCTCGTCTCGGTACGCGCGTGCCTTCGGTGGTTGGACCGTGGTGTTGGAGGACGACTGCCGCCACAACGTGGGAGCCGATGCGGCGGCGGCGCTGTTCGGCGTGCACGGAACTCAAGTCGGAGCGCGCCGACTTCCTCGTACAGCACGGCTTCGGCCACGCCGGCGACGGCGACGTGTGGACGGGGTTCGAGGCGGCCGAGCCGGACTTGCGATACGAGACCTCCGCCCGACCACCTCGTCCCGGCGCGTACGTGCTCCTTCGGCGGTTGGGCCGTGGTCTTGGAGGACGACTGCCGCCACAGCCTCGAAGTGGACGATGCGGCGGCGCTGTCGGCGGGCACGCAACTGGCCACGGCGTGCACCGACTTCCTCGCCCACAACGGCCGGACACGTTTGCGATACGACGGCGGCCCTCGCGCGATCGGCTCGTCTCGGTGCGTGCGTGCCACGGCGGTTGGGCGCTCGTGCTGGAGGGCAGTTGCCGCCACAACGCGGGAGTGGAGGCGGCGGGGGCGCTGTCGACTTGCACGGACTGGCCTCGGTGCACGGCGACTTCGTCGCGCGCCAGGGCTTCGGTTACGTCGTGGACGGCGACGTGTGGACGGGGTTCGACGCGGTCGAGCCGGACTTGCGATATGGCACTCGGCTGCCCGAGCACCTTGTGGACGCAATGCGTCGGGTCGGCCTCGATCTCGACTCCGACTCGCTTCCCGGCTTCGACAACCCGTCGTTCGACGACCCGGCGCTCGGCGGTCGCGCATTCGAGGACCCCTCGTTCGACGGCCCGGCGTTCAACGACCCCGTGCTCGCCGAGGCCGACGCCGACGCCGACGCCCCGCATACGTCGAGCACGCGGCGGCGATGGTGGTTGCCCCTGTCCAGGAGGTGGCCCGCGTACGCCTGGCCTCCGGATGCCGATCGGCCCCCGCGCACCGCCGTGGCCCGTATCCGGATGCCTGGCGGGGAGGGGCCGGCTCATCGGGGTCCGCTGGGTTCGGTGCTTGACCTGGAGCGCGCTCCAGGTTGTTGACTCCCGTTCCGGGCCCGACACGACGGGCCGAACGGGAGGGAAGACCCATGAAGTACCGCACCATAGGCACCGATCCGGCCACCCGCCGCACCGTGAGCGTGCTCGCTCTCGGCGCGATGCTCTTCGGTACCCGGACGGACGAGAAGACCTCCTTCGCGGTGTTGGACCGCTATGTCGAGGCCGGTGGCACCTTCATCGACACCTCCGACAACTATGCCTTCTGGGAGGACGGCGGCGTGGGTGGCCAGAGCGAGGCGCTGCTCGGGCGGTGGCGGCGCAGCCGTGGCGTCGGCGACGAGATCGTGATCGCCACCAAGTTGGGTGCGGCCCCGCTGGCGCCGGGCACCGGCTACCTCGACAACCCCGAGGGCCTGTCCGCGAAGGCGATCCGCGAGGCCGCCGAGCGCAGCCGCGAACGTCTCGGGATGGACCGGCTCGACCTGCTCTACGCGCACATCGAGGACCGGACCGTGCCGCTGGGCGAAACCGTCGAGGGCTTCGGTGAGTTGGTACGGGAGGGCACCGTCGGGCTGCTGGGTGTGAGCAACCACGCGATGTGGCGGGTGGAGCGGGCAAGGGCGCTGGCTGCGGCGGCCGAGTTGCCCGGCTACGAGGTGTTGCAGTACCAGCACAGCCACTTGCGGCCGCGCTACGACATGCCCGACGCGCTGTTCGAGGACGGCAGTCTGGGGCACGCCGGTCCCGATCTGCTGAGCTACCTGCGGGCCGAGCCCGACCTGACCCTGGTCGCCTATTCGCCGCTGCTGGGCGGCGCGTACGGGCGCGCGGACAAGCCGCTGCCGCCGGACTACGACCACCCGGGCACGCCCGCGCGGCTGGCGGTTCTGCGCGAGGTCGCGCAGGAGACCGGAGCCACGGTGAACCAGGTGGTGCTGGCCTGGCAGATGGGCGGGGCGTTCCCGATCATCCCGCTCGTCGGCGCCTCCTCGGTCGAACAACTGGAGGAGAACCTGGCCGCGGTTGACCTGGAACTGACCCGCGACCAACGCACCCGACTGGACGCGGCCCGCTAGGCCGACGGGCCCCGACACCACCGGCACCGGCACGGCAACGGGCCCGTCAGCACGGCCACCGCCACCTCGAAAACCGGCACCGCCGCCCTTACCGGAACCGCCACCAACGGCACAACACCTCCCACCCGAGCCCGTCGCCACCGCCGGCACCACCGGACCAGTCACCGCCACCGCCGCTGCCGCGCGACCGGACCCGTCACCACCGCCGCCACCGGAACCGGAAGCGCACAGCCGCCACCGCCCCCATCGGACACGACAACACTTCGCCACCCGAGCCCGTCGCCTCCCCGGCGCCGGGCAGGCCGGGCACGCCGGGCGACCTAGGCTCGGTCCGGCTGAGGGGGATCCATGCCGGATCCGTCACCATCGCCACCTACGAAACCGAAACTGGATCCGTCGCCACCACCGCCCCACCGGACGCGCCAACATCTGCCCACCCAGCCCGTCGCCACCACCGCCACCTCCGCCGTGCCACCGCCCCAGGAACCGGCACGGGCACCACCCCACCGGACGCGGCAACCCCCACCCAGCTCCTCGCCACCGCCACCTCCGCCGCACCACCGTCACGGCCTCCGCAACCATCGCCACCGTCCCCGACCGGACGCGGCAACATCTCCCCACCTCAGTCCGTCGCCACCGCCCCCGCGGCACTTCCGCCGCGCCACCGCCCCCGGAACCAGCGCGGGCACCACCACCGCCGCCCCACCCGACGCGCCAACATCTCCCACCCCAGCCCGTCACCCCACCGCCACCTCCGCCGCGCCACCGGCACCACCACCCCACCCGCCCCAGCCCCAGCCCCCTCATCGGCCTCCTTATCGCGGTCGAACCCGTGCCCGACTGGTCGGTGTGTACGAAGACGCGGGCGGGATTTCAGTCGCTCGGACGGATCCGCCCCGGCGTCGACTGCCTACTGTGTGGTCCCATGACGCAATCAGCCGCTCTGCCGTCCGGGACCCACGACCTCGTGTTGCGAGGTGGTCGCGTGCTCGACCCCGAAACCGGGTTCGACGCGGTGGCCGATGTGGGGGTGACCGCCGGCGCGATCAGTGCCGTTTCCCGGGAGCCACTGACCGGCCTGCGGACGTTGGACGCGCGCGGGCTGGTGGTCGCTCCGGGCTTCATCGACATGCACAGCCATTCGCACGACGTGGCCGGCCACCGCCTCCAGGCCATGGACGGCGTCACCACCGCGCTCGACCTCGAAGCCGGCCTGTCGCCGGTCGACGAGGGCTACCGGCAGGCCGGAACCGAGGGCCGACCGCTCAACTACGGCTTCTCCGCGTCCTGGTGCCAGGCCCGGATGACGGCCGTCGGCGGGTTTCCGCACGGCGGAGGCATCGGCGTCGCGCTCGGCCAACTCGGCGCACCGGCGTGGCAGCGCGAGGCGGACGACCGCCAGGTGGACGAGTTGCTCGAACTGCTGCGCCAGGACCTCGCCGCCGGTGCGCTCGGCATCGGGATCGTGGTCGGCTACGCACCGCGGGTCAAGCCCGAGGAGTACCTCGCCGTCTCGCAGTTGGCCGCCGGCGCAGGCCGCCCGACGTACACGCACGCCCGGAACCTGGTGGAGCAGGACGAGAACACGCTCGTCGACGGCGCCGAGGAGATCGCCCGTGCGGCGGCGGAGACCGGTGTGCACGCGCACTTCTGCCACGTCCAGTCCACCTCGCTCCGGCACACCGACCGGGTGATGCGGCTGATGGACACCGTGCGCACCGAAGGCGGCCGGGTCTCCACCGAGGTCTACCCCTACGGCGCCGGGATGACGGCCATCGGCGCGGCCTTCCTCGCCCCCGAGCACCTCGGCTGGGCCGGCATCACGCCCGGCGACATCGTCTACGCCCCCACCGGCGAACGCCCGGCCGACGCCGCGCGGCTGCGCGAGTTGCGCGCGCAGGACCCGGGCGGCCTGGCCATCGTGCACTTCCTGGACGAGACCGACCCGCACGATCGCGCGTTCGTGGACCGGGCCCTGCTCAACCCGGGCAGCGTGATCGGCTCCGACGCGATGCCGTTGACCTGGACGAACGGGCCGGCCGACCCGATGGCGTGGCCACTGCCGCCGAGCGCGATGACCCACCCCCGCACCTCGGGCACCTTCTCGAAGGTGCTGCGCCGCTACGTACGCGAGCAGGGCGCGCTCACCCTCATGGACGCGATCGCGCGCAGCAGCTTCGGGCCCGCGCAGATCCTCCAGGAGAGCGTGCCCGCGATGCGCCGCAAGGGCCGCGTGCAGGCGGGGTGCGATGCCGACTTGATCGTCTTCGACCCCGACACGGTCACCGACCAGGCCACCTACGAACACAGCACGCGCCCGTCCACCGGATACGCGCACGTCCTGGTCGGCGGTGTACCCGTCGTCCAGGACGGCATCCTGTGCCTCGACGCCCTCCCGGGCACCCCGGTCCGCGTCTGACACCCCCGGCCGCGGAGCGCACGGGCAGCCCCGACGGGGCGCAGCCGACCACCACGTACGCCCCGCGGCCGGGTCCGTCCGCGCCACGACCCTGCCCGGGTCGCTCCGTCCCCTCCGCCCCGCAACGCCCCCGAGCTTCGCGCCCGACGCTGGCCCAGCGCTGAACACCCGCCCCAGGCCCCGCACTTCGCACCCGCCCCGCCCCGACGCGACCCACGTGCCTACCTGCGCCCCCGCAACCCGCGCCCAACCCGTCCCCACGCGCAGCACGTACCGATCCGTCCCCCGCACTCCGCACCCACCCCCACCACGTACCCGCCCAGGCCCCCACCACCTACGGACACCACCCCCACCCCACGTACCTGAACACCCACCCCCCGAACACCCGCCCCCGCCCTACGTCCCCGCCCCGGACTCCGCGTCGAGGGGCAGTGTGAGGTGGACGCGGAAGCCGCCTTCCGGGCGTTCGCCGGCGGAGAGGGTGCCGCCGAGGATCTTGGCTCGCTCGTGCATGCCGATCAGGCCGTGACCGGTGCCCGTGCCGACCCGTGGTCGGGCCGCGTCGCGCCCTGGGCCGTCGTTGGCGATGCTGACGGACAGCCGGTCCGACAGGTGCCGTATCCGGACGTCGGCGCGCGGCGTCCCGGCGTGCTTGACCACGTTCGTCAGCGCCTCCTGGACGATCCGGTAGACGCACAGTTCCAAACCGGGGGCCAGGTGCCTCGGTGCGCCCTCCGTGGTCAGGTCGACCGTGACGCCGACCGCGCTCATCCGCTCGGCCAGATCCGCGAGCCGATCCAGCCCCGGCATCGGATCGGCTGCGCCATCGACACCGCCGTCACCGCCGACACCGCCGCCGCCGCCGAGACCATCGATGTCGCCGACACCGTCGGCCCGTTGACCCTCGCCCCCGCCGTCCTCGTCGAAGTCGACCCGGAGCAGCGACAACAACCGCCGCATCTCGTCCAACGCGTCCCGCCCCGCGTCCCCGATGACGTCCAGGGCGGCGCGCGCCGCGCGAGGGTCGGAGTCGAAGACGTAGGAGGCCAGGCCCACCTGCACGGTGATCACCGACATGTGGTGCGCCACCACGTCGTGCAGTTCCCGGGCGATCCGTACCCGCTCGTCGACGATCGCGCGCCGGGCCCGTTCCTCCTGCTCGCGTTCCAGGCGCGCGGTGAGCAGGACCAGTTGGCGGTTGCGCTGCGCGAGTCTGCGCACGGCGTCGCCGATCACCACCGCAACGACCGGGACCAGTACGGCCTGGGCGAGTACCAGCGCCGTCCCCAGCCGACCCCGCATGCCGCTGAAGGCGACGACCGCGGCGACGAACACGGCTCCCATGGCCGCGCTCCGCGGTGGTCGCTGACCGGCCAGGGTCACCAGCGCGATCACCGGCGCCCAGAAGTTCAACGAGGGTTGGTAGCCGGCGGCCAGGTACACGGTGTACATCGACCCCGACGCGATCAGCACCGGTACGGGAGCGCGCCGGCGCATCCCGAGCGGCAGGCTCAGCGCACAGGTGAGCAGATACGCGGTCGCGTCGAAACGCACCCAGCCGTCCGGGTGGAACTGCTGCCCCGCCACACAACCGCCGGCGGCCATCGCCACCGCCAGGAGCGCGTCGACCACCCACGGATCCGGGCGCCGGATCAGGGCCCGGACGTGGGCGCGCCCGGGCCCCTTCCGGCGCGAGCCGCGCGGCCTATCGCGGAACACTGGGCCTCCGGCTCCGCCGCCCGGTGGGCGGTACCCGTTCGTTCATGTCCTACCGGCGATGGTCGACGGAAGCCGAGAGGGATCTCCGCAGATCCCGGCAGTCCGAACCGAGCCCCCGTCCCCCGAGTCGCGTCTACGTTCCACCACACGCATCGCGCCACCGTCTCCCGTCGACCACCCCGCGCCGCCGCTCGGCGTCCTTCGACGTCGACCGGCCGAGAGCAACGCTATGAATCCGGCGCCGGTTCGACATTCCCTCGTCGGATGAGAATCGCGTCGAACTCCGGCGGTACATGCCGCGCCGACTCCACCCACCGCGGTATGCGGCGCCCGCCGCGCGGCCGGGCCCACCCACCGACAAGTCGCCGCGCGACACGGCCTCTCGTCACCCGACGGCCCGTCCCCGCCGCCACTCAACCCGTAGCCACTCAGTCCGTGGCCACTCAGACCGCCGCCACTCAGCCCGCAGCCACTCAGCCCGTCCCCGCTCAGCCCGCAGCCGCGATCCGTTGCAGCCACCCGTGCGGGTGGCTGGTGACGCCGTACAGCTCCAGGTCACGGCGGGTGGTGAAGGCGCCACCCTGTTCGCCGGCCAGCCAGTCGGCGACGGCGGGCAGCACGCCGCCGGGCATGCCGGGCGGGCACAGGTCCGGGTCGTCGACGATGCCGTCCTCGACGACGAAGAACCCGCCCTCCGGGACCAGATGGGCGAAGTTGCGCAGTGCGGCGGTGGTCGTGGCGTATTCGTGCAGGGTGTCCTCGACCACCAGGCAGCGCGCACCGGGCGGGATCAGGTCCGCGACGCGGTCGGCGAGTCTCGGGTCGGTGACGTCGCCGGCGACGAGGGTGATCTCCCGTTCGAAGGCCGGATCGGCGGCACGCAGCAGGCCGGCGGCGCGATCCTGATCGAGGTCCACCGAGATCACCCGGATCGCCTCCGGCACGCGCCCGTAGCCGGCCTGGGTGCGCAGCCGGTCGCGAAACCACAGGGCCGAGCCGCCCAGGTGGGTGCCCAGTTCCACCACCACCTGCGCGCGTGAGGACCACAACACGTGCTCGAACACGCGCAGGTCCTCGGGAAACTTCTTGATCCGCAGCCCGGCGTACCAATCGCGGACGTGTTGCCGGCCGCGCGCTCGCCGGTATTCCAGAAGCGTCGCCTCGTGGTCGGCGGTGACGGTCGGCGGCAGTTGCGCGACCTCGGTGTGATCGGTGATGGTGATCCTCTCCTGTCCCGGTGTCTCGACGGGTCGGGCCACGGGCGGGCCGCGCACGGCTCGACCCGCTTTCCATTGAAGAGGTGGATCTCCGATCCGGGCAGCCTTTTACTGATCGTTTCACCGTAATTGGAGCAGTCGACGCCTCACCGTACGGAATCAGTCCGGCAGGATCGAGCGGTACCAGTCGATCTTGCCGCGCAGGTGCCCCTGTTGGGTGCGCAGCAGCGCGATCTGCTGTTCGACGGCGGTGTCGTGCTTCTCCAGCAGGGCGATGCGCTCGGCCAGGGATTCCTTGTCCCCCGTGCGCGCCAGTTCGGCATAGCGGAGCATGTCCGCGATCGGCATGCCGGTGTCCCGCAGACAGCGCAGGATGCCGAGCCACTGGAGGTCGTCCTCGGTGAAACGGCGGTGGCCGCTGGGCGCTCGGTCCACGTCCGCCAGCAGGCCGATGCGTTCGTAGTAGCGCAGGGTGTCCAGGCTGAAACCGGATCGTTCCGCCGTCTCGGCCGGGGTCAGGTAGCGCGTCGCGGTGGTCATGACCGCATTGTGCCCGCAGTCCGCACCACCCCGCGCCCCCTTGCGGGCACCCGGTCGGCGTGCCGGCCCCGGATGTCGATCCGGGCCGTGGGCGGTTGACCCTGACACCGTGTCAGGCGCTGTGCTGGGTCGCATGATCGCCTACAACGGCTCCGGGCCGTACTGCTACACCCATTGCCTGTGCATGATGCTCGGCTCGTACGCGCCGGCTCCGGCCGTGGTCGAGACCCTCACCGGCTCGCCGTTCGGGATGCAACTCGTCGCCGGCGAAACGCCGTTCTTCGACCCGTTCGGCTGGGATCCGGAAATCGGTCTGGACGCCGCGATCGCCGCGCTGGGCTGGACCTGCGAGCGCGAGTGCGGCGGCTCCGCGGACGAGGCGCCGGATCGGTTGCGAGCCGCCTGCGCGTGGGGTCCGGTCCTGGCCGGGCCGCTGGACCTGGGACTGCTGACGTATCGGCCCGGCACGCCGGCGGCGGGCGGCGGCGACCACTACGTGGTGGTCCTGGCCGCCGACGAGGACACCGTGCTCCTGCACGATCCGCAGGGGCATCCCTACGCCCGGCTGCCCATCCGAGAGTTCATCACCGCGTGGCGCGGCGCGTCGATCGCCTACCTGGACGCGCCGTACGTGCTGCGCACCCGGTTCACCCGGGTCCGCGAGGTCGCCGCCGCCGATGCGTTGCGCGAGTCGCTGCCCGCCGCCGTGCGCTGGCTCGACGGCCGGCAGGACCTGCCGGTACCGCCGGGCACGCTCGGCGGCGCGGACGCCCTGGCGGCCCTGGCCGACACGGTCTCGCACGGGCTCGCCCCGGACGTGCGTGCCCTGTTGGCGGCCTTCGGTATCCGGGTCGGCGCCCGCAGGCTGAACGACGCGGCCGACTGCCTGGCCGAGCTGGGCCTCGACCGGGCGGCGCGGGTGGCCGCCCGGCAGGCCGCGTCGGTCGGAGCGCTGCAATATCCCCTGGTGGTCGACGACGACGCGGCACTGGCCGCCGGGCTGCGTCGCCTCGCCCCCACCTACGCGGAACTTCGCGGGGAACTCGCGTCCGCGCTGACTGACTGACGACCCGTCATGACCCTTCGCCGGCACGCACGTTCCGCGTCGGCGGCGGACCGGTCACGATCCGCCCGGCCCACTCGCGGCGCATCGGCGGCCCGGTCCGGATCACGACCGGCCCGGGCCCCACCGGGTCCCACGTCACGGGGACTTGCTGTAACCCAGCGCCTCGACGATGCGTCCGTCGCGGATCTGCATCAGGTTGACGCCCGCCACCCACGCTGAGTCGGCATGTGCGTCGCCGAACACCTCGTTGACCTCGCCGGCGCCGAAGGACACGTGCCACTTGATCACCGCGCGGTCCCCGAAGACGTACACGTCCTGCGGCTGGAAGCTGGTGCCGGTGTCCGCCGCCAGGTCCTGCCAGAACCCGAGGCATGCGTCCAGGCCCTCGTACCGCGTGCCCTCGGGCGCCGGTTGCACGCTCACCATCACGCAGTCCTCGGCGACCAGACCGACCAGCAGCGCCGGGTCGTGCGTGGTGAACGCGTCGTTGAACCGCGCGATGACCTCGGCGGTCGTCAGGGTGGCGGTGGCCGTGGTGGTGGTGTTCTCCGACATGGCGTGGCTCCTGTTGTACTCGGTGTGAACTCGGCGGAACGTTGTGCGCGCTCGCGAACTCCCGGAACACTGTCCGGCCCGGCCCACTCGCGGCCCGGCCTCCGTGCCGGCCGACTCGCGTCCCGTTGTCCGTACGGCCCGACCCGCGGCCCGAACTCCGCGCCGCCCGACCGGCGGCGGCTCGTGGGAACAATCCTGGGCCCGTCGCGCAGTCCGAACAATTCCCCGGAGGGAATGACCGAGCCCCCGGCTGCGGCGGCGTCGGAGCCGCCGAACCTGAGCCCCGCCGCCCCCGGGACCGGCCCACCCTTGACCATCAAAACCGATCACCATATGGTTTTTACCGATCACCATATGGTTTTTGCTCCGGGCCGGGTCAGCGCGGACATCGACGAACGCCCGCTGCGCGAGATCTACCTGCGCGCCTTCGAACGCGTCGTCCGCCGTGCCAAGCCCTGGGCGGTGATGTGCGCCTACAACGGCATCAACGGCGTCACCCTGTCGGCGAACACCCGACTGCTCACCGACATCCTGCGCACCGAGTGGGGCTTCGAGGGCCTGGTGATGTCCGACTGGGGCGCCGTGCGCGACCGGGTCTCCGCGTTGCGCGCCGGACTCGACCTGGAGATGCCGCCCAACGGCGGCCGCACCGACCGCGAAGTGGTCGCCGCCGTCACCGCCGGCGAACTGGACGAGGCCGTGCTCGACCGGGCCGTCGAGCGACTCGTGCACTTCGCCCACCGGGCCGCGCGACGGCTCGGCCGCACCGTACGAGGAACACCACCGCCTCGCCGGCGAAGTCGCCGACAACGGCATCGTGCTGCTGCGCAACGAGGGCCCGCTGCTGCCGCCGGACCCCGCCTCGGGCACCGTCGCGGTGATCGGCGAACTCGCCCGCACCCCGCGCTTCCAGGGCGGCGGCAGCTCCCAGGTCACCCCCACCCGGGTCGAGATCCCGCTCGACCACATCCGCGAACTCGCCGACGGCGCCCGGGTCGAGTTCGCGCCCGGCTACCCGCTCGCCGACGGGCCCGAACCCGACGCCGACCCGACCGAGGCCGCCGACCGGGCCGTACGCCCGGCCGCCGCGAGCGACACCGTCGTGCTCTTCCTCGGCCTCGCCCAACAGGACGAATCCGAGGGGTTCGACCGCGATCACATCGACCTGCCCGCCGACCAACTCGCCCTGCTCGACCGCGTCCTGGCGGTCAACGGGCGGGTGGCGGTGGTGCTCTCCAACGGCGGCATCGTGCGCACCGCGCCCTGGCACGACCGGGTGCCCGCGCTCGTCGAGGGCTTCCTGCTCGGCCAGGCCGGCGGCGGCGCCCTCGCCCGGGTGCTCTTCGGCGCGGTCAACCCCTCCGGCAAGCTCGCCGAGACCGTCCCGCTGCGCCTGGAGGACTCCCCCAGTTTCCTGACCTTCCCCGGCGCGGAGGGCCATGTGCGGTACGGCGAGGGGGTGTTCGTCGGCTACCGGGGCTACGACGCCGCCCGCCTGGACGTCGCCTTCCCGTTCGGACACGGCCTGTCCTACACCACCTTCGCCTACCGCGACCTGGCGGTGACCACCACCGACGACGGCGCCGCGATCGCGGTACGGGTGACCGTGGCCAACACCGGCGAGCGGGCCGGCCGCGAGGTGGTGCAGGTCTACTCCGCGGCGCCCGCCCACTCGGTTGCGGAACGCCCGGTCCGCGAATTGCGCGGGTTCGCCTCGTTCCGACTGGAGCCGGGCGAGAGCCGCGAGGTGCCGGTCGAGTTCCCCCGCGCCGACCTGGCCTACTTCAGCGTGCGCGAGGACCGTTGGCGCGTCGAGGGCGGCACCTACCGGATCGAGGCCGCCGCGTCCTCGCGGGACGTGCGCCTCGCCGCCGAACTGGCGGTCGCCGCCGACGCCGACGCCGTCGAACTGGACGCGCGCAACACACTGGGCGAGTGGCTGGCCCACCCGGTCGGCGGCCCGCTGCTGCTGGAGCGGCCGGCCCGGTCGAACGCCGGTCTGACCAGCCGGCAGGCGGACGACGCGACGTTGCGGCGGGCGGCGCACAACGTCCCGCTGGAGGTGGTCGCCGACTTCGCCGGCGGCCTGATCGGCCGGGACAAGCCGGCGGCGCTCGCCGACAGGGTCGCCGAGGCGACGGGCTGAGTCGTCACCCGGTTGCGCCCGGCGGGCGGGGCTTCCACCCGGATCCCCCGCCCGCCGGGCGCACGCGGACCCGGCCTCAGTCGCCGGTCGCCGGCAGCGGCTGCGGCTGCGGCTGCGACTGCGGCTCCAGCAGGGTCAGCATGTCCTTGACCGCCTGCTCCATGTCGATCGAGCGGTCGTTCAACCACTGCAACTGGATGCCGTCCGCGATCGCGATCAACAACACCGCGAGCCGCTCCGGCGGAATCGCGCTCGCGATGGCGCCGTCCCGAATCCGCTGCTCCATCACGTTCAGCACCGACTGCCGCGCCCGCGGATACCGCTCGGCGAAGAACGCGTGCGCCGGATGCTCGGGGTCGCTGCCCGCCGCGGCCATCGACACGTACAGCTCGATCAAGCCCGCCGCACGCGCGCCCGCCCGGACCATCTCCAGATGCGGATCGGGCCCCTCGTAGCCCTCCCACAACCGGCGGTTCTCCTCGTCGCGGGCCCGGAGCACCTGGGTGAGCAGGTCCTCCTTGGACGCGAAGTAGTGCATCAGGCCGGGCAGGCTCAGGTTGCAGCGCGCCGCGACCTTGCGCAGCGACGTACCCCGGTAGCCCTCCTCCGCGAAGACCTCCAGGGCGACCCGCAGGATCTCGCGCCGCTTCGCCTCGCCCTTCTCGTACGGGCCCCGTTTCGCCATGCCGGCCACCCTAATGCGCGCTCCCGAGCCTGCCGGCGCGGCCGGGCCGCGGGGGACACAGGGCCGCGGCACGCCGGTGGTGGGAGTGACACAAAGGCAGTCGATCGGATGGTGTGCCGGCATACGCCGTTGCGGCCGACGGCGGGGGCTCGTTGATCCGTCATGACCACATCCGCGTCGCTCGACGAGGCATTGGGCACACTCGCCACGGCAATCGAGGACATCCTCGACCTCCTCGCCCCCTCCGCCACACCCGAGCCCGTGCCGGAGCCGGCGCCCGCTCGCCCCCGCACCGACCCCGACGGCCCCGGGCAGGCCGTACCGGTACTGCACCTGGACCCCGGAATCGACCCGGACGCCCTCGTCCAAGCCCTCCGACACGCCCTGCAGCAGTAACCCGCGGACACCGACATCGCGCCCGCGTTTGGCGAACCCGCGACATTCACACGGCATTTGATGGCGCCGGCGGACGAACTCCCGACCGTCACCGCCCCCAAGCCGCCGACGGCCCCACCGAGGCGCAAAATCCCCGTGCCGAGGCGCCGAGTTCGCACACACCGGCGATGCCCGCACGGCGGCAGCCCCCGGTCGCGCACGCGCATGGTCCGCACCCCGGTCGCGCTCGCGCAGCGGCTGCGCCGCGAGTCGCGCACGCACATGGCCGCGCGGGACGGCACCTCGCCGCCCGGTCAGCCGAAAAGCGTCGACGAGGCCGCGGCCTGCCTCGACGGCTCGGGTTCGGGGCGTGCGGCCGCGAGCAGGAACGCCACCCCGAAGGCCACGTAGCAGGACGAGCGCAGCAGTTCGAAGCCGGTCAGGTGCCATTCCTGACCGGGCAGGTGCGGTACGGACCAGACCAGGAAACTCGGGAAGACGATCAACCCCGCGGACAACAGCGTCTCGCTCCGCGAGTGTGGGCCCCGCGCTCTCGCCCACAGCAGGATCGCGATCGGCACACACCACACCCAGTGGTGACTCCAGGAGATCGGACTGGCGAGCAGCCCGGCCACCGCCGCCGCGGGCAGCCCCCACGCGTCCCCGCGCCGACGGTGGGCGAGCACGGCGCACAGCATGCCGAGCACCCCCACCGCGACGATGGTCGCCGTCCCGCCGATGCCGGGGTCGAACAACCGGGTCACCCGGGTGAGCAGTCCGCGCACCGACTGATTGGCGGCGTTCTCCACCCGCCCGACCCGCTCGGGGTCGAACACCAGGTCGGTCCAGAATCGCCGGGTGGCCCCGGGCAGGATCACGGCCGAGAACAGCACGGTCCCGGCCGCGGTGCCGATGGCCGTGAGCGCCTCCCGGCGGCGTCCGGTGAGCAGCAGATAAACGATGAAGACCGCCGGGGTGACCTTGATGCCGGCCACCAGTCCCAGACCCACCCCGCGCGGCCGCGCGCCGGCCGGCCGGGTGAAGTCCCACAACACCACGGCCAGCACCGCGAGGTTGACCTGCCCGTAGCGCATCGTGGTGAACACCGGCTCGAACCAGATGGCGAAGGTGGTCGCGGCCGGAACCACCCAGGGGCCCAGGCAGCGCCCGTCCGGGTCCACCAAGCGCATCGAGAGCCGGACCACGACCGCCACGAGCAGCAGGTTCGCGGCCACCGCCAGCCCGAGCAGCAGGTCCTCGGGCAGGTAGGTCAGCGGGACGAACAACAGCGCGGCGAACGGCGGATAGGTCGCCCTGAGCCCGTGCGGCGCGTCGAGCGGGCCGTACAGGTCGATCCCGTCGCGCACCGCCAGCCCCTCCGCGCGGTAGACCACCAGGTCGACCATCGAGGGGTGGCTGAGGTGGCGGACGAGCAGGTACACGCCGATCGACGCGGCGCAGGCGAGCGTCCACAGGCACATCCGGCGCGCCTCGGGCGATCCGGCCGGCGCGTCGCCGAGCGGGCCCCGTCGCCGCACGCGGGATCGGCCGCCGAACCCGGTGGGGCGTCTCATACGACGACGCTAACCCGCGCTTCGGCCCGTTCCCGGCGCTTGTGGTGCGGCCATCAAGGTGGTGTCGGGCGCTCGGCCGGCACCGCCCGTCGGACCGGCGGCGTCCGGGGCGGCCCGCGGCGCCGCGTATGGATCGCCTGTCGCCGAGCCATCGGCGGTCGACATGCGCCGTTCGGTGGACAACGGCCGTGACCGACCAGCACACACGATCGACCAGCCGATCATCCGACCGTCCCGGCGAGCCGTGCTCGGTGTCCTGGCCGCCGCCCCGCTCGCCGGCCGGATCCCCGACGAGCTGCGGCCCGGCGGGCCCTACGACCGGCCCGTCGCCGAACTCGCCGCCCGGGACCGGGTTTCGGGACCGTGCTCCTGGTCCACCACGGCCGACCAATCCTGCTCCACTCGCACGGGACGGCCGACCGGGCCGGCGCCCCCGCGACCGGCACCCTGACACGCCGTCCTGCGGCAAACGGGTGAGGGTCGGCGTCCCCGGGCCGGCCGTGTTGTTCCCTGGTAGGGCACCACCCCCCGCGCACGACGTACCGAACACGCGCACGCCCTGCGCTCCTTCGCTCCTTCGCTCATCCGCCCAGGAGGCCCCCGTGAGCATCGCCCCCGGCAAGTTGTCCGAACCGGCGGTCGGCGCGTTCGTCGCCGCCGTCAACGCGCGCGACAAGGACGCCTTCGCCGCGCTCCTGACCCCCGACGCGACGATGTCCGACGACGGTTCGGACCGCGACCCGCAGGACTGGGCGGATCGGGAGATCTTCTCCTCCAACGGCCACATGGAGGTGGTGACCGAATCCGACGGCGGACGCACCCTGATCGTGGGCTACCGCAACGACACGTGGGGCGAGATGCGCACCACCTGGCGCTTCACCGTCACCCCCGACGGACAGATCAGCCGCTTCGAAACGGGCCAGGCGTAGGTCTTCGACCGCAGAGTGGCCCCGAGCATCGCGTCCGCCGCGCTGTGCGAACTGCCGCTCGCCGCGTTCCCGGCCACCCGCGCCCGCCGGTCGCTGCGCTACACGCTGCGGGCGCACTAGTACCGACTCGGTCTGCCGGGCGAACCGCCTCCGCTGTGCCGCCTCCCGCTGTTCGGCCTGCCGAGCCCCGACGACCGGCAGGAGTAGCGCCGCCGCACGCCCCGGGCCGATCGGCCGCGCGCGGGCGCGGCGAATCGGAACGGTCGGGAAACCGCGTCCAGGCATCGCTGTCATGCCTTCGGGCCGGCCCGACCGGCGGCCGAGCCGGGCGGCCCGACGGAACAGTCCCTCCGCCTCCTCGGCAATCTGTCCGCCGCGCCCCCGGCCCGAGCCTGACGCCGACCGCGATCCGACGGCGGGTCAACCGAGTTCGCGGAACCAGCGGACCACGGCGGCGGTGCCCGGACGGTTGGAGTCCGAGTGCGTCACGTCGGGCCCGAAGCGGGTCACCCGGACATCCGTTCCGGACGCGCGCAACGCTGCCCGACAATGCGCCGTGTTCGCGGGTGCGGCCTCCCGGTCGTCGACCGCCACGTACAACCGCACCGGCACTCGCGGACGCCAGTCGGTGCACACCGAGTCGGTCTCCCGCAGCGCGGCCGCGAACGCGCCGGTGGGTCGCTCCAGGAGGTCCCGACCGGGCCCGGTGAGCAGGCCGTCGATGTTCGCCGGGGTCCGCTCCAGGATCTCTCCGGGCCGGTGCGAGCCGTCCAACAGGCCCTCGATGGTGTCCGCGTAGGGGGACCGGAAGACGTCGGCCGGTCGGTCGTAGACGTGATGCAGCCGGTTGTAGGAGACCAGGAGCAGGCTCGCGTAGATCACGCTCGCCTTGTCGTCCAGGTCGCCGCGCAGCAGCGCGGGCAGTTCGGCTCGGCGGAAGTCGTAGGCACCGCTGATCGGGGCGATCGCGCCGACCCGGAACCATGGGTCCGCGCCGGACTGGAGTGCCCGGGCCAGGCCGAGCGCGGCGGAGGCGCCCTGGGAGAACCCGCTCACGTACACCTCCCGGGCCAGGCTGCGCCCCTGCCCGGCGGCGAACCGCCGGGCCGCGCGCAGCAGATCCAGCGAGGCGGTGGTCTCCGACGGGATGTCCATCCACGGATGTGCACCCGGTCCCTCGCCCTGGCCGAGGTAGTCGGGCATCGTGGCGGCGAAGCCGGCCGAGGCCAGGGTCAGCGCCGGCGCGATGCCCCACGTGTCGTCCGCGGTCGACGGCGCGTCGGCCCGGTACAGCTCGGTGCCGTGCGTGAACGACACCGCGCGCAGCCGCCGTTCGTCGTTCACCGGGAGTGCGAGCAGGCCGGTGGCGGTGGTCGGCCGACCGGTCGCGTCGATCGTGCGATAGACCAGCCGGTACAGCCGCACGTCGTCGCGGACCGTACCGACGTCCCAACCGTCGCGCCCGAGTTCGTCCCGGGCCTGCCCGGCGGTCACGGTCCGCAGCGGCACCGCCTCCACGAGCGCGCCGCGATCGCGGCCCTCGTCGGCCGCGGCGGGCGGCGGGGTCGGGGCGTCGGCCCGGGCCGTCGCGGCGACGGGCACGGTGAGCACACCCGCCAGGGCGAGCGCCACCGTGAACCGGCGGGCGATCGCGCCGGCAATGATGGTCGGGGCACCCCGGAGGGGTGCCGTACGGGTGTTCCTGCCTGGGGTGTCGAACCCTCGTGTATCCATGCCTCGACGCTAGGGATCGGGGGCGCCGGCCGACATCCGGGCACCGGGGGGACCCGCCTCCGCGCGTCCCGGGTGTCGCCGGTGGGGCACCCCGGGTTGACACACACATCGATGTGTGCCGCCTTGCGGCGACCTCGTCGGCCGGCCCGACACGCCCTCGATCCGGGAAACATCCGCCCGCGTTCGGCCCGGCGCTGCTGGAATGGAACCGGACACCGCACGGGAGCACGGCGCCGGCCGGCGAATCGGCGCCGCGCGGCAGGCGAGGGAGCGACCCATGACGACCGCACATCCGCCACGCCCGTCGTCGACCCCGCCCGGATCGGCGGCCCGCGCCGGCCGGGCCCCCGGCGCGTGGCCCGGGCTGGGCCACCTCCCGCACCTGCTCCGCGCACCGCTGCGCTTCCTCGGCTCGCTGCCCGCACACGGTGATCTGGTGGAGATCCGGCTCGGCCCGCGCCCGGCCTTCGTGCTGTGCCATCCCGAACTCGCCCGGCACGTCATGGCCGACGGTCGCACCTTCGACCGCGTCGGACCGCTCTACGAGGGTTCGCGCGCCGCGCTGGGCAACGGCCTGGCCACATGTCCGCACGGTGACCATCGCCGGCAACGGCTGATGATGCAGCCCGCGTTCCGCACCGAGCACCTGCCCGGCTACGCCGAAGCGATGCGGCGCGAGATCGGCGCCGCGCTGGATCGCTGGCGGCCGGGCCGGGTGGTCGACATGGTCGACGAGATGTTCGCGCTGACCACAACGGTGGCCGTGCGTACCCTCTTCGGCGCCGGTATCGCCGATCGTGACATCGCCGAACTGCGCGACAGCCTGGACACCTTCCTCAAGGGGGTCTACCTGCGCGCCCTGCTGCCCGCCGTCGACTCCCTGCCCACCCCGGGCGCCCGGCGCTACACCCGGGGCCTGGCCACCTGGCGGGCGCACGTGACGCGGATCATCGCCGCGCGCCGCGCCGCCGACCCCGACGACCGGGATCTGCTCGGCCGGCTGCTCGCCGCCCGGGACGAGGCGGGCGGGGCGATGACCGAGGCGGAACTGCACGACCAGGTCGCCGTGTTGATCCTGGCCGGCGCCGAGACCACGTCGTCCGCACTGGCCTGGGCACTGCACCTGATCACCGCCCACCCCGAAGCCGAGGAAGCCCTGCACGCCGAGGTCGATATCGTGCTCGGCGGACGCGCGGCCGGCCCGGACGACCTGCCCCGGCTGCCCTGGACCGGCCGGGTGATCCGCGAAACGCTGCGCCTGTACCCGCCGGCCTGGGTGCTCCCGCGCACCGCCACACGCGAGATCGAGGTGGCGGGCCGGCGACTGGACGCGGGCAGCACACTCGTGTTCAGCCCGTACATCCTGCACCGCCACCCCTGGTTCCACGCCGAGCCGGACCGGTTTCGGCCGGAACGCGAACACGCGGACGGCATCGGGCCGGGGACCTGGTCGCGCAGTTCGTTCGTGCCCTTCGGCAGCGGTCCGCACAAGTGCATCGGCGACACCTTCGCGCTGACCGAGGCCACTCTCGCACTGGCCTCGATCGCGTCCCGCTGGCGATTGCGACCGGCCTCCGCCGCTCCGGTCCGCGCCGTCCCACGCAGCGTGCTGACCCCGCGTGCCCTGCCGATGCACCTGATCCGCCGCTGACTCGGCCACACCCGAACTCCCGGACCGGATCCGGATCCACCGCTCAGCCGTGGGCGGCGACGCACTCCCCCACCGGGTCGAACAGCAGCGTCCAGTTGCCCGGCACGCGCCGCACCGCGGAGCCGAGATGGAACCGGACCACCGTCCACTCGTCCGGCCGCGCCGGCGCACCGTGTGCCCGGACGACCTCCAGGGCGTGGTCCAGGGCCTCGACCTGGTCCTCCTCGTCGAACCCCAGTCGTGCGTACGCCTGTTCCACCTCCGCGGGCTTCGACAACGACTCGTCCCATCCGGCGGCCGCGTCGAGCAGGTACAGCACATGGCTGCCGGGCAGCGGTAGTTCGGCACGCAGTCGGGCCGTGTCGAACTCCCGGTCCGCGTCCTTTGCCACCAGGTCCGAGCCGTGCACCGCCCACGCCACCAGGTCCGCCCAGTAGTCGGGTTCGTGCCGTCCGTCGGTCTGCCGGATGTGCTCGCTCGCGAACGCCGCCATCGTGTCCGGGTCGTCGATCAGCGGCGAGACGACCATGTCGCTCCGGCCGTCGAAGCCGAAGAAGTACCGGTGCCCGTCGAGGACGAGCGACTCGATGCCGGCCACGTGGCCGCTCCGTCCGGGCAGCGGGTCGAGGTGCTTGGCGGGGTCGGAGTTCATGCCGACGACGGTAGCGGGGAGCGCTGGTGCAGGTCGTCCAGGGTCGCCAGGCCGGCCGCGGTCGGACGCAGCGCGCCGGCGGCCACGTTGGAGACCGGGTCGTGGCCCGCCGCGTCCCGGCACGGGCCGACCTTGGTGGCGATCACCGGGTTTGATCGCGACGAACCGGGCTGATGGCCATCGATTTCGGATATGTGCGGATCCTCGGGGCCGGCATCGCCGGCGGAAGGTGATCGGCGTCGACCGGGTCGCCGCGCGGGCGGCGGCCACGCGGTGACCCACACCACCGAAATCGATCGTCCGGAGGGTGGACGATGCCCGAATTGTGTGCGCCGAGAGGGGCGTGCGAGAGTGATTCACGGAGCCCGAACCGGCTCCCGGACGAGGCACGCCGTACCCGGTTGAGACAAGACGGTGTCAGGGAGCGTGCCTGTCATGGCTTGGATCGTCCTGCTCATCTCCGGTGTCCTGGAAGCCGTCTGGGCGACGGCACTCGGCAAGTCCGCCGGATTCAGCAAAATCGTGCCGACCGTCGTCTTCGGCGTCGGCTTGACCGCCAGCATGGCGGGCCTGGCGTACGCGCTGCGCACCCTGCCGGTCGGCACCGGCTACGCGGTGTGGGTGGGCATCGGTGCCGTATTGACCGTCACCTACGCGATGCTCTTCGAGGGCGAGGCATTCTCCGTCGTCAAGCTGCTCCTGCTGGCCGGCATCGTCGGCAGCGTGGTCGGCCTGAAGGTCCTGCACTAGGCGTCCGTCGGCGTGCTCGGCACCCCCATCCCGCGCCGGGCCGCGCCGCCACCGGGCAGGCGGTCGAGCGTCGCTCCGGCGAGAGTCGGCCGCCGACCCGGCGGGCCGATGCGATCCGGCCCGTCCCGGCCCACCCAGGCCCACCCAGCTCCGGTCCGATCCGGTTCGGTCAGTCGATCTGCAGTTCACCCATCGCACTCCACCCGTTCGCGTCCGGGATCACCGTGCTCACGATCTCGGGCGTGTGCCGGACCAGTGGACGGAACCGCTCCAGGGCCGCCTTGAAGTGGTCGGAGTTCACGTGTGCCGCCCCCGCGTCGTCCCGGAACGCCTCGACCAGCACGTAGGTGTTCGGGTCCTCCAGGCTGCGCGACCACTCGAACCACAGGTTGCCCGGTTCACCCCGGGTGGCCTCGGTGAACGCCGCAGCGTGTTCGGGCCAGTCGTCGGCGTGCTCGGGCTTCACCGGAAACTTCACCACGATGAAAATCATTGGGTAACTCTAGGTCATCACACGTGCCCACAGGGGTGCCCCGAACCGATCCCGACGGTCGCGTCCGCCCCACCGGGCCGACCCGCCCGCACTCACCGGCCGGCCGCCGGCACCGACACCGGCACCGCGACGAGTCGACCGGTACGCGGGCCGCCCGTCGGGTCGTCCATGCCGCGCCATTCGGTGGCGGCGACGAACAACGTCCCGCCGTCGGCGCCGCCCAGCGCACAGGAGAAGCAGCCCCGGTCCGACTCGACCCTGCGCAACACCTCGCCGCCCTCGCGCACGCGCACACAACACTTGTTCGGCACGTCCGCGTACCAGACGGCGCCCTCGGCATCGACGCAGATTCCGTCCGGAACCCCGTCGCCGAGGTCCGCCCACACCCGGCGCCCCGACAGCCCGCCGTCGGGTGCGATGTCGAATGCGGTGAGCCGGTTGCCGTACGACTCGGCGACGATCAGCGTCGAGCCGTCCGACGTCACCGCCATGCCGTTGGGGAAGACGACGTCCTCGGCCACTCGGCGGGCCGAGCCGTCCGCACCGATCAGCGCGACGAACCCGGGCCGGAACGGCTCGCCCGCCGCCATGTCGAACCCGATCGCGTTGACGTACGCATGGCCGCGCCCGTGCACCACGATCTCGTTGAAGCCGGTCCCGAGCCCGCGCAGATTCGCGTGGGTGGCCAACGATCCGTCCGCCTCCAGGCTCACCACCCGCGCCTCGGCGGACGAGACGATCAGCAGGCGCCCGTCCGGCAGCCAGTCGATGCACATCGGCATCGACGGAAACGGCACCCCCACCACGACCTCCCCGACGCCGTCGGGCCCGACCGCGACGATCTCCCGGGCACCCCAGTCACAGAACCACACCCGATCCCGATGCCACCGCACCGACTCCCCGAAGACGATGTTCTCCCGCAGAACGGTCCACTCGGACATGTGCCACGACCCTTCGCGACCCCGAGGCGCCCACCGCCGCCGACGACGGATCCTTCGCCTCATGGGTAGACCCGAGCGCACCCGAAAACTCATCGTCGCCGGGTCCCTTACCCCCGGAGCCACGCCCGGCCCGGCGAGCACGGCTGTGGGGCCGCACCACCCGACGCCGACCGCCGAGGTCCCCGACCCACGCCACGCACACGAAGCACGGCGCCGGGTCGGGGCATGACGGGCCCGGGCGCCGTTCAGGCCAGGCGCTTGGCACCGGCTCCGGGCCAGGGTTCACCGCGCAGACCAGCGATCGGCCGCGGCCGAAGACCAGCGTGCCCGCGGGCGCGTCGAGCCGGCGCAGCCCGGCGCCGTCGCCCAACTCCGGGTAGCGTGCGCCGGATCGCCGGCGCGGAGCGGTACAGCGACAACGTGGACGCCGGGTCGTCCCACTGCGCCTCGACGCTCGACTCGCGCCCCTCGCGTGGCTGCGGCAGCCACGGGGCCGCGCCGGCCGGCACACCGAATCCGTACGGTGCCCGCTCGCCCGACCACGGCACCCGTCCCGGCCCCGTTCGGTGTGCCCGGACCGCACCCAGCGCGGGTCCTGGAGCACGTCGTCGGGCAGGTCGCCCGGTACGGGCCCGAACACGCTTCGGGCCCGTACCGGCCGGGGCACCGGGCGGCGGGTGGTCGCCCACCGCCGCCCGGTGCCGACCCGCATCTCACGCGCCGGGGACCCGACCCAGGGTGTGGAGCAGGTAGCGGTCGTGGTCGTACGGATCGGGGCCCGTGTGCGGCCGGGTCGGGATCGGGTGTCCGGTGAAGGCCCGGTGGCCGTCGAACTCGCTGACCAGGACCCCCTCGCCGCGGGTCGCCTCCGGCAGCCGCCGGGTGACCCCGTGCACCTCGGCGGCCGGGATCGTGCCCCGCACCAGGCATCGGTCCCCCCGCGTGGACTGCTCCTCGGGGATGGCCCGCGCACCCGTCAGCAGTGCGACGACCGCGCCCGCGCCCGCCGCGGGTGCCTCCAGTTCGAAGCGGTGGATCGGCTCGAACACCCGGGTCCCGGCCTGCTTGAGCGCCTCGCCGACCACCAGGGGCGTCACGCTGCGGAAGTCGCCCGCCGCGCTGATCGGACTCGCGTAGCCGGTCCGGGTGAGCGTCACCGCACAGTCCAGCACCTCCCAGCCGTGCACGCCCTGGCGCAGTGTGCCGTGCACGGCCTCCTCGATCGCCCGGTGGAAGGCGAGCGGCAACCCGCCGAGCCGCACACCCAGCCGAAAGACGATCCCGGCCCCGGGCGCCGCGGGTTCGATCCGCAGGCCCACGGTCGCCCAGAAGAAGTTCACCCCGTCGCCGGCGATCTCCCGCACGGCCTCGCCCACCCCGACCGGCTTCTCGAAGTACAGCGGACGGGATTCCTCGAAGACGACCCGGAGGCCGAACGTGTCGGCCAACGTCGCGCCGATCACCTCCTTCTGCACCTCGCCGTACAGGCGCACCGAGATCGCCCCGGTCTGCTCGTCCCCGCGCACGTCGATCATCGGATCCTGCTCGGCGATGCGTTGCAGTGCGGCGTAGAGCGCGGGCCGCTGCCGGGGGCTCTCCGGCGTCACCTGCGACTCCAGGGTGGGCGGGGCGAACAGGCCCCGGGTGGGCAGCCCGTCGGCGGACCCGAGTTGGTCGCCCACGCGCGCCTGCGCCAGGCCCCGGACCTTGGCGATCGTGCCCGCGGTCGCGTCCGCGTCCCGCAGCCGGGTGCCCTCGTCGAACACCTGGATCGTGGAGGTTCGCCCGGTCAGCTCGACCACCGCGCCCGCGTGGTCGCGGCGATGGAGGGTGACCTCCGTACGCGGGCGAAGGATGCCGCTCCGGGTGCGGACATACGCGATCTTCTCCCCCGCGCGACCGCGCTCGATCTTGAGCACCACCGCGCGCAACGGCTCCTCGGCCGCCTCCGCGCCCACTCGGGGCAGCAGTTCGGCGATGCCGCGGACCAGGTGGTCGACGCCTTCGCCGGTGATCGCGGAGCCGAAGAACACCGGGTAGGCCCAGGCGTGTTCGACGTGACGCGTCAACTCGCGCCGGTAGTCGGCCTCGGTGAGGGTGATCCGGTCGTCGAGATAGGAATCCACGAACGCGTCGCCGTGGTCGGCGAAGGTTTCCGCGAGTCGGGCGGTGAACCGCGCGTCGGTGCCGGTGAACGGCGTGAAACGCGCGCCGGGGGTGCCGATGTCGTCGACCGAGCCCATCGCGACGCAGTTCGGGCCCAGTTCGGCGGCGATCGCTTCGAGCACGTCGTCATAGCGTGCGCCGCGGCGGTCGATCTTGTTGACGAATACCAGGACGGGAATGCGCAGACGGGCAAGTGAACGGATCAGTACGCGCGTTCGGGCCTGCACACCCTCGACCGCGGAGACCACGAGCACGGCGCCGTCCAGCACCCGCAACGCCCGCTCGACCTCGGAGACGAAGTCGGAGTGGCCCGGCGTGTCGATCACGTTGACCCGGAGGTCGCCGATCCGAAACGCCACCACGGCGGACTGGATGGTGATGCCACGCCTGCGTTCGAGTTCGAGCGAGTCGGTCTGGGTGCTGCCCGCGTCGACGCTGCCGATCCGGGTGATCACACCCGCGTCGAACAGCAGACGCTCGGTCAGGCTGGTCTTGCCGGCGTCAACATGCGCGACGATCCCGATGTTCAAATGGTTCATGACGGCCAGTGGCTCCCGCGGCTGCATTGATGGGACGAACTCCGTTGGGACCGCTGGTCTTTCGGGGCATGATCCGGTTCCTCTCCAGGTCGATTCGTCCAATGCAATGCGCACCGACCCTAACATCGCGCCCCGCGGACGCCCGGATTCCCGCCCTGAGTCGGCGAGGCCACCCACCGAACGCCGACCCGCACACCACGCGCGGCGCACCGCGGACCTCGCGCGGCGCACCGAGGGCCGGCTCCCGTTCCACCCGCCGCTGCGTTGCGCGCTCCGGCCCGCGCCGCGTCTCCCGTACCGTGCGCCGCTGCCGCCTCCGTAGCGTCCCGCGCGCCTTCCCCCGTACCCTCTCCCGTTCCATACTCCGCTGCGGCTCCCGTTGCGGTTCGCGTTGCAACTCGCGTTGCAACCACCGTCCCACCTGTGCCGTCGCCCGGATCACATGCCACCATGAGGCCATGTCCCGGCTTCGGCGCCTGCGCCTCGACCATGCTCCGGCCCTGCTCGATTTCGAGCAGCGGAACAGGGCCTACTTCGCCGCGTCGATCTCCGACCGAGGCGACCACTACTTCGCGCACTTCACCGAACGCCACCACGAGCTGCTCGCCGAACAGGCCGCGGGGCTGCACCACTTCCATGTCCTGGTCGACACCGACGGCGAAATCCTGGGTCGGGTCAACCTGATCGACGTGGCGGACGGTGCGGCCGAACTCGGCTACCGGATCGCCGAACGGGCCGCCGGCCGCGGACTGGCCACGAGCGCGGTCCGCGAGATCTGCACGCTCGCCCGCACGGAATACGGCCTGGCCACCCTGCGCGCTGTCACCACCCTCGACAACACCGGCTCCCGAACGGTCCTGGCCCGAACCGGCTTCAGCCCCACCGGCGAACTCGACCTCAACGGCCGCCCGGCCCTGCGCTTCGTCCGACCCCTGCATGCGGAGCCCGGCGGCCCATCACCGTCCTGAGCCCGCCCGCGGTCGTACCGCGGCGCCACCTCCGGGCCCGCGCGGTCGCACCTGCGGGCCCGAGCGCAACCGCGCCGACGACCCCACAAGCACAACCGCGCCGCCCTCCGCGACCGGCGGCCCTCGCCGGAACCTGCCTCGGCCTGCGACGATCCTCGGGCGTCGGGCATCCGCGGGGCGCACGGTCGTGCCCGGTCGGCCACGTCCGGTGACCGGGTCGAGGAGCAGGAGGTCCGGTATCACCGGGGAACACGACATCCGCGCATCACGTCACATACACATACGCACCGTGGACACCACCGTCCTGCCGATCGTCCTGGGCATGCTCGACCGCGCGGTGGCCTGGCTGGTCGCCCACGGCCGCGAGGGCCAATGGGGCACCGAGCCGTGGTCCACCCGCCCCGAGGCCGTGGACCGCGTGGAGACGGTCCTGCGCGACGGGCACGTTCGGCTGGCCGAGGTCGACGGCGAGCCCGCCGGTGTCTGCGTCGCCTCGGACACGCCCTCCGCCTATGTCCCCGCGGTCGACGAACCCGAGTGGTTCGTCAACCTGCTGGTCACCGACCGCCGTTTCGCCGGAGCGGGGGTGGGCGCCGCGCTGATCCAGGACGTGCGCCGCGAGGCGGCCGTCCGGGACGCCGGCCTGGTCCGGGTGGACTGCTATGCCGGCGGCGACGGCGCCCTCGTCCGGCAGTACGAAGCGCTGGGCTTCACTCCCGCCGCGACCTTCTTCGTGGACCGACCCGGACAGCCGCCCTGGCCCGGCCGGTTGCTGGAGTGGCGACCGAACTCCCGGCAGTCGTAGCCGATCGGCGGCCGTATCGCAGCGCAGCGCGCCCGCGCGGGGGACGAGCGAACCCGAGCGTCCCCCGCACCCGGCTCCACCCGGATCCGCGTCCCGCGAGCGGTCGAACGCAGGCCCCGACTCGACCCGTCCCACCCCGCTTCCGGACAACGAGTCGGATGTTTCGGGGTCGTTTCCGTGACCGCACACCGACGCTCCGCAATCCGCGAGCAACTCCCTTACCCCAATAGCAAGTTACTCACGAGTATGCCGTGACTTGTCACGCATTCACGCCTAGAACTTGTTCCCACTCCGTCCCAGAGTGAGGAACGTCACATGAGCGATTCCGCCATGCACCGTAACGGTTTCAAGGGTTTCTCGCGCCGCACTTTCATTGCTGGAACAGGTTCCATCCTGGGCGTCGCGGCCGTGGCCGGCCGCGCCTCCGCAGCCCAGCCGACGGCGGCTCCCTCGGCCGCCTCGATTCCCGCCGGGGCACACGTGCCGGCCCTGGTGATCGGCACCGGCTACGGCGGCTCCGTCGCCGCACTGCGACTGGCCCAGGCCGGCGTCGACGTACACATGATCGAGATGGGCATGTCCTGGGACACCCCCGGCCCGGACGGCAAGATCTTCGCCAACACCACCTCTCCCGACGCCCGTTCCTTCTGGCTCCGCACCAAGACCAAGCAGCCGCTGAGCAATTTCCTCGGCTTCCCGATCGACCGGGCCATCCCCAAGTACACCGGCATCCTGGACGCCGAGGAGTTCGCCGGCATCACCGTCTACCAGGGCCGAGGCGTCGGCGGCGGCTCACTGGTCAACGGCGGCATGGCGGTCACGCCCAAGCGGGAGAACTTCGGCGCCATCCTCCCCTCGGTCGACGCCGACGAGATGTACAACACTTACTACCCGCGCGCCAACGCCGGGCTCGGGGCGGCCACCATCGACCCGGCCTGGTTCGAGAGCACCGCCTGTTACCAATACGCCCGAGTCGGCCGCAAGCATGCCCAGCGCGCCGGCTTCCCGTTCGTCTTCGTACCCACCGTGTACGACTGGGACTACATGAAGCAGGAGGCCGCCGGCGCCGTCCCCAAGTCCGCGCTGGCCGGCGAGATCCTCTACGGCAACAACTACGGCAAGAAGTCGCTGCAGAAGACCTACCTCGCCCGCATCAAGGAGACCGGTCGGGTCACCATCTCCGCGCTGCACAAGGTCACTTCGGTCTCCCCCGCGGCCGGCGGCGGCTACACCGTGACGATCGACCAGATCGACACCACCGGCGCCACCACGCTCACCAAGACCGTCACCGCCGACAAGGTCTTCTTCGCCGCCGGCAGCGTCGGCACCAGCAAACTGCTGGTCCGGCTCAAGGCCACCGGCGCGCTGCCCAACCTCAACGCCGAGATCGGCCAGGGCTGGGGGGACAACGGCAACGTGATGTGCGGGCGCGCCAACCACATGTGGGATCCCACCGGTTCCCTCCAGGCGTCCATTCCCACCGGCGGCATCGACAACTGGAACGCCGGCGGCGCGTTCGCCGAGGTCGCCCCGCTGCCCACCGGCATCGAGACCTACGCCTCGTTCTACCTGTCGATCACCAAGAACCCCAACCGGGCCCGGTTCTCCTGGAACGCCGCGACCGGCAAGGTCGAGCTGAACTGGCAGGCCGCCTGGAAGCAGCCCTCGATCGACATGGCCAAGACCATCTTCGACAAGATCAACGCGAAGGAGGGGACGATCTATCGGACCGACCTCTTCGGCGCGTACAAGATCTGGGGCGACCACCTCACGTACCACCCGCTCGGCGGCGCGGTGTTGACCAAGGCCACCGACAACTACGGGCGTCTGCACGGATATTCCGGCCTGTACGTGATCGACGGCGCACTGATCCCGGGAAACACCAGCGTCAACCCCTTCGTCACCATCACCGCCCTCGCCGAACGCAACATCGAGAAGATCATCGCCACCGACCTGTGACCCCGCCCCGATCGGGTCGCCGACCCCGCACCGGGTCGGCGGCCCCCGGGCCGTGCTCGCGGCGCGAGTCGCGACACTGCATCATGTGGGCGTGATCACCATTCATCTCAAGTACGAGATCGACGCCGACAAGCTGGCCGACTTCGAGGAGTACGGTCGCCGCTGGGTGGGCCTGGTCAACCGCTTCGGCGGCACGCACCACGGCTACTTCCTGCCCAGCGAGGGCGACAGCGACATCGCCTACGCGCTCTTCTCCTTCCCCAGTTTCGCCACGTACGAGCAGTACCGCACCGACAGCGCCACCGACCCCGACTGCCAGGCGGCCATCCGACTGGCCCGCGACACCGGCTGCATCAAGCGCTACGAACGCCGCTTCCTCCGCCCCCTCGACAACGGTTCCTGAACCCACCGGGCACCGGGCCCCCGGAGCGTGTCGTCGATCCCGCGTCGTGGTGCTCGGCGGCGAATCGGTGACACGCCCTATCCGAGCAGCAAGGCCCGGTCCCACAGTGGCGGTGTCGCCGTGGTGGCGGCCAGCAACGCGAGGATCACCCCGCCGGCACCCTCCAGCAGGCCCGGGCCCGCGTCTGCGGGCGTCGGGTGGCGCACGAGCAGTTCCTCGGTCAGCCGCGTGGCCGCGGCCCGCAGCATCGCGTCGCCCGTGTCGTGCGCGAAACGCACGGTGATCTGGAGCAGCCCGGCGAGTCCGTGACAAAGGCCCGGCGCCCGGTCGACCAACCGCTGCCGGGTCGGCCGGGCAAGCACGGCCACCAGCGCGTCGACCGCCAGGGTGCGCATCGCGGCGTCGTCCAGGGCATTCCCGGCCAACCACAGCGCCCGCGCGATGCCGGGCGCACCCGCACACCAGGAGCCGTGTACGGAGCGGGCGTCGGCGCTGCCGGCCGACCAGTCGGGCCCCCACGCGTCGTCCCGCCGGTACTCGCCGAGCAGGCCGGCCATGCGCTCGATCGCGGCGCGCTGTCCACTCACCCGCACGTCCGCGGCGTGCGCCAGCGACAGCAGGGCCAGCGGACCGGCGATGCCGTGCGCAAGACCCGGTTCCGCCCACTCCCCCGGCTCGGCGGACCGGCACAACACGGCGAGCCCCGCGCGCAGCGCCGCCCCGGCGGCGGGCTCGGCGGCGCGACCCAGCAGGTTCGTACAGGTCCCGGTGAGGCCGGAGATCAGGTCGAGTTCGCGCCCGCCGCACGGCTCGCCGCCGGACCGTCCGGCCGCCGCGGCCATCGGCCGCTCGTGTCCGAGCACCCAGCCGGCGAACACCGGGCCGCCCAGGCCGCCGAACAGACCGGACGCGGTGACCTGCGGCCGGTCGGCGCCCGCGTCCGCCGCCGCCAACCAGCTCTCGGCCATCGCGTCCCACCCCCGACCGGGCCGCCACCGATCCAACTGCCGGCACACCACGGCCAACCCGGCACCCCCGCCGCCCAGGTCGTGCCGCACCCGTCGCGGCGTGGCCGCCGGTCGCCCGGCCAGCAGCGCGACCCGCTCCAGCGCGGCGACCGCGATCGGCCCCGACACCGCCGACGTCCACACGTCGGACCCGGCACGTGGCTTCACCACTGAGAGCCCCGTCGATGCCCGGGGACCACCGGACGTTCCGTGCGGGTGGCCGGGCCACCCGCACGAAACCCCTGACAGTCGATCAGTCGAGTGCCGCCACGCACAGGTCGGTCCACTCGTAGCTGTGGTGACCGGTGTCGCAACACATCATCGGTTCGAGGTCCTGCTGTTCATCGGTCTCCGGCAGTTCCTGAAGTTCCAGAACGGAGCTCTCCATGCCTCATCTCCCCTTTCCGGGGGTCTTGGTCGTGCCCGGTGGCCGGCCGGTCGACCAGCCACGAACGAGGTCCGCCGTGTACCAGGCGGAGCAGGAAATCCAACACGCCGGCCATCCCGACGCCGTACGCGGCGCACATCTCGCGCATCGTGTCGTCCGGGACGAGCCATCGGCCGTGCCGGTGGGCGGCGCGCACCGCGATGCAGCCGCCGAGTTCGTGCGCCCGGGACCGGTGCCGCTCGTCCCCGGTGGCCGCGTACAGATCGAGCAGCAACTCGGCGTTGCCGGCCACGCCATGGCACGAGCCGGGCCCGATCCGCCAGCGATCCGCGTACACCGCGCGTGCCGCCCCCTCGGCCAGGTCCAGCCAGCGCTCTGTGCCGGTGACCTGCCACAGCCGGATTAGGAACGTGCCGACGCCGGATGTGCCGTTGCACCAGAAGTCCAGTCCCGGTCGCTCGGTACGCCCGGGGCCCTTCGGCCACATCACCACGCCCCCGCGCCGATCGGCGACCGCCGCGAGCGCGTGCGCACCGCCGACCGCGATGTCGATCAGCTCGGGCCGGTCCAGGTCCCGGCCCGCCGACAGCAGGAACGTCGCGTTGCCGGCCACTCCGTGGCCGAAACCGTACAGCGCCGATCCGGCCAACTCGGCGCGCGCTTCGGGACCCACCGGCCAGTCCACCCCGCCCTCGGCGGTCGCGAGCAATCGCAGCACGGCGTCCGCGCACTGCCCGGCCCGCTCGGCGAACCGCCGGTCACCGGTGGCGTGCCACAGGTGCAACTGGGCCGTGCCCGCCCCGGCCAGGCCATGGCACACGTCGGGGTTGGTGCCGGTCAGCGGGATGGCCAGGGCGTAGGCCACCGCGCGCTCCGCCAACGCGTCGTCGGCCAGCGTTCGGGCCGCCTCGTACAGCGCCCACGCCGTGCCGGAGCGCCCGAAGTACAGCCCGGGCAGCACCCGGTCCGGTCGGGTCAACCGGCGATCGAGCCAGCACGCGGCGGTGCGCAGCGCCGGCTCCGCGTCGCGCCGGCCGCACCGCACGGCCCGGTCCAACACCGCGAGCACACCGGCCGCGCCGAGTTGCACGTTGCACGGATCGCCGTCCGGCAACGAGCGCGGGGCGGGCCAAAGATACTCGGCGTCCGGGTCCATCGTGTCCGCCAGGTGGGCCGGCCCGTCCGTCAGCAGGCGGTCGGGATCGGCCGGGACGGGCGGCCGGATCCCGAGCGGTCGGGTCGGGTCGGGTTCCGCCCGCAGGAAGTCGGCGGCCTGTTCCAGCGTCCATCGCCGGGCGACCTCGCCGGTGAGCCCGACGATCAACGGGGCCAGGGCCCGCAACATCGGCAACGCGGGCGCGGCGGCTGCGACGATCGCGGCGATCCGCTCGCCGACGGGCCGCGCGGGTGCGCTCTCGGCGGCCAGCACGGGGTTGATCCCGGCGCCGACCTGGAGCAGGGTGGCGCCCAGACTGAAGCAGTCCGCCGCGAAGTCCGCCGCCGGGGCGGCCCGTTCGGATCCGGCCGCGCCCAGGTATTCGGGAGCGGTGAAGCCGCGGGTGCCGACCACCGGAACCCTGCTCCCGACCGCGACCGCGCTCTCCAGGTCCACCAGCATCGGGCAGTCCTTGGGCGTCATCATCACGTTGCCCGGCTTGAAGTCCCGCAGCACCAGCGACTCGGCGTGCACCCTGGCCAGCAACCGGGTGAGTTCGCGGGCCAGTTCCCAACCTGCCGCGACCGGGATCCGGCCGTCGTCGCCGTGTCGGCGCTCCAGTCGGTCCGCGGTCCATCGGGTCAGGCTGATGCCCTCGATCAGCTCCTCGACCAGGAAGACGTGCCCGCCGCTGTCGAACACCTCGCGCGGCTCGGGTGCGATCCGGCGCGGCGCGAGGCGGGTCAACACCTGTGCCTCGTGCCGCAACCAGTCCCGGGCGTCGCGCCCGTCGGGCCCGGCTCCGACGTGCGGACGGGCCTCCTTGATCAGGACCTGTTCGCCGGTGCGCTCGTCGCGTGCCCGGTAGACCCCGCCCCGGTTGGAATGCCGGATCGCCTCGCGGACCCGATAGCGGCCCGCGAGCAGGACCGAGTCGCCGCGCCGCCGCCCGAAGTGCCGCGGGCCCGGCACGGCCAGCGGGTCCACCGCCCAGGGCGGCGGGGAGAACCAGGCCTCGCGGCGGTCCGGCTCCGACGTGCCGTCGGGTGCCTGCACTCGGCCCTCGTAGAAGCCCTCGTCGTTGAGTTCGCGAGGGCGGGCGAAGCAGCCGAACCGGTAGTGCACCACGCTGCCCGGCCGATAGCGCCGGTCCGAGAGAATGGCCGGCCCCGGCAGACCCTCGGTCGCCGCATGCAACTCGGCGGCGAGCAGCACCAGTTGCTCGTCGTCGGCCGGATAGGCGGTGATGAATTTTCCGGACCGGGCCCGGGCGGCCCGGACCGCGTTCAGCTCGGCGGCGACGTCCGGATCGGCCGCGAACTTGAACGCACAGCCGTGGGCGACGAGAACCCGGGCCGCGCGCTCCAACACGTCCGGCGCGGATCGGGCGGTGGCCGACAGGTGCAACTTCCAACCCTGGCGCCGTCGTACGTGCCCGGGAGGCGACACCATGCACCAGGGATCGCCGTGCCATACCCGCCATGAGTCGGTGCGGTTCGTCTCGGTCAACACCCGTGCAACCAACAACCGGTAGCTCGACATCACCGGCCCAGCGTCCCACCGCGCCCGGGTCCCGACCAGAGTCCGACCCCGATATATCACCCGAATGCCGTACGCACTCCGCGCCCGACCCGCGCCGCTCCCTGCCGTGCCCGAGCCCCGCCGCCGCGACTTGCCCGGGAGGACCGCGCTGCGCGTTCATCCGTGCGTGGACATCGACTCGGACACCAACAGGCCCAGCAGCGCGTCCCGGCCGCCGCGCCGGAATGCCTCCCGCTGTCGATCGGCCCCCGTTCCCTCCCGCAGCAGTCGATGCACCAGCGCGTCGATCTGGCGGGCGTCCCCGGTGTCCGCCAGCGCCGGGGCGACGTACTCCATCAGCCGGCCCACCAGTTCACCGGCCTTGAGCCGGCGCGGTGCGTGCGGGTCGATCAGCGCATCGGTCAGGCCGTGCCGCGCGGCGTGCCACTGGGCCGCCGAGACGAACTCGGGTGCGGGTGGGGGCGAGAGTTGCCCGGCCGTCGCGTCCCGCAGCACCTGGGTGACCAGGGCCCGGACCAGCCCGGCGAGCATCACCGCGTCCTCGGCCCGCAGTTGCACGTCCATGGCACGGATCTCGACGGTGGGGTAGCGATCGGAGAGCCGGACCTGCCAGTAGACCCTGGCCCGGTCGCGCAGGACGCCCGCGGTCAGCAGATTCTCGATCCGGCGGTCGTAGTCGGCCGCGTCGACGAAGTGGGGCGGCACCCCGGTGATCGACCAGCGGCCGAAGACGATGGTGCGCCAACTCGCGAAGCCGGTGTCGCCGCCCTCCCACAGCGGCGAGTTCGCGGCCATCGCGACCAGTAGGGGCAACCAGGGGCGCAGCCGATTGAGCACGGTCACGCCCGCGTCCCGGTCGGGCACGGCGACGTGTACGTGCATACCGTTGATGAACATCTCGTCGACCAGGCGCGGGGCGTCCGAGTGCAGCAGGCGATAGCGCGCGTCGTCGGTGATTCCGATCGGGGTGTCGGGGCCGAAGGGTGCGGTACCCGAGGCGACGAGCCGGCATCCCGCCTGTTCGGCCGCCACGGCCACCGAGTGGCGCAGCCGCAGCAGGTGCCCGCCGACCTCGTCGAGGGTCGCGCACACCGGCGTCGCCACCTCGACCTGCACCTGCAACAACTCGGGCTGGACCTCGCCGCCGGACACCGCCGGCTGCAGGTCCACCGCCGCCCGGACCGCCTCGGCGACCGGCATCGGGCGGCCGTCGGCGGGATTCACGAGGAGGTACTCCTCCTCGACCCCGAAGGTGATCACGCCCGGACACCGACCACGGTGCCCGCGCCGAACGCGGATCCGCGGCCTGTCGAACGCGGTACGGGGGCCACCGCGCGCCCCGGAATCGCACGCACCATCGCGCACTCCTTGGAACCGTGTCCATCGACGGGGCGCCCGCCCGCGGCGCACCACCGGCCCGAGAACGTTCGGTCCGCATCATGCCTGGGGGCGCCGCCGGCGCGGCGCCCCCAGGGCTTGTCACGGGTCAGACCGGTGTCCCCTCGTCCGCGCGGTCGTCGGAACTGTCGACGGGGTGCATGGTCCGCTCGACCTCGCTCATACAGGGGACGCAGAACGTCTCCCTTCGGCGGGTGCCGTCCACGTCCCGACCGGGCGGCAGAGTCACGCCGCACAACGCGACGTCCTCGCTCTCCATCGCGTGCCACACCACGCTCTGTGCGTCCTGGACCGCTCTCATCACGTGCATGTCCGCTCCCGTGTCGTGAGATCCATCGACCTCACCATGTAATCCGCTGCCGGCCCACCCTGCACTCCCAGGGGCCGCCGGTCCCGGGTCGATCCGGCGTCCGAGGGCGCCCGAGCAGGGAGAATCCCCGGTCGGGCCCCTGGGCCGCGCGGGTGACGCCCGGCGTCGGGCGGTGCTCGCATACGGTGCTCCGACCTGGCCGACGCGGGCGGCTCCGGCGGGCCGTGGAAGTAGGGAGGGCCGCGCAGCCGCCCGATTCCCGGGGCGGGTACGACTTCCGCGGCCGCCCGAAACAACCGACCCGTCGGTCGGTCCGGGCGACGGGGCCGGAGGCTGGTGATACGGGACACGTATCGGTGCGGCCGTCGACCGTGGAAGACTCACCGTGAGTGTTCGCGCGCTCCGGGGTCGGTGCAATTCCGAACCGGCGGTGACAGTCCGCGACCCGACCGCAGCCGGCGGCCGGTTGACCCGGTGAAACTCCGGGACCGACGGTGAAAGTCCGGATGGAAGGCAGTGCGCGGCGACACGTCGATTCCCGCGGTCGGGCGCTGCCCGAGCGCGGACCGAACGTGCTCGCTCTCCCGGAACGGCGTCGGCGCACGGGAGAACGGGCCGTTGTCGGATCCGGATGCTCCCGTACACCGTGGCCGTCCCCGGTGGCATGCGTCGAGGACGCCTGCCCGCCGGGGCGGCCCCTCCTTGGCACGAGAACCACGCGTGCGGCCGATTCCCTCCTCGGGTGCGGTCGTCGCGCAAACCACAGGAGAGTACGCATGACAGAGCAGATCCACGAGCAGCACTCCGGCCCGACGGACGAGCGCCCGGAGAAGGTGGTTCGGGCGATCGAGGCCTTCGCCCGAGGGGCGTTCGTGATCGTCTTCGACGACGAATCCCGTGAGAACGAGGGCGACCTGATGGTGGCCGCGGAGCACACGACCGAGGCGGCCATGCGGTTCATGTTGGCGAACACCGCCGGGGTGGTCTGCGTGGCCATGCCGGACGAGGCGCTGACCCGGCTGGAGTTGCCGCCGATGACGGCGCGGAACACCGGCCTGCACGAGACCGCTTTCACCGTGTCGGTAGACCTGAAGGAGGGCGCCACCACCGGCATTTCCGCGGCCGAACGGGCGCGTACCATCCGGGCGTTGGCCGACCCGGGGACCCGGCCGGACGACCTGGGCCGCCCGGGCCACGTGTTCCCGATCCGGGCGGTGCCCGGCGGCGTGTTGGCACGCGACGGGCACACCGAGGCGGGGGTGGACCTGTCCCGGCTCGCCGGGTTGTCCGGGGTCACCGCGATGTGCGAAGTGGTGCTCGCGGACTGGAGCATGGCACGCCTGGGCGATCTGATCGCGCTGGCCGAACGGGAGGACCTGCATCTGATCTCGGTGGGTGACCTGGCGGCGTATCGCAGCACGGTCGAGGCGCGATCGGCCCTGGCCTGACGAACCCCCCGGCCGGGCGCGGTGTGTTCGCGTCCCGGCCGGGACCCGGCCGGGGCCTGACCGTGCCGCCCGCGGTGACCTCGGCGCGTGCGGGTCAGTCGGCGAGCAGGCCGGTGCGCAGACCGGCCAGGGTGCGACCGAGCAGCCGGGAGACGTGCATCTGGGAGATGCCGAGCCGTTCGGCGATCTGCGACTGGGTCAGTTCCCGGCCGAAGCGCAGCGTCAGGATGGTCCGTTCGCGGTCCGGGAGGGCGGCTATCAGCGGCTTGAGCGCGTGCAGTTCCTCGACCCGGGCGAAGCCGGGATCGACGAACGAGGCCCGCGCCGCATGCGCCTGCAGGGGCCCGTCGTCGCCGGCGGGGGCGTCCAGCGAGTCGGCGGTGTATCCGGCCGCCGCGGTCAGGCCCTCGGTCACCTGCGCGACGTCCAGGTCCAGGTGCGCGGCGAGTTCGGCCGCGGTGGGTTCGCGATCGTGCTCGGCGGTGAACGCGTCCCGGGCCTCGGCGAGTTCCAGGCGCAGTTCCTGGAGTCGGCGCGGGACGTGCACGGCCCAGGTGTGGTCCCGGAAGAAGCGCTTGATCTCGCCCGAGATGGTGGGCACCGCGAACGTGGGGAACTCGTATCCGAAGGCCGGGTCGAAGCGGTCGATCGCCTTGATCAGGCCGATCGTGCCGACCTGGAGGATCTCCTGCGTCTCCTCCCGGCGTGAGCGGTAGCGGGCCGCCACGAAACGCACCAGCGGGAGATTCAGTTCGATCAGGGTGTTGCGCACGTACTGGCGTTCGGGCGTGCCCTCCTCCAGCGCCTGCAGGCGGTCGAAGAGCACCCTGGACATCGCCCGCGTGTCGCTCGCGGTCGGCGGCCCGTCCGCGTCCTCGACGCCCGGTTCCGGCCGGGCGAACAGGGCCGAGCCGGCGGGCGGTTCGCCCCCGGCGGGCTCGGCGACACCGGCGGTCTCCTCGACGAGAGCGGTGCCGGCCGGGGAGTCGGTCGCAATCCCAACGGTCATGTCACGTCCTTCCGGTACGTCTCGCGCGGCGGGTGTCCACGGCACACCCGATCCATGCACCATACACACGTCCCCGTGCGGGGCCGCGCCCCGGGCCCCGCCGCGGTCGGCCGCGCCCGCGCCCGACGAGGCGGCCCGGCTCGATCCGGCGCAGGACGGCGGCACCCCACGGTCGAGGCGGGGAGGTACGCCCGTGGGGCGTGTGGCCTGCGGGGCCGTGCACCGGTGCGGTGGGTCGCGCGACCGCGCTCAGAGCCGGATCAGGCCCGCGTCCGTCGGTCTGAAACCGCACGCGTCGACGTAGAACCGGCGCAGGCCGTCCTCGAAGTCGACGTGCAACCACTCGCACTTCGCGGCGCGGGCCTCGCGCACCGCCACCGCGATCAACTCCGCCCCGATCCCGCTCCGGCGATTTCGCCGGGCGACCACGGTGTCCAGGACGAACGCGTGCACTCCCCCGTCCCAGGCCACGTTGACGAAGCCGACCAGGCGATCGTCCTGCCGTGCGCACACCCAGCCCAGGCTGTACCGATGCAACTGGGCTCGCCAGTCGATCGCCAGCGGCGGGTGCTCGAACCCCTCGGCGTGCAGCGCGTTGACGGCGGAGTTGTCGAAGTCGCCGCGCCACTCGAAGGTGACCGTCATGCGGCAAGCCCGGGAAGCACGCGGGACGCGGGTCGCGCGGGCCACCCGAAGGCACCCTCGGCGAAGGGCGTGCGGCGGGCACGCGCATCCTCCGAGGGTGAGCCGGCCCGGGGACCGCATCGGGCCGTGCCCGCGGCCGGACGGGTCACGGTGTGTTGCCCAGGGCCTGACGCAGGGGCAGGGCGCCGGTGGCGATGTGGATTCCCCGGGACACGATCCGTGCGTTGGTCGAGTCGAGCAGGGACAGTTGGGACAGCGGCGCCGGGCCGTCGTCGTGCAGCGAACAACACAGCAGCAGCATCGTGCGCAACGCCCCCGGCGGGAACGGCGCGTCGGGGGCGGTGACCACCTCGCGCAGCGTGCGCCAGCGCACCGCCGCGTAGCGGCCGTCGTCGGACCAGTCCAGACAGACCGCGTACAGCTCGGGGCGGCGTACGAACGAGCCCTCCTCGGTGAGGATGTACGTGGTCGCCTGCGCCGAGTGGCTGCCCTCGGCCGCGCGGTAGAGCGCGGCCTCGATCACCTCCGAGGACATGGCCGGTACGGAGGCACCGTCGTTGTGTCGGGCGGGGCGCGCGGCGACCCGTTCGGTGCGGTGCTTGGCGTCGGTTCGGTTGCGCCGGCTGCTCGGGCGACGGTCGGTGCTCATGAGACAACCCTTCGGGCCGGGTCCGGAGCCCACGTGTGGGCGGGGGCGAGCAGGTGCGCCGGTTCCACCTGGAACAGCTGGGCCAGGCGCTCCACATCGTTGAGGTCGAAGGGCAGTTCGCCGGTGAATCGGCGCCACGCCCAGGACCGGCCGTGGCCCAGCGCCTCGCCGATGGCGCCGTCCGTGTAGCCGTCCCGCCGCGCGAGCATGCGCACGTTGCGCACCACGATCATCCGGATCGGTTCGTCCGTGTCCGTATCCGTGTCCCGGTTGGGTATCGGCTCCGCCGTTCTGGTCCCACGCACCCCAGGCGCAACATCTGTCATCTCCGCAGAGTAGATCGCCGATTGCGGGAGCGGTAGTCCGGAAGAAGGACAACCTTCCCTCTCTGCGGGAAAGTTGCCGCGTCATCCGAACGCGCCGCCGGGCCGACGACCCGTAATCGCCGCGCCGGAGCGGGACTTCGCATGGGTGTGCGGCGAATGCCCGGGGTCACCCGCCCGGTCGGCGGACCTCCACCGGGCTCCGGGGACTCTCGGTCGCGCGCCGAGGGGCGGGGTCCGATCGCTCAGCCGATGCGCCTGCCGTCGCCGGCGGCGGGCGGCGAGGTCCGCCTCGGGTTGTCGGTGCTCGGGGTCCGGGGCGTGTCGGGCGAGGTGTCGGGCGGAGGTACGGACGGGGGGATCGTGGCGGCCGACGGATTCACCGGTGCCACACTCGCCGGCGAGGGCGCCGTCGCGAGAGGTGCGGGCGTGGAGGTGCTCGGCGTCGGCGCGTCGGTCTGCGGAACGGGTGCGGCCGGCGGCACCCGCACCGGATGCGGGGCATCCGAGCCTGCGGTCGAGCCGAGCACCGCCCATCCGGCCGCGACCACGGCCAGCGCCGCCACCGGCAGCGCCAGGCGCAGCGGGACGCGGCGCCCGCGCACCGTCCCGGCCGGCAGCGGCACGTCCCGGGTCCGCAGCGTCTCGGGGGTCACCGCGTCGGCCCGCCGGCCCATCCAGTCGCGCAGTTCGGCCTCCAGCGCGGCATGCTCGGGCGTTCCCGAGCGCAGGGGTTCGGCACCGTGTCGGGTCACGCGTCGTCCTCCATAAGCAACCGGTGCAGCGCGGTCAGCCCGCGGCTCGCGGTGGATTTCACGGTGCCGGACGGGATGCCCAGCGTGCCGGCGATCTCGGTCTCGCTGAGGTTCTCCCAATAGCGCAGCACCAGCACCTCGCGTTGCCTGCCGGTCAATCGCCCCAGCGCGTGCCGCAGCCGCCGGTCGCGTTCGGCCCGCAGCGCATCGTCCTCGGGCGAGGCCACCGGCGGCGGCACCGGCGGTATCCAGGCCCGGGCGGTGCGCCGTCGGCGCAGCACCGATCGGGCGCCGTTGACCACGCAGCGCCGCAGGTAGGCGGGTGGGTCGTCGAGTTCGCCCAGGCGCGCGCCGTAGCGGCGGAAGGCCGCCGTGAACGCCTCCTGCACGACGTCCTCCGCGGTCTCCTGGTCGTCCACCAGCAGCGTGGCCAGGCGCACCAGGCGGATCCGGTGCGCGTGGTAGAGCTGCGCCATGGTCGGCGGCGGCTCGCCCGCCTCCCGGGTCCGACGACGGAACAGGCCGAACGCACGCCGGCGGGGCGACGTGCCCTCGGCGGGCGGCGCCGGGTGGGCCGGACTCGGGTCGTGCTGGACCCGGAGGTGGGATTCCTGGATGGCCGTGAACTCCTCGGGTGCGTACCGACGGGGTGTCGGCGCCGGGCGGACCGGCGGCGTACGTGGGCGAGCACCGGTCGGGATGCGGACGGCGACGCGTACGCCGGGTGTGCCGTGGCCGGCCGGTGTCCCGGGGACGTCGACGTCCCCGGGACACCGGCCGGTTCCGGGCAGCGATCAGGTCGCGGTACGACCGCGACGCCGGCCGAGCACGACGGCACCGCCACCGAGCAGGAGCAGGCCCGCGGCTGCGCCGATGTACAGCGCGGTCTTGTCGTCACCGCCGGTCTCGGCCAGGCGCGGCGGCACCGCCGACGGGGTGGCCGGGTTGCCACCGGACCGCCCGTCGGCGGCCGGCGGCGCGGTCGGGTCGCCGGGGCGGGCGGTCGGCGGCGCGGTCGGGTCGCCGGGGCGGGCGGTCGGCGACACGGAGGGGGTGCGTGCCTCGGGCGCCGAGCCCTGAGGCGATCGGGGAGCCGGGGGTGTGCTGGGCACAACCCGGCCGTCCGCGGCGTGGGCCGCGCCCGCCGGCGGGGCGTCCGCGGCCATGGCCGCGCTCTGCGGCAACAGCACGGCGGAGGCCGCGAGTACGAGGCCGGCGCCGAGCACGCGCCCGGCCCGGACCCGGCCGCCGTGCGGCGAGGCGGTCGTGCGGCGCGGCAGGCGTGGGGAAGGAATGAACACCGTTCTCCTTGTGGAGCATCGAACGGGCCGCCGTGTACACGGAGGCCGCCACCATCGAGTGACGGACATCCAGACGCGCGGCCCCGCGCCGGGTTCCCGATCCCGGCGAACTTTTTCGCCGGACCCCGGGAATGCCGTCGCCGGCGCACCGGGCCGAACCCCGGCACGTGACCGGAAGCACACCGAATTCGCCGTCGCACGGCCCGGATCGAGTCACATCCGGCCGACCGAACACGTCACATGTTCGAGGGCGTACGGCCCGGGCCCGATCGCGAGGGATGCCGCGGTCGGGCTCGGCCGGCACGGCGCGCGAACGAGAGGGACGTCGCGAATGAGCACAGGGGAACAGACCCGCACGGCCAAGGGCGGGGCGAACACCGACCGGCCCGTCCCGGACGGCGCGGGCGTGCGGTTCGCCGACGCCGTCGACAGTCGACTGGGCATCTACGGCGCCGCCAAGCGCCACCTGCGGAAGGTCTTTCCGGACCACTGGACCTTCATGCTCGGCGAGATCGCCCTGTACAGCTTCATCGTGCTGCTGTTGACCGGCGTCTTCCTGACGCTGTTCTTCAAGCCGAGCATGCAGCAGGTCGTCTACGACGGCTCCTACGTACCGCTCCAGGGCATCCACATGTCCGAGGCGTACGCCTCGACGCTGGAGATCAGCTTCGATACGCGCGGCGGCCTGATGATCCGTCAGATCCACCACTGGGCGGCGCTGATCTTCATCGCGGCCCTGTTCGTGCACATGTTCCGGATCTTCTTCACCGGAGCGTTCCGCAAACCCCGGGACATCAACTGGCTGTTCGGCTTCCTGCTGCTGATCCTGGCCATGCTGAACGGCTTCACCGGCTACTCGCTCCCGGACGACCTGCTCTCCGGCACCGGTCTGCGGATCGCCGAGGGCGTGATCCTGGCCATCCCGCTGGTCGGCACGTACCTGCAGTTCTTCCTGTTCGGCGGGGAGTTCCCGGGCGAGGACATCGTGCCCCGCCTGTTCACCATCCACGTGCTGCTCGTCCCGGCGATCATGGTCGGCCTGGTCACCGTGCACCTGACCCTGGTCTGGTACCAGAAGCACACCCAGTTCGTCGGCCCGGGCAAGAGCGAGAAGAACGTGGTCGGCCAGCCGTTCCTGCCGGTCTACGCGGCCAAGGCCGGCGGCTTCTTCTTCCTGGTGTTCGGGGTGACCGCGCTGCTGGGCGGGATGGTGCAGATCAACCCGATCTGGGCGTACGGTCCCTACAACCCGGGTCAGATCAGTGCGGGCTCGCAGCCGGACTGGTACATCGGCTTCCTGGAGGGCGCGCTGCGCATCATGCCCAACTGGGAATGGAACATCGGGGGCCACACACTCAGCTTCAACGTGCTGATCCCGACCGTGATCCTGCCCGGTGTGCTGTTCACCCTGATCGGCGCCTACCCGTGGATCGAGGCCTGGATCACCGGTGACAAGCGTGAGCACCACCTGCTGGACCGCCCGCGCAACATGCCGGTCCGCACCGGCCTGGGCGTCGCCTGGATCGTGGCCTACGGCGTGTTGTGGGTCTGCGGCGGCAACGACGTGATCGCCACCCACTTCCACCTGTCCATCAACACGATCACCTGGGTCGGCCGCTTCGCGTTCCTGATCGGGCCGGTCCTGGCCTATCTGGCCACGGTGCGGATCTGCAAGGGTCTGCAGCGGCGCGACCGGGACAAGGTCCTGCACGGTCGCGAGACCGGCGTGATCAAGAAGCTCCCGCACGGCGAGTACGTCGAGATCCACGAACCGCTCGACGCCGGGGTGCGCCACGCCCTCACCGCCCACGAGCAGCCGAAGCCGTACGAGCCGGCGCCGGCCGAGGACGAGAACGGCGTGGCCCGCAAGGTCACGCGTGCGCAGAAGCTGCGTTCGAGGATGTCGCACTGGTACTTCGCCGAACCGGTCGCGAAGCCTACCGCCGAGGAATACCGGGAACTCGCCGGCGACCACGAGCACCCGTAGCGGACCGCCGCCGCCCGAGCCGACCGATCACCGGCGGCCGCACTCCTCGGAGGAGGGACCCGTCATGTCCTCGACCGTCCCGCACCGCGCGGCCCCCGGTCGGACCGGCCACGACCCGCGGGTGGATCCTGTCCTGATCCACGCGGTCCACCACGCCCTGCGCCGAGACCTGCGCACGTTGGTGGGTTGGGCCCGAACCGGCGTGCCGGTGGCCACTCCCGGCTGGACGGACTTCCACCGGTACCTCACCGTGCACCACGAGGCCGAGGACGCCGTGTTGTGGCCCCTCCTGCACGCCGCGTCGGGCCCCGGATCGGGGCTGCGCCGGGTGCTCGTCGAACTGGCGGACGAGCATCGGCGGGTGGCCGAACTGGTGGCCACGGTGGACGACTGCCTGTCCGGCCGCGGGCCCGCCAGTCGCACGCTGGAGCACGCGACCGCGCTGGCGGCGGCGTTGACCGCGCACCTGCACCACGAGGAGACGACCGTCCTGCCGCTGGTGGCGAACCTGGTCACGCCCGGCGACTGGGCGCACTTCGACATCGCCCAGCGGAAACCGCTGGGTCCGGGTCCCGGGGCGGCGTTCCTGTCCTGGCTCCTCGAAGGACTCCCTCCGGACCGGCAATCCGCCGTCCGGTCCCAGTTCCCGCCGGCCGTGCGACTCGCCCACCGCGCCCTGCGCGCCGGGCACGCCCGCCGGGTCCGCTGGTGACACCGGGCAACCAAGCACACCGACCGGTCCGCGTCGCGGGCTCGGGGAAGCACGCGCGTCATACCGACATGGATATACCAGACCTCGGATTCGGCATTTGTATGTGATGTCTCCCGGGGTCAGGATCCATCTTGACGCGCTGTGAACATCGGCCGCCGCAGCGGCTTTGCGGAGTGAACGCCCGCCCCCCGAGTGGATAGGTCACCCATGCGTAATTCGGCTCCGACACAAAGCGTGGACCCCGGCGAAAAGGCCGCCGGCAGAACGGCCGCCGCGACATTGGCCGGGACCACGCTCGAATGGTACGACTTCTTTCTCTACGGCACGGCTGCCGCACTCATCTTCGACAAACAATTCTTCCCCTCCCTGAGCCCGGCGGCGGGTACTCTCGCCTCCTTCGGCACGCTCGCCGTCGGATTCGTCGCCCGACCGCTGGGCGGGCTGGTCTTCGGCCATTTCGGCGACCGCATCGGCCGAAAGGCGACCCTCGTGGTGTCGCTGGTGCTGATGGGGGTCGGCTCGACCCTGATCGGCGTCATTCCCAACTACGACACGATCGGATATTGGGCACCGGTCCTGCTCGTCCTGCTGCGCATCGTCCAGGGCATCGGGCTGGGCGGCGAGGGCGCCGGCGCGACGCTGATGTCGATGGAGCACGCACCCGCCGGGAAGCGGAACCTGTACGCGGGATTTCCGCAGATGGGAACACCCGCGGGACTGGTCCTGGCGAACATGGTCTTCCTCGCCGCCAGTACCGGGATGAGCGATCACGCATTCACCGGATGGGGCTGGCGCATCCCGTTCCTGATGAGTTTCGTCCTGGTCGCGGCAGGTCTGGTGATCCGCCTGCGGGTCAGTGAATCCCCATCCTTCAATCGTGCCCTGGAACAGGACCACGTGGTCCGATTCCCGCTCGCCGAGGCATTCAAGGTCGGTCTTCCCCGACTCGGTCTCACCCTGCTCGCCGTGGTCGCCAACTCGGCGGTCGCCTATGTCTTCATGGTGTTCACGCTGTCCTACGGCACCAAGCATCTCGACTATGAGAAGCGATTCCTGATCCTGAGCGTCTCGGCCGCCGCCGTGCTCTGGTTCGTGAGCATCCCGCTGTGGACCCGAATTGCCGACCGATACGGCCGGCGCACCATGTTCATCGGCGGTTCGGCCGCGATCCTGGCCTGGTGTATCGCCTTCTTCCCGTTGCTGAACACCGGGAATTCGGCGCTCGCCGTGCTCGCCCTCGCCGGAATGGGCCTGATCATTCCGATCACGCACTGTGTACAGGGCGGCATCATCGCGGACACGTTCCCCGTGCACGTCCGCTACTCGGGGTCCTCGCTGATCCTGCAACTCGGCGCCGTGCTCGGCGGCGGACTGGCACCGACGATCTCCACCGCGCTGTTGAACTCCGGCGACTCCTCGACCGGCGTCACGTGGTACCTGGTGGCGATGTGCACGATCAGTCTGGTCGGCGCGATCGCCCTGTTCCGCGTGGTTCCCGAGGGCGCGCCCGAACCGGCCGCCCGCCCGGCGCCGGCCGTCGCGGAGGCGTGAGCTCTCGGGCATCCGAATCGATCGTGTCCCTAATCGATCGTGTCCCGGCGGCGGGTCGCGCCGGGGTCAGGAACGGCCGCGTGGCTTGCCGCGCTTGGCGCCCTTGCTCGCGCCGGGCCCGCCGCGCGCGCCCTTCCCGGCCGACCCGCCGGCGCCCGGCTTGCGTCGGGCACCGGAGGCGTCGGGGCGCTGGGCCTTGGCCTTGGCCTTGGCCGCGGACTTGGGTTGCGGCGGGGTCGGGGTCCGGCCGCGCGAGCTGTTGACCGTGCGGCCACGGACGATCCCGATGAACTCCTCGACCAGGTCCGTGGTCCGCGCCTCCGGCCACGCCAACGCCACGCGCGACTCGGGCGCATCGGTGACCGGCCGGTAGGTCAGGTCCTTGCGGTGGTGCAGGCGGGCGAGCGACTGCGGGACCACGAGCAGGCCCACCCCGGCCGCCACCAGTTCGACCGCGTCCGCCGTGGTCGCGGGCCGTTCCTTCGCGGGCATCCCGGGGCGCCGCTCCCACTCCAGGGTGTCGTCGAGGGGGTGCAGCACGAGCGCGTCGGCCAGGTCCTCGGCGACCACCTCGTCCACCGCCGTCACCTCGTGGTCCTTGGGCACCACGACCACCGTGGTCTCCGCATACAGCGGAATCGCGCTCAGGTCGGTCCGCTCGATCGGCAGCCGCACCAACCCCGCGTCGGCCTCGCCCGCGCGCAACACGTCGGCCGCGTCGGCGGCGGACACCGCGATCAGGGTCAACGGCACGTCGGGCAGCCGCTCGTTCCAGACCCGCACCCATTTCGTGGGGGTCACTCCCGGAACGTAGGCGAGCCGGAACGGGGTGGGTGCTTCCGAGCCTGTCACCACGTCAGGCTACCGGCCAGGATCGGAGGCACCGCACACGGTCGCTACTCTTGACACCATGACGTCGCACAAGACCACCCAGACGATGAAGCCCGCGACCGCGGCGAAGAAGCTGGGCGTGTACCTCCAGGCCACCCCCGCCGAGTTCCAAGAGGGTGTCGTCTCCCGCGACGAGTTGAACGCGCTGCAGGCCGACCCGCCCGAGTGGCTCCGGGAACTGCGCCGCAACGGCCCGCACCCGCGGCCCGTCGTCGCGAGCAGGCTCGGGGTCTCCATCGCCGGCCTCGCCCGCGGCGGCATCACCGACGCCCTCACCACCGAGCAGATCGACGCGCTGAAGGAGGACGGTCCGGAGTGGCTGCGCCAGGAGCGCGCCACCCAGGCCGAGGTCCGGAAGGAAACGATCCGGATCAGGGAGAAGAACAAGGAGAAGAGCGCGGAGCAGAGCGACGAGGCCCCCGCGAAGGCGCGCCGACCGCGCTCCTGACCCGCCGTACGGTGGTCGCCCGGCCCCGGGCGGCCACCGCCGCGTCGGCCGGGATCGGCGGGCGCCACCGCCACCGTGATCAACGGCCGCGAGGCGCCCGATTCGGCGGCCGCCGCCATGCACCGGGCTCGCGCCGGCCGCCGCTACGGACCTCGAACCCCGGCCGGGCAGCGTTCCGTTGCGGCTCGCCCGAGTCGGCCCCGACCGGGCAGGGGCCGCTCAGCCGATGTCGTGGGTCAGGCCGGCGGTGGCGAGCAGGTAGGCGGTCATCGGTGCATAGTCCCGGGCGTCCACGACGTGGTCGTCGAGCGGGACGGTGACCGTGACGGTGCCCTCGGCCTCGCCGAGGAACAGCGCCGGGTCGTTGCAGTCGGCGAACGCGACGGTGGGAATGCCGTGTTGCCCGGCGCGGCCCGCCCAGCCGTGATCGGCGACCACCAGGTCGGGCCAGGGCTGCCCGGCCGCGGCGAGGGCATCCAGGATCGCGCTCATCGGCTGCGGCGCGTGGGTGTGCCACAGCGTGGCCCCGCGCTCGAGCACCGCCACGTCGCCGAACTGGCGCACGCTGCCGCAGGTGTCGTCGTCACCCTCGGTGGTGTGCAGCCCGCGCGGGATGTCGAGGATCTCGGCGCCGGCCGCCCGCAGTGCCCGGCCGATGGCCTGGTGTACGTCCAGCAGGCCGCCGGGGTGTCCGGTCGCGAGCAGCACGCGCAGCCGTCGGGCGGCGGCGTCGCGCAGGACGGCGGCCATCCGGTCGAGCCCGTCCAGGGTGAGCCGCGGGTCGATGGTGTCCTGCCCGGTGCGGTGGTCGGGGTCGGGATGCACGCCCACCCGCTCCACCATCACGGCGAGCACGTCCTCCTCGGTCTTCCAGCGATCACCCAGGTCCAGGCCCAGCCAAAACCGCCGGTTGCCCTTCACCAGTTCGACATAGTGCCGGAGGTTGACCTCCCGGGGCGTGGCCACTTCGCCGGCGATGCGGGTGTTCGTCAGGTGCCGAAGCAACTCGTCACGGGACGGAGGGGTGTTCGGCGTCGTCATGCGGCCATTGTGCCCACCCGGTCGGAGACCCACGGCAGCCGGGGCCCGTGACCGGTGCGGCGGCCTCAGCCGCGGAACCGGGAGAGTTCGCCGCGCGAGCCGACGCCGAGCTTGGGATACGCCTTGTAGAGGTGGTATTCGACGGTGCGCGGGCTCAAGAACAACCGGCCTGCGATGTCCCGGTTGCTCACGCCCTCGGCGGCGAGTCGCACGATCTGCAGTTCCTGCGGGGTCAGCCGGCCCAGTACGTCCGCGTCCCCCGTATCGGCCGGAGCCGCGTCTCCGGTGGCGCGCAGCTCGATCCGGGCCCGGTCGGCCCACGGCGACGCCGCCAGGCGCTCGAAGGCGGCAAGCGCGGCGCGCAGTGGGGTGCGTGCGGCCGAGCGCCGGCGGGCCCGACGCAGCCATTCGCCGTACAACAGTTCGGTGCGCGCCCGTTCGAACGGCCGCCCGCCCCGCTCGTGTTCGCGAATCGCCTCGGCGTACAGCTCGCCCGCCGCATCCGGGTCGGCGAGCAGCGCCCGACAGCGCAGCGCGACCGCGATCGCCCACGGGGTCCCGCTCGCCCGGGCCCACGCCTCGAAGCGCTCGCCCGCCTCGCGCCCGCGCTCGGGGGTGCCCGCCCGGACGGCGGCCTCGACCAGGTCGGCCTGCGCGGCCACGGCCGCGGCGGTGTGCCGGGCCGGGCCGCGGGTGCGGTCGGTCAGCCGGCGGACCGCCGGTTCGTACCGACCCAGGGTGAGGTCGAGCAGCCCGAGCACGCGGTCCGCGGCGACCGCGGCCTCGGCGACGCCGCCGAATTCGGGCATGTCGGCCCGGTCGGTGCCGGTCGCGAGCGCCGCCCGGCAGCCGGCCTCGTCACCGCGCACGGCGGCGATCCGGGCGGTGATCACGCCGAGTCGGGCCGGTCGGTGCGCCTGCCCGGTGTCCCGCGCGAGGGTGAGCGCCTCGGCCACCGTCGCCGCCGCGTCGTGATCCAGGCCCGCCATCGCCTGGGCGTGGGCCAGGACCTGGAGCGTGCCGGGCAGCGCGCCGAGTTGGCCGCGGGCCCGGGTGCGTGCCGCGTCGGTGGCGGCCAGTTCCAGGGCCGCGTCGTCGTCGCCGAGCAGTACCGCGACGGTGCCGGCCAGGATCCGGACGAGCAACGGGCCGGGCGGGCGAGCCCGTACCCCGGTGACGAAGGAGCGCAGGACCGGCAAGCTACGCGCCGGGTCGTCGTCGACCAGGTGTGCCAGCGCGGTGATCGCGGCGGCCGGCGACCCCGGGTCCACCGACGCGCCCGTGGCGGACGGCAACTCGGCCGCGAGCACGGCCAGTTCGCGCAGCTCGACCTCCTCCGCCACGGACCACGCGCTGCCGGCGGCCATGGTCAGCAGGCTCAGCGCCAGGTCCGGGTGGGTGGGCGCGATCGGTCGGGCGTGTTCGATCAGCAGTCGGGCGGCGCCGCGCGGGGTGCCGCGTTCGGTCGCCGCGGTTGCCCGGACCATGGCCAGGCCGGCGCGCAGCAGCGGGTCCTCGGTCTGTGCGAAGGCCCGCTCGGCCAGCGCCGCCGCGTGCTCGGTGCGACCCGCGATCACCGCCGACTGGGCGGCCAGGACGGTACGCCGGGCCCGATCCGCACGCTCCGGGCTGAGCCGGGCGGCCCATTCGTGGATCGGCGCGGCGGCCCCGGTCGCGCCCCGTTCGTGGGCGTGCACCGCGGCCCGCTCCAGCGCGGCGGCGACACTCTCGTCCGGCCCGGCGGTGCCCTCGGCCGCGTGCCACAGCCGCCGCTCGCCGTCGGTGACCGCCGCCAGCGCGCGGTGCACCGCCAACCGGCCGGCCACGTCGGCCCGCTGGTAGGCGGTCGAGCGGACCAGCGGGTGCCGGAACACGATCCTGTTGCCGGTGCCGGTGTCGCGCAGCAGGCCGGCCGCCACGCACGCGTCGAGGTCCTCGGCACCGGCGCCCAGGGTCCGCGCGGCCCGGAGCACCGTGCCCAGGTCGCAGGTGCCCTCGGCGGCGGCGACGGTCAACACCACGCGGGCGGGTGCGGGCAGCCGGTCGATCCGGTCGCCGAACTCCGCCAGGACCCGGTCGGTGACGGGCAGCGCGGTGGGCGGGTCGATCCGGCCGGTACGCGTGTCCGCGTCGAGTCCGGCGGCGAGTTCGATCAGGGCCAACGGGTTGCCGGCGGACTCGGCGACGACTCGCTCGCGCAGCGCCGGGGTCAGGTCCGGGACCCGTTCGGTCAGCAGTGCGTCGGCCAGGTGCCGGTCCAGTGCGGACGGCGCGAGTTCGGGCAGCGCACGGGCCTCGAAAGTTTCCGGTGTGTCCCGGGCGGCGAAGAGCACGCCCACGCCCTCGGCGTCCAGCCGCCGGGCCGCGAACAACAGCACTTCGGCGGAGGCGGCGTCCAGCCAGTGCGCGTCGTCGATCAGGCACAGCAGCGGCCGCTCCCGGGACAGGTCGGAGAGCAACCCGAGCACGGCCGAACCGACCAGGTATCGGTCCGGACCCGCCGCGGCCAGGCCCAGCGCCCCGCGCAGTGCGGCGGCCTGCACGTCGGGCAGCGTGTCCAGCCGGTGCACCACCGGTCGCAACAGCGCCTGCAACGCGGCGAACGGCAGGCCCGCCTCGGCCTCCACGCCCGCGACGCGCAGCACCCGCACATCCGCGGCGTCGCGCGCGGCCTCGTCCAGCAGCGCGGTCTTGCCGATGCCGGCCGGTCCGCGCAGCACCAGAACCGCGCTGCGGCCTGCCCGGGCCCGCTCGGTCACCGCGGCGATCGCAGCACGTTCGGCATCGCGGCCCCACAACCTCGCACGCGTCGCGTCGCCGGCCCGGGACGAGGGTGTGGTCACGACTGCGGGCTCTCCGGGTTCGTGTTCGCACCGCCCCTCGGCTCCCGAGGGGTCGGTCGGCCGGTCGGTCCGGGCACATGATCACCGTAGGGGGTGGACCGAAGCCGCTCACGGGCCGGGCACGGCGGCGCCGGGGGCGACGGGCGACGGCAGGGGCCGGCGGCTGGTCCGCGTGCCACCCCCGGCCCGCCGGGTGTGGCCGAGGGGTCGGCCCTGCCCGTTCATCGGCGCGAAATCTCGCCATAAGCCGGCCGATTCGACACGTTCTCCTTTTGTTGTCCACCGGGGAGACTGATGGCGCGGTGCGGCGACCCCAGCCGCCTCATCCGCACCAGCGGAGGAGGCGTTGGGCACGCCGACCGCGAACGACCGTACGACACATGGTTCGTGTGATGACCTACCCGCCTTTTTTGCAGGAAGGATCGATATGAGCCCCGTAACGGTGGAGATTCGCGACGCCGGGCCGCTCGACGTCGAAGTGGAAGAGGAAGCCGTCGAGTTCGAGGACGAATCGAACCCGGACCGCCGGATCGAGGCGTGTCTGCCCGAGCCCTGGCCCACCGCGACGACCCGCGTCGGGTGTGACTGGAAGGACTGACCCGACGGATCCGGCCCGACCCGGTGACACCCGGACGGGCCCATGATCCGGACCGCTCGATGGTCCGGATGCACCGGCACGCACGGCGGCCCGATCGGAAAGCGCTCGACCCGATCGGGCTCGCGTCCCGGCGGCGAAGCACGCACGAGCCACGGTGCGCGGGGCGCCCTCCGGCGACCCACCCGCGGCACCCGTGGCCGCGACGAAGCGGGCAGCGGCAGAAGCGGGAGGGGACATGGTGCGATCGATTTCGGCCGGATCCGCGCAGGACCTTCGCACCCGACTGGATGCACTGGTGGCCGGTCACGATCGTCGCTGCCGCGCGGACGACGTCTGGCTGCACCTGTTCGACCCGCGCATGCCCGCGCTCGACCACGGCTGGAAGTTGCACGTCTCGGCCCGCCCCGAGGACTTCGTATCGACGCTGGATCTGCTGGTCCCGGTCCTGCTGCGCTACACCTGCCTGGCCAAGTTCGCGGTCAGTACCACCGTCCTGGAGGAACTGAACGCCGGCGTACGCGACCCGGCGGTGGTCGGCAAGGCGGTCACCGTCTACCCGCGCGAGCAGGACGTGACGGCCCTCGGCCGGGAACTGGCCGACGTACTGGCCGGTCGCCACGGCCCGCGCGTGCTCGGGGACCGCCGGGTCCGGCCCGACGCGCCCGTCTACTACCGCTACGGCCCCTTCCGCGCACTCGGGCCCACGGCCGCCGAGTTGGTGATGACCGGCCCCGACGGACAGCGCTTCCCCGGCCGGGCGAGCATCCGCTACCGCCAACCCCCGTGGGCGGCCGACCCGTTCGGCGCCCCCGCACCCGGCGCGGGGCGACCCGCCCGCCTGGTCGGCGGTCGCTACCGGCTCACCGCGGGCATCGCCCGATCCCCGCACGGGGACGTGTACCGCGCCTCGGACACCACGACCGGCGCGCGGGTGGTGGTCAAGCAGGCCAGGGCGTACGCGGGCGAGGACGGCGACGGGGTGGACGCCCGGGGCCGGTTGCGGCACGAGCGCGCCGTGCTGGCGACACTGGCCGACCTGGACGGCGTGCCGCGGGTGATCGACCATCTGCGCCACGGCGAGGACGAATACCTGGTCACCACCGACTGCGGCCCCGCGGACCTGCGCCGCGACGTGCGGACGCACGGCCCCTATCCGGGCGACGCGCGGCCCGGGCGCCGGGTGAGCGTGCTGGCCCGCCGACTGCTCGCGGTACTGGACGGGATGCACGCCCGAGGCGTGGTGATGCGCGACCTCAAACCGGGCAATGTGGTCCTCGACACGGACGGCACCTGTCGGGTGGTCGACTTCGGCATCAGCGCGCTGGGCGCCCACCGCCCGGCGGGCGGCACCCCCGGCTACACCCTGGCCACGGGCTCGACCGACGACCCGCCCGATCCCGCGGACGACCTGTACGCGCTGGGCGCGACCCTGCACTACGCACTGACCGGCATGGATCCGGTGATCGTCGATCCCGACCCGGCCGTCGGCCGCGACCGCACCCTGGCCTGCCTGGCCGCCGCGCTGCCGGGCGCCGCCCACCGACCGGTCCGAGCGCTGGTCGCCGGGCTCCTGAACCTCGATCGGGCCGAGCGGATCGACTGCGCCCGGCGGCTGCGGGCCGGCCTGCCCGAACCGCTGCGCGGACGGCGGTTGCCGGCGCCGCCGCGGATCACCGCCGGCCTCCTGGACGACGTGATCGCCCACACCGTGGCCGACTGCGTACGCGCCGCCGCCGACCTGCCCACCGGGTCGGGCCCGCGGCCCGGATCGACGCTGACGCTCTACGCGGGCGCGGCCGGAGTGGGCCTGGAACTGCTGCGGCACATCGACCGACCGGGCGTGCCGGAAGCCGTCGCCGGGCTGGCCCGGCGCACCGCGACACACCCCGAACTGGACGCGCTCTCCGGTGCGTTGTACACCGGCCGGACCGGGGTCGAGCTCTTCCTGTGCGGCGCGGCCGCGCTGCCGGACGCCGACGTCCCGCGGCCGGCCCTTTCCACCGAGCCGCAGCCGTACGACGACACCGGCGACCAGATCGGCGGCGCGGCCGGCGCCGGAACGGGCCGGCTGCTGCTCGCCCGGCAGGCGCACGCGGCAGGTCGCACCGCGCAGGCCGCCGCACACCTGGCCGCGGCGCACTCCTGCGCCGAGTCACTCCTGAACCGCCCGCACGACCCGGAGCACCCCGAACTCGACCTGCCACCGGCCTCCTCGCGCGCGGCCTACGCGCACGGCTACGCCCACGGCAGCGCCGGCATCGTGCACTTCCTGCACGCCCTCACCACCTGCGGGGACGCCGGCGCCGATCCGGCTCTCGCCCGCGCCGCCCGTGCGGGTCTGGATCGACTCGCCGCACGCACACCGGAGTTGCTGGCCTCGGCGGCGCGCCCGGGCGCCGCCCGGCACTTCGGGTCCTGGTGTCGGGGCATGGCCGGGATCGGTACCGTGCTGATCGCGGCGGGCTCGCCCGCACGAGATCCCGAACTGCTCCAACTCGGCCTGCGCTGCGCCCAGTTGTGCCATGAGCTCGCACCGAGGATGAGCCTGGTGTCGCAGTGCTGCGGCCTGTCCGGAGTCGGCGAACTGCTCGTGGACGCCGCGCTCGCCACCGACGACGACGCACACTGGCGGGCCGCCGAGGACGTGGTGGCCCTGATCCTGGCCCGCAGCGGCGGCACACTACGGCGTCCGCTGTTCCCGGACAACACGCTCACCGGCACCGATCCCGGCTGGGCCACGGGCGGCACGGGCGTCCTGTCCCTGCTGCGCCGCGTGCGCGACCGGGGCGGCGAGCGCCTCGTTGCGCCGCCGCGGGGCCTGTGACCGGTGCGCTCGGGACCGCTGGAGGTCTGCCTGCCGGGAACCCGGTTCCGCTACGTCTCGGGGACCCAGTAGCCGTACACCTCGTCGATCAGCGGCGGAGTCGGACTCGGCGGGAAACCCAGTTCCTCGGCCACCGGCATCAGGCGGGCGGTGAACGCCTCCATCGCCGCCTGCGACTCCCACAGGTCGATGACGCGTACGCCGTCGCCCGTCGCGATCGCCACATGAGCCAGGCATCCCGTCGCCGGAATCTCGCCGGACTGCACCCGCGCGGAGAGCTTGTCGTACTTCTCCGTGTCGACCCCCGTCAGATCGACCTGCATCAAAATGGCCATGACGGTCCTCCAGGTGTGCCGATGTCACCAGTGGGATGGCACCACTTCCATCCTGGCGCGTCGCACCAGCCACGCAACCGGGCCGTGCGCACGAGTCCCGGGTCCGGGCAGCAGTGCCCGAGGACCTGTGGGGGCGACACCGTGACACTGCCGCCCGGCGGCACACACAGCGATCGCACCGAACCGGGGCGATGACGGACGTACACCGGCCGACCGTACCGGGGGGGTTAGCACTACCGGGAGTGGCCGGGTGGCACGCTCGTCCCGGGCGGTCGCATCCGGAGATGCTGGGGCCGGCAAATCCCGCTGGTCCCCCAGAGATTCCGTAGGAGTTCGGCTCGTGCGACAGCAGGCATGGCAGAGGTTTCGTTCTTCCGGGCAGGCGCAGGACGGTCGGCGCAAGGTTGCGCCGGTCGCCGCCGCGATGGCAGTCGGCGTGATCGCGATGGGGGTCCTGGTACCGCCCTCGGCGTCCGCCGGCGGCAGGCCGGACAGCGTCCGGCAGAGCCTGAGCGCGCTGGTGCGCTCCGACGACCTGCCCGCCGGGCTGGCGAGTGTCCGGGACCGTGCCGGCCACACCCGTACCTACACCGCGGGAGTGGGCGACGCCGCCACCGGCGCGAAGGTGCCCGAGGACGGTCAGGTGCGGATCGGCAGCAACACCAAGGCGTTCACCGCGGTGGTCGTGCTGCAACTGGTCGGCGAAGGCCGGATCGACCTCGATGCCAAGGTCGACACCTATCTCCCGGATCTGGTCCGCGGGGAGGACATCGACGGACGCAACATCACCGTCCGTCAACTGCTGCAGCAGACCAGCGGTCTGCCCAACTACAGCGACCATCTCGGCGAGGAGGTCCGATACTTCGCGCCCCGCGAACTCGTCGACATCGCCCTCCGGTACAAAGCCGACTTCGCCCCCGGGAAGAAGTGGGCGTACAGCAACACGAACTACGTACTGGCCGGCCTGATCGTCGAGAAGGTCACCGGCCGGCCCCTCGCCCAGGAGATGGACCGACGCATCATCAAGCGCATCGGGCTGCGGCACACCTACTTCCCCGCCCCCGGTGATGCCACGATCCGAGAGCCCCACCCCAAGGGCTACTACCGCGATGCGCCCGGCGCGCCGCTGCGCGACATCACGGAGATCGACCCGTCCTGGGGCTGGGCGGCAGGTCAGCTGATCTCCACCAACTCCGACCTCAACCGGTTCTACACCGCGCTCCTGGCCGGCCGACTCCTCCCGCCGGCCCAACTCGCCCAGATGCGCACCACCGTTCCCGCCGAAGCCACCTTCGGTCCCGGTGCCCGCTACGGACTGGGGCTCGTGAGCAAGCCGCTGCCGTGCGCGGACGGCCGCCTCTACTGGGGCCACGGCGGCAGCTTCCCGGGCTACGAGACCCGGGGCGGAGCCACCGACGACGGCCGCGCCGTCAACGTCGCGGTGACCATGCAACTGTCCGGCGAGGCAGCCAGGGAGCGTGTCGACACCGTCGTGAACACGGCCCTGTGTCGCTGAACCGTATGTGAGGGGGGCCGTCCGGCCGGGTGCGCGGACGCACTCGGCCGGACGGTCCCTTAACCGGCCCGGCGGCGGGCCGCGGTCACCCTCGACCGGCCCCGCGCCGCGTCGTGCCGAGCAGGAACAACCAGGCCACCACCGCGATCCCGGCGCCCGCGAGGTACATCGTGGCGGCACCGCGGGTCAGCACCGTCCCACCGATCGCGGTGCCCAGCGCGATGCCCAGGTATATCGCGGACGCGTTCAGCGACACCACCAACGGCACCTCCTGGGGTGCCGCCTCGATCAGCCGGTGCTGCTGTGGGGGAGTCTGCGCCCACGAGGCGGCGCCCCACCCGAACACCAACACGCCGACCAGGGCCGCCGGCGGATCGCCTGCCGCCGGGCCGGCCAGGACGACCAGGACGGCCTGCGCCACGGCCATCACCGGATAGATCACCGCCAACACCGGCAGCGGGCCGCGGCGATCGGTGACCTGCCCGGAGCCCAGGTTGCCCAGCACCGCGCCCGCGCCGTACAGAACCAGCATCCACGCGACCGCCGAACCGGTCACCCCGACCGCGGCCAGGGCGGGCACGCTGTAGGCGTAGGCGGTGTACGCGGCGGTCATGCCCAGCACGGTCAGCGGCAGCACCGTCAGCACCCCGGGCCGACGCAGCACCGCGAGCCGCGCCCGCAGCGGCACCCGTTCGGCGCCCGGCAGCGCGGGCATGATCACGCGGACCGCGACGGCGATCAGCAGGCACAGCCCGGCGACGCCGGCCAGGGCGATCCGCCAGTCGGTCAGCCGGCCGAGAGCGGTGCCCGACGGCACCCCCAGGGCGCTGGCCGCGGTGAGCCCGCCGATCACCACGGCCAGCGCCCGGCCGCGCAGTTCGGGACGGACCAGGGCGGCGCCGACCGCTCCCGCGTTCGGGGTGAACGCCGCCGCGCCGACGGCGGCGCACACCCGCGTGAGGATCAGCACCGGCAGGTCGGGCGCGAGTGCCGAGCCGAGGTTGGCCACCGCCAGCACCAACAGGGCGCCGACCAGCAGGCCGCGGCGGGGCAGCCGCGCGGTGAGCGTGGCCAGGATCGGCGCGGCCACCGCGTACGCCACCGCGAAGACGGTCACCGACTGCCCGGCCGCGTTCTCCGACACGTGCAGCGAACCGGCCATCTCGGGCAGGAAGCCGGCCACGACGAACGCGTCCGTACCGACGGCGAAGGTGCCGAGCGCGAGCACGAGGATCGAAACGAGCCCACGGGAACCCGGTTCGGCCGGGGCCGAGGTCGAGTCCGGCGCCCGCGCCGGTGTCGGCGTCCCGGGCGGGCGGGTCGTCGAGGTCTCGGACATGGTTCGCCTCCTGATGTGATGAATGAACGGGACATGCAATGTCCCGATTCAGCTCCTGCGAGGAGAGACAGAGAGAAGAGAAGACAAGGGGGTCGTGGAGTTGCGGAAGATCCGACGCGACCGGCTCAGCCGGCCATTCGGGCATATCTGCGCCGGGCCCGCTCCGCCGCCGTCGGCGAGGCCGCCGCGAGGGCGTCGGCGAGTGTGCGCCCGGCGAGTTCACGTCGGTAGACGAGTTCGGCCTGGCGCATCAGCGTGCTCACCCCGCATGCGACCCGGAACTCGGCCGCCGCCGGGTCGATCCCGTCGCCGCGCTGCCGGATCTCGGTGCAGCGGAACAGGTCGTCCGGACCCTCGACCGCCACCACCACGTCCAGCAGGGTGATCGCCTCGGGTCGGCGGGCCAGCAGGAAGCCGCCGCGCGCACCGGCGCTGGAGGTCAGGATCCCGGCCCGCACCAACGCCTGGAGTCGCTTTTTGAGATAGGCGGGAGGCAGTTCGAACCACGTGGCGAGCGTCGCCGTCGAGACCGGCCCCTCCGCCTCCAGCCAGGCCAGCACCAGACAGCAGTGCAGTCCCCACTCCACGCCCTCGCCCATGTGCATGGTCGGGATATTACACGTCCCGATTTCCTGGGTGATCGCCAAGCGCGTGGTGTGCGAGACGCGAACAGGGCATACGTGGGAGATGTGCCCGCCCGAGGGTCCCGAGGGCCACCCGAGAGCTCCGAGGCCCACCGGAGTCCGGGGAGAGAAGAAAGGAGCCGCATGCCGTCGGAAGTCGATCTCGCCGCGGCGCTGTCCAGGGTCAAGGAGAGCGAGACCTCACTGATCGCCCAGGTCCTGCGCACCACCGTGGCGGCGGTGACCTCGTACGTCGCCGCGCTGTTGCTGGCCGGCGCCGATCCACAGCCGATCCTGGCCCCGCTCACCGCGCTCCTGGTCGTCCAGGTCACCTCGTACGCGACCTTCACCACCGGCGCCCAGCGGGTGGCCAGCGTGGTCTCGGGGGTCCTGATCGCGGTGCTGTTCAGCGAGGCCGTCGGGCTCAACTGGTGGAGTCTGACCCTGCTGCTGTTGGCCTCGCTCGGTCTGGGGCACCTGATCCGGCTCGGCGACTCGATCAACGAGGTGGCGATCAGCGCGATGATCGTGCTCGGCGTCAGCCAGGTCGCGGACACCGCGTGGGACCGGGTTGCGGAGACCCTGATCGGCGCGGCCGTCGGCATGGTGTTCTCCCTGGTGTTGGCACCGCCCGTGCACGTGCGGCCCGCGAACGAGGCGGTGTTGTCCGCCTTCGACGCGCTGATCCGGCTCCTGGACACCATGGCCGGGGAACTCGACGACGACCTCGGCCACGACCGGGCGCACGGCTGGCTGGAGGAGGCCCGCCGGATCGACCGGGACATCGTGCGGGTGGACGCGACGCTGTCCACCGCCGAGGAGGGCACCCGGTTCAACCCGCGCGGCCGGCGGGCCACGGTGCGGGTGCTCGCGCTGCGCAGCGGTCTGGACACCGCCGAGATCAGCGCGGTGGCGCTGCGCATGGCGTGCCGGGCGCTGGGTGGCCTGTATGCGCGGGGCGAGCGGGGCGAACCGGCCTACGCCGAGATCCCGTTGGCCACCGTGCAGTCGCTGCGCAGCCTGTTCCGCTCGCTGGCCGCGCTGTTCGCCGCGTACAGCCACCTGGTGGTGCTGCACGGCCAGGATCTCCCGGAGGACTCCGCCCGGGCCGAGGACAGGCTGCGCGACCGGCTGGCCGAGGCGGACGCGGACCGCTCGCGGACCGAGGCGATTCTGCTCGCCGACTCGATCGAGAACCCGGACCGCTGGGAGTTGTACGGCACCCTGCTGACCGCGGTCGACAAGCTCATCGACGAGACCCGACCCGCGGGCACCCCGGGCGACCTGGCGCAGCGGATCGACGAGCGCCGCCGGCGGCTCGCCGCGGAGCGCCGACTGCGGGCCGCGGTCGTCCGGCCCGGCCCGGCGGTGCGCGAGCGCATCCGCCGGGCGGTGGCGCCCACCGACCGGCTGCTGCGGGTCCCGCGCCGGCTGCACCGACACACGCTGCGCCGGCGCAGGTGACGGATCCCGGCGCCCGGGCGGCCGGGTACGGCAGGCCGGCCGGTGCGCGAGCCCCGCACCGGCCACCCCTGGGCCCGGCCTGAGCTCACCCCCGTGTACGAGCTCATGCCGAGCGGCGGGGGCCGGGTGTCCGGGGCAGGCCCGGCGAACCGCCGTGGGTCCAGCCAAGCAGCCCGGCTCCGCGGAGGCATCCCGTCCCGGGTGGAGGGGTGGCTGCAACCGGCGCGGTAGCCGAACGGAACGGGTCACCCCCCGGAGTAGTCGCATCCGGACGCCGCGCCGGCCCGGGCCGCAGGGGCACACGTAACCTGTGAAGCCCCGAAGCCAAGGACCGGACACCGTGCGGCACAGCCCCGAAGAACAGCTCATCCACACCGTCGCGGCAGCCGGCGAGCCGTTCGGCCTCGCCTTGGCCGGCGTCCGGGGCCTGCGCCGGCACGGCCTGTCGGACCGGGACGGCGACGGCGTCGACTTCGCCCTCGCCGCCCGCGACGCCGGGAGGCTCACCGCCGCCCGCACCGCGATCGCCGCGGCCCTGACCGAGCGGGGGTGCCGCGTCTCCGTCGACGGCAGGGCCACCGGCAAGGCGTTCGTGCGGATGAACGTGCGGCCCGCCGGGGCCGGGCGCGGCACGCCGCTCACCCTGCACGTCGCGCCCCGCACCCACGAGCCCGTCGTCGTGGCCGGCGTTTCGGTGCTGCATCCCGACGACCTCGCCGCGGCCAAGCTGGTCACCCTGGTCCTGCGCTCGCAAGTGCGGGACGCCTTCGACGTCTTCGCGCTCGCCGACCGCTACGACCCCGACCGGCTGATCGACCTGGCCCTGGCGCACGATCCGGAGCTGCGTGCCGAGGACTTCCTGACCGCGTTCAAGCACGTCACCGAGCGCGAGGAGGTCGAGTTCAGCCGGTTCGGCGCGCCGGCCGCGCGCGTCGCCGCCGTCCGCGCCTGGTTCCAGGAGCGATTCACCGAGCTCTCCGCCCGGCACAGCCGCCCGATCGCCGCCGCGCTCGACCCGAAGGTGCTCGCCAAGCTCGCGGCGTTGGCGGAGTTCGCGGGGCCGGCGGCCCCGACGGAGCGACCGTCCGGCGACGGACCCGGGTGACCCGGGCCGTCGCAGCCGCCATGTCCGTCGATCAGCGCCGGCCGCCGGGTGTGACCAGGCCGGTCTCGTAGGCCAACACCACCGCCTGGGCCCGGCTGGAGAGGTTCAGCTTGGCCAGCGCGCGGTTGAAGTGCGTCTTGACCGTCGACTCGGTGACCACCAGCGTGCCGGCGATCTCGTTGTTGGCCATGCCCCTGCCGACCAGGCGCAGCACCTCCAACTCCCGTCCGGTCAACGCCTCCAGGTCGGGCGGCACGTCGCCACCGCCGGCGGCGTCGGCGAAGGAGACGTAGGTCTCGATCAGCCGCCGGGTGACACTGGGCGCGAAGAGCATGTCGCCGGCCATCACCGCATCGATCGCGGCCAGCAACCGCTGCGGGCCGATCTCCTTGAGCAGGAACCCGGACGCGCCGGCCCGCAGCGCGGCATAGACGTACTCGTCCAGATCGAACGTGGTCAGCACCACGATCCGGGGCGGTGTGCCCTCGGCGGCGGCCAGGATGCGTTCGGTGGCGACCACGCCGCTCACCCCGGGCATCCGGATGTCCATCAGGATCAACTCGGGCCGCAACTTGGCGGCCATGTCGACGGCCTCGGCCCCGTCGGATGCCTCCCCGACCACCTCGATCCCCGGGGCCGCGCGTAACAACGCGGCCAGTCCCGCCCGGATCAAGACCTGGTCGTCGACCACCAATACCTTGGTCACCCCGTCGTTCCTTCCGTCACGTCGGTACGAGGCGGCCTAGACGTCCCCCGCGCTCCCGACGGGCTCGGCCGGGATCGGCAGGACGAGGACGACCTCGAATCCCCCTTCGGGTCGCCGTCCCGCAACGAGCGTCCCGCCGTAGAGCTTGGCGCGCTCGGACATGCCGATCAACCCGTGCGCCGCCACCCCACCGATTGTGCCCGGATCCGACCCGTGCGGTGCGACTATCGGCCCCTCGCCGCCGTCGTCGGTCACGGTGATGCGCAAGTGGTGTGGCCCATAGTCCACCAAAAGGTCCACCCGGGCGGTTCGGGCGTGCTTGAGCACGTTGGTCAGGGCCTCCTGGACGATCCGGTACGCGCACAACTCGATGCCCGGCGACAACGGGCGCTCGATGCCCACCGTCCGGCGTCGCACGTCGACTCCCGCCGCCCGGATCCGGCGCACCACCTCGTGCAACCGGGCCAGACCCGGCGCCGGATCCAGCCGATCGTCGGCGGTCCGCCCGCGCGCGGCGTCCGGCGGCGCATCCTCCGGGTTCGTCTCCTCGCCGTCCGCCCGCAGCAGCATCAACATCCGGCGCATCTCGTCCAGCGTCTCGCGCGTGGTCTCGCCGATCGTGCGCAACGCCGCCTCTGCGGTGGGCGGATCGGAGGTGAGCACATACTCCGCCAGGCCCGCCTGCACCGAGATCACCGACACGTGGTGGGCGACCACGTCGTGCAACTCGCGGGCGATGCGCACCCGTTCGTCGGTCACCGCGCGCCGGGCCCGAGCCTCCTGCTCGCGGGCCAGCCGGGCCGTCAACACCGCGTACTGCGCGTTGCGTTCGCCCAGCCGCCGGGCCGCGATGCCGAACCAGCAGATCCCCGGCGGGATGACCAGGGCCTGGGCGACGACGGTGGCCATCGAGCCGCCGTCCGCGGCCAGTCCGGCGTACAGCCAGGTCGCGCTCACCGCCGGCACGCACCAGAGCAGGACCCGGACGGGACGGTGCGCGGCGACGGTGTAGATCGCCATCAGCGTGCCGAGGGAGTTCACCACCGGCCAGTAGCCCAGGGCGATGTACCAGACCTGGAGGGTGAGCACGACCAGCAGGACCGGGATCGGAGCACGTCGGCGCAGGATCAGCGGCAGGTTGATCACCACGATCAGCACGAAGCCACACGTGTCGGTCCTGCGCCAGTTTCCGGTGGGATCCTCGCGGGCCAGCAGCAGGCTGACCACGATGTAGGACAACGCCAGGATCGCGTCCACCACGATCGGCGGAAGGATGAAGGCCTGCCTACTCCACAGCGTTCGCGCCCGCATCGGCGCAGCGTAGCCCGCAATCGAGGGTCGGTCGTCAAACCCACGGTCCACTTGCGTCTACCGCGCTGGTTGTAGACGGCGACGGACCCGGACGTCGCCGGACACATCCGGCGCCGACCGGACCGCCCCGGCACGGTTGTGCAGGGATCGCGCCATGCTTTGGCAGATGTTGCCGTCGTGGACGCGGCCTGCACAGCATGTACTGAACACCGATCGCCCGTCCCGGACGGGCCGGGCCGTACGCGTGTCGAAAGGTGTGCCGTGGCGGAGGCGTGGTGGGACGGCGAGGACGTCGACGGGCCCGAGGCTGTGGTCGCCCGGCTGGACGGTGTGGACTACCTGGCCGGGGACGGCATCGGCACCGCCGCCTGGCTCGCGCTGCGGATGGGCCGGCCGCTGCTGGTGGAGGGCGAACCCGGGGTGGGCAAGACCGCACTCGCCCAGGCCCTGTCGGACGCGTTTCGCGTACCGCTGTTCCGGCTCCAGTGCTACGAGGGCCTGGATGCCTCGCAGGCGCTGTACGACTGGGACTTCCCGCGTCAGATGTTGCACCTGCGGGCGGCCGGCGCGGCGGGCGAGACCGATGCCGCGACCCTGGAGGCCGGGCTGTACGACCGGCGCTACCTGATCGCCCGGCCGGTGCTGCGGGCGATCGAGGCGGCACCGGCGGTGCTGCTCGTGGACGAGGTGGATCGGGCCGACGACGAGTTCGACGCGTTCCTCCTGGAGGTACTGTCCGATTTCGCGGTGACCGTGCCCGAACTGGGCCGGATCGCCGCGAAGGTGCCGCCGCTGGTGGTGTTGACGTCCAACCGCACCCGCGAACTGCACGACGCGCTCAAGCGGCGCTGCCTCTACCACTGGCTCGACCACCCCGACCACGCGCACGAGGTGGCGATCGTGCGCCGCCGGCTGCCCGAGGTGAGCGCCCGACTGGCCGAGGACGTGGTCCGCGCCGTCGGCCGGCTGCGCGCGACCGACCTGGTCAAGCCGCCCGGTGTGTCCGAGACGCTGGACTGGGCCTGTGCACTGCTCGTGCTGGGCGTGCGCGACCTGGACCCGGACAGCGCGGCACGCACCCTGGGCACGGTGCTCAAGCATCGCGAGGACCTGGACGCCATCCACACGGCCGGGCTCGGCCGGCTGCTCGCGGCGGGCGACTGAGATGGCCGGGCCCCGCCCGCTCGACGCCGCCACGGTGCGTGCCGCCGCGGCCGCGCCGACGCGCCGCGACGGGGTGGAGACCCTGGTCGCCTTCGCCCGCACGGTCCGGGCCGCCGGTGTCGCGGCCGACCCCGGGCGGGTGCAGGTCTTCCTGACCGCCGCGGCCGAGCTGGGCGCCGACGGGCGGGCGGGCACGTACTGGGCGGGTCGGCTCGCGCTGTGCTCGGGCCCGCAGGAACTGGCCCGCTACGACGCCGCGTTCACCGCGTACTTCGGCTGCGAACAACCGCCGCCGGGCCGCCGTAGGCCCGCCGTGGACATCGAGCGCGCGGTCGGCCTGCCGGGCATCGAGCAGGCCCCGGAGTCCGGCGAATCCGAGCCCGAACCCCGGGTCGCGGCGGCCGACCGCACCGAGGTCCTGCGCCGGCGCGACATCGCCGCGCTGGATCCGGCCGGGCGCGCCGAACTGCGCCGCCTGCTCGCGCTGCTGCGCCCGGCCGCGCCGATGCGCCGCACCCGGCGTCGGCGGCCGGCCCGACACGGCCGGATCGACCGCACCCGCACGGTGCGCGCGGCGCTGCGAACCGGCGAGGTGGACCGGCTGCGGCACACCGAGCGGGTCGTGCGGCCGCGCCGGCTGGTGCTGCTGCTCGACGTCAGCGGCTCGATGGCACCGTACGCGGACGCGCTGCTGCGGTTGGGCCATGCCGCGGTTCGTCGGCGCCGCGGTACCGAGGTGTTCACCATCGGTACCCGGCTGACCCGGATCAGCCGCGAGCTGGGCCACACCGACCCGGATCGGGCGCTGGCCGCCGCGTCCGCCGTGGTGCCCGACTTCAGCGGCGGCACCCGGCTCGGCGATCAGCTGCACGCGTTCCTGGCGGGCTGGGGCCGACGCGGCGTGGCCCGCGGCGCGGTGGTGGTGATCGCCTCCGACGGGTGGGAGCGCGGCGACCCGGACCGGCTCGCGGTGGGCATGGCCCGGCTGCATCGGCTCGCCCATCGGGTGATCTGGGTGAATCCGCACCGGGCCCGGGAGGGGTATCAACCCCTTGCGGGCGGTATGGCCGCGGCTCTGCCGTACGTTGACGACTTTGTCGCCGGGCACAGCCTGGCGGCGCTGGAGGAATTGTGTGCACTGCTGGTCGACGAGCGACGGACCGGGTGAACGACGATGCGTGAACTGCTCGACCGACTGGAGACGTGGTATCGGGACGGGCGCACCTTCGCGCTGGCCACGGTGGTGTCCACGCTGCGCAGCGCCCCGCGCGACGCGGGCGCGGTGATGGCGGTGTCCGCCGACGGTGTGGCGCTGGGCAGCGTGTCGGGCGGGTGCGTCGAGGGCGCGGTGTACGAGTTGGCGCTGGAGGTCATGGCGCAGGGGCGGCCGCGCACCGCCGCCTACGGCATCAGCGACGACGACGCGCTGATGGTGGGTCTGACCTGCGGCGGCACGCTGGAGGTGTACGTCGAGCCGGTCGACCCGGTGCGGTATCCGGAGTTCCCCGAGCTGATCGCCGCGCTGCGCGAGGGTCGGCCGCTCGCGGTGGCCACCGTGGTCGCCACGCCCGACGCGGATCGGCTCGGCACCCGGGTGGTGGTCGGCGCGGACCGGGAGGCGGCCGGCGACGAGGAGAGCGGCCCGGTCGTGCTCGCGCTGCGCGAGCTGCTCGCGGCCGACCGGACCACCCTGGTCCGCGCCGACGGCGAGGCGCTGGTCCCGGTCGAGGCGCTGGGCGTGCGGCAGGACGAGATCGTCTTCGTGCGCTCGTACGTGCCGCGCCCGCGCCTGCTGGTGTTCGGCTCCAACGACTACGCGGTGGCGATGGCCCGGATGGGCGCGTTGGCCGGATTCCGGGTGACCGTGTGCGACGCGCGCCCGGTGTTCGCGACGGCGGAGCGTTTTCCGGACGTCGACGAGCTGGTGGTGGACTGGCCCGACCGCTATCTCGCGGGCACCCGGGTGGACGGGCGTACGGCGGTGTGCGTGCTCACCCACGATCCCAAGTTCGACGTGCCGGTGCTGGTCCGGGCACTGCGGCTGCCGGTCGCCTACGTCGGCGCGATGGGCAGTCGACGTGCGCACGCGGACCGGCTGGTCCGGCTGCGCGAGGCGGGCGTGACCGAGGCCGAGCTGACGCTGCTGCACTCCCCGATCGGCCTGGACCTGGGCGCACGCACACCGCAGGAGACCGCGATCGCGGTACTGGCCGAGATCATCCAGGCCCGGCACGGCGGCTCCGCCCGCCCGCTGTCGCTCACCGACGGCCGCATCCACCGCTGAACCCACGCGGCGCAGCACCGCGGGCCGGGCGGCCGGGCCGAGCACCACACGGCCGAGGAACACCGGCCGGGCACCACGTGGGCGAGCAGCACACGGCCGAGCAGCGAAGTCCGGCATCCACCCGACCGAGCAGGCCGGGCACCGCACGACCGAGCACCACAGGCCGGGCACCACACGACCGAGCACCTCAGGCCGGGCACCACAGGCCGGGCACCACACGACCGAGCACCTCAGGCACACCACTGGGCACCTCAGGCAGAACACCACACCCGAAGCGGAGCGCCACGCACGAAGGAGCCCGCCGCGCGAATCGCGTGGCGGGCTCCTTCCGTCGTATGCCTCAGCCGATCGGCGGGGCCGCCTCGGCCAGTGCCTCGATCGCGGCGACGAAGCAGTCCGCCGGCGGGGTGACCAGACCCGCGCCGACCTGGCCGGTGCCCGCGACCTTGCCGGCGATGCCGGTGTTGATCTGCGGCAGGATGCCGGTCCGGACCACCTTGGTCACGTCGATCCCGGTCGGTGTGCCGCGGAAGTCCAGCACCGGGATCTGGTAGGCCGGGTTCTCCGCGAGGGTGATCTCGTACATCCGCCGGGTCGCGGCCAGCGCGTCGTCCACCTCGCCGCCGATGAACCGCACGATCGCCGGCGCCGCGGCCATCGCGAAGCCGCCGATGCCGGCGGTCTCGGTGATCGCCGAGTCGCCGATGTCCGGGTTGGCGTCGTCCGGGCCGTAGGCGCCCAGGTACAGGCCGTCCGGGACCTCGGCGGGGCCGGTGTACCAGCGGTCGCCGGTGCCGGAGACCTGGATGCCGAAGTCGGTGCCGTTGCGGGCCATCGCCACCACGAGCGAGGAGCCGGGCACGTCGCGGCCGGCGTCCATCGCCAGCTTGCAGGCGGGCATGTCCAGGTTCAGGAAGAAGTGGTCGTTGCCGCCGACGAAGCGGGCGGCCTCGGCGATGTCCGAGGTCGGCGCGCCGCTGTCGATCATGTTCGGCAGCAGTTCGCGCAGCAGCATCAGGGTGCCCGCGCGGTTGCGGTTGTGGCCCTCGTCGCCCATCTGCAACATCTGCGCGATGATCGCCCGGATGTCGATCGGCTCGCCCGCACGCACCGCGGTGCGCAGCAGCGGGCCCAGCACCGCCGACATCCAGCGCAGCCGGTCGATCACCTCGGTCCCGTACGCGCCGTAGCGCAGCACCTTGCCCAGGCCCTCGTTGAGCGAGCACCACGCGCGGGTGCCGTGGGTGGTGTCCTCCAGCTCGAACATCCACATCGACGGGCTGACCACGCCCGCCATCGGCCCCACCGCGTGGTGGTGATGGCACGAGTCCAGCTCGGCGTGGCCCTCGGCGAGGAACTTCTCCGCCGCCTCGGGCGAGTCGGCCAGGCCCTCGAAGAGCACCGCGCCGATCAGCGCGCCGCGCATCGGACCCGACGCCCGGGCCCAGTCGATCGGCGGTCCGGCGTGCCGGAACTGACCGGCCGTCAGGCCCAGTGCCTCGCTCGCGGGCTTGACGTCCACCAGGTGCGGCGTGGACGCCAGGACCCGCTCGATCGCGACCTTGTTGGCCGCCTCGCGGCGCGCGTCGGCAAGCACCGTGGCCAGCGCGTCGGCGGTGCCGGGCAGCGGCGGGCGCCAGTCGACGGCGGTCACCGGTACGGCCTGGGCGGCCAGCGCGTCGGCGAGCAGTTCGGCGCCGACGGTCACCACCGACGGGTCGCGGGTCAGCAGCGCGCTGCCTCGGGGGTTGGGAGCACTCACGCGTCGAGCCCTTCTACGATCGCCACGGCGCGCCGGGCGGCCTCGGCATTGGACAGGTGGACCTCGGCGCCGGCGGCGGTCAGCGTGCGGGCCTGGGCCTCCAGGTCCTGCGGGTCCAGGTCGGTGCCGCACAGCGAGATCAGTACGGTGGGCGCGTTCGGGCCGGCCGCGCGCAGCACCTCGGCCAGGTCGGCGGCCGGGTCCGGGTGTGCGCCGTGGCCGAGCACGACGTCCAGGAGTACGACGGCGCAGGCCGGGTCGGCCAGTTCCTCGGCGAGTCGCTCCAGGCGCAGACTGGGGTCGATCATCGGGTGCGGGCGACCCGCGGTCAGCCCGTCGTCGCCGAAGTCGATCATCAGGTGCCCGGCAGTGTGCAGATCCGCGGGCAGCGCCCAGTCGGCGCGCAGCGGGATGTTGGACGCGATCGGCCCGAGCCGGTCGGCGGCGATGATCATCGCCTCGTCGCACAGCGTGCCGCCGCAGAACAGCCCGCGCAGCGCGCCGGTGCGGGCGGGGGCCGCGGGCTCGGGTCGCCAGACCCGGTCCTGGACGCCGGCGTGGCCGATCGCGGCCAGTGCCTTGGTCGCGGCGGCGGTCAGGTCTTCGCGGCCCTGGCCGAGGAAGGCCAGTTGCACCGGGGTGGTCAGCGTCGCGGCGTAGCGCTCGACCTCGGCCGCGACCGAGTCGGCCGGCGGCTTGGAGACCACCACGATCAGCTCGGTGGCCGGGTCCGCGTCCAGCATCGCCAGCGCCTGGCGGGTCGAGCGGGCGCCGACCGCCTCGCTCAGGTCGCGTCCGCCCACGCCCAGGCAGTGGCTGACGCCGCTGCCGGCCGCGTGCAGCAGGCACATCAGTTCCTGCGAGCCGGTGCCGGAGGCGGCCACGATGCCGATCGGGCCCGGACGCACCGAGTTGGCGAAGCCGAGGCCGACCCCGCCGACCAGCGCGGTGCCGCAGTCGGGGCCCATCACCAGGAGTCCGCGTTCGCGGCCGAGGTCCTTGAGTCGGATCTCCTGCTCGACGGGCACGTTGTCGCTGAAGATCAGCACGTCCAGGTCGGCTTCGAGGGCGTCCATCGCCTCGGCGAACGCGTGCGGCCCGGGCACCGAGATCAGGGCCAGGCTCGCGCCGGGCACGGCGCCCGCGGCGGTGCGGATCGTGCGCGGCGGGACTCCGGCGGCGGAGCCGATCCCGGTGCCGCCGCCGGTGGACAACACGAGGGCCTCTTCGAGCACCTCGCGGGCACGCCGCAGCGCGTCCTCGTCGTCGGCCCGGATCGCCACGATCAGGTCGTTGGGTCCGGCGCCGTCGGGGGTGTCGAAGCCCATGCCCGCCAAGAGGCCGACGTTGAGTTCCGTCGCCATGGCGACGAGCGCCTTGGTCACCCCGTCCACCGCGGATACCGATCGGCTCACCTGCATCAGGCTGACCGAGTCTCGGTATGTTCCGCGGCGCAGCTCAAGCGCGCTGCTCACGGGCGCTCCTTCCTTCGGGGTACGGGAGTTCGGTTCCGTCGCCGAGCCCGATCGGGGCTGCGGCCACGGCTGGTACGGCGCCTGCGTCGGCCGCCTCGGCCCCGGCCAGGACGCCGTGGGCGAGGTCCGCGCCGGAGGTGTGTCCCACCGTCAGCAGGTGGTGCAGGCGAGGAAGTACGTCGGTGCCGCGGCCGACCGCGCCGATCAGGTCGACCAGTTGCGCGCAGCCGTCGCCGCGGGCGGCGTGGCCGAGCAGGGCGGCGGACAGGTCGGTGGTGCGGCCGGGGGCGTGCGCCGCGACGCGCGCCCCGAGGGCGTCCGCGTGCCGGGCGCCGGTGGGTTCGGGGTCCAGCAGGCGCCGCGCGAGCAGGAAGCCGCACAGCGCGTCGTCGCCACTGGGGGTCAGGCCCGGGCCCAGGCCGATCAGGCGCAGCGCGGCGGCGCCGGCCCGCTCGGGGTCGGTCGCCGCGTACCGCCCCAGGTCGGCCAGGTCGGTTCGGGCCCGGTCGGACAGGCCGGTGCGTACCGGCGCCAGTGCGGTGCGCAGCGCGGCGCGGCCGGCCCGGCGGGTGTCGGTATCGCCCGGTGCGGGCGGGCGCGGCGGGGTCCACCAGCGGACCGCGGTCACGCCCAGCGCCCCCAGGCGCACCCCTCCGTCGCCGATTCGGGCGTCGGTGCGGCCGGCCAGTGCGGGGAAGGGGGAGGCCGCGGTGCGGGCGGCGAGCACGAGGGCGTTGGGCAGCCGGACCGCGTCGTGGGTGCACAGCGCGAGCACGGTGCCGTCCGGATCGGCCAGGTAGATCGCGGCCGGGAAGACGCCGAGCACCCGGGCGGGTCGCGCCGGCCGCTCCAGTGCGGCACGGATGCGCACCGACGCCGAGCCCGGCACAGCCGTCGGCGTCACCGTCGCCGTCGGCGATGGATCGCCGTGTGCTCCCGGGTGTACCACGATGGTGCCTCCCGGGAACGGTGCGGAATCGAAGCGACGGAAACGAAGCGGTGCGGAACCGAGGCGATACGGAACGAAGCGGTGCGCGCCGATGGTGAACGCGGTGTGGTCGCGGCCCCGGGGTCGGGTGAGCGGCGGTGCGGCCGCTCACCCGAACGACTTGAATCGGACCGGCTCTATGTCTGTTGTGAACGTAATCCAATGGCTATGGTCCTCGAATGGAGCAAGTTGCCAACCTTGACGCACTTAATTCGCGTAATTTGCCAAGTCCTGGTGGGAGCCCCGGGGGCGTGCGAACCGCGAGTACCGGCACGCTCGTTCGCGGCGTCTCGGTCCGCGACGTGCTGAGCCTCTCCAGCCTGTCCGGCGCCCGGCTGATGGCCGGCGAGCGCGGACTGGACCGCGTCGTGCAGCGGCTCAACGTGATGGAGGTCCCGGACATCCTGCCCTGGACCAAGCCGCACGAACTCCTGCTGACCACCGGCTACCCGCTGCGCGAGACCCCGCAGTCGTTGTGTGACCTGGTCACCGAGCTGGAATCGCGCCGGCTCGCCGCGGTGGGCATCAAGTTGGGCCGCTACCTGGACGAGTTGCCCGCCGACATGCTGGACGCCGCCGACCGGGTGGGCCTGCCGATCATCCGGCTGCCCGACGACGTCGCCTTCGACGACATCCTCAACCAGGTGCTCACCGACATCCTCAACCGGCAGGCCGCGGTGCTGGCCCGCTCCGAGGAGGCGCACCGCGCGCTGGTGAGCGTGGTGCTCGCGGGCGGCGGCCTGGAGGCGATCACCGACGAGCTCAGCCGGCTGCTCGGCGGCACCGTCATGGTCACCACGCCCGACGGCCGACTGCTGGCCTCCTCCGCCTCGGAGGCTGTCGGCAAGGGGTCCGGGCGCGGCGTGTTCGACGCCACGGGCCGGTTCCGGGTCGAGCGCTTCAAGCACGGTGCGCGGGCCCTGGAGGAACCGGCCGCGGGGGTGGCCCTGGTGCCGATCCTGGCCGGCGCCCTCGACCACGGCCGGGTCGTACTGATCTCCGCCGGACGCACGCTCGACGAGAGCGACATCCAGGTGTTGGAACGCGCCGCCGCCACCGCGGCGCTGGTGATCACCAAGGAACTCGCGGTCGCCGCGGTGGAGAGCAAGTACCAGGGCGACTTCATGCGCGACCTGCTGGCCGGCCGGGCCGGCGACCCGGCGCACACCGTACGGCACTGCGCGTCGCTGGGTTGGGCGATCGACCGTCCGTTGACCGTGGTGGTCGCGCAGCTCGAACCCGGCGAGGGCCCCGACCCGGAGAGCGACGACCTGCGGCCCGCACACGAACGCTTCGCCACCGCGTGGGGCATCGTCGTGCGCGAACGCGATCCGCGTGCGGCCGTGGTCGGCTACAGCCAGGAGGTCGTGGTGGTGATGGGCGCCTCCGAGCGCACCCCGCCCGGCGAACTGGTCCGGCACATGGTCGCCCAGGTCTCCGGCGACGGCGGCGGCGGACGCCGCTCGTTCTCCACCGGGGTCAGCCGCGTGGTCACCGACCCGGCACTGCTGCCCGAAGCCTACGAACAGGCCCGCCGCGCGGCCAAGGTCGGCCGGCAGATGCACGGCCCGGGCGGCATCGCCGACTTCGACAGCCTGGGCGTGTACCGCCTGCTCAGCCTGGTCCCCGACTCCGCCGAACTGACCAGTTTCATGCGCGAGACGCTCGGGGAACTGGCGAGTCGCGAGGACGAGGAGACCACCGATCTGCGCACCACCCTGGAGGTGCTGCTCGACACCAATCTCAACGTGGCCGAGACGGCCCGCATCCTGCATTTCCACTACAACACGCTGCGCTACCGGATCGGCAAACTGGAACGGCTGCTCGGCGCCTTCACCACCGATTCGCATCTGCGGCTCAACATCATGCTGGCGCTCCAGGTGCGCCGCATGCGCGGGCTGTAGCGTGACGCGCACGTACGGAGAGACCCTTGGTTGTTCATCCATACGCCGACACACGAAGGCAACAAACCTTGGGTGAATTCCACAACACCGCCTGGCCGGCTCTGTCAGCTATCACCCAAGCCGCAGTGTCCGACCCGTCCATAACCTTCCCCCAACCTCGTGGCGAGAACGGCGAACACCACCGGATCGCGCTCACCGTGCCGGGTCGTGCGACAGCGAATCGTCCTCGCACCCCCCTACGCCTGGAAGGCGGCTGAACATGGCACTCGGCTTGGGATGGAAGCTCTACGGGGACGGCAGTACCCCACCTCCGGGTGAGGTCGTACGCCCCGACGAACGGCTCTCGTGGGGTCGGACCATCGGTCTGGGCGCACAGCACATCGTCGCGATGTTCGGCGCGACATTCGTATTCCCGGTGGTCATGGGCCTGGACCCGAACCTGGCGATCATGATGTCGGGTCTGGCCACGGTGGTCTTCCTGCTCATCGTGCAGGGCAAGATCCCCAGCTACCTGGGCACCAGCGCCGCGTTCGTCGGCGCGGTCGCCACCATCCGCGCCTCCGGCGGATCCAGCGCGACCGTGACCGGATCGATCCTGATCGCCGGCGCCGTGCTCGCGCTCGCCGGTCTGCTGATCCACCTGCTCGGCGCCGAACTCGTCAACAAGGCGCTGCCGCCGGTGGTCACCGGCGCCGTGGTGCTGCTGATCGGCTTCAACCTGGCGCCCGTGGTGGCCGAGGTGTACTGGCCGCAGGACCAGTGGATCGCCATCCTGACGATGACCGCCGTGATCGCGATGACCGTGCTGTTGCGCGGTTTCTGGTCCCGGATCGCGATCTTCCTCGGCCTGGTCTTCGGCTACGCGATGTCGTGGCTGTTCGACAAGGGCTTCGGGCAGATCACCTCGGTCCAGCCCGGTCAGCACGACGGCAAGGAATTCGCGCACGACCGGGTCGACTTCTCCGGCGTCACCTCCGCCGACTGGTTCGGGCTGCCCTCCACGCACGCCCCGGACTTCAAGACCTCGGCGATCCTGGTCGCGCTGCCCGCCGTGATCGCGCTGATCGCGGAGAACGCCGGCCACGTCAAGGCGGTCTCCGAGATGACCGGCGCCGACCTGGACGGCAGCCTGGGCAAGGCGATCACCGCGGACGGCCTGGGCACCATGATGGCCAGCGCGGTCGGCGGCTCGCCCACCACCACCTACGCCGAGAACATCGGCGTCATGGCCGCCACCCGGGTCTACTCCACCGCCGCCTACTACGTGGCCGCCGTGGTCGCCGTGCTGTTCGGCCTGTGTCCCAAGTTCGGCGCACTGATCGCGGCCACCCCCGGTGGCGTGCTCGGCGGGATCACCGTCGTGCTCTACGGCATGATCGGCCTGCTCGGCGCCAAGATCTGGATCGAGAACAGGGTCGACTTCGCCAACCCGATCAACCTGGTCCCGGTCGCGGCCGGCGTCGTGATCGGCATCGGCGGCGTCGCGATCAAGTTCAACGACGACTTCACCATCGAGGGCATCGCGCTGGGCACGATAGTCACCCTGGTGATCTACCACGTCCTGCACGCCCTGGCCCCCGCACACATGCGCGACCCCAAGTCCCCCGCCGACGTCGAACTCGAGGGCGGCACCGCGCTGTCCCTGGGCACCGTGGAGGAACACCGGGCCGCGGACCGGTCGTCGGCCGGCTCGACCGCCGCTCCGCCGACGAAGACGTCGCCGCCGAGCTGACGGCCGACCCACCCGACGCGCACCACCGCACGCGAACATCAGGAGGAGACGACACCGTGAAGCCGCCGGCATTCCGATATCACGCACCGACCGATCTCGCCGAGGCGCTCGACGCACTCGACGCGGTCGGCCACGACGGAAAGGTCCTCGCCGGCGGCCAGAGTCTGATCCCGATGCTCAACATGAGACTCGCCGCCCCGGCCCACCTGGTCGACATCAACGGGCTCGCCGAACTCTCCTACGTCCGCACCGACCCCGGCGGCGTCGCGGTGGGCGCGCTCGCCCGGCACGCCGAGGTCGAGGCGGACGAGGCCGCACACGCGGTCGTGCCCCTGCTGCGCCAGGGCCTGCGCCTGGTCGCCCACCCGGTGATCCGCAACCGCGGCACCACGGTGGGCAGCCTCGCGCACGCCGACCCCTCCGGCGAGATGACCGCCGTACTGGCCCTGCTCGGCGGCTCGATGACGCTGGCCCGCAAGGGCGCGACCCGCACCGTCGCCGCCGAGGACTTCTTCCTCGGCCCGCTGGAGTCGTGCATCGAGGCCGGTGAACTGGCCGTGGCCGCCCACTTCCCGCGCCTGCCCGGCCGCACCGGCACCGAGTTCGTGGAAATCGCCCGCCGGCACGGCGACTACGCGATGTGCGGCGTCGCGGCGGCGGTCACCGTCGACGACGATCTGCGGATCGTCTCGGCCCGCGCCGCCTACCTCTCGCTCTCCCCCGTCCCGCTCGTGCTCGACCTGACCGACGCGCTGATCGGCCGCACCGCGGACACCGCCGACTGGACCGACGCCGCGACGCTCGCGTCCTCCAGCCTGGAGCCCGAACCGGACATCCACGCCACCGCCGAATACCGCGCCCAGCTGGCCGGCGTACTCACCGTCCGCGCCCTGCGCACCGCCACCGAACGCGCGGCGTCGACCGACCCGAACCCCACCGCACCGAGCAGCACCGGCACCGACGAGCGGAGCGCCCGATGACCGAGACGCAGATCCCCACCGAGCAACGCCTCGACATCCGGCTGAGCGTGAACGGCGTCCTGCACACCGCCACCGTCACCCCGCGCCGCCTGCTCTCCGACTGCCTGCGCCACGATCTGGGGTTGACCGGCACGCATGTGGGCTGCGAGCACGGCGTGTGCGGCGCATGCACGATCCAGGTCGACGGCAAGCCGATGCGCGGCTGCCTGATGTTCGCCGTCAGCGCGCAGGGCCACGAGATCACCACGGTCGAGGGACTGGCCGACGCCGACGGCACCATGCACCCGGTGCAGCAGGCCTTCCGCGAGTGCCACGGCCTCCAGTGCGGATTCTGCACACCCGGCTTCCTGACCGTGGTCTCCGCGTTCCTGGAGGAGAACCCGACGCCCACCGAGGAGGAGGCCCGCGAGGCCATCTCCGGCAACCTGTGTCGTTGTACCGGGTACCAGAACATCGTGAAGTCGGTGCTGCGCGCCGCCGAGATCACCAACGAACGCCGGGCCGAGCAGTCCGACACGCAGTCCGACACGCAGACCGACGTGCCGGCCGGCGAGCAGGCCGAAGGGGACGCCCGATGACCACCAAGATGTTCGGCGCACCCGTACAACGCACCGAGGACCTGCGCCTGCTGGTCGGCAACGGCCGCTACCTCGACGACCTGGGCGAGGGCGCCTACGAGGCCGCGTTCGTACGCAGCCCGCACGCCCGGGCCCGGGTCACCGGGATCGACGTCACCGGCGCACTCGACGTCGACGGCCTGGTCGCGATCTACACCTACGAGGACCTGTCCGGCCGGGTCGCCGAACCGCTCCCGCTGCTCATCCCGCACCCCGCGCTCACCCACGGCCGCACCGCCTACCCGCTGGCCAAGGAGTTCGTCAACCACGTCGGCGAGGCCGTCGTGATGGTCGTCGCCCGGGACCGCTACCTGGCCGAGGACGCCTGCGAGCGGATCACCGTCGAGTACGAACCGCTGCCGCCGGTGGTCGGCATCGAGAACGCGTACCGCGCCGACCGCCTCGTCCACGACGACGTTCCCGGCAACTGCGCCGCGCACCTGGTCCAGGAGGTCGGCGACGCGCCCGCGGCGATCGCCGCCGCGCCCAACCGGCTGGAGCTGAAGCTCGACATCGAGCGCAGCGCGTGCATGCCGATGGAGGGCCGCGGCGTCTACGCCCGCTGGGACGCGGCCGACGCGAGCCTGCGCGTGTACACCTCCACGCAGACCTCCACCGGCGTGCGCGCGGCCGTCGCGGCCAAGCTGGACCTGCCGCTGGACCGGGTCGAGTGCGTGACCCCCGACGTCGGCGGCGGCTTCGGCGTCAAGATCGTGCACCCGTGGCCCGAGGAGATCCTGATCCCGTGGGCGGCCCGGCTGCTCGACCACGAGGTCAAGTGGACCGAGGACCGCCGCGAGCACTTCATCTCCGCCGCCCACGAGCGCGGCCAGTTGCAGACCGTGCGGGTCGGTTTCGACGACGACGGCCGACTGCTGGGCCTGGACGTGGAGATCCTGCACGACAACGGCGCGTACACGCCGTACGGGATCATCGTCCCGATCATCACCTCCACCCAGTTGCTCGGCCCGTACAAGCCCGGCGCCTACCGGGTGGACTTCCGCAGCCTCTACACCAACACGGTGATAGTCACCCCCTACCGCGGCGCCGGCCGCCCGCAGGGCGTGTTCGCGATGGAGCGCGCGATGGACGCGATCGCCGACCACCTGGGCAAGGACCGCACCGAGGTGCGCGCGGTCAACTTCATCAAGCCCGAGGAGATGCCGTACGACCACGGCCTGCTCTTCCAGGACGGCCGCCCGCTGATCTACGACTCGGGCGACTTCCCCGCCTCGCTGGACGCGCTCAAGAAGCTGGTCGGCTGGGACGAGTTCGAGACCTACCGGGCGCAGGCACGCGCCGAGGGTCGCCGGGTCGGCATCGGCGTCGCGTGCTACGTCGAGGGCACCGGCGTGGGCCCGTACGAGGGCGGCCACGTCCAGATCGAGACCACCGGCAAGGTCAACGTCGCCACCGGCCTGACCAGCCAGGGCCAGGGCCACCAGACGGTGTTCGCCCAGATCGTCGCCGACGAATTGGGCGTACCGCTCGAAGACGTCACGGTGACCACCGGCGACACCCGCCGATTCCCGTACGCCGTCGGCACCTTCGCCTCACGGGCGGCGGTGATGAGCGGCAACGCCATCGCCCTGGCCGCACGCAACGTCAAGGCCAAGGCGCTGCGGATCGCCGGCGAGGCATTGGAGGCCGACCCGCGCGACCTGGAGATCGTCGACGGTCACGTGCGGGTCAAGGGCAGCCCCGGCTCCTCGGTCGCGCTCGGCACGGTCGCGGTGTTGTCCAACCCGCTGCGCTACGCCTTCGACGAGGCCTCCCAGGCGGCCACCCAGCTCACCGGCGCCGCCGACTTCTCCAAGCCGCCGGTCGCCGAGGACGACGAACCCGGTCTGGAGGGCCGCGACTACTACTCGCCGCCGACCGCCACCTTCGCCAACGGGATGCACGCGGTGATCGTGGAGACCGATCCCGACACCGCCGAGATCCGCATCCTGCGCTACTGCGTCGTGCACGACTGCGGACACCTGATCAACCCGATGATCGTCGAGGGCCAGGTGCACGGCGGCGTCGCCCAGGGCGTCGGCGGCGCGCTGTACGAGCGCATGGAGTACGACGAGCACGGCCAGTTGGTCAACGCCTCGTTCATGGACTTCCTGATGCCGTACGCCAGCGAGATTCCCAAAATCGAGATCGACCACCTGGAGACCCCCTCCCCGCTCAACCCGCTCGGCATCAAGGGCGCCGGCGAGGCGGGCGTGATCCCCGCGGCGGCCGTGTTCGCCTCCGCGATCGAGGACGCCGAGGGCTTCCCGATCGTGCGGATGCCGATCCAGCCGTCCGAACTCTTCCACCTGCGCAAGCGGTTCGCCGCCGGCGAGATCCCGGCGCTGCGCCGGGGCGCCGACCATGCCGCCGGCACCCACCGTTAAGGAGCACGTCGCACCATGAAGGTCCAAGGAAACGCCATCCTGAACGCGCCGGCCGACAAGGTCTGGGCGGCGCTGAACGACCCGGCCGTACTGACCCGCACCATCCCCGGCTGCGAGAAGCTGGAGGAGACCGGCCCGGACGCGTATCGGATGACGGTGACGATGGGTGTCGCCTCGATCAAGGGCACCTACCTGGGCAACGTGCAGCTCACCGACCAGGTACCGCCGGGCTCGTTCATGCTCAAGGCGTCCGGCTCGGGCGGCCCGGGCACGGTCAGCGCCGAGGTCAAGGTGACCCTGGCGGACATCGACGGCGGCCGGACCCGGCTGGAGTACGACGCCGAGGCCGTGGTGGGCGGGGTCATCGGCGGGGTCGGACAGCGCATGCTGACGGGTGTTGCCAAGAAGACGGCGGGTGAGTTCTTCAAGTCGGTCGACAAGATCCTGACCGGGCAGACGCCGCTGACGCCGGTGCCTGCCGCGGTCAACGGAACTCCCGTGGTGGCGACGGCCGATGGCGCCGCGGTCGCGGATGCCGCGCCGACCGCCGCCGCGTATGCGGCCCCGACCTCCTCGCTCGGCGACGACTTCGCGAAGGGTGCCCTGTTCGGCGCGGCGGTGGCGCTGCTCGGCGCGATCGTCGGCGGCGTGATCGCCCGCCGTCGCTGATCGTCGGTCGTCGAATCGCTGGTCGCTGGTCGCTGTCGTTGGTGTGGGTTGTCGGTGCGGGTTGTCGGTGTCGGTCGTTGGTCGTTGGTCGATGATCGTTTCGGAAAGGAGTAGCCATGCGTGCGTTCACGGCGGCGGCCGTTCAGGTCGTGCCCCGGCCCGGACCGCTCACGGCGGCGGTGGTCGAGGCGAACATCGCCCATGCGCTGGACTGGGTGAGCCGCTGCGTCGAGTCCACCGGTGCCGAGTTGGTGGTGCTGCCGGAAAGCGTGACCACCGGCTTCACCCCGGCGCTGAGCGCCGAGGAGCTGTGGGATCTGGTCGACGACGTCCCCGGTGCGCTCACCGAGCCGTTCCAGGCGCGGGCCCGGGAGTTGGGCGTGCACCTGGTGTGGGGCACGTACGAGCGCGGTGACGACCGGGGCGTGGTGTACAACTCGTCCGTGCTGGCCGGGCCGGACGGCCGGGTCCTGGGCGTCTACCGCAAGACCCACCCGTTCGGGCCCGAACTGCGCTCGCGCGGCGGGTGGGTGACGCCGGGCGAGTACGTCAGCGTGGTGGAGACCGACCTCGGTCGGATCGGCATGATCATCTGCTTCGACGGCGACTACCCGGAGCTGAGCCGGATCCAGGCGGTGCACGGCGCGGAGATCATCTGCCGCCCGTCGGCCCTGCTGCGCTCCGCCGACTTGTGGGAACTCACCTGCCGGGCGCGGGCGTACGACAACCACGTCTACGTGATCGGCGCCAACGCCACGGGCAGCGACCCGGCCGGAGTGCTGTACTTCGGCAATTCGATGATCGTCACCCCGGGCGCCGAGGTGGTCGCCCGCGGCTCCTCGCACGAGGGCTGGGTCTCGGCCCGCCTGGACCCGGAGCGCGCGTTGGCATCGCTGACCCCGGGTTCCAACGTCCCCCAGGTCTTCGACCACCTGGCCGACCGCAATCTGGACCTGATCGCGAACTACGCGGACGACCTGGTCCGCCCGGCGAAGACCACCTTCCCGCACGGCTGACCCCCTTCCCGCCCGGCCGCCCGGCGTAGACCGGGCGGGCCGGTCGGCGGCGACTCCACGATCGTCGGCAACCACCGGCACGCCGCCGCGGGCGCCCGCAGAACGCACATCTCCCAGGGCCCGTCTCCGATCCCCCGCCGCGCACCGCGACGCGGGGGGGTCGAAGACGGGCCTCGGCGTTTTCCGGGCCGGGCGCCGCGCTGCCGGGTTCAGTTGCCGGAGGGGAACAGCGCGTCCTGGGCGGCCTGTTGGGCGGCGAAGAGGGCGCCTTGGAGGACGGCCGAGCCGCCGAGGGTGGTCGCGCGGACGACGGTGTCGACCGGGGAGAGTTCGGCGACCTTGGCCTGGACCCGCTCGGCGAGGTCGTCACCGCCGGCGTGGCCGAGTTCGCCGGCGAGGACGACGAAGCCGGGGTCGAGCACGGCGGTGACGGCGCAGACGCCGAGGGCGAGGCGTCCGGCGAACTCGTCCAGGAAGGCGGAGCCCGCGGGGCCGGCGGCCCGGGCGGCACGGACGACGGTGGCGCCGAGCGGCTCGACCGCCGCGTCGTGCGGGGTGTGGCCGGCCGGGATGAGGTGGCCGAGCCCGTGCCGTTCGGCGAGTTCGCATACGGCGGGTTTGCCGACGAGGGAGTGGAAGCCCCCGTCGCAGCCGTCGCGCGAGGGCAGGTCCTTGGTGCCGGGGACCGGCAGGAAGCCGAGCTCGCCCGCGCCTCCGGATGCGCCGCGGCGCAGTTTTCCGTCCAGGACGACGGCGGCGCCGACGCCGTTGGCGAGCCACATGAGCACGAAGGTCTCGTGGTCGCGGGCGACGCCGAGGCGGCGTTCGGCGAGGGCGGCGAGGTTGGTCTCGTTCTCCACCCGGACGATGGTGTGCAGGCGGTCCTGGAGGGCGCCGGCGAGGCTGCGGTGCCAGGTGGGAAGGCTCGGTACCTGGCGCAGTTCGCCGGTGGTGGGGTCGATCAGGCCGGGCGCGCCGATGCCGATGCTGTGCAGGCGGGTGGCGCCGGCGTCGCGTGCGGCGCGTTCGACGAGGGCGATGGTCTGGTCGACGGCCGCCTGTATGCCGTCGCCGGCGTCGATGGGTGCGGCGGCGTCGCCGAGGCGGGTGCCCAGGAGGTCGGCGATCACGACGCTCACGGTCTCGCTGCGGACGTCGAGCGCGGCCAGGTGCGCCATGTCGGCGACGATCCCGTACAGCCGTGCGTTGGGGCCGCGCCGGCCGGTCGCGGACTCGCCGACGTCGTGGATGAGGCCCGAGCTCTGTAGTCGCTCGACGAGGTCGGCCACGGTCGGGCGGGACAGTCCGGTGAGCGTCTTGAGCTGCCCCGCCGTCAGCGGGCCCTGCTGCTGGAGAAGCCGGAGGGCGAGCCGGTCGTTGTGGGCCCGGGCGGTGCTGGGGGAGGCAGGGGGCATGGGGTCGATCCTCGCAGATATTTCTTTCAGGCAGGGTTCCTGATAGTTTATTGTCAGGTAGCAGGGCGGACAGAGCCGGGCAACTCGGGGGGATTTCATGTCTTTTGAAGCGATTCAGGCGGCCGGGATCGTCGGCGCCATCCAGGCGGTCCGCTGTGGCCGGGAGCGAGAGATGGGCATCGGCGGTTCCACCGGCGTCGCCGCCGTCACCCCGAGGCCCGGCATCGCGGATGCCTTCGATCCGCCCGGTCGGGCGGCCCGGAGGCGGCGGCCGCGCGGCGGTGGCGGGACGTACGTATGGCAGGCCACCGAGCCTGCCGCCGCGAACGCCCGCGACGTGGACGGCGTCTGCGGTGCGAAGGAGCGGCGGTGACGGACGGCGGGGCGGCCGGGGCGGTCCCCGCGGCGGCCTCGGCCGCCCCGCCCGGTAGTGGCCCCGCCGACGCCCTCACGGAGCGGGCGCGCGTCGTCCGCGGGCGCCGGGCCATCGCGGCGGTGTTCGCCGTGCACGGCGCGGTGACCGGCAGCTTCGCCACCCGCGTGCCGTGGATCCAGGACCACGCGGGCGTCGGCCCGGGGCAGTTGGGCGTCGCGCTGGCGTTCCCGGCGATCGGCGCGTCGCTCGCGATGCCGCTCGCCGCGGCGATCAACCACCGGCTCGGCGCACGCCCCGCGCTGCGCATCCTGCTGTCGCTGTGGACCCTCGCGCTGGTGCTGCCGTCGCTCGCACCGAACCTGATCGTGCTGTGCGTGACGCTGTTCGTGTTCGGCGCGTCGGCCGGGTTGCCCGACGTCGCGATGAACGCGCTCGGCGTGGAGACCGAGAACCGGCTGGGCCGGTCGATCATGTCCGGCCTGCACGGCATGTGGAGCGTGGGGGTGCTGTTCGGCTCCGCCGTCGGCACGCTCGCCGCACAGCTGGACCTCGACGCGCGGCTCCACCACCCGGCCGCCGCCGTCGTGTTGCTGCTGCTCGGTCTGGCGGCCACGCGCGGCGTGCTGGACGTACCGCCGAACCCGGACGAGGAAGCCCCGCCGCACTTCGCGCTGCCGCCGAAGTCGGCGCTGCTGATCGGATTCGTCGGCTTCTGCGCGGTGTTCGGGGAGGGCGCGAGCCTGGATTGGTCGGCGGTCTACCTGAAGGACGAGTTCGACACCTCGGCGGGCCTGGCGGCCGCGACCACCACGGCATTCGCGCTGGCGATGGCGGTGGGGCGGTTCGCGGGCGATCCGGTCGTGGACCGGTTCGGCCCGGTCCGCACGGTCCGCGCCGGGGGCGTACTGGCCACGGCGGGCGGCCTGTTGGTGATCACCGCGCCGGCCCCGGCGTTCGCGATGGCAGGGTTCGGCCTGCTCGGCCTGGGCGTCGCGGTCGTCGTCCCGCTGGCCTTCGCGGCGGCGGCACGCAGCGGCCCCAATCCGAGCCAGGCCATCGCGGGCGTCGCGACCGTCACCTACACCTCGGGCCTGATCGCCCCGTCGCTGATCGGCGGGTTGGCACACGCGACATCGCTGGTGGTCTCGTTCGGCGTGGTGACGGCGCTGTCGTTCGCCCTGATCGCGAGCGCGAACGTACTGCGGGTGAAGGCGAAGAGCCGGTAGCGCTTCGTTGGGGGTGCCGCTCCCCCGTCGATCCGATACCGGAATGCGGCCGGCGGCGACTGCGCACCCGGCCGGCACCGGGCACCGGCGCCCGGCGTCCGGCGCCCGGCGTCCGGCGTCCGGAACGGCCGCCGCGCCGCTGCACGGCCACGGCCGGCCGCGCGGCTGGACCTGCCGGACCGTACGGCGCCGTTCGACGCCTGGCCGGGCAGGTCCGAACGGATCGACTACCGAGGGCCCGGTTCAGCACGCATGGCTGCGGCGACCATCGGCCCCGGTTCCGGCTCCGGCCCCGGCTCCGGTCACTTGCCGAATCGCCGTTCGCGGCTCGCGTACGAGCGCAGTGCGCGCAGGAAGTCCACGTGCCGAAACGCCGGCCAGTAGCAGTCCACCCAGTGCATCTCGGCATACGCGGACTGCCAGAGCAGGAAGCCGGACAACCGCTGCTCGCCGGAGGTACGGATGATGAAGTCGGTGTGGGCGGCGGTCGGCGAGTACAGATGCCGGGAGATGTCCTCGATCTCGAACCGCGCGACCAGTTCGGCCGGGTCGCCGCCGGCCGCCATGTGCGCCTCGAAGGCGCTCTTGACCGCGTCGACGATCTCCCGCCGGCCGCCGTAGCCGACCGCGACGTCCACCTTGAGCCCACCACGCCCGACCGTCGCGGCGGTGGCCTCCTTGAGCACTCGGGCGCCGGCGCCGGGCAGCATGTCGAGCGAGCCGATCACCTGGACCTCCCAGGGCCGGCCCTCGGCCGTGATGTCCCGGACGGTCTCCTCGATGATCTCGATCAGCGGGCCGAGTTCTTCAGCAGGGCGGCCGAGGTTGTCGTCGGAGAGCATGAAGAGGGTCACCCGCTCGATCCCCGCGGCCGCGCACCAGCCCAGGAACTCGGTCGCCTTGGCGCCACCCGCCCGGTACCCCTCCCGGACGTCCGCGTGTCCCGCCTGCCGGGCCCAGCGCCGGTTGCCGTCGAGCATGATCCCGACGTGCTGTGGGCGCGGCAGCCCCACCAGGGTGGCGGCCAGTCGACGCTCGTACACCGCTTCGATCGGCCGCCGGAGGAACAGCGGGAGCAGCTTCATGAACCCTCTCCATCGCGTGGCGAAACCCTCGGCGGACCATACCAGGGAGTTCGTCCCCGACCTCGACGAACGCACCCAAGGGTGTTGGCGCACAAGCCACTTGACCAGGTTGAATGTTCGAATCGGCGCCCCGGGCGACCGGCGGCGCACACCCGGCGGCCCGGCCCGCGCGACCGCGGGCGCGGTCGCGGTCGCGCGGGAGGTGGGCGCCCGCGGTGGGCGCGCGGTGCGGTCAGCCGGTGCGGCGGGAGCGGAGCCGGGCCGCCCAGCCCAGGGCGACGGCGAGGAGGCCGACCAGCACGGCGACGTAGGCGCCGCCCAGCCCGTTGCCGCTACCGAGGCCGCCGTCGGCAGTGGCCGCGACGACCGCGCCGACGACGATGGCGAGCGAGCCCGCCACGAGGGCCGTGACGACCCCGTTCCGGGCGACCCAGGCACCGAGGTGACCGCCCGCGGCGGGGCGGGCCAGGGCCAGCCCGCCGTTCACCGCACCGAGGATGCCCGTCAGTGCGGCCGCGATGGCCCCGATGCGTCCGGCGCTCAGGGTCTGGACACTCGCGGCGACCGGATGGACCGAGGGGTCCGCGGCCGCCGGTTCGGCAAGCGCGAGACCACCGATCAGGACGGCTCCGACCACGACAAGCACGGTGCGCACGGACATCGATGTGTTCCTTTTCCTCGCTCGAACCGGACCACCCGAGCATGTCCCCGGGGCCGCCTCGGGTCGTCCGGCGGACGCGGACTCTTCGCGCTGCCGCGGCCACGGCAGGCGCCGGAAAAGTACTGCGCACGTGGTAGCCGGACGCTCGGCCGCGAGCGGGATTCGGCTGTGTGGGCGACCGACTAGGGTGCGCGGATGAGCACAGGTTGGCCCGATGTCCCGGCCGCGGTGAGAGATTGGGCGATCGCCGTCGGCGTGGCGGCGACGCTGCTGGTCACCGGCCTGTCCGAGGGGCACTCCGGCACGAGCCCGGCCCTGCTCGGCCACGCGCTGTTGGCGGCCGGCGGTCTGGCGCTCGTCCGGCGCCGTCGTACTCCCGTTCCCGTCCTGGCCGCCACCGGGCTGTGCGCGGTGGGCTACCAGGCGGCCGGTTTCGACGTGCCCGCCGTGGCGTTCCTGTTCGCGGTGTACGCGGCCGTCCGGGAGGGGCACCGCACCGTCACCGTGGTGGCGAGCGTGGCGGTGCTGGCCGCGCTCCCGCTCGCGGCCCTGGTTTCGGGCCCGCACGACACGGGCGAGGCGTTCGCGCGGGCGCGCGGTGCCCTGGAGATCGCCTGGCTGATCGCCGCGGGCGCCGCGGGCGAAGCGCTGCGGCAGGCCGAGCGGCGGGCGGACGAGGCCGAGCGCACCCGCGAGGAGACCGCACGACGCCGTGCCGACGAGGAGCGGCTGCACATCGCCCGTGAGTTGCACGATTCGCTCACCCACCAGATCTCGGTCGTCAAGGTGCAGTCCGAAGTCGCCGTCCACCTGGCCCGCAAGCGCGGTGAACCGGTATCGGATGCCCTGCTCGCGATCCGGGAGGCCGGTCGTGAGGCCACCCGGGAGCTGCGGGCGACCCTGGAGGCGCTGCGCGACGACGACCGGACCCCGCCCCATGGGCTCGACCACGTCCCGGAACTGGTGGAACGGTTTCGAATGAGCGGCCTGGACGCGGCTTTGACGATCGACGGACCGCGGCACGACGTACCGGCCGCGCTAAGCCGGACGGTCTACCGGATCGTTCAGGAGTCGCTCACCAACGTCACCCGCCACGCGGACGCCGCCACGGCGTCGGTCCGGATCGACTGCCGCTCGGACGTGCTCACGATACGCGTCGACGACGACGGCAAGGCTGCGCCGGACACCGCCCCGACGCCCGGCGTGGGGCTGCTCGGCATGCGCGAACGAGTCACCGCCCTCGGCGGCCGGCTGCGCGCGGAACCGCGTGGCGAGGGCGGCTTCAGCGTCCGGGCCGAACTCCCCGTGGAGCAGATCTCGTGATCCGTGTCCTGCTGGTCGACGACCAGCCGCTCATTCGCAGCGGATTCCGCGCGCTCCTCGACCTCGAGGACGACATCGAGGTGGTGGCCGAGGCCGCCGACGGCGAGGAGGGCCTGGCCCTGGCCAGGGAACACCTGCCCGACGTCGCTCTGATCGACATCCGGATGCCGGTCGTCGACGGCATCGAGGCGACCCGGCGCATCGCCGCGGACCCGACCCTGGCCCGGGTGCACGTCGTCATCCTGACCAACTACGGCATGGACGAATACGTCTTCGACGCGCTGCGCGCCGGCGCAGCCGGCTTCCTGGTCAAGGACATCGTGCCGGAGGACTTCCTGCACGCCGTACGTGTCGCCGCGCGCGGCGACGCCCTGCTCGCACCCTCGATCACCCGCAAGCTGATCAACAGGTACGTCTCCCAGCCTCTCGACACCGGCGCCCGGACCGGGCTGGACGAACTGACCAACCGCGAACGCGAGGCGGTGGCCCTGGTCGCGCAGGGCCTGTCCAACGACCACATCGCCGCCCGCATGGTGATCAGCCCGATGACCGCGAAAACCCACATCAACCGGGCCATGACCAAGCTCCACGCCCGCGACCGGGCGCAACTGGTCGTCCTGGCCTACGAGTCGGGCCTGGTGACCCCGCGCAGTTCCTGACCTCCACGCGGCACCGACGGCGAGGATCTCGCCACGGCCCCGGGCCCCTCGTCGTTCGGTTCCGCGACGGCGCGCCGTGGCGACTGGATTCGGCCAGTTTGGCCGCCGGTTCACCCGGGATACCGACTCGGCGCGGTGATCGGACGGGCCGGCGGCGTCGGGCTGCGGCCGTTCCCGGTGCCCTCGGGTGGCGCATCGGCGCAGGTCGGGGGCGGCCGGCGGAAGCGGGCGACGGAGCGGCGGGAGGGCGGCCGGGCGCGGCGGGCCCGCGTGGCGCGGACGGCGAACCCCCGACCGCCAAGCCAACTTATCGTAGCGACCTTGTCTCGGACCGTGATCCTGACATTGGATCGGTGACGGGGCGACCACCGTGCGCAACAGGCGCGGCGTCCCGGAGTTCCGCCTCGGTGCCGCCGACGGCACCGAGGCAACCCACCCGAACCGCCCGACGAGGAGTGGACCTTGATTCTCGACGACCTGGGCAACCCGAACGAACCGCTGCCGCGCCGGGACGCCTCGGCGTACCCCGTCGGCTCCTACACCGAATGGGACCCGCTGGAGGAGGTGATCGTCGGCATCGTCGACGGAGCCGGCTTCCCCACGTGGCACATGTCCCTGCCCCCGGTCCTACCCGCCGACCAACACGACACCTTCCGCAGCCGGGCGGGCCAACCCTTCCCGCCCGAACAAGTCGAGGCCGCCCGCCGGGAACTGGAACAGTTCGTGCACATCCTCGAAGCCGAGGGGGTGACCGTGCGCCGCCCGGAACCCATCCCCCAGCAGCAGACCTACCGCACCCTGGACTGGACCAGCACCGGCATGTACGCGGCCATGCCCCGAGACGCGTTGCTGGTCGTCGGCAACGAGATCATCGAATGCCCGATGGCCTGGCGTTCCCGCTACTTCGAGACGCTGGCCTATCGACCGCTGCTCAAGGAGTACTTCCGTGCCGGGGCCAGGTGGAGCGCGGCTCCGAAACCCGAACTCAAGGACGAGCAGTACGACCAGGACTGGACCGACCCCGGCGCGGACGGGCCGACCCGGCTGGTGGTCACCGAGTTCGAACCCACCTTCGACGCCGCCGACTTCACCCGGTGCGGCCGGGACATCATCGCCCAGACGAGCAACGTCACCAACACCTTCGGCATCGAGTGGCTGCGCCGCCACCTGGGCGACGAATACCGGATCCACGTCCTCGAGTTCAAGGACGCGCACCCGATGCACATCGACGCCACCCTGGTGCCGATGGCCCCCGGGAAACTGCTGATCCACCCGGAGCGCGTCCCCGAGGTGCCGAAACTGTTCAAGGGATGGGACGTGATGGCGGCCCCGCAGCCGGTCATCCCCGACGGGCACCCGCTCTACATGACCAGCAAGTGGCTCAACATGAACATCCTGATGCTGGACGAGGAACGGGTGATCGTGGAGCGCCAGGACGAGCCGATGATCGCCGCGATGCGCAGGTTCGGCTTCACGCCCATCCCGTGCGACTTCCGGAACTTCAACAGCTTCGGCGGCTCGTTCCACTGCGCCACGCTCGACGTACGCCGCCGCGGCACCCTCGAATCCTACCTGTGAGGAACCCGGCGATGAGGATCTGGCGGAACACCCCGAAGGACGCACTCCTGCTGGGACTCAGCGTGGCCCAGTTCGCCGTCACCGTGCTGCTGGCCGTGCGCTGGGACGACGCCTCGGTCCCGGCGCAGGCCGGCGGGACCGCCGCGCTGGCGGTGATGACGGCGTACAACATCATCGTCATCTCCCATCTGTTCACGCACGTACCGTGGTTCACCTCCGACCGGCTCAACGCGGCCGTGTCCGTGCTGAATTCGGCCAACATCGGCCAATCGGTGCAGGCCTACCAGCTCACCCACGTGCGCAACCACCATCGGTTCAACAACGACGCCCCGGGCCCGGACGGCACCACCCGCGACACCACGTCGACCTACCGTCGAGGCAGGAACGGCGAGCACGCCCCGCTGCTGCGCTACGCACTCGGCGGCGCACTGGAGTCGTTGATCGACCGCGTACGGGAAGTGTCGTACGTGGTCCGGCTGTGGCGGGTGGGCGCGGGCGAGACCACCCTGCGCTCGCTGGCCTCGCGTCGGGAACACCGACGACGCAGCGAACTCCGGCTGATCCAGGCGGATCGGGCGGCGCATGTGCTCACCCCCGCGCTGCTCGCGGTGATCTCCTGGCAGTGGGTGCTGCTGAGCTACCTGCCGGCCTGCTTCCTGGCGCTGACCATGGTGAACGTACAGAACTACTACCGCCATTACGGGGCCGACCCCAGCGAGCGGGCGGCCGATTCGGTGAGCCACTACGGGCGGCTGTACAACCTGCTCACCTTCAACGACGGCTACCACCAGGAACACCACCTGAGCCCCGGCATGCACTGGTCGAGGATGCCGCAGGTGCGCGAGCGCAACCGGGCCAGGCTCGATGCCCAACCGCGGATAATAAGCCCGGTCCCGGCCATGCTCGGCTTCCTCGACCGCCGCCGACCGCTGCTGCACCGTGCGTCCGCGTCCGGTGCGTCCGGCGTGTCGGGGGCATCCGGCGCACCCGGCGCCGAATTCGGGAGGATGTCGTGATCACCGGTCGATCGTTGCCCGCCGAGGGCTTCCGCGTACACGAGACGTCCGGCGTCGTGGACGTGTCCGCCGTCCACGCCGTGCTGCGCGGGGAGTTGGCCGCGCATCGGGTGACCGGCTTCGTCACGCCGCAGGACTGCGCGCGGATCACCGCCAACTTCTGGGCCTCCCCGCAACGCACCCCGCGCTACGGGGCGGGACAGGACGGCGTCGAAGGGTACTTCGTCGGCGCCTCGCACATCGAGAAGAGCACGGCCGAGTACCTGACCGACGTGGCGAAATCGGCGGACGCCGTGGCGGCCCTGTACGAGGGAGCCGTCGACCCGGTGGCGGCCCTGCGCGAAGCGCTCGTCGCCCACGGCGTGGTCACCGGGGCCCGCGCGGCCGTGCACGACGGCCGGGTCGCGGGCGACTCGAAGGCGGTGTGCTGGAACCAGACCGGCGCCTACCAGCTCATGCCGCACGACGATCTCGCCCAGCTCCGCGACCCGCTCCAGGCGGGCTTCGAGATCCAACGCCTGTCCCGGGTGATGGCGATCAACGCCTATCCGCAAGTGCCTGCGGGGAGCGGGGCGTTGCGGCTGTGGAACGTCGAACCGGACGACGCTTCGCGGGCGGCGCTGGGGCTGACCTACAGCGGCTTCCCGTATCCGCCGGAGCTGTTGACCGACCATGCCGATCTGACGGTGCCGGTCGCCACCGGCGACCTGTGCGTGATCGACGGCAACCTCGCGCACGCGGTGGTGGGCAGCGAACAGGCCCGGCCCGCCGCCCGACTGCTGCTCACATGCTTCACGGCGCAGGACGACGACGGCGAACTCGTCTGGTGGACCTGAGCATCGGGATCGGTTCCTTCCCGGGCCGGTTCGGGACGGGCCCGGGCGTGAGCGGGCCGGGAGTGTGAGCGGACCCCGGGGTCGGTGACAAACCCGGGCGCGGGTGGGCCTGCACGCCGGCGACGGATCCGAACTGGCCCGGGGCGTGCGGCAGTGGCGAGTCCGGGGCGGGCACGAGACCGCCCCGGACCATCGTCATCGCTCGGCCGGCCGCGACTCGGCCAGTGCGAGGCCGCCGACGGCCGTGAGCATCATCAGCGTGCCGACGATCGTGGCCGCGGTGAGCCGCTCGTCCAGCAGCAGAACGGCCAGCGCCGCCGCGCTGACCGGTTCGATCAGCATCACGACCGAGGCGGTGACCGCCCGTACAGCGGCGGTGCCGGCGAAGTACAGCGGATAGGCGAGCGCGGTCGTCACGGCGGCCACGTAGAGCATCATCACCAACACCCGCCCCGGCTGCGCGGTTTGTGGCCACACCCCCTCGCCCAGGGCGAACGGCAGCATCACCGCCGCACCGATCCCGAACGACCACACCGTGAGGGTGGCGGGATCCTCGCCCGCGCCGAGCCGCCCCGTCCACCGACCGAGCAGGTTGGATGCGGCGAACCCCGCCGCGGACAGCAGCGCCAACCCCACGCCCAGGGGCCGGACATCGGTCTGCCGGTTGCCCAACACCAGTATCCCGAGCCCGATCAGCGCCGCGCCGATCGCCGACAGCCCGCTGCGCCCGATGCGTTCGCCCAGGAACAGCCGGCCACCGGCCGCGGTCAACACCGGGGCGGCGCCCAGCGCGACGATCGTGGCGACGGCCAGCCCGGTCTGCATCACCGCGCCGAAATAGGCCGACTGGAACACGGCCAGGCCGGCGCCCGTGCCGGTGAACAGGAGCGCACGGCGACCCGGCGACTGCACGGCGGTACGCGGGGCCGGGCCGGAGGGACGCAGCAGGCCGGCCGCGAGCAGCAGCACCATCCCGCTGACGAAGCGCCAGAACGAGACGGCCATCGGCCCGAAGTCGCTCGACCGATAGATCACTTCCACGGCCGCCCCGGTCGTCCCCCAGGTGACCCCGGCGATCGAGAGGTAGGTCAGCCCACGCGGCACCGACCGCGCCGGCCTGTCCTCGACCGGAGACGGCATTACGGCACGGTTCGACACGATCACATCTCCAGACCGAGCACGGGACCGGCGGGCACTGCGCGGCACATGAACGTCACTCTAGGCCATCCGAGCATCAGCGGAGAGTGTCCGACCGAACATTTGCCGCACGAACCTCCGGCCTCCATGCGGGGGCGAGCCGCCGTCCATCGACCGGCCCGGTGCGCGCTCGAACGGCGTGGGCCGCGCCGTCGGACCGGCCGCCGCGGCCTCGCCGACGGGCGGGAGCACGGAGCCGGCGTGCCTCGGGCCGTTGCCCGGGATGCGGCTTCCCGATCAGAAGGCGAGCCCTTCCACTTGCCTTGACGACCCGTCAGATACATGCTTCGTTTGGAACGGGCATTTCATTGGTCGTGCTCGCCGACGTGCTGGACGAGGATGGCGCGAGCCTGGCGGCGGAGATCGGCGCGGACGCGGTGCACACGCGTCTGGACGTGCGCAACGAGGACGACTGGGCGGCCCCGGTGCGGTTGGCGGGCGAGCGGTTCGGGACCCTGGACGTGCTGGTGAACAACGCGGGGGTGAACCCGTTCACCCTGGACACCTGGACCCGCGGCTCGCAGCAGACCTTCGTCAGGAACAAGGACTACTGGCAACCGGCTGGAAGAGAACCCCGAGGCCGACCGCGCCCCGGCCGGCGGCCGGCAGGCCACCGATCCCGCCGTGCGCAAGCAGGCGTACGCCGACCTGCAACGCGCCCTGGTCGCGGACCTTCCGATCTGGGTGTACACCCGAAACCCGCTCGGCCTGATCCACACCACCAGGGTCACCGGCCTGCAGTACTACGGCGAGGCGTTGCCCTTCCTGGACCGCGTCGACGTGGGCTGACCCCGGCCGAAGGGTGTTCGTGGTCGATCGACAGGCTGGGCCGGCTCCCGTACTGTGCGTGCCGACGACGGCGTCACTCATGGGGGATCGACATGGAGTACCTCTTCTATTGTCGCGACAAGCCGGGAACCAGGGCCTTGCGCGACGAACTCCTGGAAGACCACTGGTCGTTCATGGACGGGTACGCCGAGGGCATGATCGCCCGCGGGCCGACCTTCGCCCCCGACGGCGAGACGGTGACCGGCAGCGTCCACATCGTCGACCTGCCGGACGCCGATGCCGCGCGCGTGTTCGCGTACGACGAGCCGAACCACCGGGCGGGCGTCTACGAGGAAGAGGTACTCATCCGGCGTTGGCGCAACACGCTCGGCCGGAAGATGTGGGACTTCGAGGGGAGTTCGAAAGGCCACCCGCGCTTCCTGATCCTCGGCCACGGCAGCGCTGACCCGACCGCCGGTCGGGACGGGTGGCCCGAGAAGCAGCTTAGTCTTCTGGTCGACGGCGACGACCGCGAAAACCTGATCGCCTGCGGCCCGTTGCTCTCCCCCGACGCCGCCGAGGAATGGCTGGGCATCGCGATCCTGGCCGAGCTGCCGGACCGCACGTCCGCGGAGCGCCTGTTGACCCGCGAGCCGTACGCCCGGGCCGGCCTGTACGAGCACATCGAGGTCCACGACTGGTGCTTCGGCGGCCGACAGCAGGAGGATTAGGCCCTGTCCGGCGGACCTTGGTGGCCCGCCGAGATCCGCCGGACAGGGCCCGGGCCGGGGACCACCCTCGTACGGTGGGCCGCGACCGGCGGCCGTGCCGACGGCCACCGCCCCGGGACGAGGGGCGGTGGCCGTCGGCGGGTTCCGCAACGAGGCGCGTCAGGCCGGCGAGGAGCGCGTCAGTCCATCCGCACGATCGCCGCGACCGGGCCGCCGCCGGAGGGGCCCTGGTGCACGGCCGCGACCGAGACGAAGACGGCCGGGTCGCCGGTGACGGCCGCGGTCACGCCGCCGACGGTGGCCTTGATCTGGCGGTGCCAGTGCACGTCCGAGTCGTCGAGCATGATGTTGCGTCGACCGCGCACGCTGCCGCTCGGGTCCGCCTCGCACTTGAGGAACACGTTGACCAGGCGGTCGCCCAGGTCGGAGGTGTGCGGGCGCTCCGGCAGGTCGATGCCGGCCGAGCGGATCGCCGACCAGATGCCGTCCGCGTCCAGCGCGTCCTTCATCACGTCGTGGCCGACCCGGAACGGACCGCCCACACCGCGCACGTTGCCGACCACGACGATCTGCGCACAGTCCAGTTCGACGCCGGAGGAGCAGGACGCCACCGACGAGTACAGCGACAGGTCGCGGTGGATCTGCTCGGCGGTCGGCAGCTCGATCTCGCCGAGTGCCACCGCGATGCCCAGCGCGGTGGTGGAGTTGGACACGTCCATCGACTTGAGGGTGTCCTCGGTCCACACGTCGAACCCGCGCGCCTTGGCGTCGTTGATGGTGTCCAGCACCAGCAGCGGCGTCTTGGTCTGCACGTAGTGCACGTCGGCCGGGTCGGTGATGCCCGCGACGGCCATCGCCTTGCGTACGCCGGCGGCGACCTTCTCCACCATCGGCACCCGGCCGATGTCCTCGGGCAGGATCTGCTCGCTCATCGCGACGCCGACCGACACGCGCGGCTCGTCGGTGGGCTCGTACCGGTTCTCCGGCGCGTACGCGAAGACCGTCGCGTGCGGGGAGATCACACCGTCGGTACCGCCGGACCACACCAGCGGAACCTGCTGCGCCTCCTCGGCCGAACGCTTCCCCTTGGCGACCAGCACCTCGCGGAAGGCGCGGTCGGCCAGGATGCGGGTGTAGTCGTTGACCCCGCCGTTGCCCTCGGTCTTGCCGATGACGGCGAGCACGTCGTCCGCGGCGAACACGCCGTCGTCGATCAGCTTGGCCAATCCGGACGCGTCGGTGACGCTCTCGATGGCGACCTTGTGAACCTCGATCGGCCTGGGCACTCGTTCCACCTCGTTCATTGGAGTTCGCTGAATTCTTCGACGCCGAATTCTTTGCGGTCGAATTCTTTGTACTTCGTCACCTGCGACTGCCGCGGACGACGGGCCGTTACCCGCCCGACTCCACGACCGTCCCGGATTCGCCCGCCACCGCGGCGGTGATCCGGTCCAGTGACGTGATCACCGAGCGCCGGCCGCCCTTCTCGACGAAGCGCACCGCCGCCTCGACCTTGGGCCCCATGCTGCCGCCGGCGAACTGGCCGGCCGCGGCGTGCTCGCGCAGCTCTTCGGGGGTGACCCGGCCGATCACCCGCTCGTTCGCGGTGCCGTAGTCGAGCATCGCGTTGGGTACGTCGGTGGCGATCACCAGCACGTCCGCGTCCACCGACACGGCGAGCAGGGCCGCGGTGAGGTCCTTGTCCAGGACCGCTTCCACACCGCGCTCGGCACCGTCCGCGTCGCGCACCACCGGGATGCCGCCGCCACCGGCCGCGATCGTGGTGAAGCCCGCCGCGACCAGCGTCCGGATGGCCGGCGCGTCGACCACCTCCAGCGGATCCGGCGACGGTACGACCCGCCGCCAGCCCTTCGCGCCCCGGTCCTCCCAGTGCTGACCGAGCGCGACGAACCGCTCCGCGTCGGCCCGCGGCAGATGCCGGCCGACCGGCTTGGTGGGGTGCTCGAACGCCGGGTCGGCGCCGTCCACGAGCGTGCGGGTGACCACGGCCGCCACCGGTGCCGCCAGCCCGCGGCGCCGCAGTGCGGCCTCCAGGGCGGAGACGATGGTGAAGCCGAGGGTGCCCTGCGTCTGCGCGCCGCACCAGTCCAGGGTCACCGGAGGGACGACGTGCGCGGTGAGTTCGTTCTTGACCAGCAGGTTGCCCACCTGCGGTCCGTTGCCGTGGGTGAGCACCACCTCGACGCCGGAGGCGATCAGGTCGGCCACCGCTTCCATCGCCACCGCGACGGCGGACCGCTGGGCGTCCGGGGTGGCGCTGCCATCGGGTCCCGTCATGGCGTTTCCGCCGAGGGCGATGAGTACTCTCCCGGTGCGGGGAGTTGGCATGTGTCGAACTCTCCTGTTCCTGTCGTACGCGGGAGTCCCGTCCGTCCGGGACTTGGGACTCTAGGCCGGTCACCAGGTCGATGGCTTGGGAGTTTGTTGACCACAAACACCCATCGATCTGGCAAATCTTGCCGAGTGGTGGCCGGCGGTGGATATCGCCGGCGAATCCGGACGGTACGCGCCGCCGGCGGCTGCCGAGCGATACGCAACGCCGGCGGGTCGGTCGGGCCCGCGGTCGGCCCGCCGCCCTCAGCAGCCCAGCCGGGCGTACCGTTCCAACCGGGCCGCACGCCGCTCGGCCGTGGGTCGGCGCAGCAGGCCGACCAACTCGTACTCCAGCACCTGCGCCAGCCGGGCCAGGAACGCGACCGGCTCGTCGGCCGCGTCGGGCCGCTCGGCCACGATCCGGTCCACCACCCCGTCGCGCAGCAGGTCCAGCGACCTGATGCCCTGCGCGGCGGCGATCTCCGCGCCCCGGGACGGTGTCCGGTAGCGCAGCGCCGACGCCCCCTCGGGCGGCAGCGGCGACAACCAGCCGTGCTGGGCGCACAACACCCGGTCGGCGGGCAACAGCGCCATGGCGCCACCACCCGCGCCCTGCCCGAGCAGCAGGCACAACGTCGGGGTGGGCAGGGTGACCAACTCGGCCAGACAGCGGGCTATCTCGCCGGCCAGGCCACCCTCCTCGGCCTCCCGGCTGAGCGCCGCGCCGCCGGTGTCCACGACGCTGACCAGCGGCAGGTCGAGTTCGGCGGCCAGCCGCATGCCGCGCCGGGCCACCCGCAGCCCGGCCGGGCCGAACGGACCGTGGCTCGACTGGCGGGCCCGGTCCTGGGCCAGCACCACGCACGGCGCGCCGCCGAACCTGGCCAGCGCGAGCAGCAGACCTGGGTCGCTCTCGCCCTGGCCGGTCCCGTGCAGCGGCACCACGGCGCTCGCCGCGTGTCGCAACAGGGCGCGGGCGCCCGGGCGTTCGGTACGACGGGAGAGTTCGACCGAGGTCCACGCCGGGACGTCGGCCAGATCCTCCACCGGCAACGGCGCGACGTCGGGCAGGTGTTCTCGCGGCGCGGTGACGATGTCCAGGACTCGTGCGGCCACTTCGCCGAGCCGGTCGGGCTCGACGACGGCGTCCACCAGGCCGTGCGCGTACAGGTTCTCCGCGACCTGGACACCCTCGGGGAAGGGTTGCCCGTGCAGAGCCTCGTACACGCGCGGGCCCAGGAAGCCGATCAGCGCGCCGGGTTCGGCGGCGGTGACGTGGCCGAGTGAGCCCCACGAGGCGAGCACACCACCGGTGGTGGGGCCTCGCAGGTAGACGAGGTACGGCAGGCCGGCGCTCTTGTGCGCGGCGACGGCGGCACTGATCCGTACCATCTGGAGGAAGGCGACCGTGCCCTCCTGCATTCGGGTGCCGCCGGAGGTCGGCGATGCCACGAGCGGCAGCCGTTCGGCGGTGGCACGTTCGATCGCGGCGACCAGGCGCGAGGACGCGGCCACCCCGATCGAACCGGCCAGGAAGTCGAACTCGCAGGCCACCACGGCCACTCGGCGACCCCGGATGCGGCCCTCGCCGGTGACCACCGACTCGTCCACGCCGCTCTTGGCTGCGGCGGCCCGCAGTTCGTCGGCGTACCCCGGGTCCAGCCGCTCCGGGCGGTGCGGCGCGGTGTCCCAGCTCGTCCAGGTGTCGGGGTCCAGGACCAGCCGGATCAGTTCGTGCGCACCGACGCGGGTGCGGCGGGTCGGTACGGGCGCGGTCGCGGGCGCCGGCACGGGCGCGGTGTTCATGCGCGCCGCGCGGCGTGCAGGGCGCGGGCGTCCTCGGCGTCGAGCCACGCCTGCACGCTGTCCGTGTGCTGGCCCAGCGTCGGCGGTGCCTCGTGTCGGCGCCGACCGCCGTCCGCCGAACCGCCGTCCACGTCGGCCACGCCGTCGAGGCGGATCGGCGGGCCGGGCAGGGTGATCGGACCGAGAGTGCTGTGCATGACGTCGAGCAGCAGACCCTGCGACTTGGTCTGGTCCCACTCGTAGACCCGGTCGATGGTGCGCACCTCGCCGGCCGGTATGCCCGCGGCGGCCAGTTCCGGCAACAACTCGTCCACGGCCCGCGCGGCGAACGCGGCGTTGATCGCGTCCGCGAGTTCGGCCCGATTGACCACGCGGTCGGCGTTGACCGCGAAGCGCGGGTCGTCCACCGCCAAGCCGACCATCGGCGCGAACTTGGCCCACAACTTCTCGCTGCCCACCGCGACCTGGATGATCGCGTCCTGGCAGCGGTAGGAGCCGTACGGCTGGAGCGAGGGATGCAGGTTGCCCTGCGCGTGCCCGACCTGGCCGGCCACGGTGTAGTTGGTGCCCTGGAAGGCGTGTACACCGACGATCGCGGCGAGCAGCGAGGTGCGCACGACCCGGCCCAGGCCGGTGCGTTCGCGCTCGTGCAGTGCGGCGACCACGCCGTAGGCGCCGTACATCCCGGCCAGCAGGTCGCCGATCGGCACGCCGATCCGGGTGGGGTCGTCGGGGCCGGGGCCGGTCAGGCTCATCAGGCCGGCCTCGCCCTGGGCGATCTGGTCGTAGCCGGGTCGACCGCCCTGCGGGCCGTCGTGCCCGAAGCCGGTGATGGACAGCACCACCAGGCGCGGGTTGAGCCGGGTCAGCTCCTCCATCGGGAAGCCGAGTCGATCGAGCACGCCGGTGCGGAAGTTCTCCACGAGCACGTCGCTGTGCCGGATCAGTCGGGCCAGCGTCCGTCGGCCCTCCTCGGTCTTCAGGTCGAGGACGATCGACTCCTTGTTGCGGTTGCAGGACAGGAAGTAGGTCGACTCGCGCGCATCCTCGGCCCCGACGAACGGCGGACCCCAGCCACGGGTGTCGTCGCCGCCGTCCGGGTTCTCCACCTTGATGACCCGGGCGCCCATGTCGCCGAGCATCATCGCGGCGTGCGGGCCGGCGAGGGCGCGGGAGAGGTCGAGCACGACGAGGTCGCAGAGCGGTCCGCTCACGTCGAAACACCCCTTTCTGCAAGTGTGCGGTGCGGCGCGTCCGTGCATCCGTGCGGTGTCCGGGTGTGGTGCGTGACGCGTGCCGGAAGTGCGTGTGTGCGCGGTGCGGGTGGCCGGACGAGATGCGTCGTCCGGCGCCGAATGCGTCCAAGCTAGGCGGCTTCGCGGTTCCGCTCGCCGTCAGTTACTGCCCAAGGAATCGCGCTCGCTTGGCAAAACTTGGTGTTGGAAGCCGGGCGCGTAGTGCGCGTCCTCGGGCCCGAACACCCGCCGGGCGAAGTCCACGAAGCGAGTCGGCGCACGATCGAGCAGCGCGGCCAGGGTGCGCGGATTGCCGGTCAGGCCGTGCCGGTCGTAGAAGGCGAACATCGCGGTGAGGGTGTCCAGCGCATAACCGGACAGCCCGCCGGCCCGAGCCTCCTCGCACCAGTCGCGCGGGTCGATCCGGCGTGCGGTCACCGGCCGGCCCAGCACCTCGGACAGCTGCCCGGCGATCCGCCGAGGGGTCAGCGCCTCGGGACCGGCCAGTTCGTACACCGCGTCCTCGTGTCCCTCCTCGCACAACACCACGGCCGCCGCCTGGGCGACATCGCGCAGATCGACGGCGGCGAACGGCGCGTCCACCCGGTACGGCACCGCGAAGTCGCCGATCCGCACGATCGCGTCGCGCGCGTCGAGGGTGTTCTGCTGGTACGGCCCCGGCTGCAACACGGTCACCGCGAGGCCCGACTCGAACAGGGCCTCCTCGACCCGCGCCTTCGCCTCGTGATGCGGCATGGCCCGCAACTGCGGCCGCAGCACCGAGTGGAACACGAACCGCCCCACCCCGGCCCGCTGCGCCGCCGCGATCACCGCACGACCGATGGCCGGCTCGTCCGGATGCACGTTCGGGGCGATGTGATAGACCGCCGTACCCCCGCGCAGCGCCCGGTCCAGGTCGGCCGGCTCCCCGACGTCCCCCACCACGGCCTCGGTCGCCCCCGCCGCGAGCGCCACCGCGACCTGCTCGGGCCGGCGCACGAACGCCCGAACCCGAGCCCCACGCTCCGCCAACGCCCAGGTGAGCGCCCGCCCGGTCTTGCCCGCCGCACCAGTGATCACGATCATGCACTCACGCTAGGCAGCCGACCGATCCCCGGCACCGTCCGCCCTCGCCAACAGCCACCCCCGAAATCGGGCACATCCTGCCGAAGGCAGGACGCGTCGGCGTCACCCGGTCCAGGGGTTCCAGCCGCCGATGGCCGCCGTTGCCGCACGCGCCGACTCGGTGATCGTGCGGGTCCACTTGGCGCACGTGCACGGTGGAAGGCGGCGCCGCCCGACCACGACGGAGACGGTGAAGCACTGCGCGCCCTGATGGTCGTGGATCGGCGCGTGGATGGTGGCCACGTCGAGCGCCTCGTCGGGAACCGATGCGGTGAACTCTTCCCAGTCGGCGTCCGGGAGGTAGTCGCGCAGCGTCGCGATGGTGGCGTCCGGCATGCCCGACGTCACGAGGTTGGCCAGCACGTCGTTGCGCGCGGCGGGTGCCGCGGTCAGGCATTCGATCAGGAACCCGGACTCGCGCGCCTCGCGCACGACGCGGCGCAGCGTGCCGCGGCGCGCCGTGACGGGGACGAGCGGCGTGCGCTCCAGCCAGGTGTCCAGCGCCTGGTCCCCGTTCCACAGCAGCTCGGCCAGGCCCAGGGGCGGGACGGCGGGGAAACGATCACCCCCCCAGGTCCTGGGGACGCCCGGTGCCGATCGCCCCGGCGCGGCCGACCACCACCGTCTCGCCGTCCCGGAGCGCGGTCAGCAGGCAGCTCAGACCGAGGTCCCGGTGCAGGTCGTTCAGGTGCGGAAGCAGCACGTCCAGCGGCGCGACGCCGACTTCCGCCGCCCGTCCGAGCCGGGCGATCGCCGCGCCGAGGCGGTAGGTCTTGTCGGCGGTGCGGTGCACGAACCCGGTCTCGGTCAGTGTCGTCAGGATGCCCAGGCAGGTGGGCTTGCTCAGGTCGAGGCGCTCCGCGATCACCGCCGGCGACAGCGGCCTGCCCGCGTGGTCCGCGAGCAGATTGAGCACCTGGGCCACCCTCTCGGTGGGTGGGGAACGCCGCTCGGGCATCGCGCCTCTTCCGCTCGCCGGGACCACATGGTGACGCGCCGCTGCCTCCGCCGGGCGCGGGCGACGGCGCGCGAGAAGGATTCCACATGTGGCACGGGGTGCACCGCGCGGAGCCCTCGACCGGGTGGCCGACGATCGGCGCGAATGGCCCGATCCCACGCGAACCGCGCCACGCGCGCGACCTGCCGGGTGACCTCCGGGTCGAACGTCGCCCAGATCCCCGGCGGGGACCTCACGTCGGCGTGGCCCGGATCGGGTGGGGGCCTCGGGTGGCGAGCAGGGCGCGGGCGGTCAGGGCTGCGCGGAGCGGGCCCTGGCGGTCGGGGGCGTCGGGGCTGACCCGCAGGAGGGACTCGATCAGGGCCAGGCGCTGGTGGACCGACTGGCGGCGCAGGAACAGCACGCCGGCGGTCTCGGTCTTGGAGCAGCCGCAGCGCAGGTACGCCTCCAGGGTGTCCACCAGGCCCGTGCCGCGCGCGGCGTCCGAGGCGAGCAGCGGACCGAGCTGGTCCTCGACCAGGTCGGCGAGTTCCTCGGGGGTCAGCCGATCCAGCACCCGTTCCAGGGCCCAGGCGTCGGCGAGCACCGTGTCGGCGACGGCCGCGGACCGCACCGGCCGGAGCCGACGGGCCAGCCGCAGGGTGTCCCGCGCGGCGCGCAGGCTGTGCCCCACTCGGGCCACGTCGCGCACCAACGGCCCGAGCGCGGCGGTCGGCTCGTCGCCCACCACCGTCGGCAGACCCAGGCGCGTGGCCAGTTCGGCGACGTGCGTGTCCCGGTCGAGCGCGATCAGCGCGTACGCTCCGCCCGGCCCGTCGCTGACCAGGCCGCGGCCGCCGCAGGCCCGCAGCCCCTCGTACAGCGCTGTCACCGCCCGCACCGGATCCGGCAGGTGCAGGGCGACACTCGCCCAAGCCGCCGTCCCGGCCGGAACCAGGCCGCAGACCGTCAGCCGCGCCGCCACCTCGCGCGGCGGCAGCGCGTCCCGCAGCAGCCCCTCGACGAGTTCACGACGCTCGCGCCCGACCCACCCGTCCCGATCCGCCAGCCGCAACAGGGCCGGCGCGAACACCTGCGCCGCGTGCTCGGCCACCTCCACCGCGACCTCGACGGTCGGGCCCGACCACGACCCGGCACCCTCGTGCTCGTCGGCACCGGGGCGTAGGCTCCCCGCCCGGCCCCCGGCCTCGCCCGCCGGCGCGTCGGCCACGGCCGCCGCACGGCCCTCGCCGGCGTCCGCGCCCTCCTCGTCCCCGTCCGCCCTGTCTGTCCCGTCCGCCCCTTCCGCCCCCGGAGCGCCCAGCAGCAACCGCCCCCACAGCGCCCCGCGCAGTTCCACCCCCGCCTCCGCCGCCGGCGCCCGCACCACCCGGGTCGGGGCCTCGGTGCCGGCCCAGGACGTGATCGTGCCGTCGATGCCGGCCAGGACCACCGGTCGGTCGGTGAGACGGGACAGGGTCCGGGTCAGCTCGTCCACGCCCGCGCCGCGGGCAAGCACTCCGGACAGGACCCGGACGATCTCGTTGATGTGCCGCAGCCGCGTCACCGCCGAGTCGAGGATGGCCGCGTTCACCGCCTCGGCGATCGCCACGAACGGAACCACCCCGCGCAGCACGACCAGCGGCAGCCGCGCCTCGGCCGCCGCCCGCACCACGTCGGCGGGCACCTCGCGGAACGTGCGACCCACCTCGAACGCCACCCCGGCGACCCCCGCCGCCGCGAGGTCGACGACGTAGCGCCGCCGCTCCCCCGCGTCCCGCCCGGCCAGGCCCAGACCCGTGGTGAGCAGCAGTTCGTCACCGCGCAGCAGCGGCGCGATCTCGTAGATCTCGCTGGAGTGCACCCAGCGCACCGGGCGCTCCAGATCGGCGCGCCGATCCGGTACGAAGGGATCGGCGGCACGCAGCAGGGGGTGTGCGAGGACCGCTCGCAGGGACAGCGTCATGGACACTCCGTCCGGAGGATGCGCCAGTATCCCGGTCACCGTGTCCGTTGTCACGGCCCCGCGGCCCGAGGAACCTTCGGTGATCACCCCACATCACCACTCACCACATCACCGGCGCATCCGCACCGCACCCACATCGCCGTACCCGCCCCACCACCCATCGCCGTGCTCCGCTCCGCCCCACCGGAGGTCTCCGTGGCAATCCTCGAACAGCCCCCGCAACCGACCGGCCCGACCCATCCCGTCGACCACAGCCAGTCCCTGGAACCGGTGCCCGACGAGGCCCGTGACTCGACCCCCGCACACCAGTTCTGGATCTGGGCGGGCGCCAACATCGCGCCGATCAATTGGGTGCTGGGCGCCCTGGGCATCGTGCTCGGCCTCGGCCTGCTGGACACCGTGCTGGTGCTGGTCGTGGGCAATCTCGTGGGCATGGGCGTGTTCGGCCTGTTCGTGCTGATGGGCCAGCGCACCGGGGTGACCCAGATGGTGCTGGCCCGAGCCGCCTTCGGCCGGCGCGGCGCGTACCTGCCCGCCGCCGTCCAGGGCGTCATCTCCGCCGGGTGGTGTGCGATCAACACCTGGATCGTGCTCGACCTGGTGATGGCCCTGCTGGACAGCGTCGGCTACGTCGGCGGCAACGGCACCAAGGTGGTGGTCGTCCTGGTCGTGATGGCCGCCCAGATCGCGATCGCCGCGTCCGGCTTCGGCGCGATCGCCGGCTTCGAGCGCTGGACGGTGCCCGCGACCCTGGTGGTACTGGCCGCGATGACCGTGGTGGCCTGGACCCGGCTGGACATCGACTGGGGTCACACGAGCACGTTGAGCGGCGGCGACCGGTGGTCGGCGATGAGCACGGTGATGACCGCGATCGGCGTCGGCTGGGGCATCACCTGGTTCGCCTACGCCTCGGACTACTCCCGCTTCGTCCCTCGCGCCACCTCCCGGCGCAGGCTGTACGCGGCCAGCGTGCTGGGCCAGTTCCTCCCGGTGGTCTGGCTCGGCGTGCTCGGCGCCTCGCTGGCCACGGTCAACGCCAAGGCCGACCCCGGCCGGCTGATCGTCGACTCGTTCGGCGGCCTGGCGATCCCGGTGCTGCTCCTGGTCCTGCACGGCCCGATCGCGACCAACATCCTGAACCTGTACAGCTGTTCGTTGTGTGCCCAGACCCTGGACATCAAGGTCTCCCGGCGGGTGTTGTCCTGCCTGGTGGGCGCGTTCGCCACCGTCTTCACGCTGTTCCTGGTGTTCCGGGCGAGCCTGGCGCACACCCTGGACACGTGGCTCGCGGGCATGGTGACGTGGGTCGCGCCGTGGGCGGCGGTGATGCTGGTGCACTTCTACGTCTTCGCCCGGCAGCGAATCGACGTGCCCGCGCTGTACGCCGCGCCGCGTCGCGGTCTGCTCGCGGACGTGCGCTGGTCGGCGATCGTCGCACTGGTGCTCGGCATGGTCGCGACCTGGTGCTTCGAGTACGGCGTGCCGCAGGCGCTGCGCGGGCCGGGAGCCGAGGCGATCGGCAATGTGGACCTGTCCTGGCTGGCCGGCTCGCTGGTGGCGGGCGGCCTGTACCTGGTGCTCGGCCGCCGCGAACGAGCCGTGCGGTGACCGCAGGTGTGCGGTGCCCCCAGGCGTGCAGTGAACGACGGCGTGCAGTGAACGACAGCGTGCAGTGAGCGAACGAATCCACCGCGACCCCCTGGAGCGATCCGACATGCAGGGCAACAGCCGCACCGTGACCGACTGCCGGCTTCCGGGCCGCCCGGAGCGCGTGGACATCGCGGTCGAGGCCGGCGTCATCACGAGCATCACCCCCGCCGGCAGCACTCCCGCGTCCGGCCCCGTCCTCGACGCCGCCGGGGCCCTGGTCACCCCGCCGTACGTCGAGCCGCACATCCACCTCGACACCGCGCTGACCGCCGGACAGCCGCGCTGGAACGTCTCGGGCACGCTGTGGGAGGGCATCGAACGGTGGTCCGAGCGCAAGGCCCTGCTGACCCGCGAGGACGTACTGACGCGCGCCGAGGAGGTGTTGCGCTGGCAGGTCGCGAACGGCGTGCTGCACGTGCGCAGCCACTGCGACGTGACCGACCCCGAACTGACCGCGCTGCACGCCCTGGTCGAATTGCGCGAGCGGGTGCGCGACGTGCTCGACCTCCAGGTGGTGGCCTTCCCGCAGGAGGGCATCGTCTCCTTCCCCGACGGCGAGCGGCTGATGGCCCGCGCCGTCGAGGCGGGCGCCGACGTGCTCGGGGCGATCCCGCACTTCGAGGACACCCGCGAGGACGGCGTGCGCTCGTTGCAGATCGTCTTCGAACTGGCCGCGCGGCACGGCCTGTTGGTGGACGTGCACTGCGACGAGATCGACGACGAGCAGTCCCGCTTCGTCGAGGTGGTCGCCACCCTCGCGCACCGCAGCGGTCTGGGTCGGCGCGTGACGGCCAGTCACACCACGGCGATGGGTTCGTACAACGGCGCCTACAGTCGCAAACTCCGCCGGATCGTGGCCCGTTCGGGCATCCACCTGGTCTGCAACCCGATGGTGAACCTGACCCTCCAGGGCCGCTTCGACGACTATCCCAAACGGCGCGGCCTCACCCAGGTCAAGGAGATGCTCGCGGCCGGGGTCAATGTGGCGTTCGGCCACGACGACGTGATGGACCCGTGGTTCCCGCTCGGCACGGCGAACCCGATCCAGGTCGCGCACGCCGGCATCCTGGCCGCGCAGTTGTCCGGACAGGACGAGATGGACGAGGTGTTCGCGATGGTCACCGAGCGGGCGGCGCGGGTGCTCGACCTGGGCGAGCGCTACGGTCTGGCCGTCGGGCGTCCGGCCGACTTCCTGCTCCTGCCCGCCGATTCGCCCTTCGACGTGCTGCGCCGCCAGGTCCGCCCGAGCCGGGTGATCTCCCGCGGCCGCGTGGTCGCCGAAACCCCCGCGACCCCCACCCGCCTGACCTGGCCGGGCCGCCCGCCCGAGGACGTCGATTTCGTCCGACGCCGAGCCGACCAACCGCCGAACCGCTGAACCGCTGAACCGAACCGCTGTGCACGGCCGCGCCCCCCGACCACCGGTGGTCGGGGGGCGCGGCCGTGGCGTGTCGCTACAGCAGGTCCACCGCCGGATAGGCGTCGCCGCCCGACAGCAGCGCATAGCCGGGACCGCGGTCGAAGAACGGCTCGACCTCGGGCCGGGCCGCGCGAACCGAGGCGCGCAGCGCGGTGGTTGCCGCCTCGTCCACGGCCAGGTCGTCGCCTTCGCCGGTGAGCACGACGCCGTAGTCGTCGGCCGCGGCGGCGCGCGAGACCTTGCCCCACCGCACGTCGCGCAGCACCGATTCGGTCTTCCGGTCCAGCGGGTCGCCCCAGCCGCCACCGCCGGTGGTGCGGATCCGGATCACCTCGCCGGCCTTGACCGGTTCGTCGTCGACCAGGCCGTCCATCTCGCGTTCGTTGGGGCCGCCCGGGTCGATCACCACCTGGAAGGAGCGTCCGGCCTTGCCGCCCTTGACGCCCCAGCAGGACAGGATCGAGCGGTCGGCGATGGACATGAAGGACGCGTCGAGCAACATCCGGATGTGCTTCTCGTAGCCCAGACCGCCGCGGAACTGACCGGGGCCGCCGGAGTCGGTGGCCAGCCCGAGCCGCTCCACCAGGAACGGGAAGCGGGATTCGGTGAATTCGGTGGGCAGGTTGCGCGAGTCGGGCACCACGTGGATGGTGTCCTCGCCGTCCGCGTAGTAGCGCCCGCCGGAACCGCCGCCGAGCACCTCGCGCATCAGGTACGAGCGGCCGTCCGCATCGTGGCCGTACACGCCGGTGTAGCGGATCGTCTCCTGGTCGGCGGGCATCTTGCCGTCGACGGCCTTGGCCAGCACGCCGGCGAGCACGCCGAGCAGGCGCAGGATGACGAAGGTACGGGCGTTGGTCGGGGCCGGGAAGATCGGCGTGAGCAGCGTGCCCTTCTCCGGGAACTTCATCTCGATCAGCGGCACCACGCCCTCGTTGACGTCGAGTTCGGCCATCCGCTCGGGGGTGTCCGCGAGGTTGCGCAGGATCGGCGCGAGCCACTTCTTGAGGAAGTTGCCGTCCGCGTAGTCACCGCAGTGGTTGATCGGGCCCTTGGCCTGCCTGGACGTGCCGGTGAAGTCGATGACGATCTTCTCGGGCGTCTTGGTCAGGGTGATCCGCTGCGTGTGCAGCATCGGCTCGTCCACGCCGTCGTGTTCGGCGTAGTCCTCCCACACGTACTCGCCGTCCGGGATCTTGGACAGGATCTCGCGTCGGTAGGTCTCGGTGGTCTTGTCCAGGATCGCGTCGAAGCACGCCTCGACGGTCTCCCGGCCGTAGCGCTCGAAGAGTTCGCCCAGGCGGCGCGAGCCCATCAGACACGCCGAACACTCGGCGTCCAGGTCGGCGGCGAGCGAGTCGGGCATCCGCGAGTTGCGGGTCATGATGCGCAGCGCGGCCTGGTTGGGCACACCCTGGTCCCACAGCTTGATCGGCGGGACCATCAGGCCCTCTTCGTACACGCTGGTCGCGCCCGAGGGCATCGACCCGGGGCAACAACCGCCGATGTCGTCGTGGTGGCCGAATGCCTGGACGAAGGCGACCACCTGTCCGTCGGCGAAGACGGGCACGGTGACGCACAGGTCGGGCAGGTGGCCGATGCCGCCCTCGGACTCGTAGACGTCGTTGTGGAAGAACACATCCCCCGGACGCATCGTCTCCAGCGGGAAGTCCCGGGCCACGGGGTGGACCAGGGCCGAGTACGAACGGCCGGTCAGCTTGCGCAACTTGCGGTCGTGGATGCCGGCCCGGAAGTCGTGCGCGTCGCGGATCATCGGCGAGCGCGAGGTGCGGCCGATCGCGGTCTCGACCTCCATCTCGACCGAGGCGAGGGTGCCCTCGACGATCTCCAGGAGCACGGGGTCCACACCGTGCAGCGCATCCTGCGGGGTGGTGGCGGTGGCGCTCATGCTCAGGCTCCCTTCGAGGCGGTGTCAGCGGTGCCGGCGGCGGCGGTGTCGCGGGTGACGACGACGTTGCCGTAGGCGTCCACGCGGGCGTCGAAGCCCGGGTGGATCGGGATGGTGGAGCCGAACTCCTCGATGATGGCCGGGCCGCTGACCAGGTCCCCGGGGGCCAGTTCGGCGCGGGCGTACACGGCGGTGTCCACGTAGCCGTCGCGGTCGACGAAGCACACCGGACGGGTGCCGGTCCGGGCCCGCTCGACGCCGCCGTCGCGTCCGGGCAGTTCGCGCAGCTCCGGGCGGCGGATCGGGCCGACGCCGGTGACGCGCAGGTTCACCCACTCCACGGGCTGGCTCGCGTCGCCGCGGAAGTTGTAGCCGTACAGCTGCTCGTGCGCGGCGTGGAAGCCCTCGGCGACGGTGTCGGCGAGCGCGGCGTCGAACGGGCCGTCCGGCACCGGCACCCGCACCTCGAACGCCTGGCCGAAGTAGCGCAGGTCGGCGGTGCGCACGTAGCGGTGGTCCTCGGCCGCGAAGCCCTCCTTGTCCAGGGCCTCGCCCGCCTTGGCCGCCAGTTCGGCGTAGATGCCCGCCACCTTGGGGTGGTCGAGATCCGGGTGGCCGCCGACGGCGGTCTGCACGTAGTCGCAGCGCACGTCCACGGTGAGCAGGCCGAATGCCGAGACGTTGCCGGGGTCGCGCGGCACGATGACGCCGGCGAGGCCGAGGATGTCGATGAGGCGGCACAGCAGCAGGGACCCGGAGCCGCCGAAGGTGGCCATGGTGAAGTCGCGCACGTCCAGACCGCGCTTGACGGTGATCTGCCGCAGTGCGTTGGCCTGGTTCCAGGCGGAGATCTCCAGGATTCCGGTGGCGCACTGCTCGACGCCGATGCCCAGTTCGGCGGCGAACTTGGTCAGGCCCTCGCGGGCGGCGTCCACGTCGAGCGGGATCTCGCCGCCGAGCAGATGCGGGGGGATCCGGCCGAGCAGGACGTGTGCGTCGGTGATGGTCGGCTCCGTGCCGCCCTTGCCGTAGCACAGCGGGCCGGGGTCGGCGCCGGCCGAGCGGGGGCCGACCTTGAGCGTGCCCTCGGGCGAGATCCAGGCGATCGAGCCGCCGCCGGCGCCGACGGTGACCACGTCGATCATCGGGATCTTGGAGGGGTAGCGGCCGATCGAGCCCTCGGTGGTCAGCGTCGGCTCGCCGCCCAGGACCACCGACACGTCGGTCGAGGTGCCACCGCCGTCGCAGGTCAGGACCTTGTCGAAGCCGGCCTTCTCGGCGATCAGCGCGGCGCCGAGGGCGCCGGCGGCCGGGCCGGACAGGACCGTGGTGATCGGCTGGTGCACGACCTCCTCGGCGGAGAGCACGCCGCCGTTGGACTTCATGATCGCGAACGGCACGCGGCGTGCGGCGTCGGTGCCGCCGGCCGCGGTGGTGAACTCGTCCAGGCGCCGGCGGATGCCGCTGACGTAGCGGGCCACGCGCGGCTTGACCGCGGCGTCCACGAGCGTGGTCATCGAGCGCTCGTACTCGCGGTATTCGCGCAGCACCTCGGAGCTGATCGAGACCACCGCGTCGGGGTGCTCCTCGCGCAGGATCTCGCGCATCCGCAGCTCGTGCGCGGGGTTGGCGTAGGAGTGCAGCAGGCACACGCCGATGGTCGCGATGCCCTGCTCGCGCAGCCGGCGGGCGGCGGTACGGGCGCCCTCCTCGTCGAACGGGCGGACCTCGTTGCCCTTGTAGTCGAACCGGCCGCCGACGGTGTGCACCAGGTCCACGGGCACGATCCGGTCGGGCTTGACCCAGAAGTAGGAGTTGCCGTAGCCGTCCGGGACCGCCTGGCGGGCGATCTCCAGGATGTACTCGTAGCCCTCGGTGGTGATGAACCCGAGGCGGTCGATCTTGTCTTCCAGGAGCTGGTTGGTGGCCACCGTGGTGCCGTGCGCGACGGCGGTGACGTCGGCTCCGGTGCAGCCGAGCAGGCCCAGCACCTTGTCGATGCCGTTCATGAAGCCGTCGGCCGGGTCGGCGGGCGTGGACGGCGTCTTGGTGGTGACGAGCTCGCCGGACTCCTCGTCCAGGGCGACCACGTCGGTGAAGGTTCCGCCGGTGTCGATACCGATCCGGATCCGTCGGCGGGGTCCCGCCGTTGCGGCAGGCGTCATCAGCGCGCTCCAATCGGAGGGGGCAGGGAAATCGCATTCGCGGAGGGCGGGTCGCCCGGCTGCTGTCAGCGATTCAACTTCGCCGCGCCCCGTCACGGAATCGGCAACTTCTGCCAAGGGACTCGGCAACAGTTGGTGATTCCCGTGAGCAGGGGTGGTGACTCCCGCGAGCGGAGGCGGTGATCCCGGCGGGCAGGAGCGGTGCCTCCCGCGGGCAACCGCCGCCCTGAGGTCTGGACCAATTCCCGGTTGAGGTCTGGACCAATCCCCCGAATACAACCCGCACCCACCCCGATCGGTTCCCGAACTCACCGAAAAGAAAGGGAAGTTGCCGGGAATTCGGCGAGGCTCGGATAGGGTCGGCGCAGGCGGATGTCGCAGAGGGTGACGCCACGACACACCGACGGGGAGCAGCCGTGGTCGAGCGCGAGCAGGACGAGTGGAACTTTTCCACGCCGCCGGCGGGCGAGTCGCCCGAGGATTGGGCGCCGACCGGCATCGACGTCACGGTGCCCAGCGTCGCCCGGGTCTACGACGCGATCCTGGGCGGCAAGAACAACTTCGCGGTGGACCGGGCGATAGCCGACGAGGCCCTCAAGGATCTGACCAACGAGGGCGCCTGGGCCAACCGGCACATCCTGGCCCGCGGCGTGCGGTACATGGCGTCCGCGGGCATCGACCAGTTCGTCGATTTGGGATCGGGGCTGCCGACCGTGCAGAACACGCACGAGGTCGCCCAGCAGGTGAACCCGAACGCCGCGGTCGTGTACGTGGACAACGACCCGATCGTGCTCGCCCACGGTCGTGCGCTGCTCGCCGAGAACCACCGCACCCGGGTGGTCACCGCCGATCTGCGCGACCCGGCGGACGTGCTCGCCCGCCCGGAACTGCGCGAACTGGTGGACCTGACGCGACCCGTGGGCCTGCTCCTGGTCGGCGTCCTGCACCACCTCGCCGACCACGAGGACCCGGCCGGCGTGGTGCGCGCCTACCGTGACGCGCTGCCGCCGGGCAGCCACATCTTCATCACCCACTTCTGCGACTCCACGCCGGAGGGGCGGGCGCTGGAGAAGATCTTCCTGAGCCGGCTGGGCAGCGGTCGCTTCCGCGCCCTGGAGGAGATCGAGGGCTACTTCGAGGGCCTGGAACTGGTCGAACCCGGCGTGGTTCTGCTGCCGCTGTGGCGTCCGGACGAGCCGGTCACCGAACCGCTCACCCCCGAGGGCCACCTGTCGGTCGGCGGCATCGGCCGGTTGCCCCGATAATCTCGACGTCCCGGCCGTCCTCGCGGCCGGCCCCTGTCCGGACCCCTCGGGAGCACCATGAAGATCGCCATCCTCGACGACTACCAGGACGTGGCCCGGGGGCTGGCCGACTGGGAGTCGCTGGGCGCCGACGTACGGGTGTTCACCGAGCCGTTCGCGGACGCCGCCGAGGTGGTCGACGCGCTGGCGGGCTTCGAGGCGATCGTCGCGATGCGCGAGCGCACCCGGTTTCCGGCCGAAGTGCTGGCCCGATTGGCCGGCCTGCGGCTCCTGGTCACCACCGGACCGGTGAACGCGGCCATCGACGTCGCCGCCGCGCGCGAGCTGGGCGTCGTGGTGTGCGGGACGGGTTACGTCGCGTACCCGACCGCCGAGCTGACCTGGACGCTGATCCTGGCCGCCGCCCGGAACCTCCCGGCCGAGGTGCACTCGATGCGCACCGGCGGCTGGCAGGTCGGGCTCGGCGTCGGATTGCGCGGCAAGGTGCTGGGTCTGCTGGGCCTGGGCCGACTCGGCACGGAGGTGGCCCGGATCGGGCGGGCGTTCGGCATGGAGTGCGTGGCCTGGAGCAAGAACCTCACCACCGAACGGGCCGCCGAACACGGCGTGACCGCGGTGGCCCGGGAGGAGCTGTTCGCGCGCGCCGACGTGCTCTCCGTCCACACCGTGCTCAGCGCCCGCACCCGGGGCCTGGTCGGCCCGGCCGAACTGGCGCTGATGAAGCCGACCGCGATCCTGGTGAACACCTCGCGCGGCCCGATCGTGGACGAGGCCGCCCTGCTGGGTGTGCTGCGCACGAGGTCGATCGCCGCGGCGGCGCTGGACGTCTACGACATCGAGCCACTGCCCGCCGACCACCCGCTGCGCGGCCTGGACAACGTGGTCCTCACCCCGCACATCGGCTACGTCACGCGCGAGTTGTACGAGACGTTCTACCGCGACGCGGTCGAGGACATCGCCGCCTTCCGCGCGGGCCGACCGATCCGGGTGCTCACCTAGCCGACAGCCGTCGCCCGGGTTCGGCGGCTGCGGGCCGCCGGCGCCCGATCATCGTTCGTGGATCACGATCACCCGGTCCGGCCCGGATCCGGTCCGGGGTCGTCCGGGTCGGCGCCTCGGTCGTCGGCCGTGCGGGTGCGGCCGTGTACTTGCGTGGGACGAGCCCCGGGCGGCACATGCGCCGCGCCGGAGGCGTCCGGACGCAGCCACCGCAGGTATCCGAACACGCCCACCACGGCCAGCGTGGCCACGGTCGCGCAGATCGCCGCCAGCTCGACCGCCGCGGAGCCGGTCAGGACCGCGGCGACCAGCAGGCCCATGGCGGCGGCGCACGCCATCAGGGCCGTCCATTTCGATATCGCCATTCCATCGGGTGCCCGCACGTGCACGTGCGCTCGCATCCGGCGCCGGCGCGGAGCCGACTCGGGAATCGGGTCCTCGAACACGCGCAGCAGCGCGACGAACTGCTCGTCCTGGAGCAGCGACTTCTCCAGCCACGCAAGAGTCCGACGTTCCCGGCCCGAAAGCGAAGGTCCGTCCACCACATCCACCTCCCACCCGGGAGCGCGGGGCGGGACCCGTGTGGCGGGGTGCGCCGGGCGGTATCCGCGAGGCGAACCGTTCGCCGGCGGGACCGACCGGCGGCCCGGTCCTGGGTTCGGATCACTCAGATTCGGATTACTCGATTCGGATTTCTGACCTCTTCACCGATGGGTGCACCTTTTCCGATCGTCGCCGGTGTGGAGCACTGACGCGCTTCGCGGCAACCGGCTGCGCTACAACCGCCGCAGCCCGACGACGCCTCGCAACGCGAGCATGAGAGCCATCAGGCACGCCACCCCGCCGACGATCACGTTGCTCGTGATGGTGCGGGTGGTGTCGACAGCCCCGGTCACGACCCAGGGGGCCACGATCGTCCAGGCGCCGATGCAGAACGCGGCCCAGCTCATCGCATGCGTGCGTTCGTAGGCGGAACCGAAGCCGCCCATCAGGAACGCGAGCGCCACGCCGGTGATCAGGTTGGCCGTCGCCAGAGTCGTGAAGCCGTTGAACCCCACGATCCATGGGGAGGCCGCCAGGTAGACGCCGCACAGCATGCCCAGGGCTTCCGCCCCCTGTGCCACCGGGCCGGTCGTGGCCCGCTCGGAGTGAGCTCGAAGTGTCACTATGTCCGGATGCTGTTCAATCGGTGACGCTGTCGGCGAGGACACGTCCACCACCCTCTTTCCGGCCGAGGAATCACGGTCCCCTGGTTGATAGCCGACGCAATCCCGACCAATCCCCCGAACTCGAATATTTACCGCATATTTCCCCCGCCGTGCACTCGCCGTGAGCCGTGGATTGACACGGCACTACATATCGAGAAAACTGGATGTAACATCGCCCCCGGGAAGGAACCCCGTGGACCCGCTGGCCATTCACAAGGCGCTTGCCAACCCGGCGCGGCTTCGGTTCATGCACTGGCTGAAGGAGCCCGCGAAGTACTTCGACGAGAACTCCTACCGACAGCAGGGCCTCGGCTTCCACATCGGCGTCTGCGTCGGCGACATCCAGGCGCGGGCCGGACTGGCCCAGTCGGTGGTGTCCGGTTACCTCCAGACGCTCAAGGACGCGGGGCTGCTCGACTCGGAGCGCATCGGCAAGTGGACCTACTACCGCCGCAACGAGCAGGCGATCGCCGCCTTCGCCGAGCACGTCCGCACCGAACTCTGACGGGAGCGGGACCGGGCCGCCCCACACCCGGCACACCCGCCCGCGCCCTCCTCCGCACCTCCACCGGCACCGGTGCGCCCTCCTCGGGGCGTTCCCCTGCCTTGATGCATCTACATATCTCGATATGTATCGAGAGAATCGAAAGGCCACGATGAGAAACACCTCCCTGACGGTCCCGACCCTCGCCCTGGGCGTGTTCGGGATCATCACCACCGAGATGGGCATCGTCGGCGTGCTGCCCCAGGTCGCGGCCAGTCTGGATGTCAGCGCCTCCACCGCCGGTCTGCTCGTCGGCGTGTTCGCCCTGGTGATCGCGGTGTCCGGGCCGTTCATGACGCTGCTCGCCTCGGGCGTCAACCGCAAGACCGTGCTCGCGACGGCGATCGCCGTGTTCGCCGTGTCGAATGCGGTGTACGCGCTGACCACCCGGTTCGAGGTGATGTTCGCGTTCCGGATCATCCCCGCCGTCTTCCATCCGGTCTTCTTCTCGGTCGCGCTGGCGACCGCGGCGAAGCTGGTGCCCGCGCGGGACGCGGTGCGGGCCACCACGCGCGTGTTCGCCGGCGTCACCGTCGGCTTCGCCTTCGGCGTGCCGCTGACCTCCTACCTCGCCGAGCACCTCTCCCTCCAGGCGGCGTTCTGGTTCGCCGCCGCGGTCAACCTGATCGCGTTCGTGGGCATCCTGCGCTTCCTCCCGGCCATGCCGGTGGAGCGGCGACACTCCTACGGCGCCCAGGTGGGCGTGCTGCGCAGCGGCCGGATGTGGCTGACCATCCTGTCCGTGGTCCTGGTCTTCGCCTCGATGTTCTCGGTCTACGGCTACTTCGCCGAATACCTGGACGAGGTCACCGACCTGGACGGGTCCTGGGTCGGCGCACTGCTGATGGCCTTCGGCGTCGTAATGATCCTGGGCAACTTCGCCTTCGGCGCGCTGTTGCGGCGCAACCCGATCCGCACGGTGCTGTTGTTTCCCGCGCTGTGCCTGGCCGTCTATCCGCTGCTGTACGCGGTCGGCCCGTACCCCGCGGCGATGGTGGCAGCGGTACCGATCTGGGGCGCGGTGCACGCCGGCGGGCTGATCGTCAGCCAGAGTTGGCTGGGCCGCGACGCCCGGGACTTCCCCGAGTTCGGCAACAGCCTGTTCATCTCCTTCTCCAACCTGGGAATCACGGCGGGCACCACGGTCGGCGGTTGGGTGCTGAGCGCCGCCGGGGCGCGCGAACTGGCCTGGGTCGGCGCCGGCTTCGCCCTCGCCGCACTGGCCGCGATGCTGCTGCGACTCAACCTGGACCGGATGCGGCCGCACCAACGCTCCCCCGAGGCCGCGCCGGCACCCGCCCGGAGGCCGACGCCGGCCACCCGCGCGCCGGCCGAACCAGGGGCGATCGGGTTGGGTCGTTCGGGGGTTTGGTGAGTGCGCGTGTGCACACTGTGACCATGGAAAAGCTCTCCTTGGATGCCCAGGTCCGCGAACTGCTCAAGCTCGCCGCTGCCTCGTCGACGGGGCGCAGCGCCCACACCGTGTACGGCGGCCACGAGCACGTGTTGCGGCAGACCCTGATCGTGCTGACCGCGGGCACCGTGCTGGCCGAGCACGAGAATCCCGGCGAGGCCACGCTGCTGGTGCTGCGCGGGCGGGTCGTGCTGGTCAGCGGCGAGACGTCGTGGGAGGGGCGGTCCGGCGACTTCCTGGTCGGCCCCAAGACGCGGCACAGCGTGGAGGCGCTGGAGGATTCGGCGGTGCTGCTCACCGTGGCCAAGCGGGACTGACCGGCGCCGGTCGCGGATCGGCGTCCGGCCCGGGCGGGAGAGCGTGCTGCCCGGGTCGGACGGGATTCCTATGTGCGGGGCCCGGAGCGGTCCATCGGCTGCTCCTCGGCGTCGATCGCCAAGCCCTCGTCCATTGTGTTCCATGGCACACGAGCGGGTGTGAGCAAGGTCGACCGTGACGGTGCCCGGCTCGCGTGGCACGACCTCGGCCGGCCCGCCGGCATCATGGCGGTGCCGGAGCAGCCCCGACCCGAGGTAGGCAAGCGCGTGATGAACCTGTTCGACGTCGAGACGCTACCGGTCGGCCCGTGGCGCAACGGCGGCGGCGACACCCGCGAGATCGGGTCGCAGTCGCCGACGGACTCGGCCGAGGCGGACTTCGACTGGCGCGCGAGCATCGCGACGATCGCCGCCGACGGGCCGTTCTCCGCCTTCCCCGGCGTCGACCGCACGATCACCCTGTTGGCGGGCGCCGGCGTGCACCTGGTCGGCGACGACGGGCTCGACCACCGTCTGGACCGACCCGGCGAGCCGTTCGCCTTCTCCGGTGACACGGGACTGCGGGCCACGCTGCTCGGCGGCGACACCCGCGTGCTCAACATCATGACCCGGCGCGGGCGATGGGCCGCCCGCGTGCGCCGTACCGATGCACCGGTGCTCCCGCCCGCCGGTCACGCCGGCGTGGTGTACGTCCTGTCCGCGCCGGCCGGCGACGGGTCCGGGTCGGCGCTGCGGGCGGGGCAGGGGGCCTGGTGGACGAGCGGCACCGCCGGGCCGGCGGTGCCGCTCGCAAGCGGTGCGGTCGCGCTGTGGGCGGACCTTCGTCCGCTGTAGGGGTGGCTGTGCGGTAGCGCTCGTGCCAGTGGCGCCCGCGCCGTGCTGCCGACGCGGTGTCGCCGATCGGGTAACGCTGACGTCCGGACGGTTCAGGGCATCGTGCGCAGGTGCGCCGCGATCGTGTTGGCCAGGGCGTAGCCGGCGGTCGCGTCCCAGTTGACCGACCACGTCATCGCCCCGCGGATGCCGGGCCAGGTGGTGGCGGGTCGGAAGCTCCCGCAACTGGTGCCCGTGGCCAGGCAGTCCAGCGCGTTGTTCACCACACCGGGCGAGACGTGGCCGCTGCCGGCCGCGCGTCCGGTGGCCGGTACGCCGAGCGCGACCTGGTCGGGGCGCAGCCCGCCCTGGAGTTGGATGCACGCCTGGGCGGTCAGGAAGTCGACGCCGCCCTGGGCGTAGAGCTTCTGGTCGCAGCCGAACATGGTTCCGGAGTTGTAGTACTGCATGTGCACGATGGTCAGGATGTCCTTGATGCCCAGGGCGAGTTGGAAGTACGCGGCCTGGTTGGACTGCATGTCCAGGGTCTGCGGGGCCATCGTGATGATCAGGCTCGTGCCGATTTGCGCCCGGATGGCGCGCAGCGCGGTGGCCATGTACGTGGGGCTGACCCCGTTCTCCAGGTCGATGTCGACGCCGTCGAAGCCGTATTCGCGCAGCAGCGCGGTGGTGGTGCTCGCGAAGGTGGCCGCCGACGCGCTGTCGCCGACCCAGACCGCGCCGAGTTCGCCGCCGACCGACAGGATCACCTTCTGTCCGCGGGCGTGCATGGTGGCGACGTCGGCCTTGAGGTCGGCGTTGGTGTAGCCGCCGAGCGCGGTGGACAGGCCCGGGTCGACGCCGAAGGTGACCGCGCCCCAGCGGGTGCGGTCGGCCTCGGCGAAGGCAACCGCGACCAGGTTGTAGGACGTGGGCACGTCGCGCAGGCGCAGGTTCGCGGAGCCGTTGACGAAGTTGTGCCAGTAGCCGGTCATCACCCGCTTGGGCAGGCCGGTCGGGTCCTGGCCGGTGGGCCCGTCCGGACCGGTGGTGACCGTGACCGGCGCCGAACGCGCGGACGTTCCGGCGCTGTTGGTCGCGGCGACGGAGAAGGTGTAGGTCGTCTCGGGGGTCAGGCCCGGTATCTCGGCGGCGGGGCCGGTGACGGTGGCCACCTTGGTGTCGGCGCGGAAGACGTCGTACGCGGTCGCGCCGGGCACCGCGGACCAGGTCAGCGAGACGCTGCGCGCGGTGCTGCCGGCCGCGGCCAGGCCGGTGGGGACGGCCGGGATCGTGGTGTTGCCGCCGGGGCCGACGAGCGAGACGTCGTCCGCGAGGTAGGCGGGTTGTCCGTACCAGCCGTTGAGGTGGAGTGTGACGCTGGTGGTGTTCGGGCCGGTGCGGAACGTGGTGGTGAGCTTTTGCCACGTGGTGGCCGAGGAGGTCCAGGTGGAGACGTCCGTGGTGCCGGTGCCGCTCGCGCCGAGGTGGATGTACGAGCCCTGGACCCAGGCGGATTCGGTGTAGTCGGAGTCGGGTCGCACCGCCACGGTCTGGGTGCAGCGGGCGTTGTCGCCGCCCGCCGGGGTGGCCTTGAGGGCGCCGGTGCCGGTGTGTACCGGCGTGCTCACCGGGCTGCCGGAACCGCCGGAGCAGGTCCAGCCGGACAGGCCGGACTCGAAGCCGCCGTTCACCACGAGTTCGGCGGCGGCCGGCGCGGGAGAGGCGAGCGCGATCAGGCCGGCCGAGGCCATCGCGCATGCGGTGAGCAGGGTGGTGACGAGGCGGCGCGGGGTGCGCCTGCGGCGTGCGGCGGCCTGGTCCGCGCGGCCGACTGGGGGACGTATCGGTGCCATCGTGGGGTGTTCCTCCCGTACCGGCCCGGGCGATTGCCTGCGGGCGTGGGCGTGCGTGGAAGGGAGGGTGGACCCGGGTCGGCACCGCACTGCCTGATGGGACGTCAGGCTGCCTCGGCGCAGGGCGTGCGCAGGCCGTCCGGGCGCACCCGAGGGTGCCGGGGGTGCCTGTGTGTCAGACGAGTTGACCGCCGGTGCCCGCGAACTGTCAATAGGTCTGGACCAATTGCCTCCGCACGACCTCGGCCCCGGCCGGGCCCCCACTCTCGCCCCCCGCTTCGATCACGCCTCGATCCCCGGGCGGCGGCGGGTTCAGGCGCTCGGGACGGGCTGCGGCGGTGGCGGGCCGGTGTAGCGGGCGATCGGGCGGATGATCTTGGTGTCCTCGGCCTGCTCCAGGATGTTCGCGCACCACCCGATCACCCGGCTCGCGGTGAACGTCGGGGTGAACATGCTCCGCGGGATCCCGCACAGCTGCATCACCACGCCCGCGTAGAACTCCACGTTGACGTGCAACTCGCGGCCCGGCTTGAGTTCGGCCAGGATCCCGGTCACCCGACGGTGTACCGCGGTGGCGAACTCCACCAGTTCCACGCCCTGCGCGTCGGCGTGTTCGGCGAGTTCGGCGGCGATCTCGGCCAGCATCACCGCGCGCGGATCCTCGGTGCGGTAGACCGCGTGTCCGAAGCCCATGATCCGCTCCCCCGCGGCGATCCTGGCCCGCACCCACGCGTCGATCCGCTCCGGCGAGCCGATCTCGTCCAGCGCCTCCAGGGCCCGATCCGGCGCACCGCCGTGCAGTGGGCCGGAGAACGCGCCGATCGCGCCGGCCACCGCGGAGACCAGGTCCGCCCCCGAGGAGGCGATCACCCGCGCGGTGAACGTGGAGGCGTTGAAGCCGTGGTCGATGGTCGCGATCAGGTAGCGCTCGATGGCGGCCACCTGCGCGGGCTCGGGTTCCGTTCCGGTCACCAGGTGGAGCCAGTTGGCCGCCGTGGACAGGTCGTCCCGCGGCTCCAGCGGCTCGGCGCCCGCGCGGATGCGGTACAGCGCCGCCAGGATGGTCGGGGTCACCGCGCCGACCAGCAACGCGTCCGCCGCGCGCCGCCGCGGATCGCACTCCCACAGCGGTGGCAGGTTGCGCGCGGCGCCGATCAGCGACAGCGCGGTACGCAATCCGGCGAGCGGGTCGAACTGCTCGCCGGCCATGGCGATCGACCGCAACACCGGCCGCAGTTCCTCGGGCAACACCCGCAGGCGGGCGATCTCCGCGGCGAACGGCGCCCGTTCCTCGGCCGCGGGCAACCGGCCGTGCACGAACAGGAACCACACGTCCTCGAAGGTGCGGGTGCCGGCCAGTTCGATCGCCGAGTACTGCCGGTAGTGGTAGAAGCCCTCGTTGCCCCGCACGTCGCCCAGTTCGGTGGTGGTGACCACCACCCCCTTCAGGCCCCTTGGTACGTCGATCCGCTCGTCACCGGCGACCGCCATGACATGCCTCCCATCCTCGGCGGAGCCGCACCGGCCCGCCCACCAAGAATGTCGATCACGGCGTCGAGTATCGTCAATGTTGACTACGTCAATGTGCGGCGGAGGTGCGGGCGAAGTGGCTTGTCGGCGCAGGGCTCAGGGCGGTGGAAGTGAGCAGGATTACCCCGCCGACTACCTGACCACAGCCCAGGCCGCGCAGCGGTTGGGGGTCAAGCCCGAAACGATCTACGCCTACGTCAGCCGCGGATTGTTGACCAGCGTGCGCGACGAGTCCCGGCAACGCGGCAGCCGGTTCGCCACCGCCGAGGTGGAGGCGCTGGCCGAGCGCACCGGCGGGCGGCGCGACCCCAACGGTTCGATCGAGCGCATCCACACCCACCTGACCCTGTTGGCCGACGACCGCCTGTACTACCGCGGTCGAGACGTGCGCGAACTCGCCGAACACCGCCTCGAGTCGGTGGCGCACTGGCTGTGGCGGGCCGAACTCGCGGACGTTCCCTCGTTCGAGGTCTCCGCCGAACGGGTCGAGACGGTCCGCCGCACGGTCGCCCTCCTGCCGGACACCGCCCGGCTGATCGACCGCATCCGGATGATCGTGGCCGCGACCGGCACGACCGACCCGCTGCGCTACGACCTGTCCGAACCGGCGGTCGTCCGCGGCGGCGAGACCCTGCTCGCGGTGATCGCCGACACCCTGCCGCCGTGCGCGGGCGCGCGGCCGCCGACCGGCCGCACCCTGGCCGAGCGGCTGTGGCCGAAACTCACCGCCCGGCCGGCCACACCGGAACACGTGCGCCTGCTGAACGCCGCACTGGTGCTGATGGCCGACCACGACCTGGCGGTCTCGACGCTGACCGCGCGGGTGGCGGCGAGCGCGCGGGCGGACGTGTACGCCGTGGTGTCCGCCGGCCTCGGTGTGGTCGACGGCCGCCACCACGGCGCCGCGATCGGCCTGACCCACCGCTTCCTGCGCGACGCGCTCGACCCCGCGGGCAGCCCCACGATCGCGATCGCCGACCGCCTCCGCGCCGGCGAGCACCTGCCCGGCCTGGGCCACGTGCTCTATGTGGACCGCGATCCGCGCGCCGACCTGGTGCTCGACCTGCTGCGCGAGCATGCCCGGGACGACGACCGGGTCGCCCGGGTGGTCCGGGCCGTGGACGCCCTGACCCGGGAAACCGCGACCCGCGAGAACATGTTCGCCAACGTCGACCTGGCGCTCGCGGCCCTGACGCACGCGATGGACATGCGACCGGACGCCGGCGAGGCGATCTTCGCGATGGCCCGCTCGATCGGCTGGCTCGCCCACGCCCTGGAGGAATACCGGCAACCCGGCCTGCGCTACCGCGCCGTCGGCGTCTACACCGGCCCGCGTCCCGCCACCGGCGGCACCGCCGGCGACGCCGGCAATCCGAAGGCACGTCGGGACTGAGCGCCGCCGTCCGGCCGCGGGGACGATCTTCCGTTCGGATCGCGGCCGGCGGCGTCAGTGCCCCTCGGTCCCCGTGCGCAGGCCCACCGAAAGGCGTGCGCGGCACCGACGACCCCCACTCGCGCACACCGGAGCGGGCGTCGGCTCAGGCCGTGTCCCCGCCGACGGCCGGCGCTGGGGACGGGGCGGCGGCCGGGGCTGCGGGCACCGGGGTGAGTCTCAGCGAGACGACGTACGAGACCACCACCGCGAGGATCACGAGCGGCATCACGGTAAGCCCCTGCGACCCCAGCAGCAGGGTGGCCAGCAGCACCGAGGTCATCGGGAGTTTCAGCATCGCCACGCACATGGCACCGATGCCCATCGCGAATCCGGACGTCAGGTCCAGCCCGGGGAGATGGGACAGCGCGATCCCGCCCACCGCGCCCACGAACATCGAGGGGAAGACGAGGCCGCCGCGGAAGCTGCTCAGTGACGCGCAGTACGCCACCGACTTGCAGACGATGAGCAGCACAAGCGCGCCCACCGAGTATCCGGCGCTGTCGGCGAGCAGGGGGTTCAGCCCGTGCTGCCCCGAATACAGCACCCCCGACGCGTCGTAGCCCGATCCTTCGGCGTACAGGAACGCGGCCACTCCGACGATCGCGCCCATCATCACTGTGGCCGGCACCCTCCACTGCTCGACTCGCGCCTGCGCGTACAGGGCGCCCCGACGGATGCCGGTGCCGAGGAAGGCCGCCGCGAGCCCGATGACGAGAGCCCAGCCGAACGACGCGACATCCGGCACGTCGGCGTGGGGCACGTCGTCAAGGGCCAGGGAGTACGTGCCCAGGCCGGTCCACGAGCCCAGCCCGATGAAGACGAGCGAACCGATGCCGGCGGCCAGCAGGCCCGGCACCAGCACCATCCCGAGCATCGGCCCGGCCAGGCCCGAAGCCTCCATCAGCAGGAACGCGCCCAGGAGCGGTGATCCCAGCAGCGCGCTGACCGCGGCGAAGCTCCCGGCAGCGCCCACGATGGCGCTCGCCTTCGGCTCGATGTCCCGCTTCACCAGGCGTGCGCCGAGCACGGCGAGGCCGGCGCCGAGGGTGATCAGCGGCGCCTCCGGCCCCAGGACGACGCCGATCCCGAGGGAGGCCAGCGCCGCGAGCGCGATACCGGGCAGTTCCGCCGCGGACGGCGCGCCCGTCGAGGAAACGCCCTCGGCCGGCTTGTGGCCCCCTTCCCCCGGTAACCGACGAATGATCAGTCCGACCAGCAGACCCGCCACGGCGAGCAGCGGCACCGGCCACCACGAGGGCGTGCCGTCGAAGCCCACGGCCTCGGGCAGGTCGGTATAGGTCAGCGACTCCAGTCGGGAGACGAGGGCGAGGAATCCGAACGCCGCCGCCGAGATCGGGACTCCGAGGATCGCCGCCATCACCAGAAGCCCCACGTATCCGCGGGCACGGACGGGCGCGAAGGGGTCGAGTGGCGCGGTTTCGGGCACTCCGGCGGGCGTGGCCGACACTCTCATCGTCTCCTCAGCATCGGAACCCGCACGAAGGCGTCGGCTCACAAGCCTTTGTCCGGTGATATCACGCAGCGGGAGCGGGCTCCGCGCACCCGGCCCACGGCACTCCGGGATGCCTCGCACCGTCATGCCCCCGGCCCAATCGCACCAGGAGCGGGGCGCCACCCGAGGTCAGGCGAACCGGCCGGGGGCGCCGCCCGGCCCGGGTGGGCCGGCGTAGCACTGGGCAATTTCCAGCCGGCGCACCGCCTCGTCGCCCTGCGCACGGACGGCGAGGTCGTCGGCGTGCCGGCGTCGGGTGACCGGGAGGCAGAAGTCGAGCAAGGGGCCGGTCACCCGCTCATCCGCGTCCTCGGGGCCGTACGTCCAGGCGCCGCCGACCTCGGGCCCGCCGCTCAGCTCGACCCGGAACTCCCGCTCGGGCGGGCGCAGATCGTGCACGAAGTAGGCGTAGTCCCGGGCCCGGACACCGATCCGGGCCACCTGGCGCAGCCGGGCGCTGGGCGCGAGCCGTACGCCGAGGGTGTCGGCGACGTCCTGACCGTGCGCCCATGTCTCCATGATCCGGGCGCCGGCCATCGACGCGGCGCTCATCGGCGGCCCGTACCAGGGCAACCGCCCGCCCGCCGGTACCGCCGCCGGCACCTCGGCCACGGCATCGCGACCGGCACGCCAGCCGGCCAGGATGCGATCCGGCGGCGCCGCCGCGCCGCGCTCGGCCGCTCGGTCCACGAAGCCGTCGGGGTCGGCCCCGGCCTCCGCGACGGCGGCGGCGAAGCCGGCCGGGTCGCTCGCCGCGAGCCGGACCTGATCGTCGGTCCAGGCCAGGTGCGCGATCCGGTGGGCGATGGTCCACCCCGGCACAGGCGTCGGCATGGCCCACGCGTGCGGCGCCAACCCGCCGACGAGCCGGTCCGGCGCGGCACTCTCCGCTCCGAGGTCGTCCAGAACGGCCGCGAGATCCACCATCGTCCCCGTCCTCCCATCACCGCCCCCACGCTGCACGGCCGGTTGCGCGTCCCCTACGGGCTCGGGGTCCGGCCGGTCTCTCCGAGCCGGGTGCGCGGCCCCTACGGGCCGGTCGCGCGTCCGCTGCGCGGCCGGGCCGGGGTCGGGCCGGGTGCTGCGGGGCGGTTGGTCGTGTGGTGTGGGGTGGCGGGCGCGTAGCGGACGTGCATCCCGAGCGCGTAGCGGACGGCTCGACCGTGACCGCGAAGCGGGCATGCACCCCGGCAGGGCCCGACCGGGTTGCTCGTCCCTCCGGGGCATGGCCCGGCTGTGCCGGAACGCCTCGGGGGCGACGCGGAGGAATGTGCTCAGGTCGTCCAGGATCCGCGGACCGCCGGCGTGCACGATGTAGAAGTCCAGGTCCGAGGCGTCCCAGGCGTGCCGGGCGACCAGTTCCTCGATGACCGGTGCCAGTGGCTCCATCGTGGCGGGCACCCGCTTGTCCAGGCGGAAGTGGAAGCCGGTGTCCTTGACCGCGTAGCAGATCCAGTCCTGGGTGTGCGGGATCAGGTGGGAGGCGTTGCGTTCGAGCCGGACGCCGGTGCCGCCCGCGCCGCACACCACGGCCGCCGCGACCGCGTCGCCGAACAAGCCGTCGCAGAGCAGCGAGCCGATGTCGGCATCGGCGGGCTGGTAGCACAGCGAGCAGAACTCGCAGGCCACGATCAGCGCGTTGAGGCCGGGATGGGCGGTACAGAAGTCGTGCGCCCGGTTGATCGCGGCGCCGCCCGCCGCACAGCCGAGCTGGGCGATCGGCAGCCGGCGGGTGTCCGAGCGCATGCCCAGTTCGTTGATCAGCCAGGCGGTCATCGACGGCATGCCGAATCCGGTACACGAGACGTAGATCAGCAGGTCCACGTCGCGTACGTCCAGTTCCGCGTTGGCCAGTGCCCGGCGGATCACCGGGGGCACCCACAGCCTGGCCTGCTCGTGGTAGAGGAGGTTGCGGGCCTCGAAGCCGGGATGGCGCAGGGTGCGCTCGATCGGCTGGACGAGATGTCGTTTGCGTACGCCGGTGTTCTCGATCAGCCACAGCGCGAGCGGCAGTCGGGGGTTGTCCGCGTGCAGTCGGCGAACGATCTCCAGCGACTCGTCCATGGTGATGACGTTCTCGGGGACGGCCACGGCGGGCCGGCACAGAATACTCACGAGTGGTCTTCCTTGCCTGGTGCGGAACCGCGGAGAACCGGATGCGGTTCTCCGCGGGTCATCGGTGGTTTCGGTGCCGCGTCCGGCCGCCACAGCGGGGTGGATGTCGCCGGGCACGGCACCGGCATCGGTGCGGTGCGCTCGGTTACCGGGCCGCCTGCATCGGGATCGACCGGGGCGGGCCCACCCGGTGTGGGGCCTCGATCGCACCGTCGGGCAGCAGCGCGCCGGTGTCCTCGAAGATCACCACGCCGTTGCACAGCAGGCTCCAGCCCTGCTCGGGATGGCTCTGTACGACGTGTGCCGCGAGATGGTCGGAGGCCGATGCGGCGGGACAGGGGGGAGAGTGCCGGCACATGGTCCCGGTCCTTCCGGGAGTGCCGTGGGTGGCGGCGGATCGCTGAGCTGCCACGGGGTGGGTCGGTTGTTCGGTCACATGCCAACCGTGCGCCTCCCGCGGTCCCGGGCGGATGAGGCCACGGCCCCGAATCGACGGCCGATGTCCCGGGTCGGTGGGCGGGCCGAGGTGGGCGGACGGGACGGCATCGCGTTCGGAGCGACCCACCGGCGGGTCGGGTGCTCGCTCGCACGTTCGGAATATGCTGCCGGACGTGAACGACGACGAACCGATCCTCAAGCGGAGCAGGCGGGGGCCGGGCCCCTACGTATTCAACGTCCGCAACCCCATCGGTCTGGCACTGACCGTGATCACCATGGTCTTCGTCGTGGTCATGCTGGTCCTGATGAACCAGCGCATGGGGCCGTTCGCGCGGCCGTCCACTCCGGAGCGGCCCCCGTCGGAGAGCTGGGAGTGGTCACCGACCCGGCAACCGACGCCGTGGACGCCACCGACACCGACCACGGCGCCGCCGACGCCGACGACACCGACCGAATCGGCGCACCCCTCGCACCCGTAGGGCGAGTCCTCGGTCGGGTGGGGCACGTCACCGGCCAAGTCCTCGTGGGGTGGGGCACGTCCCCGACCCCGGCCGCGTCCTCAGTCCCGCCGCGCCGCCGCCTTGTCCTCGCGCAACCGCCGGGCCCGAAGCACCAGTTCCAACTCGAAGCGGCGATCCGGTTCGTCCATCTCGTCGCCCAGCAACTCCCGGATCCGGCGCAGCCGATAGCGCACGGTCTGCGCGTGCACGCCCAGCAGTGCCGCGATCTCCGGTGCGCCGCCGCGGGTCTCCAACCAGGCGAGCAGGGTCTCGGCCAGCCGACGCGAGTGTGCGGGCGCGCAGTTGTCCAGCGGCGCCAGGCAGCGGCGGGCCAGGTCCTCGATCAGCTCCTCGGGCGGCAACAACACCAGCGCCTCGGTGTGTTCGGTGCAGCGGATCACCCGCCCGTCGGGCAGTTGCCCGCGCTCCATCAGGCGCAGTGCGGTGCAGGCCCAGTGCAGCGACTTGGCCGCGTCGGCCAGGGGTACGGCCGGTCCGATCGCGCCCGACCAACCCGCCATCGCCCGGCGCAGCAGGTCGGAACGCCCGGCCGCGTCCGGGTCGGGCAGGATCATCCGGGGCCGTTCGCACTCCATGTCCAGGAGCACGTCCCGACCCACCGCCGGCGCGACCGCGTCCGGCGCGGGTCGCAACAGCACGCCCACCGCGACCTGTTCGGGCAGTGGCCAGCCGATCCGGGCGGCGTGCTCGGCGAGCGCGCCCGCCGGCTCGGTGCCGTACTCGGTGAGCATCAGCTTGATCAACCGCTTCTGCGCCCACAGGCGTTCGCCCACCTGGCGGGCCGCGGCCTCGGCATAGCCGTGCACGGACTGGGCGACCAGTCCGTCGAGGTATTCGAAGCCCGCCTCGGCGAGTTCGTACATCGCGGGCGGCGGGATCTCCACCTGTTGACCGATCTCGGCCAGCCGCCGCCACGCGAGGCGCACCCCGAGCCGGTAGACCGCCTGCAACGAGTCCAGGCTGCGCCCCTGGAGCACCTCGGCGCGGCCGAACATCTCGAACAGTTCCAGGCGTTCGTGCTGCCGGTCGTCGGTGTCGAGCAGGTGCGAGACGAAGTCGGCCAGCGCGCGTCGGATGGCGACCAGGGCCATCGGTTCGCCGGAATCGTCCGGGATCAGCGGGAGTGCGGGGTACTCGACCCGGATGTCGCGCAGGATGCCCTGCGCCAGGTCGGGGATCTCGGCCAGGGCCAGATCGGCGAACCGGCGCAGTTGCGGCCGAGGTACGTCCCGCCATGCGGTGCGCACCGTCATGTCGCCTCTCCCTCGCGGCGGGTGGCCCGCGCCCGTGCCCGGCGCGTGCACGCGTGGTCGGACCCGTTTCCCGGCATGCGGGGTCGGCATCAGGGCTGTGGGTTCGGCGCGGTGGAATCGGTGCGGAACGACACGAGCGGGACGTTGGGTTGCTCGGGGGTCTTGTGCAACGCGGCGACGATGCCGAACGCGGCACCCACGGCGAGGGCGGCGGCGAGGATCACGGTCAGCGCGGCGGCGAGCAGTCTGTGCATGCTTCGACGAGCCTCTCGATCGGAGGGCACCCCGCCCATTCCCATGCACCGGCTCCGTGGTGAACACAGTGTGCGAGCCGTATTGACACTCCGTCAAGGGTGCGCCTACGGTTCCCGGCCTGAGACGGACGTGCACGTCCCCGAGGCCCTTTGCCGTCAGGAGTGCCGGATGCGCCGCACCCTTTCCGCCCGTTCCCCGATTCCGTCCCTGGCCGTGCTCGGAGCCGGAGTCTTCCTGCTCGTGCTGGCCGCGATGCTGGCCTGGTACGTCGAGCCGCAGGCCGAGCGCACCCCTCTCGACATCGACGACACCGTGGTGTTCGCCGGTACCGGGAGTTATTTCGACACCACCGCGCTGCGGCCGGTGCACGGCGAGACGCTCACCGTGACCCGCCGGGTGGTGGGCAATGTCGCGGAGGCCGAGCGCAGCGGCCGGGCGGTGTGGGACGTGTCGACCACGATCGACACCCCGGCCACCCTGGCCGAGCACGACCCGCGTCGGTCCTACCAGTGGACGGTGGCCCGCTGGGTGACCGACCGGCGTACCAATGCTCCCGTGCACTGCTGCGGGGAGACGCCGGCGTTCCGGGGCGAGGCGTTCCTGAAGTTCCCGTTCGATCTGGAGAAGCGGCGATACCGCTGGTGGGACGAGACATTGGGGGCGGCGATCCCGCTGGACTACCGCGGCACGGTGAAGGTGCGCGGACACCGCGGCTATCGCTTCACCGGCACCGTGTCGGACACCCGGGTCGGCGACCGCCAGGTCCCGGGTGCCCTGGTCGGCGTCGCGCAGCCGCAGGTGCTCGCCGAGGAGTGGTACGCCAATGCCGGTGTCGATCTGGTCGTCGACCCGCGCACGGGCCGGGTCCTCGACGCCCGGATCGCCCCGCGCAAGACCCTGCGGGCACCCGGCGCGGGTTCGGCTTCGGTGGTACTGCTGGACAGCTCCGAGATCCGCTTCACGCCCGAAACCCGGCGCCACCAGGTCGATGCGGCGCGGCGGGACGGCGCCAAGCTGGTGCTGGTCGGCGAGACCGCACCGCTCGCCGCGGGCAGTGCGGGGGCCGTACTCACCGCGCTCGGAGCGCTGTTGGTGGTCCGCGGACCACGGCGCGGTTCCCCCGATGCCGAACCGGTCGCCGAACCGGTCGCCGAGCGGGCCGCCGAACCGGTCGCCGATCGGGGCGCGCGGGTGCGCACCCGCCGGTTGCCGCGGCTGCGCCGGGGGGCTGCCGGGCGGGACGACTCCGGCCGACCGGCACCGAACTGAAGGTTCGTCGGTGTTCGCGGCGGCAAAGTTGTCACCTGCGTGAGTAGCCGCGGCACACGGGGGTGGCGAAAACTACGAACTCACCCCGCACATCCCGCACTTCCCATGCACCCGACCCGCGTTCGATCCAGGCCCGATACGAGTTGGAGCTCTCATGCCCCGGCACGTGCCTCCCGCGCTGCGTCCGACGCCCCGCCCGACCCCATCCGCACCCGCGCCCGGCCGATCCCCCCATCCTCGCCGGATCGTCTTCCTGGCCCGCCGCGACCTGGCCAACCCGGCCGCGGGCGGCTCCGAACTGCTGGTCGATCGACTGGCCGACGGACTCACCGCCCACGGCCACCAGGTGACCCTGCTGTGCGGTGGGCCCGCCGCCGACCGCGACTACCGCGTGGTCTCGGTCGGCGGCGACACCGACCACTACCTGCGCGCCCACCGTGCCCTCGATCGCCGCGTCGGCGGCTGCGACCTGCTCGTCGAGGTCTGCAACGGCGTGCCTTACCTGAGCCCGCTGTGGCACCGCGGCCCCACCCTGTGCCTGGTCAACCACGTCCATACCGACCTGTGGGGAATGCGGTTCCCGGGGCCGGCCGCCCGGCTGGGCAGGCGGCTGGAGCGCTGGGGGCTGGCCGGCGCTCATCGGGGCAACCTGATCGTCGCGGTGTCCGGTTCGACCGCCGCCGCACTGCGCGCGATCGGGGTCCCGCCCGACCGGATCCGCGTGGTGCACAACGGCGTCGAGGAACCCGGGCCGCGGGCCGCCAAGTCGCCGGAGCCGCTGTTCGTGGCGGTTGGCCGACTGGTCGAGTACAAGCGCATCGACCTGCTGCTGCGCCTGTGGGAGCGGGTCCGGCCGGTGACCGGTGGCCGACTGGTCATCGTCGGCGACGGCCCCGAGGGCGACCGGCTGCGCGCCCTCGCCGGGCCCGGCGTGCTGTTCACCGGCCGGGTCTCCGAGGCCGAGAAGCACCGATTGTTGTGCTCTGCCTGGCTGTTGCTGCATCCCTCGGTGGTCGAGGGCTGGGGGCTGGTGGTGACCGAGGCCGCGGCCCGACACACGCCGGCGATCGGGTTCGACATCCCCGGTCTGCGCGACTCGATCGACGACGGCGTCACCGGGGTCCTGGCCCGGGGCGAGAGTTCGTTCGCCGCCGCGTGGTGCACCCTGGCGCTCAGTCCCGGGCGATGCGCGGCGATGAGCGCCGCCGCCGGGCTGCGGGCCGGCCGGTTTCGCTGGACCGCCACGGTGCGCCGGTTCCGGGCCGTTGCCGCCGAGGCCGCGTCCGTTCCGGGCGCCGGTGGCGACACCGCGTGGTGATCGCGTGAAGGACCCGTCGCTGCGCAGGTCGATCGCGCTCCTTCGGGCCTTCCGGCAGGAGCGGCACGACCCGGACCGGTGCTACGGGCTGCTCGCTCGCGACGCCGCCGACCAGGTCGAGCGGCATGTCCGGGTGCGCGGTCGGGTGGTGGTGGACGTGGGCGGCGGCAGCGGGCACTTCACCCGGGAGTTCCGCCGGCGCGGAGCCCACGGATACCTCTTCGAACCGAATCCGCGGGAACTGGCCACGCCCGGCACGCCACCCCGGGGTGTCGTGCTGGCCGACGGCTACCTGCTGCCGCTCGCCGACGGCGTGGCCGACGTGTGCTTCTCGTCCAATGTGCTGGAGCACGTCGCGGATCCGCAGACCTTCCTGAGCGAACTGGTCCGGGTCACCCGCCCGGGCGGGTTGATCTACGTCGCCTTCACCAACTGGTACTCCCCGTGGGGCGGTCACGAGTGGGCGCCCTGGCACTACCTGGGCGCCGAGCGCGCCCGGGCCCGGTACACGCGGCGCACCGGCCGTGCCGCCAAGCACACCCTGGGCGAGAACCTGTTCGCCGTGCACATCGGGCCCACGCTGCGGCACGTCCGGGCCCGCCCGGACGTGGTGGTGGTCTCGGCCCGGTCCCGCTACTGGCCCGTTCTGCCCGGGGCGGTCACCCGCGTTCCCGGGCTGCGCGAGGTCCTCACCTGGAATCTGCTCCTCATTCTTCGGCGGTGCCCGTGACGGCGGCGCCATCGCCCGACGCACCCGTCGGTCCCGCCCGCCGGCATCCCGGCGCCCGGGCATCGCGCGCGCTCCGCAGGAGGCACTCGTGACCGATACGACCCTGTCCCTCCCCCCGGCCCGGCCCGGTCGGCCGCCCACCGAGGTGCCGCCGGCCGAACCACCGGCCGACCGACCGCGCCGGCGGACCTGGCTGCCGGCGTTCTGGGCGGTCGTCTTCGTCGCGTTCCTGGCCAAGGCACCGGGCCGGATGACGTTCGAGACCAAGCTCGGCGTGGTCACCGACCCGTGGAAATTCATCGGCGACCTGGGCAGTCTGTGGCACGATCGGGGCGGCTTCGGCGGCCTCGCCGACCAGTACGTGGGCTACGCCTTCCCGATCCTGCCCTACTACGCGCTGGCCGATCTGATCCACCTGCCGATCTGGCTCGCCGAACGCCTGTGGCTCTCGCTGATCGTCAGCACCGCCTTCTGGGGCGCATTGCGGCTGGCCGAGCGGTTGCGGGTGGGCACCGCGCGCAGTCGGCTGCTCGGTGCGGTGGCCTACGCGCTGTGGCCGACCTTCACCATCGTGATCGGGTCCACCTCGGCCGCGGTGCTGCCCGGCGCGCTGCTGCCGTGGGTACTTCTGCCGCTGGCCTCGCCGCGGCTGAACCCGCGTACGGCGGCTGCCCGTTCGGCGCTGCTCATCCCGTTCATGGGCGGCGTCAACGCCGCCTCGACCCTGGCCGCGCTGCTGCCGGTCGGGCTGTACCTGCTCACCCGCCCGGCCGGGCCGCGCAAGTGGGCGCTGATCGGCTGGTGGGTTCCCGGCCTGCTGCTCGCCACCGCGTGGTGGGTGGTCCCGCTGCTGCTGCTCGGCATCTACGGCGAGAACTTCCTGCCCTACATCGAGCAGGCCGAGACCACCACCCGCACGATGTCCGCGACCGAACTGCTGCGCGGTGCGGGCGACTGGGTCGCCTATCTGCACTTCGGCGAGCCGTGGCTGCCCGCCGGGTGGACCGTGGCGACCGCCGTGGTGACCATCCTCGGGTCGGCCTTCGCCGCCGCGCTCGGCCTGGCCGGGCTGGCCCGCCGGGACCTGCCCGAGCGCCGCTGGCTGACCCTGACCGTGCTGATCGTGGCGCTGATCGCCCTGGCCGGCTACGGCGGTTCGTTCGGCGCTCCGTTCCACGGCACCGCCCGGGACTGGCTCGACGGGTGGCTGCGTCCGTTCCGCAACATCTACAAGTTCGAGCCGGGCCTGGCCCTGGCCCTGGTGCTCGGCCTGACCCACCTGGTGGGCACGGTGGGCGAGCGCAACCCCGTCCTGCCCCGGCCGACCCGCCGGTTCGCGCCCGCGATCGCCGCGCTGCTGATCCTGCCCGGCCTGGCCTGGCCGTACCTCAACGGCACGGTGCTGCAACCGGGGGCCTTCACCAGGCTGCCCGACCACTGGCGACGGACCGCCGACTGGCTGGAGAAGCACTCCCCGGACAGCCGGGCCCTGGTGGTGCCCGCGACCGCCCACGGGCTGTACACGTGGGGCTCCCCGATCGACGAACCACTCGACCCGCTGGCCGATTCGCCGTGGGCGCAGCGGGACTTCGTCCCGTTCGGCACGCCCGGGGTGCGGCGGGCGACCGACGCGGTGGAGCAGGCGCTGCTCACCGGCGGCACGGTGCCCGGATTGCGGGACTTCCTCTCCCGCGCCGGGCTGTACACGGTGGTGGTGCGCAACGACCTGGATCCGGACCAGATCGGCTACGTCCCGCCGGCCACCGTCATCCGCACCCTGGAAGCCTCCGGCTACCACCGGGTCACCGGATTCGGGCCGTTGATCACCGGCGGCCGGATCCCCGAGGACACCCCCGTCCAGGTACAGGGTCTGTTCAGTCGCCGGCAGGCCGTCGAGATCTACGAGCCGGCCGCGGACACCCCGCGGCCCGGCCGGGTCGGCAGCCGCGCGGTGGCCGACACCGCGGTGCTCAGCGGCGGCCCGGAGGCGCTGCTGCAACTGTCCGCCGATCCCACCCTGCGCGATCGACCCACGGTGCTCACCGGCGACGCCCACCCGGGCATCGACCGGCCCGGCACCCGGCTCGTCGCGGACGGACTGCGCCGCGCGGACACCCGTTTCGGGCTGATCAACGCCAACACGTCCTACCCGTACACCGCGAAGGAGCGAAACCCCTCCGACAGCACGCAGAACGCGGGCGCGAAGCCGAAGCAGATCCTGCCCGTCCGCGGAGCCGACCACCAGAGCACCGCCGAGTTGCGCGGTGCGGCGTCGGTGAGCGCGTCCAGCAGCGGCAACTGGCTCTTCCACCTGCCGCAGTTCGACCCGGTGAACGCCTTCGACGGCGATCCGGCGACCGCGTGGGCCGAGGGAAGTCCCGGCGAGCCGGACGGTCAGTGGCTGAAGGTCGCCTTCACCGCGCCGACCGACATCCCCGCGGCGCTGTCGCTGACTCCGCTGGCCGGCGACGACATGCGTGCGGCGCCGATCCGGGTGCGGATCGAGACCGATCGCGGCGCCAGGGACAGCACGGTGCGGCCCGAGGGCACCGCCCAATCGGTGCAGGCGCCCCCGGGGGCGGCCACGTGGCTCAAGGTCACCATTCTCGACGCGCGGATCGCGCGCTCCGGGCTGTCCGGCGCGGGCTTCGCCGAGGTGGCCATCCCCGGCGTACAGGTCTCCCGGCTGCTGCGCCTGCCCACCGACGCGGACAGGAGCAGCGCCGAGACCTCGGTCTACTCGCTGCACCGCGACATCGCCCCCGGCGGGCTCTCCCCGGTGGCCGCCGAGGACGGGCTGCACCGCCGGTTCACCACCCCGCAGGCCGGCGACTTCGCCTTCGACATCCGCGCCGTGGCGACGCCGGGCCCGGAGCTGGACCGGCTGGTGCTGGGCGCCGCGCCCGAGCAGGCCAAGCGGATCACCGTCACCGCCGACTCGACCGGTCACACCGGCCGTTCACTCAGCCCGCGCAACCTCGTGGACGGCGACCTGACCACGGCATGGATCGCCGGGGACCGGCCCGTGGTCCACCTGAGCTGGCCGGACCGCACGATCATCGATCAGCTCGTCTTCGGCCCGGCGAGCGGGCTGTCCAGCCGACCGGAGGAGGTGCGGATCAGCTCTCCCGACGGCTCGGTGACCACCACCGTGGACGAGAACGGACTGGCCCGATTCGGTCCGATCGACACCGACCGCATCACCGTCACGATCACCCGGACCGCACCGCTGACCGTGCACAACCCGCTCGCCGGCAAGCGGCTGCAACTGCCGGTCGGGCTCAGCGAGATCCACATCCCGGCGTTGGCCGCTCTGCGCACCCAGCCGCCGGACCCGAAGCTCGGCTTCACGCTGCCGTGCGGGCAGGGACCGCCGCTGGCGGTGGACGGCGTGCTGCACGCCACCGGCGCCGCCGGGTCGGTGCGCGACCTGCTCGAACGCCGGCCCGTTTCGGTGAGGTTGTGCGCGGCGGAGGCATCCGGCGGCTCCCTGCCGCTGGGTTCGGGGCTGCACACGGTCGAGGCCGGCAACCAGGGGCCGCTGGAGATCACCGACGTGACCGCGACCCGGGGCCGACTCCCGGCCACGGCCCGGCAGTCCGCCCGCTCGGCCACCGCCGCCGACTGGAGCGGCGACCACCGCTCGGTACGGATGGGTGCGGGCGAGGCCACCTATCTGCAGATGTACGAGAACCACAACTCCGGTTGGAAGGCCACGCTGCACGGCAAGGAACTGCGTCCGGTACGCATCGACGGTTGGCAGCAGGGCTGGTTGGTGCCCGCCGGCGCGGCCGGCACGATCGAACTCGACTACGAACCGGGCGGCATCTACCGGGCCGGGCTGATCGGCGGCGCGGTCGCCCCGGCCGCCCTGATCGCCCTCGCCTTCCTGCGCCGCCGGAGGCCGGAGCCGGCCGGGCTCGACGAGGCACCGGCCGACCCGCCGCCGCCCGGCCGCATCCTGGGCGTGCTCGCACTCACCGTCGTGATCGCCGTGGTGGCGGGCCCGGTCGCGCTGCTGGTGCCCGCGCTCGCGGTGGTCGCCCATCTGCGTCACCGGCTGCTCGTCCCGATCGCACTCGTGGCGATGGCCGGCGCCGGGATCGCGGCGGCGGTCGGCGCGGACGAGCCGGTGGTCGACGACGCGGGCGCGTTCGGACCCGCCGCCCAACTGCTCGCGCTGATCGCGCTGATCGCGGCGCTGGTGACCACGGGCGGCGCCGACCCGGGCGGGCTGCCCGCCGGCGCATCCGGTTCCCGGCACGGCCGTTCACCACGCGCGGCACGGCCCACATCCCCGGAGACACTCGACGGACAACCCGCGCCCTCGGGACCACCGAGGCCGGGCGAGGCGAAGGCGTCCGCGGCCGGGCCCGTATCGACGGCCGAACCGGCGCCGCCCGACCGAACCCCGGCAAGCGAAGCACCGACGCCGGGGCACGCCCACCCGGAGCGGGCCGACCACACGGCGCCCCTGCCGAGCCACCCGGAGCGGGACGACCACGCCGCGCCGCCATCGGGCCCCCCGGCCCGGGACGACCACGCCCCGCCCCCGCCGGCCCGCCCGGACCGGGAGGCCGACACCGCGCCGTTGCCGACGCCGCCGTCCGACGGCAAGGAGGCCGACCGACCATGACCGCAGCCCGCCCGGCACGGCCCGGACTCCCGGTGGAACCGGCCCTCGCCCGAATCCCGTTCCCGCTCGTCGACGAGATGTCCCGGCAGGGTCAGCGGCCCGGCGAACCGATCGGGGTGCACATGGAGATCCGGCTGCCCGGACAGCCGGATCCGGCCCGACTGCGCGCCGCGTTCGGCACCGCGCTGCGCCGACACGGGCGCATCCTGGTCCGCGAGGCCCCCGGCCGGTGGTACCGGCGGCGCTACGAATGGGAACTCACCGCCGCCCCCGACGTCGAACCGGTCCGCTTCCCGTCGGCCGGACCGGACGCGTTGGCCCTGGCCCGGGCCGGGGCCCTGGACGAGGCCCCGCCGCTGTCCCTGTCCCCGCCGGTCCGGCTGGACGTGGTCCGCGCGTCCGCGACCTCCGGCGGGTGCGTACTGCTGTGCACGATCCACCACACCGCCCTCGACGGACCCGCCTTCCTGCGCGTCCTGGCCACCGCCGCCGAGGTGTACAGCGGAACCGGCGCCGAACCCGCTCCGGTCCGGGCCGCCCCGCCCGGCGCCGCCGGCTCGGGGCCGCCGCTGGATCCCGGCCCGCCACTGGCCCGCTCCGCCCGGGTCGCGCCGGCCCCCGCACCGCTCGCGCATCGGCGCCGGGGCAACGGCGTCGTCCTGGGCGAACTCCCGGTCCACCCACGCCCACCCGACGCCGACCACACCGTCAACGACCGCCTCCTCGTGGCCACATGCCTGACCATCGCCCGGTGGAACCGGCTGCACGGCGCACCGGCCCGGCCGATCCGGATCACCATGCCGGTCGACGACCGCCCCCGGGGCGTCGAGATGCCCATCGGCAACGGCACCCGACTGGTCGAAGTCGCCTTCGGCGCCCGCGAGTACGCGCACGAACCGAGCCCGGAGGCGATCGTCGGACTGCTTCGCCGCACGGCCTGCCGGACCAGGCGGCTCAGGGCCACGCCGGGTCCTGCACTCGGTCGCGGCGTGGCCCTGCTCGCCGCCCCAATCCTCCCGGTCGACCTGCGTGCCGCGATCACCCGCGGCCTCGGTCGCGCACTCGCACCCTGGACCTCGACGACACTGCTCAGCAATCTCGGACGGATCCCCTACCCGCTGGACTTCGGCGACGCGGGCCGGGCGGAGGCGGTCTGGTTCACCGCACCCACCCGCATGCCCCGGGGCCTGACGATCACCACGACCGGCATCGCAGGCCGCCTGTACGTGGGACTGCGCTGGTCCCGCGCACTGCTCGACGACGCGGCCGGACAGCGGCTGTACGGCTTCTTCGCGGAATACCTCGACACCGTCTCGGCCGCCGCCCTCGGCGCCGATCCGGTCGCCGGGCCGGTCGCCGAACCGGTCCCCGGGCCGGTCCCCCACGAAGGTGGTTCACGATGACCGCCACCCGCTCGGCCCGGCTGCGCGAGTTCTACGAGGACCCGGCGGTACCGGTCGCCTCCGGCTCCGAACGCAGCCGACGCCAGGCCGCGATGCTGGCCCGCGCGCTCGGCCCCGGCCCGGCCCTGGTGGTCGACGTCGGCTGCGGCGACGGCTCGGCGGCCTCGATCGCGGGCCCGATGCCGGCCGGCCGGACCCTGATCGGCATCGACTGGTCGCAGGAGGCGTTGCGCCGGGCGAGCACCCGCATGACGCACGTGGTCCGCGGCGAACTGACGGACGGCGGGCTGCCGTTGGCCGACGCCAGCGTGGACGCGGTGCTGTTCGGCGAAGTGCTCGAACACCTGGTGAATCCGGACGCTGCACTGGACGAACTGCGCCGGGTGCTCAAGCCGCGCGGCCACCTGATGCTCTCCACGCCGAACCTGGCCGCCTGGTACAACCGGGCGTTGCTGCTCGCGGGCGTGCAACCGGTCTTCTCCGAGGTCAGCCTGCGCGGCATCCACGGCCGACCCGGCTCGCAGGTGGTCGGCCACCTGCGGCTGTACACCGCCCGCGCGCTGCGCGACTTCCTCACCGCATCGGGCTTCGAGGTGGTCCGCACGGCCGGTGCGCCGTTCCACGGGGTGCCGCGGGTGCTCGGGCCGCTGGACCGGGCCGCGTGCCTGGCCCCCTCGCTCGCCTCGATCCTGCTCGTGCACGCCCGGCGGGTCTAGCCGTGACCGGATCCACGGCGCTCACCCCGTTGCGGCGCCCGGCGGGGTGGTGAGCATGTGGTGGGGAGTGGCCGCGGCGCTGGTGGCCAACGTGCTCTACAGCACCGGATTCGTGCTGCAGAAGCGGGCGTTGGGCGATCTGCCGGCGCTGTCGGTCGGCCGGCCGCTCCGATTGTTGCGCCTGCTCCTGGGCAGCCCGCTGTGGTCGGCCGGCTCGCTCGCGCTGGCCGCGGGCTTCGTCGCCCAGCTCGCCGTCTACCGCGCGCTGCCCATCGCCGCGGCCCAGGGCCTGTTCGTCGCGGGCCTGGTCCTGCTGCTCCTGCTGTCCTCGGCGGTGCTGGGCGAGCGCCCCGGCGGCCGGGAACGCGCGGGCGTACTGGCCGTGCTCGCCGCACTGGCGATGATCGTCGCCTCGTTGCGCGATGCCGACCCGGTCGGCGAACATGCCCCGCTCGGCCGGTTCCTGGCGGTCTGCCTGCCGGCCCTCGCGGCCGGCCTGTGGCTGTACCGCGCCGCGGACCGGCGCGCTCGCACCCCCGGCCGCCCACCCGCCACCGGCGTGGCCTACGGCGTCGCGATGGGCCTGCTGTACGGGGTGAGTTCGCTGGCGATCAAGGGCATCTCCGGCCGGCTCGGCCGGCACGGCATCGGCGCCACGGCCCTCGACCTGCTCCGCTCCCCCTACCCGTACCTGCTCGTCGGCATCGGCGCGGCCGGCCTGGTGTTGTCGCAGACCGCGCTGCAACGCTGCCGGGCCTCGCTGCTCGTGCCGGTGTGCACCACGGTCTCCGCGCTGCTCATCGCCGGGCCGGGCAGCTTCGCCTTCGGCGAGGCGCTGCCAAACGACCGGGTCCGACCGACCCTGCGCCTGCTCGGCGGCATGCTCGCCGTGACCGTCCTGCTGCTCCTGCCCCGACACGACCGGGACACCGGCGCCGCGGAGGACATCGACCCCGAGGAAGACGCGCGCCGCACACCGGAAGTCACCGCCCCGCCAGAGGAGTCGCCCATGCAACCCGACGATCCGCTCCTCCGGATCCTGGCCTGCCCACTGGACAAGGGACCACTCACCCTGCTTCCTTCGGAGGACGCCTTGTACAACCCGAGACTGCACCGCCGCTACCCGATCGTCGACGGAATCCCCCAACTCCTCCCCTCCTCCGGCGTCCGGGTCTCGGACGACGAACACGCCCGACTCACCCGACGGGTCACCCGATGACGCTCGCCGCCCGGCTCGCACCCCGGGTGTCCCCGCGACTGGTCATCGCCGCCGTCGACGTGCTGTACCCGCGCTTCGAACCGGAGTTGCGGCGGATCGCCGACTTCGTCCCGCGCGGCGGCACCGCCGTCGACGTGGGCGGCTGGTACGGGCCGTGGTCCCGGCGACTGGCCGGGCGCGCGGAGTCGGTGGTGACGGTGGAGCCGGTACCGCACCTGGCCGCGTTGCTCGACACCGGCACGCCGGCCAACGTACGCGTGGTGGGCGCCGCGGCCGGCGACCGCGCCGGCGGCACCGTCGCACTGTGGTTGCCACCGGGCGACCGCGGTGATCGCGGCGTGTCCTCGCTCGTGCGCAGGCAGATCCACGATCGGGCGCTGGACGTACCCTGTGTGCGCCTGGACGATCTCGGCCTGACCGACGTCAGGTTCGTCAAGATCGACGTGGACGGCAGCGAATCGGCCGTGCTGCACGGTGCCCAGGACATGCTGAATCGGGACCACCCGGCGCTGTTCATCGAGTTGGAGGCGCGCATCCAGTCGCCCACGCCGGTGCTCGACTTCCTCCACCGACTGGACTACCGGGGCTGGGTATTGCCCGGCCGGCACTGGCTGCCCCTGGCCGACTTCGATCTGGCCGGCCATCAGGCGCGCACGTCGCATGTGGCCGAACGCGGCCTGCTGCGCCGCACGTTGGCACCGTTCAGTCGGCGCTACGTCAACTCGGTGCTGTTCCTGCCGGGGGCGCGGCAGCCGGGTCCGGGGGCGGGCGGCTGACCGTCGCGGCGCGCGCACCGGGCGGCCCGCGCGCACGGGCGCCGAATCGGTGATCCGCGACCGGTTGCGTTCACAACAGGCCGTGGTCGTGTGCGTAGATTGCCGCGTGGGTGCGGTCGCGCAGACCCAGGCGGGACAGGATTCGGGAGATGTGGTTCTTGACCGTGCCCTCGCTGAGGAACAGCCGGGAGGCGATCTCGCGGTTGGTCGACCCGGTGGCGATCAGCCGGAGGACCTCGGTCTCCCGCTCGGTGAGCACGCCGGGGCCGGGTCCGGGGTGGCCCGGCCCCGGGCCCGGATCACGCGCCGGCGCCGGCTGCTCGGGCTGCGGCGCCGGCGGTTCCGGGCGGGTCATGCCGGCGGCCAGACGTCGGGTGATCGACGCATCGATCTGGGCGACGCCGGCCCGGGCCAGCCGTACCGCGGCGGCCAGTTGCGTCGAGGGCAGGTTCTTGAGCAGGTAGCCGATCGCGCCCGCGCGCAGCGCGTCCGCCACGTACTCGTCGTCGTCGAACGTGGTCAACATGATCACCCGGCACAGCGGTGCGCGCTCGCTCAGCCGCGCGACCGCGGTGACGCCGTCCATCACCGGCATCCGGACGTCCATCAGGATCACGTCGGGCTGTTCGGCCATCGCCGCGGCCACCGCCTGGCGGCCGTCCGAGACCGCGCCGATCACGGTGATGCCGGGTTGGATGCCGAGCAGCGAGGCGATGCCCTCGCGGACCAGTTCCTGGTCGTCGACCACCAACACCCGTACCGGGTCCTCCACGTGCCCACTCATCGGCTCGACGCCCCGACGGCAATCGGAACACGCGGCACCGTGACCGTGACCACGGTGCCGCGCCCCGGCGCCGCGTCCACCTCGACCCGGCCGCCGAGCAGGTCGACCCGTTCGCGCATCGCCCGCAGGCCGAAGCCGTCCCGGGTGCCGGGCATACCATCGCCGAGGTCTGCGCTCGGTGCGAAGCCGCGCCCGTCGTCGGCGATCACCAGTCGTGCCTCGCGTTCGCCGTACCGTGCCGACACCGCGACGTGTCCGGCGTCGGCGTGCCGGTGCGCGTTGGTCAGGCTCTCCTGCGCGGCCCGATACAGCGCGGTGAGCGATTCGAGGTGGAATCCGCGCTCGTCGCCGCTCACGTCCAAAGTCACCCGGGCGGGGCCGCCGTCGACGTGCCGGACCAACTCCGCAAGCGCCGTGGACAGCGAGAACGGCTCGTCCTCGTCTCGCAACGCCCGTACCGAGGATCGAACTTCGTCGAGTGCCCGGCCCGCGGACCAGCGCGCGTCGGCGATCGCCCGCTCGGCGACCGGCGCATCCCGGTCCCGGAACACCGCGGCCTTCTCCAACTGGATGGCGATCGCGGTGAGGTGATGGCCCAGGCCGTCGTGGAACTCGCGGGCCAGTCGGTTGCGTTCCCGGGCGACGGAGAGCTGCTCGACCCGGGTCGCGTACTCGGCCAACCGCTCGTGTGAGTCCCGCAGTTCGCTCAGCGTGTCGGCGAGCCGCGCCCGGCTCGCCTGCTCGCCCACCGCGACCGAGGCCATCACGACGGCGAGCGCCAGGCCCAGGCCGGACATCAGCAGGTCGGTGACGATGTCGGTGCGCAGGTACCACCCGGGCACCCACAACACGTTGCCGAGCAGGATCGCCCCCACGCACACCGCGCTCAGCAGCACACCGACCCGCCGCCCGAAAGCGACGAACGCGGTGAGCGGAACCAGCACGAACAGCGCCCGGGAGACTCCGGAGCGGTCCAGCCCGGCCGCCACCGCGAACAGCGCGAGCCGGCCGATCAGGAGCGGCACCGCCTGCCGGGGCGGCGTGCGGACCGGGTGCCGGCGCACCTCCCGGCGATCCAGCGCAACCAGGAGCAGCAGGCAGCCGCCGAACCCGGCCAGGCGCAGCGCCCGGACCGGACCGGGCGCGATCACCCCGCCGTAGAGTCCGCCGAGCAGCACGACGGCGTAGACGGTGGGCGGCACCCAGGGCATGGGCCGGGACGCCCCCGTGGTCGGGGTCGGCGGTGACGACGCGGCCATCCTGGTACCTCTGTTCGATCCCGAGTGCGGTGCGCCGAACGATACCGGCGGATACCGCACGCACGACCGGCGCGGCGCAGGTCGTGCCCATCCTTGGCCGAAGGTCATGTGCCGTTCGGCCAACCGATCGCGGCCGCGGTGGGAGCCGGTCGGTCGCGGACTGGCCACTCGGCATCTGTGGGCCACCCTCCGGCCCTTCCTAACCTCGCATCGGCGGGGTCCGAGCCTTCCGATCGCACCGGCTTCACCCCGCTTCACCCATCCATGCGGATGCGCTCCGTTCGTTCCGATCACCCCACGAAGGGCAAGATCTTGCCGAAGACCACCCGCCCACTCGCCGTCGCCGCGGCATGGCTGCTGACCGCAACGCTGGGCTCGACGGCGGCGAGCGCCGTACCCCCGTCCGACGCGGTCACCGGATCGTCGTGCAGCGTGCGTGTGCCCGGCGCGGAGTACGTGATCGGCGCCTGCCTGGCCGATCTGACCACGGCCGGCACCGAGGCGTCCGGGCACACCGACCGGAACGACTGGGCCGGCCTGGAGGCGCCCGGCACGGTCAATCCGTCCGGCGTCGAGGGCGTCCAGCTCGACGGCTACTTCCCGGACACCTCGAAGACCAATACCAATCACGGGTGGCATCACGACGCCCAGTTCGTGATCCGGCTGCCGAAGAAGTGGAACGGCGGCCTGGTCGTCGCCGGCCCACCCGGCGTGCGCGAGCAGTACGCCAACGACCGGCTGATCTCCGACCACGTGCTCGCACGGGGCTTCGCCTACGCGGCCACCGACAAGGGCAACACCGGCGAGCGGATCTTCGAGGACGGCCGGCTTCCCGGCGAGGCCATCGCGGAATGGCACGAGCGGGTGGCCCAGTTGACCGTGGCCGCCAAGCAGGTCGCCGCGCGGCACTACGGTCGGCGGCCGGCGAACACCCACATGGCGGGCGCCTCCGCCGGCGGCTATCTGGTGCGGTGGCAACTCGAGCACAATCCGGGCCTGTTCACCGGCGGCGTCGAGTTGCACGGTGTGCTGCTCACGCCCGACGCACCCAACATCCTGGACACCGCACCGGCCGCGTTGCGCGCCTACCCGAGGTATCGCGACAACGTGCCGGGCGCACGGGAGGAGATGTACGCGGCCGGCTACCCGGCAGGCTCCGAACCGACCTGGGAGTTCCACTACCGGAAGTTGTGGGACTCGCTCCAACGCATCGTGCGCGAGGAGATCGACCCCGGGTACGACGGCCCCAAGGAGGGCGGCACGCCGTTCTGCCCGCCGAACACCATCGAGGGTTGCGACACCGACTACGTGTACGCCGACCGTCCGGCCGCCGTGCACAGGGTGGTGGAACGGCTGTCCCTGACCGGGCGGATCAAGCGTCCGCTGATCAGCCTCCAGGGCACGCTCGACGCGTTGTTGCCGATCACGAAGAGCGGTGACGTATACGCGAGAATGGTCGACGAAACCGGGCGCGGCGGGCTGCACCGCTACTACCGGGTCACCGGCGGAACGCACGCCGACGGCCTGTACCCGGCGCTGCCGAAGGTGGCCCAGGCGATGTCGCCGTGCTTCGCCTCGGCCTTCGACGCCCTGGCCGCCTGGACCACGCGCGGCACGCCGCCACCCGCGAGCCACACCGTCCCGGCGGCTGCGGAAGGAGCGGACCGGGTCAACGGCTGCGGACTGTAGGAGTGCTTGTCGCGCTCGCGTGGGGTGCGGCTGCGCCGCGGGGGCGGCGAGGCGCGGGCGCCGGGCCGAGCGGAGCAGAATCGGGGCCCGACGCGCCGGGGCCGGGGCGGCCGGCCCCGGCGGCGCCGGAACCGGCCGTACCCGATGTACAGGGCGCGCTCAGTGCAGCGTCGCCACCGGCGAGTCCTTGGTGATCGACACCCCGGCGGCCGGGCCGACCGGCTCGGCGCCGGGTGCGGGTGCGGGTGGGGTGATCGTGGCGATGTCGTCGGGTGCCGCGACGGGTTCGCCCGCCAGCACCTTGCGGGCCCGGTCCCGGTCCAACACGCCCTCCCAGGAGGCCACCACCAGACTCGCCACGCTGTTCCCGCACACGTTGGTCAGCGCGCGGCACTCGCTCATGAACTTGTCGATGCCGAACACCAGCATGATTCCGGCCACCGGAACGTGCCCGACCGTGGACAACGTCGCGGCCAGCACGATGAACCCCGACCCGGTCACCCCCGCCGCGCCCTTGGAGGTCAGCAACAGCACGGCGACCAGGCTCAGCTGTTGGCCCATGGACAGCGGTGTGTCGGTGGCCTGCGCGACGTACAGCGCGGCCAGCGTCAGGTAGATGCAGGTCCCGTCGAGGTTGAACGAGTACCCGCTCGGCACCGTCAGACCGGCCACCTGCCGCGGCACGCCCAGGTTCTCCATCTTGGTGATCACCCGGGGCAGCACGCTCTCGCTGGAGGAGGTGCCCAGCACGATCAGCAGTTCGTCCTTCATGTAGCGCAGCAGGTGCAGGATGTTCAGCCGGATCGCGGCCATCACCACACCGAGCACGACCACCACGAAGAACAGGCTCGTCCCGTAGAAGATCGCCACCAGTTTGCCCAGACTGGTCAGCGTGTCGAGCCCGTACTTGCCGACCGTGAACGCCATCGCGCCGAACGCGCCGACCGGTGCCGCGTACATCACGATGCGCAGCACGGCGAACAGCACCCGGCCGGTCCGCTCCACGCCGATCGCGATGCCCTCCGCCGGGCGTCCGACCAGCTTGATCGCGATGCCGAAGAGCACCGCGAAGAACAACACCTTGAGCACGTCGCCATCGGCGAAGGCGCCGACCACGCTGCTGGGCACCAGGTCGGTGAGGAAGTGCCACCAGGACTGCGCCTCGCCCTTGTCGATGTAGCCCTGCGCGGTTGCGGAGACCTTCATCGCGCCGACGTCGGCGTGCACCCCGTCGCCCGGGCGCAGCACGTTCATCACGACCAGGCCCAGGATCAGTGCGATGGTGGTCAGCGCCTCGAAGTAGACCAGCGACTTCCAGCCGATCCGGCCGGCGCCGCGCAGGCTGTCCACGCCGGCGATGCCGGTCACCACGGTCACGAAGATGATCGGCGTGATGATCATCTTGATCGCGTTGACGAACGTGTCGCCCAGCGGGCGCAGCTGCTCGCCGGTGTGCGGCCAGGCGGCGCCGACCACGATGCCGGCGAGGATGCCGACCAGGACCCACACGTACAACAGCGTGTACCAGGGCCGGCGCGCCTGCGCTGCCCGGACGGGCGCCGATTCGGCGGGCGGCGGCGGCTCGGCCGCACCGGCGGCCGGGTCGGTCGTGGTGGCCTGGGACATGAGGGGCCTCCCGGGAGGGGTGTCGGGTCGAGCGGACGGGAACGCTGCGACACCGGCGCCGGCACCGGGCCGGGCTCGCCTCGCCCGGCGGGCCCGGCGGGCGGTCGAACCGGTCGGGCGGCGGAAACATCGGCGAAACAGCGGGTTACGGGACGTAGATTGGCGCGGTACCGGAGCCCGCCGGTGGTTACGCGCATTACGCGCACGACGAAATTCCTGCCGAATCGTCGGAAAGCGCCGGAAATGCGGACAGTGGCTGCCTTGCACGACGGGCCGGACGTCCAGTGATAATTCGCGCATGGCCAACCAGAGCATCGCTCGGCAGGTGCTGCTGTGGCAGCTCGCCCTCGTCCTGCTGCTCGTCGCGGCGGGCTCCGGCGTCGCCGTCCATGCCGTACGCCGCTCCGGCGAGCAGACCGCCCGCGAACGCGCGCTCGACGTGGCCCGCACGCTGGCCCGCGCGCCCGGCATCGCCGAGGCCGCCGGCTCCGCCGACCCGACCGCCCGACTCCAGCCGATGGCCGAGCGGATCCGCAAGGAGAACGGCGTCGATTTCGTGGTGGTGATGAGCGTCGACGGCACCCGCTTCACCCACCCCGACCCGACCCGGATCGGCAAGACGTTCCTCGGTCACATCGACGCCGCGGCCCGGGGACGCACCTCGACCGAGACCTACACCGGCTCGCTGGGCCCCTCCGTGCGCGCCGTCGTCCCGGTCCTCGGCTCCGACGGCCGCCCGATCGCGCTCGTCTCCGTCGGAGTCACCAACCGCCGCGTCGACGCGCTGGTCGGCCGGGACGTCCCGGTGGTGCTCGCGGTCGCCGCCGCAGCCCTCGCCGTGGCCTGCGCGGCGAGCATGGCGGTGCACCACCGGCTGCGCCGGCAGACCCTGGGCCTGGGACCGGTGGAACTGCGGCGGGTGTACGAACACCACGACGCGGTCCTGCACGCCGTCCGCGAGGGCCTGATCGTGGTGGACTCCGCCGGCCGGCTGGTGCTGGCCAACGACGAGGCCGTCCGGCTGCTCGCACTGCCGGCCGCGCCGGAGGGGCGGCACGTGGGCACCCTGGGCCTGGACCGCACACTGGCCGACACGCTCGTCGCCGGCCGCACGGTCAGCGACGAGATCCACCTGTGCAACACCCGCGCCCTCGCGGTCAACATCAGCCCGACCGGCCGGGACGGGCGGATGGTGGCCACCTTCCGCGACCACACCGAACTGCGCGCCCTGGTCGGCGAACTCGACCAGGTCAAGGGCTTCGCCGAGGCGCTGCGCGCGTCCGCACACGAGACCGGCAACCGGCTGCACACGATCGTCGCGCTGATCGAACTCGGGCGCGGCGAGGAGGCGATCAAATTCGCCACCGGCGAACTGACCGCCGCCCAGGACCTGGCCGACGAACTCACCGCCGCCGTGCACGAACCCGCCCTGGCCGCGCTGCTGTTCGGCAAGCACGCGCAGGCCGCCGAACGCGGTGTGCAACTGACCGTGACCGGCGGGCCGGCGACCGACCACGACGGGCCGGACCCGCTCGACGCGCTCGCCTCCCGGTTCGAACCACGCGACCTGGTCACCGTGCTGGGCAACCTGGTCGACAACGCGATCGACGCGGCGGTGTCCGCGCCGCCGCCGCGCACCGTGCGGGTCACCGTCGGCGCCGACCCGGACGCGGTCGACGGCGGCCTGTTGCTGCGGGTCGCGGACAGCGGCCCCGGCATCGACGAACCGCTCACCACGCGGGTGTTCGAGCGCGGGTGGAGTACCAAGGAGAGTTACGGATCCCAGGACCGCGGTCTGGGTCTGGCCCTGGTCCGGGCCACGGTGGCCCGGCATGCCGGCACCGTCGACGTCGCCCGCGGTGACACCGGCGGCGCGGTGTTCACCGTGCGCCTGCCCGCACTGCCCGCCCAACGTCCGGGGGAGGAAGCATGATTCGCACCCTCATCGTCGAGGACGACCCGGTCCTGGCCGAGGCGCACGCGGTCTTCACCGGCCGTATCCCGGAGTTCGAGGTGGTCGGCGTCACCGGCAGCGGCACCGAGGCGCTGCGCCTGCTGTCCACCCGCCGAGTCGACCTGGTCCTGCTCGACCTCTACCTCCCGGACCTGCACGGCCTCGACCTGTGCCGGAGCATGCGCGCCCAGGGCCACGACGCCGATGTCATCGCCGTCACCTCGGCCCGGGATCTGCGGTTGGTGCGCTCGGCGGTGTCCCTGGGCGTGGTGCAGTACCTGCTCAAGCCGTTCTCGTTCGCCGCGTTCCGCGAGCGCCTGGACGGCTACGCGGAATACCGCCGCCGGATCGGCGCGGCCGGTGCCGCGCCGACCGCCACCGGACAGCGCGAGGTGGACCAGGCGTTCGCCGCGCTGCGCCGAACCTCCGAGGCGGCGCCGCTGCCCAAGGGCCTGGCCGCCGCCACGTTCGAGGCGATCGTCGCGCACCTGAGCACGGGGGCGGTGACCTCCGCCGCCGACATCGCCGACGCGGTCGGCGTCTCCCGCCCGACCGCCCGCCGCTACCTGGACCACCTGTCCGCCCGCCGCCTGGTCTCGCGCGAACCCCGCTACGGACGCGCCGGTCGCCCCGAATACATCTACCGCTGGCACACCCCACAACCGGAGACGTCCGGCCCACCCGGACCCGGCTAGGCCCTCTTCGGCGCGCCCGGAAGAGCGGTCGTGAGCGAACCCTCGGCCGCGCCGGGGTCCCGCGCCGCCGATTCCGGAGTCGAGACGCTACCGCCCCGGTACCGCCATCGGCCGGTTCAGGACTTGGGCGCGTCCGAGAGGCGCACGAACGTGTAGCCCTGTTGCAGCAGTTCGGGCACGGCCAGGCGGATGCCGGCGGCGGTGCCGCCGCGCGGGTGGTTCATGTGGCCGATCACCACCGAGCCCGGGCGGACGTCCCGCATCGCCTTGCGAACCTGCTCGGGGGTGAAGGTGGCTCCGCCGTCGGCGTTGACGTGGAAGCTCGCGAAGCGTTCACCGACGTCGGTGACGATCCTCGCCGCCACGTCGTCGCAGTAGGCCGTCCCGGAGCGGAAGAACCGCGGGGGTCGGCCGAGCAGTTCGGTGAGTTTGGCCCGGTTGCCGGTGATCTCGTCGTAGACCTCGCCCGCATCCCTGGTGCCGGGGATCCCGTAGGCGGCGCGGCCGGACACCGACAGCGGCAGATGCCGGGTGCCGTGGTTGGCGATCTCGAAGAGCGGGTCGGCGGCCAGTTGCCGAAGCGTGGGCAGGTTCTCGTCGACCCAGCGGGAGTTGACGAACAGGGTTGCCGGGAGCGACCGTTCACGCAGGAAGTCGATCAGCGCCCGGTCGTACTCGCTGCCACCCTTGCCGCCGCACGCGTCGAAGGTCAGCGCCGCGACCTTCGCGGTGGTCGGCAGGCGGGACAACGACCCCGGCACCTCCAGGCCCCAACTCGTGGGCACCTGCCCGCCGTACCGGGCGACGATCTCCGCCCGGGTCGGGCCGGCGGCCGGCGGCGGGCCCGAGGGGTGCGGCGGTGTCGGCTCCGACGGGGCGGGGCGAGCCGCCGCCGGCGCCGGTGGTGCCGTCGTCGTCGGCGCGGCGGACTTCCCCGCATCCGAACACCCCGCCAGAAGCCCGCCCAACGCGGCTGCCAGCACCACCCGTCGGCCCACGTCCATCGCGCCGTCCTCCACATCCGCGCGACGCCAACCGCCGTGCGGGTTCACCCTAGAAGATCACCGCCGCCGCCACCGTCCGGTACCCGCGTGGCACGCCGCCGAGTGTCATCGGCTCCCGCTAGCGTCGCGGCATGACTGTGCACATCTCCCTGACCCTGGACTGCACGAACGCGCCGCTCGTGGCCGACTTCTGGAAGACGGCCCTGGGTTACATCGACGAGCCGCCACCCGCGCCGTTCGCAACTCGCGCGGAATGGTTCGCGTCGTTCGACCTGCCCAAGGACGAGTCGCCGGACGACTGTGCGTGGTTGTGCGATCCGAAGGGTGTGGGGCCTCGGCTGTCCATCCTGAAGGTGCCCGAGCCCAAGACCGTGAAGAATCGGCTGCACATCGACATCCGAGTGCCCGGACACGGCTCGCCCGAGGAGCGCTGGGAGCGCATCGGCGCCGAGGCCGCGCGCTTGGTGGCCGCGGGCGGCACCATCCTGCACGAGGACACCGGCCACCACTTCGTGATGGCCGACCCCGAGGGCAACGAGTTCTGCGTCGCCGCCGGCCGCGCGCCGAACTGACCCACCCGCGGCACAGTCCCGGGCCGGCGCCGGGCGGCCGTGGGGTCGTGGGCCGCGACCGGACACGTTCACTGATTCTCCCGTCCCTCGCACAGGCACAGGCAACCCGTCCACTGTCACTAGCGGTCAATGGCCGGTTACCTATGGTTGACGAGGCCGGCGGCCCCGGGGTTTCATGCACCGGTGGGAGAACGTGTGCACGGCGATACTTGGGGGCTCGCAGAGGCCATGGAGTTCATCGAACGAGGGCCGGAAATCGGCAGGTTGCGCACGGCGCTCCGGGAATGCGCCGCCGCGCGGGGCGGTGTCGTCCTGGTGGACGGCGCCGTGGGTTGCGGCAAGAGCGAGATACTCGGCTGGGTCGGCGAGCAGGCGGCGGCCATCGGCGCGCTGTCGCTGTCCGCGACCGGGTCGGCCGCGCCCCGCACCCGACCCCTGGCGATCCTGGCCCAGTTCCTCGACGGCCCGGCCGTACCGTCTCGACTGTCCCTCGCCCTGGCTCGGTTGGTCGAGGACGAGGACACCACCCGCGCGGCCCGACGATTCACCACCGCGATCCACGAAGTCGCGCTGCGGCAACCGGTGGTGGTGTCCCTGGACGACGTGCAGCACGCCGACGCCGCCTCGGTGCGGTGCCTGTTGCACCTGGCTCGGCATTCGGGCCGGGCCCGGGTTCTCGTACTGTTCGCCCGCTCGCTCGACTTCGCCCTGGCGGACCCGCAGTCGGACACCGAGTTCCTGCGCCAACCCGAACTGGCTCGAATTCGCCTGGCCCCGCTGACCCCGACCGGCGTGGCCGAACTGCTCGCCGAGCACCCCGACATCCCAGCCCCGGACCCGAACTCGGCCTCGGCCTCGGCCTCGGCCTCGGATTCGGGCTCGGCGTCGGACCCAGCCCAGTGGTACCACGAACACACCGGCGGCAACCCGCTGTTGCTGCGCGCGCTGATCGCCGAGCATCGGTCCGCCGCGAGTGCGGCGACGCCGCCGACGCCCGGCGGCCCGTACAGCCAGGCCGTGCTGACCTGCCTGCGCCGAGGCGGGGCCGGCATGTGGCGGGTGGCCAGGGCCGCCGCCGTCCTGGACGCCGGCGCATCGGCCCAGGTGCTGTCCCGGATCGCCGACACCACGCCACGCGCCACCGCACAGGCCCTGGGCGCACTCTCCGGCGCCGGCCTGCTGGACGGGGACCGACTGCGCCGCGCGGCCCGCAACGCGCTGCTGGACAGTCTGGATCCGGCCGAACACGGCGGCCTGCATCGCCGCGCCGCCGCCGTGCTGCGCTACGAGGGTGCCCCGGCGGCCCGGATCGCCACCCATCTGCTCGCCGCCCGCGAAGCCCCCGACCCGTGGGCGGTGGGCGTGCTGCGCGAGGCCGCCGAGGAGGCGTTGGACGGGGACCGGGCCCACCGGGCGATCGCCTGCCTCGAACTGGCCGCCGAACAGTGCCGCGACCCCGCCGCGCGCGCCGAGACGCACGTCCGGCTCGCCGAGGTCACCGGTCGGCTCAACCCCCACGCCGCCGAACAGCGGTGCCTGGGCGAACCGTTGACCGCGCTGGCCCTGGGCGACCTGCCCGCGTCGAGCATGACCCCGCTGGCCCACCAACTGTTGTCGCACGGCCGGCTGGACGCGGCCCGCCGGGTCCTCGACCGGCTCAAGGAACACACCGACCCGCGGGCGGAGTGGGTCGACCACGTCGAATCGGACCTCCCGCTCCCGTGGCTGTGCCACCCGCAACCGGCCGCGCCGTTACCCGATCCCGTCGAGCGCGTCGAGGCCGCCGAGCACCTGTTGCGGGTTTCCGGGTTGACCGACGTGACCCTGTCGCCGCTGGTCGCCGCGCTGCACCTGTTGATCGACCGGGACCGCGCGAGCCGCGCGGAAGCCCACGCCCGGGCCCTGCTTGCCGAATCGATCCGGCGCGAAGCCCCCGGCTGGCAGGCCGTGTTCGGCTCGGCATGTGCCCAGGCGGCGTTGCGCCAGGGCCGGTTGCCGGAGGCGGAGACGTACGCGCGGCAGGCGATGGCGGTCCTGCCCGAGCGCGCCGGGAGTCTGTTCCTCGGCGGCCCGCTGGCGAGCCTGATCTGCGTGTACACCGAGATGGGCGACTACGCGGCCGCCGCACACCAGGTGAACCAGCCGGTCGGCAAGGACCTGTTCACCGGCCTGCACGGACTCGCCTACCTGCGCGCCCGGGGCCGATTCCTGCTGGCCACCGACCGGGTCCGGGCCGCACTCGCCGATTTCCTCCAGGTGGCCTGGCTGGTGCACAGCTGGGGAGTGGACCAGCCGTTCTTCGTGCCCTGGCGCACCGACGCCGCCGAGGCCCTGCTGCGACTCGACGAGACCGAGCGCGCCCGGGAACTGGTGACCGAGCAGCTACGGCTGTGCGGTCCCGGTGGCGGCCGGATCCGCGGAACCACGCTGCGGCTGCACGCGATGACCGTCGACGTCGCCGAACGCCCGGCGCTGCTGACCCGGGCGGTCGAGGCGCTGCGCCGGTCCGAGGACACCTTGGAGTTGGCCCGCACCCTGGAGGCCCTCGCCGAGTCCTATCGGGCCCTGGCCGAGCCGGTCCGCGCCGCCACCCTGCAGTCCCGGGTCTGGCACCTGACCCGGGACTGCGGCGCACGGCCGCGTGCGCGCAACATCGCGCACGCGTACGCCGACCTGTTGGAGACGAACATCGGCGGCACGGGCGCGGATCTGAGCGAATCGGAGAAGCGGGTCGCCGCACTGGCCGCGTCCGGGTACAGCAACCGGGGCATCTCCGAGGAATTGTTCATCACGGTGAGCACCGTCGAGCAGCACCTGACCCGGGTCTACCGCAAACTCGACATCAAGAACCGCCGGCAACTGCCCGCCCACCTGCGGTCGCACCTGGACTGGTGTCGGCCCACCCCCGAACCGCCCGGCGCAGCCCCGCGGCGCACCGACGAGTCCCGATCCGCCGGGCCCGCGGCGGCCGACTCAGACGCGCACCGGCAGCCCCAACGCCCGGGCGAACAGGCCGCGGTGCAGGTCGCCGGTGCCGCCGAGCGCATCCGCCGCTGACCGACGCGGCGCCGGCCCGGCGGCCCCCTCGCCCACAGCGCCCGCCGCACCCGCGCCCAGGGCCGCCGCGGGACCCAGCAGATCCAGCACCAACGCGCCGAAGTCCGCCGCCAGTTCACCGCCCAACGCGCCGGCCGCGAGGGCGTGCAGGCGCGCCGTGTCGTCGCCGATGCCCCGCGCGGGCAGCACCGCGGCCGCCGCCAGGAGGCGGATCGCCTGAACCCGCACGGCCAGTTCGGTCAGTCCGGCACGCGCGGCGGAGCCGCGCGGCCCCGCCGCCGAGGCCGCTTCCGAGCCCGTGCGCAGCAGCCCGATCAGCTCGACCAGTTCGCGGTGCAGCGTGGCCGCGACGTCGCCGGCCGCGACCGACTCGGCGACGAAGGTGTCCACGATCACCGACCAACCGCCGTGCACGGCACCGATCCTGGCCGTGTCCGCGACCTCGACCCGGTCGAACAGCACCGAGCATCCGCCTTCGCCCGCCGGGGATCGGTGCGGTCGCACGGTCACGCCCGGCGTGTCGAGCGGCACCAGGAACACGGTGAGGCCGGCCTGTGGTCGCCGGCGGTCGGGATCGGTACGCGCGGCCAGCCACACGTAGCGGGCCCCCTCCGCGTCGGCGGACCACAGCCGGTCGCCGGTCACGACCCAGTCACCCCGTTCGCCGCCGCCGGCCCGCGCCGCACGCACCCGCACCGCGGCCGGGTCGAATTCGGCCCGCGCGGCCCGGTAGCCCGGCGCTATGCGCAGCGTGCCCCGGCGGATCCCGGGCAACAACCGCTCACGCTGCTCCGGCGTGCCGTGCCGGGCGATCGCCGCACCGAACACGGTGGCGCAGGCCAGGGCGTCGGCGACCGGCAGGCGATGCCGGCAGACCTCCTGGCGCAGCGCGAACCGTTCGGCGGGAGTGCCACCGCTGCCGCCGTGCACTGCGGACCAGTCCAGGGCGAACCAGCCGTGTTCGGCCAACTCGGCCACGGTCGCCGGGTCGTCGGCGTGTTCCGGGCCCGACGGCCGCGGTGTCGGGCGACGCGCGACCACCTTGCGGACCGCCTCACGCAGGGCATCGCCGTCCGGCCCCAGGCGCGGTTCGGGCAACCCGACCCCGGCATCCGGCCCGGCGTCCGCGTCGGTGTCCGGGTCGGCCTCCAACAGGCGATCGGCGACCTCGCCGCCGGGCGTGCCGAACGCACCGAGGCAGGCCAGGTCGGTGTGCACCCGGCGAAACAACCACGGCGTCTCGTGCTCGTCGAAGCGGCCGGCGGCCGAAACATGTGGCTGATGGGCATCCGCACGCACCCGCGGGGCGACCCGGCGCACGTGCGCGACGGCCAGTTCGGCGGCGAGCACCCAGTCGGTGGCGCCCTCGGTGTACCGGCGGACCGCGTCGGTGATCAGCAGGTCGCCGGCGTCGAGTTCGATCCGGCTGTGCTCGGCCCGCGGCCTGCCCGGGCCGCGCACCCCGATGCGGACCTCGCGGCGGGCACCGCTCCCGGCCCGCCCGGATTCCGCCGTGCGCTCGGCGGCGCCGAACGCGCGTGCGGCCAGGCCCAGTCGGAGCAGGGTCGTCAGCCGGTCGGCCCGATCCGTCGGGATCGCGCCGTACGCGAGGGCCGCCCCGAGTCGGGCCCGGGACCACCGGGGTACGGCCAGACCCTCGACCGGTTCGGCCTCGAGGATGCGGTACAGCCCGACCGGGCCGCCGCCGTACGGCAGGCGCAGCACGTGGGTGGCCGCGTCGCCGGCCTCGATCAGGCAGTCGGTGCCGACGTCGGCCTCGCCCCCGCCCGGCAGCGCGCTCACCACCCGGATGCCGCCGTCGGCGATCGCGCCGGCCAGGCCGGTGTTCGCGGCGAACAACCGGGCCGCGACGAAGGCGTCCAGTACCGGCAGTGGGCATGCGGCCCGCCCGAGCGCGCGAACCAGGGCGATCGCGGCGGCCAGGGCGTCGGTGTCGCCCAGGTCGAACCAGCCGTGCACGGCGCCCACGTCCCACAGCCGGTCCAGGTCCCCGGTGGGCGCGGCGCCGGCCCGGCCCCAGTGTCGGGTGATCAGGACCGCCGCGTTCGCGGCGAACTCCCCGACCTCGTCCCGGTGCGACACGTCCATGTCGTGGCTCCCTTCGGCGATGCGTCCCGAACACGCTTCGGGCCCTGCGGATCTGCTCCGGTGGTGTGGGCAACGCCCGCGGCCCGTCCGGGAATCGCCGGTTCGACGGGCGCGACGACGTCGGCGGTCAACCGGTTGGCCCCGCCAGCGTATGAACCCGGGATCGGCGGCGGAACCCCTGACTGCCGCCCCTACCCGGGCTGGGGTTGCCGTTCCGCGCCCGGTCGGCCGACGCCCGCCGCCACGACATGCACCGCTCCGACTCGACCCGCGCGCCCCGGGCGCCGCAGAACCGACTCAGTTCACGATCGGATTGGGGCAGAACCGGTTCTCCACGCGCTGGATGGGCGTACTCACCGACACCGGCGCGGCGATCCCGTCCGGGGCGTTGCGGATGTCGGCCATCGAGGCGGTGCACACCAGTTGGTCCACGACGAGTCCGGTGAGCGGAGTGGCACCGGCCAGGTCGACCCGGAGGGTCACGCCCTGGGCGCTCACCCGCGCGGGTCCGGCGTTGCGCGGGACGGCGCTGGTCACCCCGGCCCGGACCTCCTCCCAGCTGGGTCCCGCGAGCAGCAGGTCGATCGCGGCCTGCGGAGTGACACCGGTGAGCGAGGTGCGCAGGACGGGTTGGATGCGATGGTCGGCGATCAGGTAGACGTACAGGCTGCCGGGCTGTCCCGGCGGGGCGGGCGAGACGATGCCCTGCGCGGGCAACCCGGCCTCCACCGCACCGGTGGTGGGGATGCCGCAACCGGCGCCGACCGCGAGCAACGCGACCGCCGCCGGGCCGAGTCCGGTGGATCTCGGCGGATGGGGTCGCCTCGTCCGGTGCCCCGGCTCGACGTGTCGGAGAGGCGACCGCGTCGTGGTTCCGTTCGGCTGTTCCTCCGGTGCGGCGAGGTGAGCGCAGCGAGTCCGAAGGGCGGATGCCAGGCGGCGCGGCCCCGCCAGGATCCACCGCACAGGGCCTGGCCGGGCCGTCGTCATGCGTCCTCCGTGGCTCGGACCCGGGCGTACCGGGGTAGTTCGACGGTGAACTCCGCGCCACCGTCGGGTCGGTTCGCCGCCCGGATGTGCCCGTCGTGCAACCGCACGTTCTCCAGCGTGATCGCCATGCCCAGGCCGCTGCCGGCGGAGCGGGCCCGGGCGGTGTCGGCCTTGAAGAAGCGCTCGAACACCCGGTCCAGCGTGTCGGCGGCCAGGCCGGGGCCGCGGTCGGCCACGCGCAGCACGATCCACACGCCGTCCGCCCGCCGCTCCGTGCCCAGGCCCACCTCGACCGGCGGCGCGCCGTGCCGCAGCGCGTTGCCCACCAGGTTGGCCACCACCACGTCGAAGCGCCTGGGATCGACCTCGGCCCGAATCCCCGCCGGCAGCTCGGTGGACACCGCGTCGGACCAGGCCCGCGCGGCCAGGCAGCGGCGCACCGCCTCGGCCACGTCGAGTTCGTCCACGTGCAGCGCGGCGGCGCCGGCGTCGAAGCGGGAGATCTCCATCAGGTCGTCGACGAGTCGGGTGAGCTTGCCGGTCTCGGCGGAGACCAGACGCAGCGCGGCGGCCGTGTCCGGATCCAGCCGCTCGGCGGCGGCGTCCTCGTCGAGCACGTCTATCACCGCGGCCATCGCCGCGAGCGGGGTGCGCAGTTCGTGCGAGACGTCGGCCGCGAAGCCGCGCGCCCGGGCCTCCATCGTGCGCAGCCGTGCCTCGTTCTGCTCCAGGGCCGCCGCGGTGTGGTTGAAGTCCCGTGCGAGTTCCGCGAGTTCGTCCCCACCCTTGACCTGGAGCCGGGTGTCCAGGCGGCCCTGGGCCAGCCGCCGGGTGGCGCGTTGCAGGGCCCGGACCGGGCGCAGCACCCCGCCGGCCACCACCAGTGCCAGGATCAGTGCGAGCAGGACCGCCGGGATCGCGCCGTTGCGCGCGGCCCGGACCAGGGCCGCCTCCTCCTGCATCTGCGCGCGCATCGGGGTGAGCACGTAGACCTGCACGCCGGACAGGCGGCCGTCGAGCGGTTTGGCGAAGGTCACCGGCACGCCGACGGCGAGCAGGATCACACCCTCGCGCTCCACCCGCTGGAACGCGGTCGCCGCGGTGGAGGTGGTGCGCAGCGCGGCCGGGATCGCGTTCGGTGTCAGCGTGCGGTCGGTGGCCGCCCACAGGTCCCGGTAGCCGGCCGCGACGGCCCAGTGGTCGTTGTTGCCCCGGGTGTCCACCAGCGCCACGATCCGCTCCAGCGCGGCCTGGTCCGGCGGGAACGGCACCGACGGCGCGACCGCGTCGACCCGGTCGCGCACCGAGCGCACCACCGAGTCCTGGGCGCGTTGCAGCATCGCGGTACGGGCTTCCCGGTAGGTCAGCGCGGCGGTCGCGAGCGCGGCGAACGCGGCGACGAGCAGGCAGGCCGAGGCCAGCCGCACCCGCAGGCCGCGCAGTACGCGCAGCCGGGCGAGCGGCCCGGTCACAGCGGCCCGAACCGGTAGCCGAAGCCGCGCACGGTCTGGATGTAGCGAGCCGGCCGGTCCGGCTCCTCGATCTTGATCCGCAGGCGCTTGACGCACGCGTCGACCAGGCGGCTGTCTCCGAGATAGGGATGCTCCCACACTGCCTCCAGCAGCTGCCCCCGGCTGAACACCTGGCCGGGAGAGGCGGACAGGGCGAGCAACAACCGCAGCTCGGAGGGTGCCAAGCCGACCGGCCGGCCCGCCTTGAGCACGGTGAGCGCGGTGCGATCCAGGGTCAGTTCGCCGTGTACCTCGCGGCGCCCGACCGGGGCCGCCGACTCGGTGCGGCGCAGCACCGCACGGATCCGGGCCTCCAGGACCCGGGCCTGCACCGGCTTGACCACGTAGTCGTCGGCACCCGCCTCCAGGCCCAGGACGACGTCCATGTCCTCGTTGCGCGCGGTGAGCATGATCACCGGCAGGGTGCCGGCCCGGCGGATGCGCCGGCACACCTCGAAGCCGTCGATGCCGGGCAACATCAGGTCCAGCACGACCAGGTCGGGATCGAATCCGGCCACTCCCGCGAGGCCGTCCTCGCCGCTGTGCCGCACCTCGGTCGTGTGGCCTTGTCGGCGCAGGCCGATGGCCAGGCCCTCGGCCACGGCGGGGTCGTCTTCGATCAGGAGCACACGAACCATTGGTTCAGTATCGATCAGCATCCGGCCGCGAACGCGCTTCGCGGAAGCGATCGGGCCGGTTGTGACAGAACGGTCTTCTTCCCGGCCGAGTGCGGTCATCCGCGCTCGCCAGGGTCGAGGCCATGACCATACGCACTGCACTCCCCGTCCCCCGCCGTCGATCGCCGGGTGCGGTCGCGCTCGTCGTCGCCGCGCTGCTGGCCCTCCTCGCCGGCTGCGCGGGCGAGTCGGGCCGGACCAACGCGGTGTCGGTGTCCACCGGGGCCGCCGGCCCGCCGACCTCCACCGTCGCCGGCGGGCCGCTCACGCTCACCCCCGCATGGCCCGAGGACGGCCAGGCGGCCGTGGCGGTCGACGGCGCCGGGGAGCCGCTCGCCTCGGGCTCCGCCAAGCGCACGCCGACCGCGAGCCTGGCCAAGGTGATGACCGCCTACCTGTTCCTCAAGGCCAAGCCGCTCGCGACGGGAGCACCGGGGCCGTCGTTCACCATCTCGGCCGAGGAGGCGAACCGCTACCCGGAGCGGCTGCGCCGGTTCGAGAGCCTGACCCCGGTCACGGCGGGCGAGTCCTTCACCGAACGTCGGGCCCTGGAGGCGCTGATGGCCGTCTCGGCGAGCAACGTCGCCCACGAGATCGCCCGTTGGGTGGACCGGGACGAGGCGACCTTCGTCGCCCGGATGAATCGCACCGCCAAGGAGTTGGGCATGCGCGACACCCACTACACCGATCCCAGCGGCTTCGACCGCGCCACCGTGAGCACCGCCGCCGACCAGGTCAGGCTGTTCAGGGTCGCGATGCGCGAACCGGCCTTCGCCGCGGTCGCGGGCGTGCGCAGCTACACCGACTCGGCGCAGATCACCAAGTCCAACAGCAACACCCTGCTCGGCCGCGAGGGCGTGCTCGCGGGCAAGACCGGCTTCACCACCCCGGCCGGCGGCAACCTCGTCTTCGCCGCCGAGCGCCGCATCGACGGCCGGCCGCAATTGGTGGTCGCCGCGGTCATGGCCCAGCGCAAGGGCAGCACCGCCGCCGCCGCGATCAACGCGAGCGAAACCCTGATCCGCTCGATCGGCACCCCGTAGCCGGGCCTGCGCACAGCAGTACGGCACCCGCCACGTTCGCCCCCCACCGGCGTGTCCGGCGGTCCGGGTCGGCACCACGCACGACCCGGCCGCCGGCCGATATTCGCCGGCCCGGTGTGCGGTCGGCTCCCCCAGTGGCCGGGGATTCGATCCGAGGTCGGGCCCCGACCGGCAGGCCGGCGAGTGGCGATGCCTACGCACTATCCCCGTACGCGGCCGGCGTCGCCGACGCACGCGCGTGGCCCCGTCCGTACGTCCGCGGATCGCGCACGCACCACGCGATCGGCCTGGGCGCCTGCCCGCTCGACGCCGGCTCGCCGGCCGAGATCACCGACCGGTGGCGCAGCGGCCTGTCCGGCGTCGAGGCGGCCCGGGTCGACGGCGGCGAAGTACCGACGCTGCGCCGACCCCGGGCGGCCGCTCGTCGGCCCCACTCACCGTGCCGACCGGTACGCATCCGCGCACCGCATACGCGTCTCGGCGCCGAGCGCGTACGCCTCTTCGCGCCGATGCCGGGCAACCCGCTCGATCCGCATGCGTGTTCGGCGCGGCCCGGCCCACCGGCCTCCCGCACGGCCGGTGCTCCGCGATATCCGGCGCGGCGCTTCGCCCCGCCGGGCGTCCGGTCGACGATCAGGCCGTGGGCGCCGAGGTTCTCCACCCGCTCGCGTCGGCCGTCCGATTCTTCCCGAGCAGCTGCTCCAGGAGACGGGAGTCGGTGATCACTCCCAGCAGTCGCGGTCCGGCGCCGCCGGCCGGCCGTACCTTCGGATATTCGACCACCGCCACCAGGCGGCTGCGATCGCGGGCCATCAGCGCCGCGATCTCCAGGGCCGTGTCCTCCGGGTCGGCGACCGAGGGCACCGTCTTCTCGCGCCGCAGGCAGTCGCGCACGGTGCGCCCGGCCAGGGCCCGGCGCGATCGGCCCGCGTACGGTTCGTCGATCGCGGCGTCCGGCCCCGGGCCGTCGATCACCTGCCCCGGCAGCAGGAGACCGACCAGGCACGACGCGGGCAACACCGCATACGGTTCACCGTCGGCGTCCAACACCAGTACTCCGGGCTGGTGTTGCGCGGCGACGAGCCGTGCCGCGTCCAGAGCGTCGCTGTCGAGGGTGACCGCCGGGAACTCGGTCACCAGGTCACGTGCGCGCATCACGAACTCCTCGAGTGTCGACGATCGATCGGATTCGGGCGCGGCCGCGCCCGAACCATCGCGCCCGACCGAGGAGGCGACCGGTCATTCGACACCTCATTCGGGCGCATCCCCATGGTGGTGAATTCGATTCCCTCGCCTGGTGGAACGTTCCCCGACAAGCGACGCGAGGGTTCTTGCCCCCGGAAGCGAACTCTCCGTTTTATCGGCGAAACACAGGGTGACGAAGAATGCCGTACGGATGTCCTCGTGCCGGGCCGGCCTCGTCGTCGTGTTCCGATTGCCGATGCGCACACCATCCGGGCAGACGAAAATTCGGCACTTCCGTGCCGCCGGTCCCGTCTCCCCGCCCACGGAGTGCGGATGCGATCAACAGTTCCCCGTCACCAATCCGTCGCACAGCGATCGCAGACCGCTACGGCGCTTTATCCCCAACTTGCGATACACGCGCGTGAGGTGCTGCTCGACCGTACTGACCGTGATGAACAACCGATCGGCAATCTCGGTGTTCGTGTGTCCGCGGCCGACCAACATGACGACCCGCTGTTCCGCTTTGCTCAGATCCTCGATTCCCACCGTCTCGCGGACTTCCCGGGACCCGTCCGAATGCACCTCGCCCGGCAGGACCAGCATGCCCAACAGGCCGTCCGCCTTACAGTCCTTGGCCATCGACCGCGCCTTGCGCATGGTCCGCGCGGCCGCGCCCACGTCGCCGAGCGCGTGTTGCGTGCGCCCCAACAGGCCCAACAATCGGGACTGTTCCAGGCGATCCGGCTCGTTCTTCATGCACTCCAGCGCGGTCTTCAGCAGCGGCATGCGGTGCTCCGCCGCCGACGCCTCGGCCAGGACCCGCAGGGTCAGCGCGGCGGTGCGCCCCTGCGCCGGACCGAGCATGGCCGACTGCTCCCGGGCGAGTTCCCGCGCCGCCTCCTCGCGGCCGAGCACGATCAACGCCTGGGCGATGTCCGTACGCCAGGGCACCAACGCGGGCAGGTCCATCTCCCACGAACGCATGCTCCGGCCGCACGACTCGAACTCCAGGAGCGCGGCGTGCGGGCGATCGAGCGCCAGCAGGTAGTGCCCGCGGGCATGCTGGTAGTACGCGCCTGCCGGGGTTTGCGTCGCGGCCACCGAGACGGGTTCGCTGAGCAGTCTTCCGGCCGCCTCCAGCTCGCGGCGCTCGGTCAGCGCGAGGGTCAGGCTCGCGGTCGCGAACTCGACGCCCATCCGCCAGCCCAGCGCCGTCCGGGCCAGCCGCTCCGCGGTCTCCAGGTCCCCGCAACGCACCGCGGCCTTGGCCGTGATGGTGGCGAAGGCGCCCACCCAGCTGGGCACCTCACGGTCGTTCGCCTCCTTCAGCAACAGCTCGCCCCAGGTCGCCGCCACACTGTGCCGGTCGGCGTAGACGAGCGCGCTGAGCGCCATCGCCAGCGGTTCGAACGTGGCCTCGCTCAACCGCAGGGCCTGGAGGTGCTCCTGCGCGGCGTCGATCTCGCCCGGCGACAGCCTGCCGTGCAGGACACCGCTGAGCAGGGCGGCGGCCTCCAGCCGAGGATCCGTGCTGGACTGCGCCGGACCGGGCGGCAGTTGCGCCGAATCCAACACGTCGGACACGCTCCGGGCCAGCATCGGATAGGTGCAGCCCAGCCAGAGCCGGAACGCCTCCCAGTCGATGGACTCGGCGGCGGCGGCACCCTTGACGGTGCCGCCGATGTGCCGCAGGGCCTCCTCCGCCTGTTCCAACAGCCCGTGCAGCAACAGGTACTTGATCAATTGGATCGCCTGGCACAACTGAAGGTGGCCCTGATAGAGCGACTCCGCCAGAGACGCGAAGTGTCGTTCCGCCGCGACGGGGTTCACCTGTCCGTCGATCTGCGCGAGCATCAGAGTGACCGCCACCCGCTGGTCCACGTCGACCGCATCGCGCTGGGCCAGCCGCGTGTACTGGGCCGCCAACTCCACCCGGTCGTCGTGCAGCGCCGCCTCCGCCGCCTCCAGCAGCAGCGGCACGGCCCAGGCATCGCCGGCGTGATCCGCCGCGAGGAGGTGGGTGGCCACCTCCGTCGCCCGTTCGCCCTCGCTGAACAGCAGGCGTGCCACCCGCAGATGCAGGTCCGAGCGCCGATCCGGGTCGAGGCTGTCCAGGACCGCGGCCCGCGCCTCCGGGTGGCGGAATCCGCGCCGGTTCAACAGGCCGGTGCGGATCAGGACGTGTCGGCAACGCTGGACCACATCGGATTCCAGCGAAAGCAATCGACCCACCAGGTGATTGGCCCGGGACATGTCGAGCGCGGCCAGACCATGTGCCACTTCGGTGGTGAGTGAATCGCTGCGGCGCAGGCACATGGCCACCGCCTGGCGATACGACTGGGTCGAATTCACCGGGGCTTCCGCGTCCGATTTCGCGAGCTGCCCGCGCCGGTCCTCCAGCAGCGCATTGACCAGGAATGGATTTCCGCCGCTCAGTTCCTCGAACAGCGGAAGAACTTCCATTGCATTCTCGCGCCCCACTCGATGCGCCACCAATTGCGCAATCCCGGAAGCCGAGAGCGGTTCGAGGCGAATACGCCTCGAATTCGGCTGTCCCAGCGTCTCCATCTGAAAGAGCGGAAACACCGGATTGGCCCCGGAGAGCACATTGAGAACGAGCAGCACGCGCTGGTTCACAATACGTCGGGCGAGATAACGCAGGAAATGCAGCGACATTCTGTCCGCGTGCTGGAGGTCGTCCACCGCGACCACCAACGGACCCTTTTCGGACAGACGCATCATGGCGGCGTGCAGCTTGGCCAGGATCTGCGCGTGATCAGGGTGGATGCGGTCAGGGTCGGCTGTGGTCACGCCCTTGAGCAGGACTCCGTCCCGGATTGTGTCGCGCACTTCCGAAACGTCGTCCGACGGCAGCGAAACGTTGTGTGATAATTGATCCGCGACGCCAAACGGAATCTCGCACTCCGCATGCGCCGCAGTCGCCGACAGGACGATCGCTCCCGCAGCGGAAGCACGCTGCGTGAAGGTGTTGAGGAGCTCCGTCTTCCCGCTGGCCACTACTCCGCCGATAAGGGCTACGCCACCCTTACCGTTTGAACATTCGGTAAGCATTCTGCTAAGTGCTTCGAGTTCTCCATCGCGTTCGACCAGGAACATGCCAAGCCACCCCCGTAGCGGACGAGTGTTCCCCCAGAGGATAGCAACCCCTACCTGTCAACGTACAATTCAATGTGCCCGTCGATGCACGCAGAAGCGGTTCTGCACCACATTCCGCGAATGACGACACTTCGTGTAGTCCGACCGGTTGGAGTGGCGGATCCGGGGTCGCCGAGATCGAGAGACGTGCAATCCGATCACCTTTCCGGCACCGCGGCGGGATCCAGCTCACCGTCGGTACCGGATCGGCGCTCGTACACCGCGCCGAAAAATCGAGGATGTCCCCGATCCGGCGGACGTCACGATCGCCCCGGACCCGCCGAAGCGGGTCCGGCGTGGGTCAGGTCGCCGCCACGATGTCGAGCGACTCCTCGGGCTCCGCCTTCAGCGCCCGCCGCGGAATCCGGGGCAGGAACAACAGCGTGCACAGCAGGCCCGCCACCGCGAAGCCGGCCGAGACCACCAACGCCACGTCGAGGCCGTGCACGAAGGAGTCGCGCACATTGTCCAGAAGGGCCGGGGAATTGCTCTCCTTGGCCACCGCGATGCCGTCGAAGACTCCCGAGCGCGTCGCGTCCTCGGACGCGTCGGACATCGCCGGCAGCGAGAGGTGCGACTGGTAGGAGGTCAACAGCACACTGCCGAGCACCGCGGCACCCAGGGGTGCGCCGACCTTGTTGACGGCCTGGAGCACGGCCGCGCCCACACCGCTGCGCTCCTTGGGCACCTGGGAAAGCACGATCGAGGTCGTGGTGGCCATGGACAGCCCCATCCCGAAGCCGGACAGCGCCATCCACGTCCCGGAGAACCCGTCGCCGGAGCCCGCATCGGTGGTGGCGCCCAGGAGCAGCCCCCCGGTCATCACCACGAAACCGGTCGCGATGGCGAACTTGGGCCCCACCAGCTGCGCCATCTTGTCGGCGGGCACCGCACCCACGACCAGTCCGCCGATCAGCGGCAGCAGACGCAACCCGGAACCCATCGCGTCGGTGCCCTGAACGGCCTGGAAGTACTGCGGCATGATGAAGATGACACCGATGTTGGCCAGCGCCACGAAGCCGATCAACACCACGCCCCACGTGTAACTGCGGGACTGGAACAGGGCCGGATCGAGCATGGGCCGCCCGTCCGGACGCTTGGCGAGCCAACTCTCGTAGCGGTAGAAGCCGACCAGCAGTGCCAGGCCGCCGCACATCAGCGCCCACGCGGCCACGTCGCCCCAGCCGTGCTCGCCCACCTTGATCAATCCGAAGGTCAATCCGCTCAGGCCGAGAGTGGACAGGGCGGCACCGACCAGGTCCAGCTGCGGAGGCTGCTCGGCGCGCGAGTCGGGAACCAGCGCCAGCACGACCAGCGCGCCGATCAGAGCGATCGGCACGTTGATCAGGAAGACCCAGCCCCACCAGTAGTTGGTCAGCAACCAGCCGCCGAGCAACGGCCCCAGCGGCAGCGCCAAAAAGTTCGCGGCCGACCAGATGCCGACCGCCTTGGGCCGTTCCTCCGCGGTGAACAGCACGGTCAGCGCGGACAGGGCCATCACGATGATGCCCGCGCCGGCCACGCCGAGGATGCATCGGGCGGCGATGAACTGCCATGGCGTGTCGGCGTACGCGCACGCGGCCGACGCGGCGGCGAACAGCACCAGCGAGCCCATCAGGATCTTCTTGCGCCCGTAGCGGTCACCGAGCAGACCGAGCGGCAACATCGACGCCGCGAGGAAGAGCAGGTAGGACGACGAGAACCACTGCAGGTCGGTCTCGGTCGCGTCCAGCGAGTGCGAGAGCTGTGGCAGCGCCACGCTCAAAATCGTGCCGTCGAGGCCGACGGCCAACATCGACAAGCTCAGCGCCGACAGCGCCCACCACTTATGGCGCCCTGACTCCGACATGAGAACCTCACCTCAATTAAGTGTGAACCTTCTTTTGAATGCTACCTCTCATTTGATGCTCCAGCTACCGTGTTCGGTGAGGGTTCTGTTTCGGATCGGGCCGACCCCGACGACTCGGAATGCGGACTCGGGCGCGCACGCGCGCAGGCCCGCTCCATCGCCCAACGGGGCGGCGGAGCGGGCCTGTTCAGTGCCCCGAGCACAGCCGGGGAGATGGTTGCGGTGGTGTGGCGGAAGCCTCGGTCAGGGCCGAGGGGAGGCAGCCGGGAGGTGTCCGCGGGCCGCGTCGATCACATCGGCCCCCCGGAAGACCTCCTGGGCGACCCCCTGGCGGACCCCCTGTCCCGGCACCTGCACGCTGCCCGGACCGGGATCACTCATGGCGAAACAGGGCGTCCCAGCGTCACCTGCACGTCGCGTCGATCCTGATCGAGCAGGATCCGGGTGGCCTCGGCCGTCGGATCCTCGACGATCAGGGTGTACAGGCCGAACGGCACGGTGGCGAAGACGAACCGGCCGTCCCGGTCGGTCACTTCCGACAATTCACAACCCGACCCGTCCGACAGGCGCACCCGTCGGCGGGCCACCGGCGAGCCGGCGATGTCGCGTACCACGCCCTGGAATCGCAACAACCGGTGCGGCAACTCGACGTCCACCAGCACGGGTTCGGTGCCGTTGACGACGATCCGGCAGGTCTGCGACTCGTGCCGACGGTGGATCACCACGAGCCCGTAGGCCCCGGGCCGCAGTCCTCGGAACTCGTACCGGCCCTCGGCGGAGGTCAGGGTGGACCCGACCATCAAACCCGCCTGGTCCATGAACACCACCAGCGCACCGGACACCGGCATCCGCAGGCGGTCCTCGGTGATCGTCCCGAAGGCCATGGTGGCCTCGACCAACCGCAGAGTGGTCTCCGCGGCGTGCGACGCCTCGACGACGACCTCCGCCGCCTGCGTCACGTGTCCGCGTGCCCCCGCGAGGAGCACGTACTCGCCGTTCTCCGGCACGGACAGTCGATACGATCCGTCCGGGCCGGCCTTGACATCGTCCAATCGGCGGCCGACATAGTCGACGACCGTCAGGCGTGCGCCGGGAACCGGTAGCCCTCCGGTATCCAGCACCCGCCCCTGGACACACCCACGAGTGCTACCACGCCTTCTCATCGAGCTTCTCCCCCTATTGGTCGCCCCACCTGGCAGCCTCCGATGGAACGATCACACCGAGAAGGAGCGGCCGGCGGCCGGGTCATGAGCAGCCTTCGCTCGGGCCCTCCGCCATCAGATGGTTGAACCGGTCGTTGTCCAGAAAGGCCAGCACCCGGTCGAGTTCCGCCGCGATGTCCCGGCTGGGGTCCTGTGCCCAGCGCAACATCGCGTCCATGATGATGCCGAAGACGGTTCCGCTGAGCGCACGGACCGCGGTGTCGTCGGGAGCGCGGCCCGAACGTTCGGCCACGAGTTCGGTGATGGTCTGCGTCGCCTGGGCCACGTTCCCCAGGCTGGCGGCCCACAGTTCGGGCACGGTGAACATCAGCACGTCCCGGTCCCGCTGTGCACCGAGTTCACTCGGCGACAGACCCTGGAGGGTGTCCCGAATCGCGAGGCGCAGGGCCCGCACCAACGGCAGATCGTCGGGTTGGGCGCGCCATGCCTGGATGAAGAATGCCTCCTGCTCGTCCGAGACGACCAGCTCCTCCTTGGTGGAGAAGTACCGAAAGACCGTGCTCGTGGACACCTCGGCCGCCTCCGCGATCTGCTCCATCGTGGTGGCGTCGTAGCCCTGGTCCCGAAACAGTCGCAGAGCCTGCTGCTGGATCGCGGCACGCGTCTTGGCCTTCTTGCGCTCACGCAGGCCGGCAAGCGGCTCGCCCTGCTTCGGCGTGGATCGAGGGTTCACCTTCGCAGGGCTCATATCGGGGTTCTCCGAGTCTCGCTGATCCAAGTTCTCACCCGGGGGTCTCGACCCCCGAACGCGTGAACACCGCCTACGGTCGCCCGACTGCACACGGGGGCCAATCCAGGGCCAATTGATAGTAGACTACCAAAAGAAATCGACATCGCATGATGGCGTGTCTCCCGATATTCCGGGCGCCGGGCATCATCGCAGGTCAGAAGCACAATTCGAGCCTCGATGGTACTCCGGTCCGACCTGACGGTGGATCACATCTCCCCGCTACGCACCGAGATTCCGGCGTTCACGTACCGTGCATCCTGCGTGGCACCCCGGGCACCCCGTCGGATCGGGCGCATCCCGAGCCCGATCGCGGAGCATCCGACCAACCCCCGGGCCGACGGCCCGCGTTCGAGGGGTGGGGTCGCGACGATACCCGTCGATCGAGCCCACCGTCACGCCGCCGCGCGTCGCGGGCGCGAACCGCACCCGGCCGCCCGCGGCGGACCGGCCGCCCACATCCGACGAACGGACATCCGCCCCGCCGGCGGCGGGGACCGCCGGGCGAGGCCGTGGCCGGGGCGGGCGGTCCGCGAAAGTGTCCGGAACGGCGAGGCGGCCGCGCCGAGCGCGGCCGCCGGTCGGATCGCTCGGCGCAACCGGCGTCCGCCGGTTGCGCCACTCGGGAGCACGATCGGGCTCAGCTCGCGCCCAGCTCCCGATCCAGCAGGTCGAAGATCTCGTCGTCGGTGGCCGCGTCCAGATCCGCCTCGGTCTCCTCCGACTCGCCCTCCGGCCGCCCCTGTGTCGCCTGCTGCCAGGTCCACAACAACGTTTCCAGCCGCCCGGTGATCTCGTCCCGAACACTCTCGTCGTCGGGAACCGCCGCCAACGCGCGTTCCAGCCCCCGGATCTCGTCGAGCACGACGACCGCCGGGTCGCCGTCCGTCCCGGCGGCGAGACGTTCGAGGAGATGATCGGCGAGTTCCGCCGGGGTCGGGTGGTCGTAGATCAACGTGCCGGACAGCTCCAGGCCCATCGCCGTCGCCAGGCGCGACTTGAGCTCGATCCCGGTGAGCGAGTCCAGGCCCGACTTCAGGAAGGACAGCTCGGGGTCGAGTTCCATCGTGCCCGAATGGCCCAGCACCGCGGCCACTTCACCGCCGAGCGCCTCCAGGAGCGCGGAACGCCGCTGCGCGGCAGGCACCGATCGAAGCCGCTCGGCCAACGGCCCGGGCCCGGCGGCCGGTTCGCCCGCCGCCTTCACGTCGTCGGCCGCCGGGCCCAGATCCCGCAGCAGCGGCCTCGGGCGGGCGGCGTTGAACACCTCCGCGAAGCGCTGCCAGTCCATGTCGGACACGGCGACGAAGGTCTCGTCCAGGTCAACCGCCGCATGCAGCGCCGCGATCGCCCGACCCGGTGCGATGGTCCGCATCCCGGTCTTGTTCAACCACGCCACATACTCGGCATCCTTCGCCATGCCCGCCCCGGCCCAGGCTCCCCACGCCACCGCCGTGGCCGGGAAACCCCCCGCCCGACGATGCTCGGCGAGCGCATCCAGGTACGCGTTGGCCGCCGCGTACCCCGACTGCCCGGCACTGCCCCAGACTCCGGCACCCGAGGAGAACAGCACGAACACCTCCGGCGGCGCCTCCCGAAGCAGTTCGTGCAGATGCGTGGCGCCGCCCGCCTTCGCGGCCAGCAGTTCGGATACGTCCGCCAGGTCCAGGTCCGCCAACTGCTCGGCCTCGCCGACCAGACCGGCCGCATGAAAGACGGCGGTGAGCGGCCGATCCGCCGGAATCTCGGCGAGGACCGCGGCGAGGGCCGTCCGGTCCGCCGCATCACAGCCGGCGATGGTGACGGCTCCCGCGCCCGACTCGACCAGTTCCTGCCGCAGTTCGTCCGCGCCGGGCGCGTCGGGGCCGCTGCGACTGAGCAGCAGGATGTGCGGGGCACCGTTCCGGGCCAGCCAGCGGGCCACATGACCGCCCAGCGCACCGGTGCCGCCGGTGATCAGGGACGTTCCGGTGGGTTGCCAACGAGTGCTCGGCAAAGTCGCGGGTCGGGGCGCCCGCACGAGTCGGCGGACCAGCACCCCGGTCTCGCGCACCGCGAGTTGATCCTCGTCGCCGATGCCCGCAAGCGCGGCGCACAGGTACGGGGCGGTGGCCGCGTCGACGGTGGCGGGCAGGTCGATCAGACCTCCCCAGCCCTCGGGGTTCTCCAGGCCGGCAACCCGCCCGAGGCCCCAGATGTGCGCCTGCACCGGGTTGGTCAACAGCTCACCCGGTACGGCGGCGACCGCACCGCGGGTGGCCGACCACAACCTGGCGTCGATCTTGGCGTCGGCGAGCGCCTGGACCAGCGCCACGGTGGCCGCCGCGCCGGCCGGGACGGCGGGATACCGCGCATGGGCTGTCTGGCACAGTCCGAGCAGCGACAACACACCCTCGACGTCGGCATCCTCGGTCACCACGCGCAGCGCATCGGCCAGCGCGTCCCGGCCCACCTCGCCGGCGTCCACCTCCAGCAGCCGGACATCGACGCCGTACTCCTCCAGCACCCGGACACAGTCGACTGCCGGAGCCTCGTCGGCGCTGCCCATGGCCGCGACCACCAGCCAGGTCCCGGACAACAGCGGCGCGTCGACCTCCGCGAGCGGCTTCCAGTCGATGCGGTAGCGCCAGGAGTCGAACGCCGCGTCCCCCTGGTGCTGTTGCCGCCACGCGGCCAGGTTCGGCACCACCGTTTCCAGCGACGACCGGGCCTGCTCGCCCGCCATCCCCACCAGGTCCGCTACACCGGGAGCGTCGAGGCGCTCGACGGCGTCCCAGAAGCGCCGCTCCTCCGGATCGATCTCGGCGGGAGTGTCGCGGTCGAGCCAGTAGTGGGTGTGGTCGAAGGCGTAGGTGGGGAGTTCGAGGGTCGGGGTGCCGGGGGCGGGGGCGTCGGGACTCGGCCAGGTGATGTCGAGGCCGGTGGTCCAGGCGTGGGCGAGGGCGGTGAGGAGGGCGCGGGGTTCGGGTCGGTCGGGTCGGGTGAGGGGGATGAGGGCGGTGGGTCCGTGGTCGGTGGGGAGGGAGTCGGCGGTCATGGCGGTGAGGACGCCGCGGGGGCCGATTTCGAGGAATGCGCGGACGTTGTGGTGGGCGAGGTGGGTGATGCCGTCGTGGAAGTGGACGGGGCCGCGGACCTGGCGTACCCAGTGGTCGGGTGAGGCGAGTTCGTCCGGGGTCGCGGGCAGGCCGGTGACGTTGGACACCAGCGGGATGACCGGGGCGTGTGCGGTGAGGGTGGCGGCGACGGTGTGGAAGTCGTCGAGCATGGGGTCCATGCGGGCGGAGTGGAAGGCGTGGGAGACACGCAGGCGGCGTGTCTTGCGGCCTTGTTCGCGCCAGTGCGCCTCGATCGCCGCGATCGCGTCCTCGTCACCGGAGACGACGGTGGCGCTCGGCCCGTTGACGGCGGCGACGCTCACCCGCTCGCCGTGCGGGGTCAGGGTCGTCTCGACGTCCGTCACCGGGGCCTGGACGGCGAGCATGGCGCCGCCCTCGGGCAGCGCCTGCATCAGTCGGCCGCGCGCGGCGACGAGTGTGCACGCGTCCTTGAGGTCCCACACCCCGGCCACGTGTGCGGCGGCGAGTTCGCCCACGGAGTGGCCGGTGACGAAGTCGGGGCGGAGGCCGAAGGATTCCACGAGGCGGTACAGGGCCACCTCGAACGCGAACAACGCCGTCTGCGTGAACACCGTGCGGTCCAGCTCCGCGGCCTGCTCGGTGCCCTGGTCGGCGAACATCACCTCGCGCACCGACGACCCCACCAACGGGTCCAGATGCCCGCAGATCTCGTCCAACGCCGCCGCGAACACCGGCGACACCGCATACAACTCCCGACCCATCCCCGCCCGCTGCGCACCCTGACCCGAAAACAGGAACGCAGACTTCACACCCTCACCCGCGACACCCGCCACCACACCACCCGCAGGCACACCCGACTCGGCGAACGCAGCCAACCCGGCCAACAGTTCATCCCGATCGCCACCGACCACAGCCAACCGATGCCGCAACCCGTCCCGAGCCGCCAACGCCCGACCCAGGGACTCGATGTCGATGTCGGCGCCGGGCGACTCGGCGAACTCGTGCAGTCGTTTCGCCTGGGCCCGAAGTCCGCCGGCGCTGCCGCCGGAGATCACCCACGGCACCAGGCCGCCGGCCGATGTCAACGGCTCCTGCGGTCGGTCGCCGGCATCCGGCTCGGACTCGGCCTGCTCGACGGGGGCTTCCTCGATGATCACGTGGGCGTTGGTGCCGCTGGCGCCGAACGAGGACACACCCGCCCGCCGCACGCCCTCGCCCCGGGGCCAGGACACCGCCTCGGTCAACAACGACACCGCGCCCGCGTCCCAGTCCACGAACGGCGACGGCTGCTCCGCATGCAACGTGCGCGGCAACTCCTCCCGCCGCAACGCCATCACCATCTTGATCACACCACCGACACCCGCAGCCGCCACCGAATGCCCGATGTTCGACTTCAACGACCCCAACCACACCGGCCGATCCGCATCACGACCACGCCCATACGTCGCCAACAACGCCTGCGCCTCGATCGGATCACCCAACTTCGTACCCGTACCGTGCGCCTCCACCGCGTCCACATCACCCACACCCAGACCCGCATCCGCCAACGCCGCCCGGATCACCCGCTGCTGCGAGGGACCGTTCGGCGCCGTCAACCCACTGCTCGCACCGTCCTGATTGATCGCCGAACCCCGCACCACACCCAGGACCCGATGCCCCAACCGACGCGCATCCGAAAGCCGCTCCAGAGCCAACATGCCCACACCCTCGGCCCACGCCGTACCATCCGCATCCGCCGAGAACGCCTTGCACCGACCCTCCGGCGACAACGCCCGCTGCCGCGAGAACTCCGTGAACCCACCCGGACCCGCCAACACCGTCACACCACCGGCCAACGCCAACCCACACTCACCCCGCCGCAACGACGCAACCGCCAGATGCAACGCCACCAACGACGACGAACACGCCGTGTCCACCGTCACCGCCGGACCCTCGAAACCGAACGAATACGACACCCGACCCGACAACACACTCGACGTATTACCGGTGAAGGCATGGCCTTCCACGCTTTCCGGTACCCGGTCCAGGTTGGGGACGTAGGCCGAGGTACCGGCCCCGACGAAGACGCCCGCCGAACTCCCGCGCAGAGTGCTCGGGTTCAGTCCCGCGCGTTCCATGACCTCCCAGCAGACCTCCAACAGCAGTCGCTGCTGCGGATCCATCGCCAACGCCTCACGCGGCGAGATCCCGAAGAACTCCGCGTCGAAACCCGCCACATCGTCCATGAAGCCGCCACGCCGCACGTAGGACTTGCCCGAGCGTTCCGGATCCGGGTCGTACAGATCCGCGGGCCAGCCACGATCCACGGGTAGCTCGGATGTCGCGTCCACTCCCTCGGCGACCACGTCCCACAGGTCCTCGGGTGAGCGCACGCCACCCGGATAGCGACACGCCATGCCCACCACCGCGATCGGTTCGCGGGCGGCCTCGGTCAACCGGAGGTTCTCCCGCTGCAACCGGTCGCGTTCCTTCAGCGAAGCGCGCAGTGCCCGAACAACGTCGTCATTCGACGCAGCCATGATGAAACCAGCTTTCAGAGTCGGTTCAGGATTCGTCGCCGAGGGCGAACTGGACAAGGTCCTCGACATCCATCGCATCGATGGAGTCCTCCGCGTCTTCGGCGTGCACGTCCGGCCCGCCCTGCGATCCGTCGGCCGACCCCATGAGCTCCAGCAGCGACTTCATCAGCCCGGCCTCCCGAAGCTGTGCCAGCGGAATCCGGGCAAGGGCTCGGCGAATCTCCGCCTCCCCCGCTTCGTTGTCCTCCGCCTGTGCGGTGGTGTGGGTGGTGTCGGGGGTGAGTTGGTCGGTGAGGTAGCGGGTGAGTGCGGTGGGGGTGGGGTGGTCGAAGACGGTGGTGGCGGGGAGGCGGATGCCGGTGGCGGTGAACAGGCGGTTGCGGAGTTCGACGGCGGTGAGGGAGTCGAGTCCCTGGTCGAGGAATCCGCGGCCGGGTTCGATGGTGTCGGGGTTGTCGAGGGTGAGGATGACGGCCATTTGTCGGCGGACGAGGGTGAGGACGTGTTGGTGGGCTTCGGTGGGGGTGAGGCCGGCGAGTTGCTCGGCCAGTGCGGGGCCCTGCTCCCGGGTCGTCGCGGTCGGCCGGACGCTGCTGAGCCGGGACCAGATGGGGTGGTCCGGAATGTGTTCGAGATTGAGCACGGACGCCACGTGGAGCGGCCGGTCGAACTGGTTGTGCGCGTCGAAGATCTCCAGACCCTGCTCCGATCGCAACGGCACGATGACGCTGCGGGACATCCGGGCGAGGTCCTGCTCGCCGAGGTGGCCGGTCATTCCGCTGGCCTGGGCCCACAGTCCCCAGGCGAGGCTGGTGGCGGGGAGTCCTCGGGCGTGGCGGTGGGCGGCGAGTGCGTCCAGGAACGCGTTGGCCGCGCTGTAGTTCGCCTGGCCGGGGCTGCCGAACAGGCCCGCCACCGAGGAGAAGAGCACGAACGCGCCCAGATCGAGGTCCTTGGTCAACTCGTGCAGGTTGACGGCGGAGTCCACCTTCGAGGCCAACACGGTGTGCAACTGCTTGGGGGTCAGGGCCGTCAACGTCGAGTCGTCGAGCGCGCCGGTGGTGTGGATCACCGCGGTCAGCGGGTGCTCGGCGGGGATCTCCTCGATCACCCGGGCCAGGGCCTTCTTGTCGGCCGCGTCGCATGCGGTGATGGTGACGGTGGTGCCGAGTCGGGTGAGGTTTTGGTGGAGTGTGGTGGCGTTGGGGGCTTGGGGGCCTTGGCGGCTGAGGAGGTGGAGGTGGGTGGTGGGGTGGTGGGTGGCGAGGTGGGTGGCGAGGAGGGTGCCGAGGGTTCCGGTGCCGCCGGTGATGAGGATGGTGCCGTGGGGGTTGATGGGGGTGGGGATGCGGATGATGTTTTTGCCGGTGTGTTTGCCTTGGCTCATGTGGCGGAGGGCGTGGCGGAGGTCGGCGAGGTTCCAGGTGGTGGTGGGGAGGGGGGTGAGGGTGTGGTGGTGGAAGAGGTCGAGGAGGGTGGTGAGCATGGTGGTGGTGAGGGTGGGTCCGGCGTCTTTGAGGTCGAAGGCTCGGTAGGTGGTGTGGGGGTGGGTGGTGGCGATGTCTTGGGGGTCACGGATGTCGGTTTTGCCCATTTCGATGTAGCGGCCGCCGGGGGCGAGGAGGTCGAGGGAGGTGTCGACGGGTTGGCCGGCGAGGGAGCCGAGGACGACGTCGATGCCGTGTCCGTTGGTGGTGGTGCGGAATTTGTGGGCGAAGTCGAGGGTGCGGGAGTTGGCGATGTGGTCGTCGTCGATGCCCAGGGCTCGGAGGGTGGGCCATTTGGTGGGGCTTGCGGTGGCGTAGATTTCGGCGCCCCAGTGGCGGGCGAGTTGGATGGCGGCCATGCCGACGCCGCCGGTGGCGGCGTGGATGAGGACGCGTTCGCCGGCTTGTAGGCCGGCCAGCTCCCGCAACCCGTAGAACGCCGTCAGGAACGCCGCCGGTATGGACGCGCCCTGCTCGAACGACCAGTCGTCGGGCATGCCGATCAGCATGCGTTCGTCGGCGATGCTCAAAGGTGCGAAGGTCGACGGGAAACCGCCGAACACCCGGTCCCCGGGCGCGAATCGCTCGACGCCGGGCCCGATCTCCACGACCACGCCCGCGCCTTCGGCCCCCAGTCCGTCCTCGAAGACCGCCAGGCCCAAGGCCCCGGCCACGTCCATGAAGTTGAGCCCCGAGGCGTGGACTCGGATGCGGACTTCGCCGGGTTCCAGAGCTCGGGTGGCGCGGGGGTTGTCGGTACGGCCGACGTCGTCCAGGGTGCCGCCGCCCAGCGCGTCCACCCGCCAGGTGTCACCCGCACCGAACCCGCCCACCGCCGGGATCTGCCCCCGATCCGCACCCCGCACCACCCGCGGAGCCCACAACACACCCTCACGATCCGCCAGTTGCGGCTCCCCCATCGCCACCACCCGCGACAACAAAGCCGCCGGATCCGACACCCCCGACACCGGATCCACATCCACCACCACGAAACGATCCGGATGCTCGCTCTGCGCCGTACGCACCAACCCCCACGCCACCGACGCCGCCGCATCCGTCACATCCGCCGAACCACCCCGACCCGTGGCCACCGCACCCCGCGTGAGCACCACCAACCTGCTCGACTCCAACCGCGGCTCCGCCAACCACCCCTGCACCGTCGCCAACAACGACTCCGCCACAGCATGCGCCGCCCCCGCCGAAACCTCCCCCACATCGTCCGACACCACCGACACCACACCCACCGACGGAACCGCACCACCCGCATCCAACCCCGCCACCAACACCCCCACATCACCACACACCGATGCCCCCGGCACCGACCCACCCACACCCCACGGATCCGCACCCACCACCACCACCGACGACAACCCCACCCCATCCACCACGGACGCAGGGAACCAGTCGATCGTGAAAAGTCCGTCCAACCCGGCCACCGGGGCGGCCAGTTGGGTGGGATCGGCCCGACGCATCCGCATCGACTCGACCAGCATCACCGGCTCGCCGGCCGGATCCACGGCGGTGATCCGCACGGTGTCCGCACCGGTACTGCGCAGCAGCACCCGCAGCGTGCCGGCACCTGTGGCGAACAGGGAGACGTCGTTCCAGGAGAACGGCAACCACACGCCCTCCACGGCGAACCCGCCGCGGAACTGCTGGGCGTGCAGGGCCGCGTCGAGCAGGGCCGGGTGGAGCCCGAACCGGCCCGCGTCCTCGGCGGCCGGCTCCGGCAGCGACGCCTCGGCGTAGATCTCGCCGTCGACGCCGCGCCAGACCGACTTCAGGCCCTGGAAGGCGGGCCCGTATCCGTAGCCGCGCCCGGCCAGCACCTCGTACGCATCCGAGACGGCAACCTGCGTCGCACCCACCGGCGGCCAGGTGCGCAGCGCCGCGAAGTCGGCGTCCCCGCCGCGCGTCGTGGCGTCCCGCGCGACCACGGTGGCCTGCGCGTGCCGGGTCCACATCGCGCCGGTCCCGACGCCGCTCTGCGCGCGGGAGTACACGCTCACGGAGCACCGGCCGTCATCGTCCTGGGCATCGACGACGACCTGGAGCTCCACCGCGCCCGTCGGCGGGACGACCAGCGGGGCCTGCACCACGAGTTCCTGAAGTTTGCCGCAGCCGACCTGGTCGCCCGCACGGATGACCAGGTCCACGAACGCGGTACCGGGCAGCAGCGCGGTGCCGGACACGGCGTGATCGGCCAACCAGGGATGGGTCGCCTGCGACAGCCGCCCGGACAGCATCACCGAACCGGACGCGGCCATCTCCACCGAGGCGGCCACCAGGCCGTGTTCCACACCGGCCAGACCGACCTCGGTCAGGTCTCCGCCGCCACGCTTGCCGCGGTCCAGCCAGTAGCGAGTGTGGTCGAAGGCGTAGGTCGGGAGTTCGGTGGGTGGTGTGTCGGTGTGCGGCAGCAACTTGGGCCAGTCCACACCCACACCCGCCGCCCACACCTGCGCCGCACCCGTCACGAACCGACGCAACCCACCCTCGTCCCGACGCAACGTCCCCGTCACCAACACCCCACCCGAACCCACACCGGACCCGGACCCCACACCGGACCCGGACCCCACACCGACCCCGGCCCCGGTGCCGGCCGCGGCCTCCTCCGCGACCGCCTCCACCGTCTCCCCGATCCCCACCGTCAACACCGGATGACCACTGCACTCCACGAACACATCGAACCCGTCACCCAACAACGCCCGCGTCGCATCCTCGAACCGCACCCGCGACCGCAGATTCCCCCACCAATACCCCCCATCCATCACCGACCCCTCCACCACACCACCGGTCACCGTCGAATACACCGGCACCGAACCCACACCCGCAACCACCCCCTCCAACGCACCCGACACCCGATCCCCGATCACCTCCACCAACGGCGTATGCGACGCATAATCCACCGCAATCCGCCGCACCCGAACCCCCACACCCCCACACCACTCCACCAACTCCCCCGCAGCCCCCACATCCCCCGCAACCACCACCGACGACGGACCATTCACCGCCGCCACCCACAACCGCCCCTCCCACCGCGACAACCACCCCTCCACCACACCCACACCCACACCCACCGACACCATCGCCCCACCACCCGACAACCCCACCAACGCCCCCGAACGCCCCACCACCACCCGCACCGCATCCCGCACCGACAACACACCCGCCACACACGCCGCAGCAATCTCCCCCTGCGAATGACCCACCACAGCCCCCGGCACCACCCCCACCGACTCCCACAACCGCGCCAAACCCACCATCACCGAAAACATCACCGGCTGAACCACATCCACCCGCTCCAACGACGGAGCACCCACCACCCCCCGCAACACATCCACCACCGACCAACCCACCAACTCCTCCACCACCGCCGAACACTCACCCACCACCGCCGCGAACACCCGCGACGACCCCAACAACTCCACCCCCATCCCCAACCACTGCCAACCCTGACCCGGAAACACAAACACCACCCGACGCACACCACCCCCCACCACACCCGACACCACACCCGGGGAGTCCGCACCCGCCGCCAAGCCGGACAGCAACTCCGCACGCCCGGAACCGACCACCGCCAAACGATGCGGCAGCCCGCCACGCGCGGCCAACGCCCGTCCCATTGCGGCGACATCGAGCGCGTCGCCCTGCGACTCGGCGAACTCGCGCAGTCGTTCCGTCTGTGCGCGAAGCCCGCCCGCGCTGCCGCCGGAGACCACCCAGGGCACCACCGGTTCCGCGGACTCCACTGCCGCGGGCGTCTTCGACACCGGTGCGACGAGGGCGGGTTCGTCCGCGGGGGCTTCCTCGATGATCACGTGGGCGTTGGTGCCGCTGGCGCCGAACGAGGACACACCCGCCCGCCGCACGCCCTCGCCCCGGGGCCAGGACACCGCCTCGGTCAACAACGACACCGCGCCCGCATCCCAGTCCACGAACGGCGACGGCTGCTCCGCATGCAACGTGCGCGGCAACTCCTCCCGCCGCAACGCCATCACCATCTTGATCACACCACCGACACCCGCAGCCGCCACCGAATGCCCGATGTTCGACTTCAACGACCCCAACCACACCGGCCGATCCGCATCACGACCACGCCCATACGTCGCCAACAACGCCTGCGCCTCGATCGGATCACCCAACTTCGTACCCGTACCGTGCGCCTCCACCGCGTCCACATCACCCACACCCAGACCCGCATCCGCCAACGCCGCCCGGATCACCCGCTGCTGCGAGGGACCGTTCGGCGCCGTCAACCCACTGCTCGCACCGTCCTGATTGATCGCCGAACCCCGCACCACACCCAGGACCCGATGCCCCAACCGACGCGCATCCGAAAGCCGCTCCAGAGCCAACATGCCCACACCCTCGGCCCACGCCGTACCATCCGCATCCGCCGAGAACGCCTTGCACCGACCCTCCGGCGACAACGCCCGCTGCCGCGAGAACTCCGTGAACCCACCCGGACCCGCCAACACCGTCACACCACCGGCCAACGCCAACCCACACTCACCCCGCCGCAACGACGCAACCGCCAGATGCAACGCCACCAACGACGACGAACACGCCGTGTCCACCGTCACCGCCGGACCCTCGAAACCGAACGAATACGACACCCGACCCGACAACACACTCGACGTATTACCGGTGAACGCGTATCCCTCGAGGTGTTCCGGCACCTGGTCCATGTCGCACACATACGAGGACCCGCCGGCACCGACGAACACGCCGGCCTGGCTGCCGTGCAGCGCGGCCGGATCGAGGCCGGCACGCTCCATGGCCTCCCAGGAGACCTCCAGCAGCAGTCGCTGCTGCGGGTCCATCGCCAGCGCCTCACGCGGCGAGATCCCGAAGAACTCCGCGTCGAAACCCGCCACATCGTCCAGGAAGCCACCACGTCGCGTGTACGACTTGCCCGGGCGCTCCGGGTCGGGGTCGTACAGGTCCTCCGGCCAACCGCGGTCCGACGGGAACTCCGAGGTCGCGTCCACGCCCTCGGCCACCAGATCCCACAGGTCCTCGGGCGACCGCACGCCACCCGGGAAACGGCAGGCCATGCCCACCACCGCGATCGGCTCGTCCGTGGTGACGCTCGCGCGTTGCCGCACCGCGTCGCCCGACTCGGCCTCGGCGCCCAGGAGTTCGGCCTCCACGAACCGGGCCAGATCGGCCGGGGTGGGGTAGTCGAAGACCAGGGTCGTGGGCAGTTGCAGCCCGGTGGCCGCGGACAGGCGGTTGCGCAGTTCGACCGCGGTCAGCGAGTCGAGCCCGATGTCCATGAATCCGCGGGTCTCGTCCACCCGGGCGGGTACGTCGTGGCCGAGCACCGAGGCGACCTGTGCCCGGACCAATTCCAGGACGACCCGGGCGCGCTCGTCCCCGGGCAGCACGATCAGCCGCCGAGCCAACGAGAGGCCGGCTCCGATGGACGCCGCCACGCGGCGCTTCGGCGTGCGGATCAGACCGCGCCACACCGAGGAGAGCACGCCGGCCATGGCCCGCTCGCGCAGTACGGCCGGGTCGATCCGGGTGGCGACAACCACCGGATCAGCCACCGTCAGGACGGTGTCGAACAGCGCGAGCCCCTCCCGGGCGGAGAGCGGCACCGCGCCCTCGCGCGAGGCCCTGGCGGGCTCGCCGCCGGCCGCGTCCACCGATTCCCACACACCCCACGCCACGGACACGGCAGGCAGGCCACGGCTCCGGCGGCGGTGGGCCAGCGCGTCCAGGAAGGTGCTCGCGGCGGCCAACCCGGCGTAGCCGGTGCCACCGACGACGCCGGCCGCCGACGAGAAGAGGATGAACGCGGACAGGTCCAGGTCCTGCGTGAGTTCGTGCAGATGGGCGGCACCGGACGTACGGGCCGCGAGCGCCTCGTCGAGCTGTTCGTCGGTCAGCGACGCCAGGACTCCGCCGGCCTGCACGCCGGCCGCGTGAATCACCGCCGTGAGCGGGTGGGCGTCCGGGATCCCGGCCAGGAGCTCGGCAACGGCCGCCCGATCGGTGACATCGCAGCCGACGATCGTCACGTCGGCGCCCAGTTCGGTGAGTTCGTCGCGCAGCGCGCTCGCGTCGGGCCGGTCCGGGCCCTGGCGGCCGGCCAGCACGAGATGCCGAACACCGTGCTCCGCGACGAGGTGACGCGCCAGCAGGCGACCCTGCGCGGAGCCGGCGCCGGTCACGAGCACGCTGCCGGACCGGTCCAGGACCGGCAGCCCGTCGGTCTCGGCGGCCGGTTCTGCGGACACCAGACGCGGGGTCAGCAACTCACCGTTCCGGACCGCGATTTGCGGTTCGCTTGTGGCAACGGCCTCGACCAGGAGCATGGTCAGGTCCGGTACCTCGGCGGCCGGGTCGAGGTCGAGGAGCACGAAGCGGTCGGGGTGTTCGCTCTGCGCGGTGCGAATCAGGCCCCAGGCCACCGAGGCGGCCGGGTCGGAGACGTCCGCATACCCGTCCCGTGCCGCCGCGACGGCGCCGCGGGTGACCACGACCAACGTGGAGGTCTCCAGACGGGGTTCGGCCAGCCAGGCCCGCACGGTGGCCAGGAGGGCGGCGGCCACCTCCCGGGCCGCGTCGGCCATGTCGCGCACGTCCGTCGAGGCCGCGGAGACCACGCCGTACGCCGGTACCGCCGCCCCGTCGTCGAGCGCGGTGACCAGGGCCGGGACGTCCGCATGTGCCGGAAGGTCGGTCAGGGCGGCTCGGATCGCAAAGGGATCCGAGCCGAGCAGCGCCACCTCGGGCAGGGCGGCGGAAGTCGCGGAGCCGGCCGGGATCCACTCCAGCGCGAACAACTCGTCCGCTCCGGCGGCGGACGACGCGAGTGCGACGGTGTCCAGCGCGCGGACCCGCATCGTCTCGACCCGCAGCACCGGTTCCCCGGCCGGGTCCACGCCGCTGATCCGCACGGTGTCCGCACCGGTGACCCGCAACAGCACCCGCAACGTACGGGCATCGGTGGCGAACAGGGAGGCCCCGTTCCAGGAGAACGGCAGCCGGATGCCCTCGCCGACGAACTCGGCATCGTGGTTGAGGGCGTGCAGTGCTGCGTCGAGGAGGGCGGGGTGGAGGGTGTGGTTGTCGGTGTTGTCGGAGTTGCTGTCGGTGGTGGTGTCGGGGAGTTCGGCTTCGGCGTAGATCTCGTTGTCGGCCCCGCGCCAGAGGGTTTTGAGTCCTTGGAAGGTGGGTCCGTAGGTGTAACCGCGTTCGGCGAGTGTGGCGTAGAGGTCGTCGATCGGGATCGGTGTGGCACCGGCCGGCGGCCAACTGCGCAGCAGGGCGAAGTCCGCATCGTCGGCGCCGGGTTCCGGCTGGTCGGTGGTGAGGGTGGCCTGTGCGTGTCGGGTCCAGACCGTGCCGGTCCGGGTGGGGGCCTGGGGTCGGGAGTAGATGGTGGTGGTGCGGTGTCCGTGGTGGTCGGTGGGGTCGATGACGATTTGGAGTTCGATGGGTTGGTGGGTGGGGATGGTGAGGGGGGTTTGGATGACGAGTTCGTGGATGTGGGGGTGGTTGATGTGGTCGCCGGCGCGGATGAGGAGGTCGAGGTGGGCGGTGCCGGGGAGGAGGGGGGTGTCGTTGATGGTGTGGTGGGTGAGCCAGGGGTGGGTGGTGGTGGACAGGCGTCCGGTGAGGATGGTGGGTCCGTCGGCGGCGGTGTCGAGGGCTGCGTTGAGGATGGGGTGGTCGAGGGGTGTCAGGCCCAGGTGGGTGGGGTCGCCGGTGGTGGTGGGGGTGCGGTCGAGCCAGTAGTGGGTGTGGTCGAAGGCGTAGGTGGGGAGTTCGAGGGTCGGCGCGCCGGGGGCGTCGGGACTCGGCCAGGTGATGTCGAGGCCGGTGGTCCAGGCGTGGGCGAGGGCGGTGAGGACGGCGCGGGGTTCGGGTCGGTCGGGTCGGGTGAGGGGGATGAGGGTGGTGGGTCCGTGGTCGGTGGGGAGGGAGTCGGCGGTCATGGCGGTGAGGACGCCGCGGGGGCCGATTTCGAGGAATGCGCGGACGTTGTGGTGGGCGAGGTGGGTGATGCCGTCGTGGAAGTGGACGGGGCCGCGGACCTGGCGTACCCAGTGGTCGGGTGAGGCGAGTTCGTCCGGGGTCGCGGGCAGGCCGGTGACGTTGGACACCAGCGGGATGACCGGGGCGTGTGCGGTGAGGGTGGCGGCGACGGTGTGGAAGTCGTCGAGCATGGGGTCCATGCGGGCGGAGTGGAAGGCGTGGGAGACACGCAGGCGGCGTGTCTTGCGGCCTTGTTCGCGCCAGTGCGCCTCGATCGCCGCGATCGCGTCCTCGTCACCGGAGACGACGGTGGCGCTCGGCCCGTTGACGGCGGCGACGCTCACGCGCTCGCCGTGCGGGGTCAGGGTCGCCTGCACGTCGGCGGCCGGGGCCTGGACGGCGAGCATGGCGCCGCCCTCGGGCAGTGCCTGCATCAGTCGGCCGCGTGCGGCGACGAGTGTGCACGCGTCCTTGAGGTCCCACACCCCGGCCACGTGTGCGGCGGCGAGTTCGCCCACGGAGTGGCCGGTGACGAAGTCGGGGCGGAGGCCGAAGGATTCCACGAGGCGGTACAGGGCCACCTCGAACGCGAACAACGCCGTCTGCGTGAACACCGTGCGGTCCAGCTCCGCGGCCTGCTCGGTGCCCTGGTCGGCGAACATCACCTCGCGCACCGACGACCCCACCAACGGGTCCAAGTGCCCGCAGATCTCGTCCAACGCCGCCGCGAACACCGGCGACACCGCATACAACTCCCGACCCATCCCCGCCCGCTGCGCACCCTGACCCGAAAACAGGAACGCAGACTTCACACCCTCACCCGCGACACCCGCCACCACACCACCCGCAGACACACCCGACTCGGCGAACGCAGCCAACCCGGCCAACAGTTCATCCCGATCGCCACCGACCACAGCCAACCGATGCCGCAACCCGTCCCGAGCCGCCAACGCCCGACCCACGGCTTCCGCGTCCACGGCGTCCGCCTGCTCCGAGACGAACTCCCGCAGCCGCGCCGCCTGCGCGCGAAGACCGGCCTCACTGCCACCGGAGACCAACCAGGGAGTCGGCGAACCCGACAGCGCGGGGACGGAGTTCTCCTGCGGTTCCGGATCGGCGTCCGTCGACGTCGCCTCCGGGGCGGGCGCCTCCTCGATGATCACGTGGGCGTTGGTGCCGCTCACCCCGAACGAGGACACCGCCGCGCGCCGCGCCTGCTCGCCCCGAGGCCAGGACACCGCCTCGGTCAACAACGACACCGCACCCGCATCCCAGTCCACGAAGCGCGACGGCTGCTCCACGTGCAGCGTGCGCGGCAACTCCTCCCGCCGCAACGCCATCAGCATCTTGATCACACCGGCGACGCCCGCCGCACTCTGCGTGTGGCCCAGGTTCGACTTCAACGAGCCCAGCCACACCGGGCGTTCCGGCGCACGGTCCTGTCCGTAGGTGGCCAGCAACGCCTGGGCCTCGATCGGGTCGCCCAGCTTCGTACCCGTACCGTGCGCCTCCACCGCGTCCACATCACCCACACCCAGACCGGCGTTGGCCAACGCGGCCCGGATCACCCGCTGCTGCGAGGGGCCGTTCGGCGCCGTCAACCCACTGCTCGCACCGTCCTGATTGATCGCCGAACCCCGCACCACACCCAGGACCCGATGGCCCAACCGGCGCGCATCCGAAAGTCGCTCCAGGGCCAGCACGCCGACACCTTCGCCCCACGCGGTGCCGTCCGCGCCGTCGGCGAACGGCTTGCAGCGACCGTCCGGGGCAAGGCCGCGCTGGCGGGAGAACTCGATGAAGGGGGTGGGGCTGGCCAGGGTCGCGACGCCGCCGGCGAGCGCGAGGGTGCACTCGTTCTGCCGCAACGACTGGACCGCGAGATGCAATGCCACCAGGGACGACGAGCACGCGGTGTCCACCGACACCGCCGGACCCTCGAAGCCGAACGAGTACGACACCCGACCCGACAACACACTCGCGAGGTTGCCGGTCATCGTGTAGCCCTCGACGGCTGCCGGCACGTGATCCAGGTCCGGGACGTAGGCGGAGGTCGAGGCGCCGACGAACACACCGGTCCGACTCCCGCGCAGCCCCGACGGGTTCAGCCCGGCCCGCTCCAGCACCTCCCAGGACACCTCCAGCAACAACCGCTGCTGCGGATCCATCGCCAACGCCTCACGCGGCGAGATCCCGAAGAACTCCGCGTCGAAACCCGCCACATCGTCCAGGAACGCGCCACGTCGCACGTAGGACTTGCCGGAGCGTTCCGGGTCGGGGTCGTACAGGTCCTCCGGCCACCCGCGGTCCGACGGGAACTCCGAGGTCGCGTCCACGCCCTCGGCGACCAGGTCCCACAGGTCTTCGGGCGAGCGCACGCCACCGGGGAAACGGCAGGCGATGCCCACCACCGCGATCGGCTCCAGCAGGCCGGCCTCGACCTCGTTCAGCCGGCGACGCGTCTTGTGCAGATCCGCCGTCACGCGCCGAAGGTACTCAACGGTCTTCTGCTGCTCGTCGGCCATCGAAATCAGTCCAGCCTTTCCGGAAATCCCGGACCTCTGGGTCCGGTTGATGCGGGTGCGCGCCACGAGTCGTGGCCGCGGGAGGGACAAGCGAGGAAGCGCCAGGCCGTGGTTACGACCTCGGCAGGCCCTTCAGCAGGGCTTCGAGAATGCGCACGCCGCCCTGGGAGAGCACGGATTCGGCGTGGAACTGCATCGAGGAGAAGTGCGGCCCGCGCAGCGCGTACAACTCGCCGGTCTCCTCGTCGCGGCTGACCTCCACGACACCGACGCCGGGGACGTCGACCTTGTCGTGCGAACTGACGGCGGCGAAGGTGTTGTAGAAGCCGACCCGCTCGCGCGAGCCGAAGAGGTTGATCTCGCGTTGCAACCCCTGGTTGACCACGGCGCAGCGGGCCACGGTGAAGCCCAGTTCCCGGCACAGGGTCTGGTGGCTGAGGCAGACCGCGAGGAACGGTCGCCGTTCGCTCAGCAGGGTGCGGATCGCCGCGCGCAGGTGGGCGATCTTGGCGCAGTCGTCGTCGTTCGGGTCGCCCGGTCCCGGTCCCATGATGACCAGGTCGTGGCTCGCGAAGTCGTACGGCTCGTCGAATCGGTGCACGGTGACCACCAGCCCCAGTGAGCGCAGTTGGTGGTTGAGCATCTCGGTGAAGGTGTCCTCGGCGTCGATCACCAGCACGGTGCGCCCGGCCAACTCGCCGTCCGAACCCGTGCGTTCGAGGTCGCTGCCGAGCCAGAAGGGGGCGATGGTCCCGTTGCGGCGGGACAATGCGTCGAGGATCTCGGGGTGTTCGGCGAAGGACGTGTCGGAGCTGGTGCCCAGCGCGGTGAGCAGCCCGGATGCCTTGACCCGGGTTTCGGCGACCTCGCCGTAGGGGTCCGAGTGGCGCACGAGTGTGGCGCCGGTGCCGATCCGGGCCCGGCCGGTGCGGTCGATGTCCGCGGTGCGGATGAGAATGGACGAGTCCAGGGCGGCGCGGCCCTGTTCGTCGTGTCCGATCAGCGCCATGACTCCGCTGTAGTAGCCGCGACCGTGCGGCTCGTGCCGGCGGATCACCCGGCAGGCGCTCTCCAACGGGCTGCCGGTGACGGTGGGCGCGAACATCGTCTCGCGCAGGATCTCGCGTACGTCCCGGTCGGTGCGGCCCTCGATGAAGTACTCGGTGTGCGCGAGTCGGGTCATCTCGCGCAGGTACGGTCCCGATATCCGGCCGCCGGCGTCGCACAGGCGGGCCATCATCTTGAGTTCCTCGTCGAGGACCATGTACAGCTCTTCGGTCTCCTTGCGGTCGGCGATGAACTCCTTCACGCCCGCCAGGGTCGGACCGGAGGCCGGGTAGCGGTACGTTCCGCTGATGGGGTTCATCACCGCGGTGCCCGCGTCGAGGGTGACGTGCCGCTCGGGGGTGGCGCCGACGAAGGTGCGCTCGCCGGTGTGCGCGACGAACGTCCAGTAGGCGCCGGACTCGCGTTGCAGGAGCCGGCGGAAGACGGTGAGCGCGGTGTGCGGCGTGTAGTCGGTGATGTCTACGACGAAGGAGCGTCGGATCACGAAGTTGGCGCCGACGCCGGCACCGATCTCGGTGTCGATGATGGTGCGGACCAGTGCGGCGTACTCGTCGTCGCCGATGTCGAAGTGCCCACCGGACAGGTGGATCGCGACTTCGGGGACCCGGGCCGTGACCTCGTCGACGGGCATCGTGGCGTGTTCGCGTACGGTCATCGCGATCAGCGGCGACCCGTCGTCGACGCACTCGAATCCCCGCTCGGCGATCTGCCGGTAGGGGATCATCGCCAACACCTCGTGCGCGGCGCGTCCGGGTTCGACCGGGGTGCGGCCGACCGGGAGGTCGGCGAGCGTGTCGCAGTGGGATACCTCGCCGATCACGATGTCCAGCAGGTCCGGGCCGGTCGCCTCGGGCCGGTGCAGCAGCGCGAACGGCGGCGGCTCCGCCGTGAACACCCGGTCGAGCAGTTTCCGCCCGGCGGCCGTGGACCCGCTCCGGTGCGCCGTCATGACGCGGCACCGGACCTGCCGACGAGCCGTCGACCGTGCGCACCCTCGGCTCCCCGGTCGTCGAAGACGTCGAGCACGTCCGCCGTGGTGACCACCATCGCGCAACGTCCCGCGGCGTACTCCAGCGCACGCCGGTGGTGCCCGGCGGAGAAGTCGGCGACCGCGTCGGCGACGAGGAAGGTGCGGATGTCGTGGGTGTAGGCCTCGACCGCCGTCATCAGGACGCCGACGTGCGCATAGACACCACAGACGACCAACTGGTCCCGGCGCGCGGCACGCATGCGGTCCAGCAGGTCGGATCGAAAGAACGCGCTGTAGCGCCACTTGGTGAGCACCCAGTCGTCCGGCCCCGGCGCCAGCCGATCCTCGATCTCGCGGTCGGCCGGCTCCGGGGTCATCCCCGGACCCCAGAAGTCCTTGAGCAGCCCGCGCTGTTCCTCGGTCATCCCGCCCGGCTGGGCCGTGTAGGCCACCGGTACGCCCGCCTCGGCGAAACGCCCCCGGATCAGGGCCGTGTTGGTGACCAGGTCCTCGACCGCGCTCTCGGCGGGAAACGCCTTCAGGAAGAAGCGCTGCATGTCGTGGACCAGGAGCACGGCCCGCTCGGGATCGATGCTCCAGTCGGCGGTGTTCGCGGGCAGTTCCTCCCGTGTCGGCATGGAGTAGGGCGTGATGGGCGGTATACCTGGCATGACGTGGGTTTTCCTCTGCTGGGGTGTACGCGCGGTCGCGAGGGCTCAGGATCGCCAGGTGGCGACCACCGAGGCGGCCTGGGCGGGGTTGAGACGCGGATCGCACAGCGTGATGTACTTCTCGCCGACCCGGTCGAGGTGGGATTCGTTCAACACACACTCGGTGACGGCGTCGGGGGTGATCTCCAGGTGCAGTCCCCCGGGCACGCCGTTGAACGCCGAGACCGCGCACTGGAACTGCTCCACCTCCCACAGGACCGACTTCACGTACCGGGTCTTGAGGCCGGCGGGTGTGGTGAGGGTGTTGCCGTGCATGGGGTCGCAGAGCCAGATCACCGGGTGCCCGGCCGCGCGCACCGCCTGGACCAGGGCGGGCAGTCGCTCGGACACGGCGCCGGCGCCCATCCGGGCGATCAGGGTGAGCCGGCCGGGCCGCCGTTCGGGGTCCAACACGGCGCACAGCGCCACCAGTTCGTTCGGCGTCATGGCGGTGCCGACCTTGCAGGCCACCGGGTTGCTCACGGCGGCGAGCAGCGCGACATGGGCGCCGTCGAGCTGATGGGTCCGGTTGCCGATCCACGGCCAGTGGGTGGAGGCGAGGTAGAGCCGGCCGTCGTCGTCGGTGCGCAGCAGCGGGACCTCGTAGTCGAGCAGCAGCGCCTCGTGGCTGGTCCACACGAGCGGCCCCAGTTCCCAACCGCGGACCGGGTTGTGCCAACCGAGATGGGTCATCACCTGGTCGGCGGCCTGGTAGCCGGTGAGCATGCGCACCGGGTCGGGTCGGCGCTGCACCGGATCGGGCTCCGGGCTGTTGACCATGTGGCCGCGATAGACCGGCAGTTCCTGGCCGCCGACCAGTTCGGTCGGCTGCGACCGCGGCTTGCTGTACTGGCCGGCGATCCGGCCCACGCGCACCACGGGTCGGTGCGTGTTCATCCGCATGGTGCCCGCGAGCACGTCGAGCAGGCCGACCTTGCGGGCGACGTAGTCCAGGTTGGATTCCGCCGGGTCCTCGGCGCAGTCCCCGGCCTGGATGACGTGTGACTCGCCGGCCGCGACCCGGGCCAGGAGGTCGTGCAGCACGGCGATGTCGGCGGGCGAGGTGAGCCCGGGCGACGCCGCGAGTTCGGCACGAACCAGCTGGAGTCGGGCCCGGTCGCCCCAATCGGGTTGCTGCAGTGCCGATTTTCCCATGAGAAACGGGTAGGTATCGATCCCCCGCTGCATATCAGGCTCTCCTCGCGCGTCACACCGATTCTGGGCTGATTCGGTTCCCGGTGGTGCTGGTGGAAGGGAGTGCGGCGTCCACCGGTTCTGCGGTCCGCGCGAATTCGCGATGCACCCGCCGCCAGGGTTCATCCGCATCAGCAGATTTCCGCAATCACAATTGACTTTTCCGGGCGTCGTCGCCCCATGGTGAGCCGGGATCGACGTGCCTGCACACCCCTAAACCGCAGTCCTCGGGCCGGCCCCGCCCGCTAGGGGAATCCCCTAAGCCGGTGGGCGCCCGGCTCGGCATCGCGCCGCACCACCCGGAACACGGCCGCCGCGAGGTTCTTAGGGGGTGACACCCGGGCGGCGGGCTTACTAGCGTGTGCCGGCAGAACGGTATTCATTCGGCACCATTGAATCGACGGCACCGATACCGCACCCGCCGGGGCGGCTTCTGCCCGGCCTTCGGTCCCACGCCGTTCGTTCCGCATTGCCACCCGGGCACTCGGACGGTGCTGTTCGCTGCGGGAGCGCTGAAACAACTCCTCACAAATGAGGCACGAATAGCCATGGAATTTGGAATCGCCGCTGCACAACGGAATCGCGCCGCCGACATCTTCCGGGAGGTCGAGGCCCATTGGGGCCGCAACCGGGCCGTGGCCGACCCGGACGTGACCCGCACGAACTTCGCCATCGCCGGGAAGATCGGGCTGACCGGGCTGTGTCTGCCCACCGAGGTGGGCGGCGGCGGTCTGTCCGCGCTGGACACCGCGCTGTGTCTGGAGGCCTTCGGCAGGGGCTGTCGAGACACCGGGCTCGCGTTCGCGGTCGCCGCGCATCTGCTGGCCTGTGCCGTTCCCGTCCGGGACTTCGGCTCGGACGCGGTCCGTGATCGGCTGCTCGCGGGCCTGGCCGGCGGCGAGTCGGTCGCGGCGAACGCGATGACCGAGGACGACGCGGGCTCCGACATCGGCAACATCGCGGTGACCGCCGAGCCCACCGGTGACGGCTACCTGCTCGACGGCGAGAAGTCGTGGGCCAGCAACGCCCCGATCGCCGACCTGATCGTCACCTACGCGGTCACCGACGCCAGGGCCGGCTTCCTCGGCGTCTCGGCCTTCGCCGTACCCACCGACCTGCCGGGGGTCGTCCTGGGTGAACCGCTGCCCAAGATGGGCCTGGCGGGCTGTCCGGCGGGTCGGGTGCGTTTCGAGCGATGCCACGTCCCGGCGGAGTACCTGCTGGGCGAGGAGGGCCAGGGAGCTGCCGTCTTCCAGCACTCGATGGCCTGGGAACGGGCGTGTCTGTTCGGGATCTACCTCGGACTGATGGAGCGCCAGCTCGCGAACTGTGTCGAACACGCCCGAGAGCGACGCCAGTTCGGCAAGCGGATCGCCGACTTCCAGGCGATCTCGCACCGGCTGGCCACGATGAAGCAGCGTCTGGAGGGCGCCCGGCTGCTGCTGTACCGGGCCTGCTGGTTGCTGGACCGGGAGGACGAACACGTCAGCGCCGCCGCGCTGTCGAAGATCGCGGTGTCCGAGGCGGCGGTGGCGAACTCGATCGACGCCATCCAGCTCTTCGGCGGCACCGGCTATCTGTCCGGCGGGGCCGAGGAGCAGCTGCGCGACGCGATCCCCAGCACCCTGTTCTCCGGCACCACGGAGATCCAGCGGGAGCTGGTGGCAAGGGAGTTGGGACTGTGACCACGCTGCATCAACCGGCCATCGACGCCGCCGCGAAGTACGCCGACCTGCCGGCCGTGGTGACCGGTGACGACGAACTGCGCTACCGCGACCTGGATCGCGGTGCCAACGCGCTGGCCCATCGGCTGCGCGCCCTCGGGGTCGGCCGCGGCGACCGGGTGGTGATCTGGGCGGACAAGTCCGCGTCGGTGGTCGTGGCGATGCAGGCCGTGCTGCGGCTCGGCGCCGCCTACGTGCCCGCGGACGGCTCCGCGCCGCTGGAGCGGGTGGCCAGGCTCGCCGAGGACTGCGCCGCGGCGGCCGTGCTGACCACCGAGAGCCGGCTCGAAGCGATCGCCGCGCGATTGACCACGATCGCCTGCCGCGACCTGGACGAGGGCGCGGACGAACAGGCCGACCCCGATCCGGTCAACGAACCGGTGGGACCCGACGAACTCGCGTACATCCTCTACACCTCCGGGTCCACCGGTGCGCCCAAGGGCGTGTGCGTCAGCCACCGCAACGCGCTGGCCTTCGTCGAGTGGGCGGTCGAGGTCCTGGTCGCCGGCCCCGAGGACCGCTTCGCCAACCACGCGCCGTTCAACTTCGACCTGTCGGTGCTCGATCTGTACGCGGCGTTCGCAACCGGCGCGTCCGTACACCTGGTTCCGGCCGAGCTGGCCTACGCCCCGGCGCAGCTCGTGGAGTTCCTGTACCGGCAGCGGATCAGCGTGTGGTATTCGGTGCCCTCGGCGTTGATCCTGATGATGCGCGAGGGCAATCTGCTCGATCGCATCCCACCGCCCGATCTGCGTGCGGTGCTCTTCGCCGGCGAGCCCTTCCCGATTCCGCACGTGCAGGCGCTTGCCGGCTGGACGTTCGCCCGGCTGCTCAACCTCTACGGGCCCACCGAGACGAACGTGTGCACCTATCACGAGGTGACCGAGGCGGACCTGACCCGGGATCGCCCGGTGCCGATCGGTCGCGCCTGCTCGGGCGACACGGCGTGGGCGCAGCGCGCCGACGGCGAGCCGGCCGGGCCCGGGGAGGAGGGCGAGCTGTACGTGTCCGGCCCCACGGTGATGCTCGGCTACTGGGGCGCGGACGCACAGCACGGGCCGTATCCGACCGGGGACATCGTCAAGGTGCTGCCCGACGGCGGGTTCGACTACGTGGGTCGGCGCGATCACATGGTGAAGGTGCGCGGCCACCGGATCGAGTTGGGCGAGGTGGAGGCGGCGCTGACCGCGCATCCCGATGTGGCCGAGGCCGCGGCTCTGGTGGTGGGCGCGGGCATGGAGGCACGCCTGGTGGCCTGTGTGGTGGCCGGCCCCGACCGTGAGCCCGGCCTGCTGGAGCTGCGCGGGCACTGTGCGCGGCGACTGCCGCGCTACATGCTCGCCGACGAACTGCGGGTGACCGGGCAACTCCCGCGCACCCGCAACGGAAAGATCGACCGCGCCGCGCTTCTCACCCTTTTCCAGGCCCCCGTTCCGGGAGAGCGCGCTCCCGAGGGCCCGGTCCCGCACCGGAAGGAATGACCTCGATGACCCCGCAAGAGTCGGCCCAGGCCGAATTCGCGGAAAAGATAACCACTTTCATCCGCGAACGGTTTCTCGCGGGCGACCCCAAGGGGGAGCTCGACGAGAACACGCCGTTGCTGGAATGGGGCGTGCTCAACTCCCTGAACACCGTGGTCCTGCTCAATTACCTGCGCACGGACCTGGGAGTGACCATTCCGGCGCGGCGACTCAACGCCCGGGACCTGAAGAACATCCGGAACATCGCCGCGATGGTCGGCAAAATCGCCGCCGACTCCGCCGCCTGAGCACGCGCCTCGGCGGCGGGGCGTCCACGCCGAGAACAACCGGGAAATTCCACCCGCGGAAATCACGATGACGGAAATCACGATGCCGGATGGCACCACGACGGAGGACACGATGACCGAAAGCACGACGGCCGAGAGCACGACGACCGGTGACGCGGCGGCAGCGGCGACCGAGGCCGATCTGAAGCTGCACGACTACCTGGACAACCACCGCCCGACCGCCCGGCCGGTCAAGGAGAACAACGACCCGCCGGCGCGTCTGCGCGAACTCGACTTCCTGCTGGGCAAGATGATCACCACGTTCGACACCGGCGTGCGGATGGAGTCGGTGGCCAAGCCGACCATGCGCGGGCACTGCATCCAGATGGACCTCACCGCCACCTATGCGGACGGATCACCCAAGCTCGAAGGCCGGTGGATCATCGGCTGGAGCGAGCCCGACCAGCAGTTCGAGTCGTACTACGTCGACTCGATGGGCACGCTCGGCGTGTCCACCTCCCCCGGCTGGCAGGACGGCAAGCTGGAGTTCATCGGCTCGCACGTGCTGGGCGAGGTCGGGGTGCGCTCGCGCTCCAAGGACGCCTACACCCCCATCGACGACACCCACTTCCGGCTCGACGCGTTCGTCGAGGTCGAGGGGCAGTGGAAGTTGTACGACGTGCAGAGCTGCACGGTCATTCCCCTGTCCGAGCTGTAGGGAGCCGGGCTCGGACCCCTGTCCCGACCTGTAGCGATCCGGGCCGGGACCGGTATCCGACGTGTCGCGATCCCGGCTCGGACCGGTATCCGACCCGAAGCGATCCGGGCTCGGACCACGCGCGGCACCGCGCCCACCGGCCGGCAGACGCCTTCCTCATGAGGAGCCGACAGCGAGATGGCGATGGCAAACGAAGAGAAGCTGCAGAAGTACCTCAGAAAGGCGACGGCCGAGCTGCGGCAGGCCCGCGGCCGGCTCTCCGCCGAGGAGGCGAAGAACCACGAACCCGTCGCCATCATCGGTATCGGCTGCCGCTTCCCCGGCGGCGTGCGCTCGCCCGAGGACCTGTGGGAGCTGGTGGACGCGGGCCGCGACGTCGTCTCGGGTCTGCCGGACAACCGCGGCTGGAACCTCGCCGGGCAAATGCCCGGGCTCAATGGCGGGTTCCTGTACGACGCCGACCGTTTCGACCCGGAGTTCTTCGGGATGACACCGGCCGAGGCGCTGGCGATCGACCCGCAGCAGCGGCTGTTGTTGGAAACCTCGTGGGAGGCGTTCGAGCGCGCCGGCATCGACCCGCTGTCCGCCAAGGAGAGCCGGACCGCGGTGTACGCGGGGCTCCAGTTCGGCGGCTATCCGCTGCTGCTGAGCGGCCCGCCGCCGGAGGAGGTCAAGGGGTTCATCGGTTTCGGCAGCTCGGGCGGCGCCGCCTCGGGACGGGTCTCGTACCTGATGGGCCTGATGGGCGGCGCGCTCACGGTGGACACGCAGTGCACCTCGTCCCTGGTCGCGGTGCACCTGGCCGTCAAGGCGTTGCGCAACGGCGAGTGCACGCTGGCCCTGGCGGGCGGTGCGAGCGTGATGTCCTTGCCGGGCACGCTCCTCGACTTCCGACGGCGCAACGTCCTTGCCCCCGACGGGCGTTCCAAGTCGTTCTCGGCATCGGCCGACGGCGTGAGCCTGTCCGAGGGCGCCGGCATGCTCCTGTTGGAGCGACTGTCGGACGCGCGCCGCAACGGACATCCCATCCTCGCGGTCGTGCGCGGGTCCGCGATCAACCAGGACGGCGCCACCAACGGCATGTGGGCCCCGCGCGGACAGGCCCAGGAGTCGGTGATCCGCCAGGCACTGGCCGACGGCCGGCTCACCCCGGAGAGCGTGGACGTCGTGGAGGGTCACGGCGTGGGCGCGGCCCTGGGCGACGGGGTCGAGGCCCGGGCGGTGATCGCGACGTACGGCCGCGAGCACGCCCCGGACCGGCCGGTGCGCCTGGGCTCGGTCAAGTCCAACATCGGTCACACCCAGACGGTCGGCGCCCTGGCCGGCATCACCAAGATCGTGATGGCCATGCGGCACGGCCGGCTGCCCAGGACGCTGCACGTGGACCGGCCCACCACGCACGCGGACTGGTCGGCGGGCACTGTACGGCTGGTCACCGAGGCGGAGCCGTGGCCCGCGGGCGAGCGGGTCCGGCGCGCCGGGGTGTCCTGCCTGACGCTCAGCGGTACCAATGCGCACCTGGTCCTGGAGGAGCCCCCGGTCGACGAGGTCGCGGACCGGGACGAGGGCGTGCGCGCCTCGACCGGCCCGGTGCCGTGGGTCGTCTCCGCGAAGACGGCGGACGCGCTGCGCGAGCACGCCGCGCGGGTGGCCGCGGCGGTGGCCGACGCGGACGTGCGCGACGTCGGCGTCGCGCTGCACACCACCCGTTCCGCCTTCGGGCACCGCGCGGTGATCGTCGGCCACGACCGGGACGCGCTGTCGGCCGGACTGGCCGCCGTGGCGCACGACGGCACCGCCGGGCACGTGCGACGCGGAGTCGCCGATTCGCGCGGCCGGACGGCACTGCTGTTCCCCGGTTCCGGTCTCGAACGCCCGGGTGCGGGCGCGGCGTTGGCCGACGCCTTCCCGGTCTTCGCCGACGCGCTGGCGGAGGTCTGCGCGGAACTGGACCAGGTCGGGTCCGCGGCCGGCCGGGGCGAACCCCGGTCCTGGCGGGACCGGATCCTCGATCCGACGCACCGCCACCCCTCGCCCCGCGACGCCCGGATCGCCGACTTCGCCTTCGCGGTGGCACTGCACCGGCTGGTGCACGCGTTCGGGATCGCGCCCGAGTACGTGGGCGGGCTCTCGGTCGGCGAGGTCGCCGCCGTGCACGCGGCCGGGATCCTGTCCCTGGCCGACGCCTGCGCGCTGGCCCTCGCCGCGCACGGGCCCGCCGACGTACCCGCCGGGGGCGTGTCGGTGTGGATCCGGGCCACCGAGTCGGAGGTGCGCTCGGGCCCCGGCTTCGACGACTCGCCGGACCGGCCGGTGATCGCCGCCGTGGACGAGCCCGCCGCGACCGTGGTCTCCGGCGACCGGGATCGGGTCGAGGGCGTCACGCGGTACTGGCGCTCCCGGGGCCGCGCGACGGCGCCCGCGGGCCCGGCCCGCCTGCCGCTCGCCGCGAGCGCCCGTCAGGGGTCCGTACCGGCCGAACTGCGGCGCGTGGTGGACGCGTTGACCTTCGAGGAGGCGACCGTCCCGTTCGTGTCCGGGCTCGGCGGCGACATCGTGCCGGTCGAGCGGTTGCGCATGCCCGAGTACTGGGCGGAGCACGCCCGCACTCCGACCCGACTGCTCGACGCGGTCCGCCTGTTGCGTGGCCACGGCGTCACCCGGTTCCTGGTGCTGGGCGCCGACGGGGCGCCGGCCGACCCGGTCCGTCGCGGCGTGGCCGCGCACGGCGAGGTCGCGCAGCCGGTGCTCGTGGTCGCCGCCCAGGACGGCGGCCCGGCCGAGGCGGACGCCCTGTTGGCCGCGGTCGGTGCCCTGTACGCCGACGGTGTGCCGGTGGACTGGGAGCCGGCGTTCCAGGGTCACCGGGCACGCCCGGTGGACCTGCCGACCTCGCCCTTCCAGTACCGCAGGTATTGGTTGATCCCGCCGGACGCGCCCGCCCGGGCACAGTCGGCACCGGCCCCGGTGCATCCCCTGCTGGGCACCCCGGTCGAGCTCGCCGACCGCACCGAACAGCAGTGGTTCGGTGCGGACTTCACCGCCGCGCAGGCCCACCCGGCACTGTCGGCCCGGGTGCACGGCACCAGCGTGCTCACCGCCTCGGCCCTGGTGGATTGGGCGCTGGCCGCCGCCCGGCACGGCGCGGACGACCCGAACCCGCCCGGCACGCTGCGCGATCTGGAGGTGCACGAGCTGCCGGCCGTCCCCGAGGGCGGGGTGCTCGGTCTCCAGACGGTGCGCGAGGTGCACGCGGACGGGGTCCGGGTGCGCGGCTTCGCCCGGATCGGCGGCGCGTGGACGCGGCTGATGAGCGGCTGGGCGGTGCTGCCGACGGCCCCGTCCGAGGCTGCCTCGATCCGCCCGGAATCGCTGCGGGCCGGCCTCGACGAAGTGCCCGCCTCCGCCTGGTCCGCCCGGCGGTGGCGCCAGGGCGTCGAGGACGACCCGGCGGCGACGGTCGCCGGTCTGTGGCGCGGCCGGGACGACGCCGTGGCGCTGATCCGGCGCACCGCGTCGGACCCGCAGTCCCCCGGCAGCGTCCGCACGGCGTCCGCACCGATCGTCGAGGCGGCGCTGGCCGTCGCCGGAGCCTTCACCGATCGGCGCACGGTGCCGGTGTCGCTGGCGCGGATCGAGCTGTCCGAGCCGCTGCCCGACGCGGTGTGGGTGCACGCCCGGCGGCGCGACGACGGCGTCGTGGACGTACGGGTGTGGTCGGAGTCGGGGCAACCGCTGGCGGCCCTGGAGGGCATCGTCCTGCGGCCCGTGCCCGACGCGGAGGAGGCGCGGCGGGCGGCGGCCCCGCTGCGTCGGCACGAGATCGACTGGCAACCCCTGGAGCACGGCTCCCGGTTCGCCACCATGCCCGGCGTCCCGGGAACGTGGCTGGTCTTCGGAGAGGACCCGGGTCCGGCCCGGCGGTGGCAGGGCGAGCTGACGCTGGACGGCGTGCCGGCGTTGGCCGTCGTACCCGGTATCGCCGCGGCCGACGCGGACGAGGGCACGGTGTACGTCGACCTCGACCGGACGGACGCCTTCGACCGACTGTGGGCCGAACTCGGGCGACGCGACGTGCGGATCGCCGGTCTGCTGCTGCACGGCGGCGCGCCGGGCGGCGACGACGTCGATCGGGAACCGCCGGCAGCGGGAGTCGCGCGGTCGGCCGAGCACGCCTTCACGTTCCTGCGCGCCTTCCTGCGCGAGCACGCCGCACATGCGCCCCGGGTCGTGCTGTGCTCCACCGCGGCGACATCGGCGGGCGACCTCGCGCTGCCGGATCCGGCGCAGGCACTGCTCACCGCGCTGTCCAGGACCGTCATCTGGGAGTACCCGGGGCTCGCCTGTGTACAGGTGGACCTCGAACCGGGGGCGACCCCGTCGGCCGGCAGCGTGCTCGGGCATGCGGCGCTCCTGTCCGGCTCCGGCCACCTCGCGGTGCGCGGAGACCGCTGGTACCGGGCCCGGCTCCGCGAGCATTCGCTCCCGGAGGAGGACGAGGGCAGCGTCAAGATCCGCGAGGACGCCACGTATCTGGTCCTGGGCGGGCCGGATTCGGCCGCCGCCTCGGTCGTGGACTGGCTGGCCGGGCAGGGAGCCCGGTCCGTGGTGCTGGCCGGTTCGCCGCTCCCGGACGGCGTCCGGGAGGGGGTGCGGATCGACTGCGCCGCCGAGGATCTCGCCGATCCGGCGGGGGTGGGCGCGCTCCTGGCCCGGATCGAGCGCGACCTTCCGCCGCTGCGCGGAGTCGTACATCTGGCCGATCCGGCGGCGAACGCACCGTTGCGGGCGTGGGAGTGGGCCGACTTCGACGCGGCGCTGGACCGCGCGGTGGCGGCACCGTGGCAGCTGCACCGGCAGACGCGCGGGCTCGACTTCTTCGTCCTGTCCTCGGCGATCACCGCGCTGACCGGCCGCGACGGCGCGTTGGTCGGGACGGCGGCGGACACGTTCTTCGAGGCGTTGGCCCGCCGGCGGCGGCACGAGGGTCTGCCCGCGGTGAGCATCGCCTGGGGTCCCTGGCAGGGTGCCCCGGAGCCCGGCGTCGACGCGCTGCGCGAATCGGGCGTGCATGCGGCGCCCGCCGGCACGGCGCTCGACGCACTCGGCCGGGTGCTGGCCGGTTCCGCGCCCCGGACGGGCCTGGGCCGGGTGGCCTGGGACCGCTACCTGGCGTCGGCCGATCGGGGCGAACCGTACGCGCCGCTCGAAACGCCGTCCTCGGCCGAGGGTGAGACGGCCGTCGGGTTCGGCCAACGGGCGACCGTCGAGACGACCATCGGGTAGGCCCGCGGGCGCGGCGGGCCCGGGGGCATCGCGGGCTCGCCGGTGTCGGAGAGCGGTGACGAATCCGCCGCCCCGCTTCCTTCTCGGGAAGCGGGGCGGCGGATTCTTTGCGGTGCGGTATGGATTTCTTTATCGTGCGGATTTCATGACGGATTCGATTTCATCGGGATTCGTTCCACGAATACTTTCCGGCGGACGACCCCATGCCATCGGATTCCTTTCCATCACGACGGTTCACACGCCGAGAGTCGCGCCGCCGTCGACGGTGAGGTGCTGGAGCGTGATGTGGCCCGCCTCGTCGGAGAGCAGGAAGACCACCGCGTCCGCGATATCGGACGGCAGGGCCATTTTCCGGAGCGGAATTCCCACCTTGTAGGACTCGATCCGACCGTCGATCGTCTGCTGCGGACCGCTCTCGTCGTGCCACATGGACCTGAGCATCGGGGTGTCGGTCGATCCCGGCGCCACCACGTTGCAGCGGATCCCGTGGCCGGCCACCTCCAGGCCCAGGCACTTGGTGAACATCGTCGCCGCGGCCTTGGACGCCGAGTAGGCGGCCATCTCCGCCCGGGCGGTGCCCGCCGCGTTCGAGGCCACGGTCACGATCGCCCCGGCCGAACGCGGCACCATGCGGTTGACCACCGCCCGGGACATCAGGAACACACCGGTCGCATTCACCGCGAACGTGTCGTGCCAGTCCTGCTCGGCGAGCTGCCTGGCCGCACCCAACCGGAGCACACCGGCGGCATTGACCAGGTAGCGCAGCGGGCCCAGCCGCCGCTCGATCTCCTCGACCACCTGCTCCACCCGATCCGCCTCGGCGACGTCGGCGACGAAGGCATGCGCGACGAGGCCGTCCGCCGCGAGCTTGTCGACCGTCTCCCGCAGCCCCTCCGCGTCCCGGTCCACCGCGGCCACCACGGCCCCTCTGCCGGCCAGCGCCCGCGTCACGGCCGCGCCTATTCCACTCGCCGCTCCGGTGACCACCGCTACTTCGCCCTGCATAACAGCTCTCCTTCTTTCCGCGCCGAATACGAGAACTCTCCGAGTGTGATCGATATTTCATTCCAGCCTCCCAATAATCGCCCGCCCGGCGACACCCATAACCCACCCCTACAAGCACCTCGACGCGCACCTTAGGGGATCGGTAGGGGCTGACGCGCCGTCCGCGCGTACCTAGCATCGAACGGCCACTGCTTTGCGTCGTGTATCCGCTGTCAATGGCATATCACATTCCCGCAGCTATCCCATCGGAGGGAATAGATGAGCACCGATTCCGGCAGCGGGTCCACCGCCGCGGCGTCCACCATCGCCATCGTGGGTGTGGGGTGCCGATTCCCGGGCGGCGTCCGCAACCTGGACACGTTCGGGCGCCTGCTGACCTCGGCCGGCGACGTGTTCACCGACGTGCCCGCCGACCGCTGGGGTCCCGAGCGCAGCGACCCGGCCGGTGGGCCGGGCACCATCTCGAACGGCAGGGGCGCCTTCCTCGACGACATCGACCGCTTCGACGCCCCCTTCTTCGGCGTCAGCCCCCGCGAGGCCGGGCTGCTCGACCCCCAACAACGCCTGATCCTCGAAGTGGCGTGGGAGGCGATGAGCGACTCCGGGCGACCGCGCGAGGCGTGGAGCGGTACCCGTACGGCGGTGATGTTCGGACTGCTCGCCAAGGACTACGAACTCCTGCACGCGCGCACCCTGGGCATCGACGAAATCGGCCGACACCACATCGGCGGACTGGAGTTCAGCTTCGCGGCCGGCCGACTGGCGTACACCTTCGACCTGACCGGCCCGGTGTCCACCGTCAACTCGGCCTGCTCGTCCTCGCTCCTGGCCGTGCACCAGGCCTGCCAGAGCCTGCGGGCCGGCGACTGCGACACGGCCGTCGCCGGCGGCGTCAGCCTGCTCATCACGCCGGACATCAGCGTGTTCCTCAGCCGCGTCGGCGCGATGTCGCCCTCCGGACGCTGCCGCCCCTTCGACGCCTCCGCCGACGGCATCGTGCGCGGCGAGGGCGCGGGCGTCGTGGTCCTCAAGCGCCTGGCCGACGCCGAGGCCGACGGCGACCGGATCCACGCCCTCATCCGCGGCTCCGCCGCCAACAACGACGGCACCAGCATGGGTCTGACCGTGCCCAACTCGCTCGCCCAGATCGCGCTGATGGAATTGGCCCTGGACCGCGCCGGGTTGACCGCGACCGAGGTGGACTACGTCGAGGCGCACGGCACCGGCACCGCGATCGGCGACGTGATCGAGGTCGATGCCATCGGCGAGGTCTACGCCGACGGACGCGACGAGACCGATCCCATTCTGATCGGCTCACACAAGGCCCTGCTCGGGCACATGGACGCCGCGGCCGGCATCGGCGGCCTGCTCAAGACCACCTGGATCGTCAACTCCGGGACGATCCCCCGGCAGCCGCACGTGGACACCCTCAACCCGGGCGTCAACTGGCGCGGCGGCAGCATCACCGTGCCGAGGGAGCACATCGCGATCGCCGACCGGGACCGGCCGTTGCGCGCCGGCGTCAGCGCGTTCGGGCTCAGCGGCACCAACGTGCACGTGATCGTCGAGGCCCCGCCGACGACCGCGCCGCAGGGCGGGCCCACGCCGAGCGCCGACCCGCACGTGCTCCTGGCCTCGGCCGGCAGCTCCGCGGGCCTCGGCCGGCAACTCGCCGACATGCGCGAACTGGTCGCCGCGACGGACGAGGAGGAACTCGCCGATCTCACCGCGTCCGCGGCGACCCGACGCACCCACGAGACGCACCGCTACGCCGTGGTCGCCGACGACCGGGCCGGCCTGCTGGAGGCCCTGGCCGAGCCCGACGAGCCGCAGGACGGCGCCTATTCGGGCGTCGTGCTCGATCCGGAGAGCGCGCCGGAGCCGATCTTCGTCTACTCCGGCCAGGGCGGCCAGTGGCCGGGGATGGCCCTGGACCTGTACGACAACGATCCGATCGTCCGCGAAACGCTGGACGAGTGCGCCGAGTTGATCCGTGCCCGAGCCGACTGGTCGCTGATCGACGAGATCCACCACGCCGACCCGGAGATCGGCCTGCACCGGACCGAGATCGTGCAACCGGCCATCTTCGCCGTGCAGGTCGCGATGACCCGCTGGCTGGCCGCGCGCGGCGTGGTCCCGGGCGTGATCGTCGGGCACAGCCTCGGCGAGGTCGCCGCCGCGCACGCGGCCGGTGTGCTGAGCCTGGAGGACGCCACGACGCTGATCGTGCGGCGCTCCGAGACCCTGGGACTGGCCTCCGGTCGTGGCCTGATGTACGCGGTCACCGGCGACCGGGACGAGGTCGTCGCCGTCCTGGCCGAGATCGCGTCGCCGGTCACCGTCGTCGCGATGAACGGACCCGGCTCGCTGGTCGTCGCGGGCGCGACCGAGGAGGTCGAGCAGGCGGCCCGGGCGTTGGAGGCGCAGGGCATGCGCTGCCGGCGGTTGCGGGTCGACGCACCGGCGCACAGCCCGCTGATCGCGGATCTCGGCCCGCGCCTGGAGGCCGGCCTCACCGGGCTCGTGGCCGCTACGCCGAGGGTGCGCATGGTGTCCACGGTCGACCCCGACGCGGACTCGACCGTCTACGACGCGGCCTACTGGGTACGCAACTTCACCAGCCCGGTGCGCCTGTGGCCCGCCCTGGACCGACTGCTCGCCGAGGACGACCACCCGCTCGTCGAGATCGGCCCGCACCCCGTGCTCGTCCCCTCGCTGGTCGAGGCCCAGCGGCAACACGCCCGCCAGGCCCCGGCGGTGCCGGTGCTCAGCAGGTACGAGCCCGGGCGGGTCGCCGCGTACCGGGCGCTGGCCCGGTTGCACGTGGCCGGTGTCCCGGTCCGTTGGGAGCAGGTCACCGGACGACCGGGCCGCTTCCGGACGCTGCCCGTGCCGTCCTGGAGCGGCGACCGCTACTGGCTGCCCGGAGTGCGCCGCGGCGAGCAGGGCGTCACCGCGCCGCGGTCCGCGCGCGCGGCCGACGACACCGGCGGGTCGGCGCTGCCGGCCCGGATCAGGATCAGTCTGCTCGACGCGGAGGACCGGGTCACCGGCGAGATGTACGCGGAGCCGACCGGGGGCGGGGCGCGCGTCGAGGGCGCCGTGGCCACGTTCGGGACCGCCGTCGCCGCCACCCCCGCCGTAGCCGCTGTCTCCCCTCCCGCCGCCGTCGTCCCCAGCCCGGCCGCTCCGGTGCGCGGCGCGGCGCATGCGGCCGCGTCGCCCGCGCCCGCGGGCTCCGCGGCGGGTCGCTCCCGGGTCGCCGTGTTGACGGGGCTGGTCACGTCGGTGGTCCGGGAGTTGTTGGGACTGCCGGCGGACGCGCCCGTCGCGCGTCGGCGCGGTCTGTTCGAGCAGGGACTCGACTCGCTGACGGCCGCCGCGCTGCGCACCCGGCTGGAGGAGGAGGTGGGCGTCCCGCTGCCCGCCACCATCGTGTTCGAACGGCCGACCGTCAACGGCCTGGCGGAATACCTCGCCGAGGTGGCACCACTCGCCGCCGAAGCCACGGTCGAGGCGGCCGACTCGACGGAAACGACCGGAGCGCACGGATCGGTCGATTCGGTCGAGCCGGTCGAGCCGGCCCTCTCGGCCGTGCTGCCCTCGGATGCGACGGCCGGCACCCCGGCCGAGCCGGCGGCACGAGTCGCCGCCGCGGGCAGCGCCGCGCACGTCGACGCCGCGCCCGGACCCGACTTCGCCGACCAGGGCATCGCGGTCGTCGGCGTCGGCTGCCGGGTGCCCGGCGCCTCCTCGCCGGACGCGTTCTGGGATCTGCTGTGCGCCCGGACCGGCACGGCCGGCGACTTCCCCCGGGAACGGCTGAACGACCCGATCTGGTCGGAGTTGGGCAACGCCATCCCACTGCGCGGCTCCTACCTCGACGACATCGCCGAGTTCGACGCGCCCTTCTTCCGGATCTCGCCGCGCGAGGCCAAGCTGCTCGACCCGCAGCAGCGGCTGTTCCTGGAGACCGCGTGGGAGGCGCTGGAGGACGCGGGTTGCCCGGCCCACACCCTCGACGCACAACCGGTGGGGGTCTTCGCGGGCCTGTCCATGGCGGACTACCAGTACCTGGTCGCCCGCGACATGGAGGCCTCCCGGCTGAACCTCTACCACGGCACCGGGACGTCCTTCGCCGCCCTCGCCGGCCGGCTGTCCTACTTCCTCGGCCTGCGCGGCCCGAGCATGACGGTGGACACCGCATGCTCCGCCTCGCTGACCGCCGTTCACCTGGCCTGCCAGGCGCTCGTCGCGGGCGACTGCGAGGTCGCCGTGGTCGGCGGCGCCAGCGCGATCGTCGCGCCCAGCCCGTTGCTCGCCTCGATGGCGGGCAGCGGGGCCCTCGCGGCGGACGGACGATGCAAGACGTTCGACGAGAGCGCCGACGGCTTCGGGTGCGGCGAGGGCGCGGTGGTCCTGGTCCTCAAGCCCGTGGCGGCGGCGGTGCGCGACGGCGACCGCGTCTACGCCGTGCTGCGCGGCAGCGCGGTCAACCAGGACGGTGCCACCGGTGGACTGACCGTCCCCAACCCCGCGGCCCAGACGGACGTGGTGCGCCGGGCGATCGCCCGCGCGGGCTGGGCGCCGCACGAGGTCGACTACGTCGAGACACACGGCACGGGCACCCCGTTGGGCGACCCCATCGAGGTCCGGGCGCTGGCCGAGTCGCTCGGCTCCGGGCGCGACCCGCGGTATCCCGTGTTGATCGGCTCGGCCAAGGCGAACGTCGGCCACCTCGGGGCGGCGGCCGGCGCCGTCGGCCTGCTCAAGGTGGTACTCGCTCTCCATCACGGCACGCTGCCGCCGCACCTGGTGGACCAGCCGTCGAGCCGGATCGAATGGGACCGGTTGCCGGTCGAGTTGGTCACCGAATCGCGACCGTGGCCCGAGCACGACCGCCCCGCGCGGGCCGGCGTCAGCGCATTCGGCTTCAGTGGCAGCAACGCACACGTCCTGGTGGAACAGTTCGGCCCGGGTCGCCGCGACGCCGGCGGCTCCACCGCGCCCGCGCACCCCGTCGCCCCGGCGATTCGGGCGGGCAGGGAACACGTCCTGCTCCTGTCCGCGGCCACCCCCACCGCGCTTGCGGCCGTGGCACACCGGATGGCGGACCGGCTCGCGAACGCGCCGGAGCACGTGGAGGACATCGTCTTCACCGCGACCCACCGACGCTCGCTCCTCGAACATCGGCTCGCCGTCGTCGGGTTCGACGCGACCGCGCTGGCCGACGCGCTGACCGCGGCCGGCTCCGGCACACCCGGCGCCACGACCCGCTCGGGCCGGGCGGACGGCGGCGAGGAGCAGACGGTCGCGTTCCGGTACCGGGACGACCTGCCCGCTCGGGAGATCCGGCAGCGGTGGGCCGCGTCGGCACCGGCCTACGACCGCACCCTGGACGATTTCGCCCGGCTGCTGGCCGAGATCATCGGTTCGCCCTGCGACCCGAGGAACGACACACGACCCGAGCTGCGCTCCGCCGTACTCTTCTGCCACCAGGCGGCGGCCACCAACGCCCTGCGGGAGCTGGGCGTTTCGGCTCGCGCGGTGAGCGGTACCGGCGCCGGCCGGATCACCGCCGCGTGGGCCGACGGGCGGATCACCGCGCCTGACGGACTGCGGGCGCTGGTCACCGGCGACCTGGCCGCAGTGGGTGGCGCCGACCCGGACCTGGGCACGGCGGACGAGGATGCCGCCGCCGACTGCGATGTGACGATCGAGGTCATGCACGGCGCGGACTCCCCCGCCCTGGTCGCGGCCGAACTGTTCGTCACCGGCACCCGGCCCGGGACCCCCGACGCGATCGCCCCGTCCGTCTCGCCCCGGCGCAACGTGGTCGCGCTCCCGAGCTACCCGTGGGAGCACCACCCCTACTGGTACCGCGAGTTCGGCACACCGCAGATCGTGCCCTGGACGTTGTCCGCAGCCACCGCGGCCGAGCTTCGTGCGCAGGCGGGCCGGCTCCGCGAGTTCGCCCAGTCGCAAGGCGACGCGCTCGATGTCGCCGCCGTGGGCCGGGCGTTGGCCGCGCGTGGCGAGTCGGCGCACCGCCTGACGGTGATCGGTTCGGACCGTAGGGAACTGCTGTCCGGGGTCGGTGGTTTCGCGGGCTCCGCCTCCGGTTCGGTCCCGGGTGTGGTGTCGGGTGTGGTGGGGGGTGGTGTGCGTCGGGTGGTGTTTGTGTTTCCGGGTCAGGGTTGGCAGTGGTTGGGGATGGGGGTGGAGTTGTTGGGGTCGTCGCGGGTGTTCGCGGCGGTGGTGGGTGAGTGTTCGGCGGTGGTGGAGGAGTTGGTGGGTTGGTCGGTGGTGGATGTGTTGCGGGGGGTGGTGGGTGCTCCGTCGTTGGAGCGGGTGGATGTGGTTCAGCCGGTGATGTTTTCGGTGATGGTGGGTTTGGCGCGGTTGTGGGAGTCGGTGGGGGTGGTGCCGGGGGCTGTGGTGGGTCATTCGCAGGGGGAGATTGCTGCGGCGTGTGTGGCGGGTGTGTTGTCGGTGCGGGATGCGGTGCGGGTGGTGGTGGGGCGTTCGGGGGCGTTGGTGGGGTTGTCGGGTGGTGGGGCGATGGTGTCGGTGGGTGTGGGTGTGGGTGTGGTGGAGGGGTGGTTGTCGCGGTGGGAGGGGCGGTTGTGGGTGGCGGCGGTGAATGGTCCGTCGTCGGTGGTGGTTGCGGGGGATGTGGGGGCTGCGGGGGAGTTGGTGGAGTGGTGTGGGGGTGTGGGGGTTCGGGTGCGGCGGATTGCGGTGGATTATGCGTCGCATACGCCGTTGGTGGAGGTGATCGGGGATCGGGTGTCGGGTGCGTTGGAGGGGGTGGTTGCGGGTGTGGGTTCGGTGCCGGTGTATTCGACGGTGACCGGTGGTGTGGTGGAGGGGTCGGTGATGGATGGGGGGTATTGGTGGGGGAATCTGCGGTCGCGGGTGCGGTTCGAGGATGCGACGCGGGCGTTGTTGGGTGACGGGTTCGATGTGTTCGTGGAGTGCAGTGGTCATCCGGTGTTGACGGTGGGGATCGGGGAGACGGTGGAGGCGGTCGCGGAGGAGGCCGCGGCCGGCACCGGGGCCGGGGCCGGGGTCGGTGTGGGGTCCGGGTCCGGTGTGGGTTCGGGTGGGGTGTTGGTGACGGGGACGTTGCGTCGGGACGAGGGTGGGTTGCGTCGGTTCGTGACGGGTGCGGCGCAGGTGTGGGCGGCGGGTGTGGGTGTGGACTGGCCCAAGTTGCTGCCGCACACCGACACACCACCCACCGAACTCCCGCTCGACGAGCCGAAGATTGCGCGACCGACCGAGCCGGATCGGGAGGAGACCCGGTTCTGGCGCATCGTGGAACAGGGCGACGGCGGGGAGTTGGCGAACCTGCTGGGCCTGGAACCCGGCGCGGATCAGGGCTCGATGGAGGCGGTCCTGCCGCTGCTGTCCCAGTGGCGGCGCCGGCACCGGGAGAACGCGGCGGTCAACTCGTGGCGCTACCGCATCGCGTGGAAGCCGGCCGCGATCGAGACCGCGAAACCCGCACTGCCGGGCACCTGGTTCGTGGCCGTGCCACGGCGGGTCGCCGACAACGACCTCGTGGGCACGTACGTACGGTCGATCGAGGAGCACGGCGGCAAGACCCGGCTGCTCGTGGTCGACGCGGCCGGCGATCCGGACGTACTCACCGAGGCGTTCGCGTCGTTCGGTGACCAGCCGATCGGCGGTGTGTTGTCGCTGCTCGCGCTGGACGAGTCGCCGGATCCCGATCACTCGGTGATCCCGACCGGACTGCTTGCCACCGTCCGTCTCGTGCAGGCCATGGAGGCCGCGGGTGGTGAGGCCCGACTCTGGTCGGTCACCTCCGGCGCGGTCTCCACGGGTCCCGATGAGGCCCTCACCCATCCCGTCCAGGCACACCTGTGGGGCCTCAACCGCGTGGCCGGCTTGGAGAACCCGCATCGATTCGCGGGTCTCGTGGACTTGCCGCCGAACCCGGACGGGACGACCGGTGCGCTGCTGTGCGCGGTGCTCGCCGGATCGGGGGACGAGGACCAACTCGCCGTACGGGACGGCCGGGTACTCGCCCGCCGGCTCGTCCGCGCGGGCCTGTCCGACCCGACGCCGACCACCCCGTGGCGGCCGACCGGTACCACGCTGATCACCGGCGGCACCGGGGCGCTCGGCGGCCACGTCGCCCGGTGGCTGTCCCGGCAGGGCGCCCACGTGCTGCTCCTCAGCCGGCGTGGCCCCGACGCCCCGGGCGCTGCCGAACTCACCGCCGAGCTGCACGAGTTGGGCGCCGCGTCGGTCACCGTCACCGCCTGCGACATCGCGGACCGGGACTCCCTCGCAGCGGTGATCGCCGCGATCCCCGCGGAACATCCGCTCACCGCCGTCGTGCACACCGCCGGTGTCGTGGACGACGGCCCGGTGAACGAGATGACCGCACATCAGCTCGAACGCGTCCTGCTGCCCAAGACCCGCGCCGTGCAGAACCTGCACGACCTCACCGAAGACCACGACCTGTCGGCGTTCGTGCTGTACTCCTCGTACGGAAGCCTGTTGCCCAACGTCGGCCAGGGCGCCTATGCGGCAGGCAACGCCTACCTGGACGCGTTCGCCGAGTACCGGCGGGCGAACGGCCGGACGGCCACCTCGATCGCATGGGGAGCCTGGGCCGGCAAGGGCATGGCCGAGGACCAGGGCTTCGTCGACTGGCTGAGTCTCGGCGGCATGGACCTGATGACTCCGCACCTGGGCGTGATGGCCCTGCAACAGGCCTTGGACCACGACGACACCACGCTGGCGATCGCCAACGTGGACTGGCAGCGCTTCGCGGAACGGTTCAACCTCACCCGTCCGCACCCGCTGGTGTCCGAACTCGTCACCTCGCACAGCACACCCACGACCGCCCCGGCGTCGGCCGAGGCGACCGGCGCGGCGCGGCTCGCCGAACTGCCCGCCGATCGGCGCAGGAGCGCACTGCTCGACATCGTCTGCGCCGAACTGGCCACCGTACTGGGCTACTCGAAGGCACAGACCATCGATCCCGACACGGCGTTCAAGGAACTGGGCATCGACTCGGTCACCGCGATCGAGCTGCGGAACCGCATCGCCGCGGTGACCGGTCTGCGCTTCTCGCCCATCGCGATCTTCGACCACCCCACGTCGGAGGCGTTGACCGAACTCCTGCTGGACCGAATCCCCGCACCGGAGGACACGGATCCGGGCCGGGAGCAGGCCGAGCAGCAAGAGACACAGCAGGTCGAGGCGGGCCCGACGGCCGCCTCGAAGCCGCCGGCCGGCGACCGCATCGACTCGATGGCGATCGAGGATCTGGTGCGGATGGCACGCGGCGCAAACGGTTCCTGACCCTGTGGCGAGAGCGGAGTTTCCAGGATGACAACGTCGAACCAAGAAATCGTCGAAGCACTGCGGGCCTCCCTGAAGGAGACCGACCGACTGGAGCGGGAGAACCGCCGTCTGGTCGAGGTGTCCCGCGAGCCGATCGCGGTGGTGGGCATGGCCTGCCGCTTCCCGGGTGGCGTTCGCTCCCCCGAGGACCTGTGGAACGTGGTCGCCGAGGGCGTGGACGCGACCTCGGAACTGCCCACGGACCGCGGTTGGCCGGAGGACCTGTACGACCCCGACCCGGAACGCTCGGGCAAGTCGTATGCCGCGCGCGGTGGCTTCCTCGACGATGTGGCGGGTTTCGACGCGGAGTTCTTCGGGATCTCGCCGCGTGAGGCGTTGGCGATGGATCCGCAGCAGCGGTTGTTGCTGGAGGTGTCCTGGGAGGTGCTGGAGCGGGCCGGGCTGAACCCGTCGGGACTGCGCGGGAGTCGGACCGGTGTGTTCGTCGGCGCCTCGACCTCCGCCTACGTCCCCGACCTCAACCACGCGCCGGAGGCGATCGAGGGCTACACCCTCCTGGGCAACCTCGCGAGTGTGCTGTCGGGGCGGGTGTCCTACTCGTTCGGCTTCGAGGGCCCGGCGGTGTCGGTGGACACCGCGTGCTCGTCGTCCCTGGTGGCACTGCACCTGGCCGTCCAGGCGCTGCGGCAGGGCGAGTGCTCGTTGGCGTTGGCCGGCGGTGTCACGGTGTTGGCCGGCCCGGCCGCCTTCATCGAGTTCTCCCGCCAGCGCGGGCTGGCGACGGACGGACGATGCAAGCCATTCAGCGCCGCCGCGGACGGATTCAGTGCCGGGGAGGGCATCGGCATGCTCGCGGTGGAGCGGCTTTCCGACGCCCGCCGATTGGGCCACCGCGTCCTGGGGGTGGTGCGAGGTTCGGCGATCAACCAGGACGGCGCGAGCAACGGTCTCACCGCGCCCAACGGTCCGTCGCAACAGCGGGTGATTCGGGCCGCGTTGGCCAACGCCGGTCTGGGCGTGGGCGACGTGGACGCGGTCGAGGCGCACGGCACCGGGACCAAGCTCGGCGACCCGATCGAGGCCCAGGCGCTGATCAGCACCTACGGACAGGACCGTGCGCCGGAACGCCCGGTGTGGCTGGGCTCGTTGAAGTCGAATCTGGGCCACACGCAGAGCGCCGCGGGCGTGGCCGGTGTGATCAAGATGGTGATGGCGTTGCGGCACGAGCAGTTGCCGCGCACGCTGCACGCCGAGCAGCCCTCGCCGTTCGTGGACTGGGACGCGGGCGCGGTGTCGTTGTTGACCGAGGCGGTGTCCTGGCCCCGGGACGAGCAGGCGCGGCGCGCCGCGGTGTCCTCGTTCGGGGTGAGCGGCACCAACGCCCACGTGATCATCGAAGAGGCTCCGACCGAGGAGCCCCCCACCGAGGAGGCCGAGGCCGGGCCGGTTTCGACGGATGCCGGGGACCGGCCGCAGGAGCTGTCGGCGCTGGGCGCGCTGGTGCCGTGGGTGATCTCGGGTGGCAGCGCCGGCGGCCTTCGCGCCCAGGCGACGCGGCTGCGCGAGTTCGTCTCCGAGCAGGCGGACGCCGTGGACGCGGAAGCCGTGGGCCGGGCACTGGCCGCGCGCGACGCTCTGCGGCACCGCCTCGTGGTGATCGGCACGGACCGCGACGAACTACTGGCCGGACTCACCGGTTTCACGACGGACGACGACACGACCGGCAACACGGTGAGCGGTGTCGTCTCCGGACGGGTCAAGTCTGCGTTCCTGTTTTCGGGTCAGGGTGCGCAGCGGGCGGGGATGGGTCGGGAGTTGTATGCGGTGTCGCCGGTGTTCGCGGCGGCGTTGGACGAGATCTGCGGGCACTTGGACCCGTTGGTGGGGTCGTCGGTGCGCGAGGTGATGTTCGCCGACCAGGGCACCGAGCAGGCCGCGGAGCTGGACCGCACGGTGTTCACGCAGACCGCGTTGTTCGCGTTCGAGGTGGCCCTGTACCGCCTCGTGGAATCCTTCGGCCTCCGCCCCGACTTCGTCACCGGCCACTCCGTGGGCGAACTCGCCGCCGCACACGTGGCCGGGGTGTGGGACCTCAAGGACGCGTGCACACTCGTCGCCGCACGCGGCCGACTGATGCAGGCACTGCCCGAGGGCGGCGCCATGCTCGCCGTCCAGGCCCCGGCCGCCGACGTGCAGGCGACCCTGACCCCGCACGGCGAGCGCGTGAGCGTCGCCGCCGTCAACGGGCCGAGCGCCACCGTCGTCTCCGGTGACGAGGACGCGATCGCGGCGATCGAGGCGCACTGGCGCGAACAAGGCCGCAAGACACGCCGCCTGCGTGTCTCCCACGCCTTCCACTCCGCCCGCATGGACCCCATGCTCGACGACTTCCACACCGTCGCCGCCACCCTCACCGCACACGCCCCGGTCATCCCGCTGGTGTCCAACGTCACCGGCCTGCCCGCGACCCCGGACGAACTCGCCTCACCCGACCACTGGGTACGCCAGGTCCGCGGCCCCGTCCACTTCCACGACGGCATCACCCACCTCGCCCACCACAACGTCCGCGCATTCCTCGAAATCGGCCCCCGCGGCGTCCTCACCGCCATGACCGCCGACTCCCTCCCCACCGACCACGGACCCACCACCCTCATCCCCCTCACCCGACCCGACCGACCCGAACCCCGCGCCGTCCTCACCGCCCTCGCCCACGCCTGGACCACCGGCCTCGACATCACCTGGCCGAGTCCCGACGCCCCCGGCGCGCCGACCCTCGAACTCCCCACCTACGCCTTCGACCACACCCACTACTGGCTCGACCGCACCCCCACCACCACCGGCGACCCCACCCACCTGGGCCTGACACCCCTCGACCACCCCATCCTCAACGCAGCCCTCGACACCGCCGCCGACGGACCCACCATCCTCACCGGACGCCTGTCCACCACCACCCACCCCTGGCTCACCCACCACACCATCAACGACACCCCCCTCCTCCCCGGCACCGCCCACCTCGACCTCCTCATCCGCGCCGGCGACCACATCAACCACCCCCACATCCACGAACTCGTCATCCAAACCCCCCTCACCATCCCCACCCACCAACCCATCGAACTCCAAATCGTCATCGACCCCACCGACCACCACGGACACCGCACCACCACCATCTACTCCCGACCCCACGACCCGGTCACCACCGACACCGTCTGGACCCGGCACGCACAGGCCACCCTCATCACCACCGACAACGAACCACAGCCCGAGGACCTCGACTTCACCATCCTGCGCAACTGGCCACCGGCCGGCGCCACACCGATCCCGATCGACGACCTCTACGCCACACTCGCCGAACGCGGTTACACCTACGGACCCACCTTCCAAGGACTCAAAACCCTCTGGCGCGGGGCCGACAACGAGATCTACGCCGAAGCCGAACTCCCCGACACCACCACCGACAGCAACACCGACAGCAACACCGACAACCACACCCTCCACCCCGCCCTCCTCGACGCAGCACTCCACGCCCTCAACCACCACCCCGACTTCCCCACCGACGGCGTCTGGCTGCCGTTCTCCTGGAACGACGTCGTCCTGCACTCCACCGGTGCCCGCACGCTGCGCGTGTTGCTGCGCGCGACCGGTACGGACACCCTGCGACTCACCGCCGTCGACCCGGCCGGAATGCCCGTGGTACGCATCGGCGCGATGCGCATCCGCCGGCTCGACGCGAGTGCGCTCGCCGCCGGAACGGCCGCCGCCAATCGGCTCTTCGCCCTTTCCTGGACCCCTGCGTCCGTGGTGGATGGGGTGGGGTTGTCGTCGGTGGTGGTGGTGGGTGCGGATCCGTGGGGTGTGGGTGGGTCGGTGCCGGGGGCATCGGTGTGTGGTGATGTGGGGGTGTTGGTGGCGGGGTTGGATGCGGGTGGTGCGGTTCCGTCGGTGGGTGTGGTGTCGGTGGTGTCGGACGATGTGGGGGAGGTTTCGGCGGGGGCGGCGCATGCTGTGGCGGAGTCGTTGTTGGCGACGGTGCAGGGGTGGTTGGCGGAGCCGCGGTTGGAGTCGAGCAGGTTGGTGGTGCTCACGCGGGGTGCGGTGGCCACGGGTCGGGGTGGTTCGGCGGATGTGACGGATGCGGCGGCGTCGGTGGCGTGGGGGTTGGTGCGTACGGCGCAGAGCGAGCATCCGGATCGTTTCGTGGTGGTGGATGTGGATCCGGTGTCGGGGGTGTCGGATCCGGCGGCTTTGTTGTCGCGGGTGGTGGCGATGGGGGAGCCGCAACTGGCGGATCGTGAGGGTGTGTTGTGGGCTCCGCGGGTGGTGCGGGGTGCGGATCGGGGGCAGATCCCGGCGGTGGGCGGGTTCGGTGCGGGTGACACCTGGCGGGTGGACGCGCTGGGCGGCGGCACCCTGGACGACGTCGGCCGTACCGACAACCCCCGCGCCACCCGAGCTCTGGAACCCGGCGAAGTCCGCATCCGAGTCCACGCGGCAGGACTGAACTTCTACGATGTCGCCGTCTCCCTCGGGCTGGCGCCGTCGAACGAGGGCCTGGGCACCGAGGGTTCGGGCGTCGTCGTGGAAGTCGGTTCCGACGTGACGCGGTTCGTGCCCGGGGACCGGGTGTTCGGCGGTTTCCCGGCCGCGTTCGCCCCACTCACGATCGCCGATGCGCGGACCCTCGCGCACGTTCCGGAGGGATGGTCGTTCGAGGAGGCCGCCTCCGTTCCGACGGTGTTCCTGACGGCGTTCTACGGGTTGCGGGAGCTGGCCGGCCTACAACCCGGCGAACGCGTCCTCATCCACGCCGCCACCGGCGGCGTCGGCATGGCCGCCATCCAACTCGCCCGCCACTGGGGCGCCGAAATCTACGCCACCGCAAGCCCCACCAAATGGCCCACCCTCCGAGCCCTGGGCATCGACGACGACCACATCGCCAACTCCCGCACCCTCGACTTCGCCCACAAATTCCGCACCACCACCAACGGACACGGCATCGACGTCGTCCTCGGCTCCCTCGCCGGCCAACCCGTCGACACCTCCCTCGACCTCCTCGCCCCCGGCGGCCGCTACATCGAAATGGGCAAAACCGACATCCGTGACCCCCAAGACATCGCCACCACCCACCCCCACACCACCTACCGAGCCTTCGACCTCAAAGACGCCGGGCCCACCCTCACCACCACCATGCTCACCACCCTCCTCGACCTCTTCCACCACCACACCCTCACCCCCCTCCCCACCACCACCTGGAACCTCGCCGACCTCCGCCACGCCCTCCGCCACATGAGCCAAGGCAAACACACCGGCAAAAACATCATCCGCATCCCCACCCCCATCAACCCCCACGGCACCATCCTCATCACCGGCGGCACCGGAACCCTCGGCACCCTCCTCGCCACCCACCTCGCCACCCACCACCCCACCACCCACCTCCACCTCCTCAGCCGCCAAGGCCCCCAAGCCCCCAACGCCACCACACTCCACCAAAACCTCACCCGACTCGGCACCACCGTCACCATCACCGCATGCGACACCACGGACCCGGTCGCGCTGCGTCGGGTACTGGACGACATCCCGGCCGAGCACCCGCTGACCGCCGTCGTGCACACGGCCGGGATCGTGGACGACGCGTTGCTCACCTCGCTCACCGCCAAGCAGCTTCAGACCGTGCTCACCGCGAAGGTCGACTCCGCCGTCAACCTGCACGGGGCGACCAAGGACCTCGACCTGGGCGCGTTCGTGCTCTTCTCGTCCCTGGCCGGTGTGCTGGGCAGTGCGGGGCAGGCGAACTACAGCGCGGCCAACGCGTTCCTGGACGCACTCGCCGCCCACCGCCACGCCCGAGGACTCCCCGCCACCAGCCTCGCCTGGGGACTGTGGGCCCAGGCCGGCGGAATGACGAGCCACCTCGGCGAGCAGGACCTCGCCCGGATGTCCCGCAGCGCGGTCCTGCCGCTGAGTTCCGAACGGGGCCTGGAGCTCTTCGACGCGCACGGCACCGTGGACCGGCCGCTGCATCTCGCCGCGATGTTCGACCTCGAACGCCTCCCCGCCCACCCCATCTGGTCCAAGCTGAGCAGCGTCCGGCCGACCGCGGCGACCCGGGAGCAGGGCCCCGCACTGGCCGAGCAACTCGCCGGCCTCACCCCCACCGAAGCCCACCAACACGTCCTCACCCTCGTCCGCCGACAAATGGCCGTCATCCTCACCCTCGACAACCCCGACACCATCGAACCCGGCCGCGGATTCCTCGACCAGGGACTCGACTCCCTCACCGCCGTCGAACTCCGCAACCGCCTGTTCACCGCCACCGGCATCCGCCTCCCCGCCACCACCGTCTTCGACCACCCCACCCCCACCGCACTCACCCGCTACCTCACCGACCAACTCACCCCCGACACCACCCACACCACCGCACAGGCGTCGCGGGCTGCTGCGGAGCGAATTCTGTCCGAGCTGGACCGAATCGCGGTGATGCTGGCGGCGGTCCCGGCGGCCGATATCGCCGCCGCCAGGATTCCGGCGCGTATGCATGCGCTGTTGTCGGAGCTGGACGATCCGGAATCCACCGAACCGGGCTCGACCGTCACGTCCCGTCTCGACTCGGCCAGCGCCGAGGAACTGTTCGCGTTCATCGACAGCGAGCTTTAGCGGGATCGTTCGCGTTCATCGACCCAGCTTCAATCGGCGTAAGGCTCCGGCCGATCAGCGCGCCGAACCCCTGATCCGAGGTTCGGAATCGGACGATCCGAATGCCCCCGGGACCACGCAATTCGGTCCCGGGGGCATTGTCGTTCCGCTCACCCCTAGCTGCTCCCCTACTCCGCCGAGCTAGGGGTTCTGCCGACGCGGGGCCGCTGCTTGACTGGTCACCGAAAGCCCCTTCGGGCGGCGGCGACATCCGGCAGCGGACCAGACACAGCGGCGGCCGGCACATCGGGGCGTGGAGCAAAGTCACGTGAAAGCGGTGAAGATTCGTTCACGGCATTCCACATACTCCTCGATACGTTCACAGATTTCGGGAAAGCACTCGGTCGGGAATCCTCATGTCTTCTGCACAGCCCGGGCCATCCGGATTCGATGATGCGAGCCACGATCGGGCCCGACTGATCATGCGGGACATCGGGCCCGGTGATCCCGAGCTGGGCACGGACGTCGCGCCATTGATCCGAACGCTCAGACCGGATCTGACCGCCGAGGCATTCCACGAATTCGCCCTGGCGGCAACCGGACAGGGGCTGGTCTTCACCGGCGCGTACGACGATCGGGGGCGCTGCGCGGCCGTTGCCACCCACCGCGTGTTGGCCACCAGTCGGGGCCGACTGCTGTTCGTGGACGACCTGGTCACCGCCCCCGAGGCCAGATCCACCGGCATCGGCGGCGAGTTGATGGCCGAGTTGGAGCGCCGGGCCCGGCAGGCCGGTTGCGTCCGGATCGAACTCGACTCCGGGGTGAGCAATCACCGAGCCCAGCGCTTTTACCACGCATGCGGACTCTCGTTCATCGCCCTGCATTTCGCCAAGGACGTCCCGCCCGGGGATCATCCGCCGCTCCCGCCCACCTGATCCCCCCACACCACATCGCTCACCGAGGCCGAAAGGGTCGGAACCGACCATGACCGAGACCGCCGAAAAGGCAACGCCGCTTTTCCAGGTTCGTGCCGAACTGCACATCGACGCAACGCCGTCGGAGATCTTTGCCGTGCTCAGTGATCTGGAACGCAGCAAGGAATGGAGCCGGGAGTGCAAGAGCATCGAATGGGTGTCGGGGGAACCCGGCACCGTCGGTGCGATCTTCCGGAGTGTGAACTACCGAAAGAACGAAGTCGTCGCCTGGGCACCGGTTCCTCGCGGTGCATGGACGACCCAATCCGAGATCGTCGCGGCCGAGCCGGGAAAGACGTTCGCGTGGCAGATGTACAACAGCGACGGATTGCGCGAGGACAGCGTCTGGACGTATGACATCACGCCGGACGGGGACGGCAGCATTCTGGTCCACCGCTTCCGGATGAACCGCCCCACAAAGGGAATTCTGCGGATCGTCTCGGGCCTGGACGAGGCCGAGACGCTGAAATTCTACGCGGATTGGGCCGTCAAGCTGGAGGGTGACATCCACGCCACTCTCGGCCGTATCAAGGACATCATCGAGAAGAAGTGAATCAGCTCATCCGCACGGCACCGACCGAGGGGGTCCACGAGTGTTTCTGCAACGGGTAGCAAATCGGGGAATGCGGCTGGGCACGCTTTTCGAGCGAGCGGCCGCCCGGCACCCGGCCAACGTCGTCATTCTCGACCACGATCTCGACATCGCGCCGCATCTGGGCCGGCGGACCACGGTGTCCGAGATCGCCGACCTCGTGGACGACTTCGCCTCCCGACTGTGGGCCGCCCGGGTACGCCCGGGCGACCGGGTGGTCATCCACAAGTCCGACGGCTTCGACATCACGATCCTGGCCTGCGCCACCGTACGCATCGGCGCCGTGCCGGTGTTGTTGTCGCCCAAGCTGGACGGGGCGACCGTCGCGGAGCTGGTCCGCCGCGCCGACCGCCCGCACCTGGTGACCGACGAGGCCAAGCTCCGCGACGAGTTGCCGGAGACGGTGTTCGAGCTCGCCGAGGGGGTGTTGCTCACCTCGGGCAGTCATCCGCGCGCGACCGAACTGGCCGATCTGGCCGGTGTGCGCCGTGTTCCGCCGGTGACGATGCCGGCGGACCACCCGATGCTGATCACCCATACGTCGGGAACCACCGGCACACCCAAACTCGCCGTGCACACCGGTCGCACCATGCAGGCCCGCTACCGGCCCCAGGTGTCCGCGCTCTTCCCGCTCGTGCGCGGGCGCGAAATCATCGCGATGCACGTCTCGTTCGTGCACTCGCGGATCTTCACCGCGCTGACCATCTCGCTATTGCGCGGCTTCCCGATCGCCGTCCTGGTCGATTCCCGGCCCGGGCACGTCGCCGACATCTTCGCCCGGCTCAAGCCCGGCATCCTCGAGGCGCACCCGAACTCCTTCATGGAGTGGGAGGAGTTGGCGGACGACCCGCGCGAACCGCTCTCCAACGTAAAGCTGTTCAGCAGCACCTTCGACGCCATCCACCCCAGGACCGTGCACCGCCTGCTGAGCGCCACCCGGCGCCGGGCGCCGATCTTCGGTCAGCTGTACGGGCAGAGCGAGGTCGGCCCCGCCGTGGCGCGCTCGTTCGGCAGGCGCCGCACACCCGACGCCGACGGCCGCTGTGTCGGCATGCCGTTCCCCGGGATGACCGAGGTTCGCGTGGTGAGCCGGAACGGCAACCCGCCCTCGGAGGAGAACCCCGGCTACATCGAGGTGCGCAGCGACGGCCGGATCGTCACCTACCTGGGCGAACAGGAGCGCTACGAGCAGCAGGTGTCCGACGGCGGGTGGTGGCGGATGGGCGACGTCGGCTACCGCACCAAGTGGGGCTGCGTGCACCTGCTCGACCGCGAGGTCGACCTGATCGAGGGGTTCGGCAGCACGCTGGCCGCCGAGGACACCCTGTTCGGGCGGATGCCCGATCTCGCCGAGGTCATCATCATCCCGGGCCCCGACGGCCGGGCCGTCCCGGTCGTGTGCACCAAGAACGACCGGCCGCTGAATCTCGCCGGCTGGCGGGCCGCGACCCGGGGTCTGCCGCCGATGGCGGAACCGGTGCAGCGCAAGCTGGACGAGCTTCCGCAGACCGCCACGACCAAGATCAAGCGGCTCGAACTGGCCCGTCTCCTGGCGGCCGACCTCGGCACCTCCTGAGCACGACGCAGCCCTCCACCACGGCCGCCGCAGGTCGCCGCCCGCACTCGGCGGCGGCCGGGCCGGTCGTACCCGGCCGCACCGGCCCCGCCCGCGACGGCGGCACCGAAAGGTACTCATGATGAGCGCCAGTCAGATCGAGATATGCATCATCGGGGCCGGCCCCAGAGGGCTGTCCGTCCTGGAGCGGCTGTGTGCCAACGAACGGGCCACGCCCACGCACACGGCCGTGATCGTGCACGTGATCGACCCGTCCCCACCGGGGTCGGGCACCGTGTGGCGACCCGAACAGTCCCGGCACCTGCTGATGAACACGGTCGCCGCACAGGTCACCGTGTACACCGACGACAGCGTCCGGATCGACGGCCCCGTCGAGCCCGGTCCCAGTCTCTACGAGTGGGCCGTCGCCCTGGTGGCGCCGGGTGCCGAGAGCACCCACGACGACGGCATCCTGGCCGAGGCCCGCGACCTGGGCCCGGACACCTACCCCACCCGCGCCTTCTACGGCTGTTACCTGCACGACAGCTTCCGCCGAGTGGTGGACGGCGCCCCCGGGCACGTCACCGTCCGGGTGCACCGATCGCGCGCGGTGGCCATCGCGGACACCCTCGGAGTGGTCGGCGGTCCGCAGGGGATCAGACTGGAGAACGGCACCCGGCTGAACCGGCTCGACGCGATCGTGATGGCCCAGGGACACGTGCCCGCCCGGCTGACCCCGCGCGAGGAGAAGACCGCGAGCCTGGCCCGCATCCATCACCTGACCTACATCACCCCGGCCAACCCGGCCGATCTGGACCTGAGCGACATCCGCCCCGGACAGGACGTCCTGGTCCGCGGCCTGGGGCTCAACTTCTTCGATCACATGGCGCTGTTCACGGCCGGCCGCGGCGGCAGTTTCGTCCGCGAGGACGGCCGCCTCGTCTACCGGCCCTCCGGCCGGGAGCCCCGGTTGTACGCCAGTTCCCGACGCGGGATCCCGTACCACGCTCGCGGCGAGAACGAAAAGGGCGCGCACGGGCGGTACTTCCCACGGCTGCTCACCGCCGAACACGTACAGCGCCTGCGCAGGCGGGCCGCCGACGGCTCCCCCGTGCGGTTCGGGGTCGATCTGTGGCCGCTGATCGCCCGCGAGGTGGAGAGCGTGTACTACGGCGTCCTGCTGACCGCACGCGGCCGCGACGAGGAGCGCGAAACCCTGGTCGAACGCTACCTCGCGGCGACCGACGAGCAGGAACTGCGGGCTCTGTTGGACAAGTTCGACATCGCGCCGGTCGATCGCTGGGACTGGGAGCGGTTGTCCCGGCCGTACGGCGACCGGGTGTTCGCCGATCGCGCGGACTTCAAACGATGGCTGCTCGCCCATCTGGCCAAGGACGTCCGCGAGGCCCGCGCCGGCAACCTCAGCGGCCCGCTGAAGGCCGCCCTGGACGTGCTGCGCGATCTGCGCAACGAGATCCGCCTCGCGGTGGACCACGGCGGCCTGGAGGGCAACTCGCACCGGGACGACCTGGAGGGCTGGTACACGCCACTCAACGCGTTCTTCTCGATCGGCCCGCCGGCCTCGCGAATCGAGGAGCTGATCGCGCTGATCGAGGCGGACGTGGTGGTGCTCACCGGTCCGGCCACGGAGATCCGGATCGACATGGTCTCCCCCTCGTTCAGCGCCCGTTCGCTCGTCGTGCCCGGGCCGGAGGTGCGGTCGAGCGTGCTCGTCGAGGCCCGGCTGCCGGAACCCGATCTGCGTCGCACCGCGGACCCGCTGATGCTGCACCTGCTGAACACCGAGCAGGCCACCACGTACCGCATCCCGGCGGCGTGCGGCACGCCCTACGAGACCGGCGGCCTGGCGGTCACCGAACGGCCGTACCGGCTCCTGGACACGCGGGGGCGGGCCCATCCGCGTCGGTTCGCCTACGGCGTACCGACCGAGTCGGTGCACTGGGTCACCGCCGCCGGGATTCGCCCCGGGGTCGACTCGGTCACCCTCGGCGACTCCGACGCGATCGCCCGGGCGATCCTGTCCCTCCCACCGGTCGCCCACGTCCCGGCGGAAGTTCGACCCGTGCGCGGGGAAACCGACCTCACCGGCGTGATCGTATGAGCGTCGCACCCCACGACCTCGCCGACACCGGTCTGCTGTCCCCGGTTCGGGCCGGCACCCCGGTCGAGGCCGCCGTATGCGACCGGGCGTGGGTGCAGGCCATGCTCGACGCGGAGGCCGCTTTGGCGCGGGCCCAGGCCGGCCTCGGTACCGTCCCGAAGTCCGCCGCCGACGCGATCACCCGGGCCGCCCGGGCCGAGCGGCTGGACACGCGCGCGCTGGCACTGGCGTCCCGGGAGACGGCGAACCCGGTGGTGGCCCTGATCCAGGCCCTGTCCGGAGTGGTGGCGCAGGACGACCCGGCCGCCGCGGAGTACGTGCATCGGGGTTCGACCAGTCAGGACGTCTTCGACACCGGCGCGATGCTGGTCGCCGCGCGAGCACTGCGAATCGTCCGGTCCGACCTGGCACGCACCGCCGACGCCTTGGCGGTTCTTGCCGAGCGGCACCGGGACACCGCGATGGCCGGGCGTACGCTCGCCCTGCACGCCGTCCCCACCACCTTCGGCCTCAAGGCCGCGGGATGGCGCGCGTTGGTGCTGGACGCGGACCGGCGCCTGGGCCGAGTCCTGGACCACGGCCTGCCGGTGGCGCTCGGCGGCGCGGCGGGGACGTTGGCCGGCTACCTGGAATACGCCCGGATCGACGGCGCCGACGCCGGAGACGCCGGCGATTACCCGGATCGGCTCGTCGAGGCCGTCGCCGCGGAAACCGGGCTGTCCCGGCCGACCCTGCCGTGGCACGCGCTGCGCACGCCGATCGCCGATCTGGCCGCGGCTCTCGGGTTCACCGCCGGCGCGCTGGGCAAGATCGCGGTCGACGTGTTGTCGCTGACCAGGACCGAGGTCGGCGAGGTGAGCGAAGGCCCGGTCGCCGGCCGCGGCGGCTCCTCCGCGATGCCGCACAAGCGAAATCCGGTACTGGCCACCCTGATTCGCTCCGCTGCGCTCCAAGTACCGGTCATGGCAGCGGGATTGACCCAGTGTCTGGTCACCGAGGACGAGCGCGCGGCCGGTGTGTGGCACGCCGAGTGGAACCTGCTGCGCGAATGCCTGCGCCTGACCGGCGGCGCGGCGCACACCGCGGTCGAGTTGGCCGAGGGCTTGGAGGTGCACCCGGAGCGGATGGCCCGAAACCTGGCCCTGACCGGCAGTCGGATCGTCTCCGAGCGGATCGCCGCGACACTCGCCCCGCTGCTCGGTCGGGCCGCCGCCCGGCGGTTGCCCGCCGAGGCATCCGACCGCGCCGCCGCGTCCGGCCGGCCTCTGGCCGAACTGCTCGCCGCCGCACCGGAACTGCGGGGCGTCCTGGACGCCGACGAACTGGCCCGCCTGGGCGATCCGACCACGTACACCGGCGCCGCCGGACCCCTCGTGGACCGGGCGCTTCGCCGGACCCCGACCGGCGCACCCCGGCCGCACCAGGATCCGCCGGACGGGATTTAGGGGTCGGGAGCCCGCCGCGCCGATGAGGGGGCACGACTGCGTGTCCGGTTGATAGGGGTGTGGCCCGACTCGGAGATCCGCAACACTCGGTGACCATGCGTGCATCCTTCATCGAGACCCTCGGCCCGGCGGAGAACATCCGCTACGGCGAACTGCCTTCGCCGACACCGGGTCCCACGGACGTCCTGGTCGACGTCGTCGCCAGCACCGTCAACCCGGTCGACATCCTGCTTCGCTCGGGCGTCTTCCGAACGCCCGTCACCTTCCCGCTGGTGATCAGCCGGGACCTGGTCGGCACCGTGGCCTTCGCCGGATCCGGCGCGACGGGATTCGCCGTCGGCGATCGGGTGTGGGCCAACAGCCTGGGACACGCCGGCAGGCAGGGCGCCGCCGCCGAGCAGGCGGTGGTGGCCGCCGACCGGCTGTACCACCTCCCGGTCGGCGTCGACCCGATCGAGGCCGTCGCGGTGGTGCACCCGGCGGCAACCGCCTATCTCGCCCTGTTCACCCACGGCCGGGTCCGGGCCGGCGAAACGGTGTTGGTGCTCGGCGCGGCGGGCAACGTCGGCAGTGCCCTGGTGACACTGGCCACCGAGGCCGGCGCCCGGGTGATCGCCACCGCGGCGGCCTCCGACCTGGATCATTGCCGGAGCCTGGGAGCGGCGGAGGTCTTCGACTACCGCGACCCCAAGCTCGGCACGCTCCTCGCCCGGGCGTGCCCCGACGGTGTCGACGCCCACTTCGACACCTCCGGCCGCAACGACCTCACCGCCGCGGTGGAACTGCTGGCTCCGCGCGGGCGAATCGTCATGCTGGCCGTCTCCCGGGCCGAGACCGAACTACCGGCGCGCCGGCTGTACATGAAGGACTGCTCGATCGCCGGCTTCGTCATCTCGCACGCCCATTCCGGCGAACTCGCCGAAGCCGCGGTCACCATCAACCGTCTCGTGGCCCGCGGTCGGCTGCGCGCCCGTGCCGTCGAGCGCCTTCCGCTGAGCGCCGCCGCGGAAGCCCATCGCCGCATGGAACAGGGACTCCTGCACGGCAGACGGGTCGTGCTCCTGCCCGATTCCTGATCCTGCCGATCGTCAGGGCCTCTCGATCGCCGGCCCCCGGATCGCCGGGTCCGCTCGATCGAGGGGCCGCGCCGATCGAGGGGGCCTCGCGGATCGAGGGGCCGCGCTGATCGAGGGGCCTCGCCGATCGAGCGGCCTCGCCGGTCCCGGAACTCGTCGGGAACCCGTCGATCCGCAGGAAGGACCCGGTGGCGCCGCACGGGGGGACGGCGCCACCGGGTGGGGAAGGATGGCTCAAAGGGGGATGTTGCCGTGTCGGCCGCGACCGGCGGGTGCGCCGGCCAGTGCCTCCACGACCCGCTCCACGGTGTCCTTCGGTTCGATCACGTCGTCCACCACGCCGAAGTCCACGGCCCGGCCGACGCCGCCGGAGATCCGCTCGTGCTCGGCGACCAGCGCGGCCAGGAGTTCCTCGCGCGCCGCCCCCTGCACGGCGGCAAGCCGCTTGCGGTGCAGGACGCCCACCGCGGCCTCCGCACCCATCACCGCGACCTCGGCCTCCGGCCACGCGAACACGGCGGTGGCACCCAGGGAACGGGAGTTCATCGCGATGTAGGCACCGCCGTACGACTTGCGGGTGACCACGGTCACCCGCGGCACCTCGGCTTCGGCGAACGCGTGCAGCAGCTTGGCGCCGCGCCGGATCACCCCGCCCCACTCCTGGCCCACCCCCGGCAGATAGCCGGGCACGTCCACGAGCACCACGAGCGGGACTCCGAAGGCGTCGCACATCCGGACGAACCGCGACGCCTTCTCGGCCGACAACGAGTCCAGGCAACCGCCCTTGCGCAGGGGGTTGTTGGCGATCACCCCGACGCTGCGCCCGGCCATCCGACCGAAGCCGACCACGATGTTCGGCGCCCAGTGCGACTGGAGTTCCGTGAAGTCCTCCGGACCCGAGCCGTCCACGATCGCGTGCACCAACGGGCGTACGTCATAGGCCCGGCGCGCCGACTCCGGCAGCAGCGCGCGCAGGTCCCGGGTACGGCCGCGTGCGGCGTCCGGATCGAACCGGCCGGGCCGGGCGAAGAACCCGGCCAGCCGACGTGCGTGGGTGTACGCCTCGTCCTCGGAACCGGCGCTCACGTGCGCCACGCCCGAACGTCTGGCGTGTGCCTCCGGGCCGCCCAGGCCCGCCATGTCGATCTCCTCGCCGGTGACGCTGCGCACCACGTCCGGCCCGGTCACGAACATCCGGCCGGCCGGCGCCATCACCACGATGTCGGTCAGCGCGGGGCCGTACGCGGCGGCGCCCGCGGCCGGCCCGAGCACCACCGAGATCTGCGGAACCCGGCCCGAGGCACGGGTCATCGCCGCGAACATCCGGCCCACGCCGTCCATCGACTCCACCCCGTCGGCGAGCTTGGCGCCGCCGGAATGCCACAGGCCCACCACCGGGCAACGCTCGCGCACCGCCGTGTCCACCGCCCGCGAAATGCGCTCGGCACTCGCCCACCCGAGCGCGCCGCCCATCACCGTCGCATCGGTGCAGTACGCGATCACCCGGGCGCCATCGATCCGACCGGACACCGCGTAGACCCCGGCCGGATCCTCCCCCGGCAGGGCCCGCACCCCGTCCGCGTCGAGCAACCGGCGCAACCGTAGTCGCGGATCGCGCGCATCGACCGGATCGGACACCGGCGGCTGCGCCGATGTGGCTTCGCGTTGCTCCGGAATCCCGGTGGTGGCAGTGGTCGTCATGGCTTCCCCGTTTCCCGAGTCGTCGATCGACGCGAGGTTCCGTCGACCTCGACTCGTGACTGCAAGCACCCCCGGACATCCGCCCGGGGATCGCACATCGCACACTCCTGCGGTTCTCGCGTCGCACCCGGCCCGTCGATCCCGGTCGACCGGTCGGCCGACCCACGACTCCCGTCGTTCTCGGGAGAGTTCCGAACTCTCTCGGCTCGTGTTGCCGGACCTCGCGCAGCGGTACTCCCCCGGCGGCGCCGGCGCCGCCACGAGGTACCGACCCATTAAAGCGGCGCAACCTCGACTATCGCTTGCATCGGCCTTTCGCCTGGACGCACCCCCGCACGGGCGGATCCGACCGGCACCCGAGCCGACCCACTCCGTCCGCGGTGTTGTCAGGGTGCGGAACCAGGCGTAGAAGGGAGGGGTATGCGGCGTCCTCGGACGTCGGCGTGGTTCGCGAACACGACTGCGCCGCAAGCTTTGTGGGCGCGGCGACCACTCCGCACGTTCCCCTCGAAGGGAGCCTGGCATGTCGGCGGAACCCGTTCACCGATGCCCCGTGCTCGACCCCACCGCCCGCGCCGCGCATGCCGAGGCCGCGGCTCTGCGCGCTCGAGGACCGGCCGTCCTGGTCGAACACCCGGGAGGGGTAAGGGCCTGGTCGATCACCCGGTTCGGCGTGATCCAGGCGCTGACCACCGATCCCCGGGTCTCCCGCGACTTCCGCCGGCACTGGCCCGGACTGGCCGAACTGCCCGACGGCTGGCCGATGGCCTCGGTGGCGCTCCAGCAGAGTCTCGCGAACACCTACGGCGAGGAACACCGCCGACTGCGCGCCCGGGTCGCGCCGTCCTTCGCGCCCCGACGGGTCGAGGCGATGCGCCCGCGGGTTCAGGCGACAGCGGATCGTCTGGTCGACGCGCTGGCGGCCGTACCGCCGGGCGAAAGCGTCGACGTGCGCCAAGCCCTGTCGTTGCCGCTGACCATGACCGTCATCTGCGACCTGCTCGGCGTACCGGACCACCTGCGCGCCGGGCTGGGCACCGCGATCGACGCGATCCTGGACACCACCATCGACGCCCCCGAGGCGGTTCTGCGGCAGGGTGAACTCCAGGTCAGGCTGGTCGAGTTGCTGAAGTACAAGCGGGAGCACCCGGGCGCCGACCTGACCAGTGATCTGCTGATCCCGACCGCGGCCGACCAGGAAGAATCCTCGGAGCAGCAACTCCTCGACTCGCTCTTCCTGATGCTCGGCGCCGGCTACGAGACCTCGGTCAATCTGATCACCAGCGTCCTGTCCGAATTGCTCACCCACCCCGAGCAGGCGGCTCGGCTCCGGGCGGGCGGCATCGGTTGGACCGACGTGATCGAGGAGACGCTGCGGCACGAAGGCCCGGTCATGTACCTGCCGTTGCGCTATGCGATCGAAGACATCGAGTTGGGCGAGGGTGTGTCGATCCGTCGGGGTGATGCGATCATCATCGCCTTCGCCGCCGCCGGCCGGGACCCCGCGGTGCACTCGGACGCACCCGACACGTTCGATCCCACGCGCACCGACAAGGCGCACCTCGCCTTCGGATACGGTCCGCACTTCTGCCTCGGCGCACATCTGGCCCGGTTGGAGACCCGCATCGCGGTGACCACCCTGTTCGACCGCCTCCCGCGGGTTGCTCTCGCCCACCCCGACCAACCCCCGCCGCCGATCCCCTCGTTGATGGTCAACGGCCCGACCCGCCTCGACATCGTCCCGACCCCGGCGGAGCCCCCCTGATCCGCCCCACCGGCCGCGGGGCCGGCGGCGGCGGAGCCGGCGTTCGATGGTCGACCGCGATCAGCGGGTCGCCGGTCAGCGGATGGTCGAGGACGACAGCGCGGATGCCGAACACCTCGGCGAGCAATTCCGGGGTGAGCACCTCGCGCGGCGTACCGGACGCCCGCAACGCACCGTCGTGCAGCACGTGCAGCCGATCGCACACCGAGGCCGCCGCGTTGAGATCGTGCAGCGCGATCAGCGTGGTCCGCTCCTGGGCGCGCAGCAGCGCCAGGAGTTCGACCTGATGCCGCACGTCGAGATGGTTGGTCGGCTCGTCCAGCACCAACACGTCCGGCTCCTGGGCCAACGCCCTGGCCAGCAGGACCCGTTGCCGCTCGCCTCCGGACAGCGTGGAGAACCGTCGACCCTGATGCGCCTCCACGCCGGCCTGCACCAAGGCGATCAGCACCGCCGCCCGGTCGGCGGCGCTGTCGCCCGCGAACGCCTTCTGATACGGCGTACGACCCATCGCGACCACCTCACGCACGGTGAAGTCGAAGTCGTTCTCCCGCTCCTGCGGCAGCGCCGCCACATGCCGGGCCGCCGCCGCGGGGGTCATCGCCCGCAGATCCCGGTCGCCGAGCAGAACCCGGCCGGCCTGCGGCTTCAGGTGCCGATACACCGTGCGCAACAGGGTGGACTTGCCGCTGCCGTTGGGGCCGACCAGGCCGGTGATCTCGCCGCCGGCCGCGATCAGCCCGACTCCGGTCAGGATGTCCCGCCCGGAGAGGGTGATGTGCAGATCCTCCACGGTGATCCGCGTCCGCGCCGCGCCGAACCCCGCGCCCGCTCCCTCGCCGGTTCCGTCGCCGATTCCGCTGTCCGCTCGGTCGCTCATTCCGCCGCCCGCTCGTTCGCCCGCGCTCTCCCGCCCGCCGCCGCCCGTCATCGCGTCTCCAGCCGTCGGTCGAGCAGGAGCAGCAGTACCGGTGCACCGATCACGGCGGTGACCACGCCGATCGGCAACTCCTGGGTACTCACCGCCGTACGGGCCAGCGTGTCCACCGCCACCAGCAACACCGCGCCGAACAGCGCGGAGACGGGCAGCAGTCGGCGGTGATCGCCGCCGATCAGCAACCGGCACACGTGCGGAACCATCAGTCCGACGAAGCCGATCGCCCCCGAGACGGCGACCAGCACACCGGTCAGCACACTGGTCACCGCGAACAGTTCACGCCGCAGCCGGGCCACGTCCACGCCCAGTCCGGCCGCCGTCTCGTCGCCCATCGACAGCGCGTTCAGCGCCCGGGCCCGGGACTGCAACCCGAGCAGACCGAGCGCCACCGCGGCGGTGGGCAGCGCCAGTTGCTCCCATTGCGCCCCGCTGAGGCTGCCCATCAGCCAGAACAGCACGCCCCGCGTCTGCTGCTCGTCGCCGGCCTGCAGGACCAGGAAGCTGGTGAATCCGGACAGGAATTGGCCCACCCCGATCCCGGCCAGCACCAGGCGCAGCGGGGAGAATCCGCCGCCGCGCCGAGCCAGCGCCCACACCAGCGCGAAAGTGGCCAACGCGCCGGCGAACGCCGAGGCGGACAGCCCGTAGCCGAGCACCCCTCCGGTGCCCGCGCCGAGCACGATCACCGCGACCGCGCCGAGCGAGGCGCCGGAGGAGATGCCCAGCAGGTACGGATCGGCGAGCGGATTGCGCACCAGCGCTTGGACGGCGGTGCCCACCAGTCCCAGTCCGGCGCCGACCACGGCGGCCAACAAGGCTCGCGGCAGCCGAAGTTGCCACACGATCAGATCGCGGGTGCCGGGCTCGGGCGCCTCGCCGGTCAGCCGTCGCCCCACCACCGACCACACTTCGCCGATCGGAATGTCCACCGATCCCAGCGACACAGCCGAGGTCAATCCGACGACCAGGAGCACGGCCAGCACCACGGCCACCCACGCGGTGCGCGCCGGGCGGGCCCGGTCGTCGCCGACCTGGGCAGCGGGCGCAGGCACCGCCTCGGTTCGGCGTCGGGCCCTGCGCTCGAATACCGAAACCATCGGCCTCTACCCTGCGGCCGGCGCGGGTGGGACCAGTCCCGGGTGGATCGTGCTCGCGATCCGCCGCACCGTGTCGGCGTTGCGGACCCCGGCGATCGTGGTGCTCTCGGAACCGATCCGGACGAACTTCCTGTCCCGCACCGCGTTCAGGCCCTTGGTCGCGTCGAACGTGCGCAGAAAGCGTTCGGCCTCGTCGAATGCCTTCGCGTTGTCCTCGGCACTGCCCTTGTTCCGTACACCCAACTGGATCCAGTCCGGGTTCTTCGCCACCACGTCCTCCCACGAGACGGGCTTGAAGTCGCCGGCGCAATCGGCGAACACGTTGCGCGCTCCGGCCTGGGTGATCACCGCGTTGGCAACCTGCTTGCCGCATACCGCGATCGGCTGCTTGGTACCGGCGTCGAAGTCGAAGAAGAAGTAGGTCGGCCGCCGGTCCTGCGGCACGCCCGCGAGCGCGGTGCGCACCGTGCCCAGGGTCTGTTCCATGCCGGCGACGAGTTCTTCGGCCCTGGCGGAAGTCCCGGTCACCGCGCCCAGTTCCCGGATGTCGGCCTCGACCGCGGCCAAGTCCTGCTGCGGGCCCGGGCGTTTGCTCGCACAGGCGGTGGACTTGAGATAGATGTGCTTGATGCCGGCCGCCGCGAACTCCTTCGGCGAGGGCCCCGCGCCCATCGCTCCCATGCCGCCCATGTCGGCGAAGGTGTCGATGTAGAGATCGGCGCCCGAGCCGAGCAACTGCTCCTTGGGAATCACCATGTCGCCGAGCACCCGGACCTTGCCCGCCTGGGCCGAGAACTGCGCCGGCATGGCGCCTTTGCCGGGCGGGAAGCCGGTGCCGATCACCCGGTCCCCGGCGCCGAGCCAGAACAACATCTCCAGGCTGGAGGCGTTGCTGGTGACCACCTTCCTCGGCGCCTCGGCAAACGTCGTCTCGACACCGGCGCAGTCCGCCACCTTCACCGGAAAGCCGGACGCCCCACCGGCACCCGGCCTCGTCGCCGCCACGGTCGGGCCGGAGGCCGCACCGTCCGTGTCCTTCGAATCGCCCCCACACGCCGTCGCGAACAAAACCACCACGGCGGCCACGCCACACACCTTGCTGCCCCGCACAGTTTCGCTCCCCGGAAGTACCGACAGTCGCCCGCAAACGCGAACCCACACACACAGTCGGCCAACCCCCGAACAAAGTTCCCCGCGAACCCCGAGCCCCCCCACGCCGCCCCACCCCCGGTCTGTCGAACGGGACGCCTGTCCGTGGGACCGGGCTCACGGCGTGCGTTGTCGGCGGGAGTACTGCGAGTACAAGCCGCCGAAGCCGTGAGGCGCGCCGGTCGGTCAGCCGGCCGCGCGGTCGGTGAGGGGGCGTCGGCGCAGGGCGCTTCGGGCCAGTGCCGGGTGGGTCCACGCGCCGTCCGGGTGGTACACGTTCGTACCCGGCGCAACGATCGCGTCGATGCGATCGAGCGTCGCGTCGTCCAGGGTGAGCGTCGCGCCCTTGACCAACCCTTCGAGCTGTTCCATGGTGCGCGGCCCGATGATGACCGAGGTGACCGCCGGGTGCGCCGTCGGGAAGGCGACCGCGAGTTCGGGCAGCGTGCAGCCGATCTCCTCGGCCAGTTCGACCAGTTGCTCGACGATGTCGAGCTTGGCCGCGTTCACGGGCAGTGCCGGGTCGAAGCGCCCGGGGTTGAGCCCGGCCCGACCGGAAGTCAGGTCGATCGGGCCGCCCTTGCGGTACTTGCCGGTGAGGAACCCGGACGCCAGCGGACTCCAGGTCAGCACACCCATGCCCAGGCGCTCGCACACCGGCAACAACGAGCCCTCGATGCCCCGGGCCAGGATCGAGTAGGGCGGCTGCTCGGTCCGGAACCGCTGCAACCCACGACGCTCGGCCACGTGATGGGCCTCGACCACGTCCTCGGCCGGGAACGTCGAGCAGCCGAAGGCGCGGATCTTGCCCTGCCGCACCAGGTCGGTCAGGACGGAGAGGGTCTCCTCGACGTCGGTCGACTCGTCCGGACGATGGATCTGGTACAGGTCGATCCAGTCGGTCCGCAACCGCCGCAGGCTGTCCTCGACCGCCGTGGTGATCCAACGCCGCGAGTTGCCGCCCCGGTTGATGCCTTCCCCCATCGGGAAGTGCACCTTGGTCGCCAGGACCACGTCGTCGCGCCGTCCTTCCAGGGCCTTGCCGACGATCTCCTCGGATTCGCCGGCCGAGTACATGTCGGCCGTGTCGACGAAGTTGATCCCGTGGTCCAACCCGGAGTGCACGATTCGAGCGCAGTCGTCGTGGTCGGGATTGCCCACCATCCCGAACATCATCGTGCCGAGGGCCTGCACGCTGACCTGAATACCGGTGCGGCCGAGAGTGCGGTAGCGCATGATCGTGCTCCTTGTGTACGTGCGTGCGTGTTCCCACGGGCCGGCCACCGGGCGGCCCGCCGGGTGGGCGATCCCGCAGCCCCCCACCGCGCCGGGCACGGGCCGTCCGGACGGGGGTCGGGCAATCGCCGTGGGTGCGCCCGGGCTCCCGGACGCGGAAGCGTTCCCGACCGGAAATCTACGAGCTGGACTCGACTCCAGGTCAAGTCCCATCCTGAGACCCGTGACCGACACCCACGAGGACCTGACCATCGGCCAGGTCGCCACCCGCACCGGCCTGAGCATCGACACCCTGCGCTTCTACGAGCGTGAGGGCATCCTGGCCAATCCGGTCCGCCGCAACCCGGCCGGCCGACGCGTGTACGCCGAACACGACATCGCCTGGCTGAACATGTGCATGATCCTGCGCGGCTCCGGCATGCCCATCCCCGCCATCCGCCAGTACACCGAACTGGCCCGCGCCGGCGAGGGCACCGAACGCGCCCGACTGGCCATCCTCCGCGAGCACCAGTCCCGGATAGCCGCCCAGATCGAGCAGCTGCACAAGTGCCTCGACCTGATCGGTTACAAGGTGGGCGTCTACGAGGACCATCTCGCCGGGACGGAAACGGAGAGCGAGTCGGCGACGGAAACGGCGACGGCGGCCCGGCCGCAGATCGAGTCGGAGGCCGAGACCAACACGACGGCCACGACCAGGGCGGAGGCCGAAATCGCCACCGACGCCGCCCTGCCCGATACCCGGACTACTTGCGGCCCGCCCACCCCCTGAGCCCGGCCGCCCGGGTCCTGTCCTCCCGCCACCCCCGAAGGCCCGCCTGCTATTCTTCGATTGACCGATCAGTCATCGAATCGAAGGGCAAGCGCAGTGCCCCGCACCGTGGACCCCGGCCGCACCGCCCAGCGCCGCGAAGCGATCACGCTCGCCGCCGCCAGGCTCTTCGCGGAACAGGGGTTCGAGCCGACGACCGTCGCCGACATCGCTCGTGCGGCCGGTCTCAGTGCGGCGAGTGTCTTCTACTACTTCCCGGACAAGCGGGCGGTGTTCCGCGCCGTGTTCGAACGGGACCTCCCGCTGTCCCACGAACGCATCGCCCGGTTCGCCGATGCCGAACACCCGGCCGAGGCGATCGTCGAACTCGTCACCGAACTCGCCGCCGACGCCCGCGACCCGAGCGCCGCCGGCCTGCTCGTGGAACTGCTGCGCCAGGTCGGCCGGGATCCCGAACTGGTCGAGGTGGTCACCCGGACCGAGGCGGTCGTCCGGGACGGCTTGGCCGGCCTGATCGCCCGGGGCATCGCCGACGGCACGATCGACGCGGCACTGGACCCGAACGAGGCGGCCGGGTGGATCCAGACCGTGGTCGACGCCGTGTACCTGGGCGCCGATCCCGATCGGGACGCCACACCCGCACTGCGCCGCACCGTCGCGCGCTACCTGGCGCCCGGGCCAGGGCCGAAAGCAAGACCGGACAACGCAGAACCGGCTGAGCCAGGCCCGGACGAGACAAGCCCGGACGAGACAGAGCCGAACGAAGCAAAGCCGAGCGAGACAAGGAGAAGGCATGGGCCGCACAAAGCCCGATGAGCAGGCCCTCACGGTGCGGATGCCGTCGGTGTGGCTCTGGCTGATCGGCGTCGGCACCACACTGCTCGGCTTCGGCGCCGGATTCGCGGTCGCGCCGTTCGTGGACTGGCTGATCGATCTGGTCGGCTCCGCACCCGGCCCGCTGCGGCTGGCCGCGCGGCTGCCGACGCACTGGGCCGTACCGATCCTGTCCGTACTCGGCGCGAGCCTCGGGGCCTGGATGGCCGCCGACGCTCGCCGGGAGAGCCCGGTGGTGACCGTGGCCGAGGACCACGTCGCGATCCATCGGGACGGCTCCGGCCTGCACATACTCCGGGAGCGGATCCACGCCGTCTTCACCGACGGCCGGGACCTGGTCGCCCTGGACCCGATCGAGACCGAACTCGCCCGGGTCCAGGCGACCGACCTGCCCACCGGCCGGCTGCACGACGCCTTCGCCCGGTTCGACTATCCGTGGCGCGGCACCACCGATCCGCGCGAGGCGGAGTTCACCACCTGGGTGGACGGCACCCCCGACCTCGACGAGGCCGCCCACGCCCTGCTCCGCGCCCGCAAGCGGGCCCTGACCGACAAGCAGGCCGGGGCGGCCGAGGACGCGCTGGACGGGCTGCGCACCCTGGGCGTCGCCGTCCGCGACCGCAAGGGCGCCCAGCAGTATCGCCCCCGCCGCCCCGGCCCGCACGACACCGCCGACCCGGACCACCGTTAGGCCCTGGATCGGGTCGGTGCTCGGGTCAGCTCAGGCGTTCGAGGACCATGGCCATGCCCATGCCGCCGCCGACGCACATGGTCTCCAGGCCCCACTGCTTGTCGTGCCACCGCAGCGAGTTGATCAGGGTGCTGGTGATCCGCGCACCGGTCATCCCGAACGGGTGGCCGACCGCGATCGCGCCGCCGTTGACGTTGACCTTGTCCAGGTCGAAGCCCAGATCACGGTACGACGGGATCACCTGCGCGGCGAACGCCTCGTTGATCTCCACCAGATCGATGTCCGCGACGGTGAGACCGGCGTTGCGCAGCGCCTGCCGGGACGCCTCGACCGGGCCGTAGCCCATGATCTCCGGCGACAGTCCGGTCACCCCGGTGGAGACCACCCGCGCGAGCGGGGTCAGGCCCAGCTCGCGCGCCTTGGTGTCCGACATGACCACCAACGCCGCGGCGCCGTCGTTGAGCGGGCACGCGTTGCCCGCCGTCACCGTGCCGTCCGGACGGAAGACCGGCTTGAGCCCGGAGATGCCCTCCAGCGTGGTGCCCGCACGCGGGCCGTCGTCCTTGCTCACCACGGTGCCGTCGGCGAGCGTGACCGGGGTGATGTCCTCGGCCCAGAAGCCGTCCGCGATCGCCCGTTCCGCCAGGTTCTGTGAGCGGACCGCGAACTCGTCCTGCTCGGCCCGGGAAATGCCCTTGTACTGCGCGAGGTTCTCGGCGGTCTGGCCCATCGCGATGTAGACGTCCGGGAGTACACCCTCCTCGCGCGGATCGGTCCAGGGCGCGGTCCCGGCGCCGGACCGCTCGGCCGAGCGCAGTTCGGCCGGCGCGAAGAGGGGGTTGCGGGTGTCGGGGAGCGAGTCGCTGCTGCCCTTGAGTGCGGCACTGGACACCGACTCGACGCCGGCCGAGACGAACACGTCGCCCTCGCCCGCCCTGATCGCGTGCATCGCCATCCGGGTGGTCTGCAACGACGACGAACAGTAGCGGGTGATGGTGGTCCCGGGCAGGTGGTCCATGCCCAACATGACCGCGACGTTGCGGCCCATGTTGAAGCCCTGCTCACCGCCGGGGCCGCCGCAGCCGAGCATCAGGTCGGCGATGTCGTGCGGGTCCAGGCCCGGGACCTTGTCCAACGCGGCCCGAACCATCAGCGCGGCCAGGTCGTCGGGCCGGACGTCCTTCAACGAACCCTTGACCGCGCGGCCGATCGGCGAACGGGCGGTCGAGACGATGACTGCTTCGGGCATGACGGAATCCCTGCTGTGAGAGTGAGTGGGTCGCGACGCCCACGCCTCGTGAAGGTACCGACTGGTCGGTATCTTGACCAGAGGCCGCGCCCGCCAACCGCACATCTCCCCCGGAATGGCCGCAATAGCCGGAATGGCCGGACCCGCACCGTCCGAACCCCACCCGATGCCCGGGCGCCGATGCTTGACAATCGACGGCCGGCGACCGAATCCCCGGAGCCGTCGATCCGTCCCCGATCTGGTCACCGCGTCGAGCACCGGCTACCGTCCCCTCAGGACCGGAACGCCACAGACCGAAACGGCACAGACCGGAACGGCAGGGGAAGGAGGGCACCGTGAAGGCGCATCCGAGCGGCCCGTACCGCGTGGAGTACACCGAAACGGCGGCCACCGTTCGCGACTCGCTTCCGCCCGAGCGCCGCGAGCAGCTCACCAAGGCCCTCCGGGTCCTGGCCCGCAATCCCTACACCAAGGCGTCCGCCCCGATCGGCCCCGACGACGACACCCGGCAGGCGATGGTCGCCCCCGCGCTGCTGATCGAGTACGGCGTGCTGCGCGGGGTCATGGTCGTCGTCGTGGTGACCGTCCTGGACGGCATGGAATTCCTCGGCGACGCCGACGAATAGCCCCACCCGCCGGTCCCCGTCCGCCCGATCCGGACCGCCCCGCGGGCCGGCGTGCACCCGCTCACCGCGTCGCCCGCACAACCTCGCCCTACAGCGTCGCCGCGACCCGCTGCAATCCCGGTCCGGACAGGGTGTCGAGGCCGGCCGGGCGGCCCGTGGCCAGGAGGAGCAGGTCGGCGGCGGGGCCGCGAATCTCGTCGGGACCCTTGCCCGCCGACCACTGTGCGTCGGTGGCCACCACGCGCGTGCCTCGGAAGCGTTTGCGCGCACCGTAGAACGGGCTGGTCAGCACGTGGCCGAGCGCCGCGAGCGCCGGCTCGGTGGGCATGGTGCGCACGCGCCCGAGCGGCCTGGCGACGTCCTGTCCGTGCACGAGCGCGTCGGCCAGCGGGTCCAACGGAGCGGCCATCGGCGCACGACGTGCCGAACCCGCGGTCTCCCGGATCTGCGCGACCAGCTCCGCCGGGGTGAACCGGACGGCCAGCTCCCGGGCCTCGTCGGCGACCATCCGGTCGAAGTCGCCCCGGGCCCGAATCGCGCCCTTGATCATGCCCGGCAGCGTCGTACGCGTCGACGTGGTCAGGTGCGCGGCCACCTCGCGCACCGTCCATTCTCCGCAGAGCGAGGCAGCTGTCCACTCCCGCTCGTCGAGGTCGTCGAAGAGATCGGCGAGGCTCAGTCGTTCCGCTTGTACCCACGCAAGGATCTGGTCGCGGTCCATGTCCGGTTCTCCTCGGGTCGCAGATGTGGTGATCGGGTCGGCCACTCGGCCGTCACTCGTCGTCGGTCGGATCCGCCTCGGAGCCCTCGCAGCCCTCGGCCTTCCCGGCCTTCCCGGGCGCTCCGAGCGCCCGCAATCTGCGTCGCAGGTGTGCCCGTTCGGGTTCGGTACCGGCCAGGTCCAGCGCCTCGCGGTAGGCCGCCGCCGCCTCGGCGCGGCGACCGAGGCGGCCCAGCAGATCCGCCCGGGCGGTCGCGAAGGGGTGGTAGCCGCGCAACCTCGGCTCGTCCGCCAGCTCGTCCAGCAACGCCAGGCCCGCCTCCGGGCCGTCCCGCATCGCCACCGCCGCGGCCCGGTTGAGCGCGACGATCGGCGACGGGGTGAGTACGAGCAGGACGTCGTACAACGCCACCACCTGCGGCCAGTCGGTGGTCGCCACGTTCGCGGCCTCGTCGTGCAGCGCGGCGATCGCGGCCTGCACCCCGTACCGCCCGGGCGGACCCCCGCTCAGCGCGGCGACCACCAGGCCCCGACCCTCCTCGATCATCGCCCGGTCCCATCGACCCCGGTCCTGGTCGTCGAGCAGCACGACGGCGCCGTCGGGATCGGTCCGGGCCGCGCGCCGCGCGTGGATCAGCAGCATCAGCGCGAGCAGCCCGGCGAGTTCACGCTCGGCGGGCAACAACCGGCGCAGGATCCGGGCCAGCCGGATCGCCTCCTCCGCGAGGTCGAGCCGCTGCAGGTGCGGGCCGGAGCTGGCCGTGTAGCCCTCGGTGAAGATCGAGTAGATCACCTGGAGCACACCCGGCAGGCACTCCGGCAGCTCGTCCGCACCGGGCACCCGGAACGGGATGCGCGCCTCGCGGATCTTCTTCTTCGCCCGGACGATCCGCTGAGCCATCGTCGCGGTCGGCACCAGATACGCCCGGGCCACCTCGGGCGTGGTCAGCCCGGCGAGGCAGCGCAGCGTCAGCGCGCCGCGGTCCTCGGCGGGCAGGGCGGGGTGGGCGCACGTGAAGAACAGCTGGAGTCGCTCGTCGGGCAGGTCGTCGCCGGCATCCGCCGGCGGCGCGGGATCGGCCCGATCCGCCTCCACCTGCAATACCGCCAGCCGGGCGGCGTACGTGCGGTCGCGACGCAGCCGGTCGACCGCCCGGCGCCGGGCCGTGGTCAGCAGCCAGGCTCCCGGTCGGTCCGGCACACCGTCGACGGGCCAGTGCACCAGCGCCGCCTCGATCGCCTCGGACGCGACCTCCTCGGCCAGGTCCAGGTCCCCGAAGCGGCGGGCGAGGGACGCGAGCAGCCGACCCCCTTCCTCCCGGAACACCGACTCGACGGACGCATCCACCGACGCCCCCCGGACCCCCTCGGCGGGCCCGTCGCCGGGTCCTCCCGGGGGCACCTCGGGACCGGCGGCTCGCTCGTCCATCCCCGTCAGCCCGCGAAGTCGGCGATCGGCCGCACCACGACCGCGCCGGCGCCGCGCGCACCGGGGCAACGCGCGGCCCAGTCGAGCGCGGCGTCGAGGTCCGGGACGTCGATCACGTAGAAGCCGCCGAGCACCTCGCGGGTCTCGGCGAACGGCCCGTCCGTCACGGTCCGATCACCCGAGGGATCGACCCGGACGGTGGTCGCGGTGATCAGGTCCGCGAGCGACTCGCCGGACACGAAGATCCCCGCGTCCTTGACCTCCTTGTCGTACGCCATCCAGTCCTCGACGGTGCACTCGGCGGCTCCGCCGTCCGCGTCGATCGCGCCGCTGTGGATCAACAACATGTACTTCATGGTCCGACTCCTGCTCTGTCCGGTCGTTCCGCGTCCGGCGGGTTGCCGTACACCATGACGACGAACGAGCAGCGGCGGGATCGACAGGCCCGCAAAAACTTTCTCGACCCGATCCGGACGGACCCGATCGAGCCCGGTCGGGCCGGGCTCGACCCGACACCGACACCGTCGTCGTCCCCGACAGCCTCCCCCGGCCGCCAACGCCCCGCCTCCTCCGGGCGGCGGGTCCGCCGGATCGAAACCGGGCCGGATCGCACCCGGGCCGCTCAGGCGGCCAGGGAGTCGATCCACGCGGTGAGGCGCCGGCCCTGGCTGACCATGATCTCCGGGTCCCGGAGGGTGTTGGTGAGCAGGGACATGCCCTGGTAGGCGCCGATCAGGGAGAGCGCGAGCTCGCGCGCGTCCGCGTCGTGGCCCATCGCCCGGAACTGTTCCTCGGCCCAGACCAGGAGCCGGCGCATCACCTCGGCGGCGCGGCGGTCCAAGTCGTCCTCGCGCTTGTCGAGTTCGGAGACCAGCGTGCCGAACGGACAGCCGTACCGCACCGCCAGTTCGCGCTGCTCCACCCAGCCGCCGACCAGCGCCCGCAACCGCTCACGGGGCGTGGGCAGTTCGGCCAATGTCGCGATCAGCTCGCGGAGTTGCCGTTCGTGGTCGCCGATGGCGGCCTCGACGAGTTGGTCCTTGGTCCGAAAGTAGTAGTAGACGTTGCCCACCGGCACGTCGGCCTCGGTCGCGATGTCCGCCAGGGTGGTCCGCTCGACGCCCTGCCGATGCAGCACGCGCGCGGTCGCCGTGACCAGCCGCTCCCGCTTGCCGGGACCGGATTCGGCTCCGCGCCGGCTCTTCTTCTTCTGCACTGAGTCAGTCATCTCACTAACAAATATAGACAGCGGTCCTCCCGCTTGCTAGCGTCCCTCTTAGTTAGTCAACTAACTCACTCGGAGAGCACTCCGCGGCACCCGCACACGAACACACGCACAGGAACACCCGCACACGAACACAAGGGGAACCTCATGATCGTCATCACCGGCGCCACCGGAAACGTCGGACGCGCCGTCACCGAGCAGCTCGCCGCCGCCGGCCGGCAGGTCGTCGCGGTCTCCCGCAACGCCCCCACCATCGAGCCGCCCGCCGGCGTGCGGCACCACGTCGCCGATCTCGCCGACCCGGCGAGCCTGACCGAGGCGCTCGTCGGCGCGCAGGCGCTGTTCCTGCTCGTGGCCGGCGACGACCCGCACGGTGTCCTCAAGGCGGCTGCCGCGGCGGGTGTGCGGCACGTCGTGCTGCTGTCCTCGCAGGGCGCGGGCACCCGACCGGAGGCGTACGGACATCCGGTCGCCTTCGAGCAAGCCGTCAAGGAGTCCGGCATGGCCTGGACCCTGCTGCGCCCCGGCGGCTTCGCCACCAACACGTTCCAGTGGATCGAGGGCGTCCGGACCCGGCGCGAGGTCGCCGCCCCGTTCGCCGACGTGGCATTGCCCCCGATCGACCCGGCCGACATCGCCGACGTGGCGGTGGCCGTCCTGACCGAGGAGGGTCACCACGGGCGCACCTACGAACTCACCGGCCCCCGAGCCCTGTCCCCGCGCGAGCGTGCCGAGGTGCTGGCCGGTGCGCTCGGCGAACCCGTCCGCTTCGTCGAGCAGACCCGGGATGAGGCCCGCGCCGACCTCCTGCACGTCATGCCCGAGCCCGTGGCCGACGCCACGCTCGCCATCCTCGGCACGCCCACCCCCGCGGAGCAGGCCGTCGGCTCGGACGTGGAACGGGTCCTCGGCCGCCCGGCCCGCACCTTCGCCGACTGGGCCGCCCGCCACGTCGCGGCCTTCCGCTGACCGGGCGGGCCGCGATCGCCGGGGCACGGCTCGTCGTCGGATTCGTCTCGCGGGCGCCACGAACCCGACGACGATCGCCGACCGCCTGGAACGAACACATGGATGTTCAATCGCACACGAGCATGTTAGAAATGGCGCATGGATGTCGCCGCCCGCCTGGACCTGACCCTTCGCCTCGTGCAGGGCTCCGAGCGCATCCCGGTCTCGGAACTCGCCCGGCGTCTCGGCGTCTCGGAGATGACCGTGCGCCGGGACCTGGACACGCTGGAGCGCCAGGGCCTGGTGCGCCGGGTGCACGGCGCCGCGATCGCCGCCCGCGCCCGCGAGGACGGGGCCGGATTCGCCGCGCGCGAGCCGTGGCAGGCGGCCACGAAGGACCGGCTGGGCGCGGCCGTGGCCGGCCTGGTCGAACCGGGCTCGCGGGTGTTGCTGGACGCGGGCACCACCACCGTGCATGTCGCGGACCACCTGGCCGCGCGGGCTCCGCTGACCGTCGCCGTGCTCAGCCTCCAGGCCGCGGTACGGCTCGCCGACCGCCCCGGCATCGAACTGCTCGTCGTCGGCGGGCGCTCCCGGCCGGGCGAGCACTCCCTGGTCGGCCCGCTGGCCCTGCGCACCCTGGAGTCGTTGGCCTTCGACTGTTTCGTGATGTCCATCGGCGGCGTGCACGCCGAGCACGGCTGGTCCGAATTCGATCTGGACGACGCGGCCGTGAAACAGGTCGGACTCGCCCGCAGCACCCGCACGATCGTGGTGGCGGACGCCACCAAGCTGGGCGTCCGCGCCTTCGGTCGGGTCGCCGCGCTCGGCGCGGTGGACGACTTCGTCACCGACCGGGCCGCCGACGACGCCGCGACCCATCCGAGCGGGCCGCGCACATTGGCGGCCCTGCACAAGGCGGGCGTGCACACCGTCCTGGGCTGACCGGCCCAACCCATGTTCCACCCCCGTGTCCCGACGCCGGTCCGCCCGGTGGCCCGACCACCCGATCCGAGGAGCACCGTCGTGAGCACCCTCCGTCCCGCCCCCGACCGCCCGAGCCCCCGATGACCGAGGGCATCGACGTCCCCGACCGCCGCGGCCGCACCGGCCTGGACCGCTACGGCCGCGACCTGACCGGCAACCCGGGGGTGCGGATCCGCGACGTCGAGGTGCTGTCCTGCGATTGGTACGTGCTGCGCAAGACCACATTCGACTACCGGCACGCCGACGGGCATTGGAGCCGCGAGCAGCGGGAGAACTACGACCGGGGCGACGGGGCCACGATCCTGCTCTACGACACCGATCGCCGAACGGTGCTGCTCACCCGCCAGTTCCGGCTGCCCGCCTACGTCAACGGCCATCCCGACGGGCTGCTCGTGGAAACGGCCGCCGGGCTGCTGGACGGCGACAGCCCGGACGAGGCGATCCGACGGGAGGCGGAGGAGGAGACCGGGCACCGGGTCGGCTCTCCCGAGCATGTCTTCGACGTGTACATGAGCCCCGGCTCGGTCACCGAGCGCGTGCACTTCTTCGCGGCTCCCTACGGCCCGTGGAGCGCCACCGGCGAAGGCGGCGGCATCGCCGCCGAGGGCGAGGACATCAGCACCCTGGAACTGCCCTTCGCCCAGGCCCTCGCGATGATCCGGGACGGCTCCATCGCGGACGCGAAGACCATCATGCTGCTCCAATGGGCGGCCCTGGACGGCCCGTTCCGGCCGGCCGCGACCGATCCCGGGAACTGAACGCGCCCACCGGGCACTTGCCCGACCCCACCATCTCCGTCCCCCGTCTCCGGCGCACCACCGCGGCCAACCGTCCACCGCCCCGCCCGCCGGATCGGCTCGCGCCGGCGGGCCGGCGGTCCGCGGTCGGGCGCGCCGTCGCGTACTACCGCCCGAGCAGCGCCTCGGCGAGGGTGACCTGCGCGGGTTCCAGTGTGCTTCGACCGTCTTCGATGTCCCACAACGCGTTCTGCAACACCCGACCGAGCGTCCATCCGGCCGCCCGCCGCCGGTCCAGATCCAGCACCTCGGTCAGCAGGTCGAAGCGGCGGAGCAGCGCGCGGGTCGGGTCGCCCGTGGCCACGACGGCCTCCCACCGACTGTCCAACGCCGGCCACAGCTCGAACCCCGGGTCGCCGGCGAGTGGTTCGGGGTCGATGGCCAGCCACGGTTCGCGGTCGGCGGCCAACACGTTGTCGTAGTGCAGGTCCCAGTGCAGCAGTCGGTCGCCGGGTTCGTCGATCAACTCGGCGACGGCGCTCGCGCAGGTGCGCACCAGGCGCCGTTCGGCGGGGTCGCGCAGGGCCGGCACCGCGCGCGGCGTCCGGTCGAGCATGTCGGCGGCGATCTGCGCCAGGTGCCGCAGCCCCGGCGGCGCCGGGACCGCGACCAGGCGCGCCGTCAACTCGGCGAGCGTACGCATGGCGACGTCGTCGTCGGGCACCGCGGACAGGGTGCGGCTCGCGTCCAGCCGTTCCAGCAACATCGCACCGGAGTCCGGGTCGTGGTCGAGCAGGTGCACGACACCGTCGCCGTTCCAGGTGCGCAGGCCCAGGGCGACGCCGGCGTCGTCCTCGGTGGGTTGCCGAAGCCTCAGCACGGCGGGTGTGCCGTCCGCGCGAATCACCGGCAGCACGAGCGCGGCCATGCCGTGCGCGGCGGGGCCGTCCGGGCACAGGGTCCAGCGGTCCAGCAGGTCCGCGGCCAGTCCCGGCAGCGCGTCGAGCCAGGCGCGGGCGGAGGCGCCCTGGCGGCCGTGGGCCTCGACGAACGTGGTGGGGAGGTCGACGGAAATCGGGGTGCTCACAGGGGGTTTCTCCTTCGTGGGGCCGGATTTCACGCGGGTACGAAGGAGGTGACGGCGGTGCCCGGCCGCCAAGCGGGCGACAAGGCATGGTTCCACCGGGTCGGTTGTTGCGAAGCGACGGCCGCGGTCAGGCCACGTCCCGCAACAGGCGACCGGCGTACACGTCGCTCACGTGGCCCTGAAGGTGTGCCCAGACCGCGACGGAACACGGGAATTCGCCGTCCCGGTAGGCGATGAACACGGTCTCCTCGCGCCGGAACAGGCCGTGTTCGGCGTCCTGCGCCTCGGGCCAGTCGCGGACCACGGCCGCGGCGTGCTCGGCGTCGACGCAGCGCAGCGGGACCACCGCGAGTTGCGCGTAGGCACCGGGCACGGTGTGCGCGATGACCTGGACGTCGCTCATGTGCCGACCGAAGGCGCGCAGGTGATCGCTGCGCTCCCAGGGCCGGTTCGAGGCCCAGGTGCCGCACGAGCAGGTCGCGCGGGTGGCGACGAAGCCGAGTGCGGCGTGGTCGCCGGGGTAGGTGGTGAACTCGATCCGGTGCCGGTCGAGGCGAACCAGTGGGTCCTGGGTGTAGTTCGGCATGCTCATGAGGGTTCCCCCGAGGTGTCGTCGCGTGGTATGGCACGAGCGTAGGCAAGCCCACCGACAACGGCGAGCGGATTTCCGCCAAGCCCCGACCGGCGCCGGTGGCTCAGCAGGGCGCGGGGCCGGTTTCGCCCAGGCGCCGGTGGCTCAGCAGGGCGCGGGGCCGGTTTCGCCCAGGCGGTTCGCCAGGCCGTCCAGGATGAGGGCCAGCCCCTCCTCGAACGCCGACTCGTGCTCGATCGGCGGGACGGCGGGATGGCCCGCGCCGTCACCGGGGTCGGCGTCCGCCTGCTCCTCCAGAACGGAGCCGATCGTGAAGCGGCCGGCGGCCAGCATCGCCATCTGGGCATCTCGCTCAGGCACGCCGGACGCGACCAGAAAGGCCATTTTGTGGGTGATTCGGTCGAGATCGGTGCCCCCGGGGCTGCTTCCGGCGTGCAGCCGCGCACCGTCGCGACGCATCAACAGGGTGCGGCGCGGCCTCGCGTGTTCTCGACGAACCAGTCACGCCAGTCGTCGTCGGGTTCCGGTAGCGGAGCCGTCGCATGGAGGCGCTGCGCCTCCCCCTTCAGCGGCATGGGGGTCTCCGGTGGCCTGGTCGGCGCGTACGTCCTGGCCGGCGAGATCAGCCGGCACGCCCATGATCTGCCCAGCGCCCTGGCGAACTACGACACCACACTGCGGCCCTTCGTCGACGAGATCCAGGCAACCGTCAAGCCGCATCTCCTGCGCCTGGCCATGCCCAGGAACAAGTGGGCCATCGACGCCTTCCACTCCGCCGCCGCACTGGCCTGCTTCCTGCGCATCCCCGATCTCGTCGCCCGCCACTCGAAGACGGCCCGAGGCGGCGACTGGCAACTCCCGGACTACCCGGACCTCGACGACGAGTAGGTCCCGGTCCGGCGGACCCGGGTGGGCTCGGACCGACCCGGGCGCCGACCTCGACCTCGCCCACCGGCAACGGGTCCCGCCGGAGGCGTCGCATCCGGCCCTTCCGGCACGCGTCGCGCCGACCCGACCTCCGCCCGCGGGCCGTCGTCACCCCGGCGCTGCCGCCCACGTCACCGCGCGGTGGCCCCGACAGGCCGCCTCCAGCGCGACCCGCCACCGGTGGTCGGCCACCTCCCCCTCGCCCAGCGCACCGCGCAGTTCCAGACTGGCCAGCCCGTGCACCAGGGCACTCAGGTGGGTGGCCGTGTCGTGCGGGTCGGTCGGCGCGAAGCGGCCGGCTGCCACGCAGCGGTCGACGGCCCGCACCAGGGTGTCGAACGTGCCCTGGATCCGAGCCAGATCCGCCTCGCTCGGGAGGAAGTCGGCGATCGGCCGGCCGAACATCAGGTCGTAGCGATGCGGGTCGGCCCGCGCCGCGGCCCGGTAGGCGTGGCCCAGCGCGATCAGGTCCGCCTCCGGGTCGCCGTCGACCGGCACGTCGGCGAACCGCTGCTCCAGGGCCGCGAATCCGTCCAGGAACACCGCCCGCAGCAGCCCGGCCTTGTCCTGGAAGAGGCTGTACACGGCGGTCGTCGAGGTGCCCACCTCGTGGGCGACCCGACGGGTGCTCAACGCCTGCGGGCCCTCCTGCGCGAGCAGCCTCCCGGCGGCCTCCAGCAACTCCCCGCGGAGTTCGTCCCAATCGCGCGCGCGTGGCCGTCCCATGTTGACAACAGTATCGCAACGCTGTTTCATAACGCCGTATCAAAAATCACCCTCCCCGGGTCGGGCGCGCGCCACAGGGAGGACCACCTCGGGAGTCCTCATGTCCACTGGGTCCGATCTGCACGTGGTTCTCGGCGCCGGCGGCGCGGTCGGCGCAACCGTCGTCGACGAACTCGTCTCGCGCGACCGGCGGGTGCGTGCGGTCAACCGCAGTGGCGGCCTGACGGTGCCCGAGGGCGTCGAGGTCCATCGCGGCGACGTCACCACGACCGAGGGAGCAACGGCGGCGTGTGCCGGCGCCGCGGTGGTCTACCACTGCGCGGCTCCTGCCTACACCCGGTGGACGAGCGAGTTCCCGCCGCTGACCGACGCGATCCGCGCGGGCGCCGCCGCGGCCGGCGCCAAGCTGGTGTTCGCGGACAACCTGTACATGTACGGGCCGGTGAGCGCGCCGATGACCGAGGACATGCCCTACGCGGCCGACTTTCCCAAGGGCCGGGTCCGGGCCGCGATGGCCCGGTCGCTGCTGGCCGCGCACGAGGCCGGCGAACTGCGGGTGGCGATCGGCCGGGCGTCCGACTACTACGGCCCCCGAGGGGTGAACAGCGTGGTGGGCGAGACCGTGTTCGGCGCCGCGGTGCAGGGCAAGGTCGCGCGCTGGGTGGGACCGCTGGACCAGCCGCACTCGTTCGGTTACCTGCCCGACTTCGCCAAGGGGCTGGTGGTGCTCGGCGAGGACCCGCGCGCGGACGGGCACGCGTGGCACATTCCCGCCGCCGAGCCGGTGACCGGACGACGGTTCCTCGACCTGCTCTTCGCGGAACTGGGCCGCCCGAACAAGTCGGCCGCGGTGGGCCGCACCCTGCAGCGCGTACTGGGTCTGGTGAACCCGACGGTGCGTGCGCTGGGCGAGACCTGGTACCAGCGCGACCGCCCGTTCGTGGTCGACGCCGGCCGGTTCACCGAGACCTTCGGCCCGCTCCCGCCGACCGCGCACGCCGAGGCGATCGCGGCCACGGTCGCCTGGTTCCGCAGCGCGCACGCCTGACGGCCGCACCCGGGCCCGAACCCGCGTCGTTTCGCTCCTCCGCGCTTCGCCCCGGCACCGGCACCTGTCCCATGCCGATCGGACACCGGTGATCCGGCCCCCGGCAGCCCGGACCCTGGTGATCCAACCCGAGCAGCCCGAACCCGGGTGGCCCGGACCCGCTACAAGCCGGATCCGGGACCACCGGGTGACACCCCCGCGCCGATCCCGCCCCGCGCGAAAGGCGGGTGCGGGTCGGCATCGCGGACGGGTCGAGCAGCCCTACCGGCTGCCCGTCAGATGCGCGTAGACCACGACATTCGCGGCGTATCCGGTGTGCTTGTCGTAGCGACCACCGCAGGTGATCACCCGCAACTCCGCGGCCTCGGTCGGCCCGTAGACCACGTCGTCGGGAAAGGCGTCCTTCGGGTAGGACCGGACCGCGTCGATCGCGAAGACCGCCGTCCGGCGGTCCCGCCGCTGCACCTCGATCCGGTCCCCCACCCGGAGCAGGCCCAGCTTGAAGAACACGGCCGGGCCGGAGCGGGTGTCCGCGTGGCCGACGGTGATCGCGTTTCCGCGGGCACCGGGGGTGACACCGTCGCCATACCAGCCGACCAGGTTCTTGTTGCCCACCGGCGGGGTGGCCAGCCGCCGGTCCGGACCGATGCCCAGCACACTCGTCGGCGCGTTGACGCCGATCGCCGGAATCCTGATCCGGGTCGGCGCCGACGCCGTCAGCGGCGCGGCGTCCACCCGGTGCGGCGCGTCGTTCGGGGTTCGGGCCTGGACCGGCACCCGGGCCGCGTCCGCGACGGGAGCCGGCGGCCGCTCGACCGGGCCGCCGGATCCGTGCTGGACCAGCCACAGTCCGACGGCGACCGCCAACGCGGTCGCCCCGGCCGCGAACGGGCCGGAGCGACGCGCGCGCTGCGCCGGCGCGGGCTCAGTTCGTCCCATCGCCCGCGGCACGGCGACGACGGGCGAGGTAGAGGCCGAAGCCGCCGAGCGCTGCGCCCGCGACCAGCACGCCGGCCGCCACCTCACCCGCGTCCACCTGCGAACTGCCGCCACCACCACCGGCGTTGACGCTGCCTGCGGGCCGGCCGCCACCGGTGGTCGCGCCGGCGGGGCAGTCGACCCTGAAGACCTTCTGCTTGCCGGCCCCCTGCTCGCCCTCGAAGGTCCATACCAGCTTGTACTGCCCGTTGGGCAGCGACAGGTTCGGGGTGTGACCGGTGCCGTCCGTGAGGGTGATGGTCCCGCCCAGCACGGATCCCGCGCTGTTCGCCGGCTGCGGGGCGATCGTGTAGGTGACGGACTGGAGCGTGTCGAAGTTGAACGCCGCCAGGTTGAACAGGCACACCTTGGGTTCGTTGCGCTGGTCGGTCGGCGACGTGGTGCTCATGTGCACCTTCACGTCGCCGTTGTCCCCCGGCGCCATCGGCAGCGCATGTGCGGCGCCGGTACCGGCGAGCGTGGCGGCACCCAGCGCGATCGCCGCGAGGGTCAGCCGCCGGGTGCGGGTGGACGGACTATGGCACGGGGATGGCATCACGATGGGCTCCACGAAGAGGACGGATAAAGGTGGTCGCATCACCTGAAGATGGGACATTCCGACGGTGCCTTCCGCATCCGCCCCCACGGCGACGACACACACCACCCCGTCACGGATTCACCCGTATGTCGCAGCACCTGCACCGCCGTCGTCCCGCCCCGGCTCGGACACCCGGCCCGGCGACACCCGGGCGGCCCGCGTGGCAATATGCCGGATCCACTCATGAATACGCCGGTTTGACATCGGGTCCGAGTAGGCGTAATCCGAGACATATGTGCGCGCAAGCAGCGGAGCGGCCGCCGCGCCGCACGGTACGAAGACGCCCGGTGTCCGGACGTGGGTGGCGCCCATGACCGGCGCGGCGCCGGGGCCCGGCGCCGGGCCTCGTCCCCTTCGTGCGGTGCACAGCGAGGCCGACCTCGACCAGGAACGCGAAGCCGTCCTGGCCGACTGCTCCACGTGCCTGGACAGCGCGGTCCGGGGCACCGGCGCCTACGCCGGGGTGGTCTACCTGCGCTCACCCGATCGGCGCTCGCTGGTCCTGACCAAGGTCGCCGGACTGGCCCTGTCCCTGCTCGGTCCGTGGAGTCGAGTCGCGGTCACCGGCGCACTGCCCGCCCCCGAGGCCTACCGCACCGGCCGCATCGTCTTCCTCGCCGACGACGGCGACACCATGCGGCGCTTTCCGCAGCTGGCCCTGGGCATGCCCTACGCCTACGCGTCCGCCTCGGCGCCGGTCCGCGCGGGCACCGAGACGTTCGGCGTGGTGTGTGTGATGTGGCCCGCCTCCCCCGGACGCGGCCTGCCCCCCTCGCGCCGGCGCAGTCTGCGCGCCGCGGCCCAGCGCCTGGGCAACGCGCTCGGCGCACGAATCGCCCGCGGTGTGCCCATCGACTACGACGGCCCACCCACGGTGACCCTGCTGCCCGCCAACACGTTCCCGCTGATCCGGGTGGGCCTGTTCGACTGGAACGTGGCCACCGGCTACTTCGACGCGGACGAGGAGTTGTGCGAGTTGTTCGGCGTCGACCCGGCCGACTTCGATCGACGCGCGACGACCCTGGCGGCTCGGGTGATCTCCGGCGGCGGGCAGGAGTTTCGCGATGCCGCGCGGCAGGCCGTGGCGACCGGCCGGGTACTGGCCTGGCGGCTCCAGGTGGCCGGCCGCGACGGTGCCGGCCGGCCGCTGGAGGTGTGGGGCCGGGTTCCCGACGAGGGGTCCGGCGACCGGTCGCGACACCTGGTGGGCGCGGTGCTGGACCTGGGTGCCGGCGCAGCCGCCGCGGAGGCGGTGGAGCGGCTGCGCGACGGCGTCTTCTCGCTCGACCCGGGCGGCCGGATCACCTACGCCAGCCGCAACCTGGCGGACCTGCTCGGCGTGCGGCTGGAGGACGTGCTGGGCCGGACCCCCTGGGAGGCCCTGCCCTGGCTGGCCGACCCGTCCTACGAGGATCGCTACCGGGCGGCGATGCTCTCCCAGCAGCCCGGCTCCTTCCTGGCCCACACCCCGCGCGACCGCTGGCTGGCGTTCTCGCTCTACCCCGACCCGTACGGGCTGACCGGCAAGGTGGTCCCGGTGGGCGCGCCACCGGGCGCCGGCGGCCGGGCGACCGAGGCCGATGCCTCCCGCACCGAGACCGAGCCGCCCCGGCTCGGGGCGATCTACCACGTGCTCCAGATGGCGGGCGCGCTCACCGAGGCGGTGTCGGTCGGCGAGGTGTGCGAGGTGGTCGCCGACCAGATCCTGCCCGCCTTCGGCGGCCGGGAGCTGGCGATCTACATCGTCCGGGACAAACGCTTCTTCCTGGCCCTGCAGACCGGCTACCCCGAGAACTTCTTGGACCGGTTCGAGGGTGTCCCGCTGGACGCCTCGCTGCCCGGCGTCGAGGCGCTCACCCGCGGCGTGCCGATCTTCTTCGAATCGGCCGAGGAACTGGCCGCGGCGTATCCGGGCATCCCGCTCGACGAGATGTCCGCGTGGGCGTTCCTGCCGCTGATCGCCTCGGACCGGTCGGTGGGCAGCTGCATCCTCGGCTTCGACCGCAACCACGTGTTCACCCCCGAGGAGCGCTCGGTGCTCACCGCGCTCAGCGGCCTGATCGCCCAGGCGCTGGAACGAGCCCGGCTCTACGACGCGGAATTCGCCCTCGCCCGCGGCCTGCAGCACGCCCTGCTGCCGCACCGGTTGCCCGACCTGCCCGACCTGGAGGTGGTGGCCCGCTACCTGCCGGGCACCCAGGGCATGGAGATCGGCGGCGACTGGTACGACGTGATCGACACCGGGCGCGGAGTCGCCCTGGTGATCGGCGACGTCGAGGGGCACAACGTGGCCGCCGCCGGCACCATGGGCCAACTGCGGAGCGCCGTCCGCGCCTTCGCCACCGGCGGACAACGACCCGACGAGGTGGTGCGGTGCACCAACCGGCTGCTCGCCGATCTGGATCCCGGCCTGTTCGCCAGCTGCTGCTACATCGAACTGGACCCGGCCACCGGCAACGCCGAGGCGGTTCGCGCGGGCCACCCGCCACCGCTGCTGCGCGGCCCGGACGGGCGTACCCGGGTCCTCGACGTGGCCGGCGGCACCCTGCTCGGGGTGGACCCGGCCGCCGAGTATCCGGTGACTCGGCTGGCCCTGGAGCCGGGCTCGGTCCTGGCCCTGTACACCGACGGCCTCGTCGAGGAGGCCGGCACCGACCTGGACCTGGGCATCGACCGGATGCGCGCGTCGTTGTCGCAGGCCCCCGACGCGGGCCTGGCCGAACTCGCGGACCGGATGTTGCGCGACGCGGGCCGATTGACCGAGCGGGCCGACGACGTGGCCGTGCTGCTGACCCGGCGGCCGGCGACCCGGCCCGCGAAGCCGGGGGCGGCCGGACCGGCGCCGGGTGCGGGGGACTCGGCCGATCTGCGCTGAGCGGCAAACGCGCGACCATGGAACGAGGAGGAACAGGAGGGCTCGATGGGCACACCCACCCCGGCCGGTGCCGACGATGCCGGTGCCGACGCGTCCTCCGTGCCGTGGGGCGCGGACCGGGCGCTGCTCGACCACCTGCTCAACCGGGCACCCGTCGGCATGGCGGTGGTCGATCGTGAGCTGCGCTGCGTGTGGCTGAACGACCAGCTCGAACGCAACGGCGGGATCCCGCGTGCGCTGCGCCTGGGCCGGCGGCTCTCCGAGGTGCTGCCCGGCCTGCCCGCCGAGACCATCGAGGCGCGGATGCGCGAGGTGCTGGAGACCGGGGTCCCGCTGATCGACCACGAGTACCAGGGCCGCACCGCGAGCGACCCGGACCACGTGCACGCGTACTCCACCTCGTTCTTCCGGCTGGACGACAGCACCGGAACACCGGCGGGGGTGTGCTACCTCGTCATCGACGTCACCGACCGCTGGCGGGCCCGGCAGCGGCTCGCGCTGCTCAGCGACATCGGGGCCCGGATCGGAACCACCCTGGACGTCGCGCGCACCGCGCAGGAACTCGCCGACGTCGCGGTCCCCGACCTGGCCGACTTCGTCGCGGTCGACCTGCTGGAACCGGTGCTCGGCGGGATCGAGCCGGCGCCCGGCCCGGTCAGCCGGGACAACCCGGAGCTGATCCGACTCGGGCAGCGCTCGGCCCGCGAGGGCCGGGACGGCAGGACCGACGGCGACCCGGCCGAGTCGATCGCCCGGATCGGCGAGCGGGCCCCGGTCGCCCGCAACTCCCCCGGCGCGCGCTGCCTGGTCGACGGCAAGGCGGTCCTGGAGCCGGTCCTGGACCCGGTGATCCTGCCCTGGCTGGCCGAGGACGAAGTGTCCACGGAGCGCACCCGCACGGTGGGCCTGCACTCGATGATGGTGGTCCCGATCCGGGCCCGCGGCACGATCCTGGGCATGGCGCACTTCTTCCGCCGGGACACCCCGGACCCGTTCGAGGGCGACGACCTGATCCTGGCCGAGGAGTTCGTCTCGCGCGCCGCGGTGTGCATCGACAACGCACGCCGCTTCACCCACGAGCACGCCGCCGCACTGGCCCTGCAGCGCAGCCTGCTGCCGCACGGACTGCCCCGACAGACCGCGGTCGAGGTGGCCAGTCGCTACCTGCCCGCCGACGACCGGGCCGGGGTCGGCGGCGACTGGTTCGACGTGATCCCGCTGTCCGGCGCCCGGGTCGCCCTGGTGGTCGGCGACGTGGCCGGCCACGGCACGCACGCCGCGGCGACGATGGGCCGGCTGCGCGCGTCGGTGCACACCCTGGCCGACCTGGACATGCCACCGGACGAGTTGCTCGCCCACCTGGACGACCTGGTCATCCGGTTCGTCGACGAGGAGGGCACCGGCGAGGGCGGCGTGGACACCACCGCACTGGGCGCCAGCTGCCTGTACGCGGTGTACGACCCGGTCAGCCGGTTGTGCACGTTCGCCCGCGCCGGGCACCCGCCGCCCGCCCTGGTCCGCCCCGGCGGCGCGGTGGAGTTCCTCGACCTGCCCGCCGGGCCGCCGCTGGGCCTGGGCGGCCTGCCGTTCGAGTCGGCCGAGTTCGAGCTGCCCGAGGGCAGTCTGCTGGTGCTCTACACCGACGGCCTGATCGAGACCCGCGATCGGGACGTGGACTTCGGCATGGATCGGCTGCGCGCCTCGCTCGCCGAACCGGACCGGCCTCTGGACGAGCTGTGTCGCTCGGTGCTGAACACGCTGACGCACAATCCGCCGCCGGACGACGTGGCCCTGCTGATCGCCCGCACCCGCACCCTGGACTCCTCCAGGGTGGCGTCCTGGGAGCTGCCCGCCGACCCGGCCATCGTGGCCGAGGCCCGCACGCTCACCGGCCGACAACTCGCCGAATGGGGACTGGAGGACATCGCGTTCACCACCGAGCTGGTGATCAGCGAACTGGTCACCAACGCGATCCGGTACGCGTCCGGGCCGATCCGGCTGCGGCTGATCCGCGACGCCACGCTGATCTGCGAGGTCTCCGACGCCACCAGCACCAGCCCCCGGCTGCGGCACGCGCGCACCTCGGACGAGGGCGGGCGCGGGCTGTTCCTGGTCGCCCAGTTCACCCAGCGCTGGGGCACCCGCTACACGGGCGACGGCAAGACGATCTGGACGGAGCAGTTGTTGCCGGCCCCGCTGTGAGCCCGGGGCCTGTCCTCGGTCCCGCCTCGGGGCCCGCGACGCCCCGGCGTCGCGGGCCCGCGCTCCGTGGTCTCACCACGAGCCCCGGGGCTCTCGGGTGTCACCGCGAGCCCTGCTACGGTTTTTCGCATGTCAGGAACCATCCCCCGCGAATCAGGAAGTGGGCAGACGTATCGCGGGCGCAACTCCACCGCGGACCGCGCCTTGGACATCCTTCTGCTGTTCGGCGACGACCGACTCGCGCTGTCCGCGAACCAGGTCGCCGAGCACCTGGGCGTCGCCCGCTCCACCGCGTACCGCTATCTGCAGAGCCTGACCGCCAACGGGTTCCTGGAGGAGAACGACGGCGGCTCCGGGTTCCGGCTCGGGCCCCGGGTGCTGGACCTGGCCCGGCTGGCCCGCAAGGGCGTCGGCCTGTCCGACCTGGCCCGTCCGGTGCTGCGCACCCTGGCCCGTGCGGTCGGTCAGCCGGTGCTGTTGACCCGCCGGGCCGGCGATGCGGTGGTCTGCCTCGAACGCGAGGAGGCCGTGCACACGTTGCGGCTGTCCTACGAGCGCGGACAGGTGCTGCCGCTCAACGCCGGCGCCGCCGCACTGACCCTGCTGGCCTGGGCCGACCACGCCGAGCTCGACCGGCTCCTGGCCCGCCCGCTCCCCCGGTTCACCGACGCCACCGTGACCGACCCCGAGCGGCTGCGCACGCGACTCGCCGAGATCCGCACCCGGGGCTACGCGGTGGCACGCGGCGAACTCGACCCGGACGTGCTCGGCATCGGCGCCCCGGTGCGCCGCGAGGACGGCGACGTCGTGGCGGCCGTGAGCATCGCGGCGCTGTCCCACCGGGTGCCCGACGAGCAGGTACCGGACTACGTGTCGGCCGTGGTCGCCTCGGCGGGCGAACTGTCCGTCCAGGTGGCTCGGATGGGCCTGTAGGACGACGCGGCAACGACGGCGGGCGCGGGCCGGGAGCCGGCTCTGCCGACGGACGGCGGAGCGCGGCGCGTGGTCAGCGGCGCGGTTCGGGACCGCCCCGGGCCGGGTCCGGTGGCGGTGGCACGATGCCCGGCGAGCCGAAGGTCAGGCCGGTGAAGTCTCGTCCCTGGACGACCGGGCCCTGCTGGGTGCCGCCACTGATCGTGTTGTGCACCGCACCCGCCGCCTCCGCCGGCAGCAACGGCGCCAACTCGTCGAGCAGCGCGCGCAGTTCCGCCGCCGCCACCGGATCGGCGCGGAGCAGGCGACGCAGCCGGGTGCGCCACTCGGCCTCGATGTCCGCGATCACCGGATCGTCACCGGACTCCCGGGCCACGGACAACTCGCGTTGGGAAGAGTCCAGTTCGCGTTCGACCACGATCCCCTGGGCCGGATCGCCCCGGCCGAACAGGGCGGCGATCCGGGTCCGGGCCTGCGCCCAGGACTCGGACACCATCAGCCCGACCATCGTGGTCGCGCCCGATGCCGCCAAGGTCATCAACTCTGCCTCCACACCGACCCCCCGCAGTTGTGGCCGCCGGGCGGGCCGACCGACGCACATCGCCCACCCCGGAACCGCGTCGTCGCCGAGTCCGTCGTCGCGGGCCCGCCGTTGGGCGCATTCTTGCCCACATCCGGCCCCGAACACGCCGATTCCGCCGAAGTCCACCACAAAGCACCGTGGTGCGGATCATGCCCGACGGGGGCGACGTCCCCACGGCGTCTCGATTCGCTCCGCGTCGAGCCGGAGACGGCGGTCGGGCCGCCGGCTCGCACGGCGCGAGCCGGCGACCCGAAGTGGGTCGAGCCGACTAATCGTCGGGTGCGCAGTGGGTGTCGGGCGCCGGCATGGCGAGGTCGATCAGGTAGCGGTCGGTCAGTGCGGCGGCACAACGGCTCTTGTCGTAGCTCATGTGACCCCAGCCGTCTACGGCGAGCAGGGTCGCGCCGGGGATCTGCCGGGCCGCGTGCACCGCCCATGAGTATGGCGTCTGCGGGTCGTGCAGGTTGTTGACCAGCAGGATCGGGGTGTGGCCGGGTATCCGGTAGGGACGCGGCGGGTTGCTCACGGGCATCGGGCGACCCAGGCAGTAGGTCATCGCGTCCCATGCCTGGATCGAGCGGCGCATGTGCGGCGCGATCGTCTGCGAGCGGCGGTCGATGGCAGCGAGCGTGCCCGCGTCGGGTATGTCCAGTCGCCAGTCGGCACAGAGCACGGACTGCCTGCTGCGCGCGTCCGAGTCCGGGATGTCGGGAATCGGCGGCGCGGGCCTGGGCGGCGAGGCGTCCAGGGCGGCGAGGAGGTCGGCGGCGGAGCGGCGTTGGCGCCGGCGAGCGTGTCGGTGGGCGCCTCCTTGAGGTAGGAGATTTTCCACTGGATCGCGGACAGCAGGTTTCTCGGGCGCACGCCGCGGGTCGGGTTGCCGGGTTCGTACAGGGTGCCCGCCTCGGCCCGGGCGTAGAGCCGCTCGAACAGTGCGCCGACGTCGGCGCCGTGCAGCGGGCAGTCCGCGGCCGCGGCGCACCAGTTCACGAATTCGGTGAAGGAGTCCTCGACGGTCGCGGCCTGCGCCCGCAGGAAGTCCGCACCGCCCACGCTGTGGTCCATGTTGCTGTCCGCGACCAACGCCCGGACCCGCTGCGGGAACAGCTCGGCGTACTGCTGTGCCATCAGTGTTCCGTAGGACACGCCCCAGAAGGTCAGCCGCCGATCGCCGAGTGCGGCCCGCAGTGCCTCGATGTCGCGGACCACCGAGAGCGTGTCGAGGCGGTCGTACAGCGGGCCGGTGCCGGCGCGGCAGCCGTGCACCAACTTATGGTTGTCGGCCGCGAATTCGGCGAAGCCGGCCGGTGTGGTGGGGTCGGCGGTCGGCCTCGGCCCGGCCTGGGGGCAGGTCGGCGCGGCGCTGCGGCCCCAGCCGCGCGGGTCGAAGCCGACTCGGTCGAAGCGCGCGTTCACCTGCGCCGAGAAGAAGTCCTTGTAGGTGGTCAGTACGTCGTCCACACCGAGCGAGCCCGGTCCGCCGAAGTTCACCACCAGGGAGCCGATCCGCCGAGTGGGGTCGGTCGCCTTGCGGCGGACGACGGCCATCTCGAAGCTCGGGCCGTGCGGGCGGGACCAATCGACGGGCAGGGTCAGCTCGGCACAGTCGGCGGTGGGGTCCTCGGCGCACGGCTGCCAGGTGAGCGGTCGGGCGATCGAGGCGGCGGCGGGTTCGGCGGCGGCGCGGGCGGGGCCGGCGGCCGTGCCGAGACCTGCGACGCTCGCGCAGGCGACGAACACGGCGAGCAGGCGAACGCTTCGTCCGCCGGAGCGCGATGCCGACCGATGTCCGCTATTTCGTGGCGAGTTCAGTTGCGGACGGGAGTTTCGCGGTACTGGTGGGCGCATGCTGCGAGGCTAGGAAGGGGCCTGTGGGCGGCGCGTCCCTCACGCGTACCGGGTCGGGGGCCGTCGGGAGGTAGCGGTGTCGCCGTGCGGGTGCCACCTGCGGGTGAGCGGGGACGTCCTACCGATCGACTCGTTGACCGGCGTGCGTGGTCCGGGTCGGGCGGGTGTCGATCAGGGTGAGCGCGTCCTCCACGGAGCCGGCCGGGTCGGGCAGCGGGTAGAGCACGCCGCGGACCGTGCGGGTGTCGTCCAGGAGCAGCGTCAGGCGCTTGAGCCGGTCCACGCCCGCCGCCCGGAAGGTGGGCAGCCGCAACGCGGCGGTCAGTTCCAGGTCGGCATCCGAGAGCAGCGGGAACGGGATGTTCGCGTGCCGGGCGAACGAGGCCAATTCGTCCGGGCGTTGGGTGCTCACGCCGCGTACGGTGGCGCCACGGTCGGTGAATTCGGCCAGCCGGTCGCGGTAGGTGCACGATTCCAGCGTGCAGCCGGGTGCGCCGGGGATCCGGTCCCAGCCGGGCGGATGGCCCTGGAGGCCGGGAGCGTAGGCGCCGGGGAAGCAGTACAGGACCGTCCACCCGGTGTCCGCGATCGGGTCGATGCGCTCGTCGGCGGCGGTGCGCAGGGTCAGTGCGGGCAGCCGGGTGCCGACCAGGGCGTGCGCCTGACGGGCCTCGGCCGAGTCGGATTCGCCGGTGGCGGTGAGCGTGCCGTCGCCCAGGACGTGCCGTGAGCCCCAGTTCTGTAGTGCGACCAGGACGGGGAGCAGGCCGCGACCGGATTCGGTGAGGTGGTACTCGTAGCGCGGCGGGTGCGGGTGGTAGAGCCGCTTCTCCAGCACCCCGTGCTCCACCAGTGCCTTGAGCCGTTGGGCCAGCACCTTGCGGCTGATCCCGACCTGCTCGTGCAGTGCGCCGAACTGGTGCACGCCCGCCGCGACATCGCGGATCAGCAGCAGGGTCCACCAGTCGCCGACGATGCCGAGCGCCTGGGTGATGGCGCAGTCGGCGTCCGTCAGATCCGTGTATCGCATGTGACCTCGCCTTGCCTGGTTCGACCCGCTCACTATAGTGAGTTTCCATTGGTTACTCACTTGCTCGTCCGGCGGGCCCGGCTCGGCCGCCCGGTGGGCCAGGCATTCCGGGGGCGCAGATGAGCGAAACGACGACGAGCGAGGCCGGCCCGACCACCACCCGCACGGCCGGCGCGTTTTGGCGCTACTGGACCGCCACGACCGTCAGCCACGTCGGCGACGCGGTGACCGCCGTCGCACTGCCACTGGTGGCGCTCCAGGGCCTGCACGCGAGCAGCCTCCAGGTCAGTCTGATCACCGTCGCGCAATACACCGCGTGGATCCTGATCGGGCTCCCGGCCGGAGTGATCGTGCAACGACTCCCGCTGCGCGGCACCCAGGTCGCGATGGACGTGCTGCGGGCCGTCGCGGTCGCCTCCGTCCCGCTCGCGTGGGCCCTGGGGGTGCTGCGCCTGTGGCAACTGATCGTGGTCGCCTTCGTGGTCGGCCTGGCGAGCGTGGTCTTCGACGTGGGCAACGCGACGCTGCTCCCGTCGATCGTGAGCAAGGAGGAGTTGACCGCCCGCAACAGCCTCACCTCGGGCTCCGTCTCGGCCACCCAGCTCGGTGGGCCGTCCCTGGGCGGTGTGCTGGTGCAACTGTGCGGCGCCGCGAGCGGGTTGCTGGTGGACGCGGTCAGCTTCCTGGTGTCCGCGGTGCTGCTGCGCGGCCTGCCGCGCCCGGCCCGGACCACGTCGACCACCGCCGGGCCCTCGGTGTCCGCGCTGATCTCCGAGGGGCTGCGCTACGTACGCCGACACCCGGTGATCCGCCCGTGCGTGGCCGCCGCGACCACCGTCAACTTCGTCTGCGGCGCGCTGCTGGCGCTCGTCCCGGCGTTCCTGGTGCGCACCCTCGACGCGCCGGCCGCGCTGGTGGGCGTACTGATCGCCTCCGAGGGGATGGGCAGCCTGCTCGCCGCGGCGCTGACCCCGCACCTGGTGGCCCGGGTGGGCAGCGCCCGCGCCCTGATCGGGGCCGCGCTCTTCGGCGCCGTCGCGCTCGGGTTCGTGCCGTTGGCCGGCCACGGTCTCGGACTGCTCGTCTTCGCGGTGGCGAACGCGGGCTTCGGCGCCGGGGTCGTGGTGCTCAGCATCCTCACCCGCACCCACCGCCAGACGGTGACCCCGCCCGACCTGCTGCCGCGGGTGATGGCCACGGTCCGGTTCGTGTCCTGGGGCGCGATCCCGATCGGCGCGCTGACCGCCGGCCTGATCGCAACCTGGCTGGGCAACCGGGCCGCCCTGGCCACACTGTGCGGAATCGCCTTCCTGACCCCCCTCGTACTGTGGTCGAGCCCGATCCGCACCCAACGAGACCTGATCTGAGGCGGGGCGCCCGTGGGGCCCACGGGGCTGCGACCGGGACCGAGGCCGGCAGCGGATCAGCGCCGGGTTCGGGACCGGAGTCGGGGTCGAGATCGGTGCCCGGATCGAGACCGCCGGCCACTCTCGGCTCCGCCCTGCGCCCGCGGAACTACCGCCGTGCCCCCGCTCACCCGCCCGCCCGGCCGGGACGGGTGGGCAGGCGCACGGACGGGCAGGCAGGCGCGGGTGGTCGGGCGGCGGGGTGCGGACTCGGGCAGGCTCGCGAGCGAGCTGGCGCGGGGGGTCGGCCCGGCCGAGGCGGGTGTCGGTACGGGCCGCGCCCGCCGCCGGCCGGTGGCTCACCGACTGTGCTCGCCGACCCCGATCCCGGCGCTGCGGCGCTGCGCGCCGTTCGCGAGCGGGGCGGGAAATCCAGGTGACCGTGCGGCAGTTCCTGATCTAGGTTGGGGGCATGGATGTGACCTGCAAGCGGATCGGTGAGCCGCGCCACGCGTTCGGCAACCGCCCGCGGAGCGCGCATCCGACGACGAACCGGGAGCCGTGGAAGGGCCGTTGGCCCGATCGCTCCGGGTCGCCTCGCGGCTGAACCGCCGCCGGTAGGCGGTGTGACGACCACGGTCGTCCCACCCACCGGCCCGCGGCCGAACAGCCGCCCCCGAGCCGACCCGAAGGCCGCCGCCCCGCGCCGAGCCCGGTCCGTCCCGGCTCCGCCGGCGCCCGCACCCTGATCCCCCACCGACCGACCGTGCCGCGCCCCGCGCCGCACCGGTCCGGCACACCGTCCCGCCCGCGTACCGGCGGGCGGTGTCGCCGACCGGTGCGTGCGCGGTGCGCGCATGGGTCGATGGGGTGTGTCCGGTAGCGCGCGCATAGGTCCCGGCGGCCACCGCGCCCGGGGCATGCCTGCCATCCGATGAAATCCGTTTCCCTCCGTGCCGTTCACCCACCGCACGCGGCCGTGCCGCGCGCCGGGCCGGCTCGGCGGGGCGACGGGTCGATGCCGGCTGCCCGGATTCGTCACCATCCATCCCGTCGAGCAGGAGAGAAGACCCGTCATGACCACAACCGCCCGCGACCTCGCCGGCATCCGCAACATCGGGATCATGGCCCACATCGACGCCGGCAAGACCACCACCACCGAGCGCATCCTGTTCTACACGGGCGCCTCGCACCGGATCGGCGAAGTGCACGACGGCACCACCACGACGGACTGGATGCCGCAGGAGCGCGATCGCGGCATCACCATCACGTCCGCCGCGATCACCTGCGACTGGACCCTGGACGGGGTGAGGCACCGGATCAACCTGATCGACACGCCCGGCCACGTCGACTTCACCGTCGAGGTGGAACGCTGCCTGCGCGTGCTCGACGGCGCGGTGACCGTCTTCGACGGGGTCGCCGGCGTCGAACCGCAGTCCGAGACGGTGTGGCGGCAGGCGGACCGCTACCGGGTGCCCCGGATCTGCTTCGTCAACAAACTCGACCGCACCGGCGCCGAGTTCCATCGTTGCGTCGAGATGATCGGCGAACGGCTGGGCGCGGTGGCCCTGGTCGTGCAGGTGCCGATCGGCGCCGAGGCCGACTTCCGCGGCGTGGTCGACCTGGTCCGCATGCGGGCCCTGTTGTGGTCCGCCGAGAGCGGACTCGGCGAGGCGTACGAGGACGTCGAGATCCCGGCCGCGTACCTGGCGACCGCGCTGACCTGGCGCGGCCGACTGCTGGAGACCGTGGCCGAACACGACGAGGCGATGTTGGAGCTGTACCTGGCGGGCGAGGAGCCCACCGAGGCGCAGCTGCACGCCGCGATCCGGCGGATCACCATCGCCTCCGGTCTCGACGAAGGTCGCACCGTCACTCCGGTCCTGTGTGGAACCGCCTTCAAGAACAAGGGAGTTCAGCCACTGCTCGATGCCGTCGTACGCTATCTGCCGTCGCCGCTGGACGTGGACGCGATCGTGGGTCACGCGGTCGACGCGGAACGGACCGAGGTCGAGCGCAAACCGTCGGACGAACAGCCGCTCGCGGCACTGGCGTTCAAGATCGCGAGTGATCCGCACCTGGGCAAGCTGACCTTCATCCGGGTGTACTCGGGCCGACTCGCCGCCGGCGACCAGGTGCAGAATCCGGTCAAGGGTCGCAAGGAACGGGTCGGCAAGATCTACCGAATGCATGCCGCCAAACGAGAGGAGATCGCGTCCGTGGGCGCCGGCGACATCGTCGCGGTGATGGGGCTGCGGCAGACCACCACCGGCGAGACCCTGTGCGATCCGGCGCACCCGGTGATCCTGGAATCGATGGACTTCCCCGTACCGGTGCTCGAAGTGGCGATCGAACCCAGGTCCCGGGCGGACCAGGAGAAACTGGGCGTCGCCATCCAGCGCCTGGCCGAGGAGGATCCGTCCTTCCGGGTCAAGACCGACCGGGAGACCGGCCAGACCATCGTCTCCGGCATGGGCGAACTGCACCTGGAGGTGCTGGTCGACCGGATGCGGCTGGAGTTCGACGTCGCCGCCGACGTCGGCCGGCCCCGGGTCGCCTACCGCGAGACGGTGTGCGCGGCGGTGGCCGGGCACGACTACACCTATCGCAAGCAGACCGGCGGCAAGGGCCAATACGCCAAGGTCCGGATCGCGATCGAACCACTGGAGGGAGAGGGCTACGAGTTCGTCGACAAGATCACCGGCGGGCGCATCCCGAAGGAGTTCATCCCGTCGGTGGACGCGGGCTGCCGCGCCGCGATGGAGTTCGGGGTGCTGGCCGGCTACCCGCTCACCGGGCTTCGAGTCACCCTGCTCGACGGCGACTTCCACGACGTCGACTCGTCCGAGATGGCCTTCCGGATCGCCGGATCGTTGGCCTTCAAGGAGGCCGCGCGACTCGCGTCGCCGGCGTTGCTCGAACCGACGATGGCGGTCGAGGTGACCACGCCCGAGGACTACCTGGGTGAGGTCATCGGCAACCTCAACGCCCGGCGTGGACAGGTCGCCACGATGACCGAGCGCTCCGGCGCCAAGGTGGTCACGGCGTTGGTGCCGCTCGCCGAGATGTTCGGCTACGTGGGCGACCTGCGCGGCCGGACCTCGGGTCGGGCGAGCTACACGATGGAGTTCGCCGCGTACGCCCGAGTACCCGGGCACGTCGCGGAGGCGATCCTCGCCAAGGCGGGCACGGCGTAATCGCCGACGGGGGTGCGGAGTTCCGGTCACCACGCGGAACTCCGCACCCTCGGATCGGGCCTCCCGTCGCGACCGACACGACGGGAGGCCGCCCACGCTGCGCGGCATCGGCGGGCAGCGGCACGCATCGGCACGTGACGACCCACCGACTGCGCGACGCATGCTCCGACACGCATGAACGCCTCCGGACCCGACACCACGACGCCATGCCGGCAGGCGCGAAGACGCCCGGGACCCGATCCCGCGACGCCTGCGCCGACAGGCGCGAACACCCTCGCCCCAACCTCGCGGCCCCCGACCCGGATTCGGTCCGGATCAGTCCGGGGCGGCCACCGCACCGCGGTACGCGAAGCCCGTTCGGTAGGCCCACACCACCGCCTGGGTACGGTCGCGCACGTGCAGTTTGGCCAGTATGTGCTTGACGTGCGTCTTGACCGTCTCCACGGACAGATGCAGCGTGCGGGCGATCTCGGTGTTCGACAGGCCCAGCGCCATTGCCCGCAACACGTCCGCCTCGCGCTCGGTGAGCCGGGCCGCGCACGCGTGATCCGGCCCCACGCGCGCGGCGTGCGCGGCCGGCCTGGTGCCGGCGCCGCTGAACCTGGCCGGCGCAGTGGGTACGGCCGGCTTCGGCATGCCGGCGGTGTTGTGGGTGACCTGCGCACGGATGGGCCTGCGGGCCATCCGCTGGGGCACGGTCGGCGAACACCGGCGGTGGATGCAGCGTGCCTTCGCGTTCACCTACGCGGCGGTGACGCTGCGCCTGTGGCTGGTCGTCCTGATCCCGATGAGCGACTTCGACCGCGCGTACCGGGTCGTCCCGTTCCTGTGCTGGGTGCCCAATCTGATCGTGGTCGAACTGCTGCTGCGCCGGCGCGGCCAACGCCCGCCGGCCGGGCACCGGCGGGCCGAGCCGGCCCGCGACCCGGCGCCCGATCCGCAGCCGCGGGCCGGCTGAGCTGAGGCATCCGGTCGAAGCGGGTTCGAGCCGGTCCGAGCTTTTTCGAGCCGGTTCATGCCGGTCCGCCCGGTCGATGCCGGTCGATGCCGGTCGATGCCGGTCGATGCCCGGATACCTCAAGATCATTGTGCCCGTCATGTGCGCGAAGGGCGGATGTCGCCCAATCGCCACCTACGGCCCATAGCGTCTGCCGCGGCATCCGCCGATGCCCCAGACCGGAGGAACGCACATGGCGACCGAGGACCACTCGAACCGACCCGACGACCACCCCACTCCGCAGTTGCCCGAATGGGCGGACCCGGAGGTGGCCGAGGACCGGCTCGACCCGCAGGGTGTGTCCCGGCGTGGTCTGATCGGTCGGGCCGGCCTGTTCGGAGCCGGCTTCCTCGGCGCGTCGGCGCTCGGCGCGGTGGGTGCGGGTTCGGCCGCCGCGGCCGAGTCCGACGATGCGGTGCAGGCGAGTTCGCGGCCGGGCCAGGACGGCCCGCCCGGCAGGTTCGTCTACCTGGTGGGCGACCACCACGTACACACGGTCTACAGCCACGACGCCAAGTACGGCTTCGCCCAGTCGGCCGCGCAGGGTCGGCAGTTCGGCCTGGACTGGATCGTCTACACCGAGCACGCCAACTTCGGCCACGCCAACGCCGGCGGCGCGGAGCGCGAGCACGCGGAGATCGTCAAGGCCCGCCAGGAGAACCCCCGGGTGCTGATCTTCCAGGGCCTGGAGTGGTACGTCCCCGCCGCCGAGCACGCCACCGTGATGGTCGCGCCCGGCCGGAACGAGGTGGAACTGCTCCGCCGATTCGAGCTGACCTTCGACGCCAAGCTGAACAAGTTCGACGTGGGCGCCCCCGGCGACCCGGTCACCGCGGCCAACGAGGCCAAGGCGGTGGAGGCGATCCGCTGGCTCGGGCAACGCCGGCGTGAGGGCTTCGTCGAGGACGTCCTGGTGCTGGCCAACCACCCCAGCCGGCTGGGCATCGTCTCGCCGCACGAACTGCGCGCGTGGCAGGACGCGGACCCCTCGATCTTCCTCGGCTTCGAGGGCGCACCGGGTTCGCAGGCGAACGCCGACCCGGCCTGGGTGAAGTTCCGCGAGGGGCAGTCGGGCCCGGGCACCTTCCAGCGCGGCGAGTACCAGAACGCGCCGTCGCCGCAGAGCTGGCCGAGGTACCCGATCGAGAGCTACCGCACGCACGGCGGCTTCGACTGGATGACCTCGACGGTCGGCGGCATGTGGGACGCGCTGCTCGCCGAGGGCCGGCTGTGGTCGGTCACCTCGAACTCGGACAACCACCGCACCATGTTCGACACCCACGCGGACGGCGCCTACCCGCCGGGCAAGGGCTTCGACGACCTGGGCTCCAAGCCGCTGCCGGTGGACACCGGAGTCCCGCAGCCCGGCAGCGACTTCTGGCCGGGTCAGTTCAGCCGCACCCACGTGGGTGTCGAGCGCTTCGGCTACCGCGACGTGATGGCCGGCCTGCGGGCCGGTCGGGTGTGGGTGGACCACGGCCAGCTTCTGGACGGCCTGGACGTGTGGATGGTCGCGGACAACGGCCACACCGAGCCGGTCACCCTGGGCGGCCGGCTGCCGCTGGCGGCCAACCGCGGCGCCACCCTCTACATCCGGATCACCACCGCGAGCCGGCCCAACTACCACGGCGAGGTGCCCCGGCTCGCGCACGTGGACGTGATCACCGGAACGGTCACCGGCAAGTCCCGCGACGCGGACTCGTGGCAGGCCCCGGACACGCGGGTGAGCAAGCGCATCGACGTGTCCGGCCGCACCGGCACCTACACCCTGAAGGTGCAACTGCCGCGCCGGAACAAGCCGTACTACGTCCGCCTGCGCGGCAGCGACGGCAACCGGCACGGCGTGGGCCCGTTCGGCGCCGGCGTCGACCCGGCCGGCCCGATCCAGCACCCGAACAACGACGGCGACCCGTGGCGCGACATCTGGTTCTACAGCAACCCGATCTTCGTCGACGTCAAGGGCTCGCACTGAGGCGACCACCCGCACGCGGTACGGCGAGGCAGGGGCCTGGCCGGAGTCGAGGTGGGGGCGGGGGTCGGGGCGCTCGGCGCGGACCCGGGCCCCCCGGTCCCGGCTTCGGCCTCGACCCCGCCGCGCTGTTCGCCCCCACCGTTCGCCCCGCCCCGACGGCCATCCGGTCGGCGGGGCGGCGGCGTTTCAGGACGTGTGCCGTTGCGAGACCAGGCCGGTCAGGTGCCCGAACGCGACGACATTGCCCAGGTAGCGCTGCTCGGCCCGGTCGAAGCCGGCCCCGCAGGTGATCAGCCGCAACTCCGCGCCCTTCGCGGCGCCGTAGACGCGGCGGTCGGGGAACTGCTCGGCGCGGTAGACCTCGATCGCGTCGACGGTGAAGATCGCCGTGCCGCCGTCGGCGCGATCCACCTCGACGGTGTTCCCCCGATGCAGTTCGCCGAGGTGGTAGAAGACCGCCGGACCCTCCCGGGTGTCCACGTGCCCGGCCACGATCGCGGTACCACCCGCACCGGGTGCGGTGCCGTTGCGGTACCAGCCCGCGAGGTTGACCTCGTCGTCGGGCGGGGCCGCGAGTCGGCCGCCGTCCTCCAGACCCAGACCGGTCAGCGGTGCGTCCACCGAGATCGCCGGGATCCGCACCCGGATCGGCGCCGCGGACGCCAGCGGGGCCAGCGGCGGCGGCTCGTCCGGCGCGGGGCGTGGCTCGTCCGGATAGACCCGGGCCTCGCCGGGCTGCGGCGGCGGATGGGCGGCCCCGGTGCCGTTGACGATCAACGCGGCGCCGAGGCACATCGCGACGACGCCGGCGCCCACCGGCCCCATGGTGCGCCTGCGACCTTCGTCGGGCGGGGCCGAAGGGTCCACTGCTGCTCCTGACGGGGGTTGCTCCCGGCGCGCCCGGGCTGGGCGGCGCGGTTGCAGCGGCTGATCGGGCTGTCGTCGGTTGCTCCCGGCGTGACTTGGCTGGGCGTGGCCCGAAGTCACCCGCATGGTCGGTGTGTTCCACCCGCGTTCCCGCACCGCCGCGACCGGGGCCGGGCGTTGCGGGAACGCGGTGGTCCGAGCGGTGAGGGTTCCGCTCAGATTCGGTCCGTGCCGCGTCGGCGACGCAGCACGACGACGCCCGCACCGGCGGCGAACAGGCCCGCGCCGAGCGCGACTTCGCTGCCGCCGGCAGCGCCGGACGTACCACCGGCGCCGGTGTGCATGCTGCCCGAGGGGGCCTGGGCGTGCTTGCCGTCGGATCCGGCCGCGCCGCCGTGCGCGGCCTGGGCCGCGTCCGCCCGGCCCTTGTCGGATCCGCCCTCGCCGGCGGGGATCTTGACGTCCGGGCAGGCCGTGCCGGCGGCCGAGGTCGCGGTGCTCATCTCGGTCTTGGTGCGGTCGAGCTGTTCCTGCCGGGACTTGTCGGGCCGCCCGGCCGCTGCGGCCGCGCCCTTGGCGAAGTCCGCGACCGCGGCGTCATACTGCAATTGGGCCTTCGCCGCCGCGGCGACCGCCTTGGCGCAGTCCGCCGGGTCCACCTGAATACGGGCGGGGGCCGCGTGGCCGGCCGTGGGAGCGGCCAGCGCGAGACTCGCACCGAGAAGCACGGCGCCCGCAAACCTGGTGATCGAACGCATGATGCAACCTCCGGCGAGCCCGGACGCGGTAGCGACCTACCGCTGGGACAGCCGTGCTCGCGACTTCCAGATAAGCCGGGCGCACGGCCCCTCGCATGCCGAGAATGCCGCCTCGAAGCCGACTGGATACACTGTGTCACCCACCGGGCCCCGGGTTTCCGCACCCCACCCGGTATCGGGACCCGGTTCGCACGACTCGCCCGCGAACTGGCCGAATGGGTGACCCTCGGTACTCGACCCCACCCGGCGCCCCGGGCACAGCCGCCCGACCGACCTGAGGACCTGGATCCGAAGCTGCTGCTGTGGGACATCCGCCAGAGGCGCTGCGCTCCGGCGTGGTGGCGATCGCGGGCCCGGAGGCGCTGCGCCGCCGGGTCCTGGCCCGGTTCACCCTCCCGCCGTTCGCCGCGGTCCCGCGCCCGGGCCGGGAGTGAGCCTCGCCGCCTCTGCCGGTGGCCGCCACCGCCGGTGCGCCCCGGTGGGGTTCAGTGGGTGGCGCCGCCCGGGGCGGTGATGTCGTCCGTGCGGGTGGCGGCCGTGGTCACGATCGCGCGCAGGCCGGCGGTGATGGTGGGCAACGGGAGTGAGGGGACCACCCGATCGGTGGCCTGGTCGGAGGAGAACGGCACGTGCACGAAGCCGCCGCGGGTGGTGGGGCGTTCGGTGGCGAGCAGGTGCATCAGGCCGTAGAAGACGTGGTTGCAGACGAAGGTGCCGGCCGTCTGGGACACCGATGCGGGCACACCGGCCGCGCGGGCCGCCGCGACGCACGCCTTGACCGGCAGCGTGGCGAAGTACGCGGCGGGGCCCGCCTCGACGACGGGTGTGTCGATCGGCTGCCGGCCGGCGTTGTCCGGGATCCGGGCGTCGTCGATGTTGACCGCGACCCGCTCCACGGTGACGTCCGGCCGGCCGCCGGCCTGGCCCACGCACAGCACCAGGTCGGGATCGATCCGCTCGACGGCCGCCCGCAGTTCCTTCAGCGCCACCCCGTACACGCAGGACAGCTTCACCGCCGTAACCGCCAGGCCCGGTTCGGGTGCGTCCGCGAGCAGCCGCACGGCCTCCCACGAGGGATTGGTGGCCTCACCGGCGAAGGTGTCGAATCCGGTGACGAGTACGCGGGTCATGACTGTTGTCTCCTGGGACGGCGAGCGAGCGGAACGAGGCAAACGGAAGGAGGCGGGGAACAGTTGCCGGGCGGGCTCAGAAGGCGAAGGCCGACATGATGCCGATGTTGACGACCAACAGCGCGCCCGCGGTGGGCAGTTGCGCCTTGATCGGCCCGTACTGGTCCTTGAGCCCCAACAGGGCCGCGGGCACGAGGTTGAAGTTGGCCGCCATCGGGGTGCACAGCGTGCCGCAGAAGCCCGCGAGCATGCCCAGGGCGAGCACCACCGCCGGGTCGCCGCCACCCTCGACCACCAGCACCGGCCAGCCGATCGCCGCGGTCATCACCGGGAACGCGGCGAAGGCGTTGCCCATGATCGTGGTGAACAGGAACATGCCCAGGCAGTACACGATCACCGCGATGTAGATCTGGCCCTCCGGCAGCACCTTCGAGGTGAGCACGCCGACCTGCTTGCCGACCCCCGAGACCTGGAAGATCGAGCCGAGCGTGGCCAGCAGTTGCGGCAGCAGCAGCGCCCAACCCATCGCCTCCAGCATCGAACGGCCCTCGTGGATCGGCACGCTGATGCGCTTCTCGCGGACCACGATCATGCCGACCACGAGTGCGACGATCGCGCCGATGCCCAGGCCCAGGAGAGTCTCGCTGCCCTTTTGCAGGACCGGTTCGGAGCCGATGTGCCATTTCTTCACGATCACCGCACACACCATCGCCACCACCGGGATGGTCAGTGCCGGAATGAACAGGCGGCTGCCGAGGCGGGCGGCGATGGCCACCCGCTGCTCGCTGTCGGTGCTGTGCACGGCGCCCTTGCCGGTGAAGCCGAAGCCGGCCAGACACACCATCACCAGTACGGCCACGCCCAGCGGTTCGGCCGGGGAGGTCTTCTCCACGACGCGGGTGCTGTAGATGAAGCCCGCACCGAGCAGGCCCCAGAACGCGGCGCTGCCGAAGCGCTTGGCATTGCTGCGGTCCACGAGCATCTGCCCGGCCATCACCAGGAAGATGCCGCCGACCAGCCAGAAGAACCACTCGACCTCGATCACTTGAGCTTCCCCTCGGCAACGGCACCATCGGCGGCGGGACGTGCGGACACGGATGCGGCGACGGTTTCGGCGACCGGCCCGGCGGCGGCGACCGCCGCGAACTCGCGGGCCAACGTGCGGTCCAGCCGCAGCAGTCGCCCGCCGTGGATGAGGAACGCGAAGACGGCGGTGGGAATCGCCCACAGCGCCACGTGCAGCGGCTCGATGTGCTGGTGGTAGGTGGTGTTCACGAAGCCGGTGATCAGCAGGATCGAACCGACCGCCAGAAAGCAGTCCTCGCCGAAGAACAGGCCGACGTTGTCGGCGCCCGCGGCGTGCGAACGAATCTTCTCCCGGACCTTGTCCGGGAGCGGCCCGTGGCTGCGCTCGGCGGCGCCCTCGGCCATCGGAACCACCAACGGGCGTACCGTCTGGGCCGGTCCGCCCAGGGTGACCAGGCCGACGGCGGCGGTGAGCTGACGCAGGCCCAGGTACAACACCAGGAAGCGCCCGGTGGTGAGCCTGCCGAACCGCGCGATCAGGGTACGGGCCTGCTCTCGGAGGCCGTTGCGTTCCAGGATGCCGATCACCGGCAGGGTGATCGCGAAGATCGTCACGCCCCGGCTGGACGCGAAGCCGTTGCCGAACGCGGCGAGCACTTCGCGCGGTGACAGGTCTCCGAGCAGGCCGGTGGCCACGCCGGAGACGCCGACCACCAACAGGGGGTTGCGGCGAGTGGCGAACCCTACGATCACCAGTAGGACGCCGAGGAGCACAATCATTGCGCAGCCTTCCACGCTCGGGTCCTCGAACAGGGGGACGAGGAGGTGCCGAGGAGGCTAAGCTATTGTTGAACAATCCCACAAGACCTTGTGAACGGTGCGGGAACTTGATCTACTCCTCCCGCACTGCCCGTCGCACTCTGGGGGAACCCCACATGGGCCAAGACGTCGACCTCGCCCGGCCTTCCGCCGACGACACGCTCGGACGCCTTGCCGCCGATCGCGACCTGCTCGGACGCGCGGGCACCGCACAACGCGTCGCCGAGGTGTTGCGCGATCGCATCGCCGAGGGCGCGCTGCCGCCCGGCACCCGACTGTCCGAACAGGCCCTGGGCGCCGCCCTCGGTGTCTCCCGCAACACGCTGCGCGAGGCGTTCCGCACGCTGGTCGACGGCCGCCTGGTCGTGCACGAGATGAATCGCGGCGTCTTCGTCCGCATGCTCGACCCCGACGACGTGTCCGACATCTACGCGGTCCGTCGAGCCCTGGAGGGCACCGGTCTGCGGGCCGCCGCCACGGCCGCCCCCGAGCGCATCGCCGCACTGCACGCGGCGGTCGCCGGCGGCGAGGCGGCGGCCGACGTCGGCGACTGGCCCGAGGTCGGCACCGCCGACCTGCGCTTCCACCGGGCCCTGGTCGCCCTGGCGGGCAGCCCGCGCCTGGACGAGTACATGACCCGGCTGATCGCCGAGCTGCGGCTGGCCTTCCTGGCCATGCCCTCGGCCCGGGCGCTGCACGAACCGTTCCTGCGCCGCAACCGGCGGATCGCCGACCTGCTCGCGGCCGGCGACACCGCCGGCGCCGCGGTGGTGCTGGAGCGGTACCTGGACGACGCGTGCGAGATGATCTGCACCGCGATGCGCATGGACGGCGCATGAACACCGCCGTGATCGACCTCAACGCCGACCTGGGCGAGGGCTTCGGCCGCTGGACGCTGACCGACGACGAGGCACTGCTGTCCGTGGTGACCAGCGCCAACGTCGCGTGCGGATTCCACGCCGGGGATCCGGTCACGATGCGTCGGGTCTGCGACCTGGCCGCCGAGCACGACGTGCGGATCGGCGCACAGGTCTCCTATCGCGACCTGGCCGGCTTCGGCCGCCGCGCGATGGACGTGCCGGCCGCCGAGCTGGCCGCCGAAGTGGCCTACCAGATCGGCGCGTTGGAGGTCTTCGCCCGAGCCGCCGGGGCCCGGGTGGCCTATCTCAAGCCGCACGGCGCGCTGTACAACCGCACGGTGTGGGACGAGGACCAGGCCGGCGCGGTGGTCGCCGGCGCGCTCCTGGCCGGCGCTGCGCTGCCGGTCCTGGGGCTGCCCGGCTCACGCCTGCTCGAAGCCGCCGAGTCCGCCGGACTGCCTTGCGTACGCGAGGCGTTCGCGGACCGCGCATACACCGCGCAGGGCACCCTGGTGCCGCGCGGGGAACCCGGAGCCGTCGTCCACGACGGGGACCGGGTCGTGTCCCGCTCGCTGACGATGGCGCGTGAGGGCGCCGTCGTCGCCATCACGGGAGAGCGGGTCGCCGTCTCGGCCCGGTCGCTGTGCCTGCACGGCGACACCCCGGGTGCGGCCGATCTGGCGCTGCGGGTCCGCCGCGCGCTGCTGGCCGCCGGCGTGTCCCTGGAGCCGTTCGCGTGAGGGCCCTGCCGGTGGGCCGACACGCGCTGCTCCTGGAGGTGGACACGGCCGACCGGGCCGAGGCGCTGCACGCCGAACTGCTGCGCCGACGCGCCGCGGGAACCCTGCCGACGGTTCGCGAGATCGTCCCGGCCGCACGCACCGTGCTGCTGGACGGGCTCGCGGATCCGGCCGCCCTGGCCGCCGACGTCCCCGGGTGGCACATCCCCCCGCTGTCCGCCGAGGCGGGCGAACTGATCGAGATCGCGGTCCGCTACGACGGGCCGGACCTGGCCGAGGTGGCCGAGCTGTGGCGGGTGCCGGTCGGGCGCGTCCCCGAGATCATCGGCGGGATCACCTTCCGGGTCGCCTTCTGTGGCTTCGCCCCCGGATTCGGCTACCTCACCGGCCTGCCCCGGCGCTACCACCTGGCCCGCCGGGCCACCCCGCGCACCGCCGTACCGGTCGGCTCGCTGGGACTGGCCGGCGAATACGCGGGCGTGTACCCGCGCTCCTCGCCCGGCGGTTGGCAACTGATCGGCAGCACCGACGCGGTGTTGTGGGACGCCGCCCGCGAACCCGCCGCCCTGTTCGCACCCGGGGTACGGGTGCACTTCGTGCCGGAGGACCGATGAAGGCGCGCGCCGTCGAGGTGGTCCGGGCCGGCGCCCCGACCACCGTGCGGACACACTCCGTGCCGGAGGAGCAATGAACACGCGCGCCGTCGAGGTGGTCCGGGCCGGCGCCCTGACCACCGTGCAGGACTTGGGCCGCGCCGGGTTCGCGCACCTGGGTGTGCCCCGCTCCGGCGCGCTGGACCAGCCCGCACACCGGCTCGCCAATCGCCTGGTCGGCAATCCGCCCGACGCGGCGACCCTGGAGACCACCTTGACCGGCACCGCCGTGCGGGTGTGCGCGACCACCGTGGCCGCGGTGGTCGGCGCACCCTGCCCGGTCCGGGTCCAGGGCCGCCCGGTGGCGTGGGGCGCGGCGATCCGGATCCCGGCCGGCGCCGTGCTCGACGTCGGCCCGGCCACCGCCGGTCTGCGCGGCTACCTGGCCTTCGCCGGCGGCGTGGCGGTCGAGCCGGTCCTGGGCAGCCGGTCCACCGACCTGCTCTCCGGACTGGGGCCCGCGCCGCTGGCCGATGGCGACGTGCTCGGGTTGGGCGAGCCGACCGGCCCCACGCCGCCGGGCGCGGACGTGTCCCGTCGACCGGGGCCGCCCACCGAGCTCGTGCTGCCGCTGGTGCTCGGCCCGCGCCAAGACTGGTTCGCACCCGACGCCCCCGCCGCGCTCGGCGCCGCCCGCTACACGGTGGCCTCGGCGAGCAACCGGATCGGGTTGCGCACCGACGGACCCGCGCTGAGCTGGGCGCGCACCGACGAACTGCCCAGCGAGGGCATGGTGTCGGGCGCGGTACAGGTGCCCCCGGACGGTCGGCCCGTGCTCTTCCTGGCCGACCACCCGGTCACCGGCGGCTACCCGGTGATCGGCGTGGTCCCCGAGGAACACCTCGCACCGGCCGCGCAAGCGGTCCCCGGCACCCCGGTCCGCTTCACCGTCACGGCGCACTGACCACCGGGAAACCAGCATCGCGCCGCACCCCGGCGACCGGCAACTCGGCCTCCCTACAAGGGAGTTGCCGGGGTGCGCCCGCGCGCTCGCCGGAGCGGGTCGCACCCCGGCGCCGACCTGCGACGGGACCGCCGCGCCCGTGAGTTCCTCACGGACGAATCCGTGCGTTCCTCACGGCCGTTTCGTGACGAATACGACTGCCGCCCGCTCCGCTTCGCCGGCAATGTTCCCAACGGCACCCGGCCAACGGGAATGGGAGTGCGATGAACAAGGGGTACGCGGTCTACTGCGACGCCGATCGAACCTTCTACGACGCGCCGCACCGACTCCGCACGGACGAGAGCGGTCCGGCGGCGTCCTACCAGACCACGCGCCGCGAACTCCCGGACGGCTGGCGGCGGCACAACTCCGGTGACTGGCTCGCGTTCCGACCGATCGAGTGCCCGCTGCCCGCCCAGGGATGGAAGATCCACGTCTCCGCCTGTCTGGGCAACGCCGACAAGGTGCTCGCCGCGGTCTGGGACTACTGCGTCCCGCGCCGCATCGCCTTCAAGTGCGTGCCGAGCCCGTACCTGCTGCACACGCGCAACGCCAAGTACGCCGAGCGGGCCGGGAGCGGAAAGTTCGTCACCGTCTACCCCGCCGACGACGGGCAGTGTCAGCGCATCGCGACGGACCTGGCCGCACTGTTGGCCGGCGAGCCCGGCCCGTACATCCTCAGCGATCTGCGCTGGGGCGAGGGGCCGGTCTACCTGCGGTACGGCAGCTTCACCGAACGCAACTGCCACGACGAGCGCGGCGAGTTGTGCCCCGCGATCGAGGACGACACCGGCACGCTGGTCCCCGACCGCCGCGAACCCACCTTCCGGCTGCCGCCGTGGCTCGAACTGCCCGCCTTCCTGGGCCCGCACCTGGCCGCCCGTTCCGCGACCACCGTCGGCGAACTCCCGTACAAGATCGAGCGTGCGCTGCACTTCTCCAACGGCGGTGGCGTCTACATCGGCCGGGACCTGCGCACCGACGAGCAGGTCGTGCTCAAGGAGGCCCGCCCGCACGCCGGACTCGCCGCGGACGGCGCGGACGCGGTCACCCGGCTGGAGCGCGAGCGCGACGCGCTGCGCCGGCTGAGCGGACTCGCCTGTACGCCCGAGGTGCACGACTGGTTCGACCTCGGCGAACACCGCTTCCTGGTGCTGGAGTTCATCCAGGGCAGTCCGCTGAACACGTTCTTCGCACACCGGCATCCGCTGATCGAGACGGACCCCTCGCCCGAACGGCTGGCCGAGTACACCCAGTGGGCGATGCGTGTGTACACACTCGTGGAGAACGCGGTCGCGCAGATCCATGCCCGCGGCGTGGTGTTCAACGACCTGCACCTGTTCAACATCATGATGTCCGAGGACGAGAGCGCGGTGACGCTGCTCGACTTCGAGGCCGCCACCGTGGACGACGAGAGCGGTCGGCAGGTGGTCGCCAATCCCGGCTTCGTCGCTCCGCGCGACCGGCGCGGCGCCGACGTGGACCGCTACGCCCTCGCCTGTCTGCGCATCGCCCTGTTCCTGCCGCTGACCAGCCTGTTCACCGTGGACCGGGACAAGGCCCGGCACCTGGCCGAAATCGCCGCCGAGCAATTCCCGATCCCGGCCGGTTGGCTGGACGCGGCGGTCGAGGAGATCCTGCGCGGCCACCACCCGGAGCAGGCCCGGGACGCGGCGTCGCCGGCGGCGCACGGCGCACGGTCGACGGACGCATACCTGCCGGTCGCCCTCGACGACTGGCCGAACAGCCGCGACTCGATGGCCCGGGCGATCCACGCGTCGGCGACCCCGGACCGCGAGGATCGTTGTTTCCCGGGCGACATCACCCAGTTCGCCGTGCCCGGCGGCGGCGCCTGCTTCGGCTACGGTGCGGCCGGTGTGTTGTACGCCCTGGCCGAGACCGGTGCCGAGCCGCTGCCGGTGGCCGAGAAATGGCTGCTGCGCAGCACCGAGAACCTGCCCTCCGGGAACCCGATCGGCTTCTACGACGGGCTGTCCGGCGTCGCCTGGACACTGGACCGACTCGGCCATCGGGAACGGGCCCTGGATCTGGTCGACACGATCCTGGCGCAGGACCGGCGCACCCTGGGTTCCGATCTGCACAGCGGACTCGCCGGCCTTGGCCTGGCCCTGGAGGCACTGGCCTGCTCCACCGGCGAAATCGGCCTGCACACCCACGCGATCGCGTGCGCCGAGCAACTCGCCGACCGCGCCCGCACGGGCCCCGCACCGGCCCGCGCCGGTCTGCTGCACGGCGCCACCGGCAGCGCGCTGTTGTACCTGCGGCTGTACGAACGGCTGGGCGACTCCAGCCTGTTGGACGCCGCCGCCGATGCGCTGCGGGCCGACCTGGCCCGCTGTGTGGTCGCGGTCGGCGGCACCCTCCAGGTCGACGAGGGCCGACGCACGATGCCGTACCTGGGCGCGGGCAGCGTGGGCATCGGAATGGTCCTCGACGACTACCTCGCGCACCGCCCCGACGCCGACTTCGAGCAGGCCCGGATCGAGATCGTCCGTGCCGCGCAGGCCAGGTTCTACGCCCAGCCCGGCCTGTTCCGCGGCGCCGCGGGCATGGTGTTGCACCTGAGTCGCACCAGCACCGGAGGACCCGGCACCGAACCCGAGGACATCCGTCGGCAGATCGAGTCGCTGTCCTGGGGCGCCGTCCCCTACCGGGGGCATCTGGCCTTCGCCGGTGAGCAGATGATGCGCCTGTCGATGGACCTGAGCACCGGCACCGCCGGTTGCCTGCTCGCGTTGGGCAGCGCCCTGCACGACCGACCCGTGCAACTGCCCTTCCTCCCGCCGCCTTCGCGGCCCTAGAGCCGATTCCTTCACGGGGATCGAAGCAGGACCGGCCCGCCGTTCCGGGGGCCGGCGCACCATCCGAACGATCGAGCTCCACTACCGAGAGGAACGATCATCATGGCACTTCTCGACCTGCAGGCGCTGGAAACCGAAGAGGCCCCCGAGTTCGGCGGCGGTGGCGGTGGCAGCCGCGCCAGCCTGCTCCTGTGCGGCAACAGCAGCCTGAGCCTGGTCACCTGCAACTGACCGACTCACTCCCGGGGTTGAACACCCCGAGATGACGAGCTGAACGCGGTCCCGGGCGGCGGCATTCCGCCCGGGACCGCTGCTCTCGAAAGTACGCCACCCGCCAAGCTCCCAGGACCGCACCCCGCACCCGGAGGCGAGGAATCGCAGCGCATGGCCGCAACGCGCCGGACAGCCGAACGCGCCGAACCGGCGCCCACCGACGGCACCGGCCGACTCCTGGCCGGCGCCCTCCGGCACAGCGCGGGCCGCACCGCGGCCGTGTTCGGTTGCAGTCTCGGCGCCGCGGCCGTCGCGATCGCGCTGCCCGCCGTCCTCGGCCACGCGCTCGACCTGCTCCTCGACGACGCCGCCGGAGCGCGCCGCGCGGTCGCCCTGTGCGCCGTGCTGATCCTGGCCGAGGTCGTCTTCGACGCCGCAGAGGCGCTCCTGGGCGGGATCACCACCGCCCGCACCGCCGCGTGGCTGCGCCGGCTGGGCGTCGACCACGTGTTGTCGCTCGCCCCGCATCGCGCCGCCGAACGCTGCACCCCCGGCGACCTGGTCACCCGGCTCACCGGCAACGTCGCCGAGGCGAGCACCGCGCCCACCACGGCCGCAACCGGCGTGGCCACCCTGTTCGTTCCGCTCGGCGGCCTGATCGCTCTCGCGGTGATCGACATCTGGCTGTTCGCCGTCTTCCTGGCGGGTGTACCGCTGCTGGCCTGGTTGTTGCGCGCCTTCGTCCGCGACTCCTCGGACAGCGTGGCTCGTTACCAGCGCGTCCAGGCGGACATCGCCGGCCGGCTCGTCGAGGCGCTGGGCGGCGCACGCACGATCGCCGCCGCCGGCAGCTCGGCGCGCGAACTCGACCGAATCCTCGCGCCGTTGCCCGAATTGGGCAACCAGGGCAGGCGGATGTGGCACGTCTACGGTCGAGCCATGGCCGGCGCCGGGATCCTGGTGCCGCTGCTGACCACGGCCGTACTGGCCGTCGGTGGGGTGCGACTGACCCACGGCGACCTGACCGTCGGCGAACTGCTCGCCGCCTCGCGCTACGCCGTACTGGCCGCCGGCCTGGGGGCCGCCGTCGGGCAACTCAACGGCCTCGTGCGCAGCCGCGCCGCGGCCCGCCGCACCGCCGAGTTGCTGGCCGTGCCCCCGATGCGTTCGGGCGGCGACCCGCTTCCGGCGAACGGCCCGGGCCGGCTCGAACTGCGCGGGGTCACCGTCGTCCGCAACGGCACGCCGGTGCTGCGCGACGTGCACCTGATCGTGCCGGGCGGCACCACCGCGGCCGTGGTCGGGCACTCCGGCGCGGGCAAGTCCACGCTCGCCGCGGTCGCCGGGCGGCTGACCGACGTGGATGCGGGTGTGGTGTTGCTGGACGGCGTACCGCTGACCGCGATCGACCCGGCGCAGCTGCGTCGGGAGGTCGGGTACGCCTTCGAGCGGCCGGCCCTGTTCGGCGACACGATCGCCGAGGCGATCGCCTTCGGGCCCTACACCTGCTCCCCCGGCCGGATCGAGATCGCCGCCGAGGCGGCCGGCGCCGACAGTTTCATCCGGCTGCTGCCCCAGGGCTACGCGGCGCCGCTGGGCAGCGCGCCGCTGTCCGGCGGCGAGCTGCAACGGCTCGGTCTGGCAAGGGCGTTCGCTCATGCCGGCCGGCTGCTCGTGCTGGACGACGCCACCTCGAGCCTGGACAGCGTCACCGAACTGCGGGTCGGGCGGGCGCTGGTCCGCGACGTCCGCGCGGGCACCCGGCTGCTGATCGCCCACCGGGCCTCCTCGGCGGCGCGGGCCGATCTGGTCGTGTGGTTGGAGGACGGCCGGGTACGCGCGCTCGGCCCGCACGAGACGCTGTGGGAAGACCCGGACTATCGGGCGGTCTTCGCGGATCCGGGCGATGTGTCGAGCACCGGTGGATCGGCTGCCGGGGCGGCGTCGGATCCGGCCGGGGAGGACCGGTGAGCGGCGGTCGATCCCGGGTGCCCGCACTGGCCCGGCGCTTCCTGGCCCGGCGCCGGATGGTCCTGCTCCGGCTCGCGGGCTGGTCGCTGCTGGAGTCGGCGCAGACGTTCCTCGGCGGCTACGGCGTGGCGATGGCCCTCGATCACGGCTTCCTGGCCGGGCACGCCGGAATCGGTCTGGCCTGGCTGGCCGTCGCGGCGGTGGCGATCGTGCTCGGCGGGGCGGCCACGGGCGGGATCTTTCGCGGCCTGGCCGATCTGGTCGAGCCGCTGCGCGACGGGCTGGTCCGGCGGGTGGCGACCGGCGCGTTGATCGAGGCGATCGAGGCGCCGGCGCGCGCGGCGGACAGCGCGGTGGTCTCCCGACTGACCAACCAGTGCGAGATCGCCCGGGACAGCTTCGCCGGACTGGTCCTGGTGGCCCGCTCCTTCCTCTTCACCGCGCTCGGTGCCCTGTTCGGACTGGCCGCGCTGGCGCCGGAGTTGCTGGTCGTGGTGGTGCCGCCGCTGGTGCTGGGGCTGGCGCTCTTCCTGGCCACGCTGGCACCGATGGCCGCCCGGCAGCGCGCCTTCCTGGACGCCGACGAGGCGCTGTCCACCCGACTCGGGACGGTTGCGACGGGCCTGCGCGACGTGCTCGCGGGCGGCGCGCGCGATTCGGTCGCGGCACACACGCACGCGCTGATCGACGCCGAGGCGCGCGCGGCGCGGTCGTTGGCCCGGTGGGCCGGTGCGCGGGCGATCGCACTCGCGGTGGCCGGGCAGTTGCCGGTCCTGCTGCTGTTGGTGACCGCTCCCTGGCTGCTCGACCGGGGCCTGACCGCGGGTGCGCTGCTGGGGGCGCTGACGTACCTCACCCAGGCGCTGCTGCCGGCGCTGCACACGTTGATGCACGCGCTGGGCGCGGCCGGCACCCGACTGCTCGTAGTGCTGGATCGGCTCACCTCGGGACCGGCGGCCGGCCCGGCGGCGGCGCGGCACGTGGCCGGCACGACCGGCGGGCCGCCGCGGGTGCGGATGCACCGCGTGACGTTCGGGTACGGCCCGAACGCGGCGCCGGTGTTGCGCGATCTGGACCTGATCGTCGAACCCGGTGAGCACCTCGTGGTGGTCGGCCCCAGTGGGATCGGCAAATCGACGCTGGCCGCCGTCGTCGCGGGGGTGCTCGCGCCGGACCGGGGCGAGGTGCACGTGGACGGACGGCCGGTCCGCCCGGTCGGCGGCGATTCGTCCCGGCTGCGGGTGCTCATCCCGCAGCAGGCGTACGTGTTCACCGGCAGCGTGCGGGAGAACCTGCTCTACCTGTGCCCGGACGGCGCGACCACCTCGGCGCTGACCGCATCGGCGGACGCCGTCGGCCTGTTGCCGCTGATCGATCGACTGGGCGGCCTCGATGCGCCGGTGGACCCGGCCTCGTTGTCCCAGGGCGAGCGCCAGTTGATCGCCTTGGCGCGGGCCCATCTGTCACCGGCGCCCCTGGTGGTGTTGGACGAGGCCACCTGTCACCTGGACCCGGTCGCCGAACGGCGTGCCGAACGGGCCTTCGCGAAGCGGCCCGGGACGCTGATCGTGGTCGCCCATCGGATCAGTTCGGCCCGACGGGCGGACCGGGTGCTCGTCCTGGACGGCGTGCACGCGATGTGCGGGACGCATCGGGAACTCCTGGATCGCTCCTCGCTGTACCGCGATCTGGTCGGGGACTGGCACGCCGAGCGGATCTGAGCCGGGCATCGATGCGAGGGGAGCGGGCGTCGGCGGGGCGGTGCGGGGCGTCGGGGGCGAATGGGGTCGGGATCCGGGCTGGGGTGCGCCCGGATCCGACCGGGCCGGTCTATACCCAGCCGGCGTCCTGTGAGATCCGGATCGCGTCGATGCGATTGCGGGCGCCCGTCTTGCGGGTGATCGCGGACATGTAGTTCCGGACGGTGCCGATGCTGAGCCGCAGGTTACGGGCTATCTCCGGAGCGGACGCCCCCTCGGCGGCCAGGGTCAGCACCCGCATCTCGCGGGGGGTCAGCGGAGCGCTCGCGGCGCGCAGCAGGTCCAACGCGAGCGACCCGTCCACGTAGCGCCGACCGGCGGCCACCAGCCGGATCGCCCGCGGCAGTTGCGGAGGCTGGGCGTCCTTGTCCACGAAGCCCATGGCCTTGGCCTCGGCCGCCCGGCACAGGCTGCCCGGCCGGGAGGTGGTGGCCAGGACGAGCAGGGCACAGTCCGGATCGACCGGCCGACGCGGTAACCGCACGGACCCGGGACAGTCCACGTCCACCACGCAGACGTGCGGACGCTGGCACCGGGCCCGATTCGGTGCGCCGTCCCAACTGTCGGCCTCCACTTCTATGTCCTCCTCACGATCGAGCAGCGCGGTGAGCGCCGATCGCATCAATTCCGTGTCGTGCACCAAGAGAACGCGGATCATTGTTCGCTCCCAATCGACGCCGACGTCCCGAAGTTGCCCGTCGAGCACCTCGATAGCTACCCCGCCCCACGACTTACACCACAACCCGTAACCGAATGATGCGTTTGTGCGACGTTTGGATCCGTCGCTCGCACTTCCTGTCGAACCACGACCGCTAGGGGCCGCTCTCGATCACACCGGGCCGACGGCGCGCCCGGCGCGGCCCCGGGCGTCGCGAAAGAAGGACGCGGAACGCGAACGCCCGCTACCTGCGGCGCCCGTCGCTACCGGGCCGACGCGGGCGATCGGAGCGTCGGGTTCGGGCCCAGGACGGCGCCCAGGTTTCGCCCTCCTGGTCGTCGGGTGCCGACGCGACGAGGTGGTCGCGGAGCGCGGTGAGCGCGGGGTGCGGATTGTCCGTGCGCCAGACCAGCGAGTGCGGGTAGATCGGGGTCGGATCGCACAGGGGGATGAGCCGCAGGTCGTGGCCGACCGGCCAGACGAGCGGCGTTCGGTCGGTGAGGAAGGTCGCCAACGTCGACGAGTCGGCGATCGTGTCGAGGAGCGCCTCGATGCCGAAGTCGGGACCGATCGTGTCGATGGTGAGCCCGAACGCGGCGGCGAGCCCGTCGTAGTAGGCGGTCCACTCGGTGCCGCGGATGTTGCCCGGCATCCAGATCCGGTGCCCGACCAGTCGGTCGAGCGCGACCGCACGGGCGGTGGCGAACTCGTGGGCGGGGCCGACGAACAGCCGAAGCGGCTCGTCGAGGACCGGGGTCGCCTCGACACCGTCCGGCAACTGCCGACCGGGCATCGTGACGGCACGCAGGGTCGCGTCGATGGCGCCGGACCGTACCGCGTCCACGGCCGCGTCCGCACCGAGGAGGGTCACCACGTCGAGCCCGATCTCCGGGTGCGCGCGATGGAATTCGCGGACCAGGCCGGCCGGGGCGAGCCGTCGACCCACGACGTCGACCCGCAGCGCGCGCCGCCCCGGACGCACGGACGCGGCGGCCTGCTCCTCGGCATGCAGAAGAGCCCGGGCGTGTGGCAGGAACACCTGCCCGTCGATGGTCAGCCGGGCTCCGCGCGCGGTTCGCACGAACAGCTGCACACCGAGGTCCTTCTCCAGCGCGGCGATGCGCTTGGAGACGGCCTGCTGGGTGATCGACAGTTGCGCCGCGGCCGACTGGAACTGCCCCGCGTCCACGGCGGCGACGAAGGTGCGCACGGCGGCGATATCCACGCCGTCATCCTAGAAGCACAACCAGAGGTTGTGAGCAGTGGGTGAGATAGTTGTTTGATCCCATTACGGCACGCTCGATTTGATGTCTCCGATCAACGCCCGGTTTCACCAATGGCGGCCTCCCGCCGGCCTCGGAGATGACTCACGCGTGCCGAATTCCTTCGTCCACCTGCACAACCACACCGAATACTCGATGCTCGACGGCGCCCAGAAGCTCGGGCCGATGTTCGGCGAGGTCGCCCGGCTGGGGATGCCCGCGATCGCCATGAGCGACCACGGCAACATGTTCGGCGCGCACGAGTTCGCCCGGGTCGCGAAGGGCTTCGACGGCGTCAAGCCGATCATCGGCATCGAGGCGTACGTGGCGCCCTCGTCCCGGTTCTCCCGGAAGCAGGAGTTCTGGGGACCCGGTGGCCGGCGCGCCGTCGGCAACGACGGCGAGGGCTCGAAGGACGTCTCCGGAGGCGGCCGCTTCACGCACATGACCATGTGGGCGCGCGACGTCCGGGGGCTGCGGAACCTGTTCCGGCTCAGCACCCAGGCCGGCTACGAGGGCCAATTCCCGGCGGGCAAGCCGCGCATGGACCGGGAGTCGATCGCGCAGCGGCCCGAGGGCATCATCGCCACGACCGGCTGTCCCTCCGGCGAGGTGCAGACCCGCCTGCGGCTGAACCAGTACGACGAGGCGAAGGCCGCCGCCGCGGCATACCGTGAGATCTTCGGCCCGGAGAACTACTTCCTGGAGCTGATGGACCACGGTCTGGCCATCGAACGCGAAGTCCGCGACGGACTGCTGCGCCTGGCCCGCGAGTTGGGCCTACCGCTGCTGGCCACCAACGACGCGCACTACGTCACCGAGGACCAGGCCGACGCGCACGACAGCCTGCTGTGCATCGGCGTCGGCAAGGACAAGAACGACCCCAAGCGCTTCCGCTTCGACGGTTCCGGCTACTACCTCAAGTCGGCCGCCGAAATGCGCACCCTGTTCGCGGAGTTGCCCGTGGCCTGCGACAACACCCTGCTGATCGCCGAACGCATCGAGTCCTACGACGACGTCTTCGACTACGTCGACGAGATGCCGCACTTCCCGGACGTACCCGCCGGCGAGAGCCAGGAATCGTGGCTGCGCAGGGAAGTCCTCAGGGGGTTGGCGATGCGCTACGGGGACCCGATCCCCGTGCACGTCCTGGATCGCTTCGAGACCGAGATGTCGGTCATCGGCCCGATGGGCTTCAGCTCGTACTTCCTCGTCGTCGCCGACATCTGCCGGCACGCCCGGGACAACCGGATCCCGCTCGGTCCCGGCCGCGGCTCGGCCACCGGCTCCATCGTGGCCTACGCCACGCGCATCACCGAACTGTGCCCACTGGAACACGGCCTGCTGTTCGAGCGGTTCCTCAATCCCGAGCGGATCAACCCGCCCGACGTAGACCTCGACTTCGACGACCGCCAACGCGACCGCATGGTCCGCTACGTCACCGAGAAGTACGGCGACGAGTACACCGCCATGGTGAACACGTTCGGCCGGATCAAGGCGAAGAACGCGATCAAGGACTCCGCCCGCATCCTGGGCTACCCGTACTCCCACGGCGAGCGCATCACCAAGGCCCTCCCGCCGGATCACAACGGCAAGCCCGCCCCGCTGGCCGCGGTCTTCGACGCCGCCCACGAGCGGTATGCCGAGGCCGGCGAACTGCGCCGCATGTACGACGAGGAGCAGGACGTCAGGCGGGTGCTGGACACCGCGCGCGGAGTCGAGGGCCTGATCCGAGGCACCGGTGTGCACGCCGCGGCGGTGATCCTGTCCAAGACCAGACTCACCGACCGCATCCCGCTGCACATGCGCGCCTCGGACGGCGTGCGGATCACCGGGTTCGACTACCCCTCGTGCGAGGCGATGGGCCTGATCAAGATGGACTTCCTGGGCCTGCGGAACCTGGGCGTGATCGACCAGGCCATCGAGAACATCCGCGAGAACCGGGGCATCGAGCTGGCCACCGTCGACCCGCTGAACGCCGATTCCTCGGCGACGGTGATCCCTCTGGACGACGCCCGGACGTATCGGCTGTTGGCCGAGGGCAACACGTTCGGCGTCTTCCAACTCGACGGCGGCGGCATGCGCGTGCTGCTGCGGCAGATGGAACCCACCCGGTTCGAGGACATCGCCGCGGTCAACGCCCTGTACCGGCCCGGCCCCATGGCGGCGAACGCACACACCAACTACGCGCACCGCAAGACCGGCCGCCAGGAGATCACCCCGATCCACCCCGAACTTCGCGACGCGCTGGAGCCAATCCTCGGGAACACCTTCCACCTGCTCGTCTACCAGGAGCAGATCATGGCCATCGCCCGGGAACTGGCCGGCTACACCCTGGGCGGCGCCGACCTGTTGCGCCGGGCGATGGGCAAGAAGAAGCCGGAGGTGCTCGCCGCGGAATGGGACCGGTTCCACGACGGCATGCGCGGCAACGGCTTCGGCGAGGAAGCGATCAAGGCCCTGTGGGACGTCATGCTCCCGTTCTCCGGTTACGCGTTCAACAAGTCCCACACCGCCGGTTACGGCCTCGTCTCGTACTGGACCGCCTACCTCAAGGCCAACCACCCGGCCGAGTACATGGCCGCGCTGCTCACCTCCGTCGGCGACGACAAGGACAAGGCCGCGATCTACCTCGCCGACGCCCGCAAGAACGGGGTGCGCGTACTGCCCCCCGATGTCAACGAGTCCGTCGCGGAGTTCACCGCCGTCGGTGACGATGTGCGGTTCGGACTGCGGTCCGTGCGCAACGTCGGCGACACCGTCATCGACGCCGTCGTCGACGCCCGGCGCCGGAAGGGGAAGTTCACCTCCTTCGCCGACTTCCTGACCAAGGCGGACCTGCCCGCCTTGAACAAGCGCGCCGTGGACTCCCTGATCAAGGCCGGCACGTTCGACTCCCTGGGGCATTCGCGCAAGGGCCTGGCCGCCGCCCACGAGGACGCCATCGACGCGTTCATCCCGGTGAAGAAGGCGGCGAGTTTCGGCCAGGACGACCTCTTCGCCGACGCGGGCGCAGCGGACGGCGACGGGCCCGCCTTCGGCCTGGACTTCCCGATCGACGACGCCGAGTGGCCCCGGCGGCAACTCCTGGCCACCGAACGCGAGATGCTCGGCCTGTACGTCTCCGCCCACCCGCTGGACGGGGCCGAGCACATCCTCGCCGCCGCGCGGGACTGCTCCATCGCGGCGCTGCTCGGCTCGGGCTCCGGCTCCGAACGCGGCTCCGGCGCCGGCTCCGGCTCGGGCGAGGTCCGGCTGGCGGGGCTGATCACCGGTGTACAACTCAAGACGACCAAGCAGGGCAACGTATGGGCCATCGTCAACCTCGAAGACCGGGACGCCGGCATCGAGGTCCTGTTCTTCCCCGCCGTCTACCGCCTCGTCCGGCACGCACTGGTCGAGGACCACGTCGTCCGCGTCACCGGCCGGGTCGAGGACCGGGACGGAACCCCGAACATCTTCGGCCGGGAAGCGACGGTGCTGGACGTGTCCTCCGCGGAACACGGCGGCAAACCCCCCGTCCGCCTCACCCTCCCCGCCCACCGCGTCACCGAACAATCGGTGGCCGAACTCAAGCGCATCCTCGCCGCCCACCCCGGCGACACCCCGGTCCACCTCACCGTCCGCGCCACCCACAAGACCACCGTCTACGCCCTGGCCGCCAAGGTGAACCCGACCACCCTGGCCTCCGACATCAAGGGCACCTTCGGCCCCGACACCTGGACCGGCGGCACCTGAGCACTCCCTAGTGCCGTGCCCGGCAACGTTTGCCCCGTCGCGGTGTTCGGTGCGGTGCATCGGCGTGCCGCCGGAACGTTCTCGTACTGGAGTACTCGGACGTTTCGGCGGGGCGGCGAGGTGCCGTGCCGGGCGCCGCGACGGGGTGAACGTTGCCGGGCGCGGCACTAGCTGCCGCCCAGGCGCAGGGGACGGTCCGGGAAACCGACGGCGCGCCGGCCGGCTCGCGTTGCCGTCCGTCCGGGGTGGGGTCGCGCGTGAGGTGAGGCCGTCAGCGGGCGGACAGGGTGTCGTCGACCCATTCGCTGGCCAGGACCTCGTCCAGGACCAGGGCGCCCGCGCCCAGCATGCACGCGTCGCGGCCGGTGACGGCGGTGGCGATCTCCAGGTCGCGGGTGGCCAGCGGCAGGCAGCGTTCGTAGATCGCGCCGCGTACGGCGGCGACGAAGGGTTCGGCCGCGGAGAGGCCGCCGCCCAGGACGAGCACGTCCGGGTTGAAAAAGTTCACCAGCGGGGTGAGCACCTGACCGGCCAGTCGGCCGGCGTTGCGGACCAGCGTGGTCACCTCCGGCACGCCGTCGTTGACCAGTTCGACCAGTTGGCGTGACGAGGAGACCTCGATGCCCTGCGCACGCAGCGTGCGGCGCAGGGCCGCGCCGCTCGCGTGCGCCTCCAGGCAGTCGGAGTGTCCGCACGAGCAGGTGACCGGTTCGGGGACGTGCACCGGGACGTGGCTGATGTCGCCGGCCGCGCCGCGCCCGCGATGCAGCTTCCCGGACGCGATGATGCCGCAGCCGATCCCGGTGCCGGCCTTGACCGCCATCAGGTTGTCCCGATCCGGCCAGCCGTAGCGGTGTTCGCCCACCGCCATCAGATTGGCGTCGTTCTCCACCACCACGCGCACGCCGAGGAGTTCGCTCATCCGGCGGCCGATCGGGTACTCGTTCCAGCCCGGCATCCGGGAGGGCGCGATCACCTTGGCGGCGGTCGGATCGACCGGGCCGGGCATGCCGATGCCGACACCGAGCAACGGCAGCTGTTCGACGGTTGCCTGACGGAGCGTCATCCGGATGTGTTCCAGCAGGCGTTCGCTCACCTGCTCGGGTCCTTCAGTGATGTCGCCGGGGAGTTCGTGCTCCAGGAGAACCCGGCCGGCCAGGTCCAGGACCGCCATCCGCAGGTGGTGGGTGCCCACGTCGACGGCCACCACCACGCCCGCGTTCTCGTGCAGGCGCAACTGCCGGGGACGTCGGCCGCCTCGGGAGGCGCCCTCGCCGTCCTCGCGCAGCAGCCCGGCGTCGATGAGTTCCTCCACGCGCAGGGAGACGCTCGACGGGGCCATGCCGCTCAGTCGGGCGAGTTCCGCCCGGGATCGACCGTGCCCCTTGGCCACCAGTCGCACCAGGTCACCCGCGGTTCCAGCCAACGTCCCACTCCCGTTCGAGGCACACCTGCTGCGGTACGGCTGTGACAGGAATAGCACACCAGGTAATAACCAGCAAGGCATTGACTTCCTTCGAATTTGGCTTCTACTGTCACACGAAACTTCGATTCCGAACAAAGATGGAGCGTTGATGAAGTCCGCGTCGCCTTCTTCCGCCGTACTGACGCCCATGGTCGAGGCGCGCGCCATCAACAAGTCGTTCGGGGCGGTCCGCGTGCTGACCGACGTGGACCTGACCGTCGCCGCAGGCGAGGTGGTCGTGCTGATCGGCCCCTCCGGCGCGGGCAAATCGACGCTGTGCCGCTGTCTGAACCGGCTGGAGAACGTCGATTCCGGCGTGGTCCTGCTGGACGGGGAGGAACTGCCCGCCGAGGGTCGGGCGTTGGCCCGGCTGCGCACCGAAGTGGGCATGGTCTTCCAACAGTTCAACCTGTTCGCGCACAAGACCGTGTTGCAGAACGTCACGCTCGGACCGACCCGGGTCAAGGGTCTGTCCGCAAGCGACGCGGACCGACAGGCCCGGGCGCTGCTGGACCGGGTGGGCATCGCCGACAAGGCGGACCACTACCCGGCGCAACTGTCCGGTGGCCAGCAGCAGCGGGCGGCCATCGCCCGGGCACTGGCCATGCAGCCCAAGGTGATGCTCTTCGACGAACCGACCAGCGCGCTGGACCCGGAGATGGTCAACGAGGTCCTGGACGTGATGGTCGACCTGGCCCGCGAGGGCATGACCATGGTCGTGGTCACGCACGAGATGGGCTTCGCCCGCCGCGCCGCGGACCGGGTGGTCTTCATGGCCGACGGACAGATCGTCGAAGTCGGCACACCCGAGACCTTCTTCACCGCACCGACCACGGACCGCGCCCGGGACTTCCTGTCCAAGGTGCTCAGCCACTGACCCACCCGGGCACCCACCGGGTCCAACCGGGCCCTCCGCGGCCCCGGGTCACCGGGTCTCACCGGACCGACGAAGACCCGCGACCCACCGCAGCACCGAACCGCCGAGCGTCGGGGCCACCGCTCCGCTCCCCGGCTCCGTACGCCCTCGTCCCCAACCCCCACCTGCGAAGGAAGGCCCCGATGTCCGGCTTCCCCCTGCGTCGCCCGCGCACCGCCGCACCCGCGCGTCGCCTGCGCTCCGCCGTCCCGGCGGTCCTCGCGGCGTTGTCCCTGACCGCGCTGGCCGCCTGCTCCGGCGGCTCGTCCTCGGACGTGCCCGGCGGCGCCAAGCCCGCCGGCGAGGACGTCGCCAAGAAGGCCGACGTCGCCCCGGACAGCGCGATCCTGCCCAACTCCACGATGGCCAAGATCAAGGCACGCGGCTACCTCATCGTCGGTGGCTCCCAGGACGCCCCGCTGTGGTCGCAGCTCAACCCGATATCCGGCAAGGTCGACGGGTTCGACGCCGAGATGGGCCGGCTGCTCGCCAAGTACATCATCGGCAAGCCCGAGGTGAAGATCGTCAGTTCGGCCACCGAGACCCGCGAGGCGCTGCTCCAGAACGGCACCGTCGACGTGGTCTTCCAGACCTACACGATCACCCCCAAGCGGGCCGAACAGGTCGCGTTCGCGGGCCCGTACTACTCGTCGGGCCAGGCCATCCTGGTCAAGAAGGGCGCCGGCGGCATCAAGACGCCGGCCGACCTGAACGGCAAGACCGTGATCGCCGGCGCCAACACGCCCGCCATCGCCGCGATCAAGCAGGTCGCGCCGGACGCGAAGGTGGTCACCTTCGGCAGCGACCCGGAGTGTGTCACCGCACTGCGCCAGGGCCGCGGCGACGCGTACGTCCAGGACCAGGCGCTCCTGGTCGCGGACGTGAAGCAGAACCCCGACACCACCGTGGTCGGCGAGCCGTTCACGGCCGACCCGTACGGCATCGGACTCGGGCACGACGACGCCGCGTTCAAGACGTTCGTCAACGACTGGCTGCGCAAGATCGGCCAGGACGGCTCGTGGCAGGCGATCTGGAAGCAGACCCTGGGCACGGTCGTCGAGGGCAACCCGCCGACGCCGCCCGCGATCGGCGGCGTGCCCGGCTCCTGATCCCCGGGTCGGGAGGGTGACACGCCGCGCCCTCCCGACCCGGCTCCCCGACGCCCGGCCCGAGCGGCCCGTCCGCGATCCCCCGCCGAGCACCGCGAAGCGGGATCGAGGACGGACCCGAGTCGCGCGCCTCCCGGCGCGGCCTCGGGCCGGGGGTCCTCACCGCCACGGCGCCCGGCCACGAGCACCTCTCCGGCCGCCTCCCCCGAAGCGGCCCCCGCGCGCCCCTACCCGCCCTCTCCCGAAAGGCCATCGCCGATGGATGTCGTGCTGCGACATCTCTCCGCCTTCACCGACGGCATCACCACCACGCTCGAACTCACCGCGCTGTCCTTCGCCGGCGCGCTGCTGATCGGCGTCGTGGTGGCCGCCCTGCGGGTGTCCCCCGTCGCCGCCCTGCGCGGCATGGGCACCGTGTACGTGGAGACCTTCCAGAACACCCCGCTGCTGGTCCTGCTCGTACTGTTCGTCTTCGGCCTGCCCGAAGTCGGGGTGATCTTCCCGCTGTTCACCACCGCGGTGATCGTGATCGCGCTGTACGAGGCGGCCTACATCGCCGAGGCGGTGCGTTCCGGGATCAACACGGTGTCCATCGGCCAGGCCGAGGCGGCCCGGGCACTGGGACTGACCTTCGGTCAGTCGCTGCGCCTGGTGATCCTGCCGCAGGCACTGCGCGGCGTGGTCCAGCCGATCGGCAACATCTTCATCGCGCTGACCATGAACACCTCGTTGGCCGCGGCCGTGGGTGTGGTCGAACTGACCTCCGCCGCGAACCGGGTCAACCTGCTGGAGGCCCAGCCCATCCCGGTGTTCGTCGGCGCGGGCCTGGGCTACATGGTCATCTGCGCCGCCGCGGGCCTGCTCACCGGCGTGATCGAGCGGAAGGTGGCGATCGTGCGATGAGCGCGTCCCGAGTGTTGTTCGACGAGCCCGGCCCGATCGCGCGCCGCCGGATGCGGATCGCCGGCATCGTGGCCACCGTCGCGGCGGCCGCGCTGTTGGCCCTGGCCGTACGGCGATTCGCCGACCACGGCCAGCTCGACGCGGACAAGTGGCGGCCCTACACCACGTGGCCGATGTGGCGATACCTGCTGGAGGGGCTCTGGGCCACGATTCGCGCCGCGGTCGTCGCCACCGTGCTGTCCATGGCCGGCGGCATCGTACTGGCGCTGGGCCGGCTGTCCCGGCGTCGCGTGCTGCGGTGGTCGGCCACCGGTTACATCGAGGTGATGCGCACGGTCCCGGTGCTGCTGCTCGTCTACCTGGTCCTGTTCGGACTGCCGCACTACGGCGTGGATCTGCCGCTGTTCTGGAAGCTGGTGCTGCCCCTCTCGGTGTCCGCCTCCGCCGTCTTCGCGGAGATCTTCCGGGCCGGCATCCTGTCCCTGGACCGCGGCCAGCGCGAAGCGGGCCTGGCCGTCGGCCTGACCGACACGCAGACCATGCGGCTGATCGTGCTGCCGCAGGCGGTACGCCGGCTGTTGCCGTCGCTGGTCAGCCAATCGGTCGGCCTGCTCAAGGACACCTCGCTCGGCTTCATCGTCAGCTACTCCGAACTGCTGTACAGCGGCCGAGTGTTGGCCAGCTACAACCGACTGCTGATCCAGACCTACATCATCATCGCGCTCGTCTACATCGTGCTCAACGCATCGCTGTCCAAGCTGGCCCGCACCCTGGAGGCCCGACAGGGCTTCCAGTCCGCAGGCCGGCGCAGCATGCGGACCCTGCTGCGGGCCCGCGCCGGCGCGGACGCCCGCCTGTGACCGCGCCCCGCCGAACGGCCGGCACCGACGTGCAACCGGCGACGGCCGGAGCACCCGGCCCGGCCGCGCCGTCCGTGATCGCCGACGCCGGCGAACGCCCCGACCCGGAGGACCCCATGCGCCAGGAGGACACCGTGCGCCCCGAACCCAGCACACGCTACGCCGAGTTGGCCGAGGTGGTGCGCTCCGGATTCGTGGAGAGCCGGCACTTCGGCAGTCTGGTCGCGCTGGCCCCGGACGGGCGGCCCGCGATCGAGCTCGGCGATCCGAACGAGCCGGTGATACCGCGCTCCTCGGCCAAGCCGTTCCAGGCGCTGGCCTGTCTGCGCGCCGGCGCGCCCTTGTCCGGGGCGCACGTGGCGATCGCGGCGGGCAGTCACACCGGGCAGGACTTCCACGTCCGGGCGGTGGGCGAGATCCTTGCCGCCGCCGGGCTGACCGGCGACGCGCTGCGGTGTCCGCCGAGCCGCCCGGAGGACGAGGCGGCCTACAAGGCGATGATCGCGCGCGGCGAGGCGGACTCGCGGGAGCGGATGAACTGTTCCGGCAAACACGCGGCGATGTTGGCCGCGTGCGTCGCGGCCGGGTGGCCGACCGACGGCTACCTCGATCCGGCGCATCCGTTGCAGGTGTTGGTCCGCGAGGGCATCGAGGAGTCGGCGGGCGAGTCGACGGCGCACACCGCCGTGGACGGCTGCGGCGCGCCGGTGTTCGCGATGACCCTGACCGGACTGGCCCGCGGAGTACGCGCGTTGGCAACCGCGCCGAACGGTCCCGGGCGCACGGTGGCCGGCGCGATGCGCGAGCACCCGGAGTACGTCGGCGGGGACGGGCAGGCCAACACCGAGGTGATGCGGCTGCTGCCCGGCGTCGTGGTCAAGGGCGGCGCCGAAGGCGTGTTCGTGGCGGCGACGACGGCCGGGCACGCGGTCGCGGTCAAGGTGATCGACGGCAGCCCGCGGGCGACCACCGCGCTCGCGCTGGCCGCGTTGCGCGTGCTCGGCGTGGACACGGCCGCGGCGCACGAGTGGGCGTCCGTACCGGTGCTGGGCGGCGGTCTGCCGGTCGGCGAGGTCCGCGTGAGCCCAAGCCTGACCTGACGTGCCCCCGCAGCGGGGCCCGCGTCCGGGCCCGCACGCTCCCGCGCAGCCGGACCCGTGTCCGGTCTCCGCACCCTCTGCGCAGCCGGGCCCACGTCCGGACTCCGCCACCCCTGCCGAGCCGAACGCTCGTTCCGGCCCACACCCCCGCTCCACCAGGAGAAACACGACATGATCGTCACCGCCGGCCCCACCCCCGCCCTGACCTACGAGATCTGCATCGACGACGTCCCCGGCGCACTCGCCGCCGAACGGGTGGGCGCGCACCGGGTCGAGTTGTGCGCGGACCTGTTCGAGGGCGGCATCACGCCCAGCCTCGGCCTGATCGAGACCACCCTGGCCGCCGTCGACACGATCCGGGTCCATGTCATCGTCCGCCCGCGCGGTGGCGACTTCGTCTACGACGAGTACGAGGTCGCCGCGATGCGCCGGGACGTCGAGGCGATCCGGGCGGCCGGCGCACACGGCGTGGTCATCGGCGCACTGACCGCGGACGGCGACCTGGACCGGCCGGTGATCGAGCAGCTGATGGCCGCGGCCGGCGACCGCTCGGTCACCTTTCACCGCGCCTTCGACATGACCCGCGACCCGCACGCCGCGCTGGAGGAGCTGATCGAACTCGGCGTCGACCGGGTGCTCACCTCCGGCCAGGACAGCAGCGTGCTGGAGGGCGCACCGCTGATCGCGCGCCTGGTCGAGCAGGCCGCGGGCCGGATCGTGATCATGCCGGGCGGCGGCATCACCGCCCGCAACATCGACCGGGTCCTGGCCGCCACCGGCGTGCACGAGGTGCACTTCGCGGCGGGTGCGGTCCTGGAGAGCAGCGCGACCCACCGCAACCCGCATCCCTTCATGGGCGGCGCGCTGCGCCAGCCGGAGTACGCCCGCCGGGTGACCTCGGCGGACGGCATCCGCGACGTGGTCGAGGCCGCTCGCAGGCGCTGACCGGCAGGCGCGAGCGCCTCGCGGAAACTCGTTGGCCGGCGGGCGATGAGTTTGCCGCGCGGATCAGGTCGGTACTCGTGTACACCATCCACACCGAGTACCGGAGGTAACGATGACGGGCAAGGCGCTCACCACCTGTCTGTGGTTCGACGGCCAGGCCGAAGAGGCGGCGAACCACTACCTGTCCATCTTCGAGGACGCCAAGCTGGGCCGGGTCGACCGCTACACCGAGGCCGGCCCCGGTCCGGTGGGCTCCGTGGTCACCGTCGAATTCGAGATCCTCGGGCAGAAGTTCGTCGGCCTCAACGGCGGCCCGGAGTTCACCTTCAACGAGGCGGTCTCGTTCCAGATCCCGTGCGCGGACCAGGACGAGGTGGACTACTACTGGGCCAAGCTGTCCGAGGGTGGGCAGGAGGGGCCCTGCGGGTGGCTCAAGGACAAGTACGGCGTGTCCTGGCAGGTCGTGCCGACCGAGCTGATCGACATGGTCGGCGACCCGGACCCGAAGAAGGCAGCCCGGGCGACCGCGGCGATGTTGAAGATGGGCAAGCTCGACATCGCGACGCTGCGCAAGGCGTACGCGGGGGAGTGACGTCGCCGCGGATGCGCCGACCGGATCGTGTCCACCGTCCCCGGGGCACGAACCGGTCGGCCGCGCGCGGGTGGAGAACGGCGCAGCGGGGCGCGGTGAGGCCGCGAAGGGCTGGGGGTGGAACGGCTCAGTGGGGCGGATCGGGCGACGAGGGGCCGGGTCCGGAGCGGCGCGGCGAAGCGCGGTAAGGCGGCGAGACTTGCTGGAGAACGGCGCAGCGGGGCGCCGCATCTCGGCGAACGGCGGGGCGGAGAACGGCGCAGCGGAGGCAAGGGTTCCGGCAAGGTGCGGGAAAGTACCTGCCGGGGGCTGTCGGGGACGGGGTGCGCATCGCTAGCATGCCGGCGTCCCGCTACTCCGTGACGTCGCCCGGCCACGAACGGTCGAACGCCGGTACCGCACCCGGTATCGGAACGTCTCGGGCGGGGGCGACACGGTCCGATCGTCCCGGAGGCGTTGGTCATGCCGCATCGCTCGCGCGTCCCCGTCCCCGTGCCCGTCCCGCTGCCCGCCCCCGTCCTCCCCGTACCCGTCCCCGTACCGCCCGGCCCGACGGGATCCGGGTCGGTGAGGCCCGTCGCCACGCGGCCCGGCCCCGCGGGGCGCATCGCCGGACCACCCGGCCCGGCGGGGCCGAGCGGCAGCGCGAGCGAACCGGTGCCGTCCGAGCCGGAGTTCGGTGCGGAACCCGCCGCCGCGCCCCGGATCGTCCAGGTATCACCGCATGCGTTGTTGCGCCCCGGTGTGCGCTTCTATCGCGGTTTGCGCGTCGCCTTCGACCACCCCCGCAAACGGCTCGAACTGCCGGTCGGCTTCGCCACCCTGGTGCTCGGCTTCGACCAGCGGATCCGGGTCGGTGCGATGGCCGCGGACGGCACGGCGAGCCCGACCACGGCGTTCACCTCGTTGTTCTCCGGCATGCGGACCCGGGCCGTGATCGGTGAGCATCGCGGGTTCGTGCACGGCATCGAGGTGGTGATGCACCCGTGGGCGGCCTACGCGATGTTCGGGGTGTCGATGCACGAATTGGCCGAACACCTGGTCGATCCGACCGAGTTCGCCGGCGCGCGGATCCGTCGGCTGACCGAACGGCTGGTCGAACTCCCGGATTGGCCCGCCCGGTTCGCGGTGCTGGACGCCACGTTGCTGCGTTGGCAGGCGGCCGGTCCGGGGCCGGCGCCGCGGGTGCTGCGCGCCTGGGATCTGCTCTCCGCCTCGGCGGGCCGGCTGCCGATCGGCGGCCTTGCGGCGGAACTGGGCTGGAGCGAGCGCCAGTTGGAACGCCGCTTCCGAGAACAACTGGGCCTGACGCCCAAGGCCGTCGCCCGGGTGTTGCGACTCCAGGACGCGCTGCGCCTGGTGGACGCGGGGCGGCCGTTGGCCGAGGTCGCCACCCGAACCGGGTTCTACGATCAGTCGCACCTCAACCGCGAGGTCCGGGCCGCCACCGGGCTGACTCCCGGCGACTTCGTCGCGCACGCGCCGCATGCGTCGGCCAGGCCGACTCGGCTCGAAGGCGCGGTGACCACCGTGCTGTTGCCGCCGTGAGGATGCGTGGGGCCCGGCCCACTCGGCTCGAAGGCATGGTGACCACCGTGCTGTTGCCGCCGTAAGGACACGCCGGGCCCGGCACGAGTCGCCGCAAGCCGGGTGCCGCACGCCACGTCGAGACGCGGGCGTACGTCGGAACGCGGGACGGGCCTCCCCCATCGGGCCCGCCCCGCGTACGCCCGTTGCCCGACCGGGGCACCGGTCGGGCCGCCGACCTCGGGGGGTGAGGCGCCGTGCGGGGCGAGAACCAGGCTGCCGCGGCACGAGCGGGCGGGTATTGGAGAAAACCGACGTCTTCGTGTGCAGAAAGCCGACGCCTTCTCCCGACGCGGACCTCAGACCCCCTTGCCGATGGCGGCATGCCACCGGCTCGCGGCGCGCTCGACCGCGAGTCGGTCCGCCCAGACGTCGGCCGGGTCTTCCGGCATCAGCAGTTCGGCGATCGCCAGGCGTTGCCCGGGGCTGACCCGACGGGACAACTCGCGAGTGGCGTCGGCGATTTCCTGCGGATCAAGCCCGGACATCTCGGCGAGGCGCGAGTCGACCCCCCGCCCCTGTCGGACCAGGTACGCATCGCGCGGCTCGAAGCCCGCCGTCAGGACGGCCGCGTCGGCCTGCGACATCGCCCCGGCGTCGGCGAGCGCGGCGACCGACCGGCCGGGCCAGGGCGCCGCGCCCCGGTCGTGGTGCAGGCGCAGCAGCGCCGCGATCCGTTCCCTGCCGCCCCAGCCGGCGCAGACCCGCTCGGCGACGGTCCGCCCGAACGGTGGCGGGTCGAACCGGCCGTCGTGCGCGTACTCCAGCACCGGGACGACCCGGCCGCGGTTCGAGGGCGGGCGCTGGAGCACGATCAGGCAACCGCGCGCGGTACGGCACACGGTGCCCTGCTCGGGTGGGTGGCCCGTATCGACCTGGACCTCCAGCACGCGCCAACGTTCGCCGGGGTCGCCCAGTTCCGCGACGCCCCACATGCGCAGGTGGTCGCGGGCCAGTTCGTCCTGCTGCTCTCCGCCGCCCGACCTCGGGAACAGCGCGAGCCGCAACGCCTTGGCGCCCAGCCGGCCGAGCCCCTGCTCCCAGCCCTGGGCATCGACCGGTTCGACGGTCTGCGGCGGTGACTCGACGGTCGGGTCGACACACGCGGCGGCAACCGCGGCGATGCGCTCGAACATGTCCTGCATCCCGGTGTAGTACCGGGCCCGCAGATCACCCGCGTCGGCGCGCGGGTAGGGGCGTGGGTCGGTCCGCAGCACCACGCCGACCTCGGCGTCGTCGGCGTCGTCGGCGCCGGGCGGGTCGATGCCGGCGCCGGGGTCCGTGCCGCCGGGCGGATCGACGGCGGCCCGGGTGTCCTGGGCGGCCTTGGTGCCATTGGCCCCCTTGGTACCCTTGGCCCCCTTGGTGCCCTTGACGCCCTCGGTGGCCGGCAGGTCCAGGTGGCGGGCCGTCAGTTCGGCGCATTCGACCGCGGTCCAGACCGTACCGGCGATGCCGTCGAGCAGCCGGTCGGCGCGAATCCTCGGGAGCAGCGGGTCGGTCACCTGCCGCAGCGCGCGAAAGGTCTCGTCCACCTCGCGCGACGGACTGCACACGCCGATCCGGCGGCCGATCTCGGTGATCCTGGTCCGCAGTTCGGCGTCGACCGCGCCGAGGACCCGATCGGTCAGTGCCCGATCGGCGGCGCGCAGGACCCGCGAGCCGGACTTGTCACGCGGGGTCAGATGCGGCCACAGGTGTACCGGTACGACCAGTTCGCTGCCGGCGGCCCAGCGATGTCGGTATCGACCGATGCTGTGCGAGCCGGATGCCCGCCGGGGTCGGGCCGGCCCCTGGTACCACCGGGAGGTGCACGCGCCGGCGGCGTTGGCCACCTCCCACCAGCCGGTGTTGACGCGGCGCAACTCGTGGGAGTGCTTTCCACCCACCGGAACGAGGGACGTCCGGTCGTCGGGGCGGGGCGCCCCCGGGTCGATCCGGTCGGCGGCGAGTCGCCCGTCCGCGAAGTGCAGTCGATGCGTGGGCGGCAGCGCGGAGCCGGCCAACTCGGGCAGACGGGCGAACAGCGGGCCGGCGATCCGCCGGCGGGCGTCGAAGACCACCGATCGGGCGCCGGCAATCACGGCGAAGCCCTCGTCCGTACCGACGCCGTCCGACAGATCGACCGGATACACGTCCTCGCTGTGGACGAGTTCGTCGAGGCGTTCGAGCGCCCGGTGTCCCCGTTCGTCCACGAGCCCGGTCCGCCAGGTTTCCGCAAGCAGGGCCGGGAGGTCGGCGGTCAGCAGTTCCAGGACCCACGGGCGGGTCTGCGGTCGCCGCTCGACCAGGCGGGCGGGACCGACCAGGTCCAGGTGATAGACGGCCTCGTGCAGGGCGGGCAGGCTGCCGGCCCGTACCGCCGTCACCCACTCGTGCAAGTTTTCCACCAGCAGGTCGAGCGGCCCGGCCGCGTCCAGGAGCGCGGCGTCGGCGCCCTCGTGGGTGCGCAACTCGGCCGGGCGGCCCAGCGCGAGCAGGTCGGCCCGCCGATCCAGAAACGCGTCGCGCAGCAGCGGCCGAAATCCGGGGTGGGCGCATACGGCGGCGAGGTCGCCCCGACGCCTGCCCGATTCGAGCCATCCCGCCAGGCGCAACGCGACGCCGGTGGGCGGGTCGGCCACGGGCACGCCGGCGGCGATGGCGGCATCGAGCAGGTCCAGGTCCACGGTCCACATCGCGGCGTCCCGTCGATCGAGGGTGACCGCCTCGAACACGTCGGCAACCCGCCCGGCCTCCCGCAACGCCACCCCCAACCCACGCAGCACCCCCAGATCCCGATCGGTGACCCGCCGCCCCGCCAACTCCCCCAACAGTTCACCCAGTTGCCCGGCGGCCGGGTCGCACAGCCTGTCCGCGCCGTCGCTCTCGTCCATGACCGTCCCCGTAGCGTCCGTCTCTGCGTCCGTGCTTCTCACGAGCATTCTCATCGGTCGGATCCACGGCCCACCCAGCCGGTGTCGAAATGGCCCGCCGGAGACCGGCGGGCCATTCGTTTCCCCTGGTATGGGTGGAGAGCCCTGGATCAGCCTCCGACGATCACCTTCGTGACCTTGCATGAGACAGGTACGCCGGGACGCGGGTTCGGCACATTCTCGCTGGCAGCCCCATGTCCCGCCACCGTGAACGTACGTTTGTAGATGGGGTCGTCGTAGTCATTCGACAACCGAAAGCGGACTTCGATCACCTTTTGGGAATCCGTGAGATTCTCGACCTTCAGCACGATATTCGCCTCGGTGCGAGACGTGTTCACGCAGTCCGGAAACGAGACGGTCGCTTCCTCAGGCTTGTCGGCCTCCTCGCCGGTACATGCCATCAGCAGGCAGGCCAGGGAAACTATCCCGACGATGACTTTCACGTCTTCCTTCCTCTTCCATCACACTGCACACGCGAGCCACGATCACCCGACGAGGTTCGTTTCACGGATTCCCCCACATCCTAGTCGGTGAAGTCCGATGGCCGCGCGTAACCCCCCAACTCGATAAAGGTTTCGCCCCACACGAAAATCGCGCTCTGGGCGTACGAACGAGGCGTGTTGGGCAATAGTCCATCCGTCGCGCTGAGTGTCAGCGGCGGCCCGGTGAGCGACCCGAGAGTCGGGGTGAGTTGAGGCCGCCCACCCGCGGGAAGCTTGAATTTCTCGGCCACATTTTGGCCACCGCTCGCGACACTTGGTTGTTGTAAAGGTCGGCAAAGTGGTCGGGCAGCCCGGCATAGTCCTGATAGGACTCGTGAGCGTCGCCCCATGCCTCGGCCCGTTTGGCGCCGAGTTCCAGGGTCAGCAGACCTTGCCACACGAAGGGACGATAGGCGTTCTTTTTGTCACCTTCGCCCTCATCCGAATACCTCTCGTCCGCCGCCGTCTTCGCCCGCTTGGAGATCTCGATATAACGCTGGCATTCTGCCGGGTCTTTCGAGCAGAGCTCGACTTCACCGTAGTGGATCCCGAAGTTGTCGATCTCCCTCAGCGGGGACAGAATTTAGGCCATCACCTGCGGATCGCGTGCGTTGATTCGATACGGCCACCTCGTGTTCTTCTGGTAGTCCCTCCCGAGCCGCAGACCTTCACCATTGCGCTTGTTCCGGTCGTTGCTGCCCAGATCCCAGTCGTCCGCTTTACCTTGGTCGCCGGGGGGGTGCGGCACCACCCTGCCCACCGCTGAGTGCGGCCAGGACAGCCTTGACCGCATCGGCGATGAGGTCCCTGACCCACTTCATACTGAAGAGACCGGTGGGGTCGCTTGCCGTGATCGGCGTGTTGTTGCCGTAGGTATATCCATGCATTTGCTGAGTGTCGGTCAGATCCATGATGGGATCGACGCTGATGAACCGACCCAACGTCGAGTCGTATTCTCGTGCTCCGACATGGATGAGGCCGGTCGCGTCCACAGGTTTACCGAGGAACCCCTTGTCGTCCGGCCACTGTCCGCTCGCTTGGGTGGGCTGGACCCCGCGTGCCTCACCGAACGGCTTCGTCTGGCGCCGCACCGCAGCGAGCGTGTCGGCGTCCAGCATGCTCGTCACCGTGCCGTGGTGATCGGCCGCCGTGTAGACCAACGATCCGCTTCCACTACGAATGACGGTGGCGCCACCGGCAGTCGGGTAGTAGCGAGTGCCCGTGACCGGACCGCTTCCGTTGGTATTGGCGGTGAGTTCGTCGCTACCGAGGTACACGGTGGTCTTGCCCGCCTCCCGCCGGACGAGCCGATTGCCGTCCGCGTCATAGACGTACTCACTGTTCCCCCGTCGAGGCGACCTTGTCGATAACCGCGTCGAGTTCGCCCTCAACTCGACCCTGCCGGTCGGCGAGGCGCCCGCCGCGACCTGGGACGAGAAGGTCGGCAAGTGGCGGATCACGGACCTGTACGTGTCGCGGTGGGGTACCAACACCCTCACGGCGCGCGGTGGACCGGGCCGGCAACCGCTCCCAGTCCTTCGTCTACGAGTTCTACGCGCCCGGCAACCCGAACGCGCGGACCAAACTGGGCGACATCAACGGTGATACCCGGATCGACATGCTCGCCGTGAACGACGCCGGCGATCTGCGGATGTACGACACCGCCACCGACCCGACCACCGGCGGGCGCACCACCTCCCTCGCCGCCCAGGGACCGAAGAGGACCGCCACCAACGCCCCACACCGCGGACGCCCGCCCGGACCTGTGGGTCCGCGACCGCATCACCGGCAAGCTGTACCAATACCCCTCGCACAAGATCTCCCCCACGCTCACCGACGTCGGCGCGCTGGGCGACGACAGCCGGCGGGTGCAACTCGCCGCCGACATGACCACCGCCGTCTATCCCGGCCTGCACGCGGACGGCGACCTGGACGGCGACAGGATCGCCGACCTGTGGGCCGAGGGCCCCGGCGGCAGCCTCTACCTCATCCGAGGCAACCCGGCAGGCAGCGCCACGGCCTTCGGTACCGCCCAGTTGCTGGCCAACAGCCAGACTCCGTGGACGACCTGCAAGCCCTTCGCCACCGCGTTCGACGCGTCGAAGACCTTCGACATCTGCGGTCCGATCCTCGCCAAGTACGAGGCCCTGGGCGGGCCCGGCGGCCCGATGCGGCTGCCCACCACACCGGTGCGGGAGGACGGCCAGGGCGGCAGGTTCGTCGACTTCCAGGGGACTTCGAACGATGCGACCTTCGGCTGCATCAACTGGTCGCCCTACACCGGCGCCTGGTTCCAGCACGGCGGCACCCGGCAGAAGTGGCTCGACAGCGGCGGCCTCACCGGGCCGTTGGGCTACCCGGTCTCGGACGAGATCACCGTCCGCGACGGTGCGGACCAGGTCGTGGGCTGGATCAGTCGCTACGGCGGTACCCCCGCGGGCGGGGCAGGTGCGGTCACCTGGGACGGCCGTACCGGCGCGCACGTCATCACCGGTCCGATCTACGACCGTTGGCAGTCGATGGGCGGCCCGCTCAGCAGGCTCGGGTTCCCCGAGATGGACGTGAGCCCGACCACGCTCAAGCCCGGCAAGTACGTGAACTTCCGTATCCCCACGGCTACCGCGAGTACGGGCTCGATCTACTGGTCGGCTGCGACCGGCGCCTGGCCGGTCTACGGGGCCAACCTCACCGTGTGGGCCGCGCAGCAATGGGAGGGTGGTTGGCTCGGCTTCCCCACCAGTGACGAGTACCCCGTCACCGGCGGCGTCCGAGGTGACTACGAGGGCGGCTACATCCGCTGGAACGAGTTCGCCGGCGGTTCCGCGGCGCACCTCGCCAACGACAAGACGGCCGCCCAACGCACGGAATTCGCCGGGGACTTCGACGGCGACCACCGCGCCGATGTACTCACCGTCTACGACTTCGGCTCGGAGACCACGGGCTTCTACGTCGCATCGGGCAACGCCGACGGCACCGTGGGCGCCCCCAGGAAGGCGTGGGTCAGCCACTACGGTTGGTTCGACAGCACCCGGGCCAAGTTCGCGATCGGCGACTTCGACGGCAACGGACGCGCCGACGTCGGCGCGCTGTACGGCTACCCGAACGGCAGCACCCGGCTGTTCACGTTCCTGTCCCGCGCCGATGGCACCTTCGAGGAAGGCGTCCCCAGCGCATACACGCCCCCCGGCAACTGGGAGTGGGCCAAGGCCCAATTCCTGGCCGGCGACTTCAACGGCGACGGACGCGCCGACACGGCGATGATCTACGACCACGGGAACGAGGCGGCCGCCGCCTACACCTGGATCAGCAAGGTCGACGGCAGTGGCACCTTCACCGACGTGTTCGCGAGTTGGCAGAGCGGCCCCGGGAATTGGGTGCAGCCGCGCGGGAAGTACGTGGCCGGTGACTTCGACGGTGACGGTCGGGCCGACATCGGCGCGATGTACGGCTACGGCGACCTCAATGGCGGAGCCGTCGCACTGTTCACCCTCAAGTCCCGCCCGGACGGCGGATTCAACGACCCGGTGAAGTCGTGGAACGTGCCCGTCGGGAACTGGGAGTGGAACCGGGTCATCCTCTCCGCCGGCGACTACAACGGCGATCACCGCGCCGACATCGCCGCGACCTACGACTACGGAGGCGACACGACCGGCATCTTCACCTTCGCGGGCAACACCGACGGTGTCTTCACCGCCGACGTGCGTGCCTGGAAGTCCGCCACCGGCACCTGGGACAGCAAGTGGGCCATGCCCACCTCGGGTGACTTCAACGGCGACGGCCGCGCCGACATCGGCGCCATGTACGACTGGAGCGACGGCAGCAGCACCTTCAACACGTTCCTCGGCAAGGCCGATGGCACGTTGGAGAATCCCTTCCAGGCATGGCGGGCCGCACCCGGCACCTGGTAACCACGAGGCGACACCGGCACATCCATGAGCGGCGGGCCCGGCACATCACGTGCCGGGCCCGTTCGCATGCCCGGGCCTTGCGATGCGCGACGGCCGCCGCCGGTCACGCGAAGTCGGTCGCGTCCCGGGTGGTGGCCGCCGCGTACGAGGACGGGTCGGCGGCCGGGTCGCGGATCAGCGGAGGAGGTCGAATTCATCCTGCGACACAGCGGATCCGTACTCGTGATCAGCGGCGCCGCGTTGTGGCCGGCCGCGCCGGCCGCCGCCGCCGCCGCGGCCGGTGTCCCCGCGCTGGGCGCCGACCACGAGCACGCCGGCGAGCCGCTGACCGCCGCACACCCGACCGCGGCCGACGACATCGCGGCCATCCTGTACACGAGCGGCACCACGGGCCGGCCCAAGGCTGCCCGGCTGACCCACCTCAACCTCGTGCTCAACGCCACCGTCCGCGCCCAGGATCTGCACGAACTCGAACCTGACGACGTGGTGTTTGTCAGGCCGGCTGCCACAGCTCGATCCGGTTGCCCTCGGGATCGGTGACCCAACCGAATCGACCGACTCCCGCCATGTCCTGCGTCGCCGTAGTCACGTCCGCTCCCTTGGCGCGCAGTTGCGCGAGCATCGCGTCCAGGTCGCGGACCCGGAAGTTGATCATGGTTTGCTGGGTACGGGACCCGAAGTAGTCGGTCTCCGACTCGAACGTTGCCAACACCGTCGGCCCGGCTTCCTGACGCCACAGGCCGTTCTCGTCGGCGTCCAGACCCAGGCAATCGCGATACCACGCGCCCAGCGCCACCGGGTCGGCGGCCCGCATGAAGTAACCACCGATTCCAAGTACGCGTTCCATGTCGCCATCCTGCCAGGACGGCGACCGAGCACGCCGGCACCACACCATCGCCCATGCCGGACGGCGGACTCCTCCTCGCGTCGGTCGCGCATCGTCACTGCGATCCTGCGGCCACCAGCGTCGCGGTGATGGGTTCGAGTTCGGCGACCAACTCGTCGAGTTCGGCGGGCGAGAGGGCGTCGTACGGCGGAGCAGCGAGTTCGTCGGTGAGGGCTTCGATGCGTTGCTTGGTCTCGCGACCGGCGGCGGTGAACCGGCCGTCGGTGTCGACGAGCCCGCGCTCGCGCAAGCCGTCCATGACCGCGGCCAGCCGCTCCTTCGGCAGGTGATGGATGCGGCCGAACGACTCCGGCGGGTGGATGCCTTGTGCCGGCGCGTCGAGCACGTGGGCCTCCGTGCCGCCGATGCGCGCGCCGACGAGAGCGGCGATGTGCCCGTCACCGCGGTGCTCGCGCAGCATGGTCGCGGAATGCCAGAGCCGGGCGACCGAGTCGGTCGGCACCGGAAGGCTGCGCATTCCGGCGTACATCACCCGACCTTCCGTGGGCGCGCTCGTCGCGGCTTTGGTGGTCAGGTCGGCGGCGCGCACCAGGCCCGGGGAGTCGGCCACCTCGTCGCCGAGGATCCGCCGTACCGAGGCCGCGCTACCCCGCTCCCGCGCGGCGACGGACGCCTCGGGCGGGATGGTCTCCCACGCGCTCGGGATGTGCCGCGCGGCCTCCCCCTCGGCGAAGTTGTAGAAGGCCGCGTGTACGACCTGCGCCGGCACCCGGCCCAGCGGCGCGGCGCGGCCGGCGAAGTAACCGTCCCAGTAGGTGCGATGGCCGAGCGCGGCCAGCTCCTCGTTGCACTCGCCGGCGAAGTAGGTGACCAGGCAGATCGGCTCCAGAAGCTCGTGAAGGCGACGGGCTGTGTGAGTCATGGCCTACATCATGCCTGCGGTCACGCACTGTGGAGCAGTACGGGCCGGTGGATCAACTCCTGGGCGCGCAGCAACCGAACCCCACCCTCCGGTGGCACGACGTGGTCTCCGTCGAACGGTGGGGCAGCGTGGCGATACGCCCGGCCGGAGTCGTGCGAGAGACCAAGTCTCGGTGCATGCCTCCGGCAGGGCTGTACCCGTCCGGCCCACCGGAAGGCGAGCAGGGAGCCGCGTCGAAACCGGATAAGTGCCGAGCCGGGGCCGGACATCGGCGCATGAGGAAGGCCGGGAGGCGGCCACTCACCGCGCTCCCGGCCTTCCGATCAGGTGGGCTACTTGAGCCCGTTGTCGACCGCGGTCATCAGCACTCCGGTGTCTCCGCTCATCTCCCAGAGCATTGCGCCCAGGAGGTTCTTGGTGCGGAGCCAGGCCGTCTTCTTACCGATGGACCACGCGTCGTCGAAAGTCCACCATTGGCCGTTGTTGCCGGTGTAGCCGTAGGTCGACACCGACTGCTCGTCGTGGTAGACGGTCAGGTTCGGTACCGACGCGATCAGGTTGGCGTAGCCCCGGGTGCCGGACTCCTCCGGGAACTGCCCCGGTGCCGCCCCGTTGGCGGCCTGCCATTCACCGTGCGCCCCACCGTCCGTGACCTGTTGCCAGCCACGGCCGTAGAAGGCGAGCCCGAGCACCAGCTTGCGCGGGTCGACGCCTTGGTCCAAGTAGTACTGGACGGTGGATTCCACGCTGAACTTGGTCGGGTACGGGTCCCCCGCGTCGACGTACAGGTTGCCCTGGTCGCCCGTGCGGTTGGGTTCCCAGCTGTTGTCGCTGCCGGAACCGTGGAAGTCGTAGCCCTGGACGTTGGCGAAGTCCATGTAGTCGAACACGCTGGGCGTGCCGTCCCGCGTGCTGATGTCCCAACCCGCGTCGATCTTGCCGGGGTCGGCAGGGGTGAACGCGGTGAGCAGGTAGTGCTTGCCCGTGGTCGTGGTCAGCGCTTCCATCTGCCTGCGGAACTCGGCCATCAGCAGGGTCAGGTTGTTCTTGTCGGCGGTGGAGATGTGGTTGCCGGCGTGACCCTCGGAGCCGGGCCACTCCCAGTCGATGTCGAACCCGTCGAAGACACCCGCCGCGACACCGGTTCCGCCGCGTCCGTTGGTCACCGGCAGGTTGCCCTTGATGTACATGTCCACGCAGGACTTCACGAACTTCTGCCGCGACGCTTCGGTCTTGGCGGCATCCGAGAAGTACTTGCTGTACGTCCAGCCGCCGATCGAGATCAGCGTCTTCAACTTCGGGTACTTGGACTTGAGTTGCAGCAGCTGGTTGTAGCTTCCGGCCAGCGGCTGGTTCCAGGTGTCGGCGGTCCCGTTCACGGACTCGCCCGCGCCGACCGAACGTTCGTAGTCGGCCCACGAATCGCCCGCGCCGTCACCCTGGTTGGGATCCTGCGGTCCCGGGGTGGTGGCTCGGGTGACCCCGTTGAGGCAGGTCAGGTTGGTGGGATCGATGTTGGAGAAGGCGTAGTTGAGGTGGGTCAGCTTGGCCGCTGCGCCGGAGGTGTCCAGCGACTTCATCGTGTAGGCGCGTCCGTAGATGCCCCACTGTACGAAGTAGCCCACGCGCACGTAGTCGTTGCCGGGGGTGCCCCCACCGGTGGTCTTGACCGTGAGCGGCGCACTGGCCGGCCCGGTCTGGTCCAGGGTGTCCCGGGCGACCACCGTGTACGTGTACGTGGTGTTCGCGGTCAGGCCGGTGTCCCCGTAGCTGGTGGTGGTCACCGTCGCGAGCTTGGTCGCGCCTCGGTAGACGTCGTAGTTCTTGATGCCGTGATCGTCGGTCGCCGCCGCCCAGTTGAGCGTCAGCGAGGTGTCGGTGACCGCGCTCGCCTGGGGAGTGCCCGGCGCGGTCGGCGGGTTGTCGGTGCCACCGCCCGTCGGCTTGGTGCGCAGCGTGGCGGAGGGGCTTGCCGGGCCGGTCTGGCCGATGGTGTCCCGCGCGACGATCTTGTACGCGTACGCGGTGTCGGCGGTCAGGCCGGTGTCGGTGTAGGCGGTTCCGGTGGCCGTGCCGACCAGCGTGGCGCCCCGGTAGACGTCGTAGTTCTGGACGCCCTTGTCGTCGGTGGCCGCCGTCCAACTCAGCGAGATCGAGTCGACGGTGGTCGCGGTGGCGGTGGGTTGCCCCGGCGCCGTCGGCGGGTTGTCCGTCGGCGGTGCGCCGTCGCAGGGACCACCGTTAACCTTGCAGTTCGCGGGACTTCCGGGCCCGGAGCCGACGAAGCCGAACTTGGCGCTTGCTCCGGGCGCGAGCGAGCCGTTGTACTCACGGTTCTTCGCGGTGATGTGCGAACCGGACTTGGTGATCAGCGTGTCCCAGTACGCGCCCACGGAGGTGCCGGTGGGGAAGTCCCACTCGACGGTCCAGGCCGTGATGGCGGTGGTCCCGGTGTTCTTGATCGTCCACTCCGCCTGGAAGCCGCCGCCCCAGTCGGAGGTCTTGGCGAACGTTGCGGTCGCGCCCGCGGCAGCCTGCGCGGGCGCGGCCGACAGGCCGACCATCGCAGCGAGCGGGAGCAGGAGGGCGGCACAGATCGCGATGAATCTCTTGCCTGGCTTGGTGCGTTTGGTGCGCCTCACGGTACCGATGGCCATGGGTGCTCCTGGACTTGGGATCCGATGGAGAACCTGCGCCCCACAATGAGCCGGGATGCCCGGCTCACACAGTAGAGCGAGCGTAATGAAGGTCTGGACCAATAATCAAGGTCTAGACCAGTAGGGATCATCGGAGACCGGGATCGATCGAAATCCGGTGGTACGGACGGCATCGAGGCGAGCGCGCGGAGCAGCGAGAGAGAAGCGGCGAGAGCGCGAAACCGGTCCGATCCGATCCGATTCAATCGCGGGCGAGCGGGCGAGCCTGCGCGGGCGCACGCGGACAGGCGCGCGTGGGACGGGCGCGAACGTGCGCGGGCGGGCACGCGGACGCGAGCGCGCGGGCGCGCACGCAGGCAGGCAGGCGCGGACGCGGACACGCACCCGTACCCGGATACGAACGCGCGCGCGAGCGGACGGACGCGCAAGCGCACGGCGAACAGCCGCACCCCACCCCCGCTTCGCCGCCGACGGCTGCCGTTTCGTTGGCCACACTCGATGTTCGACAGGCCTTCACGCAAAATGTGATTTGTGACATGGTACATGTCACGCGGTGGTCCGGACGCTCCCCTTCCGGTCCCCCGCCGCACGAACTGCCTTGCCACCGTTGCGTTTTCGGTGAGGCAGGGACCAGGACCACGCTCGCGCCGATCCCGAAGTCCCCGGAGCGGGACCGGCGACGAACCGCTCATGCCGTGGCACCACCCCTCATCCGGAGGCACGCATCGGCGTGGCCTCTGTTCCGCAAGGAGACGGTCTTTGCGAACCAATCTGGCACGACAGGGACTTCGCCGCGTCGCGGTGGTCACCATCTCCCTCGCCATGGGCTTCGGATTGTTCACCCAGCCCGGATCGGCCGCCCCCTCCGATCCGACCGCGGCTACATCGACGGCCCCGGCGACCTCCACGTCGACCTCCGCCCCCTCCTCCATCCCCGGACCGTCGGCCGGCACCGCCCCCAGTGCCCCGGCCGACCAAGTCCCGCACACCCAGGGCAAACCGCTACCGGTACCCGACCGACCCCCGCTGTCCGCGTCCGCCTCGGCCACCGCCCGGCGCGACTACGACGACCCTTCGGCCGCGGTACTTCCGGCCCGCCCGTCCATGGCCGCCGAGCAACGCGCCGCCGCGGCGACCTGCACGGTCGCCGACTTCGCAAGTCGCAGCGGTACCGCGCTCGTTCAGCAGATCAAGGCATCGACCACGGACTGCGTCAACACGCTGTTCTCGGTCACCGGTCCCGACGCCTACTCGATCTTCCGTGAGGCGCAGATGACCACGGTCGCCTACGCCCTGCGCGATCTGGCCGGCACCTACCCGGGCAACGGCAGCACCGGCGCCCCGCAGATCGTGCTCTTCCTGCGGGCCGGCTACTACGTGCACTGGTACAACCAGTCCACCGTGGGCACTTACGGCCCCACGCTGCAGACCGCCATCCGGTCGGGGCTGGACGCCTTCTACGCCAACCCGCACTCCTCCGACGTCACCGACGCCAACGGCGAGACGCTGGCCGAGGCGGTCACCCTGATCGACAGCGCCGAGCAGAACGCCCGCTACCTGTACGTGGTCAAGCGCCTGTTGGCCGGCTACAACGGCTCCTACGACGCGTCCTGGTGGATGAAGGCCGCAGTCAACAACAGCTTCACCGTGCTGTTCCGCGGCCACCAGGTGCCCGAGTTCGTCACCGCCGTGCAGGCCGACCCGAGCATCGTCGACGCGGTCGACGCGTTCGCGACCGCGCACCGCGACCTGCTCGGCACCGACCGCGGGTACCTGACCACCAACGCGGGCCGCGAACTGGTCCGGTTCGTCCAGTACCCGACCCTGCAGGCCAAGGTGCGCCCGAAGGTGCGCACGCACCTGCAGGCCACCTCGATCACCGGACCGACCGCGTCGTTGTGGGTCGCACTGGCCGAGGGCACGGACTTCTACGACAAGGCACAGTGTGCCTATTACGACACCTGCAACCTGCAGGCTCGGTTGACCGCGGCCGTGCTGACCGTCGACTACACGTGCAGTACCAGCATCCGGATCCGCGCGCAGGAAATGACCGCGGCCAACCTCACCGCCGCGTGCACCAGCCTGCGCAACCAGGACGCCTACTTCCACGGCGTGGTCGCGGACAACGGTCCCGTCGCCAACGACCGCAACACCACCATCGAGGTCGTGGTCTTCAATTCCAGCGGCGACTACCAGACCTACGCCGGCGCGATCTTCGGCATCGACACCAACAACGGCGGCATGTACCTGGAGGGCGACCCGAGCGCGGCCGGCAACCAGCCGCGCTTCATCGCCTACGAGGCCGAGTGGACGCGCCCCGCGTTCGAGATCTGGAACCTCAACCACGAGTACACGCACTACCTCGACGGTCGCTTCGACATGGCCGGCGACTTCGACGCCGGCGTCACCACCCCGACCATCTGGTGGATCGAGGGCTTCGCCGAGTACATCTCCTACTCCTACCGCAAACTGCCCTACGACGCGGCGATCACCGAGGCGGGCAAGCACACCTACGCGTTGAGCACGGTGTTCGACACCACCTACTCCCACGACACGACCCGCATCTACCGCTGGGGCTACCTCGGGGTGCGGTACATGCTGCAAAAGCACCCCGCGGACGTCACCCGGCTGCTGGGCTACTACCGGGCCGGCGACTGGACCGGCGCCCGCTCGTTCCTGACGAGCACCATCGGCACCCGCTACGACAGCGACTGGTACACGTGGCTGGCGGCCTGCGCGGCGGGCGACTGCGGCGGCGGTACTCCCGCCAACCGTCCGCCGGTGGCCGAGTTCACCAGCGCCGTCAACGGCACCTCGGTCGCCTTCACCGACACCTCCACCGACCCCGACGGCACGATCGCCTCGCGGGCCTGGGACTTCGGCGACGGCACCACCTCGACCGCGGCCAACCCGACCAGGAACTATGCCGCCGGCACCTACACCGTGCGGCTGACCGTGACCGACAACCGAGGCGCCACCGCGAACGTCACGCACACCGTCACGGTCACCGGCGGCGGTGGCGGCGCCGAGTGCACCGACCCCGACACCCGCGTCCTGGGCAAGAACTGCCGGCGCAGCGGCCTGTCGGCGACGGCCGGCGGGAACGACAAGCTCTACTTCTACATCTACATCCCGGCGGGTACCGCCCGGCTCAACATCACCACCACCGGCGGTACCGGCAACGCCGACCTCTACTACAACAGTGACGTGTGGGCCACGAACACCGCCTACACCAGCAAGTCCACCGCGACCGGAAACGCCGAGACGTTGACCATCACGGCCCCGCCCGAGGGCTACCACTACATCACCCTCCACGCGAAGCAGACCTTCGCCGGCACGTCGGTCACCACCGCCTACTGACCGAACGCGCACCACCGGTCGCCGACACGCACCCCGAGTCGACAACGCGCACCACGAGTCGCGCGGCCCACACCGGGCGGCGGCGGGACCCCACCGGGTCTCGTCGCCGCCCGTCGGCGACTCTCGTCACCCGCCGTCGACCCGCGTCGCCCGCCGTGGACTCGCGTAGCCCGTCGCCGACTCGCGCACGACCGACTCGGGCCGGAAGACCACCTGCCGACGGGTGTGCGACTGCGGCTCCTCCCTCACCGGAGAGCAATTCGACAACCGCGCCCCCGAGTTCGATACGTGCACCGGCGCACCGAGGTCAACCGACCGCCGCCGGGCGGGCCGGCAACCGATCCGCCGCCCGCGCCCAGTCGCCCGTGTCGCCCCGCGGCTCGTACCGGCGCAGCGGCTGGGTCTCCCGCAACAACCGGCGCAGGTCGGCCAGCGAACCGGTCACGCTCCCCGCGGCCCGGGCCTGCACGAGCAGGTTGCCCAGCGCCGCCGCCTCGGTCGGCCCGGCCACCACCGGCAATCCGCACGCGTCGGCGGTCACCTGACACAGCAGCGAGTTCAACGCCCCGCCGCCGACCACGTGCACGACGTCGACCGCGTGTCCCGCCAGGCGTTGCGCATCCAGCACCGCGCCCCGGTAGGCGAGCGCGAGGCTGTCCACGATGCAGCGCACCATCTCGCCGGGCGTCCCGGGCACCGGCTCGCCCGCCCCCCGACAGGCCCCCGCGATCCGGTCCGGCATGTCGCCGGGCGCCAGGAAGGCGGGGTCGCCCGCGTCCACCAGCGATCGCAGCGCCGGCACCCGCGCCGCGTCGTCGAGCAGTCGCTCCAGCGAGTGCGGCCTGCCCGTTCGGTCCCAGTGCCGCATGCACTCCTGAAGCAGCCACAACCCCATCACGTTGCGCAGATAGCGCACGGTGCCGTCGACACCCAACTCATTGGTGAAGTTGGCCTGTCGGCTCTCCTCGGTGAGCACCGGCGCGTCGAGTTCGACACCGACCAGCGACCACGTGCCGCTGGAGATGTACGCGAAACGACTGCCGTGCGCGGGCACCCCGACCACCGCCGACGCGGTGTCGTGCGACCCGACGGCGGTGACCCGTACGGGTCCGCGCAGCCCGGTCTCGGCAAGCACCTGCGCGGTGAGCGCGCCCGTCGCCTCGCCGGGCAGGCGAAGTGGCGCGAACAACTGCGGATCCAGGCCGAGCGCGGTCGTGATCCTGCTCGACCAGCATCCGGAGAGCGGATCCAGAAGCTGGGTGGTGGAGGCGTTGGTGACCTCGGTGCCGGCAACTCCGGTCAACCAGTACGAGATCAGGTCCGGGATCAGCAACGCCTGCCGGGCGGCCGCGAATTGCGGGGTGTCGGATGCCGCGACCAGCTGATGGACCGTGTTGAAGCTCGCGTGCTGGATGCCGGTGATCGCGTACAGCTCCGCGGCGGCCACGCGGGCGTACACCCGGTCGGGCACCGCGTCGGTACGCGTATCGCGGTAGTGCACCGGATTGCCGAGCAGCGCACCGTCGGCGTCCAGCAGCCCGAAGTCGACCGCCCACGAGTCGATTCCCACGCTCACCGGCGGCCCGGCCGTGCGGCCGGCGGCCCGCAGCCCGTCGAGGACGCCCGCGTACAGCGCGAGCACGTCCCAGTGCAACGTCGCGCCGACCCGCACGGGCCGATTGACGAACCGATGGGCCTCACTCACGGTCAGCGAATCCGGTCCCACCCGCCCGGCCAACACCCGGCCACTGGACGCCCCCAGATCGACAGCCACAAAACTCCGCGCCGTACGCATGCCCGACTCCTCCTCGCCGCCGACCCCGCCCCACCAACTCCCCCGGCCAGGCATCCCTCGAGAGCACGCCGACCGAATTTGAACTGAAACGTTTCAATCCAATGTCGGCGAACGTACGTCCCCATGACGGACCACGTCAAGCGTCGGCCCCTCCCACCGCAACACGTCAGTCTCCGGCGCCCCCGCCGGAGCACGTCACGACCCGGCTCCTCCACCCCGACCCGTCAGACGCCGGCCCCCCGCACCGCGCGTCGGCTCTGCTCCCCCCGCCCGCCGATCACCACGCCGAGCACGGTCGAGGTCGGTACGTACCCGAAGTGCCGCGAGTCCTGGGTGCACACCGCGTCCCCGCGCACCACCAGCGACCCGGGCGGCACCGCCGTTCCGTGCACCGCGTGCACCGCCGGGCGCACCTCGCGCGGCACCGGATCCCCGGACACCGCCGCGACCCGCTTGACCAGCCACCGCAGGTCGTCCTCCGCGCCGTACCGGACCGGATTGCGGAAGACGATCGCGTCGCCGCGTCGCACGGCGGTGGTCCGGCGCACGACCAGCCGCTCGCCGTCCACGAACGTCGGCGCCATGCTCATCCCGGTCACCCGCACCAGAGCGAGCCGCGAGCGCACCGCCCACCCGGCCAGCGCCGCACTCGTCGCGACCGTCCCGACGACCAGGGCCGCGCGCCCGTACGCCCTCACTGCGCCTCCTCCACGATCCCGGTCGAGTCCTCGCGCCGGTCCCGGTACCCGGCGGCCTGGAGCCCGAAGAGCCGGGCGTAGTGCCCGTCGGCCAAGGCCATCAGCTGGTCGTGGCGGCCCAGTTCGGTGATCCGGCCGTCGGCGAGCACGGCGATCGTGTCCGCGTCGCGCAGCGCGCCCAGCCGGTGCGACACGAGCAGGCCGGTCCGGCCCGCCCGGTGCCGGTGCAGCGTGCGGTGCACCTCGTGCTCGGCCTCCGGGTCCAGGCCCGAGCTGGGCTCGTCCAGGATCAGCAGGTCGGCGTCGCTGCGCATCAACGACCGGGCCAGCGCCACCCGTTGCCACTGGCCGCCGGACAGCGTGACACCGGCCGAGTCGTCGTCCTCGTCCAGATGCACCCGGCTCAACTGGGTCCGGTAGCCGTCCGGCAGCGCGGACAGGTCCGCGTCGATGCCCGCCAGCACCGCGCTCGACCGGATCCGGGCCGCATCCTCGCGGTGGGCCAGGTCGCCGATGCCGATGTTCTCCGCCGCGGAGAGGTCGTAGGTCATGTAGTCCTGGAAGGTCACCCCGATCCGGCGGCGCAGCGCGGCCACGTCCATCGTGCGGATGTCCACGCCGTCCCAGCGGATCGCGCCCCGATCCGGGTCGTAGAACCGGCAGAGCAGCTTGATCAGCGTGCTCTTGCCGGTGCCGTTGCGTCCGACCAGGCCCACGGCGGCGCCGGCGGGCACCACCAGGCTCACCCCGCGCAGCACCCACGGGCCCTGTGCGTCGTAGCGGAACCACACGTCGTCGAATTCGAGTCGCCCGCGCAGCGCCGGCACCTGCCCGGTCCCGGTCTCCAGGTCGTCGGGCGTGTCCATCAGATCCAGGAAGTGACCGAACAGGCGGATCGCCTCGGCGGCCATGCCGGCCTGGGTGACCACGCCGGTGAAGGCCTGCTGGACGCCGGCCGCGGCGGCGGTGAACAACATCACGTCGCCGACCGTGAATCGGCCGTGCGCCGCGCCGGCCACCACCACGACCATGCCCAGTCCGGCCACCACCGCGTTCAGCGCGGCGAATCCGGCCTGGATCAGCATGCCCCTTCGGGCCACGGCGAGTTCGGCGTCGGTGGCCTCGCGCAGCGCCCGCACCAGGCGGCCGTGCAGGAAGTCGCCCAGCCCGAACAGCCGGATCTCCTTGGCCGCGCGCGGGTCGGTCAGCAACGACCGGTAGAACAGCCGGCGGCGCTGCTTCCCCGAGGTCAGCTCCAGCACCGCCACCTGTCGACGGGCCATCGACAACCGGGCCAGCAACGCGGCGACGCCGACCAGGAACAGCAGTCCCACCATCGGCGGCCACACGGCGAGCAGCACACCGGTGAACCCGCTCAGCGCGGCGCCGGAACGCACCACCTCCTGGCTGAACATGGTGATGTTGTGCGGCGCGTCCTCGGATGCCTGCTGGGCCAGTCGCAGCCGGTCGTGGAAGGCCGGGTCCTCGAAGCGGCGCAGTCCGCGGAACTCGTTGACCTTGGCGAACAGGTCCCGCTCGACGGTGACCACGAGCCGTCGACGCACCACCTCGTCCAGGTAAGACGCCAGTTGCATCAGCACGGCGAGCACCGCGCCGAGCGTCGCGAGCGCGAGGCCGAGTGCCACCGCCCGCCCCGAGTCGGCGTGTTCGCCGCGGCCCAGCTCGTCGAAGAGCAGTTTGGTCAGCCACGCGGCCAGAGCCGGGAGCACGCCGATCAGCACGGTGGCCACCAGCAGCAGCACCGCGCCCACGGGCGCGGCCCTGAACTGCAACGCAAGGGCCACCTTGACCGCGCGCGGGCGCAACCGGGACCCCGGAGAGGTGTCGCTCTCCGGAGTCCCGTCCGATTCCGGGATCAACAGGGGTTGCCCGGTCGGATGGTGCAGACGCCGTTGCAGCTGTGGCGGTACTCGCGGCCGCCGCGGCAGCAGCACAGTCGGCCGACGTACTCGACGCACGCGCCGGCGCGCTTCTCCTTCAGGACCGGGCCGAGCAGCCGGTCGCCGATCGTGCCGATCGCTGGCTTCATCCGAGCCTCCGGAGGTGCGGTGGCGGCGAGGATGCCGGTCAGCACCGGGTGGCGGTCTTCACGCACGGGCCGTTGCAGCTGTACACGTAGCGGTAGTGGTTGCGACACACGCAGAACTGGCCGTGTTCCGGGACGCACGCCCCGGCTCGCTTCTCGCGCAGGACGAGTCCCAACAGCTTGTCGCCCATGGTGCCGATCACACGGTTCATCGTGGACCTTCCATTGAAGGGTCGAATCGACGGAAGCGGGGTGTGCTTCTGCCGGAGGCGACGCTAAACCCATCGTCAGCCGAGTCGCAAGAGATGGCGAGTACCTCGAATCAATGAATACCGTATTTGTTTCGAGCCGTCGCCGAGTGAGCACTGTTGCCATTGGCGAGCGCGGGGATACATTTCGACGGCCGTGTTCGCCGGTCGCGCGCACATCGAGGTCGGCCGACATCCTTCGCCCTATTGGGAGCATCTTCATGCCGTTCCTGATCGCCGCCGTCGTGCTGGTCACGGTGTTGTGCCTGTTGAACCTGCTGCTCACGTTCGGCGTCATTCGCAAACTTCGCACTCAGGGCGAACGGGGTGAGCACGGGCATGACGCACAGGACGTGGACATCTCGGACCTGGTGCTGCCGGTGGGCTCGCCGGCGCCCGCCTTCACCGCGGTCACCACCACGGGCGAGACGGTGTCCCGGGACGATTTGGGGGCCGCGCTGTTCGGCTTCTTCTCGCCGGACTGTCGAGCCTGCAAGGAGCGGCTGCCGGAGTTCGTGGCGGCGGCCCGCAAGGCGGACGGCCGGCGGGTGCTCGCGGTGGTGCACGGCGACGAGGCGGAGACCCGGGAGCAGGTCGCCGCACTGGCCGCCGTCGCGCAGGTCGTGGTCGAACCGACCGACGGTCCACTCGGTCGCGGATTCGCGGTGACCGGATATCCGGTGTTCGGTCTGCTGGATGCGGACGGCACGATCACCGCGAGCGGTTTCGACCCGAAAGCCCTTTCCGCACCGGTGCGCACCGCCGCCTGATTCGGCCGATTCGGCCGGGCGCGATCGGATTCCGACAAGATCGTTTTCCGGCCCGGTCCATTCCCGGACCTGATCATTTTCGGCGGGTAATTCGATACCCCGACCGGGCGGATAGTCGAGGGCCACGGATGCGTTGCGGTATGCAAATTCGCAAAGTATCACCGGAATCAAATATCCGCCGGCGCGAATTCACCGCGCAGGGTGATGCGGGTCCGCACCGTCCCGCGAGGAGTGCACGTGTCCACCGAGGCCAAGCGGGCCGCCCCGCAAGGAGCGCACGTGCCCACCGAGGCCAAGCGCGCCGCCCCGGCCGACGTGGTCGGGTCCTGGATCGACGACTGCGCGCGGCGCGACTTCCAGGCCGTCGAACCGGACACCCTTGATTCCCACAGCCGTTCGGCGGGCCCGCTGACCATCGAGCACCCGCGCCGGGTCACACCCGGGCGTGGGTGGTGATGTCCTGCTCGAACATTTCGACCATGCTCGCGGTCACCGTGGGTCGGGACTGGGCGAGGGCGTCCAGGTAGTCGTCGGTGTGTGCACCCGGCCCGTCGACGGTCGCGGACTCGTCGAACAGGTCGCGTTCGAACGACGCCTGGGCGGCGATCCGGGCGGCGTGGCCGATGTCGGCGGGCGTGAGCAACTCGCTGGCCGCCACCAGCGCGTCCAGGTCCACGTCCGGACGGGCCGACGCGTACCGGGTCCACATCGCCCGCCGCGCGTCCGCGTCCGGCGTGCCCACCGGGATGATGTAGTCGAACCGGCCCGGCCGCAGGAAGGCCGGGTCCAGCGAGCGCACCGAGTTGGTCGCGCACACCAGCAGCCGATCGCCGTGTTCGCGGAACGCCGGGATCAGCTTGAGCAGTTCGTTGGTCACCGCGTGGCCGGCACTGGGCCGGGCGTGCCGGATCGGCGCGATCTCCTCGACCTCGTCGATGAACACCACGATCCGCTCCAGCCTGGCCAGCCGCCCGAACGCCTCGCGCAGCGCGGCGGCCAGGTTGCCGCCGTCGGCCAGCCGCGAGGGCAGCAGTTCCACGAACGGCCAGCCCAGGCGCGAGGCGATGGCCCGGGCGAAGGTGGTCTTGCCGGTCCCGGGCGGGCCGAACAGCGCGATCGCACTGGGCGGTTCCACGCCGTGCCGCAGCGCGCGCTCGGGATCCGCCAGCGGCAGCACCACACGCCGCTCGATCAGGTTCTTCTCCACCTCCATGCCGGCCACCTTCGACCACAGGTCACCCGGCAACATCCGCCCGCCGAGCCGGTCCAGGGTCTCCGCCGCGTGGTCGTCGACCGGCTCGACCTTCTCGAAGTAGGCCACCGCCGGCCGCCGCTCGTAGCCCGCGTTGCGCAGCCCCAGCTCGCGCGAGTCCTCCTCGGGCAGGACGTAGGCGATCCGGCGCACCCGATCCTCGACCAACCTGCGCTCCAGCGCCAGCAGCAGCGTGCTGGTCAGCCCCAGGCCGCGCGCGGCCGGCGAGATGGCGATCCGCATCACCCAGGCCCGCCCCTCGGACACCGTGGCCAGCGCCGCGCCGACCACCGCGCCGTCCCGCCGGGCGATCACCGCCGGCTGTCGCGAGGTCAGCGCGTTGATGCACTCGGACAGCGAGAAGACCGACTCCTGGCCGAGCTCGGTCGTGGTGTCGATCAGGTGCACCACCGCCGCGAGGTCCTCCTCGCGGTAGTCCTGTATGAGCCAGACCATGAACAGCTCCATCCGTGGATCGAGTGCCTCGACGAATGGCAAACACTAGGGAGCACCGCCGCGCCGCGAACGCGTCGTTGTGTACAAGTGCGGGCCCGGACTTGGTCACCCTGTGAATGGACACCTCGCGAAGGACCTGCGACACGCACGCCGGACGAAAGCCCGGCGACCGCGTTCGGAGCCCGGGGCACAATGGGCTCGACCGCTCGACCGCTCGACCGCTCGACCGACCTCGTCCGCGCCGTCCGGCCCGCTCGGGCCGCCCGACCCCCACGGAGAACAGATGACCCTCTCGTCCGCGTCCGGCCCCGCCCACGCGTCCGGTGTCTTCCCGATCGGCGGCGACCTGCCGGTGCGCCGGCTCGGGTTCGGCGCCATGCAGCTCACCGGGACCGGCGTCTGGGGCGAACCCAAGGACCGCCGAGAGGCGATCCGAGTGCTGCGCCGCGCCGTCGAACTCGGGGTGAACCTGATCGACACGGCCGACTCGTACGGCCCCTTCGTCAGCGAACAGATCATCCGCGAGGCCCTGCACCCGTATGCCGAGGACGTGGTGATCGCCACCAAGGGTGGCTTCGCCCGCACCGGACCCGGCGAGTGGCGCGCCCTCGGCCGGCCGGAATACCTGCGCCAGCAGACCGAACTGAGCCTGCGCCACCTCGGTCTGGACCGGATCGACCTCTACCAACTGCACCGGATCGACCCGCAGGTCCCGCTCGCGGACCAGCTCGGCGAACTCGGCGCGTTGCAGCGCGAGGGCAAGATCCGGCACATCGGCCTGTCCGAGGTCACCGTGGAACAGCTGCGCCAGGCCCGCGAGATCGTCGAGATCGTCTCCGTGCAGAACCTGTACAACCTGGCCAACCGCAAGGCCGAGAGCGTGCTCGACTACGCGGCGGCCGAGAACATCGCGTTCATCCCGTGGTTCCCCATGGCCACCGGGGAACTCGCCCGGCCGGGCGGCCCGTTGGACCGGCTGGCCAAGGAACACGGCGCCGCACCTTCACAGTTGGCGCTGGCCTGGCTGCTGCACCGCTCCCCGGTGCTGCTGCCGATCCCGGGCACCTCCAGCGTCACGCACCTGGAGGAGAACACCGAGGCGGCCCGGATCGAACTGTCCGACGAGCAGTTCGAGGCCCTGTCGGCCGCGGTCTGACCCGATCGCGGCCGGGGCCGGACCGTCCCGTCCACCGGGACAGTCCGGCCCGGCCACGTCGTCCCGGCCCGGCCGCGTCGCACGACCCGCCGTCGCGCGCCGGCCCGACCGCGTCACCTCGGCCCGGCCGAATCCGGGTCAGCCCTCCCTCGGCGTGATCCGCACACTCCACCCGTCCTCGATCTCCGCACCGTCGATGGTGATCGCCTCGACCGTGCGCGACGTCGGGTCGATGTCGGCCACCACGCCCTCGCCCGCATAGCGCGGATGTCCGGAGGCGCCGATCTCGCCGGTGGCCTCGACCACGGCCGAGCGCACCGCCGGCCCTCGGGCCTCGGCGGCCATGTCCTGGGCGTTGTACGGGAGGATCTCGATCTCGAAGCGTTCCATCCCGAGCCCATGCCCGCGGTCGACCGGGCGCAAGCCCACCGGTCGGCCGTACGGCATGCCGTCGTTCCCCCGGGCACCACGACGCAGGACTGAACTCGTCCCTCGCCGAGCCGCCCCGAAACACCCTGTATCCGCCATTGTTTCCCGAGACGGACTTCGGGTCGGGCTGCTGGGCCGGGGGGTTCGCGGACGGGTCGCCGAGGCGCGGCGCCGCCCACGACGTCAGGGGCGCAGGATCGCCTTCACCGGGTGGCTGCCGCCGCGCATCAGGCCGGTGAAGATCTCCGCGCCCGACTCCAGCGGGTAACTCGCGGTCCAGCCCAGTCCCCAGCCGCCGACGAGTTCGGCGGCCTCGGCGAACTCGTCGCCGGTGTAGGCCAACGAGCCGAGCACCCGCTTCTCGGTACGCACCGGCACGGTCGCATCGAAACCGGCGCTCGCGTCGGCCGGGCCGAGCCGTGTCCTTGCTCTTGCCGCGCGCCCACTGGCCGTCGCCGAATTGCAGGTCGCGGTCGGAGACGTCGTTGGCGACCGTGTACTCGGCGATCGCGTCCATCGCCTCGTCCTTGTCCCCGTGCCGCAGCGACTACCGCCGGCCTCATTCCACTCTCTCGTTGTCATCGTGCCGGACAGGGCCTAACCGACCGCACCGGCCCACCCTCGCGGTGATCACCGAGATCACCATGGCCCTGCTGCCCGCGCCCGCCGACACGGGCACCGGCATCGCCTAGTTCCCCGACCTGGCCCACGCCGGCCGTGCGGTCTCGCGGTCAACCCCGGCTGCCTGCGCCAACTGCGCACCGGCCTGCGTCGGCGCGGGTCGCGGGTGCGCGCGATGCACCTCGCCGAGTTCCTCACCGCATTCCACGCGCCGCCGACCCCCGCGGCCGGCGACCCGAGGGCGGGCTGAGGTCAGGAGGCCGGGCCCGATGTGGCGCACGCAACTCCACAGGGGAGGCCGCGTGCGCCGTACCCGGTCCGGGCTCCAGCCGCCGGCCCGATGCGGCAGGCACGGGAGGCACCCGGCCCGGCCCGAAGTATCACCGGCATATAGGGGTAATCCGGACAATATTTTGCGGGCGCATGACGCACGTCACAACGCGCATACCGTTCGTCAGGAACTCGCACGCACCGTGAACCGAGTTTTCCGGATTCTCACCCGCCGTGATTTCTCAATCAACGGTGAGTGAGCATTTTGGGCACAATGCGTACGGAGTTCGGGACTTTAAGTCCCGTTATTCCACCCTTAACACCCGATTCTTCGGTTTCGGCGAATCGTGATGTTTGGTTCCGCGCCGGGGGTGTGCGTAGTTTGGTGCTTCGCCACACCGGTCCGGTGCTCGGCGAAATGGTCTCCCGGTTCGCCGAATCCTGCCGCCGGAGCGAGGCCACGGTACGAAACCCGAAAGGCAGGAGCGGGGGAACCAAGTGGAATGCCGTCCCGGGCGTCTGTGACACAGGCGCCCACGCGGACGGCTTGGGGTGAAGCCGTGCCCGTCCCTCTCATCCGAGGGTCGAACACGGCCGGGCGAGACTCTCCAGCCCGAATCCGACAGCTCACTTCGTAGGCGTGGGAGAAGGAAAAATCTTCGTGCAGTCGTTCATCACCCCTGCCCGTATGCCCAAGAAGACGCGCCTCGCGCTGACTCTCGGCATGGCCGGCGCCATCGTCGCCGCCCCGCTGATCACCGGTATCGCAACCGCCAACGCCGCCTCGGTCTCCACCTGGGACAAGGTCGCCATGGGCGAGAGCTCGGGCAACTGGCACATCAACACCGGCAACGGTTTCTACGGTGGCCTGCAGTTCACCCAGAGCACCTGGAACGAGTTCGGCGGTCAGCAGTACGCCCCGCGCGCCGACCTGGCCACCAAGGACCAGCAGATCGCCATCGCCGAGAAGGTCCTGGCCGTGCAGGGCCCCGGCGCCTGGCCGAACACCTCCGGCCCGGCGGGTCTGACCAAGGGCGGCGCCAAGGCTGCCGTCTCGCCGACCACCAAGTCCTCCGGCTCGGCCAAGACCTCGATCAAGGTCGCCCCCAAGGCCGCCGAGAAGCCGGCCGAGTCCAAGCCGGCGACCGCCGCCGCCCCGAAGATCGAGGTCGTCCCGGCCGCCGCGAAGCCCGCGTCGACCACCACCTCGTACTCCGTGGTCAAGGGTGACACCCTGTCCAAGATCGCCGCCGACAAGGACATCGCCGGTGGTTGGCACAAGCTGTACGCCGACAACCGGTCCGTGATCGGTGGCAACCCGAACCTCATCCACGTCGGCCAGAAGCTCTCGCTGTCCGGCAAGGCCAAGGCGTCAACCGCCACCGCCACCACCACCACCGCCAAGGTCGAGGTCGCGCCGAAGGCCGCGCCCAAGACCGAGACCGTGGCCGAGACCAAGCCCTCGGCGTCGGTGAAGGTCGCGCCGAAGACCACGGTCAAGGAGAAGGCCCCCGTCGCCGCCAAGGCGTCCTCCGCCAAGGCCGGCAGCACCGCGGTCAACGCGTCCGGCTACGTCGCTCCGGTGAGCGGCTCGCTGGGCACCGCGTTCGGCGTCGGCGGCAAGATGTGGTCCAGCGGCAGCCACACCGGCCAGGACTTCGTGGCCTCCACCGGCACCCCGGTGAAGGCGATCACCTCGGGCACCGTGGTCAAGGCCGGCAACGGCGGCGCCTACGGCAACGAGATCGTGATCAAGCACGCGGACGGCAAGTACTCGCAGTACGCGCACCTGTCCAGCATCGGCGTGCGCGCCGGTGCCACGGTGAGCACCGGTCAGCAGATCGGCCTCTCCGGTGCGACCGGCAACGTGACCGGCCCGCACCTGCACTTCGAGATCCGCACCACCCCGAACTACGGCAGCGGCATCAACCCCGTCAGCTACCTGCGCGCGCACGGCGTCAACCTCTGATCCGAGCGTCACTCAGGCAGTAGCCGCACGGCAACAGCCACGCTGCGGTAGCCGTACAAGGGCCGGGCCCGTCGACCACGCGTCGACGGGCCCGGCCCACGTGCGCGTCCGCACCCCTGCGGAGGCCCCGATCCCCGCGGACTCCGAAGCCCCGCGCACTCCGAGACCCCCGCGCGCGCCGAAGCCCCGCGGGCCGGGTCGATCAGCCGCGTGCCGGATACCGCTTGGGCAGCGGCAGTCCGCGTGCGGCCAGCAACTCCCGTGCCCGATCGGGGTAGTCGGTGATCAGACCGTCCACGCCGTCGTCCATCAGCTTGGCCATGGTCGCCGGGTCGTCGATGGTCCACGGCACGACCTTGATGCCCCTCGCGTGCGCCTGGGCGACCATCTCCCGGGTCACGTACGGGCGGTAGTCCGGGTCGGTGACCTTGCCGTTCTGCGGGAAGCCGTGCACAGGCGAGAACGTCGTGGCGCCGAACGAGGCGATCGCGCGCAGCGGGTCGCCGCCGAAGTCGTCGATGTCCAGGCCGCCCAGCCAGGGCGAGGCGCCGGGCTTGCCGACCTGGAGGAAGTCGTAGTTGGTCAACGCGACCAGCGGCAGCCGCGGTTCGACCTGTCGCATGCGCTTGAGCGCGCCCCAGTCGAAGCTTTGGATGGTGACCTGGCGCAACAGCCCGGCCCGGCGCACCTCGCGCGCCACGGTCTGCACGAACTGCTCGCGCGGCGCGGTCTCCTGCGGCGCGCCCGCCTCGACCTTGGTCTCCACATTGAGCTTCACGCCGCGCGCGTGCCGGCGCTCGACCAGGTCGAACACCTCGGTGAGCAGCGGCATGCGGGCTCCCGGCGAGGTGGTCTGCGCGGGGAAGCCGGGGAACTGCCGCGACCCGCAGTCCAGGGTGCGGATCTGGGCCAGGCTGAGCGTGTTGACGTACTTGCCGACGTAGGGGAACTCCGGGTCGCCGGCCCGCACCGGTGCGGTGTCGGCACACTTGCGCCCGTCGACCCTGCGGTCGTGGGTGACCACGGCGCGGCCGTCCTCGGTGATCTGCACGTCCAGTTCGAGGGTGGACACGCCCAGGTCCAAGCCCTTGGCGAAGGACGCGAGCGTGCTCTCCACGGTCAGCCCGAGTCCGCCTCGGTGCGCCTGGAGGTCGAAGGACTTGCGGTGGTGACCGCCGTGGCGGTCCGCCGCGGCGGCCGCTCCCGGGGCGGCGACGATGGCGGCCCCGGCCAGGACCGCGGCCGTGACGGTCTTCCATCCGGACATGGACGTCTCCTTCTCGCTCCGGTCGACGACGATCGACCGTCGACGCCCACACCCTGGCCCGCGCGAAGTGATGCGCGGGGAGTCGGGCCGTGGCGTTCCGGCGAAGAAGAGAAGAAGAGGAGACGAAGACGCCCACCGGGGCCGCGCCGAACAGCCGCCGAAGCGGCCCACCCGACCACCGAAGTCGCGGCGCTCGCACGGCCGTTCAGCAGCCCATCGAGGACCCGTCGTCGGTCCAGCCGGGTCGGTGCGCGGCCAGCAGCCGGCCCGACGCCTCGTGCACGACCTGTAGTTCCTCCGCCGAGACGACGGCGAAGAACGCGTCCTCGGCCTCTCCGAGCAGCCGGGTGCTCTTCGCAACCAACTCGCGCCCCGAGTCGGTGACCTGGACGACGTGCCGGCGCCGGTCGTGCGGGTTGCGCCGACGCTCGGCGAAGCCGCGCGCCTCCAGGTCGTCGAGTAGGCCGACCAGGACGTTCGGGTCGATCCCGAGCAGCCGGCTGACGTCCTGCTGAGACAACGATTCGTAGGCCAGCAGGGTCTCCAGCACGTGTACGTGCTTGGCCTTGACCCCCAGCGTGGCCAGGGTCTGATCGGCGAGCGCCAACAGGAGATCGGCCAGCTTGACCAGCCGGTATCCGGTCCGTGCTCCCATCGGCGGCCGCCCCGTGCTCGGTCGGTCCGTCATGGCCACATATTAGCGGCCCTCGATCATATGTCTTCTAGACGACAGGCGATGCATATCGTATGTTCCACATATGATCCATCGACTCTACGGAAGGGTTCGGCGATGTTCGCTGCCCTGGCCCGCCTGACCACGGCCCGACCCCGGCTGCTGCTGCTCACCGCCCTGCTCCTGCTGATCGGCGCCGGCCTGCTCGGTCGAGGCGTCGGCGACCACCTCCTCGGCGGCGGCGCCGTCGACCCGAACTCGGCCTCCGCTCGCGCCGCGACCGCACTCGACCGCGACTTCCCCGGCAGCCGGCCCAACCTGGTCCTCCTGGTCGGCGCCGACCGCCCCCTGGACGCACCCGAAATCAGGGCCCAGGCACGGGAGTTGACCGACCGCCTCGCCGCCGAACCCGACGTCGAGGGGGTGCTCTCCCACTGGACCGACGGTGCCCCCACCCTGCGCACCGCCGACGGCCGGCACGCCCTGGTCCTGGCCCACATCCGCGGCGAGGAGACCGCCGCCTCGGACACGTTCGAACGCCTGGCAGCGCACTACCGCGGCACCCGAGGAGCCCTGACCGTCGAACTCGGCGGCAGTGTCGCCGTGCGCCACGACGTGCAGAAGACCATCTCCGAGGACCTGGTCCGGGCCGAACTGATCGCCCTGCCGATCACCCTGCTGATCCTGATCCTGGTCTTCGGCAGCCTGGTCGCCGCCCTGCTGCCGCTCGGCGTCGGCATCCTGGCCATGGTCGGCACCAACGCCGTGCTGCGGCTGGTCTCCTCGACCACCGACGTATCGGTGTTCGCCCAGAACCTGACCACCGTCCTGGGCCTGGGCCTGGCCGTCGACTACGGCCTGTTCGTGGTCCGCCGCTATCGCGAGGAACTCGCCGCCGGCGCCCCGCCGGCGCGCGCGGTCGCGGTGATGCTCGACACCGCCGGACGCACCGTGGTCTTCTCCGCACTCACGCTCGCCGTCTCCCTCGCCGCGATGCTGGTGTTCCCGCAGTACTTCCTGCGGTCGTTCGCCTACGCCGGCATCCCGGTGGTGCTGCTCGCCGCATTCGGCGCACTGGTGATCCTGCCCGCGGCACTGGTCCTGCTCGGCACCCGGGTGGACCGGGGCGACCTGCGCACGCCGCTGCGCCGACTGGGCCGCCGACTGCGACCCGGCGCCGCCGCAGCCGGCGCGCCGACCGCGATGCGCGACAGCCGCTGGTACCGCCTCTCGCAGGCGATCATGCACCGGGCGCCGATCGTCGCCGTGCTCACCACCGGCCTCCTGGTCGCCCTCGGACTGCCCTTCCTGGGCGTGCAGTTCGGCACCGGCGACGACCGCCAACTGCCGAGGTCGGCCGAGTCCCGGCAGGTCCAGCAGGTGATCCGGGACCAGGTCGACGGCCGGCCCACCGGGTCGATCGAGATCGTGGTCGGCACGGCGCAGCAGGCCGAGGGCACCGCCGACTACAGCGCGCGGCTCTCCGCCCTGGACGGCGTGGCCCGCGTGGTCGGCCCGGCCGGCACCTTCGAACACGGCGTCCGCAGCGCACCCGCGGGCCCGGCCGAGGCCGGCCGCCGTGCCGCCGGCAGCGCGTACATCTCGGTGGTGCCCGCGGTCGAGGACCTCTCCGCCGCCGGCGAGGACCTGGTGCGCGAGGTGCGCGGGGTCGCCGCTCCGGGACCGGCCCTGGTCGGCGGACAGTCCGCCGAGGTGGTCGACGCCAAGCACGCGATCGGCAGCCGGCTGTGGCTCGCCGGCGGCCTGATCCTGCTCACCACGTTCGTGCTGGTCTTCCTGCTCACCGGCAGCGTGGTGCTGCCGATCCTGGCGATCGTGTTCGCCGCGCTGAGCCTGACCGCGATGTTCGGCGCCGTGGTGTGGGTGATCCAGGACGGCCACCTGTCCGGACTGCTCGACTTCACCCCGACCGGGTCGATCGAGACCGCGCTGCCGGTACTGATGTTCTGCATCGCCTTCGGCCTGTCGATGGACTACGGGGTGTTCCTGATCTCCCGGATCAAGGAGGAGCACGACCGCACCGGCGACCACCGGGGCGCGGTCGCCACCGGTTTGGCCCGCACCGGCGGCATCATCACCGCGGCGGCATGCGTCCTGGCGGTGGTGATGTTCGCGATCGGCACCTCGCGGGTGACCAACACGCTGATGCTCGGCATGGGTCTCGCACTGGCCGTCCTGGTCGACGCGTTCGTGGTGCGCAGCCTGCTGGCGCCGGCCGTGCTGGCCCTGACCGGCAAGGCGACGTGGTGGGCGCCCGCCCCGCTGCGCCGACTGCACGACCGGTTCGGCCTGTCCGAGGGCGGCCCCGCCCAGCCGCCGGTCACACCCGAGCCGCGCATCCCGGTCTCCGCGCCATAGAGCGGCATCGCAACCGATCGGGCGCCGGACGGGCCGACTTCGGCCCGCCCGGCGACCGACCCCCGACCGCGGCTTGGGAACACCTCACCAAGCCCGGCCGGTGTCCGAGGCCGACCGGCTCACCGGCGGTACAGCACCGCCTCCGGCGCCGCCGCGCTCAGCGTGACCGACTTCGGGTGGACCGGCACCGCCCGCCCCGGCCGGTCGTCCCGACCCAGCAGAAACGCCCGATTGACCCCGCTCACCGTGATCGTGGAACCGGGGTCGATCCCGGCCACCGTACGGATCGCGACCACCTCCACGATGTCGGACGCCCGCGTCCCGTGCGGGAGCCGCACCGTGGTCGCCGCCGGGTCGTCGCGCTGCAACGACCAGTCCACCCGCCCGCGGTCCGAGCGGTACAGCGTCGGGTCGCCCTTGATCCGCACCCCGATCGCGACACCGTTCCAGCCGGCCGCACCGGGCGGCGGCGCCGAGGTGGTCTTGCGGATCACCGCGTACAGGTAGTCCTGCGGGTCGGCGATCAGCGTGGTGGTGTCGGCCGGCGGATCGGCGACGACCCGGCCCTCGCGCCGTACCTCGGCCGTCATCACCGGATACACCCACGGGTGGCGGTCCACCATCTCCTCACGTGCGGTCCGCTTCGGCTCGACCAGCCGCTCGACCGCCGCCGGCGCGAAGCGCATCGGGTTGTCCACGACGTCGCACAGGTTGTTGTTCAGCGTGCAGGTCTGGAGCAGCGGGTGGGCGTCCTCGTAGCGCCCGGCGAACAACTTCGTGCCGTGGTCGGGCGATTGGAAGTAGGCGGTGCCCGGCACCGCCTTGCCACGCCCGTCCACCTCGACGCGGTAGGCCCACTCTATGTCGGTGGTCCGGCCCCAGCGGGCCATCAGCGCCGGCGTCGAGGTGCCGCCGTCCTCGTTGGTCCACACGATCGTGTAGGTCAGCACCCGGTGGCCGGCGGTCGCCGCCGGGGCCTCCTGGTACCAGGCCAGCACCGGGGTGTCGGAGATCGCGTTCTGGAACGGGCCGGTCGCTCCGCCGGGCACGCCCGGGATGCTCCGCCCGTACAGGACCGGCGCGTTCGCGGCCGCGGCGTACTCGCGGTCGCCGGTGTCCACGGTCTCGGTGCGCAGCCGCGAGACCCGCACCACCGAACCGGCCGGCGAGGACCGGTCGGCCGCGTAGCGCAGGGTCAGCTCGTGCCGCCCCTTGCGCAGCGCGCCGAGGGCGAAACTGCGCTCGGTGGGCGTGGCCCCGAAGACCACCACGTCGCCGGCGGGCCGTCCGTCCACGAGCAGTTGCAGCACCGCCGACTCCCGGCCCGGAATGCCCCAGTCGAGGCCCGGCGCGGCGACCGTGAGCGTCACCAGGGCCTCGCCGTCACGTCCGGTGCGGAACGGGACCACCACCGGGCGGCCGTCGCGGTGCACCCCGAACGTGCCGTGCGCGCCCGCCGATCGGTCCGCCGCGACGGCGTTCGCGGCCGGGGCCGGGCCGGCCAGCGCGGCCGAGGCGGCGAGTACGGCGGCGGCGATCACGGATCGGCGCAGACCATGGGTACCAGAACGAGCGAACACGAGCATCCCCCGAAGAGCATCGGCGAGCCTGACCCGCCCACCGTGGCCGGCCGATGGTGTGCGGGCCAACCCCTGCGCGGGCAAATTCCACCAACCGTCATCGCCGGGCCCATGTCCCGACACGCGCCGGCCACGAAATCGGCGCCGCGGACCCGGGGCGCGCCCGGTGTCCGAATCGTTCAAGACCGGACGTGGTCGGCCGGCTAGCGTCGAGGAATGACGTGGATCACGACGGACATGATCGAGCAAGCCGAGCGGTTCCTGTGGACGTCCGGCCGGGTGTTGGAACAGCGCCGTTTCGCATACCTGTTCGGTGCGCGGGGTGCGGGCGGGTCCGAGGCGACCGGCGACGAGCGGGCCGGTGTGCTCGATGCGCTGCACGCGTACCGCACCCCAAACGGGGGTTATGCCTACGGCCTGGAGCCGGACGTGCGGGGGCCGATCGCCCAACCGGCCACGCTGCGTACCGTGATGCCGATCCTGGTGGAGACCGACGCGCTGCACGGGGCCGAGGCGACTCGGCTGTGCAACTGGCTGGCGGGCGCGGCGACCGAGGCGGGCGGCGTACCGCCGGCGTTCACGAGCCTGCGCGAATACCCGCACCCGCCGTGGATGGTGGTCCCGGATGCGCCCGTCGCGGGCCTGATCCCGACCGGCTGGATCGTCGGACCGCTGCTGCGCGCCGGGGTCGAGCATCCCTGGTTGCCGCGGGCGACGCGGTTCTGCCGGACCGCCGTCGAGGCACTGGGCACCACCCACCCGTACGAGGTGCAGGCGGCGGTGACCTTCCTCGACGGTCTGCCGGATCGGGCCTGGGCCCGGCGTCAGGCCGAGCGGTTGGGCGAACTGGTCCGGGAACAGCGGCTCGTGTTGCTCGACCCGGCGCATCCCGAACAGGCCCGACTGGCGCCCGGTTACGCGGCCGGCGAGTACCACCTGCCGCACGATTTCGCGCCGCGCCCGGACAGCCTGGCCCGGGAGTGGTTCACCGACGCCGAACTGCGGGTGGGTCTGCGGGCCTTGGCCGACGCCCGGCAGGAGGACGGCGGTTGGCCGCTGCGCTGGGCCGAGTGGTCGCCCACCGTGCGGGCCGAGGCCCGTCCGGGCATCACCGTCGAGGCGCTGGTCACCCTGCGGGCGTACGCGGACGCGGTGCCGCCGACCGCCCGGTGAAGGCCGTCGACCGCGCCTGCGGTCAGTGGATCGAGGTCCGCGCGCCGTCGATCACGAGCACCTGTCCGTCGCGCAGCGTGCGGTGCGGCACGCCTCGGGTGCGGTAGTCGGCCGCGACGGCGGCGAGCAGTTCGGTCTCGGGGTGGCCGGGTGAGTCGATGTGCGGGACGACGGCGTGGTCGAGCACGGCGAGCCCGTCCCAGCGGATGGTCTCGCCGTACAGCGCCGGCACCGCGTCCGCGTCGTCGCACCCTTCCAGCCCGCGCAGGCTCGGCGCGAGCACGCACGCGCCGGCGCTGTACCCGGCGTACACGAGCGCGTCCCGGCGCAGCAGCTCGACGAGTACGCCGTCCGCGCCGCTGCGGGCGAGCGCGTGGCGCAGCACGAACACGTTGCCGCCGCGCAGCCAGACCGCGTCGAAGTCGCCGAGCACGGCGGCGACTTCGGCCGGCGAGCGGTCGAAGAATGTGCGCAGGTCGAGCTCGTTCGGCCGCAGTCCCAACGCGGCCAGGGCGGCGAGTTCGAGGGCGACGCCGGCCGCGCGGTCACCGGGCGAGCGATCGTCCGTCGCGTTGGCGATCACCGCGATCGCAGCCCCGGCGGGGCGGTCGAGAGCGGGGCGGTGGACGGCCGGGCGGTCGAAAGCGGAGCCACCGGCGGCGGCCCGGTCGAGAGCGGGCCGGTCGGCGGCGGGCCGGTCGAGCAACGCGAGGAGGTGTTCCGGACGGTCCCCGATCCGGAACGAGGAGAGATACAGACGCATCGCCGAACCCTAATGCCGCGACACGTACCCTCCTCCGACGTGCATATCGCGCACCCGAACGATCACACCCCGTAAGGTCGCCAGGGTGACGCCTCTGGATCGCCGTAGCGTGCTTCGGCAGCTCGCCCGGGCCGCCGCGCTGGGCGCGGCCGGTGCGGCCGCGAGTGCGTGTGGCGAGGATTCCCCACACGCGTCCCTGCCCGCACCCACGGCGAAGCCGGTCGACGCCGGTTCGGTGCCGGCCTCCCCGTCCGGCGCTCTTGCCGCCTCGGGCGGCGTCGGCAACGGATCCGAACCGCTCCCCTTGCCCGCCGGTCTGCCGTTCCAGGTCACCTCCGGTCCACCCGATCGACCCCGGGTGGCGCTGACCTTCCACGGTCAGGGCGATCCGCAGACCGCCGACTCGCTCCTGGGCCTGATGGAGGCGGCCGGGGCACGCGGCACGGTCCTCGCGGTGGGGACCTGGCTCGACGAACAGCCGCAGATGGCGCGCCGGGTGCTGGCCGGCGGTCACGAACTGGGCAATCACACCATGCATCACGGCGACATCTCCTCGATGTCCGCCGATCGCACCTATGCCGAGATCACCGACTGCGCCGACCGGCTCAAACGCCTCACCGGCTCGATCGGACGCTGGTTTCGGCCCTCGCAAGCCAAGGACTGCACGCCCACCGTCGTCGCCCAGGCCCGCCGCGCCGGATACGCGCACTGCCTGGGCTACGACCTGGACTCCCTCGATTTCACCGATCCCGGCGCCGCCGCCGTCGGCCACACCGTGCTGAACGGGGTTCGGCCGGGCTCGGTGGTCAGCCTGCACTTCGGACACCCGGGCACCGTAGCCGCGATGCCCGCAATCCTCGACGGCCTACGGACCCGCGGACTGCGGGCGGTCACGATGTCGGAGCTCGTCACCTGATGACCACTCACCCCTCCCCCACCCGTCGCCGTCCCGGCTCGGCCGCGCTGTTCCTGGCGGGCTGCTGCCTGGTGGCGTCCGCCGCGTGCGCGTCCTCCACGGACGGCACGGCGAACCCTTCCCCGGTCAAGTCCTCGATCGCTCCCGTGGAAGCCGCGCCGGTCCCGCCCGCGGTGCCCGCTGCGGAGACCGCGAACCTCCTGCCCGGCATGCCGCCGCCACTGGACCCGCAGGACCTGTACGCCGCCGACCGCCCCGGCATGCTCTCGGACGTGGTCAAGGACTTCCCGTCCCGGGTGTACGTGCCCAACACCGAGTCGAACACGGTCAGCGTGATCGACCCGACCACCTACAAGGTGATCGAGACGATCAAGGTCGGCCACCAGCCGCAGCACGTGGTGCCGTCCTGGGATCTGAAGACCCTGTGGGTGAACAACGACCTGGGCGACACGCTGACCCCGCTCGACCCGGCCACCGGCAAGGCCGGCACGCCGGTCCCGGTGGACGACCCGTACAACCTCTACTTCACGCCGGACGGCAAGTACGCGGTCGTGATGGCCTCGATGGACCGCCAGTTGGTCTTCCGCGACGCCCACACGATGGAGGTGGTCAAGTCCGTGCCCAGCGAGTGCGCGGGCGTCAACCACGCGGACTTCTCCCCCGACGGCAAGTACTTCATCGTCTCCTGCGAGTTCTCCGGTGAACTGCTCAAGGTGGACACCGCGGAGATGAAGGTGCTGGCCAAGCAGAAGATCCCGCAGTCCGGCTCGATGCCGCAGGACGTCAAGATCTCCCCGGACGGCCGTACCTGGTACATCGCCGACATGATGTCCGACGGCATCTGGGTGCTCGACGGCGACACGTTCGGCAAGCCGACCAAGCTGCGCACCGGCAAGGGCGCGCACGGCCTGTACCCGAGCCGCGACTCCAAGAGCCTGTACATCTCCAATCGCGGCGAGGGCTCGATCTCCGTGCTCGACTTCGCCACCGGCGCGCTGACCGCCAAGTGGCACCTGCCCGGCGGCGGCAGCCCGGACATGGGCGGTGTCTCCGCCGACGGCAAGGTGTTGTGGCTCAGCGGTCGCTACAACGCCGAGGTGTACGCGATCGACACCACCGACGGGCACCTGCTCGCCCGCATCCCGGTCGGCGTCGGGCCGCACGGGCTGTGCGTGTATCCGCAGCCGGGCCGCTACTCACTCGGCCATACCGGCGTCTTCCGCTGACCGCACCCTCTCGGGTCGGGTGGCGGGGGCACGTGCCTCGTCGAGGCAGGGTGCCCCCGCCGCCCGCTCATCGCCGGCCCCGCACGTCGGTCGGGTCCGGCCGGCGCTCGGCGGCGGCTCGCGCGGCACCGGAAAGAGCGGTCGCCGCTCCTCGGGCGTGCCGTTCGGCCGCGCGGGTGCTCAGCCGATCGACCGGCCGAGTCCGCAGCCGGGGCCCGAGTTGCCGCGACGCCGGTTCCGCCGTCGAACGGCCGAGTGCACGGCCGGCCTGCCCGCTCGGCTCAGGACGACGGCTGCGCGTCGCGCGCGGGGCGCGGATCGATCAGCACCGCCGCGACCACCGCGGCGCCGAGCATGATGCCGGTGGCCACCAGCAGGGCCGTACCGAACCCGTGCACGGTGCCCGCGGTGACCGCGTCCCGACCACCCTCGTGGGTGCGAAGCCAGGTCGCGGTGACGCTGGTGGCGACGGTGTTGAACAGCGCGGTGCCGAGCGCGCCGCCCACCTGTTGTCCGGCGTTGAACGTCGCCGCGGCGGTCCCGGCGTCGGCCGCCCCCACCCCCGCCGTGGCCAGGCCGGTCGCGATGGTGAGCACCACGCCCAGGCCCAGGCCGATCAGGATCTGCGCGGGCACCAGATACAGCACCAGCACATGCGCGCTGTCCGCCGTCAACCGGGACAGCAGCAACAACCCGGCGGCCATGGCGAGCAGTCCGGGAACCATCGGCGTCCTGGGCGACACCCGGGCCGGCAGTCTGCCCGCGATCAGGATCGAGCCCACCAACGAGCCCGCGACCAACACCAGGCCGGGATACTAGGCTCGCCGTCACGGAAAGAGCAAGGAGGTCGAGCCATCAAGGGCAAGCAGGGCAACGCCAAGGGCCAAGCCGCGGGGGGCGCGCAAAGCGTCTGGCTGCGCGAATCCCGGGCCGCGCGCGAGGAACCCCCACTGACACGCGCTCGCATCGTCGGCGAGGCGGTGGCCCTCCTGGATGCCGAGGGCATCGACGGGCTGACCATGCGGCGGCTGGCCGAGCGGCTGGGCTCGGGCGTCACCACCCTCTACTGGCACGTCGACACCAAGATCGACGTGGTCGACCTCGCGCTCGACGCGATCTTCGCCGAGACACCGGTACCGGCCGCATCCCCGGACCCCGACGCGTGGCGGGCCGACATCGTCGCCCTGCTCCTGGACTGGCGGGCGATCATGCTGCGCCACCCGTGGTCGGCCGCGCTGCTCCAGCGACCGACGCTGGGCCCGAACCTGCTCGCGCGGATGGAGTTCCTCCAGGCCACCCTGGTCCGGGCGGGCTTCACCGGCCGCCGCCTCAACTCCGCCACCTGGGCGCTCTACAACCACCTCATGGGCGCAACCGTGGCCCGAGCCGGCTTCACCCTCTCGGCCGCGGACCGCGAGGCCGCCCAGCTACGCCTGAACGACCTGAGCGAGCGCTACCCCACCCTCAGCGCCAACGACTACATGCTCCAAAACGACTGGGACGCCACCTTCACCACGGGTCTGCACTACGTCCTCGACGGCATCGGCGCATCCCCGACCGACGACCGATGATCCGGGGCGTGACCGGGCGGGCGAATGCCGAACGGCCGGGTCCTGGGGCGGACCCGGCCGTTCCGGCGGATTCATCCGAACTCGTGTGCGCCTTCGGGCTGTTCGGGGAGCCGGCGACTCGGTGGACGGGGCCGGGGATCAGGCGTTGTCGGGGGTGGGACGGGTGATGGTGAACATGTAGCAGCCGTAGGTGATGTTGCGGCTGTGGACCCGGGTGACCTCCGGGTCGGCGAGGATTTCGGCCAGGGCGGGTTCGGGGTCGTCGGTGTCGTGGACTCGGGACGTGGGGTGGATCCGGCCCCGGGCGTCGTAGGCGCGGAAGACCTGGGGGCGGTCGCGCCAGTGCGGCGGGTAGGCGTCGGTGGTCGGGCCGGGGCAGGCTTCGGCGTGCGCGAAGACCGCGCCGATCTCGCGGTACGGACTTGCCGGGAGCGGGGGTTCGTAGCCGAAGAGGATCAGGGCCTCGCCCGGTTCGGCGTCGCGCAGGCAGCAGCGCAGGGGTTCGCCGCCGCCGGCCGTGTGGAACTCGATCGGGTGACCCGAGACGTCCGTGCCGGCGGCGCGGACCGTGGCGAGGAACCCGGCGGGGATCGCTCGGACGACGAAGGTACGCACGTTGGTGGTGGTCATGGCACCAGCCTGGGCGGGGCCGGGACGGGGTGCCGGCGGCATTCGGACGCCGCGTTCGGTGCCGGGAGGGGTGGGCCGGGTCCGGTTCAGCGGTCCAACCGACACCAATCGCGGCGGTAGGACGCCCAGTCCGTGTCGGACGCGGCGAAGTCGACGTACAGCGCGACGCCGAAACCCGGCCGGTGCAGGTCGGTTCGGGTCAGGCCGAGGCGCACGCCGCGCACCGCCGCCGCGACCGTCTCGGCCGAGCTTCGGTGGCCCCACGAGTTCGCGTAGTAGGCGGGCAGGCCCATCAGCACGTCGACCCGGGCCGGCGTCGCCTCCAGGGCGAGTGCGGTCTGCTGCGCGACGTAGCCGCCGTACAGCGATTCCAACGGCATCGCGGTGTCGTAGGACATCACCGCGATCTGCTCGACCCGGCGCGCGACCTGGCCGAAGTAGCGCTGCGACCACCACTTGGGGTGGTCGCGCAATGCCTTGGAGATGCTGTGCAGGGACGGCAGCGGGTCGATCTGGGCGGCGGCGACCGAGAGCGGGACGCCGCGCGCCCGGGTCAGTTCGTGGGTGGCGGTGAGCAGGGTCAGGAAGTCCTCGTCGCCGGACCAGACCGGCTCCAGGTCGAAGTGCACGCCCTCGAAGCCGGCGTCCAGGACCTGCCCGGCCGACGCGGTGATCGCCTCGCGTACCCGGGGGCGGTCCAGGCTCAGCCCGGGGCCGCCGTGCGAGACGATGTCGCCGAGCCACGCCTGCACCCGTACGCCGGGCAGTTCGCGGTGCACCGCCTCGACCAGTTGCCGCGCCCCGGGGTGGGCCGTGGCCGGCAGCGTGCCGTCGTGCTCCAGCGGACCCGCGTGCACGTACAGGTCGTGGATGCCGGTCCCGCGCAACCGCTGTGCCAGCACGCCCAGTTCGGCCGGCCCCTTGCGCCCGTCCACCCACGCGTGGCCCAGCCAGATCGCGTCCCGGCCGCGACTGCGGGCCTGATCCGAGGGATCGCCCGCGTACTCCAACCGCAGCGCGAGCGCGGCCGCGCCGATCGGCACCAGCGGCAGGCTCACCAGGAGCAGCAGGATCACGGTGACCCGTTTCCACCGACTCCACGACCGCCACCGGCGCCGCAGCCTCCCCCGGCGCCGCGTCGAGGGCACCTCGGGCGGCCCGCCGGGGGCCGCACGCTCGTCGGCCCCGCCGTCACCGTCCCCGGGCGCGTCGCCGCTGCCGCCAAAGGACCCCGGGCCGCCGCTCCCCCCGCCGGAGTCCACCACGTCACGGGCGCCCACCCGGAGGGTTCCGACCCGGCCGGCCGCCGCCCCCAAGGCGCCCACCTCGCGGCCACCAACCTCGCCCGTGTTCACCCCACCTGCGTCCACCTTCGAAGCCCCGGTTCCGCCGGCCTCGTCCCCTGTCCCATCTCGCGCGGTGCTCTCCTGGGCAGTCCGCCCGGGCTCGGCGATGGCGATACGAATCGTCCCCCTGTGTCGTGGGCCGGCCGCCCCCTGTCCTGGCGGACCCCCCGGGTCGCGGCCGGCACATGTTCTCTCGCGACCGATGGACCGCCGCGCACGACCACGAACGCATTCGAGTCGGCGGGCCGGGCAGCGGTCGGGGGGTCGAGACCGACTCCCGCCCACTACGGACGCGCTCGGCTCCGGAACCGTTCCAGTCCGGCCGCGCCACCCTCGATCGACACGGTGACCGCGAACCGGGACGCCTCCCCGCCGGGCCGGCGTCGATCGCCGGGCGCGGGCGCGGTGCCCTCGCGCGCCACCACGGTGTTCGACGTGGTGCTCACGCCGGCCTGCTCGGCGCGCACGGTCGGCGTGGCCCCCGTGGGTGAACGAGGTCGACGAGGTCCACCAGGTCAGGGGCGGGGCGCTCCGATCGGGTTGGGTACCGGGATCAGGCCGCTGTCCACCAGGTGTCGGCTCAGCGGTGCGGCCAGCCGGATGGCCTCCTCGACACCGTCCTCGCCGAGCCGGGTGACCGGGTCGGCGGCGAGTCGGTCGGTGGCGTGCTCCACGTCCCGGCGCAGCGCCCCGCCGCTCCTGGTGAGTCGGGAGTCGCGGTCCAGCAGGCCCTTGGCGACCAGTCGGCGGCGGGCCTGTTCCCATTGCGCGTCGGTCCAACCTCGGGTGCTTTGGAGCAGCTCGCGCGGCACGTTGCCGGTGGCGGCGTGGGTCAGGCCCGCCTCCAGCCCGGTCAGCCCGGCATGCGCGACCGCGATCACGTGGCCGTCGCCGCGATGTTCGCGCAGGACCGTACTCGCCAGCCACAGTCGCCCGACCACGCCGTCCGGACGGGGCACGCCGGCCCACCCGGCGGCCAGGGCGCGCCCCTCGTATCCGCAGCCCTCGACGGCGCGTTCCAGCAGGTCGGCCAGGCGGGTCAGGTGGCGCTCGCCGACGGCCGGCAGCGTGCGGGTGAGCGCCGCCTCGACCGCGCCGAGCCGGGTGTCCAGCACCTTTTCCGGCGTGCTGTACGCCCACGCGTCGGGCAGCGCGCGGGCCACCCGACTCGGCGCGAAGGCGAAGCACAGTGCGTTCGCCTCGGGTGCGCGCACCGCGCCGAGCGGGGCGAGGCGACCGGCGAAGTAGCCCATCCACCAGCCGATCAGCCCGAGTGCACGGGCCGCCTCGATCGGCTCGGGCGCGAAGTACGCGACGGCGTGGACGGGTTCGATCGTCTCCCAGAACCGTCTGGCCAGGGTGGGAGCGGGAGCGGATGACACGGCGGACACCTTTCGGCAGGAGACGGATGCGCGGGCGGAACCGGCAACCGTGCGTCCGGGCCCGTCCGCCGACCAGGTTGCCCGTTGTCCCACCGCCGAGACAGTGCCAATCTGAGCGAATGGACCAGGATTTGAACTGGTGGGTACGGATCGCCCTGGACGATTGGCAGTCGCGTCCCGGGCCACGGCACCGACGGATCACCGAGGCGTTGGCCGAGGCGATCGAGCGCGGACTCGCCGACCCGGGCGCACGGTTGCCCGCCGAACGTCCGCTGGCGGACGCGTTGCGGGTCGGTCGCGGCACCGTGGTGCGCGGCTACGAGACCCTCGCCGAGGCCGGCCTGGTGGAGCGGCGACAGGGGGCGGGCACGTTCGTCCGCCCCCGACCGGGGTGGATCCACCCGCCCACGCCCGTCGCGGCCCCGGTCCGGCGGCGTCTGGTCGCCGACGCCGACGTGCTCGACCTGTCCCTGTCGGTGCCCGCCGGAACGGGGCATCTGCCGCCCGTGGACGGCTCGTTCGCCCTGTCCCGCAGCGATGATCACGGCCTGCACCCGAGCGGCCTGCCCGAGCTGCGCACGGCACTGGCCGACCATCTCACCGCGCACGTGGGGCTGCCGACCACGCCCGACCAGGTGATCGTCACCGCGGGCGGCCGGCACGCGCTGTCCCTGGTGTTCGCGGCGCTCGTGTCGCCGGGACGGGCGGTACTCACCGGCTGCCCGGGCCCACCGGGCCTGGCCGCCGCCGTGACGGCAGCCGGGGGCCGGCCGATCGGGGTCGGCGTGGACCCGCTGGGCCTGGACGTGGCCGCCGTCGACCGGGCCGCCGCTCGCCTGCACGCGCCGGTGATCCTGGCCGCCACGGCCGCCCACGATCCGACCGGTGCGCCGCTGGGCCGGCTCCGCCGGGACAACCTGCTCGCGGTGCGGCGCGCGCGGAACGCGGTGCTCGTCGAGGACCTCGCCCAGACCGGGCTGGGCCTGGGCCTGGACCGGGAGCAGGCCCCCGATGGCACCCGGCCCGTGCCGCCGGCCGCCGCCGACGACGACGCGGTGATCGCGATCGGGTCGTTGTCCAGGATGTTCTGGGCGGGCCTGCGGGTGGGGTGGCTGCGGGCGCCCGGTTCGCTGCGCGGATACCTGGCGCAGACCTCCGCGGTCGGCGCGCCGGCGGCGAGCGTGCCCGCGCAGGTGCTCGCGACCCGGCTGTTGCGGGCCGCCGACACGCACTGGCAGGTCGGCCTGCGCCGGGCCCTGACCGAGCGGCGCGACCTGCTGCTGGAACTGCTGGCCCGGCAGTTGCCGGCCTGGCGGGTGGAACCGCCGCAGGCGGGCCTGTCGGTGTGGGCCGACCTACCGGTCGGGGACAGCACCACGTTCGTGCACCTGGCCGCGCGCTACGGCGTACTGGTCGTCCCGGGTGCCGCCGCGTGCGTGGACGGCCGGCATCGCCGCGGCGTACGCCTGTCCTTCGCCGAATCGCCGGCCACGCTCGAATCCGCCGTCGACCGCCTGACCGCCGCCTGGGAGGAACACACCCGCCGCCTGGCGGCAAGCCGCTGACGCGAGACCACACCCACCGGGCCCGGAGCCGACACCCGCCGGACCCCGGACACCACCCGAAGCCGCCAACCGGCCCACAGCCGCCGGACACCACACCGCACCGCCGACTCCGGCCGTGTTCCCGCACCCGGCCCCGGGACCCGGACCGCGCCGGGAATCCGGCCCACACCCGCCGGATCCCGGACACCAAACCGCACCAAACCGCAAAACCGGCCCCCACCGGCGTTGCCTCCGACTCCGCGAGCGGCAACCCCGCCCCGCCCGACCCCGAGCGCCCGGCGAGCCCCTCCCCGTCCCGTGGGTTCCCGGCGTGCCGGACCGGGCAGCGACAAGGACATGACCTCTTCCTCCTCCGCCACCGCTCCCGAGATGCCGTACACCCAGCTTGGCCGCACCGGCCTGACCGTCTCCCGCCTGGTGCTCGGCACGATGAACTTCGGCCCCGCCACCGACGAACGCGACAGCGGCGAGATCATGGACGCCGCGCTCGATGCCGGGGTGAACTTCTTCGACACCGCCGACGTGTACGGGCGCTCCCAGCTGACCGGCGCCGGAGCCCGGGGCGCCACCGAGGAACTGGTCGGCCGCTGGCTGGGCCGCGGCGACCGCCGCGAACGGGTCGTGCTGGCCACGAAGGTCTACGGCAGCTGGGGCGACTGGCCCAATTCCGGCGGGCTCGGCGCCCGGCACATCCGCCGGGCCTGCGAGGACAGCCTGCGTCGCCTGGGCACCGACCACATCGACGTCTACCAGATGCACCACATCGACCGCCGGGTGCCGTGGGAGGAGATCTGGCAGGCGATGGACCTGCTGGTCGCCCAGGGCAAGGTGCTCTACGTCGGCTCGTCGAACTTCGCCGGCTGGCACATCGCCCGGGCCCAGGAGGCGGCCGCCCGCCGATCCTCGTTGGGCCTGGTCAGCGAGCAGTGCCTGTACAACCTGGCCCAGCGGGCCGCCGAGGCCGAGGTGCTGCCGGCCGCGCAGGCGTACGGCCTCGGGGTCATCCCGTGGTCGCCGCTGCACGGCGGCGTGCTGGGCGGCGTGCTGGAGAAGGAGCGCGCGGGCGGCCGACACCGCTCGGCCGGCGACCGGGCCGCGGGCGAGGTGGCCGAACGGCGCGAGCAGATCCAGGCGTACGAGGACCTGTGCGCCAAGCTCGGCACGCCGCCCGGCGAGGTCGCCCTCGCCTGGCTGCTCACCCGTCCCGGAGTGACCGGGCCGATCGTGGGACCGCGCACACGAGACCAATTGGACTCGGCACTGCGCGCACTGAGCGTCGAACCGAGCCCGGAAACACTCGCCGAACTCGACCGGATCTTCCCCGGCCCGGGACCGGCGCCGGAGTCTTTTGCCTGGTAGGAGACCTGTCGGCAGACCATCGAGGGCCTCCGGGAGAGCGCCGGAACACCGTCCGGAGGACCCCTCGCCGGCGATGTGACTCAGGTCACATGGTCGATCGAAATATCCGGGGACTTCTTGTCCGTTTAACCGAGCGAATCACAATCGGGGAATCCCTCCCCGGTTATCGATCGGGTACCGACAGGAAGGAGCCGGATCATGGGCAGCATCGCCACCGTCACCGACGTTGCCGAGGACCGCGGTCCGCGACTTCGTGCGGATGCCCGACGCAACCGCGAGCGGATCATCGCCGCGGCACGCGAGATGTTCGTCGAGCACGGCTCCGAGGTGCCGTTCGACGAGGTCGCGCGCCGCGCCGGCGTCGGCAACGCGACCCTGTACCGTCACTTCGCCGACCGCGGCGAGCTCGCCCACCGGGTGATCCTCTCCGTCCTGGAGCGGATCACCGAACAGGGCGAGCTGGCCCTGGCCGAGGAGTCGGAGGCCTTCGCGGCCCTGCGGCGCTTCGCCCACGGTGCGATGAAGGAACGGATCGGGGCGCTGTGCCCGCTCGTGTCCGCGACCGTGGACAAGGAACACCCCGAGTTGATCGCCGCCCGAACGCGGCTGGAGCACTTGGTCGAGACGCTGATGGAGCGTTCTCGCACCGAGGGCCGGCTGCGCACGGACATCGGCTCGGGTGATCTGCTGATGGCGATCACCCAGCTCACCCGACCATTGCCCGGGATGGGCAGCTGCATGGTGAACGACCGGTTCGTACACCGTCACCTCGACGTGCTGCTCGACGGTCTGTGCACGCCCGAACCCACCGCGCTGTCCGGCTCCGCCGTGGCGATGCGGGACCTGGAACACCTGGCCGACGAGCCCGAGGGGCGGCCTCACGGGCGCTGACGCGCCCCACCGACTTCCGACGATCTCCCGCGGCACCGCGTACGTGCGTGACCGCGTACCGACAGTCCGCGTACCGACCACGAACACTTCACCGTCGCCTCGCCACTTCCGCGCGGGCGAGGGCGCACCGTCCATTCCGCGACGCCCGCCGTCGCGACGCACCCGCAAAGTGAGTACCCCCATGTCTGCAACGGCCCCGCCCAAGACCGCCCTGCCCGATCCCAGGCGCTGGAAAGCGCTCGTCTTCATCGCCATCGCCCAGCTGATGGTCGTCCTCGACGGCACCATCGTGAACATCGCGCTGCCGTCCGCCCAGACCGACCTGGGCATCTCGGACGGCAACCGGCAATGGGTGATCACCGCATACGCCCTCGCGTTCGGCGGGTTGCTGCTCTTCGGCGGCCGAATCGCCGACCTGTGGGGTCGACGCCGGACGTTCATCGTCGGCCTGGTCGGCTTCGCCGCGGCCTCCGCACTCGGCGGCATAGCCGCAAGCACCGGCATGCTGCTCGGCGCCCGCGCCCTCCAGGGCATATTCGGCGCACTGCTCGCCCCCTCCGCGCTGTCCCTGCTCGCGGTGATGTTCACCGACGCCAAGGAACGTGCCAAGGCGTTCGGCATCTTCGGCGCGATCGCCGGTGGTGGTGGCGCGGTCGGCCTGATCCTGGGCGGCGTGCTCACCGAGTACATGAACTGGCGCTGGACCTTCTTCGTCAACATCCCGTTCGCCGCGGTCGCCGCGGCCGGTGCCGTCCTGGTCATCAGCGAGCCGGTCGGATCGCGCAACCGCTCGCCGCTGGACATCCCCGGCGTGCTGCTGTCCTCGATCGGCCTGGGCACGCTGGTCTACGCGTTCACCCGCGCCGAGAGCCACGGTTGGACCGCCGGCAGCACGCTGGGTCTGTTCCTGGCCGCCGTCGTCCTGCTCGCGTCGTTCGTCTTCGTCGAAAGCCGGGTCAAGGCCCCGCTGCTGCCGCTGCGGGTGATCGCCGAGCGCAACCGGGCCGGCATCTACCTCTCGCTGGGCCTGGCCATCATCGCGATGTTCGGCATGTTCCTGTTCCTCACCTACTACCTCCAGATCGTCAAGGACTTCTCGCCGGTGATGACCGGCCTGGCGTTCCTGCCGATGATCGCGGGCATGATCACGGGTTCGACCCAGATCGGCGCCCGGCTGATGACCCGGGTCCCGGCCCGGCTGCTGATGGGCCCGGGCTTCCTGACCGCCGGTGTCGGCATGCTGCTGCTCACCCAAATCGAGGTCGGCAGCTCCTACGTCGGGCTGATCCTGCCCGCGCAGATCCTGCTCGGCCTGGGCATGGGCACCGCGTTCATGCCGGCGATGAGCCTGGCCACCTACGGCGTCCAGCCGCGGGACGCGGGCGTCGCCTCGGCGATGGTCAACACCTCCCAGCAGGTCGGCGGCGCGATCGGGACCGCACTGCTGAACACCATCGCGGCCAGCGCGACCACCGCCTACGTGGGCTCGCACGCGGCCGGTTCGGGCGGGCTGGAGCAGCTGAAGATGCAGGCCGTGGTGCACGGCTACGCCACCGCGATCTGGTGGGCGGTCGGCATCCTGGCCCTGGCCTCGACGATCGCGTTCACCTTCATCACCGTCGGGCACGGCGACAGCACGGTGGTCGCCGCGAACGACAAGGACGCGGACACGGACGCGGACGAGGTGCCGATCCCGGTGCTCGTGCACTGATCGCCACGCACTGACCGTCGCGCACCGACCTTCGGGTACGAACTCGTCGGCGGTATCCCGAACGCAGGCCCCATCGCCATCGGCGGTGGGGCCTGCGCCGTACGCGCACTCGGGCACACCGCCTCGCCGGTGCGGAGCCGTCGCCGCCGGACCGTACCGGGCCGGGCGACGCCGGGCGCTCAGGGCAGGATCGCGTCCACGTAGCCGCCGTCCACTCGCAGTGCGCCGCCCGTCGTGGCGGAGGCGAAGGTCGAGCTGAGATACACCACCATGTGGGCGATCTCCTCGGGTTCGATCAACCGCTGGATCAGCGACTGCGGTCGGTGCAGCCGCATGAACTCGCGCTGCGCCTGCTCCCACGGCAGCGAGGGGTCCACCAATTCGTAGACGAAGTCCTCGACCCCGCCGGTGTGGGTCGGCCCGGCGAGCACCGAGTTGACCGTCACCCCACTGCCCGCCGCCTCCTTGGCGAAGCCGCGCGAGACCGCGAGCAGCGCCGTCTTGGACACCCCGTACTGGATCATCTCGGCCGGGGTGACCACCGCCGAGTCGCTCGCGATGTTCTGGATCCGCCCCCAGCCCCGCTCCCGCATCCCGGGCAGATAGGCACGGATCATCCGCACCGCGGTGAGCACGTTCACCTCGAAGTAGCGTCGCCACTCGGCGTCGTCGATCTCCAGCGCGGGCCGGGTCCCGAAGATCCCGAGATTGTTCACCAGGATGTCCACCTGCGGCACCGCCGCCCACACCCGCGCGGCGCCCTCGTCGGCGGCGATGTCGCCGGGAGCCGCGAGGAGTTGCGCCTCCGGCAGCTCGCCGCGCATGCGCTCGATCGCGGCGTCGACGGAGTCCGGGGTGCGCCCGTTCACCGCGACCCGGGCCCCGGCCCGGGCCAAGCCCATCGCGATCGCCGCCCCGATGCCCTGGGTCGATCCGGTGACCAGGGCAAACTTCCCGGCGAGATCGATCAGCACGCTGCGAACCCTTCGTCCGACCAACACTCCGCGGGCGTCCAGTAGATCATCCGGACGACCCGATTCCGGCCTGCGACGGGCCGATCCGCACGAGCGGTTTCACTCGTGCGAATCGCATCGCGCCTCCTGCCGGGACCCGGCGGGCCGTCGACCGGATGCCGTCGCCGACCGTCCGGGTCAGTCGAACGCCGGGATCACCTCGGCGCCGAACAGCCGGATCATCGAGGCCAGTTCGTCGAAGGAGCCGCGCGTGGACACCGGGCTCGCGCCGGCCGGCAGACCAGCGCCGAAGGCGGCGTGCACGTGGTCGCTGCCGGTGAGGTCGCGGTAGCGGGTGATCTGGGCGATCACGTCCTCGGGGCCGCCCCACAGCAGGCGGTCGTGCGCGATCTCCTCGGCGGGTACGTGCTCGCCCGCGTCCAGGCGGCGGAACAGGTCCCGCTCACCGGCGTCCTCGGCCGACTCGCGCCAGTGCTCCAGCAGGCCGCCGACGTACCCGGGCAGCACGTCCTCGGCCACCGTGCGCCGGTCCTTGCCCAGCCACGCGTAGCGGCGCAGCACCCAGTCCGGACGTTTGGCGTGCGTCGCGCAGGCCGCCCGGTAGACCGCCAGGCAGGACCGGGCCCGGGCCAGCGACTGCACCGGGCCGCACAACCACGCGTCGCCCAGCCGTGCGGCGCGCTCGACGGCGGCGTCGGCGACGCCCGCCACCCACAGCGGGATGTTCTCCTGGATCGGGCGCGGGTGCACGGTCAGTTCGGGGAAGGTGTGGAAGCGGCCCCGATAGCCGACATTCTCCCGGGTCCAGAGCAATCGCAGGATCTCCAGCGCCTCCTCCATCCGCGCACCCCGGGTACGGAAGTCGGATCCGTGCGCGGTGTACTCCAGCGGCCACCAGCCCAGCCCGACGCCGAGGGTGACCCGGCCGCCGGAGATCTCGTCGATCGTGGCGACCTGTTCGGCGACCCGCACCGGATGGTGCACCGGGAGCTGGAAGATGCCGGTCCCCACCCGCAACGTCTCGGTGCGCGCGGCGACGGCGGCGAGCAGGGTGAGCGGATCGCTCATGTTGCCCGGCATGAAGTGGTGGTGGCCGACGGTGGCGGTGTCGAATCCCGCCTCCTCGGCGATCCGGGCGAGCGCGAAGGTCCGGTGGTACGGCTGCGCGTTGCCGGGATCCCGAAGCACGGGCAGCGACATGGAGAACCTCATGTGGCCGGAAGCTAGCAGCGTCCTCGCAAGCTCTCCAGGGCCGTGCGCCGCCGAGGGACGGATCGGAAGCCGGGCCGTGCGCACCGGGCCGTGCGCACCGGGTGCCGGGAAACCGGGTCGTGCGAGTCGGGCACGGCCGGCCCCGGGCGGGCCCGACGAGCCACGCCCGGGCCGCGCGCATGCGTGGCGTGGCCGGGCGGGCTCGGCTCGCCGGTACGCTCGCTCGGCGGGGTCGGCGGTGCGGGTGGCGGAGGCGAGGATGACGATGGTCGAGCGGGTCGCGGTGGGTCTGGTCGGGGCCGGTCCATGGGCGAGTCAGGTGCATGCACCGGTCTTCGCCACCGGGCCGGAGACCCGGCTCACCGCGGTGTGGGCACGCCGTCCGGAGGCGGCCCGGGAACTCGCGGAGTCCTACGGGGCCCGGGCGTGTGCGGAGTTCGACGAGTTGCTCGACCGGTGCGAGGCGGTGGTCTTCGCGATCGCCCCCGAGGCGCAACCCGCGCTGGCCGAGCGGGCGGCCCGGGCGGGCAAGGCGGTGCTGCTGGAGAAGCCGATCGCCGGCGACCTGGACACCGCCCGCCGGCTGGCCGACGTGATCGGCGCGGCCGGTGTCGGTTCGATGGTGGCGTTGAGCGCACGATACGCGCCGCGGGTACGGGACTTCCTGGCCCACCTGGAGAGTGCCGAGACGCCCTGGCGCGGCGGCCGACTGGCCTGCGTCACCGACGCGTTCCTGGACGGTCCGTTCGCCGCGTCGCCGTGGCGGCAGACCCGGGGGGCGATTCTCGACGTGGGGCCGCACGCGTTCGACCTGATGAGCGTCGCGCTGGGCGACATCGTGGACATGCGGGCCGATTCACCCGGTGCCGGCTGGACGGCGGTGCAACTCGTGCATGCCGGCGGCGCGGTGTCCCAACTGGTGCTCTGCTGCACCGCCGTGGCCGGCCACCGCTACGACGTGGAGATGTACGGGTCGGCCGGGGCCACCGAGCTGAACCTGTCCACCGCGATCGACGGGGCCGCGTTCGCGGTGCTGCGCGCGGAGTTCGCGAGCCTGGTGCGCGACGGGGGCGAGCACGTGTGCGACGTTCGCCGCGGGCTGTATCTCCAGGAGGTCATCGCCCGCGCCGAAGAACAACTCGCCGCGGCACGCTGAACCGCGCGCCGCGACGATCACATGTGCCGGCTCAGGCCGTCGGCTTCCGGGCGATGCCACCGGCCATCAGCTTCTGACCGACGGTCAGCGGCTCCTCGACCGGCTCCTCCGGCCGCCACTGCGGCAGGAACACCACGCCCGGCTCGACCGGTTCGAGACCTTCGAAGTACGCCGAGATCTCCTCGATGGTGCGGAAGCGCCCCGAACCCAGGTCGGTGAGCAGCGCCTTCTCCAGCGCGACCGCGTCCGGGCTGGATGCGCAGAAGTGCGTGAGGAAGAGGAAACTGCCGGGCGGCAGCGCCTTCTTGTACGCCTCGACGATCTGCTCCGGGCCCTCGTCGTCGTTGAGGTGGTGCACGACACCCACCAGCATCAGCCCGATCGGCTGGTCGAAGTCGATCAGCGCGCGCACGTCCGGGTGGGCCAGGATCTCGGCCGGCTCGCGCAGGTCGGCGGTGACCACCGTGGTCCGGTCGTTCTCCGCGAGCAGCGCCCGGCCGTGCGCGAGCACGATCGGGTCCTTGTCCACGTAGACCACGCGGGCCTCGGGCGAGTGGGCCTGGGCCACCTGGTGGGTGTTCTGCACGGTGGGCAGGCCGGAGCCGAGGTCGAGGAACTGCCGGATGCCCTGCTCGGCCATGTACCGGACGCCCCGCCCGAGGATCGCCCGGTTGTACCGGCCGACATCGCCGATCTCCGGGACGATCGCCAGCGAGGCCTCGGCTATCGCGCGGTCCACCGGATAGTTGTCCTTGCCGCCGAGCACGGCGTCGTAGACCCGGGCGATGCTGGGCATGGAGATGTCGATGCCGACCGGTCGCCAGTCGTCGTCCGGCTCGACCGGAGCGTTGCCCGCCGTTTGCGAGTCGTCTGCCATGAGGCTCCAACCGTGGGTTGAGTGATCATCGGTTCCCGTTGGCGGTAAGCCTATTGGTGCCCGACCCGGTTTTGTTGCCCGGGGCAAGGATCAACCGCAGTGTTTCCGTCCGCGCGGCGGCGGCGAACTCCCGTGCCACGGGCGGACGTCCGTCCCGGACGCAGCCGTGCCCGGGCAACGACGGCCCGACTCAGCTCGGATCGGCCCGACCTTCACCGCCCCGATCGCCGTAGCGGCGCTCGAACTTGGCGATCTCGCCCTCGGGGTCCACCGGACGGGCATTGCCGGTGTAGAACGGATGGCTCTCCGAGGAGATCTCGACGTCGATCACCGGATAGGTGTTCCCGTCGTCCCATTCGATGGTCTGTTCGCTGACGGCGGTCGACTTGGTGAGGAAGGCGTATCCGGCGGACCGGTCCCGGAAGACGACCGGGCCGTACGCGGGGTGCTTGTCCTGCTTCATCGTTGCTCCCTTGTCGCTTTCCGGTGTGGCATCGGGCCCAACGCACGACGCACCCGGGTTCTTCCGTCAGCCTCGCGAACAATGCGGCGCCCCGCGAGAGCGGTGAGCCGAAAGGTGTACCCGCCCGCCGTCACCGCCGCCGACGCCGCGCGGGCCGGGACCTTCGCCCACCGGGTGCGCGGATCGGGTCCGCGAATCCGGGCGGACAATCGGGGCCTCGGGTACCGAATCGGTCGCTGTGCTCGCCCGGCCCCCGGCGGGGTCCAATAATCGAGGGATGGACCACATCAGCCATTTCCGCCGCGAGGTTCGTGCGTTCGAGACCGCCGCGCGGCGGACCCTGGACGCCGCCGAGGCGCCCGTCGTGCCGTCCTGCCCGGATTGGACGATGTCCGACCTGGTCGTGCACCTCGGCGGCGTGCACCGTTTCGTGACCCGGATCGTCGTGGCCGGACTCGCCGAGCCGCCGCCCGTCACCGACATCGACATCTACGCGCTGCCCGAGGACCGCACCGGCTGGCCGGACCCGGGCGGCGCCACCCCCACCCCGGGCCCGTTGCCGGCCGGTCTGGTCGACTGGTTCGCCGCGGGGGCAAGCGAGTTGGCCGAAGCGTTCGAGCGCACACCGGCGGCGAGACCGGTCTGGACCTGGTCCGCCGAGCAGAGCGTCGGCTTCTGGCTGCGCATGCAGACCATCGAGGCCACGGTGCACCGCTGGGATGCCGAGCACACGCTCGGCACCGCGGTCCCGGTGGACGCCGAACTCGCGGTGGACGCGATCACCCAGCACTTCGAGGTGATGGTCCCGGCCCGGCGCGACCGGCGGCAGGCCCCACCCGGATCCGGCGAGCACCTGCGGTTCCGGCGGACCGACGGCCCGGGCGACTGGGCGGTGCGCTTCGTCGGCGACGAGGTCCGGTTCGGCCCGGCCGAGGGACCGGGTGACGTCGAACTGGCCGGTACGGCATCGGACTTGGCCCTCTTCCTGTGGGGCCGCATCCCGGCCGACCGACTCACCGTCACCGGCGACCCCGACGCCATCGACCGCTACCTCGCCCTGGTCCCGGCCGTCTAGGGCCCATCTTCGATCCCGCGTCGGGCTCCGCGGCGTCCGGTGCCGTGCATCGGTGCGCCGCACCGGCCCGATCGCGGGCTCCGGGAGCAGCGGTCGAGCACGGCGGGACACCACGAACCGGCGGCGTCGGGGCGGGCCGTCAATCCGTCGGCGGGGCCGTGTCCGTGGAGGTGGCCGAGACCCTCGGGAAGGGGCGCGGGTAGTGCACGCCGAGATGGAAGCGATCGGCGAGGACGTCCGCGAAGGCCGCCGCGATCCGGTACTCGCCGGCCTGGTTCGGGTGCAGGCCGTCCCCGGTGTGGTCGGCCGCGACGAATTCGGCATCGGTGGTGGCCACCACGATCGGCGACTCGTCGGTGTTCAGTTCGGCCGCGATGGCATCGATGCGGGCGTTGAAACTCGCCGCGCGGGCGGCGAACTCCGGGTCCGGGCCCTCCTGATGGGTGGGCAGCACGTGGCCGAGCACGATCCGCAGGCGCGGGTTGGCCCGCCGGGCGTCGGTGATGAACGCGCGCAAATCCGTCTCGAACCGGGTCGGATCCACCGTCGGCCGCAGGTCGTCGACCCCGAGCAGGATCAGCAGGTAGTCGGGCCGGTGCTCGGCCACCTCGGCCTCGATGTCGCCGAGCGGGTCCTTGGACCCGACCAGGTCGAGCCGCACGTCGTGGGCGCGCAGGTGCCGCCACAGTCGATAGCGCCAGGTGCGATCGCCGCTGCCGACGTGACCGATCGAGTCGCCGGCGATCATCACCGGGACCTCGTGTCTCGCGCCCGTCATCGTGCCTCCCGGGTCGATCCACCGGCCGTGTCCGGGCAGCGGTCCTGTCCACACGGTAGGTTCGCCGCGCGCCCGGCGCCGGCTCGGCTACCGCGAACGGGTGGTGCCGGGCCGGACGCCGTCCGTCATTGCGACGCCTCGCGCAGCAGCGCCGGCAGCGGCCGGTGGTGCAGGATGTCCAACCGGGAGACCGCCCTGGTCGGCACCACGTACAGCCGGCCCGCCCCGCGTGTCTCGGCGGCCACGATCGCGGCCGGCTCGACCACCACCACGTGGTCGTACTCCAGGCCCTTGGCCCGCCTCCTCCGAACGTTCGGTGCATGCGTACAGCCGGGCCACCAGACTCGGGGTCGCTCATGCGCGGCACCCTACGCCGACCGGCGGCACCTGCCGCCCGGCCCTGCCGGGCTCCGAGGCACCGACCGGCAGCAGCGCCGCTACGCCGCGTCCACCACGCCGATCTCGCGCGCCCGAAGGCCCGCGAGCACCACGTCCGCCACCGAGCGCGATCCGCAGCGGTCGATGTCCACCACGATCGCGTGCCGAGGATCGGCTTCGACCGCGATCGCGACATGGGCCTCCGCGATGCGCTCCAGCGCGCCGCGGCGGGTCAGCCAGCCCCGGTCGTCGGCGGAGAGCACCTGCTGCGCGGACAGCCGGTCGCGCAGCGTACGGGCCGACGCGGTCAGGTGGACCGTGACCGTCGGCTCCTCCAGCACGGCCCGGTATTCGGCGACCTGGGCGCTGAGCCGGCTCCCGTCGGCCCGGTAGATCACCGCACCGTCGGCGGCGACGCCGGCCGCCCACGTGTGCACGATCACCGGCCCGGCCGAGCGCCGGCGCTTGACGAGCGCATCGGCCCGCAGCAGCCCGGCCAGACCGACGCCGTATCCGGCGCGGGCGCCGAGGCGGATCGATTCGGCACGCCCGGCGATCGGTGTGCAGCCGAGCGCGGCGCCGAGGGTGTCGGCGAGCGCGGCGCCACCCGCGCCGGGCGGCCCCTCGATCGCGATGAACGTGTGGTGATCGGTGCGCCCGGCGGGAGCGGGCCCTGCGAGCGTGGTCGGGGTCATCGCGGTGTCCTGGTTCGCTGGGATGGCCGTCGGTCGCGGACGGACCCAGCGTGCGAGCACGTCGCCGGCCGTCGCCCCTCCACGGTGCCTGATCCCGGGATGCCCCCGCAGGATCGACCGGGCGAACATCAGGCAACCACGAGGGTACCCGTCGGAGCCGCCCGACACCGAACTCGCGCTGCGTACAGGCACATTGACCCTCGCACACCGCGCATTCCCGGACCATCCCGGCCCCGCCGCGCCGGAAGCGTGTCCGCGCACCGGCGCCGACGGCCGGCGCCGGGCCCGCCACGCTGATCCGCCGCCCATACGGACAAACCCGACGGTCCCTCGGTTAGGCTCCCCGGATGTCACAGCTTCCGACGGTCGCCGAGATCACCGCACTGCACAGGGCGTACGCACCGACCCGAGCGGTCTTCGAGAAGGTGCACACACATTGCGTGATCGTCCGGCGGATCGCCGAGCAGTTGGCGACCGGACCCGGCGGCGCCGGCGTCGACCTCGACCTGGTCCGGGCCGGGTGCCTGCTGCACGACATCGGGGTCTACCGGCTCTACGACGAGGAGGGCCGGCTGGACGGCGCCAACTACGTGCGACACGGGCTGCTCGGCGTGGAGATCCTGCGCAAGGAGGGCCTGCCCGAGTCGCTGCACCGGTTCTGCTCGTGCCACACCGGCGTCGGGCTGACCCGGCACGACGTGCTGCGCCAACAGTTGCCGATCCCGGTGGACGACTACCTCGCCGAGTCGGCCGAGGAGCGTCTGGTGATGTACGCGGACAAGTTCCACAGCAAGTCGAACCCGCCGCGGTTCCTGCGCCCGGACACGTTCGCCGCGAAGATCCGGCGCTTCGGGGACGACAAGGTGGTCGCCTTCCGGGAGCTGGCCGAGGAGTTCGGCACGCCCGAACTCGAACCGCTCGCAGCCGAGTTCGGGCACCGCATCACCTGAGCCGGGTCGCGCCCGGACCGGTCGGCCCGTCGGGTGTCACATTCGCCGCCCGCCTCGTGTCAGCACTGTGACCGAAGCAGCGCACCACGAGACCCCTGGCGAGCGACCATGACCACGCAGACCTCCCCCTCCGCCCCGGCGGATCGACCGGCCGGCGCACCCTCCCCCGCGCCGCCGCCCACGCTCTTCGGGCGCTACGCCGCGTTCGTCGCCGGACGGCGCTCGAAGTGGGTGGTGCTGGTGTGCTGGCTGTTGCTGATCGGCGTCGGCGGGTCGCTGGCCGCCAAGCTCGGTTCGGTGCAGAACAACGAGCAGCAGACCTGGTTGCCGGCGGATTCCCAGGCCACCCGGGCGCTGGACATCGCCGACGAGCACTTCACGAACAAGGGCATCCTGACCGCGGTCGTGGTCTACACCCGCGATCGGGGACTCACCCCGGGTGACCTGGCCCGAATCGGCGAGGATCGCAGCCGGCTGCGCGAGCGACGGATGGCGGCGGCGGAGATTCCGGACGTCGTGGTGTCGCAGGACGGCAAGGCGGCCTACCTCACCGTGCCGTTGAAGGCCGACAAGAGCGACAACGCGGTGCTCGGCGACGCGGTCGAGGCCGTGCGCAAGCTCACCGGGGAGGGCGCACCCGCCGGACTCGACGTGCGAATCGCCGGTCGGGCGGGCAACCTCGCCGACTTCATCGACGTGTATTCCGGCATGGACGCGGCGCTCCTGGCCACCACGTTGGCGATCGTGGCACTGCTGTTGTTGATCACGTACCGCAGTCCGGTGTTGTGGCTGATCCCGCTGATCTCGGTGGCGTTGGCGAGTCAGGTCGCCTCCGGCGTGGTGTACCTGCTCGCCCGGTATGCGGGCCTGGTGGTCAACGGGCAGAGCTCGTACGTGCTGGTCGTGCTGGTCCTGGGGGTCGGCACCGACTATGCGCTGCTGCTGATCGCGCGCTATCGCGAGGAGTTGCACCGGCACCGGGACCGGCACGAGGCGATGGCACTGGCGCTGACCCGCTGCCTGCCCGCGATCGCCGCCTCCGCCGCGACGGTGGGCATCGCCACGCTGTGTCTGGTCTTCGGCAGCATGAACTCCACCCGCGGCCTGGGGCCGGTGGTGGCCATCGGCGTGGTGATCGTGTTCTGCGCGATGACCTCGCTGCTGCCCGCGTTCCTGGTCGTCCTGGGTCGCTGGGTGTTCTGGCCGCTGATCCCGCGCCACACGGTCGGGTACGAGGGCGTGGGTGTGGAGCGCGAACACGGCGCATGGGCCCGGGTCTCGCGCGCGGTGGGCCTGCGGCCCCGGCCGATCTGGATCGGCAGTGTGCTGGTGCTCGCGGCGCTGGCGTGCGGCGCACTCACGCTGGGCAGCGGGCAGACCGCGGGTGAGCAGTTCACCGAGCGGGTCGACTCGGTGATCGGGCAGGAACGACTCGCCGAGCACTTCGCGGCCGGCTCGTCGGCTCCCGCGGACGTGTACGTACGCAGCGAGGGTGCCGCCGCGACGGTGCACATGTTGCCGGCCGTGCCCGGGGTGAGCTCGGCGACCGAGGTGGCGAGCGCCGACGGGTGGACGCACATCGCGGCGGTGTTGCGGGACAGTCCCGACACCCGGGCCGCCCGGGACACCGTCGAGCGGATCCGCGCGACGCTGCGCTCGGGACCGGCACAGACCCGCTCGGCACTGGTCGCCGGGCAGAGTGCGGTCGCGTTGGACACCTCGCAGGCGCAGGGCGAGGAGGAGAGGCTGTTGATCCCGCTGATTCTCGCTGTGGTCCTGCTGATGCTCGTGGTGCTGCTGCGCGCGCTGGTCGCGCCGGTCGTGCTGCTGCTGTCGGTGGTGCTCTCGTTCGGTTCGGCGGTGGGTGCCGCGGCGCTGATCTATCACGCGCTGGGCTACCCGCGGATCGACCGTGGGCTGCTGCTGTTCGGCTTCCTGTTCCTGGTCGCGCTGGGTGTGGACTACACGATCTTCCTGATGACCCGGGCCAGGGAGGAGGTCCGGGTGCGCGGGCACCGCGAGGGCGTGCTCACCGGGTTGACCGTGACCGGCGGCGTGATCACCTCGGCGGGCCTGGTACTGGCGGCCACCTTCGCCGCGCTCACCGTGATCCCGACGGTGAATTCGCTCCAGCAGGGCGTGTTGGTCGCGGTGGGCGTGCTCCTGGACACCTTCCTGGTCCGCAGCCTGCTCATCCCGGCGCTGGCGCTGGAGATCGGCCCCCGGTTCTGGCGACCGGGACGTGCGAAAGACTGAACCGTCGCAGGCCGACCTACGCAGCGTCGATCATCCGAGCGAGCCGATGCAGAGCCGGCGCGAGGCGAACGAACTCGCGGGCCGCTAGGTGTTCCGCGACGGCACCTGGCCGGTTCCGTAGCGCGAACGCGCGGCGACGTGCCGGGTTGACCGGCCCGCCGCCGGTCTCTCGTGGGTGCCGGCGGCGGGGGTCGTCGGGGGCTCGGCTGCCGGGGAACGGCGGCAGCCGAGCGGCTCAGCTACCGAAGTAGTTGTCGAAGTTGCGGGAGAATTCGAGGTTGTTGAAGCGGTCCCAGTTGATCGACCAGGTCATCAGTCCGCGCAGGTTCGGTCGCACGCCGTGGGGTGTGTAGCCGCCGCAGTTGCTGCCCTTGGTCAGGCAGTCGAGGGCCTTGTTCACCTCGGTGGTGGACACCCAGCCGTTGCCCGCCTGCACCGAGGCCGGCATGCCGATCGCGACCTGGTCGGGTCGCAGCGCCGGGAACACGTTGTTCGTGTTGCCCGCGACCGGGAAGCCGGTGAGCAGCATGTCCGTCATCGCGATGTGGAAGTCGGCCCCGCCCATGCTGTGGTACTGGTTGTCCAGGCCCATGATCGAGCCGGAGTTGTAGTCCTGGACGTGCAGCAGGGTCAGGTCGTCGCGCAACGCGTAGATGACCGGGAGGTATGAGCCGCACCGCGGGTCCTGGCCGCCCCACTGGCCGGAGCCGTAGTACTGGTAGCCCATCTGCACGAAGAACGTCTCCGGCGCCATGGTGAGCACGAACCGGCTGCCGTACTTGGCCTTGAGCGTCCTGACCGCCGAGATCAGGTTGACGATCACCGGCGTGGTCGGGTTCTTGAAGTCGGTGTCGCCGGTGTTCAGCGACAACGAGTGACCCTCGAAGTCGATGTCCAGGCCGTCGAGTCCGTACTCGTCGATGATCCCGCCGACCGATTGCACGAACTTGTCCCGGGCGGCGGTCGTGGACAGTTGCACCTGGCCGTTCTGCCCGCCGATCGAGATCAGCACCTTCTTGCCCGCCGCCTGCTTGGCCCGGATGGCGGCCTTGAAGTCGGCGTCGCTCTCCACGCTCGGGCACTCGGCGACCGGGCAGCGCACGAACCGGATGTCGCCGGAGGTGACCGAGGTGGGCTCGCCGAAGGACAGGTTGATCACGTCCCAACTCGCGGGCACGTCGGCCATCCTGGTGTAGCCCGCGCCGTTGGCGAAGCTGGCGTGCAGGTAGCCGACCAGGGCGTGCGCGGGCAGTTGGCCGCCTCCGCCGTCGGTGGCGGTGGTGGCGGTGACGGCCGCCGACTTGGCCGACTCGCCGGCCGAGTTGCTCGCACTGACCTGGAAGCTGTACGCGGTGGCCGGGCTCAGTCCGGTCACCGTGGCGCTCGGGCCGGTCACCGACTGGGCCAACGTGCCGTTGCGGTAGACGTTGTAGCCGGTCGCGCCGGGGACCGCGGTCCAGGTCAACGGCACGGCCGTGGTGGTCGGGGTGCCGGCGGCGAGGCCGGTGGGGGTGGCCGGGATCTGGGTGCCGCCGCCGGTGGTGGTCGCGGTGACCGTCGCCGACCTGGCCGACTCGCCGGCCGAATTGCTCGCACTGACCTGGAAATTGTAGGCGGTGTTCGCGGTCAACCCGGTGACGTTCGCGCTCGTCCCGGTGACCGACTGCACCTTCGTGCCGTTCTGGTACACGTTGTAACCGGTCGCGCCGGAAACCGGGTTCCACGACAGCGGCACACTCGACGAGGTCGGCGCACCGGCCGCCAGGCCGGTGGGCACCGCCGGGATCTGGGTGCCGCCGCCGGGGCCGGTCAGCGACAGGTCGTCGGCGTAGTAGGCGCCCGTGCCGTACCAGCCGTGCGTGTACAGGGTCACCGACGTGGTGTTCGCGCCGGTGCGGAACGTGGTGGTCAGTCGGGTCCAGTCCGGTGCGGAGCCGGTCCACGTGGACGGGTCGGTGGTGCCGGTGCCGGTCGCGCCGAGGTAGACGTAACTGCCGCGCACCCAGCCGGAGATCACGTAGTCGGAGGAGGGCTGCACGGTCACGGTCTGCGCGCAGCGCGCGTTGTCGCTGCCGGCCGGGGTCGCCTTCAGGGCCGAAGTCCCGGCGTGTACGGGGGTACTGACGGTCGCTCCGCTGCCGGCGCTGCAGGTCCAGCCGGTCAGGCCGGATTCGAAGCCGCCGTTCTGGACGAGTTCGGCGGCGTCCACGGCGTCGGCGGTGCCGCCGGCCGCGGTCAGCATGGCTGCGGTCAACAGGGCGGTGCTTGCCGCGGCGACGAGGGGGCGCAGCCGCTTGGGGGGACGAACGCTGGTGGATCCGGACATGGGATTCCTCGCGTGGTCGGGACGGAACGGAGCGGGGCGCCCGGGCCGGTCGCGTGGTCCGGCCCGGGCGCTAAACGCCGTGCGCTGGTGCGCTGGTGCGCCGAGCGCTACGGGAGCGTGTCGAGGTGCGGGCCGACCGTGTTGGAGAACTGGTTGCCGTTCAGGGCGTCCCAGTTGGTCGACCAGGTCATCGCGCCGCGCAGACCCGGGTAGGTCTTGCTCGGCTTGAACGTCCCGCAACCGGTGCCCTTGGCGAGGCAGTCGAGCGCGTTGTTGACCACGCTCGGCGAGACGTAGCCGGATCCGGCGCCGCGCGGGGAGGCGGGCAGGCCGAGGCCGACCTGCGAGGGGGCCAGGCCGCCTTCGAGTTGGATGCAGGCGAGGCCGGTCATGAAGTCGACCGTGCCCTGGCTGTACACCTTGCCGTCACAGCCGAGCATCGCGCCGCTGTTGTAGTACTGGGTGTTGACGACGGTCAGGATGTCCTTGATCGCCAGCGCGGTCTTGAAGTACTCGGTGCCGGTGGACTGCATGTCCAGCGTCTGCGGCGCCATGGTGATCACCAGGCCGGGGCCGACCTTGCCGGACAACGAACGCAGCGCCTGGGACATGTAGGTGGAGTTGATGCCGTTTTCCAGGTCGATGTCCACGCCGTCGAAGCCGTAGTTCTGGATCAGCGTGTACAGCGTGTTCGCGAAATTGGTCGCCGACGCGGAGCTGTTGACCGAGACGGTGCCCTTCTCGCCGCCGACCGAGATGATCACCTTCTTGCCGGCCGCCTTCTTGGCCGCGATGTCGGCCTTGAACGCCGCCTCGGAGTAGTTCAGCGCCGGGTCCAGGGTGAACGAGACGCCGCCCGGGGTGCCGGTGGCATCGGCGAACGAGACGGCGATGATGTCGTATTCGGCGGGCACCTGGGCGATGGTCTGGATGGTGGCGCCGTTGTTGAAGTTCTGCCAGTAACCGGTGAGCACGTGCTTGGGCAGTTGGCCGCCGCCCCCGCCGCCGGTGGTGGTCGCGGTCACCGCGGCCGACTTGGCCGACTCGCCGGCCGAGTTGGTGGCGCTGACCTGGAAGCTGTAGGCGGTGTTCGCGGTCAGACCGGTGGCGGTCGCGCTCGTCCCTGTGACCGACTGCACCTTCGTGCCGTTCTGGTACACGTTGTAGCCGGTCGCGCCCGAAACCGGGTTCCACGACAGCGGCACGCTCGACGACGTCGGCGCACCGGCGGCCAGGCCGGTGGGGGTGGCCGGGATCTGGGTGCCGCCGCCGGTCGTGGTGGCGGTGACCGTCGCCGACTTGGCCGACTCGCCCGCCGAGTTCGTCGCGGTGACCTGGAAGTCGTACGCCGTGTTCGCGGTCAGACCGGTGACGGTCGCGCTCGTCCCGCTGACCGACTGCACCTTCGTACCGTTCTGGTACACGTTGTAACCGGTCGCACCGGGCACGGAACTCCACGACAGCGGCACGCTCGTGGCGGTCGGCGCACCTGCGGCCAGCCCGGTGGGGGTGGCCGGGATCTGGGTGCTGCCGCCGGGGCCGGCGAGCGTGATGTCGTCGACGAAGTAGGCGGGTTGGCCGTACCAGCCGTGCGTGTAGACGGTGACCGAGGTGGTCGAGGGGCCGGTACGGAACGTGGTGGTGAGTTGCTGATACGTTCCGGCACCCGGTGTCCAGGTGGACGGGTCGGTGGTGCCGGTGCCGGTGGCGCCCAGGTAGACGTAGCTGCCCTGGACCCAGGCGCTCAGTGTGTAGGCGGAGTTCGGCAGCACCGTGACGGTCTGTGTGCATCGGGCGTTGTCGGCACCCGCCGGGGTGGCCTTGAGCGCGCCGGTACCGGCATGCGTCGGGGTGCTCACCGCGGCGCCGGAACCGGCGGAACAGGACCAGCCGGAAAGGCCGTCCTCGAAGCCGGGGTTGCTCATCAGGTTGTCCGCGGCCTGTGCGCTGCTCGCGACGGCGACGGTCAGACCGGCGCCGGCCAGGGTGAGCGCCGCGAGTGCGGCCAGGGTGGGGTGCCCGCGGCGAGGGGACTTCGCCTGCGGAACATGCGAAACGCGTGCCACTACTGCCTCCGTGCGTGGAGAAGCGATGTGGGTGGACGTGGTACCGCCGGATGCGCGTCAGCCCGCCCTGCGCGCATATTGGTCTAGGCCAAAGTGGTCCAGACCAATAGAGCGTGTCAAGGTTTTCCACCCGATCCGACTCCGTTTACCTCGCCGTCCCCAACCGGTTACGCTCCGCAGCGCCCCGATTCCCGTGCCCACGCCCTGATTTGCCGCCCGTTCCGGTCCCGGCGAGCGCACCGGCCGGCGCGCCGCCCACACCGGACGCGCCGCACGCGCCTCACCCGGCGAGTTCCCTGCGCAGTGCGCCCACCGCGGCCGGGTCCCAGCCCGGCCGCGGCGCGGACCCGACCAACAACCGGGTGTACGCGTGCCGCGGGTCGGTCAGGATGTCGGTGGTCGGTCCCTGTTCGACCGCCACGCCCCGATAGAGCACCAGAAGGTCGTCGGTGACCTGTTGCACCACCGCGAGGTCGTGGCTGACGAACACCAGCGCGACGTTCGTCTCCTTGCGCAATTCGGTGAGCAGGGCCAAGATTTGCGCCTGGATCGACACATCCAGCGCGGAAACCGCCTCGTCCAGCACCAGGACCCGCGGGCGGGCCGCCAACGCCCGGGCGATGGACAACCGTTGCCGCTGCCCGCCGCTGAGCCGATGCGGTCGAGCGTCGGCCTCGCGGGTGCCCAGGCCGACCTGGTCGAGCAGTTCGCGCACCCGTTTGTCGCGGTCCGCCTCGCCGTGCAGGCGCAGCACGCCGGCCACGCACTGGGCGGCGGTGAGCCTGGGATCCAGCGAGACGTACGGATCCTGGAAGACCATCTGGATCTCCCGGGCCCGACGCAGCCGTTCCGCGGCACCCCGGGCGCGCGGCGCGCGCCGATGTCCGTCCACCGCGATGGTGCCCGCGTCCGGACGGACCAGGCCCACCAGCATCCGCGCGATCGTGGTCTTGCCCGAGCCGGACTCGCCGACCAGGCCGAGCGAACCGCCCGGCGGCACGGTGAAGGAGATGTCACAGGCCGCGACCGTGCGCTCGCCGCGCCGGCCCGGCAGCGCGAACTCGCGGCACAGACCGTGTACTTCCAGAGCCGGGGTGATCATCTGCGCACCTTCTCCACGGGGTGGTCCAGATCGGTTCGGCGGCACATCACGCTGCCGCCGTCGTCGAGTTCGCGCGCGACCGGCCGCCAGGTCTCGCACGCGGTCTCCGCCACCGGGCAGCGCGCCACGAACGGACAGCCGGGGAAGGCGTCGTCCAGCGACGGCGGTCGGCCCGGGATCGGCCGGATCGGGCGCGGGTCGCCCAACTCGGGCGTGCACGCCAACAGGCCGGCCGTGTACGGATGGCGCGGATCCTCGAACAGCCGCTCTGCGGTCCGCTCCTCCACGACCCGTCCGGCATACATCACGTACACCCGGTCGCAGTAGGCCGCGGCCAGGTGCAGGTCGTGCGTGATGAACAGCAGGCCCAGGCCGCGCCCGGTGCGATGCTCGCGCAGGATGGCCAGGATCTCGGCCTGGGTGGTCACGTCCAGCGCGCTGGTCGCCTCGTCCGCGAGCAGCAGTTCGGGGTCGCCCGCGAGCGCCGCCGCGATCACCACCCGCTGGAGCATCCCGCCGGACAACTCGTGCGGGAACTGCCGCAGCCGCTCGGCCGGGCGCACGATGCCCACCGCCTCCAGCAGCCGCAGCGCCTCGGCGTACGCCTGCGCCTTCGGCCGGCCCAGGGTGTGGATCAGCCGCTCGGTCAGGAAGTCGCCGATCCGACGCACCGGATTGAGCGAGGAGCGCGGATCCTGGTGCACCATCGCCACCCGACGGGCCCGCAGTTCACGCAGGTCGCCGGCGTCCAGGGTGAGCACGTCGCGCCCGGCCACGCCCACCCGACCGCGGATCTGCGCATCGCGCGGCAACATCCGCAGCACGGCCTTGGCGGCGGTGGACTTGCCCGAGCCGGACTCGCCGACCAGACCCACCACTTCGCCACGATCCACTCGCAGGCGCACGGCGTCGAGCACCGGACGCCGCGCCCCGACGCCGGGCAGCTCCACCGTCAAGTCCTCGATGTCCAGCAGCGCATCGAGGCCGGGTGCGGTCCGCACCGGGTCCTTCTCGTGGTGGGTCATCACCGTTCCCTCACCCCCAGGCGGTCGGAGATCCGCACGCCGACGACATTGAAGGCCACCACGACCAGGGCGATCGCGGTACCGGGTACCAGGGCCGGCCACAGCGCGCCCTGGACCAGCGCGGCCTGCCCCTCCTTGACCATCAGGCCCCATTCCGAACTCGGCGGCTGCGCGCCGAAGCCCAGATAGCTGAGGGTGGCCATGCCCATCAGCACCTGACCGAACATCAGCACCAGGTAGCCGATCAGCGACGGCGCCAGGTTGGGCACCAGGCGCCGGGCGCAGATCGCGAATCCGCCCATGCCCTGCACCCGATAGGCGTCGATGTAGGGCTTGGCCCGTTCCGCCAGCGCGATGCTGCGGGTGTACTTGGCCACCACCGGCGAGTAGGCCAGCGCGAGTGCGATCACCGCCGTGGTCAGCCCGTCGCCGAACACCGACACGATCAGGATCACGAACAACAATCCGGGAAAGGCGAACATCACGTCGGTCACGCGCGAGACGAAGGCGTCCACCCAACCGCCGTGCCAGGCGGCCAGCGTGCCCAACGCGATCCCGATCACCGACGCGAGCGCGAGCAGCGCCAGCGGCGCCACCAGGCTCGGGCCGGCCCCGTGCAGCACCCGGGAGAGCAGGTCGCGCCCGGACTGGTCGGTGCCCAGCACGTGTGCGCCGTTCGGCAGCGCGAGCGAGGCGTCGAGGTCGATCGCGTCCGGTTCGTACGGCGCCACCAGCGGCGCCAGGATCGCCAGCGCCGCGGTCAGCAGCAGGAATCCGGCCGCGATCCGGAACGAGATCGGCCAGGTCCGCTTGGGCTTGGCCGGCTTGGGGGACGCCGCCGGCACCGGCGGCGCGGCGGCTTGGAGGAGGGTCATGCGGCGCTTCCTTCGAGGCGCACCCGCGGATCGATCAGCGGGTGCACGAGGTCGACGAGCGTGGTGACGAGCATGTACGCGAGCACCATGAGCAGCAGTACGGCCTGGGTCACCGGGAAGTCGTGCGTGTTGATCGCCTGGACCAGCAGCGAGCCCATCCCGCTGATCCCGAACGCGGTCTCCACGACCACGGTGCCCGCGAACAGGCTCGCGGTGATCAGGCCGCACATGGTCACCACCGGCGCGAGCGCGTTGCGCAACACGTGTCGGCGGATCACCTTGAACTCGGACAGTCCCGCCGCGCGGGCCACGGTGACGTGGTCCTGGGCGAACTGCTCCAGCATGCTCTGCCGGGTCACCCGGCTGACCACGGCCAGTTCGCCCAGCGCCAGCGAGAGCGCGGGCAGGGTCAGGTGGTAGAGGCGGTCGCCGAAGCCCTCACCGGCGCCGGTGACCGGGAACCAGCCCCACTGCACGCCCAGGAAGGCGACCAGGGCCAGCGCCTTGACGAACTTGGGGATCGACGCGAGCAGCGTGGTGACCGCGACCACGACCGCGTCGACCCGCCCGCCGCGCACCGCGGACCACACGCCGAGGGCGACGCCGACCACGACGAACAGCACGGCCGAGTAGGAGACCAGGAACAGCGTGGTGGGCACGCGCGAGGACACCAGGTCGGCGACCTGGTCGTGGTACTGCATCGAGCGGCCGAGGTCGCCGTGCAGGACCCCGCCGATCCAGTCCCCGTACTGCACCCACAGCGGGTCGTCGAGGTGGTAGGCGGCCCGGACGGCGGCCAGCTTCTCCGGCGTCGCGTCCTCCTGGCCGCCGACCAGGAACGCGGCCGGGTCGCCGGGGGCCGCATAGATCGCGCCGAAGATCACGAAGGACGCGGCGAGCAGGGTGACGAGCAGCCCAAGGGTGATGCGCAGGGCGCGGGCGGGCATGGGGGACACCTCCGAGGGCGAGGGCCGGTCTTCGATTCCGCGTCGTGGTGCACGGCGCGGGATCGAGGAGAGGGCCTGGGAAACGGGCCGGTGCGCCGGCCGGGCATGGGTGCCGGTACGGCCGGCGCAACGCGAGAGATCAGCCCTTGGCGCCGAGGTCGGCCAGCCACGGGTAGGCGACGTTGGCCATCGACGCGGGCGCGCCGGTCAGCTTGGCGCTGGTGATCAACACGTTGGGCACCTGGACCAGCGGCAACCACACCGCGTCCGCGGTGAATCGGCGCTCGGCCTCGACCAGCAGCCTGGCCCGAGCGGCGTCGTCGGTGGTGCGCAGCGCCTCGTTGACGATCCTGTCGTACTCGGGCGAACTGAAGCCGACCCAGTTGTTGTTCGAGCCGGTCAGCGCGTTGTCGTAGAAGCCGGCCGGGTCGGCCTTGGAGATGTACCAGTCGTCGGCGAACATGTCGACGCTCTTGCGCAGCGCCTGGTCGGTGTACAGCGAGGTGAAGTCGGCGCCGGACATGGTCTTGATCTCGGCCTTGAGGCCGATCCGGCGGGCCGCGTCCACCACCGCGTTGGCGATCAGGTTGCGGGTGGGCGTGCCGTCGTTGGCGACCACGATGGTCGGTGCGGCGGGGCCCAGTTCGGTGATCAGCTTCTTCGCCGCGTCCAGGTCGGCGGCGGTGGGCTGGGCCGGGGCGCCCTGGAGCGCGTCGTAGCCGGCCTGGAAGGTGGCCTTCTCGTAGCCCCACGCGCCCGGCCCCAGGGGGGTCTTCCACGGCGTGGCCAGTCCGGCGAAGGCCGCCTTGGCGATGCCCTGGCGGTCCAGCGCGAGCGAGAGCGCACGCCGCACACGCGGGTCCTTCATCCCGCCGCGCTCGGTGGGGATCAGCGTCCAGGCGCGGGAGGAGGAGCCGTACGAGACGGTGAGTGCGCCGTTGCCGGCCAGCGGCGGGACCGCGCTCATCGTGGTCAGGTAGGTGCCGTCGGCGGCGCCGGTGGTCATGCTGTTCACCATGGCGTTCTCGTCCGCCCAGCCGAAGGTGGCCGAACGCACGAGCGGCTTGCGGGACTTGTCCCAGTAGCCGTCGTAGCGCTCCAGGGTGATCCGGCTGCCGGCCTTCCACTCCTTGAGCGTGTACGGGCCCGAGCACGCGTCGGTGCGGCCCGGGGTGCCGTAGTCCTTGCCCGCGGGCTCGGCCTGTTCGCGATCGAGCACGACGCCCGCGTTGCCCGCGAGCGCCTTGGTGAACAGTGCGTCGGGCTCCTTCAGGCGCACGGTGACCTCGGCGTCGCCGGTGCGTTCGATGGAGCTCACCCGCTCGAATTCGTCCGATTCGTTCTTCCCGTCCGCGGCGTGCCGTTGCAGGCTCCACACCACGTCGTCGGCGGTCATCGGCGAGCCGTCGTGGAAGGTGACGCCGGCGCGCAGCTTGAGCACGAGCGTCGTGGGGTCGGTGTAGGTCGCCGAGTCGGCCAGGTGCGGACGCATGCTGAGGTCGGGCTGGGTCTGGAACAGGCGTTCGCAGACGTTGGCGAGCAGCGCGTTGGAGTCGCTGTCCGAGCGCACGTCCAGGTCCAGCGACTTGGGTTCCTTGGCCAGCAGCCACTTGACGCTGTCCACCGCGCCGGTGGCCTTGGCGGTGGTGTCGGTCAGCGCGAGGTCGGCGGGCTTGCCGGGGGTGCCTGCGGCGGGGTTGCCGCCGGCGGTCTTGTTGGAGCACGCGGTGCTCAGGCCGAGCAGGGCCGCCAGGCCGAGCGCGGCGAGGGTGCGAGTGCGGGACATGCGACTCTCCGGGGGGTGCGGGGGGGGACGGTGGGCCGATCGCCGGCGTGGAAGCGGGCGGGTGGTCGGGCGCCGCGGGAGCGGGCGGTTGGGTCAGGCGCCGCCGGGACCGTCGTGCAGGTTCCAGGGCAGGAGTTCGTACTCGTGATCGCACGGGGTGCCGGCGGTGACGCGGTATTCGCCCGTGGTCAGGTCGACGCAACTGGACAGGAGCGTCGCCCACTGCCGGACCGCCGGTCGGGCCGGGTCCGGGTGGGTGCACAACGATTCGGGGTGGCCGAGGTGGTCGGACATCGCGGCGTGGATCAGCTTGCGGGTCTCGGCCGGGTCGCCCGCGTCCCGGCAGCGCCGCAGGCCGGCCTCGGCGCGCGGGACCCGAAGCAATGAATCCGGGGCGGTGGGGCGGTAGTTCGCGGCCAGTTGGGTGGGCATGAAGGCCTGGTAGTGGTTGCCGTGCACGAGCAGGCCGTCGGTGGGGTACATCCAGCCGTTCGCGCCGGGCGTGGTCTCGATGTCGATCGCGAAGCCCGCGCGGTGGGTGAGCAGGGCGTTGCTGGCGATGTGTGCGCGGGTGCGGAAGAGCACGTCCAGCGCCTCGGCCGGGTTGGCGCAGTCGAGCACGCGCCGCCGGATCAGCGTCTGCGGGATGCCGACGGCGTGGTCGAAGCGCCCGCCGAGGCCGTTGGCGTTGAGCGCGAGGCCGGCCGAGTTGGCGCCCTGCCGGCCGACCTGGCCCGCCTCGACCTGCATCACCACGGTGGGCTTGCCGGGCTGGACCACCCGCACGACCATGACCGTCTCGCGCACGCCGTAGCGCCAGTCCCAGTTCTGGCCGGCGTAGACGTGGCCGTCGCCGGAGGCCGGGTCGAGCAGGGCGAAGGAGGTGCAGCCGTCGGGGTTCTCCGGCGTCCGCGGCTCGGCCGACGCGTCCGGTGTGCCCGGCGCGTCCGGTGCTCCCATCGCGGCGAAGGTGTCGTCGTAGATGATCTCGCCGCGGGCGTTGAGGGCGAGGATGTCGAGCAGGCCGAGGCCGGCGCCCTCGGCGATCCCGGCCATCTCCTCGACCAGGTCGGGGGCGAAGGCGCGGGACGGGGCGAGCCAGTGTTCGGCCCGGTCGGTGACCTGACGCCAGGTCAGGCCGCCGGCCGCGCCGAATGCCTCGGCGTAGTAGTCGACCGCGGAATGGATGAGCGCGCTCGCCCCTTCGCCGTACTGGCGGCCCCTGGTCCGGGGCTCGCCGCCGATCTCGATGGTCGGAAGGGACACGCCACTCACGTCGTCTCCTGGGTGCTGGGGGTTGGGCGGGCGGGCGGGTGCTGCACGCTGTCCTGGGGCACGCCCCGGGTGCCGCGAGCCTCGTGGCGACCGTTCGTCGTCCCGGGTCGGGTGGTTCGACCCACGGGCTTCGTAATGTTCATTACGAGTTCGCGGTAACATGTATTGCTTGTTTCATGAGGAGAGTAATGGTTGATACCGGGGAGTCAAGAGGCGTGAGCGAACAACCGCAGAATCCGGCGCTGGCCCGACTCCGGGCGGCGATCCGTGATCAATGGGCCGACCTGTCCCCGGCCGAGCGGAACGTGGCCAGATATCTGACCAACTGCTCCCCCGAGCAGGTGCTCTTCGCCAGCGCCCAGGACCTGGGCGCGAGCATCGGTGTCAGCAACGCCACCGTGGTGCGTACGCTGCAGCGACTGGGCCTGGGCGGCCTGTCCGCGCTCAAGCGCGACATCGCCGCGGACTTCAGCGCGGACGTGGCCCCCGAGGTCCGGGTCCGGCAGCGGATCACCCAGGTCGGCCAAGACCTCGACGGCATCCGCGCCCGGGTCTACGACGAGGCGATCGAACGGCTGGAACACGGCCGGGCCAACCTCGACGCGACCGCCTTCCGCCGGGCCACCCAACTGCTCGCCGACGCCGGCGAGGTGCTCGCGTACGGCGTCGGCGCCTCGGAACTGGCCGGCCGGCATCTCGCGCTCAAGCTCAACCGGATGGGGCGGCGAGCCCGCTTCGTCGGCACCACCGGCTTCGCCCTGGCCGACGAGCTGCTCGCGCTGCGTCGCCGGGACGTGGTGGTGATGTTCGTCCCCGGGCGCTTCCTGCGCGACATGGAAGTGCTTCTGGACCGCGCCCACGTGGTCGGCGCCGGCATCGTGGTGGTCACCGACGAACTGGTCGAGCGCCTGGCCGACACCGCGGACGCGGTCCTGTACGCACCGCACACCCCGACCGGCATCACCGCCGAATCGCTGGCCGCGATCGTGCTCAGCGACGCGCTGCTGCTGGCCGTGGCCTCCCTGGACGAGACCCGATCGGTCGAGCACTCCCACCAACTGACGGCCCTGCGAGCCCAGTTGCTGGAACCCAAGGAGGGCCGACCCAGGCGCTGAAAACGGGCCGGCCCCACCGGGCCGGGCTCTGCCCCGGCGTCAACCGACCGGGCGGCCGGCGCAGCGGCGGATCACACGTCGCGCCGGCCGAGGACGGCGGTCGCGGCGCACAGCGCGGCGACCGGCCACAGGGCGAGCGCGAGCCACGATCCGGCGCCGGCGGTTTCCTGGTCAAGGACCTGGTGCTGGAGGACATCATCGCGGCGGTCCGGGTGGTCGCGGCCGGGGACGCGCTGATCGCCCGCCGTCACCCGACGGCTGATCGCCGAGTTCGTCGATCGTGCCCCCGCGCACACGCGGCGAGGCCGCCGGGAGGGGGCCCTCGGGGTCGCCGGGATCGCTGGGATCACCGAGCGCGAACGCGAGGTGCTGACGCTGATCGCGCGCGGCAGATCCAACGGCGAGATCGCCGCCGAACTGCACATCGGCATGGCCACGGCCAAGAGCCACGTGGCCCGCCTGCCGGCCAAGCTCGACGCCCGGGACCGGGTGCAACTGGTCATCGTGGCCTACGAGTCGGGGTTGGTGTGAGTCGATGGGCCGACCGGCGGGTGGGCGGGGTGGGGTGACACGGGGGTCGGCGCCGTGGCTCGCGGTGTCGGGCGGCGGCGGTGGACGACGATCAGGATGTCGGTCCACGCCACGCCCGCCGCCACCGCGCACACGGCCGCGGCCAGGATCCACAGGCCGCGGGCATCGGCCAGATCGGTGTCCGCGGCCACGGCGCACAGCGTGGAGGCCACGATCAGGATGGGCATGGCGATCCCGGCGGGGGCCAGCCGCGGGCCGAGCCGGTCGAACCCGGCGGGCGGTCGGCCGCCGGAGCCCCGAGGCGTAGTCGTACGGGAGGCTGAGGCAGTCATGGTCGAAACCTACCCGGCAATGCCGCGTAGGCACTCCGACCGACGCCCTGACCACCCCGCCTGATCGTCGACGCCCTCGGCACCTGGGCCCGCCCGGCGCCGAGACCGTCCTCCTTGCCCCGTACGGCGGCGCCCCCGCCGGACGCGCCGGCCCTAGGCTGCTCGGCAGGCACTCGCCGCGGAGCCGGCGCGGTTCGACACCACCCGCACGGGAACGGAGCAGTAATGACCAACACACCCGACGACCACACCCTCCTCCGGCAGGCCATCGCGCTCGCCGCCGAGGCCCGCGCCAACGGCAACCCGCCGTTCGGATCGCTGTTGGCGGGACCGGACGGGAAGGTCCTCGCGGAGGAGCGCAACACAACGCTCACCGACAGGGACATCACCGCCCACCCGGAACTGAAGCTCGCGAGATGGGCCGCACGCGAGTTGGACGCGGCCACGGCGGCGGAGACCACGATGTACACGAGTTGCCAGCCGTGCGAAATGTGCGCGGCGGTCATCCAGCGGGCGGGCCTGCGCCGGGTGGTGTTCGCGCTGTCCAATGAACAACTCCTGGACATCAGACCGAGCAGCGGCCAACCCCCCGTACCGCAGGTCGGCCCGGCGCTGCTCGAAGAGGTACGCGACGTGGTGGCGGGGTACTACCGGTAGCCATCGGGTAGGAACGGGGGATGTGGCACCCGGCCCGCAACGGCTGAACACCGCATACCCACCGGTCCTTTGCATCGCTCGCACCCCGGGAACCTCACGTTTTGCTCAGATGCCGCCCGCCGGCCCCGTTCACCTCCTAGCCTCGTCGCCAACCCGGCGGCCCGGGCGACGCGTGGCATCTCGGTGATGTGCCGGTGGATACCGCGCTCCGGGTCGGCGGCCGACGGGAGAGGGGCCCGCGATGACGCACATCGGTGGCGAATCGACCCCCGACGGCCCGAAGTCCGCACCCACGGACCCGATCCTGCGCTCGGCGGCCCTGCTCGACGCGGTGGCCGGCCGCCACCCGAAGGCGATCTCGTTCGCCGGCCGGCTCCCGTACGGTGACACCGCGACGGACCCGCCGACCGCCGGCGGACGGGACGCGCTGTTGCGGGTGTTGCGGGTGCTGCGCGGCTCGGATCGGGACGTGGTGCTGACGGTCGCGCCCGCCTACCTCGGGCTGATCGGTGCGGCCCGGCGGGCCGACATACCGGTACTCCCGGTCGCGGACGGCCCGCGCGGCGTCGACCTGGACGACCTCGCGGCGCAGGTCCACGGCGCCCGCGCGGCCGGTCTGCGTCCACGCGCCCTCTACGTGGTCCCGGACTTCGCCAACCCGTCCGGGATCGGCCTGGACCGCTTCGCCCGGTGCGAACTCTTGGCCACTGCCGCAGAGTTGGGCCTGCTGCTGCTCGAAGACGACCCGTACGGCCTGAGCCATGTCGCCGGCGATCGCCGACCGCCGACACTGGCGGCCCTGGACACCCGGCAACGCGTCGTACACGTCGGCTCGTTCGGCGAAACCGGCCGGCCGGGTCGGCTCGGCCGCAGCGGCAACCCGGCACACCTGCTGAACGGCCTCGCCGCCCGGTTCGGCCGGGGTCCGGCCGCGGGTCGGGTGCACTGGAGCAGCCCGGACGGAGGCTTCCTCGTCGTGCTGACCGTGCCGTTCGTGGCCGACGACGAGCTGGTGGAGCTGTCCGCCCGCGAATACGGCGTGGTGTGGACGCCGATGGCGCACTTCTACCACCCCGGGATCGGACCCACCCACCGCCTGCGGCTGTCCTGCGGCACGCTCGACCCGGCCACGATCGACCACGGCCTGGACCGCCTCGCGACCCTGATCGGCGACCGCACCGGCCCCTTCACCACGATCGACCGACCCACCGTGCACCGAAGCCCGCCCCGGGTCGGCATCACTCCCGGGCCGGCACCGGATAGACGGATCGGGCCTGCGTTCGGGCGCGTTCTTCGACGTGGCCAAGGACTTCGCTCCCGTGCCCGACGGCCTCGAACGGTGGGCCCGGCACGTATCGCTCGCCATGAACTCCGTCGCCGAAGTCGACGCGATGGCCGAGCAGATCCGCCGACACGGGGTCGAGGTCCGGGGCCCGATCGACCACGAAGGCGTGTGGTACTCGGTGTACTGCTTCGACCCCAACGGCGCGCACCTGGAAATCACCCACCAGTCCCGCCCGTTGACCGAGCAGGACGCCGCCGAGGCCCAGACCGGGTTCGACGCCTGGCTCGCCGATCGCGCGGCCGGCAGACTTCCGGGCTGAGCCGCCCGGGCCCGGCGGCGGATTGCCGCTACTCGCCGGCTCGCGTGTAGCGCAGCAGCACGGTGCGCGCGTCGAACGTGCGCGAGTCGACCAGGCTCAGCGAGTGGCGGGTGTCGCCGGGCCGGAAGACCGGCTTGCCGCCGCCCAGGATCACCGGGTGCACGAAGATCAGATATTCGTCGATCAAGCCGAGCCCGGTGAGCGAGCCGGCCAGCCCGGAACCGCCGCTGAGCAGGATGTCCTTGCCGGGCTCGTGCTTGAGCGCGGTGATGTCCTCGGCCAGGTTCTTCCCGATCACCTCGGCGCCCCACTCGGCCCGGTCCAGCGTGCTCGAGACGACCACCTTGCGGGTCGCGCGCCAGATCGGCGCGAACCGCAGGTCGTGGGGATCGGTGGAGATGGTCTCGGCGATCGGCCAGTAGCCGGACATCATCTCCCACACCACCCGACCGTACAGGAACGTGTCGGCTCCGTCGTTGAGGGTCTGCCCGAAGTCGGACAGCTCCGGACCCATCATCGCCCAGTCGAATTCGCCGTTCGGGCCCTCGATGCAGCCGTCCAGCGACTGGTGGACCATGTAGAGGATCTTGCGCATTTCGAGGCTCCTGATCGTGCCGGTCTCCGGTGTTCTCACGGGGAGGTCGGAGCCGACCCCCGGTCCTCGACATGTCCGGACGGATTGCCGAGCAAGTTTTCGCCGAGATCCTCGCGCGGGCGGACGAGCGGGCGGGCAAGCGGGCGCGGGCGGAGCGAACGGGACGAGCGGACGGGCGTGGGTGAGGCCGGCAGGCGGGCGAGCGGTCGAGGGCGGGCCGACCGGCGGGCGGGCGCGAGCCGGCGGGGCCGCCGGTGCGCCGCGGCGCCACGCGCCACGCGCCACCCGCGGATCACGCCCCGTCGGCCGCCCGCGCCGCGCGTATCTCCAGGTAGCGCCGCTCCGGCAGGCTGGTGGTCCGCCGGGCGGCCTCGCGGTAGGCCATCCGAGCCGCCTCGCGGTCGCCGGCGAGTTCGAGCAGATGGCCGCGCACCGCCCACACCCGGTGGTGCTCGATCATCCGGTCGTCCTCGGCCAGCGTGTCGAGCAGCTCCAGGCCGGCTCCCGGGCCGTGCACCATCGCCGTCGCGACGCTGCGGTTGAGGGTGACCATCGGGCCCGGCGACAGATGGTCGAGCAGCCGGTACAGCACGAGGATCTGCCGCCAGTCGGTGTCCTCGGCACGCGCCGCCTCCGCGTGCACCGCGGCGATCGCGGCCTGGATCTGGTACGGGCCCGGCGGCCCCCACGTGAGCGCGTCGGTGACGAGTTCGGTGCCCTCCCGGATCGCCTCCGCGTTCCAGCGGCCGCGATCCTGCTCGGCCAGCGGGATCAGCGCACCGTCCGCGGCGGTGCGCGCGGCTCGGCGCGCATCGGTCAGCAACATCAGCGCGAGCAACCCGGACACCTCGCCGTCGTCCGGCCGCAACCGGCGCACCGCACGGGTGAGCCGGATGGCCTCGGCGGTCAGGTCGGTGCGCAGCAGATCCGGGCCCGAACCGGCCGTGTAGCCCTCGTTGAAGATCAGGTAGAGCACCTGCAACACCGCACCCAGCCGCTCCATCGGCTCCCGCCCGGCCGGCGTGCCGAAGCGACCGCCGGCGGCCTTGATCCGCTGCTTGGCCCGGCTGATCCGCTGCGCCATGGTGCTCTCCGGCACCAGGAAGGCGTCGGCGATCTGCGCGGTGGTCAGACCGCCGACCGCGCGCAGCGTCAACGCCACCTGCGAGGCTCCCGTCAGCGCCGGGTGGCAGCACAGGAACAGCAGGGTCAGCGTGTCGTCGCGATCGCCGGCGGTGTCGTCGTCGGGTGCCGGCGAGACGAACTCGTCGGCCGGGGCCTGCGCGGCGAGCCGCTCCTCGCGGTTGCGGCGGGCCCGCTCGCTGCGCCAGTGGTCGATCAGCCGTCGGTCGGCCACGGTGAGCAGCCAACCCCACGGACTGTCCGGAATCCCCTCCACGGGCCACTGCACGGTGGCCGCGAGCAGCGCCTCCTGGACCGCGTCCTCGCACGCGTCGAACTGGCCGTGCCGGCGGACGAGCACGCCGAGGACCTGCGGGGTCAGTTCCCGCAGCAGGTCCTCGACGTGCGCGTCCCGGCTCACATCTCCGTCCCGGAGTCGGTCATCACCGGGCGGACCTCCATCGCCCAGTAGCGGGCGTCCGGCCAGCGCGCGGCGATCTCGACGGCCCGCTCGGTGCTCTCGCACTCGACCAGCAGGTAGCCGGCGAAGTGCTCCTTGGCCTCCACGAACGGGCCGTCCGTGACCGCCGGTACACCGTCCCGGACCCTTACCGTGCGGGTCTGCGCGGGGTCGGCCAGCGCCTCGCCGCCGAGCAGTTCGCCGGATGCGGTCAGCTCGGCCATCAGCTCGTCGACCTCGCCGAACAGCTCGGTGCGCTTGGCCTCGGAGAGTTCCTCCACGAATCCCGGGCGGTTGTGGATCAGCAGCATGAACTTCATCGGTGGCTCCTGGTGGTTCCGGTTCGGTGCGGTCGGGCCGGGTGCCCCGGTCCGACCGGCGGCCCGATCCGGTGCTCGGGATCACGCTGCCGAGTCGCCGGGCGGGTCGCTCGTATCCGGGTCGGAGCGAGTCGACGGTTCTCGACATCCCGGCGGACAGAATGCCGAATCGATCCGCGGCGGACGAAGCCGCCCGGCCGTACCCGTCCCCGAACACCCCGAACGGCGGCCTCCGCCACGCCACCCGTCGGCAACCGGACCCAGGGCCCGAACCCGGTCAGCCGGCCTGCGTCGGTTCCGCCCCGAGCGCCGGCACCGTCGGCGCCGCCGCCTGTCCCGGCGGCACCACCGACCCCGCCGACCCCGCCAACTCCGCCGACTCCGCGGACTGGACCGGCACCGCGACCGCCCCCGGCGCCGACCGCCCGTCCGCCGGCGGGCGCAGCACGCGGTGCACCGCCAGCGTGCCGACGATCGAGGCCAGGCCGACCAGCGCGATCACGTGGCCGGGGGCGAGCACGCCGGCCAGTGCGCCCGCGCCCGCCATGGTGACCCCCTGGAGGGTCATCGTGCCGGTCATCGCCAGGCCCATCGCCTGGCCGGTGGCGGCCTCGGGGACGGCGTCCAGGAAGCGGCGTTGCAGGCCGAGCTGGTAGGACAGGCCCGCGCCGGAGAGCACGAACAGGCCGGCCGTCGCCCACAGCGGCGGCCCGGCGGCGAAGAACACCAGCGGGACGCCGAGTTGCAGGGCCAGCCACAGCGCCAGGCGTTCGCGCCCGGCCGGGCGCACGAAGCGGCCCACCAGCAGGTTGCCCAGGAGCATCCCGGCGGCGGCCGAGCCGTACAGGACACCGGCGTGCTCGGGCGTGTACGGGACGATCACGCCCTCGGCGGCCACGGCCAGGTTCGCCGGTATCCACTGGGCCAGCAGCAGGCCGCGCACGGTCCGGTCGCTCAGCAGTTCGCGATTGACCCGCCGGGTCGCGCGTACCGTGCCCTCGGTCCGGGCCGCCGCGGCGCGCTCGGGGCGCGCCGCCGCCGGCAGGCCGAATCGCAGCACCGCGGCGGAGGCCAGCGCGGTACCGGCCGCGAACAGCAGCGCACCGCTCGACCCCACCAGTGCGAGCAACAGGCCGCCGACCGCATAGCCGAGCACCTGCATCGCGCCGGCGGTCATCCCGAACACCGAACGCCCCAGCACATAGGCGTCGCCGTGCAACAGTTCGGGCAGCGTGCGCTGACGCGCGGCGCCGGCGACCGGACTGACCAGCCCGACGCTCGCGAGCAGCACCAGGACCGCCCACACCGGCAACACGTCGGCGGCGAGCACCAGCGCGAGCGCGCAGCGCACCAGGTCGTACCCGGCCATCGCGGTACGCACCGGCACCCGGTCGGTGAGCGAGAGCAGCAGCGCACCGCCGAACGCCTGCGGGACGAACCCGGCGACGAAGGCGAGCGCGGACAGCGCCGGCGACCCGGTGCGTTCGTAGACGAGCACCGCGAGCGCGAGCATCCGCACGGTGTCGCCGATCAGCAGCAGTACATAGGAACCGAACAGCACCCGGAAGGCGCCCACCGCGAAGACCTCGCGGTAGGTCGCCGGTTTGACGTCGTCGCCGATCATGGGGGCGAGCGTGCTGCGGCACGCCGCCCGCCGGCCAATCTTTCGGTCACAGCCGAAACCTGGCAGGCTGCCGGGTGGGAGGCGGCGCATGCTCAGGATCGAGGTCGGGCCGGCCGACGTGGCGCGCAGCAGATTCGGCATCTCGCCGCTGGGCGAGGTGGTGTGGGTGCTGCGGACGCTCTCGGGAAGCCACCAGGCCGGGCCGCTGCGACCGTGGATCGAGCGGTTGCGGCCGGCGTACGAGCGGCTGCGCCGCGAGCAGCCGGCGGTCGCCGCGATGACGTCGCTTTACCGGCGCGGCGGCTACAACGCGGACCTCCTGCACCCGCCCCCGTCGGGCACTCCGGCCGGCATCGGCGACGAACTGGCCGTACTGCGGGCCACACCCCTGGCCCGGGCCCGCTCCGAACTCGCCCGCAACCTGGCCGGGCTCCGCGCGCCCTCGGCCTCGACCCGTGCGCTGCTCGACTCCCCCGATGTGGTCGCGCGGCTGACGGATGCGATCGAGGCCGCGTGGACGGCTTTGGTCGAGCCGGAGTGGCCGGCGCTGCGGGCGGTGCTGGAGCGTGATCTGGTGCGCACCGCCGGGCGGTTGGCGGCGTACGGCTGGGGTGCGGCGCTGGGCGACCTGTCGCCGCGGCTGCGGTGGCGCGACGAGGGCGTGATCGAGGTCGCCCGCAAGGCGACCGAGACGGTGGCACTCGGCGGCGACGGGCTGCTGTTCGTGCCGTCCGCGTTCGGTGCGCTGATCTCCTACGTGGAACCGCCGTGGCCGTACGCCATCGTGTATCCGGCCCGGGGCGTGGCCGAACTGCTGGGCGCCCCGGCCCGATCGGACGACGAGGCGCTGGCCGACCTGCTCGGCACCACGCGCGCGACGATCCTGCGCGCGCTGGCCACCCAGGCGACGACCACCCAACTGGCCGCGCGGCTCAACCTCGGCCTGGGTACGGTCGGCGACCACCTGGCCGTGCTGCGCCGCGCCGACCTGGTCACCGGCCTGCGGGTGGGCCGCTCCGTGCACTACCGACGCACCACGCTCGGCGAGGTGTTGGCCGAGGGGCGTGGCTGACCCTCCGGGACGCACTCGGCTGTTCGGGTCCCGCTGCGGCTCGGGGCGGCCGGGTGCGTACCGTCGGCCCGCCCGTCCGACGCCCGCGGCCCCTCAGCCGGTGAGCGCGACCAGGCCCGGGAGGTAGCCCCTGGCCTGGCCCGTGGCGGTCGGGTGGTACGACTCGTCGACCGGCAGCGTCAGCCCGTGCAGCCACTCGTCCGCCGCACACACCCCGTGGCCGGCGAACCGGGCCCGGACGTCCGCGAATTCCGCGCCGCCGGCCGCCGCCCGGCGTGCCGTGACGTCCGCCAACGTGTCGGCCGCGTCGTCCAGCGCCCGCCGCTTGGCCAGGCTCAGCCCCAGGAGACAGCTGCCCGTTTCGAACAGGCGCGGATATCCGAGCACCACCAGTCGCGCGTTCGGGGCCTGGCGACGAATCTGCGCGTAGGTCGCGTCCAGATCGGCCGGCAACCGGTCGCGCACGTACGCCGTGGACGTCGCCACCGCGTCCGAGCAGGCCCGGTCGCTGCCGAGCACACAGGTCGCGATCGTGTCGGCGAAGCCGATGTCGTTGCCGCCGGCGCTGATCGTCACCAGCGTGGTGTCGGCGGTCACCGCGGACAACTGCCGCGCACGCACATCCGCCGTGGTCGCCGAGGAGCACGCCACGAATGCGAACTCGGCCGCCGCGTGCGCCCGTTGCCACAGCGCCGGATAGGCGTTCGCGCTGCGCTTGCAGTCGCCGCCGTCGGCGAGGTAGTCGCCCGCGCCGACGCCCGAACTGTACGAGTCTCCCAGCGCCGCGTAACGCGCGACCGGTGCGGCGGGAGCCGGGTGCGCGCCGACTCCGGCGAACGTGAGGGCCGTGGCGGCGGCGATGGACGCGGCGACACGGAACGGCGACGGCACGAGTGGATCTCCTCCGGAACGTGGGCACGGTGTCGGAGATATCGGCCGGAACGGCGGCCGGCTTGACCGTGCTCACCCGCAGGCAGGACGCCGAGCCGGCCGCCGCACCCGAGTGCGGGCAACCGGCAGCGTCTGCACGATTTCTGCCCGCACGCCGGCCGATGTCTCACCCGCGCGCCGACACCGGCTCGTGGGTGCGGAAGGTCTGCCGGTAGGTCATCGGCGGTACACCGATGGTGGCGACCAGGTGCTGGCGCAGCGAGGCGCCGGTGCCGAAGCCCGCCCGGTCGGCGATCCGGTCCACGCTCAGGTCGGTGGTCTCCAGGAGCCGGCGGGCGTGTTCGACGCGTTGCCGGGTCAGCCACTGGCCGGGGGTCATCCCCACTTCGTCCCGGAAGCGCCGGGTGAAGGTGCGTACGCTCATCCGCGCGTGTTCGGCCAGTTCGGCCAACGACAGCGGCCGGTGCAGGTGTTCGAGCGCCCAAACTCGGGTCGCCGAGGTGGTGGCCGAGGACGGCTCGGGCACCGGGCGCTCGATGAACTGCGCCTGCCCGCCCTCGCGCCACGGCGGCGTCACGCAGCGCCGGGCGACCCGGTTGGCCACCTCGCTGCCGTGGTCGCGGCGCAGCAGGTGCATGCACAGGTCGATGCCTGCGGCCACCCCGGCCGCGGTGAGGATGTCCCCGTCGTCGACGAACAACACGTCCGGATCGACCTCGACGCGGGGGAACCGCCTGCGGAACTGCTCGACCTCGTTCCAGTGCGTGGTCGCCGGACGGCCGTCGAGGAGGCCGGCGGCGGCGAGCACGTAGGACGCGGTGCAGATGGACACGATCCGGGTGCCGGGCCGCAGTCCGGCCAGTGCCCGGGCGAGCGGTTCGGGGAGCCAGTCCGGCTCGTCGTTCTCGTCCACGCCGCACGTGAACGGCGGGAGCACCAGGGTGTCGGCGCTCGCCAGCACCTCGGCGCCGTGCTCGACGGCGATGCCGAAGTCGGCGCTGGTGCGCACCGGTCGGCCGTCGAGGCTGCAGGTGATCACCTCGTACAGCGGTTCGTCGGCGGCGCCGGTCGCGGTGCCGAAGATCCGCACCGGGATGCCCAGCTCGAACGGATAGACGTTTTCCAGGGCCAGGACCACGACTCGATGCATGGCCGGATCCTTTCACATGTTGGCCACTCGGCCACTCGATGGGCCAGGGGGGCGACGGCAGAGTTGCTCCCACGCCGCCGGACACGACGGTCGAACCGGAACACGAGCAGGGGAATGTGATGACGATGCGCGCCATCCGACAGGACACGCTGGGTGGGCCCGAGGTGCTGAAGGTGGTCGAGGTGGAGCGCCCGACCCCGGGACCCTCCGAGGTGCTGGTGCGGGTGCACGCGGCCGGGGTGAACCCGACCGACTACTGGCACCGCGGCAGCGGCGGCCTGCTCGGCGACACCCCGGTCCCGCTGGGCTGGGACGTGTCGGGCGTGGTCGAGTCGGTCGGCCTGGGCGTGAGCGTCTTCCGGCCCGGCGACGAGGTGTTCGGCATGCCCCGGCTGCCGCAGCCCGCCGGTACCTACGCCGAGTTCGTCACCTCGCCGGCCCGACACCTGGCCCGCAAGCCGGTCGCCCTGTCGCACGTGGAGGCGGCGGCGCTGCCGGTGGCCGCGCTCACCGCATGGCAGTCGCTGGTGGACGCGGCCGACGTACGGCCCGGTCAGCGGGTGTTGATCCACGCCGCGGCCGGTGGGGTGGGGCATCTCGCGGTCCAGATCGCCAAGGCCCGCGGCGCGTATGTGATCGGCACCGCCCGCGCGGCCAAGCACGAGTTGTTGCGCGGCCTGGGGGTGGACGAACCGATCGACTACACGAGCGTCGACTTCGCCGAGGCGGTGCGGGACGTGGACGTAGTGCTGGACACGATCGGCGGCGAGTACGGGCCGCGCTCGCTGCGGACGTTGCGGCCGGGTGGACTGGTGGTCTCGCTGGCGTCACCGGCCGAGGCGGAGTTGGTGCCGGTGGCGGAGGCGGCGGGGCTGCGCGCGGGGTTCACCATCGTGGAGCCGGATCAGGGCGGGCTGAAGGAGATCGCGGCGCTGGCCGAGGCGGGCCTCCTGCGGCCGGTGATCGACGCGGTGCTGCCGCTGGAGCAGGCGGGCAAGGCACACGAGTTGGGCGAGAGCGGGCGTACCTCCGGGAAGATCGTGCTGACCGTGGTCTAGGCCGTGTCCGGCGGTCCGGCCGGCCGGCGGTCGGACGCGGCCGGTCCGCCGCTTGCCTCGGAGTTCTCGACGTAAGTCTGGGCCGCGTCGACCTTCGGCCGCTGCGGGCGTCGACCGTGCCTCCCTAGCATCGAGACGGCGGACGGTGTCGACCGCCACCGCAGGGAAGGGAGCGCACGCCATGGCCGAAGAGCAATCCGCACCCGCGTCCGCACACGCAGCCGCGCGGGCGACGACGGCCGCCGAGCGGCGGACGGTGCCGGGCCACCCGCGAGCGCACCTGATGGCGATCTTCGGCGGCCTACCGGCGCTGGGGCTGCTGCTCGCGTTCCTGTTGCCGCCGGCGGCCCGGATCGCGATCCGGATGCCGATCCTGCCGATGCGCTCCGTCGTCCGCTTCGTCGCCTCGACGCAGGAGCCGTGGCAGGTCGCCGTCGGTGCGGTCCTGGGACTGCTGCTGGGCGTCGGCGCCGCCCTCGTCGCCGTGGCCGAGTCGACTCGCATCACCCTCACCGACTCCCGGGTCCTGTTCGACCACCCGGACCGCACCATCACGCTCGAACGGGCCGACATATCCGCCGTCTTCCTCGACGCCAAGCGGGTGGTCGCGCTGGACCACGACGCCCGCCCGCTGGTGCGGGCCCGGCCGCAGGCCGGACGCGGCGCGGTGGCCGAGGCGTTCCGGTCGCACGGATATCCGTGGCGCGAGCACGGCGCCGCCGACCACGCGCCCGGGTGACCTGCCCGGCGGCCCCGCCCCGGCCCGCCGACCAGACTTGACGAGTCGGCCAACCCGCGTTCGCCGATACGTCGCCCGGCGCCACTACACACATGTCCATGACCTCAGTGGACAGAAGGACCCTCCTGCGCACCGGCTCGGTCGTCGGCGCCGGCCTCGCGATCGCTCCCGTGGTGGGCGCCGCCTCGGCCTCGGCGTCGACGTCGGGCGCGCCCGCGTACGTGGCCTCCGGCCGGCCGAGCCTGAGCCACGGCGTGCAGAGCGGCGACGCCACCGCGTCCTCGGCGATCGTGTGGGGCCGGGCCGACCGGCCCGGTCGGCTGATCGTCGAGTACGGCACCCGGCCCGACCTGCGCGACGCGCACTGCGTGCGGGGGCCGTGGCTGACCCCGGACGGCGACCTCACCGGCCGGGTGCGGCTGCGCGGCCTGCCGTCCGGGCGGCGCATCCACTACCGAGTCCGGGTCGAGGGCGAACGCGGCGCGGCCGGCCGGCCGGTGACCGGTTCGCTGCTCACCGCGCCGAGCGAACGCAGCCGCTCCGGTGTGCGGTTCGTGTGGTCCGGCGACACCGTCGGCCAGGGCTGGGGCAGCAACCCGGACATCGGCGGCATGACGATCTTCGAGCAGATGCGCCGGCTGCGTCCGGACTTCTTCCTCAACAGCGGCGACACGGTCTATTCGGACGGACCGCTGGTGGAGAGCGTCCCGCTGCCCGACGGCCGGATCTGGCACAACGTGGTCACCCCGGAGAAGTCCAAGGTCGCCGAGTCGCTGACCGAGTACCGGGGGCAGTTCGCCTACAACCTGCTCGACCGCAACTACCGCGCGTTCGCCGCCGAGGTCGCCCAGATCAACCAGTGGGACGACCACGAGGTGCGCAACAACTGGTACCCGGGCCAGATCCTGGACGACGCCCGCTACACCGAGAAGCGCGTCGACGTGCTCGCTGCGCGCGCCGGGCAGGCGTTCCGCGAGTGGGTGCCGATCGGCGACGACCGGGTCTACCGCAAGCTCTCCTACGGCCGGCACCTGGACGTGTTCGTCCTGGACATGCGCACCTACAAGGACCCCAACGACGACAACCGCTACGCCGACCCCAAGCGCGGCTTGCTCGGCGACCGGCAGCGTCAGTGGCTGATCGAGGGCCTGTCGCAGAGCCGCGCCACCTGGAAGGTGATCGCCAACGACCTGCCGCTGGGCCTGGTGGTGCCGGACGGCGCCGCCGCGCAGGAGGGCGTCGCGCAGGGCGACCCGGGCAATCCGCTGGGTCGTGAGATGGAGTTCGCCACGATCCTGCGCACGGCGCAGCGGCGCGGCGTGCGCGGCATCGTGTTCCTGACCGCCGACGTGCACTACACCGCGGCGCACCACTACGACCCGTCCCGGGCGGCGTTCAAGGACTTCGACCCGTTCTGGGAGTTCGTCTCGGGTCCGTTGAACGCGGGCGCGTTCGGCCCCAATGCGCTGGACGGCACGTTCGGCCCCAGGGCCGAGTTCGTGCACGCCCCGCCGCGCGCGAACTACTCGCCGCTGGAGGGCTTCCAGCACTTCGGCGAGGTCGAGATCGACGGCCCCTCGGGCAACCTGACGGTCAATCTGCGCGACGGCGCCTCGACCGTGCTGTGGAGCAAGACGCTGCACCCGGAGCGCTGACCCGCGCGTCCCGCACTCGCTCGCACCGAGGGCCCTCGTCGGCGGACGAGGGCCCTCGCGCGCGCAGGCGAGCGGACCGACGGCAGGGATCCCGCCCGCGGGCACGCGCAGCACCGGGCCCCGGGGCCCGGGCCCCGGGCGAAACATCCATCAGTACCCGAAAAAGCGCGACAAAGATCGTTCGCGGCTTCGATTATGCTCCGCCACCGGTTGCCCCTCGGGGGTCGGCGCACAGATCGAAGCGAGGCAAACAGATGGATACGACACGCCGGAATCGGCTCCCCGACGAACCGTCCCGAGGCCCGGCCGGCGCACGCGCCTTTCGTACCGTGGTCCCCGCCGTCGCCGCGTGCCTGGTGCTCGGCGCATGCGGCGGAGGCGACGACAAGGCGGCCGAGACCCCGGACACCTCCACCGTCGCGCCCAAGAGCGGCGGCACGCTGACCGTGGCGATGGCGAGCGACATGCGCTCGATGGACCCGTTCGGCGCGCTGAGCAACTCGTACACCGACAACACCCGGCTGAACACGGTCTACGACTCGCTGTTCTGGCACGAGGCCAAGACCGGCAAGATGATGCCGCAGATCGGCGAGAGCCTGACCCCGGACCCGGGCAACGCGTCCTGGACGCTCAAGCTCAAGCCGAATGTGAAGTTTTCCGACGGCACCCCCTACGACGCGGCGGCGGTGAAGTTCACCTGGGACGAACACGCCGCGCCGGCGCGCAAGTCGTACCAGGCGGGCACGATCGCGGCGGTCAAGACGACCGAGGTGGTCGACCCCACCACCCTCAAGATCACGCTGAGCGGCCCGAACGCCAACTTCGACCACATCGTCGCATCCAACCTGTCCTTCATCGTCTCGCCCACCGCGTACAAGAAGGATCCGGCCGGCTTCGCCCGCAACCCGGTCGGCGCGGGTCCGTACACGTTCAAGGAGTGGACCAACGGCGACCACATGACGTTCGTCAAGAACCCCGGCTACTGGCAGGGCGCGGGCAAACCCTACGCCGACACCGTGGTGTTCAAGATCATCCAGGACAGCACCCAGGCCCTGGAGACGGTCTTCTCCGGCAGCGCCGACCTGAAGGTCTCGGTCAACGCGGAGGACCCGGTCAAGGCCAAGCAGAAGGGCCTGGAGACCAAGATCGTCACGATCATCGGCGGCGAGTCGCTCTTCTTCAACAACAAGCGCGCGCCGTTCGACGACGTGCGCGCCCGCCGCGCCGTGCAGCTCGCGCTCGACGCGAACGAGGTGAACAAGATCTCCTTCAGCGGCAACGGCACGCCCACCAAGAGCATCTTCCCGCCGGACAGCCCGCTGGTGGAGCCCGGTACCGAGACCGTTCAGCGCACCGACCGTGCGGAGGCGCAGCGGCTGCTGAACGAGTTGGCGGCCGAGGGCAAGCCGCTGGACTTCACGTACTCGATACCGCAGAACGCGAACGCACAGCGGACCGCCGAATACATCATGACCTCGCTCCAGGGCCTGAAGAACGTCACCGTCAAGCTCGCCCCGATGCCGATCGCCGCCTACCAGACGGACATCGTGATCAACAAGAACTACCAGGCCGCAATGTTCAGTTACTACCTCTCGGACGCCGAGCCCGGGCTGTACGTGAACCTCTACAGCACGAGCCCGAACAACTACCTGCTGTACGCCAACCCGGCCGTGGACCAGAACCTGGACAAGGCCCGGACCACCAGCGACCCGGCCCAGCGCAAGGCCGCGTACACGGCGGTCGCCGCCCAGCTCAAGCAGGACGCCCCGCTGTGGACCTACCAGTCCTCGGTGGTGACCGGGTTCCACCGGTCCGCGGTGGTGGGCATGGTGCTGACCAACGACGGCATGGTGCTGATGGACCGGATCGGCCTCAAGGGCTGATCCGAAAGGGCTATCCGATCCCCGGGCCGCGGACCCATGGGCTCGCGGCCCGGAACGGACGGGACTTGAGTCTCCACCGGGTGGAGGCGACACGGTGGGGGACATGGACGGCGCAACCCTGTATTCGATCGGCGACCTGGCGCGCCGGACCGGCCTGTCGGTCCGGACGATCCGGTTCTACGCGGACGCGGGAGTCGTGCCGCCCACTCGACGAAGTCCCGCCGGCTACCGGCTGTACGACCTCGACGCGCTGGTGCGCCTCGAACTCGTGCGCACGCTGCGCGACCTCGGCATCGATCTGGTGACCATCCGACGGGTGTTGGCCCGCGAGGTCACCGTCGCCGAGGTCGCCGAGGCGCACGCGAACGCGGTGGACACGCAGATCCGCACGTTGCGGTTGCGCCGGGCCGTGCTGCGCGCGGTGGCTCGGCGGGCTTCCAGTCCCGAGGAGTTGGACCTGATGCACAAGCTCGCGAAACTGTCCGACGAGGAACGCCGGAAGATGATCACCGACTTCCTCGACGCGACCTTCGCCGACCTGGACGTGGACCCGGACTTCCTGGCCAAGATGCGCTGCGGATTGCCGGCCCTGCCGGACGACCCGACCGCCGAGCAGGTCGAGGCGTGGGTCGAACTGGGCGAACTGGTCGCCGATCCGGACTTCCGCGCGTCGATTCGGCGGATGGCCGAGTACCAGGCGCGCACCCGCGGCGACGACGTCGCTCCGGGCACCCACGAGCGGCTGACCGCGATCACCCGGGAGTGGGTCGAGGCGGCCCGCACGGCCGGCGTCGAACCGACCTCGCCCGAGGCCGAACCGGTGCTCGCCGACCTGCTCGCGGAATACGCCACCGCCTTCGGCCGGACCCCCGACGACGCGTTCGTCGCCTGGCTGTCCGAGCGCTTCGAGGTGGGCACCGACCCGCGCGCCGAACGCTACTGGCAACTGCTCGGCGTCATGAACGGTTGGCCGTCCCGGCCGAGCCTGGCCCCGGTCTTCGACTGGTTCCTGGCCGCGCTGCGGGCCCGGGCCCGGAGCCGGTAGCCGCCCGCCGGACGCGAAGAGGGTGGTGGGCGCGTGCCATCCGCCCACCACCCTCGATCAGCAGGCCCCGATCAACGGATCGGCGCCTTGCCGGTTCAGCCGACCAGGACGCCCTCCCGGTCGCCGTCGCCGCCGGCCTTCGGCTCTTCATCGTCCGGGTGCTGCGCGAGCTTGCTCGGCCACCAGATCTTGCGGCCGATGTCCAGGCCCAGCGCGGTGACCAGGACCGAGCGCACGATGAAGGTGTCCAGCAGCACGCCCAGCGCGACGGTGAAGCCCATCTCGGCGAACGCGACGATCGGCAGCGTGCCGAGCACCGCGAACGTGGCCGCCAGCACCAGGCCGGCCGAGGTGATCACGCCGCCGGTCGCGGACAGGCCGATCAGTACACCGCGCCTGGTCCCGTGCTTCTTCGACTCCTCGTGCACCCGACTCATCAGGAACACGTTGTAGTCGATGCCCAGGGCCACCAGGAAGACGAACACGAACAGCGGGAAGCCCACGTCGGTGCCCTCGAAGCCGAGCAGGTGCTCGAAGGTGAACACGCTGATGCCCAGCGCCGCGGCGAAGGACAACACCACGGTGGCGATCAGCACCAGCGGTGCGATCACCGCCCGCAGCAGCAGGCCGAGCACGATCAGCACCACGAGCAGGATGAGCGGGATGATCACCTTGTCGTCGTGCTCGGACGCCTTGGCGACGTCCATCTGGGTCGCGGTGCCGCCGCCGACCTTGGCCGCGCCGTCCGGAACCGCGTGCATCGCGGTGCGCACCCGCTTGACGGTGTCCTTGGCCGCCGCCGAGTCGGGCGAATCGCTCATCACGCCCTCGATCTGCACCCGACCGTTGGCCGCGCCGGTCTGGCGGACCCCGTCGGGAGCGATGCCGGGGGTGCCCTGGAGCGTCTGCATCAGCGTGCCCGCGGCCGACTCGCGGCCGATCACCACGATCGGGTCGCCGGAGCCCGCCGGGAAGTAGCGCTCGGAGATCTCCTGGCCGGTGATCGACTGCGGCTTGTTGGTGAACGAATCCTTGTTGGCGATGCCGTCACCGTTGAGGTTGGTCAGGCCGATGGTCATCACGCCGAGGATGACCGCGGTCACGATCCACACCAGGCGCGGGCCGCGGGCGATCTGCCGGCCGACCTTGGCCCAGATGCCGTTCTCGTCGTGCGTGATCGCGTCCGGCTCGTAGGCCGGGCGGACCGGCCAGAACACCCAGCGGCCGACGATCACGAGCAGCGCGGGCAGCAGCGTGGTCATCGCGATCAGGCCGACCACCACACCGAGCGCGCAGACCGGGCCCAGGCCCTTGGTCGACTGCATCTCCGCAGCCATCAGGCACAACATGCCGATGCCGACCGTCGCGGCGCTGGCCACGATCGCCGGTCCGGCGCGGAGCAGCGCTGCCGCCATCGCCTCGTGCCGGTCCTCGTACCGGTGCAGCTCCTCGCGGTAGCGGGCGATCAGCAACAGCGCGTAGTCGGTACCCGCACCGAAGATCAACACGGTCAGGATCGCCGCGCTCTGGCCGTTGACGACCAGGCCGGCCTTGGTGAACAGGTACACCACGGCCTGCGCGGTGAACAGCGCCGCGACCGCCGAGATCACCGGGAGCAGCCACAACACCGGACTGCGGTAGGTGAACAGCAGGATCAGCACGACCACGCCGAGGGTCGCGTACAGCAGCGTCCCGTCGATGCCCTCGAACGCGGACGCCTGGTCCGCACCGAGTCCGGCCGGGCCGGTGACGTACGCCTTGAGCCCGTCCGGGTTGTCCTTCAGGCTCTTCTTGATCTCCTCGACCGCGTCACCGAGGTCGTTCCAGCCACCGTCCTTGATGGTGATCGGAACCAGGACCTGCGCGGCCTTGTTCTGCGGATCGAGTCGCGCGTCCTCGACCTTGTTCGTGACGCCCTTGGCGGTACCGAACGCGGCCCGGTCGTCGGCTATCGCCTTCGTGTCGTCCGGCGTCAGGCCGGAGGTCCGCTCGTAGACCACGACGGCGGGCACCGTGGTGTCCGGACGGAAGTCCTTCTGTTCGTTGATCACCTTCGTGGACTCGGCCTCGGCGGGCAGCCACGACGAGACCTCGTTGTTCTGAGCGTCGGTCAACTTGGCCGAGAGCGGTGCTGCCGCAACGAGCAGCACCAACCACAAAGCAAGCACGACCCACTTGGATCGACGCCCGCACGGCAACGCCGCAAGCGCCTTGATCCGGTTCATGTATCCCCCAGCTGATGGGCTGATTCCAAGGAAACAGCGGTCGATCGACAACATGGAGTCAGCTCTACGCCGGCTCCGTGACCGGGCGATCGAGACTGTCCGCGACCCTCCCGGAGCCAACCGGTCGGTGCCGAAAATTGCTGTGTTGCATACAGGTGTTCAGACTGTGCGGCGCCCCGAAACTCATCGCTTGCCGACAGTCCGACGGCGGATTGTCCTGGACGGATGGTCCAACCGTCCACCGAATAACGCCCAGTTGGGCACAGGGCGGGTTAATACATGGTGAACTCGCCGAATCAGGAGGGCGCATCGGTCGCCGAACGACGGTGTGCGCACCCGCTTTCCGGGCACGTCGCGCCGGCGATCGCCGCCGACCGACCCGTCGGTCAGCCGTCCTCGGCCGCGGTTGTCGTCCCTCCCCCGTCGGACTTCGGATTCCGGGGCAGCACGGCCAGGCCGTCCAGGAAGCGTTCGAGGACGAACTCGAAGCGTTCGTCGATGTGCGGCTCGGTGAGTTCGCGCGCCGTCGCCACCAGGTGCGGATAGGTGTCCGCCGGGAAGGCCGCGATCGTGTCGCCGATCGCGGTCACCGCCTCGCGCACGGGCACCCCGGCGACCACCGCCGCCGAGATCGGTCGCTGCTCGCCGTATACGAACCCGGTCACCAGCGTGCTGAGGCCGTAGGTGATGTACGCCGCGTCCTGCCGACCGAACCCGGCCCGGTCCAGCATGGCGAGCTGGTGCTCCATCACCGCGGCCATCCCGGGGCCGGCCGGGAAGCGGCCCATCAGCACCCGCACCGAGTCCCGCCTGCGGTTCAGGAACGCGCGGAACGCCCAGGCCAGTTCGCGCAGTTCGACGCGCCAGTCGCCGCGGATCGGCGGCAATGCGGGCACGCCGATGCCGAGCAGTCCGTCGGCGAGCAGGTCGAGCAGCTCCTCCTTGTCCCGCACGTGCCAGTACAGCGACGGGGCCCGCACGCCGAGTTCGGCCGCCACCGAGCGCATCGACAGTGCATCCAGACCGTCGCGCTCCAGCACCACCAACCCCGCCCGGACCAACGCGTCGAGGGTCACCGCCGGCCGCCGTTGCACACCCTCCGCCGGTGCCCGGCCCTTGCCCGTCATGCCCACTCCTTGTCGTCGACCCCGGCGGGCGTCGCCGCCGACCCCGTCGGGTCGATTCTCCTTCGGAATCAGGTCATTCCTCTTCCGCAATTGCGTCGCGCCCGCACCCCGAGGCCGGATCAATCCCCTTGCGCCGATGCCCGACGACGTGCAATCTAACACCGTTAGACAGTCACTAACACTGTTAGGGAGTGATCATGGCGCACGATTCCCCCGGTCCGATACCGGGACCGGAGGGCCCGCCGATCCCGCCGGGCGGCTCGATCCCGGCCGCATCCGGGCAGGCCGACGCGCCGCGCAAGGGCCTGATCCTGGCCACGCTGTGCGTCGCGCTGTTCGTGGCCATGCTCGACAACGTCGTGGTGTCCAACGCGCTGCCCAGCATCGACCGCGACCTCGACGCCGGGGTCAGCGGGCTGCAATGGGTGATGGAGGGCTACAGCCTGGTCTTCGCCGCGCTGCTGCTGACCGGCGGCACCCTGGGCGACCGGTACGGCCGGCGCCGTGTGTTCCTGATCGGCCTCGGCGTGTTCACCGCGGGATCGATCGCCTGCGCGCTGGCCGGCTCGCTCACCGCACTGATCGCCGGACGCGCGATCCAGGGCGTGGGCGGCGCGCTGTTGATGCCCGGCAGCATGTCGATCATTCGACACGTGTTCACCGACGACCGGGAGCGGGCCCGCGCCATCGGCATCTGGTCCGGGGTCTCCGGCGGCGGGCTCGCGCTCGGCCCGGCGATCGGCGGCCCGCTGGTGGACACGTTCGGATGGGCGAGCGTGTTCTGGATCAACGTGCCGATCGGCATCGGCGGGATCGTGATCGGCGCCTGGGTGCTCCCCGAATTCGCGGAACGCCGCGGCCGCTTCGACGTTCCCGGACTGCTCCTGGGCGTACCGGCGATCGGTGCGCTGGTGTTCGCGCTGATCGAGGGCCCGGCCCAGGGCTGGACCTCGGCCCGCGTGCTCGGGGCCGGCGCTCTGGCCGCGGTCGCGCTGATCGCCTTCGTGGGTGTCGAACTCCGGGTCGCCCAACCGATGCTCGACATCGGCTTCCTGCGCGACCGGGTGATCGGCGCCGCGGTGTGGGGCGGCTTCGCGGTGAGCTTCGGGATGTTCGGCGCGCTGTTCTTCCTCGGCCTGTACATGCAGGACGTGCTCGGGTACTCGCCGACCCGGGCGGGGTTCGCGTCGTTGCCGTCGACGCTGGCGATCATGATCGCGGCGCCGATCTCCGGGCACTTTGCGGGTCGGATCGGGCCGCGCGTACCGCTCGCGACCGGGCTGACCCTGTGCGGGGTCGCGCTGGGCGGACTCTCCTTCTACGGCGAGGACGCGTCCTACCCGGAGTTCTTCTGGGTGTTGCCGTTCCTCGGCGCGGGCATGGGGTTGTGCTTCACGCCGATCTCGGTCGCGGTGATGTCGCGGGTCGAGCCGGCCCGGGCCGGCATGGCCTCGGCGGTCACCAACACCGCCCGCGAACTGGGCGGCGTGGTCGGCATCGCCGCGCTGGGCGCGGTGCTCACCGGGCGCCTGTCGAGCCGGTTGACCGAGCTGCTGGCCGACGCGCGGGTCCCGGCGGACGACGCGCGTCGGATCGTCGACGCCAGTACGTCGGGCGGTGGCGGCGGGATCGGACACCTGGGCGGTACGCCGACGGTGGTCCGCGAGGCCGCGACGACGGCGTTCATGGACGGCCTGCATCTGGCGCTGTGGACCGGCTCGGCGATGTTGCTCGGATCGGCGGTGCTGGTGGCGTATCTGATGCGCGATCGGCCCACGGCGGCGGGCGACGACGCGGGCGCGTTGGCGAAGGTCACGGCCTGAGCGGGCGGGCGCGGGTGCAGGCGCCGTGACGGAGCAGTCGGACCGGTCGGCCGGTCGGCCGGTCGGCCGGGAACGGGCTTGCTCGGGGCGCCCGTTCCCGGCTTCGGCACCGCGGTTCTAGCGTTCGGACTCCGGGCCCAGGACGGGTTTGACGTCCAGGATCGGTGTGCCGTCGATCGCCTCGAGGTTGCGGACGTGCAGCCTGAGGCCGTCCACCGTGGTGATCACGACCCGGTGCAGTCCGATCGGGTTGGGCCGGTCCGGCGAGCGGGTGCTGAACACGCCGGTGGCCGGCCGCTCCCGGTCGCCGCGTGGATGCACGCTCAGCACGTCGCGGGCGGCCCGGTCCAGCCAGGTCAGCAGGATGACCTCGTCGCCCGCGCGCAGATCGCCGAGCCCCGCGCGCACCTCCTCCTCGAACACGAGCCACGCGTCGGGCGCCCCCTCGTCGGCCTGCCGAGGCGCCGAACTCCGGTTCACCAGACCGGATTCGACCCTGCCGATGGGTCGCACCGCATACACGTCCCGGGTCACCGGGACCACCTCCTCATCGCGCCCCGCCGGCGGGGCGGTCGTGTCAGTAGAGGCTCATCATCGCGCTCCGCACCTCGCGCAGTGTCGCGTCGGCCACCGCGTTCGCCCGCTCGTTGCCCGCGTGCAGGATGCGCCGGACCTGGCCGAGGTCGCGCGCGTACTCGGCTCGGCGCGCCCGGATCGGGGCGAGGAACTCGTTGACCGCCTCGGTGACGGTGCGCTTGAGCGCGGCGGCGCCCGCCGTACCGATCTCCTCCGCGACCCGATGCGGGTCCCGGTCCTGACACAGCGCGGCCAGCAGGACCAGCCCGGAGACCTCCGGACGGGTCCGGGGGTCGTAGGTGATGTGCCGGTCGGCATCGGTCTTGGCGCCCCGGATCAGCTTGGCCGTCTCGTCCGCCGTGGCCGCGAGCGCGATCGCGTTGCCGCGGCTCTTGCTCATCTTGGTGCCGTCGGTGCCGAGCAGCAGCGGCGCGGCCGACAACAGCGCGTCGGGCTCGGGGAAGACCGGGTGTCCTCCCGCCGGGTAGCGGTCGTTGAATCGGCGGGCGATGGTGCGGGTGAGCTCCAGATGCGGCAACTGGTCCTGGCCGACCGGGACCAGATTGCCCTTGCAGAACAGGATGTCGGCCGCCTGGTGCGCGGGATAGGTGAACATCAATCCGCTGACGGCGGCCTGTCGCGAGTGCGCGATCTCGTCCTTGACCGTCGGATTGCGGCTCAGTTCGGCGACCGAGACCAGGCTGAGGAACGGCAGCAGGAGCTGGTTGAGCGCCGGGATCGCGCTGTGCGTGAAGATCGTGGTCCGGTCCGGGTCGATCCCGACGGCCAGGTAGTCGAGCAGCAGGCCCTCGACGTACTCGACGAGGTGGTCCGCGATATCGCGATCGGTGAGCACCTGGTAGTCGGCGATGATCAGGTATTGCTCGACACCGAGGTTCTGCAGACGCACCCGGTTGTGCAGGGTGCCGAAGTAGTGGCCCAGATGCAGGCGCCCGGTCGGACGGTCGCCCGTGAGGACCCGAAATCGCCCGGGTTCGCGGCGAATCCGCTCTTCGAGCACCACACTCCGGGCCTGCGCGGCGCTCGTTCCGAGCGCATCCGTCGCATCGATCGCATCGATCGGCTCGTTCGGGGCGGTCGCGTCCGCCGAGGCGGCCGGTGTCGTCGTCATGGCAGCCGCGTCGGCCGTGCTGCTCGATGTGCCGTTCATGGTCTCTCCCGTCGATGGTTCGGTCGCCGTCCCGACGGCACCGCCCCTCGATCAGGGCACAAAAAAGGGCCGTCCGTCCGAACGACCCGGGTCATGCACGCATGGTGGTCGCTCCTAAGTGGAGCGCCACCAACTCATTCCCACTACACACTGCATGCCCCCACCATACCGCCCACCGCACGCTCGTGGCCGAAGGGTCGGCAAGTGGTGACGCATCGGCGGGTCGAGGTGTGGTGGAGGGTGGGCGGGGTGGCTCCTTCGCCGATGTGCCGGCGGCGGTTTCAGCCGGCCCGGGAGCCTGTCCGCTGCGCTGATGGGACGAACTCGGCGTATCTGTCCGGTAATCGCCTGTCGCACCAGGGTCGTGTCGGTCTACGGTGGCAGCGTTCCGGCCGCCGACGTCGCGGCTGCCCGCCCGCACCCGCCTCGTCGGGTCGAGGCCCGGGTACGCGCGATGCTCGCGCCGGGATCCGCGCCGGCCGAATGCGGGTTCGCCCGGACGGCGCCGACGATCAGGCAACTCCCCTGTCTCCGCGCCCGATCACCGGCTCCGGACCGGCGATCGCGCGCAAACCCACCCGAACCGAAGTGAATAGCCTGCGGAGAGCCTTTGGGGAGGTACCCCTCCGCGGCGCGGCGGGCGAGGCGGACGTGACGGGTCTACCGCGCTCCGCCTCGTCGGGCCGAATCGAATCGAATCGGGTCGGTTCGGGTCCGGTCGGGCCGGCTGCGGTCGCGCCCGCACGCGCCCGGCCTTCGCCGAGCGGCGAAAGCCGGCCGGGCAACCGCCCACCCGACGAGGCCGCGAGTACGCGGCGGGACGCCCTCGCACCGGCCTCCGAGCGCTCCGCACAATTGCCGCGTTTCCCGACGCGATCCCCCGAAATCCTGTTCCCCTTCCGCCCCCGATCACCCCCGCCGGGCCCCTCATCTGCGGGGCTTCCGCCGAAAACGCCCCAACGCCCTTCCCGAGGGCGCTACCGTCGCTGTAAGGACCCGATGCCCACAGGCTCGATCCGTCCACGCTGCCGACCCCCGGGCGGCGGGTCCGGAACACCCGCCAGGAAAGGCCCACCGCCGTGCCGCACCCACTGCTCGACGCCATCGACACCGCGCAGGATCCCGCCGATTTCCTGCGCTCGATCGGAACCGTGCACACGACCTTCGGCGACCAGGATTCGGGTGCGGTCTCCTACGGTGTGCACGCCGAGGGGAACTGGTTCGTCAAGACCGGCCCCAACGCCGCGTCCGCGCTGTGCCTGCGCCGCGCGATCGACCTGCACGCGCACGTCCGACACCCGGCGATCGTGCCGGTGCTGCACTCGTTCACCGCCAACGGCATCCCGGTGACGGTGGGGCCGTGGCGCGCGGGCGAGGTGCTCTACCACTCGACGGTCAAGCGCGCCGGCAAGCACCTGCGCACCGGCGCGGCCTCGCCGCTCGCCCGCTTCCGCGCCCTGCCGCTGGACGACGTACACGCGGCGCTGGACGCGATCCTGGACGCGCACCGCCTGATCGACGCGGCCGGCTACGTCGGGGTGGACTGGTACGACGGCTGCGTGCTGTACGACTTCGCCGCCCGCCGGGTGCACCTGATCGACCTGGACGAGTACCGCAGCGCACCGTTCGTGTTGGACACCGCCCGGCTGTCCGGGTCCACCCGCTACATGCCGCCCGAGCACAGCCGGCGCGGCGCGCTGGTCACCCGCGCGGGCACCGTGTTCCTGCTCGGCCGAACCCTGCGCCTGCTGCTGGACGCGGGCGACGAGGAGCGGGCCTGGCGCGGCACGCTGGCCCAACTCGCCGTGGTCGAGCGGGCGACCCGGCGCGACCCGGCCGAGCGCTACTCGAACGTCACCGAACTCTTCGACGCGTGGAGCGCGGTCGCGCCCGCGGGCCTGCTCTCCGGCACCCACCGGGTCTGACCCCCGGCGCACCCCGGCCTCCCGCCCCCGGCGCATCCCGCCCGGCCGTGCTCAGCGCCGCGGCCCGCCGAACAGGTCGTCGCGGGCATCGTCGAGGGCGGTCAGCACGGCGCCCTCCAGGATCGCGTTGCCGGGCACCGCGCCCGCAGCCACCCGCGTGCTCAGCGGCGACACGTCGGCGAGTCGGGCCTCCACCCGATCGGCCAGCGCCGCACCGCCGGCCCGTCCGGTCTCGCCGCCCAGCACCACGCAGCCGGGGTCGAGGATGACCGCCAGCGCGGCCACCCCCACCACGACCCGGTCGGCGATCTCGTCCAGCAGCGCCGCGGCGGCTCCCGCGTCCCGTCCCGCGTCGACCTGCTCGACCGCCGCCCGCACACATTCCTCGGCGCTCCCGGTGAAGCCGTGCCGGGCGGCCGGTTCCTCGATCGCCGCCCCCGAGACCAGCGTGTGGAAGCCGCCCGAGCAGTCCACGTGCGAGGGCAGGTGGGCGGTACCCGGGACCGGGAGAAAGCCCAGTTCACCGCTGCCGCCCGAGGCCCCGCGCCGCAGTCGACCGTCCAGCATCACGCCCGCGCCGACGCCCTGGCCGAGCCAGACCAGGACGAACGTGTCCAGTCCCCGGGCTGCGCCGAGGCGGTGTTCGGCGATGGCGGCGAGGTTGGACTCGTTCTCCAGGACGACCCGGCCGCGCTCGCGGAGCGCGGCGACCAGGAGGGTGTGCCAGCCGGGCAGGAAACCGGCCTCGTGCAGGTTGCCGGAGACCGGATCGATCAGGCCGGGTGCACCGACGCCGAAGGTGTGCAGCGTGTCGGCGCCGGCCCGGGCCGCGGTGTCGTCCAGCAGGCCGAGTACGTCGGCCAGGGCCAGGGCCGGGTCGCGATCCGGGGCCACGGTCAGCGCGCCGGTCGCGGCGGTACGGCCGGCCAGGTCGGCGACGGCCACCTCGACGCCCCCCGCCCGCACGTCCAGCCCGGCGATGTAGGCGCGTTCGGCAACGATCCCGTACAACCGCGCGTTCGGGCCGCGCTGTCGTTCGGCCGCCTCGCCGGCCAGGTGGATCAGGCCCGCGCCGCCGAGGCGTTCGACCAGATCCGCGACGGTCGGCCGGGACAGTCCGGTGAGGGTCTTGAGCTGGGACGCGGTCAACGGGCCGTGCTCGATCAGCAGATCGAGGGCCAGGCGGTCGTTGATGGTGCGGCACGTGCTCGGTGTCGCGGTGCGGTCGGCTGTCATGGGTGGCGATCCTCGCAGAGTCTTTCTTTCAGGAACCCTTCCTGATAATTTATCGCACCATGACGCAGACTTCCAGCTGCCGAGACGCCATCGGCATGCCCGCCACACCGCCTGCCCGTACGGCGCCACGCCCGGCGGACACACCGCCCCCGGCATCCTCCGCCGCCCCGCCCGCCGCGACGGCGCCACCACCACCCGCGGCCGAGGTCGCCGAGGCGGGCCGCGCCCGGATCGCGGCGAGCCTGATCTTCGCGGTGCACGGTGCGGTCGGCGGCGGCTTCGCCTCTCGGCTGCCGTGGCTTCAGGAACACCTCGCCCTGAGCCCGGGCCAACTGGGCTTCGCCCTGGCCGCCCCCGCCGTCGGTGCCTCGCTGGCGATGCCGCTCGCCGGGTCGCTGGTCCACCGGCACGGCGGTCGGACCGCGCTGCGCTGCCTGATCGTGCTGTGGTGCGCGGTGCCGTTGCTGCCGCTGTCCTCCCCCGGGCTGCCGTGGTTGTGCACGGCGCTGCTGGTGTACGGGGTGGGCGCGGGCATGTCCGACGTGGCGATGAACACCCAGGGGCTCGTGGTCGAACAACGGGTCGGCCGCTCGACGTTGCCGCTGCTGCACGGAATGTGGAGCGCCGGCGCGCTGGTCGGCGCGGGTCTGGGCGCGGCCGCCGCGTTCGCCGGGCTCGATGCCCGCGTGCATCTGGCCGGGTTGGGCGTCCTGCTCGCCGCGATGGGCTGGATCGCCGGCCGCAACCTGCTCGACGCGCGTCCCGCGGCCGGCGCCAAGGCCCCGCCGCGGTTCGCGCTGCCGTCCCGGGCGGTGCTCGCGATCGGCGCGGTCGGCTTCTGCGCGGTGTTCGCCGAGGGCGCCGGGGCGAACTGGAGCGCGGTACACCTCAAGGAGGTCGCGGGCGCCTCCCCCGGCGTCGCGGCGCTGGCCTTCACCGGCTTCGCCTGCACGATGACCATCGCCCGACTGGCCTCGGGCCGGGTCGTGGACCGGTTCGGGGTGACCCGGACGGTTCAGGCGGGCGCGGTCCTGGCCACGATCGGCGCGACCCTGGTTGCCACCACACACTCCCCGCTGCCCGCCGCGCTCGGCTTCGCACTGCTCGGCGTGGGCGTGTCCGCCGTCCTGCCGCTCACCTTCGCCGCGGCCGGGCGTACCGGCCAGGATCCGAGCCAGTCCATCGCCGGCGTGGCCACGGTCACCTACACCTCCGGCCTGATCGCGCCCGCCATCGTGGGCGGCATCGCCGACCAGGCATCGCTGGGCGCCTCGTTCGCCGTGGTCGCCGTACTCGCCGCGATCCTGATCCCGACGGCTCGGCTGCTCAACCCCTCCGCCGAGCCGCGCGGCGCGAACCCCGAGGCCGACACCGCCGGCGACACGCACGTATCGACCGCTCCGGCCGCCATCTCGCCTTCGGGTGCGGTGACCTCGGTGTCGCCGCTGCCGGCGGAGGACCGATGACGCCCGGGCGCGGAATCCGGACGGATGCGAGGCCGTGTACGACGCGGGTGGCCGGACCGTCGAGAAGGCGACCCGGAGGACGCCGAAAGCCCGGGTCGGGCGAGGCCGGGTCCGGGATCACCGGCGCCGACCCGCCCGGGCGACGGGGCCGGCCGGTCGCCTGATCGGCCGGCGACCCGGCCGGCGACCGCCTATACCGACGGCCCCGATTCGACCGGAGGGCTTCCGACGGCCGACAGCCGGCAGTCGCTCGCCGGGTCGGGTCGCCGGCCGCCGGCCTGTTGTCAGCCCAGGGCCTTGACCAGTTCCGCCGCCAGCGGGGCGGCCGAGGAGGGGTTCTGGCCGGTGTACAGGTTGCGGTCGACGACCACGTTGGGCGCCCAGGGGGCACCTTCCCGGAAGTCGACGCCGAGGGCGACCAGGCGGTCCTGGAGCAGCCATGTGGCCTTGTCCGCCAGTCCCGCCTGGGTCTCCTCGGCGTTGGTGAACGCGGTCAGCCGGTAGCCCGCGAACGGCGAGGTGCCGTCGGGGCGCTCGGCGGCGAGCAGCGCGGCCGGCCCGTGGCAGACCACGCCCAGCGGCTTGCCCGAGTCGAGCGCCGCGGTGAGCAGCGCACCCGAGCGCGCGTTCACCGCGAGGTCCTCCATCGGCGCGTGACCACCGGGGTAGAAAACCGCGGCGTAGTCGGCGAGGTCCACATCGGCCAGGTCGATCGGCGCACGCAGCGCGGTGAACTGCTCCAGCGCGGAGGCCACCGTGGCCACCCCGTCCGCGCCACCGTTCACCTCGGGCGCCAGGCTCGCCTGGTCGACGGTCGGCGCCACGCCGCCGGGTGTGGCGACCACGACCTCGTGGCCGGCCACGGTGAACGCCTCGAACGGGGCGGCGGCCTCCTCGGCCCAGAAGCCGGTCGGGTGCCGGGTGCCGTCGGCCAGCGTCCAGTAGTCGGAGCCGCTGAGCACGAACAGGATCTTCGCCATGGGTCATCTCTCCATTTCGGCGCCGGAGCGGAATGCGCTCGGACGCCATCACAGGATCACTACGTCGGAACGCCACGTCGGATCGTCGGATCCCCACGGGCACATCGGCACCGCCGATCGGTCGAGCGGTCGATCGGTCGTTCCGGCCGGCTGCCGAACCGGCCGGCCCAACCGATCGTCACCACCGATCGTCACGCCGTCGGACTCGAACGTAGATGCTCATCCATCACCATCCAAATAGGCTTTCCATCATGAGCCATGAGGATTCCAATGGGTCGCCGAACACGGCGGCGACGGCGGCGGCGTCCATACCCGAGCCTGCCGTCCGCGGTCCGTTGGATCTGACCCTGCTGCGCACGTTCCTGGCGGTGCACCGGGCCGGTTCGTTCACCGGCGCCGCGCGCGTGCTGGGTCTGTCCCAGCCCACCGTCACCACCCAGATCCGCGCGCTGGAACAACGGCTGGGCCGGGCACTCTTCGAACGATTGCCCCGAGGCGTGGCGGCCACACCGATCGCCGACGACCTGGCGATTCGGGTCGCGGAACCGCTGGACGCGCTGGCGGAGGTGGCCGATCGGGACCGGTTCGGCGCGGACACCCCGGCGGAGCCGGTGCACCTGGCCGGTCCCGCCGAGGTCCTGTGCGTGCGGGTGTTGCCGGTACTTGCCCCGCTGATCGAGCGCGGCGTGCTGCTGCGGATCACCACCGGGCTCACCGACGACCTGCTCCCGGGCCTGCGCGCGGGCCGATACGACCTGGTCCTGTCCACCGGGCGACCGCGCGGCCGCGCACTGGTCGCCGTGCCGCTGATGGACGAGGAATTCGTGCTGGTCGCCGCGCCGCGGTGGGCCGAGCGGATCGGCCCGGACCGGGTCGCCGCCGAGGGCCCGGCAGCGCTGCGCGGCGTACCGCTGGTCAGCTATGCGGAGGACCTGCCGATCGCCCGCCGCTACTGGCGTCACGTGTTCGGCACCCGGCTCACCGAACGCGCCGCCATCACCGTCCCGGACCTGCGCGGGGTGCTGACCGCGGTGGTCGCCGGCGCGGGGCTGACGGTGCTGCCGCGCTACCTGTGCGCGGCCGAACTCGCCTCCGGCGCACTCGTACCGCTGCTCACCCCCGAGGACCCGCCGATCAACACCGGCTTCCTGGTCCGCCGCGCGGGTACGGCGGACCACCCGCATCTGACGCTGGTCCACGATCACCTGGTCCGGGCGGCCCGCAGCTGGTGAGCGGCGGTGGGCCGCCGTCCGCCGCCACGCCGGCGGGGGTCGCCGGGCGGCGGGGTTCATCGGGCGGCCGGGCTCACCGCGCCGGCCGGGCTCACCGCGCCGGCCGGGCTCACCGGGCGGCCGGGTCGCATGGCTCGGGTCGGGGCCGCCCATCCGGCAGCGGGGCACGTCGGGCCCGGTCAGGCGGTCGCGACCGCCGCGGTGAGTTCGGCCAGCAGATCCGGTCCGCTCCACTGCCGGGACTGCCCGGCCGGCGCGGTCTCCGCCTCACGGATCAGCTCGATCAGGCGCGCGTTGGCCGGCGCGGTCAGCCCGTTGCGCTCGGCGATCGCGAGTATCTCGCCCTGCACACTGTCGACCTCGGTCCGCCGACCCCGTTGCAGGTCCTCCCACATCGAGGAGCGTGCCTTCGCGTCGATCCGAAGCGCGGAACCCGCCAACCGACGGAACAGCGGATCGGGCAACCCGAGCAGTTGCCGGTTGCGCGCGGCGGAGCCGGGGCCCAGCTTGGCCGGCCGGATGCCCTCGGCCCGGAACGCGGTGAGCGCCTCGCCCTGGCACAGCGCCAGGCACGCCCGGTAGTCGCGCTGCCCGAGTTGGTCGCGCAGCGGCAGGCCGGACAGCGCGTTGATCGCGTTGTTCAGGTTCATCAGCAGCTTCGCGTGCTGCACCTCGGGCATGTCCTCGCGGACCTGCACCGGGATGCCGGCCTCGGCCAGCACGTCCACGAGCGGGATGGCCCGGGGATTCGCGTCGATCATCAACGCACCCGAGGTGCCCTGATGGAACACCGCGGGCTCGGTCCGCACCACGTTGTACGGGACCATGCCGGCCAGCACCGTGTGCCCGGGCAGCGCGGCCCGGAGCACGGCCGGGTTGCGCACGCCGTTTTGCAGGCTGACCACGATCGCGGCCGGGCTCAGCCGACCGGCCAGCTGCCGGCCGGCCTCGGCGGTGGCCGCGGACTTGACGGTGACCAACACGAAGTCGGCGCCGGCCACCGCGTCCGGCGTCTCGGCCAGGGTCAGCTGCTCCGGTCCGACCACCGTCGCGGGACGGCCCGCGCCGGTGACGGTCAGGCCGTCCGCGAGCGCGTCCAGGACGGCCGGGCGGCCGATCAGGGTGATGTCGGCGAACGCGGCGAGCCGACCACCGAGCTGGCAGCCGACGCTGCCGGCACCGAAGATCGCGATCCGGGGTCGGGGCCGCGAACGTGGAGCGGGTTGGGACATGTACGGCCTCCGCCTATGGATGGAAGAGCCAGGGAATCAATCCGCAAGCGTACGTCCCCGGGCCCGCATGCGCGTTCGAGGCATCCGGCGGCCGGCGCCTGCGCGTCGGCGGCGCCGAATTCCGGCCGAGCGCGGCTCCCGGGGTCCGGTCATCGGGGTCCCGCATTCCGATCGGGGCCGGGCCGGCAGGCGGCGTTACGGGCATCGGGCTCCGGGGTCGGGCGTCGGGCTCCGGGTTTGGGCGTCGGGCTTGCGGTCTGGGGTGTCCTTCGGGCCTCGGGCATCGGGTTTCCGGTCTCGGGTTTCCGGTCTCGGGCTCGGGCCTCGGGCTTGCGGTCTCCGGTTTCCGGTCCGGGCTTCTGGGTCGGGCGTCGGGCTTGCTCTCGGGTTTCCGGTCTGGGCTTCGGGCGTCGGGCTTGCGGTCTGCGGTTTCCGGTCTGGGCTTCTGGGTCGGGCGTCGGGCTTGCGGTCTCGGGTTTCCGGTCTCGGGCCTTGGGCCTCGGGCCTTGGGCCTCGGGCGTCGGGCTTGCGGTCTGCGGTTTCCGGTCCGGGCTTCTGGGTCGGGCGTCGGGCTTGCGGTCTCGGGTTTCCGGTCTCGGGCCTTGGGCCTCGGGCGTCGGGCTTGCGGCCTGCGGTTTCCGGTCCGGGCTTCTGGGTCGGGCGTCGGGCTTGCGGTCTCGGGTTTCCGGTCTCGGGCCTTGGGCCTTGGGCCTCGGGCTTGCGGCCTGCGGTTTCCGGTCCGGGCTTCTGGGTCGGGCGTCGGGCTTGCGGTCTCGGGTTGTTCTGGCCTCGGGCTCGGGTCTTGGGCATCGGGCCTAGGGCTTCGGGCTTCACGCCTCGCCGGCTTCGGGCCTCGAACCTCGCGCTTCCGGTGCCGGCCTCCGGCTTCCGGCTTCCGGCTTCCGGCACGATTCTCGGCTTCGGTCCCGGGCCCCGGCTTCGGCCTCCGACCTCGGGCCTCGGGCCCAAGCCGAAAGCGTGCGCCCGGGACATCATCCGCGTCCGATCCGCAACCGCCGACCCGTACCCCGCACCCGTCCGCCGCTTCCCGTTCGCCGCCCGCCGGGGGTCGCGCACCCGGGGTCGCGCCCCAGGGTCGCAAGCGTGGAGTCGCACGCCCGGGGTCGCGCACCCAGGGTCGCAAGCCTGGAGTCGCGCACCCGGGGTCGCCCGCCCGGGTTGCCCGCGATCGCTTGACCCTGTCGTTGGCGGCAGGGTTGCACGATCGCCGCATGAACCTCGATGAGAGCCCCACCGCCCGCTCGCCCCGCGTCGTCGTGATCACCGGTGCGGGCACCGGCATCGGCCGGGCCACCGCGCGCGCCTTCGCCGCCGAGGGCGCGCACGTGATCGCCGTCGGGCGCCGCGCCGAACCGCTCGCCGAGACCGCCGCGGGCCACGACCGGATCACCGCGCTGACCGCCGACATCACCGCCGACGGCGCGGCCGAACACATCGTCCGCACCGTCGTCGACACCCACGGCCGGCTCGACGTCCTGGTCAACAACGCAGGCATCGTCGGCACCGGCGACCTGGGCACCTACACCCGCGAGACGATCGACCCACTGCTCGCCACCAACCTGATCGCCCCGGTCCTGCTCACCCAGACCGCACTGCCACTTCTGGAGGCCGCCGGCGGGGTGGTCGTCAACATCACCACCTCCGTCGGCCAGCGCGCCTGGCCGGGCAACTCGCTGTATGCGGCGACCAAGACCGCCCTGGAACTGCTCACCCGCAGCTGGGCCGTCGAACTCGCCCCGCGCGGGGTCCGGGTCGTCGCAGTCGCCCCCGGCGCGATCACCACACCGATCGCGGACCACCAGGGTTGGACCCCCGAACGGCGCGCCGCCATCCGCGCCTGGCAACTCGCGCACACGCCGATGGGCCGGATCGGCGCTCCCGAGGAGGTCGCCTGGGCGATCACCACACTCACCGCACCCGCTGCCTCCTTCGTCACCGGCGTGGTCCTCCCGGTCGACGGCGGCGCGGTCGTGGCATAGGTCGTGTCGGCATCGCACGGGCCGCACACCGGGAGCCGGCCGCTCCGACCGCGGGGCGCCGGTACCCGTCTTCGATCCCGCCTCGGGCTCCGCCGCGTGCCGTGGCGTGCATCGGTGGGCCGGGGAAACACTCGCAGGGCGATGCTCATCGGGCGTTTCACCGAGCCGGCGAGACGAGCGCAGCGAGAAGCCCGAAGGGCGGGTGGCCGGGCGTCGCGGTACTCGGCGTGGGATCGAAGACAGGCCCTGGTGGGCACCGGTCGGGCGGGATGCTCGTGATAGGAGTGGTGCGGATCGGAGGTGTCCGGATGCGGATCGGTGAACTGGCGAAGGCGACCGGTGCGACGCCGCGTGCGCTGCGCCACTACGAACAGGCGGGGTTGATCGAATCGGCCCGGTCGGCGAACGGCTACCGGGTCTACGACGAGGACGCCGTGGCCCGGGTCCGCTCGATCCGCGACCTGCTCGGCGTCGGGCTCACCGTGGACGACGTGCGCGCCTTCCTTCCGTGCCTGGACGCGGGTGTCGACGTCGTCGCGCAACCGCCCTCCGCCTCCGCCATCCGGATCGCCGTGGACCGGTTGGCCGTCCTGGACGCCCGGATCGCCGCCCAGACCGAGGCCCGGAACAACCTGGCGGCGGCGCTGCGCCGGGCCGGCGTGGACCGCATCCGCCCGGTGGCCTGACCCGATCCGCCCGGCACGGCCACGGCCCGCGTCACTCGCCCGCGCGACCCGGGCGGCGGTGTCGGCGCCGGACGAGCGCCGTCGTGCCGTCCGCGACCGGGCGGTCGCCGAGCGATGCGTGCGTCCGAGGTCACCGTCGCGCTGCGCGCGGCGGCCGGGGCGGGGCATGCCTCCTTCGATCACACAAAGCGGCAGGCCCCGGACGCACCGTCCCGGTACAGCCGGACGATCTCCACCGCCACCGCGACCGCGTCGGCCGTCGGGCCGTCGGGCGTTCGGACTGTCGGGCCTGCGAGCAGCGCACCACTCAAGACTGTGCATTCCACTGCGAGCAGTGCACCGAACAGCGAGCACCGCTCCCACACACGAGCGACGCACCCCGCCGAGAGCAGTGCACCCCGCAGCGAGCAGCGCACTCCCATTCCACCGAGAGCGGTGCTCTCCGCAGCGAGCAACGCACCACTCAAGACTGTGCATCCCCCTGCGAGCAGTGCACCGAACAGCGAGCACCGCTCCCACACACGAGCGACGCACCCCACCGAGAGCAGTGCACCCCGCCGAGAGCAGTGCACTCCCCATTCCACCGAGAGCGGTGCTCTCCGCAGCGAGCACCGCTCCCACACACGAGCGGCGCACCCCACCGAGAGCAGTGCACCCCACCGAGAGCAGTGCACCCCGCAGCGAGCAGCGCACTCCCATTCCACCGAGAGCAGTGCACTCCGCAGCGAGCAGCACACTCCCATTCCACCGAGAGCGGTGCTCTCCGCAGCGAGTTCGGGCCTTCGGGCCGTCGGGCGGTCTGCGCCCCCCGCAGAACCCGCCCCTCCTGGACCCGTGTTCGTGCCGACCCGGGTCAGGCCCGGGCCGGGGTCGACCTGACGCGCTGGGTCAGCACGATGCAGCCGAGCACGGCGAATGCGGCGATCGGCATCGCCGGCGACAACGTCTCGCCCAGGATCAGCACCGCCCACACCAACGTCAACAGGGGCTGGCCCAGTTGCAGTTGGCCGGCCACCGACACGCCGATCACCGCCATCCCCCGGTACCACGCCACGAAGCCGAGGAACTGGGAGACCGCCGCCAGGTAGAGCAGCCCGCCCATGCCTCGGGCATCGAGGTGGACCGGCTCGGTGGCCAGTCCCAGTACCGAGATCAGCGCGGTGGCCGGCACAGCGAGCACCACGCCCCAGGCGATCACCTGCCATCCGGGCATGTGCCGGGCCAGTCGGCCGCCTTCGGCGTAGCCGGCCGCACACAACACCAGTGCGCCGCACAGGTATACGTCCGCGAGGCCGACCCCGCCGCTGCTCTGTTGCACGGCGAACGCGAACACCGCCGCCGCACCCGCGACCGACGCCGCCCAGAAGGACCGACTCGGCCGTTCACCGGTGCGCAGCACCGCGCAAACCGTGGTGGCCAGGGGCAGCAGACCGACCACCACCGCCGAATGCGCCGTCGACGAGCTCTGTAGCGCGAGCGTGGTGAGCAGCGGCCAGCCGAGCACGCAACCCACGGCGATCACGGCCAACCCGAGCCGGTCCGCCCGCGCGGGCAGTGGGGCCCGCACCGCCAGCAGGCCTGCCCCGGCGAACAGCGCCGCGAGCAGCCCGCGCAGCCCGGTGACCGTCCAGGGGCCGAACCCGTCCATGGCCCACACGGTCGCCGGAAAGCTGAGCGAGAAGGTCACGATCGCGAGCGCGGCGAGGGTGGTGCCGCCGATCGCTATCGGCACCGGTCGAATAGCGCTATCTTGTGCTGTCATGAACCAGAGTAGCGGTCCCGTCGATCTTGTCGCCATCCTGCGCCGGGAGCTGAACCGCTACTCGCCCGGCGAGAAGCTGCCGTCCAGTCGCTCCCTGGTGGAGCACCATCGGGTCAGTCCGGTGACGGTGTCCCGCGCGATCGCCACGCTCGCTGCCGAGGGACTCGTGATCTCCCGGCCCGGGGCCGGCGTCTACCGCGCCGCGCCGAGCCGACCGATCGCGCCGACCGGCGACACCTCGTGGCAGGAGGTCGCGCTCAGCGCGGAACCGGGCCTGCCGCCGCAGCGCAGCCCGGACGCGTCCGGCGTGTTGTCCTCGCTCGTGGTGGCCCCGCCCGAAGTGGTCGACCTCAACAGCGGCTACCTGCACGCCTCCCTCCAACCCGAACGCGCACTCGCCGCCGCGCTCTCCCGCGCCGGCCGCCGCCCGGGCGCGTGGGAGCGCCCGCCGCTGGAGGGCCTGCCGGAGTTGCGCGCGTGGTTCGCCCGCGACATCGGCGGCACGGTCGCCACGTCGGACGTGCTGATCACCGCCGGCGGCCAGAACGCGCTCACCACGGCGCTGCGTTCGCTGGTCGCACCGGGCTCGCCGGTGTTGGTGGAATCGCCGACCTACCCCGGCGTACTGGCCGTCGCGCAGGCCGCCGGGCTGCGTCCGGTGCCGGTGCCGATGGATGGCGACGGCGTACGTACCGACCTGCTCGCCGACGCGTTCGCGGCCACCCGGGCCCGGGCGTTCGTCTGCCAGCCGGTGTTCCAGAACCCGACCGGCACGGTGCTCTCCGTCGCTCGGCGTGCCGAGGTGCTGCACATCGCGCACGAGGCGGGCGCGTTCGTCGTGGAGGACGACTTCGCCCGCCGACTCGTGCACGCGGACGCGCCGCCGCTGCCCGCACCGCTGGCCGCCGACGATCCCAACGGCGTGGTGGTGCACATCCGTTCGCTGACCAAGCCCACCTCACCCAGCCTGCGCGTCGCCGCCCTGACCGCGCACGGCCCGGCCTTCGAGCGGTTGCGCGCCGTGCAGACGGTGGACAGCTTCTTCGTTCCGCGCCCCCTCCAAGAGGCCGCCCTGCAACTGGTCGGCGCGCCGGCCTGGCCGCAACACCTGCGCGTGCTGAGCGCGGCGCTGCGTGATCGGCGCCGGGTGTTGGCCGGCGCGCTGGAGCGGCGGCTGCCGGAGCTGCTGCCGGACCGACTGCCGTACGGCGGCTACCACTTCTGGTTGCGGCTGCCCGACGGGCAGGACGTTCCGGCGCTGACCGCGGCCGCGCTGCGCGCCGGTGTCGCGGTGACGCCGGGACCGGCGTACTTCACCGCCGAGCCGCCGGCTCCGTATCTGCGCGTCGCGTACTCCTACCCCGAGGGCCCGGAGCAATTGGTCGAGGGCGTCGAGCGGTTGCACCGGGCGTTCACCGGGCAGCGCTGACCCCGGGTAGCGGGCCGGAACGCCGTCCGCCGTCCGCCGTCCGGCGGTTCGGCGGCGCGGGGGTGGCGGTGCTCGCCGCGCCGAAGTTTCGGTGGGTGGTCGGCGAGGCCGCGGGCACCGTCGCGGCGAAGGGCGTCACGCCTCGAGGATCCGGTCGGCCGGCACCTCGAAGATGATCTCCAGGCCGTCCTCCTCGTCCATCTGCTCGCCGACCTCGACGAAGTGGAAACCCCGGATGGTGGCCAACGACGCCGCGTTGTCCGGCGCGATGGTCACCCGGACGGTCCGCACGTCGGGTTCGTGGGCGGCCCGCTCCAGCAGCGACCTCAGCATCGCCCGGGCATGACCGCGACGGCGCGCCTCGGGCACCACGGTGTAACCGATCTCCACCATGCCCACCTCGTCCGGCGGTCCGTGGAAGCCGGCGTAACCCACCACCGCGCCGTCCGGCTCGGACGCCGCGGCCCGGGCCAGCCAGGGAGCACTCTCGGGTTCGGCGGTCACCTGCTCGAAGCGCCGCCGCCACAGCCGGCGTGCCTGATCGGAGACGAAGAACTCGGGCAATTCCAGGCCGGTTTGGTAGCGCGCCTGGGCCAGATCGCCGGCCAGCAGGGCGGTCAGCGGACGACCGATCAGGTAGACCCAGCGGATCCGCTGCTCGGAAACGACCCCGGGGCGGGTGGCGGGTGGGTCGGCCGGCGGGGGCGAGGAATCGTCGAGGTGTTCGGTCATCATCGGATCATCGGCGACGACCGACCGGTCGTCCAGCGCATTTCCCGAGGGCCCGGGAGGTTCGCCGGATCGGCTCCACGACTTTCCCACACGCCGATCGGCACGCCGCCGGCAGCGACGATCGGCACGGTGGCCGGCCCGCCTGCCGATCCGCCGGAAGCCGGCCGAACTGCGAATTCACCCGGTCGACGGCGGTTGTTGGCAGTACGGACGATCTGCATGGGTTTTCCACCCAATACCGTGCGCATGCCCCCAACCAGCTCGGCGCCGGAGAACCAACATGTGTCAGCAGCACGACGACGACTGCGATCAGCCGCCCGCCACCCCCCTGTCCGGACCCGCGCGACGGGCGTTCCTGCGCTCCGCCGCGCTGGCGGGCGCGGGCGTCACCGCGGCGGGTGTGGTGGGTGCCTCCCCGGCCGCCGCCGACGATGCCGCCGGCGCAGCGGCGGCCGACTCCACGGTGGACGCGCAACACCTGCCGGCCTGGCGTCCGGACGGCGACAGCCGTCGGTTCACGCTGGTCGTGATGCCGGACACGCAGTACATGTTCGACGAGCCGAGCATCACCACCGCCCCGATCGAGGCGTCCTTCCGGTACATCCTGGAGCACGCGCGGGACGACAACATCGTCTTCATGTCGCACCTGGGCGACCTCACGCAGAACGGCCGCAAGGCCGAATTCGACGGAATCGGCCGGGCGTTCGAGATGCTCGACCGCAAGGGTGTCGGGTACAGCGTGCTGGCCGGCAACCACGACATCGATTCCAACACCGACGACCGGCGCGGGCGTTCCCCGTATCTGGACACGTTCGGACCGCAACGCTTCCGCGGCAAGCGTTCCTTCGGCGGGGCGAGCGCGGACGGCTACAACACGTACCACCTGTTCCGTGCCGCCGGCCGCGAATGGCTGGTGCTCGCGCTGGACTGGCGGCCCTCGCCGGCCGGTATCGCCTGGGCCAGGAAGGTGATGGCCGATCACCCGCACGCGCCGGTGATCCTGACCAGCCACGAACTCGTCTCGGCCGATCGACCGGGTCAGGAGGCGGAGTTCTCCGAGCACGGGCGGCAGTTGTGGAACGACCTGATCAAGGGCAACGACCAGATCTTCCTCACACTCAACGGCCACTATTGGCCGGCCGGGCGCACGACGCAGAAGAACGATGCGGGTGGTGACGTGCATCTGCACATCACCAACTACCAGAATCGTTACTTCGGCGGCGCCGCGATGATCCGGCTCTACCATTTCGATCTCGACCGCGACACGATCGACGTCGAGACGCTCTCCCCGTGGATCCTCGGCCGCAGCAACCGGGGTCTCAACGAACTGGAGCGCCGCGAGATGGAGTTGACCGGCCCGGAGGACTACTTCTCGGTGCCGATCGACTTCGACCGGCGCTTCGCCCGTTTCGCCCCGATACCGCAGCGCGCGGCCCGCCCCGCCCAGCGCATGGTGGTACCCGGGACGGTCGCCTACTGGCGCTTCGACGGCTCGCACCAGGACGGCGCGCCGATCCCCGCGGCGCAGCGCTTCCCCGACCTGTCCGGGCGCGGCAACGACCTCACCCTCGTGCCGGCTCCGGGCGCCGCGCCCGGTTCGGTCAGCTGGTCCCACCAGTTCCACCCCGATCAGCCAGGCCACGGCAGCATCCGGCTCGCGGGCGGCAAGTCGCCGCTGCGTGGCGGCCACCTGCAGACCGCCAACGATGCCCCGCTGAACACCGCGACGTTCCGATCCGGCTACACGATCGAGGCGTTCTTCAAGCTGCCGGCCGACTGGGATGGGGGCCGGGACGGCTGGTCGGCGCTGCTCAGCCGCTGGGGCATGAGCGGCGAGGCACGCAAGCCGCAAGGCGATCCGCAGGAGCCGGTCGTCACGCTGAGCCTGTCCGGGGGTCGCGAACTCCAGTGGTGCGTCTATCCGTTGAACAGCGACGGCTCGGCAACCAACTGGGGGCACGAACTCGGTCCGGACACATGGTGGCACGTCGCCGTCGTGAACGACTCCCGGCAGACCACGATGTACGTCGACGGCTGCCCGGTGGTGCGCAACCCGTCGGCCCGCTCGATCGGCCTGACCACGCTCAACCTGCCCTGGATGCTGGGCGGTTACGCGTACGACGGCAAGCTGGACCAGACACTCAACGCCTGGGTCGGCGACGTGCGGATCGTCGATCGGGCGCTGCGACCCGACGCGTTCATGATCGGCCGCTGAGGGCGCCTTCGCCGGACGGCGCGCCGGGATCGCCGGCCAGCCGTGCGGGGAAGGGCGCCGGACCCGAGTCGACGTCGGCTCGGGTCCGGGGTGCCGGTGTGGCCGATGTGTGATCGCTACGGTCAGCGCGCTCAGTGCACCGAGAATCCGCCGTCGACGAAGATCGACTGGCCGGTGACGTACGCCGATCCGGCGCCCGCCAGGAACACCGCCGCGGCCTCGAAGTCCTCGGCGAGCCCGTTGCGGCCGACCATGGTGCGCGCGGCCAGCGCGGCGACCCTTTCCCGGTCGGCGGACAGTCGCGCGTTGAGCGGGGTCATCACGAAGCCGGGCACGAGCGTGTTGGCGGTGACCCCGTACGGCGACCAGGCCTCGGCCTGGGAGCGGGCCAGTGACTCCAACCCGCCCTTGGACACGCCGTAGGCGCCGCTCTGCACGAATGCCCGATGCGCCTGCTGTGACGACACGTGGATGATCCGCCCGTAGCCGCGCTCGGCCATGCCGGGCCCGAAGCGCTGCCCCAGCAGGTAGGGCGCCTCCAGGTTCACCGCCATCGTGGCGTCCCAGACGTCGTCGCCGAGCTCGTTCATCGGCGGGCGCACGTTGATGCCCGCGGAGTTGACAAGGATGTCCGGCTCGCCGAATGCCTCGACCGCCGCCTCGGCCGCGGCGCGCACCCCGGCACGGCTGCCCAGATCGCCGCTCACCCAGGCCGCCTTGCCACCCTGGGCGGTCAACTCCTCGACTGTCTCGGTCAGTTCCGCCTCCCGTCGGGCCACGACCACCACACTCGCCCCCGCCCGGGCGAGGGCTCGGGCGATGGCGCGGCCGATACCGGAACTGCCGCCGGTCACCACGGCGACCCGGCCGTCCAGCGAGAACAGTGCGGAGAGGTATTCCTGCGAGCTCATGACGAAAGCCTAATACCGGGATCGATCTCGCCGCCGGGGCGGGGTTCACGGCCGGTCTCGCACCCCTGCCGCTCCTGTTCCGGCGCTCGGCATCCCGCCGTTCCGACAGGTCCGAGGACCAAACGGCGCCCCAGTCTCCCGGGGCACCGACGCGCCGGGATGCCGATGCGGTGGATACGTCGGCTGCATCGAATGCATCGATACGCCTGATACGTCGAGCGCGAGCGGACCGCGATCGAGACGTGGGTGCGCCGCCCGGCCACCGGCGTCCCTCCGCACCGTCCGTGCGCGGCCCGGCGATCAGGCGTCCGCGCCCCGGCGTCGGGCCGGAAAGCCGTGTGCGCGGGCTGCGACAACCACCGCGAACACCGGGATCAGCAGGACCAGCACGCTCCACGGGAAGGAGCCGGTGCCGAGCAGGTCCAGCAGGATCGCACCGGCCACGCCGCCGCCGGCCATCGCCGCGTTCCACAGGGTGACGAGCATCGCCTGGGCGGCATCCGCCTCGTCCCCGCCCGCGTCGCCGACGGCGGTCTGCAAGAGGGTGGGCGCACCGCCCCAGCCCAGTCCCCACAGCACGACCGCGGCCACAACCAGGACGTGGCTGTCGGAGAATGCCGCAAGGATCGTGGCCGCCGCGGCGAACAGCAGCGTGGCCGCGATGGTCAGCTCGCGCAGCCGTCGGTGGATCGCGGTGCCCACGACCCAGATGCTCAGCAGCGATGCGCCGCCGAAGACCAGCAGCACCACGTCGGTGGAGTCGCCCAGGTCCAGTCGATCCAGGTAGGTGGCGATGTAGGTGTAGAGGATGGTGTGCGCCAGCACGAACACCAGGGTGACGAACAGGACCGGCGCCACACCCGGGATGGCCAGAGTGCGCAGCAGGGGCGTTCGCTCGTCCGCACGTTGTCCGGGCTGATCCGGCACGATCGCGATGATCCAGGCGATCAGGACCACCGCGAGCACGGTCATCGCCCAGAAGGAGACCCGCCAACCGAACTCGTCGCCGAGGAAGGTCCCGGCGGGCACTCCCAGCGACAGCGCGATCGGAATGCCCGCCATCACGATCGCGATCGCCTTGCCCTGGAGGTGCGCCGGTGCCAGGCGACGGGCGTATCCGGCCAGCAGCGCCCACGCCACGCCCGCAGCCACGCCGGCGACGAAGCGGGCCACCATGGTCAGCGGGTAGCTGCCGGAGACCGCGGTGACCGTATTGGCCGCCGCAAAGCCGGCCATCGCGGTGAGCAGCAGTCGTTTACGACGCCACCCGGCGGTCGCCGCCGACAGCGGAATCGCGGTGAGCGCCGTGCCGATGGCATAGATCGTCACCGACTGCCCCATCGCCGATTCCCCGACCCCCAGGTCGGAACTCATCGCGGGCAGCACACCGGCCGGCAGCGTCTCGGTCAGACTGGTCACGAACACCGCCGTGGCCAGCGCCAACAGCGCCGCCATCGGCAACTTCCGGTCGTCGATCGTGGTGGGGGAGGGTGTCGGGGTCGCGCTTCGGCTTCTCATGCTGCGTATGCTCGAACCATCACATTGATGTGAGGGTCAAGCGGCGAGACACGAGGTGGATCACATGCGCATCGGCGAGCTGTCCGAACGCACCGGTACTCCGCGCCGGTTGTTGCGCTACTACGAGGAGCAGGGCCTGATCATCGCCGACCGCTCCCCCAACGGCTACCGCGACTACGACGCGTCCTGCGTCGACCGGGTCCTGCAGATCCGCGGCCTGCTCGACGCCGGACTGCCGACCCGAATCATCAAACAGATCCTGCCCTGCCTCGACAAGCCCCGCATCATCCACTTCCCGGACGCGACACCCGAGATGATCGCCACTCTGGAACACGAACGCGACCGAATGACCGAACGCGTCAACTGCCTGACCCGCAACCGCGACGCAATCGCCGAATACCTGAACGCGGTACGCAACCCCAACCCCCCGCCCACCGTCACGGCGTGACGGCGCATACGATGCGGAAATACCGCGCATCGCCCGCGAGATCCTCACCGGGTCGCGAATCGGCCCGTTCACGATCCACCTCAACAACCTCAAGATCCTGACCGATGTCTACCATCAGCCGGACAAGTTGCAGAAGCAACTGCGGTACGCGTTGCGCAGGGGCATCGGGCACGTATGGTTCCCGGCAGCCGATCCGGGCGCCGGGGTCGGCTACGGCGGCTCGCACCAGGTGAAGGACCTGGCCTCGGCCGAGCAGGTCGTCGCCGACCCGCACACCTGGCTGCCGCCCGAACCGCTTCCCACCCGGTAGTCCGCCCGGACAAATCGGTGGCGGCTCGGCCCGGCGCGGGTTCAGGATGCGGGGCATGACGCACACCCTCCTGGCGTTCCTCGGCGCCTGCACGCTCATCGCGGCGAGTCCCGGGCCGAGTTCGATCCTGATCATCCGGCACTCGTTGCACACCCGTCGCGCCGGCTTCCTGGCGGTGCTCGGCAACGAGACCGGGGTCTTCATCTGGGGGCTCGCCGCGGCCTTCGGGCTCACCGGCCTGCTGGCCGCATCCCAACTCGCCTACGACATCATGCGCATCGTCGGCGCCGTCGTCCTGGTCGGCTTCGGCATCCAGGCCATCCGCTCGGCCCGCCGCGACGGCCTGACCGGATTCATCACCGACGAGGCCGGCAACACGGCGAACGCCGAGCCCGAACCGGGCAGCGGCCGGCGCGCCTACCGCGCCGCGCTGACCCTGAACCTGGCCAACCCGAAGGCCGCCGTCTTCGCGATGTCCTTCCTCCCCCAGTTCGTTCCGCACGGCGCACCGCAACTCCCCACGATGATCGCCCTTGCCGCGATCTGGGCGGTGTACGAGGTCGGCTACTACAGCCTGTACGTGTGGTTCGTCGGCCGGATGCGCACGGTCCTCAGCCGCGCCAAGGTCCGCCGCCGATTGGAGCAGACATCCGGCGGAATCATGGTGGCACTGGGCATCCGGATGGCCGTGGAGTCGTAAATAGCCACCCCGCACCCCGCCCCGCGGGCCGAGAAGGTGGGCAAATTGCCCGGCTGCGCCAAACGATCAGGCCCCCCGCTCAGCATCACCGAACTCGGCTCCGCCCCAGCGCGCCAGCCCCCGCGACCGCGCCCTCACCCCCGTCACCCCTGCTCCACCACCCCGCCCCACCCCCGGCGCGTCAGCGCCCCCGACCCAGCCCGCCCCCAGTGATCGACGCGCGAAGCGCGGAGAGCGGCGGAGCCGCAAAATGTGGACGGTGTGGCCCGGAGCGAAGCGGAGGGACACACCGTCCCGAGCGAGGGGCCACTTTTTTCTCGGAGGAGCGAAGCGGGGGAGAGAAAAAAGTGGTGCCTCGCGAGCCGGCGCCGAAGGCGCCCAACAAGCAGCAACGCCGCACTCGCGACTCTGGCGGGCATGCTTCGCCGCGTCCTCGACTCTGGCGGGCCCGCTCCGCCGCATCCCCGACTCAGGCACACCCGCTTCGCCGCACCCCCGACCCCGGCGCCCCGACCCCTGCACCCACACCCAACGCCCCCGCCCCGCCCCGCCCCCGCGAGCCGGCGCCGAAGGCGCCCAACAAGGAAGTCGCCCAACGAAACAACTCACAACCCGAACGCGTCGCGCCGATCCTCCGGGACCAATTCGACGTACTCCGGGTGCTTGGCGATCCAGTCCTTGATGAACGAGCAGTAGGGCAGCACCGCGAGGCCCCGCTCCCGGACCGCGTCCAGCGCCGCCCGGGCGAGCCGACCGCCCAGACCCCGGCCGCCGAACTTCGGGTCGATCTCGGTGTGTGTGAAGGCGACCTCGTCGCCGCTGACGAAGTACTCGGCGAAGCCCACGAGTTCGGTCGCCCGCAGCGGCGGGGCGACCGGGCCCGTCGAGGTGTCGGAAGCGGCCTCGGCGGTGGTGAATATCTCGTAGCGGGACTGCGCGGGGTTGTCGCTCACACGCGTTTCCATACCGCTGCCTCCTGGGTCACGATCGGGACCTGCGGCCCGGGCAATGTGGTCCGCGCGCACGCCCTTCGGCCACACCGATCGCCGCACTCGCGCGTCCCACCGTATCCGCACCGCCGGCGGCCGCGTCGCCCCCGTCCCCGCACCGCCTACCGAAGCCCGCCGCCCCGAACGGGCTCGGGCTCACTCGGGCTCGTCGTCGATGTACACCTTGGTGCCGTCCGCGTACACCTTGCAGATCCGACCGGTCTCGTCGGTGCCGACCGACGGCAGGCCGGCCGCATGCAGCTCGGCCACGGCCTTCCGGACGCCCTCCTCCATCAGCTGGTCGAATCGCTCCGGGCCGATCCGATCCCGCAGGGACTTCCCCATCAACGCTCCTCGGAGAATTCACGCGCATCACGCGCATCACGCGCATCGCACGCATCGCATGCATCGCACGCATCAACGCGCATCACGCGCATCCACCCGGATCACCCCCTGGCGCCCGTGCGTCAAGACTGCCAGGCCGGCACGGCCGCCGACACCCTTCGCTCGAATCACAACCCAAGGGCAGGCCGGTGCCGCTCCGGGACCAAGTCGAGGTACTCGGGGTGCTCGATCATCCAGCCGCGCAGGTAGGCACAGTTGGGCACCACCCCGACCCGGCGCTCGCGTGCGGTGTCGAGCGCGGATCGCACCAGCACGTCGCCCAGACCGTGCTCCGCGAAGCGCGGATCGACCTCGGTGTGGACGAACGCGATCACGTCGTCCTCGCCGGGAAAGTACTCGGCGAATCCGGCGAGTTCGGCCGGATCGCCGCCGACGTGGAGCTCGAATCGGGACTGCGCCGGGTTGTCGATCACGCGCGTGTGCATGGTGCCTCCTGGTCCGGACCGGGACGTACGACCCGGACCCTCAACCGTACCGACCACCCGCAACCGTACCGACCACCCGCAACCCACCCGACAGTCGCAGCCGCGACCCTCCAGCCCCGGTCGCCCGCAGCCGGCCCGGTGCGTGCCGGCTCAGCCCGGTGCGTGCCGACCCGGCCCGGTGCATGCCGGCCCAGCCCGGTGCGTGCGGCCCAGCCCGGTACGTGCCGGCCCAACCCGGTGCATGCCGACCCGGCCCGGTACATGCCCGCCCGGCCCCCCCCGCTCACGTGTCGAACGTGGTGGCGCGGGCGACCTCCTCCCACGCCTCGATCTCGGACCGCAGGGTGTCGAGCCGGCCGACGATCGCATCCACCGCGTCCGCGCCCAGCGGCAGGTTCAGCGGGGTGGCGTCGTCGGCGAGCGCGGCCAGGATCGCCGCGGCGGCCTTGGCCGGATCGCCGGGCTGTTGCCCGTCGGCCGCGCCGACCATGCGTCGTGTGGTGCCCACCGCGCCCTCGGAGTACGCGGCGATCTCGGCACTGGCACCGGCGGCGCCCATCAGGCCGGTTCGGAACGCACCGGGCTCGACCACCAGCACCTTGATACCGAACGGCCGCACCTCGTCGGCCAGCGCCTCGGACATGCCCTCCAGGGCGAACTTGGTGCCGCTGTAGGCCGAGAAGCCCGCGAAGGACATCCGCCCGCCCATACTGCTCAGCTGCACGATCGCCCCGGACCGCCGGGCACGCATGTGCGGCAGCACGGCGCGCACCAGCGCGGCCGGGCCGAAGACGTGCACTTCGAACAGCGCACGCAGTTCCGCGTCGGTGGTCTCCTCCAGCGCGCCCACGTGGGTGCGACCGGCGTTGTTGACCAGGACGTCGACCCGGCCGTGCCGGGCGACCAGTTCGGTGACCACGCTCTCGATCCCGGCCGCGTCTGTCACGTCCAGCCGGACCGCCTCGATCCGATCCGGGTGTGCCGCCACCAGGTCGGCCAACGACTCGGGCCGGCGCGCCGCGGCCACCACGGTGTCGCCGGCGGCCACGGCCGCCTCGGTGACGGCCCGTCCGAAGCCACTGTTCGCGCCGGTGACCAACCAGATCCTGCTCATCGTGCGGTTCCCCCTTGTGATCGTCCCCGCCGACTCGGCAAGTCGTCGTCGGCGTGCGTTTCCCGTGCCATCACCCTGCCGTGCGGGCCGACGTCCGGTCCAAGACCACCGGTGATAGCCGATGGTTATCGACGGCAGGGCAGTTTCCCGGCCGCGAACCGGACCCGGGGCCGGCGGGACGAAGAGCCGCGGGCACACCCGGACCGGATCACGGGGGGCCGACGAGCACGGTGTGGTCCGTGGCGCCGGATCGCACCTCGAACACGGTGAATCCGTGCGGGCCGGCCAGGACCTGGTGCACGCAGCCGGACGGGATGAACACGACGTCACCCACCTTCATGTGCACCCCGCTCGCCAACCTGGCGCCGGAGAAGACGTCGCAACTGCCCGCGGTGAGCAGCACGACGGTCTCCTCGCCCTCGTGGTGGTGCACCGCGGTCCGCTCGCCCGGTCCGAGCGTGGCGAAGAAGCCGCACAGGCGGCCGGCGCCCACGGTCGCGGCGGATACACGTTCGCTCATCCGGATGCCCTGCGCACCGACGACGTCGGCACCGGCGGGTACGAGTACGGCTTGGTTCACGGGTTCACGGTCGGCCATGGGTTCAGGGTCGACGCGGGGTCGATGCCGGAAACGCGCGTGCCGCCGAACCACACCGAATGGGCGAGTCCGTGTCCGCCACCCATACGCCCCGAATCCGGGCCCGAATCGGCCCTTCCGTGATCATCGCCGCGCCGGCACCCTTGGGCCCTGTCCGGCGGATCCTGGTGGCCGCGCCGCCCCGTCCCGGTTCTCCCCGGGCCCGGCGCGGTCCGGCCGGGTTCGCGCGGCCCGACGACACGGGAGCAACGATGGGCAACGGAAACCGGGCCGGGCACGTCGTGCCGAACCACGATGTGGCCGCGAGTGCCGCGCGGGCGATCGTGCGGAACGTGGTGGCCGCGGCATCGGCGGCCGGGCGCGCGGTGAGCGTCGCGGTGGTGGACGGCGCCGGCGTACCGGTTGCGTTCGAACGCATGGACGGGGCGTTGCGGTTCAGCGCGGATCTGGCCACGGCCAAGGCCCGTACGGCGGCCGCGTTCGGCCGGCCCACCGCGACGATGGAGCAACAGCTGGGCGAACGGCCGGTGTTCGCGCAGAGCTTCGTCCAGCACGGGAGTTGGTACCTGGGCCGCGGCGGCCATCCGCTCCTGGTCGACGGCCGACCGGTGGGCGGGGTCGGGGTCAGCGGGGACGCGGCACAGTACGAGGACGAACTCGCCCGCGCCGCCGCCGAATCCTTCGGCAGTGACGCGGGCGAGTGAGCCGGTGCCGCGCCAGACACCGGCCGGCTTCGCTACCGACGTCGGTCAACCCACGACCGCACCGGGGCCACGCCCGACACCCGCCGGCCCCGGCCCCGCTCCCGGTTTCGATCTACCCACCACCGTTCCGAGGCCACGCCCGACACCGGGCGGCCCCGCTCCCGGTCTCGGTCGAGCCACCACCGCACCAGGCCCACGCCCGCACCGGCCCGCCCGGATCCCGATGTCGGTCAGCCCACGATGCGCTTCTCCACCGCCACCGTCGCCCGCTCAACCCCGCGAGCCACGTCCCGGACCAGTCCGTTGACGCGCAGCAGCACCGCCGAGGCGACCGTGCTCGCCGCCTCGACCAGGTTCCCCGACGCCGCCGCCGTACTCGCCGCCACCGCCGCGCCGCGTACGCCGCTCGTCGCCGCCGGGAACGGCAGCGGAAGTGGTCCGGCGTGCGAACGCAGGTCGGAGAGTTGGCCGTTCTTCAGCGCCATCACCGCGTCCTCGCCGGACACGTACCCTTCGCAGTGGCCGTACCCCTTCAGCGCCGCGTGCAGAAACGCGGTCGCGTAGACGTTGGTGATCGCGTGTTGTTCGGCGAAGCCGATCCCGGGCTTGCCGTCCCGGGGCAGGCCGGGCAGGTGGATGTCGATGTCGCTCGGATCGAGGAACTGCACGTGGTTGCCGCCGCTGATCTCCACGTACGCCTTGTAGCCCTGCGGGACCAGGTCCAGATAGTGCACGCCCGATCCGGGAGAGATCTTGTCGTTCTGCCCGGACACGATCAGCGTCGGCGCGCTCACCTTGGCGACGTCGGCGTCGATCAGCGCGTACAGGTCGGGTTCCTTGACGTTGCGGCCGGGCGCGAAGCCCATGACCGCGCGGATGCGCTTGTCCCGGGCCGCCGCGACCAGCGCGCCGGCTCCGCCCAGGGACACCCCGACCGCCGCGAACGCGTCCTGCTTGATCATGCCGCGCAGCGGGTTGAACCGGTCGTCGTCGATGTCGATCAGCTTGTCGATGGCATCGCTGATGGTGTCCGCGTGCACGTGCGGGTCGAGCGCGAGGATGTTCTCCGGGAAGTAGCGGAAGACGATGTAGCCGTGCCGCACCACGTAGTCGGTGAACCAGTCGTACATGTTCGAGCCGGTCCAGGTCGCCGGCGCGAGGACGACGGACGGGTACGCGCCCTCGGACTTGTCGGCCGGGGCCAACCAGCCGTCGTGCTCGGCCGGGTAGCTGATCTTGGCGAGGGTGAACCCGGGTCCACCGGTCCAGAACGGGAACTCGATGGTGCCGATGCCGTAGGGTCCCGGCTGGTCCGGTCGTACCGGACTCTCGGGCACGAGTGTGGTTGCCATGAAGGGAGTCAACCCTTCGCCGACTCGCTTTGGCACCGCAATACTTGGCCAAAGTACCGAGACCCCGGTCACAGTCGTGTGGTGGCGGCAACACGAAGGGTGAAATCCGGCCGGCGGGCGGCGGGCGGCACGGCCGGTTTCGCGATGGTCGTCGTCGGGCCCTCGGCAACTATTGATGGACCATCAGCAACACGGCCCGGTTGTCGTCGGCCAGGCCCCGGTAGACGTGCGGACGGGTCGCGTCGAAGCGGATCGAATCGCCCGTCGACAACTCCCGACGGTCGGCGACCGGCCCGCTCTCGATCCGGCCGGCGGTGACCAGCAGGCATTCCTCGACGCCGGGACGATGCGCCGCCGAGACCTGTTCGGCGTCGGTGACGTCGAGTTCGTACAGTTCCACCCAGCCGCGGACGTGCATCCGGTGCAGCAGGCGGGCGTGCACGGCCTCGCCGCTCACCTGCGGCCCCTGGTCGGACCGGACCACCGTGACCGCCGGCGCGCCACCGTCGAGCAGGCCGCCCAGCGGAACGTCCAACGCGCCGGCGAGGGCCCACAGCGTGCTCAGCGTGGGATTGGCCTCGCCCTGCTCGATGCCGTGCAGCGTGGTCTTGCTCAGGCCCGCACTCGCGGCGAGGTCGGCGAGCGAGCGGCCGGCCGCCTCACGCAGCACCCGAATGTTGTGTCCGATTTCCCTTGCGATGGTCATGCCGTTCATTATGCTGGATCGTCGTACCAGTTTACCGGTACACGTGAGCCGGCGCTCCTGGCCCACGCTCCCGGACACCGTGGGGACGTGCCCGTCGTGCCGGTGCCGCCTGGACACCGTTGGGACGGTCCTCGGCTCCTTGGGACAGTCCTCGGCTCCGTCGAGGCGTTCCCGACTCCGTTGTGCTGCTACGCAACGGCGCAGTGGCACTCCGCGACGGCGTTCGAGGCGTTTCCTCGACACCGCAGGGACGTTCCTCGACTCCGTAGGCACGTTCCTCGACTCCGTAGGGATGGAAGAACATGGTCATGCGCGTCTCCCGCCTGGAGCACATCCCCGGCATCGGCGTGGACAGGGTCGGCGACGCCGCCGACGCCGCACACGGTCCGGACCTGCTGCGTCTGGAGAACCTCGACACCGACATCCGCCCGCCGGCCGTCGCGCTCGCCGCCACCCGGGCCGCGATCGACGACGACGCGGCCAACAGCTACCTGCCGTTCCACGGTTCGCTCGCCCTGCGCGAGGCCGCCGCGGCGCACGTGGGCCGCCTCGCGGGACGCGCGTACGACCCGTACGAGGAGGTGATCAACGCCGCCGGTGGGCTCAACGGCATCCTCGACGTGCTGCTCGCCACGGTCGAGCCGGGCCGCGAGGTGGTGCTCGCCGACCCGATCTACGCCGGCCTGGTCAACCGGATCCGCCTCGCCGGGGGCGTTCCGCGCCACGTGCCGTGCACCGCGGGCCCGGACGGCTGGAGCACCGATCCGGACGAACTCGCCGCCGCGGTCGGCCCGAACACCGCCGCCGTGCTGGTGATGTCCCCGGCGATGCCCACCGGCGCGCTGCTCGACCACACGCACTGGGACGCGCTGGCCCGTGCGGTGGCCGAGCACGACTGTTGGGTGATCCACGACGCGGCGATGGAGCGCATCCGGTTCGACGGCAGGGCTCCCGACCATCCGGCGGCACATCCCGGGCTGGCGCACCGCACCATCACGTGCGGTGCGGCCTCCAAGGAACTGCGGATGATCGGCTGGCGGGTGGGGTGGGTTGTCGGGCCCGCCGAGATCATGGCCGACGTCAAACTCGTCGGCCTGAGCAACGTGGTCTGCCCGGTCGGCATCGGTCAGGCGGCCGTCGCCGCCGCGCTGTCGGCGCCCGACGCGGACGCCGACGTTGCCACTGCGACCGCGATCTGGCGGGAGCGCTGCGCGACCATCCTGGACGCACTCGCCGACTACCCGTGCATCCGACCGCACGGCGGCTGGTCGCTGCTGATCGACACGGCCGCGATGGGCCTGGCCCCGGAGGTCGCCGCCGAACGGCTGTTCCGGCTCGGCCGGATCGCGGCCACGCCGATGAACGGCTGGGGGCCGCAGGGGAGTACGCATCTGCGTCTGGTCTTCGCCAACGAACCGGTGGAGCGGTTGGGCGACGTACGCGCCCGGTTCGCGGCGGCGTTCGGCTGACCGGGGCCGACCATCGGTGCTTCGTGGCGACCGGGGCGTAGGTGTGGGTGGGCGCGGTTGGCGGCGGGTGCGCGGCAGGCGGGTGGGCGCCGGTCGGGCACTGCTGCGGGTGCGCCTGCCGGTGAGCGCCTGCGGGCAGGGAGCTGTTGCGGATGGGCGCCTGCCGGTGCGCACCTGCGGCCGCGCAGCCCTTGTGCGCCGTCCGTCCGGGGCTGCCGCGCCCGGCCGGCGCCCCGGGGCGTCGCATCGGGCGTTGTCAGGCCAGTCGGTGGCCGGTGGTGCTGTCCACGTGGTCCGGGATCTCGCCCAGGTGCCGGTCCCCCGTGGTCGAGGTGCCCGTGGGTTCGAACATCAGGATGGAGCCGCCCGGCGACGACGGCTTGTGCTCGGTGCCCTTGGGCACCACGAAGGTGTCCCCCTTCCGCAGCACCACCGTGTGTTCACCGCCGTCCGCCTCCCGCAGTGCGATGTCGAACCGCCCGTCGAGGACGAGGAAGAACTCGTCGGTGTCCTCGTGTACATGCCACACGTGCTCACCCAGGGTGTGGGCGATGCGCACGTCGTAGTCGTTCATCCGGGCCACGATCCGAGGGCTGTACACGTCCTCGAAGGTCGCCAGCGCTTCGGTGAGGTTGACGGGCTTGATCTCCATGACCCGATTCTCGACCATGGCGCCAGCGCGCGTCTTGTACGTTTCCAACCCGCCGACACACCGCACCCGATCGGCTGCGCACGCGGCGGCCGGCTGCCGTACTCAGCGCCCGGAGCCCCCCTGGACCAGCCGCAACCGCACCCGTTCACGTGGCTTCTCGGCGGTTCCGCCATCGACGCCGAGAGCGAGGCGGAGGCCGAGACCGCTACCGATGCCCGGACCGTCCGGCCCGTCGGAGCCGCCGGAGCCGCCGTTGAGGAGCCTGCACATCGCTTCCTTGGAATGGTCTCCCTCGTCGAGCAGTCGGCGGATCAGCGGCTCGTCCTCCGGCCGGTCCGCGCGCTCGGGGTCGGCGACGCCCTCGGACAACCGCTGGACCAGGTCGAGCAGCGCGTGGTCCTCGGGTGTCAGGCCGCCGGCCCGCCAACCCTGTGCGGCCGGATGATTGCGGCGCAACGCCGCGCCCGCCGCCACCGCGCGGGCCGAGTTCGCGTCCCGCAGCACGGCTATCGCTCGCGCGGCCCACGCCCGCGGGCTCTGCCGGCGACGGTAGGCGAGCCGATGCTCGGGGGGCGCGACACGGCGTCGCGCGGTGCGCACGGCGGCGACGTGTCCGCGCATACGATCCACCGTCGGGCCGTCGACCCACTCGATGCCCCAGGCTGCGATGCCGTCGACGACGATGCGCACCTCGGTCCCGGCGACCCTGGTCAACTCCCCGTCCAGCCCGACCTCCCGGATCTCGCGATCGCTCACCGCTGCTCCTTCCGATCGCGTGATCACCCGTTCGGCCACCGTTCCGGATCATGCCCATGCCAAAGGGTCCGAACACAAAATACATCTCTGAACCGACGTGGCAGATCGGCTGGTATTTGCGACCCGATGATGCGCATACGACCGGCAGATGCGAACCCGATCGGCAGGCCACGTCGATCGCCGATCACCGACCGTCGACGCGACCGCCGTCGGACTCGACGCGCTTGCTCAGTACGGGAGTTGCTTGTGCACCCGCAGCAACAGCTCGTTCAAAACCCGCGTTCGGAGGCGTTCAACGGCTCCAGCAGCCGGTCCCGGACCTCGTGCGCATCCGCCTCCAGCCGGGTCGCCGACCTGGACGCGGCGTACGCACTGTGTCTGGCGCACGGCGCGCGGCCGGTCACACCGCCCACCCACCGCCCGGCTGGGGCGAGGGCCTGCACACCGCCCACGTCCGCGATCCGGCCGGCACCCTGCTCGAACTCCAGTCCTACTGAGGTGCGTTCGACACGGTGACCGGTGCGAGTCGGGCCAGTACGGCGCCCAGGGCCTGTTCCCGGGGCAGCGCGGCGCCGCGCTCGTACGCCTCGCGGTAGCCCGCCGTGCCCAGGGTCGCCACGAGCCGGTCCACCAGCAATCGCAGATCCGGGCTGCCCGCGTCGAAGATGCCGCGCAACGCCGCACTCAGCCCGAGCACCTCGGCCGCGCCGACCGGATCCCCCTCCCACCGCAACACCGCGGCGAGCAGTTCCGCCGTCGGCGCGACGTCGGCCAGATCGCGACGGGCGACCGCCGCGGCGGAGGTCGCGGGCAACAACTCCCGGGCCCGCGCGAGCAAGTCGGCCCGATCCACGCGGGCGGAGGACCCGGGGTCGGCTCGATCGATGCGCGCGAAGGACCCGGCGTCGTCCCGCGTCGCGGTGCCGAAGGGCACCGGGTCGGCCCGATCGGTGCCCGCGGAGGACTCGACGGCGGCCCCCGTCGTCGTGCGGGAGGGCCCCCGATCGGCCCGAGCGGCCCGATCCGTCGTGCCGGACGCCCTCGCGTCGATCTCGTGCATGCCATCCGTCGACACCGGGTCGGTACCCTCCTCGGCCGCCGCGAGGAGCGTGGCCAACCGCCCCTGGGCGAGCATGTCGCCGACCATCTCGGCGGGCAGCGACAGGCTTTCGGCGAGTGCCTCCAGGCGGTCGAGCATTTTCTCGGCGTCCGGGAACTCCCCGACTCTGCGGTGCAGTTCGGCGCGGCCGGAGAGTACCGCGAGTTCCAGATAGCGATGTCCGCGCGCCAACGCCTGCCGCTCCGCGGCCGCCAATTCGCTCCGTGCGCCGGCCAGGTCGCCCGCCCGCATGCGCTCGGCGGCGAGCGTGCCCCGGTACAGCGACGCGTCGTCCGCGGCTCCCAGTTCGCTCGCAAGCGCGACCGCGCGCTCGAACGCGGTGATCGCCGGCTCGTGTTCGCCGCGAATCGAGTGGTGCGCACCGATCGCCATCAGCGCCGTCGCCAGACCCCACCGATCGCCGACCGCCGCGAACCCGGCCAGCGCCTCGGCCCGCGCACTCGCCCCCGCCTCCCAGTCACCACGATCGGTGTGCACGAAGTCCGTCATCCAGTGCGAACAGGCCCGGACCCACGGATCCGACCCGGACGCCATCCGGGCCAGTTCGCGCTCGCCCGCCTCGGTGTTCCCGGACAGGAACGCAGCCAGCGGCAGCCCCACCACGAGCGCCGGGTAGTGCGCGAACACGTCGGCCCGGGCGCAGGCTTCGAGCAGCGAACGCAGTTCCTCGCCGTCCGCGAGTCGCGGCGCGCCGATCCCGGCCAACAGGCGCATCACGGCGAACGCGGCCCGCGCGTGCTCGGGCAGCGCGTCGCCGAAGCGCAGCACCTCGGGCACGATGGTCTCGAACGGCGCACCGATCCCGCGTATCCCCCAGTACCAGAACAACGCACCGGCGAACCCGGCCGCATCAACCGCCCGCCCGGCGTCCACGAACGCCCGCAGCGCGGCCATCAGGTTGTCGTACTCCGCATCCAACAGCGCGAGCGATTCCAACTGCGCGGACGTGCGCAGGAGCGGGTCCTGCTCGTGCGCGAGCGCCAGGAAGTAGCGCTCGAACCGGGCCGCGAACCCGGCCTGTTCACCCGCCCGCAGCAACTGCTCGGCCGCATAGGCGCGCACCGTCTCCAGCATCCGGTAGCGCGGTTCGCCCTCCCCGACCGCGTCCACGATCGACTTCTCCACCAGCGAGCCGAGTACGTAGAACACATCGTCCACGGGCAGCAGTTCGTCGGCACACACCGCCTCCAGCGCGGCCACCGTCGCGCCGCCCGGGAACACCGACAGCCGCCGGGCGAGCAGTTGTTCCGGCTCGGCCAGCAGATCCCAGCTCCACTCGACCACCGCATGCAACGTGCGCCGACGCGGCGGCTCGGCCCGGCTGCCCGAGGCGAGCAGGCGGAACCTGTCGTCCAGTCGCCGGGCGATCTGCTCGACGCTCATCGCGCGCAGCCGCGCGGCGGCCAGTTCCAGGGCGAGCGGCATTCCGTCCAGCCGTCGGCAGATCTCCACCACCGGGCCGAGCGTGCCGGCGTCGAGCACGAACCCCGGCCGCACCGCGCCGGCCCGATCCAGGAACAGCCGCACCGCCGCCGCATCCGCCGCCGCCGCGAGGTCGGCGGCCGCATCGCCGACCAGGGTCGGCACCGGCAGCGGGCCGACCCGGCACAGCGCCTCGCCGGTGATGCCCAGCGGCTCCCGGCTGGTGGCGACGACGGTCAACTGCGGCAACCGGTCCAGGAGCCGGTACGTCAGCTCCGCCGCCGCGTCGACCAGGTGCTCACAGTTGTCCAGGATCAGCACCGCCGCACCGACGTCGAGCAGTTCGGCGATCCGCTCCAGCGCGGTGCCGGTCCGGCGCGGCCGACCGTCCGAGGAACGCAGATCCCACGAGCCGAGCGCGGACAACACCGCGTCGGCCACCCCGTCGGGCGTGCCCACACCGGCCAACGGCACGAACCACACCCGCCCACGCCGGTATGCCTGATGCCGGGTCACCCCCTCCACGGACAGCCGGGTCTTGCCCGCGCCGCCGGAGCCGACCAGCGTCACCAACCGGGAACCGGCCATCAGCTCGGCGAGCAGCCGCAGTTCGTCGTCGCGCCCGAAGAAGCCGGTCAGCCGGGCCGGGAGCGGCGGAGCCGCGGCCGGCTCGAAACGCGCCGCGGGCCGGTGCAATTCGCCGCGCAGGACCGCGAGATGGGTCTCCCGCAGCTCGGCCGACGGGTCCACGCCCAGCTCCCCGGCCAGCCGGCCCCGGATGTCCTCGTACCCGGCCAGCGCATCCGCCTGGCGGCCCACCGCGTACAGCGCCCGCATTCGCATCGCCGCGGTCCGTTCGCGCAGCGGGTGCGCGGCGCAGGCCGCCTCCAGGTCGGCCAGCACCTCGGCATGCCGGCCCAAGCGCAGCTCCGCCTCGAAGCGGTCCTCGGCCGCGTCCACCCGCAACCCGTCCAGCCGCGCCGCGACCGCCCGGGCGAACGGCGCCTCCGCCAGGTCCGCCAGCGCCGGCCCCCGCCACAACGCGAGGGCCTCCACAAGGGCCGAGGCCGCCTCGTCCGGCCGGTCCGCGGCCAACTCGCGGCGCCCGTGCGCGGCCAGTTCCTCGAAGCGATGCGCGTCCACGTCCTCGGCCCGGATGCCGAGCCGATAACCGCCACCAACCAGGTCCACCGACACGCCGGCCGGCCGCAACACCTTGCGCAGCCGCGACACCAACGTCTGCACCGCGTTCCCGGCATCCGCGAGCGGCTCAGCCCCCCACAGCCCGTCCACCAGCGCGTCCACCGACACGACCCGACCCGCGTCCAACGCCAGCCGGGCCAGCAGCATGCGCAACCGCACCCCACCGACCTCGATCGGCGCACCGTCATCGTCCCGAGCCCGAACCCCGCCAAGCAACCCAACCTGCATCCGGCCAGGATCGCAGAGCCCCGATCCCGGCCGATGGGCGGAGGGCGCACGGACCGGGATCGGCGGTCCAGGGGCCACCACGAATCCACGTGGAACCAACCACGGCGACGATGTGTGCTCGGAGTATCGCGGATTGTCCGGTTACACGGCACGGGCGCCGGTTCGTCCGGTCGTATCGCGTCGAGGGTCGGCGAAACGGCCCCTGACGCCGCGGCCACGGACGGACCCCACGACCCTCCGCCTACCCAGCGGAACCGGCCCTGGCGGACCGGACGTCCCTACGGTCCTCCTTCGCCGACCACGCCGCGGTCGGGCCACGCCGGCGTCCGCGAGAACCTGTGCGCCCGGCCGGCCACGAGCCCCCGGCATCCACCGAGGCGCGTTACCCACCAACCCGCCGAGTAGTGGCCCGGGACCAGGCGTCACCGGGTATGTCGGTGCCGGGACGGCAGTTCGCGGTCGGGTGACTCGTACCAGGGACGCTGTTCCACCGTGCCGTCGGCATCGACGACGACGGTCAACCCGAAGCGATCGGCGGCGGGTTTCCCGGCATCCGCCCAGCGGTGGTAGGCCGTCTGCACTTCACCCCACAGGTCTCGGGGACCGGCCTGGAGCGCCTGGGGGTTGTAGCCATCACCGAACGCGGCCACGGCGATGGATTCGCCTTCGCCCGTATCGGCGCCGTACAGCCACAGGTTGACGCTCTCGGGGTGGTCGACGCGTTGCGGGACGCAGTGCGGCACATGGAGTCCGATGACGAACTCGACCGGGTCGTACAACGCGCCGGTGATGTCGGCGATGTCGATGTCCGGCTCGGACGCGCGTGCGGTATCCATCCACTCGGGCGGGAGCGATGTTTGCGGCCAACGGGCGCGCTGGGCCCGCAGCTTCATGAACGCCAGGGGGTCGGTGAAGGGTCCGCTCGCGTGGTGGGTGCCGTGGACGGTCAGAACCGTGGTCCAGTCGGGGCCGGCGTAGTAGGTCCCCCAGGGCATGACGATGAGCCCGCCGGGCCGGGTCTGTTCGAGCCAGGCCCTTGGGGTGTGGCGCACGCCGGCGGTGACGTGAACACGGTCGTACGGTCCGCCTGCGGGGTGGCCGAGGGCGCCGTCGCCGGTGATGACGACGACGCCGGGGTAGCCGGCCCGGGCGAGGTTCTTGCGGGCCCGTTCGGCGAGTTCGGCGTCCACCTCGATCGTGGTGACGCGGCAGCCGCGCGCGGCCAGGAGAGCTGCGGTGTATCCGGTGCCCGTACCCACTTCCAGGACGGCCTCGCCGCCGTGGATGTCGAGAGCGTCGAGCATGCGGGCGACCGCGGCGGGCGCGGAGGCGGAGGAGGTGGGATTGTCGCCACGCACGTCGCCGGTGTGGTCGCCGTCATCCCACTGGGTGACAAGCACCAAGTCGTCGTCGGCGACCCGGTCCCAAGCTTGGCGTCCCCACTCGCCGGCGGCGTTGCGGTCGATGAGGGGCGTGTATCCGCTCTCGTTGCGCCAAGCCCAGAGTCGGGCGGGCAGGAAGTCGGCGCGACGGACGGTGTCGAACGCGCTTTGCCAGCCGGGCGGAAGAGCACCCGCGTCCGCGAGGAGACGGGCGATCCCGGTGGTCACTTGTCGTCCTTGCGATGCGTGCCGGGACCGGCGGGCGTGGAACCGTCCGGATGGTCGTCGGGTCCGCCCGGCTTGGGCCGGGGGTTGGGCTTCTGCGGGCCGATCGGCGCCGGACCGCCGCTGTGGTCTCCCATCGGTTCCCTCCCTGTACACCTCGCCCCGACCCGCAACGAAGCGCACGCCGCGCCGGTCGGTAATCCTCGCGGATATGGCCCGATTCGGGCGGAGATCTTCTCTCTCACCGTACGGGCGACATGCGCAGCGCGTCAATCACTATCAGTCATGAATAATTGACCCATCGTCACCAATCCGATAGGTTCGCCCATCCCACGGATCCACCACCCCCAGCCCCGGGTTCGGACAGTTACGGAAACGCAGACAAGGCCGGATTTCCACGCCGGGCGACCGTCCTCTCGGACGATCGGCCTCGTGGCGGAAGTCGGCCCGGTGACGCCTCAGCGCATGCCGTCGCGCAGGAACCGGGTCCATGCGGTTGGCGGGAACTCTTGTGCCGGGCTGTCGCCGAGCCTGCTGCCCTTAACGCCGACGGTCACGTCGAGCCCGACGGGTGCTTTAGCCCCGGTTGGCTCCTGCGCGTCGACGCAGATGAGGACGCCCCCACCATCCGGGGGCGTCCTCTGTTTTTGGGGGTCGTATCAGCGGTGCGTGTTCAGGAAGTCCTGCCAGGCACCGTCGGATACGACGACGAAGCCGCCGACGCGGTGCTTGGTGTCGCGGACACCAACGCATGTCTGCCCCGAGCCGGCCTCAACACAGTCGTTCTGGGCTCCGCTGTGCGACGACTTGCGGACCGTGTCCTCGCGGGGGTACAGCCCTGATCGCGCGGAGGTCTGGCCTCTCTCAACGTACGGGCGACACGCATGGCTCGTCAATCACGATCAGTTAGAGAACTATTCACCCAACGTCATTGACCCCGTCGGCCTGTCGACCCCCACGTTCGTCTTTAATGACCCCACGAATCCACGGTTACCCGCCCCCAGCCCGAGGGGCGGACAGTACGGTGACGCAAACGAGGACGGCCCCTCTACGCCGGGGGCCGTCCTCTCGGTTGATCGTATTTATGGCGGAAGTCCGCCGGTTCTACCTCAGCGAATGCCGTCGAGCAGGAACCGGGTCCATGCGCTGGGCGGGAACTCCTGTACCGGGCTGTCGCTGAGCTTGCTGTCCTTGACGCCGATGGTCACGTCGAGCGGCGCAACAGTGACACACCCGTTGCCCTCGCCGGAGTACGTTGACTTGCGCCATGGTGCACCTGGGTGCTCGCTCTGACTCACGTGATCTCTCTCAATTTTCGATGGAGAAGATCGAGTGACTTCTCCTGCGGCAACGCCTGCCTGTCCAGTTCCTCGAAGACCCGTAGCGTGCGTTGGATGTCGCGCTCATTGTCGCGCAGCACGCTCCCGCCGACTACGTCCAGATACACGACCGAACTGCTGGCGTCGCCGAACTCCAAGAGGTTGATGCCGCATGGGTACATGGCCCTGAACCCCGCGGTATTGGGCACGATACGAATCGTGATGTTCGGGTGTGCAGCCTCGTCGACGAGGCGCCGGATCTGGGCTGCCATCAGCTCCGGTCCTGCGCCGAAGGTCAAGGAGAGCGTGGCTTCGGTGATGTAAGCCACCAGCACGAGGGGTTCATCATCGTGCAGGCGTTCCTGCCGAAGCATTCGGACTCTCGTGTGGTCTTCACGCTCGTCGGCACCCATGGCCAAGTAGGCGCCATGCTGCGTCAGGGCAGCGTAATCCCGAGTCTGGAGCAGTCCCGGGATACCGAGAGGCAAGTGCTCTTGACATCGGACGGCTTCGTGTTCGATCGCGATTCGCTGGTAGAGATCCGCACTCAGGATTCCGCTGTACGGCTCGTACCACAGGTGTGGCTTCGGTAGCGCACCCTCTGCGGGCAACAGTTCGTAGAAGCGCTCCTGTTGCTCCTTCGGAACGCCGTAAAGCTTCATCAGCAGCTTGACATCCGCCCGCGTCGGCTTGGCATCGCCGTTCTCGATGCGGCTCAACCGGCTGACCGAGAAGGCTTGTTGAGTCTTCTCCACAACCCACTTCAGCGACCGGCCGCGCTCCCGCTTGCGCTCCGCCTTGAGCATTGCGCCGAGCGTGCGTTGCCCAACGACGGTTCCGCCGGTGACCGGCCCACGTGTGCTCGTCATGACCGCCCTCCCTGTGAGGGCTCATTGTGCACCACCGTCAGACGTGTCGATGTCGCTCGTTCGAGGGACTCAGAAATTATCTCTGGGATTTTCATTGACGCAACCGATGGGAACTTGTGACGGTATTGCTGAATACCCCAGAGCGCATGCAGGATCACGTTCCGCAACAAGCCCGTTTGAACCGGACCGCCCCAACCTCAAGGGGACAGTTGTGCCTTCCGACGCTTCCGTCTGTCTCGACCGCTCCGCCGGCTGTGTGCGGAAGCCGTGCTTCCTGAGCCTGATGCCCGGCGAAGACCGCCCGGTGAGGCGGGCTCGCAAGTGCGTGCTGGCGGCCTGCCACCAGTGGCAGATAGCCGGTGACGTGCTCGTTCTCGTCATGGTCGAGCTCCTGACCAACGCGTACACGCATGCTCGTCTCACCCCGGGCAGGCAGGTTCTGGTGAGGGTCCATTGGCGGAAGCAGGCGAACGAGTTCGTTCTGGAAGTCGTCGTTCCCCAGCCCAGGTTCGACTTGCCCGAGGCCACAGTGCCCGATCCGGACGCAGAGAGCGGACGCGGACTGGCGATGGTGCGAGAGCTGTCCCGAGAGTTCTCGTGTGAGGAACGCACGCCGGGATTCCAGACGTTCACGGTGGTCCTGGCAGCAGCATGAGTACCCCGAACGAGCGACCGCGCCTGTCCTGACGGACCTCACCTCAATGATGTGAAACGGCGCGGCCTGACCCGAAGACCGCCGGTATCGCCTCCATCGAACGCGCGCCGGCCCTGGTCCCGTGTCATGTAGCCGACCCCGTGCTACCGGCGCCGCAGCCCGCCCCTGCGGCGCCCAACCGCAAGTGCAAGTGATCCGTGTTCCCCTTGTCCGCACCGAACTTCGGAGCCTTCGTGTCCAGCGAGCCTTCCACCGTCGGCATTCATCGCCTGTCCCCCGCCGAGGGGGTCGCGCTCACCAACGCCGGGGACGTCGCCCGGATGTTCCTGCCGGGCCTGCGCCTCGCGGAGTCGAGGTTGCTGCCCAGTTCGAACCTGGACCAAGCCATCTTCGAATGGGAGGTGCCGGGGACGCGTTTCCCCCGCTCGTTCGAACACGAATCGCACCGCCGGGCCTGGCTGGATACGGTTCCCCTGACCATGGGCGAGTTGAATGCAGCGCTGCACACATCGCTGATCGGCCGCCACACCACCGGCCCGCTGGTGCTGACTCACCCCACGACCGGGCTGCCCACGGTCTTCCCGGCCTACGAGGCGCCGTCGGTCGACGAGCACGGCGTATCCGTCGACGCGCCGGTCGGCCGCGTCGAGACACCGCCGTTGACCCTCGGCATCGTCACGGACGGCCCTGATGGCGTCGTCGTCACGGACAAGGGCGTGTGGCACACCCGCGTGCCGGAGTACCCGCCCCTCGTGGGGTTCGGCACGAACCTCGGCGTCTACCTCGCCCATCTGGCGCCCCCGAGCACGGCGCTCCTGCCCGACATGTACGAGCAAGCGATGTCGAACTGGTGGATCGGCGTGGTCGGCGCGTTCAACGCTCGCGCCGCCCACCGCTGCCCATGCGGTCGCGACACCGCGGAGCACCGGCCCACATGGCAGGACCTCCGCGTGGCGGCTGCCGCGTCGGGACGGAGCCTGCCGGACGGAGTCACCCTTCGCCGGACCCGTACGAACTGACCCGTCGAACTCACCCGTCGAACTGGTGGACCCCATCCCGTCTCGGGCTCCATCAACCCGCAACCGCCACGCCGCCCGGGCAACCCAGGCAACCCAGGCCGCAGACGCCCGACGTCAACAAGGCCGTCGTCGCACTACGGAGCACCGAAGCGCCCCGGTCCTCGCCGGCGCCGACACCCTCGACACGACGGCCCCGCCAGGCGCTACAGCGCCGACGCAGCCGGGCGCCCGGCCGAGGATGCACATCCCCGGCCGGGCGCCCGCACACGAACTACGTGGCAGCGGTCAGCCCATCACGGGCAGACACTCGTGCAGGGCGTTCCGAAGGCCGTTGTCGGCGCCAGCGGGATCGTCACCGAGGACGGGTTCGCCGGGCCCGACTTCACCTGCCAGATGCCGGCCAACAGGCCCGGAGTCTGGGTCAGGGTCGCGGCCAGGTGCGGGGTGTCGGCCGTGGTGATGTTCACCCGGATTCGGTGACCCGGGGCGATCGAGGCGAAGGTCGGGAAGACCTCGATGTCGTAGCGGGTGATCTGGTTCGGTTGTACGGATGTCGTGGTGGCCTGGGTGGACGGGTGGTACGGCATCAGGGTGGTGCCGTCCGGGGCGTACCAGGTGCGGGCCGGGTCCAGGGCGCGGTGGGAGCCGGCCAGGGCGCCGGAACTGAGCGGGACGGAGGAGCCGTCGGGGGCCACGTCGGTGACGGTGACCACCCAGTGCGTCTCGGGAGTGTTGGATTGCGCGTACAGGGTGGCGCCGATCGGGCCGGCGAGCACCTTGGTCTCGGTCAGCGGGGCGGTCGTGTAGACGAGCGAACTCGAACCGGTTTCCCGCGCCGTGTTGCTGTCGGTGCAGGCGGGGTCCTTGATGAAGCCGCCGAGCCATTGTGCGGTCGAGCGGGTGCACGGACTGTTGTTCGTGGTCCAGCTGATCCACTCGCTGCCGTTGCCGGTCGGCGCGGTCGGGGTGAGCAGGCCGTCGTTCGCGGAGGCCGGGGCGCTGCCGGTGCGGCCGCGGTCCAGGTACAGGCGGGTGGGATCGGCGCCGGTGAACGGGTAGTTGCGGGTGTCCAGCCAGCGGTTGCCGCCCAGTTCCTTGACGTGCAGCGGGTTCGGGTTCGCGCTGCCGGTGATGCCGGTGTCGATGCCCTTCAACCACTTGTCGTACCAGCGCAGTTGCAGGGCCGGCAGGTCCAGCGTCGGGTCCTGGCGCGGGTCGTGGTACCACGGGCCCATCAGGAGTTGGTAGCGGTCGGTGACCGGCTGGCCGGCGATCATCGGCGCGCCGACCGGGCGGCCCGCCCACGCGTTCTGCAGACCGGCGTAGTTCATCAACGCGCCGCGCTGGAACAGGTCGTACCAGCCGCCGACCAGGAACGCGGGCACGCCGTTGGCAACCACGCCCGCGAGCATGTCCGCCGGTCGGCGCTGCTGCCAGAACGCGCCGTCGTACGCCTGCTCACCGCCGCCGAGCAGGCCGGTCAGGATCGGCAGGTTGGCAGAGGCGACGCCACCGAGGTGTTGCAGCTCCAGGGTCAGGGTGTCCAGGATGTTCTGCGTCGAGCCCTGGCGCAGTGCCTCGGCCAGCGGTGCGGTCATGTGCGAGATGCCGGTGTAGGTCAGCCAGAAGGACATGAACTCGGCATCCGGGATCCCGCCCATGGTGGCCAGTTCGCGGTACAGGTCGTTGCCGGCCACCAGCGGGAAGATCGCCTTGACCGGCGAGTTCGGGCCGACGGACGCGGCGGTCATGATCTGGTTGATGCCGGCGTAGGAGCCGCCGTTGAGGCCGACCTTGCCGTCGGAGTGTGGCACCTGGGCGGCCCAGGCGGCGAGTTCGGCGCCGTCCTGGCCCTCCTTGGGCGCCCACGGCGACCAGGAGCCGTTGGAGGTGCCGGTGCCGCGCACGTCCGCGGCGATCGCGATGTAGCCGCGCTGGACGAACCAGGACAGCTCGGCCTCGGTGGAGCCCTTGCCGTACGGGGTCTGGGTCAGCAGCACCGGGAACGAACCGGCGGCGGGCGTGGAGGTGCCGGCGACGGCCGGTGTGTAGACGTCGACGCGCAGGACCGTGCCGTCGGACATCGTGACCGGCAGGTTCTGCTGCTTGGCGATGCCGTACTGCGCGACGCTGCCCTGCACGAGCGGCGTCGCGGCGGCGGGCGTCGAACTCGCCGGTACCGCGCCGAACAGCGCGGCGAGCAGGGCGAGGGTCGAGGCGAGGGCCACGCCGACACGTCGGCGGGCCGCTCTGCGTGCTGCTGTTCGTTGCGGGGGGATGTGGACGGGTCTGTGGACGGACACCCTGACCTCCAAGGATCACGCGATGCAAGGGGACGGTGGCGCGAACTGCGCTGGGCGGGATGAGCGGGATAGGCGGGATGAGCGGGATGGGTGGGATGAGCGGGATGGGTGGCGGGATGGATGGGGTCGGTCATCGGGTCGCGTCGGGTCCGGGTGGGCCCGACGGCGCAGGGCGGGCACGGCCGTGAGGTGGGCGTGCCGGGATGGCCGCGTGGCGGCATGGCCCAGGGGCCGGCCGGCGGCCGCGTCGGTCTCGGACGCCGGGCGGGCCATGCCGCCGAGCGCTCCGGGCTTCCGGAGAACGAACTGCGGCAGGGTCACGCGGCGTTCGACAACGACCGTTCGAGCTGTGGGTCAGCGGGCCGGCGCCCCGATCAGGGACGGGCCCGCGTCTCCGGTGGGCGGATGTGCGCCGCGGTCGGGATGCGCACTACGGTTCGCGGACGTCGCCACGGTCGGGGCGCGCACTACGGTTGGCGGACGCGCGCCGCGGTCGGGGCGCGCACTACGGTTGGCGGACGTGCGCCGTGGTCAGGGCGCGAGTGTCCCGGTGAGCGCTCTGCGCACGGAGGCCGCGCGGAGGTCGCCGACGAGGGCGTGCGTGATGGTGCCGGGGATGACCCAACCGCCGTGCAGGTGGGCCAGCACCCGGAAGGCCGCGCCCGGAACACCCGCTTCGTGCAGCCGGGTCAGGTAGCGTTCGCCCTGGTCGCGGACCGGATCGTATTCGGCGACGGTGATCACGGCCGGCGGCAGGCCGCTCAGGTCGGGTTCGTACAGCGGCGAGACCCGGGGATCGCGCGGGTCGGCGACGCCGGCCAGATAGAGGTCGAAGAACTCGTTGCACGCCTCGGGGGTCAGCCCACCGAAGTCGAGGATCGCCTCGGGGTCGGCATCGGTGTCCATCTCGGTCAGATCCAGGCACGGTACGTCGAGCAACTGGGCACAGGGCATCGGCAGTTCGCGATCCCGGGCGACCAGGCACAGCGCGGCGGCCAGGTTGCCGCCGGCGCTGCACCCGCCGACCGCGATGCGCTCGGGGTCCAGGCCGAGTTCGGCATGGTTGGCGTGCAGCCACGCGTAGCCCGCGACGCAGTCCTCCAGCGGTACGGGATAGGGGTGTTCAGGCGCGAGCCGGTAGTCGACCAGGGCCACCGCGCAGGGCACCAGCGAGGTGATCGGCCCGAGTTCGACCTCGGCGGTGTCCAGGTCGCCCTGGAACCAGCCGCCGCCGTGGATGAAGTAGAACACCGGGGCGACGACGGGCAGTCCGGCCGGTCGCAGGATCCGGACGGTGATCTCGCCGTCCGCGACCGGCACCCGGTGGTCGGTGGCGGTCACGTCGTCGGGTCGGCCGGTGAAGGCCAGCCGCATGGTCGCGTTCGCGAGCTTGCGCCGCTCCTCCAGGGTCCCGGGCGGTTCGTTCGTGTCGCGGTGGGCGGCCAGCAGGTCGATGATGCGCTGAATCGGCGGGTCCAGGGGCATGGGTCAGTTCTCCATCGCGGGGTCGGGCGCGGGGTGGGACAGGGCGGGGATGGGCTTGGACTCGGCTCCGGGGCCGCGATCGGGGCCGCGATCACGGTCGCGATCACGGTCAGGGTCGCGATCACCGTCGAGGTCGGCCCCGGCCTCACGGGAGACCGCGGTACCGCCGCCCGCGGTCGCCGCCCCCGACCGGTCGATCGCGCGGGTGTCGGTGCCGAGGTAGCCGGCGATCACGGCCGGGTCGGTGCGCACCTGTTCCGGCGTACCCTCGCTGATCACCCGTCCGGCGGCCAGACAATACAGCCGGTCGCTGATCGACATCATGAACGGCATGTCGTGCTCGATCACGATCATCGCGGCGTCCAGTTCCCGGCGCAGTCGCAGCAGCAGCGGGCCCAGGGCCTCGGTCTCGCGTTGCGCGACGCCCGCGGTCGGCTCGTCCAGACACAACACCCGTGCGTCCAGCGCGATCAGGTTGGCCAGTTCGACGATCCGCCGGGTGCCGGTGGACAGTTGTGCCACCGGTGTGTCCGCGTAGCGGCCCAGGCCGACCAGGTCGATCAGATCGGCCGCCTCGGTCCGTCGGTGTCGCTCGGCGCGAGTGGCGGCGGGCAGGAGCAGTGCGGTGGACAACAACCCGGAGCGGCGGCGCGCCTCCAGCGCGACCAATACCGTCTCCCGCACCGTGAGTTCCGGGAACAGCCGAGCCGCCTGGAAGGTGCGGCCGAGGCCGAGTGCGGCCCGCCGGGCCGGGGCCAGGCGCGAGATGTCCCGGCCGAGCAGCTCGACCGTTCCGGTCGCCGGTGCGAATCCTCCGATCGCGTTGAGCAGCGTGGACTTGCCCGCGCCGTTGGTGCCGATCAGGCCGAGGATCTCGCCGGGACGCAGTTGGATCGACACCGAATCCACCGCGGTGTTGCCGCCGTAGCGCACCGACACCTCGCGGGTGACCAGTACCGGAGCGTCGGTCGAGGCCGCAGGCGTCTCGGTCCGCTCGCGAACTCGCAGGGGGCGTTCCGGTTTCGGCGCAGGCGTCGGCGGCCCGGTTTCCGCCGGCAGTCGCCCTTCGGCCCAGCGCAGCAGCGCCGCGCGTGCCGCGTTCGCGATTTGGGTCAGTCCGCCCGGGAAGTACAGGAGCAATACCAGCAGTCCGATGCTGGAGGCGAAGATCGGCACGAGCGAGTTGCCGGGGAAGAACGCGGGCAGTCCGACCACCCACACCGACCCGATCACCGGGCCGACGGTGGACCCGAGGCCGCCGATCACCACGATGGCCACCAGGGTCAACGAATCCGAGACCTGGAAGAAGCGTTCGGTGAGCGGCACACTCTGCACGCTGCCCGCGAGCAACGCGCCGCCGAGCCCGGCGATCGCCCCGGACAGCGCGAACGCGGTGACCTTGGTGCGCAGCGGCGCGACGGTACAGGCGGCAGCCGCCTCCGGGTTGTCGCGTACCGCGATGGTGCGCCGCCCGGTGCCGTGCGCACGCAGCCGGGCGATCAGCGCCAGGATCACGATCAGGACGACCAACAGCACGTAGTAGTAGGTGCGTTCGTCGGACAGGTCGAGGCCGAGCAGGTCGCCTCTGGGCAGCGGCACCGAGGACGCGTTGCCGTCGGTGAGGAACGGCCGCCGGTAGAGGTAACCGGCTGCGGCGACGCCGAGTGCGAAGGTGCTGACGGCGAGCAGCATGCCGTCCACCCGCAGGGCGCCGGCGCCGACGATCGCCGCCAGCGCGGCCGTGACCAGTGCGGCGAGCAGCGCGGAAAGCGCGAACGGCAGGGCCTGGAAGGCGATCGTGCGGTCCGCGCCGATGTCGATCGAGACACCCCGGGTGAGAGCGGCCGTGGTCAGCGCGCCCAGACCGGCGAACGCCATCTGGCCGAGCGAGAGTTGCCCCGCCCATCCGGTGAGCACGGTGAGCGAGCAGGCGCAGATCGCGAAGGCCAGGATCGTGCCGTAGAGCAGGTGCCGGGAGGCCTGGGTGACCACGAGCGGCAGCAGTACGGCGATCAGGAGCGGTACGACCAGGGCGAGCCGGTTCAGGTGCCGGATCCACCAGATGCCGCGCAGCCGTTCCGGGATCGGGGCCGGCCGCGGTCCGGTGGCGAACGCGCGTACGCCGCCGCGGCCGTCGGTGCGGGCGTCGCGCCGGGCGCGCACCCACACCGCGGTGACCACCGCGCACAGCAGCAGGAAGTCGACCAGGCCGGTCTGTTCGACGAAGTTGAACCGCACGGCCGCCTGGAGTACGCCGATCAAGACGCCGGCCAGCATCGACCAGCGAAACGAGGTCAGCCCCGCGACGACCGCGGCGGCCATCGCCCGGACCATGGTGTTGGGGCCCAGGTCGGCGGTGGCGGCGACTCGGCCGGACTGGCCCGCGATCAGGATCATCGCGAGGGTCGAGAGCAGGCCGGCCAGGGTCCAGACCACGGTGGACACGATCTTGGGACTGATCCCGACCGTACGGGCCAGGTTGGGGTTCTCGGCGGACGCGGTGACCGCGCGGCCCTGGGTGGTCCGGCCGAGGAACCAGGTCAGCGCGCCGGCCACGACCGGGACCACGACCAGGACACAGACCTGGGCGCCGGTCACCCGGACTCCGGCGATCTCCCACTGCGAGGTGATCGCCACCGGGTAGCTCGCCCGAACCGCGCCGTCCACGTCGGGCAGCGCCCGCACCGCCGCCACGCAGGCCTGCGCGACGCCGATGGTGGCGATCAGTACGGTCACCCGAGCCGAGTGGAACAGCCGTCGGATCACCGCCAGTTCGACGATGGTGCCGGCGAGCGTACCGACCAGCAGCGCGCCGATCAGGGCGGCCCAGAACGGCACGCCGTAGTTGATCACCGCGAGCGGCAGCAGCGCCGCACCGATCACACCGAGGTTGCCGACCGCGAAGTTGATCACCCTACTGGAGCGGTACACCAGCACGATGCCCAGTGCGATAAGACCGATCGCAAGGCCGTTGACCAGCCCGTCGAAGGCGATCTGGCGAGTCATCAGGTCAGCCATGGTCGGCGCCCTTTCCGGCCGGTCCGGCAGGTCCGGCGGAATCAACGGGCCCGACGGGTCCTACAGGTCCTACGGGTCCTACGGTCCCGCCGGAGCCGAAGCCGGAGCCGGAGCCCGACCCGGAAGCGACTCCGGACTCGGGCCCGGCCCCGGAGCCGACCACGGCACCGGTACCCGCACCCGCACCATCGCTCTCACCGGCGGCCCCGTCCGTCCCGCCCGCGTCACCCACGCCATCCCCGCTCGGGCCCCCCGCCCCCGCATCCCCACCCAGGAACACCGCCCGAACGAAGTCGCGTTCGCCCAGATCCGCCGCCGCCCCCTCGAACCTGATCCGGCCCTTCTCCAGGAAGATCGCTCGATCGGCGATCGACATCGCCACGTTCAGCGACTGTTCCACCACGATCATCGCGAGGCCCTCGGCCTTCAACCGCTCGATCACCGCGAGCAGTTCGGCCACCATCGCCGGTGCCAGCCCGAGCGAGAGTTCGTCGATCAGCAGCACCTCGGGGTCGTGCAACAGCGCCATGGCCAGCGCCAACATCTGTTGCTGCCCGCCGGAGAGCGCCGAGGCCGGCTCGTCGGCCCGTTCGACCAACTGCGGGAACAGCGCGAGCGAACGTTCGATCCGGGTCCGCACCTGCTCGGGATCGCCGCGGTGGATGTACGCGCCCATCTCCAGGTTCTCCCGCACGCTCATCCCGGGGAACACGCCCGCGCCGCCCGCCAACGACACGATGCCCAGCCGGATCCGCTGCTCGGGCGCGACGAAGGTGACTGTACGGCCACCCAGTCGGATCACCCCGCGTTCTGGGGTGGCCAGGCCGGCGATCGCCCGCAGGATGGTCGACTTGCCGGCGCCGTTGGTGCCGAGCAGGGCCAGTACCTCGCCCCGCCGAACCTCGAAGCCGACGTCGAACAGGACCTGCACCTGACCGTAGGAGAAGTCCACATGGTTGAGCTGAAGCACCGGGATCCGATCGGGTTCGGCCTGCCGGCGTTCGTGTTCCTCGTGTTCCTCGTGCAACTCGGCCACGATCAGCGCGAGGTCGTCGCGCACATACCCGGCGCCGCGCATGATCAGCAGACCGCCGATCACGGTCGCCGGAACCAGGGTGATCAGCACGGCGGTGCGCGGGCCGAAGCTGTCGATCAGCGGCGCGGAGACCAACCCACCACCGGTGGCACCGATGAAGAACACGTAGATGGACGCCATCGCGGTGCCCAGGCCGCGCAGCCGATAGGGCACGATCGTCTGCATCAGCGGGCCCATCAGCGCGAACGCGCAGGACAGCAGCACGATCTGCGGCACGCCGAAGACGGTGTAGAGCACCGGGTTGGGCGAGAAGTACTGCAGCGGCGCGAACAGCGCCGAGGGCACGATCAACAACCCGATCAGGCGCAGCGCCTGCGCCGGGTCCTCGCGGAAGCGGCGGTCGTAGTAGCGACCGATGAACGGCAGTACGAGCAGTCCGCCGATGCCGCCGGCGGTGCCGACCAGGCCGCGGTCGAACGCGTCCAGGCCGTACTCCTGTTCCAGGAACAGGTTTCCCAGCACGGGTGTGGTGAACAGGCCGAAGCCCATCGCCGCAAAGGCCAGGATCACCGTCTTGAGGGTGCGGATCCGCCCCAGCCGGGCGAACGCCGCCTCGATCGATATCGGCGGCGGGTTCTCGTCCTCGATCACCTCGCCGAGCACTTCGGTCTTCTCCCATTGCCCACGCGGGGGTTCGGGCAGGAAGAACGCGAACGCGGCGAAGATCACGACCGGCAGGCCGAGCAGGTAGTACGCCCATCGCCAGCCGTCGGGCCCGCCGACCGCCGCGGCGATGCCGCCGACCACCAGCGGACTGAGCACCGCGCACAGCCGACCGGACACCCCGATCGAGGCACCGAGTCGGCCCCGGATCCCGATCGGGTAGGTGTCGGCCAACAACGACCCCTGCACGGGACCGCTGTTGGACTTGGCCACGCCCGCGCCGAACCGGGTCCAGAAGAACATGAACGCGTTCGTCGCGAAGCCGGACAGGAACACCATCAGGGCAAAGAACGCGGTGGATATGCCGATCACCGGACCGCGCCGGAAGCGATCCGCGATCCAGCCCATCGGCACCGCGCCGAGCACGGTGAACGCGCCCGCGGCGACGCCGAGGAAGACGATGGTGCCGTTGCCCACGCCCAGGCTGTCCCGGATGTCGGGGGCGAGCACCGCGAGCGCGGCGCCTTCGAGTTCGTCGAGTGCGGTCAGGATCAGCAGCACGGTGAACACGGACGTGCCGCCCCGGCGCAGTCCTTGACGCAGGGTCGGTTGCTCGGCGGCCGGCTTCCCGCCGGCCGGGCCGGGACCGCCGCCGACGCCGGGGACGGCGGTGTCGGCGTCGGCGGCGGGGCTCTGCGGGGCCGGCGGCGACTTCCGGCCGCCGGGCGACGTGCGCCCGCCGGCCCGAGGTGATTCGTCCAGGACCGCACCGGCGAGGTCCGCCAGGTTGCCCGGCTCGCCTGCGGTGTCGTCGCGCTGGGGTGCGGCGGTGCCGCCGTCCATATGTGATCGGCCTTTCTCGTGGTTCGCGTGCCGTCACTTCGTGCCGTGCGGGTGGTTGCCGCCACGTCCGGCCCGTGATGCGGCGCCGGGCCGTGGGGTCTGTCGAATCGGTGACCGAGCCGCGCGGTCCGCCGACGCGATCGCCGACCTGTGCGGTCCGTCGAAGCGGTCGCTGTGCCGTACGGTCCGTCAAAGCAGTCGCCTGCAATGAGATCCGTCGAAGCAGTCGCCATCAGGGTCTGCCTCGTGCCTCGGCCCTCGTCACGTCGTCACGTCGTGGCGAAGAGTCGTCACTTCGTGGCGGAGATCGGTGGCCCCGCCGGGAGCATCTGGTTCTGTGCCGGGTCCCAGCGGTACACGCCCACCGCGTCGCCCGCGCTGTGCTTGCCGGGGGCGAGCGAGGCGAGCGGCATGCCGGGCAGTGCGAGCTTGGTCAGCGATTCGGCGCCGCGCTGCCAGGACGCGGCGGTCAGGTCGCGGCCGGCGGCGTCCGCGGCCTGGACGAACAGCCGGAACGCGGCGCACGAGTTGGCCACCGCGCTCAGACTCTCCCGGCTCGCCGCCGCCGCGTCGAAGCGCTCGCCGCCGCCCGCGTTGTACTCGTCCACGCACGTCGTCACCGCCGGATCGGCGAGCAGTTCCGCCTTGGTCGGGATGTACGGCGCGGCCACCGTCACCCGCTGCATCGTCGCCGGCTTGATCCCGGTGGTCTTGACCACGGCCGGGCTGAGTGCCTGGGCCGAGGTCGCGTACACCTGCTCGGGCAGCCAGTTCGCACGTTGCAGCGCGATCATCAGGTTGGAGAAGTTGGACGTGTTGAGGATCGTGTCGGCGCCCGACGAGCGCATCTTCTGGACCAGGGTGTCCAACGCCTGGTCGCCGGCGGCCTGGTCGGTGCCGTAGTCGTCCAGCGGGGTCTGCACGACCACCTCGACACCGGCCGCGTCCAGGAGCGGTTTGACGGTGTTCTTGGTGACGGCGGCGTCCTGAGCCTCCCAGTAGAGCGCGACCTTCTTGCCCTGGAGCAGCTTCTGGTCGAGCAGCGCCTTGACCGCGGCGGCGCGCTGGCGGTCGTCGGCCATCTCCAGTGCGACGAAGGGTGCCTTGGAGCGGCGGTCGCGTTCGGCGGACTGGCCCCACTGGCCGAGGTACGGCGTGCCGTGCGTCTCGGTGAAGCACAGTGGGGTGTCCCCGGTGAGGATGCCGATCGCCAGGAAGACCTTCTTGTCCTCGCTCAGTTCCACGCACGCGGCCTGCGCCTCGGCCGGGCCGGTGGGCAGGAACGGGCGGAAGGCGAGTTCGATGGTGCGGCCCTGGACGCCGCCGCGCTTGTTCTGCGCGGCGATCCAGGCGGCGTACATGTCCTTGCTCGCCGGGCCCTCGCTCGGCACACCGAACGCCTTGAGCTGGGCCGGATCGGTGGCGGCGACGCCGAGCCTGACGGTGGTGTCGGTAACGCCTCGCGCCGGGCCGCTCGGGGCGGCGGCCGGGCCGGCGGCCTTCTTGTCGTCCGATTTCTTCTCGACCGAACAGCCGACCGAAGCGGTCAGGCCGAAGGCGGCGAGCAGGACGCCTACTGCGATACGTCGCGCCGGAGCGGGTCCATCTCCTCGGAGCAACACAACGGCTCACCTGTCCTTCGAAGGAAGCAGTGGATCACGGGTGGTTCGCAAGTGGGATCGGCGGTGGAGTCGACGAGCACGGGATCGGCGCGATCGTGGTGGGCGGCGCCGGGAGTGCCGTCGTGCGAGGGCGGATCCGTGCCGGGCATGGCGGCCGGAGGCCCTGGCTCCGACGAATCCGGGTGGATTTGTGTGTCACATCACGTCGGCGGGACGCTAACATCGAATACATGCCAGATGGAAGGCTTTCGTGGACGGCATCATCCCGACTCCTCGCCGGCGGTGCACCCGGCGAGACCGAATCGCACCATTTCGACCCCCCTCGACCACCCTTCTCCGCGGCGGATCTGCGCTACTGCGACCTGCCCGCGACCGAGCCCGACCCGAGCGCGGCACCGCTGCTCCTGCTGCACGGATTCGCCGGCAGCCTGGCCGACTGGGACGGCGTCGCGCCGCTGCTGGCGCGGGATCGACGGGTGCTCGCGTACGACCATCGCGGGCACGGTGACAGCACCAAGTTCGCCGACCGATCCGCCTACACCTTCGATCACCTCTCCGCCGATCTGGAGGGGTTCGTCGAGCGCATGCTGCCCGAGCCGTTCGATCTGCTCGGCCACTCCATGGGCGGCGTCCTGGCGCTGCGGTACACGCTGGCCCACCCGGACCGGGTGCGCTCGCTCGTGCTGATGGACACCGCCGCCGAACCCACCTCCACGCCGCTGCTGCGGGTGCTCGGCGCGGGCATGAACGCGGTGGTGGGCCGGTTCGGCCTGGCCCCGCTGCTGACCGTGCTCAAGCCGTTCACCCGTACACCGGCGGACGCCACGCCCGAGGACCTGGCCCGGCGCGAGCGGCAGACCCGCGCGATCACCGGGATGGACCCGGCCGCCTTCGTGGGCTGCGCTCGGGCGCTGGGCGCGTATCCGTCGCTGGCCGGCCGGCTGGCCGAACCCTCCTGCCCGGTCACCGTCGTCGTCGGCGAACACGACCGCCGGCTTCGCGGCGCGGCCGAACAGTTCGCCGCGGGCATCCGAAGGGCGGAGCTTCGCGTCGTCGCGGGAGCCAAGCACAGTCCGCAAACGGAGCGCCCGGACGCCTGGTTGGCCGCGGTCCGGGAGCACCTGGCCCGATAGCGGCACGGCCCCTTTCCCCATCCGCACCTCGCCCGCCCGCGGATCGTTCGCCCCCAGGGGCCGTTCGCAGGCCGGCCCCGGTTTCCCCGTTCTTCCGACACGAAAGGACGATCGCGTGATCGTCAGTACCGACTTTCCGCCCGGGCGGTGGCGGGCCCGGTGGATTTGGGCCGAGCCGGAGGGTGGGCGGCCACCGGGGCGGCATGCCGTCGCGTTGCGGGCCGTTCTCGATCTGGACCGGGTGCCCGAGCGGGTGCCCACACGCGTGGTTGCGCTGTCCGGGTATGCCCTGGCGGTGAACGGGGTCGAGGTGGCGCGTGGGCCGGTGCGCGCGAATCCGCGCATCCGACCGTACGACGATCTCGATCTGGCCGCCCATCTGCGGCCGGGCGCCAACGTCGTGACCGCGCTCGCCTGGATCCACGACGGTCCGACTCCGTGGTGGTTGCCGCCGTCGCCGTTCGGCAACGACCTGGTGCACGGCGCATTCGTGCTGGAGGCCCGGCTCGGTCCGGACGCGTGGTTCGTCACCGACGAGCGCTGGCAGGGCCGCGTCCTGGACGGGTGGACCGCGACCCCCGGCGGCGGCACCGTCTCCGGGCGCGGTCGCGAGTTGCTCGACGCCCGTACGCTGCCCGCCGATTGGCAGCGCCCCGACCACGATCCCGGTTGGCCGACGGCCGTACTGCGGCGGGCGATGACCACCGGCGAGCCGGGTCGGCCCGAACCGCCCAGCTACCCGGGCGGCCCGTTCGGCGGCCGGCCGATCACCTGGCCACAACCGCGCGAGACGATCCTGACCCCGGGCCCGGGCGGCGCGTACACGGCGGAGCAGGTGCTCTCCGGCACCCTGGTGGTCGACGCCCACGGCCCGGCCGGCGCCGAAATCGTGGTGCACACCGCCGAGTTCGTGGACCCGAGCGGGAGGCCCGCGCCCGGCGAGCACGACGCGAGCCTGGCGGTGACCGCCGACGGCACCCGCCGCGCACTGGAATCGTTCGACTCGTACGGCCTGCGGGGCGTCCTGGTCGAGGCCCCGGACGGCGTCACCGTGCACCGCGTGGCGGTCCGCGAACGCACCTATCCGGTCACCGGCGACGCATGGTTCGCCTGCTCGGACCCGCGGCTGGAACACATCTGGCGGGTCGGCCGCCGCACCGTGACGCTGTGCTCGGCGGATGCCTACGTCGACTGCCCCACCCGCGAGCAGCGGGCCTGGACGGGCGACGCGGTGGTGCACCAGATGGTCGATCTGACCACCAACTCCGACTGGCGACTGGCCCGTTGGCATCCCCGCCTGGCCGCGTCGCCGCGCTCGGACGGGATGTTGCCGATGGCGGTGGCCGGGGACGCCGAGTGGGCCGACTTCACGGTCATCCCGGACTGGGCGCTGCACTGGGTGCACTCGGTGTGGAACCTGTACCGCTATGTCGGCGATCGGGAGGAGATCGCCGAACTGCTGCCGGTGGCCGAGCGGGTGCTGCGCTGGTTCGTACCGTTCCTGGACGACACCGGCGTGCCCACCGACGTGTTCGGCTGGGTGATCATCGACTGGTCGGCCGTGCACACCGAGGGCATCTCGGCGGCGCTGTGCGGCCTGTGGGGCCGGGCGCTGCTGGAATTCGCCGAACTGGCGGACTGGCTCGGCGATCGAGGCCGGGCGCAGTGGGCGCGTGCCGCGCATGCCCGGCTCGCCGCGGGCTTCGAACGTCTGTGGGATCCGGAACGGGAGCGCTACGCCGACTCGATCGCGGGCGGCGAGCGCCGCCCGATGGCGTCCCAGCACGGCCAGGCGGCGGCGATCGTGGGCGGTCTGGTGCCGGCCGAACGGATCGAGCGGCTGGTGGAGGTGCTCACCACCGAGAAGGACCTCGTACACGCCGCCTTCAGCGCCCCGGACGGGCCCGCCGAACCGGGCTCGGACACCGAGGTCGGCGGCGCACACCTGCGGGCCGGTCCGCCCGAGCCGTGGTGGGACACCGGCCGCCAAGTGGTGCGCGCCCAGCCGTTCTTCCGCTACGTGGTGCACGACGCGCTGGCCCGGGCGGGCCGGGCCGATCTGATCGCCGGCCTGTGCCTGGACTGGGCGGCGCTGCTCGCGCGCAGCGACACCTCGTGGAGCGAGACCTGGTACGGCGGCACGATCAGCCACGGCTGGTCCGCCACGCCCACCCGCGATCTGATGACGCGCGTGCTCGGCGTCGAGCCGGCCGAACCGGGCTTCGCGGTGGCCCGGATCGAACCCGCGCTCGGCGACCTGACCCGGGCCTCGGGCGCGGTGCCCTGCCCGGCGGGCCCGATCGAGGTGACGGTGACGCCAACGCTGCTGAGCGTGCACAGCCCGGTGCCGTTCGTGCACGCCGGCCGGTCCTACCCCGCCGGCCGACACGACATCCGCCGAACCGACCGGCGGGGGCTCACCTTTCACGGGACGCACTGACCGGGACGCACCTCCTGCCCGCCGCACCGACGGGGGCCCGCCTCCCGGTCACCGCTTCGCCGTTCCGCCGCCCTCGGGCAGCGGGACGGCGAGCACGGCCAGGAAGCGGTCCAGGAACTGGCCGTAGGCGGCCACCATGTCCACCCGGTCGGGTTCGAGCAGCCACTGCACCTGGAGGCCGTCCATCGCGGCCAGCATCAGCTCGGCGCAGTGCTCGGCGTCCACGTCGGCGGCGATGTCGCCGTCGTCCCGGGCCTGCGCGAGGTGCCCGGCGGCGATCTCGCGCGCGATCCGGTAGCGCTCGACGAAGTACGCGTGGGCAGGATGCGCGGGATCGGTGGCCTGTACCGACAACGTCGCGAACAGCCGGATCAGCAGCGGTTGCCGGGCGTTGAGCGCGACCACGTCCCGGCTGGCCCGCACCCAGGCGATGCCGGAGACGTCCACCGGCTCGTCCGGGGTCAGGGTCAGTTCGTCCTTGTAGCGCAGCACCGCGGTGAGCAGGTCCTCCTTCGAGGCGAAGTGGTGCCGCAGGCCGGTATGCGACAGGCCCACCTGGGCGGCGATCTCGCGCAGCGAGACCGCGTCGTACCCGCGCGTGGCGAACACCTCCAGCGCCGCGTGCACGATCTCCTGCCGCCGCGCGACACCTCGCGCGTACGGGCCCCGTGCCCCCGTGCGATCCGACATCCGTCCGGCTCCCCTCGTGAAAGCATTCCACCTGGAATGTATTGAATGTAGTGTGCCCCGCGTGTCGCAGGCCAACGGTCATGATGACCGCACCCTTCCCCCGTCCTCGGCCGAAGAGCCGTCCGGCGCCTTCGAGTCGCCGGAAACCACCCCTACGCCCACACTCGTCCCGACGCCCACACCCACTCCCACGTACAGCCCGAGGGCACCGGACGCCCGCACCGGTGAACTCGTCGACGCGGCCCTGGCCCGCCTCGATCTCGAAGCCAGGGTCCGCCTGCTCACCGGGTGGGGATTCTGGCGAACCGCCGCCGAACCCGCCATCGGGCTGCGCGAGATGGTGCTGTGCGACGGTCCGGCGGGCGTGCGGGGCGAGCGCTTCGACGAGCGCGAGCCGTCCGCGTCGCTGCCCTGCCCGACCGCGCTCGCCGCGTCCTGGGACGAGGAACTGGTCGAGCGGCTCGGCGGCCTGCTCGCGATCGAGGCGCGCCGCAAACACGTGGACGTCGTACTCGGCCCGACCGTCAACCTCCAGCGCAGCCCATACGCCGGCCGCCACTTCGAGTGTTACTCGGAGGAGCCGCTCCTGTCCGGTCGGATCGGCGCGGCGCTGGTACGCGGCATCCAGGCCGGCGGCGTGGCGGCCACCGTCAAGCACTTCACCGCCAACGACTCGGAGACCGAGCGGTACTCGGTCGACGTGCGGATGTGCGAGCGCACCCTGCACGAGATCCACCTCGCACCGTTCGAGGAGATCGTCCGCGCCGGCGGAGTCTGGGCGCTGATGGCCGCCTACAACAGCGTGAACGGCATCACCATGACCGAAAGTCCACTGCTGGAAACGCCGTTGCGCACCGAGTGGGGCTTCGACGGGCTGGTCGTCTCGGACTGGTTCGCGACCCGCTCCACCGAGGGCGCCGGGCGCGCCGAACTGGACCTGGCGATGCCGGGTCCGGGGCCGGACCGGCCGTGGGGCGCGGCGCTGGTGGCCGCGGTACACGCGGGCCTGGTCGCGGAGGAGGCGGTGGAGCGCAAGGTGCGCCGGCTGTTGCTGCTCGCGGCTCGCGTCGGCGCGCTCGCCGCGATCGCACCGCCGCCCGCGCCCGCGCGACCGGTGCCGGATCCCGCCGCGCTGCTGCGCGAGTCGGCCGCGGCGGGCATGGTGCTGCTGCGCGACACCGGGACGGCACTGCCACTGGCGCCGGAAACGCTCCGCCGGGTCGCGGTGCTCGGTCCCAATGCCGACACCCCGCGCATCCAGGGCGGCGGCAGTGCCACGGTCGTCCCGCCGTACGCGATCAGCCCGCTGGCCGGGTTGCGCGCGGCGCTGGGGCCCGACGTGGCGGTCACCCATGCCGTCGGCGCGCGCATCCGGCATCGGCTGCCCGCGGTCACCGGCGCCGACGTGCACGATCCCAAATCCGGCGAGCCCGGCCTGCGGGTGCGCTTCATCGGCCCGGGCGGCGAGCTGCTGCACGAGGAACTTCGGGGCGGCGGACGGCTGTTGTGGCTCGACGACCCGATAGTGGCTCGGGCCGTGGCGATCGAGGCGGTCGGCGTGCTCCGGGTCCGCGCGGACGGGCCGCACCGGATCGGGGTGGCCGGCGTGGGCCGCTTCCGGCTGCTCGCGGACGATGTCCCGCTCGTGGACGACGACCTGGTGACCGAGGATCCGCTCGGCGGCATCCTCACCCCGCCCGAGCGCTGGGCTGTACTGGACCTGACCGCCGGTCGGGAGGTCGAGCTGCACCTGCGCCACGAGTTCGCCGGGGAGCGTCCCGGGACCGGGTTCGTGCTCGGCGTGGATCCGCCGCCGGTGCACGAGGACGCGGACCTTGCGCATGCCGTCGCGGTCGCCGCCGACGCCGAGGTCGCCGTGGTCGTGGTGGGCAGCACCGAGGAGAGCGACAGCGAGGGCCGCGACCGCTCGCACCTGTCCCTGCCGGGCCGGCAGGACGAGTTGGTCCGCCGGGTCGCGGCGGTCAACCCGAACACGGTGGTGGTGGTCAACAGCGGCTCCCCCGTGCTGCTGCCGTGGCGGGAGGATGTCGCGGCGATCCTGGTCGCGTGGTTTCCCGGCCAGGAGTTCGGCGCGGCGCTGGCCGACGTACTGCTCGGGCGCAGCGAGCCGGGCGGCCGGTTGCCGATGACCTGGCCCGAATACGAGGACGATCCGGCGGTGTTGTCCACCACGCCGATCGCGGGCCGGCTCGACTACGCCGAGGGCATCCACATCGGCTATCGCGGCTGGGCCCGGGCGGGCGCGACGCCGGCCTATCCGTTCGGCCACGGCCTGGGGTGGACCACGTGGGAGCACGTCGGGATCGAAACGGCCGCCTCCGGCACCGACTTCGTGGCCCGGGTGACGATGCGCAACACCGGCCCGCGGGCGGGCCGGCAGCTGCTCCAGGCGTACCTGAGCCGCGCCGAGGGCACCGTGGAGCGGCCCGCGTTGTGGCTGGCCGGCTACACGTGGGCGAGCGCACCCGCCGGCGCCGAGGTCACCGTCCACCTGCCGATCCCGGCCCGCGCCTTCGAACACTGGTCCGCGGAAGCCGGCCGCCGCGAGACCGAACCGGGCCGCTACACCCTGCGCGTGGGCGCCTCCAGCGCCGACCTACCGCTGACGACGACCCTGGAGGTGGACCCGGGTCCGCGGCCCTGAACCTCGCGGACCGCGTCGGTGCTCGCGAACAGGACGTCCGGGGGACGTTCGCCGTCGAGGGGGTCGCGATTGCGCACGTGCGCGCCCCGCTCGGCACTGTCGGTCCCACACCGTCGGTGCTCGCGAACAGGACGTCCGGGGATCATTCGCCGTCGAGGGGTCGCGATTGCGCACATGCGCGCCCCGCTCGGCACTGTCGGTCCGACAGCCGGTCGCCGCCGCTCGCGGGCCCGGCACGGGGCGCCGCTCGCGGTCGGCCGGGCCGGCCCGGACCGGCCGACCACGCACGGTGCGGGCGCGGCCCCACCCGCCGCGCCCGCACCGTGCGTGCACCCCTGGTCAGGTCGCCGGCCCGCCCACCTCACCCGCGCGGGTCAACTGCCGGTCCGCCTCCGCCTGGATCGTGTCCTTGTCACCGATCTCCACGTCCGGGATCGCGTCCGGCAGCGCGTCCTCCATCCGGCTCAGCGGCCGATACGACAGCCCCACCAGGCCCCAGACGCCCAGTGTCAGACCGACCAGGACCAGCAACAGGCCGGTGCCGCGCCCGGGTCCGGTGCCCAGCACCACGCCCACCGAACCGGCGAGCGCGCCGTCGGGACGCAGCAGCGGCTCGAACACCCGGTCCGCGAGCGGTCCGGCGGTCACGAACCCCAGCGGCATCATCGACATCGCCAACATCTGATTGGTGGCCAACACCCGCCCCTGCAACTCCATCCCGACCTTGGTCTGGATCAGGGCCATCCAGTGCGAGTTCAGGATCATCAGCGCCGCCCACAACACGAACAACCCGAGCGCGACGAACACCGGTTCGGGCCGACTGCCCGCGAACACCGCGGCCAGGCCGACCACCGAGGTGAAGCCGATCATGCCGGTGGCCCGCCGGGCGGTCCCACCCCACAGCGCCATCACCAGCGCGCCCAGCACCGCACCGACCCCGCCGAACGCGGTGACCACGCCCAGCGTCACCGCCGAGCCGTCGGCCAGCACCATCGGGGTGACCAGCACGGTGGCCACCGCGAAGAGGTAGTTGAACACCACGAAGAAGACCACCATCGCCACCAGCCCACGCCGGCGCACGATGTACCGCCAGCCGGTGACCACTTCGCGCAGCAGCGGCTCCTCGCGCTTTTCGAACAGGGCGTCCGGGAAGCGCACTCGCAGCAGTACGGTCACCCCGATCAGGAACGTGGCCATGTCGAACAACACCACGCCGTGCAATCCGACCGCCGCCACCAGCACGCCGCCGGCCAACGCGGCGAGCATGTCACCGGATCCGGTGCCCAGTTGGGCCAATCCGTTGGCCTGACCCAGATAACGTTTGGGCACCAGCTGGGCGATCGCCGCGATGTAGGCGGGCCGTTGGAACGCGTTGCAGATCGAGCCGACGCACGCCACCACGTACACATGCCACAGGTGCAGGTGGTCGGTCCACAACAGCACGCCCAGCGACAACATCGCGGCGGCGGCCACGGTATCGGTGGCGATCATGATCCGCCGCCGGTCCACCCGGTCCGCGACCGCACCCGCGATCGGCAACAACAACACCGCGGGCAGCACCGCCGCGACCGAGATCATCGCGAAGTCGAAGGCCGAGCCGGTCCGGAGATAGACCCACACCCCGAGCGCGAACGTGGACAGCGCGGTGCCGATCATCGACACGAACTGCCCGCCCGCCACCTTCGCGAAGGTGGCCAGGTTCGGCCGGGCCGAGGCCGGTCGCGCGCTCGGCCGCTCGGCCGCCGGTGTCGGACCCGCCGACCAACGGCTCAGCACCCGGGCCAGTTCCACGGCCTGATGCTTGAGGAAGTAGTGCCCGGCGCGCGGGATCACCGCCAGCTCGACCCGCGGGCCGAAGTGCTCCCATTCGGCGTAGCGTTCCTCGTACAGCAGCGTCGCCCGGTCCTTTTCGCCCACCACGCACAGGATCGGCGCGGCCACCGGCGCGGGCCGCTCCGCACCGTAGGCGCGCGTGTAGAAGTCCTCGGCCTGGCGCACGTCATGCCGCAGCGCCCGGATCAGGAACCGCTGTTCGGCCTCGTCGTAGACGTCGGTGAAGCCGCCCATCGCGCGCAGGTAGTCGAGGTAGGCACGGTCGGAGAGCAGCCGGTCTCCGGGCAGCCGCCTGGCCATCCACTCGGCGAACCGGCCCGGCAGTCGCGCGGCCGGGAAGGTCCCGCCCAGCGCGACGCCGCGCAGTTCGGCGCCGGCCGCCTCCAACCGCCCGGCCAGCGCGGTCGCCAGCGCACCGCCCAGGCAGTGCCCGTAGAGCAGGATCGGACCGCTGATCCGCTCGGTGATCTGCGCGGTCAGCCGATCGGCGAGCAGCTCCAGCGACTCGGGCTCGTCCTCGGGCCGACTGGGGTCGTGTCCGGGCAACTCCACCGCGTACAGGTCATGTTCGGGCGGCAGGGCGTCGGCCAGCGGCTGGAAGGTGATCGGGCTGCCGCCGCCGTACGGCACGCAGACCAGGGTCAGCGTGGTCGGCCCGGCGTCCCTGGTGAGGCGGTGCAGCAGCGTGCGCGGGCGCTCGGCCGGGTCCGGGTCGGCGGCACGTTCGTCGAGCAGGGCGGCGAGTTCGTGCACGGTGGGCCGTTGGAACAGGTCGATGATGGACAGGCCGCGACCGATCGTGCGGACCGCGCGGACGGCGGAGAAACTGTCGCCGCCCAGCGCGAAGAAGTCGTCCGCCGCACCGACCCCGGTCGTGCCCAACACCTCGGCGAACGCCGCGGCCACCGCCGCCTCGGTCGCGGTTTCGGGCTCGACGTGGCCGGTATCGACCGGTGCGAGTTCGGGCGCCGGCAGCGCCGCCCGGTCCACCTTGCCCGCGTCGGTCAGCGGCAGTGCGTCCAGTACGAGCACGGCCGAGGGCACCATGTAGTCGGGCAGCCGGGCCCGGGTGGCGGCCCGGATCGCGGCGCCGTCCACCGCGGCGCTCGGGTCGGCGACCACATAGCCGACCAGTTTGCGTGCGGCACCCTCGCCGCGGGCCACCACGATCGCCTCGCGAACCCCGGGCCGCGCGGCCAGTTCGGCCTCGACCTCGCCGACCTCGACCCGGAAGCCGCGGATCTTGACCTGGTGATCGGTCCGGCCGAGGAACTCGATCAGGCCGTCCGGACGACGCCGGACCAGGTCCCCGGTGCGATACGCGCGCCGCCCGGCCCACTCGACGAAGCGCTCCGCGGTCGTCTCCCGCCGACCCAGATAGCCGCGGGCCAGCCCGGCCCCGGTCACGTACAACTCGCCCGGCACGCCCACCGGCAACACCCGCCCGCGCCCGTCCACCACGTGCGCGCCCACGTTGCCGAACGGCAGTCCCAGCGGCGCACTCGACGCCCCGGCCGGCACGCCGGTCACCGGTGCGCCGAGCATCGAGACGGTGGTCTCGGTCGGCCCGTAGTGGTTGTGCAGGGTCAATTCCGGCCGGGCCGCCCGGATCCGGTTCACCAGATCGGCGCGCAGCGGTTCGCCCGCGCAGATCAGCAGCTCGCGCGGAAGCACCTCGGCGAGCCGATCGCCGAGCGCGGCCAGCCCCTCCAGGTGGCTGGGCACCAGCTTCATCGCGTCGATGCGATGGGCGCTCAGGTACCGGGCGAACGCGTCCGGATCGGTAGCCTGGTCCCGGGTCAACAGATGCAGGCAACCGCCGCCGGTGAGCGCGCCGAACACATTGGTGGTGCCCAGGTCGGCGGCGAACGTGGAGACCAGCGCCCAGTTCCACGGCCGCCCGTCGGCCGCCCGCCCCGGGCCCACCCGCTCGCGCAGACCGGCCAGGTAGTTGCGGTAGTTGCGGTGCTCGACGGCTACCGCCTTGGGCGTGCCGGTGGAGCCGGACGTGAACAACACGTAGCAGAGGTTCCCGGGCCCCGCCTCCGCGACCGAGCCGGCTGGGGCGGCTGGGTCACCCGGTGTGGCCGGGTCGGCCGGGGTGGGCGGGTCGGCCGGGGTGGGCGGCGTTGCCGAGCCGGGCAGGCCGGCCGCCTCGTGGTCCGCGACCCCCTGCCCATCGCCCACCGACCGCGCGGGCCGCGCCTCGGCCGGCACGATCGGCACCGAACCGGCCACGCGGGCCCGTAGGTCCTCGGTCGTGACCACGGCGACCGCATCGGCCGCGCCCAGCAACGCCCGCACCCTCTCGTCCGGATACAGCGGATCCAGCGGCAGATAGGCGCCGCTGGCCTTGAGGATGCCGAGCATGCCCACGATCAGCGTGCTCGAACGCTCCACGAACAGCCCGACGACCCGATCCGGGCCGACCCCCGAGCCTCGCAGCCGGTGCGCCAACACCTCCGCCCGCGCGTCGAGTTCCGCGTAGCTCAGCTCCCCGTCGGCGCCACGCACGGCGGGTGCGTCCGGGGTGCGCCGGGCCTGCTCCTCGATCAGGGCGTGCAGCGTGCCGTCGGTGTCCCACTCCCGTGCGGTGTCGTTCCACCCGGCGAGTCGGCGTTCCTCGACGGCCGTCAGCAGCGGCAGGTCGTCCACCGGCCGGTCCGGGTCGGCGATCATCGCGTCCAACACGGTGGTCAGGTGGCCGAACACCCGCCGGATGGTCGCCTCGTCGTAGAGCACGCTGCGCCAGACCAGGTCGGCGACCAGCTGGTCGCCCGGCCCGGTGTCCAGCACGGCGATCGCCAGGTCGAACTTGGCGGCGCCGGTGTGCGTGTCGCACCACTCGACCTCGACGCCGGGCAGCACGGGACGGGCGGGCGCCTGGTTGTGCACGTTCAGCAGGACCTGGAACAGCGGCGTGTAGGCGAGTTCCCGGTCCGGACCGAGGGCGTCGATCAGCCGGTCGAACGGGAGTTCCTGCCGCGCGAACGCGGCCAGGGTGTGCTCCCGCACCCGACCCAGCAACTCCCGCACGGTCGGCTCGCCGGACAGGTCGGTCCGCATCGCCAACGTGTTCACGAAGCAGCCCAGTAGGGCGTCCGTGCTGCTGTGCGTGCGCCCGGCGACCGGGCTGCCCACCGTGACGTCCGTGGTCCCGTTGTACCGGCCCAGCACGATCTGCAGGGCGGTCAGCAGCACCATGTACGTGGTGCCGCCGGTGCGTTCGGCCAGTGCCCGGATCCCCCGCGAGCGCTCCGCCCCGAAGGCGACCTGGATCCGCTCGCCGCGGGTGTCCGCGACGGCCGGACGCGGGCGATCCTCCGGCACGGTCACCGTGCCCGACGCGCCCCGCAGCCGGGCCAGCCACCAGGCCGTCTGCCGGTCGAGTTCGGCCGCGAGCGTGGTCTGCTGCCGGTACGCGAAGTCCGCGTACTGCACCGGCAGCGGTGGCAGTTCGGGCGGATGGCCGGCGCATCGCGCGGTGTACGCGGCGGCCAGGTCCCGGAACAGCACACCCACCGACCACGCATCGGCCGCGATGTGGTGCAGCACCACGCTCAGCACGTACCGCTCGGCCGAACGCAACAGCGTCACCCGGATCGGCAGTTCGCCGGCGAGGTCGAACGGGCGGCGGGCCTCGGCGGCGAGCAGCCCGGGCACGTCCGACTCGGGCCGGTCGAGCACGGACACCCGGAACTGCTCGATGTCGTGCACGGTCGGCAGCACGTGCCCGTCCACGCTGGGGTACACCGTGCGGAGCACCTCGTGCCGGGCGACCACGTCGGTCAGCGCGGCCACCAGCGCGCCCTCGTCCGGCCGACCGGTCAGGCGCAGCACGAGCGGCATGTTGTAGGCGGCACCGTCGGGTTCGTACTGGGCGAGGAACCACATCCGGCGCTGCGCCGCCGACAGCGGCGCGGGCACGTCCGCGGGCCTGGGCATCAGGTCGGTGCGGGGTGTCGCCACGCGGGCCCGGGCCAGTCGGCGGCGGAGCAGCTCGCGGCGGGCCTGCTCCGGGTCGGGCTCGGGGCGGGTGGTCAGGATCTCCTCGGAGTCGGTCATCTCGCGTCCAGGTCGGTCGAGGTGTCGGCGATGGCGTGGCCGGTGTGGTTGCTCGACGGGCTCGGGGCACCGAAGGCGGCGGGCCCTGCGGGCACGCCGAGCCCGTCGAAGCCGCCGGGCTGGTCGAGTTCGCCGAGCAGGATGTCCTCGATCCGCCGGGCCATCGCGGCCAGCGTCGGGGCCTCGAAGACCACGCGCAGCGGGAAATCGATCTCGAAGCGTTCGCTCACCACGGCCATCAGGCGCAGCGCGAGCAGTGAATTGCCGCCCAGCGCGAGGAATCCGTCGTCGCGGCCGATCCGGTGCGGGCCGAGCAGCTCGTGCCAGATCTCGGCCAGGATCTCCTCGCAGTCGCCCTCGGGCGGGGCGCCGCTGCCGCCGGGTCGGGGTTCGGGCAGGGCGGCCCGGTCGATCTTGCCCGCCGGGGTCAGCGGCAGCGCGTCGAGCGGGACCAGTACGCCCGGAACCAGGTGCCGGGGCAACCGTTCGGCGAGCGCGGCGCTCAGGTCCGCGGCGTCGAACGCGGCCTCGGTGACGACGTAGCCGACCAGGGTCGGGCCGGCCGGTCCCTGCCACAGTCGCGCGACCGCGCCGGTGACGCCCGGGAGCGCGGTCAATCCGGCCTCGATCTCGCCGAGTTCGATCCGGAAGCCGCGCAGCTTGACCTGGTGGTCGGCGCGGCCGTGGTATTCGAGCGTGCCGTCGCGTCGGCGGCAGGCGAGGTCGCCGGTGCGGTACATCAGTGCGCCGGGCGGGCCCAGCGGGTCGCGGACGAAGCGCTCGGCGGTCTGTTCGGCCCGACCGAGGTAGCCCAGCGCGACTCCGGCGCCGGCGATGCACAACTCGCCGGGCGCGTTGATCGGCGCGGGCCGCCCGGCCGCATCCAGCACGTACACCCGGGTGTTGGCGATCGGCGTGCCGAGCGGAACCACACGCCGCGCGGCATGCGTGCGTTCCACACGCAGGACGGTGGACCAGACGGTGGTCTCGGTGGGGCCGTACATGTTCCATACCCGCGCACAGCGGTCGAGCAGGCCACCGGCCAGGTCTCCGGTCAGTGCCTCGCCGCCGCAGAGCGCCACCAGGTCGGGCCGGCCCGGCCAGTTCGCGTCGAGCAGCATGCGCCACGTGGCCGGGGTGGCCTGGCACACCGTCACCTCGCGGCGAGCGAGCCACTCGGCGAGCCTGCGACCGTCGCCGGCGGTCTCCCGGGAGGCGATCTCGACCCGGGCGCCGACCACCAACGGCAACCACAGTTCCAGCGCGGCGATGTCGAACGTGAGCGTGGTGACGGCGGCCATCGTGTCGGCCGGGCCGAGTCCGGGCCGGTCGGCCATCGAGAGCAGGAAGTTGACGATCGCCCGGTGCGGTACGACCACCGCCTTGGGCCGGCCGGTGGAGCCGGAGGTGTGGATCAGGTAGGCCGGATCCTCGCTCTCGGCCCGTCCGGACAGCGCCGCCGAGGAGGCGGCGGCGACCTCCGGACCGTCCACCAGGACCACTTCGTAACCGGGATCGGCCAGGAGCGGGGTGCCGGCCGCGTGCGCCCGCTCTCCGACGATCAGGGTGACCTTGGCGTCGTCGAGCAGCGCCCGGTTGCGGACGATCGGTTGCTCGGTGTCGATGGGCAGGTAGGCGGCGCCGGTGCGCAGGACGCCCAGCAGGGCTGCGGGCAGCAGGTGGGAGCGGGGCATCGCGATCGCCACGAGGGTGCCGCGTTCGGCACCGCGGGCGCGTAGGGCATGGGCCAATCGGTTTGCGGTCGCGTCGAGTTCGGCGTAGGTGAGGGTGCCGGAGTCGGCCGAGACGGCGATCCGGTGCGGGGTGCGGGCGATCTGCGCCGCGACGAGATCGGCCAGACCCAGGTCGGGCCGCGCGGTCGGGGCCGGGTTGTCCGCCTGGATCAGGCGTTCGCGTTCGGCCGGATCGAGCATGTTCGTTTCCGCGATCGCTCGGTCCGGCGCCGCCAGCACCTCGGCCAACACGGCCATCAGATGGTCGATGATCGTCTCGATCGAGGCCGGGTCGTAGCGTCCGGTGCGGTACTCCACGGACAACAACGGTCCGGAGGCCGGGAACTCGAGGAACATCGACAGGTCGGTCTTGGCCCCTCCGTTGCACACCTCGTTCAGGAACTCCAGTTTCAGTCCCGGAAGTTCGACCGAGGCGCCCGGGTGGTTCTGGACCGCGAGCAACATCTGCGACACCGGGGTCGAGGATTCCGCGCCGGTCACCCCCGCGAGGCGCAGCTGCTCCAGGTAGGGCAGTGCGCAGTGATCGAGCGCATCGAACACCACCGGACGCAGCCGGTGCACCACCTCACGGAACGTGTCGGTGCCCTCGATCCGAAAGCGCAGCGGCACGGTGTTGAGCAACGGTCCGACCACCTCCTCCAGTTCGGGCATCGGGCGGACCGCGAACGGGGTCAGCACCGCCTGATCGGTGCGGCCGGTGACGCGGTGCACTAGCGTGCCGAGCGCGGCGAGCAGGGTCATGTACAGGCTGGCGCCTTCGCCCGCCGCCCATTCCTCGGCGGCGCGCAGGAGTTCGGGATCCAGACGGCGGGCCAGGCGGGCTCCGCTCGGGTCGAACGGGTCGGGGTGGTCGCGGTCGCCGGGCAGGTGCTGCTCGCCTCCCAGGCTCTTGAGCCGACCGGCCCAGCGCTGCGCCTCCTCGTGTTGAGCGTCCGCGTAGCGCCGCTCCCATGCGGCCACGTCGCGGTATTGCAGGGTCGGTTCGGCGAGTGGCAGCCCCTGGTACGCGCAGGCCAGGTCGCGCAGCAGCAGGCCGATCGACCAGCCGTCCATCGCGATGTGGTGCACGGTGAGCAGCAGTTCGTGCCGGTCCGGGCGGACCCGCACCACCAGGGCGCGCAGCAGTCGGCCCTCGGCCCGGTCCAGCGGCCGCATCGCCTCGGCGCGCAGCACGGCATCCAGGCGTTCCTCGTGCGCGTCCTCATCGCCGTCCGCGGCGGGCAGGTCGAGCATCGGCACCTCGACCGGGTAGGGCGGGCGGATCTCGGCCGCCCACTCGCCGGTCCGGTGCAGCAGCGCCGTGCGCAGCACCTCGTGTCGGCGCACCACCTCGCCCAGCGCCCGGCCCAGCGCGGTCACGTCCAGGGCGCCGGTGGCCCGGATCCGCAGCGGCACGTTGTACAACCCGCTGCCCGACATGACCAGTTCGTGCATCGCGTACTCGCGTTGCACGGTACCCACCAGCGCGGGCCCGTTCAGGGTGCGGTGCGGTGGTTCGACCATCGGGGCGGCGGTGGAATGCTCCGCCCTATCCACCCGCTCGGCCACGGCGGCCGGCGTGGGGCCGGCGAAGAACGCGTCGAGCGGGATCCGCACCCCGCAGGCCCGCTCGATCCGGGCCAGCAGGCCCACGGCGAGCAGCGAGTTGCCGCCCGAGTCCAGGAACGGGTCGTGCACGCCGATCCGGGACGCGTCGAGCACGTCGCGGAAGATTTCGGTGATCCGGGTCTCGGTCGGCGTCCGCGGCGCGACGAACTCGACGTCCCGAAGCCGGGATCGGGCCGCGGCGGGCAGCGCGTTGCGGTCGATCTTGCCGTTGAGGGTGAGCGGCAGGTCGGGCAGCACGGTCACCGCGTCGGGCACCATGTAGGTCGGAACCCGGGTCAGGCAGTGCGCGCGCAACTCGGCCGGAGTGGGTTCGGGAATCCGGTCGGCGCCCTGCACGAACGCCGCCAGATAGGGCCCCGCCGCATCCTCGCGCAGCACCACGGCGGCGGCCTGCACGCCCGGGTGGCCGGTCAACACCGCCTCGATCTCGCCCAGTTCGATCCGGAACCCGCGCAGCTTGACCTGGTGGTCCACGCGCCCGTGATACTCCAGCGCGCCGTCGGGCCGGCGGCGGACCAGGTCACCGGTGCGGTACCGGCGCTCCCCCGCCACCGTGACGAACCGCTCGGCGGTCAGGTCGGGGCGCCCGTGATAGCCCTGCGCGAGGCCCTCGCCCGCGAGGTAGAGCTCGCCGACTTCGCCGGGCGCGGCGAGTTCGCCGTGTTCGTCGTGTACGTGCACGGTGGTGCCGGGCAGGGGTATACCGATCAGCGGCTCGGCCCGGTCGGTGCGATCCACCACCGCCCAGGTGGAGTACACGGTGTCCTCGGTCGGCCCGTACAGGTTGTACAACCGCTCGATCTGCGGACACGCGTACACCTGGTCCGCGACCCGACGCGAGAGCGCCTCGCCCACCAGGTTGATCGTGCGCACCGCGCGCGGCAGTCCGGGTCCGCGTAACAGCGCGGCCATCGCACTGGGCACGGTGTTGATCAGGGTGACCTCGTCCCGGGCGGGCGCGTCCGCGAGCGCGAGCACGTTCTCCACCAGGACCACCGTGCAGCCGACGGCGAGCGGGAAGAACATCTCGAAGACCGAGATGTCGAAGCACACGGAGGTGGCGAACAGCACTCCCCGGGCCTGGTCCGGCCGGTAGGTGTCGGCCGCCCAGCGCAGCATCGCGGTGACTCCCCGGTGGGTCACCCGCACACCCTTGGGCCGGCCGGTGGAGCCGGAGGTGTACAGCACGTAGGCGAGATCGTCCGGGCCGGTGCGCGCACGGGCCGGCCGCGTGCCCGCGGGCGGCTCGGCGTCGACGTACACGAGGGTGGCCGTCGCGCCGGCGAGCAGGTGCTCGTGCGCGCGGTCGGTGACCACGACGGGAGCCTGTGCGTCGCCGATCACCCACTCCAGGCGCTCGCGCGGGTACTCCGGATCCAGCGGGACGTACGCGGCACCCGCACGCAGCACGGCGATCAGCGTCGCGAGCAGGTGCGGGGTACGCGGCAGGCAGACGCCGACCAGATCGCCGTGCCGCACCCCGGCCGCCGCCAGGCGCGCCCCGACCAGGTCGGCCTGCGCCCCCAACTCCTGGTAGGAGAGCCGGTGTTCGCCGGCGATCAAGGCGATCGAGCCGGGCGAGTGATCGATCCGGGTATCGACCAGAGCGGCCAGGGATGCGGCCGGATCCAGTGCTGGGAAAGCGGTTGGACTCATCGACTCTCCTGAGGTGTCCTGATGCCGATTCGTGGTCGGCGGCGCAGACGATGTGCTCCCGGAGAGATCGTGGAGGAAAGCGTTGACTGTGCCTAGCATCTGCCCCTCACTACTTCGGGTTGGCTGAAAGCAGCCGTCGCGGCCGGGCGGGGCCGGCGTGCCGACGACTGCGAGGCACCCGAACGGTTGCGGCGGACCGGCCGCGACACCTCGCGGGCGCGGCCGGGTGTGCTCGGTGGCTCGGCGGTCGATCGCCGGGTGGTGCTGCCCGATCACTCGGGCGGCGGGTCTGTCGGGCCGGCGGCCGGTCCGGGGAACCTTGGGCCGGCCGTCGGCCCTTCGGCCGGTCGGCGGTCGGCCGATCCGTCGAAATGTCGCGTCGGCCCGTCAGTCCGTGGTCACGTTGCTCAAGAAGTACCGCCCCGGGCTTGCACCGCGCTTGGTGCACGCCGGATCCCGGAGCCGAATACGCGCTCTCCGCCGCCCAGATGATCCGCCCCCGCCGACCCTCCCCTGCCCGGCGCGCCCCGTCCCGCCACGGGTGCGGCAACGGGCGCGGGTGGGGAAACGCTCTCGGCGATGCTCGCGTGCGCGGCGATCCGTCCGGCGACGCTCGCCCGTATCCAACCGTTGAGCAGAGCTTCGCCCTCGTGTGTTCGGGGGTTCGTTCGCGCTTCCTACCGTTTCGACCATGTTCTCGCGAACGTCTTCGTCTCCGTTCCGGCTGCCTCGGCGGCATCGCTCCCGACTCCGGGCCGGCGCCCTGGTCGCAACTCTCGGCATCGGCGCCGGCGCCGGCCTGATCGACGTCTCACTCGCGGCCGCCGAACCCGCCGCCGCACCGACCGCCGGCGACGTGGTGGTGTCGGAGGACTTCGCCGGCTCCGCGCTCCCCGAGGGGTGGCGGGCCGTCGAGGGCGATTGGCAGGTGCAGAACGGCCGATTGGTCGGCACGTCGGCGAACTCCGGCCAACAGAGCCGGATCACCTTCGGCCGGCACCTGGCGGACTTCCGCTTCGAGGCGGTGGTCCGCTTCGAGAGCGCCGCCGACAGCGCCCGCTGGACCGCCTTCGGCCTGGACGTGCCCACCGCGGGAACGACCCCGTGGTCGATCGCAACCATGCGTACGGGTACCACCGCGGCCAACGGCCTGGAGTTCGCCCAGCGCACGACCGCCAATACCTGGAACGTGACCGACACCGGCTCCGCGCCCACCGCCGCCGGGACCGGTCGGGACGTGCGGGTCGCGGTCGAGGTGCACGGGAGCCGGGCCCGCCTGATGGTGGACGGCCGCGAGGCGCTGCGCACCACCCGGCTCCAGCGGTCCACCGACGGCGCACAGGCGCTGCTCGTCAACGGTGCACGGGTCTCCTTCGACGACGTCCGGATCACCCGACTGGCCCCGGAGGCGAACGCCTACCTGCGCGCGCCCGGAGCCCCGCCGACCGTGATCGCCCACCGCGGCGCCTCCTCGGCCGCGCCGGAGAACACGCTCGTCTCGGACGAGACCGCCCGCCGGGCCGGCACCGACTGGATCGAGAACGACGTCCAGCCCAGCAAAGACGGCATCCCGCACATCCTGCACGACGACACGGTGGATCGGACCACCGACGGCAAGGGCCGCATCCGCGACCTGACGGCCGCTCAACTCGCGGGCCTGGACGCCGGTTCGTGGTTCTCCCCGCTGCACACCGGGGCCCGGGTGCCGACGTTGCGCGCCCAACTCGACGACCTGCGCACGCGCGGCGGCAACCTGCTCCTGGAGATCAAGGGCAGGCACACCAGGGACGAGGTCGCCCGGATCGTCAAGGACATCCGGGACACCGGGATGAGCGGACGGGTCTTCGTACAGAGCTTCGAGGTGGACGCGCTCGTGTTCACCCGCGAGGTGGCACCCGACCTCCCGCTCGGCCTGCTCCGCAGCACGCTGGACGCGGACCCGGTCGCCCTCGCCCGGCAGCTCGACCTCAGGGCCTACAACCCCTCGGCCGCCGCCCTGGCCACCCGCCCCGGCCTGGTCGCCGACCTGCATCGGGCCGGCGTCGCCGTGATGGCGTGGACGGTGGACGACGCGGCCGGCTGGAAGACCCTGGACGCGGGCGGCGTGGACGCGTTCATCACCAACCGCCCCGCCGAACTGGCCGGCTGGATCGCCGCATGGCGACAGATCGGCCCGCCCGTGTCGCCCGCCGCACCGACGGTCAAGATACTCGCGCCCGCCCCCGGCGCCCGGGTGGAGCGCGCGAGCAACCCGGTGCCCGCGCTGCACACCACGGGCACCGAGACGGTTCGACTCACCCTGGACGGACGGGAGTTGCCGCCCGGCGCGCCGATCGACTCCGGCACGCTGCCGCTCGGCGCCCACACGCTGCGCGCCGAGGCCAGGGGCCCGGGCGGCAGTACGGCGGTCGAGGCCGGCTTCACCATCACCGCGTCCAGGACCGGCCTGGCGCACCTGATCCTGACCTCCGCCGCGGACCGCAACGCGATCGCCACGCTCACCACCATGCTGGCCCACGACCAGTACGACGCGCTCGCCCGGTGGGCGGACAACCAGGCCGGGCGTACCATCCCGGCGGATCGCGCCCGGTTGATCGCCGGCGACGCCCGCACCCTGCTCTGACACCGACACCGACACCGACACCGACACGGCCGCGAGGCCGAGAGACGCGGAAGCGCGGAAGCGCGGACCCCGGGACCACCCGCGTCGACCGGTGCCGGTCGAGCACGACGGGCAGGACCAAGCGCAGGGACAGGACGGGACGGGGCTGCTCGGCAACCGGGCGCCCCGTCTCGGCCGCCCCCTACCAGCCGTGACCCTTCAGCTCGGGATGCGCGCGCCAGTAGTCGACGAGTTCCACGAAGGAGGGGTCGGTCACCAGCCCGAGCCACTGCTCGCCGGTGATCGGAGCGACCGTGCGGGACGGCTCGTGCGCGAGGATCCCGAGGGCGACCGTGCCGTTCCGGTACCGGAAGGACGAGGACGGGCCGCCCCTTCCCGGGTCGGCGACCGGGAGGTCGGTCCGCTCGGGAAAGTGGACGGCGGCGAACTCGCCGTCGGGCAGCGCCCCGTCGACGCAGCCGGAACCGGCGGGTCGGGCGGACGGAGGCTTGCACCCGGGGGCGTACGTGTCCGCGCTGAGCCGCGGGCCGAGTTCGCCGGCCATCGGGACCGCTCCCTCCGGCGGTCGTCCGCCCGTCCGGCTCGGGTCGATGTACAACACGACCCGGTACTCCTTGCCGGCGACGGTGATTCGGTAGTCGCCGAACGAGAGTTCGCTGATGGCCACCGTCGCTCCCGGCGGCAGGTGTCGTTGCAGCACATCGGCCACGCTCTGCCGAAATGCCTGCCGCTGTCGGATCAGCCGGGTGGACAGCCCGCCGTCGTAGCGGTCGCCGAAAGGGTCGGGAAGCACCGGATAGAGCCGGCTCGCCGGAGCCAGGGTCGGCCCCGCGTGCGCTCGGTCCGCGTCGTCGGTCCACGGTTGCCAGACGCACAGCACCGCCGCCGCGAGCACGACCGGCGTCCCGGCGGCGAGCACGGCCCGGACCACGGCCCGGCGGCGCCGGCCCGGGTCTCCTGCTCCGCCTGCCCGGCCCGGCGGGACCGGCCCGATGGCCCGTTCGGACGCACGCACGCCCCCGTCATCCCTCGCGCGTTCCGCTGCGGGCACATCCCCGTCATCCATGGCACCTGGCGTTTCGGGGACGCCCCCGTCATCCGTCGAAGTCACGCCGCTTCGATGGACGCCGGCCGGTATCGGTTCCCGGCAACGCCGCGGAAGCAACCACGTGCTGCGCCGCCGACCCGCCGGGGGCACGGGCGCTCCCGGGTCAGTGGCCGGGCACCAGGTCGGCAAGCCGGTGAGCCGCGCCGGTCGAGGCCGTGGTCGCCTCGGCGGTTCGGCGCGCCAGGGTCGAGTCGTGGCGCAGCGCGTGCGCCCCGTGGCGGGTGCGCCAGGCGAGGGAGGGTTTGCCGCCGGTGTCCGCGGCGGCGATCAGCAGACCGCCGAACATCGACACGTTCTTGAGGAAGTGAATGCGCTGCCCGGCACGCTCCTGCTCGGTCTCGGCCGCCCAGAACCGATGCCCGGCGAGCGTGGTCGGCACCAGCGTGACCGCGAGCGCAAGCGCGGACAGGCGCGGCACCCGGCCGAGCGCGAGCAGGGTGCCGGCGACCAACTGCACGCCGCCGTTCACCCGTACCGCCGTGCGAATGTCGGCCGGCACCACCGGCACCCATCCGGCGATGCGGCGCACCACGGGTTCCGCGGCCGGCACCACCCGGTCCGGACGCACCACGGCGTCGTAGCCCTGGAGCACGTAGATCGAGGCGAGCATGGGACGCGCGAAGGTTCTCAACACAGCCATGCCCGGACGAGTGCCCCCGGAACGGGCGCCTCGAACCCACCCGGACACCTCGCCCCGCCCCGCCGGTCGCAACACTCCGGCGGCGATCCGACGATCGGCCGGTATACCCGGTGACGGACCGTACACTGCGGGCATGGCCGAACGGAACGCGGCGAGTGCCCTGGTATTGCTGGTCCCCGACGTCGAACAGGTCGTCGAGCCCTGGCGCGAACGCTACGACCCGCGCACCGCCGACGGGATCCCCGCACACGTCACGGTGCTCTACCCGTGGCTCCCGCCCGCAGACATCGGCCCCGCGGACCTCGCGGCGCTCGCCGACATCGCCGCCGCACAGCCCGCGCTGGACCTGGTCTTCAACCGGGTCGGCCAATTCCATCGGGGGTTGTGGCTGGCACCCGATCCGGCCGAGCCCGTGCTGCGCCTGATCGAGGCGGTGACCGGCCGCTGGCCGGACTACCTCCCCTACGGCGGCGCGTATCTGGACGGCGCCGACGACGTCGGTCCGCACCTGACCGTCGCGCTGGGCCAGGGCCCCGACGAACTGCGGGCCCTGGCGCAGGAGGTGACGAGCCGTCTGCCGCTGCCCACCCGGGTCGACCGACTCGACCTGGTGGTCTGCGACGACGACGGCGACTGGGCCGTTCGGGAGTCGTTCGCCTTCGCGCCGCGCACCGCAAACGATGCGACCGGCGGAGGCCGGCCCTAGGGTCTGTCTTCAATCCCGCGCCGAGCACCACGACGCGGGATTGAAGACAGACCCTAACCGGCCGCGCGGGCCCGCCGTTGGCGCTTGGACAGGGCCGCCTGGGAGAGGTCCTCGGCCTGGGCCTTGAGGTTCTTGTAGCCGTAGCCCCGCTCGGTCAGCCACGCCTCGGCTCCGGCGACCGCCCGGGCGGTCGCCGGCACGATGTCCTCCTCCGCCTCCCCGGAGTCCAGGAAACGAAAGGTGAAGAAGGGCCGCGCGGCCACGTCGTAGGTCAGGTGCCCCTCCGCCGTGAAGGCGGCCTGCAAGACGTCGTGCTCGGCCGCCTCGGCCGCCAACGCCGCCCGCTGCTCGTCACTCAGGCCGTCGAAGGCGCCCCGGACGGTGATCCGAAAGGTACGTTCACTCATACGCAAAGCCTAGGTACCGCCTCAAGCGAATATCCCGGCCGCGACATCGTGCGAGGCGGCGGCGAAGGCGCGGGCCGGGCGGGTCACCTCTCCTTGGTCCAGGAGCCCAGGACCATGAGGGTTTTGGTGCCCGTGACGTTGCCGTTGCGGCGGAGGTGGTCGATCACCTGTTGCAGGTGGGTGATGTCGCGGACGCGGACGTGGATCAGCGCGTCGGGGTCGCCCGCGATCGTGTAGACCGCCTGCACCTCGGGTGTGTCCGACGCGGTGCGCACGATCTCGCCGACCGGCATGCTGCCCGGGTAGCGCAGTTCGGTGAACGCCTCGACGCCCCAGCCCAGTTTGGCGTGGTCGATCTGGACGGTGAAGCCGGTGATCACGCCCTCCTCGCGCATCCGGTCCACCCGGCGCTTGACCGCCGCGACGGACAGGCCGATCTGGCCCGCCATCTCGGAGAAGGTCCGCCGTCCGTCCTCGCGCAGCATGCGCAGGATGGTGTGGTCGATGCTGTCGATCTCGGCCATGCTCGACGCTCCACTCTTCGGCGTTGCCACGCAAAACGCCAGGCCATGCACCGGACCGGCAGGCAAGAATCTTGCGCCCCGGGGGCGATCCACCGCAAGTTGCTTGCGCCGGTGCCGCGAGCCCTCCGGCGCGCGCCGATCCCCGCGAGCGCCCGCGGGGCGGGGGCCTCGGCCCGATACGCTTCCGCCGAGGTCCGCCGGAACGCGTCGACCGGATCGGGAGGGGCTGGGCCATGGGCAGGACACGGGCGGATCAGGGCGCTACGGACGAGGTCCCCGGCACATCCGATCCCGCGCCGGGCCACGCACACCACGCGGCCGGGCATGGCGGCCACGTACCCGGTCACAGCCACGCGCACGGGCCGCCGTCGCCCGCGTCGGCCCGGCTGCGGCGCCTGGTGGCCGCCGTCCTGATCCCGTTCGCGGCGGCCGTGGTGGTGGGCCTGGTGGTGCTGTGGCCGGGCGGCACGCCGGCGCACCCGCGTACCGGAGTCGGCTTCGACCAGGAGACCCGGGACGGACGGGTCACCCGGGTCGAGGAGTTGCCGTGCGCGCAGGCGGACGCCGAGGTCTTCGGCGGCCCGGCCGGCCCACCCGACGCCGGCAGCACACCCGGCGGCAACGGGACCTCCGGTGCGGACGGGCAACCCGGCGGGGACGACCCACCCGGATCGAACGGCGGCACCACCCGGCCCGACGACCCCGGCGGTATCCCCTGGCCGCCGCCCTCGCTCGGCGCCTCCGGCGCACCCGGCGCACCGGGCTCCGCGGCGGCGCCCGCCGAGTGCCACCGGGCCACGATCGAGGTCACCTCCGGCGCGGACAAGGGCCGGCGGATCTCCCAGTTGGTCCGTCCCGGTGAACTGCGCCGGTTCTCGGTCGGGCAGGGCGTCGTGCTCGCGTACTCCCCCGGCGCCCCGGAGGACCTGCGGTATTCGGTGATCGACGTCCGGCGCGGCCCGCCGATGTTGCTGCTCGCGGGCCTGTTCGCGGTCGCGGTGATCGTGGTGGGCCGACTGCGCGGACTGACCGCGCTGATCGCGCTCGCGATCAGCTTCGCGGTGTTGTCGTTCTTCATCCTGCCCGCCATCCTGCAGGGTTCCGATCCGCTCCTGGTCGCGGTCGTCGGCGGCAGCGCGATCATGTTCGTGGCGCTGTACCTGTGCCACGGCCCGTCCGCACGCACCTCGGTCGCCGTGGTCGGCACGCTCGTGTCGTTGTCCCTGATCGGCGTGCTCGGGTCGCTTTTCATCGGGTGGGCGCACCTGACCGGCAACACCTCCGACGAGACCGGCCTGGTCCACGCGCTGTATCCGGACATCGAGCTGCACGGCCTGCTGTTGGCCGGGTTCATCATCGGATCGCTGGGCGTGCTCGACGACGTGACCGTCACCCAGACCTCGGCGGTGTGGGAACTCAAGCAGGCCGACCCGACCATGACGGCCCGTCGGCTCTACCGAGCCGGCATCCGGATCGGCCGCGACCACATCGCGTCCACGGTCAACACCCTCGTCCTGGCCTATGCGGGCGCGGCGTTGCCGCTGATGTTGCTGTTCTCCATCGCCCGTCGGGACGTCCTGGACGTGGCCACCAGCGAGATCGTCGCCGAGGAGATCGCCCGCACCCTGGTGGGCAGCATCGGCCTGGTCGCCTCGGTCCCGGTGACCACCGGCCTGGCGGCGATCCTGGCCGCAGCCGACCACGGCAAGCCCGCGCGAGGCAGGTCCGCCCCGGCTTCGGTGCCCGCGGCCCGGGGCCGACACCGGGGGCGCTGACCGCGCACCCGGGCACGGGGGTACAGGGCACAGGGCACGGGGGCATGGGGTGAGCCCGGGCGCTCCGCCGTGCCCCTTTCGGCGCATCTCGTATTCGGGATATCCTCTCTGATATGAGAAACACCTCTGATCCGAGAAGCCCGGGTGCCCACGGCGAGGCAACGCCCGGGGGCGGCACTCCCGAGGAGGTGGAGGCTCGGTTGGCCGGGCGGCTGGCCGGGCTTCGGGCGGAGCGTGGGTGGTCGTTGGACGAGTTGGCGCACCGCGCGGATGTGAGTCGATCCACGCTGTCCCGGTTGGAGCGCGGCGAGATCAGCCCGACGGCGGCCCTGCTCGGCCGGTTGTGCGCGGTCTACGGACGGACCATGTCGCAGTTGCTCGCCGAAGTGGAGTCGGAGCCCTCGCAGTTGGTACGGGCCGACCGGCAGGAGGTGTGGGTGGACCGCGCCTCGGGCTTCACCCGGCGCTCGGTGTCGCCGCCGCATCCGGGACTGCGCGGCGAGGTGGTCGAGGGTGTCCTGCGGGCCGGCGCGGACATCTCCTACGACGGACCGCCCGTGCCGGGGCTGGAGCAGCACATCTGGGTGCTGGAGGGTGTCCTGGAGATGACCGCGGACGGTCGCGTGCACGAGGTGCGCGCCGGGGACTGTCTGCGCCTTCGGCTGTGGGGCCGCTCGCGCCTGCGCTGCCCCGGCCCGGATCCGGTCCGCTACGCCCTGCTGATCGTGCTGCCGTAATGGAGACCTCGATGCACACCGTCACCCGGCTGACCCCCGAAGACTTCCGAAGCAGCGTGCCGGGCCTGGCCGGCCTCCTCGCGGACGTCGTCGCCGACGGCTCCTCGCTCGGCTTCGTGGCGCCGTTCGACGCGACCGAGGCGGCGAGGTGGTGGCACGAACGGGAGTCGGCCGTCGCCGACGGCAGCCTGCATGTGTGGGTCGCCCGCGGCGCGGACGGCGTCGCCGGCACCGTGAGTCTGGCCCTGGAGCGCAAGCCCAACGGCCGGCACCGCGCCGAGGTGGTCAAGCTCATGGTGCACCGCGACGCGCGCGGTCGCGGCCTGGGCCGGGCCCTGCTCGCGACCGCCGAACGGGCCGCCGCCCGGGCGGGCGCCACCCTTTTGCTGCTCGACACCGAGACCGAGAGCACGGCGGACCACCTCTACCGCGCGGCCGGCTGGACCCGCTACGGCGTGGTCCCGCGATACGCGGCCGACCCGACCGGCGCGCTGCGGGACTGCAGCTTCTACTACAAGCAACTGGCCTGAATCACCCACCGATCCACCCCCACCCGCCCTGCTCGCTCCGCCGGCAGGCACCACACCGGGGCGGGGGCCTGCACCAGCGCCGGCTCTGGGGGTCGCCGGATACTGCCCGCGGGCGAACTTCCCTACCTTCGGGGGAAGTCAGTCATGCACCCGAGGCAAGGGACGATCACCGTGGACCGCAGCAGAAACCGCAAGTTGGCCAGGGCCGCCGCATGCGCCAGCCTCGCGCTCGGCGCCGTGGGACTGTGCACCGCACCGGCCCTGGCGGATGGTCGGCCGGCAGCCCGCACCGCCTCGACCCCGGCCGCCGCACCACTGCCCGGCTTCGACTTCACCGACTGCCCCGCACTGCCGGCCAACGCGGACCCGGACAAGTGGCGCTGCGAAGTGCACGTCTCCACCGGGGAGATGCGACTCGGCGGGCTCACCGTCCCGCTCCGCCCGATGACCATCACCCATGCCGAGGGCCCGCTGCCCGACGGCTCGACCGGACAGGTGTTCGGCGCGATGCACGCGACGCCGAGCCCGGCGACCGGCGGCCTGCTCGGCATCCCCGGACTGCCCGAGCGGGCACCGGTGTTGGGCGTGAACGTCGAGACCAGGTACGGCGGTTGGTTCGACTTCCTCTCCCACGGCACCGCCGCCGGCGGCCTGGATGTGACCCTCGCGTTGAGCGGTCCCCTGCTGCCGCAGGGCTGTTCGATCGGCACCGAAGAGCACCCGATCCGGCTGACCATGATGCGCAAGGGTCCCAACGAATGGGTGTCCAAGGACCCGCCCATCCTCAAGGGCACGTTGTGGGACAACACCGTCGCGATCCCCGCCGCCACGAACTGCGGCCCGCTCGGCGCGGTCCTCAACCACCGCAACGCACTGCCCTCGCCCGCCGACTCGAACTCGGTGACCCTGGACGGCCTGTACACGTTCAAGACCTACACCCAGCTGGGCCGCTGAGCTCACCCGACGACGAACAGCCCGCCCCGGACGGCCCGGCCGTCCGGGGCGGAGCCGTGTCCGGACCGGATCACGCATGCGGACGACTACTACTTTCTAATGGGTGAACATATATGCAATCATTAGATCAAGCGACGGAGGCATCGGCTTTCGAGCCGCCGGCATGTGCCCACGCCGCACGTACCACCGCCGTTTCGATCATCACGCCCAGCACCCAGCACCCAGCACCCAGGAGCAACGATGAGCAATCTCAAGACACTTCAGACCGGCCACGTCGGACTGAACGTGACCGATCTGGACCACTCCGTGGCCTTCTACCGGGCTGTATTCGGATTCGAGGTGGTGGCCGAGGGCAACGAGGCGAACCGCCGGTTCGCCTTCCTCGGCCGGGACGGCAGGCTCCTGGTCACCCTGTGGCAGCAGAGCGAGGGTGGCTTCCCGGTCGATCGTCCGGGCCTGCACCACCTGTCCTTCCAGGTGGAGACCATCGACGAGGTCAAGGCCGCCGAGCAGGTCCTGCGTGGGCTCGACGCGCGCTTCGGCTACGAGGGAGTGGTGCCGCACGGCGAGCACGGGACCTCCGGCGGGATCTTCTTCGCCGACCCCGACGGCATCCGCCTGGAGATCTACGCCCCCTCCGGCGCCGACCCGGCGGACGCGCCCACCGCCGGCGCCCCGACCTGCGGCTTCTTCTAGACCCCGGCCTGCGGAGACCCCGGCGGACAGCCCGTTCCCCACACGCTCTCGACCCGCAATCCCGACCCCCACCCACACGGCGCCGGCCCGGCCGGCGTGACCCGCACGACCACCTTCGGAGGGAATGCCGTGGCAACTCGATATCACCGCGGGGAACGCGCGGTGCAGGACCGCGCCGACCTGACCCGTCAGGCGTCGTTCGCACTCGGCGGCATCGGGGAGTCCATCCCACCGGTTGCCGCGGCATTCCTCACCGAGCAACCCATGATCATTGTCGGCGGCACCGACGCCGCGGGTCGGATCTGGTCCTCGCAACTGGTCGGCGACCCCGGCTTCCTGCGCGTCCCCGACCCGCGTACCCTCCTCGTCGACGCACTGCCGCTCGCCGAGGACCCGCTCGCCGAAGTGCTCGCCGGACCGGCCGCGGTCGGCATGATCGCCATCGAGCCGACCTCGCGACGCAGGATGCGGATCAACGGCCGCTCCACGCCGGCGACCGGCGGCCTGCGCGTCGATCTCGACCAGGTGATCTCCAACTGCCCCAAGTACATCCAGAAACGCGACTTCCGCTTCCTCGCCGAGTCGGGGTCCACCCCGGCACCGGGAGACACCCGGGGTACCGCACTGACGCCGGCGCAACAGCAGACCCTGCGGGCCACCGACACGTTCTTCGTGGCCAGTTCGGACGGGTCCGGCAACACCGACGCATCGCACCGCGGAGGCAATCCGGGCTTCGTCCAGGTGTTGTCCCCGAACGTACTGCGCTGGCCGGACTACGTCGGCAACGCCATGTTCCTCACCCTGGGAAACCTGGAACTCCACCCGGCCGCCGGGTTGTTGGTGCCCGGCTGGGACACCGGCTCGACCCTGCACCTGACCGGCGCGGCCCGCACCCTCTGGGACGAGGACGAGATCGCCCGGGTGCCGGGCGCCCAGCGCCTGGTCGAGTTCACCGTCACCGGCGTGGTGGAGATCGCCGACGCCGTCCCCCTGCGCTGGAGTGCGCCGAACTACTCCCGCTTCAACCCGCCCGTCTCCTGACCCACCGTACCCGCCAAGGGAGTTGCCTCATGCACATCACCGTGGACATGAAGCTGTGCCAGAGCCACGGCCAGTGCGTCTTCGCCGCGCCCGACGTCTTCTCCTTCGACGAGGACGACTACCTGGTCCACGACGCGAACCCCTCGGACGCATACGCCGCACACGTACGCACCGCCGCCTCGATGTGCCCGGTCCGCGCGATCACGATCGATCCTTCCGCATAACCGATCATGTCGGGCATGGAAATATCAAGATTCCCTTCGTCCCGGGGTGCCCATACGCTCGGCGGTATGCCTTCGACCGCCATCGACTACCACCACGTCGACGTCTTCGCCGACCGCCCCTACACCGGCAACAGCCTCGCGGTCTTCGTCGATCCGCCGACCCTGGACGCCGCGCAGATGCTCCGGATCACCCAGGAGCTGCGGCACTTCGAGACGATCTTCGTCACCACCTCGAGCAGCGGCGACGCGGTGCAGGCCCGGGTGTTCGACCTGTTCGAGGAACTCGCGTTCGCCGGGCACCCGGTCCTCGGCGCGGCCGCCGTCCTGCACGCCGGGTCGGGCGCCGCCGTCGACGAGCAGCGCCACTGGACGATCGCCCTGCCGGAGCGGACCGTCCCGGTGAGCACCCGGGCCGATGCCGACGGCCGCGTGTCGGCCCTGCTGGACCAGGGCCGGCCGGAGTGGGCCCCCGCACCGGCCCTGGCACGGCGGGCGGAGATCGCCCAGGCCCTGGGCCTGGACGAGACCGACTTGGACCCGACGCTGCCGGTGGAAGTGGTCTCCACGGGCCTGCGCTACCTGATCGTCCCGGTCGACGGCACCGGCCCGCTCGGCCGGGCCCGGATCGCACATCCGGACTTCGAGGCCCTCCTCGCCACGCTCGGCGCCCGGTTCGCCTACGTGCTGGACGCGCACGCACCGGAGGGCCGGCACTGGAACAACGACGGCCTCCTGGAGGACGTGGCCACCGGCAGCGCGGCCGGATGCGTCGCGGCCTACCTGCTGCGCCACGGCCGAACCCGCGACGGAGTGGAACTCGGGCTCGCCCAAGGCCGGTTCGTCGATCGTCCCAGCAGCCTGCGGATCACCGCGCACGGTTCTCCCGAGCACGTGGAGCGGGTCACCGTCGCCGGCACGGTCTCGATGGTGGGCGTCGGAACCCTGCACGCCCTGCCACCGAGCCGGCCCGCATGAGCGAGCCGGGTGAGGTCGAGTCGGGCGCGTGCGCAGCCGGTGCGGTCGCGGTGTCCTGCACCCCGACGCACCGCGCTCAGCGAAAGAGCCCGATGTTCTCGTCGAGGTAGGCCGCCAAGGTGCGGGGCGGCTTGCCGAGCAGGCGCGCGACCGTGTCGGTGGGCTCCTCCGGCCGGTTCGCCGCCAGTTGCCGGATCTCCACCACGTGGGCGGCGAGCCAGTCCGGCAGGCCGCCGCGTTCGATCAGGTTGTGCCGCATGGCCTCGGGCGACAGGTCGACGTAGCGGATCGGCCGGCCGAGGAGGCGCCCCAGCAGCTCGACCAGTTGCGGGTGGGTGAAGGTTCGACTCCCGGTGAGCGTGTACGTACGCCCGCGGAGTTCCGGTCGGATCAGCACCTCGGCGGCCACGTCGCCGATGTCGCGACAGTCGACGTAGTTGCAGGCCGCGTCCCCCATCGTCCCGTGCACGACGCTCTGCGCCGCGATCATCGGCGCGAGCGTCGACAACTTCTGCATGAACGCGTACGGGCGCAGCACCGTGTGCGGCACACCGCTCTCTCGGAGGGTCTGCTCGATGGCGTGGTGCCATCGGGAGATCGCAACCGGGGAGTCCGCCGTCGCGGCCGGGGCGGAGAGTTTGACGATGTGTTCGATGCCGACGGCGGCGGCCACCCGGATGGCGCACCGCTCCTGTTCCTGTTGCGCGGGGCTGTTGGCCATCGCGAGGAACAGTCGGCGCGCGCCGTGGAAGGCGGCGTGCAGCGACGACGGGTCGCCCGCGTCGGCGGCTCGGACATCGACCAGGCGACGCGCCGCGTCGTCCAGGCCGGCCCGCAACCGTTCGGGGTCGCGGGTGAGCGCCCGGCTCGGTATGCCCAGGGTGACGAGGCGGTGCAGGAGGGCACTTCCGGTGGCGCCGGTGGCGCCCATGACGACGATCATGAGGGTCCTGTCCTGTCTTTCCGGTGAGTGGTGCTGGGGCCGGATCCGCTCGCTCGGGCGATCCGGACTGTGCGGCCATCACGGCCTATGCGGCCGGTCGTCGCTCCCGCATCGCCCCGCGCCAGCGCCACGTGACGATGGTGGTGGCCAGGGCCGCCGAGAGCGGCAGATCGAGGCGGAGGCGCTCGGGCCACGGGCCGTGGTGCGGGAGGATGCCTTCGGGTATGTGGCCGGCGACGATCCAGCCGATCAGGGCCGCCAGTGCGGTGACCACGGTCGCCAGGACCAGGGTCGGGACCACGCGCGGCATCGAGGTCAGCCAGGTGCGTCGAACACCGACCCGGCGCAGCCGGCCGCCGACGAGCGCGGCCACGATCGCCGAGGTGCCCGCGATCGAGGTGCAGGCCGCGACGACCGGATCCGGCTGCCCGGTGGCCACCCCGCCGGCACCGGCCATGAGTGCGGGAGCCAGGTACGCCACGAGCACCTCCCGCCACAGCGTGAACGCCGGCGGGCCGGAGCCCCCGGCGGACGAACGGCCTCGTCCCATGCGGTTTCCGGCCTCCGTTTTTGCCATCTAGTTAGCTCCCTAATTATATGGTCGAGCGAACGCCGCCCCGGCGGCACCCCGCACGGACGCGACGTGCCGCCGAGGAGGCGGCGACGGGAACGGATGGTGCGGAACTACTCCTCGTGCGCCGAACGCTCGCGCGTCAACGCCGGGATCCCGCGGACGAGCCGGCCGAGCAGGTCCAGGAAGACGGTGCGCTCCTCGGGATCGAGCGCGCCCACCATCTCCTGCAATCGACCGAAGTGCTCCGGGGCCAACTCGCGCATCCTGCGCGCACCCCGGGCGGTCAGCACCACCACGGCCGAGCGGCCGTCCTCGGCGGACGGTCGGCGCAGCACCAGACCCTCCCGCTCCAAACCGCCGATCAGTCCCGTCACGGTGGCCCTGGACACACCGAGGACGTCCGCCAGCCCCGAAGGGGACATCTCCCCGTCGGCGTCCTCCAACGCGGCCAGCAGCCGGTAGCGCCCGGCGGACAGACCGAACCGGGAGAAGTGCACCTCGACCGCCTGGCCGAGCCGCGCCCCGGCCGCCATCAGACGCACCGCGACCAGTACGGCCTGCGGGTCGACATCGAGCCCGTAGCGCCGGATCTGGTACGCCGCCTGGTCGAGCGTGGGGGTGTCCTCAGCCATCGGTTCATGTTCCACAACATTTAGTATGGCCCCTAATCACTTTCTCGGTCAACCCGCCGGGCCGCAGCGGACCGGGCTCCAAGTCGCTTCCATGAGACTTCCAGGACTCCCCGGCGAGAGTTCTTCCAGGACGACGAAGACCGCCTCCCGGACCGACGGTTCGCTCACGAACCGCTCGACCCGGACCATCGCCTCACGGGAGACCACCATGAACGTCAGGAACCTCACCACCACCCTGGCCGCACTCGGCGGCCTGTTCATCATGTACATCGGCATCGCCTACCTGGTCGCCCCGCAGTCGACCGCGTCCGGGTTCGGCCTGCCGAGTTGGCCGGAGCACGAGGGCACCGCATTCCTGGCGGTCAAGGGCGTACGGGATCTGGGCAGCGGGCTGATCCTCTTCGCGCTCCTGCTGACCGGCCACCGGCGAGCGCTGGGCTGGGCGCTGCTCGCCATGTCCTTCATCCCCGCCGGCGACATGGTGATCGTGCTGAGCAACGAGGGCTCGACCGCCAAGGCCCTCGGCATCCACGGCCTCACCGCCGCCCTGGTCGCGCTGACCGCCGCCCTGCTGCTCCGCGAGCGCCCCGCGGCCCCGGCGACCACGCTCACGACCGGCTCCCCCGCCCCGAGCCGCATCCCCGCCCCCGCGGCTCACTGACCCCTCCCTCCCGGGCCCGCTCGGCCCGGCACAGACCCCGGCCGTCCGCCCCCGAACCGCCCCTTCCGGCGGCGGGGGCGGACGGCCTGCGCCCGTCGGTCGCCGGGTCGGCCCGACCTCCAACCCCCCTCACCTCCACTCACCCAAAGTGATCATCCTGTTACCATTCGAATACTCGGGGTCTCGTAGCACGCCACCCACCCAGAGGAGCCAGGCCGCATGCACGCCACCAAGGGCGATCGCCTTCTCATCCACGGCCGAGTCGTCGGCCGACAGGACCACTTCGTGGAGATCATCGAGGTCCTCGGCCCCGACGGCACTCCGCCGTATCGGGTACGCGCCGCCGACGGGCACGAATCGATCATGTCGCCGGGCCCGGACTCGGTGGTCGAGCACCGCAAGGGCACCGACTCCGACTAGAAGGTCGATCGAGCGACCCGCCGCACTTCCCGAGGAGCCCTCGTGACCAGCCCCGCCCCGCCGCCGACGTTCGAACTCGGTACGGACGGGCCACGGGCCGTACTGGTCGGCGTCGACGGCTCCCGAACCTCGCTCCGCGCCGCCGACTACGCCCTGGGCCAGGCCCGGCGCGGCGGCGCGGAGTTGGTCGTGGTGTACGTCCGTGCTCCCCTCGGGCTCGCCGCCACCACACCCGAGGGCGCCGAGGTGATGGAGCAAGCGCACGAGGACGCGGTGCGCGACATCGCGGGCTACATCGCCCACCGGGCCGACGAACTGCGGGTGCGACACCGCTTCGTCGAGTCGCGCGGCGACGTCGCGCACGAGATCGCCGAGGTCGCCGACGAGGTGCGCGCCGACGCGGTCGTGGTCGGCGCCTCCGAACGCTTCGGCCACCGGCTGATCGGCTCGCTCGCGATCCGCCTGGTCCGCTCCGCCCGTTGGCCGGTCACGGTCATCCCCTGAGGGCGACGCCCGAGGCAAACGGCACCCGGGGCAAACATTGCGCCAATGCCCTGGACAGCCCACGCCCGCCCTGCAAATGAGATTGGGCGCGGCGTTGCGGGCACTGGCCGCGGAGTTCACGGTGGCGGGGTTGGGCGTCACCGAGCACGCGCCCGCCCCCGCGACCGACGCGACCCGCGACGACCGCGTCCTGCACGAGATCTTCGACGGCCTGGCACCGCTTTGAGCGATCGCATCACTCGTACGGCGCAGGAACGGCGACACCCCCGGGCCGGCGCCGCGCGCTTGCCGGCCCGGCGCCGGTTCCCGGAGTCAGACTGGACAAGTCAGAGCGACATATGTCATTTGGGTCGGAATCGACCCGGCGAAGGAGCGACGTGCTCAGCACCGACTTTGTGAAGGGTTCGCCGAACTGGCTGGACCTCGGCAGCCCCGACACCGCCGCGGCGGCCGACTTCTACCGTGCCGTCTTCGAATGGGACTTCCAGTCCGCCGGACCCGACGCCGGCGGTTACGGGCTCTTCCAGCAGGAGGGCAAGACCATCGCCGGGCTCGGTCCGCTCACCGAGGAGGGTGCCTCGTCCGCCTGGACGGTGTACTTCGAGACCCCCGACGCCGACGCGACCGCCGCGGCCGTCAAGAAGAGCGGCGGCACGGTTCGAGTGGAGCCGTTCGATGTCATGGAGATGGGTCGGATGTCCCCGCTGACCGACCCGGCCGGCGCCGATTTCGCCGTCTGGCAGCCCGGTACCTTCCGGGGCTCGGAGCTGCTGGGCGAGCCCACCTCACTGGCCTGGGTCGAGTTGCACGGCGTGGAGTTGGACACGGCGCTCACCTTCTACGGCGGGCTGTTCGGCTGGCGTTCGCAGGAGTTCCAGATGCCCGGGATGACCTACACCGTGTTGTCCACGGCCGAGGGCGACCCCCAGGACGCCTCCTTCGGCGGCATCGTGCCGGACCCGAACGGCCAGGATCCGCACTGGATCGCGTACTTCGAGGTCGCCGACCCCGACGATGTCGTGCAGCGGGCCCAGGGCCACGGCGGCTCGGTGCTCATGCCCGCCACCGACGTCCCGGAGGTCGGCCGTCTCGGCTGGTTGGCCGACCCCTTCGGCGCTCCCTTCGCGATCATCCGGAGCGCACCCCAGCCCGGGTAGTCGCCCACCGACGAACACCCCGGCGGCCCGTGCGTTCCGCTCGGATGACGCACGTCGCGCCGACGGAGCGCCCCCGGGCACGGCAATCGGCGGCCCGGGGCCGGCGGCTCCGCGGCGCCCGGCGGGCGTTCGGGCGGCTTCACCTGTTCGGCGGGTGCCGCGCACCGACCCGTCGCCGCCTTCCCCACGATCATGGACGCAACAATGAGCAACCTGGCACCGCAGCGTGGGCTCGGGGCGGCGACCCGGTCGCTGGTCCGGCAGGTCGGGCTGCCCGTAGCCATTCTCGTCGTCGTCACGGCAGTGGATCTGGCGACCGGATCCTCGGCGGTCTACTACCCGTTCCTCCTCCTGGCGCCGACCCTGGCCGCCGCCACCGCACCGCCCCCGGCGATCCTCGTCATCGGCGGCATCTCGCTGCCCCTGCGCTACTGGTTGGCCTCGCGGGACGGCTACCTTGGCCCCGCGTACAACGACCTCTTCCACGTCAGTACCTGGATGTACGTCATGGCGACCGCGCTGGCCATGTACCTGTCCGCCGCCCGCATCCGTCGCGAACGGGCCCTGGTCGCCGTCTCCGAGGTGGCCGTCGCCGCACAGCGGGCGATCCTGCTGCCGCCGAGCGACGAACTGGGCGGCCTGCGCCTGGCCGTGCGCTACTTCGCGGTGGCCGAGGAGGCCGAACTCGGCGGTGACCTCTACATCGCGCTGGACACGCCGTTCGGGGTGCGGCTGATCATCGGCGATGTGCTCGGCAAGGGCCTGGGCGCGGTCCGCACGGCCGCGATCACCATCGGCGCGTTTCGCGAGGCCGCGTACGACGAACCCGAACTGAGCACCGTGGCGGACCGCATCGACACCAGCGTGAGCCGGAACGCGCCCGCGGACCGGTTCGTCACCGCGCTCCTGGTCGAAGTCCGCCCCGAACACGTGGCCTTCACCCATCGCGGGCACGAGGAGCCGGTGGCGATCCGGGCGGACGGCGCCGTGCACGTGCTCGAACCCCCCGATCCCGGCGTGCCGTTGGGTCTGGGCGACCTGGATCCGGCGCCACCGCGCCCCTGGGTGGTGCCGTTTCACGAGGGCGATCTGCTGCTGTTGATGACCGACGGGTTCGCGGACGCGCGGGACGTGGCCGGCCGGCACTATCCGCTGGTCGACCGGATCCGGGCACTGTTCTGCGAGGCGCGTCCGGCCGTCGCCGATCCGGTCGTGGCGGTGGAACGGTTGGGCGACGACCTGATGCGGCACGTCGGCCTGCTGCGGCTCGCCGACGACGCCCTGGTCCTGGCGCTCGCGCGCGCCCCCGAGCCGCCGGACCACCCGCCCGCGCCCTGACCCCGGCACGGCGGGTCGGTCGACGCGGTCGGCGGTCGGCTGCGCCGGGTCCCGTCGGCGGCCCGGTCGGTGTGCTCGGCAACGCCGTTCGGCCGCCGGCGGGCTACTCCTCGATCGCGCCGCCGGTGCTGCGCAGGTGGCGGCGGAACGTGTACGTCGGGTCGGTCGCGCGGCGGGCCAGGTAGTCGTCGAAGGTGGTCTGTCGGCGCAGCGTCTCGCCGGCCCGGATCCGGCGGGCCTGTTCGCGCTCGGTGTCGCGGATGCGGTGGGCCGTCGCGAGCACCTCGTCGGCCCGATCGGCGGCCAGGAACAACACGCCGTCCGCGTCGCCGAAGACCAGGTCGTCGGTGCTCAGCAGGTGCGGTCCGAACCGGGCTGTGGTCAGCGCCTCGGGCTCGCGCTCGTCCAACCGCGTCGGGCCGGGCGGGAAACTGCCGTAGCTGAACACCGGCAGGCCGATCTCCACCAGTTCCGGTGTGTCGCGGTGCAACCCCCACACCACCAGCGCCGCCACCCCCGCCGCCTCGGCCTCCAGGACGGCCAGGTCGCCGACGCACGCCTCGTCGGTCCGACCGCCGTTGTCGATCACCAACACGTCGTCCGGCTCGGCCGCACCGAACGCCTCCAGGAACACGTCCACGCTGCCGTAGTGCCGAACCGGCAACACCCGACCGGCGATGCGCTGCCCGGGCAGCACGGCGCCGATCCCCGGCGGCGCGACCCGAAGCGGCACACCGTGTCGCACACACGCATCCGCCACCAACGGCGTGGAGAGGTCGGCGAAGGTCTTCAACATGGCGTTCTCCGTGGCTCGGCGTCGCCCCGCAGGACGCACGCGCGGATGCATCGAGACAGCCCTGCGATGCTAACCGCGCCCGATTCCACCCGTCGACGCCCGCCCGTACCGGGCCGGTTCCGGCGATCCCACCGCAACGGAGCACCGCGCCGCGGGGATTCACCCACGCCCGGGCGCGTCCGGGGCGGCGTCCCGGGGTCGGGAAGGTCCCGGTTCGGGTCACCGTGTGTAGTCGTTCGGGTGGGAGTCGAAGCCATCATGACCATGTTGGTCATGATGGCTTCACAGCTGGGCCGGTTCGTGCCAAGGTGCACCAGGCGCCGAACCGGAGCCTGATCCATCGGGCTTCGCCCGGCCTCGGGCTCGGGCCGGCGCGCCTTCCGATGGACCCGTTGGTTGTCGTAGACGCAGGTCAGCACGTGTCGAGTCGGCCGGGGAACAGTCGCCGGTCGATCTCGACGTGAACGACTCGGAAGCGGAGCATCCGGTTCCGATCCGTATGCCGTACGCCATCCGCCAGGCCGCACCGGCCATCACCGAGCGCGCCGCCGTCGGGCGACGCCGTGTTCGGGAGGTAATCGCGTGACCGAGACCATCGACAGCACCCCGCCCCCGGAGCAGCCGCCCCAGTCCGCACCCGCCGGCGGCGCCGACCCGGGCCGACTCGAAGGCGCGTCCAAGCTCCGGATCTTCTCGGTGCTCGGCGTGATCGTGCTGTTCTCCGAGGTGGTACCGCTCCAGTACACGATGATCGGCACCGCCGTACAAAAGATCGGCCTGGACTTCCCGTCGGCCGGCAACAACATCGGCTGGATGATCATCATCCTCGGCCTGGTCGGCGGCGCCACCACGCCGATCATCGGCAAACTCGCCGACCTGTACGGCAAGAAGCTGATCCTGCTCGCGTGCAGCGTCTCGTTCCTGGCCGGTTCGATCCTGTGTGCGCTGACCCACTCGTGGGCGATGTTCCTGGTCGGCCGCGGCCTCCAGGCGGTCGCGTTCGCGATGGCGGCGGTGGCCGCCGGACTGATCCGTGACCTGATGCCGCGCCGGATGGTGCCGATGGCAATCGGCGTGATCGCCACCGGATTCGGCGTGTCCGCACTGACCGCACCGCTGCTCAGCGGTTGGCTGACCGACCACTGGAGTTGGCGGTCGCTGTTCTGGTTCCTGATGATCTACATGCTCGTGCTGATCCCGATCTTCTGGCTCGTGGTCCCCGAGTCGAAACTGAGGACGCGTCAGCGGCTGGACTGGCTCGGCTCGGTACTGATCGGCGCGGGCGTCGCCCTCGCCCTGATCTACCTCAGCAACGGGCAACAGTGGGGCTGGAGCCGGTTCACCGCCTGGATCTACCTGGTCCTCGGCATCGCCCTGCTGATCGCCTTCTACATCTGGGAGCACCGCGCCGCCGACCCGATCATGGATCCGAAACTGCTGCGCGCACCCCGGGTGTCCATCGTTCTGGCCATCGGCCTGTTCGCCAACATGATCATCGGCGTGCAGTTCTACGCCGTGTCCTACATGGCCCAGATCGACGAGAAGGTGGTCAAGGAGGGCACCATCGCCGGCTTCGCCGCCAAGGCCGGCATCCCGGTGGACACGATGCGCCAAGGGCTGATCTTCCAGGGCGACATCGGCTATGCGCTCGGCTTCAGCCTGATGGCGCTGGCCGTGCACCTCACCACGTGGCAGTCCATCCCGGGCATGCTCACCGGACCGGCGGCCGGCCAGTGGGCCACCAGGGTGGGGCTGCGTCGCCCGTACATCGCGTGTCTGGCGGTGATGACGCTGTCGATGGCGCTGTACGCGATGTTCCACGGCTCGTGGGGCGTGCTGCTGATCATCGGCATCGTCTACGGGCTCGCGTTCGGCGTGTACTACGCCTGCGCCAACAACCTGGTGATCGAGGCGGTGCCGCAGGAGCAGCAGGGCATCGGCGCGAGCATGCTGGCGCTGACCCAGTCGTTCGGCAGCGCGGTGGGTACGGCGATCCTGACCGCGATCCTGTCCGCGCACACCTACCGGGTCTCCACCGTCGCCCAACCCGGGGCGCCCGCGCAGACGTTCGACATCCCGCAGGTGTACACCGACGAGGGCTGGACGATCGGATTCTGGGCGGTGGCCGCCGCCGGCGTGGTGTGCGTGGTGCTGGCCGTGGTGATGAAGGCGGGCCGCACCCCGGCCACCGGCGGCACGCTGCACTGAGCCGGGCCGCCGAGCCCGACCGGGGCCGGGTCGGGCCCGGCGGCGTGGAATCCGCCGGCGCCGCGAGGGGTCGGGACGTACCGACCCGTCGCGGCGCCGGGGGCTCACAACGGCTGCACCAGGCGGCTCTCATAGGCGACCACCACCGCCTGCACCCGGTCGCGGACGCCGAGTTTGGCCAGCACCCGGCTCACATGCGTCTTGATCGTGGCGTCCGACAGGTGCAGGCGCGCGGCGATCTCGGCGTTGGACAGGCCGCGTGCGACCTCGATCAGCACGCCGCGTTCGCGCTCGGTCAACTGGGCGAGCCGCGGGTCCTCCGCGCCGGGTGTGACGTCGTGGTGCGGCAGGCGGTGCGCGAAGGTCTCCAACAGCCGGCGGGTGATCCGCGGTGCGACCACCGCATCGCCCGCCGCCACCGAGCGGATCGCGCCCAGGAGTTCGGCGGGCAGCGCGTTCTTGAGCAGGAAACCGGAGGCGCCCGCGCGCAGTCCGGCGAAGGCGTACTCGTCCAGGTCGAACGTGGTCAGGATGAGCACCTTGGTCTCCGGGCAGCGCTCGCTGATCAGCCGGGTCGCCTCGATGCCGTCCATGCCGGGCATCCGCACGTCCATCAGCACCACGTCCGGGCGCAGCCGCTCGGCCAGCCGGACCGCCTCCTCGCCGCAGTCGGCCTCACCGGCCAGGGTCATGTCGTCCTGGGCGTCCAGGACCATCGTGAACGCCATGCGCAACAACGGCTGGTCGTCCACCACCAATACGTCGATGGCCACGTCAGGATCCTCCCGGATCGGTCAGGTGCAACAGCGCCGACACTCGCCAGCCGCCCCCGGGCAACGGCCCGGCCTCCACATCGCCACCGTAGACGGCGGCCCGCTCCCGCATGCCGGCAAGTCCTCGTCCACCGCGCGGTTCGTCCCGTTCGCCGATGGCGCTCGGGCGCGGGCGGCCGTCGTCGATCACGCTCAGTTCCAATCGATCGGCCGAACTGGAGACCCGGATCCGCGCGTTCGCACCGGGCTGGGCGTGCTTGAGGGTGTTGGTCAGCGCCTCCTGAGCGAGCCGGTACACGGCCAACTGCGCACCGGGCGGCACGTTGCGGGTGTCGCCCTGCACGGTGAGCGTGGTCGGCAGGCCCGCCGCGCGCACCTGCTCGGCGAGCGCGCCCAGCCGGGCCAGGTCCGGCTGCGGGTGCCGGGCGGCGTCGGGCTCGTCCTCGTGCAGCACACCCAGGAAGCGGCGCATCTCGGTGAGCGCCTGCCGACCGGTACCGGAAACCTGCTCCATCGCCGCGGCGGAGCGCTCCGGCTTGCTGTGCACCGTCATCGCGGCGGCATCCGCGAGAGCCACCATCACCGACAGGTTGTGCGTGACGATGTCGTGCATCTCCCGGGCGATCCGCGAGCGTTCGGCCGCCACCGCAAGCTCGGCCTGCTGCTCCTGGTCGCGTTCCAGGCGTTGGGCACGTTCCTCCAGGGCGACCAGGTAGCGCCGCCGGGTGCGCAGGTTGGCGCCGAGCACCGCCGCGGTCAGGGCCATCGCGCTGAGCCCGACGAAGGCGCCGAACCGGTATCCGTCGACGGTCCAGCGCGCGACGGCCAGCACGATGCCCGTCTCGACCACGGCGAGCGCGTACACTGTCCGGCGCCGGTCGCAACTCGCGGCCACGGTGTACAGCGCGATCAGCAGGCTCGCGTCCGCGCCGGTCCGCGCGTCGATCACCCACTGGCCCAGGGCCACGCCCGCGATCACCGCGAACACCGCGACCGGGGCCCGGCGGCGCAGCGCGAGCGGCAGCGTCAACGCCGCCCCGATCAGCACCCAGCCGGACGACCGCAGCAGGTTCCCGACCTCGAACAACAGCAGCACGGCCACCGCGAGGGTGGTGTCGGCCCAGATCGGATGGCTGCGGGTGAAGGCCACCACACGTGCCGGTACGGCGGCGAGCCCGTGCTCGCCGCCGTACCGTCGAAGCAGCGTGTTCACGCGTCACGCCTCCGGAGCAACACCGCCGCCACCGCGAGCGTCACCGCGGCGTACAGCACGAACACCGTGATGCCGGCTCCCGGGGACAGTGCGCCCTCACTGGGATGCCATCGGCCGAGCGCCTGACCGGCTTCGCTGGGCAGGTACTTGGTGATGCGGTCCTGCCAGTCGGACGGCAGCGCGCGGACCACCTCGGGCAGTACCAGCAGCAGCCCGAACACGATCGCGATGCCGCCGGCGGCGTGCCGCACGATCGCGCCGATGCCGATCGCCAGGACGCCGGTGAGGGCAAGGTAGAGCGCGACGCCCACGACCACGCGCGGCACGCCCGGATCGGCGAGCGAGACGTCGATGTGCTCTTTGGCCAACACCGCCTGTCCGCTCAGGAACGCGACCAGGCAGGTGCCGAGCATCAGGACGAAGGTGACCGCCCCGAACACCGCGGTCTTGGCCCACAACACCGGCAGTCGGTGCGGCACCGCCGCCATGGTGGCCCGGATCGAGCCGGTGGCGTACTCGCCGCTGACCACCAGGACACCGAGCACACCGATGGCCAGTTGGGCCAGGTAGAGGCCGGTCAGGCTCGCGTTCGGCGCGGAGAACCGGGCCCGCTCGCCGGCGCTCATGTCCGGCCAGCGGTTGACCGTGCCCACGCACACCAGCAGGCCCAGCGAAATCACCAGGAACACCGCGGTCACCAGCACCCAGAAGGTCGAGCGCAGACTGCGCAGCTTGATCCACTCGGCGTGGAGCACCCGGACGAAGGTGACCCGGCCGCGGTCGGCCGCCCGGGAGGTGAACCGGGGGCCGGTGGTGCCGGTGGCGACGGTACCGGTCGACATCAGGCGACCTCGCCGTTTCGCCGGCGGTCGGCACGGGCCGCCCGCACCGGTCCCGGCTCGTCCTCGGATACTCGGTACTCGACCGCGTCGCGGGTCGATTCCATGAACGCCTCCTCCAGCGAAGCCTGCTGCGGGACCAGTTCGAACAGGGTGATGCCGTGGGCCGACGCAAGCCGGCCGATGTCGTCGCTGGACACCCCGGTGACCTCCAGGACGTCGCGCTCGCGGCCGGTGACCCGCACCTCGGGGCCGAACAGCAACGCGCGCAGCCGATCGGCGTCCGGTGTGCGCACCCGGACCTGGTCGGGCGCGGCGCCGTGGATGAAGTCCGCGACCGAGGTGTCGGCGATCAGCCGACCCCGACCGACCACGATCAGGTGCTCCGCGGTCAGCGCCATCTCGCTCATCAGGTGCGAGGACAGGAAGACCGTGCGGCCCTCGGCGGCGAGCGACTTGAGCAGGGTCCGGATCCACAGGACACCCTCGGGGTCGAGCCCGTTCACCGGCTCGTCCAGCACCAGCGTGGCCGGGTCGCCCAGCAGCGCGGTGGCGATGCCCAACCGCTGGCCCATGCCCAGCGAGAAGCCGCCGACCCGCTTGCGGGCCACCTCGTCCAGGCCGACCATCTCGATCACCTCGCGCACCCGCCGGGTGCGGATTCCGGTGGTGGCGGCCATGGACAGCAGGTGGTTGTACGCGGAGCGCCCGGTGTGCACCGCCTTCGCCTCCAGCAGCGCGCCGACCTCGTGCAGCGGGGCGGGGTGGTCGGCGTAGCGGCGGCCGTTGACGGTGACCGTGCCCGAGCTGGGGTGGTCCAGGCCCAGGATCATCCGCATGGTGGTGGACTTGCCCGCGCCGTTGGGGCCCAGAAAGCCGGTGACGACGCCGGGACGGACGGTGAAGGTCAGCCGGTCGACGGCGGTCTTGGACCCGTAACGCTTGGTGAGTGCGTCGGCTTTGATCATCGCTGCCGTCTCCGTGGCTCCGGTGCTTCGGCGCCTCCGAACGAAGGGCCGTCGGGCGGACGCCCGATCCGCCCTCAACGCTAGCCGGCAACCCGAGCCCCGACGATCGCCGCACGGCCGAACCTCACCTCGACGCCCGTGCGCCCTACGGGTGAGCGCATACGTCGCTGGGATGACACGCCGGCAACCACCCGGCCCCGGTACCCGCGGCATCGAGGTCGGGGCGGATTGCCGGTCCGGAAATCGGGTGGAGGGGTGGAGGGAGCGGCTGGTAGGTTTTCGGGCGTGTCCAGCCCAGAATCGGACAGAGGCCGGCCGCCGGTATTGCGGTGGCCGATCTCTCGTTGACGAGCCGATGAAAGCGAGCCGCCCGGCCTGATCAGGCCAGGGGCGTGTTCGGGCTCGGCCTGGCCACCGGCAGCACCGGAATCGCGAAGCGTGGGCCTGCGCCCCTTCGTTCCGGCATCCTGGGCGGCTTCCCGGCGTGCTGCGTGGAACGTGCGTGTGCGGCCCACCCCTGCCCAGTCGGATCCATGCCGGATCCATCGCACGTCCATGGGGTTTCGTCATGCCATTTGCTGTCTACGTGCTCGGGCTCGCGGTCTTCGCCCAGGGCACTTCGGAGTTCATGTTGTCCGGCCTGCTCTCGGACATCGCCGCCGACCTGCATGTGTCCGTCCCCACCGCCGGGTTGCTGACCTCGGCGTTCGCGATCGGGATGGTGATCGGCGCGCCCGCGATGGCGCTGCTGAGCCGGAACCGGCCGCGTCGGCGGGCGCTGTTGTTCTTCCTGGGTGTGTTCGTCGCCGTGCACGTGGTCGGCGCACTCACCCCGAACTACCCGATCCTGCTGGCCACCCGCGTGCTCGGCGCCCTGGCCAACGCCGGGTTCTGGGCGGTCGCCCTGGTCACCGCGATCGACCTGGTCGGGCCCGAACGACGGGCCCGGGCCACCTCCGTGGTGGTCGGTGGCGTCACCCTCGCGTGCGTGGTGGGTGTGCCCGCGGGTGCCGTGCTCGGCGGTTGGTGGGGGTGGCGGGCGGCGTTCTGGGCGGTGGCCCTGGTGTCGCTGCCGGCCGTCTTCGCGATCGCCCGGACGGTGCCGAACGGGGCAACCGAGCCGACCGAGGCGGGCGGCGCAGGAGGCGCAGGCGGGGTGAGCGGCGCTGGCGGCATCAGCGCTGGTCGGGAACTGCGGGCCCTCGCCACGCCGTCGCTGCTGCGCACGCTGCTGCTGAGCGCCCTCGTGCAAGGCGCCACCTTCGGTTCCTTCGCCTACCTCGAACCCATCGTCACCGAGGTCGGCGGCCTCGGTGACGGCTGGGTGCCGCTCACCCTCGCACTGTTCGGGGTGGGCTCGTTCGTCGGCGTCACCATCGCGGGTCGGATCGTCGACACCCGCCCGAACACACTGATCACCGTCGGATCGGCGGCCCTGGCCACGGGATGGGCCGCACTCGCCCTGACCGCCGACCGCCCGGCCGCGCTGCTCGTGCTCGTCCCGATCCAGGGAATGCTCGCGTTCGGCACCGGAACGGCCCTGATCGCCCGGGTACTTCGCCTCGCCCCGCCCACCTCCGCACTGGCCGGGGCCGCCGCCACGGCCGCCTTCAACGTAGGCGCCGCCCTCGGCCCCTGGCTCGGCGGCCTGGCCATCGACGCCGACCTCGGCTACCGCGCGCCCCTCTGGGTGAGCACAGCCCTGATGCTCGCGGCCTTGGCCACGACCCTCCTGCCCGACAGCCGAACCACCAAGGCTTCGGCGGCGCCGAAGCTTCCCGAGGCACACCCACGCAGCTGACCCCGACCCCACCACCCGAACGCCCCGAACCAGAAGCAGCACCCGGGCCTCTCGGGCTTCGGCGGCGGGGGTTGTCCCCGACCACCGCCGCCGAGGTCCGCTCCCGCGCGTACCGGGCGGACGGCGCAGGTTTTCGAGTCGGGCGGGTGGAGGCGACCCGGGTCAGCCCGTCCCGATCCGGGCCAGGGCTCGCATGGTTGCGGGAGACAGGCGGCTCAGCAGTCGGCCCAGCTTCGCCTCGGGCGTGACCGGGACCACCGGGCGGTGTCGGCGGATGGCGTCGACGATGTGGTCGGCGACCTTTTCCGGGGGGTAGTTGCGCCTTGCGTAGAGTCGGGAGAAGCGCTCGCGGCGGGCGTTCTGCTCGATGTCGTCCGTGGCGGAGAAGGTGGTGGTGCGGGTGATGCCGGTGTTCACGATGCCCGGGCAGATCGTGCTCACCCGGACGCCGGACCCGGCGAGTTCGGCACGCAGACAGTCGGACAACATCGCCACCGCGGCCTTGCTCGTCGCATAGGCGGCCAGTTGCCTGGATGGCGTGTAGGCCGCCGCCGAGGCGAGATTGACGATGTGACCTCCGGTGCCGCACTCGGCCATCAACGTGCCGAACGCGCGGCAGCCGTGGATGACCCCCCACAGGTTGACGTCCAGGACCCGCTTCCACTCGGCGGCGGTCGTGGCCAGGAACGTGCCCGAGTGGCCGACGCCCGCGTTGTTGACCACGATGTCCGGGACGCCGTGGGTGTGGGCGACCTGCGCCGCGAAGGTGTCCATGGCCGCGCCGTCGGCCACGTCCACGCGATACGCGTGCGCGGTTCGCCCGTACAGTCGGGCCAGTTCGGCCGTGCGCTCGACGGCGGTGCGGTTCACGTCGCACAGCACCAGGTCCGCGCCCTGCTCGGCGAACGCGACCGCGGTGGCCCGCCCGATCCCGCCGCCCGCGCCGGTGATCAGCGCCAGCCGACCCATGAACGGGTCCTTGCCGAGCGGGCGTTCGGGTTGCCGGGCCAGATCCAGGGCCGGTGTCGTGGTGCCGTGCTCGATGTGCTCGACGAACTCGCGGGTCATCCCGGCCACGGTCGGTCCCTTCTCCAACAGGGCGGACCAGTGGCCGGCGGCGATGGATCGCCGCCAGAGTCCGGGTACCCAGCGCTCCAGGCCCTCGGACAGCGCCGCGCCGACGTAGCGGTCGCCGGCGAGGGTGATCAGCTGTACCGGCACCGTGGTTTCGCGTCGGCCCGGCAGCAACATCCGGGGCAGCATGTTGGCCCGGTAGAGCGCGATTCCGCGCACCGCGTCGTCACCGAGGGTGGGTTGCGGATGGCCGGCGCGCGGCCGGATCCCCTCCGCCCGCTCCAGCACCCGGCCCCAGTTCGCGGCCAGGCCCAGCTTCCAGGTCGCCGGCGCCAGCACCGGCAGGTGGAACGCGGTGATGTACCACGAGCGCACGCACTGCGCCGCGAGTTGACGCACGTGTCGGGGGGTGGGCCGGGCGAACCGGCTGCGGGCCCAGTGTCCGACGTGGTCCAGGCACGGTCCGGAGATCGAGGTGTACGAGGCGATGCGGCGCGGACCGGCCCGGTCGGTGACCGCCTCCCAGGCCTGGATCGAGCCCCAGTCGTGGGCCAGCACGTGCGCGGCTCGGTCCGGGGCGACCGCGGCCAACACCGCGAACAGGTCGGCGGCCAGCTGTTCGAGCCGGTAGCCGTACCGGCTCCCGGGCGCGCCCGAGGCCCCCGCCCCGCGAACGTCGTAGCGAACCACCCGGTGGTCGCGCTCCAGGTCCGCGGCCACCTCGTCCCAGACCCGATGGGTGTCCGGATAGCCGTGCACCAGCAGCACCAACGGACCGTCCTCCCGGCCCTGTTCGTACACCGCGAGGGAGACCCCGCCGGAGACCACCGTGCGGGTGGGCAGCCCCTCGACCACGTCCACGACGCGCTTGGCGGGCGTCGCGGCCGGCGCCGTCATCGGGCGGCCGCCGCACGCGCCCGGTGCACGTGCGGCACGTCGTCGTCCAGCCAGAACGCGTCGTCGTCGGTGACCACCAGCAACTCCTCGAATTTGGCGCCCACTCCGCGCAGCGCGATATGCGGCTCGACCGCCCACAACCCCGGCGTCGGCGCGTGCCGCGAGGCTCGGCCATTCGCCCAGAGCGGCGAACGCCCGTGCAGTCGCTCCCCGATCAGCTCCCGACCCAGGGTGCGCAACGTGCGCACGCCGAAGCCCAGGACATTCACCCCGACCGGCCCGCGCAGCGCCACCCGGGTGACCTGATGGCCGATCACCCGGCCGGGATAGACCCGATGCCGGTTGTCGTAGCCGTGTTCGACGATCAGCTCGTCCACCGCGCGGTACACCTCGTCGAGCGGTCTGCGCGCCTTGACCTCGCGCAGGATCAGGTCGCGGTAGGCGCCGAGGTCGGCGACGAGGCGATCCCACACCGCGTTCTCGCCGACCTTGCCGGCGTAGCCGATGTCGGCGGTGTACCCGTCCACGATCGGCGCACAGTCCAGCACGTACGGCATGCCCTCGGTGAGTACCCGGCCGGTGGCGAAGAACTGGAGCGGGGTGCGGAAGTTGCGGAACGCGGTGCGGTCGCCGAACCACGCGAACGGGATGTGGAAGAAGTCCTGGACACCCTCCGCCACCAGCTCCCGGCGCAGCCGCGCGGCGGCCTGACGCTCCGTCACGCCCGGTTCGATCCAAGCCGCGACGCGTTCGGCGCACCGGTACGCCAGCCGTTGGACGTCGCGGAAACGATCCAGGTCCACCTCGTCGAAGGCGAACGCCGGGATCCCCCGGGGCGGCCGCACCGCCGGAACCTGTAGCCGTGTGCTCATGAACTCCGCCTTCGTGGGGGTGGGATGACACCGAGTCGGACGACACCGAGTCGGACGACACCGAGTGGGTGGGCGGCGGCCGTTCGCGGCCGCGCCCGGCCGATCAGAGGTCCAGCACGAGCCGCTCGCCCGCTGCGGCCCGCGACACGCACACCAACATCGCCCCCGCCGCCCGCTCGTGGTCGGTCAGCCGCAGATCGCGATGCTCGACGGCACCGGCCGACACTCGGACCCGGCACACCCCGCAGAACCCCTGTCGGCACGAGTAGGCGATATCCGGCCGGGCCTCGCGCAGCACGTCCAGGGCGGATCGATCGGCCGGCACCGAGAGGTCGATCCCGCTGCGGCCCAACCGCAGTTCGAAGGCGTGCCCGTCGAGCACGGGCGGCGGCGCGAACCGCTCGAAGTGCAGCCCGTCGGCCGGACTCGCGTCGATCGCCGCCCGGATCCCGGCCAACATCGGCGCGGGTCCGCAGCAGTACACCGCGGCCCCGGCAGGTGCGCGCCCGAGCAGCTCCGCGCAATCGGGCGGCCCTTCCTCGTCGTCCGCGCGCACCTCGAACCGCTCTCCCGAGCCGTCGAGTTCGTCCAGTTCGAGCCCGAACGGCAGTGACGCACGGGTGCGCCCGAGGTGGATCAGCCGCCAGTCCAGACCGGATCGGGCGGCCTGGCGCACCATCGGCAGAATCGGGGTGATGCCGATGCCGCCGGCCAGGAACAGCACGGCCGGTTCGGCGGCGAACGGGAACGCGTTGCGCGGTCCCGCCGTGCGCAGCGTCGCGCCGACCGGCAGGGCGTCGTGCATCTCCACCGATCCGCCGCCGCCCGCGGCCAGTCGGCGGACCGCGATCCGGTAGGTGTAGCGGTCCTGCGGGTCGCCGCACAGCGAGTAGTGGCGACGGCGTCCGGAGGGCAGTTCCAGGAGCAGGTGGGCGCCGGGTTGCCAGCCGGGCAGTCGGCCGCCGGCCGGTGCGCTCAACCGCAGCGAGAGCACGTCCTCGGCCTCGACGACCCTTTCGCGGACCACGAGTTCGAGCGGTCCGGGCCGCCCGGGGTCGAGCGGCCCGGCGGCGCGGGCTCGGCGTCGTCCCCGATGGGCCACCGCCTCGGTGTGCAGCCGGCCGAGCACGGTCAGCGCGCGCATCATCCGGTCGCCGCGCTCGCGGCCGTACAGATCCGGCGGCGCGGTGGTCGGCGGCGATATCGCGGAAGTCGGCGGTGTGGACGGGCTCATGGGCATCCTCGGCATCCTCGGCATCCTCGGCGTCCGGTGCGGATGGCGGCGGCCGGTGGTGGGCTCACCGGGCCGCGGCTCGGGCAGCGGGCGAGCGGGCCAGGTATGCGACGGCCTGGCTCGTGGAACCCTCCTGGGTGGGGTGGTAGCGCGGCTTGACGTAGCGCGCGGCGGATCGGACGGCTCCGGTCAGTCCGGGCAACAGCCCGCGCCGCGACGCCTGTACGTACGCCCGCCAGGTCGGCTCGCTCCGGTCCGTCGACTCGGGGTCGGCGAGCATCAGGAAGCGCACCCCGCGCACCCACAGCCAGGTCAGCACCGGCCCGGTGACCGCCATCGTGCGCATCCGGCGCAGATAGCCGGGATCCAGGTGCACGAGCAGGTCGTAGGCCACGCTGCGGTGTTCCACCTCCTCGGCGCCGTGCCAGCGCAGCAGGTCGAGCATCACCGGATCCGCCTCGGCCCGGTCCAGGCCGGGTGCGTTCAGCACCCAGTCGCCGAGGAACGCGGTGAAGTGCTCGATCGCGGCGATGATCGCGACCCGCTCGATCAGGTGCTCGCGGCCGGCCGCGCCGGAGAGGTCGTCCCGGGCGCCGAGCACACGATGGAAGAGCCACTCGACCTGGCGCACGAAGGGCGCCGGGTCCAGGCCCTTGGCGAGCAGCAGGTCCAGCACGCCCTGGTGGGCCTCGGCGTGCACGGACTCCTGACCGATGAAGCCGATCACGTCCTCGCGCAGCCGCTCGTCGGTGATCAGCGGCAGCGCCTCCTGGAACGTGCGCACGAACCAGCGTTCGCCCTCGGGCAGCAGCAGGTGCAACACGTTCATGGTGTGCGTGGCCATGGGCTCCCCCGGCACCCAGTGCATCGGCAGGCGCGACCAGTCGAATCGCACGTCGCGCGGGTCGAGCGCCAAGTCGCGGTGCTCGTCGGCACGAACTACCGGCCCCTTGACAGGAGTTCGGGTCGAGCGCCGAACGATCCGCGGGACCGCTGCGGCGGGGGGAGCCGAGGACATGGCGGTGCTCCTTCGTCGGAAGGACTCTTGTTACCCCACAGTAGGGAGTGTTGAATAAAAGTCAATACTCCGGTCGTCCGTCTCCCGCGTCCGCTCTGCGGGACGGCGATCAGAACGGCTTGAGCACGATGTCGGTGCTCAGCTTGTCCGCGTGTACGAAGGCCTGTTGGGCACGCACGTCGGTCATGAACACGAACGGCGGGATGATCGGCGGCAGCGGCAGCGCGTCGGGGGCGAAGTCGAGGCAGAGCAGGCCCTCGATGCAGCCGTGCAGCCGGGTCAGGTAGATCCGCACGTTGCCCACCAGATCCAGACTGCGGGTGGTCAACCGGACATTGCCGGCGGCGTCCGCCGTGGTGAAGGAATAGTCCTTCAGGTGCGCCGAGTTCATGGTCAGGACCAGCACCTTGCGCGGACCGGCGGCGGTGTCGATGGTGGTCACCCCCGCCAGCGCGAAGCCGCTCGGCGCGAACACGCTCGCGGTGATCTCCACGGGCTTCGCGTTGGCCCGTACACCCGGCGCCGGCGCGGCGGCCGCGGCCCTCGCCGACGTGGGGCGAACACGCTCGGTGCGGGTTTGCTCGGCGCCGGCTCGCTCGGCGCGCGCTCGCTCGGCGCTCGGCCCGCCGAACACGGATACCGCGATCAAAATCGGAAGCGCCGCCGCCAGGAAGGCGGAAGGCGAGGCCCGGTCCGGCCACGATCCAAAATCCATGTCGAGTCCGTCCTCGTCGGAATCGGTCGCGCTGATGGAGATGCCGTGGAGCGAACGAGACCGTCGACGATGCGGGTGCCGTGGAGCGAAAAGGACACCACGATGCGGGCGTCTCGTCTCGAAGTGGGCGACCGGGATGGAGATCCCCGATCCGCCCGAGGGCTGCGCCGGTACTCTTGCCGTGGACGTGGCACGCGGGGCGCGATGCCCCCGCCACGTTGTTGCCAACCGTGCACGTACCTTGCCGCGACCGAGACTAGGCGTCGATTTGAATCAAAGTCAACGATCCCGCCGGGAGGGCCGCCGGACCCCGCCCGAGTCCGAACGCTCGCAGGCGCGCAGGGCCGAACTCGTGTCCATCGGAAGACAATTGTTTGCGGACACGTCCTACGACGCGTTGTCCGTGGACGAGATCGCGGCCCGGGCCAACGTCGCCAAGGGCCTGCTCTACTACTACTTCCGGAACAAGCGCGGCTTCTACCTCGCGGTGATCGAGGACTCGGTCGCCGACCTGGTCGCCCGGGCCCGCAGCGACGCGGACCAACCGGCCGCGGACCGGCTGCGCAACGTGCTCGACGGCTATTTGCGCTTCGCGCAGGGCAACCAGGCCGCCTACCGCACAGTGGTCAGCGGTGGCGTCGGCTTCGACACCGACGTGCTCACCATCCGCGAACGCGTCCGCGAGGAGATGCTCACCTCGCTCGCCGAAGGCGCCTACGGCCGCGCCGACCTGTCGCCGATCGCCCGTGCCGCGCTGGTCGGTTGGCTGTACTGCGTCGAGGGGGTCACCCTGGACTGGCTCGCCCGCCGGGAACTGGAACGCGAGGAGGTGCATCACCTGCTGGTGATGCTGCTCCTGGACACATTCGTCACCATCGCCCGCCTGGACCCGGCCTGGCAACCCCCCGAGGCCGCCTTGGTTCTGCATCGCGCCGGCGCACACCCGGAGTAGCCGGGCCGCCGAATCGGCGAGCGCACGCGGCAACCGGCACGGGAGCACGTGCAACGGGGCAGCGAGGCAGCAGCGTCGGCGCGAGCCCGGGAGCGCACGCGGCAACCGGCACGGGAGCACGTGCAACGGGGCAGCGAGGCAGCAGCGTCGGCGCGAGCCCGGCAGCGCCCCGCCCCCGGCTCCGGACGCCTTCGACGTACGTGTTCGGCGGAGCCGAGTGCGGCGGCGAAGGCCGACCCCGGATCGGCGTCGATCGACTCGATCGATCACCCCGGGATCGGCCGCGCCGGTGGCCGGCCGCGCCGGTGGCCGGCCGCGCGCATGCGTCGGGCCCCGGCGGGTGGCGCCGCCGGGGCCCGTGATCGACTCGCCTCCCCCCGAGGTTGGTCGATCAGACCCGCTGCCACAGAGCCGGCACGTTGGGCGGCTCCCAGCCCGGTTGTGCCGTGTGGCCCTGCAGGCAGCGGTAGTTCTGGCCGCCGTAGCTCGCCGTGGCCCCGGCCGCGTAGTTGGTGCCCACGCGCCAGGTGCCGCCCGGCGGGTTGGTGGGGGGCTCGCTCGTCGGCGGCGTGGTCGTCGGCGGTACGCCGTTGACGTTCAGCACGAAGTCGAAGGACGCCTCCTTGCCGTTGCCCACGGTGCGAACCGTCATCAACAAGCGGGGGTCGAAGATCGTGTCGGTGTTGTTGCGCGGCTCGCCCGGGAAGTACGTCTGCGTGGTGAGGATGCCGCGGTTGGGCGCCTGGACCTTCATGTGCAGGTGCCGGGTGCGGCCCGGGTACAGGCCGGGCACGACCGTGGTGAGCTTGTAGGCGCCCTGGGCGTTGGTGTACTGGTGGCCCCGGAAGGTGTAGCCGACGTTGTCGTAGTTGCCGTTGGTGTCCGCCTGCCAGAAGTCGAGCAGCACGTTGGCCAGCGGCTGACACTGCCGACCGAACACGTACCCCGACACGGTGAGCAGCGTGCCCGCGCCGGTGAGCACCGAGCGCTCGGGCGAGTTGGGCTTGAAGTACGGGCCCTCGGTCTGGTCGATCGTCGGCTCGTCGCCGTCGTGGCAGAACGGCGTCGGCTCCAGGGTGTGACCCTGGTCGCGCTGCGCCCGGGCCAACGCGGGTACACCGCCGATGAGCAGCGGTAGAGGTGCGGCCACCAGGGCCGCCTTGAGCAGGTTCTTGCGGGTGATGCCGCGCCGGACGGGCTCGTCCTGATCGGTGTTGTCGGTGTCCACAGCGACCTCTTCTCGGCGAGGGGACGGGTGGGCCGGGTCGAGGCGAATCGATCCGGCCCACTCGCGATTGGTCTGAACCTATGCGCGGCGATCGGGCGCGTCGATGGACAAAGCAAGGCTCTCGTGGTGCTTCGCGTTGATCTCCCGGCGGTACTCGCCGGGGGTGCTCCCGGTCTCCCGGCGGAAGAACCGGCAGAAGTACGCGGGGTCCGCGAAACCCACCCGATCGGCCACCTGACGCACCGTCAGATCACTGCCCGCCAGCAGCCGTTTGGCCTCGACCACCTGGGTCTGGCGGATGATCTGGCCGGGCGTACGGCCGGTGGCACTCTTCACCGCGTGGTTGAGATGCCCCACCGAGACGCCCAGTTGGGCGGCGTACGCACCGACCGTACGCTCCAGGGGATCCGGGTCCACCGGCCCGTCCAGGAGCCGGGCGAAGCGCTGCGCGATGACGGCGGTGGGACCCGGGTCAGGTTCCGGCTCGGCGTCCGGGCCGTCCTGGGCCGCGAGTCGGGCCGCACGCAGGATCAGCACATGCAGGTATGCCTGCAGGACCGGAATGAACCCCTCGCCCTGCTCGGCGTATTCGCGGCGCATCTCCGCCACCACCCCGGCAAGTCCCGGCGCCGCGTCGGGCGTGGGCCGCAGCCGCGGATACCCGGCCAGTTCGCGGATCGTGTCCCGATCCTCGGGGTGGGCGAACAGGAAGTCGTCGTTGAACAGGACGACCCAGCCGGTGAGTCCCTGCATGCGGTGCCAGAAGTGCACCTGGCCCGGCACGACGAAGAACAGGTGCGGCGGATTGACCGTTCTCGGCGCCAGATCGACCACGTGCGTACCGCGCCCACCGGTCACGAAGACGATCTCGTAGAAGGTGTGCCGATGGGGGAAGTCGGCCCGGGACATCGGTCCGATCGTGTCGAACGAGCCGATCGCGAACGGCAGAATGCTCGGCGCGGGGACGTCCAGCCGATGCAGCGGGACCGCCGGTCGAAGCTGGGTGGGTGAGCTCATCGGCCCCTCCCGACTGGTCCGTCGGGCCTACCCGGCCTGCTGTTTCTGCGGAAATCCCGTGCCATGTCGGCCCCCTGGCGGTTCTCGGACGATGCGGCCGGCGCTCGATCAGCGGTCACGCTAAACCGTTCGATACCCGCCGTCGGCGACTTCGCACACTCCGTCACGAACTGGCAAACCAAGGCGCTCCGTTCACCCGAAGCCCGCCTCCGCAGCTGCCCACCTCCCTCGCCCGCAGCGGCTGTGTCGGCTGCGTCGGCTGCGGCGGAGGCGCACGGCTTGGCGACCGCGGGCGAACGGCCGACGACCGGCCGGCGGGCGGGTGGCGGGCGGGCGGTTGTGACGAAGGCCGATCAGGTTCGCTCCGCGGCGGCGGGCGGGACAGTGTGCGCACGTGGGCAACCGGCCGCCGGCTCGCGGTGGGGTCGCGAGCCGACGTCCGGCGTTCCTGGGCGATCGGCGGAGCGTTCGGGGCGGGCCGCGTGGATCCGGTGGGATCGGGTGGGATCCATCCCGGGGGATTTATCCCGGGGGATTTATCCCGGCAAATCCGGCGGGATCCGGTGGGATCCGCGCGGCCCGCCTCGGCTGTCCGGTCTCAGCTGATCGCGAAGTCGTCCCCGAAGACCGAGCCTTGGGCGTACCAACCGTGCAGGTAGACCGTCACCGAGCCGGAGGCGCCGACCGTGAACGGGATGGTCAGCTTGGTCCACGCGGCCCCGGGCGACGCCCATGTGCTCGCGGTGGCGCCGCCGCTGACGCCCAGGTAGGCGTAGTTGCCACGGACCCAACCGGTGAGCGTGTGGGAGGAGTTCGGGGCCAGTTGCAGGGTCTGCCGGCATTCGCCGGTCTGTGCCGCGCCGACCGCGGCCTCGATGGCGTGGGTGCCGCCGTGCGCGACGGAGGTGACCACCGCACCGCCCGGCTGGCAGGTCCACGGGCTGAGTGCGCCGCTCTCCAGGTCGGCGTTGAGCAGGCCGCCACCGGGCCCGCCGGTCACGGTGAGGTTGTACACCGCGCTGTGCGACGCCGACGGGCCGACGCCGGCGACGGTGAGCGTGTAGGTGCCGGGCGTGGCGGTCGCGGAGGCGCTGACGGTGAGCGTCGCCGACACGCCCGCGGTCACCGAGGTCGGGCTGACCGTGGCGGCGACCCCGTTGGGCGCACCGGTCACCGTCAACGCGACGTTCTGGGTCGCGCCCGCGGTGACTGCGGTGCCGACCTGCGCCGACGCGCTGCCGCCCTGGGCGATGGTGCCCGACGCCGGGACGACCTGGATGGAGAAGTCGTCGGTGACCGGTCCGGAGGTGACGGTGAGCGTGTAGGTCGCGGTGTGCGTGGCCGACGGGCCGGTGCCGGTGACGGTCAGCGGGTAGGTGCCCGGCGTCGCGGACGTGGAGGCGGCGATGTTCAGGGTCGCCGATCCGCCCGCGGTCACCGAGGTCGGGCTGACCGTGGCGGCCACCCCGGCGGGCGCACCGGTCACCGTCAACGCGACGTTCTGTGCGGTACCCGCGGTGACGGCGGTGTTGATCGTCGCCGAGGTGGCGGCGCCCTTGGCAACGGACCCGGATCCGGGGTTCAACGCGAGCGAGAAGTCGTTGGTGACCGGTCCTCCGCCGCTGGTGAACGGCGCGAAGGTGTGCGTGAAGTACCAGGTGTCCTGCGGGATTCCGGAGCAGTTGTCGGCCGCCCCGCCGCCCGGACAGGAGCCGTTGTCGCGCTGGAGGGCCCACATCGACAGAGTGCCGATGCCTTGCGTCTTGGCCCAGTTGTAGACGGTGACCGCGTCGGCGGTGGTGAACGTCTCGGCCGGGCCGAAGTCGTCCACGCCGGGCATCTCGGTGACCCCGACCATGGCCCACAGTTCGGCCTGGGTCTTGTTCGGATACAGCTGCGCGAGCTGGTTCTTCAGGCCGGTCGCGGCCGTCTTGGTGTCGTTGGCCATCTGGTGCGGCTGGTTGTCGTAGTAGTCGAACGTCATGATGTTGACCACGTCGACCCTGGTCCCGTTGGAGACCGCGTTCTGCAACACGGCCAGGCCGCTCTGGGCCAGGCCCTGCGTCGTGGTGGGCAGCGTGTACTGGATCTGCAGTGGCCGGCCGGTGCTCGCCGCCCATGCCTGTACCTGCTTGATCGCCTTGTTGCGACGGTCGATGCCGGCCGGGTTGGTGAGCGAGTTGTCCTCGATGTCGAGGTCGATCCGGCTGACGTCGTAGGTCGAGACGACGTTCTGGATCGCGGCGGCGATCGAGTTGACGTTGGTGCAGCTGTCCGCGATCTCGGTACCGGTGTTGTCCGCGGTATAGCCGCCGAACGACGGGATCACATCGCCGCCGGCCGCGCGGATCGTGGCGATGTCCGCCCCGAACGTGGACTGGGAGATCGGCATCCCGGTGTCCCCGGACCAGTACGGCGTGCAGGACCCCTTGCTCGGGGTCTGGATGAAGGCCATGGTCAGGTACTTCGCGCCGGACTGCGCGGACAACGTCGCCGGGCTCTCTCCGGTCCACGCCTCGAAGTACGGCGCGAACACGTGGGCCGGCATCGGAGTGGCCGCGGCCTGCGTGAGCGTGGCCTGCGGAGCCGCCTCCGGGGCGGCCTGCGGGGCGGCCTGCGCCGCGCCGCCGGCGGACAACACGAGCCCCAACGAGGCGGCTGCGGTGGTCAGCACGGTCGCCAGGGTACGGAGCGGACTTGGTCGTCGCATGGGTACTCCCGCATTCGGTGGGACGGGAAGGCGGTGCGAGACGGGAAGGCGGTGCGGGACGGGGGGTGTGCCCGCCGCTTCGCGGTGACTCGGGCCTCGCCTTGGAGCTGCGGCGGGGGGCGAGGCGGCGAGGAGGTGAGGCGGCGAGACGATGAGGCAGTGAGAGGGCAAGCGGCGGAGCGGCGGAGCGGTCTGGCGGGGAATGGCCCACCTCCGGCCCGGCGGCGGTCGTCGGGTTGGTCGGGCCCGTCGGCTTCGTCCGGACCGGAGGTGGCATCTGTGGGGTGCCGGGCGCGGGATCAGCGCCGGGCACGGGCCTCTCGGCGCCGGTTGGTCGACATCACGGCGCCGCCCCCGAGGATGATCAGCGCACCCGCGCCCGCCGCGCCGATGGTCGCCGCGCGCGGAACGCCGGCGGGGCCGGTGTCCGGTACGGCTGCCGCGGCCGGCGCCTCGTTGATGGTCTCGTGGTGGTGCCCGGCGGGTTCGATGTACGGCGCGCCGGTCTCGCGTGCCAGCGGCGCGGTGGCCGGGTTCACCCGCGCGGCGGCGGCGCCGAAGACCACGTCCGAGCACGAGTAGAACGCCTCGGGGCTGTCGGTGCGTTGGTAGACGACGTAGATCAGGTGCCGACCGGTCTTGCCGGCGGGCATTCGCCCGTTCATCACGAACGACACGTTGTCCAAGGGCGGGTCGGTCTGGGTCAGGAACGGAGTGGGCTCCAGATCCGACCACTTCAGCGGCACCGTGGGGTCGTATCCGTCCCGGGTCACGTAGAACTCGAACGTGCCGCGGTGCGGTGAGGTGGCCCGGAACAGGAAGTTGAAGGTACTGCCCGCGGAGACCGCGGTCGCCGGCCAGTCGGCGCGCGCCTGGTCGAAGCCCTTGTACTTGTCCCGCCCGGCACTGCACAACTTGCCGTCCGGGATCACTTGACGATGCCGGCCGGCAACGTCCGCGAGGTTGACCTCGTTCCAGTCGTACACGGGCTGCGTGCCGCCGATCGCGACAGCCGCCTTGCACGCGGCGGACGTGGGGTTCTCCGGATTCTCGGCGCGACACGTGCCGGTGCGGCTGAGCGGATTGCTCAAGGTGCCGTGTGCCTGCGCCGTTCCGGTGGCGAGCGCGGCGATCGTCAGGGGCGTCAGACAGCAGGCCGCGGCGAACGCCGCGACCTTGCGGCGAGACTTCATGAAGCCCTCCGGGTAAGGGAATTGCCGATATCGGGGACGTGCGGGGGCCTCGTACGGCAGCTCCCCCGTGCGGGGAGCCCCCGGATGGGGCGGATCGGCGCGGATGGGACGGTCGGCGCGGACGGGGTGAGTCGGCACGGCTGGGGCGAGTCGGCACAGGTGGGACGGGGATCCGCGATGGCCGCGACGGATCCGGGTGTTCCGGCGTACGAACGCCGCCGCCTGCGGTCCGGGGGACAGGTATAGACCAATGGTGCGGCGGTACTCAGAGTCGCCGCGCTCGTCCGGTCGCGCAAGAGCGCGGAGCCGGTCTTTCCGATTGCATCGCGCGGTTGGACCGTCATTACTCCCCAACCGAGGCGTCGTGAACGACGCCGAAAAGTCGGGATGGCCTGCGCGACTCTATTTCTGACTGACCGTCAGTTGTGTCGTCATTGTGGCGCGGAAAAATTTTCCGCGATCGGAGGCCGCCTTGCCAATACTTGCCGGGCGACCCCGAAAAGTGCTCGCGCACTATGGACGGGAACACGGTTGGTATAGACCATTGTCCGTGCAAGGACGCTCGTCGGCGCGGTGCGGACGGCGATCGTCCGGCTTTTCGGACATCGGCGCCGGGAAGATCGGCGCCGACGTGAACCACCCGAACACCGGAAGATGGGCGCCACCGAGAACCACCCGAGCACTGGCGGACCAGCGCCGGCCAGAACCACTGAGCACCGCCGAACCAACGCCCGCCGAGCACCACTGAGCACCGCCGGACCAACCCCCGCCGAGCACCACTGAGCACCGCCGAACCAACCCCCACCGAGAACCACCCACCAAGCGCCCGACACCCGACGCTTCCCGGCACCGGGTACCCCCGCACCGACTGCCCCACCGCCCGGCCGCGAGCGGTGGTGCACGCCAACCGGCGGCGTGCGCACGGCATGTCCAGCACCGCTCTCGTCCCCCGACTCGTGTCCCAGACGTGTCCAGGAGCCGGCTCGATGATCTCTGCGTTCCCCGCACTTCGCCGCAACTCGCCCTCCCACGACCGCCGTTCCTCGCCAAGCGCCTCGCCCCGGCCCACCCGCCGGCCGCTGCGCGCACTCGCCCGCGTCCTGGCCGCGACCGTCGCCGCACCGCTCGCACTGGTCGTCCTGCCCGCCGGCTCCGCGCACGCCGCGACCCCCGAGGCGACCTTCGCCAAGGCGTCCGACTGGGGTTCCGGCTTCACCGGGCAGTACACGATCCGCAACCAGGGCACCACCACACTCACCGCGTGGCGGGTCGAGTTCGACCTGCCCGCCGGCACCACCGTCGGCTCGTACTGGGATGCCTTGCAGACCGGATCGAGCGGCGGCCACTACGTCTTCACCAACCGCGAGTACAACGGCACCCTCGCCCCCGGCGCCTCGGCCACCTTCGGCTTCCTCGGCGCAGGCACCGGAACTCCCGGCAACTGCAAGCTCAACGGCAACCCGTGTGTCGGACCGGCCGGCCCCGACACGACCGCGCCCAGCGCGCCCACCGACCTGCGCGTGGCCAACGCCGGCCCGACCGCGCTGACCCTGTCCTGGACCGCGTCCACGGACGACGACCGGGTCGCGGGTTACGACGTCTACGTCGACGGCGCACCCACCGCGACCAGCGCCGGCCCGAGCGTGACACTGTCCGGACTCACCCCCGGCACCGGATACCCGGTCAAGGTGCGCGCGAAGGACCCGGCGGGCAACGTGTCCCCGTTCACTCCCGAACTGATCGCCACCACCACGACGGGCGGCGGCAATCCCCCACCGGGATCGGTGCGCAGCGTCCCGTACATCGACATCACCGCACCCACCCCGACCCTGACCGATGTCGCCGCGGCCACCGGCCAGAAGCTGTTCACGCTCGCCTTCGTCCTGGGCAGCAACAGCGGCTGCGATCCCAAGTGGGGCGGTACGATCGCGCTCGACGAACCGCGCATCGTCAACCAGATCAACGCACTTCGCGCCCAGGGTGGTGATGTCGTGGTCGCCTTCGGCGGCGCGGCAGGCCCGTACCTGGAGGCGTCCTGCGGCAGCGTCAACGCACTCGCCGCCGCGTACACCAAGGTGATCGACACCCTCGGCATCAAACACCTCGACATCGACATCGAGGCGTCCATCCCGATCGACACCATGAACAAGGCGTTGGCCAAGGTGCAACGGGACCGACCCGCCACCACCGTCAGCTTCACCCTGATGGTGCAGGGCGACGACTACGGGCTGACCCCGTCCCTGGGCGTGGACCTGCTCAAGAACGCCCGGGACAACGGCGTTCGGGTCGACATCGTCAATCCGATGGCGATGGAGTTCGGCACCTCGCGCCCGGTGTGGGGTGACGCGGTGATCACTGCCGCCGAATCGACGCTGCGTCAGATGAAGGAGATCTGGCCCGCCAAGTCGGACGCCGAACTCAAGGGCATGCTCGCGGTGACCCCGATGATCGGCCGCAACTACAACGGCAAGATCTTCGTCCAATCGGACGCGAGCAAGCTGGTCACGTGGGCGAACACCAACCACATCGGCCGGCTGGCGTTCTGGTCGGTGGGCCGGGACAACGGCTCCTGCCCGGGCGGCGGCGTCTCACCGACGTGCAGCAGCATCAGCCAGGCCCCGTACGAATTCACCAATCTCTTCAAGAACTTTACGGGTTGAGCGAAGTGCCGAGGCAATGGCCGAACCGGCGGCCGAACCAACGGTTGAACCAACGGTTGAACCAACAAACGGTTGAACCAAGAGTCGGGGCAACGGCCGAGGCGACCGCCGAACCACTGAGAAGCACCGGCTGAACCCACCTGCCGGCATCGGTCGACCCCCTTTCGGCCGGTGCCTCCCGAGCCCGGCGGCGGCCACGCGACGCCGCCGGGCCACCCTCGTGGACGGCCGGGCCGGCCGCGGGCCGGCCGAACTCGTGCGCAGCCATCACGCGGCCCACCGACCACAATTGGCGTCCCGAAGCCCACCAGCCTCGGGACGCCAACCACGTTTCACATATCGAGCCGACCCTTGCCGGGGCTTTTGCACCGGAGTATGGTGGTTAGTGGCCTACGGGGCGAGCGAGGGAGTTCGGCTACCAGTGGTTGGCCTTGGAGAAGGGAGCTTAGGCTCAAGCCAAGGTCGGGCGGTCGGGCTGAGAGGCGTGAAGGTCGAAGTTGGATCGGAACGCGACCCCTAGCACCTGATCCGGACAATGCCGGCGCAGGGAGCCCACCTCGTAGGTCCTTGGCGCGCGTTCGTCGGTTCGGTTACCGGGCCTGACGGGCGCGTTTTTGTGTGTCGCCGTGCCAGTCTCCGTTTGCGTGCCTCCGTTTGCCGGTCTCCGTTTGCGTGCCTCCGTTGCTTGCCCTGTTTGCCCTGCTTGCCTCCGTTGCTTGCCTTTGCATGTCTTCGTCTTCGGCTGTTGCCTTCGTATGTCTTCACCTGTTCAGCGGGTGACCTGTTCGGTGGGCACTGCCTCCAGGGAACGGCCGACGTGATCACTGTCGGTACGCGGTAAGGCCGCGGAGGTCACCGAACCGGATTGTTGAACCTGACCTCCGGGTTGGCCGGTGCCGCACCGGTCAGCAGGGGCTGAGGGATGCACTTCAGGTGGAGGTCGAGGAACGCTCCGACGTAGGCGCGGGTCAGGTGCAATCCGCGGCGTCCTGCGAGGGTGGCCGGCAACTCCCCTCCCGGTAGGCCGAGTTGGTCGAGGAAGGTCGGGACGTCGGTGAAGCTGTAGTGATTCGCGCCGACCACCGTCAACCACCTTTTCCAGCCGTCGAGTCGACCCCACGCCTCGTCCCAACTGCGATCCACGCCTCCCGGCCGGTGGGTGTCGTCGTCGGTGCCGAGCATCATGAACGGACGTCCGCGCAGGCCGGTTTCGGGCACCGCCGAGTGGAACGCACCGTCGATGTCGACGCCCGCCCGGATTCGGGGGTCGGCCGCCATCGCCGCCGCCGCGCTCGCGCCGCCGATCGAGTGGCCGGCCATGGCGATTCGGCTCCGGTCGATCAGGGCCACGGCGTGCCGCCAGGTCGGCCGCGATCCGGTGAGCCGATCCAGCACGAAGGACGCGTCCTCGGCCCGACCCGCGGTGACCGCGGCCAGGTCCTCCTCGGTCCGGACCTTTTCGCACGCGACGCAGGTGAGCATCCGGCCGCCCGGAAAGGCGGTTCCCACCGACTCGTACGCGTGGTCGACGGCGGCCACCACGTAGCCCCGGCTTGCGAGTTCCTCGGCCAGACCGGTGAGCGTGTACGCGGAGACGCCGAATCCCGGGGACAGCAGCACGAGCGGAAACCGGCCACGCGCGGGTCGGGCACCGACCTTGACGTCGGTTCCGGTGGCGGCGAGCGTCTCGGCGGGGAAGAGGTCGCCCAGCCCCCGGTCCGTGAGCAGCAGGCGGGCCTCCTCGACGGTGGCATACGGCGCGGACGCACCCGTGCCGGTGCCGGGCTGGGCGGGGTAGTACATGCCGACCATCAGCTCGCGCGCACCGGCCTGCGGCACCCACGGGTCCCGCCGGGCCCGGTCGACGAGATGCAGGGACTCCCGACCGACGGCGAATGAGCCGGTGGGATGGGGCAGCGAGGTCCGGCCGGCGGGCGTTGGGGCGTCGGCCTCGGCCTCGGCCGGGATGAAGTCGATGGAGGCTGCGGGTGCGGAAGCCGCGGCGGCGGGGGGCGCAACGGCGGTCGGCAGGGCCGACACGAGGGCGAGGGCGAGAACGAACGCGGGCAGCGCGACCTTCGAGGTCGGCGAGGATCGGGTCATGTCCCGATCCTGGTTCCGCGTCCGGTGCCGCACATCGGCCATCGGTCGCACCGCGACCCGGGCCCGGCATACCTCTCCGGAGGCATCCTGCCCCCTCGTGGCCGATGGATCGGGGGGTGGCGGGGCGGACGAGCCGGGCTTCCTCGGCGGGCGGTCCGGCGGCCGGGGCGGCGGCGGGGCGACTCGCGGGCGCCACGTGGTCCGAATCCGAGAAAGTGCCTTGCCGGGGCGAGCGCACGCCGATCACCCTGGGCGCATGCATCAAGACACTCGGGACACCGACGACGCATCCCGGCCCCGGCCCGGCACTGGAACCGGCACCGGCACTGGCACTGGCACTGGCACTGGCACCGGGATACGCGCCGCCTTACCCGCGGATGAACCCGCACTGGCCCGGATCGACCACGACACCTGGAGTCTGCGGGTCACCCCGACGCCGCCCCGTCCGCCGGCGTGCCCGTTCTTCGACCCCGACACCCCGCCGGCGAACGTGCTGGTGGCGCACGAGGGGTCGGCGGTACGCGGCTTCGTCAAGATACGCCCATCGCGGATGGCCGCCAGTGCGCATGTCCAATACATCAACGGCTTCGCGGTGGATCCCGCCCACCAGGGCCGCGGCATCGGCACCCTGCTGCTGTCCGCCGCCCGCGCCGAGGCCGTCCGCCGCAACGCACGACGGATCACGCTGCACGTACTGGGGACCAACTCGCACGCGTGGCGGCTGTACGAGAAGGGCGGATACATCGTCGAGGGCATCGCCCGGGGTGAGTTCCTGCTCGACGGCCGCTACGTGGACTCGGTGTCGATGGCCCTGGAGCTGGTGCCGGAACTGGCGCCGGAACCGGCGCCGGAACCGGCGGCGGCACTGGTACCGGAACGAGTGCCGAAGCCGGGGCCGGGGCCGGAGCCGGGGGCCGCACCGGCATTGGCACCGACGTCGGCACCGATGCTCGACCCGATGGGTAAGGAAGCCGAGGAGGGTGACCCGGGCCCGCTCCCGGGTACGGATCGTTCGGATTGTCCGTAGGGGTATGCCGGCGGGACGGGTGCCCGCCCTGCCACAGGGTGTGCGATCGGCCGATCGGACCACGTCGCCGTGGTTCTGTGGGGACCTTCGGCGTGGCGTGCGCGCGGTGCCGGACTGTCGGGCCGATTCGGCGGATAGTGAAATGAAGGCGATCCCGGGCATCGGTCGCGCCCGCGTGCCATGCCGCCCCTCTTGGGAGAAACCCTGTGTCCGACACGCAGTTCACGTATGTCATGTACATCCGCACCACGCCCGAGGAGTTGTGGCGCGCGCTGACCGAACGGGCCGAGATCAACCGCTACTTCGACGGCTCGGGACCGGAATCGGACTGGCAGGTCGGCTCGCCGGTCCGCTGGTCGATGTCACCGCGGACGGCACCACGGGACGCCGGTCAGGTGGTCCTGGCGGCCGAGCCACCGCGTCGACTGGCCTACACGTGGCACAACTACGAGCCCGAGATCGGCGAGATGTTCGGCTGGAGCCCGGAAGAACTCGCCGAACACCGCCGTGAGCCGATCTCGCGGGTCTCCTTCGACCTGGTACCGCTGGGCGAGGTGGTCGCGCTGCGTGTCCTGCACGACGGCTTCGCACCGGATTCCGAAATGCTCAAGAGCATCCGCGAGGGCTGGCCAATGATCCTGTCCAACCTCAAGACGGTGCTGGAAACCGGCGAAACCCTACGCTTCGGCGCGTAACTCGCCGAGATCGGCAAGCGCCTTCGCGGCAAGTGCCGGCATCGCCACGCCCGACCGCCGCCTGCGCCCCGGTGCGCCGATCAGCGTGGCGAGTGGTGGCGGGTGGGGCCGGCGGGTGTGCGCAGGAAGGCCCGGGTCACCTCGGTGAAGGCTTGGGGCTCGGCGGCGTGGATCAGGTGGCCGGCCGGGATGGTGACCACCCGGGCGTCGGGAAGGCGGCGGGTCCATTCGGTGACGCGGTCCTGCGGAATATGGCTCGCCGAGCCGCCGGCAACGACGAGGGTGGGGGCGGTGATCCGAGCCAGACGCTCCCACCACACGGGATCGGGGGTATCGACCTGCTTGCGCAGGGCCACGACCATGTCCCAGTCGAAGTCGAGTTCGCCCTCGGGCCGGGTCGGCGGATTCGGGTCGCGCGGCAACGGGACGGAGACGTCCTCCAGCACCAACCGGCCCACCCGATCCGGATGTTCCTGCGCGAAGACGTACGCGACCATGCCACCCAGCGAGTGCCCGATCAGATCGACCCGATCGAGGCCGAGTGCGTCGAGGAAGCCGACCAGGTCGTCCCGCATCAGTTCGACGGAGTAGTCGCCGGGCCAATCGCTGCGCCCGTGCCCACGCAGATCGACCGCGTACACCCGCCACTCCTCGGCCAGCGACTCGGCTATCCGCGCCCAATGCGCGGCGCCCTCGCCGAGTGCGTGCAACAGCACCAGCGGCGGGGCCTGCGGCGCACCCCACACGTCGTACGCCAGGCGGACCCCGTCGATCTCGACCGTGCTCGATACACCACTCGATTCACCCATATTCGGACCATATCCGTGCGGCGGACGTCGACGGAACGCCGTTCGCTCCGGGCCGAATGGACCGACACGGTGCCGAAGCCCGCGCGCTACGCGTGCTAGCGCGACGCTGCGCCTGCCTCGGGGACGCCTCTCGCCCGCTCGGAGCGCACCCGCGCCTGCTCGTGGCACGTCTCCGCCTGCTGTCGGCACGCTGCGCCTGCTCGGGGCGATCGAGCAGGGGCGTACCGCGCGGGAGGGTGCCCCGAAACGGCGGCGTACCGCGCGGGAAGGTGCTCCGTGAGGCCGCGGCATACCGCGTACCGTGCGGGAAGCCGCTCCGACACCGCAGCGCATTGCGCGACGAGCTACTCCGGCGCTGACACGATTAAGCAATTCATTCTGCGATGCTACCCCCGCCACCCACAGGAGGCCAGAGACCCCACTCACCAAACCCCGCAGGCCGGCCCGCCCCGCAACACGCAACCCGACGCGGGAAGACGCGGGACGCCGCGGGACCACGCACGGGGTCTACGGGGCTCGCACGGCCCCCGGTGGGCCGCCGGATGCTCAGGTGTAATCGCCTTCCGGGGCAGGCAGCGCCGACGCGGCCGGCCCGGTGGTTCGGGTGGCCCTTCCGGCCGGCGGCGATGCGGAGCACCGCCCGACCGAACCGGTCGATGAATCCGGCGTCCCGTTTCCGAAGCCCGCCGTGGTCGCGGGGTTCCGCAGAAGGCGTCTCAGGAGGATTCTCCGTAGCAAGTGGCCATCGCGGCAGCGCGGTTGCGCAGGGAGTTGCGCAACCATTCCGGGGCCAGGGCCTCCGCGCTCGTGGCGAGGTGCCACAGCGCCCATTCGGCGTGCCTCGGATCTTGGAACGTCACCTCCAGCCGCAACCGCCCGTCCGCATCGGCTACTTCGGTGCGGACGGCCAACGCGGTGCCCACCAGGTCCTGCCGCCGCGCCGGGTCCACCCGTACCAGCACGGTGACTTGGTCGCCGCCGGTCCGAAACTGCGTGCTGCGTTCCTGCCAGGCCCGGTCCAGATCGACCCGGTCCGGTCGCTGTGCCGGTACGGCGAGTTCCTCGGCGGCCAAGACCCGGGACAGCCGGTAGGTGCGGTCCGCCCCGGATCGGGTGGCCAGCAAGTACCCCTGTTCGCGTACGGTCACCAGGCCGATCGGGTCCACCGTGCGCCACTTCGGGGTCTGGTCCACAGCCGCGTAGCGAATGCGCAGCTTGTGTCCGGCGAACACCGCGCGCCGGACCTCGGCCACTATCGCGTCGGGCACCTCCTCGACCGCCGGCCGACGCGCGAGGAGGTCGATTTCCGGGTCGATGAGCAATCGCTGAGCCGCACCGGCCGCGGTGGCCCGATAGCTCTCGGGTAGCGCGTCGACCACCTTGCGCATGGCCGAAGCGAGCGCCGTACCGAGTCCGAATGCCTGCGCGCCGCGCCGCGATCCGGCGACCAGCAGGGCAAGTGCCTCGTCGTGGTTCAGTCCGGTGAGTTCGGTCCGGAAACCGGGCAGCAAAGCAAAACCGCCGTGCCGACCGCGTTCGGCGTAGACCGGAACACCGGCTGCGGACAGCGCCTCTACGTCGCGCAGCACGGTGCGGGTGGATACCTCCAACTCACGGGCCAGCTCGGCCGCGGACAGCCGACCGTGCTGCCGCAGCAGCAGTACCAGCGATACCAACCGATCGGCGCGCATCCGAAAACTCTACGGGAATACACGACACAGGATGTCGTGATTCGTTGCGAGGCTTACCAGCGCGGCAAAGCCCCATCGCACACGAGAGGTGATCCACATGGCACACGCCATCGTCAACCCGGACGGTCTGCACGACCCGGTCCCGTTCGGCTACAGCCACACCGCCACCGTCCCCGCAGGTACCGAACTGGTGCTTGTCGCGGGTCAGTACGGATCGGGCCCGGACGGCGCGGTCGTCTCGAACGACTTCGCCGAGCAGGTGAAGCAGACGTTCCGCAACATCGGCACCGCTCTTGCCGCCCATGGGCTCGACCTCGGTCACGTCGTCCAGCTCAGGACGTATGTGGTGAACCACGACGTCAGCAAGCTGGGGCCGATCGCCGGGGCCGTACAGGAGGGCTGGGGTACGAAACCGCCCACGCAAACCCTCATCGGTGTCGCGAGCCTGGCCACGCCCGACGTGCTGTTCGAGGTCGAGGCCCTCGCCGCCCGACCCTGACTCGCCGCCACCGCCCGCACCCGGGCTGACCGCCCGGACACGGTGGCGGTTCGGCGGCCGGGTGGTGGCGCGGCAAGGTGAACGGGCCGACCGGATAAGCCGATCCGGGTCACACGTCGCCCTGGTGAGAGACCGCCTCGTAGGCGAGCGCACGCGGCTCGCCTACGAGGCATCGCCTTCCGCCACCTGACGACCTCGACGGATTCCGCCGAACTCGGGTCGTCGCACGCGGTATTGGGGTGTCGAGCGGGCACGAATCTGTGCCTGGTCGAGACAGATGTCACCAGTTCAGTTGAAGGGGCCGGTGACCCACTCCGGCCACCACCCGTGGGAGAGTTCGGGCGCCGGGAGGTCCGCGGAGGGCTCCGAGAAGAACCTGTCCCACTCGGCTATGGCACTGTGCGTCTCAATGAATCGGCAGGTCACCGACTCGAAGGCCCTGCCGGGTCCCGTCGGGTGCGTCGGAGCGGCAATCTCGTCGTCGGGAGCGAGGAAGAACACTATGTCGTGGGCCATCGCAGCATGATGGTGTGGCCGGGTAGCCGGAGCACAGATGGCAGGCTGGCGAACTGGCGCCGGTGACAGCCATCTCGACCAAGTGACAACCATCTCGACCAGTCACAGAATCGTCGTGATCGTCCTCGCGCCCGCTCCCCTTCGCCTGCACGGAGTCACCGAGCATCCCGTGCGGGCATCCAAGAGGCTGAAGAGGCTGCAGCGGCCTTGAACGCATTCACAACTCACCCCACCCGAGCGGTCCTTCGCACGTCGCGGCCCGGAGCTTTTTGGCTCCTCGGCGACTCGGCTTCCCTGGCTCCTCGGTTACTCGGTTACCCGACTCCTCGGCCACTCGGCCTCCCCGGTTACCCGACTCGTCGGCTGCTCGGCCTCCTCGGCTACTTGACTCGTTGGCTACTCCGCCCGACGAGTCGCGTCTGCCGGGACCTCGAAGACGAACGCGAGTCCGTCGCGGTCGTTCCCCTTCTCGCCGACGCGCGTGAAGCCGAAGCCCGCGATGGTGGCCAGGGAGGCGCTGTTGTCGGCGCCGATCGTGGCCCGCACGGTCGTGACACCGGGTTCGGCGGCGGCCCTGTCGAGCAGCGCCGCCAGCATGGCGCGGGCATAGCCCTGGCGGCGGTACCCCGGCACGACGGTGTAGCCGACCTCGACCACGCCGGCCTCGTCCGGCGGCCCGTGGAACCCGGCATCGCCCACGACGACGCCGTCCGGCTCGGACACCGCGGCCCGCGTGATCCAGGGCGCGGCAGACGGGTCCTTCGCGAGCTGGTCGGCGCGATAACCGAAGATCCAGCGGGCCCGGTCGCAGACGAAGTGTTCGTCAAGGGCGACCCCGGCCTCGGCGCTGCCGCCGGCGAGGTCGCCGTCGGCGAGCGCCCGCAGCGCTTTTGCGCCGAGCTCGACGAAGCGGACGCGTTTGGGGGTGGAGAGAAGTTCGTTGTTCACCGCGGAGATGCTCGCCCAGTACCGGAAGGTTGTCCACCGCTTTACGACCTCGTCGAACACGACGGCCGCCCCGGTCGGGCCATGACGCGTGAAGAGCGGCACGAACGCCACGATGCCTACGCCGAGACCCATTTCCCGGCCGCACGATGCCAACGCCGAGACCCACCACGCGACCGCCTCACTCGCCTCCGACCGACCCGCTCCGGCGGCTGCTCGCTGCCGGATGGGTACCGAACCCGTCCTCGTCCGCGACACCATCCGCTGATCACCCACCAGCCAAGCCGGCAGGCCGGAGCCGGGCACGGGGCGGGGCTCGGAACCTGGCGGGTGGGACGGGGCGGGGGGTGACGGACGACGGGGCGACGGCGTGCGTGACAGGCCGTACGGGGAGCCGGGACCGGGTGAGCGTGGGTGAGGCGCGGAAAGGACGGACGGAGCGGGGTTCGGAACGGGCGGCGCCAGGCGCTGCGGGAGTCGGCGCATGGCGCATGGCATCGAGCGTGGAGCGTGAAGAGCGCAGTGCGTGGTGGGGTGAGTACGAAGAGACCTACCGGGGCGGGCGCTGGGCCGCCGGCGTGGCGTGTTGAGCGGTGTGCTGAGCCGGCGGCGGCGCATGTCGTGTCGGCGAGGGTCGAATCGGGGGACGCGGAGAGTCGGGTGAGGCGTCGAGCCTCGGCCCTCTGGCGCCTCGCGCATCAGCGGTCGGGCAGGCCGTCCTCGTTCTCGTTCTCGTTCTCGTTCGTGCCGTCTTCGCGGGATCGTGGGCGGCCCTCAAGGTGAAGGAGGTTGGCGAGGAGGCCGGGGAAGCGTTGTTCGAACTCGGGTTCGCGAAGGCGCAGCATCATGCCGGTGCCGGTGTTGCGTTGGATGATCAGGCCCGCCTCGCGCAGCACCTTCCAGTGGTACGAGCGCGTGGACTTGGTGCCGGGCACCGGGAACACCGAACACGGCTGCTCGCTGGTCGGGTCCGCGGCCAGCGCGACGACCACGCCGCGCCGGTGGTCGTCGGACAGCGCGGCGAAGACCGCGCTCAGCGACACCTCGTCGAGCGATGGGTGGTGCATCTGGACGGGCATCCCGCATCCGCTCCTTGCCTCGATCCACGGTTGCCGGCGCATGCCGTGGGTGTCTACGGTACCGGGGTACGAAGATTTTCGAACCACCCCCTGACGGAGAGCGCACCCATGACGAACACCCCGCCCACCGCCCAGCCAAACCCGGTTCACCCCACCGTCGCCGTGCTGGGCACCGGCATCATCGGCGCCGCGATCGCCCGCAACCTGTCCCGGAACGACTTCGCGGTGCGGGCCTGGAACCGTACGCCCGCCAAGGCCGCAGCCCTGACCGCCGACGGCGTGACCGCAGCCGACACACCGGCCGATGCGGTCTCCGGTGCGGACATCGTGGTAACCGTGCTCAACGACGGCCCTCGGGTACTGGACGCGATGCGGGCCGCGGTACCGGGGCTGCGCGCCGGCGCGGTATGGGTACAGATCAGCACGGTCGGCATCGACGCCCTGGACGAACTGGCCGCGTTCGCCCGCGAACACGGGCTGCTTCTCGTGGACGCCCCGGTGCAGGGCACCCGAGGGCCCGCCGAACAGGGACAGTTGGTCGTACTGGCGGCAGGCGCGCCGACGAGCCGCGAGGTCGTCCAGCCGCTGTTCGACACGATCGGTCGGCGCACCCTGTGGGTCGGCGAGGACGGAACCTCCGGCGCGGCCACCCGCCTCAAGCTCGTCCTCAACACCTGGGTCCTGGCGCTGACCCACGGCGTCGGCGAGGCCCTGGCCCTCGCCAAGGGACTGGACGTGGACCCGCAACTGTTCCTCGAAGTGGTCGGCGGCGGCCCGATGGACAACGCGTACTTCCAACTCAAGTCCGCCGCCATCCTCTCCGACGACTACACCACCAGCTTCTCGGTGGACAACGCGGAGAAGGACGCCCGACTGGTGCTTCAGGCCGCCGACCACGCGGGCATCCACATGGACGTCGTCGCCGCCGGCGCCGAGCGCTTCCGCCGCGCCTCCGCACAGGGCCACGGCGACAAGGACATGGCAGCCGGCTACTTCGCCGGCTTCGACAAGTAACCCCCCACACACCAAAGCAAGTTCGACCACGAAGCCGCGCACAACGCACGGCACACGCGCAAGCACCGCCCAGCCAACCGGGCACGGCGGGGTGGCGGGGAGCGTCGCGGCAGCGGGGCGACGCGGGGCGGAACGACGGGGCGCGGCGGGGCGTACCTCAGCCTTGGGTACCGAACTCCCGTCGCCCGCATAGCCCATCGCCGCCGGGCCACGAACGCCGCGACCGATCCGGCTGTCACGACCGGCCCGCCAGCGGCGAGGCGGACCCGGAAGCCCCGCCGACTCCCGGGGCCCGCGAAGCACTTTCGCATCGACAACGGCCCACCGAATCGGGATCCGCGACCTCGCCGAGGATCCCGATCCGGCCGACGCCATCGCCTCCCTCGCCTCCGGCACCATGGCCGCCCCCCTCCCCTCCATCGCCTCCCTCGCCTCCCTCGCCTCCCTCGCCTCCGGCACCATGGCCGCCCCCTCCCCGGCGCGGTCAGCCGCGAGCACCACGACCCGGGGCGCTCGCGAGCCTGCGCGTCACCACCGGGACGACGATCGCCGCGGCCACCAGGTGCGCACCACACAACATCGCCTTGGTCGAGGCCGGCGTGTCACCGGCCAACAGCGGGCCGGCCATGGACAGCGCGGTCAACACGACCGTGGCCACCAGGTAAGTCCGCGCCGGGCGGGCCGCGAAGCGGGCAACGAGTACGGCCAATACCGTCCCGATGGACAGGCCCACGGCCGTGCCCATCGCGAACATCCCGACGGTGATCGGGTCCGCCGTCGCCGCCCCGACGTTGCCGGCCCGCATCGTCACGCCGAGGCCCCGTGCGAGCAACCCGTACACCTCCGTGCCGATCGCGGCGGCCGCCCCCGCGGCCACGCTCACCATCCACACCGCCCCCGATTCCCGAGCGGTGGCCAAACGATCGGCCGAGGCCGAGTGCATCGTGGTGTTCATCGGCGTTCTCCTCTGACATTCGGGCGGTTCCGGTTGCCCGAGGGTCGAAGCCGAACCCCGCCTCTCGACATCACCGCCGACATCCCTACCGATCGACTTCACCACCGGCGGCAACACTGCGGGCGGGGCTCCGACGCGCGTAATCTCGACGCCATGGGTGGATTCCTGGGATTCCTGCTGGTCGCCGGTTGCCTCGCCACGACGCTGGGCTGTTGTGCGTGGATGGCCGCCCATGTGCGCCGTCGAGGTGTCGCCGGCGCGGCCATCCGCGCAGCCATGGCGTCCTACGACGAGGCGCTGCACGGCACCGCGAACGACGCCCACATCGAGATCCAGGTCCAGGCGCAGCGCAAGGTGCCGATGCGATCCCCCGACGACCCGTGGCGACCGCATCACGACGCACCCACCCACCCGAGCGCCCCGGACCGCCGTAATCACAACCGCCGGCCGCGCCGCCCCCGCCTCTTCCCCCGTCTCCTTCGCCGCCGCCCACCGCGCTGACCACCCCTCGGGGACCCGCCGCAAGACCTTCGGCAGCACCGGGTCGAGGCATTCGGCAAGCGGTGATGGATCGACTTCGACGCGCCAACGGTCGGAATCACATTCCTCTGCCCCAACGGTGAAGACACGGAATCAACGGCCTAGAGCACCCAACCGAAACGAGAGCACCGCTCCGGGACGCGAGCACCTCGCCAAGGCCAGCCGCGCGAGGAGCGAGGCAACTCTCAACGAAACGAGAGCACTGCTCCGAAGCGTGAGCAAACCGAGGAATTGTCAAGAGTTGTGGCTGACGCTTCGATCAAGCAGCGGGTTCAGAGGAGCCGGCCGGACTGGTGTAGGTGGTCGAAGATCAGTTGGTCGACCGGGGATACCCGCTCGCGGTCGGCGTAGGTGAGCCAGATGAGTTCTTCGACCTCGCTGCTGGGTTCGAGCGTGCCCCGGTAGTCGGCGGTGTAGCAGGTCATGCGGACCACGATCCCCGTGGCGTGTCCGTGTGCCTGGGCTTCGAAAGTACCGGTGTGGACGGCGGTGTTGGGCGCGATGGCGACGGTGAGTTCTTCGCCGATCTCGCGGACCAGGGTTTGGATGTCGCTCTCGCCAGGCTCGCGTTTGCCGCCGGGAAGGTAGTAGACCTCCTTGCCTCGGGAGCGAGTACTGAGGATCTTCCCGGCTTCGAGCCGAAGCCATGCGATTTTGTCGATGGTTGTCATGGGTGTCGTTGTCCCTCGTGATGTGATCGGTCATGCGACTTGTTCTGCGGCACGTTCAACGAGTCGGCCGTCGACGAAGACGGCCCCGGCCCGCACCAGCGACACCAAATGCGGGGCGTTGACGGCCCGCCGGCGGGCCTGAGCGGATTCGACCAGCTTGAAGACCGTTGCCAGGGCGGCCGCGCGGGAGCCGGTACCCTTGGTGACCTTTGTCCGCAGCCGGACGGTCGCGAAGGTCGACTCAATCGGGTTCGTGGTCCGCAGGTGGATCCAGTGCTCGGCAGGAAAGTCGTAGAAGGCCGGCAGCTCGTCCTCAATCTTCTTGACGGCCTTGTCGTCGACGGGGAACTTCGCGCCGTACTGCCGGGCGAACGCCTTGAGAGCCTTGGCCGCGTGGTCGCGGTCCTCGGCGTTGTAGATCTCCTGGATAGCCTTCTTCGCCGCTGGTTGGGCCGACTTGGGAAAGGTGTCGAGGACATTGGCCGTTTTGTGGACCCGGCATCGCTGATGGCGGGTTTCAGGGAAGACCTCGTTGATCGCGTTCCAGAAGCCAAGCGCGCCGTCGCCGACGGCGAGGACGGGAGCGCGCCTGCCCCGGCGGGCGCAGTCCCGGAGCAGGTTCGCCCAGAACTCGGATGATTCGCGGTAGCCGTCCGTCATCGCGATCAGTTCCTTGGTGCCGTCCGCTCGCACTCCCATCAGCACCAGCACGGCGGCCTTGGCCTCGTCCAAGCGGATGCGCAAGTGGATGCCGTCGGCCCACACGTAGACATAGTCCGTGGTTGACAGGTCACGCTCGCTGAACCCCTTGTGGTCGGCCTGCCACTGGGTGGTCAGCCGGGATGATCGTGGCCGGTGAGAGGCCGGCCGACGCGCCGAGGAACTGCTCCAGCCCGGGCACGAAGTCGCCCGACGACAGGCCGTGCAGGTAGAGCAGCGGCAAAACCTCGCTGATCTTCGGTGACTTCCTGGCCCACGGCGGCAGGATCGCCGAGGAAAAGCGCTTGCGCTCCCTGGTCGTCTCATCGACCCGCTTGTCATTGACGCGCGGGGCCCTGACCTCCACGGCACCGGCGGCCGTGGTGACCTTCCGTGGCTGGTGGTAGCCGTTGCGCACCACCAGGCGGCGACCGTTGTCGTCCCGCTGGTCGGCCAACTCGGCTATATAGCTGTTGACTTCTGCTTCCACCGCGGCGGCCGGCACCCGCCGGGCACCCTCTCGGACGATCTCGTCGATGAGGGAGCCGCTTGGCGTGGAACCCTCAGCATTGACTACCGTGAGCGCGGGCGTGCCTTCCCGACCGACGCGCCAACGTCGGCCTACTCGATGACCATCACAGGATCATTCGGGAAGGTACGCCCTTCGTGTGCCTCCCGACACTGATCCACAGGTCTTGAGCATTGCTCGAGCAAACCAAGGCCAGGACACGACTCCGGGACAAGAGCACTCGGCCGAAACGAGAGCACTGCTCCACGACGCGAACACCTGGCCACGCCTGAACACGAGGGCAATACAAGGCCCTCCACGGAAACGAGAGCACTGCTCCCGGGAGGCGAGCACCTCGCCAAGGCCAGCCACGCGAGGAGCGAGACGACCCCTCAACGAAACGAGAGCACTGCTCCGAAGCGTGAGCACCAAACCAACCCAGGACACTGCTCCGGGACAAGAGCACGCGGCCGAAACGAGAGCACCGCTCCAGGGCGCGAGCGCCTAGCCAAAGGCCAGAACGCGAGACCGAGCCGAGACCTCCCGACCGAAACGAGAGCACTGCTCCGAAACGCGGACACTGGCCGGACGCGGGTACCGCAGGAACAGCCCCTCCACCGAAACGAGAGCACCGCTCCACGACGCGAACACCCGGCCAAAACCAGAGCACGAGACCGAAACCACGGGCCACGACCGCGCCCGCGCGCCCCGCCCCCGCCTCCGCCTCCGCCTCCGCCTCCGCCTCCGCCTCCGCCCGCAACCGGGACCGCGACCGCGCGCCCGAGGCAAGGCGTCTCCACCAGGACGAGAGCACCGCTCCGAGACGCGAGCACCTGCCGGCCGCGGCCAGAGCGCAGGGTCGGAGCAAGAGCGCCCGGCCGAAACGAGAGCGGTGCTCTCGAACGCGAACAGCGCGGCACGAACGCCACCACCCGACCAGGCCGCCCGTGCCCGAAAAGGTTGCCGCCGACGCCCACGCCGTCCGCCCGGCTCACCCCAACCCTCCCACCAACCACCTAAGTTGCGGCTCGGAACTTAATCTGCGACCCAGCCCCACTCACCCGGGTTCGCGATCCGAAGCCGTTCAGCGCCAAACCGGCCGCTTGGTGTTGATTCTTGAAGATCTTCATGGCTAACAACCGGTTTTTGGTTCACCTGCGTTTCCCAACCGTTACCGAAGCCGGCATTTCTCAGGGCTTCCGGGGTCTGGCGGACACCCCGCCGGCCTATTACGTTGTCGCCCACAACATTTAAGGCGACACCGCCTTCACCTGTTGCAGATCCCCCTGTCGTACCCCCGCCCCGTCCGCGCACCCGGCACCCCCGCACCCCCGCACCCCCGCGCCGCAGGCCGCACACCGCTACACCGCACGCCGCACGCCGCACAGCCCAGCCACACCCCCCAACGCCACACCCCGCCGCCCCCCGACGCCGCACCACCCCCACGACGACGACGTCTCCACGTCTCCACGTCCCCCCGCCGGCTCCACCGGCGCGTGCCCGAAGGGATCCACCATGCGCAAGAGGTTCCTCGTGTCCGTCTCCGCCTGCGCCGTACTGGCCGCCGGCACCCTCTCCGCCTGCTCGGACGATTCCGGCACCGGATCGTCCGGCTCCACCAACGGCGGTGGCAAGAAGGCGAAGATCGGCGTGATCCTGCCCGACAGCAAGACGTCGGGCCGGTGGGAGACCAACGACCGCAAGTACCTCACCGACGCGTTCAAGGCCGCCGGCGTCGACTACGACATCCAGAACGCGCAGGGCGACAAGTCCCAGTTCCAGACGCTGGCCGACCAGATGATCACCAACGGCGCGACCGTCCTGATCATCGTCAACCTGGACAGCGGCACCGGAAAGGCCGTTCTGGACAAGGCCAAGTCCCAGGGCGTCGCGACCATCGACTACGACCGGCTGACCCTCGGCGGCAGCGCGCAGTACTACGTCAGCTTCGACAACGTGAAGGTCGGCACCCTGATGGGGCAGGGCCTCGAGAAGTGCCTGTCCGCCGCGAAGGCGCAGAAGCCCACCGTCGCGATGCTCAACGGCTCGGCCACCGACAACAACGCGACGCTGCTCAAGCAGGGCTATGACGCGGTGCTCAAGCCGAAGTTCGACTCGGGCGAGTACATCAAGGGCCCGGACCAGGCCGTCCCGGACTGGAACAACACCGAGGGCGCCAACATGTTCGAGCAGATGCTCACCCAGTCGCCGAACATATCCGGCGTCGTGGCGGCCAACGACGGCTTGGGCAACGCCGCGATCTCGATCCTGAAGAAGCAGAAGCTCAACGGCAAGGTCCCCGTCACCGGGCAGGACGCGGAGACCACCGCGCTGCAGAACATCCTGGTCGGCGACCAGTGCATGACCGTCTACAAGGCGATCAAGAAGGAGGCCGACGCGGTCTCCGGGCTGGCCGTCGCGCTCGCCAAGGGCCAGAAGCCGGCCGTGCCCGCCACCGTCCGCGACCCCGAGGGCAAGCGCGACGTGCCCTCCGTGCTCCTGGAGCCCGTGGCCATCTACAAGGAGAACGTCAAGGACGTGGTCACCGACGGCTACGTCACCAAGGACACCCTGTGCACCGGCGCCTACGCCGCCAAGTGCACCGAGTTCGGCATCAACTAGCCAACCGAAAACCAGCCTTCCGGAACCGACCTTCCGGAGCCGGCCACCCGGAACCAGTCCCCCGGAGCCGGCCACCCGGAGCCGGCCCCCGGAAACAAACCACCCGGAACCAGCCGCCCCGACACCAATCTCCCGCACCCAACCTCCCGAAGCCACCTCCCGGAAACGAACCTCCCGAACCCACTCCCGCGCAACCAACCCTCCGAACCCACTCCCGCGCACCCCCCCGAAGCCACTCCCGCGCAACCACCCCCCAACCCACTCCCCCGGAACCAGCCACCCGGACCGCGCAGTTGCGCCGGAACCGACGCTCGACACCCACGAGCGTCGGTTCCGGCCGGCGCGTACCCTGCCGCCACCCCACGCGAGGAGCCCGCACAGTGGCCCTGTCCCCCACCCCCGCCCCGCCGCCCGCGTCCGATCCCGTGCTCGAACTGCGCGGCATCAACAAGAGCTTCGGTGCCGTACACGTCCTGCGCGACGTGGACCTGTCCGTGTACGAGGGCCAGGTGACCGCGCTCGTCGGCGACAACGGCGCCGGCAAGTCGACCCTGGTCAAGTGCATCGGCGGCATCCACACCGCCGACTCCGGCGAGTACTTCTTCGACGGTGCGCCGGTCACCGTCAACAGCCCCCGCGACGCGTCCGATCTGGGCGTCGAGATCGTCTACCAGGACCTCGCCCTGTGCGACAACCTCGACATCGTGCAGAACATGTTCCTCGGCCGCGAGCGCCGGCGCGGCTGGGTGCTGGACGAGGACAGCATGGAACAGATCGCCGAGGAGACCCTGGCCGGCCTGTCCGTACGCACCGTCTCCTCGATCCGCCAACGCGTGTCCAGCCTCTCCGGCGGCCAGCGCCAGACCGTGGCGATCGCCAAGGCGGTGTTGTGGAACAGCAAGGTCGTCGTCCTGGACGAACCCACCGCCGCGCTGGGCGTCTCGCAGACCGCGCAGGTGCTCGAACTGGTGCGCCGCCTGGCCGACAACGGCCTGGCCGTCGTCCTCATCTCGCACAACATGAACGACGTGTTCGCGGTCGCCGACCGGATCGCGGTGCTCTACCTGGGCCGCACCGCCGCGCAGGTCAGCACCAGCGAGATCACCCATTCCCAGATCGTCGAACTCATCACGTCGGGGCAGACCGAGGCACTCGGTCCCGGCGCGGGTCGAAACGGAGTCAACCGATGACGAGCAGCGTCCTGCCTCTCGCCGACAAGAGCGACTCCGATGCGCCGGAGTCGCCGGTGGTCACGCACATCAAGGACTACGTCGCCCGACTGCGCGGCGGCGACACCGGCGCGATGCCCGCCGTGCTCGGTCTGGTGGTGCTGTGCACGGTCTTCGCGATCATGCGTCCGCGGTTCCTGAGCGCGGGCAACTTCGCCAACCTGTTCACCCAGGGCGCCGCGGTCACCGTGATCGCGATGGGATTGATCTTCGTCCTGGTACTCGGCGAGATCGACCTGTCCGCGGGCTTCGCCAGCGGCGTGTGTGCCGCCGTGCTCGCCGTGCTGCTGACCGAACACGGCTGGCCCTGGTACGCGGGCGTACTCGCCGCCCTGGTCGTCGGCGCGGTGATCGGCCTGGTGCTGGGCGTACTGGTGGCCAAGGTCGGCATCCCCTCCTTCGTGGTCACCCTGGGCGCGTTCCTGGCCTTCCAGGGCGTGTCGCTGCTCCTGGTCAAGGGCGGCACCAACGTGCCGGTGCGCGACTCCACCATCCTGGCCATCTCCAACCGCAACCTCGCGCCGATCGTCGGCTGGCTGCTGGCCGTCGCCACGGTGGGCGGCTACGCGGCGCTGCAACTGCGCCGCAATCGCAACCGCATGCGCCGCGGGCTGAGCGCCGAACCGATCGCGATCACCGGTATCCGGGTGGGCGCGCTGGCGGTCCTGGTCGGCGTCGCGGTGTACGTGCTCAACCAGGAGCGCAGCCGCAACGTGGTGATCTCCTCGCTGCGCGGCGTGCCGATCGTGGTGCCGGTCCTGGTGGTGCTGCTCCTGATCGGCACGTTCGTGCTGCGCCGCACGCCGTACGGGCTGAGCCTGTACGCGGTCGGCGGCAACCGCGAGGCCGCCCGCCGGGCCGGGATCAACGTGGACCGGGTGCGGATCTCGGCATTCGTGATCTGCTCCACGATGGCCGCCATCGGCGGCATCATCGCCGCCTCGCGGGCCAACTCGGTGGACTCCAACACCGGTGGCAGCAACGTGCTGTTGTACGCCGTGGGCGCCGCGGTGATCGGCGGCACCAGCCTGTTCGGCGGCAAGGGCCGGGTGTTGGACGCCGTGCTGGGCGGCGCCGTGGTCGCGGTGATCGACAACGGCATGGGGCTCATGGGGTACAGCGCCGGCGTCAAGTACGTTGTGACCGGCGTCGTGCTGCTCCTCGCCGCCGGGGTCGACGCCCTGTCACGGCGGCGGGCCGAAGCCGCCGGGCTGCGGTGACGCCGCCCTCCCCCTCGATCGACGCCACGGATGAGAAAGGCAGGGTCCGCAGCCCGATGCGCGCAGCGCCCACCCAGGAGGACATCCGCAGGCAGAACCTGGGGGCGCTGCTTCGCCACGTGCACGTGCTCGGCCCCACCTCACGCGCCCAGTTGACCGCGGGCATGGGGCTCAACCGCAGCACCATCGGCGCGCTCACCGCCGACCTGGCGGCGGCGGGCCTGGTCGTGGAGGAGGCCCCGCGGGACACCTCCGGCGGCGGGCGCGGCCGGCCCTCGCTCGTGGTCCGGGCGCAGTCGCAGCGGGTGTACGTGTACGCGTTCACGATCGGCGTGGACCGGGTGGTCGCGGCCCGGGTCGGGCTCGGTGGGGTGATCCTGGATCGCCGGGAAATACAGCGTCCGGGCAGCGGGTTCTCGCCCAAGGAGGTGGCCGAGGCGCTCGGCGGGTTCGTCGCGCAGATGCGGCTGAGCGCGCCGCGCGACGGCGTGTGTGTGGGTGCCGGGGTCGCGGTGTGTGCGATGGTGCGCGGCTCGGACGGCACGATTCCCGAGGGGCACACCCCGGATTGGCGCGATGAGCCGCTGGGCGAGCGGCTGTCGAGGGCAATCGGGACGGTGGTCATGGTCGGCAACGACGCCGACCTGGGCGTGGTCGCCGAGCACACCCGGGGCGCGGCGGTGGGCTGCGACGACGTGATCTACCTGCACGGCGACGTGTGCATCGGCGGCGGCATCCTGTCCGCCGGGCGGCCGGTGACCGGCGGCGACGGATTCGCGGGCGAGGTCGGGCACATGGTGGTCAACCCGGACGGCCGGCCGTGTCGGTGCGGGTCGCGCGGGTGCTGGGAGACCGAGATCGGCGAGTTCGCGCTCACCCGCGGCACCGCCAAGCACGCGATCGGCGGGCTGGCCGACTCGGCCGCCCGCGGCGATCAGGACGCGGAGGAGGGGCTGCGCCGGGTCGGCGACTGGCTCGGGCTCGGCGTGGCCAATCTGGTCAACATCCTCAACCCGCAGATGGTGGTGTTCGGCGGGACGCTGCGCGAGGTGTACCTGGCCACCGCGGCGCAGGTGCGCAGTCGGCTCAACCGGACCTCGCTGGCGGTCACCCGCGAACACCTCAAGCTGCGCACGGCCGCACTCGGCGACGACGCCCCGCTGTACGGCGCCGCCGAGTTGGCCTTCGCCCGCCTGCTGGACAACCCGCTGGAACCGGGATTGGAACCGACGGGCTGACGGCCTCGAAGCGAAGCCTGGCCCGACGGGGCAACGGGCCCATGGGCCAACGGGCAACGGCCCCACAGGCCGAGAGGCCCACGGACGCGGCCCGACCGGCGGTCGGTCGGACAGGCGTCCGGCAACCGGGCCGGCGGCTGCGATGCCGGCGGCGGCCGGGCGCCCGGCCGCGAGGCGCCCACCCGCGAGGCGGGCAACCACGAGGCGCCGCCCGCGAGATCGCGGCCCGGCTCCGCGCGGCCCCCGCGCGCCCGCCTGCGTCAGCGGGCGCAGCACCCGCGCGCGGCGCTCGCGATACGCCCGGCCGGCGGCCATCGAGGACACTGCCGACCTGGGCGCCACCCGGCCGAGGTCCGGGGCCGGGGCAGGCCAGGACCGGTCCCAGGGATCCGGAGCTACCGGGTCCGACCTAACCAGCCATCACCCACTGAAGCCCCGGCATCGAACTCCCGTCGCCCGCCCAGGACTTCAGCTCACAGTCAGGACCGCCTTGCCCCGGATCCGGCGGCCGAGCAGGAGGGTGGTGGCCTCGCCGACCCCGGTCCAGTCGGCCTGCCAGTCGACGGGCGCGTGCAGCAGTCCGCTCGCAACCAGGTGGGCCACGTACGCCAGATCCGCCGCCGAGTCGCCGCCGCGCTTGAAGCCGATGATCGAGGTCTCGGGGCCGATCAGGCTGTACGAGGAGAAGTCCGCCCGCTCGCCGGACGCGGCGCCGATCGCAATCACCCGCCCGCCCGGTGCGAGCCGGCCCAGCAGGTCGGTCAGTAGTGGACCGCCGACGTTGTCCAGGACGACGTCCAACGGCGCGTCCAACTCGGCCGGGGCGGTGAGCACTCGGTCCGCGCCGTAGCCGGACAGGCCCTCGCCGCGCTCCGGGCTGCCGACGAACGCGCTCACGTGCGCGCCTGCGAGGTGGGCGAGTTGCACCGCGAACGTGCCCACTCCGCCCGCCGCGCCGGTGACCCCGACACGGGTGCCCGGCACGACCTCGGCCCGGCGCAGCGCCCGCAGCGCGGTGACCGCCGCGACCGGTAGCGTCGCGGCCTGTTCGAAGGTGACCTCGTCGGGCAGGACGGCCAGTTCGTTCACGTGTACGGCGCGCAGTTCGGCCCAGCCGCCGCGCCAGTCGAAGGTGACCACCCGTTCGCCCACCCGCGGGCCGCGTCCGGAGGCGGCCGGCCGCTCGACCACGCCCGCCGCGTCCCAGCCGGGAATCGTGCCGTTCGGGGTGTCGCCGTCGGCCCTGGGCAACTCGCCGAAGTTCAGCGAGATCGCGGCGATCCGCACCAGGACCTGATCGGGTTCGGGAACCGGATCGGCCACGGTGTCGATCCTGAGTCGACCGGGCACGGCGTGGTCGACGACGAGAGCGCGCATCAGGGGTACCCCCAGGTTCGAGTTCGGCTTGCCGGAAACCGCAACTCCCGCAAGGGCGAACGCATTCCGCCGCGCCGCCGAACGTGTCCGGCGGCGCGGCAGGCGGTGGAACCGGAAGTACGGCGGACGGGGGACGGGGGACGGGGACGGGAGCGCGGCGGTACGGGGGACGAGAGCACGGGGGCACGGCGGTAAGCGAGAAGTCAGCCGCCGAGCACCGGCAGGGACAGTGCGCAGACTCGGTCGGTTCGGCCGGGGTCGAGCGCGCGGAGCACCTCGTTCAGGGCGACCCGGTCGTAGATGATCGCCAGGTGGTCGGAGAAGTCCGGGCCGCAGTGGTCCTGGACGGTGACGTTGCGCACGTCCGGACCGGTCAGGAAGCCGAGCGTGTAGGGCACGATCACCTCGTCGTAGCGGCTTGCGATCATCGTGTAGCGCACGCCCGGCACGGTGTCCGGGAGGGCGTTGAGCGCACGCATGAACGGTGAGTCGATGTCCTGCTGGGCGCAGGCCGGGCACAGGTGCTCGAAGGCGTCCCGGCCGCCGGGGAAGGCGCCGAGCAGGTTCAGGATGCCCTCCAGGGACGCACCGTGACTGCCGGGGGCCAGACCGACCAGGTCGTGCACCTTGGCCGCGCCGCCGAGCACTTGGCGGTAGTACCGCGGCGGCGCGCCACCGCCCTGCGAGTGTCCGACCAGGTCGACCCGGTCCACGCCGGTGGCCGCGCGGACTCGATCGACGAAGGCGCCCAGTTGGGCCGCACTGGTGGGAATGTCGCCGTAGCCCTGGAACAACCCGCCGGGTTCGCCGCCGTAGTTCAACGCGAAGACGCAGTAGCCGTTGTTCTTGAGCAGCGGGGACAGTGCCTGCCAACTGTCCGTCATGTTGCCGAGCGTCCCGTGCAGCAGCACCACCGGGCGCGGATGCGCGCTGCTCGGCCGGCAGTCGAAGTCGTTGGCACCGGGCGGCGAGCTGTTCGGCGTCAGGAGTTGCGCGGTGATGCCGGCGGCGAAGCTGTACGGGACCGGCAGCCGGGCCGCCGCCGCGGCCGGGGTGGGCAGTGCCCAGGTCAGTGCCATGATGGCGCCGGACGAGTTGCTGCTGCTGTACACGGACGGCACCACCGAGGCCCGGGACGCACAGGGTCGGTTCTTTCCGCTGCGCGAGTGGGTCGCCCGGCACGCCGAGCCGGGCCTGTCCGCGTCCGATCTGCTGGGCCGGCTGCAACGAGCGTTGTTGACGCACGGCGGCGGCCGGCTCACCGACGATGCGGCGCTGATGGTGCCGGGTCGGGAAACGGCGATCCCGGCCGACGGGTTGCCGGGGTAGCGCCGGCTCGGCCGAGGGCGGAAGCAAGGACGAGCCCCGGCCGCCACGCGACATCGCGGAACCGATCCGCTCGACCACGGCCCCGCGTCCGCTCGACCACGACCCCCGACACCGTGCGGCATCGCGGAACCGATCCGCTCGACCACGCTCCCGGCCGCCGCGCGGCATCGCGCAACCGACCCCGCTCGAACCACATCCCCGCCGCCACGCGACATCGCCGAGCCGATCCACACCGGCGCGGAGCCGTTTCGCGGCGTTCCGTTCCGGTTCGGCAGGGCGTACGTCGCGGTGACCACCCGAACGAGTTCGCGTTGCGGTCTAGCCTTGATACCGACCGGTCGGTACCGTGACAGGCGCAGCACGAATCCCGCTCCGCCGCTTCCGACGCATGTGCATACCGACCGGTCGGCACCTCATCGACCGGACGCGCGGGTCCCATCCTCGAACGCCGGGGCTCGGACGGCTGGCCGCGGTATTCGCCAGGCCGACCTCGTGACCAGTGACGACCCGGAGGATCCAGCACCCATGACCGAGAACACTCCCGCGACCGCGACCACAGCGCGCGTGGCGATCGTGACCGGCGCCGCCCGTGGCATCGGTGCCGCCACCGCGCGCCGGCTCGCCGCCGAGGGCATGGCCGTGGCCGTACTCGACCTGGACGAGGCCGTCTGCGCCGACACCGTGGCCGCGATCGTCGCGGCCGGCGGCAGCGCGCTGGCCGTCGGCGCGGACGTCACCGTCGGCGAGCAGGTCGACGCCGCCGTCGCGCGCGTGGCCGACACGCTCGGTGCGCCGACCGTGCTCGTCAACAACGCGGGCGTGATCCGCGACAACCTGCTGTTCAAGATGTCCGACGGCGACTGGGACACGGTCATCGACGTGCACCTGCGCGGCGCGTTCCTGATGAGCCGCGCGGTCCAGGCGCACATGACCGCGGCGGGCTACGGCCGGATCGTCAACCTCTCCAGCTCGTCCGCGCTGGGCAATCGCGGCCAGGCGAACTACTCGGCGGCCAAGGCCGGCCTGCAAGGCTTCACCAAGACGCTGGCGTTCGAGCTGGGCAAGTTCGGCGTGACCGCGAACGCGGTGGCACCGGGGTTCATCGTCACCGACATGACCGCCGCCACCGCGGCCCGAGTCGGCATGGAGTTCGAGGCCTTCCAGCAGGCCGCCGCCGAGCAGATCCCGGTCCGCCGGGTCGGCCGGCCCGAGGACGTCGCGAACACCATCGCGTTCCTGGCGAGCGAGGGCGCGGGCTTCGTGTCCGGCCAGGTGATCTACGTCGCCGGCGGCCCGCTGTGCTGACCTCCGCCGAAATCGACGACAGGGTGCGCGAGTTCATCGCCGCCCATCCGGACACCGACGACGCGCTCGGCTACCTGCGGGCGCGCTTCGACGCCGGACTGGCCTGGGTGCACTACCCGGTGGGCCTGGGCGGGCTCGGTGCGCCGCGCGCGCTCCAGGCCGCCGTGGACGCGCGGTTCGCCGCCGCCGGTGCGCCGTCCAACGACCCGGGGCGGATCGGCATCGGGCTGGGCATGGCCGCGCCGACCGTGCTCGCGTACGGCACCGCGGAGCAACGCGCGCGCTGGCTGCGGCCGTTGTGGACCGGTGAGGAGGTGTGGTGCCAGTTGTTCAGCGAACCCGGCGCGGGCTCCGACCTCGCCGCGCTGGGCACCCGCGCCGTGCGCGACGGAGACGAGTGGGTGGTGGACGGCCAGAAGGTCTGGACGTCGATGGCGCACGAGGCACGCTGGGCCATCCTGGTCACCCGCACCCACCCCGAACTGCCCAAGCACCGTGGGATGACCTACTTCGTCTGCGACATGACCGCCCCCGGCGTCGAGGTGCGACCGCTGCGCCAGGCCACCGGCGAGGCCGAGTTCAACGAGGTCTTCCTCACGGGTGTGCGCATCCCCGACGCCCACCGCCTGGGCGCGATCGGCGACGGGTGGAGCGTGGCCCGCACCACCTTGATGAACGAACGCGTCGCGATCGGCGGCGGCACCGGACCGCGCGAGGGCGGCATGATCGGCATCGTCGCCGACACCTGGCGCAAGCGCCCGGATCTGCGCACCGCCGGGCTGCACGACCGGCTGATCCGACTGTGGGTGGAGGCCGAGGCGGCCCGGCTGACCTCGGCACGGCTGCACCTGCAAACGGCGGCGGGCGAACCCGGCCCCGAGGGATCGGCGGCCAAGCTCGCGTTCGCCCGGCTCAACCAGGAGATCTCCGGCCTGGAACTGGATCTGTTGGCCGAACAGGGCCTGCGGCACGACGAATGGACCATGCGCCGCCCGGCGTCGGTGGATTTCACCACCCGCTCCCCCGGCTACCGCTACCTGCGCGCCAAGGGCAACTCGATCGAGGGCGGCACCTCGGAGATCCTGCTCAACGTGATCGCCGAGCGCGTCCTGGGGCTGCCCGCGGAGCCTCGGGTGGACAAGGACGCCGCGTGGAAGGACCTGCCCCGATGAGCGTCACCGAGCACCTCCTCTACACCGAGGACGAGAGCGAACTGCGGTCCGGCGTCCGGGACCTGCTCACCGAACGGGTGCCCCTGGCCGGGCTGCTCGCGCGGATCGAGACGAACGAGCCGTACGACCCGAAGCTGTGGCGCGTGCTGACCGAGCAGATCGGCGCGGCCGGGCTCGCGATCGACGACGCCCACGGCGGCAGCGGCGCCTCCTGGCGCGAAACGGCCGTGGTCATGGAGGAGTTGGGCCGCTCGGTCGCGCCGACCCCGTTCCTGGGCAGCGCGGTGCTCGCGACCGCCGCGTTGGGGGTGGTGCAGGCCGGCGCGCTGCTCGCCGACCTGGCCGGCGGCCGGCGCAGTGCGACCCTGGCGCTCTCCTTCGCCTCCGTTCCCGGCGTGCGGGTGCCGTACCCGGTGCGCGCCGACGGCGACGTGCTGACCGGCACGGTGACCTCGGTCGTGGACGCCGGCACCGCCGACGTGCTCGTCGTGCCGGCCGACACCGCGGACGGACCCGTGCTCTACGCGGTCGACGCCGCGCAACACGCCGTCGACCGACGCCCGGTGGTCTCGCTCGACCTGACCCGGCCGCTGACCGACCTCGTGCTCACCGGCGCGATCGGCACCGTGCTGGCGCGCGGCGGGCAGGCCGAGGCGGCGGTGGCGACCGCGCTCGCCACCGGGGCGGCGCTGTTGGCGTCCGAGCAGCTCGGCGTCGCCGAGTACTGCCTGGAGAGCACCGTCGCCTACATGAAGACCCGCAACCAATTCGGCCGTCCGGTGGGCTCGTTCCAGGGGCCCAAGCACCGCCTCGCCGCGCTGTGGGTGTCGATCACCCAGGCCCGCGCGGTAGCCCGCCACGCCGCCGCCTGCGTGGCCGCCGACGACCCGGACACCGCGGTCGCGGTCGCCCTCGCGCAGGCGCACTGCTCGGAGATCGCGGTGCGCGCCGCGGAGGAATGCGTGCAACTGCACGGCGGTATCGGCTTCACCTGGGAACACCATGCGCACCTGTACCTCAAGCGCGCCAAGGCCGACGCGCTCGCGTTCGGCACTCCCGACCGGCACCGCGCGATCCTCGCGCAGCTGGTCGACCTGCCCGCCTGACCCGGCCCGGGGGCGGTACACCCGCCCCCGGATCCCGCCGGCGCCACCACGAAGGAGCACCATGCGCGTCTTCGAGAACATCCCCGAGGTGTTCGCCGCCCGGGGCGAACCGCTCGGCACCAGCGCTTGGTTGATCGTCGATCAGGAGCGGATCGACACGTTCGCCCGAGCCACCGGCGACCACCAGTGGATCCACGTGGACGTCGAGCGGGCCAAGGCCGGGCCGTTCGGCGGCACCATCGCGCACGGCTATCTGACCCTGTCGCTGATCCCGGCGCTGGCCGCCGACCTGTTCACCGTGCGCGGCGTGCGGATGGGCGTCAACTACGGCTCGGACAAGGTGCGCTTCCCCGCCCCGGTCCCGGCCGGCGCCCGGGTGCGCAACCACGCCGTGCTGATCGACGCGGTCGAGACCGCGCAGGGCGTGCGGCTGACGGTGCGGCACACCGTCGAGATCGAGGGCGTCGCCAAGCCGGCGTGCGTCGCGGACACCCTCTCCCTGCTCGTCCCGTAGCACCCCGGTTCCCTGCTCGTCCCGTAGGGCCTGTCCTCGATCCGCGCCGAGCACCGCGACGCGGGAGTGCGGACAGGACAGGCCCAAGCACCCCGGCCGGACGTGCCCCGACGTCCGGCCGCCTCCGGCACCTTGACAGGTAAGGATCACGTGTGAGCTTCAACCTCGCCGTCATGCTGCGCGAGTCCCGCCTCGCGACCCCCGACACGGCATGTCTGATCTACCAGGGCAGGCCGATCACCTATCGCGAACTCGACGACCTCAGCAGCCGGTTCGCCCGCGGGCTGCGGGCGAACGGACTCGGCCGGCACGACGTGCTGGCGATATGCCTGCCCAACGTGCCCGAATTCGTGGTGGCCTACTTCGGCGCGCTCAAGGCGGGCGTCACGCTGATGCCGCTGAGCCCGCTGCTCAAGGCGACCGAGATCGCGTACCACCTCACCGACTCCGGCGCACGCACGCTGATCGCCTTCGACGTGTTCGCCGCCGAGGCGCTCGGCGCGGCGGCGGCCGTATCCGGCACCACGGTGTACGTGGTCACCCTGGCCGAGGACGGCCCGGTGCCGCAAGGCACCCTCGCATTCGGCCTGTTGCTGCCGGAAGGCCCGCCGGATCGGGCCGAGTTGATCCGCGGCGACATCGAGCCGACGTCGGGCGACGACACCGCGGTCCTGCTGTACACCAGCGGCACCACCGGCCGCCCCAAGGGCGCCGAACTCACGCACCTCCAGCTGTACTTGAACTGCACCACCTCGGGCGAGCTGTTCGACGTGCTGGCCGGCGACGTCTCGCTCGGCGCGCTGCCGCTGTTCCACGTCTACGGCCTGTCCAGTGTGTTGAACGTGAGCGTGCGTTACGGCGGAACCGTGTCCCTGGTGCTGCGGTTCGAGGCGCAGAGCGTGCTCGACCAGATGGTCCGGGACCGGGTGAGCGTGATCGTGGGCGTGCCCACGATGTACGTCGCGCTGCTGGCCGCCGACCGCACGGGGCGCGACCTGTCCCGGCTGCGGGTGGGCAGTTCGGGCGGGGCGTCGATGCCCGGCGAGGTGATCCGCGAGTTCGAGAAGGCGTTCGGCATAGTGATCCTGGAGGGCTACGGCCTCTCCGAGAGCGCGAGCACCGCGACGTTCAACCGCAGCGCCGACGACCGGCGGGTGTTGTCCGTGGGCAAGCCGATCTGGGGCGTGGAACTGCGCGTCGCGGACCCGGACGACGTGCCGCTGCCGCCCGGCGCCGAGCACGTGGGCGAAATCCTGCTGCGCGGGCACAACATCATCACCCGCTACCGCAACGCCCCCGACGCCACCGCCGAGGCGTTTCGCAACGGCTGGTTCCACACCGGCGACCTCGGCTACCTGGACGAGGACGGCTTCCTGTTCGTGGTGGACCGCAAGAAGGACCTGGTGATCCGGGGCGGCTACAACGTCTACCCCCGCGAGGTGGAGGAAGTGCTGTACACCCACCCGGCGATCGCCGAGGCCGCCGTGGTCGGCAGACCGGACGAGCGGCTCGGCGAGGAGGTCGTCGCGGTTGTGGCGCTGCGTTCCGGCGAGACGGCCGACCCGGACGAGATCATCGCGTACTGCAGGGAACGCATGGCCGCGTACAAGTATCCGCGCGTCGTGCGGATCCTGGACGAACTGCCCAAGGGCCCCTCCGGCAAGATCATGAAGAAGGAGTTGCGTTGCGTATGACCACGCCCGCCGACGGGGCTCTGCCCGCCGACCCGACCAACCGGCAGATCCGACTGGCCGCACGCCCGTTCGGTCTGCCCAAGCCCACCGACTGGGACCTGGTCGACGAACCCGTGCACGAACCGGCGGACGGCCGACTGCTGGTGGAGGTCTCGCACATCTCGCTCGATCCGGCGATGCGCGGCTGGATGAACGACGTGCGCTCGTACATCCCACCGGTGCGGATCGGCGAGGTGATGCGCGCCGGCGGGATCGGCCGGGTGATCGCCTCCCGGCACCCGGACTTCGCGGTCGGGGAGCACGTGTACGGCCCGTTCGGTGTGCAAGAGTACGCCGACTCGGACGGGGCCGGTGTGCACCGGGTGGATCCGGCCGCGGCGCCGTTGTCCACCTACCTGGGTGCCCTCGGGATCACCGGACTGACCGCGTACTTCGGCCTGTTCGACATCGGCAACCCACAACCGGGACAGACCGTGCTGGTGTCCGGCGCGGCCGGCGCGGTGGGCAGCGTGGTCGGGCAACTCGCCCGGCTCAAGGGTTGTCGGACCGTCGGCATCGCGGGCGGCCCGGACAAGTGCCGGCTCCTGGTCGAGGAGTTCGGCTTCGACGCGGCCATCGACTACAAGAACGAGGACGTCAAGGCCGCGCTGCGCAAACACTGCCCGGACGGCGTGCACGTGTACTTCGACAATGTCGGCGGCGAGATCCTGGACGCCGCGCTGACTCGGCTGGCTCGAGGTGCACGCGTGGTGATCTGCGGCGCGATCTCGCAGTACAACAACACCGAACCGGGCCCGGGGCCGGCGAACTACCTGTCGCTACTGGTGAATCGGGCGTCGATGACCGGCATGGTGGTATTCGACTACGTCGATCGTTACGCCGAGGCGAGCGCCGAGTTGGCCGGGTGGCTCGCGGACGGGCGGTTGCGCTCGCGCGAGGACGTGGTCGAGGGCGACGTGACGGCATTTCCGCAGACGCTGCTGCGGTTGTTCTCCGGCGCCAACACCGGGAAGCTGGTGCTGCGGATCCGGTGACCACCCGGGCATCGACGCGTGCGACGGCCCACTTCCCCGTCCGAGCCACCGGGTGCCGGGGGGTGGGTCCGGTGGCGCGTGCGCGGCCCGTTCAGCGGGTGAGCGATGCGAGCAGGGCCAGGACCTGCGACCAACCTTCCTGCTGGGCCGCGGCGTTGCCGGCCCTGGTGCCACCGAGGTACAACTCGACGCCGGTCACCGGGTGGCGCAGCCAGGTACCGGCCGCCAGGTAGGAGGGGGAGCCGACAGCGTGCCCGGCGTCGGGAAGGATCAGCTCGCGGTGCGGAGGGACGGTGTGCACGCTGCGGAGTTCGACGGCGAGTCGGCGCACGGCGGCGGGTGCGGGCCAGAGTTGGTCGTCCGCGCCGGCGATGGCCAGGATGGGGCCGCCGACTCGATCGAGCGGAATGGTCGTTTGGGCGACGGGTTTGCCCTCCCGGGTCCAGGCCGGGTGGGTGCTGTTCGGGAATCCGGGGCCGACGTGGGCCGACGGAGCGTAGACGATCGCGCCGCGAAAGACATCCGGGTGGTCTCCGGCCGACAGCAGGGCCGCCTCGGCGCCGCGTGAGTGGCCCATCACCATCAGGTGATCGGCGTCCACGCCCGGCTGCGCGGCAAGCAGGCGGCCGGCCGTGCGGAAGTACTCCAGGGGGATGCGCTCCAGGCCGTCCGGAAGGCCGGGAAGGGCGAAGTAGCCGAGTGCCAGGGCCGGATAACCGTGCGAGGCGAGCAGAGCCGCGCTGCTCGTCAGGACGTTTCCGCCCTCGGTGCCGCCGAACACGAGCACGGCCGGATGGCGCGGTGTGCCGGGGGGCGGGAGGAACAGGACGCCGGAGACCCCGTCCGCCGCGAGGGTGAGCTCCCTGCTCGTCACCCCGGTTCCCGACCAGACGCGGGTAAGCGTGCGGGGGGCGAGCACTCGTCCGGACGCCGTGGCCGTCAGGACGACCCGGTAGCTGCTGCGGGGCGCGTCGGCCGGCAGGAAGAACGTCCGTTCGGGATGGCCGGCCGGTGGGTCCATCGACCAGAACAGGCCCATGCCGTCGGCGTGTCGGTACGTACCGGACGTCGGCACGGCCGTGTCCAGGTCCACCCGGCCGTGTGCGTCCGCCCGGAAGCGGGCCTGTGCGCGCCACTCTCCGCCCCACGCGTCGATCGCCTGCGCGCCGACGGTGACCCGTTCACCCGGTGCCAGTCCGTCGATCCGAACGTGCACCGGCTGATCCGCCAGGGCCACCGGCGCATCCACCTCGATCACCGCCGGGCCGCCCCGCCCCGTCGAACACCCCGCCGCGCCGCTGCCGACCAGCGCGAGCACCGCAAGGCCGCACACCCATGTCCATGGCCGATTCCGCACGTCCGCACCCCCGTCCCCGTCACGGCGCCCGAGCAGCCGGCGGGGTGTGTGCGTGTGCGCACCCACCTGCCGGATCGCCGACGCCGACCCACCACGGCCACGGTGGCCCGACGACCCGACGACCGTCTTCACCACATCCCGGCAGAAATCCCGCCCGCTGCCTTCCTGCTTTCGGCGGCCGGGTCGTCTCGACGCAGCGACCGCTCCGGATGTCGATCGGCCGCCTGCGGGGACTCGGGTGTGCGGCAAGGTGGCCGGCTCGCGGCCGAAGGCGACCACCGGGCGGCTGCCCGGGGACACGACCAGCGGGGCTCAGGTGTGGTGCAAAGTGGCCAGTTCACAGCCGAAGGCGACCACCAGGCGACTGCCCGGGGCTACGGCCAGGGCGTGTACGGGTAGCGGGAAGAGTAGGCAGGGGCCGAGTGGGGTGCGGGTGGTCAGGTCCCATACGCGTACCGTGCCGCGCTCGTCGGGGGCGCCGGTGGAGCCGCCGATAACCGCGACCGGACGGCCGTCGAGCAATCCGGTGGCCACGGCACACACGCGCTCGGCCAGGGGTTCGCCGATCGGCTCGCGCGTGGTCAGGTCCCATACCCGTGCCGCATCCCAGCTGCCGGTCACGGCGACCGGACGGCCCCGGACGACGGCCGTGGCCACGCCCGTGACCACGCACGCGTGCCCAACCAGGGGTGCGCCGAACTCGGTCCCGGTGGCCAGGTCGAAGACCCGTACCGCGTTCTCGCATCCGGCGTCGGGACCGGACTCGGCACCGGCCACGACGACCGGGCGCCCGTCCAGCACCGCCGTCGCCACCGCCCACACCGCGGCGCTCAGCGGTTCGCCCACCGGCAGGCCGGTGGCCGGATCCCATACCCGTACGCCGGCCGCGTCGCCGGTCACCGCGACCGGACGGCCGGCCACGACGGCCCGTGCCGCGCCCACCCAGGCGGTCCGGCCGACCAGGGGCCGGCACAGCTGGTGCCCACCGTCGAGATCGAACACCCGCACCGTCGCACCCCACCCGGCGGTACCCGCGACCACGACCGGACGGCCGCCGACCAGTGCCGTGGTCACCGCGTCCACACGTCCGTCATGCCCGATCAGCGGCTCGCCGATGGGCTGCTCGGGAACCAGCGCGCGAACCCCCGGCGCGGCCTCCGGAACGCCGACATCCGCACCCCCGCCACGCGAGAAGCCTTCCACACCACCGGCAGGCCCGGAGGCGTCCGTACCCCCGGCAGGCGGGGAGGCACCGCCCGGCGGCGCCGAACGGTCGGCCGCCGCCCAGGGTCCGGTCACCCAGTCCAACCGCCACCGCAAGGGGAGTTCGCGCCCGGCGCGGTGGCCCGCCGGCATCGGCTCCGTCGCTGCACCGTCGTCGCCGCGGACGTCACCGACGTCACCGACATCGCCCGCCGCGAGCCAAGAAATCTCATCCTGCGCAAGGTTGGACATATCACCATTGTGCCCGCCCCCACCCCCGAGGCGCACGGCCGCCGGGCCGGCGCCACGCCGGAGAAATCGACGCCCGTACGCGGCATGCCGAGGCAACGGCATACCGCCATGCCCGCCCCCTCCCCCGCAGCCTGCACACCCCCTGCACCCACCGCGCCCGCCACACCGACAACACCGGCCACGCCGTGCACCCGGCCCGGCGCACCCACCGACAACACCGGCAACACCAGCCACGCCGTACGCCGGCCCCCGACAGCGCCGCCAACGGCGCCGCAGCACCGCAGCGTCTCCCGGGTTCGATGGTGGGCGGGTGTCGGCCGGACGGCTCGCGCGCGCCGCGTGGCGGGATCACCGTCCGCCTTCGAGTCGACTCGAACCCGAACCGGAAATCCCGCGCGTCGCCGCGGCGATGCGCCGGATCAGTTCCACACGTCGGAGCCGTCCTCGCCTTCCGGCCAGTGCGTCGCCAGGCCCAGGCGCCGGTGCAGGTCGGGGTCGAGGAAGCCGGTGATCTCGGCGATCCGGCCGCCCCTGAGGGTCAGTACGTTGACCGCGGCGAGCCAAAACGAGTCGGCACCCGGCTCGCGGGTGTAGCACGCGAACCCGGGCTGTCCGTTCGCCGGGAACGGCTTCAGCCGCCACCGGGCGGCGAACACCCGCTCGGCGAAGAACCGGCCGACGTCCTCACGCCCGTCGAACCACGCGGGCAACGGCGCCATGGTGAAGCGCGCGTCCGCGGCGAGCAGTTCGAGCAGGGCCGGCACGTCGGCACGCTCCCACGCCGAGCCGAACGCGGCCACCGCCGCACGCCGGCCGGTCTCGCCGAGCAGCGCCGCCTCGTCCTGCTGCGATGTGGCCGGCAACCGCCGACCGACCGTCCTCCGGCCCCGCTGGAGCGCACCCTCGACCACGGCCGGCGTGCTGTCCAGGATGTCGGCCACCTCCCACACCGAGAACTCCTGCACCTCACGCAGGATCAGCACCGCGCGCTGCGCCGCGGGCAGCGACTGGAGCGCCGCGACGAAGGCCAACTCCACGCTCTCGCGCCGCAGATGCCGGGCGGCGGGATCCGCGTCGAGGTCGCCCCCGGCCGGTTCCTCGTCCGGCCACGGCTCCAGCCAGATCGGCCCGGGCACCGGTTCACCGAGCCGGGCGGTGTCCCGACGAGCCGGGCCGTGGTCCGGGGACAGCAGCCGGCGGGGTCGGCGGGTACTCGATTGCAGGCACACATCGGTCGCGATCCGGTACAACCACGTGCGCAGCGCGGCGCGGCCCTCGAAGCCGGTCGGGCCGCGCCGCGCGGCGAGCAGCGATGCCTGCACCGCCTCCTCGGTGTCCTGTACCGAACCGAGCATGCGATAGCAGTACGCGGACAACTCGCGCCGGTATCCCGCCACCAACCGCTCGAACGCCGCTTGGTCACCCCGACCGGCCGCGCGCAGCAACTCCGCCTCGGGCACCGCGTCCACGTGGTCCATCGACCGATCATGCCGGCTCTGCGCCGCCGTGCCCGTGAACCGAACGGTCGCCGGGCACGCGCGACGACCGGACCGCGCTCAAGTACGCCGTGGCCGACGCGAGATGATCACCGCATGCACCAGATCATCTTGATGTCCGATCCGCGCGTGGCCGCCATCCCGGTGCGGGACTGCGACGAGCCGCTCGTGGACGTCCGCCTGGACGGCTCGCTGCCGGTGGACCCGCGGCAGGAGGAGCACGCCGCCGCTTTCGCGTTCCTGCGCGTGGGGGTGCTCGACCGGTTGATCAAGGCCCAGGCGGCGCTGCCGCACGGGCTGCGACTGCTGTTCGTCGAGGGATATCGGCCGCCGTCCCTGCAACGGCTCTACTTCGAGGAGTACGCGGCCGAGCTGCGGGCCGCCAACCCGGACTGGTCCGCCGACCGGATCCACGTCGCGGCCAGCCGCTACGTCTCGCCGCCCGACATCGCCCCGCACAGCGCCGGAGCGGCGGTCGATCTGACCCTGGTGGGCCCGGACGGACGCGAACTCGACCTCGGCACTCCGATGAACGCCAGTCCCGAGGAAAGCGACGGCGCGTGCTACACCGGCGCCGAGAACATCACCGCAACCGCCCGGGCCAACCGCGACGTGCTCGGCGCCGCGCTGACCGCCGCCGGCCTGGTCAACTACGCGACCGAGTGGTGGCACTGGTCCTACGGCGACCGCTACTGGGCCCTGGCCACCGGGGCCGAGGCGGCCCTGTACGGGCCTCGCGAACTCGACTGAGGGCGGCATCGGGCACCCGAGGACGACGGCGGGTGCCCGCAGACTCGTTGCAGATCGGGTGACCGGGTCGGAGCCGCCGGCGTCAGGCCGGGGCGGGGCGGACTGGCTGCGTCCGGGCCTTCACTTCGCGACAGTGGACATCCCGGCCGACTTCGCGCACGCGGCGACCGAGCGGCCCGGCCCGGAGAAGTACCCCGCCCCGCTGACCGAGACCCTGGGCGGGTCGGTCTACTGCAACCCGCGAGGAATCGGGGACGCGCCGACGTACAGGGCACTCCCGCCGACGTCGCCAAGGTCCGACTGCGCCAGGGCGATGTCGAGCAGGCGTGTGTGCCGGGCCACGCTGCCGTCGAGGCCGCGACGGGCCCGCACTCGCGTCGCGTTCGGCAACGCTTGAGCGAGTTCTTCGACGCCACTACGCCGTACCGGCACATCACCCTGTGCGCCGATCTCCGTGAACGCGTCGCCCCGCTCACCCGCGCGCCGGTCCGGTGCCGTATCAGGCAACGTTTGCCCTGTCGTGATGTGACGCGCCGCTCGGGTCCTGTTCCGTGCGACGTGTTGCCGTGAGGCTGTGCGGGCGGCAGAACGAGTACGTGTCCGTGAGATCGACGATGACGAAGGCAGGCGGCTTCTGCGGATCATCCGCAGGGGCACCGGATCGGTGGTGACCCGGCGGCGGGCCCGGATGGTCCTGCTGTCCGCGCAGGGCATGCCGGTGACGAAGCTCGCCGAGGTGTCGTTCACGAGCGATGACCGGGTTCGCGATGCACAAAATGACGCATACCGCTACGACCATGCGCACGTCTCGGCCGGCCTGGGCGGCGCGCTGCTCGGCTGCTCGTACGTCCACGAGCCACGCAACGGCCCGGGCCGGCTGACCGGCCACTCGGCGCTGACGGTGCAGCCGGCCGTCACCGCATCGGTGCCGCTGTCGGTGACCGACCCGACGCGGGCCGAGGAGCCCGTGGCCGCCCTGCTCTGACACCTGTACGACCGTGGGAGAAGTAAATGAACGCGAACACCTGGAAGCAGATCGACCGGCTTCGTGACTGGCTGGACGAGAACGCCGGCGAGCAGACCGAGCGGGAACGCACGCTGCTGCGCGTACTCAAGATCGGCGAGGAGTACGGGGAGGTCTCCGAGGCCCTGCATGGCGCTCTCGCCGCGAACCCCCGCAAGGGCGCGTCGCACTCGTGGGATGACGTGCGGAAGGAACTGGTGGACGTCGCGGTGACGACGCTGGTGGCGCTCGCGACGCTCACCCCCGATGCGCGGAAGGTCTTCGACGAGCGGCTCGACGGGCTCGTGGATCGCGTGCTCTCGCCGTCCTCCGGACCTGTGTAGGGCCCTGAGCGCGAGAGGGAACGGATTGGCCCGGGCGATGAGGCAGGGGGTGCCCTGCCGGGTCTCGTTCAACTGAGCGTGACGTTTGCTCGGGTCGCCCGTTGAACCGGGACGGGCGTGTTTCGGCCATCGCCGATGCGCGTCAAAGCGCCCGCCCTTTTCGGGGTGGGGTGGCCGGCGGGTGGCCGTGCTCCGCAAAGCTGTGGTCGGCCCGCTGAGCAGAGCTCGGTGCCATGTGTGGCACGGGGCCCTTTGCCTTGTTCGAAGGTTCTCCCGCCCGTGCACCCATGGGCGCACGGGCCCGTGCCGATCCGGGTGTGGTCAGAGGCCCAGTTGCGCGCCCAGCACTGTGGGGGCCTCGGCGAGGGATGGGCCGTACCAGGTGAGGTGGCGTCCGCTGACGAGCGCGGTCGGGATGTCCGGGAACGCCTCGGGGCCGTCCTCGGCGCCGAATGCGTAGGGCTCGTCCGGTAGGACCACCAAGTCCGGTTCGGTGGCCAGGAGTTCGTCCAGGGATAGCTTGGGCCAGCGCTCCGCGTGCGTCGCGAGCACGTTCTCGACGGCGAACCGGGAGAGCACATCGGCGGCGAAGGTGTCCCGGCCGGCCGCCATCCACGGTCGGCGCCACACCGGGATGATCGCGCGCCGCGGTCGAGCCGGCGGTACCGCGGCCCGTGCGGCCCGGCACCGGTCCAGCCAGGGCGGGGCGGGCAGCCGGCAACCGTGCACGAGCATGCGCTCCAACGCCGTGAACGCCTCGTCCAGACCGCGAACCCGGGTCACCCAGACGGCGATTCCGGCCGCACGCAGCGCGGCCAGATCGACGGCGCGGTTCTCCTCCTCGTTGGCCAGGACCAGGTCCGGGGCGAGCGCACGGATCTTGTCCAGGTCGGGATTCTTGGTGCCGCGGACCCGGACCACGTCCAGTTCGGCGGGATGCGAGCACCAGTCGGTGGCACCGACCAGCAGACCGGGCGCACTCGCCGCGACCGCCTCGGTGAGCGAGGGGACGAGCGAGACCACCCGGCGCACGTCGGCCGGCACGGGCACGGTGAGGTCGAGATCGTCACGCATGGCCCGACCCTACGGCTCGAACGCGGCCGGCGATCCCGCGGGCGGCGCGCACTGCGTCCGGGCCCGCCGGGCCGCGCAACCGCATCCCGACGCCGTCGGCCGCGATCCGTACCGCCGCCGATGTCGGGTGCGGGCGGGCCTGGTCTTCGTTGGCGATCAAGGTGTCTCCTAGGGTGGCTGCATGACCACGAGCACGGAAAATGGCGCCTCGGGCAGTGCCGGCGACACCGACGGCCACGTCGGCACCGGTCTGTTCGACGCATTGCGGGCGGACGCGATAACCGACCTCACGGGGCTGCGCGAACTCTACGAACAACCCGGCGCGGCGGCGGCCGCCAAGGAGATGGACCGACTCACCGAGAAGACCCGGGCGCTGGTCGGCTGCGCGTCGCTGGTCTTCGTGGCCAGCGCGGACGCGCAGGGCCGCTGCGACGTGACCCCGCGCGGCGGGCCGGCCGGCTTCGTCACCGTGCTGGACGACCGCACCCTGGCCATCCCCGACGCCACCGGCAACAAGCGCCTGGACACGCTGCGCAATGTGCTGGAGACCGGCCGGGTCGGGCTGCTGTTCGTGATCCCGGGCCGGACCACGACGCTGCGCGCCAACGGCCGCGCATGCGTGTCCGCGCGACCCGAGTTGCTGACGCGGTTGACCGCCGTGGGCAAGCCGCCGGTGAGCGCCCTCGTGGTCGAGCTGGACGAGGTCTACCCGCACTGCCCCAAGGCCCTGCTGCGCAGTTCGGCCTGGAAGCCGGAGGGTTGGCTGCCCGCCGACGCGCAGCCGAGTTCGGCCGAGGTGACCCTGGCCCAACTGCGGATGCCCGGGTTGACCATCGAGGACATCCGGCAGGCGGAGGCCGACTCGCTCAAGTACCGCTACGAATAGCCCGCAGTGCCGGGGGCAGGACGACCGGCCGGCGTCGGGGGTTGGCAACGGCCGAAACCGGGAAATCCGACCTCCGTTCCGGCCGACGCCCCGAAGCCCCGTCGATCCGCCGACCCGCCGACCCGGCGACCCGGCGACCCGGCGACCTGCCGACCCACCCGATCCGACCCGCCCGATCCGACTCACCGAGCAACGTCCCGCAAAACCCCGCGAGATCCCTGGAGTACGCCCCCGTGGATGCCTTGCCGCCCGCCGACCCCACCCTGCTGCATCCGATGCCGGGGCAGTCGCGCGTGGTCCTGCTCAAGCCGCTGGTGACCTCGCCGCTGATCGACGTCGGCGAATTCTCGTACTACGACGACCCGGACGATCCCACCGCGTTCGAGACCCGCAACGTGCTCTACCACTACGGCCCGGAGCGGCTGGTGATCGGCCGGTTCTGCGCGTTGGGCGAGGGCGTCCGGTTCATCATGAACGGGGCCAACCATCGCATGGACGGGCCCTCGACCTTTCCGTTCCCGATCATGGGCGGATCCTGGGCCGAGCACTTCGACCTGATCACCGGGCTTCCGGGTCGCGGGGACACGGTGGTCGGCAACGACGTGTGGTTCGGCTATCGGTCCACCGTGATGCCCGGTGTCCGGATCGGCAACGGCGCGATCGTCGCCTCCGGCGCGGTGGTGGTGGACGACGTCCCCGACTACACCATCGTCGGCGGCAACCCGGCCCGCCCGATCCGCGCCCGGTACGAACCGGCGGACATCGCCCGCCTGCTCGAACTGGCCTGGTGGGACTGGCCCATCGAGCACATCACCCGCCACCTGCGCACCATCATGTCCGGCACGGTCGCCGACCTGGCCGCGGTCGCCCCCGACGCGGGCGACACGGACGACGCGGGCGAGCGGTAGCAAGGCACGCGGCGCGGCGCCGACAGACGGTGCCGCGCGCGAAGCACGGCCACGGAAACACACGCACGGGCGCGGGCACGGCGCGGAAAGCTCAGTGCCCGGGGTCGCCGGCCGCGAGGAGGGTTTCCGCCAGCCGGCGGGCCCGGGCGGCCGGGGCGGGGGTGCGCTCGCGCAGCGCGGTGACGATGGCGCCGTCCATCAGGAGGGCGAACTGCCGTGCCTGTAGGGCGGGTTCGGCCACCTCGGCGGTGCTCAGGAGTTGTTCGAGGTAGGCGACCACGCTTTCCTTGTGAGCCGCCGCGACCCGGTGCGCGGGACTGTCCGGGTCGGCGGACTCGACCATCGTGTTGATGAACGCGCAGCCCCGGTAGTCGTTGTGCGCGAACCGCTCGGCCAGTGCGTCGAAGACGGCGAGCGGGTGGCCGCCCAGCGCCTCGACCCGCTCCGCGAGCCAACTCCGCCAGCGCCGGTCGCGAGCCTCCAGGACGGCGACCACGAGGTCGTCCTTGCTCGGGAAGTGCCGATACAACGACGCGCGGCCGACGCCCGACTCGGCCAGGATGCGTTCGATGCCGACGGCGCGGATCCCCTCCGCGTAGAAGAGTTCCTCGGCGGTGGCGAGCAGACGGTCTCGGGCTTTGACAGGCACGTTCGGATCCTAACTCCCCTTGACCAAAAACGGTACTGATCAGTACCGTCTGCAAAACGGCACCGATCGGTACCGTTTCTGATCCGCTCCAGACCCACGGGGGCCCGCATGTCGTCCACACCCACCCCGGCCGGCGCTCCGGCAGCCGACCACACCAAGCCCGAGGGGCCCGAAACGGCCGACACCGAGGAACTCCTCGCCCGGGTCGCCAAGCAGCTCGGCCGGGTGCCGAACCTGTACGCGGCGCTCGCGAGCGGCCCGGCCGCCCTGGAGGGCTACCTCGCGATGCGCGACCACCTCACCCGGGGTGTCCTGCGCCCGCGCCTGCGCGAGCAACTCGCTTTGCTGATCGCGCAGGAGAACGAGTGCACCTACTGCGTCAGCGCGCACTCGCTGCGCGGTGGCCTGATCGGGCTGACCGAGGAACAACTCCTGGCCACCCGCGACGGGCACGACGCGGACCCGCACACCGACGCGATCCTGGGCCTGGCCCGCGCCGTCGTGCGCACCCGCGGCCGGGTCTCCGACGCGGACCGGGCGGCGGCCCGCGCGGCCGGCGTCACCGACGCCGAGCAGGCCGAGATCGTCGCGCACATCGCCCTGAACACGCTGTCCAACTACTACAACCACCTCGCCCGCCCGGAGCTGGACTTCCCGGAGGTGCGCGCATGACCGGAGCCACGGAGACGGTCCCGGGCGCGGCCGCGAACGCCGTCGCGCGCACGACCGGAGGTACGACCCACGGCCGAGGCGCCGCCCCGGCCGGAAGCACGACCACGATCGGAGCAACAGGCATGACTCGCACCTGGCACGACGCGTCCGTCGAACTCGTCGACCACTACTCGGTGATCGGCGCGGACGGCACACCCACCGGGTCGGTGCCGGCCGCCCGGGTCGCCATCGAGGGCGGTTTCGCACACCTCGACATCCCCGGTACCGGAGTCGTCCAGGTCGTCTCGGCGCCGGCCGTACGGCTGATCACCTACCGTGCGGAGCACGTCGCCCGGTGAACCGCGCGGAGCACGTCGCGCGGTGAATGGACCCGGGCGCGCCGGCCGGTACGGGGGTACGGCCGACGCGCCCGGCCGAGACCGCGTCCGGCATGCGCGCCGTCGGGGTCGGGTAGTCGCGATGAGTTTTCCCGGCCGCTCCGGTCCACCCTTCATGGACTCGAACGACGACGCACAAGGAGTCACCCCATGACACCGGACCTGCAACCGCCCGCCGCGGCCATCGCCGGACTCGTGGCCGGGCTCGACGACTCCCGGCTCGACGATCCGACCCCGTGTACGGACTACACGGTCCGCGATCTGCTCTCCCACCTGGTCGGCCTGACCGCCGCGTTCCGCGCCGCGGGGCGCAAGGAGTTCGGCCCGCTGACCGACACCGCCCCCGGCGGCCCGATGCCCCCGCTGGATCCGGACTGGCGGATGATCCTGCCCCGGCAGCTGGACGAGTTGGTGGCCGGCTGGCACGAGCCGAGCGCGTGGCAGGGCATCACCCGAGCCGGTGGGGTGACCCTGCCGGCCGAGGTGATGGGGCTGGTCGCCCACAACGAACTCGTGCTGCACGGTTGGGATCTGGCCCGCGCCCTGGGCCGGGATTACACGGTGAACCCGGCGAACCTGGAAACGTCGCTGGCGTTCCTGACCCCGTTGCCGGATGCCGAGGACTCTCCCGACGAGCAGGGCCTGTTCGACCCCCCGGTACCGGTACCGGGCGACGCCCCGCTGCTCGACCGGGTGGTGGCCCTGGCCGGCCGGCCGCCGACCTGGCAACCGTCGACGGATTGACCCGCCCGGGGCCGGCGGCGTCGGTGCCGCGTACCCGACCGGGGTCCTCGTGGAGGAGGCCCGGTGGGCTCAGTGGTGGAAGCCCGGTGCCCGGCCCTCGGTCGGCATCGGGCCGGTGAGGCGGTCCAGGAAGGCGACCTCCTCGTCGATGTCGTCGAGGAGGTCGCGGGCCAGGTCCATGCCGAGGCCGTTGCGGACCACGATCCGCTGCACGGTCACGTCGGCGAGGTTGTCGGGCATCGGATAGGCCGGCACCTGCCAGCCCTTCATCCGCAGCCGGTCGGACAGGTCGTACAGGTTCCAGTTCTCGGTGTGACCGGCCTTGAGCCGCCACGCGAACACCGGGATGTCCGAGCCGTCGCTCCACAGTTCGAACGCGTCCATCGCGTCGATCCCGGCGGCGAGCCGATGGGCCACGTCCTGGGAGGACTGCTGCACGGCGTGGTAGCCGCTGCGGCCCAGGCGCAGGAATTGGTAGTACTGGAGCAGAACCTGTGCGCCGGGACGGGAGAAGTTCAGCGCCAGGCTCGGGGTGACGCCGCCGAGGTAGCTGACCCGGAAGATCAGGTCCTCCGGAAGCAGGTCCGCGCTGCGCCACACCACCCAGCCCAGGCCCGGGTAGACCAACCCGTACTTGTGCCCCGACGTGTTGATCGAGTGCACCCGCTCCAACCGGAAGTCCCACTCCAGGTCGGAGTGCAGGAAGGGCGCGATCATCGCGCCGGAGGCGCCGTCGACGTGGATCGGCACATCCAATCCGGTGTCGCGCTGGATCTTGTCCAGGGCCCGGGCGATCTCGCCCACCGGCTCGTAGTCGCCGGTGTAGGTGACGCCCATGATCGCGACCACGCCGATCGTGTTCTCGTCCACGTAGGCGTCCAGGTCGTGGCCGTCCAGCGTGCGATGCTCCTCGCTGATCGGCACCAGGCGGGCCTCGACGTCCCAGTAGTTGCAGAACTTCTCCCACACCACCTGGACGGCCGAGCTCATCACCAGGTTCGGCCGGTCGGTGGGCTTGCCCGCCGCGCGGCGGGCGTGCTGCCAGCGGCGCTTGAAGGCGAGCCCGGCGAGCATGCAGGCCTCGGACGAGCCGATCGTGGAGGTGCCGATCGTGTGCTGCGGGTCGGGCGCGTTCCACAGTTCGGCCAGCATCTTCCAGCAGCGGTCCTCGACGGTCGCGGTGTGCGGGTACTCGTCCTTGTCGATCATGTTCTTGTCGACCGACTCGGCGTACAGCCGGGCCGCGTGGTCGTCCATCCAGGTGCCGACGAACGTGGCCAGATTCTGCCGGGCGTTCCCGTCGAGCATCATCTCGTCGTGCACGATCCGATAGGCGGTCTCCGGCAACATCTCGCCGATCGGCATCCGGTAACGCTCGACGGCGACGGCCTCGCCGGGACGGGCGAAGATCGGATTCACCGCGACGACGTGCTCCTGCGACATGAACCGACCCTTCGTTGCGATGTGCCGTATCCCTCCACGCTCGACGGGCGGACGAGGCGGCACAACCGGGGCGGACCGAAAGGGTGGGCCGACCCGCTCCGCCGGTACGCGGACGCCTGCACGGGACCTCGGCTCACCCGCCGTTGCCGGCGATGTCCGGGAGCGTTCGCAAGGATGCCTAGGGATCGCCGGGCCATGCCTAGGGATACCCGGGCGCACTTAGGCACCCGCCGGCCGGAACTGTTCGGAGGGATGCGGCATCCGCCCGATGTCGGGGGGCCCACTGGGCCGTGAGGCTGTGATCACGGGCCGGGACCACCGGCTCGGGAGAACGGGAGCCGGTCATGGTCGAGTACGAGTTGTTCAAGGCACGTGAGCGCGAGATCCTCGCCGACGCCGAGCGGGTCCGGGTGCGGCAGTCCGCGTGGCGCGCGCGGCGGGCGCAGGCGAAGGTGCGTCGGGCCGAGCGGGTGGGTGCGGCGGCGGTGAGCACCCTCGCGGTGATCGAGGTCGGCGACATGCACCGGCACCTGCACCTGTTGGCGCGGTGAGCGGCGTGGTCATGCCGTACGCGACGAGCCGGATCCACCGGGTGCGCCTGGCCGGCGTGCAGGTGAGCGTGCCCGCCCGGGCCGCGGCGCCGGCCCGGGCGGGCGCGGGACCGTCAAGGCGTCGGTTCGGGCGTGCGCGGGACCGTCAAGGCGTCGGTTCGGGCGTGCGCGGGTCGCGTCGGGCGATCAGGCGCGCGGTGGGGCCGGTGGGCAGGATCGGCGGCGGTTCGGTGGGCTCCGGCAGCGGCTGCGGCAGCGAACGCGGGGCCCGACCCGGGCCGAACTCCAGGGCGACGACGTGTTCGCGCAGGGTGCGGTCGAGCAGTACGACGGAGGCCGCCTCCGGCACCACCGCACCGCCCTGTACGGACAGCGCCAGCAACAATTGGGCGAGGCCGCGCCGGTGTCGGTCGAAGACCCGTCCGGGAACCCAGCGCCCGCGCTTCTCCTGGCCGGCCAACGCGTCGGCCGCGTCCACCGCGAGCAGTACCAGGTGCAGTTCGCGGCGCTGCCTGCCGGCGGAGCGGGCCAACCAGCGGCGCATCCACGGCCGACTGCCGCAGTCGTGCACCAGTACCGGTCCCCCGTCGCGCACGTGCGCGCGCAGCCGCCGCACGTGTTGCAGCCGCACCCACGGGCGGTACACCGCGTACGGCAACCATCGGGGCATCCGGGCCTGATACTCGACGTGCGCCGTGCGCGGGTCGATCACCGTCGCCGATCGGGACCAGCGGTCGAGCAGCGTGCTCTTGCCGCTGCCGGGCAACCCGGAGACCACCACGACGGCACCGGTCGGATAGCCCAACACGGCGGGCCCGCGCTCGCGCCCGCGCAGGTCGACGATGCCGCGCGGATGCAGCGGCAGGCCGGAGTCGGCCGCCGGGTCCTGCTCGGCATCCGTCCGGTCCGGGCCCTGCGTCCCGCCCACTGTCGGCTCCCCCACAAGCGCACATCCTCACAGGTCGCACCGCCTGCGGGGCGGTCGGGGCTGCCAACGATAATCATCGTCGACGCCCGCCGTCCCCGACACGACGATCCGGTCGCCGGTCGACTCGGCCGAGCGCGCGGTGGTCCGTACAACGGGTGCCGGTCGCGCGGGGTCAGCGGTCCTCGACGATCAGGCCGAGGAGGTGGGCGAGGGCCGGGGCCAGGTCCAGGAGTTGGGCGCTGTCGATGGTCGCGCCGCGCAGGGCGTCGAGCCCGGAGGCGATGTCCAGGGCGCCCGCCTCGCGCAGGTCGACCCGGCTCAGCCGCGCGTTGTCGAGCCGGATCCGCTCCAGGGTCGAACCCGGGAAGGACACGTCGGTCAGCGTCGCGCCGGCCAGGTCCAGGTCGCGCAGCAGGCAGTCCACGAAGGCGACCTCCCGAAGCTTGGTCTTGCGCAGGTTGACCGAGTCGAACTTGCAGTGGTGGAAGACCACTCGCCGCATCGTGGCGCCGAATGCCTCGATCCCGGCCAGCACGCAGGCGGCGAATTCGGTGTCCATCCAGGACGTCTCCACGAGGTCGGCCCCCACGACGCGCACGCTGTGCAGCCACACGTCGTCGAAGCGGGAACGTCGATACCGGCCTCCGGTGAACGTCACCGTCGAGAAGGCCGACGAGGTGAAGGCGGACCCGCCGGCCTCCACCTCCGCGAACGCATCGCCGTCGAAGTGCGCGAACTCGTGGTCGCCGTCCCGGTCGAGATCGCCGTCGAAGGCCACGAGCCGGTGTGCGTACGGCAGTTGGGCCAGTTCACGGGGGCTGCGGGCAGGCATCGGGATCCTCCACGGACGCATCGACGGGACCGGGTCCCGTTGGGCACCCCGCCCGAGACCGGGAACCGGTCGGCGCAGCGGGGGAAGTGCCCCATGCCTATCGCCCGGCACGACGTTTCGCCGAATCGGTGGAGGCGCGGAAGGGGGTCCACGCGATGGCCGCATGCACGGCACGATCGGGGCGACAAATCGCCGTATTCGTCAGCGAAACGGCACCTGTAATCTTTGTCACTCGACGTCATCGGGACTGGGATTCTCGGTCCGCGGAGCCCCTTTCATCCGCCGATCGGGCGTCCCACCAGGCCCGTTGCCCGCCGACGTGCCGGCGGGCGGCCCCGCGCCCGACCCTCGCGCCGGATTCCCTGAAAAGCATTCTGCGGTCGGACCCCATTCGGCACTCGCCGCTTCTCGCGCACCGGGCCCGATCCGGACGGTGGCGATGCCATAGGGTAGTGAGTATCGAATCGATACCATGGAGTGGTGGGTGGTCGTGAACGGTACGGTGACGGCGGTGAGTCGAAGCTCGGAGCATCTGTTCACAAAGCCGAACCAGGGCAGTATCCGCCTGCTCGCCGGGCTCGGCGTCGAGGGTGACGCGCACCTCGGCGTCACCGTGCAGCACCGCTCCCGCGTCGCCGTCGACCCCACGCGACCCAACCTGCGCCAGGTCCACCTGATCCACGCCGAACTGCACGAGGAACTGGCCGTCGCCGGCTTCACCGTCGCGGCGGGCGAACTGGGTGAGAACGTCACCACCCGCGGCATCGACCTGCTCGGCCTCCCCACCGGAACCCTGCTGCACCTGGGCGCCGAAGCGGTGGTCGAGGTGACCGGCCTGCGCAACCCGTGCCCCCAGATCAACGCCTTCCGAAACGGCCTGCTCAAGGCCGTCGTCGGCCGCGACGAAGCAGGCAAGGTCGTCCGCAAGGCGGGCATCATGGCCGTCGTACGAACCGGCGGCGACCTCCGCCCCGGCGACCCGATCGGCGTCGAACTCCCCCCGCCGCCGCACCGCGCACTCGAACGCGTCTGAGCGGCCGCCCCGATCGCATCGGGCGACGCCGGGCGGGAGTTGCCGGCCGAAGCGCCGGGACGGGCGACGTCAGGGCTGTTGCTTGCGCTCCGCCATGATCGCGGCCAGTTCGGCCACGAGGTACTCGTCGGTGGCGGCCTTGTCGATCCCCAGGCCGGTGAGCACCCCCGTGCCGTCCTCCAACTCCAGCAGGGCGAGCAGGAGGTGCTCGGTGCCCACGTAGTTGTGGCCGAGTCGCAGAGCCTCACGGAAGGTGAGTTCCAGGACCTTGCGCGCCGACGAGTCGTACGGGATCAGGTCGGGCAGCACGTCGCCGCTCGGCGCGGGCAATACGGCGAGCACCGCCTCCCGCACAGCCTCCGGGGTCACCCCCTGGGCGACGACGGCCCGTACGGCGAGCCCCTGGGGCTCCGCCAGCAGCCCCAGCACCAGGTGCGCCGGCCCGATCTCGGCGTGGCCGGCCGCGCGGGCCTCGTTCTGCGCCGCCATCACCACGTTGCGGGCCCGGTCGGTGAAGCGGCCGAAGCCCTGACTGGGATCGAGGTCGGCCTCGCCGGACCCCTTCGCGACGAAGCGCTTCTGTGCCGCCTGCTTGGTCACGCCCATGCTCGTACCGATGTCCTTCCAGGACGCCCCCGATCGGCGTGCCTGGTCCACGAAGTGCCCGATCAGGTGGTCGGCCAGTTCGCCGAGGTGGTCCGAGACGATCACCGCGTCGGACAGTTGGTGGAGGGCGTCGGAATGGGTCTTCTTGATGGTCTCGATCAGGTCGTCGAGCCGAACCGGATTCGTCATGCGCACGGGATTCTCCATGCGTCAACCGTAGGTTGACGATCTAGGTTCGTCAACCACAAGTTGACGAGTGTGTCGATGTCCCGATGCCCCTTCTCCGGGTTCGACGGATCTGCGCAGGTCGAATCGGAGCCCGGCGCCGCACCGGCTCCGCATGCGGTTCACGCCGAGCGAGCACGGCGCCGGTCAGGACCGGGCCCCGTCCGTCGCCCCCGTCGAGCCCTGCCCCTCCCCCGGCCCCGCCGGCCCGTCCAGCATCGTCCGGGCCGAGCGCACCTCCCGGCGCACGTCGGTGAGTGCGTCGTGCGGATCCTCGGCGACGGCCGGCCGCACCGGTCGGGCGGCCGACTCGCCGGTGCGCATCGAGGCCGCCAGCGCACGCAGTTCGGCGGCCATGTGCGCGGCCGCCTCCGGCGAGGGCGGCGGCGCGCCGTGCGCGGTGCGTACCGCCGCCGCGGTGCCGGTGTCGATCACCCGCTCGACCGCGACGATCAGCGGCCACCACGCCGCGGCCCGGGCACCGGCCGGCGGCGGCTCGCCCAGCGCACGCTGGAACTCGGTACGCACGTCGGAAAGATCCCGATAGATCCGCCGCCGGGTCCGGGCCCGCGCGGCCTGATCGCTCTGCTCGTCGAAGGCGCACTCGATGTAGCGCGCGGTGTCCTCGACCGCGGTGGCCAACCGGGCCCCCACCCGGGTGTGCCAGCTCTCCGGCCACAACACATAGCCCGCGACCAACACGATCGCGCAGCCGATCAGGCTGTCCACCAGACGCGGCGCCAGCAGCCCGACACCCTGGTGCCCGAGCAGGTCCGACAGGATCAGGATCAGCGGAGTGATCACCGCGGTCTGATAGCCGTAGCCGCGCCGGGAGAGTATCGGCAGCGCCGCCGCGAGCACGAGCACGACCGGCACCTCCCAGCCGCCGCGCGGCACGAACTCCAGGATCACCCCCGCGACCACCAGCCCCGCCGCGGTGCCCAACGCACGCAGCAGCGCCCGGGAGAAGACCGAGCCGAAGTCGGGCTTGAGCACGAAGGTGACGGTCAGCGGTACCCAGTACGAGCGCGGTACGTCCACCGTGGACACCAGCGCCTGGGCCACCCCGATGCACAACGTCAGCCGCAGCCCGTACCGCCAGGACTCCGCCGACACCAGCAGGTCGCGCGCGCCGGCGGCCACCCGCTCGGGCAACGCGCCGGGCCGGCCGACCCGATCGGCGGCGCGGTAGGCACCGGCGAGCGTCTCCCGTGCGTGCGCGATCGCGGCGGCGACCGCGCGGTCGGCCGGGTCGGTCACCGCCGCCGGCGGCAGCGCGCCGGCGGGCACCGTACCCGCGCGGATCCCCGCCGCGATCTCGCGCACCGTGGCCACCTCGATCTCGCCCACCGACCGGTCCTCGGCGTGTACCGCGGTGGCCGCCTCGACCAGCAGACCGACCGAATTCAACAGCGCCACCAGGCGAGACATGCCACGACTGCGCCCGGGGGCCACCGCTCGTCGGCCGAGCAGCAGGTCGTACGCGTGGTTGAGGGACAGCGTCACCTCGGCCCGAGCCGTCTCCCAGTCCGCGGTGCCGGCCGCGGCCAACATGTCCGCGGTGGCGTCGTAGGCGTCGGCCACCGCAACCCGTTCGGGAATGCGTGCGCGCGCAGGCCATGCGAGCAGCGCCATCACCAGCACCAACCCGGTCCCCAGCAGGGTCAACATCGGCGCCCGCCACCACGGCGACGGCATCGGCAGGCCCGCCCCGATCACCGCCATCAGCAGCAGGTTCAGGCCGGACGCGGAGGCCACCGCACCGATCGTGCTGATCATCCCGGCGACCAGGGCGACCGCCGTCAACATCGCGACGGCGGACCAACCGTGTCCGAACTGCCAACTGCCGAGTGCGAGTCCGATCGCACCGACGATCTGCGGTACGGCGATGTTGAGCACGCGCAGCCGGTAGGCATCGGCGGTGTCCCCGAACACCGCGCCGAGCGCACCGATGGCCACCAACGCGCCGGACGCGCTGTCCCCGACGGCCACGCCGACCGCGAGCGGCGCCGCGATACCGATCGCGGCGCGCACCGCAGCCGCCTTCGGCATCGGGCCGGGGTTGGCTCGCAGCGTCAGGGTGAGCCACTCGGGCGGCGCGAGCCGGCCCGACCGGGCGGCGCCGGCCTCGGCATCGTGCGCACCGTCGGGGCGGCCACTGCCCCTCGGATCCTCGGGTTCGGTCATGGTCATCACAGGATTCCGAACGAGGCGAGGTGAACGGACAAGGCACGCGGGGCCGGACGAGTACGGCATTCCGCTTCGCGGACCACGTTATCGAGCCCCTGCCACGCAACGACGACCGGCCCGGGTCGGCCCGGGCGAACCGCCGCGCCGGCCCATGCGGACCGGTGCCGACTCGCGGCCGTCGAGGAGCGCTCGGCGGACCGGGCGGCCGGCCGACGGCGGACTTGCGCGTGTGGGCGCGGAGCCGGCCTCAATGCGGACTGCGCGTGTGGGCGCGCGGAGCCGGTCCTGCGGGCTTGCGCGGGTGGGGGCGGAGCCGGTCCCACTGCCCACTGCGCATGTGGTCGCGAAGCCGGTCCGCCGCGGCCTGCGCGGGTGGCGGCCTACTCAGCCGAGCACGGATTTGCGGGCGTGTACGAAGAGTTGCTCCTCGGGGCCGGCCGTAGGGTGGTTCGGCTGGAACACGCTGACCCCGTGGTGGACGATCTCCAGGCCCGCCGCGCGCAACCGCACGAGCAGTTCCTCGGTACCGTGGCTGGTCACCCGCGCACGGTGGCCCAGCCATTCGATCTCCACGCCGTCCGCCTCGGCCGGCACGGTCGCGAACGCGAGCAGGCCGCCGGGCGCAAGGCGCGCGCCGAGCCGGTCGAGTTGGGCGTCCAGATCGGCCCTGGGCAGCTGAAGGAACGAAAAGAACGCACACACCGCGTCCCACGCGCCGTCGTCGTCGACCAGATCACGTGCGTCCAACTGCTCGAACGTGGCACCCGCCACCCGTTCCCGGGCCAGCTCGACCATGGTCGCCGAGACGTCGATGCCGGTGACCCGATGCCCGGCCGCCACCAGTCGTTCGGCGGTCGGGCGGCCGGTCCCGGACCCGATGTCGAGCACCTTCGAGCCGGGCCCGAGTTCGGCGATCAGCCAGTCCAACGCGGCCTGTTGCTCGGGCAAATCCGCAAAGGCGGTCTCGTAACCGGCGCCGACGGCATCGAACAGGGCGGCGGCCGGGGAATCCGGACCGTGTGCCAGCGGAGAGTGCGAGGCGGATTCGGGGCTCATGGAGAGGGGCGTCCTTTCGCCGGCGGAACACGGAACGGGGGTGCGGGGGTGCGAGGGTGCGGGCGGAGCGGGAGTCAGCGCGGGAATGGAGGCTGAAGTGGAAGCAGGATCGCGAGCGGATGCGCCCTGCGGACACGCCCGACCGGGGCGGAACGCCGATGCCTCCCGGCCTCGCTCGCCTCGGCTTCGCCCACTACCGGCGCAGCAGGATGCCCCGGATGAACGCCGCCTGCCCCGCGTGCTGGAGGTCGTCGGCGATCACGCTGACCAGCCGCACGCCCAGGGTCACCGCCGGCGTCCAGGCCTCGTCCACCACCCGATCCAGGTCGGCGGCCGACAATCCGCGTACGAAGGAGATGGTCTGCTCGTGGACCGCGTCGTAGTAGTCGGTCAGCAGTGTCGTCGAGGCCACCCGTACGGCGGCCACCGCCTTGGTGTCGTGCCCGTATCCGATCGCCCGGACCGGGAAGGGCAGTTCGAATCGGCCGTGCCAGTCCTGCGCCGTCCACACCTGTTCCAGGCCCGCGACGTCCGAGACGTGGTCGTCCTGGACCCGGGTCAGATGCCAGATCAGCCAGGCGATCGAATTCGCGTCGTCGTCGAGCCGCTCGGCCGATTGCTCCGGGGTCAGGCCCTCGACCACCTCGTGCACCACCTCGCGCACCCGGCCGAACCCGTCGACCAGTAGCTCCGCGCTGTTCATCGAACTCCTCGTTTCGTTCCGCTCGTCCGCTCGACACCCGGTGCGCCGGCCCACCCGACGGCCACACCCGGCCGCCTCGACCCTGCTACTCCTGCCCAGCCTGCTCCCGGTCGTACACCTGCCGGGCCGCCTCGATGGTCGGGCCGTGTCGCTCGGCCCAGCGGACCAGGCCGGTGAGCGACGCGGTCAGCTCGCGCGCCACGACGGTGAGCGTGTACTCGACCTTCGGCGGCACGGTCGGGTACACGGTGCGCGTGAGCAGCCCGTCGCGCTCCAGTCGGCGCAGGTTCAGGGTGAGCACGCGTCGGCTGATCCCCGGTACGGCGCGTTCCAACTCGGTGAACCGGATCGGGCCCTCCGCGACCGACACCAGGATGCCGATGCTCCATTTGCCCGCGACGTGGTCGAGCGTGCCGACCACCTGACACGCATTCGCCCAGGTGACCCGGTTCGGGTCGGCTTCGGGCTCCCGATCCCGGTCGCCCTCCGCGGCATCTTCGGCGGCCGGAACCTCTGTGACCTGGACGGGTACATCGTGGTTACTGCGGAACGTCAAGGTGCCTCCTTACGCGAACCGCCATGGTCACAAAGAATCGGCTCAGCGAACAACGAAGCAACCACCGAGCGTGAGGACGAGAGACCATGAACGCCATCGAAACCCCGCGGAACGAAGCCGGCGTGACGGGTCCTGCAGGTCCCGTGGATCCTGCGGATCAGGCGGGCGTCGCAGGTGCCGCAGGTCCGGTGGGTCCCGTGGATCAGGCGGGTGTCGCGGGTCCCGCGGATGGCTCGGGCCCCGCCGAGGAAGCCCCGGCCGGTCCCCCGCCCCGACCGCTGACCGAGGACGAGGTGCTGGAGATCCTGGCCCGCGAACGCATCGGCACGCTCGCGACGATCAAGCGGGACGGTCGGCCGCACCTGTCCAACATGCTGTTCGCCTGGGATCCGGCCGCCCGGGTGATCCGCTTCTCCACCACCGCCGACCGCGCCAAGCCGCACCACGTCCGGCGCAACGCCAACGCCGCGCTGCACGTGTCGGGCGGCAACGTATGGTCGTTCGCGGTCGCCGAGGGGGACGCCGAGGTCACCGAGCCGACCACGGTCCCCGGCGACGCCACGGGCCGCGAACTGCTCGCCATGGTCCCGGCCGAGTTCCGCCCGGCCGACGAGGCGACCTTCTTCGCCGGCGCCGTCGCGGAGCGCCGGGTGGTGATCCGACTGGCCGTCGGTCGCCTGTACGGCACCGCGCTGGACATCCCGGGCGCATGAGCCGACGCCTGCCCCGTGCCTTGCCGGGTGGGTGACTTGGAGGTGGTGGGTGCGTCGGCGGTGGTGGGTGCGTCGGGTGGTGGTGGGTGCGTCGGCGGTGGTGGGTGCGTCGGCAGTAGTCGGTGATCGTGCGGTACTAGCCGCGATGCGCTCGGCGGTAGGCGCGCGGGGTGGTGCCGGTGAGGGTGCGGAAGTGCCGGCGCAGGGCGGCCGGTGAGGTGAATCCGGTGCGGGCCGCGATGCGCTCGATCGGGACGTCCGTTTCGGTCAGCAGGCGTCGGGCCTCGTGGAGGCGGGCGCGAAGCAGGTACTGGAGCGGGCTGAGACCGGTGTGGGCGTGGAAGCGGCGGGTGATGCTGCTGACGCTGGTCCGCGCGTGGCCCGCGATGTCGGCCAGGGTCAGCGGGTGGTGCAGGTTGGCTTCCAGCCAGCGCAGGGTGGGTTCGAGGCCCACGCTTTCGGTGACTTCCCGGTCGATGGTGTCCCGGACGTCGTCGGCGTAGGTGTGCAGCGGGGTGATCAGTTCGCGGCCGGTCTCGTCGGCCACGCGCCGGCCGTGGTCGCTGCCCAGCACGTACAGGCAGAGGTCCAGGCCGCCGAAGACGCCCGCCGTCGTCAGGAACGGCCCGTCCTCGACCACCGTGCCGAGCGGGTCCACCTCGATTCGGGGATACCGGTCCGCCAGTTCCTCCAGGTACCGCCATCCGGTCGTGGCGCGGCGTCCGTCGAGGAGTCCGGACGCGGCGAGGGTGAACGTCCCGGTGCCGACGGCGGCGATTCGGCTCCCGCGCGCCGCCGCCGCACGCAACGCGGCCGGGACGCCGGCCGGCGGCTCGTCGCGATGGCCGTCGTGCCCGGGAACCAGTACGAGGTCCGCGTCCGCGAGGCCGTCGAGGCCGAACGGCGTGGCGATCCGCAGCGGGGTCGGGGCACCGGTGGCCCGCAGGCCGGGCGCCCCGCACAGCCTGAGTTCGTACGCCACGCCCGGGTGGTCGCGGCAGGCGGCCCCGAACACCAGGCCGGGGGTGGTGAGTTGATGCCCCGGGACCCCGTCGAGGGCGAGGACGGCGATCACTGACATACCTGGAATCTAGCGCCGCCGAGCCTCGAATCCGCCGGTGCGGCGGTGAAGGGGGCGGCGCGTCGGGGGATCAGGCCGGGCCGGGGGGTGCCGGGAGGGCATGTTGGGGATCAGGCCGGGGCCGCGCCGCCGCGCGGGTGGGTGGGTTGGTTGGTGAGGCGGTTGGCGGGTCAGCGGGTGGGTGGGTTGGTTGGTTGCGGCGGGGGTCGAGTGCGGCGGTCGATTCGGGCGGGGCCGAGTGCGGCGGTCGCTTGGGACGAGCCGACCGCGCCGGGCCAGGGGCCGGACGGCCGGGCCGGGTCGAGTCGGCCCGGCCGGGTCGGGTCGGCCGGGCCGAGTCGGTCCCAGGCCGGATCGGGTCGGGCCGGGTCGGTCCCGGGCCGGATCGGGTCGGGCCGGGCCGGGTCGGTCCCGGGCCGGATCGCGTCGGGTCGGTCGCGTCGGGTCGGTCCCGGGCCGGTCCCGGGCCGGACCGCGGACCGCGCCGATGGCCCGGAACGGGGGCCACCGGCGCGGTTCTCGGCTCTTCGGGCGCGGGGCCGGACGTCCTCCCGCGTGCGTCCTCGTCCGCCGCCGTCCTCGTCCCAACCATCCTCCGCGCCGCGCCACGGACGGAAACAGCCGTTCCGATGTCATCCTCGGCTAGATTCCGGACATGCCAGTGATCGCCGTCCTCGTCCTCGACGGGGTCCCGGGGCACCAGCTCACCGCGCCCGGACTCGCGTTCGGCACCGCCGCCCGGCATCACCCGCCGGTCGCCTACGACGTGCGAATCTGCACCGCTCCGGGCTTCGAGGCGACGGGCGGCCTCGCATCCTTCCGCATCGAGACCCCCTGGGGACTGGACGGATTGGCGAGCCTGGACGACTCGGACACGGTGCTGCTGCCGGGACACGACCGTTTCCGGGACGACCCGTCGCCGGAAATCGTCGCCGCCCTTCGTGCCGCCGCCGCGCGCGGCTGCCGGATCGGTGCGGTAGGCACCGGGACGTTCACGCTCGCGGCCACCGGTCTGCTCGACGGCCGCCGCGCTGCGACCAGTCGCCGGAACACCGCGGAACTGGCCCGTCGTCACCCGCGGATCCAGGTCGACCCCGAGGGCTCGGTGGTCGCGGACGGCCCCTTCCACAGCGCCGCCGGCGTCCTCGGGGGCGTGGATCTCTGCCTCGATCTGATCACCTTGGACCACGGCCTGGCAGTGGCCATCGAGACGGAGCGCCAACTGTTCCTGCAACTCCACGACCCGACCGCCGACCTCGCGGGCCATTCCACGACAAACGCGGCATGCAGCGCCTACACCCCGCCCGGCAGCAGCATCGCCCCCACTACCAGGTGGATGGAGGCCAACCTCCGGCACCCGCTGACGCTGGACGACATCGCCGCCCACGCGGGCCTGGGCGTACGCAACCTGACCCGTCGCTTCCGCGCCGAAACCGGGCTCACCCCACTCCAGTACCTGCTGCGCACCCGAATCCAACGCGCCCAATGGCTCCTCGAACGCACCGAGGACCCGGTGGAACGAATCGCCACACTCACCGGCCTCGGCACCCCCGCCAACCTCCGCCACCACTTCCAACGCCTGACCGGCACCACCCCCACCACCTACCGCACCGCCTTCCGCACCTTCGTCACCAACCTCACAGAACCAACCTGAACAACCGAACGCCCCGGCACACGCCCGGCGGGAACGCGACGGCGCGGGTGGAGCGGCGCGAGGCACACGGGACGGAGGCGGCGGCCGGGTCGGGTGGGGTACGGGCGAGATCACCGCGGCGTCGTAGCAGGCGAGGTCGAGATCTGCCCGGCGGCGACGTGCCGGACCACCATCCCTGCGGACCGAGCACCCGGATCCGACACCTCACTTCATGCCCACCACCATGGACTCCGCACCGGCCAGGGGTTCGACCCGGGAGCTTGGAAGCCCGCCTCTGCCAACAGGCCCAGCAGCAGACCGGATACGTTCTCCCGTCGATCGTCGTCGAGGAACGATTCGAACGGGACCAGCGCGGCGAAGGCCATGGCCAACAGCAGGCGTTCCCGGCCGCGTCCCAGTCGTGCAGCACGTGCCTGTACACCGGCACCTCGGCGGTCGGCAGCGGATCGGTGAAGAAGTCGCCCGATCGGAAGCCGATCCGTCCGAGCACCTCCGCCGCACCGACACGTTCCGCGAACGCGTCCGCGCTGTCGGGCAGATCGAAGCCGATGCCGGTCAGGTGCGGGTGCCGGGTCGCGAGCCGGCACAATAGTTCGCCGTCGCCACGGCCGATGTCCGCCATCCGGGTGTAGTCGGCCCACGGGAAGCGCTCGGCCAGTGCAAGCATCCTCGGCCGAGACGATTGCGACATCGCGCGCTGGAACTGCCGCCGCCGTTACGGGTCCTGGTGGATGCACGCGAACGGATTCGCTTCGGCACCCTCCGAGCCGGCCTCGTTCTGCGGCTCGCCGGTGCGCAGCGCCTCGGTGAGCCGACCCCGGAACCCGTACAGGCGCTCGCCGACCATGTCGAGGCCGTCGCCGATGTAGGTGGGCTTGGCGCGGCCCAGGAAGTGGCCCGTGTGGAGGGTGTTGGCGTAGCGTCCGGCCTGCCGCTCCAGCAGTCAGAGCGCGACGAGTGTGTCCGGATCTCGGCCACCAGATCGAGCAGACCCTCGGGGCCCAGATCCGCCAGGAGTTCGACACCCACCGGCGGGTGCATCAAAACGCCATACTCGCGGGACTCGCGCTGTACGCGTGCCGCCCGATGCTCGGCGTACCGACGCAACGCCTCGCCCACGCCGAGGAGTTCAGCGTGGGCCGGCAGCGTCGCGAGAACCACGGCATCCTCGATGGCCTGGCATGCGCCCTGCGCCTGATGCCGCAGCATCGGATATGCGGCCTCGCCGATCAAGGTGGTGCGCGGTACTCCACAGGGCAGCGGGTCCCGGTCGAACAGCGGTCTGCGGTGCAGCACGGCGCTCGTACGAAGCAGTGCCGGCATGGCCGGATCCCAGTCGACGGGCGAGCGGGCCACGCCGTCCGAGCCGACCGTCTCGCCGGCGACCGCCGGCCACGGGGTGGCACAGGAAGTGCCGGTCCGCCCCGATCCAGACCCGAACGGCATCGACGGCGGCTCCGGTACCGAAGCCTGCCACGCCCATGGCGACTTCGGCCGTCGCGTGCGACCGCAGGCCGAGCCCTCGGACCGCGTCGGCCCGGGCGTCTTTCTACTTGGCCTCCGCGTACGTGTTCACCACCGTCGGGATCAGCGGCAGCAGCACCGGTGTATCGCCGAACACCAGCGTGCGGGCCTCGGCCGCGGCCTCGACGATCGCGGCGGACACCGCGTCTGTGAGGTCGGCCGGGCTGTGCACGATGATCTCGTCGTGCTGGAAGAAGACCAGGTGCGGACGCCCCGACGGCGCCGCGTCGTACGCGGCGAGTCGGCGTCGGAGCGCGGCGAGCAGGGCCAGGGCCCAGTCCGCCGCGCTGGCCTGGATGACGAAGTTGCGGGTGAAGCGGCCTCGGGCACGGGCCGACCGGACGCCGGCATCGTCGCCGCCGCGGTCGCCGCGGTCACCTGACGGTTCGTTCGTGCCACCCTCGGCCAGGTCCAGCCATTCCGAGGACGGCGGCGGGCAGGTCCGGCCCAGCCGCGAGCGCACGATGCCACCCTCCTCGCCGGTGCGCGCCGCGGCCTCGACGTAGCCCATCGCGTCCGGGTACTGCCGCCGCAACGTGGCCAGCAGCGGCCCGATGTCGCCGCTGGTCTGCCCGTACATCGCGCCGAGCAGGCCCAGCTTGGCCTTGGCCCGGTCGCCCTGGAAGGCGGCCTTGGCCAACGCCTCGTACAGGTCGCCGGCGGCGGCGGAACGGGCCAGGCCGGCGTCCTGGGACATCGCGGCCAGGATGCGTGGTTCGAGCTGGGCCGCGTCGGCGACCACCAGCCGCCGGCCCGGGTCGGCCACGACCGCGCCGCGCAGCACCCGCGGGATCTGCAACGCACCGCCGCCGCGTCCGGCCCAGCGGCCGGTGACCACGCCGCCGACCACGTACTCGGGGCGGAACCGACCGCCGCGCACCCAGGTGTCCTGCCAGGCCCAGCCGTGCGCGGCGTGCAGGCGGGCCAGTTCCTTGTACTTGATCAGCAGGTCGGCGGCCGGGTGGCCGAGATCGCGCAGGTACCACGTGCGGGTCGAGGTGAGCCGGATGCCCTGGTCGGCGAACGCCTTGATCACCTGGGTGTGCGAATCCGGGTTGAACGGCCGTCCACCCAGCGCGGCGCGCAACTGCTCGGCCAGGTCGGCGAGTCGCTGCGGCGGCGTCCCGGACACCCGGGGTCGCGCGCCGAGCAGTTCGGTGAGCAGCGCATCGTGCACCTCGACCCGCCAGGGCAGACCGTCGGCGGCCATCTCGGCCGCGACCAGGCCACCCGCCGACTCCGCGGCGACCAGCAGCCGGAAGCGCGAGCGGCGGGCCGGATCCTCGATCGCCTCGATCCGGCGCAACTGGTCGGCGTGTACCGCGACCACGGCATCGAGCGCGTCGGCGCCGGCGGGCAGCCGTTGCCGGTCGGGGACGAACAGGCTGTCCTGCGCGTCGGCGGCGCCGATCGGCAGGTCGTTCGGTACGGGCAGGCCCTTGAGCCGGGCCCAGGCCGCGCCGAGCGAACGCGGCTCGCCGAACCGGCCCTCGTGCGCGAGCAACAACGACTCGACCAGCGCGAGGTCGTGGCAGCGCGCGACCCGGGTGGGCAGCAATGGTGCGTACGCGCTCTCCGTCGAGGCCCAGACCCATCTCGGCGGCACGGGTGCGGCCTCGAAATCGGCGATCGCCGCGACCAGGTCGCCGACCTGCGTGGCAGGCCCCAGTGGCTCGCCGTCATCGCGCAACGGCTGGAGCCGACCTCCGTGCCCGTACGCGTCGGGCGCCATCGCCACCCGAGGCGGAACCGACCTCACCATGCCCGCAACCGCACGCCGCCGGCCGACACACCGCACCCGACCCGATCCACGACCGACCTCCTCCCGACGCATCCGATACGGACGAATCACCCACAACCGACAGACCCGCCAACCGCCGCACCCTACCGGCCCACACCGACAACACGCGCGGTGCGGGCCCGCGCGGGGTGGCCGGGCGCGGGGTGGCCGGGCGTGGGGGTGGCCGGGCGTAGGGGTGGCCGGGCGTAGGGGTGGCCGGGCGTGGGGGTGGCCGCGAGGTGGCCGGGCGCGGGACGGGGCATGCGAGGAGGGGCCGGGGCGGCCGGGCAGGGGTGTCGCGGCGAACGTGGTGGGCCTGGTTGCATCGCCGCCGTCGGTGTCGCGGTGACGTCTTGTGGATCCTTGGCGAGGCGAGGCGCTCGCCATCGCACTTCCGGTCCAGTGGGTGCGAGCGCGGCTTCGTTGGCCCGTGTGCATGTCTCGCGGCTGCTCGACCTCAGAGCCGGTTCGGTGCGAGCGGCTTGCTTGGAGTCGAGTCGGACCGCTTGGAGTCGAGTCGACCGGAAGCGAAGGCACACGGCTCCCTGCCCGGAGGCAGTGGATTCGGGGGCGTTAGGTTCGTGGGGTGCCGGTCGATCCGCGTGGCGGGGTCACCTCGTGGCGGGTCGATCAGGCGAGGTTTGCACGTCGATCCGAGGAGTGTCTCCCATGGCCCGCATCCCCACCGCCGCCGTCGCCGCGGGCGGTCTGGTCGGCGGCTACGCCGTTGCCCGCTTCACGAAGAAGCGCCCGCTGGGCGGAGTGGTACTCGCCGCGGCCGGCGTGTTCGCCGCCAAGGAGTGGCGCGAGCAGGCCGGGACGCCCACCGCTGCGGCACTGACCGGGCTGTACACGATCGCGTTCGGGGCCTCCCACCCCCTCGCGAAGAAGATCGGCGCCTGGCCCTCGGTACTCGCAGTGGCCGGCACCGTCGCCGCCGCGTCGTACTCCCTCGCCGATCACAAGGCGTGACCCACCCGGTTGCCCGAGCCGGTGGCGCAAGCGCGTAGCCGCCTCGGGCGAGGGCGAGGGCGCGAGACGGGGCCCTCGCCCGAGGCGGGTGGGTTCAGCCGGCTCGACGGGTGGCGGCGACCGGTCGGTGGTCCGACACCTCCCGGGCGCCGGCCTCGGCATCGCGCAGCAGGGTGATCAGGTCGCTTCGGGCCCTGGCCACGCGGGACCGGACCGTACCGATCGGGCAGCCCGCGATGGTGGCGGCCTCGGCGTAGCCGAAGTCCAGCACCTGGGTCAGCACGAACGCCTCCCGTCGGGCCGGGTGCAACGCGCCGAACAGGTCGTCCAGGGCGAGCCCCTCCTCGAAGCCCGGACGGGAGATGTCCTGGCGGCGCTCGGCGACTTCGATCCAGTCCTCGACCGCGGCGGTGCGCGGCCGGGCCGCCGCCGCGCGATAGCGGTCGACGACCGTGCGACGGGCAATCGACAACAGCCAGGTGCGGACCGAGGACGCCCCGGTGAAACGGGGAAGGGCCGTCCAGGCGCGCAGATACGTCTCCTGGGTGAGGTCGTCCGCGCTCTGTACGTCGGTCAGATAGGCGACGAAGCGCCACACGTCGCGATGCGTGCCCCGGACGAAGTCGTCCACGGCGTCCGGGTCGCCGGCCGCGCCCGCCAGGGCCCGCGCGGTCAGATCGAGGTCATGCATTGGATACCCCCACACCCTGAACGCAGCGCGTAGAGCGCTTCGAGCATGCGGAACGGTTCGAGGACGCGGACCCGTTCGAGGACGCGGACCCGTCCGAGGACGCGAACCGGTCCGAGGACGCGAACCCGTCCGAGGACGCGAACCCGTCCGAGGACGCGAACCGGTCCGAGGACGCGGACCCGTTCGAGGACGCGAACCGGTCCGAGGACGCGAACCCGTCCGAGGACGCGGACCCGTTCGAGGACGCGAACCGGTCCGAGGTCGAAGGTCGCCCGGCCGGGTGCGTCGTCGCGGGTCCGTGGTCGATCGGCGCGAGGGTTCTCGCGGCCCGATCCGTGGGCGGCGTGCGGTCGTCCCGCGTCGCCGGCCCGACCCGGGTCGGGTGGGCGCGGTGCGCACGATGCGCGCGGTGTCGGTCGCAGACCGGCGGATGGTCGGCCCGGTGTACCGGGTGGTCGGAAGGGGGGTGCAGTGAAGTCACGTCTTACGTCCTCGTCATGCGGGCGGCGATCGATCGGCCCGAGGCGGATCGATGCCGAGCTGGTGGGCGGGACGCCCGCCGGAGCCGAGTGCGGCACGAAAGCCGCAGGCTCGATCTCGACGGCGGTGCGCGGATCACCCGACTGCGCCTGGGCACACGACCGACGCGCTCGGCGCGATGTCGGGTCGGGACCCGGCGACGGGCGAGTCGGCGCGGTGGGCGCTCCTCGGGTGGCGGGTACGCCGGGGTCCACCGACGGCGCCGCGGATGCGTTCCGGGTCGGCGTCGCGACCTGCGCTGTGCTCGGTCGCGGCTGCTCGGCGCGAACGTGGCCCGATGTACGGGCACACGACCACGATCACGGGCGCGGCACTCGCACTCGCGGGCGCGGCGCCGACACGGACCGAACGCCCCTCGCGGGCGCGGCCCTGCGTCGTGCGACGGTCACGAACGAGTACGCACGGGCAGGCAGTCGCGAACACGCACTCGCGACACGGCCCCGGACCCGGTCACCGCGCCGAGGGCGGGGCGAACGCGACCGGGTCGTGCGGACGCACGCGGGTCGGGTGGACGGCTCAGGCGAAGAGCGCGACGGGCGGCCCGCGGCCCGGCAGCGGGCGGCAGACCCACTTGGAGATGGCCCGTTCGCCGCGATCGCGCGCGCGGGGCATCCCCGGCAGTCGGGTGGCGACCGGCGCCGTCCAGGCGCCCACCAGGGCGAGGACCATGGTGCCCGCCATCGTGGCGAGCACGCGCAGCAGCCGGAAGACGGCCTTCTCACCATGCCGCAGCCACACACCGCAGCCGATCGCGGCCAGCACGTGTGCGGCGAACATGCCGCCGGCGCCGTGGCCCAGGATCCCCATCAATGCGCCGTCGTGGTTCATCCCGCCGGCAGCGGCCATGTGGTGCGTACCGGACGGCGCGCGTCCGAAGCCGGCCGCCTCCGGCGATTGTCCGGCCAGGTTCGGGTCCAGCCGCATCCGGATCAGGAGTTCGGCGACCGACCGGCTCGGCGCATCGCCGGGTCGGTCGTCGTTGCACAGCAGGACCTGAAGCCACTGGTCGCGGAAGCGGGCCGCGCCGGTCGGTTCGGGAACCGGTTGGCGGGCCAGCGTGAACAACGTGTGCAGACCGGCCTGGGCGGCCAGTACCGCGCCGGTGATCACGCCGAGGCCGCGCTCTCGATCGGCCACGGCCCAGGCCAAGATGCCGATCCCGACGCCGGCGCCGACGGGCGCGGCCCAGTGCACCGGCGCATCGGACATCAACGTGTGCCCGAACAACGCGAGCAGCACGCAGATCAACGCGAACATCGCGGCGCGAACGGCTCGAAGCACGGACCGGGCAGGCATGGTGACGTCATGTTCCCATCCGCCGACCCCACCGGAACCTTCGGGTGCCCGGCCACTTCCCGAATTTCTCCGAAATCCCTCCCGAACCACGCGCAACCACGCGCAACCACGCCCGAGGCACGTCGTCACCCACGCCCCAACCGCGCCCCCACCGCGCCCGGTCGCACCCGATCGCACCCGGACCGCGCGCGAATGGACCCGGACGGCTCCGAACAAAGCCCACGAGCGCCCGAGACAGACCACGCCACGCCGGACCCGATCAAACCCGAACCACGCCCGAACGCGTTTTCGGGTCAGGCCCGTTCCGGGTCCGTTCCCCGGCGATCCAGGCCCGTTCCGGGTTCATTCCCAAGCAATCCCGGTCCGTTCCCGGTTCGTTCCCCGGCAATCCATGACATAGCCGCCCACCACGGGTAATTCAGCCAATTCCCCCAATTCCCGCCCCCCTGCGGGAATCCCGGCCGGCAGGGAACCGGAGATCACCGCCGCCCGACTACCGGGATGCCCGCGCGCCCGACCCCGCGCCCGACCCCCGCGCCCGACCCCCGTGCAATCCTCGTCCCGCCGTTCGACCCCTGGAGCCCGATTCATGCCCGTGTTCGCCGGCGGACCCGACGCCCGGAACCGCCCCTGGCCCCTGTCGTTGCGTGCCGCCGCCGCGCGTGCCGCCGCCGACGGGACCTCGGGACCGACCCGCTCGACCTCGGCTGCCCGTACCGTGCTCGCCTTCTTCGGCCTGCTCCTGCTGTTGTTCGTGGTCGCGTTCGCGGTCGGCCGCCAGGCCGGACCCGTGGCGCCCGATCTGCGCAAGCCGGGTCCGCCCCGAGCACCGGTACCGATGGGCGAGGAGGGCGGCGGCGGACACGGCCGGATGGGACTCGGCGAACCGGCAGGCGTGGCGCCCGCTCTCGCCCTCGGCGCACCCACCCGCGTGGCGCCCGCCCTCCCGCGCGGCGGAGGTGCGCTGTGACCACCTCGGCGGCACTGCTCACCACCGACGTCACCGTGTCCGGGATGACCTGCGGCGCCTGCGTGAATCGCATCGAACGGCGGTTGGCCCGACTGGACGGGGTCAGCGCGACGGTCAACTTGGCCACCGGCCGGGCGCGGGTGGTGCACCCCGCGTCGGTGCCCGTGGTGGCCCTGCTGGCGGCGGTCACCGAGGCCGGCTTCTCGGCGACCCTGGCGACGGCGACGCCCGCCGCGGCCCGACCGGCCGGCGCCGAGGAGGCGGACCACGGCCGACGGGACCTGCTGCTGACCGCCGCGCTCGCGATCCCGGTCCTGGTGTTGTCCATGGTGCCCGCCTGGCAGTTCACCAACTGGCAGTGGTTGTGCCTGATGCTGGCGGCGCCGGTGGCGACCTGGGGTGCGTGGCCCTTCCACCGGCGGGCCCTGCACGGGCTGCGCTACGCGGGCGCGACCATGGACACCCTGGTCAGCCTGGGTGTGCTCGCCGCGTTCGGATGGTCCCTGTGGGCGCTGTTCGTGGGCGGCGCGGGCGAACCCGGGATGCGGATGGCGTTCAGCCTGGTCTCCTCCGGGACCGACGCCGAGGCCCACTCGTATCTCGAAGTCGCGGTGGCCGTACCCCTGTTCGTCCTGTTCGGCCGTCGGCTGGAGGAGCGGGCGCGGCGTCGCACCGGATCGGCGGTGCGCGAGTTGGCCGCGCTGGTCCCGGACGAGGCGGCGGTACTGCACCCGGGCCGGGGCGGCCGGGATGTCGAGGTGACCGTGCCGACCGCGTCCTTGACGGTCGGTCAGGTGTTCGTGGTGCGTCCGGGCGACCGGGTCCCGGCGGACGGGGTCGTGGTCGAGGGCCGCTCCGCGTTGGACGTGTCCCACCTGACCGGGGAGAGCCGGCCGATGGAGGTCGGCCCGGCGGACCCGGTTCCCGGCGGAAGCGTCAACGAGGGCGGCCGGTTCACCGCACGCGCCACCGCGGTCGGCGCGGACACCCGGCTCGCCCGGATCACCGCCGCGGTCGAGGAGGCCCAGGCCGGCAAGACCGGCGCACAGCGCCTGGCCGATCGCATCGCGGGCGTGTTCGTGCCGTCCGTGCTGGCGACGGCGGTGACCGTGCTGGGGTTCTGGCTCGGCGCGGGCGGTGATCCGCAGGCCGCGGCCGGGGCGACGATGGCCGTGTTGGTGGTCGCCTGCCCCTGCGCACTGGGCCTGGCCACGCCCACCGCGATCCTGGCCGCGACCGGCCGCGGAGCCCGAATGGGCGTACTGATCCGCGAACCCGCCGCCCTGGAACGGCTGCGCCGAGTGGGCACCATCGTGGTGGACAAGACGGGCACGCTGACCACGGGCGGCATGAGCCTGCTGCGCCACGAGCCGGCCCCCGGCGTGGCTCCGGGTGAACTGTTGTCCCTGGTCGGCGCGGTCGAGGCCGCGTCCGCGCATCCCATCGGTCGGGCCGTGGCCCGGGCCGCGACCGAGCGGTTCGGCGCGTTGCCGCCGGTGGCCGACTTCACGGCCGAACCGGGCACCGGGGTACGCGGCCTGGTGGAGGGCGCGCGGGTGGCGGTGCTGCGACCGGGCGCCGAGGACGTGACGTCGTTGCCGGCCAACCTGCGGGCGGCGCTGTCCGAGGCGGATGCGGCCGGGGACACCGCCGTACTCGCCACGGTGAACGGCACGCCCGCGGGGGTGTTGGTGCTGGGCGACGCGGTGCGGCCGGAGGCGGCCGGCGCGATCCGGGCGCTGGGCCGGCTCGGCATCACGGTGGTCCTGGCCACCGGCGACCGTCCGGGCCCGGCCCGCGCGATCGCCGACGCGGTGGGCATCGACGAGGTACTGAGCGAGTTGGATCCGCACGACAAGGCCGAACTGGTCCGGGGCCTGCGCCAGGACCAGCCCGGCCGGGCGATCGCGGTGGTCGGCGACGGCATCAACGACACCATCGCGCTGGGCGAGGCGGACCTGGGCATCGGGATGGGTGGTGGTACGGCCGCGGCGATCGGCGCAGCGGACGTCACGCTGGTCGGCGACGACCTGACCGCGCTCGCCGACGCGATCCGGCTCTCCCGGCGCACGACCGGCACCATCCGGGCCAACCTCGGCTGGGCATTCGGCTACAACGTGGTGCTGATCCCGATCGCGATGACCGGCCTGCTCAACCCGATGTCGGCCGCGGCGGCGATGTCGGTCAGTTCGCTGGCGGTGGTGGGCAACAGCCTGCGACTGACCCGGTTCCGCACCGACCGGCGTCCCGAGCAGCACACCGACCGCGACACCGCCCCCCGACCGGGTCACAGCGCCGCCCCCCGCGCCGACCGCGGCGCCGATTCCCGCTCCGACCGCCACTCCGACGACACGAACCAGGATCAGACGTGAAGCCCCTCGCCCTGCTGGAGACGGTCACGGGCCCCCTCGTGGCAGCCGCCCTCGCACTGACCCTGCTCACCGCCTGGACGGCCGGCGGACAAGCCGGCAGCGCCCCGAAGCTTGCGATCAGCGACGGCCGCGTGCACCTGGCCACCAACGCCGACGCGACCTCCGCCTACTTCACCATCCGCAACTCCGGTGCCGCCGACGACGAACTCGTCTCGGTCAGCACCCCGATCAGCACCGACGTGGGATTCAGCTTCCACACCTACACCGGCTACGCAGGCCGGATGTGGATGACCGAGTCCCTGCCGATTCCGGCCGACGGCCTCCTGGGCATGACCGCGAGCGGCGCCAACATCATGCTGGGGACCCCTCCCAGGCTCACCCCCGGTCAGATCGTCCCGTTCACCCTGCGCTTCCGGCACAGCCCGCCGATCCACACCACGGCCGTCGTCGTCCGCCCCGGCACCTGGACCCCGGCCAAGGCGACCTGACCCGCCCCGACCCGCCGTACCGCGCACGCCGGAATCCCCTCCGCCAACCGGCGCCGCCGGCCGGACCTTCGGTCGGGCATCGCGCTGATCCCCGAATCGGCCCTGGACGGGCGTCGATCCACGATCGTCGTCCGTCGGATCCGCAACCCCGAGCCCACCCGCAGGGTCTCTGCGGCGGTCCGCACCTCGGCCCCGCCGCAACCCGCCCCGCGCACCTTCCTCACCGGCCTGCGCGACGCCGCGTCCCACTGAGCCGGGCCGCCGACCGCCACCGACCCCGGGCCCGCGCAGGCACGAACGGGCGAAGTCGGCGTCGCCGGTCGGCATCGCCCGCCCGGTGGTCGCCAGGCAGGGCGGCCGGCGCCGGCGGCCCGCCCCGGCGCGGGGCCGGGATGCGATCGGCGACAATGGGAGATCACCCGAGTGCGCGTCCGAGCGGCGGCTCGCGGCATCCCCGATCCGGCAGGAGTCCCCATACCGTGTCCGACCAGCGCGAATCCTCCGCACCCGGCCGGGACCCGGGCCTCGTCGACGAACGAGCCGACAGCCTGCGCGCCGACTGCGCGAACTGCTTCGCGCTGTGCTGTGTCGCGCCCGCCTTCGCCGCCTCGGCGGACTTCGCCATCGACAAGCCCGCCGGCCGCGCCTGCCCCAATCTGCGCTCGGACGACTTCGGCTGCGGCGTGCACACCCGCCTGCGGGACATCGGCTTCTCCGGCTGCACGGTCTACGACTGCTTCGGGGCGGGGCAAAAGGTCGCCCAGGTCACCTACGCGGGGCAGGACTGGCGTCGGGCACCGCACACCGCGAAGCAGATGTTCCGGGTCTTCCCGGTCATGCGGGACCTGCACGAACTGCTCCGGTATCTGCACGAGGCACAGATACCGGCAGCGGCGCGCCCGATCCGGGCCGAGCTGCGGGCCGCCTACGCGGACACCGAGCGGCTCACCCTCGGCGAGCCCGCCGAGTTGCTCCGGATCGACATCGCAGCGTTGCGGCAACAACTCAACCCGCTGCTGCTGCGGGCCGGCGAACTGGTCCGGGCGGGTGTCGGGGGCAAGAAGAAGGATTACCGAGGTGCGGACCTGATCGGCGCCCGGCTCAAAGGGGCCGACCTGCGCGGCGCGAACCTGCGCGGGGCGTACCTGATCGGCGCCGACCTGCGCGGTGCAAACCTGCGGCTCGCCGACGTGATCGGCGCCGACTTCCGCGACGCGGACCTGCGCGGTGCGGACCTCACCGACGCCCTCTACCTCATCCAGTCCCAACTCGACGCCGCCAAGGGCGACTCCCACACCATCCTCCCGCCGACCCTCACCCGCCCCACCCACTGGACCACGTGACACCCGGCCCCGAGGGCCCGTTCGAGGAGCCCGAGGAGTTCGTGCGGCCGACCAGGGCCGGCCCCGCCGCGCCCCGCCGCCGTGACCCTGCCGGGCGTTCCCGAAGGGTTCGTGAGAGCCGACTGAACCGCCGCAGCTTCGCGGGCGGTTCGGGTGGCTCACCCGTCCCGCGTGTCGTACACCCGCCGCACCCGGTACACCCCGCCGCGACCCGATTGGACCGGGCCCGCGGGACCGACACGAGACAGCCCGGCCACACCGTCGTTCGGGACCAGATCACCCCGGCGAGCAGGCCCGGGTCGATCGGGTCCAGGCGGGACAGGTCCACACCCGAGGCGTCGATCGCCTCGGCCCGGACGTCGTCCTCCAGGCACGTCGCGAGCCGGACCGCATTCGAATACGAACCGGACACAACCGGAAGGCCGCCCCCGGGCCCGTCACCCCCTGGTGCAGCGCCGCAGCCCGGCCGCGTCGCCGGTCAGGTTGAAGAACCTGGGCGTGAAGTCGTCGGCGTAGGTGCCCCAGGTCAACCACTGTGCGGTGATGTCGAGTTCCTCGGCTTCGGCGTCCGGGTGCATGCCCGCCGCGCACAGCGCGAAGTCGAAGCCGTCGAGTTCGTCCCGCTGCCACAGTGCGGGTCCGGGCCGACCCGGGATCGGATCCAGGCAACCCATGCGCTCGGACCACGCCAGGACCTCGCGGCGGGAGTGGTCCAGGTGCGGGTTGGTGCGCACCGGATACGGCAGGTGGAAGGCGGGCAGCGGAATCGGGCCGACCGGCTCCCCGGGCCGGAACGAGAACGATCGTGCCCGGACCGGGCTGCCCGCCCCCCGGGACAGGGCGCGTACGAGGTCGGCCGCCGAGGTGCCCGGGCCGGTCGGCCCGGGCGCGAACCACCCGCCGGCGCCCGTCGGCGTCGCGCCGCCGGCGGTCGCGTCGTTCATGTACCGGCTGGAGCGCAGGTGCCACTCGTGGCCGCCGCTCTGCCAGTCGGTCAACCCCTGCGCGTAGCCCGGGACCCGGGCCCGGGCGAGCGGATCCAGGCCGTATTCCTCGAACAGGCGCGGCAGTTCGGTGACCGCGGTGTGCTCGAACTGCTGGAGCCGGGAGGTGAGCACGTTGTCGACGATGTTCGCGGCCTCCTGCGGACCCTGGCCGAAGAACCGCTCCATCACCAGCACACCGTTGTTGAGTTCGCCCTCGTCGGTGGTCTCGCGCTGGTAGGAGAACAGGTCGTTGCGCAGATGCACGCCGTCCGAGAAGGCGTCCTTGAGCACCCGCAGCGGGCGGGTACCCGCCACCTCCTCCGGCACCTCCAGCCCCACGGCGTACTCGACCAGGTCCGCCGACCACGGCGCGCCGCCGACCTTGCGACGCATCTCGATGTACTCGACCGGTTGGCCACCCGGCCCTCGTTGATGTTGTGCAGCTCCCACATCGAGGCCTGGATACCGGTCGAACGCGGCCGCCCGGGCGCTGTCGGACCGCGCCGCCGGCGCACGGATCCGTTCCCGCCCGGCCTGACCGCGACCCGACCTACCCAACGCACGCAACGCGCCCGACCCACCCCGATCCACCCGACCCGGACCGCATCGCCCGGGTCGGGCCCCATCCGACCCATCCGACCCATCCGGCAAAACGGCGCACCCGCCACCGCACCTCCGCATCCCCACCGGGCCGCGCCGGTCGCCGGCACACCTCGGCCGGGCCGCTCAGGCCCGGCCGAGCACATATTCGAGCGTGTCCGAACGGGCCCGGCCCAGCACGCTTTCCCGCAGTGCCTCGGCGAACTCCTCGACGGTGACCACCCCGTCGCCGTCCGCGTCCATCGCATGCAGCCACCCGATCCGATGCGTGTCCGCACTGTCCGGACCGAGCAGCCGCGCGTAGTCGGCCTGATCGATGCGACCGTCCCCGTCCCGGTCCACCGCGGCGGCCACCCGGACCATCAACGCGGCCATCGCGGCGCCCGGCGCGGCCTCGGCGAGCACCCGGTACTCGTCGGCGTCGACCACGCCGTCCCCGTTCGCGTCCACCGTCGCGCGCAACTCGTCCCACCACGCGTGAAAGGCCGCGTACATGACCTCCTCGTCCACCGCGGCCAGGTCCAGTCGATCGCTGAACACCCGGGCGAGGGCGGCCAGATCGGGCCAGGACAACACCCCGTCGCCGGTCTGGTCCAGGATCCGCACGAACAGGTCGGCGAGTTGCGTGGCCGGGTCGGCCGAGCGATCGCGCGGGCCGAATCGGCGCAGCCCGCGCCCGGCCTCCCGCTTGGCCGCGATATAGGTCGCCGCGAGCGGCATGTACACCCACCTCGTCGGCAGCAGGTCGCTTGCCACGGCGGCGGTCCGACACGCGAGCGAGACCACGGTGCGGGCGCCGAACGGCACCCGGCCGCGCTCGCCGAGCCGCTCCCGGTAGTCGGGCGGCAGGGTGGTCGCCACCGCGGTGCGGATCGCGGTGCCCAGCACCGCGCACCCGGCCGACCACACCGCCTCCGGGACGAAGGACAACCGCGCCGGCGCGGGCAGCCGACCGAGCGCGTCCAGGAGTTGTTCGACGCCGTGTCCGGCCACCAGCCTCTCGCGCACGATCTCGTCGAACCAGACCCGGAATTCCGGCACCGTGCCCGGCATCTCGCTCGCCGGCACCCCCAACTGGAGCCCCACCAGCAGCCATTCCGCGTACAGCTCGGCCTGCCGCTCGTCGTCGAGTGGATCACCGCCGAGTTCGCACATCAGCACCATCGCGTCGAACACGGTCAGGTGCACCCACGCCTGCGCCTCGGGGTCGAGCGCCGAGTACGTCCGGCCGTCCGAATCCACGCCGTTGATGTGCCCGTGCAGCCGGCGCAGCCGGGCCGCCTCGCGCTCGCGGTCCGCCCGGTCCTGGTAGAGCAGTCGTTGGACGCTGAGCAGGGTCTGCTCGACCCGGCGCCACGGATGCCGCCGGTAGGTGGAGAACTCCACCACACCGGCGCCGACCACCGGATGCGCGGTCTCCAGCACGATCGCCCGACCGATGGTGGTCAGCAGGCGCCATTGGCCCAGATAGTGCCAGGAGAGGGATCCGGCCCCGGGGAAACGTTCGGCGTCGTCCGGCATTCGGGGGATGTCCGACATGGGGCCTCTTTCACCGATCGGATGGTAGTCGTGACGATACAATCGGTCACCATTCGCCGTGGCCGTTCCAGAAAACCGCCGGACTCCGGCCGCGGGTGGGCCGCGCCGACGGGTTTCGGACGCGGTCCCGGTCCACCTCACCGAGACTGGAAGGGCGGGCCCCGGCCCGTACCGCCGGCGCCGGCCGGGCCACCGTCGAGGAGGGCAGCCGGATGGCAACCGTGAGGGCCGAGAAGACGATGTCGCTGGACGGGTTCATCGCCGACCCGTCGGACGACGTGGCGCACCTGTTCGGGTGGTACTCGAACGGGAACGTGGAGACGCCCGCGCCGGGCGGCGGGATGACGTTCCGCACCTCGGAGGCCAGTGCCCGGCACCTGCGCGAGCTGTTCGTCGACACGGGGGCGGTCGTGACCGGACGCCGGCTGTTCAATCACACCGACGGGTGGGGCGGCAGCCATCCGATCGGCGTGCCGGTGTTCGTGGTGACCCACCACATACCCCACGGCTGGGTCGCCGCGCATCCGCACGCGCCGTTCACGTTCGTCACCACCGGCGTGCGGGACGCCGTCGCGCAGGCCCGGACGGTGGCGGGCGACCTGTCGGTGGGAGTGGGCGGCGCGGACATCGTGCGCCAGTGCCTGAACGCGGGCCTGGTCGACGAGATCGTGGTCGACCTGGTTCCGGTGTTGTTGGGCGCGGGCATCCGCTTCTTCGACCATCTCACCGACACCCCGGTCGAGTTGGCGGCGACCCGGGTGATCGAGGGCCGGCGGGTCACGCACCTGTACTTCCGGGTGATCCACCCGACCTGAGCGCGCGCCCGTGACTCAGCGCGGCACCGCCGCCAACTCCTCGACGCCGGCCGGCCCGCGCGTGGACGGCAGCGGCGTACCCGGCGCCGGCCGCCCGGCCCGTACCGCCGCCCGCAGCGCGCGCTCCAAGCCGACGCGGCGACCCTTCGCGGTGTCCACCTCGACGTGCAGGTCGATCGCGTCGACCGGGAAACCGGACCGGTCCTCGAACATTTCACTGGATCTTAACGATGGTCCGGTGACCCGCGTAGCGTCGCCTTCATCGCGGCCCGCTACACCGGAACCACCGCATCCGCCTCCCGCAAGGACTCCCGCATGATCGTGTTCGCGCACCTCAGTGACACCCACCTCGACGGCGGCCCGCACGCGGCCGAGCGCACCCGGGCGGCCATGGCCCACCTGAACGCGCTCCCCCACGACCTGGACGCGGTGCTCGTCACCGGCGACATCGTGGACAACGGCCTGGCCGCCGAATACGACGAGGCGCGGGCCCTGTTGGTGTCGCGGCACCCGGTGCTGATCCTGCCCGGCAACCACGACGTCCGCGGGCCGTTCCGGGTGGGACTGTTCGACGAACCCGCGGCGGACGAGCCGATCAACCGGGTGCACCACACGGCCGGCGGCGCGGTGTTCGCGCTGTGCGACTCGTCCGTCCCGGGCCGCGCGGACGGCCTGCTGGCCGACGAGACGCTGTCCTGGTTGACCGACGTGCTGGACGAAACCCCGTCCACCACACCGGTGTTCGTGGCCTTCCACCACCCGCCGGTGGAGTTGGGCAGCCCGGAGATCGACCGGATCCGCCAGTTCGGCGCCGAGCGGCTGGCCGACGTGGTCGCCGGGCGCCCCAACGTGGCGGGTCTGCTGTGCGGGCACGCGCACACCCCGGCGGCCACCACGTTCGCCGGCAAGCCGCTGATCGTGGCACCCGGCGTGGTGTCCACGATCAACCTGCCGTGGGAACGGGCCGACGACGACTCTCCGTTCGTCGACGCGAAGCTGCCGCCCGCGCTGGCGTTCCACGTGCTCGACGACCGGGGTCGACTGACCACACACTTCCGCACAGTGCTCTGATCGCCCGATAGCGTGCCGCGGGTACGCCAACGGAGCGAAGGGGGCGCCGATGTTCGGACGACACCGGCAGGACACGGGGAGCACGGTCGCGGCGGACTTCGCGGTGGGGCCGGTGCGGGTACGCGCGGCGGCGGGCACCGTGGTGGGCAACAGGTATCGGGCCAACTTCGACGTGCTCGCCCTGGAGCCGGACCTGCGGCTGGCCGCGGTCGCCGACGGCATGGGCGACGGACCCGGCAGCACGGCGGCCGGGCGGATCACGATGAGCGAATTCACCACCGCGATCCGCCGGGCCTCGACCGAGGGACCCGGGGCCGGTCCGGCGGCGCTGCGCGCGAGCGTGGCCGGCATCCAGGATCTGGTGCTGGCCGAGGCCGCGGGCCTGACCGGCTTCACCGGATGCACACTCACCGCGCTGCTCGCCGAACCCGACGTCCCGCCCGGGTCCGACGAGGCCGCCGCGTGGCTGGTCCAGATCGGCGACTCGCGCGCATATCGGCTGCGGGCCGGGCAGTTGGACCTGCTGACGGTCGATCACACCGAGGCGTGGCTGGGCGCGCTGTACGGCTGGTACCCGGCCGACTCGGCACAGGCCGCCGCCGCGCGCTATCGGCTCAGCCGCTACGTCGGACATCCCGGTCGCCCCGAGCCCGACGTGCTGAACGTGAGCCTGCGGCCGGGTGATGTGTACCTGCTGTGCACCGACGGCGTCGCCGAACAGATCGACTACCGCCCGCTCGGCGCCCTGTTGGCCGCTCCCGAGGCGCCCACCGAGATCGTCCCCCGGCTGCTCGCCGCGACCCTGGAGGCGGGCGGCCGGGACAACGCGACCGCGATCGTGTGGTGCGTCTATCGCCGCGCGGATCACCCCGCGGCGAACTCCCCGGCCTGAACGCTCGTCGTCGCCCGCACGTCCGCACCGGGCTCGGCCCGTTCATCGCCACGCGCCCGGTGCTCCGCAAGGTGGGCGACCAGGAGTGCGGTCGTTTCGCGCGGTTGCTCGACCGAGGGCAGGTGGCCGGCCCAGGGCAGTTCGACGTGCCGCGCGTTCGGCAGCGCCCCGGACAACTCGGCGGCGATCCGGCGGAAGTCCGCCAGGTCGTGCGCGCCGGAGACGACCAGGCACGGCGCGGTGATCGCGGCCGGGTCGACGTCGACGTCGGGCACCGGCGGGGCCGACCGGGAGTCGGCGGCGAGCCGTTGGTCGAAGACGTCGCGCTGCATCACGCCCACCTGATAGCGGGTCAGCGCGTCCGCCGCGGGCCCCAATCGGGTGTCCAACACGAACTCCACCGCCCCGGCCACGTCGCCGGCCGCCAGGAGTGCCCGCTCGCGGGCCTCGATCGCGCGCAGTGCCGGGGACGGGTTGTGGCCCGGGCGGCCGGCGCACAGCAGCACGAGCGAGTCGACCCGATCGGGTCGGCGGGCGGCGAGTTCCAGCGCCACGGTGCCGCCGTGGGACGCGCCGACCAGGGTCGCGCGGGCGATCCCGAGCGCGTCGAGCAGGTCGAGCACGTCGTCCGCGTCGCGCCGCGGGTCGGTGGTGGGCGGCGTGCGTCCGAAGCCGGACAGGTCCGGCCGCACGACCCGGTACCCGGCATCGACCAGCACGGACCATTGGGGATCCCACATCCGCCGGTCGCAGACCGACGCGTGCAACAACACCACGACCGGCCCGGCACCGTCCTTGTCATGCGCAAGCGTCATGCCGCCGACTGTAGTGGCCTGCCCGACCCGGACGACCGGTTCTCGGCCGGCACGCGACTCCCTCCCGGCGGATTCCAGGCTTCGCGGTGCTCCGTGCGAGGATTTCCGAACGTGCGGTAGCCCCCACCGAGCGAAGGACGAGCGCGATGCGCGACGAGAAGATCAGCGAATACCTGGACCGCCTCGCCGACCGGGTACCGGCGCCGGGGGGCGGGGCCGCCGCCGCGCTGCACGCGGCACAGGCGGCCGCGCTGTTGGGGATGGTCGCCCGGTACACCACCGGCGACAAGTACGCCGAGCACGCCTCCTCGATCGCCGAGGTGATCGCGCTCACCGACGAACTGCGGGCGGTGGCACTGCGGTTGGCCGAAGAGGACGCGGCCGCGTTCACCGCGGTGACCGAGGCGTACAAGCTGCCCCGGGACACCGGGGAGGCCAAGGCCGTGCGCTCGGCCACGATCGCCGCCGCACTGGTCGGCGCGGCCAAGCCGCCGGCCGAGGTGCTCGTGGTGGCCGCCGCGTGCATCGAACTGGCCGAAAAGCTGCTGCCGATCGGCAATCCCAACGTGATCACCGACGTGGCCGCGGCGGCCGAGGCGGCGCGGGCGGCGGCGACCACCGCGCGGGTGAACATCGAGATCAACCTCGGCGGGATCCGGGACGAGCAGGCTCGCATCGAACTCACCGCGCAGGCCACACGGGTGGACGGCCTCGCCACGCGCGCCGATCAGATCACCGCGGCCGTGCGCAAGGAGATCGTCCGATGACCGCGACCGTGCTCTCCGGCAAGGACCTCGCCGCCGCGATCCGCGCCGAGACGGCCACCCGGGCCGCGCTGCTCGCCGAGGCGGGCTCCCCGGTCACCCTCGCGGTCGTGGTGGCCACGGCCGACGAGTCCAGTGCGTGGTACGTGCGTTCGATCGCCGGTGCCTGCGCGAAGGTCGGCATCACGTGCGATGTGGTCGACCTGGGCGCGGAGGCGACCGTGGAGGCGATCCGCGGCACGTTGGAGGCGCTCGGCGCGGACGACGGTGTGCACGGGATCATCCTGCAGACCCCGCTGCCGGCCGGCGCGTCCCTGGAGGACCTGGCCGGCGCGATCGCCTTCGGCAAGGACGTGGACGGCGCCAACCCGCTCTCGCTCGGCCGACTGGCCGCCGGACTGCCCGCCTTCGCACCGGCCACGGCCGAGGCGGTGGTGGCGATCCTGGATCACCACGGCATCGAACTCGCCGGCCGGCACGTCGCGGTGGTCGGCCGTTCGACGGTGGTCGGCAAGCCCGCCGCGCACCTGCTCCTGGACCGCAACGCCACGGTCACCATCTGCCACTCGCGAACCAAGGACCTGGCCGGTCTGACCTCGACGGCGGACGTGCTGGTCGCCGCGGTCGGCCGACCCGGGCTGATCACCGCCGAGCACGTCGCGCCCGGCGCGGTCGTGGTCGACGTGGGCACCAACCCCACCGCCGACGGCGGCCTGGTCGGTGACGTGGACGCGACGTCCGTGGCGGCGGTGGCCGGCGCGCTCACCCCCGTGCCGGGCGGCGTGGGACCGGTGACGACGGCGCTGCTGCTGAGCCACACGGTGCGCGCGGCGGCATCGCCCTGAGCCGTGGGCGCCCTGGGCCGTGCGGCCACAGGATGGTGACCGCCGGTCGGGCCCGGCCTACGGCCGGTGTCCTCAAACGCCGGACGGGCTGATCGACACTCGGCTCGGCCGTTACGCACGAGACGGCACGAGGCAGCCGGTTCGGGGCTCGACACCGGGTGCGTTCGAACGACACGGTCGCGGTTCACGATGGGCTTTCGGCTGCGACTGCGGTTGCGGTTGCGGTTGCGGTTGCGCCGGATCGGTCGTCACGCCGAAAGGTCATCGATCCACGCCGGATGTGCTCAGGTGACACGGCTGCGGTTCTCGTTGCGATGCCGGTCCCGGTTGCGGTTCGGGTCGCACTTGGCGTTCCGATCCCGGCCCCGGTTGCGGTTCGGGGCGTGGTCGGCGTTGGGGTCGTGGTTGGGCCGGGCGTCGGGAGGTCACCAGCGGGCGATGCGGCGGCCGTCTCGTTCGTGCCAGCGGCCCGGGAGGTCGATGATCTCGGCGCCGGCGGCGCGCAGGCGTTCGGCCGTGGCCCGGGCCCGTTCCGGATCGAGGGCGAACACCCACGGACCCGGTATCAGCACCGTCCGCACCACCCCGGCGATCACGTTGGCCAGCAGGTTCTCCAACTCCGGCTGCTCCTCGCGCGAGGAGACGCCGTTGTCCAGACACACCACCGGCCGGCTCAGCCCCAGGCCCTGCGCATACGCGGTCAGCGCGTTGCGATGGGCGGCCATCTCCCAGGGATCACGGGGATAGCACCGCAGGTAGGCGGCGGGCGCGCCGACGAACGGAGGGGAGACGGTCGTCATGGCGACTGATTCCTTTCCGGCGATCGGCACGGACCCGCGGTCCCGCCTCGGCGCCAGTCAACACCGTCCGGCCCGAAAGGTCTATACCAATATTGTCATCTCGGGGTAACTCCCGGGGACCGGCCGCCCGCGCCCTGCGCACCGGCCCGCCCGGCGGCCCGAAGACGTACCGTGAACAGATGAGCACCAACGATCCGGGCGGCCCCGGTGGAGGAGGTGCCACCCCGTCCGGGCCGGTTCCGTCCCAGCGCCGTCGACGCAAGCGCTACTTCGTGATGATGGGCATCTGCCTGCTGCTGTTCCTGCTCGCCGGCACCGTGGTCTACCGCTGGTCGTTCCCGGCGGCCGCGGGCATGACCATCGTCGCGATGGCGATCCCGCCCTTCGCGGTGATCGTGGCCAACCGTCGCGAGCGCGGCGACCGCTGGTGGGACGAGTAGTGCCTGCGGTCACGATGCCGTCCGGTCGTCGGTCGCGGGGTCACGGAATCGTACCGACGCGGTGACAACCGCGCAGACCACGAACCACGGCAACTGCCCGGCCCGTCCCAGGAATCGACTCGCGATCGCGCGGGCGAGGCGGAGGGTAACCGAGATGCTCATCGATCCGGGTATGCAGGCGGCACAGCAGGCTCGGGCGTTCCGGAACGACGTCGATCGGCCGGTCTTCCGGGAGCAGATGTCCGCCGCCGATCGGCGGCGCCGGCGCAGCGGGCGTTCGGGCGTCGGCGGGGTGCTCCTGTTGCCGGTGGTGATCTGCGCGGTGATCCTCGCCGCGAAATACCCCGACCAGGCAAACGACTTGGTCGACCGGGCCAGGCCGGTGCTGGACCTGGTCCTCGGCCCGCTCGACGACCTGCGCTGACCCGACCACAACGCCGAGGCGAAGCCGGGGTCCCGGATCGGCCGAGGCGGGCAAGGGCGCGCCGTACCGGCCCGGTTCGAGGAAAGCCGGACAACCGGGCAGTAGGGTCGGTGCCCGAGCCGCGGGTGCCGTGCGGCCGTCGAACGCGCAGCCGGACCGTCGGGCCTTCGGGCCGGGAGAGGACGTCGTCATGGGACCAGTCATCGCGGTCACCGGAGCGAGCGGGCAGATCGGCGGCCGGGTCGCCCGCCGGCTCGCCGAGGCCGGCACGGCGCAGCGTCTGGTGGGCCGGGATCCGTCGCGGCTGCCCGAGTTCGACGGTGCGGTGCACGCCCCGCCCGCGTCGTACGGCGACGCGGCGGCGATGCGGCGGGCTCTGGAGGGGGCGGACACGCTGTTCCTGGTCTCGGCCCGCGAGAGCGCCGATCGGGTCCGTGAGCACATCTGCGCCGTGGACGCCGCGGTCGCGGTCGGCATCCGGCGGATCGTCTACGTGTCGTTCCAGAGCGCGGCGCCGGATGCGACGTTCACGTTCGCGCGCGACCACTGGCACACCGAGCAGCACATCCGGGACACCGGGCTGCGGCACACGTTTCTGCGCGACAGTCTGTACCTGGCCGTACTGCCCGCCATGGTCGGCACCGACGGGACCATTCGCGGCCCGGGCGGGCAGGGGCGGGTCGCGGCGGTGGCGCACGACGACGTCGCGGACGCGGCGGCGGCCGTACTGCTCGGCGGCGACGCGCACGACCACCTCACCTACGACCTCACCGGCCCCGAGGCGATCACCCTCGCGGAGGCGGCGGCCGAGCTGACCCGCTTCACCGGGCGGCTGATCGAGTACGTCGCGGAGTCCCGGGACCAGGCCTACGCCTCCCGCGCGCAGTACAACGCGCCGGCGTGGGAGATGGCGGGCTGGGTGACCTCGTACGAGGCGATCGCCACCGGCGAGATGGCCAAGGTCTCCACCGCGGTCCCGATGCTGACCGGCCGGCCCGCGCAGAACCTGGCCGGCTACCTGACCACCCACCCGCAGGCTTGGGAGCACCTCCGGGCGTAGGGTCCGCCCCGGTGCCGCCGGTACCCGTCCCGGCCCGGCTCGGCGACTCCCCCGACCGGCCGTGTCCGGGTGCGGCCGGCTCCCGGGCCGGGTCTGCTGGGGCCATGCACCCCAAACACCCGATCATCGAGCTGACCGAGTTGCTGATGCGCGAGACGGACCTGCCGCAGGATCGTGCGAATGCCCTGGTGCAACGCATCTGGGACGCGGGCGTGGCCGAGGGCACCCGCCGGATGACGGAGGATCTCGCCGCCGCCAACCGGGAGGCCGAGGAACTGCGCCGCGCGCTCGACGACGAGTGACCGCGACCCTGGGGCCTGCTGCGGGAGAGGGCGGATGCCGGGTGTCGCGGTGCTCGGCGTGGAATCGAAGACCGGCCCTACAGCGGCAGCGTGCCCGCGAGCGGGTTGACGGTGTTCAGGGTGTTCAGGCCGTCCGGGTAGACGGCACTCGGGACGCCGGCGACCCGGCCGGTGTTCGGCGTCGGTTCCTGCGCATGGGCGACGGAGGCGCCGCAGGACACGGCGAGGGCGGTGCCGGCCAGAGTGGCGGTGACGATGCGCTTGATCATGTCCCACCCAACGAGACCGCGTGCGCTTGGTCACCGCGGCGCCCGCCGAGACGTCCCGGTTCACCTGTTCGGCGTTCGTAGTCCGCCGCGGCACCGGGAACAGGAGCACCGACCCGGAGGAGGGGTGCCGATGGCGGAGCACCGGAACCGGCCGCCCGGCAGCGTGGCCCGATGATCCACGCAGGTCGGCTGCCGATGAGCCTGGCGTTCGCGTCGCTGCTGCTCACCTTCCTGGTGACACGCACGATCACCCGCCTGATCCGGGCCGGCCGCGGTCCCTTTCACAACATCGGCAGCGGCGGTGTGCACATCCATCACGTGGTGCCCGGCATCGTGCTCGCCCTGATCGGCGGCTTCCTCGCGGTCGGCAGCGGCGAATACCTGGTCGCCCGGTCGATCGCGGGCGTGCTGCTCGGGATCGGCGCGGGACTGGTGCTGGACGAGTTCGGGATGATCGTGCACCTGTCCGACGTGTACTGGACCGAGCAGGGCCGGATCTCGATCGAGGCCACCGTGTTGGCCACCGCCGCGGTCGGCCTGGCCGCGAGCGGCTTCGTGCCCTTCGACGCGACGCCGGACGGCCACACCGTCGACGATCTGGTGGCCTGGTCGATCGTGCTGCTGCTCGATGTGGTGATGGCCGCGATCACCTTCGCCAAGGGCAAGGTCGGCACCGGCGTGATCGGCGTGTTCATCCCGATCGTCAACATCGTCGCGGGGATCCGGCTGGCCCGACCCGGCTCGCCGTGGGCCCGGCGGTACTACCGCGACAAACCCCGCAGGCTGCGTCGCGCCACCGCCCGGGCGGCCCGCCGCGATGCCCGTTGGAAGCCGATCCGCCGCCGCTTCGAGGACACCATCGCCGGCCGGCTGGTGGCCGCGCCCGCACCCATGCCCGTGGCGCCGAACCCCGAGCCCCGGGGACGACGCGAGGTCGAAGGCGCCCGACACACCTGGCGCCGCGTGCGGGTGGGCTCCGGATGAGCGGGTACGACACACGCCGGGCACGCGCGGGCGCACACCTCGCACGCCGTCCGGAATCTCCGCTCTCCCGCCCGCACGCCGACGCACGGCCGACCGCCGGGGTGCAGACCCGGCCGACGTCGACGCCCGGTAGCCGAACGACCGCGCGGATCACCGACCCGGCGTCGCCCCCGCGGCCCCGGGCCCGCCCGCCGGTCGTTGGCGTGCGGCCAGGACCGCGATGTCGTCCTCCGGCTTGTCGGTGACCATGCGCGCGATCAGCGTGTCCACCAGACGCACCAGCGGGGTCTCGGCGGTCAACCCGACCCGGGTCAGCCGCTGGAGCGATTCGCCGATGTCCTCGCCCCGGCGCTCGATCAGGCCGTCGGTGTACATCACCAGGACCCGCTCGGGTTCGCTGCGCCGGCGCACCGAGGTGTAGCCGCCGAACCCGGTGCCCAACGGCGGTCCCACGGGGACGTCGACGAGTTCGGCCGCGTCGCCCGGGCCGACCAGCATCGGCGGCAGGTGGCCGGCGCTGGCGAAGGTGACCGTGCCCGCCGCCGGGTCGACCAGGACCAGCAGGCAGCTGGCCACCCGTTCGATGCCCGCCTTGGTACTGGTGCGGTCCACCGCGGCCAGGATCTCGTGCGGCTCCAGGTCGGAGCGCGCCTGCACCCGCAGCAGCGCCCGGAACTGGCTCATCTCCACCGCGGCCTGCACGCCGTGTCCCATCACGTCGCCGACCGCGAGCAGCGTGCGACCGCCGCTGAGCGCGACCGCGTCGTACCAGTCGCCACCGACCTCGACGCTGCTGCCCGCGGGCCGGTAGCGCGAGGCCAGTTCGATGTCCGGGTGCGGTGCGTCCGGGGCGGCGAGCAGCGCGTGCTGGAGGGCGAGTGCGATGTCGTGCTCGTGCGCGTAGCGGCGGGCGTTGTCCACGCTGATCGCCCCGCGCCGGGCCAGGTCGCGGGCCAGCACCACGTCCTCGGTGGAGAACGCCGGCGCCACGCCGTGCCGGGCCAGGGTGACCATGCCGATCGCGCTGCCCCGGGCCACCAGCGGCAGCGCCACGATGGAGTGCAGGCCGACCGAGCGGAAGACGTCGACCCGGTCGGGGCTGGACACCTCGCGGGCCAGTTCCTCGTCGCTGACCCGGTTGACCACCACCGGGCTGCGCTCGCTCAGCGCACGCGGCACCATCGAGCCCTGCTGGTAGTCCACGTTCTCGCCGGGCCGACGCAGGATCGCGGCCTGCTCGGCCATCCCCGGCCGGTGCGACAGCGCGGCACGCCACATCCGCACCATGTCCTGCGGCGCGTGCGGGGTGCCGTTGGCGCCCTCGACCGCGAACACGTCCACCGCGGCCACGTCGCCGAGCTCGGCGACGAAGAGTTCGGCCAGTTCCTCGCAGGTCTCCACCAGGTCGAGGGTGGTGCCGACCCGGGTCGCGGCCGCGTCCAGGAAGGCCAGCCGGCGGCGGGCCGCGTCCAGTTCCATCTGGGTGCGGCGGGACTCGGAGACTTCGAGGATGACGCCGGCCAGGCCGACCACCTCGCCCTCGTGCTCCAGGCGGTGGTAGGCGCCGTGCCACCAGCGGCGGTCGGGCGGGCCCGCGTGGGTGATCCCGGTGGAGGTGGCCTCGCGGGCCACGCCGTCGCGGAGCACCGCGCGCAGGATCTCCTCCTGGGCGTCCACGTCCGGGAGCACCTGGCCGATGGTCCGGCCCAGGTGCTCCTCGGCGGAGATGCCGTTCATCCGGGCCAGGGCCGGGTTGACGTAGAGGTAGCGAAGGCCCGGGCTCATCACCGCGACCGCGGCGCGGGTGCCGTCCAGGAGGCCCTGCAGCACCGCGTACGCGCCGGCCTCGCGCGGGTCGCGGCCGTTCGCCCCGACCAGGCGTGCCACCGCACCGGTCACGGCGTCGACCTCCGGCACCGTCATCGGCGGGTCCGCATACTCGTCCAGCGCCACGCCTGTCCTCTCCAGCCCCGGGTCCCGTGAGGCGCCCGGCCCCCGGAAGCCGACCTTCGGGTTCCAGTCTGGGCCACGGCAACCCGAACGCGCGAGCGGCAGGCCGCAGTGCGTTACACCATCGTGGCCAGGATCTCCTCGACCATAGCCATGGTCGTACCCGGATGCAGGAAGGCAAAGCGGGCCACCGTCTCGCCCTCCCAACCGGTTGGCGTGACGAAGCCGACCTGGCCGGCGAGCAGCCGGTGCGACCACTTCAGGTAGTCGTCGGCGCTCCACCCGGTGCGGCGGAACAGCACGGCGGACAGCTCCGGGTCGCGGATCAGTTCCAGGTGCGGGGTGGCGCGGATCAGCTCCGCGGTGTCCCGGGCCAGGGTGAGCGCGACCTCGATCGCCTCGGTGTACGCGTCGGTGCCGTGCACCGCGAGCGAGAACCACAGCGGCAGACCGCGGGCCCGCCGGGTGAGGTGGTAGGCGTAGTCGGTCGGGTTCCACTCCTCGGGCGCGTCGGTGTGCAGGACGTCGAGGTAGGACGCGTCCTGGGTGTGCACGCCGCGGGCCGGGGCCGGGTTGCGGTACACCAGCGCCGCGCAGTCGAACGGCGCGAACAGCCACTTGTGCGGGTCGACCACGAAGGAGTCGGCCAGTTCGATCCCGTCGTAGCGGGCGCGCACGCTGGGCGCGAGCAGGCCCGCGCCGCCGTAGGCACCGTCCACGTGGAACCACAGGTCGCGCTCGCGGGCGACCGCGCCGATCCCGGCCAGGTCGTCGATGATGCCCGCGTTGGTGGTGCCGGCGGTGGCGACCACGCCCACCACGTCGTCCGCGTCGGGATCGGCGGCCAGTGCGGCGCGCAGCGCTTCGCCGGTGAGGCGGTGGTCGGTGGTCTTCACCACGAGCGGTTCCATGCCGATGATGTGCAGCGTGTTGCCGATCGAGGAGTGCGCCTGGTCGCTGACCGCGATCCGCAGGCGGTCCCGGGCGGTGGCACCGGTACGTCGCCGGCCCATGTCCCGGGCGACCACGAGCGCGGACAGGTTGCCCGCCGAGCCGCCGCTGACGAAGCAGCCGCCGGCGCCCGCGGGCAGTCCGGCCAGGTCCGCGATCAGGCGCAGCACCTGGTTCTCCGCGGCCACCGCGCCGGCCGCCTCCAGCCAGGAGATGCCCTGGAGGGACGCGCACGAGACGACCATGTCGAACAGCAGCGCGGCCTTGGTCGGCGCGGCCGGGATGAAGGACAGGAAGCGCGGGCTGTCGCAGGAGATGACCGCGGGCGCGAGTTGGTCGGCGTAGATCGACATCACCTCGCCCGGGTCGTTGCCGTGCGCGCCGATCAGGCCGTCCAGCGCGCGGTCGAGCTTGTCCTTGCGCCCGGGGTGGTCCAGCGGCACCGGGTCCAGGGCGAGCCGCTCCCGCATGTAGTCGAAGACCAGGTCGGCGAGAGCGGGATCGTACCGGTGCATGCGCATGTGGGCTCGGCAATCTCTCGGCGCGTTCGGGCGAGGCACCCGCGCAGGGTTGGGTGCCCGCGGGGAGGGCGTTTCCCACGCGGGTGGCGTTCTCACGAAAGCCGGATGAGGGTGCCGGGTCGGTCTGCACCGGCAGTTCAAACCCTACGTACAGGCGTGCGATCGGGCCAAGAGGTCGATCTTGCGCGCCGACGCCGATCTATTGCGTCTCCACTCCCTGCCAGGCTGTTCCGTTGCGCCTGACCAGCCTGGAAAGCACGACACAGCTCTTCGAGCGCACCACGAACGGCTCGGCGGCGATCCGCTCCAGGACCCGCTCGAAGTGCTGCACGTCGGCCGCGAGCAGGTGGACCACCGCGTCCGCGTCGCCGGTGACGGTGCTGGCCGAGACCACCTCGGGGAACTTCGCCAGCGCCTTGCCGATCTCGCTCGGCGAGGTGCGCCCGACGCAGTACAGCTCGACGAACGCCTCGGTGGTCCAGCCGAGCGCGGCGGGCTCGACCGACGCGGAGAAGCCGGTGATCACGCCGGCGGCGAGCAGCCGATCCACCCGCCGCTTGACCGCGGACGCGGACAGGCCGACCCGCGTGCCGATCTCGGCGTAGGTCGAGCGCGCGTCGTCGATGAGCGCGGTGATGATTCGGCTGTCCAGCGGGTCCAGCGCCATCGATCGGGTCTCCTGGGTGCGGGTACGGGTCGGGCGGGTCGGGCGGGGTTCGGGGCGGCGGGGGCGGGCGGACGGGGCACAGTGACGGTAGCCCACCGGGGCTGGGGTGCGGGGCTGTTGGGGGCTGCTGCCGGGCTGGTGCTGGGCTGCTGCGGGGCCGGCTCGGGTTGTCGGGAGCCGCGGGGGCCGCTGGGGGGCCGCTGGGGGCTGCGACGCGGGCTCCGGGCTGCGGTCGGCGGTGCGGTGGTCGTTGTGCGGCCGTGGTCGTTGCGCGGCCGGATCCGGGCGAGGTCGTCGGCGGCGACGCGGGCGGGGTGTGTGCGGGCTTGCCCGGCCGGCGGGTCGAGGCGAAAAAGGGCAGGCGCGGATTGTGGGTGTCCCCGCAGAATCTGGTGGGCGGCGAACTGATCGTTCGAAGCTGCCGCGGGCGCCGGTGGGTCAGGCGGTGGCGGCCGGGCGGGGGCTGCAACCGGGCGGGGGTGCTGCATGCGGGCGGGGCGAGTTGCGTGCGGGCGGGGTGAGTTGCGTCGGCAGGGTCGGCTGACGGCGATTCAGGTGGCGGTGGGGTGACGGCGGACGGCCGGGTCGATCGGCCCGGCTCGATCGAACCGGAACGGGTGGTGGCGTGTGGCGACGAACCGTCTGGCGCGAGGGGTCCTCTTCGTGGCGTGTACGGGCAGCTCCGCACGGTCCGCCCGCGCATAGCGTGAGGTGAGCCCGGGCCGGACCCGCGAACGCGGGCCGGGCGTCGGAGTACCGGCAGAGGAGACGAGAAGGATGAGTATCAAGGTCGCAGTGATCTACCACGACACCGCCGAGTGTGTTCGGGCGCTGGCCGACGCGGTGGCGGCGGTCGCCTGGAACACCGGCGCCGAGGTGCGGTTGCGCAGGCTGCCCGAGGCGACGCCGGACCGGCCACCGACCGACGCGAAGGCCGATCCACCGGCGACGACGCGGGATCTGACCTGGGCCGACGTCGTGGTGCTCGGCGCCCCGGCCCGGAACGGCGACGTCGTCGCGCTGTTGCGCCGGCTCGCCGACTCCGCCACCGCGCCGGCGACCGCGTCGGCCGCGCGCGAGATGCGGGACGAATGGGAACGCCGCACCGAGCATCAGGTGTTCGGCGTGTTCGTCACCGCGCCCGCCCCCGGTACGTTGCACGGCGGACTGATGCGCAGCTTCGGCATCGTCTACCGGCCCCTACCCGGCGATTCGACGAGCGAAGCGAAACGCTCGGTCGCCACGCCCACGCCCACACCCGCACCTGCCGGCGGCACGGAAGACCCGACGATGCTCTCCTTCGACCTCGCCCGGACCCAGACCCGCCGCTGCGTCGAGATCGCGGCGGCACTACGCGCGGAACGGGCACTGACGGTCTGAGCACGCGGAGCGGCAGGGCGGGGGTTGCCGCGCGTTGGGGCCGGTCGAAGGGTGCCGGAGGCGGCGTGCGTGCGTCGGGCGGCAGAGCAGGGGCTGCCGCGCGTGGGGCGAGTCGAGGAGCGGTGGGTGGGGCGTGCGTCGGCTGTCGCGCGTTGGGGCGAGTCGAGGGGTTCCATCACGACACGGGCGTCCTCCGCCTCCACGACGCCGTCCCGATCCGCCCGTCCGCCCGCCCGCGAGTGCGCACGCTCCGGCGCCGACCACCCGCATCCGGCCGGCCGGCCGCAGGCGTTCCGCATCAGCCAATTCGCGCGGAGTTCGGGATATCGGTCCGTGAAGTGGATCTTGCTGCGCGACCCGATGGTAGGTTTCCCGCGATTGTCAGCCGGTGCGACCGGATCCGGCCGCCCCAGCGGGCCCGCCGGACGGCGGCCGTGATGCGAAACGAGTCCCGATGTCCGAGCACGGTACGCAACATGCGCACGACGCCCGCCGCACGTCCCCGGCCGCCGCCCGACGGGGGCAGGTCAGGGGTATCGCGGTGATCGCCTGCGCATTGGCCGTCCTGGCCACGTCCAGCGCGTGTGGCGGCGGCAACGACGAAAGGGCCCGGGCCCTTTCCCCGGCTGCGGGCACACGGCCGCCCGGGCCGTCGACACCTCCGGCCGCGCCCGGCGCACCCGCTGCGTCTGCCTCCACCCTCACCTCACCCGGCGCCGCTCCGACGGGCTCCACCGGCCCGACGCCGAGGCCGTGCGCGACCATCACCGCGACCGCGAAGCCGACCCGGGGCACGCTCACCAAGGACGACCTGCGCTCGGCCTCGACCAACTCCGTGCCGCTGACCGGTGACGAGGTCTTCGGCCTCCCCGAGCTCCCGTACAAGTACCCGGGCGGCACGCTGACCCGAACCTGCGTGAAGATCCTCGACACCTGCGCCCCGATCGCCTCCGGAGAAGCCGCCGAACTGATCAAGAAGTTGGGGTGCACCCGCGCGGTCGCGGCGCTGTACGTGGACAAGGCCAACAACGTCCAGACCACCGTCGGCGTGCTGGAGATGCCCACCGCGATCGCTGCGGCAACGCTCGCCGACAGCGACGCGGGCGTGTACAACCAGGTCATACAACCGGCCGACCCGATCACCAAGCCGTTCGAGGACAAGTACGGCTGGGTCAGCGAATCGCTGTACCGCTACTTCATCTACGAGATGACCGGTCGTATGGACGGCACGGACCGCACGCCGGCTGAGGTCGACAAGCATGTCGCGGCGCAGAACGCCATCTACCATCTCGTGGGTGACTCCCTGGACCGCCGCTCGGTCGCGGCGGGGTCGTAGGCCGACGGTCGTGCCCGGCCGGTCGGCAGGCCGCCCGACGGCAGGCCCGAGCAAATAAAAGCCGCTGGAAACGGTGCGGGGGGCGGTAGGCACCGGTTCCAGCGCGCTGCTTCGTGGGGTCGTGGTGGTCACCGGGTCGGTGGTGGTCACCGAAGGATCACGCGGGTCGTGACGATCGCCGAGGGGTCACGCGCTCGCGCCGTTTCGCCGACCGCGTCGAAGACAAAAGGGTCGAGCCTAGGCGACCAGCGTCGACGAGTCGGCGGTCCGGGTCGGGACCGCAGTCGTGGGGTTCGGCGTTGCGCCGCCTTGGGGTTTCGCAAAGGCACCCGGGAAGTCGGCGAAGGTAAGGGTCTGGGCGCGCAGCAGCTCCACGGCGGCGCGCGGCGACGGGTCCTTGAGGCGCAGTTGCCGGGCGGCGCTGCTGCCCTCTTCCAACAGCCGTCGCGCGACGGTCCGGACGAAGGCGAGGTCGCCGGAGGCGACCAGGTCCGGCATCAGTTCCTCGATCAGTTGCCACACGACCACGCGCGCCGAATCGGTGGCCATCGTCGTCGGGTCGATCAAAAGCCCTTCCAGTCCCGAGCGGGCGGCCCGCCAGGTCGCGGCGCGCAACCACGCCTGGGAATGCCGTCGGGGTTGTTCTCCGTTCTCGGCCGCCCGAACGCCGCGTTGCACGAGGGCACGGAAGAGGAGGGCGATCAGGACGGAGGTGTCCACGTCGGGACAGGCGTCGCAGATGCGCATCTCGATCGTCGGTACGTGCGAGGACAGGCGCAGGTCCTGGTAGTGCATGCCGAGGTCGAGGATCACCCCCGAGCGGACCATGCCCTCCAACATGTCGTCGTACTCTCGGGCCGAGGCGAAGTCGTCCGCCGGGCCCGCCGAGGGCCACCGCTGCCAGAGCATGTTGCGCCAACTCGCGTAGCCGGTGTCGACACCGAGCCAGTAGGGGGAACTCGCCGACAGCGCCAGGAGGGTGGGCAGGTGCGGGGAGATCCAGGACATCGCCCGGGCGGCCACGTCCCGATCCTCGACGCCGACGTGCACATGCAGACCGCACACCACCTGTTCGTCCGCCACCAACGCGTAGTCGCGCTTGATCGCGGCATAGCGATCCCCCGCGGCCTGTGGCGAGTCCGTCAGTTCCATCGACGGCGCGGTCCCCGAGGCGATCACCGCGACGCCGATCTTCTCCGCGGCCTGGGCCAAGAGCGTGCGGGAGCGAATCAAGTCGGCGCGCAGGTCCGCCAGTTCGAGATGGGGTTCGCTGTTGGTCTCGATGGAGGCTTCCTTGGCTTCGCCGGTGAAACCAACCGCCGGAAGCTCGGCGAGCAGTTCCGTACCGGCCGGGGTCAACCGCCCCGTCCGTCGGTCGACGATGTGAAACTCTTCTTCGACACCCACAGTCCGAATCGACATATGTCCCCCTGAGATGTGTATCGCGTCGGTTGTCGTGCGCGGCGCGTCCGATGGCGGCGCCGGATCCATACCCGTGGAACGGGACTGCTCGAGTTCGGTGCGGCAACCGGCGCCGACGGCTCGCGCAAGTCTGTAGCCGACGGTCCGAGGTGCCCGAAAACCATTGGCCTACAAGGCCGTTGGACAAGACTGCGACCCCGTGACCGCGCTGCCAAGTCCCATTGGGTCCAGGAAGTCTTGCGCTCAGCGCGCCGGGTTCTGGGCCTCGATCACGCACGGTCACGAAAAGGGACGACGCATCCCGTTCGTCGCCCCGCGCACGGGCCCGTACACGCCGTGGGGCCGATCGTGCGCGATATGGCTATCGATCGCGGACGGCGACGTCGAGGATGAGGCCGACCCGCGGACAGGCTCGGGCTTGGTTCACGCTGCCGTGACCGAGACCGACCGTGCGAGCCTGCTCGTCGTGTCCCCCGTCGTCCGGCGCGGGTCCGCAGGCGGCACGGGCGTCGCAAGGACCCCGCCGGGCACGCGGGAGGCGCGAGCGGAAGGGCACGTGACCGCCCCGGCGCTCCTTCCACTCGGCCGGCTCGGCGCTCTTCTCAGGAGCGCTACGCGTCCGCCCGGCGGCGCTCCCCTCGCGTGTCCTACGCGTCCTACGCCTCCGCCCGGCGGCGTTCCTCTTACGTGTCCTACGAGACCGCCCGGCGCTCCTCTTCCCGCAAGTCGCCGCCGGGTGGCGGTGGTCGACCGCCGACAGCGAAGCACGGAACGGCGACCGCCGTCCAGGGCTCGGCACCATCCGGTCCCTCATGGTGCTGTGAGGGAACCGTGATGGGCCCTCCCCCTTGGCATCCGAGGCATTGGATCCCATGATCGACTTCGTGATCCGATACCTACGCACCCGCTCGGCCGTCGCCTTGGGCGCGGTGACCCTGGCGCTGTACGGGCCGGTGTCCGCCGCGGCGGCCGACCCCGCTCCACCGGCCGAGGCGGTGCCGGCCAAGGTGGAGTTGGTACTCGACCTGTCCGGTTCGATGAAGCAGAACGACGCCGGCGGACAGACCCGCCTGGAGGCCGCCAAGCAGGCGGTGAACCGCATCATCGACGCGGCTCCGGCCAACGCCCAGGTGGGCATCCGCGTCTACGGCGCCACGTATCCCGGCGCGGACAAGGCCGCCGGCTGCGCCGACACCCAACTCCTGGTGCCGGTCGCGGTGATGGGCGAGGGCGCCAAAACCGCGGCCAGGCAGCGGGTCGCCGCCCTGAACGCCGTGGGCTTCACTCCGATCGGCAACGCCCTGCGCGCCGCCTCCGACGACCTCGGCACCCAGGGCGAGCGACACGTCATCCTGGTCTCCGACGGCGAGGACACCTGCGCACCTCCGCAACCCTGCGAGGTGGCCCGGGAGTTGAATGCGCGCGGTACGAAGTTGACGGTCGACACGGTCGGCTTCAACGTCTCCGGGGCAGCCCGGGAGCAACTCAAGTGCATCTCCACCGCCGGCGGTGGGGTCTACGCCGACGCGAACGACACCGACTCGCTGGTCTCCAACATGTCCAGCCTCTTTCGACGGGCCTGGACTCCCTACGACGCGTCCGGCCGACCCATCCGGGGGGCGACGACCGGCTGTGCGAACGCGCCGATGGTCGAGGACGGTCAGTACCTCGACGCCTTCGTCACCAGTCGGGACTTGTGGTACCGCATTCGCAAGAACCCGGACGAGGACCTTGCCATCGGCGCCACCGCGATCTTCTCCGAACGCATGCGCGCGGGCGACGACCGGGAGAACTCGGCCTTTCTGACCCACCTGTTCATCCGTTCGGGTCCCGCGGACCAACCCCAGAGCTGGATCCTGAAGGAGGGCGTCGCCTTGGAGGCGAACAACATCGTCACCACCGGCGCGAACGGCGGGTCGAACAGCACCGCCCGGGCCCCGGACGGAATCGGCTGCCTGCGCATCTCGCACAACGCCGAGGTCGATCCGCAGCGCCGGATCCTGCTCGAACTCCTGATCAGCCATCCCAAGCGTCCCGGTGCGGTGAACGCCGCGAACAACCCCACACCCGAGCGCTCGGCACCCGTGGCGAGCGGCCCGCCCTCCGGGGCACCCGGCACCGACACCCGCGCCCGGGTCACCGCGTCCTCGGACGACGACGGCGGACCCGGCACCGCGGTGACCGTCGGCCTGATTGCCGGCGCCGTGTTGCTGGGCGGCGCGCTCGGGTCGTTCCTGGCCGGCTCCCGGCGTGGGCAGAGGGGGCAGGCGTGAACGACGTCATGCGCGTAGGCAGGGCACTGGCTGCGGTCGCCGCGGTCCTGGCCGTACCGGCCGTCGGCGTGGTGGCCGCCGCTCCCGCGGCGGCTGCCGACGGCCCGAGCGGTTTCTCCTTCAACAGCGCCGGCGAAATCGGACCGGGGGTCCACCGCGAGAGCATGGTCGTGGGCGACTTTCTCTTCTGGCGGGTGTTCGTGCAGCCCGGGCAGAAGCTCTCCATCAAGGGGTCCGTCGACATTCCGGCCGACTTCCCACACAAGCAGGGTCCCCGGTTCGTCCTCAATCTCTACAACCCGCTGCGCGAGGCCATTCCGCTCCTGGACAACCCGACGAACCAAATCCTGCCCGGAACCACCCACTTCGAGGCCACCTCGGGTGCATGGACGGTGGGGGACGGCAAGAAGTACGAGAACTTCGACGGCACCAAAGGCTCGTTCAAGGAGTTCAAGGACGACAAGTACGCGCTGCGCGGCTCCTATTACATCCAGATGTCCATCTCGGGCGCCCAGGGGCCCCAGCGCGGCATCGTGGTGCCGGTGAAGCTGGAGGTGTCGGTCGAGGGCACCGTGGTCCAACGTCCGGATCAGCCGGCGGGGCCCGAGGAGGACCCTCGCCCGACGGGCGGCACGGTCCCCGAGGCACCTCCCTCGGGGACGACGCAACCACTCGCGAGCGGTACCGCGCCGCCGGTGGCGGGTACGGGCGGCAACTCGTCCTCGGTGGCCTCCGATTGGAGTACGCCGGCGGGCGGCGCGGTGTTCGCCCTCCTGCTCGCGGCGGGCCTCGGTTACCTGCTGCGCCGCCGGTTCGCCGGCACCGCGCCCGCACCATCGGCCTCGCCATGGACCGCGCACATGTCGCCGACCGCTCCGACGCACCCACCCACCGCGGCATCCCCGTCGCCGTCCACCGGACCCACGGTGTCCGATCCCGCGCCGCCACACACCCGCCCGGTCGCGCAACCGCGCCCCGAACCCCCCGACACGGGGCCACCCGCCCGCCCGGTGGCGCAGCCTCGGCCCGAACCCCCCGACACGCCGCCTCTCTCGACGACGTGGCGACCCGACCAAGCCACGTACGCCCCGGGCACGGCACCCGAATCGCACGAGGTGACCCAGGCGTTCGAAACCCCCCGCCGCCCGGAGCACCCGCCCGGCACCCCGCCGCGCTCGCACTGAACCACGAGCTGCGAACCACGAGCCGGCAACTGCGAACCACGGGGCCGGGAGCTGCGAACGACGAACCTCCGGCTACGAACCACCCGCTACGAACCACCGGCTTCGGCTACCTACTACGACCTACGCCCACAACGACAACACATTTCGGGCCCTCACGCCCACGTGATGCCCCGGTGGCCAATCCACCGGGGCATCACGCATTCCGTGCCGGCCCTTCCACGGGACGGGCAAGGAGCCGGTGGGCGGCCGTGGTTGCAACGTTGCTGCAACCCCCCTCCGGCGACTGGCGGAAGGGCGTCCGCTCGCGCACACTGCCGGAACGCAGGTCGGCAACCCCATGGCCGATGCCGAAGGAGACACGTGCCCTGCCCTGCGTACGGCGGTTCGGCGGCGAGGAGTTGTGCCGCGCCGTCCGCGCCGATGGTCGGGCCGGACCGCGACCCGAGAATCGGGAAGGTCGATGATGGTGATGTCCCAGCGGACCACGGACTGCCGCTCCTCCGTCGGGTGCCTGCCCGAGGAGCACTTGTCGGTACAGGTGCCGTCGGCACGACCGCCGCGAATACGCACCGATTTCCCGCATGCCGCCCGCATGTACGACTACTACCTCGGCGGCAAGAACAACCTCGCGGTCGATCGCGGCACCGCCGAGACCGTACTCGCCCTGGCGCCGGAAGTCCGCGCGATGGCCCTCGCCAATCGCGCCTTCCTGCGCCATGCGGTGTCGTTCGCGACCGGGGTCGGGATCCGGCAGTTCCTGGACATCGGGGTGGGTCTCCCGGCGGCCGGTGACACCTACGAGTGCGCGCTGCTCGGGACGAAGCACGCGCGGGCGGTGTACGTCGACAGGGATCCGATGGTCCTCGCGCATGCCCGGGCGCTGTCCGCCCGCCCCGGTCGGGTGTCCGTGGTCGACGGGGACCTTCGCGATCCCGGTGCCCTGTTGGAACAGGCCGCCGGGCGAGACGGGTTGGACTTCGACCGGCCGGTGGCGGTGGTCCTGACCGCGGTCCTGCACTACCTGTCGGACGCCGACGATCCCTGGTCCGCGGTGGCCGAGGTGATGGCCGCGACCAAGCCGGGCAGTGTGCTGCTGCTCTCGCACGCCGCCGCCGATCTGCGCCCGGAGGCGGCCCGCGCGACCGCAGCGACGTACCGGCAGTCGGCGACCCCGCTGTTCCCGCGCACCGCTCGAGAGGTGGGCGCGCTGTTCGCCGGGCTGACCCTGATCGAACCCGGCGTGGTTCCGGTCGCGTCCTGGCGCACGGACCGACTGCCGCGAGTCCACGCCGACCGGCAGTGGATGTATGCGGGCGTCGCCGTCAAGCCGCCACCGGCGGGTAGGTGGCAGTGTTCGAGCGGGGGGCGCGGCATGCCCGCCTCCCGGCGTTCGTGTCTGTAGAGGGGACTCGGGCCGGGTCGCGGCCGGTGTACGGCCGGTGTTCGGAACGGACGCGGTAGAGCGTCGGCGGAGGCGTCGGCAGAGATCGGCGCAGCGTCGACGGAGCATCGCCGGAGCGCGGATGCTACCAGTGCATTTACCGGACCGTGGTACCCACGCCGTCCTTTCCCACATGGCCGGCGGTTCGCGACGATGAACGCCGTTGCCCGGACGCCGTCGGATGGTCCGGAGCGACAAGGTGGTGCGGCGGGAGCCCGCGGGTACCCGGCCCAGTCGGGGTCCCGCCGGCCCGGTTCAGGAGACGCTGTCCAAGCAAGCCCCGGATGCCTCGGGGACCTCCTGCCGTGGGCCGGACCACCCGGCGTGAGGTGCGAAGTGGCCGGCGGCCGCGATCCGATCGACCCCGTGGCCGCGGTGACTCGCCCCGCGGTCACGGTGGTCTTCGGCGTGATGCCGGTGGGAGCGTGCCGCCCAGGCGTCGCCGAGGGCGCGAACTCCCTTTATTACTCGGGTGTTTACCGGTCCCCGGTGCCCGTCGCGGCCTTTGTCGCACCGTCGCGGTTCGCGAGGATATGGGCATGCCGCAGAATGCTCAAGAGGCAACACGCAAACGCGAATCCACGACACCGGCGGGTCCTCGAACCCGTCGCCCCGGCCTGCTTTTGGGAGTGGAGGGATTGGAAGCGCACGACATCGGTTCCGCGCTGTTGCGCTCGATCTCCTCTCCTCCGCGGATCTTCGTCGGGTCGGCTCGCGAGCCGAACGCCCGACCGGACTTCGCCACCTTGATGGCGCTGGCCGATGCGGTCGGGGGCGAGCCGTACATCCGCGGGGGACGGTCCGCTTCCGAGACCCTGACGCTGGTCGCGATGCAGACTCATCGCTACGAATCGACCCGGCTGTTCCTGGCCGCCGGCCGCACCGTCGTCGAGCAGCGCGGCGTGTACAGCGCGGCGATCGAGGACGCCGTCACCCGTCATCCCGGCGACTCGGACCGGGCGCACTGGGCCGCCCGACGCTTCCTGTCCACCGTCGCCGAGTGGCGTCCGCTGCCCGACGTGGTGCTGCTCACCATGGACGAACCGGAGGCGGTCGTCGAGCGGTTGCGCCACCAGGACCGAGAGCAGAACCCCGAACCGGGCCAACTCATGGAGAAGGTGGCTCTGTTCCGGTTGCTCGCGGCGGACGACCCGGAGCGGTTCCGGATCTTCGACCGGCGCGGGATCGAGGAGACGCAGCTGGCCGAGGCGGTGCGCGACTGGTTGATCCGGATGCTGCCGGAGGAGATGGTCTCGCGGTCGGCCTGAGCCGGGGGCGACGAAAAGACGCCGACCCCCGTCGGGGTCGGCGTCCGGTTTCGCGTCTCAGTTGCCCCGGGCCGTCCGTGCGAAGCACGTCGCGTCGTCGCGAGCCGGAGCAAAGCCGGGGTGCGGACCGTACGAGCCACGCGGCGCCCGGGGGCCGACGGCTCGGAAGCCGCCTCGTCGGGTACCGCCGCCTCGGCCTCGGCTGTGCGGCATGGGGGAGGAAGTCATCTGCTCGTCCTTTGCGTTCGTGATGGGATTCGGGTTCGTGGGGTTCGGGTTCGCGGGGTTCGGGTCGATCGTCGCCGCAGGACCGGTGTCGAGAGAGGAAGTCATCTCCTCGTCCTTTGCGTTCGTGGTTCGGTTCGGGTGCGCGCGTTCACAGGTTTCCCGCGTTCCGGGAGGATCGTCGCCGCAGCAACAGCGCCGCGAGACCGGCGCCGAGCACGATCGCCGCGGGCAGTCCGGCCCAGACCAGCGGGCCGCCGTAGGCTGCGGATTTCTCGTCCCGCGCGGACGAGTCGGTGAGCCTGGGTTCGGTCCGGATCGGGTTGCGCGTGGCCGGTGACTCGTTCGCCGGCGGGGTCGAGGACCCGGCGGGTCCGGAAGCGTGCGCGTACACCGGGCCGGGTTCCTTGCTGCCGGTCACCGACACGTCGACGGCCAGCGAGCGCAACTCCCCTTCGCCCTGGGCCGATACGGCGATGTAGTACCAGCCGGGCAGCATGTCGGCGACCTCTTGTTGCCGGTCGCTGCGATTGCGGAAGCGCACCGGCCTGGTGGCGAAGGGATCCAGTCCCTTGGCGAAGATGTGCTCGGTGTCGTGCACGCCCCAAGAGTCCTGGGCCAGTTGCTCGCGGATGGGATTGTAGAAGTGGGTCTGTACTCCGATGATCTCCTTCCCACCGCCGACCCGGGTCTGGAAGGCGAGGCTCTGGCCCCAGTCGAGGCGGACCCGGTAGAAGGCCCACTCCCCCGGGGCGAGGGTGTCGGTGTAGTGGCCGGAACCGGGCAGGGTGGTGGCCGAGGCGAACGAGCCACCACCGACCACCGGTCGCACCGCGCCGCCCGGCTCGGTGTATCGCGCGATGTCGGCTTCGGCGGGACCTGGGTCCAGGGCCTGCGGTTCGAGCAGCACCTGGAGTTCGAGCGGCGCCGGCGGCCCTGTACCGCGGCGGGTCACCGAGAACACCTGCTTTCCCGGTCGACCACATCCGTTGGCCCCGGTACCGGAGGCCGTCCAGCGCACGGAAGCCGTGACGACCTTGGACAGGTTTTGGTCGAGGCCGGTGTCCGAGGTGCAGAAGCCGGAACCGCGCTCCCCGATCTGCTTGACGTCGAGCGCTTCGAGGCCCTTGATCCTGCTGACGGTGGTGCCCGAGACGTAGGCGGTGTAGCCCGCGGGCACGTCCACGGCGTAGTACTTCACCTCCTTGTCGGCCAACTCGTCCAGGTAGCTCCCGGGAGCCAGCGCCGCGGCGCGGGCCGGATCCGGGCCGCCGTCGACCGCGATCCCGGTCGGTTCGTAGCTGCGCAGCGCGCGCTGTGTCACCCGGGTGAGTTCGCGCTCCAGCGAGGCCGCGTCCGGGGCGTCGGCGTAGGTGCCGCCGGAGGCGCGAGCGATACAGGTGAGCTGGGCGCGGGTCTTGGGGTCGGCCGCGAAGCCGACGGTGTGCACGCGCATGTCCACGCCTTGAGCGGCGAGTTCCCGCGCCACCTGGCAGGGTTCGGGCGGCGCGCACGTGTCCTCGCCGTCGGAGACCAGCACGATCGAGCGCGGGCCTTCGTTCGGCAGCGCCGCGGCGGCCTTGCGCAGGGCCGGCCCCATCGGCGTCCAGCCCATCGGTCGGATCTCCTGTACCGCGGCCTTGAGGTCCGGTCCGCGGGCACTGCCGACGGGTTGTACCACCGTGACGTCACGGCAGCCGTCGGCCCGGTCGGTGGTGGATCCGCTCTGCCCGGTGCCGTACACCGTCAGTCCCAGTCGGGAGCCCTCCGGCGCGGTGTCGACCAGTGTCGTGATCGCCTTCCTGGCGACATCGATTCTGGTCTCCGTCGCGGCCCGCTCGTTCATCGAACCGGAGGCGTCCAGCACCAGCATCACCGGTGCCAGTCCTTCGAGTTCGGTCGCGTAGGCGGCCGGCCCGGCGGACAGTGCCGACGCGGCACCGAGCGCGACCGTGAGGGCCGCGGCCGCGCAAGCCGGAAGTGCTCGGGATCTCATGTCCGGGAATGTAGATCGAATTGCAGTAGCAAACAAGAGATTCGCTAGTAGAAATCTTGGAGCGCCTGCCGATGCCCTGTTTGCTCCGATTGTTCACTTACAGTACGTATGACCGGCCCACTTGTGCCCCTACAACCCCCGCCCGCCCCATGCAGGTCCACCGCCGGGCGATCGCACCGCCGTTGCAGTTGCAAACATCCGGTCGGTGACCGCGCCGGCGCGTTCCGGTCATGGCATCGCGCACATTCACTGTGCACATCGAAACTCGTATTCGCCTGTCCGGCCCTTTGCCAGTGCAATGTGTAACCGGAAAACCGAATCGGTGGCCGCTTGCGCTCTTGTACTCTTGCCGCAGGAATCCGATGCGACCGGACCGGTCTCCGGAGCCGGAACAAGGGCGAATAATCGGCGCGTTCGAGATATCACCCACCCAAGGTGCAGTGGCGTCCACCTGCGTGCGGCCGCCCGGACGGCGGGCACGTTGGAGTCGCGTGAAATCCACATGCGATAAAAAGCCGATCCAAGAGTTGAGGCTGGAGGTGCGATGAGCAAGCCGACGGTTACCAATCCGTGGATTACCGCCACCGTCACCGAATCGCCCGAGGTCTTGGCCCCGCAACCGGCCCCGCCGCCCACGATGTTGCCGACTCGGCCTCGGCCCGGGGCGGTACTGCCTCCGCACGACGGGGGTCTGCCGATTCGGCACCTTCACCCGAACGAACAGGCGCCGTGGTGGTGGCTGGGCTGTCACGGCGGTGCCGGAGTCGGCATGTTGAGCGCCACGTTCCCCGACGGTCGGGACGCGGATCGGCACTGGCCGGTCCCCGGTGACGGCACCTCGGCGAGCGTCCTGCTCGTCGCCCGCACCAATGTCCCGGGTCTGCGGGCGGCACAGACGGCCGCCCGGCAGTGGGCCTCGGGAGGCGTGCCGCAGGTCCGGTTGCTGGGCCTGGTGGCGGTCGCCGACGCGCCCGGCACCCTGCCCAAACCATTGCGCGATCTGGTGAAGCTGGTGGCCGGGGCCTTTCCCCGCACCTGGGCCGTCCCCTGGATCGAACCGTGGAGATTCGGGGAGACCCCTCCGGTCGCCGAACTCCCGAAGCCGCTGGCCCGACTGGCCGGAGATCTAAGCCACGTTGTTGCGAGAAACCGAGGCCCCTGGTGATAACTACTGTGTTCACAGCGATTCACGGAATACAGGGTTGGGCAACCGATGGAAAAGACAAGCCGACGCCGACGCCGCCGCCCGGCCGGTCCGTGCCGAACCCGAAGACTTTCACTCCGGACAACGGTTTGACCGACGGCATCGCAAAGGTCGCCGGTGTGGTGTCCTACGGAATCCTCGCCTTCTCGTTCCTGGTCGCCCTGGTATGCACGGGCATGATCTGGAAGGCGCACAAGGACGGCGGGCAGGCGTCCTTCGTCGGACTCGGCATGGCCATGCTCACGGTGATCGTTTCCGGCAGTCTGGCCACCATCTTCAACTGGGTGACCTGAGCCGCGAATCCGTCCTCCTTTCACCGTGATTCGCGGCCCCATCCGGAGTAGAGCGCATGGCCTGGTTGAGAAAGGAACAGTCGGCATCGAGCGGATACGACGATGAAGGCAGCCGTTTCACACAGCCCGGCTTCATCGCATCCGCACTTGTCATCCTGTTCGTCGTCCTCAGTGCCGTCTATCTCGCCGTGGCGGGCAACGACGGAAAGACCCGATCCGCCCCGCCTTCCACGGCGCCCAACCTCGCCCCGGTGACCCTGGCTCCCGTCCCGGACTCCGTGTCCGCCGAAACGAACGAGTGTCCCTTCACGCCGGTGACGGATGTGACCCGCCCGACGCAACCCCCTCGGGACGTCGCCTGGCAGTCGTTCCGCACGGTATTGCTGCCGGCCTCTTCGACGGCCGGGCCCATGGTCACCCAGGGCGACGTGGCCCGCTGCTACCAACAGACCCCCACCGGCGCCCTGTTGGCGGTCGCGCAGATCACCACCCGGTACGCCTTGGCGGAAAACTGGCTCCGAGTGGTCGCCGAGCAGGTTCTGCCCGGGCCGAGTGCGGACGCCTATTCGCTTCCGCGCATCGAACGGGAGTTGACCCGTGGCGCCCCGCGACCACCGGAGCCCGGGAGCATGTCGCAGATCGCCGGTTTCAAGTTCGTCACCTACAGCTTCCAATCCGCTTCCCTGGAAATCGCGCGCCGCACGCCGGACGGCAAGTTGCAGGCGTTCGTGCACACGGTCGTCTGGACGCACGGCGACTGGAAGTTGGAGCTCCAGCCGGACGGCGCCGACGCGCCGATAGGAAGAAACCTGATCTCGCTGGAGGGGTTCGTTCCCTGGGGGGGCTCTTAAAACGTGGAGCGGAAAACATGGCGGATCACGCGGCCTCGGGCCGCCCACCGCCCGACCGGACGCAGGGCATTCTTGATCGCGGCGCGGGCAGCCGTGCTCCTCGGCTTCGTGCTGTCCTTCCTCGTCCTGCAAAGCGGCCACCCCAGCATGGCCGTGGACAAATATGACAAATCTTGCGTCTGGTTTCCGGACAATGCCGCAGGATCGAAGTGGACCTTCTACTGCCCGGGCGAAGATTCCTCCGCCAAGGACGAAACCGGCTCGTGGAACGGTTTCCAGCTCATCGGCGGCGACTCGGCCAAGGCGAAGGAAGACCTGGATAAATGGCGCAAGAACGAACTCAACCTCACCGGTAAGGCTTTGGAGGCGGCCGGCGGTCTCGGCAACGAGCCCAAAACACTGGAGGAGCCCCAGAACCGATCCTTCATGCTGGACGGTGCCGAGAAAGCGCAGAGCCCGTGCGTCCTGATGGACGGAAAGCACGGCGGGGCCAACGAGAAGCGCGAGGTCAAGTGCGTCGAGGTACGGCAAATGCTGGAGAAGAAGCAGCACCCGTGCACAATGGCACCGCCCCAATCCCGCCCGCTGTGCATCCAGCAACACCTGTCCTGGTCCGACTACGCGAAGCCGGCCGCCGGTGACCTGCCGTCGTGCGACACCACCTCGAAGACCTCGGTCTGCCCCGACAACAACGTGGTCGCGCAGAACGCGAAAGGTGAGGACAGCAAGTTCCTGAACGAACCCATCACGTTCATTCGGGATCAGAGCAAGAACGCGGTGCGCACGACGTTGTTGTGGTGGATCAAGGCACCGGATCCCTTGATCAGCGAAACCGACAAGACGGACTGCGACGACGGCACCGGCAAGTACACGGACCGCACGAAACCGTATCCGTGCAGCAGGAACACCACCGACTTCCTGACCCGGCACACGAACCCGTTCACCTACTTCCTCGCGCTGGCCTGCGTCATATTCGCCGGCTTCAAACTCGCCTACACGCGCGACGCAAGCTCGGTGAAGGACGTCATCAAGGGCACGATCACTCTCGTCCTGGTCACCGGCAGTGCGATCTTCCTGGTCAATGTCGCCGTCCGGGCCTGTCAGGGATTCACCGATTGGATCGTCGTCCGAGGACTCAGTCCGGAGACCAACGGCGCGGCCAACACGGACCGCGCACTCCAGGAGGCCGCGGACAGATTCGCGCAGAGTCTGGAGGGGTTCGATTCCATCGTGCTCTTCCTGCTGGCCGCGTTGATCATCATCTCGTCCAACATGGTCCAGTACTTCTACATGACGGCCCGCCTGTTCTTCGTGATCGTGCTGACCGGGACACTCCCACTGACCGCCGCGGCCACCTCGACCGCGGCCGGCAGAAATCTGTTCCAGCGGCACATCTCGTATCTGATCGCGTTCATCTTCGTGAAGCCCGCATCGATGATCATCTTCGTCGCGGGCGCCCGACTCTGGGCACCGCCGGGATACCAGGGTCTGGACTACAGCGATCAGTTCCGCGGCTTGTTCGTGCTCGCACTGGTCACCTTGGTCGGTCCCGCGACCGTCCGGGTCGTCTTCGCCATGACCGGTCCGGCGGCCGGATCCAACGCGGCGAACATCGGTGCGGCGGGCGCCGTCCTGACAGTCGGCGCGAGGAGCGTCGGAGCCGCATCGAACCTGGTGCGACACCGGAACCAAGGGGGCAACAACTGATGAGTAACGTCACCAGCCACGACGTTCGCACGTATGGAAACTGGCAGAAGCCGATCTCGCCCGGGCTGGGTCGCCTCGGCTTCATCGGCACCGTGGCCGGCATCGGTGGTCTGCTGCTGGTCATCCTGGTGATGATGATCTCGTTCGTCGCCGCCCTCGTCGTGGGCGTGCTCATCGCCCTCGCCCTGCTGCCGATGGTCATGCGCGACAAGCACGGTCGCAACGGTTTCCAATGGGCCGCCGCCCGGGTCTCGTGGAGCGCGGGCAAGGCCCAGGGAGCCCACCTGTACCGATCGGGCCCGCTAGGTCGGCTCCTGCTCGGCACCTGCAAGTTGCCCGGCCTCGCCGCCGCCTCCAAGCTCTTCGAGGCGCACGACGCGTACGGCCGACCGTTCGCCCTCGTCACCATCCCCGCGACCAATCACCACACCGTCGTCCTCACCTGCAGCGCCGACGGCGCCTCCCTCGTCGATCCCGACCAGGTGGACACGTGGGTCGCCTACTGGGGCCTGTGGTTGTCCCAGATCGGCCACGAGCCGGGTCTGGTGGCTGCCTCGGTCACGATCGAGGCCGCACCCGACACGGGTGAGCGACTGCGCGGCGAAATCGACGGCAACGTGGTGGCCGAGGCGCCTTCGCTCGCCAAGCAGGTGCTGGAGGAAGTGAGCGAGGCGTACGGACAGGGATCGGCCCAGATGTCGACGCGGGTGGCACTCACCTACTCGGGGGCCGCGCGAGGAGCACGGGCACGTCGCAACGCCGAGGAAATGGCGGTCGATCTGGGCATGCGGCTCCCCGGACTGTGCAGCAGCCTGCAGATGACCGGGGCCGGACCGGCCCGGCCGATGACGGGTCGGGAGCTGACCGAACTGGTCCGGGTCGCCTACGACCCGAGCGTGGCCACCTTCATCGATCAGGCCCGTTCCGAGCGTACGAGCGATCTGCGCTGGGACGACGCCGGCCCGACGGCCACCGAGGAATCGTGGGGCCACTACCGGCACGACAGCGCCTTCTCGGTCACGTGGGCGATGTCGGAGGCGCCGCGCGGCGAGGTGTACTCGAGTGTGCTGACCCGACTGGTGTCCCCGCACCCGGACATCATGCGCAAGCGGGTGACCCTGCTGTATCGACCGCACGATCCCGCGACGTCGGCTCGACTGGTGGAACGCGACCGCAAGGACGCCATGTTCAAGGCGAAGCAGTCCAAGGTCGCCAATGCCCGCGACTCGATCGCGGTCCAGGCCGCCGAGCAGGCCGCCCGCGAAGAGGCCACCGGCGCGGGACTCGTGCGGTTCGCCATGCTGATCACCGCCACCGTCAACGACGCCGCCGACATCAAGCTCGCGGCATCCGCGGTGGACAACCTCACTGCCTCGTCCCGGATTCTCGTGCGCCGCGTCTACGGCTCACAGGCCTCCGCGTTCGCGGCGGCGCTCCCGTTGGGGCTGGTCCTGCCCAACCACCTCAAGCTCCCGCAGGTTCTGCGTGAAGCGGCGTAACCCGTCGGATCCCCGGAACACGCGCTTCGGACAAGGGAGTCGAGCCCGTTGACGAACAACACTTCGGTCGATCACAACACCACCTTCGGCGCGTCGGCGCCCTTCGCGGCACCGCCCGCGCCCGACAAGCCGCGCAAACGTTGGGGACGCAAGGCGAAGCAGTCCGCCGACGCCGCCGGCAAGCAGCCTCGGCCGCAGATTCGACGGCCGGGGCCCAGGGGTTTTCGCGGTTGGGGTCAGGGCGCACCCGCGTACGTCGAGACCCCGCCGGAGTGGCGGGGCACGACGGTGCAGGTCTGCGGCCTCTGGCCGTTCGGCGCGGGCTCGGGCACGCCCGGCGTCGGCGTACCGCTGGGCCGGTCCCTGGCCGGTGGCGCCACGGTGTGCTGCGACCCGATCAGTTGGTTCACGCGTGCCAACCTGTTGCTGAACCCCAGTGAATTCGTGCTCGGCAAGCCGGGACTGGGCAAGTCCACGATCGTGCGCAGGCAGGCTCTGGGGCTCGCCGGGTACGGCGTCAATCCGGTCGTCTTCGGTGACCTCAAGCCCGACTACGTGGATCTGATCGAAGCCCTCGACGGTCAGGTCATCACGCTGGGACGCGGGCGCGGCTATCTCAACGTGCTCGACCCCGGAGAGGTGACCGAGGCAGCCGCACGGCTCCCGCTCAAAGCACGGCAGGCCCTGCTGGCGGAGGCGCACGGCAGGCGGTTGAACGCGGTGGCCTCGCTGGTCACCGTCCTGCGCGGGCACCCGCCGACGGACCGCGAGGAGAGCATCCTCAACGCCGCGCTGACGGTCCTGCACGACCGACACGACGGCGTCCCGGTCATGGCGGATCTGGTGCGGTTGTTGCGGGACGCGCCCGACCCGGTCCGTGCGGTGGCACTGGATCGCGGTGATCTCGCCCGCTACCGGGACATCACCGAGGGCCTGGAGGCGTCCCTGGTCGGTCTGCTCGGCGGCGGGCGGCTGGGCGAACTCTTCGCGCACCCCACCACCGAGGCCATGCACCACGACCGCCCGGTGTGCTTCGACGTCAGCAGCATCGACGACTCCGAGGGCCAACTTCAGGCCGCGGCCCTGCTGGCCTGCTGGAGCTACGGGTTCGGCGCCATCTCGGTCGCCCAGGCCCTGGCCGACGCCGGACTGGAGCCGCAGCGGCACTACTTCGTGATCCTGGACGAGTTGTGGCGTGTCCTGCGCGCCGGACGCGGGCTGGTCGACCGGGTCGACGCGTTGACCCGACTCAACCGCCAACGCGGCGTCGGCATGGCGATGATCACGCACACCATGTCGGACCTGCTGGCGCTACCCGCCGAAGAGGACCGGATGAAGGCCAAGGGCTTCGTCGAGCGGGCCGGCATGGTCATCTGCGGCGGTCTGCCGGCCGCGGAGATGCCGCAGTTGACCGAGGTCGTGAGCATGACCGAGTCCGAGCAGCAGATCATCACCGACTGGTCCACTCCCCCCTCCTGGGACAGCGAGACGGGCACCGACTCGGCTCCTCCCGGGCGTGGGAAGTTCATGGTCAAGGTGGGCGGGCGCCCCGGTATACCCGTGCAGGTCGAGCTCACGCCGTCCGAGCTGCGCATCAACGACACGAACCGCAAATGGACGACGTGACATGACGAGGCGAGATACGGGCTTCGGTCGAACGCGGGCGGGCGCGGTCCCGGGTCGGATTCTGCTGGTCGTCGCGGCCGTGATTCTTTTTTTCCTGACCGGCGGAACTCCCGCAGGAGCGGACGAATCGGATTATCCACCGGCCAACTGCCTCCAGATACCTCGCGATCTCCAGGGCGTCGTCTTCAAGGTCTATTGTCCGGGCAAGGCAGCGCGCGAATATTCCAACGACGTGAGCGGCTGCGACGGAGGCCCCAGCAGTCCTTCGTATGTCAATCGGGACGGCGTTCCGGACCTGACGAACTTCTGCAAATACAATGTTCGCAAAGAACTGAAGGACTGGCTGCTCAACGACAAGCACAAGACCGCCGGACACGTGGATCCGAGCAACATTCGGGACAACCCGTGCGATGCCCTCCCCGAGAAATACAAAACCGGCTGCCCGGACATCCGCAAGTCCAAGTTCCAGGACCTGTCCACCCATCCCTGCATGCTGAAGAACGCATCGGGGGCCGACTACCTGGAGCCCGAACAGCAGAGCAAGTGTCTGGGCGACAACTCGTGGTTCCAGAACGGAATCAAATCACCACCCCGTGGCGACAAGAATTCGTACAACACCCAGGACTACTCGGGTCCGTCCGAGGTGATGGACCCGCTCATGGAGGGCGCCGGCTGGGTGGCCTGGGCCTGCCTGGTGGGCTGCTTCTTCAGCGCGTTCTGGTGTCTTTTCCAATTCGTCGGCGCGCGCCGCAGCGGCGGGGAGATGGCGCACGGGGTGGTCTATGTGTTCATCGGCACCCTGATCGTCGGCAGCGCATCCAGCATCACTCAGTTCGTCCTCATCTAGGGATGTTCCGGCGCCGGCAGGCCCCACGAATGCCAGAAAGGAGGTTCTCCACGTGAGTTCCACCAACAAAAAGCGCGGCCCCAATCCGTACGGCGACATGTACATGATCCTCGCCGTCGTGGGCGTGCTCATGGCCGTCACCGGGGCGATGTGGGTCGGCGCCATGGCCACCCGCGCCGAGACCGACCTCAAGCCACCGCCACCACCCGTCATCCTGCTCGGACTGGTGCTGGACAAGTACACCTGGCCGGGAACCGGCGCCACCGTCATCGCCGTCGCGCTGTGCGTGGTCATGGCCGCGGCGGCCGGCGGCGCGACCTACCTCGTGATCGTCTACCAACGCGGCCTGCTCGACATCGATCGGGCGATTCCCTACCTGGCCAAGCCCCGTGATCTCCGGGCCTCCACCACCAAGGGCGTGCGGGCGAAGGCGGACGAGTTCGGTCTGGATCCGACCGAAGTGCCCGGACTGTACATCGGCAAGACCGTGCGCCACGGCGTCGACGTGTGGGGCTCGTGGGAGGACATGCACGTCGACATCTGGGGGCCGCGTACCGGGAAGACGACCTCGAGGGCAATTCCCAACATCGTCGCGGCGCCCGGTGCGGTGGTCGTCACCTCCAACAAGCGCGACATCGTCGACGCGACACGCGGCTCGCGGGCCCGGCGCGGCAAGGTGTGGGTGTTCGACCCGCAGAACCAGGCGGGCGCCAAACCCACGTGGTACTGGGATCCGCTGTCCTACGTGGGCAGCAGCATCACGCTGGCGGTCAAGATGGCGGGCCGGTTCTCGTCCATCAACCGACCCGCCCACTCGCGCAGCGACGCATACTTCGAGCCGGCGGCGGAAGACCTGATCGCGCATCTGTTGCTGGCCGCGTCCATCAGTGGGAAGCCCATCTCGCAGATCTTCACCTGGCTCACCCGCCCCACCGACGACACCCCCGAGCGTATTCTGCGCGAGCACGGCCACATCCCCTCGGCGGACGCGGTGGACTCGGTGATCACCGCGCCGGATCGGCAACGGGCCGGTGTCTACGGCACGGCCGCCCAGATCGTCTCCTTCCTCGTCGCGCCGACGGTGACCGCGTGGATCGAACCGGGGAACGAGCCGAACCGTCCGGCCTTCGACTACAAGGCGTTCGTCCGCGGTGGCGACACGCTCTACATGCTGTCCGAAGAGACGAACAAGATGGCCGCGCCCCTGGTGACGGCCTTCACCGCGGCGATCGCCGAGGAGGCCGAGAACACCGGACGGGACTGTCCGGGCGGCCGGTTGCCGATCCCGATGCTCTTCGTGCTGGACGAGGCGGCGAACGTCTGCCCGTGGAAGGCACTGCCGGACAAGTACTCGCACTTCGGTTCACGCGGCATCGTGATGATGACCATGCTCCAGTCCTGGGCCCAGGGGGCCGCGGCTTGGGGTGACGGAGGGATGGCGAAACTGTGGGGCGCGGCCAACGTGCGCGTCTACGGAGGCGGCGTCCTGGACACCAAATTCCTCGGCGACCTCTCGGCCGCCTCCGGCATCTTCGAGCCGGGCACCACCAGTTACACCCGCAAGTCGACCGACTTCTTCGAGAGCAACGTGAACAAGGCGTCGCGCTCCGAGGCCGTGCTCGACGTGGCGGACCTGACGTCGATGCCGCGCGGTCGTGCCTTCGTGCAATTCAGCGGGACGAAACCGGCGCTGATCCGCACGATTCCCTGGTGGGAAACCGAGTACGCCGAGGAGATTCGGCAATCGATCGCCACGTTCGACCCGAGCGCCCAGGCGCCGATGACACTCAAGAAGGTCTCATGAGCGATCCTCGCGAACACGAACCGCTCGTCTATCGGGGCGACGTGGACGACTCCGCGCCCGAGGCCGAGCCGGCGCCGCGGACCGATCCGGCGCCCGAGCCGGAGCCGGAGAAGCTGTTCTTTCCGTCGGTGGACGTGTTCGTCGCCGAGTACCTGGCACCGTTGTTGCGGCGTCGGCTCAACCGGTCGTTGGCCGTGTGGTGCCCGAGTTGGTGGGCTCATCCGGAGGCCGTCGCCCGGTTGACCAGCCTGTGGCGGGCCTTCGAATACCTGCGCCGGAACCCGGCTCTGGGCGTTTCGATCTGGTGGACCCATCATGCCGATCCGCACCTGCGCGTCCTGATGGATCCCGACGTCGGCCCGTTCGCGGTATGCGACCCCAGGGACGGTCACTCGAGCAGCCCGTTGCCACCACTGCCGCTGACGCCCGTTCCTCCGGGGCTGCTGGACCACCCCGGATTCCGGGTCGAGGCATCGATCTTCGAGTACATGCGGGATACCGCGGCCGACGCCGGCGAGCGGGAACGGCCGACCGGTTATCCCAAGGACAAGGTTCTGAACAAGAACATGGGTTTCTGATCCAGGAGGAGAGGCGGCGGCCATGGCCGACGAAACCGGTGTCGACGACATCGCGGGAGCGTTCTACAAGCTCATCGGGGAGACGATGCAAAGGGCGGAGCAGACGCTCGACGTGGTCGGTGCCCAGGTGCAGCTCGGCGATTTCCTGCCGGGCCTGGACATTGCCGCGAAGGTGGCCAAGGGAGTGGCGACCGGTCGGTAGTCGGTGGGTCGGTCGGCGTCGAGGCACGGGGGCGGGGAAAGGCGATGCAGAAAAAGAAATCGAGGCTCGGGCTGCTGCTGCTCCTGCCTTTCGGCGGGTTCCTGGTCTTCATCGTCGTGATGACGGCTCTCATCGCCGCCACCAATCCGCTCAACCTGCTGAAGAATCCACTGTCCAACATCGCCTTCAACGTGAACGCCGTTCCCGCCCAATTCAGGTCGTTCGTGGCGGAGACCGGAAAGGTGTGCCCCGAGGTGACCCCCACGGTCGTCGCCGCGCAGATCGACCAGGAGAGCGGCTGGCGGCCGTCCATCGTGAGTCCGGCGGGCGCGGTCGGTCTGAGCCAATTCATGCCCGGGACGTGGAAGACGTGGGGCGGAGGAGCCCCGCAGACCGATCCGAGAGCCAACATCATGGCTCAGGAGCGCTACGACTGCCATCTCGCCGGTGAGGTCCGGAAGATGCAGGCGGGCAAGTACGGCACGTGCGTGATGGTGATGCACGGGAAGGTCTACACCAAGCCCGGGCCGAAGGCCGGTGAGATGCGCGGCGAGGTCTTCGACCTGATGCTCGCGTCGTACAACGCGGGTCCCGGTGCCGTCTGCTATTACCGGGGTATTCCGCCGTGGGACGAGACCGAGGGATACGTCCCCGGGATCAAGAAGATCATGAGCAAGTATTCGGCGCCACAGGCCGTGAGTGCCGTCTACATGGGCAACGACAAGACTCTCGGTGGACGTGCCGTCAACCTCGCCAGAGGGTCGATCGGCAAGTATCCGTACTCCTGGGGCGGCGGGACCTTCACCGGACCGAGCGAGGGCTTCGCCCAGGGGGCCGGAATCGTGGGCTTCGACTGCTCCGGCTTCGTGCGCTATCTCTTCCACCAAGCCTCCGGCGGGGCGTTGAAGCTGCCGCGCACCGCGGGCGAACAGGCCCGCGTGGGCCAACGGATCCTCTCCTCGGCCGGCCCGCCGAGCAAGGCCGAGGAGGCCAAGATGCTGCCGGGCGATGTCATCTTCTTCACCAGCCCGGGCGGCTCCATCGGCACCGGAGCCACCCACCACACCGCTCTGTACGTCGGAAACGGGATGACCATCAATGCGCTCAAGACCGGCACCGTCATCAGGGAGGACCCCTTCTCCCAATTTTCCCGGCGGGACGTGTGGACGGTCCAGCGCTATGCCGTCGTCACGACCGCTCAGGCCTGAGATGCGCGGACCCCTCGCGGTGCTCGCGTCGCTGACGATCGCCGCCACCCTCGCCGGATGCGGCCTGGGCGACGGCGGGGGCCGGGAGAACGCTCGACCCACGGGACAGCCTGCCCCCACCCGAGGACCCGTCACGACGGCCGAGGCGAGCCCGACCTACCCGCAACCCTCGACTCCCAGCTCGCCGTTGCCGGCACTGGTCGGGCGGACGGGCACCCCGGCCGCCTCGCTGCCGGCGCCCGACCAGGTCGACGGGCGCAACGCGACCGCCGTCGCCCGAGCCGTGGTGACGACGATGTGGACGGTGGACACCGCCATCGACGCGACCCGGTGGGACGCCGCCCAGCGCGCCGCGCCGTTCCTGACGCCGCGGTACGCGGAGAATCTGCGGTTGAGTCCGCAGGTCGCCGCGCCGGGAGAAACCTGGTCGACCTGGGCCGAGCACAAATCCGTCACCGCCGTGGTCGCCGCACCCGCCGACGACCTGGGCAAGCCGGAGGACACGGAGACCTCGGCCTTCCACGCGTTCAGCCTGACCGTCACGCCCACGGGTCGGGACGGCTGGCGCGGACCGGCCGTGACCACCACCGTGTTCGTCTCCTTGGAGCGCGCATCGGCTGCTCAGCCGTGGCGGGTGTCCTCGGTCCGGGCCATCGACTGAAACCGGGTGGAATGCCCGCCTGCGGTGCGCCCGTGCACAGCGGTCGCGCGCCGTCGGTATCGGCTTGCCCAGTCGAGGCCCGCGAAGGTTGTCGGCCCGAAATCGACCGCCTAGCGTCGGCAGGGAATTCGACGGCGCTCCGGCGCCGATCTCGGACATCAAGCACAGCGCAGGAGTACACCTTGGCCTCTCGGCGTTTCCTGAGACGCCGCCGGGCGCTGTCGACGCTCGCCTCGATGCTTGTGACCCTCGGCGCGGCAACCGGCTGCACGGCGATGGGCGGTGGGCAATCCCCGGCCGGGGAGCGCAATCCCCTGGCGGCGCCGCCGGTCGCCGCCTCCGCGCTGTCGGTGCCGCCGACCTTCGACGGCAAGCGGGGTTGGCGCAACGAGGTGACCGACCGCGCCTACGCGCTCGCGCCGCGCGCGGGTTTCCTGCTCGATGTGTACGCCGGAAGCGACGAGTTCGGGGCAGAACCGGAATCCTCGGCGAGCGACGTACCCGGCGACGCCGAGAACGCGTCGGCCCCGGTGTCCACGGCGGACCCCACGGCCGCGAAGCAGAAGCCGAACGGAACCGTCCTGATCGCCCGCAGCGCGGACAAGGGCGCCGTGGTCTGGTCGTCCGCCCCGCTGCGGAAGTTGTCGATCGAACGGGCTCCGCAGTTGCGGGTGATCAACACCGCCCAGGGCGAGTTCGCGGTCCTGGTGCGCTTCGGCGTGGTCCCTGGAAGCGGCCTCGTCCGCTCTCGGCGGCTCACCGTGGTGGACACCTTCCCGGTCGCATCCTCGGGCAACACCGTGCCGCCGACGCAACATCTGGAGCGCGAGACCCCCGGCGAATTCGGCGGCTCGGGCATCTCGATCGACGACGGCGGGGTGCTGTTCCTGGGTGATCGGGTGGAAGACACCGCGGAGGACTACATCGAGGTCGGACCGGCGACGTTGTGGAATCCGACGACCGGTGCGAGCAGCACCGTGCCGGCGGGAGAGTCCCGGCGGTCGGAGGTGTGCGAACAGGACGCCGTCGACGGTTGCACCGTGCGGGACGTGCCCGTCTCCACCATCGCGGCCGGGGTGCTGACCGCCGAGACACCGGCCCGCCCCTGGGGCCGATTCGCTCTCGTCGGCGGTTGGAGCAGTTCCCGGATCGGTCCCGACGGGCGCACCCGCGGCACGCTGTTGGGCACCCTGCCGGGGGCGATGCTCGTCGCCTGGGCCGGTCCGGACGGCCAACCCACGCTGTACGCCGTGCACGATCCCGCCTCGGGCGCGGTCCAGTTCTCCGGACGATGTCCCGCCCCCGGCGGTGGGGACTTCGACCCGCAGGGGCTGCGTTCGCTCTTCGACGCCTCTCCCGGCGGGCGCTACGTCGTGGCGGGTTCGTTGGCGCTCGACCTGTCCGCACGCACCCTGGCCTGCCTGGCCGGCGACCACGACCATCGTGGCGTCGAACTCGGCGCGGTGGGTGACGACGGCGTCGCCTTCGGCTCGTTGCTCGCCGACGGCCGGGTCCCTCGGGAAGGTGAGGAGGAGACGGCCGCCAGGGAGCCCGCGCTCGTGCGTGTGGCCACGCGCAGGATCGATCCGCTTCCCGCAGGAACCGCGATCCCGGACCGGCTCACCGCCTCGGGCGCGGGGTTGTTCACGCTGTCCGTCCCAAGCGAGGAGGACACCACCGCGGCGGCGGAGATCGCGATGTATCCGGCCGCACCGGGTTCGCCCGCGAGCGCCGCGCCATCGAGGTGAACCCCTTCCCCATCCACCGCACCCGTGGCCGGTTGTCCCACCGGGAACCGGTCGGCACGTCTTTCGCAACATCCGAAGAACGCGTCGACGTTCACGCCGGCCGGCTTCGGCCGCGTACTCGCCACCCAAGGATCGTGGACCGGTCCGTGTTCCAGGGAGAAGCCCCATGTCCCAGCGCTCCGCGCCCGACTCGCCGGCCTCGTCGTCGGCCGAGGAACCCGATCCCGAGCGGCGCTCCGGCGCGCCGCACGGAAGCCGGCTGTCCCGCATACCCGGCCTGTCCCGCCTGCGCCTGAACCGCAACCGTCCGACCGCGATCGTCGCGATCGGCGCGGCCGTCTCCGTCGTCGCCGCCTCGGTGGTCGTCGGCATCGGCGCGGCGGGGGCCGACTCCGACCTCTCGGACGTCGGCGCGTGGCTGCCCAGCGGCGGAAAGAATCTGGTCGTCCACGTCAACGGTCTGACCGGGCGTGTGGATGCCCGGATCACCCTGCCGGGCGGCCAGGACCCCACCACCTTGCAGGTGAGTACGGACGGCAAGACCGTCCTGGTCCTCAATCAGCGGACCGGGCAGCTCAACCAGATCGACCCCCGCCAACTCACCGTTGCCCAGAGCTCACCCGACGGAACTCCCAACCAGGACATCGCCACCGGCGGCGGGAACGCGTGGCGCATCACCCCCGGCAAGGGGGAGGTGCAGCGCATCGACCCGCGACCCACCACCGACGCGGCCAACGCGCTCGGCTCGTTCGCCACGATCGGCCCGCCGATCGTGTTCCAGGACGCCCAGGGGGCGCCGATCCCGCTGGGCAGGACCCAGGCGGACGCCGACGGCACCCTGTGGGTGCCGCTGTCGGCCACCGGCGAGGTGGTACCGGTGCGCGGCTCCGACCGGGGGGCGCCGATCAAGGTCGCCGAGCCCGGGCACCAGCTCTTGTTGACTCTGGTCAAGGCCGCGCCTCCGTCGAACGAGGGCGGGCAGAAATCGGGCGCGGACCGGGTGTTGGTCACCGACGTGAGCGCCGGCAAGGCCATGACCCTGTCCCAGACCGCCGTCGCGAGCACCTTCAAGCTGCCGACGGACGCGACCAAGGGCGCACCGGACAAATTCCTGGTGCCGGGCGTCAACGAGGGGGCGATCGTGCCCTTCCTGGCCTCGGACACCGGTTCGTTGATCCTCGTGGACATCAACAGCGGCTCCGTCCAGGCGACGCCGATCCAGACCGGGAAGCACACCTACGGAAGCCCGTCGGTGCTGGGCGCGAAGGTCTACGTGCCGGACCACGACACGGGCGCGCTGCTCGTCTACAACACGGTCCAGGCCAAATTCGAGGAGCCGATCAAGGTCACCGGCGTCAAGGGGAAGCTGGAGACGTACGTCAACAACGGCCTCCTCTGGGTCAACGACCAGAACAACGCGGAGGCGGCCGTCGTCGACGTGCAGGGTCGCATCCACCGGATCGGCAAGGACGGCGAACCGGGTGCGGACGGGGTGCCGGGCGACCAGTCGACCCCGACCCCGAGCAAGGCACCGGGAACCGGTGCGACCACTGCCCCACCGACCACCGCTCCGCCCACGCAACCGCCGTCCGAGGACCAGCAGTTGCCGGGCGGCGGCGAGGCGCCCCCGCAGGACGTGCCGGACGACGATCCGGTCCCGCCGTTCCCGGGTGACGACGCGCCGAAGCCCGTCCCTCGACCGTCGGCGACCGGCGACCCGCAGGCACCCGTGCCGCTGCCCACGGACACCGCGCCGAACGATCCGATCGAGGTGCCCAAGCCGCCGTCCTCGCGGCCGACCACGCCCGGGGCCGGTACGCCCACCGCGTCGGCGACCGGGAGCGCGCCGGCCACGAGCGGGCCGACCGGTACCGCGAGCCCGACCGACACCGGCAAACCCCCCGTCAGCACGACGCCGTCCACACCGACGTCCACACCGCCGTCCACCACCCCGCCCGAGATGAAGGCCCCAGGCACGCCCAAGGCCACGTCGAGCCAGGGCAAGATCACGCTGACCTTCACGCCCTCGGACGGCGCCAAGCCCACCCGCTACACGCTGGGCAATGTGACGGCCGGACTCTCCGTCACCCCCGATTCGATCGGTCCCGGTGGCACCATGAAGTTCACCGTCTCCGGCGGTGAGTGCGGCAAGGAGTACAAGTTCTACGTCAGCGCCGAATACGCCGGCCGCAAGACGATGAACTCGGGTTGGTCCCAGCCCATCCAACCGTGCGTCAAGCCGCCGCAGCCGGCCGGCGTCACGGTCGCCCCGGCAACCGGGGGCCACGGGGCGACGTTGAAGTGGACCGTGCCCAAGGGCACCGACGCCAAGACGACCTATCAGGTCAAGGTCGGCAACCGCGCTCCCGTGACGGTCTCCACGACCACGTATGTCGTCAAGGACCTCAAGAACAGCAACAAGTATCCGGTCACCATCACCGCGAAGAACGCCGCCGGCAGTGGCTCCGCCACCACGACGATCGACCTGACCCCGCCGCCGCGCACGTACAAGGTCGGCCCCAACCGCAGCAACTCGATCGGCATCGGCATCCACGCCGGTCCGCGGATCGACGCCGCCACCCGCAGGGGTGAGATCGGCGCCAACTACACCGGCAACATCACCGTGCAGTGCCAGGTGAAGGGCGAGAACGTGACTCGCACCGCCACCAATGTGCGCAGCGCCATCTGGGACCGGGTCGTCTACACCGGCCCGGGCAAGGACGCCACGGGTTACGTCAGCGACCTGTACATCCGAACCCCCCGGGCCGACCAGGGCACGTTCTCGCCTTCGCTCTGGGAGTGCGAGTAGTCCCGCGGCTTCACCCCTCGTGTGTTCACTCGCGGGTGGCGGGCCTCATCCTCCCGCCACCCGCCGTTCCACCCGTCTGGAGCACCGTGACCCAGCAGCTCGCCACCTCGGTGAACGGCAACCCGCCGGCCGAGGCCACCCGCTTCCACACCGGCGACGCCCTGCGGTTGTTCCGCGAGTGCTTCCGCGCGCTCGGGGACAACATCGAACGGGTCGTCGTCGGCAAGCGCGATGTCGTGGACCTCGCACTGACCGCCCTGTTCGCCGAGGGCCACCTGCTCGTCGAGGACGTGCCCGGCACCGGGAAGACCACCCTGGCCCGGGCCATTTCCGCCTCCATCGACGCGTCGTGGCATCGCATCCAGTTCACCCCGGACCTGTTGCCGTCCGACATCACCGGTGTGTCGATGTTCCGCCAGACGACGAACACCTTCGAATTCCTGCCCGGTCCGGTCTTCGCCCACGTGGTGATCGGCGACGAGATCAACCGTGCCTCGCCCAAGACCCAGTCGGCGATGCTCGAAGTGATGGAGGAGGGCCGGATCACCGTCGACGGGATCACCCACGAGGTCCCGCGTCCGTTCATCGTCATCGCGACGCAGAACCCGGTGGACATGTCCGGGACCTACCCGTTGCCCGAGGCACAGTTGGACCGCTTCCTGATGCGCGTCACCCTCGGCTATCCCGACCTCGCCTCCGAGGTCGCGGTCGCCTCGGGCGCGGGCGGCGGGGCGACGGTCGAGGGTCTTCCGGTGATCGCCACGGCTCGGCACATCGAGGAGTTCGTCCAGGTCGCCCGCCACCATGTGAGCGCGGCCGGGCCGGTCGTCGACTACGCCGTGCGCCTTGCCCGCGCCACCCGCGAGAGCGCGCACACCAGGCTGGGCGCCGGCCCGCGCGGCAGCGTCGCCCTGGTGCGGGCGGCGCGCGTCCGCGCGGCCTCGCAGGAGCGCGGCCACATCCTGCCCGAGGACGTCAAGGTGCTGGCCCGCCCGATCCTGACGCACCGTCTGCTCCTCGCCCCGGACGCCGAACTCGGCGGTGTCACGGCCGCCGACGTGCTCGACGAGATCCTGGATCGGGTGCCGGCTCCGCAGCCGACCGCCACGAAGGGCCACGCTTGATGCTCTCCACCGGCGGTCGCGGAATGCTCGCGGTGGGTGCGGCCCTGTGTGGAGTGGGCTGGGGACTGGGATACGGCGAGGCCCGGGTGCTCGGGATCGCCGCGCTGGCCGCCGTGGCGCTCGCCCTGGCCTGGACGGCGCCCCGGCCCTCGGTCCGGGCCCGACGTACGGTCGTACCCGTCAAGGTCGCGCGCGGCGATGCCGCGCACGCGGTCGTGGTGCTCGTCAACACCGGGACCCGGCCACTGCGCGGCCTGCGTGCCCAGGACCACGTCGCCGGCGAGGCGGTCTATCCGGCCACGCTGCCGGTGGTGCCCCCGGGGGCGGAGGTCAGTGCCCGCTACCCGTTGCCCACCCACGTGCGCGGGCCGGTCGCGGTCGGTCCCATGTCGTTGGTGCGCAGCGACCCGTTCGGCCTGAGTCGGCGAACGCGCGAACACGGCTCGGTCGAGACCCTGTTGGTCCGCCCGCGCACCGTCCCGTTGCCGGTGCTGCCCGCCGGCCGCACCCACCATCTGGAAGGGCCCACTTCGGACACGGCCGAGGACGGGACGCTGACCTTCCACTCGCTGCGCGAGTACACCCTCGGCGACGATCTGCGGCGCGTGCATTGGCGTTCCACCGCGCGTACCGGGGTGATGATGGTCCGGCGGATGATCGACGTGAGCCTGCCCGCGACCACGACCGTGCTGGACACCGCGCCCGGCTCGTACACCGGCAGGCCGCCGTGGTCGACAGCGACCGAGACGTTCGAGACGGCGGTCGAGGTGGCCGCGTCGGTGGCCGCCGCCGTGGCCGGGAAGAACTTCCCGCTGCGGGTATTCACCGGCGCCGGGCCACTGACCAACGAGCGTGATCGCGAACCCGGTTCGGGCCGACTGCTCGATCTGTTCGCGGTGGTCGAGGCCGACGCGTCGCACTCGTTGCGGGACACGTTCGACATCCTGGAGCGAGGTCGCGACAGTGACACGCTCGTGGTGGTCACCGGCGTCGAGTCGGCCTCCGCGCTGGAGGCGCTGGGACGGGTAACCCGCCGCTTCGATCGGGTGATCCTGGTCCGGGTCGCCGCACCCGGTGGGCCGCCGCCGCCCGCCCTGCCCCTGCCCACGCAGGTGACCAGGCTGCTGGTCACCGACCTGGAGGAACTGGCCCGCGCGTGGCACCGCGAGGCGATGCGATGAGCGGCCCCGGCATTCACCGTCGCGGGTGGTCGTTGGTCGCCACCACCCTGGCCGCACTGTGCGTGGGCCTGGCGTTCCGGCGGGTCTTCGAAGCCCGCGAGGTGTTGCTCGTCACGGGTCTGTCCGCGATCGTACCCACCCTCGTGGTGGCCGCCTGCTCCGGTGGCCCGAAGCGTTTCGTGACCGATGCGGAACGGGCCCGCGCGACCAGGCCGTTGTGGCCCTCGGTGGTCCTGTCCGCGCTGGCCTGGCTGCTCGTCGTGTCCGGGACGCTCTTCCGCGATCGTGCGGTGGGATATGTGGTGCCCACCCCCGGCGGGGTGCGCGACATCGGCGCCGCCGTCGTCAACGCGCCCAAGTCGATCCTGACCACCGTGCTGCCCGCTCCCCCCGACGGCGAACTGCTCGTCCTGGTGTCGGTGTGCGTGTGGGTCGCGGCCTTCGCGTCGGCCGAGCTCGCGCTGCGCACCGCCACCGTGTCCCTGCCCGCCCTGCCCGCGCTGCTCGCCGTCGTGGTCCCAGTCGTGCTGGGCGTCGGCGGGCCCGGTTCCAATGTCGCGGTGATGGTCGCCCTGATCGGTGCCATCGGATTGTTGCTGCTGATCCGGGCGCCCCAACGGCGACCCGCGATGGGTACGGCGCTGGTCGGTGCGCCGATCGTGGTCGCGTTGGCGTGCGTGGCCGGCCTGCTCGGTCCCGATCTGCCCGGTACGCGCGACCGGCGTCCTCCCGATCTGCGCGACCTGGTCGAACCGCCGCCTCCGCAACGGTTGACCGGCATCAGTCCGCTGGATCGCATCTCCGCGTGGCTGATGTCCCCCGACCAGCCGATGTTCAGCGTGGACGGTCCCAGTGCGCCCGACCGCTACTGGCGTCTGACGGTGCTCGATCGCTACGACGGGTCGAGCTGGTATCCGGTGCGGGACCTGCGCGCCACCGCCGGCCGGGTGCCGGACTCGCCCGACGGCCGGCCGGCCGTCCTGGCCTCGGTGGTCGATCACGTGACCCTGCGCGACCTGGGCGACATCTGGCTGCCCACGAGCGATCGTCCCACCGGGGTGGACGCACCGAATCTGCGGTTGCGGGTCGATCCGGACAGCGGCGTGATCGCGAGTGGTTCGGGCCTGCGCTCAGGTACGCGGTATCGGATCGACGCGCGCCTTCCCGCGCTGGATCCGGACCGCCTGCAGTACCTGCCGGCGGCACACGATCCGGCGAACACGGTCCTGCCCGAAAGTGATGCGGCGGGACGACCGATCCCGGCCCTGGAGGCGCTCCGGGCGAAGGCCGCCCTGGCCACCTCGGGCAGCACGTTTCCCTATCAGCAGGCGCTGCGCCTGGCCCAGTGGTTGCGCGCCAACCACCGCTACGACATCTCGGCGGTCCCCGGACACTCGTACCGCAACCTCCAGTTCTTCCTGGAGACCTCCAAGGAGGGCACGTCGGAGCAATTCGCCACCGCCTTCGCGGTGATGGCGCGCACGCTCAACCTGCCCGCCCGAGTGGTCGTCGGCTTCTCGGCCGGACGCGAGGGTGCGAACGGGGTGCGCGAGGTGCGCAGCGGTGACGTACTCGCATGGCCGGAGGTCGAGTTCGAGGGCGTCGGCTGGGTGCCCTTCTTCCCCACCCCGGGGCAGGCCACGGACACGGGTGCGCGCAAGCAGGCCCCGGAACAGAAGGCGCCCGCGAACAGCACGCCGGCCAAGCCGATCACCCGAGCGGAGAAGGATCGCGAGATCGCCGGTCAGTCCCGGTCCGGGCCCGCGCCCGACCCCGAGACTCCGCGATCCGCGCACCGGGCGCGCACCCGCTGGGAGTTGTACGCCGCGGTGGGCGTGGGCGTGGGCGTCGTGGGATACCTGGTGTCGGCCTGGCTCGGCCCGGTCCTGGCCCGGCGGCGGCGCCGTCGCCGGGGAGGACCGCGGGAGCAGGTCATCGGCGCCTGGCGACAGATCGGCGATGACCTGGTGGGCGCCGGGATGCGCACGAGTGCATCGCTGACGGTCGGCGATGTCGCCGAGTACGGGGCGACCCGACTGCCGAGCGAGGCGGCCGATCGGCTGCCCGAACTCGCCGCCCTGGTCAACGACATCGCCTATGGCGATCGCACGATCGACCAGGCGGACGCGGATGCCGCGTGGCGGGATCGGGCGATCGTGGCGGGCGCCGTCCGGCGACTCGACGGGCGGCCCCGCGCGCACGTCCGGGCCGGTCACAGGATGCGCCCGAGTTCGGTGGCGCTGGTATTCCGATCGCCCGACAGGGGACGAGAGTGAGCTCAGACGTGACCATCGACCGACGCGGCACCTCGAACTCGGCGGACCCGAACCGGGACGACCCGTCCGGCAGCGGACCCGCGTTGCACGAACCGAGGTGGTGGCCGTACGTCCGCGACATCGCGCCGACACCGCCGGCGGAGGCGGACGCGGGGTCGGGGTCGGCGGGGCTCGCAACCGCGGGTGGCGTCACGGCGGCGGAAGTGGACGCAGGCCACACGCAGTTCCTGCCCGCGGTCGAGGCGATCGGCGGCGAGCCGCGGCAGTCGGTGCCCGACGCGGACAACGCCGCGTCGATCCCGGCCCCTCCCTCGGGCCCTCCCTTGCCACCTCGCAATCCGCCTCCGGCGCGCGAGCCGGAGCCCGAGCGCGAGAAGCCCTCGTCGCCGGCGGAAGAACCCTCCACGCGCGGGGATGAGATGACGTACGCGCCGCTGGCGCGGGCGATGGACCCCAAGGCCGAGCAGCACCACCCGATGCCCGCCGCCGAAGCGTCGCCGGCCGCCGCCACGGAACCGGCCGCTGCGACCGAACCGAACGGCGGCACCGAATCGGACGGCGGCACCGAGCCGGAATCCCGCGCCACTGTCGAGGCGCCGGCGATGCCGGAACCGGCCGAGAAGTTCGGCTGGGACTTCCGCCAGGTCTCGACCGAGTCGGCGGAGGACTGGTTCCCCGCGCCCAAACGCCGTCCGCGCTGGGTCGTGTTCGTGATCGCCGGCCTGGTCGTGATGGTGATCGCCTCGGCCTGCATCCTGGTCCTCGCCGGCCGCAAGGAGCAACCCGTGGCGCAACCCACCACCGCGGCCCCGGTGCCGGCGACCGTGATGGCACCGGACGCGGCCGCGCCGTACCGCCCCCAGGGGGTCTCGGTGAAGTCGTTCGAGGGGCGGCTGCTGGTCTTCTGGAAGCCGCCGCAACGCACCGACCTGATCGTCGGGTATCTCGTCGTCGCGCAGAGCCGGGACGGTGCCGTGCAGAAGACCGAGGTGCCGCGGGCCGGCGAATTGACCGCGGTGTTGGCCGGCGCGCCGGTCGGCCCGAACTCGTGCGTCGTGGTCACGACACTCGTCAGCGGTACGCCGAGCATGATGATGTCCCGCTCGGACCCGGTGTGCCCGCGAGCCTCGGCGACCCGATCCGAGCCGCCGACGACCGCCGATTCCGCCGACCCGAGCGAACCGGGAGCCTCCGGTGAGTGACAACGCCGCCGTCCCCGCGTGGCCCGTCGTCCTGATCACGTTGAGCGCGGACCGAACCCTGGAGATCGATGGGCTGTCCGTCCCGGTCGATCCCGGCCGCGACCCCAGGGACGTGGCCCTGGCGGTCGCCGCGGAAACCGCGCGCAGTCTCGGCCGCCCGGTACGTGTACAGGCCGTCGAGCCGGACGGCACGACCTTCCCGCTGATCGTCGACCCGCAGGGCAACGTCGCCCAGGCCGGGGATCCGGTGCCCGCCAAGCCCGCTCGGCGCGGCCGGGGCTTGCGCCGCGGACGATCCGAGGCATCGCCGAGGCCGGATCGTCCGCACTCGGGCACGCAGCGGCCCGGCGAGGTCCGGGGCGGCCCGGCGCACTCGCCGACCTACGACCAACCGGGACACTCGCCGACGTACGAACAGCCCGCGCACTCGCCGATCTACGAGCAACCGGCACACTCGCCGACGTACGAACAGCCCGCGCACTCGCCGGCGTACGAACAGCCGGGACGCTCGCCCGCCTACGAACCACCGACACCTTCACCGACGTCCGAACAACCCGCACCTTCGCCGACGTCCGAACAACCGGTGTACGAACCGCAGACGCTGCCCGATCCGCCGACCGACGACGGGCCGCCGGCCGGGCCTTCGCCGACGGCCGCGCAGGCACACGCTCTGGCGGTGATGGCGCGCGCGCTGGACCGGGGCGAGCCGGACCGGGCGCTGATCGTCGCCAAGACCATGGCGAGGGCAGCCTCACAGTCGGGTGACATCGGCACCGTCGTGGCCACGCAGGAGATCTACGCCTACGTCGCCGTGTTGGCCGACCGACTGGAACTGGCGGCCCGGCTCTACGCCGACGCACTCGCCCTGTGCGACTCGCACCCGGTGGATCGAGACGGCTGGCGGGACCGGTTGGCCGAGAACGCCGATCGGTGTCGGGCGCACGTGGATCTCGACCGCGGGGCACGGGCTTGACCGGCCCGCGCCCCGCGCCGGCTCAGGATCGCGCAGCGGTGTGCCGCTCGGTCGGTGCGTCGATCGCGCCGAGTGCGCCCGTCTTCAGGGCGAGCCACAGGTCGACCTGGGTGGCGGGACAACCGATCAGCCCCGTGCCCAGGCGTTCCTCGATCCGGACCAGGCGCTTGCGCACTCCCGGCGCGGAGATCGCCAGGGCCGCGGCGGTCGGCTCGATGCGTGCGTCGCAGTCCAGCCAGGTGCGCAGGGTCTCCACGTCGTGGGACCGCGACCCGAGCGGGCCGACCCGTTCCTGGGCCCAGGCCCGAACCCGGGGCATGGCCAGCAGATCGTCGACGGTCACGGCCTCCTCGGCCTCGTCGGCCGAACCGGCCTCCGCCGCGCCTGGCCGGCCGGCGGCGTCCTGCCCCGATCCGGGGTGCAGCGCCAGGATCCGCAACGCCAGGGACAGTTCGGCGCGCACGGCCAGCGCATCCAGATCCACCTCCAGGAGCGCGGCCACGGTCTTCAAACGCGCGATCAAGGTGTTGCGGTGCACGTGCAGCCTGCGGGAGGCCCGTCCCCCCAGGCGCAGCCAGGTCTCCAGGGTGGTGGTCAACTCGTCGGCCCCCGGATCGGCGCGCCGGGTCGGCCGATACGTGCGCAACGGCGCGAGCCGCCGCCGTGCCCAGGCCGCGCCGGCGCGGCCGATCAACTCCTCCGGTGTCGCGTGTTCGCCGAAGGCGACCACCCGATCCGTACCGACCGGAGCTCGCGACAGCGCCTGGGCGGCCTGCTCGTACGCCACCGAGGTGCATTCGAGTGCGAACGCGTCGCCGACTCCGACGAGGACGTCGACGAACTCCCGGGCCAGTCGATCGGCCACCCGATGAGCCGCCTCGGGTCGCTGCTCCCGGGCGTCGCGACACTCCGACGTCGTGGGCGCCCTCCCCTCCACGGGGATGAGCAACACCAGGCAATCGGACCAGGTCAGGTCCGGCGCCCATCGGATGCCGGCGCCGGCCAGCCCTTGCACCGCGCGCTCGATGCCCCGGCGTCGCTCTTCGGGGAACCGGACCACGAGCACGCTCACCACGTCGGGAAGCGGGGAGCCCATGGCCAGCGCGACGTCCCTGGCCGTCGCGGTATGACCGGCGCTCAGCAGTCGCAGCACCGCCTGCCGACTGCGCGCGCCCGCCTCGGCGATCCGGGCGCGCTCCGCGGCCGTTCGCTCTGCGCTCCAGGCCCAACCGAGCACGGGTACCGCATCGGCGAGCAGGCCTTCGGTGCGGTCGAGGGCGGCGGCGCGGCCGACGACGTGCAGTGTCCCCTCGGGTGCGTCCCGCTCGCCCATCGGTCCCAGGGCGAAGGTGTGGCCGGTCTCGCCGCGTTCGCCCACGTCGCGCGTCGCAGGCCGGCCGGTGGGCCCGAACGCCTCGTGCTGCACGGCCCCTTCGCGGTCCACGATGCGCATGTGCGCGCCGGTGCGATGGGCGAGCCAGCGCAGCAGATCGCGGGTCCCGTTCGGGCCGGCCGCCAGCCGTTGTGCGGTGAGCAGGTCGCGAACGCGCCGCTCCGCCGCGTGCTCGCCGTCGGCGTCCGGATGAAACGGGTCGCCGTACAGATCCTGGCGGGCGTCGGCGAGCGGGGTGGCCCGCTCGGGACGCCCCTCGGCGAGGCCGGGACAACTCGTCCGGCTCCGGTGGAGGACCTGGCCCTTCTCCACATACGTCGCGCTCATTACCGCCCCCGTTCGTCCGGCCGATCACGGAGCGGGCATGCGTCGGGTGGACCGTCCGGGACCGATGTGTCGCCCGAAGCATGACCCGCGCCGGATAAGGCACATTGCTCGGATTTTCAACCGCCCGCGGAACTCGGATAAGGTCGAGTGCGTTATCCAGCTCGGGTATACCTGCGGGTAACATAGGCTTCGCTATTTTTACCTGCACGATCGCGTGGAATTCACCGTGAGCAAATTCGGTCGAGACTGTTTCGTAATGTCTCCCGGGCGCCGAAGGGCTGCGGCGGCGTGCCGCCCCGCTCGGCCCGGACGAGGCTCCTCGCCCGGCGGCATCCCGGGTGTCGCCCGGGGAAGGACGGGCAGGACGGCCGATCGCCCGCCCGCGCCCAGCTCCCCGGCCGCGATGCGGCGGGTGCCGTTCTCCGCCGGTCACGGACCGCGCATATCACGTCACGCGCGCACGCTCTCGGCACGCTCTCGGATATGCAATTCCACTCACACACCGTGCCGTCGCGAATGCGCCGCGGAAATGGTCGGCCCGATACGGTCGATATCGATGATTCCGTGCGGGCGCCGTCGCCGAGAACGGGGGCTACCGGTGCGTATACCCGAGACGGTTCAGCGACTCGACCTTGCCGCACACCGATACGCGGCGAGAATCTACCCGCCGGACTCCGTCATCGGACGGGTCGCCGCATCCCACCCAGTTCGGGGAGCCTTTCAGTGCAACGAAGCCCTATCGGTTCGCTCGCCGCCGGCCTGGGGGTGGGCGCCCTGGCGCTCGTCGGGCCGATCCTGGTCGCCGGATCCGCGCACGCGGCCGACGACGCCAAGAACACCTGCGGGTCGACCCGCGTCGAATGGTCGATCGACGGCGGAAAGAAGTGGTCCTCGGCGGGTCTGCTGGGCGCGCTCGCCACCAAGGTGAGCGTGCGCATCGTGGGCGAGGTACCCAAGTCGTGCTCGTACAAGGTCTCGCTCGCCGCCTACAGCGCGGACGGGCCCACCTGGAAGACCTCGGGCACCCAGCGCTATCTCGGCTCCAAGACCGTGACCCTCGGTCGTGACCACAAGAGCGCCGTACTCGACATCTCCAAGCACGCGCCGCCCTGCTTCGGCCAGATCGACCTGTACGGCAACGACAAGGTCTTCGACGGCAAGGCCAACCCGCTGCCGCACTATCCCGACGCCAAGTATCCGCTCGACCTGATCGCCGGTTGGAACGGCGGCAAGGCGTGCGCCCCACCGACGACCAAGCCGCCCACGACCGCACCGCCCACCACGACGCCACCCACCAGCGCACCTCCGACGACCGCCGCTCCCACGACGGCGCCGCCCACGACCGCCGCTCCCACCACCGCACCGCCGACCACCGCAGCGCCGACCACCGCGCCGCCGACGACCACGCCCGAGGCCACGCCGTCGGACGAGCAACGGCCGCCCGCCCCCGCCGCGAACGTACCCGGCCTGGCCCGGACCGGCGCGAGCAGCGGCCTCGGCCGCATCGCCGGCGCCTCCGCGGCCGTCCTGGTCGCCGGCGTTGGCGCCCTGCTGCTGGTGCGCCGCCGACCGAACAACTCTCGCTGATAGCAATCCTGTTCGTCCCGCCGCGGCAGCGTCGGGTGCCACCGGCGGGGCCGGATTCGGGTCGGACCCGGCCCCGCCGCGTCGGTCTCGGGGGTGTGCGGACGGCGAGAACGGCGAGGTCGGGCAAAACACGACGGAAACGACGACCGAGCGCCGACCCGGCTACGGGTCGGCGCTCGGTCGTCGTGACGGGTTCGGACGTGCGGTGTGCGGTGCGGTCGGGAATGGCTCGGCTCCGTCAAGGCGGCCCGGGTGGACACGGCGCGACTCATCCACCCGGGCCGCCATGGTGGGTACGGATCCGGGCGGGGATGGAACCCCGGTTCCGTACCGGTACCGGCGCGGCGGATCGGTCGGCGATGGCCGGGAGGGTGCGCATCCCCCGCGCCATTGAGGGGGAAGGCCCGGCCGCCGAACGATCCGCGGCGCTCAGTTCCCTCGGCCCGCGGGGGCGGACGTCGGGTGGTCGGACGGCTGGACCACCGGTCGGGGCAGGCAGTGCGCGCCCGGCCTGGTTCGCGTCCCGGCGTGGCGATAACCGTCTCTGGTACCGCCGCCGCGGCCTCGGCCGGGCGACGAAGTGGAGCAAGTCATCTCAGTTCCCTTCCATTCCTGAATGACGGCGAGAATCGTTCCAGGAGGAATCCGTGTCGCGATCCGAGTGGCCGGGTGCCGCCGGCGACGACCGGGCCCCTCGGTGCGACAAGCGTGCGCCATGCGCGGGCCTCGGCCAAGTCCGCACAGGCTGCGGGAATCTGACGTGAAGGCCAAGCCGATCTGGCGCTTGACCGTGACCGCCCGAGGTCAGCTCGCCTCCTCGTGGCGCCGGGATGGTTCGGGGTTCGAGTCCGGGGCATGGCGAATCGATTCGTCCGCCCGCACGAAGCGGTCCTGGAGTCCCCGGCCGGCGGACACGAACGCGTCCATGGCCGCGGTCAGCAGCGGATTGCGATTGGCGGTGCGATACAGCGCGGACACCCGGCGATGCGAGGGCGTGTGCGCCAACGGCACGCCGACCACGCCTTCCCGGGCCTGATAGGCCAGGCCCGGGACGATGGCGACGCCGGCTCCGGCGGCGACCAGACCCTGGACGACGTCGTAGTCGTTGCTGCGGAAGGCGACCCTGGGCGCGAACCGATGTGCGGCACACACCCGGAACAGGCTCGTGGCGCCGGCCGTCCCCGCCCGAGTGGCCACCCAGCGCTCCTCGGCCAGTTCGCCGACGTCGACCCCGTCCTCGCGAAGCGCGGGGTGTCCCTTCGGCAGCAGGAGGGCCAGGGTCTCCTCCACGAGCGGAAGAACCGTCAGCTCCTTCGGCCACACCCGCGGCACCAGGTCGTAGGCGAAGACCAGGGCCAGGTCCAGGTCGCCGCTTTGCACCTGCGGCAACAGGTCGTCCGGTTCGGCCTCGTCCAACAGGATCTCGGCGGTGGGATGCAGCCGGGTCAGCTCGGCCACGGCGTACGGCACCATGCGTTCACCCGCGGTGGGGAACGTACCCAGACTCAGTCGGCCGCTGCGGCCTTGCACCACGTCGCGGATGTCGCGCTCCAGGCTGTCCAGCACCGCGATCGCGTCGCGTGCTCGATCGGCGATCGTGAAGGCGGTCCCGGTCGGCCGGATGCCGTGCGCCTCCCGTTCGAACAGCGGGGTGCCCACGGCGCGTTCCAATGCGGCGATTTGCTGGGAGACCGCCGAGGCGGTGTATCCGGTGCGGCGCGCGGCGCGCGCGAACGATCCGGTGCGCACCACTTCGACGAGCGTGCGCAAGTGCAAGGGGTTGAGCATCAGGATTCCTTGGCCTCGCTCGAACGAGGTCTCGGGCTGTCGCCTCTAGGAACCGGCGGTGCGTGCCACGACGCTGTTGGAGCACGGTGGCCGTATCGATCGTCGGGATTGAAGGAGCGCTTCGACATGTCGGATGTCCTGTCGCTGATGGATCAGTGGGGGCCGGAGAAGGTCGTCTCCGTGTCACACACCCGAACCGGGATGAAGGGCGTGCTGGTGATCGACAACACCGCCCGGGGCATGGGTAAAGGCGGTACCCGGATGTCCCCGACCGTGAGTACCACCGAAGTGGCCCGACTGGCCCGGGTGATGACGTGGAAATGGGCGGCGGTCGACCTCTTCTATGGCGGGGCCAAGGCCGGGATCGTCTACGACCCGGCCGGCCCGGACAAGGAGGCGGTGCTGCGGGCGTTCGCCCGAGCACTTTCGAACGAGGTGCCCAGCGAGTACGTGTTCGGCCTGGACATGGGGTTGACCGAGGACGACGCCGCCATCGTCCAGGACGAACTGGGCGATCGGGGAACGGCCGTCGGCACCGATGCGGTCCTGGGCGGAGTCCCCTACGACCGGCTCGGGATCACCGGGTTCGGGGTGGCCGAGGTCGCCGACGCGTTGCTCACCCATGTCGGCTTGCCGCTCCGGGGCGCGCGGGTGGCGGTCCAGGGGCTGGGCGCGGTCGGCTCGGCCGCGATCCGCCGCTTCGCCGAACTCGGTGCGACGGTGGTCGCGGTCTCCTCCGTGCACGGCGCGTTGTACGACCCGCACGGCCTGGACGTGACCCGGCTGCTGAGCCTGCACGCGGACAGCGGCGATCTCGCGATCAAGGAGTACTCGGGTGGGACCGTGCACCCCCTGGGGTTCGAACTGTCGGTACCGACCGAGGTGTTGGTGCCGGCGGCGATCCAGGACGTGATCGACGAGGCGACGGCCGGCACGATCGCCCCCCGACTGATCGTGGAGGGCGCCAATCTGCCCACCTCCGCGGCCGCCCAGCGGGTGCTCGCCGATCGGGGCATCGTGGTGGTGCCCGACTTCATCGCGAACGCGGGCGGCGTGGTGGCCGCCGGGTTCGCCATGGACGCGCGCTACTCGGCGTTTCGCCCCGATCCGGAGTCGATCCGCGCGACGGTGTCGACCAAGCTGCGGGAGAACGCCGTGCTCGTGCACGAGGCGGCCGCGCGTCGAGGGATCACCTCGCACGAGGCCGCGCTTTCGTTGGCCCAGGATCGGGTGCACGCGGCAATGCGACTCAAGGGACGGGTACCGCGCTGACCGCGGTGTCCCCGCGCGGACGTCGTGATCGCACGCGATCATCGACCCGCGACCCCCTTCGCATGGCTGCACCGCGGTGGACTCGGACGCTCGATCGGGCTCAGGTGTACAGGTCCAGGGACAGCGGCATCTGGCAGAAGGTCTCGATCTCCTCCTGGAGTTCGCGCACCCGCGTCTCGCGTGCCCGCATCGGACGGCGCAGCCGTACGTGCACCACCATCAGCAGGGAGAGAAGTCCGTGCACACGCCAGGCCGAGTCCAGTCCCAGCACCGGACGCAGCGCCTCGGTGGTCGCCTCGATCTCGTCCAGGCTCGCGTAGGCCAGGGCGATGGCGACCCGGGCGAGCATCTCGTCCGAACGCGAGTAACCGGTGGGGGCGGCCGCCTCGTACCCGCTCAGGGCGCTCTCCGCGGCTTCGATCGCCCGACGTTCCGCGCCGGGGATGAAGGCCCGGGTCAGCGCCTCATAGGTGCTCTGCCTGGCCGGATCGAAGTGCAACAGGCCGCCGATCTCGTCCAGTTCGTCCCGGCGGGACAACTCGCGGGCATCGGCGGCGGCGCGCAGCGCGGCCGACGCGGCGAGCGCGTCGCCCAGCGTGGCCTGGGTCAGCGCGACGAGGGAATGCACCCACACCGACGCCGTGCCCACCGCGGGGTCGTGCACGGAGGCGCCCAGTCGGGCGTAGCGCAGCGCCTCGTGCACCCATCCGGCGCGATAGGCGATCAGTGACTGGACTCCGCGCAGCCACACTTCGGCACTGGGGTCGCGCGCGTCCACGACCGCGCTCACCACTCCCGCCTGGGTCGTCGCCAACGCCTCGCGGGTATCGCCCAGGTCGTGCCGGGACCACCCGTGGATGCCGAGCGCGAGTGCCTTCGTCAACGGGTCGACCGGCGAATCGTCCGGGTCCGCGCCCCGAGGCCCGGCCGTGGCACACCGGCGTACGGCAACCAGTTTCTCGTAGAGATCCGGGAGGGCGGTGTGCGGATACACCGCCGCCAGCCGTCGGACGGCCGCCGCCGTCCGCGCCGGGGACAGGAACTCGATCGCGTCCGTGAGCTCGTCGAGGGCGTCGACCTTGTTCGGGAGTTTCATGCGTTTTCTCTCCGCCGATGCGAGATCGTGCCTTACCTGCCGCCAGCATGCGGGCCTCGGGCGCGCGCGCAAAGGTCGTTGCGGTTACCCGAACTCGGTAAACCCGAAAGTAACCGGGATGCCACCGACCGCATCGAATCGAAAGTCACCGCAACGATTATTTTATCCTCGAAATGTTGCGCCCGTCGACAACTGCCGCTGTTCGTGTCACGCCCCCGAATGTATGCTGCAAATCCGTTCCGCATCCCCCTTTCCGGTAGGCGCCCGGATCGAGCGATGGTGCGCTGGCATTCGGTCGTGAGCCCGGTCGATTCCGTAAGCGCTTTCCAACTGCGTGTCACCGCCGTGTCGCTTGTGCGCCGATTCCTGATATTGAGGAGCCCCCCATGACAACTGGCCTCGTACCCGACCGGCCCGTCATCACCGTCGAGATCTCGGCGGACCAATCCGTACGCGTGGCCGGTGAAACCGTTCCGGTTCCGCCGGGGGGCGATCCGCGCGGAACCGCACTCGCGGTCGTCGCGGAGCAGGCGCGCCTGCTCGGGCATCCGGTGCGGGTGCACGCGGTGGAGGCGGACGGCACGATCTTTCCGTTGAACGTGTACGCGGACCGCTCCATCGCCGAGGCGGGTGCGCCGATACCGGCGGCGGCGCCACGGCGCGGTCTGTTCGGGCGACGTCACCACACGCCGGAGGCCGCGGCGCCGGTGCCCGCACCCGTACCCCTTCGGCCGCCGTCGCCGCCCGTCCCGGTCGAACCGCCCTCGACGGCCGAATCCGCGTCGATGGCACCTCGGCCGACCTGGGCCCCGCCGGGTGCCGCCGGCGAGCCCGCTGCGCCCTCGGCCCGTGACCGGGCCACCGAGCCCGACCGGTTGCCGGACGGGCTGCCCGCGCCCCGGCGGGAGCAGCGGCTGGTGCTGGACCTGATTCGCGGCGCGGTGCAGGCGGGGGACGGCGCCCGGGCGTTGGCGATGGCCGCCGATCTGGACGCGGGCGCGGCCACGACAACCGATCCGGCGGAGCGTCTGGCCATGCGCGAGGTTCACGGATATGTCGCGCTGGTCATGGGACGGCCCGAGTTGGCGGTGCGGTTGTACGCCGAGGCGGTCGCGTTCGGTGACGCATTGGCCGAGCCCGGCGACTGGCCGGCGCGGATGGCCGCGAACGCGCACTTCTCCTGGTTGCGGGTCCCCGACTCGGCCGTGGCGGACGCGGTGGGCGCATTGGTGGTGGACGCCTACGCGGCCGGTGGGATCGCGGATTCTCCCGGTGCGCGGGCGGCCCGCAGGCGGATGGCGCAAGTGCGGGCCTGCGCCTGATCGCGCGGTGACTCGACCCGGATTTCGCGGCCCCGCCCCGGCGGGGCCGCGCCGGGCGGTCAGCGCTGCGTGAGCGCGGGCGGCGCGAGCGGAGTCCCGCTCCCGCCCACCTGTGGCCCGTCCCCCCACAGGTCGTACAGGTCGTCGGGGAGCAGCGGCGCCCGGTATGCCGCACGCAGCACGTCGGCGGCCACCGGTCCCGCCTCCTCGGCCAACCGAACGAACCAGTCGAAGCCGGCCGGATACGCCCACAGGTACGAGCGCAGCAGCGGGTTGGCTCCCCGGTCGCAGATCAGATCGGCGATCTGCTCGTCGGTCCAGAACGGCACCCGGGCCCGGGCATGGGCCGCGCACGCGGCCACCCCCACGCCCCGGTTGATCGCCAGATGCAGTTCGCTGCGCACCAGTTGCAGGTAGTGGTCCAGCCGCACCCGCGCGATCAACACCGCGTCGTCGGGGGCCACGAACAACGGGAGTGCCTGGGCAAGCCCCTCCAGGACCACCTGCGTGGGTCCGTGTACGGACAGGACGCGCACCCAGGGCACGTCCTCGCTGGTGCATCGATGGGCGAAACTCGCCGCCTGGAGCCCGTGACCCAGCACCTCGTGCAGCGCGAACTGTCGGGCGCCGACCCGGGTGAAGCGCGCGTTGCGCGGGTTGAGCCGCAGCCGGACGTGGCGTCCCGCGCCGTCGAGCCAATAGGCCCAGTAGGCGTCGACGTCGACGCATTCGATGGTCAGCTCGTAGGACGCCTCGGACTCGGTCACCTTGCGGACGGCCGGTTCGAAGTCGGCGGTCGCCGCGCGTATCTCGGCCGGCACCGAGTCGGCGGACAACGGCTCCTCGGCGATCCGCAGCTCCCGATCGGTGGCGTCGTGCCAACCGATCCCCAGCTCCCCGAGCAGCTCCCGGGCGATGGCCGCGCGCTCGCCGACGTAGTCCACCGACCAGCCCACCGCGGCGCAACCCTGGGTCGCGCGGACGTACTCGTCGAGATCCCGCCGCTCCCCCAACTGGGCGCCCAGATAAGCCAGATCGGCGTTCACCCGGGTGGCCAGACGCGGTGCGTCGGCCACCGCGGGCGTCGCCGCGAGGTCGCTCAGCCGAGCGTGCACCGCCAGCCGATCGCAGGCGGCGGCCACCGGCTCGGCCTCGGGAAAGAAGTCGAAGTCGATGATCGGGGCGCCGCCTCGATCGATCTCCAGATGGTGCCAGGCGCGTATCGCCGCCTCGATCTCGTTACGCACTGTCATGGACCACATCCCAACGCAGGGTCACGTACTGATTGGCGTGCAGGTCTTGCCTGGACAACGTCACGTGCAGTCGATCCTCGTCGAGACTCCACCGGGTGTGCTGGGTCACCGAATTCTCCGAGCCGTCCGGATGTTGCTCGATCGCACCGCACCCGCGGAACTCGGTGACCCCGTGCTGGGTCACGCTCAGGGAGAAGTCTCGCGTAGGCCGCGCGATGGCCTGACGCCAGTACGTCGAATCCACGAACATCCCTCCCTCACACACGTATTCGATGACCGTAGTCTCCCCCGGCGGCACCGGTGGCGAGATCTGGCAGGCGAACTTGCTCAGGCCGGTGGTGTCGTACAGCCGCTGGATGGCGATCTGCCGATCGCAGGCGTCGGTGGGCGTGATGGTCAATCGACCCCGGGTGTGCTCGAACCACATCTCCCGGACCATGCGGGTGAGCGGGCGGCCGGTGAGGTTGAGCACCACCTGGCGGTAGGTCAACCGCACGTCTCCCTCGCGACCGACCTCGATGTCCACCTTCAGGGAGAGTTCGACCGCGTCCCCGAACGGATGTGCGGTGTCTCCCGGCTCGTCCCACGGCATCGACTCGGGGTGATCGTCCGCGACGGCGCGGACCGGCTCCGCCGCCGGACCGCCGGCCTCCGCGGCGCGGTCCTCCTCCCACGGCTGGGGGGCCAGGCCCAACATTTCGCCGGGAATCCGCAACCCCTCGGAAACACGCTCGATGACGTGCTGCTGACGCACCTGAGCCCTTCCCTTGACGTAATCGCCCACCCTGCTGGGCGTCATCTCGCACAGCCGAGCCAATTTACTCAGTGTAAATCCGAGGTCGTCCTGGGCAAGCCGGAATATGGCCCCCAGGTCGCGGTCGGCGCAGGCTCGAATCATGGCCGGCGTGGCCAACAATTCGGTGGGAAAGGGCTTGCGGTCATCGATCTTCGGCATATCGAGCTCCCCGTCACGGGGCCGACCCGGCGCGGCCCGCGTAGTTACCCGTGAATTTATCAGCGACGGGTAACGTCCTCGACCTTATGCCGCACCTCCTATCCACCGACACTCTACAAAAGAGCGTTCATTCGAACGCGGTCCGTGACATCCGATGTCGAGGCGATCGAGCAGGCGTTTATACGGTGTGGGCAAAAGGGATGGTCGGGTGCATATCGGCCGACCTCACAATCCGCCCGCAGCCTCGTGAATCCTTCCATCGATGCGAAGAGTCGGGAGATCATGTCCGCAGCCATCCCCTTCCGCCCCGTCCTGGTCGCGCGCCGGCCCGCCGGCCCCGCGGTCGAGCGCGCTCCCTCGGTCGAGGCCACCGCGCATCGACGCGTGCTCTACCGGGGGACCGACCCGGCCGCCGGGCATGCGGCGGTGGCCTCGCGACTGGGTCCGCATCGGCTGCACGTGCCCGGTGGGCGGATCGACGCGAACTTCCGGATACTGCACGAGGGCGAGATTTCCATTCTCGAACTCGCCTACGGCGTCCGCGCCGACATGTACTTCGACGGCAACTCCGCGGACCACCTGATCCCCATCCGGCACCGCGGCTGGGGTCGGGTCGTCATCGACGACGTGGAAAGTGCGCTCTCCCCCTGTGTGTTGAGCCCCGGCCGGCCGGCCCGACTGAGTTGGGAACCCGACACCTCCGTGGTGATCGTCCGCATCCCCGGCGAGGTATTGGACCGGGCGATCGGCCGGGAAGCCGTCGGGGGTCACCGAAAGGCCCCGACGCTCGGTCCGTACCTGGACAACACCGACCTCGGTGTCCGGCAATGGCTCTCGTTGGCCCGCGACTTCAGCGCGATGGTCGACGCCACCGGACACCTGGCCGGCTCGCGGTCGGCCGCACGGCACTTCGAGCAGGTCCTCGTGCACGGTTTGCTCTCCTGCGCCCCGGCCCACGGCGCCGGCCCGCGACCCGAGACCGGGTCGAGCGAACCGAACGGTCTGCGCCGGGCGCTGACGTACTGCGCCGAGCACGCCGGCGAACCGATCTCGGTCGGTGCCATCGCAGCGGCAGCCGGGATGAGTGTGCGCACGCTCCAGGAGAAGTTCCGCATCCACCTGGGTGTGACGCCCGTGGGGCATCTGCGTCGAGTGCGACTGGCGGGCGCGCACGCCGATCTGCTGAACGTGGCCGAGGGGCGATCCCGGGACACCGTCACCGACATCGCGCTCCGGTGGGGCTTCGGTCACCTGGGCCGTTTCGGGTCGATGTACCGCGAGACGTACGGGCAGTTGCCCTCGCACACCCTGCGCCACGGCGCGGCGGCGCCGGCGGTATCCCGCGCCGCGGTCTGACCGGCGTACCCGGCACGCGCGTGGGGGCCGGCTCGGCTACAGCGTGGGCGGGCCCACCGTGGCCTGGAAGTGCTCCCGGGCGTCCGACGTACGTCCGTTGCCGTACACCCGCAACACCTCGGCCAGGCCCGGGTAGCGGTTCGCGAGCAGTTCGGCCGCGGACTCGATCTCGGCGGCCGAGGCCACCGCGCGCAGCACCGCGTGCACCGCTGCGGCCGGGTCCGCGCGCGGCCCGGACAGCACCTCGGGTCCGTTCAGACGCAGGGCCGTGCGGGTGCTGGGCTGGTGTGCGCGGATGCGCTCCAGCGCGGCCTCGCGGTCGGCGACCGTCAGGCGGTCGAAGTCGGTCGAGGCGACGAGCGCCTCCACCTCCTGGAGTCGGGCCAGCACCGCCGGATTGCCGATCTTGGCCCGCTGACCGGACATCAGCTGCGAGAGCATCGGCGCGGACAGGCCCAGCATCGCCGACAGTTCCATCTGCGAGGCGCCCAGCCGTTTCAGCAACCGCCGGAAACGGTCGTGCAGCGGCTCGCCGTACCACTCCATCTGCCGCGCCTGATTGCGCGCGATGGCTTCCTGGTCCTCCTGCGACTTGGCCACCGTGGAATCATGCACTGCGAGTCGCGCGTTTGCAATTGCAATCCCCCGGTGAATCGAAGGTCGCCGGGCGGGTGCGGCCCGACACCGACCCACCGGCGGACTCACGACGCCGGGATGGGTATCCATCGATACGCCCCGTCCTCCCGATAGGTGCAACGCACGCGTCCGCCGCCCGGTACGGGCGCTTCCGCCGACACCTCGTACCAATTGCACGCGCCGCCGGGCACGACCTCCTCCGGTACCGCCGTGGACACCCGGGACGCGGACGGATCGACCGTCCCCTTGCCGCTCGACCCGCCACCATGGGCCGCCGAGGGAACCGGTGCGCTCGGCGGGGAGGTCGGGCCGGGGCCGACCGGATCCTCCGCACCACCACCGCCGGAGGTGAGCACGGCGGCCGTGGCCGCGGCGACGGCCAGCACGGCGCCGATGATCACCCACGTGCCCCGGCGTCCCACCCGCCGGGACGCGCCGCGATTTTCGGCCGCCTCGAAGGGGGTGGCCGATACGGGAATCGGGTCGGCCGCGTTTCGCTCCGCCGCGCGCAACCACAGCGAGATCGACGGCGCCTCGGCTTCGGGCGCAGCGACCGGAGTCGACGGCGCGACGGCCGGCTCCGGTGGGTTCGGCGGTAGGGGCGGGGGCTCGGCGGCCGACTCCGGTGGGTTCGGCGGTACGGGCGGGGGCTGGGCGGCCGACTCCGGCGCGGGCGCGCCGACCCGGACCACGGACGAGGCTCCGCGCGGGCTCGGCCGGCGACTCTCCTGCCACGTGTCCGACCTGCGCTCCACGTCGCGCAGCACCGGGCCGTCCGGGGCACCCTCCGGCAGCGGACCCAGCACGTCGAAGACCTCGATCGGCTCGCCGTCCTCGGTCGACGCCGGCGCCACCGGCCCCAGGCCCGGAGCGATCTCCCGGAGCCGGGCCGCCGCCGTCGCGGCGTCCGCCGGTCGCGCGCCGGGCTCGGGCTCGGTCAGCGTGCGCACCAGGTCCCACAACGGGCCGCCGTCGACGGGGAAGTCCGGCGGCCCGTCGGGCGGATCCTCGCTGCCGGTGAGCAGTTGCCACGCCAGGATGCCCGACGCGTACAGATCCCGACGCACGTCCGGCGGTGCGCCGGTCGACGCCTCCGGCGGCAGGTAGCCCCAAGTACCCACCACGTGACCGGCTTCGGTGAGCCTGGGGCCCTCGCGCGGCAGGGCCAGGCCGAAGTCGCCGAGCAGACAACGGGGTCGATCCTGTCCGGTCACCTCCAGCAGGACGTTCGCCGGCTTGACGTCGCGGTGCACGAGGCCGACCGCGTGCACATGCTCCAGGGCGTCCAGGAGTTGGCCGAGAATCGCCCCGGCATACGCCTGCGGCAGGGCGCCGTGATCACGGATCAGCGAGGCCAGCGACCCGCCCTCGAACAACTCCATCGCGATCAGCACGTCGCCGTCGGCGACCCACGTGTAGGGCGACGAAACGTGCGGGTGCTCCAGCCTGAACCCCTGCTCGCGCACCACCCGCAGCAGCAGCCCCGCGTCGGCCGGACGCACCAGTTTGGCGGCGCAGTAACCACCCAACCGATGGTCGAAAGCCCGCCATACGGTGCCGGACATTCCGGTTCCGACGGGATCGACGAGGGTGAAACGACCCGCTAGCGGTGTGGGCACGTCGTCACCCTAGCGCAGGGGTTCGGACGCTCCGCAGGGGCTATTACTCACCGGTAATCCATTGTTTGCAAGTGCAATCCTGATCTACATTCCCGGGCATGGAACAGCGAGCCTTCCCGGCCTGTGCGGCGGCACTCATCCTGGGCGCGGTCTCGCTGCTCGGCATGGCCCCGCACGCATACGCCGCCGATGCGAACGGCCTCGCCGGGGACCGGCCGACGGCGGAATCGGCACCCCGGTGGCCGGCCCAGCGCGCGCCTCGCACGTACAACCCGACCGGAACTCCCGTCTCCGGCGCGCCCGACGGCGCCCGTGCGGTGTCACTCGCTCCGGGCGACTACGTGGACCGGATGACCGACAAGGAGGTCAAGTACTACGCCGTGGACGTGCCCTTGGGGTACACGGTGTACGTGTCCGGCACGACGGTCAGCACGGTGAAGGGCCTGGAGGCGCTCGACCTGAAACAGATCGACGAGCGCAGCACCTCGTGCCGGACGAACACCGGGTTGTCCCAGTCGGTGATCAAGGTCGTCACGGCGTCGCTGAATTGGGGAGCGACCGCGACCGGCCGCAACAACAGTTGCGCCAAGCCGGGTAGACAGGTGTTCTCGGTGACCCGCCGGGGCACCGGACCGCCGGTCCCGCTGGAACTGCGCATCTTCCTGGAACCGGCCGTCTCGGACCCGGGCCCGGCCGAATCCGTGATCGCGCGCTACACCGAGCCGGGCGGTTCTCCCGTACCGGTGCTCGGCGGCGGCTCGTTCACCGACGCCGGCACGCTGCCCGGCTCCGGCCACTTCACCGACGACATCGCGTTCGGGGAATGGGTCTTCTACCGCGTTCGCCTGGACTGGGGTCAGAGCCTGGCCGTCCAGGCCCGGGTGGGCGGCGGGCGGGGTTACGCCGCGACGGAGGTCCGGCTGTACAACCCCGTACGCGAGGAACTGGCCCGCGAGTTCGGATCCGTGTCCGACACCGAGCACATCTTCACCGGCCGTCCGGACCCGTTCGCCACGCGGCCCGTGCGCTACCTCAACCGCAGCGACCGGCAGCAGGAGGTCGCCGACATGCTGCCGGGGTGGTACTACCTCGCGGTCGCGGTACAGGGCGAGGGCGAACAGCGCTCGCTCGCGGTCGACGTGTCCGTCGGCGGCAGCAAGGAACCCGGGCCCGCGTACGTACCCGACCCGTCGATGTCGGTGACGACCTCCCGGTCGACCGCCGCGCCGGGCGGGGTCGCGACGGGCGGGAGCCCGGCGCCGGGCTCCGCGGCGCAACCGACCGGCGGCAAGCGGGACTCGGCCGGTACGAGTGCGGCCTTCGGTGGTCCCGCGGTCTGGCTGGGGCTTCCGCTCGCCCTGCTGCTCGGCGCCGGACTGGCGACCTGGGTGATTCGTCGGCGTGGTCCGGAAACCCCCTGCGACTGAACCCCGGCCCGCCTGCTCCGACATCCGGTTCGGACCGGATGCCCGCGCACGCCGGTGGCCCGCGCGTCCCGCGGGCCACCGCTGCCCGGTGCCTTTGCTGCTCCGCTACGACTCGGCCAATCGGGCGCGCAGGGATCGCATGCGGTCCCGCGCGGCTTCGCGTCCCGGGTCGGTGGGGATCGTCGAGTAGGCCCGCAGAACGACCGGGCCCAGGTCGTACGCGGCCTCCACCTCCTCGACGCGCAACCAGCAGTGGTGCGCGTTCTCGATCATCCGGGCCGCGTCGTGGGGGTGGGCGCCCCGGGCCAGGGCCGCGTCGGCGTACAACTCCACCGCGAGGGCCGGCCGACCGGTCAGCAGAGCCACATAGGCATGCACCTCGCGCGCGGGCGGCAGCGCGTACTCGTCTCCGCCGTGGTCGACCGACGCGTCCAGGGACGCGGCCATGGCCAGGGCCTGGTCACCCGCACCCGAACGGACCGCCCGGGCGATCTCCACGATGATCCGCTTCTGTTCCTCGGTGGGCTCGACCGGGGCCGGGGGCGGAGTGGGCTCGGGCGGGGCGATCGGCTTGGCCGGGGGCGGGGGCGGGGTGGGCTCGACCGGGGCCGGGGCCGGCGGAGGCGGCGTGGGCTCGGGCGGGGCAGTCGGCTCGACCGGGGCCGGGGCCGGGAACGGCGTGGGCTCGGGCGGAGTGGTCGGCTTGGCCGGGGGCGGGGGCGGGGTGGGCTCGGGTGGGGCGGTGGGCTCGACCGGGGCCGAGGCCGGCGGAGGCGGCGTGGGCTCGGGCGGGGCAGTCGGCTCGACCGGGGCCGGGGCCGGGAACGGCGTGGGCTCGGGCGGAGTGGTCGGCTTGGCCGGGGGCGGGGGCGGGGTGGGCTCGGGTGGGGCAGTCGGCTCGGCCGGGGCCGGGGGCGGAGCGGGCTCGGGCAGAGCGGTCGGCTCGGCCGGGGCCGGCGTGGGCTCGGGTGGGGCAGTCGGCTCGACCGGAGCCGGGGCCGGGAACGGCGTGGGCTCCCGCGGGGCAGTCGGCCTGGCCGGGGTCGGAGTTTGCCGGTGGGTGGCAGCCGGCGGCTCCGGCACCGTGCGCGCGGGCAGTTCGGGAAAAGCCGGGGGTTCCTCATCGACGGGCACCCGGGCAACCGGCGGTTGCCACGAATGGCGGATGGGGGCCGGTTCGGCACGGTCGAGGGTGGGCGGCGTCGGTTCGAACGAGGGTGCCTGCCCGGCCGGTTCGGCATCCTGACCCGCCGGTGCCTGCCGCGTCGATGCCCGCCCGACCTGCTCCTCGGGGTCGAACGGCGGCTCGACGAAGGCGCCTTCGCTCGGCGGATTCGACGGTTGCCGTTCCCACGACTCGCCCGCCGGCCCGGAGGGCGCCTCGACGTGCGGCCCGTCAGGCGTCGCTCGCGTCCTCGGATCCACCGCGCCGGTGGGCAATCCGCTCCGCGCGCCCGGCGACCCGTGGGCGGCCGATGGCCGTTCCCGGGCGTCCGGGCTCGGCGCGAGAACCGGGCGCGGCGTGCGCTTGCGTCGGCCCAGGAACGAGCGTCGCTTCGAGGGCGGCGGAAGCGGGCTGTCCGACGCACTGACCGTGCCGTCCGGCGCGACGACGAGCGGGAAGATCACACCGTCCGACTCCCTCGCCTCGGCGCGCACCGGACGGCCCAGCGAACGCGCCGTCGCCGCCGCCTTCTCCAGCGCGACCGCACGCGGGTACGCACCGGGCGGAACCGGGATTCGCTCCCCGTCGACGTGAACCGTGTCGTCGATCGACAACTCGATCGAGACGACGGGCCACGCCGGCACCACGAAATCGTCGGGCACGTACGCTCCTTCGGTCGAGCTGCCTGTTCGGGATGGATCGGGTCGGGGCCGGGCTGCGCGGTGTCGGGCCTGCGCCGTGTCGGGCCTGCGCGCTAACGGCCCGAAGCGGACGGCCGAGTGCCGGCTCCGGGCGCCCCCGGGACGGGCGTTCCGGTCACCGGCGGTGCGCACACGGGTGCACCGGGAGCCAGTTTCATCGAGGGTTCTCCGGTGATCAGGGTCACCACGACCACACACGAATCGGCGCTCACCGGCGGGCCGGTGAACACGACGCTCGTCTCACCTGCGCCGGGCAACTCGGTCTTCTGGTAGGCCCCTGCCGGGCTCTGCGCGATCGCCATGTATCCGGCGATCCCGTCGGTCCGTGTCGGCGCCTGCCACGACACCTGGATGCGTCCGTCGGCGGAATGTCTGGTCACCTGTCGGGGTTGATACGCGGCCAATTGATCGGGAGCGATCACGCTCGCGGTCGCCGGGGGCGCCGAGGACGGTGGCGCGTCGGCAGCGGTGTCCTCCTCGCCCCCGCCGGTGAGCAGGACCGCAGCGACGGTGATGCCGGTGACCAGGAGCACCCCGGCGACCACGAGGCGCACCCGGGACTGCGGCTCCGGCTGCTCGGACTTCCAGTCGTAGGCGATCGGTGCACCCGGTGTGCCCGCCCAGTCCCCAGCGAACGCCGGATCGGGTTCCGCCCCCGTCTCGGGCAGTCCCGATGTCGACCAGAACCACGGGGGTCGTCCGCCGGCCTCGCCCGACCCACCCGCCGGAAGCTCCGTCGGCGGCGGTCCGGCCGCCTGGAAACCCGGCGCGAGCGGAATCGGCGATGGTCCCTCCGGCTGGGCAAACGCCCCTGCGGTCATGGCCGATGGGCCCGCGAATCGCGCCTCGGCCGGTGCGTACGTCGGCGCGGCCGGACCCGACGCGTCGAGTTCGGCGTCGGCCGGCCACCAGCGTGGTCGGGCCAACGCCGGTCGCGGGCCGGTGTCGCCGCCGCCCGCGTCCCCCGCGTCGTCCCACCGCATGCGACCTGCGCTCATCGCCTTCGACCTCGTCCCCCATCGATGCTGCCTCACGCGATGCCCACCACCACCGGATCCGGTCCGCCACGTGAGCGACCACAGGCCGCCCGCCGGCGGGATGCGCCTCGACCGCGGCGGCGCATCGTCGCGGTCGTCGGTGTCCGGGCGCCGGATGGCCCGATCGCCTCGGGTCGCGGACGGCCGCGACGCGCGGGCGGCGGGTGGGGTCGGCATCGGCGTCTTACGGTCACGGCGAACCGAACAACGGAACCCATGCGGAGTCTAGGAACCGGCCCACCCGACCGATAGGACCGAATACGCGGAAGCAGAAGCGCGAATCGGCTGATCAACGGGCTCGTGTCGTCGCGCTCCGCGGCCTGTTCGCGCCGCAACGGGCGCGGGCCACGCTCCGGGACGGCGACCGCGAGAAGTCGGCCGACAGCCTGAACGGCTACCGCCGGCACCGCGTGCACACGGCCTGTCCGCACAGCCCGCGAGCCGTGCGCCCCCGGCGCGAAACCACGCGATGGTGGGGTGTGGAGGCACGGATTCCCGTTCGGGTGAGCGCACGCCGGAGCGATGCTTCCGTACCCGGCTGTCGGCGACCCGCCCGGGTCTGTTGGGTTGATCCGGGCGCCGGCGAGCGTCCGCATCATGCGTCGCCCCCCACCGCTTCGGCGCACCGGGGGCCGCGCTCCGGGGGCAATACAGGGGGTTCGCAAGCTGTGACCGAAACACCGCAGGTTTCCTCGACGGCACACAAACGTCGATCGACCGGACGAGCGCACACGAGCGTCGCGCCCACCCCGTACGAGTTGTGCGATCGGCCGATCGTGGACGTACCGACCGTCCTGGCCGCCGAGTTCGCCCGCCGCTGGCCGCAGAACGCCGACGGCATGGACGCGGTGCACCGGTACGCGCTGCTGCCGACCGGCAAACTGCTGCGGCCTGCGCTGGTGATGTACGCGGCACTCGCGGTCGGCGGCGAGGTCGAGCACGCGCTGCCCGCCGCCGTGGGCATGGAGTGCGTGCACACCGGCAGCCTGGTGCACGACGACATCGTCGACGCCGACGAGGAGCGGCGCGGCCGGCCCGCGGTACACGTCGCCTACGGCCCCGAACGGGCCATCATCGCGGGCAGCAGCCTGTACTTCGCCTGGTTCGGCGCACTCGCCGAGTGTGCGCGCCACGGCGTGCCCGGCGAGCGCATCGCCCGCGCGATGGCGGCCCAGGCCGAGGGCGGATCCGCGATGTGCCAGGGCGTGTTCGACGAACTCGGCTTCGCCGGCGACCTGGACTGCCCGGTCGAGGACTACCTCTCGATGGCCGGCCACAAGACCGGCGCACTGCTGTCCACGTCCTGCCGGGTCGGCGCGATCCTCGGCGGCGGGACCGACGCGACGGTCGAGGCCCTCGGCACGTTCGGGCGGCACGTCGGCCTGGCCTTCCAGATCCGCGACGACCTGCTCCCGTACGACGACGTTTCCGCCGCCACGATGGGCAAGCCCGCCGACAGCGACGTGAGCAACCACCGCCCGACCCTGCCGGTGCTGCTCGCCCACGAACGCGGCACCATCGAACAGCGCGCCGCGATCCGGCACGCCCTGCTGCACGAGGGCAACCCGGAGACCGCACTCGCCCGGATGCGCACGCTGGTCGAAACCACCGGCGCGGGCGCCGAGGCCCGGGCCCTGGCCGACGGTTACGAACGCAGTGCCCGGGACGCGATCTCCTGGCTTCCCGTCAACCCGTACACCGAGGTGCTCACCCACTGGTCCCGCCGGGAGCCGACCCCGCCCGCGGCCGACTGACCACACCCCCCACGCGCACGCCTCCGTCGACGGACGCGCCGACGGAGGCCCGCACATCCCGGCGTCGTCGAATCGGGATCGCGGCCGTTCCGCTCCCGGTAGGTTGTACGTCGCGAGCGGTACCAACCGTCCCGAAAGCGCAGAACTCACCGAAACACGGCCGGAATCACCGCGATGGGTGCGGTGAGGATCGAAAGGTTGACCGACGTGACGGACCGGCCCGAATCGACAGTGCTCCCGAAGGCGGCCACGACCGGTACCGCGCATCCCGATCGGCTCACCGATCGTGAGGTGGAGGTGCTGACGCTGATCGCGGACGGGCTGAAGAACGCCGACATCGCCGCCGCGCTGTCCATCGGCGAGGCGACGGTGAAGACGCACATCAACAACGCCTTCGCCAAGATCAACGCCCGCAACCGGTCCGACGCGGTGCGCTACGCCTATCGCATGGGTCTGTCCCGGCCCTGAGCGAAATCGGCCGTCCCGGCGCCGGGTGTTCGCGGTTCCGGATCCGCCCGACCTCCGGATCCGCCCGGCCTCCGTCCGCGGGCCGGCTCCCCTGCCGAGCGCGCCGGCGGGTGCGAGTGCGCTACGCCGCCAGCGGGGCGAACATCGGCGAGCCGGTGCGATCCGGGTCGTCCGCCATCGCCAGCAGCGGCGAGGTGATCACGAAGTCGGCGGTGGCCCGGTTGCAGGCCACCGGGATGTCCGCCAGCACCGCGAGGCGCAACAACGCGCGTACGTCGGGCTCGTGCGGCTGCGGACTCAGCGGGTCCCAGAAGAACACCAGCAGGTCCACGGCGCCCTCGGCGATCCGCGATCCGATCTGCTGGTCGCCGCCGAGCGGGCCGCTGCGGAATCGGATGATCTCCAGGTCGAGTTCGTCGGCGAGGATGCCGCCGGTGGTCCCGGTCGCGTACAGGCGGTGCCGGGCCAGGGTCTCGCGGTGGGTCCGGGCCCAGGCGAGCATCTCCGGCTTGCATCGGTCGTGCGCCACGAGCGCGATGCCCCGCTCGCGGTCGTGCCGGTGGTTCGGGTCGAGCAGGTCGTTCGTTTGGGTCACAGGCATCTCCGGTGTGCTGAGCTTTGGCATGCCCCCAGTCTTGCCACCGCGTGTTGCGCCGGTATGGCCGGGACATGACACCCACAAGAAGACGAATCGATCACGCAACCGACCCGCGCACCCGGCTGCGTGTGCCTCGGACGGCGACTACGCCTTCGCGGCCGGCGTCTCCGGTCGTGGTGCCGCGGCCACCGCCGGGGTCGGCCCCTCGGGGAGCACGCGCAGCCTGCGCACCGGCGAGCAGAAGACCGGGACGAAGCCCAGCGACAGGCACACACCGCCCACCCACATCGCGGTGTGCACGCCGGCGAACTGCCCGATCAGCGCCGCGGCCACCGCGCCGATCGCGGAGGCGCCGGTGAGCAGGCAGCGGAAGGTCGCGTTCATCCGGCCGAGCAGCGCGTCGGGCGTCAGGCGTTGCCGCAGGCTGACCCCGAGCACGTTGTCCATGCCCATCTTGGCGGTGGCCAGGAACCAACCGAGGCCGGCAACCACCAGCCACGGACCACGGTCGATCAGCGGGATCACCAGTCCGGCGGGCGCCAGGCACAGTCCGGCCAGACCCAGCGTGCGGCCGAAACCGAGCCGGCCGGCGATCGGCCCGGCGCAGCGTGCGCCGACCAGGACGCCGAACCCGCCGAGCGCCAGGTACAGCCCCAACGCACCTGCGGGCAGGTCCAGTTCCCGAACGAACACCACCGGCAGCAGCACGTTGACCAACTGCGAACCGAAGTTGGTCAGCGCCGCCGTGCCGGCGAGCGCGCGCAACTCGCGGCGCCTTCCCACGTGGCGCAGTCCCTCGGCGATCTCGGCCCGCAGCCGGCGCCCGGCGCCGTCGTTCGCGGCCGGTGCGCCGTCCGCGCGGATCCGGGCCAGTCCGAGGCCGGAGGCGAGGTAGCCGACCACGGTACACACCAGCGCGATCGGGGCCGCGACCAGTTGGATCAGGAAGCCGCCCGCACTGCGGCCGGCGATGTTGGCGGCTGCCATCAGGCTGACCATCGCGGCGTTGGCCGAGACCAGCGCCTCGCGACCGACCAGGTGCGGCAGGAAGCTTTGCGAACCGACGTCGAAGAACACGGTGGCGCAGCCGTTGAGCAGGACCACGGCGTACAGCTGGGACAGGGTCAGCGCGTCCAGCCACCAGGCCACCGGGATCGAGCCGATCAGCGCGGCGCGGACCAGGTCGGCGACCATCATCACCCGGCGGCGGCGCATCCGGTCCACCCACGCGCCGACGGGCAGGCCGATCAGCAGGAACGCGACGGTGCCGAGCGCGGCGAGTGCGCCGACCTGGCCGGGGCTCGCGTCCAGGGCCGCGACGGCGATCAGCGGGACGGCGACATAGCCGATGTTGGTGCCCAGTTCGCTGAGCGCCGCCGCGGTGAACAACGTGCGGAAGTCGGCGATACGCCAGGGTGAGTGCGCTTGGCTCATCCCGGCAGCCTGCCGGTCGCCTCGAGCGGCACCCAATGATTTAGCCTGGACTGAATGCTCGAGTTCACCCGGAACTCGAAGATCGTTCCGGACTCGTGGCCATCCCCGGCCCATCGGTCGTATCGAACTCGAAGGTCGGATCGGCGCAGGTGTGAATGATCGAGATCGAATTCACCCCGGAGGACGTGGCCCGCACCCGCTTCGTGATCTCCCCGCTGTGGGAGGTGATCGCGAGTGTGCGGATCCTCAAGGGCGCCGACGAACAGGGCATCCACCACACCTGGACGGATCAGGTCCGCTCGCGCCTGGCCGCCGCGAAGGTGGACCTGACGCCGCTCACCGAGCTGATCCCGGTGCCGACCCGGGCCCTCGCGGGCTTCCTGTGCCCACCGCCGACCACCCCACTGACCTCGCTGGACGTCGAGTTGGCCACGCTGCGCGCCACGCCACTCGAACTGCTGCGCACCAGCTCGGAGGTCGCGCCGGAGCGGATCGCCGCGCTGCGCGCCGACCCCGAGCGCGAGTTGGGCCGGCTGGCCGAAACGATCGAGGCGTACTGGGAATTGGCGCTCGCGCCGTACTGGCCGCGGATCCTGACCTTCCTGGAGGGCGACATCCTCTTCCGCGCCCGGCGGTTGGTCGAGGGTGGCGCCCGCAGCCTGTTCAACGACCTGGATCCGCAGGTGGCGTGGGACGCGGGCACGCTCCAGCTACGAAACCGTTTCGCCCGCGGTCGACGCACCCTGGACGGCCGCGGACTGCTGCTGGTGCCGTCCGCGTTCGTGTGGCCACGGGTGTTCTCGGTGTTGGACGGGCGCTGGCAGCCCACCCTGCGCTATCCCCCACGCGGCATCGGCACCCTGTGGGCGCCGGCCCGAACCGCCGCACCCGACGCGCTCGCCGGAGTCCTGGGCCGCTCCCGAGCGACCCTCCTGGCCGAACTCACCACACCCGCCTCGACCACGGACCTGGCCCGCCGCACCGGCCTCACCCCCGGCGGCGTCTCCCAACACCTGTCCGCACTCCGCTCGGCGGGCCTGGTCGCCGCCCACCGCATCGGCCGCGAGGTGCTGTACGCCCGCACCCGCGCCGCGGAAACCCTCCTGACGGCAGCACATTCGGCCTAGGCCGGACGCCCAGGAGCATCCGGCCGACCAGGAGCGCCGGGACGCGACCGAGAGGGACGGCGACACAGTCTCCTGAGCACCGCGCCGCCCGGTGCGACGGCGTCCACGCTCGACGCCGTCCGCGCCTCGGCCGACCCGCTCGCCCACCACGATCGCCGCGGACGGGCAGCCGGGGGCCGTCTACACCGCCGCCGCGCCGTCCGGCCAGCAGCGCATCGCGAGCGCGGCGACACGTTCCAAGGTTGCGCGATCGACGCCGTCGACGGCCTGGGTGGACATGCCCTGGACCACCGCCGCGTAGTAGGTGGCGAGGCCGTCGGCGTCGGTGTCCGCGGGCAACCGGCCGGCGGCCGTGTCGGCGACGATCCGCGCACGCATCACCGCCTTGGATGCCTCGCGAATCGCCCGCAGTTCGGCCTTGACCCCCTCGGCCGCCGACGTGCAGTTGACCGCCGCGGTGATCACCATGCAGCCCGGCGGGTGACCGGGCTCGGTGTACGCCTCGGCCAGCGCGTGCAGCACGCGCTCCATCGCCTGTCGCGCGTCCGGCGCCGCGGCGATCACGTCGCCGGCGACCGCGCCGTAGGTGACCCCGTAGCGCCGGACGGCCTCGCTGAAGAGTTTGCGCTTGTCGCCGAAGGCCGCGTACAGGCTGGGCGGCTTGATCCCCATCGCGGCGGTCAGCGAGGCCACCGAGGTCGCCTCGTAGCCGTGTCGCCAGAACTCGAGGACCGCGCGGTCCAACGCGGCCTCGCGGTCGAAGCCGCGCGGGCGGCCTGGGGTACCGGACATGGAGCCATTGTATAGCGCTCGCTATGAAACCCGCCGGTCTCTGTTACGGTGAGATCTGTAGCGAACGCTATACAATCATCGAGCGCCCCCGGGAGCCCGCATGTCCACCACCACCCTGCCCACGCCGACCTACGCCCGCACCGTCCTGGGCTCGGGTCCCGGGCTGCTTCTCGCCCACGGCGCCGGCGGCGGCACAGCCGCCAACTACGGCCCGATCCTCACCGGCCTGGCAGCCGGCCACACCGTGGTCGGCGTCGACTTCCCCGGCGCCGGCGACACCCCGCGCGCCGCCGCGGCACTGGAACTGGACGAACTCGCAGACCAATTGGTCGCGGCCGGCGTCGCCGAGGGCCTGGAGACGTTCGCGGTCTCCGGCTATTCGCTGGGCGGCGCGGTCGCCGTCCGCGCCGCGACCCGGCACCCCGAGCGGGTGACCGCGCTGGTCCTCACCGCGCCGTTCGCCCACGCCGACCACCGCCTGCGGCTGGTCGCCCGGGTCTGGCGCGGGCTGTACGAGTCCGGCGACCGCGCGACGTTCGCCGCATTCGTCACCCCGCTCGCGCTGAGCCCGGCCACCCTGGCCGCCCTCTCCGCCGACGACCTGGCCGACGCGCTCCGGACGAGCGCGGACACCCCGCCGCCGCCCGGCACGCCCGAGCACACCGAACTGATCGAGCGCGTGGACGTCCGCGCCGACCTGGCTGCCATCGACGTCCCGGTCCTGGTCGTGTCCACCACGGGCGACCGCCTGGTCGAGCCGAACCACCACCACGCCCTCGCAGCCGGCCTGCGCACCGCGCGTGTGCTCGAACTGGACGCGGGCCACCTGCCGTTCGCCGAACGCCCGGCGGAATGGGAGGCCGCGATCACCGGCTTCCTGGCCGAGGTCGAGTCCGGGCACCGCGGGTCGCCGTGAACGGCCGACGAGCGGGCGGCCGTCCCGCGACCGGCACCCAAGGCGTCACCGCGCAGACCCACGGCACACGGCAGCACATCGCCGACCGCCGCGGGCGCTCATGCGTCCGGATACGGCGCCGCCCACTCCTCCGCCGGCAGGCGCAACGCATTGGCCACGTAGGCGATCGTGCGGTACCACCCCGCCAGGACCAGGATCTCCACGATCTCGGCGTCGGCGAACCCTGCCCGCAGATCGGCCCACGTCGCGTCGGCGAGGTCGGCACAGTCGTGCAGCTCGTCGACCACCCGCACCAGGATCGCCTGCCGCTCGCTCCACGCGCCCGCGTCGTCGTGCACGGTGGCCCGGAGCTGACGCGGGGTCAGGCCGACCCGCTCGCCGAACACCTCGGCATGCACGCCCCATTCGTACGAGCAACCGGCCCGGGCACACACCCGCTGCACCACCGTCTCCCGTTCGACGGCCGGCAGCATGCCGTGCACCAGCAGCCCGGAGCCCACCACGCGCATGCGCGACGCGAGTTCGGGGTGATGCTCCAGCACCCGAAACAACGCGAGCGGCTCGCGTTCGCGGGCCGGCCCCATCCAACGGGCCAACGCCGCCTCGGTCTCGGCGGCATAGGGCGGCGACAACGGCGTGATCCGCGACATGGACGCACTCCTGCACTGGCCGACTGGGCCCCTCAAATGCTTCTCTTTCAGAAGCACTATGCTGCTTCCGAATCCGAAGCACAAGGGCGGGGCGCGGCAGCGAAGCGCACGAGGAAGGTGGCGCACCCATGGGCGACGACGACACCGGCGACGAGCACGGCACTCCCCTGCCGGGCGCCCCGGTCCGGGGTTCGACCACCGGACGCGCGTCGATGGCCGCACTCGACCTGCTCGGCCGACGCTGGATCCTGCGCCTGATCTGGGAACTCAGCCGCGAGCCGGCCGGCTTCCGCGCCCTGCAACGCCGCTGCGACGACATGTCCTCCAGCGTCCTCAACACCCGCCTGCGCGACCTGGTCGACGCCCGAATCGCCACCCGGGACCAGAGCGGCGACTACGAACTCACGCCCCTCGGCACCCACCTCGTCGAGGCCCTGGACCCACTCCTGACCTGGTCGACCACATGGGCGAAGGAACTGGAGCGGGACTGAACCCACCCACCACCGAGCCGAGTCACCTTCGCGCCAACCGGTGAACCGCTTGGGCCGTTTGCGTTGCCTCGACAGCGAACTCCTCCGACCGTCGCGCCGATCCACCGGATCGACGCACCCAGTCACCGGATGCCGCGCGTTCGACGTACACCAGGGCGGTCACCGTCGTGTGGTCCACCGAGAAGCCGTGCTCGGAGCACGCCCGGTTCATCCAACCCTCACACCGGAATCGCGCCCGCTTCTCCCTTGAGCAGAAGGCCACTTCCCAGGCCGACCCGATCCGGTCCACCAGCAACAGGCCGCGCTCCGAATCGGCCTCGGCTCCCGGCGAGCGAGGACACAACGCGGTCCGCTCACCGGCCGGATGGTTGATGTAGTCGTACTCCCGCCCGATGTCGCCGAGATCCGACACCCGCACCAGAATCACACTCGGCCGCACCAGGTCGGGCACGCTCTCGACCACGAACGCCTCGACGGCGAACTCGGCCGAGCCCGAATGCCGCACGGCATTGGTCGCGAGTTCGGTGACGATCAGACGGATGTCGTCGCAGACGACCTCCGACACTCCGGCGTGCTCCAACATCCGCCCGACAGCGCGACGGGCCACGCCCACGTTGCGTTCGGCGGCGGAATAGGCGCGGCGCGATTGGGCGGTGAGCAGGCGGGCGGGCGAAAGAGGCGTCATGGTGGCTCCCGAGCTCTGTGACGAAACAGTGCTCGTGACGGTAGAAAGCGGACATGCCGGGAACCAGATGGGCTACGACCCAGTTTCGGCAAGATCCATGACGATCTACCTCGAAGCGCGGTAGTCAGCCCGCAATGTCGAGATGATCGGCCAATTCACGCATGTCCGTAGTCAAGGTGCGCTTCCTCTTTTTCAGAATCAATCTGACCACATCCCGGGCCAAGCCCTGGTGACGGACCCATTCCGGGGCTACCCGCAGGACGCGCCGCATCTCGGTCATCGCCTCGCCGTAGTCCCCCACGTGCGCATGTGCGAAGGCGATGTCCAAGCGGTGTCGATTTTGCGTGTTCGGACTCGGAGGCGGCCCGGCGGCAACCTTCGGCGTATGTTCGACTCCCCGGAGCAGTGCGCGGTGGTCACCTACGATCGCGAAGTCTTCAAGTGCCTTGAGGGAAGCCGTGACCGGGCCGAACGTGGCCCAGTGGGTACCGCGATCGGTGTGCTCGACGCCCACGGCACTTGCCGCGGTGCCGGCCATTCGGCGCGCTTCTCGGGCCACGTCGGGGTTGTTGTTGCGCACAGCCGCCGAGGCGACGCGCTGGAGCAGTTCGCCCCACACGGCGACTTCGCCGGCGGTGGCCCTCGACAGACGGGGTTCGATGGTGTCAGCCGTCACCGACGCCAACTGTTCGCATTCGTCGAAGCGACCCTGCCGTAGAAGCAACCAGCACAGTCCCGCCACGCCGGTGGCCGCGAGGTGCTCCCGCCCCATCGCGCGGGCGTCCCGAATGCTCTCCGAGAACGCGTGATAGGCAAGGTCGTATTGGCGGACCTGCGTGAGGTACTTCCCAGCCGCATGAAGCGCGGCCACCCGCACCTCGCTCACGCCCTCGGGTCCTTCGGTGGAGGGCACGGCCCGCAGGATCGCGGGCAGTTCGTCCGCCATCGATTCGTAGCGATCGACCTGGTAAAGCTCGTGGACGCGATCGATCCGAGCCTGGGTGGCGGCCAAGCGCTGCGGGGTGAGTTCGGCCGACCCCGTGGTGTCGGTCAGACCGATGGGCGGCGTGAGCGCCTGCCGCAGCTCGATCAACTGGACCCGGGTGCCCGCTTCGTCGCGTACAGGTCGCGGCACCGAGGTCACGAAGAGCGCCGATGTCGGTATGTCCAGGGCTCGGGCAAGCATGCGCAGAGTGGCAATCCGAATGTCGCCGCCCTGTTCGACCTTGGCAACCGTCGACACGCCAAGGCCGGCCAGCTCGGCCAGTTGCTCCTGGCTGAGTCCGGCCACGCGTCGATACCGCCGGACGTTGTCCCCGAGTCCGCTCACCGCGAGTACCTCTCAGGCTCGGAAGTGGCGTGCACACATGTCTTTTCCAAGCTAGCGCGCCGGTGCACCCCGCGCGGCGCATCAATCCAGGTCGTGCAGGACCACGTCGGTGATCTCGCCCGCGTCGGCGGTCAGGGTCATGTACGTGTGGTGCGGTTGGCTGCGTCGATCGGTGGGGGAGCCGGGGTTGAGCAGGCGCAGGCCGGAGTCGGCGACGGTGTCCCACGGGATGTGGCTGTGCCCGAACACCAGCACGTCCGCATCGGGATACCGCGCGGCGCACCGCCGTTCGCGCCCTTGCGCCGGACCCGTCTCGTGCACGACGGCGAACCGCACCCCGCCCAATTCGACGCGGGCCACCTCCGGCAACCGACTCCGTAGATCGGGCCCGTCGTTGTTGCCGTACACGCCGACCAACCGCCGCGACCGGTCCTCGAACAGGTCCAGCGCGGCGGCGTCGACCCAATCGCCCGCATGGATCACCACGTCCACCGCCGACAACTCGGCGAGCAACCGCTCGGGAAGCACCTTGGCCCGCCGGGGCAGATGCGTGTCGGACGTCAGCAGAATGCGCATCTCCCCACCGTACGAGCCGAACCACCCCGCGGGGCAGATGCCGGACGACCACCCCGCCCGCGCGGAACGGGTGCAGACGGCTCGGGAACCGCACCTTGCAGGAAGAAGCACGGGCCGCTCAGGAGTTCACAAAAACTTGGCCGCGTTGGCGCCGGGCAAGAATGCCCTCTGACCTGCAATGTTATGAACCTTGACCAAACTTCGGCACCCCCGGCGACACATGTGGCGCCATTTGAGGGTCGCCATGGCGCCATAGATGTGCCAAGATGAAGTCACACGGAAACGGCGGGGCCGATCGACCGTCACCACGACGATCGGGCACCCGCAACCGACTCGAAGGAGCACACGACCATGGCCATCTCCCTCACCGACCAGGACAAGCTCACCCTCCAGACCGCCGCGCACGGCGCCGTCTGGCTGATGGCCACCGTCGGACCGGCCCACCGCGCCGCCGTCGACGGCTCCAAGGCCCTGTTCTCCGCGACCGGCGCGGTCGGTCACGTACTCGCGGAGAAGCCGAAGGGCATGAACCTGGACACCAAGTCCACGGCCGCGCTCGCCGACCGGGTGCTGCCCGCCCTGACGGCGGCCATGGGCCTGCTGAAGAAGCAGGACCCGGCCGAGGCCGACAACTTCCGCAGCACCGTCGTCGTCGCCGTCGAGGCGGCCGCCCGGACCCACAAGGGCGAACCCGCCCCCGCCGTCGCCGACATGATCCGCAAGATCACCACGGCCCTCGACGCCGCTTGACGGCTGCGGGCAGGCAGGACCACCCGGCCGGAGTCGCACGCTCGGCGGTCGCGCCGCGCTCGGCTCCGCCCACCGGAACACCCGGTGCCGGCCGGCGGACCCCTGTCGTGGCCGGCGTCGAAACGCCGGCCACGACCCGGGCGGGGCGCTCGAACGATCAGGTGGTCGGGGTGACCTTGGCCAGGCCGATCGGGGCGTCCGGATTGGCGCCGCGGTGCAGGGCGAAGGCGCGGGCGAGGGCCTGCAGATGCACGGTGGTGGCGATCGCGCGGGCGGATTCCGTACGCAGGTCGCCCAGTTCGGGCGCCACCATCGCGTGCGGTATGCCGTCGGCGACCAGCCGCTCGCGCAGGGCGGCGATGTCCGGTGCGGTCGGGCCGCCCAGGTCGATCAGCAGCACCGGCACCCGATCGCCCAGCGCGGCGATCGGCCCGTGCAGCAGATCGGCGACCGAGATGCCCTCGGCGAACACCCCCGACGTCTCCCGGATCTTGAGCGCACCCTCCAACGCCACCGCACCTCCGAGCCCTCGCCCGGCCACCACCAGGCGATCATGGTGCGCCCAGTCCGCAGCCAACGCCTCACACGCATCGGCACCGGCCAACACCCGGCCCACCGCATCCGGAAGCCCGGCCAGATCCGTCAAATCCGCAACCGCCGGCGGCAACGGGCCGAGCGCAAGCGCGATACCGACCATGGCCACAAGCTGCGCCGTAACCGTCTTCGTGGCCGGCACCGCGATCTCCGTACCCGCGTCGGTCGCGGCAAGCACATGCGCCTCCGCCGCAAGCACGCTGTCCGCCTCATTGGTGACCGCCACCACCCGAGCACCCCGCTCCCGCGCGGCCCGCACCGCCGTGACGATCTCGGGCGTACGCCCCGACTGGCTCAACGCGGTGACCAGGTAACCGGTGTAGTCGGTGTGCGCGTCGTACCTGGTCACCAGGCTGGGCGCGGCCAGACCGGCCGGCCGCCCGGAAGCCAACTCGTACAGGTAGCGCCCGAACATCGCCGCATTGTCCGAGGACCCACGCGCAATCAACACCGACCCGTGCAACGGCACCGGCAGCGCCCCCCGAATCGCCGAGGCCAGTTCGGGCAGTCGACCCACCAACCGCCGCAGCACATCCGGCTGTTCGGCCATCTCGGCGGCCATCACGGCACCGGGAGCGGGAAGGGCAGAAGAAGCCATGTTCGTCATATTCATCCCATCGATCGATGTCGAACCAGGACCGAAAACCAAACCGCGAAACCCGCCCCCGCCACACCCGACCGCGGAGCGGACGACCCCCGCCCACCACCCCGGAAGCCCCCGATTCGCGCAGCGGGCGAACACCAAGCACCGAGCGCACCAAACCCCGGCCGCGTAGCGCGCCGAGCACCAAGCGCGAAGCGCCCCGAAACCCCGGCCGCGGAGCGGACGAGCACCAAACCCGGACCGCACCCGAACCAGACCCCGAACCCAAACCGGAACCCACTCCCACCCCCACCCCAACGCTCACCCCACCCCACCCCACCCCCACCCCCACCCCCAAACGGCCTCCCACCATCACGTCACCAAAGCCCACCCCGGCCGCTCACCCCCCGCCACGTCCCACGCAAGCGCGGCAGCACCCCGCAGCGCCCCGTCGTGGATGTAGCGGGCCGCCACGATCACCTCCCCCGGATCGACCGGGCCCGGAGCGTGCTTCGCCAGGAAACCCCGCAGCACGTCGAGCACCCGCTCGGACACGGCCATCAGCCCACCGCCCAAGGCGATCCGCATCGGATCCAGCGCCAGATACAGGTTGAGGACATGGCCCGCCAGCACGTCGAGGGCATGCTCGGCGACCGCCCGCAGGCGCGGGTCGGCGGAGGTCAAAATCGCCGCCGCATCCGGCGGCAGGCCGTTGCCGGCAAGTGCGTACAGGGACTGCGTACGGGCCACGAGCGGGCCGCCGCCGATCAACGATTCCAGGTCCGGTTCGTCCGGCCGACCCGGCACCAGCGAATACCCGATCTCGCCGGCCACGCCCCGCCCGCCGCCCACGACCCGGCCGCCGACCGTGAGCGCGGCGGCAACTCCCGTACCCAGATTGACGAACAACCCCGGATCGGCCGTCACCAGCGCGCCCGAGCGCAACTCGGCCAGCCCCGCCGCCTTGACGTCGTTGGCCACCACCACCGGAACCGCCCCGAACGCCTGCCGCGCCAGGCCGAGGACGTCCACGTTCTCGATCCCGGGCAGGTTCGGCGACAACTCCACCCCGGCCGAGGTCACCGTGCCGGGACAGACCAGGCCCACCGCCACGATCTCGCGCCGCCCGTCCCCGGTCACCGCCGCAACCTGCTCCCGGGCCAACCGCAGCAGTCGATCCAGCGCATGCGCCATGTCCTCGCCCGGCTCGCGGGTGGCGACCCGTCGTTGCGCGAGCACCGTGCCGGTCGCATCGATGGCGGCCATGGCCGTCTTGGTCCCGCCGATGTCGAGCGCGACTATCCCGAGGGAGTCGCGCGGCAGCGGCGGGTCGACCAGGTCGGCGGAGTCGAACACGATCGTCACAATCCTCGAGTCGGGCAAGCACGAAGGGCACGGGCAAGGGAGACGGCGGCCGTCGGATCGGCCCGGTCAGGACGGATCACCCACCACCCGCGCCTCCGCGTCGTACCGTTCGCCCCACACCACCGCACCCGTATCGGTCCCATGCAGCCCGGCCACCGATTGCGTGCGCCCGCGCGTCACGAACGCCTGCGGCCGGAAGCACATCACCACCGTGTCACCCGGCCGAATCCCCAGCCGGCGCGCGTCCCGAAGCACCGTGTAGTAGTGGATCGCCCCGTCCGGAGCGGTATCGACCTGCACCTGCCGCTCGACCGCGGTCGCCGCGTCCCGGCCCACCAGCGCGGTGAGTCGGAAGTCGCCCAGAACCTTGTCCACGTAGTGCCCGGCGGCGAACGCGTACGCGTCGTCCCCGTCCACGTGCGACACCTCGGTCACGTACACGATCGCGGGCTGCTCCGGCGCTTCCTCGGAGAACACGTGCAGCGGAGTCGTCCCGTGGATCGCGTTGCCCGGCTCGACATGCGTGGCACCCGCGTCCGCGGCGATCCTCAGCGAACGCGCGGACGTGGTCCCGGGCGCGTTCACCTGACGGATGTCGAATCCGGCCGCCCGCAGCCGCTCCGTCGCCGCAACGACCGTGGCCAGGTTGGGCGTCGCCACGATCCGTCGCTGCTCCGGATCCGCGAGCAGGCACGGAAACGTGGTCACGCCGTGCACCGCGACGCCCTCCAGCGCATCGACCTCGCGCGCCGCAGCCACCACGTCGGCGGCCGGGAAGCCGCCGCCGTGGCCGAAGTAGAACCGGTCCCCGGCATCGTGCACGCGCAGCAGCACCGACACGGGCGCGCCGCCGCGCCGTACCGCCGTCGCGCCGATTCGCCGCGCCGCGTCCACCGAGAAGACGGTGACCACCTCGGGGTCGGCGCCGACCACGAAGTCCTCGCTGCCCCGATGCGGCTGCACCAGGTGCCCGACGTGCCCGACCGGCAGGCCGTGCCGGACCGCGGCCGACACGCAGGCGGTGTCCACCGCGACCACCGGACCGAGCCCGGCGTCGATCGCGGTGCGGGTGACGTCGGGATTGCGCCCGTACTGCTTGGCCATGACGTACGTGGACAACCCCCGCGAGCGCGCGGCCTCTGCGATCGTGGCGGCGTTGCGGGCGACCGTGTCCAGGTCCGCCACGTACGTATTCGCAAGCAGGCGGCCCTCCTGATGTGCCGTCACGACGGCCTCGATCAACGGGCGATTGTGGGCGAGGAGTCGGTCGAGGAACATCGCGAGGCTCTCCTTGAGACGAGCGGACGGGGCGGGGGACGGGGCGGACAGGGCGGGTGATGCGGCCGGGCCGAGCGAGCGGACGGAGGCGTCGGCCGGCGCGCGAATCCCGGGAGGCCGGCGGCGGGGCCGGGACCTCGGCCGGCGTTGCCGGCGTGGGTCAGGTCCGGCCGAGCGGCATGGGTATCGCCCCCTCCCCCGATTCCGCAGCCGCCGCGCCCGCGTCGTCCGCGCCCGCGTCGTCCGCGCCCGCGTCGTCCGCGCCCGCGTCGTCCGCGCCCGGTTCGTCCGCGCCCGGTTCGTCCTCGAACACGCGACCCATCGCGGCCAGCACCTGCGGACGCGAGCGGTGCGCCCAGACCAGGTACGCGGTGCCGAGCAGCATCCAGCCGACGATCACGTACGGCACGAGGTTGTTCGGGTGATCGGGCACCGGCCACAGCTGGCCGTATATCGGCAGCAACATCAGCAGCACGGTCGCGCCGGGCAGGATCCCGTGCCGCAGCATGGAGAACTCGCCGCGGTGCTCGCGCAGGTAGAAGCGGATCACCGCGATGCTCATCAGGATGTAGATGATCACCATGCCCAGCCCGAGGATGGTGCCCGCGAACCCGTACACGCCCAGCGGACCCAGGTCGCCGCCGAAGCCGCTGCCCAGCACCAGCGCGAAGACGAGCGAGAAGCCCAGGTAGGCGGTGATCGCCGACTGCGGCACGTGCCGTTCGTTGGTCCGGCCCAGGAAGCGCGGAAGCACTCCCTCGCGGCCCATCGAGAACAGCACCCGCACGGCGGCGTTCGAGCCGGAGACGACGTTGGCGAACTGACTGACGATCACGGTCAGCGCGAGGATCCAGGTGACGCCCCAGTAGCGGTCCACCAGGGTGGTCAACGGCGCGGCGTCCTCGGCGAGTTGGGAGCCGTGCGCGGAGCCGAAGCCGATCGAGGTCGAGTAGGCCATCAACACATAGAACGTGCCGATCACCGCGACGGCGGTGAACAGCGCGAGCGGGATGCTGCGCTTGGCGCCGCGCGCCTCCTCACCCAGGGTGGCCACCGACTCGAAGCCGATGAACATCAGGATGCCCCACAACATGCCGGTGCCCAGGCCGCTGAAGCCGTCGATCGAATGGGTCGGGTCGAACGGCGCCACCGACAGGCCGGAGTCGCCCCCGTCGCCGAGGATCACCCCGGCCAGGCCGAGCAGTACGCCGACCTCCAGGACCAGGAAGATCAACGCGGTCTTGGCCGAACTGGACACGCCGAGCGAGTTGACGCCCCACACCACGGCAGCGAACGCCAACGACATCACCTGCCACGGCACCCGGACGTCGAACTGGCTGTCCAGGAAGTCGTGGCTGTAACCGCCGAGCGCGGCGAACAACATCGGGCCGACCATGCCGTAGGTGAGCAGCAGCAGCCACCCGGAGAGAAAGCCGCCGGACTTGCCGAAGCCGTGGCTGTTGTAGGTGTAGGCGAAGCCGGCGGCCGGCAGCTTGCGGGCGAACGCGGCGATCGTGTTGGCGACCAGGAGGCTGGCCACCATGGCGAGCACGATGGCCAGGGGCAGCGCGTACCCGGCTCCCGCCGCGGCGGGCGGCGTGTTGAACGCGACGCTGGTGGCGGGGCCCATGAAGGCCATGCACATGGCGACGGCACCGAACACGGACAACGTGTTCCGGCGGAGGGACCCGCCCTTCGACGGCAGTGGGGTGGACATCGGTGGTACTCCAGGCGGTTCGGTGGGGTGGGACGGACCCCTGAGGTGCGCGGGCCGCCGCGCGGCAGGGCGGCGCGATCTGCGTCGGGGCCGGTCGGCTGCGTCGGTACGCGTGGCCGGCCGGGTCGGGGGTGGTGGACGGCTGCGGTGCGCTTCGCGGGGTCGTCGCGGTGCGTCGTCGCGGTGCGTCGTCGCGGTGTGCTTCCCGTGGGTCGTCACGGTGCGCTTCGCGGAGTGGTCACTGTGCGCTTCCCGTGGTTCGTCACGGTGCGCTTCGCGGTCCTCGCGGTTCGTCTCATGGGGTCGGTCGCCGCGGTTCGTTCCGCTGCCCGGAGGTGGCGGGTGGCCGTCAGCGGGGGTGAGCTGTCAGCAGGGGTGAGCTGTCAGCGGGGATGAGCCGTCAGCTCGGATGGATGGTCGGCGGGGATGAGTGGTCAGCGGGCGCTCGGGGTGAGCAGCGCGGACAGTTCCAGGTCGGCCCGGACCGCTGCCGCCGCGTCCGCCGCGACATCGAAGCGGACCCGCAGTGCGGTCAGTCCGCGCGAGACCGCGCCCAGCGCGCCCGCGAGATCGGCCAGTTCGGAGTGCACGAGCTCGGGGCACGCGGGCAATCGTCGGCGTACCCGTTCACGCAGGCGAGTGGTCATCGCCGCGTCGATCGAGGCCGAGACCCGGCCGCCGAGGACGACGAGTTCGGGTTCGTACGCGATCGTCACCGCGATCAACGCCACGCCGAGCGCACGCTCGAACCGATCGATCACGGCACGGGCCCCGGGCGAGGAGTCGACGAACAGGTCGGCGGCGGTGGCCACGTCCAGGCCGGCCTCACGGGCGGCCCGCATCAGGCCCTCGGCGCCCACCAGTTCCTCCACGGTCCGGTCGTCGGAGTCCACCGGCAGGAAGCCGAACTCGCCGACCAGACCGCTCGGTCCGCCCCGCATGTGCCGGTCCACGGCCACCCCGGCGCCGAAGCCCGCGCCGACGGTGAACATCACGGCGGTGTCGGCGGTACGGGCGGCGCCGTGCCGCAACTCGCCCTCCAGGGCCAGATCGGCGTCGTTGCCGAAGGCGACGGTGCCCTCCAGCGCGCGGCGCACCCGGCGGGTGAACAGGTCGCCCTCGATCTGCGGGAGGTTGGTCGCGCCACGCACGCCCAACCCGTCGGCCGCCACCGCGCCGGGCAGACCTATCACGCCCGCACGCAGCACATCGGGCGCGGCCGAGTCGGCGTACAGCGCGCGGACCCGTTCGGCGAGCCAGTCCGCGAGGTCGTCGGCCGCCAGGTGTCGGGGCGTGGGCTCCTCGCGGTAGCGCGGCGCGTGGCCCAGCAGGTCGGTGGCCAGGAACCGGCAGGTGGTACCGCCCAGATCGACGCCGACCGCGACTCCGCGCTCGGCGGCCACCTCGATCACCACGCCCTGCCGCCCCCGCCGCCCGGTCTGGAGCGCGGCGCCCTCTCGAACCAGGCCCTCGTCGAGCAGCCCCTCCACCACCCGCGAAACGGTGGCCGCACTGAGCCCGGTCTGCTGGGTGAGCCCCGCCCTACTGTGCTGCCCACCGGCCAACAACACCGCAAGCAGGCTGGAGCGGTTGGCCCACCGGGCATCGGCCGTCTCCGCCATGTTCACCTCTCAGAGTGAAAATATTTCAGAGTGAGAGAAAATTAAGCCCCCCGAGAAGTGGTGTCAAGACTCCGTCAAAACCCCCTGAGCGGAGAACCGCTATGGGGACGGCGCGTGCAACCCGGGGCGGGCCGGGGGCCGGCGAAACGGCTGGCGGGGGGCCGGGACCCGCGAGCCGGCGGGGCGGCAGGCCGGCGAAACAGTGCGGGCCCCGGCGCCGGGGTTCGGGGCGGCGGGGCGGAGGGGCCGGCTGGGCTGCCGACGCGGCGCGACCGGGCAGCCGGCGGAACAGGGCGGGCCCCAAACAGGGCCGGGTGCGGACCGGGCCGGGGCGGCCGGCGGGGCGCGGTGGTGGACGCGGTCGCGGTCGCGGTGGATGCCCGCGAGGCCGTGCAGGCCGACCACGAACCCGGACTGCCCGCCCGCCCGGACGGAGCCGGGGACGGTGGCGCTGCCGGGGACGGTGGCGCTCCCGACCGAGCGGCGGCCGAACCACCTGCCGCCGGACGCGGCCACTGCCGTCGGTGGCGCCTACGACCACCGCAACGCGCGGTCCTGACGAATCGGCGCCCTGCCGCACTGGAACAGGGTGCCCTGGAAGACATCGGCCGTCGGAACCACGCCGGTGAGATGCTCGGCGAAAGCGAAACATGCCCGGGCGGGGACATGGTCATCCGGAGGGTCGGGCTCGAAGTCGAAGCCTGCCGCGCGCATCGCATCGAGATGCCGGTCCGGCTCACTGCCCCACCGCGACTCGGGGAACGTCGGCTCGAAGGCCAACCGAAGGTCACCGTTGTCAGCCCACAGGAACGAGTCGACGCCGTTGATGTTCACGAAGTGGGAAACCCAGCGTGTCCCCGCCGAGGCCGGCAGAACCCTGTCCTCGGTAACACCCAAATAGCCGTTCGGTTCGATCAACAGCGTCCACGCTCCCAAACGGGCCATGGCAAGCAGTTGCTGCCGGTCGTTCGAATGCTCCAACAGCGCGAACGCGGCGTCGGTGATCGCCGCGGCCCCGGTCAGCGCGGGCAACCTGGCACCGTCGAGCCGTTCGATCAGCTCGTCGGGGCCGATCCCTTCGACGAGCGTGATGCAGCATGCCTCGGCAAGCTCGGGGAACAGCTTTTCGAACCACACGTACTCGGCACTCGTCGCAACCATGACGGTGATCATCCATCACGGCACCGACACCGGCGACGGCATCCTCGAGCGCAACTCGGCGCCTCCAAAACCCGTGACCACTCCGACTGCAAGGCCACCTCAACGCCTCCCGAACGTGAGGACAGCGCTGCCGTCCCGCCCATCAATACAGCCAACCAGCGCGGTGAGTACGACGATCGCGGGCAGTACGACCGCGGCTCGGCGAGCTCGGCATGGCGAGCGCAAGCGTGGTGAGCACGATGGGGCGGGTGCGGCTGGGGCGGAGTTGTTCGGTTGGGTGGTCGGTCAGCCGTTCGGGTCGCTGTCGGTCTTCGTCCCGGACGTGTTTGTTGTCGGCCGGCTCGACTCGGGGTCGCCTTCGGGGCCGGGGTGGGGCTCGTCCTCGTCGTCCGTGGAGACCTCGGGTTCGAAGGTGTACCCCTGCGATTGGCCCCACCGAATCGCCGCGCGGGCGATCGCGGGGGCGAATCGGTAGTCCCGAATCAGGGTGCGCTCGGTCTCCGCGACGCCGTCGGTGAGGACGGTGTCGGCCTCCCACCTGGCCAGTAGTTCGCACGCGGCGGCCACCGTGCGCGCGTCCCAGGACTTCGAGCGCGAGTGCACCATCAGGGATTCGTCGGTCAGTTGCGGATCCTCGTCGGTCGCGAGAAGGAAATCCGACGCGGCGCGGACTCCGCCGACTCGGAAGGAGGCAGGCAGCGGAGTTCCCTCCGGAAGCCAGTACACGGTCCCGGTGATTTCCCAGCGCCCGTGCCGGCCGCGGCACTCCGGGAGATCGCGGGCCACCCACGAGTCGTGCGCGCCGCCGGCCAGGACGGTCGTCCCGTTCGCCGCCCGGACCAGGCCGTCGACCACGGGCCACGCCTCCCAATACCGCGCCGTTGAACTCAACGAGGTGTCGGCCCGGCCGTCGTCCAGGTTGACCCGCTCGGAGCGGTCGATCCGCTGGACGATGTACCCGGTCGCCTGCGCGGGCGGCACCCAGCGGAAACTGCGATCGAAAGCACCGAACTCGTCTGCGGTGTCCACGATGTCCACGGTCCCGAGCTCGAATCCGAGGTCGCCTTCGTCGGGCGGGAGAGGCAATGGATCCGCCTGTGCGAGCAGGAGTTCCTTCTCCGCGGTCGTGAGCCCTCGCGCCCCGGTTGGGGGTCCGCTTCCGGGTCCGGTTGCGGTTCCGCTTCCGGGGCCGGTCTTGGTCTTGGTCTTGGTGCCGGTTGTGGTCGACTCCTTCTTCTGCTCCTTGGATTGCCTTTCGCGCAACACGAGAACGCGGTCGGAGATCCTTCGCACCTCGTCGGTCCCGCATCGGGGACAGGTCGAGGTGCATGTCTCGTGGAAGAACACGTCCGTGCAGATCCGGCATTCGAACACCGAGCGGGAGTCCACACCGAAGTCCTCGACCAGGGCACGATCGCAGGTCGTACAGGTGCTGGAGGCGTTGAGCGGCATCGCCGGTCCTTCCTCGCATCGCCGTGCGGGAGTTCCTGGTCGGAACCTACTCGCATCGACGGAGCGGGATGAGCGGATTTGCCCGATTGACCGAAAGAACTTCGGATGCACGAGCCGCCCCGCGCGCCGGCGGCCAACCACCCCGCGCACCAAAGGAGTTCGGCACCGCACCCGGGCCCCCGCCCGGCAGATCCGGTCCGCCGGCCGGCCGGTCCGACCGCCGGCCGGGCCGAACACGAACGCGCCCCGAGCGACGACCGGAGCGAGCCGGGTCGGTCGGGGTGCGCGTGGGTCGGCTTCAGACCTGTCGTCGACCGGTCTCGACGTAGGCGCGGAGGTGGTCGAGGCCACGTTCGAGGATGTCGCCGATGGCCAGGTCGGCGTCCGTGCCGGCCTGGCGGTGGCGGGTGAGCGCGTCCACGGGCAGTGCCTCGCGGCCCTTCTTGCCGCCGAACTGGCGCGCGTCGTGGAGGCGCTCGCGTTCGACCGCGCCGAGGTCGAGCGGGTCCTGGCCGTCGTCGACCATGACGGTCACGATGCTGTCCACGTCGCTCGGGCCGTCCTGGACGATCACGACGCCGGTGTACGGCGTACCGCGCACGATCCATTCGATCCGGGTGCCGGGACCGTCCCGATCCAGGTCGACCTCGGCCGCGACGGAATGCGCCGCCTCGCCGGCGGTCACCACCACCGCGCGGCCCGCGGTGGCCCGTACGGCGGTCACCGGAGGGAAGTATTCGGGAAGCTTGTCCATGTCGGACAAGAGCATGTACACCCGGTCGGTGGACGCTGCGACCTGCACGGAACGCGTGTGAAGAACCATGCGCGTACTGCTATCCGTTCGAGGACCGTTCCATTCGCGATCCGTATACGCCTCGCCCGGGACGGCCGCGCGGGGTCGCACGCGGGGCTCGGCGTACCGGGTCGTCAGTCCGTGCCGTCGCCCAGGGATTCCAGGAGCGTGCGGAGCCCGTCGGCGAGGGCGGCCCGCTGCTTGACGCCGAGCGCGGCGAGCACGCGGCGTTCGGTGGCCAGGTGCGCCGGCAACACCCGGTCGATCAGGTCGCGGCCCTCGTCGGTGAGGGCAACCAGGACACCGCGGCCGTCCGACGCGCTGGTGGTGCGGGACACCAGGCCGCGCGCCTCCAGTCGATCCAGGCGCTGGGTGATGGCGCCCGAGGTGACCATGGAGGCCCGCATCAGTTCGGTGGGGCTCAGCCGATGCGGTGGCGGGTGCCGGCGCAGCGTGGCGAGTACGTCGAACGACGAGGCGTCGAGCCCGTGTTCGCCGAACGTCCGGGCAAGTTCGGCGCCGGCCAGACGCGCGGCGCGGGACAGCCGGGCGAGTACCGCCATGGGCGACGCGTCCAGGTCGGGGCGCTGCGTACCCCATTGCTCCAGCACAAGGTCGACGTGATCTGCCACGGCGTCAGGTTAACCGAGCCGATCCGCGGATCCGGGTCGACTGCCCCTTTCCAATTATCTTAGCGTTGAGGTATCTTTCCCTTAGCACTAAGGAATCAACCACACGGTTGAGCCGCCGGCCGAACCACGCCCGAACCGCCGGCCGACCCGCCGCCCAACCCATCGATCGAGCCATCGATCGACCCACCGATCGACCATCCCGAAGGAGCACACCATCATGCGCATCACCGTGTTCGGAGCAGCCGGAAGCGTGGGCAGCCGAGTCGTCTCCGAGGCCCTGTCCCGAGGCCACGAGGTCACCGCCGTGGTCCGCGACGCCGCCCGCTTCCCCGAGTTGCATCCCGAAGCCGAGGCCCGGGTCGGCGACGCCGCCCGGATCGAGGACGTCGCCGCGCTCGGTGCCGGCAGAGACGTGGTGATCAGCGCCACCCGCCCGGCGCACGGCAACGAACGGGCGCTGGCCGACACCGCCCAGGCGCTGCTGTCCGGACTGGCCGGCACGGGGGTACGCCTGCTGACCGTCGGCGGCGCGGGCAGCCTGACCGTGCCGGGCGCCGGCGACACCCTGGTGGTCGACGACCCGCGATTCGTGCCCACCGCGTGGCGCGGCATCGCCCTGGCCTGCAATGCCCAGCTCGACGTCTTCCGAACCGACACCGACGTCGACTGGACCTACCTGAGCCCGCCGGCCAACCTGGAGCCCGGCATCCGCACCGGTACCTTCCGCCTGGGCACCGACGAACTCCTCGTCGACAACGACGGCGTCTCGGCCATCTCCGTCGAGGACCTCGCTGTCGCCCTCATCGACGAGGCGGAGCAACCGCGCCACCGCCGCACCCGCTTCACCGTCGCATACTGACCGTCGCACGCCGGCCGAACCCGGTGGAGTCCCGCCCGATCAGGCCCCGTGCCTCCGGCCCGCGCCCACGCCGGTGCTCACGGGTGACTCCTGGGCGGCGAGTTCTTCGGCCAATTCCATGCAGCGCAGGCGGGCCGGGGAGAAGTCGTAGGGCATCTTGCCGATGGCTTCGAATGCGCTCATGGAGTCTTGCCCCCTGCCGGAGCTTTGGCCGGCCTCGTCCTCACCCTCGTCCTCGTCCTCACCCTCGCCAGCGGTAGCGGTAGCGGTAGCGGGGTGCAAAGCGTCCCAGGAGTCGAAGAGCGCATCCTCGCTCTGCGCCAGGCCGGAGTCCTCGATGACGGCTTGCAGCACCTTTTCGAAGGCGTGCCGTTCGGCAGCCACCTGGGCCACACGGGGGTCATCGACAGCGATCGTGTCATCGAGTGCATCCTCGGCGGCATCAATACGGTCGGAGTCCGCCCGCAGATCCGGGTGGGTGGCCAGGGCGATGAAACGGGTGGCCTGGACGGCCGCACCGAGTGGGCCGAAGATCCGCTCGGTGACCAGCAGGCTGTCCAGGTCCGCCCGGCGCAGGGAGCCCTCGGGCAGGCTCTCGAGGCGGCTGGTGACGAAGTCGGAAAGCAGGCCCATCCTGCTGCCTTCGGTGCGCATGCGCTGCACGGCAGTCCGTTGCCGCCGCAGTTCCGCTTCCCGGGCGACGAGGGATTCCTCCAGCCGTTCCAGGATGCTCGCGATGCCGTGGTCGCCGTCGGCACCGGCGGAAGCCGTATGGGTGTCGGCGGCGAAGGCGTCACGGATGTCGTCCAGGGCGATCCCGGCGTCGGCCATCTTGCGGATCCACAGTAGCCGGATCATGTCTTCGTAGCCGTAGCGGCGGCGGTCGTCACTGCCCCGCTCGGGCTCGGGGAGCAGGCCGATCTCGTGGTAGTGACGGATCGCCCGCGGTGTGGTGCCGACGAAGGCCGCCGCGTCACCGATCTTGACCCGGCGCGGCGGGATGAAGGACGAATACATGAACAGGGCCTTCCTCAGTGGGACGGGACGTGAGTCCACCGGACCACATGCCGCTACGGAAGGTGCAACTCCAGGCGCTCCGCCCGGCTTCCATGCCGGGAGATCCATGCCCTTCGGACGGTCACCGTTACGGCCGCGGCGTCTGCGATCGCGGGCCTGAACGGCCCGCTCGGGCCTGAACGCACCCGCAGTGGTCGGCACCTTGGCCGGCCCACACCGTGCCGAGGCACCCCGATCGCGTCCGGGCCGGTGCGAATTGCGGGCTGCCGAAGACACGCCGGTCCTGCCGTCCGACGGCAGGATCGAATCCACGCAGCGCGCAGGCCGGCCAAGCCCCTTGTGCCTCAGGGCACTTGGTACCCGATACGTCGAATATAGGTCCGGCCTTCCGGCCTTCCGGCCTTCCGGACTTCCGGCATCCCGGCGCGCCGCGTCCCCTCCCGGGCCCCCGCCTTTGCCCGCGCGGCACCACGCGCCCGAAAACCGATCCCGACGGAGCGATGACTTTGCGGGTCGGGCCCGGTCATACCCAGCACAGCCGCTCGCAGGGGACACGACAACAGCGAGCACCACCGGCGCAGGACATGGGAGCAGCAGTCATGGGAGCAGCATTCATGAGCACAACGCACACCGTGGCATCCGCCGACGGCACCACGATCGTCTACGACCGGCACGAGCCGGCGGGCGACAGCCGGGGGACGGTGATCCTCGTCGGCGGTGCCTTCAGCTACCGGAAGTTCCCGAAGATGGTGCAGTTGGCCGAGTTGCTGACCGAGGAATACGGGCTGACCACGGTGAACTACGACCGCCGTGGCCGCGGGGACAGCGATGACACCCCCGGGCGCTACGACGCGGCGCGCGAGATCGACGACCTGGCCGCGCTGGTCGCCGCCGAGGGCGGGACGGCGGCGCTGTTCGGCTGGTCGTCCGGCGCGGTGTTGGCGCTGCGGGCCGCCGCCTCCGGACACATCCCCGGCATCAGCCGCGTGGTGGCCTTCGAGCCACCCTTCGTCGTCGACCGCACGCGCCACGTACCGCCGGCGGACCTGACCGCGACCCTGCACGGGTTGATCGCCACCGACCAACCCACCAAGACCGTGCGGTACTTCATGACCAAGGCGATGGGTATCCCCGCCCCGTTCGTGGGCCTGATGCGGATCACCCCGATGTGGTCCAAGCTCACCGCGGTGGCCGACTCCACCGCGCACGACTGGGCGGTGATGGCCGAGCACATGCGCGGGGAGCCGCTCGACCCGGCCGACTGGGCCGGCGCCCGGATGCCGGTGCTGGTCCTGTCCGGTGGCCGCAGCGACGCGCTGCTGCGCACCGCCGCCGGCGCCGCGACCGCGGCACTGCCCGACGCCCGACACACCGAGATCGCCAAGCTCAGCCACAACCCGAACGTACGGCTACTGGCGACACCGGCAGGCGAGTTCCTCACCGCCCAGGAGGCCCCGACCTCCTGACCCACAGCTTCGACAGCCGCCTGCCGGGATGCCCGACGGGCGCGAGGTATGAGGGCGCGGGGGCGGCGGGGCGGGGAAGCATGGGGACGCGGGGGCCGGCGGAGCGGCGAGGCATGGGGACGCGGGGGCCGGCGGCGCGGGAGGCGTGAACACCGGAGACCTGGTCGCGCAGGCGGCCGGCGGTGCGGAACGCGAGAGGACGCGGTAGACCCGGCGGCACCGGGGACCTGGTCACGCGAGCGGACAGCGGCGCGGAACGCATGGGGACGCGGGAGGGCCGGGGGCAGGAGGGCGGGAGCGGAAGGGCCGGGAGCAAGAGGGCCGGAGCAGGAGGGCCGGAGCGCCGGGGCGGGAGAGCCGGGGACGTGGGAGACCTGGTCGCGCGGGCGGGCTCGTGGCGCGGGAGGCGGGAGGCGGGAGTCCCGCAGGTGTGGCAAGCCCGGTCAGGCGCGCCGGATCAAGTCCGGCGGGCCGCGCCGGCTCCCGGTCCACCATTACGGGGGCCACCCGACGGATTCAGGTGTCGGGGCGAGAAGGCGCACGTCCCCCGCTGGGTAGGACCCCGTCAGCCGCCACCGGCGGCCGCGTCGGTGGTCGGTGGCGCCGTCGCCCCCGCTCGGCGCGTGCATACGCCATCCCACAGACCGGGAGCGCAGCCATGGACTTCGCGTTCAACGACGACCAGGAACTCTTCCGCAGGACGCTGCGCGACTTCGTCGACCGCGAGATCATCCCCGTCGCGATCGAGTGGGAGCACGCCGATCGCCATCCGACCGAGATCATCGCCGGCCTGCGCGGACTCGGGCTGTTCGGGATCAGCGTCCCCGAGGAATACGGCGGCCTCGCCCTGGACAAGGTCTCCTACGCACTGGTCTTCGAGGAGATCTCACGCGGCTGGATGGGCGTGGCCGGCACCCTGGGCACCCACTCGCTCGCGTGCGCACTGATCGCCCGCGACGGTACCCCCGCGCAGCGCGCCCGCTACCTCCCCGGGATGGCCACCGGCGAGTGCCGCAGCGGCATCGCGCTCACCGAACCGGACGCCGGCAGCGACCTCCAGGGCATCCGGACCACGGCCCGGCGCGACGGCGACGCGTACGTGGTCACCGGCGCCAAGACCTGGATCACCAACGCTCGGCACGCCGCAATGCTGCCCGTCCTGGTCAAGACCGACCCCATCGCCGAGCCGCGCCACCGGGGCATGAGCATCCTGCTCGTGGACACCGATCACCCCGGCTTCGAAGTGGTCCGGGATCTGCCCAAGCTCGGCTACAAGGGCACCGAGAGCTGCGAACTGCGCCTGGACGCGGTCCGCGTACCCGCCGACCGGCTCCTCGGCGGCGTCGAGGGCCGCGGCCTGCAACAGGCGCTCGGCGCACTGGAAACCGGCCGGATCAACATCGCCGCGCGCTCGGTCGGCATCGCGCAGGCCGCATACGACGCCGCCCTGGCGTACAGCCGCCAACGGCACGCCTTCGGGCAGCCGATCGCCGACTTCCAGGCGATCCAGCTCAAACTCGCCGACATGGCCACCGACCTCCAGGCGGCGCGCCTCCTCGTGTACTGGGCGGCGGTACGGGCCGACAGCGGCGAACGGGTCGATCTGGAGACCGGGATGGCCAAGATGTTCGCCTCCGAGGTCGCGATCAAGAACTCCCTCGAAGCCATGCGCATCCACGGCGGCTACGGCTACTCCGAGGAGTTCGTGGTCGAACGCCTGTACCGCGACGCCGTCCTGATGGGCATCGGCGAAGGTACGAACGACATCCTGCGCACGGTCATCGCCAAGCAACTGGTGGCGGGGAAGGGGCGGATCGGGTAATCGAAGGGCTCGGGCATCGGCACCGTTCCCGATCTCGAATCAGATTCGCGATCGCAACCGCAACCGCAACCGCTGCCACTGCCACTGCCACTGCCACTGCCACTGCCACTGGCACTGGCACATTGCCGCAACCGCAACCGCAACCGTTCCCGCTGCCGCTGCCGTTGCCGCTGCCGTTGCCGCTGCCACACGCAAGGAGGCGCCCCTTGACCCGCACCCCACCCGGCCCCCGCCCACTCGCCGTCTTCGATCTCGACGGCACCCTCGTCAGGGGCGATTCGTTCGGCCACTTCACCCGCGTACTACTGCGTCGCGCCCGGTGGCGCATGGTCGCCGTGGCGCTGTGCCTGCCGATCATCGGCCCGCTGTACACCCTCCACGCGACCCGCCGGCACGCCTTCGCCCTCGTTCTCCGGCTCGCCACCATCGGCCTGCCCGCAGCACGATTCGAGGCCTTGGCCGCCGACTTCGCGGCCGAACGCACGATCGAGAGCAATCGGGTCGCGATCACCCTGGCCCGAGCCCGCGCCCATCTCGCCGCCGGCGACCGCGTCGTGGTCGCGACCTCGTGCGCCGATCCCCTGGCCGCCGCCATCTGCCGTGAACTCGGCCTCACTTCGGTAGAAGTGATCGCCTCCCGCCTCACCCCGAGCCGCGCCGGCCTGCGACCGCTCCCCGCCTGCCGAGGCCCCCGCAAGGTCGCCCGCATCCGCGCAGCCGGCATCACCGATCCCATCACCCACGCCTACACCGACAGTTCCGTCGACCTCCCCCTCCTCGCCGAGGCCACCCACCGCTACCTGATCGACCCGACCCCGCCCCACCTCACCCGAATCCACACCTGCCTGGGCCCGAACTACCAGGTCCTGCGCTCCCGGTAGCCGACCCGGTAGCCGACCGCCTGCCGTCGTGCCCGAGTGGTCGACTACGGCACCGGCACGAGTCGCACGCCGAGGCAGCGCCCCGGGTGCCGTGCGGCGCGGTGCCGCACCTTGCCGTGCCGCGCACCCTGCCGTGCGATGCCGTGCCGTACACAGGCCGCGCCGTACAGGGCGGTGCCTGCGGCATGGTCACATCGCGCCCCTACGCTGCCCCCATGGACATCAGGGAGCGTGCCGTCGGTGCCGTCGTCGGGTCGGCCGTCGGGGATGCGTTGGGCGCACCTTTCGAGTTCGGGTCGGCCGGGGCCTTCGGTACCCGGTTTCCCGAGGCTCCGGCCGGGAGTTCGCGCGCCGAGGGACGCTACGCGAACGAGATGTGCGGCGGTGGCGGGTGGGACGCCGGCGAGGCGACGGACGATACCCAGATGGCCGTGCACGTGGCGTATTCGCTGCTGGAGCGCGGTGGGTTGGACCTGCCCGACATGTTCGCCCGCTTCCAGCGCTGGGCCCGGTCCGAGCCCAAGGACATCGGCCTGCAGACCGAGGACGTACTCACCAACGGCATGCCCTGGGACCTCGCGGCCGGCGTGCACTTCCAGACCACCGGGCGCGCGGCGGGGAACGGCTCGCTGATGCGGGCCACCACTCCCGCCGTGCACTTCGCGCCCGACGGCCGCACGGCCACCATGGCCGCCGCCCGCCGGATCGCCGCGCTCACCCACGGCGACCGGGCCGCGTGGGAAGGCACCGCGATCTTCCACGAGTTGCTCCGGGCGACCCTGATCGGCGACGACCCCTTGGCCGCGATTGCGGAGACGCTCGCCGAGGTTCACCCCGACCACCACGACCGCTATGCCACCGTCCTGGACGCGGCCTGGCACCCCACCCACGCGACCGAGTTCAACGGGGCCGTCTGGCCCTGCCTCGGCTCGGCGGTCTGGGCGCTGCGCACCACGTCCTCGTTCGAGAACGCTATCCGCGCCGCGATCGACCTCGGTGGCGACACCGACACCGTCGCGGCGGTGACCGGCGCCCTGGCCGGCGCCCGATACGGCCGGGCCGCCATCCCCACCCGCTGGACCGACCGACTCCACGTCCCGCTGCCGGGCTCGAACGGCGAGGTCCTGCGCCCGTCAGACCTCGCGGACCTGACCGACCGGCTCCTCAGCCGCACAACGCAGCCGGCAGCCTCGATCACCTCGCCCACCTCGCCCACCTCGCCCACCCTCGACTGACCCTGGCCGAAGCCCGATCAACCGACCCCCGCCGAGCCCTGAGCGCCCTCCACGGCGCGCCGACCGCAATCGCCCGGCGTGCGCGGATCAACCGTCGGCGCCTGCCCGGGACAGGCCGCGGATTGATGCCCGCCTCTCACCCGACTCTCGCCCGCCCCCACCGCGCTCCCCACCCGCCCCACGCCCCGAACGGCCCACCGGCTCAGTCCGTTCGCGCCTTCCCCTGGGTTCGGCGGGCGTAGGCGCGGGCCGCGCGGACGCGGTCGCCGCAGCGGGTCGAGCACCATTGGCGGGAGGCGTGGGTGCGGATGAGAAAGCGTCGGCAGGGGGTCGCGCCGCAGGGGGCCAGGCGTTCGGCGTCCGGGCCGGTGACCAGGTCGGCGGCGTCCGCAGCGAGGATTGCGATGGCGTGGTTGACGATCTGGTCGATGGGGTGCGCCTGGGCGCGGTACGGGCCTCGGTCCTCGTCCCAGTAGAGGAGTGCGGCCGACGGGGCGCTGGTGAGCGCGTCGTTGATGGCCTGTACCGACGCGGCCGGCGCCGGGAGATCGGCGATCCGGGACGAGAGCAGTGTTCGCACCACATCGCGGAGGGCGCGCAGCCGACCCGCGCACACGTTGTACAGCCGGCTGTCCGGCGGCGCGAGCTCGCGCGCGACCAGCCATTCCTTGGCGGACGCGGGCGAACCCAGCAGGTCGATCTCCTGGCCGCCGGGGAACGCTAGGTCGCTGTTGGCCAGATCGAGCGCGAGGTATCGATCCGCCCCGGGCGCGGGCGGCGGACCGACGGACGCGGGGTGACCGGATACGCCCGCCACGTTCTCCTTCATGGCTCTCATGTTAAGCCTTGCCGTTCTCCGTGAGAATCGGCTAAGTTTTCTCACGGCAAACGAAGCGATTATCCGTGAGGTGTGCAGTGACCGGCAGCAGCAGTGCGACCAACGAGCAGATCGACATCCGCGTCTTCGGCGGCCCCTCCGCCCTGATCGAGTTCGGCGGCCTCAGGTTCCTCACCGACCCCGCCTTCGACGAGCCCGGCGAGTACCCCGTCGGCACCGAGCGCGTCCTGATCAAGACCGCTCCCGCCGCCATCGACCCGGCCGACCTCGGCCCCATCGACGTGGTCCTGCTCTCGCACGACGAACACCCGGACAACCTCGACCATTCCGGTCGGGCGCTCCTCGCCGACGTTCCACTGGTCCTGACCACCTCCGGCGGCGCGGGCCGGCTCGGCGGCACGGCTCGGGGTCTGATGCCCTGGGAGACGGTGGAACTCCCCCGTCCGGACGGCGGCACCGTCACCGTGACGGCCACGCCCGCCCAGCACGGCCCCGACGGCTGCGAACCGATCACCGGCGAGGTCGTCGGATTCGTACTGACCGCGTCCGACCTGCCCACCGTCTACGTCAGCGGCGACAACGCCTCCCTGGCGGTGGTCGAGAAGATCGCCGCACGCATCGGCCCGATCGACACCGCCGTCCTGTTCGCCGGCGCGGCCCGCACCCCGCTCTTCGACGGCGCGCTCCTCACCCTCGACAGCGCCCAGGCCGCCGAAGCCACCACCATCCTCGGCGCGCGCCGGGTCGTCCCGGTCCACTTCGACAGTTGGGGCCACTTCACCGAGGGCCGCAGCGCCCTGATCGACGCATTCACCGCGGCGGGTCTGATCGACCGCCTGGAACTGAGCTGACGAGAGCGGCTGCGGGGCAGCGCGGAGCGCATGGGCGCAAGCCGCGGGGCATGCGGGCGCGGGGGCATGCGGGCGCGGGACGGCCCTCTGCGCCCGGGCCCGCCCGCGATGCCATCATGGCGAACGTGAATCCACCGGATGCCACCACACCCAACGCCGCGCTGGTGCAAGAACATTGGCAGTTGCGACAGGCGCCGTACGGGGACTTCATCGTGTTCGCCGACGGATCGTTGGCGGTGATGGACCTGATCCGCGTTTCCCCCGCCGACCGACTCCACGACAGGCGCGCCGAGCAGTGGTACTGGGGGGAGGCGCTCCGGGCCACCGCCTGGACGCCCACGGACTGGATGGACGTCGACAGCACGTCCGCCTCGTGCAGCCACGAAGGAAGCCGCGCACTCGCCGGCGAGTCGTCGGACCACGGCAGTATCGGCTGGGTCGCGCTGACCCGTGCGGACGGCTCGCTGGAGTGGCTCGCAGTCTCCTGCTGGTCCAATCCGTTCACCGAAGTCACCCTGAACGAAACGCAATTGATCGCCACCTCAACTCTCGGTCGGATCTGGACCTTCCCGCGCAGCGCCCCCCAGCAGGTGACGATCACCGAGGACCCGGCCTACCCCTGGCCCGCCTCGTCCCAGCCCTCCACCTGAGCCGGTCCGCCGGATGGGCTCGCGGCCCGGCCACGGCCACGGGACACAGCCACGGGACAGGGGATAAGGGATACGGGACACAGCCACGGTCCACGGCCTCGGCGCAACTCCCGGGCGCAGCCCGCCCGCCGAGCCTTCGCGCGAACCCGATGTCATAGGATCGCGTGATCATGGACACGAGCGCGCGGCACGCATTGCTCGCCGTCCCGGCCGGACACGTGACGCTGTCCGACCGGCGGACCCGGCGCAGTTGGTCGGTCGAACTCGCCCCTTACCGGCTGGCGGCGTTCCCGGTCACCCAGGCGCTGTACGCGGAGGTCACCGGCCTACGACCGAGCGGCCCGCACGGCGAGCAACTGCCGGTCGAGGGCGTTTCCTGGTGGGACGCGGTGCGGTTCTGCAACGCCCTGTCCGAACGCGACGGCTTCACTCCGGCGTATCGCATCGAAGCCGACAACGACACCGACGAAGACAGCAACAACGGCAACGGCAACGGCAACGAGCGTATCGAGTGGGACACATTCGCCGACGGATACCGCCTGCCGACCGAAGCCGAGTGGGAACACGCGTGTCGAGCCGGTACGACGGGACCCCACTACGGCCCCCTGGACGACATCGCCTGGTACCGCGCGAACTCGGACGAGCGCATCCACGAGGTGGGCGGCAAGCAACCCAACGCGTGGGGCCTGTACGACATGCTCGGCAACGTGTGGGACTGGTGCTGGGACGTCTATGACGCCGAGGTCTACGGCAGTTACCGTGTTCTGCGTGGTGGTGGCTGGTTCGACGAACACTGGAGTTGCCGAGCTTCCGCCCGTCGCCGCAGCCACCCGACCTACCGGGTCGACGACGTCGGATTCCGCATCGCCCGCTCCGCAACCCCCTGACCGGGGGCCGCAGATGGGCATGGCAACCCGTGCAACCATGCCCTCCTGCGCTGCGGCGGCCACACCGTACGCCATGGCAAGTCCCGTGCCATGACCGCCCGCGCCCGCTTGGTGCGACTCGTGCCGCCGCCGGTCGATCCCGTCGATGCCCATGGTGACTGGGCCGCGGTGGAAACCGCGCTCGGCGTTCGACTGCCCGACGACTACAAGTGGTCGGTCGGGACGTACGTACATATGGGGCGAGTTCGGTGACGTCCTCTATCTCCGCACGCCGTTCGGAACGAACAGCCACCGTGGTTCAACACCTTCCGCCCGCGCACCCACAGATGCCTCCGCCTGTCCGAGAGCCGGTTCGCCCACCCCGTTCGCCTGCGCCTCCTCCGCGAGGCGCAGGCCCCGACCGTGGATCGGGGCCGGTGGGAGTCGGACGCCGCGGACGAGTGGCGGAACCACTTCGCGACCGTGGACCACGACTGGCTGCTCACCTACGAAGCGCCCCGCCCGTCGCCGCTCACCGGAGTCGCCGCCGCCGGCGGCGGGGCGCCCGACACGCACACACGATCCGCGTCGACTTCCCGCCCGAGGAAGCGGACCTGGCCCGGATCACCACGTTCCAGTCCGAGTACGAACGCGGCTTCCACATGACCCAGGGCGTGCACCCGATGGGGCCGATGCATGGGATGGGACCGATGCACCCGGTGTGTCCGACGGCGCCGATGCATCCGACGGCGCCGATGTTTCCGATGCACCACCCGTACCCCATGTACGCCGCGCCCTCGACGCCGCCTGCGCCCACGCCCACGCCCGCGCCCGCGACATATCCGGCGCAACAGGCCGACCCGGCGCAGTCCGACCACGGCCGCCCGGTCGAGGGGCAGTTGCCGCCCCCGCCCCCGGTCCCCGCCAACCACCGCCCCGGCCGCAGCAACCACCGGCGCCTTCTGACCGGCAGACCCGCCCTCACCCGCTCCCGCGCACCGCCCGCCGCGTCGATCGGGGTATCTCGGTCGCCGCGGCGATCTCGCGCAGCGCGAGGGTCGCCGCCTCGATCGCGGCCGCCGGCGCGCCGCGCCAGACCTCGGCGTGTGCGGCGGCGTTGGCGCGGACCGCATCCTCCGCGACCTGTACGCCGCTCGGGGTCAGACTGATCAGCGTGCCCCGGCCGTCGCCCTGGTCCGGAAGGCGTTCGGCGAGGCCCTCGGCGACCAGGTGATTGGTGACGTTGCTGGTACCGCCCGAGGACAGCAGCAATGCGCGGCTGAGTTCGGTGGGCTTGAGCCGATAGGGCGCGCCGGCCCGTCGCAGCGCGACCAATACGCCGAACTGGGCCGGGGTGAGCCCGAATTCGGGCAGCACGCGACGGGTGGCCTCGTCCAGGTCGGCGGCGAGCAACATGATCCGCTTGCTCAGTTCCGTCGTCGCGTCCAGCACGTCGGGCAGTTCGGCCTGCCACGCGTTGACGAGGGCGCTCGCGCGGTCCTGTGGTGCGGTCATCTTGACAGCGTATTACACACACCTGATAGCTTTCTAAAAAGCTTTCAAGTGAACTCAACGCTACCCATGCGATACCGCGCAACGCCGGGCCGACCCCGGCACCGGTGTCGGCACCGATCCCGGTATCGGCATCGGCATCGGCACCAGTGCGGGCATCACCGCCAACCGCCGGCACGACCACACCTGCCCAACCCTCTCGGAGCCCTGATGTCCACCCACCCCACCCCGGCGGCGACTCCTTCCGCCGCGCCCTCCCCCACCCGACTGCTCCTGCGCGGCGGCACCGTCGTCGACACCGACCCGCACGTCACCGCCCGACCCGACACCGACGTCCTGATCGAGCACGGCGCAATCGCCGCCGTCGGTCCGGACCTGTCCGCCGAAGGAGCCGAAGTCGTCGACGCCCGCGACCGGATCGTGCTGCCCGGATTCGTCGACACCCATCGCCACGTGTGGCAGTCCGTGCTGCGCGCGGTGGCCGTCGACAGCGACCTCGGCGACTACCTCGGCCGGGTGCTCGGCCGGCTCTCCCCCGCGATGCGCCCCGAGGACGTGTACGCCGGCAACCTCGTCGGCGCACTGGAATGCCTGGACTCGGGCATCACCACCGTGCACGACTTCTCCCACGTCCAACACAGCGCCGAACACGGCGACGCGGCGGTACACGGACTACGCGCTGCCGGCATCCGGGCGGTGTTCGGCTACGGCCACCCGCCGTTCGACCCCGCCGCCCGCGACCCCCGCATCATCCGCGACCTGCGCAAACGCCTGTTCGCCGACAACGACGACCTGGTCACCCTCGCGCTCGCCCCCGGCGGCCCGTCGTACACCCCGATCGACCTGGTCGAACAGGACTGGCGCCTGGCCGCCGACCTCGACATCCCACTGGCCGTACACGTCGGCAGCGGCCCGGTCGCCCAACGTCCCATCGAAGTCCTGCGCGAGCACGGCCTGTTGAATGCGCGCACCCTCTACATCCACGGCAACTCGCTCCCGGACGACGAACTCGCGATGATCGCCGACTCCGGCGGCACCCTCTCGCTCGCGCCGCACATCGAGGCCCAGATGGGACACGGCGCACCGATGATCAACCGCGCCCACGCCACGGGGCTGGTCACCGGGCTCGGCGTCGACGTGGTCACCAGCGGTCCGGGCGACATGTTCTCGCTACTCCGCGCCGCCCTGCTCACCAGCCAACTCGCGGACGGGCCAAGGTTGTTCGCAGCCGACATGCTGCGCATGGCGACCATCGGGGGAGCCGCCGCGCTGGGCCTGGCCGATCGCATCGGATCCCTGGCCGTGGGCAAGCAGGCCGACCTGATCCTGCTGCGCGCGGACGCGATCAACCTGGTCGGCGCGTCCCACGACATCGCCGGAGCCGTGGTGGCATCCGCCCACGCGGGCAACGTCGACACCGTCCTGGTCGCCGGCCGAATCGTCAAGCAGGCAGGCCGACTCACCCACCCGCACCTGGCCGACGCCATCACCGACGCCCGAAAGTCCGCCGAACACCTGGCAGCCACGGGGTGACTCGCCTGGCCGGTTGGGTTGACCCGCCAGGGCAGTACGGGCTGACCCGCCGGGCCGGTACGGGGGGTGAGCCGCCGGGCCGGTACGGGGTGACCCGCCGGGCCGGCACGGGGTGACTCGCCGGGCCGGCACGGGGTGACTCGCCGGGCCAGTATCGGCTGACCCGCCGGGCCGGTACGGGGGGTGACCCGCCGGGCCAGTACGGGTCGTACACACCCGAGGCGGTACGGGCGCACGCACGACGCCCAGCACGAACTGACGCATCCGCCCCGGCGAACACCGGCGGTTCCGACCGGACAAGGGCCGCCAACGAAGGACCGCCGACACGGAACCGCCGCCGGCGGACCGCCGCCAAGGGAACTCCGTTGGGAGAACATCGCGGTGCGACCGCGGCACCTCTTATGCCCGCACGGTTCACCGATCCCCGCCTTTGCGTCCGTTGACCTGCACGAGGTCGTCATGCAGGCTCTGGACCCAGGGAGCGGGGGATCGCCACAGGAGGTACAGGGTGGGGTACTGCGGGGGTTGTTCCGGACAAGGCTGGGTCCCGATGGACCAGATCTGCAACGGATGCGGCGGCTCCGGCCAGAACGGCATGGGCCAGGACAGCAATTGGTCCTGTTCGGGATGCGGCGGATCCGGCAGGATGCAGGCGATGGTGCCGTGCCCGACCTGCGGCGGGAACGGCGGTCAGGGAGGCGGCGGCGGGGGCCCGATGTACGCACCGCCGAGCGCCCCGCTCACCCGCGGCCAGCGCGTGAAGGCCCGACTGCTCTCCCTCGTGGCCTTCGGCATCCTGGCGGCGTACGTCTACCACACGACGAGGTAACCCCGGTCGGCCCTCGACGTCGACGTGGACGTCGAAACCGGGGCCGGGGCCGGGGCCGGGGCCGAAAACATGACGCGCGGCGGAGGCCGGCGACATACCGCCGCCCTCCGTCGTGCGCCCATGTTGTCCCACAGCGAGCGGTGTTCCGCACCGCGAACAGCGCACCGCATAACGAGCGGTGCACCCGAACAAGAGCGGCGCACTCTACCGAGAGCGGTGCTCTCCGCAGCGAGCAGCGCACCGCTCAAGACTGTGCATTCCACTGCGAGCAGTGCACCGACCAGCGAGGCCGCCCACACACGAGCGGCGCACCCCACCGAGAGCGGCGCATTCCGCAGCGAACAGTGCACTCCCATCCCACCGAGCGGTGCTCTCCGCAGCGAGCAGCGCCACCACTCAAGACTGTGCATCTCGCTGCGAGCGGTGCACCAAAGAGAGAGCACCGCTCCCACACGCGAGCGGCGCACCCACCGAGAGCAGTGCTCCCCACCGAGAGCAGTGCACTCCGCAGCGAGCAGCGCACTCCCATCCCATCGAGAGCGGTGCTCTCCGAAGCGAGCAGCGCACCGCTCAAGACTGTGCATTCCACTGCGAGCAGTGCACCGAACAGCGAGCACCGCTCCCACACGCGAGCGGCGCACCCACCGAGAGCAGTGCTCCCCACCGAGAGCAGCGCTCCCCGTAACGATCGGTGCACTCCCATTCCACCGAGAGCGGTGCTCTCCGCAGCGAGCAGCGCACGACTCAAGACTGTGCATCCCCCTGCGAGCAGTGCACCGAACAGCGAGCACCACTCCCACACGCGAGCGGCGCACCCACCGAGAGCAGTGCTCCCCGTAACGATCTGTGCACTCCCATTCCACCGAGAGCGGTGCTCTCCGAAGCGAGCAGCGCACCACTCAAGACTGTGCATCCCCCTGCGAGCAGTGCACGACCAGCGAGCACCACTCCCACACGCGAGCGGCGCACCCACCGAGAGCAGTGCTCCCCGTAACGATCTGTGCACTCCCATTCCACCGAGAGCAGTGCACTCCGCAGCGAGCAGCGCACTCCCATCCCGTCGAGAGCGGTGCTCGCGTCGCGTAGCAGCGCACCGTTCAGCAACTAAACGTCCCGCGATCCATGCATCGCACGGCGAGCAGTGCAACGAACAGCGAGCGCTGCTCCCCCACGCGAGCTGCGCAACTCATCGAGAGTGGCGCTCCTCATAGCGAGCGGCGCCCCTCACCGAGATCGGTGCTCCCCACAGCGAGCGGCGCCCCTTACCGAGATCGGTGCACTCCGCAGCGAGCGCCGCACTCCCATCCCACCGAGAGCGATGCTCCCGCAGCGAGTAGCGCAGGGAGAGCCGGCCTCGTCCTCTCCCCGTTGGCGCTCAACCGGCGATGACGCGAACCCGCGCTGATCTTCGATCTCGTCACAAATAGTCGAGTTTCGCCCGTCGAGCCGTCCCCTCAAGCCTCGTCCGGTGAAAACCTGCCCGAAGCCGAACCACACCCGCTCGAACCTCCCCGGGCCCAACCACACCCGCTCGAACCCCTGGGCCGAACCGCACCCACTCGAACCTCCCCGGGCCAAACGCCATCCGATCGAGCCGCACCCGATCAAGCCCCGCCGTCGGCTGTAACGGCACGTAGTTGTCGTCCTCACCCGACGCCCGCTGTCCGAGCGCCCCGTTAGTCTCGCTCCCCCAGCATTCGAACAAGGATTCGATCACCAGGCGAGCACCCCACCCCCTCCACCCCCTCCCTCCCCTCGTCGAGTTCCGGAAAGGGCCCCTGTGAAGGTACGGATAACCCGCGACCGCCTCGTCGAGGCCATCGGCTGGGCCGTTCGCGCGCTGCCCGCGCGGCCGGTCGTCCCCGCTCTCGCCGCCTTTCGGCTCAAGGCGGCCGACGGCACCCTGGCCGTCTCCGCATACAACTACGAGGTATCGGCCGGCATCGAGGTCGCCGCCGAGGTCGCCCGGGTCGGCGAGATCCTGGTCCCGGGCCGACTGCTCGCCGACATCGCCCGCGCGCTCCCCCGCGATCAACCGGTCGACCTCGCCGTGGACCCGGCCCGGGCCCGGGTGACCTGCGCAGGTGCCTACTTCGCGCTGCCGCTGCCGGCCCTCGCCGACTACCCGGCCACGCCGCTGCTTCCGGAGACCGCGGGCACCGTGCGTGCGGCCGCCTTCGCCGAGGCCGTCGCGCAGGTCGCGATCGCCGCGGCCCGGGACGAGAGCCTGCCGGTACTGACCGCCATCCGATTGCACCTGACACACGACGCACTGGTCCTGGCCGCCACCGACCGTTACCGGTTGGCGGTTCGACGCCTGCCCTGGCAGCCGGTCACCGAGGATCCGGCCCGGACGGCCCTGGTGCCGGCCAGGATGCTGGCCGACTTGACGAAACACTCCGGAATCGACGCGGACCTCCACCTCGCCCTCGGACCGGAGGCGGGTCGTCGTGGCCTGCTCGGCCTGGCCGGGAACGGGCGGCACGCCACGACGCGCCTGCTCGACCACGAGTTCCCGCGCTACGACTGGCTGTTCGACAACGAGACCACCGCCGTCGCAACCATCGAGGCCGCGGCGCTGATCGAGGCCCTGCGTCGGGTGGCGCCCGTGGTCACCCGCAACGCCCCGGTCCGGTTGTCGTTCGGGCCGGAGTCGCTCCGGGTCGAGGCCGGCAGTACCGACCAGGCCGAGGCGGGCGCGACACTGCCGATTGCCCTGACCGGCGAGCCGACCAGGGTCGCCTTCAACCCGGCCCACCTCCTCGACGGCCTGGCCGCGCTCCGCACGCCGACCGCACGCCTGTCGTTCAGCACGCCGACGAAGCCGACCATCCTGACGGACGGCGCACCCGACGCACCCGACGGACCCCTCCCCCACGACACCCCCGGGCGGAGCGACGCCGACGACCCGGACTACCGCTACCTGCTGATGCCGATGCGCGCCGCCTGACCAGCCGGGCCGAGCGCAGCGGCGAACGCCGGGCCGCCGCATGGCCGGCGTCGGCCGACCCCGCCCGCCCGCGCCCTCACCGCACCGGTCCCAGCAGCGCGCCGAGCACCGCGTCCGTATCGGCCAGGTCCGCCAGGACGACATCGGCACCCGCCGCCGTCAGGTCCGCCGCGCTCGTCGTCCCGGTCGCCACCGCGACGGACCACGCGCCCACGGCTCGGGCGGTGGCGACGTCGCGCGGGGTGTCGCCGACGATCACGGTGTCCGCGCCGACGTGCCGCCGGCCGAGGTGCTCCTCGGTACGCGCGAAGGCCCAGGCCGGCAGGTCGACTCGCTCGTAGGCGTCGTCGCCGTACGCGCCGACCCGGAAGTCCACGTGGTCGGCAAGGCCGAAGACCTGCATCTTCAACACCGCGAGCGCGTACGTGTTGCCGGTCAGCACCGACTGGCACACCCCGGGTATCGCCCGCAGGGCGATGAGCGCCTCGGACGCCCCGGCAAGAACCCGGCCCTCCGCGACCAACTCGGCTTCGCGATCCCGCAGTTCGGCGATGATCAGGTCCAGGAAGGCATCGAGCATGGCACCCTCGGGCGGCAGTCCGTGCGTACGCAGCACATCACTCGCCATGGCCAACTCGGTACGCCCGTCGAACTGCCAGGGATGGTCCAGCGAACGCCCGGACACCTGACGAAATGCCGCCGCGTACGCCCGTCGGGCCACCGTCCCGCCGTCGATCAGCGTGTGGTCGATGTCCCACAACACCAGCCTGGAACCGGCTCCATCAGTCGTCATGAACACTCCGATCATCGACAACCGCCCCGCACGGCGGCTGCCTCGAAGCATCGCATTGGGCTCTTTTCGCACCGACGCCGGGGTCCACTGAGCGTATTGCGAAGATCACAGAGCGCGATCATCGCCCGCGCCCCCGCCACCGTTGCTCGACCCCTCCGCATTCCGATCCCCCGTGCCGTCCGGTCCCTCCGCTCCCTTACCGCGCCCCCACCGCACCATCCCCCACCGTCACCGCGCCCTTTCCGCGCCACCGGCACATCCGGCACGAAGGCGAATCCACATGCTTTTCCGGGTGATTCCTCCTATTCCCCGCACTGATCACATCGCACCAGAGCCCACCCGACACCGACAATCCATCGTCATTCGGCAGAACGAACAACCGGCCAGGACCACATTCCGGCGCCATTCCGGCTCGCGCTCCTGTGCAAGCACGGCCGTCGTCCAATCCCTCTCAAACAGCCACTGACGTGCAACTTGCATGGCGAGTTGTGCGGCGATCCGCACGGGAGGGTGTCCGTTGATGTGTGCGTCGAGATGTCCATGTACATGCATGGCTTTCTGAATCCCAACGCGTTCGTCAAGACGCATGGCTGTATGTGCGGGTGTGTGGGCGGCTGTGCGGAACGGGCGACGGATGCACGGAGACGTGGGCGGCCGGTCGGAGCGACGGGCGAAACGGCGGCCCGCGCGGTGGACCCGCCGGTAGGTCTCGCGGCGGGCCTCACAACGGCGCGTCGGCGCACTGGAACGGCTGGTCGAACGATGGTCCGAACGGTGGATCACGCGGTCGCTCAAGCACTGGATCACGCAACGGAGCACACACTCGGCGCCTGGGTATTCATGCGTGACAGGGGATGGTTGTGCGGGCGGATCTTCCAACATGCAGATCGAACACAACGGCAATGCCTTATTTTCTGGGCTTTTGCGCGGTTCTCGTGACGACCTCATCGCGATACGCGACACGCCGACTCTCCTGACAGGAAGTTATTTGCCGGAGATAGCGATAGGGTTCGGTCGTTGACACGAAAGGACGGTCATGGCCACTTCCCGGGAGCGTTGGACCGTGGCGAGGCTCGCGGCCATCGCGGGTCTGCCCAGCAAGGTGGGCTACGAGGCACGGGACCGAAACGTGCTGCACCCGACGGTGCTCTCGCCCAGCGACGTATTGCCCCTGCTCACCTTCGAGGCATTGCGAAGGATCAGCTGGCCGGGCGAGAACTATGCGCGCAACACGCCACAACGTCTGCGCCTGTGGGAACACCTGGCCATCGAGCACTCACGAGTGGGCGATCTCGCCGATGTCGACCCGATGACCGGCCTTTACGTGCATCCCTCGGGAGCCGACTTGGCCGTTCGACCGAGCGAACACGCCGCTCTCGCGCTGCGGTTCGTCGAAGAGAACACGCCTTACCAGTACCTCACGCTCGGCGCGTGGGCCCAGCAGGCTCTGCGGGCCCTCGCCGCCGAACAGGAGCAGGTCGGACGACGCCACGGTGCCGCCTGACCACCGCTCGGGAAGTTCTGCCCCAAAAGCAGAGCGAGTGGCCTAGGAGTCCAGCCCTAGTCCACTCGCTCGCAGCTCAGCGCCCCTAGGGGCGCCGTCGGAGAAAGGAGGCCTGTCGGCCGCTTACACAACCGAACAGTGAGACCCAGCCGTTCCGGTACTTCCACGCGCCGAACGGTCGGGTCACCCCTACCTCTTTCTCTTCACCAGCTTCAGGAGCAGATCATACCTGCGATCCCCGAGGCAGGCCCAGTGCTGTCTTCAGCCAGGTCCTTGCCCTCTTCAAGTGTGCCCGAATCCTCTGGATTCACGATGCAGGCTCGGGTCCGTGCCGCCTTGCGCGCTGCGCGAGTTCGCGTCGGCGGCGCCCGAGGCGTCGATCCGACCATGCCGGACTCGGTCCGCCGGGCCTCGGTCAAGGTCCCGCTGCGGGTCGTGACCGGCGAGGCGTACAGCGACCTGGCCTTCGTGTTCGCCGCCAAGGTCGGCCACCTGGCGGCCGGCCCCAACCAGCCCGGCTGCATCGCCGACCTGACCACGATCGCCCGCTACCTGGGCCTGACCGTCCGTTCGGTGACCCAGCCCGACGGCCGGATCGCCCTCAAGGCCCCGTCGTCGCTGTACGCCGCGCAGAAGCAGCTCACCGCAGGCGAGGAACTCACCGTCGTACGCCGCACCAAGCCCTCCGGCACCGGGACTTCGGCGGTCCGCCGGCTGCGCACACCGGAGAAGGGCGAGCCGTGGGTGATGGTGCCCGTCGCCCTCCTGGGCGCGGTCCCGCACCGGCATGCCCGGGCGTATGCGGTCATCTGCTACGCCCGCGCCCGCGGCCACCACCTGACCTACGCCGAGCTCGCCGACGTGCTGCGGCACCAGTCCGGCCGCCGGATCGGCGAGCCGGTGAGCGTGCGCGCCGCCCGCGGAGTGGTCGCCGACCTGGAGCGCTGGGGCTGGGTGGAGGTGGGCCGCCGCGAGGGGTGGCAGGGCCGCAACATGCTCGTACCGCTCCGACCCTTCGAGCACCCGAGCGACCACGAGCCGCCCGCCACCGCCGCCGCCGGTGTGGACACCGAGTCGGTCGAGCCGGTCGACATCTTCGCTGCGGAATTTCCCGGTGGGGCCGGTGGGGCCGGTAGAGCCCAGGGGATCGGAGAGACGGGAGAGACCGGGGATCCCGGCTTGGTGGACGCCGTGGTGACCGAGGAGGACGCCGAGTACGCAGCCGAGGACGCAGCGGCGGGCGGAATCGAGGTCGACGCCGTCGGAGCGCAGCACGCGACACGTGCGGAGACGGTTGACCGAACTGCCGACTGGACTACCGACGAAGCGCGTGTCGTCACGTGTGGTCGTACGTCTGCGCACGGCGGCGAGGAGGTCGGAATCGGAATCGGAATCGGGGTCGAGGCCCGGGTCCGGAACGAGACCGGGAACGAGACCGGGAACGAGGTTGCGGAGACGACTCGCGCGGTGACCGCGGGGGAGTCGCGGGTGACTTCCGCGACGCCCGGAAACGTCCTCTCGGGAGTGCGCGCCGAGGGCTCCTCCGAGCCCGCTCGGAACGGCATTTCGGCAGGTCGGAGCCTAGGTGCGGAGGGTCAATGGACGTCGGGTCCGCAGGGGGTTGGGACCTCCGTCACGTATAAGGAAGACACTCCGATTGACCTACAGATGAACGCGGACTCCCAGGGGGGTTCCGCCCGAAGGGCGTCTTCCGTGGTAGACGGGCACAAGCCCGCGAAGAGGCCGCAAACGGCCTTGCCGGCGAAGCCTGCGTCCGGGACGCCTGCGGCGGAACCCCGTCGAACTCGCCCCGCACCGACGCCGAACCACCGGACCACCATCTCCGCCACGGCGGCGAAGGCGTTCGCCGGGATCGAGCCGCTGGTGGCCAGGATGAGCAGCGGGCAGCGAGTCGTGGCCGCGGGTCTGGTCGATCGGGCCGTGGCCGAAGTCGGCGACGCGGATCGGGTGTTCGCCCGGCTGGCGGACCGCTGGCGGACCCAGGAGGGGGCCGTCAGGAGCCCTGTGGGCTGGCTGGGAGGCCGCGGACTGGCCCGGCGTGGGTGCGAGGACCCGAACTGCGAGGACGGCCGCCTGTGGCTGCCCACGGCCGGTCCCGGGGCGGGCGTGGGCGGGGACCCGTTCGCGTGCCGCAACTGCGCTCGGCAGGACCAGGATCGGCGGGCCGAGGCGGACGAGCGCTTCGGCGCCGAACGGCGCGCCGCGCACCGGGCCCGGCAGGCGGCGGCGGTCGCGGCGGTCGCGAGGGTGGCGGAAATCCGGCCGACGGTGGCTCCGGCGCCGATCGGGACCTGCGAGGACTGCGACCGGGCGGTTCGTGGCCTGCGTGAGGACGGGGTCTGCGCGGACTGCCGCGAGGACCGGGAGTCGGCCGCCGGGGCCGCGGAAGGGGCGCTCCGAACCCTCCAGGCGGCGTTCTGAGCGCCTTGGCCGTGGTGGATGGGCGGCGAGTGACTGCCCGATCAATGTGCCGTCAGGTGGCCGCTGAGCGGCTTCGAGGTCCGGCGCCGGGGTCGGGTGAGGGATCGATGCGTGGGCGGGCCGCTGCGAAATGGGCGACATGCGGGATGATTTGCCGCTTTTTGGATCTTTTAGTGATGAACGGGCTTATTCGGGCTGTCGGTTCGGAGTGGAGTGCGTGGGCTGCGGGGTATTTCCGCATGAATTCGCGTCGGTTCGCGTGAATTGGTATGAGTTTGCACGAGTCGCACGAGTTGCTGTGGGTCTCACGTGCAGTTCGTGCGGGTTCACGCGACGCGGGGCTCGCGTATCGGCACGGCCTGCACGGCGGTCCGGGGCGCCGTGCACTGGGCACCTCGCGCCTGGCGCCTACGGATGAAGCGGGTTGTGGCCGGCCCGGGGATCGGGCAGGGGCACGGGGCTGCCGCGTGACCCGGAGGCTCGTGGACCTTGGCCACGGCTGAAATGCAACTTTTGCCACCGTTTTGCTGCCTCGGCGATCCCCGGAATGCGGCGACCCCGATCGGCGTTCTCGGCGGCCCGCTGCGGCAGTTGCGCCGACGATTGCCCGACAGGAGACGTCCTGGTGGGCGACATGAGAGCGCCGTCGGCGGGCACGGGGGACTGGATGGCCTCCGTGCCCGCCGACGGCGGATTACTGCTGGGGCGAGAAGATCTCGGGGCGGCCGAGGGCGCCCTCGGCGTCGAGGCGTTCGAGGAACAGTTCGACGGCGGCCGAGAACAGATACACGACCAGACCGCGCTTCTCGGTCGCGGTGAGCTCGGTGTCCAGGTCGCGCGCGAGTTCGTACACGGCCGGGCTCACCCGGTAGCTGGAGGACTGGCTGGGATCGGTGATACCGCCCCTGGCACGCAGGAACGAGCGGATCATTTCGATCTGCTCGTCGTTGTCGTCGGGGAGTTCGAGCAATGCGGCGTTGAGGTAGTGGCCGAGCGCCAGTCGCCGGTTCTGCGACGAGCGCTTGTCGGCGGTGAGCCGCTTGCCCAGGCGCGCCTTGACGTCGGGCAGGAGCCGGAAACCCCAGGTCTCCCAACCCTTGGAGTTTATCCGCGCGTCGAGAAAGCTGTCGAGCAGCGAAGCATGCGCCGACCGCTCGTCGGCGGAGCCGGTACCGACCGGAGTCGGGGCGGCCGGTGCCGGAGCGGGAGCACTGCGTCGGGGTGCGCGGGCAGCCGGCGCCTTCGCGGGTGCGGACGCCTTGGCCGGCTGGGCCGGAGGAGCCCGGACCGGCTCGGGAGCACGGGGTGCCGGTTCGGCCACGGGAGCCGGGGCCTGGGCCTGGGCTTTTGTGGGCTCGGGCTCGGGGGCCGGCGTGGGCTCGGGTGCCGGTTCGGCGGTGAGGGTCGGGACGTTCGGGGCCGGCTCGGGAGTCGGCTCCGGGCGGGCCGCCACGGGGAGAGGCTCCGGGGTGGGCGGTGCGGTGGGTGTCGGGTCCCGGGTGGGCTCGACGCGGGCTGCCGGCTGGGGCTGTGGAGCCTGGGCCGGAGCCGTCGGTTCCGGGGTGGCCGCCTGCGCGGTCGTGGTCGGGGTGGGCTCCGCTGCGGGCTCCGGGGTGGGCGCCGCGACCGGCTCCGGCGTCGGTTCCTGGGCAGGCTGGGACACGGCCTCGGGGGCCTGTGGTGCCTCGACGCGCGGGGCCGCCGGGACGGTGGCCTCCTCGGTGGCGGGTGCCGCCGCCGCGTGGACGGGCTCGGGCTCCGGGGTCGGGGTTGGGGTCGGCTCCGGGGTCGGCGCGGGTGCGGGAGCCGGTACGGCAGGCGCCGCGTTCTTGAACGGCGGCCCCGACGTCGTACCGCCGGATCCGCTGCCGCCGCCCATCTGTGCCAGAAGCGCCGCCGTCGAGTCGGTGCCCGAGTTGAGGAAGCTGCCGTTCATGGCGTCCTGGAGCGCGGCGGCCAGGACCGACGACTGGACGGCAGGGGCCTTTCGCGCTTTGGCCCTCGACTTGGGCGCGGGCTTCTCGTCTGTCATCAGGCTGCCTGCTTCACACGGTCGAACAGTTCGATGGCCAGCTCGGTGTAGGCAACGCTCGCGGCGATGTTCGGTTGCTCTATGCAGACGGGGCGCCCGATTTCGTACGCCTGCGAGATCCGGCTGTCCCGGCGGATCTGCGTCTGGAAGGGGTCGAGGCCGTAGTCGGCCAGCCGCTGCTCGACCTGGTCGTCCTCGCTGGTGCGGCGGGACGGGGCGTTGGCCTTGTTGATGACGGTGCCGATGAAGCGCGGCTCGCACTCGCCGAGGGTGCGCTCGGACGTGGCGGCGGTCAGGCCCTTGATCACGGCGGCGCCCTGGACGGTCGCGTACAGCGGTTCGCACACCGCGACCACGAAGTCGGCGGCGGCGAGGGCGACCGCGGACAGGGCACTGACGCTGGGCGGGGTGTCGATCAGGATGATCGTCGGGGTCCGCCGGATGGGTTCGAGGATGCGCCGCAGGATCCCGGTGGTGGAGAAGTCCATTCCGGCGATCTTGCGCTCGGCGTCGACCATCGTGCTCTGCACCGAGCCGAAGAGGCTGAGGCTGCCGGTGGTCTCGAAGGACTTGAGCAGCTCGCTGCGGTCGAAGATCATCTCCGGCACGTCGGGCGTCATGCCGTTCAGCTGCGCATAGAGCGCGAAGCCGACCGAGCGCTGGGGCTGCGGGACCACGCCGAGTGCGACGCCGGCCTGCGCCTGGGGCTCCAGGTCGACCACGAGGGCGTGAAAGCCGTTGATTGCCAGAGCGCTCGCGAGGTTCACCGTCGTTGTCGTCTTCCCGGGACCCCCCTTCTGGCTGGCCACCGCCACTACTGCACCCATCGTGCGTCCTCTCAAGTAGAGCCGACCGGCCGCCTGCGGGAGCCGGGTTTCTGCCGGTGGCCTGTCAGAGCCGTCCGCTGCACCTGACAGGGAAGACGACGTACCTCCGGGGTAGCTGCTCGATACTTCCGTCGGAAGTCCGAAAGCGCAACGAACCAGGATCTAGCGGGCAGAACCTCCAAGACGTCCTTGAGGGGTCCGGCCTAAGTTTTGTCTGTCAGGTTAGCAGCGGATTCTCAAAATTCACTGTGACACTCGGAAAACCCACCCGTATGTCCCGGTTAACCCGTTTGGTCGGCCGAATCAACGCCCCCAACAGGCTCTTTTGGCGCACGAATTGCCGATGGAACTCTCGATTTATAGGTCACCCGTTCGACATATCGAGACACAGCCCGAATGGTCGACCCGACCGAGCCCTCGACGACACCCGGACGGGCCGGCAACTTCACCCCTCCGGGTCCATCTCGGGTCGGTCTCGGAGTCGGTCTCGGGTCGGTCCTGGGTCGGTCTCGGGCTCGTGGGTCGGGTCCATGGGTCGGGTCCATGGGTCGTCATTGCGTCTCGGACCACGACTCGCGATCGGCGCCTGAGCGGTATGTGGGTGACCGGGAGAGCTGCCAACGGGGCATGCTGCGCAGCGAATCCGACCGTGAGTGGGTTTGGGCCGGGAGCATCGGGCGAATTCGGCGAATTCGGCAGGTTTGGCAGGTTTGCGAATGGCGTGTGGTGGTGGGCAGCCCTGTCGGAGTCGCCCGTGAGCGGCTCCGGCCGTGACCGAGCTGCTCCGCTTCGGCCGCAGCCGCAGCCGCAGCCACGGCCAGAGTCGCTGACGGCGGCCGGCCAGGCCGCGTGGCGAATGCGGCTTCGTATCCGCCGGGTGTCCGGCCGCCGAGGCTGCCGTGCAGCCTGCGCAGGTCGAACCGACTCGCGCCGGCCCCACGAAGATGCGATGGCGCGTCGAACACGACTACTGCGAGCTCAGACACGGGCCGGGACTGGACCACTACGACGGACGATCCGGCGCGGATGGCACCACCACGTCACCCTCATCACCGCCGCCCAGCCCACACCTGCCTGGCCCTGCACCGGACCCACCCGCAAGCCTCACACCGGCCTGACGCTCCACCAGTTCCTGGACGCCCTCCGGAACCTCCTGGACTGCCGGACCGGAACCTGCCCCACCCGCACCCGACCCCATTCGCTGCCCGCCCACCGGTGGGTGGTGCGCATCGTGAAGTTGCAGGTCACGGGTCTGCTGTGAGGGCGATAGAGGACTCGTGGCGATCGGCGGCCGCCGGTGTCCACGGCGAAGGTCGTCCGATCTGTCGGCCGCCGTGGCTCTCGGGTCTGCCGGGGTTGCGGTAGGGGTCCGGCGAGCACAGCGGATCATTGCCTGCACCAGGTCGAGGCGGCCGACCGGCCGCCAGGGCACACTGCAGCGAGTGGCGCCGATGCACGCAGGAGGGATGGCGGGTCATGATCCTCCCGAACGTTCGGGACCCTCGCTTCATCACGATCCGCCGTGGTGGAACCCTCACCGACGCGGATCACCGTCTCCTCGCGCTCTGGGCTGCTTCGTGTGCGGAGCACGTCCTGGGCCTCTTCGAGTCGGCCCGCCCCGGGGATTCGCGGCCGCGCCAGGCGATCGAGCATGCCCGGGCATGGGTGCGTGGCGAGGTCGGGATGATGCAGGCCCGCGCGGCGGGTGGCCATGCGATGGGGGCAGCCAGAGACCTGTCGGGAGCAGCGCGACATGCCGCGTACGCCGCCGGCCAGGCCGGTGCCGTCGCCCACGTCGCCGCGCACGAACTCGGCGCGGCCGCCTACGCGATCAAGGCCGCACGTGCGGCGGCCCCCGAAGGCGAGAGCGAGATCGCGGGACGACTCGAGTGCCAGTGGCAACGCGATCAGCTCCCGGAGGCGATCCGCGAGCTCGTACTTGACGACCAGCGGCTGCGCAACGACATCTGCTGGTCGGCGTTCGACTGCTGAAGCCGAACCTTGCACCTTCCTGACGGCCGGCCCAATGAGCGCTATGCATCGTGAAGTTGCCGGTCGGGGGTCGGGTATGGCCGGGCTCAGGGTGCCCCCGCCGCGCCGGCTCCGGGCGGATGACTCCCGTCGACCTCGTCGGCCAGCGGACGGCTGCGCGGTCCGTCAGGACCGGCAGGGTGCCCTCACGACCGCGGTGACCCACTTCGGCTCGACGCCTACATGGTTGCTCGACGGATCGTTCTGTCGTCCGTGAGGGCTCCACGGCGGCCGATCCGTTGTTCGGCTGTGCGTTCTGCCCGTCCGGGCCGTCACAGAGCCGCAGAGAGGCCCTTCCGGCCGCAGATCCGTGCGTCGTGAGCTTGCGTGTACCCGCCGCACGCCGACACGAAGACCGGCCCGACCGTGCATCGCTCCGTCCGCCGGTTGCTTGCGAGTGCCGTGGTTCGAGTGTGCTGTTGCGCCGGCCGCACGTAGCCCCGGCCGTCCGGTGAGCCGCAGCTCGGTTGCTCGCAAGATCGTCGGATCGGTCCGTACGTAGGCCCGGCCGCTGACTCGGCGACCGAGTGCGCGTTCCGTGGACCGACCAACCCGCAGATACGTCCGATCGGTCAGCCATCCGTCGTATGGCTCAGCCATCCGCCGTTCCGGCCGCACACCCGCCGCCGGCAACGCAGTTCGCGCCGTCCGCAGAGCGTTTGCTGCGCCCGGCTGTTGTTCCGCCGAGCCACCCGCCCGAACGGTGATCCGTCGCTCGCTCTGCACGCCCGAAGGCAGATCCATCCGAAGGCCGATCGTTCGAGCGATCGATCCAGTCATCCGCCCATCCGTACGTCCGTACATCGCAACGTCTATCCGAACGCCCATCCGTACAGCCAGTCACCCAGCCATAGGTCCACCGTTTCGCCCATCCGTAGTTCCGCTCGACCAACCAGCCATCGTTCGTGTCGTCTATAGAGCCACCCACCCATCCACCAGCCCGTCCGAACGAACGCCCGACCATCCCAACATCGCTCCGCCCACCCGCACGCATATCCATGCATCCACTCATCCATCCAAACGCACATTCATAGTTCCGGCCGCACAGTCAGTGTTCCGCCCGTTGTTCCGCCCGACCACTCATCCGTCCACCCGGACACCCGCACATCGTCACATCCGCTGTTACACCCGTATCAAAATCCACCGTTCCATCTCTACATCCGTCCATCCGTCCACCCGTCCACCCATCCGCACATCGAACCATCCGTCCGTCCGTACATCCATCCGAAGATCCATCCGCACGTCCGAACGCATAGCTATCTACCCACCGTTCCGCCCATCCACAGAACCGCACACCCTTACGCACACACTGACACCCACACACCCGTCGCAACAAACACCCGCACACCCGCCCGCACAGACGCCGTTTTAGTGTTGCATCTCCTCGCATATATCACGTAGCAGAAGCTCGAACATGCCACGTCACTTCTTCACGTGCACTTTGCCATGCGGTTCACGCTCTATCTGATGCAACATATTCAAGAACACTTCCATGAACAGTCTGCTGGATATTCTTCGCTTCAGTATCCGCAACATGTCGCGTTGCATGAGTTGTGAACTTGTGAAAAATGCAGGTCAGAGCCTCCTGCTGGCTAGATCATCCACGTCGGGCCCGGATGCAAGAGATGCTTCTTCCTTGGTGTCATGCCATACAAGCAGGTGCCAGAACGGCCCGCGTATGCGAACTCTGAATCGCCTGACAGCACGCGAACCCTACGCTGCTGGGGCTCCCGCGACTCCTCCCCTGACCGTCTCACGGCCCGAGGAACTATGAGAATCAGTCCTGCTGCCTGGTGCGACTGCCGGTCCCTTAGGACTCAAGCCTCGATCCCTCGACGCCATATTGCCATCGGGCCGCTTCGTGCTGGACCCGTGTGCGTGGTAGGGCCTGACGGTCTCGCGAGAGCCTGCCCCCGGCATGCGAACGGAACAAAGGCCCCGAGGGGCGGGGGCATTTGCCGAGGTCTGCACCTGCGCGTCGAGTCCGGACTGCTGTCCTGCATCGAACTGGCATCCAACGACCCGGCACCAAAATGATGGGTCTTTGTCCTCGTTGCCATGCGGGAGTTGCGGCGCGACATGATCAGCGAGAACACCCGCGAAAGCGTCGCCGTCGCCGCCGAAACCGCCGGCAAGGTGCCGGGCCGCCCGGCCGCGCCGGACGGGGACCGCGCCGGACGGGGACCGCGCCGGACGGGGAGCGCCGGACGGGGACCGCGCCGCCGACGTCGCGCAGGCGTACCGCCGCGGGGTCGCCGTCAAGGCATTCGCCCGACACCACCGAATCGCCCCGAAAACCATCCGCCGCGTCCTGGACGCGCCCGGCGCCCGCGAACTGCCCGAGCAACTCGACCCGCCCCCGGCAGAATTCGGCGAACACCAGCCCGGCGACAACCCGACGCCAGACTCAACCTGCCTGGCCTGCACGCCGACCACCTCCACGGCGCCGGCGACGAGACCACCCGCAAGGCACACGTCTCCGGCCGGACCCTCCACCCCGGCCAAAGAACACTCGCTCCCTATCACCGCACCGCTCGAACTCCACCTCGCCGCACCCCGGCAAGGCACTGCTCTCCCCGCCGACCCAGCCGGGCAGGCCGAACGCAAGGCCCACCGGCTCTATGCCACCCGCGTTGGGCGGCCCACGGCCCCACCTCGCGTGGCGCTCCCATGTGCAAGTACGCAGAGGGATTACTCGACGCCGAAAGCACCCGGCCCACACACGAGAACCTCGCGAGACCGCGCAACGACCCTCCGTGGTGTCGTATCGCGGTTCGGTTCACGCTCGGTGCCGCGAGACTTCATCCAGCCATCGGATCCGGCCAACGAATTCAGCCGGCCCGCCGCACTGTCCTCAACGTCCCTCGAAGCACCCTCGAAGCTCTCCGGTTCGTCCGCGGGACGCACCCGGGCGTGACGATTCGGCAAGATCGATCCGAGATCTGTACCTCGGCAGCCGAAAGACCCCTTCTGACCTGCGCATATGCCAGAATCCCCGTGTAAGCCAGTATCTACCGGGGGTTGGTGTGATCCTCTAAGTCTCCCCGCCTTAGCCCCTCAGAACGGCATACACGGCATCGCCGCAGGTCAGAGCGCTGTACATAGATGCGCCATGCTCCCAACAAATGCATCTATGTGATCGTGCACCCCAGTTGGCCCATGAGTGCACGCTGTTGGCCCAGTTGAGCGTCGGTCGGGCGTGGGCCGCAGGGGAATGGGCCACCTTTCCCCTGCGGTGTCCTTGTGTGAAGTCGTACGCCGAGTCGGGTGGACGGGCCGTACGTGGCGGAGGGCCGGAGGGCACCGTTCGGACAGAGGCCGAGCCCCCGCTGGCGTGGTCGCGCAGCTGGACCCTGCGGACTTTTCGCGCCCCACCCCCTCGACCCGGCGGTGGCCGAGCTGATGGAGACGCGGCGGGAGGGGACGCCCGGCGGTGTCAGCACCGACCAGTCCACCCCACCGCCAGCCGGATCCCGAACTCGGCGGCGCGGTTGGCGAATTCGCGGTTGGTGTATTGCTTGGGTTCGATGGGTCGTTGCAACACCGCTTCCCTGCAGTGAGGGTAGATGATCGCTTTTCCATGCTCTCCAGATGGACATCCTCCCGGGAGTGCGTGCCCCTCATCCACCTGTCGGCCGAACGCCGTTGCCGAGCGCGGTCGTTCGTCCTCACTCCGGGGCAGTTCGCGGACAAGCCGCGCTTCGTCATGGTCGTGACACCGAAGGCCGCACCCGCGACCCCTGCGGGAGGTTCTTGCGCACCAAATGCGGACCACCAGCATCACCGACGGGTACAGCCCGATCGCCGCCGCGGGCCGTCCGCCCGACCTTCAAGACCTCACCACCTCGCCGAGCAGCTCTGCACAGCGCGCCCGTGCCGTAGAACCCCGTTGCCCGCTGTCGAGGCCCGTGAGAGCATCAAGGTTCAACGGTCCGTTTCCTTTCATTTGCGCTTCGCAGCGCGAATGGGAGAGTGCGGGCCTTTGCCATGGTCACGGGGTTTGAGCAATCCATTAGGGTCTGCGAATGGCAGGTACCGTTTGATGTCCGCGACAGAGCCGGCCGAAGCCTGCATCGAGGATGCGAGCAACATCCTGGTTGCGCCTTCGGTGTTGCACGATAATGACTTGATCCGGGATTTCTTCGGATCCACAATCACACCGGAGGACCTTGCTTCCGGCTCCCCCGACCTCGCGCAGAAGACTGTCTATCTGTGTGGTGATATATCCGGGATCAGCCACAGCCAACTGCATGCGGCTGCCCGGGTATTCGTTATCCGGGAGCTGGCACACGGTTACCGCGAGGACGTCGACACCTCCTGGACCTTCGTCGACCTCGGCCGAGTTCCCATCCGCGTGCATGGCATCGGCGTGTACTATCGCCGCCTTTTCGGGCTCGGTGCGGATTACTTCGGACGGATCAGTGCCGAGCACGCGTTCCAGTCCCTGACGGAGTCCACGAAGCCCGGAACGGCCCGTCGCAGCGGAATCTATCTGACGCCCGTCACACAAAACGGTGACGAACTACATTTCCGCCTGCTCCGGTGCTCCACGAATCTCTCGGGGCCGACCGAGGGCTTTCGTCCGACCGACACGCGCATCGTCGAGGCTCTGAACCGGGAGGCCGCCACCGTCTTCCGGAACCAGGCGCCGCTGAATCACGTCCTCGCTCAGATTTACCACAACACCCTTGCCACGGCAGAGCGTAAACAGTCCAAGGCCAAGATCTCGGCTCATGCCGACAAGACCAAGGACATGCCCGTCAATGGCATCATGGCCTTCTGCACGTTCTATGACGGGCTCGACAAACTTCAGCCCCTGGCCGAAGACCCCTTCGACTACGGTGTGAAGGGTGTCGGCGGGCTGACCAAACTTCACTTCCGTCTCAAGGAGCCGACCGAAGAACGCGACGAGGTCGCGCTGCCCGCGCAGTTCACCCTGACGCTCTATCCCGGCTCCGTGTTCTTCATGCCGCTGTCCACCAACCGCCTGTATACGCACGAAATCCGGCCCTCGACGTTGGACGCCGAATTGCTCCCGACCCGCCTGGGATACGTGGTGCGCTGTTCGAGCGCCCAGGCAGTTCACAAGAACGGTCACACGTTCCTCAAAGTGGCCGGAGATTTGGTGGAGCTGGGGCCGCCCACACCGGACGGCGTGAACGAGCTGCGCAGGCTGTACGCCGAGGAGAACAAGACCTCGTCCTTCATTGATTACGGCGACGAACTTCTCTTCAGCATGAACACGGGAGACTACGTTGCCCCCCGAGTCTAGGATCTCGGATGAGATCCTCTCGTGCGCTCTGCCGATCGAGGAGAATCTCTTTGCGGAGCTGTCCGCGTCGGCTCGCTTGGAAGACGTGGGAAAAGGCCGGCGGGGCGCCGTGCTTGCCAGGATCGACGAGGCGGGGGGTGTGCCTCTCGTACGTACTACCACTCGATACAGCGACCCGGCGCAGCGATTCCGGGCGGTGCACGAATGGCTGGCGCAACAGGTTCGAGAATGTGCGGGGCTTTCGGTCGGCTTCAACAACGCACTCATCGAGAGCTACACGAACGCTTACACAACCATGGGCAGCCATTCCGACCAGGCCCTCGACCTGGCCGATGAGTCGTTTATCGCGGTCTTCTCCTGCTACCAGCATCCCGAAGCGAGCCCGCCGAGGAAGCTGATCTTCGAATCAAAGGAGTCCGGTGGCGAGAAGTTCGAGATCCCTCTCCCCCACAACAGTATCGTCGCGTTTTCTGTCGAGTCGAATCGGCGACTCAGGCACAAAATCGTATTGGACGCGCCCGCCGTCCGGACGGTGGACAACCAATGGTTGGGTGTGACCTTTCGAACGTCAAAGACCTTCGTTCGGTTTCGCGACGGACATGTATACCTCCCGCAGGGTGCGCGCCTCGTGTCGGCCGACGACGAGCAGAAGCACGAGTTTTACCGACTACGGCGCCGTGAGAACAACGAAACGGACTTCATCTATCCCCTGCTGACGTACACCGTCAGCGAGAGCGATCTGATGCCGCCCGTCTGACCTCGAGGGCGCCGGACCGGGCCAGAGAACCTGCCCGTGCGTGCTTCCGCGGCGGAATGTCGGATGATATTTGGTTGCGGTGGGTGGGTGGGGACCGGTGAGGTACCTGCATGGACGGGGTTGCGGCGCAGGGACGATGGGCGAGGGCGAGGGCGGGGAGAGGTTGTGCGGTTGCGGGGCGGCCGGCCTCGTGGCGGGCGGCGGCTGTGCTCGTGGCCCTGATGCTGGCGGCGTTTACCTTCAATACCGCGGAGAATCTGCCGGTTGGCCTCTTGGAACTCATCGCCGACAGCCTGTCGGTGTCCGTGCCGGCGGTCGGTCTCCTGGTTACCGGATACGGCTTGACGGTGGCCGTGGTGTCTGTGCCGCTTGCCCACCTCGTGCGGGCCGTGCCTCGACGTCATGTGCTCACGGGGCTGCTTGCCGCGCTTGTCGTGTCCAGTCTGGGCGCGGCCTTGGCGACCTCCTACTGGCTGCTTCTCGTGGCGCGGCTGCTGACTGCGCTCGCCCAGGCACTGTTCTGGGCCGTGATGGGGCCGGTCGCGGTGGGCCTGTTCGCGCCCGAGGTTCGCGGGCGTGTGGTCGGTGCGCTGTCCGTCGCCGGTTCACTGGCCCTTGTGCTTGGTGTTCCGGCCGGGACCTGGCTGGGGCGGCAGGGCGGTTGGGAGGTACCCGTCGCCATGTTGGCGGTGCTGGGGCTTGTTTCCCTGGTGACGATTGCGGCTCTGCTGCCGACCTCGCGTCCGGAAGAGGAGCCCGCCGCCTACGGGACCGGTCCCGACGCCCGCCGGTTCGGGACCGTATTGGCGGCCGGGGCCCTGTCCGCCACCGGGGCGTTCGCGGGATTCACCTACATCGGGAAGTTCCTGGGCGACGTGAGCGGGTTCTCCGCGAGCACGGTCGGTGTCCTGTTCGTGGTCTTCGGTGTTGCGTGTCTGGCCGGGGTGGGCATTACCGGGATGCTGTTGGACCGCTTCTCGCAGTATGCGCCGGTCACGGCGGTCGCCACGCAGGCGGTGGGCATGCTCGGCCTGTACGCGGCGGGCCCCGATCCGGTGGCTGCGGTGGTCTTCCTGGCGCTGATGGGCGGGGCGCTCGGGCCGGTGTTCATGACCACCCAGAACGAGATGCTGCATTGCGCCCCGGGCCGCACGGATATCGCACTCGCGGCGAACTCCGGTGCCTACAACGCCGGCATCGCAGCGGGTGCCGCGCTCGGAGGACTGATCCTGGCGCTTGGCGACGTGCGGGACACCTTCCTCGCCGGCGGGCTGCTGAGCGTGGTGGCCTGTGCGGTGCTACTCGCCGGGCGGCCATCGGCCCGAACGTGAGAACGGACACTAGCTGGGTGGCCGGAGTGCGTCGGTGATGACTTTGTCGGCAGCGCGTTGCTGGGAGAGGGTTTCGGGCATGCTCCCGTCGAGTGCGAAGTTCATGGAGACCACCGCCCCTCGTCGGCCGTCCTCGGTGACGCCGACGGTGATGATGGAGCCCGAATCGCCGCCGTCGTGGGCCCAGTAGCGTCCGCCGCCGGGCAGTGGACGCGAGACCAGTCCGAGGCCGTATCGGCCGTCGGGCCAGAACGGTTCGATCTCGGGGCCGACCGGACGGGTGGTCTTCATCGCGGTCAGTTCGGCGGGGCGCAGGAGGCGTCCGCCGAGGAGTGCCCGGAAGAAGGTATCGAGATCGCGGGTGGTGGAGACGATGCCGCCGGCCGCGTAGGCGGGGATCTGGGAGGTGACGTCGACGAGTTCGCCGTCGAAGCGCTGGTACTGCTTGGTGTGCGGCAGCCGGATCTCCGGCGAGGCTCCGGGTGAATAGGTGTGCCGCATGCCCAGCGGCCGGAAGATGCGGCGGTCGAACTCGCGGTCCCAGGGCTGCCCGGTGATGCGTTCGATGAGCAGTTCGGCGATCATGTAGCCGGTGTTGGAATAGGCCCAGTCTTCGCCGGGCTCGAAGAGCTGCGGCAGAGCGACCCCGTGCGCCACCAACTCCTCTGTGGAGTAGCGCTGATAGCGCATCTTCAGGTATTCCGCCTTCGTATTCCAGGTCGGGATGGCGTCCTGCAGGCCCGCGGTGTGCTGGAGCAGTTGGCGGATCGTGATCGGGCGGCCGGCCACGACCCCGGGCAGCCATCGTTCGATGCGGTCGTCCAGTTCCAGGCGACCCTCGCCGACGAGTTGGAGAACCACGGTTGCGGTGAAGGCCTTGGACGTACTGGCGATCCGGAACGCGCCGTCGGCGGGGATCGGACGTCCGGTGCGCACATCGGCGACGCCGACGCGCGCGGCGCAGGTGGCCCCACGCGTCGTCGCCCTTGCCTGAACAGCCGGGATTCCCAGAGCCGATACTGCCTCGGCGTTGCGATGCAGCTGCCTGTAGTCGGGTAGGTCGTAGGGGTTGGCGAAGTCGTGCGTGTCCGTGTCGCCGATGGCCGACTTGCCGTTGGCCGCCTTGTTCGTGGCGATCGGAGAGCAGGGTGGCGTTGCCCCCGCGCCCGCCTTCGCCCCCGCGGCGGGTGGAGCGATCACGACGGCGGTTGCGGCGGTGCTCAGCGCCAACGTCAGCGCCAACGCCACCGCCAACTTCGTCGTCGACTTCAGCGGAGCGGCGTGAAGGTGGTTTCTCATGCCAGGAAAGGTAGGCGGGGCCGGGACGCCCACCGATACCGCAGGCTGGAGGCATTTCGATACAGCAGGCTGTATTACCGGGGCCGCACTCCTGTTCGCATACTGGCCGTCATGCATAGAGGAGCGAACGCGTTGCGTGCCTGCGCCTACCTGCTCGGCAACCTGCTCGCCGCGATCGGTGGTCTCCTCTTCCTCCTCCACCCGGGGGCAGCGGGCGACTGGGCGGACCGTCGGCGGTCCGCAGCCCGGCGATGGCTCGGCGTAGCGAGTGACTCCTCACCGACCACGCGCCGTTGGCTGGCGATCAACGCGTTGACCGGCGTGCCGGCGGGCCTCCTGGCGCTGTTGGTTGTCGGCAACATCGTCGTCGGCGTGGTCGGCATGACCGCCTGGTGGGCGTTTCCACCCGCCGACCGCCCGCGGTTGTGGTTCGACGTGCCGGTCGACGACTGGGGCGACGCACTGTCGTTCGGCATCGTTCAGGTCGCCGGCCTCGGCGCTGTGGTGTGCTTGCTGCTGCCGCCGCTCGCACGTGCCCAGACTCGTCTTCTCGCACCGTCACGGGCGGAGCGGTTGGCCCGCCGCATGGCCACGCTGACCCGGACACGAGCCGACGTCCTCGACGCGCATGGCGCCGAACTCCGCAGAATCGAGCGGGACTTGCACGACGGCACGCAAGGTAGGCTCGTCGCGATGACGATGCAACTCGCCCTGGCGCGTCAAGCGGTGCGCGAGGAACCGGACACGGCCGAGGGCTTGATCGAACGCGCACACGCGAGCGCCGAGGCCGCGCTGGCCGAACTCCGCAACGTGATTCGCACGATCTACCCCCCGATCCTCGCCGACCGAGGGTTGCCCGGGGCGTTGATCGCGGTCGCCGGGCGTTCGGGCGTGCCTGCCCGGCTCGACATGGGCGAGCTGGGTGATATCCCCGCGGCGGTCGAAACGGTCGCCTACTTCACGGTGGTCGAAGCGCTCACCAATGCGGCCAAGCACAGTGGGGCGTCCGCCGCCACGGTCGCGGTCGAACGCGAGGAAGGCCGACTGCGGATTCGGATCACCGACGACGGGACAGGCGGCGCCGACGAGGCGCGGGGCACCGGGCTGGCCGGGATACGCCGTCGCGTGGAGGCGCTCGACGGCGAGGTCACGGTGGACAGTCCGGCCGGCGGCCCCACGGCCATCACGGTGGAGTTGCCGTGCGGCTGGTGATCGCCGAGGACAACGTGCTGCTCGCGGAGGGTCTACAGCTCATCCTGGCCAAGCACGGCTTCGAGGTCGCCCGGGTCGCCGAGACGGGCGACGACCTGCTCGCGGCCGTGGAGGAACACGATCCACAGGCGGCCATCGTCGATGTGCGGCTGCCGCCGTCGTACCGCGATGAGGGTCTGCAGGCGGCGATTGCGCTACGGCGACGACGGGCGGGCTTCCCCATCCTGGTGTTGTCGCAGTACATCGAGCAGACGTACGCGACCGAACTGCTGTCCACCGGTCACCACGGCGTCGGCTACCTGTTGAAGGACCGGGTCGGCCGGGTCGCCGAGTTCATCGACGCGCTCCGCAAGGTCGCGGCGGGTGGCATGGCGCTCGACGCCGAGGTCATCGCGCAGGTCGTCCGCCGGCGGGACGATCCGCTGACGACGCTGACCACACGGGAGCGGGAAGTCCTGGGGCTGATGGCCGAGGGCCTCGACAATCTGACCATCGCCGCACGTCTGCGGGTGTCGGACAACGCGGTGCACAAGCACATCGGTCACATCTTCGCCAAGCTGGGCCTGGCCGCCGGTGACGCCGGTCACCGCCGCGTGCTTGCCGTCCTCACCTACCTGGACGCATCGCCGCGCTGACGGCCGCGGGCAACCCGCCCGCTCGGGCGGCCGAGGGTCCGGACTCGGGCTCGGGCTCGGGCTTCGGTAAGGGCGAGGTGGCCCGGTCGCCGTCTCGGTCGGGTGGCGTCACTCGTGCGGTTCGGTGTCCAGGACCATGCCTGACGTGCCGGCCATCATGCGGCGCAGGACGGCATCGGCCCGCTCGTTGTCGCGGGCCATGACCGCGTCGAGCAGGTCGCGGTGTACTTCGTCGACCGCCCGGTCGGTCCAGCGCCGCGCGTCCGCCGGAGTGGGCCGGCTCCAGCGCCGGTACAGCTCGGCCTCCTCGCGCAGGGAGGCGGCCAGGGTGCGCAGCCGGGGGTTGGCGCAACCGGCCAGGAGAGCGGTGTGGAAGTCGGCGTGGGCGATCAGCCAGTCCTCGCCCGGCTGGTCGCCGTCGCCGCGTGGGGTCTGTTCGAAGGTGTGGTGGGCGGCCAGCACTTGGGCCTGCCAGGCCAGGTCGCCCTCGGCGATGGCGCGGCTCAGGGCGAGGGACTCGATCTCGGTGCGGGCGTCGGTCAGGTCGGCCAGTCCGCGAGGGGTCACGTCGGTGACCCGGAATCCGTGGTGGGCCTCGGAGCTGACCAGGTTCTTGGCGACCAGTTTGAGCAGGGCTTCGCGTACGGCGCCGGTGCTCACCCCGTATCGCTCGCTGAGCTCGGGGAACTTCAGCCGTGCGCCGGGCCGGAGTCGGCCGCCCAGGATGTCGGCCCGGATGCGGTCGTGCACCGCCTCGCTGCGGGTCTGCTGCCCCGGTTCTCTCGCCACGGACGGATCCTACAACATTCGACAGATGGTGAGACTTTTAAAAGTGTGATTGACTGTTGAAAGTCAGGAACCGCCTGGCACCGATGATGGGAGATCCCGATGGCCGGCCCTTACGACACCCTGCCCGCCGTTCCCGAGTTCGCGGTCACGAGCGCCGATGCCGCCGACGGCGCGCCGCTGTCGCCGGCGCAGTTCGCCGCCATGAGTGGTGCGGCCGGCGCCGAGGACCGCTCGCCGCAGCTGTCGTGGAGCGGCTTCCCGGCCGCCACCCGCAGCTTCGTCGTCACGATGTACGACCCGGACGCACCGACCCCGTCCGGCTTCTGGCACTGGGCCGTGGCCGACATCGCCGCGGACGTGACGTCCCTCGATGCCGGTGCGGGCGCGCCCGGCGGCGGTGGGTTGCCGGACGGCGCCTTCCATGTCGCGAACGACGTGCGCGCGACCGCCTACGTCGGCGCCGCGCCGCCGCCGGGGACCGGCAGGCACCGCTACTACATCGCCCTCACCGCTTTGGACATACCGTCCGTGACCGCTCTGGGCATCACCCCGGAGTCGACTCCGGCCGCCCTCGGCTTCTTCATCGGCGGGCACACGCTCGCCCGCGCGGTCCTGGTGCCATGGGCGGCGGGCGAATGAGGCCGGAGCACTTGATGCGCGGCGAATTCGACGGTGCGACTTCGTCCGACGGCACGACTTCGTGCGGCGGTGCGACTTCGTCCGGTGGCGCGGCTTTCGGTGGCACGATTTCGTCCGAGGTGAGCGTGGGCCGCCTCTGTCACCACGTGCTCAATCCCCTGCACACGTGCGTGTACTTCGCGCCGGAGCGAGAGGACGCGTTGGCCGTGCTCGGGTTGGAGCGCGGGACGATGGCCTACCTCGCGGGCCGCGCGGCCCCGCTCGGGGCGGTCGGCGCGGGCACCGTCACGGCGACGTTCTACAACTTCAACCACGAGCACGTGGCCCGGTACATCCCCGCCGCATGGGCCGTCACCACACCGGAGGCGGTGCTCGCGGCTCGGCTGCGCGGCGTGGACGGGACGCTGCGGCGGCTGCTCGGGCAGGAGGCCCTGGCCTCGAAGGAGATGGCCGAGGCTGCCGAACTGGCGCTGCGCGCCACGGAGGCGGGCCGCCGCGAGGCGCGGCCGCTGTACGCCGCCAACGCGAGTCTGTCCGTGCCCGAGGAGCCGCACCTGGCCCTGTGGCACGCCGCGACGCTGCTGCGCGAGCACCGGGGGGACGGTCACCTCGCCGCCCTGACGGTGGCGGGCTTGTCCGGGATCGAGGCCCTCGTCCTGCACAACGCCACCGGTACGACGGTGAAGTCGGCAGTGCTCAAGCAGACCCGCGGGTGGTCCGCGGAGCAGTGGGCCGCGGCCCGGGACCGGTTGTGCGAGCGCGGCCTGCTGGACGAGGCGGGGCAACTCACGGTGGCGGGGGCGGCCCTGCGCGGTGAGGCCGAGGCGCTCACCGACCGCCTCGACGCCGCCCCGTACGACCACCTGGGCCCGGACGCCACCGCGCGCCTGACCGAGTTGGCCGGCGGCTTCACCGGCATGCTCCGGGCGGCGGGCGCGTTCCCCGCGGCGCTCTTCGGCAAGGGCTGAGAGCCGCGGTCGGGTCTGCTGCCCCTGGCCGCTCGGCCGGCATGTGACGCGTGGACCGGTACCGGAGGTATCGGACCACGCGTCGGGCCTCGGCCCGGCGAGTCCAATTGGACTCATTTCCAATGGGACTCATTGGGGCGGGGTCATCGGCTTGGGACGGGGCTTCGGGCGGACCGCTATCGCGTCGACCTCGAAGAGCATGTCGGGAAGGGCCAGGGCGGCGACGCCGAGGAGGGTTTGGGCCGGCGGCTGGTCACCCCAGATGTGGGTGATCACCGCGAGGAGGACTTCGAGCTTCGCGTGGTCGTGATCGACGATGTACGTGCCGAGGCGGGCCACATCCTGGAAGCCGAGGCCGGCCGCGGCGAGGGCGGTGCCCAGGTTGGCGAAGGAGCGTTCGACCTGGGCGGCGAAGTCCGAGGAGTCGACGGCGCCGGTCGGGTCGGAGCCGTACTGTCCGGCGATGACGACCAAGTCGGGGTTGGGCGCGTCGACAACGTGGCTGTAGCCGAAGGCCACCGGGTCGTGCAGGGCGGCCGGGTTGGTGATGGTGATGTTGCGAGCCATGGTCGGGATCTCCTTTGTGTGGGGTTGTGAGTGCGGTTGCGGGACACGGTGTTGGTCCGCGTCTGTGTTCGTGCCGGTGCTCATGCCCGTGCCTGTGCCCGAGCCCGAGCCCGCGTTCGTGCCCGTGTCCGTGCCGGAGTTGGGGTCGGTCGGGTTTCGTGGTGGGTCGTCATTGGTCGGCGGCGGCGGTCGGGCGTCGGGTGGTGGCTGCGGTGAGGGCCGTGAGGAGCACGAGTACGGCGCCCAGCCACGGGGCGGCGACGGTGGCGATGCCGTCCACGGCCGATGCGCCGAGGAGGGCGCCGAGGGCGATGGACAGGTTGAATACCGCTACGAACAGGGACGTTGCCGCCTCGGTGGCACGTGGTGCGGCGGTGAGCATCCAGGTCTGCAGGCTTACCGGTACGCCGCCGTAGGCGAGGCCCCACACGATCAGCAGGGCGATGCCCACGGCCGGGATGTCGCGCAGGAGGGCGAGTACGGTCAGGGCTGCGGCGAGTGTGGCGGTGATGGTGAGCAGGGTGCGGCGCGCGTCCCGGGAGGCCCCGGCACCTGCGGCGAAGTTGCCGACGACACCGGCCACGCCGTAACCGAGGAGCAGCACGCCGATCAGGCCGTCGTCGACGCCGGACACGTCCCGCAGGATGGACCGGACGAAGGTGTACGCGACGAAGTGGCCGGTGATCAGCAGGAACGTGAGCGCCAAGCCGGCGCGCACCCCGCGGTTGTCGCGACCGAGCCGGGACAGGTCGCGGAAGGTCATCGGGCGGGCCGCGGGTGATGTGGGCAGCGGGGGCAGCAGGAATACCAACACCACCAGCGCGACCAGGCCCAGGCCGCCGACGGCCGCGAACGCGGTGCGCCAGCCGGTGAGTTCGCCGACGAAGGTGCCTGCCGGTACGCCCAATACGGACGCCGTCGAAACGCCGCCGAAGACGACGGCGGTGGCCCGGGCGACCTGAGCCGGAGGCACCAGGCGCAGGGCCAGGCCGCCCGCGATCGCCCAGAATCCGCCGACGCCCACACCGACCAGCACGCGGGCCACCAGGACCACCGCGAAATTCGGCGCGACGGCGCAGGCCAGGTTGGCGATGCCGACGAGGGCGACCAGGGCGGCGAGGAGTACCCGGCGATCCAGCCTGCCGGCGGTCACCGCGATCACCGGGGCGGCGAACGCGGCGACGACTCCGGGCGCGGTGACCATCAGGCCGGCGGTGCCCTCGGAGACGTCGAGCGTGCTGCCGACGGGCGTCAGGAGCCCCACGGGCAGCAGTTCGGACGTCATGAGAGAGAAGATCCCGAGCGCGACGGCCCCTACGGCGAGCCAGGCCCGAACCACCGAGGGAGGCTCGGGCGGTGGTGGGGGCGAGGGTGGGGCTGAGGGCGATGGGGGTGAGGGGGGTGATGGCGAGGGCGGTGGAGGTGGTGACTGTGCATGGATTCGGGACTGGGGTGGAGATGGGGCGTGAGGGCGAGGGTGAGGGCGGCACCGGGATTCCGGCGTGAGGTGTTGGGTCTTGGGCTCGGGGCCGGCGGAGTGCCGGGGGTGCGGGCTTGGCTTATTCACGATATTTGTTATCCAGAATCTGGGACGAGAGTTGCCTGCCGAGGGGGGTGCGGATGCGGCGGGAGTGCGCTCGGCTATCGCCCTGGGGGTGGTTCGGAGGGTGTCTGCCGTGGTTATTCTGGACTTCCATTATCCAGAATGCAAGCTTGCATGCTGCTCTCGTGGCGGACGGCACGTTGATCGAGGCGTTCGAGGGGATCGAAGGGTTCGAGGCGTACGAAGTGCCGGGATTCTGGGCGAGATGCGCCGGGGCGGTTGGCATGCTCACCCGTTCGCGCGGGGGGCCTGTGATGCGCCGAACTACGGGGCGGTTCCGGCGGAATGAGGCGGTGCTTGCCGCCGGGGCGGGTCGGCGCGCGAGCCGGACCGGATCGTGTTCGGTATCGGTTGTCGAGTGGTCGGCGGGCGGTTAGGGCGAGACTGGCTCGGATCAGGCCGATGGGTTGGGTGAGTTCGATGCCCAGGGTCTTGTCGATGTGTTCGATGTGGCGGGCGACGCTGCTGTGGTGCAGGTGGAGGACGTCGGCGGCCTGGCGTGGGGAGCCCGTGGTGCAGTAGACCTCCAGCGTTGCCAGGTCCTCCGGGTTGTCGGTGGTTCGGGCGAGCGCGGCCACGTCGGGGTTGTTGCGCGCGACGTCCCGGGGTATCTCGGCCGGCAGTGCCGGCGCGCCCAGGTCGGAGTAGCGGACGACGGGTTCGCGCGGGCGCGCGAAGCGGAGGGCGGTGCGCGCCGCGTGCCAGGATCGGTCGGGCTGTCGGCGGCGCCGATGCCGGCCGGCACGCCCGTGGGAAACCGGGTGGCGTCCACGCCGCCGGCCAGGAAGACGCCGACGTCGGTAAGGGGTGCGGCCTTCGCCGGGCGGGCCGGGCGGATCAGGCCGCCGATCCGGTCGAGCGGGAGTTGCGATCGTACGGCGACGACACGGACGGGCACCTCGGCGGCGAAGCCCAGGAGGCGCAGCGCCCGGGCTCTGGCCGCCTCGTCGCTGCCGGGGCCGATCGCGAGTTTGACGAGGGCGGGGTCGGCCATGGTGGTGCGGGTCGGGCCGTACCGCTCGACGGCCGCCGCGGTGGCGATGGCCAGTGCTTCCATGGGCCCGGGCTCGGGTCAGCGCACCTTACCGGCGGCCTCCACCGCATCGGTTCGGCTGTGGCGGCGGGTGGTCATCGCCCAGGCAGCCGGTACGGTCGCGGCGAGCAGTGCTCCGGCCGTCGCCAGGGCATTCTGCGCGCTCGGGCCCGCGGTCTGCCCGGAGGCGTTGCCGGTCAGGTAGACGCCGCCGACGATGGCGACGCCGAGCGTGCCGCCGAGTTGCTGGACGGCGTTGAGGAGCCCCGCCGCCGAGCCGCTCTCCTGCGGCGAGACGTGGCGCAGCGCGGCGGTGAAGAACGGCGCCGTGAACAGGCCCACGCCGAGGCCGGCCAGAGCGAGGGCGAACGGCAGCCCGAGCGGGTAGTGGCCGGTGGGCGCGGCCCGATAGGCGAGGGCCGCGGCGGCCAGGCCGGCGGCGAGGGCGGCGATGCCGGCGTGCAGGACACGGGTGCCGTAGCGGGGGACGAGGTGGCTGCCCGCGGCCCAGGAGGCGACGGCCAGGCCGGCGGACCACGGCAGCAGGGTGAGGCCGGCGCTGAGCGGGCCGTTGCCCAGGCCCAGTTCCAGGTGCAGTACCACGGTGATCATCACGCCGTTCAGTACGGCGAAGAACAGGGTGGACGTGGCCAGTGCGGCGGGGAAGGTACGACCGCGCAGCAGGGACGGCTCGACCAGTGGGGTGCGGCCGGCGGCGGCCGCGCGGCGCTGGTGGGCGGTGAACACGAGCAGGACGAGCGCGCCGAACGCGGCGACGGCCCACGCGCGTGCACTCGGCGCGCCGATGCCGGCGGTGAGCGGGCACACCAGCAGTGCGGTGCCGACCATGGCCAGGGCGGTGCCGGTCGGGTCGAGGCGAGGGCGTACGGGGGCGCGGTCCTCGCGCAGGTTCGGGGCGAGGGCCAGGACGGCGGCCGCGAGGGGCAGGTTGACCAGGAACACCGCGCGCCACGAGGTGCCGAACAGGTCGGCGTGGGTGAGCACGCCGCCCAGGACCGGGCCGAGAACCGCGGACAGGCCCATGACCGGGCCGATGGTGCCCAGTGCCTTGGCCAGTTCGTCGCCGTCGAACATGGCGCGGATCAGTCCGAAGGTCTGAGGGATGATCAGGGCGGCGGCGGCACCCTGTGCCGCGCGCAGGCCGATGAGGGCGCCGGCGGTTGGGGCGAACGCGCAGGCAAGTGAGGTGAGGGCGAACAGGGTGACGCCGATCCGGAAGATCCGGCGGCGGCCGGCGATGTCGCCGAGGCGGGCGGCGGTGAGGAGGCCGAGGGCGAAGGCGAGGGTGTAGGCGGCGCTGTACCAGGGGATCGCAGCGGCGGGGCCGCCGAGTTCGGCGTGGATGACGGGGCCGGCGACCTGGACGATGGTGGCGTCGAGGAGGTTCATCGCCTCGGCGGTGAGCAGCGCCATCAGGGCGGTCCACCGCCGGCGGTACGCGACGGGGGCCGGCCGGTCGGGCGGAGCGACCGGGGTGTCGTGGGCGGTGGGGGTGAGGGTGGTGGTGGCCCGTGTGTCGGTGGGCGCGGGGGAGGGGTCGGTGGAGTGCTTCTCGGTGGGCTCGGCGGCGTGCTCGGTCATGGGTCCCCGTGATCGGTGTTGTGCGCGGGTCCGCGGCTTCCCGGGTTGTCGTCCCGGCGTGCCGCTCGACCCCCACCTTGATCGGGCTTCGGCATCCGGTTCCACTTCCGGTGATCAGATCGGCGATTACATCCATTGGGATCGGCTATTTTGCGGAATATGCTCGAACTCGACGATCTCGATCGTGGCCTGATCCATGCCCTGCACGTGGACGCGCGCGCCCCGTTCACCCTCATCGCCGAGGTCCTCGGCTCCTCGACCCAGACCGTGGTGCGCCGCTACCGCCGCCTGCACGCCGAAGGCGGCCTGCGTGTGGTCGCCCTGCCGACCCCGCGTGGCATCCGCGCGCACCAGTGGTTCGTCCGTCTGACCGCCGCCACCCGTACCGCCCACGACATCGCGGTCGCGTTGGCCCGCCGTCCCGACAGCTCGTGGGTTCGGCTGACCTCCGGCGGCACCGAGATCGTCGCGATCATCCACACCGCGCCCAGCGGCCCGGACGCCCATTCCCTCCTGCTGCGCGACATCCCGCGCACCGCCGGCGTCACCGCGGTCTCCGCGCACTACCTGCTGCACACCTACCTGGGCGGGCCCACCGCGTGGCGTGGCCGGCTCGGCGCGCTCACCCCCGAACAGGAGGCCCGGCTGCGCGCCCAAGACGCGCCGGCCGCCGACGTGGAGAGCGACGATCCGTACCCGCTCACCGACGCCGACCTGCGCCTGCTGGCCGCGCTGCGCGAGGACGGCCGGGCCGGCTACGCGGATCTGGCCGCTGCGACCGGTTCCACGCCCTCCACGGTCACCCGTCGGCTGACTCGACTGCGTTCGTGCGGCGCGCTGTTCTTCGACGTCGACATCGAACCCGCCCTCCTCGGCGCCACCGTGTCCGCGCTGCTGTGGATGCAGGTCGCTCCCAGCCGCCTCGACGAGGTCGCCACCGTGTTGGCCGGCCACGACGAACTCGCCGTCGTCGCCGCCACCACCGGCCCCACCAACCTGGTCGCCCACGCCCTGTGCCGCGACGCGGAGGCCCTGCACCACTACCTGACACGTCGCGTCGCCCTGGATGCCATCACCCGCATCGAGACCGCACCGGTCCTGCGCACCTACAAGGCCGCCGCGACGCTGCGCGGCTGACCAGGTTCCGCGCTCCGCTCCTGCTTGCGCCCGCGCCCGCACCCGCACCCGCACCCGTGCCTGCGCCGGGGGCGTGGCGGGCCGAGGGCGGCCGGTTCAGTCGTTGCCCACCGCCGTGTGCAATCGGGCCAGGGCCAGGCGTAGTTCGCGTCCGGTGCCGATCGGCACGATGGCGGCTCGACCCGGTACCCGGACACCGCCGGTGAGGGCGACCCGGGTCGTGTCGTGCTCGGCGACCGCGGCCATGCCGATGATCACGAATCGGCTCTGCAACCAGCACCAGCCCGGGCGCAGGATGCCGTCGAAGCGGGCCCGCATGCCGTAGCGGCTGCGCGCGTAGGCCTCGATGCGATCGCCGTCGCGCCGGGACACCCGGACGTGGCGCATGTCCGGCTGGAACCGTCCGAAGCCCTGCTCCAGGTCGCCCATCACCGCCCAGACGTCGGCGAACGGCGCGGGCACCACGCCCTCGACGACCCGAGCGCCCGGGATGCCGGCGGTCAACGTCCGCAGTCGGGCCACGGCGTCCATGCGAACGGGCTCGGGGTGAACGGATTCGGGGCGAACGGATTCGAGGTGAGCCGGTTCGGGGTGAACGGGCTTGCTGCCGGTGGGTTCGACGCGAACGGGCGCGACGTCGGTGGGTTCGATGCCCGTCGGTGCGGCTCGGGTGGGTTCGACGCCGCCCGATCCGATGGTGCCGGGGTCGAGTGGCTCGGTCATGCCGTCCACATCCTTCGGAATCCCGCCCGGGCGCGATGCAGCCGGGACTTGACGGTGCCTTCGGGGACGCCGAGCAGCTCGGCGGCGGTCTGTTCGTCCAGGCCCTCGACGTCGCGCAGTACCAGTACGGCGCGGTGCTCGGGCGACAGCCGGGCCAGTACGTCGTCGATGTCGGCGGCCAGTTGCGGGTCGCCGGGGGCGGACAGCTCGGTGGATTCGACCGGGGTGTCGCGTACCGCCCGGCGGGCGATTCGGATCGCCTCGCGGACCGCGATCGCGCGCACCCAGCCGTACAGCGCCTCCGGTTCCTCGAGTTTGCGCAGCGCGCGGAAGACCACGACCAGCGTTTCCTGGACCGCGTCCTGGCGGGCGTCGAGGGCGATCGGACCGCAGATGGTGGCGACGTAGGGGATCAGGTGATCGAGCAGGTCGCTCATCGCGAGGGTGTCGCCGCGACGGGCGGCGCGGGCAAGGGCGATACCGCGCGTACGGCGGTCGGCCGCATCGCCCTCGACGTGCGCATCGCGTTCGACGTGGGCGACGTTCTCGACGTGGGCGACGTCCCCGATGTGCGCGGCGTGGGCGGCGTAGATTTCGGCCGGCTTCTCGGGTCGGTTCGCGGCTCGGCTTCCGACTCGGTCTTCGACTTCCCGGGTTCGGTCTTCGGTTCGGCGATCCGGCACGGTGATGATCATCTCCCGGTGGCCCGGGTCCGGGGCAGTCGGCTCCGTGTGCGGCGGAATCCGGTCAGGGCGAGTCGTGCGGCCGCGTAGCCGAATGCCAGGCAAACCGGTGTGTAGACGGCCAGGTTGAGGCGATGGAACGTACTGCCGGGGTCGCTCCCGATGCCCACCGCCCAGACCAGGCCGGCCGTACTCCGGATCGCGAGTCCGGCGGCCACCGCCGCGGTGATCAGCGCGCTGAACCGGCCGCCTCGACCGCGGCTGTGCGCGTACACGCCGACGGCGCCGGTGCCGAGCAGCGCGCAGAGCGGCAACAGGACGCGCGGGGTGAACGGGACGTCGGCGTTGAGCAGCCCCTGCGAGAGCGCTTCGGTACTGCCGGCGGGCCAGGTCGAGCCGGTCGCCCAGAACGCGTGGAGGAGGGCATCGGCGGTGAGCAGTGCGGCGACCGCCGTACCGGCACGCTTCCTGGCGGCGGTGGTGGATGTGTCGGTGGTCGGCATGACCCTTCCGTCGAGTCCGGCGGCTCCGGCGGGCCCATTGGCTCCGGTGGATCCGGTGGTGGTGTGCACGGCACGGTCCCCTCCTCGGGGCTGACGAGCTGTCAGCCGGTCGTCGGGAAGAGGACGCGGGGCCGGGAAAGGTTCCATGTGATGCCGGACACACCGCCGGACGCACCGCCGCAAACACCGCCGCGCACGCCGCCCTGGCTCGGCCGGGCCGCAGCACGGGGTGCGGTATGAGGTGGCCCATCGACGCGCATCCATGCGCTGCCGCGTCCGGCACGGCTTCCCGCTTAACGCTTCACGCTTGCGAGATCGTACGTAATTACGTAACTTCGAAGTATCGAGACTTCAGGTTCGACCGACATCGCGAATCGACTCGGGGAGCGCCACGATGCCTGTCCGCAAGTCCCTCACGGTCCTGTACCGCTCCTGCTGGATCGCGTTCTTCGTGGTCCTGGTGGCAGGGATGTATTACGACTTCTCCTGGCTGTGGAGCTGGCTTCCGCTGGGACTCCTGATGGTCACCCGACTCCTGGCGGACCAGGCGCAGCCGGAGGGAGCCGGCGGCGGTGACGGCGGCCCTGACGCAGCCGACGGCCGGGCCGACTCCGGTGTTCGGTCTGCGGTCGAGGTGGAGGCGCCGGTGGCCGGGCGGTGGCGGGCGTTGAACAGTCCGGCCGACAAGGTGCCCAGTCACGGCACGCGGGCCTATGGCCAGGCGTACGCGATCGACATCGTCGCGGAGCCCGACGGGCGGCCTCGGCCGAGCTTCGGGTGGTGGCCGGTGGTTCGACGCAGTGGTGCGTTCCCGGCCTTCGGCGCACCGGTTGTGGCGGTGGCGGATGCGACGGTGGTCCGGGTAGCCGACGGGCAACGTGACCATCTCAGCCGCAACTCGTTCCCGGCGCTGCCCTATCTCCTGGTCGAGGGCGTGTGCCGGGACCTGGCCGGCGCCCGCCGGCTGGTCGGGAACCATGTGATCCTCGACCTGGGCGAGGGGGTGTACGCGCTGTACGCCCATCTGCGGCGCGGGTCGGCGGTCGTGCGGGAAGGCGAACGTGTGCGGGTGGGCGACGAGTTGGCCCGTTGCGGCAATTCGGGGAACTCCAGTGAGCCGCACGTGCACTTCCAGTTGATGGACGACCGGGATCCGGACGTGGCGCGTGGGATTCCGTTCGCCTGGCGCGGGATCGGGGTGCCGGCGAACGACGAGGTATTCACCGCGCCCGGTGTGCTCAGCCGGCCGGGGGCCGGGTGACGCGCCTCGGAAGCATTGGTCCGATTTCTCCTCCAGCCGAGGAGGGATCGGGCTCGCGGGCCGCACGGCCGACCGGCGCGAGCAGGATTGTGCGGTGTCGGGTGGGTGGGCGGATGGACGGCGGGCGGGGCCGGGCGTGCGTCGGGTGCGTGGGTCGCGCGGGTGGGCCCGGTGGGCCGGGTGCGGGCGTTGCGCGGGTGGGGCGGGAGGCGGAGCGCGACGGCCGATTGCCGCCGGCGGGTGGGTGGTTCGGGTGGTCACGATGGGTTCATGAGTTTCGAGAGCAAAGCCCCGACAGGGGCGACCGAGGCCGCGCGTGGGCCGATGATGCCGCCCGCGCACGCGCCCGCCCCCGAGCGTGCCGCGCTTTCCGTCCTGGAAACGTTCTTTGCGGCCGAGGCCGCCTACATCGCGGGCGGCGGTCGGGGCAAGGCGAGCTTTGCCGAGCTTGCCGCGTGTCTCGCGCCGGACGTGGTCATGTACCAGTCGCCGGGTCTCCCTTACGGCGGCCCTCGCTACGGTCCGAGCGGGATCGAGGACTTCATGGCCGCGATGAGCGAGGCGTGGCGGGAGATGGAGTTCCTCGAACAGCGCTTCGCCGTCGACGGCGAGTCGGTGGCGATCCTCAACCGGGGTCTGTTGACCGCGCGTGCCACCGGCCGGGTTCTGGACACCTGGGTGATGCAGATGATCACCGTCCGGGACGGCCTGATCACCGAGATTCGCCCGTTCTACTGGGACACCAAGGCGGTGGACGCGGCCCTGATGCCCTGACGCCCCGACCCCCGACACCCCACTGCGCCGCCGCCCGACGCGTGGGGCCGGCTCGGGTGTTCGGTCGGCTCGTCACGGCCGCAGGTGGGTGCGGTGGCCGGCCGGTCGGCCGGCCGGTCGCGAAATTACCGATGCGCTACTGATTCCGCAGCCGCGTGATCTCCGTAGGGTCCATTTCGGCGGCGGACGATGCGCGGTCGAGTACGGCGGCTCATCGGCGTCGTCGCACGTCAGGTCGGTTCGGGGGCGCAAGCCTGCCCGACGAGAACGCACCCACGAAGAGGACGAGTTCATGGCGCACACGCAGCAGGGCACGACCGCGGTCGGCTACCACCTGGACCGGCCGCAGGACGGCCTGGACGGACTGGTCCTGCGGGAGGAGGAGGTGCCTCGGCCGGGCCCGAACGAGGTGTTGATCCAGGTGCGGGCGGCCTCGCTCAACCGGCGGGACCTGATGATCCTCGACGGTACGTACGTCATCCCGCCGACGCCGGGCGTGGTGCCGCTGAGCGACGGCGCCGGCGAGGTGGTCGCGGTGGGCGAGGGGGTACGGCGGGCCGACGTCGGCGACCGGGTCGCGGTCACCTACTTCCGGAGATGGATCGACGGCCCGATGACGCTCCCGCTGGTGAGTGAGCAGTACGGGGCCAATCTCGGCGGAATGCTGACCGGATATCAGGTCGTCGACGAGGAGTCGGTGGTACGGATTCCCGAGCACCTGTCCTACGAGGAGGCGGCCACGCTGCCGTGCGCGGCCGTCCTGGCCTGGGCCGGGTTGACCACGGGGCCGCGGCCGATGGTCGCGGGGGACACCGTGCTCGTGGTCGGCGCGGGTGCGGTGGCGCTGTTCGGCGTGCAGTTGGCGGCGGCGTCGGGTGCGCGGGTGATCGCGGTCGCGTCGGGCGCGGACAAGGCCGCGCGGCTCGTGGAACTGGGCGCGGCGAAGGTGGTGGACCGGCGGATCACGCCCGACTGGGAGTCGGCGGTGGCCGGACTCACCGGCGGTCGGGGCGTCGACGTGATCCTGGAGGCGGTCGGCGCGCCCACCATCGCCAAGTCGATCGCGTCGATCGGCTTCAACGGGCAGATCTCCCTGGTCGGCGCCTTCCCCTCGGACGGAACCGGCTTCGACCCGAACGTGTTCAACGGCCGCTTCTTCAGCGTCCAGCGACTCGCGGTGGGCAACCGCACCACCTTCGAGCACCTCAACACCGTGCTGGCCGAGCACGGGATCCACCCGGTGATCGACCGTGTCTTCGCCTTCGACGAGGCCCCGAAGGCCTACGAACACCTGCGCACCGGCGGCCCCTTCGGCAAGGTGGTGATCACACTGCCGTAGGCCGGGGCGCGGTCGAGGGGTGCCCGACGTGCGAACAACGGGCAGTCCCCCCTCGAAACGTGGCCGGGGCGATGCGCACCGGCGGCCCGGTGGGTTGCCGGACCGTGCCGGCCCCGGGCATGCTGAGTGAGCCGGCGATGATGTGGGCCGGGTGCGGATTGCGGGCGTGCGGGGGTGCTGGGCGTGGCGAACGTCGGGAGCAGGCGCACGGGCGCGGGCTGCGACCGGTCCGTCGGTCCGGGTGGGTTTCGTTAGGTACGCCAGGAGCAGAGACCTGGCGGTGTATCGACGGAGTCCCATGTCTCGCACCGCACATCACCCGACCCCGCGCCGGTGGGAAGCCGGTTCCGATCGGGCCTCCGGGGCGCCTTGGCGTGCCGTGGTCCGCTTCGACCTGCGCTACAGCGCCCGGGTCCGGGCGGAAGCCGCGCGCCTGGGCCGGCGTCCACACCCGCAGCGGGTCTGCCGGCGAGTGGGTGTCTACGCCTGGGGGCGGTACAACACCTCCGACGGCGCGCTCGCCGCAGCCGCGACGCGTGCCGAGCGGCAGGAACGGTCGCGACTTCGCGCGGGTGTCGCGGTGCTACGGGCGCTGGTCAACGACCGAACCGGGCGGGGGCTCGACCTGGATGCGGCGGACGCGGTGGAGATTCCGGCGGCGCGCCATCGCCGGAATGAGTTGCACCAGGCTTGATGGTCGGGGGTTGCGGGCTGGTCTGGTGGTGGTCGGGTCGGGGTCGGGGTCGGGTTGTGTTGTGGTCGGGTGGCCGGTGATCGGGTGATGGAGGGTGGTTGGCGGCGCCGGCCGGTGCGGCGTCGTCGGGTTGCGGGATTGGCTTCCGCAACGTGTGCCCGTTTGCGGATTTCGGTGGTCAGTCCTCGGTGAAGTAGGAGTACGGGGCGACGGATACGCCTTCGACGACGGCTCGTTCGTCGTCCTCGTCCGCTTCGGGGTCGAGGTCGGTGGCCTGGCGGGAACCCATGGACCAGATGGCGAATCCGGCCCGGAAGGCGTAGCCGATGTCGGTTTCGGTGCCGGTGTGGCCCAGGGCGGTCAGCTCCGCGACCACCTCGTCCAGGAAGCGCCAGGTCAGTTGTACGCCGTCGAGGTGGACCTCGGCACGGGTGCCGGCGCCGTGGCCGAGTTCGACCAACTCGACCGTGTCGTCCGGGAGATAGCAGATGACCAGGGTCGGATCGGTGCGGTAGACGGCCCGGGAGCGGCCCGGCCCGTGGACCGGCTCGCCGATCCGGGCCTCGACCCGCGCCCGGGCGTCACCGACCTCGACGAGCGCGACGCCGCGCCCGGGGATGATGTTCATCCGCGTCATGGTGCCGGCCGGGATCCTCCGCTCGGGAGGTGGGCCGGGGTGGGCCGGGTGTGGCCGCCCGGAGACGGCTCGGATGTGTCCGGGCACGATCGGGGCGCGATCCGCGCGCGTTCCGTGCCGGGTTGCGGCGTGAGCGCATGCCCGTCGCCGGCTGCCGCCCGCTTCGTCAGGCGATTTCGGCCGGCTCGGGTGCCCGCTCGGGTTCCGGCGCCGGGAAGCGGTTGCGGAAGGTGAAGGCGTAGGGGGTCGGGCCGTGTTCGCGCAGGTGGTCCAGGCGGGTCCGGCCGTCGGCGGAGGTGGGGATGGTGCCGGCCGGGAGCCACCACAGGACCTGCGACATCTCGGCGATGTGTGCGAACCAGTCCTGGCGGCGGCGCAGGTATTCCAGATGGCCGCTGCGGTAGACGAAATCCCAGAGCCGATCCGGGTTCTCCCAGACCGACATGGTCACGATCGTGTCGGCGTCGTACGGGCGGATGTCGGTCGCGTCGGCGACCCCCTCGTCCTCGCCTTTCAGCCGCCAGACGAAGCCGGGAGCGTGGTCCGCGAGTTCGTTCACCGGATCGAGGCCGGCGACGAAGTCGGCCATGGTCGGGGTGTCCAGAGGGGCGAGCATGCGTGCCACGTTGAACTGCGCGATGTGGTGTGTCGAGGGCATGGGATCACCTCACCAGGTCCCGAGCTATATGTCAACGAGAATTGTTTTTAGAGATTCTGCGGCGAGCAGGGGTGCCGGCGGCGCGGTTCAGTCGGCCGGTCCCTCCTTGTCCGGCACCTCGTCCACCACCTTGTCCACAACCTGGTCCACCACCTCCGTCACCTGCTCCAGGACCACGCAGCAGCGTCCGGGTACCGAGTCGAGCCGGGCCCGGTAGGTGCTCGTACCCAGGCCGTCGAGGAGCCCTTCGAGGAGCGCCAGATTCATCCCGCACACCAGCGGCGGGAAATCCTCGGCCAGTCGGTGGAAGGGGCAGTTCCGGAGCAGGATCCGGGAGGGGGTGTGCGGCGGCTCGTCGGCCGCCGACGCCGCCGGGACGGACCCCTGCTCGGGATCCGGGACCGGCTCGTACCCGCGTGCCGTCAGCGCCGCGACCACACGTTCCCGTGCGCGTTCGTGCTCGTTCGCGCCTTCCGGCTCCGCACCCGGCCCCGGCCCGACAAGTGTGCGCCCGGCGTCCCGCCCGGTGTCGTACGCAGCCGCATGTACCGCCCGATCCGCGCCCGCTCGCTCGACCGCGTCCGCCAGGATCTGCCCGGCCGTGTCGTAGGCCCGCGGCGGCAGCGTCACGGTGGTCTCGACCGCGCTGCGCCGGTACAACTTCGCCGGCCGACCGGCGCCCGGTCCACTCCGACCCGCGGGCCGCGCAAACTCGGTACTCAGCAGTCGCGCCTCGACCAACTTGTCCAGGTGGAACGCCGCGAGCGTGCGCTGGATCCCGACCGCATCGGCCGCCTCCGCCCGCCCGACGGGGCCCTGGGCCGTGGCGACGTAGCGGTACAGGGCCCGGCGTACCGGATCGGCGAGCACACCGACCGCATCGAGTGCGTCGTCACCGGGCGGGGGAGGGGAAACGAGGTCGGACACAACCGGAGTGTAGGCGAGCCGGCGCGGGCACTCCCGGGACGGGCCGGCCGAGTGCGGCAGCACGGGCGGCCCGGTCGAGGTGCGGGCCCGGGACGGGCGGCTTGGTTTGTGGCGGTTTTGGGGTCGCGGTCGCGCGGGGGGATGTCCGGTGGATTACCCGGTGTCGCTCGGTGGGTGCGTGCCGGCCGGGTGGGCAGAACAGGCCCGGCCCGCCCTCACCGCCCCGGCGGCAACGCTCCCGCGACCACCGCGCCGCCCTTGAGCACCGTCAGGGGGGCCCGGTCGGCCAGTACGCCGATGTCGATCGTCGGGTCGGCGTCCAGGATCAGCAGGTCGGCGACCCGGCCCGGTTCGATCCGGCCCAGGTCGTCGCCGCGTCGGGCCAGTTCGGCGCCGTTGCGGGTGGCCCAGCGCAGGACGTCGAGCGCGGTCACGCCCGCGTGCTCGGTGTACAGGCGCAGCTCCGCGCCGTACATCCCGTGCGGGAAGCCGATCGCGCCATAGTCGTCACCGAGCACGAACCGCACACCCGCGGCCTGCGCCCTGGGGATCATCGCGTACATGTGGTTCAGATCGGCCCGGATCGCGTCGGCGGCGAAGCCGAGTCCGGAACCCATGAAGCCGAGGAAGTGCTTCGGGAAGTGCAACGAGGGCACCACGAAGGCGCCGGTGTCGACGAGTGCGGCGATCACCTCGTCGTCCATCTCGTCGCAGTGATCGACGATGTCGATGCCCAGTTCGAGCGCCATCATGATGGCCGGCTTGTTGACCAGGTGGGCGCGGATCAGCACGCCGCGCTGATGGGCCGCCTCGATCGCGGCGGCCAGTTCGGCGCGGCTCATCTCGATCCGGTCCTTGGGAGCGGTGGTGCCGTGGCCGCCGGTGACGAACAACTTGATCACGTCCGCGCCGCGCTTGATCTCCTCGCGTACGCCCAGCCGGAAGCTCTCCGCCCCGTCGCACAACCGCACGGCCCCGGATGCGCCCATGCCCCAGTGCCACGGCACCCCGTCGTTGGAATGTCCGGTCGTGGACAACTCGCGCGAGGATGCCCAGAACCTCGGGCCCGGGATCAACCCGTCCTCGATCGCCCGCTTGACGCCGCCCTCGACGTCGTTGGAGCCGCCCGCGCCGACCACGCCCGTATAACCGAGTTCGAGCGCGGTGCGCAGGTTCTTCGCGGCGATCAGCGCCTGGTAGGAGGGCGGGAACTCGTTGCCGTACGGCGTGTTCGGCTTCGAGCCGAGCTCGTGATAGGTCGAGTGGAAATGGCATGTGAACATGCCGGGCATCACGGTGCGGCCGGCCAACTCGACGACCACGTCCCCGTCCTGCGGCTCGGGCCGCTCGGCCCCGACGGCGACGATGCGCTCGCCCTCCAGCACCACGGTGCGGTCGGCGACGGCGGCGTTGTTCCCGTCGAGCAGATTGGCCCCGGTCAGTACCAGACGAGTCACGGCAGCCCTCTCTCCCGCCACGGAATATGACACAACGTCAGATGCGGCGTGCAGCCATGTATGGCAGACGGGCCGAGAGGAGACAAGGGGCATGCCGGACGCGGACGCGGACGCGGGCATCGGGGACGGCGACCCGGTCCCCCGCCCGGGGTTGCGGCGCCGGCGCGGACGGGCTCTGCCGCTTCGTGGCCGCGCCGGGCCTGCGCGGTGAGTTGCGGACGAGGCGAGAAGCACGGAACCCGGCGCGGATCTCCGGCACCTGTTCGCGTTCGGCGGTTGCCCCGGTTCGGCTCGCGTTCGGCGGTTGCCCCGGTTCGGCTCGGGTCCGGCGGTTGCCCGGGTTCGACTCGGGTTCGGTGGTTACCGGGTTCGGCTCGCGTTCGGCCGTTGCCCCGTTTCGGCGGCTCCGTTCAGCCGGGTACGTCCAGGCGTTGGGTGCCGACGACCGACAGCAGGCGTAGCGCCTCCTCGGCGGGCGAACCGGGCGCCGCGGTGTAGATCACCACGCGCTGGTCGCGGTCGGTGATGTCCAGGACGTCGCAATCGACGGTGATCGGACCCACCAGCGGGTGCTGAAGGGTCTTGCACAGGGTGGGCTCGGCGCATACGTCGTGCGACGCCCACAGGTCGGCGAACTCCGGGCTTCCGGACAGGAGTTCGCGTACCAACTCGGCCACCTCCGGATCGTCCGGGTAGCGCGCGGCGGTGGCGCGCAGGTGTCGGGCCGCAGTGCGCGCGAAGGCGTCCGAGTCGGACAGGCCGTACAGCCGCCGATCCTGCGGGTGCGGCCCCAGGAAGACCCGGCGCACCAGGTTGCGGTCGCGCCGGGACAGGGCGGAGAAGTCCTCCATCAGGGCCGCGGCCAGATCGTTCCAGGCGATCACCTCGTACGTCGCGGACATCACCAGCGCGGCCGCCTGCGGTAGGCGGTGCAGCAGGTCCAGGATGCTCTGCCGTACCTCCCGCGAGGGCCCGGCCGGTGGACCCGGCGGGGCGCCGGCGAGGTGGTGGAGGTGATCGCGCTCGGCGTCCGACAGCCGCAGGGCCCGGGCCAGTCCGGCCAATACCTCGCGCGAGGGGCGCGGCGCGCGGGCCTGTTCCAGTCGCGTGTAGTACTCCGTCGAGATGAACGCCAGTTGCGCCGCCTCCTCACGGCGCAGCCCCGGGGTACGCCGGCGCGCCCCGGCGGGCAGGCCCACGTCGGCGGGGGTGATGCGCTCGCGCCGGCTGCGCAGGAACTCGCCCAGTTCTCGTCTGTCCACACCCCCAGTGTGCGCGGCGGCGTCGATGCCCAGCCAGGTACCACCTGTGCCTGGCTGGGCACCGCCGGCGGCGGCAGGCTCGCCGCCATGGACACCACCCCGAACACCACCACCCCGAACACCACTCCCGCCGTCGTCCGGGACGGTTTGCTGGCCGGCAAGGTCGCCTTCGTCACCGGCGCCGGCAGCGGCATCGGCGCCGCCGCGGCCCGGCTGTTCGCCCGGGAGGGCGCCCGGGTGCTGCTCGCGGCGCGGACGGAGAGCCGGCTCAAGGCGGTCACGGAGGACATCCGGGCCCTGGGCGGCATCGCGGACTACACGGTCTGCGACTTGGCGGACGCGGACGACGTACGCGCCGCCGTCGACCGTGTCGTGCACCTGTACGGCCGGCTGGACGTCGCCTTCAACAACGGCGCGACGGGCACCCCGCCCGGTCCGATGGACCAGGTCCGGGAGGCGGACTTCGACCACGTCTACACGGTGAACCTCAAGGGCACCTGGCTGGCCATGGTCGCCGAGGTCACCGCGATCCGCGCCACCGCCGGAACCGGGGCGATCGTCAACAACTCCAGCGTCGGCAGCCTGTGGGGCAATCCCGAACTGCCCGCCTACGGGGCGATGAAGCGAGCGGTCAACAGCCTCACCGAGTCGGCCGCCGTCACGTACGGCCCCGAGGGCATTCGGGTCAACGCCATCGCCCCCGGCACCACGCTCACCGAGATGGTGCGCGAGTGGGAGGACAACTCCCCCGGCGTCATCGAGCGCCTGAACGCCCGGACGCCGCTGGGCCGCGCCGCCGACCCCGAGGAGATCGCCCATGCCGCCGCCTGGCTCCTCAGCGACCGCTCCTCCTACGTCACCGGCACGGTCCTCCGCGTCGACGGCGGCATGAGCGCTTGACGCCCGGGGGCCGGGGAGGGGGAGGGGTGACGGGCCGGGCTTGCCTGTGTCGGCCACACTCATTGCGCAACATAAGGTTGCGCATTGCCGGTGTGCCGATTAAGCTCATGCGCAACCGATGGTTGCTTATTGGAGGTCCGCAGTGGAGTTTGGACAGTTGGAGCGCGAGATTCGCATCGACGCGGCGCCGGAGGTCGTGTTCGATGTGGTGAGCCGTCCCGAGCACATCAAGATGTGGTGGTCCGACGACGCGTCGTTCGAGCCGGTGCCGGGCGCGGTCGGCGAACTGGTGTGGGGCGATCGTGCCGCGGTCGAAGCGATCACCGTGATCGATGTGGATCCTCCGCACAGGTTCACCTTCCGCTGGGTCGCCCCTGCCGGTCAGCTGCCCGATGCGGGCAACTCTCTCCTGGTGACCTTCGAGCTCGAGCCATCCGGTGACGGCACGATTCTGCGCCTGACCGAGAGCGGCTGGCGGGAGCGGGGCTGGGAAGCCGCTGTGCTCGAAAATGCCTTCCACGACCACGAGCGCGGCTGGGACCTGTTCCTGCCCAGGCTGCAGGGCTACGCCCCCTCCGTGGTGGCGCGATGACCGCCGCCGTCGACGATGAACTCTGGTCGGCGATCGGTGACCCGATCCGGCGTCGCCTGCTCGACCTGCTGCTCGCGGAGGGAGTCGGTACTCCGACCGGCCTGAGCGATCGTCTCCCGATCTCGCGCCAAGCGGTCACCAAGCACCTGGGCGTCCTCGATCGCGCAGGTCTCGTACACGCGACACCGATGGGCCGCGAGCGGCGCTACGAGGTCGACGAGGAGCAACTCGGCCGCGCCGTCCGGCAACTGAATGAGGTCGGCAAGACGTGGGATGCGCGACTGAACCGCATCAAGCGCATTGCAGAAGAGATCGAGCGTCGGAAACACGACTGACCGAGAGGCCGAGGGACCGCCGGCCCCCCGAAGCCTCCGGCAATCGCGGTCGCGACGGAATTCGCCGGCGCCATGACCGGGACGATCGCCAATCTGTCCGCCGGCGCACTTGTCGACTGAGAACGCCGGGTGCGATCGGGCCGACCAGGCCGAGCTGCTTCGCTCCCCGCACGTCCCGGGTGCGCGCCGAGTTCCGGTACGGCCGGCTCGCTCGTATCCGCGCACGGCGAGTGGTCGTGCAACGGGGCGGGTGCGTCCATGCATTGCTCCTCCGCGACGACGTGGGCTCGGTGCGGTCCGCGGCCCGACGGCACGCTGCGAACGGGTGTCGGCCGTGTGAAGCTGGAGGAGGGGACGGCGCGAAGTACTCGAGCGGTGGTACGGCGCGACGGGTGTGACTGCCCCTGCGTCCGTACCAGCGCGTCTCTGCACCAGGAGGCCGTCATGACGGAGCAACGCAACAGGAGCGTCACCATCCCGGCGGAGTTCGACGGACTGATCGGGGAGTTTCGCGATCTCCTCGCCAAGTACCCCGAGGCGTCCCGGTACTTCTCGCTCGCGTACCACCCCGCGGACGAAGGAGAGGAATCGGGATTGGGTACGGCAACGACGGCGGACTTCTCCCAGCCCGTCTTCGAATGCTCGGAAATCGAACCCGGATTCGTCGTGTGCAGGCGCGTCCACGAGCAGTGACCAAGCAGCTGCTTGGAGGACGCTGTTTGAACGACGCTGCTTGAAGGACCTCGACGACCTCGACGACGACGAGCAGGTCTTGACGCGGCCGGGGCCCGCGTTCGCGGGCCCCGTACCGGGAGGGCGCTACTGCCGCCGGCTCAGATGTCGAGGAAGCGGACGTCCTTGGCGTTGCGCTGGATGAAGGAGCGGCGGGCTTCGACGTCCTCGCCCATGAGCACCGAGAACAGGTCGTCGGCCTGCGCGGCGTCGTCCAGGGTGACCCGGCCGAGCACGCGGTGGTCCACGTCCATGGTGGTGATGCGCAGTTCCTCGGCGTTCATCTCGCCCAAGCCCTTGAAGCGCTGGATGGTGTCGTCGCGCAGGCGCTTCCCGCTGTCGGTTCCGCGGGTGAGCAGCGCGTCGCGCTCGCGGTCGGAGTAGGCGTACTCGAAGTCGTCCCGGCTCCACTTGATCTTGTACAGCGGTGGGCGCGACAGGTACACGTGTCCGGCCTCGACCAGCGGGCGCATGAAGCGGAACAGGAAGGTCAGCAGCAGGGTGTTGATGTGCTGACCGTCGACGTCGGCGTCCGCCATCAGGATGATCTTGTGATAGCGCAGCTTCTCGATGTCGAAGTCCTCGTGCACACCGGTGCCGAAGGCCGAGATGAGCGCCTGGACCTCGGTGTTCTGCAGGATCTTGTCGATCCTGGCCTTCTCGACGTTCAGGATCTTGCCGCGAAGCGGCAGGATCGCCTGGTACATCGGGTCACGGCCGGACTTGGCCGAGCCACCGGCCGAGTCGCCCTCGACGATGAAGATCTCGCACTTCGTCGGGTCGTTCGACTGACAGTCCGACAGCTTGCCCGGCAACGAAGCCGACTCCAGCAAACCCTTGCGGCGCGTCAGCTCACGGGCCTTGCGGGCCGCGACGCGCGCCCTGGCCGCCTGGATCGACTTGCGGATGATGTCCGCGGCCTCGTTCGGATTCCGGTCGAACCAGTCGTTGAGGTGCTCGTGCACGACCTTCTGCACGAAGGTCTTCGCCGACGTGTTGCCCAGCTTGGTCTTGGTCTGACCCTCGAACTGCGGGTCGCCGAGCTTGACCGAGATGATCGCCGTCAGACCCTCCCGGATGTCCTCACCCGCGAGATTGTCGTCCTTCTCGCGCAGGAACTTCCGCTCCCGCGCGTACCGGTTGACCAGACCCGTCATCGCCGCCCGGAAGCCCTCTTCGTGGGTACCGCCCTCGTGCGTGTGGATCGTGTTCGCGAAGGAGTACACGCTGTCGGAGAACCGGGTGTTCCACTGCATCGCGACCTCCACCGACAGCAGGCGCGCGGTGTCCTCCGCCTCCAGCGAGATGATCGACGGGTGGACGGGCTCGCCCTTGCGCGCGTTCAGGTAATTCACGAAGTCGACGATGCCGCCCTCGTAGAAGTACGTCACCGTCCGCGCCGCCGGCTCGGACACGTCCGTGTCCGGGTCGTCGGCGCCCACCGTGGCCTTCGCGGATGCCCGCTCGTCGGTCAGCGTCAGGGTCAGGCCCTTGTTCAGGAAGGCCATCTCCCGGAAGCGGCGCGACAGTGTCTCGAAGGAGTACTCGACGGTCTCGAAGATGTCGCCGTCGGCCCAGAAGGTCAGCGAGGTGCCGGTCTCGGAGGTCTCCTCGTGCTGCTTGAGCGGGGCGGTCGGCACGCCCTTCTCGAACTCCTGGCTCCAGCGGTGCCCGGCGTGGCGCACCTCCGCCTCCACCCGCGTCGACAGAGCGTTGACCACCGACATGCCCACGCCGTGCAGACCGCCGGAGACGGCGTAGCCGCCGCCGCCGAACTTGCCGCCCGCGTGCAGCACCGTCAGGACGACCTCCAGGGCCGGCCTGCCCTCGGACGGCACGATGTCCACCGGGATGCCACGCCCGTTGTCGACGACCCTGATCCCGTCGTCGGCCAGGATCGTCACGTCGATGCGGTCCGCGTGCCCCGCTAGGGCCTCGTCGACCGAGTTGTCGACGATCTCGTAGACCAGGTGGTGCAGACCGCGCTCACCGGTGGAACCGATGTACATGCCAGGCCGCTTGCGGACCGCATCCAGGCCCTCCAGGACCTGGATCTGGCCGGCGGTGTAGGACATGTCCCCCACGTTGCCCGTGGCGTGCGCGGGTGCGCTGGTGTCGGCCGAAGGGTCGGAAGGAATGCCGGGATCGGTCACAGGGGCGCTCTCCTTTTTTGGCACGTTTCCGGCACGACGAACCGCGCTCCCACCCGGTTAGGGCGGGAGCGGCGTGACGTCGGACGGAGGTCGGCGCAGGACCGGCCGACCGGCCGGGTCCTGTTCCGCCAGGTTCACCATAGAACCGAGAACCAGGTTTAGCACACCCGATGCATGCAGTGCAGGCGTGGCTGCAAGCCCTTCAGATGGCCCTGTAAAGACCGTGCAGAGCTAGAGATGATCCCCCCTACGTACGGCGCATGAAAACTCGTTGGATCGCCGTGTGTGGATTCTCCCGCTGGAAGCCGCGGACCGCTGAAAAAAGGGACCCAGGCGCGTCCCGGAATTGCTTCGTGGAGCCCCTCGAAGCCGTCTACGGGGACATGAGGCATCCACCTCTAGGGCATCTACCCGCCGTCCCGGGTGGCGGCGTCCACAGCGCATTGCCGCCGATTCGTGGGGGCTGTCCTCCTCGACCGGTGCAGCTCGGTGCAGCTCGGTGCCGGCCGGGGACATCGGCGGCCGGCGGCAACGGGCATGGGGGCAAGCCGACTTCCGGAGCCGAGCGTCGGCCGCCACTCCCGATGGTGCTCGGCGTGTGCGCTCCGGCCCGGTCGCGGACCTGTCAGGCGCCTGTTGCGTCGGCCGTGCGCAGGGTTCGGCGGACGGCGTTGCGGAGCCAGTGGTGTGCTCCGTCGGCGGCGTGGCGGGGGTGCCAGGCCATGCCGATGGCCACCGGCGGCAGTGGTAGGGGGATGTCGAGGAGGTGGAGGCCCATCGCGGTTGCGGTCTCGGTCAGGGGCGAGGGGGCGGCGCCCGGGAGAGTGGCGGGGACGAGGCAGACGAAGTCGCTGCGGGCGGCGAGGGTCATCGCGGCCAAGTGGCCGGGGAGCACGACGGCGACCCGCCGGTGGAGGTCGAGTTCGGCCAGGGCGGTGTCCAGGGGCCCGGTGAATCGGCCGCGGCGGCTGACCACGACGTGTTCGGCGGCGGCGAGCCGGGCCGGGGTCGGGGTTCCCTCGGTGAGGGGGTGACCGGGGCGGACGCCCGCCACCATCCGGAGGGTGAGCAGTACTTCGACCCGGGTCTCGGGGTCGATGTGGTCGATGGATCCGATTTCCAGGTCGATCCGGCCGTCGCGAAGGACCGGTCCGCCCTCCAGGTCCTCGGTCCTGAACCGAAAGGAAACCCCGGGCGCTTCCCGTCGGGCCAGTCGCAGCAGTCCGGGCGCCAGTGCGGCGCCGACGAAGTCGGCGGCCTGGAGGGTGAACGTGCTGCTCAGGGCGGCGGGATCGACACCGGCGTCGGGGGTCAGCAGGGCGCCGAGACGGCGCACCACGGAGGCGGCTTCGTTGCGCAGGGCGTGGGCGCGGGGGGTGGGGACCATGGCCTGTCCGGCCCGTACCAGGAGGGGGTCCTGAAGGATGCGGCGCAGGCGGGCGAGAGTGCGGCTCATGGCGGCCGGGGAGGTATGCAGGCGCGCCGCTGCGCGGGTCACACTCTGCTCGGTCAGCAGGGCGTCCAGCGCGACGGCGAGGTTGGCGTCGATGACTGCGTCGGGGTTGCTCACCAGGATAATTCCATTTCAGGCAATGATTCGTTGCTGAGATTCCTATTGTGGCAACGCCATGAGCCTCCGCAGGATGAGGTCGTACCCATCAGGCACGACCCGTGAGGTTTTCATGATCGTCGTCACCACTCCCACCGGGAACATCGGCCGCCGGCTGCTGACCCTGCTCCTGGAGTCCGTCTCGGACCGAGGCGAGGAACTGCGCGTGGTCGTGCGCGACCCCGCCCGACTTCCCGACACGGTGCGCGAACGCGCCGAGGTGATCACCGGCTCGCACGGCACCCCCGAGGTCGTCGACCGTGCCTTCGAAGGCGCGGACGCCGTCTTCTGGCTCGCCCCGCCGAACGCCTCCCTGACCCCCTACGACGCCTACTCCGGCTTCACCCTCCCCGCCGCGAAGGCGCTTGCCGCGCACGGCGTGGGCCACGTCGTCGGCATCTCCGCGCTCGGCCGCGGCACCCCGCTCGCCGATCGCGCCGGACTCGTCACCGCGACCCTCGCCATGGACGACCTCATCGCCGGCACCAGCGTCGCCTACCGGGCGTTGGCGTGCCCGTCCTTCTTCGAGAACTTCCTGGAGGAGGCCGACTCGATCCGGGAAAAGGGCGTCTTCACCGACGTCGTCGCCCCCGACCGGAAGGCCCCTCTCGTCGCCACCGCCGACATCGCCGCCGTCGCCGCCCGACTGCTGCTGGACCGCTCCTGGACGGGCACGGAGAGCGTCCCGGTCCTCGGTCCGGAAGACCTTTCCGCCAACGATGTCGCCCGCATCATCGGCGAGCAGTCGGGTCGTCCCGTCCGCTACGAACGCCAGTCGTACGAGGGTCTGCAGACCGACCTCGTCGGCTACGGCCTCAACGAGGCGTTCGTCCAGGGCATCGTCGACATGAAGCGGGCCAAGGACGAGGGCCTGGACACCGGCGTCACGCGCACCCCGGACACCGCTTCCCCCACGACCTTCGAACAGTGGTGCGCCCAGACCCTGATGCCCGCCCTCCACCCCTGACGCCCACCCCTGACGCCCACCCCGAACGGCCCACGTCCGCGGCAACGACCGCACCGAAACCACCACTGCCTCAAAGGATTTGCCATGCCCTCTGCGGAAACCGAAACCCCGGTGACGGCGTTCATGCTCGTCAAGACCACGCCCGAATGGCTCGCGATGACCCCCCGGGAGCGGCTGGACGCCTTCACCACTCAGGTCGTCCCCGCGATCGAGGGCAAGGTCACCGGCGTCCGGTCACGTTTCTACGACACGGAGTTCTACTCCACGCGCGTCACCGACGTCTGGGTCTGGGAGGCCGTGGACCACCACGCCTACCAGCTCCTCATCGACGCGCTGCGCGAAACCCCTTTCTGGGACCGCTACTTCGACGTCGTCGACCTCCTCGTCGGCACCGAGAACGGCTATGCCCGCACCTACGGCATAGACGCGGTCACCAGCATCTCCACGTGACCCACCGTCCGTTCCGCGCGACCGGTTGCCGACGTCCGGAACGGCGGTCCGACCGACAGCACCGCCCGCGGACTCGGATAACACCCGGCCCTCTCGGCACCAGGCACACCCGGGCCGCCGCGGGTGCATCCCGACCACCGACCACCGACCACCGACCGGCATCGGTGGAGGAGGCCGGGCCGGGGGCGCCCACTGAACCACCCCGGGGCCGCGGCGATCCCGTTCGCGGAGGCAACGAGTGGGTGACGACGTGCAACCGACCAAACCCGACGTCACCCACTCGTGCCGCCGGCTGCTCCCGTCACACCTGCTCGCGGTAGATCCTGATCTCCGCGGGCACGTGTTCGCAAAGGACTCTCCAGGCCGGTCGGTTCGTCAGTTCTTCGGCCCACCGATCGAGATCGTCCCCGGTGTCGTGGAAGAACCACGACTCGAAGACGCCCAACGCGTTCAAGGATGCGGCGAAGTCGTAGCGGAGTTCGCAGTGGACCTGCACGTAGTGGTCGTGATCGCCGCCGTCGTCGTTGATCTCGAACTGTCGCGTGAGATCGAGCGAGAACGTCGGCGGGCCGTCGAACGCGTGGGTTCCGTACTGGAAGAGAAGTCCGTCGGCGTCGGAGGTGCCCGGGGTGTCGAAGCGAAACCGGCCGAATCGCAAGAACGCCGACCAGGTGCCTTGGGTGGTCGGATCGGCGACCGCACCCCGCTTGACCCGCAACTCGTCCCGCAGCACGCGCATGGCTTCGTCGGTCGACGCCCTCCCTGACATGCCCTGAATCACCCTCGTCATCGGCCCGGGTTTCGGATCGGCTCGCACCTGGATTCAGTTGGTGCGGGCCGTGGTGTCGGGGGGTGCGTGGAACTGTACGAGGGCGTGGGTGCCCGATGTGCGCCATGCGGGTTCGGTGGCGTCGAGGTGGCGTACGGTGTCCGGTTCCAGGCCGACGATCACGTCGGACTTGAGGGTGCGTAGCGATGCGACCGGGCCCGGGAAGTAGCCGACCGTGTCGCGGAAGGGGGTGGTCGGCGGCCAGTGCAGGTCGCCGACCAGGCGGCGGTGGTTCAGGTCGCCCTTGAGGATGGTCACCGTCGCCGAGGCGAAGTCGGCGCGCAGGTCCTCGGGCATCGCGGTGTAGGGCAGGGGCGCGCATGCGAATGCGTGGGTGCGGACGTCGAGTCGGCGTGCCGCCGTCGCCTGCCACAGGCGTTCGCCGACGCGCCCCGCGTACCCGGGGGCGGCCTTGAGTCGACGCAGGCACGCGAGCACGTCGGCCGGTGTCGCGTCGGAGACGTAGTACGGATGGGGCTTGACGTGTAGCACGACGTCGGCGGCGAGGCCCGTGTCGAGCAGATGGTCGATCAGTACAAGGTCGGGGATCAGTTCGCCGCCCGCGTTGTCGGCGACCACGCACACGCGGCCGCCCGGTTCGGCCGCGAGGTGGCGCAGGAGCGGCGCGGTGTCGTCGGCGACCAGGGGACCCTGCGGCCCCCCGTAACGATGCCTCGCGGTGCCCGAGTCGCTGTCCGCGGTGCCCGCGTCGGTCTTCGCCGTGCCCGCGTCGGTCTTCGCGGTGAGGCGGAAGCCCAGGTCGGCGCGGTTGCCCCACAGCGATGCCATGACGAGCGCGTACGGCAGTTCCTCCGGGTCGAGCCGGGCGGTCGCCGCGAGGCCCGCCAACTCCTCGTCGACGGCGGGACCGTCGAGTTCGACGCGCTTGGTCGGGCCGAACGGATCGATGCCGCGCCAGGGGCCCGCCCCCGGGCCGCTGTCGAAGTAGCCGAAGGCGCCCAGCAGTCGACGGTAGAAGTAACTTTCCGCCCACAGGAACGGGGCCTGCGTCCACGGGCGTTCGTAGTATCCGCCGGGTTCGGCCCAGGCCGCCCACCGTGCGGCGTCGTGGGCCTGCGGGGGCAGAGGGCGGACGATGTCGTGCAGCGTCTCGGCGACGAGCGCCTCCAGCGCGTCGAGTTGTCGTGCGGCGAGCGGGAAGGCCGCGGCCAACCGGCGTACCAGTTCGGGGTGGCGGTCGTGGAAGACGGTGAGCCCGTAGGAGCCGGGATCGCTCCACATGATCGGCAATGGCGGCACGTCGATCAGCTTAGGCGGCGTCCCACGTTTCCCCGAGGAGGGCATCACGGACGTCGACGGCAGACGGACGGTCGGGTGGGCCTGTCGGCGGCCATCGCGTCGAGTCGGGTGCGCGGGTCGAGTGCGGGGGTTGGGCCACCCGGGCACGCGGCCACCCGGGCACGCGGCCACGCGGCCACCCGGCCACCCGCGTTACCAGGACCGGGCAGCGCTTGACCCTCACGTTGCGTCATGCCGCATTGTCGGTGGCGTGGAAGAGCACTTGACCGTGGGACGTGTGGCCGAGCTGGCCGGGGTGAGCGTGCGCACGCTGCATCACTACGACGGGATCGGCCTCGTGCAGCCGTCCGCGCGGACCGCGGCCGGATACCGGGCCTACTCGGCGGGTGACGTGGAGCGGCTGCGGGAGGTGCTCGCCTATCGGCGGCTGGGCTTCGGATTGCGCGAGATCGCGGATCTGGTCGACGACCCGACCACCGACGCGGTCGCGCACCTGCACCGGCTGCGCGGCCTGTTGCTGGAACAGCGCGACCGCGCCGCGGCCATGGTGACGGCCATAGACAGCGAACTGGAGGCACGGGCAATGGGGATCAGAACGACACCGGAGGAGCAACTGAAGGTGTTCGGCGCGCAGTTGTACGAAGCGATCGGCTCGGCCTACCCCGCGACGCGGCGCACCGAACCGCGGATCGCCGCGCGGGTCTGGGCGGCGCTCGGGGACGCCCGGACGGTACTGAACGTCGGGGCCGGGACCGGCTCCTACGAGCCCCCCGACCGCGACGTCACGGCGGTGGAACCGTCGGCGGTCATGCGGGCACAGCGTCCCGAGGGCGCGGCGCCGTGTGTGGCCGCCGGCGCGGAGAGCCTCCCGTTCGAGGAACAGTCCTTCGATGCCGCGATGGCCTTCAGCACCGTGCATCACTGGCACGACCCGATCGCCGGGCTGCGCGAGATGCGGCGCGTGGCCCACCGCGTGGTGGTGTTCACGCACGACACCGGTGACACCGGCTGGCGTCGGCGGTTCTGGCTCAGCCGCGACTACCTGCCCGAGGTCGCCGGCCTGGTCGCCGGACGGCCCTCGGTGGACCGGTTGGCCGACGCGATCGGGGCGCGCATGGAGCCGGTGCTCATCCCGTGGGACTGCGCAGACGGCTTCTTCGAGGCCTACTGGCGCCGGCCCGAGGCGTACCTGGACGAACATGTGCGCCGCGCGGTATCGGTATGGACCAGAGTCGGGCTGGCGGCCGAGCAGCGGGCGGTCGGCAGACTCCGCGACGACCTTTCCTCGGGGCGGTGGGCCGAACGCAACCACGACCTCGTCGCCCTCGACGCGGCAGAACTCGGCCTCCGTCTTCTCGTGGCCTGAGCGCGTCGTGGCGTGATCGAGCCGGAGCGACAGACCATCGGTGTCGGCTGAGGCCGGGCCGGACGACCCGTTCCGCTCCCGGGGAGAGGGTCCTGGTGCGTGGGGCGGCCGGCAGCATCGGGATCATGGCCGTGCAACTCGCCGCTCGCGGCGGCGCCGCCGCGGTGGCGGTCACCACCTCCTCGGCCGAGCGAGGTGGGCGGCTGCGCCGGCTGGGCGCGACCCACGTGCTGGACCGCTCCGGCGGCGGGGGAGGACAAGCACCCGCAGGGTATGACGTCATCATCGATGTGGTGGCCGGCAAGGACATGCCGTCGTTCTTCGACCGCCTCGACCCGAACGGCCGCATGGTGGCCGTGGGCGCCGTCGCAGGCCCGCCACCGGCGGACTTCGGCATGAAGATCATGGCGGCATTCCGGAAGTCGATGTCCTTCGCCACTTTCAGCGCGGCAACCGTCCCCGGAGCCGACCGGCGGGCCGTGCGAAGCGAGCAGTTCGCCACAGCGAGCCGCGGTGGGATCGAGACAGTGGTGCACGAGGTGCTGCCACTGGACGCAGCCGCGTCGGCGCACCGGAAGATGGACGCGGGCGAGGTCTTCGGCCGGATCGTGCTGACACCGTAATCGGTTCCGTGGCGGTCGATCGGTACCGGCCTGCGGGGACCGCCGGCGACGGCCGGGGTGGCCGGTGCACTGGCCGGGATGTGGGAGGTGGGATGTCGGGCCGGGGGCCGTGTCGGTGCGCGGCGATAGCGTCCGGCGGATGAGTATCGAATCAACTCGCGCCGGTGGGGCCGAGGTCCGAGTCAGCCTGTCCCCGGAAGCCGTGGAACGCGTACGGGCGTTGATCGGACTCGGGCTCGCCACGTCCATCGAGGACTACGTGGCCGACTCCGTCCGCAACCGCCTCGCCGGGTTCCAGGACTTCGCCGCCGGCACCGTCCGCCGTCCCGACGGCGACCCCAGGGAATGGGTGAAGTCCTAGCAGCCGATGCCCCGGCCCCGCCGCCGAGGCGTCGTGGTGTCGGTCGACGCGGCCGATGGAGCGAGGTTGGCTTCGCGGGCCGGTCCGGGGTGGGCCGGATCGGTTGCCGGCTCCGGGTGAGGCGGTCCGTCCGAGGACGGAGTGGACGGCCGCCTCGATCGGCGCCTCGGACGGTTGTCGGCCGCGCGGTCGATCAGGGGCGGCGGGTTGCGCCGGCCGGATCCGGGCCCGGCTCCGCCGACGCCGCCAAGGTGTCGGTGGCGGCGCGGGTGAAGGCCTGGGCGAGCGGGGAGTAGGCGGCTGTGCGCCAGACCAGCCCCCAGGCCAGGATGGGTGAGTCGTGGATGGGGATGTACGCGATGTCGCCGCGCGGGAAGTACTTGACCGCGTGCAGGGGGACCGGCGAGATGCCCAGGCCGGCCGCGATCGCGGTGAGCGTCTCGTGCGCCGTGGCGCTGGAGGGGCCGCGCGGGATCGGCCGACCACTGGGTGTCTGGGTCGGGTTGATCGCCTCGGCCCAGTACGCCGGGACCGAGTCGTCGGTCCGGAACACCGGCCCGATCGCCAGATCTTCGATCGAGACCGAGGCCCGGCCGGCGAATTCGTGCCGGGCCGACACCGCGAGCACCAGCGGCTCGGTCAGCACGATCGGACCCACCGTCAGATCGGGCTCCTCCACCGGCAACCACACCAGTTGCAGATCGACCTCGCCGCTGCGCAGCAGCCCGAACGGGTCGCCGATGTGTGCCTCGCGGATCCGCAGCTCGCAGTCGGGATGCCGGGTCCGGAAGGTGTCCAGGACGTCGGGGATCTCGGCCAGCGTGGCATCCATCGTGCCCAGGCGCAGCGTCCCGGAGAGGCCGCGGGCCGCCGCCGCGGCCCGCTCGATCCCGTCCTGGATGCGCTGGTAGCCCGCCGCGAGGTCGTCGCGAAGCTGCCGGCCGATCGGGGTCAGCGCGACGCGCCGGCTGGTCCGCTCGAACAACGGTGCGCCGATTCGGCGCTCCTGCTGCTTGATCGCCTGGCTGACCCGGGCCGAGGAGACCAGCAACCGTTCGGCGGTGCGGCCGAAGTGCAACTCTTCCGCCAGCACCAGGAAGATCTCGATGTCCCGCAGTTCCATACGCCCCCGCCGTTCGTCGCCGTGCCATGCCGTGTTGCGCTGTGCCGGGCCAAGCCGTGTCGTGCCGTTGTTGCCGTGCACGGGTTGTGGCGCGTCGCCCTGCCGCCCCGTCGCCCCGCTGCCCGTTGCTCCCTGCGGCGTCCTGTCGATGTCAGCCGATCCGAGCCGGATCCGATTCCCGCTTCGTCATCGGTAACCCCTGGGTTAACAAGGGTTGCGAGCATCGTCGTTGCTCGGGCGCCATCCCGGCACGATCGTAGAGACACGCCGAGCGAAACGCTCGAACACCACATCGACGCGACCGATCGACGCGACCGATCGGGGCGCCCGGCCGCATACCTCCCACTCTCACCGAATCGGGGATCACCATGGCCAAGACCGCCCTCGTCACCGGCGCGACCGGCGCGCTGGGTCTCGCGCTGGTGCGCGGGCTGTGCCGTCGCTTCGGCGACGACGGCGTGGTCTACCTGACCTCCCGGAACCCGGAACGCGGGCGAGCCGCCGTCGCCCGGTTGCGCGGCGAGGGATTCGCGCCGCGGCTCGCGGTGCTCGAAGCGGGTGACGCGGCCGGCGTGGGCGCGCTGGCCGACACGCTCGCCGACCGACACGGGGGCGTGGACGTGGTGATCGCCGGCGCCGCCGCCCGGATCGCGTTCGGCGTACGCAATCAGGACCAGGTCAGGTCCTACGTACAGACCGACAACCACGACACCCACCGGCTGATCGAGGCGTTCGCGCCGCTGCTCGGCGACGGGGCGCGATTCGTACTCCTGGCGGGCGACTTCGGCGGACTGCGGCACCTCCCGTACCGGCTTCGAGCGCGCTTCGACGTGGATCGGGCGAGTCTGGCCGAGTTGGCCGAGGTGATGGACGACTACGTGTGTGCCGTCGAGCAGGGTCGGGCGGCGGCCGAGGGCTGGCCGGCCTGGATCGGCGTCCCGTCGATGATCGGCCGGATCGCCGCGATGAAGATCCTGGCCCGGGACCTGGCCGAGGAGGCCGCCCGGCGCGACATCGTGGTCAACGCCGCGAGCGTGTGCCGCGCCGACCCGAGCGAACCGGTGGACCCCGCCGAGCGCGCCGCGGAGGTCGAGCGCGCCGCCGCCGACGTCCTGTGGTTGGCCACACTCCCGGCCGGCACGCCCGAGCCGTACGGGGAACTGGTCCGCGCCCGCACGGTGCTCCCCTTCCGGGCCTGACCTTCCGGGCCTGACCTTTCGGGCAAGATCGTTCGGGTATGACCGTCCGGGCAGCCCCGCCCCGCCCCGGATCGGATCGGGATCGGGTTGGATCGGGCTGTCACCCACCGGCGAACCGAGCCTTCGGATTCCGGTTTCGGGTTTCGGATTCCCGGGTGAATCCTTTCGTGGCCCGACGGGCTCTTATGTGTGTGCGTCGACCGCTCGGTCGGCCCGGGAGTCCGAGGAGGGTACCCATGGGAGTTGTCGTCGTCGGTGTCGCTGTAGGTGTTGCGATGCTGGTGTGTACGTGTGTCGTGCTGATCCGGAAGCGGGGGAAGTCGCGTGGCTGACAAGGACTGGCCCGGCGAACCGTTGGTCCTCGCCGCCCAGCGCGGGGACGTCGAGTCGATCTCCGCGCTGGTCTCCGGGTCGTATCCGCACGTGCTGCGCTTCGCCCACTCGTTGTGTGCGTCGCCGCACGACGCGGAGGACGCCGCGCAGGAGGCGCTGATCATCCTCTACCGCAAGATCGGGATGTTGCGGGCGACCGCGGCGCTGGGGTCGTGGATGTTCCGCATCGTGCGCAACGAGTGCCTGCGGCGCACTCGGACGGTGCTGCGGCCGGCCGAACCGGACCGGGAGGTTGCCACCGAGTGCCTGGAGGACGACGTGCTGCGGCGCCTGGAGGCCGAGCGGGTGGCGGCGGTGATCGCCGCGCTGCCCGACGATCTGCGCCGGGTGTTGATCATGCGTGACGTGCAGGGTCTGCCGGGTCGGCCGGTCGCCGAGGCGCTGGGTTTGAGTACGGCCGCCATGAAGTCGCGTCTGCACCGGGCCCGGGCGGCGGTCCGGGAGGGACTTCGGCAGCCGCTCGACGGAGATGAGGGGGTTCTCGATGAAAGCCGTCACTGACCGACGCGCCGCCGATGTCTCGGTGGCGCGGCACCTGGTTCGAGGCGCGGTGGGGTTCGGTGCGCTCGTCGGGGCGTTCGCACTGCTCCCCGTGGTCGGCCCGGCAGCCCTGCTGCTCGCTCCCGTGGGGCTGATCGCGCTGCGCGGCTGCCCGACCTGTTGGGTGATGGGGTTGATCGGGGCAATCTCGGCGGGCCGGTTGGAGCGCCAATGTGAGGACGGCCACTGCACATTGCAGCCCACCAAGCCGAGCGCCGACCAGGTCCCGAGCACTCGGGCGATTCCGAGCATATCGGGCACGCCGAGCGCGCCGGGTGCACCGAGCACACCGGCCACCGGCGACGACGCAACCACCCACCCGCCGAAGGGCAAGGTGCGAACCGCCGCCTGAATTGCCGCCCGCCCGCCGCCGGCCACTCTCCCGCTTCCCGCCGGCCGCCGGCCGTTCCCCGCCGGTCGGCCGCCGCCATCCACCCGCCGCCCGTCGAAGCCCGAAGGCGCCGCCCTCCGAATGCCGAAGGCGCCGCCGGGCCCAGGCCGAAGGGCGCCGCTCCGAGAACGCACGTCCCGGCGTGGGGAAGTCGCCGGGACGTGCGCGATGGTGCGGGTCGCCGCCGCGACCTGCCGGTCGATCCGCCGGTCAGCCGCTGACGCTCTCCCGGCCGTTCTCGATGTGGCCGGCCAGGCGTCGGGTGAAGCCGTCGCTGCCCTCGATCGTCACCGTGACGTCGTACCAGCCGTCGGCCGAACCCGTCGACCAGTGCACCGTACGGTCCCGGCCCGGCTTGAGGGTGATCGTACGCTCGCGGTCGGAGCAGCCGACGCCGTAGGCGTTCGGAGTGAGCGTGAAGGTCACCGACTGCTTGCCGTGGTTGGTCAGTTCCAGATCCAGCATCCGACCCGTGCTGCGGATCCGCGAGGTGACCTCGGCGCCGGCGGTCGCGGTGGTCCCGGCGAACTCGCGGCGGAAGCCGTTCGGGCCCACCAGCGTCAGGTCGTAGCGGTCGCCCTTGAGCGTGATCGTGTCCGAGCGCCGCCCGCGCACGTCGTAGTGCTTGGGCTTGGGCAGGTCGCCCGAGTACGGGAACAGCTGGAGGTGCACGCTGGACTGCCCGCCGTTGGCGAGGTCGAGCGTCAGCGTGCGCTTGGCGGCGTCCAGCCGCGCGGAGGCGTCCGGCTGGTACGGCAGCGGGCGGGCCGGGCGGCGACCGCGCTCGGGCTCGGGCAGCTTCTGGTCGGCCGGCGGCGCGGGCCGCCAGCGCGAGGTGAACGCCGGGGCGGGGGCCGGGCGCGGCGGCACGTTCGAGCGGCGGGCCCGGTCGAAGTCGAAGACGCCGGTCAGGTCGCCGGACACGGTGCGTCGCCACGCGCTGATGTCGGGTGCGCGAACTCCCGTCCAGGTTTCCAGGAATCGGGTCACCGAGGTGTGGTCGAAGATCTCCGAGGAGACGTACCCGCCCACGGTCCACGGTGACACGATCATCATCGGCACGCGGGCACCGAACCCGATCGGCAGCCCCTTGTAGTACTCGTCCGTGACCTCCTCCGGCGGGCACGGCGCGGGCACGTGGTCGAAGAAGCCGTCGTTCTCGTCGAACGTGAGCAGCACGACGGTCGAGTCCCAGACCTCCCGGTTGGACGCGATCGCGTCCAGCACCTGGTAGGTGATCGTCGCGCTGGCGGCCGGCGAGGACGCGCCCGGGTGTTCGGAGTCGGCCGCCGAGGGCACCAGGTAGGACACCTCGGGCAGGGTGCCCGCCGCGATGTCGGCGCGCAGCGAGTCCGCCAGCGAGTGCGGCCGGCCGCGCCGCAGACCGCGCTCGTACAGCGCCCGGTCGGCGGCCGGCAGCGCGGCGACGCCCTGCTCCAGCTTGGCCAGCAGCGCGTCCTGCTCGGCGGCCGGCAGCCCGCCGAGCTTGCCGTAGAACGAGTCCAGGCTCTTGAAGTCGCCGGCAGCGGCCAGTGCCTTCCGCGCGACCTGCTTGAAGGTGGTGTAGAACTCCAGGTTGTTGTCCTGGTAGTTGTCCCACTCCTGGTAGACCTTCCAGGACCGGCCCGCGCGCTGGAGCTGCTCGGCGTAGGTGGTCCACGAGTAGCCCGCGTGGGTGTCCTCGGAGTAGGCGGCGTTGTCGATCGCGCGCCGGGTGCTGCTGCCGGGCTCGTAGCCGGTGTAGCCGCTGACCAGGTAGTTGCGGTTGGGCGAGGTCGACGACGGCAGCGCACAGTGGTACGCGTCGCAGATCGTGAACGTGTCCGCCAGCTCGTAGTGGAACGGCAGGTCGGTACGGTCGTAGTAGGCCATCGTGGCGGGCGTCTTGGCGCCGATCCAGCCGTCGTTCCAGCCGTCGTTCCAGGCCCTGTGCCCGCCGTCCCAGCCGTGGTCGAGGTCGCCGATGTACTGCAGGTCCTTGGACGCCTCCTGGGCCGCCTTGCGTATCGAGAACGGCAGTACGCGACCGGCGGGGCCGCCCGGCTGCTCGAACACGGCGCGCCCGTCCCGGAGCCGGATCGCATTGCGGTCGCCGAAGCCCCGGACGCCGCGCAGCATGCCGTAGTAGTGGTCGAAGGACCGGTTCTCCTGGACGAGCACGACGACGTGCTTGATCGCCTTCAACCCGCCGCGCCGAGGCGGGGAGGCGAGGGCCTGCTGTACGGACGGCGGCAGGAGCGAGCCGGCGACGGCAAGTCCCGCGCCGCCCGCGCCGAGCTGGAACAGGCGGCGGCGGGATACGCCGGAGGGAGGTTGGGGAGAGGCCGACACGAAGAGCCCTTTCGGATGCGGGGAGCGCCCGTGCGAGGGGTCGCACGGATGGGGTGGTTCGGGTGTGCCGAGCTGTTCGCACGTACGGGGATGGTTCGGGCGTGCGCAGGTGTTCGGACGAACGCAGTTCATCGGTCCGCCGTCGACCGGGGAGCGGATCGCGGGTGACGGCCAGGCAAACTTCCGCCGGCGTAAGGGGCCGCGATCAGCTTCACACGCGTGGATCCGCGCAGCGCGCGGTGGTGTCCCGTGCCGATCCCGAGGCACCCGGCCGCGGGGGCGGGTACCTCGAAACCCCGGGTACGGCGCCTCCGGCGATCGGGGCCGCCGGGGCAGGCGGCCCTCGGACGGGGCCGGCCGGCTCACCGGGTACGCGCCGGCCGAGGTGCCCGCGCGCCGGACGCGCGGGTGGGGTCGGACCCCCGGCATCCCGGCGATGCCGAACCCGGACGGACGGCCCGGTCCTGGTCGACGGGACCGGGGCCGGGCCTGGGCGGCCGGCTGGGTGGTCGTCCACGCGACCCCTGACCACCCGGCTCACCCACGTGCGGGGCGGGGTCGCCGCAGGTCGAGCGGAGCGGGATCGCGGCCCTGCCCGGCCAAGTGCCTTCCGTGCCCACCCCGCGGGCGGTGAGCGGTGACGCGGGCCGTGCGCCCTCCCGCGCCGCCGTCATCCTCGCGGGGCGCCCGACCGTCCGGCTTCGCCGCCGAACCAGGGGACTTGCTCCCTACGCCTGCGCCGCATCCGAAGTGGTGCCGGCCTCCGCCGCGGCTGCGGCTTCGGCTGCCGCGGCCTTGGCTGCCGCCTGGAGGGTTTGCACCGGTGTGTTCGTGCGCAATGCCTCGACGAAGATCAGGTTGTCCGGTGCGATCCGCCCGCGCAGCTCGCCGCCCTCGACGTGGGCCTCGGCCAGCCAGCCCTCCGTCACCAGGGTGTCGGCGGCGGCCGCGACCTGTTCGGCCGTGGTCGCGGTGAGGTCGGTGAGGAACGCGACCTCCACGCGGGTGTCGCCCTTCGCGTCCGAGTGGGCGGTGATGCCCAGGGCGGCCAGCCGTACGTGTGCGGGTTGCTTGCGCAGCTTCTTGTGCGAGATCAGCCGGGCGACCCAACCCGAGGACCGGGTCCGGGGCAGCTTGCCCAACGAGAAGCCCTCGGCGCCGGGGACGCCGCACCCGACCGGGTCCTCCTCGGTCGCCAGCAGGTCCTCGACGTCCACGGTGAGCCACCCGGACGCGGTCAGTTCGCCGACCGCGAGTTCGGCCTCCTTGCCGCACACCCCGCGCAGGTCCGGCCCGGTCAGGTTGGCCACGCCCGTGCCGACTCCGCGCAACAGGCAGACCAGCGCGAGCAGTCGGGCGACGGGCGCGGTGCCGGGTGCCGTTCGGCCGATGTAGGTCAGCGCGCCGCGCACCGGCTCGCCGAGGCCGCTCACCGCCCAGTGCCCGCCCGGCTCCGCGCCGGGGCGGGCGCTCTCCCACGGGATGCCGCGCTGCTGGGCCAACTGCTGGAGGGTGGTCTCGTACGCCCGGTGGGCCCGTTCGGCCTCGGCCCGGACCAGGCCGGTGCCCAGCGGATACGGTGCGTCGGCCCACACGGTGAGCGCGGCGGCCTTGCGCTTGGTCAACTCCGCGACGACCGTCAGATCGGCGGCGCCGCCGGCCTGGTGCGCGCGGAACCCCTCGACAATCGCGGTGAGTTCGGCCAACAGCGGCTCCGGCAGACCGGGCGGCACGGTGAGCACGCCGAAGCGCTTGAGGCCGGTCTGCTCGCCGTCCCTGGACCCCTTGGGCTCGCGCGGGCGGCGGGCCTCCTTGGCCGACCGCGGCTCCGGCGCCGTGCGGGCGTTCCGGGTCGGCGGCACGGCGGCCACGGGTGCGGTCGGCTCGCGCAACTCGGGCAGCAGCGGCGACGAGGGCCGCGGCAGCACCGGTGCGGGGGCGGAGGCGGGCGCGGGTGCGGGCTCCGCCGTATCCCGGCCGGCCACGGACACCTGGATGGGCCCGTCCAGGCCGACCACGGTCAGTGCCGGGGTCAGGGCCAACAGGCCGCTGTCGACCAGGTCGCCGGCGATGCTCATCGCGCTGCGCGAGCCGATCGTGCGCCCGTTGGGCCCGGCGAGTCCGGCGACCTCGCGGATGGTGATGCTCTGCCCCGCCGCGGCCGCCGCGGCGAACAGTGCGAACACCCGCAACTCCACCGGGGCCATGCGGTTCACATCCATCGAGCCGACCCTGGCGGCACGCGTCTTCAGAGACATGCCCCCTGTCTACCGCACCGGGGCCGGCCCCGAAGCCCCATTCGACCCCAACACCCGAAAGGACTAACCGAACAGGCCGCAAACCGTCCGGAAAACGATCCGATCACCCCGATCCCGGGGCCTGTTGTGCTTCTCCCCGGAGCCTGCGCGCCGCCGCCACCGCCTCCGTGTACGTCTCGTTCGTCACCGCCCCGCGCGGCACCCCGAGGTCGGCAAGCACCGTCCGCACCACCTCCAGCGCCGCGGCCACCCCGTCGTCGTCCGCCACCAGGGTCTCGACCTCGACGAACGTCTCACCCAACTCCGGTACTTCCACCAGGGACGCGAGCAGGCGTCGACCGTCCCGCTCGAAGGCGTGGTTCCGACACCGCTTCTCGAACCGGATCGTCGGGACGTACCCGAGCCCGCGCAACACCGCGTCCGCACCGGCGGCATCCTCGACGCGCGTCTCGTACTCGGGCTTCGATCCCGACACCGCCTCGACCCGCGCGCCCTTGTACGTCAGCACGGACACCGTCGCACCCGCGCCCCGCACGGTCCTGATCCGCAACTCCCGGTCCCCGCCCGCCAAGACCCGATCGGCGTCGTCGTAGTAGGTGTCCACATACACCTCCTCCCGCCCGCCACCCCCGAGCCGCTCCAAGGCACCGACCAGGCCCGGCACATCACCCACCCGAGCCTTCAACTCCACCTCGATCACCGCCCGACCCGCCTCCGCTCGCTCACACCGATCGATCCGTCCACCGATTCGAGATATCGAGTGGGTCCCATGGTGCATCGCCGTTCGGCTGCGGAGGTCGCCGAGCGCGCGGCGACGAGCACGGGTGTCCGGACGGGCCGGAACGTGGTCACCGATCCCGGCCGCCCGGGTGACCACACCTCGGCGCACAAGGCAAAGGCAGGGAGATCGCTCTCCCTGCCACTACCAAGCTATAGCGCACCAGGGGACTTGCGGCAAGACCCCGGTCACGGCGCAGAATCGTCGGCCGAAGCCACTACCTGCGGAAATGGGGCCACGTCGTGCCTGTGTTGTTGTCGTTGTCGTCGACGAACGGGGGGTGCGGTGACGTCGAACCGGCGGTGGGACCGGCGGTGCAGTTTCGGGCGCCGGTGCCGGTGATGCGATCGGCCGCCACAGTAAAGCGGAGCGCGGCTGTCCCGGAGGTATCGCGATGACCGAGCAGTACGTGTTGGATCTGCACGAGATCGACGAGACGCAGGTCGCGGTCGTCGGTGGCAAGGGCGCGCATCTGGGTGGGCTGTCCCGGATCGACGGCATCAGCGTGCCGAGTGGGTTTTGCGTGACGACGGACGCCTTCCGGCGGATCATGGCGGAGGCGCCGTCGATCGACGATCGACTCGACCGCTTGTCGCGCTTGAACCCGGACGACCGGGAGGCGATCGGCACGCTCAGCGCGCAGATCCGTCGAACCATCGAAGAAATCGCCATCCCGGGCGATGTCGCGGCGGCGATCACTCGCGCGCTCGCCGGGCTCGGCGAGCAAGCCGGCTGCGCCGTTCGATCCAGCGCGACGGCGGAGGACCTGCCGACGGCCTCCTTCGCCGGCCAGCAGGACACGTACCTGAACGTCGTGGGGCCGACGGCGATCCTCCGGCACGTCAGCCGGTGCTGGGCCTCGCTGTTCACCGAGCGGGCCGTGATCTACCGCCTGCGGAACGGCATCGACCACCGTACGGTCCGGATGGCCGTGGTCGTGCAACGGATGGTCTTCCCGCATGCGTCCGGCATCCTGTTCACGGCCGACCCCGTCACGGGCAACCGGAAGGTCGCCACCGTGGACGCCGGCTTCGGCCTCGGCGAGGCCCTGGTTTCCGGCCTGGTGAACCCGGACGTCTTCAAGGTGCGAGACGGCGAAATCGTCGCCAAGGCGATCGCCGCCAAACAGCGTGCCGTGCACGCCCTGCCGGCCGGCGGCACGCGGGAAGTGGCGATCGACGCGCAGCGGCAGGAGCAGCCGGCGCTGACGGACGCGCAGGCCATGCGGCTCGTAGAGCTCGGGCGGCGGATCGAAGCACACTTCGGCTGCCCGCAGGACATCGAATGGTGCCTGGTCGAGGACGGATTCCGGATCGTGCAGAGCCGGCCGATCACGACGCTGTTCCCCATCCCCGTCACCGAGGCCGGCGACCGGGAGAATCACGTCTACGTCTCCGTCGGTCATGGGCAGATGATGACCGACCCGATGAAGCCCTTGGGGCTCTCCATGTGGCGGCTGACCGCCATGGTGCCGATGCAGGAGGCCGGCGGAAGGCTGTTCGTCGACGTCACCCGGCGCCTGGCCTCGCCCGTGAGCCGCGCCGGTCTCCTGGACGTCATTGGGAGAAGCGATCCGCTGATCAGGGACGCTCTGGAGACCGTCCTCGACCGCGATGATTTCGTCCCGTCGCTCCCGGACGCGGGCCCCGGCGGGCCACCCACCGGCGGCGCGTCCGCCCCGACCGAGGCCAATCCGGCCATCGTCCCCGAGCTGATCGAGCGCAGCCGGGCGTCCATCGCCGCCCTGGAGCGGGACATCCGGACGAAGACCGGACCGGCGCTGTTCGACTTTCTGCTGGAGGCCTTCGAGGAGCACAAGCGAGTCCTCGGTGATCCGCTGAACCTTCAGGCGATCATGGCGGGGATGGAGGCCACGTGGTGGCTCAACGACAAGTTGCAGGAGTGGCTGGGCGAGAAGAACGCGGCCGACACGCTGACGCTGTCCGCTCCCGACAACGTCACGTCCCAGATGGGACTGGCGCTGCTCGACGTCGCGGACGTGATCCGCCCGCGGTCGGAGGTGGTGGCGTTCCTGCAGGGCGTCCGGGACGAGAACTTCCTGGACGAGCTGGCGAAGCTCGCGGGCGGGACCGAGGCGCGCGACGCCATCGAGGGCTACCTCGATCGGTACGGCATGCGCTGTGTCGGCGAGATCGACATCACCAGGCCGCGTTGGCGCGAGCGTCCCGACACACTCGTGCCCGTGATCCTCGACAACGTCAGGAACTTCGAGCCGGGCGCGGCCGAGCGGCGCTTCGAGCAGGGGCGGCGGAAGGCGTGGCAGAAGGAACAGGAAGTGCTGTCCCGCTTGCGGGCCCTGCCGGACGGCGACCGGAAAGCCGACGAGGCCAAGCGGATGATCGACCGGGTCAGAACCTTCATCGGATATCGGGAGTACCCCAAGTACGGCATCATCAGCCGCTACTTCGTCTACAAGCAGGCCCTGCTGGGGGAGGCCGAGCGCCTCGTGCAGGCCGGCGTGCTCCCCGAGAAGGAGGACGTCTTCTACCTCACGTTCCAGGAACTCCACGACGTCGTGCGCTCGAACCGGGTGGACGACCGGCTCATCCGGCGGCGCAAGGACGCGTTCCGGTCGTACCACGCGCTCACACCGCCCCGGGTGCTCACATCGGATGGCGAGGCCGTCACCGGGGCGTACCGGCGCGACGACGTGCCGGCCGGCGCCCTGGTCGGACTGGCGGTTTCCGCCGGGACCATCGAGGGGCGGGCCCGCGTCATCCTCGACATGGCGCAGGCCGATCTCGAAGCGGGCGACATCCTGGTCACCCCCTTCACGGACCCCAGTTGGTCGCCGCTGTTCGTCGGAATCGCGGGCCTGGTGACGGAGGTGGGCGGCCTGATGACCCACGGTGCGGTGATCGCCCGGGAATACGGCTTGCCGGCCGTCGTGGGCGTGGAACAGGCCACCCGGCTGATCCGCGACGGACAGCGGATCCGCGTGCACGGAACCGAAGGGTACGTCGAGATCCTGCCCTGACCGACCACACCGGGAAGCCTCGTTCGTGGCTTCCGGCGGCCCCGGTGCCGGCACCGGGGCCGCCGCCGGTGCGTCAGCCGCTTGCCCGGTGCATCGCCAATCTCGCCGCCGGGCGGCAGTAGTGGCCGTGCGCGGCGGCGTGCTGTTCGAAGTGCGGCGGGAGCCAGGTGCCGGCGAGCAGCCGAGGGTGTGCCGGGAAGGAGTCGAGCGCGGCCAGCGCGAACATCAGCGAGGCCCAGCCGGTGTGCAGCCGGACGCTCGTGTATCGGTTGCCGTGGGTGTCCTGGAACGAGGCCTGGAAGACGCCGGGGCCGGGCAGGTCCACCGCGTCCAGGCCGTTCCAGTACAGCGACAGCGGCGCGATCGGGTGCACCAGGCGCACGTGTCGCAGGGTCACCGTGACCTCGCCGAACCCGTCCGGCATCCAGCGCGGCTGTGCGGCGCGGGCGGCGTTGTTGCGCCGGACGTTGTTGCCGATCGCGTTGGCCGCCAGCGAGCCGACCACGAACGCCGGGCCGCCGAACACGAACATGTTGCTGTGTCGGTAGCTGCCGTCGCCCGCCGCCCGCATGGTGAACCGCTCGGCCTGTCCCGTGGCCAGCGCCCGATCGCCCGCATCCAATCGGATCGGGCTGGGGACCAGCGGCCGTTTCGCCACGCGGCCCTCGATCACGTCGGCGACCACGTCGCACGTGTAGAGCAGGAAGTCGTCCAGCGGAGTCCACGGCGGCACCTGCCCGCGGGGCCCCCGCATCTCGTTTCCGTTCATCATCGCGCCCCCGAACCACCCGATGTGCGGCGGAGATTCCCGTCGATCGACCGTTCTCCGTGAGCATAGCGGGACGCTCGGTGCGATCCCGAGGGATTGTCGGTGATCGGTGCGACGGATCGCGGGTCGGGCGGGTCCGTATCGTCCGCGTAGTCCACGCCGTTCGGCGCGTCCACAGCGGCCGGCGGACGCGCACAGTCCGCCGCGCCCGCACGCTCGCCGCGCCGCCCACCGCTTTCACCGCGGCGATCCGTCGACCGGGCCCGATTCCTCCTCGGCCGTAAGCCACCGGGTGGGGTCCGGCCCCGATCCGTCCTCCGCCACGATCCGCTCGACCAGGCGCCGGCGCAGCACCTGTCCGGTCGCGGGTGTGCGGGGCAGTTCGGTGGCGTGCACCACCCGGCGCGGATGTTTGTGTGCGGCCAGGCGACCCGCGCAGGCGGCGCGCAACGCGGCGAGGTCGGGCGGGTTCGCGGGATCGCCGGGCACCACGACCGCGCAGATCAGCTCGCCCCAGGTCGGGTCCGGCAGGCCGACCACGGCCGCCTCGCGGACCCCCTCGGCCCGTGCCAGCACCGCCTCGACCTCGCCCGGCGCGACCGCTTCGCCGCCGGTGCGGATCAGCTCGCCGACCCGGCCGACGATGCTCAGGTAGCCGTCGGCGTCCACCGTCGCGAGGTCGCCGGTGTGGTAGCGGCCGTCCCGCAACACCGCGCGCGTGGCCGTCTCGTCGTCGAAGTAGCCGTCGAACAGCAGCGGTCCGCGCACGCACACCTCGCCGTCCGGACCGAGCTCGACGTCCTGGTACGGGCTGGGCACGCCGCAACTCCCGGGCTTGCGCGGTACGTCCACGCCGTCCAGCGCGGCCACGTTGCCCGCCTCGGTCGAGCCGTAGAAGACCCGGAGCACCGCGTTCGGAGCGGCCTCGGCGATGGCCGCGAGCAACTCCGGCGGGGTACGGGACGTACCCGTGTCGGCGAAGCGCAACGTCTCCAGCCGGCCGCCCCCGCCGGGCCCGGACCGCTTCTCCGCCGCAAGCGTGTCCAGCACCCGTTGCCACACCGCCGGCACGCAGTTGAGCCGGGTCGCGCGGTGTCGGCGCACGGCCGAGACGATCTCCGCGCCGTCGGCCCTGGCGACCAGGACCACCGTGTCGCGCGCCTGCCACTGTTGCAGCGCGATCGTCCACGCGCCCATGTGGAACAGCGGATACGGGCACACCATCGCGCCGCGCGGTTCGAGCTGCGAACCGGGATGGGTGCGCAGCACGTTCGTGCGGTGGGACAGGATCACGCCCTTGGGCCGACCGGTGCTGCCGGAGGTGAAGAAGAGTACGTGCGGGTCGGTCTCGTCCGGGCCCTCGGCGACGTCGGGCGTCGGCGCGGCTGCCGTCGCCCGTGCTGCTGCCGTCGCCGGTGCGTCCCGAGCCACCGGCGCGGCCGGCCGGGTCGGCGCCGCGCCCGCCGGATCCGCAGGGGTGCCCAGCCCGATCACCGGTACCGCGATCGCGGCCCCCACCGCCGCGCCCGGCACGGTGTCGTCGGCGATCAGCAGCGCGGGCCGGGCCACCCGGGCCGTCGCGGTCACCTCGGCGGCGGACAGGGTCGGGCCGAGCGGGACGTAGACCGCGCCGATCCGGGCCAGCGCCACGAACACGGGCAGCACGTCGAGCGTGGTCCGGTTCCAACACGCGACCCGGTCGCCGCGCCGGACGCCGATGGCGCGCAGCGTACGTGCGGTCCGATGAGCCGCCGCGTCCAGTTCGCCGAAGGTGAGCGCGTCGTCCCCCAGGACCGCGGCCGGCCGGTCCGGGACGGCCCGGGCCGCACCCGTGAACACGGCGCCGATCACCAGACCGTCGTGCCCCATCGTCATGCCCTTTCGTCGGCGGTCGAGCCTTACCGTGCCGGGCCACGCTGGGCCGCGCCCGGCCGTTGCCGTTGCCGTGCCGTGTCAAGCCATGTCGTGCCGTGTCGCGTCGGCCGGTTCAGCGGTCCTTCAGCTCGACGATGATCTCGTGATAGCGCTCCTCGCCGACGTTGACCGCGGTCTCCACGCCGCCGCGCCGCATCGGCACCACCACGCCGGGCACCACGTCGGCGGCGAAGTACTCGCGGTACTCGCCCCGGCTGTCCGGTTCCGGCTCGACCGCGATCCGGTCGCCCGCGATCTGGATCAGGTAGTAGTCCAAATCGTGCCGATGCGCGTCGCTGCGCGCGCCCGGAGCCAGCTCCAACTCCCAGATGCGGACCTTGTCGTCCTCGAACAGGACTCGGGTACCGATCCCGCCGAGAGTGCGCTCGGCGGCCGGCTCCGCTGCTGCGGGTGTGGTTTCGTCGCTCATCCGATCCGTCCTTGGGTGAGTGGGTGGATCAATGGGTCGGTCGGTCGATCACGCGGGCGGTGCCTTCGGGCATCGCCCATTCGGGGCGGGGCGGGCGGCCTTCAGCAGCCCGCATCCGGATCGACCCGGTTGCGCAGCTCCTCGCCCGCGAGATACCGGGCCAGGTTGTCGCGGAAGAGCCGGAACACCTCGGTGAAGTGTTCGAGGGCCGCGCTGGAGCAGTGCGCGGACAGGTACAGGTTCGGCGCGTCCCACAGCGGGTCGTCGGCGGGCAGCGGTTCGGCCGCGACCACGTCCAGCGCCGCGCCGCCCAACCGGCCGCCGCGCAGTGCGGCGATCAGGTCCGGCTCGACGACGAACGAGCCGCGACCGACGTTGCAGTAGAACGCGCCCTCGCGCATCGCGGCGAACGCGGCGGCGTTCATCGTGCCGACCGTGTCCGCCGTCTCCGGTGCCGCCGACACCACCGCGTCGCAGCCGGCCAGCATCTCGTGCAGGTCGTCCGGGCGGAAGAGCCGGTCCACGTGCTCGGCGGGCACCTCCACACGCCGCCGGGTCGCATGCACGGTCATCCCGAACGCCTGTGCCCGGCGGGCCAGTTGTGAGCCGATCCCACCGACGCCGATCAGCCCGAGGGTCTTGCCCCGGACCAGCCCGCCGAAGGCGGGTTTCCAGCGCCGCGCGTCCTGGAGCGCATCCAGGTCGCGATGCCGCTTGAAGAACGCGAGCAGCCGGGCGAAGACGAACTCGGCGATCGGTGCGCCGTTCACGCCCGCCGCCGTGGTCAGCCGGATGCGATCGGTGGGCAGCCCCGCCGAGAGCAGTTGCCCGTTGCCCGCCGCGCAACTCTGCACCCAGCGCAACCTCGGCGCCAGGTCCGCCACGTCGAACGGCAGGTCGGCCACCAGCACGATCTCGGCCCGGGCCAGCAGGTCGCGCTGCTCGGCGGTCAACGCGGGAGCCAGTTCGCGCAGCCCCGGGTGGGTCGCGGCGTCCGGCCGGCCGCGCGCGGTGCGCAGTTCCTCGGGCTCGACGTAGCGGCAGTCCACGATCTCCAGCCTGGGATCGAGTGCGCGCACCGCGTCCAGATCGGCCGCGAGCTCGGATGCGGGACGGATGTCCCAGGCGGACGGGTACATGATGCCGACGACGATGGGCGGCTGCTCGGGGGCGTCGGGGACGGGCCCGTGCTCGGGCTCGGGCGGGTGGGTCACGCGGAGGTCCTCCGGTCCTTCAGCACGCCGAGGGTGTGCGTGGCGGCGTGGGTGTTCGCGAGGTAGTCCGGCGCGGCGGCGGTGTCCACGAACCAGCCGGTCGGACACATGGTCAGGATCTCCACGAACGAGAAGCCGTCGCCGCGCAGTTGGGTGCGGAACGCGTTCTTGATCATCCGGGCGGTGCGGGTGATGTTGACGATGTCGTTGACCGCGCCGCGCGCGACGTACGCGGCGCCGTCGAGTTCGGCGATCAGATCGGCGAGTCGGATCGGGTAGCCGTGTTCGGCCGCGTCGCGCCCGCCGAGGGTGTTCTTCGTACGCTGGCCGAGCACGGTCGTGGCGGTCATGTGCCCGCCGGTCTCGCCGAAGACGCCGTTGTTGAGCATGAAGCACGTGACGTTCTCGCCGCGCGCCGCCGTGTGCAGCACTTCCTGGAGGCCCTCGTTGACCATGTCGCCGTCGCCCTGCACGGTGAACACGAGAGTGTCCGGCCGGCAGCGCTTGACGCCGGTCGCCAGCGACGGCGCCCGGCCGTGCAGTGCTTGCAGGACCTCGATGTCGAGGTTGTTGGAGTAGGCCGTGTAGCAGCCGATCCCGAACACCGCGATCGCCTTGGCGACCTGGTCGAGTTCCTGGACCTGCTCGACCATCGAGCGCATCGCGATCGGCTCGCCGCACCCCGGACACAGGTGGTGCGCCCCGACGTCGATCAGGTCGGGGGTGAAGTCGTGCACGAGCCGGGCGCCGCACGTGGGCGCGGCGGTCGTGGTGGTCAGGACAGGCAGTTCGCGACGCCCGGCGGGCTGCGGGCCGGTTCGGGGCGGCGCCGTCGGAGTCCCGGGGCTCGTTGTCGATCCGCCGCCGGTCGGCGTTCCGGGGTTCGTCACCGACCCGTCGCCGCTCGGCGTTCCGGGGTCCGTCACCGACTCGCCGCCGGTCGGCGTTCCGGGGCTCATCGCGGGTCCGCCGCTCGGCGGGAATCGCCGGCCGGGTGGGCGTGCGGATCCGGAGCCCTCGCCGGTCCGTCGTCGTCCGGCCCGAACGCGGCCTCGATCCGGCGCCGCATCGCGCCGACTTCGAGGTCGGGCGCGATGCCGAAGCCGGACGAATCCAGGCTGAGCCGGCCGATGAACCGCACCGGCGCCGCGCCCAGCACGGCCAGGCGTACGTCGTCCACCATCTGTCCTCCGCTGTTCTCGTACACGGCGACCAGCCGCGCGCCCGCCGCCGCGGCGCGCACGATCTCGCTCGGGAACGGCACCAGCGTGATCGGACGCACGTAGCCGACCCGCAGGCCCAGCGCCCGCAGCTCGCGGACGGCCTGACGCACGTACAGCGCAGGCGTCCCGTACGCGACCACCACGACCTCGGCATCGGCCAGGAAACCGGTCTCCGCGCGGGGTTCGGTCTCGGCGACCATGCGCTCCATCGCGCCGCCGTGCCGGGTGTAGAACTCGGCCAGGTCGTAGCCGGCGTCCGTACGATCGCCGGCGTGCCGTTGCTTGCGGTCGGACAGCGGCGAGACGAGCCTGGCCGCCCCGGTACCGCCCGTCGAGCCGTCCAGGGCCCAGTCCCGCGCGGGCAGCGGGCCGAAGTCGCGGGGCCGGACGTCGACCGAGACGTGCGTGTGGGCCAGGTAGTAGTCGCCCATCACCAGCACCGGGCTGCGCCAGAACTCGGCCAGATGGAACGCGTATTGGGTCAATTCGACCGCCTCGCGCACATCGCACGGCGCGAGTACGAGGTGTCGGTAGTCGCCGTGCCCGCCGCCGCGCGTGGCCTGGAAGTAGTCGCCCTGCGCGCGGGCCATGTTCAGCACCACGAGCGGAAGCCGTGCATAGACGATCTCGGCCAGCGACTCCTGCATCAGCGAGAGCCCCTGCCCGGTCGATCCGGTCGCGGCCGGCGTACCGGTGGCGGCGGCACCCCACGCCATCCCGACCGCCTCCAACTCGCTCTCCGCGTTGACGCAGACGCCGCCGACCTCGGGCAGTCGGGCGGCCATGTGTTCGAGCACCTCGGTGAACGGCGTCATCGGGTATCCGGCGAAGAACCGGCAACCGGCCGCGATCATCGCCTCGCCGATGGCGGCCGAACCGGGCAGTACGGGTGGCCGAGGGCCGATCGTGTTCATCCGCTGGTGCCTCCGGTTTCGTCGCGGGGTTCGTCGTACCGGTAGACCTGGAAGACGAAGTCCGGGCAGATCGCCGAACACGCCTTGCAGGCGATGCAACCCGGCAGCAGTTGCGGATAGCGGTAGCCGCGGTCGTTGACGTCGTCGACGGTCATCCGCAACACGTCCACGGGGCACGCGTCGATGCACAGGTCGCAGCCCTTGCAGGCGTCGACGTCGATGACGAGGGTGCCCTTGCTGAGCACGGGGCCCTCCGGGTGGGCGGCGGGTTCGCGGGCGGCCTCGAATTCGCGGGCGGCCGGTTCGCGGGCGGTCATGCGCACACCGGCCAGGCCCGCAGCGCCGGTCCGGCGTGCGCGTGTCCCACCCGCAGTGCGCCGCGGATGCCCTCGGCGTGCTGCATTCGGTACGGCGGCAGCACCTCGGCCGCCGTGGCCAGGAGGGTGTCCAGGCCGACGACCGCGGTGGCCGCGGCGTACGCGCCGAGCGCGATCATCGTCACCGCCGAGGCGTTGCCGCTGCTCGCGGCCAACTCCGAGGCGGGGATGGGGACGAGCCGGCCGATGGCGGGTGTGTCGACCGGATCGCACAGGCTCGTGTTGAGCACGAGCAGGCCGTCGTCGTGCAGCCGTGAGTAGACGCCGCTCGCGTGGGCGGGGTGCAGGACCAGGGCGGACCAGGCCGAGCCGATGGTCGGCGGGCTGTCGATGGGGTCGTCGCCCAGGACCAGCGTGGTGTCCGAGTTGCCGCCGCGCATCATGCCGCCGTACGACCCGAAGTACATCGCATGCCGGCCCTCGGCCACCGCGGCGGCGGCCAACAGCGCGGTGGCGAGCTGGATGCCCTGGCCGCCGATCCCGGTCAGTAGAACCTCGCGCTGCATGGGAACCCCTTCGCGGATGCCTGGGAGGACCTTGCGGGACGTGTCTCGTGTCTCGTCTGTCGTGTGTCGTGTGTCTTGCCGTTCGGAACGGTGGAGGCGTGTGTCAGAACGTTGTTCCGTATAGTAGGATGAGGCGTTCCGACAAACAAGAGCGTCGTGGGATGGAAAGCGGGGATCGCCGGTGGACGGGATCGAAGCGACGGCGAACTCCGCCGGTCTGATGGGCAGCGCGGTCCGCCGGCCGCTGGAGGCGCGCTGGGCGGCGTACGAGGAGGAGGTGCGGCGGTTGGTCGACGCGACCTACCGGGTGGTCGAGCGCACCGGCAGCCTGGATCCGACGATGCGCGACATCATGCGCGAGTCCGGGCTGTCGAATCAGGCGTTCTACCGGCACTTCCGGTCCAAGGACGAGTTGCTCGTCGCGCTGCTCGACGACGGCCGGCGGCGGATGGCCGCATACCTGGACCGCCGGATATCGGCCGCACCCGACGCGGCGGGCAAGGTCGCGGCCTGGATCGAGGGCGTCCTCGCCCAGGCCGGCGATCCGGTCGCCGCCGCGCGTACCCGCCCGTTCGTGGCCCACCAGGACCGGTTGGCCGACCTGTTCCCCGCCGAACAACGCGACTCGGTCGAGGCGATGGTCCGCCCGCTCCGCGAGGCCCTGGCCGCGGCGCCGACCCGGGATCCGGCCGCCGACGCGCTCGCGGTCTACCGCCTGACCCTGGCCACCCTGCACGACCACCTGCGCACCGGCACGGCGGTCACGCCCGAAGTCGCCGACCACACGGTGCAGTTCGCCTTGGCGGGCGTGGGTCTGGCGGGCGGCTGACCGGTCGGCGACGACCTGGTGTGCCGCGCTAGCGAGTTCGCATCGCCGTTTGGGTGTTGTCGTGTGGGGGTGACGGCCGCAGGGCAACGGCCTTGTCGTGGAAGGCCCGGATACGGGCGGTCTCGTGCGAGGCGCGCCACAGGAAGCCCCATTCGATGGGGGCGGCGTCGGTGAAGGGTATGTAGGCCACGTCGGGGCGGGTGTAGAAGCGGATCACCTGACTTCCGACGGTGAAGGCGCCTTCGCCGGCCCCGACCATGGCCAGCGCCTCCTGGAAGGAGGACACGCGTGCCCCGTGCGCGATGGGCCGCCCCTGCGGAGTCACGCGGGGGACCCGGTCCTCGGAGATGGAGGCGGGCGCGTTGTCGGGCATGCGCAACAGCGTGACGCGGGTCAGGTCCTCCTGGCTGACCTGCGACCGGGCGGCCAGGGGGTGCCGGGAGGAGACGGCAAGGTAGCGGGGCTCGTCCCACAGGGTGGGGCCGGTGACCATGTCCGGTTCGACTATGGGGCGGGTGTTGAGGACCATGTCGGTGCGGTGATCGCGCAGGTCCGAGATGCTGGTGTTCATCTGGAGTTCGTGGATGAGCACGTCGGAGGCGGGGTGTTCGGCGCGGTAGGCGCGAGCCACCTGCATGACGAACCCGCCCGCAGCGGCGCCGAGGAAGCCGACCCGCAGGGGACCGTCGAAGCCGCGGGCGGCCATGATCGCGTGCGCCAGTGCCTTTTGTACCTGCTCGTAGCCGGGACGCAGATCGTCGTGGAAACGGGCGCCGATCGTCGTGAGCGAGACGCGACGGCTGGTCCGGTCGAACAGGGGCGCGCCGATGCGGCGTTCGAGTTTGCTGATGGTCTGGCTGACGCGGCCGGTGGACACCCCCAGCTGCTCCGCCGCACGACCGAAGTGCAGCGTCTCGGTGAGCGCGAGGAATGCCTCGATCTCGTAACGCTCCACGACCGCCCCCTTCTTGATCGTTGCGTGCTGCTCAACGATAGTTGATCAAGACGTTATTGTTCCGGGCCTGCGGCTGATCGATCGTTGAGGCACACATTCGCGACGCCGAACGGACGTGACATGACGCAGCATTCGAGCCGAATCCTGGTATTGGGTGGAACGGGCAAGACCGGTCGCAGGATCGTGGACCGACTCCGAGAGCGCGATGTCGACGTACGGGTGGGCTCACGCGGTGCCGACCCGGCGTTCGACTGGGAGGATCCGGCGACGTGGGCTCCGGCGTTGCGGGACGTGAGCGCTGTCTACGTGTCGTTCTACCCGGACCTGGCAGTTCCCGGAGCCTCTGCCGCGATCGAGGCCTTCACCGAGGCGGCGACGAGTGCGGGCGTGCGGTACCTCGTCCTGCTGTCCGGGCGGGGCGAGGAGGAGGCCCAGGCCTGCGAGCGCATCGTGGCGGACTCGGGGATCGCCTGGACCGTGTTGCGCGCAAGCTGGTTCAGCCAGAACTTCAGCGAGAACTTCCTCGTGGGGCCGGTCCTCGAAGGCGAGGTCGTCCTGCCCGTCGGCGATATCCCCGAGCCCTTCGTCGACGCGGACGACATCGCCGACGTCGCCGTCGCCGTACTCACCGAGGACGGACACAACGAGCGGATCTACGAACTGACCGGTCCCCGCCTGCTCACCTTCGCCGACGCCGTCGCGGAGATCGGGGCCGCGGCCGGACGCCAGATCGACTTCGTGCCCGTCGGCGCGGAAGACTACGCGGTGGTGCTCAAGGAGGCGGGCCTGCCCCACGACGACATCGACTTCCTCATCTACCTCTTCACCACCGTGCTCGACGGCCGCAACGCGCACTTGGAGGACGGCGTCCGCCAAGTCCTCGGACGTGCGCCGAGGGACTTCGCCGACTACGCCCGCGCCACTGCCGCCGCCGGAACGTGGAACGCGGACGCCTCGTAAGTTCCCCTCCCGGGCGATGCCGGGCCCTGAGCGCGGCGACGATCACGCGTTCGTCGAGGCGACGCAAGGCTCGACGGGTCGCACTGATCGGTGCACGTACGGGGGCGTTCAGGTTCCGGCATGTCGCCCGGCCACCCGTCGTCACGTCTGTCGAGGGACGCGGGTCCGACCCGGACCCGGGAGCACCGCGGACACTGGGAACACCGCGGACGCCGCGGTGACGGCGGGTGGGCGGACACTGGATCGGCATCGGCACGACCCGGTGCGCGAACGACCCCTTCCGACACCGACCGTCTCGGGATCCAGGTGAGCTCCCGCGTGCCGAACGCCAAACGATCGATCATCGGTCCGAGGGGGTGGCCGATGCGTGGGTTGTGGCCGGGAGTTGCCTGGTCGGCCAGGCGATGTCGTCGATCGTCAGGAACGGTTCGCCGGCCACGGTTGCCGGGGTCAGTCCGGTGAACGCGGTGACGTCCCGATGCAGGTGGGACTGATCGGTGTAGCCGCCGTCGGCCGCGACTCGGGCCGCGGCGTCACCCGCGACCAGACGGTGCACGGCGTGGTCGAAGCGGACCAGTTTCGCGGCGCGCTTGGGCGGCATGCCGATCTGCGCCTGGAACCGGGTCCACAGGCGCTTGCGGCTCCAGCCGAGTTCGGCCGCCAGTCGGTCGATCCGGACCAGGCCACGCCCGACCCCGATCCGGTGCCAGGCCCGGGCCACCTCCGGATCCACCGGCGACCGTGTCTCGTATCGGCGGGCGAGCAGCGCCTCCGTCAACGCGAAGCGGTCCTCCCACGAGTGGGCTTCCGCCAGTTGCTCGCGAATTCGTGACGCCTCCCGGCCCCACAGATCCTCCAGGTCCACCAGGGAGCCGTCCAGGTCGGCCGGGCCGACGCCCAGAATCGTGCGGGCCACCACCGGCGACAGGCGGACCTGCACGCACGCGACGTCTTCGCCCCACGCCCGGACCGCGCCTCCGCACCCGAACCCCGGCCCGGCAACGACACTTCCCCGACGCCGCCGCTCGGCGCCGTCGTCCACGACGGGCCGGCTCGCCCCGAACTCCAGGATCAGCATCACGGCCGGGTGCGGGACCACCCGCAAGCCACCCATGAGCGGGCCGGGAACACTGAACCCGGCCATGTCGACGCCTGCCATCCGGCCGGCCCGGCGTGGACGTGCCACGTCCCACGCAGCCGGATCCTCATGCGCATTCGCGGTGGACCGCATCGTCACAGGTTACGCGGGGCCCGGGGACGGAACATTTGTGCAATCCACCGGCACACCCGGGCGGTGACGCTGAGCCCATGACTACACCCGACGATCAACCGCAGGTGAACGGCAGCGCCGCAAGCACCGAAGACTCGCTCCTGCCCCTGGAGAACGGCGACATGTACGTCCGCCAGGACGGCCCCCGCAACGCCCCCGCGCTCGTGCTCATCCACGGGTCGGCCTCCTCGACCCGCTCGTGGGACCGACTCGTTCCGCTGCTGACCGCGGCGCATCACGTCGTCCGGATCGACCTGCTCGGCCACGGCCGGTCGTCCGAACCGGCCGACCACGGCTACGAGATCACCGAGCAGGGCCGTACGGTCGGCGCGGCACTGGATCGGCTCGGCGTCGAGCACGCCGTCGTCGTCGGCCATTCCAGCGGTGGCTATGCCGCCACCGCCCTGGCCGAGCAGCGCCCCGACCTGGTGACCGCGCTTTCGCTCGTCAATACCGGTCCCGGCCTGGACGCCTTCGTCGCCACGGAATCCGCCGCCATCGGCCCCGAGCACTGGCCGCCGACCGATGAACAGGTCCGACACTTCGCAACCACGGCCTTTCGTGCGGGCTTTCGAATCCCGCAAGAGCTCGTCGACGATATGCGCGGCATGACCCACCACGCGTTCACCACGTCCATGCAGGCGTCCCGCGCCTATCTGGACCAACAGACGCTCCCCGATCGACTGAAGACCCTCGGCAAGCCGCTCCAGGTGATCTTCGGCGACCAGGACCGCCGATGGCGCCCGTCATCGGCCGCCGACTACCGCGTCGTCCCGGGCGCAACCGTCGAACTCCTCCCCGGCTCCGGCCACACCCCCATCATGGAGGACCCCCCACAAACCGCCGCCCTACTCCTCCCCTTCACCACAACCCACGCCCCACGCCCCCGAAACGGCACCACCTGACGCCCACCCTCGGCCCATCCCGAGAGCCGGCGTATGCAGGCACGTACACAACGCCGACGAAAGCCTGATCCTCACGACGAACGACGAACCCGTGTCGCACGTCGGCTGCCACCACATCGTTGCCTGCGCGGTCATCCCGCCGATCGGATCCCGGGCGCAGGCCGGGCGTTCGTCCTCACCGGCCCGGAACCCGAACCGATCACGAGCGTTGACAGCCTCCCGGCCGAGTCGCCCGGCCCAACGTTGAAATCGATCCCCCGGAACCGGTCCAACGGCCGCAGCCGAGCCTGCCCATGGCGACCACATACGGTCCGCGTGGCAGGCTGAGGGCCACTGACGACACGCGAATCCGGCCCGGCCCCGGTGCTGCCCGAGGGTCGGGCCGGTATTCGTTTCTGCGGGGGTCAGATCACATCCGGGCATTGGTAGTCCGCGCCCGGTCGCTGACCGGCGGGGTGGGCGGTCACAAAGTTCAGGTAGATCCGCGCGCCGGAGTGGAAGCGAACGACCGTGCCGTGACTGATGGCTCCAGCCGGCTGCTGCTCGGAGAAGCGTTGGCTGATCTCGGCGACCTCGCGACTTCCGGATCCGACGATTACGGACGCAAGGAACGTCTCCAGATCCGCGACGCGAACCTTCGACCCGTCGATCGGACCGGACAATGCGATCGGAGCGGCTTGTTCGCCCTCTACGATTGCCTCCGGTTCGCCATACGCGTCGCCGGGGGCCGACTGTGCTGTGATCATCAGCTCGACCGAACCGCCACCTCGCAGGGTGACAGTCACGCCGTAGTCCCCCCGGCTCGGCGTTCGCTCGCTCTCCGAATCGGTGCGAGTCCGGACGTCGGCGACGGCCCCTGACGCGGCAATCAGTTCGCGCAGGAAGATCTCGAACCTGGCCGGGCGCATGCGGGTCCTTTCTCGGGGGCGTTGGACACGTCGGCTTGCGCGACCGATCAGCCGGATGCACGAGGCTTGCCGGCACGTCCGCGGGGTGACGTCCGTGGACGCTGCCGACTGCGGGTCCGTGCTTCGGGCTGAGGTAGGGATACGAATGGTGGTGCGTGTGGTCAGCCCCCGCCGGTGGGTGTCATGCGGTGGATGATGTCGCGGTCGGTGATGGCGGCGCGGATGCCTTCGCTGTCGAGCCATCGGCCGAGGCGGGTGTGGAGTTCACCGGCCTGGTCGACGGTCAGGCCGGTGATCGGGACGGGACCCAGGCACACGCGGGGGTCGGGTGGGGTGACCGTGGGGATCAGGTCGGGTCGGTGTCGGGCGAGGTGGTGCAGGAGGACGAGTCGGTGGTGTTCCTGGACGTGGGCGACGACACCGGGCTCGTCCTCGACCGGTGCCACGAACACCCGTAGCCGCAGCCCGAATCCGTCGCGCACGAGCCGGGCCCGCCCGGACGTGGACTCACCGGGGTGACCGGGCCGCATCAACGTGGCGGCGAGCTGGGCTGCTTCGGTGTCCGTGAGGTGGGCGGCGGCCCGGTCGGGTTCCTCGCTCGTCGGGTGATTCCCGAGCGAGAAGAACTCGACCCGCCACGGCCGCTCCACCCGCCCACTCGGCGCAAGCCGCACAGTCCACGCGGGCAGGGTCACGGTCACGGGGGCCGTTTCGGTGTCGGTCACGGTAATCTCCGGGGTGGGTGAAGTGGACATGGGTCCATGTTTGATGCGGGCGGAAATCGGCGCCGTCAACCGGGCATGGGGTCAACAGTCGTCCCGAGTGCCGGAGCGTTGGATGATCGGTCCCGGCAGAGTGCGTGCCAGTTCGGCCTGACCCGCCTGGACCATGTGACGGAACTGCTCGCGTGTCCAGTGGACCGTGGTCAGCCCGCCGTCGTCCTTCAGGCGCATCTCGATGGGCCGGTCCCCGTAGCCGGATGGGCCCACGGTCGTGGTGTCGGGTCTCAGACATCGTGGGGGCGCCGACTCGATTCCGGAGACCACCAGATCGACGCGGCCCACGACTCGATCGACGTCGTAGAGGGTGATTGGAAGCCGAAGCTCGCCGGTGGCCTGATCCAGGGTCGGTGCACTGTCGAGTGTGAGCGCGGCATGTGTACACAAGCGCCGAGTCATTGCGTCCCTCTCGCCGATCGGAAGTCATCCGAACGTAATGGGAGGGTCACGCAACGACAGGGACGGTTCGTCCCCTATGGCGAAGGGGGACGAACCGTCCCTGTCGGATGTGCCGGGGCCGCCGGTATACCCGTCAGCCGGTCAGGACGCCGACGTCCTCGGCGAGGGTCACCACCTCGCGGTGGAGTGGACCGCGTGTGGTTCGCCAGAGTTCGGCGATCACCGCGCGCGAGGCGGGCGTGTAGCGAACCGCCTCGGGGCCCACCTCTACTGAGCGGCGCATCAGATGCAACGCCGCGGTGTGGTCGTCGCGTTGGAGGTGGCTGCGGGCCGCTTCGGTCCACAGACGGGACTGGCGTTCCATGCTGGGCATCGCGGACGGGTCGGCGCGATCCGCGTAGTCCAGCGCGGTACCCGCAGCCCGCAGGTCGGCCGACACACTCACGGCGTGGAAGTCCACATTGGCTCGGCCGAACACCGTCCAGCGGTGGACATAGCCCGCAGGCAGGCTCTTCGCCACCGCGTCGGCTCGTTGCCAACTCGCCCAGGCTTCACCCTCGTTGCCCTGTCTGGCATGCGTGACCGCCGCATGCAGACGCAAGGCGCCGTAAAGACCTCGGGCGTCATCCGGGATGTCGTCGAGATGTGGATGCATGTCCTCGGCGGCCTCGGTCACCACGGCCAACGCCTCACCCGGATCGGCCGCCTCGCGCAGGGCATTGCCGTAGCACCATGCCGCACCCGCGAGCGCCTCCGGCGTGTCTGCGTACTGCGCTGCGGACATCCCGCGATCGGCCACCACCCACACGAGCTCCGCGGGTGCGATGTACGCGATGTGCTGCTGGGCGAGGTGGTAGATGGTGGCAAGTACGGCGTACGCCTCGCGACGGGCCGGGCCGTCCAGAACGCGAACTGCCGTCTCGCCGTCGGTGATCAGGTCGGGGAGAAGCATGCCGATCCGCGTCCGGTTGAACCGGGCGCTGTGCCACAGAGCCCACGCCGCGTCCACCCGGACTCGGAGCGACGGTACGTCCGGGGTCACACTCGCGGCGGGTGTGTGATTGCGGCGCTTGACGGCGGTCCAGATCTGCGGGATCGACTCGTGGTGCAACGCGGGCGAAATGGGCTGCATGACGTCGCCCGTCCCGGTAAGGACACCGAGATCGGTCAGACCGAGGTTCGCCGCGACCCGAAGCAGCAGGCGATAGTCGCGCAATGGACGCTCGCCGCTCTCGATCTTCTTGAGCCAATCGGGTCCGCGTCCGCAGAGTCCGGCGAGAACCGGTCGGCTCATTCCGCGACGCTCACGCAGCCAACGAATGCGCTCGCCCATGGACAGGTCGGATGGCACGTTCACGGCGACCCCCGGGGGTGTGGTGTATCTCTCCCGCCACGGTACGCCGCACATCCTCGAATCAGCCGGCTTCGAGCGAACAAGACCCAAATGACGTTCACTTCCACATGGTGGCGCACAACTCCACCGGCGAACACGCGCCGTGGCGAGCGCGGTCGACTTCCACGGTCGTCTGCCTGAACCGCGTTCGCCGGCCGTGCGATCGGGAGTGCCGTGGCACCTCGTCCTCGCCGACCTCGATCGACGAGTCGACGGCGGGTAGCCGGCCGCCGGCGCCGGGTCGAGACCGGGCGGGTCATCCTCACAGGCAGCCGGGGCACGGACAGCCGGGCGACCCGCAGCTCAACGATCAACAGCCCACGCCCGAACAAGGTCGAAAACGAGCACCAGTTCCCGTGACCTCACCCCCCGACATACGGGACGACCTCTGGGCGAATGAGCCCGATGTGATCAGTCGTTGTCGAAGAGGTTGAGGCCGTGGTCGAGGTGGGCATGGAACGTGGGCCGGGCGCCGGTCGGACCGCTCAGGACGAACTCGTAGGCGGCGTCGTCGGGGTCGTCGGGCTCCAAGAGGTGTCCGCGGACTTCCACTTCGTACCAGCCGGGTGGTACGGAAATGCGACGATGCCGGGGATGGTCGGGCGTCCACTGCGTGAGGTAGCCCAGGCCGCACAGCAACAGCTCTCCCGACCGGACGTGCAGAACCCACCCGGCGGATGTCACCTTGGGGTCCTGCCACGGTGAAGGGCTCCGGGCGTGGCGTACGAGCACGGTGTAGAAGCCGGGATCGATGTTCTGCGCGGGAATCGCGATGCCGTCACGGACGACCCGATCGCCCTGCTCACTCGTGCTGAACAACTGGAGCAGATTCCTGCCGACAGGGCTGCCTCCACCGACATCGTCGAGCCCTGTGGCATCGAGCAGCACGAAACCGAAGAGCTCGGGAAAGCATCCTTCGAACCGCGCGGTGGGAAACGTCATGGCCGAACAGTACGAGTCGCGCCGGCACGCAGCCTCCCGCGGAGCGGGGTACGGCCCGGGTTTCGCCCTCGCCCCTCGCAGGAACGGTCCGGCTTCCCGGCCCGGTCACGGGAAAGTCGCCGACATCGTGGCGGATTCGGACCGCGTCATGCGCCGGCCGACACCTGCGGGGGTCTACGACCCGCAGGGCGTCCGACCACCCGAACACGGCGGCGAGTTCCTCTTCGGGCAACCCGACACCGAGGCGAACCCCAGACGGCGACGACCACCGAAACCACCCACCACGGATCCGCGATCGCGACCGTGTGGGACCGCCTCCATCCCGGTTGACCCGCCACAGTGCCTGGGAAGGCTTCGACGGCGACCTGCCGATGATCTCCGGAAACGAGGCGCACCCACGGCACCCTGGACCCTTGCGCATGCATTCTGTAAGGCCGAGGCACAGGCCGGATCGCAGGTCGCGACCGCCCCGACCGATGCGCACGACCCTGAGCCTCGCCCCACTCGCATGCGCCCCGGAACTCGGTTGAACGGTTGCGGAGGGAGACGAGTGTGCGATGTCCTGTGACGTCGGGCGGCGCCGGCCTCGGAGTCGCCCTTGAAACGGGGGCGTGATGGAGGCGTTGGGCAGTGGGGATCCGCAGCGGGTGGGGCGGTTCCGGCTGATCGGGTTGTTGGGGTCCGGCGGCATGGGGCGAGTGTTCCTCGGGCGGGCGCCGGACGGGGCGGCCGTGGCCGTGAAAGTGGTACATCCCTACCTGCTGAACGGCGACCAGGGCGAGTTCCGACGCCGGTTCGTTCGGGAGGTGGAGTCCGCGCGGGGTGCGGAGTCGGCGTTCACCGCGTCGGTCGTGGACGCGGATCCGGGTGCGGACGTGCCCTGGCTGGCTACCGAGTTCGTGCCGGGGGTTGCCCTGGGTGAGGCGGTGACGCGATTCGGGCCGCTGCCCGAGGCATCACTGCTTGCCTTGGCGGCGGGCCTGTTCGTCGCTCTCGCCGAGATCCACGCGGTCGGCCTGGTGCACCGGGACATCAAGCCGTCCAACATCATCCTGGGCGTCGAGGGTCCGAAGGTCATCGACTTCGGGATCGCGCTTCCCAGCGGGGCCACCGGCCTGACCCGGACCGGGCAGACCGTGGGCACGATGGGGTTCATGTCGCCCGAGCAGTTCGAACGCTCCGACGTCGGACCCGAGAGCGACGTCTTCTCCGCCGCCGCGGTCCTGGCCTACGCGGCCACCGGCCGTCCCCCATTCCCCGGGGACACCCTGCCCGTGCTGTTCGCCAACCTCACCACCCGCGCACCCGATCTCGACGGTCTTCCCGCCGCGCTCGCGCCCCTTGTCGCGGCCGCCCTCGCGAAGCACCCCGCGGCCCGACCCACCACCGAGGCCGCCCGCGCGATGATCCCCGCCCCGCCCACCCATGTCGGCGCCGACATCGGATGGCTGCCCCCCGCCGTCACCCACGCCATCCTGCGCGCCACCGCCACCGCCCTGAGCACCCCCGGCCCCACCGCCACCCACGACGACGACCCCGAAACCGGCACACCGCCCGCGCCGGCTGCACCCAGGCACACCCCCATCCCCGTGAAAACTTCCCAGGAGACGGGAGTCATCCCGGAACCGTCTTCCACGGAGGAAGCGGAAGACGACGCAGAACCGGAAGACGATGAGGTCACTCCGAAAGAGGTTCTGTCGGGCGTCGGCATGTCGCTGGTCGGTCCCGCTTTTCTGTTCTTCGCCGCACGAGAGATGGACGCACCGAACTCGCCCATGGATTGGGTTGCCATCGTATTCTTCGGCCCGTTGATGGTGTTCGCGGGCCTGATCGACGTGTTCCGCGTGTGGATCTCCTCTACCGCTGCCTACGCGCTCTCCGCCCTCGTGGCGGTGATCCTCCTGCTGATCTACGTGTCGTACGTGACATAGGTCGAGCGGGCGGCTCGGCTGCCGCGTCGTCTTTCGACGCCGGCGGTACCTCGTTGCCCACGAGGCGGGCCGCCCCGTCGACGGCGACCCGCCCGGCTTCGACGTGCGCCGATACGTGGGCGGCAGCACGCCGGGGCCTCTCACCGTTCACGATCCCCACGGCCGACGCACTCGTGTTCAACCATCCGGGCGGCGCGCCTGCGTTGCTTCCGGGGCCATTGGTCGTTGGTCCTGGGGTGTGGTGTCGGGGTGCCGGTGGGCGGTGCCATTCAGTCGGACGGAGCGAACGTGGACGGCACGGACGAGATGCGGGTCGTGCAGATTGCCGCCGGTGGCTGCGCGGCCCGGGCGTTGGCGGTTGCGGCCAGGCTCGGCATCGCCGACATCGTGGCGGATGGGGCTCTGCCCGTGAAGGAAATCGCCAGGCGCACGGAATCGGATCCCGAGGTCATGGCGCGGCTGATGCAGACGCTGGCCATGTGGGGCGTCTTCACCCGGGATGCGCACGACGGGTTCGCGTTGAGCGAGGAGTTCGCGCCGCTGCGCGCCGATCATCCGCGGTCCGTGCGCAATCTGTGCATTCTGACGGCGGAAACGTACGACGACGCCTTCGGAGCCCTGTCGGGAACCGTTCGTACCGGGCGCTCGGGCTTCGACCAGGTCTTCGGCGTCTCGCTCTACGAGTTCCTGGAGAAAAGTCCGGACACCGGCCGGATCTTCGACGCGGCGATGGCGGAACTGGCTCGCCCGACGGCGGCCGCGCTCGCGCAGGAGTACGACTTCACGGGGGTCGACACGCTGATCGACGTCGGCGGCGGCGACGGCACGACGCTGGCCGGTGTGCTGGCCGACCACCCCCACCTTCGAGGGGTGTGCGTCGATCGGCCGGACGTGTGCGCGCGGGGTGAGACGACGCTCGGGGCATCCGTCGGGCAACGGATCGCCGACCGGATCTCCTTCCGCGCCGCGGACATCTTCGAGGAGGTGCCCGCGGGCGGCGATCGCTACCTGCTCAAGAACGTCTTGCACGATTGGCCGCCGGAGACGTGCGTACGCCTGCTGACCGCCGTGGGCCGGGCCATGCGCCGCACCGCCGAAGCACGTGAACCCGGCCTCGCCCCGCCTCGGCTGCTCGTGCTCGAACCCCTGCTGGACCAGGAGTCCGACGCCGCCCACGTGCTCTTTCAGATGGTGATGTGCGGGAAGGACACCGGCGGTCTCGGTGAGCACGATCTGCGCGCACTGCTGGAACGGGCGCACTTCACCGTCCTGTCCGCATGGCGATCGACCGCCGGCCACCACGTCTTCGAATGCGAGCCGAAGGGCTGACCGCCTACACCTCCACGAGCAACTCCGGTGGGATCGTGTGTGGTTGCGGGCGGAGATCCGTCCACCGGCCGAGTGGGCGGATCTCCCACCGGCCGGTCTTCAGGCGGGGCGCTTGGCCATGACGATCAGGCCCGGCCCGCTCTGCTCATCCGCGGGGAGCCGGAGTTCGGCGACGGGGCGCAGTCCGGCCTGCTCGATCAGGTCCACGAGTTGTTCCGGCCGCCACTTGTGCGTGGTCCAGCGCACGGGCACTCCTCCGTATGCCTCGGTGCGCAGCGCGTCTTCGTCGCCGACGTGTGTTGCGGTGATGAAGTGGCCGCCCGGCTTCAGGGCGCGCGCGAACAGGGCCAGAACCTGAGGAAGGACGTCGCGGGGGAGATTGAACAGTGACCACCACCCGAGCACGCCGCCGAGGGACGCTTCCTCCAGGTCGAGGTCGGTGGCGGAGGCGACGCTGAAGCGGCATTGCGGATGAAGACGGCGCGCGTTCTCGATCATGCGGGATGAGAGATCGACTCCGGACACGTCGAGTCCGCGTTCGGCGAGGTAGGCGGTCACCGTTCCGGGCCCGCAGCCGACGTCGAGGACGGGCCCGAGCCCGCGCACCGTGTCGGCGAAGGCGTCGATCGATGCCTTGAGCCAGGGATGGCTACGGATGTCACCGACCCCCGTCGTCACCACCATGTGGGCGTAGTTGTCAGCCACCCGGTCGTAGGAATCCCGGACCACGTCGAGATCTGCCGGGCGGTCGATGTGGTGTGCGCGCATCGGCCAACAGTAGGACCGCGGTCCTGATACCGGTGGGCTCCCCGGTGTCGATACCGGTCGTCGACTCCCCCGTGTCGATACCGGTGGGCTTTCGTATGCGACTGCCACCAGTCCTCCGCGGTGTCCGGCCCGGTGGTGATCCTTCCGGTCGCGTCGTTCGACCGACCCGGTCGCCCGCCAGGGCGGGGAGGGGCAGGAAAACGACTTTCCGAAATCGGCGCGCCTTCGATGTCGAGAACTTGGCACCGGCTCCGTCCCAGGGATGTCGGCGGCCACGACGGGCCGCGGGCCGCGAGCCACAGGCCACAGGCCGCCGGACGCGAGACGAAGGGGGAGAAGCCACCATGCGAGAACGATCCGACTCGGGTGCCGTAGGCGGCGGACCCTCTGCCGAGCGGTCCGCGCGGCTGCCCGGGAATTGTGGACTGATCCGTGGCGATCCGCACGGCTCCCCGCAGCGGCCGCATGGTTACTCGAGCCGACTGCCGGGGACGAAGAGACCCCGCCCCGCCGCCGGTTGCCACCGCCGAGCGCGCGTGCCCGACGCCAGGTTCGCCCGACCACCGAAACCGACCCGACACCAGGAGGAATCGCCGTGCAGCCGAACGAGATCACCGAGGTTCTGAACCGACCGATCAGCCGCGAACTGTTGGCCCGCGACCTGACCCGCCTGGCCTACGTCGCCAAGGACGGCACACCGCGCAACATCCCGATCGGGTTCACCTGGAACGGCTCGGAGGTCGTCATGTGCACCACGAAGAACGCCCCGAAACTCCCGGCCCTGCGCACGAACCCGACGGTGGCCCTGACCATCGACACCGAGGTGCACCCGCCCAAGATCCTGCTCATCCGCGGTCGGGCCGAGTTGGACGTCGTCGACGGCATCCCGGAGGAGTATCTCCGGATGAACGGCTCCTACCGGATGACACCCGAGCAGCGGGTCGAATGGGAGGCGGAGGTGCGTTCGCTCTACGACGGCATGGTCCGGATCGTGGTGACCCCGACGTGGGCGAAGCTGATCGACTTCGAGACGACTCTGCCGAGCGCCGTCGAGGAACTGATCCGGCAGCGGGAAGAGCGCCGGCGCGCCTGACCGCCACCCGCCCCCGCCCACTCGCCCAGCCACCCACTCGCCCAGCCACCCACTCGCCCGGCCACCCGGCCCGCCGACCCGCCCGCCCACACCCCGCGCATCACCCCCGCCGAAAAAGATCGCGGCACGATGTCGAGAACCCGCCCGCCGCTGCGTCCCCGTAGTGAACCCCGGCCACAATGGGCCGGACCGCACCGAGGAGAACACGATGGCCAAGTACCTGTTGCTCAAGCACTATCGCGGCGCCCCGGCACCGGCCAACGACGTGCCGATGGACCAGTGGACGCCGGAGGAACTCTCCGCCCACGTGCAGTACATGCAGGACTTCGCCGCCCGGCTCGAAGGCACCGGCGAGTACGTCGACAGCCAGGCGCTCTCCCCGGAGGGCACGTTCGTCCGCTACGACGGCGAGGGGCGACCGCCGGTCACCGACGGTCCGTTCGCGGAGACCAAGGACCTGATCGCCGGCTGGATGGTGATCGACGTCGAGAGCCACCAGCGGGCGCTGGAGCTGGCCGCCGAGTTGTCCGCAGCTCCGGGCGCGGGCGGGAAGCCGATCGGCGAGTGGCTCGAAGTGCGCCCGTTCTTCTCCGAACCCACGACCATCACGGAGTGACGCATGGTGGACGAGGTCCTGCTGCGGACCCTCACCCCCACTGTGATCGGCGTCCTCGTCCGCCGCGGAGCAGATTTCGCGGCGGCCGAGGATGCCGTACAGGAAGCCCTGGTCGAGGCCGTGCGCGTGTGGCCGGAGAATCCTCCGCGTGAGGCCAAGGGCTGGCTGGTCACCGTGGCCTGGCGCAAGTTCCTCGACGCCGCCCGCGCCGATGCCTCCCGACGGAACCGCGAGGTACGCGTCGAGGTCGAGCCCACGCCCGGCCCGGTCGAGGCGGTGGACGACACGCTTCAGCTGTACTTCCTGTGCGCGCACCCGTCCCTGACCCCGGCCTCGGCGGTGGCGCTCACGCTGCGCGCGGTCGGCGGCCTGACCACGCGGCAGATCGCGCAGGCATATCTTGTGCCCGAGGCGACCATGGCCCAGCGGATCAGCAGGGCCAAGCGGACCGTCTCGGACGTCCGGTTCAACCAACCCGGCGACGTCGCCACCGTGCTGCGCGTGCTCTACCTGGTGTTCAACGAGGGCTACTCCGGCGACGTCGACCTCTCCGGCGAGGCGATCCGACTGACCCGCCGGCTGGCCGCCGAGACCCACCACGAGGAGGTCGCGGGCCTGCTCGCGCTCATGCTTCTCCACCACGCACGGCGCCCGGCACGGACCGCTCCCGACGGCCGGCTCGTGCCGCTCGCCGAGCAGGACCGCAGCCTGTGGAACACCCGCCTGATCGCCGAGGGCGTGGACGTGCTCCAGGCCGCCCTCGCCCGCGACCGCCTGGGCGAGTTCCAGGCCCAGGCCGCCATCGCCGCACTCCACGCCGACGCCCGGACGGCCGAGGAGACCGACTGGGTGCAGATCGTCGAGTGGTACGACGAACTGGTACGCCTCACCGACAGCCCGGTGGCCCGCCTCAACCGGGCCGTCGCGGTCGGTGAGGCCGACGGCCCGCGGGCCGGCCTGGCCGCCCTGTCCGGGCTCGACCCCGCCCTGCCCCGCCACACCGCCGTCGAGGCGTACCTGCGCGAGCGCGACGGCGACTTGGTGACCGCGGCCCGCCTGTACGCCGAAGCCGCCCGATCGGCGCCCAGCCTCCCCGAACGCAACCACCTCACCCGACAGGCGGCGCGACTCAATACCCAGCCGGGCAGGTGAGCCGCGGACGGCAGACCGGCCCCCGGCCCCGGGGTTGCGCTCCCGGCCCCCCCGATCCCGACCCGGCGTTCCGCCATCCCATACCTTCGGCGCGCGCCGGGAGACCTGTCGTCCCCCGGCGCACACCGATGACGCACCGCCCGCCCCGTCAGCCCTGCGCGGGCCGCACCGCCGAGGCATACGAGCCCACCACGACGGCATCGTCGCGGCTGACGTCGACGGCCAGGCGGTCGCCGAGATTGCGCTGGAACTCCCGGAAGGCGGCGAGTTCGACGAGGCCGTCACCGTCGACGACATGGACGAAGGTGACACCGTCGGTCAGCCGGAAGCTGCTGTACCGCAGGCCGGGCGGTGCCGTGCTCTCCAGTTCGGCGAACACGTTCTCGATCAGGCGCTGGTTCTCCTCGGCCGCCTCGGGCCTGGTCCGATAGCGGATCACTGCTGTACTCACGGGCTCTCCTCGCCGGTTTCGCCGTCTCACCGAGTCGTCTCACCGAGCCGCCTCAGCGGTTGTCCCGCCGAGTCGTCTCACCGACTTGGACAACGCGAACTCGGCGAACTCATCGCCACCGGCGCGCACATCACGATTACTTCGGCCCTCCGCGGTTGTCAGTACCCATGAGAGCGAACTTCTGGAGGGACCTTCGTGAGCAGCACGGAACGCACGACCGTCGAGCAGCGTTGGGTGCTGGGCCTGACCGCGATCGGCTCGGTGATGGTGGCACTCGACGCCCTGGTGGTCGCATCGGCGCTGACCACCATCAGGCAGGATCTCGGCGCCTCGATCGAAGAGTTGGAATGGACGGTGAACGCCTACAGCCTCACCTTCGCGATGTCGATGCCGACCGCGGCCGCGATCGGCGACCGGTGGGGTCGGCGGCGGATGTTCGCGACCGGCCTCGCCCTCTTCTCCGTGGCCTCGGTCGCCTGCGCGCTGGCGGCCTCCGTGTCGTGGCTGATCACCGCCCGCCTGCTCCAGGGCGTCGGTGCCGCCGTCGTGATGCCCCTGGCGATGGGCCTGCTCGGCGCCGCCTTCCCGCCCGAGCGCCGCGGCCGGGCGATCGGCATCTTCAGCGGCCTGACCGGCCTGGCCGTGCTCAGCGGCCCGATGGTCGGCGGTGCCGTGACCGAGGGCCTGGCCTGGCAGTGGATCTTCTGGATCAACGTGCCGGTCGGAGCGCTCGCCATCCCACTCGTGCTCCGCAGGATCCCGGAGAGCCGCGGACCGGCCCGCCGGGTGGACGTCCGCGGCGCCGCCCTGATCTCCGCGGCCGTTCTCGGCATCGTCTGGGGTGTGGTCCGCGGCCGGGACGCGGGCTGGGCAAGCTTCGAGGTGCTCGGCTCGTTCGCCCTCGGCGCCCTGCTGACGGTGGCGTTCCTGGCCTGGGAGCAGCGCGCTCCGCAGCCGATGGTTCCGCTGTCCCACTTCCGATCGCGGGCGTTCTCGGCCGGCAACGCGGCCGGCTTCCTCCTCACCGCAGCACTCTTCGGCGCGGTGTTCTTCCTCGCCCAGTACATGCAGACCGTCTTCGGCTCCGGACCGATGAAGGCCGGGCTGCAACTGTTGCCCTGGACCGCCACGCTCTTCCTGGTGGCGCCGATGTCCGGCCGCCTGGTGGACCGCATCGGCGAACGCCCGCTCGTCGTGGGCGGGCTCGTCCTGCAAGCCGTCGGCATGTTCTGGATCGCCCTGGTCACCGACGCCTCGGTCGACTACGTCGAACTGTTGCCGCCGCTGGTCGTGGCCGGTTGCGGCGTCTCGATGGCGATGCCGGCGACGCAGAGCGCCAGTGTCGGAGCACTGCCCCGCGAAGCCGTCGGCATCGCCTCCGGCATCTACGCCATGATGCGCCAACTCGGCGGTGTCGTCGGAGTCGCCGTCCTGGCAACCGTGTTCGCCGAAGGCGGGGGGTATGCGTCCCCCACCACGGCATTCGCCCGAGCCCTGGCCGGCTGCGGCGTACTGTCACTGCTCGGAGCACTTGCCGGACTCGCCATCACGGTACGCCGTGCCCCCCAACCGACAGGTCCGACGAGTCCGACGAGTCCGGCGGGTCCGGCCACCCGGCAGAAGCCGGTCGAGGAGGCGGCATGAGCCTGGAGGACGAATTCGCCCGGTACCGGAGTGAACTGGTCGCCCACTGCTACCGGATGCTCGCTTCGCTGCACGACGCGGAGGACGCGGTACAGGAGACGTACCTGCGGGCATGGCGAGGATTCGCGGAATTCGAGCAGCGCTCGTCGGTCAAGACCTGGCTCTACCGGATCGCCACCCGGGTGTGCCTGAACATGCTCAAGCACAGCAGCCGCCGAATGGTGCCCTCCGCGCTGGGCGCTCCCGGTACCGATCCCGACGACCTGGAGGCGCCGGTCCCGGAGGCGACCTGGCTGGAGCCCTTCCCGGATTTGTTGTCGAACGCCGACCCGGCGCTGGTCGTGGGGACCCGGCAGAGCCTGCGGCTGGCGATGGTCGCCGCGTTGCAGCACCTGCCCCCGCGCCGGCGTGCGGTGCTGATCCTTCGGGACGTGGTGTCCTGGCAGGCATCCGAGGTGGCGGATCTGCTCGGCACGACCACGGCGGCGGTGAACAGTACGCTCCAGCGGGCGCGGGCGGAACTCGCCCGGCTCGCCCCGGAGGAGGACCAGTTCGCCGAACCGGACGAACCGGTGCGCCGGGCACTGCTGGACCGGTATGCCCAGGCCTTCGAACGGGCCGACATGGTCGCCCTCGAAGGTCTGCTGACCGAGGACACCCGTTGGGAGATGCCGCCGATTCCGACCTGGTTCGACGGTCGCCGGGACGTGCTGCGGCTGCTCGCGGCGAAACTGCGACCGGGGGAGGGGCAGCGGATCATGGTGGAGACGGCCGCGAACGGCCGGCCCGCGTTCGCGATGTACACCCGCGGACGGGACGGGGCCTTCCACGCACACACGATCCAGGTGCCGACCCTGACCAAGGCGGGCGTCTCCGCGGTGTTGACGTTCCACCGAGCCGATCTGTTCCCCTTCTTCGGCCTGCCGATCGACCGGTACCCACAGGGCTGAACGCCCCTCCGGCGACCTCCGGGGCGCAGCCCACCGCCGGCCGCGGGCCCGCCGACGGGCTCGCGGCCGGGTGTCCGCTCACAATCGCAGCCAGGCCGCCGTATCCGAGGGAAGGCCGCCGTCGATGGTCAACGGCCCGCTCGACAAAAGGAGTTCGCGATGCGCCGGCAGCTCCGCGGACTCCTCGCCCAGGTTGACCACACACGCGAACCGGTCGCCGCGCCCGAACGCGAGCACGTTCGCCGGCACCCCCGGCAGCCACCTCAGGTCGTCGCCGTCGCCGTCGCCGTCGCCGAGCGCCGACTCCGCGCGGCGCAGCCGGATCGCGGCCCGGTACAGCGACAACATCGACTCCGGGTCGCCGCTCTGCGCCGCCGCGGTCCGGTCGGCCCAGTCGGCCGGTTGCGGCAACCACGGCGGCACCGCAGCGCGCGCCGGGCTGAAGCCGTACGGCGGCGCGTCCCCCGACCAGGGCAGCGGTACCCGGCAACCGTCCCGCCCGGGCGAGGTGCCGCCCGAGCGCAGCGCCATCGGATCCTGCAACGCGGCCGGCGGGATGTCCTCCACCTCCGGCAGCCCCAACTCCTCGCCCTGGTAGACGTACACCGCGCCCGGCAGCGCCAACGTGAGCAACGCCGCGGCCCGCGCCCTGCGCATCCCCAGCACCGGGTCGGTCGGTACGCCGCGCGCCTTGGCGGCGAAGCCGAACGAGGTGTCCGCGCGGCCGTACCGGGTCACCGTGCGGGTCACGTCGTGATTGGCGAGCACCCACGTCGCGGGCGCGGACACCGGCGCGTGTGCGGCCAGCGTGCCCTCGATCGACGCGCGCAGCCGCACGGGCTCCCACGGGCAGGACAGGAAGTCGAAGTTGAACGCGGTGTGCAACTCGTCCGGCCGCAGGTAGCGGGCGAAGCGCTCGGTGTCCGGCAGCCAGATCTCGCCGATCAGCGCACGCGGATCCGGGTACGAGTCGGCGATCGTGCGCCACGAGCGGTAGATGGCGTGCAGCCCGTCCAGGTCGACGTACGGGTGCGGGGCGGTCGAATCCGGGTCCAGGTCGGGCAACGCCGGGTCCTTCTCCAGCAGCGCAGCCGAGTCGATCCGCACTCCCGACGCGCCCCGGTCGAACCAGAACCGCAGGACTTCCTCGTGTTCCTCGCGCACGCGCGGGTGGCCCCAGTTGAGGTCCGGCTGCCGGGAGTCGAACAGGTTGAGATACCAGTCGCCGGGGGTGCCGTCCGGGTCGGTGGAGCGGGTCCAGGCCGGGCCGTGGAACTCGGAAACCCAGTTGTTGGGCGGCAGTTCGCCGTGCTCGCCGCGTCCGGGCCGAAACCAGAACAGTTCGCGTTCGGGCGCCGCCGGGTCGGCGATCGCGGCGCGGAACCACGGGTGCTCGCTGGAGACGTGGTTGGGCACGATGTCCACGATCGTGCGGATGCCCAGCTCCAGCGCATCGGCGATCAGCTTCTCCGCGCCGGCCAGCGTGCCGAACTCCGGTGCCACGCCCCGGTAGTCGGCCACGTCGTAGCCGCCGTCCGCCATCGGCGAGGGGTACCAGGGGTTGAACCACAGCGCGTCCACGCCCAACTCGGCCAGGTACGGTAGCCGTTCGCGCACGCCGGCCAGGTCCCCGGTTCCGTCGCCGTCGCCGTCGGCGAAGCTGCGCGGATACACCTGGTAGATCACCGCGCCACGCCACCACGGTGCCGCCTGCGCTCCCTGTCGGCCGTGTTCTGCCACGTCGTCGTTCCTTTCGGGTGGGACGACGGGGACGTACCGCGCCGGGCGCGACCGTCGCCGTCTCGAAAAGGGGATGCGTCTCGGAGGAGACGAGGGATCGGGGGAGACGAGGGATGGGGGAGACGAGGGATCGTGGGACCTGCTCCCCGGCACGCAGGAGACCTACTCCTACTCCTTGACGCCACCCGCACTGATCCCCGCGATGATGTGCCGCTGGAAGACCAGGAAGACGGCCACCATCGGGATGCTCGCGATCACCATCGCGCCGATCAGATAGGTCAGCGGCAGGCTCGCGGACAGTTGCACCAGCGCGACGCTGATCGGCTGCTTGTCGGTGTCCGGGAAGACCAGCAGCGGCCACAGGAAGTCCTGCCAGACCGCGACCACCGCGAAGATCGACACCACCCCGAGCACGGGCCGCGACATCGGCAGCACGATGGACCACAGGGTGCGCAGCGGGCCCGCGCCGTCGATCGACGCGGCCTCCAGGACGTCGTCGGGCAACTGGTCGAAGAAGCGCTTGAGCAGGTACAGGTTGAACGCGTTGGCCACCGACGGCAGCCAGATCGCCCACGGCGTGTTCAGCAGGTTGGTGCCGACGAACGGTACGTCGACCGCGGTCAGATACCTGGGCACGAGCAGCGCGGATGCGGGCACCATCAGGGTGGCCAGGATCGCGCCGAGCACGAACTGCCCGAACACCGGCCTGAGTTTGGACAGCGCGAAGGCCGCCGCGGTGCACAGCACGATCTGGAACAGCCAGGCGCCGCCCGCCTGGAGCGCGGTGTTCCTCAGGTAGCGGGCCAGGTCCATCCGGCGCCACGCCTCGGCGTAGTTGTCCGCGTGCCACTCCTTCGGCACGTACGTCGGCGGGCTCTGCAACATCTCGTCCGGCGACTTGAACGCGCCGGTGACCATCCAGTAGATGGGAAACAGGAACGCCGCGGTGAAGCCGGCGAGGGTGAGTGCGAAGACCACCCAGTACGTGATCCTGCCGCGGGTGCCGCGCAGTCGCATCGGTGAGACGAGCGTGCGCACCTGCGTGCCCGCCCGGCGCCGGGCGCGCTCCGCGGCCCGGTCCGCCCGCGCGCCGGCCCGTCGGCCGCGGGATCCGATCGTGATCGCCATCGCCGGCCCCCTAGTCCTTCGTCCGGGTCAACCGCAGGTACAGCGCGGAGAACGCGGCGAGCAGCATCAGCAGCAGCACGCTGAGCGCGCACGCGCTCCCGTAGTCGTTGTAGACGAATGCGTATTTGTAGATCAGGTACAACACGGTGATCGTGGAGTCGCCCGGCCCGCCGCCGGTGATGATGAACGGTTCGACGAACACCTGCATCGTGGCGATGATCTGTAGGAGCATCAGCATCAGGATGATGAACCGGGTCTGCGGCACGGTCACGTGCCGGATCCGCTGCCACAGGTTCGCCCCGTCCAACTCGGCCGCTTCGTACAGCTCGCCCGGGATGCCCTGGAGCGCGGCCAGGTAGATCAGCACGGTGCCGCCCATGTTGGCCCAGGTGGCGACCAGGACCAGCGAGATCATCGCGGTGTCCTCGCCGTTGGTCCAGGTCGAGGTGGGCAGGTGCGCGGCCCGGAGCACCTCGTTGAACAGGCCCGGACCCGGGTCGAAGAACCACTTCCACATCAGCGCGGTGACCACGGGCGGGATCATCACCGGCAGGTAGACCGCGAGCCGGAAGAACGCCCGGGCGTGCCGCATCTCGTTGATCAGCAGGGCCAGCACGCACGGCACCACGAACCCGATCACCAGCGCAAGTCCGGTGAAGTAGAAGGTGTTTCGCCACGCGGCGGCGAATTCGGGGTCGTCGAAGACGGTGGTGAAGTTGTCGAACCCCACCCACTCGGTGTCCGCGCCGGCCCGGCCGCCGGTGCGCTGGAAGGACAGCTGGATGGCGCGGATGGCCGGGTACCAGGAGAAGAGCGCGAAGCAGAGCAGGCCGCCCGCGAGGAAGCCGTAGGCGGTGAGATTGGCGTGGATCCGGCGACGCAGGCGACTCGGACCGTGCGGGTGCCGCGCGGAACCGTTTCGGGCGCCGCCTCGGGAGCTGCCGGGGCGCCATCGGGTGCGGCCCGGGGGGTCGGGCTTGGAGACCGCGACCGTGGTCGTCATTGCGTGCGCTCCCTCGCTGTCGCTGTCGCTGTCGCCGGGCGGGTGGGCGGGCCGGCGGGACGGGGCTCGTCGGGGTGGGCCGGGCGGGTCCGCGGGTCCGCGGGTCCGGGCGGGCCGGGCGGGCCGGGCGGGTCCGCGGGTCCGGGCGGGCCGGGTGGGGGGTCCCGGCCGGCCCGTCGGGTGCGCGGTGTGCCTACTTGGCGAGTTGCTGGGTGATCTTGGTGTTCGCGTCGCCGAGCAGCTTGTCCATGTCGGCGTCCTTCTTGGTCAGCACGCTGGAGACCACGCCGTCCAGGATCGAGTAGATCTGCTGGCCGTTCGGGGGTTCGGCGATGGCCGGGACGGCGGCGGCGGCGAAGCTTGCGTAGTTCTCCACCGGCAGGTTCGCGTTGGCGGCCTTGAGGTCGATGTTGGACTTGGCGGCGGCACCGGTCCAGATGGCCGGCTCCGGCAGGCCGACCGGTTCCTTGTCGGCCTTGCCGCGGGCCCAGTCGTTGAGGCCCTTGCCCGGGGTCAGGGCGAGGAAGTCGAGCCACTTCAGGCCCGCCTCGATCTGCTCGGGCGTGCACTTCTTGTTGAACATGTAGCCGTCGCCGCCGGCGAGCGTGCCCTTGCCCTCCGGCATCGGTGCGATGCCCAGGTCGGCGAGCTTGCCGCCGAACTCGTTGACGATGGTGGGGATGTTGTCGGGCGCGGCCAGGAACATGCCGAGCCGACCGCTGCCCATCATCTGCTGGACGTCCGCGATGGTCAGCAACTGCTTGCTGCCCATGCTGTCGTCCGTCCAGCGCATGTCGTGCAGGGTTTGCAGGACGGCCCTGCCCTCGGGCGTGTTCACCGTGCCGGATTTGCCGTCGGGGGACACCGCGGCGCCGCCGCGCGAGTACAGTTCGGCGACGAAGTGCCAGCCGCCCTGGTTGCTCGCGCTGTAGTCGGCGTAGCCGACGGCGCCGCCCCCGCTGTCGGCGATCTTCTTGGCCGCGGCGCGGACCTCGTCCCACGTGGCCGGCGGCCTGTTCGGGTCCAGGCCCGCCTTGGTGAACAACGCGCGGTTGTAGACCAGGCCCATCGAGTAGTTCGTGCGCGGTACGCCGAACGTCCTGCCGCCGGCGTCCTGGAAGTACTTCACCAGGTCGGGGCGAAGCTCCTTGCCCGGCACGGTCTTTTCCATGTAGGCGCTGATGTCGGCCGCGCCGCCGCGGGCGAGCACGGTCTGCACGTTGGTGTAGTTGACGTAGAACAGGTCTTCCATCCGGCCACCGGACAGCTTGGCCTCGAACGTGGTCGGGTCCGAACACGGGAACGCGTCCTTGGACTCGATTTCGATGTTCGGGTTGGCCTTCTCGAAGGTCGCCACGTCCTGTTCCCACTGCTTGCGGTCGACCTCGGCGGTGCGCGGCGGCTTGCAGTTGACGGTGATCGAGACCTTCTTGCCGCCGGTCCCGGGGGCGTTCGCGGCGCCGGAGGGGTCGGCCTTGGCGTTGTCGGCGCTGTCCGCCTTGTCGCCGGAGTCGTCCGAGCAGGCGACGCCGGCGAACAGCAGCCCGGCGGTGACGACGAGTGCGGCGGAGGATCTGCGGTACCTGGTCGCGGTGTTGCGCATCTGACGCATCTGAAGGAGCCCTTCTGACCGTGCGGACCCGCGTCGGCCGTCGGCCGGGTCGTCGGCCGCCCGCGGGGGAGCGCGGGCAGCACGACATGGCCCGGGGTCGGTCGTGCCGATCTCGGTCGGAAACTCGGTGGAACCCGACGAATGGAACGAGCAGGCGCAGGCTTCCGGGACGGCGCGTTCCGGGCGCTGCGTGGCGCTGCACACTCAACCACGAGGGGCCACGGCTCTACAAGATGTCGACGATATTTCGCAAATTAGCGACAGGAGACGGCGGTTCTCTCGATCCCGACTTGCAGAATGCCGCCCTTCAGGGGGTGGCGGGGCCGGTCGGGCGGGTTCCGGGCATCTCCCGATCGGCTGTGGGCACCGGTCCCGACGACTTGCGCAGCACCAACTCCGGCTCGAACAGCAGCTCGTCGTGGGTGACCGGGGTGCCGGCGATCTCCGCCATCAGCAACTCGACCGCGGCCCGGCCCATCAGCTCGATCGGCTGGCGGACGGTGCTCAGCGGCGGGTCGGTGGCCGACATCAGCGCGGAGTCGTCGTAGCCCACGATCGACACATCGCCCGGGACGTGAAGTCCCAGGCGGCGTACGGCTCTTACCGCGCCGAGCGCGAGCGGATCGCTGGCGCACACCAGCGCGGTGACGCCGCGATTGATCAACCGGGTGGCGGCGGCCTGGCCGCCTTCGAGGGAGAACAGGGCGTGTTCGACCCGGTCCTCGGGAAGGTGCACGGCGCGTCGGGCGGCGGCGAGTTTGCGGTTGGAGGGCACGTGGTCCGGCGGGCCGAGGATCATCCCGATCCGATCGTGGCCCAGCGCCGTCAGATGCGCGACGGCCTGCTCGGCGGCGGCCGCGTCGTCGCAGCTCACCCGGGGGAAGTCGAGGTTGTCCACGGCCGCGTTCAGCAATACGGTGGGCAGGTTGCGCTCGGCCAGGCGGGCGTAGTGGCCGTGCGGCGAATCGGCCTGCGCGTACAACCCGCCGAAGAAGATCACCCCGGATACGGCCTGGTCGAGCAACATCTCGACGTAGTCGGCCTCGGTCACGCCGCCGGCGGTCCGGGTGCACAACACGGGGGTGAACCCGCGTTGCGCGAGCGCCCCGACCACGATCTCGGCGAACGCCGGAAAGATCGGATTCTGCAACTCCGGCAACACCAGCCCGACCAACCGCGCCCGCTCGCCCCGCAATTGGGTGGGCCGCTCGTAGCCCATCACATCCAACGCGGTCAACACCGCGGCCCGCGTCCCCTCCGACACCCCCGGCTTCCCGTTGAGCACGCGACTGACCGTCGCCTCGCTCACTCCGACCTTCTTCGCAACCTCAGCAAGTCGACGCACCATGAGCGTAAGAGTAGTACGGAGGAAGTCATCTTTTTGCGTAAACGCGCAAGCGCTGTGCATAGGGCCTGCGGCCCGCGACGTGCGGCCGGCGACCTCCGGCATGCGACGCACGGTCGGCGGGCATACCCGGCCGCCGAGGACACGGATTGGGATGTCGGCCGGTTCGGGGTCAGCGCTTGAGTTTGCGCCAACCACCGGCCCGGTTGTTGGCGATGATCTGCTTGAACATCGCGGTGAGGGCGGGTGCGTTGATGGTTTCGCCCTCGCGTACGGCCACGGTGCGGGCGGTCTTGTTGTCGTGGCCGCCGGTGATGATTCCCTCGGGGTCCGGGACGATGGCGCCGTCGTAGAGGAAGACGTTGACGTGGTCCTTCGCCGCGAGCAGGGCGCAGATGTTGCCCTGGAGGACGAAGTACGGCCGGTCGGTGCGCTTGATGGTCTCGACCACCTCCGGGTCCGCGCCGTGGACCAGGTCGCGCACCTCACGGCAGATGGCCTGCTGCCAGTCGGGCAGGCCCTCGATGTAGTCGTCGACCCGTGAATCGGTGGCGTACGTCATGGCTCTGCACCCTAGCCGGGCACTTGCCCGCGTCGTCCGCAGCGCACTGTGCCGCCGTGCGGGATTTCGCCCCCCGGCTTCCGGCGTCCGGCACTTCGGGCCCGCCCGTCGTGCCGGGGCGGGCGTGGGGGCGGGCATGGGTGGGGCCGGGGTGTTGCGGCGGTCAGGATGTGGTCGGCGGGTCGGTGAGGTTCAGGGCCGCTTCGAGGAGGGCTTCGACGATGTGGGATTCGGGGACGGTCTTGACCACCTCGCCGCGGACGAAGATCTGGCCCTTGCCGTTGCCGGAGGAGACGCCGATGTCCGCTTCGCGGGACTCGCCCGGGCCGTTCACGACACAACCCATGACCGCGACCCGCAGCGGGACGGGGAAACCGTCGAAGGCGGCCTCGACGCGGCGGGCCAGGCGGTGGATGTCCACCTGGAGTCGGCCGCAGCCCGGACAGGAGACGATCTCCAGCCGACGCGGGCGCAGTCCGAGGGATTGCAGGATGTGGCAACCGGCCTTGACCTGTTCGGCCGGGGGCGCGGACAACGACACCCGGATCGTGTCGCCGATGCCCTCCGCGAGCAGGATGCCGAAGGCCACCGCGGACTTGATCGAGCCCTGGAGACTGGGCCCGGCCTCGGTCACGCCCAGATGCAGGGGATAGTCGCAGCGCGCGGCGAGCAGCCGATTGGCCTCGATCACCGTGCGCGGATCGTGGTGCTTGACCGCGATCTTGAGGTCTCGGAAGCCGTGTTCCTCGAACAACGAGCACTCCCACAGCGCCGATTCGACCAGCGCCTCGGTACTGGCCCGGCCGCCGTGCCGGGCCAGTACCCGCGGGTCCAGCGAGCCGGCGTTGACCCCGATCCGGATCGGCACGCCCGCCGCGCCGGCTGCCGCCGCGATCTCCCGGACCTTGTCGTCGAACCGGCGAATGTTGCCCGGGTTCACCCGTACCGCCGCGCAGCCCGCGTCGATGGCCTGGAAGACGTAGCGCGGCTGGAAGTGGATGTCCGCGACCACCGGGATCGGTGACCGTGCGGTGATCGTGGCCAACGCGTCGGCGTCGTCCCGGGACGGCACCGCGACCCGGACGATGTCGCATCCGGCGGCGGTGACCTCGGCGATCTGTTGCAGGGTCGCGTCCACGTCGGCGGTGGAGGTGGTGGTCATGGTCTGCACGCTGATCGGTGCCCCGTCGCCGACGGGGACGGCACCGACGTCGATCCGACGTGAGGGGCGTCGGACCGGCACGTGGGTGGGAACGCCGGGCAGGCCGAGGTCGGTGGCGGTCATGCGGGTGCCTCCTGTCCGGATGGGTGCGTCCCCGCGCTCGCGCGGCTTCGACGTGCCGGTGCGGACCGGCTCGGCATCCGCCGTGCCGGCGACGCGGGCCCCACCGGCGACAAAGTTCCTACCGGCGACGGGAGTTCGGTGCCGGCGGACGACACCCGCCGGTACCCGCCCGGCCCGACGTCGGCGAGCACCGCGGTCCGCCGAGGTAATCGCGAGTCGGCCGCGGTGCGGAGCGGGCGGGGCCTCGGGCATTCGTACATGTCCCTCCAGGGTTCGATCGACGTGGACACGGCCACCGGGCCGAACGGCGCGGGGATCGGGCGGGGCATCCGTGGTGGAGCGCCCGTGGCGGGGCGCCCGGGTCGGCCGGCCGGCGTACGTATGGCAGTTTTACCGACGATCACATGACCGAGAAGGCGTGAAACCCGGCCCGGTGACGCACCGATGATCACGATGGTGCGCGGGGGTGCGGGACCCGGGGCCGGGCGTGATTCGCATGCGCCGGGCGGGTGATCCGAGCGCCGCCCCGCGCCCGGGCGGTGGTCGGGCGGCATCTCAGCACTCGGGTCGGCCGGGTCGGCGAGGTCAGCCGGGTCGGCCGGCTCGTCCGGGTTGGCCGGAATGCCGGTGCGTGCCGGGCGGGTTCACTCGCTGCGCAGCATCCGGCGCAGGCGTTCGAAGGCGGTGGGGCTCGGGCGGCTCGGCAGGAAGTCGCGGATCCGGCGGGCGCATTCGACGGGGCTGTCGGTGTGTGTGTCGCATTCGAGGTCGTATACCCCGTGCGCGTGCACCCGGTCGAAACTGAAGGGCCGCCATGCCCGGTGTGCGATCCCCGCGCGCCTGTTCGCGACGGAGCAACTCGGCGCGTGGGCACCGTAATCCGACCAGGACCACGTCCCGGGCGGGCAACACGTCCAGGCAGTCGAGCAGGCGCCAACGTTTGCTGAGGATGTGGTCCATCACGACCGGGTTGCCGGCGGCGGCCATGCCGGCGACCGCGCGATGGAAGCCCTTGACCGTACGGTCGATCTCGGCGTCCACGAGGTCCGGCGGGATGTGCCGTTTCGACCGCATGGCGTGAAAGGCGTCCACCGCGAGGTGGTAGTGCGACGGTTCGAGGATGCGCAGCAGTTCGGCGGCGATGCTGGACTTGCCGGAATTGGAGGTGCCGTTCAGGAAGATGATGCGCCCCGTCGCGGGGCGCGGCGATGACTCTTGCGGCGGCGTCATCTCCGAAGTCTAGCTCCAAATAACGGATCTATTATGTCCGCTATCTGTCGCCGGCGGCTTGTCGCTCGCGGTCCTCGATCCATCGGCTTGCCGAAACGGCAAGGATCGTCGCCACCTCGTGACGTGTCGGTCGAGACTGGCGACACCGAAGCCGGGAGGAGACGCCGCGCCGGATTGCGGTCGGCCCCGAGGGGCACACCACCGAGGTTGTGTGACCCCGTCCCGCCGGTCCGCCGGACCGAGTGTTTCCGCCCCGGCAGGCACCGCACCCGCACCACGAAGGAGTACGCCGTGTCCCCCGCCTCCCGCCGCCGTGACACCCCTCCGCCCCGCACCGCCAACAGCGAGGTCGAGGTCCTGCGCGGATTCCTCGACTACCTGCGGGCCTCGATCGCCGCGAAGGTCGACGGAGCCGCGGAACCTCGGGTCCGGACATCGGATGTGCCCTCGGGCACCACCCTGCTCGGCCTGCTCAACCATCTGATCGCCGTCGAGAATGCGACGTTCCTCGGCGAAAAGGTCGGCAACTGGCAGGCGACGTTCCGCCCCGACCCCCAGGACACCGTCGCCGACGTCGTCGCTCGCTACCGGGCGACCGTCGACCGCGCGAACAAGGTTCTCGACGAATGCACCGATCTCGGCGCACCGCTTCCCCGGCCCGGGCGCTCGGGCCCGTCGCCGAGCGTTCGCTGGGCGCTCACCCACATGATCGAGGAAACCGGTCGGCACGCGGGCCACGCCGACATCCTCCGTGAACTCATCGACGGCACCACGGGCCGCTGAATCTTCGCTGGAGTGCCACTACAGCGAGTGGGATAGGCTGGTCCCAGTGGAGGAGAGCGACAGACGGGACGGCGTACATGGCGAGCTCGACGGACGACCGATCGACGGACTCCCGCTCGACGGACCCCCCGAGAGTGGGCGTACGGGCGGCCAAGGCCGCCGCCAACCGGGCGCGAATGTTGGGCGCGGCACGTGACCTGTTCGTCGCGCGCGGGTACGTGGCCACCACGATGGCCGGCATCGCGGCCGAGGCGGGCGTTGCGGTCCAGACGCTCTACTTCACCTTCGTGACCAAGCGGGCGATCCTGACCGAGCTGCTCGACGTCGCGGTGGCCGGCGACGCCGAGCCGATCGCCACCCTCGACCGCCCCTGGGTGGCCGAGGCGCTCGCGGCCCCGCCGATCACCCAGATCAGGCTGCAAGTGGCCGCCGCCGCACGGATCCTGGCCCGGGTCGGGCCGATCCTGGAGGTGGTGCGATCGGCGGCGGCGGTGGACCCGGAGATCGCCGAACTGTGGCGTACCAACATCGCCGGGCGGCACACCGTCCAGCTGCGACTGGCCGAGGCGCTCGCCGCCAAGACCGACCTCAGGGCCGGCCTCGACGCGGCCCGCGCGGCCGATCTCGCGCTCGCCGTACTCGCCCCCGAGAGCTACCACCTGCTGGTTCACCATCGCGGCTGGAGCCCCGAGGCGTGGCAGGTGTGGGCGGCGGACGCGCTGGTGCTGCAACTGCTCACCGGTGCGGTGGATCCGGGATGAGCCCGGCAGCCCGCTCCGCCCACCCGGCCGGCTCGGTGCGATACGACCAGAGTGTCACTCCAATGAAATCGGTGGGCGCATGAACCCGGCCGTCGGCGAGGACGCCGGCCCGATCCTGATCATCGGCGGCTACGGCGCGGTCGGCACCGCGGTCGGCCGTACGCTCGCAGCCTGGTTCCCGGGGCGGGTACTGCCGGCCGGTCGCGACCTCGACCGGGCCCGCCGTTGCGCCGCCGAGTTGGGCGGCGGAGCGGTCGGGGCACGCGTTGACGTGAGCGATCCCGCGTCCGTCGCCCGGCTGCTGACGGAGCGTCGGCCGGCCGCGGTGGTCCTGTGCGTGGAGCCGCCGGATGCCGAGATCGCCCGGCTCTGCCTGACCCGAGGCGTGCCCCTGGTCGACGTCGGCGCATCGCACCACCTGCTCGCGGCGACCGCCGCACTGCACGACGTCGCGGTCTCGACCGGCACCCGCGCGCTGTTGAGCGTCGGCGTCGCGCCCGGCCTGAGCAACCTCCTGGCCCGCAGGGCACACACGGACGTCGGCGGCGCGGACCGGATCGACATCACCATCCTGCTCGGCGCGGGCGAACGGCACGGCACGGACGCGATCCGGTGGACCCTCGCGGGACTCGCGGCGCCGGTGACCGAGGCGCCGATCCGGGTCGGCCTGCCGGGGCACGGCGTGCGCACGGCCCACCCGTTCCCGTTCTCCGACCAGCACACCCTGCGCGACACACTCGGCGTGCCCGCGGTGACGACCCGGATGTGTCTGGACTCGCGGTTGTCGACGGGGTTGTTGTTCGGCCTGCGGCGTGCGGGTGTCGGCCGGGTCGTCGAGCGACCGCGGCTGCGCGGGGCGTTGACCGCCGCGCTGGGCCGGATCCACCTGGGCGGCGACGGCTTCGCGGTACGGGTGGACGCGGTTCGTGAGGCGCGCGCGAGCGCCGGTCGAGCCGCTGCCGCAGCGACGAACGCGGATTCGGCCGAGCGCCGAGCCTGCCACGCCGTCACCGGCCGGGGCCAAACCGAGGCCACCGCCCTGGTGGCGGCACACGCGACCCGGCACGTCCTCACCACCCGAAGCCGCCCCGGCGTCCACCACCTCGACGAGATCGACGAACTTCTCGGCATCCCCGAAGCATTGACCCCGAGCCTGCTCCGCTTCTGGCGCCGCTGAAGCGCGCCCACCCGGGTCCCTGCGACGCCCGGAACGTGCGCCGAAGTCCAGACCGGTCGGCTGACGGTACGGCTGCCGGCCGCACGGCCGGTGGACTCCTTCGCCGGTGGTTTTGTTGTGGGCGGCGCGTTGGGATTGGTTCGTGTGGTGGGCCGTTCCCGGATAACCGGGGGAGTCGTGGTGAGGGGCGGCCGGCAAGCTGGGCGGTATGGGTGATGACGAAGTGGGGGCTCTCGCGGATCGGGAGCTTGCCGATTACCTGGAGACGGAGCGGCGTGCCGGTGGGCCCGCTGCGCGGGAACTCGGGGCCGTCGAGATGCGGAGGCGGCAGCGGCAGCGTCTTGCGGGCCGGCCGGCCGGGCCCGAGGTTGCCGAGGTTCGGGATCTCCTCGTGGACGGCCCGGCGCTGACGGTGCCGCCGATTCCGGCCCGGTTGTACCGTCCCACCCTCGATCCGCTTCCGCTGGTGGTCTACCTGCACGGTGGCATGTGGACCATCGGCGGCCTGGAGTCACACGATCGGTTGTGCCGCCGACTCGCCCTGGCCGCGCGGGCCGCGGTACTGGCCGTCGACTACCGCCTGGCCCCCGAACACCCCTGGCCGGCCGGGTCCGACGATGCCGCCGCGGCCTTTCGCTGGGCCGCCGAGCACGCCCGCGAACTGTCGGGTGCGACGGGGCCGCCGGCGGTCGCGGGGGACAGTTCGGGTGGCCACCTGGCGGCGCTGACCTGTCTGCGAATGCGCGCCGAGGACGCCCCGTTGCCGGCGGCGCAGATCCTCGCGTTCCCCAATACCGATCTGACGTTGTCCCGGCCGAGTACGCGGGACAAGGCCACCGGCTGGGGTCTGACCACCGACGCCGTCGCGTGGGGCGTGGCCAACTTCGTTCCGGACGCGGCCCGTCGCGCCGATCCGCGGATCAGCCCGCTGTTCGCCGCGGACCTGTCGGGCCTGCCGCCGGCCGTGGTGGTCACCGCCGAACACGACCCGCTCCGCGACGAGGGCGACGAGTACGCCGCCCGTCTCGCCGCCGCCGGAGTCCGCGTTCGGCACCGCCGCGAGCCGGGAATGATCCACGGCTTCCTGACCATGGACCGACTCGCCCCGTCCGCAGCCACAGCCGGCGACCGCTTCCTTGCCGACGCCGCCGCCATCCTCCACGGCTGAACCCGGCCGGAACGCCGCTTACCCGACAGCGTGTTCGCTCTCGCGTGCCGCGTGTGGACCTCGCCGGCCGTCAGACCGGGACCTGCTCCTCGTCGGTCGGCGCAGGCATCGCGCGGGGACGCAGGACCATGAGCGAGCCTTCCAAGGCCGCCACCATGGCAAAGGGGAACCGGTCGACCTCGAGACAGAGCGCGACGTCGTCGGGATGGACTCCTTGACGCACCCCCTCCGCCAGTTCGGTGGCGGCGCGCGATGCGGCGGCGCGGCGGAGGAACTCGGCAGCATCCGTCCCGGCGTTGCCGGCCCTGCGAGCGATGTACTGGGCACACGCCAGATCTTCGTCGGCCCGCCCATCCTCGAATGCTCAGTCGAGACAGAACTCGTTGCCCTCGATGTCCTGCATCACGAGGCACGACTCGTTGTACTCGTCGGCACGCAGCAGTTGCACGCGTACCGCGCCGAGCGGGACCAGTCGTGCGCATTCGGCCTCGAGTGCGGCCACGCGCTCTTCGCCCACGAGCCCGGTGCCGACCCGCACGTCGAGATGCACCCGATTCTTGACGACTTTGCCTTCGGGAACACGCTGGAAGTACATCCGCGGGCCCACACCCGTGGGATCCATGCATGCGAACCCCGCGCCCTGACGCTCGGCCGGCAGCGAGCGATCGTAGTCGTCCCAGGTGGCAAACCCCTCCGGCGGCGGCGGTACGACGTACCCCAGCACATCGCACCAGAAGCGAGCGACCCGCTCGGGTTCCGCGCAATCGAAGGTGACCTGGAACTTCTTGATCGATGCCATCGGTCCACCATAAAGGCGGGCCATTTGGTCGTCTACGGCCTCTCCCCCGGCTGGGTTGTGGGGCTCCGGTTCGGCTTCGGCTCCGCCTCCGACCCCGGGTTCGGCCCCGCGTTCGCCCTTGGCTTCGGCTCCGGCTCCGTCCGTGATTCGCCGGACCGAACGCGGCGGTGAGGCGCTCGAAAACCGGTGGAACAGCGCCGCTGTGCGCCATTACCGTGCCGTCGAACCCAGTCGTCTGGTGAAGGACGTGCCGTTGTACACCCTGTGAGACCTCCCGAGCGCTGAATCGTCGCGCGTCGCGCCTGTGCGCCGCGCTCCTTTTTGCTGCGGATTTCTCACTGAAACCGGTGTACTTCTGTGCTCCAAATCTGGGTGGTCGCGCCCGCCTGCCTGCCGCTTGTTCTCCGTCGTTGCCACACGTGCGCATCCGAGCGCTTCCGGGCAAGCAACAAATTTCGCGTCAACGCAAACCACAAGCTGATCGACGCTTGGCTCCTCGCGCTCTGTACCGGTTGCGGGGAAACCGCGAAGATCACGGTCCTGGAGCGGATGAATGTGCGCTCCGTACGACCCGAGCTGCTGGACCGGCTGCATGCCAACGACCCTGGATTGACTGCCGAGTTGCTCCAGGATCCGGCCGTGCAGCGCCGTAATCGCATCGCCCTCGACTGGGACGACGCCTGGCGCCTCGACACCGGCGAATCGCAGCCCCCGGACCGCGAGGTGATCGACGTCTCGGTTCGCTTCGCGGCGCGAATCCCGGTCCGGCCGGCGCGACTGATCGCCGAAGGGTGCGGTCTTTCGCGGGCCGAGGTCGAGAGACTGATCACGGAGGGGAAAGTCGTGTCGGCAGTCCGGCTGAGCCGCAAGCTCTCCGGTGACTTCACCTTCACGCTCAAGCGCTGAGCACTTTCGGGACCGGGTCCTGGCCGGCGGTATCCGCCGGACAGGACCCGACCCTGTTTCGCCTTGAGCACATGGGCTGGTGATGGCCTCGGTGGAGGGCGTCATCGACAGGCCCATGCCGACGCCCATCAGGAGCATGCCGGGAAGGACGGACAGGTAGCCGCCGTCGACGGAGACGAGGGCGGCCATGAGCGCCGAACCGGCACCGGCCAGGAAGATGCCCGTGGCCATGGTCGCCCGGGGGCCGACCCGCGCGGCCAACCGTGGGGCGAGGCCGGAGGCCGCCATCATCAGCACGGCCATGGGCATCAGCGCCAAGGTGGACACCAGCCCCGACAGGCCCAGGACGGCCTGGAGGAACGGGAAGAGGACCACGAAGATGCCCGCCTGGACCCCGAAGACCACCAGGAGCGTGATCGAGCCGCTAGCCAGGGTTCGCCTGCCGAACAGGCGCACGTCGAGGAGCGTGGTTTCCCGGCGGCGCAGTTCCCAGGCCACGAAGCCGATCGCGGCGACGACCCCGACGACGAGACCGAGCAGGGTCACCGAAGTGGTCCAGCCTCGTTCCGGCCCTTCCTGGAGGACGAAGATGAGCCCGACGACCGCGACGACGGAGGTCAGCGCGCCGACGGTGTCGAACGAGTGTCCGGACGCCGCGCGGGAGTCGGGGACGGACCGCAGCGCCATCACGAGGGCGACGACGACGAGTGCGACGGGCAATACGAACAGCCACCGCCAACTCGCCACGTCGACCAGGGCGGCCGACAGGAACATGCCCAGGACACCCCCACCGCCGGCCACGCCCGTCCACACACCGATCGCCCGTCCCCGTTCCTCCGCGGGAAAGGTCGAGGTGATGACGGCGAGGGTGATGGGCATGATCATCGCCGCCCCCACACCGCTGAACAGGCGGGCGGCGGGCATGACTTCGGCCGACGGGGCGAGGCCCGCCGTCGCACTGGCGATGCCGAAGACGGTCAGGCCGGCCAGCAGCATGGGCTTGCGGCCGAGGCGGTCGCCGATCGCGCCGAGCGGCAACAGGAGCGCGGCCAGGCCGAGCGTGTAGATGTTGATGATCCACAGGATCGTGCGCTGTGAGGCACCGAACGCGATGGCGAGGTCGGGCTGGGCGACGTTGAGCCCGGACACCGAGGCGATGACAGCCATCAACGCGATACAGACGGTGATCAGAACCGCCATGCCGGAAACAGTCGGATCACGCGTTGACGTTCGTGATTGCCCGATTTCGCCGATGTGGTCGACTTCGCGGAGTGTCGGGCGTCCCGAAAGGGGGTTGCCGATCGGGGCTCTGGCATGCTGGGCGACGTCCGAGTACCCGTGATGGGGAAGCCAACGGAGGTCCCAGATGAGCCCTGCCCGCAGATCGGCGTCACCGCCCAAGGCCAAGGTCGTGGTCGTGATCAACCGCAAGGGTGGCGTCGGCAAGAGCACGATCGCGGTGAACCTGGCCGCCGTGCAGGGGCAGAACTTCACCCCCACCGGGCCGATCGATCCGGACGCCGACGCACCCGTGGTCGCGTGTGGAATCGACCCGCAGGGGTCGATGGAGGACTGGGCGGACCGGGTTCCCGAGGAACTCCTGCCGTTCGACTACATGTCCACCAAGGGCAAGCCCGGCATGCTCGCCGAGTTGAAGGCCGATCCGGGGGTTGCGCGCATCGTCGTGGACAGCCCCGGCTTCATGGACACCGACCCCGAGGCCGAACTCGCCACCGACCCGCTCGGCCACGGCGCGGCGGCGGACGCCCTGCGCGACATGCTCGAAGTGGCGGATCTGGCCGTGGTTCCGATCACGCCGGAGTTCATGAGCTGGTCGCCCAGCGAGTACACGATCGAGCGGGTGCTCAAGCCGCGCGGGATTCCGTACATCGCGGTGGTGAACCTGTGGGATCCGCGCGACGGGGAGACCGACCGGGCCCGGGTCGAGGCGTGGATAGACGAACGCGGCTACCCCCGGGCGCGGGAGCCGATTCGCAAGTACAAGATTCACGCTCATGCGGCGGAGGGCGGGCTCGTGGTCACCCAATACAAGGAGAGCGGTACGGCGTTGCGTGCCCGCGAGGACTTCTACAAACTCGCCCTCGCGATCGAGCAGGCCATCTGATGGGCCGGCAACGCGCCCCCAGGACGGCCGCCGAGCCGCGTCGGCTGCGGACCGCCGCCGACATGGCCAAGGAACTGCCGGCGCCGTTTCGACCGCTGTCCGACAGTCCGGTACTGATCGACGACGAGCAGCGGCAACTGGCCGCTTGCGAGGCGGCGATCGAGACGTTGCGGGTCGCGTTCTGGGCGGCCGGCAAGGCATTGCAGATCGTTCGTGACGCCCGGCTGTACCGCACTCGCTACGAGACTTTCGAGGACTACTGCCTCGACCGCTGGGACATGCAGCGCCGGTACGCGGACCGACTGATCCAGGCCTGGCCGATCGCGGAGGCGTTGAGTCCAATTGGACTCAAGGCCGTGAACGAGGCCCAGGTCCGCGAACTCGTGCCGCTCGCGGGCCGGTACGGGAACGAGGCGGCGGTGACCGTGTACCGCACGGTCGCCGAGGCGGAGTCCGTACCGCTCACGGCGGCCGTGCTGCGTGGCGCGGTGGCGGCGGTCGGCGAGGCGTTCTCGCCGGCGGCGGCGGTCGAACAGGTGCGGAACTACCTCGACTCGCTCGGCATCGAGCCGGAGGTCGAGGGCGATCGGGTGGTCGACTACACGGCCAAGGCCGCGGACACCATCCCGCGTCGATGGCTGACCACGCTGGCCCGGCAGGACCGGGCGGCCGCGGTGGCCTACCTGGACGAACTCGAACGCCAGGTGGCGCGGGCGCGACGAGAACTTGCCGAGACGGACACGACGGACGCGACGGACGGTTCCGGGACGGCACCCGGGGCCGATCCCGGGGCGGGTTCGGGTTCGGATGCCGTCCCGGGCGCGCGCTCGGATGCGGGCCGGGGCGTCGTCTCGGCGTAGCCGCCGCGGGGCGCTCGGCACTGTAGGGCGAGTGGGCGCGATGGGCGCGGCCCCTGCAGGGCGGGTTGCTCGGCCGCTATGGGGCGGGTTGCGCGTCCCCTGCGCGGCCGGTTGCGCGTCCCCTGCGGGTTCGGGGTCGGCCGGTCTCTCCGAGCCGGGTTGCTCGGCCCCTACGGGGCGGGTTGCTCGTCTGCTACGCGGCCGGGGCCGGGCGTTGCGGGGTGGTTGGTCGTGTGGTGTGGGGTGGCGGGCGCGTAGCGGACGTGCATCCCGGGCGCGTAGCGGACGGCTTGACCGTGACCGCGGAGCGGGCATGCACTCCGGAGCGCCCGACCGGGTTGCTCGGCCGCTGCGCGGCCGGACGCGTCCCCTGCGGGTTCGGGTCCGGCCGGTCTCTCCGAGCCGGGTTGCTCGGCCCCTACGGGGCGGGTTGCTCGTCCGCTACGCGGCCGGGGCCGGGCGTTGCGGGGCGGTTGGTCGTGTGGTGTGGGGTGGCGGGCGCGTAGCGGACGTGCATCCCGGGGTCGCATCGAACGTTGACGACCCGATCACCGATCGGCGCCCCACGCGGATGAGGCGGGTGCAGCAGGTGAAGCGGATGCCGAAAGCAGACTCGCGTGCCGCGAAGGTAGGTTCGCCCACCGAAGGACCGTCCGCACAGAACGAACGGTCCCGTGCGAAAGATGGTCCCCCGAACGTCGGAGGTTCCCCGCCGGCGCTCGACCCCTCTTCCGCGGCCCGAATCACCCATCGACACGAGCACTTCCCGACTCGGACCCGTGCCTCCCGCGCGGGACGAAGGAGTTGTCGTACACATGCTGGACCTCGCGCGCTGGGACTGGTCCCGGCACTGGCCCTACCTGGCCGGAGCCCTCGTCGTGCTGGCCTCGGCCGTCCTCATCGAACGTGCCCGCCGCCGCGCGGTCGCCGAACGAGCCCGCGTCGCGGCCCTGCCGGAGGAGGCCCGCAAGGCGCTGGAGAGTGACCGGACCGCGACCAGGGACCGGCGCGGGCGGCGGGTCGAGGACCTGCTGACGGCGGCGGTCGCGGCTGCGGCGGCGGGTCTGTCGGCGGCCCAGCTCGGCAAGTTCGGTCGGGACGTCATGGGCCTGCACGGGCCGTGGGCGTATCTGCCGTTCGTCGCACTGGACTTCGCCGCGGTGGTCTGCGCGCTTCGGGCTCGCCGGCGGGCCGCGCGGGGGGCCGCCGCGGGTCTGTCGGGGGCCCTCGTGTGGGTGCTCGCGCTGCTGTCCGCTTCGATGTCGGCCAGTGAGGGAGCCAACCTCGGCGAGGCGTTCGCGCTCGGGATCTGGGCGCCGATCGCCGCCGTGTTGTGGGAACTGGGTCTGGCCGAGGAGCGGCACGCCCGGACCGAACGCGCGGACCGTCGGGTCGGGTGGATCCGCTGGCTGCATCCGATCGAGCGGGTCCTGGTCCTGGCCGAACTCGCCAGTGACGAACACCTGGGCGCGGCCGAGGCGACCGAACGAGTCCGCGAGCGCCGCGCGGCCCGGGCCCTGTACCGGCTGCGCCAGGCCACCGAGGCCCGCGCCGCACAGGTCGCCGGGGCCGGCCGTTCGGCCGCACGCCCCAAGCGCGGCACCGACCGCCGATACCGTCGCGCCGAGGCCTTCGCCCAACGCACGGCCGCGCGGGTGCGACTGGCCGACGCCGCGGTGGAGGCGGCCGTACTCCCACAACTGCGCGTCCTGGTCGACGTCGGCCGGCTCGCCAACATGACCTGGCCCACCCCGGACGTCGCCGACTCGGCTCGTCGGCGAGAGGGCCACCCGCACCCTGGCACCACACACCCCGAGGGCGGCACCCCACACCCGACCCTGGTCCGCCGGGTGGCAGGCGTCGCGGTCTCGGCCCCCGCCGAGCCCCCGGCCACCGCGCACGCCCCCGCCGTCCCGGGACAGGGCCACGAGCACCTCGACCGACACCCCGCCCTCGGCGCACCCAACCCCGGTGGCGTGGCCGCGACTTCGCGTGCCGGCGCGGGGGAGCCGGGTCGAGACGCGACGGCGCCGTCGTCCGCGCCGGCCGCACGGTACGCCGGACCGCATGCCGAGAACGCGCCCCTCGGCCCACCGGAGACCGCGTCCCCGACCCGCCGCACGACGGGCGCGGGAGCGGCGCCCCCGACGACCGAAGACGCACCCCGACCTGCGCCGTCCAACGCCCCGGACGCGTCGACGGGGTACGGCGATTCGGGAGCAGCAGCCGAGGTGGCTGGAACAGCGGAGGCGGGGGAGCGGACCCGAGCGTTCGTGGCCGATCGCCGGACGGCGGCGGGCGGTGCGGTGTCGGGCGCCATGGTTCCGCCTCGCGAGGTTGGTGTCGTGCCGCCGGGCGTTGCGGGTACGCGCCACGACGGATCGCGTGCACCCGGTGCGCGTCGGCATGTGGCGGACATGGCTGCGGTGGGTGCGACGAACCCGCCTCGCGACGTGCGGTCCGAGTCCTCCGGCCGAGAGGGCACGAATCGCCAGTCGGCGGGTGCGCGGTCGGACGACCCGGACCCGGATCGAGCTGCGGGTATCACGGCGTCGGATCCCCTCGCCACGCGTCCTGACACCCACCGTGCCCACGCCCACGCCGACACCTCGTCGAATGCCGAGGGCCCGTCACAACCTCACCCGGCGACCACCGGCCTGCCCGACGAAGACCAGACGGGCCTCGTCGGTGCCCACGGGCAGGAGGAAGCCCACCCGTGGGATGGCGGAGACCTGCACCAGCACCCGACCGCCGACGTGCGATGGCAGGGGGCCGCGCACCATGCCGCGCCCGAAGTATCCCCGAACGCCACGGCGAAACCTCACACACCAACCGACGCACCACCCACGTACGCCGACGGAACCACCCTGCCCCCGACCCCGACGACTTCACACCCACACCCGTATCCGCACCCCAACCCGGACCGGGCCCTGAACCCGAACCCGGATCCGGACCCCGACCCGGACCCCGACCCGGACCCGGCGTCATACCCAGCCCCAGACCCAGCGCCAGACGCGGATCCCACCCCCGCCTCCACCCCCACCCCCACCCCCGTCGCCGCGTCGCCCGACACCCCCGCCCCACGTCGCGACGCGACGGTCCCGGCCGCGACCACCCCTCGCCCGACGTCGCCTCGCCCCCCGAACGCCCACCGCCAGCCACGCGCCCGCCGCGCCGGCACCCCGGACCCGGCGGCCACCGCCGACCCGGCATCCGCTCCCGCCGCCACCACCCGCCGCGAAGCCGGCCGCCCCATTACCGACCCGCCACCTCCCGCCACCTCCACGCCCGCCCCTCGCCGCGAGGCGCCGAACGTCACCGCACCACCTTCTCCGGCCGCGACCGAGTCGGCGGCAGGCGACGGCACTTCCGCATCCATACGAACGCCCCACCCGCCGGCGGACCCTCCGAGCGCCGAGCCCATCGAGTACGACCACGACATCCAGCGCCAGAGCCGCAGAGCGGACGGCCCTGCGCTCACCAACGCCGCCCGCCGCGACCACCGCGTCCTCACCCTCGTCTCCCTCCTCACCGCCGAAACCGACCTGACCGCCGAGGAGATCACCGACCGCCTCGGCGTCGGCGAACGCACCGGCGAACGCCTCCTGCAACAGGCCCGAGAAGAACTCGCCGCCCGCCGCAACCACGCCGACAACCCGGACCTGACCGACGCCGGCCTCTGACCCACACCCAGGCCACCTCCGGCCGCGCTCGACATCCCGCCGCCGGTCCGAGGTGCGGTCCGGGGGCGACTCATGCTTTTCGAGACGCCCCGGCCCGCGCCGGGTCGAGTGCGCGGTGTGAGTCCGGGTGCAGGCGGTCCGTGACCCTGGTTTCCCCGTCGTGGCTATGGCACGATCCGTCAGCACTGGTCAGGGGGCGCCTGTTCGCGTCTCGCACCGCTCTCGTCCGATGGAGTGAACGTATGTCGATAGCCCACGTGTCCGGTCGGTTCGACGGCAAGACCGCGGTGGTCACCGGAGCGGGGTCCGGGGTCGGCCGCGCGACCACGCTGCGCCTGGCTGCGGAGGGTGCGAACGTGTTCGCGTTGGACATCGCGGAGGCGGCGCTGGCCGAAACCGCGGAGCTGGCCGCCGGACTCGCGGGCAAGGTCGCGACCCGGATCACCGACGTGTCGGTGCGCGAGGAGTGCTTCGCGGCGGTCGCGGCGGCGGTGGCCGAGTTCGGTGGGCTGGACGTGCTGGGCAACGTGGCCGGCATCGCGCGGGCCGAGCACGTCCTGGAGGTCACCGAGGCGGACTACCGGCGGATGATGGGCGTCAACATCGACGGCTACTTCTTCATGTGCCAGGCCGCCATCCCGCACCTGCTGGAGCGTTCCGGGAACATCGTCAACATCGCGTCCAACGCCAGTGTGATGGGCTTGGCGTACAGCGTCGTCTACACCATGAGCAAGGGCGCCGTGATCCAGCTGACCCGGTCGCTGGCCTGGGAGTTCGCCAAGCAGCCGCTGCGCGTGAACGCGATCGCGCCGGGTGGCATCGACACCAACCTGGTCGCCAACTACCAGATGCCGGCGGACGTGGACTGGGACCTGGTCGGCCGGGCGATGACGCCGCGTCCGATGGCCCAGCCGGAGGACATCGCCGCGATGTTCTCCTACGTCGCCTCCGAGGAGGCCCGCAACGTACACGGCGCCGTCCTGCACAACGACAGTGGCCTGACCGCCGGCTGACCACCAGGACGACACGGCTCCGGTCCGCCACGCATACGCATCCCCGAGGGCGGGCCGGAGCACGACCCCGCGCCACCGCCAAGTACGCCGTGTCGCAAGCCGGTTCCGCCGGTAGTCGCCGCCTGCGCCGGCCCGGGCCGACCTCTCCTCCGCCGCGCCCGACGGGCCCGTCACGCCCTACCCCGCCGAGACCCCGTCGCCCGCGAAACCGGTGGCGGTCGAGTCCGCGGTCGATGCCCCCGCGGCCGGGATCCCGCGCAGACGGGACAGGAGTTCCCGGGCGGCGGGGCTCGCCGGGCCGGTGCTCTGCCAGGCGAGGGCGATCCGGGCGCGTGGGCTCGGGTCGGTGAGGTTCAGGGTGCGCAGGCCGGCGGCCGCGGCCACGGCGGGCGGCAGTGCGGGGAGTACGGCAACACCCAGGCCGCGGGCCGCCAATTGCACCAGCAACTGGGGTGCGGCGGCCTCGAAGGCGATCCGTGGCCGAAATCCCGCCTCGGCGCACGCGCGATCGAGTACCCCGCGCAGCCCGGTGCCGTGCGGCAGGCCGATCAACGGGCGGTCCCGCAGGGCGGCCAGCGGGACGGTGGTCCGGCCCGGCGTCAGCAACGCATCGGTCGGTGCCATGGCGGCGACGAGGGGTTCGTCGACCATCATCCGGAAGGTGAGTCCCGGCGGTGGCTCGGGGTCCACGATCCCGACCATCGCGATGTCGAGTTCGCCGCGGTGCAGTGCGGCGAGCATGTGTTCCGAGGTGTCCTCGGTGAGGGTGATCTCGACCCCGGGATGGTCGTCGTGGAAGCCGGCGAGCACCGATGCCACGTCGAACTCGTGCGTGGCCGCGCCGGAGACCAGACCCAGGGTGACCCGGCCGCGCAGCAGCCCGGTGAACTCGTCCACCGTGTGCCGGACACTCTCGACCGCGGCGAGCGCGGCCCGCGCGAACGGCAGTACCGCCGCGCCGACCGGGGTCGGCGTCACCGTACGCCCGGAGCGGTCGAGCAGTTGTTGGCCGAGCTCGCGTTCCAACTGCCGGATCTGGGCACTGATCCCCGGCTGCGCCAGGTGCAGACGGGCGGCCGCGCGGGTGAAGTTGGCCTCCTCCACCACGGCGACGAAGTATTGCAACTGCCTCAGCTCCATAACCATCGATTCTAGTTCCGAGAAAAGAAGCGTCTTGGACTTATCGAAGGCCGATCGCCACGCTTGATCACATGACTGGCAGCAGCACGCCGCACCCCGCGCCGGAACCACACCACACGCAGCACCCGTCGACACCGTCGCTCGAATCCGCGATCGCCGCCGAACGCCGCGAACTGGCCGCCCTGTTCGCCGATCTGCGGGCCGACCAGTGGGACGCGCCCACGCTGTGCGCCGGGTGGCGGGTGCGCGAGGTGGCCGCCCACATGTCGATGGGCTTTCGCTACTCGATGCCGCGGATCGCCCTCGAACTGATCAAGGCTCGCGGCAACCCCCATCGCATGGCCGACCGTCTCGCCCGCGCGGACGCCGCCGCCCTGTCACCGGACGAGATCGCCGCGGCGCTCGCCGACAACGCGGAGAATCCGTGGAAGCCGCCGGGCGGCAGGACTGCCGGACTCGGACACGACGTGGTGCACGGCCTGGACATCACGGTCGCGCTCGGCCTGGATCGCCGGGTGCCCGAGGACCGGCTGCGCATCCTGCTGGACGCGATCAACCCGCGCGGCGTCAGGTTTTTCGGGGTCGATCTGACCGGCGTCCAACTGCGGGCCGACGACCTCGACTGGTCCTACGGCAGCGGCACGCCGCTGACCGGCACGGGCCAGGACCTCCTCCTGGTCGCGTTCGGCCGCAGGTTGCCCCCGGGCCGGCTGCACGGCGAGCCCCGGGATCGCTTCGTCGCCGGGTGAGCGGACGCGTCGAACGACCGGACCCACCGGATGAGGCGCATGGCCGGCCACGCCGGGCCCACACCGCCGACGGCCGGACATGCGCCGAACCCCGCCTCGCCCCGCCTCGCCCCGGTCGCCCCGCCTCGCCCCGCCCCGGCCCGACCGACCCGACCGACCCGACGGAACCGACCCGCCCGACCGCCCCGAACCGGCCGAGCCGGTTGGAGCTAGGGTCGAGCAGATGACCAACGAGTTCCTGCCGCCCGAGCAGTGGTACGCGCAATTGCCCACCCTCTACGCCGCCGCCTCCGCACTGATCACCGATGCCGAGGACCGGGTGCTCCTGGTCAAACCCAACTATCGGGACTACTGGAACCTGCCCGGCGGCTTCGTCGACCGCAACGAGCCACCGCACGTCGCGTGCGCGCGCGAAATACGCGAGGAACTCGGACTCGACCTGCATGTCGGCGAGTTGCTGGTGATCGACTGGGTGCCCGAGCTCGACCCGAGGCCGCGACCACTGACCGGCTGGATGTTCGACGGCGGCACCCTCACCCCCGAGCAGATCGCCGCGATCCGCATCCCGGAGGACGAACTCGACGAGTACGCGTTCGTCACCCTCGACCGGGCCGCCGAACTGCTGCCGAGCACCGTCGCCCCGCGCGTCCCGGCCGCCGTCCGGGCCCGCGCCCTCGGCCGCGCCGTATACCTGCCCAGGCCCGACCCGACCGGACCCAGGCCCGAGCCGACCGGGCACTGATCCGACCCGACCGGACCCCGACCCGACCGGACTCCGACCTGACCGGGCACTCACCCGGCCGGACCCCGATCTGACCGGACTCCGACCCGACCGGGCACTGACCCGGCCGGGAGGCGCCGAGGTGATCACCGCGACCACCGACATCACGAACACCCCGATGGCCGCCGCCTTCGGTCGGGTCGGCCACCGCATCACCCAGGTCCGGGTGGTCTTCTCGACGCCCGAGTAGCCGCCGGCCCGAACCCCCGGCAGGCCCGCTTCGACGGACGCCCGGCCGGGGCAGGGCCGGTCCGAGTCGGTTCAGGGCCGGCCCTGCCCTGCCCCGGCCCCCCTGCCCACCCCCGGCCCGGATCACCTCCGTTCCGCCTCCCTCCCGCCACCTACACCAACTCCCGCCCCGCCGCCGCCATTTGGCCATTCCGGTCACATCGCCACACGCTTCCCCGGTACGTTTCCGGCGATGCACCGACGAATCGCGATCCGTGATTCGCGGCCGTCGCGATTCGGGTGGGGGCCCGAGTGCCGTACGGGGCGGGGATCGACGTGCCCCGATGGAGACGGCCGGGTGTGGTCCATCGTCAGGGAGGGGATCCCGATGTCGCTCCATCACGCACCGCCCGGGCGCCGGCCGGACCGCAGGCGCCGCAGTCGTTTTGCCGAGCACCCCGATCCGCACCACCCACGCGGCTCCCGGCAACTACCCGGCGCCCGACCGCTGTTCCGCCCGTTGCCGCGCCGCCCGATCGCGCTGATCGCGACCGTCACGGTGATCGCCTCCGGACTCTTCGCCGGTGTGCTCACCCGGGCCACGCCCGCCGCCGCGGCCCGCCCCGGTGTGTCCGCCTACGTCGCCAACTCCGGTTCCAACACGGTGTCCGTGATCGACACCGCGAACAACACCACGACGGCCACCATCCCGGTGGGCCGGGGGCCGTACGGGCTCGCCGCCAACCACGCCGGCACCCGGGTGTACGTGGCCGACTTCGACTCGGCCGACATCTCGGTGATCGACACCGCCACCGACACGGTCACCGGCACGATCGCCACCGCCGGCGCGCCGTTCGCGATGGCCGTCGACCCGACCGACACCCGCCTGTACGTCGCCCAGGGCAATTCCGTGCTGGTGGTGAACACCGCGACCAACACGGTCGCGGCCACGATCGCGGTCGGTACCAACCCGGTCGCGGTCCTGGTCGCCCCGGACGGCGCACACGTGTACGCGGTCAACAACGCCGGCCACGACATCTCGGTGATCGACACGGCCACCGCCGTCGTCGGCAGGACCATCGCGCTTCCCGGCTCGCCCGACGGGGCCGCGCTCAGCCCCGACGGCACACACCTGTACGCCGTGGACGACCGGTCCGGCCTGTGGGTCCTCGACCTGACCGCCGGCGGGGCGCTCACCGCGACCGTCCCGATCAGCGACGGCAGCAACGTCGCGGTGAACGCGACCGGCACCAGGGCCTACGTCTCCGCGTTCCCGGCCGCCGTCAAGGTGGTCGACCTGACCACGAACACGGTGACCGACACCGTGTCGGTGGGCAGTTACCCGGCCAACCTCACGCTGCACGTCGCGGGCGGCTTCGTCTACACCACCAACGCCGTGTCCGGCGACGTGTTGGTGATCGACACCGCGTCCGACACGGTGGTGGCCACCGTCCCGGTCGGGAGCACCCCGTACGGCATCGTCGTGGTCGGCGTCCCGCAGCCGCGCACCGTCACCTCGGTGAGCCCGAACACCGGCCCGGCGACCGGCGGTACCTCGGTGACCGTCACCGGTACACACTTCACCGGCAGCACCGCCGTCGCGTTCGGCGCGATCCCGGCCACATCCTTCACCGTCGTCGACGACACGACCATCGTCGCGGGCGCGCCACCCGGCGCACCCGGCACCGTCGACGTCACCGTGACCGGCCCCGGCGGCACGAGTCCGACCTCGGCCGCGGATCGGTACACCTACGTGGCCGCGCCCACGGTCACCTCGATCAGCCCGAACTCCGGTCCCGAGGCGGGCGGCACCGTGGTCACCGTCACCGGCACCGACCTCGCGGGCGCGACCGGCGTCACCTTCGGTGCGGGCCGGCCCGCGACCTCGCTCTCGTGCACCGCGACCTCGTGCACCGCGACCGCGCCGCCGGGGCCGGGGGCCGGCCGGGTGGACGTCCGGGTGACCACCGCCGGCGGGACCAGCGCGACAGCTCCCGCGGATCGCTACACCTACGTCGCGAGCACGGCCGACGTGGCGGTGGCGCTCCGGGCCACCGGCGTACCGTCGTTGTTCAACGCGCACATCGACTACACGGTCACCGTCACCAACCGCGGTCCCGACGCGCTCGGTTCGGCAACCGTCACGGCGCCGCTGCCGGTGCCGATGACCGCGACGTCACCCGACTGCGCGGTGGCCGACCGCACGGTGACCTGCACGGTGGGTCCGTTGGCCAAGGGCGCGGCGACCACCCGCCACTTCACCGCCCCGGTCGGCCTGCTCGGCCTGGGTCTGGCCTACGAGGTCACCGCGAGCCGCACGGCGAGTACACCCGCTGATCCCAACCCGGCGAACAACGGCGCCACGACCTCGTGCACCGTGATCACGTCACTGATCATCCTGTGCTCGTGACCCCCGGGCGGCTCCCGCGTCGATCCTGCGCCCCGGCGCGGACGGCTTCCGGGCCACCCGGAAGCCGTCCCTGACGGCCGATCAGGACACCTGCGGCGGGCCGGACTTCCGGCCCGCCGCCGGGTGCGTCCGGGCTACGCCGATCGCGAACGCGCGCAAAACGTGCTGCTGCGAACCGGGTGTCGCGGTGATGATGGGCCCGCGCACGCGCGCGACTCGCACCGCATCGGGTCGGACCTCGGTCGGACCGCACCCCGGTGCCGCGCCTCGGCCCCGATGGGCGCACCCGGACCCACGAAAGCGAACGCATGAGACCCTCCTCGGCCCCCCACGACCCCGATCGACTCGACGCCTCGATACCGGCGCCGCCCCCACCGACGGACCCCCACGACCCGGCCCACGAGAACTTGCTCGACATCCCGATCGAACTCCCGCACGACCCGACCGAAACACCGGCCGAGGCCGAGCGGCCCACCGGCGTGACCCCGATCGAGCTGTTCTTCGACCTCGTCTTCGTCTTCGTGCTCACCCAGGCCACCCACCAGGTGGAGTCCCATCCGGGCTGGAGCGGACTGTTCCAGGGCATGTTGCCGCTGGCGGCGATGTGGTGGATGTTCGGTGCGTTCAGCTGGCTGACCAACGCGGTCCGCCCGGACGCGACGGTGGTCCGGCTGCTGCTGGCGCTCACGATGACCTCGTTCTTCGTGATGGGCCTGGACCTGCCCTACGCGTTCGACCCGGACGGCTGGGCGTTCGGCCTCGCCTTCCTGGTCGCCGTCGCGATGCACGTCGCGCTGTTCCTGACCGCGTCCCAACCCTCGGCCCGCGCCGGGATCGTTCGACTCGCGCCGTTCAACGCGGTCGGCGGCGTACTGATCCTGATCGCGCCGCACCTGCCGGACGCCGGCACGTGGGTGTGCTGGGCGGCGGCCATCGCGGTGCTGTACCTGTCGATGGTGATCGGACGCATCCGCGGATTCGTGGTCGAGCCGCACCACTTCGTCGAACGACACGGCCTGATCATCCTGATCGTGCTCGGCGAATCGGTCGTGGCCGTCGGCATCGGCGCAGGCGGCCGGCCGGTCGACTGGAAGCTCGCGGGGGGCATCCTGCTCGGCATCGCGGTCGCCACCGGCATCTGGTGGACGTACTTCGGCAGCGACGACGAACGCACCTTGCGGGCCATGTCGGAGGCGTCCGTGGAGCGCCGGCAGATGCTCGGCTACGTGGCGTTCGGCCTGGCACACGCGGTGATGATCGCCGGCATCGTGCTGGTCGCGGCGGGCATCTCGGACGCCATCCACCACCTGGGCACCCACACGAACCGCTGGTGGTTGGGCGCCGGCCTGGCCACGTTCCTGCTGGGCCACGCCTGGCACCGCTACGTTCTGGCCACGGGGCCGATCGAGGGACGCGTCGTCGTCGCGGTGGTGGGGGTACCGCTGATCGCGTCCGTGGCGGACACGGGCTGGCTCGCACTCGCCGTCGCCACGCTGCTCCTCGCGATCATGACCGTGACCGACCACCTCCGCCGGACCCACGCCGCGGAGGAACCGGACCCGCGACCGGTCACCGCGGCCGGTTGACCCTCGGGTCGAACCACCGGCCCCCGGCGCAATGAAACGGGGTGGGCCCGAGCATGCGCCCGGGCCCACCCCGTCCGGATGCCGGTCCGATCGGGCCCGGACCGCGTCCCGATCCCCTCCGGTCGGGACCTGCCGCCGCGCGGTCACCCACCACACACTCCGCCACAAGCACGGACACCCGCCGCGCTGCCCATCGGCAGCACGGCGGGTGTCGGTCACCTCGGTGTCCCCCTCAATGGGTCACCTCGAAGCCCCCGTCAGGGGACCTTCACCAGGTCGGGGCCCGGGACTTCCTCCCCGGCGTTCGCCGCAGCCCGGGCGTCGATGTGCTTGCGCAGACTCTCGCCCTCCACGTCGACGTTCGGCAGGATGCGGTCGAGCCACTTCGGCAGCCACCACGCGGACTTGCCCAGCAGCGCGAGCACGGCCGGAACGACCGCCATGCGGACCACGAAGGCGTCGAGGAACACGGCCGCGGCCAGGCCGAAACCGATCATCTTGATCATCGAGTCGGTGGCCCCGATGAAGCCGGCGAAGACCGCGATCATGATGATCGCCGCGGCGGTGACCACGCGTGCGCCGTGCTTGAAGCCGCTGACGACCGCCTCGCGCGGGCTCTCGCCGTGCACGAACGCCTCGCGCATGCCGGTGACGAGGAAGACCTCATAGTCCATTGCCAGGCCGAACACCACACCGATCAGGAAGATCGGCATCATGCTCATGATCGGCCCGGTCTGCTCGACACCGAACAGCTCGTTCAGCCAGCCGTACTGGAAGACCATGACCACCGAGCCGAGCGCCGCGGCGACCGACAGAAGGAACCCGAGGGCCGCCTTGAGCGGCACCAGGATCGACCGGAACACCGCGATCAGCAGCAGGAAGGCGAGCCCGACCACCAGGATCAGGTACGGGAGCAGCGCGTCGTTGAGCTTCTGCGAGAAGTCGATGTTCAACGCGGGGGTACCGCTGACCAGCGTCCTCGACCCGCTCGCGGAGTCGGCCTTCTTGACGGTGGAGCGGATGTCGTGGACGAGCGTCTCGGTCTTCGGGTCGCTCGGCTTGGTCGTCGGCGTGACCTGGATGGTGGCCAGGTTGCCGGCGTCGTTGAAGGCGACGGCGCCGACGGAGGCGACACCCTTGCCCTTGAGGGTCTCGACCTGTCGGCGGACCGCCTCGGCGGCGGCCGGGCTGTCCTTGCTCTTGGCGGTGTCCACGACCAGCATCAGCGGACCGTTGAACCCGGGGCCGAAGCTCTCGGCGAGCATGTCGTACGCCTGGCGCTGCGTGGTGCTGGTCGGCTGCGCGCTGTCGTCCGGCAGGCCGAGGTTCATGCTCGCCGCAGGCAGCGCGACGGCGCCGAGTCCGACCACGGAGAACAGCAGTACGGCCACCGGGTGGCGCAGTACGAAGCGGGCCCAACGCGAGCCCATGTTCGGCTTCTCGTGACCGTGGCCGAGACCGGCCTCGTGCTTGGCCGCGCGCTTGCGGTCCTTGCGGCCGAAGATGCGCTTGCCGGCGAAGCCCAGCAGCGCCGGCACGAAGGTCAGGGCCACCAGGACGGCGATCACGACGGTGAATGCCGCGGCCAGACCCATCTCGGTGAGCACCGGGATGTTCACCACGGCAAGGCCGGACAGCGCGATGACGACGGTGAGCCCGGCGAAGACGACCGCCGAACCCGCGGTCCCCACGGCCCGCCCGGCGGCCTCCTCCGGTTCACGCCCCAGCCTCAGCTCGGTGCGGAATCGGGAGACGATGAACAGCGCGTAGTCGATGCCGACCGCGAGACCGATCATCATCGCCAGCGTGGACGTGCTCTCGGAGAGGTCGAAGATGCCGGCCACCGCGGTGATCCCGGCTATGCCGATACCGACTCCGAGGATCGCGGTGAGCAGCGGCAGCCCGGCGGCGATCATCGCACCGAAGGTGATCGCGAGCACGACGGCCGCGACCCCCACGCCGATGATCTCGCCGTTGCCGACGCTCGACTCGGCGACCAGCGCGTCGCCGCCCACCTCGACGGTCAGCCCCGCGCCCTGGCCCTGCTTCACGGCGCCCTTGAGGATGTCGCGGGAGGAGTCCTTGAGCAGGTCGGCCCCGACCAGGTAGTCCACCGTCGCGTACGCGGTCCTCCCGTCGGCGCTCAGCGTCGCGGCCGAGAACGGGTCGGAGGCGTCGGCGATCTCCTGGGTGCCGCGCAGCGCACCCATCGTCTTCTCGACGCCGGCCTTGTTCTGCGGGGCGTCGATCCGCTGCCCGTCGGGGGCCCGGAAGACGATGCGCGCGGTGGCGCCGCCACCTCCGGAGTCGGGGCTGCGCTCCTCGAGCAGGTCGAGGGCCTTCTGTGCCTCGATCCCGGGGATCGAGAACGGCTTGGCGGCGGGCTTGGAAGCGGATGCGGCGCCCACGCCGACGGCGACGAGGATCGCCACCCAGATCAGCAGGGCGATTCGCCTCCGGCGGAACGTCAAGCGCCCGAGTCGATACAGAAAGGTAGCCATGGAAACGGATCTCCGGGTCGGTCGAGGGGTCGACAACGGCCCGCGGGCCCGGCCCGGGGCGGCAGGCATCGCCGGTCGGGCGGAACGCGGAAGTCGGCGCGCCGAGGCAAGGCATACGGACGTGCCGGGGACTGCGGTACGAGGGGTCAAGACAAGGGAGGACTCACCACGGGCGGGCGGGAGTCCGGGCGCGGCACACCACCGGGGCGGGTGCCGCGTGTCGGTGAAGCGGTCGGGTCGGGCGTGGAACGAGGCGGATCCGGGTCAGGCCGGACAGCGTCCGCCGAACGACCGGGCAGTCGACCAACGCCGGCGGTCTGCCGGATGGTCGTCGTGGGTGCCGGGCCGACGGTGCGGATGCCGCATGCGGCGAGTCTCCTGACTGGGCGGTGATTGCTCCACCGACCCGGGGTCCGCGAAAGTTTGGTGTGTGGGTCTGACTCTAGAAAGTATTGCGGCCGAATCACGGTCACGACTCCCCCGCAGGGCTTGACGTCGCGTACTACGAGGGACGTAGAAACGAGGCGCTACTACCGCTCCTGCACTGCGCCCGATCTCCACCCGAGTCCGCCCACGACGCGGACCGGGCGTGCTGAATGGGTTCACCGTCCCCGACGGTGCACATCGTGTCCGCCTTCGGGTCCACGACACCGGTGATGACGGAAGCGGTGATGACGGAAGCGGTGATGACGGAAGCAGGGATGACGGCAGCAGGGATGACGGCAGCAGGGATGGCCAGGCGGCCTCTCCGGGCTCGCTCGCCCGCCCCTCCCCGCTCCGGCGCCGAGGGGCCCGTCACCTCGAAGGTCACTCCGGCCGCCGGGGAGTCGGAGGTGCCGCGCCGGGAAAGGTCCTGCCCGAGGACGCAGGTATCGCCTACGGTCGTTGCCATGGCCGAAACCGTTGATCTGTCCGCGATGTTGCTTCGTGACGAGACCGGCCGAGGACTCACCGGCTATCTCGCGCGCCCCAAGGGCAAGGGCCCGTGGCCGGGTGTGGTCGTCCTGTTCGAGGGGGCGGGGCCGGACGCGGTCAACCGACGGCATGCGGATCGCATGGCCGAGGCCGGCTGTCTGGCGCTGATGCCGGACCTCTACCACGGTCGCGGCCCGAACCGGTGCATGGTCTCCGTCATGCGCTCGGTATCGACCGGCCGCGGTCGGCCCTACGCCGACATCGAGGCGGCCCGGCAGTGGTTGTCGGCCGCGGGGGAGTGCACCGGCAGGATCGGGGTGATCGGCTTCTGCATGGGCGGCGGCTTCGCGCTGGTGCTCGCGGGGCAGGGCACCTACGACGTGGCCGCGGCCAACTACGCCCAACTGCCCGGCGATCCGGACGCCGCGCTGCGCGGCGCGTGTCCGATCGTCGCCTCATACGGCGGCAAGGACAAGGTCTTCCGCGGCGGGGCGGCAAAGCTGGAAGCGGCCCTGAGCCGGGCCGGCGTCGAGCACGACGTCAAGCTCTACCCGGACGCGGGCCACTCGTTCCTCAACGAGGCCGACAACGCGCCGCCGCTGCTCCGCCCCGTACTGCGCACCATCCTGGGCATCGGCCCCGAACCGGTCGCCGCCGCGGACGCCTGGCAACGCATCGACACCTTCTTCGCCCGCCACCTGGCCACCGCCGACCCCCCGCCCGACACCACAACCGCAGCCCCCGTCGCAACCCGACCCGAAGCACCCGTCGAGGCCCCGCCCGCAACCGCCGCCAAGCCCCCGGCCGAAGCCCCGGGCACCACGCCGACCGACTGATCCCACCTCGCCGCCCTCTCCGCCTGCGTGCCGGGCCGCCGGGTACCGCCCCTCGGTGAGAGCAGGGGCGGTACCCGGTGTCGGATCAGGCCCAGTACTCCACGTACAGGGAGAAGCCGACCGCGCCGTTGCCGGTGCAGTGGTAAGTGCTCGCACCGGCGTAGTGCACGTACATGGCGCCGGTGTTCTGGCACTCGGACAGGTACCGGTAGGTGGCGATGTAACTCCCGCTCGCTGCCTGCGCCGAGCCGGCTCCCGTCGTCACCAGTCCCACCGCTGCCGTGGCCGCGAGCGCCAGACCGGCCACTCTCCGCGTCGACTTCGACATGTGTTCCCCCGTTCGTCGATCAAGCACGAGCGCTCATGGTCCAACTCCGGTCGCAGCGCGTCAAGATCCATTACGCAGGGGCAATAGGCCGATACGGAAAGGGAGTTGGCCGCATGCGTCGGAGCGGGCCCGAGTGCGTCGAGCGTGGCGTCGCCTGCGCCGAGGCGGGCCGCCGCAGCGAGGGCTCGGGCGGCTACGCGAGGTACATCTCCAGTTGGATGTCGTTCGGGTCGCGGAAGGCGATCAGTGTGAAGCCCGTCGTGGGGGTGACCCGGATTCCCGAGTGGGTGACGCCGGCCTCGGTCAGTCGGGCCTCCCACGCCTCCAGGTCGGCGCGGGTGTCCACGGTGAAGGCCAGGTGATCGAGGCCGGTCGTGCGCTCGTTGAACGCCGCGCCGGCGTCCGCGTGCCGGTGCCGGGTCAGTGCGACGACCACACCGCCGGGGTGCCGCATGATCCGCCGGTCGAAGTCGTCCGTGTCCCACGGGATCACCGGTACGAAATCCAGGACTTCGGAGTACCACCGGACCGAGGCGTCCAGGTCGCGTACGTTCAGCGCGACGTGATGAACCCCGGAGAAGCTCGCCTTCGACACGTGTTCCGCCCTTCGTGGCCGACCGTGCCCGCTCACCCGTTCGAGCGGGATCGCCCGAGCCTAATGCCGCCGACGATGTCCTCGGTGGATGCCATCGGCGTTCCTCAGGTCAGGATCGGGGTCGTCTGGGCCGATGCGATGCGCCACGCGTCGTCCTCCTTGACCACGACGTAGGTGAGTCGGCCGGAGGCCGAGGGGAGCGCGGGCGTGGCCGAGTCCGCGTCGCCGGCGCCCTCTCGTCGGTCGAAGACCTGCTTGAGGCACACCACGATCGCCACGTCCTCGCGGACGAAGTGCACGTCCTGGATCTCGGCGGTGGTGGCCACGTCGGCCAGCGGCGAGGCCATCGCCTCGCGCATCGCCGAGGCCAACGCATCCCGGCCCGACACTCGCCGGCCGCCGAAGTTGACGATGTTCACGTCTGCGGTGTGCAGCGGGACGAATGCGTCGAGGTCGTTCTGCAACTGCACGGCGTCCGCGACCAGTCGACGGATAGGGGCTTGGTCGAACGATTCGGTGCCCATGTGAACTCTCCCGTTGCCAGAGGTTGTCGCCGAGGACCGAGCGTCCTCTGCGGAGGAGTATGGAACTTCAAGGGGACTTGAAGTCAACCATCCTCGCAGAGCACTTTCGAAGCGGGGTCCGGTCACACCACCCGCACGTCCACGCCCAGGTCGCGCAGGCCCGACACCGCCTCGATCGGTGCGCTCTCGTCGGTGATGACCATGTCGAGATCGGTGGCCGGACAGACGTGGCCCAGGCCGGTGCGGCCGAACTTGGTTCCGGTGCAGACCGCGACGACGCGCTGTGCGGAGGCGATGGCCGCCTGCTTGATCGGCACCTCGGTCAGATCGTTGGCGGTCAGACCGTGGTCGACGGACAGGCCGCAGACCCCCAGCACGGTGGTGTCCACGCGCAGCGTGCGCAGCGACGTCTCGGTGAGATGCCCGCCCAGCGTCAGGGCGCCGGGCGTGGTCTGACCGCCGGGGACCAGCAGGCGCACGTCGGGCGCGTTGCCGAGGACGTACGCCGCATGCAGGTCGAGCGGGACCACGGTGACCCGGCGCCGGGCCAGCACCCGGGCGATGGCCAGGCTGGTGGTGCCGCCGTCCAGGATCAGCGATTCGCCGTCGGTGACCAGCGCGTCGAACGCCGCGGCGATCCGGCGCTTGCTCTCGGGCGCCTCGTGCTCGCGCACGCCGAACGGCAACACCTCGCCGCGCAACACCAGGCTGACCGCGCCGCCGCGGACCCGGCGCAGCACGCCCTGCTCGGCGAGCTGGTCGAGGTCGCGGCGGATGGTCATCTCCGAGCAGCCGGTCTCCTCGGCCAGCTCGGCCACGGTGACGCGTTCCGCTGTGCGCATTCTCTCAATGAGCAAAAGCTGGCGTTCCGAACCTTCCATGTGTTCAATCAAACGTGTTGTATGTTCGAAAGTCAATCGACGCGAGCGGTGTGATCGGCGCATGCGATGCGAGTTCGTCAGGCGTCCACCGTCATCCGAAACCGTGCCCAGCGGCCCGAAGCCGTCCAGGCCCGTCAAGCCGTCAAACGACTCGATCAAGGAGTTCCCATGCGCACCGAGTGGATCGTCTTCGACTTCGGCGGGGTCATCTGCATGCCGCCGCCGGACCACGCGAGCGAGGCCCTGGCCCGCACCGTCGGGGTCGCCCCGGCGCAGTTCTGGTCCGCCTACTGGCCCGATCGTGCGGCCTACGATGCGGGCACGCTCAGTGCCGCCGAGTTCTGGAGCGGCCTGTGCACCCGCCTGGATCGGCCGGTACCGGACCCGGACCGGCTCGACCTGCTGGTGGCCGGCGACCTCGCCGCCTGGATGCACCTGAACCAGGACACCCTCGACCTGTTGGCCGAACTGGCCGGGCTCGCCGACCGGGGAGTGGCCCTGGCGCTGCTGTCCAACGCCCCCATCGAAATGGCCCGCCGGATCGACGAGCAGCCGTGGGCCCGGGTGTTCCGCCACCGGGTGTTCAGCGCCGACCTCGGCCTGGCCAAGCCCGACCCGCGCATCTACCACCACCTGTGCGCGCAACTGGACGCACACCCGAGCGAACTCCTGTTCGTCGACGACCGCCCGGAGAACCTGGACGCGGCCAGGGCCGTGGGCATCGAGTCGCTCCTGTTCACCGACACCCCCACGCTGCGCGCCGACCTCGACCGGACCCGGGCCATCGGATCGGTCCGGTGAGCACCGCGGCCGACGCCCCGGGCGGCGCCCCCTCCGGCGCCCTCGGGCGGCAGGCCCACCCCGAAGTGCCCGCCGACGTCCCGGCGTTCCCACCCGGCGCGGCGGTCGCCGCCTGCGTGGCCTTCGTGCTGATCGGCGCACTCCAGGCGCTGTACGGACCGGCCATTCCGGCGCTGCGCGACGAGTTCGACCTCGGCCCCACCGGTGCCGGTCTCGCGCTGAGCGCACACTTCGCCGGCGCGCTGCTCGGCGTACTCGGCGGCGCCGCGCTGCGCCGCCGAGGGCCCGATCGCCGACTCCTGGCGGTCTCCTGCCTGGCGATGGCCGCCGGCGCCGCCGGATTCGGCCTCGCCGGGTCCTGGCCGCTCGCGCTGAGCGCGGTGTTCGTGCTGGGGCTCGGCTTCGGCGGTATCGACTACGGCCTCAACGTGATGGTCGCGGCCGGCTTCGGCCGCCGCGGACCGGCCATGCTCAACATCCTCAACGCCCACTTCGGCCTGGGCGCCATCGCCGGACCGGCCCTGCTCGGCGCACTCGGCGCGAACCGCTACCCGGCGGTGTTCGTCGGTTGCGCGGTGGCCTGCGTGCTGATCGTCCCGCCGCTGCTCGCGGTGCGCGACACCGCGACCGGCGGCGCAGCGCAGCCCCGGGCCGGCGGGAGCACGTCGCGCACGGCGGCGGTGCTGATGGCGGCCTTCGTCACCGTGTACATCCTGCACGTGGGCATCGAGACCGGCGTCGGCGGCTGGGAACCCACCCACCTGGAGGCCCTCGGCCACTCCACCTCGACCGCCGCCGGCGCCACCGCCGGATTCTGGCTCGCGATGACCGTCGGCCGCTTCCTGGTCGCGCCGATCAGCCTGCGGCTGAGCCCGCGGGTGGTGGTGGTCGGCAGCTGCGCGGCGATGACCGGCTTCCTGTTCCTGGCGGCGGTGCCGGTCCTGGCCCCGTACGCCTACCTGGGTGTCGGGCTCGCCATCGCACCGATCTTCCCGACCGGACTGGCCTGGTTGGCCGAACGTGTCCCGGGGTCGGCGAGCGCCGCCGCGTGGGTGATCGCAGCCTCGATGATCGGCGGCATCGCGTTCCCGCCGCTGCTCGGCGCGGTCTTCGAGGCGTCCTCCGCGGCCGGCTCGATCCCACTGCTGCTCGGCGCGCTGTCGATCCTGTGCCTGGCCGCCGCGGTGGCCTGCGCCCGAATCGGACCGGGCCTCGGTGGGCGGGCCGAACGGCGGGCCGGCGGGCGGATCCGACGGCTGCGCCCGTGATGGCGCAACGGTCCGCCGACGTCCGACCGGGGTCGGGGCGTCGGCGGACCGGAGTCGGGACTCGCCTCGATGCGCGGGATGCGCGGGATGATGCCTGGGGTGTGCCGACAGTGGCTCGGGGCGCGAGCCGGTCGGCACGCGGGCGTCACGCCTCCTGCTTGGCCTCGATCTCCAGAACGATCGTGATCTTGTCGCCGACCGCCGCGCCGGCCGGGCCGCCGGTGACGCCGAAGTCGCTGCGGCTGATCTCGGTGGTGGCGGTGAAGCCCGCGACCGGGCTGCCGTCGAAGCCGGTGCCGAAGCCGTTGAGTTCGAGTTCGAGGGTGACCTGCTTGGTCACGCCGCGCAGCGTCAGGTCGCCGTCGACCCGGTAGACCAAGGACGACTCGGCGCGGATGCCGGTGGACACGAAGGTCAGCTGCGGGAACGTGTCGGTGTCGAGGAAGTCCTCGTTGCGAATGTGGTCGTCGCGCATCTTGTTGTTGCTGTTGACCGAGGCGGTCTCGATGGTGGCGGTGACCGACGATTCGAGCGGGTTCTCCGCGGTGACGATCGAGCCGCCGAAGTCGTCGAAGCGACCGCGGACCTTGGCCACGCCCAGGTGACGTACGGAGAACGAGACGTCCGAGTGGACCTGGTCGATGGTCCAGGTGCCCGCGACGTAGCCGGGGATGGTCTCGACGGTGGTGGTCATGGGAGCTCCTTGGTGCGGTGCGGTGCGGTGCGGTGCGGTGCGCCGGCGATCGGTGGGCCCGCCGGCGCGGACCGTGGACCGCGGCGGCGTTTGTTGAACGTTCAGAAACATAGCACCTATAAGTTGACGGTTCAACAAGTCATTTGCTGTCGTCATGACCGACGACGATTCGCTGACTCCTTCCGAGCAAGAGATCTGGCAGTCGTACTTCACCGGGACCAGGGAACTCGCGGCCCATCTGGACCGGCGGATGCGCCGGGAGACGGGCATGCCGATGACGTATTTCGAGATCCTGGGCCTGCTCGCCGAGGCGCCGGGCCGGAAGATGCGGATGAGCGAGCTGGCCGCGGCGGCGTTGTCGTCGACCAGCCGGGTCTCGCACGCGGTGAGCGCGCTGGAGAAGTCGGGCTGGGTCTCCCGCTGCCCGGTCCGAGGTGACCGCCGGGGCTGGGTTGCGCGCCTGACCGACGAGGGACTGGCCGCATTGGCCGCCGCGGGGCCCACCCACGCGGCGACGGTGCACCAGCACCTGTTCGATGTGCTCACGCCGTCCCAGGTGGCCGCGCTGGCCGAGATCGGGCGCGCGATCCAGGACGGCCTGGGCGTGGTCTGCGCGAGCGCACGAGCAGCAGCAGCCGCCGCGGTGGAGGAGACAGGCGGCGATGCGGACGTCGAGGAGATCGACACCGGGATGGAGTGTCCGCTCGACGACACCGCACGCAACGGCGACGCCGGCTAGCCGATCGTGACGCCGGGCGCCGGGGCGAGCCTCCACGGCCTGCCGATCAACCCTTGGAATCAGGCATGCGGTCGGGGGGCCGGGTGCCCGTCACCACGGTGGCGTACCACTCCTCGGACTCGACGACCCGCGGAATCAGGCCCGCGGCGCGGAAGACCTCGACGGCGTGCGGTGCCTGGCGCTCGCTCGTCTCGACCAGCAGCCGGCCGCCGGGCGCGAGCCATTGCGGTGCCGCCGCGGTGACCCGGCGCTGGATGTCCAACCCGTCGGAGCCACCGTCGAGGGCCACCCGGGGTTCGTGGATCCGGGCCTCCGAGGGCAGGAGTGGGATCTCCCCGGTCGGCACGTAGGGCGTGTTGGCGACCAGCACGTCGATCCGCCCCCGCAACGACGCCGGCAGCGGCGCGAACAGGTCGCCCTCGAAGACCCGGTCGGCGGCGATGTTGCGCCGCGCGCACCGCACCGCCACCGGGTCGATGTCGGCGGCGTACAACTCGACCCGGTCCACCTCGGCGACCAGGGCCGCGCCCAGAGCGCCCGAGCCGCAGCACAGGTCGACCACGACGGCCCCGGGACGGGCCGCCGCGACGGCCTGCTCGACCAGGAACTCCGTGCGCCGGCGCGGTACGAACACGCCGGGGTCGACGGCGATCCGCAGGCCGCGGAACTCGGCCCAACCGAGTACGTGTTCCAGCGGGAGACCGGCGACGCGGCGATCCACCATGACGGCCAGTTCGGCCGGGTCGGCGGCACCTGCGATGAGCAACTCGGCCTCGTCCTCGGCGAATACACAGCCGGCGATACGCAGCCTGGTGACGATCACGGACGTGGGGCAGGGTGATGCGGAAACCGACATGAGAGCCTTTCGGATGCCGAAGGGTGCTCTCGCGGACTCACCTATGCCAAGTGGACCGCACGGTCGTGGAAGGAGAGCACCCGACCTGATACAGCGGTAATCGGTGCCACCTCCTCGAACTCGAACCCGGTCCGCCCAGGGTTGGGCGCGGCGGCAAGACTACCCGACACCGAGCGCGGCTCGCGCCGGGGTCTCCCGCCTCGCGCCCGCATCCCGCGCCGTACCCGGTGGGTGGACCGACGTGGGATCCGGGGCAGGCCCTACGGCCACCGATGCCCCGCGGCGCCCCCGTCCCATCCGTGCGGCCGACCGCGCACATCGAGCAGGTCCGCGACGTACTCCGGAACGTGCAGCCCGCCCCCGGCGGTGCGGCCCCGGCCGATGCCCGCTCGACGGCCGACGCTGCGCACGTTCTCCCACGCCCACGCCTCCGTCCCGGCCATGCGATGGTGCATCGCCGAAACGCAGCGCCGCAGCAGCAGTTCGGCCTCCGGATCGGCCGGGGCCGCACTGCCGGCGGCACCCTGTAGGGCGCGCCGGGCCGCCATGAAGTCGGCCACCCGATCCTGGATCCGCGCCGCCACCGCCGCCTCGGCGTGCTCGCGTCCGACATGCTCGGTGTACGTCAGCACCCCGACCAGGTCGGCCGGCGAGTCGGTGCCGGCGCTGTCCCGGGACGCGTAGTAGTCGCTGATCCAGGACACCACGTCCGCCTCGGCGTTGCGGATGTCGTCGTACGCGGCGCCGTCCCGGATCGCCGCCGCAAGCTCGCCGCCGGCGATGAACTCGTCGAGCAGCAGGCACGGGAACTGCCCACCGGCCAACCGGCGATGCTGGATGTACGCGTCCACGCCGCACGCATGCTCGTGGGCCGCCCCGGGCGAGGCGCCGGCCGGCGGACGGGCCACCCGATGCAGCGTCTGCACGCACTCGACGACGAAGTGCTCCCGCCACTCGGCGCTCATGGCCGGATAGACCCGCCCCAGGATGTCCGCGAGCGCGTGCGCCATCGCTCCGGCCGCCGGGTCCGCCCGACCGGTGCGGTACACCGACTCGATCCGGTCGATCAGAGGCTCACCCGGATGTGCGGGGTGTTCCTCGGGTTCCGCGTAGCGGTCGTGGACGAGGAACTGCCATGCGATGAACTGCGCGTACAGGCACAGCAGTTCGGGCGTGGTATCGGGATGCGTGTAGGCGGCGAGGTCGCCCAGTCGGGCGCCGACCAGTCGCTTCTCGGTGCCGGGGTGATCGAGCAGCCGGTGCCGTCGGGCCCAGTCCAGCAGCCGGCATTCCGCTTCGGGCGCGTGCGGATTGCGGTCGAGGGCGAACGGCAGCGGTATTCGCGGGGGATGTGCCTCGACCATGGGGACTCCATTCGTCGTCGAAGGGTGGTGCGGCCGAGGGGTTTCCGCATGTTGCGGACTCTCTCGGCCACCACCGGCTCCCGAACGCGACGATGCCGGAGTCCGACGCGCCGCACACCGATATCGCCCGTTTCCACCTCGGGGTGACAGTCGATCTGCTATGGATCGTCGGAAAACTCCTGGGTCGGAACGACGGCGACCGGTGCACACCACCCGGTCGCCCGCCGTTCCCCGTCGCTCACGCCGGAAGCAATGCCCCCACCAGGTCGGCGAATTCCTCCGGAGTCATGATCGCCACGCCGAGCTTCTCCGCCTTGGCCCGCTTGGTCCCCGCCTTGTCCCCGGCGACGACCAGGGCAGTCTTGGCGGACACGGACGAGGACGCCGTGCCGCCGGCGCGCTCGATCAGTTCGTTCATCTCGTTGCGGGACAGCGCGGCGAGCGAACCGGTCATCGACCCGGTGACCACCACCGACTTCCCGGTCAGCGGGCCGGCCTCGACTGGTGCCACATCGCTCGCCTGCTCGGCACCGGAAGCGGCACCGGCATCGGCATCCGCATCCGCAGCCGGCGCACCGGCTCCCGGTCGCACACCGGGCTCGGTCATGTTCACCCCGGCGGCGACCAACTTGTCGATCACCTCGGCGAGTTCGGCGAGTTCGGCGACGATCACCGCGGCCTTGCCGGGACCGATGCCCTCGACCTGCGCCATCGCCTCCACGTCCGCCGCACGGATCGCGTCCATCGTGCCGAAGTGCCGGGCGATCCGGCGGGACATCGACCGACCGGTCAGCCGTACGCCGAGCGCGCACAACACCCGGCTGAGCGGCTTCCCCCGGGCCTCCTCGATGCCGGCGAGCAGCTTGTCGGCGATCTTGTCCACCCGGTCCAGGGCCAGGAACTGTTCGCGGGTCAGGGTGAACAGGTCGGCCATGTCGCCGACCGCGCCGGAGGCCACGAGTTGCGTGACGATCCGGCCGCCGATGCCCTCGATGTCGAGTTGGTCGCGGCCCACCGCGTACAGGATCCCGGCCTGCAGACCGCACGCGCGGCCCTGTGCGCACCGCCAACGCTGCTGTGTCGTGTCCAACGCGCCGCCGCACTGCGGGCACGCGGTCGGAAACTCGATCGGCGTCTCGTCGCCCGTGCGCATGTGCACCAGCGGCGCCTCCACCCGCGGGATGATGTCGCCCGCCTTGTACACGCTGACCCGGTCGCCGACCATCAGCCCGCGGCGCTCGATGTCGGCCGGGTTGTGCAGCGTCGCGAAGCCGACGACGCTGCCGTCGATCTCCACCGGATCCAGGATCGCGCGCGGCGCGATCACCCCGGTCCGGCCCACCGCCCAGTCGACGCCGACGAGTCGGGTGATCTTGTGCACGGCGGCCAGCTTGTACGCGATCGCCCAGCGCGGCGCGCGCGTTCCGCTGCCCGCGTCGGCCTGGTCGGTCGCCGCGTCGGCCTTGATCACGACACCGTCGATGCCGAACGGCAGTTCCGCCCGCGCCGCGGCGATCTCGTCGACCGCGGCCTGTACGTCCTCGATGGTCGTACACACGCGCAGCCGCGCCGAGGTGCGCCCGGTGGTCAGCACGCCGAGTGCCTCGACCCGGGCCATCACCGCGGAGTGGTCGGCGGTGCGCAACTCCTGGGCGAACGTGCTCTCGTCGTCCGGCAGTGGCAGTGCCACGTAGCCGAAGAAGGTCATCGGGATCACATACGGCCGATCCTTGGCCCGCAGCGTGCCCGCCGCACCACCGCGCGGGTTGGCGAACACGGTTGCGCCGTACTCCCGACGGATCTCGTTGGCACTCTCGAACTGCTCGGCGGTGAGCAGGACTTCGCCCCGCACCTCGATCGACACCGGCTCGCTCAACCGGTCCGGCAGACCGACGATGGTGCCGATCGCGTGCGACACGTCCTCACCGGCGATGCCGTCGCCGCGGGTGACCAGCCGGTCGAGCCGGCCCTCGCGGTAGCGCACCGCCACAGCCAGGCCGTCCATCTTCGGCTCCACCGTCAGCGCCGCGACCGGCCGCTTGATCCGGCGCTCCAGCGACGCGGCCCACGCGGCCAGCCCCTCGGGATCGAAGACGTTGTCCAGGCTGAGCATCGGCACGGTGTGCGGCACGTCCCCGCCCGGCAGCGCGCCCGCCGCGACCTTGCCGACCGGCGATTCGGCGAGCACCCGGTCGGGGTGCTCGCGCTCGTAGGCGCCGATCCCGCGCAGCAGCCGGTCGTACGTGTCGTCGTCGACGGTCGAGTCGGCGCCGCCGTAGTAGGCCCGCGCGGCGGCGGTCACGGCCTCGACGGCCTGGGCGTATGCGTCGAAGTCGGCGAGAACGGCGGCCGGCGCCGGGGTGTCGGTCATGCGCACATCCTTTCGAACGGGACCGACATCACCTTGATCGGCACGGGTCCGGCGCGACGCCCGACCCCGGCCCGCCGCCCGCCTCGCGCCACCTCGACCCTTCGAACCCCACCCGCCCCCTCACGCCTCCCGGAGCACCGGCCCCGGATGCGCCCGCAGCCCCGCCGCGAGCGTCAGGGTGACCGCGACGGACGCCCCGGCCAGCACCGTGATCGCCGTCGTCGGCGACGTGACCTGGGCGATCCCGCCGGCGATCGACGCGCCGACGCCCTGCATCGCGACCATCCCGGACGAGTGCAGCCCCAGCGCCTGCCCGCTCAGCTCGTCCGGCGTCATCGCCATCAGCCGCTCCTGGAACAACAGCGTCGCGGAATATCCGACCGAGGCGACCGCGACCACGGCCAGCGCGAGCGGCAGCGGCGGGTGCACCGCGAACAGCAGGTACGGCGTGGCCAGGAGCAGCAACATCGGCGCCCCCAGCCGGCGCCGCCATGCCGCGGGCACGAATCGCCCGCCCAGCACGTCCCCGGCGAGCATGCCCAGCGCCGCGAACGCGAAGAGCAGGCCCGCGTGGTCGGGTTCGAGCGGGATGAACAACGACTCGCAGCCGACGATCAGCCCGTTGGGCACCCACAGTGCGAGATAGATGTAGCGGCGCGGCTTGACCGACCACAACACCGTGTTGTTGCGCCAGGTCTCGGCGACCGACGGCCGACCGGACGCACGCGGAGCCCGTCGGGCCAGGCCGAACCGGGCCACGATCGCCGCGAGCAGGTACAACCCGGCGGCCACCAGGAGCGTGCCGCGCGCGGACAGCACTGTGACCAGCACGGCACCGAGCGAGAAACCGACGATCTGGAGCACTCCGTTGCTCATGTTGAGCACGGACCGCCCGAGCAGGAAACCCTCCCTGGGCAGGATCTCGTTGAGCAGCCCGTAGCGCACGCCGCCGCCCACCGCGGCCACCGCGCCCTCGCCCAACACGATGGCGAACACCGCCCACAGCGGCAGTCCGGGAATCGCCAGTGCGGCGGTGCCCGCGGCGAAGATCAGCCCGATCACCGTCATCGCGGCCCGCGGCGGCAACCGGTCCGCGGCCGACATCAGCGCGGTCGCCCCGATCACCTGCGCGAGCGAACCGCCGAACATGCCCAACGCGGCCAGCAACGGCGAGCCGGTCCGGTCGTAGACGAGCGTGCCCAACGCCAGTCCGCCGACGTTGGTCGCGGCCAGTTGCGCGGAGGACGTGGCGAACAGCGGCGTGTATTCCGGCGCTCGAAACAGCTCTCGGTAGGTGCGCATGTCCAGAGCTTCGAGGCCGGCGGGGTCCGGGCGTTACTGTTTCGCCGGGAGGCGAAAGCATGGGGTGGTGGCGGGTCGACGCGGACACCCTCGCCGGCAGCCGATTCGCGATCTCGCCGCTGGCCGAGGTCACCGCGACGCTGAAGACGCTGCAACGGGGTACGGCCGCGCATCCCGGCGAGCGGACCTGGCTGGACGCGCACCTGCCCGCCTATCGGGCCCGGCTGGCCGAGGATCCGGTCACCGCCCTGCTGCTGCGGATCGGCCTCGGCGGCAGTTGGAACGCGGACTTCCTCACGCCCCCGCCGCCGCTGACCGGCGAACCGGCCTTCGCCGCGGAACTGGCCGGGATCCGCGGCACATCGGAGCCGGTCGCCCGGGCCGATCTGGAGGTGTCGATGGGCGGCCCGCTGCCCACCGCGCTGCGCCGGGCCGATCTCGGCCCACGCGCCGCGGACATCCTGGACTGGGTGTGGACGCGGGTGGTCCGACCGGACTGGCCGCGCCGACGGCGGATCATCGAGGCCGACATCGTCGCCCGCACCGGCCAACTCGGCCGCGGCGGATGGGCGGCGGCCCTGGACGACCTGCGCCCGGGCATGCGCTGGCTGGGCGCGAGCCGACTGCGGATCAACGCGAACGACTACCCGCCGCGCGAACTCGGCAGCGCCCGCCTGTCGTTCGTGCCGGTCACCCCCGGGCGCGGCTGGGTGGCCTGGGAGGAGGAGCGGCACTACGCGGTGATCTATCCGTGCTCGGGCGCCCTGGCCGATGCCCACCGCCCGCCCGGCCCCGACCCGCTGGCCCGCCTGCTCGGCCCGGCCCGGGCCGGCGTCCTGACCCGCCTGGACACCCCCAAGAGCACCACCCAACTGGTCGCCCTCACCGGCCAGGGCCTCGGCTCGGTGGGCCGCCACCTCAAGGTCCTCCTGGACGCCCACCTCGTCCTGCGCCGCCGCTCCGGGCGTTCCGTCCTGTACTACCGCTCACCCACCGGCGAAGCCCTGATCGCCGCCCAGACCCCGGACCGAACACACGCCGCGGTCGCCGAGCCGACCGGCCCGAACCCGCCCCGAGCCCACGGGCCCGACGACGCCGCGACCGGGCCCGCGCCGTGAAAGCCGACGGTGACCCCGCCCTGACCGGCCCCGGGCCGCGCACCGTCGGCGGCGAGGCGGTCCGCGCGGCCGGGCGGGATGGGCCACCATGACCGGATGAGGACCGAACCCGTCACCGCGCTGTCGCCGCGCGGCATCCGGCACGTGCTGCTCACCCAGCGTTGGAGCGAACTCACCTTCGTGCACTGGGCCGTGCCACCCGCCGCAGTCGCCCCGCTGCTCCCGGAGGGGACCCGGCCGGACGTCCTGGACGGCGTGACCTACGTCGGCCTGGTGCCGTTCCGGATGGTGGGCGTGGGATTCCTGCGCCTGCCCGGCGTGCCGTGGCTGGGTACCTTCGCGGAGACCAACGTGCGGCTGTACTCCGTGGACGGGGCCGGCCGGCGCGGCGTCGTCTTCCGCTCGCTGGAGGCGGCCCGCCTGTTGCCCGTGCTGACCGCCCGGGCCACGCTGCGACTCCCGTACCGATGGGCCCGCATGCGCATCGAACGGACCGGCGACCGGGTGCGCTACACGACGCGGCGACACCGCCTGGAGGGCGCCCCGCGGGGCGGCGCGGTCGAGGTTCGCGTCGGCGCACCGGTGACCGACCCCGGCCCGCTCGAACACTTCGTCACCGCCCGCTGGGGCCTGCACACCCGAGTCGCCGGCCGTACCCTCTACCTGCCCAACGCGCACCCGCAATGGCCGCTCCGCCACGCCGAGTTGCTGCATCTCGACGACGACCTGGTCGCCGCCGCCGGCCTGCCCGAGGCGACCGGCGAACCGGACAGCGTGCTCTACTCACCCGGCGTCCCGGTCCGCTTCGGCCCACCCCTCCCGGTCACCGGCACCGCCCCGCGGGCCCCGGGGGAGTAGCGTGCGGCGGTGGGCCCGGGTATCACCGCAACCCACCCGGCACGCTGAAACGCCAGGCGGCACGGCTCCTGGCCCGCCTGGAACCGGTCGGATAGCCCGCCGTGGGGGATACCCCATGCCCGACGACCCGCGAAATCCGGCCGGCCGGTGGGGGCACGGCGAAGTGGGGGCGGATGCCCGGACGGATCGTTCGTGTCGATCACACCCCCGAGGCGCCGACCCCACGCCGGTCGCCTCCGGACGCCGACCCCACGTCGGTCGCCCCACCGCCCCCACTTCCACGCGGCCGGTCGCACCCCACCGGAATCGGCGACCGGTCCGTGCGGTCTACCCGGCCATCCCCTCCCGCAGTCGTTCGATGTCCTCGAGGTCCTTGGCCCGACGCGGCCGATGCGGCATCCACGTGGGCGTCATCAGCTTGATCTCGATCTGCGCCTCGGGCGAGATGATCGGGCAGGACAGCCCGCCCAGCTTGCCCGGAGGCGCCTCCAGCATCCCCTCCGGCCAGCGGAAGCCCGCGCACGGCCCGCCGGCCACGATCACGTGGCCGTCCGGATCACGGGCCAAAAAGGCGAAGCCCAACTCCACGCCACCCGCCGTGTAATCGAGTTGTTGCTCGGCGGGAGCCCGCGCCAAGCGAACGAATCCTCGCGCGGAGAACGCCGCGGTGAGCGCCGGGGCGTCCCGAGCCCACGCGAACCAGTCGACATCTCCGTGTTCCCGGGTCGTCCGGCCCAGGAAGAAATCCATTGCCCATCCGCCACGCAACCAGACCTGTATACCCAACTCCCGGGCCAAGTCTTGGATTTCGACGATCAGTGCGAGCTGCCGGTCGGCATCCGACGACACAGTCATGGGTTTACCGTAGGGCTCCCGCAACCGGCCCCGGGGCGGTGTTCGCCACGCCGTCATCCACCCGTGACCGAAAACGACCCTCGGCCGGACCTTCGGGGAAGGACCGCGGCGGCATCGGGTCCCGGCCGGACCGCGCGAGTCGATCGGAGCCCGCGCCTCTACCCCGGCGCGGAGGCGAGCCCGTGCGCGCGGCGATACGCGCCGAGCTCCGCCTCGGTGGGCGGGTTCGCGCCCGCCCGCGAGCAGGTGAGGGCCGCGACCACCGACGCGTCCGCGAGCAGCGCGCCGAGCGTCGCCGGGTCGAGGCGCCGGATGCCGGCGGGGTCCAGCAGACCCCGGCGGCGAAGCGCGTCCAGGAGACCGGCCGTGTACGCGTCGCCCGCACCGACCGTGTCCACCACCCGCACCGGCCGGGCCGGCGCCGAGGCCCGACCCGCGGGACACACGCCGTACGAGCCCTCGGCGCCCCGGGTGACCACCACCAGCGCCGGGCCCAGCGCCAGCCAGGCATCCGCCACGTCGGCGAAGTCGCGCCCCGGATGGAGCCATTCGAGGTCCTCGTCGCTGACCTTGACCACGTCCGACAGGGCCACCAGGGACTCGATCCGCTCCCGGGCCGGCCCCGGATCGCCCATCAGGGACGGCCGGCAGTTCGGATCGTAGGAGACCACCGTCTGCGCCCTCGCGTGTTCGGCCGCCAGTACGCGCCGCACGAGGTCCGCGCCCGGAGCGAGCGTCGCCGCGATCGAACCGGTGTGCACACACCGGGACCCGGCCGGGACGCCCACCGCGTCGGGCAACTCCCAGACGATGTCGAAGGTGTAGGTCGCCGCACCCGCCGCGTCCAGATCGGCCCGCGCCACGCTGGTGCGCCCCGTCGACCGGCTCTGCGGCGCCACCTCGACCGCACTCGCCGCCAGGTGCGCCGCGAGCAACTCGCCGTGCGGGTCCGCCCCGTAACGGGTGATCAGGTGCACCGGCGCGCCCAGCCGCCCCAGCCCCACCGCGACATTGGCCGGACTGCCCCCGGGATGGGCGACCGGATCGCCGCCTCGGACGGATACGAGGTCGATCAACGCCTCGCCGATCACGGTGATCATGCGGCGGCCTTCCTGGCTGGACCGAAGTTCGGACGGGTGACACACGAGCGGGCCTCGACCGGCCCGGCGGCGGTGCGTGCGGGGCCGGTCACGGACCGACCTCGCCGGAGCCGCGCGGGATCAGACGGGTGCGCATGTGGATGTGCTGCACCGGGGTCGAATCGCCCCCGAGGCGACGGAACAGCAGGTGCGCGGCGGTCTGCCCGATGCCGAACGGGTCCTGGGCGACCACGGTCACGGCCGGGGTGAGCATGTCCGCGAGTTCGAAGTCGTCGAAACCGACCAGGGCGGGCTGTACCGGCGAGCGGCGTATCTCGCGCAGCGTCTCCACCGTGAACCGGCTGTTGCCGCAGAAGACCGCCGTCGCCGGATCGGCCCCGCCGAGCATCGCCCGCAACCACGCCCGCAGTTCCGCCCCGTACGGCGGCCCGTTGTACACCAGCCGCGGGTCCGGATCGATGCCCGCTTCCGTCAACGCCTCGCGATGGCCGCGCAGGCGTTCGCGGGCGGTGAAGATCTCCAGCCGGTCGCCGATGAACGCGATCCGCCGATGTCCGTGCCGGATCAGGTGGTCGACGCCGTTGCGGGCGCCGCCGACGTTGTCCACGAGTACGGTGTCCGCCTCGATGTCGCCCGGTGGGCGGTCGACGAACACGCACGCCATCCCGGCCTCGATCTCCGGCAGCAGGTAGCGGTGGCTGCCGCTGGCCGGGACCACGATCAGCCCGTCCACGCGGCGGGCGCACAACGCCAGGACCAGATCGCGCTCCTTGTCCGGATCCTCCGCGGACGACGCGCTGAACAACACCGTGCCGTGCTGATGGGCGATGTCCTGGATGGACCGGGTCAGCGCGGAGGAGAACGGGTCCGCGGCGTCCTCCAGGACCAGGCCGATGCTGGAGGTGTGACCCGAGCGCAGCTGCGCCGCGCTGTCGTTGCGGCGGAACCCGGTCTGCGCGACCGCCGCCCACACCGCCTGCTGTTTCACGGCGCTGACGTTCGGCTCACCGTTGATCACCCGCGAGACGGTCTTGATGCCGACGCCGGCGAGGGCGGCCACGTCCTTCATCGTGGTGCGACCGCGCCCACGCGGTCGCTCGGGGGTCGTCGGGCCGGCCATCGGGGGTCCTACCTTTCGAGCGGCCGGGCTCGCACCCGGCACCCATGGTGCGTTGTTCCCGGAACCGGGAGTGGGAAGGGGAGTGGCACTGGTACCGGGACTGGTTCTGGGATCGGGGCGAGGGATGGCACGTGGGCCGGGGGCGGATCGGAGCGGGAAGCTGCGGTGCCAAGCGTGCAGCCGGCGGCGGGGCGGGAGGCGGAAGTCGGGTCGGGCGGCGGTCGTTCGGTTCAGCGGGCGGCCCGACGCAATGCCTCGGCGAGGGTCGGGGCGGACCGCAGCCGGGGCAGCAGGGTGGCCTGTACCGCGTGGTACGCGTCGGGTTTCCCCTGCCAGACGGTGGCCGAGGGCCGCGCGTCGGGGTCGAGTTCGTGGTGCCAGCTGCCGTGCCTCCGGTCCAGGAACACGGCGTCGGCATGCTCCCACCACGCTCGGTACCAGTCATCGTAGTCGGCGACCCCGGTGGCCCGATGCAGTGCCGCCGCCGCCGCGATCGCCTCGGCCAGGACCCAGTGCATCCGGGTACGGACCACCGGTCGCCCGGTCCAGTCGAGCGTGTACACGAAGCCCGGCCGGCCGTCCGCGTGGCCGCCCTCGCGGACCGCCGCGGCGAACAGCGCCACCGCGTCGGTGCGCAGCCACTCGGGCGGATCCGGCAACGACGCGGCCAGGGTGAGCAGCAGCCGAGACCACTCGAAGGCATGGCCGACGGTGGCGCCGTACGGGCGGAACGGATCGGCGGGACGGTCGCGGTTGTACTCGCGGCGCGGCGTCCACTCCGGATCGAAGTGCTCGATCAGCCGCCAGTGGTTGGCCCGGGCGTGCTCGTGCACGACCCGTTCGGCGATGCGCAGGGCGCGGGTGCGCCATCGATGCTCGCCGGTGGCGTCGGCGGCGGCCAGGAACGCCTCGACGGCGTGCATGTTGCTGTTGGCGCCCCGGTACGCCTCGCCGGAGGTCCAGGCCCGGTCCCAGGATTCGGCGCAGGCGCCCCGGTCGGCCTCCCAGAACCGGCGTTCGACGACGTCCAGGGCCTCGGCGAGCAGGGCGGGGGCGCCGCGATGGCCGGCGGCACACGCGCTCGCGGCGGCCAGCACGACGAACGCGTGGTCGTACATGCGCTTCCCGTCGAGGCGTTCGGCGTCGAGTACGGGTCGCCCGGACCGGTCCACCACCGGATGCCAGCCGCCGTGTTCGCGGTCCCGCAGCAGATCCGTCAACGCGGTGAGCCCGTGCGCCACGAGCGCCGCCGCCTCGTCCGGGCCGACGTCACCGGCCCGGCCGGGGTCCGCACCGGCAAGGTCGGTGCCGCCGCCGTGCGCACCGCCAAGGTCCGTACCGTCGCCGTCCGCGCCACCGACAGGGCCCGTACCGCCATCCTCCGTACAGCCACCACCCGCTCCCGCGCCGTCCGCAGCGCCCCGGGCCGCCCCGCCGCCGGCCCCCCGCAACTGCGCCAACGCGAACACATGCGTCATCCGGGCCGTCACCCACGTGTGCAGCACCCCGTCCGCGACCGGTCGGCCGGTGTCGTCCAGCCACCCGAACCCGCCCTCGGCCAACCGTGCGCCCCGGGCGAACCGGAGCAACCGGTCGCATTCCGCGTCGAGCCACGCCGCGTGTTCGGGGGAGTCCCCCAGGGGTTCAGCCACCATGTGCCGCACACTCCCTCTGACATCGTTGTCATTCAGACCGTACCGGGCCGCCGATGAGCTGTCGACATCCGGACCGCGAACCTCCTCGCCGGCCGCCGGCGCCAGCCGAGCCCGCCGGGGCAATCACCTCAATCTCCAACAGATCAGCGCGAGTTCCGAGTGCAAGCCGAGATCCGCGAAACCCTTGACACTCGCCCATCGGGCCAGCACTGTACTGACACCGTTGTCAGACGGTCGGCGGCATCGACCCCTCTCGTCCCCGTCCTGACACACGTGCGAACTCGTGGCGCCCCGGCCGTCGGCCGAGACGGCTCGCGGGGAACGACCCGACAACCCGAAGGAGTTGGGCACGTGCAACCCCTGATCGAAGGCCGGGGCCTGGTCAAGCGGTACGGCCAGGTCCAGGCCCTGCGCGGCGCCGACTTCACCGTCTTCCCGGCCGAGGTCGTCGCGCTGATCGGTGACAACGGCGCGGGCAAGAGCACGCTCACCAAGACCCTCGCCGGCACCGAACGGCCGGACGCCGGCGAAATCCTCTTCGAGGGCCGCCAGGTGAGCATGGAACGGCCCACGGACGCCCAGGAGTTGGGCATCGAGACGGTCTACCAGGACCTCGCCCTGGCGCCCGACCTGGACGGCGCGGCCAACCTCTTCCTGGGCCGCGAACTGCTGCGCCGCGGCCTGGCCGGGCGGCTGGGCGTACTGGACAAGGCGACGATGCGCGAGCGTGCGATCGAGGCGTTCGCCCGGCTCGGCGTGGAGTTGCAGGACATCGACGCCCCGATCGGGACGCTCTCCGGCGGTCAGCGGCAGAGCGTGGCCATCGCCCGTGCGGTCGCCTGGGCGGACAAGGTGATCTTCATGGACGAGCCGACCGCCGCGCTCGGCGTGCTCCAGCGCGGCCGGGTGATGGACGTGATCCGCCGGGTCCGGGACAACGGCATCGCGGTCGTCCTGATCAGCCACAACATGCCCGAGGTGTTGTCGGTCGCGGATCGCGTCGAAGTGCTGCGCCTGGGTCGGCGGGTGGCGAGCCTGACCGCCGCGGACACCACCGTGGAGGAACTCGTCGGCGCGATGACCGGCGCCCTGGACGGACTCGACGCGCAAGGAGCACCGGCATGAACCTCGACAAGACGGACACACCGCCGGGGCACCCCGACCCGGATGCGAACCGAGCCGACGAACAACCCGTGGACCGGGGCCGCGCACCATCCCGGGAGCACCCGCAACACCCCGACTCCGACCCCGACTCCCCGGACGCCGGATCGTTCATCCGCCGTGTGCTGTGGCGCCGGCTCGCCCGGAGCAACTCGTGGTGGACCTTCCTGGTCCTGATGGTGCTGGTGACCGCCTTCTCCATCATGCGACCCGAGCAGTTCCCGACCACGTTCAATCTGCGCAACGTGGCCACCGACGCGGCGGTGTTGCTGATCGTCGGCGTCGGCATGACCTTCGTGATCATCATGGCCGGCATCGATCTCTCGGTCGGCTCGGTCCTGGTGTTCGCCGGCGTCGCGGCGGCCAAGACGATGACCGCCGTCGCCGGGCCGGACGCCGGCTGGGGCGCGATCCTGCTCGGCGTGCTCGCCGGTCTCGCCGCGGGCGCCGCGTGGGGCGCGTTCAACGGATTCCTGATCGCCAAGGCGAAGGTGCCCGCACTGATCGTCACGCTCGGCAGCCTGGGCATGGCACTGGGCCTGGCCCAGGTGTTGACGGAGGGTCAGGACGTCCGGGGCGTGCCCACCCGGTTCACCGACACGATCGGCAACGGCCGATTCCTGGGCATCCCCTGGTTGGTGGTGATCGCCCTGGTGGTCACCGCGCTGGGCGCACTCGTGCTGGCCACAACCCGATTCGGCCGGCGCACCTACGCGGTCGGCTCCAACGCCGAGGCGGCCCGCCGGGCCGGCATCGCCGTCGACCGACACATGATCAAGGTGTACGCCCTGTCGGGCACCCTGGCCGGACTCGCCGGCGTGTTGTCCCTCGCCCGCTTCACCACCACCACGATCGGCGGCCACGCCAACGACTCGCTCGGCGCCATCGCGGCCGTCGTCCTCGGCGGCACCAGCCTGTTCGGCGGCGTCGGCACCGTCGTCGGCACGCTGATCGGCGTCTTCATCCCCGCCATCCTGCAGAACGGCTTCGTCATCCTGGGCGTGCAGCCGTTCTGGCAGAGCGTGGCGGTCGGCGCCGTGCTGATCGCCGCCGTGTACGCCGACCAGTTGCGCCGCCGCGGCCTGCAACGCCGTTGACCACCCGGGCCGCGCCCGGAGGCCCCGCCCGACCCGACCCGCCATCCGCCCCGGCCGCCGGTCGCCCCGCGGCCGATCGCTTCGCCCCACCACCGCCAGGAGGCACTGCCCGATGAAGACACCGACGTACGTCGCCGTGACCATCGCCCTGACCGCGGCCGCCACCCTCGCCGGGTGTGGCAGCGACAGCGGCTCCGGGGGCGGACGCAAGATCACCTTCGTGCAGGGCGTCAAGGGCGACGAGTTCTACATCTCGATGGCCTGCGGCGCACAGCAGAAGGCCAAGGAACTCGGCGTCAAGCTCGATGTGACCGGCGCGGACAAGTGGGACGCCTCGCTCCAGACCCCGGTGGTCAACGCCGTCGCCGCCAAGAGCCCGGACGCCGTACTGATCGCACCCACCGACACCCAGGCCCTGCGCCAACCGGAGCAGCAGCTCAAGTCCCGCGGTGCGAAGGTGATCGAGGTGGACACCAAACTCGACGACGGCTCGATCCGCGAGACCGCGATCTCCTCCGACAACGAACGCGGCGGCATGCTCGCCGCACAGACCCTGGCCAACCTGGTCCAGGACCGCGGCACGGTCGCCGCGATCAGCGTCAAACCCGGCATCTCCACCACGGACGCCCGCCTGAAGGGCTTCGAGACCGAGATCAAAAAGCACCCGGGCATCACCTACCTCGGCGTGCAGTACAACGACGACGACCCGGCCAAGGCCGCCTCCATCGTCACCTCGACGATCGCCTCGCACCGCGACCTGGTCGGCGTCTTCGCGGCCAACGTGTTCAGCGGCGAGGGCGCGGCCACCGGCATCGAACAGGCGGGCAAGGCCGGCCAGGTAAAACTGGTCGCCTTCGACGCCACCCCGAAACAGGTCGAGGCCCTGCGCAAGGGCTCCATCCAGGGCCTGATCGCGCAGAAGCCGTTCGACATCGGCTCCCAGGGCGTCGAACAGGCGGTCGCCGCCCTCGACAAGAAGCCGGTCCCCAAGTCCATCTCCACCGACCTGGTGGCCGTGACCAAGGAGAACGTGGACCAGCCCGACGTGAGCAAGTACCTCTACAAGGGCGCCTGTTGACCCCGAGCCTCGCACGCCCGGCGGTCCGACGGCGCGCCCGTCCCCCGACCCGCGACCGGCCCCTCCGGGGCCGGTCGCGAGCGGCGGTCGCCTGCCGTGTGGCCGCCGTCCGCTACTTGACGATCGTGGTCAGCGGCTGCTTGTCCTCGCGCTCGATGATGCACGCGGCCTGGTGGTTGCCGCTGCTCCAGGACTTCATGTCGAGCGGGTACGAGTACGAGAAGGTGAGCTTGGGCGACGCGGGCTGCCGCTCCAGGAGGGGGCCGATGTACTGCTCACACAGATCACCGACCTTGTCCTCGTAGCCCGGCGTGGCCGGCGTGAGCGTCGCCGGCAGGTCGAAGGCCTTGCCGACCTGGCCACTGTGCGGCTTGGTGCAGGAGACGTCGGTGGTCTTGGCGCCGTCCTGGTTGATGCACTGGCCGGTCCTGTACGTGAAGGCGTCGATGATGTCGGCCGTGGACGTGCCGCTCGCGGTGCCGGTGGGCTTCGTGGTGCCGCCCGGCTTGCCGGTCGGGCTCGTGGTGGCCTTCCCCGTGGGTGATGCGGTCGAAGGGACGACGGGGGACTTGCTGCCCTTGTCGTCCTTGTCGTTGCCGAGACAGCCGGAGAGCAGGGCGGTGGCGGCGACGACTCCGGCCACGGCCGGCGCAATCATGCGCAGGCGGTGGGAGGTGGGCATGTGGGACACAACCTTTCGCTTCGGGACGCCCAAGATCCTTGCGCGATCCCTCACCGAAACGTCGAGGGAAACGGTGCTTGATTTTTTGCGACGCCGAGAGAATCAGGTCCCGCGTCGTCCACCGTCCGGTGCACCCGTTTCCGATCCGCCGCAATTCTCGTCTGCCGGCGCCTCCCACACCAGCCCCGCGCGGGAAGTTCGTGGGCCGCCCGGCGGCGCGATTCGTCGCACCGCCACCCCGACCACCTGGTCGCGGTACACGAAGCCGTAGGCGCGCGAATCCCAACTCGACGCCGCGTTGTCGCCCAGCACGACGATGGCGTGCGCGGGCACCGGTTCCCCGGCGGCGTCGCGCAACACCGGGAACCGGTCCACCGGCACCGGATCGCCCGCCACGGCCACCGCCCGCTTGACCATCAACCGGCCCTGCGGCGCCGGGGCCAGATCGGTGCGCTCCGGGACGGCGGCAACCGCGGCCGGAGGCAACTCCCCTAGTCCCGGCGGCAGTCCGGTCTCTACCGGGGGATGGGGGACGCGGACGACCACCACCTGACCGGCGCGCACCCGCCCGGTGCGGCGCACCAGCAAACGATCGCCCGGGAACAGCGTGGGCTCCATGCTCGGGCCCTCGACCGTGGCCACCAGATAGCGTCGCTGCACCCACAGCAGCGCCGCGGCGCCGAGTCCGGTGGTCGCGAACAGGGCGGGCACTAGGCCGTGTCCGGTGGATCTTGGTGGATGAGGTCGCGTCGTCTGGTGCCGTGGCTCGGCGTGCCGGAGAAGCAGCCGCATAGTGGTTCTATTCGGCTGTTTCTCCGGTGCGGCGAGACGCGGTGCCAGGCGGCGCGGCCCCGCCAAGATCCGCCGGACACGGCCTAGCCGTCGGGTCCTCACTTCGCCTCCTGGTAGCCGGCCGCCTGGAGCCGGAACAGGCTCGCGTAGTGGCCCTCGCGGTCGAGCAGCGTCTCGTGCGGGCCCTGTTCGACGATGCGACCGCCGTCCAGGACCACGATCAGGTCCGCGTCGCGCACCGCGCCGAGCCGGTGCGAGATGAGCAAACTGGTGCGTCCCTCGCGGTGTTCGCGCATCCGGGCGTGCACCTCGTGCTCGGCCTGCGGGTCCAGGCCCGAACTGGGCTCGTCCAGGATCATCAGCTCGCGCCCGGCGCGCACGAACGCCCGGGCCAGGGCCAGGCGTTGCCACTGGCCGCCGGAGAGCACCACGCCGGTGTCCGGGTCCTCCTTGTCCGCCTCGCTGAAGAACATCCGGGTCAGCAGCGTGTCGTAGCCGCGCGGCAGGGCGGCGAGCCTGTCGTGGATGCCCGCGCGTTCGGCGGCGGCCTCGATCCGGGCCCGGTCCGCCAGGCTGTCCGGGTCGCCGAGGGCGATGTTCTCCGCGGCGGTCATGTCGTAGTTCATGTGGTCCTGGAACACCGCGCTGATCCGCCCGCGCAGTTCGGCCGGCGGGATGTCGCGCAGGTCCACGCCGTCCCAGGTGATCCGACCCCGGGTCGGGTCGTACATCCGGCACAGCAGCTTGACCAGCGTGCTCTTGCCCGCGCCGTTGAGTCCCACCAGTGCCACCGCCCGGCCGCGCGGGATGCGCAGGTCGACGCCGCCCAGCACCCAGGGGTGGTCGTCGCTGTAGCGGAACCACACGTCGTGGAACTCGATGCCCGCACCGGGCTCCGGCGCGGGGACGGTCGTTGTCGCCGAGACCAGATCGGGTTCGGCGCGGGCGACCGCCACGTAGTGGGTCAGGCCCAGGAGTTGGCCGTGCGCGGAGGCGATCGAGGAGACCAGTCGGTCCAGGGCCGCCTGGATGCCGCCCACCGCGGCCACGAACATGGTCACGTCGCCGACGCTGAGCGTGCCGCGCCGGGCGGCGGCGACGGCCCACCACAGACCCCCGCCGGCGACCGCGGCGCCCACTGCGCCCAGCACCGCCTGGGTGGCGAACTCCCGCAGGTCCATCCGGCGTTCGGCCTCGTTGGCGCGGCGCCGCTCGTGCATCATCCGGGTGCGCAGGAACGGGCCGATGCCGAAGAGGCGGATCTCGGTGGCCGCCTCGACGTCGGTCAGCAGCCGGCCGTAGAAGAACTCCCGGCGGTGCACCTGCTCGAAGTCCCACTGCATCGTGGCGCGCAGCCGGGACAGCCGCAGCTCGGCGACCAGTACCGGGACCGCGGCGAGCAGCACCAGGCCGGTCATCATCGGGCTGAGGATCAGCAGCGAGCCGACGAAGCCGACCAGGGTCAGCGCGCCCTGGAGGGTGCCGCCCGCGCCGTCCACCAGGACGCCGAAGCTCGAGGTGCTGCTTTGTCCCAGGCGCAGTCGGTCCAGGAAGGCCGGGTCCTCGAACCGGCGCAGTCCCACCTGGCGTTCGGCCGCGGCGAACAGGCGGTCGGTGCCCACGACGCCGGTGGCCCGGCCGATCTGGGCGCGCAGGTAGCGGCCGATTCCCGGCAGCATGGTGGCGACCAGTCCGGTGATCGCAAGTGCCACGGCCAGGCCGCCGACGGCGCCGTGTCCGCTCGTGAGGCGGTCGATGACCAGCTTGGTCAGCCACGCGATGGTGATCGGCACGCCCGCCGAACCCAGCGTCACCGCCAGCGATCCGACCGCCTGGGCGGGGGCCGCGTGGAAGGTGAGCGAGACCGCCTCGCGGGCGGCGGCGAACAGGTCGCGGGCCGCGATCCGTGCGCTCACGCGTGCGCTTCGCTGGGCCGGTGGGTGGTGGGCAGATCGGTGGTGGGCAGGTCCGTCATCTTCAGGCCGGCCGCCACCACCCGTCGGTCCTCGCCGAGCAGGTACATCGCCGGAGTCCAGGCATTGCGAAACGCCGCCTGGACCACCCCCTCGTACTCCTCCACGACCACCCGGGCCACCGGCGTCAGCAGTGCGAGCAGTTCGGCGTCGTCGCCGGCGATCACCGCCAGCGTGCGCTCGCGGCCCAGTGCGCGGGCCCGCTCGGCGAAGCGCGGTGCCTGCACGTGGCAGGGCTCGCAGCCGGCGGAGAAGAACCCGACCAGCCCACCCGCGTCGTGGTCGCCCACCTGCTCGCCGGTGGTCGTGGTGGCGGTGAACACGCCGGGGCGCATGCCGGGGCGCAGTTCCATCGGCGGCCCGGCGGAGTGCGGCGTCTGCGGTTGTTGCCCGCGCAGCCTGCGCAGCACGCCGAGCAGGAGCACCAGGTTCAACACGGTCACCAGGCCGATGAGCACGACGGCGACGACAAGTATGGGCATCAGGCATTCCTCGCGAACAGGTCGACGATGTCGTCCAGGGAGATGATCAGGAGCGCGCCGACCAGCCCGACCACGGCCGCGACCGCGCCGCCGGCGAGCGGGGGCAGCAGATCGGCGGAGGGGTCGAGGCCGGTCGCCGACAACCCGGCGATCGAGGCGGCGAGCAGGACGCCGTTGCGCACCAGATGGCGCGGGCCCAGCGGGGCGTCGGAGGCGCCGAAGCAGCGGCAGGGGGAGCGCCGACCGCGGCGCAGCGCCGCCCCGACGGCTGCGGTGAACGCGGCCAGCAGCACGCCGGCGACCACGAAGCCCGCGCCGCGGGTCGGCGGGAGCAGCACGAGTACGGGGACCGAGGTCTCCGCGGCGACCACCGCGCAACCGATCGGCCGGGTCGATCGGGCCCGCATGGGCACCAGGCCCGGGATCGATTCGACGAAGCCGGTGAAATCGCGGAGCTTGGTGACCGCGGAGGCGGTGAATACGAGGCCGATCAGGCCGGCACAGCCCACATATATGTAGCCCACGGCTATCCCCCTTTTTGGGCGCGCGGAAACGGCGGGCGGCGAAAGCTCGCCGCCCGCCGTCGAGTCCGGCAGGATCGCCCGACGCATTCCGAGGCTTTACTCCACGCAAATTCGCCGGATTCATGGCGGCGAGGATACGTGTCGTACCGACATCGGATGCGGGTTGTCGATGCGATCCTCGGCGCGGTCGCCTTGTGAGTGATCCGCGCCGATAACGACGGCGGGATAATGAATCCCGCTGCGGTCAATCCCGCGGTGCGATATTGCGCCGCGGAATATCACCAACGACCGAGACGGGACACGGCGGACGAACCCCGCCCGTCGACGGCTCCCGGGCCGAGGTCAGCAGTTGCCGACGCGCGTGGTGGTGCAGCCCTCGTCCTTGCAGCACTGGTACAGGAAGAGCACGCCCCCACCACAGAAGTAGGTGTTGCTACAGCCTGCCTCGACCGTGGCCTTTTGGGTCAGTCGGTTCAGCAGGCGATCGGCGAGACGCATCATGACGTCTCCTCTCCCGGCCGGGTGGGCCGTTTGGATTGGTAATTGGATTATTGCCAGTCCCCCTTTTTATTCGCAAGACCCAAATCACCAACCATCGGAGATGATCAAGGAATGGGCGACCCGGCCAATTCCCGACGCCCTACGCCCGTGAATCGGCGCGATTCGCCGAATCGACGGATAGGCTCGATATGTCGCTTCCGGCCCGCCCGGGCGCCGACCCGCGTCGACACCCGGGAAATTGCACGCCCGCGCGGATTCGGCGGGCTTACGGGACGAGGTGGGCGAAAACCACGACGTTGCCGGAGTAGTGGCTCTTCTTGCTGTAGGTGCCGCCGCAGGTGAGCAGGCGCAACTCCGGCCGGGTCGCGTCGCCGAATACGCGCGCGGTGGGGAAGTCGTCCCGGGCGAACATTTCGACCCCGTCCACCACGAAGGCCGCGACGCTGCCGTCCTCGCGGTCGATCTCGATCCGGGAGCCGCGCGGCAGCGCGCCCAGCGGATAGAAGACGGCGGGTCCGGCGGCGGTGTCCACGTGGCCGGCGATCGAGGCGGTGCCCTTCTGGCCGGGCGTCACGCCGCCCTGGTACCAACCGGCCAGGTTGCGATCCCCCTGTGCGGGCACGTCGATGCCGCCCGCCTGGTCCAGGCCGACCCGGGCCAGCGGGGCCGAGATGCCCAACTCCGGGATCCGGATCCGGGTCGGGATCGACGCGCGCATCGGCGGTGCCTCGGCCGGCGGGGCAGGCGGGGCGGGCGCCGCGGGATCACCGGGCGCCGGGGCATCCGGGGCCGGGGTCGTGGGCGCGGCGATCGGCACGGCCGCGGCGGCGGGCGGGCGCGGTGGCGGTGCGGAGGTGTCGTACCCGGCGTACAGCAGACCTGTGCCGCCGATCGCGAGCACGCCACTGGCCGCCGCCCAGAGCAGGCGACGGCCGGCGGGTCGGTGCTGCCGATCCGCGGCACCCATGGGTGCCTCGGGTGCGGAACGGGTCATCGGTCAGGCGAGGTTCGAGGCCCGGCGGCGCAGCGCGACGAAGCCGGTGCCGGCCGCGCCCGCGAGCACCAGACCACCCACCACGCGCAGCGCCGGGTCGCCGTAGTCGACCCCGCCGAACCCGGCCGTGGACGCCGTGGTCGGCGCGCTGCCCATCACGTGCAGGCTGCCGATCAGCTCCTGGCCCTCGCCGCAGACCACCTTGACCTCGTAGTCGCCGGTGGCCACGTCCTTGATGGTCGCCTGACCCTTGACCTCGTCGCCGTCACGGGTCAGGGTGGCCGCGGCCGTGAACGCCTCCGAGGAAGCGGTCGCCGTGTTCGCGGTGCAGTGCTTGTCGTCCGACAGCAACACCGTGTCGCCGGGACGGCCGGAGTCGGCCTGCATCGGCGTGGCGGCGAACGCCGCGCCTGCGGAACCGCATACGGTGAGACCCACGATGGTGCCGACGACTGCGAGACGGGCACAGCGCATTTCGTCCTCCAATGGACATGCGGAACCGAACCCGACAGACCGGGCTACAGGGGAAGTTCCGCTACAAGGAACGTAAAAAGCCGCCCGACCCCCCGCCACCGCTGGCCGCCGAACGGTGGATCACGTCGGCCGTCGGAGTGGACCGGGCCCGCCCGGGGGTTTACCGGCACGGGGCGCCACCGTGGAGCGTGGTACCGATCTCCAACGCGGCCCGATCCAACAGCGCGAGCCGGCGATGTGCCTGATCCAGTGTGAGCCGGGTGCGCCGGGACTCGGTGGTCTCCGTCAGGATGCCCACGACGCCGAACACGCCGCCCTCGTCGTCGAGCCGGTGATAGGCCGCGTGCCACCACCGGGCCTGCGGCATGCCGTCCACGGTGCGCACGCCGCTGACGGTCGCCGTCTCCTCCTCGCCGCCGCCACTGCCGCCGGCGCCGCCGGCGTTGGTGCCGCCACTGCCGCCGGCGCGGTCGGTGCCGCACCTGCCACGGTTGCCGTTGGTGCCCTCCGGCGTGACCGCTGCGGGGGTTCGCGCACCGCCGCCGGGTGGATGCGGGCGGGATCAGCCGCTGGGTACGTCCGAGGGTTCGGCCAGGGCGGCCAGGTCCTCGTGCAGCAGGCCGGCCGCCCGCAGCGCACCGGCGACCCGGGCCAGGTCGGAGCCGGCCGCGACGGGCACCACCGTGCGCACCCGGGCGTCGGCGGAGCGCGCGAACGGGCCGAGCACGTCTCGGGCGCCGGCCTCGACGAACACCTCGATGCCGCGCTCGCGCAAGGTGGTCACCGCATTGCGATAGCGCACCGGGTGCCGCAACTGGCCCACCACACCGTCGCGGAGTTCGCGCTCGTCGGCGTAGTCCCGGCCCAACAGCGGCGACAACACCGGATAGCGCGGAGTCCGGAAGTCGATGTCCGTCCCCAGCCGGCGCCACTCGCCGGCGGCCGACTCGCGCAACCGGTTGTGGAACAACGTGCGCACCGTCAACGCCTTGGAGGCCACCGCCTTGCGCTCCGCCAAGGCCGCGAAGGTGGCCAGCGACTCGTCCGGCCCGGAGACCACGGTGTGCTCGGCGGAGTTGTCGCACGCCAGGTCCAGGCCGGGCAATTGCGCCGAGCACAACAGTTCGAGCGTGTGTCCCGGCGCCAGGCGCAGGGTGAGCAGACCACCCGGATCACTGGTATGGATCGTGCACGCCGCCGCCCGGGCCAGGTACAGCCGGGCACCGTCGCCCGCCGTGTACACCCCGGCCGCGGCCAACGCCGCCATCTCGCCCAGACTGTGCCCGAGCAGCACGTCGGGACGAATCCCGAAATCGTCCTCGAGCAGCCGGAACGCGGCCAGCGCACCGGCATAGATGGCCAGGTGCAACGACAATTCGTGCCGGTCCATCAACTCGTGCGCATCCGGTGCCTTGGGATCGACGAGCAGACGCGAGGGCGACAGCGTGACCCGGTCGCCGACCGCGTCGTCGACCTCGGCCAGGGTGTCCCGAACGGCGGGCCGATCCTGGAGCCGGCGCAGTGCGCCCGGCACGTAGGAGCCAACGCCGGGCATGATGATCGCGGTGTGTGGCACGCTCACGGAGACTCTCCCTCGGCTCTCGGTGGTCTCTGCTGCCATGGCCGGGAGGTTCACCGAACCCCGGCCACGGATCGCGGGGACGACTTCGGAGAGCGGCGGTACGGATGCGCCGCGCGATCTCGCGGATCGGCCCCGGTCATGGCGGAAACCCGGGCTCGCGTGAAGGGGGCGCGCGTCCGGGGCGGATCGGGATGGGGGCTGTGCGGAGCGGGCGGGGGCGGGGCGTGCGTGGCGGGTCGGCTCGGGGTGTCCGTCGGATGTTCGACGGGGTCGGAGGCAGGGCCTGATTCCAGGAGAGTCGAGCCGGCGGGGGAGCGCAACCGCGCCCGGCGCCGCGCGCCTGCGGCCGGGGTCGATCCGCCGCCCGGGCCGGCGGGCAACTCACGTGGTGTCGACGGAAGCTGACTCCAAGTCAGTCCGCCCCGCCGACGGGCATTCGGCGGCACTCGAACCGCCATTCGGGGGGTGTTCCGTCCGGGTGGTCCGCAGGCGCGCATCCACCGTCGCCGATTCGGGTGGCCGCCGGCCTCCGCCCGTCGCCTCCGGCCTGGCCGGTCGTTGGTCCGAACGTGATGAACCCCAGCCGCGTAATGGCCGCCGGACTCGCCTCGGCTGCCGCGTTGGTCGCGTTCGTACCCGCGGCGTTCGCCGTGCCCACCGCATCCGCTGCACTCGGCGGACCGGCCGTGCCCGGCGTGCTCGGCGGCCCGGCCGCACCGGCCGCGCCGGCCGCGCCCGCTGCGTTCGCCGCCGAACCCGGTACCGGCATTACGGTCGTGGTGACCGGTGACGATCACTACGTGGCCGCGGACGACGTCGTGGTCCGGCACCGTCCCACCGAGCAGTCCGCCGTGGTCGAGATCGCCGCCCGGCGGCGGTACGGGAGGGAAACGGGGCCGACATCGCGGACCCCGGGCCCGGTCGACCCGCACGAGCGCAACGATCCGGGTCGGCGCTGAAAGGATCCACCCGAACGCGTGTGCATATGCTGACGGGGCCGTGAACCGGACGCGTGGCCCGGCGGCGCCGGCGGGAGGAGTGGCCTGATGAAGGTTGGCGTCATCGGTCTGGGCGACATCGCGGAAAAGGCGTATCTACCGGTCGTCTCGACCCTGCCGGACCTGGATCTGCGCCTGCACACCCGCACGCCGGCGACGCTGCGCCGGGTCGCGGAGACCTACCGGGTGCCGGTCGAGCACCGGCACGCCGACCTGGACGGCCTGCTCGCCGAGGGACTGGACGCCGCCTTCGTGCACGCGGCGACCTCGGTGCACCCCGAGATCGTGACCCGGCTGATCGAGGCGGGCGTGCCCACGTACGTGGACAAGCCGCTGGCGTACAGCCTGGACGAGAGCGCGCGGCTGATCGACCTGTCCCGGGCGCGCGGCGTCGGCCTGATGGTCGGCTTCAACCGGCGGCACGTGCCGGCCTACGTGGAGAGCCGCACATTGCCGCGCGACCTGATCACCATCCGCCGCAATCGTGTCGACACCGCACGCGAGTTGCGTACGGTCGCCTTCGACGACCTGATCCACGTGGTCGACACGCTGCGCTTCCTGGCCCCCGGCGAGATCGAGCACGTCGACGTGCGGGCCCGGGTCGTGGACGGCCTCGCCCAGCACTTCGTGCTGCACCTGTCCGGCGCGGGCTTCAGCGCGATCGGCACGCTCAACCTGCGCAGCGGATCGAACGAGGAGATCCTGGAGGTTTCCGGCCGCGACGCCACGCGCGAGGTGTACAACCTGGCCGACGTGGTCGACTACCAGGACGGTCGCCCGACCACCCACCGGCGCGGCGACTGGACCCCGATCGCACGCCAACGCGGGATCGAGCAGGTCGTGCTGACCTTCCTGGACGGGGTCCGCACGGGAGTCCTTCCCGACCTGGACGACGCGTTGCGTACGCACGAGTTGTGCGAACTGGTGGTCACCGAGGTGGAGAAGCAGCAACTCGGCTGAGCGAAGGGGGCCGGGAGGGCGGGATTCGATCGGGTCGGGACCTGCGGTTCCGTAGCCTGCCGGTGGGATGTGTCGGGCGAGGAGGGGCATGGACCTGCGGACGGAGTTGTCGCCGCCGGTTGTCGATCCGGAGCGACTGGCCGAGGTGGCCGCCGAGATAGAGCGGATCGGTGAGCTGATTCGGGGCGGCGGCGGAGCGGGCGCGGCGGAGGCGGCGATGGCCGCCTTCCGAGCGACGACGGGGCACGACTACTCGATCGGGGACTTCGTCGAGTACCACGGGTCCCGCACGCTTGCGGAGTTCGCTCTGGAGGCGGCCCGACCGGCCCGGCCCGGGGTTGCCGACATCACCCGGGCCGAACTGGTGGAGATCGTCCGGCGGATCCTGGCCGGCGATGCCGAACTCGACTGGTATCTCCTGGTGTTGACGGCGAACGTAGCGCACCCGGCGGTGAGCGACCTGATCTTCGGCCGGCCTGCGGAGGTGGAGGATCCGCCCGGGACCGCCGACGGTTCGCCCGATTCCACCGACGATCCGCTCGGGGCGGCCGAAGAGATCGTCGACGCGGCGTTGGCCCATCGCGCGATTGCGTTGTGAAGCGAGGAAAGCTCTCCGACGTGAATGGAGGAAAGCCCTCCGACGGCTGCCGCCGGCCGGGACGTTCGCCGGCAGGCCGGTCTCGGGAGGGAATTGCTCAGTCGGTGCGGGGCGGGTCTGCGCCTGCGGCCAGGAGGGCGGCCACGGTCTCCGGGTAGGGGCCTCTGGCGGCCCACTCGACCGGGGAGTGGCCCGTGCCGTGGTCCTCGCGGAGATTGGGATCGGCCCCGTGGGCGAGCAGCGCGCGGACGGTGTCGATGTGGCCCCAGGAGGCGGCCGCGCACAGGGGGGTGCCCTCGGACCCGGTACCGCTTTCGGTGTCGGGCGCCGCGCCCGCCTTCAGGAGAAGCAGGACCACGTCGGTGGCCCCGTGTACGGAGGCCGCGTACAGCGGCGTGGTTCCGTATTGGTCGGCGGCTCCCGGATCGGCGCCGGCCCGGAGCGCGGCGCTCGCCTCCGTCAGCCGGCCCAGACCGGCCGCTCCCACCAGCAATTTCGACAGCCGCTTGCGCTCGCGATGGTTCACGCGGCCGAGGGTAGTGGGCCGGGGGCGAGCTTGCCTGCGAATATCGGCGCGGTTGGCGGTTGGCGGTTGGCGGTTGGCCGTTGGTGGTTGGTGGCCAGTGGCGGGCGGTCAGTGGTGAGCGGGGGTGGAGCGCGGGGAGAGGGCTCGGCCGAGGGTGACGCGTGGGGCGAGAGGCGGGGAGAAGGCGAGGGGTGGGGCGACGGTGCGGGCGCGGCTGGGGGGGCTGCGCGGTGGGCCGACGGAGCAGCCACCCGGCCGGGGGCGGACGTCGGCCGAGGGCGGCGGCGTACGGGGGTGCTTTCGGGGCGTGGCTCGGAGCCGTGGGGTGCGGGGGCGGCGAGGCTCGGGGTACCGGGTCGCCGGGAGCGTGTCCGACCGGGCGGGTCGTGGCCGATCCGTGCGCCGCGTGCGGTAGTCGGTGGGACGCGTCCCGTTCGTGGGCCGTGGCCGGTCCGTGGGTCGCGTCCCGTTCGTGGAGTGCTCGACGCTCAGTGGGTCGCGTCCGGTGCGCCCCCGTACGGGCGTCGGCGGGTGGCGCGGGCGGCGGTGATTTCGGCGGAGACGTCGACCCAGGTGTTGCCGTACTCGCGCTCGAGCCGGTCCCGATCGTCCTGGGAGAGGTGCTCGAGCGCGGGCAGCAGGTCGCGTTGCTCGTGGACCAGGAGGCCGTCCATCGCGGACGCGGCGTCCTGTGCCTCGTCGTGGAATCCGGGGCCGTCCGGGCCGAGCCGCTCGGCCGCATCCAGGAAGCCCTCGATCCGGCGGCCCTGCGCGATGGCGTCGTCGACGTACCCGGTGCGGTGCCCGTCGGCGTCCCGGACCGCCGGATACAGCACGCGTTCCTTGGTCGCGATGGTCGCCCGGATCGCGTCGTCGGCTTCGTCGAAGAGGGCGATGGTGCTTTGCGGGGTGGCCCGCCACCGGCGGATCAGCTCACGAAGGTTGCGGTTGTCCAGCACGGTTGTCTCCTTGCGCGTCGACTCGGCTCATGCGGCCGTCGGCGCGGACCGGCGGCGACCACACCCCGTGCCACTGCCCTTTTCGGGCCGGATCATCCCTTGGCCACCACGCAGAAGGGGTGCCCGTCCGGGTCGGCCAGGACCACGAAGTCGGGGTCTTCCGGGTAGTCCCACGGCAGTTTGCGGGCGCCCAGGCCGACCAGGCGCCGTACCTCGCCGGCCTGGTCGTCGGCGTACAGGTCCAGGTGCACCCGGACCGGTTCGGTGCGCTCTCGGACCTCGCCCAGTTGGAGGCTGAGTCGTTCCGCGCCGGGGGTCGGGCCGGGGTCGGCGTCACCGTTCGGGGCTTGGTCGGGGCGCGCGCCCGGGTCGATCAGGACCACGAAATCGGTGTCCGGGCCGACCGCGTCGCGGGTGCGCAGGCCGAGCGCGGTGGTCCAGAACGCGACGGCGCGCGGAAGGTCGGCGGTGGTGAGCACTGTGGGTCCGATACGAAGGGTCATGGGGGACATGTGCCCGTTCGGCGGGAATCGAGGCCCGCCCCGGCAGCGGAACGTGAAGGTGTCGGGCGGCTGCGGAGTCGACCGACGAGCCGGCATTGTGGGGCGGGTGACTCTGCCCTCGCGCAACCGACTCGCCCGGTCCCTCGTCGCCTCGGCCGCGGTCACCGCCGTGTTGCTGGGTGCGGCGGGCTGCTCATCGGACGATCCGGTCGGGTTCAAGGACGGCGACCGCTCCGATTCCGTCGAAGGCACACCCGGCCGGAACACCGCCGAGGCCACGTTGACGCCGGAAGCCCCGCTGGGCGCACCACAGTTGACCGCCGCGGGGGAGACCATTCGCAAGCGCGCGACCTCGGCCGGCCTGCCGGTGAAGGACGTGACGGTCCGGAACGGCGCGCTCGTGGTGCGCATTTCGTCGACCAGGTTCGGCGCGGATACGAAGCAACGCCTCGCGGCCATCGTCGGAGTCGGGCAGCTGACCGTGCGTCCGGTGGCCAGGGTGACACCACTCCCACCCGCGAACGCAGGCCCCGGGGGCGCCACCACCTCCACGAGCGGGCCCGAATGCGGAAACGCGGAGGCGCGACAGACGACCCCGCCCGGCGCGGAAGTCGTGGCGTGTGACGACAAGTTGACGGAGAGGTTCGTACTCGCCCCCGCCGTGATCACCCGAACCGACGTCGCCGGGGCCGAGGCCAGGGCGCCGGAAGCGGGCAACTCGGGCTGGACCATAACCGTCAAGTGGACGAACAGCGGTCAGGACGCCTTCACCCGACTCACCTCCGAGGCCGCCGGAGGTCGGCTGCCCACCAACCGCATCGCGATCGTCTGCGACGGCAGGGTGCTGGTCGCACCGAGCGTGCAGTCCGCGATTCCGGGCGAGGCGGTGATCTCCGGCACGTACAACGAGGCCGACGCACGGCAACTCGCCGGGACCCTCGACGGCGGAGTGCTGCCCGCCGGGTTCAAGGTCGAGTCTTACGTGGAGGGGCAGTAGGGGGCCGAGGTCGGCTTCGGGGGCTATGCGGCGGGAGCGGCGTCGGGGTCGAGGCCGGGGCCGGTGGCGACAGGCCGAGGAGGGTCTCGGCGGTGCCGGCGAGGATCGTGGCCTTGTCGGCGGCGGACAGGTCGGCCTCGCGCAGATCGGCGAGCACGCGGCTGTGGGTGTAGCCGAGTGGATGGGAGTACAGGTCGCTGCCGAAGACCACACGATGTGCCCGAACGCGCGGACGAAGCGCACGATCGGCTCGACCGGGTAGGCCAGGCTCGTGTCGAAGACCGGATTCGGCGCGAGTTCGGCGACGGTGAATGCGTGGCTGCCCTGCTCGAACGAGGAGAAGCAGTCGAGTACGACGATCGGCAGGTCGGGTAGCGCCCGGGCCAGTCGGTGAACCCGCCACAACGCCTCGTCGGCGACCTCGGCGACGGCGTGTACGAAGGGGACCAGACCGAGTTCACCCGCGCGTTCGAGGACGGCTAGGACCAACGGGCTGTCGGTGGCCACACCCTGGAAGCGGGCATGCACACTGACGCCGAGCAGACCCAACTCGTCCTGTATTCGGCTCAGTTCTCCCAGACCGGCGGGCCCGTACAGGGGTTCGACGATGCCCAGCGCGGCCGGGAAACGGTCCGGACGCGCGTCGCGATAGGCGGCGATCGCGTCGTTGACGCGGCGGGTATCGGCCACGCCTTCGGGCCGTAGGTAGCCGTGTCCCGGGATGACGACGGCCGCGTCGACCCCGATCGCGGCGGTACGGCCGATGGCCGGTGCCGCGCGATCGGGGCCGTCGTGCATCTGTCGGCCACCGCCATCGAGGAGGGCCGCGGCCCCTCCTCGATGAGCGGCACCCCGGCCGACACCGCCTACCGTCTGCTGCCGGCCTGACGGCCGGGGTGGTCGGCGGCTAGCTCAGATGCCGGGTGAAGAACCGGGCCGCGGCGTCCCCCGCGAACTGCGGGACGCCGGTGTGCCCGCCCATGTTGGCGTGCAGGGTCTTCTCCTTGGAGCCGAAGGCGTCGAACAGGTCCAGGGCAGCCTGCCGGTCGTTCCCCTCGTCGTCCCACTGCAGCAGGACGTGCAGCGGGATGGTGACCTGCCGGGCCTCCTCGAACAGGGCGCGAGGCACGAAACTTCCGGCGAACAGAACGGCGGCCGAGATGCGCGGCTCGACCACCGCCAGCCGGATCCCGATGGAGATCACTCCCCCCGAGTAGCCGACCGGACCGCCGATCTCGGGCAGCAAGAGCAGGGCGTCCAGGGCGGCCTGCCACTCCGGGACCGCCTTTTCGACCAGGGGGAGGACGAGCCGGTCCACGATCTCCTCGCCGACCGGCTCGCCGGCCTCCAGCGCCCGGCGCAGGTCGGCGCGGGCCTGCTCGGCGGCGGCGGAACGGGGCCGGTCACCGCTGCCGGGGAGTTCGATGGTGGCCGCCGCGAAGCCGTCCGCCGCGGACTGCCGGGCCCGGCCCACCAGTCGGGGGTACATCTGGCGTAGTCCGCCGGGGTGGCCGACCAGGATCAGTGGCGCCGGTGCGGATGCGGATACGGATGCGGGCGTCCACAGGATGCCGGGGACCTCGCCCAGGGTGAATTCGCGTTCCAGGACGCCGTCGTCGAGGCGCTGCTCGGAAGTGAATTGCATGATCGTGCCTTTCGGGAGTGCTCTTGAACGGCGCTCCCGGACGACCTATCGCCCGACCGTGACCCCGGAGGGGAGCACCCATGTCGATACTGCGTTCACGGGTACCACCTCCTCGTTGTCTCGCACGGCCTCCGGAAAAGTAGCAGTGGCCCCGCGGTCCGCCAACGGTTTTCGCACAGGCTCCCTGGCCGGGCTCCTCCGAGTGTGGTTCCGTCCGCTTCCGGCGCCCGGCCACCGCCCGACACCCCGCCCCGTCGTTCTCAGGTGAGGGCGACCGAATACTCGGCCGCATCGGGGGAGACGAAGGTGAGCAGTCGCCGGGCTTCGTCCATCAGCGCCTCCGTGGCCGTCCGCGACAGTGGCCGGAAGGGGGAGATGAGCAGGGCGGAGCCTTTCACCGACCATGTGCCGTGGACGAAGCCGTCGACGAGGAAGGTGGGATGCACCATGGCCCGACCCGGCATCACCAGCTTGCGGTCCGCCTCACTGATCACTCGGGTGCGATCCGTGTGCCCGAGGAGGAGATTGTCGAAGGCGGGCAGAAAGCGCACCGGGACGGGCATGTCCGGGTCGGCGAGCGGCGCGTCCGGCAGATCGAAGAGTTCGGTGCCGCGCTCGTCGTGGAACACGCGCAACTGTGAATGCAGGCCGTCGAGAGTCTTGCGCAGGCGGGTCAACCCCGACCACGCCTGGATGTCCATGACGCCGGCCGGGCCGAACGCCGCCAGGTAGCGGCGGATCATCGTCTCGACTCGCGGCGCCGCCATCGATCGGCCGCTCCGGTGCTCCGCGAGGGTGATGGCGATGGCGGGTCGGTTGCCCCAGGCGCCCCAGGCGCCGGTGGCCGGGGCGTGCACCATCGGTACCAGCAGCTCCACCGCCCCCGCGAGCACGCGGCCGTCGCGGCCCGGGAAGCGCTCGGCGAGCGACAGGGCGAGTTCTTGCCGAGGCAGGGTTCGGCCGGCCATCAGCTCTCGACCGGCGTCGGTGAGTTCGGCAAGCTCCAACCCGGCGGTCTGCACGGCGAAGTACCGTGCCCGGGCGGTGCGATCCAGGACGGGCTGGACGACGGGTCGCAGCCAGTGGAAGTCGTTGCCGCCGGTCAGATGTTGGGTACCGCGCAGGGTCGCGGAGCGCACCACGCGCCCGTCGCGGAGCAGGACCGTCAGGTCGTCGTGGCGGAAGTCGGCCAGCCGGGTCCACAGCCCCACATAAGGCCAGTTGGGCTCCTGCCCCTGCAACGCGACCAGATGCTCGACGACATCGAGTGCCGGGCGGGACGTACGGGCGGCCAGGAACTGTCGCTGGAGCAGCGTGCGGTTCAGGGTGCGGGTGGAGAGCACGCAGGCGTCGCTCATGTGGTGCGGTCCTCCTCGGATGGTGCGGACGTCGACCGGGGGCGCCTCCCCGATCCGAGTGGCCGGCGCACCGCACGGCGCGCGGCGGGCCCCGGCGCCGCCGCGTCGAATGCCGTTCTCGTGGACCACGCTACGAGCCATAGCGGCAACGTTCCGACCTCAATTGCCGCCATCGGTGACCCGATCGTCGGCGATGGGGGGTCGGCCATGGCGGAACGCGACACCCGGCGACGTCACCGCGATCATGGCTGGACGACCGAGGGCCGTTGCACCCGCCCAACTCACCCGATGCCTCTCCCCAAAGGACCTGCCGATGACCTCCCCCTCCTCCTCCCCATCCTCACCGCCCCCGCGTCCGCCACTTCCTCCACACCCTGCACATCCCCCCATCGAGCCGTACGCCCACGGGATGCTCGACGTCGGCGACGGCAATCACGTGTACTGGGAGACCTGCGGCAATCCGGCCGGCAAACCCGCCCTGGTCGTGCACGGCGGACCGGGATCCGGCTGCTCGACGGGAGTGCGGCAACTGTTCGATCCGCAGCGCTATCGCCTCGTGCTCTTCGACCAGCGGGGCTGCGGTCGCAGCACCCCACACGCAAGCGACCCCACCACGGACATGCGCTTCAACACCACCGACCACCTGCTCGCCGACATGGAGCAACTACGCGAACACCTGGGACTGGAGAGGTGGCTGCTGTACGGCGGGTCCTGGGGCTCGACACTGATCCTGGCGTACGCACAGCGCCATCCCGAACGCGTGTCGGAGATCGTCATCCCGGCCGTCACCACCACCCGCCGCTCCGAAATCGACTGGCTGTACCGCGGCGTCGGCCGCTTCCTGCCCGCCGAATGGGAACGCTTCCGCGACGGTGTCCCACCCTCCGACCGCGACGACCTCGTCGCGGCCTATGCCCGCCTGGTGGAAGACCCGGATCCGGCGATCCGCGAACGCGCCACCAACGCCTGGTGCACCTGGGAGGACGCGGTGGTCGGCACCGAACCGAACGGCCGCCCCGACGCCTACTCCGGCCGCCCCCCGGCCGCCCGCATCGCCCTGGTCCGCATCGTCACGCACTACTTCGCCCACGGCGCCTGGCTCCCGGAAGGCATCCTCCTCGCCAACGCCGACCGCCTCGCCGACATCCCCGGCGCCCTCATCCACGGCCGCCTGGACCTCGGCAGCCCACTCGACACGGCCTGGCACCTGTCCAAAGCCTGGCCCAAAGCCACCCTGACGGTGATCCCCGACGCCGGCCACCTCGGCAGTTCCACCATGCGATCCCAAATCCACTCCACCCTCACCCACTTCGCCACCCACTGACCCGACTCCGACATTCATCCCACCCCCCACGTCGAACACCAACCCCGGTGCGATCCGGAGCGGGGGCGGGTTGATGTGGGCGGACCGGGTTCGGGAATCACCCTGGGCTTCCCGAGGGTGACGGCGAGGTGTTGCCGGGCGTGGATTGCGAAGGCGCTGGGCGGGAGGCGTGTGCGTACCACCGCGCCTGCGCTTGTCGTCGTGGCTTGCGAGGGGATCGCTCGTTCGACGACGGGGGTTCATGGCGCGCGGTCGCTGGTGTTCGAAGGTTGCGGGTTCGCGTCGTGGCGGTGTCACGCCCACAGCTCCGCCCATGCGTGGGCGGCGTGGGCGACTTCGGGTGCGCCCCAGACGCCGTCCGTCGCGTACTCCGCCCAGCGCCTTGCCTCGGCCCGGGTGAACATGCGTACGGCGTCCGGGGTTGCCGTACGCCAGCCGGGGGTTCGGGACACCCAGGACCGTGCTTGTTCGGGAGTGTGGCCGCCGGCGGAGATGAGCCGTAGGCCCCACAGGGCCGGGTCGATCCAGGCCGGGCCGAGGGCGGGCCAAGCCCAGTCGACCAGGCGGGCGCGGACGCCGTCGACCAGGACGTTGCAGGCCGCGGGGTCGGTGTGCAGCAGGCACGTTCCGGCGAGGAGCGGTTCCTGTGCCGGATCGCACCAGTAGCCCCAGCGATCCCAGGCGCTGGGCAACCGCAGCCCCGGCGCCGGACATTCGATCAACTCCGCGAGCGCGACCACCACCAGGGGCAGGTCCGGCGATCCGGGCGTGTAGTCGGCGTGTCGACCCTCGATCCCCTCGAACGCCAGGAGATGCCACCCCGCTACCTCCAGCCGCCACAGTACGCGCGGAGCGCTCGCGGGCAGGAAGGCGTTCACCCGTTCCTCCTGGCCGAGTTCGTCGACCGGCCCCCAGGCCGAGCCCCACCAGCCGAGCTCCTCGCCGGAGACGCCACCGACGGGCACGGCGTCGCGCTCACGCTGGGCCTTGACGAACACGGTTCGCCCGTCGGGGAGGGTAAGCAGCGCCGAGGCACCGCAGTTCGCGCCGCCGACCGTATCCACCGCCGCCGGCTCCGCTCCGAGCCGTGCGCTCACCGCGTCGAGTGCCTCGACGGGAAGCCGATCCCATGCCACCCGGGCGATCGTCACGATGCCGCGGGCGGCGGATGCTCGGGAGGCGGATGCTCGGGCGGCGCCGGCGGGTTCTTGTCCGGCGACCTCGGCCCGGGCGGACGCCCCGGATTGTCCGGAGTCGACGGCCCACGCGGAGACGTACGCCCCTCTCGCATCATGCCCGCAGCGTAAGCCGGGTCGCGGCCGTCTTGCCGTTCAGTTTCCAGCCCCTGCGGTACGCCGCGGTGAGACCAGCGCCTGCCCGTGGTCGCCGACGAACGGGAATTGCTCCACGGCGGGCGCGCGGGCCTGCCCGCCCGCCGGCCGGGGGCCTTTGCGGGCGGCGGGCGGTTTTTGGAGGCTGCGGATGATGCCGGAAACGGGTTGGCAGGGTGGTTGGTGGCTCGGCATGCTGGGGCGATGTTGCTCAGGGAATTCACGGAGGGTGATTGGGCGGGAATTTGGCCGTTCTTTCACGAGATTGTTGCCGCAGGCGAGACGTTTACGTATCCGCTCGATTTGGGGGCGGAGGAAGCTCGTGGGTGGTGGTGCCTGTCGGCACCTTCGCGGACCGTGGTTGCGGTGGACGAGGGTGGGGCGGTTCTCGGTACGGCGAAGATGAATCGCAATCACATGGGCAACGGCTCGCATATCGCGAGTGCGAGTTACATGGTCGATCCTGCTCGCTCGGGTCAGGGGGTCGGGCGGGCGCTGTGCGAGTACTCGATCGAGTGGGCTCGTTCACAGGGGTATCGGGCGATGCAGTTCAATGCGGTGGTCGAGACGAACGTGTATGCCGTGCGGCTGTATCGCGACCTCGGGTTCGAGGTGATCGGTACGTTGCCGGAGGGCTTCAAGCATCCGAAGCATGGTTATGTCGGGCTGCACATCATGCATCTCGCGCTTTGATCGCGATATGGGCCCATGGTCAGACGTTGTTGTTGGCTTCGCCGGCGACAGCGGAACTGGAGCTGCGAGACGGCTTGTTCGGGGTGCGGCGCGGCCGTTGACCGGAATGGCACCCGAGATGCGACCCGGCGGGGGAGCACGGGTGCTGTGACCGGAAGCCTTCACGGGATCGCGGCGCCCGGCACCGGCTGGGGGCCGGCCCTTGCCGCGGCGGTGGGAACCGGAATTCTTCGGGGTGCGTCGGAGTGCCGAGCGGGCCCGAACACCGTCGGGTCGACGCCGACACGGATCCACCCGGGAGCGATGAATTGCGTACACGGCAGTACAGCCTTGGCCTCACGGTACTGGTCGGAATTCTGCTCGCGGCCGGGTGCGGGAACGATTCGACCTCGACCTCGAAGGCGGCCGTCGGCACCCCGTCGGCCGTCGGCCCTACCGGTGCCCCCACCGTTGCCCCCACCGTTGCCCCGGTCGGTGATCCCGGCGAGGACAACACGAAGCTCGACGACACGGCGCTGAAGGCGAAGATCCAGGCGGCGGGCACCGGGATCTCGACCGTGCGTGCCGTCGGGGACATCCGATCCTCGCACCGGGACACGCGTATTCGCTTCGACCTTCGTTACGACCACCGCGGGAAGAACTACGTCGGTTCCATGACCTACGGCGAACATCGGCTGGACCTGCGTCGGATCGGCCCGGACCTGTACCTCAAGGCCACCGGGAACTACTGGACGGCCTCCGGCAGAGTCACCGACCCGAATGCCGCAGCCCTGCTCCATGACAAGTACGTCCGGATCAAGGTGAACAACTCGCGTTTCGAGGACGTCACCGAGACCGCGGAGTACGGCAACGTCGCGACGGTCGTCTCGGACTGGAACTCCGACACGCAACGACGCTCGGAGGAGTCCCTCGGTGGTACGCGAACGATCGTCGTGGCCGTCCCCAACGGCGACGACGGCACCGAATCGCGGTTGTACGTGCCCGCCACGGGCAATCCGGTCCCCGTCCGGCTGACGGATCCCGAGTACGGCACCATCAACTGGTCCGACCTCGGCAAACCGGTCGACGTCACCGCGCCGCCCGCGGCAGACACCGTCGAGCTGCCGCCACTGGCCGGCGAAACCGGGCCCCGCACAGACTGATCCGCCTGCTCGCGCCCCACATTCGTGCCGGGCGCCGGGCGCCGGACGCCGGCCGGCGGTGCGCGGGTCGATGGGGTGTGGTGCGAAGCATCGTCCAATGGTTGTCCCGCAAAGTGATCTTCGACTCGATGCGGAGGCGGATGCGGTCGGCCGCTGCGCGAACTCGTCGGCTATCCGGCGAGGCCGAGCTTGCGCAGGCGCGCGCCGGGCAACGGCCGGCCGACCCCGAACCACCTGCGCAAGTGCGGCATCGGTGCGGTGATCCCGGTCCCGGCGGACCAGTGGGTGAGGCAGTCGGCGCGCCGGCCGATCCCGCTTACCGACTCATCGCGTTCTAAACTTGCGGCTTCCGGCTCGGTTCTTCGCGATGTTTCGAATCTTCCTTCTGCTGCCGGACTCGGCGAGCAGGGCGAGGACCGCCGGCGACGTCGACTTCTCGGCGAGGAGGCGCTGCATCCAGTCCGCGACCTGCGCCAACTCGACCGATGTCGGCACGTGACCGTCCTCGATGGACAGATGGAACAGCCAGTCGTGGACGCGGCGGCGGATGAACTCGCGGTAGTCCTGCGTCTTGAGCCGGACGATCTCTGGAAGTATTTCGGCCGACCACTGTCGGAACTCGGCAGGACCGGTCGCTCTCATCGCGATCCTGTCCACGAGGTCGACCACCGCCGACTTGGACACCATCTCCATGGGGTCGCGCAGGATCGTGGCCACGATCGCGCGGTCTCGGTCGCGGCTCGGCGAGGAAGCGGTCACCACGACGACGCGTCGGTACGCGGACGATCGCACGTGCTCGTCCGCGACGGCATCGTCGACGTCCACGTCGATGATGCCGACCCCCGCCAGCAACTCGGCCACATCGGAATGCAACGTCATCGCGTCATCCCTTCTCGCAGGGCCGGCTTCCACATCGCGGGCATCCCCGTGGATCCTGCTCCGGGGCCACCGCTGCGAAGGTCTCCAATGGCCGTGTTCGCAGCGCCACTTGGTGGACCGCGGCCGGGTCGAGTCCGTAACGCGCCGCCCATGTCTCCCAGATATGGCGCTGGTTGGCCACCGCGTCGGTCAACGTCCCGTCCAACATCAAAGAGGACATACTTCGCGGAACCCCGCTGCGCAAGTTCGCTGACCCCGCCGAGATCATGCCGGCAGCCCAGCGGGCCGGCCGTTGCAGGACAGCCCTTGATGGGCTGTGACCCGATCGGTTCGTGGTGTCGGTGTGTCGTGCGTCCCGTCGGCAGGAGCCTCTTACGGCGCTAGGCTCCTCCGGGTTGCACCGCCGGGGTGCCGAGGGTCAAGCGGGGGCATGCATGGCGACAGCCATCGTGGTGCGGAAGGTATGGCGTCCGGCCTTTGCCGATGTCCGGGGCAGCCGGCGACGTGCTCTGTGGTGGAGTGTCGGGCCGAGCGGCGAACTCGCGGTCCTGCTGGTCCATCGACGGCACCTGCAGCGGAGTCGCTACGTCAAGGGCTGGGTGGGTTGGACCCCGTCCATGCCGTTCGACGGCATGTTGGTGATACGCAGCGCGGACGGGAGCGTTCGGCGTCGGCGTCTCGAGGACCTCCAGGTCCGCCCCAGTCACATCGCCCTGTTGCCAGGCTCTCGGATTCTGCTGGTCGGCGGTCGCGCGAGCCACGACGGACAGGGCGTCTGGGCGCCGAGCGCGACGGTGTACTCACCTGATGGAGAGCCGGAGCGCGAGTTCTGTATCGGCGACGACATCCCCGTGCTGACGACCGACGCCCGTGGGGCGATCTGGACGGCCTACGGCGACGAAGGCATCTACGGAGGACACCCCGAATCGGCAGCCGGGCTCGCCGGCTGGAATCCCGACGGCCTGGCAACTTGGGCGCCGGAAGGCCGACTTCCCGACACCCCGCTCGAAGGCTGCGCGGCCGCGACCGAACGGGACCATGTGTGGTTGGCCTGGTACTCCGGCACCCGACACGGTGGCACGTTCCTCACCCGGATCACCCCAGCCACCGGAGTCGTGACCAGTTGGCCCAGCCCGGTGACCGCACCGGACGGGCTCGCCGTTCACGGCAACCGCATGCTGCTGACCAAACGTGACCACAACCGGCGTTCCACACACGTCACCCGCGCCGAACTGACCGGAACCGCATGGGAGACCGTCGAAGTGCGCAGGATCCGAACGCCCGGTCGCGTTGTCCTGGGGTGTGGTCAGGGGCGGGACGGTGTGCTGTGGCTTCGCGCCGGTGATACCTGGCTGCACCTCCACGCCTGACCGGCGAGGTCGTCGCACTGCCGTGTCATCGCCTTCGGCCGGCGCAGCCCCGCAGGTCGCCGTGCCGCATTGGGGATCCGGTGCGGGTGCGGGTGCGGGGTCGGGCTCAGGTCGGGTGGGGGTGGGGGCGGTGGGCCTGGATGATTGCGGCGTGGATGCCCGGGGCGGCCTCGTGGGTGGGGGTGACGGTGATGCCGTCCAGGCCGGCTGCGCGGAGCATCGCGGTGTAGGTGGTCGCGGTGATGGCGCCGGCGAGGCAGCCGGTCGGGTCGGCCGGGTTCGAGCGGGCGTCGGGTTCGGTGTCGGCGATCAGGTCGCTGACGCCGAGTCGGCCGCCGGGCCGCAGGACGCGGGTGATCTCGGCGAACACCCTCGGTTTGTCGGGTGACAGGGTGATGACGCAGTTGGAGACGACGACGTCCACGGACGCGTCGGGCAGGGGGATGTCCTCGATGCGGCCGCGCAGGAACTCGACGTTGTCGGCGCCTGCTTCGGCCGCGTGGCGGCGGGCGAGATCGAGCATTTCGTCGGTCATGTCCAGGCCGATGGCGCGGCCGGTGGGGCCGACCCGGCGGGCGGAGAGCAGGACGTCCAGGCCCGCGCCGGAGCCCAGGTCCAGGACGGTCTCGCCCTCGTGCAGATCGGCGACGGCGAGCGGATTGCCGCAGCCCAGGCTCGCGGCGGCGGCGCCCGCGGGTACGTGCGTGGTGTCGTCGTAGAGGGCGGGGCCGAAGCGGTCGGTGTCGCACGGGTCGGTGAGGTGCTCGCCGGCGGCGGCTCGGCGGGCGGCGGCAGCGTAGCGATCGTGGATGGCGTCCGGGGAGAGGTCGGCCGGGATGCTGTCGCTCATGGTGTTTCCTCGCACGGTGTGGCGGCCGGGTCCGGGACGGGGTGGCCCATGACGGCGTCGGCGGCGGTGGGGAAGCAGGACAGACACGCGGCATTGACCCGGTAGTACACGGATGTGCCGCGTTTGTCGGTGAGGACGAACCGCACCTCGGCGAGCTGCTTGAGGTGATGCGAGACGGTGGACTGGCCGACCTCGGAGCGTTCGACGATCTCGCCGACGCTCATCGGTCGGCGCTCGACGGCCAGGAGGTTGAGCAGGCGCACCCGGGTGGGGTCGGCGAGTGCCTTGAACCAGGTCGCGTAGGTCGTCGCGGTGTCGGCATCAAGGGTCCGGGGGCGCGGCGCGGTTTCATTCATCGTCAATCGACGATAGTCGATGAATGCGGGTTGCGGAAGGGCCGCGCCGCCCCGGGGTGGTCAGCGGGTGGGCAGGAGTTCGTCGACGAGTGCGCGGACGCGGCGTTCGATCTCGTCGCGGATCGGGCGTACGGCCTCGACGCCCCGGCCGGCGGGGTCGTCGAGGGCCCAGTCGAGGTATCGCTTGCCGGGGAAGACCGGGCAGGTATCGCCGCAGCCCATGGTGATCACCACGTCGGACGCCCGCACCGCGTCGGGGGTCAGGATCTTCGGCGTCGCGGCGGAGATGTCGATGCCGACCTCGTTCATGGCCTCGACGGCGGCCGGGTTGACCCGCTCGCCGGGGATCGAGCCGGCGGAACGGACCTCGACGCGGCCGGCCCCGAGGTGTTCGAGAAAGCCGGCGGCCATCTGGGAGCGGCCGGCGTTGTGGACACAGACGAACAACACGGACGGCTTCTCGACCACGGGGAGGTCCTTCCGGGGACGTGCCGACGACGCGTGGCGCGGCCGGCGGGGAGCGGCGGAACGGCAGGGGGCGGCGGGGGCGGGGTTCGCTTCCGCACCCGGCGCCGGTAACGTATCAGCCCATGATGATGTCAGTCGATGCTGATGTGTTGAGAGTGTTGGCGGACCCGCTGCGGCTACGGATCGTGAGGCTGCTGGCGGGCGAGTCGCTGTGCGTGTGCCACCTGATCGAGGAGACCGGCGCCAAACAGACGAATCTGTCCAACCACCTCAAGGTCCTGCGCGAGGCGGGCCTGGTCGACACCGAGCCGTGCGGGCGGTTCGTCTACTACCGGCTCAGGCCCGAGGGCATCGGTGCCGTCGCCGCCGCCCTGGGCGAACTCGCGGACACCGCACGCGACACCGTCGCCAACGCCCGGAAGAGGCCCTGCTGATGACCGCCACCGACAACCGGCCGCACGCGCCGTACGGGCCCGTCCGATGACCGCCACCGACCACCGATCGGGCACGCCCGACGGGTCCGTCGCGGTCGCCGGCAAGCTCTCCACCCTCGACCGGTACCTGCCCGTGTGGATCGGCCTGGCGATGGCGATCGGCATCGGCCTGGGCAAGGCCGTCCCCGGCATGGACGACGTGCTGGCCGAGGTCGAGGTCGGCGGGATCTCGCTGCCGATCGCCCTGGGGCTGCTGCTGATGATGTACCCGGTCCTGGCGAAGGTGCGTTACGACCGGCTCGACACCGTCACCGGCGACCGCAAGCTCATGGCGTCGTCGCTGGTGGTGAACTGGATCGTCGGCCCGGCGGTCATGTTCGCCCTGGCCTGGATCTTCCTGGCCGACCTGCCCGAGTACCGCACCGGGTTGATCATCGTCGGCCTCGCGCGATGCATCGCCATGGTGATCATCTGGAACGACCTCGCGTGCGGTGACCGCGAGGCCGCCGCAGTCCTGGTCGCGCTCAACTCGGTTTTCCAGGTCGTCATGTTCGGCGTCCTGGGCTGGTTCTACCTCGAAGTGCTTCCCGGCCGGCTCGGACTCGGCGACGGCGAACACCTGGACGTGTCGTTCCGAAAAATCGCCCTCAACGTGATCGTCTTCCTCGGCATCCCGCTCCTGGCCGGGTTCCTGACCCGTCGTCAGGGCGAGCGGGCGAAGGGCCGCGACTGGTACGAGAACAGGTTCCTCCCGAGGATCGGACCGGTCGCCCTGTACGGGCTGCTGTTCACGATCGTGGTCCTGTTCGCCCTCCAGGGCGACACCATCACCGACGAGCCCGGGGACGTCGCGCGGATCGCGCTGCCCCTGCTCGTGTACTTCGCCGTGATGTGGTTCGGCTCGTACGCCATCGGGCGCGGCATCGGCCTCCCGTACGACCGCACCGCGACGCTGGCGTTCACCGCGGCGGGCAACAACTTCGAGCTGGCCATCGCGGTGGCCATCGGCACCTTCGGCGTCACGTCCGGACAGGCCCTGGCCGGCGTGGTGGGGCCGCTGATCGAGGTGCCCGTCCTGGTCGCGCTGGTCTACGTCTCCCTGGCGCTGGGGCGCCGCGCGCAGCGGGACCAGGCACCGGCGGCCGGGTGACCGGCCGGTCGCAACGGCCGGTCGTACCGCAACTGCGGCCGGTTGCAACGGCTGGTCGCACCGCAACTGCCGCCGGCCGTAACGTCCGGCCGGCCGCACCCGCAGTCGCACGCAACGGCCGGTCGCACGCGCCCGCCGGTCAGACGTCCGCGGCCAGCAGCGCGGACAGTGCGGACGTGGTCCCGGCGACGGGCCGGTAGTACACCCACGTCCCGCGCCGCTCGCCGGTGATCAGCCCGGCCTCGCGCAGCTTCTTCAGATGGTGGCTGACCGTGGGCTGGGAGACCCCGACGTCGAGGATGTCGCACACGCACACCTCGTCCCCGCCGCGTGAGGCGATCATCGAGAACAGCCGCAGTCGGACCGGGTCGCCCAGTGCCTTGAACATCGCCGCGTACCGCTCGGCCGCCGGTGCGGCCAGCGGCTCGCGCGCCACCGGAGGGCAGCACGGCGCCGCGCTTGGTCCGACCGTCTCGACCGCCATCTGATTCGACATACGTCGATATTGACAGATGTCGATCCAGGAGCCAAGCTCTTCTGTATCGACAACCGTCGAAGCAGGGATGCGGCCCTTCGCCGCGCATCCCCGTGACCGGCCCCAAGCCCGGAGGAATCACCATGTCCCGCGCCCAACTCGCCCTGCGCGTCGGCGACCTCGACGCCTCGATCGCCTTCTACACCAAGCTCTTCGGTACCGCGCCCGCCAAGCTCCGCGAGGGCTATGCCAACTTCGCCATCGCCACCCCGCCCCTCAAGCTCGTCCTCATCCAGGGCGAAGCCGGTCAGGACACCGTCATGGACCACCTCGGCGTCGAGGTCGAGACCACCGACGAGGTCGACGCCGCCACCGCCCGGCTGAGCGAGTCCGGTCTGATCACCCTGGAGGAGAACGACACCTCCTGCTGCTACGCCGTGCAGGACAAGGTGTGGGTGCACGGCCCCGGGAACGAGCCGTGGGAGGTCTACGTCGTCAAGGGCGACGCCGACACCCTGACCAAGGACACCGACAGTGCCTGCTGCCTCCCCGCCGGCACCGATTCCGGCGTGCCCGTCGCCGCGGGCGCCGGCGAATCGGCGGGCGGCTGCTGCGGCTGAACCGCCGCGCCGGAGGGCCCCGATCGGGATCCCGACCCGACCGGGGCACCGTGCCCGCTTGCCGTCGGCGCGTCGAGTGCGCCGCCATCCTCGGCATCGAAAGCGCCTCTGTGCACCCGTCGGCCCGAGGCCGATGAGTTTCGGCCGGGTGGGGAGTCTGTTCCGGTGACCGTTGCAGGACGTCGACCGAGCGGCTGTAGGACGTCGGACGGCGCCACCCGGCACGAGACACCACGGAGGACACCATGACGAACACGCCGAGTGACCCGGCCGCCGCGCTGCCCGGCCGCCCGCCCGTCGTCGATCCGGCCACCTGGCAGGCCGCCCGTGACGAGCTGCTGGTCCGGGAGAAGGCCCACACCCGCGAAGGCGACGCCCTGGCCGCGGCCCGGCGCCGGCTGCCGATGGTGGAGTTCGACGGGACGGTCGAGGTGGTCGGGCCCGACGGCCCGGTCCCGTTCCTGGACCTGTTCCAGGGCCGCGACGAACTCGTGGTCTACAAGCACATGTGGTACGACGGCGCGCCGCACCAGGGGCAGTGCGAGGGCTGCACCACCGTGGCCTGGCAACTGAAGGACGCCGTCTACCTCAACGCCCGCGGCGTTTCGTTCGCCATCCTGACCACGGGCCGTTGGGACGAGGTGGCCTCCTATGTCGAGTTCATGGGCTACACCCAGCCCTGGTATTCGGTGCGCGAGGTGGAGGGGCCGGTCGGCGGCCCCATGGGTTTCGTCACCGCTTTCCTGCGCGACGGCGACCGTGCCTTCCTCACCTACTCCACGACGAGCCGTGGCAACGAGCCGGTCACCGGGTCCTTCGGCCTGCTCGACATGACGCCCTACGGCCGCGGCGAGGCGTGGGAGGACAACCCGGAGGGCCGGCCCGAGGGGCACAGCCCGTGTTGGTACTGGCGTTCGGACCACGACGGGAACGCCACCTGGGGCCCGACCAGCCGCCCCGTGCCGCAGTGGACCCGCCCCGACGCGACCCCGGTGGAGACCCTCGGCCGACACGGGCCCCACCACTGACGCCATGATTCGGACGGCCGCCACCCGGCGGTTCGGCAAACCCCTTACCCGCCGACCTGCCTACTCGCTTACCCGCCCACTCGCCGACCCGCCCCCGCCCACTCGCCGACCCGCCCCCGCCCACTCGGCGACCCGGTTCGCGGACGCGCTCCGACGTTGTGCGGGGTCGGGATGCCGTTGGCCTTGGGGGTGGTTCGCTGGTTGCTTCCCGGTTCGGGCTCCGGTTGCAAGGCCGTGTGGCCGGGCCGGGCCGGTGGCGGGACGGGGGACGTGACGCGGCCCGGATTTCGATGGCGTGCCCGACTGGCGATCAGGCGTTGAAGGCGGTGTGGAGGTAGGTCAGACGTACCCCGTCCTGGAAGGCGCCGCCGCCTTCGTGGTCGTTGAAGGGGTAGACCTCGATCCGCTTGGCCGCCGGGTAGTGGTTGTAGGCGGTGAATACCGTGGACGGCGGGCAGGTGGTGTCCATCAGCGCCACGCTGAACAACGCCGGTGCGGTTGCGCGGGTGACGTGGTTGACCGCGTCGAAGTAGCCCAGTGTGCGGAACACTTGGTCGGTGTGGTCGCGGTGGGCCGCGAGGTAGCGGGCGAGTTCGCCGTACGGGCCGGTCGAGGCGATGTCGGCGCCCCGCCGAAAGTGGCACAGGAACGGGACTTCGGCCACCACCGCGGTCAGGTCGGGGACCAGGCCGGATGCGGCGAGCGCGATGCCGCCGCCCTGACTCTCGCCGACCATCGCGATCCGGGTCGGATCGATGGCCGGGTGGTTGCGGGCCGTGGCGATGGCGCGTACCGCGTCCACGAACACCCGGCGGTAGTAGTACAGGTCCGGGTCGGTGATGCCACGGGTCATGAAACCCGGATGTGTGGAGCCGCTTCCCGCCGGGGCGTCGTCGCCGGTGTCGCCGCTGCGCCAAACCCCGCCCTGACCGCGTACATCCACCACGAGGTAGGCGAACCCGGCTGCTACGTAGAGGAGTTGCTCGTGAGGCAGACCGCGTCCGCCGCCGTAGCCCGGGAATTCGACAACGCACGGGAGCGGGCCGGTTCGACGGGTGGGCAGCAGCAGCCAGGCGTGTACGCGCTGACCGGCGTATCCCGCGAAGGACACGTCGTACACGTCCACCTCGGTCAGCGGGCCGGACTCGGGTGTGAAGGTCGGGTCGAGGGGGTGCATGTCGGCCTCGGCGAGCGTGCGGGCCCAGAAGGCGTCGAAGTCGTCCGGTTGTGGTACTACCGGGCGAAAACCTTCCAGGTCGGTCAAGGGCAGGTCGCTCAAGGGCATGCCGGGTTCCTCATTCCTTGTTCCTCGTCGAGTGCGGCGGCCGGTACGCCGCCCGCCAATTCTCCGGGCGGCGGGATCGGGATGATCATGGGGGCTGCGCGGACCGTGCGCCGTGGCCGTGGCCGTGGCCGTGGGCGGTGCGGCCGTGGGGGTGGGCCGCGCGGGCAAGACCGTGCGGGGCGGGCCGGATCGCGCGGGCGGACACGCGGACAGGGGGCGTCGGCATCGATGCCGGCCCCCACCGCGACACCCCTTACTCGAACCCTGACATGCAACTCCCTGCACGGATCGCCGATCCCCGTCCCGAGGACGACGTGGATCTCCGCGTGGCGCTGCCCGTACGCACCGGCCGCCGACGTTGCCCCGAACGGTTCGGTAGGCCCTTGCAACGTACGGGCCGCACCCGTGGACCGGGCTGTTTACGGGGCTGGAGCGAACAGTCGGTCGCGCCGCGGGCGTTCCGAGGCGAGGAGGGACGACCGGTCGGTGGGTGCTGATCCCGGGGACGTAGGTGACTCTCGGGATAGGAGCGAGGGCGTACTTTTGTCACCCCCTCCGTGCGTCGTCGGGAGTAGTACCCCTAGGGGCGGGTCCTCCCCAAGCAGTAACACCAGTACCTACACACGACTGATTCCCTGCCCCTTCATCGCCCCTAGATTTAAGGAGCCGAAGACGAGGATCAGTCGAAGAAGACGACCGGGGGACCCATGAACGCCGCAGCCAAGTCGGAGACAGTAGCCGCGTTCATGCGTTTCGTTTTCTTCGGTGGTGGCACCGGACTGGCGTCGAGCGCGGTGCTCGTGGCCCTGTCCGGTCACATGTCCATCGTCGTCGCCAACGCCGTGGTGACCGTGGTCTTCACGCTGCTGGCCACCGAGTTGCACAGCCGGTTCACCTTCGGCGCGGGTCGGGCCCGCGGTCGGGTCCACCTGCAGTCGGCGCTCTCGGCGGGCGTCTCCTACCTGTTCACCACCGGCGCGATGCTGGCGCTGCACGCGCTGCAGCCCGCTCCGGAGGTGCTCAAGGAGCAGGCGGTCTACCTGACGGCCTCCGGTGCCGCGGGGATCGCCCGGTTCCTGTTCCTGCGGTTCGTGGTGACGCCCAAGGCGGTTGCGGCGACGGTCGTTCCGGCGGTCGTGAGTGCGGGCGTCGACACGCCGACCGTGGAGCCGACGGTCGTGGCCGGTACGGCTGCCGCCGCCGCTGCCGCGACCGAGGCGCCGATGTCGACTCCGATTCCGGCCGCGATGCCGATCCTGATGCCGATCCCGACTCCCGTGCTCGTGGCCGTGCCGACCTGGGTGTCCGCCGCCACCGTTGCGCTCCCGACGAGCGGGGAGCAGGCCGTGCTCACCCGCGCCTCGCTCGTCGCCACCGCGTAGGTCTCGAAGTTTTCCTGGAACGTTCGAACGGGAGTCCCGGTATGACCAGCGCCGCTGCCGACCACTACGAGCGGCTACTCGCCGAGAACTACACCTGGATGTTGGGCGGCGAACTGGCGCCGATCGTCGCCGAGCAGGCCGAGTTGCTCGCCGAACTGGGTATCGCGCCGACGGAGTCGTCCGCCGTCTCGGTGGACCTGGGGTGTGGGCCGGGCAATCAGAGTCTGGCGCTGGCGGGCCTGGGCTTCACCCGGGTCTTCGGGGTCGACACCAGTCGCATCCTGCTTGCCGAACTCGCCGAACACGCGGCCGGATTGCCGGCGATCGAGCCGGTTCACGAGGACATCCGCACCGTACTGCCCGGACTCACCGCACCGGGCGAGGTCGCAGCCGTCGTATGCATGGGCGACACCCTCACCCACCTGCCCTCGAAGGACGACGTGACAGCGCTGCTCGGCGACATCACGAAGGCCCTCGCGCCCGGCGGTCGGCTCGTCGTCACGTATCGGGATCTGACCGAAACCCTGCACGGAATAGACCGATTCATCCCGATCCGGAGCACCGACAACCGGGTGCTCACCTGCTTCCTGGAGTATCCGGACGACGACACCGTCCTCGTATACGACCTCCTGCACATCCACGACGGCACCGCTTGGACCCAGCACGTCGGCAGCTACTCCAAGCTCCGGATCGACCCGACCTGGCTCGCCGACCGCTGCCGCGCGGTCGGCCTGACCCTCGAACGCAACGAACCCGGACGGCGCGGCATGCAGGTGCTGGTGGCGCGCAAGGAGTGACGGACGAACGCCTGTTCGCCCCTGAGGGCCCGACACCTTGGTACGCCGTGCTCGGGCGCGCAGGGGGTTGCCCGGGCAGCCGGGCACCCGGGGCCGGGCAGCCGCGTCGTTGAGTGGTCGAGTGGGTCGAGTGGGCCGGTGCTCTGCGACCGAGTACCGGAGTACCGGGTCCGGGATCCCGGGTGCCGCCGCGCCGGAGCGTTGCGCAACGTCGGGATCCCGGGCCCGAAATTCGCATGCGGCACGGTGCTTCGCCGTGATAGCCCAGACCCCCATGGGAGACCTTGAAACCACACGGCTCGTGCTGCATCCGCTGACGGTCGCGGAGACGGAGCGGGTGGTGGCCGGTACGCCGGCCGACGACGCGCACTGGGCGTCGGGCTATCCGACAGCGGGCGACGTCGCCGGAGGTCGGCGGTTCCTCGACACGTGTGCGAGCAACGGTGATCCGGGCCCGTTCGGCAACTACGAGATCCGCCGCCGCGCCGACGGACGAGCGATCGGTGGGCTCGGCTTTCACGGAGCGCCCGATGCGAGCGGTACGGTCACCATCGGCTACGGCCTGATCCCGGCCGCCCGGGGCCACGGCTACGCGACCGAGGCCCTGCGCGAACTCCTGCGCTTCGCCCGGGAGGCGGGCGTCTCCCGGGTAATGGGCGACACCGCGCACGACAACATCGCCTCCCAACACGTGATGACGGCAGTCGGCATGCGGCTGACCAAAGAGGACGCCGACCTCAAGCACTACGCGATCAGCTGGCCGGAAGCGGAAGCGGAAGCGGAAGCGGAAACGGAAACGGAACCGGAAACAGAACCGAAAACAACGCGTCCCCTACTCCGGCCGCAGTAGACCGCGCATCGGTCTGTTGAGCAGGCCCGCGACGCCCGCGGCCCCGATCGCGGCGGCGCACAGAGTGGTTGCGGTCGTCGGGCCGGTGCCGTCGGCGAGTGCGCCCAGGGCGTTGTTGGCCAGGAGCAGTGCCGCGCTCTGGACGAGGGTGAGCAGTGCCTGCATCCGGGACAGATGGGTGTCGGGAACGCCGGTCAGGACCAAGGGGCCGATGTGGCAGGCTGAACATCCCGGAGCCGACGCCGACGACGATGCCCGCGATCGTCGCGACGACGACGGTCGGGGCGAAGGCGACTCCGGCGATCCCGACCGCGGCGACGCACAGCCCCGCGGCCGCGCCCACGCCGATGCGCTGCATGTGGCCCCGGCGGGTGATCAGCAGCGCCACCGCGATCATCCCCAGACTCTGGCCGCCGGCCACCAGCCCGGCGGCGCCCGCGTCCCACCCGTGGCGGCGCGTCAGCAGCGGGTTCAACAGGGACACCACGGGCAGCAGGAATCCGGCCGCGACGGCGGTCATCAGCAGTGCGGGGCGCAGGATCGGGTCGGCGAAGGCGAGCTTGACCCCGGCGACGGCTCCGGTCGTCAGGCGCTCGTCCCGGGGGGCGCGTTCGACGTCGAAGGCGGGCCGGATGCAGACCAGTACGACCAGGACGACCGCGAAGGTTGCCGCGTCGAGGAGGGCCGCACCGGCTGCTCCGGCGGAGGCGATGAGTACGGCCCCCAGCGGCGCGCCGAGCAGCGCGGCGATCTGACCACCGGCCTGGCGCATGGCCAAGGCCCGCGGGAGTTGCGCCGGGCCGACCAACCGGCGCGGCATCGAGCCGGTGGCCGGCAGATGGAACGCGTCGACCACACCGATCAGCGCGGCGATCGTGACGAGCAGCCAGACGGGCGTGCCGAACCGGTACGCCACGATCGCGAGTCCGAGCGTGACCACGAGCATCGCGGCGTCGCCGACGATCTGTACGCGGCGTGCGCCGAACCGGTCGCCGACCGCACCGCCGAGCAGCAGGAGCAGGGTGCGTGGCAGCGTCACGGCGGTGAGGACCAGTGCCGCGGTGCTGCCGCCGTGTGCGGTGGCGGCCCAGCCGAGGGCGAAGTACAGGGCGGCGTCGCCCAGGAGCGAGGCCTGGGTGCCGGCGAGCCAGACCAGGTACGTGCGGGGGAGCCGGGCCGGGCGGGTGGCCACGGGGTCGTCGATGCCGAGTGCTGCCATGGCGGTCGACCCTACGGGCCGCGGACGACATCGTGATCGTCGGCCGCGCGCCGTGCCGGCGACGGTCGCGGTGGTGGCCTCGGGTGGGGTTGCGTCCGTTGTCGGGTGGGTTCCCGTGTTATGGGCGGGAGGCTGTTGCGCGGCGGTAGGCGTCGGGGGTTTGGCCGGTCCAGCGGTGGAAGGCGCGGCGTAGGGCGCGGGCGTCGGTGTAGCCGAGTCGACCGGCTATGGATTGGATCGGCAGGTCGGTCTCGCGCAGGAGGGCGTCGGCGCGTTCGTGGCGGACGGATTCGATCTCGTCCCGCCAGGTGGTCTCCAGGTCGCTCAGTCGCCGCTGTAGGGTGCGCGGGCTCATCGCCATGCGTTGGGCGACCAGTTCGAGGCTGAGTTCCTCGCCCAGGGCGTGGGCGACCTCGGACCGGAACCTGCCGTGCCAGCCCGATGCGGGACGGGCGTTCTCCAGCATGTTGTCCGCGTAGCGGCGCAGGATCACGCCGAGCTCGTCGTCCGGGCCGGCCGGGCGCGGCGGCCCGGCGTCCAGATCGAGGAAGGTCATCGAGTTCGCCCGGGTGCCGAAGTCGATGGACCGGGTGCCGAAGGCCTCGATCAGGTGCCGATGGTCCTTCGGGGCCTCGTGTGCGAGGGCGACGTGGACCGGGACCACCCCCGGTCCGCGTGCGTCCCGGGCCCGCCTGAGCATGAGCGCCATGGCGAACTCGTCGATGGCGGTCATCGCGGCCGGCGAGTAGAGCGCGATGCCGTAGGTGATGGTCAGCCGCCGGTCCTCCTCGATCACCGTCATCTCGACGCCCGGGTCGGTCATCGTCGGCAGGTAGCGGGCCGCGTCGCGGCAGCCTTCGGCGAACGTCCCGGCGGTGGTGAACAGGTAGTCCCAGACGTGCAGCCGCCCGCGCGCGGCCGTCTCCGCGGCCCGGATGCCCGCACCCGTCGGGGTGTTGTGTGCGATCAGCTCCCACATCCGGATCAGGGTCGCGGTGGGCACGCGCAACAGCGGATCCGCCAGGGTCTCGGGTTCCAGGCCGGGCAGGTGCGCGAGTTCACTGTGGGCCACCCCGGCCCGGAGCGCGGCATCTCGCACAACGTGTGCCATGTGCGAGGAAACCGTGTAGTCGATCACGGGCGGAGCATATCCGGACGGTCAAGCGCAATACAGATACGGGAGGTGTCGTGGATGGTCCCCTTCTCGGCGTGAAGTGTCCCCCGGGTCGGCGTAAAGGTTCCCCCCTGGTGAGGCGTGAAGTGTCCCCTTGGTCCGGCGCGACGGGTCCCGTTGGTCCGGCGTGAAAGGTCCCCCGGTCCGGCGTGAAGGGTCCCCGGATCCCCAGGTCCCCGGGTCCCCGGCTCGGCGGGAGGTGTCCCTCCGGTCCGGCCTGAAGTGCCCCAGGTTTCGACGGCCGGGAACGACTCGGCGGCGGTCGGAATCCGGGCCCGAGGGCGCGGATTCCGACCGCCGCCGTGGGTGGAACGGGCATGGCGAGCGGGCCGGCCGCGACGGTGTGGATGCCGCGGTCGGCGGGTGGGTCAGGGACCGACCGTTCCGTCGATGCCCTCGCGGAGGAAGTCGGCGTGACCGTTGTGCCGGGCGTACTCGTGGATCAGGTGGAACATGACCAGGCGCAGCGACACGTCCTGGTCCCACTTGGCGTTGCGGCCGATCACGTCGAGGGATTCGGCGGCGGCCTCGATCCGGCGCGAGTGCTCGATCTCGGCTTCCCAGGCGGCGAACGCCTCCGCGCGGGTGGACCGGCTCGCGTCGTACGCCACCTGGAAGTCGCCGTGGTCCGACCACACGAGCGGGATGTCCTCGCCGTTGATCACCCGCCGGAACCAGCTCCGCTCGACCTCGGCCATGTGCCGGACCAGCCCGAGCAGGGAGAGCGTCGAGGGCGGCATCGACTGGCGGCGCAGGTCTTCGTCGGAGAGGCCGTCGCACTTCATGGCGAGCGTTGCCCGGTGGTAGTCGAGGAAGCCGCGGATCATCTCGCGCTCGCCGGCGATCACGGGCGGCTCGGGACGTTCGGTGGTCATGGTGGCTCGCTTTCGATCGGGGTGGGCGGGTGGTTGGTGGGGAGCGGCGACGTGTGAGTGGGAGGGGTTCGAGTGTGCGGGTCGGGCGCGGGTGGATACGGTACGCGCGGCGTGGTCGCGGGTGTACGGCGGGTGCGCGAGGACCGCGGCGCGGGTCGTGCCTGCCGGCAGCCTCGATTCTGCGCGATGTGGTGGGGCGAGGCGCGTTCGGGTGCGGAACGCGCGGGTGGACGCCGCTCGGGCTCGGGGGTTGGGGCTCGGGGTTCGGGCTCGGGGGCTCGTGCGTTGGTGGGCGGACGGAAGCGGGTGGGTGGGCGTACTCGGTGGGTGGCCGGTGCGCGTGCGCGGTGTGCACCCGGGTGGGCGATGCGCCACCAGTTCGTGACGCGGGGCCGGTGGCTCGGCCTGCAACAGGGGCGGGTCGCTACGGGGCGTACCCCTGGCCGAAGTCGCGCAGGATGCGGATGACGGCGCGGCGGGCGTAGGTGCTCGGAGCGTCGCCGGCCCCGGTCCCGGTGTCAGGCTCGGCGTCGGCACGGGACGACCCGTCCCCGGCGCCGAGTCCGGAACCGGATCCGGCCCCTGCCCCTGCCCCCGACCCGTAGCCGGAGGCAACCCCACCCGCCGGAAGCCCCCGCAGGACCTCCGCCGCCTCCGCCCGGAAGCGCGGGCTCAGCAGCCCGAGTGCCGCGGCGGTCCGCCGAGTCGAGACGGGTGTCGCCGCGGAGTCGGCGTCGGCCAGAAGACGGCGCAGTTCCCCGGCCGCCTCGTCCACGAAACGAGGGCTGAGGTCGCCGAGCAGCCGGGCCGCGCGAGTGCGCACATAGGCGCCGGACGCGGGATCGGCCAGGACGGCCCGCACGGCGTTGGCGGCTTCGGGGATGTACGGCGGGCCGAAGCCGAACAGGAGTCGAGCGATCGAGACGCGGTCGTGGGCACCGGCGGCGGTCTGGGTGTCGGCATCGGTTTCGGTGTCCGTGTCGCTGTCGGCATCGACCTTGGCATGGACCTCGGCATGGGCCTCGGTCTCGGAGGAGCCGAGCAAGCGGCGGAGGGCGAGGATGCCTTCGGCGTGGTACCCCTGCCCGAGCCGGGCGAGTTGGTTCGCCGCCATGCCGCGCACGCCCGGGGTGAAGTCCGGCGACGCGAGGAATGTGCGCAGTCGATCGGCGCCTTCCTCGACGTAACCGATGCCGAGGTAGCCGAGCGACTGCGCGGCAAGGACACGGGTGGAAGGGCTCGCCGACCGTTCCATCGCCAGGCCACGCAGTGTCTCGGCGACCTTGTTCGTGCTGCCGCTCCGGATCGTGATGAGCGCGACAGCTGCCTTGTAGCGTTCGTCGGCGTTTGCGTGCGGCGCGTTGATCAACTGCTCCAGTACGCCTCGGGCTTCGTCGACATATCCGGGTCCGAGCAGGCCGAGGGCTTGTGCGGCCGTCGTACGTGGACCCGGGGCGCCTCCGGCGTCTCGGATGATGGTCCGCAACACGGAGGCCGGCTCCGCTGTGAAGCTCGGGCCGAGGTCGGACCCACGCGCGACGACCTCGACCCAAGATCGCTTGTCGAGATCGGGCTCGACCATGATGGCCTTCAGGATCCGTGTGCTCTCCTCGACGTACCCCTGCCCGAGGTACCCCAGGAACCGACCCGCCAACGCGCGGTCGCCGGCCTTCGTCGTCGTGGAGGCGACGATCTCGCGGTAAACCTTCGCCGCCTCGGTGTGACACTCCCGCCCTTGGTAGGACAGGTCGGAGGCGATCCAGGTGCGCTTCCTCGCGTCGGCGTCGTGCGCCGTGAGGAGGGACCGCAGCGCGTCGACGCACTCCTCGAGGAAGGATTTCCCCAAATAGGCCAGCGTGTCCGCGGCGCGGTGCCGGTTCGTGATGTGCGTGTGCGGCGCATGGAGGACGGCACGCAGGCTGGCCGCCGCTTCGGCGACGCATTCCGGCTCGATCAAGCCGAGGGCGCGGGCATGCTCGATTCGGTCGCCGTCCGAGACGTCCGAGGCGGCGAGGAGGGCTCGGAGTACCTCCGCCATCCGCGGCCCCTGATCCGGTGCGAGGTTGATCAGCGTCTGCGCGACGGTGTTGCGCAGGGAACCGGAGGATTCCGGAGCGTCGAACAGGCGCCTCAGGACGTCGACGGCCTCTGGCACGAACGCCGCGCCGAGTCGCGACAAGTCCTGGGCGGTCTGTGCGCAATCCGCGGTACTCGCGTCGGGAGCCGTCAGCACCGCGCGCAGTCGTCGTACGGCAGCCGGGACGAAGGAAGGCCCCAGCCCGGCAAGGGAGACCGCGGCTCGGCGGCGTTCGTCCGCGCTCGCGCTGGGGGCAGCGAGAACCTCGCCCAGCATCGAGGCCGCTTCCGGGATGTACTCCGGGCCCAACTCGCCGAGTCTCAGGGCGGCTTTGCTTCGCTCGTAGGCGCGCGAGGTCGGCGCTGCGAAGGCCGCGCGGATGACGGCCGCGGCCTCGACAACCCGATCCGGGTCGAGCCGTGCCATGGTGCGAGCGGCATCGCATCGTGTGTGGGCGGTGCTGGTGGGCGCCGACAGGAGCCGGTGGAGCGGATCGAGAACCTCGGTCAGGCTGTCGGGTGCCAACTGCACCAGCGTCTCCGCGCTCGCTGCGACGATGAAGGTATCGGTGTCGCCTGCGGCCAGGTCCGCACGCAGCAGGCGGATGGCCTCCGCCGCCTGGTCGGAACCGAGTGCGCCCAAGGCCGCGATGGCCGTGTGGCGTTCGAGGGCACCGACCTCGGGCGTGGCGATGACCGCATGCAGCGCCTCCGCCGCTTCTGCGATGTAGGCCGGGCCCAGTTCGGCCAACCATTCCGCGGCGAGCCTGCGATCGCGGACGGACGCGTCGGCGGCCGTTCGGATCGCGCGCAGTGCGTTCGCGGCCGTCACCTCGTGCTCCGGACCGACCTCGCGCAACGCCCGTGCGGCGCGCCCGCGTTCGTCGGCAGCGGTGCGCGCGTCGGTGAGGATCTCGCGCAGTGTCTCGGCCGCGACATCGGCATGTTCCGGGCCCAGGGCCGCGATTCCCGTCGCGGCATCGATCCGGGCGAGCACCTCCGTCGGGTTCGAGCAGGTGGTGGCGGCAAGCAGGGCCTCGGTTGCCTCGGCGAGGTGCTCCGGGCCGCATCGGACCAGCGCGCGCATGGCCGCGACCCGTACCGAGGCCGTGGTGTCGGTCGCGGCCAGCACGTCGTGCAGGATGTCAGCGGCGATCACGGGGTCGTGGGCGATCAACGATTGGGCTATGCCGACCCGCAGTTCGCGATTCGCGTAGCAGCTCGCGAGATAGTCGTCGAGGACGCGGCGTACGGCCGGTTGCCGGATCAGCGCCGCCGCGTCGGCGACGACCCGTTGGAGTCGTTCCCGTCCCGGTGGCATGGTCAGGGTCAGCACCAGGTGGGCGGCGAACGACTCGACGTGCGCGGCCGAAGCGGGGACCCCGCCGGCCAGGAGCTCGCCGGCCAGCGCCGCGTAGTCGCCGGTTCCTCTGGTCAACCAGGCCAGGACGGCGTCGCCCGAGTCGTACCGGTGGGCGTGGTGGGTGAGTACGGCGTGCGCGAACAGGTCGCCGGTGACGGCCCGACGCACCGTGTGGGCCCAATCGGGATCGGCGGCGTCGAAGCGGGTCGGCAGCCGGCGGGCCCGTACGTCGGCCGCGATGTGTTCGGCGAAGCTGTAGTGCGTGAAGCGGAGATGGTCGGTGTGGTGGGTGAAGACGCCGGATGAGCCGAGTACCGAGGTGACCAGGCCGGGCCATTCGGGGACGCTGCGACGGGTGGGGCGGCAGCCGTGGGAGTCGAGCCAGTCGAGGGCGAGGTCGAGAACTGCCCGGGTGGCGGCGGTCGGGTCGGTGACCACGGTGACGGCCAGGTGCTCGACGAGTTCGGCTCGGTGCTCGAACAGGTAGGCGGCGCTTGCCCGATGTGCGGCCGGGCGCAGGGTCCAGCGGTGCAGCACGGTTTGTTGCTGCTCGTGGACCTCCTGCAAACGGGCTTCGGTCAGGAGGGTGAAGTAGTCGCAGTAGAGGGTGAATCGGCTGTTCGGAAGCGGTGTCCCGGGGTGCTTGCGGTAGACGAGCGCGGCCACGGTGGCCAGGAGCGGGATGCGGACCAGGTCCCGGATCCCGGCTGCCTCCGTCTGGCGCAGGAAGCCCTCGGCCAGTGCCTGCCCGTCCGCGTGGTCGCGGAACCAGCGGTGCGCGAACTCGCGCAACTGTTCGCGGTCGAACGGCTCCAGGGTGTACGTCCCGGTCGCCGCGTGTTGCAGCGGGGCCAGTTCGTCGTTGGGCAGCGGGCGGGTGGTGATCAGCAACCGGAAGCGGCCGTCGGGGTTTCGGACCCGGCCGGCCAACTCGGCGACCAGGGCGCGTCGGCGCTCCGGATCGGTGACCTCGTCGAGGCCGTCGACGATCAACAGGCACGTGGTGCCCTCGGGCAGGTTCTCCAGCAGGTCGTCCGGGAGGGCGTAGTCCAGGTGCGGGGCCAGTTCGTCGGACAGGATCCGGACCAGGCGCGGGACCAGCGCGCTGCGGTCGGCGGCGAGTCGGCCGGCCGTGACGCGCAGCGGCAACAGCCGTTCGGGGCAGTCCTTCTGCTCGGGACGCGCCGGGCCCTCGGGGCCGGCCGCGGCACCCGGCGCCTGTGCCGAGTGGGCCGCATAGTCGTCGGCCAGCGATGCCGCCAGTTGCAGGCTCAGCGTGGACTTGCCCTGGCCCGCACCGCCGGTGATCAGGACGTGGCGGTGCAGGCCGAGGGTGTCCTCGGCGGCCCGCGCCGGGGCCACCGGTTGCACGGCCGACTCCAGGGGTACGAAGTGGCGCCTGCGGCGTTCGCCGTCGTGGCGGTTGCGCTCGTGGCGTTCGCGGTCGTGGTCCCGGAACTCCTCGCGGGTCTCGACCGTGGTTCCGGTGGTCGGCGCGCTGCGGGCCTGTTGGCGTACGTAGACGGTGGCCAGGCCGTCGAGCGGTGCGTCGTAGAGCCGGTAGGTGAAGTTGCGTGCGGCGATCGCCTGGGCGTGCAGCAACTCCCGTAGATGCGGCGGCAGTCGAGGCGCGTAATCGGCGGCGGACGGATGCCGGTTCCAGCCCAGTACGATCCGGGCACCGTGGTCGTCGTTGCGCTGTTGCGGTGCGGGGAAGCCGGACTCCGGCAACACGCGGTGCAGATGGGTGTGCACGGTGGCCAGGTCCAAGGCCCGTGGCCCGCCCGGCACGCCGTGCTCCAGGACGTCGATCAGCCGCCCGGTGAAGGCGGTGTATCGCTCACCCGCAGGGGCGATCGCCTGCCGGGTCGCCGAGGCGGCGGCCAGGACGTAGGTGCCCTCCACCCGGGAGAGTTCGGCCAGTCGGGTGTCCTCGGCACCCATGGCGCCGGTCAGCGCGCGGCCGGCGAAGCAGCAGTCCAGGAGTACCGCCTTGGCGGGGACACGACGGGCCGAGCGCAGCACGTTGCGGACGTCCTGGAAGGGCAGCGTGGTGTACGCCCGGTCGGGTCGGCAGCGCGGGAGGGACAGGAGCAGGTCCTCGGTGTCCGGCGAGATGAGGCCGTGGCCGGCGTAATACAGGAGCACCAGATCGGTCGCGGCGGCGGCTGCATCGGCCAGTGCGTCCAGGACCTCGTCGCGGTGTTCGGGTTGTTCGATCACCACGCAGTTCTGCGCCGGCAGCCCCCACACCTGCGGATCGGTGAGCAACTCCCGCAGGCGGGCCAGGTTTCGGGCCACCGCCGGCAGCGGAGCCAGGTGCGCGAAGTCGTGCGCGCCGACCAGGACCACCCGAGAGCCCTGCGGATCGTGCGGCCCGGCGCTCACGTCGGCCCGGCCCGGCCGCCGCTTCGGTCGCCGATCCGCACACGCATCCATCCCCCTTGGCCGGCCGAGCAGTTCAGCGTAGTGCGGGCGAAGGGCGCGGCGGGCCTGATCGGGCCGGCGGGCGTGGTCGGGCGTGGTCGGGTCCTGGTCCGTGCGTGGTCGGTGCCTGCTCGGTGTCTGCTCGGTCGGGCGGTGGGGCCGGGCTTGCGGGTAGCCTGCCGAGCGCACTTCGCCGGTTCGTCGCGGGGCCGGCGGGATGGGTAGGGGTGGATCGGAGGGACTCCGGCGGACGGATCCGTCGCGAGTGTGTCCCAGACGTGCTGCGGGCAGGTCACAGGCCGGATCAAGGCGTGACATCCCTCCCGCGACGATCGTTTCTTCAACCGAACGTTTGCCCGCCGCAAGCAGGCTCCTGTCCCCGTTCGAGTTGGAGGCCGTCGTGTGTGGTTCCCAGGTGCCCCGACCCCGCTCACTCGCCGCGTCGACCTGGCCGGAGCAGTACGCGGAACCCGATACCGGCGCGGCCTGTTCGATGTGTGCCAAGGACTTCACCGCGCCCGACATCGGCTGGGGGGTGCTGCTCAAGCGCGGCGTGTACGGCAACGCGTATCTGTGGCGCGCCGGTCGGGTGCGCGGCTATGTCGTGGTGGTCTGGACCGGCGGTCACGTCGCGCGTTTGACCGCGCTCTCCGCCCGCCAACTCGCGGGCTTCATGGCCGAGGTGACCCGGGTCGGGCGCGCGATCGAGGCGCACTATCGACCGGCGCCCAAACTCAACGTGTCCCTGCTGGAGAACGACATCCCCCACCTGCACGCGCATCTGATCCCGCGTCACCCCGACGAGCCGAACCCGGAACGCACCCCGGTGTTCGCCCACTTGGAGCACGGCCAACAGGAAGAGACTCGAATCCGGTCCGACGCCGCGGCGTTGCGCGCACTCCTGGCCCAGACGGGGGGAACTCGGGCGACGGACGGTGGAGATGGCCGGTACGACGACGGAGCGGGGGGAGGCGGGCCGACCGGCTCGGGTGACGGCGGGCCGGCGTGAGGGGCGGAGGGGGCGACGGCGGGCGGGGGGACGGGCGGCGTGGGCGGTCTGCTCGACCGGGTGACCGACGACCTCGCGGTCAACGGCCTCGTCGACTTCTCGTTGCGTCGGGCCGCGCGGGTGGCGGGGACCACGCACAAGGTGCTGCTCTACGACTTCGACGGTGCCGACGATCTGCTCAGGCAGGCGATTGTGCAACTGCGCGACCGGCGCATCGACAAGTCGTCGGCCGCCGCCGGCGGCGGCGGGGCGGCCCGGTTGTCGCCGGCCGAGTGGGTGCGCGTGGTGTGGCCCATCCTGGTCGGCGAGGAGGCGCGAGTCCTGGATCAGGCGATCGGCCTGGCGATGTACGACCCGGACCGCTACGCGGAACTCGGTCGCGGCGCGTCCCGCGCCGATGCAAAGGTTTCGGCGTGGGTCGGCCCACGCAGGCGGGCCGTACTGCGTCAAGCCTTCGACGATCGACGTGGCTTGACTACCGGGGTGGCTGTAACAGAAGCTGTTGCAGCAAGGAGGGGTGATGGCGGCGAACAGTCGATTGACCATCGCGACGCATGCGCTGGCCTGGCTGGCCTTGGCGCAGCGCCGTGGCCAGGAGGTTCTCACTTCGGAGCAGGTCGCGGCCAGCGTCAACACCAACGCCGTGATCATCCGGCGCAGCCTCGGTGACCTGCGGCGAGCCGGCTTGGTGGAGGTCCGGCACGGTGCCGGTGCGGGCTGGAGCCTCGCCCGTGAGCCGGAGAAGATCACCCTGCTCGAGGTGTACGACGCCGTCGATGCGCAGCCACCGTTCGGCCTGCATCACACCGAGCCCAATCCGGAGTGTCCGGTCGGCCGAGGCATCCGGCCCGCCCTGAGCGAGGTCTACGACCGGGTCGAGCGGGCCATGCGGCGGGAGTTGGCGGACATGTCGATCGCCGATGTGCTTCGCGAGACGCTGGCGAACTAGGCCGTGCGGCCTGGCGGAAGCCCCGCCGGCAGGCCGGTGGTCATACGGCCGCCATGGCGCTTGTTGTAACAAAGACTGTTCCAGCAACTCAACGAGGAGTATGACTGGTGAAAGCCCTACGGTGTCCAATCGTCGAACTGCGGCAGTACACGCTGCACCCGGGACAGCGAGACGTACTGAGCGATCTGTTCGACCGGGAGTTCGTCGAGTCCCAAGAGGCGGTGGGCATGACCGTGCTGGGGCAGTTTCGCGATCTGGACGACCCCGACCGGTTCGTCTGGCTCCGCGGCTTCGAGGACATGCCGAGCCGTGCCGAGGCGCTGGAAAGCTTCTACGGCGGGCCGGTCTGGCAGGCGCACCGCGACGAGGCGAACGCGACGATGATCGACTCCGATGACGTGCTGCTGCTGCGGCCGGCCTCGGCACGCGGCGGGTTCCCCGTGCCGGTCGGCGCCCGGCCGGCCCCCGGCGAGCCGGCGCCATCGCCATCGCCATCGTCGCTCATACTCGCCACGATCTGGTACAGCCACGGCCCGTTCGACACAGCATTCGTCGAGTTCTTCCAGCAGCACGTGCAACCCATACTCACCGAGACCGGCGGCGAGCCACTGGCGTACCTACAGTCGGAACACTCCCCGAACACCTTCCCGGCGCTGCCGGTTCGGATGAACGAGGAGGTCTTCGTATGGTTCGCACGTTTCGCCGACGAAGGCCACATCGACGACCACCTGAATCGTTTGCAGCATTCGGAACGCTGGCGCGAGGAGGTACTGCCGACCCTTTCGCGACGGTGGGCCAGGACCCCACAACGGCTACGGCTGGCACCCACCGAGCGGTCGATCCTGCGGTGAGTTTTGAGGGGCCGGCAGACGGGTGGCGACCAAGCGACGGGCAGCCGCGCCAGGTGGCCTCGATCGGTGACCAACTCGCCGACTGGCAGGCCGCGATCGAGTTCGCCGGGACGTTGCCCGGGGTCGACCCGGCCCGACTCGCCGGCTGGTCGTTCTCTGCCTCCGGCGGCCACCTCCTGCGTGTTGCGGCCCGTATGGCGGCCCTCGCGGCGGTGATCGCCCAGACGCCGAACGTGGACGGGCCGGTCCTCCTGCGCAACGCCGCGCGCCACCAGACGACCCTTGCGCTGCTGCGCCTCAGCGGTCGCGGAACCTTGGATGCCCTCGGCGGCACCGTCGGCCGCCCACCACTGCTGGTGCCACTCGTCGGAGAGCGGGGCACGGTTGCGTTTCTGGCCACGCCGGATGCCCAGGAGGGAGACCGCGTACTCAATCCGAACAACATCCACCCGGACTGGCAGCAGGCGGTCGCCGCCCGCTCCACACTCGCCCTCGGTTGGTACCGGCCCAGACGGGACGCCGCCCGGGTACGCTGCCCGCTCCTGGTCGTCGTGTGCGACCAGGACCGCACCGCACTCGCCGCACCGGCCGTCGCGGTGGCGAATCGCGCTCCGCACGCCGAACTGCTTCGAGTGCCCGGTGGGCACTACGCACCTTTCACGACCGCGCACGAGTGGGTGGTTTCGGCGGAACTCGCTTTTCTGCGACGGCATTTGCTGGATGTGGGGTCGGTTGATGTGCTGCCGGCCCCCGCCTCTGCCTCAGCCGCCTCCGCCTCCTCCGCCTCTGCGGGCTCTGTCCGGGCCACCGCCGATCTGAGTGGTCGAGGACGATGCGCGAGATCGAACTGTCCGCCGGGACGATCGAGCATCGGGACATTGGAGGCACTGGAGGCACTGGAGGCATCGGAGACACCGGCGACGCTGGAAGCACTGGCGACACCGGGCCCACGATCGTGCTGTTGCGCGGGTTCCTGATGGATGCTTCGTTGTGGGACGGCCGATTGCCGCCCTGTCCGCCGAACACCGTTGCGTGACATCCACGTTGCCGTTCGGTGCGCATCGCCTGCCGGTGCATGCCGATGCCGACCTGTCGCTGCCCGGCTTCGACCGTCCGGCCCTGGTGGTCTGGGCAAGCGAGGACCGCGTCATGTCGCCCGACCACGGCCGCCGCTTGGCCGAACTCCTGCCCCAGGGACGGCTGGTCGAGATCCCGGACAGCTACGCCCTGATCCCACTCGACCAACCCGCCGAACTCGCCCTGGCCATCGACGAGTTCATCCAAGGCCGACCCAGCCCCACCCCAGCCCGCCGCAGTCCCGGACGCCTCCAAGGCTCCCGGAACGACTCGGTGACCGCGGCCCGCGGCCTGGCACTTCTCCCTGCCGTCGGAACCGGGTCACACACGATTCAGTGTTCCGCCGACACAGGCGACCGGCCGTCGTCCTCACCGCTGTGCAACTCGGCGTGGATACCATCCCGACCCCGGCCCGGGTTCCGATCGCGATCCAGACCTCGACCCGGAACCCGATCCCGATCCGGGTCCCGATCCCGCACCAGGAAACGCAACATCGCGATTCCCACCACCACTGCCGTCGCGTGCAGAATCGCCGCGCAGGTGAGGTCCTCCGGCAATGTGGCGTCGGCCGGGCTCGCGAGCGCCACATACAGCGTGAGCGGCAGTTTCCAACCGCTCCAGGCGAACAGCGAGCCCGACCCGATCCAGGTCAGTGCCACCGGCAGTCGGCGCACCATCCGGCCCGGCCGGCCATAGCTGATCATCGTGGTGGCGACGGCAGCCACGAGTGCCCAGCCGCCCCAGATGCCGGTCAGGATCCGCCAATCGGCGTCGCGTGCCTGCGGGTGCGCGACGCCCAACGTGCCGCCGATCGCCCAGTACAGCCACACCGCTCCGAGACCGGCGCCGACGACCGCCGACCACGGAAGGCGCCGCAGCCCCGATGTGATGGGCACGGCCCGATCGCGGACGGAATCGCCGACCTGTCCCGCGAATACATCCGGCCAACGTCGACGCAGATACGTGGGCAGCGCAAGGGCCAACCCCACGCCCATCCCGACGAAGCCGATCTGAATCAGGGCCGCTTCCCAACCGGGCATGGACGCATCGTCCGTACCCGTACTTGCACCCGTACCCGTACCCGTAACCGCACTCCCATCCCCGCCGGTGGTTGATTCCGGGTCGTCACCGGCGGCCGGCCACAGCGAACTCAGCACCGCGTACGGCAACACCGGAACCAGAAACCCGGTCCCGACCCACGCGCAGAACGCCAACGGAGCGCCCGGTATCCGCATCCCCCATGGGCGGACCAGCGCAAGCGCCACGGCGATTCCGATCGCCGCCATGCCCACCGTCGCCGTGTTGAGCACCACCCACTCGATCGAACCGAACCCGGAGCCGACCGGCAGCACGCCGATCAGGGAACCGATCACCCATGACAGCTTGATCACCGGATAGGGCGTCAACGCGATTGCCGCTCCGTACGCCGCGACCCGACCCACCCGATCCCACCGTCGCACCGGAATTCCCCTTTCAGCAGCAGGAATTCCAGCCTTCGTCACGGCGCCGACCACCGACATCCGTCCGGGGGTGTGCCCCCATCCCCCGATTGGGGGACGGCGGCGACGGCGCGACGTCGAATTCGCCCACGCGACTCGGATCGACCCGACCCGACCCGGCGACTCGCCCCCGACCCGGCGACTCGCCCCGCCCCGGCAACCAGCCCCGCCCCGGCGACGTGCCACGGTCCGATCAACCCGACCCGGTAGGCCACCATGGCTCCGCCTCCCACGCGCGAGGCGGCCCGCTTTTATGCGCGAGGTTCCCCGTACCAGCGCCAGGACGTGCGTCGCTCGTGGCCCGGAAGGTCCGCGCGGCCGGTGGCCCACAACATCGTGGGCCAGGGCTCGGTGTCCTGCGGCACGTCCGGGAAGAGCCGGGCGAGTACGCGTGCGCACAGGTCGGCGGGCGGGGCCCAAGTCATCCCGAGGCCCTCGGCCAGGTCGTGTGTGTGCACGAGCGTCTCCACGATGCCCATCGCGGCGAAGCCCTCGGGGTCGGAGGCGCCGAAACCGTGGTGGGCGCGTACGCTCGACGGCGTCGTCCGCACCATGGCGACCAGCAGCGCACCGCTCGCCTCCAGCACCTGCAACAGCCCCTCCGGGCCCGCCGCATGGTTCGCGTGGATCGCGTTGGCCGGGCCGCCCGGTCGCCGACTCTCCCAGACGAACGGCACCTCACCGGACATCGGTGGGACCCGGGGGCCCAGTTGGGCGGCGTAGGCGAAGAGGTCGTCACTCAGGTGCTCGACCGTCTCCCAGCGGTCCCACTCCAACGTGCCGGCCTTCGCCTCCCACGCCGAGGCCGGCACGCCCCGCAGCGCGGCCACCGCGAGCTGCACCGCCCGATCCAGATCGTCGGCGGTCACCGGCCCGGTACCGTGCTCCGGCAGCACGGACGACCCGCCCGCCGAGGTTGCCGACGCATCGTCTTCGGGTGATTCGGGCATGGCAGCATCTTCAGGTGATTCGAGCATGGCAGGACCGTATCGTCACACGTACCTGTATCTACCGAAGCCCCGTCAGGTGCTGTCGAGGCGCCGCAGAGGCCCCGCAGAGGGCCGAACCGCACCCATCGGCGCCATCGGCGCCGCGCCCACACGGACGAGTCCGCGTTCAGCGTCGCGCCGTGAACCACGTGATCGGGAGGTCGTTCGGAACGTCCTGCGATCCGCGACGGTGAACCGGAACGGAGCAGGGGCGAACTCGCCGTCGAACTTCCCATCGAACTCCGCGCCGAACTCCCCGCCGAGCAACGGGATTCCGGTTTCGCGACGACGGGAGCCGTGGCCCATCACGACCGTGGCGAAGCGCAGGTTCGGCGCGTCCGCGGGGCCGGGCCGGGCGCGCCTGGCGGTCGGTACGGTCTTGGGGGACGGGTGGCGCGCGTCGAACCGGGCGGCGTAGTCGGCGGCCTGTGTGGCTACTTTATAGTGGCCAGAATGTAGTACTACAACTGGAGTGGTATCAATGGTTCGCAGGAACGCCGAGCGCAGGGCGGCGCTCGTCGACGCCGCCATCGAGGTGCTGGCGAAGGAGGGCGCCCGCGGGCTGACCTTCCGAGCGGTGGACGTCGAGGCCGGGGTGCCCACCGGTACCACCTCCAACTACTTCGCGAGCCGTGACGCGCTGCTCACCCAGGCGGGCGCCCGGGTCTACGAACGGTTTCAACCCGACGAGGCGCTGATTGCGCGACAGCGGGCGGCCACGCCGAACAAGGAGACGTACACGGCGCTGATGCGCGAGGTGGTCGGCCGGGTCAGTGCCTTCCGGACCGGCTATCTCGCACTGCTCGAACTGCGCCTGGAGGCCACCCGGCGACCGGAGTTGCGCGTGGTGTTGACCGAGCGCGTCCGCGCCGACGTGGACGCCAACGTCGCCTACCACGAGCAGTCCGGCCTGCCCGGCGACGCGACCGCGGTCCGTCTGTTGTACTTGGCCCTCAACTGGCTCATCGTCGAACAACTCACCCTGCCCGACGTGTTCTCCGAAGCCGAGCGCGAACAACTCGTAGCCGCCGCCGTCGAACGCATTGTGATCCCGTGACCGGGGACCCCGTAACCGCGTAGCCGTGTAGCCGCGCAACCGACAAGGACCCGGCGAGCACGGACCCGGCGGGCGCGGACCTGGCGGGCACAGACCCGGCGGGGGCATGCGCGGCCTTCGCGCCGAAGAACGCCGTGTGGCGGCCCCCCGAGACCGGCGCGATCTGCGAAGCGTGCGGAACCGGCCCACCGAATGGGGCGGTTGCCCGACAGCCCTGCCGTGCCGAACATGCTTCCGACGGTTCGGGCGTGACGTCCCTCCGGGACCGGTCGTTGGTCCGGGCGGAGGTGTGCGTCCCGGCGCGCGGGCCGGTTGCCGAGGTCCGACGCGTGCCGGCCGAGGACACCGCCGTGTGGCCGGGAGCGACGTCCGACGCACCCGGATCGACCATGGGGAGAAGCGACACTTGAGCGACCACCGCCACAACGCCATCGCCTATGCCGCCATCATCCTCGAACGCGCGGACGGCGCGGTGCTGTTCATGGAACGCAAGGACACCGGCTTCGCCGACGGCCTGCTCGCCCTGCCGGGCGGACTGGCGGATCCGGGCGAACTCCTCATCGAGGCATGCGCCCGGGAGGCCAAGGAGGAGATCGCCACCGACGTCGCCACGGCGGATCTGCGCACCGCGTACGTGGCCCAAGTACTCGGCGAGACCGGTGCGCCGGTGATCGGCTGGTACTTCCACACCACCGCCTGGTCGGGCGACCCGGTCAACGCCGAACCCGACCAGTGCGCCCGGCTGGCCTGGCTGGATCCGGCCGACCTCCCGGCCGACGTGGAACCGACGGACGCCGGTGCGGTCACCGCCTGGCACCGCAGGTCCGCCCCGACCCGATGGGCCTGACCTGCCCCGAAACCGGCGGACGGCGGCCGTCTCGCACACCCCGCGAGCGGCCTACTCCGCTTCCCGATCCGGCCACCGCACGCATCCGTCCCGAAAGACCAACGGCCGGGCCTCGGTGTCCTCGATGAAGCGCAACCACCCGAGCACGACCGAGCCGTCCGGATGCGTGTGCGCGTCCGCGACCCGCGCGGCCAACCAGGTCAACAGCCCGCCGACCTCGTCGAATTCGTCGGGATGCAGTTCCCGTCGCACGGTCAGCGCCCACCCGCCGGCGGTCGGCGCCAGACCGGTGGCCGACACACCACCGCTCCGCAGCGCGATCCCATCCGGGCCTGCCAACACGGGATGCGGATCGTCCACCACCGTCGGCACCCCGAGGTCGTCCACCACGACCACCGGAAACGCCGTCACGATGCGCCGATCGCCGGGCTCCGGAATCGCCCCGTCCCCGAGCCCCACATGCCACCGCAACTCGGCCACTTCCGGGTCGGAGAGCGGGCCCCGCACCACCAAATCCAGCGTCAACTCGTACAGATCACTCACGCGTCGGCACCCTACCTACCGCCACCACGCCACGCCACGCCACGCCAAGTCACGTCAAGTCATGTCAAGTCACGTCAAGTCCTCCGCACCGCCGCCGGAACACGGCCCAAGTGGGCCCCGATCCCGCGCGATACGCGATGATCGCCGGGCGCGCCCCCCGTTGCGGGCGCCGAGCCTGGTGAGCAGGCGGCCCACGTGGGTCTTGGTGGTGCCCTCGGTGATGGGCAGGGTTCGGGCGATTTCGGCAGGGGTGCGACCCGCGGCGATGAGTACCAACACCTCGCGTTCGCGCGCGGTGAGCGCACCTGACGCGGCGGGCGCCGGCACGGGGGATCGTGTGGCGACATGCTGCTGCGTCCGCCGCACGGTGAGCGGCCCGCCCGACTGCTGACCGACCACGGGACGACGGTGACCACGGAGCCGGACGGCGCCCTGGCCGTCGCCGCCGTGGCGTTCGCCCGGATCGGCGAATCGGCCGCTGCACATGGCCTGGCGATCCACGAACTGGCGGCCCGGCACGGCTCGTTGAGGGAGGCGTACCTGCGGATCACCCCGCACGAGGCGGCCCACCGGGCGACCGTCCCCTCGGGCGCGGACGTTGCCGGAAAGGGGGCGGGCGCGCGAGCGGTTTCCCGGCGCCGCGCGATGTGCTCGCCGCCGAATGGATCAAGCTGCAGACACTTCGCTCCACGTACTACACCTACACCGCCCCGATCGCGGCGGTCGCGGCGCTCGGCCTCGGCGTGTTGGGCCTGGGTAATCCCGGTCGCCGACCGGGACGGGATGTCGGTCGAGGAGCGGGCCGTGTTCGACCCGGTCCGCTTCGGCTTCAGCGGCTACCACGTGGTGGTGCTCGTGGTGGGCACGCTCGGGGGTTGGTCGGCGGTCGGCGATTCGGAGTACGGATCGGGGCTGATCGTGACCGCGTACACCGCGGTGCCGTGCGGCGGCGCCGGGTGTTCGCGGCCAAGGTCGCGGTCACCCGGCGCCGCGACCGTCGCGGGGGGCGAGGTGATCGACTTCGGGGCCTTCTTTCTGGGCGGGGGAATCCTCGCCCCAGGAGCACTTGGACGTGGACCCAGGGGCGCTGCCGCTGCCGCTGCCGCTGCCGCTGCCGGTGTCGGCGAGGGTGGTGTCCTGGCGGACATGTTTCGTTGCAGATTCCGTTGTAGTTTCCCGTGCAGCTTGCCGTGCAGCTTGCCATGCAAGTACCAGTTCAGAGGGCTTTTGGAACCGTGATCGGGCCCGCTCAGGTGCAGCAGCAGACAGGGATATGGCAGCGGTATCCCATGAGTCCTGGCGCTGCGGTCTCGTCCCGGCCGCGGGCCGAACTCAGGCGTGCGGCGCGGGCCGAACTCAGGCGCGCCGGATCACGATGTGGCCGATGGCGGTTCGGGCGCGGACCTCGACGGTCTGCTCGGACGCCTCGGGACTCTCGGTCGAGCCGAGCGAGTTGCGTACGCTGCCCATGCGGGTCTGCACATCCAGCCAGGCTGCGGTGGCGGCGCGGACGCCGACCTCCAGGTCGCCCGCGCTGGTCTGTAGGTGGACCCGGCCGCGGGCCACCTCGTCGATCCGGATCGCGCCGTTGGCGCACCTGGCGTCGACGTCGGCATGCGCGACGCCGATGGCGATCCGGCCGTCGGAGGAGGTGACCCGCAGGTTGCCGACGATCTCGCCGACGGTGGTCTCGCCGTTGGCGTTCTTGATCGTCGCCGCGCCGGCGGCGGTGCCGACCTCGATCCGGCCCGCCGCGATGATCTCGGCGTCCCCGGTCGTGCGGCCCACCCGGATGTCTCCGTGGCCGGTCCTGGCGTACAGGGTCCGGGCCTCGCCGATCCGGATGGTGCCGACCGAGGTCCGGAGCCGGCAGTCGCCCAGCGGGCCCGAACACGCGAAGTCCGCCAGCGGCGTGGTGGCCTGGACGTCGGAGCCGGCCGGCAGTTCGACGGTGATCTCCACCGAACCGCTCTTGCCGAACAGCGAACGCTTCCTGGGCCCCTTGATCGACAACGTGCCGCCGTCGTAGGTGACCGTGGTCTGCTGCGCGGCCCGTACATCCAGCTCGTCCGCCCCGTTGGCGGGCAGCACCTCGACGACCGTGTCGGTACGGTCGCTCGCGCCGACCCGGACCGAGCCGACGTCGAATTCCAGGGTGGCGGAGATCGGCTTCGGGGTGTCGAACGTCGGCATGGAGGTGCCTTCCTCTTGGCTGTGGGCTGCTTGCCGGCCTTCGTGGCTTGCCCTGCCGATCGGCGGGCGGAGGGGCGGGCGGAGAGCGGGAGCGGGCAGGGTCCGGTGCCGGCATCCGGAGGCCGGCGCGGTGCCGTCCATGGTGGTGCGGTGTCAGTACGGCGTCGGGTGTGGCGCGGGTCAGCGGACCCAGCCGGAGTAGCGGCGGCGGTCCGGGTGTCGGCCGGCTGCGTCGGCCGTGTCGGTACGGGCGGCGTCGGGCTCCAGGGCGCCGGCGGTGGCGCGGACCAGCCAGGCGTTCACCGAGAGGCCCTCGTGCGCGGCGGCGTCCTCGACCCGGGACTTGAGGTGGGCGGGCAGCCGGAAGTTGATGCGGGCCATGCCGCCCTCGTCGCCGTCCGCCGGTACCGACGCACTCGGCGCGCGCCCGGGCGGGGCGGGTTCCGCGTACGCCTCCGGGCCCGGCGGCGCCGTCACCACGAACTCGGGGTCGAGCCCGCGTAGTCGAATCTCGACCGACCCGGGTGCGAGGTCGCCGGTGACCTCTGCCATGGCGGCGGACAGGGCACTGAGCAGGACGACCCGGGTGGCCGACTCCAGTGGAGCGGTGAGGTGTTCGGCCAACTTTCGCGCCTCGCCACCGCCCGCATCCGCGGCAAGTGCAAGTTCGTTCCGAAGGCTGTCGACGTACGGGGTGAGATCCATGACGCCATCATGGCACATTAATGGCTTCATAGCGAGATGTGGTGATGTCATGAATGTGCCATTCACGTGTCGATCCTGGCATGCGAACACTGAGGAAGGGGTGGCTGAGTGTCGAGATAGGGGCGGTCAAGCGGCCCGGAGTCAGTAAACGGGCAGGTCGTGACGCCTACCTTGGGGCTCGTGCCTAGGATGCGCCATGACGGCGCCTGATTGGGCCATGCTGATCCCGATGGCCGACCCCGCCCGTGTACGGTCCTCGCCCGTATTCGGTCTTCGCCCCGCTCCGTACGACGGCCGGCGCGGTCGATGCCCGGCCGGTGGCGGGTGGATGCCTGGGCCGGGGGCGGGTGGATCCCCGGGCCGGCGGCGGGTCGATGCCCGGGCCGACGGCGGCTGGATGCCGGTGCCGGTGCCGGTGCCGGTCCTGGTCCCGGTCCCGGTCCCGGTCCCGGTGCCGGTGTGTGGGTGGCCCGCGTGCCCCGCTCGGTTCGGCGGTCCCAGTCCATCGGGCGCAGTTGCAGCACATCGGTCGTCGGCGCCGGCTCTGGCTAGAGTGATCACGACGGGGCGGGATGACACGGTGTGCGGCGAGGGGCTCGGGGACGTGGCGATACGGGATCAACTGCGGGGCATAGGTGGCGCGGTCGGGGCCGCGGCGGCTTCGGGGCGCGCGGCGGTGGGAGGCCGGATCGGGGCCGGCCGGGCCCGGGTCGCGTCGGGGGACTGGGTGCACGGGACGCTGGATGCGCTGCCCGCACCCGCTGCGCCCGCCACCGCGCCCTGGGAATTCTCCCTGGGTGCGCTGGTGTGTCGGCATCCGAAGGTGCCGGCGATCACCGCGCGACCGCTACGGCTGCTCGACGGCCTCGGCGCGGTGCGGTTCGGCCCGCAGACGGTCGGTTTCGACGGGGAGGACATCCCGTGGGAAAAGGTGGTCCGGCTCACCCTGCACGACGCGTTCGCCTCGATGACCACGGCCGCACTCGACACCGAGGTGGACCGCATCCGCGACGTGCTGCCGCCGTTGCCCGGCCGCAAATGGGCGGTCACCAAGGTGGTGGAGGGCCTGCTCACGGTGGTCCTCGCTTCGCTGGAGCAGGCCGACGACCGTCGCCTGGACAGCGCACAGGTGGCCTGCGAAATCACCTACCGCGGCCTGCTCGGCCGGGAGAAGACGCTGCGCGCGAGCCTGTTCGCTACCGCCCTGCTGGCCCGACAGACCGCCGTCGCCGAGAGCCTCGTGGCCACCGCGCGCGCCCACGGCGTCGAGGTGACCACAGCCGTACCCGACGCCGGCGGCGACGCGGCGGCGGCCGAGCGTGTCCGCGTCCTGCGCGCCCGGACCGACGCGGTCTCGGCCAGGCTGCGCACCCAACGCGAGCAGTCCGCGGAGATCGCCCCGCCCGTCGACCCGCCCCCGAGCGCACACCCCGCGTCACCTGCGACGCCCACTTCACCACCTCCCGCCTCCGGCCCCGGCAACGCCACCCACCCCAGCGACGCCACGGACCCGACGGACCCCTTCGCCTGTTGATGCGTTCCGGTGTGCCCGGGCCGGCCGCCGCGCCCGATACGACGGCCACGCCCGGGCTTCCATACCGTACGGACGCCGCCCCCCCGGGCGCGGCACCAACGTCCGCTTGGCCGTCTTCCGCATCCATCCGGGGCAACGCGACCCACCCCGGCGACTGCCCCTTTCGCCTGTTGACCGGCTCGGTCCGACCGGGCGGGCCGGCTGCGCGCCGGCTGCGCCCGATGCGACGGCTACGCGCGGGCTTCCATGCCGTACGGGCGCCGTACCGGCGTCGCCTGGCCGTCTTCCGCATCCGGCTTGGTCTCTGGTCGTCGCGGACCAGTCCGGCGATGCCACGGATCCGGGGGATGCTTTCGCCTGTTGATTGCCTCCGGAGTGATTGGACCGGCCGGCTGCGCCCGATGCGACGGCTACGCGCGGGCTCCACGCCGTACCGATGCAGACCCGGCGCGGTAGGCGGCGTCCGCTTGACCGTCTTCCGCATCCGGCCCGGTCAACTCCCCACCCCCGGCGATGCCACGGATCCGACGGACCTTTTCGCCTGTTGACCGGCTCGATGCGACTGGGCCGGCCGGGCTGCGCCCGATGCGGCGGCTACCCCCGGGCTTCCATGCCGTACGGACGCAGGCCCCGTGCGCGGTAGTTGACGAGGGCGTTGGGGTGGTCCTCGGAGGACGTGTGCAGCCACACCCGGCGGACTGGCTCGGTACTCGACAACGGGGCGGTGTGCCAGGCCTGACGAAGCAGGAGGGTCAGCGCGTAGCCGCCCAGGCCCTTGCCGACGAATTCGGGAAGCAGGCCGAACGTGACCACCTCCACGTTCCCGCCCGGTTGCGGCTCCAGGTTGCCGATGCCCGCGGTCTCGCCGGCGTGGGTGATCAGCCAGGACTGCAGCAGCGGGTGCGCGGCGTGAAGTTCCGCCCACTCGTGCTCGGTTCGGGACGCACTCCGCCAGCCGTACGACGCACCGACCCGAGCCTGAAGGGCATGCACCATGGGCGTGGCCGCGTCGACGCGGCGCAATGCGAGCGCCGGAACGGGACGGGACGGTCGCAGATCGTCGAGCGAGGTCATCTCCAGTTACACCACGGTCTTACCCATCGCGTCAGGCTATCCCCGCCGCCCGACACCCGGAGCGGGCCGGGCGCGCCGGGCACGGGCGAGCTGCCTTTGTTCGGGCCGAGGTTCGCATATACGCGCAGGTGCATCGCGCCGTCATCGGCGTCCATCCGGCGAAGCTGCGCCCGCGTCGGTGATCCCGACCCCGTCATCCCCGTCATCCCCGCCATGCGTGCCGGGGTGGTGGACCGGTTGCCTCGGGCGCCCCACGGATCCCGTGCGGTGGTGCCGGCCGGGCGGGCGTCGGGGCGGGCTTGGGCGGGTGCCTTCGCTCGGGTCGAGGTTCGCGTACACGTGCGGGCGGGCGCGTAGCGCCCTTGCCGCCGGCGGTGTTCACCTGACGAGGCAGGACCCGCGTCGGTGATATCGACCCCGTTCTGCTCCATGCGTGGCGGCGGGCCAGTTGTCTCGGGCGTCCCGCGGATCCTGTGTGGTGGTGTGGGCCGGGCGCGCCGGGCACGGGTGAGGCGCTTTCGCTCGGGCCGATGTTCGTGTACGCGTGCCGGTGTGCGTCGCGCTTTCACCGTCTTCGGCGTCCACCCGAGGGGGCTCGCCCTGTGTCGGTGATTTGGACCCCGTTCTGCTCCATGCGTGGCGGCGGGCCTGCTGTCTCGGGCGTCCCGCGGATCCTGTGTGGTGGTGTGGGCCGGGCGTGCCAGGCACGGGCGAGGCGCCTTCGTTCGGGCCGATGTTCGTGTACGCGTGCCGGTGCGCGTCGCGCCTTCGCCGTCGTCGGCGTCCATCCGAGGAGGCTTGCGCTGTGTCGGTGATCTCGACCCCGTCATGCCTCACAACACCTCATGCGTGTGGCGGGCCTGCTGTCTCGGGCGTCCCGCGGATCCTGTGCGGTGGCGCGGGCCGGGCCTGCCGGACATGGGCGAGGTGCCTTCATCCGGGCGGAGGTTCGTGTGCACGTGCAGGCGCGCGCGTCGCGCGCCGTCGCCGTCCTCCGCTTGAGGAAGCTGTGCGAGCCGCGTCGGTGATCTCAGCCCCGTCAGGCCCCATGCGGGCGGCGGGCGGTGGGTCGGCTGCCTCGGGCGCCCCACGGATCCTGTGCGGCGTACGCCGGTTGCCACAGGTTCAGGTAGGTCGGGCGGATGGATTCCGGCAGTTGGCCGAGGATGATGGCGGTGCTCTCGGCGCTCGCGTGATCGAGTAGCCACGGCAGATAGCGGCAGGTGCCGGAGCCGACCCGTCGGCCGTGTTCGGCGCCGAAGCGGTGCATCTGCTCGGCGGTGACGACCGCGTCGATCAGGGGCAGCGCCTCGTCCTCCTCGTGCTCGAGATGTCCACGCAGCCCGCTGACCAGTCCATCCAGCAAATCGCCGAGCCGCCGGCCTCCCGTGTCGTGGTCGGCCAACGCCGCGTCGATGGCATGCAACAGCGGTTCGAACGTGGCGTGTTCGGCCTCCATCACCGCGATCAGGCCCAACTCGTCCGGCCGATCGGCCAACGCCCGGCGCAGTACCGGCCACAGCAGGTCGTCTTCGGCGCCCAGGTGCACCCGCAGGTAGCGCCGGAACAGGTCCCACCCGGTGCCGACCCGCAGGATGCGCCACGGGTCGTCGTCCGTACGCGCGGCGACCCGGGCAAGTCGCTCCAGGTCGCGGCGCAGCGCGTCGTGGATGGCGAACATCATCGTCATGTCGTGTCGGAAGGCCTTGCCGCGCACGGGAATCCTCGCTTGTCGAGCGTTGTCGTCTGGACGGAACCTCCATCCCTATGACGGAACCCGGCCCCGGGATGTGACTGCGACGCCGCGTTCGCCGTCCCGTGGGTGGACAGGTCCCGTCGTCGTCCCCTGCCCGCCGCCGCTCCGGCGGACGCTCGCCCGTGGGCTGTGGGTGGCCGGCGGTAGGGTGCCCGGTCGTGATCGAATCCGACTTCCTGCATGCCACCCGGGTGTCCTACGACGCCATTGCCACCGAGTACATCGAATTTGCTCGGACCGACCTGGCGAACAAGCCCCTGGACCGAGCCCAACTCGCCGCCTTCGCCGAACTCGTGCACTCGGCCGACGCCGGGACCCACCGCGTGGCCGACATCGGGTGCGGGACCGGTCGGATCACCGCGCACCTGCGCGACCTCGGGCTGGACGTGTTCGGAATCGACCTGTCGCCGGGGATGATCGCGGTGGCCCGCGGTGAGCACCCGGACCTGCGCTTCGAGGTCGGCTCGATGACGGACCTGGACCTTGCGGACGACTCCCTCGGCGGTTTGGTGGCGTGGTACTCGATCATCCATGTCCCGGTGGAGCAACTGCCCGGCGTGTTCGCCGAGTTCCACCGTGTACTGGCGCCCGGTGGTCGGCTTCTGCTCGCCTTTCAGGTCGGCGACGAACCGCTGCGGCTGACGGAGGCGTTCGGCCGGTCGGTATCCCTCGACTTCCACCGCCGCCAACCGGAGCGGATCGCCGAACTGGTGACGGACGCCGGCCTGACCATGCACGCGCAGATGATCCGCGAACCCGACCCGGGCGAGAGCGTAAGACCCGCGCAGCAGGCCTTCCTGCTGGCCCGGAAGCCGCTGCCGGCGGAAGACGACTGACGGGATCCGGATCCGGATCGGGAGCCGGATCCGTGTGGGGCGGGCCCGGCCAGAGCACCCGGTCGGCCCGTCTCGGTTACGGTGCGGGCCGGTCCGGCCATTGCGTGGACGGACCCATGCAGCAGGCGGGTCGTCCCCGCCGGGATCGATGTTCACCGGCGAGATCGGCGCCTGCCGACGCGTTCAGTGCTCACGGGGTATCAGTGCTCTCTAACGCGATCGGTGTCCGCTGACGCGTTCGTCGATTGCTGTCGAGATCAGCGCTCGCGGACAAGATCAGTGCTCGCGGAAGAGATCAATGCCCCTGAAGCATTTGAGTTCGCAGACACGATCGGTGCTCTCTACAAGGTCGGTGCTCACTGAAGAGATCGGTGTCCGCTGGCGAGATCGGCGTTCACCGACGTGAGTGGCGCTCGTGGGACGCGTCCGGTGCTTGCTGGGAGCATCGGTAATCTCCACATGAGATCAGTGCTCTTGATCTCCATCAGATCGGTGCTCTCGGGCGATATCGGGTGCTCTCGGGCGAGATCGCTGCTCGGGGATGGCACGCAATCGGTGCCCTTTTCAGGTCGGTGCTCGCTGGCGAGATCGACGTTCACCGACGTGTGCGGTGCTCGTGGGACCCTCCGGCGTTTGCTGGGGGCATCGGCGCTCTCCGGCGAGATCGGTGCTCGCGGCTGAGATCAGTGCTCACTGAGGAGATCGGTGCCCGCTTCGGTGCATGGGTGCCGAACTGTGATCGGTGCTCTGCACGAAGTTGGTTCTTGCGGATGAGATCGGTGTCTGCTGACGAGATCGGTGCTCTGTACGAAGCTGGTGCTCGCGGACGAGATCGGTGTCCGCTGATGAGATCGGTGCTCTCCGTATGATCGGTGCTTCGGGATGAGATCAGTGCTCCTTGAAGAGATCGGTGCCCACTCGGCGGATCAGTGCTCGCGGGTGCGATCGGCGCTCCACGAGATCGCTGCTCTCTGCGAGATTGGCGCTCGCAGATGCAATTGGTGTCCGCTGGCGAGATCGGTGTCCGCAAACGCGTTCGGTGCTCGCTGACGTGAACGGTGCTCTCCACGGGATTGGTGTCCGCAGGTGCGATCGATGTTCGCGGACGAGATCAGTGTTCTCGATGGGATCGGCGCCCATCGCTCAGGTCGGTGCTTGCCGATGGGGTTAGCGCCCGCTCGGTGGGGCGGCGAAGTTGGGTACCGGTACCGGTTGCGAGCCGGTCCGCAACGACTGTGCTCCCGCGACGCCGACTAGCGAGGCGGCCACGGCCGGGCGCACCGGGATCAGCGGCGGCGCTCCTTGCTCGACCGTGGCCCGGAAGCCTTGGAGCAGCAGGACCGTGCCCTCGGCGGCGCGTTCCACGGTGGCGCCGTCGAGCGAGAGGGCGGGCGGGACGCGTTCCTCGTCTCGAGGCCGGCCGTCCGGGGCGGCCCACCCCTCGGTACGGACCCGCACCGACCAGGCCCGCGGGCCCGGTCCGCGCACGGACTCCGCGAAGGCTCGGGTGCCGCGTACGGAGATCCAACTCCAGTGGCTGTCCGGTTCGCCCTGGAGAAAGCCGTGCCGGGTGACCGCCAACGCGCCGCCGGACAGCCGCACCACCAGTACCACCGCGGCTCGGGGGTCGCGCTCGTCCGCGGCGAACGCCGTGACCTCGACCGGCCATTCGCCGGTGAGCGCGAGCACGGGGGAGAGGGTATGGGTGCAATACGCGGTCGGCGCGATCCGGCCGCGCCAATGTCCGGGATCGCCGATCAGTTCGGCCACCGCGGTGGGGGACATCCCGTGTAGGTAGTCGGCTTCGATCAGGCTGATCCGGCCCACCTCGCCCGCCTCGACCACCCGGTGCAGCAGCCGCACATGCGGATGCAGGACATAGTTTTCCGCGAACGAATAGGTGGCGGTGGAGCGTTCGGCCGCGTCGACGAGTCGGCGACCCTCCTCCTCGGTCACGCACGCCGCCGACTCGGACAACACGTGCACTCCCTGGTTCAGGAACGCCACCGCGAGCGGTGCGTGTGCGTCGAAGTCGTTGGCCAGGATCACCGCGTCCAGGCGCCGGTCGAGCAGATCCTGCCATCGATCGGTGAGCGCGACGCCCGGCAATCGCCCCCGGGCTTCGGCACGTTGCTTCGGATCACGATCGCACGCGGCCACCACGTCCAGCCCCACCCGGCGCGACCATGTCGCCAGATGCAGCCCCATCCTCAGCCCGATCACGCCCACACGCATCCGCTCATGTTGCCGGCGGCGCCCGCGCCGGGCGAGCCGGTTTCGCCGACGTTTCCGACGGGCCGTCTCCGGCCGACGGGCCCGTCTGGCCGTTTGGCCGTTTGGCCGTCTTCGTCTGGCGATCTGCGTCCGGCGGTCCTGGCCGACCGCTTTTGGTTGACCGCTCCCGGCTGGGGCCGCCCCAGTCGACCGTCCCTGGCGGACCCTTCCGACGGGCCGTCTCTGGCTGGCTGGCTGTCCTGGCCGACTACTACCGGCTGACCGTTCCCGTCGGACAGTTCCTGACTGGCAGCTACCGTTTGGCGGTCCCTGGCCGACCCCTACTGGCTCGGCGTTTCCGACCCGCTACTCCAGCCGACCGTCCCTGACTGGTCGTCCCCGACAGGCCGTCCCCGAGTGGTGGTCCCTGAACTGGTGGTCCCGGCCGACTGCTACCGGCTGACTGTTCCCGTCGGACAGTTCCCGTCGGACAGTTCCTGGCCGGCAGCTACCGTTTGGCGGTCCCTGATCGGCCGCTACTGGCTCGGCGTTCCCGACCGGCTACTCCAGCCGACCGTCCCTGGCTGGGCGTCCCTGATAGGTCGTCCCCGAGTGGTGGTCCCTGAACTGGCGGTCCCGGCCGATCACTAACGGCGGACTGTTCCCGTTGGACAGTTCCTGGCTGGCAGCTACCGTTTGGCGGTCCCTGACCGGCCGGCTGTCCCCGAGTGGTGGTTCCTGGCTGGCTGTCCCCGAGCGGTCGTCCCCGAGTGGTCGTCCCTGAACTGGTGCTCCCGTCCGATTGCTACCGGCTGGCCGTTTCTGGCCGACCGCCACCGGCTGCGCTCCCGGCTGACCGTCCCCGGCCACCCGACTGGCCGGCCGCCCGACTGGCCGTTCCGACCGGTCGCTACGGGCTGGCCGTCCTCGACTGGCCGCCCCAGCCGACCGCCACCAGCCGACCGCCACCGGCCGGCCGTTCCAGGCCGGCCGTTTCCGGCCGAGCGGCCCCAGGCTGACCGCCCCTGGCCGGGGCAGGGGTCAGGCGGCCCTCGTGGTTGGCTTTTGGCGGTAGGTGGTTGGGGCGATTCCGTATGCTCGTTTGAAGGCTGTTGAGAAGGCGAATTCCGAGGCGTAGCCGACGTGTTGTGCGACCGTGCTCAGGGGCGCGTCGGTGTCACGGAGCAGCGTTGCGGCGGCGTTCATCCGAACCAGTGTCAGGTGGCTCAGTGGGGGGCGGCCGACCGACTCGGTGAAGCGCCGGGCGAAGGTGGAGCGGGGCAGGTCGGCCACCGCGCCGAGCCGCTCGACCGTCCACGGCTGCTCGGGGTTGTGGTGCATCGCGCACAACACCCGGCCGATGGCGGGGTCGGGCACGCTCATGTCCCATGTGGGGCGGGCGCCGTGCTGCCGATGCCACCAGCGCAGGAGGCAGACCAGCAGGGCGTCCAGCAGCGCATCGGTGACCGGGTGTGGCTCCCCCGCTCCGGGGGAGCCATTGCCGAGCGCGGGCTCTGTCTCCTCTTGGCGCAGCAGGTCCACCAGGGCCCGTACGGAGGCGTCCTGGTTCGGGCCGTCTGCCAGGTGAATCGTCTCGGGGAGGTCCATCGTCGGTGAGAGTCCGCCCGGCGCGTCGAGCCGGAACGTGCCACTGAGCAGCAGCATCGGTACCGGGTCCCGGTCGCTCTCCGTCAGGCTGCCCGAAGGCTCGTCCGACCGCGCTACCGGGGGCCGGGGGTGCGGGACGTTGCGGAACTCCGTCGCCGGGACTGCCGGCAACTGCCCGGAGGTTCCCGTGTCGAGCCCGGACACGAGGTGATGGTCGCCGGTCACCAGCACCACGTCTCCCGGGTCCGGCTCCAGACGTGCGCCGGTGGCCGAGGTCAGCGTTACGTTGCCGCGCAGCACCACATGGAACGCCGTCTCCGTGCCGGGGCGGACGGCTCTGGCCCAGGCGGCCGGCGCCTCGATCCGCTCCCAGCGCGGCGGTTGCGTGCGCAGCGAGGCGATGATCCGAGCCAGGTAGTCCATCGGGTCAGCGTAATCGCCCGCCCGAACCCGTCGGCCCCTCCGAGAGCGACGGCGAAGCGCCACTCGGGCGGCGACGTCGAGGGCGTCGGCGTCGGTGTACGGATGCGGTCGCGGCGCGAACCGCGCGATCACCGACGCCCTCGGCTGTCCGTGCCGGGCCGTCTCGGCCGCCTCGGCCATCTTGTACCGGACGTACCGGGCCGCCCGGCCGTCCGTACCGGACGTATCAGGCCGACCCCGGCCGTCCGTACCGGGTCGGGGCGGGTCAGCCCAGCGACACCGTCAGGGTGATCTCGGCGCCCGGGGAAAGCAGCCGGGAGATGGGGCAGTTCTGCTTCGTGACGTCGGCGATCTTGAGGAACTCCGACTCGTCGATGCCGGCGGCCACGACGGCGGTCTCCAGGTCGATCCGGGTCACCGTGGGGGCGCCCTCGACCTTGTCCAGGTGCACCTTGGCCGTGGTGTCCACCGACGTCGCCGGGAAACCGGCGTCGCCCAGGCCCTTGGCCAGGGCCATCGAGAAGCACCCTGCGAGCGCCGCGCCGATCAGTTCCTCGGGGTTGGTGCCCTCACCCTCCTCGAACCGGGACTTGAACGAATAGGCCCCCTCCAGACCGCCCTTACCGGTGCGGATGGTGCCGGCACCCTCGAGGATGGTGCCCTGCCACTGAGCTGTCGCGCTACGAATAGTCATGGGTCGATGCTAGTACCGTGACGCGGACTCGACGGCCAGGCGCACCCCCGCGAGCCCCGCCGAGCACCGAACGCGGACTTGGACGCGCGACGCCGCCCCGGAACCGATCCGGGGCGGCGCTCCGCCCGCCGACATCGGCCGCGCGGCCTATGTCCTGCTTCGTACTTCCTACTTCTTCGAGGCCGGCGCGACCTGCGCCGTCCCCGCCGCCCGCGACCCATCCGCGCCGTCCGCCCCCGCCGACCCGAGGTCGAGCCGGATCTCCGGCGTACCGACCCGTCCCGAACCCACCTGCCCCGAACCCACCGCCCCCGTACCGGCGTTCGCCACCGCCTCGGTGGAGCTCATCGAGCCCTGGCCCTTGGGCATCAGCCACACCGCGAACAGCAGCGCGACCGCGCCCAGGCACGCGGCGGACAGGAACGCGTCGTGGTTGACCGCCAGTTGCGCCTCGCGGATCCGGTGCCCGTTGCCTCCGGCTGCGGCCATGTCGCCGGCGAAGCCGCTGTACGCGATGGTCGCCACCACCGCCAGGCCGAGCGCGCCGCCCGCCTCCTGGCTGGTGTTGATCAGGCCCGCGCCCATGCCCGCCTCCTCCTCGCCGATCCCGACGAACGCGGCGATCTGAAGGGTCACGAAGCACATGCCGCAGCCGAGGCCGAGCGCGATGAACGCAGGGAGTACGTCCACCGGGTAGCTGCCGTCGACCGGCGCGCGCCACAGCAGCAACAGCCCCACGGTGGTGATCGCCAGGCCCGCGATGAGCACCGGTCGGGCGGCCATCTTGGTGATCAGCCCCGACGCGACGCCGGCGCCGATGGCCACACACACGGCGAGCGGTACGTACGCGAAGCCCGCCCGCAGCGGTGAATAGCCGTACACCTGCTGCATGAACAGGCTCGCGAAGAAGAACATCGCGCCGAACATGCCGAACACCAGGATCGCGGAGAGGTTCGCGGTGCGCATCGTGGCCAAGCGGAAGACCCGCAGCGGCAGGATCGGCGACGCCGCGCGCGCCTCGATCACCACGAAGGCGGTCAACAGGACGAAGACGCAGCACAGGCTCACGATGGTGCGGGTGGTGGCCCAGCCGACCGTGGTGGCCTCGCCCAGGGTGAAGATGAGCAGCAGCAGCCCACTGGTCAAGGTGATCGCACCCGCCAGGTCGAACGGTCGGCCGCGCTCCTCGGCCACGCTTTCCGGCAACACGCGCGGTGCGAGTACGGCCACGCCCAGGCCGATCGGCACGTTGATCCAGAAGATCCACTCCCACCCAGGCCCGTCGGCCAGTACACCGCCCAGGATCACACCCAGGATCGACGCGATTCCGGCCAGCGAACCCCAGATGCCCAGCGCCTTGTTGCGTTCCGCACCCTCGGCGAAGGTGTTGGTCAGGATGGACAGCGCGGCCGGCGCGATCATCGACGAGCCGAGACCCTGGAAGCCGCGCGCGGTGATCAGCATCGTGCCGTTCTGCGCGAGACCGGAGGCCAGTGAGGCCAGCGCGAACACCACGAAACCGGCCTGGAGCAGGCGGCGACGCCCGAACGTGTCCGCGAGTCGCCCGCCGAGCAGGAGGAAGCCGCCGAGCACGGTGCCGTACGCGGTGACGATGTAGTTCTGGCTGACCTCGGACATGTCCAGGCCGTCCTTGATCGACGGCAGTGCCAGGTTCACGATCGACACGTCGAGGAACACCATGAACTGGCCCAGGCACAGGAACGCCAGGATCGCCCCGGTGTGGGCACCGGGTCCTGATCGGCTCGGGGCCGAGTCGGTGGCAGACATCACAAATCTCCTAAGCCATGCGGAATCGGGCGAGCGGCAGCCGGGCACCTGACCGGTCGCGGTCGCGGTCGCTGTCGCGTTCACGGTTGCGGTTGCGGTTGCGGTTGCGGTGCACGGAGTTCGCTCGTGTTCGCTCGTGTTTGCTCGTGTTCGGCGTTCGTTCGGTGTTGGGGCTTCATGCGGTGTGCGGCTTCGTTCGGCTTCGTTGGCTGTTCGAGAGCGGCCCCCGGCATCGCCGGACGGCCGCCGAACACCACTGGGCCGAGCGTGGTGCCCGGGTGGCTGCCGAACCGGCGGGTCGTACCCTCCGCACCGGTTCCGCCCCCGGTCGCAGCGGCCGGGGCTCGTTCGCCACCGCATTGACGGATCCCGGCGGACGAATGTGACAGGTGGACCGAACCGATTTCCCCGACCCGGCCGCCCGCCCGCCACCGCGGTCACCGCCGCGGCCCACCGCCGCCGCGGCCCACTTCCGCCGCCTGTCACATCGCCGCCGCCCCCCGCGTCAAGGAACCAGAACCGCGCCGAGAACAACCGAGACGCGACCAGAAGACGGGACGACGCCGATGACCGAGCACCAGACGACGCCCACAAACGAGCACCGCACGCCGCCGATGACCGAGCACCGCACTACGCCTACGAACGAGCACCGCACGCCGCCGATGACCGAGCACCGCACTACGCCTACGAACGAGCACCGCACGCCGCCGATGACCGAGCACGACTTTCTGGCGGAACGCTTCGAGGCGCACCGCAGCCACCTGCTCGCCGTGGCCTACCGGATGCTCGGCTCGCTGACCGAGGCGGACGACGCACTCCAGGAGACCTGGCTCAAACTCAGCCGCTCCGACCCGGACGAGGTGGACAACCTGGCCGGCTGGTTGACCACGGTGGTCGGCCGGGTCTGCCTGGACATGCTGCGCTCGCGCCGCTCCCGCGGCGAGGAGCCCCTGGACGCCCAGGTGCACATCCCCGACCCGATCGTCTCCGGCATGCCCGACGCCGACCCCGAGCACGCGGTACTCCTGGCCGACTCGGTCGGCCTGGCGCTCCTGGTGGTGCTGGAGACGCTCGCGCCCGCCGAGCGGCTGGCCTTCGTCCTGCACGACCTGTTCGCGGTGCCGTTCGACGAGATCGCGCCGATCGTGGACCGTACGCCGGCCGCGGCCCGGCAACTCGCCAGCCGCGCGCGCCGCCGGGTCCAGGGCGCCGCGCCGTCCCCCGACGGTGACCTCGCCGTGCAGCGCGAGGTGGTCGACGCGTTCCTGACCGCAGCCCGCGGTGGCGACTTCGACGCGCTCGTCGCGGTGCTCGACCCGGACGTGGTGGCCCGAGCAGACGGCGGTGCGCTGCGCCCGAGCGGCGTGGTTCGAGGTGCGGCGCAGGTGGCCGGACGGGCGCTCACCTTCGCGCGGCTCGCCGCGGTGGCCCGACCCGCGCTCGTCAACGGCACGGCCGGGATCGTCTCGGTCGCCGCGGGACAGCCGATGTCGGTGCTGGCCTTCACGATCGTGCAGCGCCGGATCGTCACCATCGACATCCTGGCCGACCCGCAACGCCTGAGCCGGCTCGACCTGACGGTGCTCGCAAGCTGACCGCCGGTACCCGGCCGGGCCCGCCGCCCCCGGACCCGGCCGCCCCGGCCCGACTCGCCCCACCGTCCCGGACCCGGTCGCCCCGACCCGGCCACCCCCACCAACTCGCCCAGCAGCCCCCACCAACTCGCCCAGCCGCCCCGGCCCAGGTCGCCCCGACCCGACTCGCCCCGACCCACCGTCCCGAACCCCGCCGACCGGACCCCCACCCCGACCGGACCCCCGCCCCGCCCCGCCCCAACTCCCCCGCCCGGCCGGGAAGATCGATAGCCCGGCCGGCTGGGTACGTACCGGCACATGAGATTCCTCCACGACCAGGTACCGCCGCACGACCTCACCTACAGTGACGTCTTCCTCGTACCGTCGCGCTCCGGCGTGGGTTCGCGCCTCGACGTGGACCTGACCACCTCCGACGGCACGGGCACCACCATCCCGGTGGTGGTGGCCAACATGACCGCCGTGGCCGGGCGTCGGATGGCGGAGACCATCGCCCGCCGCGGCGGCCTCGCGGTCATCCCGCAGGACATCCCGGTCGACGTGGTCGCCGAGGTGACCTCCTGGGTCAAACGCCGCCACCTCGTCTACGACACCCCGATCACGATGGCCCCGACCGACACCGTCGGCGAGGCGCTGAACCTGCTGCCCAAGCGCGCCCACGGCGCGGTGGTGGTGACCGAGGCCGGGCGTCCGGTCGGCATCGTGGCCGAGGCCGACTGCCTGGGCGTGGACCGGTTCGCCCAACTCGCGCGGGTGATGACGACCGAACTGCTCACCCTGCCGGACGGCGTCGACCCGCGCGAGGCGTTCGACCGGCTCTACGAGGGCCGGCACAAGCTCGCGCCGATCGTGGACCCGGACGGCCGTCTGGTCGCCGTGCTGACCCGCACCGGCGCACTGCGCTCGACTCTGTACACGCCCGCCGTGGACGCGGCCGGTCGGCTGCGCGTGGCCGCCGCGATCGGCATCACCAACGAAGTCGCGCACAAGGCGAAGGGTCTGATCGAGGCGGGCGTGGACACGCTGGTCCTGGACACCGCGCACGGCCACCAGGAGCAGATGATCAAGGCGCTGCGCGCGGTCCGGGCGCTCGACCCGCCCGTACCGGTCGTGGCGGGCAACGTGGTCACCGTGCAGGGCGTGCGCGATCTGATCGAGGCGGGCGCGGACATCGTCAAGGTCGGCGTCGGCCCCGGTGCGATGTGCACCACCCGGATGATGACCGGCGTCGGGCGTCCGCAGTTCTCCGCGGTCGCCGAGTGCGCGGCCGAGGCGCGCCGGTTGGGCCGGCACGTCTGGGCCGACGGCGGGGTGCGGCACCCGCGCGACGTCGCGCTCGCCCTGGCGGCCGGTGCCTCGAACGTGATGGTCGGGTCGTGGTTCGCGGCCACCTACGAATCACCCGGCGACGCGTATCGCGACGGCGAGGGCCGGCTGTACAAGGAGAGCTTCGGCATGGCGTCGGCACGCGCGGTCCGGCTGCGCACCGCCACCGAATCCGCCTTCGACCGGGCCCGCAAATCGCTGTTCGAGGAGGGCATCTCGTCCTCGCGGATGTACCTGGACCCGAACCGGCCCGGCGTCGAGGACCTGCTGGACTCGATCGGCGCCGGGGTGCGCAGCGCGTGCACCTACACCGGCGCACGCACGCTGGCCGAGTTCCACGAACGCGCCGTGCTGGGCATCCAGAGCTCGGCCGGTTACGCGGAGGGCAAGCCGCTGGCCGAGAGCTGGTGAGGATACGGCGGCGCGGCAGCGACGGGCCGCGCCGCCCCGCCCCGCGCCCACCGCCCCGCACCGCAGCCTCGCCCCGTCCCACACCACCCCGCCGCGCCCCAGATCGGCCCCGCTGCCCCACGCCGCCCACCGCCCATCGCCCCACGCCACCCCGCCCCCGCCGCCGGAAGGCGAGGCCCGCTCCCGCCCGCCGGACCCCGGCCGCCTCCCCGCCCGGCAAACGGTTTGACGGGTGCGGAACACTTTTCCCATGCCCAGCGCCACCCACAGCACGCAGACCTGGACGATTGCCCCGAGTGCGGTCGATTCGCCCGAGGCACTCGCACTGCTGCGCGCGTACTTCGTCGAGGTCAGCGACCGCTACTACCGGCTGCACGAGGGCCGGGACTCGACCCCGACCGAGATCGAGGAGGGCCTGGCCGCCGCGCCGAGCGACCATCTCGCGCCGCCGCAGGGCCTCTTCCTGATCGGTAGGTACGGTACCGAGCCGGCCGCGTGCGCGGGCCTGCTGCTGCGGGACGAGCACACGGCGGAACTGACCCGCGTGTTCGTACGACCCGACCTGCGCGGCACCGGCGGCGGCCGGCTCCTGATGGCCGCCGTCGACGACGCCGCCCGCGCCCTCGGAGTGGGCCGGATCATGCTGGACACCCGCCTGGACCTGATCGAGGCTCGCACGCTGTACACCAGGACGGGCTACGTCGAGGTGCCGGCGTACAACAGCGGCCCGTACGCCGAGATCTGGTACGCGAAGGACCTGGCCGCCGCCGATCGGCCCGATCCGGCCTGAGACGACGGGACTTCGGCAACCGGCGGTGACACGATGGCGCCGGCCCGAGCACGGCTACGACGAAATGGGGGAACGGCCATGACCGACAGCGGCGAGCGCAAGACCTGGCGGACCTTGGGATGGGGGCCGTGGGACGACGAGGCGCTGCCATCCGAGCCATTGGACGAACCGACCCGGGAGCAGCGCCAGTTGCCCCGAACGCTGGTGGCCGTGGCCGATCCCGGCGTGCGCCAACGACCGGTCTTCGACCCGGCGTTGAAGCAGTACGGCAGCGCGATGCGGGCCGGCGAACCGCAGTTCGCCTCGCCCGGCGTCGCCGAGCGCTGGCACACCGCGCGCCGACAGGCCGTCGACCACGTGCTGGCGGCGCTGGCCGAATCGCCGTGGACCGAACATCTGGTGCTGCGCGGCAGCATGCTGCTCCGCGCCTGGTACGGTCCGGCCGCCCGCGAGCCCGGCGACCTCGACTTCGTCGTGGTGCCCGTCACCTGGGATCTGGTCGAACCGCGCACCGACCGGATGTTCGCCGACATCGCCCGCGGCGCGCAGGCCCACTCGGATGCGGCCGGCGATGTGCGGATCGACGCAGCCGGCGCGGTGGACGACGAGATCTGGACCTACGACCGGGTGCCCGGACGGCGCCTGGTGTTGCCGTGGCGTGCGCACGGGCTGCCGTCCGGGATCGTGCAACTCGACTTCGTCTTCAACGAGTCGCTGCCCTCGGCGGCCGAGTACACCGACGTGCCACGCCACGACGGCTCCGGCGCGCACCGCATCCTGGCCGCCACCGCCGAGCAGTCGCTGGCCTGGAAACTGCTCTGGCTGCTCTCCGACTCCTATCCGCAGGGCAAGGACCTCTACGACGCGGTGCTGTTGGCCGAGTCGACGTCGCTGCGGGCCGAACTGCTGCATCGGACCCTGGTCGCCGGTGAACCGCGCTGGGCCGGACGATGCGTCTCCGCCGCCGCGTTCGGCGGGCAGGAAATCGACTGGGACGAGTTCGTCAAGGAATACCCGGACGTCGACGGCACCGCCGAGGTGCTCATGGGCCGCCTGCTCACCGCGCTGGAACCGGTCTTCGCCGAGGAGCGCGCCGCAGCAGACGCCGCCGGCGACGGCTACGCCTGGCGGCTGCGCTGGTTGGACCGACTGCTCCCCGAGGCACGCCGGGAGGCGGCTCGCAGCGGCATGCCCGCACTGGTCGCTTGGCTCATCGGCCGCCAGTTGAGCCTGGCCGAGAACATCGTGATCATCCGAGAGGTGGTCGGTCCGCAGCACTGCACACCCGAGCAGGCGGCAGACGCCTACATCGCCCATCTCCCGTACGCGTCCGGCGAACTCGGCTACCACACGCGCAACCCCGACGTGCTCGCCGCCACGCTCGCGGCGCTGCGGGACCGGGTCTGACCGCCCCGGTATCGTCACCGGGCCGACGGACGCCCCGGGCAGGTACGCCGGATGCCCGGGTGGCTCCGACGGTCGCCCGGGCAGATACGCCGGATGCCCGGCTGGATCCGCCGAACGCCCGGGTGGCTCCGACGCGGGCCGCTCGACGCGCCGTCCACCCACCGCACCGGAAGGACCCCGTGAACACCATCGACCCGTCCGTGGTCAGGGCCGTCTTCACCCTGGCCGACCCGGCCCTCGTACCCGTCCTGGTGCAGCGGCTCGGCCTCGAACTCGCGCCGGCGCTGCGCCGGATGGCCACCGTGCCGACAGGGTTGGCCGCCGCGATACCGGCCTCGGGCAATCTCGCGTTGATCGCCGCGTACGAGGAGGGCGAGCGGAGCGGGACGCGCGACAGACGGCCGAGGCCGACCGCCGCGCCGGCGCTCCCGATGCCCGCCTTCGCCGGACCCGTGGCCCCGACCCTGCCCGACCGGGCCGGCGCCGAGGACCCGGTCCGGCGGGCCGCCAGGGGCGATCTGACCGCCGCCGAGGTGGACGCGCTCCTCGATCTGGACGATCCGCACGTGGACGCACGGCTGTTCGCCGGCTCGCTGCTGCCCGACACCGAACGTGCCCGGCTGCTGGCGGGAGTTCGCCGCGACGGCACCCGAGGCCCGGTTCCCGGTCCGCTCATCGACCTGCTGTGGGACACCGAGTCGAGCCGCTGCGCCGGGTGGCTCACCGCGGGGATGACCTCCGGCGATCCCGAGGTGGCCCGGGTCGTGGTCAATCGGCTGCCGCTGCGCACCGAGGCCGGCCGGTTGAGGGTGGTCGTCGGGGTGTGGACACGACACGGGCCGGCCGAGGTCCGCCGGTTGCTGACCGAGGCACAATTTCCCGCCGACACACGCGAACTGATCGAGGACGCCCTCGGGCGACGGGACGGCCTGGCCGTGCTCGGCGCGCGGCTGGCCGCCGAGGAGGACCCCGAACACGTCGTGGCGTTCCTGCGGGACGGCGACGACCGCGAACAGCGCGAGCGGGTCGACGCCGTCCTCGCCGACGGCGGCGCCATCCCGTGGGCGGAGTTGCTCCGCTCGCACCGGGTCGCCGCGCTGCCGGACCGGCTGCACATCCGGCTCGCCGAAGCCCCGGACTGCCCGTACGAGCTGCTGGTCGCCCTGCTCGCCCGGGGCCTGCCGGGCCACGGTCGGGAGGAACGGGTGTGGCTGCACGAGGCGTTGGTGAACGGCCGACTCTCCGGCGCCGACCTGATGCGGTATGCCCGCCCCGCCCCGGCGGTGTTGTCGATCCTGGCCGGCACCGACGACCGCACCTCACCCGAGTGGTGGGCCTCGGGCGCGCCCAGGGCCGAGGCGGGCGCGCTGGTCGACGAATTCCTGGGCACCGACGCCGACGCGTGGATCGTGGCGCTGCGGCTGGTCGCGGACTTCACCGGCACGATCGTGGAACTGCTGACCACCGCCCGGGCGGTGGTGGCCGATCGGCGCGGCTCAGCGGGCGAATGAGCCGCCGGCCGGCGCGGGGGCCGAACCGGCGAACAGCGGGTCGGGCGCGTCGGCGAAGGCCGCTTCCGGGTCGTCGTCCGGGTCCTCGGGCCGGACCGCGCCGTGGCCCTCGTCCGGCCTGCCGCCGTCCGGCACGGCGCCCTCCCCGTCCCGCGGTCCGCCGAGGCCGAGCAGGTCCAGTTGCACCGGGCCGTCGGCGCGGCCGGTCGCCTCGGCGGCCGGTGTCCATGAGCCTCGGCAGGAGATCGGTGCGTCGTCGGCGCGCGCGTGACCGGGGTCGTCGTGGCGCCAGACCGCGTGCGTCTCGGTCACCGCGACGCGGCGACCGCACACGCCGCAGGTGCCTCGTGGCCGATGCGTGTTCATGCCCCCATGATGTCCGATCGGGCGGACAACGGCCGGTTCGACCGCTCCGGAGCCTGTCTTCGATCCCGCGTCGCGGAGCCCGACGGCGGATTGAAGACAGGCCCCAGGGCCGTCGCCGCCTCCGTGTGATGCAACGCCGGCGTGGCCGGGCGAGATCGGGCGGCGGGAAAGTCGTGGGCGCGGATCGGTCACATTCGCGGGCCGGGATCCGTCATTGGTGTGTCGGGCGGCAGCGAGCCGCCGAGGACGAGCCGACGACAACGAGCCGAGCGGACCGGTACCGACACCCGGTGGCAGCGCCACCGCGGGCCGGGGACACACCGCGTCGCAGCCGAGGTCGGCAGAACGCGAAATCGGAGCACACCATGACCGGCAAGACCTTCAAGAACGACATGTCGATGATGTACGCGTTCCACGACGCGCTTCGTCGGGAGCTGGCGCAGATCGCCAGGATCACCGCCGAGGCGACCGACGACCCGCGTCAGGTCCTCCAGGCGGCGCTCGGCTGGGAACTGTTCAAGCGCTACCTGCACGTGCACCACGGCGCCGAGGACGACGTGCTGTGGCCCGCGATCCGGTTGGCGGTCCAGGACCTCCCGGACGAATTGGCCGTGATCGAGGCGATGGAGGCCGAACACGCCATCGTCGACCCCGGACTGAACGCCGTGGACGCGGCACTGGCCGACCGTGAATCCGGCCCGGAACGGCTGGCCGGGATCGTCGAGCGCCTGGTCGGTGGCCTGGGCGGACACCTCAGGCACGAGGAGGACGAGGCCCTCGCGATCATCGACCGGCACGCCACGCCGGAACTGCTCCAGCGCTTCGGCGCCGAACACGCCATCCGGGTCGGCAACGACAGCCCCATGTACGTGCCGTGGTACCTGGACGGCGCGAGCGAGGACGTCGCCGCGACGGTGCTCGGCCGGCTGCCCGAACCGCTGCGCCAGGCATACCGGGACGAGTGGCAGCCGGCCTACGCGGCGCTGGACCTGTGGGGTCCCAAGCAGGGTTCGACCGAGGTCTGAACGGCCCGGTCGGCCGGCGGCCGACCCACGCCCGAACCCCATCCGCGGTCACCCGAGGGCAACCGCCTCCCGGACGTGGACCCGCACCGAACGACCGAAAGACCGGACGACCGGGCGACCGGGCGACCGGGCGACCGAAAGACCGGACGCGGACCGGATCGCGGCGGCGATCCGGGTCCGCACCGGCGCCCGGTCGACGGCGAACGGGTCCGTGCCCGGGCGGACGGGTCGGCACGGCGAGTCGGGGCCCGTCGCAACACAGCGGCCCCGGGCGGCCGTTGACCCCGGCTACCAGCCCACGCGGAAGTTTTGACCGGTCTGGCCGCCCTCGATCGAGCGGCGGTACGCCATCGCGGCCGTTGCGACGTCGACCGGCGGGAAGCCCGGGAAGAACGAGTCGTATGCCTCCAACGACTCGGTGAACACGGTCGGGCTGACCGAGTTGATCCGCAACCCGCGCGGCAGTTCGATCGCGACGCCGCGCACGAACGCGTCGATGCCGCCGTTGGCCATCGAGGCCATCGACCCGGTCGGGATCGCCTCGCCGGACAGGATGCCGGTGATCAACGTGAACGAACCGTTGTCCGTGACGAAGTCCAGTCCGCCCCGGACCAGTTCGACCTGACCGAGCAGCTTGTCCAGCGCCGCGCTCTTGACCTCGGCGTGCGTCAGGTCGCCGATCGTCTTGAACGGCACACCACCGGCCGCACACGCGACCGCGTCCACCCGGCCGACCTGCGCGTACATCGCCGCCACCGAGTCGGGGTCGGTGATGTCCACCGCGACATCGGTCTTCCCGCTCCGGGAGGCGGTGACCACGTCGTGCCGTGCGGACAACAGCTCGGTGACCGCCGTACCCAGGACGCCGGTGGCGCCGACCACGAGGACCTTCACAACAACCTCCGCTGTGGATCGATATCGTGTTCGATCCTTGCCGGTTCGGCCGGGATGGGCAACCAACGGCCTTCGACTCCCTGCCGTATCCGCTCGGTATGTCGCTCGTCACCGTGTGGGTTGCCGCCAGGTCCCGTCCTCGGCATCCGCGCAGCCGTATTTCCGAACGCCCGGTTGGACTCAGGTCATTCGCCGCAGCCACTGCTCGACGCCGCTGATGTGTACCGTCGACCACGCGTGTGCCGCGCTCGCGTCCCGGCTCTCCAGCGCGTCCACGATCGCGTGGTGCTCGCGGATCGTGCGCTGCCACGAGTCGTCCTCGGTCAGACCGCGCCAGGTCCGCGCCCGCATGGTCGGGCCGGAGAGAGTCTCCAGCAGCGAGCACAACACCTGATTGCCGCCGAACACGGCGATCTGGTGATGGAAGCGCAGGTCCTGCTCGATCAGCGCGTCGTGCCCGGCATCCGGACTCGGCGGATCGGCCAGCGCGCGCAGCGTCGCGATGCCCTCGGCGTCGACCAGCTCGGCGGCCAGCGCGGTGGCCGCCGGCTCCAGGATCCGCCGGACCTGGAGGAAGTCGAGCACGCTCTTGTCGTGGTGGAAGTCGACCACGAACGAGATCGCGCCGAGCAGCAGTGTCGGCTCCAGGCTGGTCACGTAGGTACCGTCGCCCTGGCGCACATCCAGGATCCGGATCAGCGACAGCGCCTTGACCGCCTCGCGCAGCGAATTCCGGGACAGCCCGAGCCTGGCGGCCAGGTCGGCTTCCTTGGGCAGCTTCTCGCCCGGTTGCAGCTCCCCGGACACGATCATGCCCTTGATCTTGTCGATGGCCTCGTCTGTGACCGCCACGCCGCTGACCCTCCAGAGATCCGATGACTCCCCAGTATGGCGGGCATCGGCGCACGGTGGCGGCTGTCGGCGAACGGCACGACGCGGGCGGGCCGCGCGGGGGTATCCGAATCCGGATCCGGGGGGTCGGACTCGGGACCCGGACCCGGCTCGGGCTCCGCTCCACGACCGCAGACCGCAGACCGCAGACCGCAGACCGGAGACCGGAGGCCGCAGACCGGACGCCGGAACGCCGGAACGGCGTCAGCCCCCGTCCCGCCCCAGCGCCGCGATCTCGGCCGGGGAGGCGTTGCCGCCCGAGCACACGACGGCGATCCGCCGGCCCGTGAACTCGCTCGGGTGGGCCAGTACGGCGGCCAGCGCGGCGGCGCCCGCGCCCTCGGCGAGCGTGTGTGCGTGCGTCGCGAGCAGGCGCTGTGCGTGCGCGATGTCGGCGTCCGAGACCAGCAGGAAGTCGGCGAGCCCGGACCGCAGCACGCGCTGCGGGAGCTCGAACCCCCGGCCGGTGGCCAAGCCGTCCACCACCGTGGTGTTGGCGCGCGTGACGCATGCGCCGGCCCGTCACGAGTCGTGCGCGGCCGGCGCGGCGGTCGACTGCACGGCGATCACCCGGCAGCTCGGCGCGAGTTCGGCGGCGACCAGCACCGCACCGGCGGCTCCGGTACCACTGCCCACCGGGACCAGCACCGCGTCCAGGTCGGGCTCGGCGGTGAGGATCTCCAGGTACGTCGTGCCGACCCCGGCCACCAGTGCGGCGGTGTCGCCGGGGCTGACCAGGAGCCGGCCCTCGGCAGCCGCGTACGCCTCGGCCCGCGCCTGTGCGCCGGCCATGTCCGCGCCGTGCAGCAGTACCTCGGCGCCGAGCGCACGCACCGCCCGTACCTTCGCCGGGTTCGCCTCGGCCGGCATCACCACCGTGCACGACGCGTCGAACGCGGCACACGCGTAGGCGATCGACTGCGCGTGGTTGCCCGTCGAGTAGGTGACCAGACCCCGGGCCCGCTCCGCCGGGCTCAGGCCGGCCAACAGGGTCAGCCCGCCCCGGATCTTGAAGGCGCCGACCGGCTGCACGTTCTCGTGCTTGACGAATATGTGCGCACCGGTGGCCGCGTCGAGGGCGGGATACGACCACATCGGGGTCGGCGGAAGGTGGCCGTCGAGGAACGCGCGGGCGGCCACGACGTCGGCGAAGGTGGGGTCGGTCGCGGTGGTGACGAGGTCGGCTTCCATGGCGCCATCGTGGGGTGTGGGTATGCCATCGGTCCAATGCGGGTCCGCCGGGACGCCGCCGCGCTCGGGGTACGGCCGGGGCCGCGTCGGCCCGGAAGTGGACTCCGGGACGGCCGTGGGCCGGGCGGGCCCGTGACATCCGCGGGCGGGCCCGTGACGTCCGGAGGTTGCGGGATGCCCGCGGACACGGCCGACGTGCCGGCGGGGGCCCTCAGTCCCCGTGGATCCGGGCCAGGATCTGCGGATTGCTCACATGTACCGGGACGTTGTCCTCGTCGAACAGGCCGAGCCGGTGCAGGGCGCCGCCCTCGACCGGGATCACCGCGCCGGTCGTGTACGCGGACAGGTCGGAGATCAGGAACAGTACGGCCGCCGCCACGTCGGCCGGCGTCCCCCGCCGGCGCAGCGGTACGCCGCGGCCCGCGAGCGCCGGATCCTGTGCGGCGGCGGTCGCCCGCGGCGTGGTGATCGAGCCGGCCGCGACGCCGTTGACCCGGATCCCGTAGCGGCCCCACTCCAGGGCCAGCGTCCGGGTCAGCCCGAGCACCGCGGCCTTCGCCGTGCCGTAGCCCACGTGGTAGGGCGCCGCGACCACGCCGCCGGTGGAATTGATGGTCACGATCGAGCCGGGCGCCTCGTGGGCGACCAGGTGCCGGGCCACGGCCTGGGACAGCCACATCACGTGATGCAGGTTCAGATCCAGGGAGCGGTCCCACTGTTCGCGGTCGAAGTCGAGCGCGGGCGCCCAGTGTGGCAACAGGCTGCCGCCGACGACGTTGACCAGTCCGTACAACTCGCCCGGCGCGGCGGTGGCCCGCTCCACCACGGTCGCGACGCCGTCGGCGGTGGACACGTCCGCACACGCCGTCAGCAGCGTGCCGGCCGGCCCGCCCAGGCCGGTCGGCTCGGCCAACTCGCTCTCTATCGCGGCCAGTCGCTCGGCGTCGCGATCCACGCCCAGCACGGTGGCCCCGGCTTCGAGCAGCCCGCGTGCGCAGGTCGTGCCGATCCCGCCGCCACCGGCGCCGGAGACGATCACCGTTCGGCCGGTCAACCTCATGCGTTCGGCTATCACCGCTGTGCTCCCTGTGTGTTCGTGTCGTTACCGGGCACCGGATCGCGCACCGGGCGTGGGTGGGCCGCGCCGGGCACCACACGTGCGCCGGCCGCGCCGGGCGGATCGACTTCGACGCCGCCGCGTGCCGCTGCCGTTTCCGCTTCCGTGCCAGTGCCAGTGCTGGTGCTGGTGCTGGTGCCGGTGCCGGTGCCGGTGCCGGCTTCGGTGTCACGTGTGCGTTGGGAGGTGGCGGTGGTCCGCAACCGTGGCAGTACCTCCCGGCCGAGGGCGGCGATCTGCTCGCGGGCCGCCTCGACGGATACGCCGGGCACGTGGATCCGCAGGTTGAGACACGTGGCGCCGATCTCCGCACGCAGCGCCGCGAGTTCGTCGGCCAGCGCCGTGGGGTCGGAGTGGCAGACGAACCCCGTGCCGCGCCAGTGACGCAGTGCTGCCGCGGGGGAGTAGCCGCGATACACCTGCAACTGCCGCTCGAACGCCTCGCGGGGTGGGTCGCCGAGCCACACCCGGCGGATCAGCACGCGCGGGCCCACGCCTCCGGCGTCGAGGTAACGATCCGTCAGTTCGCGGAGTCGAGTGGCCTCGGAGCCGCCGTCGAAGAGGATCCCGGCACCGACCTGTGCCGCCCGCCGCACCGCGCCCGGACTCATCGCCGCGCTCACCACCGGCACCGGTCGTGCGGCACACTCGAACAGGGCCCGGTCACCGGCCAGTTCGCCCAACTCCGCGCCGCGCAGCAGCGCGGCCAACCGGGGCAGCGCCACCCGGAACCCGGCGGCCCGAGCCGCGAAGTCGAGCCCCATGACCCGGAAATCCAGCTCCAGCCCGCCGATCGCGACCCCGATGCCCACCCGGCCGGGATGCAGGGCGGCCAGCCAGGCCACCTCCTCGGCGAGCAGCGCGGTCGGCCGCAACGGCAACAGCACGGGCGCCGCGGCGGCCCACCCGGACGGCATCCGGTCCAGCATCCAGCCGGCCACCTGGAGCGGATTGGGCAGGTAGCCGGCGAAACCGCCGTGGTGCTCACTGGTCATCACGCCGTCGAACCCGTGGGTCGCAGCCAGTACGGCCTGTTCGATCGCCTCCGCGGCCACGCCCGAGGCGTCGAGCCCGTCGTGCGGATAGATCCGCAGCGAGACCGACCCGGCCCCGAACGGCACTGCCGCCTCGATCGGTCCGGTCGATTCCACCGACATGGCGTCTTCCGCCTGTTTCGCCGGTTTCGGGTATTCCGCCGACACGCCTCCACATCCCCTCGATCGGGTGCCGGCGATCATGGCAGAGCGGTCGCGCCGATGAAACCGCCATGAAATGTGCTAGGCCCCACCAAGATCCGCCGGACACGGCCTGGCGGGGCCGACCGGGTGCGCGGCATGGAAAGGCCCGGCACCGGAGTTTCGGGAAACTCCGAGCCGGGCGTCGGATGCCGATGACGTCGTGGGTCTCGATGCCACCGGCGGACCGGGTGCGCGCTAGCCGGTGGTCGGCGCGTTGGTCTCCGAGTCGGAATCGGCGGAACCGGCACGCGATGCGGAACCGGATTCCGAATCGGACCCCGACCCCGACCCGGGTTCGGACCCGGATCCCGACCCGGACCCGGATCCCGACCCGGACCCGGAACCCGATCCGGTTGCGGCGCCCGACGCGGGTGCGGCGGCCGGGGGCGGACCCGCGGCGGAGGCCGCATCCGACGTGGCCTCGGACCGCGGGCCGGGCAGTGTCGCGTCGGAGCGGCCTCGACGGGACCGGTGTTCCAGATAGCCGGCCAGGCCGAGCAGGGCCAGGCCGAGCAGGAGCGCGACCAGCGGTGCCACCACGCCGAGCAGCCAGAGCGCCTGGGCGCCGTCGGCGGCGGTGTCGGCCAACTCCGCGCGCGAGGCCGGTGTCGTGGTCATCTTCAGCGACAACACCGGGAAGACCTCGGCCTGCGCGCCGGAGGCCGACACGGCGGTCGCGGTGACGCCCTGGGTGGACTCCAGGTCCACGGTCACCCCGGTCTCGGTGTCGACCCAGCCGGTGAGGTCGGTGGTCGCGGTGTAGGCCAGTGGGACCGGATCGGCCTGCCCGGCCAGTTCCAGGGGGCGACCCGGGAAGGCGACCCCGGCCAGGCCCTGCACCGCCGCTCGCGGCATGGCCGGCGGCAGCGTCCGCAGCGACCCCGGGTCGGCCAGCGGGCCGCTGGTACGAATCGAGAAGACGTACGTCTCGCGGCCCGCGCGGCGCTCGGTCCGCACGTACGTGGCCGGGATGGTGGTCTGCGTCGGCGAATCCCAGTACGGATAGTTCTTCTTCTCGGGCTCCAATGGGAAGCCCGCGGTCAGGCCCCGATGCGGTTCGGCCGCCACGCCCTTGGGGATCGGCCGGTCGAGCAGGGTCTTGCGGTCCACCGACCACCGCTTCTCGACCGTGGTGAGCGCCTGCTTCTGCGGGCCGGACACCACGGTGCGGTCGTTCAGTACGACGGTCGTCCCGGACGTGTGCACCGCACGCACATGCCGGTCCACGGTGACCGGCAGGTCGCGCACGATGGCCCCGGGCAGGTTGCCCGCCTGCAACGCCTGTGCGTCCAACAGGGTCATGCCGCCGGCGAAGTGCATCGTGAAGTCGGCGTCGTCGGGCACCTGGTGCACGCCGGGCAGCACGACGAACCGGGTCACCGCGCTCGTCGCGACGAGCAATGTGGCGGCGGCGCCGAGATACCAGGACGTCTTTCTCATCAGAACAGCCTCCGCAGGTCGCCAGATGGCCCCGGGAGGGCCGGATGTCCTCCCGTCGCGTCGGCGCACGCGACCTGATGGCCCGTACCTCACCAGGATCGGCAGCGGATCGCGTCAGATACCACGATTTCCGTCCCAGCCCGACCCGTTGGTGGTATATCGGGCGTCGACCCCGGCCTGCGGCGGGCTGCGGTCGCGGAACATCGGTTCGTCGCACGCCTGTTCGTCCATGCGCATTGCCATGACGGGTCCAACCCCGCGCGTCACAGCCCGTGTTGCGACTTCCGTGCCATGTCCCCGTGCGGGTCGCCATGCATCCCGCGATGCATCTCGCCATGCAAGCACCGGGTCGCAGGCCCTTTTTGCGGTCCCGGGGCGAAGGATGGACCAACCTTGGTCGTGCCCGTCGGGCCCTCGACCCACCCGAACCCGCGGCACCGGGGCCGGTCCGGCCTGCCCGGCCCATCCGGCCCGGGGTTGATACGCCCTCACCCTAAGCCAATTCGCACACACTCTGAAGGAGCATCGTGCGCTGTACGGTTCCGCGACAACGAGCCGCCGGGACGGGACGCGGCGTCGGATGTCGTCCATGACATGCCGATTCGAGCCACCGGGGGAGTCCGGTGGTTCCCGAGCACGCGTGGGCCCGAATCCGGGGCTCGTGTCGGCGTCGTGCCATTCGGTGCGGCGGGGTGGAAACAGAGACAGGGGTGCATGTGGCGAATGCCGATGTCGTGGCTCGCGCGCGAGTCATGCTGTTCGACGTCGACCGGGTGTCGGCGGAACGACTGGTCGGGATCTATCGCGTCCTGGGGGAGGTCGACGGACCCGAGCACTACGCCCGGCGGTTGGCCGTGGCGCTGCACACGACCGGGCGCGTCTTCGCGCGCCACGGGGCCGACATGGGCCTCACGCTCGGCCGGTTGACCGAGGCGATCCGGCTGTGCCGCGGTCTGGACCCGGCCGAACACCGGGACCGGGACGCGGTGTTGCGAGGCATCCTGGCCACCTACCAGTGGGCGCTGTACCGCTACGACCGACGGGCCGAGGCGCTCGCCGTACGACACGAAATCCTCACCCTGGCCCGCGCCGGTGCCCGTACCGCTGCCGGCTCCGGCGGTCGGTGGTCCCTGGCCGAGGCGCTCCTCGAAGTCGCCGTCGCACTGGTCGAGGACGGCCGCGACGACGAGGCCGAACCGCTGTTCGCCGAGGCGGTCGCGGTCACCGACGGCCTCGGCCGAGGCTACTTTCCCAACGCCGACCGACACTGGTACATCACCGCGCAGGCGGGCCGGCTCGCCACCCGCGGCCTATTCGCCGACGCGGCCGACGCGTACCGGCCGCTCCTGGAGACGACCCACGACGACCGCCAAGTCCCGATCCTGCTGTACGGCGCGCACCTGCTCGCCGCCGCGAATCGCCCGGCCGAGAGCAGGACGGTGCTGGCACGCGCGGTCGAGGCGTATCGCACGCGCGCCGCGCACAGCCCCACCCGGGGCCTGCGGCACGACCTGCTCGCCCACCACCTCGCGGTTCTCGGCGCGGCCGACGAACCGGACGACATCGCGCACGCCACCACGTCCGACCACTGGTCGCCGACCCGCCTGATCCGGCACACCGAGGCCGAACCCGCGCTCCGCGCCGCGCTCGACGCACCGACCACCACGCCCGCACAGCGCCTCGTGCTCGAACGCCGACTCAACGTCCGGGCGACCTTCGCGCCGATGTCCCGCACGGCCGCCGCCCGCCTGCTCCTGCCCGCGTACGCCAAGGCCGTCGACCACGCCCGCTCGCTCGCGATCGCCGAACCGGCCATGGCCAAGCCCCTGTTGGCCCGCGCGCTCACCGACCACGCCCTCCTCCTGGCCGCCGTCGGCCGCGCCCGCGACGGCATCCCCGCCTTGGAGGAGGCAGTCGCCCTGCACAGCTGACGGCCGACGGCTGACGGCCAACGGACCGGGCCGGGCCGGCGCGAGCGCACCCGCCGGCCCGGCGTCCGGTGGGTCGGCGGGCATTGATCGGTCGTACAGATGTTGTACAAGTCGTTTCACAAGCCCCGGTTCGACGCCGGCGACGGCCGGCTGCGCAATCTCCGCGCCATCGAGGTGACCCGGCCGTAGCGGCCGTCTTCGTGATCGGCCGCGTTCGGCACGGGGGTTGCCCCTCGTGCCGAACGCGCCCGGAGCGCCGTTCAGCGGACCGCCAGGCCCTCGATCTCGATCGGCATGTCCGGGTGGGACAGTGCGGCGACGCCGACCAGGACGGTCGCCGGGCGACAGCCCTCCGAGTCCCGCCGGCGACACCAGCCGGAACACCCGCCGGCCGGGTGCCGAACACGCCGACGCGGGCCGATCGCCGGCTCCCGCGGGTGTCGAGCGAGGCCGTTCGACCCGGTCGGCGTCAACTCTCCACCCCTGCCGTCCGCGCATGCGGAATGGGCGACACGGCCGGCTCCGAGCGGATGCCGTACTGCGCCGCCTGGGCCGTGTACATGGCCCGATACCGACCCGCGTCGAGCGCCATCAGGCCGTCGTGGTCACCCTGTTCGATCAACCGCCCGCCCTCCAGCACGTAGATGAGGTCGGCGGTGGCGGTCGCGGCCAGCCGATGGGTGATCAGCAGCACCGTCGTCCCGTCCTCGGTCATCGACCGCAGCGCGGCGAACGCGGCGATCTCCGCCTCCGGATCAAGCGCGGAGGTCGGCTCGTCGACGATCACGAACGGCGCGCCGCGGTACCGGGTCCGGGCGTTGCCGATCTTCTGCCACTGGCCACCGGAGATCTGCGAACCGCGTTGGTAGCCCTTGACGATCAGCGTGTCCCAACCGTGCGGCAACGCGCCTACCAGGTCGCTCGCATCGGCCCGATCGACCGCCCCCTCCACCCGGGCCTGGTCGAGCGGACGGTCCGGACGGCCGATGAACACGTTCGCCCGCGCGGTCATCGCCCAGCGCGGGAAGTCCTGCCCGAGGACCGCCACCCGGTCGAAGATCCGGTCCCGATCGGCGTCGCGAACGTCCACGCCGCCCCAGCTCAGCGTGCCCTCACTGGGCAGCAGCAGCCCGGCGACCAGCTTGGACAGCGTGGTCTTGCCCGAGCCGTTCTCGCCGACCAGCGCGACCACCTTGCCCGCCGGGATACGCAGACTGACCCGGTCCAGCGCCGGCGTGTCGTTGCCGGGGTAACGGTACGAGACGTGATCCAGCCGCACCTCGTCCACCACATGCGGCAGCGGAAGTCCGCCGGTCGGGATCGCCCGCCGCTCCGACTCGGCGCAGGCATCCTCCAGGTCGCGCAGGTACAGGGACTCCTCGTACAGCCGGTTGACCTGCATGACCAGCGCGGTGAGGCCGCTGGTACAGGTACGGATCGCGATCACCGCGGTACCGCCCGCGGCCAGCGGCATGCCGCCCTCGGTGAGCAGCAGCCACAACGCCGCATACACCAGCAGCGCGCCGACTCCGGACATCGCGGACGCGGTCGCCTGGGTCAGGCCCTTGGCGTGCGCGAGTCGGCGGTGCTCGGTCTCCATCGTCGCGGACATGTCCTCGAACGCGTCCAGCACCAGCCGACCCGCCCGGTGCGCCCGCACCTCGGCCGCCGGCGCCGGATCGATCAGGCTCTGCCCGAGGATCTCGATCGCACGCCGGTGCTCCAGCCAGGCGTGCACGGATTCGTGTTGGCGGCGCGCGGATCGGACCGCTCCCCAGCCCTTGGGGGCCGCGACCAGGAACAACAACGGCAGCAGGAGCGGATTCAACAGGGTCAACACGCTGCCGGTGGCGACCAGGCCGACCAGCGCGTTGATCACCGCGACCGAGGCGCCGATCATGCGCCGCACCGAGTCGGTGCCGAACCGGCCCGCGTCCAGCATGCGATGGAAGCGCGCCTCCTCGAACGCCTGGAGTTCCACTCGGGCGGCGAGCCGGTAGTAGCGGGCCGTACAGACCCGCTCGACCTGCGGTTCGAGCCGGCTGGTCGCACCCACCGAGACCGCCGCGAGCAGTGCGGACAGGGCGGTGACGACCATGATGAACAGCAGGGCCGGCGCGGCGTCACGCAAACGATCGGTGGTCGGCACGTCGGCGAACAACGCCACCAGCGCGCGATTGGTGGCGAGCAGCCCCAGCCCGGCCGCGAGCCCCTGACCGATCTCGGCCACGAGCAGCGCGAGCACCGCGGGCCGATCCACCGACCAGGCGGCGCGCGTGACCACCGCGACCATGCTCGGCAGTTGCCGCGCCATCGCCCAGAACGACACGCGAAGCAGTGGTTGTTCATGATCGGTGAAGGACATGTCGTAGCGCAACGCGCCGCCGAACAGCAGCTGTTCGGACTCGGACACCGGAATCGTCCGCCGCGCGGGCGCCCGTCGACGAAACTTCACCGGGCCTCCCAGGGAGGATTGTGCGGGTGCCGGCGGGCCGGTACGGGCGCGTGCGCAGGCGTACGGAAAGGCGTGACTCGCGATGGTGCCGTTGCCAAGGTGACCACGTTCCTCTTCGATCCCGAGGTGTTGCCCGACGACCGCACATGCTGCCCGCCGGCCCGGCGGATCGGACAGGGCGTACGGGTGTACGGGCCGGGCGCATCCGTCTCGTGGCACGCTCGAGCACGCGCCCGACCGGCGGGCCGAACCGACGCTGTACCACGTCGGGTTCGGTGCGGATCCGAACGACGACGGCCGGGGCCGCGCGCTGTGCCGCGCTCCGGCGGATCCGGGCCGGCGACGCGCGCCGTGCGGTCGGAGGACGGGAGCGGTGTCGGATCGCACGATGCGTCGCCCGGATCGGCCGGTCGAGGTCGACGGCGCGCCGAGCCGGGCGAGCCACGCGGAGACGGAACGGTCGATTGCCGTCCGCGCAGGCCGCAGGGGTCCGCCGGACCGGGCGCCGCGACCCGGCTGCGCCGCTCACCCGCTGCGGCCCGCCCGGGCCTGGGCGACGAACTCGGCCAAACCGCTGGGGGTGGCGCGTTCCAGGATCACCTTCGGCTCGACGGCGATGCCGTACCGCTTGCCGAGCACGTCCGCGAACTCGGCCGCGAGGGCCGCGTCCACACCGAGTTCCGCCCACGTGTCGTCCGGGTCGACCCGGGAGATGTCGAGGGAGACGAGTCGGGCGGTCTGATCGACGATCTCGTCGAGAAGGGTGGCGTTCACGGGCATGATGAGGCTCCTTGACGGGTCATGGATGCGTCCCAGGCGCGGGATGTCCGAGGTGAATCGGCACGTCGACACGAGCATTCCGGCGCCGATGTGGGGAGTTCGCGCGTACCGGTCCGGCCGTCTGCGCCTGGGGGCCACCGACCCGACACCGGCTCCTGTCGTACGGGAAACGCTAATAGGAGCCCAGGTCCCGGCGGTAGGACGTGGCCGACCCGTCACGGGTGGCGAAGCGTGGCGAATCGGTGTGCCCGGCGATTGGAGCGGTGGAGGGCGAGTCCGGGCCGTACCCCACCGCGTGGCGTGGATGCCGCGCCCGGCGGTGTCACAGCGGCGGATTGAGGCCCTCGAAGAAGGCGAGGAGCGCCGCTTCCCGCAGGTGCGCCGGGAGGTGGTCAAGGAGCGCGTGTACCGGCGCCAATCGGCCGTCGGTCAACAGGCCCGTCTTGAGCATGAGTTCGGTCAGCGCGTCGGCGCTCACCCCCACCTCGGAGTCGGCCAGGGTGGTGAGCTCGGCGACCGCACCCAGTTGCTCGGGGGTGGGCAGCGGATCGCGTTCGCCGGCCGCGTGTACCGCCGAGCGCAGCGCGGTGAGCAGTTCGGGTATGTGCGGACCGTGCGTGGCGGTCATCGTGAGGTGGATCGTCGGCGGGATGCCGGGCTGGGACAGCTGGGGTTGCACGGCCCATCCCAGGCGCTCCAACTCGTCCAGGAACGCGAAGAAGTCCACGCCGTCCGTGGTCACCGCGACCAGGCTCGCCGCAGGCGCGCCGAGCACGCGCAGGCCCGCGATCTTCGCGATGCCGTCGACCAGATCGGCGGTGGCGGCCAGCGTACGGGTGACCAGGTCGCGGTAGCCGTCCGCACCGAGGTGGCGCAGCACCGCCCACGCGGCGGCGATCAGGCCGCCGGACTTCGAGCTTTGCATCGTCGAATTGACCACCGGATAGCCGGTCCAGTCGGATGCGACGAAGTACTGGGTCCGACGCAGCGCCGCGGTGCGGTAGAGCACGATCGAGCAACCCTTGCGCGCGTAACCGTACTTGTGCAGATCCACCGAGATCGAATCCACTCCCGGCACCCGGAAGTCCCAAGGTGGCACGGCGTGTCCGAGCTGTTCGGCGAACGGCAGCACCCAGCCGCCGATGCACGCGTCCACGTGGCAGCGCACGCCGCGCCGCGCGCAGATCGCGGCGATTTCGGGGATCGTGTCCACGACGCCGTGCCCGTAGGAGGGTGCGGAGGCGACCACCAGGACGGTGTCGTCGGTGATCGCGCGCTCGATCTCGGCGACGTCGGCGGTCAGGTGGATCGGGTCGATGTCCACGATCACCGGGTCGAGCCCGAAGTACTTCGCCGCCTTGGCCCAGGCCGCATGCGCCGAACGGGCGAAGACGATCTGCGGGCGCGCCAGGTCGGGCCGCGCGTCCCGAGCCGCCTTGGCGGCCAGCAGGCAGCTCTCGGTACCGCCGCTGGTCCAGCTGCCGGCCGCACCCGCGGGTGCGTGCAGCATCTCGCCGACGGCCGCGACCACTTGGTGCTCCAGCGTCGCGACGCTCGGGAAGGAGGTCGGGTACAGGCCGTTCACGTGCAGGTACAGCTCGAACGCCCGAACGGCGAGCGCTTCGACGGAGGCCGCGCCTGAATCGAACGTATTGGCCACTCCGGGCCGCCCGCGTCCCGGTTCGTCCCCGGCGTGCATGGCCGTCAACTCCGCCAGCACCTCGGCCACCGGCCGGCCGTCCGCGAACATGCCCACGCGTGCCTCCCCGACTGTGAACGCGGCTGCTGCCGCGACTGCGACTGCCGATGCGGCGGCTGCTGCTGCGAACGCGGCGGCCACTGCCCACTGCTGTTTGCGCCTGCCGTTCCGAGTTCCGGGTCTCCCGTACCGGGTCCGGATTCGTCCCCGGCCGGGCTTCGGTGATGTCCGGTCACGGGTTCGGGGCACCGTAGCGCGGCGGGCGGGCGATGTCTGTAGCGGGCCGCATGCGAACGGCGCCGCGTGGGTGGGTGTGTTGCGGCCCCGGTGAAGCGGGCCGCGATGCCTAGGGTTGGGAGACCCGAGGAACACGTTCCGAGCCACTCGAAGGGCAGATTCATGGCCGTCGCGACCGCGCGTCACCCCGACCTCGACGAACTCCTGGCATTCCTGCGCCCGCGCCATCGCGGACTGTTGGCCACGACCCGCGCCGACGGGCGTCCGCAGATGTCGCCGGTGTCCTGCGGGGTGGACGGGGCGGGCCGGATCGTCGTGTCCACGTACCCCGACCGGGCCAAGGCCCGCAACGCCCGTCGGGACGAGCGGGTGTCCATCTGCGTCGTGTCCGACGAATGGGACGGCCCGTACGTGCAGGTGGACGGCCGCGCCGAGGTGTTGGACATGCCGGAGGCGCTGGAGCCGCTGGTGGACTACTTCCGGTGCATCTCGGGCGAGCACCCCGACTGGGACGAGTATCGGGAGGCGATGCGCAGGCAGGACAAGTCGCTGATCCGCATCCACATCGATCGTTGGGGCCCGATCGCCACCGGCGGCTTCCCGGCCCGCCTGGCCGCGGCCGAATAGCGCGGGGCGGCGAGGGCGCGCGGGTCCCGGGTGCCGGCGGGCGCGGCCGGCGCCCCATGCGTCGCGAGGTGATCGGGGCGGCGTCGGGACGCCGGCGGTGCGCCCCTCGCGGCGCCGTAGGGACGTCGCCGGGGCGCGCCGCCGATCGGCGCAATGCCCGCCGAAACCGGTTCGTGGGGGGTGGGCTGGTGGGATGACCGAGGAGACTGCGGGTACCGTCCGTCCATCCGTCGATGCGCTGCCCGGCCGGCTGGCCGTCCGGCGCCGCGAACTCGGGCTCTCCGTGGCGGACATCGCCCGCCGTACGGGATTGCCCGGAACATGGGTGAGCTCCGTCGAGAACGGATCCACCGCACCGTCCGCGCCCGCGCTGTCCCGACTCGCCGACGCGCTCGAAACCACCGTCGACGACCTGCTCTCCGCGCCAACGGCCGGCTTCACACACCGGGTCCCACCTCGTCCGCCGGGTCAGGACCCGGGCCCGGGGCGGGAGTTGGTGGAGATGACCGACGAGGAGTGTCAGGCCCACCTGCTGCTGCAACTGGTCGGCCGGATCGCCGCGCTGGACGGGCCCGACCCGTTCGTGTTGCCGGTCAACTACGTGATGCTCGGCCGCGACGTGATGTTCTGTACGGCCGCCGACTCGGTCCTGGCCCGGGTCGAGGGCCCGGTCCTGTTCGAGGTGGACGACATCGTCGACGCGGCCCGGATCGGCTGGAGCGTCCTGATCCGCGGCACGGCGGAGCGGGACTCGGACCCGACGGAGATCCCGTCGGCCGCCGAGGCCCCGTGGCCGGCCGACCGGCGGGACGTCTGCATCCGGATCCGGGCGGAGCACGTGACGGGTCGGCGGGTGCGGCCGAGGGTGGGCGAGGGAGCGGGGTAGCGAGCGGGCCCGGGCGGCGCGCCGGCATCGGCGCCGGCCGCATATCGTGTGGATCATGAGTACACACTTTGACGTCGTTGTCCTGGGCGCCGGTCCGGGCGGATACACCGCAGCGGTTCGCAGCGCACAGCTCGGGCTGCGGGTCGCAGTCGTCGAGCAGAAGTACTGGGGCGGCGTCTGCCTGAACGTCGGCTGCATCCCGTCGAAGGCACTGCTGCGCAACGCGGAACTCGCGCACATCTTCACGCAGGAGGCCAAGACCTTCGGGATCCGCGTCGAGGGTTCGGTGACGTTCGACTACGAAGCCGCGTTCAAGCGCAGCCGCAAGGTCGCAGACGGCCGGGTCAACGGCGTGCACTACCTGATGAAGAAGAACAACATCACCGAGTACGACGGCCGCGGCTCGTTCACCGACGCGCACACGCTGGACGTCTCGCTCACGGGCGGCGGTGTCGAGACCGTCACGTTCGACCACTGCATCATCGCGGCGGGCGCGACCACGCGCCTGCTGCCGGGCACCTCGCTCAGTGAGCGGGTGGTCACCTACGAGGAGCAGATCCTCACCGACCGGCTGCCGGAGAGCATCATCATCGCGGGCGCCGGCGCGATCGGCGTCGAGTTCGCCTACGTGCTGCACAACTACGGCGTGAAGGTGACCATCGTCGAGTTCCTCGACCGGGTCGTTCCGCTGGAGGACGTCGAGGTCTCCACCGAACTCGCCAAGCGCTACCGCCGGTTGGGCATCGAGGTGCTGACCTCGACCCGGGTCGAGTCGATCGACGACAGCGACCCGAACGCCAAGGTCCGGGTCACCGTGACCCGCGACGGGCAGCAGCAGGTCCTGGAGGCCGACAAGGTCCTCCAGGCGATCGGCTTCGCCCCGCGCGTGACCGGCTACGGCCTGGAGACCATCGGCGTACGACTCACCGAGCGTGGCGCGATCGACGTGGACGGCCGGGGCCGCACCAACATCCCGCACATCTACGCGATCGGCGACGTCACCGCGAAGCTGATGCTCGCACACGCGGCCGAGTCGATGGCGATGATCGCCGCCGAGACGATCGCGGGCGCCGAGACGATGGAACTCGACTTCGTGATGATCCCGCGCGCCACCTACTGCCAGCCGCAGATCGCCAGCTTCGGCTGGACCGAGGCCCAGGCCCGGGAGCAGGGCTTCGACGTCCAGGTCGCCAAGTTCCCGTTCACCGCCAACGGCAAGGCCCACGGCCTCGGCGACCCGGTCGGCTTCGTCAAGGTGATCAGCGACCGTACCCACGGCGAACTCCTCGGCGCCCACCTGATCGGCCCCGAGGTCACCGAACTCCTCCCCGAACTCACCCTGGCCCAACAGTGGGACCTCACCGTCCACGAGGTGGCCCGCAACATCCACGCCCACCCCACCCTCGGCGAAGCCGTCAAGGAAGCCATCCACGGCCTGGCCGGCCACATGATCAACATGTGACCCGGCAGCCCTCCGGCATACATCGCACAACACGCGCGCGCAGGGTGTGCCGGAGGGCACCCATGCCGTGCCGGCGGGGACCGGAGGCCCTGCGGCCTCCGGTTCCCGCCCGTTCCCGCCCGTGGCGACGGTTCGGCCCCGGTCCGTCCCGCGTCGGCACGGCCCCCCAGCGCCGTCACCGCCGCCGCCCGGAAACTGCTCGGCAACCCCAACCCCTCGGCCTCGATCGACGCCTGGCCCATGCAACACCCCGTCTACGCCACGCTCATCTGGTCGATCGGGGTTCCGGTCGTCTTCGTTCCCCCGGCCACCGTGCTCTACCGGCGCCGCCCAGCCGAATAGTCGGCAATCTCCGACGCCGCACGGAGCGGCGAAGAGCCGCTCGTCGTCACGCGGTCACCACGGGTACGCCGTCCGGGCGGTGGGCGAGCAGGGCTGCGATGTGGTCTGCGCAGCGGAGCGCGGCCACGGCCATGGCGTTCCTGGTCATTCCGGCGATATGCGGGGTGAGCAGGGCGTTCGGCAGGCCGAACAGGGGCGAGGCGAAGGCGGCGTGTTCGTGCTCGAAGGTGTCGACGGCGGCGGCTGCGAGTGGGTGTGCGGGGTCGCGCAGGGCGTCGGCGAGTGCCTGTTCGTCGACGATCCCGCCGCGGGCGGTGTATCAGCAGGATCGACCCCGGACGCATCAGCGCCAGCTCCGCCCTGCCGATCAGCCCCCGGGTCTGCGCGGTGAGCGGCAGGTGCAGGGAGACCACGTCGCTGGTGGTCAGCAGTGCGGTGAGCGAGCGGGCCGAGGGGAGCGGTATCTCGGCCGGGCGCCGGGAGAGGGCCTGGACCTGCATGCCCAGGGCGGTTGCCCGCTGGGCCAGGGCCAGTCCGATCCGTCCCGCCCCGACGATGCCCAGGGTCGATTCCGACAGCTCCACCGCCGGTACGGCCGGTGCGCGCCAGGTGCCACGGTGTGCGGCCGCGTTGTGTGCCGGGAGATCCCGGGTCAGGGCGAGCAGTTGGGCCAGGGCGAACTCGGCGACCGCGTTCGCGTTGGAACCCGGGGTATGGGTGACGGCGACGCCGTGCCGGGCTGCGGCTGCCGAGTCGACGTGGTCGGTGCCCGCGCCGGCCCGGCCGACCACGCGGAGCCGATGGGCCAGGGCGGTGTCGGTCGCCGCCGCGAGGAACGCGGCGCGCAACGGTACACCGGCACGCGACTTGACCGCGTGGTGGCCGAGTCCGTCCCGGACGAACTCGGCCACCAGCGCGGACTCGTCGAAGGCATCGAAATCGGTGAAGTCCACCCGGCCGGCCCACGCAGCCCGCGCCCCGGCCCGATCGGCCACCCGCCGAAGATTCAGCGTGACGACCAGCCCGTGCCCGAGCAGACGCTCCAACTCCCGACCGAGCAAATCACCGGGAGCCGCATCCAACAGCAGAATCCGAGCCCGCTCCATGCAATTCCCCTTCCCGGCACGGACCCTACCGGCGTCCGGAGACCCTCCCGCACGCGAGCCCGCAGGGCTGCCGCGTTTCCTCTTGCCGGGGCTCGACAGGTGGGGGCGTCAATCGCGGCGGCGGCCACGTGGCGGTCAGGAAGACCGTGGTGAACACGACGACTTCGGACCGGCGCGGCCTGCCGTCGGCTGATGGCAGATTGCGCTATGGCCCGTCGGAGGAGAGGAGTTCGAAGGCATCCGTCACGTCGGTGACCCGATGGTCGGGCGGGTCCGTCGGACCGGTCGGCCACTCCGGGAGCCGCTGTACCCAGATGGTCGTCAGCCCGGCCGCCCTCCCGCCGCCGATGTCGGCCACCGGGTCGTCCCCGACGCACCAGCCACCGTCGGCCGGGGACAGCCCGCCACACCGGGCCGCGGCGATCTCGAACAATCTCGGATCGGGCTTGCGGACACCCTCCTGCTCGGAGACGGCCCACCCGTCGAGGTGCGCGGCCAGACCGGTGCTGCGCATCGTGGCCACCTGTTGCGACGGATGGCCGTTCGTCACCACACCGATCCGCCGACCCGACGCCCGCAAGTCCGCGAGGCCGGCCAGGACTTCATCGCGGCACCGGGCCAACTCCGGCATCCGCGCCCGGTACATCGAGCACATCACCTCGACCGATTCCGGCAGTCGAAATCGACTTCGTACGGACGCGAAGAAGTGCTCCCGAGGCCTGAAGCCGTCCCCGTCCACGGATGCGAGCCATTGCGCGGCCCCGTCGCCGAGACGGCGCTCGTCGGCGAACTCCGCCGACCACCGGGCAAAGGTCGCGGATCGGTCGATCAAGGTGTTGTCCAGGTCGAAGAGCACCAGTCGTTGCATCGATGCCTCCCCGCATCCCTCACGCCACCGTCGCCACGACCTTCCCACGTGCGCGACCCTCGTGGATGTACCGAATCGCCTCGGGAATCTCGGCGAACGTATACGTGCGATCGATGATCGGTGTGAGTCGGCCGTCTTCGAGGTACGTCCGCAACAGGTCCAGATCCTCGGCGCGTTCGGTGGACATCACCCCGCACAGCCGGTGCCGTACGAACGGGCCCAGTGCCAGTGCCCGGAGCATGCGGTCGACGCCGCCGAACCAACGCCCGTTCGTTTCGCTGCCGACGATGACGAGGGTCCCCCGCGGAGTGAGCGCTCGCCGGAGCAGCCCGACGGGCCGATTGCCTGCGGTGTCGAGGATGAGGTCCCATCGCCGTGTGCCGTCGGCGAAGTCCTCGCGCGTGTAGTCGATCACCTCGTCCGCGCCCAGCGAGCGGACCGACTCGACCTTGCCCGTGCTGCACACCCCGCTCACGTGCGCCTCGAACACGTTGGCGGCCAGTTGCACCGCGAACGTGCCCACGCCGCCCCCCGCGCCGATGATCAGGACGCGCTGCCCGGGCCGCACCCGGCCGCTGTCCCGGAGCGCCTGAAGGGCGGTGAACGCGGAGGTCGGTACGGCCGCAGCCTGGACCGCGTCGAGGTTCGCCGGCTTCGTGGCGAGCCTGCTCTGCGGCGCGCACGCGTACTCGGCGAAGGAGCCCCGGCACGTGCCGAATACCTCGTCACCGGGCCGGAATCGGGTCACATTGCGGCCCACCGCATGCACGCTGCCCGCGACATCCATGCCCCGTACGCGGTCCTTGGGCGCGCGCAGGCCGTAACCGGTGAGCCGAAGCAGGTACGGACGGCCCGTCACGAGATGCCACACGCCCGGATCGACACCGGCCGCGTGTACCCGGACCAGCACGTCGTCCTCGCCCACCGCCGGTTGCTCGATGTCGGCGAGTCGCAGCACGTCGAGCGGCCCGTAGGTGTCCTGAACGAATGCCTTCACGGCTTCTCCCTTGCCGGGTCCGGGTATTGGAAGACCTCGTCGAGAGGCACGCCGAAGACCCGGGCGATCAGGAAAGCCATCTCCAGGGACGGCGAGTAGCGGCCCTGTTCGATGGCGATGACGGTCTGTCGGGTGACGCCCACCCGCTCGGCCAGTTCGGCCTGGGTCATCTCGCCGTGCGTGAAGCGCAGGGCGCGGATCGTGTTGGTGACCCGGGTCGGCGGCTTCTTCACCATGGTTGGAAGCCCCGGCGGTAGGCGACGATCCGGGTTCCGGAGCCCAGGATGGCGGACAGTACGAACGCCAGGTAGATCGTGTTGGCGATCCAGAAGTGGTCGAACTCGGCCAGCGCCATGGCCAGCGCCGCCACGGCGCCGACGACGACGAAGGATTGGCCGACGAACTCGGCGAACCGGCCGATCTCCCGGTCGCGTTGGTCCTTTTGGTTGGCGCCCTCGGGGGAGACGATCGACACCACGATGTGCAGCACGATCGCAGCCAGGATCGCGGCGCCGATGGTCCACAGCAGGGTCGAGGCGTACGACACCTCGGCGAGTGGGGCATCGCCCGCTCGCCCGACCACGACGGCGAGGTAGGTCGCGTATGCGCAGACCGTGACCACCGCCATGATCCATGCACGTTTCTCTTCAAAAGCCACGCAGCGACTCCCGGCTCGAACATGGTGGACATGGATGCAAGGCCCCGCGGACGCAAGCGGACGCGGAGAAACCCTGCGAAGACGAGCCGATGTACATCCATACGGACGCAGTCAATGTAAAGCAATGCTGACACCAGGTCTAGTTTTCTTTACATCGATCGACCGTCTCGGCGGCCGACCGCACCGCCCGTTCCACCAGGATTCGCCGGACACGGCCTAGACTCGCCGCTCGGACGGCTCGATTCGGGCGGGGGACGCCGTTTTTGCCGCGGTGCGCCGTGCCCGATGGGGCGTGGGATTCGGGTGGCTGGAGCGACGATGGGCACGGACGAACGGATCGAACGGGCCGGGTTGTGCTACGAACGGGCGGTCTTCGGAGGCGACCCGACCGGGCTTCCGGTGGCCGACCGGGAACTGGACGCCGTGGAGGCGGACTTGGCGCTGGCCCGAGGCCGGGTGGCGCACGCGCGCTTCCTGGCCGATCGCAGCGCCGAGGATCCCCGCGAGGGGGCCCTGTTCGAACGGGCCGCGGAGCTCTACCGATCGCTCGGCGATGCGCGGGGCGAGGGCGAAGCGCTGTTCTGGGTCGGCACGTTCCATCAGGTGGTCCGGGGCGACCATGCCTCCGCGCTGCCCGCGCTGGAGCGGTCCCTGGAGCTGGCCACGAGCGCCGACGACAAAGCGACCATGTCGTACGCGCTTCGCCACCTGGGCATTGCGGCGCACATCGCCGGCCGGTTGCCGGTGGCACGCGAACGGTTGGAGGAATCGCTACGGTTGCGCCGCGAATTGGGCTTCCTGCCCGGCGTGGCGGCCAACCTGGTCGGGCTGGCGTACATCGCGGCCGGGCAGGATCGCCGCGACGACGCGTGGACGCTGATCGAGGAGGCGGGCACGATCGCGAAGTCCGCCGGCGCCGAGGGCATCGTGCGCATGGTCGAGGAGGCCCGTTCGGACCTGGCGGGCGACGTGCCTCCCCCGCTCTGAGGCCATCACCGGTGCGTGATTTGCCCGCGCTGCCGGCCGCATCCGGGGCGACGTCACCCGGGCGATCTCGACAGCCGAGCCCCCGCGGACCGTCGTCGTTCGGCCGGCACCGTTGCGAGCGAGGCAGGATGGGTGCATGGGACGTGTGGTGTTGCGGGGCGGATCGGTGTTGGACGTCCGCTCCGGTGTGGTCGGCGCGGCCGATGTGGCGGTCGCGGGTGGTCGGATCGTGGCCGTCGGGACCGGCCTCGACGGGGACGAAGTGGTGGACTGCGCCGAGCAGTTGGTGGTCCCCGGGTTCATCGACTGCCATACCCACGTGTGCCTGACCCAGACCCTGCGGGATCCCTTTGAACTGCCGCGCTCGGTACGGCCGTTGTCGGCGGTACCGGTCCTGCGGACGCTGTTGCGGCTCGGCGTGACCACCGTGCGCGATGCCTGGGGCGCCGATGCGGGCGTGCGGATGGCGGTCGAGCGGGGGTGGATCGAGGGACCGCAGGTGTTGATCAGCGTGCGGCAGGTGTGCACCACCGGCGGGATCGGGGATCACTGGACGCCCAGGGTGGGTGCGGTGGACTTCTTCGCCGACCCGGCGATGCCCGACCCCGTCTTCGACGGCCCGGATTCCGCGCGTGCCGTGGTGCGGCGGATGGTGCGGGCCGGGGCCGACTGGATCAAGGCGACGCCGTCCGGGTCGATGGCCTGCGGACAAGGCGTGCACGACGTCCGGTTCACCGCCGGCGAGATGGCCGCGCTCGTCGACGAGGCCGCCCGGCTCGGCGGACGCGGCGTCATGGCGCACGCGCACGGCGCGCGGGCGGGGGAACTCGCGGCCCGCGCGGGTGCGCGCAGCGTCGAACACGGCACCTGGCTCGACGCCGCCGCGGTGGACGCGATGGCCGAGTGCGGGACCTGGCTGGTGCCGACGTTGTCGTGTACGCAGACCGACCCCGCGGCGGCGCCCGAGGGCGCGGCCGAGGCCCACCGGCACGCGGTCGGCCTGGCGATCCGGGCGGGTGTCCCGATCGCCATGGGCAGCGACAACCCGGTCCGGCCGCATACCGAGGTGCTCCGCGAGATCGAGCACCTGTCCCGGTTCGGCCTCGGCCCCGCCGGTGCCTTCCGCGCGGCCACCCACGACGCGGCGCGGCTGCTCGGCCTGGCCGACGACCGGGGCGAGATCGCCGTCGGCAAACGCGCCGACCTGGTCCTGCTCGCCGGCACCACCCTGGACCCGACCGCACTCGACCAACGCATCCGAGGCGTGTGGCGCAACGGAACCCGGATGCGCTGACCCGCCCCACCACCGGCGACCACCGCGCCCACCGCCCGGAACGGACGGACCGGATGAACCTGACGGGCCGGACGGACCTGACGGACCGGACGAGGCGACCACGCCCCGCACCCACCGCCCGCTACATCGCGCGCGTCCAATGCCCGCCCTGGCCCACCTCGCCAGGCGCCGATCCGAAGTCCGGTGCTCTACTGCTGAGCTACACGCCGCTGTCGTCGCTCACACGCCAGGTGCGGCCGGGGGACGAGGGCAAGTGCAATTCGGCGCCGGGGGCGGGGGTGGCCTTCGGCGCGGACGCGATCGCGCGTACGTCCGGCAGCAGCAGCAACCCCGCGTTCGTGGCCACCACCAACACCGCGCCGACCAGCAGCGGGGTGCTCGTGCCGATCGCCGCCGCGACGGGGGCGGCGATCGCCAGGCCCAGCGGGCGCGTGGCGAAGGAGATCAGCGTGTCGAACGAGCCGACCCGGCCCAGTGCTTCCGACGGGATGCGGTGTTGCAGCGTGGTCTGCCACAACGGGCTCAGCACGCCCAGACCGAGCATGGCCAGGAAGTAGGCGGTGGCGACGACCGTCAGCGGTGCCCGCAGCGCGAGGGCGGCGAGCGGGAGGCCGTACAGGGCGGCGCCGATCGAGGTGGCCACCAGTGGGCGGCGCACGGGCAGCCGGGACGCGATCAGGGCGCCGAGCAGTACGCCCACGGTGCCGACCTGGGCGATGATCACCCACGAGCGGTCGCCGCCGAGTCGGTCCACCGCGATGATCGGGCCGAGGGTGAGCAGGAAGCCGGCCGCCAGGTGCCATACGCCGTGCGCGACGACGTTGGCCAGGAACCAGGGATGGCGCCGGGTCTCCACCCAACCCGCGCGCAACTCGGCGAGGAATGGCCCACGTTCGGTCTTGCGCACGACGCGTTCGGGGCGCAGGCCGCCGAACGTGGCGGCGGACGCGACGAACAGCAGGCCGGTCAGCAGCGAGGACCAGCCGGCCCCGACGGCGAGCATCAGGGTGCCGGCGGCAGCGGGGGCCGCCACCTGGGCGAGGCCCTGCGCGACGCCGAGCCGGGCGTTGACCCGCAGCCGCTCCGACTCGGGCACCACCGCGACCACCAGCGTGTGGATCGGCGAGGTGCCGAAGGCCACGGCGGCGCCGGTGAGTGCGGACAGGATCGCCAGGTCCGGGATGCGCACCGGGCCCGCGAGCAGTTCGGCGCCGATCGCCAGCTGGGCGCCGGCACGGACCAGGTCGGCGGCCAGGATCACCCGGTGCGGGGGGAAGCCGTCGGCGATCACGCCCGCGACCGGGAGCAGCAGCAACATCGGCAGCAGTTCGCAGGCCAGTACCAGACCCAGATCGGTGCCCGAGCCGGTGTGTACGAGAGCCAGGGTCAGCGTGGTGGGGATCAGGGCCGTCGCAAGGGCGGCGAAGGTGCGGCCGAGGAGGAGCCGGCGCGTGGCTGGGGTCATGGCACGGAATGTATTTCGGCAGCGAATCATTCGTCAACGAAGTATCATCGGCCGAGCATAATGGCCGCATGCACGGTGAGGGCCGGGAACAGAGACGGGCACGAGACGGCGGCGCCGACGGTCCGGCCGGACCCGAGGGCGAGGCCGGCGGCGCGGGTGCCGTCGACGTCTCCGCCGAGGCCGAGGCGGGGATCGCCGTCGAGGATTCGGTCGACCGGCACATCGCCCGGTGGCGGCGCAAGGCGCCGTTCGACGAGCGCGTGGAGGGGATCGTCACCCGGATCCAGATGCTGACCAAGCACCTGGCACAGGTCAAGGGACGTGCGCTCGCCGAGGTCGGGCTCCAGGCCTTCGAGTTCGACACGCTGCACCGACTGGCCTCGCGGGGTACGCCCTACCGGGCCACACCGTCCGAACTGGCCGCGGAGCTCATGGTGTCGCCGGCGGGGATCACCGGCCGGCTGGACACCCTGGAGGAGGCCGGTTCGATCCGGCGCATCCGCGGCACCGACGACCGTCGCCGGGTCGATGTCGAACTCACCGAGTCGGGCCGCGCGCGCTGGACGGCCGCGATGAAACTGCTCGACCGGGCCGAACGCGCGATGGTCGATCCCTTGGACGGGCCGGATCAGGACGTACTGATCGCGCTGCTGAAGCGGATGTTGCTGCGGGTGGAGAACGCCGGCTGAGGTGGGACGGGGGCGGGGACGTACGCGGTCGGCATGCGGGGCCGGGGCGCCCGGCCCCGCATGCCCCCGGGTCGGCTCCGGTCAGTTCTTGACGGCCCGCAGCACCACGAACTTCGGGTCGCTGGCCACGATCTCGCAGTTGCCGAACAGCCGGCGCAGCTTGACGTGGTAACCCAGGTGTCGATTGCCGATCACCCACAGTTCGCCGCCGGAGCGCAGTGCCGCACGCGAACCGGCGAACATCCGCCACGAGATGGCCTCGGTGGTGGCCCGATGGGTGTGGAACGGCGGGTTGTTCAGGACCAGATCGACGCTCTCGGCCGCCACGTTCGTCAGACCGTCGCCGACCACGAACTCGGCACCGGCATCCGATCCCAGGTTCTCCTGGAACGTGGCCCGCGCCGAGGCGACGGCCTGATGCGACTCGTCCACGAACAACACGTCCGAGCGCGGGTTGGCCAGCATCACCGCGGTACCCACCACGCCGTTGCCGCAGCCCAGGTCCACCACCCGGTCGCGACCGGTGCGGCGCGGGAGGTTGCGCAGCAGGAAGCGGGTACCGATGTCGAGTCGGTCGCCGCAGAAGATGCCCGCGTGGTTGGTGACCACGATCCCGGATCCCGCGCCGACGTCGGCGGGCAGCGTGTAGCTGCGTGGCCAGGGGCTTGCGGTACGCGGGAGCGTGGGGTCGGGCGTGCTGAAGATCAGTCGGGCTTTCTTGACCGCGAGCGAGGTCCGGGTCGGGCCGATGATGCGCTCGAACAGCTTGAGCGTCGAGGTGTGGATCTCGGTGGTCATCCCGGTACCGACCACGACGGTGTCCGCGTGCACGCTCGGCGCGAGCCGGTGCAGCTGGTCCTCCAACAGGGCCAGGTTCTTCGGGACCCGGACGATCAGTACGTCGATGCGCTCCGGCGGTGCGTCCCGGGTGGACAACAACCGCACCCAGTCGGGGTCCGCCTCGTTCCGTGCCAGGTTGGCCCGGGTGGCCTCCTGGCCGAGGAAGGAGTCGCTGATCTGTACCGGCCGGGACTCGGCCAGCGCGGTGACCAGCGCGCCCCACCGGTCGCCCACCACCACGACACTGCCGGACAGATCCGTCGGCTTGTCGTCGTCGATCCCGGCGAGGTGCCGAAGCACGTACTCGTCGGCCGCGTCCCACGCGCGCAGCAGATCGCGGGGATCCTCGGGGTAACGGGTGAGCTCGAACTCGCCGGAAGGCGCAGAGAAACGGTTCATTGTCCACCCAGCCTAGCCGGGCCCGGGCCGACCCCCGGCCGCGCGTCGGGCCGGGGTGCGGTCGCTCCGCCGCGGGACGGGTCGGACGGGGCCGGCGATCCGGGCGCCGGTCGATGGGGCCGAACTCGGCCGCCCAGCGATCGGAGCCGTCACCCTGGGGGCCGCCTGCGAGCGGTGGGGCCGGGCCCGAGCGGGCGGGCCACCTCCGAGCCCGGGTCGGCGGGGAGCACGGTGCGGTGCGCGGCGCGCGGTGCACCGCCGGCGGCGGCGATCCGCCCGGGCGCTTCGTCGGAGCGTCAGTCCGCGTTGCCGAGGTCGAAGCGCTCCGCCAGTACGGCGCCGGCCCGGCGCAGCCAGTGTGTGGCGTCGGCCTGGGCCGCGGCCGTCGATCCGGCAAGGCGGGTCAGGTCGGTGGCGGCCACGACGCCGGCCGGCAGCGGTGCGGCCACCGATCCGGCGACCAGGGCCACCGGCACGCCGGAGCCGTGGTGGGCGAGGTCGAGCACCGTGCCGACCACCTTCCCGTGCGTGGACGTGGCGTCGAAGCGGCCCTCGCCGGTGATCACGAGGTCCGCGCCGGCCAGCGCGTCGGGCAGGCCGGCCAGTTCGGCCACGCGGATGGCGCCGGGGACGATCGAGGCCTTCCACGCGGTGGCGAACCCGTACGCCGTACCACCGGCTGCACCGGCTCCGGCGGCGGCCGGGTTGCCGCCGAGGAGGGCGGCCAGGCGCGCGAGGCCCGCGTCCAAGGCGGCGACGTCGGCGGCGGACGCGCCCTTCTGCGGGCCGAACACGGCTGCCGCCCCGGTCGGGCCCAGCAGCGGATTGGTGACGTCGGTGAGGATCTGCACGCCGCCGGGTGGAGGCGTCGCCAAGCCGGTCGTGTCGATCGCCGAGAGGCGGGCCAAAGCCCGTCCGCCGTACGGTAGTTCGTTGTCGTCGAGGTCGCGGAAGCGGGCGCCGAGCGCGGCCAGTGCGCCCGCTCCGCCGTCCGTCGAGGCCGAGCCGCCCACCGCGACCACCAGGGCGGACACCCCCGCCCGCAGCGCCGCGCCGACGACCATGCCGAGACCGGCGGTGTGGGCGCCCATCGGGTCCGGCGCGGCCATCAGCGGCAGCCCGGATACGGCGGCCAACTCGACGACGCCCGTACCGTCCGGCAGCCGCAACCAGGCCGTGTCGACGGGCCGCCCGTCCGGACCGGGCGCACCGAGCACCGGCACCCGCACGGCTCCGGGTACCGCCCGCGCCACGGCGTCGAGCGTGCCCTCACCACCGTCGGCCAGCGGCAGCCCCACCACCTCGTCCCCGGGCCGCACCCCCAGCCACCCCTCGGCCAACGCGCCTGCGGCCGCATCGGCGGCGACGGTGCCCTTGAACGCGTCGGGAGCGATCACGATGCGCATCACGCATTCCACCTTCTTGCTCGCCGGCCGCCATGGCGACCGGGAATGGGGCGACGGGTTCGTCGGGAGGCACCGTCCCGAACGCACGGGCCGAAACGATCACGACGGCTACATGACCCACCAACGGTAGGGCGTGCATGGCGCACCGACGCGAGGGCGTACATGCGGCGACGCGTACCCGCTTCTCGGCTTCGACGTCGAGCCGACCGGGTGGTGGTCCCGACGGATGTGCAGAGTCGGTGACCGGGGCGGCCGGGGTGACCGGGGCGGCCGGTCGCCCGGGACCACGGCTGCGGCAACGACCCCGGCCCCCGGGGCGGTTCGCGGTCGGTGGTGGTGTCAGGCGAGGACCTCCGTCACGTAGCGGCGCTTCATGGTGTCGACCACCGCGTCGCCGTTCGCGGCCCAGACGTCCGCGTTGAAGATTTCCACCTCGATGTCGCCGGTGTAACCGGCCCTGTCGACCGCCGCCGTCAGCGTCCGGAAGTCGATCACGCCGTCGCCCATCATCCCCCGGGCGAGCAGGTTGTCGGCCGGCAGCGGCAACACCCAGTCGCAGACCTGGTACGAGGCGATCCGCTCGCCCGCCCGGGCGATCGCCGCGAACAGGTACGGGTCCCACCACACATGGAACGCGTCCACCACGACGCCCACCTGCCCGACCGGATGCGGCTCGGCCAGGTCGAGCGCCTGGTCGAGGGTGGACAACACCGCGCGGTCGGCGCAGTACATCGGGTGCAGCGGCTCCAACGCGAGTCGCACGCCGTGCGCACCGGCGTACGGCGCGAGTTCGGCCAGCGCCTCGGCCACCCGCTCCCGTGCGCCCAACAGATCCCGGTCCCCGTCGGGCAGCCCGCCCACGACCAGCACCAGGCACGCCGCCTCCACCGCCGCGGCCTCCTCGATCGCACGGCGGTTGTCCGCGATCGCCTCGGCCCACGCGTCCGGCTCACGCGCCGTCAGAAACCCGCCGCGGCACAGCGACGACACCCGCAACCCGGCGTCGCGCACCAGCTTCGCCGCCTCGGCCGGGCCCGCGTCGGCGACCTTGTCCCGCCACAACCCGATCGCGGGCAGCCCCGCCCGCACACACCCGTCCACCGCCTCGCGCAACGACCATTCGCGCGTCGTCCACTGGTTCAGCGAGAGCCGCGCCAGCCGCGGGTCACCGGCCTCGGGAGTGGCCGTGGTGGCGGGTCGTCCGCTCGGTACATCCAACGTGCTCATGCCGGCGCCCCCGTGCCTGTGCCCACTGCCGTACGCCGTTCCCGGCCCGTCTCCGTGCCCACTTCCGTGGCCGTCTCCGTAGTCGTGCGCGGCTCGCGTCCGCATCCGCCTCCGCCTCCGCCAAGGAGGACGAACACCGGCCGCCCCGCGCCGAGTGCGCCCGCCCGCCTCACGCGCGCACCCCCGCCACCGCGAGCAGCGCCCGCATGCGGTCGGCCGCCAGGTCGGCGTCCGGGAGCAGGCCCGCCGCGTCCGCGAGGCGATATGCCTGCGCCAAGTGAGGGAGCGAGCGGGCCGATTGGGCGCCGGCGATCATGGTGAACGCGGGCTGGTGGCCGGTGAGCCAGGCCAGGAAGACGATGCCGGTCTTGTAGTGGTACGTGGGGGCGGCGAACAGATGCCGGGACAGCGGGACCGTCGGCGCGAACAGGGCGTCGTATCCCGCCGAGTCGCCCGCGTCCAGGGCGCGCAGTGCGCCCGCCGCAACCGGGGCGATCGCGTCGAAGATGCCGAGCAACGCGTGGCTGAAGTGCCGGTCGTCGCCCCGGATCAGCTCCGGGTAGTGGAAGTCGTCCCCGGTGTAGAGCCGTACACCCGGCGGGAGTTCTGCGCGCAACCGGATCTCGTGGTCGCGGTCGAGCAGCGAGACCTTGACCCCGTCGACACGGTCCGCGTGCTCGCGCACCAGCTCCAGGAACACTTCGGTCGCCGCGTCCACGTCGGCCGATCCCCAGTAGCCGGCCAGCGCCGGGTCGAACACCTCGCCCAGCCAGTGCAGTACGACCGGACGCCGCACCTGCCGGAGCAGCGCCCCGTACACCCGGCGGTAGTCCTCTGCGCCGCGCGCGGCCGCGGCCAGCTGACGGCTGGCCATCAGCACCACCTTGGCACCCGATTCCTCGACCACCGCGACCTGTTCCGTGTAGGCGGCGATCACCTGATCGACGGTCAGGTCCGGGTCGGCGTGGTCGGTGCCCGCGCCGCACGCGATCAGCGTGTAAGGATCGCCGACGGTGGCCGCCTCGGCGGCGCTGCGCCGGATCAGTTCGGCGGTGGCCGCCCAGTTCAGGCCCATGTTCCGCTGCGCGGTGTCCATCGCGTCCGCGACCGCGAACCCGTGCGACCACAGGTGGTGCCGGAAGGCGAGGGTGGCGTCCCAGTCCGGCACGGCCGGCCGGCCCGGGGTGTTGTCCGCGAGCGGGTCGGCCACCACGTGTGCGGCGGCGTACGCGGTGCGGGTACGAAAGGCCGGCCCGCCGGGGGCTGCACCGAGGTAGACCCCGGTGGGCCGGTACGCCTCCAGTGCGCCGCTCGTGGTGGGCAGCAACAGGTCGGCGGTCATGCGGACTTCCCGTCCAGCACGGGCAGCTCCACCCGACGCCCCTCGGCCGACGAGCGCAGCCCGCACTCGGCCAGCTGCACGCCGCGTGCCCCGGCGAGGAAGTCGAAGGCGAACGGTTCGTCGGCCACCACGTGCCGGACGAAGTCCTCCCACTGCACCTTGAATCCGTTGTCGAAGCCGGCGTCCCCGGCGTTGTCCGGCACTTCCTGCCACTGGTCCCGGAACGGCTCGGTGACCGGAAGGTCGGGATTCCACACCGGAGTCGGGGTCGCCGACCGGTGCTGCACCCGGCAGCGGCGCAAGCCCGCGACCGCGCTGCCCTCGGTGCCGTCCACCTGGAACTCCACCAGTTCGTCCCGGTTGACCCGCACCGCCCAGGAGGAGTTGATCTGCGCGACGATTCCGCCTGCGAGTTCGAAGATGCCGTATGCGGCGTCGTCGGCGGTCGCCGGGTACTCGCGCCCCTGCTCGTCCCACCGGGTGGGTATGTGCGTGACCGCCTTCGCGGTCACCGCCTCGACCCGGCCGAACAGGTTCTCCAGCACGTAGGACCAGTGGCAGAACATGTCCACGACGATGCCGCCGCCGTCCTGGGAGCGGTAGTTCCAGCTCGGGCGCTGGGCGGGCTGCCAGTCGCCCTCGAACACCCAGTAGCCGAACTCGCCGCGTACCGAGAGGATTCGGCCGAAGAAGCCGCCCTCGATCAGCCGACGCAGCTTGAGCAGGCCGGGCAGGAAGAGCTTGTCCTGCACCACGCCGTGCTTGACGCCGGCGGCGTCGGCGGCCCGGGCCAGGTCGAGAGCGCCGGTGAGCGTCTCGGCGGTCGGCTTCTCGGTGTACACGTGCTTGCCCGCCGCGATCGCCGCGTGGATCGCCTGCTCGCGGGCCGTGGTCACCTGTGCGTCGAAGTAGATCGAGTTGGCCGGGTCGGCCAGCGCGCCGTGCAGGTCGGTCGTCCACGCGTCGATGCCGTGCCGCTCGGCGATCGCGCGCAACTTCTCCGCGTCCCGGCCGACCAGGACCGGTTCCAGCCGGACCCTGGACCCGTCGGCGAGCGCGACGCCGCCCTGGTCGCGGATGGCCAGGATCGAACGGACCAGATGCTGGCGGTAGCCCATCCGGCCGGTGACGCCGTTCATCACGACGCCGAGGGTGTGGGTGGTCATGGGGGCCTCTCAGAAGCGGACGGAACGGAAGCGGTGGGCCGTCGGGCGCGGCGTGTGGTGGTCGTGGCCTTGGTTCCCGCTGGGAAAGCGCTTTCCCGTAAGTTAGGGCGGCGCGACGATCAGGTCAAGGGATCACCGCATTCATGCGGTTCGGGGGCCGATGCCCGTCGCGACAAGTTGGGTATGCGCTTTCCGATCGCTACTGTGTGCCCATGCCGAATCCGACCTCCGATCCGCCTGCGACCCGCCCGGCAGGCCCCGTCACCCTGCAGCAGGTGGCCGAGCGTGCCGGCGTGTCCTCGGCCACCGCCTCCCGCGCCCTGCACGGCAGCAGCGGCACCCGGATCGTGGGGGAGGAGTTGCGCCGCCGCGTCCTGGACGCCGCCCGTGAACTGCGCTACGTCTCCAACGCGCCCGCCCAGGCCCTGGCCCGGTCGACGACCACGGTGGTCGGCGTCGTCGTGCACGACGTGGCCGACCCGTACTTCGCCGCCATCGCCGCCGGCGCGATGGGCGTCGCCCGCGAACACGGCCTGCTCGTCATGCTCGCCGCGACCTTTCGCGACCCGGAACTCGAACTGGACTACCTGGCCCGGCTGCGCGCCCAACGCGCCCGCGCGGTGGTGCTGGCCGGCAGTGGTTTCGCCGATCACGAGTTCACCCGACGCCTGGCCGCCGAGGTGGACGCCTACCGCGCCGACGGCGGTCACGTGGTCGCCGTCGGCGCGCACGGGATCGCCTCGGACACGGTCCGCCCCGCCAACCGGGCCGGCGCCGCGCTCGCCGTGCGGCACCTGTACGACCTCGGCCACCGCAACTTCGGCATCGTCTCCGGACCGCGCGCGCTGACCACGGTGCGCGACCGGTTGGACGGCGCCCGCCGGCAACTTCGCTCCCTGGGCGTGGCGTTGCCCGCGACCCAGGTGATCGACGGCGGCTTCACCCGCGAGCAGGCCCGGGCCGCCGCCCGCGCGCTCGTGACCCGCGCGCCCGAACTGACCGCGATCGTGGTCCTCAACGACGTGATGGCCGCCGGTGTGCTGGCCGCGCTCCGCGACGACCTGGGATTGCGCGTACCGGAACGCATCTCGGTGGTCGGCTTCGACGATCTGCCGTTCGCCGCCGACCTGAATCCCCCATTGACCACCATCCGACTGCCGCTGGCCGACATCGGCGCCCGCGCGATGGACATGATCCTCACCGGCCCGACCATCGAGCCCCGCACCCTCGACCTGGACACGGAACTCGTCGTCCGCAGCAGCACCACGACCGCGCCGCGGTAGAGGTGCGGCGGGGCTGGGCCGTGTCCGCCGGACACCCCACGGCGGGTCTGCAATCCCGGGTCGGGCTCCGCGGCGTCCGGTGCCATGTATCGGTGTGCCGGGGAAGCGCTCGCATGGTGGTTCTATTCGGGTTTCCCCGGGGCGGTGAGGTGCGGTGCCGGGCGTTGCGGTGCTCGGCGTGGGATCGAAGAATCGGCCTAGGTGAGCGGCTGAGCCTCGGTGGCGGTGGCGGTGGCGGTCGCGGGCTCTGCGGGCTCTCGGCGGGCGGTGGTGGCATGCGTTCGTGGGTCGGGTTAATCGGGTCGGGTCGGCGCGGGTGCGGGCGCGGGGCCCGGCGGCGTCGGTCGGCAGCACACGTGAACGTCGGGTCGGCGCGGGCGCAGGTGCAGGCGCGCGAAGGTCAGTGCCGCCAGGACTTCGAAGGTGGTTGCCGCGTACAGGGGGATCGGGTGTGCGTGGGTGGTCAGTGGGCCGGTGAGGGCCGCGCCGAGGGCGAAGGCGGTGATCTTCAGGCTTGCGCCGGTGGTGAAGATCCGACTGCGGAGTCGGTCCGGGGCCTCGCGGTGGCGGATCGCGAACAGCGCGGTCAGTTGCGGGCCTTCGCCGATGCCGGCGAGCAACATCGCGGCGATCAGCAACATCGGCCGGCCGGTCGACGCCAGTAGGAAGGCCCCCGCCAGGATCAGCGCGCTGCACCACATCACCGTGTCCGGGCGGACGGCGTGCGGCCGGCGGGCGAGGAGTGCGTTGGTGGTCAGGGCCGAGGCGGCCACGACCGAGAGCAGGATCGTGCCGTGTGCGGCGGAGCCGAAGACCTGCTCGCCCAACAGCGGGCTGTACGCGACCAGGATGCCCTGACCCACGCAGGACGACATCGACGCGACCGTGGCCCGGGCCAGTGGCGGAGTGCGGAAGACGGCCCGGAAGCCGGCGGCCAGGTCGGTACCGATCGACGTGGTCGACCTCGCTCGCCGCGTGTGGTCTCGTGATGGGGGCAGCGTCCGGGCCGCGGGCAGCGCGAGGCAGATCAGCGCGATCGAGGCGACCACCGCGGCGCGGGCACCCGCCAGGCCGGCCACGACGCCGGCCAGGGCCGGTCCGGTCAGGCCGGCCAGGTTGAAGGTCATCGCGTCGAGCGCGGTGGCGCGGGGCAACCTCGCAGCCGGTACCACGCGCGGCAGTTGCGCGGTCCAGCCGCCGGCCAGGGCCGGAGCAGCCAGGCCCGCGCACGCCGCGATCAGGAGGGCGACCGGGAGCGGGAGCGGTCCCAGGCACAGCACGATCACCGCGAGCGCCACCGCGTAGCCGGCCAATGCCCCGGTGAGCAGCCGGCCGGGCCGTGCCGACCGGTCCAGCAGCACACCGAGGAGCGGGCCGCCGAGCGCCGCGGACGCGGTGACGGCCGCGAGCAGCGCCGACCCGGTGGCCGCCGACCCGGTGACCGCGAATCCGGCCAGGAGCAGCGCCGGCCCCGACATCTCGTCGCCCGTACGCGCGGCCGCCGCCCCTACGGTGTACGACCACATTCCGTAACGCTTTGTCATGTCCGGAACGTTACGCAGGTAACTCAAACCTTCGCCAGATGCGTTACATTCGAGACGTGCCTCCCACGAACGACGATCGATCCACCCGCCACTCGGTCCAGGCCGTGGCCCGCCGGACGGTGGCCCTGGTCAACGCCCTGACCGGGAACGATCCGGCGGCGGACCGGGTTACGGCGACCGATCAGGCTCCGGCGACGCCGTCGCCGGCGGCCGTCGCGGATCTGTTGCGGGCCCATGGCGAGCCCGACCCGATCGACCTGTCCCCGGCCGACGTCACCGACCTGCGTGCCGCAGCCGTACTGCTGCGCACGGTCTTCGCCGCCGAGGACGTCGCCAGCGCCGCAGCCGCGCTCAACCGGCTGCTGCGTCGTGGCCGAGGTGCCCTCCGGCTCACCTCGCACGACGGGCGCAGCCCCTGGCATCCGCATCTGGACAGCGACGACGACGCCCCGTGGGGCGAGTGGTTCCTGGCCTCGTCCTGCCTGGCGCTGACCATCCTGGTGTGGGATCGACAACGGCCGCCCGGCGGCGTGTGCGCGTCCGGCACCTGCCACCACGTCTTCACCAACGAGGGCAGCGGCCCGCCCCGCCGCTACTGCTCCCGCCGCTGCGCCACCCGCGAGCGAGTGGCAGCCCACCGACGAACTCGGGCCTGACGCCTGTCATGTGCGGAGACCGTCGTCGCGCGGCCGCTCCCGCCCCGGTTGCCAACAGGAGATTGTGGTGACCGGGGCGAGCGCGCACACACCGGGGTTACTTGGACTCCAGTCGTCCCAGCGGGTGGGAATCGGCGAGTGCGCCCTGCGCCGTCTCCCAGTCGGTGTGATCGATCCCGGTGACGTGGCGCAGGTACGCGAGGGTGACCTGCTGAACGAGAGCGACCCGGCTGGGGTCTTCGTCGGTGGTCTCCGCCACCTGGTAGCCGGAGATGCCTCCGAGGAAGTGCTCGCCCCCGTGGACGGTGAGCAGGCTCTTGTTGCCGCGGCTGAGGGTGTAGGGGTCACTCGTCCACGCCGGCCCCCGGGTGGTGAGAGGGAGGTCGTCCCTGTCCCCCGCGACGACCAGTCCGGGTGCGGTGATGTGGGAGAAGTCCTGATCACGCAGCCACGGGAGGTTCTCGTGGGCGAACGGGGTCAGTTCGTCACCGCCCTTGCCGGCGGTGGCCAGCTGGACGCTGGCCATGACCCGCGAGTCGGACAGGTCCTCGGCGACGCCGGTCTGCGGATCCTTGACGCGCAGACCCACCAGGATGCCCGCGGTCTGGCCGCCGAAGGAGTGCCCCGCCGCGACGATGCGGCTGTGGTCGACCCGGCCCGCCAGGCCCGGCACGGACGCTTCCAGGGTCTCGAGCTCATCCAGGACGCGCTGCATGTCCTGCACGCGGTGGCGCCACATGTGGGGCTTGCGGGGGTCGTCCGGGGCGAGGTTGAAACGCTTGGAGTCGAGGTGGGTGGCCTGGACGACCACGAAGCCATGGGACGCCCAGTGGTCGACCAGCGGTGCGTAGCCGTCCAGGTTCGAGCCGAATCCGTGCGCGAACAGCACGAGCGGCAGATCGGTGCCGGTGACCGGGGCGGAGACGCGTACGTGCAGGTCCTCGCCGCGCTGCGGTGCGGGCAGCACGAGCGGCTTGACCGCCACGGTCGGGGTGGATGCGGGACCGGTGAGACCGGTCGTCTGGTTGGTGGTCATGCCTGTGTCTCTTCCAGAGTGTCGTGCGTGCGGCGGATCACTGACGTGCTCACGCATGGAACGCTCCAGTTCGATCGAGATGTGGCATATCGGGGTGTTCCGGAAGGAAACTCCCGGAGGAGGGCACCTCGGTTACGCTAAGACCTGACGTTGACGTCAAAGGCAAGTAAGTATGAGGTGGATCACATAGGCGTGGAGTTGGGAATGCGCATTGGGGAACTCGCCCGCCGCACGGGCGTCACCACCAGGGCCCTTCGGTACTACGGGGAGCAGAATCTGCTCGTTGCCGAGCGCAGCGAGAGCGGTCAGCGCCACTACACGGAAGCTGCGGTCGACCGCGTTCGCGTGATCCGGGAGCTGTATGCCGCCGGTCTGTCCAGCAAGACCATTGCCGAACTCACACCCTGCGTCGTCGACGGCAAGGCCACGCCGGAGCTTCTCGAGCGCCTGGCCGCAGAGCGTGATCACATAGACCGGCACATCGCGGACCTCACGCACACCCGAGACCGGCTCGACTCGGTCGTTGCCGGCGCCTCTGCCAACATGCACACCGGTACGCCCTGCCGGCCGAACACGGCCGCCCAGCCAGAAAACTCATGAAGATGTTGCGTTCCGGTCCCGCCGCGTCAGCGGCGGGACCGGACTCGTTTTCATGGTGCGGGGGGAATGATCGGGCGAGTTGATCGGGCCGGACGCGTGGGCGACGTGTCGGGAACTGATCCCGGCCGCGAGTGTGTTCGCGTTCCTGGCCGAGCATCGCGAGGCGTTGTTCCCGGGGCTGACGTTCGCGGACCGCCGTCGCCCTCACCCCGGGCGCCGGGGTCGAACACCACGAGGCGAACGTCGCCCTGAACCTGGAGCGGGTTCGGCCCTGGCCCGCCGCGCGGATACTGGGCATTTCGCCGATGCCGATGCCGATGCCGACGCCCACGCCGACGCCGGAACGGTCGGCGGAGGCCGTTCCGCAGCCGTATTAGCGTAGGGCCATGACCAACTCGCTCTCCTCCGCGGTCCGGGGTCGGTGGTGGTGGTCGGGCGCGGGAGTCGTTTCCCGCACGGGGCGGCACACGCTCGTGCAATCGCTCTACCTGCTCACCGCGCCGGTGACCGCCGCGGCCGGGCTCCTGGCGGTGCTCGGCGGAGTGTTCGTCGCGGCGGTCGCTCTGCTGGTGCCCGGGGGATCGCCGGTCGTGGTCCGTGCCCTGGCGCCGGCGCGGTGGTGCGCCGATCTGGAACGGTGGCGCATTGCCAAGGTTCGTCCCCCGGCCGCGGCGGAGGAACGCGGCGATGTGCCGTCGAGGCCGCCCGGAGGCGCCGCCGCGTCCGCCCCCGGCCGGTGGCTCGAAGTGGTCCACGCGGTGGTGGTGTTCCCGGTCGCTCTGGTCACGTCGGCGGTGATCGCACTGTGGTGGTTCGTCGGACTCGCCTGCGTCACGTGCGGCCTGCGCTACCGGTACGCACCGCCCGGGTCGCTGCGGCCGCTGTCCCTGAATGCGGGCAGCGCCGAATCGCACATCACCGTCAGCCTGGGGTTGTCGTCGCCGACCGATCGGGTCGCCTTCGGTACCACGGTCGGCCTGCTGTTGCTGGCCACTCTGCCGCTGGTGACCCGGGCGTGCACCACCGCCCAGGTCGGGTTGGGGCAGGCGTTGCTCTCCCACGCGTCCGCGTTGCAGCACAGGATCAGCGGCCTGGAGCGGGAGCGCGACACCGCCCGCGCGCAGACCGTGGCCGCGGTGACGGCCGAGGCGACCGCGCTGCGCCGACTGGAGCGCGACATCCACGACGGTCCCCAGCAACGACTGGTGCGCCTGGCGATGGAGTTGGGGCGGGCCCAGCACTACCTGGACAGCAGGCCGGAGACCGTCCGGGCGGCCCTCGCCGACGCGATCGTGCAGACGCAGGAGGCGCTGGAGGAGTTGCGGGCGCTCTCGCGCGGCATCGCCCCGCCGATCCTGGTGGACCGCGGCCTGAACGACGCGCTCACCGCCCTGGCCGCGCGCTCCACCGTCCCGGCCGAACTCGATACGGTTCCCCTGGACCGTCGGCCGGCCGCCGACATCGAGACGGCCGCGTATTTCGTGGTCGCGGAGGCCCTGACCAACGTGGCCAAGCACAGCCATGCGCAGCGGTGCACGATCGCACTACGGCACAGTGGGGGAACCTTGCGGGTGTGGGTGACGGACGACGGGGTGGGCGGCGCGGCGCCGGCCAAGGGACACGGACTGCGGGGGCTGGACGAGCGGCTGCGTGCGGTCGGCGGTCGGCTTGAGGTCGATAGCCCCTCCGGAGGCCCGACCACGATCACCGCCGTGCTGCCGTGTTGCTGACCCCGGACGAAGGAGCGCCCGAATCGGCGTCGGACCGTGCGGTGCGCGGTTCGTTGCGGATCGTCGTGGCCGACGACTCGGTGCTGCTGCGCGAGGGCCTGGTCCGGCTGCTCGTCGAGGACGGTCACCAGGTGGTGGACGCGGTCGGCGACGGCCCCTCCCTGGTGGAGGCGGTTCTCGCACACCGTCCGGACGTGTCCATCGTCGATGTGCGGATGCCGCCGACCCACACGGACGAGGGACTGCGCGCGGCGATCACCGCCCGCTCGCACCTCCCCGGAACCCCCGTGCTGATGCTCAGCCAGTACGTCGAGGCCTCCTACGCCGGCGACCTGCTCGCGGACGGTTCCGGCGCGGTGGGATACCTCCTCAAGGACCGGGTGGCCAGGGTCGCCGAGTTCCTGGACGCACTGGAGCGCGTGGCCCAGGGCGCGACGGTACTCGACCCCCAGGTCGTCGCCCAGTTGTTGACGGAGCAGCGCCGGGACAGCCCCGTGGGCACCTTGACCCCGCGAGAACGGCAGATCCTGGCGCTGATGGCCGAGGGCTGTTCCAACACCGCCATCACCCGGCAACTGGTGGTCTCCGCCAGCGCGGTGGAGAAGCACATCGGCAACATCTTCGCCAAGCTCGGCCTGCTGCCCGACGACGCCCGGCACCGCCGGGTACTCGCAGTCCTCACCTATCTCAGAGGCTGAACCCGTCTCGGTTGCCGAGCCCCGGGATGCCGAGCCCCGGGTTGCCGAACCCCGGGTTGCCGAGCCCCGGATGCCGAGTCCCGGTGGCCGAACCCCCCGAGGCCGAACCCTCCGGGGAGCCGACGGCGGTCGGCTTCATCCGGATTCGACCCTCTTCCAGCCTCCCCCCGGTGGCCGCCGGCGCGGCGCGGGGGTGTGGCCTGCCATACCCCCGAGTGTCCGGCCTGCCCCGGTGACCGGGCGCCGTCGGTGCGAAACCGTGGTCGGCATGACAGCAACACCACCCACCACGGGCCCGCGGCAACGCCGCACAACCCCGCCCCGATTCGCAGGTATGCCCGGTCGCACACTCGCCGCGCTCGTCGCCCTCACCGTGGCGCTCTTCGTCGCCCTCTTCGTCGGCCCCGGCGCGTTGGCGGCGACCGGGTCGGGCGCCGCACTGGACGAGGGCAACCTCGCCGAATCTTTCCGCAAGGCGTTCGTCGAATACTGGAATGCCGGCAATCGGGACTTCTCCCCGGGCATGGAACGGGTCGTCGACTACTGGTTCCGCTACCACGTGGCCAAGGCCGTGATCGCGGCGATCCTGCTGATCGTGCTCGTCGCGCTCGGCGTTCTCGTGTGGAGGGCGTTCCTGCGCGCCGGCGGTCTCGGCGCGGGACGGCGCGCCGGCCTCGCGTCGGCCGGCGTTCTCGTCACGCTCCTCGCGCTGTTCGCGGCGGTGACGACGGTGGCCAACATCCAGGGTGCGGTGGCGCCCTTCGCGTCGCTGTTGTCGATGTTGCCGACCGGTGCCCGAGACGGGGAACTCGCCGCCACACTGGGCCAGGTCCGACAGCGACTGGCCGCCCCCTCGGGTGCGGGCGAGCAGACCCCGCCGCCCCTCGACATGATGATCGACGACTTCGCCCGGTACCACCTGGCGATGGCCGTGCTCGGGGCGGTCCTGGCGGTCGTCCTGATCGGGTTGAGTGCGGTGTCGTGGCAGAGGTTCGCGAGGACGGAGTCGTCCGACCGGCGAACGAGGCGCCTGGTGGGGGCGTTCGGCGTTCTCACGGTGTTGTCGTCGCTGGTCCTGATCGTCGTCGCGGTGGTGAACACGGGCAACGCGACAGACCCGAGACCGGGACTCGCCGCCTTCTTCGAAGGCGGCTGGTAAGGCACCTCGTGGCCGGTGAGGCACGCACCGCGCGAACGGTGAGGCACCTTGCGAACGGTGGGGCACCCCGTGGGCGCGAGGCACCGCACGCGGACGGTGCGGCGCCCCGTGGGCGATCGGCCATCGGCTGTACGCCTTCGCCCCGTTCGCCCACCGCACGCGCCGTGCTCGGGCGGCTCCGCTACTCGGTCGTCGAGCCGAAGCGGTCCACCCAGTCGGCCGCGGCGGGCAACACCTCGTCGAGCGAGGCCACGTCCGGGTACCAGGCCTTCTCCCACTCCAACGACACCCAGCCCCGCCAGTCGTGTTCGCGCAGGATGGTTCCGATGGCGGTCAGCGGCACGGACCCGGTGCCCAGAGGGACCGGCGTGGTGTCGATGGCGGATGCGGCATCCTTGATCTGCACGTAGCGCAGCAGCCCGGCGAGGGCCTCGGCCGTGTCGGCGGGCTGCTCGCCGTGCCGCCACGGGTGCAACGCGTCCCAGATCACCCCGACCGCGCCGGCGAACGGTCGCACCAGGGAAGCGACCGCCGCGCCCGTGGGGTGCGAGTCGTGCGTCTCGACCAGCATGGTCACCCCGCGCGCGGTGGCTTCCGGAAGCAGCACTGCCAGTCTGTGCCAGGCGCGTTCGGCGTCGCCCTCGCCGGTGCCGCCCGGGAAGATCCGGACGGCCGGTGCGCCCAGGTCGTGCGCGAGGTCCAGGAGCCGGCTGATCGTGGACAGCACGACCGGGTCGGGGGTGGGCGCGCAGATGCCCGCGTAGCCGGCCAGGCACGGCACGGCGAGGTCGGCGTCGGCGATTCGGTCGCGGATGTCCCGGCGTTCCCCGACGGGTAGCTCCAAGTGGACGAACTCGTCCTGATGCACCCGCAGTTCGAGGCCCGTGCAGCCGTGTCGCAGGGCCAGGGCGAGGTGCTCGGACAGGGGCCGGCCGGGCGCGCCGAGCGTGCTGAACGCCCATCGTTTCGCACGCTCGGGTGTGCTCACGTGTGTCCTCGACTCCCTGGCCCGACCCCGCGCCACCGATCGGCCGGGCAGATCATTGACCGGAAAGCGCTTTCCGTACGCGAGGTTAGATCGCCGTCGGACGGCCGGTCAAGCGTGCCCCGCCGCCACGCCGATCCGGGCGCTTCGGCTCGGCCGAGCGGGTGGTGCGGGACGTAGGAGCCCTCGCGGCCCACTGAATCGCCGACTTGCCGACTTGCCGGTGCGGCGCGCCACGGCCATATCTGCGGCGGGGTTGCCGTAGCAGTCGCTCGCCGAGAGCATGTCCCCACCGCGCCGGTGTTCCCCGCGCCGGTGTCCACCGGGTCGCCTGCCGACCGGGTCGCCGGCGATGGACTCGGCAATCCGCACCCGCCGACTGCTGCGCGTACGCCGTTGCTTCGCGCGGGAGGCCGTCCGTCCGCCGGACGGTAAAGCCCGACATCAAAGCGGACGTGAACGCCGGACGTGAACGCCGGACATGAAAATGGCGAGGGAAACATCCACTCCTCGCCATATACAACTTATAACGCACCGGGGGCCTTGTGGCAAGGCCCCCGTCGTGCCGCAGAATCGTCGACCTGAGCCCGAGCATGGGGCGGAATCTGCGGAAACAGGAGAGTCATCACGTGCGTGTGCAGTTGTCGCCGTTCGGGTCGCGCGGGGACGTCCAACCGGTGCAGGGAATCGCGTTCGACGCCCTTGACGCGTGCGGCGCGTTCGACGCCCCTGACGCGCTCGACGCCCCCGACGCGTTCGATACGTCCGACGCGTTCGATGCGCCCGGCCGGGACAGGCCGCCGATGTCCGCGTGACCCACGCGGGATGGTCCAGCCGGGACCAGGAGGACGAGAACCCGCACTCCCCGGAGACCGGGACCGACCGCAGCCATGGAGCCGCGTCGGCCGAAGTGCCGCCCGTCCCGGCCACCGGATTCGTCCCGACGGTCCGAACCCCTTGCCACGCGCCACGGTCGTACCGCGACCGCAGATCGGAGCCGATGCCGTGAACCCCCTGACCGCCACCAGCGCGTTCGACCTTCCCGACCGCCTCTCCGCCAAGGCCGACCCGACGCTGATCGCCGGTGACGAGCGGCACTTCGCGGCCATCGCGGAATGCCTCGACCAATCGATCGCCGACCTGACCGACCGCCTCGATGCCGAGCGCAAGTCACCCGGCGGCAAGGGCCGACAGGCGATGGACCGGGACATCGAGATCCATCGGCTGACCACCCGGCTGCGGGCCCTGCGCCGCTTCGGGCTGGACCTGTGCCTGGGACACATGGTCGGCACGGACGACCCCGAGCCCGTGTACGTCGGACGACTCGGCCTCACCGACAACACGGGTCGTCAGCTGCTGATCGACTGGCGCACCCCCGCGGCCGAGCCGTTCTTCGGAGCCACCCACGCCAACCCGATGGGTCTGGCGAGCCGCCGCCGGTATCGCTGGACCCGCGGCCGGATCAGCGACTATTGGGACGAGGTGTTCACCGCGAACGGGTTCGTCGGACACGCCGCGCTCGACGACCAGTCCGCCTTCATCGCCAGTCTGGGCGGCAACCGGTCGGGTCGGATGCGCGACGTGCTCGGCACCATCCAGGCCGACCAGGACGCCATCATCCGCGCCGGCTCCCGCGGTGCTCTCGTCGTCGACGGCGGGCCGGGTACGGGCAAGACGGTCGTCGCGCTGCACCGCTCCGCCTACCTCCTGTACTCCGACCCCCACCTGGGTCATCGCCGGGGCGGCGTGTTGTTCGTCGGACCGCACCAGCCCTACCTGGGCTACGTCGCCGACGTCCTGCCCAGCCTCGGCGAGGAGGGTGTGCAGACCTGCACCCTGCGGGACCTGGTCGCCGAGGGTGCCGACGCGGGGATCGAGGCCGACCCGGAGGTGGCCCTCCTGAAGTCGTCCGCGGACCTGGTGAAGGCGATCGAGAAGGCCGTCACCTTCTATGAGGAGCCGCCCACGAAGGGGATGACGATCACGACCCACTGGTCGGACATCCGGCTGACCGCGGCCGACTGGGCGGAGGCGTTCGAGGCGGCGGAACCCGGTACGGCGCACAACGAGGCGCGTGAGCAGGTGTGGGAGGAACTGCTCACGATCCTGGTGGACAAGCACGACGACGACGAGGTCCCGGCCGACCTGCTTCGCAGGTCCCTGGCGCGGGACAGGGAACTGCTCACGGCCTTCAACCGCGCGTGGCCGCTGCTCGAAGCGGCCGACGTGGTCGGGGACCTGTGGACGGTACCCGCCTACCTGCGGATGTGTGCTCCCTGGCTGGCACCCGACGAAGTGCGCACGTTGCAGCGCGCGGACGCCCACGCCTGGACGGTGTCCGACCTGCCGCTCCTGGACGCGGCGCGGCAGCGGCTCGGCGACCCGGACGCGGCGCGCCACAGGCGCCGGCACCAGGCCGCCGCCGCAGCCGAACGCGAGCAGATGTCGCACGTCGTGGACGCCCTGCTGGAGGCCGACGACGACGGTGAGGGCGTGGTGACCATGCTGCGCGGGGAGGACTTGCGGACCTCCCTGGTCGACGAGTCGGCCCGGCCCGGCATCGAACCGGACCTGCTCGCCGGTCCGTTCGCGCACGTGGTCGTGGACGAGGCCCAGGAACTGACCGACGCGGAGTGGCAGATGTTGCTGCTCCGGTGCCCGTCCCGCAGTTTCACCATCGTCGGGGATCGGGCCCAGGCCCGGCACGGGTTCACCGAGTCGTGGCAGGAACGGCTCGAACGGATCGGGCTGGACCGGATCAACCTGGCCTCCCTGAGCATCAACTACCGGACACCCGAGGAGGTCATGACGCAGGCCGAGCCGGTCATTCGGGCGGTGCTCCCGGACGCCAACGTGCCGACTTCCATTCGCAGCAGCGGCATCCCCGTCGTGCACGGATCCACCGCGGAACTGCACTCGATCCTGGACACCTGGCTCGCCGCACATGCCGAGGGGATCGCCTGCGTCATCGGCGATCCCACGTTCCGGGCGACGTCCCGGGTGCGGTCGCTGACCCCGGAGCTGTCGAAGGGGCTGGAGTTCGACCTGGTCGTCCTCATCGACCCGGAGGCGTTCGGCATGGGTATCGAAGGAGCGGTCGACCGCTACGTCGCGATGACCCGGGCGACCCGGCAACTCGTCATCCTCACGAGCTGCTGAGGCCGGTCGGCCGAACACCCGCTCCCGCACCGGGCCGGTGACGTCCCGGTGCGGGAGCGGAAGGGAGGCGGAACCGGGTGACGGCGCCGCGACCGCCACTGCCGCCGCCCCGGCCGCCGCCACCGCCGCCGGTGCCCCGCGGGTCAGCGGCGGCGGCACACCGCGAGGGTCACGGCCGCGCACAGTACGGCCGGAAGCAGCAGAGCCCAGGCCAGGTCGTGCGGGTCGGCCGCGCCGTCGACGCTGACGAAGGCGCCCATCGCGGCGACGCCGACCGTCGCGCCGATCTGGCGGACCGCGTTGAGCAGGCCCCCGGCGGCGCCGGCCGTGCCCTCGGGGGCCGTGGTGATGACCGTGGTGACCAGTGCGGGGAGTGCGAAGGAGACGCCGAAGCCGGTGCACACCAGGCCGATGGCCAAGACCGGGTACGCCGAACCGGTCAGCACCGCCACCGCGAACACGACGCTGCCCGCGGTCAGCAGACCCAACCCGGCCAGCATCGGCCCGCGTGCTCCCGACCGGGCCACGATCCGGCCGGTGAGCAGCGGGTTGACCGCGAACGGCAGGGTCATCGGCAGGAACGCGACACCGGTCTCCAGCGGCGACATGTGCAGGTTCTGCCGAAACAGCAGTGGCAGGACGAACAGCAGCCCGGTCATCGCGAAGTTGACCGCGGCCCCCGCGAGCAACGCGGACACCGTGCCCCGCGAGCGCAGGATCGCCCGGGCCAGCACCGGGTTGGCGCTGCGCCGCTCGGATCCGGCGAACAGCAGCCCGGCCAGCGCCGCACCCGCACCCGAGGCGACCGCGTGCGTCGCGCCGCCGGAGCCGGCCGCGATCAGGGCGTCGGTGGCCAGTGCCAGCGCGACGCACGCGGCGAGTTGGGAAGTCCAGTCGATCGGCCGTACGCCCTTCGGGCAGTGCACCGTGCGTCCGGCGGTCAGGGCCAGGGTGAGGGCGGCGAGCGGCACGTTGATCAGGAAGATGGCCCGCCAGCCGAACGCGTCGACCAGCAGTCCGCCGGCAATGGGTCCCACCGCGAGTGCGGCGCCGCTGAGCGCGGCCCACACCGCGACTGCCCTGGCCCGCTCCGCCGGCACCGGATACAGCGTGGTGACCATCGCCATCGACGCGGGTACGCACGCGGCGGCGGCCACGCCGAGCAGTCCGCGCAGCGCCACCAGGGTCCACAGGTCCGGTGCCCATGCACTGAGCAGCGAGCCGAGGCCGAACGCGACGATGCCCACCCGGAACGCCCGATGGGCACCGAACCGGTCGGACACCGCCCCCGCCGTCAGCAGCAGCGCGCCGAACACGACGGTGTACCCGGACACCACCCATTGCAGACCCGCCACCGAACTGCCCAGCGAGCGCGCCAGATCCGGCTCGGCGACCGAGAGCACGGTCAGGTCGAGCAGCACCATGAAGTAGCCGAGCGCAATGCCGAGGAGGGCGACCGTACGCGAGCGCGCCGTCGGCGTGGGCCGGGTGGAAACGGGTGAATCGACGACAGTCATCGAGAGTTCTCCAAGCACGGGAAGGGCGCGAACCCGGCGAAGGCAGGGCCATCGCACGGCGCGGCGCTCGTGCGACGGTCCGAGCCCGCGCGGTCCGGCCGGCAGGGCTCGACACGGACGCACCGCCGAAGCCGGGCTTCGGCGGTAGGAAACGGTGCGAGGACAACCACTGTGCGGCCGCGGCGGATTCGGCTCGACCGGCTGTGCCGCATGCCGCGTTCGGAATATCCGAACGCGCTGCCGAGGTTGTCGGGCCATGGAACTTCGCCAGCTCCGCACGTTCGAGACGGTCACCCGTACCGGGACCGTCACCGCCGCCGCCAACGTGCTCGGCATCGCGCCCTCGTCGGTCTCCGAACAGATCCGGGTTCTGGAGAAGTCGGTCGGCGTCGCGTTGTTCGACCGAGGCCCCAGGGGGATGACGCTCACCTCGGCCGGCGAGCGCATGCGGGAATGGGCGCACCGCCTGCTCGACCAGGCCGAACAGGCCCGCCGCGAGGTCGCCGAGGCCGCGCCGCTGCTGCGGCTGGGCGCGCTGGAGAGCATCGCCGCGACGCACGTGCCCCCGGTGTTGGCCCGGCTCGGCGCGCGCCGGCCCGACCTGCGGGTCCAGGTCCGTTCGGACGGTACGCGCGACGACCTGCTGGCCGCGGTGGCCGCCGGCCGCCTCGATGCCGCCCTGATCCTGGACACCGGTACCTGGCTGGGCGAACTGGGCTTCGAACCACCGCCCGCCGCACTGGCGTTCGTCGACCTGGAGCCGGTCGGACTGGTCCTGGTCGCCGCGCCGGGCCACCCGCTCGGCGGCCGTTCACCGATCGCCGGCGACGATCTGCGCGGCCACCGGCTCCTGGTCAACGCGGCGGCCTGCACGTTCCGGCTGGCCGGCGATCGACTCCTGGGTGCGGAGGTGGAACAGGTCCGGGTCGGCGGCGTGGCGGTCATTCGGGCGTGGGCCGAACAGGGCCTGGGTGTCGCTCTGTTGCCCACCTTCGCGGTCGCCGACCAACTCGCCTCCGGCACGCTGATCCGACTCGCCCTGGACGCCCCCGATCTGTCCCTGCGACTGGTCTGGCGCCCCGACCGGGAGTCCGTCCCCGGCCTGCGCGAAGTGCTCTACGCAGCCGCCGCTCCCACGCCCGGCAACACCCCCGTTCTCGCGAGCACGGTCACCCCGCACACGGCGCCCTGACCCGGGCCTCCCGCCCGCCGGTCGGCCGAGCCGCGTCGGCCGGGGCGGCAGCCCGCCCATCCGGCCCGGGCCTCGCGGGCGGCGGGGTGGCCAGGCCGTGTCCGGCGGCGTTTACGTTCCGCGACTGATGGTCACCCTCCGTTGCGGAGATCGTGGGTCGGAACGTGAGCAGCTGCATCGCGTCGATCGGGCCGAGCCGCAGCAGCGCGCCGGCCAGGCCCCGAAGGTGGTGAGGACGAGCTTCGTGGCAATGCCTTCGTGGTTTCCGTGCCGTCACACGCTTCGATCGCCGGTCGGCCGGAAACTCATCGGTGCGGGAGGGATCCTTCGGAGGTTCCCACCCCGACGGCGAGCCACACACTCCCCGCCCGACACTGCTCACGAGGAGTCACGACATGTCGTATCCCACCTACCCCGAGGCCCGCTACCACGGCGAGGGCGGCGAAGTCAGTGCCCGCTTCCGCCCGGCCGGGCATCCGCCGGAACTGACCACGGCCGGGGCGAGCTTCCACTACCTGGCCACGACCGACTCCACGGACGGCGAGTACGGGCTGTACCGGGTGGACATGCACGCCGTGCCCAGCGGCCCGGGCACGCACTTCCACCGGACCATCTCCGAGTCGTTCTTCGTGCTGTCCGGCACGATCCGGCTGTTCGACGGCAACGCATGGCGCGACGCCAAGGCCGGCGACTTCCTGTACGTGCCCGTCGGCGGCCTGCACGCGTTCCGCAACGAATCCGGCGAGCCGGCCTCGATGCTGCTCCAGTTCGCCCCGGGTGCGCCGCGCGAAGCGTACTTCGAGGGTGTGCCCGAGCTCGCACATCTCACGGACAAGGAGCGTGCGCAGTTCTTCCTGCGGCACGACAACCACTGGGTGGACCTCGGCGGGTAGGGCGAGGGCCCGGCGGTGACCCGCCGGGGGACTGCCGGGTGAGGCCGGGTCGGGGACGCCGGCGCGCCCCGGGGTGGGTGTGGGCCGGGGATGCCGACGGGTCGTGCCGGGACGGGACGTGGGCCGGCGGCGGCCGGGCGTGGTGGGCCGGACACCTACCCTCTCGCCGTGGGCACCGCCGCCCGGCGGCGTACCCGCGAGCCCGGTGCCGTGGCGATCAGGCTGCCTGCGTGGCCGGTGAGTGCCCGGCATGTGTCGGGGGCGGCCGGCTCTCCGGGGAGCGGGGTGAAGGGCGCGGTGGCGGTGATCGGTAGGCGGGTGGACAATCGGCCGCGCCGATCGGCCGCGTACAACCTGCCGTTCATCGCGGTGAGGACGATCGCGCCGCCCGCGGAGCCCAGTTCGCGCCAGGGCGCCGACGCGTCCGGGTCGGTGGGCAGGTCGGCGGCGTACACGTGGTGGAGCGTGTCGTCGGCGCACACCGCGAACAGGCCGCCGTCGCACAGGGCGAGTGCGATCGTGCCGGCCGGCAGCCGGGCCACCCAGGTCCACGGCGCCGGCCCGGTCACCGGCGGCCGACGCAACAGTCGGCCGTCCGCCGTGGCCGCGTACAGCACCAACGGCAGCGGCCCGGACGCCTCGCGCGCCGCCGCCAGTGCCAGCACGGGTCGTGCGGTGCCGATCGTGCGCCACGGCAGGTTCTGCCCGCTCACCTCGCGGCAGACCAGCGCGCCCTCGGTGTCCACCGCGAACAGCACGTCCTCGCAGGCCGCCAGCGCGCGGATGTCGCCGGAGGGCCCGATCACCTCCCATTGCGGCTGCCGGTCCGCGCCGAGCCGATCGAGCACGTTGCGGGTGACCCGGTCCACCACCGGATCGGCCAGCGCACTGCCCCAGTTGATCGTGCCCGCGTTGAACACCGTGCCCGCGCCCAGCCGGAACGTGCCCATCACCGCGTCCCCGCCCTGCCCGTAGCGGGCCCAGTGCCGCAGGTCGGCGGTGGCCAGCACGACGAAGGACGCCGGCGTACCGTCGCGCCCGGTGGCACGGGGCACCCCGCCGCTCCAGTCCAGTTCGGTCGCGTCGGTCTCGTAGCCCAGCGCGCCCTGCGCGAACTTGTCGCCGTCCGCGAGGCCGGTGCCCGCGAACACCCAATGGTCGGTGAACCGGGCGGTGTAGGTCTCCTCCCGGATCACCTTCATGCCCTCGCCCCACGCGCCCGCACCGCGTCGGAAACTGAGCCCGGTCATGCTGTTCTCCGGGCGGTACACCGGAGCGCTGGACCACTCCACGGTGACCCGTTCGGGATCGATCGCCGCCATCGGGTCGGTGACCGCGTCCCGATGGCACACCATGGTGCGCCCGTCGTCCTCCAGACGCATCTGCCACCACGCCGTGTTGGCCGCGAAGATCGCCAGGTTGCCGCCACGGCGAACGAAGTCCTCCACCGTGTCCCGCTGTTCCTTCGACCAGTACTCGTCGTGACCGTTGATCACCAACAGCCGGTAGTGCCCCAGCAGGTCGTCGCCGCCGTGCAGATCCAGACCGGAACAGAACTCGACCCGCCGACCGGTGGCCCGCAACCAGCGCAACAGGCCCTCCTCCCAGCGCTCCGGCGGCGGGCCGCCGCCGGGCCGGTCGAAGGAGACCCGGGCGGCGCGGTCCGGTTGTTCCGCGTAGTACAGGCCCTGTCCGGGCACGCCGGAGCGGTTGTACGCCTGCCAGGTGGCGAACGGTACGGACACCAGGATGCGGGCCGTGGTGCCCGGGCGGGCCGCACGCACCACGAACCACGCCTCGTGGTCCAGCGGTTCGACCCCGGCGAGGGGGGTGCCGTCGTCGAACACGGCCCGGTAGAGCGAGCTGGGCCAGTTCTCGGACACGGCCAACTCCCACAGCACGCCGTCGACTCGGGCGCGGGTGAGCACGCGTCCGGTGGTCGCGTCGATCACCGTGACCTCGCCGTTCACCGGGCCGCCGTCGGTCGAGGCGAGGTGAAAGCGCAGCCGTCCGCCCGCGACCACGGACGTTGCGCCGGCATACGCCAGAACGCTCATGCGACCGGCTCCGCCACCCGCTCCGCGAAGCCGGTCAACGCGCCGATCGGCACCTCCCGTCCGCTCGCCGCACGGATCAACAGGTCCTCCAACGCGACCAGATGCGCCTCCAGCGCATGCACCGGCAGATACGCGGTGTCGCCGGTGACGCTGACCACCAGCGCATCGCCCTCGGAGACCACGTGCATGCAGTACCGGCACGCGATGAACTCGTGCCCGCCCGCCGGTTCGACCCGGCTGTGGCTGCGCGCCGCGTCCAGTTCGGCGGTGGTCGGCGCCGGGCCGGCCGTCGGCGGCCGGTCCACCAGGCGCATGTCGTTGAAGCAGCAGAACGGCCGGATCGGCGTGCCGCGCTCGGCCGCGATCCGCTGCATCAACTCGTTCCACCGATCCGGGTCGTAGCCGGCGCTGCGGTAGGCGCGCAACGACGCCTGCCACGCGGCGGGCAGCAGGTCGGTGAAGTACGCGGCCGGGTCCAGGTCCAGCACGAACAGGCCCTCCTGGGACAGCGTGGTCACCAGGTCGCGGCTGTCCGCACGGAAACGATTGGCCACGATCGGCAACATCACCGCCGTGTCCCGACCACCCGCACGCGCGGCCAACACCGCCGCACCGGCCAGCAGTACCGCGGACGGACTGATCCGGTGCCGCAGCGCGACCGCGTCGGTGGCCCGGGCCAGCGCCGCGGACACCAGGCGCACGGTGCGAAAACGCGGCGCGGCGGGCTCGGCGACCACATCGGCGAACACTGTCGGGGCGATCCGCCGGTAGTGCGTCTCCCAATGCGCCAGCGCCGATTCACCCCGGCGCAGCCCGGTCGCCGAGGACTGCTCATGGGCCAGATCCAGCGGTCCGGCCGAGGTCGGGCCGCCGGCCGAGCCGCGCCGGATCAGCAGCCGCAGGTCGCGCACCAGCACCTCGACGCCGTGCCCGTCGGTGGCCACATGGCACAGGGCGAGTGCCACGTAGCGGACCCGGCCGCCCTGCACGATCAGCCCGGCCCGGATCGGCCACGCGCCGAAGTAGTCGAAGCGGGTCGCGCCGAGCCGCTCCGCCACCGCCGCCGCGACCGTGTCCGCGTCCTCGATCAGCGCGGCCTCGAACACCTGCACCGGCAGGCTGCCCGCCGCGTGCCGGACCTGCCGGGGCTCGCCGTCGCCGGTCACCAGGCGAGTGCGCAACGCGTCGTGCCGCTCCATCAGCCGGCCCAGTGCGGCGCTCGCCTGCGCGACGTCCACCGGCCCGCCGCGATCGGCGATCGGCAACACCCGGGTCATGTTGAAGTAGTGGTCGCTGGGTGCGGTGCGTCGAATGGCCTGCCAGATGGCCCGCTGACCCCAGGTCAGCGGTGCCTCCACCGGGCCGCCCGCGGCGACCGCGAACGGCGCCCGGACCTCGTGCGGGGCCGCGGTCGGATCACCGGCCGCGACCGGGGTTCTCGCCGCGTCGCGCTCAACCATCGCCCACCGCCACGCCCTGCCGGGTCAATCGTTCGACCAGCGTGTCCAGGTCCTCGACGAAGTCCAGATCGGCGTCCAGGTCGAAGAACACGTCGAACTCGCCCTCCAACGCGTCGATCAGCCGCAGGAAGGTCAGCGAACTCACCCCGGCGGCGGTCAACGAGCCCTCGCTGTCCAGCACTTCGCGCGCGCTCACCTCGCCGTCGCTGACCTCGGCGATCAGCGTGGCCACCCGCTCGCGCAACCGCTCCGCACTCATGCCGCGTCCCCGGCCAGGCGCCGGCGCAGGCTCAGCGGACGGATGTCCGGCCAGACCCGGTCGATGTGCGCCGAGCACTCCTCGCGGGTGCCGACGAAGCCGGTGGGTACCCACCCGGCGGGCGGGTCGGTGCGCAGCGGCCACAACGAGTGCTGCTCCTCGTCGTTGACGACCACGCGGTACTGCTCCTCGTTGGTTTCGGTGTCGGTGCTCATCGCTGCTCCTGGAGTTCGCGAATGGCGTCCGTGACGCCGGTGACGGTCGGGGTGTCGAAGAAGACGTCGAGCGGGACCTCGACGCCGAGCCGCTTGCGGATGCGGGCGGCGATCCGGGTGATGGTCAGCGAGTGGCCGCCGAGGTCGAACAGGTCCTCGTCCACGCCGAGATCGTCCAACTGCAGCACCTCGGCCCAGATCGCCCGGACGATCTCGGTGACCTCGTCGGCCGGCGCACCCGGCGATCCGGCGGGATCGGTGGGATCGACCGGTTCGGGGCGGACCGGGACCGGTTCGGGCAACCGGGCGCGGTCCAGCTTGCCGTTGGGGGTGAGCGGAAACGCGTCCAGGACGAGGAAGGTGGTGGGCACCATCGCGGGCGGCAGGGTACGGGCGAGATGGGTCCGCAACCGGTCCGACTTCACCGGTGGTTGCCCGGGTTCGGGGACCACGTAGCCGACCAGGCGGGCGTGTTCGGTGTCCCGGTCGAGCAGCCGGACCGCCGCCTGGGCGATGCCCGGGTGCGCGGCGAGCAGGCTCTCGATCTCGCCCATCTCGATGCGGTGCCCGCGCAGTTTGACCTGCGCGTCGGTGCGGCCGACGTAGTCCAGGCCGCCGCCGGGCGCGTGCCGGACCAGGTCGCCCGTGCGGTAGAGCCGAGCACCGGGCGGCCCGAAGGGGTCGGCCACGAACCGCTCGGCGGTCAGCCCCGGACGGCCCAGGTAGCCGTGCGCCACGCCGTCGCCGCCCAGGAATAGCTCGCCCGGAAGGCCCTCGGGCACCGGGTGCAGCCGGGCATCGAGCACGTACGCGCGGGTGTTGGCCAGCGGGCGGCCGATCCCGGGTGGCTCGTCGGTGTGCAGTTCGGCGTAGGTGGACCACACCGTGGTCTCGGTGGGGCCGTACACGTTGATCAAACGGCCCACCGCGCGGCGCAGTTCGCCGGCCAGTGGGCCGGGCAGCGCCTCGCCGCCGCTGATCGCGGTCAGTCCGGGGCGGTGCAGGCCGGCCGCGAGCAGCACCCGCCAGCCGCTCGGCGTGGCCTGTACGTGGGTGATCGCATACCGCTCCAGGATGGCCAGTTGCGCGGGGCCGTCCCGGTGCCGGTCGTCGGGCACGAGCACCACGCGCGCACCGGTGACCAGCGGCAGCAGAAGTTCGACGGTGGAGATGTCGAAGGACAGCGAGGTCAGTCCGAGCCAGTGGTCGGCCGGGCCGGCGCCGAGCCGGTCGCGCATGCTCGCCAGCAGGTTGGCCAGGGCGTGGTGCGGGACCTCGACGCCCTTGGGCCGGCCGGTGGAGCCGGAGGTGTAGATGACGTAGGCCGGATCGCCCGGTTCGGGCCGGGCCGGCGGTTCCACCGGGGCGGGTTCGGGCCCGAACAGGTCGGGGCCGTACAGATCGGGCCCGGTCAGCACCTGGACCTCGGCGGCGGTGTCGGCGGGGCGTTCGCCGCGGTCGGTGACCAGTGCCGCGATCCGGGCGTCGGCGCGGATGAAGGCGAGCCGCTCGGCCGGATAGCCGGGGTCCAGCGGCAGGTAGGCGGCGCCGGCGGCGAACACGCCGAGTACGGCGGCCACCTGCTCACCGGTGCGTCCCAGTTCGATCGCGACCAGGTCGCCCGCGCCGATGCCGGCCGCGCGCAGCCGCCGGGCGAACAGGTAGGCCGCGGAGGCCACCTGGCGGTAGGTCAGGAACCGACCGGCACACACCACGGCGACTGCGTCGGGGGCGGCCCAGGCGCGGGCGGCGAACAGGTCGACGACGGTGTCCCGGGCCGGGTACGGCGTGTCGGTGGCGTTGTCCGCGTGCAGCACCCGGACCAGTTCGGCCTCGGGCAGCAGCGGCAGGTCGCCGATGGGCAGGTCGGGGTCGGCCAGTGCGGTGGTGAGCAGCGTGACGAAGTGGCCCGGGATGCGCGCGGCCACGGCGGGGGCGAACGCGTCGGTGGGCACGTTCAGCGCGCCGTCGATCCGGTCCCGGCCCTCGACCAGTTGCAGGTGCGCGGTGTTGCGTGCGGTCGGCGGCAGGACGATCCACTCGACCCGCACCTCGACACCAGGGAACACCGGTTCGACCGCTCGGGTGCGTCGCCGGTAGCTCACGGTCAGGTCGGTCAACGCGGTTCTGGGGCCCAGGCCGCGCACGGTGTGGCTGTAGGGCACGTCGCGGAACGCGTAGACGGCCCGCAGTTCCGCGCGCAGTTCGCGGGCGAAGGCGCCGAACTCCTGTTCCGCGCGGGGCCTGGAGGAGACCGGGAGCTCGTTGACGAACAGGCCCACCAGGCGGATGTCGGCCGGCGTGCGGGTGGACAACTCCAGTGCGGTGCGCACCCGCGCGTTGCCGTAGCGAAACAGCAGCGCATGCCAGCCCGCCAGCAGCAGTTCGAAGTGGGTGACGCCCAGGCGCAGCGCGGTCTCTTCCAGTGCGGCGACCGCCTCGGGGCCGAGGGTGAACGGTATCGAGGTGCCCGGCGCGGGTTCGCTGCCGGCGCGCGTACCGGGCAGCAGGCCGGGCAGTACGGCCCGTCCCGGCTCCTCGCGGTGCCTGGCCCACACGCCGGTGCCGTCCGTGACCGGCCGGTCCGGGGCGGTACCGGCCTCGACCGCCTCCGCCGGCCCGCGCGCGTCCGGCGCCGTGCCCGCCGGGTTCGTGCCGTCCCGGGCGGCCCGATAGGCCCGGGCCAGGCCGGCCACGACGATCTCCTTGGAGGTCCCGTCGAAGACCAAGTGATGCGCTGTCACCAGCAGCGTGTGGCGGTCCGGGCCCAGGGTGAACAGGGTGAAGCGCGCCAGAGGCCCGGCGAGCAGGTCGAACGGGCGGGCGAGTTCGGCCCGGATCAGCGCCTCGATCGCGGCGTCGTCGGCCGGCACGCGCCGCATCGGCGCGGGCGCGACCGGCACCAGCCCGGGGACGCCGTCGGCTTCGCCGACGGCCGTCGCGAGCACGGGGTGGCGGGCGATGGTGGCCGCGCAGGCCGCCGCCAGCGCGGTCACGTCCAGCGGGCCGTCGAAGCGCAGCAGCACCGAGAGGTGGTAGGCGGACTCGGCGGGCAGCGTGCGCTCGGTCACCCATACGCCCAACTGGGCGGCGGACAGCGGCGCGAAGGGCGGCTCGGCGGCGAGCGCAGCGGCGGCGGGTGTGCCGTCGCCCTCGGTCGTCGGGGGGATCTGATCGTTGGTGACAGTCATGGTCGGACCTCGTCGTCCAGGAGCCGGCGCAGCTCACGCTTGAGGATCTTGCCGCCCTCGTTGCGCGGCAGGGATTCCCGGAACAGCACGTGTCCGGGCAGTTCGTGTGCGGCGAGGCGCTCCATCAGGAACACCCGCAGCTCGGTCGCGGTCAGATTGCCCAGTGGTACCACCGCCGCCGCGACGGTCATTCCGAGGACGGGATGCGGCACGCCGAAGGCGGCCGCGTCGACGACCGCCGGGTGCTCGTGCAGGGCGTCCTCGACCTGCAGCGTGGAGACCTTGTGGGCCCCGGACTTGATCACGTCGCGCTCGCGGTCGACCAGGTACAGGAAGCCGTCCGCGTCCAGGTAGCCGAGATCACCCATCCGCACCCAACGCCCGGAGAACACCCCGGAATCGCGGTCCTCGCCGTAGTAGGACCTGGGTGTGGTCGGTGAGCGCAGCCACACCTCGCCGGTCTCGCCCACCGGCAACACCCGGCCCGCGTCGTCGGTGACCCGCAGGTCGCGCAGCGACGCGGGCCGCCCGGGCGAGTCGGGGTGTTCGGGATCGAAGAGCATCGTGGTCTGCGCGGGCGCGGCCTCGGTCGAGGTGTAGTAGTTGACGATCTGGGCCTGCGGGAACAGCCGGGACAGGCCCAGCGCGACACTCTGCGGCAGGGCGGCGGCGGTGGAGCCCAGCAGCCGCACGTCGGAGAGGTCGCAGCGGCGCACCTGTTCCGCGCCGAGCAGTTCGATCGCCATCGCCGGGACCACGAACACGCTGCCCACCGCGTGCCGTTCGATCAGCCGGGCGAAGTGGCCGGGAGTGAAGCGCGGCGCGGCGATCGCGGTCGCCTTCGCGTCCAGGGCATTGACCAGCATGGTCTGCCCGGCGTTGGTGCCGACCGGGAACGCGTGCAGGAAGTGCGCCGAGTGGCCCAGCGGGCGCCGGCGGGCGTCCAGCGTGCAGCCGTGCGCGAGGTTGGCGTGCGTTGCGGCCACGCCCTTGGGCGTGCCGGTGGTGCCGGAGGTGTACAGGATCTGGGCGAGGTCGCCGGGTGCGGGCGGCGGGAGTTCGCTTCCGGGGTAGGTCTCGATGTCCTCGACCGGTGCGGTCCAGGCGCCGGTGCCGGCGTCCGGCGGGGTCAGCTCGGCGCGGTGCAGCACGGCCGCGGCTCCGCTGTGCCGCAGCAGGTGCCGCACCTCGGCGGGCGCGAGACGATCCGACATCGGCACCGCGACCGCGCCGGCCCGCTGCGCGCCCAGGTAGGCGGTCGCGTAGTCGATCCAGTCGCCGTTGCCGTACAGCAGCGCGACCCGGTCGCCGTGCCCGATGCCGCGCGTGCTCAGCCCGGCGGCGACGGCGTCGGCGCGTTCGTGCCACGAGCCGAAGGTCAACTTCTCCCGGCCGCTGAGGATCGCGGGTTGCTCCGGCTCCAGCTCGGCGCGGTGGGTGAGCAGCGCGGACAGGCTCTCCGGCGCCCGGCGGGCGGCCGGGACCGGGCGTGGGCGGGTGCCGGTGCTCATCTCGACACCTCCGCGAGGGCGGGCGCCGAATCGGCCGCCCGGGCCCGGAGCCGGCGTTCGCGTTCCTGGATGCCGACCTCGTCGTCCGGTGGTGCGTCCGGCACGTCCCGGTCGAAGCGGGCCAGCACCGGCAGCCGCAGGCCGATCACCACGAGCGCGACCATCGCGGCGCCGAACACCAGGTACAGCAGGCCGATTCCGCGACCCTCGCCGTGGCCGATCACGGTGCCGACGGAGCCTGCGAGCGGCCCGTCGTCGGACATCAACGGCTCGAACAGCTTCGCGCCCAGCGGCGCGATGATCCCGTGCCCGATCGGCAGCGTGGACCACGCGACGAGGGTATTGAGCGCGAACACCCGGCCGTGGAACCGCTGCGGCACCTTGACCTGGACGATGGTCGTGTAGACGCCGTTGACCAGGGACAGGGCGCAGGACATCCCGAAGGCGCCGATGCCGACCACCCACAGGCTCGCATGCAGCCCGGTGAACGCGGACGCGCCGGCCAGGGCGGCCGCCAACCACAACATGCCGCGCAGTCGTTGCCGGCGCGGGCCGCCCCAGAAGCCCATCGCGATGCCGCCGACGATCACCCCGGCGCCGGCCGCCATCGACACCTTTGCGGCCCCGCCGAGCGAGTCGAAGGACAACACCAGCGGCGTGGTGAGCAGGAAAAGCGGTGACAGGAACAGGTTCAGCACCGCGAACCACAACAACATCGCCCGAAAGCCCCGGTGGCGCCAGGAGTAGGTGAAGCCGTGTTTGATCTCCGAGGTCAGCGACTCGCGCCGGCGCCAGGGCAGGGTGCGCGGGAATCTCACGCACGCGATGATGGTGATCGCAATCGCGTAGCTGACCACGTCCAGGATCAGGATGCCGCGCAGGCCGATCCCGGCCATCAGCCCCACCGCGACCAGCGGGACCACGAACTGGGCGACCCCACCGGCCATTTGCACGATGCCGTTGGCGTGTCCGAGGTATTGCTTGGGCACCAGCTGCGGCACCGCCGAGGCGTAGGCCAGGCGCTGGAACGTGAGTGCCATCGACAACGAACCGAGCAACACGTAGATGTGCCACGGATGCAGGTTGCCCGAGGCCAGCAGCAACAACAGCACCCCCTGGGTGCCGCCGGCGGCGATGTCACCGGCAAGCATCACCCTGCGCCGATCCAGCCGGTCCACGATGGCCCCCGCCAACGGGCCGATCAGGATGCCCGGGAGCATCCCGATCACCGCGTACAGGGCGAACCGGCCCATCGAGCCGGTCTCCAGGTAGATCCAGATCGGCAGGGCGAACTCGGTCAGCGCCGAGCCGGTGATCGACACGAGCTGGCTGAACGCGACCAGCAGGAACCGGCCCATCCCGGGCTGGGGTTCGCGTGCTCCGGTGCGCTCGGGCGCTTTTGGATCCCGCGGTGGGCCGGCCGACCCGTGGAACCACCACGGTCCGTCCGCCTCGCGGGTGGGCAGCGCGTCGGTGTTCTCGGCGACCAGGGCGGGGTGTACCCGGGTGATCACCTCGGCCAGGTCGGCGGCGCGATGCTTGAGGAAGAAGTGGCCGGCCTCGTCGAGCATCACCAGGCCGACCCGGTCGGCGATGGCGCGCCATTCGCGAAAGCGTTCCTGGTAGAAGTCCGCGGCCGGGTCGCGGTCGCCCATCACCGACACGATCGGCGCGCGCAGCCGGGGCCTTCGGTCGGACAGCGCCTCGGTGAAGTACTCCTCGGCGGCCACCGAGTCGCGGCGCATGTTGCCGATGATGAACTTCATCTGCTCGCCGTCCAGGTCCGCCATGTCGGCGCCCATCGAGGTGAGCCAGTTGGCGTAGACCCGGTCGCCGAGCAGCGGTTCGAGGGCGGCCACCTTGCTCAGCGTGCTCAGCACCCGGCTCTGCGGGCGGGCGAAGGGGAACTGGGCACCGATGTACACGGCGGCCAACTCGCGTCCTGCCTCCTCCAGTTGCCGGGCCACCGCGACGATCAGCGCGCTGCCGACGCCGCAGTGCCCGTACAGCGCGATCGGCCCCTCGACCCGCTCGCGGATCTCGGCCACGATCCGTCGGGCGAGTTCGTCGAAGGGCAGCCGCTCCTGGGTGACGCCCACGTCGTGGCCGGGGATCGCCACCGACCACAGGTCGTGTGTGTCCGGCAGCGCGTCGGCCAGCGGCTGGTAGACCACCGCGCTGCCGCCGCCGTAGGGCACGCAGACCAGGGACAGGGTGCGGCGTGCGGCCGGGACCGGCTTGGTGAGCCGGTACAACAGCCGGGCCGGGCCGCGTTCGGCCTCGGACAGGGCGGACAGCGCGGCGATCTCGCGGATCGTCTTGTGCGTGAACACGTCCATCACGCTGACGGCGCGCCCGCCGATCTCCGGGAGTTGCCGGCGGGCCCGCGCGACCACCTGGGTGGCCAGCAACGAATGACCGCCCAGGTCGAAGAAGTCGTCGTCGATGCCGACCTCGGGCAGCGCGAGCACATCGCACCAGATCGCGGCGAACAGCAGCTCGGCCGGCGTGCTGGGCGGTGCGTCGGCGGCGCCCCTGGAGCGGCGTGCGGCGGGCGCGGGCAGCGCCTTGCGGTCGAGTTTGCCGCTGGGGGTCAGCGGCAGGGCGGGCAGCGCGACGAACGCGGCGGGCACCATGTAGTCGGGCAGCGTGCGCTTGAGCGCCGCCCGCACACCGTCGGCATCGAACCCGTCCTCGCCGCCGCCGATTTCCGACCCGCCGCCCTCCGACCCGCCGGCTTCGGCGGCTGCGGACCTCGCCGGATCCTCGACCGGGACCACATACGCGGTGATGCGCTTGTCGCCGGGGGTGTCCTCGCGGACCAGCACCGCGGCCTCGTCGATCCCGTGCTGTGCCCGCAACACGGCCTCGATCTCGCCGAGTTCGATGCGCAGGCCGCGCAGCTTGACCTGCCCGTCGAGCCGGCCGAGGAAGGCGAGGGTGCCGTCCGGGCGCCACCGGGCCAGGTCGCCGGTGCGGTAGAGCCGGGCCCCGGGCGGGCCGAACGGGTCCGGTACGAACCGCTCGCCGGTCAGTCCGGGGCGACGGTGGTAGCCCAACGCGACCTGGACACCGCCCAGGTACAACTCGCCGGGCGTGCCCAGCGGCGCGGGCCGCATCGCATCGTCGAGCACGTAGACCAGGGTGTTGTGGATCGGCGCACCGATGGGCACCGCCGCGAGCGGGCCCTCGCATTCCCACGCGGTGACGTCCACGGCGGCCTCGGTGGGCCCGTACAGGTTCGCCAACGCGCAGTGCGGCAGCCGATCGCGGAACGCCCGGGCGGCGTCCGGCGTGAGCTCCTCACCGCTGCACACCACCCGGCGCAGTGTCGTGCAGTGCTCGACGTCCTCCTCGGCCAGGAACACGGTCAACATCGCCGGCACGAAGTGCGCCAGCGTGACGCCCTGTTCGGCGATCACATCGCGCAGGTAGCCGGCGTCCTTGTGCCCGCCGGGGCGGGCCAGGACCAGCCGGGCGCCGGTGGTCAGCGGCCAGAAGAACTCCCACACCGACACGTCGAAGCTCGCCGGGGTCTTCTGCAACACCGCGTCGGTGCCGGTCAGCCGGTAGGCGTCCTGCATCCAGGTGACCCGGTTGACGATGCCGCGATGGGTGTTCGGCACTCCCTTGGGCCGACCGGTGGAGCCGGAGGTGTAGATCAGGTACGCGACGTCGTCGGGCCCGGGCGCGGCGTCGGACAGCGCGCCGGGAGCCGGGTCGGGCCAACCCGCGAGGTCGTCCAGGTACAGGACCCGGGCGGCGCAGTCGGCCGGAACCGGCAGGTCGCGTGCGGTCAGCAAGACCCGCGCGCCCGAATCGGTGAGCATGAACGCGAGCCGCTCGGCCGGGTATTGCGGATCCAACGGGGTATAGCCGGCGCCCGCCCGGAGCACCCCGAGCAGCGCGGCGACCAGTTCGGGCGAGCGCTCGGCGCCGACCGCGACCAGGTCGCCGGCCCGTACGCCCTCGGCCCGCAGGCGGTGTGCCACCCGGTCGGCGGCGGCGTCCAGTTCGCGGTAGGTCAGGGTGCGTTCGTCGAGGGTGACCGCGATCGCGTCGGGGGTGCGGGTGATCTGCTCGGCGATCAGGCTGGCCAGGGTCGCCCCGGTCGGCACCGGCGCGGCGGTGTCGTTCCAGTGGGTCAGCATGCGCTCGCGCTCGTCCGGGTCCAGACCGTCGAGCGTGGAGACCGGGACGTCCGGGCGGTCGGCCAACACCGCGAGCAACCGGCCCAGGTGGCGGCCCAGGCGCGCGATGGTGGGCTCGTCGAACAGGTCGGTGTTGTAGTTGAACGCGCCGCGCAGACCCTCCGGCCACTCCATCAGGAACAGTTCCAGGTCGAAGCGGGTGCCGCCGGCCTGGATCCCGAACACCTCCGCGGACAGCCGCGCACGGTCGCCGTCGGCGTTCGCGGTGGCGTAGTTCTGCACCGCCAGCACCGCCTGGAACACCGGTGAACGGGTCACGTCGCGCGGCACGTTCAGCTCGGTGACCAACTGCGCGAACGGCAACTCTTGGTGCGCGTACGCCTCCAGGCAGGTCTCCCGGGTGCGGTCGAGCAGTTCGGCGAAGGTCGGGTCGCCGTCGGTGCGCGCGCGCAGCGCGAGCACGTTGACGAACATCCCGACCAGGTCCTCGACCTCGGGATGCGGCCGACCGGCGACCGGGGAACCGACCGCGAACGCGCGTTGGCCGCTGTGCCGGGCGAGCACCAGTTGGAAGGCGGCGAGCAGCACCATGTACAAAGTCGCGCCGCGTTCGCGGGCCAGCGAGGCCAGCCGGTCCAGGAGTTCGCGGTCGACCTCGAACGCGTATCCGGCGCCCTCGAAGGTCTGCCGGGCCGGTCGGGGACCGCGCGTGGGCAGTTCGAGCGGCTCGACGCCGGCCAGTTCGGTGCGCCAGTACGCGGTCTCGCGGGCAAGCGTCTCGCCGGTCAGCCGCTCGCGCTGCCAGATGGCGAAGTCGCCGTAGGACACCGCCGGTTCGCTCACCGGAGCGGGACTGCCCGAGGTGTGCTCGGCGTAGCGGGTGAGCACCTCGCGGATCATGATCTCGCTGGACCAGCCGTCGCTGACACTGTGGTGCACGGTCAGCAGCAGCACGTGGTCGTCCGCGGCCGACTCGATCAGCAGGGCGCGGAACAGCGGGCCCTCGGCGAGATCGAACGGTACCGCGATCGCGGCCGAGACCAGCCGCAGCGCCTGCGCCGGATCCGCGGCCTCGGCGCGGGCGAGCGGGACCGGCGCCGGGTCGGCGATCTCCAGGTGCGGCCGACCGTCCTCGTCCACCAGGTAGCGCGAGCGCAGCGTCTCGTGCCGGGCGGCCAGGTCGGTCAGCGCCCGGGTCAGCGCCTCGACGTCGAGCGCACCGCGCAGGCGGCGCGCGATCGGGATGGTGTAGGCGGCCGTTCCGGGTGCGAACTGCTCCATGAACCACAGGCGTTCCTGGGCGTAGGACAGCGGCGGGACGGTGCCTTCGGGGCGGCGGGGGATGACCGGACCGGCGTCGGCGCGTCTGCGCAGTCGTCGTTCCAGGAGTTCACGCTTGGTCGCGGAGAGGGTTGCAGCGCGTGCCGGCGATTCCGTGCTCATGGTTGCGGACGGTTCCTCTCCCGGGAGAGCTCCTGCTCGGCGGTGTCCTCGTCCAGGGCCTCCAGGTCGGCGACCAGGAGGTCTTCGACGGCCGCGGCGAAGCCGGCGAGGGTGCGGTGGGTGAACAGCGTGCGCAGCGGCACGCTCAGGTCGGCGGTGGCGGCGATGCGGGCGACCACGCGGGTGGCGAGCAGCGAGTGGCCGCCGAGTTCGAAGAAGTCGTCGAGGGCGCCGGCCTTGTCCAGACCGAGCACGTCGATCCAGATCTCGGCGATCAGTTCTTCGGCGGCGGTGCGCGGTGCGAGGTAGGCGTGGGTCTGTTCGGCGCGCCGGTCCGGGGCGGGCAGGGCGCGGTGGTCGAGCTTGCCGTTGGGGGTCAGCGGCAACCGGTCCAGCCGGACCAGCGCGTCGGGGACCAGGTGGGCGGGCAGGCGGCCGGCGAGTTCGGTGCGCAACTGCGGGACGGTGAGGTCGGCGTCGGTGACCACGTAGCCCACGAGCGCCTCGTCGCGGGCGATCACCGCGGCCTGGCGCACGCCCGGGCGGGCCAGCAGCGTGGCCTCCACCTCGCCCGGCTCGACCCGATGGCCGCGCACCTTGACCTGGGCGTCCAGTCGGCCGAGGAACTCCAACTGCCCGTCGGGGCGCAGGCGGACCCGGTCGCCGGTGTGGTATCGGCGGGCGCCGGGCGGCCCGTCCGGGTCGGGACGGAAGGCGGCGGCGGTGGCGCCGGGACGACCGAGGTAGCCGTGGGCCAGGCCCGCGCCGCCGATCAGCAGTTCGCCGGCCACCCCCGGCGGCACCGGGTTGCCGTGCGCGTCGGCGACGACGGTGTGGGTGTCGTCGATCGGGGTGCCGATCGGTGGACGGGCGAGGGCGTCGGCCGGGCCCAGATCCGAGGTGGTCGCGATGATCGTGGTCTCGGTGGGGCCGTAGGAGTTGACCACGCGCACCCGATCGCCGAAGCGGGCGCGCCAGGCGGCCACGGCGCCGGGGCGGACCTGGTCGGCGCCCAGCACGAGCAGACGCAGTGCGGGCGGCCAGGCGATGGTGTCGGCGCCGGTCTCGACCAGTTCGTGCCAGTAGGGCGTGGGCAGGTCGAGCACCGTCACGTCGGCCGCGCCGCCCTCGGCGAGCACGTCGGGCAACGTGGCGTCGGGGGCGGGCAGGACCAGCGTGGCGCCGGCCGCCAGGCACGGGTACAGCTCCTCGGCATGGGTGTCGAAGCTCAGCGAGGCGCTCTGCAACACCCGGTCCCGGTCGTGGATTCCGTAGCCGGAGCGCATCCAGCGCACCCGGGCGGCGAGCGCGCCGTGCGGGACCAGTACGCCCTTGGGCGTACCGGTGGAGCCGGAGGTGTAGATCAGGTACGCGGGGTGCTGCGGCCCGAGGTGGACCGGGTCGAGGGGCGGGGGAGGGTCGGCGGTGTCCGCGGCGGGCACGCGCACGACGCGCACGTTCTCGGGCAGCTCGTGCGGGGTTGTGCCGTCGGTGAGCACGACCCGGGTGCCGCTGTCGGCGAGCATGAACGCCAGCCGGGTGGCCGGGTATTCGGGGTCCAGCGGCAGATACGCCGCGCCCGCGCGCCAGGTGGCGAGCATCGCCACGATCGCGTCGGGGCCACGCGGGCACAACACGCCCACGAGATCGCCGGGGCCGATGCCGGCGGCCCGCAGCAGGCGGGCCGCCGCGTCCGTGCGCAGGCCGAGTTCGCGGTAGGTGAGGGTGGCGCCGGGGGCACGCAGCGCGATCCGGTCACCGGGCACCCGGGCGATCGCGGCGGGCACGCTCTCGGCCGGATCGGCGGGTGTGCCCGGGGCGAAGGCGCGCGTGTGCAGCCGGGCGCGATCGGCGGCGGTCAGCAGCGGCAGCAGGTGTACCGGCGTCTCCGGGTCGGCCAGGGCGCCGTGCAACAGGATCTCCAGGCGCGCGGCGAGGCCGGCCACGGTGGACTCGTCGAACAGCGCGGTGCGGTAGCCGAACACGGCGATCAGGTCGTCGCCGGCGCGCCGGATGTCGAGCGAGAGGTCGAACTTGGCGGCCCGATGCCCGCCGTCCTCCTCGACCGCGACCAGGTCGGCGAACCGGTGTTCGGGGCCGGTGTCCCGGTCCTGGGTGTGCACGGTCAGCAGGGTCTGGAACAGCGGTGCGGGAGCGGCCGGATCACGGTTCACCCGCAGCTCGGCGAGCAGTTGTTCGAACGGGATGCGGTCGTGTCCGTAGGCGCCGAGCGCGGTCTTGCGGGTGCGCCGCAGGAGTTCGGCGAAGGTCGGCGTGCCGCGCAGGTCGGCGCGCAACACCAGGGTGTTGGAGAAGTAGCCGATCATCTCCTCGTGTTCGACCTCGCCGCGTCCGGCGATCGGTGCGCCGACCGCGAAGTCGCGCTGTCCGCCGTGCCGGTGCAGCACGGCCTGATAGCCGGCGAGCAGGATCATGAACGGCGTGCAGCGCCGGGCCCGGGCGACGGTGTCAAGCAGCGGGCCGATGCCGGCGAGGCGGCGGGTGTGGAAGGCGGCGGCGGAGCCGGTGTCGGCGGTGCGCGGGCGGTCCAGCGGGAGTTCGAGCGCGGGCAGGTCGGCGAGTTGCCGACGCCAGTAGTCGATCGCCCGGTCGGTGTCCGGGTCGCTTTCGCGTTGGCGGGCGGCGTGGGCGGTGTAGGCGGGCAGTGGTGCGAACACCGGATCGACGCCGTCCCGGTGTGCGCAGTAGCGCAGTTCGAGCTCGCGGCGGAGCAGGTTCAGCGACCAGCCGTCGGCCAGGATGTGGTGCAGCACCACGCACAGCACATGCTCGTCGGCGGCGAGCCGGATCAGGCTCACTCGCAGCGGCGGGGCGACCGCGAGGTCGAAACCCGCGTTGACCCGTTCGCCGAGTACCCGCGCGAGCGCCTCCGCGCCCTGCCCGCTCAGGTCGAGGGTCTCGATCGGGACCGGGCCGGGGGGTTGCACCACCGCGGTCGGTCGACCCTCGTCGTCGGGAAAGCGGGTACGCAGCGCGTCGTGGCGGGCGACGACGCCATCGAACGCGGCGCGCAGCGCATCCGCTCGGAGCGGGCCGCGCAGGCGCAGCAGCCAGGGGATGTTGTACGCGGCGTCGCCGGGCTCGAACCGGTCGAGAAACCACAGCCGTTCCTGACCGAAGGACAACACCCCGGAACGTCCCCCCGGGTCGTGGCCGTGGTCGGATCCGGAGCCGCCGGCTGCTGCCGACCCGGTTCGCCCGGCGCCGTCGGCCGGGTCGAATCGTGCCCCGGACCGGGTGTGGGAAAGCGTTCGTTCGTCGTCCATGTCGACCCCCTCGCCGGCATCGCCCGAGGGACGCGACGCAGCGACCGAACGGCCCCGCCGTCATCCCGTTCCCGGGATCCGACCCGGTGCCGCAGGTCGATTCCCGGCACGGCGGCGCGTCGGGCAACCTGCCGTCGCCCGATCGAATGTCCGCCCCCGTGGCGTGCGTCGGCCACGCTAGGAGTGCCATCGACACAGTGTCAATGGTCTATACCAAACCGAATATTGGTCCAGACCTTGAATCAAGCGGAACGCGCCCGACCGGCCACGGAGACCAACCGGGTGTTCATTGCCCGGGTCGGGTGCGCCGGCCGGAAAACACCCTCGTCCGCGCCTTGCGCACCCGAATTCGACGCCGGCGAGGACCCCGGTGGGCGCCCGGCCGCGCCGGGGGCCGGCACATCGTCCGGGATTCGGCGGGCGGCGTGCCCGGGTCGCCGGCGCGCTCGGATCGTTCGGGCGTTCGGGCCGCTCGGGTCGCCCGAGCTGGTCGGGTCGCTCAGGTCGCTCAGGTTGCTCGGGTCGCCAAGGTCGCCCGGGTCGATCTCGTGAGCGGATCGATCAGCCCGCGTCCACCCGCGGCTGAGCCCGACTCACCCCTGCGCCATCGTGTGGTGGGCGAAGACCCGCTCCCGGGCCGTGGACACCGCCGTGGCGACCGCCCCCGACAGGACCGCCTCCTCGCCCAGACTGCTCGCCGCCACCCGGGGCCGCAGCGGGGTCAACTCGTGCAGCGCGGCGGTCATCGGGCCCATCAGCAGGTCGGCGTTCGCGCCGATCCCGCCGCCCAGCACCACGAGTTCGGGATCGAGCACCGCGGTGACCGCGGCCACCACGTGCGCCAGCCGCTGTGCCTCGTGTCGCACCGCGCCGGCGGCCGGCTCCACCCCGCGCCGCGCCGCGTCGAAGACGCCCTTGGCGGTGAGCGGACCGGTCATGCCCAGCGCCCGGGCGCCGCGCACCACGGCGTCGGCCGAGACCGCGTCCTCCAGCATGCCGCGGCGTGGTACCGGCGCGCTCGCCCCGTGCCCGACCCGGTCCGAGGGCCGCGGCGACAGCGGCAGGAAGCCGATCTCACCGGCGGCGCCCGAGGCCCCGGGGAACAGCCGCCCGTCGGCGACGATGCCCATGCCCAGGCCGGTCCCGACGGTGACGTAGACGAACAGCGGACAACCCACGCCCGCCCCGCTGTGGTATTCGCCCAGTGCCGCGAGGTTGGCGTCGTTGACGATGTCCACGGTGGTGCCCAGCGCGCTCTCCATCCGCCCGCGCAACCCGGGGCGACCCCACCCGGGCAGGTTGACCGCGTAGCGGATCCGGTCCGCCGCGCGGTCGTACACGCCCGGGCAGCCGATCACCGTGTGCACCACGGCGGTCGGTGCCAGGCCCGCGTCGGCCACCACGGTCTGCGCCAGGTCGGTGGCGGTGGCCAGCATCGTCGCCGAGGTGCGGGCCCGGTTGTGCCGGTCCTGGCGGGCCAGCAGTCGGCCGTCCAGGTCGGCGACGGCGACCCGGATCCAGGACCGTCCGACGTCGATCCCCACGACGTAGCCCGCGGTCGGATCCGGTTCGTACAGCAGCGCAGCCCGACCGCGCGCCCCGGTCTCCAGACCCACCGCACGGACCAGCCCGGCGCGTTCCAGCGCCTCCAGCGCGGTGGACACGGTGGGCTTGGACAGGCCGGTGTCACGGGCGAGTTGGGCCCGCGAGATGGGTGCCGCGGCGCGTACCCGGTCGAGGAGCACGCGCTCGTTGATGCTGCGCAGCACGCCCCGGTTCCAGTGCGCCACGGCGGGCGGGTCGTTTTCCGGTGGGATCCCACCTGCGGTCATCGGTTCTCCGTCAGTGGTGTCGAGGTGCTCGCGCCACTGTAACGGCCATGGAAGGGCAAAGATGTGGACCGGATCCGGGCTCACCCTTGACTGGGATTAGTTAAGGAATTTTACTTTACAAACCGGCCGAGCCATGCGCCGGGCCACACCACGAAATCCCTTTTCCCGCACCCCCGTTCCGACTCCCGGTGTCCCTCGGGCGTCCCCTGTTCTGGAGGTTCACGGTGAGCGTCGGCCCAAGAGCGACCACGCCGGACGGCGGATTCGTCCGCCGGATCGGCCTGTTCCAGGCGACCGCGATCAACATGAGTCAGATGTGCGGCATCGGTCCCTTCGTCACCATCCCGCTGATGGTGGGCACCTTCGGCGGCCCGCAGGCCATCCTCGGCTTCCTCGCCGGTGCGCTGCTCGCCCTGGCCGACGGGCTGATCTGGGCCGAGCTCGGCGCGGCCATGCCCGGTGCCGGCGGCACCTACATCTACCTGCGCGAGGCGTTCCAGTACCGCACCGGCCGACTGATGCCGTTCCTGTTCGTCTGGACCGCGATCCTGTTCATCCCGCTGATCATGTCCACCGGCGTGCTGGGCATGGTGCAGTACCTGCAATACCTGTGGCCCTCGATGTCGCAGACCGAGGGCGACTTCGTCGGCGTCGGCGTCGTGCTCCTGGTGGTCCTGCTGCTGTGGCGCAAGATCGAGTCGATCGGCCTGCTGAGCAGCATCATGTGGGTGGTCATGCTGATCAGCGTCGGTGCGGTGATCACCGCGTGCTACACCAACTTCGACGCGGACCTGGCCTTCACCTACCCCGACGGCGCGTTCGACCTGGGCACCACCGGCTTCTGGCTCGCCTTCGTCGGCGGCCTCAACATCGGCATCTACGACTACCTCGGCTACAACACCACCGCCTACCTCGGCGCCGAGATCAAGAGCCCCGGCCGGGTGTTGCCGCGTTCGATCGTCTACTCCATCGTCGGCATCATGGCGATCTACCTGATCATGCAGATCGGCGTGCTCGGGGTCACCGACACCGACACCATCTCCGGCTCCTCCTCGATCGGTTCGCTGGTCCTGGAGAAGGCGTGGGGCAAGGGCGCGGCCCAGACCGTGACCGTACTGATCCTGATCACCGCCTTCGCATCCGTGTTCGCCGGCCTGCTCGGCGGCTCGCGCGTGCCCTACGACGCGGCCCGCGACCGGGTGTTCTTCAAACAGTTCGCCCGACTGCACCCGCGACACCGCTTCCCGACCGTGGGCCTGCTCACCATGGGCGCGGTCACCGCGGCCGGTTTCCTGATCGGCAACCACACCGACTTCAACACGATCATCGTGCTGCTCACCGCGGTGATGGTGATCGTGCAGGCGGTCTCCCAGGTCGCCGCACTGATCGTGCTGCGCCGGCGGCAACCGGGCCTGCACCGGCCGTACCGAATGTGGCTGTACCCGGTGCCGGCCCTGGTCTCGCTGGTCGGATGGATCGCGATCTTCTGCTACGCCGACAAGAACTCGCCCGGACGCCACCCGATCGAGTGGGCACTGGCGTGGGTGGCACTGGGCTGCGCGGCGTTCCTGGTGTGGGCCAGGGTGGAGCGGACCTGGCCGTTCGGCCCACGGGAGATCACCGAGGAGTACCTGAACCGGTCCGGTTCGGGTTCCGGGTCGGATTCCGGTTCGGGTTCCGACTCGGGCTCGCGCTCTGACTCGGGCTCGAACTCCGGTGCGAGCAGCGCCGGTTCGGGTGCGGTCGGCAATGTCGCGGAGCCCGCATGACGGCGCTCCACCGAGGCCGGGCCCCCGGTACTCCCGACTCCGCGCCCGCGCCGGAGCAGGTTTTCGCCTGCTCCGGCCCGGGCGCGGGCGCGGCCTTCGTCTGCGGCATCGACTTCGGCGGCACCAAGATCGCGCTGGCCACCGCGCGTCCCGACGGCACGATATTGGCGAGCGACCGGCTGATCACCGACGCCCGCGAAGGAGCGGTCCAGGCGGTGCGACGCGCGGTGGCGGCGACCCGCGAACTGGTCGCGCACACCGCCGCGACCGCCGGCGGCCACTGCGCGGCCGTCGGCGCGGTCAGCCCGGGCATCGTGCTGCCCGACCGGATCCTGCTCGCGCCCAACGTGCCCGGCTGGCAGGACCTGGCCCTGGCCGCGACGTTGTGCGAGGGGCTGGGCCTGGACCCCGAAAGGGTGGCCGTCGGCAACGACGGCAAGGCCGCCGCACTCGCCGAATCCCGCTGGGGCGCACTGCGGGGCGCGGACCCGGCGATCCTGCTCACCGCCGGCACCGGGATCGCCGCCGCGATCGTGCTGGGTGGGCGGGTCCTGGACGGCGCGCACGGGGCGGCGGGCGAAATCGGTTACCTGCTGCGCGGTCGCGCCGACACCGGATTCGGCGCGGGACGCGCACCCCTGGAGGAGTACGCCTCCGGCATCGGACTGGGCACGCGAGGCAGCGAACTGCTCGGCCGCGAGGTGGACGCCGCCGCGCTGTTCGCCGACCCGGACCCGCGGGTGCGCACGCTGGTCGACGAGGCGTTGGACGAACTGGCCGTACACGTGGCCAACTTGGCGATCACGCTGGACGCGGAGCGGATCGCGGTCACGGGCGGCCTGATGCGCTCCGCTTCGCGTGTGCTGGCCGCGCTTCGGGTGCGGGTGGGGGTGGGGGTGCCGTTTCCGCCCACGGTGGTGCGGGCGCGATTCGTGCAGGATGCGGCGCTTCGGGGGGCCCTCTCGCTGGCCGCGGAACTGTTGCCGCACCTCCCGGGGGCGGTGGCCTCAAGCGCCGGCCGCACTTGAACGCCTTGGCCTCAAGCACTCGACTGGGCCGGGCTGGTTCGCCTCATGCGCCGGCGGGGCTGGGTGGCCTCATGCGCCGGCCGGGCTGGTTCGCCTCAAGCGCCGGCGGGGCTGGGTGGCCTCAAACGCCGGCCGGGCTGCTTGGCCTCAAGCGCCGGCGGGGCTGTTTGGCCTCATGCGCCGGCGGGGCTGAGTGGCCTCAAGCGCCGGCCGGGCTATTTGGCCTCATGCGCCGGCGGGGCTGTTTGGCCTCATGCGCCGGCGGGGCTGTTTGGCCTCATGCGCCGGCCGGGCTGCTTGGCCTCAAACGCCAGCCGGGCTATTTGGCCTCAAACGCCGGCAGGGCTGGGTTCGCCTCAAGCGCCGGCGGGGCTGAGTGGCCTCATGCGCCGCTCGGGCTGAGTGGTTTCGTGTGGTGGACGGGCTGGGTTTGCCTTGAGGGACGGTGGGGAGGGGCTCTTGGGTTTGTGTGGGTTGTGGTTGGGGGGTGTTGCGAACGGACTGTGTTGGTCGTTGTGTTCGTCCGGGCGTCGACGAGGGTGCGACTTGGTCGGATGCTTGGGGGCTGCTGGGGTCCGGGACTGTCCCGGCTCCGTTGTTTGGCTCGTGGTGCTGGAGCCGATTGGGGCTTGCGGCTTGGGGCTGGGCGGGCGGCTGTGCCGGGGGCTGGTGGGGGTGCTGCGCCGAGTGGTGGGTGTAGCTGGCGCGGGGTGTGGGGGCGAGGGCGGAGGGTTCGGGGATGTGCCTCGGGGAACGGGGGGCGGCGCCGTGCTCTCCGACCGTCGTCGGGGGGCACGGCGCCGGAAGGGCGTCCCACTGTGCGGTTGTGTTACTGCGGCCGAGGCCGCGGCCGAGGGTTGCCGGCTGCGGTTGTCGGCGGGGTGATCAGACCGGGCGGGTGGCGCCGGCGATCGGCATGGTGCTGATCGAGGCGATCTCGACCGGCTTGCGCGGGTTGGCGGCGTGCACCATCTTGCCGTCGCCGATGTAGATCCCGACGTGGCTGATGCCCGAGTAGAAGAACACCAGGTCGCCGGGCTGCAGGTTGGCGACCGACACGTGCGGGTCGGCGGCGAACTGGTCGTTGGTCACGCGCGGCAGCGAGATGCCCGCGGACTTGTACGCGGCCTGGACCAGACCCGAGCAGTCGTACGCGTTCGGGCCGGTGGCGCCGTACACGTACGGCTTGCCGATCTGCGCCTTGGCGAAGGCCACGGCCTGGGCGGCCTTGCTGCTCGACGCGGTGGACGAGCCGCCGGTCGGCGCCTGGTTGCCCTTCGAGCCGCCGGTGGCGGGCTTGGCGGGGGCCTTGGCGGCGGGCTTGACCGACACCTCGGCCGACGGCTTGCTCGCCGGCTTGGTGGTGGTCTTGCCGGGGGTGACGGTGGTCTTCGGCTGCACCTTGATGCTCGGCTGGGCCGGAGCGGCCTTGGACAGCACGGGCGCCGAGCCGGTCAGCCGGAGGGTCTGGCCGATCTGGATCAGGTCCGGGCCGGACAGGAGCACGTCGCGGTTGAGCTCGTACAGGCTCTGCCAGCCGCCGGTGACCTGGTTGGCCCGGGCGAGCCCGAACAGCGTGTCGCCGGCCTTGACCACGTAGCCGGCCTTGTCGGCGGGAACGGCAGTTTCCTGCGCGGCGGGCGCGGCCTGGACCGGAGCGCTCTCGACCGCGGCGGTCGGAGCCGCCGACAGCACGGCGGAGGTGCCGGAGGTGGGCTGGTCGGAGGTGGAGGGGGCTTGCGCCTGAGCCGTACCGGCAGTGGCGACCGGGATCACGACACCCATGCCGGCGATGCCCACCGCCGCGACGAAGCGGCGGACGTTGGCGGGGCGAGCGGCGCGGTGGCGAGCGTTTGCGGACAGCATGAAATGGGGTCCTCTCCTGTCGCCTACGAGGTGAGCTGTCGGATTCGGACTGGAGTAGCCCGGTCGCGCAACACGCGACTTCACCCCTAGCCGTCACCGGAACGATCCCGGCCACGGCGATCCACCTGGTTCCCCCGCTCCCGTCGGATTCTTCGATGTAGACCTCCCGCTGCCGGCGACGGGATTCGGCGTACCGGCGACAGGGTTCACCCGAAAGGTGAATCGGCGAGAAAGGTAGGCAATGGCGATGCCGGATCACAACCGAAACGCCGACTTTGCCTGCGGCGTAAAGGCGGAATAAAGGCGACATCTCACCCGGCCTCGGCGCGGCGCACCGCTGATGACGAGGGGATATCTCGGAGAGTGGCGTGATCGTCCGGTCACGGAAAATAGTCGAAATTCATGCCGGGACGCGAGAAATGAATTACCACGCGAAGTCGGCTAAGTAATTTATGTCCGTTTTATCCATGCGGCCTACATCACATTTCGGACGGTTCGAGCGGAGGGACATGCCGGACATGCCGGCGATCGAACGATCCACCCTGCGGCTCCGCGTGCCCCGCCCACCCCGCACGCACGTCCGTCGATCCGCCGATCCGAGCGATGGATGCGATGCCGACCCGTGCGGATGCCGATGCGCCCATGCCGATCGGGCCCGACGTATGTCCCCACCACGCCGGGCCGCAACCGCAACCGCAACGCCATCGCTACCGAGCCGGAGCCGAAACCACGGAGCGGGGGCGCCGACCCCGCGCCCCCGCTCCGCTCCGCCTCCGCAGCCCCAACCCGTCACAACTCCCGCAGCGCCGCCAAGAGCTTGTCCTGAGCCCAGTCCAGGAAGGCGTGCTGCGTGTCGCCGCCGATCTGGACGAGCGCGACCTCGGTGAACCCGGCCTCGACGTACGGGCGCACCGCGTCGACGAAGGCGCCCACGTCGTCGCCGCACGGAATCGACTCGGCCACGTCCTCCGGCCGGACGAACTGCGTGGCGCCCGCGAAGCCGGCGGTGCCCGGAAGCTCGGAGTTGACCTTCCAGCCGCCCCCGAACCAGCGGAACTGCTCGTGCGCCCGCGCGATCGCGGCGTCCCGGTCGGGGTCGTAACTGACCGGCAACTGGCCCACCCGGGGCTTGCCCGCGCCGCCGTGCCGATCGAATTCGGCCAACAGCTCACCCTTGGGCTCGGTCGCGATGACCAGGTCGGCCAGTTGCCCGGCCAGTGCGCAGCTCTGGGTGCCGGAGACCGCGATGCCGATCGGCGGCGGTCGATCCGGCAGGTCCCACAATTTGGCGGACTCGACGTCGAAGTGTGTGCCGTGATGATCGACATAGCCGCCCGCGAACAGGGCCCGGATGATCTGCACCGCCTCGCCGAGCATCTCCTGCCGTACGTCCGCCGCCGGCCACCCGCCGCCGATCACGTGCTCGTTCAGGTTCTCGCCGGAGCCGAGTCCCAGCCGGAAGCGCCCGTCCGACAACAACTGCACGGTGGCGGCCTTCTGTGCCACCACCGCCGGGTGGTAGCGCATCGTCGGACAGGTCACGTACGTCATCAACGGGATCCGCGACGTGGCCTGGGCCGCCGCGCCCAGCACGCTCCAGGCGTAGGGCGCGTGGCCCTGCGCATCCAGCCACGGGAAGTAGTGGTCCGAGGTCACCGAGAAGTCGAACCCGACCCGCTCCGCGTGCACCACGTGCTCGACGAGATCCTTGGGCCCGGCCTGTTCGGTCATCATCGTGTAGCCGATTTTCACCATGGGACGCGGGTGCCCGACCGGCACGGCGGAAAACCGCCCTTGCGGCTCCCGCCTCCGCCGGCCCGGACCGCCCAGGTCAGGTCAGCCCGTGAACACCTCCACCACCGACCAGATCGCCAGCCCGAGCATGCACACGCCGCCGATTCGCTGCACCGTCTGGAGCGGGACCCGCTTGGCGATGAACCGCCCCGCCAGCAGAGCCAGTGCGGAGACCGACATCAGCGCCGCGGCCGAGCCGATCGCGGTGGACCAGGTGCCGTTGGTGGCCGCCAGGTTGGCGGTGGTGATCTGGGTCAGGTCGCCCCATTCGCTGATGAACACGGCCGTGAACGCGGTCGAGAAGACCGGCCAAAAACCGGTCACGGTCTTGCCCGCGGTGTCCTCGTCGTCGTCGCCGGCCCCGCCGCGCAGCAGCATGAAGGCGCCGAAGCCGAACAGCGCGGCGGAGACGAGTTTGACGATCCAGCCGGGGAGCAGGCCCAGCAGTCCGCCCGCGCCGACGGCGATGGCGACGTGCACGACGAACGCGGTCGAGGTGCCGAACCAGACGAACAGCGGCCGCATGCGGGTGCCCATGGCCAGCGATGCGAACATCGTCTTGTCCGGGAGTTCGGCGAGGAAGATGAGCCCGAAGGCGGTCAGGATCGCCAGAGGGTCGAGGTGCATCCGGGTGGCTTTCTGCGAGAGCCGGGCCTCCGGGTCTTCACGAAGGCGCCGCTCGGCGACCGGAGGACCACTCGGCCCGGCACGACGGGTGCACCCGCGAGAAACGCGGATGCGTCGATACCTGGCCGAAGGTCTCGCCCGCCCGCATCGAGCACGGGCCCGGCCACCGGGAGTCCGAGGACTCCAGCATGTCGACGACCGGTTCGCGGGGCTACTCCCCTTCGCTGTCGCCGACCCTACCGCACCGCGCCCCCCGCCCGGCTACGGCGCGGTCGTCCCCAGGACCCGGTCCAGCGACCAGCGCAGTTGCTCCTCGTCCAGGGCCGTGCCCAGCGTGAGTACCTGCAACATCGTGCCGTCCAGGACCGCCAGCGCCGCTGCCGCCGCCCGCCGCCCGACCCGGCCGGCGAGGAAGTCGCCGACCCCCTCGACCCACGCCACCGCGAAACCGCGCAGTTGCGGGCTGCGGGCCGCCGCCAGATACAACTCGTACTCGACCAGCGCACGCGGGCGGTCCGCGAGGTATTCGGCGGTGAGCGCCGTGAGCACCCCCGGCAGGTCCTCGGCATCGCGGGTCCGCCGCACCCACTCCTCCAGCAGCGCCACCGTCTCCGCCGACGCGTGCGCGAGCGCCGCGCCGACCAGGTCGTCGAGCGTCGCGAAGTAGTACGTGGTCGCCCCCAGCGGGACGCCGGCCCGGGACGCGACCAGGCGATGCGTGGTGTTGCCCACGCCCACCTCGGCGATCACCTCGCACGCACCACGCAGGATCCGCAGCCGCCGTCCCTCGGGATCGCGGGTCCCGGTCAATGCGCACCGCCCAGGTTCAGCACCACCACGCCCGCGATCACCAGTGCCATTCCGAACGCCTTGAGCAGCGTCACCGGCTCGTTCAGGAACACCGCCCCGACCAGCGCGATCGCCACGGTCCCGAGCCCGGACCAGATCGCGTACGCCGTGCCCACCTGCAACTGTCGCAACGACAGCGTCAACAGGTAGAAGGCCCCCGCATATCCGGCCAGACACGTCACGGTCGGCCACAGCCGGGTGAACCCGTCGGTGCTCTTGAGCAGGCTGGTCGCGATCACCTCACACGAGATCGCCAGTCCCAGGAACAGCCAGGCCACGGGCCTCTCCCTCCGAGTGATGAAGACGTGGTGGTGCGGATGTACAACGACGCAGTGGTACAGATGTACAAGTACAAATGTACTGGTGCGGGATCCGGGGATGTCCAGGGTGTTGCGGTCGGCGGCCGGGACGACGACGTGCGCCCGGCGTCGCGGCCGGCCGCGACGCCGTCCGGGGCGGCTCGGTGGGTAGGCTGCGTCGGTGTCCATCGAACGGCCGGATCCGCCCTGGGACGCGACGGCCGCTCGACTCGCCGCGTGTGCCGTCGCGCTGCCGCCGTCGGTCGGCGGCACCCGGCTGGTGGCGGTGGACGGCATCGGCGGCTCGGGCAAGACCACGCTCGCCGATGCGCTCGCCGTACGGCTCGGGGGTGCGCCCGTGGTGCGTCTGGACGATTTCGCCCGGCCCGGCAACTTCTTCGGCTGGTTGCCGCGACTGGGCGCTCAACTGCTCGAACCGCTCGCCCGGGGGCAGGCGACCCGCTGCGAGACCTACGACTGGGCCGGCTATCGGGTCAGCGGCTGGAGCGAGGTGCCGGCCGCGCCGGTGTTGATCCTGGAGGGGGTCGGCGCGGCTCGGCGCGAACTCGGTGCGGTGACCGCGCTGCGGATCCGGGTGGACACGCCCGCCGACCTCGCCGCCGCCCGCACCCTGGACCGGGACGGCCTCCAGGTGGCCTGGTTCTGGCGGTTGTGGCGCGCCGCCGAGGCCGCGCACCTGGCCGAAGACCGCCCCTGGACCCGCCCGCACCTGCGCGTCGACGGGACCGACGGGCGATGCGGCGCCGGCGCGGGTCTGCGTGCGCTTGCGGGCAGCGGCGGTCGGCCGTAGGGCCGTTGTTCAGGCCCTGGGCCGCCTCTCGTCAGGAAGTGCTCACATGCCGGCGGCGCCGTCGAGGCGTTCGCGCAGGAGGTCGGCGTGGCCGTTGTGGCGGGCGTACTCGGCGATCAGGTGGACCAGGACCCAGCGCAGCGAGAACGGTTTGCCGGTGGACTTGCGGATCCCGGTGTCGTCCAGGGACGTCGCGGCGGCGACGATCTCCCGGGAGCGGTCGCACTCCGCATGCCAGCGGGCGAACGCCTCGACCGGGTCGCCGTCCAGCCGCTCGAAGTCCTGGTCGGGGTCGTCGTCGGTGTAGTAGAGCATCGGTACGTCGTCGCCGGCGAACTGGATGTGGAACCACCAGCGTTCGACGCCGGCCAAGTGCCGCGCCATGCCGTGCAACGACAGCCCGGACGGCGAGACGGCCCGCTCGGAGAGCTGCTCCGCCGACAGGCCCGCGCACTTGAGCTCGAAGGTCGCCCGGTGCCAGTCCAGGAAGCCGGTCAGGATCTCGCGCTCGTCACCCAGCTCGGAGGGGGAGGTTCGGGCGTCGTCGCTCCAACGCGGGGCGTAGTGCAGCGGCGCGGCGGTCGGCTCGGTCATGATCCACCTTCCGGTTCGGAAAGGCCCGAGTCTTCCAGACGCCCCGACCCGACCTCCCGCCGCCCGCGCGGCCCGGGACACGGTCTCGGCCCGGGACTCGGTCTCGGCCCGGGACACCGCCCCGACCAGGGGCATCGCCCCGGACCGCACCCGCCGCGCCCGTCCCGCGCGGGCTCACACCCGACGCGGGGCGGGCGGGTTCCACCCGAGTCCCGCCTACTTGCGCCCGAGGCGGCGCGGCGCGACGTCCATCGCATTGGACCGACGGTCCTCGGCGAGATCGGCGATCTCCTCGGGGCTCGCGTTGTTCGCCCGCGCGTACTCCTCGGCCATCGCCGTCGAACTCGACCAGCCGCTCCAGTAGTTCTCGGTACGACCGAGGCCCGAACCGTGTTCGAGTGCGGCGGTGTCCGCGGCCAACGCGTGCGCGACGTACCAGTCCATCATCCGGCCGGCGGGGACGCCGACGTGCGGGACGTAACTGAGGATCTGCGCACTCGTGAGGTTCTGGAACTTGCGATTCCAGGTCGCCTCGGTGACCCCCGCCTCGCGCGCCGCGACGATCGACTCGTCGCGCAGGCCGTCCATGGTCCCGAGCGCGTTGAACGCCTGCCGGGCGTCGACGTCCATGGCCGGCAACGCACCCGGCGCCTTGACCACCGGATGCCCGGCCAGCACCTCGGCGGCGTGATTGACGGTGGCGCCGTGCATCACCGCGAAAGCCTCGGGGTCGGTGCCGGCCGCGGTGATCACCCGCATCAGGTCCTGGTCGTGGAACATCGAACCGTTTCGACCGTCCTTGGCCACAAGTTGGTCGTACACGCCGTCGCCCATGTACGACGCGACCATGTTGCCCACGCTGTCGCGCATGATCGCCGGGAACTTGCCCTGTTTCCCGTCCTCGCCGCCGAGCACGGAGACGGTGTCGCGCATGATCTGCTTCATCGTCTCGTCGTGCACGGGGTGGGCCCCGCCGGGCAGGCCGTAGCCGCCGCTGGGCACCTGACCGGTCGCGGCGGCCTCCAACGCGCGCCCCAACCGGTCGTAGCCGGGCGGGTGGTAGCCCTCGGGAATCGGCCCGGCGCCGGCCCAGTCCATCAGCCAGTGCCGGTCCTTGAGCATGTAGGCGACATCGCCCGGGTGTTTGGCCGGATCGAAGAACTCCTTCGCGGCCTCCGGATTGTTGCCGAACGCGGCCATCAGCCCGGTCATCGGGTCGAGCCCCGCGCCGTGCCCGTCGGTGATGTCGAGCCGGAATCCGTTGTACATCGCGCCCGACGGGGTGTTCTCGAGCCACACCGCGGGATCGTCCCGTTCCATGGCGCGCATGTCCTGGCCGATCCGGCGCAGGAAATCGGTGTCCTGATGACCGGTGTCCAGCAGCGTGCCCAGGAGTTGGTAGCCGTAGGGCCGAAACGAATACAGCCCGATGTCGGTCTTCTCCCGGCCGGCCCGCTCGAGTTCGTCGATCCAATTCCGATCGACGTGCGGCCCGGGCCCCTTGCCGGTCCCGGCGGCCAACACCCGGCCCAGATCGGCCTGGATGGCCTTGAGATCCTCCTGCTGGTCCTCGGGCACGTCGCTGCCCGCGCCCAGCTTGGCGATCATGCCCGCCAGCCACAGGGTGCCGCGCGGACCCTGCTGATTCAGGAACGGCGTGCCGAACGCCGGATCGTCGGCATTGGCGGCGAGCAGATTGCGCAGTTCGCCGCGCTCGGCCGGACCGAGCATCATCAGTCGATTGGCCAGATCGGTCGCCCGGCGGGCGTCCTGGGCCGGACCGGCGCCGACCGCGTTCCCGTTGAACTTCTTCGGATCCGTGCCGCGAGTGTCCGCGTTCAAGGCGAACGCGGCACGCTGGTCGGCGGCGGTGGCCTCGGTCAGCGCCTTGCCGATCCGGTCCGCGATGCCCTGCGCCGCCTCCTTGAGCGGTCCGGTCACCGCCTCGTAGTCGTCCGGCGGCAGATTGCGGGCGTACGGCGGCGCCGTCCAGTGCACGCCGCCGCTGTCGTCCACGGTCAGCTTCTGGTCGACCGCGTCGGCGATCGCCTTGGTCAGGTGCTCCTTGGCGGTCGCGAGGTCGCTCGCGGCGTCGAGCAGCACGGTGCGCAGCGCCGCCGCCTCGGTGTGCGCGTCCTCGATCTGACCCGACATGGTGCGCAGTTCGCCGATTCCGTGGTTCGCCTCGGAGCCCTTCCAGGCACCGTTCGCGAGCGGGGAGACCACGTCCCGGTCCACGTCGCCGTGTTGGGTGTGCATGCGGTCGGGCAGCGTCGCCCACACCTCGGCGGCGGCGGTCAGCGTGCCCAGGTCGACATCGCGCAGGTGGATGAAGTCGACCACGGGTCAGCCTCCGAACGTCGTGCAGACGTTCTTCTCGGTGCTGCGCCAGTTGCTCGCCGTGCTGTTCAGATTGCCCGCCCGGCCGGCGAGCGTGTCGGCCACCGCGATGGTGCGGTCGTGCCAGGCCGTGTGCGCGCCGTCCAGCGCCTTGGCCAGATCGAAGCCGGCCAGCGCCTTGGACACCGGTTCGAGCGCGGTGACGCCCTTGAGGCCGGTACTGCGGAAGTCGCCCGCGATCTCCCGCAGTCGGCCGGCGGCGGAGTCGAGCGTGCCGGGCTCGACGTGCACGTCCGGTGCCTGCGGCGGGCAACCCGGGCGCGGATTGGGCGTGTTCGTCGCGGCGTATGTGCTCGACCGGGGCATCCCCGGGTTGATTATCGAGTCGAAGTCGGTCGTCATGGTGCAACCCCCGAGTCACCAGTGCGATACGTCGTACACCTGTGGTACTCGGCCATCCAAGACCACCGGGCCCGACTTGATCAACCAACCCGCGGACATCCGGACGGAAGATGCCGGATCGCCACGAGATCGCCACCGGCGTGTGGCCGGAGATGAGCGACCGGGGCCGGCCCGGCGACGAGTGATCCGCGCTGTACGAGCGGGTGTCGACTATCGCTGAGCCCTGCGGCCGACCGGCCGCCGGTGCTACGGCGGCGGCAGCGCGGCGATCGCCTCGGGGGTCCAGGTGCCGGCCGCGCCCGGGCAGCCGGCCAGGTAGCGGGCCGCGCGGAGCGCCGACCAGCCGTGTGCCTCGGCGAGGCCGGCCCGCAGGTGCCGCAGGTACGCGGCGGCCGGCGCGTTCCACGGCGCGTCGGCGCTGCGCCACGGGGCGGTCAGGGTGAGGATCGCGTGCCCGTCGGCGGTGCCCACCTGCACGACCGTCTCGTAGCGACCCGGGCCCAGCGTCGCCCGTCCGATGGTCGCCAGCGTGCTCAGGTCCGGGTCGGTTCCCGGCGGGCGGTACATCTCCTGCGCGGCCAGGTCGACGAACTGCGACCTGGTCAGCAGATAGGCCCGGGCGGGGGTGCGGCCCGGATCCAGCGGGTCGTACAGGGCGAGGCCGCCGGTCCAGTTCTTGGATTCGTAGGCGAAGTACATCCGTCCCGGCAGCACCACCGGGCGGGTGGCGCGTGGCGCGGAGGGGTCCCGGCAGCCGGGATACGTGCGCACCCCGCCGGGCGGTCGGCCGCCGCGCAGGTAACAGTCCAGGCGGGCGGCGTGCATGTTGGACCCGTACGCGGCATACCAGACCAGGTCGCAACCCACCCGACGCAGCCTAATGCCGCACCCGGCGGGTCGGCTCGCCCCGCGGGTGCCGTCGTGTCGTGCGCCGAACGGGCGGCCGGGCGGGTCCGGGCGGGGCCGAGGGCGTGAACGCGCGGATGGGCGGCGCGATTCGGGGCAACCATGAGGACGCGCCGAGTCCGGCCGGTCGCCGGGTTGACCAAAGGTCGGCCGGGACCGGAACCGAAGTCCCGTGCGCGCCGGGCCACGGCCGATCGCGCCGTCGCCGGCGTGCAGGCACCGCGAAGGAGCCCAGGATGCCCGATCCGCTGCCGCCGCCCGCCGTCGACCACGCCGTCGCGGACGTTCTCGATGCCCACGACGTCCCGCTGGAGGCGACCGTCCGGGTGGACCCCTACCCGGACATGGCGGTGGGTGACCTGCTGACCCTGTCCTGGCGCGGCCCGGACACCGCGGCCTTCACCGTCTGCGTGCCGATCACGGGACACGCGGTCGGCCGACCGGTCCTGTTCAAGGTGCCCGCCGCCGAGATCCTCCCGCACGCGGGCGGCGAGGTGACGTTGAGCTACCGCCTGGAGCGTCCCGGTGGCGAGGTCGCCGGCGAGTCGGCCGCACGGGTGCTCAGGATCGAGCTGGACGAGGTGGCGGCCACGACCGAGACCGGCTGACGACCCGGCACGGGTCGCTCACGAGTCCAATTGGTCTCACGAGCGACGGACCGACGGAGCAACCGAGAAGCCTGGTCGACGCAGAGCCGAGCAAACGCAGAGCCGAGCAACCGAGCGACGGCACGGCCGCCACCGAGCAACCGCCCTACCCCACCCCCGCACCGCCCGAGTGCCGCACGTCCCACACCTGTACGTCGTCCACCTGCCGACCCGGCCCCAGCAGGGCCGTCAGCGTCGCCGCGAGTTCGGCCCGGTGGCGGTGTTCGGGCAGGACCACCACGTCGGCATGCCAGCGGACAAGGTCCGCACGGGCCTCGCGGCGCTGGGTCTCGGTGATCTCCGGGACCACGCCGTCGGCGGCGACCCGGCTCAGCAGCGACGAAGTCGGGCTGTACTCCGCTCCGTAGACGCCCACCCGATCGGGACCCCACGGCCCGACGAAGTAGCCCTCCGCGAGCGGAAAGCCCAGATCGGCCGCGCTCTGCCAGTGCAGCGCGGTGGCGTCGCCGACATTGGGCAGCGGCACCACCACGACGGATCCGTCGTCCACGTACGGCCGCCACCCTCCGTCCGCGAAGAACGTGGGCACCGGCCGCCGGTCCCGGACGTCCAGCGGCGTGGGCGCGATCGGCAGCAGCGCCATGGTCAGCACCGCAGCCCAGATCAGCCGGAGCGGGAGTTCGCGGCCCTCGGGCGCGGCCCGGGCCGAGTCGAGGACCCGGTCGGTGGCCAGCGCCAGCAGCACCGCGACGGCCGGGACACTGACCAGCGTGAAGCGCGATTCCAGGATCGACTCGAACAGGGGCAGGTCGTTCAGCAACCGCCACGGACCCGGCAGGCCGGTGTCGTCGTGGTCGACCACGATGTCCAGACCCAGTGACAGCAGCGCCCCCACCGCCGCGGTGATCGCCGTGGCGCGGGCGACGGCCAGTCGGCGCAGCCAGACCACCAGGAAGACGGTGAGGATCACCAGCGGCCAGCCGAAGAACGCGTTCTCCTCGGTGCTGCCCTCGGACAGCGCCGCCGCGCCGGCCCGATCACCGCCGAGCGAATCGCTCGCGTACGCGGTGAACGCGGCCAGATCGTTGCCCGACTCGTGTTCGAGCGTGGAGTAGTGCTGCGGCCCGAAGAACTGCACCCACAGCGGGTACGCGACCAGCGCCAGCGACACCGCGGCGCCGATCAGCAGCCCGGTACCCAACGGCCGCGCCGCCGCCCGTGCCGCGTCCGGCGAGCCGATCGCGAACACGACCCCGAACACCACCAGGCCGACCGCGGCGAACAGCAGCGGCTCCTCGCCGATGAAGATCTGGAAGGCGATCAGCAGCCCGAGCACGACCCCGTTGCGGACCGGTCGCTCGCCCTGCCACAGCCGGATCAGCATCTCGATGATCGGCGGGATCACGAACAGCACCACGAAGTTCGGATGCGCGTTGGCGTGCGAGACGATCGGCGGCGCGAAGCCGCACAGCGCGCCGCCCAGGACCGCGGCCGGCGTGCCGCGGACCACCCGACGGGCCAGCAGCCGGTACCACGCGAAGGCGCTGCCGGCCAGGCCGCCGGTGAGCACCAGGGCCCACGTGGTGGTGGGGCCGAAGAGCAGGGTGACCGGGGTCAGCGGGATACCGAGGCCGAGCATGGCCGTGTTGGCCATCATGTTCACGCCCAGCGGATGGTTCTGCAGGTCCGACACGAGCGGGTCGCGGAAGTTGCGGACCGCGTCGGCGGTGGCGTCGAAGAACCACTCCCACATGTTCTGGTCCTGGCCGCCGTTGACCAGATAGGCACGGTCGAGGTCGGCCCACAGGCCCTTGTACAGCCACAACGCCAGGCCCAGGAACAGGGCGCCCACCCACCACTCCACCGCGCGCCCCTCGCGCAGCCCGCGGATGGAGAGCCCGCGCACGAGAAGACGGGGATCGGTGCGTTGCCGGGCCTCGGCGACGGGCATGGGTGTCGGGTCCTTCCGGGGGCTGCTGCCCGCCACGGGCGTGCGTGCGACCTCGACCGGTGCCCATACGGGCGAACGCACTGCGGCACCCGGTCGGCGAGGCGCATCGCGACCGAGGGGGCGATCCCCGCGGCGCGTACCGGGACCGAAGCACCCGGCGGGGCGCGCTACGGCGGTTGATCGCCGGTCATGCTACGAGGACCGGTCGGCCGGCTGCACGGCGGGGTTGCCCGGTGCGGGCCGCGTCGGGCACCGAGCCGGGGCGCGGCGAAAATTCGCCGGCCCGATCGGGCGCGGTCGGTGAGGATGGCCCGATGTCGATTTTCCTGGAGACCTCGCGGCTGGAACTGCGCCCATTCACCGCGGACGATCTGCCGCACCTGGTCGAGCTGTATCGCGATCCGGAGGTGATGCGCTACATCACCGGCGGCCTGCCCGCTGCGCCCGAGGTCGTGCGCGACCGGATCCTGCCGATGCTCATGCGTGGGTATCCGGCCTGGGGCAACCGCGGCTTCTGGGCCGCCCAGGAGCGGGCCGGCGGCCGATTCGTCGGCTGGTTCGAACTGCGGCCGGTCGCCGAGGACAGTGCGGACGTGGTCGAACTCGGCTACCGGCTGCGTCGCGCCGCCTGGGGCCTCGGTTACGCCACCGAGGGCTCGCGGGCGCTGCTGGACAAGGGCTTCGCCGAACTCGGCGTGCGGGAGGTGACCGCCAACACGATGACGGTGAACACTCGCTCGCGGCGGGTGCTGGAGAAGGCGGGTCTGACCCTGCTGCGCACCTACTTCGACGACTGGCCGGAGGCGATCGAGGGCTCCGAACTGGGCGAGGTCGAGTACGCCCTCACCCGAGCCGACTGGACCCCGTCCACGACCGGGCCCGCGGCCGAATGAGCCCGCGCACCCCGGCCCGCGGGCAGGCCCACCCACCCGCTCCGTCGGCCGCCTCGGGCCGCATGGGAGGCTGCGCCGCGTGACTGTTCTCGGCGGTGTGCCACTCTTGGTCGGACGCGAGCCCGAGATGGGGCGACTTGTCGAGGCGCTTGGCGAGGCCGATCGAGGCGAGCCCCGGATCGTGCTGACCACCGGGGAGGCCGGAGTCGGCAAGACCCGGTTGCTCGAGGAGTTCCTGACCCAGGCGGCCGGGCGCCCCGAGCAGACCTCGGTCGCGGTCGGCGCGTGTCTGGAACTGGGCGCCGAGGGGCTGCCCTTCGCGCCGTTCTCGGCGATCCTGCGCACCCTCGCGGACGCGCTCGGCGACGACTTCGAGGCCGCGGTCGGCGACCGGCGCCGCGAACTGGCCTGGATCTCGCCGACCCTGGCCGCCGAACCCGGGCACGGCCCGGCGCCCGAGCGGGCCCGGCTGTACGAGTCGGCGCTGCGCCTGCTGGAGCGGATCGGCGAGGACCGTACGCTGGTCGTCGCCTTCGAGGACCTGCACTGGGCCGACTCGGCCACCCGCGAACTGCTCGCGTTCCTGGTCCGCTCGCTGCGCCGGGGCCGGATCCTGCTGGTCGGCACGCTGCGTGCGGACGCGATGGACCGCAGTCACCCGATGCGCCGGCTGGTCGCCGAACTGGAGCGGATCCGCACGGTGACCCGGCTCGAACTCGGCCGCCTCACCATGCCCCAGGTCGAGGAACACCTGACCGCCCTGCTCGGCGGCACCCCTTCGCGCGCCCTCACCCAGCAGGTGTACGAGCGCTCCGAGGGCAACGCGTTCTTCGTCGAGGAACTCGCCGCCGGGGTCCGCGACGGCCGGCTCGCCGGTCTCTCCGACACGCTGCGCGACCTGCTGCTGATCCGGATCGAGCAACTGCCCGAGCAGGCCCGCCGGGTGGTGCGGTTGGCCGCCGTGGGCGGCATCGGGGTCGAGCATCGGCTGCTCGCCGAGGTGGCAGGCCTCGATCCGGACACCCTGGAGACGGCCCTGCGCGCGGCGGTCTCCGGGCACGTCCTGGTGGCCGAGGCGGACGGCGAGGGCTACTCGTTCCGGCACGCGCTGGTGCGCGAGGCCGCCCTGGGCGACCTGCTTCCGGGCGAACGCACCCGGATGTACGCGGCGTTCGCCCAGGCCCTGGACGCGCTGGTCGAGCGCGGCGAGCTGCCGGCGCGGCGCGACCACGTGGACCGCCGGGCCCGCTACTGGATCGCCGCCGGCCGCCCGGCCCTGGCGCTGCCCGCGAGCGTGACCGCCGCGGCCGCCGCCGCCGACCGCTACGCGTTCGGCGAGGCCTGGGCACTGTACGAGAGCGCGATCACCATGTGGGACCAGGTCCCCGATCCGGAGCAGCTGACCGGCACGACCCTGGCGCAGGTGCTGGACGGCGCCATCGTCGCGGCCCGCTACGACAACTCCGGTGATCGCGAACTGGCTTTGCTGCGCCAGGCGTTGGGCCTGGTCGAGGAGGATCGGGAGCCGGTCCGGGCGGCCGCGCTGTGGACCCAGCGGGCGAAGACGCTGAGCCGGTTGGGCCGCGGCCCCGGCATGGTCGAACTGGAGCACGCCCAGCGGCTGTTGCAGGACCGACCGGAATCGATCGAGTACGCGGGTGTGGTGATCCGGATCGCCCGCGCGCACTTCCTGGAGGGCGGCGCCGACGAGGCGATCCGGATCGCCCGGCAGGTTCTGGAGATCGCCCGGCGCCTCGGCGACCAGGACATGATCGCCAGTACCCTCCAGACGTTGTCCTGGTTCCTCACCGGGAGCGGTGAACTCGACGAGTCGCAGGCGCTGTCGCACGGCCTGGAGGCGGTCCACGTCGCCGAGGCGGCGCAGGGCGGCAAGCCGGACACGCTCGTGTACGTGCTCGGCAACTGGGCCTCGGTGCTGGAAGGGGTCGGCCGACACGAGGAGTCGGTCGAGGCGGCCCGCCGGGCGCTGGACCTGTCCCGGGACCGCGGCGTGATCCGCAACACGGGCGCGTTCGTCCTGGGCAACCTCGCGGAGAGCCTGTTCTCGCTCGGCCGCTGGGACGACGTGGCCAAGACGGTGGACGAGATCCGCGAGCACGACGCCGACGGATGCGCCACCGGACACGCCGAACGGGTGCTGGCCATGGCCCACCTGGTCCGCGGCAACGTGTCCGAGGCCGCCGGCCACCTCACGCACGCGCACGAGAGTGCCCGCGGGATGTACCAGGAGGCGCAACACCGGATCCCGCAGTCCGGCGCCGAGATCGCGCTGGCCCGGGCACTGGGCCGACGGGCCGAACTGGGCGAGATCCTGGAGGCGGAGCTGCGGGCCGGCTTCGGGGTCGGCAATCAGCGGTTCGCCTTCCCGCTGCTGATCGAGGCGGCGCGTGCGTACGCCGAGGACGAGCCGACCGCCTCCACTCGGGCCGAGCTCGCTCGGATCCGGGCGGCGGGCGCCGCGCTGGCCGTGCACTGCGAGCTGGACCGCACGCAGGCACTGACGCTGGTCGCGCACCTGGACCGGGCCGAGGGCAACGACACCGTCGCGCAGTGGCAGGAGGTGGTTGCGGCCTGGGAGGCGACCACCCAGCCGTATCCCACCGCCCAGGCCCACGCCGACCTGGGCGCCGCGCTGGTGGCCGCCGGCGATCGGGGCGCGGCCGGCGCCGCCCTGGCCCGGGCGCACGCCGCCGCCGAACAGCTGGGCACGACCCCGCTGCGCGAACAGGTCGAACTGCTGGCCCGCCGGGCCCGGATCGACCTGCCGGGCCGGCCCGGGACCGGTGCCGGACGCGCGGCGCATCAGGCCGGCGACCTGACGCCCCGCGAGCGGGAGGTGCTGCGGCTGCTGATCGAGGGACGCAGCAACCGGCAGATCGCCGAGACCCTGTTCATCAGCGTCAAGACGGCCAGCGTGCACGTGTCCAACATCCTGGCCAAGCTCGAAGTGGCCACCCGCGGCGAAGCCGCCGCCCTGGCCCACCGCATGCACCTGGTGGACGACGAACCCCCCGTCGGATAGGCCCGAGCGGGGTGCCCTCGCCGGTTCGGACGGGCTATACATGGTCCGTTCGGTAATTCGGGGGCATGCCGTCGGGGGTGGTCGTGGAGGAGCACGGAGTACGTGTCGCGGCGAGCGGGGTGAGCCGAACGGTCGGGGGACGCACCGTACTTCGGCACGTCTCGCTGGTCGCCGAGGCCGGTGAGGTCTCGGCCGTCGCGGGGAGCAGCGGATCCGGCAAGACCACGCTCCTGGACACCCTGGCGGGGATTCGACTGCCCGGCACGGGCGAGGTGCGGCACGACGGCGGCCCACCGGACGCACGCGGTCTGGGCTATGTCCCGCAGGACGACATCCTGCACCGGGCGCTGCCGCTGGCACACAGCCTGCGCTACGCCGCGGCGCTGCGCGAGCCGGCCGACGAGGGCGTGGACGCCGCGGTCGCACGCACCCTGGCCGCCCTGGGCCTGACCGCGTGCGCGGACCGGCGGGTGGGCGCGCTCAGCGGCGGCGAGCGCAAACGCGCGAGCATCGCGGTCGAGTTGCTGACCCGGCCCCGGGTGTTGTTCCTGGACGAGCCGACGTCCGGCCTGGATCCGGCCGCCGCAGCGGAACTGATGGTCGTACTCCGCGAGTTGGCCCGAGCCGGCACCACCGTCGTGCTGACCACCCACGCGCCGGCCGATCTGGTGCGCTGCGACCGGGTGGTGTTCCTGGCCCCGGATGGGCGGCTCGCGTACGTGGGCGATCCGCGGGCGATGCGCGCACACTTCGGCGTGGAGACCGAGGCCGACGTGTACGCCGCGGTGGCCGCGCGCGGTGCGAGCGCGGACGCGGAATGCGAACCGGAACTCGAACTGGAACCCGAAGTGGGGGCGCTGGAACCGGAGTTGGGCCCGGTCCCGGAGCCCGTCGGGGCGAGCGATCAGGCCACGGCCACGCCGCAGGCCGGGCGGGCGCTGCGGCAGTGGTCCATCCTGGTCCGCCGCGACCTGGAGTTGATCACCCGCGACCGGCCGGCCGCCGCGATGCTGGTCGGCTCGCCGCTGGTGATCGTGGCGATGTTCGCGATGCTCTTTCGGTCCGGTGCGTTCGACCCGGCCGACCCGAGTCCCTCCGGCTCGGCGATGATCCTGTTCTGGATCGCCTTCGGCGGCTTCTTCTTCGGGCTGACCTACGGCCTGTTGCAGATCTGCGCGGAGTTGCCGATCGTGCGCCGCGAACGGCTGACCGTGCTGCGGATCGGGCCCTACGTCGCGGCCAAGTTCACCGTGCTGCTGCCGATCCTGGCCTTCGCCGACGTGCTGCTGCTCGCGGTGCTGCGCGGGCTGGACCGGTTGCCCGCCGCGTCCTGGGGGGTGTACGCGTCCCTGCTGACGACGCTGCTGCTGGCGTCCGCCGCGGCGCTCGCGCTCGGGTTGCTCACCTCCGCGGCGGTCACCGAGGTGGGCCAGGCCACGCTGATGTTGCCGCTCCTGTGCTTTCCCCAGGTGCTCTTCTCCGGCGCGTTCGTGCCGGTGCCCCGGATGCCGGTGATCGGCCACACGCTCAGCTACGCGATGACCAACCGATGGGCGTTCGAGGCACTGGGCAGCGACCTGGACCTGCCGGGGCGCTGGGCGCACGGCCGCTCCGCGCTCGGTCCGCCGCTGCTCGCCTCCTACGGCGACAGCTTCGACCACCCGCCCGCGCTGGGCTGGGCCGTACTCGCGGGCTGCGCCGTGCTGTTCGTCGCCGCGACCTGCGCGGTGCTGGCCCGCCGATGTCCGCGTGCCGGGTCCTGAGCACATCCGCGAGCGCCCGCCCCGCGGATCGGGCGGGTCAACAGCGCAGCCGAGGGGCCAGTCCCCGGGCGTCGGCCGACCGGTCGCGGTAGGTGCGCGCGACGAAGTCGAGGAAGGCGTCCACGTCGGCGATCGTGGACGGCAGGCCGAGCGAGACCCGCACCGCGCCGCCGGAGGGCAGTCCGAGGCGGGTCAGGTAGTCGTCGAGCGTGCCGCCGGAGGCGGCCGTACGCAACACCGCGCCGCGCAGTGCGCGGCGCCCGATCGCGAACGCCGCCTCGCCCGCGCCCGGATTGCAGAAGCAACCGGTGCGCACGCAGATCCGGGCGGCGGCGGTGTCCCGGGCGACGATCCGCTCGTCGACCACCGTGCCGGCGGCGTCCAGGATGTTCAGCGCGACCGTGCCGCCCCGGGCGTGCACCGTGTCCGGCCCGTACACCCGGATCAGCGGCGCGCCGCCGTGGTGGCGCAACTCGGCCAACCCGGCGAGCAGATGGGCGGTGAGTTCGGCGACCCGCTCGTGGATGGCCCGCATGCCCAGCGAGTCCACCCAGGCCAGGCCGTGCGCGACATCGGGAATGGCGAGGAAGTTGAGCGTGCCGTCCTCGTAGGCGGATTCGTCGCCGGCCATGCGATGCCAGCCGCCCTGCGCGCTGACCGCCTCGATCGTGCCGCCCGCGAACCACGGCCGGCGCAGTCGCGCGAGCGCGTCCCGGCGGGCGAGCAGGCAGCCCACGCCGGTCGGATAGCCGAACACCTTGTACCAGCTCACCGCGACGAACTCCGGCTGGACCAACCGCAGATCGAGCACGTTGGTGGGTGTGTACGCAGCCGCGTCCAGGAGCACGTCGTAGCCGTGTGCCTGGGCGATGCCGATCCAGTCCAGGGGGTGCCGGACCCCGGTGAAGTTGCTTTGCGCCGGATAGGCGAACAACCCGCGGCGGCGGGCGAGCGCGGTGCGCAGCGCGTCGCCGTCCAGCCGCAGATCGGCGCCGGTCAGGCCGATGTAGTGGGTGCGGGCGCCGCGGGCACGGGCGTATTCGCGGATCCCGTTCACCGAATTGTGGTTGTCGATCGGCAACACCAGGCGGGTGCCGCGGCGGAACGGGTAGGCCTCGCCGACCAGTCGGCAGGCGCCGGTGGCGTTCGCGGTGAACACGGCCGCGTACAGGTCGGGATCGGCGTTGAAGTGGTCCAGGATCGCCCGGCGGGTGTTCTCCACCAACGTCGTGGAGGCGATCGAGGCCGGGTGTTCGGAGTGCGGATTGCCGTAGGTGGCCTCGGACAGCCGCTGTTCGTGCGCTTGCCGTTGGCGGCGTGCGGCCAGCCCCGCTCCGGTGTGGTCGAGGTAGACCAGGCCCTCGTCGTCCAGGTAGCCGTACTCCTTCCGACGGATCGCGTCGAAGTCCGGACCGAGCACGTCGGCGACCACCACCGGCACCACCTCCCGGGTCTGCCGAGTCTTGCGCCGCACCGGCGGCGGCGTCAACGCTGCGCAGGGCGCGGCGCGGGCGACCGGGTCCGGGGTCGGCGATGACCGTTCTCACCCCTGATGGTTGATCCGTGGCAAGGATCCCCTAGGGTAAGGAAAGGTAAGGCTTGCCTCAGCGGATCGCCCTGCCTCAGCAGTGCGGGCCGAGCACCGCCTCGTCGCGGCGCCCGGCTCGTGTCCTCCCACGCGCCAAGGAACCAGGACCCATGCCGATACCTCGCCGCCGGATCGCCGCCGTCGCCGTGACCCTGTCCGCCGCCCTGCTCACCGGGGCCTGCGGCTCGGACTCGTCCGACGGGAACAAGGGCGGCGGCAAGCCCGCCGTCGCAGCCGGCGGCAAGGAGTTCGGCAGCGCCGGCCAGGTGAGCACCGGCCTGGGCACCGACGCCGCGCCCGGTCAGTACCCGCGCACCATCCGTACCGCGATGGGCGACGTGACGCTCAAGGCGCAGCCCAAGCGGGTCGTCGTGCTGGACACCGGCGAACTGGACAACGTCGCGGCGCTGGGCGTGCAGCCGGTCGGCGTCGCCTTCACCGACGGGTCCCAGGAACTCCCGGCGTACCTGGACGGCAAGGCGGGCAAGCCGGCCAAGGTCGGCACGATCAACAGCCTCAACCTCGAGGCGATCGAGAACCTCAAGCCGGACCTGATCCTGGGCAGCAAGCTGCGCGCGGAACAGCAGTACGCGGTGCTGAGCAAGATCGCGCCGACCGTGTTCTCGGTGCGCCCCGGCTACACCTGGAAGGAGAACTTCCTGCTCAACGCCGCGGCCCTGGACAAGACCGCCGAGGCCAAGCAGCAGCTGGACGCCTACCAGGTCCGGGCCAAGGCGCTGGGCGACAAGCTGGGCGCGAACAAGCCCACCATCTCCATGGTCCGCTTCATGCCGGGCAAGATCCGCCTGTACGCGAACAAGTCGCTGATCGGCACCGTGCTCCAGGACGTGGGCCTGCCGCGCCCGGCCAACCAGAACATCGACGACCTGGCCGTGGAGTTGTCCGAGGAGCGGATCACCGAGGCCGACGCGGACAGGATCTTCGTCGGCACCTACGGCCCGGCGGACAAGACCGCGCAGGCCCGGGTGACCGACAACCCGCTGTGGAAGAAGCTCGGCGCGGTGGAGAAGGGCAAGGCCGTCACGGTCCCCGACGAGACCTGGTACCTGGGCCTGGGCGTGGTCGCGGCCAACTCGATCCTGGGCGACCTGGAGAAGAACCTGATCGGCTGAGCCGAACCGGGCGGGTCGAGCAGCCGACGCGGCGCCGGAATCAGCCGGGTCGGCGACCCGATCCGGCGACGCGTTTCGGCGGCTCGACCCGCCCGACCCGACCCGGTCCGCTGCCCGACCCGGTGCCCGGCGCGGTCAGGCCCCCGCCGCGGCGGCGCTCGGCGTGACCTGCGCGACCCGCGCGGGGGCGCCGGGCTCGGCCGGCCCCAGCGGCTCCCGGGCCGCGTAGGCGAGCAGCGCGGCAACCCCTGCGGCCGGGCCCTCGGCGCGGCGCCAGTGCTCGTCGCGCTCGGTCAGCGCGGCGAACAGGCGCTGCCAGCACCGGTCCTCGGCGCCGAGCAGATCCACGGTCCGTGCGGCCGCCTCGGTGTACGCGGCGGTCACCGCCGCCCGCACCGGCTCGGACAAATCGACCCGCGCCCGGGCGTCGGCCAGGTAGCGCAGCACACGGTCGGCATGACCCACCTCGTGCACCAGGTCGTGGCCGGTGAGCAGGCCCGCCTCGATCAACCGCTCGATCTCGACGTGCCATTCGGCGGTGCCGCCGTCCGGCAGCACCCACGCGGCGACGGTCCGGGCCGCCCGCGGGCTGCGCCGGGCCGCCGCGAACGCCTCGGCGGGACGCAGGTCGGTGGGCATCGCCACGATGATCTCGTCGGGCGCGTCCGGTCGACCCACCAGCGCCTGCCGTACGCCGACGGGCCACGGCGCACGGGCGTGCTCGTCCGCCAACAGCGCCCAGTCGCGCCGGTAGGGACGGTCCAGGATGCGTTCGGCATCCGCGAGCCGGTGGCAGGCACGCAGCCTGGCCACCAGCCGGGTCGGCGACAGTTCGCGGTCGATCCGCGAGGTCAGCGTCGCGACGCCGGCCCCGATCGGGTCGCCGCCGTCGGCGCCGGCCAGTGCCTTCGCGGCGACCCCGGCGGCCCCGCTGCCGAGCAGTCCGCGGTCGATCAGCACGCGCAGCCGGTGCGGGCCGCCGAAGCGCAACGCATTGCGGGCCGCGATCAGTTGGTCGAGCAGCGACAACTTCCCGGCCAGGCCGGCCAGGGCGGCCTCGACCACGTCCGGGCAGGCCGCCTCCACGGTCACCCGCAACGCGTCGGCCCGGTACTTCGAGAACACCCCGGGATCGAGCAGGCGCCGGCGCAGCACGGGCGACAACGGCCGGGTGTCCCCGGTCGCGCGAGCCAGGATCCGGCGCCGCTCGGCCACGTCCGCACGCCGCTTGACGTCGCCGTACAGCCGGTCCTCCAGAACCGGATCACCGCGATCGAGCAAGCCTTCCCGAATCCGTCGGGTGTGCGGCGAGCACGGGTCGCCCTCGGCCAGGACCAGTGCGGGGCCCGGGTCGGCCGACTCCAGCACGTACTCGACGAGATCGTCGCCGACGTGCCGGGTGCGCTCGGCGTCGCGGGCCAGGGTGTCCGCCGCGCCCGGGCCCAGCAGCGGGAGCACGGCGCGGAGCACGTGCACGTCGGCGTACCCGAGCAGGGTCGAACCGGCACCGGACAGCGGCGCGGGTGCGGGTTCCGGCCAGGGGCCGGGCCCGGCGGTCACCCGGTCGAGCAGTGCGGGCAGCGGCAGTTCGCCCGCGTCCGTGTCCATCGCGGCCACCGCGCTGAGCCACAGGCGGCGATCGTGGCCGAGTCGACCGGCGAGCAGTGCGCGTACCGCCCGGGTGAGCGGTTCCCGGGCCAGTTGGGAGAACTCGCCGGGGCGGGCCGCGCCGAGCGCGCGGGCCGGCGTCGTGGCGATCATCTCGGCCGGCCCGATCAGGCCCGCGCGATAGCGCACGGAGGCGGAGGCGGTGTCCCGGAAGCCGGCCGGATCCCGCCGGGCCAGTCGCTCGCGCGCCGGCTCGCCCGGGTCGGCCGCACACGCCGCGACCAGCCAGTCCGGGTGGCACAGGCCGGGCAGGTCCGCTTCGGGGGTTTCCGCGAACGCCGCGAGCACCGCCGGGTCGGTGGGTATCGGCGCGTCCGGCACGCTCTCCCGCAACAACTGTGCCGCCGCGAGCGCGCAGCCCCGATCCGGGGTGTTGCGCCGACCGCGCCTGGTCGGCAAGGTCGGCCCGGCCGGCGCGCGGGTGTGTCCGGGCGGTGCGTGTCGGGCGAGGGCACGGGCGTACTCGGCGATCTCCGAGTCGGCCAGGGCCCGTTGCGCGGCCCCGGGCGGTGGGCCGGCCGCCTGTGCGGCGACGGTGATCAGCTCGGCGACGGTGCCGGCGAACGAGTCGAGCAGGCCGAGCCCGATCACCGTGGCCTCGACGTGCCCGGCCAGGTGGGTCCGGACCAGTTCCGCCAGCCGTGCGTGGATCGGCGCGGCCACCGTCTCCGGGGTCAGCTTGGGCAGCGCGCGCAGCACCTCGCCGGCCGGTCGGGCGGTGTCCACCAACCTGACCGGATCCAGCAGGTCGTGATCGACGCAGTCGTTCACCCACCCGGCTTCGGCGCGGGCGAATGCGACGGCGCGCAGCCGGTCGACCGGTTCGCGGTTGAGATCCTCGGGGCCGGCGCCGCATGTTCGGTTGACCAGGGCGAGCCTGAGCAGTCGGCCGAGTTCGCCGTCGGCGTGCTCGTGGCGCAGGAGTTCGTCGATCGCTTCGGGCGGGTACGGCGTTTCGCGATGCCGGGCGACCAGGCGCGGCAGGTCGTGGACGTACGGCTCGTGGACGAGGCCGGCCATCAGCCGACGGGTGGCGTTACGTCCCCTGGTGCCGGCGAAGACGCGCGGCAGCGCCTCGGGATCCTCGTACGGGATGCGCAACGTGCCCAACGGGCCCGGCCCGTCGGGGCCTTCGAGCGCATCCGGGACGGCGTCGGTGGGATGCGAGCGGCCCGGACCGCCGAGCAGCTGCACGAGGCGTCGGACCGCGTCGGGGCCGCCGCGCTGCCACACCCGCAGGAACGCGAAGCAGCGGGCGTCCGCGGACGGGAACGTATGGAGCGCGGCGTGCACGAGTTCCGGGTCGCCGCTGACCACCAGTGGCGTGAGCCGGCGCTGGTCCCGGCAGTCGAGCAGTTCGGCGCGCAACCGCGGGTCCAGCGGCACGGGTTCGGTCCGGCCCGGGGTGCGCGGCACGCCGGAGGCGATGGTGCGACGCAGGGTCATCGGGGTGTGCTGGTTGCGGTACACGGCCGCGTCCACGCCGGGTTCGTCCAGCGCGACCAGTCGGCCCAGCTCGCGCGGATCCAGGCCGGCGTTGTGGGCGACGGCCGCACAGACCCGCGGGTCGCGGGTGGCCAGCGCGACGTCGAGCGCGTGCGCCGGCAGCGGTCCTCTGCCCAGCAGGTCGCGCAGCAACTCGTCGGGCAACCGCGGCAACAGGGCGCGCAGGTCCTCGGGTTCGGCGGCGTAGATAAGAAAGCGATAGGGCCGGGAAAGGGCCGGCGGGACGGCCGCGCCGGCGTCCGGAACGGACCCGTCGGCGATCCGGGCCGACAGCTCGGCCAGAGTGCCCCGGTGGCGCGAGAGGGTGACCCGCAGGGTGGCCCAACGGCTTGCCGAGCCGCCCAGGTGACGGTGGATCAGGTCGGCGAGCGGCCGGCGGGCCGGGAGTTCGGCCAGCGTCGCGACCGCGACCCGGGCGGGCGCGATCGTCTCCAGGACGAGGGTGGTGTGTCGCTCGTCGGTGAGCCCGGCCGCAGCGGCCGCCGCGGCGATTCGGGCCGATTCGGGGTGGCCGGGGTGGTGCGCGGCGGCGACGAGGAGGGCGGCCGAGGGGCGGGCGGCCCGGGCCACGGTCTCCGGGTGCGTGCGGTAGAGCTCCACGAGCAGGGCATCGGGGCAGTCCTCGTGCTCGGCCAGTGCGGCGGCGGCCGCCTCGGGCAGCGGCTCGGCCCGCTGGGCGGTGACCAGTTCGGCCCAGTCCGGGTCGCGACGCCAGGACGGTTCCGGCTCGCCGGCGCGGAGACCGGCGATCAGTCCGGCGGTGCCCTCGGCGGCGAACACCGCGGCCCGCAGGTCGGCGACCCGTCCCGAGGCGAGGGCGTGGGTGGCGAGAGCGGCGACGTGCGGCGCGATCGGCGGGCGGGCGCCGGAGCGGTCGGGTGCGATCGGCGATCCGGGCAGGAGGTTGCCCGGATCCGTTTGTGCATCCGCCTGCGTTGGTGCTTCCGTTTCGGCTTCGGCTTCGGCTTGGGCTTCGGCCTCCGCTTCCGCTTGGGCTTGGGCTTGCGTTTCAGCGCCTGCTTCCGCGAGTAGCCCGGCCAATCGTGGGGGGTCTGCGAACAGGCCCAGAACGCCGCGGAGTTGTTCGGCCGTGGTCAGCCGCGAGCCGCTGGTGCGCAGCGCGTGCTCGACCAGTGCCGGCACGTCCGACACCACGGCGGCACCGACGAAGTGCGGGTGGTCCGGCGGGTCTTCGGCGCAGGCGCGGATCTCTTCCAACAATGCGGTGAGCGCGCCCGGATCCGGATGTCGGCCCGGGGCGAGCACTTCGCGGCGCATCCACGGCAGCGCCGTGGCATGCCGGTACACCAGCCGATCCACCACCGGGTCGGGCCGATCCAACAGTGCGGCCAGATCCGCGGCGGTGGCCCGCGGGTTGCGCGCCACCGCACGCCGCACCAGCACGTCGGGATCCCGAACGGCCATGGTACGAGCGGCGATCGGCAACAACGCGTCGGCCAGGTAGCCGGGGTCGGTCTCGCCCAGCCGATGGCGTAACCGGCCCGCGTCCCCGGGTTCGCCGCTCGCCACCGCGAGCCCGAGCAGCACCTCGGCGGCCGGGTCGTACCGGCGCGCGGCTCCATGCGTCACTGTGCGATTTCCCCTCGTCGGGCCCGACCCGCCCACCGCCGTTCCGCCGGTGCGGCCGGGCTCACGACGACCACCCCACCACAACTCACCGACGGTTGGGCTCCAGGGGCCATCGTCAGGGGGCCGGATAGGGGGTCGGACAGGAGCCGGCTCAGCGCTCGACGGGGGCATTGAACCGGGTGAGGCGGTCGCTTCACGGGCCGCGAGCGGAGGTGCTTCCGGTGGGTCGGGGGCCGGGGGCCGGGGGCCGGGGGCCGGGGGCAGGGAGCCGGGGGCCGCGCGGTCCGAGTGGTCCGGGCGGTCCGCGTGGTCCGGGCATGCGAAGGGGTGGGGTTTCGCCGCCCCCGTGGCGGCGAAACCCCACCCCTTCGAACAACCCACCCGCCCCGGCGCCCCGTTCCGCCACCCCGTGTCGGCGGTCCCGCCCCACCCGCGCCCGCTGCCTGCACACACATCCTGTCGGCGGGCGACGACGCCGACCATCCGCTCGACTACTCGGCCGTGAACCTGAGTACCGAACGTCTGTCCTGAGTACCGACGGCGGGCGGTCGGACACGGGCTGTGCCGGCAGGACACGGGAGAGGGCCGCCGCGCCTGCCCGGGAGGGAGTCGATGCGGCGGCCGGCTACGGATCGGAGCGGGACCTCACGCGCCGGCGAGGGCTTGACGCCACACCGGGCTGTCCACGTAGTGGTTGTCGAACCGCTCGGACGTCTCGCGCAGTTCGGCGAAGTCGGCCTCACCGCGGTGCACACGCTCCAGGAGCCGGTAGTAGTCGAAGCGGTCCATGCCGGGGGTGAACATGACCAGCATCTTGGCCTCGGTGTCCGGCGCCGGCGCGAAGGCGTGCGGCATGTGCGGCGGCACCAGCAGGAAGTCACCGGTTTCGAGGGTGACGATCTCCTCGCCGAGCAGGATGCGCATCGTGCCCTCGGTGACGTGGAACATCTCGCTCGCCCGAGTGTGGAAGTGGGCGGGCGCGCCGGGGGAGCCCTTCTGGAAGGTGGCCAGGTTCGCCGTCATTCCGGGGGTGTCGGCGAGCAACGTGATCAGGCTGGTGGGGCCGTCCTGGACGATCTCCGCCTCCCGGGTGCGGACCAGGATCGGGGCGGCGGTGGTGGCGGTGATGGTGGTGGCGTCGGCGGTGTTCGAGGCGTGCGTGGACACGGTGGCTCCCTGGTGCGTGGCGAGGTGGGTCGACCGGGCCGACCGGGTGGATCGGTGGGGCCGATGGTGTGCGCCGCTGGTTTGTCGGCGTCCGGGCCCGCTGTTCGTTGGCACCAATCTACGGCGGCTTTCGACCCATGGAGGGGTGCATTTCCGTGGCGAAATGATGGGTCAATTCAGTCCGCACCGGGAGGCCGCGCCGTCGTGCCGGACGGGAGGGGTTTCGCCGCCCCGTGACGGCGAAACCCCTCCCTCGCGCGCACCGCGACCGCAACTCGGCCCGACGGCGCTCCCCGCGGTCGGATCCCGGCGGTCCGGTGGCGGATCCGGGTCTCGTGGCCGCTCACATGCCGGGGATTCCGACGCCACTCACCGCGCGTGCTCCTTCGCAGGGGTTCGATGTCCGGCTGGGCGCGCTTCGTCGAGGTCGCGGCGGAGCGGCCGGCGACCGGATCGATCGACGGCGTGCCCGTTCCGGGGTACAGAAGAAACGTACGACCGGGGTGGGGGCGACACGGATGGCCCGACATGCCAGACAGGGGACCGATCACGACACGCGTCCGCGGGACGGCCGTCCTCGGTCGGCACGGGCCCGGCGCGGGCCCGGCGCGGAGCGGCAAGGCCCGGTTCAGGGCGTCGCGGCCGCTGCCAGTTTTTCGAATTCGGCGCCGAGGGCCCGGGCGAGCCGGTCGGCCAGTGCTCGGTGGGCGCCGTCCGTGGTGACACCGACCGTGAACGTGTCGCCGTGGCTCGTGAAGCCGAAGACCACGTTCTGCGACCCCATCAGCGGCGGCGCCGCGATCAGTTCGACGGCCGGCCGGCCGAACAGGCGCAACGGCGCATCCGGGCCGGGGATGTTGGTGCAACTGGTGTTCGCATAGCGCGCGGACATGGTGATCAGGCCGGCGAGCCGGGTCACGGGCAGTGGCAATCGGGCGGCGACCTCGATGGCGGTTCGGGCGATGGCGGCCTGGCCGAGCGCCTTCGCGCGCGCCGTCTCGGCGTGGACTCGGGCCAATCGGGCACCGGGATCCGATTCGGTGAGTGGTAGCGGGATCCGGAAGAAGGACACGACGTTGCCGATGCGGGAAGCCTCGTCCGTAGTCCGCATGTTCACCGGGACCAGCGCGGCGACGCGGCGCGGTAGCGCCCGGTCGGCCAGGACGGTGCGCAGCGCCCCGGCAACCGCCGCCAGGTATACGTCGTTCACGGTCGGGCGCGGCGCGCCCGGAGCCGCGTGCCGGGCGGCTCGTACCGTCTGCGCGGACACCGTCACCCAGGCCGGGTGTCGACCGTCGCCGGGTCGGCCGTTGAACGGCAGCCGGGCGTTCCCCCGGAGCACCCCGGCGGCCGTGGCCAGGACTCCGCGTACCGAGGCCGGGCCCGGCGGCACCCGGTGCACCGTCGCGCCGGGCCACGCGGCTCCCGGTTCGGCGCCGTCGCCCAGCAGCCGCTCCAGCAGCCGGATCACCGAGACCCCGTCGGCCACCGCGTGGTGTACCCGGAACAGCACGGCGAACCCGTCGGCTTCGGGGCGGGACAGCAGGTACAGCCGCCACGTCGCCACGGTCGACCGCAGCGGCTCGCCGAGCAACGCGCCGACTCGCTCGCGCAGCGCATCCGGGCCGGGGTCGAGCGGCGCGGCGACCACGTGCTGTTCCGGGTCCAGGCGCTCGGCCACGAACCAGTGCGGCCGCCCCCGCCCGCGTCCGGTCGGCGTCGGGCCCGCCCGCAACCGCATCCGGGGCACCGGCCCCCACCGCGACCGGACCAGCTCGCGCAGGTCGGCCAACTCGGGCGCGCCGCCCCGAAAGCGCACCAGCACGAAGAACCAGGGGTCGCCGGGGCTGCCGAACCACTCGTGCGCGGCGAACGGCAGGTCGCCGGGGGCCGGATGGTTCGGATTCGCCGGGGTGCCTGGCACGTTTCGAACCTCCGGGATGGGTTCGTGGCGAGCCGCGCCCGTCCGGCCGGCGGCGCGGCGCACGACCGGCCGTTGTCCGCTGTGATGCAGACCACATGCATCCTATCGGTCCTCGGATGCGTATGGATCAAGGACGGAAGCGGCAGGAGGGGAGGACGGGATGGGCCCACAGGGCCGCGAGGGGTTCACCGAGTTCGCCCGGACCTCGGCGCACCGCCTCTGTCAGACGGCGTATCTGCTGTGCGGGGACTGGCATCTCGCCGAGGACCTCACCCAGATCGCGCTGGAGAAGCTCTACGTGGCCTGGCGCCGAATAGAACACACCGACCAACCGCACGCATATGCCAAGCGGGTGCTCTTGAACGCATACCTGGACCGCAGACGTCGCCGGAGCTCCACCGAGCTTCCCGGCATCGACGCATCGGCCCTGGAGGGCAGACCCGATGCGTCGGCCGACGCGGATCTGCCGGACGTGCGGATGACGTTGATCGACGCACTCATGCGGCTGCCACCGCGCGATCGGGCGGTGGTGGTCCTGCGCTACTGGGAGGACCACAGCGTGGAGGCGGTCGCCGAGATGCTCGGCATGTCCGCCTCCGCGGTCAAGAGCGCCGGGCCGCGCGCACTGGCCCGACTGCGCGGCACGCTGGAGGTCAACCCGCTGGTCGGCTGAACGGGCCGACGGCGTGGCCGGGGACGGCCGTTGCGTACCGCTGTTGGGCGTGGCGCTCGGATACGGGTCCTGGGTACGGGCCTTGGGTTCGGGTCCTGGGTTCGGACCCGGGTTCGGACTTCGGATTGGGGCCTCGGGTGCGCCCGTTCGTCGCGTACGACCGTCGAAGGCGCGCACAGGAGGCGCGCACAGGAGAGTTGCACGCGGTGCCGAAGGGTGCGGTGCTCCCGACGCGCACCGGCAACAGGCAGGAGGCAGCAGACGACAGGCGACAGGCAGTGGCGACATGCATCGACGGCGCCCGGTGGGGCCGCGATCGATGATCGAACGAGAGAGGGGGTGACCATGGCACGCGACAAGGCAATTCCCGGCTCCGGCCCCGATTTCGGAGCCGGTCCCGATTCGGCTCGGGCTTCGGGTCCCGGATCGGGTCCCGATTCGCGTCCCGATTTCGGCTCCGGCTCCCGTCTCGACTCCGGTTTCGGTGTCGACGGCGGGAGCGAGAGCGAACTCGATCTGGAACGTGCCTTTCGGCGCCGGCTCGACGACGAACTGGCCCACCAGGGCAGCCGTCCGATGGCCGAGGTGGTGGCCCGCGCGGCCTCCCGAGGGCGCCGGCGCGTACTGGTCCGTACCGGTGGCATCGTGGCCGCCGTTGCCGCGGTGGTGGCGGTGATCGGAGGGGCGGCCACGATCGCCGTGCAGGACGGCGAGTCGGCTCCCGAGCGGGCGGCGATACCGCCCCCGACGGTGGACCGGCCGACCGTGCCGAGCGCGGACGGTCGGCTCGAAGCCGCCCGCGTGGCGATCGCCCGGGACCTCGGCGAGGTGCTCACCGGCCTGCTCCCGGAGGGGAGTTGGTCGCCGGTGCGGACCGGATACGCCCCGGACACCGGCATCTCGGCCGAGGTGACCCGGCAGGACGGCGACGGACCGGGCGGGGTGGTGTCCGTGTCGTTGCGGCCCGGGGCGCTGACGGACTGCCTGGCCACCGTGGCGACTCCGGCGGAGCGCAGGGACGCGTTCGGACTCACGCACAGCATCAAGTGCTTGGGGCTGGACCGGAACGGGATCGCGGTCGCGGCGGAGACTGTGCTCGCCGGGGACGGCCCCTTCCGGGCCCAGGGGGTGCACCTGACGGTCGGCTCGACCGTGCTCCGCCTGATTTGGTCCAACGGACCGTTGGACGGGAAGATCCCCCGGAGCGGCAAGGGAAGGCCCGCGTTGACCGACGACGTGGGAACGGAGATCGCCCGGAATACCCGTTGGGAACGGGTCGCCCGGCGACTCCTGGAATCCGGCGTGGGGACGGGGTGAGCGGGCGCGACTCGGGCCGTCGGGCCAAACCGCGTGCCGCCGACACCCGAAACGGCGTGCACACGCGTGCCGCCGGTCGGCCGCGCGTCGTGCGTCGGGCGATGCTCGCGGTGGGCGCGGTGGCCGTCGCGTTATGCGTGTTGGCGGTGGTGCCGGGGATCTCCGGCGGCGGCGGTGCATCGACGCTCGACATCGGTGCCACGCCCGACACCGGCGCCACGCCGGTGCCGAGTGCTCGACCGGCCGAGTCGATACCGACGCCGGAACAGCCGTCGGGGCGGTGGGACCTGCCGGTTCGGGGATCCGCGTCGCAGGACCCGGACACGCAGGCGGGGCCGCGTTTTCCGTTGGAGCCCACTCTCAGGCTCGGTGGGCGGTTCGTCACCGTGCCGGGCAGCGACAGCGGGCCCGCGGTGGGCAGGCGCGTCACCTATCGCGTGGAGATCGAGGAGGGCCTCGCGCTGGACGGCCCCCTGTTCGCCGCGATGGTGCAGAACACCCTCAACGATCCGCGCAGTTGGGCCCGGGACGGCAGGGCCTTCGATCGCACCGACGGCGCGACCGCGTCCTTCGTGGTGCGGCTGTCCAGCCCCGGTACCCTGCATCGGATCTGCTCGCCCATCGTGGGCGACACCAGCAGGTCCAACGTGTCCTGCAACGCCACCGGAACACCGTGGGTGATGATCAACGGCTGGCGCTGGGCCCAGGGTTCGACCGCGTACGGGGACGACATCCGCGGCTACCGGCAGATGCTGATCAATCACGAGGTCGGCCATCGGCTGGGCAACCAGCACAGCAGCCGATGCGGCCCGGGCGGCCTGGCGCCGGTGATGATGCAGCAGACCAAGAGCCGAGAGGCGGCCAACGGCAAGGTGTGCGGCGCCAATCCGTGGCCCTACCCCTCCGCCGGTTGACCGGTCGGCGCGCCGGACGTCGGTTTTCTCCAAGACGTCCGGTGCGTCGGCCCGAAACGGTGGCCCCGGAAGCCACCGCTCCGGGCGTGGCGGGAACGGAGAGTGGAACCGATGCGGAACGTGAGACGCACCATCCTGACCGGCGCGGCGGCCGCGGTGTTGCTGGTCACCGGCCTGACCGCGCAACCGGCGGCGGCGGTCGTACCCGATCCGCCGACCCTGCCGGCCCCCGCCTCGCACGGCATCACGGCCCTGCACTGGGCCAAGTCGAGCCCGACCGAGACCGCGCCGTTCTACGACCTCACGCTCACCACGGACGCCATCTACCGCAACCTGGGCCCGGGCGCGCCGACGGTGCCCGCGCATCCGCAGATCAAGGTGCGGATTCTGCTGCCGGTCGGGTATCAGACCGACCCGGCTCACCCCTACCGGTCGCTGTACCTGCTGCACGGCGGCAACGACACCTTCGCGTCGTGGTCGGACAAGGGCGACGTCGCGGCGATCACCGCGAATCCCGCGTTCGGCGGCATCGTGGTGATGCCGGAGGGTGGTGACGCGGGCTGGTACAGCGACTGGGTGACCGGTACCGCCGGCAACATCGCGCCGCAGTGGGAAACCTTCCACATGACGCAACTGGTGCCCTACATCGACGCCAACTTCAACACGATCGCCAACCGGTCGGGCCGCTCCATCGCGGGTCTGTCGATGGGCGGTTACGGCGCGCTGCGCTACGCCGGGCGCTACCCGGATCTGTTCTCGGCCGCGGCGGGCTTCTCGCCCGGCACCAACATCGAGATGCCATGGGCGCAGGCGCTCGTGCACGGATCGGTGGTCCAGGTGCCACTGGCGCCGACCGCGCCGGGCGCGTTCATCGGCGCATACGACGCCAACACCCCGAATCTGGCGCGGTATCGGTACCCGCTCGGCTGGTTGTGGGGTCCGCACCAGGTGTTCGGCACCACCGACACGTGGGATGCGCAGAACCCGGTGAAGATCGCCGCGGCGGGCGGATACGCCTCGTACGGCGGCAAGTTCGCCTTCTACGCCGGCAACACCCCAGGTGGCTCCGACGCGCAAATCCAGAGCGACGCCGTCGACTTCCACGCCAAACTGAACACGGCCGGCACCGCACACCGCTTCTGCACCGGTCCGGGCACGCACGACTGGGCCTACTGGCAAAAGGACCTGGCCGACTTCCTGAAGGTGATCGCCGGCACCGCCTCGGACACCCAATGCACCACCAACCCGGGCTGGTCCAAGCTCTCGTAGCACCAAAACGACTCCGTGGACCACACCAACCGTCTCCCCCCACCCACCGTCGGCAACCCCGAGCGCCCGGGGACCGCCGACGGCCCGTGGTGGAAGCCGCCCCTGGCGGCGCTCGCCGCGATTCCGCGGGGACGGTCGGCCGACCGGTGCGGGTGGGACGGGCTTCGCCGGGCTTGAGGGGCGGTTGCCCACTTCGGTATGTGGCGTGTCCATCTTCCGTTCGCCGACGGTGGTGAACGGGCGGGAGGGGGGTGGAGTACGGCTGCCGGTAGGGCGTTCCCCTTGGAGGGGACCCTTCCGCTATTCGGTTGTGCCCACCCGGCCCCACCCCCCATGACCGCGGACCTCGAAGGTACTCTGACCGGCCTCAATTGGCGGGGAGAGCCTATCCGCCGCCACTGACAGGGGCATTGCCGCACGAGGCGGGACCGGCATGATGTCGCAATACGGGTCGGATGTCGGTTGTGACGGTAGGTGAACGAGTACAGGTCAGGCGCGTGTTGGGGCAGTGCCGCCGCCGCTGAGGAGGAGGAGTCCGCGTTCGCTGCGTTCGCCGCGTTCGCTGCTTTCGGCGGGTAACGCGTCGGCGGTGGCGGCGGGTTGCTTCCGGTCACGGCGGTGGGGGCGGACGGGGGCTCGCCGCACTGCCGGATGCGTATGACCGTGGGGCAGGTCGCGTCGGCGGGCTGCCGACGTGCGACATGCTCGACACCCCGGCGGGGTTCACTCGTTCGGAGGACCCATGGCCGGCGTGTGGACGGGCAGGCTTCGAGCGCGGCGGTCGGGGAGTGTTGGAGGAGGGCTTCCCGGCCGCCCAACCGGCGGCGGGACGGGGCGTGGTGGGCGTCCCCCGGTTCCGGGAACCGGGGGACGCCGCTTGTTCACACGCGCTCGTCGGCCCGACGTGGCCGCGTGCACCCACGTGTCTGCCCCGCCCACCGGTTTCACACCACGCCGAACGGGTGATCATGCCCGGACACACGCCGGTCCGCGCCGGTTGGGCCGACGCGGCACACAGTCACCTGGTGAACACACCACCGACCACGCCTACCAACGACCTCGCCTGCGGCCGATCCGCCCGCGCCGCACGGCGCACGCCGCACGCGCCGGGCCAGATCGACGTGTTCGTGTCGGCGAGTCGACCCGGGTCGCAGCGGAGCATCGCACACTCGGCAAACTTGTGGTGTGAAACCTCCAACTTTGAGCCAAGGTGCCAACTTGCCCATCGATTCCTCGGCCGTCCGTGCCGAGCTTTCGTGGTCCTCAGGTCCCGGGGTGCCCGACATCGACGCGTCGGCGCTGCTCCTCACGGACGTCGGACGCGTGCGTGGAGACGGTGACTTCGTCTTCTACAACCGGCCGTGCCACCCGTCCGAAGCGGTGACGCATCTGGGGAAGGAGACGACCGCCGACGGCGTGACGGACACGCTCGCGGTGCATCTGGGCGTCGTGGAAGACGCGATACAGCGGGTCCTGCTGTGCGCGTCGTCCGAGGGGGGCACGTTCGGCCAGGTGCTGAACCTGAGCCTCAGGTTGCTGGACACCGGGACGTCGGCCGAGATCGCCCGCTTCGACATGGAGGGCGGGAGCGAGACCGCTTTCGTCAGCGGCGAGTTGTACCGGCACCAGGGGCGGTGGAAGTTCCGCGCGGTCGGACAGGGGTACGCGTCCGGGCTCGCCGGGCTGGCCACGGACTACGGCATCACGGTGCACGACGAGCCGATGGCCGAGCCTGCCGCGTCCCCGACGGTTCCGGATCGCGCGGTCGCTTCCCAACCCCTGTCCGGGTCGCCGACCGTGCCGACCGTGCCCGTCGCCGCGCCGGTCGGGCACGGCGTGGAGGCGTTGCCCGTGGACATGCGCGATCGCCTTTCGCTCCGCAAGGAGCAGGTGGCGGTGAGTCTCCAAAAGCACGGGGCGCCGGGCATCGCCGCCCGCGTGATCCTGGTCATGGACGCGTCCGGCTCCATGGACTGGCTCTACTCCCGCGGTGTCGTCGCCGACGTGGTGGAGCGCATGACGGCCGTGGCTGCCAAGTTGGAGGACGACGGTGTGATGCAGGCCTGGACGTTCGCCTCGGACCCGGCGCGCCTTCCGGACCTGCGTGTGGGTGAACTCCCCGAATGGCTGCGGCTGCACGTGCGCCCGGGAGGGGACGAGCCCGAGCAGGGGCTGCAACCGGGTCAGGTGGACATGGTGGCGGTCGGTTACGGCAACGAAGAGCACAAGGTGATCGCCGAGGTTCGCTCGTACGTCCGGGCGCATCCGTCCGCCGCTCCCACCCTGGTGCTGTTCTTCTCGGACGGCGGCATCTATTGCAACGACCAGATCAAGCGTGAACTCAAGGACGCGTCCAAGGAACCGATGTTCTGGCAGTTCGTCGGCCTGGGCAACGCGGATTACGGCGTTCTGCGGAGACTCGACACCATGCGCGGTCGCCGCGTCGACAACGTCGGCTTCTTCGCCGTGGACGACATCAGCGAAGTCCCCGATCAGGAGCTTTACGACCGGCTGCTCTCCGAGTTCCCGACCTGGATCACCGCCGCCCGTCGCAAGAACGTCCTTTGATGATGCGGCCCCGCCCGCTTGGTGCGTGCGGGCCCGCCCGGTGCCGTGCCTGTCGGCACGTGCCCCTTGCCGGACCCGCTCGCAGGTCCTCGGCGCGGTTCCCGGTTGGCCGTTCGCCCCCCGGGCTCGCCCGTGGCACAGGGCATTTCGCCCGCAACACAGTGCATGCGGAATCGTGTTCCGTGCCCGACCGGAAACGCTCCACGCGGACGTGGCCGAATCGGCTCCGATGCTCATCGCCCGCCGGGGCTTCCGGTCGGGCTCGTGGGCGTCGTGAGCGTTCGCAGTCCGTACTCGTTCTTTCCGCGGGGGCAGAGCGCCAGGCGGACGTCGTTGCCGTTGCGGTCCCTCCCGACCATCGACGCGACGGGGGACTCGGAGTCTCCTCCTTGGTTCGTGCGAGCGACGCTATGCCCCGCAGCCGGTTTCCCTCATGAAGTCGAGTGTTTTGTAGATACGTTCGCGCCCGGGATGGTCAACTGGGAGTTCCCGTCGTGGCCGACCTTCGCGCGGGCAGCGGGCAGCGGACAGCGGGCATCCTCCGGTGGGAAGCGCCGGCGACGTGCCGGTAGGAAGCGACGGCGGTCTGCTCGCGGTCGCCGTCGGGCGGCGCCGTCCGATCTGCAGTTGCTTCGGTTGCTTCGGCTGCTTGTGGGCTTCGGCCGCGTTGGTCGCTTCAGTCGCTGATCCGGGCTCGCCAAGGCTCAGACCTGGCTCTTGCGCATACCGGCGCGGCGGGTCAGCGACCGAAACGCTTCGGTCGCTGACCGGGTTTGTCCGCCGTTGGGCTTTCGGACTTGTCCGCTGATCGGGCCTCGGGGCCGGCCCCGATCGGGCGTCGGGGCTCGTCCGCCGTTCAGGGATGCGGGCGCGTTCCCTGATCGGGGACTTCAGATGTGTTCGCTGATCAGGATCGCGGAGGTGTCCGGGGCCAGCGCCTCGAAGATGTGCGGGGCATCGCCCGGGTAGGTGATGTAGTCGCCGGGTGCGAGTTCGACGGGGGCCTCGATCGGGCCGACCAGGGCGCGGCCGGTGGCGAGCACCACGTGCTCGGTGGTGCCGGGCGGGTGCGGGTCGGAGGTGCGTGGTTCGCCGGGTTGGGCGACGACGCGGTACAGGTCGCGGCGGGCGTTGGGCGGGCAGGTGGCGAGCAGCGTGGCGGCGTAGTCGGCCTGCTCCGAGTGGGTGACGGGTCCGTCGCCGGCGCGGATCACGCGGACGTTGGAGTGCGGCGGGTCCACGAGCCTGCTCAACGGCACGTCGAGCGCGACGGCCAGCGCCCACAGCGTCTCCACGCTGGGATTGCCGAGGCCCGCTTCGAGCTGGGACAGCGTGGACTTGGCGATCCGGGCGCGCTTGGCCAGTTCGGTCAGCGACAACCTCGCGCGCTCGCGTTCGCGCCGCACCGACACCGCGATCAGCATGATCGGGCCCGCGTCGGGCGCCGGGGAGGGGTCGGGTGCGGGCGGGATGTGGCCGGCCAAGTGTTCGCTCCAGACGTCGTTTCGTTCGGCTTGACGAACGGCTATTGCTTCGTTCACTGTACCGGACATGCGTTCGTCATACCGAACACTCGATCGCGGCACCCTCCGCGACATCCTCCTGGTCTGCGTCGCCGACGCGGTGGTCGGCGCCTCCTTCGGCGCGATCGCCGTCAGCGGCGGCCTCGATCCCTGGGTACCGATCGTCATGTCCGTGTTCGTCTTCGCCGGTGGCGCCCAGTTCGCCGCCGTCGGCGTGGTCCTTGCCGGCGGCAGTCCGGTGGCCGCCGTCCTGGCGGCGCTGGTCCTCAACGCCCGACTGCTGCCGTTCGGCTTCGCCGTCGCGGACGTGCTCGACGATCGGCGACACCGGTGGACCCGACTGGCGGGCGTACATCTGATCACCGACGAGACGGTGGCGTTCGCGCTACGCCACACCGACCCGGCGCGCCGCCGCGCGGTCTTCCGGCTGTGCGGAGTCGCCCTGTTCGTCACCTGGAACCTGGCCGTCGCGGGCGGCGCGGCGGCCGGCACCGGCCTCGGCGACCCCACCGCACTGGGCCTGGACGCGGCCTTCCCCGCCGTACTCCTGGCCCTCGTCCTGCCCGCGCTCCGCGACCGCGCCACCCGCAACGCGGCACTCCTCGGCGCCGCTGTCGCCCTCGCCGCAACCCCGTTCCTGCCGGCCGGCGCACCGGTACTACTCGCCCTGCTCGGCCTGACCCCCTACCTGCGCCCAACCCGCACCGTCAACGCTCGCCCGATGCCGCCCACTCCACCCCGGGAGCCGTCCTGATGCGACTGCGACTGCGACTGCGACTGCGACTGCGACTGCGGGTGCCCTTGCCTGCCGACGCACCGGCACTGCTTGCACTGCCGGGGCCGTCCGCCACAATCTGCGCCTACCCCACGCCCTCGGCCCTCGCCGGCCTCGCTCGGCCCGCCTCGGGAGCCGCCTCGACGCGACCGCGGGGCGCAGACCACGCCCGGCGCGCCGACACCGCTCGCGCTGCTCGCCAACCCCCATCCTGCGCCCACTCGGTCGGCGCCGTCGGTGCTCACCCGGTCCGGCCTTGCCCGCCTCGGGAGCCGCTGCCATGCGATCGCGCGGGCGGCCCGCATTCCGGTCCGCGGGCGCGCCGGTACCGTTCGCGCTGCTCGGCGCCGTCGGTGCTCGCCCGATCCGCCCTGGCCCGCCTCGGGAGCCGCTTCCATGCGATTGCGGGGGCGGCCCGCATTCCGGTCCGCCGGCGCGCCAGTCGCGCTCGCGCTGCCGGGCCCGTCCCCAATCTGCGCCCACCCGCACCGCCCACCTGCCCCCCGCTCGTCCGGCCCCGCCCGTCCGGGCTCGGGGGTCGTTCCGACGCTGCGATCGCCGGGCGCCGGGCGTACGTGGTTCCGGCAGCGTGGCGGTCGTCGAGCCGCATTGGCCGATCGTCCGCATGCCACCGCTCGGCGCGGCCGTTGCGCTCGCCGCCCCATCGTCCGCCGACCGTCTCGGCGCACCGTTCCGACCCGGGAGCCCTCCTGATGCCACTGCTCGCCATCGCCTTCCTCGCCGCCGGGACCTACGCCTTCCGCCTGGTCGGCCCCCTCTCCCGAGACCGGATACACCTGCCCGAGCGGGCACACCGACTGCTCGGGATCGCCGCCGCCGTCCTCCTGATCGCCCTGGTCGGCGTCGGCACCCTCACCGAGGGGCACGACTTCGCCGGCTGGTCCAGGCCGGCGGGCGTGTTCGTCGCCGGGATCCTGGCGATCCGCCGCGCACCCTTCCCGGCGGTGGTGGTCGCAGCGATCGGCACAACCGCGCTCCTACGCCTGGCCGGAGCGTCCTGAACCGAGGGCGACGAGCCGGCCGTTGGCGGCGCCGGCGGAAACGCGCCCTCGCGATCGTCGTCAAACTCGGCGGCCCCGTCCGCGCGTTCGGCGCGTGCACTCTTGCCAGCCCTGAGTTGGTGGGTGGCGCGGGGCCGGCGAGCCCGCTCCCGGTCGGTCGCCGCGCCGGTGGGAACGTGGCTTCGCGGCTCATGTCGGGCTCTGCGGAGCCGGACCGAACTCGGCCGGCCACCGCACCGGTGGGAACGCGGTCTCGCGACCCCCATCGGACTCGGCGGCCCCGGTCGTGTGCGCGGCCGCGAACTCTCTTGCGTCTCCGAGTCGTCGGGTTGAGCCGGGAGTGGCGGGGCCGCCGGCCGATGGTAGAGCCGGCGTGACGACGGTCTCGTGACCATTGGACTCGGCGCACCCGGGCGCGCGTTCGGCCGCTGCACGCTCGGCGTCCGCAGGTTCGTCAGGTTGCGCCCGGGGCGGCGAGCCCGGCCGGGTGGCGGCACCGGCGGCCGCAGGCTTCGCGACACCCGGTGGGGCCTGCGGAGTCGGTGGTGTGCTCCGCCACGCGCACTCTTGTCGGGCCCCAAGTCATCGGTGCGGTGGCCGGCCCTCGGGTGCGGGTCGGCTGTGGCGGTGGGGCGGTTTCCTGCCGGGGGCGGGTTCGCGGGGCGCGTTAGCATCGAGCTCATGCGCATTGTCATCGCGGGTGGGCACGGGCAGATCGGGCTCCGGCTGGGGAAGTTGCTGGCCGGACGCGGCGACGAGGCGGTGGGACTGATCCGCCGCGCCGCACAGGCCGACGATCTGGGCGCGGTGGGAGTCGAACCGGTCGTGTGCGACCTCGAAGCGGCCCCCGCAGAGGAATTGGCCGAGTACCTGGTGGGCGCCGATGCCGTGGTGTTCGCGGCCGGCGCGGGTCCGGGCAGTGGCATCGTCCGCAAGGACACCGTGGATCGAGCCGCCGCCACACTGTGCGCGGACGCGGCCGAGTCGGCCGGCGTGCGGCGCTTCCTGGTGGTCTCGGCGATGGGCGTCGACCATGAACCGCCCGCCGGTACCGAAGAGGTGTTCGCGGCCTATCTCCGGGCCAAGGGCGCGGCGGACGCGGATGTACGGGCCCGGGCCGAACTGGACTGGACGATCCTGCGCCCCGGCCGACTCACCGACGACCCCGGCACGGGTCTGGTCACCCTCGCCGAACACAGCGACCGAGGCGCCGTTTCCCGCGACGACGTCGCCGCGGTCCTGGTGGCACTCCTGGACGAACCCGCCACGGCCGGCCGCAGCCTGGACCTGATCGACGGCACTACCCCCATCCCGCAGGCCATCACCACCCTCACCCGGCCCTGACCACCCACCCAGCCGCCCAACCAGACCTCTCCGACGTGCTCCGGGCGCGCCCTCCCGGGGTGGGCGCCCTGCCCCGACCGCGACCGTGTCCGGGTGAGCGCCCTTGCGTCGGCTCGTGCGAGGCCCGTTTTCGCGCCCCGTCCACCAGGCCGACTCCGGCCCGGCAGAGCTGCTCCCCGCGCGGCCCGCCCGACCCACTTCCGACCCGGCCCCGCCGCCCGGCTGGAACCGGTACCCGCCGGACCCCGCCACCCGTAGGACCCTGCCACCCGTAGGACTCCCGCCAGACCCGCTACCTCTACGGCCCCGGCTCGCTCACCGCCTGCCCCCCGTCACCCGTACGTCCTCGGCCCGTCCGTCCGTCCGGTCCGCCCGCCGCCCGCGCGGGTCGCTACCGGTACGGCCGTTGCGTGCCGGTCCGCTGCCGGGGCGATGCGCTGCCGCGCTCGACTCGGTACCCTCCGGACCCGCCACCCGGTATGCCCGGGCCCGTCCGGCTCGCTTGCCGCCGCTCGGACGGCCTCCGGCACGGCCCCGACTCGCTACTTGCCTGACCCCGCCGCCCGTACGCCCCCCCCGGCCGGTTCGGAAACCCGCCCCCCGCTCGGACCGCTACCGGTACGGCCGTTGCCTACCCGGTCCGCTGCCGGCGCGATGCCGCTGCCTCGCTCGATCCGGTACCCCCCGGACGCCGCCACCCGTAGGGCTCCCGTCGGACCGCTACCGGCAGGGCCGTTGCCCTCCCCGGTCCGCCACCGGCACGGTCCCGGCTCGCCCCCGCGTGACGCCGTCATCCGTACGCACCCGGCCCGTCGGGCCCGCCCGCACCCGCTCGGAGCGCTGGCAGGCCACCGACAAGCGGATCCTGCCCCGCCGGCCCGCCCGCACCCGCTCGGAGCACTACCGGCACGGTCGCCGCCCTACCCGACCGCAGCCCTCCCGGCCCGCTCCCTCCGCAGGCGCCGCCCGCCCGGCCCCCACCCCGACCCGACCTCGCATGCCCGCAAACCGCGGGTGTTCTGCTTCGGGGCGGGGCGGGGTGGGGGCGCCGTCCGGGAGGAGGGGGATGGGAAACGTGATGGTTTGGCTGACTGTGGGCGGGTTTTGGCTCATCATGGAGCGAGGGAGGCGGGATCGGGGAGAGGTTCCGCTCTGTTGGCTCGGGGGGTCCGATGGAGGTTTGGCCGACGCCTGCGCGGAGGAGGGCCGTTCGGCGGCGGCGTCCGTGGTGCGCGGCGCTCATCGCGGTGTGTACCGCGTGTGCGCTGCTGCTCGGTGCCGCGTCCGGTTGTGAGGATTCGAAGGTGCCGAAGGTGCTCGGGATCGTGGCGGGCGACCTGGGCGCGGACCCGTTCTTCTCGGTCAACTTCGGACTGGATGCCCTCGGTTTGCGTCCCAAGGTGTCCGCCACCAACCTGTCCGGCGATACCCCCGGGCTCTTCGGCGGCTCCAACAAGGCGCGGATCTGCGACAAGGAGCGGCTGATCGAATTCCTCGGCCTGGCCGCCAACGTGGTGCCCGCCACCCGGTGGATGAAGGTACTCAAGATCGTCGGCACACCGGCCATCCGCACGTTCGTGGCACGGCTGACGCCGGTCGTACTACGGACCGACACCCTCGTGCGCAACCACACGCTCAAGAACGGCACGCTGGTGGCCTTCGATGCGATTCTCCAGGCCGGTACCGCCGTGCTGATCGACGAACGCGGCCAACCGGTGGTCAAGTGCAACTGCGGAAACCCGCTGGCCGAGCCGGAGAAGGACGCCGGGCACGTACGCCTCGACACCGGCGACGCCGACTGGAAGCGGACGGGATCCAAGCCCACGGCGGTCAAGAAGGCCAAACAGCCGGTGAAGACGTTCGTGATCACCGACCCGATCCGCCCCGACCTCGCCGTCGCCCGGCCACCGGGGAGTACGGGGGACCGGGACGCGCCCACCGCGACCCCGCCGCCGCTGCCCGAGCGAGGCAAGAAGGCGACACCCAGCGGGTCCACCGGCACCGCCGCGGTCACCGGCCCGTCCGGAAGCGCTTCGTCGACCTCGACCTCGAAGTCCACCTCGACCCCGACCGGCACCCGGCGGCCGACCACGCCGGGAGGCGGCAAGTCCGCAAAACCCGGCAGCCCGGCCCCCGCATCGATCGCCCCTGTGCTCCGCTGACCGAACCGACGAAGCGGGGCCGACCACCGACCACCGACCACCGACCGCCGACCGCCGGTCCCCGCCCCGCCCCCGCTCAGCCCGCCGGGATGCCCAAGTGCCGTCGCAGAAAGTCGAGTTGATGCAGCAGTAGCTTCTCGAACAGGTTTTCGTCCGAGGGCGCGTGTCCGGTGTCCGGCAGCAACAGCACCTCGTGCGGCCGTCCGGCGGCGAGCAGTTCGGCGGACAGTCGCAGGGTGTTCGCCGGGAACACGTTGTCGTCGGCCAGGCCGTGCATCAGCAACAACGGTCGGCTCAGCTGCGCCGCCTCAGACAACGGCGAGCAGGCGGCGTAGCGTTCGGGATATTCGTCGGGTCGGCCGAGGAATCGTTCACGCCAGTGCGTGTCGTACAGCCGCTGGTCGCTGACGCCGGCCCCGGCGATCGCCGCGTGGAACACGTCGGGGCGGCGCAACACCGCGGTCAGTGCCAGCGTCGCGCCGAACGACCAACCTCGGACGGCGACTTTGGTCGCATCCAACTCCGTTCGGGTGCGCATGACTTCGGTCAACGCGGCCACCTGGTCGGCGAGTACCGGTCCGAGGATGTCGCCGGCCACCTCGCGCTCCCACGCGGGACCGCGGCCGGGGGTGCCGCGGCCGTCGGTGATCAGCACCGCGAAACCCTGCTCGGCGAACCACTGCGACACGAAGGCCATCGGGCCCTGCTGGGCGGTGACCCGCTGGAGGGCCGGGCCCCCGTACGGATCGACCAGCACTGGCAGCGGCGGCGCACCCCGGCGGTACCACGAGGGCAGCAGCAACTGGCTGTGCAGGTTGCGCTCGGTCGTGGTGAACCGGGTGGCGTACAACCGCAGGACCGGGTCGTGTGCCGACGAGTGCACGGGGACGGCGGGCGCACCCGGGCGCAGGGCCGCGGTACGGGCCCCGGGTCGGTCGGGGGTGCGCGCGGTGTGGATCAGGGTCCCGGCGCGGCGGACGGCGCTGTGTACGCCGGGTTCGGTGTCCAGGCGGCGCGGCTCGGTGCCCGGTCGCCAGGTCCAGAGTTGTGCCTCGGTCGGTTCGGCGGAGGCGCCGAACAGCACGTCGTCGCCGTCCACCCCGAACACCTCGCGGACGTGCAGCCCCGGCGGGGTGATCGGGACGCCGTCCAGGGTGAGCCGTCGGGTGCCGTCCGCGTCGCTGTGCGCGACGAGTGCGCCGGATCCGGTACGTACCGGCGTACCGGGCAACAGGTGTACCCAGTGCGGGTCGTGCTGCTCGGCGAGCGGCCGGGTGCGGCCGGTCGTCGGATCCACGGCCAGGGTGCGGACGGTGCGCTGGTCGCGGCTCTGCACCGCCGCGAACGGGCCGTGGGAATCCCAGTCGGCAGCGGTGAGGTACTCGAACTCCCGGTCGTCCCAGTCCACTTGCGTGTGATCTCCGGCGAGCGTGACGACCCGCAGGGTGACCCGGGCGTTGGCGCCGCCGGCCACGGGATAGCGCACCGTTCGCGGCGGCGAGGCCGGACGGGTCGGGTCCGACACGTGCCGGATCGGCACTTCGTTCTCGTCCACCCGGGCCACCAGCAGCCGGGCGCCGTCCGGGGCCCACCAGTAGCCGCGCGATCGGCCGATCGACGCGGTCGCCGCGTACTCGGCGACACCGAACCGCACATGGGCGCCGTCGGGTTCGGCGAGCGCCCGGTCGTTCGACCCGGCGACGTCGATCACGCGCAACGCGCCGTCGGCGAGGTAGCCGATCCGCCGGCCGGTCGGGTCCGGCCGGGGGTCGAGCACCGGGCCCTGGACGGGCAGCCGTCGGGTCCGGCCGGAAGCGACCTCGACCACCCACAGGCTGCCCGGCAGCGCGAACGCGGCGATGCTGGCCGCGTCGTCGACGGCGTAGCCGGTGATCCCGGACGCTCCGGCCGGCCCGCGCAGCGCGGTCGGATCCACGAGCAGCCGCTCCGTCGCCGAGTCCAGGTCCAGGTGCCACAGACAACCGACCGGGTCGTCACCGGATCGACTGCGCAGGAACAACACCGAGGTGCCGTCCGGGGACACGGTGAAGGCCGTGGGGACACCGGCGGTGAAACGCCGGGTCCGCACGAACTGGCGGGGCAACTCGATCGTCGACATGCGGCTCAGGCTGAACCCGGCCGCCCAGTCCCTCCACTTTTTCGCGCAGCAGCGAAACCTCGGCGCCGGCTCGATGCCGGCCGATTGATTTCTTCCGAGAGCGACAGCTCACGGCACGCTAATTTGGGGCACCCCAAGGCAGAGGAGAGCCCCGTGGGCAAGGTGGTCATGTACGGCTCGGTGTCGGTGGACGGCTTCATCGCGGACGAGAACGACCAGCCCGGACCGCTGTTCGACTGGTTGTCCGGCGGTGACGTCCCGTTGGACGAGAGCGGCGAGTTGAGGGTGTCGCAGACGTCCTACGACTACATCCGGCCGTACTGGGACCGGATCGGGACGACGGTCGTCGGCCGTCACGTCTTCGACATGACGGACGGCTGGGACGGGAAGCCTCCGGGCGGGATCGACCACGTGGTCGTCGTGACGCACCGGCCGGAGCCCGAGGGCTGGGACCCCGAGGCGCCGTTTCACTTCGTCGACGGCGTCGAGGCAGCCGTGGCCAAGGCGCAGGAGCTTGCGGGTGACCGCATGGTCGAGGTCGCCGCCGGCGACGTCGGTGGCCGGGTGCTTGCCGCGGGCCTGATCGACGAGGTGCGCATGGACGTCGTACCCGTCGTGTTCGGGTCCGGCAAGCGCTACTTCGGGTCGGTCCACGCGCAGCACCTGTTGGAGGATCCCGACGTGGTGATTCAGGGCAACCGGGTGCTTCACCTGCGCTATCGGGTGCGCCGTTGACCGATCCGAGCGGGTACGCGAAGAAGTCCACTGCGAACGACACTCGGTGACACAAGATCGGGCCTCCGGCTGCGTCTGCGCATCGCTGTCCCTGGTCGGGCAGCCGACGCCGATCCGCCCCGGCACCCACCCCCGGAGCCCCCGCGCGGCGTCAGCTCGTGAGGCCGCCCATCAGCGAGGTCACCGCGGTGTTGAGAGTGTCGGCGGCCTCGGCGCCGGTGTCGGTGCCCGTGCCGGCGGCGGTGCCTGCGCCGCCGGCGACCGGAGCCGTCCCGTCCGACGTAGTGAGTGTGATGTCCTGGCCGGGGCCGGCGTGGGCGACGGGTACGGCCAGCGCCGCGGCCCCCGCGGTCAGCAGGACGGTGGCGAGAATGCGTCGAGTGTGCGTCATGCCATCCTCAACGGCGAGACCACCTCCTGGGCACGCCCTGTCACCCGCCCGGACCCGCCCACGCCCGGCCCGACGCACGGATCCGGACCCGCCCGGCCCGCTCGCCCGCTCAGCCGGCCTTCCGCGCCTCGATCAAGAATCGGGTCGAGTGTGCGACGAACGGGCCCTCCCGTTGGATGAGTTCGTGCAGCTCGCGGAGCCGGTCCCGGTAGGCCGCCACGGTGAAGCCGGGCACCATCCAGATCACCTTGCGCAGGAAGTAGACGACCGCACCGATGTCGAAGAATTCCATCCGCAACCGTTCCAGGCGCAGATCCACGATCTCCAGCCCCGCCGCCCGCGCGTCGGCGCTCTCGATGTCGGGCCGGCGGCCCTCGCGCGCCTCGGGTTGCGGCCCGAGGAAGTACTCGACCAGCTCGAACACCGACGCCGGACCCACGTGTTGCGCGAAGTACGTGCCGCCGGGGCGGAGTACGCGGGCGATCTCGGCCCACCACACCGTCGCCGGATGCCGGCTGGTGACCAGGTCGAACGCGGCGTCGGCGAACGGCAGCGGCGGCTCGTCCGGATCCGCGACCACGACCGCGCCGAGCGGGTGCAGCAGTCGGGTCGCCTTGGCCACGTTCGGCGGCCACGACTCGGTGGCGACCATCGTGGCCGGCAGCTTCGGCGCGCCCGCCAGTACTTCGCCGCCGCCGGTCTGGATGTCCAGCGCGGCCGACACACCGGCCAGCCGCTCACCCATCAGGCGCTGATAGCCCCACGAGGGGCGTGCTTCGGTGGCCCGCCCGGCCAGCCAGGAGAAGTCCCAGCCGTCCACGGAGGCCGACTCGGCCTCGGCCAACAGATCTTCGAACGTGCGCGACATAAGCGAATCATTACCGCGAACCGGCGGGTCCGCCAAACAGGTTTCACCCGCCTTCCGAACCATCGGACGGGCCATGACCTGGGCAAATGCGTGGGGCGTGGGCGGATCGCGCCGCCGGCCGGGAAGCGCCAACCCGCCCGCCCCGTGCGCCGTCGGCACGGCGGTGCCGATCGGGTGGAACGCCCCGCCGGGCCGACCGCCGCGCCGTGCTCTAGCCGACGAACTCCCGGTCCCCGTAGTGGACCGTGGCCTTGGACCAGTCGCCGCCCAGCGTGCCGACGAAGCGCTGGACCAGGGCCGCGTCCGCACGGTCGGCGACCAGTATCAGCTTGCCGCCGCGCACGGTGACCGAGCCACCGAACAGATGTTCGCGCGCCTCGGCATCGGCGACCAGACCGTCGTGCAGGCGCTGTACGTCCACGCCCGGCACCTCGACCTCGATCGCATCCGCCCGCGGCGAGTCGCTGCGCAGGTATTCGAAGGTCAGCACCGACTCCTGGGCGAAGCGCTTGCGCAGCACGTCCGCGACGTGGTTGAGCCCGGCGGCGTCGATGTCGTCGACGTCGAATTCGCGCGAGCGTTCATAGGTGGTGTTCTGTAGCTCGCCGGACCAGAACACGCCGTCCAGCAGCGAGGACTTCTCCGGATCGGCGCCGTGTGCGCGGATGATCGCGCGCACTTCGCAGGCGAAGCCGTTCAGCCGGGTGTTCAGTCGCGGGTCGTCGGGATCGCTGATCACCGCGGTGTTGTTCGTGACGAAGATCTCCGCCTCCGGCAGGTGCCGGCGGGTGTGTCCGGGCGACGCGTCGGCCGCGCACGCCGGGTTGTGCGGACCGGCGGCGACCGCGGTCTGGGCGCCGCCGGCGCCGATGGTGATGCCGAAGGCGAGGACGAGGGCGGCAGGCCAACGCTTCATCGAGTTCCCCCTGGGAGTGATGGTGGTACCGAACGACTATGGTGCCGAATCACCTCGGTGCCGACGACGGCGGTACGTCGGCGCCCCGCCGGGCCGCCCGGCTTCGGGTCCGGGCGTCGGCGCGTTCGGCCCGGCCTCGGGTCCGGGCGTCGGCGTTTTCCGCCCCGCCTCATGTCCGGGCGTCGGCGCGTTCCGCTCGGAAGATGGTGAACAACACCCGCAGAACCAGGACGCAACTGACCACCAGCAGGTTGTAGCCGATCACCTGATACAGCCCCACGCTGTCGCTCACCTGCGGCCCGCCCTCGGTGTCGAGCAGCAGCACGGCCATGATCCCGGCGGTCGCGCCGAGCACCGTCAGCAGCGTGCGGTTCAGCATGGACGTGAGCACGCGGCGGTCGCGTTCGTCGGCCAGGAGTCGCACGTTGACCCCGAGTCGGCCCTCCTCCAGCGCCCCGGTCACCCGTTCGAAGCGACGCGGCAGTCGACGCAACACCGGTAGGAGGTGCAGGAGTTCGCTGGTGGCCGCGTCCCGCAGACCGGTCGGCTCCAACGTTTCCGTGACGTGCTTGGTCGCATAGCCGCGCGCCTCGGCGAAGATGTCGAAGCCCGGCTCGATGCCGGTGAGCGTGCCCTCGACCGTGGCGAGCGCCCGGAAGACGGCCGCGATCTCCGGCGCGACCGTCAGCTCGAACGCGGACACCAGCCGGAACAGGTCGGTGAACATGGCCAGATCCGGCGCCAGTCCCGCACTGAGATGGCGGGCCATGAACTGGCCGAGCGCACGCTGAAGCCGCTGTTCGTCCAGTTCCGCCGGCCGGGTCACCACCTGGAGCAGCGCGTCCGACATCGCGGCCGGATCGGCCTGCCCGAGCGCGAGCAGCAACTCCTGGAGTCCGGACCGCAACTGCGCGTCGATCCGGCCCACCGAGCCGAAGTCGAGCAGGGCCAACCGACCGTCGCCGAGCAGCATGATGTTGCCCGGGTGCGGGTCGGCGTGGAAGATCCCGTCGAACATGATCTGCCGCAGCAGCTCGCCCAGCAGGATGCGCGCCAACTCGCTCCGATCGACCCCGCGTTCGTCCAGGGTCGCCGCGGCGGTGCCCAGCGGTATGCCGTCCAGCCAGTCGAGCACCAGCACCCGTGCGGTGCTCAGCTCGGGATGCAGGCGCGGCAGGACCAGGCTCGCATGCCGCCGCCCGACCCCGGCGGCGGTCACCGCGCTGGTATTGCGCGCCTCGATCCGGAAGTCCAGCTCCTCGCGCAGCGCCACCGCGAAGCCGTCGGCGAGCTCGACCAGACCCAGTGCGTGCCCCCACGTGGTGCGCCGGTCCAGACTCGCCGCGAGCCGCGCCAGGATGTCCAGGTCCCGCTCGACGATCGGGCCGATCCCCGGACGTTGCACCTTGACCACCACCTCGCCGCCGGAGCGCAGCCGGGCCCGATGGACCTGCGCGATGGATGCGGCCGCGAGCGGCTCCGGGTCGAATTCGGCGAACACCTCGGTCACCGGTGCGCCCAACTCGGCGGTGAGGACCCGTTCCACCTCCGCCCACGGTGCGGGTGCGACCCGATGCTGGAGCAGCGCCAGCGCGTCCACGAACTCGACCGGCAGCAGGTCGCGGCGGGTGGACAGGACCTGCCCGAGCTTGACGAACGTCACCCCGCCGTCCTGGAGCGCCTCCTGCAACGACCGGGCCAGACCGGCCCGCCGACTCGTGCGATCGGCCCGACGGCCGCGCAGATACGGCCCGAGTCCGTGTCGGGCGGCGATCCGGCTGATCTGCGAATAGCGGCGCCCGCGGGCCAGGCGCCGGCGCAGCCCGCGGGCGAACTCGACCGTGCCCGGCCACGATCCGCTCGGCACGAGTGCCTCGATCACCACGATGAAGGTCATCGCGGCGAGCAGTGCCACACCGAGCGTGACGGTCATGAAGACGCCGGGATTGTGCCGCTGGATGCTCCCGCCGAGCGCCCAGGACACCACGAGTCCGAGCAACCCCGCGGCGAGCGTGCGCCGCGTGCCCACCGGCAACCCGAGCAACCGACGTGCACCCCAGGCCAGTCCGAGGGTGAGCAACAGCGCGGTGAGCGCGGTGGCCACCCACAACACACCCGCGTTCACCGGGGGCTCGGCCGTACTCAGCACGGACTCCACCCCCGGCACGAGCCGAGCGCGACCTGCGCGCCGCGGGACCGCGACATTGCTTGCGACATGCCGATGAGACCTTCCCCGAGTGATCGCACACACGTGCGCAGGAGAACCTATCGTCCGGACCGGAAGCCGCGGCGAATCCGAGTAGGGGTACTCAGGACGCCCGATCCGGGAGGGCCCAGGATGGTGACCGTGATCAACATCCGGTCGTACCCGCCGGTGCCCCGGGCGACCTCGCCCCTCCCGACCCGGCCGTGGCACGTCCCGCCGCCGGCGCCGGTGCGTCCGCACGGTGCGTGGTACGTGGCGCCCGCCGGCTCGGCCGTCCTGGCCGTGTCGTGCGCGGTGGTCGCCGGCGTGGTGTGGGCCGGCGTGCGAGCGGGCAAGTCGCTGCACGACACGACCACATACGGCGACGGCTCGGCGGTCCCGCCGTCCGCGTGGAACGACCACCAGGGCACGGTCGACCTGTGGCTGCTCGCCGCCGCGATCACCGCCGTCCTCGCCGTCGCCGGCTTCGTCGGCCTGGCCATCGTCCGCGGCCGATGCCGCCGCGAGCAGGCCCGACGGGCGGGCCTGCCGGGCTGATCGGACAGCGCGCCGCCCGGCCCGCGACCGGCCCGCGGCCCCGCCGCCGCGCGGCCGCCCGGGACATGCACCGGGGCACCGCCGGGACGTCGGTCCCGGCGGTGCCCCGGTCGTCATGCGGCGGTCGGGTTGCTACGCGTCAGTCCTTGCGGACGGAGACGTTCTCCGCCTGCGGGCCCTTGGGGCCCTGGACGACATCGAACTCGACCTGGTCGTTCTCCTCCAGCTGCCGGAAGCCCGCGCTCTGGATGGCCGAGAAGTGCACGAACACGTCCGGGCCGCCGTCGTCCTGCTCGATGAAGCCGAAGCCCTTGTCCGCGTTGAACCACTTCACCTTGCCTGTAGCCATCGATCCATTCCTTCACCTGATGCCACGACGTGTCGTGAAGGACGCGCCGACCGGAGCCTTGTCGCGACTGCGGCCCCCGAGATTTCCCGCCCCGCCGGCGGCGAAACACCCCGTGCCGGCGGCGGGGGAGGCGTTCGTGGTCCGTGTCGCCGTGCCTGCGGGCCGACCGGGTCCGGGCCGGTTCGAGTGCACCGCAACCGCCGTGGCGACGGCGTTGCACCGCAACCGCCGCGACGCGGGCCCGGGCCGGGGCCGGTACGGCGGCCGGGCCCACGCCGAGTGCGGGCTTCGAACCGTCGCGCGGCGCTGGTCCGTGTGGGTGCGCGGGCACCGGCCGGGTCACGTCGATGACCAGGTCGGTGCCGGGACGCCGGCGGGTGTCGCGCCAACGCGGCACCGCGCCCGGCCGATGGCGCGCCACCGACCGCTTCCACGAGGCGCCGGCCGGCAGACCCGGGAGGCCGGTGGGCACGTCCGGGCTCGTTCGCCCGGTTGCCGGGCGCGTTCAGGGGCGCCGGCCCGCCGAGCGCCGGCCGGCGGCCTCGTCGAGCAGGTAGGCCGGGCTCTCCGTACTTTCGTCGTGGTCGTCGTAGTAGCGGTGGTAGACCGGGGTCAGGCCGCCGGAGACCGGTGGCACGATCCAGCTCCAGTCCGCCGGACACGTGCGGCCCGCCTCCGCCTCGCGTTCGACGTGCCGGAGGAAGCGGTCGGATTCGGTGTGGTGGTCGGTGATGGTCGCACCGGCCGCGTCGAACGAGTGCAGTACGGCGCGGTTGAGTTCGATCAAGGCCCGGTCCCGCCACAGGGTGCGTTCGCTGGAGGTGTCCATGCCGAACAGGGCGGCGATCGCCGGGAGCATGTCGTAGCGGTCCGCGTCGACCAGGTTGCGGGCGCCGATCTCGGTGCCCATGTACCAGCCGTTGAACGGCGCCGCGCTGTAGGAGACGCCGCCGATCTCCAGGCGCATGTTGGAGATCGCCGGGATCGCGTGCCAGCGCAGGCCCAGGGTGGCGAAGCCGGGGTGTTCGGGGTGGGTGAGCGCGATTTCGCGGATCGCGTCCGGCGGCAGTGCGTACGCGCGGAGTCGGCCGTCCGCGCCCTCGATGATCAGCGGCAACGGGTCGAAGTCGGTGCCCGCGCCGCGCCAGCCGAGTTCGCCCGCGAGTTCGGTGATGCCCAGGTTGCGGCCGTCGCCCACGAGCGCGCCGTCGGCCCGGCGGTAGCCGGCGTAGCGGATCAACTGCTCGTTCCAGATCCGTACCCTCGGCCCGGTGGGGGCGTCGGGCGCGAATACGGTGATCGTCGGCCGGATCCGGCCGCCGCGCCAGGTCTCGCGCAGGTGTCCGGCGCACTGGGCGGCCACTTCCTCGGGGCGGCTCACATGCCGGCGGTCCCGGACGACCAGGCTGTTCCAGTACAACCGGCCGATGCAGCGGGCCGAGTTGCGCCAGGCTGCCCGGGCGCCCCAGACGAGTTCGGCCGAGGTGTGGATGTAGGTGCCGGTCTCGCGGATCTGCTCGACGATCTCACGCCGGCGAGTGTCCCGATCCTCCGGCGACCTGGTCTCTTGATGGAATCGATCGAGGAACGCGAGGGCCCGGGCGGGGTCCACGGCGCCCTCGGGAGTGACATCGGGCAGGGCGGACGGGGGCTGCTGGGCGGGGATTTGTGGGTGGTGTGGCACGGGACACGACGGCTGGTCGCCGCGGATCCGGGTGATGCTGTGCTCGGTCAACGCTCTCCTGGGAACCGGCTCGGCGCTGCGACCGGGGTCGCGGGAGCCTGTTTCGGGTCTGGTGGGGGTACGAGCCGGCAGCGGCTCGCGGGTCAGCTCGGCGCATCCGCGGGCACCGGGGCGGACGGTTGGGCCGCGTCGTCGGCGGAATACGCGCCGACGACCGGATCGTGGTGGATCTGTCGCTTGCTCAGGCCGAGTCGGCGCAGCACCCGGGCGCTGTCCAGCACCATCGCGGGTGGTCCGCTCAGGTAAGCGTCGCAGTCGTAGCGCGGCCCGTACTCCCGGACCACGTCCGAGACCCCTCCGCTGATCCCGGCCAGGGTCAGGTCGTCCAGTGCCGGTCGCACGCGCAACCAGGACACCCGCTGGGACAGCCGCAGCAGATCCTCCAGGCCGTACAGCCCGCTGTGCGCGCTCGCGCCGTAGAACAGGTCGACGAATCGATCGGTGCCGTAGTAGGCCAGTTCCTCGACCATCGCCTTCAGCGGCGCCAGTCCGGTACCGCCCGCCACGCACAACACCGGATTGGGCGCCATGTGGTCCACGACCATCTCGCCCATGGCGGCGCCCAGTTTGACGCGATCGCCCGGTTTGGCCTTGTGGACCAGGGCGTTGCTGACCCAGCCCGCGGGCACCGAACGCACGTGGAAGGTGAGCAGGCCGTTCGGGTCGGGCGCGTTGGCGATCGAGTACGCCCGCCATACGCGCGGCCACCACGGGGTTTCCAGGAAGGTGTATTGGCCCGCCCGGTAGGGGAACGGGATGTCCGGGCGCACCGTGACCACGGCGATGTCGTCGGCGGGCTTCTCGTGCGAGACGATTTCCGCGGTCCAGTGTGGGGGGTTGGTCAGGGCGTCCTCTTCGGCCGCGCCGATCATGATACCCGCGGCGGCGCCGTACGCGCGTGCCCAGGCGTCCTGTACCGCGTCGTTCCAGGTGTCGCCGCTGAATCGGGCGAGAGCGGCGACCAGGCATTCGCCGACCAGGTCGTAGTGCTCGGCGATGACATCGAACTTGCGATGGTCTCGGCCGAGTTGGCCGAGGAATCCGGTCAGTGCCGGCGCGTTGTCCAGGTCGCCGACGATGCGGATCAGCGCGTTCAGCAGACGGTCGCGCTGGACGTCCATCGCCGGGGGGAACAGGTCGCGCAGGTCGGGACGGCGCAGGAACAGGAGTGCGTAGAAGTGGGACGTGACATCCGCGGCCTGGGGGGCGATGACCGCGAGATTCTGTCGGATGATTTCTGCGTCTTGAGATTCCAAAATCGGCCCATCGGTAGCCCTTCCGCATGAGGGTTGTCCGGCCGGCTCCGTCGAGAGTCCTTCGCGGAACACCGGCGGCCGGAACACGATCATGGGGTTGTCGTACCGGCGTCAAGTCGAAGGCCCGGTTCCGGTTATGGATCGACAGAAGTCCCCTTTGCGGCTGTTGGTGGCATTCATCCAGACACTCTCCGCAGCCATACGCTCACGTATGGCTCTGAAATTGCCTGGTGGGAGGGCGAATTCAAGCCGATGCGGGGCACGCTCGACGGCCCCGACGGATGGCCCGACGGGGCCGGCGCGCGGCCGGGGAGGCTGCTCGGCCGCGGCCCCGAGGCACGAGGTGCCGGCCGGCACAGTGCCCGGCCGGAGGCGACGACGGGGACGGCTGCCCGGGACCCCGATTTCCATCGACGGGCCGAGTGCCGCCGGCCGGAGCACCCTTGCGCACCGGCCGGCGTTGGGGTTGGATGCGGTGGTTCTCGGTCCGCGGTCCGCGGTCCTGGGTCCTCGGGTTTCGATACCGCTCTGCCGGCTCGACGCCGGCGGTCGGATCGAGCCGCCCCGAGATCAGTCGAAGGTGATCTCGTCGTGGGCCCGAGCCAGGAATTGGTAGCCGGCGCCGTTGGCCTTGATGACGGCGCGCTCGTCCTCGCCGAGTTCGCGCTTGATCCGGCCCGGTACGCCGGCGACCAGGACGCCGGGCGGTACGCGCATGCCCTGGGGCACCACGGCACCGGCGGCGATCAGGGCGCCCGCACCGATGTGGGCGCCGTTGAGGACCGTGGAGTTCATGCCGACCAGGACGTCGTCCTCGATCGTGCAGCCGTGCAGCACCGCGTTGTGGCCGACGGACACACGCGCGCCGATCACGGTCGGGAAGTCCGGGTCGCTGTGCACGGTGCAGTTGTCCTGGATGTTGGTGTCCGGGCCCACCGCGATCGATTCGGCGTCGCCGCGCAGCACCGCGCCGTACCAGATGCTCGCGCCGGCGGCGAGGGTGACGGCGCCGACGACCGTCGCGTTCGCGGCGACGAAGGCGGCGGGGTCGATCTGCGGCTCGTGCCCGCCCACGGCGGCGATCAGCGGGTTCGTCATGGTCCTCCTCGTCGGTGGGTGGACCTTGGCAGGTCCGTCGCGACCGCACTCTAGGGCCTGCGACTCGGGCGTCGGGCCGCCGAGAGGGGGTGGGACGGGGGCTGTCGGGGCCGGGGCCGGGTGGGGTGTTTCGATGCCGGGGTCCGGGGCGGGTCGGCGCCTGGTTGTTGTGTGCCGGGAGTACCGCCCAGTTCGGGTGGGCCGTTGTGGTGTGGGCATACTGGCGTGATGGTCGATGCGCAGGGGTTGGCGGGGATGGCGGCCGAGCGGCTTCGGGCCATGTGTCTGGAGTTCAACGGAGCCGTGGAGGAGTTTCCGTTCGGGCGGAATCCGGACCTGTCGACGTTCAAGGTGGGCGGGAAGATCTTCGCGTTCTCGACGCTGACCGACCCGCCGCCGTTGCGGGTGAGCCTGAAGTGCGACCCGGAACTCGCGATCCGGCTGCGCGCCGAACACCCGGCGATCGCTCCCGGCTACCACCTGAGCAAGCGGCACTGGAACACCGTGACCCTGGACGGCTCGCTGCCGGAGACGATGGTGCGGGACCTGATCGAGGACTCCTACGACCTGGTCGTCGCTCAACTGCCGAAGCTGCAACGGCTGAAGCTGGACTGGCCGGGACAACAGCCGGAACAGGCATAGCCGCCCCGGCCGGCCGGGGTCGATCGGGCCAACGCGGCCGATCGCCGGGTGGATTCGGCCGGTCCGGGCCGGCAGGACACCCGGAACCGACGGCCATGCCGCCCGACGACCGGCTCCGTCACGCTCCGCCGCCAGTGCAACCGCCGGCGTGCTTGGGCATGATCGCCCACCCGGGCTCGGCCATGTCGCGCAGATCACCGCGGCGGTCGAACACGTGGGCTTCGACGCGATGTTGATCCGGTCGGCGCAGGGCGGGTTCCGACCCGTGGATTGTCTGCTCGGTGCCGATCGAGCGAATCGGCACGCCACGCCGACGAGTTCATCCGGTCCGGTCGGCCGTCGCTCGGAGGGGGCGTACCGGGTCGGCGCACGCGTCTCGCCGGCTCGGCCCGGCACGTTCCCGGCCGCGCGTTCCGTCCGACGAGCCGGGCGGACACGCCGGTCGAACTCGCGCCGGGCGCGGCGCAGGGCCGCCCGGCCGCCCGCGCCCGCTCGGCCGGGCGGCCGACCGACCGACGCCGCCCGTGACCCGGCCCGTCACGGCACCGGATTCGCCTTGCCCGATCGGCCTCCGCGCGTCCGTGACCGCCGGTGCGGCCCTGGGCCGGCCGATCGGCCCGGACACGACCATTCGGGTGATCACGAACCGCTCGTCGATCCGGTCCGCACGTTGTCGCCGCCGTCGATTCCGTCCGAGCCTGCCGATGACCCCGTTCGGCATCGACAAGAGCTCACGCTGCGCTACCGGACCGGCGCAACAGTCCGAGGAGGACGGTCGGCGGGGCGGCTTCCGAGCCCCGATCCGCCCGGCTGGGCCGCGGAATCGGACCGGGCCTGCTCGATGCGTCCTATCCGGCCACGGAATCCGTACCCAGAGGCCGTACGCGCCTTGTCCCGGCGCGGGTTTCCGTCCTCGACCGCGCCGGCGCACCGGATGGGGAGCCGAATTGCGCCGGTGAGCCCGTCTCCCTGCGAACCACCGCGAATCACCGCTGACCACTGCGGATCCCGGATCCGCCGGGTGCCGGTGTCACACGCCCACGTCCGCCGTCGAGTCCGGCGTCGGGTGCTGCGGATGTGCTTCGGGGCGTTGCGGATTCCGCTTTCGGCGGGTTGTGCGCGGCCGAAATCGGCCTGGAACGCCTCGACGCGCTCGACGTGCGCCGACCCGACCCGACCCGGCCCGTGCCCAGACCGGGCGGCCCGCGCTCGGTCTGTCCGCGAAATCGAGGGCTCGTCCGGATCGGCGGCGATTTCCCTGGCACGCGCGGAGGATCCGGTGTGGCGAAGGGCGGATCCGCTGCGACGAAGGGCGGATCCGGGGCGGATCGACCCGATTCGGCCCCTCCACCCGCCCGTCGAAGCCCTCGTGGGCCCTCCCCATCGGCCGTCGGCGGCCGCGGAATCCGCTTTCGGCGGCCCTGATCCGCCCTCGGCGTCGCCCGGATCCGGCTTCGCCGGTGCGATTTCCCGTGTTCCGGCCTCGGATCGGCCCTTCCGGCGGGCAGATTTCGCGAGCACGAGCCCCCGGACGGCCCGATTTCGCCGACTTCGAGCCCGGGTCGGCCCGGTGACGGCCGAAATTGCCACGGCCAGGGCTGTGATCGGGCCCGGTTCGGGAGATCTGGAGCGGCCGTTGTGCAGGGCCGTCTGCGCCCCCGACATACCGCCCGCCTGGTTGCCCCCAGCACCCATTATTGGGCATTCGTGCACGTCAACGGCCCTGCGCGCGGCGCCTCGGTGTCGGAGATCGAGGGTCGATTCCGCCTTCGGACGGAGGCCGGTCGCAATGCGCCGGCGGGAGCCGCACGGAGTGTCGGGCGGTCGATCGATTGCGGGTCGGCTTCGATGAGTTGCCGGCGGCTCGGGGCGCGGATCACGTCCACGGACGGACGTTGCCACGCCGAATGTGCGAAATCCGTTCGGCGGAAGCTCGCGTCGGCGAGTATTTCCCGATTACCGCACCTGCGGAGGCCGCCGCCGGGCCACGGGCAAAGCCGGCCCGGAGCGCCTCGGGCCTTGCGCCACAAGGGGAAACCGCCCCTCGGTGGGTCAACATCGGGACCGGACAGGAGGATTTGTCGAGCGTTTCGCGGATCCCCGCGTGGGCCCTCGTCGTTGATCCAAGGGGGTGTTTCGGGCGCGTCTTTGCCGCGGTTCGAAATGCCCCCCGTGTGACGGAGAGTTACAGTCATGGAAATGGGTACTGGCGCAACGGCGTTCGACCCGATCGGTCGGATGGTCCGGCCGGTCGAAACGATCGGTACCCCCGCACCACGAAAGGCATCTCATGAACAAGGCACAACTCGTCGAAGCCATCGCCGACAAGCTCGGCGGCCGGGCTGCGGCCGAGGAAGCGGTCGACGCGGTCCTGGACACCATCATCCGTTCGGTCGTCGCCGGGGACCGCGTCTCGGTCACCGGCTTCGGCTCGTTCGAGAAGGTCGAGCGCGCCGCCCGGTACGCCCGTAACCCCCAGACGGGCGAACGGGTTCGGGTGAAGAAGACCTCGGTGCCGCGCTTCCGCCCGGGCCAGGGCTTCAAGGACCTCACCGGCGGCACCAAGAAGCTGACCCGTGGCGAGACCGCGATCAAGAAGGCTTCGCCGGGCACGGTGACCGGTGGTACCACCGTCGCCGGCAAGAAGGCCGCGGCCAAGAAGACGACCGCGAAGAAGGCGACGGCCAAGAAGACCACCGCCAAGAAGGCGACCACCCGGGCCACCACCGCGGCGAAGACCGCTGCTCCGGCCCGCAAGACCACGGCGAAGAAGGCCGCCGCCAAGACGACCGCCGCCAAGAAGACCACCGCCGCGAAGTCGACGGCGGCCAAGAAGACCACCGCGAAGAAGACGACCGCGAAGTCGACGGCGGCCAAGAAGACCACCGCCAAGAAGACGCCCACCACGCGCAGCACGCCCGGTCGCAAGACGGCCGGCGCCAAGCGCGCGACGGGCGCTCGCACCGCCAATCGCGCCTGAGGACCACCCGGTCGGATGCGATGGTCGGACCGCCCGTGCGGGGCGGTCCGACCGGGGTGCCGGATCGGAACGCCCCGAGGGTCCCGCCGGAGCGTTCCGACGGCGGACCGACCGGCACACGCGCCGTGCCGCCGGTCGCCCCGGCGTGCGTCGGAATCCGCCGGATCATGCCGGATCACGCCGGATCACGCGGGATCACGCCGGCGACAACGGGGCCGGCCGCGGCCCGGGCCCGCCCCGCGCGCCCGCCTGCCCCCGCGCCGGCCCGCCCCGTGCTACCCGGGTTCGCGCCTGCCTGCCCCGCGCCACGGGCCCGCCCCGCGCCCGCCATGCGCCCCGGGCCCGCTCCACGCGACCTCGCCCGGCCCTCGGCTTCCGCCGCCTGCCGCCGCTCAGCCCCCGTTCAACTCGCCGACGATCGATGCCGGGCTGTGCCCGCTCCCGTCGGATTGCCGATGGAAGTCCACCGCGACGAAGTTCGGATTCCGCCCCGCCGCCGTTGCGCATTGTTGTGCGATGCGATTGCGCAGCTTGGTCCCGTTGTCCAGGGCGGCGGTCCCGATCGTCGGCACATTGCGGAAGTGGCTCATCGCGAACAACCGGCGAAAGCCCGGTTCGGTCCGGTTCAGCGGGATGTCGGACCATCGGCTGGTGCAGGCCAGATCGTTGCCCAGGTCACCCAGGCTCCAGTAGTTCTGCACCGTCCAATCCCGGTCGTACATCACACCCAGACCCTCCTTGCCGGGCTTGTCGGAGAACAGCAGCAGACGCTTGTCCGCGGTGACCATGTCCGCCACCCTGGGCCAGCCGTTGTTCCGCACGCCGGCGGTGTCCGGCCGAAACAGCAGATCGGGCAGCCCGCGCACCCGCTCCAGGGACCGACGGAGCCGGTCGGTGTCCACGTAGTCCTCCAGGAACACGGTGACCACCTCCAGCGGATTCGCCTTCAGGAAGTCGACCACCGTCTGCATCGTCCCGGCGAGGCTCTGCCGGGGCAGCGCATAGGTCACCCCCGCGAACGCCTTGCAGTCCCCGTGACACAGGTACACGTCGCTCGGGTAGCAGTCGCTGCCGAAACTGATGATGCACAGGCCGGTGCTGTGCTCGTACCAGTGCGTGTCGAGCATCAGCCCGCGTACGCCCCGGTCCAACTGCCCGCGCACCGACTCGGACTGGTTGACCGAGGACCAGCGCGAGTCCTCGTAGTTGGTGAACGAGTTGTGCGTGGTCAACGAAGTGACCTGGTCGAGCCGGTCGTTGCCCCAGCGTTGCTCCGCGGCGGTGAGGGGTGCCGCGGTGGCCGTGCCGGGGAGGGTCGAGGGGACGAGGGCGGCCAGGAGCGCGAGCACCACGATCAGGAGGCCACGTCCGGGCCGGCCGAAGGAGCGCAACCTGCTGTGGTGTCGGGGTCGTTCCCGGGATCCGGGGGAGGCGGCCGGTGTGCCGCTGGAAGAGTCCATGGCAGGGGAACGTACTCGCAACCGGCCGCGTTTTGACCCCCGTCGACCGCCCGGCCGCAATCACGCCACCAGGAGCGCCTGATCCCAACCGGCCAGCACGCGGCCCTCGGCGTACGCGTCCAGGGCGAGCGCGACACCCGCCGCGCCCTCCAGGAACGCCGGTACGTCCACGCCCTGCGGGACGCGGGTCATCGTCGAGCGGAAGCCGAAGCGGTACTCGTCGTGATATTGCGACAACACCAGCGCGGTCAACTCGTCCCGAACGGCGGGCAGTCGGGCGTCGTCCAGGTGTTCGCCCAGCAGGCCGAGCAGGTGCAGCAGCCCGCCCCAGCCGTGACACAGCGCCGGATCGTCGATGCCCCACTTTGCGATCGGCGTGCCGAGCAGGCCGGTGAGCGAACGGCGGGTGAGCTCGTGCCAGTCGGGCCGATCGAGGGCGAGCGCCGCCAACTGCACGGCACGGGAGACCCCGGGGGCGCCGTAACACCAGGACGGGCGCTGCGCCGGGGCATCCGGGTCGGGTGCGGTCGCCCACTGCTCCAGGGTTCGAAACGCCGGCCACCACAGGGCGTCGCCGGTGGGGACGGCGCACTCGGCGAGCAGCGCCACCAGTTGTTCGATCGCGGCGCGTTGCCCCGGTAGCCGTACGTCCGCACGCCAGGCCAGCGCGAGCAGCGCCAGCGGTCCGGCGATCCCGTGCGACAGGCCCAGGTTGAGATGGCCGGCGGGCATCTCCACCTCCTGGCCCAGCTTGGGCGCGGCCAGGGTCCACCAGCGCGGCACCCGCCGGCCCCGATGCAGGATCTCTCCCTCGGCCAGCCCGACCAGATAGGACAGCACCATCCGCAACTCGTCGCCGTCGGCGTCGCGGGCCAGCAGGTAGCGGCCGACTCCGCTCAGCCCGCGGACGGTCTCGAACTCGCCGTTGGTGGTGAGCGGCGTGTTGGTGCGCGGGCGCGGCAGCGCCGCCCGGACCACCCGGCGCTGGTGCTCGTCCATGCGGGCCAGGGCGTGCACATACCCGCCGGTCGCGCGGTGGGCGACCAGCGTGGCGAACGCGACCGAGCCCGGCCCGGTGAAGATGCCCGCCGCCGGAAAACGCTCCGCGGCCAGTACCCCCATCGCCCTGGCCAGGTGCGCGTGCGCGCGGGCGGCGTGCTCGGGCCCGCGCGGGGTGCTGCCGCTGAAGGCCAGGGAGACGCCCGGGAATCCGCTGGACAGCGACAGGTCCACCCACAGCGGTTGGTCGTCGCCGTCCCAGGACATCTCCGCCAGGACGGCGGTGTCCGCGGCGACCGCAGCCGGTTCGGCGAGCCGCTCCAACACCCGCGTCACCATCGCCCGCGCCCGGTCGGCGAAGCGGGGTTCGGTGGGTGCGCCGACCGTGGTCGTCGTCGTGCCGTCCTGCGCCGGCTCAGCCATCCCGCTCGTTCCTCTCCCGGTCGTGTGCGCCCTCGCCGGTCCCGGAACCGGCGCCCGCGGCCCCGGGGCCGGTGGCGCCCGAGTCCGCCGCCGCGGACCTTCCCGAGGCGTGCGCGAGCCGGCCCAGGTGGTCGCTCGCGATCCCGCGCAGGAGGGCGTAGCCGCGCTGTTCGCCCGCCCGGTCGATGCCGAGCAGTCGGTTGTGCTGCATGTGCAACAGCCCGAGCACGGCGTTCTCGTGCGCGGCGCCGGCCGGTCGGCGGCCCGCGTCGGACAACACGATCGCGCCGTACGCGCGGCCGTACTCCGGCCGTGTCCACAACCGGGCCAGCGCCGGGACGCCCAGCCGTTCGCCGACCGCCGCGGCGGTGTGTCCGGGGCGGATCAGCTCCCGGATCAGCGCCCGATGTCGGCGGAACGCGCTCTGGTCCGGGTCCTTGACGAACGCGTACCGCACCCACGAGGGCCAGTCCCAGTCGCCCAGACTCTCCAGGAGCAGTGCGTGGTTGACCGCGATCAGCACCTCGTCCGGCACCGTGAGCGCACCGCTTGCGCGCAGACGCAGTTGGGCGATCGCCGACCTGCTGTCCAGGGTGAACAGGCGCTCCGCCGCCGCCAGTGCGTTCGGCCCGCCGTAGCGCCGGGTCTCCGGCTCGTACACGTCGAGTGCCATCGTGCGGATCGCACCCACGTCGCGCATGGCCCGTACATGCCGGGCCAGTTCGGGCAGCACGCGGTCGCGCAGCGAGGCCGGGGCGCCGTGCAGGCGGATCCTGATGTGCGGGTCCGGGTCCAGGTATCGGATGAAGAACCAGCGGTCGACGTGCTCGCCGACGTCGGCGAGCAGCGCGGGCAGGTGCACCCGGAGCAGTTCGTCGTGGGTGTCCGGCGTCGCGTACAGCTTTGCGAACAACCAGTCCTCGCCCGGCAGATGGTAGGCGGCGGCGGACTCGACGAGGGGTTCGGGTACGGCCGGGGCGGTCGCGGGCAGCGCCCGAGTCGCGGCGCGGCGGGTCAGCGGGACCACCACCTCGGTGCTGTGCCCGTGCGCCCAGCCGAAGCCGCGGCCGTCCTCGCTCAGGTCCTCCAGCAGCGCGATCCGGCCCCGGCGCACCTCGTGGCGCAGCAGCGTGCGGTGCCAGGGCAGGGCCAGATCCACGCCGTACACCCGGTCCCAGTGCACCACCTGGACCCGGTCCGGCACGCCGTAGCGGTCGCTCCATTCGCGCAGCGCGCGGTCGAACTCGGGCGGGTCCTCGGCCGCCGCGCACATCGCGCGGTCCGGGGTCCAGCGTTTGGGTGCGGCGACGACCCGGCCGAAGGTCACCCTCGGCAGCAGCGGCAGCGCCTCCAGGCCGGTCCAGTCCCATCCGGTCCAGGTCCGGGACCGGCCGAAGACGATGTCCACCATCAACCGGACCACCTTGGGCGCCTCGCGATCGAGGGCCAGCATGTGCGGCACCACGGGCATCACCCGTTGCCCGGTCCGGGGCAGGATCAGTTGCAGACCTGCCGGGCCCACTCCCACGAGCAACTCGCGCCAGTCCAGGCTGTGCGGGTCGCGCCGATCGGCGTACACCCCGACCGGGATCTCGTGCGGCAGCAGGCGCGGTACCTGGATCATGTTCAGCGCGCGAGCGGTGTGCGGCCGGAACGAGATCTGGGCGGGCACCGCGTCGGCATCCGCCGCAGCCGCCACCAGTTCGGCCAACTGCGGGCTGCTGTCCGTGAGTTCGGCGAAGCGCCCGGCCATCGAGCCGGCCACCCAGGAGCCCGCGTGCGCAGTGCCGACCAGCGTGAAGCGGCCCTGGTCCAGTGCGGCGGCGTCGGGCGCCAGGAGTTGAAAGCACAGGTCGAGCGAGTTCGGCGGCGCGGCGGGTTCGCCGCCCTCGGGCTGCGCGGTCCCGGCGAGCAGTTCGATCAGGTCCGGGGTGAGCCGCAGTTCGCCGTCCTCGCGCAGCAGCGCCTCCTGGACCAGTTCGGCGACCAGCACCCGCCGGTCGCGGCCGGGTCGGTAGCCGGTCGTGGGTTGTTCGCCCGGCGCCAGGCGGTCGCCGTAGCCGGTCGGGAAGCCCAGGCCGCGGTGCGGGTCCACGAGTTCGGCCAGCGGGACCGTTCGGGTGGTGCCGTACCGCTCGATGAACCGATTCCGGTAGTCGCGCATGTGTTCGTGGGTGACCCAGGCGTCCGACAACGTCCACATCGCGTCGGCGTAGGCGCTCGCCTCCTCGCCCACGGCTCGGGGCAGGGTGACTTCGGCGTCCATCCGCAGGTCCACCTGCACGGGTGGACGGGCGGCGTCCGCGTGCGGATCGACCAGGGCCATCAACCGGTGCCAGGGCTCGGTGCCCTCGCCCGGTCGGGCCTTCTCGTATTCGCGCACCGCGCTGCGTGTGGCCCGGAACTCGGCGGCGACAGAGGGCAGTTCCTCGACGGCGGTGTCGATGCGATCGAGCAGTGCGTCGTCGAGCCGGTGCGGGGTGATCGAGCTGAGCAGGAAGCCGTGTCGCAGCAGTTGCGCCACCGAGGCGTCGAGCCGGTCGCGGGGTGCGCCGGGGAACGCCTCGGCGGCTCGATCGAGCAGGGTCCGGTACGGGACGGGGTGCGGGGCGGCCGCGCGGATGTGCGCGACCAGTGGGCTGTGCCGCACCGAGATCTCCCGCTCGGGGCCGGACAACACGAGCCGGTCGCCGCGCACCCGGCACAGGTCGTTGAGCACCACGTCGACGCGCCGGCGGACCTCGGGCGCGGCGAGCCAGGCCCGGACCTGCTCGTCCAGCCGGCCGGCATCCGGGCGGACCGCCTTGGCGCCTGGGCCGTGCACCCGCACTCGTGCGGCTGTTCCCAGGTGGGCGGTGGTCACGCCGGCGAACAGGCCGAACGGGGTCGGCCGGCCGCTCATCCGCAGCGCGTACCGGGTCACCGACAGCGCGGTGCCGGTCAGCCGCTTCGCGCCGAGGTCCACGCCCGCGTCGAGCCGATCCAGGGCGGCGGACAGGCTGCCGCTGGCGACCCGTACCGCCTCGCGCAGCAGCGGGTCGGCGATGAGCCGGCGCAGCCCCTCGGCGGTGTGCGCGTGGGCCGTGTCCGGAGCCGGTTCGGCGTGCCGGGGACCCGAGTCGGTGCCGGCGCGCGGCACGCTCGCCATCCGCACGAAGACGGGGCCGGCCGGTTCGTATCGGTTGTCTCGCGCGTCGTCGCGTCCCGCGCCGGGACCGTCGACGTGCCCAGGATTCCGCTCGGAGTGTCGCACCGTGTTCCGCACCGACCCCATGCCCGTGTGACCGGCTCTCGCCGAAGGATGACACCCGGGGGCGGGCGCAACCGCCCGCCCCCGGACTTGCAGGTCAGGCGCAGCAGAGCGGACAGCGCGACTGCACGCCGTACGTGCTCGGCGAGGTCCAGCCGCCGGCCGCACCGAAGTCGGCCGCCTCGAGCTCGCCGTCCGCGATGCGGACGTCGAGGTCGAAGTCGGCGAAGTCGCGCGTCTCGGTGGTTTCTTCGAGCAGAATCTTGTCGTTCATGACAACTCCCGCGATATCGGTCGCAGCGCTTTGGTGGGTGCCGCGAATCCAGGAGATCTGTTTGATCTCGGGGAGGACGCTAAGCGTTGGATAGGCGGCCGACAAGAACGATTACCAGCCATCCGCGCCGGCTGGAAATCTCCCTGTGGAAAGCGCAATCAGGCTCCTACCCTGCAAGGATGCCGAGCGGGTGCGGGCCCGCCCGGCGTCTTCACGAGGGGGTCGCCTGCGTCGTGACGGGCCGGGAGGTGAATCCCGGTTAACCGATTTCGTTGGCATCTTCTGCGTCGAGAACATTCCGCGCGGCAATTTTTCGGTGCGTGCCGCAGCGTCCCGCGGAATTCATTCGAATGAGCCGCCCGGCGCTATTCGGAAATGATCTTCGAGAGTGATCTTCGCTTCGGTTCGATGCCGTGGTGCGGAGTGTCGGGTCCGGGTCCGCCCGCATCACCCGCCGGCACGCGGCGGGTGGTTCAGCGGGGCGCCGTCCCCGACCGGCGGCAGATCGCCACGCTCGACCGGGGTGTGCGCGGTGGTCGGCGCCGAGCGCGGCGCGGAGGTGCCGGACGCCGGGGGCATCGGGCGGGCGGCGGACGGCTCGACCGGGCGGGCGGCGAGCAGCGCCGCGTACAGGGTGGCCCGCTCGACCTCCTTCGGGTCGGCCCACACCCGCACGACCATGCCGTTGCCGGCGCGGGTGTAGGTGTGCTCGGCCGACGTGCTGCGGTACCACGCGGTGCGGTCCGCCACGCACGTCTCGCCCGCCGGCGGATTCGGCCCGCAGTCCGCGGAGTTCGGGTCGCCCGCGTCCACGCCGAGGTGGATCTGCCGGCCCTGCGCCGATACGTAGACCGCCTGGAAGCCGCTGTCGCCGTACACCGCGACCGATTGCGGCGCGAGCACGTAACCGGGCACGTCGGTGACGTGGACGAACCGGGGCTCGACGCCCGCGGGCGGTGTACCGGCGGACCCGGGGTCCCCGGTCGGCCGGCTCGCGCCCGGGGGGTGCGGGCCGCCCGAGCCGGCCGCCGGGCCATGGCCGGCCTCGGTGCTCCCGCACCCGACCAGTAACAGTGCCGCCGACAGTACGACCCCTGCGGTGGGTCCACGCGTGTCCATGCGGCGCACCCTAATCGACGGCCCGGACGCCGCCGAGGTCGCCGCCGGTCGGACGGCGGGTTCAGGCCAGGGTCACCGTCACCGGGAGTTCCTTGATGCCGTTGACGAAGTTGGACCGGACCCGGCGTACCTCGCCCGCGAGCCGGATGTCGGCGATCCGGGGCAGGAGTTCCTCGAACATGATCCGCATCTCCAGGCGGGCGAGCGCGTTGCCCAGGCAGAAGTGCGGGCCGCCCTTGCCGAAGGTGACGTGGTCCACGCCGCGGCGGGTGACGTCGAAGTCGTACGGGTTCTCGAACACGGCCTCGTCCCGGTTGCCCGAGGCGAACCACAGCACCACCTTGTCGCCCTCGCGGATCGACCGGCCGCCCAGTTCGGTGTCCCGGGTCGCGGTGCGGCGGAAGTGGTAGACGGGGGAGGCCCAGCGCAGGAACTCCTCGACCGCGTCCGGCATCAGCGCGAGGTCGTCGCGCAGCAGCGCCAGCTGCTCCGGGTTGCGCAGCAGCGCGAGCATCGAGTGCGAGATGGCGTGCCTGGTGGTCTCGTTGCCGGCCACGACCAGCAGCAGGAAGTAGTTGTCGAAGTCGTGCTGCGACAGCGGAACGCCGTCCGAGGGGGTCTGGTTGACCAGCCGGCTGACCAGGTCGGTGCCGGTGCCGCCACGCCGTCGGGCGGCCAACTCCCGTCCGTACGCGAAGACCTCCAGCGAGGCGGGACTGCGGAAGGGCAGCTCGCGGTAGCGCTCGCTCTCCGCGCTCTCCAAGAGCACGTCCGCGTAGTCCGGGTCGGTGTTGCCGATGATCCGGTTGCCCCAGTCGATCAGCCTGCCGGTGTCCTCGCCGGGCACGTCCAGCATCTTGGCCAACACGTTGATCGGGAAGTCGGCGGCGACCTCGTGCACGAAGTCGAAGGTGCCCTTGGCCAGTACGTTGTCCAGGGTGCGTGCGGTCAGTCCGCGCAGGAACGTGCCGTAGTCGGCGATCGCGCGCGGGGTGAACTGCTTCTGGAGCAGCCGGCGCAGCGCGGTGTGCCGCAGCCCGTCCGTTTCCAGGAGCGAGCGGCGGATGGCGATCTGCGAGTCGTCGACCTCCTCCAGGTTGGTGAACCGCGAGGAGGTGAAGGTCTGCGGGTCGCGGTCGACCGCGACGATGTCCGCGTGCCGGGTCAGCGCCCAGAAGCCGCTGTTGGGGGCCGCTTCGGGCTGCCAGTGCACGGGGTCCTCGCGGCGCAGCGTGTGGAACATCCGCCAGGGCGTGTCGCCGTCCAGGAAGCGGTCGTTGTCGGCGAGGTCGATCTCGTCGAGCGGCATCGGCTCGGGGACCGCGGAGGTGGTGGTGCTCACGAAGGCTCCTCGCGGGGGATCGGCCGGGTGCGCGGGTGCGCCGGCGCGGGTGGACTCACAGGTGGTAGGCGTACTCGGTGAACTCCCAGTCGGTGACGTGCCGGCGAAAGCGGGCGACCTCGTCGCGCTTGTAGGTCGTGAACGCGTCGGTGAACCGCGCGCCGAGCAGCGCGGTGAGTTCCGTGTCGGCCTCGAACGCGTCCAGTGCCTCGGCCAGGGTCGCGGGCAGGATCGGCGCCTTGGCGGCGTCGTACCCGTAGCCCTCCAGCGGCGGCGGCGGGCTCGCCTTGTCGCGCAGTCCCAGGTGGACCGCGGCGAGCACGCCGGCGACCGCCAGGTACGGGTTGGCGCTCGCGTCGCCGAGCCGGATCTCCAGGCGGGCGCCGGCGCCGCGCTCGGGCGGGATGCGGACCATCGCGCTGCGGTTGTCCAGGCCCCAGTCGATCAGCCAGGGCGCGAGCGTGTCCGGGCCGAACCGCTTGTACGAGTTGATCGTCGGGTTCAACAGCGCGGTGAGCGCGGGGGCGTGGGCCAGGACACCGGCGATCGCGTGGTGTGCGGAGGGGGACAGGCCGTGCGGGCCGGCCGGGTCGTCGAAGGCGTTGGCGCCGTCCGCGTCCAGGCAGCTCAGGTGCAGGTGGAAGCCGGAACCGCCCTCGTCGTTGAAGGGTTTGGCCATGAACGTGGCCAACCTGCCCTCCAGGCGCGCGAGTTCCTTGATCGCGGCTTTGAAGCGGAAGGCCCGGTCGGCGGCGTCCAGCGCGTCGGAGTGGTCGAGGTTGATTTCGAACTGGCCGGAGCAGTACTCGTGGTTGCCGGTGGTGGCGCCGATGCCCAGCGGACCGAGGCTGCGCAGGGTGCGCAGCAGGTGGCCGTCCGGGTCGCCGCGGCGCCCGGCCACGTAGACGTTGCCGGGCGCGTCGCCGTACCGCCGCCAACCGCCCGTGCGCTGCGGGTCCGGTTCGCACAGGAAGTACTCCAACTCCGGTCCGATCACCGGCCGCAGGCCCACCTCGTCGGCCATCCGGGCCAGCACGTCGCGCAGCAGCGAGCGGGGCGCCTCGGCGGCGGGGCGTTGGCCCGCCGGGTCCGTGGTCTCGCCCAGGCACCACGCGACGCCGGGCTCCCACGGGATGTCGACGAGGGTGTCCAGGTCGGGGTGGACGCAGATGTCCGGCAGTCCGACGTCCATGCCGCCGGCCACCGGCACGGTCTCGCCGCGCGGGGTGGTGTGGAAGACCGCCCGGCAGAACGCCAGACCGTGTGCGCACACCGAGGGCAGGTGGTCCACCAGCACGTCGCGTCCGCGATCGGTGCCGATCAGGTCCGGGTAGGCGATCCGGACCACGTCGATGCCGCGTGCCTTGAGGTCGGCGACGACGGCGTGGGCCCGGTCCGCTTCGGATGGATTCACCGGATTCTCCTCGCACAGGACGGGCGACGGCGGGCGGCCGATTCGTTTGAGCCCAAACCATATGGACGTCGCAGACGTCGCACAAGGGGTTGAGGGCAAGGCTTTGCGTGCGTGACAACGCACTGCGGGAGGCATATCGTACGGACCCAAACGATTGACCGGGTTCGCAGAGGGAGGCGCCATGACCGGCGTACACGGTTTCTTCCATCCCAAGACCGGCACGGGCCGGTCCTCGCTGATCCCGGCACCGCCGTGGTCGTACTCGGGCGACCTGCTCACCGTCGAATACCGCACCGATCCCGCGCGGGTCGCCGAGCTGCTGCCCCCGCAGTTGGCGCTCGCCGAGGAGGACCCGGGTGCGGTGGCGCTGATCTGGGCCGACTGGCAGTCCTGTTCGACCGGCCGCGCGGAACTGCTCGATCCGGTGCGCGCGCAGTACAAGGAGTGCTTCGCGGTGGTGCGCTGCCGGTATGCGGGGGTGACCTACTCGCGTTGTGTGTACATCTGGGTCGACAAGGACTTCGCCATCGCGCGCGGCCTGCACCAGGGGTATCCGAAGAAGCTCGGCTCGATCCACCAGACCCGGCCGCACCCGTACGGCCCGGCGCCGCGGATCGAGGCGGGCGCGAGGTTCGGCGCGACCCTGGCCGCCGCCGACCGCCGGTTGGCCGAGGCCGTGGTGACGCTGCGCGAGCCGTCGCCGACCAACGGCTTCGTCAACGGGCACCCGATGGCCCACCACCGCTGGTTGCCGTCCATCGAACCGGGCCGGGGCCCGGCGCTGGACGAACTCGTGGCCACCGGCGCCGAGTCCGCCGAGGGCGGGCAGACCTGGACCGGCGACGCGGAGTTGACCCTGTTCGAGGCGCCCACCGAGGAACTGGCCCGACTGGAGCCGGTCGAGACGATCGGCGCCTACTACCGGCAGGTGGGTGTGGTCTGGAACGGCGGCACGCTCCTGGAGAGCGGCGGTTCGGGCGCGGCATAGCAGGTGGCGACCCACGCGTCAGGGCCCCGGGCCGGGGCCCTGACGCGTGGGTCGCCGGTCAGCTCCGGCCGCGCCTGATGCCCGCGTACTCGCCCGGCCGGGCCGCGCACCACGAAGAAGACGATGTGTGCCACGCCGAGCGAACCGCGCGCGGGGGCGGCCGTGGGGTCGGTGGTGCCGTTCGTCGACGCTTGTCTGGTTGCCATGCCCGGCGCCTCCGAGGGGCGGGAACCCATTCGTTTGGGCCCGTACGATCTGGGGTGCCGCTGATCGTACGGATGCAAACAGGTCGCCACAAGGACTAGATTCCGGGGTGCGGAAGGCGTATCGGGGCACCACCCGGACGCGGACGACGAGGAAGGCGGAGCACGTGGTCGGCAAGCGGTCCATCACCGAAACGGAGAAGGCCGTCCAGGCACGACTGGGCGACATCCCGCTGCGGCGCGAGCAGATGGCCGCGGTGTCGAACATCTACCGCGCCGCCGCCGCGGTACGCCAGCACCTGGAGAACTCGGTGTTGCGCGACGCCGAACTCACCTGGACCGCGTTCACCGTGCTGTGGGAGGTGTGGATCTGGGGCGAGAGCGAGACCCGGCACGTCGCCGAGGAGGCGGGCATCTCCAAGGGCACGCTCACCGGCGTGGCCCGCACCCTGGAGTCGCGCGGCCTGCTCACCCGCGCCGCACACGCCACCGACGGCCGGCTCGTGTTGCTCTCGCTGACCCCCGCCGGCGAGGCGCTGATGGCCAAGGTCTTCCCGGCGTTCAACGCGGAGGAGGCGTTCGTCACCGACGACCTCACCGCCGACGAGTGCCTCACCCTCGCCGACTCCCTGCGCCGCATCGTCGCCCGACTCGAGGCCAAGGGCGAGGAACGCCGCCAGGACCTGCTCGGCGGTGACACACCGAAGCCGAGGCGCGGGGGGCGCCGGGCGAAGGGATAGGGCGCGGGCGCCTGCCGGCAGAGTCTCGACGTCAGGGCATGGGAACCATGGCCGGCAGGTCGTCCGGACCGAGCGCGCGGCCCGTGGGCGCCGTGGACTGTTCGGCCGTCTGTCGTACGTGTCGGCCGAAGGGGCCGCGAAATTTCGGTGCGGGGGCGACGCCGGGTGGTGGACCGGGACTGACGTCAGCAGGCGGTGACTTGCAGGATGTAGAGGCGTTCGTGTCGCGGCACTACCTGGTATACGAACATGCCATGTGCGACCAGCGCCGTGCCGCCCTGGGGTGAGAGGCCCTCGTAGGCTTCGCCGTGGACGACAGCGCCTCGGCGGCGCACACGAGTTCTGCGGCCTTCTCCTCGACCTGGACGATGAGGACCGGTGGTGCGTCGGCCGTCACATACGGCTCGTTGGGCTCGTACTCCCAGGCCCAGGTCACCCGCCGGCCTCGCGGGCCTCGGCGAGGACGGCGAGAATTTCGTCGAGGGCAGCGCGCCAGTTCGGATCCTCACGTTCGAGGCTTTGGAGGGCATGTTCGGCCGCGTGGCGGCGGGCGAGGAGATCGGGCCGGCGTTCGACCTCCACCTCGCCCGCCCATACGGTCAGCCAAGCTTGAATGGGCCCCAGGCGACCGGCCTGCGCGGCAAGCTGGAAGGCCTCGTTCTTCTGTCGCTCCATCTCGGCCAACCGGTGCGGGGCGACCCTCGCGAGGGCCACCCGCAGGGCATCGGGGGTGCGCTCCGGACGGGGAACCCGCTCGCCGCCGCCGAGGGGCGCTGTGGGTTCGCTCATGCCGCGTCGTCCTTTCGTCCCGCGTCCGGTACGTGACCGGCCGCGGTCAACGTCGTCTGCAGATGCCCGTCGACATATCCGCCGATCAGCAGCTCGCACAGAACGGGCATCGACTTCATCCCCGCCGCCGCCCGGTGCCGGTCGGCGCGCAGCCACACCGGCTCCGACAGCGGGCCCGTTCGGCACCCTGCTCGCCCGGCGCCGTCTCTGGTCGGGCCCAGCGTCCTCCCCGGGGGCGGGGTCACGGTCACGCGACCGTCGGCGTACGCGTCCAACAGGGCCTCGAGCACCGGTGTCAGATCCAGGGCATCTCGACTTGCGCGTTCACGAGCACGCTTCCACAGGCCGACGTCCATCCAGACCAGCCGCTCACGGGCTCCCCGTGCGGCACTCGTCTCGCTCCGGAGATCGGAGTCGTTCGACATGGCATCCCTCATTCCGACGGCACGATCATAGATGTAGCACATCTAGGTGGCAAATCCGACCACGCGCGGCCGTGGCCCCGGCGGGGCGGCGCATCAACCGGTTCGTGGGCCCGGGCGTTCCGGGTTGCCGCCTCGATCAGGGCGGTGAAGAGGGACTGTTGGGTTCGGTCGGTGGCGGCGGTGTCTTCCGGGTGCCACTGGACGACGACGCACCAACCGGGGGCTTCGGTGGGTTCGAGGGCCTCGATGGTGCCGTCGGCGGCGGAGCCGGTGATGCGGAGGCCGGGGGCCACCCGGTCGATGGCCTGGTGGTGGTAGCAGGAGACGTTCAGGTGTTCCGTGCCGGTGGCGTGGGCGATGGTCGAGTCGGGGGTCAGCGTCACCCGGTGGAGCACGTGGCGGTGGTGGACGGGCATGTCCTGGGTGGGGGTGCCGCCCAGGGCGACGTTGACCACCTGGAGGCCGCGGCAGACGGCCAGGGTCGGCAGGCCGACCGCGAGCGCGTGCCGGGCGCAGGCGAGGTCGAAGGCGTCCTGTGTGGCGTCGACGTCGTACACCCGGTCGTGCACGGTGTCCGCGCCGTAGGTGCTCGGCGCCAGGTCGCCGCCGCCGGGCAGCAACAGGCCGTCCGCGCGGGCGAGTCGGGACGCGGCGCCGGCGGGCTCGGCCGGGTGCATCATGAACGGCTCGCCGCCCGCCGCGTACACCGCCTCGGCCAGCGCCCGGGCGGTCACCTCGGCGGCGTAGCGCAGGGCGGACGTGGTGGCCGCGAACCGGCACGGCATGGCGATCAGCGGACGGGTCACTGGGGTCTCCGCGGGGCTCGAAGGGCTCGAAGGGCTCGAAGGGCTCGAAAGGAAGGAGGAGGGCGGGAGGGAGGGAGATGGGCGGGGATGTGGGCGCGGTCGGGTCGGAGTCGGATCCAGGTGGTCTTCGGGTCGGTGTACTTCTCCAGTGCGTGCAGCGACTTGTCCCGTGGCGCGGCGCGATCACGGTGAACGTGTCGCCGTCGCCCGCGTGGTCGGCGCCGTCGATGTGGTGGACGGTCACCGGGCGCAGCCGTGCCGCCCGGTCGAGCCAGTCCCGGTGGGGGAGCTGCGCCATGGTGCCCGCTTTCGCCGGCGAGATTGTTTGGGGACAAACGATACAATGCGAGGTCGGTCGGCGGGAATGCCGCCGGGGTCCTGTCGGGGTCTCGCTGTAATTCCGCCGGGGTGCCAGTCGGGCCCGTCGGATCCTCGGGCGAAGCCCGTGTGCCCCTTGACCGCCTCGATCGCAGCCGGCTAGATTGTTTGGGGTCAAACGACTTGGAGGCTTTTCCATGACCGAGGTCACCGTTGCGGGCGTCACCGTCGACACCCGGCACTGGATCGGTGGCGAGCGCGTCGGGTCCGCGGACACCTTCACCGACGTCTCGCCCATCGACGGCACCACCCTCGGCGAGATCGCCCGGGCCGGCCGTGTCGAGGCGGACGCGGCCGTCGCCGCCGCGCGTGCCGCGTTCCCCGCCTGGGCGGCCACGCCGCCCGCCGAGCGGGCCCGCCTCCTGCATGCCATCGCCGACGGAGTCGAGGCCCGGCTCGCCGACCTGGCGATCGTCGAGACCACCGACAACGGCGCGCTGCTGCGCTCGCACCTGCGCGGGGTGATGCCGCGGGTCGCCCACAACTTCCGCTTCTTCGCGGACTGGCTGACCGAACACCTGGGCCACGACGACTTCGACACCCGCGGCCACGGCAACCACGTCTCCTGGGATGCGGCCGGGCCGTGCGTGCTGATCACCCCGTGGAACGCGCCGCTGATGCTGGCCACCTGGAAGGTCGCCCCGGCGCTGGCGGCCGGCAACACGGTCGTGCTCAAGGCCGCCGAGTGGACGCCGCTGACCGCGTCGCTGCTCGCCGACATCACCGCCGAGGCGGGTCTGCCCGCCGGCGTGTTCAACGTGGTGCAGGGCTACGGCGAGGAGGTCGGCGCCGCGCTGACCGCACACTCGGACGTACGCCGGATCAGCTTCACCGGATCGGTGCCCACCGCCCGCCGGATCGGCGCCTCGGCCGCCGCCAACCTGACCCCGGTCAGCTTCGAACTCGGCGGAAAGTCACCGCTGTTGGTCTTCGCCGACGCGGACTTGGACTTGGCCGTCGAACTCGCCGTCGAGCAGTACGACAACGCGGGCCAGGTCTGCCTGGCCGGGACCCGGCTGCTCGTGGACGCCTCGATCGCCGACGAGTTCACCGCCCGCTTCCTGGCCAAGGCACGCACCCTGGTCCAGGGCGACCCGCGCGACGCGGCCACCGACGTGGGGCCCAACATCCACGCCGACCACGTGGAGCGGGTGGACGGCTTCGTCCGCCGCGCCCTCGACGCCGGCGCCAAGGCGCTGCTCGGCGGCGGGCGCAACACCGACCTCGGCGGCCTGTACTACCGACCCACACTGCTCGCCGACGTCGCGCAGGACAGCGAGATCGTCCAGGAGGAGGTCTTCGGCCCGGTCCTGACCCTGCAGACCTTCGGCACCGAGGCCGAGGCGATCGAGCTCGCCAACGACACCCGATTCGGGCTCGCCGGCACACTGGTGACGGGGGATCGGGACCGTGCCCGGCGGGTCGGCGAGCAACTCGTGGCCGGGACGTTGTGGGTCAACTGCTTCTTCGTCCGCGACCTGCGGGCGCCGTTCGGCGGCGCCCGCCACTCCGGCATCGGCCGCGAAGGCGGCACCTGGAGCTTCGACTTCTACTGCGACGTGAAGAACACCGTGACCGCGCCGAACGGATGGCACTGACCATGGGCGAGATCGTCGGCGCGGGCATCCTGGCCCATTCGCCCACCATCATGCTGCCGCGCGAGGTCCGGTACGAACTCAACGAGGGCCGGGAGATCAGCCTGGTTCCGGCCCTGGCCCGGTTGCGCGCCGAGGTGTTCGAGCGGCTCGACTACGACACCGTCGTGGTCTTCGACTCGCACTGGGCGACCACCGTCGAATACGTGATCGCCGCACAGCCGCACCGCCGCGGGCTGTACACCTCGGAGGAACTGCCGCGCGGCATGCGGCAGATCCCCTACGACTTCGCCGGTGATCCGGAACTGGCCCACGCCACGGCCGCCTTCGCCGATCGACACGGCACCTGGATCACCCCGATCGAGGATCCGTACCTGCCGATCCACTACGCCACCGTCAACCTGTGGCACCACCTCGGCGTACCCGGCAAACGCTGGATGGGCATCGGCTGCTGCCAGACCGCGGACGTGGAGGACAACCTGCGGCTGGGCCGCGCGCTCGCCGACGGCATCGCGGCCACCGATCGCAAGGTGTTGCTCGTGGCCTCCGGTGCCTTCTCGCACACCTTCTGGAACCTGCGCGAACTGCGTGCCCACGAGGCATCCGATCCGGTACACGTGCGCACGCCGCAGGCCCGGGCCGCCGACGAACAGCGGATCGCCTGGATGCAACGCGGCGACCATGCGAGTGTGCTCGCCGGCATGCCGGACTTCCTGCGGTACAAACCCGAGGCGCGCTTCGGGCACTACCTGATGATGCTCGGCGCGCTCGGCGAGGAACGCTGCACCGCACCGGGCCGGCTGGTGGGCGACTACGAGAACGCCACCGGCACCGGCCAGGCCCACGTCTGGTTCGACCGACCCGACGGTGGCTGGACCAACCCCGACGCCCGAACCCCCACCAGCCGAGGACACGTCGCATGAGCAGCACCACCGAGTACCGCCGCATCCTGCTCGACGGCACGATCGTCGAAGTCGTGCGCGAGGGAGCCGAGTTGCTCGCCGCCGACGGCAGGCGTACCTCGGTCTCCGAGGCCCGGCACCTGCCGCCGGTCGAGCCCGGCAAGATCATCGCCGTGCATCTCAACCATCGCAGCCGGGTGGACGAGTTCGGCACCACCCTGCCGCCCGCACCGACCTACTTCCACAAGCCGACCTCGTCGCTGAATGCGCACGGCGGCGCGATCGTGCGTCCGGCCGGCTGCAAGTACCTCAACTACGAGGGCGAGATCGCCATCGTGATCGGCCGCACCTGCCGCAACATCGCCCCCGCCGACGCGGGCGCCTTCATCCGCGGCTACACCGTGGCCAACGACTACGGCCTGCACGACTTCCGGGACACCGACGCGGGTTCGATGCTCCGGGTCAAGGGCTCGGACACGCTGTGCCCGCTGGGCCCCGGACTGGTCGAGGGCTGGGACTTCCGCGGCAAGACCCTGCGCACCTACGTCAACGGCTTGGTGGTGCAGGAGGGTTCGACCGACGAGATGGAGTGGGACATGCACTACCTCGTCGCCGACATCGCCCGCACGATCACCCTCGATCCGGGCGACGTGCTGCTCTCGGGCACGCCGGCCGGATCGCGTCCGGTGCAGCCGGGTGACGTGGTCGAGGTCGAGGTGGAGGGCCTGGGCAGACTCGCCAACCACATCGTCGAGGGCCCGACCCCGATCCGCACCGACTGCGGCGCGCAGCCCACCGAGTCCGAAGAGGTGCGCTCCACCGCACTGGGCGGCGACTGGGAGTTGCGCGGCATCCGCGCCCCGCGACGCTGACCGCCGGCGCGCCCGCTCTGCTTTTCGCCCACTCGACCCGCCCATCGATCGGAAAGGACCACCACCGTGAAGGTCGTCGTCGACATGGACCGGTGCCAGGACCACGGGCAGTGCGCTTTCTCCGCACCCGAGGTCTTCCAGGTCAACGCCTCCGGCCGGCTGGAGTTCGTCGCCGACCCGGACGACGCGTTGCGCGACGCGGTCGAGGAGGCCGCCGACGTGTGCCCGCTCCAGGCCATCAGGATCGAGGACTGAACCATGACCGCTCCCCGGGTCGTCGTGGTGTGCGCCTCCCTGGGCGGCCTGCGCGCAGCTGGTTGGGACGGCGGCATCACCGTGATCGGCGACGAGCCGCACATGCCGTACAACCGGCCGCCGCTGTCCAAGGACGCGCTCGCGGCCGGGGTGACGCACGCCGCGGTCGCCTTTCGGCTGCGGGCCGGTTGCGCTGACGTGGACTGGCGGTTGGGCCGACCGGCCGTCGGCGTCGACCTGACCGCCCGTACGGTACGGCTCGCGGGCGGTGAGTCGTTGTCCTATGCGGGCCTCGTGGTGGCCACCGGCCTGCGCCCGCGCCGGCTGACCTGCCCGGGACCGAGCGCGGGACGGCACGTCGTGCGTACCCTGGACGACGCACACCGGCTGCACGCCGCACTCGGGCCGGGCCGCCGGGTGGTGGTCGTGGGGGCCGGCTTCATCGGTTGCGAAGTGGCCGCGACCGCACGCTCGCTCGGGGCCGAGGTGACGGTGGTGGCGCCCGAGCCGGAGCCGATGTACCGCCCGCTCGGCACCGACCTGGGCGCGGCGCTGCGCCGACGGCATCTCGCCCGCGGCGTGCGCTTCGAACTCGGGCACACCGTACGGCACTTGACCGGTGGTCGGCAGGTCACCGGGGTGGTCCTGGACGACGGCCGGAACTGCCGGCGTGGTCGAGGCGATCGGCGCGATCCCGAACACCGAATGGCCGGCGGGCAACGGCCTCGATCTCGCCGACGGTGTGCGCTGCGATGCCCTCCTGCGGGTCGAGTCGCGCCCGGACGTGGTCGCCGTCGGCGACGTGGCCCGGTTCGCCAATCCGCGCTACGACGACGTACCGCGCCGGGTCGAGCACTGGAGCATCCCCACCGACAGCGCCAAACACGCGGCCCGCACGCTCGCCGCGTACCTGGCCGGGAGCGCGGACCGCGCGTGGACCCCGTTCGCACCGCTGCCCACGTTCTGGTCGGACCAGTACGACGAACGCCTCCAGTCGTACGGCGCACCCGGGTTGGGCGGCGCGGACATCCGCCTCCTGGAGGGCGATTGGGACGCGGACTGCGCGGTCGGCTACCACCGCGCCGGCGCACTGGTCGGCGTGGTGGCGCTGGGCGGACGGGCGATCACCCTGGCCGCGAAGTACCGCCGGGAACTGGTCGCGTGACCGGGCAGTACGGTCGGTAGCGGTCGCGTGACCGCGGGACGGCGCCGGCAGCGGGCCGTGTGCGCGAAGTACCGGCGGTAGCAGTGCGACTGATCGCGAAGCCACCGCCGGGAGCCGGTCGTCCGACCGCTCCCGGCGGCGGATTTCAGGCGCCGGTGAGCGGCTCGATCTCCGTGCCCGGCTCGGGTCGCACGCGCGGTTCGACCGCGGTGCCCGACTTGCCCTCCTCCGGGCCGGTCCAGCGGATCTGCGTGGCGCACACCGACACCAGCATCGCCGAGGCGGCCACCGCGCCCATGCCCCACACCAGGCTGCTGCCGCTCGCGATGAAGCCGATCAGCGCCGGCCCGGCGAGCAGGCCGGTCGTGCCCATGGCGGCCACCAGGGCCAGCGCGTCCGAGCCCGCGCGGGCCGCCGCCACGTACACGCACGGCGTCACCGCGGCGACGCCCAACCCGACGCACGCGAAGCCGATCAGCGCCGGCACCACACCACCCACCAGCAGCGCGACCGCCAGCCCGGCGCCGGCCAGCGCGCTGCCGACCCGCACGATCCGCCCGTCGCCCCAACGGCTGCGCCACCCGTCGGCGAACACCCGGGCCAGCACCATCATCACCGAGACGACCGCGATGCCCAGCGGCGCCACCTCCGACGCCGCGTGCGCGACGTCCTTCATGTACAGCGCCGACCAGTCGTTCATCGCGCCCTCGGTCACCGTGCCGAACGCCATCGCACAGCCCATCCAGATGGTGATCCGGGACGGCAGCGTCAATCCCCGCCGCTCCGACCGCGGCGACTCCTCGGCCTCGGTGGATTCGGCCGCCGCTCGATCGTCGGTCAGCAGTCCGGGTCGGGCGTAGGCCAGGAGCAGCAACAGCAGCACGGCGGCGACCGCGAAGTGCGCGGCCAGGTTCGAGGTCAGTGCGTTCATCCCGGACGCGAGCAGTGCGGCGCACAACGAACCGGCGCTGAACGTCGCGTGCAGTTGCGACATCGCGGTGCGCCGGTATTCGACTTCGAGCGCGGCGCCCTGCGCGTTCATCGCCACGTTGAGACAGCCGACGGCGACCCCGTCGCAGCAGATGATCACCAGCGCGACCGGATAGTTCGGCGCGGCGGCAAGCGCGAGCAGCAGCAGGCCCAGCGCCAGGGCGGAGGACAGCGCCAACAGGCGCGAGCCCAGCCGCTTGGTCAACGCCGCGACGAGCGGAAAGGAGGCCGCCGCGCCGGCGCCGCAGGCCATCAGCAACAGGCCGACCTCGGCTTCGCTCAGGTCGAGTTCCGCCTTGATCGCGGGCAACCGCGATGCCCAGGTGGCGTATTGCAGCCCGAGAAAACAGAACAGTGCTGCGATCGCCACCTGTGCTCGGCGGAAGTCATCGCGAACGCGAAACATGTGAATCGGCCTACTTCGTCTTCCGGGGATGATCCGCGGACGGGACCATCGGCTGGCTTCGCCTTCTCGCATCGCGGTCCTCGTGCACCGCATCGGACATGCACGCCGGATCGGACGCGTACGTCGGAGCGGACGCGTACGCCGGATCGGACGTGAACGCCGCCCCGGACGTGGACAGCGCTTTGGACATGTACACCGCGCCCGCGCCGTAACCGGGCGCGAGCGCCACCTCGGGGACGGCGTCGAAGGCGTTCGCCGACCAGAAACCCTCGCTGCCGCCGACCGCGATCAGCGAGATGCGTTGGTACTTCTTCGCCCGGGCCGTCGCGGTCAGCCGGTGCAGGAGTTCGCGGGCCAGGCCGTTGCCCCGCACGTGCTCGGCGACGACGAGGTCGTGCAGATGCAGATTGCGCGAGTGGTGGACCACATCCTCCGCGCGGGACAGGTCCGGATAGCGGAACATCGGGTAGGGCAGGGCCAGTACGTAGCCCGCCGGTCGTTGCTCGAAGTCCAGCACGAAGCACGTGCCGGGCGAGGAACGGGCCCGGGACTCCAGTGCGTGCCGCTCCTCGGACAGCGCGCCGGCGGAGTAGGTGGCCGCCTCCAGCGCGACGATGGCGTCCCAGTCGCCTTCGGCGATGTGCCGGATGCGCACGTCGTGTCCCATCTACACCAACCCTTCCGGGAGTACGTCGACGGCGGAGGAGGGATCCGGGTACCGCGCTTGGTCGCCGGCGTCGTGGTCGCCGCCGACGCAGGTGTACGGAAGCGGAGCGAAGCCGTTGAATCCCCGGGTCGTGTAGCTGGTGACGTAGGCGCCGCAGGAGACGATCCAGACCGGGTCCCCCGAGGCGACCGCCCTCGGCACCGGCACGAGTTCCTCCTCGTGCGGGTAGGCGTCGTCGCTGTCGCAGGTCGGGCCGGCGACGACGGCCGGTACGCACTCCGCGCCCTCATGGGTGGGAAAGACCAGCCGATACTGCAATTCGTCCATCTCGTACAGGCCGTTGAACTTGCCGCAGCTCAGGTACAGCCAGAACTGGCGTTCACCGTCCAGCTGTTCCCGGGCGGACAAGCGGGAGACCCGGGCCCGGATCGCGCCGTTGTCGGCGACGAACCAGCGACCCGGTTCCATCAGGAAGTGCAAGGGCGATGCGGACACTTCGCGGAGCCGTTGGATGCCCTCGCGGATCACCACGAAGATCTTGTCCAGCGGCGGGTCCAGCGGCCGCCCACGCCGGTCCAGGTAGCCCAGGGCGGGCAGCCCGCCGCCGAGGTTGATCTGGTCCGGGGCGATGCCGCGCCGATTCAGGCCCGCGAGGACGTCCGCCAGCCTGTCGAAGGCGTCCTGCCAGGCCTCGGCGGTCATCTGTTGCGAGCCGACGTGGACCGACAGACCCGACGGGGTCAGACCCAGGGCCCGGGCCTGCTCCAGGACGAGGATCGCGTCCGGACCCGAGCAGCCGAATTTGCGGCTCAGGCCCCACAGGGCCCCGTCGCCGCTGGTGGCCAGCCGGCAGAAGACCCGGGCACCGGGGGCGTGCACGGCGACGGCCCGCACGTCCTCGACGCTGTCGGTGGCGAAGTCCCGGATCCCGAGCCGGTATGCGTCCCGGATGTTCCGGTCCGACTTGATGGTGTTGCCGTAGTGGATGCGGTCGATCGGTACGCCGGTGGCGATCGCCTGCTCGATCTCGTGCGGACTGGCCGCGTCGAAGCCGGCGCCCTTGCGGGCCAGGCAGGAGAGCACCTCGTCGACGGGGCAGGCCTTCATCGCGAATCTGACCGAGATGTCGGGCAACTCCGCGAGCAGCGAGTCGTATCGCTCCTCGATGCCGGCGAGATCGAAGACGATGCGGTCCTCGGTGGAGGCCGCCAGGGCAGCGCGCATGCGTGCGTTTACGTGCATGATTGGGTCCGGGTCCCACTATCGGTGCGGTTCGTGGACGCTCGTGGCCTTGCTCGCGTGGATCAGTGCCGCCCACGCCTCGATCAGCAGCGCGAAGTCTTCGATGTCCGCCTGGGCCTCGTCGAGCAGGCGTGGGCCGCGGGCCGCCAGCGTGTCGGCGAACGCGGCGTATCGCCCGCCCAGGCTGCGGTAGGAGCGGTCGAGGCTGCGCAGGCGGTGTACGTTCTCGGCGCGATCCGACCGGGCGGCGGCCCGGGCGAGTTCGGCGACGGCCGCGGGCCGAAGGCGCTGTTCGGCATCGAGCAGCGCGGCGCCGGCCGTCGCCATCTCGGCGTAGACGGCATTGAAGTAGAGCATCGACAGGAAGAACTTGGTCAGCCGCAACTGATAGGCGACGAAGCCCGAATCGGTGCGTCGTTCCTCGGTGTAGAAGTTCACGATGTTGCGGTTGTGCAGTACACCCGGCAACTCGGCGTCGTGCACCAGGTGCATGAGGAAGTAGTCGCTGCCGATGGTGTCGGTCGCCGGCGGCAGCGGCACCCGCTCGTACACCTCGTGCCGGAAGGAGATATTGCACATGTCCAGCCGCATCGGGTCGACGATGGTCAGCGTCGAGTGATCCTGTACGAAGGGGTCGGTGCCGGCGCCGGTGAAGGACTCCTCGACCAGCCGCCGCTTTCGTTCCGGCGACCACTCGGGCGGTGCCCACAGGCTGACGATGTCGAAATAGGCTTTCGGGTCCAGTCGTTGGATCTCGCCGATGTCCACCGACAACTCCCCGACGAACGAACTGCCCGCCAGAACCACGGGTTTGTGCGCGTGGGCCGGATCCAGCACGGTTTCGCTCACGCCGGACGCCGCGTCGCGGGCGCGCTTGCCGAGCGATGTCAGCTCGTGGTGGATGGGGAAGACCGGTTGCCCGTTCAGCGTCTGATAGTTGCTGTCCGAATCCCGGCGGTGGACCGAGGCGCACCCGAGTGCGGCGGCGATCAGGAAGGCACGATTGGTGCAGGCGCCGTAGGAGACCGCGGCGGGCAACATCAGGTCGAGGAACAGGTCCGGCCTGTCGACGCCGGATCGGTCGACCACCCGGCGCAGGAAGTTCCGTTGTGCGGCCTCGTCGAGATGGTGCACGATCACGTTCGGCGTCGCGGGCGCCGCGTCGACGGCCTTGGCGTGGATCGCGAACGCGGACTCCTCACAGGAGTCGAGGATCAGCAGATGCACCTCGACGTCGAAGTGCGCCGCCGCGTAGGCGGCCTCCTCGCCGATGGCGGATATCGTGGCGGCGCAGGCTCGGTTCGTGGGCAGGGTCAGGCAGATTTTGTGCATGCCGGCTCTCCGGTGAACTGGTCGGTGTCGTGCCCGCTCCAGGATTCGAGCCCCAGGAGTTTCCTGCCGAGGTCGTTCAGCGTGGCGGTGCCGTACCTGAGCGATTCGTGCTTCGTGGCGTCGCCGACGAGCGTCTTGTTCCAGTCCGGTGTGCGCAGGTGACGCCAGGACTCGATCCGGGATCGACGTTGCTCGTGGTGGGATTCCAAGGCGGGCATCATGGACAGGTACTGCACCGCGCGGACACCGTTCGCGGAGGTGTTGCGGGCCACCCCGTGGGCGAGCATCCCGTTCCAGATCAACAGGTCGCCGGCTTCGAGTTCCGGTCGGATCACCGGGAATTCGTTGCGGTCGGTGGCGGGTCGGATCGGATCACGATCCGCTGGTTGGCCGGCCTTCCACTCGCCGAACCGGCGGAACAGCTCGGGCGAGCACTGGAATCCGCCATGGCCCGGCCGGGTCGCGTCGAGCGCGATGATGCCCTGGACCCGTTGCGGCGGCACGTCCAGAGTGGTGTCGACGTCCCAGTGCAGTTCGATGTCGAATCCCTTGTCCGTGGGCGCGATGTGCGCACGATCGCGGTCCCGGATGTTGGGCGGGTTCAGGTTGAGGCGGTCCAGGGTCACCCACAACTCTTCGCAGTCCCACACGTCGACGAACGCGTCGTAGACGCGCCGGGTCTGGCGGCTGTCCCAGATGAGCTGATGGTGGTAGGCCTCGACGAACCCGTAGATGTGCAGTTCCCGGTCCAGATCGGAGCGGAACTGCCGATCGTCGCGGTACCAACTCTCCGGCCGGGACGGGTCGAGCCCTTGGAAGTCCCATGCGAACTCCAACAGGCGGGCCGCCGCGGCCGCCGGGATGGCCTCCTTGACCACGACATAACCGTAGGTCTGCCAGAAGTCGAAGTCCTCCTCGGACAACACCCGCAGCGGCCGGGACTTCTTGAGGTCACACAGCGGAGTCGGGGCCAGGTACGTCTCGCCGTCCGCGCTGAAGTAGGGGATGTCGGAGGCTGCTCGATACGGATAGGGGTCGGGCGTCGGCATGTGATCACTCCAAGGCGCGAGATTTTTCCGTGGCTGAGCGCACATCGACCGCACTCTCGGCGGTTGATCGATCGGATGTCGGAATGTCGAACGTCGGATAGCGGGTGTCAGGGCGCCGCGGCCGGCACCGGGACCGGCCTCGACCCGGCCGCCGTCGCCGTCCGGGATCGCCGGCCCGCCGGGCGGCCGCGCCGGATCCGTGCCGTGGCATGGTGAAGCAGCCCTTCGGCAAGGGCGGTTCGCGCACATCGGAAGGACGTGACCGAGGGCCGCGATTCCGGCCGGCAAAAGTCGTGTCGCGGACCCGCCGGGATCCGCCGGACAGGGCTGGGGCAGCCGCGGTGCGGCCCTCGCCGGTGACCGTCCCACCGGCCCGCCGGCGGGCGCCGATCGGCAGATGGGTGAGCGGTGCGTGGTCCCTCGCCGCGCCGGGTCCCCCGGACCCACGGTGCGGTGTTGTGAAGAGCTGAACGGGCCTTATGCCAAGCGGACTTGGTAAGAGAGCGCACTGCCGCCCCCGGCCGGTCGCGCTGCGGAGGTCGTGGTTCTCCGCGATGACAGAGCCGGGATTCCTACCTCCTTGTACTCGGTGCCCGTACGGGTGGTGAAACGCCCGTGGCGGACGAGCGGTGCCGGCCGGCCGGCCGGTCCGCTTGGTCGGCAGACAGACATGCCGGGCACACCTCTCCGACCCCGTTCCACTAGGTTGGTCTAGACCAACTTTCAGTGTCAACCCCCGCGTTGATCCTTTTTGCAGCCGTCCGTTGACGCGTGGTGACGGATGCGCTTCTCGCGTCCAGGCGCGCGTGGAGTCGATGCGAAGGGCGGGATGATAGACCAACGTCGGTTATGCAGAAGGGAGTTCGTTCTCAAGTTTGGATGAACGCGATAAGCGGCCGGCGTGCTGCCGCCGACCGGCGGGTGGCGGCGATCGCGGCTGCGGGCGGCCTGCCGGGTCGCCTGCTTCGACGTGCCCGATCGCGTCGGGCCGGCACCCGCGGGCGGCTCTGCGCCGGTGCCCGACGATGCCGCGACACGCCGAGACCTACGCACAGGATCAAAAAGAACTCAAAAGATCTGCCGCTACACAAGGTCGTCGCCTGCGTGCCGGGAGTGCTCAAGCGTGCGACGCGTTTCGGCCGCCGGTGTCGGAGGCGGCTCAGAGCTTGGCCACGTCCGCCAGGAATGCGTCCACCAGCGCGTCGGCCCGCTCTCGGGCGCCCGGCTCCATCCGCCGCAACGCCGCGACGTCAAGGCCGAGTTCTCGGGCCTGGGCGGCGCCGCCGCCGGCCAGCCAGGCGGCCACGATCCCCGGGGTGACCTCGGGATGGAACTGCACGCCGAGCGAGCGCCCCACGACGTACGCCTGCGGACCGGCCGTGGACCGGGCGATCTCCCGCCCGCCCGGCGGGACGGTGAAGCGGTCGAAGTGCCACTGGTACCAGGGGCCGGGCGAGATCAGGGTCGGCTCGTCCGACTCGATCGGGTGCCACCCCAGCTCGAACCTCGGTGCCCGCTCGACGCGTCCGCCCAGCGCCGCGGCCAGCGCCTGCGCACCGAAGCAGATCCCCAGGACGGGGACGTCCGCCCGGACCGCCTCGGCCAGCAGCGCGAGTTCGTCGCCGATCCAGGTACCGATCGTCGCGGTGTCGTAGACCGACCACGGCGCACCCAGCGACACGACGAGGTCGAAGTCGGTGGGGCGCGGGAAGTCGACCCGCACGTCGGGGGAGCGGAAACGCTGCTCGGGCACGACCGTCACCTCGTGCGGCACGAAGCCGCGTTCGGCCAGCCGCGCACCCACGTATCCGGCGTGCGAGTGGTGGTCGTGGCGAATGATCAGGGCGCGCACCGAAGCCTCCGAGACTGATTTGATCCCAAACGATAAGGGTCGTCGGCGCGGACCACAAGGTCGGGTCGCCAGTTGCGAGGCGCCGGGGATGCCGGGGGGTCGGGCCCGGGGTGCGGGGCCGTGCGGCCCAGGGGTCCAGGTGCTCGGGAATGCGGGGGTGGCTTGCGAGATCGCGCGGCTCGCGCTCGCCGGTCTCCCCGGCCGAGGTCGAACAATCGCGCCGGGGTCTTGTGGCGGCCGGGGTCGATCCATATCGTTTGGCCTCAAATTATATCGGGTGTCGACTCCCCGGTGTGTCGTCGCTACGCAAGGAGACCCGGATGCCGGTCTGCGCCGATCTCGTCCTGATCAACGGCCGCGTACTCACCGTGGACGCCGCGTTCACCGTGGCCGAGGCGCTCGCGGTGCGCGCCGGCCGGATCGTCGCGGTCGGCTCGGATGCCGAGATTCGGCCGCTGATCGGCCCCGAGACCGAGGTGGTCGACCTGGCCGGCCGCACCGCGCTGCCCGGCATCAACGACTCGCACCTGCACGCGTGCGCCTTCGGCGCGACCCGCCCGCCGCTCGCCGTAGACGTGTCGCACCCCGCCGTCGGCTCGATCGCCGACATCGCCACCGCCGTGGCCCGGCACGCCGAGACGCTGCCGCCGGACGCCTGGGTGATCGGCAACGGCTGGGACATCGGCTACCTGGCGGAGTGCCGGTCGCCGGCGCCGACCGAGGCCGGCGCCCGCCTGCCGCACCGCCGGGACCTGGACGCGGTGGTCGAGGATCGACCGGTCCTGCTCTACGAGTTCAGCGGCCACACCGCATGGTTGAACAGCCACGCCCTCCGGGTCGCCGGGATCGACCGGAACACGGTCGCCCCGCCCGGCGGCATCATCGAGGTAGACGCCGCCGGCGAGCCGACCGGCCTGCTTCGCGAGGGCGCGCAGAACCTGGTCAACGCGGCCGTACCGCCGATGACCCGGGCCGACCGGGAACGGGCCGTGCGCGCGGCCGTGGCCATCTGCCACGCCGAGGGCATCACCAGCTTCACCGAACCGGGCCTGGGCCCCGGCGGCGGCTCGCTGTTCCTCGGCGCGGCCGGCGCGGACACCCTGGCGGTCTACGCGGACCTGGCCCGCTCCGGGGAACTCGCGGCCCGGGTGAGCGTGTTGCTGCTCCCGCTGGCCATGGGCGAGACCGCCGACGTGCTGCCCGAGCGTCTGGCGGCGCCGCTCCCGGACGGGATCGCCGACCTGGACCCCCGACTGCTGCGGATCCTGGGCGTCAAGGTCTTCGCGGACGGGATACCGCCGAGTCGCACCGCGTGGATGCGCGAGGAGTACGTCGGCGGCGGCAACGGCTGCCTGTGCATGCACGGCGACTCGGATGCCCTGCGCGTGGACGAACTGCGCACCATCGTCCGACACGCACACGCCGCCGGGCACCAGATCGGCGTGCACGTCACCGGCGACCGGGCGATCGACGCGTTGGTCGAGGCGTTCGAGGAGGCCGCCGCGGCGTGCCCGCGCCGGGACGAGCGGCACTACGTCATCCACGGCGACTTCTGCACGCCGCGCAGCCTGCGCACGCTCGCCGCACACGGTTGGGGGGTGAACATGAACCCGGCGATCAAGTGGACCATCGCCGACCTGATGGACGGCGTGGTCGGCCCGGAACGCTCCGCCTACCAGTGGCCGGTGCGCAGCGCCGTGGAAGCCGGCATCGCGGTCACCGCGAGTTCGGACGCGCCGATCACGCACCCCGATTGGCGGCGCGGGGTGTCCGCGATGATGTTGCGCGAATCCAAGGCCACCGGCCGGGCCAGCGGCCCCGAGCAGTGCGTGGACCTGGCCACGGCGGTGCGCGCGTACACGATCAACGCCGCGCGCCAGGACTTCGCCGAGGACTGGAAGGGCTCGCTGGAGGTGGGCAAGGTGGCCGACGTCTGCGTCCTGGACGGCGACCTGACCACCGCCGACCCGCACGAGATCGCCGACCTCGCGGTCGCGCTGACCATCTTCGACGGCCGGATCGTGTACGCGGCCCGATAGCGCAGCCCACCGGGCCGCGAGGACCGCCGCCGGGCCCAACCGCCTTCCCGCGGCGGCCGGGTCGCCGCCAGGTGCGGACGGCGGGCCTTCGCGCGACCGGGAGCGGGTTTCGGAGTATGCCGGTGCGTCCGTGCCCCCGTTGCCTGACGCACCATCAGCTATTCGTTCGAAACTCGTGCATCCCCCATCGATTTTCGAGTCGCCGATCCGCCGGGAAGACCGTTGCAAGATCTTCGAAAATTTCTTTTCCCGGCCCGCCCGGAACCCCGACGACCGGAATCCATCGAAACCCGGTCGAGCACGCTCCGAGTTGAACTGTTTTGTGCGAATTCTTTCCTTCGGGTCGGCTGAAGCGGTGAAAACCGGACGGCCATCAAAATCAAAAACGAATGATTCGGAGCCGTGAATCGGGAGTCGTTTGTTCTCCGCCCGAAACCGTCGTACGCTCCCTTCAAGAGGTCATCCTAAAGCTCCGAACGGCTAATTGATCATTCTCCTGTTCGGTCCCTCGTCACCGTCGCCTGTCTTTCGGCGCTTGGCCGCATTCGTTGCGGTGTACCGCCCACCGGGAAAAGCGCGATGGCGAGGAGGAATGTCCCTATGAGTACGGCCGGGACCGGGCCCCAGGACCCGAATGAGGAGCGGTGGCGGGCGATGCATGCCTTCACGGCTGTCGAGTTCGCCGCCGGTACGTGCGAGCGGGCTGTAGCGACGGACCACTTCGGTGCGCCCGCCGACATCGGTTGGGCGGCCGGCCTCGTGGTCGTGATCGTCGCGATCGTGTACGCCCTGCGCGCGACGCCGCACGACTGACCGACGCCGCACGACCGACAACAGGTGATCGGCCCGTGGGTCCGGGCGACGCGTGTCGTCCGGATCCACGGGATCCGATCGACCCCGCCCCACGAGGGCACGAACTCCGGATTGACGCAGGAATAGGGGACCCCGATGCGCAAGGGGAAGAACGAACGCGACCGCGAACGCACGGCGGCGAGGGCATGCGAGGCCGTCGAGAAGTATCGCGGAATCGCCGCCGAGTACAACTCGGAACTGCGGCTGGGATCCGATTTCCGCAAGGACATCGAACTCCTCGCCGGATTCAACGATCTTCACTACACCGCTCTCTACGCCGTCGTCGGGCGAAAGCCCGAAGCGCTCTGGATCGCGGCGGCCAACGCGAGCGGAAGCAACGTCTTCGTTCCGATGCCCAGGCCCTCCACCCTGGTGCTCGGCCTCGGTACCTGCACATTCCACGTCGTGCTCTATCTCAACGGACACCAGGAGCAGTACGCGCAACACCTCCACCACCGCCTGGAGCCCTGGGACCTGCTGCCGCGCAGGTACACCGGGCGGGTCAATCTGCTTCCGCACAAGGAGAAGCGGGGCGAGGTCTGGTATTCCGGCGGAGGACGGCAGCACCACAACGGACTGTTGCCCCGGGACCGTGACGGGCTCCGGGTGGGCGACCACGTCGAGTTCAGCCTGGCGTGGGATCCCAAGCGAAGGTCTCCGGTCGCGGTCCTGCTCACCCCGCCCGGAGGGCGTGACCGCCGGCTCGGCGTCACCCCCATGGAACGCGCGTTTCACGTGTCGGCGGAATCCGCCGCCTGAGAGAGAACGGATGTGTCGACCGTGCCCGTCGGCGATCAAGGAATCCCCGTCGAAGTCATGCTGCGCCAAGCGGGTCTGCGCAGGCGACGCGGGGAGCTGGTGGCTCTGCAACTCCAGGCCCAACAACGCAACTGGGAACGCATCTTCGACACCATCGTCCGCGTCGACGGGCCACTGGCGAAGGACATCGCCGAGATCACCGGCCTGGGCGGCAGCACGGTGACCGGGGTGTTGCAGCGGATGGAGGAGAAGAACCTCATCACCCGCAAGCCCGTCGCCTCCGACGGGTCGAAACGCGTCGGCCGGTCCGCCCGGGTCCGCGTCGTTGCCGGCAGGCACTACCTCGCCGGCGTGGAGATCCGCCGGGACGGCCTCACCGGACTGATCGTCGACCTGCGCGGCGAGCCCGTCGGCGAGCCACGCGAACTCGCGCTGGCCCCCGTTCGCGGACCCATGGACGTCGACCTCCTGGTCGACGGCGTACGCGACCTCGTCGACGAACTGACCCTGAATCTGTGCGCACTTCGCGACGACGCGCAGGCGCCGCTCCTGGGGCTGGGCGTCGAACTCGGTGGCCACATCGACGGCCGCAGTGGGGAGGTCGTCTGTTCCCCCGACCTCCAGTGGGGGGAACACTGGGCCATCCCGCGGGTGCCGCTGCGCCGGCTGCTGCGCGCGGCCACCCGGCTGCACACCGTGGTCGACAACGACGCCAACGCGCTCGGCACGGCCCAGAGATGGTTCGGGGCCGCCCGCAACGAGGACTCCTTCCTGATGGTGCTCGTCACCCGGGACGGGGTCGGCGCATGCGAGTTCCGCGATGGCCAACCCCACCGGGGGGCGACCGGCAAGGCCGGGGAACTCGGCCACATAGTCGCCGTGCCCGGCGGCGAGCCGTGTCGCTGCGGCAATCGCGGATGCGTGGAGGCCGTGGCCACCACGTCGGCGATCGTCAAGGCCGCCGACGCCAAGGACCTGGCCGAGGCTCGCGCGCGTGCCGCCGACCAGGATGCCGGCGCCCGGAAGGCCTTCGTCGACGCGGGCACCGCGCTCGGGCGTGGTCTGGCGTCCATGATCACCTGCACCGATCCGGCGAAGATCATCTTCACCGGTGACGCCGTCACCGCGTCGGAGTCGGACGCACACCGGCTCGTCCTGTACAGCGACGACTATCACGAGGCGATGCTTCGTGCCGTCGACGAGTACACCGTCTTCTCCGGTCCGCCGCCGGGTTCCTTCCTGCTCATCCAGGACCGGGAGCACTGGAACGGTCCTCGCGGCGCGGCAACCATGGTCATCCGCGACGTCATCGCAGGGGCCGTGGACGTCGGCACGACCGCCGAGCGCTGAGCGCCGGGCCGAACGCGACCCGACCGCGCCGCCGCGCCCACATGTCCCGCACCACCCCACCACCACCGCCCCACCGCCCCACCACCCCACCACCACAAGACGGAGCCTGCGCCCATGTCTGAACACGTCCTCTCGGCCCCCGCGCGGAGCGCGGCAGCGCCCACCCCCCGTCTCGCGATCGGCCTCGACATCGGCGGCACCAAGATCGCCGGCGGCGTCGTGACCCCGTCCGGAGAGATCCTGCGGTACCTGCGCATCCCCACGCCCCCCGGACGCGACGGGACCCCCATCGCCCTCCTGGACCTGATCGCCCGCCTCCGCGCCGAGTACCCGACCGTCGAAGCCGTCGGGGTCGGCGCCGCGGGAATGGTCGAGTGGCCCGCCGGGCTCCTGCGCTGGGCGCCGAACAACGACTACCAGGAACTGCCGTTGCGGGACCTGTTGATCGAACGCACCGGCCTACCCGTCGTCGTGGAGAACGACGCCAACGCCGCCGCCTGGGCCGAAGGGCGCCTCGGCGGCGGGGCAGGGCACGCCGACGTCGTCGTCCTCACCGTGGGAACGGGCATCGGCGGCGGCCTGATTCTCGACGGGGCCCTCTACCGCGGACACACCGGCATCGGCGCCGAGGTCGGGCACATCATCGTCAACCCGGAAGGCGGCGACATCTGCGGCTGCGGGGCCACCGGCTGCCTGGAGGCCCAGGCGTCGGGAACGGCACTCGGACGCATGGCCCGCGAGGCCGTCGCCGCCGACCCCGACGGTGCGCTGGCGGGCTTCGCCCCGAGTTCCGGCGAGGTGACCGGCGAGACCGTCTTCGCCGCCGCCGAACAGGGGAACCCCACGGCGCACGCCCTCTTCGAGCGGCTCGGCTTCTGGCTCGGCACCGGCGTCGCCTCACTCGTCAACATCTTCGACCCCGAGATCGTCGTCATCGGCGGCAGCCTCGGAGCCACCGGCGACCACCTGTTCCGTCCCACCCGGGCCACCTTCGAACGCCTCGTCGTCGCCCGGGACCACCGAAAACTGCCCTCCGTCGTCCCCGCCGCCCTCGGCACCGAAGCCGGCATCGTCGGCGCCGCCATCCTCGCCCTGGACGAACCACCCGCCACCCGCGCCGACGCCCCGACCCCCGTCGCAGCCGCCGTGTGACGCCCCTCCGCGGTTCGGTACGGCCGTGATCGCGGCCGTACCACGCGGGGTACGCGGGACCGTCTCGGTGGATCCGGGCGGGCCGCCCGTCCGTCGGGTCGGTCCGGGGGACCGTCGCGATGGCCCCCCAGCGGCGAGTCGCGCGACCGTCGCGGTGGATCCGCGAGCTTGCCCGCCCCGGGCGAGGGGCGGGCGGGCGTCGCTCACATGTCGAACAGTGCGCTGACGCTCTCGCCGTTGTGGATGCGGCGGACGGCCTCGGCGAGGGCGGGGGCGATGGACAACACGCGCAGCTTGTCGGTGTGTTCACCGGAGGGGACCGGGACCGTGTTGGTGCAGACGATCTCCAGCACGTCGGGCTGGTCGGAGAGGCGTTTGAGGGCCCCGGCTGCGAACAGGCCGTGCGTGCACGCGACGCGGATCGAACGCGCACCCAACTCGCGGAGCCGGTCCAGCAGTTCCAGGACCGTGCTGCCCTTGGCGATCTCGTCGTCCAGCACGATCACGTCCCGTCCGGCGACCTCGCCGATCACCGCGCTGATCGCCACCCGGTCGTCCGCGAAGCGCTGCTTGGCACCCGCGGCCACCTGCGCGCCGAGCATCCGGGCGAACGCGGCGGCCTCCTTGGCGTTGCCCAGGTCGGGCGAGACCACGGTGGTGTTGGACAGGTCGTAGCGCCGGAAGTGCTCGGCCAACTCGCGCAGCGCATGCAGATGGTCGACCGGGACCGAGAAGAATCCGTGCACCTGCGGCGAGTGCAGCGTCATCGCCAGCACCCGGCTCGCGCCGGAGGCGACCATGAGGTCGGCGACCAGCCGGCCGCCGATCGAGATGCGCGGCGCATCCTTCTTGTCCGAGCGTGCGTAGGCGTAGTGCGGCATCACCACCGTGATCCGGCCCGCCGAGGCGCCGCGGGCGGCGTCGCACATCAGCAACAACTCGACCAGGTTCTCCTGGACGGGCGCGACCAGCGGCTGGATCAGAAACACGTCGTGTTCACGGCAGTTGGCCTGAAGTTGCACTTCGAGGCAGTCGTTCGCGAATCTGTTCACCCGGGTCGGACTGAGTGGGACACCCAGGTGTGCACAGACCTGGGCGGCCAGTTCGGGATGTGCGCTACCGCTGAACACGGCGATCTCTCGCACGAACGCTCCTTGTTTTTTCGAGTCGCAGTCGTGGGCCCGTCGCCACATGCTATGGGCCGGGTCCCCGAGACACCGAAACGACGGCGCCCGCCCGCGAGGCAGCCGCGTCGTACACCGGGACGGCGATGCGCGATGGTGTGCCGCATGAAGTCGTAACGAATCGTGGTCGTGGGCGTGGCGATGGTCGTCGTCGTACTCGAAGCGCTCTGGGCGTTCGGGTTCGTGTTGTTTCTGGGCGACGCGCTGCTGTACGGCTTCGACCCGGAAGAGACCGGAGGCCCGCCGACCGCGCGCGAGGTGTTGGGGACACGCATCGTGATGTGGACCGTGGTCGTCGGTGCCGCGGTACAGGCGGTGTGGGTGTGCAAGTCGCTCGCCCGCCGACTGGAGGTGCTCGGCGGCGCGCGCTGGGGTATCGGCTGCGCGATCGCGGCGCACATCGTGGTGAGCGCCGCCTCGCTGCTCGCCGGCGACGGTCTCGCCGCGTGGGTTCTGTGGCTGCCGCTGTGCGTGCTGCTGTTCGCGGGCGCGATCACGCGGGACGGTGGCCGTCACTCGACCCGGGCCGCCATGTCGGCCTGAAGCCGCTCGGTGGCCCGGTCGACCCGCGCGATGTGCGGTTGGCGGAGCGGATCCGGGCGGCGCGTGGCGAGCGACGCCGAGCCCTACGGCAGCCGGGCGCCGATCCGCAGCAGCACGTCGCCCGAACCGTCGGGGGAGGGGTGCACCGACCACACCCGCTCGGAGATGGTGGTGCCGCCCTCGGTCGTGTACTCCCCGACCCACAGCGTCGAGCGCTCGTCCGGGTCGACCAGCACCTGCGCCGTCGTCCGCGAACCGTCCGCGAACAGCAGGTCGCCCGGCGCCGTCCCGGCCCGGTGTGGATCGGTCGTCCCCGGGGCGTGCACGCGCACCAGGGCGCCGGGATACAGGTGTGAATGCGCGGCTCGCAGGACGGGCCGTTCGATCGCGTCGCTCACGCGCGCCGCTCCTTCCATCGGGTGCGGCCCATCCAACGCCATCGCGCACCCGGGCGCTTCCGCTGCTGCGCCCATCGGGTGATGCGCGGTTCGGCCCACCGGATACCCGGGCGGCCGAACTCCCGGGCGGTCAGGCCCAGTCCCAGCCAATGCCGAGGATGCCCGGCCCGACGTCCTGTTCGGCCAGGTGGACCACGCAGTGCCGGCCGTTCAGGGTCAGATCACGCCGGTCGGTGCGCGGCGCGCCCGCAGTGCTCCGGGTGAACCGGCGGCAGTGCACCGGCAGTGCGGCGAGGTCGAAACGCACCTGGAGGACGTACTGCCCGCACGGGAAGGTGAAGCCGCGCACGTACTCGTCGCTGGGCCCGCCGGTGCCGTCCTCGAACCCGTAGCCGAAGACGTAGGTGTCGCCGGAGCGCAACCGCGCGTCGAACAACAACTCCGCCACGAGCACGGCGGCGTCCCGACTCCAGCGCACCCTCCCCACCCGGCAGTTCTCCGTCGCCCGGACCCGGACCTGCTCGGGCGCGCAGCCGCGGTCGCCGATGTGGATGGCGAGATAGCGATCGACCCCGTCGCGATGCGCGCGGACCACGTGTTGCGAGGCGCGGCCCAGGAGTTCGCGCCGGGCGCCGACCCGGACCTGTTCGAGCTGGCACACCGTGTGCAGGCCGCCGTCCGCGGGCGACTCCAGGTCGGTCAACAACCGGCCGAGCGTGCCGGACTCCTCCACCACCGCACGATAGGAGCGCGATGCGGTGCGCTCGGTGACCCCGGGCTCCAGCAACCTGGTCAGCGCGTGCGGCGGCAGGTCCAGCACCTCTTCGAGCGCTCGCACCGCGCGCAGCGACTCGGCCCGCCGCGGCCGACGCGCGCCCTGCTGCCAATAGCTGAGGCTGGTCACCCCGACCTGCACACCGCGCTGGGCCAACCGGTGCTGCACCCGGTGCAGGGCCAGGCCGCGGGCGGCCAACGCCGCGCGCAGCGCCAGATGGAACGGCCCCGCACGCAGGACCCGGGCCAACTCCGCCTCGACCGGGTCACCCCGGGTGTCGGTCCGCGGCATCGCTCGCCTCCCTTGTGAACGTTCACGGCGGACCGGTCGGGATCGGCGCTCGCGACCGAGGTGTTCCGGTCGACCGGTCACGAGTCGTTCACAGGCCGGTCGAGGCGTTCACACCACCGCTTCACCCCGCATTGAAGCGTCTTGAAACACACCACGACAACACCCGATGCTCCACCTTGCAGCGTCCGGACGCCCACCACGCCCCACCTCGTCCCTCCGTTACGGAAGGAACGTCATGACTCGAACGTCCCCACGAACGGGCCGCATATCCGGCCGCCGCACGTCGGCGCTGACCCTCACGGTGGTCGCGCTGCTCTCCGCGCTGCTCGCCGTGCCCTCGGCCGCGTCCGCCGCGACCGCCGGCACCATCGCACCGGCCGCACGGACGCAGAGCTCCGCGGAGCAGGCGCAGCCACTCGCGCTCGCCGCCAAGAAGCTGAACATCACCATGCAGGCCCAGCAGAAGAGCAACTGGTGCTGGGCGGGCGCGGGCAACACCATCGCGACCTGGTACGGCCGCGGCTACAGCCAGAACCAGTTCTGCAACGCGGCCTTCGGCCGTTCGCAGAGCACCGAGTGCCCCAACTCGCAGGCCACGCTGGGCAACGTGCAGACCGCACTGCGCTGGGCGGGAATCAACTCCGGTTCCTACGTGAGCGGTTGGCTCCAGTACGGCACGGTCCAGACCGAGATCAACGCGAACCGGCCGATCGAGACCCGGATCCAATGGTCCTCGGGCGGCGGGCACATGCACGTGATCCACGGCTACGACACCGCGCAGAGCTGGGTCTACTGGGGCGACCCGTGGCCGGACAACTACCGCTACAACTGGGCCGCGCACAACTGGTACGTGGACAACAACGAGTTCTCCTGGACCCACTCGCTCTACCGGATCGGAGCGTGACGCCATGACCGGAGGCGGCATCAAGCGCCTGTTCGCGGCGGGCACCCTCGCGGCGGCGCTCACCCTGACGCTCACCCCGCAGTCCGCGCACGCCGCGTCCGTACCCGCGCCGCCGGCGCCGGACGCGATCAGCGTGGGCGCTGCGCGCGACGTGGTCGCGGCGCCCGGCACGCTCGACACGCTGTCCAGGTTCTTCGCCCGCGACGGCGCGCTCGCCGCGGCGGACGCGGCACCCAGGATCGAGGGCGACGTGGTCGCCGTGTACACGCTGGCCCCGGAGTTCGTCGCGGCCCGACCGGGGGCTCGGCCGGTGCCGATCGCCCGGCAGGAGTTCCTGGCCGCCACGGTCGTGGCCGCGGACGGCCGCAAGGCGTCGGTGTGGACGGCCGACACGCCCCGGGGCCGACAGGTGGTCAACATCGCGGACGGCGACGACGAGGCCCGTTACGCCGCGGCCGGCGCGCGTCTGCTTGCCGGTGGCATCGTCTTCCGCGAGCCGCAGATCAACGCCTGGTACGTGCAGGGCGGTGACCGGGTGTTGCCGCTGAACGCCGCCGCGAAACGCGCGATCGGCGCCGGCGGGAGCAGCGTCTCGGCGTACCGGGACCGGGTGCACCGGGCCTACGCGGACAAGCTGCCGGGCTCCGGCTACGACGCCAAGGGCCTCGCGGGCGGCTTCGGGCCGACGGACACCGGTACGGGTGCGGCACGCACCGCCGACGACCCGTTCGGCGTCGGACCGACCGCGATCGCCGCGGCCGGCCTGCTCGGCGTCGCCGGCGTGGGCGGCGTGCTGGTCAAGGTACGGCGCCGCCGCGACTGACCCCGATGCGTCCCGGCCCGACCCGGGCCGGGACCCTCCGGGCGAGCGGGGTCGATGCCCCTCCCCACGTCGACCCCGCTCGGGAACGGCTCTGCCACGACGGCACGCACACCCGCCCCCGCACCCGCCGAGCACGCGGGGGCGGGTGCGGACGCAAGCGCGGGTACGGCGCCTACATCCGCTCGGGCGTCTCGATGCCCAGCAGGTCCAGGCCGCGGGCCAGGGTGCGTGCGGTCAGGTCGCACAGGATCAGCCGTGAGTGTCGGATCTCGCCCTCCGAGCGCAGCACCGGGCAGTTCTCGTAGAAGCCGGTGAACGCGGTGGCCAGTTCGAACAGATGGTGGGCGAGGCGGTGGAACTCCAGCGATTCGCCGACCTCCTCGATCACGTCCGGGAAGGCCAGGAGCCGCAGGGCCAGCGCTCGTTCGGCCGGCTCCCGGATCACCAGGGGCCCGGCCACCCGGGGCGCCTCGATGGCGGCCCGGGCGAAGATCGAGCGGATTCGGGCGTGTGCGTACTGGAGGTAGGGCGCGGTGTTGCCGTCGAGGGACAACATCCGGTCGTAGTCGAAGCGGTAGTCCTTGCGCCGATCCCCGGACAGGTCCGCGTACTTCACCGCACCGATGCCCACCGCCCGGGCGAGTGCCGCCCGCGCATCCGCATCCAGGTCCGGGTCCTTCTCGGCGATCGTCGCGGCGGCCCGGGCCACCGCCTCGTCGAGCAGGTCCACCAGCTTGACCGAGTCCCCGGCCCGGGTGCGCAGGATCTTCCCATCCGAACCCAGGACATAGCCGAAGCCGACGTGCTCGACCCGCGCGGTCGCACGCGGCAGGCCCGCGTCGCGCGCGGTCGCATCGGCCCCGTCCGCGCCTTCCGCGGCCGCACTGTGCCAGCCCGCGTCCCGCGCGGTCGCGAAGACCATCGCCAGATGCTCGCTCTGCGGCGTGCCGACCACGTACAACAACCGGTCCGCGGCCAGGTCCCGCAGTCGGTGCCGCAGGGTGGCCAGATCGGTGGCGGCGTAACCGAATCCGCCGTCGCTCTTGCGCACGATCAGCGGCAGCGGCTCGCCGTCGCGGTTGACGAATCCGGCGGGGAAGACGCACTGCGCGCCGGCGCTCTCCCGAAGCAGACCAAGCTGAGCCAACTCCTCTACCAGCGGCGGCAGTTCATCGTTGTACCGACTCTCCCCGAAGAAGTCGTCCGCGGTGAGCCGGACGCCGAGCCGGGCGTAGACGGCCATGAAGTACTTCTTGGATTCGGTCACCAGGACCCGCCACAGCCGCAACGTGGTCGGATCACCGGCCTGCAACGCGACCACACGTTCGCGGGACCGGACCCGGAACGCCTCGTCGGCGTCGAACGCCCGCCGTGCGGCCTGATAGAAGCCGGTCAGGTCGCCGACCGAGAGTTCGTGCGCGGCCTCGGTCTCACCGACGTCCAGGAGGTGCTCGATCAGCATGCCGAACGGCGTGCCCCAGTCGCCGAGGTGGTTGCGGCGCAGCACGGTGTGCCCCTGCCACTCCAACACCCGCACGGCGGCATCGCCGATGATCGTCGAGCGCAGGTGGCCGACGTGCATCTCCTTGGCGGTGTTCGGGCCCGAGTAGTCGACGACGATCGTCTCGGGCCGGGCGGTCCGCGGCACGCCGAGCCGTTCGTCGGCGGCGATCCCGGCGAGCAGCCGGCCGAGTCCGGTCGGCGCGAGGGTGAGGTTCACGAAGCCGGGCCCGCTGATCTCCACCGCCGAGCACACGTCGTCCAGCACGGCGTACCGGAGCACCTCGGCCGCGATCTCGCGAGCGTCGCGGCCCAGGCGTCGGCCCAGGGCCAGGGCCCCGTCGCACTGGAAGTCCGCGTGCCGGCCGCGACGTATCGACGGGTCCGCGGGCATGCCCGCGACCTGTGCGAACGCCGGTGCCAGCCGCTCGATGAGCAGCTTCTCCGGAGTGACCATGGGGGGAAGCTAGTCCACCGGGCGCCCCGGGCTCATGCCATTTTCCCGGCCGCGCGGGCGGATCGGGCGGGCGCGGGGCGGGTCACCGAGTGTCGGAGGGTGCGCCGTCGGAGCGGGTGATCCGGTCGAGTTCGGCGTCGAGCGTGCGGGCCGCGGCGGCGGGGCTCAGCCGGTCGGGGTAGAGCAGGACGTGCACGCTCAGGCCGTCGATCAGGGCCAGCAGGTCGGCCGCGGTCCGGTCCACGTCCACGCCGTCGACCAGGTCGCCGTTGTCCCGGGCGTCGAGCAGCACGCCGCGCACGATCACCCTCAGGTCCTCGCGTTCGCGGCGGTTGCTCTCGGCGACCTTCGGGGCGGCCAGGCTGCGATGCCACACGGCCACCTCCAACATGCTCTCCTGGAGGCGGTCCTCGTCCAGGGGCAGCAGGTCCGCCAGGCCGGCCCGCAGCGCGGCCAGCCCGAAGCGGCCCGCGGTCAGGTCGAAGAAGCGCCGGGCGATTCGTCGGTGCGACCAGTGCACGGCGGCGAGCAGCACGTCGTCGGCATCGGCCAGGTCGAGTTCCGCCGGCGGGGGCTCCAGGGCGGTGGCCACCTCCTCCGGCGCGACCGCGGCGCCACCCCTCGCCGTCACGAGCCGGAACGCGGCGGCCCGCACTCGGTCCTGGTCATGGGCAGCATCCTGGGGACCCGACATGCCGGCAGCTTAGAGCCTGGCCGCCCGATCCCGGTGGACCCCGCACCGAGCCCCGCGCTGCGCCGGATCGGGCGGCCTTCGTCGCGCCCGGTACACCCCGCGCCGCCCGGTCGCACCCGGCGCCGGGGCTGGTCGCACTCGTCGCGCCCGTCGCCGGGGCGGGTCGCGCTACAACACCAGCGACAGCAGCAGCACGAAGCCGCCCGCGACCACAGAGATGATCGTCTCCATCAGCGACCAGGTCTTCACCGTCTGGCCCACGCTCATCCCGAAGTACTCCTTGACCAGCCAGAATCCGGCGTCGTTGAGGTGGCTGAAGAACAGCGACCCGGCGCCCACGGCCAGTACGAGCAGGGCGGTGTGCGTGCTGCTCATGTCCGCCGCCAGCGGCGCCACCAGACCCGCCGCCGAGATGGTCGCTACCGTCGCCGACCCGGTGGCCAGGCGGATCGCCACCGCGATCAACCACGCGAGCAGCAGGGGTGAGATGGACCAGTCCTCGGAGATGTCCAGGATCATCCGGCCGACGCCCACGTCGACCAGGGTCTGCTTGAAGCCGCCGCCCGCGCCGACGATCAGCAGGATGCCGGCGATCGGCAGCAGTGCCTTCTCCACCGTGGTCGACAGCCGGTCCCGGGTGAATCCGGCGGCCCGACCGAGCGTGAACATCGCCACGATCACCGCCGACAGCAGCGCGATCAACGGCGAGCCGACCACGTCCGCGACCCGCTGGACGCGGTCCGCGGGGTCGTCGACGACGATGTCGACCAGCGCCTTGCCGAGCATCAGCACCACCGGGAGCAGCACGGTGCCCACGGTGACGGCGAAGCTCGGCCGCCGCTCCAGGTCCGCCGAGGAGCGTTCCGGGACCAGGTCCCGCGGAGGTGCGATGTCCACCCAGCGCGCCGCGTAACGGCCGAACAGCGGGCCCGCGACGGCCAGCGTCGGTATCGCCACCAGCACGCCCAGGGCGAGCACCACGCCCAGGTCGGCGTGGATCGCGTCGATGGCCGCGAGCGGTCCGGGATGCGGCGGAACCAGGCCGTGCATCACGGACAGGCCGGCCAGTGCGGGGATGCCCACCCGCATCAGCGAGTGGTTGCCGCGCTTGGCCACCAGGAGCACGACCGGGATCAGCAGCACCACGCCGACCTCGAAGAACAGCGGCAGCCCGATGATGCCCGCGATCAGCGCCATCGCCCACGGCATGGTGCGATCGCTCGCCTTGGCCAGGATGGTGTCCACGATCTGGTCGGCGCCGCCGGAGTCGGCCAGCAGCTTGCCCAGGATCGCGCCGAGCGCGATCAGCACGCCCACGCCCGCGACGGTGGAGCCCAGACCCGAGGTGAAACTGGCGATCGCCTTGTCCAGCGGAGCCGCGGCCACCGCGCCGAGCACGAGCGACCCGATGGTCAGCGCGAGGAAGGCGTGCAGCTTGAACCGGCCGATGAGCAACACGATCACGCCGATGCCGACGAGCACCGCGAGGCCGAGTTGGGCGTGTCCGGCCGAGGTGATCGGCGCGGCGGGCGCCCCCGCCGCCAGCGCCGGCAGGTCGATGGTGCTCACGTGGTTCCCTGATCCGCTTCGAGCCGGCGCAGCGCGGCGACGGCCTGTTCGGTTATGGCCTCGGGTCCGGGTGAGACGTCGACCGCGAGGCCGGCCTCGTCCGGCTGCAGAGGTTGCAGGTCGGCGAACTGCGAGTCGAGCAGCGCCTCCGGCATGAAGTGGCCGGTCCGCTCGTGCAGGCGCGCGGCGATCAGCGCGCGGTCGCCGACGAGATGGACGGCGATCACCCTGGGGACCGCTCGGCGCAGCCGGTCGCGGTAGGCGCGCTTGAGCGCGGAGCAGGCGACCACGCCGCCGGAGTGTTCGTGTGCGGCGAGCCAGTCGCCGATGGCGTCCAGCCACGGCGCGCGGTCCACGTCGTCCAACGGGATCCCGGCCGACATCTTGGCGACGTTGGCGGGTGGGTGGAAGTCGTCCGCGTCCGCGTAGGGCACCCGCAGTTCCGCGGCCAGCATGCGGCCGACCGTGGACTTCCCGGTGCCGGACACACCCATGACCACCACGACGTGGGGGGCGTTCATCGATACCTCGCTGTCTTTGCCCGGCCGGTGCTCGGGCGCCGTCCCATACCCAAACGCATAGGTAGTACTTAATCAAGACTTCGGAACAATTAAGTCATACGTAATCCGAGCGGCTCGGCGCACCCCTCCCAGTAGGCTGAGGCCATGGAGAACGAGGGCCGGGGCTTGCATATGAAGGTGCTGGAGTCCCTCGGGCCGGCCATCACGGCCGGCGCCTACCCCGCCGGCACGATTTTGCGCACCGACGAGCTGGAGCACCGCTTCGAGGTCTCGCGCACCGTGGTCCGCGAGGCCGTGCGGGTGCTGGAATCGATGCAGCTCGTCGAGTCGCGGCGCCGGGTCGGGGTCACCGTACGCCCGCCCGAGCAGTGGAACGTCTTCGACCCGTACGTGATCCGCTGGCGTCTGGCCGGCGCCGATCGCCCGCGCCAGCTCCGGTCGCTGACCGCGCTGCGCTCGGCGATCGAACCCGCGGCGGCGGCGCTGGCCGCGGCGTCCGCGACGCCGGCCCAGTGCGCCGCGCTGACCGAGCATGCGCTGGGCATGGTCTCCACCTCGCGCGGTCGGCAGTTGGCGGCGTACCTCGTGCACGACATCGCCTTCCACCGGGTGATCCTGGCCGCGTCGGGCAACGAGATGTTCGCCCGGCTGGGCGACGTGGTCGCCGAGGTGCTGACCGGCCGCACCCACCACCACGTGATGTTCCCGGACCCGGACCCGACCGCGGTCACGCTGCACGTACGTGTCGCCGAGGCGGTCCGCGAGGGCGACGCGGCCGGTGCCGAGCGGCTGACCCGCGAGATCACCGTCGGCGCGATGGCCGAACTGGACGTACTGGCGCCGCAGTTCGAGACGGGCGGCGATCGGGTCCGGTGATCGGCCCCGGCCCGCGCGCGGTCCCGGCCCACACCGCCGGCGCCGGCATGATCGCCAACCGCATTGTCCGGAAAGGGACTTCGCTTTCGTTGACGTGGTCCAGACCATTGACCGAGTGGTCTGGACCTCTTAACTTGAGGAGCGCACTACGGATGTGAACAACCGGTGAAATAAGGCGTACGACGCGGACCCGGACCGTTCGAACGTCCTTCGCATTCACTCGTCCCCTAGGAGAGTTCCATGCGTAAAAGGACCATCCTGACGGCGCTGACCATCCCCGCCGTCTCGTTTCCCCTGATGATGGCCGGCACGGCGGGCGCGCACGGCTGGGTCACCAGCCCGCCGAGCCGTGCCGCCTACTGTGCCCAGGGCACCGTCAGCAACTGCGGTGAGATCCAGTGGGAGCCGCAGAGCGTCGAGGGCCCCAAGGGCTTCCCGGCGCGCGGACCGGCCGACGGCAGGCTCTGCGCGGGCGGCAACAGCCGATTCGCCGAACTCGACGACCCGCGTGGCGGCGCGTGGCCGAGCACCCCGGTGAGTTCGGGGTCGAGCAAGACGTTCACCTGGAAGCTCACCGCGCGGCACGCCACCACGTCGTTCCGCTACTTCATCACCAAGTCGAGCTGGAGTCCCGGCCAGTCGATCACCCGGGCGCAGTTGGAGAGCACCCCGTTCCTGACCGTCCCCTACGGCGGGGTCCAACCCGCCGCGACCGTCTCGCACACCGGCACGCTCCCGGCCGGCCGCAGCGGCAAGGCGGTGATCTTCGCGGTCTGGGACATCGCGGACACCGGTAACGCCTTCTACCAGTGCACCGACGTCACCTTCTGATCGACCCCGTCCGCCGACCCACGCCGGCGGGACCGGGGCGGGCCGGTGGGTCGCCGTACCGCGGCGACCCACCGGCCCGGCCGTCCGCGCGGAGCGTCCTCACCCGCCACCGGGCCGGGCCCGTACGTGCATGCGCTCGCCCTGCTTGCCGTACAGGCTGAGGAACTCCACCGGCTCCGGCCCGGCGCAGATGAACGCGTGCGGGGTACGGGTGTCGAACTCGGCGGCCTCCCCCGCGGCCAGCACGAGATCGTGCTCGCCCAGGAACAGCCGCAGCCGACCGGACAGGACGTACATCCACTCGTAACCCTCGTGCGTCTGCAACTCCGGTCGGGTCCCGCCGAGTCCGGGCGGCAGGATCTGCTTGAACGCGTGCAGCCCGCCGCTGTACCGGGTCAACGGGATGATGGTCATGCCGAAGCGCTGGATCGGGCGCGCGTGCACCCGCGGATCACCGGTCTCCGGCGCGTCCACCAACTCGTCCAACTGCACGCCGTACGCCTTCGCCAGCGGGAGCAGCAGTTCCAGGGTGGGTTTGCGCTGCCCGGACTCCAGCCTGGACAACGTGCTGGGGGAGATCCCGGTCGTCGTGCTCAGCTCGGTCAAGGTGGTGCCGCGTTCCTGCCGCAGGGCTCGCAGACGCGGGCCGACGGCGGTCAGGACCGAGACGAGTTCGCCATCTTTCATGGCTCCATTTGCCGACTCGGCAACAACGTTTGTCAACCGCGGTGCAGCGGGCGGACCATGTCGATCGGGCGCCGAACCACACGCCGCCCGGCCCGATCGGCTGCGGTCGGACCGCATCCCCCACCGCACGGAGGACCCCACGATGACCGACGACCGAATCGCCGAGCACGCCGAACAGCCCTCGGCAGCGGAGGTCTGGGACGCACGCTACGCGGAGAGCACCCGCATCTGGAGCGGCAAGCCGAACGCCGCCCTGGTCCGGGAGACCTCGGACCTGCCGCCCGGCCGGGCCCTGGACCTGGGCTGCGGCGAGGGTGGCGACGCGATCTGGCTTGCCGAGCGGGGTTGGCGGGTGACCGCCACCGACGTGTCCCGGATCGCTCTGGAACGGGCGGCCGAGCACGCGAAGGCGAAGCAGGTGGCCGATCTGATCGACTGGCAGTGGCACGACCTGAACGCGACCTTCCCGGCCGGCACCTTCGACCTGGTCTCGGCGCACTTCCTGCACTCGCACGGGGAGTTGGACCGCGAGGCGATCCTGCGCACCGCCGCCACGACGGTCGCACCCGGCGGCGTGTTGTTGATCGTCGGCCACTCGGGGATGCCGCCGTGGGAGAAGAACCCGCACCCCGACGTGGTCCTGCCGACCCCCGACGAGGTGCTCGCCGCGCTCGAACTCCCGGAGGGAGAGTGGGAGGTGCTCCGCAAGGACGAGCACGAGCGGATTCAGAACGACCCCGAGGGCCGGCCGATCACCCGCACGGACAACACCGTGATGGTGCGGCGTCGCCCGGCCGGCTGAGCGGGGTTCCGGAACGACCGGAGCCGATCGGCCCGGGAGGGCCATCCGGCGCCCGGAGGTGACCCGGCACCGGGGATCGCACGTTGCCGGGAATGCGAACCGGTGCCGGGAGTGGTCCCGCGCCGGGTGTCGGACGGCTCCGGGAAATCCGAGCCGGCGCCGGACGATTCCGGGCGGCGCCGGCGCCGGCCTGCCCCGGAATGCGATCCGGTGCCGGGAGGGCGATCCGATCAGGCGGGTTCGTGGGTGACCGAGCAGTGATCCGGTTGCGCGTGCCGGATCCGGCTCACGCCGCCGTCGGCCCACGTCACGTCCACGCCCGACGCCGTCGCGGACACCCGCGGCTCCGGGGTGGGCGCGGCGTCCGCCCAGGTCAGGGACAGCACGGTGACCAGCGGGCCGGCCGCCACCGTGCCCTCCAGCACGGCGAGTTCGGCCTGCTCGCCGAACGCGGTCCCGTGCGGCGCCGCGCCGACCGCCGCCCGGTCCCAGCCGTGCGCGCCGGTCAGCGTGCTGTGCACCGACGCGGTGGCCACCCGGGCACCGAGGCCGTCGACCGAGGAGCGCACCTCCTCGTCGGGCCCGGCCGCCGGCGCCCACCCGCCCTCGCGCACCGCGGTGCCCGCGGCCGCCCGCACGTGGTGCACGCGCACCTCGTACGGGCCGCGCACCACGCTGACCGTGACGATTCGGGTGTCCGGGACCGGCTGCCCGTCGAGGGTGGGCGACTGCGCCGAGGCGGCCCATCCGGGACCTGCGCCCAGCGGCTGGATCCGGCCGCGTTCGGTCACCCGATCGGCCAGGACCAGACCGATGTGGTTGTCCGCCGGATCGCCGCCGCGGGTGGGGCCGGTCAGCGTCGAGTAGGCCAGCCGCGCATACAGCGGATCGTCCGCGTCGAGCGCGGCGGCCGGCGCGGCCGGCTGGTGGTCGGCGCCGTGGTTGACCAACCGGGCCACGCCGTGCCCGGCGTGCACGAGCAGTCCGGGACCGGGTAGGCCGAGCGCGGGGTCGGGCTCCGCCTCCTCGGCCGGCCCGGCGCACTCGCGCGCGGTCCACACCTCGTGCCGCTCGGGCAGCAGCAGGCCGACGAAGCCCTTGGCCGCCCAATACGGCGACGCCGAGCCCGAGTAGGGCTGCACGGTCGCGGCGTCCGGGCCGTACCAACCCAGCGAGAGCAGGCCGTCGCGGGCGGCGCCGCGGTCCAGGAAGTGCCGCAGTACGCCGCTCGCCAGGCGTCGGGTGGTGCCCGGCCCGTAGGGTGTGGCGTCCACGAGCGCGCCCAGCCACAGCGGGGCCGCCGCGGCGAATCGGTAGGTCAGCGAACGCCCCTGGTGCAGCGGCGCGCCGGTGCGGTCGAAGAGCCGGCCGTACCCGGTCAGGAACTCGCGCAGCCGCTCGCGCCGGACCGGGTCGGCCGGCGCGCCCGCGACCGCCGCGCACAGCAGCGGATACAGGTGCATGGCCCAGCCGTTGTAGTGGTCGAAGTAGCGCCCGGCGCCGTCGGTGTACCACCCGTCGCCGACGTACCACCGCTCGATGCGGGCCAGGCCCCGGTCGATCGCGGCCCGGGCCTGCTCGGTGTGCCGGTCGGCCGCCTCCAGGAAGGTGCCCACCGCGACCGGGAAGAGCCACCAGTTGTTGTCCACCGGTTCGTGCCGCAGCGCACCGGCGAGCCAGTCGGCCGCCCTCTCGCGGGTGGACTCGTCGAGCCGGTCCCACAGTTGATCCTTCGTCAGGTGCAGGGCCAGGGCCACCGAAGCGGCCTCCACCATCGCCTGGCCGCGATCGACCACGGCCGGCCAGGATTCCGCATCCGCCGTGCCCGGCACGGCCGTTCCCGTGCGCAGCCCGTCCGCGTACGGCTCCAGCAGCCCCGCCGGGACGGGCCGGCCGCAGGCGACGGTGCCGGCCGCGCGCAGCGCCGCGAGCAGGAACGTACGGGCGTAGCCCTCCAGGCCGTCCGAGCGCTCGCCGGACCAACTCGTGCGTCCGGGAAGGGCGATCAGCGCACCGCCCGGCGAGCGGTACGGGCGCACCGCGGCGAGCAGGCCGTCGGCCACCGCCTCCCAGTGCGCGCGGGTCCAGCCGGTGTACGGGCTCAGCGTGCGGTCCTCCGGGGGCAGCACGAAGGGGTGCGGTGGGTTCACGGATCTCCTCGACGTGTGCACGGACCTCCTCGGCTGGACGCGCCCGGGCCCCGACACGCTAGGCGGGGTCGATCGATCAGGTCAAGAGTCGGTTTGATCGAACGATCCTTTTCAATCAAAATCGAATGGCGATGCCCTAGGCTGAGCCGGTGGCCGGACAGCAGCCGGGCGCAGGGGGGCACGGCCCGTTCCGGGCGTGCGCTGATCGGAAGGACGACGTCCACGGTGTTGGCGGAACAGCGGCAGGAACTCATTCTCAGGACGGCCCGTGAACAGGGCAGCGTCAAGGTGGTCGAGATCGCCGAGGAACTGGGCGTGTCCCTGGTCACCGTGCGGCGCGACGTGACCGCCCTGGTGGCGAGCGGTCTGCTGGCCCGGGTGCACGGCGGTGCCACCCTGCCGCACGCCCGCCCCTCCGCGCCGGAGCCGGGCCGGCCGCCGGCGAACGGCCACGAGGGGCCGACGGTGGGCATGCTCGTGCCGTCCGCCACCTACTACTTCCCGGAGGTCGTGCGCGGCGCCCGGGACGCGGTCGAGGCGATCGGCGGGCGGTTGGTGTTGGGCATCTCGCGCTATCTGCCCAGCGAGGACCGCGACCAGGTGGACCAGCTGTTGCGCGGCGGCGTGGACGGCCTGCTGCTGACCCCCTCGCGGGCGCCGGGACCGGGCGGCGAGGACGCGTGGATGGGGCGGCTCCCGGTGCCCGTCGTGCTGGTGGAGCGCCGGGCCGAGATCGGCTCCGGGCTCGAACACCTGGACCGGGTCGCCTCCGACCACGCGCTGGGCGCGGCCCAGGCGGTGCGCCGGTTGGGCACGCTCGGCCACGAGCGCATCCTGCTCGTGGCCCGGCTGGGTAGTCCGACCACGCCGGCCGTGCACGCCGGGTACACCGCGGCGATGGCCGCCCTGGGGCTGACCCCGCCGGACCCGGCCGGGGTGGAGACGCCGCATCCGGGCGAGGACGCGGACGGCTTCGACCGGGCGGTGTCGCGGGTGATCGAGGCGGCGCGCTCGGGTGCGGCCACCGCCGCGCTCGTGCACAACGACCAGGACGCGCTGCTGCTGGTGTCCCGGCTGCGCGCGGCGGGCCTGGACGTGCCCGGCGACCTGGCGCTGATCGCCTACGACGACGAGGTGGCGGCGCTGGCCGATCCGCCGCTGAGCGCGATCGCGCCGGCCAAGCACGAGGTCGGCCGGATCGCGGTCGAGCTGCTCGCCGCGCGCTTGGCCGACGGGGACGACGGGCGCGCGCCGCGACACATCTCGCTGGTGCCCAGGCTGCGGCTGCGGGCCACCACCGAACCGGCCGACGCGGGGGAGCCGGCCGAGCGGGGGGAGGGCGAGCGAATCGAGCCGACCACGCGGACCGAACCGATCCGGACAAGCGAAAGTAACCCAGCCACTCTGTGATCGAACGATCATAGCGAGTTTCGTTTTTCATCGATTGTTCATTTGCTCTTGACGCTGTTCGCTCCTGACCGAATGATGCTCGCTATCGCCTTCGATGCAGGTTCGACCCAGGAGCGTCCATGCAGCGCACATCCATCAGACTCGGCACGGCTCTCGTCGGCATAGTCACCGCCCTGAGCCTCGTCACCGGTTGTGGCGGCGGCGACGACAAGAAGAAGGACGCCGGAGCCGCCCCCGCCGCTCCCGGCGGCGCCCCGGGCCAGAAGCAGGAGCTCACCTTCTGGTCCTGGACCAAGGGCACCCAGGAGGTCGTGGACGCGTTCAACAAGTCGCACCCCGACATCCAGGTCAAGTACGAGCAGATCCCCTCCGGCAACGCGGGCGGCTACGCGAAGATGGCCAACGCGGTCAAGGCGGGCAACGCCCCCGACGTGCTGACCATCGAGTACCCGCAACTGCCGGACTTCGTCAGCCAGGGGGCCGTGCAGGACCTCACGTCGAAGGTGTCCGGCCTCAAGTCGAAGTTCCCCGCGTCGGTCAACAAGCTGACCGAACTCGGCGGCAAGACCTGGGCGGTGCCGCTGGACGCCGCACCGATGGCGCTGTACTACCGCAAGGACTTCTTCACCGACCACAACATCGCCGTGCCCAAGACCTGGGACGAGTACCGGGCCGCGGCCGAGCAGGTCAAGAAGGCCGATCCGAACGCCCGGATCGGCACCTTCTACCCGGACGACCCCAGCACCATGGCCGGGCTGACCTGGCAGGCCGGCGGCGCGTGGTTCGGCACCGAGGGCGACGCCTGGAAGGTCTCGCTGACCGACCCGAACGCGCGCAAGGTCGGCGAGTACTGGAACAAGCTCGTCTCCGACGACCTGGTGCGCGTGCAGCCCTCGTTCAGCCAGCAGTGGAACGCCGACCTCAAGAGCGGCGGCACGGTCGGCATCGTCGGCGCCTCGTGGAGCGCGGGCGTCCTCAAGAGCAGCCAGCCCGACCTGGCCGGCAAGTGGGCGGTCGCGCCGCTGCCGGACTGGGGCACCCCCTCCAACGGCATGCTCGGCGGCTCGACCTTCGCGGTGAGCAAGGACAGCAAGAAGGGCAAGGCCGCGCTCACCTTCATCGAGTGGATGACCACCACCAAGGAGGGCATCTCCGCGCGGATCGCCTCCGGCACCTCCAGCGCCTACCCCGCCGCCACCGAGCTGGTGCCCGTCGCAGCGCAGTTCTTCGACACCGGCTACTTCGGCAAGCAGGACATCTACCCGCTGTTCACCGAGGCGACCGGCAAGATCGGCGGCGGCTGGACCTGGGGCCCGTCGATGACCCAGACCAACACCATCCTCAAGGACCAGTTCGGCAAGCTCTCCAGCGGCGGCAGCATCGTGGGCGCCTTGGAGGAGGCCCAGCGGAGCACCGTCGAGGACCTGAAGAAGCGCGGCATCTCGGTCAAGAGCTGACCACTGGTGCCGTGACCGGGAACGCTCACCGGTTCCCGGCCACGGCACCAGCCCTGCGAGGCCGCCCGTCGGCCCGTGATCCGCAGGCCCCCGGCACCCCGCGCCGCCCGCACCGGGGGACCGCCACGAGGAAGCAGTTCCATGAACACATCCCTGCGCGCCGGACGCCGGCGCCGGAAGACCACCGCCGCGCTGTTCCTGACCCCGTTCTACGTGCTGTTCATCGCCACCATGGTCGTGCCGATCGGCTACGCGATCTGGCTCAGCCTGTTCACCGAGAAGACCTCGGGCCTGGGCTTCGGCGGCACCAGACGCGTGTTCAGCGGCTTCGGCAACTACGCCGACGCGCTCGGCGACGAGAAGTTCCGCGACGGGTTCGTCGCGATCGGGCTGTACTGCCTCCTGTACATCCCGGTGATGGTCGGCACCGCCCTCGCACTGGCGCTCCTGCTGGACTCGGCGCTCGCCCGGGCCCGCCGGTTCTTCCAACTCGCCCTGTTCCTGCCGCACGCGGTCCCGGGCATCATCGCCGCGCTGATCTGGGTCTACCTCTACACCCCGGGCCTGAGCCCGGTCGTGGAACTGCTCGAATCCGGCGGCCTGCACTGGGACTTCCTGGCCTCGGACACCGCACTGTTCTCGATCGTCAACATCGCCACGTGGGAGTGGATCGGCTACAACATGATCATCTTCTACGCCGCACTCCAGGCGATCCCGCGCGAGGTGGTCGAGGCCGCCACCGTGGACGGCGCCGGACCGGTGCGCATCGCGGTCTCGGTGAAGATCCCGATGATCCGCGCCGCCGTCGCGATGACGATGTTGTTCACCATCATCGGCTCGCTGCAACTGTTCACCGAACCGTCCATCCTCAGCGACGCCAACCCCGCCGTGGGCAGCTCCTGGACACCCAACATGTACGCCTACTCGGCCGCCTTCCGCGCCAACGACTTCGGCCTCGCGGCGGCCGCCTCGGTGCTGCTCGCCGTGTTCGCCGCGGCGCTGTCGTTCGGCGTCACCCGCCTGTCGTCCGGACGGAGGACCGCATGAGCACCACCGTGCAGCAGCCGGACGGGGTCGCGGCCGACGCGCCCGCGCCGACCCGCACACCCGCGAGCAAGCCCGCCCGCCGCCCGCGCGCCAAGGGTCGCGCCACCGAGGCGCTGATGGGCAAGGTCGCCGTCAACGGTGCCCTGGTCCTGGTCACCCTCTACATGATGTTGCCGCTGGCCTGGCTGCTGATCGCCGCGACCAAGGACATGGGCGGCCTGTTCGGCGGCGACGGCTTCGCCTTCGAGGGCTTCCACTTCACCGAGAACGTCAAGGCCGTCAGCACCGAGGGCGACGGCATCTACTGGCACTGGTACCTCAACAGCCTGCTCTACGCCGGCGTCGGCGCGGCGCTGGGCTCGTTCATCAGCGTGCTGGCCGGCTACGCGTTCGACAAGTTCGACTTCCCCGGCAAGGAGAAGCTGTTCGGCGGGGTGCTGCTGGGCGTGCTCGTGCCCACCACCGCCGTCGCGCTGCCGCTGTACCTGCTGGCGTCCAAGGTGGGCCTGGTCAACACCTTCTGGGCGGTGTTCATCCCGGTCATCGTCAACCCGTTCGGGGTCTACCTGGCCCGGGTGTTCAGCGCCGGATACATCCCCGGCGAGGTGCTCGAAGCCGCCCGGATGGACGGCGCCGGCGAGATCCGGACCTTCTTCTCGGTCGCCATGCCGATGATGATGCCGGGCTTCGTGACCATCTTCCTGTTCCAGTTCACCGCGATCTGGAACAATTTCTTCCTGCCCCTGGTGATGCTCTCCGACCAGAAGCTGTACCCGGTCAGCCTGGGCCTGTACTCGTGGAACACCAACGCGCACGCGTACCCGGAGTTCTATCCGCTGGTCATCACCGGATCGCTGATGGCCGTGGTCCCGCTGGTCGTCGCCTTCGTCTCGCTCCAGCGCCACTGGCGTGCGGGCCTGTCCGCGGGGAGCGTCAAGTGACCAACGGCACCACCCGATTCGAGTCCCCCGCCGGTACGTCCGCGCCGGCGCGGCACCGGCCCCGACTCCTGCTCGCGATGGACCCGTCCGTGGCCGGACGCATCCTGGACGCCGAGGCCCGCGAGCGGCTCGGCGCGCTGGCCGACGTCGATCTCGACCTGATCGCCGACGACTTCGACCGTCCCGAGGCCGCCGCGGCACTGGCCGAGGCGGAAGTCCTGTTCACCTGCTGGGGCAGCGCCCGCCTGGACGCGGCGGTGCTGGCCCGGGCGCCGCGACTGCGCGCGGTGGTCCACGCGGCAGGCTCGGTCAAACACCACCTCACCGACGCCGCCTGGGAACGCGGCCTGATCGTTTCCTCGGGCGCCGCCGCCAACGCCCTGCCGGTGGCCGAATACACCGTCGCCGCCGTGCTGTTCGCCAACAAGCGGGTCCTGCGGATCCGGGACGCCTACCGCGCGGAACGGCGCCTGGTGGACTGGGACGCGCGATTCCCGGGATTCGGCAACTACCGACGCACCATCGGCATCGTCGGCGCCTCCCGGATCGGCCGCCGGGTGCTCGAACTGCTCCGTCCGTTCGATTTCGAACTGCTGCTGCACGACCCGTACGTGACCGCCGATCAGGCGGAGGCACTGGGCGCGCGCAGCGTGGAGCTGGACGAACTGGTGCGAAGCTCGGACGTGGTCAGCGTGCACGCCCCCGAACTGGAGTCCACCCGGCACCTCCTGGACCGCCGCCGGCTCGCGCTGATGCGGGACGGCGCGACGCTGATCAACACCGCCCGCGGCTCCCTCGTGGACCAGGACGCCCTCACCGAGGAACTGGTCGCGGGCCGCCTCGACGCGGTCATCGACGTCACCGAACCGGACGTCCTCCCGGCCGCCTCGCCGCTCTACGACCTGCCCAACGTGCTCCTGACCCCACACATCGCCGGCTCCCTCGGCGGCGAACTGCGCCGCATGGTCGCCCTGGCCCTGGACGAACTCGACCGCTACACCCAGGGCATCCCCTTCGCCCACGCCGTCGAACCGGCAACCCTGACCCACTCGGCCTGAACAACGCCCGAATGCCGGCCGGACCCGAAGACGCGCCCGGCCGGCATGCGAACAACCGGGCGGATATCGCCCCCGATCCGTTTCGATCGAGCCCGAACTCCGCAGTCCCGGGCCGGCCGGGCTTGAGGCCCAGTCCAGCCCGGCCGGCGTTTGAGGCCACCCGGAGCAACCGAAGCGCCAGGCCCGCCAAAGACCCTCGGTCGGTCGGCGCGTGAGGAGCCCACACATCTTCCGGCCCCAGCCGGAGGCTCTTTGCAAGACCCCCCAGACCGGAGGTCACATGCACGGCTTCAGACCCCTGACCCTCACCCTCTCGGCGACCCTGCTGGCCACGGCGGGCCTGCTCTGCGCCCAAGCCGCCGCAGGCGCACCCGCATCCGCGGCCACGCCCACGGCCGCATCGCCGACCACGACATACGTCGATTGCGGCGTAGGCCGCCCAGGCGCCACCGGGACCACCCCCGAGGACCCGCTGGGCGACCTCGCCCCGATCAACACCCGCACCCACCAACCCGGCGACCGCATCCTGCTCCGCGCCGGCACCCTGTGCATCGGCACGCTCACCCCGCAGGGCTCCGGCACCGCGGGCAACCCGATCACGATCGGCGCCTACGGCGAAGGCCCGCGCCCGGTGATCCAGGGCACCGGCGGACCCGCCACGCTGCGCCTGGTCGACCGGAGCTGGTGGACCGTGCAGGGCCTCCACGTGACCAACCCGGCGCCGACACAGGCCCTGCGTACCGGAGTTCAAGTCGACACCACCACCCCGGCCCGCAAGTACGGGATCGTGCTGCGCGACCTGGAGGTCTCCGATGTCGCCGGCTGGAGCGACAAGACCGGTACCAACGCGGGCTGGTTCTCCGCCTCGGCCGGCATCGTGGTGCTCGGCCGGGCGACCGCCGGCCCGATCGAGGGCCTGACCATCACCGACAACCAGGTGCACGACACCGGTGGCGGCGGTATCAAGATCTCGGTCAAGCCCGCCGACTTCCACCGCGACGTGCTGATTCGGGCGAACACCATCCGCAGCGTCGGCGGCGACGGGATCGTGGTGCACGGCTCGGACGCGCCGCTGATCGAGCACAACCTCCTCGACGATGGTGGAGGCGGCAAGTACCCCTACGTCAACGGCAACTTCGCGGGCATGTGGCCGATCAACTCGCGTGACCCCGTCTTCCAGTACAACGAAGTCACCCGGCAACGGCCGTCGATCTTCGACTCCACAGCCTGGGACTGCGACGGCGCGATCACCGGTTCGTGCACCTACCAGTACAACTACTCACACGACAACGGCGGCGGCTTCTACCTCGGCTGCCAGAACTGCACCGCCCTCGGCAACTTCCACGCCACCCAGATCCTGCGTTTCAACATCGCCCAGGACGACTGCCGGATCCGGGCCAACGCATCGGGCGACAACACCAGCCCGCTGCGGATGTACAACAACACGTTCTTCTGCCCGAGCAAGAAGCTGGACGTCGAACTCCCGGGCGGCCCCTCGGCGAACACCCTGGTCGCCAACAACGTCTTCGTCGCCGGCCAGGGCGCGCTGCCCACGGGAGCGGGCATCAGCTACCAGGCGAACGTCTACCACGGCGGCTTCACCGCGCCGACCGGCGACACCTCGGCCGTGACCACCGACCCGGGCCTGGCCGCACCCGGCACCGCGACCGGCCGTACCGACGCGGGCGGTTACGCGCTGCTCGCCGGATCTCCCGCGCTGGGCAGCGGGGTCGCGGTATCGGGCATGGGCCCACACGACTACTTCGGCAACCCCGTCACGGCCGGGGGTACGGGAGTCAACCGGGGTGCCTACAACGGCCCTGCGATGCAGGCGCCGCGGTATGCGTCGATCGCCGCCGCGTACAACAACGTCGGGGTCGGCGACGACGCCAACCCGAACACCGGCGGCCTCGGCTTGTCCGGACGCAGCTACTCCGGCCCCGCACTGGCGGCGGCCGGATACCTCCCGGGCGGCACGGTCACCGCGGGCGGCGCCGCATTCACGTGGCACCCGCGTGCATACGGCCTGCCGGACAACGTCAAGGTGGCCGGGCAGCGCATCGCCCTCACCGGCAGCGGCAGTCGCCTCGTGGTACTGGGCGCGAGTGCCTACGGCGCGCAGAGCGGGACCGTCACCGTCACCTACACCGACGGCACCTCCTCGACGGCGACGCTCGCCCTGGGCGACTGGTGGAGCACCGCCGCCGGCCCGTCCGACCAGGTCGCGGTCCGCGCCGCCTACCATCACAAGCCGCAGACCGACTACCGCAATCCGGCCACGGCGCGGTCCGAGGAGGACGTCACGGTACGGGTCGCGTCACTGTCCATCGACCCGTCCCGGACGGTGGATTCGGTGACCCTGCCGGCGGGCAGCCCGATCGCCGGACCCGGGCTGCACGTGTTCGACCTGAAGGTCGTCGCCTGATGGCCCGCCGGGGACGGGTCCAGAGGCCGGTGCGCGGCGTCGAGCCGCAGACGGGCCCCGCTCGTCGTCGCCGGCGGCGGGCGCTCGGCTGGGCCGCCGCACTGACCGTGGCGATCACGGTCGTGGGCGTCTCGCCGGCCCTGCTGGGCCCGTCCCCGGCATCCGGACGGACGACGCCCGCATCCGACGGCGCCCCGCCCTCGCGCGCGGCTGCCGTGGCGCCGACCGCCGTGGTCGCGACCGTCGACGAAGTACCGATCACGGCAGGGCAGTTGCGCCGTGCGGCGGTGCGGCTGCGCGCCGAGGTGGTCGCGGAGTACCCGATGACCGGGGCACGCGCCGACTATTGGCGGACGGCGATCTCGGGTCGGACGCCGCACCAGGTGCTGATGGAACGGGCGTTGCGGGCGGCGGCCACGGAATCGGTGCTGCGGCGCCGGGCGCAGCAGGCCGGGATGTTGGCCGACCCGACCGAGACCGGATTTCAGGCCCGACTCGACGCCGAGAACGAGCGTCGCGCGGCGGCCCGGGCGGCGGGGCATCCGGTGCCGGGCGTGCCGCGCTACGACGAGGACGGCTTCGCGCGCATCGAGACCGCCGAACTCTCACGCGCACTGAGCCGGTTGCCGGCGGCAGTCCCGGAGGAGGTGTCCGAGGCGCGAGTGCGCGACCGCTACGCCGAACTGGCGGGTGCGGTCGGTCCGTCGGCCGCGATACCGCCATTCGAGCAGGCCCGGGACCGGATTCGACTCGACCTCCTGTCGGCCGCATTCGACCGGGATCTGGCGCGAAGGGTGGCCGCGGCACGCACGATCCCCCTCCGGGAGGCCGAAGCCGTGATCGGCGGAGCCGAATGATCCAACGGTGCCGGGCCGTGTCGTCGTGCTGTGCCGGGTCGCTTTGCGCCGTGCCGTGCCGCGCCGCGTCGGCGTCGCGTCGCGTCGACGAGCGTCGGTCGAGATCGTGGAGTACCGCAGGAGCCCGGGTGTGAACTACGCCGGGTCCCGGGTGTCCTCGGCGGGCCGAGCGGCGGCTCCCGCGACTCCCGCGGCGGTGAAGGCCACGTCCTCGGCGTGGGCGACGATCTCGACCTCGTCGCCCAGCGCCCATTCGGCCACCCGCGAGACCATCGGCGCCGGTACCGCCGCGCTGATGCCGGGCGCGGCCGGGATGTCGTACGTGGCATGGGCGTCGTGCGGCAGCACCACCCGGTAGCCCCGTTCCAGCGCGGCCCGCGCGGTCGCGCCCACGCACATCTCGGACATCACCCCGCACACGGCCACACCCGTCACGCCCGCCCGGGTCAGCAGGTCGGCCAGCGGCGTACCGTCGAAGCCGTCGTCCTCGGTCTTGCGGATCACCACCTCGCGGGGGCCGGCCGCCACCGGCAGCCGCAATTCCCACCCGGGCGTGCCGGTCTCGTCGTCCGCGCCGACCGGCCCGTCGTTCTGGAGATGCACCACCAGCGCACCACTCGCCCGGGCCCGGGCGATCAACGTGGCGGCCCGTTCCACCACGCGCTCCGCCGCCGGTACCGCGCCGGCTCCGGTGACGAAGGCCATCTGCACGTCGACGACGAGCAGGGCGGACACGGGTGCGATGTTCTCTGTCATGCCACCCCATCCTGCCTGCCGAGCCGCTCCGCCGATCCGCGGGGTCCGCGTCCGCGGACTCGCCCGGTCCGAGCGCCGGTCGGCGGAACTCGTCGGTGGATGGCGGCGAGTGGCTCACGGGCACGGTCACGGGCACGAGTGCCGGTGCCGAAGCCGGTGTGGGGATGCGCTATCGCGCAGCGCTCAGTCCGGTGGCCTCGACGACCTCGCGGCGGCGGTCGTGGTGCTCCAGGACGAGGACGCGCATCCCGGTCAAGACCCGTCCCGCGGCGTCCGAGGGGGCGTCGCTCGCCGCGTCGTGTGCCGGGGAACCGGTCATCGCCTCACGTCCGTCCTCCTTGTCGCCCCGGCGGGCGGTCCGGCCGGAGGCCGGCGGGTGACGACGGCGCGACGGACCGACCGATCGACGGACCGACCCATGGATGAGCAGGTGGCCCGGAGCGGGTCGCGACTTTCGTGGACCGGGCTTCGAAGAAACCCGGATCGAGGTTTCTCTTCCCCGGCTGTCACATCTTCGGGCCGGGGTCCGTCAGGGCTGTGTCGACGCAATCCGGTGCCGCCGGGTTGGAGATCGCACACCGTCGTAGAGGGAGAGAACCATGGAGACTCGTTCGAAGATTGCCGTCGTCGGGGCGACCGGGCGGGCCGGGCGGCATGTCGTGGACGTGCTTGGGGAGCGTGGGTACGAGGCCGTCCCGATCTCCCGGTCCGTCGGCGTGGACGTGATCAGCGGCGAAGGTCTCGAAGCGGCGCTGACCGGCGTCGAATGCATCATCGACGTGTCCAGCACACCGTCGCCGGAACAGCACGAGGCCACCGAGTTCTTCACCACCTCGGCGCGCAACCTGCACGAGGCGGGTGTCAAGGCCGGCGTGAATCGTATGGTGGTGGCCTCGATCATCGGCATCGATGCCTCGATCGCGGGTTACAACGCGGCCAAGTTGGCCCACGAACAGGCCGTGCTGGCCGGTCCGTTGCCGGTTCGGATCCTGCGCGCGGCGCAGTTCCACGAGTTCGTGGCGGAGCTGGCGAGCTGGGGGATCCAGGGCGACGTCTGCTACGTGCCCAGGATGCGCACCCAGCTGATCGCCGCCCGCGCCGTCGCGGAAGGGCTGGTCGACCTGGCCACCGGCGACGGGCCGGCGACCGAGTCGCCGGGCACCCCGTTCGCGGAGGTGGCCGGCCCCCGCGAGGAGAACCTCGCCGCGATGGCCGAGTTGGCGCTGGCCCGACGCGGCCTCGACGTCCGCATCGAAGAGGTGAGCGACCCGGCCAACCCGGACCGCGACGTCTTCGAGAACGGCGCCCTGCTTCCTTCCCCGCACGCCACCCTCGCCGGCCCCACCTACCGCGACTGGCTCGACGCCCAGGCGTAGGCCCCGTGGTCTGCCGTGGCGCACACGCATCGACCAGTGGACACCGAGCGCCGGGATCGGGACCGCTCGTACGGGGTGGCCGTCTCCATCGATCCGAGTCGGTGGGCAATCCCCGACGCCGGGCCGCCCGCCCCGCGGCCCGGCGGTGCGCGCTCGGGCTCGGGCTCGGGCCCCGGCGGGCGGCGCCGTTCGGCTCAGACGGTCGGGGGGCGGCGGGTGCTCCAGATTCGGCGTTCGGGGCCGAGGGGGTCGGGGGCGACCCGGGGGGTGGTGTCCCAGACCATCGTGTCGCGGTGGGACCGGGTGTAGCGCGGCCACTGGGGACCCGGGTCGAGGTCGCGGATGAAGGCGACCCACGCGCCGTGCATCGCGTCGGCCAGCTTCTGGGGTGCGTCGGGGCCGGTTGCGTTCTCGGCGCCCTCGGCGGCCAGCAGGTCGAAGGCGAACGGCAGGTCGAGGCAGTGGAACGCCTTGCCGCCGAACATCGGTGCGGAGGAGAGCCATTCGAAGGTGTACAGCCAGGTCGGCAGGTCCCGGCCCGCGCGGGCCTCGGCGATGGAGACCGCGGCGGCGCGGAACAGGGTGTCGGTGAGCGCCTGGCCGATCACCTGGGCGGGGGTCGCGCCGTCGTGCAGGGCGAAGTACGCCTCGATGCCCTCCGGCGGCAGGCCGACCGAGCCGAGGATGCCGACGGCGGCCTCGATCGGGGCGTCCGGCATGCCGAATTCGGCGGCGGCGTTGAACTCGTGATGCGTGGCGCCGAGCATCAGCGGCGCGGGTGCGGCCGAGCCGTCCCGGAACGCGGCGTGTACGTCCTCGGGGATCGACTCGCCGTCGGTGAACGGCGCCAGCAGCAGGCCGGGCAGCGCGGCGGCGCCGTCCTCGGGTGCGGTGACCAGGTCCTGCAGGCGCTGCATCTCGTCGTGCGAGAGGTCGCGCAGCGCGGCGACGGTCGCGGGCAGGCCGGTGCGGGAAGTGAAGAGTTCGGAGACGGCGAGGCCGGCCGCGCGGCTCTGGGGTTCCATCACCGCGCCGGAGACCGAGATCGCGGCCCGGAAGAGATCGTGCGCGGACGGCGTGACCATCAGCGTCTGCACCGCGCCGCCGCCGGCCGACTGGCCGGCGATGGTGACCTTGGCCGGATCGCCGCCGAAGGCCGCGATGTTGTCCCGGACCCAGCGCAGCGCGGCGATCCAGTCCAGGACGCCCCGGTTGTCGGGAGCGCCCTCCAGGTGCAGGAAGCCCTCGATGCCCAGGCGGTAGCCGAGCGAGACCAGCACCACGCCGTCCCGGTTGAACGCGGCGCCGTCGTACCACGGGCTGGCCGCGGAGCCGGCCACGAAGCCGCCGCCGTGGATCCAGACCAGTACCGGCAGTGCGGCGTCCGGGCTCGGGTTCGGGGTGAACACGTTGACGCCGAGTACGTCGTCGCCGGGGATCGACGGCTCCGGGATGATCGTCGGCCCGTCACCGAACGTGCGGCGCTGGGCGGTGGGACCGTATGCGGTGGCCGCCAGCGGCTCGGTCCACGCCTCGGGGGGCTCGGGCGCGGCGAAGCGCAGGTCGCCGACGGGGGGCTTGGCGTACGGAATGCCCAGGAAGCGGGCGGACCGGCCCTGCCAGAACCCTTGGACGGGGCCCAGGGTGGTGGTGACGAGCGGCTGCTGGGACACGGGTCATCCTTTGCGCGAAGGAGTCTGGCGGTCGGCGCGGGGGTGAGGCCCGGGCGTTCCTTGCGTTGCATGGCTGAGTATCGACCTCGCCCAACATATATTACAAGAGTTGAAAAAATTGCTTTGCCGGAGCACCCGGGCGATCGCGTCGACCGCGCCAACCGGGGTCGCGGATCCCGAGGCCCGAGGCCCGCAGTGAGCGCGAGACGGTCGGCCTGCCGCCCCCGCGAGGGCTACTCGGGCCTCGTGGCAGTACCAGCTCCGGGCCGTACGCCCGGCAGCCCGGCTCTCGGCGTCACCCGGCGGTGGTCGGATCGGGCTGGGGCAGAATCGGTGGGTGAACACCCCCACCGACACCGCCGCGGTCCGACGCCACAACGTGGCCCTCGTGCTGCGCGAGATCGCCGCGCACGGTCCCTGCGCGCGTACCGAGGTCGCGGCGGCCACCGGCCTGGTACCCGCGTCGGTCACCGCCCTGGCCGCCGACCTGATCGGGCGCGGCCTGGTGGCCGAGGTCGGCTCCACGTCCTCCGGCGGTCGGGGCCGGCCGCGTCGGCTGCTGCGCCTGGTGCCGGGGCGCGTGGTGGCGATCGCGCTACAGGTGACGCTGGAGCGGGTCGAGGTGATGGCGGCGGACCTGGCCGGCGCGGTGGTGCATCGCGCGTCCGTACCGCACCATGCGCCGTTCGGTGACCCCGAGCCGCCGGCCGAGGTGCTCGCGCGCGAGATCGAGCGGGCCGAGGCCGTGATCCGCGCCCGGCCCGACGTGCATCTGGCTCGGGTGGTGATCGCGATGGCGGGACCGGTGACCGGGGCCGGGCAGACCGTTGCCGCCGCGATCGACTTCGGCTGGTCGCGGACCGACCTGCGCGCGCTGGTGCTGGCGCACCTGCCCGACCTCGGCTGCCCCCTGGACGTGGTCAACGACGCGAACGTCGCGGCCCTGGCCGAATACCACGCGCGCGCCGACCGGAGCGGCGAACTCCCGTGCGCAACCGCGTACATCAAGGCCGACACCGGTGTCGGCGGCGGTCTGGTGGTCGACGGCCGGATGCACACCGGTACACATGGCATGGCCGGCGAAGTGGGCCACATCCCGCTCGCGTTCGACGGCCCCGACTGTCCGTGTGGCGCGCGCGGCTGCCTGGCCATGTACGTCGGGCCCGAACCGCTGACCACCGCCGCCGGACTCGCCGACGTGGCCGCGCGGGACGGGGTCGACGCGGCCCTGGCCGAACTCGACCGCCGATTGCGCGCCGGCGATCCGCGCGCGACCGACGCGCTGGCGGTCGCGGGCCGCTCGGTGGGTGCGGCGGTGCTGGCGATCTCGGGATTGGTGGACCCGGGCGAGGTGATCCTCGGCGGCTACCTGGCGACCTGGGCCGCGTGGCTGACCCCCGGTATCGACGCCGTCCTGGCGGGCCGCCGCGCGGTCGCCCCCCACCTCGAACCGACCATCGCACAAGGCATATTGGGCCCGGACGCCACCTTGCATGGAGCCCTGCGAACCAGCCGGGAAGCCACCCTCGACGACGCCGCCACCGTCCCCCCACTCGACCGGGCGGCCCCACCGGCCTGACCCGACAGCCGCAGCGACGGTGGCAGCCGTAGCGGCAGTCGCCCCGGCCGCGGCCGGAGTCGGCGTCCCGGTCACGAACGGTGGGTTGAGATGCGTTGCCCGGCGGCGGTCCCGATCCGCTTCGGGCGGGGCGGCTCAGCGCAGCATCGCCGCCATCAGGTCCGCTCCCAGCGCCGCCGTCGCCGAAATGTCAAGATCGTAGTGCACGTACCGGCCGCGCCGCCGCATCTTCAACAGCCCGGCCTTGCGCAGTACGGCCAGGTGTCGGGAGACCTCGGGTGCGGACAGTTCCCAGGCCGAGGCCAGTTCGCCGGTGGTGTGCGAGCCGCGCGCGAGCGTGCGCGCCAGGCGTAGCCGGACCGGATGCGACAGCGCCTCCAAGCGCTGCCGGACCAGGTCCATCGGGACCGGCTCCGGGACGTCCCGGCCGGTGACCGCGACCGGATACTGGAGTACCGGACGCCACCCGCGCGCGTGCACCACGATCAGGTGCGGGGCGCCGAACACGGTGGGCAGGAACGTCACCCCGTCGCCCATCGCGCTGGTCGCGTTGTCCTGGAGCTTGTCCACCACGATCCGCTGCCTGGACCGGTCCAGGTCGACGGCCCGGGAGACCGAGGCCAGTGCGTCGGCGACGCCGCGCCGGGCCATCAGGTCGGCCTTCAACCGCAGATCGGCGATCAGGCGCGGGACCACCTGCCGCCAGGTCGCGGTGAAGAACGCCGCCTGGCACTCCTCCAACATCCGCCGCACCCGGGCCCGCACCATCGGCGGGTCCGCGATCAAGCGTTCCGCGAAGGACGCCTGGCGCGGGCCGCGAGCCTGCGCCAGGTCCAGGATGCGTTCGCGGGCACCCGAGTTGCGCAACGGCGACGGGTCGCCGAGCAACATCCGGTCGCTGCCGCACGTGGCGACCAGTGCGGTCGACACGTACGCGTCGTCGTCGAGGCGGTCCACCGCGTCCAACTCGTCCGCCAACGTCGCCCCGGGGCTGCCCGGCAGCAGGAAGTCCGCCCGCGAGGAGCGCCAGAGGAATTCCGCTTCGAGCAGTTGCTCCGCCAACTCCGGTCGCAGCGCCGCCCGGGTCTCGGCGGCCCAGTCGCGGTGCGCCGGGTGATGGGCGGGCTCGGCGAGCACGTGCAGCATCGCGGTCAGTTCGGCGAGTGGGGACACCGCGAACAGCAGGTGCTCGGGCGATACCCCCGTGATGTCGATGGTCAGGCTCACGACGGGATCATCGCAGCCGGCGGACGGTGGACCGGAGTCGATTGACGACAACGGTCAATCGAGGTGACCGGACGCGGTCCTGCCGACGACGGTTTCGCCCATGACGACGACTCCGGCGCAATCGCCATCCACACCTCTCGCATCCGCCCCTCTCGCGGGCCCAGCGTCACCGCCGGCGGGCGACGAATCGGGCGGACGGACGCGGGCCGACCGGCCGGGGCGGCCGCCTCTGGGTGAACTGGTCCGGGCCTCGGGCGGTCCGCGCTACGCGGTCGCGCTCGGGGTGGATGCGCTCGGGTCCGGGATGTTGCGGCCGTTCCTGCTGCTCTACGGAGTGCAGGTACTGGGGCTCGGCGTGGCTCGAGCCGGTACGGCGATGTCGATCGGCATGCTGCTCGGACTCGCCACGATGCCGTTCCTCGGCCGGTGGATCGACCGGGGCGCCCGGAGCGCGGCGGTCGCCGGCGCGATGTCGATTCGGGTGCTGGGTGTGGCGGTGCTGCTCGCCGGTACGGGACTCGGCGGCTCCGGCGTGTGGGGGTTCACCGTCGCGGCGCTGTTCCTCGGGGTCGGCGACCAGTGCTGGCCCCCCGCGCACGCCGCGTTGGTCGGCACGGTGGCCGACGAGCGGTATCGGGATGCCGCGCTGGCCGCCGGGCGATCGCTGCGCAACGCGGGCATGGGCGCGGGCGCGTTGATCGCGACACTGGCGATGACCGGCGGTACGGGGGCCCTGCGGGTGCTCGCGGCCGTGACCGGGCTGGGCTACGCCGTCGCCGCGCTGCTGGTGCGATCGTTGCGCATAAGCGGCAGCGGAACCGGCACGGGCAGTGGAATCGGCGCCGGCGCCGGCGCCGGCACCGGCCGGGCCGGGGTGCGGGCTTCGGCCGCAACGGTGAGCGGCACGCGCTCGGCCGACAAGCGCTGGGCCGACAAGCGGCCGGCCGGCAAGCGTGTGGCCGAGAAGCGGCCGGTCGGCCGGATCGGCGTGCTCGATGTGGCCAACCTGCCCTACGCGTTCTGCTTCAACGTGCTGGAGGTGGCGCTGCCCGCCGTACTCGTCACCCAACTGCACGCGGCACCGGCCTGGTCCGCCGGCATCTTCGTGGCCAACACGCTCATCGTCGTCACCACTCAGGTCGCCGTCGTGGTGTGGTTGTCCCGCCGCCCCCGGCGCTCGGCGCTGGCCGGCGCGGGTCTCGTACTCGCCGTGTCCTACTTGGGCTTCTGGGCGGCCGGCGGCCTGGGCGGCCCGCTCGGCGCGGCGGCCATCGCGCTGGTGTCCGTGCTCTACACGGCCGGCGAGATCATGTACACCGGCAGTGCCACCGCGCTCGTCGTGGCGACCACCCCACCCCACCGCCTGGGCCGGGCCCTGGCCCGATTCCAGCTCAGCCACGGCCTCGGTGTGGCCGCGTCGCCGGCGGTGCTGATGGCACTGTTCGCCTGGGGTCCGGGCATCCTGTGGGCCTCCCTGACCGTAGCCACCCTGATCGCGGCAGCCGCCATCCACCGCTGGGCCCCCGACGACCGAACCCCGGCCGGCCCCTTCGAGCACTCCCGGCCCGCCGAGTGATCCCTTTCACGCGGCAGGCGTGGTTCGGGTGGACGGGAACTTCGCTACGGCCGTGTGCGGTTGACCGGATGGCAGGCGGCCGGTAACGGCCGGTGATCGGGACGAGAGGGCAACACATGGATGCATCCACGATCGTCGACCGGCTCACCGCCCCGCAGACTCGGGCGAACCCCTACCCACTGTACGAACAGGCCCGCGAACTCGGCCCCGTAGTACCGGTGACCGACACGCTCGTGCTGGTCAACGGCTATGCGGCGGCCGATCGGGTGCTGCGTGATCGCGGGTTCGGCATGATGGACCACGAGGCGAGTACGGCGGTGTTCGGCGACGGGCCGGAAGCCCCGTCGTGGGAGCTGTTCGGCCGGTCGATCCTGCACAGCAACCCACCGGTACACACCCGGCTGCGCGGGCCGATCGCGGCCGTGTTCACCGCGCGCCGGGTCGCCGCGCTGGAACCGGCCATCGCGCGCGCCGTGGACCGCCTCCTGGCCGGGATGGCCGAGTCGGGCCGGGAGGGCGCACCCGTCGACTTCATGGACCGGTTCGCCTTTCCGCTCCCGGTCGGGGTGATCTGCGAACTGCTCGGTGTCCCGGAGGAGGACCGCCATCGTTTCCGGCACCCCGCCCACGAGCTGACCAGGGTCCTGGAGTTCATGTCGGCCGACACCGATACGCGTGCGGCGGATCGGGCCGTGCACGAACTCGGCGGCTACTTCGCTGATTTGGTCGCCGAACGTCGGGCTCGGCCGCGGCAGGATCTGATCGGCGCGCTGGTACGGCTGCGCGACGAGGACCCGGAGCAGGCGATCGGCGACGCCGAACTGGTCGCCAATCTGGTGCTTTTGCTGGTGGCCGGTTTCGAGACCACCACGAATCTGCTCGGCAACGGTCTCGCCCTGCTGGGCGAGTATCCCGACGTGCGCGGCGCGCTGGCCGACCGGAGCCTGCCGGCGGCCGACTTCGTCGAGGAGGTGCTGCGGTACGACCCGCCTATCCAGTTGACCTCGCGGATCGCGCTTCGGGACGGCCTGTCGATCGACGGTGTGCCGGTGCCGCGCTTCGGCGAGGTGCTGGTGATGATCGCCGCCGCCAATCGGGATCCGGCGCGCTATCGGGATCCGCAGCGCTTCGATCCGTGGCGCGCCGAGAGCGGCTCGTTGAGCTTCGGGGCCGGGATCCACTTCTGCGTGGGCGCGATGCTCGCCCGACTGGAGGCGGCGGTGGCCTTTCCCCGCCTGCTCGACCGTTTCCCGGCGGCGACCCTCGCGCCCGGCGCGATCCGGAACGACCGCTTGTTGTTCCGCGGCTACGGTGAACTCCCGGTCGTGGTGGGCGAGCCGGGTGCTCCGGGTCGTCCGGGGGATCCGGGTGCTCCGGGCAGCCCGGGTGACCCGTCACCGCTGTGACCGCGGGTGTCGTCGGCGGCGCGGCCCACGGTCCGTCGCAGGCCGCGCCGCCACGGGATCAGGCCGAACTCTCCGGCGCGGCAGGCGACTCGGCCGGGTTCCGGCGCTGATTCGCGGCGGCGGTCGGGGCGGGCAGCCGGCGGCCGCGCATCCGACATCGGCCATCGGCAGAGAACAACTCGACCGGGTCGATCATCAGCCGGTGTCTCCGCCGGTGGTGCGCTCGTAGACCCGCTTGTCGGAGAGCGGCGGCAACTGTGCGTCCGGGATCGGCAGAACCTCGGCTATGAGCCGTTCGAAGTCGTCGTGGTCGAGCCACTCGGGCTCGATTTCGGGCTGCGGATGCTCGTCCATGCCACGATGCTGCCACGCGACGGCTCGGTTGGCTGCCAACGTTTCCGAATCAGTCCGTAATCACCCGGTTACTCGGCCGATTCGGATCCCTGCCGGCTCGGCATGGACACCGCATCGCATACCGGCCGACACCGACCCCAACGGGTTGTCCGTACGCCGCCGTGGCCGACCGTACCGGCGGTTCGGCTCTCGTCGCCGCCGGAAGGCGTGGATGTGGTCGGACTCACGTCGCCGGTCGGCCGGTTGACGCGACGGTGGGCCGAAATGCGCATGGCTGTGCGTTGCCCGCGCTCGATGCGCTCGATTCGCCGATCGGGCCACCACTGCGATCCGGTCCGAACCTGCGGCGGGCGCGGGCCGGCCGCCCGAGTCTGCCCGTGGGCGCGTCGATGCCGATCCGACCCACCATGCACGCCGGCCGGGTCACCGTCCGGGACCGCGCGGGCCGGATCGTGGTGTTGGAAGGTTCGATGGTGCGCGCCGTCTTCCGAATCTGACCGGTCCTCGGGTCACTTTGTGACCAACCCGGATGACGGCCCATCAGTTTGCAGGAGATGTTCTCGGTCCCCTTGGCGACGGAACCCGGCAGTGCTTCAATGTGTCTCGTCCTTGTTAGGAAACTTTCCTAACAATGGATGGACACGGAGCCCCCCGAACGTGGCCGTAGAGCCGGAACGGAGACGCACGTGCAATCTCACCTCGGACGAACCCGCAAGCGGTTGACCCTGCTTGTGGCAACCGGACTGTTGATCGCCGCACCAGGGCCGTTGGCCCACGCGGCGACGAGCGCCACGCAGTCGGATTCGACCAGCGTGACCCAGCAGGCCGCCGCGCGGATCGGGTTGGACGACCCGCACAAGAAGGACATCGCCATGCAACTGGTGTCCAGTGCGGAGAACTCCTCCCTGGACTGGAAGGCGCAGTACAAGTACATCGAGGACATCGACGACGGGCGCGGATACACGGCCGGCATCATCGGCTTCTGTTCCGGCACCGGCGACATGCTCGACCTGGTCGAGCTGTACACCGCCCGCAAGCCGGGCAACGTGCTGGCCAAGTACCTGCCCGCACTGCGCAAGGTCAACGGCACGGACTCGCATTCGGGTCTGGGCAGTTCGTTCGAGAAGGCCTGGGCGACCGCCGCCGGCGACGCGGACTTCCGCAAGGCCCAGGACGACGAGCGGGACCGGGTGTACTTCAACCCGGCGGTCAACCGCGGCAAGTCCGACGGCCTGGGCGCACTGGGCCAGTTCATCTACTACGACGCGATCGTCATGCACGGCGACGGTGGCGACCGGGACAGCTTCAGCTCGATCCGGGCGAACGCACTCAAGAAGGCCAAGCCGCCGGCCCAGGGCGGCAACGAGACCACCTACCTCAACGCCTTCCTCGACGCCCGCAAGGTCGCGATGAAGCACGAGGACGCGCACAGCGACACCAGCCGCGTCGACACCGAGCAGCGCGTCTTCCTCAAGGCCGGCAACCTCGACCTCGATCCTCCGCTGAAGTGGAAGGTCTACGGCGACAGCTACACGATCAAGAGCTGATCGAAGCGCCGCCGCCCGGACCGGTCCGAGCCGGACCGGCCATTCCCCCCTCCACGCAGATCGACTCGAAGCCGAGCCGATCACATCTCCCTGCTCGTCCCGCACGATGGAAGGCCACCGCCCCCGCGGTGGCCTTCCGCGCGTCCGGGGTCGAACCCGCTGTGACCGGGAGGCGGCCATCCGCATCGGAGGAGCACTCGATCTCGCCGGCACCGTGGCGTTCCCGGCTCGGGTCGGCGGAGGGACGGAGCGGGGGTGGCGGGAATGGTGAGCGCGGCTTCGGGGGTTTGTGCGGGAACACGTGGCTGAGGTGGGATGTCCTGTGTCGGCGGGGCGTGTGAGGATTGCGCGGTGACTGACGTGGGCTGGGATGTGGCGCTGGTGGGGCGGGGCGAGGAGGTCGCCCGGCTCGACGAGGCGTTGGCGCGGGGGCGGGCGGGGGATCCGTGCGCCGTGTTGCTGGCGGGGGACGCGGGGGTGGGCAAGACCCGGTTGCTGGCGGAGGCCGCTGCTCGGGCGGCCGCGGCCGGGACGACCGTGTTGACCGGACACTGTGTCGACCTCGGGGATGTCGGGCTGCCCTATCTGCCGTTCGTCGAGGTGTTGCGTCGGCTGGACGCCGATACCCGGTATACCGACGTAGTGGCCGCGCATCCGGCCGTCGAGCGGCTGCTGCGGGCCGGCGGGGGAGCGGCGGAGCATGCCGGCGCGCTGCCCGACGCCGGGGTGCGGCTGCGGTTGCTGGAGGACGTCGCCGCGCTGCTCGGGGACCTCGCCGAGCGGGCTCCCGTACTGCTCGTGGTCGAGGACCTGCACTGGGCCGACCAGTCGACCCGCGACCTGCTGCGCTTCCTGCTCAGCCGGCTGCTGCCTCAGCGTCCGGGCGGCGCCGCGTACCAGCGACTCACCGTGCTCGTCTCCTACCGCTCCGACGATCTGCATCGGCGGCACCCGCTGCGCCCGCTGTTGGCCGAGTTGGTTCGGCTGCCCTCCGTCGGGCGGTTGGATCTGCGGCCGATGGACGACGAGGACGTGGCCAGGCTGGTCCGCGGCCTGGCCGATCCGCTGCCCGAGGACACCGTGCGGGCCATCGTCGAGCGGGCCGAGGGCAACGCGTTCTACGCGCAGGAGTTGCGCGCCGCGACCGATGCCACGGCCGGCGGCGTGCCCAGCGGCCTGGCCGAGGTGCTGCTCACCCGGATCGAGCAGATGTCGGGCACCGCCCAGCGGGTGATCCGCACCGCCGCCGTGGCCGGTCGCCGCGTCGAACACGGGTTGCTTCGGGACGCCGTGGACCTGCCCGACGACGAGTTGGACACCGCGCTGCGCGAGGCGGTCGGACGGCACCTGCTGGTGGCCGCCGAGGGGGACACCTATGCGTTCCGGCACGCGCTGATTCGCGAGGCGGCGTACGCGGACCTGTTGCCGGGCGAGCGAGCGCGGATCCACGGGGTGTTCGCGCGGCTGCTCGGCGACCCGGAGCGGCGGGCGGGCAGCGCCGCCGAGCGCGCCCACCATCACCGGGCCGCTCACGACCTGCCCGGTGCACTCTCCGCGTCGATCGAGGCGGCCGACCACGCCGCGCGCGTCGGTGCCCCGGCCGAGGAGATGCGCCGGCTGGAGGCGGCCCTGGAGGTGTGGGACGCGGTGCCCGACGCCCGGGAGTTGGCCGACACCGACGACGTGTCGCTGATGCTGCGCGCGTCCGCGGCCGCGGTCCGGGCCGGCGAGGCGCACCGTGCCGTCGCGTTCGCGCGTACCGCGCTGGACCGACTCGGCGCGAACGCGGACATCGACCTCGCGGTGACCGTCCGCTACACGCTCGCCTCCAGTCTGCTGAGCGTGGACGACCTGCAGGCCGCGTTCGAGTACAGCCGCCAGGCACTGGCGATGATCCCGGCCGAGCCGGTGTCGCGCACCTGGTTGTGGGCGGCGACCACGTTCGTGCAGGCCGCGTACTACTCCAGGGACGACGAAACCGCCCGGCGAGTCGGTCGCCAGGTGTTGGCCGCCGCCGAGGAACTGGGTACCGATGACGCCCTCGCCGACGCGATCATCTCGCTGACCGGCCTGGAGTGGGACACTCGGCAATCCGAGGGAGGACGGGAACGGCTGAGCCAGGCACGCGAGTTGGCCCGCCGGGCGGGCAACACGACGATCGAGCTGCGGGCGCTGTTCAACCTGGCCATGGGCAGCTTCGAGTCCGGCCGACTCGAGGAGAGCCTGCGCTGGTTGGACGACGGCCTGGAACTGGCCCGTCGCACCACCAGGTCCTCGTCGCCCCATTCGCTCGACATGCGTTACCTGCGCACCCAACTCCTGTACACGCTGGGCCGCTGGGACGACGCGCTGGCGGCGGTGCCCTCGAGGGTGCCGTCGGCCTTCGGGCACGTCGCCGCCGCGGCACTGTACGTCTCGCTGGGTCGCGGCGAACCCGGTGTCGTGGAGCAGGCGCGGACCCTGTTCGAGGCGAAGCCGTTCAACTGGATGGGTAAGCTCGTGGGCGGCCTGGTGCTGACCGACGAGGCGGCCTGGCGCGGCGATTCCCGCGCCGCGGCCGACTGGGCACGCCGCGCGCTGGGCGAACTGGCCGAGGAGCGCAACCCCTACCCGGACGTGGGCATCCGGCTGTCCGCCCTGGTGCTGTCCGCGATCGGCGACACGGTGGCCGACCTGCGGGCGGCGGGCGACGCCGAGGGTGAGCAGCAAGAGGTGGCGGTGGCAGAGGAGTTCATCGAACTGGCCCGTACCACGCCCGGTTGGCCCGGTCGGCGTTATCCGCGCAGCGGATCGGAGGGCCGCGCCTGGTTGCTGCGCGCCGAGGCCGAGTGGTCGCGGGTTGCCGGTGACGCCGACGTCGCGCTGTGGGAGAAGACGGTCGAGGCATTCGGCTACGGCAACGTCTTCGAGGGGGCGCGCAGCGAACTGCGGCTGGCCCAGGCACTGGTGGCGGTGGGCCGCCGGGACGAGGCGGCCGATCTGGCGCGCCGGGCGCGGGAGACGGCGGACCGGCTGGGCTCGGTGCCGCTGCGGGATGCGGTGGACGCGACGGTTCGGCGTGCGCGGCTGGGCGATCCGGACTCCGCGCCGACCGGCGAGGCGATGTTGACCGCTCGCGAGCAGGAGGTGTTGCAGTTGCTCGCCAAGGGCCGGACCAACCGGCAGATCGGCGAGGAACTGTTCATCAGTGCCAAGACCGCGAGTGTGCACGTCTCCAACATCATGGCCAAGGTCGGCGCGTCCCGCCGCACCGAGGCGGTGGCGCTGGCTCGACGCAGCGGGTTGATCCCGGACTAGGTCTTGTCTTCAATCCGCGTCGGGCTTCGCGGCGCGGCGGGTCGGTTGCGTGGGAAGCTTTCGAACCCATCGGCACCCGTAGCGCGCCCCTGTCCCGGGCATACCGTACTTGTCGGCCGGGAGGGGTTCGCGGATGACCGGGCAAGTGCCTGTGGAGATGGGCGAGTTCGACGAGCTGGGGCAGGGGTACGACACCCCGTTCGACGGGGACGCGGCGAACGCGGGCCTGGGCCGCATGGTCACCCGGCTGCCGGTCGCGCTCGCGCAGGTGTGGCGGCTGTCCCGGGCGGCGAGTCGGCGGGCGACGTGGCTGCTGGTGCTCGCGCAGTCGGCCGCGGGGGTGGCCACCGCGTTGGCGTTGCTGGCCACCGCACGGGCGTTGGGGGCGTTGTTCGCCTCGGGGCCGGCGCCGGATCGGGTCGGCGCGGCGTTGCCCGCGGTGGTCGCGGTGGTGCTGGCCACGGCCGTGCGGGCGGGGTTGGAGACGGTGGTGGCGGCGACCCAGGCGCGGTTGTCGCCGGGGATCCGCCGGGTGGCGGAGAACCGGCTGCACGCCGCGGCGGTCGGTGCGGACCTGGGCGCGTTCGACGACGCGGACTGGCACGACGCGCTGGCCCGGGCCCGGGATCGTGGCATCGACCACGCGCAACTGGCCCTGGGGCACGCGGTCGAACTGCTGGGGGCGTTGGTGGGACTGCTGGTCGGGATCGGCGTGGTGACCGGGCTGCATCCGGTACTGCTGCCGCTGCTGGCCCTGTCCATCGCGCCGCAGGGGTGGGCGGCGCTGCGTTCGGCCCGGATCGGCTTCGAGGGCATGGTGCAGCGGATGACGCTGTATCGGCGGTTGTGGCTGTTCGCGGATCTGCTCAGCGCCCGGGAGGCGGCGGCGGAGGTGCGCGCCTGTACCGCCGAACGGCCGTTGCTCGCCGAATTCCGGCGGCTGGCCGGGTCGGTGGAGCGGGCCGAGGTCCGGGTCGGTTATGCGCAGGTCCGGGTGGGGGTGATCGGACGGACCCTGTCCGGACTGGCACTGGGCGCCACGTACCTCGCGCTCGGCCTGCTCGTGCGCGCCGAGATCGTGCCGCTCGCGGTGGCGGGTACGGCGGTGTTGGCGGTGCGGACCGCGAGCGGTTCGCTGGCCACGTTGATGGTGGCCGTCGACCGGCTATACGAGAAGTCCCTGTACATCACCGACTATCACGCGTTCCTGGACGAGGCCACCGCGCGTTCGCGGCCGGCGGCGACCCGGGAGGTGCCGGTCGGCTTCGCCGAGATCCGGTTGCGGGACGTGTACTTCGCCTATCCCGGCAGTGCGGAGTCGGCGCTGCGCGGGGTGGATCTGGTCATCCGGCGTGGGGAGACGGTGGCGCTGGTCGGCGAGAACGGGTCGGGAAAGACCACGCTCGCCCTGCTGTTGGCCGCGCTCTACCACCCGGACAAGGGCACGGTGCACTGGGACGACGCGGATCTGGCCGACGTCGATCCGGTCGGGATCCGCGAGCAGGTGGCGCTGGTGATGCAGCAGCCGACCCGCTGGCCGGTGACGGCGCGCGGCAACATCGTGCTGGGGCGCGCCGATCGGGTCGACCCGGACGGCGCGGCCATGATGCGGGCGGCGCGGGACGCGGGGGCGGACGGGCTGATCTCGCGACTGCCGCACGGGTACGAGACGTTGTTGTCGAAGAAGTTCCGTGCCGGGGTGGATCTGTCCGGCGGGCAGTGGCAGCGGATCGGGATCGCGCGCGGGTTCTATCGCGATGCGGGGTTGCTGATCGCGGACGAGCCGACGGCGGCGTTGGACGCGCGGGCGGAGCATGCGGTGTACGCGAACATCCGGCGGCTGGCGGCGGGGCGGACGGTGGTGCTGATCAGTCATCGGTTGGCTTCGGTGCGGGAATGCGATCGGATCGTGGTGCTGGGGGGTGGGGCGGTGGTGGAGCAGGGTACGCACGAGCAGTTGATGCGCTCGGGGGGTTTGTACGCGGAGCTGTATCGGCTGCAAGCGGCGGCATACGTGGGGCCTGATGGGGCGCACTCGCCTTCGGCTTCGGGGGCCTGATGGCTTCAAGCGCCGGCCGGGCTGCTTGGCCTCATGCGCCGGCCGGGCTGCTTGGCCTCAAGCGCCGGCCGGGCTGGTTCGCCTCATGCGCCGGCCGGGCTGCTTGGCCTCAAGCGCCGGCCGGGCTGGTTCGCCTCATGCGCCGGCGGGGCTGGGTGGCCTCAAGCGCCGGCCGGGCTGCTTGGCCTCAAGCGCCGGCCGGGCTGGTTCGCCTCATGCGCCGGCGGGGCTGGGTGGCCTCAAGCGCCGGCCGGGCTGGTTCGCCTCATGCGCCGGCGGGGCTGGGTGGCCTCAAGCGCCGGCCGGGCTGCTTGGCCTCAAGCGCCGGCCGGGCTGGTTCGCCTCATGCGCCGGCGGGGCTGGGTGGCCTCATGCGCCGGCGGGGCTGTTTGGCCTCAAACGCCGGCCGGGCTGCTTGGCCTCATGCGCCGGCCGGGCTGGTTCGCCGGCTACAGCTCGTCCAGTAGTAGGAGCGATGGAGGGCGGTGTGGCTGGGTGTGGTTCAGGCGGAGGAGTTGGTGGAGGGCGCCGGCGGTGCCGGGGAGGAGGCCGGTGGTGGTGTCGGTGGTGGACTTGGTGAGGGGGCCGTAGGTTTCCAGGGCGGTGAGGAGGAGGGCGTCCAGGTGGTGGCGGGTGGGGGCGTCGGGGACGTGGGTGCGTAGCTGGTCGGGGGCGCCGTGGAGGAGGGTGTCCAGGAGTTCCCAGGAGCCCAGGTCGCCGTGGCACAGGGTGTAGTCCCAGCCGAAGCCGGTGCGCCAGGTGGCCGCGGCGGCGCGGAGGGCGCGGTCCAGGTGGGTGTGGGCGCCGGTGCGCACGTACAGGTCCCAGGCGGCCAGGCCGATGCCCGTGCTGCCGTGGCACCAGGAGTCCAGGTACAGGACCTGGTCCGCCTCCCGGCCGTCGAGCCAGGCGCCGGCCTCGGGTCGGTACAGGTTCTCCTGGAACGCGCAGGCCAGCTCGGCGAGTTGGAGGATTTCGGGGTCGCCGGTCACCAGACCCAGGCGGGTCAGTGCCCAGCCGAAGCCCGCCGCGCCGTGGGCGAACCCGCCGATGCCGTGCGGGAAGAGCGCGGTCGGCCAGCGGGCGGCCCGTCCGTGCTCGGTGTCCTCGACCACCGCGCGCTCGACCAACAGTTTCCCGGCGGACTCCGCGACGCCGCGCCAACGGGGGTCGCCGGTCCGCTCGGTCAGTGCCAGCAGCGGGACCACGAGCCCGGCGGCGCCGCCCGCGACGTCGAGGATGGGGTCCTGGGCCAACAGCTCCGACGCGCGCTCCGCGTGTGCGATGGCCCGATCCAGGTACGCCTGCCGGCCCGAGGTCGCGCCCAGCGCCAGCCAGGTGCGTACCGCCGCGCCGATCCCGTCGAATGCGCCGACCCGGGTGATGGGTACCGCGTCCTCCATCGCCGCGAGTGCCCGGATCGCGCCGTCGGCGACGGCTTCCGACTCGGGCACCGTCGGTACGTGTCCGCTGCGCGATTGGGCCAGATAGGCGTCCAACGCCAGTGCCACCCCGGCCTGTCCGCTGTAGAAGTCGGCGGCGAACGGCCGGACACTGAAGCCGCCTTCGGTGTACACCGGGCCGATCCAGGTGGCCGTGCCGTCCGCGCCCACCACCGCGCGTGCGCACAGATCCCGGGCCATCCGGGCGGCCAGGTCGCGACGGCGGTCGTCCAGCCGGCCGGTCCGGACCGGCAGGTCCCGGCGTCGATTCGCCTCGGGCATCGCGCTGCGGTCACGATAGACGCCCAGCAGCGAGGAGCGGATCATCACCTCCTCGAACTCCGGGTCGCCCGCCCGCCAGCGCTCGACGCTCGCATCGATCAGGTGGACCGGGTCCCCCCAGGTGGTGCCACGCGGCCCGTCCATCCGGCCGTCCTCGGGTCGGACACCGAAGAACGGAACGTCGCCGTCGAGGAGATCGGCCACCTCGGCGCCGACCACCTCGGGGCTGGACGGCGCGCCGTGCAGGGCCTTCGCCTGGCGGGTCAGCACGTCCCGGGCGCGCTCGACGGCCGCCGGCTCGTCATGCAGGGAGGCGGGATGCCACAACATCCGGGCGATCTCGACGTAGACCTGGGTGGGCCGCAGCACCACGCGCAGGTCGCAGCCGAGGAAGGCGTCCAGGATCGGGCGCAGTCGGCCGGCCCGGTCCAGGCCGTCGAGTCGGTCGCGCAGGTCCCGGTAGCCGCGCACGATGTCGTCCTGATGGGCCATCGGATCGGCATCGGGGGCGGGCAGGTTGGCCGAACCGGCCACCTCGGCGGGCTCCATCGCCAGGCGGGCCAGGTCGGTGCCGGCGCCGGAGATCACCGGTACCGGGATGCGGGGTTGTTGCTCGGGCAGCGCGCCCACGGCGGACATGTCCACGCCCTGGAGCACGAGTTGGGCCAGCCGCATGGGCAACAGCCCGGTACGCAGCACGGTTCGGCGGACCGAGGCGGCGGCGGTGTCGAAGGCGTCGCCGAGTCCGCTCGCGCCCACGTTCGGCTCGGGGCTGAACAACGTTTCGCAGTCCACCACCCACGGGACGGGGCCCTGGGCGATCACGTTGTCCGAGTGCAGGTCGGTGGCGCCGAGCAGCTGCATCACGCACATCCACTCGCCCAGCCCCTGGTAGAAGCGGGCCTGTTCGCGCGCGTCGGCGCAGTGGCGGTGCTCGACGTGCTCGGCCCAGCCGTAGTCGTCGCCGAGCAGGACGCGCGGGACCCGGATCCGGTCCGCATGCGGGGTGCCGGCCAGGAGGGCGTCCAGGGTCGTGGCCAGCGCGACGTCCACGGCCAGCGGGCGGGGCTTGTACACCGCGCGGCCGGTTTCGAAGCGCAGCAGGGCGACGGTGTGGCCGCCACGATGCGAGTCACCGGCGTCCAGGCCGAGTTCGACCAGTTCGCCGGGCGGCGTGCCGAGCAGGGCGGCCAGCCGCGGGCGGTCGGCGGCCAGACGGCGGGCCAGGGCGAGCAGCGCCGCGCAGCGATTGCGGATCACCCGGTCCAGGCGGGGAGCGAACGCCGGGTAGTCCGCGTCCAGTTCGCTCCAGAAGCGGGCCTCGGCGGCGAGTTCGAGGAATTCGTCCCAGCGTTGCTCACTGGTTTCCCGGGTGAGTCGGCCGGACATCCGTGCGGCGTGCAGTTCGAGCAGGAGCAGTCGGTTGGCCTTGGGGCGGACCGCGCCCAGCAGGGTGCGATGGGCGGCGTGTTGCAGGATGTTCCGCTCGGCCGCCGACAGGGGATTCGGCACCGCGTGCAGGCGGCGGCGGAAGCGGTCCAGGGCGGGGCCGATCAAGGGCTCCAACGCGGCGTCGAATTCGCCTGCGTCGTCGTACGTCACCACCGGGCGGGGCCGGACCGGGATTGCCATGCGCGGATCGCCACCCATCGATGACGGACCCGCCGCCCGGGCCCGTCGAGGTGCGACGGGCCCCGGGCGGCGGGTCGTTGAGGTATGGATCAACAACAGGCGCGAGTGCGCGACCAGGAGCACGCGGTGCCGCAGCTGATCGCGGCGACGTCGATCTCGGTGAGGCCCTGTTCGGTTGCGGTTCCGCCGATGTAGAGCGAACCGGCGGGGTTCTCCACGCCGTCGGCCGATTCGGCGCCGGAGCGCCAGGCGTTGACGACGGTGTTCCGAGCGGCATTCGATGCGGTGCGCATGACGATACCTTTCCGCCGATGTCCGACGTTCCCGGCGGGTACGCCGGGTTCACCGGTCATCGACCCTGGGTTAGGGAAGTGCGGCAGCTCACGGTAGCGCCGGAAGCCCGGCGGCGACAGACCCTGATCGGCATAGGTGAATTCGCCTTGCCGGCACGGGAATCGAGCGATTCGTCCGACGCCGGCCGACCAACCGGTGCGGGTGTGCCGGGCCGCCCGAAGCAGCTCGGCGGGCGATTTCTCGCCCGGATCCGGACCGGGATGTCGTCCGGCTCTTGTCATTGGTCTAGTCCATTGACAGTCTTGGACTTGTCGCCGACGGTCATCGCTCCATGACCTGATCGGCGGTTCCCGTATGGCATTTGCGCTGCCCAGCGTGGGCCGATGTGCCCATCGCGTTTTGCACGTTGCACTCCTACCCCGGAGATACATCCATGCGCCGAGCCACCACTCACCCGTGCCCGCATCCGGTCCCACCGATTCGGGCCGCGAGGTGACCGCCGCCGAGGCCCGCCGGAGGTCGGCCGACCAGGCGCGCCCCGCGACGAGAGCGACCGCGCCGGGATCGACCGTGCCGGGCCTGTTGGCCGCCCGCGCGCTCGTCGAGCCCGATCGGGTCGCCGTCCTCCAGCCCGGAACACCGGAAATCCGGCTCACGTTCGCCGCCTGGGACCGCCGATCCACCTCACTGGCACGGGAGTTGCGCGCGCGCGGAGTGCGCGGGGGAGACCGGATCGGGTTGATCTTCGCCGGTCGCGAATGGGCCGACTACGCCGTCGCCTACTGCGCGGTGCACCGGGCCGGCGCGGTCGCGGTACCGCTCCCGGAGCGCCTGCCGCCCGCCGCCCTGGACACGATGCTCACCCACTGCGCCGCCACCGCCGTGCTGCACGGCGCCGAAATCCGGCCGGCCCCGACCGATGCGTGGAGCTCGCCCGCGGCCGAACTCGAAGCCGCCGCCGCCCGGGCCGAGGGCCGCACGCCCGAACCGGGTCGACCGGAGAAGCTCCGACCCGATCCACAGGGAGCCGACCCGCACCGGGCCCCCGCTCCGGCCGCGCCCGATCTGCCCGCCCCGCACCCCGACGATCTCGCCCAGATCCTGTACACCTCCGGCACCACCGGCACCCCCAAGGGCGTCGCCGCCACCCACGCCAACCTCACCTTCGGCTTCGAACCGGCCCCCCGGCGGCGCCCGTTGGCCCACTCGCGGCACTTCCTGCACGCGTTCCCGATCGGCACCAACGCGGGCCAGACGATGTTGCTGAACGCGTTGACCGCCGAGCCGACCGCACTGTGCGCACCCGCGTTCGACGCCGAGGACTTCTGCGCGCTGATCGCCGCCTACCGGGTCGGGACCGTGTTCACGGTCCCGGCGATGGCCGCCGAGTTGGTGAACTCGCGAGCCTGGACCCGGCACGACGTGAGCACCGTACAACTCTTCGGTTCGACCGCCGCCGCCCTGCCGCCGACCACCGCGCTCGCGCTGACCGAGGCGTTCCCGGACGCCACCATCGTCAACTCCTACACCTCCACCGAGGCGGCGCCCGCGCAGACCACCATGGTCTTCGACCCCGATCGCCCCACCTCGGTGGGCCGCGGCACCGGCCGGGACGACCTGCGCATCGTCGGCGACGACGGCGAAGTCGTACCCACCGGCGAGGCCGGCGAGATCTGGCTGCGCTCGCCCACCGCGTCGCGCAGCTACTACCGCGACACCCGGGCCGACGCCGAGGTGTTCACCGACGGCTGGGTACGGATGGGCGACATCGGCCGCCTGGACGCCGACGGCTACCTGTACCTGATCGACCGGGAAAGCGACCTGATCAAGTCCGGCGCGATGCGGATCTCCACCCTCGCGGTGGAGGCCGCGCTGTACGAACACCCCACCGTCGCCGACGCATCCGTGTTCGGCGTGCCGCACCCGGTGATGGGCACCATGGTCGCCGCCGCGCTGGTGCTGCGGGCCGAGGTGTCGGCCGAGGACCTGCGCGCGTTCCTGCGCGAGCGGTTGGCCCGGCACGAGATCCCGACCCGCCTCCTGCGGCTGGACTCGCTGCCCCGGAACCCGGCGGGCAAGGTGCTCAAACACCAACTGCGTGCCCGGTTGAGCGCGAGCGACCCGCCGACGGCGCGCGGGCCCCGGACCGCGACAGAGGTGGCGGTGAGCGGACTGTGGGACGAGGTGCTCGGCTCCTGCGGCGCGGGCCCCGACGACAACTTCTTCGCCCTCGGCGGCGACTCGTTCAAGGCCACCCGGCTCGCCGCCGCCGCCGAGCGACTGTTCGCCCTGGACGTGCCCTCCTCGCTCGCCTTCGACCGACCCGAACTGGCCGCGCAGGCCGCCTGGATCGACGCCGCACGGGCCGAACCCGTACCCATCCGGGCAGGCGACCCGCAGACGTCGGCCGAACTCGCCCCGATGCCGCTCAGCTCGCAGCAGGAGAACTTCTTCGTCTGGATGCACGCCACCGAGGAGACCCGCGACGTCGGTCCGGTCAGTGTGGGCATCCGGATCACCGACACCTTCGACCCGGACACGCTGACCGCCGCTCTGGCCGAAATCGTCCGCCGACACGAGGCGCTGCGCACCGTGTTCCGCTACGTCGACGGCGTCCCGGAGGCGGTCGTGCGGCCCGAACTGCCGCCCGAGGTGCGACGGGTGCGCGCCGAGGGGGGAACATCGGCCGAACGCGAGCGCTTCGCCCACGAGCACGCCCGGATCGAACGCGAACAGGGCTGGGATCTGGCGCACGGCTCGCTCGTGCGCGCCCTGCTGATCGAACTCGACGCCGAGGACCACGTGTTGATCCTCGCCGTGCACCACATGGTGTTCGACGGCTGGTCGATGGGCGTGCTGCTGCGCGAACTCGCGATGATCTACTCGGCGTTTCGCACCGGACGCCCCAGTCCGCTGCCGGCACCCACACCGACCTGCTCGGAACACCTGGGCTGGGCCCGGGCCCAATGGCCGCGCACCCGGCCGTTCTGGGAGGCGTCCCTGGCGGGCGCACCCGCCGCGATCGACCCCTTTCCCGGCCGGAACGTCACCGACCGGCTGCACAGCGCATCGGTACGGTTCACCCTGGACGCGGACCTGGTCACCCGGCTGCGCACGAGCGCGCGCGAACGGGGCGCGACCCCGTTCATGCTGGCCACCGCGTGCTGGACGAGCGTGCTGGCCAGGGCCGCCGGCACCCGCGACATCGTGGTGATGTCACCGGTACCGGGGCGTTCGCGACCCGGCAGCGAGAACCTGATCGGCTGCCTGGTGCAATCCCTGCTGATCCGGGTCGACCTGCACGGCGACCCCTCGTTCGACGAACTGCTGACCCGGGTCCGCAGCGCCGCGCTGGCCGCCAACGAGCACCAGTCCTACCCGTTCGCCGAGTTCTACCCGCGCTTTCCGGACGCCGCCTGGGTTCGCTACGAGAGCTGGTCCAACCGGGCGCACTTCCTCGGGCTGGTCTCCGAACCCTTCGAGCTGCCCCGCGAGTTGGACGCCGAATGGTCCACTCCCGGCGGCCGTCCCGATCTGGGCGTACCGGAACTGGCCCTCACCGAACAACCGGACGGCACCATCGCCGGCTGGCTGCTGTACAACGAGCGCGCATTCGCCCCCTCCGTCGTCGAGGACCTGGCGCAGGCCTTCGTCGACGCCTGGGCACCGGCGCTCGACCACCCCCAAGCGCCGGTGTTCGGGGACACCGACGCGCTTGTGCACCCAACCACCGCCACCGAGAAGGGCTGACGATGCGCAAGTCCCAGCCGGTACCCCTGCCGCCGGAAACCCTCGACCGCGCCGCGGCGACCCCGGCGCAACACGGGATCCGGTTCACCGAACTCGCCGGGCACTCCGGCACCGCCCACCACATGCCGCTCGCCATCCGGTTCACCGGCGACCTCGACCCGGCGGCCCTGGCCGACGCCTGCGATGCCCTCGTCGCCCGCCATCCGGTCCTGGGCAGCGTGCTGCGCGAAGCCGACGGCGAACTGTGGTTGGTCCCCGCCGACACCATGCCCCGACTGGTGACCCATACCCTGCCCGCGGCGGCCCCCGAGCGGCGCGCGGATGTCGTCGCGGAGCTGATCCGGCGCGAGACGATGCGCCCGTTCGAACTCGTCTCCGCCCCGCCGACGCGCTTCACCCTGGTGGACGCGGGCCCGGACCACCGGGTGCTGTTGGTCGTGGTCCACCATCTGGCCTTCGACGGCGGCTCCAAGGACATCCTGGTCCGCGAACTCGGCGCGCTCTACGCCGCGTTCTCCGCCGGCATCAAGCCGGACCCGGCGGAGCGCGAGGAAATCGCCGACGCCGAGCACATCGCCCGCGAGGCGGCGGAGTTCACCCGTCGCGTCGCCCTCGCCAAGAAGCGCTTCGCCGCCGAGGCCCAGGACCCGCCACCGGTGCGGCTGCCCGGCGCGGCCCGCACCGGGACCGACGGCGGACCCGGCGGGTCGGTGCCGATCCCCGTGGACGACACACTGCGGCGCGACCTCGCCGGTACCGCCGAGCTGCTGGGCATCAGCTCGTTCGCGCTGCTCCTCGGCGCGCTGCACGTGCTGCTGTGGCGCTACGGCAACGAACACCCCACGGTCGCCATCGGTCTGGGCACCCGCACCCCGGCCACCCGCGACCGGATCGGCCCGTACGTCAACGAACTCCCGGTACACAGCCACCCGTCGCCGAACACCCCGTTCGCCGACTTCGGTCGGGCGCTGCGCGCGGACCTGCGCGAGCTGTACCGGGTGCGCGATGTGCCACTGGGCCGGGCGGTGGCCGGTCTCACGCCGCGCCCGGCTCTGGCGCCGGTGTCGATGAGCTACCGCCGGCGCACCGAGGTGCCCGACTTCGCGGGTGTGCCCGCGTCGATCGACTGGACCATGTTCAACCACGCCGTGCGCGGCGACCTGCATCTGCAATGCCTGGACGACCCCGACCGGCTCGCGCTGCACCTGCACTTCGCCACCGACGCCCTCGATCGGGGCGCGGCCGAACGGATCGCGGGCCACTACAGCACCCTGCTGCGCGCGATCGTCGCGGACCCGGACACCCCGCTGTCCCGGCTCGCGGTGCCGACCGCCCGGGAGCGGACCACGATCCTGGTCGACTGGAACGACACCGCCCGGGCCGGCGACCGCGCGACCCTGCCCGAACTCTTCGCCGCGCAGGCCGCCCGGACCCCGAACGCACCGGCCGTGCACTGCGGTGCCGAACGACTGACCTACGCCCACCTGGACGCGGCCGTGGAGGCGGTCGCCCGGCGGCTGCGCACCGCCGGCATCGGAGCGGGCGACCTGGTGGCGGTCTGCGTACGACGCACCGCCGCGCTGCCGACGGCCCTGCTGGGCGTCCTGCGGGCCGGCGCCGGCTATCTGCCCCTGGACCCCGAATATCCGTCGGCGCGGCTGGCGAGCGTGCTCGGCGACTGCGCCGCGACCGTGCTGCTGACCGAACGCGACCTGCTCATTCGATTCCCCGAACACGCCGCGGACGCGCTGCTGATCGACGAGATCGACGAGATCGACGAGATCGACACCGCGATGGCCGGGACGGCCCGATCCCACACACCGCCGGCACCCGGCGACCTGGCCTACGTGCTGGCCACCTCCGGCTCCACCGGCCGGCCCAAGGGCGTGGAGATCGAGCACGGCGCGCTGACCAACCTGCTCGCGGCGATGCGGGACACGCTGGCCGGTGAACACGACCCGGTGTGGCTCGGGCTGACCTCGGCCTCGTTCGACATCTCCGCCGTGGAACTGTACGTACCGCTGATCACCGGCGGCCTGCTGGTCCTCGCCCGAGACGGCGAAGTACGCGACGGGCGGGCGCTGCTCCGACTGATCCGGGACGAACACGTCTCGCATGTGCAGGCCACACCGTCCGGATGGCGGATGTTGCTCGACGCCGGCTTCGCGGAGCCCGCCGTGGTCGCGGTCGCGGGCGGCGAGGCGCTTCCGCTCCCGCTCGCCCGCGAACTGCGGGCCCGGGCCGCGCGGTTGGTGAACGCGTACGGACCGACCGAGACCACGGTCTGGTCCAGTACCGCGGAGATCGGCCCGGACGCCGACGAGGTGACCATCGGCCGCCCGATCGCCAACACTCGGATGTACATCCTGGATGCCGAGGCGGCACCGGTCCCGATCGGCGTCGAGGGCGACCTGTACATCGGCGGCAGCGGACTCGCCCGCGGCTACCGACACCTGCCCGGTGCCACCGCCGACCGGTTCGGCCCGGACCCGTTCGGCCCGCCCGGCAGCCGGATGTATCGCACCGGCGACCGGGCCCGGCACCGCCCGGACGGCCGGATCGAGTTCCTGGGCCGGGTCGACCACCAGGTCAAGATTCTCGGCCACCGGGTCGAACTCGGGGAAATCGAGGCGGCGTTGCTCTCGCACCCGGACATCGCGACGGCCGCCGCGGTGGCCCGCCGGGACGGGGCCGACGAGCCGCATCTGGTGGCCTACCTGGTACCGCGCGCGGGCATCGCCCCGAGTCCGGCCGAACTACGGGTACACCTGGCCGCGACGCTGCCCCGCGCACTGGTGCCGAGCGCCTTCGTCGCGCTGGAGCGCCTGCCGCTGACCCCCAACGGCAAGCTGGACCGGGCGGCGCTCCCGGCGCCGGCACGCGTGCGGGCGGCGGACCCGGAGCCCGACCCGGATCCGGCGGCCCCACCGGGCATCGGCCCCGGCCCGGCCGCCGAGATCACCGCCATCTGGCGCGAAGTGCTCGGCCTGGACGACATCCGCCCCGACGAGGACCTGTTCGACCTCGGCGGTCACTCGCTCACCGTCACCCGGATCGGCGCGCGGATCCGCAAGCGCCTGGGCGTGGACGTACCGCTGCACGTCTTCTTCGAATCCCCGACCATCTCCGGACTCACCAGCGCGGTCTCCGCGATGCAAAGCGAACGGCGGCCATGAACACCCCATCCCGAAGCCACGACCCGCACCCGCACCGGCCCGCGCAGCAGCCCGTGCACCGGCCCGAACGCTCCACCCGCGCACCGCTGTCGGCGGGGCAGGAACGGCTCTGGCTGCTGGACCGGCTCAATCCCGGTGACGCCGCCTTCAACATGTTCCAGATCCACCGACTGCGCGGACCGCTGGACGTCGACGCATTCGAGCGCGCGCTGGCCGAACTGCTCGCGCGGCACGACAGCCTGCGGGCCACGTTCCCGGACGAGGACGGCGTGCCCGCCCAGGTGATCGGCCCGCCCGGCGACTTCGTCCTGGAACGGGTGGCCGTCGACGGTGTGCCGACCGAACGCGAGCGGCACGCCCGCGATCTGGTCGCCGAACGCACCAATCGTGCCTTCGACGTGGCCCGCGGTCCACTGCTGCGGGCGAGCCTGCTGCGCCTGGACGAGGACGGGCACGACCACGTGTTCTGCCTGGTCCTGCACCACATCATCGCCGACGGCTGGTCGATGAACGTCCTGGAAGCCGAACTCGCCGCCGTCTACGCGGCGTTCACGGCCGGTCGCCCGTCGCCGCTGGAACCGCTGCCGTCGAGCTACCTCGACTATGTGCGGCGCCAACGCGAACTCGTCGACGCGCCGGGATTCGACGAACGGCTGACCTACTGGACCCGCGAACTCGCGGGTGCGCCGACCCTGGACCTGCCCGCCGACCGCCCCCGCGTCGGCGGCGGCCACGCCGGGCGCGGCGGCACCGTCACCCACCACCTGCCCGCCGAACTGCGCACCGGCATCGAGCAACTCGCCCGCCGGGAACGGGTCACCCTCTACATGACCCTGCTCGCCGCCTATCAGACCCTGCTCGCGCGCTACTGCGATCAGGAGGACGTGTGTGTGGGCTCGCCGCTGGCGGGCCGGGACGAGGAGGAGTACGAGCCGCTGGTCGGCTACTTCCTCAATACCCTGGTCCTGCGCGGCAGCACCGCCGGGGACCCCACGTTCCGGGCCTTCCTGGCCCGCACCCGGACGGTGGCACTCCAGGCTTTCCAGTACCAGGACGTGCCGTTCGAGCGACTCCTCGCCGCCTTGGATGTGGAGCGCGACCCGGACAGCCCACCGGTGTTCCAGACCATGCTGGTGCTTCGCCCGCCCGCGGGCCCGAAGTTGCGGCTCGGCGAGGTGACCACGGAGGTCTTCGAATCCGGGTTCCGGCAGGCCAAGTTCGATCTGACCCTGGAGGTGTGGCCGCAAGACGACGAACTGGTCGTCGAGTTCGTCTACGACACCGAACGCTTCGTGCCCGAGACCGTGGCCCGGCTCGCGCGCTGCTTCGAGACGCTGCTCCGGGGCGCGGTGGCGGACCCGGACACGCCGTTGTCCCGACTGCCGCTGCTGCCGCCCGCCGAGCGGGCCCGGGTCTCGGCCGCCGCGTCCGGGCCGCCGCCGGGCGAATGCCCGGACCCGATCCTGGCCTTCGAGGTACAGGCGCTGCGCACCCCGCAGGCCGATGCGGTCGAGTGCGGCGACACCCGGATCGGCTACGCCGACCTGGACGCCCGGGCGAACCGGCTGGCCCGGGAACTGCGGCGCGGCGGCACCGGCCCGGACTCGGTGGTCGCGGTGTGCGCCGAGCGCTCGATCGAGACGATCGTCGCGCTGCTCGCCGTGCTCAAGGCGGGCGGCGCCTACCTCGCGGTGGATCCCGCGCTGCCGACCGAGCGCATCGCCTACATGCTGGCCGACAGCGCGGCCGAACGCGTGTTGTGCCGCGCCGAGTTCGCGGACCGATTCGCCGACGTGGCGCCTGCGCTGCTGCTCTTGGACGGGGACCTGGACGCAGATCGCGACGGAGAGCAGGACGGAGAGCAGGACGGAGAACGCGGGGGAGATCGCGACGGAGACCGGGACGCAGGTGGAAACCGGTCCGCAGGCGTCGACGGTGACGAGGCGCAGGACCGGCCGCGCACCCCGATCACCGGTCCCGACCATCTCGCCTACCTCGTCTACACCTCCGGCTCCACCGGCCGACCCAAGGGCACCCTGATCACCCGGGAGGCGCTGGCCGCCCGGGTGGCCTGGATGCGCGAGCGCTACCGGACCGGCCCCACCGACCGGGTCCTGCAATTCGCCTCGTTCGGCTTCGACACGCACGTCGAGGAGGTGTATCCGACGCTGCTGAGCGGTGCGACCCTGGTGCTCGCTCCCGCCGACGGGTTGCTGCCGGACTTCTTCCGCACCGATGCCGGTCGCACGCTGACCGTGCTCGACCTGCCCACGTCCTACTGGCACGAACTGGTCGCACAGACCCCGGGCCTGCCCTGGCCGAAGGCGCTGCGGCTGCTGATCATCGGCGGCGATCAGGCCGACATCGCCTCGACGCGGCGCTGGCGCGAGGTGTTCGGCGACCGGGTCGACCTGGTCAACACGTACGGTCCCACCGAGACCGCGGTGATCGTCACGTCGGCCACCCTGGCCGGCCCGAGCGCCGAACCCTGGGACGGCACCCGACCGCCGATCGGGCGCCCATTGGCCGGCACCCGCGTGCACGTGCTGGACCGGCATCTCGAACCCGTGCCGCCGGGCGTGCCCGGCGAGTTGTGCATCGGCGGCGTCGGACCCGCCCGGGGATACCTGGGCCGCCCGGGCCGGACCGGACTGCACTTCGTGCCCGACCCGTACGGCCCACCCGGCTCCCGGCTCTACCGCACCGGCGACCGTGCGCGGCAACGCCCGGACGGGCAACTGGAGTTCCTCGGTCGCACCGACCGGCAGGTCAAGCTGCGCGGCTACCGGATCGAACTCGGCGAGATCGAGGCGGCCCTGGTCGCGCAACCGGACATCGCCCAGGCGGCGGTACTGCTGTGGGACGAGCCGGGCGATCCACGACTGGTCGCCTATCTGGTGCCCGGCGACCCGGCGGCCGACCCGCCGGACCCGGCGGCGGTGCGGGCCGCGCTGGCCCGGACGTTGCCCGCGTACCTGTTGCCCGCCGCGTTCGTGGTGGTGGACCGGCTGCCGCTGACCGCGAACGGCAAGCTCGACCGGGCCGCACTGCCCGTGCCCGAACAACGCACCCCGTCGGCGGTCTCGTTCGTGGCGCCGCGGGGCAGCGCCGAGGAGCTGGTCGCGGAGACCTTCGCCGACGTGCTCGGCCTGGAGCGGGTCGGCGCGCTCGACGACTTCTTCGCGCTCGGCGGCCACTCGCTGCTGGCCACCCGGGCGGTGGCCCGGCTCGGCGCGGCGATCGAACTGACCGTGCCGATCCGCGCCCTGTTCGCTGATCCCACGGTGGCTGGACTGGCCGCGTCGGTCGAGGAACTGCTGCTGGCCGAACTCGACACCCTCTCCGAAGCGGACGCCGAGCGACTGGTACTGGACCAGGCCGAGACAGGAGACCCGCGATGACGCGCACCCCGGCGCCGGCGACTCGTCCGGGTGAACTCTCGGTCGCCAAGCGCACGCTGCTCGAACAGCGGCTGCGCAGATCCGCGAAGGCCGCTCCCGCATCGATCCCCCGACTGCCGGACGGGGCCGAGGTACCGCTGTCCTCGGCACAGATCCCGCTGTGGTTCATGGAGAACCTGACGCCGGGAACCGCCGCGTACACCATCCCGTTTGCGTTGCGGCTGCGTGGGCGACTCGACGAGCAGGCGCTGGACCGGGCGTTGAACGCGCTGCTGACCCGGCACGACAGCCTGCGCACCACGTTCGGCACGAGTGCGGACGGCCGGCCGGTGGCCACGGTGCATCCGCCGCTGCCGCTCACCGTGGCCCGGCATACGCCCGACGAGCATCTCGACGCCGAGGGCCGGGAGCGCTGGGCGTCCGCCCTCGTGGGCGCGGAGTTCGCCCGCCCGTTCCACCTGGAGGTGCCGCCGCTGGTGCGGGCCGCACTGGTGCGGCTGGACCGGGAGGACACCGTACTGGTGGTGGTCCTGCACCACCTGGTCGGCGACGGCTGGTCGGTCCACCTGCTCGTCAACGAACTGATGGACGACTACAACGCCTTCACGGCCGGGCTGGAATCGCCCCTGACCGAACCGGCGGTGCGGTACGGCGACTACGCGGCCTGGCAGCAGCAGCGCCTGGCCGGTCCCGAAGGCGAGCGGGCCGCGCGCTATTGGCGGGATCGACTGGCCGGGCTGGGCACGCTGGCGCTGCCCACCGACCGGCCCCGACCGGCGCAGCAGACCTTCACCGGCGACGCGCACGCCTTCACGCTCGACGCGGAACTGGCTTTTGCCGTCGTTGAGTTGGGTCGTGCGCACGGCGCCACGACGTACATGACGCTGCTCGCGGCCTGGCAGGCGGTGTTGTCCCGGCACGGCGGCCAGAGCGACTTCGCGGTCGGCTCCCCGATCGCCGGACGTCCGCACCCGGACCTGGAACCGATGATCGGCATGTTCGTCAACATGCTGGCCATGCGGGCGCCGCTGGCGGGGGATCCCACCTTCGCCGAACTCCTGGGTCGGGTCCGGGAGAGCAGTCTGGATGCCTACGCGCACCAGGATCTGCCGTTCGACCAGGTGGTCCGGGACCAGAACGTGACCCGCGACGTCAGTCGCACGCCGCTCTTCCAGGTCACCTTCGCGCTGCAGAACTACGGACGCGGGGAACGTGGCTTCGCCGGGCTCGACCACGAGTGGTTCAGCGGCGATTCCCGGGTGACCCGGTTCGACCTGAGCCTGTTCGTGTTCGAGGTCGCTGCCGGGATGCACGGCATGCTCACCTACAACACCGACCTGTTCGACGCGAGTACGGTGGCCCGGCTCGCCGGTCATCTGACCACACTGCTGCGGGCGGTGGTCGCGGACCCGCATACCCCGCTGTCCCGAATCGACCTGCTCGAACCGCGGGAGCGGGCCCAACTCGTCACCGGCTGGAACGACACCGCTCGGGCGCTGCCCGAACACCCCACGCTGGCTGCCGCGATCGAGGCCCGGGTGGCCCTCGATCCGCGTGCGCCGGCGGTGACCCACGAAGGGCACACGCTCGACTACGGCGAACTCGACGCCCGCGCCGAGCGGCTCGCCCGCTACCTGCGCGGGCGCGGCGTCGGCCCGGAGACACCGGTCGCACTGTGCCTGGAACAATCGCTCGACCTCGCGGTGGCCGTCCTGGCCGTGCTCAAGGCGGGTGCGGCGTATCTCCCGCTCGACCCCGAACAGCCGGTGGAACGACTGGCGTTCATGCTCGCCGACGCGGATGTGCGAGTGTTGGTGACGGACACCGCGCTGCGCGAGCGCACGGCGGGGTACACCGGCACGGTGATCCTGCTGGATCGCGAACAGGCCGCGATCGACGCGCAGGAACCGGAATCGGGTCCTGCGCCGGCGCAGGCCGGGCCGGGGAACCTGGCCTATGTGATCTACACGTCCGGCTCCACCGGCCGGCCCAAGGGCGTCGCGGTGCAGCACCGCGAAGTGCTGGCCTATCTGGACGGCGTACGCGAGCGGTTCGAGGTGGTGCCCGGATCCGTCTTCGGCCTGGCCCAGTCGTTGTCCTTCGACTTCGCGATCACCGCGCTGTACCTGGCCTGGAACACCGGCGGCGAACTACACCTGATCCCCAAGCGGCTGTCGGGCGCGGAGTTCGCCGACCGGCTGAGTCGGCATCCGGTGGACTACCTGAAGATGACGCCCTCGCACCTGGCCGGACTGGCCGCCGAGGTCGGCGCCGAACATCTCCTGCCCCGCCGGTTGTTGATCCTCGGCGGTGAGGGCTCGTCCTGGGAGTGGGCGCGGGACCTGGCCGCGATCGGCAGGTGCGCGGTGGTCAACCACTATGGGCCGACCGAGACCACGGTGGGTGTGACCACCTATCGGGTCGAGCCGCGGGACGAGCCGATCTCGACCGTGACGCCGATCGGCAGACCGCTGCCGAACACGCGGGTGTACCTGCTGGACGCACACCTGCAACCGGTGCCGATCGGGGTCACCGGGGAGATCCACATCGGCGGCGAGCGGCTGGCTCGGGGCTACCTGGGCCAACCGGGGGCCACCGCGGACCGGTTCGTACCCGACCCGTTCGGACCGCCGGGCGGGCGGCTGTACCGGACCGGCGACCTGGGGCGATATCTGCCCGGTGGCGACGTGGAGTTCCTCGGGCGCAGCGACCAGCAGGTAAAGATCCGCGGCTATCGGGTGGAGCCGGCCGAGATCGAGGAGGCATTGCGCGCGCAACCAGCCGTCGGACAGGCCGTGGTCGATGCCCGGGGCCCCGCGGGGGCGCAGCGGCTGATCGCCTACCTGGTGCCGGCCGAGGACGGTCCCGGCGAGCCGCCGGCCACCGCCGACCTGCGCCGGGAACTGCTCGTTCGACTGCCCGAGTACATGGTGCCGTCCCGCTTCGTCTGGCTCGATCGACTGCCGCTGAAGGCGCACGGCAAGGTGGATCGGGCCCTGCTGCCGGAACCGGACGCCGGGGCCGGGGCCGACGGCGGCGAGCGGGTGGCCCCGGTCGGCGCGACCGAGGAGGCCCTGGTCGGGATCTGGACGTCGGTGCTCGACCTCGCCTCGGTCGGCGTCACCGACGACTTCTTCGAACTGGGCGGGCACTCGCTGCTGGCGATGCAGGTGTTGGCCCGACTGCGCAAGGTGTTGCCGCCCGGCAGCCGGCAGGTCAGCCTGTTGGAGCTGTTCAAGCACCGGACCGTGCGCGAGCTTGCGGCACTGATCGATCGCCCGGTCGGCGAGGACGAACCGCGCTCGTTGCTCCACGAGTTGACCCGGCCGGTGCCGGCGGCGCAGCGGGTGCTCTCGCTGGTGTGCGTGCCCTACGGCGGTGGCAGTGCGGTGGTGTACCAGCCGCTGGCCGATGCGCTGCCCGCCGGGCACTCGCTGTACTCGGTGGCGATTCCCGGTCACGACCTGTCCATGCCGGAGGCGCCCAGGCCGATCGAGGAGGTCGCGCAGGAGTGCGTGGACGAGATCCTGGCCCGGGTCGAGGGACCGCTTGCGCTGTACGGGCACTGCGGGGTGGGCAGCGCGCTGACCGCACAGATCGCCCACCTCCTGGAGGAGTCGGGGCGCCGGTTGGAGGCGGTGTACCTGGGCGCGATCTTCCCGTTCGCCCGACCCGAGGGCGGCGTGCTCGGCGCGCTGTCGCGATTCGCCGGACTGGAGCGGCTGCGCGGGGACCGGGTGCACCTGAACTGGCTGACCTCGATGGGCGCGGACCTCGGCGACCTGGACGAGGAACAGGTCACCTTCATCGTCCGCAACATGCGCAAGGACGGGCGGACCTCGGAGGAGTACTTCACCCGGCGGATGGCCGAGGGCATGCGGCCGTTGGCGGCGCCGGTGATCTCGGTGATCGGCGAGCGCGATCCCAGCACCGAGTTCTACCAGGAGCGCTACCGGGAATGGCACTTCATGGCCGACGCCACGGCGCTGGTGGTGATCGACGAGGCGGGCCACTACTTCCTGCGCTATCGGGCGGACGAGTTGGCCGAGATCGTCACCGCGACACACGAGGCGGTGGCCCGGGACCGGACCGAGCCGCTGACCCGGGATGCGCGCGGTGCGGACGCGGGATGGTGGTTGCAGGGGGTGTCGGGCGGCACGGGCGCGGGCAGTCTCGGCGCGGACGCGAGCGCGGGCACAGGCACCGGCAAGGGCAAGGGCAAGGGCACGGGCGCCGGGGCCGGATCCGCGGCTGCCGAAGCCCGGGCGGCGCGGACACCGGCCGTGCGGCCGAGCATGGGTCGGTTCATGGCGGTGGCCCTCGGGCAGCTCGCCTCGATCACCGGGTCGGCGCTGACCGAGTTCGCCATCCCGATCTGGATCTATCTGCGCACCGATTCGCTCACCCAATTCGCGCTGTTCTCGGTGCTGGCACTGGTGCCGGGCATCGTGGTGGCCCCGTTGGCGGGCGCGGTGGTGGACCGCAACAGTCGCCGGGCGGTGATGCTGACCGCGGACTGCGCGGCGGGAGCGGTCCAGGTGGTGATGGCGCTGCTGCTGTGGAGCGGCCATCTGGGCGTGGGCGCGGTGTACGGGCTGCTGGTGGTGTTGTCGGTGACCGCCACCTTCCAACGTCTCGCCTACAACTCGGCGGTGCCGCAGCTGGTGCCCAAACGCTATTTGGGTCACGCCAACGGCATCGTGCAAATGAGCACCGGGCTGGCGCAGTTGGTGGTGCCGCTGATCGCGGTCGCGCTGTTGGCGAGCATCGGACTCGGCGGGATTCTGGCGATCGACATCACCACGTTCGTGATCGCGGTGACGGTGGTCGCGTTCGTGCCGTTCCCCGACACGATGGCGCAGACCCGGCGCGAGAGCATGGTCAAGGAGATCGCCAACGGGGTGCGCTACTCGATGGGGCACGCCGGATTCCGCACCATGCTGCTCTACTTCGCGCTGTTGAACGTGTTCCTGGCGCCGATGCTGGTGCTGATGACACCGCTGGTGTTGTCCTTCGGGTCGGTGCACACCGCGGGCGCGGTCGGCGTCGCGGCGGGCGCGGGTGCGCTGCTCGGCGGCTTGGCGATGGGGGTGTGGGGAGGCCCGCGGCATCGCCGGATGCACGGCATTCTGCTGGCCACCGTGCTGATCGCGGTCTTCGCCTTCGTGGCCGGTCTGCGGCCCTCGCCGGTGCTGGTCGGCGTCGGATTCTTCGGGGTGTTCTTCGGACTGTCCCTGCTCAACGGCATCTACGCGACGATCATCCAGGTCAAGGTGCCGCAACGATTCCACGGCCGGGTGATCGCGCTGAACACGATGGTGGCGTGGTCCACGCTCCCGCTGGGCTTCGGGGTGATCGCGCCGCTCGCGGTGCACCTGCTCGAACCGCTGTTCACCCCGGGCGGCGCGCTGGCGTCCAGCGTCGGCCGGGTGATCGGGGTCGGCGAGGGCCGCGGCACCGGGTTCCTGTACCTGCTGTGCGCGTCGGCGATGATCCTGCTCGCGCTCGCCTCGTTCCGGCACCGGGTGATCGCCGGATTCGACGACGAGGTCCCGGACGCGATGCCGGACGACCTGATCGGCATCGAGGAACGCCGCAGGAAGCGCGCGGACGCGTCGACGCCGCCGCCACCCGTCCGGAAACAACCCGAACCCGAACCCGAACTGGAGAAGGTATGACCACCAACGACGAGTCCGAACGCCCCTACCGAGTGGTGATCAACGACGAGGACCAGTACTCGGTCTGGGCCACCGACCGCGACATCCCGGCCGGCTGGCGAGCGGAAGGCTTCACCGGCAACCGCCCGGCCTGCCTCGCCCACATCGACAAGGTCTGGACCGACATGCGCCCACGCAGTACGCGCGAAGCGATGAACAGCTGAAGAGGCGTCGCCGGTGAGCCCGCTCGGGGCTCCCCGGCGACCTCAGCGCACCCAACCCGAAAGCCCCTCGGTATCGACCCGAAGCTCGACCGGAGCCGGAAGACGCACCGGCTTGCCGAAGGGGCGCTTGAGGACGGTCGTATAGCCGCCATCGGCCGGCTCGCTGTGCACGACGACTTCGCACGTATCGCGGTCGATCAGAAGGTAAAGCGGGATGCCGGTTTCGGCATATGCGCGGGGTTTGTCCTCACGGGCGCGTCGGTCGGTGTCACGGTCGAAGGAGGTTACCTCAACGACCATGAGCGCGGCGGCCGGGTCGTCCCACTCACCCTGGCCGGTGAAGCTACCTTTCGGAGCGAGGATGCCGTCGGGGTGGGCACGGCCATTGCGGTATTGCTCCACCCGGAGGCCGTGTCCCACGTATAGCCTCAGTTCCGAGCGTAGCCGTGCGAACAGCTTCACCAGCCACATCACGATCTCGATGTGGTCGTCGTCGGGCATCTCCTTTACCCCTACCCTGCCGCCGATGAGTTCCAGTCGCACCGACTCGGCGGTGACGCGGGCAATGCCTTCGAACTCCTCGACGGGCATGCCTGCACGTGCGGTCACCGTGGTCACTTGCGGCCTCCCTGCCCGTGGTTCGCGTCGCGTCATCTCTCCCTGATTACCGTCGACCGCGCCGGGCCATTGCCCGGGCCGATGTACCGCCGTCGAATCGAAACCGTACGCACGTATGTGCTCGACACCCCGGCTTCCCAGCGGGAGTCACCCGAACGGGTGAGCTGGCCGGCTCCCGCTGGGAGTCGACGGGGCCGGTGGATTGCCTCGGCCGCGGTGTGGCGCGTGCACCGTTCGGTGTGCTCGGTCAGCCGACCTCGAAGCGGGGTTCGGCGGGCTCGGGGTCGAAGTCGGTTTCGGGTGGGGCGAGGTGGCGTCGTTGCCAGAACGGGTGGTCGGGCCAGCGGCGTTCGGCCGCGTATGCGTCGCGGTGGTTGCGGCGGTAGGCCCGAAGCAGGTCCGTGAGCCGGGCCCGGTACGCCTCGGGTGCATCCCGGCGGCCCGCCAGACACGCGTCGACGGTGTGGCCGGCGGTCAGGCCGGTGTACAGCGCGCTGAGGATGCCCTGCGCGGACAGCGGATCGAACGCGGCTGCGGCGTCGCCCACCGCGATCCAGCCGTCACCGCAGACGCGGTCCAGATGCGCACCGTGGGCGGGTGCCCGGCGCGGCACCGCGTGCGCCGGCAGCGGCCATCCGGCCAGCCGGCGGCGGACCTCGCTCGTCTCGGCGAGGAGAGCCCGGAAACGGGCCGGGTCACCCGCTCGCGCGGCGGGCAGGTCGGCGTCGGTGAAGTAGACCACCAGGCGCCGGTCGCCGGGCAGCAGCGCGGTGTACCACCAGCCGTCCGCGCCGGATTCGACCAGGGTGCCTGCGTCGATGTCGGGCTCGGCGGGGTCGGCCAGGGTCAGGTGCAGTGCGACCAGCGCGTCGTGCGTGTGCCGCCGGGCGCCGCCGCTTCCGGTCGCGACCGTCGCACGGCGTCCGGTCGCGTCGACGACCCAGTCACAGCCCACCACTTCGCGCCGGGCGGGCCGACCCAGCGGCACCGACCAGGTGCCGTCCGGCCGCCGCACCGGCGCGCCGACCGGGGTGTGCTCGACCACCTCGGCACCGGCCGCACGGGCACCATCGCGCAACCGGCGGTCGAACAACGGGCGATCCAGGTGCCGGCCCGGCCCGTTCGGGTCGTGGATCGCGGAGACCGTGATCGGCTGCGCCGACCCCCACGCGGACAGCGTGGCGTAGCAGGTCAGATGGCCGGGCCCGGGGACGTGCTCGCCGACCCCCAGGTCGGCCAGCAGCACCCGGGCCGCACCCGGCAGCGCCTCGCCGACCGCGGGCGGCCCGCCACCCGCGTCGGCGAGCAGCACCGAACGACCGGCGCGTGCAAGCGTGATCGCGGCCGAGGCACCGGCCGGGCCGCCACCGGCAACCACGACGTCATAGCGCCGCCGACGCCCGCTCGGCACCTCGACCCCGGTCACGGGAAGCCCGGTCCCGAGCCGCCGCGGGTCACCCGCACCCCACGCCGGACGCGGCGCTCGGCGCAGTGCACGAGGCAGCGCCCGAAGCGACACCGGTCACGGCGAGTCCAGATACGGGTCGATGTTGTCGACGTAGCCCACGGTCACGTCCGCCGCATGTTGCCCGGTGGCGTCGGCGACGCCACGGATGACCGCATCGGCCGCAGCCAGCTCCGGCACATGGACGTTGACCAGGTTGTTCGCGTCCGAGGCCTGATCGAACGGCGGTTGCGGCGGCGACTCGACCTGCATGCGCGCCGGGAACCGGCCGTCGCCGACCGTGTAGGGCCGCACCTCGACGATGCCGAGCTTGTACCAGCCGTCGACCATCTGCCGACGCTGCGCCTCGGGCGTGGTCCCGGTCAGTCCGCGCAACCACACCGCACGGTGCGCGAACGCGGCCTCGCGGTCGGCCGATCCGGTGCCGTCCGGCCGATTGACCGTCTCGTAGTCGCTCTGCTTGAGCACGTGGTTGGGCACCCGCGCGGGCCAGAACGTCGGCACATAGGGGTCGTAGCGCGGCCCGAGCCCGGCCTGCGACTCGTAGCCCGCGCGGCAGCCCGCGGTGTCGGTCTGCCAGGGCACCGCCATCCATCGACTGAGGTCGCCCGGACCCTGCGCGTGCAAGGGGCCGTTCGCGGCCAGCGCCGCATCGGGGGTGAGTGTGTCGCCGTAGTCCGGATCGGGATCGCCCTCCGCCCGCACCCGGATCCGGAACGGCTCGCTGAACATGGACGCGTGCCGGATCGGCCAGGTCACCTCGATGCCGGGATGGAACGCGTCCGCCACGCAGAAGTCCAATGCCGCCCGATCCAACAGACCCGGTTGCGCGGCCGGTGGCGCGTCCTCCAGGCGATGCGGGTATCCGGCGAACGGCGTTGCGTCGAAGTCCCCGCGCGACCACGCGAGCAGCATCTTGTCCTGAGTCGGCGACAGCGTCATGTACTGGCGCACCGTCCTGGGCACACTGGCCATGCCGTCGCCGTAGATCCACGGCCACGGCATCGGTGACTTGTCGTCGCGCTTGTAGTCGCGCAGCGCGGTGTACACCTGCCGGCGCGTCTCGCGATGCTCGGGCGCGGGACTGGACAACCGGCGCAGAGCCTCGGGCGCGAGGAAGTACTCGGGGCCCGCCCACCCGAACTTGGCCGCGAACCCGGCGTTGACCCACTGGAGTTCGCAGAACCGGCGCAGGATCGGTTCGATGTGCTCGCCGAAGGAGACCCGGGCCGGGAAGGGCAGTTGACCGGTGCCGACGAACACGTCGAAGAGCAGGTCGTAGAGGGTGCGCACGGTGCGCACGTCCGGCGCGAAGTTGGGCGGTGCGACCACCACCCAGGCCGGGTCCACCGGTACGCCGACACCGTCGATGGTGACCGAGGCGGTGACCGGGCCATCCGAAATGTCGTCGTACCAACCGTCGTTGTTGGTCACCGAGGCCAGCGGCGCCTGATCCGGCGAGCCGGAGACGCCCAGTCCGCCGAGGACCACCAGTCGGCCGTGCTCGTCGGTGCGCATCTCGCCCAGCGGGACGTCGACCCGACCCAGGAACCGGCCGCCGGTGAACGGCACTCGGCCGCCCGGCGCGGCGTCGAGCGTCTTGCGGCCGGGGTCGATCACCAGCGTCCGGCGATCGGTGACGCCCGGATTGCGGCGCGCGGACGGCCGGGCCGCCGGATCCCGGGAGTCGGGAATGTCCAGCGGCAACTGGAACTGGTACCACGCGGCCTTGCGATTGGCCACGTGCACGCCCCACGTGATCCGGGTATTCGGGTCGGCGACGGTGACTTCGCGCACCACGCGCCCGTCGGCGGCGAGGCCGTACAGCCGGAAGCGGGCCGCCTGGCGTTTGATCGCGCCGTCCGCGTCCTTGGCGAAGCCAGGCGGGAAGGGCTCCGGATCGGGGGTCTCGGGTCCGACGTACCAGCCGTCCGGGCGCGTGCTGTTGCCCACGCGTGCGATGCCGATGGCCGGGTGGATCCGTACTCGGACGATGCGGTCGTCCGTTCGCCTGTCGCCGTTCCGGTCGCTCACAGCACTCCCGTTGGTCTCGTTCCGCCCACGCCGCCGGGCCGGATGCGCGCGCCCGTACGGGGTGTGCTCGTTCCGACGTGTGGTCACACGTCGTGTGTGCGCAACTCCACGCTGTCCAACCCGTGATCGTCGGCGCAAGACCCAGTCGGGTGACAACGCCCGGATTCGGTGCGACCGATGGGCGGGCGACGGGCCGAAGTCCACGCCGCCGCAAGGCTTCCCGAGACACCGACCCTCTTCGAGCCCGCCGAGCACGACGGCCCCCGAAGCCGGCGACACCGACACGGACACCGACATCGACGGCAACGCCAACGCCTACGCCTACGCCTACGCCAACGCCTACACCGAAGCAGCCCTAAGCCACGGACCCGCGCACACTCAAGGCCCCACCGCGCCCCGACTCGAACCGCCGAACCGCCGGCACGCCGACCACAGCCCCCACGCCGCCGCCCGCACCCGCGGCGCCCCCACCCGCGGCACCTCCACCCGCGCCGTCCGCACCCGAGCCGCCCCCACCCCCACCCCCCAGACCCGCCGTCGGCGCGATCCGCAGGCGCAGCACCGCGGCCTCGCGCGCATACCGCCGGACCGGGAACTCGTCGGTGTCGGCCACCGCACCCAGGATCCGTACCGCGGCGGCGGTCGCCCGGACCGCGGCCTCCACCGCGGCCGACTCGGCCACCGACGCCTGCCGCGTGTACGAGATGCCCGCGTCGCGGCGCCGGGCCGCGTCCAGGTAGATCGCCCGCGCCGAGTCGACCGCCCCCGCCGGCTCGACCAGAAGGTGCCGATCGGCCCCAACAGCGAACGCGCCCGCGACATCCAGCGCGGCCTGGGCCAGTCCGGTCGCGCACGCCGCGCCGCCCAATCGGCCCGCGTCCAACAGGTCGAACGCGATCCGCAGACCCCGACCCGGTGCCCCGATCAGCCGCTCGGGCTCCAGGTACACCCCGTCCCAGTAGGCGGCGGTGGTCGGGATGGCGCGCAGCGCGGTCGCCTCCTCGGGTGCGCCGAAGTAGAGGTATTCGTCGGCGCCGGGGGCCAGGAAGCAGGAGACGTCCGGCCGGGCCGGACCGGTGCGGGCGAACACGGTGTGGAAGTGCGCCCGACCTCCGTGCGCGACGGCGACCTGGGTGCCCTGGAGCAGGTGCCCGCCGCGAGTGCGTTCGGCCCGGCAGGTGACCGCCGAGGGGTCGGCTCCGACATGCGGTTCGGATCGGCTGCCGCCCCCGGTCAGCGCACCGTCGAGCATGCCGGGCAGCCACTGCTCGCGCTGCGCCTCGGTGCCGTACACCGCGGTCGGCAGGCAGGCCAGCGTGTGCATGTCCGCGGCGCATGCCACCGCCGCCCAGCGCGCGGCGAGCTCCTCCAGAACCTGGAGGTAGACCTCGTACGGCTGGCCGGCGCCCCCGTACCGCACCGGGTAGGGCAGCCCGGACAGGCCCGCCCGACCCAGGGCGGCGAACAAGCCGGTGGGATAGCTCGCGTCGGCCTCGCACCCGGTGACCCGGGAGGCGAGTTCCCGGTCCGCGAACGCCCGGGTCCGGGCGATCAGGTCGTGGGCTTCGTCGGTGGGGAGCAGACGATCGACGGGCACGGGCGCATCCCTGGGGTGGACGGGCGGGCCGGCAAGGAGGCCCGGGTCACCTGGTGCCGGGGCCGGGGACGACCCCCGAACCGGCGGCGCGGACCCGGTGAACCGGGCCCGGGGGATACCAGGACACCTGCGCACGGTAGGTGCACGGCCGGTGGCCCGGGATCGTCCGGCGCGACAAAGCCGAGCCGGGTTCTTCGTCGCGGCCCACCTATGGCCTCGCGCGGGCCGCCGCCGGGTACGGATCCGGTGCCGAGACGTCGACGGGGCGGTCCCGCGAGCCGGTCGTGGCTTTGGTGCTCGCTGACGGAAAGTGTCGACAGCATTGGTCATTCGGACGAAGAAGCCGATGTGCACCGCGGCCTAGCGTCGATCACACACCGACCGGAAGGACGCGACATGAGCGCCGAACTGCACACCCGTGCCGTCGTGGCGGACACGCACAACGATCTCCTGATGGCCGTGGTGGAACGACCACCAGGAAGGTGGGCGAGTTTCTTCCGAGAGCAGTGGCTGCCCCAACTGCGCGAGGGCGGGGTGGACATCCAGGTGCTGCCGGTCTTCGTGGACGACCAGTTCCGTCCGGAGGGAGCGCTGCGCCGGACGCTGCGGATGGTGGAGTGCGCGCACGCGATCGCCGAGGGCAACCCGGACGCGGTCCGGCTGTGCCTGACCGGTGACGACATCGACGCGGCGCTCGCCGAGGGCCTGATCGCGCTCGTGCTCGCGTTGGAGAGCGCGCCCGGGGTGGACGCCGACCTCGAACTGTTCCGCACGCTGTATCGGCTGGGCGTACGGGTCGCCTCGATCGCGCACTGGGGCCGGTCCGCCCTGGGCGACGGCAGCGGCGAGGACGCCACCGGCAGCCGGCTCACCCACGCCGGCGTCGAGGCGCTGCGCGAGATGGAACGTCTCGGCATCCTGTTCGACATCTCCCACCTGGGGGCCGTCGGTGTCGCGCACGTGCTGGAGCAGGCCACGCGCCCGCTGATCGCCACCCACTCGGGCGCCCGGGCGCTGTGTGATCACCACCGGAACCTGACGGACGAGCAGATCCGGGGCGTGGCCGCCACCGGTGGCGTCGTGTGCGTCAACTTCGTGCCCGACTTCCTGTCCGCCGACCGGTCGAAGCAGACCATCGACGGGCTCGTCGACCACATCGAGCACATCGTCTCCCTGGTGGGCATCGACCACGTCGGGATCGGCCCCGACTTCCTGCAAGAAGTGCTCGCGGACATCACTCCGCCGTGCTGTGAAGGTGTCGACTACACCGGCGTGGACGCCTCCGCCGAACTGCCCGGGCTGAACGGCCCGGCCGAACTGCCCGCGCTCACCGAGGTACTGGTGCGCCGCGGATTGGGTGAGAAGGAGATCATGGCGATCCTCGGCGGCAATGTACAGAGGCTGTTCCGTGCCGAGTTGGGCCTGGCCCGATGACCGGCGCGACGGCCGGTTCCGCGACCGGCTCGAACGCGACCGGCTCGAACGCGGCCGGCTCGAACGTGTTCGACACCGACGCGATGCTGGCCGACCTGGCCGAACTGGTGCAGTGCGAGTCGTTCTCCGCGGATCTGGCAGCGGTCGCGCGCAGCGCGGAGGTGGTCGCGGCCCAGGGTGCGCGCCATCTCGGCGTCGAACCGCGCCGGATCGTGCTGGACGGCGTGACCCACCTCCAGTGGACGTTCGGCACCCCGCGCGTCCTGCTGGTCGGGCACCACGACACGGTGTGGCCGATGGGCTCGCTGGCCACCCACCCGTGGTCCGTGGTGGACGGGATCGCCCGCGGGCCGGGTGTCTTCGACATGAAGGCCGGCCTGGTCCAGATGTTCCACGCGCTCGCCTCGTTGGACTCGCTGGACGGAATCGGCGTGCTGATCACCGGGGACGAGGAGGTCGGCTCGACCACCTCGCGCGCCCTGATCGAGGACTCCGCGCGCGGCTGCGTGGCGACCTTCGTGTTGGAGGCGTCCGCCGACGGCGGGGCACTGAAGACCGGGCGCAAGGGCGGCTCGCAATACGAGTTGGTCGTGCACGGCAAGGCCGCGCACGCGGGCCTGGAGCCGGAGAAGGGGATCAACGCCGCGATCGAGGCCGCCCATCTGGTGCTCGCGCTCGGCGCGCTGCCCGACCTGGCGGACGAGGGGGCGTTGGACGGTTGGCGCACCACCGTGACCCCCACGGTGGTCGAGGCCGGCGCGGTGTCCAACACCGTCCCCGACCGGGCGCGGGTGACCGTGGACGTACGGGTGCCCACGATCAAGGCCCAGGAGCGGGTGGACGAGTTGATCCGCGGCCTGACCGCGACCGTGCCCGGCGCCCGGGTCGAGGTGCTCGGCGGCGCCAACCGCCCGCCCCTGGAGGAGTCCTCCTCCAGTGCGCTGTTCGCCCTCGCCGACCGGGTCGCGAGCGGCAGCGGCCTGCCGCCGCTGCGCTCCGCGGCGGTCGGCGGCGCCTCCGACGGGAACTTCACCGCCGGCATCGGCTGCCCGACCCTGGACGGGCTCGGCGCGGTCGGCGGCGGTGCGCACGCCGACCACGAACACGTGATCGTGGCCGAGTTGGCGCCGCGTACGCTCCTGCTCGCCGGCCTGATCGAGGCGGTCCGATGAGCGCCGTGGTCATTCGCGAACTGCACGAACTCGACGAGATCGAGGACGCGTTCCACCTGTTCTGCGAGATCTGGGGAGCGGGGCCGGGCAGCGCACCGATGTCCGTCGAACAGATGCGCGCACTCTCGCACGCCGGGAACTACGTCGCCGGGGCCTACGTGGACGGGCGCATGACCGGTGCCACCGTCGGGTTCTTCGGCGCACCGATCGCCCGTACGCTGCACTCGCACGTCACCGGCGCCCGCCCCGGCCACGCGGCCGGCTTCGCGCTCAAGGTGCACCAGCGCAATTGGGCGCTGGCCCGCGGCGTCGCCCGGATCACCTGGACCTACGATCCGCTGATCCGGCGCAACGCCCACTTCAACGTGACCAAGCTGGCCGGCCGTCCGGACGGCTACCTGCCCAACTTCTACGGCTCGGTCGACGACGCGATCAACGGCGGCACCGACACCGACCGGACCCTGGTGGTCTGGGATCTGGCCGATCCCAAGGTGATCGCGGCGGTGAACTCCACGCCGATCCCGGTCGTCGTCCCGGCGGGCGCGGTGACCGCGCTGGCCGTCCGCGACGACCGGCCGCTGCTGGGCTGCACGGACGCCGAACACCTGCTCGTCGAACTGCCCGCGGACATCGAGACGCTGCGGCGCACCGACCCCGGGGTCGCCAAGGAGTGGCGGGTCGCCCTGCGCGAGGTGTTCGGCGGACTGCTCGCCGACGGCGCCCGGGTGACCGGCTTCCAGGACAAGACCCGCTACGTCCTCACCCGCGCGAGCACCGGGTGAGCACCGACCGACCATCGATCAGGAGCCGAGACACCATGAAGATCACCGGAATCGAACTGCGCCGGATCGCGATGCCGTTGCGCGCGCCGTTCCGCACCTCCTTCGGCGTCGAGACCGCACGCGACATCCTGCTGCTCCGCGTGGTCACGCCGGAGGCGGAAGGCTGGGGCGAGTGCGTCGCGATGTCCGACCCGCTGTACAACTCGGAATACGTGGACGGCGCGGTCGACGTGCTCAAGCGTTTCCTGATCCCGGCGCTGCCCGAACAGGTGGACGCGCTGAGCGTCAAGCGTGCGCTGAAGCCGTTCAAGGGCCACAAGATGGCGAAGGCGGCGTTGGAGACGGGCGTGCTGGACGCCCAACTGCGGACCGCCGGACAGTCGTTCGGGTCGTTCCTGGGCGCCTCCCGGGACCGGGTTCCGTGCGGGGTGTCCGTGGGCATCATGGACTCGATCCCGGAACTGCTGGACCTGGTCGGCGAGTTCGTCGACGAGGGTTATGTGCGGATCAAGCTGAAGATCGAGCCGAACTGGGACGTGGCGCCGGTGCGCGCGGTGCGTGAGCGGTTCGGCGACGACCTGCTGCTGCAGGTGGACGCCAACGCCGCGTACACGCTGGCCGACGCGCGGCAGCTGGCCAAGCTGGACGCGTTCGACCTGCTGCTGATCGAGCAGCCGTTGGCGGACGACGACCTGGTCCAGCACGCCCAGCTGGCCAAGCAGATGAAGACCCCGATCTGCCTGGACGAGTCCATCGAGTCGGTCGAGGACGCCGCGGCGGCGATCACCCTGGGCTCCGCGTCGATCATCAACATCAAGCCCGGTCGGGTCGGCGGCTACCTGGAGGCCAAGGCGATCCACGACCTGTGCGTGGCGCACGGCGTGCCGGTGTGGTGCGGCGGCATGTTGGAGACCGGCCTCGGTCGGGCCGCCAACGTGGCCCTGGCCGCGCTGCCCGGCTTCATCCTCCCGGGCGACACGTCCGCCTCGCGCCGTTACTACGCCACCGACATCACCACGCCGTTCGAACTCGCCGACGGCCACCTCGACGTGCCCACCGGGCCCGGCCTGGGCATCGACCCGATCGTGGACATCCTGGACTCGGTGACCACGTCCAGCGAGTGGATCAAGTTCTGAGCATCCAGATCCCGCTCGGGACCTCGCGCGGCCGGATTCCATTCCCGGTCGCGTGCGGGATTCCGCTCCGGATGGCGCGCTGAAACACGCATTTCGCGCCGAATCGCGTTCCGAGCAACCGACGCGCCCGGTCGATCAGCCGATCGACCGGGTGCAGTCGGCCCATGGAACGGACGCGGGCATCCGCATCATGAGACGCGTTGGACGAGGCGTGGCGGGTGTGCGAGTTTCGACATCATGCGACGTCGGATGATTATTACCGGCAGCGTGCCGACACCGGGCTGACCAGGACGACCCATTCCCTGCGGCCCACCGTCCGCACGCAGACCTCTCGCGCTTCGCGAGGGGTCTTTCCGTTTTTCGGACCTCTTTCCGACATCCGAACCGCACGAGCCACCCGATCACACTCCACCCCACTTCGACAGGAGCCCGATCCATGGTTGACGACGGCACCCAGGTCCTCGAAGCCCCCCGGTCCGCGCATGTCGCCCCGATGCCGGGCGATCCGGCCCCCACCGCCGGACCGAGCGGCGAGGGGATCGCCGCCGAGAGCGCCCGCCTGGTGGCCCGGATGCGGCACGGCCGCGGCGTGCTCGCCCGGGTCGCCACCACGTTGAACAACCACGGCGTGCGCCGACTCAGCTACGTCTCCACCGAGTTCGGGGCGGCCACCGTCGAGGTGACCGTGTGCGCCCGGGACGCGGCCCGGGTCGAGGCGCGGCTGCGTCGGATGGTGGAGACACTGGAGGTCACCCGAGTGGTTGGCAGAGATTGACATGAATCGACCGTGATCTCCATACTTCGTCCGTAGTCATTCGACTACACACGGAGAACTCGTGGAGAACTCGTGCTCTACGGAAGCGCCTTGCGGGACGACCTCGTCCGCGCGGGGACCACACCCCTCGTCGGCATCTACGACATGTATTCCGCGTCGCTCGCGGCACGGCACTTCGACGGCTTCTTCGTCTCCGGCTTCGGCTTCGCCGCCTCCCACTACGGGCTGCCCGACATCGGCTTCATCGCCTGGCCCGACATGGTGGCGTTCGTGGAGCGCCTGCGGCTCGCCTTCCCCCGGCACCACCTCCTGGTCGACATCGACGACGGATACGGCGACCCGGAGGTGGCCTGCCACGTGGTGCAACGGCTGGCCCGAGCCGGGGCGTCCGGGGTGATCCTGGAGGACCAGATGCGGCCCCGGCGCTGCGGCCACGCCGACGGCAAACTGGTGCTGCCGCTGAACGAATACCTGGACAAGCTGGCGCAGGTGCTGGACAGCCGCGGCGATCTGGTCGTGGTCGCCCGCACCGACGCCACCGAACCGGACGACATCCTGCGCCGGGCGAAGGCACTCGCCAAGACCGACGCGGACCTGGTCCTGGTGGACGGTGTGCGCAGCGTCGAGTGGATCCGCCGGATCCGGACCGCGGTCGGCGACAAGCCGCTGCTGTTCAATCAGATCGCGGGCGGCAAGTCGCCGCGGCTGAGCCTCACCGAACTGGCGGAGCTCGGCGTGGACGCGGCGATCTACAGCACACCGTGCCTGTTCGCCGCGCACACCGCCATCGACGCCGCACTGACCGAACTGATCCGCGCCGACGGCCGATTGCCCGCGACGGACGGTCCGGACGCGGTCGGCGTGCGGACCGCGACCGCACTGCTGGAGAAGAACATCAGCCGCCGACACGGCTCCTGAGCACCGCCCACCGCTCGCGACCGCCGACACCGCCTCCGACCGTCCGTTGGGCGAACCTCCGGGTGCCCGCCGCGCGGGTCGTCGCGCAGCGCGGTGCAGCGAGCGGGTGCGATCGCCATCAGGTCTTCGGTGCGATGCGGTGCAGTCGTCTGCGGTCGTAGTACGTGGTCATCGCGAAGCCGAAGGCGAGACCGGCCACGATGCCGAAGGCGATGCCGATCCAGGCCCGGGTCAGGCCGGCGTCGGCGCGCGCGTCGAAGTACAGGATGGCCCGCACACCGCCGCTGAGTTGGCGCATCGGCTCGAACACGGACAACACCCGGTAGAAGTGCGGCAGCGCCTCGAGCGGAATGGTCGCGCCCGAGGACGGCAGGGCCAGCACGATGAAGACGAACATGCTGACCAACTGACCGATCCCACCGAAGGCCGCGTTGATCGCCTGGACGCCGAACCCCACCGCGGTGATCGCGCAGACCGAGAAGACCCACAAGAGCGGGAGATGGCCCGCATCCATGTCCAGGATGCCGATCGTGGCGACCATGATCAGGGTGGCGGTCAGCATCGACAACACGGCGGACATCGCGCATTTGACCACGAGTTGATGGGTGCGGGTGATGTGCACGAGCGGCCGTTCGGTACGCAGCGGGCCGATCTCGCCGGCCACGTAGCCGAGCGCGACGTCCACCCCGTTGCCGATGATGTTGCCGCCGAGGAAGCCGGCCAGCACCAGGAGCAGCGTGTAATAGAAGGCGGTCAGGCCCAGTCCGCTGTGTGGGCCGATCGGGTGGCCGACCTCGACGGCGACCGCGATCGGGTCGGCGAGCAGCAGCCGGGTCGCCGCGACGGGCTGCCCCGGTCCGCTCGGCGGTGCGGCGGTGAGCGCCGTGCCCAACTGCAACGAGGCCGCGTGCAGGGCCTGTTGGGCGATGCCGGTGGCCAGCGACGAGGCCAGGCTGCCCACCCCGGGGTTGCTCAGCACGGTGATCGTGGGGCGGGTCGGCGCGGCCGGCGCGGGGGCGTTCAGCGCGGCCACCGACGCGGTGAAGCCCGCCGGCACCACGATGGCGCCGTACAGCTTGCCCGAGGCCAGTTGCCGGTGGGCCGTGGCCTCGTCCAGGATCCGCCAGGACACCGCGTCGCCCGGATCGGGCGCGGCCGCGATGCCCTTGGTGATCCGTGCGCCCAGGTTATCCGGCGCGCCCGCCGGTGCGGCCCGGTCGGCGTCGACCAGGCCGATCGGCAGGCGGTGCAGGTCGGCGCGTGGGTTGAGGATGCCGCCCATGTAGAGCATGGACAACAGGAAGGCCAGCAGCCCGACGATGATCGAGGGCATCACCCAGACCCGCGGGTTGCGCAGCACCTGCCACGCACCGACCCAGGGGTCGGACTGGTTCGAGGCCATCACTCTCCAGACGGGCCGAGGGGCGGACCGGCCACCCGCGCAGGCACGGCGGCGGGCGGACCGCCGTGGGCGAGATGGTCGCCCCCTCGACGCCGGACCAAACCCCGGTTGCGCGGGACGAGCGAAGGCCCGACACCCGCCTCGGGACCCGACATGGCCACCCGGGACGCGGGCCGGCGACCCGGTCCGCGACGGCGAAGAGCCTCGCTCCCGGCGTGGGGCGCCGGGAGCGAGGCCGTCATCGGTCGCGCGTGATCAGGAGATGCTCACGTCGTCCACGAGGAACGTGGTGGTCAGTGAGGAGTCCTCGGCACCCGCGAAGGTGAGGGTGACCGTCTGGCCCGCATAGGCACTCAGGTTCACCGTGCGCTGCACGTAGGCACCGGTGGCGCCGACGTTGGAGTACGTGGCAAGCGTGGTCGAGCCGATCTTGATCTTGAGCGTGTCGTAGACCGTGTTGCCGGTCTCCTGGGTGGTGGTCTTGATCCACACGCGCAGGCTCGGCGAACCGGCCGGGATCGTGATGTTGGACTGGCTCACGGTCTCGGTGGCGGTGGAGCCGTAGCCCATCATCCATGCGTACCAGGAGCCGCCGTGCGCGGAACCCGGGTTGCTGTTGGTGATGTCGTTGGCGCTTTGCGTCCAGTTGGCGGTGCCCTGTTCGAAGTCACCGTTGCGAATCGCGTTGCCCGGCGGCGCGTTGCCGACGGTCAACGTGTACTGGGCGCTGTGGGTGGCGGAGGGGCCGGTACCGGTCACGGTGATCACGTAGGTGCCGTTCGCGGCGTTCGCGGCGGCGGTCGCGGTCAGTGTCGCGGAGGCACCGGACTGGACCGAGCTCGGGGTCAGGGTCACCGAGACGTCGGCGGGCTGACCGGTGGCGGTCAGTGCGACGGTCTGCGCCGAGCCCGAGGTGACGGTCGTGCCGACCGTGGCCGAGACCGAGGCGCCGGCGAGCACGGAACCCGAGGTCGGGTTGACGCTGATCGAGAAGTCGTTCTGACCGGGCCCACCGGTGCAGGTGGGGTCATTGGTCTGCGCGGGTACGCTGACGGCGTCCCAGGCGGCCTTGGTCTTGTTGAACAGGGCGCAGGTGGGGTCGAGGGTCTTGGCGGAGTTGAGGGTGGCGGTGCGGTACTTCTTGTAGGTCATGCCGCTGGTCTTGAGGAGCATGCCGCCGTAGAAGATCTTCCCGGCCTGTTGGATGCCGACCCCGGTGAGGGTGGTGTTGTTGCAGGTGGGGCTGGTGGGTTTGCCGCCGCCGGGGTTGGTGCCTTCGGCGAGGAGGTAGAACCAGTGGTTCATCGGGCCTGCCGCGGCGTGTTCCTCCGTGTTGGGGATGGAGGAGCTGTAGCAGTCCGGGTCGCCGTTGGTGGAGGGCTTGTACATGTAGCGGATGGGGCCCTGGCCGACCAGGTTGACGACTTCGCCGACGGTGTAGTCGGGGGTGTCGTACGGGGAGGGTTCGTTGGTGTACGCCTCGGTGAGTGCGCCCATGATGTCGCCGGTGGACTCGCCCAGGCCAGGTTCGGTGCCGGCGCCGCCGGGGGTGAACTGGTCGATGCCGTGGCCGAATTCGTGACCGACCACGTCCATCGAGGCGATCCACTGGTTCGATTGGTTGTGGCCGATGGAGACGGAGGAGCCGTCCCAGTAGGCGTTGACGTCGTTGAGGCCGACCTTGACCGGCCAGCTTCCGCCGTTGCCGTTGTGCCCGTTGCGACCGAGCCAGTCGCGGAGCATGTTCCATTCCTTTTGCGCCGCCCACATGACGTCGGCGCAGCCGGTCTCCTTGCTGGACGCCTGGCCGTTGCCCCACGAGTCGGTGGACTTGGAGAAGACCTGGCCGGTGGAGTAGTCCGCGCAGGTCAGGCCGGGGCGGTTCGGGTCGCGCAGCGAGTACGTGCCGTTGTTGTTGGTGGTGTCGATGGCCAGCGGACTCGGGCCGTTCCATTGGCTGTTCGCGCTGCCGGCCTTGACGTCGTCGACGGTGTCGAGCACCGTGCCCGTGCTCGCATCGACGAAGACGTGCAAATGGCTGGGTGCGGACGCGGTGCGACCGGCCAGGACGGTTTCCCAGGCCAGGGTGCTTCGTCCGTCCTTGACCCGGACGACCAGGCGGTGCGATTCGACCTTGTCGACCGCGGCGAGCCTGGTCCTGGAGGTGGCCTCGGCCGCCGCGGCGTCGATCCGCGCCGTGGTGTTCGCCGAGATCCGGGTGCTGGTGGCGGATTGGGTCGCGCGGATGCGGCCCTGGCCGTCAGCGAGCACGACGGCGTCGCCGCCGACCACCGGGATGCCCCTGTAGGTGCGCTCGTAGGCGACCGAGTAGAGGCCGTTGACCCAGGGGGTCACCGCCTGGCGCTGGTACTCCTCGTCGGGACCCTTGGCGAGGGTGTCCAGACCGCCGGCCGCGGCCCGGTCGGCGGCGGAGACCGCCAGGGCCTGCGAGCCGGAAGGGGAAGGCGGATCGGCGGAAGCCGACTGCGCGGTCGTGGAGACCGCCAACCCGGCGAGCACGGCCAGGACAGTCCCGGCCGTCACCGTTTTGCGATTCATCGAGGCTCCTTGAGTGGAAGGTAGACCTCGACCACGAATCCGGCTTCGCCATGCGTGTCCGCAAGGAGAGCGAACCGCCGACGAGCGTGGCCGCCGGGTTCGTGCCCGATCGGCAAACGCTCACACGGTCGGCCTGTCCCGTTCAATGCGCGTTCGAGCGGTCGGCAAAATCTGTCAAACTCCGTGTTGTGCACGAGAGTTGCCCAGGACGGAGAATACCGGGACAGGAACCACGCGACGGGGCTGCCCGGCGCAGGGTGCGACGACCGGAGAGTCGCACCGGCGCCGGGCAGCAGGCACGATCGACTACCGCATCGTCAACTCACCGGCAGTTCCAGGTAGGACGGGTCCTCCTCGGAGGGGGAGACGGTGATCGTGCTGCCCTCGACCGGCGCCGACCCGTAGAAGGGGTCGAACGTGTCCAACACCAGCATCACCCGGTGGCCGGCCGCGACGTCGTAACCGGTGGCCTGAAGTTCGATGTCCAGGGCGACCGGCTGTCCCGCCGTGCCCTCGACCTCGGTGAACGGCGCGTGCGTGACGATGTTGGCCTTGCCGTCGGCGTCCACGTCGAAGAGGTGCGCGATCAGTGTGGGCGTCGGCCCCTGCGCCGTGTAGGTCAGATGCAGCCGGGGGACGCCGCGCAGCTTCATCGCGACGGGCAACGGCGCGGTGCTCCAGACGCCCGCGTGCGCCCGGTCGATCTCGTCGGTCGGGTAGACCTTGGGCAGGCCGGCCATCTCCGCGTAGCCGGAGAAGATGATCTTGTTCGCGACGGTGGCCGGTGTGTCCGCGCCGGATCGGAAGACCACGTCCGTGTCGAGTCCGGGCTTGTCGGCGAGCGTGCCGTCGCCGCCGTTCGAGGGGCCGGACAGGTACAGCCGTTCGGTCCGTCCGGTGACCGCACCCCACGTGGGCTGCTCCTCGACCGGGCCCTTCCACATGATCTGCGTGACCACCTGGCCCTCGGTGTCGATGCCGTTGGCAATGTCCTTGAGGTGGTGGTCGAACCACCGGTGCGCGTCCGCCCAGATCCGGTTCGGCAGCCCGATGATGCCCGGCGACTCCGGCCCGGAGTGATCACCGATGGACAGCAGGAGGCGCTTGGGACCGGTCAGCGCATTGAACATCTTCAGCGTCTGGTTCGTGGGGAACAGCGTCTCGTGCCACGCGTTCGCGTACAGGATCGGCACGCCGCGGCGGTTGATCTTGCCGACGTGGTGATGCGGCGAACGTGGCAGCGCCCACTCCAGGGACGGTCGCACATCCGGGTTGGACAGGACGTCCTCGAACGCCTGCCGGGTGCGTTCGCTCAGCCGGGCCTCGGCCGCGGCGCCCAACAGCGTGGAAACCGCGGCGAGATGCCGGGTGCCGTTCTCGTAGAACGCCTCGCCCAGATCGCCCCACGTGCTCAGCGCCACCACCGCGTCCACCCGGATGTCCTCGGCGGCGACCAGTTGGCTGATGCCGGAGCCGTAGGAGTCGCCGAGGAAGCCGACGCCACTGATCTCGCCCCGGGCCCGGGACTCCACGAAGTCGATCGCCGCGCTGCCGTCCGCGATGTCCTCGGCGCCGGCCACCTCGACCTCGCCCTCGGACGCGCCGAACCCCCGTGCGGTGTACGCCAGTACGTGGTAGCCCTTGAGAGCGAACAGGGTCGCCTGGACCGCATAGACGACCCAGCCCAGATTCACCCACGGCGACGGCATCACGATCAACGGCCTGGGTCGGTCGTCCCGGTGCAGCCAGAGTCCGCCGTCCAGTCCGACACCCTGGTCGCCGGGCACGGTGACCCTGCTGAAGTCGGCCTGGGCCCGGGCCTCCTCGATTTCGGCCACCCGGGACGGGGCGAGACGCCCGGCCCGCCCGGTCTCCAACGCCTCGACGACCTGCGTCAAGGTCGCCTCGTCCAGTTCGGGGTACAGGCTGATCGGCTGCGGTTGCTGTGAACTCACGTCGGTCCCTTCCCACTTCATCGGATCGCGCGAACGACGCCGACACCGCCCGGTGATAGCGTTAGGTGTCGACTCGTGAACACAGTGTCATTACGCGGCTCGTCGTGGTGGGAAAATGGGAGGAAAATCCGAAGTGGGAAACAGTCGTTCCGGTGCGCCGGCCCCGGCTCCGGGATCGGGCTGTTGATCGGTTCGAACACCGAGGAGTACCGGCTGTGGTTCGTGCCCACGGGCATCCTGGACCGGGTCGGCGCACGGCTGTTCGCGGGCGCCCGGCTGAAGTGGAGATGCTCGCGGCATGGGTGCGGTTCGCCAAGACCGGGGACCGGGGCGGGAGCCGTGGGATGCCCGGCGCCCGGTCCGGATGTTCGACGCCCCCGAGCCGAGGACGGTGCTCGCCCCACGCGAGGACGAACGCGCCGCCTGGCCCTGATCGGCGCCGCGCCCGTTCCGTCCGGCACACCGGGCCGGGCGCGCCGCGTCGCTCATCCGAGGGCGCGGCGCACGGCCGCGTGCGGCAGCGCGTACGCCCGGTGCCCGGCCGGGTCGTCGACCGTGTCCGCGGCCAACAGGGCGTCCAGGACCGCCTCTTCGACGGCGTCCATGGTCGCCGCGAACACCGTGTCGAGCAGCGCCGAGGGCAGCGGCGCGGACGCGCCCGGCGGTGCGGTGGAAAAGGCCATCCCGTAGTCGCCGCTGCCGTGCGCGAACGCCGCGCCGACCCGGGCCAGGGCGAACACGCCGCGGCCGGCGATCCGGGTCAGCTCGCGCGTGGAGCAGGGCAGGTCGGTGCAGACCACGACCACGCACGAACGCTCCTCGCGGGTCGTCCCGGCCGTCGGCAGGCCCAGTGAGGCGGGCCGCATCACCTGGCCGCCCAGGCGCAGTTCGCCGGACATGTCGGCCCGGACCAGGACGCCCACGGTCGCCTCGCCGGTCTCCGTCGGCACCCGGCGCGACGCGGTGCCGATGCCCGCCTGGTAGCCCAGTGCGCAGGCACCGGTGCCGGCACCCACGTTGCCCTGCGGCACCGGGCCGGACGAGGCGCCGGCGAGCGCGGCGTGCACGTGCGCCGCGGTCAGCGGTCGCGGTCCGGCCTGGGACGGCCACCTGTCGTCGATCCCGCCGAACACCGGATCGACCGGGATCGGCGCCGGTTCTGCCCGCCCCGGCAGCGGGGTCGCCAGGGGGTCGGCCCGGAAGACGGACGGCGTGGAGGTCAGCAACAACGGGGTCTCCAGTTCGCCGGGTTCGACCGGTCGGGTGGCTCCGAGGAACCTTCCGTGGCCGCCGCCGGCGAACCGCCCGGCGCGCAGCGGGCCGTGCGTGTGCAGCGCGTCCGGCACGATCGCGGTCACCCCCGAGTACGGCCCCGCCTCGGCGTCGCACAGCGTGGTGTGGCCCACGCGGACGCCCGGCACGTCGGTGATCGCGTTCCACGTCCCGGGATCCAGTGGTCCCAGTGCGTGGCCGAAGTCGCGGATCCGCGGGCGCACCCCGGGGCGGTCGGTCGCGAGTGCGGTCATGGTCGGGCTCCAGAGGTCGGTTCCGCCGGCATTCGCATGGCGTCACTCTCCGCCGGTCCACACCGGGCCGCACCGTCGCCGCCGACGAAAGATCGGCCTCGACTCCGTGGCCGTCACCAACCGGGTCACGGCGCACGCCGGGCCGCCCGAACGCCGCCCCCACGCGCCGGACCTCCGGGATCCGCGCGGGTGCCCGGCCGCGAGCCCGGCCGCCCCGCTCCCGGGAGTCGCGACCGCTGCCGGTCCCCGCCGCCCCTCGTACCCGGCGCCGGCGGGGCCGCGCGCTCTATAGGCTGACCACCCACTGGCGCCGGAGAGCGGCACCGACACGGTTGAGGGTGCACGGATGAGCGCGCGTTTCGAGGAACTCGACTGGCGGCCGACGCCGATGGGCGAGATCAGCCTGCGCCGCAGGCGGGACCCGGCCACGGGTGAGGACGTGTACGAGGTCAAGCTCGGCGACGAGTTCCTGATGTCCAGTCTGTTCACCGCGGGCGAGATCGCACTCACCCGACTCGGCCTGGCCGCGCTGCCCGATGCCGAACTCGACGTCGTGGTGGGCGGGCTCGGGCTCGGGTACACCGCGAAGGCGGCGCTGGACGACCCCCGCGTGCGCGGCCTGATCGTGATCGACGCGCTCGGCGAGGTGATCGACTGGCATCGGCGCGGCCTGGTGCCGTTGGGCGCCGAGCTGGCGGGTGATCCGCGCTGTCGGCTGGTCCGGGGCGACTTCTTCGCGTTGGCGGGCGACCCCCGGGGATGGGATGCACAGGCACCGGGTCGGCGCTTCCACGCGATCCTGCTGGACGTGGACCACTCGCCGCGGCACGTGCTGCACCCCAGCCACGCCGCGCTCTATCGGCCCGCCGGACTGCGCGCGCTGGCCGATCGGCTGCACCCGGACGGCGTCTTCGCGCTCTGGTCGAACGACCCGCCGGATGCCGAGTTCGGCGCGGTGCTCGCCGAGGTGTTCGCGGACTCCGCCGCGCACGTGGTCGACTTCGACAATCCGCTCCAGGGCGGTACGGCGACCAACACCGTGTACGTGGCCCGCAAGGCGGGAGACCCCGCGTCCTGACCCGACGGGACGGCGAGCCGGGTCGGGACGCGGGGTCCCGGCGTGTTCCCGAGCCCCCTCCGGAACACGCGCTGATGCCGCACCCGGCGACAGGGCACGGGTCGCCGGGTACGGCATCGGATCAGGCGCGCAGGTGGTCGATCGCGGCCCGCGCGGCCAGGCCGATCGCGGCGTCCGCGCGCGGGAGGCGGAAGCCCATCGACTCCGAGCGCAGGAACACGCCGCAGGCGTAGCGCTTGCCGTCCGGATATTCCACGACGCCGGCCTCGTTGCGCACACCCCACAGGGTGCCGGTCTTGCCGGAGACCCGGATCTCGTCCCCGAACGTGCAGGACAGTCGGTGCGGCCAGATCTGCCGGCCCATGATCTCGCGCACCTCGGCACACGCCTCGGCGGGACCGGCCTCGTCACGCCAGATGGCGGCGAGCAGCTTGGTGATCTCGCGCGGGGTGGTCGAGGCGGTGTGCTCGGGGTCGCGCACCGCCAGCGTGCGGAGCCGGTCGGGGGTGACCTGTGCCAGCTGCGCGTCGGCGTCCGCGGCGTCGCGGTCGATACCCAGGTCGCTCATCACGCTCGCGAACAGTTCCTTGCAGCCGGTGACCGAGGTGGCGTGGCAGCCCAACTCGTCCAGCGTCGCCCGCACGTTCTTGCGGCCGACCAGGCCGAGCACCACGTCGGTGGCCGCGTTGTCGCTCATCGTCATCATCATGTAGGCGAGGTCGCGCGCGCTCATCTCGACGTCGTGCATGCAGCCGTCGGTGCCGATGCCGTCGCCTTCCTTGTCGGCGTCGGTGACCAGGTGCCGCCCGGCCCGGTCCAGCCGGCCCGAGGCGGCCTGGCGGGCGTACTCCAGGGCGATCGGGATCTTGAAGACCGAGGCCAGGACGACCGGGGTGTCGGCCAGGTAGTCGACCTCGTCGTCGCCGTCGAGGTCGCGTACGTGCAGGTAGCCGTCGACCTCGGCCGCGTCGAAGATGTCCCGGATGGTCTTGGCGGGCTCGATCGGCTCTTGGCCGGTGCTCATGTGCGCTCCGTGAATCGTCGGGTGGGCCCGCAGGGCCCGGTGGGGGTGCTCAGCGCTTGCCCGTGTTCGGCAGGTGGTTGGCGGCGGCGTGCGCGGCCACCGAGTACCAGAGGTTGATCACGTCCATCAGCGTCTCCGGATCCGCCACCGTGCACTGCACCGTCAGCAGGTCCAGGCGTTCCGCGCCGGGTACCGAGGTGGCGAACTCGGCGGCCAGGGGGAGTTGGAAGCCCACCTCCAGCACCAGTTCCTCGGGCATCGGCAACGCGTGCAGCGAGGCCGCGTTCGTGACCGCCAGTGCGGCCTTCTCCCGGATCAGGTCCCGGGCCAGGGAGGGGTGCATGGTGTCCGCCGCCGCCCACCCCTCGGCGGACTTGACCTGCGCGGTGACCACGCCGGGGAACGCCTTCTCGGCGACCGAGCACACGTGGTTGTCGCCGGTGACCAGCCCGATCGGCACGCTGTGCCGGGCCGCGAGCAGCGCGATGACCTCGGCCTCGGTGACGTGCCGGCCGTTCAGCCTCACCGAGGTGAAGTTGCCGGAGAAGGTGTGCGAGAGCACGCCCGGCTTGCCGGCCGCCGCGTGGTAGCCGACGAACAGGGCCACCGCGTGCTGCGGGCCCAGGCCGTGGGCCATGCACTGGGCCTTGGGCGAGCCGAGGATCATCCGGGCGCGGGGGTCCAGGTCCTCGGCGATCAGGTTGTCCATCGTGCCGTGGCTGTCGTTGATCAGTACGCGCTCCGCGCCCGCCGCGAAGGCGCCCTCGATCGCGGCGTTGGCCTCGCCGGTCATCAGGTGCTGGGCCCGGGGATAGCCGGTGCCGCCGCGCCAGATCTGGTCCAGCGTGGCGATGCCCGCCACGCCCTCCATGTCGATCGAGATGTACACGTCCATCGGTTGCTCCCGCCTCGTCGCGTTGCCCGTGGCCGGCCCGATTCGCGCGCGTCCTCGGCAAACCGAAGCGGTCGGTGCGCGGACCGTCGGCGGCCTCTGCCGAGGATTGCCGGAAGCGGTGCCGCTCGGCGTCGGTGATTCGGACAGGTTCATCGGCCGTTCTTCGTCCACGACGACGATTCGAGGCCATCGGGCGCTGCCTACCGTGATCGTCCTCTGCGGCACTCGCCGCCGCCTTCCCAGGAGGTACCCCACGATGGGACGATCCGAGGTGCCCGGGCCCGCTGCCCGGACACTGCCGACGCCCGAGTATCTAGCGACCCGACTCGGCGAGCTGGCCAAGCGTGGCAACATCCCCGGCGCGAGCGTCGCGGTACGGATGGGCGATGAGACGGTCACGGCCGCCACGGGTGTGCTCGACGTGGAGATCGGGTACCCCGCGACCCCGGAGTCGATCTTCCAGATCGGATCGATCACCAAGGTCTGGACGGCGACGCTGATCATGCAGCTCGTCGACGAGGGCGTGCTGGACCTGGACGCCCCGGTGCGGACGTACCTGCCGGACTTCAGGATCGTGGACGAGGCCGCCGCGCAGGTGGTGACCACGCGTCAGCTGTTGTGCCACACCGCCGGGTTCGAGGGCGACCTGTTCGACGACCGCGGTCCCGGCGACGACGCGGTGGCCAAGCTGGTCGCGGGGCTGGCCGAGGACGCGGGCCAACTCTTCCCGCCCGGCGAGATGTTCTCGTACTGCAACGCCGGCTACGTGGTCCTCGGCCGGCTCGTCGAGGTGCTCACCGGGCAGACCTGGGAGGAGACGCTGCGCGAGCGGATCGCGGTGCCCCTGGGGTTGTCCCGGGTGGCCACCAACCCGAACGAGGCGATCCTGCACCGGGTGGCCATCGGGCACGGGGCCGGCCCGGACGGGACCCCGGTCCGGGTGCCGAAATGGGAGGGGCCGCGCTCCAACGCACCGGCCGGCTCGACCCTGACCACCAGCGCGAGCGATCTGGTCGCCTTCGCCGCCGCGCACGTGGCGCGGGGACTGCTCCCGGACGGGACCCGCCTGCTGTCCGAGCAGTCCGCGTTGGCCATGCGCGAGCCGCAGGTCCAGGTGCCCGACATCGAGGCCGTGGGCACCGTGTGGGGACTGGGTTGGAACCTCTTCGACTGGGTCGGCGGCCCGGTGATCGGTCACGACGGCGGCGCCATCGGCCAGAGCGCGATTCTGCGGGTGGCCCCCGAGAGCGGCGTCTCGATCGCCATCCTCACCAACGGCGGCGACCTGACCGTGATGTACGACCTGGTCCGCGACGTGTTCGCGACGAGTGCGGACGTGGTGGTCCCGGAGCCCACCACGCCCCCCGTCGAGCCCCCGGCGGTGGACTCGCGCTTCTTCGTCGGCCGGTACGCCTCACAGGCGATGGTCTTCGACGTGGCGGAGTCCGACGAGGGATTGGTGCTCACCACGCGCACCATCGGCGCCGCCGCCGAGATGTCCGGCGACGACCAGGTCCGCACCACCGCACTGGTGGTCCGCGACGCCCGTACGCTGATCGAGGTCGAACCGCGCGGCGCGCGGCATGCGCAGTACGCCTTCCTCGGGGACGGCGACCGGGCCCGGTTCCTGCACATGAGCCGTGCCCTCCCGCGGGTCGCGGCCGGCGAGTCGGCCGTCGCATCCGTCGCCGGGCACGACGCGGTCGGGTGTCCGGCCGGGGGCGCGAGATGAGACGCGCCCCGCGCGGGGCCGCCGCGGCCGTCGCGTTGGGCCTGTTCGCCGCCGGCTGCGGCGGCACCGCGGCCGACGGCGGCGCGGGAGACGTCGACTCCGTCACGATCGCCATCGAAGGCGACCCCGGCAACATGAATCCGCTGACCACGCTGGCCTCGTCGGCCGTCACCATGAACCGCTACTCCTACGACTCGCTGATCAACGTCGCGGCCGACGGGCGGATCGTCTCGGGCGTCGCCGAGAAATGGACCTCCGACGCGACCTCGGCGACCTTCACGATCCGACGCGACGTGATGTGCGACAGCGGCAGGGCACTGACCCCCTCCGACATCGCGGCCGAGTACGCCCACATCGCCGACCCGGCCAACAAGTCGCCGCTGTACGGCCTGATGGTGCCGCCCGGGACCGTGGCCACCGCCGACGACGCGGCCGGCACCCTGACGCTGAAGACCCCGGACCCGGCGCCGTTCCTGGTCCGCGGGACCGCGATGTTGCGCGTGGTGTGCCCCGACGGCATGCGATCGCCCGACCGCCTGAACCACGCGTCCGACGGCACCGGTCCCTACCGACTGAGCCAGATCGTCTCGGGCGACCACTTCATCTTCACCAAGCGCCCCGGCTACGCCTGGGGGCCGGACGGCATCGGCAACGCCGACCTGCCCGACCGGGTGGTCTTCAAGGTCGTCACCAACGAGTCCACCAAAGCGAACCTGCTGCTCGGCGGGCAGATCAACATCGCACCCATCATGGGCGCCGACCGCACCCGACTGGCCGCGGCCGGCCTCAAGTCCACCATCCAGCGCGACCCCATGGGGATGCTGGTCTTCAACGAGGCCGCCAACCGGGTCACCGCCGACCCCCTGGTACGCCGGGCGTTGATCCAGGCACTCGACCTCAGGCAGATCGGTGCGGTGGCCACCGGCGGCAAGGGCCAACCGGCCACCCGCGTCGGTGTCACGATGGGGCCGCCCTGCACCGACGACGCGGTCACCGCCCACCTTCCGCCGCACGACGTGGCTCAAGCCGCGGAGGCGCTGCGGACGGCGGGCTGGAAGAAGTCCGGCGGGCGCTGGACGAAGGACGGCAAACAGCTGTCGATCTCCATGCCCTACCCCGGCGTGTTCGGCAACCAGCTCACCGCCGCCGTCGAGCTGGCGGTCAAGCAGTGGAACTCGTTCGGCGTCAAGGTCGGCACCCAGCCGACCACCGCCGCGACGAACGCCACGATCCTGATGGGCGGTCAGTGGGAAGTCGCGTGGGCGCCTCTCTCGGTGACCACACCCGACCAGGCCCTCCCGTTCTTCATGGGGCCCCCTCCTCCGGAGGGGCTCAACTTCGGTTCGCTGGACAACCCCGAACACAAGCGTCTCGTGGCCCTCGCCATGGCCAAGCCGGACACCTCCGGCTGTCCCGAGTGGACCGCGGCCGAATCCGAGTTGATCAAACGTCTCGATGTGGTGACCTTCATGGACTCGATGACCCCCTATTTCACTCGGGGCTACAACTTCCAACTCGACGGTGGCGGTCCCATTCCGACCACCCTGCGCAAGGTCGGTGGCCGATGAGCACCGCAGCCAGTACCGCAACCCCGGCCGGCCGGCTGATCGACTTCCGGCTCGGCCCCTGGACCTCCTTCTTCGTACGCCGCACCGGGCGCCTGTTGGTTTCCCTCGCCGCACTGGTCACCGCGGCCTTCGCGATGATCCACTTCGTCCCCGGCGACCCGGTCCGCGGCGCCCTGGGACTCAACGCCACGCCCGAGGCGGTCACCGCCCGCAAGGAACAACTGGGCCTGAACGACTCGCTGATCGACCAGTACAAACACTTCGTGAGCGGGCTCTTCCACGGCGACCTGGGCGAATCGATCACCGCCCGGGTCCCGGTGTCCCGGATGATCGGCGACCGACTGCCGGCGACCATGGAGATCGCGATCTACGCGTTCCTCCTGGTGATGCTGGTGGCCATCCCGCTGGGCATGGCCATGGCCGTGTGGACCCGCAACGGCCGGCGCCGGCGCGGCGAGCTCGCGTTCGCCTCCTCGACCGGGGCGATCGTGGCCATTCCGGAGTTCCTCCTCGCCGTCGGCCTCGCCTCGGTGTTCGGGGTCTCGCTCGGCTGGTTCCCGGTGGCGCTGCGCGAGGGGCCGGACTCCTACGTCCTGCCGGTGCTCGCACTGGCGATCACCCCGATCGCCGCGCTGTCGCGGATCGTTCGGGTCGAGGCGCTGCGCGTCTTCGAGACGGACTACATGCGCACAGCCCGGGCCAAGCGACTGCCGGGCCGACTGGTCTACCTGCGGCACGCGCTGCCCAACCTGCTGACCTCCTCGCTCACCCTCGGCGGCCTGCTGCTCAGCGGCCTGCTGGCGGGCACCGTGCTGATCGAGAACGTCTTCGCGTGGCCCGGCCTGGGCATGACCATCGTCCAGGCGATCCTGCAGAAGGACTATCCGCTCGTCCAAGGCATCGTGCTCGTGTACGGAGCCGCCGCACTCATGATCAACTTCATGGTCGACCTCGCCGTCGCCGCCGCCGATCCCCAGTCCACGATTCGCGGGAGCTGACGATGTCCCAGGCACCAAGACTCCGCCTCGCCCTGCGCACCCCCCTGGGGATCACCGCGGCCGTCGCGAGCACGCTCATCCTCCTGACGGCGATCTTCGGACCCATGCTGCTCGGCGACACCGCCGACCGGATCGACACCGACGCGATCGGCCGACACAGCGGCACCGAGCACCTGTTCGGCACCGACGCGCTCGGTCGCGACATCGCCGCCCGAGTGGTGGTGGCGACCCGGCTCACGCTGGAACTGACCCTGTTCGCCACGCTCATCGCGGTCGTCGGCGGCCTGGTCCTGGGCGTCCTGCCGGCCGTCCTCGGCCGCCGCGCCGGGCGTCTGGTCACCGCCGTGGTCAACCTGCTCGTTGCCTTCCCCGGCCTGCTGTTCGTGCTCTTCCTCGCGGTCATCTTCGGCGTCGGCACCTTCTCCGCCGCCTTCGCCATCGGCCTGGGCGCAGCCCCCAGCACCGCCCGACTCGTCCAGAACCTGACCGCCTCGATCGCCGGCACCGACTACGTGGCCGCGGCGCGGATCCTCGGCGTCGGTCGCTTCCGGATCGTGGTCCGGCACATCCTGCCCAACATCGCCGAACCCGTCGCGCTGTTCGTCTCGACCACCGCCGCCGGCATCCTGGTCGCCTTCTCCGGCCTGTCCTTCCTCGGCCTGGGCGTGCAACCGCCCGACTACGACTGGGGACGCCTGCTCAACGAGCAACTCGACCGGGTCATGGTGGACCCGATGTCGGCGGTCGGCCCGGGCGCCGCGATCGTGCTCACCGGCATCACCTTCGGCCTGATCGGCGAGGTGGTCGCCAAGGCGAACGCCGGCCGCACCGCGCCGCAACCCGAGATCAAGACCGCCGAGGCGACCTCCGAGGCACCCGCCGAGGAGACCACGTCCGGCCTGCTGAACATCGACCGCCTCCAGGTCCGCTTCCCCGGCCACACCGCGGTGCACGACGTCTGCCTCACCGTCGACGAGGGCGAAGCGGTCGGCATCGTCGGCGAATCCGGCTCGGGCAAGAGCCTGACCGCACTCGCCGCGGCCGGACTGGTCCCGCACCCCGGCCGGGTCAGCGCCCGGACGCTGCGCTTCGGCGACCGGGACCTGAACAAGCAGGCGCCCAAGGGCACTTCGATGGCCATGGTGTTCCAGGACCCGATGGCCTCGCTCAACCCCGCGCTCACCGTCGGCCGGCAACTCGCCGAGGTGGCCGAGGTGCACCACAACGCCGGGCGCGCGGCGGCCCTCTCCCGGGCCGTCTCCCGCCTGGGCGCGGTCGGCATCATCAACCCCGAGCTGCGGGTCCGCAAGCGCCCGCACGAGTTCTCCGGCGGCATGCGGCAACGCGTGATGATCGCGATGGGCCTGATGGGCGAACCCCGCCTGATCATCGCCGACGAGCCGACCACGGCCCTGGACGTGACCGTGCAGGCCCAGGTGCTGGCCCTGCTCCGGGACGTGCGCACCGAATCGGGCGCCGCGCTGCTGCTCATCTCGCACGACATCGCCGTCGTCTCCCAGGTGTGCGACCGCGTCGTGGTCATGTACGCGGGTCGGATCGTGGAGGAACTCCCGGTCGGGGACCTCGCCGACGGCGTGGCCCACCCGTACTCGGCCGCGCTGATCGGCGCGGTGCCCAGCATGACCACCGACCGGGACATCCCGCTGGCGACCATCCCCGGCCGCCCGCCCGAGCCCGGCGAGGAGAGCGTCGGCTGCCCGTTCGCGCCCCGCTGCGCCCGGGCCACCGACCGCTGCCGCACCGAGGAGCCGGTGCTGGAGCGGATCGGCCCCGGACGTCGCGTCGCGTGCTGGGACCCGATCACCACCGCCACCCACGAACTGGAGGAGGCACGATGAAAGCCGTGAGCACGGTGGATTCCGCCACCGCCGAAGCCGCCTCGAGCCCGGCTGCGAGCGCCACGTCCGGTTCGCTCGAACTGCGCAACATCACCGTGCGGTACGGACGCGGCCGCAACGCCTCGACCGCCGTGGACGACGTCTCCCTGGACGTGCCCGCGGGCAGCGTGGTCGGCCTGGTCGGCGGCTCCGGATCGGGCAAGTCCACCCTGGGCCGGGCCGCGGTCGGGCTGGTGTCGATCGACTCGGGACAGGTCCTGGTGGACGGCGTCGACCAGGGCCGCAGGCCCGGGCGCAGGCCGATCCAGCTGGTCTTCCAGGACCCCTTCGCGTCGCTGAACCCGCGGCTGACCATCGGCGGCTCGGTCGCCGAGGCGCTGCCGCGCGGCGACCGTGCGACCCGGGCGACCGAGGTGGCCCGCTACCTCGACCTGGTCGGCATCGACCCCGGCGTCAGCACCCGCCTGCCGCACGCGCTCTCCGGCGGCCAGCGCCAGCGCGTCGCACTGGCCCGCGCGCTCGCCGCCCGGCCTGCCGTGCTGGTCGCCGACGAGGTCACCTCCGCCCTGGACGTCTCGGTCCAGGGCGCGGTACTCAACCTGATCCGCGACCTGCAACGCGAACTCGGCTTCGCGATGTTGTTCATCTCGCACAACCTGGCCGTCGTGCGTTACCTGGCGGACCGGATCGCGGTGATGGACCGGGGCGTCCTGGTCGAGTGCGGTCCGGCCGCCCAGGTCCTGGAGAACCCGGAACACGAATACACCCGGGCCCTGCTGTCCGGTGTGCCGACGATCGGCGAGCCGCTGCCCGAGCGGGCGGCGGTCGAACCCGCGACCGACGCGGAGACGGAGGCAACGGCCCGATGACGCCGACACCGGCGGGCGCGCGTACCGGCGGCGACCTGTACCGCGCCGACCGCCAACCCGAACCCGATCCCGGTGCACTTCGCGACCGCGCGGCCGAGGCGGCCGACCGCGCGGCTCGCGTGGCCCACGTGGAGATTCGCGAACTGCACACCCTGGGCGAGATGGCCGACGCGTGCGACCTGTTCCAACGCGTCTGGCAGCCCGACCCGACCAACCCGATGATCAACTCCGAGCTGATGACCGTGGTGTCGCACGCCGGCGGCTACGTCGTGGGCACCTACGAGGGCGACCGGTTGATCGGCGCGGGTGTGGGCCTGCTCTCCACCGACGGCCTGCACTCGCACATCGCGGGCGTCGACGAACGCTCACGCGGACGCGAGGTGGGCTACGCGCTCAAGGTGTACCAGCGCGCATGGTGCCTGGAGCGCGGGATCACCCGGGTCACCTGGACGTTCGACCCCCTGGTCGGGCGCAACGCCTACTTCAACCTGGCCAAGCTCGGCGCGACACCCGCCGAGTACCTGGCCGACTTCTACGGGCCGATGTCCGACGCCATCAACGGCGACGACTTCTCCGATCGGCTGTTGGCCCGGTGGGACCTGAGCAGCGACCGGGTCGCGCTCGCCTGCGCCGGGGTTCCGCAGCCGGTGGACACCGAGGATCTGGCGGGAGAGGTCGTGATCGGCCTGGACGCGGCCCCCGACGGGCGGCCGATCCAGGGCCGCACCGACGGGGACGTGGTGCTCGTGGCGGTGCCGCGGGACATCGAGGCGCTGCGCCGGGCCGACCCGTCGGCGGCGCGGGGGTGGCGGCTGGCGGTGCGCGAGGTGCTGGGCGGGCTGATGGCCCAGGGCCTGCGGGTGCGCGGCTTCGGCCGGGACGGACGGTACGTGCTCGATCGCGGACCGGAGGCGCGCCGACCGTGAGAATCGAGATCGTGCGGGATATGCCGTTCTTACCTGCCCATATCCACCCCAAGATCGTTTAGACTCCGCCCACGGGCCGGCCAAGGCGACACGGCCGGCCCCCCGGGCTCGACAGGCTCGACGGGGGACCTGTGTCGACGGATTGGATTCCCTTGTCGTGAACGTGTCGAGCAACGTGGATGTGTCGGGTGGCATGAGCGTGCCGAGCAGGATGAGCGTGCCAACCGGTACGGATGCGCCGAGCGGTGGGAGCGTGCCCAGCGGGACGAACGTGCCCGGTGGCATGGATGTGCCGAGCAGCGTGAACGTGCCGGGCACCGGGCGCATATCCGTCCGGGGCAGCGCCCCCGCCCACGTCCCGGTGGGCAGCCGATGACCGGGCGTCCGCGCGCCGTCCTCGGGCGCATCATCGACGACCTCGGGTCGACCCTGTTCGCGGTGGCGGCCGGCACGCCGGATCCCGACCGCGAGGTCACCGGCGTGCTCATCCACGACCCGCACGACGAACCCTCCCACCCGCCGGGCGCGGTGATTCTGGGCGTCGCGGTCTACGGATCCACCGCCATCGCCACCCTGGTGCACCGCGCCGCCGGACTGGGCGCATCGGCCATCGTGGTACGCGGCCCGATCGTGGTGGACGCCGAGGTCGAGGCGGCCGTGGCGAGCACCGGCGTGGTGATCCTGTCGCTCACCCCCGGCGCGTCCTGGTCGCAGGTCACCACCCTGCTGCGGGCACTGCTCGCGGTGGACGAGGTGGGCACCGCGCAGAGCGGTGAAACCCTCGACGGGGCGCCGGCCGGCGACCTGTTCGCGTTGGTCAACGCGATCGCCGCGCTGCTGGACGGACCGGTCACGGTGGAGGACCGCAGTGGGCGGGTGCTGGCCTTCTCCAGCCGCCAGGACGAGGCGGACGAACCCCGGATCGCCACCATCCTGGACCGCCAGGTGCCCGCGGAGATGTTGCGCATCCTCGAGGAACGCGGCGCCTTCCACGCCCTCTACCGCAGCGAGGGACCGCTCTACCTGGTCGGCGTCTCCGACCTGCCCCGGGTGGCCATCGCGGTCCGGGCCGGGGACGAGATCCTCGGTTCGATCTGGGTCGTGGTGCGCGAGCCGCTGTCCGAAGAGCTGGCCCGCTCGCTGACCGAGGCGGCCAAGGTGGTCGCACTGCACCTGCTGCGCCGCCGCGCCGGTGCGGACGTGGAGCGCAGACTGCGCACCGACCTGCTCGCCACCGTGCTCGAAGGCGGTCCGGCGGCGGTTGATGCGGCCGGCCGACTGGGCCTGGCCCACCAACCCGCGTGCGTGCTCGCACTCGCCGTGGTCGGCGACTCGGCACCGGCGGAGCGCAGCGCGGAGGAACACCGGATCGTCGACGCGCTGGCCCTGCACCTGGCAGCGGTCCACCCGCGCACCGCCACCGCACGACTGGGCGGCTTCACCTACGCGATCCTGCCCACCGAGTCGGATGCCAGGGCGGTCCGACTCGCCGAGGAGTTCCTGGCCCGGATCGGCGGCCGGATCGACGCGGTGGTGGGCATCGGCCGGGTGGCCGCGCGCGAGGTGGACCTGCCCGCTTCCCGTGCGGACGCGGACCGCGCACTGCGGGTGCTGCGCGCGGGCCGCTCGTCGCTGCGGGTGGCCCGACTGTGCGACGTGTACGTGTCCTCGCTGCTGGTCGACGTCGCCGACCGGGTCGCGGCCACCGACGACGCTCCGGCGGGCCCGGTCACCCGGCTGCGCGCCTACGACGCCGAACACGACACGCATCTCACCGAGACTCTCGCCGCGTGGCTGGACACCTTCGGCGACGTCACCGCGGCCGCGGCGGCCGTGCACGTGCACCCGAACACGTTCCGCTATCGACTGCGCCGACTGTCCGAGGTGGGCGCGATCGACCTCACCGACGGGGATGCCCGCTTCGACGCGATGTTCCAGCTCCGACTGCACGGCGTGCACCCCAACCGCGCGCACCCCCGATCGAACGCAGCGGCCGGGCGCCTCGCCGCACCGACGGCACTGCGCGGGCCGGGCGTCTGAGGGCGCTGCGCGGGCCGGGGCATCCGGGGCGTTCCGCCGAGCTGCGGGTCGGGCGCGTCTGCCGGCCGGCCGCAGGTGCCATTCGGCCACGGTCGCCGCTCGGCGGCCGGCCACGGGCGTCGCTCAGCGGGGTGGGCGGTTGCGGCCGACCAGCCATCCGATGAGGGCCCCGACCAGGAAGGTGCCGGCCAGCACGAACCACAGCGGCGCCTCCACCTCGGGGATCCAGAAGCGGATCTCGGTGCTCCCGGTGTTGGCCAGGACGAACCAAACGCTCAGTACGATCACAACGACGATCACGATCAGCCGCAAGGTGATCCAGGAACCGTGCTCCGCCGTGCCGCGCCCGGGTGAGGTTTTCGCCATGTTCGAACGGTAGGACGGGGCGGGCGCGGGCGCGCTGTGGGCGGGCCGAACGGGTGGGCGGGGCAGTGTGCTCAGGCGTCGGCGGGCTCCGGTCGGCGCGGCTCGTCGGGCTGCCGTGGTTGCTCGGCTTCCAGCAGGAACAGCGCCGCATCGCCGGTGTAGGACGTGTCGAAGTGCGCCTCGACGTCCACCACGAGACGCTCCAGCGCGTCGGCGAAGTCGCCGTGCAGCCGGTCGGGCGCGCGCTCCGCCAGCGGGTAGTGCCCGTCGCCGGTGTCGGACGTCTCGGCCGGGTCGTCGGTGTACAGCAGGACCCGCTCACCGAGGCCGACCGCGACCGCCAGCTCCGGCGGACGCAGGCTGCCGGGGGTCAGCGCACCGATCGGCGGGGTGGCGAAGGCCGGTTCGAGGCCGAGCACGCGGCGACCCACCACCAGGAGCGGGGTCGGGTAGCCGCGATTGATCAGGGTGAGCGAGCCGATGCCGGCCGGATCGCCGACGTGTTCGACCAGGAGCACCCGAACCAGGGCCCGATGGCCGCGGCGATGGTCGTCGCGCAGCGACAACGCGACTTGATGCGCGATCTCGGACAGGGTCGCGGCGCTCGGCGCCGCCGCGGCGAACGCGGTGAGCACGTCCGCCACCCGATCGGGTGCGCACAGCGGGTCGCCGGCCACGTCGCCGAAGATCGCCCGGGTACCGAGCGGGGTGTCCCGGACCTGGCCGAACCAGGCCCGCGGGCTCGCGGACGGCGGCCCGGGGATCCGACGGGTGGCCACACGCAGACCGGGCGCCTCGGCGAGGGTGGTCACACCCGGGTCAGGCCCGATGTCGAGGGCCGGCGACACACCGGAGGGGTCGGTCGATCCGGTGCCGGCATTCACGGGAACTCCTCGGCGGTGCTTCATGCCCACCAGGATTCACCCCACCGCCCCTCCTGAAACGAATCCCCACCCCGACACGACCACACACCCCCGCCCCCGCCCAACCCCCTCCAGCCCCGAACCCACCCCCCGAACCCTCCTGTCGCCGGCGCAGGACTGACCCGCGTCCGGCGGGCTTTCGCCCCGGCAGGATTCCCCGCGCGGATCAGAAGAGCCGAATGTGCCGAACGCCGGTCCAGGCCCGGCGCAGCCGACCGCGCAGCGGACCGTCGGTGTTCGGGGTCAGGGCCAGGCCGGCCGAGTCGGCGATGCGATCGGCGACCCCGGTGACGTCGATGCGGTCGGTGTGGATGTGCTCGGCGAACTCGGGGGCCGCCAGCCGCTCCAGGCACAGGTCCAGCCTCGACACCGCGAAGGTCTCCCCACGCAGCGCCGCCGCCCTGCCGGCCACCACCCGCACCGCGTGCCCGAGGCCGCGCTCGCGCAGCCGCCGCAGGATCGTCTCCCGCTCGGCGAGCAGCGTGAAGTGCCGCACGTCGTGGCCGCGTTCACGCAGGCGTCCGACGGTCTCCCGGAAGTTGCCGGGCTCGATCACCGTCATCGGCGCGATCACCGGGCCGTCCTGCCCGGTCAGAACCCGGTCCAGCACCTCGAACACGCCCTGTCGCCAGGCGGGCAGGTCCTGGAAGTCACCCCGCAGCGCCGGCGGCATCATCCGGTGCATGCCGAAGCCGACCTGTTCCGGATCGCAGATCACGCTGCCGGGCAACCGCCGGGACAACTCGTGTGCGGTCTGGGTCTTGCCGACCCCGAAGGGTCCGTTGATCCACAGAAGCATGCGTCGACTCTACGAGTGCGACGACGGTCCCGGAGCCGGGCCGTGATCACCCTCGCGAGCAACCGATCCGGCCGGGCCGGCCGACGCCCGCTTCGGGATCGCTCCGATCACAGGTGGTGGAAGGTCGGGTGCGGGTGCATCAGGAAGTCGTGGTGGGAGATGTTCCACGCATAGGCACCGGCCAGCGCGAAGACCACCCGATCGCCGACACGAAGCCGGGCGACCGGTCGTCGGCGGGCGAACACGTCCTTGGGGGTGCACAGTTGGCCGGTCAGGGTGACCTCGGTGTCGTGGATCTCCGGTCGCGGCCACGGATAGGGCCACGGGCTCGTGGTGGGCACGACCACGCACGGCTGGTCGTGGCCCTTGGCCGCCGGGGTGCGCAGGTGGTGGGTCCCGCCGCGCAGCACGGCGAACGTTCGGCCGTGGCTGTGCTTGAGGTCGAGCACCTCGGTGGCGTACCAGCCGCAGTACGCGGTCAGTGCCCGGCCGGGCTCGATCCGTACGGTGAGGTCCGGTCGGTCGGTCAGGAGGCGGCTCAGGCCGGCGCCGAAGCGGGGCCAGTCGAAGCGGGCGGCCGGATCCGCGTAGTCGACCGCCATCCCGCCGCCGATGTTCACCTCGGGCAGCGCGATCCGGTGTCGCAGCGCAGTCTCCCGCGTCCACAGGAGGATGCGTTCGGCGACCGCGAGTTGGGTGTCCGCGTCCAGGCCGCTGGCCAGGTGCGCGTGGATGCCGCGGATCCGCGCCCGGCCCGCCTCCGGTCCGGCGAGCAGCCGCAGACAGGCTTCGACCTCGGGCGGATCCATGCCGAACGGACCGGAATCGCCGCCCATCGTCAACGCCGCACCGTGCAGTGCCTCCGGCCCGAGCGGCAGGTTGACCCGCAGCAGCACGTCGACGTCGCGCTCGGGCCGGAACCGCTCGGCCAGCGCGATCAGTTGGTGCAGCTCGTGGCGGCTCTCCACATGGAAGCGCCCGACCCCGGCACGCAGCGCGGCGATCAGTTCGTCCACCGTCTTGCCCGGGCCGCCGAAGGCGAGCGGCACGGTGGGCAGATGGGCCAGCACATGGGCGAGTTCGCCGCCGGAGGAGACCTCGTAGCCGTTCACGTCGGCGGCCAGCGCGGCCAGGATCTCCGGCGCGGGGTTGGCCTTGGCCGCGTAGTACAGCTCGACCCGGGCCGGCAACGCGGCGCGCACCGCCGCCACGTGCACCCGCAGCGAGCCGAGGTCGTGGATGTAGGCGGGGAGTTCGGCGGCGTCCAGGTTCGCCACCCGGGTCCGTACGGCAGGGGTGATCATCGGGCGCTCCGGGCGGGTGTGCGGCCGACCCCGTCGGGGCGGACCCCGCCGGGAATCGAGGCGGCCAGGGGTGAGGGGATGCGCAGATACCGCGCCTCGCGGTCGGCTCGCCGCTCCCAGCGGGCGAGCAGGTTGCCCTTGGCGGGCAGCGGACCGCCTGCGAGCAGCGCCCGCAGTGGTGCCGGTTCGCCGTGCTCGGCCGAGCAGTTCGCGAGCACCGTGCGCACCCGTGCCCACAGCCGGGCCTCCAGCTGCGGATGCAGATCGGTCAGCGCGGCGAGCATCTCGGCGATGTTGTTCACCAGCAGGCAGTAGGCCACCCGGTCCCAGCCGCGCCGGGCGGTGTACGTCATGGGTTCGGCGACCGAGGGCGGCAGCGCGGCCAGGGTGGCGGCGTGCGGTCCGGGCAGCAGCTTGGTGCCCTCCATGTCGCGGATCAGCACCTGCCGGGGCCGGCCGGCGTCGTCGACCGCGAGCAGCACGTTCTGCAGGTGCGGTTCCAGCACCACGCCGTGCGCGAAGTAGGCGGCCAGCACCGGCGGGACCAACAGCCGCAGGTAGTCGTCCCACCAGCGCAGCGCCGCGTGCGGTCCGGCACCGGGCGGCAATCGGGACACGTGGGCGGACCCGGCGGGATACTCGGCGGCCACGGCACCGGCCAACAGCGCCGTCAGCCCCGGCCGCAACCGCGCGTCCAGGCCGTCCCGGACGATCACCCCGAAACCTTCGAGCAGATCGGGCGCCACCGCCGTCGAGACGCTGCGGTACGCGGGTTCGCCGAGCATCGCGAAGTCCGGATATCGGGCCGCGGATCGGGCCAGGATCGGGGCCAGCGCGCGGGTCAGCGCGACCGCCCCGGACAACTCGTAGGCAGCGTTCCTGCGCACGCAGTTGGTGATCCGCACATTCAGCCCGAACTTGAGGAACACCCCCGCGCCGGCGAGCGTGCGCACCGACGCGGTCGGGGTGAACGGGTCGCCGCCCGGGCCCAGGTCGAGCAGGTCGCCGCCGGCCAACGCGGCGCGCAGGCGCGGGTGTTCAGCGAGCAGTTCGAACTGCCACGGGTGTGCGGGCAGCAGCGTGTATCCGGCCGGGACCGGGCCGAGTCGGTCCAGTACGGCGGTGTCGGCGGCGGAAAGCCGCTCCTGCGCGATCAGTTCGGTGCGGACCGCCAGGTGCCGCAGGCGGAACGCGGCCCGAGCCTCGGGTGCGTAGGCCGCCCACGTCGCCGGGTCGGCGCCGCGAGCCTTGGGGGTGGGATGGAAGCGGTGCCCGAACAGCAGGGCCTGCTCCGATTCCAGGTAGCGCGAGGCGGGCCGAGCGGCCTCGCGGGCCAGGCCCGCCGCCACGCCGGCATGGCTGGAGGCCAGTTGGTCGAGGAACTCGTCGTTGCCGACGCCGGTGCGCAGACCCAGTTCGGTGTGGATGCGCTCGGCCAGCTCCGACCAGGTCAGCACGCACCAGGCGGACCCGCGCAGTTCGGCCGCCGGCCCGATGAACCGGTGGTCGCCCAGCAGCGAGGTGCGCCGCAGCCGGACCCGCAGCCACGTCCCCGAACGGGCCAGGTGCAGCCGGAGATGGCCGGCGTCGCCGGGCTCCACGAAGCTGCCTGCCTCCGGGCCGCACACCTCGCGGTGCAGACAGTTGAGCAGGGTGTGCGCGACCGCGTCGTCGGCCGAGGGCAGCGCCGGCGGCGCGGGCGAGGCAGGGGCGGAGGCGGTTCGGGGTGGGGCCGACGAGAACGGCATGGGCGACTCCAGCGGTTCGAGGGCGGTGTCGGGACGTGCGGGGGATGCGCCGGTTCGAGGTGGGCAGGGCGACGTGTGCTATCTCCGACTCGCCGCCCGGCGCAGATAGTTCGGCCCACTCGTGTAGTGCTTGTTGATGTCCGCCGCGCCCGAGCGCTGCTTGCTGAGCAGGGTGCCGGCGGTGATCATCGCCTTGACCGGCAATCGCTCCTCGACCAGCACCCGGCGGCGCAACGTCGGCTCCGCCAGCGCATCGAGCCGGTCGTACACCAGCCGCAGCAACCGGTCGCGTTCCGGCGCAGGCAGCGCGAAGGCGACGGCGCCGGCGCACAGATGCACGGTGATCGTGACGAACACGTCGGCGAGCGGCCCCTCGTGCGTGGTGTACGTGCGTGCGTCGTCGAAACCGTCGTGCGGCAGCGGGCAGCCGGCCGGAAACACCCGCGGGCCGTCGTTGTCCTTGAACAACAGGCGGACCGGGCGGCCCTGGGCCAACACCAGGGAGACGTTCTGCGGGTGTGACTCGAGCGCGATGCCGTACCGGTACAGGGTGGTCTGCCAATCGAGCAGCAGGGTGAGATACGCATCGAGCAGCGCGAACCGGTCGCCGCCGTGGAAGCGATCCGCGACCCGGTCCAGCACCAGGACTCCGTCCGGTCCCTTCGCGAGCAGCGCGGCGAGCGGCAGCACGAGGGCGTCCTCCAGGTCGGGCGGGTGGCGGCGCACCAGTACGGCCAGCAACTCGTGCCCCGCGTGCAGGTGGCTCTGTTCGTCGGCGAGCAACACCCGGTCCCGAAACCGTGGTTCCCGGTGCAGCACCTCGGCCAGGAGCCGCTGCCCGGCGGCGCCGTCGACGAGCGAACCGGGCTTGATCGTGCGCCGGTTGCGCAGGCCGAGGGTGGCGATGGGCAGCGGGAGCTTGAGATGCACGGTGGGATCGTGCGTCACCGCGACGGTACGCATCGACAACGTCGGACGCACGTCCGGGTACTCCAGGGCGGTCCGCACCGCCGGTGCCGGGAGCCGGTCGAACGTCAACGGGTGCACCGGCAGGGCGAGATGGTCGTCGGCCAGGTCGGGTCGGCCGAGCTCGGCGGCGGTCGGCCACCAGGCGGGCAGCGTCCCGGTACGCGTCGTCGCGTCGAGCGGCAGCAGCGCCCAGCGCAGCCTAAAGCTCGGGTGGTGCTCGGGCGCGTATCGGCGCAGCGCCGCCGCGGCCAGACCGGAGCGGGCGCGGGCGGTCGGGTAGAGCGGATGATCGACGTGCGCGGCCAGCGTGTCCAGGGCCGGGCCGGCGCCGAGGCCGGTCCACGTGCTCGGGTCGGGGCCGTGACGCTCGGCGAGCCGCGCCTGTACGGCCGAGCCGGTGCGCGCGAGCAGCCTGCCGGCCCGGGCCGCCTGCCGGCACTCCTCGGCGAAGTCGTCGAAGCCGGACCGGTCCCGCGGGTCGGCCGCATCGCGCAGCAGCGCGAGCAGATGATCGGTGTCGGTCACCCGGGTGCCGGTGTGCTCGCCCACCAGCAACGGCGCCCGGGCCGCGTACTCGCATTGGAAGCCGTCGGCGCGGACCGGCAGCAGCCAGGTTTCCGAGCCGGCGCGCGCGGTCAGCCGCAGCCACGTGCCGTCCGGGAGGGACAGCGGCACGGCGGTGCTCCGCAGGCTCAGAACGTCCTCGCGCAGCACGGTGTCCAGGACCCGGCACAGCAGTTCGTCCTCGAACGGGCGCGCCGCCGGGGTCTCGCGGGGCCGGGGCGCGGACGCGTCGCCTGCGCGCCGGGTCACGGTGTGATGCTCCACTGCCGGTCGGTCAGGAATCCCTCGGCCGCGCGGTGCACGGCGTCCCGATCGTCGCCGAAGGTGCGCAGCACCCCGAGGTAGTCCCGGTTGGACCCGTGCAGTTCGTGCCGTTCGCCGATCGCGCGCAGCGGGTGGTAGTCGATCCGGACGCCACCGCCCACGAGCGTGGCCTCGCGCCCCGGCGCCGCGGTGAGCACGCCGGCGCGGTCGGCGCACGGGTAGTCCACCCGGGCGTGCCACCCCGTGCGGGCGCCCAGGTCCGCGGGCAGGTCGATGCCCAGGTGCACGCGCAGGATGTGTTCGAAGAGCGGGAGGCCGAGCACGTCCCGGAGCAGCAGGTCGCATCGGTCGCCGATGGCACGGTAGTTGACCTCGATGATCCGGGGCCGCCCGTCCTGGACCACGAATTCCGTGTGGCACGCCCCGAAGCCCACCCCCAGGGCGTCGAGTCGGCTCAGCACCCCGGCGGTGATCGCGGGCGGCGGGTCGGGCACCAGGTCCATGCGCGTCTCGATGAAGTACGGCGGCGACGACAACCGGGTGTGGAAGCCGCCCAGGACCCGGACGCCGTGCCGGTCGCCGAGGGTCTCCAGGGTGTACAACTCGCCCGGCAGGAACTCCTCCACCAGCAACGCCGCCGCCGGTCGGCGGGACCTGATCCCGGCACAACACGCCAGCAGTTCCGCGTCGTTCGCGACCAGCACCACGTCCTCGCCCGCGACGCCCTCGCGCGGTTTGAGCACGCACGGATACGGCGGCGCGAGCGCGAGCAGGTCCGTCGCCTGCTGTTCGGGCGCCAGTTCGGCGGCCCACACCGTCTCCATGCCGGTGTCGGCGAGCCGGCGGCGCATCTGCGCCTTGTTCTTCGCCCGCAGAGCGGCGGTCCAGTCCTTGGCGGGGAGGCCGAAGTAGGCCGCCGCGAGGGCTGCTTGGACCTGGAGGTGGTCGCTGTTGGTGAACACCGCGTCCGGGCGGTGCGCGGCGCCGATCAGGTCGATCACGGCGCGGAAGTCGCGCACGTCGCAGTCCAGCACCTCGACCCGGGGGAGCGCGGCGCACAGTTCGCGGTGGGCACCCGCGTGGGCGGGGTCGGCGAGCAGGGTGACGTCGAGCCCGAGGCGGCCGGCGGCGGGGAGGAATCCCTCGGTCACCGAGTCGGTGGGGTTGAGCGCGAGCAGGTACAGCCGCATGCGTGATCGGTCCCTCTCGGACACGTCGACCCGGGCACGGCGAACCGGACCATCGACCCGGAGCGTCGATCCGGATCCACGGCCCGGACCCGCAACAACTTAGGGTAGGCATACTTGCCGGCCAAATCCGGTCGGTCCCAGGGCTGTTCGGCCCCCTCCCGACCCGTCGCCGACGGGCATGGCGGGCGGGTCGTCCGACGGGCACCACGGGTGGTTCGACGAGGTGTACGCCAGGCGTGTCGCCCGATGCGCACCGCAGGCGTTGGGTTAGGCTAACCTAACCCCGACATCGTCTCGGGTCGTCCGTGGTCGACCGTGTCCGAGAGGGCGAGTTCCAATCTCCACCGAACGTGAACGCCGCGCGCAGCTCTACCGGCCCTTCCAGCTCACCGTGGTCCGCAATACGCCGATCACCCGCAACGCCACCCGGATCACCCTGACCGGCCCGCGGCTGGCGGACTTCGTCCCGGGCGGTCCCGACCAGCGGGTCAAGCTCTTCGTCCCGCGCGAGGGCCGACCCGCGGGCCGGGTCACCCGGGACGACCTGACCTGGCGCGAGGCGTGGACCCGGATCCCCGAGGCCGACCGGCCGTACCAGCGCACCTACACCGTGCGGGCGCACCGCTCGGACCCGGTCGAGATCGACATCGACTTCGCGCTGCACAAGCCGGGCGGACCCGCCTGCCGCTGGGCCCGCTCGGCCCGCCCCGGCGACGCCATCGAACTGCTCGGGCCGACCGCCGAGCGCAACGGCGGCTACAGCTTCGAGCCGCCCGCCGGCCGTCGGCTGCTGCTCGCCGGCGACCATGCGGCGCTGCCCGCGATCGGGTCCATCGTCGAGTCGCTGCCCTCCGACGCCCGCGGGCACGTCTTCGTCGAGGTGGCCTCGGAGGCGGACCGCCAGCACCTGGCGGCGCCGCCCGGGGTGCGCGTCGACTGGATCCATCGCGACGATGCGCCCTACGCGGAGAACCGCCTCCTGGACGCGGTTCGGGATGCCCACCTGCCGGTCGACCAGGGCTACGCCTGGCTGGCCGGCGAGGCCGGTCGGGTGCGGGCGCTGCGCCGTCACCTCAAGGACGAGCGCGGCATGGACCACCGCTCGATCGCCTTCATGGGCTACTGGCGGGTCGGCCACACCGAGGAGACCGCACACACCGAACCGGCCCACCCGGTCGCCTCCGCGCGGCTGCCGATCGCCCGCTGATCGGGGCATCGCCCGCCGAACGGGCCCAACGCCCGACCGCCGGCTGTCGTTCGCCTGCCCGCCGGCCGCCGCCCGCCGCTCACCGATCCCGCGCGGACCCGGTGCGCTCGGCGCGCATCCGGCGGGCGATGACCATCAGGTCGATCCAGGCGATCACCGCGGTCACCGCGCAGACGATCGCCGCGACGATCCACAGGGTGCGTACCGACTGGGTGACATCCGCGGTGGCCGCCAGTGCGCACAGTGCGCAGCCGACCACGAAGAAGGGCAGGGCGATCCGGGACATGGCCCGACGCGCGGGGAGGTCACTTCGCGGGTGGGCCGCCTCGCTGCCGGGAGGGCGCTTGGCCGGAGCGCGATGTCGCGCACTCATACCTTTCGCATACCCGACTGCGAAGCCGGTACGCGGATCCCGCTTCGCGCGGCTTCGCGCGGACCGGTGCGCCGGGTCTGCCGGGCGTCCGCGCGGGTCGGGGTACGCGGCTGCGGGGTGTATGGGCGGGCCGGTGCACGGCCGATGCACGGGGTCGGTGCACGGCTCGCCGGGCGTTCCGCGCGGGCCCTGGCTCGGGTTTGCGACGGGTTTGCGACGGGTTTGCGCGGGTCGGTGCCCAGGAGGAGGCTGGAAGGGTACGCGACCGGGTCCCCACGAGCGCTCCGGGTGAGCGCCGAGCACGGTCCGTACCGGGATCAGGTGAGATCGATGCGCATGTTCCTCCAGGCACGGATGGACACCGAGATCGGCAACAAGGCGGTCGCTGACGGGTCGTTGGCCAAGATCATCCAGGGCGTCGTCGAGCGTCTCCACCCGGAGGCGGCCTACTTCACCGCCGTCGACGGCGACCGGACGTGCATGCTCGTGTTCGACATGCAGGACTCGTCGCAACTGCCGAGCATCGCGGAGCCGTTCTTCGAACTGGGTGCCAAGCTCACCGTCAAGCCGGTGATGAACCTGGACGACCTGCAGAAGGGCCTGAGCGCCCTCGGCTGACCTGCCGGGTAGGGTCGACCGGACGGTCCGACCGGGTGATCCGCACTCCGGCGATCGATCGCCGGATTCGGGGGTCACACGTGTTTCGGGTCGCGGTCATCGACGACTACCAAGGGCCCGGCGCCGCCCTCGACTGCTGGCGGAAGCTGCCGGACGACACCGAGATCGCGTTCTTCCCCGACCACGTGAGTGACACCGACGCACTGGTCGAGCGACTGGAGCCGTTCGACGCGGTGATCGCGATGCGCGAACGCACCCCCTTCCCCGCCGACCTGCTCGCCCGACTGCCCGGGCTCCGGCTGCTGATCACCACCGGAATGCACAACGCCGCGATCGACGTCGAGGCGGCCCGTTCCCGCGGTGTCACCGTGTGCGGCACGCGTCTGCTGCCGCAGCCGGCCGCCGAGCTGACCTGGGCGCTGATCCTCGAACTGGCCCGGCGGACCGGCGCGGAGGAGGCGAGCCTGCGGGCCGGCGGCTGGCAGGCCGGCGTCGGTCTGGACCTCGCCGGATCCACCCTGGGCCTGATCGGTCTCGGCAAGCTGGGCGCACGGGTGGCCACGATCGGCGCCGCGTTCGGGATGCGGGTGCTGGCCTGGAGCCAAAACCTGACCGCCGGGCAGGCCGCGTCGGTCGGCGGCGTGACGGCGGTGGACAAGGAAGTGCTGTTCCGCGAGGCCGATTTCGTCTCCGTACACGTGCGCTACAGCGAGCGGACCAGGTCCCTGGTCGGCGCGCGCGAACTGGCCCTGATGCGCCCCACCGCGTACCTGATCAACACCTCGCGGGCCCCGATCGTGGACCGGGCCGCACTGCTCGCCGCCTTGCGCGAGGGCCGGATCGCCGGCGCCGCGCTGGACGTGCACCCGGTGGAGCCGATCCCCGCCGACGACCCGATCCTGACCGCCCCGAACACCATCCTCACGCCGCACATCGGCTACGCGACCCAGGGCAACTACACCCTCGCCTACACCGACGCGGTCGAGGACATCGTCGCGTTCCTCGCCGGCGAGCCGATCCGCGAGCTGTAGGAGCCGTCCGGTCCGCCGAGCCGTAGGGGGCGTTCTTGCCGGTGGGCAACGGGCGTTGCGGCCGTTGGCGGGATCATCGGCAGGTGATCGACGGGATCCTGCACCGGGTGCGGACCGGGATGCGGTGACGTGACCTGCCCGAACGCTTCGGGCTCCACGATCGTGCGCACGTACCGGCGGGCGGCGAACACCGGGCCGAACCGCCGTGGCGGCGCCTGGTACTGCCCGCCGAGGTGCCGTCGGCCGATCCGGTGGTCGGCCGGACCGGACCCGGTCCTCGGTCGCCCCGCGGGCGAGGCGGCCGAGGACCGGACACCGTGTCAGCGCGCGTCGGGCTTGGTGCCGATCGTGGAGATCAGCCGCCAGCCGGTGGTGACCAGACCCGGTTGGGCGGCGACCTCCTGGAAGCGGTCCAGGAGGTCCTCGTCCATGCCCAGCTCGATCAGTTGCCCGCGGAGCTGGCGGGCGTTGCACGCGTAGAGGCGGTGTGCGAGGCCGGGGCCGGCGCAGTCCGCGTCGGTGCGGGTGACCCGCACGTCGGCCAGGCCCGCCTCGACGAAGGCGTCCTTGGTCGCCGCCGCCCACTCCAAGTCGGCGCCGCGGCTGCGCAGGACGGCGAGGACACCGGCCACGACCTCGGTGAACACCTTCTCGTCCGCGGGGTCGGCGCAGGCCAGCACGCGCGGCGGCTCGGGGCAGTACCAGTCCTCGATCACCAGGACGCCGCCGGGCTCCAGCACGTCGACCAGGCGCGACAGGATGTCCCGGCGCTCGGGTATGTGCAGCAGCACCAGCCGCCCGTGGATGCCCCGGTAGGGCCGGCGCGGCAGTTCGTCGGTGCGCAGGTCCAGCGGGAAGGTGCGGATCGGCGCGCCTTCGGCGGGCGCCGGGATCGGACGCGCGTCGAGATCGGTGGCGTGCACGACGCCGGTCGGGCCGATCCGGCGGGACAACTCGCGGGCGATGCTGCCCAGGCCGTGGCCGATCTCCAGCCATTCCTGGCCGGTGGGGTCGTCGAGCGAGTCCAGCACCATGCGGGTGCTGGGGTCGAGCAGGTCCTGCAGGGTCTCCAACTGGAAGGTGATGTCGTCGGCTTCGGCGAACGCGTACAAGAGCAACTCCTCGTGTCTGGACGATATGTTCGGGACGGCCGAATCAGCCGCCGAGGACGGCGAGTTGCTCGACCGCCACATTGGCCCGCTTGGGCCCGTCGTTGCGCACCTCGAAGCGGTACCACTGCTGTACCGGCGAGTGGGTGGCCGGGTTCAGCTGCATCACCCCGCGTGGACTGTCGATCTGTCCGACGTTGCCCAGCGCGGCGTTCACCGCCTCGGGGGTGAGCGTCTTCTTCTCGGCGCGGACCGCGGCGATGGCGGTGTCCAGCGAGCGCGCGATGTCCCACGCGGCGACCGCGTAGATGGTCGGGCTGCGGTCCGGGTGGCGCTGCTGCCAGGCGGCCACGAAGGCCCGGTTCGCCGGGTTGTCCAGGTCCGCACCGTAGGTGGCGAACGTGGTGATACCCGCTGCGGCGTCGGCCTGTGCGTCGAGTTGGCGGCCCTCGGTGAGCGGCCCGCTGCCGTACAGCGGGAGCTTGGCGGCCTCGGAGTTCTTGTACTGCTTGACGAAGTCGACCGCCGCGGTACCCGCGTAGAACGCGTAGACGGCCTTGGCGCCGCTCTGCGCGATCTTGTTCAGGTAGGGCAGGAAGTTCTGGGTGCCCGGGAACGGGGTGAAGGTGGTCTTCCCCTCCGGGTTGGCCAGCGTGCCGCCGGCCTTGGTGAACGACTCGGTGAAGCCCTTGAGTTGGTCCCAGCCGCCCTGGTAGTCCGGGCCGATCGCGTAGACCGGGCCGTTGACGTGTTCCTTGACCCAGGGACCGGCGGCGGCGCCGGCCTCGTAGGACTGGGTGTTGAACGACCAGACATGCGCGGTGAGTTTGGGATCGGGGAACTCGGGCCGGCCGGCGACGCCCATCAGCGCCGTGTTGTTGGCGGCCGCGATCGGCAGCACACCGGCCACGCTGCCACCACTGACGATGCCGGTGATGGCCAACACGTTCTGCTGCTTGACCAGTTCGGTCGCAGCCGGGACCGCGGTCGGCGGGCCCGCGCCCTCGTCGCGCACGACGATGTCCGCCTTGAGCCCACCGAGCTTGCCGCCGTGCGTGTCGCGGTACAGCTCCAGGCCGGCGCGGGTGTCCTCGCCCACCGCGGCGTACGGGCCGCTCGCGGGGGTGAGCAGGCCGATCTTGGCGACGGCGTCGGATCCCTTGCCCTTGTCGTTGCCGGCCGCACTGCCCGAGCACGCCGACAACACCAGGAGTAAGCCGGTGGCGATGGCCAGGGGGGTGCGGGTGCTGCGGATCCGTCTACGGGTGCTGCTGCGCATGTCCGTCTCTCTCTCGGCAGGTTCGGCGATTCGGGTACGAACTCCGGATGGGACTGCCGGCTGGGTCGCGCGACGACGCGGAGCGCGGTCTCGGGAACGCGGTCTCGGGGCGCGCGGAAGCCGGGCGGGGCGGATGCGCCGGGGCGGCCGGTGGGCCGGGCGCGCGAATACTCCGGACGACCGGGTCGGATTGCCGGGTCGTCCGGGCGGGACAGCCGGGTGTGTGGGGTCAGAAGACCCGGCTGGGAGCCGGCATGCGGGCGGGCTGCGGCTGGAGACCGCGACCGCGCGCGAGCGGGGTCAGGGACGGGCCGACGCGCTCCATCAGCGCGTGCATCGCCCGGATCAGGTTGCCGACGTCGGCGTTCCAGGTGGTCGCCACGATCAGCGCCGAGGGGTGTACCTGTCCGTCCGGGCCCGGGCTGGTGTTGCCCATGGTGAGCAGCAGGCCGTGCTCGGCCTGAGACATCAGCACGCTGACCGGACCCAGGCCCATCAGGTCGGCGCTGTAGTCCTGCATCAGCAGAGCTCCGGGCGCGCTGGAGGCGATCTTCTCGGCGTTCGCGATCCACGCCGCCTGCGCGGCCTCGTCGGTGCGGATCCGCCCGGGCAGCGCGGCCTGGGCGACCAGCAGCGAGTCGCCGCTGGCGGCGACCGCGTGCAGGACGTCGGGGGCGTGGTCGTGCACGAACTGGCGCATGAAGTCGTCGAGCACGCTCTGGTCGACGGCGGGCTCGGTCATGGGGATTCCTTGGGGGTCCGGGTGAAGGGCAGGTCGCGGGCGCCGCGCCCGAACGAGGCGGCGGCGGCGCTGGCCTGCGCGATGTCACGGGTGGGTGGGGCGGTACGACGGAATTGGGCCGCTTGCGCGGTGCGGCGTTCGCGGCGGGGGAGGCCCTGCGCGGTCAACTCGGGCGCGTAGTCGGCGGGCAGCGGGCCGCCGATGATCGGGCCGGTGGCGCTCGGATCGGCGCCGGCGGCGTACGGGGCGCTGCCATTGGCGGCGTTGCCGTTCCCGCCCGGGCCGTTTGCGCCGACGCCGTTCGTGCCCGCGCCGTTTGCGCCGATGCCGTTCGTGCCCGCGCCATTTGCGGTTGCGCCGTTCAGGCCGGATCCGAGGGCGATCGGGCGGGCGGGACCGGCCTGTGCCAGCGGCCGGGCGACGTGCTCCACCCGGCGTCGGTGCCGGCCCACCGAGGCGATGATCGTGTGCGGCAACACGATCTCGGCCACCGTGCCGCCGTCCTCGCCCGGTTGCAGTTCCACCTCGATGCCCAGCGGGCGGGCTTGGAGCGCGACCACGGTCAGGCCGGTCTGGCGCAGCGAGGGCAGTGCGTCCACGTCGGCGCGCAGCCGCCGGTTGAGCAACTCCGGGTCGCGATGGCCCACTCCCTGGTCCTGCACCCGCACCAGGACGCCCGCCTCGGTGCGTTCGGCGGTGATCTCCACCTCGTGCCGACCGGAGAAGCGAGCCGCGTTGTCGACGATCTCGCCGACGATCTGGGTCACCGCGCCGACCGTGTCGCCGGCGAGCGTGACCGACGTGGGAATGCCCTTGAACGCGATGTCGGGCAGTCGCTCGTAGTTGGTCACCCGCTGGGCGCCGGCGCGGACCACCTCGTACAGCGGGGTGTCCGGCCACAACCGGTTCGGCGGTTGCCCGCTGAGCACCGCGATCGAGTCGGCGAGCCGCTTGGTGCCCTCGTTGCCGTGGTCCACCTCGAAGACGGTGCCCAGCTGATCCACCGTCAGGTTGGAGGCCTGAAGCCGGTCCAGGGCGCTGCTGACCCGGCTGGTCTGCACCCGGATCCGCCGGGCGACGTCGCCGAGCGCGTCGTTGTACTCGCGCTGGGCCAGCACCAGCGATGCGCTGTGTTCGACCGTGCTGTAGGCGAGTTGGGTCAGCGCCCGCGCCAGGTCGGCGATCTCGTCGGCACCACGCTCGCGGTCCGGCTCCGCACCGAGCATCTTGACCGCGTACGCCCGGCCGCTTTCGTGCGGGGCCAGCGCGTCGCGGCGGCGCAGGTCGGCCTCGACCGCGGGCAGCGTCTCCTGGGTCATCACGGTGACCCGCTCGGCCAGGGTCTGCAGCCGGCGGTGCAGCAGTCGGCCGAGCCAGGCCGCGGCCGCCGCGGCGGCGAGCACCGCGCCGATGAGCACCGCACCCTGAACGCCGGCGAGCCACCATCGGTCGCCGGTCAGGTCGGCCACCTCGTGGGCGACGTCGGCGTCCGCCCGCTGCTCCACGGACCACAGCCGGTCGGCGCGTTCGGCCAGGGCGGCGCGCCAGACGTCGGCTTCGAGCGTGGCGCGGCCGAGTGCGTCCTCGGTCTGGGCGACCCGGATCATCTCGGGACCGGCCAGCGCCCGGGCGAGCCGGTCCCGCCAACTCGTGGGCGCGGTCACCGCGAAGGCCTCCAGGGCCTGATCGTGCGCGGCGCGGGCGGTGGAGGCCGCCTTGAGTACCGGGCCGCCCAGCGGGCCGGCGCCCAACGAGCGCAGTACGGTGACCTGTTCCTGGCCCAGCGCGGCACGGGCCTGGGCCAGTGCGGTGATCGCGCGCAGTCGGCCGGCGGTGCCGGTGGACACGCCCGGGTCCAGCGCGACCCGGGCGCGCAGGTCCACGGTGGTGCCGATCCAGGCCCAGTAGCGCACCGCCGCCGCGGAGGTGGCCACGCCCCGCTGGTCGACCTGGGTGCGCAGGCCCGGGAGGCCGCGCAGCGCGGTGTCCACGGCGGCCAGCGCGTCGCGTTCGCCGGTGGAGACGGGTTCCAGGTCGCGGCGGCGGTCCTGGTAGCGGCGTACGGCGGCCTCGCTCGCGTCGATCGCGGTGCGGTAGTCGGCGCTGGTGATCGGCCCGGGACCACGGGAGAGCAGGGTCACCGCGGCGGCACTCTCCGCCTGGAGCCGGCGACCCACCTCGCCTGCGTCGGCCGAGACGCCGACCAGATCGTGCGCGTGGTCGGCGGCCTGGGCCTGCTCGACCAAGGTCAGGATCGCGGATCCGGCGAAGAACACCATGCCCGCGGAGGGCACCACGACCATGAGGGTGATCAGGCCGCGCACCCGGGGGCGGATCCGGGCGGCGAGCCGGATGCGAAACGGCGGGCGCGGCGCGGAGGTTGCGGCTGTGGGGCTTGGGCTCGGGGCGTCCGTGGCGGGGCGGGTCGGGCCCGGGGGTGTGGGGCCGGGGTTCGTGCGGCCCGGATTCGTGGGGCCCGGGTTCGTGGGGCCCGGGTTGGTGGGGCCGGGGTTCGTGCGGCCCGGGTTGGTGGGGCCTGCGCCGTCGGGGCCGGGGGCTGGGCTCGTGTGGCGTGCGCTCGTCGGACCGGGGCCGAGGTCCGGGTCGGGGCCGGCGTCGGGGCCGATGTCCGCGGAGCCGGTGCTTCGGGAGCGGAAGGGACGTATCTTCATCCGCGTTCGCTCCCGGGACCGGGTCGGCGGGTTCCGGCGCAGGCGAACGGGCGCTGCCCGGAGGCGGGTTGCGCGCGGGTGCCCACCGGGGGGTGCGGGCGGGTGCTCGCAGCGGTACGCGCGGGCCGGCCGGCGTGCGCGGGGAGGTGCCGCTCGCGGCGACCGGATCGGGCCGCGTCGGCGAGGTGCGGGTGACGGCGAAGTAATCGCAACACGGGCTGGGATCCCTGAACGATGGTCGGTGGGAGGGGAGATGCGACGGCGGTGGACCCGAGGGGCGGCCCACTACCCGGGGCGAACGCGGTCGATCGGGCGCGTGGTCGGGGTCGGTCTCCGGGCCGGCCTCGGCCCGGGTCGGTGCCGGCCGCGCCCGGGTCGGGCGGTCCGAACGCGATCTGAGCGGCCGGTAGCGGCACTTCCGCTTCCGTTTGGGAAACGGTCCGATCGCCTTGCGCCGGTTGCCGATTCGAACCCGTCCGGGGTCTCGACCGGCGGCCGTTCGCCCTCGGATCATGGCTGACCGGGGGTGGGGCGCAGCGGCTAACCCGTGTGCGGGAACCGGCTCATCCGAGGTGAACTCCCGGCCGAAGCACCGATGTTCGCGTCCCGAAACGGCGTCCTCGGACAGCGCGCCGACCGTTCCGGGATCGTTCGGCCGCGAGCCTTCGACGCAAAAACGCCCATGAACGGATCACTCCTCGCAAGGGTGTGCGGGGTCGACCAGGAAACGCCCGATCGCTGGTAGGGCAACTGTTCGCATCGGTGCGCACACACACTGTCCCTGCGAATCCACCGAACGTCAAACGAAACTTGGGTGTCGTTGTGACCCTGTTGCAACTCCCACTTCGAGTGCCGGCACCACGATCGGCACTTGATCGGCACTTGATCGGCGCTCGGTCGGCGCCCGATCGGCGCTCGGTCGCCCACCGCGTCCGGCGCTCGGTCGGCACCGCGTGCGGCACTCGGTCGGCACCGCGGCGGTCACTCGGCCGGTGCCCGATCGGTACTCGGTCGGCACTCGGTCGTCAGTCGGTCGACGAAGGGTGCTCGGTTCGCCCGATGGTGTCCACTCGGGCCGCTTGCCACTTTGTGCCGGTTGCGGAGCGCGCCATTGTCCGTTCGCGGGAGGGCTGTCGAAACTGGTCTGGACCAATCTCCCGCATTCCGTCCCCCCAGGAGCCGTCCGATGTCACCCGTTCCGCACGCCGTCATCGAATCCGCCAAGCCCCATGTACTGGGCCTGTTCCGTATCGTCGTCGGGCTGCTCTTCACCTGCCACGGCACCGCCTCGTTGTTCGGCTTCCCGGACAGCGGACGGGGCACCCTCTCCGCCGGCACCTGGCCCGGCTGGTACGCGGCGGTCATTCAACTCGTGGGCGGCGGCCTGGTGTTGCTCGGCCTGGGCACCCGGGCCGCCGCGTTCGTGTCGTCCGGATCGATGGCCTACGCCTACTTCACCGAGCACCAGAAGCTCGACCTGTGGCCGATCCAGAACGGCGGTGAGGCATCCGTGATGTTCTGCTGGTCGCTGCTGCTGATCGTGGTGTTCGGCTCGGGCAGTTTCGCGTTGGAGCGGCTGTTGGTGCGTGGCGGCGCCGACACCTCGACCGCCCCGACGCCGTCGACCCCGTCGTCCGGGTCCAGGCCGGCCTCGCACAGGGTGCGCAGGGTCGTCGGGTAGCGATGGGACGGCGCCCGAGGACGGCGCACGATCAGCTCGGACTGTCGCGGCGGATGCGGGCCGCCAGCCACAGATCGAAGCGATCGTCGCCGTCCTCCGGGCGCCGGCCGGTCAGTCGCATGGCCTTGTCCACGCGATTGCGCACGGTATGCCGATGCACGTCCAGGCGGCGACTCGTCTCGTCCCAGGAGCCGCCGGTCTCCAACCACGTGGCCAGCGTCGCGACCAACTCGCCGCCCGGATCGGCCGCGTCGATCGGTCCCAGCACCGCGTCCGCGTAGCCGGCGAGCGTGCGAGCGTCGGCCAAACCCAGCAACAGTCTGCTCGCGGCACCGTGCCGGGCCTCCACCGGTTGCCCGGCGGCCCGGCTCACCGCGAGCAGGCTGCGTGCCTGGCGGATCGAGGACCCGGCCGCCTCCGGCCCGGTCGCCGGACCGATGCCCGCCGGCCGGCCGGGCGCGAACCGGCCCAGCACGGCCCGTACGTCCAGCTCCGCACCCGACACCGCCTCCACCGCACCGCCGGCCACCCGGACCAGACCGCCGGGCAGGGCCAGGGCCAGGTCGGCGGCGAGTTCGGCGAGGTCGGCCTGCGCGGTGTCCGCACCCGCCGGGTCCACCCGCGCCGGATCGGCGGCCGGGCCCACCACCACGCCGCGCACCTGGTCCGCCGCCAGTCCCGCCGCGGCCAGCACGTCACGCGCCTGCTCGGCGGTGGTGCCCGGGGCGAGCAACCGGCCGAGCAGCGCGGCCCGCCGGCGGCGGCCCGGCTCGTCGGCCAGGTGCCGGCGCTCCAACTCCAGGGACAACAGCGACACCAGGCCGGACACCAGCAGCCGGGCCGCCGACTCGACCGGACCGGCCAGTACCAGCAGCCCGCGCAGCCGCCGGGCACCCAGGGGCTGCACCTCCAGCCGCACCCCCTCCGCGTCGCTGCTGCTCCCGCTGCCGTGCAGACCCCGCGCGGCCACCCGGCGGATCAGGTCGGCGCTCGTTGCCAGCAGCGCCACCGCGTCCGCCGAGCCGTCGGCTCCCGGCGCCTCGGGCGGCCCGGCCAGACTGTCCGCGACCAACCGGCCCACCGGGTCCGCGACGATCGCGTCCACCCCGGTCGCCGCCCGCCAGGCGCGCAGCGTGGCCAGCACCCCGTTGTCGGAGGCGGCGGCGGTGGTCAACCGGCGCTGGGCCTCGAACGCGTGCTCCAGGGCCAACCGCTGCCGGGCGGCTCTGGCCTCGAACACGGCCTTGGTGACCGCGATGAAGGGCACCTCGTCGGGAACGGTGAGCAGGGGCAGGCCGGCCGCCCGGGCGGCCCGGATCAGCGGTTGCGGCGCCCGCTGGTGCGGCAGCTCCCGGCCCAGGCCCAGCACCAGGGCACACGCGCCCGCGCCCGCGACGTCGCGCACGTACGCGGCGCAATCCGCATCGGTCATCGGCAGCAGCAGGCCGATCGTCATCAGCAGCTCGCCGCCCTGGAGCCAGTTGCCCGGGGTGAGCAACTCGGACACGTGCGCGGCCTCGACCCGCCGATCCAGAAGCTCGGCCCCGGAGACGACCGCCAGGTGCAGGTCGGGCAGGGCGACCAGGTCGGCGATCCGCAACATGCCGGAGAAATCGGGCATCGTGGATCGAGTGGAGGGCACGGTGGCGGGGGGAGCGGTCGGCGGGGGTGGGGGCGAAGCGGGTGCTGGCGACGACGGTGGTGTGGGCGACGGGGGCATGGACATAGTGTCCACCCATCCGGATCAGATTCGACATGATATCGATCGTTTACGGTTGTTAACCGGGCGTACCTTCAAGCGTCACACCACAGACCACGCGTCGCCCTACCGACCACGCGTCGTCCCACCGACCGTCGTCCCCGGCGCGTCGACCGCGCCGCGCAGGACACCGGGCCGGCCGCGTGGGACACCGGACCGCAGGAGAGCCCATGGACGCCATCAGGCCACCGCGCGCGGCCCCCGCCACGGGCGGCTCCGCCGCCCGCTCCACCGTCGGCGCCCCGCCGCCCGGCCCGGTCACCGCCGGCCTGCGACCCGATGCCGCCGGGCGACCTGACGCCGGGCGACCCGACGCCGCCGGGCGCGCGGGCGGCGTGGCCATCGAGACCCGGTCGATCGACTACGTCCCGGCTCGGGAGCGGCACGGCAAGGTGTGGCACCAGGGGCCCTTCTGGTTCACCGGCAACTTCGTGCTCACCACGATGGTCACCGGCTTCATCGGGCCCGCCCTCGGCCTGGGCCTGGGCTGGTCGGTGCTGGCCGTGGTGCTCGGCGCCTGCTTCGGCACGTTCTTCATGGCCTTCCATGCCAACCAGGGCCCGCGGATGGGCCTGCCGCAGATGATCCAATCCCGCGCCCAGTTCGGCATCCGCGGTGCGATCGTCCCGTTCGTCGCGGTCGTGTTCGTCTACGTCGGCTTCAACGTCTTCAACGTGGTGCTGGCCACCCAGGGCCTCCAGACCGTACTGCCCGGCGGCTCGACGCTGTGGTACGCGGTGCTGATCTCGATCGCCATCGTGCTCGCGGTGGTCGGCCACGACCTGCTGCACCTGGTCCAGCGCTGGCTGACGTACGCGCTGATCGCCGTCTTCGGCGTGCTCAGTGTCGGCGCGATGGTCAACCTCGACGTGGCCACGCCCGCGGGCGGCGGCATGTCCTGGACCGCGTTCCTGGTGGTCTTCTCCGGCGCGGCCGGCTACCAGATCAGCTACGCCGTCTACGTCTCCGACTACTCCCGCTACCTGCCCGCCGACGTACCCGCCCGCAAGGTGATCTGGTGGACGTACGCGGGCGCCGCCGGCTCCGCCGCCTGGCTCATGTCGCTGGGCGCACTGCTCGCGTCGGCGCTGCCGGACCCGGACGCGATCGGCGCGGTTCGTCAAGTGGGCAACGACATCGTGCCCGGCTTCGGCACGTTCGCCGTGCTGGTCTCCTCGCTCGCGCTGATCAGCATCATGGCGGTGAACGCGTACGGCGCGATGCTCACCACGACCAGCGCGATCGACGCCTTCCGTCCGGTGCGGCCGACGGTGCGGGTGCGGGTGGCCGGGATCGTGGCGATCGAGGCGATCGTCTTCGTGGTCGCGATCGTGCTCCCGGACGACTACCTGGGCAGCTTCAACGACTTCGTGCTCATGATGCTGTACTTCCTCATTCCGTGGACCGCGGTCAATTTGGTCGACTTCTACCTGGTTCGTCGCGGCCACTACGCGGTGACCGCGATCTTCGACCCGCGCGGCATCTACGGCCGTTGGTCCTGGCGCGGTCTGACCGCCTACACGGTCGGCTTCGCGGCGATGATCCCGTTCTTCAAGACGAGCTTCTTCACCGGCCCGGTGGCCGACGCGCTCGACGGCGCGGACCTGTCCTTCGTGGTCGGCCTGTTGGTCGGCGGCGCGCTGTACGCGTGGCTGTGCCGTGACCTGGACCTGACCGCCGAACGGGCCGCGGAACGCGCGAGCGAGGCCGAACTCGAAGGCGCGGACGCGCCGTTGGGGGTGTGACGTGACGGAGACCCTGGTCGCCTGCGCACAACTCGCGCTGTCCGTGGGCGACGTGGTGGGTAATCGCCGGGCCGCGCTGGCCGCGATCGAACGCGCCGCGGCGGCCGGTGCGGACGTGCTGGTGCTGCCCGAACTGGTCAACAGCGGCTACGTCTTGCGCGATGCAGCCGAGGCGGCGGCGCTCGCCGAGTCGGTGGACGGGCCGACCGTGACCGGCTGGGTCGAGGCGGCCCGGCGACACGACCTGATCGTGGTCGGCGGCTTCGCCGAGCGGGACGCCGACGGGGCGATCCGCAACTCGGCGGTGCTGGTCGATCCGAGCGGGGTACGCGCCTGCTACCGCAAGGTGCATCTGTGGGGCCGCGAGGCGGAACTGTTCGTCCCGGGCCACGAGTTGCCACCCGTGGTGGAGACGGCCGCGGGTCGGATCGCGGTGTTGGTCTGCTACGACGTGGAGTTCCCCGAATGGGTGCGCGCCGCGACGCTGCGCGACGCGGACCTGCTGTGCGCGCCGGTGAACTGGCCGTACGCTCCCAGGCCCGCCGGCGAGCGGCCCGCGGAGGACATCCGGGTGCAGGCCGACGCCGCGGTGAACCGGGTCTTCATCGCCGCGTGCGACCGGGCCGGCCCCGAACGCGGCACCTCGTGGGTCGGCGGCTCGATCATCGTCGACCCGGACGGCTTCCCGCTCGCCGGCCCGCCCGCCGAGGACGCCGAACACCTGCTGCTCGCCCGCTGCCGGCTCACCGACGCCCGGGACAAGCGAATCGGCGCACACAACGACGTGTTCGCCGACCGCAGACCCGAGCTGTACGGGTCGATCCTGACTCCCACGGCCGACCGTGGGGCGGCGCCGGGCGATCGCACGGGCGTGGCTTCGGGCGATCCGGCTGCCGGCGTGGCCTCGGATGGCCGCGCCGGCGTCGTCTCGGACGGCGCCGTGGCCGCGGGCGCGCGTGCGGGCGAGGGTTCGAACGACGCCGCGGGTTCGAACAATGCTGCGGGTTCGAATGACGCTGCGGGTTCGAACGATGCTGCGGGTTCGAATGACCTTGCCACTGCTGCCCCGAACGACCGTGCCGTCGCTGCATCGGAAGACCGCACCACCACAGTCTCGAACGACCGCACCACCGAAAGGACCGAGCGATGACCGGCGCTCCTCAGGGCCCCATCGACGCCACGCGCGTACCGCGCTTCGCGGGACCCGCGACCTTCGCGCGCCTGCCGCGCGCCGACGAGGTCGAGCACGTGGACGTCGCGGTGGTCGGAGTTCCGTTCGACAGCGGCGTCAGCTACCGACCCGGCGCCCGATTCGGCCCCGCGCACGTACGCGCCTCCTCCAAGCTGCTGCGGCCCTACAACCCGGCCCTGGACGTCTCGCCGTTCGCCGAGCAGCAGGTCGCCGACGCGGGCGACATCGCGGTCAACCCGTTCGACATCGGCGCCGCGATCGCCGACCTGGAGCAGGCCGCGCGCGCGTTCTCGACGCGCGGTACCCGGCTGTTGACCATCGGCGGCGACCACACCATCGCGTTGCCGCTGCTGCGCGCGGTGGCCGCCGAGCACGGCCCGGTCGCCGTGGTGCACTTCGATGCGCACCTGGACACGTGGGACACCTACTTCGGCGAGCCGTACACCCACGGCACGCCGTTCCGCCGGGCGTCGGAGGAGGGTCTGCTCGACCCGACCCGCTGCCTGCACGTGGGCATCCGCGGACCCCTGTACGGCCCCGACGACCTGCGCGAGGACGGCGTGTTGGGCTTCCAGGTCGTGCACAGCGACGACTACCAGGACGCCACCGTGGCCTCCGTCGTGGAACGCATGCGCCGCCGACTGGGCACCGGACCGGTGTACGTCTCGGTCGACATCGACGTGCTCGACCCGGCCCACGCACCCGGCACCGGCACCCCGGAGGCGGGCGGCCTGACCAGCCGCGAACTGCTCAACACGCTACGCGGACTGGTCGGCCTGGACGTCGTCGGCGCGGACATCGTCGAGGTCGCGCCCGCCTACGACCACGCCGAACTGACCGGCATCGCCGCCGCGCACGTGGGCTACGAATTGTTGTCCGTGCTCGCCCGCAACCGCCGCGACGGCCTGCCGGGCTGACCGGACGCACCCTCGGGCCGGCCCCTGCGCGAGATGCGCGGACGCGCCCGTACGCGGCGACCGCTCACGGGGGCGGTCGCCGCGCGGGATATCTTCGTGATCGTCGCGTCGCTGTGGGCGCGGCGGGCGCCATTGGGTGGGCGGCTGGGCGGCTTGTGCGGCCGGGCGGTCGCGCCGTCGAACGGTCCGCGCGGTTCGCGCGGTCCGCGCGGCCGGTGTACGGCGAATTGCCGGTACCCGGCGGGCGGTACGAAGGTACGAGGCGTTGCAAGGGTGTGGGAAAGGGACGGCACGGGATGAAGTACGTAAAGCTCGGCAACACGGGGTTGGACGTCTCGCGAATCAGTCTCGGCTGCATGAGCTACGGCGTGCCGGAGCGCGGCACGCACCCCTGGACGCTGCCCGAGGAGGCGGCCCGGCCGCTGATCCGGCAGGCCGTCGAGGCCGGGATCAACTTCTTCGACACGGCGAACGTCTACTCGGACGGCACCAGCGAGGAGATCGTCGGCCGCGCCCTGGGCGAATTCGCCCGACGCGACGAGATTGTGATCGCCACCAAGCTCAACGGCCGGATGCGGCCCGGACCCAACGCGGCCGGCCTGTCCCGCAAGGCCGTGCTGACCGAGATCGACAACTCCCTGCGCCGGCTCGGCACCGACTACGTGGACCTGTACCAGATCCACCGCTGGGACGTCGCGACCCCGATCGAGGAGACACTCGAAGCACTGCACGACGTGGTCAAGGCGGGCAAGGCCCGCTACATCGGGGCTTCGTCGATGTACGCATGGCAGTTCGCGAAGGCCCAGTACACCGCCGAGCGACACGGCTGGACGAAATTCGTCTCGATGCAGAACCACCTCAACCTGCTCTACCGCGAGGAGGAGCGGGAGATGTTGCCGCTGTGCGCCGACCAGGGGGTGGGCGTGATCCCGTGGAGCCCGCTGGCCCGGGGCCGGCTCACCCGCGACTGGGGCGCGGACAGCGCACGCAGCGAGACCGACGAGTTCGGCAAGACCCTGTACGGCGAGGCGGACCGGCCGATCGTCGAGGCGGTCGCCGCGATCGCCAAGGAACGTGGCGTATCGCGCGCCCAGGTGGCCCTCGCCTGGCTCGCGACGCGCCCCGGCGTGACCGCGCCGATCATCGGTGCCGGCAAGCCGACCCACATCGAGGACGCGGTGGCGGCACTGTCACTGACCCTGACCGAAGCCGAGATCGACCAACTCGAACGCCCCTACACCCCCCGCCCGGTCGCAGGCTTCGCCTGACCCGAAGCGACGGCGCCGCGAGCAGGCACACCCCCGCAGCCCCGCCGCTCTGGGATGTGAGCGGTGCTCTCGGGTGTGTGCGGTGCTCGCGTCCGTGTCCACTGCTCTCGGGCGGGTGCGCCGCTCTGGGGTGAGGGCGGTGCTCTCGTCTGTGTTCGCTGCTCTGGGGTGCGTTGCGCTGCTCTGGGTTGTGTGCGGTGCTCTCTGGTGTGTGCGGCGCTCGCGTCTGTGTTCGCTGATCTGACCTGCGTGCGGTGCTCTCGGGTGTGTCCGCCGCTCGCATTTGCGTCCTCGTTCTGACCTGCGTGCGCTGCTCGTGAGTGCGCCAGCTGTGCCGTGCCGCCGGTGCGGGGCAAGCGCGGGTGGCCACGGCGCCGCCGCGACGTGGTGCTGGGCGACCGCAGCCACGACCACGACAAGTACCGCCGCCGCCCGGTCTGGGACTCTCGGAGTCGAACCACTGATCACCCGCCGTGGCACCGAGCACCGCTCCGGCCCGGTACCCAGCCCCGGGTCGTAGAGCGCGCCTTCGCCCACCTGCACCGGTTCGGTTCCGCCGCCTGCGCATCCGCTGGGACATACGCGACGACACCCACGAAGCCTTCCTCACCCTCGGGAGGCGCACTCGTCTGCCGGCGACGCGCCTGAGGTCGATGCGGCCGTAGTCCTCACTGCAGGTGGGAGCAGTCGGAATCAGGGTCCCGCACGATGGCGATCACTTCGTCGAGCTGGTCGTGCACAGCGAGCAGGCCGGTGATTCGCTGCCGCGATGCGGACACGCTCGGCCACCATCGGTCCAGGAGTGCCGGCTGCGCCTCACCCGAGTCCACGCGCGGCGGCACGTCGCGGACCACTCTGCTTGGGAGGCCCGCAGCATGCGCCTATACAGCTGTGGGATAAGGCGGCCTCGGCGGACGGCGGCGTCCGGGTAAGGCCGCCGGCCGCCGGGACTGCGGCACGCCTGGCCCAGATGATCCCGATCCTCGTAGTGGCGCAGCGCCCGGACGCTCACGCCCGCCTTGGCGGCGGCCTCACCGATGCGCACCCGTTCTCCTCGGTTCGGACGGCCCGCCCGACTTGCACCTGACACCAATGTCAGCTCTTAGCGTAGGGGGGCGTCGGCGCCCGCCGGACATTCACCCCACCGATCTCACGTCTCACGAACGGCCGGTTCAGGCCGCGTGGAAGGGCAGGACGTCATGCGCGCAGTTCGTTATCACGAGTACGGCAGTGTGGAGACTCTTGTGGTCGAGCAGGTGCCGGACCCGCACCCCGGGCCCGGCGAGATCCGCGTCCGTGTCGCGGCGGCCGGCGTCAATCCCGTCGACTGGAAGGTGCGTTCCGGTGCGGTGCACGAGGTGTTCCCCGTGGACCTGCCCGCGATCCCTGGGCGTGAGGCCGTCGGCGTGGTCGACGAGATCGGTGAGGGCGTGCACGAGGTGAGCATCGGCGACCGCGTCTTCGGGCTCGGCGGCGTCACCGGCGCGACGGCGGAACTGGCCGTGCTCTCGGCCTGGGCCCACGCACCCGCCACGTGGACCGACGAGGAGGCTGCCGGCGCCGGTCTGGCATCCGTGACCGCGATGGGCGGGCTGAACGTGCTCGGTCCCCTGCGGGGGCGCACCCTTCTCATCGAGGGCGCCTCCGGAGGCGTGGGCAGTGCCGCGGTCGAGATCGCGGTGGCTCGGGGTGCCACCGTGATCGGGACGGCCGGCGAGCGCAACCACGAGTTCCTCACCTCTCTCGGAGCCGTTCCCACCACCTACGGCCCCGGCCTCGCGGAGCGCCTCGCCACCCTGGCTCCGGACGGCGTCGACATCGCGCTCGACACTGCGGCCTCCGGCTCCCTGGCCGATCTCATCGCGATCGTGGGCGACCCTGCTCGCGTGGTGACGATCGCCGACTACACCAACGCGCATCGCCTGGGTGTACATCTGGCCAACGCGGAGAACGACTCCACGCTCCTCGCCGAAGCGGCTGAACTCGGCCGCCAAGGCCGCTACACACCACGCATCGAGCGGACCTACCCGCTCGAACGGATCGCGGAAGCGCACGCATACGCCGAGCGCGGACACACGCGGGGGAAGATCGTGGTCTGCATCTGAGCTTGTCCCACCGTTCGGAGCTTCCCCTCGGAGATCATTTCGTGGGGAGGTGCCAATTGCTTTCGCTGCTCTCGTTTGCCTTCGCTGCGCTCGGGTGCGTGCATTGCTCTCGTCTGTGTCCGGTGCTCACGCCTTGGTCGGTTGCTCACGTCTGGGTTCGCTGCTCTTGGGTGTGCCTGTTGCTCCCAAGTGCGTGCACTGCTCTCGTTTGCGTTTGCTGCACTCGGGTGCGTGCACTGCTCTCGGGTCCGTCCGCTGCTCTCACATGTGTTCGGTGCTCCCGCCCACGTCCGCCGCCCCATGGGCTCGCGGCCTCCTTGCTTCGGCCGCGTGGGCCGCGTTCGTGGGGGCCGTGTGGGTTGGCTGTCGGCTGTTGGCGAGGTGTGAGTGGTGGGTGGAACTGCGTTGTGTGGCAACGGATATGGGGGCGACGGGGGCCCGGGTGCGGCCGGGGTTGTAACAGTCGCGGTACGGAGTCGGTGTGGGGCGGATGTCGGCGGGTGCGGCGGATACTCTCCTGTGCGCGGGCCGTCCCGCGGGGGTGACGTAGCGTCGGATCCGGTCGGGGGGAAGCGTGTCGGACGAGTGGCAGGTGCCGTCGAACGCCGAGGGCGACGACTGGTCGGAGGGCCCCCGGATCGACGTGGGGGTGCCCAGTGTCGCGCGGGTCTACGACGCGATCCTGGGTGGCAAGGACCACTTCGCGGTGGATCGGGCGATCGCCGACAAGGCGATGGCGGCGATGCCCAACGCCCGGGTCGGCGCCGGTCTGAACCGGGCGGTCCTGGAACGCGGTGTGCGGTACATGGCCGAGTGCGGCATCGATCAGTTTCTCGACCTGGGTTCGGGGCTGCCGACCGTACGCAACACCCACGAGGTGGCCCAGGAACGCAATCCCGAGGCGCGGGTCGTCTACGTCGACAACGACCCGATCGTGCTCGCGCACGGGCGTGCGCTGCTCGCCGAGAACGACCGTACCCGCGTGGTGACCGCCGACGTGCGGGACGCCCGGGACGTGCTGTCCCGGCCGGAAGTGGTCGAACTCCTGGACCTGAAGCGGCCCGTGGGCCTGCTCCTGGTCGCCGTGCTGCACCACCTTGCGGACGAGGACGACCCGGCGGGGGTGGTCCGGGCCTACCGCGAGGCGTTGGCCCCCGGGAGCTTCGTGTTCATCACGCACTTCAGCGATGCCACGCCCGAGGGACGCGAGTTGGAGCGGTTGTTCCTGTCCACCCTGGGCAGCGGGCGGTTTCGCAGCCGGGAAACGATCGAGAGCTTCTTCGAGGGCACCGAACCGGTGGAGCCGGGCGTGGTCTTCCTGCCGCACTGGCGCCCGGACGCGCCGGTGGCGGACGACTCGACGTACGCGGGCCTGACCATGATCGGTGGGATGGGCCGCGTGCCGGACGCCTGACCGGCCGCGCCCCTCCCGGCGAGGTCGAGACGGCCGTACCGCCGTCCGGTGTGCACCGGGCGGCGGTACGGGGAGTACGGGGTACGGCGGGCTGGTCTCCTTCCTGCGGTGGGCGGAGACCGTCGGGTTATTTGAGTCCGTTGTCGAGTGCGGTGATCAGGGCTCCGTTCGCGGTGTCGCCGGACATCTCCCAGATCATTGCGCCGAGTAGGTTCTTGGATTTGAGGTAGGCCGTCTTGCGGGCGATCGACCAGGCGTCGTCGAAGGTCCACCACTGGCCGCCGGCCCCGGTGTAGCCGTAGGTGGATACGGATTGTTCGTCGTGGTAGACGGTCAGGTTGGGCACATTGGCGAGCAGGTTCGAATAGCCCCTGGTTCCCGCCTCCTCGGGGAACTGGCCGGGCGCCGCCCCACCCGCGGCCTGCCATTCGCCGTGTGCGCCGCCGTCGGCGACGGCCTGCCAACCTCGGCCGTAGAACGGGAAGCCGATGGTGAGCTTGCGCGGATTGACGCCTGCGTCGGTGTAGATCTTCACCGCGTCGTCGATGCTGAAGTGGGTCGGATACGGGTCCTGGGCGTCGGTGTACAGGTTGGCCTGGTCACCGGTGCGGTTGGGCTCCCACGAGTTGTCGCTGCCCGCGCCGTGGAAGTCGTAGCCTTGGACGTTGGCCACGTCCAGGTAGTCGAAGATCTTCGAGGTGTCCCAGCCCTGGTTCACCTTGACCGGGTCGGCCGGGGTGAACGCGGTGAGCAGCTTGCGTGGCCCGGGAGTTGCGTCGAGCTGCTTGCGGAACTCGGCGAGCAGCAGGGTCAGGTTCTGCTTGTCGTCGACGTTGTAGTGGTTGCCGGCGTGGCCGTCGGGCGAGCCGGGCCACTCCCAGTCCACGTCGATGCCGTCGAAGATGCCGGCGCCGGTGCCCGGTCCGCCCGCGCCGTTGTAGGCGGGCAGGTCGCCCTTGATCCAGATGTCGATGCAGGACTTGACCAGCTTCTGCCGGGACGCCTCGGTGGCCGCCGCGTCCGAGAAGAACTTGGAGTAGGTCCAGCCGCCGAGCGAGACGACCACCTTCAAGTGCGGGTACTTCGCCTTGAGTTGCTTGAGCTGGTTGAAGTTGCCGCGGAGCTTGGCCCAGCCGTCGTCGGCCACCCCGTTCACCGACTGCGCGGCGGACATGGGCCGGGCGTAGTCGGCGTCCGCGTCGCCCGCACCGGTGCCCTGGTCGGGGTCCTGCGGGTTGGCGGTGGTGCCCTTGGTGACGCCGGCCATGCAGGTCAGGTTCACCGGATCGATGTTCTCGAACGCGTAGTTGATCACGTCGAGCTTGGCCGCCGAGCCGGAGGTGTCCAGGTTCTTGACGAAGTACTGCCGGCCGTAGATGCCCCACTGCACGAAGTAGCCGACCCGCAGGTTCTTGCCGGTGCCGGCGATGTCGTCGGTGGTGACGTCGAGCGCGGTGGAGGCGGGCGAGGCGTTGTCCGCCGCGTCCCGGGCCTTCACGGTGAAGGTGTACTTGGTGACGGGGGACAGGGCCTCGATCGTGGCCGCGGTGGTGCTCGCGGGGACGGTCTTGGCCAGGGTGCCGTTGCGATAGACGTCGTACGCGGCCACGCCGACGTTGTCGTTCGAGGCGGTCCAGGCCAACGCGACGGTGGAGGAGGTCTTGCCGGTGCTGCGCAGGGCGCCCGGCGCGGTCGGCGGGGTCGGATCGCTCGCCGGGTCCACGGTGGTCACCGTGGCGGGTGAGCCGAGCGGGCCGAGGTTGCCACGGGTGTCCTTGGCCCGGACCGCGTAGGTGTACGCGGTGGCCGGGGTGAGGCCGGTGAGGGTGGCCGAGGCGGTCGGTACGGTCGCGACCGTGGCGCCGCCCGAGACCACCTCGTAGCCGGCCACCGGGTAGTCGCCGCCGGTCGCGGCGGTCCAGCCGAGCGCGATCGAATGGGCGGTCACGGTGGTGGCGTGCGGGGCGCCGGGCGCGGAGGGCGGTACGTCGGGCGAACCGTCGCACTTGTCGCCGTTGACGGTGCAGTGCGTGGGCGGCCCGGCCGGGCCGTTGCCGACGAACCAGTAGCTGAACGGGTCGGTGCTGCCGCCCGCCGGGACGGTCCCGTTGTAGTAGGCGTTCTTGACCGAGACATGGCTGCCGGTCACCGTGGCGTCGCCGTAGTAGTTGCCGGTCACGGTGACGCCGGCCGGCAGGTCGAACTCCAGTTGCCAGCCGGTCACCGCGGCGGTGCCGCCGTTGTGGACGACGTAAGTGCCCTTCCACCACGAGCCGTTGTCCTGGATGGAGAACGTCGCGGTGAGCTTCCCGGCGGCCTGTGCGGCGCCGGCGTTCAGGCCGGTGAGTACGGCCAGGGGCAGGACGAGGACGGCGAGCAGGGCGAGGGCCCGGCTTCGGAATCCGTGGTGGAATCTGCTGCGGAATCTGCGCTTGTGAGGGGACATGGCTCTCTCCCTGTGTGCGTGGAACAGGGCGGTACGGAACCGTGCACGCGCGCGCCTCACCGGGGTGATCACGGTCGGCGAATGGGGACATCGACCGCGACCAGGAAGCAGTCGCTTGGCGAATTGGTCTGGACCAAAACGCCTATTGGAAGGTAATTGGTCTGGACCAAAACGTCAACAGTTTGATATTCGCCGGCCCGCCGGGCACCCCGGGACGTGCCGCGGACTCGGACCGCGGACCGATCCGCGTGTGGAACCGGGAAGTTCGGCCCGCGCGCCGATACGTGCCGCGCACCGATGCGTCCCGCGGGGTTACGTCCCGCGGGCTCAGGCGGCGGGTCGATTCGCGTGTGGGGCCAGGAAGTTCAGCACCCGATGCCAGGCATCGGCGCAGGCCGCCGCGAACCGCGACTCGTCGGCGCCGAGTTCGAAGAAGCCGTGCGGTGCGTCCGGGTACGTGACGAACTCGTGCGGGCAGTCGGCGTCGGTCAGCGCCGCGTCGAACTCGGCGACGGCCTCGGCCGGGATGTACGGGTCCGCACCACCCCACAACCCGAGTACGGGAGCGGTGAGTTCGGCGGCGAGCCGGGTCGGTCCCGGTGCGCCTTCGAGGGTGCCGGGGAATCCGTAGAAGCCGATCGCTCCGGCGGTGCCGAATCGCGGCGCAGCGGTACGGAACGCCTGGCGTCCGCCGAAGCAGAATCCGAGCGTGACGATGGCCCGCGCGCCCTCGGTACGAAGTCGATCCGCTGCCGCGATGATGTCCGCGTCGAGGCCGGCCGGGGTCAGTCGGGCCAGGTGCGGCATGAGATTCTCGATTGCGGCGAAATCCGCGGTGCGGTCGCCGTATTCGGTGCCCGCCGTGCGGCCGAAATAGTCCGGGGCGAGTGCGGTATGGCCCTGTTCGGCGAGTCGGCCGCACACCGCCGCATAGAAACCGGACAGGCCCCGGTTGTCGGGAAGCACCACGACCCCGACCCCCGACGGCCGTTCCGGAACGGCCAGGAAGGCGCCGAACTCGGTGCCGTCGGCCGAGGTCAGCGTCAGGGGGCCGGCCGCCGCCGGCTCGGTTGCCGTACGTCCGTGGGCGGGCGGGACGGCGTCGAATTCATGGCACACGGGATTCATTCCTCGCAGATCTCGTCGGGAGGGGAACGCCGGCGGTTCGCGTGCGGTCGGCACGGTCCGCGATCGAAAGGCGTTCGTCCGGACGATATTAGCGAGAAACCGAATGGCTTTTCGCCATCATATCGGATCCGGGTTAATTCCAAAAGATATCCCGCGCAAAATCGGGGTCAATTCATATCGGGCAACGGTGGTCGGAGGCGGCGGAGTTCGCGCCGAATCGGATACGGCTGTTCTTCGGGCGGGGCAAGCCGCTGTCCTTCGGGCAGGTCTACGCCACACTGGGGCGGCTGTCCCGGGACGGCAAAGTCGTGGTGAACGAGTCGGAGGCCGCTCTCCGGGCCGGATCGCAAGCGCTACGTGATCACCGAGCAGGGGGCGACCGAGTCCGAGACCTGGCTCGGCGAACCCGTCGAGGCCGAACCGCACCTGCAGACCGTGCTGTTCGCCAAGGTCGTGCCGGCCCTGATGCTGGACCGCGACGCACAGGGCTACCTCGCCGCACAACGCGCCTCACACATGCGGCGGATGCGCGAGCTGCTGGAGATCAAACGAGCCGGCAACCTGATCGACGCGCTGCTCGCCGACCTCGGTGGAGTCCCAACTGCACTACACCCTGGTGGCCCCCGGGATCGGCTACTACCTCACCGTCGCCGCCGGCCTGATCGGCGCGCTCGGCGTGATCGCCTGCACCCTGCCGCTCCTGGCCCGAATCACCGGGCCGGGGACCGCCGGCAACGAATGACCCACACCGCACCGAACCGGGTCACACCGGGTGGGCCAAACGTGTGACTTGGATCGCTTCACGGCATGGGTACTTGCACGGTAGGTGGCGTACTCGGTTGCGGGTCCGTGGTGTTGTTGAGGCTCATGGAGAGCGAAGCGCCGCCGCTCCCTGATCGGCGGCGGCGGCGCTTCAGGGTGTGGGGGTCACATGATGCCGATGACGAGGTTCTCGCGTGCGGCTTCGACGACTTCTTTGGTGACGGTGGTGATCTGGTTGATTTCCAGGATGCGTTCGATCTGGTCGACGAGGCGGGTGGTGAGGCGGAAGTTGCCGTTGGTGATGCGGATGACGGCGGCGACGGCCTCTTTGGTGGCGTAGTCGTCGGTGTTGTCGAGGTGCAGGTGGGGCCAGTGGCGGGCGAGGACGAAGGCCTGCTCCTCGACGGAGAGCGGCTTGTAGTGGTGGACGAAGCCGACGCGGGAGTACAGCTGGGGGTAGCGGGCGAGGCGTTTCTCGATGCCGGGCATGCCGATGAGGATGAGCCCGATGCCGGTGCGGTCGTGGTGGTCGCGCAGTTGCTCCAGGGCGGCGGTCTTGAGTCGGTCTGCCTCTTCGACGATGAGCAGTTCCGCCAAGCGGGACCGGTCGCCTGTGGGGTCGGTGGGGTCGGCGCCGCCGCGGCCGGTGGCGAGCATGAGTTCGACGGTCCAGCCGAGGCGGTCGCACAGGTAGGAGATCTCCTTGTCGAGGCGGAGCGGGGTGGAGTGGACTTTGGGGGTGTAGAGGACGGCGCGGGCGGCCAGGACTTCGCCGACGGGTGCGTCGGTGGGGTCGGTGCCGGTGGCGCGGGTGCCGGCCAGGTGCGGCGCGAGTTGGTCCCAGCGGGTGTAGGCACGGGCGCTCTCGGTCTTTCCGACGCCGGGGGCGCCGAAGCAGAGCCCGACGTAGCGTTTGCGCCGCACGGCGTCGGCGAACTCCAGGAAGCGGCGGTGTTCCTTGGTCGCCATGATCGGGGCCGGGCCCCGCGGGTGGGGGATCGCCGTGGGCGGGTCGGCTTGTGGGGGCCGGTCGCCGTTGTCGTACGGCCCGGGAGAGGGGCCGGAGGCCGTCGGCTCCAGGGCCGGCTGCGGGTCGGCTCCGGTGTCGACGTCGGGTGCTGGGCGGAGGTGAAGTCGGTGCCGTGGTCGAGGTGGAACACGGTCGGGATGCCGCACACGTGCCAGTCGGGTTCGGGCTTGCGCCAGAGCGCGTGCCTGAACGCCAGCGCGGTGGACAGCGCGTTCGGGGCGTCCAGGCCGACCGAGTAGCCGGCCACCGCCCGGGAGTGGTCGTCCTCGACGACGGTCAGCCAGGGGCGGGCGGATTTGCCCTTGTCGTCCAGGACCCACAGGTCCAGCTGGGTGTGGTCGGCCTGCCAGATCTCGTTGGGGGTCTTCGCCTCGCGCCGGTACACCAACTCGAACACCTCCCGGTACCGCTTGCTCCCTTGGAGCGCCATCACCACGAGCCCGGGGTCCAGGGCGGCGACGATCCGGTACACGGTCCAGTACCCGGGCGCGGGCCAGCCGCGTGCTTCGGCCACGGCGGCGGCCTGGCGGTGGATCACCGTCGCCGGCACCGGCGGGGTGCGCAGCGCCAGCCCTTCCACGAGCTTCACCAGATCGTCGGAGATCTTCCGTGTTCCCTTGTCCGAGCGTGGTGCCTTGTCCAGCGCCGCCAGACCCCCGGCGCGCCCCGGCCGGACGCCACCACCAGCGCAAGGCGTTCTTCGGCGACCGCTGCGTCGACTGCCCGCTCCGAGGCCGGTGCACCAAGGCCAAAGCCGGGCGGATCCTCACGATCCGCCCTCACCACGACCACCTCGCCGCCGCACGCCGACAAGCCGCCACCGACCCGAACTGGCAGGCCGAGTACCGGCGTTGGCGCCCACCGGTGGAACGCGCGGTCGCCTGGATCGTCGCCCGCGGCAACCGCAGACTCCGCCACCGCGGCACCGTCACCAACGATCGTTGGCTCCACGTCCGCGCCGCCGCGATCAACCTCCGCACCCTGATCCGCCTCGGCCTCACCCACGACGGAAACACCTGGCATCTGCCCGTCACCGCCTGAACGGGGCACCGCACCCGAAACACGACCGGTTCCGCCGCTGACGCGGCGGAACCGGTCCCAAGATTTTCATCGGCCTTCTAGCCCCCGGTGATCAGCCGCCGGGCCAGGGACGGGATGCCCCGGATGCTTTCCATCTCGTAGTTGGACAGGATCGCTGTCACGTACCCGCTGTCCGGGTAGAACACCAGCTCGGCCGCGGCTCCGTTGCTGGCACCGCCGTTGTGTCCGTACGACCACTGGTCGCCGGTGAGCGTGGCGCCTGGGCCATAGCCGCCGAACACGGTCAGTCGTTCCGGGCCGGGCGGTGGCGGCGTGGGCAGCTTCGGGCTGAGCGTCAGCAGGGTGTACGCCGGGTTCAGCAGCCTCTTCTCCCAGAGTGCGTGGGCGAACCGTGCCATCTGGGTGCAGGTCGCGAACGCGCCGGGCAGGAAGATCTGTTCGTCGAGGTTGTCGATCCGGTCCGCTGACCCCGGCGGGCGGTAGTAGCCATGGGCGATCCGGCGGTCCTGGCGCATCTGCGGCAGGGTGTAGTAGTCGGCGCTGTCCATCCCGGCGGCGCGGAAGACGTGCTCGCGGACGTAGTCGTGGTACTCCTGCCCGGACACCCGCGCGACGATCTCCCCGAGCAGGTGGTACGCCGAGTTGCTGTACCTGCTGCCCGCACCCGGCGGGAAGGCCGGCGTCTCCCCTCTGACGAACCGGCCGGTGTCGTCCATCTGCTGCCGCACGCTGGTCCAGGTGCGGGCCGTCGCCCAGTACCCGGGCGCGCCCATGTAGTCGCCCAGGCCCGAAGTGTGGGTCAGCAGGTGGTGGATCGTCACCCGGTCGGCGATCTCGGCCGGAAACCCGTCCAGGTGTGTGCCGAGTGTGTCGTAGTACTGCAGCTTGGCGCGCTGTGCGAGTTGCGCCACCGCCACGGCGGTGAACAGTTTGGCGACCGAGGCCAGGCCGAACAGCGTGTCGGGCCCGTTGGGCACGGCCCGCGCCTTGTCGGCCATGCCGTACGACCGGGACAGGACGGTCCGGCCCCGGTACGTGATCAGGAGGGAGCCGGAGAACACGTCCTTGGCCGCCTGTTCCGCGACGAACCGGTCCAACTCGCCGCCGGGCCGCAGGCCCTTCGGTACCCGATGCGAATCCGCGTCAGCGGCGGCCGACCCGGTGGCCCGGGCCGTCAGTGCTCCGGTGGTAGCGGCGACCGAAGTGGCCCCCAGGAGCCCGAGAGCCGCCCGGCGAGTCGTCATGCGAGATCACCCATTTCTGTCTGGATTTCGAAAGTGGCCGCAGCCACCCACCCGAGCCGATCGACGACCTGTATGCGTTCCATACGTCGCTGTCGCGATAGTGCGGGGATGGCCGTGCTTTGGACAGGGGAACGGTATGGCGCCCCTGCGGCCCGCCCCAACCGATTCACGAACGAGTTGATCGCAGCCCACTGGAGTGTCCCGATGAACATCCGCATACGCCTGACCACGGCGGATCCCGGCCTGGTGGCCTTCGGTTGCTCACCGGGCCACGAGGCGCTGCGCAGCCTGCACGTGCTCGGCTCGGTGAAGCGGCACCCGCTGCACATTTCCTGGACGCTGAAAGCACGCGAACGCATGAACGCCGATCTCAGGGACGAGGCGGACAAATTCGCTTTCTGGTGCCACAGCCGTCCGCTGGGCTTTCCGCGAATCTGGCGCCCGGGGCAAGTATCGACATGGCCGGACGAATTGGCGGCGCTGCGCGACGCGCCGGTCGAGCATTACGCGGAAGAGTTGCTCGCCGGGGCCCTGGAAAGGAACGGACGTGCCTCTCGGCTCCGGTTGGACGAGTTCCTGACCGATCCCGCCTTACGCGAGGGGGCGATGAACGCCGTCCAGGCGCGGCACCCGGCCTCGCTGCCCGTTCTGCGGGAGCTCATCGACGATCCCGAGCGCTCCCGCGGACGGTTCGCCGGATTCCTGTCCGCGTACTGGGACGCCTGTCTCGCCCCGGAGTGGCCGTCCCTGGAGAGGTATCTGCTGGCCGACATCGCCCGGCGCAACGGCGCCGGGCACCGGCACGGCCTGGCGCCGATGCTGGACGGGCTCGCCCCTCATCTGCGCGTCATCCAGGAGGGGGACGAGCTGCTGATCGCGCCGGCACGCAGCCGCGCCGCCGCGCCGATGGAGTTCACGCTCGGTCCGCAGGACCGGTTCTTGCTCACGCCCTCCCACTTCGCCTGGCCCCTGGTCGCCGTTACCGGCCACCATGACCGCCGGGCGGGCCGCGAACGGCGGAGCGTGCACGTCACCTACGCACTGGACGCCATGCAGCGCAAGGCGCACCCGCCGGTCCCCCCGGACGACCTGCTCCAACTGCTCCGCGCCGCCGCCCACCCCACCCGGCTGCAGATGCTCCAACTCCTGGCCGCGTACCCGCGATCCACCCGCGAACTCGCCGGTCTGATCGGCCTCACCGAGGCCGCCATCTCCAAACACCTGAAACTCCTGGCCGAGGCGGGCTGGGCGAAGCCCGAGCGGCACAGCTACTACGTGTACTACCGGCTGGCCCCGGGCACACACGACCGGCTCACAGACGCCCTGGAGGAACTGCTCGGCTGAGACCGGGGCGTCCCGCAGCCGGCTTTGTTCGTTTGAGCACGGTTCGGTCGTCCAACCGCTTCCGGCCCCGATGCGAGACCGGCAGCAGCGGCCGGAGGGTCTGTCCAGCCAACGGCGTGACTCTGTTGGCGATCTTCGATGCGTGCTTGTGCGCCTGGAGATGACCGCGCCTCGTACCCCGGCGCCTGGCAATCGAAGGCACCGAGGCGGGTGCGGCCGTGCTCGGGGTAGGGCGAGGGATCCGTTGTCGAGGGGGGTTCGGACAACATCACCAACAGAGTCACGGCATGGGGACCAACCTGCGCACATCACCACGACGGGTCGGCCGACAGCGCCTGCATGGCGAAGTCGACACCGCGGGTGATCGGCGGGTAGCCGTCCAGGCCGCCGTCGGCCAAGCCCAACGCCCACACGGTGACCGCGCGCTCAAACGCCTGCCTCGTGCGGTGGTACTCGTCGGCCTTCGCCTCCAGGTACCGCCGGGCGGCGGTGCCGTAGCAGGTGCGCTCGGCGGTGCAGGTGGCCAGGTCGGCGAGGAGGGAGTCGACGGCTTCGGCCCACCGCGACAGCAGCATGCCGTGCGCCGCGAGCATCTCCCGCGTCTCAGCGGGACCGAAGGCGCGCTCGTGCCAGCGGATGTGCTCGATGTCGAACGCGTCGAAGCAGCCGTACAACGCTGACGCGTACACAGTCCCGCTGTACCGGGCGACCCCGGCGAGTTCTGCCGCCGTGAACGGCTCTGCGCCGAACGTGTAGAACTCCAGGTCCTCGACGCCGGTCCCCGCCTCGCCAACCACCAGGTCCTTCATGGTCGGGACCGTACTCGGACAAGCCGACACCCGGTCGGCGCCACACAGCCCGACGCGGACATGGGGCCGCGGACCGAGCGCCCGCCGCCTGTTCGCGCTTCGACGTACGCCACCACGATCGCGCCTCAGCACAACGAGCCGGCACCGCCGCGCGGGACCACACCCAGTACGCCACTTACCGTGCAAGATCCCACGCCGTGAAGCGATCCAAGTCACAGCCAAACGCGCCCGCCGCCCGCGATCCGGGTGGTTGGACTACCGTGCTGTCCTGCGGGGTGGGCGGATCATCGAGAACGGAAGCGGATCGTTGAGCGAGGAAGAACCGAATCGACCGGCGGACTCCGACACGCCGGATGCGCGGATCCGGGCCGCACACGAACTACGCACCGAACCGCACCCGGACCGGGCCGGCCACCCCGACCGGGCCGGCACCCTCGACGCCGAGGCCGAACCGGACACCGCGCCGGTACTCGCGTGGTGTACGTGCCTGCTGTGGCGCTCCCGCCTGCCGTGGCCCGCGCACGAGCACCGGCGCGCGTTCGAGGAGCACCTCGCCGAGGTCCGGCACGCCGCGTCGATCCTGCCCGTCGGACTGCTGGACGGCCGCTTCGCGTGTCTGCCGTGCGCGGACGAGGACGCCGCGCTCGCGGTCGCGGAGACCTGGATAGACCTGGGCAGCGCACGCAGCCGGCTGTTCCTGGACGGCAGCGTCGTGGTGATCGCCTTCGCCGACGTGCAGTTCCCCACCGAGGTCGCGCTGTGGGCGCTGCGCCACGATTACACCGACGCGTCCGCCGTCCACCTCCTGCATGCCCTGGAGCACGCGGCCCGGCCGCGCCCACCGCAGTGAGCGCACGCCCGCCGCGGTGAAGCACCCACCGCAGTGAGGCCGCGCCCACCGCACCGACCGTGCGGCCTCGGCACCGCCGGCCGAGCAGCCCGCCGGCCGAGCAGCCCGCCGCGCCGCGCCGCGCCCCGCCCCGCCGCACCCGCGACGATCGCCCGCGGATCAGATCGAGGCGGCCATCCGCCGAACCGCCTCGGCGACGATGTCGGGGTGGGTGGCCAGATTGAAGCGGGCGTGTCCCGCACCGCCGGTGCCGAAGCCGGTGCCGCAGGTCAGCGCGACCCGGCCCCGGTCGAGGAAGTGCGTCGCCGGGCTGTCGCCCAGGCCCAGTTCGCGGCAGTCCAGCCAGGCCAGATAGGTGCTTTCGGCCGGGGTGTAGTGCACCTTCGGCAACTGCTCGGCGAGCAGTCGGGCCAGCAGCCGCCGGTTCTCGGCGAGCCCGGCCAGGAGCGCGTCCAGCCAGGCCGCGCCGTCGCGCAGGGCCGCGGTGTGCGCGATCACCCCGACGTGGCTGGGGCCGTCCGCCACCTCCACGGGCAGCCGGGCCAGGTCGTCCGCGGCCCCCGGGCCGGCCACGGCGAGGGCGGCCTTGAGGCCGGCCAGGTTCCAGCCCTTGGACGCGGACATCAGCGACAGGCCGTTCGCGGCGCCCGGTACGCGCAGGTAGGGCACGAACACGTCCGGCGGGGCGAGCGGCGCGTGGATCTCGTCCACCACCACGCGCACCCCGTACTCGGCGGCCAGCGCGGCCACGGCGGCCAGTTCCGCCTCGGTGTGCACGGTGCCGGTCGGGTTGTGCGGGCTGCACAGCAGGTAGGCGACCCGCTCGCCGGTCGCGGTCGTGGTGCGGAACGCCGCCTCCAGGACGTCGAGGTCGATCCGGTGATCCGTTCCGAGCGGGGCCTCGACGATCTGCCGGTCCATGTGCGTGACGAACATGAAGAACGGCGGGTACACCGGAGAGTTGACGATCACTCGGCCGCCGGGGTCGGTGACCAGCTTGAGCATCTCGACCACGCCGAGCATCACGTCCGGCACGATCGCGGTGCGCTCCACCGCGAGGGTGTGCCAGTCCCAGCGCTTGGCCGCGAAGTCGGCCAGGGCCCGGGCGTAGCCGGTGCCCGAGGCGTAGCCGGTGTCGCCCAGGCGGACCGCGTCGATGATCGCCCGGGCGATCGGGTCGGCCAGCGGGACGTCCATCTCGGCCACCCACACCGGGAGCACGTCCTCCGGGTAGGCCCGCCACTTCTCGCTGGTGCGTTGCCGCAGCACGTCGAGCGAAAGCGCGCGCAACGGGTTGACGTTCTCGGATATGTGCTCCGGCAGACTCTCCATGACTCCCACCATAGGCGACGGACCCGGCCCGTTCGGGGGATGCCGCAGCGGGTCCCGGGAGGGCTCGCGCCGGGCAAATTCGCCCGGTCCGCCCGGCTGCCACGGCTCGGTGCGGGCCCGGGCGCGGATCGCGTCCGCGCGGTCCGCCGACGTCGAACGTGATGTGCGGTTGGTGGCACAGGAGTTGGCCGAGACCGGCTTCGTGATCCCCGGGCACCTGGTCGAGTCGGCGGCCGTCGCCGGGCGGTACCACGACCTGGGCAAGGCGCACGACGCGTTCCAGGCGATGTTGTGCGACGACTGCCCGCCGGGCGCCGAACCACCGGGCCCGGGCCCCTGGGCGAAATCGGGCCACGACCGGGGTCGGCACTCGCGCGCACACTTCCGCCACGAACTGGTCTCCGCACTCGCCCTCCTGCACCCGGACGTGCGCCTGCTGCACGACGCGGCCGACGCCGAACTGATCACGTACCTGTCGCCGCGCACCACGGGCAGGTCCGGGTGTCGGTGCGGCCGATGCCGGACGAGGCCGAGCGGGCCGTGCCGCGCGTGCTCGGCGTCGAGGCGGGTGACCGGTTGGGCCCGGTGGAGTTGCCCGGCGACCGGTGGGTGCCGGCGATCGTGCTGGATCCCACGATGCTCTTCGCCGGCGGCGCCGGGGACGGCCTCCGCGGTGGAACCGCAGCCGATCCGGAGACCGGCGTCGCGCACGGAGCCCGAGCAACCGGCCCGGCCGGCGCGCGGATCGGCCCCCGGCCCGGCCGCCGGACCGGCATCGCGGGCCCGCCGACGGCTTGGACCGAGCGGGTGTTGCGGCTGCGCGACGCGCCGGGCATGGGGCCCTTCCGACTCGCCTTCCTGGAAGCCCTGGTCCGGATCGCCGACCGCCGCGCCAGCCGCTCCTACCTGCTCCCGACCCCGCAGCCCTGACCATCCCCTGGCTGCTCGCCCGCGCCCACCGCCGCGCCGCAATCGGCTAGGCCGGGTCCGGGTCCGGGCCACGGCGGTACGGAGGGCTCCCGCCGACCGGCAGGATGCGTGGTCATAGCATGCATTCGACCGTGAACCGGAAGGAGCGTCATCCGTGCGCAGGATCCTCGTCGTCGGTGCCGGCCACTCCGGGCTTCAGCTCGCGCTGGGGCTCCAGGACCGTGGCTACGACGTCACCGTGATGACCGAGCGGACGCCGGAGGAGATCCGGGCCGGCCGGGTCAGTTCGACGCAGATGATGTTCCCCTCGCAACTGGCCCTGGAGGCCGCCCAGGGGCTGGACCTGTGGGACGAGCAGGTGCCCAAGCTGCCGCACACCGGATTCACCATCCCCGGGCCGGACGGCGTGCCGTTCGTGGACTGGCTCGGCGACATGGGCGGGTCCGAGTCGGTCGACCAGCGGGTGAAGATGTCCGCGTGGCTGGAACTGTTCGCCCGCCGGGGCGGCCATGTGGTGTTGCACCCGGTCTCGGTCGGCGACATCGACTGGTACAGCCGGCACTACGACCTGGTGATCGTCGCGGCGGGCAAGGGCGAACTGGTCACCATGTTCGACCGCGACCACGAGCGCTCGGTACACACGGTGCCGCAGCGGCACCTGGCCGTGTCCTACGTGCACGGCGTCACGCCCCGCCCGGAGGTCGGCCGGCAGGCGGTCCACCTGAACGTGATTCCCGGCCTGGGCGAGTTGTACTACCTGCCCGGGCTCACCCTGTCCGGGCCGTGCGAGATCATCCTGGTCGAGGCGATACCGGGCGGGCCGTTCGACCGCTTCGCCGGCGTCCGCGATCCGCTGGAACACTGGGCGTCCACCCTGGAGTTGATCCGCACCCACGCGCCCTGGGACTACGAGCGCACCCGGGCGGCCGAGTTGACCGACGCGCTGGGCGTGCTCAGCGGCGCGTTCACCCCCGTGGTGCGCCGTCCGGTGGCCGAACTGCCGTCGGGCGGGCTTGCCTTGGGCATCGCCGACGTGGTGGTGGCGAACGACCCGATCACCGGCCAGGGCGCGAACAGCGCGGCTCGCGCGGCGGCGGTGTACCTGGCCGCGATCGTCGAGCACGGTGACAAGCCGTTCGACCGGGACTGGATGCAGGAGACCTTCGAGCGGTTCTGGGCGTACGCCCGGCACTCGGTGAAGTTCACCACCGCGCTGCTCGCGCCGCCGCCCGAGCACGTGGTGCGGCTGCTCGCGGCCGGCAACGAGCATCAGGAGGTCGCCGACCGGGTGGCCCGGGCCATCGACACACCGGCCGACTTCGAGAACTTCCTGTACGAGCCGGAGCGGACGAACGCCTACCTGAGCGAGGTCGCCGCGCGGGCCTGACCGGCCCGCGAGCGCACGGCCGCCGACCACCGCCGGCGTCGGTTCGGCGGCCTCGGCACGAGGTTCGTTCGTCGATCGGTCACATCGGGGCGTCGGGATGCGTCATATCCACGATGCCCGTGCCCTTCGGCAACGTCCGCGAGCCGGAAGAAGATCCATGACGTTCATCGAGGAAGTCCCGCGCGCCGCCGACCGCGTGGGAACGTTCGCCCGACTCGCCGGTTTCGCGCATCGGCGCAAGTGGCTGGTTCTCGGCCTGTGGGTGGCCGTACTGATCGGCACCTGGGGGGTGGCCTCGGTGGTCGGTGACGACTACCACGAGGACTACTCGATCCCGGGTGCCGAGTCGCAACGGGCCTCGGACCTGCTGGCGAGGCACGCGTCGGCAGAGGCGGGCGACACGCTGCAGATCGTGCTGCGCGACGCCGGGGGACTGCGCGCCGAGCCGACCCGACAGCGGGTGGACGCGATGCTCGCCCAGGTGGCCGGCCTGCCCAGGGTCGCCCAGGTGCGCAGCCCGTACGAGGACCCGTCCGCGATCGCCGCGAACGGGCGGGTCGGCTATGCCACCGTGGTGTTGTCCGGCACGTCGGAGGAGATGACCACCGCGCAGACCAAGCACATCTTCGACACCGCGCGCCGGGCGCAACACGACGGCCTGCACGTCGAGTTGGGCGGCGAGGCGGCCCGGACGATGACCCAGGGCGACGGCGGCGGAGCCGAGGGCGTGGGCATCGTGGCCGCGCTGATCATCCTGGTCTTCCTGTTCGGCACCCTGATCGCGGCCGGACTGCCGATCATCACCGCGCTGTTCGCGGTCGGCTCCTCGATCGCCGTCGTGGTGGCCGCCTCCCAGGCGTTCACCATCGCGAGCTGGGTGCCGTTCGTGATGATCCTGGTCGGTTTGGGCGTGGGCATCGACTACGCGCTGCTGATCTTCGCCCGGTTCCGCAGCGAACTGGTGCGCGGTACCGCGCCGGAGCGGGCCGGCACCATCGCGTTGGACGCGGCCGGCCGTTCGGTGTTCTTCGCCGGCTGTACGGTGATCGCGGCGCTGCTCGGGCTGGTCGCCCTCGGTCTCGGGTCGCTCCAGGGCATGGCCCTGGCGGTGGCGTTGACCGTGCTGGGGACCATGGTCGCCTCGCTCACCCTGCTGCCCGCACTGCTGGCCGTGTTCGGCAAGCGATTCGCCCGCCAGTTCGTGGCCCGGGCGGTCAAGCGCGCCGAGCGGGGCAAGGCCCCCGAGGGCACCGCGTGGCGCAGGGTCGGTACCGCGGCGCAGCGCCGCCCGTTGGTCGCGCTCCTGATCGCGGTGGTCGCGCTGGGTGCCTTGGCGGTACCGGCCCTCAGCCTGCGGCTCGGCTTCTCGGACGCGGGCAACGAGCCGGCCGACACCACCAGTCGCAAGGCCTACGACCTGTTGGCCGACGGATTCGGCGCGGGCTTCAACGGGCCGCTGATCGTGGTCGTCGAGGGCGGCACGGGTGGTGCCCGCGAGGCCGGTACCGCGGTCGCCGCCGCCCTGCGCGAAACCCCGGGGGTGCGCGCGGCGGTCGGCCCGACGACCACGGGCGATGCGGCGGTCGCCACCGTGATCGTCTTCCCGACCTCCTCGCCGCAGGATCGGGACACCTCCGACCTGGTCACCGAACTGCGCGAGCATGTGCTGCCGTCGGTGGCCGCGACCACCGGTGCCCGGTACCTGGTCGGCGGTGCCACCGCCGCGGCCGAGGACTACTCGGCCAAGGTCGCCGACCGCATGCCGCTGTTCATCGTGATCGTGGTGGGGGTGGCCATCGTGTTGTTGATGATGGTCTTCCGATCACTGCTGATCCCGCTCAAGGCCGCGGTGTTGAATTTGCTCAGCATCGGCGCCGCGCTCGGTGCGATGTCCCTGGTCTTCCAGCACGGGATGCTCGGTGCCGAGGCCGGACCGATCGAACCGTGGGTGCCGGTCGTGGTGTTCGCGGTGATCTTCGGCCTCTCGATGGACTACGAGATCTTCCTGGTCTCGCGGATCCACGAGGAGTGGCGGCGTACCCGCGACCATGCGCTGGCCGTTCGCGAGGGCCTGGCGCACACCGGTTCGGTGATCACCGCGGCGGGCGCGATCATGATCGTGGTCTTCAGCGCCTTCCTGCTCAGCCCGCAACGCGCGCTTCAGCAGCTGGGGTTGGGCATGGCGGTGGCCATCTTCGTGGACGCGGTGATCATCCGCTGCCTGATCGTGCCCGCGATCATGCAACTGCTCGGCCCGCGCGCGTGGTGGCTGCCGGCTCCGCTGGCGAAGGTGCTGCCCCGGCTGGAGGTGGAGAAGAACTGATTCCGCGTCACGGAATCACCCCCTGACGTTCCGGGGCCGGGATCCCCGTTCCGGCCCCGGAACACCCGTTCGTCCGGGCCCGATTCGGTCGGTCCCGCTGGGCACCGGACTCGGCCGGTCCGGTTCGGCCGGGCCCGATTCAGTCGGTGCCGCCGGCCACCGGACTCGGCCGGTCCGATTCGGCCGGGCCCGATTCAGTCGGTCCCGCTCGGTACCGGACTCGGCCGGTCCGAGCTGCGCCCGAAGCGCATTCCCCGGTCCCGGAGGGAGCCGTGGCGGAGCATCAGCACGTCGCGCGGATAGTTCTGGTGCAGCCGCCATGGGGTGGTCGGCCCCTGTTTGGGCAACAACGCGGTACCCCGCTGCACATAGCCGGACTTGAGGTCGATCAGCGGCTCCAGCGGTGCGTCGGCCGCGGGGGCCTGCGGCGTGCACACCTGGTAGTCGTGTGCGTCCATGTGGTTCAGCAGGCGGCATACGTACTCGCCGACCAGGTCGCACTTGAGCGTCCAGGAGGCGTTGGAATAGCCGATCGTGAGCGCGAAGTTGGGCACACCGGAGAGCATCATGCCCTTGTAGGCCACCGTCCGGGACGGTTCGACCGGTGTCCCGTCCACGCGCAGCGTCATGCCGCCGAGGGCGAGCAGGTTCAGCCCGGTCGCGGATACCACGATGTCTGCGGGCAGTTCGGCGCCGGACTCCAGGAGCACACCGGTCTCGGTGAAGCCGGCGATCGTGTCGGTGACGATCGAGGCGCGCTCGCCGCGCAGCGCGGTGAACAGGTCGCCGTCGGGGACGAAGCACATGCGTTGGTCCCACGGGTCGTAGCGGGGCGCGAAGTGGGTGTCCACGTCGTAGCCTTCGGGCAATCGGCGGATCGCGCCCCTGCGCAGCAGCGACTTCATCAGCGCGGGCGCTCGGCGTGAGACGTGGAAGGCGAGCATGGCCATGCCGATGTTCTTGGCCCGGATCAGCGAATACGCCGCCCGGTCCGGCAACACCCGGCGCAGCCGCGCGCCCAGCGCGTCGCGCGCGGGCAGCGCCATCACGTAGCCGGGCGAGCGCTGGAGCATGGTCACGTGCGCGGCCGTGCGGGCCAGCGCGGGGACCAGGGTGACGGCGGTCGCGCCGCTCCCGATCACCACGATCCGTCGGTCGGCGTGATCCAGGTCCTCGGGCCACGCCTGGGGGTGCACCACCGGGCCGGCGAACTTCTCGATACCGGGGAACTCGGGTGTGTAGCCCTGGTCGTAGCGGAAGTAGCCGGTGCACCCGAACAGGAACGAGCAGGTCAGTTCCACGCTTTCGGCATCGCCGCCACCGGCCGGGTCCGTGGCAGGCTCGGCGCCCGCGCCCGCGCCTGGCTCCGCGCTCGCGGGGGTACGAAGGGCCCGGACGGTCCAGCGGGCCGTCTCGGCGGACCACTCGGCCTCGACCACCCGGTGGCCGAAGCGCACCATCCGGTCCACGCCGTGCTCGCGTGCGGTGTCGCGGATGTAGTCCCGGATCGCCGCGCCTTCGGCGATCGACTCGGCGGCGGTCCACGGTCGGAACGAGTAGCCCAGGGTGTGCATGTCCGAGTCCGAGCGGATCCCGGGATAGCGGAACAGGTCCCAGGTCCCGCCGATCGCGTCGCGGCCCTCCAGGATCAGCACCGACTTGCCCGGTACACGCTGCCGCAGGTGACAGGCGGCGCCGATGCCGGAGAGGCCGGCTCCGACGATCAGGACGTCGACGTGTTCCGAGGCCATGCCAGTCCCCATTTCGCGATCGGACGCGTGCGGGTCGTCCGAGACCGGACCATGCGTACGACACCCCGGGTCGGCCGGCGCACACGCCTACCGGGTGGTGGTGGCCCGGCCACCGTATCGACGTGTTGTCGAAGTGGTCAACACTGTGTCGACTCGGTCGACGCGCAGTAGTGTCGGCGCGGCCGGTGTCGGCGTGGCGATGACCCCGCCGCAGTTCCTCCGCCCCGGAGACGTCGTCGAGGTCGAAGTGGAGTCCATCGGCGTGTTGCGCACTCCCATCGTCGGAGCGGACGAATACCGCAGGCGGGCCGGGGTTTCGGGCCCGGCGGCATTTGCCGGACTTTGCCGGTGGTCCAGACCTATTGACCGTAAGGTCTGGACCACTTTACGGTCGTGGCAATCGCACCACGTGAATCTCCGGGCCCGTCCCCGCCCGGGAGGCAGGCGTGCCACGCAGGACGTTCCTTCCGTGCCCGGTCGTGCTCGAAGTGCCGAAAGGGAATCGAGCATGATGGGTCGCACGTCACGCCTTCTGGGGGCCGCCCTCGCGGTCGCCTTCACCGTTGCCGGGTCGGTCGCGGCCGCACCGAACAACGCCGACACGAACGGCACTTCGCCTTCCCCGAAGCGCGCGAGCGCGCCGGTGGGCAGCACCTGCGCGGTCAAGTCGAAGCCCGCGGGCAAGGTGCTCCAGGGCTACTGGGAGAACTGGGACGGTGCGGTGAACGGTGTGCACCCGCCGTTCGGCTGGACCCCGATCACCGACTCGCGGATCGCCGCCCACGGCTACAACGTGCTCAACGCGGCCTTCCCGGTCATCCTCGGCGACGGCACCGCGCTGTGGCAGGACGGGATGGACTCGACCGTCAAGGTCGCGACGCCGACCGAGATGTGTCAGGCCAAGGAGGCCGGCGCCACCATCCTGATGTCCATCGGCGGGGCGGCGGCCGGCATCGACCTCAACTCCCGCACCGTCGCGGACCGGTTCATCGCGACCATCGTGCCGATCCTCAAGACCTACAACTTCGACGGCATCGACATCGACATCGAGACCGGCCTGGTCGGCGGTGGCAACATCAACACACTGTCCACCTCACAGGCCAACCTGGTGCACATCATCGACGGCATCCTCGCCCAGATGCCGAGCAACTTCGGCCTGACCATGGCACCCGAGACGGCCTACGTCACCGGCGGCAGCGTGGTCTACGGCTCGATCTGGGGCGCGTACCTGCCGATCGTGAAGAAGTACGCGGACAACGGTCGGCTGTGGTGGCTGAACATGCAGTACTACAACGGCAACATGTACGGCTGCTCGGGCGACTCGTACTCCGCCGGCACGGTCGCCGGCTTCACCGCGCAGACGGACTGCCTCAACCGCGGACTGGTCGTGCAGGGCACCACGATCAAGGTGCCCTTCGACAAGCAGGTTCCCGGGCTGCCCGCGCAACCGGGCGCGGGCGGCGGCTACATGACGCCGTCTCAGGTCGCCCAGGCATGGAACCGCTACAGCGGCGGCCTCAAGGGCCTGATGACCTGGTCGCTGAACTGGGACGGCTCCAAGAGCTGGTCCTTCGGCAACAACGTCAAGGCCCTCCAGGGTCGCTGACCGCACACCGGCGCCGCGGATCGCGGCGGTACCGCCGATGGCCGGTACCGCCGCGATCGGTGCGGTTGTGCGGCTGCCCGCCACCGCCATCGAGGAGGACCGGGACCTGCCCTCGATGAGTTGGGTGCGCAGGCCGGATGATCCGGTTCACCACGGAACGCGCCGCGTGAGCCGACGTCGACAATCCGCCCGCCGTGCCACGCGCGATCACCCCGCGGGCGACGAGGCGGCTCGGCCCGGCGGCGCCGACCGGGTTCACCGCGACGTGCCGCCGCCAGGGCGCGACGCCCTCGGCATACCCGGTGTCGTCTCGAAGGCATCCGAGCCTACGCGGCGGCGGAACCGGGCCGTTGCCGGGAGTCGGCCTCCGCCGAGCGGCGAGGGGAGGGGCGTCAGGTCCCGTCGATCTGCAATTCGACGAACACGTCCGGATCGAACGGGACCCAGCGGGCCGGGCGATCGCTGCCCACGATCCGCAGGCGGCACCAGTCCTGCCCGCGATCGCCGTGCCACCGGGCGTTGATCCGCCCGAGCGCCCAACTGCCGTCGCGATTACGGATCTCCACCGGCTCGTAGACGTGACGGATCTCCTCCTCCGGAGGAGCTTGCACCCACTTGGTCTCCGGGCCGTCGGCCGTGGACCGCTCTCGATGATCATTCGGCACAGTTCCACCCCTGATCCGCAGGCGACGGAGCGGTCTCGTCCGACTCGAATCCGTCGAAACCGGGCTTCTACACATCTGTAGAAACCATACATGAAGCCCATCGGCGACCGTTGCCCCACCACCGCACCCGACCCGGGCCGGGCAAGGGCACCGCGCCGGCCGCAACGGGTCGGGCGATAGGGCCGGTTCGCCGCATGCCGGTCGCGCGTACCGGCCGCGAGGGCGCCTGCCCGACCCGGCGGGACCGGTTTCGGCGCGCGATCGGGCGGCGGTGGTGACACAGTGGCGGTAAAGGATCTTCGTGTGGCCCGGTCGCAGGCGCGACCGGCGGGGCCGAGCGGCGTCGGTCGCACCGCTGCCCGCCACGAAGGCCGTCTCCGCGGCGATCCCCGGATCGAGCCATTCGCGAGCGAGGCGACGCATGACAACCAAGCGCACACCCGTCGTGTTCATCCATGGCCTGTGGCTGCACTCGACCAGTTGGCGGGCCTGGGCCGAGCGGTTTCGCGACGCGGGATACGAACCGCTGATGCCGGAGTGGCCCGGTGTTCCCGACACTGTCCTGGCGGCCCGCCGACAGCCGGAGCAGCAGGGCGGCGTCGGTCTCGCGGAGATCGCCGAGGCGCACGTCCGGGTGATTCGCGAGTTGCCCTCCCCGCCCGTCCTGGTCGGTCACTGCGTCGGCGGCTTCATTGCCCAGCGGCTGTTGGGCGAGGGGCTCGCCGCGGCGACCGTGGCGATCTGTCCCGGCCGGATCAAGGGGGTCAAGGCGATCGGTCCGGCCCAGGCGAAGTCGGCGTTCCCGTTCCTGCGCAATCCCGCCAACACCAAGCGCGCGGTGTCGCTGAATCAGGACCGGTTCCGCTACGCCTTCGCCAACGCCGTCTCCCGCAAGGAGTCCGAGGACCTGTTCGCGGCGTGGACGATCCCCAGTCCGGCCCGGCCGCTCTTCCAGTTGATGCTGGGCAACCTCACCCCGAACTCGGCCGCGAGGGTGGCCACCGAGAACCAGTCCCGCGGACCGCTCCTGCTCCTGTCCGGGAAGCTGGACCACACCGTGCCGGACGTGCTGACCCGCGCCACCTTCAAGCGATACGGCAAGTCCCGTGCCACCACCGAATATCGCTGTTTCGACGACCGCGGCCACTCGCTGATCGTCGACCACGGTTGGCCCGACATCGCGGACGCCTCGCTGACCTGGCTCGCCGACGCCGGCTTCCCGCGGGCCTGACCCGCGACAGGTCCCGATCACCCCCGGCGCGGCGGCGCCGGGTGTGCCGAGCCGGGTCACTCGCTCGGGGGCGGTGTCCAGTCGTGGGCCGGCGCGACGAGGGGGTGGTCGCGGCTGCGGTACCAGGGTTGTTGCTCGACCGTGTCGTCGTCGGCGAGGCGTACGGTGAGGCCGAACTCGTGAATGGAGGGACGGCCCTGGGAATGCCACCAGTACCAGGTCGCCTCGACCTCGTCCCACAACCGGCGGGGGCCGGACTGGCGAATCGTCGGCGGCTCGCCGACGGCGAAGTGGGCGGCGGCGATCGAGTGGCCGTGGCCGGTGTCGGCGCCGTAGAGCCACAACGTGCCGCCGAGCGCGCCGTGCAAGACCGGGCGGGCCAGGCAGTCGGGCACACACAGGCCCAGCACCAGGGCCACCGGGTCGAACGGGCCGCCCACCACGTCGTCGTAGCCGAGCGTGGTGGTGGTCGGATGCGCGTAGGCGGCCCAGTCCTCGGGGAGCGCGGCGCCGCCGTAGCGGCCCCAGTGCGGGTGATGCGCACGCAGCTTCATGAATGCGGTGGCCAGGGTGAACGGCCCGCTGGCGGTGCGGCGATCCGGGTCGACGACCAGGCGCAGCGCGCAGTCGCCGCTGCCGTAGTCGGTGCCCCACGGGAGCACGATCACCGCGCCCGGCGCGGCCTGTTCGACCCACGCCGACGGCACGCGCCGGACCCCCGCGGTGACTTGGATGCGTTCGTACGGGCTGCCCGCCCGGTGGCCGAGCGTGCCGTCGCCGGTGACCACCTCGACGAAGTTGCCGAATCCGGCGGCGGCCAGGTTCTCCCGTGCCCGGCGGGCCAGTTGCGGGTCGACCTCGATCGAGGTCACCCGGCAGCCGCGCGCCGCCAGCAAGCCGGCGCTGTAGCCGGTGCCGGTGCCGACCTCCAACACCCGCATGCCCGGCGCCGCGTCCAGGTCGTAGAGCATCTCCGCGAGCGTGGACGGGGTGGAGGCCGACGAGGTGGCCAGCCGCCCGGCGGCGGTGCCGGTGTGCCGGCCGTCGTCCCACTGGGTCACCAGCGCCCGATCCGAATAGACCGCCCGGCGCCAGGCCTCCGGATCGCGATCGCGGTCCAACGGCGCATCGCTGTCGTCCGGCCAGATCCGGGCGGGCACGAAGTCCTCGCGGGCCACCATGCCGAACACCGATTCCCAGCCCGCCGGAAGAACGTCCTTGCCCTTCAGCAGGGCCGTGAGTGTGTCGGGCCCCACCGTCATGACACGAACCGTCGATCGGATAAGACGGACTGACCGAGCATCGTGAACCAACCTTTCCGGAGGCGACTACTCACCGCACCCTAGGAACCCCGAAGCGTAATCGTCAAGGCATCAAAGGAACTTGCCGTGCCAACGAAGCACCACCCGCAGGAGTGCCCGGATCCGGGCAATACGACGGTCCGTCGGGTCGGCGACGGGCCGATGCGAGCGCTCGGCGGTGTGAAGTCACGGCGTGCTCACGGCGGTTGATCGGTTCGGGCGGGAGGTGCCGGCGGCGCGGTCCTGCCACCGACCGACCCGGCCGCTCAGCGGTCCATCAGCGCGCGCTCCTTGGCTGCGTGCACTGCAGTGGTGAGTCCGTCGATGTCGTACGGGCCGTGGTGGCGGCGGCCGTTGACGAAGAACGTCGGAGTGCCGGAGACCCCGCTCAGGTCGGCGGACTCCTCGTCCTCCGTCACCCGGTCGGCGCCGCGATGGGCGCGCAGCGCGATCCGGAACTCCTCCACATCCAGTCCCAGCGCCTTCGCGTGGGCGAGCAGATCGCCGGGCTTGAGCGCGTCCTGGTTCTGCAGGAGACGGTCGAGCATCTCCCAGAACGCGCCCTGCTCGGCCGCCGCCTCGGCGGCGATCGCGGCCAGTCGGGCCCGCGGATGCACGTCCGGCAGCGGCAGGTGGCGCCACACGTAGCGCACGTCGCCGAAGTCGGCGAGCAGTTCGCGCACCACCGGCTCGGCCAGACCGCAGTAGGGGCATTCGAAGTCGCCGTACTCCACCAGCGTCACCGGGGCGTCGATCGGACCGCGGATGTGGTCGCGCTCGGGGTCCACCGGCACGGCCAGGTCGACCAGGCTCTGGGCGGTGCCCAGCAGTGCCCGCGAGCGGGCCGGGCGCGGCATCGCGGCGATCGCCACCGAGACCAGCCAGGTCACCACGAACGAGCAGACCACGGCGCTGAGTACGCCCACCTTGGCCTCGTCGAGCCGCTCACCCTCGAAGGCCAGCGTGGCGATCAGCAGCGACACGGTGAAGCCCACCCCGGCGATCGCGCCGCCGCCGACCACGGCACCCCAGCCGACCGGCGGGCGCAGCCGACCGCGACTGAACCGGGTGGTCAGCGCGGAGGTGCCGATGATGCCCAACGGCTTGCCCACCACGTAGCCGACCAGGATGCCCAGCGTCACCGGCGAGGTGAAGGCCCGGGAGATCAGCCCGGCGTCGAGCGTGATGCCGGCGTTGGCCAGCGCGAACAGCGGCACGATCACGTAGCTGGTCCACGGGTGGTACATCCGCTGTAGGCGCTCGTTCGGCGACAGGGCCGCCGCCATGCCCAGCCGGGCGGTGCGTTCCAGCTCCGGGGTGGGCTGTTCGCGGAACGAGCGGAACAGGCCGGTGGCCCGTTCCAATTCGGCCCGCGACGCCGGGTAGGCGAAGGTCAGCAGGCCCATCACCAGGCCGACCACCACCGGATCCACGCCCGACTTGAGCACCGCGACCCAGGTGATCACGCCGAGTACGCCGTACGCGCTGCCGCGCCGTACCTTCGCGGTGCGCACCAGCACGATCACCACCAGCATCGCCAGCGCCACCAGAAGCGCGGGCACGTCGATGTGGTCGCTGTAGGCGACCGCGATCACCACCAGGGCGATGAAGTCGTCCACCACGGCGACGGTCAGGATGAAGGTGTGCAGCCTGCGGGGGAAGCGGCTGCCGAGCAGTGCGAGCATGCCCAGCGCGAAGGCCGTGTCGGTGGACATCGCGGCACCCCACCCGTGCACCGAGGACTCGCCCGCGTTGATCGCCAGGTAGATCAACACCGGCACCGCCATGCCGCTGAGGCCGGCCAGCAACGGCAGGGTCAACCGGCGCCGTTCGCGCAGTTCTCCCATGTCGAACTCGCGCCGGGCCTCCAGGCCGACCACGAAGAAGAACAGCGTCATCAGCCCGCTGTTGACCCATTCGCGCAGGTCAAGGGAGACACCGGAGTCGCCGAGCCGCACCGACAGGTGGGTGTGCCACAACGATTCGTAGGAGTCGGGGCCGATGTTCGCCCAGGCCAGGGCGACCAGGGTGGCGGCGAGCAGCACGGTCGCACTGCCGCTCTCGGTCCGGATGAACGCCCAGCGCGCGGTGCGTGCGCCCCCTTCGTCGAGCGACTGCCCGGCCAGACCCTCGTCGCTGGTCGGCTGCGTCATGCGGATGCCCCCTGTGTACGTGCCGCGCTCCCCGGCGGAAGCGGATCAGAGGATATCGGCCGGTTGCTCACCACATGATCACCGCGTCGCCCGTCGCCCCCCGGATCGGCGGCGGGGTGCGTCCACCGCGCTCGTGGGTCAGGCGGCGGCCGGGGACTCCTGCGCCGCCGGGGTGTTGGTGCGGCCCTTGGGGAGGAGGAAGAACAGGGCCATGACGGGGAGGAGGTAGAGCAGCCAGACGGTGGTCTGGAGGACGGTGGGGTCGGGTTGGAAGTTGAGGATGCCCTTGAGCAGGGTGCCGTACCAGCTGTCCGGGGGGATGGTGTCGGTGATGTCGAAGGCGCGGTTGTTCAGGCCGGGGAGGAAGTCGGCCTCCTGGAGGTCGTGGATGCCGTAGGCGAGGACGCCGGCGGCGACGACGACCAGGCCGGCGCCGGTCCACAGGAAGAATTTGGCCAGGTCGATCCGGATCGCGCCGGCGTAGAAGAGGTATCCGAGGACGACGGCGGTGGCCAGGCCGAGGGCGACGCCGATCATCGGTTCGGTGTTCTCGCCGGTGGAGCGGGCGGTGCCCCAGACGATGACGGCGGTCTCCAGGCCCTCGCGGCCCACGGACAGGAACGCGGTCAGCACCAGCGCGCCGGTGCCCATCGCCAACGCGTGGTCGAGCCGGCCCTGCAACTGCGCCTTCAGCGCGTGCGAGGTGCGTCGCATCCAGAAGATCATCCAGGTCACCAGCAGCACCGCGACGATGGACAGCGAGCCGCCGAACAGTTCCTGTTGTTCGAAGGTCATCTCGGCGGAGGTCAGTTCGAGGGTCGCCTCCAGCGCGACGCTCAGCGCCACCGCGGCGGCGACCCCGGCCCACACCGCCGGCAACGCGTCCCGACGCTCGCTCTTGACGAGGTAGGCGATCAGGATGCTGACCACCAGAGCCGCTTCCAGGCCCTCGCGCAGACCTATCAGGTAGTTGGCGAACACAGGTGACCCCGCTCAGGATTTCGAACACGTCTTCAATTAGGCGAGCCTCACCAAAGCACCCGCCCGGACGGGGCGTCAACATGGCGTGCGTCATGCCGAATGCGGCGGACCGGCTCGCTCGGGCTCGCTCGGGCTTGCTCGGGTGCCGCTCGGGTGTGTCGTTGGCAATCTTGCGCTGATTCGGGGTGGTTCGGTGTCATACGGCGTCGAGAGCCTGTGCGATGAACGTCGCCGGCCGAGACTTTCGAAGCGCCCGTCTGGCAAGCCGAGCGTCGGCGTTGTTACGGATATGTCGCGCATTCGTGATCATTCGGCAGCCGTGGGCGTCTCCTGGGGCGGGCAGCGGCTCGACATGACGCAGCACGATGCATCCCGGGAGTCAGGTGCCGACGAATTGGCCGCCCTGGTGTGGCAGGCCCGTCGGTGGAGCGAGTCCGCGCCGGATTCGGCGGCCGAGCCGCCGTTGCCCGGCGGGTCCGGGAATTCCTTGCGCGCCCGGGTGCGTCGCCTGGTGGCGAATCGCCCCGAACAGGAGCCGCCGCGCGACTCGTGACGCGCCCTTCGTGCTCCGCCCCCGCGATCCGCCCCCCCGCGATCCGCGACCACCGCACCGGGGCGGTGGGCGCGGTCGGCGCCCTGGGTATTGTCGGTCGCCTCGAGCGATTGCGCCCGTCGCGTCCCCGGAGCACCGGCTTCGTACGCTGCCGACTCCCGGGTGCCGCAGACGGTGCCGACGGCGACCGGACGGAGTCGGATCATGAGTGGCGGCGACCAGGTGTCCTTGCGTCCGGTGACGGAAGCGGACATATCCCTGCTCGAACGGTTCCTGACCGACCCCGAGGCGGTCGGGCCGTTCTCCTGGTACGGCTGGTCGGATCCGGGATATTGGCGTCGCCAGTGGGCGGAGAACGGCCTGCTCGGCGACGACCGGGGGCTGTTGCTGGTGGTCTGCGGCACGGAGGTGTCGGGCTTCGTGGCCTGGCGCAAGATCGTCACCTCGCGCACCGCGTACTGCTGGAACGTCGGGATCAACCTGTTCCCCGAGGCGCGCGGTCGAGGGCTCGGCACCCGGGCCCAACTCCTGCTGGTGCGCTACCTGTTCGCACACACCCAGGTGGCCCGGATCGAGGCCGGCACCGAGGTGGACAACCTGGCCGAGCAACGCGCCCTGGAGAAGGTCGGGTTCACCCGCGAGGGCGTGGCGCGTGCCTACACCTTCCGCGATGGTCGATGGCGCGACGTGGCGTTCTACGCCATCCTGCGCGACGAGCTCGCGCCGCCGGCCGACGGATCCCGCTAGCGGAGTCACATCCGGCCACCCCGCACGCGTCCCCTCCAGCCAGCGGCCGGCTCCGTCCCGCACGCCCTCCATCCGCCGGCCCGCGCGTCCCCCGTCCAACGGCCCGCCCCGCCCCCGGTTGCCCGTTTACCGCCCGCCCCGGGCCTCCCGTTTACCGGCCGGTCCCGGCCCGCGCTTGGTGGGATGGCACCGAAAGCGGGGGCGTCCCTCGTCCGCGCCTACGAAGTCCACCGTGTTCGCACCCGGCTAGCGTCAGGGCAGCGCCGCGAGAGACTTCGACACCACCGACGAGCGCCGGCACTCTCCGCTGCGGTCACCCCGCGCCGCGCGAGGTTCGGTTTCGGCGTCCATCGGAGACTCGCCGCCCCGGTTCTCGCCGGGCGTTCCCGGTCCCGGACCGACCGGGGCGGCGACCGGGACGGGCCGACCAGGATGGAGAAAGCCATGACACGACGTCTGCGTCTGGACGATCTGAACGCGATCGCACTGCCGGAGCAGCCGGTGATCTCCCCCGATGGCACCCGGGTGCTCTATACCCTGGTCGGCGTCGATCCGCAGGCGGACCGCAACGTGCGCTCCCTGTGGCAGGTCGCCACCGCGGGCGGCGAGCCGGAAAAGCTCACTGAAGGCCCCTCGGACAGCACACCCGTGTGGTCACCGGACGGCACCCGGGTGGTGTTCCTGCGCGCGGTCGACGGCCCGCCGCAGCTGTGGGAACTGCCGCTCGACGGCGGCGAGCCGCGCCGGCTGACCCGACTGCCGATGGGCGCCGGCCAGCCGGTGTGGAGCCCCGACGGCACCCGCCTGGCCTTCGGCGCCGTGGTCGACATCCATGCCGTCGCGGGCGAGGACGAGTCCGCGAAGGCCGCCCGGGCGAACGCGCCGATGGTCATCGACCGCCTGGACTACCAGGTGGACGGCGTCGGCCTGCTGGGCACCCTGCGCAAGCACGTGCACGTGCTGGACCTGGCCTCCGGCGAGGTCACCCGGGTCACCGAGGGCGACTGGCACGCGAGCGACCCGACCTGGTCGCCGGACGGACGACGACTGGCCTACGGTGCGGGGCCGGGCCCGGACACCGACCTGACCATGCAATCCGCGGCATACGTCCTCGACCTGTCCACCCCCGGTGCGACGGCCGTACGCGTGGGCCCCGCGGAGGGCATGGCCGGCTGGGTCGGCTGGACCCCCGACGGCGAATCCCTGCTGGTGCTGGGCGCCGAGCACACCCGCACCGGGCACACCCGCCTGCTGCGCGTCCCGCTCGCCGGCGGCCCCACCGAAGACCTCGCCGGGGCGCTGGACCGCAACGTGATGCCCGGCGGCGCCGGTTACCCGGGCGCGTTGCCGCAGGCCACGCCCGAGGGCCGGGAACTCCTGTTCTGCGTCCGCGAGGCCGGCAACACCCACCTGTACGCGCTCGACCTGGCAAGCGGCGGCACGCGCCTGGTGCTCGGTGGTACCGGCAGATCCGTCTCCGGCCTCTCCGTGCCCACCACCCCCGGCCCCGTCGCCACCGTGCTGTCCACCCCCTCCTCGTACGCCGAGGTCGTCCTGGTGGACCCGGCCGACGGCACCGAGCGGGTGCTCACCGCGCACGGCGCGCAGTCCCTGCCGGACGTCGAGCTGTACACCCTGGTCGACCGCCGGTTCACCCTCGTCGACGGCACCGTCGTGCACGGCCGACTGCTGCGCGACCCGAAGACGACCGGCCCCTCGCCGGTGCTGATGGACATCCACGGCGGCCCGCACAACGCGTGGAGCGGCTCGGCCGACCCGGTGCACCTCTACCACCAGGTGCTGGCCGAGCGCGGCTGGACCATCCTGCTGATCAACCCGCGGGCCAGCGACGGCTACGGCGAGGAGTTCTTCGCCGCCACCGTCGGCGCGTGGGGCGAGATGGACGCCGCGGACTTCCTGGAGCCGCTGGACGAACTGGTCGCCGAGGGCATCGCCGACCCGCAGCGCCTGGCCGTCGCCGGCTACAGCTACGGCGGCTTCATGACGTGCTACCTCACCAGCCGCGACCGGCGTTTCGCGGCGGCCGTCGCGGGCGGCGTGGTCAGCGATCTGACCAGCCTGGCCGGCACCTCGGACCTCGGCTCCTACATGTCCCGGGCCGAGTTCGACGGCACCCCGTGGGACGCACCCGAGCTGTACGCGCGGTCGAACCCGTTCGCCAAGGTGGGCGACGTCGAAACGCCCACGCTGATCCTGCAGGGCGGCGCCGACGTGCGCTGTCCGCTGGGCCAGGCCCAGCAGTGGTTCGCCGCGCTGCGCGAGCGGCACGTGCCCACCCGGATGGTGCTCTACCCCGAGGGGTCGCACCTGTTCATCCTCTCGGGCCCGCCTTCGCACCGACTGGACTGGAACCGCCGGATCGTCGACTGGGTCGAGCAGTACGCCGGATCCGCCGGCCGCGTCCGGCCGGCCGCGCTGGACGCCGCGCACTGGCAGCGCCGGCTGACCACGCTGGCCGAGCGGCACAAGATCCCGGGGGCGACCCTGGGCATCCTGCGCATCGACGAGCACGCGTCGGACGATCTGGTCGAGGCCGCGTACGGTGTGCTCAACCTGAACACCGGGGTCCCGGTGACCACGGACTCGGTGTTCCAGATCGGCTCGATCACCAAGGTGTGGACCACGACGCTGGTCATGCAACTGGTCGAGGACGGGCTGCTGGACCTGGACCAGCCGCTGAGCGAGGTGCTGCCGGAACTGCGGCTGTCCGACCCGGAACTGGCCAAGCAGATCACCATGCGCCACCTGCTCACCCACACGAGTGGCATCGAAGGGGACCGGTTCATCGACACCGGACGCGGCGACGACTGCCTGGCCAAGTACGTGGCGACCCTCGGCGACGCGACGCAGGTGTTCCCGCCCGGCGGCGCCTGGTCGTACTGCAACTCCGGCTTCACGCTGGCCGGACGGGTGATCGAACACCTCACCGGCAAGACCTGGGACCAGGTGTTGCGCGAGCGGCTGAGCGGGCCGCTGGGCCTGGAACGCACCATCACGCTGCCCGAGGAGGCGCTGCTGCTGCGCGCCGCGGTCGGCCACGTGTCCGAGGACGGCGGCACGCCGCAGGTCGCCCCGGTGTGGATGTTGCCCCGCTCGGCCGGACCCGCCGGGCTGATCGGTTCCACCTCGGCGGAGCTGCTGCGGTTCGCCCGGCTGCACCTGGCCGACGGTGCGACCGCCGACGGAACCCGGCTTCTGGGCGCCGAGCACGCCCTCGCGATGCGCGAGAAGCAGGTCGAGGTGGCCGACCTGTCGGTCACCGGCGCCTCGTGGGGCCTGGGCTGGCACCGCTACGAGTGGGACGGCCACGAGGTGTTCGGCCACGACGGCGGCACCATCGGGCAGTTCGCCTTCCTCCGGACCATTCCCGAACTGGGCCTGGCGGTGTCGCTGTTGACCAACGGCGGGGACGCGCCGGAACTGTACGAGGACCTGTTCCGGGAGATCTTCGCCGAGGTCGCGCAGGTCGCCCTGCCCGAGTTGTTCGCCCCGCCGGCCGAGCCGCCGGCCGTGGACGCCGAGCGCTACGTCGGCGTGTACGAGCGCGCCATGCAGCGTGCCGAGGTGCGCACGACCCCCGAGGGCCTGGTGCTGCGGATCCAGCTGACCGGGGAACTCGCGGACACCCTCCCCGACGCCGTGCAGGAAATGTCGTTGGTTCCGGTGGCCGAGGACCTGTTCGCGCTCCGCACGCCCGGATCGACGATCTGGCGCGAGACGACCTTCGGCACCTTCGAGACGGGCGAGCGCTACCTGTTCGTGAACGGGCAGGTCACGCCGCGGGTGAACTGACGGCTGTCGCACCCGCTGCCACCCACACCGCCTCCGGCACGGAGGCGGGCAGGATCACCGCGTTCCCCCCGTGACGCGGTGCCGACCGGTCCCTCGTCTCGCCCCGTGCGAGACGGGGGACCGATGTCGTCGTTTGGGGGCGACCGCTCCCGGTCGGGTGGGCCGCCGGCCGGACTCCGTCCGGCGGCCTCACCAGGATCCGCCGGCCAGGGCCTACCGCCACCCGGGTGAGCCTCCGGTGGCGTCGCGCGGCGTGCCGTTCGTTGCCCCCCGATTCGGGCGAGCATGGGTCGGGCGACGCGATCGGCGCACCGTGCCCGGCGCGCGGTTAGGGGCATGACGAATGGACGAGCTGACCACACGGGTCGACGGCATGCTCGACGAACTCTGCGAGGACCTGCGGCGGCTCACCCGGATTCCGTCGATCGCATTCCCCGGCCATCCGCCGGAGCCGGTGCAGCAGGCTCACGACATGCTGGTCGGGCTGCTGCGCGAGGCCGGGGTGCAGGACGTCGCCGCACTGCGGCTGCCGGACACCTCGCCGGTGATCACGGGTCACATCCCGCCCCCGCACCCGGATGCGCCGACCGTGCTGCTGTACGGCCACTACGACGTGCAGCCCGCCGGGGACGAGTCGTTGTGGACGACGCAGCCGTTCGAACCGACCGACGTCGACGGCGCGATCCACGGGCGCGGGGTGGCCGACGACAAGTCGAACCTGATCGTGCACCTGGGCGCGCTGCGGGCCTTCGACGGGCGGCCGCCGGTGGGGATCCGGATCGTGTTCGAGGGGCAGGAGGAGTACGGCAGCGAGTTCGACGACTACCCGCCGACCCACCCGGACGAGTTCGCGTGCGACGCGATGGTGATCGCCGACATGGGCAATGTCCGCCCGGGCACCGGCACGCTGACGGTGGCGCTGCGCGGGGTGGTCGAGGTGATCGTCGAGGTGCGCACCCTCGAAGAGGCCAAGCACAGCGGCAACTTCGGCGGGGCGGCGCCCGATGCGCTGTTGGTCCTGTTGCACGCCCTGGCCGCGCTGCACGACGCGAACGGCGACGTGGCGGTGCCGGGCCTGCGCCGCGAGCAGTGGTCGGGCGGCGGTTGGGACGAGGAGGAGTTCCGCCGGCTGGCCGGGATCCGCGAGGGCATGCCGCTGATCGGCACCGGAAACCTGGGCTCGCGCTTGTGGTCGGGACCGGCGATCACGGTCATCGGCCTGGACGCGCCCTCGGTCGAACGAGCCGCATCCGCCGTGGTGCCGGCCGCCCGGGCAAAGCTGAACATGCGTTGCCATCCGGCCCAGGATCCGGCGGAGGCGCAGCGCCTGCTGATCGAATTCCTGGTCGGGCTACGGCCGTTCGGGGTGCCGCTGCGGGTGACCCAGGCCGGCGCGCCGGGCTCCGGGTTCGCCGCGGCCAGCGACGGGCCCGCCTACCGGGCCGCGCACGAGGCGCTGCGCACGGCGTGGGGCGCGGAGCCGGTACACGCGGCGGCGGGCGGATCGATTCCGTTGGTCAACAGCCTGGCGGCGGCCCAACCGAACGCGGAGATCCTGCTGTTCGGGGCGCAGGACAGCATGTGCAACCTGCACGGGCCCAACGAGCGGGTGCTGGTGAGCGAACTGCGCGACGCGGTGGTGGCGGAGGCCGCGTTCTTCGCCGCGTACGCGGAGCGCTTCGGGCGCGGCTAGTGCCTGCTGCGAACCTCCCTGTTCGACAGGGGCTTTCGCCGTCGGAGTCGACACCCGCGGAGGTCCCGTCGACGGGCACGGTGAGGTCCTGCCGGCCCACTCCCGATTCTTCAGCAGCCGCAAGGAGCAGCGCGTGAGCACCGATCAGGCTTCGACGCAGGCCGAGGACGAAGCGCCCCCGCCCAAGCGCGGCTTCCGCTTTCCCAGTGCGCTGACGGTGCTGGCGATCGTGACGATCGCGGTGTGGGCGTTGACCTTCGCGATTCCGGCCGGCCAGTATCAGCGCGGTGAGGACGGCAAGCCGGTCGCGGGCAGCTACCACCACACCAAGTCGCCGGAGGACTTCGTCCAGCGGCTGAACGACCTGTTCCTGTCGCCGGTCAACGGCCTGTACGGGATCAAGGACACCCGGAGCGGGCAGGTCGCGCCGGACAACACGGGTGATCTGTACGGCAGCGCGGCGGTGTTCCTGTTCGTCCTGGCCATCGGAGCCTTCATCACCGTCGTGTTCGCCACCGGCGCGCTGGACCGCGGCATTGCCCGGCTTGCGCATCGGCTGCGGACCCGCGGTGTGGTGCTGATCGCGGCGATCATGACGGTGTTCGCCATCCTCGGCTCGGTCGAGGGCTTCGCCGAGGAGACGCTCGGGTTCTACGGCCTGATCGTGCCGTTGATGCTGGCGCTGGGCTACGACCGGATGGTGGCCACCGCCACGATCATCCTGGGCGCGGGGGTGGGCGTGTTGTGCTCGACGGTCAACCCGTTCGCGACCGGGGTCGCCTCCTCGGCGGCGGGGATCTCGCTGGGCGACGGCATCGTGCTGCGGTTGCTGATGCTGATCGTGTTGACCACGGTGACCATCCTGTACGTGGTGCGGTACGCCCATCGGGTCAAGGCCGATCCGTCCCGCTCGCTGGTGGGCTTCCTGCCGGGGGACCGCGAGGCGGCCGACGCGGCGACCACCGACAGTGAGCCGCCGCCGCTGACCCGGACCCATCAGGTGGTCCTGGTCGCGGTGACGGTCACGTTCGTGTTCATGATCTTCTCGATCATCCCGTGGGCCCAGGTGCTCACCGGCGACGCCGACGCCACCGCGTACGGCTGGGAACTGGACTGGTCCTTCGCCCATTTGGCCGCGTTGTTCTTCGTGGCGGCAGTGATCATCGGGGTGTTGGCGCGGCTCGGCGAGCAGAAGCTCGCCGAGACGATCATCCAGGGCGCGGGCGACTTCGTCTCGCCGGCGCTGATCATCATGCTGGCCCGCGGCGTCACCGTCATCATGAACAACGCCCAGGTCACCGACACGGTCCTGCACTCGATGGAGGGCGCGGTCTCCGGCACGTCGTCGGCGGTGTTCGGCCTGTTGATCTTCGGCGTCAACCTGCCGCTGGCCTTTCTGATCCCGTCCACGTCGGGGCACGCGACCCTGGCCATGCCGATTTTGGCCCCGCTGGCCGATTTCGCCGACGTACCGCGTGCGTTGGTGGTCACGGCGTGGCAGTCGGCGTCCGGGTGGATGAACCTGTGGGTGCCCACGACGGCGGTCGTCATGGGCGGCGTGTCGTTGGCGAAGGTCGGTTACAACCAGTACCTCCGCTTCGCGGCGCCCCTGTTGGCGATTCTCTTCGTCCTGATCTGCGCCTTCGTCGCGCTGGGCTCGGGGCTGTCCTGACCCGGCGCCCGACACCCGGCCCCCGACCCCCGGTCGCGGGGTGCATGCACGGGGACATGCAGGTGAACAGCTTTCCGCCCGTTCCCGAGCCGACTCCGGCCGTGTCCCGGGAATCTTCACCGGTGGGACCGGGTTACTTGCCTTTACGACCATTACAGTGCTTACCACGGGTGGACCGCGGTCACCGCAGGGAGGGGACGGGAGCCGATGAGCCTTCGTCAGTTCGAGTACGCCCTGGCGGTTGCCGAGGAGGGCTCGGTGACGGCGGCGGCGGAGTTGCTGCGCGTCGCCCAACCATCGGTGTCCCAGCAGATCCGTGGCCTGGAGCGGGAACTCGGCGTGGAACTGTTCGCGCGTACGCCGACCGGACTGGTGCCCACCGCGGTCGGTCGCGCGTTCCTGCGGGAGGCGGAGGCCGCGGTGAACGCGGCGCGGCGGGCACGCGCGACGGCGCGGGCCGGCGCCGAAGAGCTGGTCGGCGAACTGGTGGTCGCGGTACAGATGGGCTTCGGCACACGGCAGCTACCGGGCGCGCTGGGCGCGTTGCGTCGCCGCTTTCCGCGGGTGGAGGTCACCGTCTTCGAGGAGACGAGCAGCGCCGAGCTGGAGCGGCTGTGCCGCCGGGGCGTGCTGGACCTGGCCCTGATGGCGGCGTGCGAGCGGAGCCCTGCCGACGCCCACCACCTCGGCGACGAGGAGTTCGTCGTGGTGGCGGGCGCCGGACACCGGCTGTTCGGCGCGGACCGGGTCGAGCTGCGCGACCTGGAAGGGGAGCCGTGGGTGAGGTTCGACCGCGACAGCGCGCTCGACGGCGTGCTGCTGAACGTGCTGCGGAACAACGATCCGACCCCGACCACGGTCGCCCGGGTGTCCCAGACGGCGACGGCCGTGCGCTGGGCCGCCCACGGGCTGGGGGCGACGCTCGTCCCGGCCTCCGCGGTGCCCCACGGCTACGAGCACCTTGCCCGCCCGGTGTCTCCGGTCGTGTCCCAGCCCGTCATCGCCGTGCTCCGGTCGGGCGCGGGCCCTGCGGAGACGGCGCTGCTCGAACTCCTGCGCCAGGAGACCTGGTTCGAGGCTGCCTCCCTGCCCGCTTCCTTGGACGAGAGGGCACCCGCCGGCGAGCTGTCTCATTCGACCTGACGGGTACTCCCGGACCGGCGCGAAGTGGGGTGTAACTCCCGGCTGGAGGCCGCCGAGGCCGCCGCCACCGCGCGGGCGCTCGAACAGGTTGCCGCAGGCGTCAATTCGCGTAGCGCCTTACCACCTCGGGGTGGATGACGAGTCGAACCTGGTCCGCAGCCAGCATCTCGGCGAGTTGGTCGGCTCGGGCCGGGTCGTCGACGTCCCAATAGCGAGCGGCCAGGCGGGTGCACAGGTCGTGTGCTCCCTCGGGTTCCACGGTGACCCGGCCCGCGACCGACACCCAGCGCTCGCTTTCGCCCACCGGGGCGGCTACGACGATCGAGGCGCGGGGGTCGCGGCGCAGGCGTTGCACCTTGGGCGAGTCCGGGCCGGTGAAGACTTGGATGGTGCCCTCGGCGGTGGCCTCGAACCACACGGGCCGGGGCTGTGGCGGGATCGGCCCTCCGGCCACGGACAGGAATCCGTGCAGAGGGCGTCGGAGGAACTCCAGATCCTCGGGAGTCAGCGAACCGGCGTCGGTGCTCATCACAGTCCTTCCGGTAGGCGAAGAAGCCCGTCCGAGCCTACGTGAACCCGGCATCGGCGTGAGCTCGGCCGGTGGCCTCCTCCCGCGGCGCCCGGCCGCTCGCGCGGAGGATCGCCCCGACTAGTGCCGCGCCCGGCAACGTTCACCCCGTCGCGGCGCCCGGCACGGCACCTCGCCGCCCCGCCGAAACGTCCGAGTACTCCAAGTACGAGAACGTTCCGGCGGCACGCCGATGCACCGCACCGAACACCACGACGGGGAAAACGTTGCCGGGCGCGGCACTAGAAAACGGTGCCGCCCGCGTCGACGTGGATCGTGGTACCGGTGATGTAGCCGGCGCGCGGAGAAACAAGGAAGCAGATCGCCTCGGCGATCTCGTGAGCCCGGGCCGTGCGCTTGAGCCCCAGGGCCTTGGCCACGCCCTCGTTGCCCTCCTCGCCCCACTCGGCCAGCACACCTTCGGTGCGGGTCGGACCGGGAGCGACGCTGTTGACCCGTACGCCGCCGTCGGCGAATTCCGCCGCCCAGGTACGGGTCAGCGAGCCCAGCGCAGCCTTGGACGCACTGTAGGCCGAGGCACCGGGGGAGCTCTTGAACGCCGCAAGCGAGGTGACGTTGACGATGTTGCCCTCGCCCTTCCCGAGCATGTGCGGTACGAGCGTGGCGACCAGGAAGTAGGCGCCGCGCACATTGGTGTCGAAGATCCGCTCGTAGTCCGCCACGCTCTGTTCGACGGTGAGCGAGGTGGGGAAGGCGCCCGCGTTGTTGACGAGGATGTCGACCGGCCCGCTCTGCCGGGCCAGTTCGGCGACCGAGTCCAAGTCGGCCAGGTCGGCCGGGACGAATCGGACCACGCCGTCCTCCTGCGCGGCGTGCACCGCGTTCTCGCCACGCCGGCCGTCGCGGCCGGTGATGACGACTTCGGCACCCGCACAGGCCAACAATCGAGCGGTTGCCAGACCGATGCCGGAGGTGCCGCCGGTGACCAGAGCGGTCTTGCCCTGCAATTCCATGTCGCGTGACCTTTCGTGATGCCTTGTGGGCGTGGGGAATGACCGTCGACGACGCCCGACCGGATTCCTTTTGCCGGAACCGCGTTTCGGGAATGCGGGCGGTGTCAGCCCCGGGGGAATTCGCCGCCGTCCACGACGAGATTGCTACCGGTCAGCCAGCTCGCCCGCTCGGACATGAGGAACAGCACCGCGTCGGCAATGTCGTCGGGCCGGCCGTCGCGCCCCAGCGGGGGTGTGGTGGTGTCCTGTCCCGGCCCCGAGTCCAGGCGCGCCCACTGCTTGCGCGTTTCCTCGCCGCCGGGGGTGGTCGTCCTGCCGGGAGACACGGTGTTGACCCGGATTCCGAAGGGGGCCAACTCCGCGGCCAGTCCCCGGCTGTAGTTCTCCAGCGCCGCCTTGGCCGCCGTGTAGTGCAGGAACGGTGGTGCCACGGTGGGGACCGCGGCCGAGGAGACGTGCACGATCGCCCCCGAACGCCGTTCGCGCATCCCCGGTGCCAGGAGCGCGTCGAGCCGCACCGACGCCAGGAAGTTCAGGTCCAGCGCGTCCTGCCACTCCTCGTCGGGGATGGCCAGGGCGCCCCGGTACGGTCCCGCCCCACCCGCGTTGTGGACGAGGACGTCCACCCCGCCGAGCACCTCCTGCGCGGCTGCGGCGAGCGCCTGTGCGCCGGCCCGGGTCCGCACGTCGGCCTCCACGAAGGCGGCCCCTTCCGGCACGGTGCCCGTCGCCGACCTGGCGGTCGTGAGCACCTCGGCGCCGGCGTCCAGGAGGCGGCGCACCACGGCCGCTCCGATTCCGCGCGAACCACCCGTGACCAGGGCGCGCTTTCCCGCGAATTCCTGCGTTCCCGATCCGTTTTCGATCGTGGTCATGCCACCGGTCCTCTCGATTGCGTGTTTGTCCGCTCGACGGAAGAAGGATCGACGTGCGCAGAGCGCGAATCCTCGAAGAATTCGCGGTGCGGTTCGCGGTACGCACCTCGTCGAGCGGTTTCACGGTAGGTCGGGAAGAGAAGGCGAGGCAAAGACGAAATGTCAGCAGGGGCTATAGGGGATGCCTATGGCGCCTCGGCCCGTCGCCGCGTTGGGCTCGGGCCCGACGCGACGACGGGCCCGGCGCCGAGGAGGCGGCCGGGCCCGTGGGGGCGAACTGATGGCGTCAGGCGCGGAGCGACGCGGTGAGGGCGGACCACGAGGCCGCGCCGATTATGAGATGGCCCGCGTTCGGACGCTTGCTGTCACGAACGGGGACGATGCCTGGGAAGTCGTGGGCGACCTCCACGCAGTTGCCGCCGGTGCCGTTGCTGTAGCTGGACTTTCGCCAGCCGTAGAGCTTGGGCTGAGCTTGGGATGCGTGCACGGTCCAGGTCCTCCAAGGCTTCTCGGATCATGTCCATGGACATCCCTAACGGTAGGGCTTTTGCCCGCTGCCGTTCATGGATTGCGGCGTACTGCCCGACCTCGTCCGGATCCTCGATCAGACGGCCATCGTCCGCACCCTCGGTGTAGGCAACCTTGCGCTTGTCCGGCGCCGTCAGCAACGTCAAAGCGCCTCCCATACGAGGGAAATTGCCTTCACTGAAGGGCAGGATCTGGAGACTGATGCGCTCGTTGTGCTTGGTTGCGAGCAGCCGTGCGAGCTGCTCACGCATGATGTCCGGTCCGCCGATCGGTCTGCGAATGACAGCTTCGTTGAGGATTACCCAGAGGTAAGGCGCGTTCGGGCCGTCTAGTCTTTCCTGTCGACTCAATCGGGTGAGTAGTCGTTCTTCTAGATGAGCCTCATCCCGAACTGTGCGAGCCGACCGTAGCAGCGCTCGTGCATAGCCTTCCGTCTGAAGTAGACCCGGAATGAACTGGTCGAGGTACGTGTGGATTTCGACAGCACTGCCTTCGAGTTCCATGAGTGGTTGTGACCACGTGAGAAACATGCGGCTGTTGCTGTGCTTCCACAGCTCGGCGAGGAGCCCACCTGTGTTGAGTTCGGCATCCAGAGCCATGGCGTTCGCCAGTGTCGGTGGGTGCCCTGTTCCTCGTTCGATCTGATTCAGCCGGGTGCTACTCAAGCCGTACATGGCACGCGCGAGTTCGGCTTGGCGGTAGCCGGCAGCCTCGCGGAGTGTTGCAACCATGCGCCCGAACAGTTCTCCGATCGACGCCCCTTCCTGGGTCCCGTCGCCCATGGATCCCCCTTTACGGCAGATCACGTAAACGCTAGCGGCTATTGCAGCCTAGGTGTCCGGCCGATGCTTGTTCACAGAGTGGCCGAATCAGTACTGGCGGCAACCGAGAGGACAGGTATGCCCACTCCCGAGAGCTACCCCGAAGACCCCCGTGACTGGACCACGGACCACGTGGCCCGCTTCTGGAAAGCCAACGCCAAACGCCCGGTCCGTTGCGAACTGTCGGGCAGAAGCGGCACGTTCGCCGCGGTCATCAACCTCCAGGCGTTCGTCCGGCTCCCGGGCGGCACCGAGTTCCGGACACGCTGCGGGAACCTCCGGGTGCTGGAGGACGAGGTCGCCGCGCCCGGGGCCGCAAGGGGGAGTGGCGATGTATCGCGAGGGTGACTGGGTGGAACCGGCCAACGAGGCCGTGCGCCGGGTGCGTCACCCCGGCCAGATTCTGATGGCGCAGCCGCTCCCCGACGGGCAGCAGACGCTCACGGTGCAGCCTCCGGGCGGACGGGTCGCCTGGGCCATGCCCTCCGACAGCGTTCGCCCGGCCGAGCCGCCCGCCCGGCCCGCCCCCTGAACCGCCGCACCTCGGCCACTGGCCTGGCCGAGGTGCGGCACCAACTCCCGCACCCTCACTCGCAGAAGACGGAATCGGAGGTACACCGATGAGCGCCGGCGACACACTCGATCGCATCGGTAGCAAGGTGAAGCACAGGGACGAGAGTCTGCGAAGGACACATCCGCCCGGGGTGATCGAGCACATCGACCCGGACACCGACCGGGTTCACGTCCAGCCCTTCGACCCGACCCGCCCCGCCTGGACCGCCGAACTCGCACTGGTGGAACCGGACGACGCCATCTGGTATCCGACCGACGGGCAACGCCCCGCCAGATCCATGGCGTTCCCCATTCCCCCCGGCGCACGCGCCCCACGCGAGTACGGGTGCTACCGCCTGTGAGCCCCGACGCCGGGGTGCCGGCCCGGAGAGGTCGGCGGCGGCGCGGGCGCGGCGGGTGACCACCCGGGGAAGGTGGTCACCCGCCGCACCGGGTCGCTCGGCCTGCGGGCGTGGCCGTCCGCGGTCCGGGCAACCGCCGTGCCGACCCCGGCGCCGTCGCTGCCGCCGCTCCTCTCGGTGCGGGGCCCGCACGACACCGGCATCGACCCGACCATCCTCAGATCTGGCAGGAGATCTCGTCCGCGGCCCGCTCCCCGGAGGCCACCGCCGCGTTCAGGGTGGAGTTGTCCACGTCGGTGTGCTCGCCCGCGAAGTGGATCCGGCCCTCCTGGACGCCCTCATAGCCGGCGATCGAGGTGTACTGACCGACCCGGTAGTAGTGGTAGGCGCCCAGCGACCAGGGATCGAGCGACCAATGGTCCTCGTACGCCCTGCCGTTGTACGCCGCCGTGGTGCCCGGGAACAGGTGCTCGATCTGGTTGTGGAACCACTGCACGTCGGCGGCCGGCGCCGGGCCGTGCGCCGCCCCGGTGAGGGTGTTGCGGGCAACGTTGCCGCCGGGGAAGTTCACCAGCAGGGCCGGCGCGCCGTTCTCGCCCAGGTGCACCGAACCGTCCCAGGAGGTCTGGTAGCCGGCCGGGCCGGTGTTGCTGATGCCGTTGCCGCCGACGGCGGGCCAGGTCTTGCGGGTGAGCTGGGTGACGATCTTCGCGTTCTGCCCCATGCCCTGCTCGCGGATCGCCTTGAGCTTGAGCGCGGACAGGCTCGCACCGGACAGGTCCACGTTGCGCAGCGTGCTGAACGGCAGGGCCAGCACGACGTGGTCGGCGGCGACCGAGACCGTGCTGCCGGCGTGGTCGAACGTACAGGTGTAGCTGCCGTTGCTGTTCTGCCGCAGCGCGACCAGTCGATGGCCCGGCTTGACGGCGCCGGCCGGCAGTTCCGCGACCATGCCGCTGACCAACTGGTCGTTCCCGCCGATGAGATGGTACTTCTCGTCGAAGCCGCCGCCGGCGAAGACCTCGGAGGAGCCGAGGAAGCCGATCAGGCTCATCGCCGAACAGTCGCCCGGTTCGCCGCCCGATTGCAGTTGCAGCGACTGGATCAGTTGGCCGAGCCGGGAGCCGGCCGGCAGCCCGATCTCCGCGAGGTAGTCCAGGGCGGACATCCGGTCGAGCCGACGCGCCTCGGCGGTGAAGTTGTTGTAGCGGGGTGTCCCGGCGGCGGCGTAGGAGGCGCTGAACGCGCTGTAGGCGTGCGCGATCCAGTCGTCCTGCTGGGCGACGCCGTCGTATCCGGCGCCGTCGATCCACGCCTTGTAGTCCCCGGTGGCCAGCGCGCCGCCGGCGGCAACCTCCTTGTTCAGGCCCAGTCGGCGGGAGAGGGCGAGGATCTCGGTGTCGGTCGAGCTGATGAACGCGCCGCCGTGCTCGTGCACCTGGCCGCCGGCGAAGTAGCCGCGCAGGGACCGGCATCGGCCGCCCAGGTGGGTGTCGGCGGCCTCGTAGACGGTGGCGGCGACGGGCGTATGACCCGTCCACAGTCGATGCGCGCAGCGCAGCCCGGCCAAGCCCGCGCCGACCACGACGATGCGCGGTGCGCCGACCGGCGTGGCGGCCGAGGCGCGCGTGGGGGCGAGCAGTCCGCCGGGCAGCGTGGCGGCGGCGACGGCCAACGCGCCTGCGCCACCGAGGAGTCGGCGTCGGCTGGGGCCGGCCGCGGCCTCGCGTTCCTCGGCGCGGCGGGTTTGCTCGCGGCGGTCCGCCTCGGCCCGCTCGCCGGCCACCTCGGCCACGGGCAGGCCGCGCCGACGGGCCTCGGCGTGGGTGGCGAAGACGGCGCGCAGCGGTGCGGGCAGCCCGGCGCGGTCGACGGTTCGGGTGGGGGAAGTGCGTGGGCCGGAAGGTTGCTTGGGCATGAAATCCCTCGTCTCGGGATCGTGGCGACAAATGCCGAGCGGTGGTGTTCGCCTGTCACGGGCGAACGCGGCCGGTTGCGGCAAGAGGACCCGGACCGGTCGGCGTCGAAGCCCGACCTGTGCGATGGGACGAGAGTGAAGCGCCTGCGCATCACTGATGTCAACAGTGTTGCGCAGACGCTGTGCGAGAGACCTTCGGGTGTTGCGAGGGTGATGCGGCCCGCCCCGCCGGCGCGGGCGGGGTGTCAGCCCTCCCGGACGGCGGCCGCGCGCTGCTCGATCGCGGTGATCAGCGCCTCCACCCGGACGTGGAAGATCCGGTCCTGCGACACCTCGGCCAACTCCGCACTCAAGCGGGTGATGTGCGGGAATCCCTGCCTGTCCACCAGCCGATACTCGACGTTCCAGGCGGACTCGTCCGACGCCCGGATCTCGGGATCGAACAGCAGGTAGGCCGCGCGCTGGCCGACGTACGCCAGCAGCGAGTCGCCGACCATCCGGTAGTGCAGGGCCGCGTCGGCGCCGTCGAGGCCGGCTTCGGTGACCATCCCGAGGATGAGTTCGACGACCCGGAACTCGTTGGGGCGTCTGGTGGTCCGGCTGGCCATGGTCGAGGCGACCACCGGGTACTTCAACGCGACCGCGAGCGAGCCGTCGGCCAGCGCGCGCAGCCGATCCCGCCAGTCGAGGCCGTCGGGGATGCTGTCGAGCACCTCGCCCAGCGTGCGGTCGGCGACGGACAGCAGCAGCTCGTCCTTGTCGCGGAAGTGCCGGTAGATCGCGGTCGGGTCGGTGCCCAACTCCTCGCCGAGACGGCGGATCGTGAACGCGTCGGAGCTGCCCCGCGCCGCGATGCGCAGGCTCGCGTCGATGATCGCCTCGGGGGTCAGCTGGGTGCCGGTGCGCTTGCTGCGGACTGGGGTTGCGGGTGGTTTCGGCATGGTGAGGTCAGTGTATCGATTCGACCGCCGGAATGCGCATCACTGTTGACAACACTGTTGCGCTGCCGTTTCACTCCTCATCTCGGCCCGTTCACCGGCGGTACGCGAACCGGGCCGACCCACGGCATGCCGCCGCGCTCACCGCAGCGCGCGGACACCGAGCGGACATCCGCCAACCGGACGAACACACCGACCCAGAGGACGCGTTGATGGGGACCACCCGGCCCAGGGCCGACACCGTTTTTGTAGGAGGCAGGGTCTTCACCGCGACCTCGCCCACCCCGATCGACGCCGCGGTCGCGGTCCGAGACGGTCGGATCCTGACCGTCGCCGACGAGCAGGCGGTACGCGAACTCGTCGACGCCGACACCGAGGTGGTCGACCTCGCGGGCGGCCTGCTGATCCCCGGATTCCAGGACGCGCACGTCCACCCCGCGGTCGCGGGCGTGCAGATGGGCCGCTGCGACCTGGCCGGCCAACGTTCCGTCGACGGCTACCTCGCGGTGATCGCCGCGTACGCCGACGCCCACCCCGACGCCGACTGGATTTGCGGCGGCGGCTGGTCCATGGATGTCTTCCCGGGCGGCATCCCCACCCGGGCCATGCTCGACGCGGTGGTCCCGGACCGACCGGTACTGCTCACCAACCGCGACGGCCACGGCGCGTGGGTCAACAGCCTCGCGCTGACCCTGGCCGGCGTCGACCGGGACACCCCCGACCCGGCCGACGGCCGGATCGAGCGCGAGCCCGACGGCACCCCGGGCGGCATGCTCCAAGAGGGCGCGATGGACCTGGTCGGCGACCACGTACCGACGGCCACCCCCGACGAGGCCCTCACCGGCCTGCTGGTCGCGCAGCGCCACCTGCACGGACTCGGCGTGACCGCGTGGCAGGACGCCATGATCGGCGTCTTCCCCGGCAACCCCGACAACTTCGACGTCTACCTGCGCGCGGCCCGCGACGGCTCGCTCACCGCCCGGGTGGTCGGCGCCCTGTGGTGGGACCGCGAACGTGGCCTGGAGCAGATCCCGGACCTGGTCGAGCGGCGGCGCACCGGGTGCGTCGGCCGCTTCGCCGCCACCACCGTGAAGATCATGCAGGACGGCATCGCGGAGAACTTCACCGCCGGGATGCTGGAGCCGTACCTGAACCGATGCGGCTGCGCCACCGCCAACTCCGGCCTCAGCTTCGTCGATCCCGCGCTGCTGGCCGAGGCGGTCCGCGAACTGGACCGGCTCGCCTTCCAGATCCACTTCCACGCCCTGGGCGACCGCGCGGTCCGCGAGGCCCTGGACGCGCTGGCCGCCGCCCGCGCCGCCAACGGCCGCAACGACAACCGGCACCACCTGGCCCACCTCCAGGTCGTACACCCCGACGACCTGCCCCGCTTCGCCGCGCTGGAGGCAGCCGCGAACATCCAGGCGCTGTGGGCGGCCCACGAACCGCAGATGGACGACCTGACCATCCCGTTCCTGGGCCCCGAACGCGCCGCACTGCAATACCCGTTCGGCGACCTGGCCCGGGCCGGCGCCCGACTGGTCGCGGGCAGCGACTGGTCGGTGAGCAGCCCCGATCCGCTCTGGGGCATCCATGTCGCGGTCAACCGGACCGTGCCGCACGACGCCCCCAACGCACCCGCCGACCGGGCCCCGCGCAAGCCGTTCCTGCCGGAACAGGCGCTGACCCTGGCCCAGGCGCTGACCGCCTACACCGCCGGCAGCGCGTGGGTGAACCACCTCGACGAGGTCACCGGCACGGTCGAGGCGGGCAAATACGCCGACCTCGTCGTGCTGGACCGGGACCCGTTCGCGGGGCCGCCCGAGGAGATCGCCGCCACCCGGGTCCGCCGCACCTACGTCGAGGGCCGCCCGGTCTTCATCGCGGGCGACTGAGCAGCACGACCACGCCACGCCCGCCTGCCACGCCCCCATCTTCCGGAGGAAGACGATGCCCGCACCCCGTACCGGACGCCCAAGACGCCTCCGCCGCATCGCCCTCGCCTGCGCACTCGCCGCGACGCTGGCCGCGAGCGCGTGCAACGGCGGCGGCGGCAAACCGGCCGCATCCGGCGACCGCGCCTACGAGTTGACCGCCAAGACGGCGCCCGGCGCCCCGATCGACTCGTTCACGTGGTCGCTGTTCGGCGAGCCCGCGTCGATCGACTACGCGTACGCCTTCGACTACCCGCCGAACCAGATCCTCGCCAACGTGTGCGAGAGCCTGCTGCGCTGGAACCCGGACCTGACCACCTCGCCCGGCCTGGCCGCTTCCTACACCAACCCGACGCCGACCTCGTGGGTCTACGAGATCCGTCCCGGCGTGCGCTTCCACGACGGCACCGCGCTGACCGCGGACGACGTGGTCGCCTCGCTGCGCCGCAACCTCGACCCGGAGGTCGGCAGCTACTGGGCCTACCCGTACCGCAACGTGCAGTCGGTCGACAAGAGCGGCCCGATGCAGGTCACGGTCACCCTCAAGACGCCGGACTCCGCCTTCAACAAGTACATGGCCGCCAGCCCCGGCACGGTCGAGTCCGCGGCCACCCTGGCCAAGGCCGGCAAGGACTACGGGAACCCGGCCAAGGGCGTCAACTGCACCGGTCCGTTCGCGTTCTCCTCCTGGACCGCGGGCCAGTCGATCGTGCTCAAGCGCTTCGACGACTACTGGAACCCCGAACTCAAGGCCAAGTCGGGCCAGGTGAAGTTCGTCTTCCTGCCGGACGCCACCACCCGGGTCAACGCCTTCCAGACCGGCGAGGTGGACGGCGGCTGGATGGTTCCCGCCAACTCCTACGGGCAACTGCGCAACACCCCGGCCGGCAAGCTCTACTTCGGCCGCAACACCACCGTCGCCGACGAGGTGGTCGGCAACCTGCAGGGCCCGCTCGGCGACGCCCGGGTCCGCCAGGCACTGCTGATGGCCATCGACCGCAAGGGCATCGTCGACGCCGGCGTCGGCGGCGTCGGCCGGGTGGCGGACTCGCTGGTCACCGACGACGTGTGGGCCGGCGCCCCGGGCCCGGTCCGGGACGAGTTGACCAAGACCACGCCCACCTACCCGTACGACGTGGCCAAGGCGAAGGAACTCGCCGCCAAGGCGGGCGTCAACGGGCAGAAGATCGTGATCGCCACCAGCCCGCTGGACTCGCAGACCACGATCATCACCCAGGCCGTCGCCCAGGCCGCCACCGCCATCGGCCTGAAACCGCAGATCGACACCATCTCGCCGGAGAAGTACTCCTCGCTGTTCACCGATCCCCAGGCGCGCAAGGGCATCGACCTGTTCCTGACCTTCTGGTACACCTCGATCACCGACCCGCTGGACATGTACGGCTCATTGCAGACCGGCGCGTTCAGCAACTACGGCAGCTGGTCGAACCCGGAGTTCGACGCCGCGGTGGACCAGGCCCTGGGCGCCCCCGACCCCGCCGCGCAGTCCGCCGCGGCCGCCCGGGCCCAGCAGATCGCGCTGCGCGAACTCCCGTGGCTGCCGCTGTACACCTCGCCGGTGAGCGTCTTCCTCGGCAAGCGCATCACCGGCGTGCAGCCCTCCATCGCCTACCTCTACTACCCGTGGGCCGCCGAGATCGGGGCGAAGAGTTGACCCTCGCATCCTCGACCGAGGCGGCCGTGCCCGTCGCGACCCGCCCGAGCGGCGGGCGCGGCGGGCGCGGCCCGGCGCTCGCCCTGGCCGCGCTGCGCCGCCTCGCCGGCATGGCAACGACCCTGCTGGTCACCTCATTCCTGGTGTTCTCCTCGCTCTACCTCGCCCCCGGCGACCCGGTGAGCTTCCTGGTCAAGGGCCGCAGTCCCAGTCCGCAGGAACTGGACACGATCCGCGAGCAGTACGGCTTCAACGACCCCTTCCCGGTGCGCTACTGGCACTGGCTGGAGGGCGTGTTGCAGGGCGACTTCGGCCGCTCCTACCTCTTCCACCAGGGCGTCGGCGACGTGCTCTGGTCCCGACTGCCCGCCTCGCTGCTGCTGATCGGCGTCTCGATGCTGTTGATCGCGGTGTTCGGGGTCGGCGCCGGGATCGTGGGCGCGCTGCGCCGCGGGACCTGGGCGGATTCGACCGTGCTGCTGATGGTCACCGTCGGCGCCGCGGTGCCCTCGTTCGTCGCGGCGATCCTGCTGCGCTCGGTGTTCGGCGTACAACTGGGCTGGTTCCCGACGTTCGGCAACGGCGAGGGCGCGCTGGACCGGCTGCACCACGTGGTGCTGCCCGCGATCGCCCTCTCGGTGACCTTCACCGCGCTGGTCACCCGGGTGACCCGGACCGCGATGCTCGACGAACTGCGCCGCGAACACGTCGAGGTCGCGCTCAGCCGAGGCATTCCCCGGCGCAGCGTGATCAGGCGACACGTGTTGCGCAACGCGCTCGGACCGATCGTGACCGTCTCGGCGCTGCTGGTCTCCGGAATGTTGGTGAGCACCGCGCTGGTGGAGACCGCGTTCGGGATGGCCGGCGTCGGCTCGCTGCTGGTACAGGCGGTGAGCCAACAGGACTTCCAGGTGGTGCAGGCCATCGTGCTGCTCGTGGTGGCCGCGTTCGTGCTGATCAACGCACTGGTGGACCTGCTGTATCCGCTGATCGACCCGCGGGTCGCGGCACGAGGGAGCGCCCGATGAGCGCCGGCACGCTTGATTCCGCAGCGGCGCCGGCACGCCGCGACCCGCTGCGCCGACTCCGCCGACTCGGCGGCTCGTGGCTGGTGAACACGTGCCTGGGGATCCTGGCGGTGTTCCTGGTGGTCGCCCTGGCCGCACCCTGGCTGGCTCCGCAGGACCCCAGGTTCGGTTCGCTGTCGGAGACCTTCGCCGACCCGGGCGCCGGTCACTGGCTGGGCACCGACCAGGGGGGCCACGACACCTTCTCGGCGCTGATCGAGGGCACCCGGACCAGCCTGTTCGGACCGCTCGCGGTGGTCGTCTTCGCCACCGTCGCGGGCATCGCCGTCGGACTGTTCAGCGCGTGGCGCGGCGGCTGGATCGACGCGGCCATCGGGCGCGTGCTGGACATCCTGTTCGCGTTCCCGGCGCTGCTGCTGGCGATCCTCGCGGTCGCCCTGTTCGGCAAGGGCCTGACCGCGCCGGTGCTGGCCATGGCCATCGCCTACCTGCCCTACACCGCCCGCCTGGTCCGCGGCCTTGCCGCCGCGGAGAAGTCCAGGCCCTACATCGCCGCCTACCGGGTCCAGGGCCACTCGCCCGTGTTCGTCTCGGTTCGCGGCCTGCTGCCCAACATCACGCCCACCGTGCTGGCCCAGGCCACGGTCAACTTCGGCTACGCGCTGCTCGACCTGGCGGCGCTGTCCTTCCTGGGCCTGGGCGTACAACCGCCGACCCCGGACTGGGGCTCGATGATCAACCAGGGGCAGTCCGCCGTGCTCCAGGAACGACCGCTCTCCGCGATCGTGCCCGCGGTCGCGATCGTGCTGGTGGTCGTCGCGTTCAACGTCGTCGGGGAACACCTCGCCGACCGGGTCGCGGGAAGGGACGCCTGATGACACTGCTCGACATCGACGCGCTGAGCGTCACCCTGCCCGGCATGGCCCGCCCGATCCTGGACCGGATCGAACTGACCGTGGCCGCCGGTGAAACCGTGGCCCTGGTCGGCGAATCCGGCTCCGGCAAATCGGTCACCGCCCGGGCCGCGCTCGGCCTGTTCCCGGCCGGCGCCGACCCGACCGGCCGGGTCCGGGTCAAGGGCATCGACCTGGTCGGCGCCGATGCCGCGCGGCTGCGCGAGGTGCGCACCGGGCTCGCGGCGATGATCTTCCAGGATCCCCGGGCCGGAATCAGCCCGGTGCGCCGGATCGGCGACTTCCTGACCGAGGCGCTGCGCCTGGTCGGCGGGTGGTCCCGGGCCCGGGCGGACGCCCGCGCGGCGGAACTGCTCGCCGCCGTCGGCCTGCCCGACCCCGAGCGCCACCTGCGCCAGTTCCCGCACGAGATGTCCGGCGGCATGCTGCAACGCGTGATGATCGCCGCGGCCCTGTGCGGCGAACCGGAGTTGCTGCTGTGCGACGAGCCGACCACCGCCCTGGACGTCGCCACCCAGGCGGAGATCCTGGCCCTGCTGGGACGCCTGCGCCGCGAGCGCGACCTGGGTCTGCTGCTGATCACGCACGACATCGAACTGGCCGCCGCCTCGTGCGACCGGATCTACGTGATGTACGCGGGACGGATCGTGGAGACCGCGAGCGCGGCCGAGCTGTTCGCCCGGCCGCGTCACCCCTACACCGCCGGACTGCTCGGCTCGTCCCCACCCCTGGAGGGGCCGCCGACCCGGCTCACCCCCATCCCGGGCGCGCCGATGAGCCTGCTGGAGTCCGCGACCGGGTGCGCGTTCGCGCCGCGCTGTCGGTTCGCCGAACCGGGCCGCTGCGATCAGGCGCCGCCCGCACTCGAACCGCACGGCGCCGGCCGGGTCGCCTGCCATCGCGCGGACGAACTCGGTTCACCCGTGCTCGCCCACCTCGCCCCGGACTCGGAGGACCGTTGACCACCGACGTCACACCCCCTGAAGCGACACCCCTGATCGAGGTCAGCGGTCTGCGCAAGACCTACGGCACCGGCACGAGCGAGGTGGTCGCCGTCGCGGACCTGTCCTTCTCGCTGCCGGTCGGCGGCGCGCTGGGCCTGGTCGGCGAGTCCGGATCGGGCAAGACCACCACGGCCCGGATGTTGCTCGGCCTGGAACGCCCCGACGCGGGCCGGATCGTGGTGCGCGGCAAGCCGCTGGCCGAATCCGTGCGCGGCCGGGCCGCCCGGCTGGCCCGGGCCAAGGCGGTCCAGATGGTCTTCCAGGACCCCTACCTGTCGCTGGACGGCCGATTGTCCATCGGTGCGACGCTCGACGGCGTGCTGCGCCTGCACGGGGTACGCGATCCGGCCGCCCGCACCGCGCGGATCGGCGAACTGCTGGCCCAGGTCGGCCTGGGCCCCCGGGAGGCCGCGACCCGGCCGCGCGGGCTCTCCGGGGGCCAGCGCCAACGTGCCGCCATCGCCCGGGCGCTCGCGGTGGAGCCCGCGCTGCTGGTCCTGGACGAGGCGGTCTCGGCGCTGGACGTCTCGGTCCAGGCGCAAGTGCTCAACCTGCTCGCCGACATCCGCCGGGACACCGGCATCGGACTGATCTTCGTCAGCCACGACCTGGCCGTGGTCCGCTACCTGTGCGACGAGGCGCTCGTGTTGCACCGGGGCCGCACCGTGGAGCACCGACCCGTCGGCGACCTGCTCACCGCGCCCGCGGACCCCTACACCCGGCTGCTGCTCGCCTCGATCCCGCGGCCGGGCTGGGACCCGGAGCGGATCACCCGGCAACGCCGCGAACTGCCCGCCTCGACCGCGGGCGGTGCGGTCCCGAGCGGGTGAGGGGCGGCCTCCGGGGTCACAACCAGTCGTTGCGCCGGAACGCCCGGAACATCAGCACGCACGCGGTGGCCATCACGGTCAGGACGGCCGGATACCCGTACGTCCACTTCAGTTCGGGCATGTGCTCGAAGTTCATCCCGTAGATTCCGACGATCAGTGTGGGGACGGCCAGGATCGCCGCGATGGCGGCGATCTTGCGCATGTCGGTGTTCTGCCGGACGGTCACCCCGGCCAGGCTGGCCGAGAGGATGCCGTCCAGCAACTCGTCGAAGGCGGCCAGGCGTTCGCGGACCTGCGCCAGGTGGTCGGCGACGTCGCGCAGGTAGGCGGCGAAGTCGGTGCCGACGCCGGGCAGGGTGCCGGCGGAGAGCCGCTCCAGCGGCCGGGCCAGCGGCAGCACCGCCCGCTTGAACTCGATCAGCTCGCGCTTGAGCTGGTAGATCCGCTCCGCGTCGTTGCTCGGCCGGGGCGAGAACACGTCGACCTCCAGCCGCTCGAAGTCGTCCTCGACCTTGTCCGCCACCCGCAGGTAGTCGTCGACGACCCGGTCGGTGATCGCATGCACGACCGCGGCCGGCCCGTGCGCCAGCGTCGCCGGGTCGGCCTCCAGCGACTGGCGCAGCTCGACCAGCGGCGGCGCGCTGCCGTGCCGGACCACCACGACGAACTTCTCTCCGGCGAAGAGCATGATCTCGCCGGTGTCGACCACCTCGCTGGTCGCGGTCAGCGCGTCGTGCTCGACGTAGACGATGGTCTTCAGGACCAGGAACAGGGTGTCGTCGTAGTACTCCAGCTTGGGCCGCTGATGGGCCTCGACCGCGTCCTCCACGGCCAGCGGATGCAGGTCGAACGCGTCGGCGACGCCGGCCAGGTCCTCGGCGAGCGGGGCGTACAACCCGATCCACACGAAGGTGTCCTCGCCCGCCTCGGCCGCGTCCAGCGCCTCGCTCAGCGGCACCCGACCCGGGCGCCGCACGCCCTTGTCGTACAGCGCGCAATCCACCACCACGGGAGCGCGCGAAGCCCCCGCCTCGGGCGTGGGTATCGCGCCGCCGTGCCGGAACCGCCTGGCCGTGCGCCACGAGCTCATGGTCCTACTCCCGAATCGAGGGTGTCCTTGCCGATGGTAGGCGGCGCCGGCGTCTGCGGTGCGGGCACCGGCGGATCCGGCCGCCCGGGGGTGCCCGACCACACCCGGCGGCGATGCCCCCGTCGGGGCCGATCCGGGTCGGCGGCTCGGATCGGCCCGCCTGCCCGGACCGATGGGCCGTGGGCGCGGATCCACCCCGGGCGTGTTGCTAGATTGGCCCTGCCGCAAGTGTCTGCGGCCCTCCGCCTATTTTGGGGATTCCGTGCCGCTCAGCACCACCGTGTCCATTCCGGAAATCGACCTCGTGGCCGCTCGTGAGGAGTACGCCGCCCTGGCGGCGGAGGGCCTCCGTCTCGACCTGACCCGGGGCAAGCCCTCGCCGCAGCAGCTGGACCTGGTCAACGGCCTGCTCGCGCTGCCCGGCGGCGAGGACTTCAAGGCCGCCGACGGCACCGACTGTCGCAACTACGGCGGACTGAACGGCCTGCCCGAGCTGCGTGCGATCTTCGCCGAGCTGCTCCAGGTGCCCGCCGCGCAGCTGCTGGCCCTGGGCAACGCCAGCCTCACGCTGATGCACGACGTGATCGCCAACGCGCTGCTGTCCCGGGTGCCCGGTGCCGAGCGCCGCTGGGTGGACGAGCCCGAGGTGCTGTTCCTGTGCCCCGTGCCCGGCTACGACCGGCACTTCGGCGTACTGGAGCGGTTCGGCATCGGCATGGTCCCGGTTCCGCTCACCGGCGCGGGACCGGACCTGGACCGGGTGGAGGCGCTGGTCGCCGCCGACCCGAGGATCAAGGGCATGTGGTGCGTGCCCAAGTACAGCAACCCCACCGGCGAGAGCTACAGCGACGAGACGGTGCGCCGGCTGGCCGCGATGCCGACGGCGGCGCCGGACTTCCGGCTCTTCTGGGACAACGCGTACGCCGTGCATCACCTGACCGACGCCCCGGTCGAGTTGCTGTCCGTCCTGGACGCGTGCGCCGAGGCCGGGAACCCGGACCGGGCGTTCGTCTTCGGCTCCACCTCGAAGATCAGCTACGCCGGTGCCGGTGTCGCCTTCTTCGGCGCGTCCGAGGCCAACGTCGCCTGGCTGACCGGCCTGCTGGCCAAGCAGACGATCGGCCCGGACAAGGTCAACCAGCTCCGGCACGTGCGCTTCTTCGGCGACACCGAGGGCGTGGTGGCGCACATGCGGCTGCACCGCGAGCTGCTCGCGCCGCGCTTCGAGGCGGTGTACGAGGTGCTGGAGCGTGAGCTCGGCCCGCTCGACATCGCCACGTGGACCCGGCCCGAGGGCGGTTACTTCGTCAGCCTGGAGGTGCCGGACGGCTGCGCCGCCGAGGTGGTGCGGCTGGCCAAGGAGGTCGGCGTCGCGCTGACCCCGGCGGGTGCGGCCTTCCCCGGCGGCAACGACCCGCGCGACCACCAGATCCGTCTCGCGCCCAGCTACCCCACCGTCGACGAGGTGCGCCGCGCGATGCGTGCGGTCGCCGTGTGCGTGAAGGTGGCCGCCGCCGAGGCCGCCGCGGTCTGACGACCCTTCCCGACCCCGCCGCGCTCACCCACAGGGTGGGCGCGGCGGGGTTTTTGCATGAGTGTGCGCGCACCCCGGTCCGGCGGACCCGGTATCGCGCCTGCGGTGCCGAGCGCGGCCCGCGAACGCGGTGGGGTCGGCGGCGGCGATGCTTGACACCATCTGGCTAACGGTGTTAGCTACGTGCTGACCGACACCAACGCAGGGGGCACGGATCATGACGGAATTCCTGGAGATCGACGGTGGTCGGCTCGCCTACGACGTGAGCGGGCAGGGTCGGTTGATCGTGCTCGCACCCGGCATGGGCAACACCAGGTCGGTCTACCGTGAGGTCGCCGAACGCCTCGTGGCGTCGGGATACCGGGTCGCCTGCGCGGACCTGCGCGGCCACGGCGAGTCCACCGTCGGATGGCCCTCGTACACCCGTACCGACACCGCCGGCGACCTGCTCGCCCTGATTCGACACCTGGGCGGTCCGGCCGTGCTCGTTGGCCATTCCTTCGCCGGCGGTTCCGCCACCATCGCCGCCGCCCGCGAACCGGAACTGATCGACGCGATCGTGGAGATCAGCCCGTTCACCCGGGCCCAGAAGGTCGACGCCAAGGCGTTGGTCTCGAACGCCCGCTACCGCAAGGGGACGACCCTGCTGCTGGGCGCCGGCCTGCTGCGCAGCGTCGGCGTGTGGAAGCGCTACCTTGCGCTCGCCTACCCGGGGGCCAAGCCCGCCGACTTCGCCGCATACGTGGCGGCCCTGGGCATCGACCTGAGCCGGCCGGGTCGGATGGCCGTGGTCGCCAAGATGGGCATGTCCGCGCCCACCGACGCCGGTGCGGTGCTCGGCGACATCCGCTGCCCCGCGCTGGTGATCGAGGGCGCGCTCGACCCCGACTGGCCGGACCCCGCGGCCGAGGGCGCGGCCATCGTCGCGGCCATGCCGGCGGGCCTGGGCCGACTGGAGGTCGTCGAGGGCGCCGGCCACTACGCACACGGCCAATTCCCGGAGCGCGTGGCGGACGCCATCCGGGCATTCCTGGCGGCCGCCACACGCGACTGACCCGCCGACGACCGACCGCAGTCCGGCATCCGCCGTCGTTCGCGATCGGCGATCGGCGATCGGTGATGGGTGATCGCCGACCGCGTGCGCCATCCGCACGTTGCCGTCCGCCGGTCGTCGTCTACCGTCGCTGGTCGCTGGTCGCTGGTCGCTGGTCGCTGGTCGCCGGCGGACGGCGGGCGCTGCCTGCTCCGCCATCCGCCGCAGGCCGCCGTTCGGCGTCCGGCGCGGGCCGTCCGTCGCTGCCCGCCGCGCCCCGTTTGCCGCCGCCCGCCGCCCCGCCGTTCGTCGCCCACCGTCCCGCGTCCGTCGCCGGCCGCCGACCCCGGTTCCCGACCGGCGGCCGTCATCCGCCGACGCCGTCCGTCCGTCGGTTGCCGGCGCTCGTCGGCCGCCGGTCGTCTTGCTCCAGTCGTGTGCGAACTGCCGGTGTGATCGGGCCGGTTCGCCCGAAGGCGACGGTTGCGGCTGCCGGGGCGACGGTGGCCGGCTGCTCCGCCACCCGCCATCCGCCACCTGCCACCTGCCGACCCGCCGCGTCAGCGGCCTCGCAGGCGGGTGATCGCCTCGGCCTTGGGGGTGTAGGCGCGCGGGAGGCGCAGGCCGGCGGTCAGGGCGGCCAGCACCTCCTCCTCCGCCCGGTGATAGGTGAGCGCGTCGGCGAGCAGGATGTCCGCGTCGGCGGCCGGCAGCGCCACCGCGCCGCCGTCGTCCAGCAGGATCGGGTCACCGTCCGCCACCGGGGTGCCGGCGATCTCGATCGGGCCGCCGACCTCGGCGACCCGGACGGCGCCCCCGGGACCGGCCGTTGCCTCGGCCAGTGCCCACAACCGCAGGCCCAACCGGGTCACCGCCGACACGTCCCGGACGCTGCCCTCGATCAGCGCGCCGACCGCACCCCGGCCCAGCGCGGCGGCGGTCAGGATCTCGCCCCACACCGCGCCGGGCGCCGCGTCCGCGCCGGCGATCACCACGACCCGGCCGCTCAGGTCCTCCGCGAGCAGCGCATGCAGCGGCTTGAGGCCGTGTGCACCCGGGCCCGCCGCGATCCGGACCGTACGGGCCACCCCGAGCACCGCGCCCTCCCCCCGCCGGAACGGCCGCAGCGGCGGGGTCAACCAGCCGGTCCGGCCCCGGAGTTGGAGCAGGTCGGCGAGTGCGGCGGTGGCGGGCAGGGACGCGGGGGCGGCGTCGGTCACGGCGCGGTCCTCTCGGTCAGCAGGAACTTGCGGATCTTGCCGACGGAGGTCCGCGGCAACTCGGCCACCCGCTCGAAGCGCACCGGCCGCTTGGACTTGGCGAGTCGATCGGCGCACCAGTCGGCGAGGTCGTCGAGCGCGGTCGGACCGGCCTCGGGCACCGCCACCACGAACGCGACCGGTACCTCGTCGCGCACGTCGTCCGGCGCACCGACCACCGCCGCCTCCAACACGGCCGGATGCTCGGCCAGGACCGCCTCGATCTCCACGACCGAGACGTTCTCGCCGGCGACCTTGAGCACGTCGCCGCGCCGCCCGGCGAAGTGGAAGTGGCCGTCCCGGTCCACCCGGGCGCGGTCGCCGGTGACGAACCAGCCGTTCCGATAGGCGGCGGCGGTCGCGGCCGGGTCGTCGAGGTAGCCCGCGAACAGGCTCACCCCGGGTTCGCCGCCGACCACGATCTCGCCGTCCGCCGCCGGTTCGCCGGTCGCCGCATCGTGCACGGCCACCACGCAGCCGGGCGTCGGCCGGCCCATCGATCCCGGGACCGGCGCATCGGCGGGATTGCTCAGCACCGCCGGGATGGTCTCGGTCATCCCGTACAACTGGCGCGGGCGACACCCGCCGAGCAGGGTCGCGAACCGCTCGTACTGGTCGTCGGTGACGTTCTGCGCGTACCAGCAGTGCCGTACCCGCAGTCCCGGCGGCGCGTCCCGGTCGGCGGTGCGGGCCAGGATCATCCGGATCGGCGCGGCGAACAGGCTCAGATGGGTGACCTCGTGCCGGGCGGCCTGCGCCACGAACCGGCTCGCGGAGAAGGCGGGCATCAACACGACGCTCGCGCCGACCGTGATCGCGGCGGCGAACGAGTAGTACTGCGCATTCGCGTGGAACATCGGCAGCACCACGAACTGCCGGTCCTCCGGCCCGAGTTCGGCGGCCGCGGCCATCACGGCGCCGGCGAAGGCGTAGTTGGCCTGGGTGACCATCACGCACTTCGGCTCGGCGGTGGTGCCCGACGTGAACATCAATCCCGCCAGATCGGTGGGACCGGGCAGGTGGGCGTCGGCGGCCGTCGGTCGACCGAGCAGGATCGCCAGGTCGGTGTCGTCGTCCGCGACTTCGACCACGGTCGTGCCGGTCCCGGCCGCCGCGGTCCGATAGTCGGCGGCCCGCTCCGGCGCGCAGAAACCGAGTCGGGCGCCGGTCCGGCGCAGGTGCGCGGCCAGCTCCGGGGTGCGTGCGGAGGGGTCGGAGCACACCATCGCCGCGCCGAGTCGGGCCAGGGCGAGCCAGAGCGCGACGTACGCCGGGCAGTTGCGCAGCGCGATGCCGACCCGGTCGCCGGGCCGGACGCCGCGCGCGAGCAGTCCGCCGGCCACGCGGGCGACGAGGGCATCGAACTCGGCGTAGGTCCACCGGGTCACGCTCGCGTCCGGCGCCTCCCAGGTCAGGAACGGCGCGTACGGGTGCGCCACGACCGTGTCGGACCAGCGTGCCGCGAAGGTGGGCGGGACGGACGTCATGTGGCCTCCAGGACATCGACCGGGGGAGTGGGAAGGACCGGACCGGCGCAGCCGGGGCGGCCGGACGGGCAACGATCCGGACGCGACCAACCATCGCAGGGCGACCGGCACGCGGGTGTGCGTGACGCGGGCGGGCCGCCACGGGCGGCCCTCGCGTCGGCGACCCGCACACGGGTGCGCCTCGTGTGGGCGACTCACGGGCGGGCGTGCCTGGCGTGGGCGACCCGCAGGCGTGCCTGGCGCGATCCGCATGCGGGCGGTCCTCGCATCGGCGACCCGCACTCGGGTGCGTCTTGCGTGGGCGACCCACCGGCGGGCGTGCCTGGCGCGGATGATCCGCATGCGGGCGGGTCTCGCGTGGGCGACTCGCATGGGTGCGCCTGGCGCGATCCGCACGCGGGCGGCCCTCGCGTCGGCGACCCGCATTCGGGTGCGCCTCGTGTGGGCGACCCGCACTCGGGGGCGCCTCGCGTGGGCGACCCACCGGCAGGCGTACCTGGCGTGGATCATCCGCATGCGGGCGGGTCTCGTGTGGGCGACCCGCGCACGGGTGCGCCTGGCGTGGGCGATCCGCAAGCGGGCGTGCCTGGCGCGACCCGCACTCGGGTGCGTCTCGCGTGGGCGGCCCGCACGTGAGTGTGCCTCGCGCGGGTGGCCCGTCCGCAGGCGGCGTCACGGGCCCACCCGCAGGGCGGCTCAGGGGGTTGGCCTGCGAGCCGCCGGCCGGCCCGGGAGCCGTCGGCTCGGCTCACGGGCCGACCGCCGACCCGCAGGCCGCCTGCCTGCCCACGGGCCGACCGCCGACCGCCGACCGCCGACCCACGAGCCGCCGGCCCCCCGGGCCACCCCGCGTCGCTCACCCGGTGGTGGCGGCCACCGCGTTCCCGGCCGGGGCGACCGGCGTGCCGTACCCGCCTCCGCCCGGCAGTTCCAGCCGCACCACGTCACCCGGCTGCAGGGTGATCCGGGCCTGGGTGCGCACCGGTTCGCCGTTGACCAGGAAGCGTCCCGTGGCGCCCTCGCCGCCGCCGAAGATCCCGCGCGGGCCGCGTGCGAGCCGGCTGGCCACCGCGTTGAGCACCCAGGGCGAGGGCGAGTCGACGGTGAACTCGATGGTCTGGCCCATCCCGCCCTCCTGCGCGCCCGCGCCACCCGAGCCGCGCCGAAGTTCCTTGCGCAGGAAGCGGATCGGCGCGGACGCCTCGACCACCTCCAGCGGCACGGCGGACACCCCGGTCGGGTAGGACGTGGTGGACAGACCCGGCTTGCCGGCCCGCGCGCCGACGCCACCCGCGTAGGTGAACATCGCGGTGATGAACGGCTTGCCCTCCGCGTCGTGCCCGCTCACCTGCATGGTCCACACCGCCGCCGAACCCTCGGCCATCACCGCCTCCGGCAATGCCTGCGACATCGCGTTCAGCAGCGGCATCGGCAGGAACATGCCGACCACGTGCCGCGCCGTGCACGGCGACGGGGACACCGCGTTGACGATGCTGCCCAGCGGCGCCTCGACCCGGATCGGGGCCAGCGAGCCGGCGTTGTTGGGCACGTCCGGGTTGAGCAGGCTGCGCAGGGTGAACGTGGTGTAGGCGTGCGTGTAGTTCTTGACCACGTTGATCCCGAACGGACTCGCGCCGGACGAACCCGCGTAGTCGACCAGGATCTCGCCGGCCTCGGGGTCGATGGTGACCGCGACCTTGATGGTGATCTCCGAGCCGTCCGCGAGGTCGAGGATCGACGCCGCCTCGTAGGTGCCGCCGGGCAGCACCCGGATCGCCCGCCGGGTGGCCTCCTCGGAGCGGCGGATCACCTCGTCGCCGAGATCCTCGATGTCCTCCAGCGCGTACGCGTCCAGCAGCGTCTTCAGCCGGGCCGCGCCCACCTCCCCGGACGCCATCTGGGCGTGCAGGTCACCGGCCATGTGGGTGGGCTGACGAACGTTGGCCAGCACGAAGTCCCAGACCGGCTCGTTGCGTTCGCCGCCGACCATGAGCTTGCTGATCGGGATCCACAGGCCCTCCTCGAACACGTCCCGCGCGCCCGCGCCGATGCCGTAGCCGCCGACGTCGGTGTGGTGGATGGTCGAGCCGAAGAATGCGATCACCCGCCCGCCGCGCCAGACCGGCACCAGGACGGTCACGTCGAGGAGTTGGCCGGCGGTCCGATACGGGTCGTTGGTGACCAGTACGTCGCCGGGGGCCAGCGAGTCGACCGGATGCCGGTCCAGGATGTTGCGACACGCGATGGCGAGCGAGTTGATGTGGCCCGGGGTGCCGGTGACGGCCTGGGCGACCATCCGGCCGCGCCGGTCGAACAGCGCGTTCGCCAGGTCGCCGGCCTCGCGCACGATCGGGCTGAACGCGGCCCGCTGAAGGGCCTTGGCCTGCTCGTTGACGGTGGCGACGAGGGAGCCCCACAGGACTTCCAGCTCGATCGCGTCGAAGGTGCGGGTCACGCGGATCCCTCCTCGGAGGCCGTGGTTGCGGTGGCGATGATCGAGCCGTCGGGGGCGACCTCGCAGGTCCAGCCGTCCGGGACGACCGAGGTGGTCTCGCGCTCCTCGATCAGGGCCGGACCGGGGAAGCGGTGGCCGGCGCCGAGTTCGGCGCGGCGGTAGACCGGCACGTCCACGGCGGGCGTGCCGAGCCGGAAGCGGGCCGCGCGATAGCGGTTCGGGGTGGGACTGCCGGTGCCGACCGGCACCGTGGGCACCTCGAAGCCGGGGGCGTCCGACCACGCGGCGACCCGCCAGGTGACCACCTCGACGCCGACGTCGGGGATCCGCAGGCCGTAGATCTTCTGGTACTCGGTGTGGAACTGCTCGACGGTGTCGGCGAGCGAGGTGGGCCACGCGTCGCCCTCGCCGACCCACAGGGTGATCTCGTTGCCCTGGCCCTCGTAGCGCGCGTCCAGGCCGTAGCGGAAGCTCACGTCGCCCTCCTGCGCACCGGCGGCGGCGAGCACCCGGCGCGCCTCCTGTCGCATGTCGGCGAGCAGCGTGTCCCGGGCGGCGGACACGCTCTCGTCGAGCGTGCGGACCATGCTCCGGGCCAGGTCGATGCGGACCGGGCTGACCAGAGTGCCGAACGCGGACAACACGCTCGCGTTGACCGGGAAGATCACCCGCGGCGCCTCCAGGAGCGTGGCCACCCCGCACGCGTGCACCGGCCCGGCACCGCCGAAGGCGATCAGCGCGACGCCGCGCAGGTCGATGCCGCGCTCCACGGCGTGCATCCGGGCGGACGCGGCCATGTTCTGGTTGATCACCTCGTACACGCCGACCGCGACGTGGTCCGCGTCGGAGCCGGCGCCCAGCCGCTCGGCAAGCGGGGCGAACGCGGCCCGCGCGGCGGGCAGATCCAGCGGCATCTCGCCACCGAGGAAGTACTGCGGATCGAGCAGACCGAGCACCAGGTCCGCGTCGGTGGTCGCCGGAACGGTGCCGCCGCGGGCGTAGCCGACCGGGCCCGGGTCGGCGCCGGCGGAGTCCGGGCCGACCTTGAGCAGACCCAACTCGTCGACCCGGGCCAGGCTTCCGCCGCCCGCGCCGATCTCGACCAGGTCGACCGAGGGGATCGAGCACGGGTAGCCCGAGCCCTTCTTGAACCGGTAGACCCGGGCCACCTCGAACGCGTTGGTCAACTCGGGCCGGTAGTCCTCGATCAGACAGGACTTGGCGGTGGTGCCGCCCATGTCGAAGCAGAACAGCCGTTCCTCGCCCAGGCGTCGGGCGTACCAGACGCCGGCCAGCGCGCCGGCGGCCGGGCCGGACTCGACCAACCGGATCGGCACCCGGCGGGCGTCGTCGGCGGAGACCACGCCGCCGTTGGAGAGCATCATCAGCACCGACGCGCCGAAGCCCTCGGCGGTCAGCCAGGCCCGGAGCTCGGTCAAGTAGGGGCCGATCACCGGCATCGTGGCCGCGTTGCACGCGGTGGTGACCATGCGCGGATACTCGCGGATCTGCGGGGTCACCTCGTGCGACGCGCACACCGGCACCGACAGCCGCTTGGCCAGCCCCTCGGCGACCGCGCGCTCGTTGGCCGCGTTCGCGTACGAGTTGAGCAGGCACACCGCGACCGCCTCGACCTCGTTCGCGGCCAACCGGGCGGCCAGTGCGTCGAGTTCGGCTTCGCTCGGCGCGGTACGGACCTCTCCGGTCGCGGTGGTGCGCTCGTCGATCTCGAAGACCAGCTCGCGCGGGATGGGCGGGGCCGGGAACTCGATCTGGAGGTCGTACATGTCGTACCGGTGCTCGTTGCGGATCTCCAGCGTGTCGCCGAAGCCCGCGGTGGTCACCAGCGCGGCGCGGCCGGTCTTGCCCTCGATCAGGGCGTTGGTGATCAGCGTGGTCGCGTGCACGATGGGCCGGGTGATGTCGGCCGGCGTGATGCCGGCCTTGGTCAGCGCGGAGGTCACGCCCGCCCGGACCCCGCCGAGCGGGGCGGACGGGGTGGTCAGCGTCTTCTCGACCACCACGCGGCCGGTGTCGGCATCCAGCAGGACCACGTCGGTGAAAGTGCCACCGATGTCTACGGCAAGGCGCCAGTCGGTCACGTCAGCCTCCTCTTCTTCTCGGTGTGTCCGGAGTGTCTTCTCGATGGGTGGGGACACGGCCCCGGGCGGCTCACCCGGTCGCGGGTCGGGCCGGCAGTGCGGCCACGGCCGGCGGATCGGGCACCGGCTCGACGTCCTCGCGGCCCGCGGTGGCCTCGGTCGCCGCGTCCAGGTGCCACAGCCAGTCGGCGGGCAGGTCGTCCACGTGGTAGATGGCCTCGACCGGGCAGACCGGCTCGCAGGCGCCGCAGTCCACGCACTGTTCGGGATGGATGTAGAGCATGCGGTCGCCCTCGAAGATGCAGTCGACCGGGCATTCGGCCACGCAGGTGAGGTCCTTGACGTCCACGCAGTTCGCGCCGATGACGTAGGTCACGCGGGACCACCTCCGACGGGTCGCGGGTCGGGCATCGTCGGCTCGGGCACCGTCCAGGCGTCGCCGCCGAGCAGGTCGGCGAGACGGCCCGGCCCGCGCTCGGCGAGCGCCCGGCGGCCCTGCTCGACCACCTGGCGGTCGTACGCGGGCCGGCGCACGCTGCGGAACACCCCGATCGGGGTGGGCCCGCCCGCCTCCGGCAACCGGGACAGCGCGAACGCGGGCACCGGGTCGAGCGTCCGCGCGTCGTGCGTCACCGCGATGTCGTCCGGACCCCCCGGACGCAGCCCGCCGCCCGGATCGCGCACCACGGTGCGCGCGCCGTCCGGCCCGTAGCGCATCGGCTCGCCGTGTTCGAGCCGCAGCAGGAAGTCGTCCCGGATGCCGGGCGTCTTGAGCTGCTCGAACGCGCCGTCGTTGAAGATGTTGCAGTTCTGGTAGATCTCCACCAGCGCGGTGCCCTCGTGGGCCGCCGCGGCGCGCAGCACCGAGGTCAGGTGCCTGCGGTCGGAGTCGATGGTGCGGGCGACGAACCCCGCCTCGGCGCCGAGCGCGAGCGAGACCGGGTTGAACGGGTGGTCGAGCGAACCCGCCGGGGTGGACTTGGTGATCTTGCCGGTTTCGGAGGTCGGCGAGTACTGACCCTTGGTCAGGCCGTAGATCCGGTTGTTGAACAGCAGGATCTTCAGGTTGACGTTGCGCCGCAGCGCGTGGATCAGGTGGTTGCCGCCGATCGAGAGCGCGTCGCCGTCACCGGTGACCACCCACACGCTCAGGTCGGGCCGGGACACCGCCAATCCGGTGGCGATCGCCGGCGCGCGGCCGTGGATCGAGTGCATGCCGTAGGTGTCCAGGTAATACGGGAAGCGGCTGGAACAGCCGATGCCCGAGACGAAGACGATGTTCTCCCGGCGCAGGCCCAGTTCGGGCAGGAAGCCCTGGACGGCGGCCAGGATGGCGTAGTCGCCGCAACCCGGGCACCAGCGCACCTCCTGATCGCTGCGGAAGTCGCGGGCGGACAGCGGGGGATCCGCCGCCGGCCCGGCGATGGTGAGAAGCGGTGACTCAGGCATCGGCGGCGACCTTCTCGATCGCGGTGCGCAGTTCGGCCACCTTGAACGGCATGCCGCGCACCTGGGTGAGGGATTCGACGTCGACCAGATACCGGGCGCGCAACAACCGGGCGAGCTGACCCAGGTTCATCTCCGGGACGAGCACCCGCCGATAGCGGGCGAGCAGGTCGCCGAGGTCGGCCGGCAGCGGGTCGAGATGGCGTACATGGGCCCGGGCCACCGAGCCGCCCGCGGCACGAACCTCCGCGCACGCGGCGGTGATCGGTCCGGCGGTGGAACCCCACCCGAGCACCAGCACCTCGGCGGCCCCGTCCGGATCCTCGACGGTCAGCGGCGGCAACTCGCGGGCGATCCCGTCCACCTTGGCCCGCCGGGTGCGCACCATGTGTTCGTGGTTGGCCGCGTCGTAGGAGATCTCGCCGGTGCGGTCGGCCTTCTCCAGGCCGCCCACCCGGTGTTCCAGACCGGGCGTGCCGGGCACCGCCCAGGGGCGGGCCAGGGTGTGCGGATCGCGCAGATAGGGCTGGAAGCACGGCGCGCCGGACGCGTCGACCGCATTCGGTCCGGTGGCGAACACCGGGTCGATCGTGGGCAGTTCGTCGAGATCGGGCACCCGCCACGGCTCCGAGCCGTTGGCCAGGTAGCCGTCCGACAGCAGCACCACCGGGGTGCGGTAGACGACCGCGATCCGGACCGCCTCGACGGCCGTGTCGAAGCAGTCGCCGGGAGAGGAGGCGGCCAACACCGGCACCGGCGACTCACCGTTGCGCCCGTACAACGCCTGGAACAGGTCGGCCTGTTCGGTCTTGGTGGGCAGCCCGGTCGAGGGGCCGCCGCGCTGCACGTCCACGATCACCAGCGGCAGTTCGAGCGAGACCGCCAGACCGATCGTCTCCGCCTTGAGCGCGAGCCCGGGGCCGGACGTGGTGGTCACCCCCAGGGCGCCGCCGAATGCCGCGCCCAGCGCCGCGCCGATCCCGGCGATCTCGTCCTCGGCCTGGAACGTGGTCACCCCGAAGTGCCGGTGCCGGCTCAGCTCGTGCAGGATGTCGGAGGCCGGGGTGATCGGGTACGAGCCCAGGAACAGCGGCAGTCCGGCCCGCTCGGCGGCGGCGATCAGCCCGTAGGCGAGCGCCCGGTTGCCGGTGATCGTGCGGTGCCGGCCGGGAGTGCGCGGGGCCGCGGGCACCTCGTGGCTCACCGCGAACGACTCGGTGGTCTCGCCGAAGTGCCAACCCGCGGTGAACGCGGCCACGTTGGCCGCGGCCAGGTGCGGACGCGCGGCGAACTTCTCCCGCAGGAAGGCCACGATGGCCTCGGTCGGACGGTGATACAACCACGACACCAGACCCAGGGCGAACATGTTCTTGGCCCGCTCGGCGTCCTTGCGCGGCAGTTCGAACGCGCGCAGCGCCTCGACGGTCAGGCCGGTCAGCGGCACCGCGTGCAACCGATACTCGGCCAGCGAATCGTCGGTGAGCGGGTCGGTACCCACCGGGTAGCCCGCCTTGACCAGGTTGCGCGCGGTGAACTCGTCGGCATCCGCGATGATCTGGGCGCCGTGCGGCAGATCGGGCAGATTCACCCGCAGCGCGGCCGGGTTCATCGCGACCAGCACGTCGGCCGCGTCCCCGGGGGTGGTGACCCGGTGGTCGGCGAACTGCACCTGGAAGGCGGAGACCCCCGGCAGAGTGCCCGCAGGAGCGCGGATCTCGGCCGGAAAGTCGGGAAAGGTGGAGACGTCGTTGCCGAAAAACGCGGCCTGCGCGGTGAACCGATCGCCGGCAAGCTGCATACCGTCCCCGGAGTCACCGGCGAACCGGATGACCACCCGGGATACGGGGGTGACCTGTTGGGACATGATCGCAACTCCTGATCACAGGCATGGCAAAGACAACACTCGACACAAGGAAAGAAAAACGCCGGACGAACAACCCACACCCGCCCGGCGTTCAAGACCACCAATTCAGCCCGTCCGGCGTTTGAGGACACCGGGAACCGCAGCCCCGACCCGAACGTCGGCGGAATCCAAATCAGCCCGTCCGGCGTTTGAGGACAACAGGCCGAAGGCCGTTCGAGCGCGCCCGAGGCCCGCCACAACCCCAGCCCGTCCGGCGCATGAGGACGAGCGGGCCGCAGGCCGAATCAAACCCCGCCCCCATGAACCGCATCGCGCAACCGCTCCACAAGCAATTGCGGCTTGGCCGACCCCCAAACGTTCCGGCCGAAGGCCACCCCCGCACCGCCCGCCGAGACGACACCCTTGGCCAGCGCGACGACCTCGTCCTCGCTGTCCGACTTGGGCCCGCCCAGCGCCACGACCGGGACCGGACACGCCGCGACCACGGCGGCGAACTCCTCGGGGCGCCCCGGGCAGACCGTCTTGACGATGTCGGCGCCCAGTTCGGCGCCGATCCGCGCCGCGCGGGCCACGTTCTCCGTGGTCCACGGCACCGCCTTGCCCCAGCCCCCGGGAATCATCTCGGCCATCACCGGCAGGCCGAGCTGTTCGCACTCGGAGGTGAGCCGGGCGAGCCGCTGCAACGACAGGTGCTCGTCGGGCGCACCGGGGAAGGCCAGCACGACCACGCAGTCGGCGCCCAGCTTCAATGCCTGCTCGGGCAAATGCATGATGTCGGTGACATCGCCCGGGGCGAAGTCGCCCAACTCCGAGGCTCCGCCGTCGATCCGCAACACCAGCCCGGAATCGGCGAACGTGTCGGCGTAGGCCCGGGCCAGGTGCCAGGTCGCGAGCACCGCGTCCGGCCCGCCGGCGGCGATCTGCGCCATCGGCTCGCCCAGCGGCGGCCCCTCGCCCATGTAGGCGGCGTGGTCGATGGCGACGAACACGGCGCGGCCGTCCGCGCCGAACATCCGGCGCATCCGGCGGAGCTTGCCTGCCCCGGTGGCGGAAAAGGTTTGCACAGTCGTTCCCTTCGATGGTTGTCAGTGGTTCTTCTCGACGCCGGCCGTCTGCCGCTCGAACTCGGCGCCGTCCCAGTAGTCCACGCGATGCGCGACCAGATCGCCCAGCACACGCAGCCGGAACACCCCGCGGATCCGCACGGGTTCACCGGTCGCCGCGCCGCGCGGGCGAAACGCGCCGCGCAGGCGAAACGTCATGGTGTACGCGAGCGCGGCCCGATCCCCGTCCACGAGCAGGTCCTCGACGGCGTAATGCAGCCCCTCGAACTCGGCCAGGAATCCAGGCAGTCGCTCGCGATACGCGGTGCGCCCGCGCAGACTGCGGCCGAACACCGAGGTGTGCTCGTTGTGGAAGTCCTCGCTCACCCGGGCCGCGATCGCGTCCGGATCTCCGGAGTTGAGCGCCGCGACATACGCCTCGACGGCCCGCCGGGTCCGCGCCGGGTCGCTCACGCGTCGGCCCGGTCGCCCCACAGCTCGCGGACCTCCGCGAACACCTGCTGGTTGTGCGAGATCTCCACCACGTTGCCGTCCGGGTCCTTGAGCGCGCAGATGTAGCCCACCGGCGGCGGCACGTCCATCGGCTCCCAGTGCAGGCAGCCGGCGGCACGGGCCCGCTCGGCGACGGCGTCCACGTCCGCGCGGGCGGCCACCTCCATGCCCAGGTGTGCGAACGGGGTCAGCTGCGGCTGCGGCTTGCCCTTGTCCTTGTCGAAGGCGACCAGGACCAGCACGAACGGCGTGTGGACCTGGTTGGGGTTGGACAACCAGGCATTGGAACCCGCGGCGTCGCTGTGCCGCGAGACCACCACCAGCGGGGTGAACGAGGTGTAGAACTCGACCGCCGCCTCCAGGTCGGACGACGGCAGCGCGATATGGGTCCAGCGGGCCTCGGTCAGCGTCGGTTCCATCGCGGTGGCTCCTCTCACGTTCCGGTGTGTCGGGATGGGTGTCGAACCGCCGCGCGGGCGCGGCAGGGGCGGCGGCGCTCAGTCGATCGGACCGGTGAACTCGTCGGCGGCCAACGGCGTGGCCACGTCCCGGCGGATCTGCCGCATCATGTGCTGCGCGCGACCCTCCCAGGCACTGGGCGGACCGACCCGGTAGAACGGCGAACGGAGGTTCTCCATGAGCACGGTCACCATGTCCGTGTCCTCCTTGTTGGTCAGCTCCAGGTTGACCAACTCGCGCTCCTGGAGCTCGATGTCCTCGGTCAGCCCGTAGATCCGGGAGAACAACCGGGTCCGGTCCGGCGCGATCGGGTCGGCGCGCACCATGATCAACTGGGATGCGTAGGGCAGCGGCGTGAGGTTGGGGTAGATGAACTCCGCGTAGCTCCCGCGCAGGTCCTCCTCGCCCAGGTCGGTGCGCCCGAGCGACATGTCGTACGCGTCGCTGTGCGGCTTGTAGCCGCTGGTGGTCCGGCCCTCGAAGCGCACGATGGTGTCCATCTGCTTGCGCACCTTGTTCAGCCGTCGGTGCACGAACCGCACGTGGTAGTCGTCGTTGGAGTTCTCCACGAACGCCTTCCAGTTGAACGCGTACTCCTCGTCCAACTCGCGGTGGTAGCGGTGGTACTCGCCGATCTTGTACGCCGTGTAGCGCGGCAGCAGTGGCGCGATCCACTCCTCGAACGTCGGCGCCTTGTGCGACAGGCACGCGAAGACGAGCTTGTCGAAGGCCACGTGCACCCGGATGGGCACCAGGCCGTACTGCTGCATCGGGAAGTCCGGCCCGTACATCCGGTTCATGTCCGGAATCGACAGCAGCTTGCCGTCCAGACCGTACGTCCAGGCGTGGTACGGGCACGCGAACGCCTTGCCGCAGTTGCCCGCCGCATCGAACGCGACGCCGGAGGCACGGTGCCGGCAGTTGTTCAGGAAGCCCTTGATCGAGCCGTCCCGCTGCTTGACCACCAGCACCGACTGGCTGCCGATCCGCCCGGTGACGAAGTCGCCGGGTCGGCGCAGATCCTCCGTGTCGCCCAGCCACACCCACGAGCGGGCGAACACCCGGATCATCTCCAGGTCGAACAGGTCCCGGTCCCAGACCTCCCACGGCTGCAACATCTCGCTCGGCAGGGGAGCGACCACGAGCCCGTCGCTCTCTCGCGCCGCCGCGGTCCGGCGAAGTTCCGCCACCCGCTCGTCCAGGGCACGTTCCGCAGCCCCCAGCTGGTCAGTCGGCACAGCTTCCTCCCCGTCACCTGGGATGTTTGCGATACAGCCGAAGGTAGGCGCCGGGAAACGGCCCCGATATGTGCTTGAGGCACGAACAAACGGCCCCTGCGCTGCGCCGGGACCACATCGGTGCACACGCGCCGTCGTGCCAGCCTCGGGGGAGGACCTGCGACGATCACCCTTGGAGGGCACCCGTGGAGTACACCCCGCTCGGTCGCACCGGCATGCGGGTCAGCCGACTGTGCCTGGGCACGATGATGTTCGGCGCGTGGGGCAACCCGGACCACGACGTGTGCGTCCGCATGGTGCATCGCGCGCTCGACGCCGGGATCAACCTGGTGGACACCGCCGACGTGTACGCGTTCGGCGAGAGCGAGGCGATCCTGGCCAAGGCGCTCAAGGGCCGGCGCGACGACGTGGTGCTGGCGACCAAGTTCGGCGAGGCGATGGACCCGGACGCGCCGCTGCGCCGCGGGGCCTCGCGGCGCTGGATCTTTCGCGCCGTGGAGGACAGCCTGCGTCGCCTGGAGACCGACCACCTCGACCTCTACCAACTGCACCGCCCCGACCCGGGCACCGACCCGGACGAGACGCTCGGCGCCCTGACCGACCTGGTCCGGCAGGGCAAGGTGCGCGCGATCGGCTCCTCCGCACTGCCCGCGGAGAGCATCGTCGAGGCACAGTGGATCGCCGAGCGGCGCGGCCACGAGCGTTTCGCGGTCGAGCAGCTGGCCTATTCGGCGTTCGCCCGGCACGCGGAGACGGCCGCACTGCCCACGTGCGGGCGGTACGGCCTGGGCGTGCTGGTGTTCAGCCCGCTCAACGGCGGCTGGCTGACCGGCAAGTACCGGGCGGGACAAGCCGTTTCCGCCGATTCGCGGGCGGTGCGCAACGCCGAGCACTTCGATCACGCGGACGCCGCCGTGCGGGCCGCGAAGACCGCACTGGTCGAGGAGTTCGCCGCGATCGCCGACGACGCCGGCTGCTCGCTGCCGGAGTTGGCCCTGGCCTTCGCGCTGGCCCACCCGAACGTCACCTCGGCGATCATCGGCCCGCGCACCGAGGAGCAGTTGGAATCTCAACTCGGCGCCTGCGCCGTGCGGTTGACCTCCGACACGCTGGCCCGCCTGGACGCCCTGGTCGCCCCCGGCACCGACGTCAACCCGGCGGATTCGCCCTACCCGCGCCCGGTCCTGAACCGCGCCTGAGCGTCGGTCCGCTCCGAGCCGGGACGGCCACATGCCGGTATCCGCGATCCGACTCGGATCGCGGATACCGGCATGTGGCCGTATGGGCGCTACGTGCTACCTCACTTCTCCCACATCACGATCTGGTTCCCCCACGGGTCCAGGAACGAGGCGTGGTGACCGCCGAACTCCTCCCAGAAGCACTGCTCCCACAGCGCGGTCGCGCCCAGCAGCACGGCCTTGTTCAGGTATTCGCTGGGGGCCGCGTCGACCAGGATGTACACCCGGGCGTGCAGGCCGGCGCGCGGCTGTTGGGGCAGCGGCGCCGGGTCGGGCACCTGGGCGACCTCGTCGTACAGGCCCAGGTGCAGTCCCTCGCCCGGGACGATCTGGTGGAAGACGCCCTGCGGACGCGGGTTGATGGTCCAGCCGAACAGCTCGCGGTAGAACTCGGTGGTCGCGTCGACGTCGGGTGTGGGCATGTCGACGAAGACCAGGGTGTTGGTCATACGGGGTCCTTTCCGGGGGAACTGGGTTGCGGGGCAATGGGGGTGCCGGGCAGCGCAGAGGGGCTGCGGGAGAACTCGGGCGTGGGAAGTTCGCGCGTGGCGAACTCGCGCGTGGCGAACTCGCGTGTGGCAAACCGGATGCGACGAGGCGTCAGACCTGGTGGGCGTGGCCGTGGGTGAAGTAGGTGCCCTTGTCGCGCCACAGCACGACCTCGTTGCCCCACGGGTCGCGGAACGCCGCGTAGCGGGCCTCGAACTCGGCCCACGGCTTCTCCTCCCACAACACGCTCGCGCCGGCCGCGACCGCCTTGTCGAGGTAGGCGGGCGGCTCGTCGACCATCACGTAGATGCGCGGCACCGGCCCCACCGCCGGGCGCGCCTCGCGGCGGATCCCGAGATTGGGCTTGACGCCCGGGAGCACCTCGCTGAACTCGCCGGCGGGTCGCCGCTTGAAGTCCCAGTCGAACAGCGCCGCGTAGAACGCGGAGGTGGCCTCCACGTCGGGGGTCGGCAGGTCCATGAAAATCACCGGATTGGGCACGTCGGCTCCTCGGAGAGGTTCGGTTCGGAGAGGTTCGCGGAGAGGTTCGGTTCGGCAGGGGTCGGGCCGGAGGGGTTCGGTCCGGAGCGGGTCGAATCGCCGGCGTCGGCCGGTACGGACAGACGCGCCTGCGCCGCGTCACCCAGGTCGAGGAAGCGGCGCAGGCCGGCCGCGTACTCGGGACGCGGTTCGGGGTCGAGCACGGTCATCGCCGGGCGCGGCCAGTCGCCGGCGCGCCCGGCACCGGGCGCGGGCCACCAGCGCGCCCCCGCGCCGGCGGCGAGCGCCGCGCCGTAGGCGGCCAGGTCGGTCTCCGCGGGCACCTCGACCGGCACGCCGAGCACGGCGGCCTTGATCGAGCACCACAGCGGGCTGCGCGCGGGCGATCCGGCGCAGACCAGGGTGTCCAGTCGGGCGCCGCGCGCACCCAGTTCCCGTGCGATGTGCGCGAGGCCGTACGCGGTGCCCTCCAGGACCGCGCGGGCCAGTTCGCCGGGTCCGGAGCCGGCGCTCAGCCCGAAGACCTCGCCGCGCAACTCGCGGTTCCAGCGCGGTGCACGCTCGCCTTCCAGGTAGGGCAGCACCAGGACGCCGCGGGCGCCGGGTGGCACCTCGGCGGCCAATGCGAGCAGGTCGCGCACGTCGCGTCCGGTCAGGTCGCGCAGCCACTCCAGGATCAGCCCGTGCGCGGCGACCGGACCGCCGACGATGTCGATCCCGGACACCGCCGAGGGCAGCGCGTACGCATCGGCGGCGGGCGAGCCCGCGGGCACCGCGACGGCCAGGCCGCCGGTCCGCCCGCCGGGGTCCATCGCCCGGCCGGGCCGGTCCAGCCCACCCGCCCAGAACGCCAGATACGCGTCCTGGGCGCCGGCCACCAGCGGGGTGCCGGCCGCGATGTCGTGCCCGGTGCCGACCGTGCCCACCACCGACCCGGTCGCCACGATCGGCCCGTAGCCGGTCAGCGGCGGATCCCCGGGCCAGCGGGCCTGTGCCCGCTCCGCGCCGAACCGGGCGGCCAGCCAGTCGTAGAGCTGCCACGCCTGCACGTCGGGTCCGTGGGCGGCGCGCAGCGCGGCGTGTTGCGCGTGATGCTGCTCGACCGGCGATCCGGTCGCGCCCGCCGGGTGCCGGCAGGTCAGCGCCGCGGCGATACCGGGTCGGGGCACCGCATCGGGCACGGTGGTCGGGCTCTGGCCGCCCAGGCACAGCGCGGCGGGACGGGCCGCACCGGGCACCAGCGCGCGCAGTTCGGCGAGCGCCTGCGCGGTGGCGGCGAACCAGGCGTACGGGTCGGCGTGGCCGGGCTCCCAGCCGGTTGCACCGGGGTAGCCGGCGGTGGTCGCGCCCAGGACGACGCCGTCCGGGTCGAGCGCGAGGGCGCGTACCGAGTTGCTCCCGACGTCGACGCCGACGACGACCGCGGGCGAGCCGGACATGCTCAACCGCCCACGAGGACGCGGTAGACCGGCGACTCGGCCGCCAGCCGGAAGGCGGCGTCGACCTCGGCGAGCGGGTAGGTCGCGGTGACCAGCGCGTCCAGTTCGGCGGCCAGGCGTCCGGAGGCGATGATCGCGGCGGCCTCGGTCCAGTCCTGCGGTTCCTGGCTGTACACGCCGACGATGCTCAGTTCGTGGTGGTGCACGTGGTCGGGCCCGACACCGGCCAGGACGTCCTTGGGGAAGGCGCCGAACAGCACCACCGTGCCGCCGTCGTCGCACAGGGACAGCGCGGTCTCCACGGCACCGGGGGCGCCGGCGGTGACGAAGACGACGTCCTGCTTGCCGCCGGTGCCGGCGGCCTCCTCCGGGGTGCTCGTCCAGTCGGCGCCGGCCGCGCGGGCCTCGGCGAGCCGGTCGTCGCTGATGTCGATCAGGCCGACCGACTCGGCGCCCTTGAACCGGGCCAGGGCCAGGTGCAGCCGACCCATGTACCCGGCGCCGATCACCGCGACCCGGTCGCCGGCCCGCAGGCCGCCCAGCCGGACCGAGTGCGCGACGCAGGCCAGCGGCTCGCCCATCGCGGCGTGCGCGATCGGCGCGTCGCCGGTGCGGAACGTCTGTACCGCCGCGACCTTGACGAACTCGGCGAAGCCGGCGCCCATCGAGATGGTGCCGTCGGCCAGCGCGCCGCCCTGCGGTCGTTTGCACAGCGCGCTGCGCCCGCGCCGACACGAGGTGCAGGTGCCGCAGCGGGTGAGCAGGTCGACGGTGACCGTGTCGCCGACGGCCGCGACCCCGGGCAGTCCGGCGACGGCGCTGCCGAGCGCGACCACCTCGCCGGCGACCTCGTGGCCGGGGGCGACCGGGTAGATCGGCTTGGTGCCCAGGTAGAGCCGGCGCTCCATGGTGCACAGGCCGGTGCGACCGACCCGCACGAGCACGTCCTGCGGCCCGACCTCGGGCACCGGCTCCTCGCGCAGATCGACCTGTTCGGGGGCGGTGACTACGGCAACTCGCATGTGGGGCTCCTCCGTTGGCGAAAACTGTGGGATGCGGGACGCGGCGTTCGGCGGACCGAACCCGGTGGTGCGCGACCCGATGCGCGACCCGATACGCGACTCAGTGCGCCGGCACCGTCGGCCAGCGCGTGCGCAGCGGTACGCCGGCCCGGGCGAGCAGGGCGGTCGACGCGCGGGCGGCGAAGGTGCGCAGGGCCCGCTCGTCGACGGTGACGCAGGTGTGGTCGCGGACCACGACCCGGCCGCCGATCAGCACGTCGCGCACCGAGCGGCCGTCCGAGGACCACACCAGCTGCTGGGCGATGTCGCCGCGCGGGGTCCACTGCGGGCCGGTGGCGTCGTGCACGACCAGGTCGGCGTACTTGCCGGGTTCGAGCGAGCCGATGCGATCGGCCATGCCGACCGCCTCGGCGCCGCCGATGGTGGCCAACTCCAGCGCCTCGGCGGCGCCGAGGCCGGTGGGGTCGATCGCCATGTCCTTGGCCAGGCCCACCGCGAGCGCTGCGGTGCGCAGCAGATCGGCCGAGTCGGCGGCGTTGCCCGCGTCGGTGCCCAGCGCGAGCCGGCCGCCGCGGCGCGACAACTCGGCGTGCCGCCCGGCGTGCGTGACGCCCTGGCCCAGCCGCAGATAGGCCCACGGGCAGTAGGCGACCGCGGTACGGTCCGCCAACAACGCCTCGACCTCGGCGTCGTCGAGCCACACCGCGTGCGCGAGCAGCAGGTGCGGGCCCAGCACACCCAACTCGGCCAGGTGCAGTACGGGCCGGCGCCCGGTGCGGCGCAGGTAGTCGTCGGGGTCGGCGCTCGACGGGGACAGGTGCATCGTCATCCGGGCGCCGGTGTCGCGGGCCAGGTCGGCGGCGCCGGTGAGCAGTTCGTCCGAGGCCAGGCCGTGCCCGACCAGGGTGACCCAGCCCTCGACCGAGCCGCCGGCCGGGTAGGCGGCGACCAGTTCGGCGAGCCGGTCCAGCACCTCGGCGGCCGGGGCGGCGAACGGTGCGCCGGGCACGTCCCAGCCCCATGCGCCGATGCCGCCGCGCACGCCGACCTCGGTCATCGCGGCGGCCACCCGATGCGGGTGGGCCACGGTGCCCGCCTCGATGATCGTGGTGACGCCGTTGCGCACGCTCTCCACGCCGGCGAGCAGCGCGGACAGTTCGTCGTCGTCGGGTCGATGCGCCGCGTGCAGCGGCACCGCCCAGGTGTCCACGGAGGCGCCCGGTGGCAGGTCGTCCGGTATTCGGGCGCGGGCCAGCGGATCGCCGGTCTGGTGCAGGTGCGCGTTGACCATGCCCGGCGTGACGACGCAGTCGCTCGCGTCCCACTCGGGCGTGCCCGGCCAGCGGGCCCGCAGCTCGCCGGTGGCGCCGACGGCGAGGATGCGCTCGCCCGCGACGGCGACCGTGCCGCCCAGCAGCACCTCGCGGCGCGCGTTCATGGTGACCACGTCACCGCCGACGACCAACAGGTCGGGCCGCGTCGGCCCGGCGCCGCTCACGTTGCTCTCACCTGCGAACTCACCATGTCCGGGGACACTAGGCCCGGCGCGGTCCGCAGGCATCGTGGCCGGGAGCACAATCAAGTGGGCTCAGTACATGCCGGGGACACAATGCGAGCACAGGGCGGCGAGGGCAAACCTGAACCGGTGCCGTGTCGGGCGAGGCTTACCAGGTTGCGGCGCCCGGCACGGCGTATCCGGCTCGAAGGCCCGTCCGCCGCGTCCAGGGAGTTGCCGCATGTCCGACACCACCAGCAGCGAGCCGCGCATCCGCGCCGAGTGGCTGCGCCCGGACCCGTACCCGCAGCTGATCGACGGGCGCGAGTCGTTCGACGGCGAGCAGCTGCCGGTGTTCGACCCCTCGACCGGTGGGCAGCCCGCCTGCTACCTGGCGGCGAGCGATGCCGAGGTCGAGGCGGCGATCTCGGCCGCGCGCACCAGCTTCGACGCCGGGGTGTGGCGGCGCATGCCGGGCCCGCGCAAGGCCGAGGTGTTGGAGGCGGCGGCCGCGGCGATCCGCGCGGACGCCGGCCGGCTGGCCGCGCTGGAGGCGATGGACACGGGCAAGGCGATCTCCGGGGCGTTGACCAACGACGTGTACGAGGCGGCCAACGCCTTCTCCTACGCCGCGGCGATCTGCCGCACGGCGCATGGCGACGTGCGGCGCTCGTCCTTCCCGCCGGACCTGCTGCCCGGCGGCGGCCCCGACCTGCTGACCCTGCGGCTGCGCGAGCCGGCCGGCGTGGTGGCCGAGTTGTTGCCGTGGAACGGGCCGCTGATGACGGGCAGCCAGCGGATCGCCTCGGCGCTCGCGGCGGGCTGCTCGATCGTGGCCAAGCCGCCGGTGGACGCGGTGGTGACGCTGGTCGAACTGGGCCGGATCCTGACCGCCGCCGGGCTGCCGGCGGGGGTGGTGAACATCGTGCTCGGGCCGGGTTCGACGGTCGGCGAGCGGTTGATCACCGACAGGCGGTTCGACCTGATCAGCCTGACCGGCGGCACCGAGACCGGCCGCCACGTGCTGGCCGCCGCCGCCCGCAACCTGACCCCGGTGCATCTGGAACTGGGCGGCAAGTCGCCGGTCGTGGTGTTCGCCGACGCCGATCTGGACCAGGCGGTGGGCTGGGCGATGATGGCCGCGTTCGTGAACATGGGCGAGGTGTGCGTCGCGGGCAGTCGGCTGCTGGTCGAGGAGTCGGTGTACGAGCAGGTGGTGGAGGCGGTCGCGGCGGCGGCGGCCACGCTGCCGGTGGGTGACGCGCTGCACCCGGACACCTTCATCGGGCCCCTGATCAACGAGCGGCACGCGGACCGGGTCCGCGGTTTCGTGAGCCGGGCACTGGATGCGGGCGACGCCTCCGTGGTCGGTGAACCGGGCCTTGCGGACGGACTCCTGCCGACCTATGTCGCGCCGACCGTGCTGGGCGGGGTGCGGCGCGGCTGCGAGGTGGAGCAGGAGGAGGTGTTCGGGCCGGTGCTGGCCGCGATGCCCTTCCGCGACGAGGCCGAGGCGATCGCGCTGGCCAACGGGACCCGGTACGGCCTCAACGGCACGGTGTTCACCCGCGACATCGAGCGCGCGTTCCGCTTCTCGGACGCGCTGGACTGCGGTGAGGTCAACGTGAACTGCCATTTCGCGCCGGACATGAACGGCGGACGCGGCGAGCCGCGCCGGGCCAGCGGGTTCGCCCGGACCGGCGTGGACGCCTACACCCGTACCAAGGCGGTGAACGTCCAGGTGCACAGCGGGTGAAGCGTGGGGTTGTGCTGGGGGACCAATGACCACACCTGACCGAGCTTCATACCTTCTGATTGTCAGACCAACAGCCTGACCCACACCCTGAGGAGGCCCGATCGTGGCCGTTACCGGGATGAACCACGCGGTGCTGTACGTGCGCGACGCACACCGGACCGCCCGGTTCTACAACGAGGTGCTGGACTTCATCACAGTCATCGACGGCCCGCCCGGCAGCTACGTCTTCATGCGGGCGCCGGCCTCGGAGAACCACCACGACATCGCGTTCTTCACCATCGGTGCCGAGGCGGGCGACTCCCAGGCCGGCCGGCGCACCGTGGGCATGTACCACATCGCGTGGGAGGTGCCCACGCTCGACGCGCTGGCCGAGGCCCGCGAACGCCTCACGGCGGCGGGCGCGTTGATCGGCGCGAGCGACCACGGCGCGAACAAGAGCCTGTACGCCAAGGACCCCGACGGCCTCGAATTCGAGGTCATGTGGCTGGTTCCGCCCGCGTATTGGGGCGACGAGGAACACGAGGCGATCATCCGGCCGCTGGACCTGGACGCGGAACGCGAGCGCTTCGCGTCCCTGGCGGACGCGTAGTGCCCCTGCGGGCGCCGGGGGACCGGATCCGCTTCGCCAAGGTCGCGCGCCGCACGATCTCCGAGGAGGTCCGCGACGCACTCCTGGCGAGCGTGCGCGAGGGCGAACTGCGCCCGGGCGCCCAACTGCCCCCGGAACGTACCCTGTGCGAGCAGTTCGGGGTGGCCCGCACCTCGGTGCGCGAGGCGATCCAGGGACTCGTCTCGCTCGGTTGCCTGGTCAAGCGCGGGAACCGGTTCTACGTCGCCGAGCGACTGCCCGGCGTGTCCTTCGACGCGGACGACGGCCGCAAGTTGCGCGTCTCGGAACTGTTCGAGGTACGCCAGGTCACCGAGGTGGCCATCGCCCGCCTCGCCGCCATCCGTGCCGCACCCGACGAGCGGGCCGAGATCGGCGAACTCGCGGCCGGCTTCGACCCACAGATGACCCTGGAGGCGTTCCGCCGCCAGGACCGCCGCTTCCACGCGGCGCTGGCCCGCGCGTGTGGCAACACCACGCTGCGCGAGCTGTACGCGAAGGTGCTCGACGCGGTATTCGCGTCCGGCGACTTCGCCTCGCTCCTCGACGCGGAGGGCAACGCCGAGGCGGTCCGCCAGGTGATCGCCGAGTCCTGCCGCTCGCACCGCGGCATCGCCGACGCGGTCGCGGCCGGCATCCCCGACGCCGCCGCGCGCGCCGCCGCCGACCATCTCGGCGAGGTGGAGCGGCAGATGACCGCCCGGATGTTCTAGTGCCGCGCCCCGGGCCGTGTCCGCCGGATCGGCCGCGGGTCGGTCCGCCCGAGGAACCATTGCGCGAATCAACCGGAGAGGACGGCCGTGACATGAGCGACGTACAACGCGTGTGGGCCTTCGACGACAGCGAGTTCGTCGAGGTCAAGCCGGGATTCCGGCGTCGGGTCTACACCGGCGACGAGATGATGCTGACCCTGTGGCGGATCCGCGAGGGCTGCGGACCCACCCCCTACGACGACCATCCCGAGCACGAGCAGTACGGCATGGTGCTCAAGGGCAGGCTGGACTTCCGGATCGACTCGGACGAGCGGCAGGTGCTCGGCCCGGGCGACGTCTACTGGGCGCCCAAGGGCTGCGACCACGGGGACAGCCTGTTCATCGGCGACCCCGAGCACGGCGAGACCTGGATCCTGGACATCTTCACCCCGCCGCGCGACGAATACCGCAACGGCTGACCCATCGCACCACCCGCGATCTCGCGCAGTGCCTCGCCGCGGGACCGCATGTTCGGCAACTCCGCACCACTGTCGGACGGTTGCGCGCGCCGCAGGCGCCGCGCACCGACCCCCACCCGCTTCCGCGCCGGAACCCCCGGCAGCACCGGAACGGGCCCCTCCGCCGGACCGACATCCACCCCGGCCGCGGCACCGCACACCCGAACCCGGCACGCCCACCGTGCCCGTCCGGGTTGCCGCGCATCCGTCGGTCCGTGTCGAACCAACGCGCCCTGATTCGTCTGGAGACCTTCCGATGAAGAACATGGTTCGAGTCATCGCGGCCTCGGTCATCATACCGGGACTGCTGGTCACCGCCTGTGGCGGTGGCTCCTCCTCCTCTTCCGCCTCCGCCGGTGCGCCCGCCTCGGCCGGTGCGCCCGGCGCCGGCACCCTCCCCGCGAACGAGCCCGACGTCAACAAGGACAAGAAGGTCGTCATCGGGGTGATGAGCCCCGGCGACACCAAGGACAAGGGCTACTACCAGAGCTTCGTCGACGAGGCGAACGGCTATGCCGACGCCAACGGGTGGAAGCTCGTCGTGGTCGACAAGATCAACCCGGCCAACGCCGTCCAGCAGGCCCGCAACCTGTGTCGGCAGAAGGTCGACATGATCGCGATCGGCGCCAGCGAACTCAAGGACGCGCTCAGCGCGGCCAAGGAACCGCAGTGCAAGGGCATCGCCTGGTACATCAGCGGCGGCCAGGGCGTGACCCAGACCCCCGAGTTCACCCAGTCCCTCGACTACATCAACGAGTCGCTGTACGTGGCCGGTTACGCGGCCGGCCTGATCCTCAAGGAGAACGGCGGCAAGAAGGCCGGCTACATCACCGGCCCCGACCTCCAGTTCGCCCGGGACGTGGCCAAGGCGTTCGAGGCCGGGATCAGGAAGGTCGTCCCGGACGCCGAGATGGTGCAGACCTTCACCGGCGACTTCAACGACTCCGGCAAGGCCAAGGAGGCCGCCCAGGCGCAGATCAGCCAGGGCGTCAAGGTGATCTACCCCTACCTCGGCGGCGCCACCGACGTGGTCACCCAACTCGCCAACGAGAAGGGCGTGCCCGCGCTCACCCCCGGCACCGACCGCTGCTCGACGCCCGGCGCGCAGTACGCGGTGTCGGTGATCTTCAGCCCCGGCGCCTACTTCGCCGGCGCCCTGGAGGACTTCAAGAAGGGCACCCTGCGGATGGGCGTGGCCCGCGAATGGCACCTGGGCAAGGACCCGGTGCCCACGGTCAAGCTCTGCAAGCCCACCGGTGACCAGGAACAACAGCTCAAGGCACTGATCCAGGACATCGGCAGCGGGAAGGTGAAGGTCGATGAGGCCGTCGCCGCAGGCAAGTGACACCGTCGTGACCACACCCGACCCGCGACCCCGGGCCGAAGCCGAGCACCCGGCCGCGCCGTCCGTGCTCCCCGTCCCCGTCGTGCAACTGCTCGGCATCGGCAAGCGGTTCGGCACGGTGCGGGCGTGCGAGGACGTCTCGCTGCGGGTGCAGGCCGGCGAGATCCACGGCCTGCTCGGCGAGAACGGCGCCGGCAAGAGCACCCTGATGAAGATCCTGCTCGGCCTGGTCGTCCCGGACACCGGACGGATCCTGCTGCGCGGCGAACCCGTCACGATCGCCGACCCCTCGGCCGCCGCGACCCACGGAATCTCCATGGTGCACCAGCACTTCAGCCTGGTGGACCGACTCAGCGTGTGGGAGAACGTGGTGCTCGGCGACCGGGGCCGGGTGGACCGGGACCGGGCCCGGGCACTGGTGCGCGAAGTCGGCGAACGCTACGGCCTGGAGGTGGACCCCGACGCGTGCGTCGAGGACCTGTCCACCGGGCAGCGGCAACGCGTCGAGATCGTCAAGTGCCTGCGCCGTGACCCCGGCGTGCTCATCCTCGACGAGCCGACCTCGGTGCTCACCCTGGAGGAGTCGCGCGAACTGTTCACCGTGCTGCGCCGGGTGGTCGCCGACGAGGGCAAGGCGGTGATCCTGATCAGCCACAAGCTGGACGAGATCGTGCACGCCACCGACCGGGTCACCATCATGCGCCAGGGGCGGGTGGTGGCCCGCCGGGCCACCGCCGACACCGATGTACGCTCCCTGGCCCGGGAGATGGTCGGCCGCGAACTGTCCAAATGGACCGCCGCGTCGGCGGTCGGCGCACTGGACGCTCTGATCGAGCCCGGCACCGGCACGCCGACCGGCGGCACCGCGCTGCTGGACGTGCGCGAACCGGCCGCTGCACCCGCCCCGGATCCCAGGCCGCCGGCCGGCGAGGTACGGCTGCGGATCAGCGATGCGCACGCGAGCACCGCGGACCGGCGTCCGCTGCTGCGCGGACTGACCCTGGAGGTGCGCGCCGGCGAGATCCTGGGCCTGGCCGGTGTCGAGGGCAACGGCCAGGCGGCGCTGGGCGATCTGCTCTCCAGCCTGCTTCCGCTCAACGCCGGCCGGGTGGAGGTGTGCGGTGCGCCGGTGGCGGCCGGCCGACCCGGCGCGATGCACGCCGCCGGAGTGGGCATCGTGCCCGAGGACCGACACGTGTCCGGTTGTGTCCTGGACATGAGCGTCGCGGAGAACCTGGTCCTCGCGGACCTGGGCTCGGTGACCAGCAGGGGACTGCTCAGCCGGCGCCGAATGGCGGCGCGGGCCCGGCAGTTGATCGAGGAGTTCGAGATCGCCACACCCTCGCCGGACACCCCGATGCGGCAACTGTCCGGCGGCAACCAGCAAAAGGTGGTGCTGGCCCGCGAACTCGCGGCCCAGCCAAAGGTTTTGGTCGCCGCACAGCCGACCCGGGGTCTGGACATCGGCGCGATCGAGTACATGACCGAACGGCTGCACGCCGCGGCCCGATCCGGCATCGCGGTCCTGCTCCTGTCCACCGAACTGGGGGAGATCCTCACCCTCTCGCACCGCGTCGCGGTCATCCACCGGGGCGCCGTCGTCGGCGAGATGGACCGCGCCGACGTCGACACCGAGCGACTGGGCCTGCTGATGGGAGGCCAGGCGGCATGACCCCGACCCTGATATCCGAGCGCGCACCGGCCGTCGCCGCACCGCCGGCCGGCCCGCGTCGCCGGCTCCGGATCGCCGACCTGGGCACCCCGCTGCTGTACGCGGCGTCGTTGTCCACCGCACTCGTCCTGGCCGGCCTGCTCATCGCGCTGGTCGGGCAATCCCCAGGGGACGCGGCGAGCGCGATGTACGACGGCAGCCTGGCCGACGGCGCGGCCATCGGGCAGAGCATCGACCAGGCCGCCCCCCTGCTCCTGGTCGCGATCGGCTCGGTGATCGCCGCCCGCGCCGGCATCTTCAACATCGGCCAGGAGGGCCAACTCCTGGTCGGCGCGGCCGTGGGCGCGGCGATCGCGCTGTTCACCCCGGGCCCCGGTCCGCTGGTCCTGACGCTGGCCCTGCTCGGCGCCGCCGTCGGCGGCGCCCTGTGGGCGGCCATCGCGGCCCTGCTCTTCTACTGGCGCGGCGTCGCGGTGGTGATCAGCACCCTGCTCCTGATCTTCGTCGCGAACCAGGCCGTGTCGTACGCGGTCAACTCGCCGTCGCTGCTGCGCGAGAAGGCGGTGGCCGGCCAGGTCACCACATCGCAGACGGACATGCTGGCCGAGTCGGTCTGGCTGCCCCGGATCGGCGAATACCCCGACTTCAACATCGGCGCGGGCATCTTCATCGCCCTCGCGCTCGCCGTGGGCACCTCGGTGGTGCTGGTGCGCAGCCGGCTCGGCTTCCGGGTGCGGATGCTCGGCCTCAACCCCAAGGCCGCACACCGGGCCGGCGTCGGCGCGGTGCTGATCGGCGGCGGCGCACTGCTCGCCTCCGGCGCGTTCGCCGGCCTCGCGGGCGGGGTGATGCTCACCGGCAGCGGCCACCGGATGCAGGACGGCTTCGCCGACAACGTCGGCTTCGACGGCCTGCTGGTGGCACTGGTGGCCCGGGACAAGCCGATGCTTGCCGTGCCCGTCGCGCTGTTCTTCGGGGCGCTGCGGGCGGGCGGCGGATTCCTGTCCGCGACCGGCGTTCCGCGCTACATCGTCGCCGTGGTCACCGCGCTCCTGGTGCTGGCCACGGTCTTTCCCGCCGCCTACGCCGAGGTGCGCCGCCGGCGCACCGCAGGCGCCTGAGACCAGGAGGTTGACATGGTCGACGACCTTGCCATGGTCCTGGCCAGTTCGGTCCGACTCACCGTGCCGCTGGCCTTCGCGGCCTGTGGCGAGTACATCGCCGAACGGGCCGGCACGATCAACATCTCGGTCGAGGCGATGATGCTCGGCGGTGCGTTCAACGCCGTGTGGGGCGCCTCGTTGACCGGATCCGCCTCCTTCGGCCTGGTCTTCGGCATGCTCGCCGGACTGGTCATCGGTTTCGTGCACGCCGAGTTCAGCCATCGCCTGTCGGTCAACACCTACGTGGTCGGGCTGGCCCTGAACGCGCTCGTGCTCGGCCTGACCAGCTTCCTGCTGGACTCGGTCGACCTGACCGGGCATCAGGTCGACGCGCTGAACATCCCCGTCCTGTCCGACCTGCCGCTGCTGGGCCCGGTGCTGTTCGCCCATCGCTGGCCCGCCTACCTGCTGGTCGGCGTGATCCCGCTGGTGTGGTGGCTGGTCCAGCGCAGCCGGTTCGGCCTGGAACTGCGCGCCGCCGGGGAGAATCCCCAATCGGCCGACGTGACCGGGATCGACGTACGCCGCCGGCGCCGGCAGAGCGTGCTGCTGTGCGGCGTGCTGGCCGGACTGGGCGGCGCCTATCTCGCGGTCGGCGAAGTCGGCGCGTTCAACCAGAACATGACCGCCGGCCGCGGCTACGTGGTGATCGCCGCGGTGATCTTCGGCGGCTGGAAGCTGCGCGGCACGATGGTGGGTTGTCTGGTGTTCGGCGCGGCCGACGCGATGCGGCTGGCGCTGCCCGCGCTGGGCGTACACCTGAACTCGCAGCTGCTGATCGCCGCGCCCTACCTGTTGGCGCTGCTGGCGATGATGTTCCTGGCCAAGACGCACCGCCAACCCACCGCTCTCGGCGCGCCGTTCGTCCGGGGGATCGTATGAGGGCCGTCCTGCACCGGGGCCACGGCGGCCCGGAGATCCTGGAGCGGGTGTCCCTGCCCGATCCCGAACCGGGGCCGGGCGAGGTGCTGATCGCGGTCCGCGCCGCCGCGGTGAACCGGCTCGACCTGTTGCAGCGGCGCGGTCCCGGCCTGCTGCCGCACTTCACCCTCCCGCACGTACCCGGCATGGACATCGCGGGTGACGTGCTGGCGGTGGGCCCGGGCGTGCACGAACGCCGGGTCGGCCAGCGAGTGTTGGTCAATCCGGCGCTGCACTGCGGGAGTTGCGCGGCATGCCGGTCGGGCGAGGACGCATGGTGTGCGGCGCTGCGCGTGGTCGGCGGCAATCGGCCCGGCGGCTACGCCGAGTTGACGGTGGTACCCGCCGATCGCACCCACCCGATCCCGGCCGGGCTGGACCACGTGGCCGCGGCGAGCCTGCCCACCGCGTACGGCATGGCCTGGCAGGGCCTGGTCGTGCGCGGCGGCCTGCGGGCCGGCGAGACGCTGATGGTGCACGGCGCGGGCAGCGGGATCAGCATCGCGGCGGTGCAACTGGCCCGGGCGCTGGGCGCGCGCGTGCTGGTCACCTCCGGCTCGCGGGCCAAACTGGACCGGATGGCCGAGACGGGCGCCGACGTGCTGATCGACACCGGCACCTCGGACCTGGTCACCCAGGCCCGGGCGGCGACCGGCGGGGCCGGCGTCGATCTGGTGCTCGACCACGTCGGCCCGGCGCTGTTCCAGGCGTCGCTGCATGCGCTGCGGCCGCGCGGCCGATTGGTCTTCTGCGGCGACACCACCGGCACCGCGGCGACCTTCGACCTGCCGCATGCCTTCCACACCGGGATCACCCTGCTGGGCGCCGGCTCGTGCGGGGCGGCGGACTTCGCCGCGATGGTCGACTTCTGCCTCGCTCGCGCCCTGATCCCGGTCCCGGACACGACCTATCCGCTCGCGGATGCCGCCCGGGCACACCGCCGGTTGGCGAGCGGTGCCGCATTCGGCAAGGTCACGCTGCTGCCCGGCAGTACGGCATGAGCCCCGCCGAGGCCCTGCTCGTGCTCGTGGCGGGCCTCGGCGCGGGCACGGTCAACACCGTGGTGGGTTCCGGCTCGTTGCTGACGTTCCCCGTCCTGCTGGCACTGGGCTACCCCCCGGTGGTGGCCAATGTGTCCAACACGATCGGACTCACCCCCGGCTCGATCACCGGCGCACTCGGCTACCGCCTCGAACTCGCCGCCCAGTCCGCCCGGTTGCTCCCCCTGTCGATCGCCGCCGTGCTGGGCGGCACAACCGGCGGCCTCCTCCTGCTCACCCTCCCCCCGGGCGCCTTCCGCGCGGCCGTCCCGGCCCTGATCCTCCTCGCCGCACTCCTGATGGCCGGCCAACCGTGGTTGTCACGTCGCCTGGCCACGCGTCGCGACCGGCAGGCGGAGGCCGACCGCGACACCTCCATCCAGCCGCGCGTGCGTCGCGACAGCCACAGACCCCCGAACCCCGACCCCAACGACCCCCCACCGCACCCCCACCACGAGCACCAGACGAGTCCGGAGCCCGGCACCCCCATCCCCCCGCCCCACCATCTGCGGGTGTGCCGCGACAGCCACGCATCCCCGAACCCCGACCCCAATGAGCAGCAGCCGGGCCCGGAGCCCGACACCGCCGCCGCCGTCCCGGCGCACCCACACCGCGACCGACAGGCGAGCGCGGAGCCCGGCGCCCCCATTCCCCCGTCCCACCATCTGCGGGTGTGCCGCGACAGCCACGCATCCCCGAACCCCGACCCCAGTGAGCAGCAGGCGGGTCCGGAGCCCGGCACCGCCGCCGTCCCGGCGCACCCACACCGCGACCGACAGGCGAGCGCGGAGCCCGGCGCCGGCGTCGGCCCGGCAGTCCGGCTTGGTGTGCGTCGGGAACGGCAGGCGAGCGCGGCGCCCGGTGCAGGCGTCGGCCGGCCGCACCGACTGGGCACACATGGCGAGCAACAGGCGGGTCCGGAGCCCGGCGTCGCCGTCGCCCCGGCGCACCGGCCGGCCGTGCGTCGCGAGCGGCAGGCCGAGGCCGACCGCGCGAGCGGTGTCGGTCCGGTGCTGCTCGGGGCGGTGTTCACGGTCAGCGTGTACGGCGGGTACTTCGGCGCCGCTCAGGGCGTGCTCCTGCTCGCGCTGCTCGCCATCGTGCTCGACGAGGACTGAACCTGCTCAACGGGCTGAAGAACCTGCTCCAGGCACTGGTCAACCTGGTCGCCGCGGTGCTGTTCGCGATCACCGCCGAAGTGGCCTGGCTCCCGGTGCTGTTGCTTGCCCTCGGCTCGGTGGCGGGCGGCCGCCTGGGCGCGGTGCTCGGCCGCCGAGTGCCCGCACCGGTCCTACGCGCCCTGGTCGTGCTGATCGGCACGACAGTCGGCATCGCCCTACTGGTCACGTAACCCGCCACCCACCCCGACGCGCCCACTCGCCCCCAACCCCCAGCCCACCACCACCCGTCCCGCACTCCGGCCCCACCTGCCCGCCCGTCGCGACCCGTCCGCCCCTCCCGTCGCTCCTCCCCATCCGTCCCGCCCGCCCAGCACGATTCCCCGTCCCGCCCGCCGCACCCATACGCGCCCGTCCCGCCCCGCCCGCAGCCTTCGTCCCGGCCCGCTCGACTCGGCCGTGCCAACCGTTCCCGCCGTCGCCTCGCCCGTCCCCGCCCGCGCGCCCGTCCCGTCCCCCCGCCTTCGTCCCGGCCCCGCTCGCACGGCCCGCCCGGCCCGCTCGACTCGGCCGTGCCAACCGTTCCCGCCGTCGCCTCGCCCGTCCCCGCCCGCGCGCCCGTCCCGTCCCCCCGCCTTCGTCTCGGCCCCGCTCGCACGGCCCGCCCGGCCCGCTCGACTCGGCCATGCCAACCGTTCCCGCCGTCGCCTCGCCCGTCCCCGCCCGCGCGCCCGTCCCGTCCCCCCGCCTTCGTCCCGGCCCCGCTCGGGTCACCCGGTCCGCTCGACTCGGCCGTGCCAACCGTTCCCGCCGTCCCCTCGCCCGCCCTTCCCGCTCGCATTGCCCCCCTCGCCCGTCTCGCCGTCGGCCCCTTCGTCCCGGCCCCCTCGCTCACGCCGCCCGGCCCGCTCGACTCGGCCGTCCCGCACCGTCCGCCCCGCTCGCCCGCCCGCCCGTCCGTCCGTCCGTTCCGTCCGTGTCCCCGAAAGAAGGACTCCCATGTTGCGTTGGCTCACCGCAGGTGAATCGCATGGTCCTGCGCTCACTGCCGTTCTGGAGGGGTTGCCCGCCGGGGTGGAGATCTCCTCCGGCGATCTGGCCCGGGCGCTGGCCCGGCGTCGGCTGGGCAACGGTCGCGGTGCGCGGATGCGCTTCGAGCGCGACGAGGTCGAGTTCAACGGCGGGGTCCGACACGGGCTCACCCAGGGCGGCCCGGTCGCATTGCGGGTGGCCAACACCGAGTGGGCCAAGTGGGCCGAGGTGATGGCCCCCGACCCCACCGACGCCGACGGCCGTCGCTACGACGAGCCGGGTCGGCTCCCGGACCGCGGGCGCGGCGCCGCGCTGACCCGACCCAGGCCCGGGCACGCCGACCTCGCGGGCATGCAGAAGTACGGCTTCGACGACATCCGCCCGGTACTGGAGCGGGCCAGCGCGCGGGAGACGGCGGCGCGGGTGGCCATCGGCGAGGTCGCGCGCGCGTTCCTGGCCCAGACGCTGGGCGTGGAGATCCTCAGCCACGTGGTGCGGATCGGCGCGGTCGCGCTGCCCGAGTCGCTGGTGCCCGAACCCGGCAGCGCGGACGCGATCGACGCCGACCCGGTGCGCTGCGTGGACCCGGACACCGCCGCCGCGATGAACGCCGAGATCGAGGCCGCGCACAAGGACGCCGACACGCTGGGCGGCGTGGTCGAGGTGGTGGTCTACGGGCTGCCGCCGGGTCTGGGCAGCCACGTGCACTGGGATCGGCGCCTGGACGCCCGCCTGGCCGCCGCGCTGATGGGCATCCAGGCGATCAAGGGGGTCGAGGTCGGCGACGGCTTCACCACCGCGACCCGGCGCGGCTCGGTCGCCCACGACGAGATCACCCCGGTCGCCCCCGGCCGGCCCGGCCCCGCCCGGGTGCGCCGCGAGACCGGTCGCGCGGGCGGCATCGAGGGCGGGATGACCTCCGGCGAACTGCTGCGGGTACGCGCCGCGATGAAACCGATCTCCACCCTGTCCCGGGCACTGGCCACGTTCGACGTGCGCACCGGCGATCCGGCCAAGGCGATCGCGCAGCGCAGCGACGTGTGCTCGGTGCCCGCGACCGGCGTGGTCGCCGAGGCGATGGTCGCGCTGGTGTTCGCGGACGCGGTGCTGGAGAAGTTCGGCGGGGACAACGTGGCCGAGACCCGCCGCAACGCGCAGGCGTACCTCGCGGCGCTGCCGGTGACCGTCGCCGACGCGTGAGCCGGATGCCGATCCGGCGCCGAACACGGTCGATGGGCTCCGGGGTGATCGCCCCGGAGCCCGTCGGCGGGTCAGTCCCCGGCCGGCGCGCCCGCCAGGAGCCGTTCGCGCAGGCCCTGGTCCAGCGCCGCGTCCACACACGTCCAGGCCATCGCCAGACCACCATCCAGCAGTGCGCGATCCGCGGCGGGCCGCACCGCGTACGCGGCGAACTCGGCCTGATGCAGCCCGGCGGCGCCCGAGTCGATCGAGACCAGCGGCTGGATGGACGGAATGGCCAGCGACACGTTCGCCATGTCGGTGGAGCCCGCCTGCCGGTCGTCGGCCGCGGTCACCGGCGGGACTTCGCGGCCCACGGTCAGCGCATTGCGCTCGTACGCGGCCAACAGATCGCCGTCGTGCCGGAACTCGGAGTACGCGGGCGAGGTCGAGGAGATGGTCAACCGCGACCGGGTGGCCACCGCGCCCGCCTGGAAGCACTCGCGCACCCGCGCCTCCAGATCGGTCAACCCCGCGAGCGTTGCGGCCCGTACGTAGTAGGCGGCCTCGGTGTGCTCGGGGATCACGTTCGGCACCTGCCCGCCGGTCGTGGTGATCCCGTGCACCCGCTGATCCGGCGTCATGTGCTGGCGCAGCAGCCCGATGGCCACCTGGGCCACGGTCAGCGCGTCGGCCGCGTTGACGCCGTCCTCGGGACACGCGGAGGCGTGCGCGGCCCGGCCGTCGTACTCCACGTGCAACTGCGCGCGGGCCAGACAGGTCGGGTCCAGGCGCTCGCGAGGCGAGGGGTGCACCATCATCGCCGCGTGCACGCCGGCGAACGCGCCGCGCTCCAGCATCAGCACCTTGCCGCCGCCGTTCTCCTCGGCGGGGGTGCCCAGCACGCGTACGGTGATGCCGAGGTCGTCGGCCAGCGCGCCGAGCGCGAGCGCGGCGGTGGTCGCGGCGGAGGCGATCACGTTGTGGCCGCACGCGTGCCCGATGCCCGGCAGCGCGTCGTACTCCGCGCAGATCCCGAGCACGAGCGGTCCGCTGCCGCGTTCGGCGACGAAGGCGGTGGGCAGATCGCACACCCCGGCGGTGACGGTGAATCCGTGCTCGGTCAATTGTTCGCCCAGCCAACCGCAGGCCCGTTCCTCGGCGAAGCCGAGTTCGGGGTGGGCGTGCAGACGGTGACTGAGGGCAACCAGATCCGGAGCGGCGGCATGCACCGCAGCCTGGGCAGCGGCCTTTGCACCGGCCGCGAGGTCGAAGGCTCGCATGCGCGCATCCTGCCCCACGAAAGACGTAACGGGAAGTGACCGATCGAAGTATCTGTTCCGCGTAACAACGACCGGCTAAGGTGCGGAAATCCATGATCGACAAGGCAGAAGTCACGGAACACCGGACCCCCGTGCCGGACCGGGCAGAGGCGTTCGAGCGGGAACTGAACGTGCTGGCCCTCTCCGGCGACGGCTGGCTCGCGATCCTGCGAGCCCTGGCCCAACGCACCGGTAGGACCGCCCGACTGGTGGGGGTGCACGGCGGGGTACTCGCCGCCACCGACGACGGCACCGAGTCGATGACCCCGGTCGCCGTCGCCCACGTGTTCGTCGAGGACAAGGTGGTCGAGGTCACCTGCGACGAGGGCTGGCGGGCCTCGGCCCTCGCGGTCCGGGTGGCGCAACGCCGGGTCGGGCTGCTGCTGTTGGGCGAACCGGACGGCGCGGCCGACGACGAACCGCTGTTGCGCGCGGCGGTGACGGCGGTGGCGATCGAGGCGATCCGCCGGGACGCGGTGGCCACCGCGACCGCCGAGACGGCCGGCCGGCTGATCGACGAACTGCGCTACGGCGCGCTGCGCAACCTCGCCGACGTCACCCGCACCGCCGCGCGCTTCGGGCTGCACCTGGATCGCCCGCACTCCGCCGTGGTGTTCGCCTACGCCGGACCCAACCAGCGCACCTGGACCACCGCGCTGTCCTGGCTGGAGATGCCGGTGCGCCAGGAAGGCGAGTTGGGACTCGCGGTGCTCTCGGGCAACGTCGAGCGGGAGATCAGCCGGATCCGGATCCGGCTCCAGGGCATGGTCGGCGATGTGCCGGTACTGGCCGCCGCCGGGCCCACGGTCAGCGATCCGCGCGGCACCGCACGCTCGTTCCACGACGCCGAGACGGTGCTCGGGCTGCTTCGTCGGCGTCCGGGCGAGGTGCAGTTGATGTTCTCCTCGCTGGGCCTGGCCCAGTTGTTGTTCGGAGTGCCGCCGGCCCGGCTCCAGGCGTTCGTGGACCAGCACCTGGGTCCGATCCTGGAACGCGAGGAGTGGGTGGCCACGCTCAGCGCGTGGCTGGCCACCAACGGCAGCCGCGCCGCGGTCGCCGAGATGTTGCACCTGCACCGCAACTCGGTCGGCTACCGGATCGGCCAGATCCGCGAGCTCCTGGGCGCCAACCCCCTCGACCCCGAGGTCACCCTGCAACTCCAGGCCGCACTGACCGCCCGCGAACTACTCCTGGCCCTCAAGGAAGTGCCGTAACCAGGAAGTGCGGTAGCGAGGAAGTGCCGCAACAAAGAAGTGCCGCAACAAGAAGGAAGCGCAGAAACAAGGAAAACGCCGCTGCACCGGAAGCGCCGCAGCCGGCGTTCGGTCGCCGGATCTGCGCCCATCCGGATGACTCCCGGGCGCGTCTTGGCTCGAACCGGCCGCGCCTCGGCGGCAGGTCGGCGACTGTGGGTCACAGTCGTTCCAGCCCCGGCGCGGACCGCCGGGACGTCGGTGCGCGGGTCGTTGCGGTCGAGTTCCGCCGGCCCGGCCCGGATGGTCCACCGGTTGAGAGGCGATCAGCATGACCGATACCGACGTCACCAGTGCCCCGCAGGCGGCCACCCGACTGCGCGAGCTGGCGTTCAGCGCGATGTCCGCCGCGGCGGTGCGCGCCGCACTGCGCCTGGGACTCCCGGACGCGCTGGGCGAGGGCCCGGCGAGCGTGGACGAGTTGGCCAGGGCGGTGTCCGCCCATCCCGGGGCGCTGCACCGGCTGCTGCGCGCGCTGGCCTGCCAGGGCATCTTCGCCGAGGAGCCGGACGGGCGGTACACGCACACCGAGGCGTCCCGACTGCTGCGCGCCGACGCCCCGCGCAGCATGCGCGACGTCGCGCTGTGGACCACCGAGCCGTGGACCTGGGAGGTGTGGCCGCGCCTGGACGAGGCGGTCCGCACCGGGAAGAGCGTCTTCCCGGCCCTGCACGGCAAGCAGTTCTTCGACTACCTGCACGAGGACGCGCCGGAATCGGCAGCCGCGTTCGACCGGGCGATGACCCAGTCCAGCCGGCAGTCCGCGCAGGACGTCACCGCGGTACTCGACCTGACCGGCATCGACAGTGTCGCCGACATCGGCGGCGGCCAGGGACTGGTGCTGGCCACCCTCCTGGAGCGCAACCCGAGCCTGCGCGGCACCCTGCTCGACCTGCCCGGCGTGGTCGCCGCGGCCGACCCCCGGCTCCGGGCCGGCGGCGAACTCGCCTCCAGGGCAAGCCTGGTGGGCGGCGACTGTCGGGTGGACATCTCGGTCCGAGCCGACATGTACATCGTCAAGAACATCCTGGAGTGGGACGACGACAGCACCCTGCGCACGCTGCGCAACATCGTCGCGACGGCCGCGCCCGGTTCCCGGGTCGTGATCATCGAGAACCTGGTCGACGAGACCGCCTCGATGCGATTCACCGCCGCGATGGACCTGTTGCTGCTGCTCAACGTCGGCGGTCGCAAGCACACCAAGGACAGTCTGCTGACCCTGATCGAACAGGCGGGCCTGCGCGGCCGGGACGTCCGCGCGGTGAACCCGTCGCTGCACATGTTCGAGTGCACGGTCCCGGCCTAGAGCCGCGAGCGGCACCGCCGGCGGACCCGCGCACCGGCCCCGGAAAGGCCCGCCGCGCGTGTGGCTACCGAAAGTCATTTCTCGTGACCCTGCGCTAAACATCGGACTGCTCCCGGCGAGTGAAGCAGGTGGCGATATCCGCCCGGGAGGCCCACAAAGGCCCCTCGAATGCAGTCACGCGGGTCGCGGGTCGGCCAGGGCCGTTCGATGGTGAATAAGGCGCCTCGCCGATCCCCGTGTGCCGATGCCCGTCGGCAGTTCGCGAAGCGCCGGAAGGATAATCACGATGCGTCGTGCACGAACTCTTGTCGCCGGTACCGCCCTCGGCTTCGCCGCCCTGACCCTGGCGGTTCCGTCCGCCTACGCCGACGCCCCGGCGCCGGTGAAGCCCGATTCCGGCCCGGCGGCCCCCGAAAACGGTGCGTCGGAGAAGTCCTGGTCCGGCGAGTCGAAGTGGACGCCCGAGAAGGGTTCCGAGCAGAGCGAGGGCTCGGACAAGGGCGGCGAAGGCAAGTCCCACGAAAGCAAGGGCAACGAAGGCTCCTCGCACGAGAAGTCCTGGAAGGACCACAAGAGCCCGCACGGTGGCGTGCACACCGGCATCGGCGGCGCGTTCCTCGATGACGGTGCGGCGCTCGGTACGGGTGCGGCCCTGATCGCCGGCGGCATCGGCATGGGCGTGTACGCCCTGCGCCGTCGTCCCGGTGCGGCGGCGGCCCAGGCCTGATCCGCCCGTCCGGGCAACACACCGTGGCCACCGCCCCGCACCGGGGCGGTGGCCACGGCAATGTCGCCGTCGGCGCGGCATCGCCCGGTCCGTCGGCCCAGGAGAGAGGGACCGTCTTGCACGACCCGGCACCACCCAACGACACGTCCGAGCCCCCGCCCCCCCGCCGCATGAGCGCCGGCAAACTGATGATGATCGCCGTGACGACCATCCTGCTGGGCGTCCTGATGATCAAGCACGATCTGAGCACCGACTCCGGGCCGCCGCCGCAACCGGTGCCCGCAGCCGCCCAACCGGGCGCCTCGCCGCCCGTCGCACCCTCGGCGAGCCCGACCCCCGACGGGGCGCCGGCGATGCGCCGCTCGCAGCCGGTGCGGATCAAGATCCCCAGGATCAAGGTGGACGCGCCGTTCATCGGGCTGGGCCTGAACGCCTCCGGTGTGTTGGAAGTACCGCCCGCCGCGGACCGCAACCTGGCCGGCTGGTACGAGGACGGCGTCACCCCGGGCGCCCGGGGCAACGCGATCGTGCTCGGCCACGTGGACACGATGACGGGCCCGGCGGTCTTCTGGGGGCTCGGCAGCCTCAAGCCCGGCGACACCGTGGAGATCGCCCGCGCGGACGGCAGCGTGGCCAGGTTCGCGGTGGACTCCGTCGAGGCCTTCCCCAAGGACGCCTTCCCCGACGAGCGGGTCTACGGGAAGACGACCGACGCCCAACTGCGCCTGATCACCTGCGGCGGCGTGTACGACAAAAAGGCCAAGGACTACAAGGACAACGTGGTGGTGTTCGCCCACCTGCTGCCGCCGACGTAGTCCCACCGCCCGCACCCGAGCGCACCACGGCCGGCCCCGGATACCACTCCGGGGCCGGCCGTGGTGCGCTCGGTCCGCCGTTCCTACCGGCCGAGTTCGCCGCCCACCCCGGCATCCGCCTCGGCCCGGCACGCCACCGCGCGCAGCACCGTGACCATGGTCTCCTCGGGGTCCAACTCGGCGGCCGGCACCCGCCAGGCGACGAACCCGTCCGGACGGATCAGCACCGCCCCCTCGTCGGTGACCCCGTGCAGCTCCGCCCAGTCCACGTCCGGCGCGGTGACCAGGTCCACCAACGCGGACTCCGCCTCGGTACCCACCCGGTGGATTACCAGCGGCACGCCGAGCCGCCCGCTCGCCGCCCGCGCGGCCCGCTGCCACGCCTCGCCCGCCGCACCAGCGCCGACCAGCAGCACCGGCGAGGTCTCGTACAGGTCCAGGGTGGACAGCCGAACGCCGTCCCGGTGCAGCCACACGTGCGGGGCACGGCTGCCGGGTTCGCCGGCGGGCGGGCGGAACCGCTCGGGCAGCACCGGGACTTCGGGGTCGGCGCCGAGCACCGCCGCGGACGCGTAGCGGTAGCCCAGCACCACACCCAGCACGCCGGGCTGCTTGGCGCCGCCCACCGGGGGAGCGGCGTATCCCGGGTGGCTGTGCTCGGCCGATCGGGAGGACGCGCGCGCGGCGGTGGCCAGGGCCACCGGTCGGCGCTCGGCCTCGTAGGTGTGCAACAGGTCGGCGCCCGCGTGCCCGTGCAGCACGGCGGCGAGCTTCCAGGCGAGATTGTGTCCGTCCTGGATCCCGGTGTTGGAGCCGAACGCCCCGGTGGGCGACATCTCGTGCGCGGAGTCGCCGGCCAGGAACACCCGGCCGACGCGGTAGCGTTCGGCGACCCGCTCGGCCGCATGCCACGGGGCCTTTCCGGTGATTTCCACGTCCAGATCCGGCACGCCCGCGGCGGCCCGGATGTGCTCGACGCAGCGCTCGTCGGTGAACGCCTCGATCGGCTCGCCCCGTTCGGGGTGCCACGGCAGGTGGAAGACCCAGTGGTCCCCGTTGTCCACCGGCAGCAGCGCGCCTTCGCCCTGAGGGTTCGTCAGATAGCAGACGATGAACCGCCGTTCGCCGACGAACTCGGCCAACCGGCGGGAGGTGAAGGTGACGCTCACGTTGTGGAAGAGGTCGCCCGGACCGGACACGGCGATGCCCAGTCGCTCGCGCACCGGGCTGCGCGGCCCGTCCGCGGCGACCAGGTAGTCCGCCCGCACGATCTGCTCCTGCCCGTTCGCCCGGGTCCGCACGACCGCGGTGACCCCGTCCTCGTCCGGTTCGAAGGACACGAGTTCGGTGCCGAAGCGCAGGTCGCCGCCGAGTTCGCGGGCGTAGTCGGCCAGCACCGGCTCCAGGTCGTTCTGGCTGCACAGGCACCACGAACTCGGACTGAACCGGGCCAGGCCGCCACCGGGGTCGATCTCCTTGAACAGCCACTCCTGACGGTCCCCGGCGATCGTGTGCGCCTGGAGGATGCCGTGGTTGTCGGCGAGCACGGCGGACGCGGCACGCACCCGGTCCTCGACCCCCGCGGTCCGGAACAACTCCATCGTGCGCACGTTGTTGCCGCGTCCGCGGGGGTGCCGGGAGGTGTCGGCGTGCCGCTCCACCAGCATGTGCGGCACGTCGAGTCGGCCCAGGAACACGGACGTGGACAGCCCGACCAGCGAGCCGCCCACGACCAGGATAGGTACCCGGTGTTCGATCTCGGGATTCATCAGTTCTCCTGCGTTGGCGAGGACTGCGGACGCGACCCCGCTGCGGGGTCGCGTCCGTCGGTGTCCTCCTGTTCCCGTTGAAGCCGGAAGAGGGGTTCGTCGCGGCGAATGTCACTCATATGCCCTCAAAAGATGCAGAGAGTGATGATTCGCCGCCACGCTCGAAGTCGAGGCCGGGTCCCCGACGGACGGATCGGTCGGTGTTCGGGTGCGTCGCGCGGCAAGGCGCGGCGCACGGCGTCACACCTTCGCATCCCCGTTCCCCGGGCGGCTTCGGCGCGGCCCGGTCCCCCGGGATCGCCCGTACCGGGCATCACCACGCAGGCCGAATCCCATGACCAAAGGAATGACATGGACACCCTGGTCCACTCCGCGGCGAATCCCACCGCCGACACCTCGTCCAAGCTCCGGGTACTGCTCATGCTGGAGCTGCACGAGGGGTCGGAGCAGCGCTTCCTCGAAGCCTACGAACGCATTCGGCACCAGGTGGCCGCCGTACCGGGCCACCTGCGCGACCAGTTGTGCCAGTCGATCGAGGACCCGACCCAGTGGCTGATCACCAGCGAGTGGGAGGGCAGTGCGCAATACCTGGCCTGGGTGGACAGCCCGGAGCACCAGGTGATGGTGCAGCCCCTGCACGGCTGCGTGCGCGGCACCCGGTCGCTGCGCTTCGCGGTGGCCCGGGAGACCGACCTGCGTGCGGACGCGGCCGGCCCGGCGATCACCAAGGGGGCCGCGGGCGCGAAGGCGAAGGCGGGCGCCACCGGCAAGGCCAAGGTGACCGGCAAGACCAAGGCGACCGACAAGGCCAAGGCCGGCCCGACCGACAAGGCCAAGGCCGGCCCGACCAGGGCCGGGGCCACCGACAAGGCGCGGGCCGCGGCCCCGGCGGCGCCCGGCGTGGTCCGCTGCGCGCTGACCTTCACCGTCAAGCCCGGCAGCGAGGCCGAGGTGGCCGAGATCCTGGCCGGCTACAAGTCGCCCACGGCCCGGGTGAACGCCACGACGTCGCTGCGCCGCACGTCGGTGTTCATGCTCGGCAACCGCGTGGTGCGCGCGATCGAGGTCGAGGGCGACCTGCGGGCCGCGCTGCGGCACGTGGCCGAGCAGCCGCAGGTGCGGGCCGCCGAGGAACTGCTGAACCCGCATCTGGAGGAGGCCCGCGACCTGAACGACTCGGAGGCCGCCCGGGCGTTCTTCATGCGCTCCTCGCTGGCCGAGGCGTACCACCTGAACGCGCCGGCCGGAAAGTCGGCGAAGGCGTCGACCAAGCGCCGCGCGCTGCTGTACCCGGTTCGGCACGGTTGCGGGGAATCCGCCGCCACCGTGCTCCAGCGCCACGACGAACGGGTGATCGCGTCCGGATCCGGGCCGATCGCGAGCAGTTCGGTGTTCCTGCGCGGCGACATCCTGATCCGGGTGCTCGACGTGCGCGGCGAACCGGAGGACCCGGCGCTGCTGCTGGGCATCGACCGCAAGGAGTCCGCGGCCCGGCTGAGCCGGCTCCTGGACGTGGGCGAGGACGGCGCCCTGGACACCGACGAGGGCCTGCGGCACCTGCTGGCCTCGGCCGAGACCACCCTCGTCACCGACCGTCGCGCCGACCGCGACGCCTGACCCCCCGGGCGGCGCCCGCGGGCGCCGCCCGCCACTTGGAGGTGGCACACATGACCACGCAGACCGTACGCATCGTCAACGTCGACGAGATCGAGCCCAACCGGCGCCGGGGCGGTGACCTGCGGGTCACGCTCGGGCCGGCGACGGTGGGATCCACCAGCGGCTTCATGGGCCTGGCCATCATCGAGCCCGGCGACATGATCGGCGAGCACTACCACCCGTACTCCGAGGAGTTCATCCACGTCGTCACCGGGGCCCTGGAGGTCGACCTGGACGGCGTCACCTACGAACTCCAGCCCGACCAGGGCCTGATGGTGCCCAAGAACATGCGGCACCGGTTCCGCAACGTCGGCCGGGTGCAGGCGCGCATGGTCTTCCAACTCGCCCCGTTGGCGCCCCGACCGGAACTGGGGCACGTCGACACGGAGGGGATCGAGCCCGCCGAGACCGTGGGCGTCGACTCTTGAGGCGCCGGGTGGCGGTCACCGGCGTCGGCGTCGTGGCGCCCGGCGGCGTGGGTGTCACCGCGTTCTGGGACATGCTGATGGCCGGCCGTACGGCGACCCGCGGCATCACCTTCTTCGACCCCACCGGCTTCCGCTCCCGGATCGCCGCCGAATGCGACTTCGACCCGATCGCCTGCGGGGTCGATCGGAACCGGGTCGAGCGCGCGGACCGCTACGTGCAGTTCGCGCTCGCGGCGGCGGCCGAGGCGATGGGGGACTGTGGTCTGGACCGGGAGGGGGAGGACCCCTGGCGGTTCGGCGTCTCGCTCGGCACCGCCGTGGGTGGCACCACCCGGCTCGAACACGACTACGTCGCGGTCAGCGGCTCGGGCCGGGACTGGGCGGTGGACCCCCACCGGGCCGATCCGTTCCTGCACCGGGCGTTCTCGCCGAGTTCCCTGGCCTCCGAGGTGGCCGAGGAGTTCGACGCCCGCGGCCCGGTGCAGACCGTGTCCACCGGCTGTACGTCCGGCCTCGACGCGATCGGGTACGCCGCGCACGCGATCGAGGAGGGCCGGGCAGACGTCTACCTGGCCGGTGCCTCGGACTCGCCGATCTCGCCGATCACGGTCGCCTGTTTCGACGCGATCAAGGCGACCTCGACCCGCAACGACGACCCGGCACACGCCTCCCGGCCGTTCGACGCGGACCGGGACGGCTTCGTCCTGGGCGAGGGCGCCGCGGTGCTCGTGCTGGAGGAGCTCGAACACGCCCGGCGCCGCGGTGCACACGTGTACTGCGAGGTCGGCGGCTTCGCCACCCGGGGCAACGCGCACCACATGACCGGCCTGACCCGCGAGGGCCTGGAGATGTCCGAGGCGATCGATCGCGCACTGGCGGACGCGCGGGTCGACCCCACCGCCGTCGACTACGTCAACGCGCACGGCTCGGGCACCAAACAGAACGACCGCCACGAGACGGCGGCGGTCAAGCGCTCACTGGGCGAGCACGCGTACCGGACCCCGATGAGTTCGATCAAGTCCATGGTGGGTCACTCGCTCGGCGCGATCGGCGCGATCGAACTGGCCGCGTGCGCCCTGGCGATGGAACACAAGGCGGTGCCGCCCACGGCGAACTACCAGACCCCGGACCCCGAGTGCGACCTCGACTACGTGCCGGGGACGGCCCGGCCGATGGCTCTGCACACGGTCTTGTCGGTGGGCAGCGGGTTCGGCGGATTCCAGTCCGCCGTGGTGCTGGACCGCCGGGAAAGGAGACCCCGGTGAACATCTCCGCACCCAGACGCACCGTGGTGACGGGTGTCGGCGTCGTCGCACCCAACGGCATCGGTGCCGACGTGTTCTGGAAGGCCACCCGCGAGGGCCTGTGCGTCCTGGACCGGATCACCCGCGAGGGCTGCGGCGACCTGCCGTTGGCGATCGCCGGCGAGGTGCGCGACTTCGACCCGGCCGCGGTGGTCGAGGAGCGCTTCCTGGTCCAGACCGACCGCTTCACGCACTTCGCGATGGTCGCCGCGGATCAGGCACTGGCCGACGCCGCGCTCGGCCCGATGCCCACCTTCGGCGTCGGGGTGACCACCGCGAGCTGCTCCGGCGGCGGCGAGTTCGGCCAGCGGGAGCTGCAGAACCTGTGGGGACAGGGACCCGGCTTCGTCGGGCCCTACCAGTCCATCGCCTGGTTCTACGCCGCCACCACCGGCCAGATCTCCATCCGCGGCGGCTTCAAGGGGCCGTGCGCGGTGCTGGCCAACGACGAGGCGGGCGGGTTGGACGCCCTCGCGCACGCGGCCCGCACCATCAGCCGCGGCACGAACGCCGTCGTGGTCGGCGCGGCGGAGGCCCCGTTGGCGCCGTACTCGATGGTGTGCCAGCTCGGATACGACGCGCTCAGCCTGGCCCGCGAACCCGGGCAGGCGTACCTCCCGTTCACCTCGACCGCGTGCGGATTCGCCCCCGCCGAGGGCGGCGCGATGTTCGTCGTAGAGGAGGCGGCGGCGGCGCACCGGCGCGGCGCCCGGATCCGGGCCGAAGTGGCCGGGCACGGCGCGACGTTCACCGGCACCTCGGGCTGGGAACCCTCCCGGCACGGCCTCGCCCGGGCGATCCGCGACGCGCTCGCCGAGGCCGAATGCGCCCCGCAGGACATCGACGTGGTCTTCGCGGACGCCCTCGGGGTGCGCGAGGCCGACCACGCCGAAGTACTGGCCCTGTCCGACGCGTTGGGCGCACACGCCGCCCGGGTGCCGGTGACCGCCCCCAAAGCGGGCATCGGCCGCGCGTACTGCGGCGCACCCGTCCTGGACTGCGCCGCCGCGATCCTGGCCATGGAACACGGCGTACTGCCGCCCACCCCGGGCGTCTTCGACGTCTGCCACGACCTGGATCTGGTCACCGGCCGGGCCCGAACCGCCGAACTGCGCACCGCCCTGGTGCTCAGTCGAGGGCTGATGGGCCACAACGCGGCACTGGTGCTGCGCCGCGGCGAAGGCCGGCCCGGCACGCCCTTCCCGACCGCGTAGCGGTCCCCCGCAAGGAAGCACGGAAGAAGGAAGCCTGCGATGAACGGACCCTTCACGTACGAAGAACTCGCCGCGCTGATGAAGACCTGCGCCGGCGTCACCGCCGATCCGGAACGGATGAGCCTGCCGGGGTCGACGTTCGAGGAATTCGGACTCGACTCGCTGGGGCTGCTCGGGATCGTCTCCGAACTGGAGCGGCGCTACCAATTCCCGCTCGGCGCGGACGTGGACCAGTGCAAGACCCCGCGCGAGTTCCTGGAAACCACCAACTCCCAACTCACCTCCGGAGTGTGACATGGCCGGCCATACCGACAACGACATCGTCATCGCGGCCCCGTTCGACCTGATCTGGGACATGACCAACGACGTGGAGCACTGGACGGACCTGTTCAGCGAATACGCGTCGGTGGAGATCCTCTCGCGCGAGGACGCCAAGGTCACCTTCCGGCTGACCATGCACCCGGACAAGGACGGCAAGGTCTGGAGCTGGGTCTCCGAGCGCGAGGCCGACCGCGACGCCCGCACGGTGTGGGCCCGCCGGGTGGAGACCGGGCCGTTCGCGCACATGCACATCCGCTGGGAGTACCACGAGGTCCCCGACGGCGTGCGGATGCGCTGGGTGCAGGACTTCGCGATGAAGGAGACCGCCCCGGTCGACGACGCGTGGATGACGGACAACATCAACCGCAACTCGCGCGTGCAACTGGAGCTGATCCGGGACCGCATCCAGGAGCGCGCCCGCGAGATGGGCGTCGCGCCCACCGCCCGCACCTGGTGACCGTCGCGCCGCCGCCGGCCCGTCCGACGACGGCGCCCCCCCGCCGGCGGGACCGCATCCCGCGGTCCCGCCGGTCATCGACCGACAGACCGGGAAGGACCACCGCACATGCACCGCACCCTGATCGTGGCCCGGATGAAGCCCGATTCGGCACCCCGGATCGCGGACATCTTCGCCACGTCCGACACCGGTGAACTCCCGCACCTCGTGGGGGTCACCGGCCGCAGCCTGTTCCAGTTCGGCGACCTGTACCTGCACTTGATCGAGGCCGACCGCCCGCCCGGGCCGGCCGTCGCCAAGGTCGCCGGACACCCGGAGTTCCGCGACATCAGCGAGCGGCTGGCCGTGCACGTGAACGCCTACGACCCGGAGACCTGGCGGTCACCGCAGGACGCGATGGCCCGCGAGTTCTACCGCTGGGAGCGGGACGCACAGGCATAACGCGCGAACGTCGCGGCGCGGTGCGGTCGTTCCGATTCCCGGCGCACGAACGTATCCGGTCCGAGCTCTCGTCCGTCGAACTCCCCGCGTCCAAGGCCGCTCCGTCCAAGGCCGCTCCGTCCTGGGCCTTTTCGTCCGAGGCCCCTTCGTCCAAGGACTCCGAAGCCATGATCGAGACCGACCTCGGGCTCACCGTCCACGCCCGACCCGACTGGGTCAAGTGCGGGCGCTGCGCCGAACTCGTATACGGCAAACGCTTCACCCGGGATCTGCGGGTGTGCCCCGACTGCGGTGACCACGCCCGACTCACGGCCCGGCAGCGACTGGACCAACTCCTGGACCCCGGTTCGCAGACCCCGCTGACCGCCGGCCCCACCCCGCACGACCCGCTGGGCTTCGTGGACTCGCGCCCGTACACGGAACGCCTGGCCGAGGCGCGTGCCGCGACCGGCATGGACGAGGCGGTCCTGTGCGCGCGGGGCACCATCCACGACCGGTCGGTCGTGGTGGCCGCGATGGACTTCCGCTTCCTGGGCGGCAGTCTGGGCTGCGCCGTCGGCGCGCTGGTCACCGCCGCCGCGAACGAGAGCCTGCGCACCCGTACTCCGCTGCTGCTGGTCACCGCCTCCGGGGGAGCCCGGATGCAGGAGGGCGTGCTCTCGCTCATGCAGATGGCCAAGACCGCGCACGCCCTGGCGGAGTTGGACGAGGCCGGCGTCCCGGTGGTGTCGCTGATCACCGACCCCACCTACGGCGGGGTGGCCGCCTCCTTCGCCACGTTGGCCGACGTCATCCTGATCGAACCGGGCGCGCGGATGGGCTTCGCCGGTCCCCGGGTGATCGAGCACACCATCGGCGAACGCCTGCCCGCCGGTTTCCAGACCGCCGAATTCCTGCTCGAACACGGGATGGTCGACGCGATCGCACCCCGAGCGGCGCTGCGCGCGACGATCCGACACTTCCTCGGCCTGGACGAACCGCGCGAGGCGCGTCCGGAGGAGTCGCGGGCCGAGCCGGTCGCGGAGATGCCGGCCCTGGTGGGGGCGGCCGTAAGCGGGTCGGCAGTGAATGGGCTCGCGGCGAACGGGCTCGGGCCGAACGAGGCCGCGGCAAGCGGGCCCGCGGCGAATGGGCTGAACGGGCACGCTGCCAACGGTCACCCTGCCAACGGCCACGCAGCGAGCGGCCACGCGGCCAACGGCCACGCCGTGCGCGGGAAGCCGGACGAGGGTGACCCGTGGGAGGCGGTCCGGCTGGCCCGGCACCCCGGGCGACCCACCACCCTGGACTACGCCGGCCGACTCCTGGACGACTTCCACGAGTTGCACGGCGACCGGATCGGCGCGGACTGCCCCGCCGTGGTCGGCGGCATCGGCCGGCTCGACGGCCTGCCGGTGATGCTGATCGGTCACCAGAAGGGTGGCGACAACCTCGCCGAACGCCAACACCGCAAATTCGGCATGGCCACCCCGGCGGGCTTTCGCAAGGCCGCCCGGCTGATGCGGCTCGCCGCCAAACTGGGCCTGCCGGTACTCACCCTGGTGGACACCCCCGGGGCCAACCCCGGACCGGACGCCGAGCGGGACGGCCAGGCCGTCGCCATCGCGGAGAACCTGCGCCTGATGGCCCGACTGCCCACCCCGATCGTCACGGTGATCACCGGCGAGGGCGGCAGCGGCGGCGCCCTCGCGCTCGCGGTCGCCGATCGGGTACTGATCGGCGAGCACGGCGTCTACTCGGTGATCAGCCCCGAAGGCTGCGCGGCCATTCTGTGGAAGGACCCCGCGGCGGCGCCCGCGGCCGCCGCGGCGCTGCGCATGCGCCCTCGCGAACTGCTGCGCCTGGGTGTGGTCGACGCGATCGTGCCCGAGCCGCCCGGCGGCGCGCACACCGACCCGGGCCGGGCCGCCGCACTGCTGCGCGCCGCCCTGATCCCGGTGATCGACGAGTTGCGAGCGCTGGACAAGACCCGGCTCCTGCGCGAACGCGGGGACCGATTCCGGAGCTTCGGCGTCGCGCCGGATGCCCGTGCCGAAGGAAGTGCGTCATGACCCCACACCCCGGAACCCCCGAAGCGCGCGACGCGCACGTCGACGACCACGTCAACCACCACTCCGGTTACGCGGACGAGCGGTGGGTCAAGCCGCTGAACCCCGCACACGCCCCGCAACCGCACCCTCAGCCGCACGCGCAACCGGCCGACGGGCCGCAGCACGCGCGCACCGCGCCGAACCCGCCGCGCTGGATCCGGTTGCGGTGCGGCGACACCAGCATCGAGATCGAGTGGCCCGACTCCGCCGCGCCCGGCCCGGCGCCGGTGGCCTCCGGCGCACCAGCCGCGCCGCAGGTCGAGCAGCCGGTCGCGGCGGAAAGCGCACGCCGGTTCGTCTGCGCCCCGATGGTCGGCACCTTCTACCACGCGCCCGAGGTGGGCGCGAAGCCCTTCGTCAGCGTCGGCGACACCGTCCGCCCCGGCCAGACGGTGGGGATCCTGGAGATCATGAAGATGATGAACACCATCACCGCGGACGTGTCCGGGCGGGTGGTGGAGGTGCTGGTGCCGGATGCGCAATCGGTGGAGTACCAGGAGCCGTTGATCGCGATCGAACCGCGCGCGGCCGGCCACGATGGGGGCACCGACCACGACGGTGGGCCCGAAGACCGTTCCGGGACGGGCCGCGGCGGCCCGCACACCCGGCACTGACGACGACCGAGGTGGTCCAGCGTGTTCTCGACCGTGCTCATCGCCAACCGAGGCGAAATCGCCCTGCGGGTGGCTCGCACCTGCCGCGAACTCGGCATCCGCAGCGTGGCCGTGCACTCGACCGCGGACCGCGATTCCGCCGTGGTGCGCTTCGCCGACGAGGCCGTGCACATCGGTCCCCCACCCGCCAGATCCAGCTATCTCAACATGCCGGCCATCATCGAGGCGGCCCGGCGCACCGGCGCGGAGGCGATCCACCCGGGTTACGGATTCCTGTCCGAGGACCCCGACTTCGCGGAGATCTGCGAGGCGAACGGGATCACCTTCATCGGGCCGCCGCCGCACGTGATGCAGCGGCTCGGCGACAAGAGCGAGGCGCGCGCGGTGATGGCCGCCGCCGGGCTGCCCGTCCTGCCGGGCAGCGACGGCCCGTTGGCCTCGCCGGCCGAGGCGGTCGAGATCGCCGCCCGGATCGGCTACCCGGTGATCCTCAAGGCGGTCGCGGGCGGTGGCGGTCGCGGCATGAGCGTGGTGCGCGACCCGGACGAGTTGGCCTGGGCGTACCAGGACACCCGGGCGCACGCGCGGGCCGTGTTCGGGGACGAACGGCTCTACCTGGAGCGCTACATCGACGACGCGCGGCACGTCGAGGTCCAGGTGTTGTGCGACCGGCACGGCGGCGCGGTCCACCTCGGCGAGCGGGACTGCTCGGTGCAACGTCGGCATCAGAAGCTGGTCGAGGAGTCACCGGCCCCGCACCTGCCGACCGAGGTGCGCGAGGCGATGTGTGCGGCGGCGCTGCGCGGTGCGTCCGCCGTCGGCTACGTGGGCGCCGGCACCTTCGAGTTCGTGGTCACCCCGGAGCACCGGTTCCACCTGTTGGAGATCAACTGCCGGATCCAGGTGGAGCATCCGGTGACCGAGATGGTCACCGGCGTCGACATCGTGCGCGAACAGCTCACCATCGCCGCCGGCGCGCCGCTGACGTTCACTCAGCAGGACGTGGTGCCGCGGGGGGTGGCGATCGAGTGCCGGGTCAACGCCGAGGACCCGGCCCGCGGGTTCGCGCCGACGCCCGGTCGGCTCACCGAGTTCGTGCCGCCCGGCGGTCCGTGCGTACGGATCGACACCCACGCCTATCAGGGATGGACCGTGGGCCCCGACTACGACTCGCTGCTCGCCAAGGCGATCGTCTGGGCGCCGGATCGGGACCGGGCCATCGCGCGCGCCGAGCGTGCGCTGGGCGAGTTCCGGGTGGCCGGCGGCGGCGTGCACACCACGCTGGGCTTCCTGCGCCGAGTGCTCGCCCACCCCGTGTTCCGCGCCGGGAAGCACTCCACCGGCCTGGTCGAGACGATGACCGCGGACACCGTCGAAGTCGCCCCGGCCGCTCTGCCCGAACCCGTTTCCTGAACCGAACCCCCCGTTTTCCCGTTCCATTCCCCCTCTCCCATGAAGGCAGAACCACGCTCATGCACGCACAACGCCTGCTTCCCCTTGCCTGTGCCACCTTCCTGACCGCGCTGGGCTCGGTCCTGGCCCCGGCCGCACAAGCCGACACCCGGCACGTGGTCCATCCCGGCGAATCGATCCAGGCGGCCGTGGACGCGGCCGCGCCCGGCGACATCATCGAGGTGTTGCCCGGTGACTACCCCGGCAGCGTGCTGATCGGCACGGACGGCCTGACGATCCGCGGCGCGGGCGAGCGCACCGTGATCACCCCGGGCGAACCGGACGCGGCGAACGCGTGCGCGGCCGCCGGCCACGGGATCTGCGTGTTCGGCACCGCGGAGCACCCGGTGTCCGACGTGCGGATCCAATCGCTGACGGTCACCGGCTTCACCAAGACCGGTGTGATGGGCAGTGCCACCGAACACATGCGGGTGCGACGCGTGTTCGCGCACGACAACGGCGAGCACGGGATCGGCCAGGAACAGTCCACGCGGGCCGAGTTCACCGACAACACCACCGACGACAACGCCCAGGCGGGTCTGTTCCTGGCCGACACCGCGGATGCGATGGGCGCGAGCATCGCCCGCAACCACGCATCGGGCAACCGGCTGGGCGTGTTGATCCGGCGCGGGCGCGCGTTGACGATCGAGTACAACGAACTCACCGGGAACTGCGCCGGTGTGTTCGTGGTGGGCGACGAAACGAAGCCGGTGGCCGGGGCGTTGGACATCCGCCGCAATCGCATCGACGAGAACAACAAATACTGCGAGGGCAATTCGCGACTGGCCTTCATCCAGGGGTCGGGCATCGTGCTCACCGGCGCCCAGGAGACGCGGGTGAGCGACAATCAGGTCCGGGACAACCGGGGCGAGTCGCCGATGTCGGGTGGCATCGTGATGGCGCCCAGCTTCGCCGGCGGGCCGACCGCGAACAACGTGGTCCGGGACAACGTCGTGCAGCGCAACGAACCGGCGGACCTGGCGAACCGGGACGCCGCGGCGGTCAACACGTTCACGGCGAACGTGTGCGGACGGTCGGAGCCGGCCGGCCACTGCTGACCGGCCCCGATGTCCGTCGGCGGCACCCCACGCGACGGCGAACCGGGTCAGCCCGGCCCCGACATGCCCGGCATGTCGGGGCCGGGGGGCGGGTTCTCGCCGTAGCCGAAGGTCGCCATCATGCCCAACTCGCTGTGATAGAGGTTGTGGCAGTGCAGCATCCACTCGCCGGGGTTCTCGGCGAGCACGTCCACGGTGACGCTCTCCCGTGGACGCACCATCACGGTGTCCTTGCGCGGACCGCGACCCCTGGCGCCCCGCACCTGGAAGGTGTGCCCGTGCAGGTGGACCGGGTGCCACATGCGGGTCGTATTGGTGAAGGACAACCGGACCCGCTCGCCGAGTTCGACCGGCACCCGCAGCGGGGGCGAGTCGAACGCGGAGCTCGTGCCGAGGGTCCACCCGGTTCCGTTGCGGCCGCGGCCCAGCACGAGATCCACGCCGCGCGCCGGCGCGTCACCCAGATCGACCGAGGGGTCGGCGACCAGGTCGGCCAGAGTGAGCAGGCGGCCGCGCAACTCGGGCACGGCGACCGAGGCCGACGGCGCCTCGCCCGCCGAGGTGCGCAGCACGGCGAACGCCCGGGCGTTCTTGCCCTCGGCGGCCGCCACCAACGGGAACACCCCGTCGGCCAGGGTGACCAGCACGTCGTAGCGTTCGCCCATCCCGATCAGCAGCGTGTCCACGGTGACCGGCGACACCGGGTATCCGTCGGTATGGGTGACGGTCAGCTCGTGCCCGCCCAGTGCGACCCGGAACGCGGTGTCCGCCCCGGCGTTGATCAGGCGCAGCCGGATGCGGCGTCCGGGGGTCTCGGTGAACACCTCGGGGGCCTCGGGGGTGCGGCCGTTGACGAGGTAGTGCGGGTAGTCGATGTGGCCGGCGACCCCGCCGAGCAGGGTGCTGTGCATGGTCTGCGCCGGCCCGGTGCGGATGAGGTCCAGCGCCGCGTCCGGGTCGGTGCCGGTGCCGTCGATCCAGTCGTCGAGGACGACGGTCCACTCCGCGTCGTAGCCGAGTGGCTCGGCCGGGTCCTCCACCACGAGCGCTCCGTAGGCCGCGCGGTCGAGTTGGGTGCCCACGTGCGAGTGGTAGAAGTACGTGCCCGGATCGGGCGCGGTGAAGCGGTAGTCGAAGACGTCGCCCGGTGCCACCGCGACCTGGCTGAGTCCGGGGGCGCCGTCCATCGTGGGATCGATCCGTACGCCGTGCCAGTGCACCGTGGTGTCCTGCGGCAGGTTGTTGTGCAACCGGGCGGACACCGTGCCGCCGGCGGTGACCCGGATCTCCGGGCCGGGCACCCGGTCGGCGTAGCCCCACGTGTGCACGGTGCGCGAACCCAGGTCGACCGTCACCGGCGCCGCGTCGAGCGACACGGCGGTGTCCGCGACCGGGAGCGCGGGTCGCGGTGCGGCGGACCCGGTGCCGAGCAGCGCCCCGGGACCGCCGGCGAGCAGGGCGGCGGTACCGGCCGAACCGAACAGGAGGGCGCGGCGGGTCGGGTGGGAGGGGACAGGCACGATGCGGCCCTGCTTCCTGGGGTCGGCTTGCGATGGGGCTTCGCCCGCCGGGTGGCACCGGCGCGGTTCGGCGACCAGTACCCCCCGCCCCGACACGCCGAACCCGCCGCGTCGACCCGGCATTGCGCCCGCACCGGCGGCGTGCCGCCACCCGGGTGAACACTTCGAATCACCAGTTGCCGTCCCTGTTTCGGGTCGTTGCACCGGACGGACGCGCCATCCGCGGCGCCATCCGAAACGGAGATCACATGCACACGTTCAAGAAGACCGCGGCCCTGGCCGTCGGTATCACCGCGCTCGTCATGTCGGGTGCGGGTGTCGCCAACGCCGGTTCCGAGGCCCAGGGTGCGGCGGTCGGCTCGCCGGGCGTGCTGTCCGGCAACAACATCCAGGTGCCGATCCACGTGCCGATCAACATCTGCGGCAACACCGTCAACATCATCGGCCTGCTCAACCCGGCCATCGGCAATGTGTGCGCGAACGTCGACGGCGACCACGACAAGGGTGGCTACGACAAGGGCGAGCACGACAAGGGTGGCTACGACAAGGGCGAGCACGACAAGGGCGAGCACCACAAGAGCGAGGCCCCGCAGCACCACGGTGGCGGCCACCAGGGCTGATCCGACGCTCGTCCTCCGGCGATAGCGCTCGACACCGCTGTACCGGCGGCCCCTCCGATGCGGACGGATCGGAGGGGCCGCCATGCCATGCCGGGCCGACCGCGGGTTCGGCGGGGCGGCACTTGCCGGTGGTATGTACCGGTGGCACGTGGCCCTCGCTGCTCCCGGCGGCTACGGCTTTCGTCCCACCGCGCCGTACATGGCCACGTCCGGGGTCTTGTCGCCGGTCTCGGGACGCCAGCGCGAACACGAGACGACGCCGGGTTCGAGCAGTTCCAGGCCGTCGAAGAAGCGCGCGATGCCCTCGGGGGAGCGCTGCTTGAGCCGGGGGGTGCCGTGCGCGTTCCAGAACGCCACGGCGTCGTCCACGTCCGGCGGTGCCGGGGGGCTGGTCACCGTGTGGGACAGGGCCAGATGGCTGCCGGAGGGCAGCGCGTCCAGCAGTCGGCGGACCGTCCCGTACGCCTCGTCGTCGTCGTTGACGAAGATGATCACGCCGAGCAGGACCAGGGCGACGGGTCGGTCGAAGTCCAGCGTCTTGGCCGCGCGGGCCAAAATCTCGTCGACGTCGCGCAGGTCGGCGTCGATGTAGCGAGTCGCCCCCTCCGGACTGCTGGTCAGCAGGGCCCGGGCGTGCACGAGTACCAGGGGATCGTTGTCCACGTACACGATGCGCGATTCGGGGGCCACGCTCTGGGCGATCTCGTGGGTGTTCCCGGCGGTCGGCAGTCCCGTGCCGATGTCGAGGAACTGGCGGATACCCAGATCGCGGGCGAGATGACGGATCGCTCGGCCCAGGAACTGCCGGTCGGCGAGCGCGTAGTCGCGCGTTCCCGGGTGGATCGCGGCGATCTGATCGCCGGTCTCGCGGTCCACGGGATAATTGTCCTTGCCGCCCAGCCAGTAGTTCCACACGCGGGCGGTGTGCGCCACCTCGGTGTCGATCTTCCGCTCCGGTAAAGCCGATTCTGCATCGAGTATGGGCTCGGCCACGAACTCTCATCTCCAGATGCCGTGTGGGGTGGTCCAGGCCAATCTAGGGGCCCGACACGCCCGGCCGACAGGCATCGCGGTGAACGTTCCATCACGTTCGGCGAACATCGCCGGCGCCGAACGTGTCGCCGACGGACGGCCGGCGCGGGGCGGGGCGCGGGGGTTCGGGCGCGTTCGTGGCCGAGGTCGGTGAAGCGTCGGCGGGGGACGACACCGCCGGCCCGAGGCAGCCGCGAGGCGTACCGTCGGGCCGGCGGTGGCCGGTGCATCCGGGCGTACCCGGGGGTGGTTCAGGCGCCGGGGCCGGTGAACAGGCCGCGGCCGGCCTTGATCGCGCGCCCGGCCTTGACCAGGCCCTCCGTGGAGGTACGCACGCTCTCCATCCGGCTCTTGGTGGCGGTCTCGCCCAGGGCCTCGGTGAGTTGGCGGACGTTCATGGGTTCGCCGGTGCCTTCCAACAACGCGGCGATCTCGTCGCGCAGGTGGGAGCGGACCGGGCGAGCGGCCGCCGGTTCGGGCGCAACCGGCTCGACGGGAGCCGCCTTCGCGCGGGTGGACTTCTTCTTGGCGGCGGGCTTGGCGGTGGCCTTGGTCGCCGGCTTGGCAGCGGGCTTTCCGGCGGGCTTGGCGGCGGCGGACTTGGTCGCCGGAGCCTTGCGTGTCGACGCGGACTGTATCCGCGTCTTCTCCTTCGTTGCCGCAACCGCCTTCCGCTTCCGGCTCGGGGCCGGGGCGGTGACCTCCTCCACGGCTGCCTCCACCGGCGCCGCCTCGACCGGCGCTTCCTCGACCGCGGCCTCTTCGACCACGGCCTCGGCCACCGGCGCAGCCTCGACCGGCGCCTCGACGACGGGCTCGGCCTCGACCGGCGCGACCTCGACCGGTGCCGCGGCCTCGGCCTCGGCACGCGGCAGCGGCACCAGCGGACGGATCAGCGCGAGGTGCTCCACCGCGCTGAGCCGGGCCGCCAACTGCCTTTCCACGTCCACCAGTTCCTCGCGCAGCCGGTCTCGCTGCGCAGCCAGTTCGGTAGCCTCCTTCTCCAACGAAATCCGCAGTTCGTCCACAGACGATGCGACCATCCGGCCACTCCTTCTCATTGCCACTGGGACAGCGAAGGGGTGAACGCAACCCACTGACGGGGCAGACGATTCCCCTTCCGGCGGGCGGGGAATCCCACCCGCGCTGCGCCCATGATCCACCGAAACCGGTTTCCGCGGGGCGGCGGTATCCAAGTGTGATGAACGGAAGACCTCGATGGTGTAGGGAAGACGAGATCGGTGATGGGTTTTTAGGGGGTCGGGCGACGCTCGGCGACGGTTTCGGGAACGGATCGGGGCCGCCGACCGTTGTCCCGAATCGGCCGCGCGCGGTCGTTGTTTCCTGCTGCTGCTGCCGCCGCTGCCGAGCCGGTGGCGGTCCGGCGCGCCCGGAGTTTGCGGAACCGGGGAATCGGGTTGCCGGGATGTCGGGGTGCCGGGTACCGTTCCGGCCCGCCCGGCCCCGGTCGGGGCGGGCCGGAACGGTGGTCAGGTCGCGGTCAGTACCGCGGGTTGCGGGTCCTCGGTGTCGCCGGCCGGGTCGGCGCGTTCGGGCACGAGGAAGCGCGAGACGCTGTACAACTTCTCCCGGGTCTCCTCCAGTTCGCGTTCGGGTGTGGAGTGGGCGACGACGCCCGCGCCGGCCCGCAGCCAGGTGCGCTCGCCGTGCCGGAAGACGCTGCGCAGGACCAGGGCGGCGTCCACGGTGCCGTCGGCGTCGACGGTGAGCACCGACCCGCTGTACAGGCCCCGGGGTTCGGTCTCCGTCCGGTGGATCAGCTCGCATGCCTCGGCCTTGGGGATGCCGGAGGCGGTGACCGCCGGGAAGAGTGCGGCGAGCGCGTCCCACGCGGTGCGGCCCTCGGAGAGGTGGCCGGACAGCCGCGAGGCCAGGTGTTGCACGCTGCCGCGTTCCTTGACGGTCATGAAGTCGTCGATGCGCACGCTGCCTTCGGCACAGACCGTGGCCAACTCCGCGCGGGCCAGGCGCACGGATATGGCGTGCTCGAAGACCTCCTTGGCATCGCGGTACAACTCGTCGCGACGGGTGCGGTCGGCCGTCGGGTCGCCGGCCAACGCACGGGTGCCCGCCAGTGGCTGGGTGCTCACGGTGCGATCCCGGCCGACCCGGGCGACGATCTCCGGACTGAAACCGGCCACCTGCCAGCCGCCCAGCCGCAGCAGAAACGATCGTGCCGGGTCGTTGCCCCGGCGGCCGGCGAGGTAGGTGGCGGGCAGGTCGATCGGCTCGGGCACGGGCACGAGGCGGGAGACGATGACCTTGTCCAACCGCCCGGCCCGGATCGCGGCGACCGAGCGGGCCACGGCCGCACGGTAGTCGTCGGCGCCGTGATCCTGCACGTCGGCGCGGACCCGGGCCTCGCGGACGGGCACGTCGGCCGCGGACACCGCGGCGGCGAGTCGTACTTCGAGGTGGTCGAGGTCGTCCGGATCCAGCGCGCGCAGCAGTGCCTCACCCTCGGTCAACCGGATCTCCCGGCGTGGGACGGCGATCCGGGCGATCGGCGGGTCGTCCGTACGCCCGCCGCCGGATGCCGGGCCGGAGGTGGCGGCGGGGCCGGTGCCAGTGTCGGTTTCGGTACCGTGAAGTGCGTGGCTCAGCTCGAAGGCCAGCCAGCCGTAAGCCCGCCATCCGGCGACGTCGACGTCCGCCAGGGCCCGGGCCACCGCGTCCAGCGGGCGGGGGCCGGTGGGGACGGTGTGCGTCTCGCCCGCGACGGTCAACGTGGTCGCGTCGACACCCGTGGACACGAGTGCGTAGGGCGACTCCCCCCAGCCGACTTCGCCTTCGTTCTCGTAGACGACGAACTCGTCCGTGGTGGACGCGGCGAGGGCGGCGGCGACGGCGATGGGGTCGGCGGCGCAGGGTACGCGCCGCTCGTGGAAGACCGAGGGGGAGGTCACAGCTCTTCTCGCTTTCACGACGGGGCCACAAGCGTTCAAGAGACCGAGCCAAACGGAACTTAGGCTAGCCTAACCTGTATTCCTTCTCCAGGGTCTCGGCCGATGCCGGATTCACCGCCCGTTTACGCGTCTTCGCGTGCCGCCGGGACCTCGGCCGGAGACGCCATGGGCGCAGGAGCGGACAACTTCGGGCCGTGAAGGCGCCGTTGCGCCGGGGTGCCGGTGCGTAGTGGGGGCGGTTCGGCGGTCGTCGACGGCCGGGGTGCGTCCGCGACGTCGACGCCCGGGATGCGAGTCGGGGCGGAAATGGCGTGCGTGGCACCGGACATGGTGATTTCCGCTGAGCGAGGACAAGGCAGGGAATTCAGGTTAGCCTAACCAAAGTCCCGCATGTCGAACAGTGATCGCTCCGGAGGTCGACAACCCGATGAGCCAAGCCAACTCGCCGGCGCCGCCGCGCGCCTCGGGCCTGACGCCGTGGCCGGAGGAGATCGCCGCCGGATACCGTGCGGCCGGCTACTGGGACGGCCGCACGCTGGGCCGGTTGTTGCGCGACTGGACCGCCGAGTACGGCGACGGTCTCGCGGTCGTGGCCGGCGAACAGCGCCTGACCTACCGTCAACTCGACGAGCGGGCCGACCGGATGGCCGGCGGGCTCGCCGACCTCGGCATTCGCGCCGGCGACCGGGTCGTGGTGCAACTGCCCAACATCGCCGCGTTCCCGGTGCTGTTCTTCGCCCTGACCCGACTCGGCGCGATCCCGGTGCTGACCCTGCCCGCGCACCGGATCACCGAGATCGCCCACCTGGCCCGGCTGAGCGAGGCCGTCGCCTATGTGGTGGCCGACGAGGTGGCGGGCTTCGACTACCGCGACCTGGCGACCCTGGTGCGCGCCGAGGCGCCCTCCGTGCGGCACGTCCTGGTCGCCGGCGACCCCGGACCGCATCGGGCCCTGGACACCGTGGACGGCGAACCCCGTCCGCACGCCGAGCCCGATCCGGGCGACGTGGCACTGCTGTTGGTGTCCGGCGGCACCACCGGCGTGCCCAAACTCATCCCGCGCACCCACGACGACTACGGGTACAACGCACGGGCCAGTGCGCAGGCGTGCGACCTCGACGCGGACACGGTCTACCTCGCGTGCCTGCCGGTCGCGCACAACTTCCCGCTGGCCTGCCCGGGTCTGCTCGGCACCCTGTCCGTGGGCGGCACCGTGGTGCTCTCCCCGTCCCCGGCGCCCGACGCCGCGTTCCCGCTGATCCAGGCCGAGGGCGTCACGCACACCGCGCTGGTCCCGCCCCTGATCCCGCTGTGGCTGGACACGGCCGAATGGGACGACAGCGACCTGTCCAGCCTCCGAGTGCTCCAGGCCGGCGGCTCGAAGTTGTCCGCCGAGGTGGCCCGGACCGTGCCCGAGGGCCTGGGCTGCGCCGTGCAACAGGTCTTCGGCATGGCCGAGGGGCTGCTCAACTACACCCGCGCCGGCGACGACGAGGCGACGGTGACCGGCACCCAGGGCCGCCCGCTGTGCCCCGACGACGAACTCCGCGTCGTGGACTCGGCCGGACGCGACGTCGCCCCCGGCGAGATCGGCGAACTGCTGGTCCGGGGGCCGTACACGCTGCGCGGCTACTACCGCGCACCCGAGGTCAACGCCACGGCCTTCACCGCCGACGGCTTCTACTGCTCCGGCGACCTGGTCCGGCAACTGCCCTCCGGATACCTGGTGGTCGAGGGGCGGGTGAAGGACACCATCGACCGCAACGGCGAGAGCGTGTCCGCCGAGGAGGTCGAGACCCACGTCCGAGCCCACCCGGGCATCGAGCAGTGTGCGGCGATCGGGCTGTCCGACCCCGATCGCGGCGAACAGATCTGCGCGGTGGTGGTCCCGGCCGGCGGAGCGGCGGCGCCCACGGCGGCGCAGTTGCGCGCCTTCCTGATCGAGCGCGGCGTCGCGGCGTTCAAACTGCCGGACCGGATCGCCGTCGTCACCGAGTTCCCGCTCACCGCGATCGGCAAGATCGACAAACGCGCGTTGGCCGAGGGGTTGTCCACGTCCGCGGCGCACTGATTCCCGGGCGCAGGGCCCCCGCAGCCGTGCACGCGCGCCGGACCGCGGCTGCCGGGGCCGGACCCGGCCACGGGTGTCGACCGGTGGCGAGCGGCGGTGCGGGCGCTGACGATGAGGAGCACGGGGGCGTTCTTCGTCGGCTTCTCTGGAGGTTCTCGTCATGCCCGTGGTCACCAACCCCTACGTACCCGGCACGCCCTGCTGGGTCGACCTGATGGTCCCCGACCAGCAGGCCGCCCTCGACTTCTACCGCGACCTGTTCGGGTGGCAGGGCGAGGTCGGGCCGGAGGAGACCGGCGGTTACGCCGTTTGCTCGCTGAACGGGAAGGCCGTCGCGGGCATCATGACCGCGATGTCCCCGGACGGCGGGCCGACGCCGCCGACCGCCTGGACCACCTACCTGGCCACCGCCGACGCCGACGCCACGCAGGAGGCGATCAAGAAGGCCGGCGGCACGGTGCTCATGCCGGTGATGGACGTGATGACGCTGGGCCGGATGTGCGTGGTCGCCGAGCCCACCGGTGCCATGTTCGGCCTGTGGCAGGCCCGGGACTTCGGCGGTGCGGAGGTGGTCAACGAGCCGGGCGCGGTGATCTGGAACGAGCTGAACACCGGCGACGTCGCCGCCGCGGGCAAGTTCTGCTCGACCGCGCTGGGTCTGGCGGCCGAGCCGATGGAGGGCGCCGAGGGCTACCACTCGCTGAGCGCGGCCGGCCGCGTGGTCGCCGGGATGCAGAGCCTGGACCGGATGCCCCCCGGTACGCCCGCGCACTGGCTGACCTACTTCTCCGTGGACGACACCGACAGCACCGTCGATGCGCTGGTCCGGGCCGGCGGCAACGTGCTCAAGCCGCCGTTCGACATGATGGCGGGTCGGATGGCCGTGGTCCAGGATCCGCAGGGCGGCGCGTTCGCCGTGATCCAGGCGGTGGGCCCGACGCCGTCCTGACCCGGCCCGCGCTCGGCGTGGGATCGAGGACAGGCCCCAGGCCGAAGCCCGCTCGATGCGGTGGCATCGAGTGGGCTTCGGTGATCGTGCTCGGGTGCGGCGGGTCAGGCGGCGATCGGGGCGGGCGCGGTGGTGTCGGTGTTGTCGGCGGTGTCGGTCGAGGTCGGGTGGGTTTCGTCGGCCAGTGCCCTGAAGCCGCGCAGCCGCAGGCTGTTGCTGATCACGAAGACCGAACTGAAGGCCATCGCGGCGCCGGCGAGCATCGGGTTGAGCAGCCCGGCGGCGGCGAGCGGCAGGGCGGCCACGTTGTAGGCGAAGGCCCAGAACAGGTTGGACTTGATGGTGCCGAGCGTCTTGCGGGCCAGCCGGATCGCATCCGCGGCGGCGCGCAGGTCGCCGCGGACCAGGGTCAGGTCGGAGGCCTCGATCGCGACGTCGGTGCCGGTGCCCATGGCCAGGCCGAGATCGGCGGTGGCCAGCGCCGCGGCGTCGTTGACGCCGTCGCCGACCATGGCCACGATCCGACCCTCGGCCTGGAGCCGGGTGACCACGTCCACCTTGTCCTTGGGCATCACCTCGGCGTGCACGTGCTCCGGGTCGATCCCCACCTGCGCGGCGACGGTGTGCGCCACGGTGGTGTTGTCGCCGGTGAGCAGGATCGGGGTGAGCCCGAGTTCGCGGAAGCGCCGGATGGCCTCGGCCGAGGTGGGCTTGACCGCGTCGGCGACCACCAGGACGGCGCGGGCCTTGCCGTCCCAGGCCACCGCGACGGCGGTGCGACCGAGGGCTTCGGCTTCGGCCATCGCCCGTTCCAGCTCGACCGGCAGGTCCAGGGCCCATTCGGTGAGCAGGCGGGTTCGGCCGACGAGGACGGCGTGGCCCTCGACGATGCCCTGCACGCCGAGCCCCTCGACGTTGGCGAAGTCCTCGGGGTCGGGCAGGTCGCCGACGCGCTCGGTCGCACCGGTGGCGATGGCCTGGGCGATCGGGTGTTCGGAGGCGTTCTCCAGGGCGCCCGCGAGACGCAGCACCTCGTCGAGCTGCTCGCCGGCCGCGAGGTGGGTGTCGAGGAGGGTCATCCGGCCGGTGGTGACGGTGCCGGTCTTGTCCAGGACGATCGTGTCGACGCGGCGGGTGGATTCCAGGACCTCGGGGCCCTTGATCAGGATGCCCAGTTGGGCGCCGCGCCCGGTGCCGACCATGAGGGCGGTGGGGGTGGCCAGGCCCAGGGCGCACGGGCAGGCGATGATCAGCACGGCGACGGCCGCGGTGAAGGCGCCGGCGATGCCCTGTCCGGTGCCCCACCAGAAGCCCAGGGTGGCGGCGGCCAAGGCGATGACGATGGGTACGAAGATGCCGGAGACCTTGTCGGCCAGGCGCTGGACCTGGGCCTTGCCGTTCTGGGCGTCCTCGACCAGGCGGGCCATCCGGGCGAGCTGGGTGTCGGCGCCGATCCGGCCGGCCCGCACGACCAGGCGGCCGCCGGCGTTGACGGTCGCGCCGGTGACGCTGTCGCCGGGGCCGACCTCGACCGGCACCGATTCGCCGGTCAGCATCGAGGCGTCCACGGCGGAGGTGCCCTGGTCGATCACCCCGTCGGTGGCGATCTTCTCGCCGGGGCGGACCACGAACAGGTCGCCGACGGCCAATTGTTCGACCGGGACGCGCTCCTCGCGGCCGTTGCGCAGCACCGCCACGTCCCGGGCGCCGAGTTCGAGCAGGGCCTTGAGGGCCGCGCCGGAGCGGCGCTTGGCACGGGCCTCGAAGTAGCGGCCGGCGAGGATGAACGTGGTCACGCCGGCGGCGGCTTCGAGGTAGATGTTGCCCGCTCCGTCGCCGCGCTCGATGGCGAAGGAGAACGCGTGGGTCATGCCGGGCTCGCCGGCCGAGCCCCAGAACAGGGCGTACACGGACCACGCGAGTGCGGCGAGGGTGCCCATCGACACGAGGGTGTCCATGGTGGAGGTGCCGTGCCGCAGGTTGGTCCAGGCGGCCTTGTGGAACGGCCACGCGCCGTACGCGACGACCGGCCAGGCCAGGGCGAGGGAGAGCCACTGCCAGTTGGTGAACTGCAGGGCCGGCACCATCGCCATCGCGATCACCGGCACGGTCAGCACGGCCGAGATCAGCAGCCGGTCGCGCAGGGCACGGACCCGACCCCCGTCCGGATCCGCGCCGGGCGCCGGCTCGTCGGACGATCCGGCGGTCTTGGGCGGGGCGGGGAGTTCGGCGGTGTATCCGGCGGCCTCGACCTGGGCGACGAGATCGGTCGGTGCGATGTCGGCGGAGTAGGTGACCTTGGCCTTCTCGGTGGCGTAGTTGACCGTCGCGGTCACACCGTCGAGCTTGTTGAGCCGCTTCTCGATGCGCATCGCGCACGAGGCGCAGGTCATGCCGCCGATCGACAGCTCGATTTCCCCGCTGTCCGGTGGCGCCGAGGTCTCGGTGGTCGATCCCATCGCCTGCTCCTTCGCATCTCGCTCGTGCTGGTGTGGCCGTCCCACGATCACACGTCGACTATACCCTAGGGGGGTATGAATCGCACAGGGATCGGCCTTGGTTTTGAATCTTGACGGTGTGCCGAAGGCAGGCCCTCAGTGGCCGTGCTCGCCGTGTTCCGGTGCGGTGGCGGGCGGCGCGGCGGGTGCCTGGGTGGTGCTCGGGGCGCCGACGGCGACGGTGAATTCGGCGGTGCGGACCGTGCCCTGGTGTTGGAAGTCGAGGTACAGACGGTAGTTGCCGGCGCTCGGTGCCTGGGCGTGGAAGGCGATGCCGGGGCCGGCGGGGGTCTTGCCGTCGCCGGGCGCGCCCTGCGGGTGGACGTGCAGGTAGCCGAGGTCGCCCTGACGCAGTGCGACCAGGTGGCCGTAGGCGCCGAGGTAGGGCTGAAGGTCGGTGACCGGACGGCCGTCCCGGCTCACGTTCAGGGTGAGCAGGCCGGATTCGGTCGCGGACAGGTCGCCGGTCAGGGACACGGTGTAGCCGTCGACGGTGGCGGTACGGGTCGGGGCCGGCAGGGCGACCGGTTCGTAGCCGCCGGCGACGATCACATCGGCGCCGAGGGTGAGCGCTCCGGCCGGGTCGCCGGCGGGGGAGAAGTCGGCGAATACGCGGTACGTACCCGCGCTCGCGAAGGTCAGCGGGACGCTCCAGGTCCCGTCCGCGCCGAGTACGGGATGCACGTGTTGAAACCCGGACAGGTCGCGCCGGGCCACGATCAGATGCAGGTCCTTGTCGTGGGCGCGGTCGTAGCGGATCCACGGCTGTCCGTCCGGGCCGAGCACGCGGAAGCGGAAGTCGGTCGGGCTTCCGGCCGGCAGCGGTTCGGCGGGCGGGACGAGGGTGTAGCCGCGCTCGGAGACCTGGAGGCCGCCGGGCATCTCGGCGACGGCGGGCGCGGCGCCGGCGGGGCCGGGGGCGCGCGTGCCGTTCGGCCCGACCGGCGCGCCGGCGGTGTCGCCGCCGTGCTTGCCGTGCGCGGGGGCCGGGTCGGAGCCGACCGGGCCGACCGCGTGGCCCACGCCGAATGCGGCGCCGAAGGCCAGGACGATGCCGGCGCCGAACGCGCCGACCTTGACTGCCGTGTTCATGGTCTCTCCCTGGTCGATTCGTCGACGGCGTGGCGGTCGGTGGGGGTGCCGGGAGGGCGCCGGCGCCGGCCGCCGCCCTCCCGGGGCGTCAGTGGCAGCTGCCGCAGCAGCTCGCACCCGCCGCCGGCGTCGCGTCCGGGACGAGCTCGTAGCCGGCCTCGTCGATCGCCGCCGCGACGGCCGCCTGGTCGAGCGCGGCGCCGGCGGTCACGGTGACCTTGCCGCTCGCCAGGTCGACCGCGACGTCGGTGACGCCGTCGAGCCGGCCGAGCTCGGCCTGAACCGACGAGACGCAGTGGCCACAGGTCATGCCGGTGACGGTGTAGGTCGTGGCGACGGCGGAAGTGGACGTGCCCATGGCGAAGCCTCCTGGTGCTCGGATCGGCCGCACCGGACGTGGTCCGGTCGGCGAGTACGGTTACAACATACCCCCCCTAGGTATGTAGTCAAGCCATTCGGGCCGATCGAGAGTGGCATCGGGATATGGAGCGGGAACTTTTGCGGCCGATCGGGGTATCTCGGGCGGGCGGGACGACCCCATCGTTCGACATTGCCGATGTTCGCCGGCCCGGGACGCGCCGACATGCCGACCACGGGGATGTCGGCGCGTCGATCGCACCGGGGAAAGTGGTGCCCGTCGCGGGGGCGGCTCGGGGGCCGGATCCCTCCTGCGTGCCTTCCCCGCCGAGCAGGGAGAACGTGTGCGGGAACACCGTGACGCCGCATGTCCCGGAGCGGGGCGGGCCGGTCCGGATGCTGGTCGCCGTGTCGGGCAGCGTGCGGATGACGACGACGCTTGCGCCCGGGGTGGGGAGAAGTGTGTGCCTGTCGTGCCGCCCGCCGATCCGGTGATCGACCCGGAGGCATTGGACCGGGGTGGCGACCCGACGGCCCCCACGGCCCCGACGACGACGGTCCGGGCCTGACCGCAGCGATCGTCGACGAGCCCGTCGGCCCCGATCGATGCGGGCGTGGATCGGGGCCGGCCCCGGGCCCGGGTGTCCGGGGCCGGGGCCGGTGGTGGTCCGTGGCAGAGGTCTGACCGGGGTGCCTCGGGGCCGGCGGGGGCCGGCTGCCCGGGGTGCCTCGGGTCGTCGGGCAGGGCGTCAGTCGCGCAGCATCAGGATGACGCCGGCGGTGACCACGCCGATCGCGACGGCGGCGATGCCGTACGCGAGGCGGTGGGCGCGCAGGATCGGGAGGAAGCGGTCGACGGCCAGACGGCCGGGGCCGGTCAGGGCGAGGGCGGCGGCGGCCGAGGTCAGCAGCAGTTCGTACTCCACGCCCTTCGGCGCGAAGAAGCCGCCGTCCCACTTGACCGCGATGGCGTTGATCATGGTGCCCACGATGGCCGCGGCGGCCAGCGGGGTGCACAGACCGATCACCAGCGCCAGGCCGCCGAAGGTCTCGGTGAGGCCGGCCACGGTCGCCATCGCCTTGCCGGAGGGGTAGCCGCTCATGGTGAAGAACTGGCCCGTGCCGTCCAGACCGGCACCGTCGAACCAGCCGAACAACTTCTGGCTGCCGTGCGCGGCCATGGTCAGGCCGACCACCACCCGCAGCAGGACCAGCCCCAGGTCGTAGCCGTGCAGGGACGGGCCGGCCGCGGGCGGCGACGCGGCGCCGGCGGGCCGGTCGAGGCTGCGGAGGGTCGTCTCGGCGGGGGAGGCCATGTGGGTGTCTCCTGTCGATGCGAGGTCGTCGGACGATCGTCGGTTGTTCGTTCGATCCGGGGCATTTGCCAGTTCAAATTTGAACTACTTCGACGCTACAGGCCGATTCGGGCTTCGACAAGCTCAGTAGGCTGGAGCGCATGAGCGAACCGCGTTGGTTGGACGACCTCGAGATGGCTGCGTGGCATGGCTTCGTCGAGGCCGGCCACCGCGTGGACCGGGCACTGGAGCGCCAACTCAAGGACGAGGCCGGTCTCTCGCATCCGCAGTACGAGATCCTCGTCCACCTCTCCGAGGCGCCCGACGGCGAGTTGCGGATGGCCGACCTGGCCGAGAAATTGATCACTTCCAAGAGCGGGATCACCTACCAGGTGGCCCAGCTGGAGAAGTTGGGACTGGTCCGCCGACGCGCGTGCCCCGATCAGCCGCGCGGTGTCTTCGCGGTGCTGACGGAGCAGGGTGCGGAACGGTTGCGCGGTGCCGCGCCGGCGCACGTCGAGCGGGTTCGCGAAGTGTTGATCGACGTCTTGGACCGCGAGCAACTGGCAGTACTGGCCGAGGCGTTGGGCACGGTCGGCCGCCGGTTGCGGGCGCACGACCGGGCCTGAGCGGCGCCCCCGCCGAGCGGCGCCCGAACGACGAGGCGCCCCGCTCCCGGAAGTTGCGTCGGGAGCGGGGCGCCGATCGTCGGATGAACGATCGGGGACGGGGTCAGGAGATGCTGACGTCGTCCACGTAGAAGGTGGTCGTGGCGGATTCGTCCTCGTCACCGGCGAACTGGAGAGTGATCGTCTGGCCCGCGTAGGCGCTCAGATCGACGCTCTTCTGGACGTAGGCACCGGTGGCGCCGACGTTGGAGTAGGTGGCCAGGGTCGTGCCGTTGACCTGGACCTTGAGCGTGTCGTAGACCGTGGAACCGACCTCCTGGGTGGTGGTCTTGACCCACAGGCGCAGCGTGCCGTTGGCCGGGACGGAGATGTTGGACTGGCTCAGGGTTTCGGTGGCGGTGCTGCCGTAACCCATCATCCAGGCGTACCAGCTACCGCTGTGCGCGGTGGCCTGGCTGCTGTTGGTGATGTCGCTGGCGCTCTGCGTCCAGTTGGCGGTGCCCTGCTCGAAGCCGCCGTTCTGGAGCGCGTTGCCCGGGTTGCTGTTGCCCACGGTCAGCGTGTACGTCGCCGTGTGGGTGACCGAGCCGGTGCCGGTGATGGTGATCGGGTAGGTGCCGGGAGTGGTGCCGGCCGCGACCGAGATGGTGGCGGTCGAGGATGAACCGGACTGCACGGACGTCGGGTTGAAGGTCACAGTGACGCCGCTCGGGGCGCCGCTCGCGCTCAGTGCCACGGTCTGCGCGGGGGCGGTCACGGTGCTGGTGTTCACCGTCGTGGAGACGGTGCCGCCGCCGGAGGGGACGGTGCCCGCGCCGGGCGAGACCGAGATGGAGAAGTCCGGGCCGGGGGTCGGGCCGCCGACCGCGGTCTTCCAGATGGTGTAGGCGACACCGTCGGCGCTGCGGTCCAGGACCGTGGCGTTGATGTTGGAGGTGGTGTCACACGCGGAGTGGTAGCAGGAGTCGTAGGAGGCGTTCGCCTGGCCGCCCCACTTCGTCGCCTGGGCGGAGGTCTTGACCGCGTCGGCGCCGGCCGCATAGCCGGAGGTGGGGATGCCGCCCTGCTGGAAGGAGTAGTCGTCGGAACGGCCCTGGCCCTCGACGTTCTCCTCGGGACGCAGGTTCAACGAGTCCCAGTACGCCTTCATCGGCGCTGCCGTGGTGGAGTTGAGGTTGTTGATGAAGTAGCCGCCGTTGGGCGAGCCGACCATGTCGAAGTTGTAGTAGCCCTTGATCGCGGAGCGTTGTGCGGACGTGAGCTGGCCCACGTAGAACTGGGAGCCCTGGAGGCCCTGTTCCTCGCCGGCCCACCAGCCGAAGCGGACGTGCTTGGTGAGGGTGGGGTTGGCCTGGGCGAGGGCGAGTGCGTTCTCCAGGAGGGTGGCGGAGCCGGAGCCGTTGTCGTTGATGCCGGGGCCGGCCGAGACGCTGTCGAGGTGGGCGCCGAACATCACGACGGAGTCGGCGGGGCCGCCGGGCCAGTCGGCGATCAGGTTGTTGGATCGGTAGGTGCAGGAGGTGCAGGTCTGCTCGGTGACGGTGTAGCCGGCCGCCTGGAGCTTGCTCTTCACGTATGCCACGGAGGCGGTGTAACCCGCGCTGCCCGCGCGGCGGTTGCCGCCGTTCTGCGACGCGATCGTGTTGAGCTGGGACAGGTGCGCCTGGACGTTGGCCACACTGATGTTCGGCGGGTTGCTCGGGTTACCCGGACCGGTCACCGTCAAGGTGTACTGCGCGGTGTGCGTGACCGAACCGGTACCGGTCACCGTCACCGTGTAGGTGCCGGCCGTCGGGCTCGCGCCCGCGGTCAGGGTCAGCGTCGAGCTGTTGCCGGACTGGACGCTGCCCGGGTTGAACTGCGCGGTCACCCCGCCGGGCAGACCGGAGGCGGACAGCGTGACGTTCTGCGCCGCGCCCGTCGTGGTGGTGGTGCCCACGTTGATCGAGACGGTGCCGTTGGGTACCAACGTGCCCGAGGTCGGGTTGACGCTGATCGAGAAGTCGGGGCCCGGGTTCCCGGTGCAGGTGGGATCACCCGACTGCGCGGGTACGCTGACGGCGTCCCAGGCGGCCTTGGTCTTGTTGAACAGGGCGCAGGTGGGGTCGAGGGTCTTGGCGGAGTTGAGGGTGGCGGTGCGGTACTTCTTGTAGGTCATGCCGCTGGTCTTGAGGAGCATGCCGCCGTAGAAGATCTTCCCGGCCTGTTGGATGCCGACCCCGGTGAGGGTGGTGTTGTTGCAGGTGGGGCTGGTGGGTTTGCCGCCGCCGGGGCTGGTGCCCTCGGCGAGGAGGTAGAACCAGTGGTTCATCGGGCCTGCCGCGGCGTGTTCCTCCGTGTTGGGGATGGAGGAGCTGTAGCAGTCCGGGTCGCCGTTGGTGGAGGGCTTGTACATGTAGCGGATGGGGCCCTGGCCGACCAGGTTGACGACTTCGCCGACGGTGTAGTCGGGGGTGTCGTACGGGGAGGGTTCGTTGGTGTACGCCTCGGTCAGTGCGCCCATGATGTCGCCGGTGGACTCGCCCAGGCCAGGTTCGGTGCCGGCGCCGCCGGGGGTGAACTGGTCGATGCCGTGCCCGAATTCGTGACCGACCACGTCCATCGACGCGATCCACTGGTTCGACTGGTTGTGCCCGATGGAGACGGAGGAGCCGTCCCAGTAGGCGTTGACGTCGTTGAGGCCGACCTTGACCGGCCAGCTCCCGCCGTTGCCGTTGTGCCCGTTGCGACCCAGCCAGTCGCGGAGCATGTTCCATTCCTTCTGCGCCGCCCACATGACGTCGACGCAGCCGGTCTCCTTGCTGGACGCCTGGCCGTTGCCCCACGAGTCGGTGGACTTCGTGAAGACCTGGCCGGTGGAGTAGTCCGCGCAGGTCAGGCCGGGGCGGTTCGGGTCGCGCAGCGAGTAGGAGCTGCCCGAGCCGGTGGTGTCGATGGTGAGCGGATTCGGCCCGTTCCACTGGCTGTTGCCGCTGCCGGCCTTGACGTCGTCGACGGTGTCGAGCACCGTGCCCGTGCTCGCGTCGACGAAGACGTGCAGCCGGCTGGGCGCGGTGGCGGTACGACCGATCAGCACGGTCTCCCAGGCCAGTGCGCTCTTGCCGTCCTTGACCCGGACGACCAGACGGTGCGAGTCGACCTTGTCCACGACCGCGAGCTTGGTCTTGGACGTGGCCTCGGCCGCGCCGGCCGCCACGACGGGGTGGATCTGGACGGCTATGCGGGCGTCGGTCGAGGACTGGGTCGCCCGGACCCGACCCTGGCCGTCGGCGAGCACGACGGCGTCGCCGCCGACCACCGGGATGCCCCGGTAGGTGCGCTCGTAGGCGACCGAGTAGAGGCCGTTGACCCAGGGGGTCACCGCCTGGCGCTGGTACTCCTCGTCGGGACCCTTGGCGAGGGTGTCCAGACCGCTGGCCGCGGCCCGGTCGGCGGCGGAGACCGCCAGGGCCTGCGAGCCGGGCGGAGGGGAGGGGTCGGCGGCGGCCGGCTGAGCAACCGTGCCGATCGCCAAACCGGCGAGCATGGCCAGGACGGTCCCGGCCGTGGTTGTTCTGCGATTCATCGAGGCTCCTTGAGTGGAAGGCAGACCTCGACCACGAATCCGGCTTTGTGCCGCACACCTTGTGAGCGTTGCGGCCGACCGTGCACGCCGGGGTTCGTGCCCGAGCGAGCGAAACACTCACACGGTCACGTGGGTTGAGCGAAGAGATCCGGCGAGGCCAGCAAATACTGGCTAAATCGCGCGACCCGGGCGTGCCGATCGTGGGCGTGTCCGTCCGACCGCCGAGGCGGCGCGGGGGACCGGGTCAGGGGGCCACAGGGCAGGACGGGTCGTAGGTCGCCGGCACGTTCACGGCGTTCCAGGCATCCCTGGTCTTCCGGTACAGGGCGCACGTGGGGTCGAGGACCTTGGCCGCGTTCAGGGTTTGGCCGCGTAGCTTCGGGTAGTTCGTGCCGCGCGTTCTGAGCAGCAAGCCGCCGTAGAAGACCTTGCCGGCCGTTTGGATGCCGACTCCGGTGAGCGTGCTGCCGTTGCAGGTCGGGCTGGTGGGCTTGCCGCCACCGGGGTTGGTGCCTTCGGCGAGCAGATAGAACCAGTGGTTCAGCGGACCCGTGGCCCTGTGCTCGTCCGGAGGCAGCGTGCTCGAATAGCAATTCGGGTCCCCGGCGAGCGAGGGGTCGTACATGTAGCGGACCGGTCCGTGGCCGCCCAGGTCGACCATCTCGCCGACGGTGTAGTCCGGGGTGTCGAACGGCGCGGGTTCGTTGGCGTACGCCTCGGTGAGTGCGCCGAAGATGTCGCCGGTGCCCTCGATCAGGCCGGCTTGCGCGAACGGATGGCCGGGACTGGTCCGGTCGATGCCGTGACCGTACTCGTGGCCCACGATGTCCATCGCGCCCAACCACTGGCTCCTGACGTCGTGGCCGATGAACACCCGGGTGCCGTCGAACCAGGCGTTCACGGTGGCGAGGCCGACGACCACCGGCCAGGTGCCGCCGTTGCCGTTGTGCCCGTTGCGGCCGAGCCAGTCGCGGAGCATGTTCCATTCCTGCTGCGCGGCCCACATGGAGTCGACGCAGCCGGTCTCGACGGCGGTGGGGTTGCCCGTGCCCCAGTCGTCGACGCTCTTGGTGAGCACGCCGGCGTTGTACTTCGAGCAACTCAGGCCCGGGCGGGTCAGGTCCTGCATGAAATAGGTGCCGCCCGAGCCGGCGGTGGTGATGGTGATCGGGTCGGGGCCGTTCCACCTGCTGTGGCCGGTGCCGGCGTGCACGTCGTCGTAGGAGTCGAGGACCGCGCCGGTCCCGGCGTCGACGAAGACGTGCAGGCGGCTGGGGGCGGAGTCGGTACGGCCGATCAGCACGGTCTCCCAGGCCGGTCGGGCGGCGTCCGCGCCCACGTGCAGCACCAGGCGACGCGCGTCGATCCGGTCGACCACGGCAAGTCGGGTGCGTGCGGTGGTCTCGGCCGCCTGGGCAGGTACGGTCGGCTCGGTCGGGATGTCGCCGGGAAGTGCGCCGCCCGTCTCCACGGCACGGACCTTGCCGGTGCCGTCGGCCAATACGGCGGCGTCGCCGCCGACCACGGGAAGTCCGCGGTAGGCGCGGGTGTAGGCGATCGAGTAGAGGTTGTCCACCCACGGCGTCACCATGCTCCGCAGATAGGTTTCGCCGGGCACCCGGGCCGGCGCGTTCGGACCGCTGCCGACGGCCCGGTCGGCCGCGTCGATCGCCGCCGTCCGGGCGGCGGCCGAGGAGGGGGCCGGTGGCGGTGCCGCGTTCGATGGGGCGGTCGTGCCGATCACCAGGCCGGCGAGCAGGGCCAGGACCGACCCGAGCGTCAGCGTTCTGCGATGCATCGAGGCTCCTCGGGTTGAAGGCACGCCCCGACCACGAATCCGACTGCCATCGCGCCGGGTTCGTCGCCCGAGCGAAGGAACCCTCACACCGGGCTCGGCACATGGTCAACGAACATCGATTTATCGGCACATTTTGGCTAGGCCGTGCCACGACATCGGTGCCGGGCGTGGCGCGGTGGCGCGGGGATGTGCCCGTGCGGTTCCGGGTGATCGTGTGCGGGCGCCGGCAGCGCCTGTCGGCGGTGATCCACGTTCGACGGCTTCGGCGAAGGGAGTTGGTGGGCACGTCGGCGGACCTGGCCCGGGTTCTCCGGGGGCCGGCCGGTCCGAATCGGCTGAATCGGGTTCGGACGGGCGGGTTTGCGGTCCGCGGTGTCCGCGGCGCCTCCGACACTGGTCACGGCCGGCGGCGACCGACGGATCGGAGTACGGCCTACGCTCACACCTACGCTGGGGGCATGGACTCTTCGATGATGCGACGAGCACGGCGCCGGCCGGGTGGTCGACGGTCGGGCCGGGGGTTCGCGTGACATCCGGATCGCCCGGGTGACCCGGCACGCCCGCCACCGTGTGCTCACCTGGGCGCCGGGCTTGGGTGGGCGCGGGTTCGTGCCCGAGTCGCGACCCGCGTCCCGGCCGGCAGTGGACGAAGGAGCAGGGTGACCGGGAGCGGGGCGGATGCGGCGGCGGGCTTCGAGCCGGCGACCGGTGCCGAGGTGCGGCCGGTGTCGGTGGCGGGTGAGGGAACGGCGGGGCGGGCGGCGGCGGTTCGGGAGGCGTTCGATGCGCTGCTGCGGATTCGGGCGGTGGTGAACACGGCGGTGCCGGATCCGGGTGCGGTGCCCGCCGAGTGGGAGCGGGTTCGGATGGTGCGGGCGATCAGCCTGTCCTTGGAGGCGGCCGGGGTGCCGCCGTCGGCGGTCGACGAGCGGGGCGAGCGCACGGCGACGGGGTACTGCGTCACGGCGACCGAGCATCCCGCGGTGGTGCGGGTGGAGTGGCCGGGCCCGCGCGGAAGCGGCGCGCGGCACGAGGCGGAGGCGGCGCTGCGCGGGTGCGCGCGGGTGCTGGGCGGGCTGGGCTGGGTGGTGCTGGAGTACCGCGGCAGGGCCGGCCGTCGGTACCTGGAGGTCGAGGCGCCCTCGACGGTGCGGCGGTGAGCGGTGGCGGCGCGGAAGGGGGCGCGGCGGTGGGTGATGGCGACGCGGAGGGGGGCGCGGCGGGGAGTGAGGGTGGTGCGGAGGGGCCGAGCGGCGGACGGTGACGGAGCGGGGCGCGACGCCGGGTCAGCGTACGAAGGACGCCGGGTCAGTGACGGTGGTGCGGAGGGGCTGCGCGGCGGGCGGTGACGGCGCGGGGCGCGACGCCGGGTCAGCGTACGAAGGACGCCGGGTCAGCGTACGAAGATTGCGCGGGCGCGACGACGGCGATTGCGGGGGCGTGATGACGGCGCGGCGCGGGACGCCGGTTCGGCGCGCGAAGATGGCGCGGCGCGCGGTGGCGGCGGGGCGGCGGTGCACCGGAGGGGCGGCCGCTGTCGGTTCGGCTGCCCCCGTCGGTTGCGGTGCGCGGGTTGGTCGCGGGCGGCGTCCTGGGTTGGGCGGTGGGAGCGGCTACAGACCGGGGTCCATTCCGGCCTGTCGCCCGCACAGGGCCATGCACACCTGGTTCGGCCCCTCGTACGGGCGTTCCGGCAGTGCCGCCAGGGCCCTGGTGACCCATACCGCGGCCCCGTTGTTCGTGGCCGCCGCCGACAGGGCTTCCGGACGGGCCGGGAATCGCACGCCGAACAGCGCGCACTGCAGCGCCTCGGGTTCCATCAACGTCGATTCGCCACTACAGCGCATGGCTCCTCCACAACACCACCCGGCCACTGGTGCGCGACCCGGCGGCCGGTGTCGCCGAACACACCGGGCACCGGCCTCCGCGCGCCCTCCCGGGTGCGCGTCGACACGGAGGGCCGTCTGTCGCACGAGCACCGCACATCGGTCGGGGCTCGGGATCCCGAGGCGCCGGCAGCTTTCCGTCTTAGAGCTATACTACGCCGCGCCGCCCCGCCTGGACCCGGGATCGGAGCGCGCCGCCCGTACGACCCCGCCATCGGCGCCGCCCGGCCCGTTTCGAATCCGCCGCCCGCCGATTTCGGGTGGGGCGACCTCATGTGGTGAACCCGAGGTGCACGTGGTCTCGGTGGGTCGGGTCGCTGAAGAACGCGGCGCCGGAGAGTTGGTACGGGCCGCCCACGTTGTACGAGCCGGCCGCCGCGCCCGCCCGCATGAAGCCCTCGACGAGGGCGCGTGGTGTGGTCGGGTCCACCACGGATCGGCCGTCGATGCGCCATACGTCGACGGCCCGCCCCCGTGGGTGGTCGCTGGGGCGGTTGGTGCCGAACACGTCGATCGGGTGGCCCGAGCGCAGGATGCTGACGTCGATGGTGTGGTCGGCGGCGAGCGTTTCCAATGCGGTCAGCACCGACGCGTGCACGGCGCCGGCCCGCACGTCGGCGGTCGCCGCGGGCGGCAGGGTGATGCGCGAGTCGGCCAGGATCCGGGTCGCCTGGGCGGAGAGCGACCCGGCGGCCGGTCCGGGATCCGAGGGGTACAGCGTGGTGACCGTCCAGACGGGTGTGGCCCGGCTCAGCCGCACGTCCACGGTCGACCCGTCCGCCGTCACCGTGCCGTCCTCGGCCCGCGTCCACCGCCGGCAGACGACGAGCACACTCGCGGTGTCGTCCAGGATGCCGCCGTACTGGGCGTCGATCACTTCGAGCACGGCCTGCGGCGCCGGGGACGACAGCGAGCCCGCCCGGTCGGCCAACTCCGGGTCGAAGCCCAGCGCGGCGAGCCGTGCCCGGGCCGCCTCGGGCCCCTGCCCGCCGGGCGGCCACGCGCCCAGAGCCGACACCAGGGTGACCGCGCGCTGCTTCACCTGCGGCTGCACGTCGCCGGGATCGGGCGCCCACGCGGTGACCGTGGGCAGCGCGGGTGCGGTACTCGTCGCGGGCGCGCCGGCGCTCGGCGCCGCGGGTCCGGTCGGCGCCGCGGTCGCGGCCGGTGTGCCGCTCGGGGGCGTCGATGTCGCGGTCCGCCCACCGGAGGACGAGCAACCCGTCGCCACTGCGGCAACGCCCAGCAGCACCGCACGCCGACTCATCGCATACCGATCGTTCACCTCGCCACGGTAGGTCGCGCTCCCACCGGCTCCCGGCAGATCGCGGCCGGCGGAACCGGGTGTCGCGGCGCGCAGCCGCCTCGACGCCGGCTCAGGGCCGGGCGCGATAGACCAGGAGATAGCGCCAGAAGAGCAATCGGCGCACGGTGCATCCGGGCAGCAGCGCCGCGGCCTCGCGCCGGATGAGGGACAGCGGCATCGTGGGCGTACGCACCGGCGCCGTCGTGCCCTGCTCGGCCGCGCGGGTGCGGTCGCCGAGTCGCTCCTTCGCGGCCACGGCGAGCCGGGCGGCGGCGTTGACCGGGACGGCGGCGAGGCTGCATGCCCAGTCAAGCGGGGTCCGCTCGGGATGGCAGCCCAGGATCACCAGGACCCCGCCCGGTGCGAGGGCGTCCCGCAGGGTGGCGACGGTGTCGAACGGCACATGATGGATGCTCGCCAGGCACGAGATGAAGTCGTAGTGTCCGCGCGGGAGTTCGATGTCGGTTACGTCCGCGCACAGGAAGCTCGGGTTCGGCGCATCCGCGGTGGTCGGGGATCGGCGACGGGCCTGGGCGACCACCTCCTCGGCCGGATCGATCGCGTCCACCACGATGCCCGACGCGGCGAGCCGGTGCGCGAACCGCCCGGTGCCGCAGCCCACATCCAATGCCGTCCGACAGTTCTTCGGCACCTGGCGCAGTAGCAGCGGGTGGTAGTGGTCGTTGTGATCGAAAGACATGTCCGCGACCCTGCCACAGCGCATCCGGGCGTCAGCCGGCCGCATCTCCCGTGGCCGCGACGAGGGCGCCGTCCAGCAGCGCGTCGAGGTAGCGCTGCGCCAACGCGGGGTCGTTGCGGTCGGGGGAGTGGCGTACGGCGAAGCCCAGTCCGCAGAGCATGAGCTGGACGTCGGTGGGCCCCAGGGGCGGGCGCAGGGCCTCGGCGCCGGCCGCACGGGTCAGCAGGTCGCCGGTCACGCGCAGCAGGTGGTCGCGCAGTTCCAGGGTCTCGGCGGTGGCGGCCCCGGGGCCGAAGGCCGCCGCGGTGAAGGCCTCGTCCTGGGCGTAGGCGGTCAGCGCGGCCGCCAGGAAGTCGCGCAGGGCGCGCCGCGCGTCCGGCAGCCCGGCGGCCCGGTGGGCGTGTCGGATCAGCTCGTCGAACCGGTCGGCGGCGAGTGCTTCGAGCAGCGCCTCGGGGGTGGGGAAGTGCCGGTAGACGGTGCCGACGCCGACGTCGGCGGCCAGTGCGACCGCGTTCAACTGGGGCGGCCTGCCCCTGCGCGCCAGATCGCGCGCGGCATCCATGATCCGGCGCCGATTGCGCGCGGCATCCTTGCGCAGCGTGGGTCTATGGGGTGCGGCCGTGTCGTCCATGCGGTGACGCTATCGGCCGAGCGGACGGCTGGTCCATGTGGCCGATCGATTCCACTCGACGCGGATCGCCGGCCGCCACCTGCTGGGTGCGGGCGCGGCCGAGCCGCATTTCGCCGCACCTCGCCGACCGCCGCCGATCTCTCCGATCGGCCGGAAGCCGAGCCGGGGCGGAAGCCCCCGGGACCGTCCGCGCCCGGCCGTCCGCGGGCAGTCAGGCGCGTGCGGCCGCGGCGGCGGGCCTCGGCGGCCCCGGCGTGGACCGCGAACCGACCATATCGCCGGCGTGTTCGTCTGCCGCGATGTCGAGGCGCCACCGTCGTCCCGAGCGGATGTCCCTGCCGGTGCCGGTGCCGGTACCGGTGCCGGTGCGGGCGCCGCCGTCGGCGGCGGGGTCGGGGTCGGCCATCGGAGGCCGACGATCCGGCCGCCGTAGAGGACCAGGCGCGGCCCGGCCACGTCGGGCTGCACATACGCCTCGGCGAGTGACTTGACGACCGGCGCGACCAAGTGTTCGTGGTCCGGGCGGACCTTCGGTGGGGTCGCGGCCGCGAAGTTGCCCGCGGTGATCGGTCCAGGCACGGGGCGGGGCGTCATGGAACGCCCTCCTGGTGGGCCATCCGAGTACGTTTCGTCGTCCCGGGGCGGGTGCGGGGCCGTGGGGCGGGTTCGCCGGGTCGGATGAAATCCTGGTCGGTCGCCCTGTTGCCATGCCGGGTCGGGTGCATGGCCGGGGCCGCCGGAGGGGGCGCGGGCAGGATGGGGCGAGGTGTGCGGGCGGCGGGGGAGTGGGCCGGTCGGTGTCGCCGACGGCACCGCCGGCGCGCGTCGACGCGGGCACGGTGGTCCCGGCGCAGGCCGACGGCAAGGACCCGCCTCGACCCAGGGCCCCTCCGCCTCGACCCCGGCCTCGGTCCGGCCGTGGACCGACGTCGGTTCGCGGTTCGGCGACCCGGGTCAAACCGGGTGCCGGGCAGGTGGTGGGGTGGGTTCGCCGGATCGGGTGAAATCTTGGTCGGTTCGGCCTCGTTGCCGTGCCGGCGACGGAAATCGGAGGTTCTCTCGGAGAGCGGTACCGAGGGAGGTCAGGATGGGGCAGGTCGCGACCGGTGGTGCTCCCGCCCGGCACGGCGTGTTCGGGGTGATCGTGCTGATCGCCTTGATGGCCCTGTTGCACGCGACGCACGTCCCGGGAATCGCCCACCGCGCGGCGGCGGATCCGGATCGTTGCCCGATCGGCGTGGTCGGCCGCGCCGCCGTGTCCGTCACCCCCGACGTGCCCGCCGACGGGCCGCCCGGCGACCACTCGGTGCGCAGCGCCACGCCCGCCGGCGAAACCGGTGGCCGACACGGACCCGCCGTCGGCCCCGCGTGCACGCCGACCACCGCCCGGCCGCGGCACCACTCCACCACCGCTTCGACTTCCGCCCTCGCCGACACCGCGGCGTCCCGTCCCGCCGATCCGGCCGAGGCCGGTCGGATCCGTGCCCGTACGGCCACGAGCGTTCCCGGACCGGCCCCCTCGCGGACCGTCGTCCTGCGCTGCTGAGCGATCACCGCCGCCGAGCCGCCGCCGCACCCGGCGCGTGGCCGGACCGGCGTGTCCGCGTTCGATTCCTCAGCCCCGCGAACCCGGGAGATCCCGCCATGCCCCTTGACGCCTACCTGCTCATGAGCGCCCTCGTGCGCGCCGAAGCCGCCCGCTCCGCCGCCACCGCCGCGACCTCGGACACCCCACCGCCCATTGCCACTTCGGGCCGAACCACGCCCGAAGCGATTGCCGCCGACACGGAGCCGCCCGCGGCCGGCTCCGCCGGCTCCTCCGGCGCCGATCAGCAGACCGACCCGCAACCTCCATCCGCAACGTCGAAGTCGTAGCACCCGCACAGGTCACCCTGCCCACCCCGGCCCACCCGGCCCGGTGTCCCCCGACGCACCCGCGCCGGGGGACGCCGGCGCCTCCAGCCGCCGATGCTCGCTGCCGTGGGCTACGAAAATGAAGACATCGGAAGCCCACGACAAGCCCGCCGCCCACCACGCCCGCCGCCCCGCGGCCTTCCGCACCCGCAGCGCCGACTGTGCGTTCCCGACCCGCTCCACGAGCACAAGCACGGCCACGATCGGCTGCTCGGACGGCAACACGTACCCCCGCTCGTGGCCGGAAGATCACCTCGAAACCGCGGACGCGCCCCGCCCTCATCCTGCGCCGCGCCATACGCCGCTCCGCCCCCGAGCCGTGGCCACCTCGCGCTCGTGCCCGCACGACGCCCTTCCCGCCTCGCGGTCACGCTCGCCCTGCGCCGCTCCGCCTGCCGCTCGTGCCCGACCCGTGCCTGCCCGACGCCCCAGCCGCCTCGTGGTCGTGCCCGCTCCGCGTCCGCGCCGAGCCCGTTCCCGCATCCGCGCTCATCCAACGCCCGTGCTGCCTCGCGCTCGCTCCCTGCCCGTGCCGTTGCCCGCCTGTGCCGCCCGGCCTCCCGTCCACCCCACGTCCGTGCCGCCCCATCCTCGCGCCCGCCCAACGCCCGTGCGACCCCACGCCCCTGTCGGCTCGTGCTCGTGCGCGCGCCGCGCGCCGCGCGTCCGTGGCCGTGGCCGGGGCCGGGTCGCTCCTGTGGGGGCGGCGGGGTGGTCTGGACAGGGATTGGTTAGATGATTATGGTTTTCATTATCGAATGATCGAGGCGGCGTCTGCCGGTCGGTGCGTCGATCCACCCCTGCCTGGAGAGAGTTCTGATGCGTATATCCACCCGTGCGGTCTTTGCCGTCGCCGCCACCGCCCTGACCGCCGGGACTTTGACCGCGTGTGGTTCCGACGACAAGGACACCAAGGGCACCAAGGGCGAGGATCGGGTCGGGTCCGCCGCGCCGGTGGCCGGCGGCGGGTCGCCGGTCGGCGGTTCCGGGCCCCGGATCAAGGTCGTGGCGACCACGACGCAGGTTGCCGACTTCGTGCGCAACGTCGGTGGCGACCGGGTCGAGGTGACCCAGCTGATCAAGGCCAACGCGAGCGCCCACGAGTACGAGGCGACGCCGACGGATCTGAACGCCATTCGCGCGGCCAAGCTGGTCGTGGAAAACGGCGTCGACATGGAGAAGGCGTGGTTGCCCAAGGCGGTCCAGGCTGCGGGCTTCAAGGGCCCGGTGGTGGACACCTCCGTCGGGGTGCAGCTCCGCAAGGGCGAGCACGAAGAGCACGAGGAGCACGCCGAGCAGGAAGAGCACGAGAAGCACGAGGAGCACGAACACGGGGAGTACGACCCGCACATCTGGCACAACCCGCTCAACGCCAAGGTGATGGTGACCAACATCGCCAAGGCGTTGACCGCCGCCGACGGGGTCAACGCGAAGGTGTACGAGAACAACCTGGCCGGGTACGCCGCCAAGCTCGACGCGCTCGACGCCGACAACCGGGCCAAGCTGGACGGCATCCCGGCGGCGAATCGCAAACTCGTCACCAACCACGACGCACTGGGCTACTACGTCGACCGTTACCGGCTGGAGTTCGTCGGCTCGATCATCCCGAGCTTCGACGACCAGGCCGAACTCTCCGGCAGCCGGATCGAGGACGTCGTGGCCAGGATCAAGGCCACCGGCGCCAAGGCCGTGTTCGCGGAAAGCGCGCTGCCGCCCAAGACCGCCGCGACCATCGCCCGGGAAGCGGGCGTCAAGATCGTCGCCGGCGACGACTCGCTCTACGCCGACTCGCTCGGCGCCTCCGGGTCCGCCGGCGCCACCTACCTCGCATCCGAGGCGCACAACACCGACACCATCGTCGCCGCACTGCGGGGCTGAGCGATGACCGACCGCATCGAGACGACACCGGATCCGGTCCGCTTCACCGAGGCGACCATGGCCTACGACCGCACCCCGGCGCTGACCCGGGTCGACGGCCGCGTCCCGGCCGGGCAGGCGGTGGCCCTGGTCGGCCCCAACGGCGGCGGCAAGTCCACGCTGATCAAGGCCGTCCTGGGCCTGGTTCCCGTGGTCGCCGGAGCGGTCACCGTGGCCGGTCGGCGCCCGGCCGCGGCCCGCGCGTTCGTCGGCTACGTACCGCAGGCGGCGAACCTGGACCCGGAATTCCCGGTCACCGCACGCCAGGTGGTGCTGATGGGCCGCTACCGGCTGATCGGCCGGCTGCGGCGTCCCGGCCGCCGGGACCGGGCCGCCGCCGACGAGGCGCTGGCCCTGGTCGGCCTCGCCGATCGGGCGCACGCGCGCTTCGGCGCCCTGTCCGGCGGCCAACGCCAGCGCGTACTGCTGGCTCGCGCGCTGTCCGCGCAACCGCCGATCCTGGTCCTGGACGAGCCGTTCAACGGCGTCGACGCGGTGAGCCAGGAGGCCCTGATCGACGCGCTGGTCCGGGCCAAGGACGCCGGCACCGCGGTCCTGGTCAGCACCCACGACCTCGCCGTGGCGCAACGACTGTGCGAGCAGACCTGTCTGGTCAACCGCCGGCAATTCGCCTTCGCCGACACCGAGTCCGCGCTCACCCCGGAACTGCTGTGTGCCTGCTACGGCGGACAGGTCCTCGAACTCGACGCCGGCCGACTCGTCGTCACCCCGGGCTGAGGCCGGCCGTGGACACCACCCTGCTCATGGAGCCCTTCCGGGTCCCCTACCTGACCCGGGCCCTGATCGAACTGACCATCCTGGGCGTCCTGTGCGGCACCGTCGGCGCGTTCGTCGCGCTGCGCCGGCTGGAGTTCGTCGCCGACGCGCTCACCCACACGGTATTCCCCGGCGTCGCCATCGGCTTCGCCCTCCGAGGCGCGGACGGCGTGTTCGAGGGCGCGCTGATCGCGGCCGGCATCACCGCCGGCGTGCTGACCCTGCTCACCCGCAACCGGCGCACCAGCGACGACGCCGCACTGGCGATCGTGCTGACCGCGATGTTCTCGATCGGCGTGGTCGTGGTCTCGCGCAGCCACTCCTACACCGCCGACTTCCAGACGTTCCTGTTCGGCCAGATTCTCTACACGTCCCGCACGCAGATCATCGAGACCGCGGTGGTCGCCGTGGTGTGCCTGGCCGTCCTCGCCGCGCTGGGCCGGGAACTGTTCCTGCGCAGCTTCGACGTCGAGGCCGCCCGCGCCGCCGGCCACCGGGTCGGCGCGCTGGATCTGGCGCTGAACCTGGTGATCGCGCTCACCGTGGTCGCCGCGGTCCGCACCATCGGCACCGCGCTGGTGCTGGCGCTCCTGGTGGTCCCGGCGAGCATCGGCCGCACCCTGGGCGGTCGACTCGGCCCGATCGTCACGATCGGCGTCGGCTCGGCCGTACTGTGCGGATACCTCGGCCTGACCATCAGCTACACCGCCTCCATCGACCACGACCTGACCCTGCCCGCCGGACCGACCGTCGTGCTCACCCTGGTCGCGGCGTATCTGCTCGCCCTGGCCGCGTCCGGCCTCGTCCGCCGGCGCGGCGTGCGCGCGTCCGCCCACGCACCGGCCGTGCGGATCCCCGCCCCGCCCGTGGTCCCCCGGCCGACCGGGAGCCCCCGATGACCTGGTTCGACACGTACACCCACCGCGCCTACGCCGAGGCCGTCATGGTCGGCCTGCTCGCCGGCGTCGTCGGCGTCCAGGTGGTGCTGCGCAAGCTGGCCTTCCACGCCATGGCAATGACCCATGCCACCTTCCCCGGCGTCGTGCTCGCCTCGATGCTGGGCCTGGACATCTACCTCGGCGGTGCCGCGGTCGGCGTGCTGTTGTCGCTGGCCATCGTCGGCCTGACCCGGAGCCCGAGTCGGACCGCGTCCGGTGCGACCGGGGTGATCCTGGCCGCCGGCTTCGCTTTGGGCGCCGCACTGGTCGCCGCCGGGCCCGCGGGAGACCGCAAACTCTCCGCCTTCCTGGTCGGTTCCATCGTCACCACCGACACCCGCGACCTCGTGGTCACGGCCTGCACCGGGGCGGTGATCCTGCTCGTGCTCGGGTTGTGCGCCAAGGAATTCACGTTCGCCGCCTTCGACCACGAGGGCATGCGGGCCGCCGGGCACCCGGTGACCGCGCTGGACCTGCTGCTCCTGCTGATCGTCCAGGCGGTCGTCGTGGTGCTGACCCCGGCGGTGGGCATCATGCTCACGCTGGCGCTGCTGGTGGCGCCGGCCGCCGCGGCCCGGCTGTGGACCGACTCGCTCGCCCGCACCACCGCACTGGCCGGCGCGCTGGGCATCGGCAGCGCCTCGGCCGGGCTGGAGATCTCCCGGCACTACGACGTCGCCGCCGGGGCGACCATCGCGCTGGTGGCCGCCGCCGGATTCGTCCTGTCCCTGCTCCTGTCGCCGCGCCACGGCCTGCTCGGTCGCCTCGTCCAGCGCCGACCTGCCGCCGCCGCTGCGTCGGCCGCGGCGGCAGGCTGAACCCGTCCGGAGGACCGATGCCGTCGGCAACAGACCCCGCCCGCGAGCCCTTCGCCCGCCCGCAGACCCCGCGCCGGGCCACCGCCCATCGGGACACCGTCGCCCGAGCCCTGGCCGCGCACGGCGGCTTCGTGAGCGCCCAGGAACTGTTCGTCTGGATGCGGGACCGGGAGTGGGACGGAGAACCCCACCGAGACCGGGATCGAGACCGAGATCGCGAGCGAGGCGCAGATCGGGAGCGGGACAGAGACCGCGAGCGAGGCACGGATCCGGTTCACGAGCGGGACGCAGACCGAGACCGCGAGCGAGGCACGGATCGCGAGCGAAACGCAGACCGGAGGGACCGAATCCGGAACCGCCCGGTCAGCCTCAGCACCACCTATCGCAGCCTCGCCGCACTGGCCGCGGACGGTCGCGCGGACAGCCGGTACACCGCCGACGGCGAGCGCCAGTACCGACGGCGACGGCGACCGGATCACCACCACCTGCTGATCTGCCGGCTGTGCGGTATCGCGGTCGAGGTGCACTCGGAGGTCGTCGAACGATGGACCGCGACCGCCGGTGCCCGACACGGCTTCACCGAGATCCGACACGCCATCGAACTCACCGGCAGGTGCCGGCGCTGCCGTTGAGCCGCCGGTGGCGCACGGCGTCCCCCGGCGGTTCGGCGTCCCCGGCGGTTCGACCGGCGACCGGGAAGCCGGCCGCTCCCGATGCGCTTCCGGCGCCCGCAGTGGCCGTTCACCCGGGTGGCCGACCGGGAGTGGGGCGGAGACGATGGAAGGACCGCGTTGCGGTGTCCGCGGCGCGGTCCCGAGCCCTGCGGTCGGTGTGCTGCCGTCGGCAGGCCCGACGAGAGGTGACACCATGACCAAGGCCAAGGACATCATGCACGAGGGTGCGCAGTGGATTCCGCAGACCGAGACGCTGGATCGGGCCGCGCAGTTGATGCGCCGGCTCGACGTGGGTTCGCTCCCGGTCAGCGATGCGAACGAGCGGCTGTGTGGCATCATCACCGACCGCGACATCGTCACGAAGTGCGTTGCCGAGGGCCACGATCCGGCCCAGGTCACGGCCGGCGAACTGTGCGTGGGTACGCCGCGCTGGATCGACGCGGAGGCCGACATCGCCGAAGTACTGAGCGAGATGCAGGTGCACCAGATCCGTCGACTGCCGGTGATCGCGCGCAAGCGCCTGGTCGGCATGATCAGCGAGGCGGACGTGGCGCGCCACCTGTCGGAGGAACAGATCGCCGCCTTCGCCGAGAACGTCTACGCAGCGCGTTAGGCCCTGTCCGGCGCGGTGGGCCCGGTCCGGCGACGCGCCGCCGTGAGCGCGGCGCGTCGATCCGCGTGCGCAGCCTCGATCCGCGAACGTCGGTCCGGTTGCCGGGTCCCCCATTGCCGGGTCGCCGGAGCCGCGGTCAGTGCACCGGGACCACGGCCACCGGGCAGCGCGCGTGATGCAGTACGGCGTGCGTGGTCGGGCCCAGCCGCATCGGCAGGGGGCCGTGCCGGGGGTGCGTGGCGACGACCACGAGGGCGTTGCCGATGGACGCGCAGACCAGGTCGCGCCCGGCCGTACCGTTCATCACCACGGTGTCCACCGGCAGTTCGGGATTGCCGAGCCGGATCGGACCGAGCACCGTTTCGAGCATCCGGCCGCGCTCGGCGGCGATCTCGTCCACGTCGAACATCGACGGCAACATCAGGCTGGGCGCCAGGCCGGTCACCGGGAGCGCCCATGAGTGCACCGCGCGCAGACCGCCCAGCCGCCGCGCCCTGCTCGCCGCGAACTCGGCGGCCGGCCCGTCCTCGGGACCGGCGATGCCCACCACCACGCCGCTCGCGTCCTCGGCCGCGTCGGCATGTACCACCACGACCGGGCACGTCGAGTGCGCGCACACCCGCAGGGACACCGAGCCCAGCAGCAGGCCGGCGAAACCGCCGTGACCGCGACTGCCGATCACCACCGTGTCGGCACGGCCGCTCGCCTCGAGCAGCGACTCGGCCGCTTCGCCCTCCCGCACCGCACCCTCCACGACCGCCCCGGCGAACCGCGCCCGCACACGCGCACAGGCGGCGTCGACCAGCGCATGTGCCCGCTCGCGCAGCTCGACCCGATGCCGGTGGCCGAGCCCACCGACGGGCACGGCGGTGACCACGTACAGCGGTACGCGCCGGGCGACGGCGTCCTGCGCGGCCCAATCCAGCGCGCGGTCGGCGGCGGGCGAACCGTCGTGCCCGACCAGCACCCCGAGATCGACTTCGATGTCCGTGGACGACATGGCACTCACTCACCTCGACGAGGAACCCACCGGGTTCATACCCGGTACGCCCAGGACTCAGCTCACCCGGCCGGCCGACGGACCGCTCAGTGCGGCAGCGCGGCCAGCCAGTCGATCAGGAGCCGATCGACCTCGGCGGGGCGCTCGTGGTGGAGCCAGTGGCCGCAACCGGCGAGGACGTGCGAGGAGAGCAGGCCGGGCAGCGTGTCGGGGAAGGCCTCGATCGCATCGGACAGCCACGTGGTGGAGGCGTCCAGGGCGCCGCCCAGGAACAGCGAGGGCTGGGTGATCGGCGCGCCGGCGTACGGGGCGAGGTCCGCCCAGTCCCGGTCCATGTTCCGGTAGCGGTTGAGCGCCCCGCTCATCCCGGTTCGCTCGAACTCCCCGGCGTAGACGTCGAGGTCGTCCTCGTCGAGCCACCCGGGCAGGCGGCCGGTGGGGAATCGGTCACGGAGCCTGCCACCGCGGCCGACGAAGTGCGGATCCGGCGCATCGGGGCCGGGCATCGTGTCGGCGGAGAGCGCGGCATAGAAGCCGGCCAGCCACCCCCGTACGTCCGGCTCGATCTCCGCCTCGGCGCGGCCGGGCTCCTGGAAATACCGGACGTAGAACTCCTCGTCGCCGCCCATCGCCGCGAACACGTCGCTGGGCTTCGGTCCGCCGGGCGGGGTGTACGGCACGCTCAGCAGCCCGACCGCGCGAAAGACGTCCGGCCGGACCAGGGCCGACCCGGCGGCGATGGTGGCGCCCCAGTCGTGCCCGACGATCACCGCCGAGCGCTCGCCCAGCGCCTCGACCACGGCGACGTTGTCCTCGATCAGCTCCGTCATCCGGTACGCGGCGATGTCCTGCGGCTTGGACGAGCGGCCGTAGCCGCGGACGTCGATGGCGACCGCACGGTGACCGGCCGCGGCCAGGTCGGCCAGCTGCCGGCGCCAGCCGTACCAGGAGTCGGGAAACCCGTGGACGAGCAGGACCAGCGGACCGGTGCCCTGCTCCACCAGGTGGATGCGGCCGGCGGGGGAGGGGACCAGGCGATGGGTGAGGTCCGCGGTTCGGACAGGCCGTGTCATGGAAACTCCCGGGTCTCGGTACCGATCATCTCGGCGCGGATCATGATCATGTGGCGATTCGGCGGGAGCCACAAACTTCTTTGCCGCTTCGGCAAATCGCGCCCGGGAGCGAAGCCGCACCCTGTTGCCCGCACATTCCGCGAAGCAGGATTCCGACGGAGCAGCAGGACCCCGGCGGAGTCGATGCCGCGAAGCAGACCCCGCGACGTCGGGTCCCACGTTTGCCCGGGGCCCGCGCGTCCACGGGATGACGGGGATGAAGGATGAGGACGTACACCGCGACACAGGGGAGATCGGCACCATGAACACACGGCACGCGATCGTCGACACCTCGCTCGGCGGGCTCATCGTGGTGGCAGCGCAGAATGCCATCGTGGGTCTCTACTTCCCGCAGCACTGGTACATGCCTCCGGAGGAGGAGCTCGGCCGGCGGGTCGACCATCGCGAGGACCCGCTGCTCGCGGCGGCGGCGACCCAATTGGCCGAATACCTCGACGGTGAGCGGACCGCGTTCGACCTGCCCACGGCCACCCACGGCGATCCCTTTCAGGAGCGGGTGTGGGCGATGCTGCGGGAGATTCCGTTCGGCGAGACCACCACCTATGGCGCGCTCGCCGAGCGGTTGGGGAACAAGGCGTTGGCCCAGTCGGTGGGACAGGCGGTCGGGCACAATCCGATCTCGATCATCATGGCCTGCCATCGCGTCGTCGGCAGCGACGGGAAGCTGACCGGCTTCGCCGGCGGCCTCGAACGCAAGCGGCGGCTCCTCGAACTGGAGGAATCCGAGAGCACCAGGGCCGCTCGGCTGTTCTGAGCCCCCGGCTCCGGCGGTGGGCATGCGAACGAGCGAAATCGGAAGGCGCGGCACGGTCATTCGAATGCGTGCTCGACGAGCATGCGGGCATCATGTCGCGAATATGCGAAATCGGGCAGTTCATGGTGATCGTGCCGGAGAAGCCGGTTACGACACTTCGACTTACAGTGACTGTCATGGACGATTTCTTCGGCGTGTCGGGTGAAGAGGCGCCCGGGGACGCATTGCGCGAATTGGCCGAGCAGACGACTCGGCAGGGCTGGGTGGCGGCGGACCCCGCGGCGGACCTGCTGCCCAGGTTGCGGGTCGCCTGCGATCTGCCCGGCTCGCCGTGGAGTCTGCGCGGCACCACCGTGTTGCCGGACGGCGTCTTCGCCGTCGACGTCGAACACGCCCGACCCGGCAGCCCCCGCCTGTTGGCCGACGCCATCGAACTGCTCGCCGGGATCGCCGGTCCCGCGTTCTTCGTGCGGCACACCGACGCGGCCACCTTCGACTGCGTCACCGGCACCCTGCAACGCGACACCCCCGGGTCCGGCCGAGGCCACCTGCTCCGGCTGCGCCTGGTCTCCCCCGGGCGCGGCGGCGCCCCCACCCTGTGGGCGCGGGCGGAGGCCCTGGTGCCCATGCCTTGAGCGGCGTGCGAATAACGGGTGGTCGGCGGCGGGAGCGGGCTGGTTGGATCCGGAGATGGACTTTCACCTTCCGGACGGCTACGAGATCTCGACCGATCCGACCCGGCTCGATGTCGCGCTGATACACCGCTGGTTGTCGCTCGACGCCTATTGGGCGCTGGGTCGCCCGCGGGACAAGCAGGACGCGGCGATCGCCGGGTCGCTCAACTTCGGGCTGTACGACACGGCTTCCGCGGCCCAGGTCGGATATGCCCGCGTGGTCACCGACGGGGCCACGTTCGGCTGGCTCTGCGACGTCTACATCGCCCCCGCCGTCCGGGGCAAGGGTCTGGGCACCGCGCTGGTCGCGCACATCCGGGACCACCTCGCGCCCGCCGGTCTGCGGCGCCTGATGTTGGCCACCGCCGACGCGCACGCGGTCTATGCGCAGGTGGGCTTCGAGCCGCTGGCCGCCAACGGCACGTGGATGGTCCTGGGCGAACAGTGAGGCGGCCGAGTGCACCGGGTCGGATCGGCCGAAGTCGGCTGTTCGGCCGGTGACGGTGCGGGTCGGCCGAACCCGATGGCGCGTCGCGTCCCGCGCCCGGCCGGCGGTTCCGGCGCGGGCGGGCTCCGTCGGCGCGGTCTCGGCCGGCCGATCGGCCCGACCGGTCAACTTTTCCGGTCGTGGGCCTATGAACCGTAGAGGGCCCTCGCTACCCTCCAGCGCATGATTTCCACGGTTGTCTGGGGTACCGGGAACGTCGGCCGCGCGGCCATCCGCGCCGTCGAGGCGCACCCGGCGCTGAAGCTCGCGGCGGTGCTGGTGCACAATCCCGACAAGGTCGGCCGTGATGCGGGCGAACTCGCCGGGCTGGATCACGAGTTGGGGGTCGCGGCGGAGAACGACATCGACGCCGTGCTGGCCGCCCGGCCCGGCGCGGTGGTGTACGCGGCGTCCGGCGACATCCGTCCCGACGAGGCGCTCGCCGACATCGTGCGGGCGATCGGGGCCGGCGCGGTGGTGGTGACTCCCGCCTTGTACGCGCTCTACGACCCGCGCAACGCCCCGACCGAGTTGCGCGAGCCGGTACTTGCCGCCATCGAGGCCGGCGGCGGGTCGCTGTTCGTCTCCGGTGTGGATCCGGGCTGGGGCAACGACGTGCTGCCGCTGCTGATCAGCGGGCTGGGCACCACCGTGGACGCGATCCGCTGCCAGGAGATCTTCGACTACTCCACCTACGACCAGGAGGACTCGGTCCGGAACCTGGTCGGCATGGGGCAGCCGATGGACTACGGGGCGCCGATGTTGTGGCCGGAGATGCCGACCATGGTCTGGGGCGGGCAAATCCGCTTGATGGCACGGGCGTTGGGCGTCGAGCTGGACGAAATCCGGGAAACGATGGACCGCCGCCCGCTGGAGAGCACGGTACGCACCACGACGATGGGCGAGTTCGAGGCCGGCACCCAGGGCGCGGTGCGGTTCGAGGTGCAGGGCATCGTCGGGGGCGAGCCGCGGATCGTCATCGAGCACGTGACCCGCATCCACCCCTCGTGCGCGCCGGACTGGCCCACTCCGCCCAACGGCGACGGGGCGCACCGGGTGATCATCGAGGGACGCCCGCGCATCGAGGTCACGGTCGAGGCCACCGACGAGGGCACGAACCGGTCCGCGGGCGGGAACGCCACCGCGGTCGGCCGACTCGTCGGCGCCATCGACTGGCTGGTCGCCGCCGAACCCGGGCTCTACGACGCACTCGACATTCCGCTCCGTCCCGCAGTCGGCAAGCTCGGAAGGAAGTAACCATGCACATCGACATCCCCGAGGACAAGGACCCGATCGCCTACGTGTGGGCGGAGATGGTGCCCGAGATCGGGATCGCGGCCTCAACGTTCTCGATGAAGGTCTACGACGCATCGAACCTGGGGCTGCGCGAGTTCGAGGCCGCACGACTTCGGATCGCACAAATCAACGGGTGCATCTTCTGTCTGGACTGGCGCACCGAACGGGACGGGGAGAAGGTCGAGGACGGCTTCGATGTCGCGGTCACCGAGTGGCGCACCACCGAGAGCTTCGACGACCGCACCCGGCTGGCCGCCGAATACGCCGAGCGGTACGCGGTGGACCACCACAACCTGGACGACGAGTTCTGGGCCCGGATGACCGCGCACTACACCCAGGCCGAGATCGTCGAACTGAGCATGGCGATCGGGTCCTGGCTGGCCTTCGGTCGGCTCAACCACGTGCTCGGCCTCGACTCGGTGTGCGTGCTGCCGAGCCACTGACGACTCCCTGTCGGGGCCGCCGAATCCTCCCCGGGCGGCCCCGCGGGTCGTGGGCGGGTTCCGTTCGACGCGTCGAACGTGCGTACCCGCTCCGGTCGTTCGGGAACCCGGGTGCGACGAAGGCCCGTTCGCGCGGCGTGGAGCGCGGGGGTGCTCCGCGGCGAAATCGGGTGGTCACCGCGGAACTGCGCAACCTACGCTCGGCGCAGCGGGATTGCGCAGTTCCGCAGGTTGGGGTGCCGTGGCAGAGCGGCCCATTGCGATCGACGCGGCGGAGGTTCCCGCCGCCTCGACTGAGGGGGTGCGGGCGGGCCTGCCCGGCTCCTTCCGCGGGTTCGAATCCCGTCGGCACCACAACCGCTCGAATCCCGCCTGCGACACCGCCGCACGGCCCGCGCCGCCGTGGCGGCGTCAGGCGTGCGGTTTGGCGCGGACGTGCATGCGCTCGCCCTGTCTGCCGAAGAGGCTGAGGATCTCCACCGGGCGTCCGTCCGCGCTGCCGAACCAGTGCGGCAACCGGGTGTCCCACTCGGCGGCCTCGCCCGGGCCGAGCACCAGGTCGTGGTCGGCCAGGACCAACCGCAGCCGGCCGTTCAGCACATACAGCCACTCGTAGCCCTCGTGGGTGCGCAGGTTCGGCTCGGTGCCCCGGTCGGCGATGACCATCTTGAACGCCTGGAGGGGGCCGGGGGTTCGGGTCAGGGCCACCGACGTGCCGCCGCTCGGCAGCGGGCGCGGGGTCAGCCGGACCCGGGGATCGCCCACCTCGGGAGCGCCGACCAACTCGTCCAGTGGCACGTGGTAGGCGCCGGCCAGCGGCAGCAGCAGTTCCAGGCTGGGACGGCGTTGTCCGGACTCCAGCCGGGACAGCGTGCTCTTGGAGATGCCGGTCGTCTCGGAGAGTGCGGCCAGGGTCAGACCGTGCCGGGCACGCAGGCGCCTGAGCCGCGGGGCGACCTCGTCCAGGACCGTTCGGTAGGCCGGTGCATTGTCCATGGGGGCATTCCACCCCGCCGTCCCGGAATTGGCAACAAGAGTTGCCGGGATCGCGGGCTCCGGACACCCTCCTCGGCATGAGCCCACCCAGTGCATCCGGATCCGGACACGGATACCGGCGCACCGATATCGACCGGGAGTCGATGGCCGCCCACCCGGAGCGGGTCGGCCGGTCCGTGAGCACGGTCTTCACGGCCCACGTCCGGCCCACTGATCGGGCAGGACGCGTGGGCCGCGGCATCGGGCCGAACGCACACCACGAACCCGGCCGGGTCACCCGACCACCGGGCTTCGGGAGCCACCAGGAAACGGAGTTCACGTGAAAACGATCAGCGCGGAATCGGGTGAGGCGGCCACGGGTGGCGCCGAGCGCACACCCGCGGTGCGGTGGGCGCTGGCCGGCCTGTCCCTGTCGATGCTGCTGTCCTCGCTCGGCACGAGCGTCGCCAACGTCGCGCTGCCGACTCTGGCCGGCACGTTCGACGCCTCCTTCCAGGCGGTCCAGTGGATCGTCCTGGCCTATCTTCTCGCGATCACCACCGTGATCGTCAGCGTCGGCCGGCTCGGCGACATCATCGGTCGGCGTCGGCTGCTCCTGGCCGGCATCCTGCTGTTCACGGTGGCCTCGGTCCTGTGCGGCCTGGCGCCCTCGTTGTGGCTGCTGGTCGCCGCCCGGGCGGCACAGGGCCTCGGCGCGGCCGTGATGATGGCGCTGACCATGGCGTTCGTGGGCGAGACGGTGCCCAAGGCGCGGACCGGCAGTGCCATGGGCCTGCTCGGCACGATGTCCGCGATCGGCACCGCGCTCGGCCCGTCCCTGGGCGGCGCGTTGATCGCCGGGCCCGGCTGGCGGGCGATCTTCCTCGTCAACGCACCGGCGGGCGTCGCGGCGCTGGTCCTCGCCTACCGCCACCTGCCCGTCGACCGACCCGGGGCGGCGACCGGGCGGCCCCGCTTCGACCATGTGGGCACGCTGCTGCTCGCCCTGACGCTCGCGGCGTACGCGCTCGCCATGACGATCGGGCGCGGCGACTTCGGATGGCTCAACGCGGCCCTGTTGGCCGCCGCCGCCATCGGCGTCGGAGTGTTCGTCGGGGTCGAGACGAGAGCCGGCGCACCGCTGATCCGGCCGGCGATGTTCCGGGATCCGGTGCTGAGCGCGAGCCTGGCCATGAGCGCGCTGGTCTCGACGGTGATGATGGCCACGCTCGTGGTCGGGCCGTTCTACCTCGCGCGCACGCTCCGGCTCGAAGAGGCCCTGGTCGGGCTCGTGCTGTCGGTCGGTCCGGTCGTCGCCGCGCTGACCGGGGTGCCGGCCGGCCGCGTCGCCGATCGGTTCGGCGCACCTCGGATGACCGTGGTCGGACTCGGCGCGATGGCCGTCGGTGCGTTCGCGTTGTCGATGACGCCGGCGTCGTTCGGCGTGGCCGGCTACCTGGCGCCGATCGTGGTCGTCACCGCCGGCTATGCGGTGTTCCAGACGGCCAACAACACCGCCGTGATGGCCGACGTCCCGCCGGACCGCCGCGGTGTCGTGTCCGGCATGCTCAACCTGTCGCGCAATCTCGGGCTGATCACCGGTACGTCGGTCATGGGCGCGGTGTTCGCCCTCGCGTCGGCCGCGGACGACGTCACCACGGCTCGGGCGGGCGCCGTCGCCACCGGGATGCGGGTCACCTTCGCGGTCGCGGCGGCGTTGATCGTGGCAGCACTCGCCATCGGTGTCGGCAGCCGGATGCCGGCGCGGCCCGCGGCACGGGGTGTGCTTTGAGCCGTGCCCGTCGACAGGGCCCGGTCTCCGACCGGCGGAACGTGGTGCGGGCGCCGGGTCCGGCGGATCTTGGTGGGGCCGCGCCGCCTGGCATCCGCCCTTCGGGCTCCTCGCTGCGCTCGTCTCGCCGCACCGGAGAAACAGCCGAAGAGAACCACTCTGCGGCTGCTTCTCCGGCACGCCGAGCCACGGCACCAGACGACGCGACCTCATCCACCAAGATCCACCGGACCCGGCCTAGTCGACGATGTACCAGGCGTGGTCGATGTACTGGAGAGTCTGGTCGCCGAGGTCGCTTTGGGAGAAGGTGACGGTGGTGCGGACCGCCTTGGCGGGGACCTCCACCTTGTCGGGTCGGCGTGCCGAGACGCCGCTCGGGTCGACCGTGGCGGTTTGCAGGGCCTTCTTCTGTGCGGCGGAGAACATTCGGAACGTGATGGGCATCGTGGTGGTGCACGGGCCGAAGCCGTCGTCCTGGGCCTTCTTCGCCGCCGGGCCGGCGATCTCGCAGACCGTGGCGAGGTCCTCACGGCCCACGGCGTGCAGGTACTGCTCGTAGCGCTGAATCGCGGCCTCGGTGGATGCGGCCTGCTGTGCCGGCTGTGTGCCGGACGTCGCCGACGGGCTCGGTGCTCCGGAGGCGGTCGGCGCCGGCGGCGCGGGTGTGGCCGGTGCCGGGGCGACGACGGTCGGTGCGCTCGTCGGCGTCGGGGACGAGGTCGAAGGTGGGGCCGTGGCCTGCTTCTTCGGGGAGTCGGTGTCGTTGCATGCCGCCAACAGGATGACGGCCGATACGGTCACGCCCACGATCGCCCGCACGCGATGCTCCCCTCGCTGAGATCACTGGCGGCCGATGTTACTTCGGTCGGCGGTGTCCCCGCTGGGCTCGTGTTCCATCGGCCGGGCCGGCGGCGGTCGGCCCGGCCGGCCCGGTTCGGCTCCTCCGCTCCGTCCGAGGCACCGTCGGACGGAGCGGGGCATTCCCGGCTCAGGGGGTGTTGGTGAGCACGCTCCACCACGGGGTCGGCTGGGACGAAGCGGCGGTGTCGATGCGGTCGCCGGGGCGGGGGATGGCGAGGGTCACGTCCTTGGCCTTGGCCTCGTGCCACAGCCGGTCGACCGGTTCGGCCCACGGGTGCGGGGCCAGGTCGAAGGTCGCCCAGTGCACCGGCAGCAGCACCTTGCCGCCGAGGTCGAGGTGGGCCGTGACCGCCTCTTCCGGATTCATGTGGATGTCGGGCCAACTCGGGCTGTAGGCGCCGATCGGCATCAGGGTCAGGTCGAAGGGGCCGTGTGCCGCGCCGATACGGGCGTAGCCGTCGAAGTAGCCGGAGTCGCCGGCGTAGAAGACCCGGTGCCCGGCGCCGGCGACCACCCAGGAGCCCCAGAGTGTGTCGTTGCGACGCAGCGTGCGGCCGGAGAAGTGGCGGGCCGCGGTGGCGGTGAAGCGCAGGCCGGCGACGACGGCGTCCTCCTCCCAGTCGAGTTCGATGATGCGCGAGGCGGGGACGTTCCAGCGCTCCAGGTGGGCGCCGATGCCGAGGGGCACCAGGAAGGGCGCGGTCTGGGTCGCGGTGAGGGTGCGTACGGTCGCCCGGTCGAGGTGGTCGTAGTGATCGTGCGAGATGACCACCGCGTCAAGCGTCGGCAGCGCGGCCGACGGGATCGGGAGCGGGTGCAGCCGGCGCGGACCGACGAGCTGGGAGGGGGACACCCGCTCGCTCCACACCGGGTCGAACAGCACCCGGCGGCCCTCGATCTCGACCAGGGTGGTTGCGTGGCCGTACCAGACGGCGCTCAGCCCGTCCCGGGCCGGCGGTGTGGCCGGCGCGCTGACCAGCGGGACGGGTGCGGCGGGTCGGCGCTCGCTGCGGTTGCGGAGCATCTGGCCGATGATCTGTGGTGCGCTGCCGGCCGCGACCAGGTCGGCGGGGACCGGGTTGCGGAACGCACCCTCGTGGAACTGCGGCGATCGCCGAAAGCGGGCGAGTCGTTCGCCCTCGGCCCGACCGCCGAACTCCGCCGGGACGTCCCGCAGGGCCCATCCGGCGGCGGCCAGCGCCAGTCCACCCGTGACCAGTCGCCGAGCCGCGGCATTTCCCGCCATCCGTCCCACTCTCCTTGTGTCGTCCTCGGATTCTTCAACCGATGGTGCGGGTGACACGTTCCCTGAATCGCGATTCCGGTCGTGGCGGGAGCCGTGTGGGTGGGTCGATGGGGAGTCTGGTCGAGAGGTCGGGGGGGCGACGGGTCGGTTTGTCGGGTGGGTCGGGGTGGGGTCGCCGGAGCGGGGTGGTCGCGGCTCGGAGTGCCCGGGGTGCCGGGGCCTCGGGGCCTGCATGTCCTTGTCATTCGTATTGCTTGACTGCATCATGCATTTGTTTGATCGAGTCGAACGAAACGAGGCACGGCCATGGGCACCGGTGAACTGCTGGACGACAACGACGCGGTGGGGCTGGCCGATCTCGTGCGACAGGGCACGGTCAAGCCGATCGAGATCCTGGACGCGGTGATCGCCCGGATCGAGGAGCGCGACCCGACGCTGCGCGCGTTCGTGTCCACGCGGTTCGAGGCGGCTCGGGCCGAGGCCGAGGGCACGTTGCCGGACAGGCCGCTGCGGGGCGTGCCGTTCGCGGTGAAGGACCTCGGCTGCGATGTCGCCGGCATGGTCAGCACGCACGGCTCACGGCTGTTCGCCGATGCGGTCGCCGAGCGGGACGGGGCGCTGGCGGCCCGCTATCGCCGCGCCGGGCTGGTGATCGTCGGCAAGACCAACACTCCCGAATTCGGCAAGAACGCCAGTACCGAACCGCTCCTGCACGGCCCGTCGCACAACCCGTGGCGGACCACCCACTCGACGGGCGGTTCCTCCGGCGGGTCGGCCGCCGCGGTCGCGGGCGGGATGTTGCCCGCCGCGCACGCCAACGACGGCGGCGGCTCGATTCGCATCCCGGCGGCCTGCTGCGGACTGTTCGGGCTCAAGCCCTCGCGTGGGCGCGTTCCGGACGACCACGGCGTGTCCGGGCTGGCCTACCCGCTGGCGATCGCGCACGCGGTCACCCGTACGGTCCGCGACTCCGCCGCGCTGCTCGACGTCGTCGCCGGTCCGCTGCCCGGCGAGCCGTACGCCACGTTGCCGATGCCGGCCGCCGGATCCTTCCTGGCCGCGCTGGACACCGCGCCGGGGCGGCTGCGGATCGGCTTCGCGACCGCGAGTGTGGACGGAACGGCCGCCCACCCGGCGGCCGTTGCGGCGGTGGAGCGTACGGCGGCGCTGCTCACCGAGCTCGGCCATCGGGTCGAGGAGGGTGCGCCGGTGTGGGACGGTCCGGCGACCGGTCGGGCGCTCGGCCAGGTGATGGCGGCGGCCACGCACGCCCAGATCGAGGATCGACTCGCCGAACTCGGCCGTGAGTTGCGGGAGGACGACCTCGAACCGTTCACCCGGGTCATCCACGAGCACACGGCCGGAATGCGCGGTCAGGATCTGGTTCGAGCGTTGCAGACGGTGGTTCGGATCGGCCGCGAGGTGGCGCCCTTCTTCGACGCGCACGACGTCTGGCTGAGCCCGACGTTGGGTGTTCCGGTGCCCGAACTCGGGGTCCTGGACACGAGCAACCCGGCGAGCATGTACGCGCACGCCGCGAAGATGACCTGGTTCACGTCCGTGTTCAACGTCTCGGGGTTGCCCGCGGCGAGCGTGCCGGCGGGCTTCGACGAGGCGGGCCTGCCGGTGGCGATCCAGCTCACCGGTCGGCTGGGTGCCGAGGCTGAACTGCTGCGGTTGGCGGCGCAGTTGGAGGAGGCGGCGCCGTGGCCGGGGCAGGCGCCGTGGCCGACCGGGGTGGCCGGCGGCTGAGTGCGGCGGTCGATGGCGGGGCGCCGGGCCTTTGCGGGCCCGCCGACCCGCGCCTTCGGCCGCCGCCGGGCCCGGATCGGAGGCCGGGGGGCCGGCGGGGGCTCGGCCGAGTCGGGTCCGGATGCGCGGGCCGGATCGGTGGCGGATCTCCCGGTCGGGCTCGGGGCGGACCGGGCGCCTCGGCCGACGCGGCGGACTCAGCCGACTCGGCGCAGGATGCCGAGGCCGCCGTAACCCCATACGTTCTCCACGGAGTCCAGGGGGTCCTCGGGCTCGCCGTCCGGGTTCCAGTGCGGGCGGATGCCGGGCGGTTCGACCAGTTCGAAGCCGTCGAAGAAGGCCAGCACGCGGTCGTGATCGCGCATGGTCATCTCGGCGGAGGCGTTCTTCCAACCGGCGGCCCCCGCGCGGCCGCGGGCGGGGTCGGCGTCCGAGGATGCGTGCGACAGGATGAGCATGCTGCCGGGGGCGAGGGCGTCGCGCAGCGTCGCGACGATCTCGGTCGGGTGCTCCTCGTCCTTGATGAAGTGCAGGATGGCGACCAGCATCACCGCGACCGGCTCGGCGAAGTCGATCACCTCCAGCACCTCGGGCGCGGTCAGGATCGCCTTCGGGTCGCGCAGGTCGGCCTGGGTGAAGGTGGTTCGTCCTCCCGGGCCGGCATCGCTCATCAGGGCCCGACCGTGGACGAGCACGATCGGGTCGTTGTCCACGTAGGCCACCCGTGCGTCCGGCGCGACCTGGTGGGCCGCCTCGTGGGTGTTCCCGCCGGTGGGGATGCCGGTCCCGATGTCCAGGAACTGGCGGATGCCGCGCCGCGCGGCGTATCGCACGGCGCGCTGGAGGAAGAGCCGGTTGAGCCGGAGCGTGGTGGGCAGATCCGGCATCGCGGCCAGGATGTGCTCGGCCGCCGCGCGGTCCACGGCGAAGTTGCTCTTGCCGCCCAGCAGATAGTCGTAGATCCGCGCGGTGTGCGCGATGCTCGTGTCGATCCGGGGCGGGACGGACGCCGCCTCGACCTCGTCCGGACGCGGCAGCCGCCAGGCGTCCTCGTCGCTGTTCGATATCGACGTCACGGGCTCACCCTTCGGACCGGCACTTCCACGGACCCGCCGAGACTACTGCGACCGGCGGCAGTTCGGGCCGGCACACGCCGAATCGGCCGCTCGCGCTGCTGCCTGCCGCTCGTCCGGTACGCCCCCGTCGACCGGACCGCCGAGCCGGGGCCGATGGGCGGAGCCGAACTCCCGGGGTGACGACGGGAGTCGGGCCGATGACAGGACGTCTACCCGGCGGCTCGGTTGCGGACCTCGATGCGAGCACCGCCGGTCGGGGGCGTGCGTGCGGGTGTTGTTCGGCGGGGTCAGGGCGATCCGCCGGCCCGTGGCTGCGGCAGGTCGGGTGGTGGGGTGCGTACGTCGGCCGACGGCCCGAGGAGCGGCGCGAGTGCCGTGCGGAGATCTTCGAGGCGGCGGTAGTGCACGGCGGTCATCCCGACCGCACGGGCTGCCATGACGTTGGCCTCCGTGTCGTCGACGAACAGGCAGCGATGTGGGGCGGATCCGACGATCTCGGCGGCGATGCGACAGACCCGGGGATCCGGTTTCGCGACGCCGATCCGTGCGGTGTTCACGACCGAGCCGGCGAGATCGGACAGGCCCTGTCGGGCGAGGTCCGACTCCAGCCGGGTGGTCGCGTTGGAGACCAGGGCCACGGCGGCGACCTCGCGGACCCGGGTGAGCAGGGCGACGACGTCTCGGTCGACGGTCGGCAGCAAATCGGACCAGGCGGCCACGGCGGCACTTGCGCGCTCGATCGACCCGCAGTCGGCGGCGAGGTCGGCGGTGACGGCGGCCCGCCATTGCTCGTCCGTGATCTGTCCGGTGATCGCCGGGAGCAGGCGGGCCGGGGCGAAGGCCGCGGCGGCGAGGGCACCCTCGGGGAGTCCGTGGGCGTGTTCCAGGGAGTGTGCGGGCCAGTGGCGAAGGACGCCGTCGAGATCGCAGAGTACGGCGTCGTAGGGGAGCGGGGGTGGCATCAGGGGCTCCTCGGGGTGGTGGGGGGGATCACGTGGCCCGGCCGGGTCGGGGCGTTCGGGGGCGGTAGGGAGTCTCACGGTAGGGTGAGGGCGCCATGCGTACCGTCGATCCCGTCAAGCACGCTGCCAAGCGACGCCGGATTCTCGAGGCCGCCGCTTCCTGTTTCGCGGAGACGGGCTTCCAAGGCACCCGTACCGCGGACATCTGTAAGCGCGCGGGGATGAGTCCGGGGAATCTCTTCCACTACTTCCCGAGCAAGCACGCGATCATCGTGGCGCTGATCGAGAGCGAGGGCGCGCAGACCGCGGCCTACCTGGAGCGGCTGGTCGCCGAGGAGGACGCGCTCGGAGCGCTGTTCACGCTGATCGACGCGGTCGTCGAGCTGGCCGCCGACCCCGAGTATGCGGGTCTCGCGCTGGACACCGCGGCGGCGGCCCAGCGGGACGAAGGCATCGCCGCGCTCGTGGCCCGCAACGACCGTCGACTCCGGGCGGGCATCGCCGACTTGCTGCGCCGTGCCGCCGCGGCCGGGCGGATCGACGCCGGGCTGGACGCCGACGGCGCGGCGACCTGGATCGCGGCCCAGATCGACGGGATCTTCGCGCGGCTGGCCACCGATCCGGACTTCGCGCCGCGGGAGCAGGCGCCGATGCTCCGGCTGCTGCTCACCCGGTTCCTGCGCGTCGAACAGCCCTGAGCGCCACGCGGCGGCTTCGCGAGCGCTTTTGGCCGTGCAGCGGTTGCGACCGTTGGCCGGCCCTGATCCGGGGCGGGCGTGGGCCCTCGCGGGTCGGCTGGGCACGGCCCGGGCCGGTGTCGCCGATCGGTCGCCCCGCCGGGGCCACGCGGCACCGGGCCGGCCTGCGTCGCTGTTCCGTCACCCCGCCGGCTTCCCTCGCTCGGGCGGGGTCAGCGTCGTGGGCGGCCGAAGAGCACGTCGTAGCCCGGCGGCAGTTGTAGGAGCAGGCGGTTCATCAGGTCGTCGTCGGTGGCGTCGGCGACGACGCTGAGTACCGCTCCGACGTCCCACTTGGCGGTCTCGTCGGTGGCGCCGTCGATCCACGCGCCGGTGGCCCGGACGAACCGGTCGGCACTGAGCGGTTCGTGCGCGGGGAGCGGATTGAGCAGCACCAGGGCGCACGCCTCGGGGAGCCGGGCGGCCAGTTCGGCGCCTTCGCCGCCGACCAGGTGTGCACCCAGGAGGGCGAGCACGACGCGGACGGCGCGCTCCGCCTCCTCGGGTGAGGAGTATTCGCCCCGCTCCTGGACTGCCGCGAGGAAGGATTCCCATCGCATCGGCATCTGTATCGGCCCTTCTTCCGTCTTCCGTCGGAGGCGATCGGGGCGGGCTCGGGCGGGGCCGCCTCGATCGGAGGGCGGGCGGCGGGCCGATTCGACAATCGGGACGGCAACCGCGGGACGCCGGTCCGGCGAGCCGCGCCGACCTCTGCACCGGCGAGGGCCCGTCGCGGTACGGTGCCGCGCGCTTTCGACCACGCGCGCCATTTTCTGGGCCACGGAGCGGGCCTGTGCGCATGAGGTGCTCCCCACCTTATAACTCTCCAGAGGAGACTTGACAAGCCGAGGCTCAGGGCGAGCGGGCCCGTCGGGGCGACATCCGCGCCGACGGCGTCGCGGGATCGGGTCGCCGCGGCCCGGACGGGCCCGGGCCCGTCGCCTTCCCGGCGCGGCTCGGAACGCACGAAGGGCTGGCGGCGGTGCCGGGCCGGCCGGATCTACGACCTTGCCGGCCGCCGCCCGTTCGAGCGGCATGGGCCCGCCGGCGCTGTGCGTCCCGGGGCGGCGGTCTCGGCGGTGGCAGCGGCGTCAGGGGCACGGGCTTCATGACCACGTGGGTTCGAGCCGTTGCCCTGCGTGCCGGTGCCGACCGCCGTGGAAGCCGAGCGGGAGGCGGCCTGGTCCCGGGCACCCGGGCGTCAAGCGCCCGAGCGGTAGGCGCCGGTCGTCGTGATTGCCTTCTGCGACCGGTGGATGACGTCGGCACAGAACGCCCGCTCGGTCCGTCGGATTCGTCGCCGCCGTTGCCGTCGCCGCGGCCTTGGCCGCAGCCCCCACCGAGCCGATCGCGGGTGCCCGCACCTGTAGTCGGGGGCTTCGTCCGGGTGCGCCGGGCTCTTCCCGTGAAGCTTGCCCGCCGGAGCGCGTGCGTTCACGCTCCGGCCATCGGGTGCCGGCCTACTGAGCCGAGTTGTACAGACAACTCGACTTCCGCCTGGAGTATTTCCGTGCCCGCCTCCCGTGGCCGCAGTACCCCGATCGCCGTCGGCCCCGCCCCGGTCACGGTCCCAGGCGCCGAGTTCGCCACTGTCCACCGCAATGCCGTCACGTGCACCTTCACCCCGCCTGCTCCGGAAAGGAATTGACGATATGTCAGGGAGTTCGCTCACTCTTCTGCGTCCCACCGTGCCGAAGGAGGGTGATCAGCTGACCTTTCGGTTCGCCACCGACGCGCCGCACGCGAAGAACTGGGTGGGGGTGTACGACGGGGCTCGACAGCCGGGCAACGGGGGGTCGTTGGCCTGGAAGTACGTCACCACCGCCGAAGGCGAGGTGACCATCGAGACGCAGGGACTCACGGACGGCCCCTACACCGCCTACCTGCTGGCCAAGGACGGCTACGGGATCCTCGCGCAGACCGCGCCGTTCGGCTTCGCGGTGCGGCCGGTGCCGCCTCGGCCCCGGTTCGCGGTGGACACCGTCACCGGCGCGGCGGTCGCCCCGGGGGAGGGCGCGACCGTGCGCCTGGCCGGACTGTGGACCGCGTCGAACGGGCAACAGTCCGGCCAGGGCGTCACCTTCCGTGCCCGAGGCGGCGACGGTTGGCTCGGCGTCGGTGCCGACGGAGTCGTCACCGCCAAGGCTCCGCGTGGCGGCGTGCGCCGGCCGGGCGTGCTCACCGTCGAGGGCCGGGACGGCGCGACCGGTGCCACGTCGCAGCTCACCGTGCAGGTGCCGGTCCGGCGCAACGCGCGCAGCGCCACGCTCAAGGTCGCCGGCCTCGACGCCTGGGATGCGGGCAGGCACGTGGACGGCGCGGTGACCAAGGTGTTGCGGCTCGCGCTGACCCAGGATCTGGACGTGCTGGCGTTGCAGGACACCGGCGGCACCCTGGGCAAGTCGGTGGCCGAGGCGCTGGGTTGGGCGGTGTACGAGGACCCGGCCGGACTTGCGCTGATCAGTCGGCACCCGCTCACCGACCCGCGCCCCGCGAGCGCCGAGCTGCCGGCGGTCGCGGCCACCGTGCGGGCGCCCGGGGTACGGGCCGTCCGGGTGTGGACCGCGCGCCTGGACGAGGGGGACTACGGGCCGATCGGGATTCGCCGGGGCCGTACGCCCGCGCAGGCCGAGGAGGCCGAACGGGCGAGCCTGCGCCACCGCCAGGCCCAGACCCTGGTCACGGCGATGGCGCCCGACCTGCACGCGGCTCGGGACACCCCGGTGCTGCTCGCCGGAGCCCTCGCCTCGCCATCGCACCTGGACTGGACCGCCCGCACCGCCGGTGCCCACGGGACGTCCGGGCCGGTGCGCTGGCCGGTCACCCGACTGCTCGAACAGGCCCGACTGGTCGACGTGTTCCGCGACCGCCACCACGACCCGGCCCGCGAGCCCGGCAACACCTGGTCGCCGGTGGACCCGTCCCAGCCGCAGGACCGCATCGACGCGCTGCACACCGCCGGACCGCTGTCCGCCCAGGAGGCGCACAACCTGGTCACCGGCTGGCCCAAGCCGATTCCGGGCACCGCCGGCAACGGCTGGCCCAGCGACCACGCCGCCGCCGTCGCCACCTTCACGCTGCGCGCCTGACTTCGCGTCACCTCCCCTCACCGAAAGGTCGGTTCGTCATGACCGAGTTCAGCCGCCGCTCCTTCGTGGGCGCCTCCGCCGCCGTCGGCGCGGCCGGCGCGGTGGGCCTCACCGCGACCCCCGCGCTCGCGGACCAGGCGCCGGACCCCGCCGCGGACGCGGCACGCCGGCCGAAGCCCGGCAGTATCAAGGACGTTCGGCACGTGGTGATCCTGATGCAGGAGAACCGCAGCTTCGACCACTACTTCGGCACCCTCGCGGGCGTGCGCGGCTTCGCCGACCGCCAGGGCCTGGTGCTGCCGGGCGGCGACGACGTGTTCCGACAGCCGCACCCCGGCCGCACCGACGGCGGCTACCTGCTGCCGTACCGGATGGACTCCACCAAGTACAACGCGCAGAACGCCGGCGGCCTCCCGCACGACTGGAGCACCGGTCACACCGCGGTCAACAACGGCGCACAGAACCGCTGGGTCGCGGCCAAGGGCGAACGCTCGATGGGCTACTTCACCCGCGAGGACATCCCGTACCAGTACGCCCTCGCCGACGCGTTCACCGTGTGCGACGCCTACTTCACCTCGCTCAACGGCCCCACCGACCCGAACCGGCTCTACCTGTGGTCGGGCACCGCCGGGCCCGGCCGGGACGGCACCACCGGTCCGTGGATCGACAACACCCCCGTCACCGACAACCCGGTCGCCGACTGGACCACCTACGCCGAGCGGCTGTCCGCCGCCGGGGTGAGCTGGCGCGTGTACCACAACCCGAGCAAGGACGAACGCTACGGCGACTACGACGACAACGGCCTGTCCTACTTCAAGCAGTTCCACAACTTCCCCAAGGACGACCCGCGTTACCTCAACGCGATGACCAAGTGGGACCTGACCGCGTTCGACGCGCATTGCAAGGACGGCACGCTGCCCACCGTCTCCTGGCTCGTCGCGCCCTATCTGTTCAGCGAACACCCGGACGCCGGACCCAACTACGGCGCGCACTGGGTGAACACCGCGATGCAATCGATGTTCGCCAACCCCGAGGTGTGGAAGCACACCGTGTTCCTGCTGATGTACGACGAGAACGACGGCTACTTCGACCACGTGGTGCCGCCGATGCCCGAGCCGGGCACCCCCGAGGAGTTCGTCGGCGGCCGGCCGATCGGCCTCGGCACGCGCGTACCGCTGTGGATCGCCTCGCCGTGGAGTCGTGGTGGGCACGTCAACTCCCAGGTGGCCGACCACACTTCGGTGCTGCGCTTTCTGGAGACGGTGACCGGGGTGAACGAACCCAACATCTCCGCGTGGCGCCGTGCGGTCTGCGGCGACCTCACCTCGTGCTTCGACTTCGCCCGACCCGACTACACCATCCCGGCCCTGCCCGACACCAACGCGCTGATCGCCAAGGCGGACGCGGCCAAGGCGCTGCCCGGCGTCAAGCTGCCCGCGACCGGCGCCCAGCAGGTGCCCACCCAGGAACCCGGCTACCGACCGCACCGGCCGCTGCCCTACCGTCCCTGGGCGGATGTCACCGTGGACCGCAGGACCGGCCGGGTGCAGTGCACGCTGACCAACGAGGGCACCGTGACCTACCACTTCACCGTGTTCCCCAACATCGTGCTCCCGTTCGCGGGCACCCCGTTCACCGTCGCACCGGGCAGGAGCGCGACCTACGTCTGGGAGGCCGCCGGCACCGACGGCGCCTACGACTTCAGCGTGCACGGCGCGGACGGCTTCGTCCGGCGGTTCGCCGGGATCGTGGTCCGTGATCCACAGCGCGACGTCGCGGTCCCGTCGGTCCGGGCCACGCTGAGCGGCAGCCGGCCCGACGCGGCCCGGGTGGAGCTTCGGCTGGCCAACGAGGGCGACACCGACGTGCGCTTCACCATCACGCCGAACGACTTCGGCGGAACCGCCCGCGAGCAGTGGGTCGGCTCCCGGGACCGGGACACCGTGACCTGGCCGACCGACGCGCACGGCCGGTACGACGTCACGGTCGCGGCGGCGGACGGGTTCACCCGCCGCTACGCCGGCACGGTCCACCCCTCGAACCGGGACTGATCGGCACACGGCCCGCGGTGCCCGGCCCCCGGATTCCGGGCGGCCGGGCACCGCGGGCCGGGCTCACTGCGGTCGGCGAGGCAGTGCGGCTCCGGTGCTCACTCGGGCCGGCGGCGCCGAATCAGCACCAGGGCGCTGTGTGGCTCGACCGACCGGACGCTGCCCGCCTTGACCTCCACCTCGTCGGCGCCGTCCGGGTCGGCGGTGTCCACGGCGACGTGCCAGATGTCGCCGTCGTCGTGCAGGACCGGGATGCGCACGTTCACGCCCTCGTAGTGGGCGTTGAGCACGAACAGGAACGAGTCGTCGACGATCGGGCCGCCTCGGGAATCCCGTTCGGAGATGGCGTCCCCGTTGAGGAAGGCCACGACGGAGCGGGCGTCGGGTCGGTCCCAGTCCTTCGCGGTCATCTCCGCGCCGTCCGGGCGGAACCACAGTAGGTCGGCCGGGCCGTCCGTGCCGTCGTCGCCGCGGAAGAAGCGCCGGCGGCGCAGCACGGGGTGTTCGGCGCGGAGCCGGACCAGGCCGCGGGTGAACTCCAGGAGATCCTGCCGGGCCGGGTCGGCGACGGCCCGGGCCCAGTCCATCCACGCGATCTCGTTGTCCTGGCAGTACGCGTTGTTGTTGCCGTGCTGGGTGCGGCCGAGTTCGTCGCCGTGTGAGAGCATCGGCACGCCCTGGGCGACGAACAGGGTCGTGAGCAGGTTGCGTTGCCGACGCTCGCGCAGCGCGCGTACGCCCGGGTCGTCGGTGTCGCCCTCGGCGCCGGAATTCCACGAGCGGTTGTCGTCGGCGCCGTCGCGGCCCTGCTCGCCGTTGGCCTCGTTGTGCTTGGTGTTGTACGACACCAGGTCGCGCAGGGTGAAGCCGTCGTGCGCGGTGACGAAGTTGACGCCCGCCAGGGGTCTGCGGTGCTCGCTCGTGTACAGGTCGGCGGAACCGGTCAGGCGGACCGCGAACTCGGGCAGCACGCCGTCCGTACCGCGCCAGAAGTCGCGTACACAGTCCCGGAACTTGCCGTTCCACTCGCTCCACAGCGGCGGGAAGTTGCCCACCTGGTAGCCGCCCTCGCCCAGATCCCACGGCTCGGCGATCAGTTTGACCCGGCTGACCACCGGATCCTGCTGGACCAGGTCGAAGAACGCGGAGAGCCGGTCCACCTCGTGGAACTGCCGGGCCAGGGTGGCCGCCAGGTCGAAGCGGAAGCCGTCCACGTGCATCTCGGTGACCCAGTGGCGCAGCGAGTCCATGATCAGCTGGAGCACGTTGGGGTGCCGCATCAGCAGACTGTTCCCGGTGCCGGTGGTGTCGTAGTAGTGCGCCGGATCGTCGTCCACCAGGCGGTAGTACGAGGCGTTGTCGATGCCGCGGAAGGAGAGCGTGGGCCCCAACTCGTTGCCTTCGGCGGTGTGGTTGTAGACCACGTCGAGGATGACCTCGATCCCGGCCGCGTGCAGGGCCTTGACCATCGCCTTGAACTCGGTGACCTGTTCGCCGCGGCTCCCGGAGGACGAATAGGCGTTGTGCGGGGCGAGGAAGCCGATGGTGTTGTAGCCCCAGTAGTTCGACAATCCTCGGCCGATCAACAATCCGTCCTGGACGAACTGGTGCACCGGCATGAGCTCGATCGCGGTGACGCCGAGTGCGGTCAGGTGCTCGATCACGGCGGGATGGGCGAGGCCGGCGTAGGTGCCGCGCCGGTGTTCGGGGACGGCGGGATGGGTGCGGGTCATGCCCTTGACGTGCGCCTCGTAGATCACCGTCTCGTGGTACGGACGATTCGGGCTGCGGTCGTCGCCCCAGTCGAAGGTCGAGTCGGTCACCACCGACAACATGGTGTGGCCCAGATTGTCCGAGGTGTTCTGCTGGTCGCGCGCCTCGGGACGGTAGTCGAGCAGCGACGGGTGGCCGTCGGTGTTGCCGTCGATCGCCTTGGCGTAGGGGTCGATCAGGATCTTCGCCGGATTGCAGCGGTGCCCCCGGTCGGGATCGTGCGGTCCGTGCACGCGGTACCCGTAGCGCGCGCCCGGACCGACGCCGGGCAGGTAGCCGTGCCACACGAAGCCGTCCACCTCGGGCAGTTGCACCCGCTGCTCGGTGCCGTCGTCGCCGATCAGCGCGACCTCGACGCGTTCGGCGACCTCGGAAAACACCGCGAAGTTGGTGCCCGAGCCGTCGAAGGTGGCGCCGAGGGGATGGGAGCTGCCATTCCATGCCTGCATGAAGCGACATTAACCGGTCATATCGGGCGCTAATCCGATCGTCGGCCCGGTGCAATGGCGTGTCCGGTCGCGAATCGGGCCGATACGTGTCGCACCCGGGCCGATATGCCGCGCGCGAAGGAGCGGTCGGTGTGGATGGGGCGGCTCAGCGCCCGTTCGGGGAACCGCCGGACGGCTTGGAGGCGGGTGCCGCCTCGACCGGGTCGGCGGCTGGGAAGGGGCTACCCGCCGGCCCCGCACGCTGCCGCGCGGACCCGGGCGGCCCGATCCGCGGCCGTACCGTGCGCCACCACGCGCCCGAGTCCCACTTCGGCCGGTCGCGGGTGAACCACCGGCAGCACAGCCCGATCAACACCGCGCTCAGGTGTCCGATCGCGGTGAAGTCCCGATGCACGAACATCGGCAGGCCGACGTACAGGGCCAGGCCCGCCAGATAGGGCCACAACCACGGTCCGGCGATGCGGTAGCAGAGCACCCCCGCGACGGCCATGTACCCGTAGCTGGGACCGACGTCCAGCTGAAAGCGCGCGCTCCGGGCCGCCGTCCCGTCGTGGACCTGGGCCAGCACGATCGCCTGGCTGATGCAGGTGGCGCCCACGTGCCCGAGTGCGGCGACGGCCAGCCACCGCCGAGTCCCGATCCACCGCTCGGCGACCGCGCACAGCACGGTGAACATGACCGTGAACTTGAACAGGTGCAAACCCTGGTCCCACGCGGCGCTGGTCACCAGCACCCGCAGCGGCGCGGTGTCGAGGTTGTGCAGGTTCGTGCTCTGTTCGCGAAGGAAGGCGTTGCGCTCGTCGGCGGTCAGCCGGATGTACTGGTCGGCTGTCGTCACATAGAGGATCAGCAGCCAGAGATAGGTACCGGGGGCCGAGACCACCCAGTCGCGGGCTGCGCCGAGGGCTCGCCGGGTCGAATCCTGGCCGGGCACGGGCAATGGTCTTCCCATCGGGAGGCAGACGTTCGCCCCGATACAACCACGAACAACCGGCCGGCCGTAGTCGGGCCCGGCGCACAGGCCCCGCCGGGGCGGACCTGCTGCAGGACAAGGGCGGCTCGGCTCCGCCGCGCTCAGTCCCGCGCAGCTCCGTCGCCGCCCGGCGGGCGCGCGTCGCCGCCGCGGATCGCGGCCAGGACGACCGGGTCGGAGCACGCACGCGCGAAGCGGGCGATGCGGTGCTCGATCTCACGCCGGAGTACGAGCGTCCCGATGCGATCGGCGACCGGCGCCAACCAGCGCGGACGACAGCCGAAGTTGTAGCGCCACACCGCTCGGGTGCGACGCGGCTCGCCCGGGACCGGGGTGAACCGCCAACCGCCGCCCATCTTCGCGAAGAACCACGACCCCTCGACCATCCGCATGCCCACGTTGGTCGGCGGCTGGTACGAGACGTACTCACTGATCATCCGAAAGCCGGCCCGATGGATCGTGAGCGTGCGCACGCCCTTGCCCGGCTCGGTGGCACCGTCCAGGAAGCGCTGCCTGCGGATGAACGGATCCCATCGCCTGCGCACCGCGCCGGTCGTCTGCGACACCGCGAACGCCGTCGCCGGGTCGACCGGTACCTCGACCGACGCTTCCACCAGGGGCATGCCGGCCATCCTGTCAGGTCGACCCGATCCGCGTCCGACCCGGTCCGGGCCGGGGCCGGCGGACCCGCTCGCGTCGGTCGCATCGCGTTCGGAGCGACCGTCCCGGGCGAAGCCGGAGGGGGTCGGCCGCGTCTTTTTGCCATGCGGGTGCAACTGATGTGCCCCATCCGGGCGTTGATGAAGATGACGCACCGTTTCGGGCGTCGGACACCCACAGTCAGGAGAGGTCATGCCCGGTCCCTTGATTCTCGGCCGCAGGGCCCCCGTTCCCACCCGAGGTGCGCCCGCACTGCCCCGGCACCACTACGATCCCGACTTGTGCGTCAACGTCATCCCGGGCGGCACGCTGCTGATCCACGCGGTCGACTCCGGCACCTACACCGGAACGCAGGAACCCAGGGGATACAAGAAGGATGACTGATCACGACGCGAGCGTCGTGATCGTGGCCACCGAGGAGGACCTGACCGCCGACATGGTGGCGGCGCACCTCCTCGGCGGCCCCGTGGCCCTGCTCCGGCTGGACCCGGGCCGCCTGCGCGAACGCCCGCTGGTCACCGGTCGGTTCGCCGGTGGGCACTGGCACACCGTGCTGGCCTCGGGACGGGCGACGGTGACCCTGGACGAGCGCTGTGCGGTCTACTGGCGCAAGCCCACCCGGCCGGACACACTGGCCACCGCCGAGGAGCGCTGGCGTGCGGACGAGAACACCACCGCACTGCTGGGCCTGTTGCGCGCCCACCCGCTGAAGGTGTGGATCGACGACCCCACTGTCGTGGCGGCCTCACTGCACAAGCCCACCCAACTGGCGACCGCCGCGCGCAACGGTTTCGCGGTGCCCGACACGCTGTTCACCAGCGATCCGCACGCGGCCCGAGCGTTCATCGCCACACATCGGGACAAGGTCGTGGTCAAGGCGCTCACCCAGCGGCACACCACCTTCATCCCGACCACCCGCATCCACCTCACGGACGACCTGGCGGGCATCGCCGGCACCCTGCACTACCTGCAAGCCCTGGTCGAGGACCGACTGTTCGACGCCCGGGTGACCGTCGTGGACGATCGGGTGTTCGCCGCCGCGATCAGGACGGACGGTGCGCTCGACTGGCGGGCCGTTCCGCGGGAGGCGGCCGAGTACCGGGCGATCGACCCGCCGGCGGAGATCGCGAGGGCGTGCGTGGAGCACGTGCGCGACCTGGGGTTGGTCTACGCCGCTCTGGACTTCGTGGTCACCTCGGCCGGCTGGACCTACCTGGAGACCAACTGCGTGGGCGAGTTCGGCTGGATCGAGAGTGCGACCGGCCTGCCGATCTCGGCGCAACTCGCCCGAATTCTCGCCGAGGGACCGGCCCGGCGCAGGAGAGTCGTGTCCTGCGCGTCCGCGAGAATATGACGATGGATCCGCTGCTCGCCGCCGCGTTGGAGACCCTCGGCATCGCCGACCGGCCACGCCCGCTGACCTCGCATCACACACACGCCTGGCGGGCGGGAGGGTGGCGGATCAAGACCGCCGAGGGGCCGGCCGACGCCGTCTCGCTGCACCACGAGGCCCGTGCGTTGACCATACTGCGCGAACAGGGCCTGTATCCGGTCGGCGGCGCACACGGACACGTCGGCGACGGCGTGTGGACGGCGGTGGAGTGGCGTCAGGGGATGACCCTGTGGCGCTGGTGCGAGTCGGCCCGCCGGACCGGTCCCGGCCCCGCGGACCGATTGCCCGCGCTGGCCCGGCGGGCGTTCGCGGCGCTGGCGCGGCTGCACGCGGTGGGCTGGCACCACGGGGACATCCAGCCGATGAACATCCTGGTCACCCCGGGCGACGGGATCGAGTTCATCGACCACGACTTGACCCATCACCCGGATCTGCTTCCGCTGCCGCTTCCCTATCGGGGCGGGATGGACCTGACCACAGCCCCCGAGATCGCCCGGCAACTCCTGGACACCGGGCCCGGACACCACGTGTGCCTCACCGACGCCGCCGAGGTGTACAGCCTGGGCGCCTCGTTCCGGGCGGCGTGGACCGGCAGCGCGCCGGCGACGGACCGGGCGATCGGGGGGCGGATCGGCGCCCCCGACATCCTGGAAGACATCGCCACCGGCCGGCATCGCCCCCCGCTGGCCGCCGTGCGCCCGTGGCCGGACCCCGACCTGGAGGCACTCCTGGAGGCGACGATGTCACTGGACCCGAGGGACCGGGCCGCGGTGACCCCGGCGTCGCCGTACCGCTGCTGAACGGCACGGCGGTGCCCGGCATTCGCCGCCGTGAAACACACGACGGGCGCCCGCCGCCGCGTCGCGGGACGCGAGGGCCGGGCGCCCGTCGGCTGCCGGAGGTGTGTGGACCGAGCGCCCGCCGCCGCGTCGCGGGATGGGAGGTTCGGGCGCCCGTCGGGGCGTGTGGGGCGGATACCTGCCCCCCGCCACGGGAGGTGAGGGCCGGATTCCCGTCGGGTGCCCGGAGCCGTGGCCGGGACGACCCGGCGCCCGCCCCGACCGGTCCGGTGGTGCCGTCACAGTCGCAGGTACGACAGGTCCACGGCCTCGGCCATCGCCCGTGCGCCCGCGTCGTTCAGGTGCAGGTGGTCGCCGCTGTCCAGGTCGGGCCGGATGCGGTCCGGCTCGTCGGGGTCCTGAACCGCCGCCGCGACGTCCACGACCGCGTCGAAGACCGCCGCGGTGCGGATCCAGTCGTTGACGCGACGGCGGATCACCTGCCCCTGCGCGCTGTCGATGCCGGGATAGATGGTGCCGGCGTAGGGGCCCATGGTCATCCCGATGCCGGTCAGCCCCGCCGCCCTGGCCCGAGCGGCCAGCGTGGTGAATCCGGCGATCAGGTCCTCCGCCGTGGCCGGGGGTTCGCCGGACATGCCCGGCAGGCCCAGGTCGTTGAGGCCGAAGTGGAAGAGCACGTGGGTGGCCCCGGGCACGGTGAGCACGTCGCGGTCGAATCGGGCCAGACCGCGCAGACCGACCTCGTCGGTCAGCAACCGGTTGCCGCCGATCCCCTGGTTGACCACCCAACCCCGGTGCAGTCGCCGGTTCAACTGGTCGGGGAAGCGCAGGTTGGCACCGGTGGAGGTGCCCACGCCCTCGAACCAGGAGTCGCCGAACGCCACGGCGATCGCGGTGCCTTCGGGAGCCAGTACGTCCACTCCGGCGACGAAGTAGCGGTTGTCCGCCTCCTCCGCGCCCACGAAGCTCGCCGAGACGGCGTTGCCCGGTAGCACGTAGGCGAGTTGCGACGGGGTGGCGGAGTAGGTGGCGAGGCCGGTGTCCCCGGGCAGGTACAGGGTCAGCGCCAGGTCGGTTCCGGCCTGCACGGCCAACTCCACCGGGTCGCTCCTGCGGTATCCGCCGGCCGGGATGGTCACCTCGGCCGCGCCGCCGAAGCGCAGCACGGTGTCCGTCGCGGGGTCGATCGTGCTGCCGCCGGTGCCGACGGCCACCCGGGCGGCGCCGATGACGAGCGGTTCCTTGCCGTATTCGTTGCTGAGCAGCACCCGCAGCGTGGTACCGCCGCCGTCCAGGTGCAGGATCTGCCGCACCGTCTGGTTGCGGAAGCCCCGTGAGGGCTGGATCAGGATGCTCTCGTTCGGGTCGAGCACGGCGGAGCGGAAGCCCGCGACCCAGGTCGTCGTGGTCATGATCGGTGATCTCCTTCGATGGGTGGGGTGGCGGTTCGGTGGGGCTCAGACCCGGACGGGCCGGGGGGCGGGGGTACGGCGGGCCCGCAGGCTCACCGCGGCGAGCGCGGCGAGGGCGAACAGCGCCGCCGCGGCCCGGAAGGCGAACGTGTAGCCGTCGGTGGCCGCCTGTTCGGGGGAGGGGCCGGTGCCGGTGTGCGCGTCGGCGAGCGAGGCGAACAGGGCCATGCCGACCGTGGGGCCGAGCAGCATCGTGGTGTTGAACGCGCCGCCGGCGAGGGCGGCCTGGGTGGGCGGTACGCCGCGGGTGGCGGCGACCACGGCCGCCGCGGCGGTCAGACCGATGCCGATCGGCAGGGTGAGCATGCCCGCGAGCGGTGCTCCCAGGTAGGCCGCGTCCGGGCCGATCCGGGAGAACAGCACGAAGGCGCCGGCCATCGTGACCAGACCCAGTGCGGCCGTCCACCGCACGCCCAACCGGGCCACGATCGGCACACTGCCGGCGCTGACCGCGATCAACATCAGCGTGTACGGGACGAAGCCCATCGCCGAGCGCAGCGCGGACCACTCCAGCACCCGCTGGAAGTACAGCGACATCAAGAACGCGGCCGTCGACCCGGCGATCGGTGCGAGCATGCCGGTGGCGAGCGCGGCCACGCGTCGACGGGAGGCGAGGAACGGCAGCGGCACGAGCGGCGCCGCGACCCGGTTCTCGGCCACGCCGAAGGCCGCCAGCAGCAGCAGCCCCACGACCAGCGGCAGCAGTACCTCCGGGGCGAGCCAGCCGTGGGTGCCCACTGCCACCAGGCCCAGGCTGAGCACCGCGACGCCGCCGGTGACCAGGGCCGTGCCGAGTACGTCCACCCGGCCGGGGACCCGGGCCGGGCCGGTCGGCAGATGGCGGCCGGCGAGCACGGCGACGGCGAGCCCGACCAGCGCGAGCACCGCGAACGACCATCGCCAGGACGCCCAGGTCGCGGTCGCGCCGCCGAGTTGCATGCCCAGTGCCGCACCGACCCCGGAGAGCCCGCCCCACGCGGCCATCGCCCGCCGACGGGCCGCATCGGCCGGGAACACGTCACCGACCAGCGCCATCGCGGCCGGTGCGGCGAGTGCGGCACCGGCGCCCTGGGCGAGTCGGGCCGCGATCAGCCATCCACCACCCGGTACGAGGGCGCCGGCCAGGGACGCGGCGGCGAACACCGCGGTGCCGATCCGGAAGCCGGCCCGCCGTCCGCGCAGGTCGGCCACCCGGCCACCGAGCAGCAGTAGGCCGCTGAACGCCAGGGTGTACGCGGCGCCGGCCCAGATCAGGCCCGATGCGCCGAGGCCGAGGTCGGCGGCGATGTCGGGCCCCGCGGCCGAGGTGATGGTGACCGACGTGTTGAGGATCGCCTGCACCGCGGCGAGCAGCGCGAATGCCGGCCCCGGTCGCGCCGACCGCGCAGCCTGCTCGTGCGTCACGTGCGTCACGTGCGTCACGTGCGGCATGTGCGTCATGTGCTTCATGCGGTTCATGTGCTGATCCCCTCTCGGAAACGGCCCGCTTCGGAGACCAAACCATACAGTGCAGTTCAGTTGAACTCAACGGTGCGGTTCGGATGAACTCACCGGTTCGGTTCACCTTGGTTAGACTGCGCTCGACGAACGGAGACACGACTGTGTGGGCAGCGGAGCAGACCCCCAAGCGCATCCCTTCCGGCGACCGGGCGGCGCGCAAGCGCAAGGCGATCCTGGAGGCGGCCACGCTGGCCTTCCTGCGCGAGGGCTACCAGGTGGGCATGGACACCATCGCTGCCGAGGCGGGCGTCGCGAAGGTGACCGTCTACAACCACTTCGGCAGCAAGGAAGCCCTGTTCACGGCGATCGTCGGCGAAATCCTGGACCGGGCGCTCGCCGAGTCCACCCGCCTGATCGAGGAGCGGCTGGGTTCTTCGACGGACGTGCGGGCCGACCTGACCGCGATCTGCGAGGCGTGGGTGGCGGGGCATGCCACGCCCGAGGTGCTCACCCTGCACAACGTGGTGATGGGCTCGATGCCGCGGTTGCCGGACCTGGGGCGCACCTGGCGCGAGCTGGGACCGGACCGCTTCCACGTGGTGGTCCGCACGGCGCTCGCGGAACTCGTCGAGCGCGGCGAACTCGCGATCGAAGACGTGCCGTTGGCCGCGATCCAACTCTCCGGTCTGGTCCTGATGCCGCACATCGCCTACGGCTCGTCGGGTGCGGTCCCCGACGCCGATCTGACCCGGCGGCTGATCACGGGCGGCGTGGACATGTTCCTGGCCCGCTACGGCCCGGCAGCCGCCGCGACCCCCACCCGGGTCGCGCCCGCACCGCCGGCGTCCTGACGCGGACCGGTGCCGCGGCGGCCGGTCGGTCTCGGCGACGCCGCGGAATCGGCGTGTCGCGACTCGCCCGGATGGCCCGGATGTGAGGCGCGTCACGTGGTGGGCTGATAGGAAGGTTCAGGAGTCCGTTATGTCTGACTCGTAACCTTTCGAGGAGGCGTCGTCATGCGCGCCACGTCCGAGAACACCGCCGAGAGTTCGACCGCCGCCACGCCGGCCGAATCACCGTCCGCGATCCATATTCTGTGGATCAACGCCGGTCTGAGCTGCGATGGCGACTCCGTCGCCCTGACCGCCGCGATGCAGCCGTCGATCGAGGAGATCGTCACCGGCGCGCTGCCCGGACTGCCGCCGATCGCCGTGCACTGGCCGCTGATCGATTTCGAGTGCGGCCCGGTCCAGGGCGCGGACACCTTCATCGAATGGTTCTTCAAGGCCGAACGCGGCGAACTCGACCCGTTCGTCCTGGTGATCGAGGGATCCATCCCGAACGAGTCGATCAAGCCCGAGGGTTACTGGTGCGGATTCGGCGACGACCCCACCACCGGTCAGCCGATCACCACGAGCGAATGGCTGGACCGGCTCGCGCCCAAGGCCACCGGCGTGGTGGCGATCGGCACGTGCGCCACGTACGGCGGGATCCACGCGATGGCCGGCAACCCGACCGGCGCGATGGGCGTGCCCGACTACCTGGGCTGGGATTGGACCTCCAAGGCGGGCCTGCCGATCGTCTGCGTGCCCGGGTGCCCCATCCAGCCGGACAACTTCGCCGAGACGCTGACCTACCTGCTCTACCAGCTCGCCGGGTCCGCGCCGATGATCCCGTTGGACGACAAACTGCGCCCGACCTGGCTGTTCGGCGCCACCGTGCACGAGGGCTGCGACCGCGGCGGCTACTACGAACAGGGCCAGTTCGCCGACGAGTACGGCTCGCCGCTGTGCCTGGTGAAGCTGGGCTGCTGGGGTCCGGTGGTCAAGTGCAACGTGCCCAAGCGCGGTTGGATCAACGGCGTCGGCGGTTGTCCGAACGTCGGCGGCATCTGCATCGCCTGCACGATGCCCGGCTTCCCGGACAAGTTCATGCCGTTCATGGACGAACCGCCCGGCAGCAAGGTCTCCGCGACCGCCAGCGGCGCGTACGGCCTGCTGATCCGCAAACTGCGCTCGATCACCGCGCAGACCGTGGACAAGGAACCCAAGTGGCGCCACTCCGACCGCAAGCTGACCACCGGCTACCGCCCGCCCTGGTGAGCCGCGCGCAGTCCTCGACCCCGCGGCCGACCCCGAGCGTGCCGCCGTCCCGTCCCACACCGCAGAAGGGCACGACACACGATGGCACCCTCGACCAAAGTGGCCGGCGACGGCAGCGGCCTCACCGAGATGTCCTGGGATCCGATCACCCGGATCGTGGGCAGCCTGGGCATCCACACCAGGATCGACTTCAAGCAGAAACGGGTCGCCGAGTGCTACAGCACCTCGTCGGTCTTCCGCGGCTACAGCGTGTTCATGCGCGGCAAGGACCCCCGCGACGCGCACTTCATCACCAGCCGGATCTGCGGTATCTGCGGCGACAACCACGCCACCTGCTCGGTCTACGCGCAGAACATGGCCTACGGCGTCAAGCCGCCGCACCTGGCCGAGTGGATCATCAACCTCGGTGAAGCCGCCGAGTACATGTTCGACCACAACATCTTCCAGGAGAACCTGGTCGGGGTGGACTACTGCGAGCGCATGGTCCGCGAGACCAACCCCGGCGTGCTGGATCTGGCCGAACGCACCGAGGCCCCGCACGCCGCGGAACACGGCTACCGCACCATCGCCGACATCATGCGCTCGCTCAACCCGATCGAGGGTGAGTTCTACCGCGAGGCGCTGGCGGTCAGCCGCTACACCCGGGAGATGTTCTGCCTGATGGAGGGCCGGCACGTGCACCCCTCCACGCTCTACCCGGGCGGCGTGGGCACGGTCGCCTCGGTTCAGTTGTTCACCGACTACCTGTCCCGACTGATGCGCTACGTCGAGTTCATGAAGCGCGTGGTGCCGCTGCACGACGACCTCTTCGACTTCTTCTACACGGCCCTGCCGGGCTACGAGGAGGTCGGCCGACGGCGGGTGTTGCTCGGCTGCTGGGGCGCGCTCAACGACCCCGACCACTGCGACTTCACCTATCGCAACATGACCGACTGGGGCCGGCGGATGTACGTCAGCCCCGGCATCGTGGTGGACGGCAAACTGATCACCAACGACCTGACCGAGATCAACCTGGGCATCCGGATCCTGCTCGGCAGCTCCTATTACCAGGACTGGGAGGGCCAGGAGCTCTTCGTCACGCACGACCCGCTGGGCAACCCGGTCGACCCGCGCCACCCGTGGAACCAGCACACCATCCCCGCACCGCAGAAGCGAGACTTCGAGAACAACTACAGCTGGGTGATGTCGCCGCGCTGGTTCGACGGCACCGACTACCTGGCCCTGGACACCGGCGGCGGCCCGCTCGCCCGGCTGTGGTCCACCGCGCTCAACGGACTGGTCGACACCGGCTTCGTCAAAGCCACCGGGCACAGCGTGGTGATCAACCTGCCCAAGTCGATGACCAAGCCGGAGACCACCTTCGAGTGGAAGATCCCGCAGTGGAGCAACGCCCTGGAGCGCAACCGCGCCCGCACCTACTTCCAGGCGTACATGGCCGCCATGGCGGTGCACTTCGCCGAGAAGGCACTCGACGAGGTGCGTTCGGGCCGGACCAAGACGTGGGAGAAGTTCGAGGTGCCCGACGAGGCGGTCGGCGTCGGCTTCACCGAGGCCGTGCGCGGCGTGCTCTCGCACCACATGGTGATCCGGGACGGGAAGATCGCCAACTACCACCCGTACCCGCCCACTCCGTGGAATGCCAGCGTCCGCGACACCCTGGGCACCCCCGGGCCCTACGAGGACGCGGTGCAGAACACGCCGATCTTCGAGGAGAACTCCCCGGAGAACTTCAAGGGCATCGACATCATGCGGGCCGTGCGCAGCTTCGACCCCTGCCTGCCGTGCGGCGTGCACATGTACCTCGGCGACGGCAAGACCCTGCAGAAGCTGCACGTGCCCACCGGCCTGAGCGGGCTGAGCGGATGAACGCCGAACAGACCGGACTGCGGGTCGAGGAGATCCTCACCCGCCTGGCCGAGAGCGGTGACCCGGCCGGCCGGGCCGCCGCCGAGGAACTGGTACGCGCCCTGATGGACTTCTACGGCGCCGGCCTGGCCCGCCTGGCCGCGCTGTTGCGCGACGCCGACGCGGACCGGCGCGCCGTGCTCGACGACGAACTGGTCACCGGGCTGCTGGTCCTGCACGACCTGCATCCGGACGACGTGCCCACACGGGTCGCCCGCGCTCTCGCGGCCCACCCGGAACACCGCGCCGAACTGCTCGACTACGACGAGCACGCGCGGAGCGTACGACTGCGGATCACCGCCGCGAGCGGCGGCTGCGGATGCGCGAACACGAGCACCGACGGTGTGCGGGAGGCCGTCGAGGGGGTCCTGGCCGGCTACGCACCCGAGATCGAGCGGGTCGAGATCGAGGAGGTCCCGGCCGCGCCCGCGGAACCCGCGCTGCTCCAGATCGGCGTGCGACCGGCCGACCCGGCTCGGGCCGCGCGGTGAGCGCGCCACCCCCGACGCGTACCCGGCCGGCGGCCGGGCTGCGCCGATTCCGCCGCCCGGCCGGACCGCAGCCGGAACGCTGCGAGTTGTGCGCCCAGGAGGTCGGTCCGGGACACCGCCACCTCGTCGACACCGACGCCCGGGTCCTGGCCTGCGCGTGCCGCGGCTGCGCCATGTTGTTCGAGCAGCGCGGTGCGGCCGGCGGTCGCTATCGGGCCGTGCCCGAGCGCTACCTCGTCGACCCCGAACACACCCTGGACGACGGCGCGTGGGAGGCCCTGCAGATCCCGGTCGGCATGGCGTTCTTCCTGCGCAACGCCGCGGCGGACCGGCTGATCGCCTTCTACCCCAGCCCGGCCGGCGCCACCGAAAGCGATCTGGATCCGCAGCTGTGGCAGGCGGTGCTCGGCGAGAGTCGGCTCGCCCGACTGCTGCAGGCCGACGTCGAGGCGCTGCTGCTGCGGCGCACCGACGGGGCGAGCGAGTGTTTCCTGGTTCCGGTCGACGTCTGCTACGCGCTGGTGGGCCGGATGCGACTGCACTGGCAGGGCTTCGACGGCGGCGCCGAGGCGCGCGCCGACCTGGCCGCGTTCTTCGCCGACGTGCGCTCGCGGGCTCGTGTGCCCGGAAGGGACGAACTGGCGTGACCGAGTTGGACTTCTCCTGCGTCGGGGTGCGTGCGGACGGCTACGCGGCGGGCCCCACCCTGGTCTTCCGGCTGCGGATCACCGCCGCCGAGCAGGCCCGGGTGCACGCGCTCGCGCTGCACGTGCAACTGCGGATCGAGCCGGCCCGGCGCCGCTACGGCGCGGCCGAGGGCGACCGGCTGGACGTGCTGTTCGGCGAACGATCCCGCTGGGGCGGCACGCTGCACCCGATCCGGTTCGCCCAGGTGGCGTTGACCGTGCCGGGCTTCACCGGGGAGACCGAGGTGGACCTGGCGGTGCCGTGCACCTACGACATGGACATCGCCTCCTCCCGCTACTTCCATGCCTTGGGCGAGGGCGAGGCGCCGCTGCTGATGCTCTTCTCCGGAACCGCGTTCATCGGCCCGGGCGGATTCCGGGTCGAACCGGTGCCCTGGCACAAGGAGGCCGTATGCCGCATGCCGGTGGCCGTGTGGCAGGAGATGATCGAGCAGCACTTCCCCGGCTGCGGCTGGCTGCGCCTGCCGCGCGAGGACATGGACGCGTTGCTCGCCTACCGGTCCCGGCATGCGCTGCCCTCCTGGGAGGCCACGATGCGGGCCCTGCTGGCGGCGACCGAACCCGACTCCGCGTCCGAGCGCATCCTCGGCGTGGCGGCCGGCCGCCACCGCACGCCGGATCGCAGCGGCGACACCGAGGAGATCGTGCGATGACACCGTCCGGACTCGCCACCGAGGAGCGGTTCGCCGCCGCTCGGCAGATCGCCGACGCCGTACTGTTCGAGGGCTACGTGCTCTACCCGTACCGGGCCTCGGCCGCCAAGAACCGGATGCGCTGGCAGTTCGGCGTCCTGGTGCCCCCGGCCTGGGGGCAGAGCAGCGGCGAACACCACGACCAGCGGACCGAGTGCCTGATCGAACCACGGGACGGTGCGAACCTCTCGGTCGAGCTGCGCTTCCTGCACGCGCAACGACGCACGGTGCAACAGATCGGTCCCGACGGGGGATTCACCGGTGTGGACGCGTTGGAGCTGCCCGATCGGGTGCTCGTGCCGTGGGACGAGGGCGTCGAGGAACGGGTCGAACTCGCGGTTCCCGTAGCCGAGTTGGCCGGTGACGGGCTGGTCGTTCCGTTCGAGCGGGCCGAGCACGAGGAGAGCGAGACGGTCGAACTCGACGGCCGGGTGCTGGGCCGGTTGGTCCGCAGGCGGGCCCGGGCGGAGGGAGTGATCCGGCTGCGGACCGCCGAGATCCCCGGCCCGTACCGCACCCTCAAACTCACCGTCGAGGTGGCGAACACCGCCGGATGGACGCCGGATCCGGGCGCCGACCGGGACGCGGCACTGCCGTACGCGCTGGTGTCGGCGCACGTGCTGCTCGGGGTGGACGCCGGGTCGTTCCTGTCGATGACCGATCCGCCGGAGTGGGCGGGCGCCGCCGCGGCGACGTGTGTCAATCTGCGGACCTGGCCGGTGCTGGTCGGGGAGCGGGACGACGTGGTGTTGTCCTCGCCGATCATCCTGGAGGACCACCCGCAGGTGGCTCCGGAGAGCCCGGGCGCGCTCTACGACGCGACCGAGATCGACGAGATTCTCGCGCTGCGCACGTCGGCGCTGACCGAGCGGGAGAAGCGCGAGGCCCGCGGCACCGACATTCGCGCGGGCGCCGCGGTGGATCTGGTCGACTCGCTGCCCCCGGAGGTGTGGGACCGGCTGCACGGCGCGGTACGGGCGCTGCGCGGGAGCAGCGGGCCCAGTGCGCCGACGACCCTGGTCGAACCCGGCGCGGCCGATCCGTTCGGGTCGGGCGGCGAGCGGCCCTGGTGGGATCCGGCGAGCGACGCCGGGTTCGATCCCGGTTCGGATCGGGTTCCGGTGGACGGGCGTTCGGTCGGGGCGGGCAGTCGGGTGCGATTGCGGCCGGGATTGCGCCGCACCGATGCCCAGGACCTGTTCCTGCACGGCCGGGACGCGGTGGTCGAGGCGGTGCTGCACGACGTCGACGGCGCGGTGCACGTCGCGGTGACCGTGGCGGACGACCCCGGCGCGGACATCCGGCGGGCACAGGGTCGGTTCCTGTACTTCCGACCCGACGAGCTCACCCTCGCGGAGGACGCATGACCGGCCGCGGTCTGCCGACCGACGGCGTCGAGCGCGTGCTCGTCGCCGGAGTCGGCAACATCTTCCTCGGCGACGACGGATTCGGGGTGGAGACGGTCGGCAGGATCGCCGCACACTCGCTGCCGGCCGGCGCCGAGGTGGTCGACTTCGGGGTGCGTGGTGTGCATCTGGCCTACCAACTCCTGGAAGGCTACGACACGTTGATCCTGGTGGATGCCACCGCACGCGGCGGCGAACCGGGCACGGTCTACCTGATCGAGGCCGCCGTACCGGGGTCGGTGGAGCCGGAGTCGGCGCTGCTGGACGGCCACCGGATGGGGCCCGACGCGGTGCTCGCCCTGCTGGGCACGTTGAGCGCGGGCACCGGTGGTACACCACCGCGCCGGGTGCTGGTGGTCGGCTGCGAACCGGCCGACCTGGACGAGCGGGTGGGGCTCAGTCCGCCCGTGGCGGCCGCCGTGGACGAGGCGGTCGCGCTGATCCTGCGGGTGCTGCGGCACCAGGCACCGGCCGAGCGCGAGATCGACCGCCCGGCCGGGCAGGCAACCGAACAAACGGTCGACGGGCGAGTCGGTGCCTCGGACGCGCCGGGCCCGGTCGACGCACGACCCGCCGCCGTGGACGCGGTGCGCGGTTCCGATTCCGGAGAGGTGCCGGTATGCGAAGGATCCTGATCGGCGGAGTGCTCATGGCGGGGCTGGCCGTGCTCGTGAATCGGGCCGACATCCAGCGCTATCTGCGGATGCGCGCCATGTAGGCCGGCCCGCGCGGTACCTGGCCGGCCTCACCGGGTTGCGGCGAATGGGGTACGCCGGGCGTCGGCCACGGCGTGGGTGCCGGGACGCATCGCCGGCCGAGCCTGTAATGGAGCCCCGGGCTCGGGTCGGCCGAGCCGGTGGGTCGAAGCGCGGGACCGGCGAACCGGCGGAGGGCCGATGCACGAGATGTCGATTGCGATGGCCGTCGTCGAACAGGTCGAGGCGGCGGCCACGCGCACCGGCGAGCGCGCGGCGTTGAGCGTGCGGCTGCGGGTGGGCGAACTCGCCGGTGTGGTCCCCGACGCCCTGGCCTTCGCCTTCGAGGTCGCGCGTGCCGAAACGGTGCTGTGCGATGCCGAGTTGGTGATGGAGATCGTCGCCGGTCGGGCCCGCTGCGCGGCGTGCGCGGTGGAGTGGGCGGTGGGCGTCCCGCCGGACCTGTGCTGTCCGACGTGCGCGGGAGCGACAGCCGAACTGCTGTGCGGACGCGAGTTGCAGATCCTCGACGTGTGCTGGGCCGACCCGGTCGAGGACGTCGGATACGCCGAGGCCATTCAGGAGGGTTGATCCGTCATGTGCCGAGTCGACGAGTTGCGGCAGGCCGTACTCGCCCACAACGATCGCGGCGCGAGCGAACTGCGCGCCGAACTGGCCGCACGCGGGGTGATCGCGATCAACCTGCTGTCGAGCCCCGGCAGCGGCAAGACCGCGCTGCTGGAGGCCGAACTGCGCCTGGCCGGCGAACGCGGTGTCCCGGTCGCGGCGTTGACCGCCGACCTGGCCACCGACAACGACGCCACGCGGCTGGCCCGGGCGGGCGCGCCGGTCAAGCAGGTCCTCACCGACGGGTTGTGCCACCTGGAAGCCGCGATGTTGCGCGGGCAGCTCACCGGCTGGCTGCCGACGCGGACCCGGCTGTTGTTCGTGGAGAACGTCGGCAACCTGGTCTGCCCGGCCTCCTACGACCTGGGCGAGAGCCTGCGGGTCGCGCTCGCGTCGGTGACCGAGGGGGAGGACAAGCCGCTAAAGTATCCGTCAGCGTTCGGCCTGGCGAACCTGGTGGTGGTGACCAAGACCGACCTCGCCGAGGCGGTGGAGTTCGACGAACCCGCGTTCCTGGCGAACGTCCGGCGGGTCAACCCCGGAGTCGAGGTGCTGTTCACGTCGGCCAGGACCGGTCGTGGTGTGGGTGGTCTGCTGGCACGGGCGCTCGCGGTGCTCGACGGGGGCGCGGTGCACACGCCGGTCATGGCGCGGCACGCGGCGAATGGGCACGAACACGGGCACGGGCATTCGGGTGGATCGCCGGACCGCGGCCACCGAAACGGGGATGAGCACACCCACCCGTACGAGCACCAGCACGGGCAGGGGCACGAGCACCTCGCTCGCGCGCACGCGGACGACCACGGGTTCGACCGGTGGCCCGCGCCGGCGGGGGAGCCGTCGTGACCGCCGAGGGGCAGGCCGACGTCGCACAGCGGCGCCGGATCACCGTGCGGGGCACCGTGCAGGGCGTGGGCTTCCGGCCGTTCGTCTACACGTTGGCCACCGAGCTGGGTCTGGCCGGCCATGTCACCAACACCGGTGCGGGCGTGCTGGTGGAGGTCGAGGGCCGGTCGACCGAGGTGGCCGCCTTCTGCCGCCGGATCGACACCGACGCGCCCGCGCTGGCCTCGGTCGAGTCGATCACCCACGAGGAACTCGAGATCGGCGGTGACACCGGATTCGCGATCGTGGCATCCGCACCGCCGGAGCCGGGCGCCGCGCCGCGTACGCAGATCCCACCGGACGTCGCCACGTGCGCGCCCTGCCTGGCCGAGCTGGCGGACCCCAGCGATCGCCGCCACCTGCATCCGTTCATCACGTGCACCGACTGCGGCCCACGCTTCACCATCGTCACCGCACTGCCCTACGACCGCGCGCACACCACGATGGCCGATTTCCCGATGTGCGCGGACTGCGCCCGGGAGTACACCGATCCGAGCAACCGGCGCTTCCACGCACAACCCATCGCGTGCCACGCCTGCGGGCCCCGGCTCTCCCTGGTCGGCGCGGACGGGGCGCCGATCGGCTTCGGCACGTTGGACGAGGCCCGCCGGATGCTCGCGGAGGGGGCGATCCTGGCGGTCAAGGGCATCGGCGGCTACCACCTGGCGTGCGATGCGGCCGACGAGGACGCGGTATTGCGGCTGCGCGAGCGCAAGGGGCGCGGCGACAAACCGTTCGCGCTGCTGGCCCGTAGCCTCGCCGAGATCGAGCCGCATGCCGCGATCGGGGACGAGGAGCGGGAGTTGCTCACCGGCGCCGCCCGACCGATCGTGCTGCTCCGGCGCCGCCGGGCGCCCGGGTCCGCGCTGCCGGAGGCGATCGCCCCGCGCTGCCCCGACCTGGGCTTCATGTTGCCGTACACGCCCCTGCACCACCTGCTCCTGGGGTTGCTCGACGATCGGCCCGGGCCGCGCCTGCTCGTGCTCACCAGCGGCAATGCGGCCGGCGAGCCGATCGTGACCGACGACGCCGAGGCGTTGACCCGGCTCGCGCCGCTCGCCGACGGCTGGCTCACCCACGATCGGGCGATCCGGGTGCCGCTGGACGACTCGGTGGTGCGGGTCGTGGACGGCGAATCGCTGTTCGTCCGGCGTTCCCGGGGCTGGGCTCCGATGCCGATCCGGCTGCCGGTGGCGGTGCCCGCGACGCTCGCCGTCGGCGGGGACCTGAAGAACACGTTCGCGCTGGCCGAGGGCCACGAGGCGTGGTTGTCCGGGCATGTCGGCGACATGGACGACCTGGCCACGCAGCGTGCGTTCGAACACGCGACGGAGCACCTGGGCACGGTCACCGGCGTGCGTCCCGAAGTACTGGTCGCCGATCGCCACCCGGGCTATCGGTCCACCGGCTGGGCTCGGCGCACCGCGGCCCGGCGACCCGTGCGGCTGGTCCAGCACCACCACGCGCACATCGCCGCCGCGATGGCCGAACACGGATTGCCCGGCGCCGCGCCGGTGCTGGGCGTCGCCTTCGACGGGACCGGCTACGGGGACGACGGTGCCATCTGGGGCGGGGAGTTCCTGCTCGCCGACTACGCCGGCTACCGGCGGGTGGCGCACCTGCGCTACGCGCCGCTGGCCGGGGGCGACGCGGCGGTGGCCCGCCCGTACCGGATGGCGCTGGCCCACCTGCACGCCGCGGGCATCGAGTGGGCGGACGACCTGCCGTGCGTGCGGGCCGGATCGGACGAGGAACGCCGGGTGTTGGCGCGCCAGCTCGAACGCGACCTGAACTGCGTGCCTACCTCCAGCATGGGCCGGCTCTTCGACGCGTACGCGTCGCTGATCGGCGTCTGTCACGTGGCCGGTTACGAGGCGCAGGCGGCGATCGAGCTGGAGGGCGCGGCCGTTCGGCGCCCGGGACCGGTCCCGGGGTACACGTTCGGGCTGCTTGCGGGGGACGGCGACGAGGATCCGCTGATCGCCGACCCCGGCCCGGTGTTCGCGGCGGCGATCGCCGACCTGCGGGCCGGGAGCGAGCCGGAACTGCTCGCGGCGCGCTTTCACCACGCGGTCGTCGACCTGGTGGTCGCGGTGGCCGAACACGCGCGGGAGCGGTTCGGGCCCACGCCGGTCGTGCTCACCGGCGGCGTGTTCGCCAACGCGATCCTGTCCTCGGGCTGCGGACGGGCGTTGCGCGAACGGGATTTCACCGTGCTGCGCCATCGCCGGGTGCCACCGAACGACGGCGGGCTGGCGCTGGGCCAGGTGCTGGTCGGGGCCGGTCGGCCGGTGCCCGGTGATCCGGCCCACGTGTGAACGTTCGCCCGACACGAGGTCGACGACCGACGTACCGCGGTCGTTGTCGGATGACGAGGAGAGAGCCATGTGCCTGGCGGTGCCCGGCAGAGTGACGCACATCGAGGATCGGGACGGAACCCGGATGGGCCTCGTCGACTTCGGCGGCGTGGTCAAGGAGGTGTGCCTGGAGTACGTCCCCGACCTGAGCGTCGGCGAGTACGCCATCGTGCACGTGGGTTTCGCGCTGCAACGACTGGACGAGGAGTCGGCCCTGCGCACGCTTGCTCTGTTCGACGAAATGGGGTTGCTCCAGGAGGAGTTCGCAGACCCCTGGGAGGCGGCCGGAGCGGCCGCCGGGGAGTTCGTCCGGCCGGAGCCGGTGGTCGTCCCCGACCCGAATCACAACGGCGTTCCGAAGGAGGCCCGTCGGTGAAGTACCTGGAGGAGTTCCGGAATCCGGAGGTCGGTCGCCGACTGCTGGACGAGATCCGGGCCACGGTGACCCGGCCCTGGTCGATCATGGAGGTCTGCGGCGGGCAGACGCACACCATCATCCGGCACGGTATCGACCAACTCCTGCCTTCCGGGGTTGAGTTGATCCACGGGCCGGGCTGTCCGGTGTGCGTGACCCCGCTGGAGGTGATCGACAAGGCGTTGGCGATCGCGGCCCGACCCGGGGTGATCTTCTGCTCGTTCGGCGACATGTTGCGGGTGCCGGGCACCGACCGCGACCTGTTCCGGGTGCGCAGCGAGGGCGGCGACGTGCGGGTGGTCTACTCGCCGTTGGACGCGCTCGCGATCGCCCGGGACAACCCGGACCGCGAGGTGGTGTTCTTCGGCATCGGCTTCGAAACCACCGCGCCGCCCAACGCGATGACGGTGTATCAGGCCAGGCGGCAGGGCATCCGCAACTTCAGCCTGCTGGTCTCGCACGTGCGGGTGCCGCCGGCGATCGAGGCGATCATGCAGTCGCCGGACTGCCGGGTGCAGGGCTTCCTGGCGGCCGGCCACGTGTGCAGCGTGATGGGTGTCGACGAGTATCCGGACCTGGCCGAGCGCCATCGGGTGCCGATCGTGGTCACCGGCTTCGAGCCGTTGGACATCCTGGAGGGCATCCGGCGCACGGTCCACCAATTGGAGCGTGGCGAGCACACCGTGGACAACGCGTACGCGCGGGCGGTGCGGACCGAGGGCAATCCCGCCGCCAAGGCCATGCTGGCCGATGTGTTCGAGGTGACCGACCGGGCCTGGCGCGGCATCGGGGTCATCCCGGACAGCGGGTGGCGGTTGTCTCCGCGCTACCGCGACCACGACGCCGAGTACCGCTTCGACGTGACCGGGATCACCACCCTGGAACCGGCCGAGTGCCGCAGCGGCGAGGTGTTGCAGGGCCTGCTCAAGCCCAACGAGTGCGCGGCGTTCGGCACCACCTGCACCCCGCGCAATCCGCTCGGCGCCACGATGGTCTCCAGCGAGGGCGCGTGCGCCGCCTACTACCTCTACCGCCGGCTCGACGCCGCTCCCACCGCGCCTCGGGAGGCGACCCCCGTTGTCTGAGCTCACCGACCTGGCCCCGGTCGCCGTGCCCGCCGCGCCGGACTTCTCCGGGTGGACCTGCCCGGCCCCCTTGCGCGACCATCCGCGGATCGTGACCGGGCACGGCGGGGGCGGCGCGCTGTCCGCCGAACTCGTCGAGCACGTCTTCGCGCCCGCGTTCGGGGGACCCCTGCTGGCCGGTCTCGCCGACTCCGCGGTGGTCACCCTCGGCGGGGTTCGACTGGCCTTTTCCACCGACTCGTTCGTGGTCCGTCCACTGTTCTTCCCCGGCGGCGGCATCGGCGAGCTCGCGGTCAACGGGACGGTGAACGACCTGGCCATGAGCGGCGCCAGGGCGGCATATCTGTCCGTCGGCTTCATCCTGGAGGAGGGCGTCGAGACGTCGATCGTCGCCCGGGTCGCCCGCGCGCTCGGCGACGCGGCCCGCGCCGCCGGCGTCGAGATCGCCACCGGCGACACCAAGGTGGTCGAGGCCGGGCACGGGGACGGCATCTACCTCAACACCGCCGGGATCGGCCTGGTCCCGGCCGGCGTCGACATCCGACCGCAGCGCGCCGCACCGGGCGACGTGGTGATCGTCAGCGGCGACATCGGCGTCCACGGCGTGGCCGTGATGAGTGTGCGTGAGGGCCTGGAATTCGACACCGAGATCCGCAGCGACTGCGCCGCGCTGGGTGGGCTGGTCGAGGCCATGTTGGCGGTCACGCCGGACCTGCACGTGCTGCGGGATCCCACCCGGGGCGGCCTGGGGGCCGCACTCAACGAGATCGCCACCGCGGCCGGGGTCGGCGTGACGATCGCCGAACGCGATGTCCCGGTGCCGCCCCAGGTGGCCAACGCCTGCGCGATCCTGGGCCTGGATCCGCTGTATGTGGCCAACGAGGGCAAGCTGGTCGCGTTCGTGCCGCGCGAGCACGCCGACGCGGTGCTCGCGGCGATGCGTGCGCATCCGCTGGGCGTCGGGGCGGCGGTGATCGGAGAGTGCGTCGAGGCGCATCCGGGGATGGTGGTGGCGCGCACCGGCCTGGGCGGCACCCGCGTGTTGGACATGCCGATCGGCGAGCAACTGCCCAGGATCTGCTGAGCGGTGCCGTGGGATCGTCGCGCGACGGCCGCGATCGGGGCCGGCTGCGGCCGTCGCGCACGAACCTCAGGCGGACGGGGCAGGTACCAGCCGCGGCCGACGGGCCGCGGCGATCAACGCGTGCGCCAGCCGCTGGTCGGTGCCGGCCTCGGGGTGCCACTGGACCCCCAGCGCGAAGGTCTCGCCGGGCAGTTCCACTGCCTCGATGAGGCCGTCCTCGGCCCGGGCGCTCGGCACCAGGCCGCGACCGAGCCGGTCCACCGCCTGATGGTGGTAGGTCGGCACCTCGTACGGCTCGGCGCCGAGCGAGGCGAACAGCGTGCCGGGGATCGGCGCGACGACGTGCGCGGCCAGTTTTCCGGCCGGGCCGGTGTGCCCGCCGTGGCCGACCACGTCCGGCACGTGTTGGATCAGCGTGCCGCCCAGCACCACGTTCAGCAGTTGCATGCCGCGGCAGATCGCCAGGAGCGGTGTGTCAAAGGCCAGCGCAGCCTCGATCAACGCACTCTCCCACGCGTCCCGGGCCTCGTTCGGGGGCCCGGTCCGGGCGTGCGGCTCGGCGCCGTAGCGGGCGGGCCGTACGTCCGGACCGCCCGCGATGACCACGGCGTCCAGCCGGGCCACCGTTTCGGCCGCCGCCTCCGGGGCGTCCGGAGGCAGCAGCACCGCCAGACCGCCGGCGCGTTGGATGTGGGTCGGATAGTCGAGGGGGAGCAGTACGGCGGGCAGATGCCACACTCCCCACTGCGCGGATTCCTCGTGATAGGTGCTGATGCCGATCAGTGGCTTGGGCATGAAGGGTCGCTCGGTTCCTGGGGATTGCGGCTTCGGATCTGCTGCGCGGGGATTGCAGCTCGGGGGTCGCCGCCTCGGGATGGCGGCGGTGGACGGAGTGTGATGACGGCCGGTGCGGGTGGTCAGTCCCGGGCGAGTTCGGCCTCGGCCGCGGCGAGTGCGGCGAATTCCTCCTCGGGTGCGTTGGCCACCAGATGATGCCGGCTGTACAGGGCGAAATAGGCCAGGGCGATGGCGTACACACCCAGTGCGATGAACGCGGCCCGCTTGTCCACCAGGAACGTCGCGGCCAGCGCGGAGCAGGCCAGCACGAAGGCCACCGAGGAGGTGGCGATGCCGCCCGGGGTGCGGTACGGCCGGGGCAGGTCGGGCTCGCGGCGGCGCAGCACGATGTGCGACAGCGACATCAGCGCGTAGGAGATGGTCGCCCCGAACACCGCGATGTTCAGCATCCGGGCGCCGTCGCCGCTCCACGCGGCCAGGGCGAAGCCGAGTGCGCCGGGCACCAGCAGACCGAGGTAGGGGGCCTTGCGGCGGCTGGTCAGGGACAGGAAGCGGGGCAGGTAGCCGGCCCGGGACAGGGCGAACAGCTGCCGGGATCCGGCATAGATCAGCGAGAAGAACGAGGCGACCAGCCCGGCCAGGCCGGCGTAGTTCACGAAGCGGCTCAGCGGGGTCGGGTCGCCGTCGCCCTGGAGCGCGGTCACCAGCGGATTGCCCGCCTCCTGTACCGCGTTCGAGCCGTGTGCACCGGTCGCGGCCAGGAAGGTGAGCACGGCCAGGAGCAGCAGCACGCCGATCGACAGGCCCATCGCCTTGGGCAGCGTGCGGGCCGGGTCCCTGGTCTCCTCGGCGGCCAGCGGCACCCCCTCCACGCCCAGGAAGAACCACATCCCGAACGGGAAGGCGGACCAGATGCCCAGCAGGCCGAACGGGAGCCAGGAGTTGGCGCCGAGCGCGTCGTGGTCCACCGGGATGTCGTTCAGCCCGCCGCCGTCGAACTCGGTGAACGCGCCGATCGCGAAGATCAGCAGTGCGGCGACCGCGATCCCGGTGACCACGAAGCTGAACCGCAGCGCCTCGCCGACACCCCACAGGTGGATGCCGATGAAGACGACGAAACAGGCGAGGTAGACCGGCCAGGACGAGGTCAGGCCGAACAGGTTCAGCGATTCGACGTAGTCGCCGATGAAGATGACGATCGCGGCGGGCGCGAGCACGTACTCGATCAGGATCGCGGTGCCGGTCAGGAAGCCGCCCCAGGTGCCCAGCGCGCGACGGGCGAAGCCGTAGCCGCCGCCGGCGGCGGGCAGGATCGAGGACAGTTCCGCGAGCGAGAACACCATGCACGTGTACATCAGGCCCATCAGCGCGGCGGCGATCGCCAGACCGCCGAAGCCGGCCTCGGCCAGGCCGAAGTTCCAGCCGGAGAAGTCGCCCGAGACGACGTAGGCCACGCCCAGACCGGTCAGCAGCAACCAGCCCGCGCTGCCCCGGCGCAGGGCCCGCTTCTCCAGATAGTCCTCCGCCTCGGCGGACGCGCCGCCGCTGCCCTGCTTCGTGCGCGCTTGGATGTCGTCGGCCACGAGCCACTCCTGACGGGAGGGAGGGGAGGGGGAATTATTGGTTCGAGCGCATACCTTTGCCCTTCGGGTCGATGCAGCGCAAGGCCCCGGCGCGGATGTCTTTTCGGCGGGCGGGTCGAGGCGGGTGCGAAATCGCCGTGGCTCGGGCCGGAAATCGACGCGGCTCGGACCGGAGAACGGCGCCGGCCGGGCGGGGGATTTGCGCGGCCGGCGCCGGGGCGCGCGGGAGGTTCAGGCGAGAAATCCGCGCAGCAGCGCGGCGGTTCCGGCGCAGTGCTCGCGCATCACCTCGGCCGCCGCGTCCGGATCACCGTCCAGGATCGCCTCGACCAGCACGGTGTGCTGGTGCTGCGAGTGCTCCAGGTTGCGCACCAGCAGCGGAATGCAGTCCAGCAGGTCGTTCACCGTGGCCCGGACCGCCGCGTACTGGCCGGCCAGGGTCGGCGAGCCGCACAACTGCGCCAACGTCAGATGCAGCAGCGTGTCCCGGCGCCGGTACTCGGCCAGCGGCGCGTCCCGGGTCTGCGCCAGCGCCGCCCGCAACCGTGCGGCCTGGGCCTCGTCCAGGCCCTGGGCCGCGCACAGCCCGGCCGCGCCCACCTCCAGCACCTCGCGAAAGCGCAGCGTGTCCTCCACGTCCACCTTCGCGATCCGGCGGCGCAGCTCGGCGGCCGAGCCGTCGCCCACCGGCCCGGGGCGCTCGCGCACGAACGTGCCGCCGTAGCGACCCCGGCGGCTCTCCACGATGCCCTGATCGGCCAACACCTTGAGCACCTCGCGCAGGGTCACCCGGCTGACCCCCAGCCGATCGGCGAGATCGCGTTCGGCGGGCAGTCGGCCGCCGTCGGAGACCAGTCCCAGCCGGATGACCTGGAGGATCTGCTCCAACGCCTCCTCGAAGCCGTTGCCCGCCCGCACCGGCCGCAGCAGCGGTGACAGCCCGTCCCTCGGCTCCGGCCCGGATCGCTCGTCCACGATCCCTCCCCTCCGGCTCTTCCCAATCAATGGTTCGTGGCCATACCTTATGGCTTCCGGTTGGACCGACAGGAGGCATTCCCTTGGCAGACCGAACGCCCCCGCTGTCCGTCGACGAGCTGCGCGCACTCGTCGACTCCGGGGAGATCGACACGGTAGTCCTGGCCTTCACCGACATGCAGGGCAGGCTCCAGGGCAAACGCTTCGCCGCCCGCTTCTTCCTGGACGACACGCTCGCCCACGGCACCGAGGGGTGCAACTACCTGCTCGCCGTGGACACCGACATGAACACGGTGGCCGGCTACGCGATGTCGTCCTGGGAACGCGGATACGGTGACTTCGTGATGCGCCCCGACCCGGCCACCCTGCGGCGCACCCCCTGGCATCCCGGCACCGCGCAGCTCACCGCGGACCTGCTGTGGCACGACGGCTCCCCGGTCGCGGCCTCGCCGCGACAGATCCTGCGCCGTCAACTCGACCGACTCGCCGAGCACGGCTGGACCGCGCACGCCGGCACCGAACTCGAGTTCATCGTCTTCAAGGACACCTACGAGGCCGGCTGGGACCGCGCCTACCGCGGCATGACACCCGCCAACCAGTACAACGTCGACTACTCGGTGCTGGGCACCGGCCGGGTCGAACCGCTGTTGCGCCGGATCCGCAACGAGATGGGTGCGGCCGGGATGACGGTGGAGTCGGCCAAGGGCGAGTGCAACCTCGGCCAGCACGAGATCGCCTTCCGCTACGACGACGCGCTGACCACATGCGACCAGCACAGCGTCTACAAGACCGGAGCCAAGGAGATCGCCGCGCAGGAGGGCATGTCGCTCACCTTCATGGCCAAGTACGACGAGCGCGAGGGCAACTCGTGCCACATCCACCTGTCCCTGCGCGACACCGACGGCCGGCCGGTGCTGGCCGACGACAGCGGTGAGTACGGGATGTCGAAGACGATGCGGCACTTCCTGGCCGGGCAACTCGCCGCGATGCGCGAGTTCACCCTGCTGTACGCGCCCAACATCAACTCGTACAAGCGCTTTCGGCCCGGCTCCTTCGCGCCGACCGCGGTTGCCTGGGGCCCGGACAACCGGACCTGTGCGCTGCGGGTGATCGGACGCGGTCACTCGCACCGCTTCGAGAACCGCCTGCCCGGCGGCGACGTGAACCCCTACCTCGCGGTCGCCGGGATGATCGCGGCCGGCCTGTACGGGATCGAGCACGAACTCGAACCCGGCGACGCCTGCACCGGCAACGCCTACACCGGCGACGCGCCGCATGTGCCCGGCACGCTGCGCGAGGCCGCCGAACTGTGGGCCGCCTCGAAGATCGCCGAGGACGCCTTCGGCGCCGAGGTGGTGGCCCACTACCTGCACATGGCGCAGGTCGAACAGGACGCGTACGACACGGCAGTCACCGACTGGGAGCGCTTCCGCTCCTTCGAGCGCATGTAAGGAATCAAGGCGTTGTCCCAGCAACACGAACAACACGGCCGACCCGACCCGGACGGCCCGCACGAGCACGACATCCTCGACCCCGCCACCGAGGAGGTCGTCGCGACCATCCGGGCGAGTTCGGCGCACGACGTCGACGCCGCGGTGGCCCGGGCCACCCGCGCCGCCGCGCACTGGGCGGCCTGCGCCCCCGGCGACCGGGCCCGCATCCTGCGCCGCTTCGCCGTCGTCGTGGACGAGCACCTGGAGGAACTCGCCCGCCTGGAGGTGCGCGAGGCCGGCCACCCGATCGGCAACGCCCGCTGGGAGGCGGGCAACGTCCGCGACCTGCTCGACTACGCCGCCGGCGGCGTCGAGCGACTGACCGGCCGGCAGATCCCGGTGGCCGGCGGCCTGGACATCACCTTCCACGAACCGCTCGGCGTGGTCGCGGTGATCGCACCCTGGAACTTCCCGATGCCGATCGCCGCGTGGGGCCTGGCGCCCGCGCTCGCGGCCGGCAACGCGGTTGTGCTCAAGCCTGCCGAGACCACCCCGCTGACCGCACTGCGCCTGGCCGAACTGGGCCTGGCCGCCGGCCTGCCCGAGGGACTGTTCCAGGTAGTGCCGGGCGCCGGCCCGGTCGCCGGACGGGCCCTGGTGGAACACCCCGGCGTGGCCAAGGTGGTCTTCACCGGCTCCACCGCGGTGGGCAAGGACATCATGGCCAGGTGCGCCGCCGGGGTGAAGCGGGTGACCCTCGAACTGGGCGGGAAGAGCGCGAACATCGTCTTCGCCGACGCCGACATCGAGGCCGCTGCGGCCGCCGCGCCGGGCGCGTTCCTGGACAACACCGGACAGGACTGCTGCGCGCGCACCCGCATCCTGGTGCAGCGCGGCGTCTACCACCGCTTCATGGACCTGCTCGAACCGGCGGTGCGGGCCTTCCGGGTCGGTGACCCCAGGGATCCCGACACGCAGATGGGCCCGCTGATCTCCGCCGCGCATCGCGAGCGGGTGCGCTCCTACGTACCGCAGGACGCGCCCGCCGCGATCCGCGGGGACGCGCCCACCGGCAAGGGCTTCTGGTATCCGGCGACGGTCCTCACGCCCGACTCCGCCGAGGACCGCACGGCCGTGGAGGAGATCTTCGGCCCGGTCGCGGTGGTCCTGCCGTTCGACGACGAAGCCGATGCGATCCGGCTGGCCAACGCCACCGCGTACGGCCTGTCCGGGTCGTTGTGGACTCGGGACGTGGGTCGCGCGCTGCGCGTCTCGCGGGCGGTGCGGGCCGGGAACCTGTCCGTCAACTCGCACAGCAGCGTGCGCTATTCGACCCCGTTCGGCGGGTTCGGGCAGTCCGGGCTGGGGCGCGAGTTGGGACCGGACGCACTGGCGGCCTTCACCGAGATCAAGAACGTGTTCATCAGCACCGAGTCCACCAGCACCGAGGAGAGTTAAGTGACCGAGCAGACCCCCGTGTGCCGCCGCCTGGTCGGCCGTACCGCCGTCGTCACGGGAGCGGGCAGCGGTATCGGCCTGGCCTCCGCCCGGCGACTGGCCTCCGAAGGCGCGAACGTGGTGTGCGCCGACATCGACGAAGCATCCGGCAAGGCCGCCGCCGAAGAGGTCGGCGGACTCTTCGTGCGGGTCGACGTCACCGACGCCGACCAGGTCGAGGCGCTGTTCAAGACCGCGTTCGACACCTACGGGTCGGTCGACGTCGCGTTCAACAACGCGGGCATCTCGCCGCCCGACGACGACTCGATCCTGACCACCGGGTTGGACGCGTGGCGCCGGGTCCAGGAGGTCAACCTCACCTCGGTCTTCCTGTGCTGCAAGGCCGCGTTGCCGTACATGCAGCGGCAGGGCAGGGGCTCGATCATCAACACCGCGTCGTTCGTGGCGGTGATGGGCGCGGCGACCTCGCAGATCTCCTACACCGCGTCCAAGGGCGGCGTGCTCGCGATGTCACGGGAACTGGGCGTGCAGTTCGCCCGCGAGGGCATCCGGGTCAACGCGCTGTGCCCGGGCCCGGTGAACACGCCGCTGCTCAAGGAACTGTTCGCCAAGGACCCGGAGCGGGCGGCCCGCCGGCTCGTGCACATCCCGGTCGGCCGCTTCGCCGAACCCGAGGAACTCGCGGCCGCGGTCGCCTTCCTGGCCAGCGACGACTCGTCGTTCGTCAACGCCGCCGAATTCCTGGTGGACGGCGGTATCGCGGGGGCGTACGTCACCCCGATGTAGCCGGTGCCCGGCCCGTGGATGCGCCGCGGGCCGGGCACCGAACCCCGCGGTCCGGTACACGTCGCCGTGATCGCGGGTCCCGCCGCCGGCCCGTCGTGCATCGCCTGCGCGACGGGCCGGCGGCGGTCCGGGGGCGGGGTGGTGCGGCGCGGAGGAGGCCGGTTGGAGATCGGCGGTCGTCGGTTGTCGGCCATCTGTCGTCCGTCGTCCGCCGTTTGCCGTTTGCCGTTTGCTCAGACCAGGCGACCGCCGCCGTCGACGTGCAGGACGGTGCCGGTGACGTAGGGGTTGGCGATGGCGAACAGCACCGCCCGGATCAGGTCGTCGGGGGTGCCCACCCGGCGGGCCGGATTGCGCTCCGCGACGCCGCGCAGGAACGCGTCCTTGTCGGCGCCGAGGCCGTCCCACGAACCGGTGTCGACGATGCCGGGCGAGACGGCGTTGACCCGGACCGGCGCGATCTCCACCGCCAGGGCCTGGACCAGGAACGCCAAGGCGCCGTTGGTGGTGGCCATCACGGTGCGCGCGGGCGCGGGGCGCCACGCGGCCACACCCGAGAAGAAGGTGAACGAGCCGCCCGGCTCGACCTGCGCCGCCAGGTGCTTGGCGAGCAGCAGCGGGCCGATCACCTTGGCCGCGAACGCGCCCTGGACGGCTGCGAGTTCCAGTTCGGCGAGGGCGCCGTTGGCGGGCCGCGCCGCGGTGGACACGAGATGGTCGAAGCGGCCGACCTTGGCGGCGAGTCCGGCGATCGAGTCCTCGTCGGCGAGGTCGACCGGTACCACGTCGACCGAGCCGCCGAGTTCGCCGGCGGTCCACTCCAGCTTGCGCGGGTCGGGGCCGGCCAGGATCACGTGGGCCCCGGCGGCGGACACGTCCCGGGCGAGGAGGCGGCCGGTGTGCGAGCCGGCGCCCACGACAACGATGCGGCGGTCGGCGAGCGAGGCGGCGGATGTGGGCATGACGGAACACCTTTGCAACGAGGGAGCCGATGGATCGACCGCGGAGAGTGCGCTGGTGCGCCGCGGCCGAGGTCACCACCCTCGCCCGAGGGGACGTCATGAGTCCAAGTCTTGTTTTCTACCGTTGGCATGAATCCTGTTCATGGCCGGGTCTCGCCGGCCGGCGGGGAGGTCGGGGCCGGCCCCGACCTCCCCCGCGTGGTGTCGCGGGTCAGCGCAGCGACAGGCGTTGGCCGGGGTGGATCAGGTCGGGGTTCGGGCCCACCGTTGCCCGGTTCTTGGCGTACAGGGCCTGCCAACCGTCGGGGAGGTGGTGTGCGGCGGCGATGCCGGACAGGGTGTCGCCGGGCCGGACGACGATCTCGTCGGCGTTCGCGGGCAGCGGGAACTGCTCCGGGGAGGAGGCGGGTTGCTCGCGGGGGTCGGAAGCCGGCCGATCGGGTGTGGCGGCCTTCGCAGGCCGCCCGGACCGGTCGTTCGTCGAGCGCTCGGCGCGCCGGGCGGGGTCGGCACCGGCCAGACCGGCCTTGCGTCCGCAGACGGGCCAGGCGCCCGCCCCCTGTGATCGCAGTACGTTCTCGGCGACGCGGATCTGCTCCGCCTTGGGTGCGTCCTGCGCGCGGCCCCTGCCGCCGTTGGCCTTCCAGGTGCTCTCTTTGAACTGCAGTCCACCGTGGTAGCCGTTGCCGGTGTCGGTGGTCCAGTTGCCGCCGCTCTCGCAGTGCGCGACCCGGTCCCAGGTGGCATCGTCCGCGGCCCGGGCCTGGCCCACCGCGACGAAGCCGACGAGTGAGGTCGCGACGACCCCGACGACGGCCGAGGTGCGCAGCCGGCGTCGGCTGCCGGCTCGGTGCGATTCGTCACGGTGCGTGGTGCTGTGAGAAAGCATGGATTCCCTTCGGAATTCCCCCTGTGGGGCTCGACCGGCGGCGATCCGCGAGGAATCCGTTCCGGTCATCCGAATCGCCCGGATGCTTGTGACGAGCGTTTCGTTGCCTCCACCTCGCGACTCGGTCGCGAGTTCGGCCGCATCTGCACGGCGAAAAACGGGGGTGCGGTCTGCACTTGGCGCAGACGCTAGACAACCCGCGTCGTCGATATCAACGACCGACTACGTTTTCGCAGGCCACAGCGGCATTTCTCGCGAGTGTCGGGCAGGTGTCGTGCCTTTCCCATGGGCCGGCAAATTCGCTGCCGCGGCACCGTTCGGAGGGCGACCGTACGGGTGATTCCATTGCGCCGCAGGGGTGTCGGCCGTGACCGTTACCCTGCCTCCGACCCCGCATCCGAGGATGTCGCTCCCACACCGGAGCAGGGATTTCGAGGAAAGCGACTTTGTCGCGAGCCGAACAATGCGGGGTCCGGCTATAAACCTCGGAGGGTCTCTCGAAGATTTCCTTGCGACGGCGGCCCGGCTCTTCCGGGTGTTGTTTCGCGCAGCCGGTACCATCCGCGCGCGATCGGCGATTCGGAGGGATCGACAACAGTCGGTTTCGTATCGGCCGGCCGCACATAATAGTAATTTAATGCCGCCGGGTCGCGGACTTTCCGACCGCCACCTCCCGCGGGATCTCGTGCGAGGACGCTAGGGCCTCGGGGGTGCGGTGCTGGTGCGGATGACCAGTTCCGGATGGAGGAGGTGGCGGGCGGCTTTGCCGCGTTCGCCGCGTAGGCGTTGGAGGAGGGTTTCCGTGGCCAGTCGGCCCATCTCCTCGCGCGGCTGGTTGATCGTGGTCAGGCCGATGTGCCGCAGTCCGGCCAGATGGGTGTTGTCGTAGCCGACCACGGAGACATCCCCGGGCACCCGGACACCGGACGCGGACAACTCGCCGATGATGCCGACCGCGTTGAAGTCGTTGGCCGCGACGATGGCCGTCGGGAGGGTGTCGCGGTCCAGCAGGGCGCGCGCGGCCCGGGCGCCGCCCGTGTCGGTGTACTCGCTCGGCACGACGGACATGTGGCGGCTCAACGCCAGCCGCGTCATGGCCTGTTCGTAGCCGCGGCGGCGGACCGCGGACTGCGAGCCGGCGCCGCCGTCCACATGCACGATGTCGCGATGGCCGAGCGCGGCCAGGTGCTCGACGGCCAGCGCCGAGCCGGTGGCGCCGTCGTCGTTGACGGAGTCCACCAGGGCGGCCCGTACGCTGCGGGCCACCAGCACCGTGGGCACCTGGGCGGCGGCCTCCTCGATCGCGGAGGTCTCCACGACCGGGCCCAGCAGGATCAGGCCGGCCGGGTGGAACTGGAGCAGGCGTTCCAGGCTGCGGCGCTCGTGCGCCGGACGGCGTCCGCCGGTGCCCAGGATGATGTCCATGCCGCAGGCGTGCGCGGCGGCCTCGATGCCGTCGACCACCTCGGCGAAGTACGGGTTGTGCAGGTCGGAGATCATCACGCCCAGCGTGCTGCTGCTGCCGGTGGCCAGGGTGCGGGCGTTGAGGTTGGGGCGGTAGCCCAACTCGCGCGCGGCGGCCAGGACGGCCTGTCGGCGCACCTCGCCGACCTTGGGCGAGTCACGCATCACCAGCGACACGAGCGAGCGGGAAACCCCGGCGCGGGCGGCGACGTCCTCGAGGGTGGGACCGGACACTGATGCTCACCTTTCTCCCGATGTGGAGCCGGCGGCCGGGTCGGTCGGGGGGACCCGACGATCGACGCCTCGGTCGTCGGGGCTCCGACCGTCGAGGCCCGACGGTCGACAACGTGCCGACCCGGGGTTCGACGTCCACCGATTCGACGCCTGCGACCCTCCGGTGGGCCCGCGACCCGCACAACCGCGATCCCACCCCGTGCCACCCGATGCCGCAGCGCCGCCCCGCACGATCGGCCCTCCGGCGACGCCGGTGATCCCGGCGATCCGACGGCCGACGGCCGTGGAACGAAGATTACACGCTTGGAGCGCTCCAAAGAATGGAGCGCTCCACCCGGAACGACCCGAACACCCGCCGAACGGTCCGACGAATGGCTGTAATGCCCACCCGCTCTGGTGTGTCGGCGCCGCCGAGCGAAGGTTGCGAGTGAGTCTTGACACGCTCGGACGGCGGGTATCAGTCTTGGGGCGTTCCCGGATTGGAGCGCTCCAAAATGTGGAGCGTGCCGATGCGGAGGTGCTCCGCGAGCACGGCAGTCGGACGGTCGGCCGCCGAAGTCCCGTTGCCCACCTGCCCGGTCGGCCGGTCGCCCAATCACCGGTGGTCCGATCAACCGGTTGCCCACTCGTCCACTGGAGAAATGAATCTGATGCGTATCGGAGTCGCAGGCGTGGGGCGGATCGGCGCGATGCACGCGCGGAACCTCACGAGCCTGGAGACGGTCGACGAACTGGTCCTGTTCGACCCGCTACCGGGCCGGGCGGACGCCCTCGCGCGGGAACTCGGCGTCGAGGCGGTCGGCGACCCGGAGACCCTGCTCGGCACGGTCGACGGCGTCGTGGTGGCGACCCCCACCGACACCCACCCGCAGATGGTGCGGCGGACCGTGGCCGCCGGCGTACCGACGCTGTGCGAGAAGCCGATCGCCTCGGACATCGCCGCGATGATCGCCCTGATCGCGGACGTGGAGGCGAGCGGCGTGCCGGTCCTGGTCGGCTTCCAACGCCGATTCGACCCGGCCGTGGTGGAGTTGAAGCGCCGGCTGGACGCGGGCGAGATGGGTACGCCCTATCTGGTCCGCGCGGTCGGCCAGGACGCCGCGCCGCCGGACCTCGGCTACCTGCCCGCGTCCGGCGGGATCTTCCGCGACCTGCTCATCCACGACCTGGACGCGGTGCCGTGGCTGCTCGGCGAACCGGTCGTCGAGGTGTTCGCGAGCGGATCGGTGCTGGTGGACGAGGCGTTCGCGAAGGCGGACGACGTGGACAACGCGGTCGTGGTGCTGCGGTTCGCGAGCGGGGCACACGCGGTGCTCACCGGCGGGCGACACGATCCGGCGGGGTACGACCACCGGATCGAGGTGCTGGGCTCGACCCAGTCGCTTGCGGTGGGCCTGGATCCCCGGACCCCGCTGACCTCGCTGGAGGCGGACGGACCGCAGGCCGGCGCCGACGCCTATCCCGGCTTCCCGGAACGATTCGCGCTCGCCTACGGCAACGAGATGCGGGTGTTCGTCGAGGTGGTCGCCGGCCGGATGGCCAACCCGTCCCCGGTTCGCGACTCGCTGGCCAGCCTGGTGCTCGCGGACGCCTGCGAGCGGTCGCGCCGCGAGGGCCGGCCGATCGAGCCGGCGGCCGTACCGGCCGCGGCGAGCGCGTCGGTGCCGCCGACCACGGAGGTGGCCTGATGAGCACACCGCTTCCCCCGGCGACGCCCGGTGACCCGACTGCGGCGGCCACGCCCGCCGCGCCGGGCGCGCCCGCCGCCGTGGGCCCGTCGACCCCCCCGACGCCGCCGGCCGCGTCCTCGGCTTCGGCCGGTCCGGCCTCGTCGGACATCCGACTGGCGGGCGCGCCGATCTCCTGGGGCGTGTGCGAAGTACCCGGATGGGGGCCGATGTTGCCGGTGGACACGGTGCTGGGCGAGATGGCCGATCTCGGCCTGACCGCGACCGAGGCGGGCCCGCCCGGCTACCTGCCGGACGATCCCACCGTGCTCAAGGGCGTGTTGGAGCGGCACGGCCTGACCCTGGTCGGCTCGTTCGCCGCGCTCGTGCTGCACGAGCGGGACCGGGTCGCACAGGCGACCGACGCGGCGGAGCGCACGGCCGCGTTGATCGCCGCGGCCGGTGGCGAGGTGCTCGTGCTGGCCGCCGCCACCGGCCTGGACGGCTACGACACCCGCCCCGAACCGTCCGACGAGCAGTGGCGGTGCCTGATCGACACGGCCGACGAGGTCGCGCGGATCGCGCGGGGATACGGCCTGCGAACCACCCTGCACCCGCACGTGGGCACGCACGTGGAAACCCCGGCGGAGGTGGAGCGTTTCCTCGGCGACAGCGCCCTGCCGCTGTGCCTGGACACCGGCCACCTGCTGATCGGCGGGACCGACCCACTGGACCTGGTCCGCCGGCACCCCGACCGGATCGGGCACGTGCACCTCAAGGACGTGCACGCCGACACCGCCGCCCTCGTGCGATCCGGCGCGCTGACCTACGCCCAGGCCGTCGGGCGCGGCATCTATCGCCCGCTCGGCGAGGGCGACGTCCCGGTCGCCGAGATAGTGGCGACCCTGCGGGCGGCCGGATACCGCGACTGGTACGTGCTGGAACAGGACACCCGGCTGACCGACGATCCGGACGACGCGGCCCTGCCCCGGCACGACACCGCGCGCAGTCTGGCGCACCTGCGCGGCAACTGACGCCGACGCCCGCGCACGGCCGACGGGTCGGCGCGCCCTTGCCGGCCGCCCGGCCGGGTACGACATCGGTATCGGGCCGCGCGCCCGTACCGCCGCCCGCCGCCCGCCCATCGACGCGGATCCGCACCGACCGCGGACCGACTCCCGACCCGACCCGTTCGTCCCGACCGTCCCGACCGTCCCGAACGAGGAGTAATCGATGCCCCGACGTTCCCTCGGATTCGCCACCGCTCTAGGCGTATCCGCGCTCGTCCTCGCCGCATGCAGCAGCCCGTCCGGCGACGACCCGGATGCCGAGAAGACCCCCAAGGGCGCTCCCACCGCCGCGGCCAAGGGCAACAACACCGTGTCCGTGATCACCCACGGCTCGGCGGGGGACGCGTTCTGGAGCGTCGTGCAGAACGGCGCGCAGGACGCGGGCAAGAAGCTGGGCGTGGACGTCCAGTACCAGGGCAACGGCGACCCGGCCGGGCAGGCCCGGCTGATCGACAACGCGGTCACCCAGGGCGTGGGCGGCATCGTGGTCTCGATGGCCAACCCGGACGCGCTGGCGAATTCGATCAAGGCGGCCACCGCCAAGGGCATTCCGGTGATCACCATCAACTCGGGGCAGAGCAGGTCCACCGAGTTCGGTGCGATCGCGCACGTCGGCCAGGACGAGTCGATCGCCGGCGAGGCGGCCGGCGCCAAGCTCAAGCAGGCCGGCCGTACCAAGATGTTGTGCGTCATCCACGAGGCGGGCAACATCGGCCTGAACCAGCGCTGCGACGGCGCCAAGGCCGGCTTCGGCGGCCAGACCCAGACGCTCCAGGTGGACATCGGCAACCCCACCGACATCCAGGCCCGCATTCGCGGCGCGCTCCAGTCGGACTCCTCGATCGACGCCGTGCTCGCGCTCAACCCGCAGGTGGCCGCGGTCGCGGTGGGCGCCGTGGGCGATGCGAACTCCAAGGCGCAGATCGCCACCTTCGACCTCAACCCGGACGTGGTCACCGGGATCAAGGACGGCAAGATCGTCTTCGCGGTGGACCAGCAGCAATACCTCCAGGGCTACCTGCCGGTGATGATGATCAAGCTCTACCGGGACAACGCCAACACGGTCGGCGGCGGCAAGCCGGTACTGACCGGCCCCGGCTTCGTGGACAAGAACAACGTCGGCGCGGTGGCCGAGTACGCGCAGCGGGGGACCAGGTGAGCACGAGTCCCTCGACACCCTCGGCGCCCGCCGCGGCGGCCGGCGGCACGGCTCGTGCCGCGGCCGGCACCGCAGCCGGCGATCCCGGGCCGGACGAACGGCTCGCGCCGGCCCGACTCGTGCACCGGCTGCTGATCCGTCCCGAACTGGGCTCGCTGATCGGCGCCGTGCTGGTCATGTGCTTCTTCGCGATCGTCGCGGACGGCTTCTTCACCGCGTCCGGAGCCGCCACCTGGCTGGACGATTCGGCCACCCTGGGCATCATGGCGGTGGCCGTGGCGCTGCTGATGATCGGCGGCGAATTCGACCTGTCCGCCGGGGTGATGACCGCCTCGACCGCGCTCATCACGGCGATGCTGGCGACCAGGGCGGGCTGGTCGGTGTGGCCCGCGCTCGCGGTGTCGCTGGTGTTCGCACTCGCGGTCGGCGCGCTCAACGGCTGGCTCGTGGTGCGTACCGGACTGCCCAGCTTCATCATCACGCTGGGCACGTTCCTGGCCCTGCAGGGCCTCAACCTCGGGGTCACCCGACATGTGACGAACAGCGTCCAGGTCAGCGGGATGCGCTCGACCGACGGCTACGAGTCGGCCGGCCGGTTCTTCGCCTCGACCATGGCCCTCGCCGGCACCGAGATCCAGGTCTCGGTGTTGTGGTGGCTGGTACTGGCCGCGCTGGCGACCTGGCTGCTCGCGCGGACCCGGTTCGGCAACTGGATCTACGCCGTCGGCGGCGCCCCGGTCAGCGCGCGCAACGTCGGCGTCCCGGTGGACCGCACCAAGATCGTGTTGTTCATGACCACCGCGGGCGCCGGCTGGCTGGTCGGCTCGATCAACATCCTGCGCTACACCTCGGTCCAGGCCAATCAGGGCATCGGCCTGGAATTCCAGTACATCATCGCCGCGGTGATCGGGGGTTGCCTGCTCACCGGCGGCTACGGCTCGGCGATCGGCGCCGCGGTGGGTGCGCTGATCTTCGGCATGGCCCGCCAGGGCATCGTCTACGCGAAGTGGAACAGCGACTGGTTCCAGCTCTTCCTCGGCGTGATGCTGCTGGCGGCCGTCCTGGTCAACAACTCCTTCCGGCGCCGCGCGGAGAGGTCCCGTCGATGACGAATCCACCAGCTCGGCCGCCGGCCGAGGAGCCGACCACCGGCGAGAGCGCCACCGGCGTGCGGGCGGGCGCGACCAAGGCCGGGGCGAGCGGTCCCGGCACCGGTGCGCATCTGCTCGAACTGCGCGGCATCGGCAAGCGGTTCGGCAGCGTGATCGCCCTCGACGACGTCTCCACGTCGGTCGACGCCGGCGAGGTGACGTGCGTCCTGGGCGACAACGGCGCGGGCAAGTCGACCTTCATCAAGATCCTGGCGGGCGTACACGCCAACGACAGCGGCGCCTACCTCGTGGAGGGCACGCCGGTCCGGTTCTCCTCGCCCCGGCAGGCCCTCGACCGGGGCATCGCCACGGTCTACCAGGACCTGGCCGTGGTGCCGCTGATGAGCGTGTGGCGCAACTTCTTCCTCGGCTCCGAACCGCGCAAGGGCCGCGGCCCGTTCTCCCGGCTGGACATCGGCGCGGCACGCGACACCGCGCGCCGGGCGCTGTCGGACATGGGCATCGACCTGCGCGACGTCGAGCAGCCCGTGGGCACACTCTCCGGCGGCGAGCGACAGTGCGTGGCGATCGCGCGGGCCATGCACTTCGGCGCCAAGGTGCTGATCCTGGACGAGCCGACCGCCGCGCTCGGCGTCAAACAGGCGGGCGTCGTGCTCCGCTACATCGCCCGGGCCCGGGACCGCGGTCTGGGCGTCGTGTTCATCACCCACAACCCGCACCACGCCTACCCGGTGGGAGACCGCTTCCTGTTGCTCAACCGCGGCCGCAGCCAGGGCTGCTTCGGCAAATCCGAGATCACCGTGGCCGAACTCACCCGACAGATGGCCGGCGGCGCCGAACTCGAGGCACTCGCCCACGAGTTGGATGCGGAGGTGAAGACATGACGGGCCCGACGGCGGCCGGGCCGGCGCGGGCCGCCGACGGTGTGCGGCCCCCGCTCGGCCCGGCCTCGGGGCCGGCCCCGGACGTGCTCACGGTCGGGCGCGTGGGGGTGGACCTGTATCCGCAACAGAGCGGCGTCCCGCTGGAGCGGGTCGAGACCTTCGCCAGGTCGCTCGGCGGCACCGCCACCAACGTGGCGGTCGCCGCCGCCCGGCTGGGCCGCCGCTCCGCGGTGCTGACCAAGGTCGGCGCCGACCCGTTCGGCACCTACGTGCGCACCGCGCTGACCGACTTCGGCGTCGACCCCACGTGGGTGGCCACCCACGAACGGCTGCTCACCCCGGTGGTGTTCTGCGCCCTCGACCCGCCCGAGGACCCGCCGCTGCTGTTCTACCGACTCCCGGTGGCCCCCGATCTCACGCTCACCGACGAGGACGTGCCGTGGGACCTGGTTCGCGACGTGCCGGTGTTGTGGGTGACCGGCACCGGCGTGAGCACCGAGCCCTCGCGCGGCACCCATCGGCGGATGCTCGCCGCGCGGGGCCGACGCGCGCACACCGTGCTCGACCTCGACTACCGGCCGATGTTCTGGTCCGACCCGGCCGCCGCCACCCGACACATCGGCGACCTTGTGGACGAGGCCACGGTCGTGGTGGGCAACCGGACCGAGGTGGCGATCGCGGTCGGCACCGCGGACCCGGACGAGGCGGCCCGCCGACTGCTCGACCGCGGCGTGCGGCTGGTCCTGGTCAAGAAGGGCGGCGAAGGCGTCCTGGTGGCCACGCCCGAGGGCAGCACCACCATCGCCCCCCGCCGGGTCGAGGCGGTGTGCGGGCTCGGCGCGGGCGACGCCTTCGGCGGGGCCCTCGTGCACGGCCTGCTCGCCGGCTGGGACCCGGAACGCATCGCCGAATACGCCAACGCCGCCGGGGCGCTGGTCGCCGCCCGACTCGCGTGCGCCGACGCGATGCCCACCGATGCGGACATCGAGGAACTCGTGAACCACCCGATGCTGGAGAACCGAACGTGATCAGCGACCGCGACTGGACCAACCTGCTGGCGACCCGGGCGAACCGGCCCGACGCGGTACGCACCGCCTATGCCGAGCGCCGGCGCCGGCCGCGCCTGCTCTCCGCGCACGGCACCCTCTTCCTGGTCGCCGCCGACCACCCCGGGCGCGGCTCGCTCGGGGTGGGCACCGACCCGCTCGCCATGGCCGACCGCCGCGACCTGCTCGGCCGACTGGTCGACGCCCTGGAACACCCGGACGTGGACGGGGTCCTGGGCACCCCCGACGTGATCGAGGAACTGCTGCTCCTGGGCGTGTTGGAGGACAAGGTGGTGATCGGTTCGATGAACCGGGGCGGCCTGTCCGGCGCGTCCTGGGAGATCGACGACCGCTTCACCGGCTACGACGCGGACGCGATCCGCCGATACCGGCTCGACGGCGGCAAGATGCTGCTGCGCATCGTCGACGAGGACGCGGGCACGATACCCACGCTGGAGGGTTGCGCCCGCGCGGTGAGCGAACTGGCCGAGCACGGGATCCTGGCGATGATCGAACCGCTGCCCTACCGGCGCGACGCCTGTGGACGACTGGTCCTCGACCGCGGCACCGCCGCCAACGTGCGCGCGGTCACCGTCGCCTCGGCGCTGGGCACCACCTCCGCCTACACGTGGCTCAAGCTGCCCGCCACCGAGGAACCGGACCGGGTGGCCGGCGCGACCACCCTGCCGACCGTGGTACTGGGCGGCGTGCCCTCGGCCGACCCGCAGGCCGACCTGTCCTCGTGGGGGCGCGCCCTGGCCCAACCGGCCGTCCGCGGCCTGGTGGTGGGCCGTGCGCTGCTGTACCCGGCGGACGGGGACGTGCGCGGCGCGGTGGCCGCCGCCGCGCGGGTGCTGCGCGCCGCCGACCCGCGAGCGATCGAGGTGATCGTGTGAACGACCCGACCCTGTTCCACCCCTGGGGCACCGCCACCGGCGCCGAGGATCCGCTGCTGATCACTCCCGAACTCGCCGGCTGGCGGCACAGCGGCCTGCGGGTGATCCACCTGCCCCCCGGCGGCCGGCGGGACCTGGCGACCGGCGAGCACGAGGTCGCGGTGATCCCGCTGGCCGGCTCGGCGACCGTGCAGACCGAGGGCCGCCGCTTCGAACTCGTCGGACGCGAGAGCGTGTTCACCGCGGTGTCGGACTTCGCGTACGTACCGCGCGACGCCGAACTGCGGCTGTCCAGCGAGCACGGCTGCCAACTCGCGCTCGCCTCGGCGCGGGCCCGCCGGCGGCTGGACCCGGCGTACGGCCCGGCGACCGGCGTGCCGGTCGAGGTGCGCGGCGCCGGGCGCGCGACCCGGCAGGCGAACAACCTGATGACCCCCGACGTGTTCGAGGCGGACAGGCTGATCGTCTGCGAGATCCTCACCCCGGACGGCAACTGGTCCTCGTACCCGCCGCACAAGCACGACACGGCGAGCGCGCACGAGAGCGTCAACGAGGAGATCTACTTCTTCCGGGTGGCCGGGCGGGACGGACGCACGCCCGACCGGACCGGCTTCGGCCTGCACCGCACCTACACCACCGACGGCGCGATCGACGAGACGGTGACCGTCCGCGACGGCGACGTGTTCCTCGTCCCGCGCGGTTACCACGGTCCCTGCGTGGCCTGCCCCGGACACCACCTCTACTACCTCAACGTGATGGCCGGCCCGGGCGACGAGCGGGCGATGCTCGCCTGCGACGACCCCGCCCACCACTGGGTACGGGAGAGCTGGGCCGAACAGACGCCCGATCCCAGGTGCCCGATGACCCCGCTGCCGACGCCGGATGGAGGAAACCGATGAGCACGCCGACGCCCGCGGCCGGCCCGACGCCCGGGGCGACCGTGCGGCTGACCACCGCGCAGGCCCTGGTGCGCTGGCTGGTGGCCCAGGAGAGCGAACTCCTCGACGGCAGCCGGGCCAGGCTCTTCCCCGGCGTGTTCGCCATCTTCGGCCACGGCAACGTGCTCGGTCTGGGCGACGCGCTGCACGAGGCCGGCGCGGCGATGCCGGTCTGGCGCGGCCAGAACGAACAGGGCATGGCGCTGGCCGCGGTCGGCTACGCCCGCGCCACCCAGCGCCGCCAGGTGCTCACGGCCACCTCCTCGATCGGGCCCGGCGCGCTGAACATGGTCACCGCGGCGGGCGTCGCGCACGCCAACCGGCTGCCGCTGCTTCTGCTGGTCGGCGACACCTTCGCGAGCCGCGCCCCGGATCCGGTGCTGCAACAGGTCGAGCACTTCCACGACCCGAGCACGACCGTCAACGACGCCTTCCGCGCGGTCAGTCGCTACTGGGACCGGATCACCCGGCCGGAACAGCTGATCGCCACCCTCCCGCACGTGGCCCGGGTGCTGACCGACCCGGCCGACTGCGGGCCGGTCACCCTCGCACTGCCGCAGGACGTCCAGGCCGAGGCGTACGACTTCCCGGTGAGTCTGTTCGCGCCGCGCCTGCACCGGCCGCCGCGACCGCGCGCCGACCTGCGCGAACTCGCGGACGCGGCGGAGCTGTTGCGCGAGGCGAGGCGCCCGCTGCTGGTGGTCGGCGGCGGGGTGCGCTACTCCGGCGCGGCGCGCGAGGTGCTGGCGATGGCGCAGGCGCACGGTGTCCCGTTCGCCGAGACGGTCGCGGGACGCACGCTGCTCCCGCACGACCACCCCCTGCACGCCGGACCGCTCGGGGTGACCGGCTCCGCCTCGGCCAACGCGCTCGCCGCCGACGCCGACCTGATCCTGGCCGTCGGCACCCGCCTCCAGGACTTCACCACCGCGTCGTGGAGCGTGTTCGCCGCCGACGCGCGCCTGGTGTCGATCAACGCGGCCCGGTTCGACGCGGTCAAGCGGCGCGCCGCCCCGGTGACCGCGGACGCCCGCGAGGCGCTGCGCGAACTCGGGCCGCTGCTGGGCGAATGGCGGGCGGACCCGGCCTGGACCGCGCGGGCCGAGGGCGAACGACGGGCGTGGGACGGCGTGGTCGATCGGCTGCGCGAGGCGGGCGAGCCGGCCGTGCCGCCGACGTACGCGCAGGTGGTGGGCGTGGTCAACACGATCTCCGGGCCCGACGACTACGTGCTCACCGCGGCGGGCGGGCTGCCCGGTGAACTGGTCGGCGGCTGGCGGTCCCACGGCCCGGTCGGCGCGGCGACGATGGACGTCGAGTACGGGTTCTCCTGCATGGGCTACGAGATCGCAGGCGCGTGGGGCGCGGCGATGGCGCGGCCGGCGGGCGTGGTCACCACCCTGCTGGGCGACGGTTCCTACCTGATGCTCAACTCCGAGCTGTACTCGGCGGTCCTGTCCGGACACCGGTTCGTCGCGGTGGTCTGCGACAACGGCGGATACGCGGTGATCGCCCGACTCCAGGAGGGCCAAGGCGCGGCACCGTTCAACAACATGATCACCGACTGCCGGGGTCCGGGCGCCGCAGCCGACCACCGGGTCGATTTCGCCGCGCACGCCGCGGCGTTGGGCGCCGAGGTGTTCACCGCGGACACGGTGGAGGAGTTGGCGAAGGCGTACGCGGCGGCGCGGGCGGCGCGTCGGCCCGCCGTGGTGGTCGTGCGCACCCGGCCGGATCGGTGGACCGAGGCCGGCGCGTGGTGGGAGGTGGGCGTGCCGGAGGTGTCGGTGCGGCCGGAGGTGACCGCGGCGCGCGAGCGCATGGACCTGGCCCGGGCCGAGCGGGTACGCAAGGGCTGAGGCCGCGAACGGCCCGCGAACGGTGCTCGACCACCGGTCGCGGGCCCGCGCGGTGTCCCGACGTGGCGCCCGGTCAGGCCGCGATCGGCCGGGCGGGCAACCCGGCGCCGGCCCTGGCCTGGGCGAACGAGCGCAGCAGCCGGTCGTGGATGGCGCCGTTGGAGGCCACCAACTCGCCGTCGCCGGGCTTCCAGTCGGCACCCTCGAACGTGGTGGCCCGCCCGCCGGCCTCGCGGACCAGGATCGCGCCGGGCGCCCAGTCCCACGGGCCGCAGCGCTGTTCCCAGTACGCGTCCAGGCGCCCGGCCGCCACCCACGACAGGTCGATGCCCGCGCAGCCCAGCCGGCGCACGTCACGGGTGTCGTTGACCACGGACAGGAACTCGGCCAGGTTGTTGTCCGGATCGGTGGCCCGGGACGGCGGGAAGCCGGTGGCGATCACACTGCGGCCCAGCGTGCGGGTGTCGGATACGTGCAGGCGCTTGCGGCCCTCGTAGGCGCCGCGGCCGGCCTCGGCCCAGTAGGTCCGGCGTCGGGTGGCGTCGGCGACCACGCCGAGGGCGAGTTTTTCGCCGTCCCAGAACGCGATCGCGCAGGCGTAGTGCGGCAGTCCGTGCGCGAAGTTGGTGGTGCCGTCGAGCGGATCCACGAACCAGGTCGGCCGACGCAGATCCAACTCGGCCAGCCCGCCGCCCTCTTCGCCGACCACCGCGTCCTGCGGATAGTGGTTGCCCAGCCAGGCCCGGACCAGTTTCTCCACCCGCAGGTCGGTCGCGGTGACCAGGTCCGCGGCGGAGGACTTGAGCCGGATCCGCCGAGGACGCCCGGCTCTGCGAATGGTCTGGGCGGCCTCTCGGGCGACGCGCAGAGCCGCGAGCGTACGGGGAAGGGGAAAGACCACGGTGTCGCTCCTTGCCTACGGCGGTCGATGAAGCCGATGCCCGATCGATCGGGGGCCGAGGGTCGGCCCACGCGATCGGCCTGCGGCCCTCGCCCCACGCGAAAGCCGTCCCCGGGGCGTGTCCTCGGTCCCGGCCGTGGTGCCCGGCGGGCATGGAGGACACGTCCTGCATCGGATCGCCGTCGTGCAATAGATTGCCCCTGCATTATGTCGAGGGCCGCCGCCGTCCACCACCAAGTTGGCTGCGCCCGGGCGCGACCACCCGGGCATTCGCCGTCGTGGTCACGGGAGTTGCGGGTCGTGCACCGGCAGCCGGTCGCACCCCGGCGCCGCCGGCAGACCACCTCGGGGGCCTTGCCGCCCGGCCGAATGCGATGAACGATCCACGACTTCCACCCGATGCGGACCACCGACCCGCATCGACGAGCCGGCCCCGGGCAGTCGATCGACGACTCCGTGAGGTGACGTCGTGATCACCCTATGGGTGCACGCGTCCCGCCGGACTCGGCCCGGAGCGGTAGTCGGCCCCGGGGACCGGCGGGGCGTGGCCGGGGGTGGGCGCCACTTCGGCAACCGGCCGTGCGGGTGCGGTCACCGTTGGTGGGGCGAGAGTGGTGATCGGGACGGTTGCGATTGACATGGGGGCAGGCGGGTCATATTCCGGAGGTAGTACCCGCACGGCCGCTAGGTACGAGAGCCCGGTGGCGGGTCCGTGGGTCGGGGGCGGTCGCGGCGCCGGTGGTGCCGGGGCGCGAAGCGGGATCGGCCACCGGAGCGCTCGACGTTCGACGAGGAGCGTCGTCATGGCACGTCCGGTCGGTATCGACCTCGGCACGACCAATTCGGTGGTCGCGGTTCTCGAAGCCGGTGAACCCACCGTCATCACGAATGCGGAAGGTGCGCGGACGACACCGTCGGTGGTCGCGTTCGCGAAGAACGGCGAGGTGCTGGTCGGTGAGGTGGCCAAGCGCCAGGCGGTGACCAACGTCGAGCGCACCGCACGATCGGTGAAGCGGCACATGGGCGACAACTCGTGGCACTTTCCCGACGTGGGCGAGATCGACGGCAAGCGGTACACCGCGCAGGAGATCGCCGCGCGGGTCCTGCAGAAACTCAAGCGCGACGCCGAGGCATACCTCGGCGAGAAGGTCACCGACGCGGTGGTCACGGTCCCGGCGTACTTCGACGACGCCCAGCGGCAGGCCACCAAGGAGGCCGGGGAGATCGCCGGTCTGAACGTGCTGCGCATCGTCAACGAGCCCACCGCGGCGGCGCTGGCCTACGGCCTGGACAAGTCGCGCGACCAGATGATCCTGGTGTTCGACCTGGGCGGCGGCACGTTCGACGTGTCGCTGTTGGAGATCGGCGAGGGCGTCGTGGAGGTCAAGGCGACGCACGGCGACACCCATCTGGGCGGTGACGACTGGGACCAGCGAGTGATGGACTACCTGGTCAAGCAGTTCAAGAACGCCCACGGCGTGGACCTGTCCAAGGACAAGATGGCCCTCCAACGGCTGCGCGAGGCGGCGGAGAAGGCCAAGGTGGAGCTGTCCAGCGCGACCGAGACCTCGATCAACCTGCCCTACATCACGGCCTCGGCCGAGGGCCCGCTGCACCTGGACGAGAAGCTCACCCGCGCCCAGTTCCAGCAGCTGACGGTCGATCTGCTGGAGCGCTGCCGGGGACCGTTCCACGCGGCGATCAAGGACGCCGGCATCTCCGTCTCGGACGTCGACCAGGTGGTGCTGGTGGGCGGCTCGACCCGGATGCCGGCCGTCACCGAACTCGTCCGCGAGCTCACCGACGGCAAGGAGCCCAACAAGGGCGTCAATCCGGACGAGGTCGTCGCCGTGGGTGCCGCGCTCCAGGCGGGTGTGCTCAAGGGTGAGGTCAAGGACGTCCTGCTGCTGGACGTGACGCCGCTGTCTCTCGGTATCGAGACCAAGGGCGGCATCATGACCAAGCTGATCGAGCGCAACACCACGATCCCGACCAAGCGTTCGGAGATCTTCACCACGGCGGACGACAACCAGCCGTCGGTGCAGATCCAGGTGTTCCAGGGCGAGCGGGAGATCGCCGCCTACAACAAGAGACTGGGCATGTTCGAGCTGACCGGTCTGCCGCCGGCCCCGCGCGGGCTGCCGCAGATCGAGGTCACCTTCGACATCGACGCCAACGGCATCGTGCACGTGTCCGCGAAGGACATGGGCACGGGCAAGGAGCAGTCGATGACCATCACCGGCGGCTCCGGCCTGCCGAAGGACGACATCGACCGGATGATGCGTGATGCGGAGGCGCACGCGGAGGAGGACCACCAGCGCCGCGAGGCCGCGGAGACCCGCAACCAGGCCGAGCAACTGGTGTACACCACCGAGAAGTTCATCAAGGACAACGGCGACAGGGTCCCGGCCGACGTGCGGACCGAGGTGGAGACCTCGCTCACCGAGCTGAAGGACGCCCTCAAGGGCGAGGACCTGAGCGCCATTCGCGACGCCGCGGAGAAGGTCGGCACGATCAGTCAGAAGCTGGGCAGCGCGATGTACGCGAACCCCCAACCCGGCGCCGAGGATGCGGCCGGAGCGGGCGCGGCCGGTGACACCGCCGACGACGACGTGGTCGATGCGGAGATCGTCGACGACGACAAGCGGGGAGGTGGGACCGCGTGAACGGGACCACGTCCGGCCCGGGACTGTTGCCGGTCCCCGTCGGGCATCCGCAGTCGCCGGTCCTGGCCGCCCTGCTGGCCGAGATCGCGGCCCTGCGCGGGCAGGTGAGCGAGCGCGTGGACGAACTGCGGCGGCTTCGGGCCGACTACGACGCCTATCGTGCCCACGTACGGCGGGATCGGCTCGCGGTGCGCGAGGTCGCGCTGGCCAATGTGCTCACGCCGCTGCTGCCGGCGATCGACGACTTCGACCGGGTCCGCGCCGCCGATGAGTCGACCCCGGGAGTGGCCGCCGCCGTCGACACCTTGGAGAGCTCGCTCGCGGCGCTGGGGCTGCGCGGGTTCGGCACGGTCGGGGACGAGTTCGACCCGCACCTGCACGACGCGATGGCGTATCGGGTCCGGGCCGGAGTGGATCCGCCGATCTGTTCGGTGGTGCACACCCCGGGCTACCGCGTCGGCGATCGGCTGCTGCGCCCGGCCCGGGTCACGGTGACCGGACCGCCGCCGATCGACGAGCGGGCGGACCGGGATCGGGCCACGGGTGGCCGAGTCGAAGGCGACCCGGGAGACGGATCGGGGTGAGGGAAGGGAGCGGAACATCGTGGTGCGGCAGGTCGCACCACGCCGGTGCGGAGGGGCACGGCCGGCACCGACCGGACGGGGGCTTGGAGGCGACACTCATGCAGATCGTCGGATGGCACATCGAGATGGAGTTCAAGGAGGACGGCAAGCGCACCGAGGCAGCCGCCCTGCTTCGGCTGCGGGACGGAACGGAGTTGCGCTCGCACGCGCACGCGAGCCGGTTCCCGGACGACCCCGATCAGCCGCAGGTCGGCGAGGAGATCGCCGCCGCGCGGGCGTTGACCGACCTGACCCGGCAGTTGCTGGACAAGGCGGCGGGTGAGATCGAGACGACGACGCGGCGGCCGGTGCAGTCCCTCGCGTGAGCCTGCGGGCCGGTGTCGCCGCGCCGGCCGTTTGCGCACGCGGGCCCCGGTGTTCGGGGGTTTGTGGCGAGGTGTCGACGACGGCGGTACGCTTAGCGCGATCGATTGATTACTGTGCGTTGTCAATGGTCGTTTGCGCGCCCCGCGCACGTCGGCGGCATTGCGCGGCCGGTGTCCGACGGATGCCTGCGCTCCCCCGCCACGGATCGCCCCGGCGGCGGCCGGGACGGGACGGCTCGGCGCCGATCCGACACGGCGTTACCCTGAAAGACAGCCGGTGTCGATGTCGTGACGATCGCGACGGGTCGGCCGCGGACGGGCGCGTCCCGAGCCCGGCCCGGATGCCGGCGGACCTTCTCGGCGGACCGGACGGGCAGCCGCGCCGGTCGCGCCCGGCGGCACGCGTCGGTACGGGCCGTTCGTCGCGGGCCCACCGCGCGGGAAGGGATGCCCCCATGGCGACCGCGTACGTGTACGAGTTCGGCGAAGGCTCCCGGGATCAGGCCGAACTGCTCGGCGGCAAAGGCGCGAACCTCGCCGAGATGACCCGGTTGGGCCTGCCCGTGCCGCCGGGATTCACGATCGGCACGGACGCGTGCCGGGCCTTCCTGCGCACGGGCGCGCCGCCGAGCGGACTGCCCGAGGAGATCGCCGAACACCTCGCCCGCCTGGAACGCTCGATCGGGCGGCGGCTGGGCGGGGCCGACGACCCGCTGCTGGTCTCGGTGCGCTCCGGCGCCCGGTTCTCCATGCCCGGCATGATGGACACGATCCTCGACGTCGGCCTCAACGACGCCTCGGTGCTCGGCCTGGCCGCGGCGAGCGGCCGCGAGCGCTTCGCGTGGGATTCCTATCGCCGACTGGTGCAGATGTACGGGGCCACCGTGCTGGGCGTGCCCGCGGCGCGCTTCGAGGAGGTGCTCACCCGATATCGGCTGCGCGCGGGTGTGGCCGACGATCTCGGGCTGGGCGTGGGCGAGTTGACGGAGATCGTCCGGGAGTTCCGGGGCATCGTGCGCGAGGAGGCGGGTGAGGAGTTTCCGCAGGATCCGCGCGAACAACTCGCCGGAGCCGTCCTGGCGGTGTTTCGATCGTGGAACGGCGAGCGGGCCCGGGTCTATCGCCGGCGCGAGCACATCCCGGACGACCTGGGCACGGCGGTGACCGTACAGGCGATGGTGTTCGGCAACTCGGGACCGGACTCGGGTACCGGCGTGGCCTTCACCCGCGACCCCGGCACCGGGCGGGCCGGCGTGTACGGCGACTACCTGCCCGACGCGCAGGGCGAGGACGTGGTCTCCGGGGTCCGGGACGCGCTGCCGCTCCAGGACCTCGAAGGGCTGGATCCGGCCTCGTACGCGCGCCTGACCGAGGTGCTGCGGCTGCTCGAAGGGCACTATCGCGACCTGTGCGACGTCGAGTTCACCATCGAGCGCGGCCGGTTGTGGGTCCTGCAGACCCGGGTCGGCAAACGGACCGCCGAGGCCGCCTTCCGGATCGCCTGTGCGCTCGTGGACGAGGGCACGATCACCTGGTCGCAGGCGCTGTCCCGGGTGGACGGCCGGCAACTGGACCAGCTGACCTTCCCGCGCTTCGACGCGGACGCGGACGCCGCGCCGCTGGCGCACGGGGTGCCCGCCTCGCCCGGTGCCGCGGTCGGCGCGGCGGTGTTCGACATGGCCGAGGCCATCCGGCGGGCCGCGACCGGTGAGCGGGTCGTGCTGGTCCGCCCGGAGACCAGCCCGGACGACCTGCCCGGCATGATCGCCGCCGAGGCCGTGCTGACCGGCCGGGGCGGCAAGACCAGCCACGCGGCGGTGGTGGCCCGGGGCATGGGCAAGGTCTGCGTGTGCGGCGCGGCCGACCTGGACATCGACGTCGAGGGCGGACGCTGCACCGGCGCCGACGGGACGGTGCTCGAACAGGGCGACACGATCTCGGTGGACGGTACGGCCGGCACCGTGTACGCGGGCGCGTTGCCGCTGGTGCCCTCGGCGGTGACCCGCTACCTGGAGACCGGCGTGCGTTCCGCCGGCGTGGTCGAGGCGGTCGCCCGCTTCCTGGAACAGGCGGACGCGGTACGGCGATTGCAGGTCCTGGCGAATGCCGACACGGCCCCGGACGCGGCCCGGGCCCGGCGCTTCGGCGCTCGCGGGATCGGGCTGTGTCGTACCGAGCACATGTTCCTGGGAACGCGTCGTCCGCTCGTCGAGGACCTGATCCTGGCCCGCACCGACGCGGACCGCCGGCTCGCCCTGGACGCCCTGTTGCCGCTCCAGCGCGCGGACTTCACCGAACTGCTCGCGGCGATGGACGGCCTGCCGGTGACCATTCGGCTGCTCGACCCGCCGCTGCACGAATTCCTGCCCGACCACACCGAGTCCGCGGTCCGCCTGGCCAACGCCCGGGCCCGGGGCGAGGATCCCGACCCGCATGCGGTGCGGGTGCACGAGGCGATCGAACGCCTGCACGAGCAGAATCCGATGCTGGGATTGCGCGGGGTGCGGTTGGCGCTGACGATTCCCGGGCTGGTGGCCACCCAGGTGCGGGCCATCGGCGAGGCGGTGGTCGCGCGGGTGCGCGCCGGCGGGGACCCGCGGGCGGAGATCATGATTCCGCTCGTGGCCACCGTCGAGGAACTGCGCATCGTGCGCGCGGAGGTCGAACGGGTCCTGGTCGAGGTCGGTCGGGCGGCCGGGTTCCCGGTGCACTGCCCGGTGGGCACCATGATCGAACTGCCCAGGGCCGCGCTGACCGCCGCGACCATCGCGCCGGTCGCGGACTTCTTCTCGTTCGGCACCAACGACCTGACCCAGACCACGTGGGGCCTGTCCCGGGACGACGCCGAGGCGTCCTTCCTGGCCGGCTACCTGGAGCGGGGCATCCTCGACGTCTCGCCGTTCGAGACCCTCGACCGCGCCGGCGTCGGGCGGTTGGTGGACCTGGCCACGCGGGAGGGCCGGCGGGCGAAGCCGGGGTTGCGGATCGGGGTGTGCGGGGAACACGCGGGCGATCCGGACTCGATCCACTTCTTCCACGAGGTCGGCGTGGACTACCTGTCCTGTTCGCCGTTCCGACTGCCGGCCGCCCGCCTGGAAGCCGGCCGCGCCGCCGTCGCGGCCGCCGCGGAGGCGGACTCTCGCTGAGCGTACGGCCGTTCGCGCGACCGCGGTGTTCGGTGCGCGCTCGGTGCGGTCGTGCGGGGACCGTGGCGGTTTCGGCCAGGGGGATGTGGCCGAAAGTCGGTGGGTGAACCGCGTGATTCGGCCCGCGAGGTGTCCGCCGGGTCACGCTGCCGGGGGCTCGGCGGGGCCTCGGTGGGGCGATTCCATGGGCTTTACTGTCCGTGGTGGCACAATTACATTCCGGGTTGGGATGGGTGTCGGCGGTCGGTGGCGCGGCCGAAACGACGTGCCTCGCCACTGTCCGTAAATGGGGTTTCACGCACCGCTGTCGATGCGGCAGCGTGGCCTGCGTCGGAGCCCGCCGATCAGGCGGCGTGGATCCGACGTACGACCCGTCGAGCCGTCGAGGTCGACCGGTTCTTCCATCGAGAGTGAGGCATTCGCATGATGCGTAAATTGGCCACCATCGCCGCCGGCGCCGCGGCGGGTACGCTCCTGGGCGCGCTCGTCCCGGCCCCGGCGGCCCGTGCCGACGTCGTCGACGCCGCGGCCTGCCCCGCGGCCAGTCTGTGTGTCTACACCGGCGCCGATTTGACCGGGACGCGGACGGTCGTTCCCGCGCGGGTGATCGAGGATCGCAGCGACGCCGGCTACACCGTCACCGGACCGGTGGTCTCGGTCGCCAATCGCACCGGATTTCCCGTGCTGCACGGCGTGAGCCATCCCGTCGTCTGTATCCGGTTCCCGTGTTACCAGTACACGGTGCTGGGTCGGATCGATGCCGGGCAGGACCTCACCGATGTGGACTGGGCGGGACAGCCCCTCGTCGTCGGTCGGGACTACGGCCGGTAGAGCGCGAATCGCCCGGCACGCCACCGCGGGGAACCCGCCCGGCCGGAGCGCACGTCGCTCCGGCCGCGCGGGTCGGCGGCGGGATTTCGGCTCGGGGTCCGGGCTCCCGGGGCGGGTCGCGCTCGCGGTGCCGGGCCGGGCCCGTCCGGGGTCGAAGTCGCGGCGCCGGGGCCGGACTTGCGGCCTCGGTGCGGGGCCGGCGTACCGGGGTTCAGGCGCGCGGAGCCGGGCGGACGAGTTTGAGCATGATCTCGCCGTAGGCTTCGTCGGTGCGGCGGCTGTGCTCGGTGAAACCGACCCGGGCGTAGAAGTCGCGTGCCCGGGTGTTCTTCTCGTAGACCTCCAGCGTGAGCCTGCCGTGCAGCGTCGCCGCGTGCTCGACGAGCAGTCGGCCGACGCCGGTGCGCTGTGCCTCCGGCGCCACGAACAGGCCGCCGATCTCACGGCAGTTCACGCCGTCGACCTCGCCGAGGATGAGACCGAGGAGCGCGACCACCCGGCCGTCGACCTCGGCGACCCAGTTGTCGGCGTGCACGAGGTAGAGCTCGCGCATCTTCCGCTCGCGCTCGCCCTCCCCCTCGCCGGGGATGAAGGGATGTGCGATGCGGCCCGCCCGGGACCAGACGTCGACCGCGGCATCCTCGTCGGCGGGGAGATAGGGACGGACCTTCGGGGCTTCGGACATGCGCGCGACGCTACCCCACCCCCGCCCCGCTCCTTCGCGCGGTGCATGCCCGTTCCCGTTCGGGTCAGGTCAAGTGCTTTCGCAGGACGGCGAGTTGCGTTTGGCGGGCCTCGACGTGCAGGGCTCGGCCGCGGTCGGTGGCGGTGACGAACACGCCGCGGCGGTCGGTGTCACACATCGCGCGTTCCACCAGACCGCACTTCTCCAGCCGGGCGACCGCGCGCGAGGAGGCGCTCTGGCTCAGGTGCAGGTCTCCGACCAGGTCGTGGATGCGGGCCTTGCAGCCGTCGGCGGCGATCAGCCGATCCAGGACCTCGTAGTCGCTCATGGTCAGGCAGTGGTCCGCCTGGAGGGCACGGTCGAGCTCGTGGGCGACCCGGCTGTACTGCGACAACAGGTTGCGCCAGCTCTCGATCAGCGGCTCCTCGGTCTTCATCGCGTCACGGTAGCGCCACCCGTCATAACATGCAAGCAAATTTATTGCACCCACATTTTATGCGTAGACATTCAATGCGTGCGCATATAAGTTCTTCCCCATGGCCCCAACAGTCGAGACCTACGCGGGACCGTCCTCCCGCGAGAACTCCGCCCCCTCGTCCGCCGCGTCCGACCCGACGACGTCCGCCCCGCACTGGACCCCCAGACTCTGGGGCGTCCTGGCCGTGTTGTGCCTCGTGCTCTTCCTGGACGGCCTCGACGTCTCCATGGTGGGTGTCGCGCTGCCCTCGATCGGTCACGAACTGGGCATGTCCGCGACCTCGCTGCAGTGGATCGTCAACGGATACGTGCTCGGATACGGCGGTCTGATGATGCTCGGCGGTCGCACCGCCGACCTGCTCGGCCGCCGCCGGGTGTTCCTGATCGCCCTCGCGGTGTTCGCCGCCGCCTCGCTGCTGGGCGGCCTGGTGGACAGCGGCGGCCTGCTCATCGCCAGCCGTTTCATCAAGGGTCTGGCCGCGGCCTTCACCGCGCCGACCGCACTGTCCATCCTGACCACGACGTTCCCGGAGGGCCCGGCCCGCAACCGAGCGCTCTCGGTCTTCTCCGTCTTCGGCGCCAGCGGCTACTCCTCCGGCCTGATCCTGGGCGGACTGCTCACCGAGTTCGGCTGGCGCTGGACCTTCCTGACCCCCGTACCGCTGGCCATCCTGGCCCTGGTCGCCGGCTACGTACTCATCCCGCGCGACCGCCCCGCCGACTCCGGCGGCCACGACCTGTTCGGCGCCGCCACCCTCAGCAGCGGCATGCTGCTCGCCGTCTACACCGTCGTCTCCGCGCCCGAGCGCGGCTGGGCCGCACCCCTCACGCTCGGCTCGATCGTGCTGGCCGCGGCGCTGCTCACCGCCTTCGTGTTCGTCGAGAAGCGACTCGCCCACCCGTTGGTGCGCTTCGGCATCCTGCGGATCGGCACGGTCGTGCGGGCCAACCTGAGCATCGTCGCGCTGATGGGCTCGTACATGAGCTTCCAGTTCATGATGACGCTCTACCTCCAGGACGGTCTGGGCTGGTCCGCGCTGCGGATGGCGCTGGCGCTGCTGCCCGCCGGCCTCGTGGTGGCCTTCGGATCGCCGTTCACCGGACGCCTGATCAACCGCTACGGCACCGCGCCGCTGCTGATCGCGTCGATGGCCTCGATGAGCCTGGGCTACGCCTGGTTCCTCGCCACCGCCGGCAGCACACCGAACTACGCCTTCACCGTGCTGCCCACCATGCTGCTCCTCGGCGGCGGCTTCGCATTCGGCTTCAGTTCGATCATGTCCCAGGCCACCGAGGGCATCGAGGACTCCGAACAGGGCCTCGCCTCCGGCCTGGTGCAGACCTCCGGCCAGGTCGGCGCGGCACTCGTCCTCGCCGTGGTCACCGCGGTCACCACCGGCGCCAGTGCCGGGGACACCGACTTCGGCGCCTACCGGCCCGGTGCCAACCTGGTCACCGGCGTGGCGATCGTCGGTCTTTTGCTCAACATCGTCCCGCTGCTCGGTTCCGGGCGCCGCCGGGCGAAGGCGGCCGACTCGACCCGCCTCTCGTAGCCCGTATCCGGCTGCGCCGCACCCCACGGGCGGCGGGCGGCCGAACACACGGGCGAGGCCCGGCACCCGGCCGGGTGCGATGTCCGACAGCCCTCACGCGGTCCGTGCGTGGGGGCTGTCGCCATGTCCGGCGCCGGCGCCCTCCGGATGGGCCCCGGTCAGGTGTGGGCCGGATGGAGGGGGTCGCTGCCGAGGAGTTCGAGGCCCAGCGGGGTCAGCGTGTGCAGGACGGCGCTGCCGCGGCGGGTGGTGGTGATCAGGCGGGCGTTGCGCAGGATGGTCGCGTGTTGGCTCGCGGACGCCGCCGACATGTCCAGCCGACGGGCCAACTCCGTGGTGCTGCACCCGTCGTTGATCACCGTCAGCGCGGCGGCGCGGGTCTGTCCCAGGAGCGCGCCGAGTGCCCGGCCGTCGGCCGCGCCGGGCTCCCACAACGCGGCGCCGTCCCGCAGTTCGCGCACGGTGGGGACGGCGAGCAGGTACGGCGCGCTCTCGTCCTCGGTGTCGTGGAGCAGCATCAGCTTCCGCCACAGGAACACGGTCGGCGCGATGACCAGCCCTCGGCCACCGAGCCGGATGTCCTCGTCCTTCGTGGAATAGTCCACCTCCAGGACCGGCGGCTTCCAGCGCACGAGCGGTACGCACAACTCGGCCAACAGGCGGTCGACGCCGCCGTCGAGCAGGGTGCGCGCGTATACGTTTCGCACCGATTCCAGGTGGGACCGCACCCGGGATCGGAACGGCGCCAGCGTCACGTCGTGAAAGGCGCGCAGGGCGTCGGCGAACTCGCGGCGCGGCTCCCGGCCGCCGTCCAGGAAGTCGCGCACCCAGGTGGCGTGGCCGGGTGCGAAGGTCAGGTGCGCCATTTCCTTGCGCAGCCGCCGCGTGGGTACCGCGAGCAGGTTCTCGATGCCCTCGTCGAGCGAGAAGGAGTCCCCCACCAGCGTGCGCAGATCCAGGCCGGGGCCGCGCACCGGCATCAGCGCGGTGAGCGGGCCGCTCGCCGGGTCCGTCCGGTCGGTCACCGCGGTGCGCCAGGCCCGGAAGGGCAGCGGTCTGCGCGGCCCGAGTAACAACTCCAGGCCGTGGTACGTCTCGGCCACCGCTCCGACCGTCGTGGCGAGTCGGGTCCGGGCCAGGTCGTCCGCAGTGAAGTGGATGCGCAGCACCGGTGTACCCCCATGGTCGTGTCCGTTGCGCCCGGGATGCCCCGTGGCGGGTGGCCTCCCGGTCGGCGCGGCGTCGGGAGGACCACGACAGTGTGCGTCCTCGAACGCCCTCGGACCAGCAGGTTTCGGCTCAGGCTGAAAGGCGTTTTCAGACATCGTCCGGTCCGCCAGGCTGGCGGTGTCGGGGGTGACCCCGCGTGGTTCGCCCGCCGAGGCACGAGTCGGGAGGTGAGTTCCGTAGGCGACGTCATCCGGCCGCGGATCCGACACGGGGCGGAGGCCGGGGCCGGGCACGACGGCGTCGTCGGGATCTCGACCCGACCCGGCGGGGATCGAACGGGGATCGGTCCCCGCCCGGCATCGGCCGAAGGCGGGCGGCGCGGGTCGGTCAGCGGCCCACGGGCGCGGTGGGTACTCGATTGCGGGCCGCAGGCGGCGGATTGCCGCCGGGTGACCGCGCGGCGGGCACGCGCCCGCGAGCGCTCGTCCGGACCGGCGGGTGTGAAGTGCGCGCCGTGCGGTCGTCGGTCAGGAGCCCAGGTAGCGCAGGATCGCCAGGACCCGGCGGCTGTATCCGGAACCGGCCGGGTGGGCCAGGTCGAGGCGTTCGAAGATCGCGTTGACGTGCTTTTCCACCGCGCTCTGCGACACGTGCAGGGCCCGGGCGATGGCGGCGTTCGTGCGACCCTCGGCCATGTGTGCCAAAACCTCGCGTTCGCGCGGGGTGAGCCGGTCCAGCGGGTCGACGTGGCTGGTCCGGGCCAGGAGTTGGCGCACCACCTCGGGATCGAACGCGGCGCCGCCGGCGGCGACCCGGGCCAGCGCGTCCAGGAAGTCGTCCACGTGTGCGACCCGATCCTTGAGCAGGTAGCCCACGGCCGCGCCGTCGTGGGTCAACAGCTCGACGGCGTACCGCTTCTCGATGTACTGGGAGAGCACCAGCACGCCCACCCCCGGTTGTCGGCGGCGGACCTCCAGGGCCGCCCGCAGTCCCTCGTCGGTGTGCGTGGGCGGCATGCGCACGTCGGCCACCACGACGTCGGGGACGTGCACGGCGACCGCCTCGACCATGGCGTCGCCGTCGCCGACGCTCGCGACCACGTCGTGTCCCTCGTCGGCGAGGAGGCGGGCCAACCCCTCCCGCAGCAGGGCCGAATCGTCGGCCAGGACTATGCGCACGGCACCTCCGCGGTGATCGTGGTGGGGCCTCCGGGCGGACTGTCCACCCGCAGGGTTCCGTCCAGGGCGGCGACCCGGCGGGCCAGCCCGGAGAGGCCGCCGCCGGCGGCATCCGCGCCGCCCACGCCGTCGTCGACGATGCGTACCCGAACCGCATCACCCGCGGCGCCGGCGCCGAGGACGCACACCGTGACGGTGTCGGCGCGTGCGTGCTTGACCGTATTGGTGATCGCCTCCGCGACCACGAAGTACACGGCGGTGGCCACGATCGGCGCCGGCTCCGCGGCCACGTCGTAGCTCAACGCGACCCGAACCGGGGCCCGTTCGGCGATCGTCTCCAACACCGCGCGCAGCCCGCCGTGGTCCAATCCGGTCGGGTGGATCCGCCACGCCACGTCCCGCAGGTCGGTCAGCGCCTGTTGGGCCTGCTCGTGCGCCTGCCGCAACAATTCGTCGGTGCGTGCGGGGTCGCCGCCGCGCCGGGCCCGGCCGAGCAACATGCCCAGGGCGACCAGGCGCTGCTGCACCCCGTCGTGCAGATCGCGTTCGATCCGCCGACGTTCCTCGTGCACGGCCTCGACCACGCCCGCCCGACTCGCGGCCAACTCGTCGACCCGACGGCGCAGTACCTCGCTCCGGTCCGGTTCGAGCAGGCGCCGGGCCAGGGCCCGATCGGTGTCCGCGAGACCGACCAGGCCGTACAGGGCCAGGGCGAGCAGGGCCAGTCCACAGGGGATCAGGATCAGTACGTCGGTCGTGGTGGTGTTCGGACTGCCCGCGAGCCACGCCCCCACCATCACCGCGGCGAACCCGATCCCGCCGCCGACGAGGCCGAGCAGGGCACCACCGAGCAGCCCGATCGGCACACGCGCCGCGAGATAGCGGATCAGGCGCCGCGGATCGCTCGGGGTGGGGTGGACCGGGCCCGGCTCGGTGGGGGCCGGACCGGCCGGGTCGGCGCGGTCCGCGCCGGGACCGGGAGGGGCGGGGCGGGGCGTGGCGCGGGAGGGCGGCCCGGTCAGGCGCCTGCGTTCCAGGTCGGTCAGTGCCCGTGCGCCGCGCGCGATCGGGCGCAACACGCGCCGGCGCGGGCGGGACCGGAGGACGCCCGCGTACACCAGGCCCGCTCCGAGCAAGAAGAGCGTCGTCGGCACGACGGTCACGGCACCCACGAAGAGCACCCGAACCGCGTCCGCGACGGCCCTCGCGCCGGCCCGCACCGGGGCCGCGAATCGGCGCGTGCGTCCCGTGGCCGGCCTTTGACCCGAATCCTCCGACACCCTTCCTCGCTTCGCTCGCCCACGTCTCGGTGCTTCGAGCCTCTCACCCGACCCGGCCGGCCCGATGGGGCGGGTCACCGGCCGCTCGACCGGCTCATCCCGCGCCGGCCATCGCCTCGCGCAGGTGCACGCGGGCGGCGCGCCGGGCCGGGAGCCAGGCGGCGAGGGTGCCGGCGACGATCGCGCCGACCAGGACGGCCGCGCAGGTCGGCCACGGCACGGTGAGCGTGTCCAGACCCTTGCCGGCCAGGACGCGCTGGGTGGCCGCGCCCCAGGCCAGGCCGGGCAGCAGACCGAGGACGGCGCCGACCACGGCGATCAGGACCGCCTCCGCCCGGATCATCCGGCGCACGCCCCGCCGGGTCATGCCCAGGGCCCGCAGCAGCGCCATCTCCCGGCTGCGTTCGACCACGGACAGGGCGAGGGTGTTGGCCACGCCCAGGACGGCCACCAGGATCGCCAGCGCCAACAGCGCGTACACCAGGCCCAGGGCCGACGCGACCGTGTCGTGCAGCGCCTTGCGGTAGCTGTCCCGGTCGCGGACCTTGGTCTGCGGGAAACCGTCCAGGCGTTTCGCCAGGGCCGCGTAGACCTGGGCCCGGTCCGCGCCTGCCGCGGCGGAGGCGAAGTACACGTCGTCCAGGGGCATTTGGTCGGCGGGCAGCTGCGCCCGGACGACGTGGGTACCGACGTAGGTCGCGCCGGAGGCGAATACGTCCCCCTCGCGCACGATGCCGCCGACCCGGAGCCGGGCCGTGCCGCCGCCGTGGAAACGAACCTGGACCGGATCGCCGACCGCGAGCCGGTACTCGTCGGCGAACGCCTGGGGCACGGTGATCCCGTCCCCGCCCGCGGCCAGCGTCGAACGGGCGTCACCGGCGGTGAAGGCGAGCCGGAAGTCGTCGGTGAAGCGCTCGGTGGTCGCGGTGAGATCGTGATTGCGATCGGTGCCGTGCGCGGTGATCAGGTCGGCGCGCACGGTCTGCTGCGCGGTGACGTGGTCCAGACCCGGCGTCTCTCGGACGACGCGGGCCACCTGCGCGGTCATCGGCTGCGAGGAGAGGACGAAGTAGTCCGCGTTCACCGTGCGTTCGAGTTGCCCGTCGACCGAGCTCACCAACGACGCGGCGACCAGGGACAGGAAGCTCACCAGTGCGATGCCGACCATCAGGGCCGAGGCGGTGGCGCCGGTACGCCGAGGGTCGCGAATCGCGTTGCCGCGGGCCAGCCGGCCGATCGGTCCGCTGTGCCGCGAGAGCAGCCGATTCAGGCCGCGCACGGCCCGGACGCTCAGGATCGGCGCGCCGGCCACGATGCCCAGGAGGGTGAGCAGGATGCCGACCGCGAGCAACGGCCCCGCCACTGCGAGGTCGTCGGCGGATACCGCGAGCAACAGGGCACCCGCGCCCGCCACAACGCTCGTGCCGGCCACGATGTTGCGGGCGCGCAACGGCCGTTGCGCGTCGGTCCCGGCCGCGCGCAGCAGCGCCGCCATCGGGGACACCCGGCCGGCCCGCCGGGCGGGCACGTAGGCGGCCACCAGGGTGATCGACACGCCCACCGCGTACGCGACCACCGGCGTCGACCAACGCACCGTCGGCGTGCTCGCCGTCGGGCCGGTGCCGTCCGGTCCGACGAACCGGGTCAGCCCGGCCGCGAGGGCCACCCCCAGGGTCAGGCCCAGGGTGGACCCGGCGACGCCCAACAGCCCCGCCTCACCCAGGATCAGCCGGTTCACCTGGCCGCGCCGGGCACCGACGGCGCGCAGCAGCCCGCTCTGCCGGGTTCGCGCGGCGACCAGCATGGAGAAGGTGTTGCCGATCAGGAACACGCCGACGAGCACGGAGATCCCGGCGAATGCGAGCATCAGGTAGGTGACCACGTCCAACGAGGCGCCGGCAGCTTCGCCGCGGGCGGCGGCCTCCCGGTCGCGGGTGCGGACGGTGTAGGCGGCGGGATCGGGCAGCGCGGCCAGCACCTGCGCACGCAACCGCGCATCCGGCACACCGGGTGCGGCGGTGACGGCGATGGAGGTGAACCGGCCTATGGAGCCCAGGAGTTGCCGCTGCGCGGTACCGGATTCCAGGAAGATGTCGGCGTCGGGAGTCCGGTCCGCGCGGTCACGGGCGAAGCCGACCACGGTGGCCTCGAAGGTCCCGGGGACGGCCATGATCCGCAGTCGATCGCCGATCCGGATCCCGTGCTTCGCGGCGGTGTCCGCAGACACGACCAGCTCCGCCGGGGCGAGCGGTGCGCGTCCCCGGGTCACCCGCGGCGCGGACTCGGCATCGGCGGACCAGTCGGCGATCGTGTCCCCGCGCGAACTCAAAGGCCTGCCACGGCCGTCCAGGACCACCGTGTGCGGCACGTGCACCCGCCCGTGGGCGGCACGCACGCCGTCGGCGCGGGCCGCGGTGTCCAGGACTCGGCCGGGCAGCGTCGCAGGCAGCCCGGTACCGTCCTGGCGCTCGCCGTCGCGAGCGGGCGTCACCGTCACGTCCGCCGTCGATCCCGCGAACGATGCGCGGGCGGAGGCCGCGACCGAGTCGCGGAACACCAGCGTCCCGGCCACGAACGCAGTGCCCAGGGCGATCGCCACCAGGGCCAGGAGCATGCGGGCCTTGTGCGCCACGACCCCGCGCACCGCGATCCGAGCGAGCATCACGCGCGCACCTCGCTCGCGCCGTGACCGACCACGCCTGTGGCAGGGGTGGGTTCGGCGTTTCGTCCGGAGCCGTCCAGGCGTCTCATCCGCTCGAACACGGCCTCCGCCGTCGGCCGGGGCAGGTCGTCCACGATCCGGCCGTCGGCCAGGAAGACCACCCGGTCCGCATAGGCCGCCGCGTTCGGGTCGTGGGTGACCATCAATACGGTCCGACCCCACTCGCGGACGCCGTGCCGGAGCAGTTCGAGTACCTCGGTTCCCGCGCGCGAGTCCAGGTTCCCGGTCGGTTCGTCGGCGAAGACGATCTCCGGTCGGGACACCAACGCCCGTGCCACTGCGACGCGTTGTTGCTGACCGCCGGACAACTCGGCGGGTCGATGGAGCAGGCGCCCGGCCAGGCCGGTGGCCGCGACGATGCGATCCAGATGCGCCCGGTCGACCCGGCGCCCGGCGATCTCCACCGGCAGCGTGATGTTCTCCAGGGTGTTCAGCGTGGGCAGCAGGTTGAACGCCTGGAAGACGAACCCGATCCGGTCGCGCCGCAGTTCGGTCAACGCGACATCGTCGAGACCGGCCAACTCGGTACCGCCGATGGCCACGCTGCCGTGGGTGGCGGTGTCCAGTCCGGCAAGACACTGCATCAGCGTCGACTTGCCGGAACCGGACGGCCCCATGATCGCGGTGAAGCCACCACGCTCGATGTCCACGTCCACGCCCGCCAACGCCGTGACCCGGGTCGGTCCCGACCCGTACTCCTTGACCAACCCCCTGGCCCGCGCGACCACCGACGACGTTTCCCGCGCGCCGTGGGCGACCGCCGCCGCCCGCATCCTGTTCCTCGGCATCCGCCGACCTCCTCGCTCACCCGATGCGACCGCGATCCACACGAACGGGCCCGAACCACCGGCAGAACCAGCCTGCGAGATCACCGATCCGCACACCATGAGGCCCGGCACCCGACCCCCCTGCGGAAAACCACACCCCCGACCCCGATACGCCCCACCACCCAGCGCCCCTTCGTCCCCGGACCTCCCGCGCCGCCCCGCCGTGGGCTTCGGGCGCGGGTGGGTTTGCTGGAATGTGACGGTGGGTGGTGGGTGCTTGACGCGGCGCCGGGGGGCTGTGAGCGTTTCGAGCGCTCGGGCGACGAAAACGGCTCGTGTGGTGGGCTGTTCGTCCCGGACGGTGGGGGCGGCGGCAGTCGGATTCGTGGTCGGGGTCCGCCTTCGATCCGAGGAGCCTCGATGCATCGCAGAACGCTGACGTTCGGGACCGTCCTGGGCGTCCTGGTCGGCCTGTTGATCGGCACGACCGCCCCATCGGGCGCGGCCCGACCACGGCCTGTCCTCGCGGCCGACTCCCGGGCCACGGCCATCGCCGCGGCCGACCGGGCGATGACCGGCCCGACCACCCCGACCGGTTCGCCCGGTTCGCCCGGTGAGCGCTACGTGCGGCAGAGCGTGTCGGCCTGGGTCGGCGACACCTACTCGATCTCCTACGCGCGCACCTATCGCGGCCTACCCGTGGTCGGCGGAGACGCCGCGGTGCTTGCCGACGGCAGCGGCCGGGTGCAGGCCGTGCAGACGGCCGACGTCGTGCGCATCGACGTGCCGACCCGGCCGGCCGTGGAATGGCCCGCGGCCGAGCGCACCGCTCGGACGCGGCTGCGCGTGGTCGATCGGGTCGACAGCCATCGCCTGGTGGTGCGGGTCGACGCGAACGCGGCGCGACTGGCCTGGGAGGCCGTCCTGGTCGGGCGCACCGATTCCGCGCCGAGCAGGCTGCACGTCTACGTGGACGCGTCGACCGGTGCCGTACTCGACTCCGTCGACGAGGTGCGTGCCGGGGCCGGTCACGGTGCGTGGAACGGTCCCGATCCGATCACCATCGACACGCTGCACTCCGGCTCCACGTACTCGCTGCGCGACCCGCTCCGGGTGAACCTGAGCTGTGCGAAATACGGCGGTGGTGGTGTGTTCAGCAAGCCCGTCGACGACTGGGGCAACGGAAACCCCACCAACATCGAGACCGGCTGCGTGGACGCCATGTGGGCCGCGCAGAAGCAGTTCGACATGCTCCGCACCTGGCTCGGCCGCAACGGGCAGAACGGCAACGGCGGCGCCTGGCCGCTCCAGGTCGGCCTGAACGACGTCCGGCTCCACTGGGACGGCACCAGGGTCGTGATCGGCCACAACACGAACAACCAGTGGCTGACTTCGATGGACATGGTGGGCCACGAGTACGGGCACGCCATCGACCGGATGTCCCCGGCCTGGCCGTTCACGGAACCGGGCCTGGCCGAGGGGTTCGCGGACATCATGGGCACCCTGACCGAGGCATATGCCAACGAGCCGGCGCCGTTCGACACCCCGGACTACACGATCGGCGAGACGATCGACCTCCTCGGGAGCGGACCGCTGCGCTTCATGTACGACCCGTCGCTGCGCGGAGACGCGAACTGCTACAGCTCGGCGATCCCGACCATGGACGAATACCGGGCCGCGGGCGTGTTCAACCACTGGTTCTACCTGCTCGCGGAGGGCTCCAACCCCGGCGGGGGCAAGCCCGTCAGCCCGACCTGCATCCCCACCTCGGTCACCGGCGTGGGCATCCGGATGGCCGCCAAGGTCGTCTACCAGGGCCTGATGTTCCGGGCCGGCGGTACGAACTACCGCCAGGAGCGCAGGCAGACCCTGTACGCGGCCAAGGCCCTGGACCCCACCTGCGACGTCTTCCGCAAGACCAGGGCCGCCTGGGACGCGGTCGCCGTCCCGGCCGTGGCCGGCGAACCGACCTGCACCTGAACCGATTCCGCGCCGCGACTGCCGAACTGCCGACCGTCCGCCGCGCCGGAACGCCCGCCCGCCGCCGCATCGAAGGAGGCGGCGGCGGGCGGGCAACCCGGCCCGGCCGGACCGACACCCGCGCAGCCGGCCCACCCCGAGGCCGGACCACGACGACGCACCGGCGGACCTCGCGTTTCCGCCCCGTCGGAGCGCCCCCTACGGGATGTCCTGTTCCGCCCAGACGATCTTGCCGTTGGGGGTCCGGCAGGAACCCCAGCCCCGACACAGCATGTTGATCAATTGCAGGCCCCGGCCGCCCTCGTCGCTCAGCGAGGAGTGTTGGATCTGAGGGAGATCCGGGCCGGTGTCGGAGACCTCGACGACCAGGCGATCGTGCCGCAGCAGGCGCAGTTGGCCCGGTGCGATGCCGTAGCGCAGCGCGTTCCCGACCAGTTCGCTGACCACGAGTTCGGTGACGTCCGAGAGATCGCTCAGCTCCCACACGTCGAGCTGCTCCCGGACCAGCTTGCGGGCCACCCCCGCCGCGGAGCCGCTCGCGGGCAGGTCCCAGGTGTGCAAGTCGGTGCCCAGCAAGGGTTCTTCGGTGGCGGCGACGAGCACGACGGCCTCGTCGAAGCGGGTCCCGCCGCCGGGCGCGAGGTCGCCGAGCGCACCGGAGTCCAGCCCGACCGGCCCCATCCCGGCGGCCAGGGCGCGCAGTCGGGCCAGTTGTACGTCGATGTCCTCGGTGCGCGACTTGACCAGCCCGTCGGTGTAGAGCACCAGTCGGCTGCCCGGCGGGACGGTCAACCGCAGCGGATCGTAGGGGATGACGCCGGCACCGATCGGCGCACCGACCGGCACGTCCACGAACGACGCCTTCCCGTCCGGAGTGACCAACAGCGGCGGTGGGTGGCCGGCGCTGACCAGGGTGTAACTGGCCTCGGCCGGGTCGTAGACGGCGCACAGACAGGTGGCGACCTGGTCGTCCTCCAGGTCGCGGGCGGCCAAGTCCAGGCGGGCGAGCATGCGTTCGGGCGTCAGATCCAGGGCCATCAGGGTGCGCGCGACGGCGCGCAGTACGCCGGTGGTGGCCGCCGCCGACATGCCGTGGCTCATCACGTCCCCCACCACGAGGGCGGTCCGCCCGCCCGGCAGCGGTGCCACGTCGAACCAGTCACCGCCCACCCCGAGCGGATCGGCGGTCGGGATGTATCGGGAGGCCACCTCCAGGCCCGGCGTGCGCGGCGTGACCCGGGGGAGCAGATTGCGTTGGAGCCGGGCCACGTGCTCGCGCTCGCGCCCGTACAGCCGGGCGTTGTCCATGTCCACCGCGGCCTTGGAGGCCAACTGCACGGCCAGGGCCAGGTCCGCCTCGGTGAAGCCGGGCCGACCGCCCGCGCGGATGAAGTCGGCATGGCCCAGGAGCACTCCACGGGCGATCAGCGGCACCATCAGGTACGTGTGCACGCCGGCCTGACGCAGCTTGGCGGCGGCACTGGGGGTGGGCGCCAACTCCTCGTAGTCGTCCGGTCCGAACCTGCCGATGAGCAGCGGTCGGCCGTCGGCCAAGGCGCGGGTGAAGCGGGAGTCCCGGTCCGGGGCGGACGTGGACAGCTCGCCCACCTCGTCGGGTTCCAGGTCGGCGAGTCGTTCGATCGCCGCCACGGCCATCGCCCGACGGACCGGTCTGCCCCGGCCGCGTGGCCGTTGGCCCTCCTCGCCCTGGAGCACCGACTCCAGGAGATCGACGGCGGCGGCGTCGGCCAGGCGGGGAACGGTGAAGTCGGCCAGCTCCTGTGCGGTGGTCTTCAGGTCGAGGGTGGTGCCGATCCGCAGGCTCGCCTCGTTGAGCCAGTTGAGCTGATCGCGGGTGGCACGGGTGGCGCGGCTTCGGGGGATCGGTCCCTGCGACGTCGCCGCACTGCGTCGACGCACATGTCTCCGACCCTGACCGCCGTCCACTCTCCCGCTCACCCGCACCTCTTCCCTCGGCACCGGATCGTCGCACGCGACGCTGCCGTCCGTAGACCGTCGCGACCCACTCTATGAGCGGTTCGGTCGGCTGACGTGTGGGATGCGACTGTACCCGCGCCGTGTTGCGATTGCATGGAATCGATCGAGGTCGAGGGCCGGATCGAGGGCCCCCCGCGACGTCGACGACGATTGCCGGCCATTCCCGAACCGGCCCCGACCACGCACCGGCCGACGCGGGACGGGAGCGCCGGGTCCGGTGCGAGCGAACCGGACCGGATGGTTCCGCGATGGGCACGGCAGTGCGCGTGTCCTGGGCGGATGATGGGCCACGCGCCGAACCCGCGGCCGACGACCACTGGATGTCGACCCGGGTGGCGAAACGGCCGCCGTCGGCCGGACCCGAACCGGCATCCGAACGCCGCCGCCCCGCGACCTCGGGTCGCGGGGCGGCGGCGGGGGGAACAGGCGGGCGGACTCAGGCCGTTGCCGGGCGTCGGCGGCGGATCACCCACGTGCCGACCCCGAGGACCACGGCACCGGCCGCACTCCCCGGCAGGACCAGATCGGACGCGGCGAACCCACCGTCGTGGGTGTCGGCGGCGGGAGCTCCGTTCGATGTGAAGCCGCCCACCTTGCCGGATCGTCGGTAGTCCGAGCCGGGCAGCTTGTCGCCGTATCGGCCGTGCACGAGTTGCCGATACGCGGCCACGGTGGTGCCGTTCGCGCCGACCGACTCCCGGGCGGCGGGGTTCAGCGGCAGAACCCGGCCGTCCCGCACGTGATACCAGGCGGCGATCTGCGGTTCGGTGAACACCGGGTCACCGGCCGCCTGCCGGGCGTAGCCGACCTCGTCGGCTCCGGAGAGCACGTTGGTGACGCGCCACGCCCGCGTGTTCCGGTCGCGGACCGTCCACACCGTCGCCTCGACTCCGGCCGCCGAACGGGCCTCGGTGGCCAGATACGCGAAGTCGGCGACCGGCGCGGACGTCCTCCCGCGGACGAAGTCCGCGTTGAGCGAGTAGACCGGGACCGGAGCGCCCACGAGTTGCGGGGCCTGTGCCGCGGCGGCCTCGGGGGCGACCTTCGACTGTACGACGGCACCGGATCGGCCCGCGGTGCGCTGGTCGAGGTGGACGAAGAACGCGGCCAGTCGGCTCGTGGTCGCAGGGGCGGCCAGCGTCTGCTGGGCCGCGCTGCGGTCGGCGGCGGTGGGCGCGTCGCCGCCGACGAGGGCGGCGTTGTCGGATGCGGAGCCGGCCGGGGCGGCCGACGCCGTCGGGGCCAGGAACAACAACGCGCCGACACCGACGGCCGCGAGCGCGCCGCCGCCGCGACGCAGGGTGCGCGAGCGTACGGTCCGGGGCCGGAGGGGGTGCGAAACACTCTGGGGGGAAGGGTGGTTGTCGGTCATCACGCTCACGCCTCTCCGTACAGGGATTCGGCCCACTGGAACTCGTAGTTGCTGACGTACGAGTCGTAATCCATCTCGCCGTAGCGCGGGCTGGCGGGCCACGGGTCCGCGTACATCAACGTGCCGTAGTCCGAGTCGTAGCCGTACAGGACGTTCGCGTGGCCGCCGCCCGAGGTCCAGTAGATGCCGACCTCGATCGGCGAGTTGGCGTCGATCGAGGAGGCGACCGTGCCGAAGTCCAACGTGCCGGTGATCCGGCCGGGGGTCAGGCCCAGGCGGGTCCAGGCCCGTTGTACATCGCTGAGTTCGCCGGGCTGGTTGGGGCAGGGGTATCCGGCGGGCAGACCTCGGGCGTAGTCGCAGAAGGTGTTCTGGCTGGTGCTCAGCCCGCGACCGAGATAGCGGGCCACGGACAGGCCGGTACCGGCCCAGCACCACTGATTCTGGACCTGCGTCAGTTCGGTGAAGGCCAGTTGCGCCGAGCCGTAGGCGGCGTGCGATGCGGCCGGGGCGTCCGGCGTCACCTTGAGCGGCGCGGCGACGGACGGCTTCGTGGCAGCCGTCGGGGTGCCGGTTGCCGACGCGGTGCCGGCCATGGGCGCAGCCAGGCAGAGAGCGGCGGTCACACCGGCACACACGCTCCGCCAACGCCGAGGCGGGGCGGGTGATTCGGCTGCGGCGGGTCGGGACGTACCGCGATTCCGCAGAATCATCGTGTCTCCTTCTCGTCCGGCACCTGGGACGCCGGACGGAGATCGAGGGGACGCGACCGGCGAGGGCACACCACGCACGGGACGGAGCACGCGGTGTCGGACAACCCGGACGACATGGGCGACATGGCAGGCACGGCACGACGTCCGGGTTGCGGAGGAAGCCCCTCGCCGGCCGGCGGAGGGACATGTGCAACGTTGATCCACCCGACGGCGACCGGGAACCCCCCGACCACAAAGCAGGGGGTTTCCCGGTGGCCCCCTGCTCGGGTCGAGGCGGCGGGCGGCGGGCGGCGGGCGGTGGGTAGGGGGGTGCCGGGGCGGTGGGTGGCCGGGTGGTGCGTACGTCTGCCGGGCCGGCGCGGGGCCGTTCGGGAAGTGCGTGAGTCGCCGGGCTGCTCGGAAGGTGCATCCGTCGTCGGGTCGGCGAGGTGCTCGGGGCGCTGGGGGGCATTCGGTGCGCCCGGGTGGTGCGTTCAGGCCGTCGGGGCCGCGTCGTACCCGGGTGGTCGTTGGGCCCGTGCCTCGTAGCCGGGTGGTGCGTTCAGTCCGTTGGGGGCCTTCGGCGTTGCCCCCGTGGTGCGTTCGGGCCGTCGGGCCTGTGGGGCGTGCCCGGGTGGCCCGTTCAGGCCGTCGGATCCGGTTCGCCGGATGCGCCGAGGGAGAGCCTGATCAGGTCGGCGCGGGAGCGGATGCCGAGTTTGCGGTATACCCGGGTCAGGGTGGACTCGACCGTCTTGGCGGACAGGAACAGGCGCGTGGCGATCTCGCGATTGGTCGCGCCGTCGCCGACCAGTTCCGCCACGCGGTGCTCCGCGGGCGTCAACGCACGCGATCGCGCCTCGTCGGACGGGTCCCCCGGCTCGGAATCGTCCACCCGGGTGAGGCGGGCGAGTTCGGCCCGGGCCTGGTCGAGCCAGGGACGTGCGGCCGCCTCCGCGAACGCCGCCTCCGCCGCCCGCCACGAGGCCAGCGCAGCGGCCGGATGCCGCCGCCGCAACTCCACCGCGCCCAGCGCCAGCAGGTCGCGGCCGTGTTCGACGGGCAGGCCGAGTTCGTGGTGCCGCGCGGCGGTCTCGCGCAGACACGTGGCCGCGCCCACCAGATCACCGGACTCGCCGCGCACCATCGCGTCCGCTCGGGCCAGCGACGCCGCCGCCCCGTCCCGGCCCAACCGCAGTGCGGTGTCCCGCACTTCGTCCACGACCGCACGGGCCTGAGCATGGTCGCCCAGCGCCACCAGCGCCTCGGCCAGGTCCACCGACCACGGGATGGCCGCCGGATCGACGATGCCGCGCCGCGCGGCGATGGCGCGGGCCCGGCTCAGACAGCCCACGGCGCCGACCGGATCGCGCAGGCGCCGCTGGATCTGGCCCAGGACGCACAACGCGAGCGGCAGGTATACCTGCTCCTGGTCGGCCCGCGCCGCGCGCACCCCCTCGCGGGCCAACTCCGCGCCGCGTTCGAGGTCCCCGCCCGCGGCCTCCGCGACCGCCGCCGCGTAGTACACCTGGCCGAGATAGGCGCCCATGTCCCGGGCCAGGCCCAACACCTCGTGGGCGCCGGCCATCGCTCGATCGATGCGCCCGGCCCGCACGTCTACGTCGATCCTTCCGCAGAGCACGAAGACTCGTTCCTCCGCGTCGTCGGACTCCTCGGCCCGGCGCAACATCCGATCGAGTTCGGCGCCGGCGTCGACGAGGCGGTCGGCGAAGAAGTCGAGCCGGGCCTTGACCGCCCGGGGCCCGGCGTGGCGTCCGGTGGGCCCCGCGTCCTGCGGGCGGGCCAACGCGCGGGTGAGCGGGTCGCGCGCGTCCGGGCGACCCTGGAGGGTGCCCACGAACGCCTGGAGGGCGAGCGCCACCTGCTCGGTGGTCAGGTCCTCGGCCTGCCGCGCGAGCGCCGCGGCACGTGCCGCCTCGGCCCAGGCGACGGCGGAATCGCCGTCGCTGATATGGGCCTTGCAGGCCCGCAGGTAGTGCAGTCGGGCCCGGCCGCACAGGTCGTCGCCGACCTGGGCGAAGGCCTCGGCGAACACCTCGTCCAGGTCGTGCAGGGCCTGGTTGGCCGCGTTGATGATCTGGATGCAGGCCCGGACCCGTTGCCCGGGGGTGGAGCCGAACGTGAACACCCGGTGCGCCAGTTCCCGCGCGAGCTCGTAGTCGGCCGCCGCATACGCGTGACCGGCGCCGTCGAGGCAACGTTCGCAACGGCGGTCCGCGTGTTCGTCGGGGGTTCGGGCCACGGCGAGTCGGGCCAGCGCCGCGGCCTCCTCGGGCATGCCCCTGCGGCGAGCCTGCGCGGCGGCGGCCATCAGCGTCGCGGCGACCCGCTCGTCGGGCCACGGAGAGGCCAACGCCAGGTGCCGGGCCCGGTCGATCGGCTCGCCCGACAACTCGGCGAGCGCGGCGTGCGCGGCCCGGCGCTCCTGCGGTGAGCCGTCGGCGTACAGCGCGGCGGCGAACAGCGGGTGGGTGAACCGGAGTTGCCCGCCCTCCTCGCACACGTCGAGGATGCCGGCGGCGGCTGCGCCGGCCACGGTACGCCGGACGAGTTCGGCGCTCGCCTGCTCGCTCGTGGCGGTCGGGGCGTCGAGCGCGCGGTAGGCCAGGCCGGCTGCGGCGCGCAGCAGTGCGATGGTGGGTCTCGCGGTGGAGCCGACCAGCAGGAGCAGCCAACGGGCCTCGGGAGGCAGCCCTTCCAGGCGCGCGGTGAGCAGTCGGCGCAGCCGGTCGGGTACCGGCAACGGTTGGTCCCGGGCCGGGAGGTGCGGCAACCGGCGCAGCGCACGGTCGAGTTCGAGCGCGTACATCGGGTTGCCCGCGCTCGCCTCGTACACCTGCCTGCTCAGCCAGTGCGGAAGCGGCCGGTGCTCGCCGTCCTCGGGGTCGTGGCCGTGCGCGTGTGCGACGCGGTGACGGTCGAGGAGGTCGCGGGTCTCCGGCAGGCCCAGCGGCGGCAGTTCGAGTTCGAAGGGGGTGCCCGGGCAGAACCGGGTGCCGTGTACCGGGCCGGCGGGCGGATCCGCGGTCTCGGCGACGACGACGCGCACCCGGGCCGGGTCCAGCCGCCGGGCGGCGAAGGCCAGCACCTCGGCGCCGGCCACGTCCACCCACTGCGCACCGTCGATCCCGACGAGTATCGGGCCGCGCGCGGACAGCGTGCGCAGCACCGCGAGTACGCCCAGGCGCAGGGCAAGCGGGTCCGGGCCGCCCGGCGCGGGCGGTTCGCGACACAGCACGACGCGGAGCGCGGAGCGCTGTGGTGCGGGCAGTGTCCGGAGCACCTCGTCGTCGACCGGGCCGAGCAGGTCGGCCAGCGAGGAGAAGGGCACCTCACGATCGGCGGCCGCGGGTTCGGTGACCAGTACGACCGCCTTGGGATCGCCCGTGTCGAGGAGCGAGCGCAGCAGGAAGGTCTTGCCGATCCCGCTCGGGCCGTGCAGCACGACGCCGCCGTCGGCGAGTCGGCGCCGGACCAGGAGCATCAGGTCGTGCCGCGTGGGATCGGTGTGCGCCACGAGCGGTCCTCACCGTGCCGAATGCGGTTCTCTCGAATCGAGAGCGTGGAGCGGGCCGCGACTCATCGTCACGCCACGACGGGGCGACGTCAATGGGCCGGCTCGGATCGGCGTGCTCCGGCGACGGCACCCGATCGAGGTGCAATCCGCGGGTCGCACCCCGGCGCGCGGCACCTGCGCCAATGGGAGCCGACCACCGAGCCGGGATCGGGGCCGGGCGGAGGCGGAGCCGGGGCGGAGGCGGGAGCCGGGTACGGGGCCGGCTCGCGCCCCCGACCCGACTCCGGCCGTACGGAGCCGGTCAGCCGCCGAGTTGGGACCTGACCTTGTCGATCTGGCCCTGGACGAGGTGGTCCGGGAAGGTGGGCGGGGTCGTGGTGCCGTCCTCGCCGGTCGCCCGCAACTGCACTACGGTCGTGCCGACTCGGGCGACGGCCTGGGTGAACGGCGCGGTGGCGCCCTGGACCCGCAACATCGAGGAGATCTCGACGCTGCCCGGGCCGTACGCGTCGATCCGGACGCCGAGCACCTGGTACTCGACCGTGCCGCGGTCGACGTCGAAGGTGAACCGCTTGCAGGTCTTGGCCGCCGCGAGGTAGGTGGACCACTGGCTGTCGAGCAGGTCGAGTGGGTAGCTGCTCAGGACGAGATCGGTGTCGGGCTGGGCGACCCCTTGCGGGTCGGTGCCGCCGACGAGCTCGCGTTCGATCGCGGCGACGCTGGTTCGACGCTGGCCGATCAGCGGCTGACACCGGGGATCGGAGGCGGTCGGCGTCTCGATCTCCTCGGGCGCGGCGGTCTTCTTGATCGTCAATCCGGCCGGGAGTTCCTGGGCGTTCAGCAGCGCGGTGGTCAATTGTGCCTTCGTCGCCGGTGCCTTGGCCTGCGGCGCCTTCGGATTCGCGGACGTGTCGGTGGGCCGGTCGGCGGGCGGCTTGGTGCCGGCCGTCCCGGGGGCACTCGGTGTGGCGTCGCCGGATGTGCTCGGCTGGGTCGAGGAGACCTTCGGATTCGCCTTGTCGGCGTCGCCGCCGTCGGACTCGCAGGCGCTGAGCCCCGCGACCAGGACGAGTGCGGTGAGCGGCAGCGCGGCGCGCCGTACGGATCGACGGACCATGCGTGTGGACTTGACGGAGTTTCGCACCGTGTTCCCCCCGGATTCGGTGTTCGGACGAAGACGGGCCGCGGACCTGGTCCCCCCGGACCGCTCCACGTGCGAAACGCCCTGCGGCGGCCCGTCGTCCCAGGAAGCTAGCCGCCGGAGCGGGCCCCGGCTTCCGCTGTTACCTGTTCCGGACAGACTCGGGACCACGCCCGGAAGTGTCACCGCTCGATTCCCCTTTGTGCGCGGCAGCAGGATCGGCCGGCGGCGCGTGTGGTGTCGCCTGTCGGTGGGGTGCGTCGCCGGTGCGCGGGGGCACGCCGAAGGCGGTCAGGACGGTGTCGATGTAGGCGGACGCGTCGTCGTCGGGGGCCGCGTCGACCCGGCGCAGCGCGGCCGTGCCCAGGTAGACGGCGTAGGCCGCGGTGGCGATGTGCCGGGCCTGCTCGGGGGTCTGGCCGCATTCGACGAGGGTGTCGCGGATCGCGGCCAGGCGTCGACGGGTGACCCGCTCGGCCACCTCGCGCACGGCGGGTTGGTCGGATTCGACGAGCAGCAGCAGGGCGAGCGAGCTGCCCTGCGTGGATGCGAACGCGTGGTGGATGAGCACGCGCAGTCGGTCGGCCGGGTCGGGGACCGCGGCGAGCCGGGGCAGGACCTCCTCGGTCTGCACCAGCTCCCACCGTTCGAGGGCGGCGGCGAGGAGTGCTTCCCGGTTGTCGAAGAGCCAGTAGAAGCTCGACTTGGACGCCTGGAGCCGGGCGGCGACGGGCTCGACCGCGACCGCGGCCGATCCGCCCTCGGTGAGTGCGGTCAGCGCCGCGGCGGCCCAGTCGTCGCGGGTCAGTCGGGCGGTACGCGGCATGGGAACCCCTTGCTGTGATCGGCGCTGCGTTCGGTGCGTGTTCGGTGCGTGTTCGGCCGGGTGTTCGGCGGGTGTGTTGGCGGGTGTTCGGCGGGTTCGACGCCGCCGTCCGTCTCGTGTCCGAGTCCGCGCCCCGTCGGTTCTGGACGGTGCCGTATAGTCTAGGTCTGTACGGCACCGTACAGAACGGGAGAGTCGTGATGATCAACACTCATCGGCGCACCGTCGCCGCGTCCCCCGAGCGGGTGTGGGAAGTCCTCGCCCGGGTCGGCAGCCCGGGCGACCGGCTCTTCCCCCGGGAGTGGGGCAGCGTCGAGGCGCCCGAGGGACTTCGACCCGGCGCGCCCCTCCACCATCGGGGCATGCACTGCCGGATCGAGGCCGTCGAACCCGAACGCCGGTTGCGGATCGCCTTTCCCCCGGAGCACGGCGGCGAGCACGGCTTCACCCTCACCCGAGCACCCGGCGGCGGAACCACGGTCACCCACACCCTGCACACCCGCCCGCGCGGCACCGACCGCGTGCTCTGGCACCTGGCCGTCGGGCCGATACACAACGCGGTGATCGACGCCGTCCTCGACAACCTCGAACGCACCGCCGGCGACGGCACCCTCGCCCGGACCGGGCAGCACCGGCACCGCTACGCCCACCTGTTGCGCAAGGTCGCGAGGCGCAGCCGGAAGCGCGCCGCGAAGGTCGGCGGCGCACCCGACTCGGCGCTGCAACGGCTGCTCCCCGTCTACGACTTCCGCAGCGATCAGCAGCGCCGCGTGCACGCCGATCCGGAACGGGTCTGGGCGGCCCTGGAGTCCCTCACCCCGGACGAACTCCCGATCACCCGCGCGCTGCTGCGCCTGCGCTCGGCCGGCCGACCCCGAGGCATGGCCGCCCCGCTTGCCGACGACGGCCCGATCCCCACCCTGGTTCGCGAGGAGGGCCGCGAGGTGGTCTGCGGCAAGGTCAGCCAACCCTGGCATCTGCGCCCGATCACCGCGCCGATCCCGGCCCGCGACCCGGACGCGTTCGCCGCATTCGCAGATCCCGGCTGGGTCAAGGCGGCGATGAGCATCCGCGTCGAACCGGACGGCGACGCCACCGTGCTGTCCGCGGAGACCAGGGTCAGGGCCACCGATGCCGCGGCACGCCGGATCTTCGCGCGGTACTGGCTGTTCATCCGGATAGGCGGCGCCGGCTTCATCCGCCTGGAGATGCTCCGCGCCGTGGCCCGTCGCGCGGAACAGGCCGCCCCGGCGTGAACCCCGGGCCGCCGAACCGGAGTCGGAGTCGGGGCGGGCCGCGCCGGAACGGGCTTGAACCGGGGCCCCGGCCGGCCGACACTGTACGGTCCGCCGGGCCGCGAACCCCGATCCGCAAACCGCGAACGGCGCAGGTCGCGGCCGGTCGGGGGCGGGCTCCGTCGCCCGCCCTCGACCACACCGACTACGGACGCACGTACGGCCGGGTCATGATCTCCATGTTGTGGCCGTTCGGGTCCTCGAAGTACGCGCCGCGGCCGCCGAAGAGGTCGTTGATCCCGCCGGGCCGGGTGTGGTGTGGATCGGCGTAGTAGGTGACCCCGAGCGCCTCCAGGCGGGCGATCATGCCGTCGAACTGCTCGTCCGGCACCAGGAATGCGTAGTGCTGGGACTGGATCGGTTCGTCGGTCTTCTCGTAGTAGTCGAGCGTCACGCCGTTGCCGAGTTCGACGGGCACGAACGGCCCGAACGGGGCGCCGACCTCCAGCCCCAGGATCGTGGCGAAGAACTCGGCCGCCGCCTGCCGCTCCTTGGCGTAGATGGCGGTGTGGTTCAACTGAACGGTGGTTATCGGGAGTTGCGGTTGCTGCTGCTGGGCGTGCGGCATCGTCGGGAGCCTCTCCAGGTCTCGTGAATACGTGTCTCGTAAATCCGTGCGGACGGGCGCCGCATGAGGGCGCCGGAAGCGAGGAGACGGAGAGGGAAGGGCGGGGCTCTGGCCCGCCTCGGACTCACGCCGAGACCGGGTGCCTCACTCGTGAATGGCCCATGGCCGACCCGGCAGTCACCCGACCGACGTTAGCGCCGGGACCGCCCGGAGGCAACCATCGGGTCCTCGGTCGCGTCCCGCCACGCCACGCCGGTTGATTCGCCCGATTTGTCGCGCGAGCGGGCTACATTGGCCCGGAGGAGGCGGATCTTCGCAGCGGACCAGGCGCCCGGAGATCCGACGTCGACGTTGCCCAGACTGCTGTTCGCCACCAAGGATCCGGTCGGCCGACGGCTGATGGTGCTCGGGCTGCTCCGCGGCACGTTCACCACGGCCCTGTTGCTGGTCCTGTACTACGTGCTTCCGTTGGACCGTCGACTCGACCTCGTCGCCGGCCTCGGGCTCGCCGCCGGGCTGTTGGTGTTCGGCGGCATCGTGGCCTGGCAGATCGATGCGATCATGCGCGCCGACCGGCCACGACTGCGGGCCGTCGAGGCGCTGTCCGTCTCGCTGCCGTTCCTTCTGGTGCTCTTCGCCGCGACGTACTACCTGATCGGGTCGGACCGTGCGGACGCCTTCACCGAAACGTTGAGCCGTACCGACGCGCTCTATTTCACGATCACCGTATTCTCGACGGTCGGCTTCGGCGACATCGCGCCGTCGTCGGAGGTCGCGCGGGTGGTGGCGATGATCCAGATGCTGGTGAACCTGGTCGTGCTGGGCGTGATCGGGCGGGTCGTCCTGGGTGCCGTGCAGATCGGCCTGCGCAGACGATCGAGCACACCGAGGCCCGACATCGACGGCACCACCGACACCGCCGACGCCCCCGACTCCGATCCGCCGGGCACGTTCTCGGATCCGACCCGGCCCGACGGATAGCGGATCGGCACCCGGCCGTCCCGGCGACCACCGGGCGCGCCGGGTGGGCGCACCGCGCGGCCGGCGAGCGGGCCCGGCGCGCGGGGCTCGACACACGACGGATCACCGGACGGCACCCGGGGCGTTGCCCGGGTTTCCAGGCGCCGCATGGGCGGTTTACGAACGTAAATCGAACCCGTCGAACGCGTTGCGTTCGTTACTTCCGACCGGCTTCCTTCCGTGTGTCGGCCATTCCGGAAAGATCTCGACCGGCACAAGATGGTGCCCGTCGTTTCCGGCTCGTCGGAACGGTGGACAAGCCCGCAAGGAAAGGGAGCGACGATGAACGACGCCCAGGTCACGTACGGAAGCTATCTGCGCCTGGACACGCTGCTGTCCTGCCAGGAGCCGAGGACCGAAGCGCACGACGAGATGTTGTTCGTCGTCATCCACCAGGTCTACGAACTGTGGTTCAAGCAGATTCTGCACGAAGTCGCACTGCTCCAGCGGCAACTGGAGGGCGGCAACGGCGCGGGCTCGCTGCACACGGCACGCCGAGTCGCCAAGATCCTGAAGACTGTCGTCGGCCAGTTGGACGTGCTGGAGACCATGACGCCCCGGCAGTTCGCCTCCTTCCGCGACGCGCTCGGCACCTCCAGCGGGTTCCAGTCGGCGCAGTTCCGCGAGTTGGAAGCCGTGCTCGGGCGACGCGAGTTCGGCGGATACGAGACCGGCGAGGACGAGGGGCTCAAGGCCGCCGCCCACCGCCCGTCGGTGTTCGACTCGCTGCTGCGGCACCTCGCGGGGCTGGGATACGCGGTCCCCGAGCGCGTCCTGGCGCGCGACACGAGCATCGCGTGGCGACCCGACCCGGACGTCCAGGAAACCCTCAAGGCCGTCTACATCGACGAGACCGGACACGGGGCACAGGTCTGCGAGGCCCTCGTCGACATCGACGAGGGCCTCCAGGAGTGGCGCTACCGGCACATGAAGATGGTCGAGCGCACCATCGGTGCCAAGATCGGCACCGGCGGCTCGGCCGGCGCCGCCTATCTGCGCTCCACGCTGTTCTCCCCGGTCTTCCCGGACCTGTGGGAGGTCAGGTCCCAGGCCTGAGCCGCACGCGACGACCGGGTGCGAGCCGCCGCGCGCCGCCGACGCCGGGCTACTCCGTGCGCAGTGCGGTCGCGGTGCGCGCCCGAGCCGCCCAACCCGCCGGAACGGCCGCGCCCAGGACCGCGATCACCACGCCCGCCAGTCCCAGCAGGATCAGTTCCGGCGCGCTGTACACGTCGAGGATGCTCGGCGGCAGGTTGGTGCCGGCGGCATGTCCCATCACCGGCAACACGTAGGCGTGCAGCGCGAATCCGGCGGGCACGCCGATCAGCCCGCCGAGCAGACCGATGCCGGCCACCGAGGCGAGGACCAGGCTCACGGTCTGCCTCGGCGTCATGCCCACGGCCTTGCACACGCCGATGTCGTGGACCCGCTCGCGGGTGTCCAGGACCACCGAATTGAGCACCCCGAGCGCCGCCACGGCGACCAGCATCAGGGTGAGCAGGGCGGCCATCGCATCCAGGACCAGGATCAGGCCCTCGGCCTCGGACGGGGAGTTGACCAGCACCCCGCCGCCCAACGGACGCAACACCGCGGCCAGTTGTTCGGCGTACTCGGCGGGCCGCAGGCCCGACTTCGGCTCGACCAGGTACACGTCGGGACGGGCGGCGGCGAAGCCGGCGAGGTCCGCGTGGATGCGCTTGCCGTCGTCCGAGGTGTCGAACGCCTCGCCGACGATCCGAAGCGTCTGCGTGTCGCCCCGATACGTCACCCGCACCGTGTCGCCGATCCGGCTGCCGGTGCGGTCCAGGAAACGGGTGGGCACCACCGCCTCACCGGGACCGCCGAGCCAGCGCCCGGAGATCATCTCGTAGCGGCCGGACCGCGCATCGCCCTGATACAGGGTCGCCCGGACCGAACCGGCGATGCCGGCCACGGTGACCTCCGTCTGGGCCAGGCCGTAGTACGAGGCGGTGCCCGGCTGCGCCTCGATCGCGGCGCGGACCCGGGCCGGATCGAGGGCGGGCCCGGCGGCGCCGCCCTCCCCGGGACGCGGCCGCCCGCCCGGTTCACCGGGCTCACCGTGTGCGGCATTGCCGATGACGGTGATCGCGGCGCGATTCTCCGGATCCTGCGCCTTCGCGACCGCGTTCAGAGACGACGTCAGCCCCACCGCGAAGGTCGCCGCGACCGTGCCGAAGGCCACCGCGAGCAACATCGCGATCATCCGCACCGGATGCGCGAACGGACTCGCCAGCCCGTACGTCACCGCCCGCGGCAACGGCAGCCTGCCCGCCGCGCGGTGCGCCCACCGGCCCCGCCCGGTACGCGGCGCCCGGCCGATCGCGATGGCCTCGACCGTACGCAGCCGACCGGCCCGCAGCGCCGGCACCAGCGCCGCGACCGCGACGATGAGCAACGCGGCGGCGGGCACCACGACATCCACCCACCAGGCCACCGACAGCGAGGTGTCCCCGTACACCTGCTCGGTGTCCGCCAGCAGCGGCAGCGCCATCACGTTGCCCAGCGCCACCCCCAGTGCGATGCCGACGGCGGCCGGGATCAACGCCTGGGCCACATAGGCGCGGACGACCTCGCGCGGGGTGAACCCGATCGCCTTGAGGATGCCGATCCGGCGCAGTCCGGTACCGACCGCGCCGCTGACCACGCTGCCGACGATGATCACCGACATCGCGATGCCGAGCGCGCCGAACGCCATCAGGAAGGGGATGGTCGGCGCGGCATTGCGGTCGGCGGAGCGCTTGGTGTCCAGGTACGACTGGCTGCCCAGCAGCGCGCCCGCGGGGACCGCCGCGGTGAGGCGAGCCCGGGCGGCGGCGATGTCGCCGCCGGTGCCCGCCGCGGCGAAGCGGTAGAGCATCTGCGTGGTGAGGGGGTGGGCCGCCGACCCCAACGCGGTGACCTGCTCGGGCGTGGCCCAGGCGTCGGCGGTCCGGCTCGCGGACATGGCGATCCCCACGATGGTCAGGGTCGGTGCGTCCGCGGCATCCGATCCGCGCAGCGTGGCGCCGAGTTCGATGTCGGGGCCGGTGAAGGCGGCGGACAGCACGATCTCGCCCGGACGGGTCGCCCATCGGCCGGACCTCAGGTCCAGGTCGTCCACGTCGGCGTCCGGCCCGGACCGCCCGACCACGGTCAGCGCCGGCGGATGCCCGCCGTCGCGGTCCACCGGGCGGATCGTCGCCACCGGGAACGGTCCCGCGGTCGCGGTGACCCCGCTCGACCGCCCGGTCGCGTGCAACTGCGCCGCACTCACCGCGGCCGGGTCGAACTGCACGCTCAGGTGCGCGCCGTGCTGGTGCGCGAAGGCGTGGTCGAAGGGTGCGCTCGCGGCGACCATGAGCGATCCGGCGACCACGGCCGAGGCGACGGCCATCATCGTGGCCAACGCGACCACCAGGGCCTGCACCCGCCGCCGGCCCACCCCGGCGCGCACCACCCGGCCCAGCGCGCCGGTGCCGAAGCCGCTCATCGCAGGGCCTCCGCGTTGGTGTCGAGCGCCAGGTGTCCGTCGACCAGATGGATCGTGCGGCTCGCACACGCCCGGGCCAGCGCCAGGTCGTGGGTGACCAGCACGATGGTCTGGCCGTCCCGGTGCAGATCCATCAGCAACTCCCGTACGTCGTGCCCCGATGCGGTGTCCAACGCACCGGTCGGCTCGTCGGCGAGCAGCAGCGCGGGCCGATTCACCAGGGCCCGGGCCACCGCGACCCGCTGGCGTTCGCCGCCGGACAACCGGCCCGGGTAGGCGCCGGCGTGCCGGCCGATGCCCAGTACCTCCATCAGCTCGTCGGCGCGGGCCGCCGCCTTGCTTCGGGAGGTGCCGGTCAACTGCGCGGGAAGGCGGATGTTGTCCTCGACCGTGAGGTCGTCCAGCAGATTGAAGAACTGGAAGACCATGCCGATGTGTTCGCGGCGGAAGTGGGCCAACGCGTGCTCGCTCAGTCCGTCGATGCGCCGCCCGGCCACGGTCACCGTGCCCGCGGTCGGCCGGTCCAGGCCGGCGACCAGGTTGAGCAGCGTGGACTTGCCGCTGCCGGAGGGGCCGGTGATCGCGAGCGCCTCGCCCTGCGCGACGCCGAGGTCGAGCGGCCCGAGCGCGGGTGCGCCGGCGCTGTCGTAGCGCTTGGCCACGCCCGCCAGTTCGATCACGTGGGTCATGGGATTCGTCCGTCCTTACCGTCGAGAGGCGCCGTGTCCTTGCCGGCCCAGCGAACGTAGGGGCGGCAGCCGGGCCGACGCGTCGGCCGGCCAACCGACATTCGGCCCTTCCCGCGGAGGACCCGGGCGCGGGGTCGTCCCTGCGAAGTACTCCGCAGAGAGCGGAGCTTGGTCGTGCAGACGGATGCGGCCCGGCGCGGGCCGGTCGCACAATGAACCGGTGGATACGCAAGAGGAGCCGGCGGCCGGGCGCGGATGGCGGGTGCGACTGGCGATCGCGCTGCGCCAGGAGCCGGGGCAGGGCCCGCTCCCGCGCCGGGCGGTGCGCGTCGACGCGGTGTTGGCGGTCGGGCTGACCGTGCTCGCCCTGATCGTGGCGGCTCGGTATCCCGACAGCGGGCCGATCCAGCACGCGCGGCAGGTCGATGCCTTCGAACCTCCGCCGTCGCCTCCGCCGTCGCCTCCGCTGCCGCGGGAGATCTGGATGTCGGAGGAACGCTCGCCGGCGCCCTGGCCGTTCGTGCTGCTCTCCGCGCTGCCGCTGGTGGTGCGACGTCGATACCCACTCACCGCGTTCGTCGCGGTGTTGTGTGGGGCGGTGGCCATCGGTGAGGACGACGCGTCCTGGATCAACGTGCTGACCTGCGTGATCGGCGCCTACAGCGCCGTCGTGTACAGCCGCTACCGGATGCGCGCGATATGCGTGTTGGTGGGCGCCGCCGTGCTGGCGGGCGTCGCGTTCCGGGACTCGGCCCCGATCCTGCCGGGTTGGTCGAGTCCGGGCTTCGTGCTGCTGGTCGCGGGGGCGATGGCCGGGCTGGTGCTGTTCTGGCAACGGGAGTTGGCGGCCGGCCGGGATCGGTACACCCGGCTTCAACAGGCCCAGCACGAGGCCATGCGCCGGGCCGTCGAGGAGGAGCGGTCCCGGATCGCCGCCGAATTGCACGACGTCGTGACGCACAATGTCAGCGTGATGGTGATCCAGGCGGGCGCGGCGCGCAAGGTGATGGACGCGGCGCCGGAACGCTCGAAGGAGGCGCTGCTCGCGGTCGAGGCCGGCGGGCGGGCGGCGATGGCCGAACTGCGCCATGTGATGGGGCTGCTCGCCGCCGACGACCACGAGCGCCCCGACGACCTCGAACCCCAGCCCGGACTCGACCGGTTGGACGAGCTGATCGAGCGGGTACGCGCGGCCGGGACGCCGGTGCGCCTCGCGATGTCGTTGCCGCCGGACCCGCTGCTGCCCGGGGTGGACCTGGCCGCGTATCGCGTGGTGCAGGAGGCGCTGACCAACACGATCAAGCATGCGCCCGGCTCGGCCGCGAGTGTCGTCCTCGGCTACGCCGACGACTGCCTGGAGATCGAGGTCACCGATACCGGTGGCGCGGTCGGTGGTCCGACGATGGACGGCAACGGTCGCGGGTTGATCGGCCTGCGCGAGCGGTTGGCCGTCTACGGTGGCGAGTTGACCGCCGGCCCGACGCTCACGGGCGGGTATCGGATCCGGGCCCGGGTCCCGTGGCGGACCGCGTGAACCGGCCCGCGCTGCGCGTGGTGATCGCCGACGACCAGGCGCTGGTGCGGACCGGATTCGGGATGATCCTGGCCTCGGACGGAATCGAGGTGGCGGCCGAGGCGGCGAACGGCACCGAGGCGATCGCCGCGGTCCGGCGCACCCGGCCCGACGTGGTGCTCATGGACATCCGCATGCCGCAGATGGACGGCATCGAGGCCACCCGGCGCATCCTGGCCGACGGCGGCTCGGCCGGCACCCGGGTGATCATCCTGACCACGTACGACCTGGACCACTACGTCTACGCCGCGCTCACCGCCGGAGCCAGCGGCTTCCTGCTCAAGGACGTCACGCCTGAGCAACTGGTCGCCGCCGTATGCCTGGTGCAGGCCGGCGACGCCCTGCTCGCGCCGACCATCACCCGCCGGCTGATCGAGCGCTTCGCGCACCGCGACGAGCCGCGCGCGACACCACCGCGCGACCTGTCCGAGTTGACCCCGCGCGAACTGGAGGTGCTGCGGCTGCTCGCGACCGGCCTGAGCAACGCCGAACTCGCGGAACGCCTGTCGCTGAGCCCGACCACGGTCAAGACGCACATCGGCCGCATCCTGTCGAAGCTGAACCTGCGCGACCGGGTGCAGGCGGTGGTCCTGGCCTACGAGACCGGGCTGATCGCGCCGGGTGGCGGCGCCTAGCCTCGTCGGGGCGGTCGGGGCGGTCGGGGCGGTCGGGCGGGCGATTCGGGGGTGGGCCGGGCCGCCGGGATGAACGACCGATCCCGGCTGCGCCGGCCCGTGCGCCCCCTATGCTGCCGATCATGGGTAGCGTTTCGCGAATACCCGCGTGGGTGCCGCGCGGTCGGACCTCGGACATGGCGTTCGCGGCCGCCGTGGGCGTGCTCGTGGTGGCGTTCACACTCGTGGACATGGTGCCGATGGACAACACCGACCTGCTGGGCCTGGTGCCCGTCGTCGGTGCGTGCGCCGCGTTGTTCGTACGCCGGGACCACCCGATCGCGGTGCTGCTGCTGACGCTGCTGGCGAACATGGTGTACTACCCGTTCGTGGTGACCGACGGCCCGATATTCGTGACCTTCGCCGTGGCGCTGTACGGCGTGGCGGCCCAGGGGCACCTGGTGATCGGCACGATCGTGGGTGTCGGGTTCGCCACCACGATCGGCATCTCGGAATACGAGAGCGGCGAGAACCACCTCGCGGACGCCGCGCTGTTCCTGCTGTACGGCTGGATCGTCGCGGTGATCGCACTCGGCGGCATGCTGCACAACCGCAACGCCTTCCTGGCCGAGGCGCAGCGCCGCGCCGCCGAGGCCGAGTACACCCTGGAGGAGGAGGCCCGACGCCGGGCCGTGGAGGAACGCCTGCGGATCGCGCGGGAGTTGCACGACGTGCTCGGCCATCATCTGTCGCTGATCAACGTGCAGTCCGGCGCCGCCCTGCACGGCTTCGCGCGCGCTCCGGAGCGGGCCGAACAGGCACTCGACGCGATCAAGCGGACCAGCCGCGACGCGCTGCGCGAACTGCGCGAGACCCTCGGCGTGTTGCGCCAGGTGGACGAGGAGGCGCCGACGGCACCCGCGCCGAGCCTGGCCGCCCTGGACGAGCTGGTTGCCCACCTGGGTCGGGCCGGCGTCGCGGTGCGCCTGGAACTCCCCAACGGAATGCGACCGTTGCCGCCGGCGGTGGACCTGGCCGCGTATCGGATCGTGCAGGAGGCGCTGACCAATGTGACCCGACACTCGGGAGCGGCATCGGCCGTGGTGCGGATCGAATTCGAGGAGGAACGAGTGCGGGTGCGGATCGACGACGAGGGACGCGGCGGCGGGACGGGATCCGGTACCGGTTCGGGGGAAACCGCCGGGGGCGGCCGTGGTTCCGGCAGTGGGGTCGCGGGGATGGGCGAGCGGGCCCGGGCGCTGGGCGGGGAGTTCGCCGCCGGGACGCGGCCCGGCGGCGGGTACCGGGTCAGCGCCGCGCTGCCGCTGCGTCGGGACGGTGTGGCGTGATCCGGGTCCTGCTCGCCGACGATCAGGCGCTGGTCCGGGCCGGCCTGCGCTGGATCCTGGACAACGAGGACGACCTCACCGTGGTCGGCGAGGCCGGCGACGGCGCGGACGCGGTCCGGCTCGCCGGCGAACTGCGCCCGGACGTGGTGCTGATGGACATCCGGATGCCGCGCGTGGACGGCCTGGAGGCGGCCCGACGGATCATCGCCGACGCGCGGCTGGCGGAAGTCCGGGTAGTCATCCTGACCACGTTCGACCTGGACGAGTACGTGTACGGTGCGCTGCGTGCGGGCGCCAGCGGCTTCCTGGTCAAGGACACCGAACCGGTCGAACTGATCCACGGCGTACGGGTGGTTGCGCGCGGCGATGCGCTGATCTCGCCCACGATCACCCGTCGGCTGATCGCCGAGTTCGCGGGCCGGGTCCCGCCGCCGGAACCCGACCCGCGGGTGGGGGCGTTGACCGATCGCGAACGCGAGGTGATGGCGCTGGTCGCGGCCGGATTGTCCAACGACGAGATCGCGGCGCGGCTCGGGCTGAGCCCGGCGACGGCCAAGACGCACGTGAGTCGGATCATGACCAAGACCGAGGTCCGCGACCGGGCCCAACTGGTCGTGCTGGCCTACGAGTCGGGAATGGTGACGCCCGGCTGGCTGGGCTGACCCCGACTCGGGTGCCGGCCCGGCGCTCGACTCGGGCCCGGCCTCGACCCGGGTCGGTCGGGGCCCGGTCGGAGGTCGATCACGGGTGATTCGGCGGGGTTTCGGCGGCGTTCGGGAGGCGACCCACAACCGGGGGTGTACACCGGTCGCAACCGTGGGGGTATGCGCCGACCCGGCGGGCTCACCGGGGGCGTCCGTCCGTACCGTGCCTGGGCAGGACGTTCGACGGCGATCCCGCCGAGAGGCTTGTGGACAGCGCAACACCATGTCCCCAAGCCCTCCGGCGGGAGCACACCATGTCCGAATCCCCGGTTTCCTATCCCTCGCCCGGCGTCGACGCCGATCCACCGCCTTCGCGCCGCGCCCGCCGCCCGAGCGTGTTCGAGCGCATCGCGACCTGGGCCCACCGGCGTCGCAAGGCGGCCCTGCTGGTGTGGGTCGCGGTGCTGATCGCGGTGAGCGGCGTCGCGATGGCGGTGGGCAGCGACTACCACAACGACTTCTCGCTCCCGGGCACCGAGTCGCAGCACGCCGCCGACACGTTGAAGCGGCACGGCGCCACGCAGGCCGGCGACAGCGTGCAGATCGTCCTGCACGACAGGGCGCCGGTGTCCGCGCCGGCGACCCGCGATCGGGTCGAGCGCATGCTCGACGCGGTCCGCGGCCTGCCGCACGTCGCGGAGGTACGCAGCCCGTACGCCGACGCGGGCGCGGTCTCCCGGGACGGACTGACCGCGTACGCGACGGTGACCCTGGACGGGGTGGGCACGGACGTACCCAAGGACGCGGTCCGCAAGATCATCGACACCGCACAGGACGCCGAGACGCGGGACGCGACGTTGCGGGTGGAACTGGGCGGCGACCAGATCCGGGGCGCCCAGGAGGGCGGCGGCGGTGCGGCCGAGGGCGTGGGCATGCTCGGCGCACTGATCGTGCTCGTGTTCCTGTTCGGTTCGCTGGTGGCCGCGGCCGTACCGCTGTTGACCGCGATCTTCGCCGTCGGCAGCACCCTCGGCGTGGTCGTGCTCGCCTCGCACCTGGCCGCCATCGCCGACTTCACACCGCCGGTGATGCTGCTGGTGGGCCTGGGCGTCGGGGTGGACTACGCGCTGCTCATCTTCTCCCGCTACCGGGCCGAACTGCTGCGCGGCGCGGATGCCGAGCAGGCGACCCGGCGCGCCCTGGACACCGCAGGTCGGACCGTGTTCTTCGCGGCCTGCACGGTGATCATCGCGCTGCTCGGCCTGGTCACGCTGGGCCTGGGCTCGCTGCGGGGCGTGGCGCTCGCGGTGGCCCTGACCGTACTGATGACCATGCTCGCGTCGTTGACCCTGCTGCCCGCACTGCTCGGCCTGTTCGGCAAGCGCATCAAGCGCAACGTCGAGCGGCGCGCGGCGAAGGCCAAGGTGGCCGAGGGCACCAGGTGGCGTGCCTGGGCGGCAGGGGTGCAGCGGCGCCCGTGGATCGCGCTGATCGTCCCGGTCGTCGCACTGGTCGGGCTGTGCGCACCGGCGGTCGACATGCGGCTCGGTTTCGCCGACGCGGGCAACGACGCGGCGGCCAAGACCAGTCGGCAGGCGTACGACCTGCTGGCGGACGGGTTCGGGCCCGGCTTCAACGGGCCGCTGTTCGTGGTCGTCGAGGGCGACGGCGGCGCCGCGGAGCGTACCCGGGCGACCCTCGAAGGCACGCCCGGCATCGTCGCGGTCAGCCCGATCCTGCCGTCCGGCGACCCGAGCGTGTCCACGGTGATCGCCTACCCGAAGTCCGCACCCCAGGACGAGGCGACCGCCGAACTGGTCGAGCACCTGCGCCGGGACGTGATGCCGGCGGTGGAGCGGGGCACCGGCGCGACCGTCCTGGTCGGCGGCGGCACGGCCGCGGTCGAGGACTTCGCGGCCAAGGTGGCCGATCGACTGCCGCTGTTCGTGGCGATCGTGGTGGGCCTGTCGTTCGTGCTGCTCCTGCTGGTCTTCCGGTCGATTCTGGTGCCGCTCAAGGCGGCACTGCTCAACCTGCTCAGCATCGGCGCCGCGATGGGTGTGATCACGCTGGTCTTCCAACACGGCATGTTCGGCGTGCAGGAGGGACCGATCGAGGCGTTCATCCCGGTGATGATCTTCGCGATCGTCTTCGGACTCTCGATGGACTACGAGGTCTTCCTGGTCGCCCGCATCCACGAGGAGTGGCAGCGCACGCAGGACGCCGCGCACGCGGTCCGCGAAGGGCTGGCGACCACGGGCCGGGTGATCACCGCCGCGGCGGCCATCATGATCGTGGTCTTCGGCGCCTTCGTCCTGAGCGAGGACCGCATGCTGCAACAGTTCGGCCTGGGCCTGGCGGTGGCGATCCTGCTCGACGCCCTGGTGATCCGCTGCCTGATCGTGCCCGCGGTGATGCGTCTGCTCGGCCGCAAGGCCTGGTGGCTCCCCAAGCCGCTGGAGCGCGCCCTGCCGACGATCGCCCTGGAACACCGCTGACTCCCACCGCGTCAACCCCGACGGCAACCCCGTCACCCCCCCCGGCGGTGCCGGCGAAGGAGCCCCCTCCTCCGCCGGCACCGCCGCCGCATGCGCGCATTCGGCATCGCCGGCTTCGTCTGCCGCGCGCGGTCCGCTGTTCAGGCGCTGCGGAGGGGACGTCGTGGGAGCGCTGTTCGCCCTGACGGGACTGGTGGTACCCCTCGCCGTGCGCTGGGCCGAGCGCCGAGAACTCGGCGGGGCTGCGCGCGTCGCGTCCAGGCGGCGTGGAAGGAGTCGGCCGCGAGATTGCGCCCGTGTTCGGGTGCCGAGGTGGTCAATCGGGCGCGGTGCGGGTGAGATGGTCGAGTACCAGCCGTCCGCGGGGGGAGATGCGGTAGCCGACGGCCAGGCTTTCGGTGAGGCCGCGCTCCTTGAGCTTGCGGACGTCCGCCTTGAAGCGGGCCGTTTCCCGGCCGAGGCCGGCCGCCAGGTCGGGCGCGCGTACGGCCGGGTGGGCGGCGATCAGTTCCAGCATCGCGATGGTCCACGGGCCGCGCCCGCTGCGCGCGTCCAGGCGGCGCAATCCCGCGACGATCCCGTCGAGGTCCGCCGCCGACAGGTCGGTGTCCTCGCGTAGGTCCACACGCGGGTCCGGGCCGGCGAGGCGCAGGCCGATCCGGTACAACTGCCGGTCGTCTCCCGGGCGTTGGTCGGCCGGCAGCTCCATCCGGCCGGGGTAGCCCGCGCGCCGGGCGTCCCGGTCGGAGACGCGGTCCTCCGGCACCACCTCGACCGGGCCGACCTCCAGCACGCCGACCTCGGTACGCAGGCGGTGCCGGGCCGTACGGCCGGTCTGCGCCACCGTCGAAAGGCCAGGTCGACCTCGCCGGACGCGATTTTGGTCAGTACCTCGTGTCTGAACAACAACGTCAACTCCGGGTTCCGGAGATCGTAGGTTCGACCGCCCGCCGGTTCCGATGTGGTTCCTGTGCCGCGGGTACGGCACACCGCGTGTGGATCGGCCGGCGGTTCGTGCGGAGAATCACGACTCATTGGCAATGGGTACATGGGATGCCTGCCGGCAAATGCCAAGCTTCGGGATCTTCCCGGCGGCCGATCTTTCGCCGGTCGACGGCGAAGACATAACCGTCCCGGTCTACCACAGGAACTCGTCCCCGGCATTGAGCGCAACGCCGGAGTCGGCCTCGAGTACGGGTGAGATCCCGAGTCGTTATCCCGTCGTCCATTTTCGAGGGGGCCGGACTTCGGGGTATGGGTGTACGATCTCCCCGCTCCCAGGAAGGGGATTCTCAACAATGGCTCAGCGCGTAGTCACGCTCTACACCGATGATGTCACCGGCGAGACCGGTGAAGACATCGCGACCCACACTTTTGCGTTGGATGGCGTCACCTACGAGATCGACCTCGGTGAGGACACCTATCAGCAGTTGCTGGACAAGCTGGCGCCCTACTTCGGTGCCGCTCGCAAGACCGGTACCGCCGCCCGCCGTGGCCGCAAGGGAGCCCGTACCACCGGTCAGGGCCCGGACCCCGTGAAGGTCCGTGAATGGGCAAGGTCGCAGGGCATCGAGGTCAATGCGCGCGGTCGGGTTCCCGCGGATCTCATCGAGAGGTACCAGGCCGCGCACTGACGGCCGGCAATCGTTAGCGGGCCCCACGGTGTTCGCGTCGGCCGCACCGCGGCGGGACTTTCCTGCGCGGGTGATGCCCGGCATCGCCCGGATACGACAACGACCCGGATACGACCACGACCCCGCAGGCGCTCCCGCCGGCGGGGTCGTCGTCGATCCGGTGATCCCGCGCACCGCGAGTGTGCGGAGCGGCATCGGCGCGGGAAACGCGCCGGCCATCCGGGAAGGGAAGTTCGACCGGGCATTGGGCATGGCGAAGTCGGCTTCTCCGGAGGCTATTCGCAGCCGCTGCGCCGCCGCCTTTCCGGTAATTCGACGACATTGGTTGCCTCCCGGCGCTTGTTTGTGATCCATAAAGCGGGCGGACGGCGACCCGGATGAAAGTTGTCCGCTCGGTCGGATACCGATCGGTTGCCGTTCGGTCGACGGCGCCCGATCGCATCGTTGTGCGACCGACCGACGGCCGACGACCCCGACTCCGGATCCGACCCGCCTCGAACTCGCCCCGGCTGTTGCGGCGAACGCATCGGCGGTCGAAACGCTCCGGCGAATCGGGTCGCGGACGGCATGTGGACGCGGCGCCGGCTCGCCATCTTGGGCCGGCGCGGGGGACGCAGTGGGCGGACCTTTCCGGCCGAAGGAGTTGCACGTGTCGACGGATCCTGCCTCGACCGAAGCCGAGGTGATCACCTTCCGGGACGCGGCGGAGTTCGCGGCCGGGAATGATTCGGCGAGAAGGTAGGTTGTGCGGGTGTCGGTGAGGGTGTGCCCCCGGGCCCAACCATTGCCGCCGTGGAATACCGCTCGGCTGGAGCCACGGTGTGCCTTCCGCCGTGAGGTGGCCACCCTCACCGACCTCGACATCGACGGCGCCGCACACCCCTCGTGGGGCGGCGCCGTTTCCTTGTGGCCGGGGACGAGCCCCCCGCCCGTCCCACCAGGCTCCGCCGGACGGGGCTCAGGCGTCGGCGGCGATCCGAAGGGTCGCGGTCAGGTGCGTGGGTGCCTGCGGGTCGCTCACCAGCGGCCGGGAGATGCGGGCGGTCTCCACGCAGACGAACTCCCGGTAGCCGTCGTCGGGCACATCGGCCATCGTGCGGGTGAGTTCCGCGCCCGGGTTCCACACGACCACGTCGCTGTGCCCGGCATGGTGCACCTCGACGATGCGCTTCCCGGCGGGGTCGTGCAGCCGGCTGACCTCGTCCGGGCGGGTGTAGATGCGGTCGATCCGGTCCGGGAAGGACAGCCCGTCCCGGCCCGTGGCGGGGTCCTGGTCGGCGTCCGCCTCGACGTCGAGGACCTTGTCGAAGTAGTGCCCGTCCAGACCGGTGACCCGGACGCCGTCGAGGTCGCCGACGCGCAGGTAGGTGTGCAATGCGGCGGTGCTCTCGAAGTCGCCGCGGGCGGTCAGCTCGATCCGGCACTCCCGCCGCCCCAGGGTGAAGCGGGCGACCACCTCGAAGGCGAACGGCCAGTACGCCCGCGACTCCTCGCCGTCCCGCAGGACCAGACTCACGTGCGCCCCGTCGTCGTCCTCGCCGCAATCGAGCAGCGTCCACGGCAGGATGCGGGCGAACCCGTGGTTCGGGCGGCCCGCCGGGCCGAACCACGGCCAGCAGATCGGCACGCCGCCGCGCACCGCCCGACCCTCCTCGAAGGTGCCGGTCTCGCTCAGCCACAACACCGGCTCCGTGCCCTGTGGCTGCCAGGCGAGAAGGTGCGCACCCTGGAGGGCGATCGCCGCACGAACGTGCGGGTGGTCCACTACGACCACATCCAGCGCGCCGAGCCGGCGCAGCGAGAGGTCGGCGTCCAGGCGCCGGACGACGGGAAGGGCGAATACGTCTTCGGGCACGTCAAGGCCTCTCGCGTTCGTCGGGGCGCCGCTGCGCACTGCACTCGCATTGAACTCGCACTGAACTCGCCACGATGCCACAGCCGCACCGGCGGACCGTGACCACCCCGCCGGCGAGTCGGGCGACTCCGGCGCTCACCCTCACCGAGTCGGCAACTCCCGCGCCTCGGAAAGGAAGCCGGCCTCGTATCGGTGGTCCGCACCTCCGCCGTCTCCCGGCCCGGGGCCGGTTCCCGTGCTGTCGGTGATCGCCAGTACGTTCAGCCCGTCCCGCCGATCAGGTGGGGCGAACCCCTGGGTGTAAAGGAGATGGTGTGTTCCCGGATGGGGAAATGTGGGAGGCGTCGAGCACGGCGCGGGTGATCCCACCCGCCCGGCCGCGCAAGCTCGCCAAGGTTCCGTTCGTCGAACTGGCAGACGGGCGCCTCCAGGGCGTGGTGTCCAGCGGCTCCGACATCGGACGGGTCTACGTCTCGTCGGTCGCGGCGCGCAGCTACGCCTTCGCGTGCAGCACCAACAACAACCGGCCCTGCGGCGGCGCCCGCGGCTCGTTCTGCAAGCACATCGGAGCGTTGATCACCGAGGCGGTGCTCCAGTACGGCGCCGAACGGGTCGCGCGCTACCTGCGGATCGAGCCGGTCGACGCGGCGGCCGGCGCACCGGCCATCACCTCGGCCATGACCGCCACCCGCCCGGCGCACGCCGACGCCACAGCTGCCGCGCCCGTCTTCAGTCGGTTCCTGCGCCACCTCGGATACCTCGAACTCCCGGCCACCACCGAGCCGTTGCCGGAGATGCAGTGGTTCCCGCCGACCAGGGCGGTGGCCTGATGCGCGCCGACCTGCTCGCCGAACCCATCGCCGGACTCGACGAGGCCCTCGCGGTGGTCGAGGCGTTCGACCGGACCCTGATCGGCGGCCTGCTCCGACCCCGGCCCGCGCAGGCCGCCGCGCTGACCGAACTGGCCGCCGCCGTCGCCGGCACACCGCTCGCGTCCCTGGTCGCCGAAGCGGTCGAGAAGGCGGCGGTCGGCGCCGCGAGCGAGGACCACCTGCTGGCCCTCGCCGCCGCCCGCACCGCGCTGCTCGGCGCGATCCACGACGCGCTCGTCACCCGGGCCGACGAGGCCACCGGTCGAGGTCGCGCGGAGCAATCGGCCGTCGAACCGGGCACGTTCGAGGCCGTCAACCTGCTCGTCGCGGCCCGTGCCTGGCTCGCCGACCTGGCCCGCGCCGGATGGCAGGGCATCGACCACGACCTGGTCTCCGGCGCGGGGCAGGTCGTGGTCGCGATGCTCCCGGATCCGGCGCTGCGTCGTCCGGCCACGCTGTTGGACGGCTTCGCCGCCGAACTCGCGGCGTCCTGCCCCGGCGCCGCCCTGGAACGCATCCCGGTGCGCCGCTGGGCCGACCTGTGGTCGCGGGCGATGCTGCTGACCCGTCCCGGCACCGCCGGGCCGCCCGCCACCGACACCGTGACCGGCCGGCTGCTGCCGCTCGGCGTCGACCTGCACGAGCACGCGACCGCCGTACAGGCCCAGGTCCACGCGGTGTTCGAGCCCGCCGACGGCAGCGCGCCCCGGCTGGTGCGGGCGAGCGTCTCGGTACCCAAGCCGGACACGGTCGTCGGGGTCGGGGTGTGGCAACTGCTGCGCCCACACATGTCGTTGCCGGCGGCCGCCGGCGACGGCCGCTCGATGCAGCTGACGGACATGCCGATCACCGCGGAGGGCGACCTGATCTGGAGCGAGGCGCACGCGCGACTCGGCGAGCCCGCCGACGCGTTCGCCACCGCCCGGGTCGCGCTGCCCGGCGCGGGCGCCGGGGCGATCGCACCGTTCGACCGGCATCCGGCCGGCATTGCGATACCGGTGTTCCTGGAGGACTACGCCGTGCAGCGGGAGGACGGCCGGCTCGCGTTCACGCTCGCCGGCCACCGACTCGCCGTGGACCCGGACCGCATCCCGACGGCCGGCCCGCTCACTCCCGAAGCCGTCGCCGCGTCGAGCGCTTGCATCGGTCTGCTGCGCTGGGACGCCGGTGCCTTCCGGATCCAGCCGCTCGCCGTCGAGACCGTCGTGAAGAAGAAGACCGCCACGATCCACGCCGGCGCCTGGGCCGGCGGCACGGCCGACAAGATGGGCGCCAAGGCCGAGCAGGCCGCCACCGAAGCCGTGCGGGTGTTGCGCGAGCGTGCCGGAAAGTTGCTCCGCACATGACCGGGCCGACCGCGGAACCCACCGCAGAGCCGACCGCCGTACCCGCCACCACGGAATCCGTCGCCGACCCGACGGTCGTACCCGCCACCACGGGACCCACTGCCGAGCCGGCCCCCGAATCCGCCACGGACCCGGCCCTCGAACCAGCCGGCGAACCCGCCCCCGAGTCGGTTGCCGACGAGAACCGTCGCCAAGTCCTGTACTGGCGCCTCCTGGCCCGCCTGTTCGACCCCGAGGAGCAGGCGAGCCTCGAATCGGCGAGCATGGCCGTCGTCGAGGACCTCGGCCTGCCGCCGGCGCTGCTGGACCCGCAGGCGTCCGTCGACGCGATCGTGCAGCGACACCCCGAACTGGCCGCAGAGTTCGACGGCCTGATGGTGCCCGAGCCGGAGCCGGACGGACGCGACCGGGCCGCCGAGGTGCGCCGCGCCGCGCTGGTGTCCAAGGTGCTGCTCAACGTGCTGAGCACCGGATCCGGCACGGTCAGCGCCGGGCAGTTGTCCCGGTGGCAGTCGGACGCCGGATGGCTGGAGCGCGCCTTCGGCTGCAAGCCCGGCGAACTGCGCGGCGGTCGCCCGGGAGCCGCAGGCCGAGGCACCGCCCGGACCGGCTCCGGCGGCGGTACCGGAACACCCGATCTCGGCACGCTGATCCCGGCGATCGGCCCGGAACTCGCCGCCATCGAGGCGGACCTGGTCAAACGCATGCACCTGCGCGAAGTGCTCGCCGACTCCAGGCTCGCCGCACAGCTGACCCCGAGCATGTCGCTGATCGAGCAACTGCTGCGGGACAAGAACAACCTGTCCGGCGTCGCCCTGGCCAATGCCAAGGACCTGATCCGGCGCTTCGTCGACGAGGTCGCCGAGGTGCTGCGCACCCAACTGGCCAAGGCCAGTGTCGGCACGCTGGACCGCTCGATCCCGCCCAAGCGGGTGTTCCGCAACCTGGACATCGACCGCACGATCTGGAAGAACCTCACCAACTGGAGTCCCGAGGAGGAGCGGTTGTACGTCGACCGCCTCTTCTACCGGCACACCGTCCGCAAGACCACACCCTCGCGGCTGATCGTGGTCGTGGACCAGTCGGGCTCGATGGTCGACTCGATGGTCAACTGCACCATCCTGGCCTCGATCTTCGCCGGACTGCCGAAGGTGGACGTACACCTGATCGCCTACGACACGCAGGCCATCGACCTCACCCCCTGGGTGCACGACCCGTTCGAGACCCTGCTGCGCACGCAACTCGGCGGCGGCACCGACGGCACGGTCGCCATGGCACTGGCCCGGCCCAAGATCGCCGAACCGCGCAACACCGTCGTGGTGTGGATCTCCGACTTCTACGAATGGCACACCGATCGGCTGTTCGACAGCATGGCCGCCGTGCACCGCTCCGGGGCCAAGTTCATCCCGGTCGGCTCGGTGACCAGCTCCGGCCGCGGCAGCGTCAACCCCTGGTTCCGCGAACGCTTCAAGGACCTGGGCACACCGGTGATCTCCGGCCACATCCGCAAGCTCGTCCACGAACTCAAGACGTTCCTCGCCTAGAAAGGCCCTGACATGTCCGACCTGTTGCGCGCGCCCGCCGAGCTCAAGTATGCCGAGGAACTGGACTGGCTGGAGTCCGTCGACGACGGCCCCAAGCCCTTCACCTGGCGGTTGTCCCCGAAGATGATCCGCCTGTTCGTGCTGGGCTCCGAGCGCGCGGACGGCCTCGACCGGGAGATCGCACAGAAGTGGTTCGGCGATCGCAGCATCGTCGAGCGCGCCATCGTCACCCTCGCCTCCGACCGCGGCCTGCTGCTCATCGGCGACCCCGGCACCGGCAAGAGCTGGCTGGCCGAGCTGCTGGCCGCCGCGATCTGCCGCAACTCCACCCTGGTCGTGCAGGGTACGGCCGGCACCACCGAGGACCACATCAAGTATTCGTGGAACGTGTCCATGGTGATCGCCAAGGGCCAGTCGCGCGAGTCGATGATTCCCTCGCCGATCATGACCGCGATGGAGTCCGGCGCCATCGGCCGGTTCGAGGAACTCACCCGCTCCACCAGCGACGTACAGGACGCGCTGATCTCCATCCTGTCCGAGAAGTACGTCTCGGTGCCGGAACTGGACGACGACGCCATCGTGTTCGCCAAGCCGGGCTTCTCGATCATCGCCACCGCCAACAGCCGCGACCGCGGTGTCAACGACCTGTCCTCCGCGCTCAAGCGCCGCTTCAACTTCGTCCGCATCCCGGTGGTGACCAACCGCAAGAGCGAGGCGGAGATCGTCCGCTTCCGCACCGAGGAACTGCTGCGCCGGCACCGGATCGAGCTGGAGGTGCCGCCGACCCTGCTGGACGTGCTGCTCCAGAGCTTCGCCGACCTGCGCGCAGCGGCAGCGGCGGCCGGCAGCGACGACGAGAAGCTCGAATCGTCGCTGTCCACCGCCGAACAGATCGGCGTGCTGGAGGACGCCATCCTGCACGGCAACTTCTTCGGCGACCGCGCGCTGACCGCACACACCCTGGCCTCCTCGCTGGTCGGATCGCTGGCCCGGCGCGAACCGGAGGACCTGGCCATCATCAACAAGTACCTGCACGGCGTGATCGAGCCGCGCGGCAAGGAAGAGGGCGGGCACTGGCCGGAGTTCCTGGAGGGCGGTCGTACGGCGATCGCCGCCCTGTCGTGACCGGCCCGAACGAGGGCGCGTTCGACGCGCTGCGCGGCCAACTCCGGGATGCGGCGGCGACGTTCGCCGACGGCCCGGACGCGCTCCAGGACATCCTGCTCGGCATCGTCGACGACGTCGACCGGGCGGCCCGCGAACCCCTGGAGATCTTCCCGGTCTGCCACCACTCGCCCGCCTCGGCGATCGCCATGGCACGGCGGCTGCGAGCGAAGCAGCCCAAGGTGGTCTACCTCGAACTGTGCGAGGACATGGCCCCGCTGTTGTCCGAGCTGCGCAACTGCACGCTCCCGGTGGCCGTACAGGCGTTCGCGTCCGAGATCGACGGCTTCCCGATCGAGTGGGCGCCGCTGTCGGTGGTCGCGCCGATCACCGAGGCGTCCGCCGAATACCAGGCGATCGCCTACGCGTTGGACACGCCCGGTGTCGAACTGGTCCTGGTCGACCGCTCCTCCGACCACGTCTACCAGTGGGAGCCGCGCGGCACCGGCGCCGCCGAGCCGGCCGATGCGGACGCGCCGGCCGAGGAGGAAAGCGCGCTGCACGGCGACGCGATCGGCCTGGAGATCGGCGACCTGCGCCCGCGCTTCGCCGAACTGGAGGAGCACCTGCTGCGGCACGGCCGTGTGCGGCACTGGTCGGAATGGTGGCACCAGTACGTCGAACTGCCGCTCGGCGACTGCGACCACGACACCTACCGACAGGTCATGGTGCTGATCGGCAGCCTGTTCCGCCGACTGGCGCCCGGCGACCCGCAGCGGGTGCGCGTGGACGAGGACCGCGAGCGCTACATGTGGACCCGGATGCGCGAACACCTGGCCGCCACCGGCACCGACCCCGCGGACTGCCTGTACGTCTGCGGCGCCTTCCACGCCGCGGCCCGGGTCGCGGAGTTCGGCGTGGACGGCACGGACACCTTCGAGATCGGCCCGCGCACCGCGACCACCTGGCAGCACGGGCTGATCCCCTCCAGCCACGCCGCGATCGAGGCGCAGTTCGGTCTCGCGGCCGGCTCGGTGTCCATCGCCGCGACGGTGTGGGCGAAGAACCTCAAGCGCACCGGAGTGCAGCCGTTCCGGCTGACCGGCCAGGCGGGCGCCAAGAAGGCCGCGAAACCGAGGAAGGGCACGATCACCCCGCCGCCGGCAGCGGTGCCGGTCGTGCCGAACCCGCCGGCCGGCGACAGGCTGTCCGGCTTCCTGGGCCGGCCGCCGGTGCTCGACCGGTTGGACGAGGACGAACTGCTCGGCTGGTCGGTCGAGGTGGTGCGGGCCGCGCGCCGCAACGGCTACCTCGCCTCCACCGCCGACGCCATCGCGGTGTTCGAGACGTCGATCCTGCTGGCCGGGATGCGCGACCGGGCCAAACCCACGCCGTACGACTTCCAGGACGCGGCGGTCACCTGCATCGAGAAGGACGTCGTGCCGGGTCGGCGCGACGTGCGCCGGCTGGTCGAGATCATGATGGGCGGCGACCGGATCGGCAAGGTGGGCTACGACGCCCTGCCGCCGCTGGCCCGCGACGTGCACGACCGGCTCGCACCGCTCGGTCTGAACCTGGAACAGCGCGGTGTGCGGCGGGCGTTGCTGGACATCGCGGCCCGGCCGGAACTGGAGCGCTGCTCCGACGTGTTGTGGATGCTGCGCTATCTGATGCCGCCGGGTACGGCCCGGCCGATCATGGGCGAGCGGCGACTCGGCGAGCGACCGATCCAGGAGTCGTGGGACCTGGCGCTGGGCACCCAGCAGCGCGCGCTGATCGAACTCGGCTACGAGGGTGTCAGCATCGAACAGGTGCTGGAGCAGCGGCTGCGCCGCGTCGCCTACGGCCCGCACGCCACCGCGGCGAGCGTCCTGGAGGCCGTCGAGGACGCGACGCTGTACCTGCGCGGCGGTCGCCTCGCCGAGGAACTGGGCATCCGGGCGCTGGAGGTGCTCGCGACCGAGCGCAGCGTGGACGGTGCGCCGGAAGTGCTGCGCAGGGTACGGCGGTTGTTGGCGTACTACCGCACCAGAGAGCCGGTGCTCCCGACCTGGATCGAGTCGTTCGTCAGGACCGGATACGCGCACTACTGCACGCTTTTGCCGACCGCGTTCACCGACGAGGACGCGGGTGTGCGCCAGGTCGCGGCGATGCTGGGCTTCCTGTTCGGCATGGAGAGCCTGGCGCTGTCGCTGGGCTGCGACCGGACCCAGCTGGAGTTGGCGGTCGCGCAGTCGCATCCGGAGGAGCCGGCCAAGGTCGCGCTGCTGTGGGCGGCCCAGGCGCAGTTGGGCCGGCTGTCCCGGGCGGACCTGCGGCTGCGCTGCGACGAGTTGCTGGGCAATCCGCTGGTGCTGCCCGCCTATCCGCAGTACCTCAGCGGGTTCGTGCACGCGCTGGAGCCGGTGCCCGGGTTGACCGACTTCGTCGTGGAGGCGGTGTCCAACGCGTTCGCCCGGCTGCCGGACCCGGTGCTGCTGCCGTGGTTGCCGACCCTGATCGGCACGTTGCGCTCCGGCGGCGCCGAGCTCGCGCCGCTGCTGATCCGCGAGGCGGGGCGGATCTTCCCGGGCCGATTGGCGGCATTGGACACCTGGGTGCCGCCCTGGCAGGCCCAACCCGGTCCGGAAGCCCCGCCGGCCGGCGGCCGTTCGCGCGGCGGCGGTCCCGGCCTGGCGCTGCTCGCGACCCACCCGGCCACCTGCGACGCGGTGGCGGCCCTGCTGGGCTGCGACGACCCGTGGACGCCGGCGGAAGCCGGCTCGCCGGGCGCCGCCCTGATCGAGCGCCATCCGGCCACGGCCACCGCGCTGGCGGCCCTGCTCGCGCACGCATGACCGGTACCGGGCGGCGGCGCCTCGAACCGCCGCCGCCCGGCCCGCATCCGCACCCGCAGCCGCACCCGGACGCGGACGCGGACGTTGACCGGGATTGTGCCGCCGCCCGGTGCGCTCAGCGAGTGCAGAACTTGCGTTCGGCCGCCCTGGGGTCGGGCGGGATGGTCAGCGTGGCGCGAGAGAAGGAACCGGTGAGATTGCGCAGGAAGCGGCCGGGGGTCAACTCGTCGGTGGTCGAGCGCAGGAGTTCCTTCAGGTCGCCGCAGTCCAGCGCCGCGCGGGCCGCGCGGACGTCCTCCAGCGAGACCACCCGCGCCGGGATCGACGACCACGCGGCGGGGTCCACGTAGAGCGCGATGTTCCAGGCGAGCGGGAGGAGTTTCTCGTGCCCCGCGGCCACGTGCGCGGTCGGTTCGATGTGCGCGCCCACCGTGTTGCTCAGGCCCCACACGTCCACCACGATCCCGTTCAGCGGGGTGACCGCGCCGCCGACCCCGAGCCGACCCATGATCAGCCCCTCCTTCGCCGGGAGATCGCGACGCAGCGGCAGCGGTGGCAGGGCTGCGACGTCGGAAAGGTGGTTCCCGTCCATCACCAGCATCCGCCTGCCGTCGGCATCCATCCGGAACAGTTCCGCGCGCAACCCGGGCAGGGTCGAACCGTGCGCGCCGGAGGTGGTGGGATTCGTGGTGCGGGTCCAATTCACGTACACCATACGCTCGTTCCAGGTCTGGTACGTGCCCGCCCGGGGCCCCGGCATGGTGACCAGACCGGAACGCAGCGAGACACCGCACCAGGCCGCCCAGAGCGGCACCAGCACGACCAGCGCCGCCACACGCCGATCGACGGGCACGAGCAGGACCGGAAGCAGCGCGAGCAGCAGGACCGGCAACCACATCCGTCCGTGCATGAAGTCGCCGCCGACCCGGAGCACGTACACGCCCTGCGCGAGCGCCGCGACCACCGGCGCCGCGCCCAGGACCCACGTACGCCGATCCCGCGGACCGCGGCCGACCAGCAGCACCGCGACGATCAGCAGGACCGGCACGGCCGGAATCCACAGCCGGTAGGGATCGGCGAAGTCGACGAGATAGTCGAAGCCGCGCCCCCAGAGCTGCCGCGTCGCGCTCTTGGTGACGGCGGGCATCGGGTAGGGCAGGCCGTAGTAGCCCATCCGGAAGATCTGGTACGCCGCGGGCAGCGCGCCGGCGCACAGGAACACCACCAGCGCCGGCCGCCACGGCAGGCGGGCCGCGAGCACCATCGCGATCAGGAAAACGAGCGAGGTCGCGGTCAGTTCCGGCCGAATCAGCGGACCGAGCCCGAACCCCACGGCGATGCCCAGCCGCCGTGCGACGGTCGTATCGTCCGGCCCGCATGTGACGAGAAGTCGCCAGGACAGGCCGATCCAGCCCACCAGCAGCCCGGTTTCCAACCCGGACGTGGCGAAGTCCCAGACCGGGGGCAGCGCAACGAACACCAGTGCGCCGGCCGGAACCAACAGCCGACCGGTTTCGGCCCGCAGGAACCTGCGGGTGCCGGCCAGGGCCGCCCAGGTGCCGGCGATCGACAACACGAGTCCGGCGTACACGGCGATGCGGGCCGGGTCGCCCGGGGTGAGTGCGTCCAGCAGCACCAGCAGCCACTGCCACAGCGTGCCCGTCGAGGTCTCCACGCGTTCGCCCGGGCTGTACACGGGCCCGTTGCCGGCCAGGATCTCCCGGGCCGCGCGGACGTAGATCAGTCCGTCGTCGGTGATCCAGCGCCGATGCCAACCCATGACGGCGAGAACGAGGACCGGCAGGGCGATCGCGATACGGTCCGGGATCCGCCGGGTCCGGTCGGCGGGGACGGCGGTCGGCTTCTCGGGGCCGTGGCTCGGCGCGGTGGCGTCCGGTGCGGGGCCGGACCGGCGGATGGGCGCGGTGGCGCGGGTCATCTCGTCCCCGTGTTCCGGTGCAGTCGGTGGGCAGTCGGCGGCTGGGGCGAGTGGGCGGCGTGGTCCAGGGCGTCGTCGATGGCGTCGGCCAGAACCCGCAGGTGATCGGCCCAGTCGGCGCGGGACATCGCCTGCGGGGCGATCCGGGCGCAGCCGGCTGCCGTGAGCACCGCGACGGTCTCGGCGGCGGTCAGCGGGACGGCGCCGAGTACCGGGCCGGCCGGGCTCGCGTACGGGTCCAGGTAGCGGAGCAGATCGGTGTCGACGCCGGGACGCGTGGTGCGGCCGGCGGGGTCGGCGACGTGCAGGCTGCGCAGGACGTGCTCGATCGCGCCGGCGAGCGCCCAGGCCGGTCCACCCGGCCGGCCGTGCGCGCACAACCAGGCGCCGGCGCGGTCGCCGGCCGAGGTCAGCCGCTCCAGGGCGGCGCGCTGTTCGGGCGAGATGCGGGTGTCGGCGACGGTGGGGGACTCGTCGGTCGGCGGGACGTGGTTGCTCATGCCCGGTGAACGAGCGACCACCTCGACAGGTCGCTGTCGTGCCGGCGGCCGGCGGCCCGGGCGATGGGGCGGGTGCTGCGGCGACCGGCCGGGCTCACCGGCGCGGAACCGCTCCGGTCGGGAGGTGGGAGCGTTCCCCGTTGTGGTCGAGGATGATCAGGATCTCCACGGGCCCGTCCTGGGCCCCGACGCTGTGCGGAGTCATCGTGGAGAACTCGGCCGCGTCGCCGGCCTGGATCAGGAGGACCCGCTCGCCCAGTTGCAGGCGGGCCGTGCCGGACAGCACGGTGAACCACTCGCGGCCGGGATGCACCTTCAGGTGTTCGGCCCCGGTCGGCCGGTCGGGGGTGATCCGCAGCTTGGCCACGGTGACCCCGTTCAGCGCACGCTCGCCGGACAGGAGCCAACTGGTCATGCCTTCGGTGTGACACGCCTGCGGCCGGATCACCACGTCCTCGTCGTCGACGGACTCGACGAGATGGTCGAGCGTGGTGTCCAGGGCCCGGGCGATGGCGACCAACTGGTCCAGGGCGATCCGCCGGTGTCCGGTCTCGATCCGGCTCAGATTGGACGGACTCAGATGGCAACGGGCGGCGAGGGCGTCCAGGGACCAGCCCCGGGCGAGGCGCAACCCGCGGATTCGGTGGCGGACGACGTGATCGAGCCCCAGTTCTTGCGTCATAGGCAAGAGTGTATGTGTCCCGCGCATGAATGCGCCTACCGTGAAGGCATGACCACGCACTCTCATCCTCAGGGACCGGACCGGAAGCAGGGCCACGAGCAGGGCCGAGAGCAGACCCGGGAGCAGCACCGGCATCCACACGACCGGCAGCAGCACCAGCACCAGCACCGGCAGCAGCACGATCGGCACGGCGGCGGCACGGACACACCGCACGGCGATCCGCACCGGCCCCACGACGAATCCGGGTGGGCGGACATGTTGGACCTGGACGCCGAGGTGTTCGGGTCGCTCCTGGACGAGCTGACCGACTGGGTCCGCCGGCACGGCCCCGAGGCGCCGCGTCGGATCGCCGACGTGGGCGCGGGCACCGGGACCGGGAGCCTGGCGCTGGCCCGCCGCTTCGAGGCGGCCGAGATCGTTGCGATCGACAGCTCGGCGGTGCTGCTCGACCGACTGCGCACGGCCGCCGCGACGGCCGGCCTCACGGTGGATCGGCTGCACGTCGTGCAGGCCGACCTGGAGGTCGCCTGGCCGTCGATCGACGCCGTGGACGTCGCGTGGGCGGCCTCGTCGCTGCACCACTTCGCCGATCCGGACCACCTGCTGCGCGACATCCACGCGGCGCTGAATCCGGGCGGCCTGCTGGTGGTGGTCGAGATGGACGCGCTGCCCCGCTTCCTGCCCGACGACCTCGGCATCGGCCGGCCCGGCCTGGAGGCGCGCTGCCACGAGGCCGCGGCGCGGGCGGGCGGGAACGCGTACCCCGATTGGCGGCCGTATCTGGAGCGGGCCGGTTTCGCGATGGTGGGGCGGCACACCTTCACGATCGAGGCGAGTCCGGCGCCGCCGGTCGCGGTGCGCTACGCGTACGCCCTGCTGAGCCGCTTCCGTGCCGCGTTCGGCGATCGGTTGGCCGCCGACGACCTGGACACGCTCGACCGCCTGTTGGCGAACGACGGACCCGACGCACTGGTCGACCGCCGCGACCTGACGATGCGCAGCGGCCGGACGGCCTGGGCGGCCCGTCGACCGTGATCGCCACCGCCCCGCCGGGTTGCGGGCTCCGGGCGATGGTCGGCCGACGAGTGCGCATGCCTGCCGCCGGGCGCGCGTTCGGGGTGTGCTCGCAGCGGTGCCGAGCCGGCCGGTTCCACCCGGTCGGATTGCCTGTGTGCGGGTCGGGAGGGATGCTGGAATGTCGGGACGCCGGCACTGCTCGGCGGTCGCGGGCCCGGGAGAATCCCTGCCCCGCGCACGGGCATCCGGACCTCGTCGGCACGAGCACCGGCGGCGGCGGAAGGGAGCCCGCCATGGCGATCGACGCGAACCGGCTGGCCATCGTGCCATTGCACGCAGAACGGGCCGACGATCCGCGCCTGACCGGTGGGAAGGCCGCACCGCTGGCCCGCGCCGCCGCCGCCGGACTGCCGGTGCTGCCGGGGTTCGTGGTGGTCCCGGCCGACCGCGCACCCAATGCCCCGCACGGCGTGGAATCGTTGCGTCGAGCCTGGCTCGACCTGGCCGCCGGCGGCGCCCGGTCGCTCATCGTGCGTTCCTCCTCGGTTCACGAGGACACCGCGAACTCCTCGATGGCAGGCCGCTTCGCGACCGTCCCGGACGTGCGGGGCTGGGCCGCGTTCACCGCGGCCGTGGGCACGGTCCTCGACTCCGCCCGCGTCCTCGAGACCCCCGAGGGCGGCGCCGACGGCATGGCGGTCCTGGTCCAGCCGATGGCACATCCGGTCGCGGGCGGGGTGATGTTCGGGGCGGATCCCGTCAAGGGCCGCGACGACCGCATCATGATCAGTGCCGTGCCCGGAAGCCCGGCCCCGCTCGTGGACGGTCGCGTCGACGGAATCCACTATCGGCTGACCCGCCGCGGTCGACGGTTGCGCACGCACCCCGCCGAACCGCTCCGCCGGCCTGTCCTGGGCAGGCGCCGGCTGCGTCGGCTCGTGGCCCTCGCCCGGCGGACCCGGGAGCTTTTCGGGGCCCCGCAGGACATCGAGTTCGGCTTCGACGACGACGACCGCCTGTGGCTCTTCCAGTCCCGCCCGATCACCGCGATGACCCCGCGACCGCCCCGAGGCGCACGCCTGTTGGGACCGGGACCGGTGGGCGAGACCCTGCCGGAGGTGCTGCAACCGCTGGAGGAGGATCTGTGGGTGCTGCCGATGGCCCACGGGCTGGCGGTCGCGCTCGACATCACCGGCGCCGCGCCGCGACGCCGGTTGCGGACCGTTCCGACGGTGCGCACCGTCGACGGTCGGGCGGTGGCCGACCTGCGGTTGTTGGGCGTCGTTCCGTCCGCCCACCGGGTCCTGGACGTGCTGAACCCCGCGCCCGGTGCCCGCGCGGCCGGGGCCGCGTGGCGGGTGGGCCGGTTGCGGTCGGCGCTGCCCCTGCTCGCACTGGACCTGATGGCCGACGTCGATCGCCGGCTCGCCGGTTTCCCGGCGCCCGGGGAGATGCTCGGCGGGCGACTCGTGGCCGCCGCGTCGTGGGGTCGCCGGGCCTTGTCGGCGCTCCATGCCCAGGAGGCGCTGGCCGGGGCCCTGACGGGTGGCGGTTCGGGGGTCACGATCGCCGGCGAGGCACTGGCCGTGCTGTCCGAGGGGCGTGCGGCGGGCAGATCCGACGCGGACCTGATGGTCGAGCACCCGGTCCTGCTGGCACTGCTGCCGCCGTCGCTGCATCGGGTGCATCGGCTGCCTGATCGAATCGGCTGGACGGGGGCGCCGAGAGGGGTGGGCACACTGCCGGTCCGGGAGGGGCTGCGGTTGCGGATCCGGTGGGTGCAGGAGATGCAGGCGGGCATGGTGCGCGAGTTCGCCGCCCGGCTCGCGACGGCCGGCCTCGTCGACGACCCGGCGGTCGTGGCACAGCTGCGCTGGAGCGAACTCGTCGCGGCGGCCGACGGCACCGACCTCCCGGCCGACCTGGCCGCCCGGGTACCCCGGCCGGACCGCCCGCCGCTGCCCGCCGCGTTCCATCTGGTCGCGGGCCGACCGGTCGCGGAGCCCGCCCGGTCCGGCGCCGGTGCCGCCGGCGGTGGGCAGGGCGCGGGCGGCGGTACGGGCACCGGCACCGTGTGGGACGGCGTCGGCGTGCGACCCCCTCGCGCCGTGCTGGTGGTACGGGTACTCGACCCGGCGCTCGCGGCGCTGCTGCCGGGCCTGGCCGGACTGGTGTCCGAGACCGGGAGCCCGCTGTCCCACCTGGCCGTGCTGGCTCGGGAACGCGGGGTGCCGACCGCCGTCGGCGTGGCCGACGCCGTGGACCGCTTCGTCCCCGGGACCACGGTCATGGTGGACGGCGGCACCGGACGGGTGACGCGCCCGGCCGAGCCGGTGCTGCCCGACGACACGGAGCCGCCGGCTACGGGGGTCGGCTCTGCGGTGCCCGACGGCACCGAGTCGGGGGCCGGGGGCGGCCCCGCGGTGCCCGACGGCAGCGGGACGGGCACGGGGGTCCGTGCGGGATTCCAGGAGGGAGCGGGCGCGTGAGGTACGTGGGGTACCTGCTCGGCGGTGTGGCCGGAGCCGCGTCGGCATGTTACGCGGTGGTCTATCTCTATCGCTGGGAGTGGAATCGCGCCGTTTTTTGCCTGCTGCTCTTCCTGATCGTCGAGATCCTGGTCGCCACGACCGTGCTGCTGGGCCGGATCTCGCGGCTGGAGCAGCGATTGAGCGATGCGAACAACCGGACCGAGGAGGCCCGGCGACGGTTGGAGCAGGTGGACGGCGACAGCGGGAAGGCAAGATTTCGTTGGCTCGACGCGGCGGACGCGCGGGCCCGCGACGACCCGCATCACGTGTTCGTGCCCGTTCTGCTGGCCGCGGGCATCGTGCTCTCCGGAGTCGCCTGGGTGATCCAGCGCATCGCCCGGCTGACCTCGAACCCGGTATCGACGGGGATGCTGGCCCGGCGGCTGGCAGCCCTGAACGCACCCGACGAGGACGCCCCCGGCGTCGAGACCCAACTGGAGGATCGGCCGGCCGTCGCGCCGGTCCGTCGAGTACGCGCGGTCACGATGGTCGCCGCCGCCCTGCTCGCGGTGTTCCTGATCGCCCTGCTCGTCGACCGTCTGGCCGACGCCACCGAGAGCCGATCCGAGGGTCTGCCGGAAGCGGTCGCCAGCACGGTCGTCTTCCGGGTGATCTCGCGCGACGATCGCGACATCGCCCGGGAGGTGGCCGCGCACGAATTGTGGGAGGGCTGCCGAAGTTCCACCGGAGCCCGCCCCGAGTACGCGGCGCTCGGCCGGTTGGACGCCGACGTGTGGGTGGGCGTCGTGCGACCGGCCCTCGGCGCCCACGACATGATGCGCCTGCGCGGCTGCCTGCTGGATGCAAGGGTCTTCCACGCACGTGCCGAGATCGTGGGCGAGGGGCAGGTGCCGCCGAAGCCGTGAGCCGGGCGGCCCGTGACGGGATCCGTGAAGGTTTCGCAGGCGGTTCACCATTAAGACATATTTGTTAAAAAAGTTCTGATTTAGGCTAAATATCTTGAGGTCGATTTGTTAAGCTTGTGAATACGACCCGTCGGTTCCCCAGGGCCCGGGACGTTCCCCCCGCCCGCCTGTATCGACGGTGATTCAAGTTGTCCGGACCCATGGTCCCTCTGCCCGTTGCTCCCGCTGCCGGCCCCGCCGGCCCTCCCGCCCCCGCCGCTCGTCGGCGGAGTGTGCGCAGGCGCGTCATGAAGTACGTGATCGTCGGGGCGCTCGGCTACGGCGTGATTTGGCTGGTCTCCGTCCTGGGCATGCTCGGCGCCCACGCGGTCGCCCAACACGGCGAGTCGTCGGGCGGCTCGGTCGCCGGGATCAAGCACTTCAAGCAGGTGGACGAGAAGGTGTGGCGTGGTTCCGCGCCGGGTGATCCCGGATACCGGGCACTCGCCGACCGGGGCGTGCGCACCGTCGTGGACCTGCGCGCGGAGAAGATGACCCCGGCCGAGCTCGATCGTCCGGCGCAGGCCGGGCTCAACCTCGTCCGACTGCCGATCCGTGACGGTCAGACCCCCACCCAGGCACAGGTCGACGACTTCCTGCGGGTCGTGCAGACGTCCGACGGGCCGGTGTTCGTGCACTGCGGCGCCGGTGTCGGCCGGACCGGCGCCATGTCGGCCGCCTACTCGGTGCGGACCGGCGAGGCCACGTCCGGCGAGGCCGTGCGACAGGCACTGGCCGTCGGGCCGCCCTCGGTCGAGCAGGTCTACTACATCCTCGCCAACGGTCGCCACGACAGCGACCAGCCCCCGATCCTGATCCAGGTCGTCAGCCGCATCCTCGACGCGCCGCGCCGCATCATGGCATCGGTGTAGTCCACGACCGACCCCGCCCCGACGGCGACCGAAGTACCGGTCGTCCCCGGGGGTTCCGCCGACGCGGCCGCGCACCGGACGATTCGTTCCGGTGCGCGGCCGCGTCCGCTCGTGCGGCGGCGGGTAGCTCACCCGCGGGGTTCCCGGTGCGCCGGTGCGCCCGTCACCGGGCAACACATGGGCCTCGACCCGGCGGGTCGCTCACTCGCGGGGTTTGCCGTGCACCGGTGCGCCCAGGGCGCCGCAGATGTAGTCGACCAGGGCGTCGGCGACCCCGGGGGTGGCGTCCGGATCCGCCGCGTCGGCGAGGGCCGTGACCACGGTGAGCGCCGCCCAGCCGAAGCGGGTGCGCAGGACGCCGCGGGGGAGGCCCGGGAGGGACCGGGCGAGTTCGGCGTCGAAGGCCGCGCGGTGCAGGGCGGCCTGTTCGGCCAGCAGTTCGCGCCACGGTGGGGCCGCCCGGGCAAGCGCGGCCAGGAAGTTCAAGTACGTGCGCCCCCAGGGCTTCTCGCGGGCGATCTCCTCGAGCGGACGCACGAACGCGACGGCGACCGCGTCGAGCGCGGGCTCCGCGGCCGATGCCAGTGCGGCGAGGTGGCGGTCGCGCCGCGCGGCCAGTTCGCTCATGCGGTGCGCGAGCACAGCCCGTACCAGGGCCTGCTTGGAGCCGAAGTGGTAGTGCGCCGCGGCCACGTTGACCCCCGCGTCGGCGTTGATCGCGCGCATCGACGCGGCATCGATGCCCACCTCCGCGATCCGGCGTTCGGCGGCCTCGATCAGGCGTCGCACGGTCGTGTCGCCGCCCGCCTCCGATCGCACCCCCACGTTCTCCCGCATGGTGTAGCCGCCTTCCAGCGCCGTCGCCCGGCCTTGTCGCCGTTGCCGGATCATGATAGTCCATCACCTGATTCAATCAGGTGATGGACAGGTCCGCCCAGCCCAGGGAGACGCACATGAACGATCGGATACCGGACGCCGCCGACGCGCCGGAGACCGCCGGCACGCCACCGCACCGCACGCCCGTGAGCACCATGGGGCAGCTGTTCGAGGTGTGGTCGGAACCCAAGGGCCGGGCCATCGAGGTGGCGCCGCGTACGTGGCAGATCACCGCGGGTGTGGTCAATTGCGCGGTGATCGAGACCGACGAGGGCCTGGTCCTGGTCGACACCGGGATGCGCCACGACGGACCGGAACTGCTCCGGCTGATCCGTACGGTCACCCGGGCGCCGCTGCACACCGTGGTGTACACCCACGCGCACATCGACCACGCGTTCGGCCACGGCCCGCTGCTGGCCGAGGCGGCCCGACGCGGCGACCCGCGCCCCAGGATCGTCGCGCACCGCGCGACCATGGACCGGTTCCGCCGCTACATCCGCACCGCCGCGTTCAACACGACGCTCAACGCCCGGCAATCCGGCGGATCACGCACCTGGTGGCCGAGCCAGGACTCCGACGTGATCTGGCCGGACACGCTCTACGACGACGCGCTGACCCTGCGCATCGGCGGCGAGGAGTTCCGGCTGCACCACGCGCGTGCGGAGACCGACGACGCCACGTGGGTGTGGATGCCCGGCCGGCGCCTGGTCTGCGTCGGCGACCTGTGGAACGGCGTGTGTCCCAACGCCGGCAACCCGCAGAAGGTCCAGCGCTACGCCGAGGAATGGGCCGACGCCTTCGAGCGGATCGCCGCCCTGGACGCGCAGGTCCTGATCCCCGGCCACTCGATGCCGATCGTCGGCGCGCAGGTCATCCGCGAACGCCTCGGTCATGCCGCCGAGTTGCTGCGCCACATCGTCGAACATACGCTGGCCGGCCTGAATGCCGGACTGCGCCCGGACGCCATCCTGGACAGCCTGCGCGTGCCCGCGCACCTCGAACACCTCCCGTACCTGCGGCCGTTGCACGACCGGCCCGAGTTCATCGCGGCCAACGTGATCCGGTTGTACGGCGGCTGGTGGAACGGCTACGCCGCCGACCTGCTGCCCGCACCGCGCGAACGGCTCGCCGCCGCCCTCGCGGAACTCGCCGGCGGCGCCGACGTCCTGGCCGAGCGGGCCCGGGCAGTGCTCGCCGACGACCTGCAACTGTCCTGTCACCTCGCCGAGTTGGCAACCCTGGCGGAGCCGGGAAGCAGGCGTGCCCAGCAGGCCGCCGCCGACGCGTTCGGCGTGCGCCTCGACGCGGAACCCTCCTTCATGGGCCGGGGCATCTACCGCACCGCGGCCGACGCGGCCCGAGTGGCGCTCGCGGCTCTCGACGCGGCGGACGGGGGCGTGCGATGACCGCCGCCGACGACCTGACCGGGTGGGTCGCCGTGGTCACCGGAGCGGCGAGCGGCATCGGCCGGGCGACCGCGGTCCGGCTGGCCGAATCGGGGGCCCACGTGGTGTGTACGGACCACAACGGGCCCGGCGCGGCCGACACCGCCGAGGCGATCGACGCGGCCTACGGTCGCGGCCGCGCCCACCCGCACACCCTCGACGTCACGGACGCCGACGCGGTCGAGCGCCTGGTCACCGGCACGGCCGAGCAGCACGGCCGGCTCGACATCATGGTGAACGTCGCCGGAATCCCGCACTCCCGCCCGGTGGTCGACACCGACGAGGCCGACCTGGACCGGGTCCTCGCGGTCAACCTCAAGGGCGTCTTCTTCGGCTGCCGCGCCGCGGCCCGGGCGATGACCGCCCAGGGCCACGGCAGCATCGTCAACGTCGCCTCCAGCGCCATCGACACGCTGCGCCCCAACGTCGCGTGCTACGCGATGTCCAAGGCCGCGGTCGCCCAACTCACGAAGACCCTCGCCATCGAGGTGGGTTCCCGGGGCGTACGGGTCAACGCCGTCGCACCGGGTGTCATCGATACGCCGATGACCGCCGGCGTCCCGCATGCCGCCAACATCGAGGCGGCGGCGTTGCGACGCATCGGCCGACCGGACGACGTCGCCTGGGCCATTCGCTACCTCGCCTCCCCGGCCTCGGGCTTCGTCACCGGCCAAATCCTGCGGGTCAACGGCGGCACCGCCATGCCCGGCTGACCCACCTGCCGCAGGCCGGCCGCCGGCCGCCACTCGTCCGCCCGCCACCCGCCGCCCTCGCCGTTTCCTTCGGCGAGGGCGGCGGCGTCTGCGCGCCCACGGTGGCACGGGAGCGGAAGAGGCGGCGGGCTTGGGAAACCGTCTCCGCTTCGCCGGAACCGGAGTCGGCTCGCGCCCGACTACTCGGATACCTACGCACGCGCCGGCCGGGTCCGCACCCCGAGGACCGAGCCCGCCGCACCCCTTCGCGACGCCCCGTTGGGAATCCGCACCAGGAAGGCGCACCCCCGTGACCCAGGTCGAACCCGGTACAAGCACGCCCGAACCGGGCCCGAACGCCCATGCGCAGGGGCCGAACACCGACGTGCCCGGCCCGAACGCCGGCGTGCGGGCCTCGGATACCGACGCGTCGGCTTGCGACCCCCGCGAACCCGTCGGTCTGTACGGGCGCGAGTACAAGCGCGATCCCTATCCGCTGTACGCCAAGCTTCGCGACGCCGGCCCCCTTCATCGGGTGCGCTTTCCCAGCGGCGTCGGGGCCTGGCTGGTCACCGGCTACGAGGCCGCCCACGCCACGCTCAACGACCCGCGCCTGGGCAAGAATCACGACCTGGGCAACGACCGCTGGCGTGCCCTCGCCTCGATCATGCCCGAACCGCAACACGCGCAACTCCAGGTTCACCTGTTGCACCAGGACCCGCCCAAGCACACCGCCATGCGACGCCTGGTCACCGACGCGTTCGCACCGCGCCGGATCGAGGCGCTGCGCCCGCGGATCCAACACATCGCCGACACCCTGGTCGACGCCATGCCCGCCACCGGCGGCGCCGACCTGGTCGCGTGCTTCGCCGCCCGCTTCCCGTTCCTGGTCCTGGCCGAAGTCATCGGCCTCCCGGCCGAGTCGGCCGCCGGATTCCGCCGCGAATGGTGCAAGGTCGTCCAGCCGGTCGGGCCCAGGGATCCCGGACGCGCCGACTACGAGGGACGGTTGCGCGCACTCCAGACCTACATCGCCGACGTGGTCGCCGACCGGCGCGCCCACCCGGACGACGGCCTGCTCTGCCGACTGGTCGCCGCACACACCGCCGGCGATCTCACCGACCAGGAACTGGACTCGATGGTCTTCCAACTCCTGGTCGCCGGACAGGAACCGGTGACCAACCAGATCAGCACCGCCCTGATGACCCTGCTGCGCCACCCCGGGCACCTGGCCCGACTCCGCGCCGAGTCCGCCCTGTTGCCCGCAGCGGTCGAGGAACTGCTGCGCTACGACAGCGCGTTCGAACTCACCACGTGGCGTTTCCTCGGCACGGACGACGATCTGCACGGGACCACCGTGCCCGCCGGCGATTCGGTCATCGTCTCGCTGTGCGCGGCCAACCGCGACCCGAAACGTTTCCCCGACGCCGACACCCTCGATTTCGACCGCAGCCCCAACCCGCACCTCGCGTTCGGACACGGCCTGCACTTCTGCCCCGCCGCCGCCCTGGCCCGGGTCGAACTCCAGGTCGCCCTCGGCACCTTGCTCGCGCGCCTGCCCGGCCTGGCCCCGGCGGTACCGGTCGAGGAGATCGGCTGGATCCCGGCAGTGCTCGCCCGCGGCGTCGACTCGCTGCCGGTCGCCTACCGCGAACGCAGCTGAGCAGCCCCCACCACCCCATGCACCGCCCGAGTCGAACCACCGCATGCCCACACCGCCCGCGCCGAGGCGCCCCCTGCCGCCTGCCCCCGTGGAGACACCGACCCATGCACGCCGCCACCCGCCCCCGCGACCCCGCGCGCACATCCGCGACCTGCGCCGCGATCCTGGCCCTTTTGCTGCCGCACCGCCGCGCGGCGGAGCAGGACCGCCCGCCCGGCGGCGACGCCGACGCCGACGCCGACCCCGATGCGGTCACCGACTTCCCCCACCAACTCGACCGCCTCGCCCACTTCGTCGACCGCGACGAACCCGTCGTGTTCACCCTCCCGGCCTTCCCCTGCAAGTCGCCCAATCCGGACAAGGTCCTCGGCCGGCTCCCCGACCAGGGCGAACGCCTGAGCCTGGCCTTCCTCGACCGACTGTGCGCCTCGATCGCCCGCATCCACCCACCCGGCGCACGCATGTTGATCTGCTCCGACGGCCACGTCTTCGCCGACCTCGTCAACGTCCCGGACCCGCACGTCGACGCCTACGCCGACGAACTGCGCGCGATCATCGCCCGGGACGACCTGCGTCACCTGGGCGTCCTCGATCTGCGCGACGTCCGGGACGGACCGCGCGACGCCCACGGCGCGGACACCCACGAGCGCAGACGCGCCTGGCTGCACGCGCGACACGCGCCAGGCGTCGCGCAGTTGCGGGCCCAGGTGCGCGCCGACGAGGACACGCTGCGCCTGTATCGCGGGATCACCCGGTTCCTCTTCGAGGACGCGGTGGACTTCCCCGGCACCCGCTCCGCGCTGCAACGCGACTGCCGCACCCGCGCGTACGGGGTCATCCAGCGCAGCCGCGCGTGGAGCGACCTGATCGCCGAACGCCACCCGGACGCGCTGCGCCTGTCCATCCACCCGCAACGACGTGGCGCCGAGAAGTTCGGCATCCGACTCCTGGACACCCCCGACGTGTGGGCCACCCCCTGGCACGCCGCCGTCCTGCACGGCCCGGACGGCCGCCCGCACCTGCTCCACCGCGCCGACGCGGCCCGCCTGGGCGTGCTGGTCCATCGCGACGGGCGTCCCAGTCACTTCCGCCAGGAGCCGGGGGACCGCCCGCCGGGGTGTACCGCCGGGTCGCTCGGCGCCGGGACGGGCTCGTCCGGTCACCCCCGAGAGGCCGGCCCGTCTGCCGGATGACGCCGAGCGGGCGGGTGTGAACGGTCCGCCGCCCCGATGGGCGGCGGACCGTTCGGCGCCGCCGGACCTGGTTGGGGGGCAAGTCTCCGGCGGCACCGGCGAATGTATCCGTCCGCACCGACACCGACCCACCGGCCGGGCCTCAGTTGCCCGCCGCCGCGTACACGGCCGTGACGGCGGTCACCACCAGGTCGGTCACCGCCGCCGGGTCCCGAGTGGGTTCGCGGCGGGCCAGGCCGTCGTAGGTCTCGAAGCCGGTGAGCTGCCAGATGAGGTCGATCGTGTCGTCGGCGGTCGTCTCCGCATGGGCGCCCAGCAGCGTGGTCAGCGCGGTGCGGCGCATGTCGTCGCGCTCGCGCAGCAACCGGTCGAGGTCCGAGTCCAGTACTGCCATGCCACGCAGTCGCCGGATCACGACCGGATCCGAGGCCCAGAAGCGGCAAAAGCCCTCGGTGAACCGGCGCAGCGCCGCGCCCGCGTCGGCGGCGGCGAAGGCGTGGGGCAGGTCGATGTCCGCCCGGCCGGCCAGCGAGTCGAACAGGGCTTCCAGGAGGCCGGACTTGGAGCCGAAGGCGTTGTAGATCGTCTGCCGTGACACATCCGCGGCCTTGGCGATCGCGTCCACCGAGATCTGGGTGGCTTTCGCGCCCGCCAGCAGTGCGCGGGCGGCCGCCAGAATCCGCTGCCGGGTGTCCTCGGCGGCGGTTTGGCGCTTGTCGGACTTGTACACGCGCGGACTCACGCGGCTTGCCCCTTCCCACATTTGGATTTACTGTCTGTCCATTGAATCTTACGCGACCCACCGGGTCGCGCCTACCCCGGCCTGCCCGGAAGCGTTGCCGACCCGGCGGCGCCCGACTTCTCCCTTCACTCGAACCCGACTCCTCCCTTCGCTTTTCACCCGAACCCCCGACACATTCGCTCAGCCTCGATCGATACAGGAGTGCACCATGTTCACCGAACAACCGCTCGACGGCCGGGTCGCGATCGTGACCGGTGCGAGCCGCGGCATCGGCGCCGCCACCGCCCGCGCCCTGCACCGCGCCGGAGCGGCGGTCGTGCTGGCCGCCCGGGACGCCGACGCGCTGCACGCGTCGGCCGCCGAGATCGAAGCGGCCGGCGGTCGCGCGCTCGCCGTACCCACCGACGTCACCGACCCCGCCGCCGTGGAACGCCTGGTCGACGCGACCTTGGACCGATTCGGACGCCTGGACGCGGCGGTCAACAACGCGGCCGGCGGCGGCCATCCGCCCACTCCGCTCGCCGACGTGCAGATCGCCGACTTCGACAGCGCCCTGGCCGTCAACCTGCGCGGGGTCTTCCTGGCCATGAAGTACGAGATCCCCGCCATGCTCGACCGGGGTGCGGGCGCCATCGTCAACATGTCCTCCACCGCCGGACTCCAGGCGGTCGGCGGACTGACCGGCTACGTCTCGGCCAAGTTCGGGCTGATCGGGCTCACCCGGACCGCCGCACTCGACTACGCCGACGCGGGCATCCGGGTCAACGCACTCGCACCCGGACCCATTCACACCGAACAACTCGAAGCCGCCGGCGAACAAGCCCGGCAGGCCGCCGCCCAGGCGATGCCGATGCGGCGGATCGGCCTCCCGGAGGAGGTCGCGGCGGCGGTGGTGTGGCTGTGCTCGGACGCATCGTCCTTCATCACCGGCGCCACACTGCCGATCGACGGCGGCAAGCTCGCCGGCTCGCCGCCTTTCCGCCGCCCCGCCGGTGGTCTGCGACCGAACCCGACCGCGACGTGAACCTGCTCGTCGTGGGCGCGGCCGGCGGTACGGGAGCCCGCCTGGTCGGGCAGGCCCTGGTCGCCGGCCACCACGTCACCGCCCTCGCCCGACACCCCGAACGCATCACCACACGCCACGAGCGACTGCGCGTCGTGGCCGGCGACGCACTGGACCGAGCCGACCTCGACGTCATACTGCCCGGCCACACCGTCGTGCTCAGCGCGCTGGGCGCCACCACCCGGGCGCGAACCACGATCTACTCGCAGGGCACGGCCAACCTGCGCCGATCGATGACCGCCGCGGGCGTCCGGCGCCTGTTCTGCCTCTCCTCCGGCGCCCTGGACTCGGGGGCCGGTACGCCGGCGGCCCAACGCCTGGTCACCCGCCTGATCATCCGGCCGTTGCACCGCCACGCCTACGCCGACATGCGGCGCATGGAGGAAGATCTCGCCGCCGACGACCGGGTCGACTGGACCGTCGTGCGGGCCCCCATGCTCACCAACGGACCACGCACCGGCACGTATCGATTCACCCACGACGGGGACCGCCCGCTCGATCGGCCGACGCAGATCTCCCGCGCCGACCTTGCCGACTTCGTCCTGGGCCACCTCGACGACCGCGCCCTCTTCCGGCGCCGCGTTTCGCTCTCGTACTGACGGCGCCGCCCGCCCGGCCCCGCCACACCCGCTCGATCCACGAGGAAGGACCATGCCGACGATCCGGGCAGACATCCCGCCACGCGCTCCGCCCCGACGGCCGGTGCGTGGATCGGGGCGCTCGCCGAACTCGGCCGAGTGCCACGGCTGTTCGGTTGGCCGAGGGATGGACGTTCGGTCGGCCATGGGCCCGCGCGGTGGCGCGCTCCTCGCTACGCTGCCCGTATGGCGGTTGACGGGGGTACGGGGGACGGCGGTACGGCGGGATCCGAGGCGGGGGAGGACGGCGGGGCCACGTCGCGACTGGGGTCCGGTGACGGGTTCGCCAAGGTGTGCCACGGCGTCGGGCTGGCGATTCTGCTCCTGTCCGAATACTGGAGATCGACGATGGAGGGCCTGAGATCCGGGACCCGCCGGCCACCGGACGATCTCCGCTCGGTGCTCGACTTCGCCGCGTCGCTGGCCGACGACGGTTGGCACCGCGACGCGGCCGAACTGTACGAGTCGGTGTCGTTCGGGCAGGAGCGTGCGGCGCTGTGGGCGGCGGTCTGCTGCGCCCTGGTCGTGCGCCTCAACAGGCACGGCTCGGCGGAACTACAGGTGGCCCTGTCCTACGTTTCCGCCGCCTACTGCGCACTGGCTTCCGTCACCGCGGCCTACTACTTCGCGTCGGGCCCGATCGTGGTCGCCGCCCTCGGGATCGGATTCGGTGTCATGCACACGGCAACACGCAACTGAGCCCGAGGGCGGGGCATTTCAGCGGCGCGGGTAGGTGGCGCAGACCAGGGTGCTGTTCGAGCGCGCGACCCAATACCAGTAGTACGTACGGTCGTTGGCCGTCCGCGCACATGCTCCGGCCTGCACGTTGCTCGGCGCGCGATACACGCCGGTGACGGCCAGGAGCGAGTCGAAGCCCGACGGGATCCGCTGCGCGCCGCAATCGACCCAGGTGAACAGGTTGGCGGAATAGTGCGGCATGTCCTGGGTGCCGCCTTCGCGCGAGACGAGGAAGCACTGGCCCTGACGGAACTGCCGTTCCAGGCACAGTTCGACGGTCCCGTACCGCCAGCCGGCGATTCCCGGATCGGCGGTCGGGCAGTTCGTGGCATTGACCCCGACCACCCGCACGAACGCGGAATCGGCGTCGCAGTCCACCGCGCGCGGGGTGTCGCTGTTCCATCCGCTGCCGCGCTCGGTGCCGGTCTGCCACGCGTTGAGGCAGACCCCCTTCCGGGCCACGGCGGCGAACGCGTCCGCCTGCGGGTCGCGTACCGGTGCCGGCGGCGTGTCGATCCCCGGGCGGGAGTCCGGCGCGATGGTGGCCCGTCCCGGCGTCCGGCGCGGATCCGACGGCAATCCGCGCACCGCCGCCTCCCCCGTGGGCAACCCTCCCGACGGCAGACCTCGAGTGGCAGCCGTCAGCCCGGCCGGGGAGCGCCCGTCGTCGTCCTCCAATACGTGCGGCAACACCAGGACCGCGAAGAGCAGCGCGGCCAGCAGCAGTACCAGGTTTCCGTGCCGATTCCGGTCTTCCGTGACCCCCGTCATGACTCGCATCGTACGGACCGGGGTGACATCCCGTCAGGACTGTGGGGGAAGACGTGCTGCGTGTGATGCGATGCGTGTGATGCGTGGGGCGTAGGGGGCGGACGGGCAGAGGGTGGCGAGGCGGGTGTGGGATGTAGAAGGGGGGCGGGGGCGCGGAGCGGAGGGATGAAGGGGTGGAGAGGCGGAGCGCGAGGCGGGGGCGCGGGGTGTGTCGTTGGGCACGCTTGGTTGTCGGGCGGCGCGTGTCGGTGGGAGCGGGTGCGGCGGTGTTCGAGACGGGTGCCGATCCGTTCGGTGCGCGCGACACGCCGGGGTGCGTGCGGGTGGGGGCCCGGCGAATCGTGGTGGTGAGCGGGGCGCCGTTCGGGGCGTCGAGAGCGCCGGTGGGGTGGGGTGGGGAAGCCCGGGACGGGTGGGCCCGCGCGAATAGGGCAGGATGGGCGCCATGAGCAACGTCTACTTCGACATCAGCATCAACGACGTCCCCCAGGGCCGCATCGTCTTCTCCCTCTTCGACGAGGTCGTCCCGCAGACCGCCCGGAACTTCCGCGAACTCGCGACGGGCGAGCACGGCTTCGGCTACGCCGGTTCGCCGTTCCACCGGGTGATCCCGGAGTTCATGCTCCAGGGTGGCGACTTCACCCGCGGCGACGGCACCGGTGGCAAGAGCATCTTCGGCGAGAAGTTCGCCGACGAGAACTTCAAGCTCAAGCACGACCGCCCGTACCTGCTGTCGATGGCGAACGCCGGTGCGAACACCAACGGCTCGCAGTTCTTCATCACCACCGCCGTCACCTCGTGGCTCGACGGCAAGCACGTCGTCTTCGGCGAGGTCGTCGAGGGCAAGGAACTGGTCGACCGGATCGAGGCACTGGGTTCGCGCTCCGGCGCCACCAACGGCAAGATCGTGGTCGCCGCCTCGGGCATCGTCAAGGACTGACCGACCCACGCCACACCAGCGGCACGCAGCCCCGGCCACGCGTCGGGCTCGTCCGTACCTTCCCCGGGCGCGGTGTGACGCGCGACCTGCCGTTGCGCTGCGCCCGGGGGGCGCCGGTCGGTTCGCCGGCGCCCCCCGGGCGGCGCGTGCCCTTCTCCGGGAGGGTGCCTTCCTCTACTGGACCTGGGGTGTTTCGAGGTCCGATACCGGTGCACGATCGTGGCGCGCCCGGCCGGGCCTTGCCTCGCGCCTGCGATGTGCGGGCGCCTGAGGTGCCGCTCGTGGCGTGCCTGGTGCGGGCCGTGGCCGTGCCGCGAGTTGCCAGGCCGGGTGAGCCGGCCGTGACGTGTCGTGACGTCCTGGTCCGCGTGTCGTACCGGCCGTGGCGTTCAGGGTTTGTAGCGACGGGGATTGCTTGTGCCGCACATCAGGCACACCATCCAATCCTGCACCTCGCCGTTCTCCACCGGTACGGCCGCGCCGACCGCGTTGGCCCGTGTCTTGCCGCAGAACCAGCAGTTCGACTCGATGCCGGTCGGGCGTCGCATCGGTACCAACTCACCCGCATGGCTCTCCCAGCCGAACCACTCGCAGCCGGGGCACTGCCACCAGGGTTCGGGGCGCGGCACCCGCGGATCCCGGTACTGATCGAGAAGTACCTCCATGGACGTCAACTCCCGCTTGCACCGGGGGCATTCGGGATTCACACGCGGAACTCCCCTCGACGGACGGACGGCAGACGGGCCTCGGTCGTTTTACCGCTCTCGGGACGATGCCTGCTCCCGATACGGCGCGCAACGCCGGGGGCGGCGCGGTGCGCGACGTGGCGCGATGCGCGACGTGGCGCGATGGGCGTCAGGGCGAGGCGGGTGACCGGCCGCCGGGTGGGCCCTGTCGGCGGTGCGGGCCCTGTCGGCGGTGCGGGCGAGGGGAGTTCGTGGCGTCGGGCGGCTCCGGGCACGGCTTCGGCTGCGTCAGGTTGCCACGGCCAGGCGGTAGCCGCGTTTCGTGACGGTTTTGATCAGCCCCTTGTGCGGGCCGAGCGAGGTGCGTAGTCGGGCCACGGCGGCCTCGACCGCATGCTCGTCGGCGGAGGCGTCACGCCAGACCCGGCGCAGGAGTTCGGCTCGACTGAGCACCCAGCCCGGTCGTTCGGCCAGCGCACGCAGGACCGCCGCCGACACCGGCGACAACGAGATCACGCCACCCTGGACCAGCACCGCGCTGCCCTGCAGGATCAGGCGATCCGTACCGGTGTCCAACTCGCGCCGAACCCGCCCGGGCAGCGTCTCGGTGACCGTACGCACGAGCGAGCCCAGCCGTCCCCGCTCCGGCCACACCGCATCCACGCCTTCGTCGGTCAGCGGCTTGGCACAGATCCCGCCTATGCACACGGGCAGCACGCTCGTCCGCAGCGCGGCCAACACCTCCTCGCGTCGCCCGAGTTCGTCGGCCGTCTGGAGGAATGCGCCGATCGCTGGTGCGCTGGTGAAGGTGAGCGCGTGCAGCTCGCGTCGGGTCACCTGTTCGACCAGGCGGCGCACCGCGACCGGATCCTCCGGCGGTCCCCATCGGTACACGGGCAGTTCGATCACCTCGGCGCCGCGCTCGCGCAGGATCGAGGCGAACCCCTCCAGCGGCGCGCCATGTTCCTGGAGCGCTATCCGACGGCCCCTCAGATCCCGGGCGAGCAACCAGTGCAGGAGCTCGTCGTTGGCCTCCGAGCCGGGCGAGTACGTCTCGCGCAGCCCCGAGGCCCGAACCGCTCCGGTGGCCTTGGGGCCGCGGCTGATCACCGTCGCGGCCTCGCAGGCTCGGCGCAACTCGGCGGATCGTCCCCAACCCTCGGCCGCGTTCATCCAGCCGCGCCAGCCCACGCCGGTCGTCGCGACCACGTAGTCGAGCGGTTCGACCAGGCAGCGCTCGGTGGCGAGACGCAGTACGTGGTCCTCGCGCAACGGGATGATGCTGAGCGTCGCGGTGCCCACGACCTTTGCGCCGCGACGTTCGAGCAGGGTGACCAGTTCGTCGCGGCGCCGGGCGGCCGTGACGCCGACCGTGAGCCCGACGAGGGGTTCGGCGGCGTTTGTCCGAGTAACCATGTGACGAGAGTGGAGGGTCGGCGTTACGGGGGTGTTGCGGCGTGATCACCCCGGGGTTAGGTCTGGGGTTTTCGTGGGGCTCTTCGGTGTCACGGTTCTCACGACGGGCACCGGGCCCGGTGAGACAGCCGTACCGTCGGCGCAACATCGCAGACCAGGCGGCGTAACCGTAGCTCGCGACGCTACCGACATGACGACGCACGCCGGGATCACGACGACGGACACCCATTGCCCGTATTGCTCACTGCAGTGCGGGATGGGCCTGCGGGCCGAGCCGGGCTCGGGGGCCGGGCCGGGTGCGGTGAGTGCGGCGGGTGCCTTGGGGGCCGCGGGTGCCTCCGGGGCCGGGGACGTTGCGGTCAAGGTTGTCGAGCGGCCCGGGTTTCCGGTCAATCGTGGTGCGTTGTGCGGCAAGGGGCAGAGCGCGGCCGAGGTGCTGCGGCGTGGGGTACGGCTGACCGCGCCGCTGGTACGCGGTGCCGACGGGGTGCTGCGCGAGGCCGAGTGGGACGACGCGCTGGACCGGGTCGCGGCCGGGTTGGCGGACGCCGGCCGGGCGTACGGGCGAGATGCCGTCGGGGTGTTCGGCGGCGGCGGACTGACCAACGAGAAGGCCTATCTGTTGGGGAAGTTCGCGCGGGTGGTGCTGCGCACGGCGAACATCGACTACAACGGCCGGTTCTGTATGTCCTCGGCGGCGGCTGCGGGCAAGGCGGCGTTCGGGATCGATCGTGGGCTGCCGTTTCCGATGGAGGACATCGCCCGGACCGGCTGCGTGATCCTGGTCGGGGCCAATCCGGCGGACACGATGCCGCCGGCCCTGCGCTACTTCACCGACATGCGCGCGGCCGGCGGGCGATTGGTGGTCGTTGACCCGCGCCGGACCCGGACGGCGGCCGAGGCCGATCTGCACCTTCAGCCGGTACCGGGTACGGACCTGGCGCTCGCGCTGGGCCTGCTGCACCTGCTGATCGCCGACGGGCACGTGGACGAGGAGTTCGTGGCGGCCCGCACGGTCGGCTTCGACGCGGCGCAGGCGGCGGCGATGGCGCACTGGCCGGAGCGGGTCGAGCGGATCACCGGCGTACCGGTGGAGGCGATGCGGGAAGCGATCCGAATGTTCACTTCGGCGCCGGCGGCCATGGTGCTGACGGCCCGCGGCCCGGAGCAGCAGAGCAAGGGCGTGGACACCGTCGGGGCCTGGATCGATCTGTGCCTGGCAGCCGGCAAGGCCGGCCGGCCGCTGTCCGGGTACGGCTGCCTGACCGGCCAGGGCAACGGGCAGGGCGGACGCGAACACGGCCAGAAGGCCGACCAACTGCCCGGCTACCGAATGATCACGGACCCGGCCGCGCGGGCGCACGTGGCGGGCGTCTGGGGCGTGGACGCGGACTCGCTGCCGGGACCCGGGCGTTCCGCGTACGAGCTGTTGGACTCCTGCGGCGACGAGATCCGCGCCCTGTTCGTGATGGGCTCGAACCCGGTGGTGTCCGCGCCGAACGCGGCGCACGTGGAGACCCGACTCGCGGCGTTGGACTTCCTGGTCGTGGCGGACGTGGTGCTGTCCGAGACGGCGGCGCTGGCCGACGTCGTGCTGCCCAGTGCCCAGTGGGCCGAGGAGAACGGAACCACGACGAACCTGGAGGGCAGGGTGATCCTGCGTCAGGCGGCCCTGCCGGTACCGGAGGGCGTGCGGACGGACCTGTACACGCTGAACGCGCTCGCGCGGCGGCTGGGTGTCGAGCGCGGCTTCGCGACGGACGCGGAGGAGGTGTTCGACGAACTGCGCCGGGCGTCGGCGGGCGGCGCGGCGGATTACGCGGGGATCACGTACGACCGCATCCGGGCCGAGGAGGGCGTGTTCTGGCCCTGCCCGGAGGTGACCCACCCGGGTACGCCGCGGCTGTTCCTGGACCGCTTCGCCACACCGGACGGACGGGCCCGCTTCGCGGCGCCGACGCACCGGGCCGCGGCGGAGGAGCCGGACGCGGAATATCCGCTGTATCTGACCACGGGCCGGGTGCTGAGCCAGTACCAGAGCGGCGCCCAGACCCGCCGCGTGCCGACCCTGAATCGGGCGGCGTCCGGCCCGTTCGTGGAACTGCACCCGGACCTGGCGGGGCGGATGGGGGTGGGCGAGGGCGATCCGATTGCGGTCACGAGTCGGCGAGGACGCGCGGTCGCGCCGGCGAGGCTTTCGCGGGAGATCCGGCCGGAAACGGTGTTCATGCCGTTCCACTGGTCGGGCGCGGGGCGGGCGAACTCGCTGACGAACGCGGCGCTGGACCCGGTTTCGCGGATGCCGGAGTTCAAGGTCTGCGCGGTCCGGCTCGACCGGGTCGCCAACGTCGAGCCGGGGGCGGGGGAGCGCGGGGGTGGTGCCGAGTCGGGCGGGGGTCGGAGTGAGGGCGGGGGCGGGGGCGGGGTCGGGGGCGAGGGCGTTGCGTTGAGCGGGATCGGGGTTGGCGGCAGCAGCGCTGACGGGGAAGGCGCGTGATGGCATGCCGGTTGCGGGAGCTCGCCGAAACGGCGCTCGCCGATGTGAGCGGTGCTCTCGGTTGTGTGCGGTGTTCTGGTGTGGGTCGGCTCTCGGTGAGCGGTGCTCTCGGTTGTGTGCGGTGTTCTGGTGTGGGTCGGTCCTCGGTGAGCGGTGCTCTCGGGTGGGTGGGGTGTTCTGGTGTGGGTCGGTCCTCGGTGAGCGGTGCTCTCGAATATGAGCAGTGCTCTCGAATGGCCGTGGAAGGCGTGGTGCCCGGGGCAGAGCACCGCTCATTGATGCGAGCAGTGCTCTTGCGAGGTCGCGCGGTCGGAAGTGGTGGCGTTCTGGTGGAGCGGTGCTCATGAGTGTGAGCGGTGCTCTTGGTTGTGAAAGGTGATCGCGATGCGGGTTGGGGTGGTGGGAGCGGGGATGGCGGCGGCGCGGTTTGCGCAGCAGATCGCTGCACGGGATCCCGAGATTTCCGTGACGGTGTTCGGGGACGAGATGTATCCGCCGTACAACAGAGCACTGCTCGCGGATGTGCTCAGTGCTCGCTTCGGGGCCGAGGCGATCGGGCTGCCGGTCGGGCCGTCGGCAGTGGTTCGGGTCGGGGTGCGGGTCAGTGCTCTTGATGCGGAGCGGTGCTCTCTTCGGTTGGCCGACGGCGAGGTGCATTCGTTCGATGCGATCGTGCTTGCGACCGGCGCCGGGCCCGTGCTGCCACCGATGCGAAACCTGCGCGTTGCCGGCAGGCCGTACAGCCCCTTCACCTCGGCGGGGCCGACCGGGCCGACCGGGCAAACCGTGGCCGGGCCGGCCGGGCTGATCGGGTCGACTGGGTCGACTGGGCGGACGGGATCGACCCGATTCGCCGGGCCGGCCGGTCACAACGGGCCGGCCGGTCACAACGAGCCGGCCGGTCACAACGAGCCGGCCGGTCACAACGAGCCAGCCGGATACGACGGGCCGGCCGGTCACGACGGGCCAGCCGGATACGACGGGCCGGCCGGTCACGACGGGCCAGCCGGATACGACGGGTCGGCTGGATCGGCTGGGCGGACCTCCCTGACTGGGCCGACCTCGCCGGCGGACCCGGGCGCTTCGAACGCCCCGCTCGGGCCGACCTCGCCGGTCGACGCGACCTCCCCGACCCGGCCGACTGCTCCGACCTCCTCGGCCGCCCCGACCTCCCCCACCGCCCCGACAGGTTCGATCGTCCCGGGCGCGCCGGACCGGTCCATCGCCCCAGGCGCGCCGACCGGGCCGGGTTGGCCGGCAGGGCTCGATGGATCGGCCGCGGCCATCGGGCCCGCCGCGCCGACTGTTGCGCCGCCCGTCGCGTCCGCGCCCGAGCCCGAGCCCGCTGCGGCCGCCGCGCCCGCGCCCGCATCGCCGCCCGCCGCGTCCGCGCCCACGCCCGCCGCGTCCGCGCCCGAGCCCGCCGCGCCGACCCCCGCACCCGCCCCGCCGAGTCGTGGCGAGCCGAATCTGGAGTTGCTTGGCGGTGTGCACGCGTTCCGTTCTCTGGACGACTGCGCCGCGCTGGCCGATGCCGCGCCCAGGGCCGAGCGGGCCGTGGTGATCGGGGGAGGCGTTCTCGGTGTGAGCGCCGCGCGGGCTTTGGCGGCGTTGGGGGTCGCGGTCGAAATCGTGCATCAGGGGCCGCACTTGATGGAGCGTCATCTCGACGCCCAAGCCGCGAGTGCGTTGCTCTGTGGCCTCGCCGAACTCGGTGTCACGGTCTACCTCGACAATCGGGCTCGGGCACTGACCGGCACGGAGCATGTCGCCGGCGTCGAACTCGCCAACGGACACGTGCTCGACGCGGACCTGGTCGTGCTTGCCTGCGGAGTCCGTCCCAGGGTGGCGCTCGCCCGCGACGCGGGCCTGCGGGTCGATACCGGGATCGTGGTGGACGACCGGCTCGCCACCTCGGCCGCTGGCATCTATGCCATCGGGGACTGCGCCGAGTTCGCCGGGGACGTACACGGCCTTGCGGCGGCGGCGTGGGATCAGGCCGACGTCCTGGCCGCGCACCTCACCGGCGGCGGCGAGCGCTACGCCGGGTCGCGCACGATGATGCGGCTGACGGCCGGGCCGTTGGCGGTCGCGGCGTTCGGTGCGACGGGTGCCCGGGCGGGCGACGACGTCGTACGCCTGGCCGATCCGACGCGCAATGCCTACAAGAAGCTCGTCATGCGCGGCGACCGGCTCGTCGCCGGGATCCTGATCGGTGACCTCGCCACCGCCGGCGCCCTGACCCGCGCCTTCGAACGCGATGATCCGCTGCCGGCCGACCCGCTCCACCTGTTGGCAGTGCCGGGAGCGTACCGATGACCACGTCTCCCACGACCGCCGCCGCCCGACGGCGTCACCGCAACGACCCGGGCCGCCCCCAGCGACCGACGCCGCCGGCACACCGAGCCGCCACGTCGCGGGGCCGCACCGACGGGGTGAACCCGACTCGGGCCGGCGCACCCGTTGTTGCGGATCGAGAGCCCCAGCCCGACCACCTTCACCTTCGCTGTCCGAATGGGCCGCCGCCTCGTGCAGGCCGGTTCGTGCCGCCGCGTCGACGGTGTGGGCGGGTGTTGGCCCGTGATGGTGATGCCGGGGCCGGCGGTGGGGGTCCGGCCGGCGCGGTCGGGGGCGGAGAGGGGTCGGGAGGTGGGGGCGTGGGTTGGTGAGTGGGTTCGTGGTGGTCGTGGGTCCGGGGTGTCTTGGCGTTGTTGGAGGAGTCGGTCGTGAGTGATGTCGGGAAGACGAATGTGGTACTGGTCGGTCACGGCATGGTGGGGCAGCGGTTCGTCGAGGCGCTGGTCGAGCAGGCCGGTGGGCGGTTCGCAGTCACCGTGCTGGCCGAGGAGCCGCGGCGGGCCTATGACCGGGTGCACCTGACGTCCTGGTTCTCGGGCACGACGGCAGAGGAACTGTCCTTGTGCAGCGCCGAGTTCGCGCGGCGGCACCAGATCGACATTCGGCTCGGGGATCCCGTCGAGGCGATCGATCGGGTCGGCCGCACCGTGACCACCCGGACCGGCCGCAGCGTGCCGTACGACGTGCTCGTGCTGGCGACCGGGTCGTATCCGTTCGTGCCGCCGGTGCCCGGCCACGACGCGGACGGGTGTTTCGTGTATCGCACCATCGAGGACGTCGAGGCGATCGAGGCCGCCGCGCGCGGTGCGCGGGTGGGAGCCGTCGTCGGCGGCGGGTTGCTCGGACTCGAAGCCGCCGGAGCGCTGACCGCGATGGGGCTGGACACCCATGTCGTCGAGTTCGCATCGCGCCTGATGGCCATTCAGGTCGACGACGGCGGCGGCGAGGTGTTGCGGCGCAAGGTCGAGGAGCTGGGGGTGACCGTCCACACCGGTGCGGGGACGCAGGCCGTCACCACCGGTGACGACGGGCGGGTCTCCGGCATGACGTTGTCCGACGGCAGCGAACTGGCCGCCGACCTGGTGGTGTTCTCGGCCGGAGTACGCCCCAGGGACCAACTCGCCCGGGCCGCGGGCCTCGCGGTGGGTGAGCGCGGTGGCATCGTCGTGGACGAACGCTGCCGGACCGAGGATCCGCACATCCTGGCCGTCGGCGAGTGTGCGCTGGCCGCGGACGGGCGCGTGTACGGGCTGGTCGCACCGGGATACGCGATGGCCGAGGTGGCCGCGGCCGAGATCGCCGGCGCCGGGACGGACGGATTCAGCGGTGCGGATCTGTCGACCAAACTCAAGCTGCTCGGCGTCGAGGTGGCCAGTTTCGGCGATGCGCACGGAACGGCCGAGGGGTGCGTGGAGGTGCTGTACTCCAACACCCGGGCCGGCGTGTACAAGAAGCTGGTCATCGGATCGGACGGACGGCTGCTGGGCGGCGTTCTGGTCGGTGACGCGGAGGCGTACGGCACGTTGCGGCCGCTGACCGGCGGCGCCCTGCCGGTGCCGGCCGAGCAACTCGTGTTGCCCGCGTCGATGGGTGCGCCGGTGCGGTTCGAGCTTCCGGACGAGGCGGTGGTGTGCTCGTGCCACGCGGTGACGAAGGCGGAGATCCGAAACGCGGTCACCGCCCACGACTGCCTCGATCTTCCCGCCGTCAAGAGGTGCACCAAGGCCGGTACCGGGTGCGGAAGTTGCGTCAAGCTCATCGGCACGATCGTGACCGACGAACTGGCCGCGGCCGGCATCGAAAGCATGCGCGGGTTGTGTGAGCACTTCGCCGAGCACACCCGTGCCGAGTTGTACGAGATCGTTCGGGTCAAGGGCATCACGTCCTTCACCCGGCTGATCGACGAGCACGGCAGTGCCGGCGCGTCGGGCGGCGACGGGTGCGACGTCTGCAAACCCACCGTCGGCTCGATCCTGGCGAGTCTGGCCCAGGGTCACATCCTCGACGGCGAACAGGCCGCGCTTCAGGACACCAACGACCACTTTCTCGCCAACATCCAGCGCAACGGCTCGTATTCGGTCGTCCCGCGCATCCCCGGCGGCGAGATCACTCCCGAGGGCCTGATCACCATCGGTGAGATCGCCCGCGACTTCGGCCTGTACACGAAGATCACCGGCGGCCAGCGAATCGACCTGTTCGGTGCGACGGTCGACCAACTCCCGCAGATCTGGGGACGGTTGGTCGCGGCCGGCTTCGAGTCGGGCCACGCATACGGCAAGGCGCTGCGGACCGTGAAGTCGTGCGTCGGCGAGACCTGGTGCCGCTACGGCGTCCAGGACTCGGTCGGCCTCGCGATCGAGCTCGAACTGCGGTACCGGGGGCTGCGTTCGCCGCACAAGCTCAAGTCCGCGGTGAGCGGGTGCGCCCGCGAGTGCGCCGAGGCGCAGAGCAAGGACTTCGGGGTGATCGCCACTGCCGAGGGCTGGAACCTGTACGTCGGCGGCAACGGCGGGATGACCCCGCGGCATGCCGACCTGCTGGCGAGCGACCTCGACCGCGACACGCTGATCCGCACCATCGACCGCTTCCTGATGTTCTACATCCGTACCGCCGACCGACTCGAACGCACCGCGTCGTGGGTGGAACGGATGGAGGGCGGCCTCGATCACCTGCGCGCCGTGATCATCGACGACTCGCTCGGGATCTGCGCCGACCTGGACGAATTGATGGACCGTCACATCGGCACCTACCGGGACGAATGGGCGGCGACGCTGGCCGACCCGGACCGGGTCCGCCGGTTCGTGTCATTCGTCAACGCGCCCGGGACTCCCGACCCCACCGTTCGGTTCACCGCCGAGCGGGACCAGATCAAGCCCGTTCTGTTCGAGAAGTTGGAGGTACGCGGCCGATGACGACAAGTATCGAGTCGACGACCATGCTCACCGTCGAGATCGCCGGCGAAACCGGGTGGATGCCGGTGTGTTCGTACGCCGACCTCGTGCCGGGTCGCGGTGTCGCGGTCCTGATCGAGGGCCACCAGGTCGCGGTGTTTCGCGACCGGGCGGGGCGGCTGTACGCGTTGGCCAACCGCGACCCGTTCAGCGGCGCGTACGTCATGTCGCGCGGCATCGTCGGGCAGCGGGGCGAGGTGCCCACGGTTGCGTCGCCGATGTACAAGCAGGTGTTCGACCTTCGTACGGGTGCCTGTCTGGACGAGGACGAGGCCCCCGACGGGCAGCCGGCGGCGTTGCGGACATGGGCGGTTCGAACGCGCTGACGGAGCGGAGGGCGTGCGCGAAACCGTTGCCTGCCGGGTCGTTCCCGGAATTCTCACACCGCTTCGACACCGATGCTGAGCGACTTGTAGCGCCGGCGACCGACACGACGTAGTGCGCCGAAATCTGCCGTTCCTAGCGTGACGGAGCATCAGCCGGTATTCCCCCTCGGACAGGCAGGTCCCAGTGACGACGACAACGACAACCACCAGCACGGCCGGACCCATCGCCGCCCCCGGGTCCGGACCGCTCGACGACTGGCGGCCCGAGGACGAGGCGTTCTGGGCGCAGGCGGGGGCCGGGATCGCTCGGCGCAATCTGATCTTCTCGGTCCTGTCCGAGCACATCGGCTTCTCGGTCTGGAGCCTGTGGTCGGTCATCGTGCTCTTCCTCGGCCCGGCCTACGGGTTCGACCCCGCGCAGAAGTTCACCCTGACCGCCGTGCCGACCCTGGTCGGCGGTGCGATGCGGATTCCGTACACGTTCGCGGTCGCCCGCTTCGGCGGCCGGAACTGGACCGTGGTGAGCGCACTGTTGCTGCTGCTGCCCACGACGGCGATCGCGATCGTGTTGGAACCGGGCGTCTCCTACGGCACGTTGCTCGCGGTCGCCGCGGTGGCCGGGGTCGGCGGCGGCAACTTCGCCTCCTCGATGGCGAACATCAACGCGTTCTATCCGCAGCGGCTGAAGGGATGGGCGCTCGGGATCAACGCCGGCGGCGGCAACCTGGGCGTGCCGGCGGTGCAGTTGGTCGGGCTCGCGGTGCTGGCCACGGCGGGCGCGGAGCATCCTCGGCTGCTGCTCGTGGTGTACATCCCGCTGATCGTGCTCGCCGCGTTGTTGTCCGCGCGCTACATGGACAACCTGCCCGCGCTGCGCAACGACAAGGGCGCGATGCGCGAGGTCGCCCGGGAGCCGCATGCGTGGGTGATGTCGCTGCTGTACATCGGCACGTTCGGCTCGTTCATCGGCTTCGGGTTCGCCTTCGGGCAGGTGCTCCAGGTGCAGTTCCACGCGGAGTTCGCCACTCCGGTCAAGGCGGCCTACCTGACCTTCCTGGGACCGCTGTTGGGCTCGCTGGTGCGCCCGGTGGGCGGGTGGTTCGCGGATCGGTGGGGCGGCGCGCGGGTCACGTTCTGGAACTTCGTCGCGATGGCCGGCGCCGCGCTCGTGGTCTATCTGGCCTCGCGGCAGGAGTCCCTCGGGTTGTTCCTGACCGGTTTCGTGCTGTTGTTCGTCTTCAGCGGATTGGGCAACGGCTCGGCGTACAAGATGATCCCGGCGATCTTCGCGGCCAAGCTCGGCCCGGGTCCGGCCGCGCGGCGCAAGTCCGGGGCGCTGATGGGCATTGCGGGGGCGATCGGCGCGCTGGGCGGGGTCCTGGTCAACATCGCCTTCCGCGAGTCGTTCCTGAACTCCGGTCGGGGCGACGCCGCCTACCTGGCCTTCCTCGCGTTCTACGGACTGTGCCTGGCGGTCACGTGGGCGGTGTACCTGCGACCGTCGGCGCGGCGGTTGGCGGGCGTGTGAGCCGAACCGCGTTCGACACGGCGGCCGGTCCCGACAGGGATCGACCGCCGGTCGGCGTTACGCGCACGCGGTTGCGCCGAGGTACCGGGCTCGGCGGCGCCGGCCGGGGGTGGGCCGGGGGGTACGCCCGGACGACCGGGGGTTGCGTCGTACCGGCCGGGCTCATCCCGCCGTCGGTGCGGTCGTCCGGGTGTAGTGCTCGGCGATCTCGTCGCTCGTCGTGAGCCAGACGCCGGGGTGGTTGGCGACGTACTCCAGTGCCTGGTCCAGGTACTTGTGCCGGAATGCCTGACCGGTGACGAACGGGTGCAGCGCCAGGGACATGACCCGACCGCTGTCGGCGGACTCCTCGTACAGCCGGTCCAATTGGTCCTTGACCACCTGCACGAAGTCCGGTCCGCTGAGCGCATGCGCGGTGAACAGGCCCAGGTCGTTGAGTTCGAGCGAGTACGGCACGCTCGACATCCCGGGCACGTTCAGCCGGTACGGCTGGTCGTCGTTGGTCCAGTCCAGCGTGTAGTCCAGGCCCAGTTCGGCCAGCAGCGACGGGGTCCGGAACGTCTCGGTGAGCGCCGGGCCGAGCCATCCGCGCGGACGTCGGCCGGTGGCCTTCTCGATCGTCTCGACGACGTGCTTCAGATAGGCGCGCTCGTCGTCGGCCACGTCCGCCTGGAGCGTCGAGTTGTTGCGACCGTGCGCCAACCAGGCCCAGTCGCGGGCCAGTCCCGCTTCGATGATCTGCGGGTAGTGCTCGACCACGTCGGAGTTGAGCAAAACGCTCGGCCGGATCCCGTGCTTGTCGAACGCCTCCATCATCCGCCAGATGCCCACCCGCGGGCCGTAGTCGCGCCAGCCGAAGTTCAGCGGGTCCGGGACCAGGCCCGCGGTCGCCTGGTTGATGCTCGTCGACGCGGTCCCGACGAGGAAGTGCTCCACGTTCAGACCCACGTAGAAGGCGACGCGGGCACCGTCGGGCCAGTGGATCGGCTCGCGGTCCACGATCGGGCTGTAGTCGTACAGGGCGTTGTCCATGGTGCTGCCTCCGGTCTCGGGGTTCGTGCCGAACCCGTTCGGTGGAACTGTCCGGATCGGGCGCTTTCGGTGCGTCCTTCCGGCGATGGACACGACTGTGCTCCCCGGCGCTCAGGGGTCACTGAGGATCCGCTGAGGGGTCACCCGGAGCCGCTGTGTACGGTGGTTCGATGCGGTTCGGGTGTTGGGTCCACTGGCGGTATGGGGTGACGACGGTGAACCGATCAAGGTCCCCGAGACCGGGGTCCGCGCGCTGCTCGCCGACCTGTTGACCTACGAGGGCCGTACGGTCTCCGCCGACCGGCTCGTCGACGACCTGTGGGGCGACGACCCGCCCGGCCGACCCGGCAACGCGCTCCAGACCCGGATCTCCGTACTGCGCCGGACTCTGGGCCGGGACCGGGTGGTGTACCAGGCGCCCGGATATCGGCTGCTCCTGGAGCGGATCGACGCCGTCGACGCCGACCTGGACGCGCACCGTTTCGCGGCCCTGGTGGAGCAGCCCGGACGCAGGGCGATCCACGGGAGCGGTCCGCGACGCTCGCCCGGGCACTCGGCCTGTGGCGCGGTCCGGCGTATGCCGATTTCGCCGACGAGGAGTTCGCCCGGCCGGCCGCCCGGCGGCTGGAGGAACTGCGCCTGGTCGCCGTCGAGGAACACGCGGGCGCGCGGCTGGAGGCGGGCGAGCACGCGGTGCTCGCGGCGGAACTCGCGGGCCCGGTCGCGCAACATCCGTTGCGTGAGCGGCTGCGCGCGGTGCACCTGCGGGCGCTGTACCGCGCCGGTCGGCAAAGCGAGGCGCTGGCCTCGTACGCGGACCTGCGCGAGCGCCTGGCCGACGAACTGGGCCTGGATCCCGGGCCGGAACTCGTCGCCCTGCACGCGGCGATCCTGCGCCAGGACGAGTCGCCGCGCCCGGCGGCGCCGGTCGCGCAGGCTGCGGACGCCGCCCGCGGCCGGCCGGACACCCGAGGGCCCGCCGCTGCGCCCGAGGTTCGGCTGCCCGTCCCGCTGACCCCGCTGATCGGGCGCGAACAGGCCGTCACCGAACTCGGGCCGCTCCTGGAACGTACGCGCCTGGTGACGCTGACCGGATCGGGCGGCGTGGGCAAGACCCGAATCGCCCTGGAGGTGGCAGGCCGATTCGCGCGGGAGGCCGCGGAGTACGTGCCCGACGGCGTACGGCTGGTCGAACTCGCCGGGCGCGGCGGCGAAATGGCCGAACTCGCACAGGTGATCTGCGACGTGTTCGGGGTCCGCGACGACGGACTCGGGCCGGCGCCCGGCCGCTCGACGGCGGAGCGGCTCGTGGCGGCGCTGCGCGACCGGCGGGTGCTGCTGGTCCTGGACAACTGCGAACACGTGGTGGAAGCCGCCGCCGAACTCACCGGCCGGCTCCTGGCCGGCGCGCCCGGACTGCGGGTGTTGACCACCAGCCGCGAGCCGTTGGCGCTGCCCGGCGAGACGGTGTTCCAGGTCGAGCCGCTGCAGCGGGACGACGCGGTGCGGTTGTTCACCGAACGCGCCGCCGCGTCGGCCCCGGGTTTCTCGCCGGCGGCGGCGACCGCGCCCGGCGAGATCGGGGACCTGGTGGCGGAGGTCTGCCTGCGGCTCGACGGCATCCCGCTGGCCCTCGAGTTGGCCGCCACCCGGGTACGGGCCCTGGGCATGGCCCAGTTGGCGGCCCGCCTGGACGACCGCTTCCGGCTGCTCACGTCCGGACGCCGCGGCACCCCGGCCCGGCAAGAGACGCTCCGAGCGATGATCGACTGGAGTTGGGACCTGCTCCGTACCCGCGAGCGCATCATCCTGTGCCGGCTCTCGGTACATCGGGACGGCTGCACGCCGGCGGCGGCCGAGGCGGTCTGCGCCGGTGCGGGGGTGCGGCCGGACGAGGTCGTCGACCTGCTCGCGCGGTTGGTCGAGAAGTCGTTGGTCGTGATGGTCGACGGCGCCGGCGACACGGCGCCTCGCTATCGCCTGCTCGAATCCGTCGCGGCCTACGCGCAGGAACGACTGGCCCGGACCGAGGAAGCCGAGGCCGTCCGGGACCGACACCTGGCCTACTACCTCGACTTCGCCGAACGCGCGCGACCGCGCCTGTGCGACCACGGGCAACGGGAGTGGCTGGAGCGCCTGGACGCGGAGTCGGCCAACCTGTACGCGGCGCTGGACGCGGCGATCCGACACGCGTCGGCGGACGCGGACCCGGGGGCCGGCCAGGGTATGGGCGCGGAACCGGCCCGGCGCTTCGCCGCGGCGCTGGCCTGGTGGTGGCTCCTGCGCGGGCGGCCGGGCGAGGCGCGGCGGCGGCTCGGGCGGATCCTGGACGCGGTGCCCGAGGCGGCCGAACTACGCCTGCTCTACGACGCGTTCACCCTGCTCACCGGGAACCGTCCGACGTCCCCGACGGACTCGGATGCGGCCGTCGCCGATCCGGCGGTGCCCGCGCCGGCGTTGTGGCTGTACGCGTACGGGTTGTTCAACGGGGGCGAAGTGCGCGCCGCGGAGGCGGTCAACGATCGCGCGCTGGGCCGGTTCGACGCCGACGGCGATTGGTGGGGCACCGCCGCGGGGCTCGCGCTGCGGGCGATGTGCGCGCTGATCCGCGGCGATCTCGACGCGGTGCGCGAGGACGGCCTGCGCAGCGCCGCACTCTTCCGGGCCGTCGGCGACCGCTGGGGCGAGGCGCAGACCGTACAACCGCTGGCCGCACTCGCCGAGATCAAGGGCGACCACGCCGATGCGACGCGTCTCCATCACGAGGGCCTGCGGCCGGCCCGGGAACTGGGTCTGGCGGTCGAGGTCTGCGCGCGGTTGTCCGGCCTGGGCCGACTCGCGCTGCTCGAACACGCGTGGGAGCGCGCCCGCGAGCTGCACGAACAGGCGCGACGGGCGGCCGTCGAGCAGGGCTACAAGTACGGCGAGATCCACGCGCTGATGGGCCTGGCGCTGGGGGCACGGCGCTCCGGCGATCTCGACGAGGCCGAGGCGTACCTGGTGCACATGCGGGACGCCGAACTCTCCTCGCCGGCCGGGAAACATCTGCTCGAGGCGGAGTTGGGCTTCGTCGAGGAACTGCGCGGGGACGCCGCCGGGGCGCTCGCCCATCACCTGCGCAGCCTGGACATCGCGCGCTCGCTCGCCGAACCGCGCGCGCTGGCCCTGTCCCTGGAGGGCCTGGCCGGCGCGGCCTTGCTCGCGGGCACGGTTGCTGCGGCGGAGCAGGCGGCCCGTCTGCTCGGCGCGGCGGACGCGGCCAGGCGCGGCGTGGGCGCGCCGCTGCCGGCCGCCGAGCGCATCGACGTCAACCGGATCACCCGGGCCGTGACGGCGACACTGGGCCCGGCGGCGTTCACCGCCGCGTTCACCCGGGGCGCCACATCGCCCCCGGAGACGACGGCCCGAAACGCTACGGAGATTTTGGCCGCCGCGGGGTGAGCCGCCGAACGGGTGACTGGGTGGCAGGGTTTCCGGGTTGCCGGGGGCGGTGACTGCGTCCCCGATTGTCGTGGGCCGTCGGTGGGGGCTGCGCGGTCATCGGCTGAGTCGTGGCTGGGGTGTTGGCTGCAAACGGCTGCCGGGGCCGGGGCCGGGTCGGGGCCGCTGCCGGGGCAGGAGGCGGAGGCGGGTGCGATGGGCGGGGCCGGCGGCTTCGTCGGCTCACGCGAGGGGACGGCCTTCGTCGGGGCACCGCTGGGGGATGCGGGTGCCGACGGCCGATCGTGTCCATGCGCTGCCGGGGCAGGGGGCTGGGGGCCGGGGGTGGATGCGATGGTCGGCGTGGCGAGCGGGAGGCGTGCGTGTGGTCCGCGGTGGGTGTTCACCCGCGCGGGCGCATGGCCGGGGGCGGGTTCTTCCGGTCCCGGGCGGGCTTGGCGGCGCGCCGGGCTCGTTCTCGGGCATGCGCAATGCGTTGCCGGCGGCTTACCTGGTGAAGGCGACGGATCATTTCGGATGGAGCGAACATGCGCAGGACGAGAACGGCCCCGAACACGCCGAATGCCGCTTGGCAGTCGCCGGGCCGCAAGGGCTCGGTACGGCACGGCGTCGGCCCGACGCAGGGGCTCGACGACGTCGGCATCGGCGAGGGCCGACGCCGGCACGAGATGTTCTGCCCGCGATGCATGGGCGTGACCGAACGCTGCACGCACGCGATCGGAGAACTGACCGGAGGGACCTCGGAATCGACCTCCGGGGGCCGACGCGCAGCCCGGCGCGGGGCGCCCCCGCGGAAGTGATCGGAACGAGGGGAACATGTCCCCACGAGGATTCGCATCGACGCCGGGGAGCCTGGGCCCGACCGGTCGGGCCGGTCGGGCCGGTCCGACCGGTTCGATTGGTTCGATCGGACCGAGCCTTCCGGTGGGTCTGACCGGTTCGGCCGGTCGCTCGGTCAGTCGGTAGAACTCGGCGAGCTTCGCGGGATCCGCACAGTCGAGGGTGATTGCGGTGATTCCCGCGAGCTTCCTTACGACCGTGCTCTGCCGACTCGCGCCGACTCTCGCCCTCGTCGCACCGGTCGGGGTCAGCGTTTGACGGCGACGAATCCCCATTGGTCGACCGGCTCGGTGGTGACCGGCTCGTCGGGGCGCCACAGGCTGATCGAGCCGAAGCCGGGTTCGAGGAGGTCGAGGCCGTCGGCGAAGGAGCGCAGTACGTCGGCGGGACGCGAGACGTACGGGAGGGCGCCTCCGTCGGCGTACTCGTCCGATGCGGCGCGCGTCAGCGGGGTTTCGACGGTGTCGCACAAAACCAGGTGGCTGCCTGCGGGGAATGCGTCCAGATAGGTGCGCAACAGGGTGGCGGCGCGGGCGTCGTCGGTGACATGACCCAGGGTGGAGAGCACCATGAGCGCGATCGGTCGGCTCAGGTCGAGCGTCCTGCCGGCTTCGCGCAACACGGTTTCGGCGTCGGTGAGATCGGCCGGCACGTAGGCGGTGGCTCCCTCAGGGCGGCCGGACCGGACAGGAGCGCGCGGGCGTGGGCGAGCACGATCGGGTCGTTGTCCACGTAGACGATGCGCGCCTGCGGAGCGGCCTGCTGGGCCACCTCGTGAGTGGCCTCGGCCGTGGGCAACCCGGTGCCCAGATCCAGGAATTGCCGTACCCCGGCCTCGCCCGCCAGGTGGCGCACCGCGCGTGCCTGGAACCGACGGGAGGCGCGGGCGATGTCGACGATCTGCGGGAAGGACTTCTGTAACTGCTCGCCCAGGACCCGGTCCACCGGCCAGACGCGGCGGTACCCGGGTTGGGCGCGAAAGCGGTCCGCGTACGCGACGACCAGCTTTTCGAGCAACTCCGGTGAGCTGTCGCGCAGATCGCGGCCGTGTCGCCGGCCGAACAGGCACCCTGGCTGCTCCTCGGCCTACCCTCGGGCGTACTGGCGGACCGCCTCGACCGCCGGCGCATCCTGTGGCTCGTCGATCCGGTCCGGGCCCTGTTGGTCGCCGCACTCGCTGCGGCGGTGGCGGGCGACATGGCAACCATCGTGCTGCTGACGGGCGTTGCCTTCTGCTCGGCTACGGGCAGGCGTGGCGGCCGGGTTCACCGCGCATTCCTTTGTTCTGCGTGTTCCGTTCCATGCCGGGGCGGGGATCACCCTTCGGGTGAGCCGACCGGGTGCGGGTCGTCGGTGTTTGGGTAGCGGCAGGCGGCGGAGCAGCGGCAGGGGGGCTCTTCCGGGAAGGCGAGGATCGACGGCGGAGTTCCCTGATGGACGCGGGAGCCTCGGATCAGCCGGGTACCGTGCGGGTCGACCCGGTACACGGTCACGGTGAGCCGGGAATCCCGGGCCGTCGGTGTGGCGTCGACATCGGGACGGACGGTGTCGGACATGAATCCTCCTTCTCCGACCGGAAAGGCCACTCCACAGGTACCACGGGCGCGGACGGCGGGTCGGCCGGCCGATCGCCGATCACCCGAACGGCGGTGTGGACGCGGCGCCGCCCACCTCGGGTTTTTCCGGACCCGCGCTGCGCGAGTGGCGGCGGGGGAATCGGCGGCGGAGGCCGCGCAGGGCCGGTACCTGCGGATTCGCGTCCGGCTGCCGGGTCGCGACCTGCTCGGTCGGGCGCGCTGTGCCAATCGGGTCGAGTTGGGCGACGTCTCGCGGCCGGCGCACGGTCGTTGACCGCGCCGCCGGGTCGGGTCGAGGCGGGCCGGTCGATCGGTCAGTCGGTCGTTCGGTCGCCCGATTGCTTGGTCGCCCTCGACTCGCCGAGCGCGTGCCGGCTGTGCGCCCCGATCCCGCCGAGCCGTAGGTGTGCGGCGGGGCGCCGTCGCCCCGGCGGCGCCGCGTCCGATGGCTCTGTGCGGCCCCGGACGCGGAGCAGTCCAGGCCGGGCCGGACCGAGTACGAATGGGCCCTGTCCGTGGCAGCTTTAGGCCGTACGGGTCGGCCGAGTCGGAGTGGGACCCCCGCGGGGGTGGGAGCCGGTGGAAAACCGGTCGGCAGGTGGCGGTGTCCCGATGGCTCGACGGCGCGGTGGCGGGCGCGCGAACGCGCCGCGGGGGCGCCGCGGGGGCGTGCGGATGTCGGCTGCGCACGCCCCGGATTGGGTTGGCGACCGGGTCGCCGGGCGGTTCGACGGCCGGCGGGTTGCGCGTCTTCGGGAGCGCTTGGGCCCCGCTTCGCCGGCGGCGGGCCCGATGAGAGTGCGACGTGTTCAGGTGCGGGAGTGGTGGGCCAGGGCGGCGTGCGGATCGTGGCCGTCGGTGGGTGTGGCCGGGTCGGTGTGGACCAACGCGGCGTCCAGGCGGGGGAGGGCATGCAGCAGGGCGTGTTCGGTGGCGACGGCCAGGCCATGGGCGCTGCGCAGGTCGAGATCGGCGTCCACGATCACGGCGACCTCGACGCGCAGGCGATGGCCGATCCAGCGCATCCGCAGTTCGCCGACCTCCAGCACACCGGGCACCGCGCGTACCGTGCGCTCGGCGGTGTCGACCAGTGCCGGGTCCACGGCGTCCATCAACCGCCGGAACACCTCGCGCGTGGCGTCCTTGAGGACCGCCAGGATCGCCAGGGTGATCAGCAGACCCACGATCGGATCGGCCGACGTCCACCCGAGCGCGGCACCGGCGGCACCGAGGAGCACGGCCAGCGAGGTGAAGCCGTCGGTGCGCGCGTGCAGTCCGTCGGCGACCAGGGCGGCGGAGCCGATGCGGCGTCCGGTGCGGATGCGGAGGCGGGCCACCCACTCGTTCCCGACGAAGCCGACCACGGCCGCGACCGCGACGGTGGGTAGGTGTGACATCTCCCGGGGGTGGGACAGGCGGTCGATCGCGGTCCAGGCGGTGAACACGCAGGACGCGACGATGGTGAGCAGGACGACGATCCCGGCGATGTCCTCGGCGCGGCCGTAGCCGTAGGTGAAGCGGCGGGTCGCGGCGCGGCGACCGAGGACGAACGCGATGCCCAGCGGCACGGCGGTCAGGGCGTCGGCGCCGTTGTGCACGGTGTCGCCGAGCAGCGCGACCGACCCGGACCACACCACGACGAACGCTTGCAGGACGGTGGTCGCGCCCAGGATCGCGAGTGAGACCCACAACGTGCGCATACCGTCCGCCGACGCCTCCATGGTCGGGTCGATTCGGTCGGATGCCTCGTGCGAGTGGGGGGCGAGCGCGTGGGTCACGACGTGGCGTATTCGGGACCGGCGGCCGGTCCCGTGGGGTTGGGCGTGGGAGTGAGCGTGGGCGTGCCCCGGGCCGGGCTCGGACTCGGGGCGCACGTGTCGGTGTGCGTGTTGGTGTTCGTGTTCACGATGGTCGTGCGGGTGGTCCGGCGTGGTCTCGGGCACGGCGGCATCCTCGTGGTCGGCGGTCGGCGGTCGGCGGTCGGCGTCGCGTGTTCCGCGCGCTGTGCTTTCTGCGCTGTGCTTGGTGCCCGACCCGCCGATTCGGCTCGTCGTCGGCAGGCCGCACTGCCCAATTATGTGCGTATGAGCGCACGCATGCACTTATCATTTGCGTACGATGCGCAGGTGCATGACGAAAGCGAGCGATACGCGGTCGCGGTGGAGGTCCTGACCCTGCTGGCGGACCGCACCCGACTGGCCCTGCTGCGACGCCTGGCCGAGGGCGAGGCCGATGTGGGCACCCTGACCGAGGCGTGTGGCGCGAGCCGCACCTCCGTGAGCCAACATCTCGCCCGGCTGCGCCTGGCCGGACTCGTGATCACCCGCAAGGAAGGCCGCCGCGTCGTCTACGCCTTGCCCCACGGGCACGTCAACCGTCTAGTCGCCGAGGCCCTGCGGGTCGCCGACCACCGCATCGGCAACCTCCCACCACACGACTGACCACGACCCGACCCGGCCACTCCCGGCTCACGCAGCCGGGCACTCCTCGGAGTCGCATGCCGCGTGCCGCGTGCCGCGGGCTCGCTCTCGGGCCACCGTTCACGCGGCGGCCGGCCCGGGTCCGGTGCGGTGCGTCGTCCCCGCCGACGGGTGGTCGGTGGGGACGACGCCGAGGGTGGTGCCACGGCCGCGGGATCGGCGGACGGCCGGGGTCGGGGTGGCTACTTCACCCACAGCTCGTAGTTCTCGAACTGGCCGCCGCCCGTGCACTGGTAGGTCGACCAGCGGCCGGCGTTGATCCCCTGGTTGCCGGTGTCGTTGCACGCACTGGCCCAGTAGTAGTCGGTGATGTAGGTGTAGCCGGGGCTGGCCGGCGGGTGGCACGGGTGGGTGCAGGCGACCGTCGCGGGAGCCGCCTGGGCGGGCGCCGCGCCCAGCACGGTGCCGGCCAGGACGGCGCTGCCGGTGGCGAGGCCGAGGACGAAGTTGCGGAGACGCATGATGGAACTCCTTGGAAGTGCGAAAAGCGGACATCCCGTACACGTTCGGTGACGACACCCGGTATGACACGGATTGTGTGACCTGGATCACATTGCGTGGCCGCTCGCTCGATCTGCGCGGCTCGACGCACCACGGGCCCCGCATCCCGTGCCTCGGGACGGTCCGACCGGTGGAGCACCCGAGCCGACGGAACGACGGGATATCGGGACGACGGGGCACGCCGCGGAAGGTCGGAGGGCTGAGGGGCTGCGGGTGCGCTGCGCCGTACCCGACGGCGGCCTGTACGCAACCTCCCCGGACAGCTCGAGCGCCGGCGTCTCGGGCCCGAGCGGATTGCGGGCGCCGTCGACGCCGGCTGTGTGGCTCGCGGGGGCGGCGCCCTCGGCACCCTCGGTGGCCTGGAGGGCTTGCCGATGAGGCCCATTCGGGACGGTGTTGTCCGAACCGGCGGTGCCGCGGACACGACCGGCACCCGGGCCGGTGTGACGGCGACCGCGTGCCGCGAGCGGGCCGGCCGGCGGGTGGCGACCCGACCGGCCTGTCTTCTTGTGCACCGGCCCGTCATACTGGAAGTCATCGGACCTCTGGAAGGATCATCGGCATGGCTGTGACGGATGAGGCCATCGACAGGATCAAGGAGATGATCGTCTCCGGGGAGCTTCGGCCCGGCGACAAGCTTCCGAAAGAGGCGGACCTGGCCGCCAAGCTGGGGTTGTCCCGCAACTCCCTGCGCGAGGCGGTCAAGGCGTTGTCGCTGATCCAGATCCTGGACGTGCGGCAGGGTGACGGCACCTATGTGACGAGTCTGGAACCCGGTCTGTTGATGGGCGCGATCGCGTTCGTCGTGGACTTCCACCACGACCGGAGCGTGCTCGACTTCCTCCAGGTCAGGCGGATCCTGGAACCGGCCGCGACCGCGCTCGCCGCCGCTCGGATCGACGCCGCGGGCATCGCCGAGCTGCGCGGCCTCGCGCAGGTCGACGAGCCGCATCCCTCCGCCGAGCAACTGATCGAGCAGGACCTGCGCTTCCACCAGGCGATCGCGGGTTTCGGCGGCAATCTCGTGCTGTGCTCGCTGCTGGACTCGCTGTCCAGTCCGACGATGCGCGCCCGGGTCTGGCGCGGTCTGACCCAGAGCGACTCGTGGGAGCGTACGGTGCGCGAGCATCAGGCGATCGTGGACGCACTGGAGAGCGGCGACGCGGAGGCCGCGCGGGCGTGCTCGACGGCCCACATCGCGGGTGTCGAGCAGTGGCTGCGCAAGGTGGCCTGACGCGCGGTCCGGCGGGGCGGCCGTCCCGCGCGTCGGGCGGCTCAGGCGTCGGCGAAGGTCTGGCGCTGGGTGCCGAGGCCGGTGACGGCCAGTTCGACGGTGTCGCCGGCGCGCAGGTACGGCTTGGGCTCGGGCTGACCGAGCGCGACGCCGGCCGGGGTGCCCGTGTTGATCACGTCGCCCGGGTACAGCGTCATGAACTGCGACAGGTACTCGACCAGGAACGCCACGGGGAAGATCATGTCGGCGGTCGTGCCGTTCTGGCGCAGCATGCCGTTGACGCTCAGGGTGAGCGCCAGCGCCTGTGGGTCGGGCACCTCGTCGGCGGTGACCAGCCACGGGCCGAGCGGGTTGAAGGTCGCGCAGTTCTTGCCCTTGTCCCACTGACCGCCGCGGAACAACTGGAAGTCCCGCTCGGAGACGTCGTGGCTGATCGTGTACCCGGCCACGTGATCCAGCGGGTTCTGATCGGCCGTCAGGTATGCGGCGGTGCGGCCGATCACGATCGCGAGTTCGACCTCCCAGTCGGTGGCCAGGGACGCGCGCGGCACCAGGACCGTGTCGTTCGGGCCGACCACGGTGTCCGGGGCCTTCATGAACACGATCGGCTCGGTCGGTATGTCGGCGCCGGTCTCGCGCGCGTGGTCGTGGTAGTTCAGGCCCACGCACACGATCTTCCCGGGTCGGGCCAGCGGCGGGCCGTAGCGCAGGCCGGTCGCGTCCAGGACCGGCAGGCTCGCCGGGTCGGGCAGCACCGACAGGTCCGCGAGCAGCGTGGCGTCGATGTCCCGGACCACTCCCGACAGGTCGCGCAGGGTCCCGTCGGCATCCAGGACGGCCGGGCGTTCACAACCGGGTTCGCCTACACGGACCAGCTTCACAACGGTCTCCTCGAGTGATCGCGTCTTGCTCTTGTCGAATAAGTCATCCGATGTATAGGTCATAGTAGAGGGTTGAAACAAGTCGATTATGGCTTACTGTGCCCGCCTATCGCGATATTCATCCGACGAGTGCTGGACGTACGCACGCCACCCACGGTATACATCGGATGTCTGGGGTGTCCGGGCCCAGCCCGTCCCGGACACCCCGCCACCGGGAACCCACCCCGTTCGCGGCGGCCGGGACGCACGGCCGACAACCGAGGAGCCATACGTGACCCCGCAGCACCCGAACGGCGTGAGCCCGCCCGCTCGACCCGAACGGCCCACGACACCGACCCGACCCGTCGTCACCGAACTCGTGACCACGGACATCCGCTTCCCGACCTCTCGGGACCTGGACGGCTCCGACGCGATGAACCCGGACCCGGACTACTCCGCCGCCTACGTCGTCCTGCGCACCGACGCCGCCGACCGGCACGAGGGACACGGCTTCTCGTTCACCATCGGGCGCGGCAACGACGTACAGGTCGCCGCGATCGACGCGCTGCGTCCGTACGTGGTCGGCCGGCCGCTGGACGAACTGCTCGACGACCTGGGCGCGTTCTCCCGATCCCTGGTCGGCGACAGCCAGTTCCGCTGGCTGGGCCCGGAGAAGGGCATCATGCACATGGCCATCTCCGCGGTCGTCAACGCCGCGTGGGACCTCAGGGCCAAACGCGCGGGCAAGCCGCTGTGGCAACTGCTCGCCGACCTGACGCCGGAGGAGATCGTCGACCTGGTCGACTTCCGCTACCTCGGCGACGCGCTCACCCGCGAGGACGCGCTGGCGATCCTGCGCCGCGCCGAGCCGACCCGCGCCGAGCGGGCCGAAACACTGCGTCGCGGCGGGTATCCCGCTTACACGACCTCCCCCGGGTGGCTGGGCTACGACGACGACAAACTCGCCCGGCTGTGCCGCGAGGCGGTCGCCGAGGGCTTCACCCAGATCAAGCTCAAGGTCGGCGCCGATCTGACCGACGACGTCCGGCGCTGTCGGATCGCCCGGGAGAGCGTCGGCCCGGACATCCGCATCGCGGTGGACGCCAACCAGCGCTGGGACGTGGACGAGGCGATCGTCTGGATGCGCTCGCTCGCCCCGTTCGACCCGCACTGGATCGAGGAACCCACCAGCCCGGACGAGGTGTTGGGCCACGCGGCGATCCGCAAGGCGATCAGCCCGATCAAGGTCGCCACCGGCGAACATGTGCAGAACCGGATCGTCTTCAAGCAGTTGCTCCAGGCCGAGGCGATCGACTTCGTACAGATCGACGCGTGCCGGGTCGGCGGCGTCAACGAGAACATTGCGATCCTGCTGCTGGCCGCCAAGTTCGGCGTCCCGGTATGCCCGCACGCCGGCGGCGTGGGCCTGTGCGAACTGGTCCAGCACCTCTCGATGTTCGACTACGTCGCGGTCAGCGGCCGGATCGAGGACCGGGTGATCGAGTACGTCGACCACCTGCACGAGCACTTCCTCGCCCCGGTTGTGATCGCCGACGGCAACTACCGGGCGCCGTCCGCACCCGGTTTCTCGTCCACCATGAATCCCGCCTCGATCGCCCGATTCCGCTACCCGGACGGCGAGTTCTGGGTCGCCGATCGCGCCGCACAGGCGCCTGTCGTGGAGGTGTCCGCATGAGCAAGCCGGCCGGCCCGTCCAACCCGTCCTCCTCGCCGGGCTCGTCCGCCCCGGCCGTCTCGTCCTCGGCCTCCGCGCCGGCCCCGCCGTCGGCCGGAGACTTCGCCGGCCTGCGTGCCCTGGTCACCGGCGGCGCGTCCGGCATCGGGCTGGCCACCGCCCGGATGTTGACCGCCCGCGGCGCGACCGTCGCCGTGCTCGACCGCGACCCGGCCGCCCTGGCCGGCGACCCGGAACTGTCCTCGTTCACCGCGGACGTCGCCGACGACGCCTCGGTCACCGCGGCCGTCCGGGACGCGGCCGCGCTGCTCGGCGGCCTGGACATCCTGGTCAACAACGCCGGGATCGGCGCGGCCGGCACCGTCGCCGACAACGAGGACGCCGAGTGGCACCGGGTGTTGGACGTCAACGTCGTCGGCCTGGTTCGGGTCACCCGGGCCGCGCTGCCGCACCTGCGAGCGTCCGCGCACGCCGCGATCGTGAACACGTGCTCGATCGCCGCGACCGCTGGTCTCCCGCAACGCGCGCTCTACTCCGCCTCCAAGGGCGCGGTGCTGGCGCTGACCCTGGCGATGGCGGCCGACCACGTCCGTGAGGGCATCCGGGTGAACTGCGTCAACCCCGGCACCGCCGACACCCCGTGGATCGGCCGACTGCTGGACGCCGCGGCCGACCCCGCGCGCGAGCGGGCGGCCCTCGACGCCCGCCAGCCGATGGGCCGGCTCGTCGGGGCGGACGAGGTCGCATTCGCGATCTGCTCGCTGGCGAGCCCGCTGGCGGCCTCGACCACCGGTACCTCGCTCGCCGTCGACGGCGGCATGCAGGGACTGCGGCTGCGGCCGGAATAACCCGATCACGACCGGGATCCTGGAGTCGAGGGAGGCGAACGCATCGTGCGCGCCCTCGACTCCGCGGTCGTTTTTCAGCAAGGGAGCATCGTTCGTGGACACCAACCGCATCGGCGGTACGCCGGTCGTCACGAGTTCGATCGGGCTCGGGGCTGCGGCGTTCGGGAATCTGTACACCGCCACCGACGACGAACAGGCGTACGCGACCGTCGAGGCCGCGTGGGCCGCCGGGATCCGCTGCTTCGACACCGCGCCGCACTACGGGGTGGGCCTGGCCGAAACCCGGCTCGGGGTCGCGCTGCGCGGGCGCCCGCGCAGCGCGTACACGATCTCGACCAAGGTCGGCCGGCTGCTCGTCGACGACCCGGCCGCACCGACCGCGGCGGACGGCTTCGTCGACACGCCGCGTCGGCGACGCGTGCGCGACTACTCCGCGGACGGCGTGCGCCGCAGTCTCGAATCCAGCCTGGAACGCCTGGGGTTGGATCGGATCGACATCGCGCTCGTGCACGACCCCGACGAACACTGGGAGCAGGCCGCACACGAGGCGGTACCCGCGCTGGTGGCCCTGCGCGAGCAGGGGGTCGTGGGGGCGATCGGGGTCGGGATGAACCAGTCCGCGATGCTCGATCGCTTCGTCGCCGAAACCGACGTGGACTGCGTGCTGCTCGCCGGCCGGTACACCCTGCTCGACCACAGCGGCCGCGCGTTGCTCGATCACTGCGCGAAGCGCGGCGTCTCGGTGTTGGCGGGCGGCGTGTACAACAGCGGTCTGCTCGCCGACCCGCGACCGGGCGCCCACTTCGACTACGCACCGGCCGACGCCGAGCTGCTCGCCCGCGCCCTGCGGTTGCAGGCGATCTGCGCGCGCCACGACGTCCCCCTGCGCGCCGCGGCGATCGGCTTCGCCGCCGCGCACCCCGCGGTCGCCACCGTCCTGGTCGGCGCTCGCAGCCCGGAGGAGGCGGCCGACGCGGTCACGATGGGCGAGTGGAACGTCCCGGCGGCCCTGTGGGCCGAACTCGCCGCCGCGACCTGAGAATCGACTCGCCCCGCACTGGGGCAGGGCGAGCCGAGGGGCCCGTTTCCCGCCCGGGAAACGGGCCCTTTTGTCGGGTGGTTGCGTGGACGCGCGGTCACTTTACGTGTGCTGTCGGGGCGTTGCCGGGCAGGGCCCGGGGCATCACAGGCTCCAGACCAGGGGCAGGGTCGCCTCCTTGCCGTCGGCCGAGTAGTCGTGCGGTACCTCCGTCAATTCGCCCATGCGGGCCTGCCATTCGATGTTGACCGGCAGGTCGGCGAGGGAGGTGAGCAGTGCGGCGTAGTCGTCGCATTCGAGGACGTGGAACAGGTCCAGGCCGCTGCGCCAGATGTTCCACTCGTGCACGCCGGCCGCCCGGATCGCGGCGATCAGTGCGTCCGGCACCTCGCGGTGGGCCTGTTCGTACTCGCTCTCGCGGCCGGCCGCGAGTCGGGTGTGCAGGGCTACGCGCATGATGAACTCCCTGGTGGGTGGTTGGTGGGTTGTGGGTGGGGGTTGCCGGCACCGGTGACGGTGTCGAGCCTTGACAGTGGGTCGGCCGTCACGCTTCAGTGATCGGATCAATTCTTCGGATTGCCGCAGCTTCGCGCGCAAGTCGGACTCTAGACAACCCAATGATCCGATGACTACCTCTCATGTACAGGAGATCCCGAGCGTGACCGTTTCGGTGCGAGTGGACGCGCATCACCACCTGTGGGATACGGCCGAGCGCGAATACGGATGGATGGACGGCGCCTGGGCGGACCCGCTGCGCGGCAGGTTCGGGCCGAACGAACTAGCGGCGGCCGTCGGCAATCGGGGGCAGGTGGCGACGATCGCCGTGCAGGCGGTCGCCGACACCGCGGAGAGCGCCGAACTGCTGGCGATCGCGGCCGATCCGGGCACACCGGTCGCCGCGGTCGTCGGATGGGTGGACCTGACCGCTGCGGACACCGCCGATCGCATCGCCGCACTGCGCGCCGGGCCGGGCGGCGAGCACCTGGTCGGGATCCGGCACCTCGTCCAGGACGAGCCCGACCCCGGGTGGCTGCTGCGCCCGGACGTGACCCGCTCGCTGGCCGCGCTGACCCGCGCGGGCCTGGTGTACGACCTCCTGGTCAGGCCGCCGCAACTGGCCGCCGCGGGTCGGGTGGCCCGGGAGCATCCGGAACTGTCCTTCGTGCTCGACCACATCGGCAAGCCCGAGATCGGCGTCGGCCGGTGGGAACCGTGGGCCGAGGCGATCCGCGAGATCGGTGCGCTGCCCAACGTCACGGTCAAACTGTCCGGCGTCGTCACGGAGGCCGATTGGCGGGAATGGACGGTCGACCAGGTCCTTCCCTATGCACGTCACGCGCTGGAGACGTTCGGGCCCGAACGCACCATGTTCGGCTCGGACTGGCCGGTCTGCGCGCTCGCCGCCTCGTACGAGGACGTGCTATTCGTCGCCGAACGCACCTGCGCCGACCTGTCGACGGCCGAGCGCGAGCGCGTCTTCGGCGGTACTGCCCGGGCGGTGTACGGGTTCTGACCACCCGGCGGGGCCGGTGGGGCCGGGGCACGCGGGTGGCCGATTCGGGTCAGGCCCACCCCTTGCGAATCGCCAGGGCGCCGGCCTGGAAGCGGCTGTCCGCGCCCAACAGGGCGAGCAGGTCGCCGACCCGGCGGCAGTACGTGCGCGCGGACAGGCCGATCCGGGCCGCCGCCGCCTCGTCGGTCAGACCGGCGAGCAGGCAGTCGAGTACGGGCAGCAGGTGCGCGGGCGGTTCCTCGTCGCAGGGGCGGGCGTTCGGGTCCTCGCCGCACTGCCACGAACGCTGGTGGGCCCGGACCAGGGCGCGGACGACGACGGGATCGCGAACCAGAAGCATGCCGTTGTACAGCACGTCGAGATCGACCGGGACCAGTGCCACCGACCGGTCCATGACGCCCATCCGGAACGGGATCTCATCGATCAGTCGGGCCTGGCCACCGTCACGCCATCGGATGGTGCCCACCTCCGCGTCCCGGGCGAGGCCGCGGCGTGAGGTGATCTGGCGAACGTGCGGAACGCGGGCCACGACCTCGCGGACGCACGTCGCCGCGTGCGCGAGCATGCGCTCCGGCACGCCCTGCCCGATGCAGCCGGACGGGTCGTCGAAGGTGAGCAGTTCGTGCCGGGTGGCGGCGGAGAGTCGGGCGGCGTTGGCGCCGACATGCTCGGGGCGCACCCGCTGGGCGGGCGGCCTGATTCCGCGATCGGCGTGAAAGGCGGACTCCGCCAGCGTCTCGCTCAACGACTCGCGAAGGACCGAACGCGTCGGCGCAGGGCCGGACGACACCGACATGACCGCTCTCCTCGGACAAGCATGGACGAACCCGTCATCACCGAGAGTACGCAACCGAGCGTATGGCGCATTCGATTTTCCGACGGCGGAAGTGCGTCGAAGCGGGTCCAACCGGGTCCAAGCGGTCGAGGTCGGTTGGAGACGTTGAAGTCCGTACCACTGGCGAGTTCACGCCAACGGGGCGCGCGGGCGAAGCCGCGCTCGGCACAAGCAATCCGTCCCGACGTCCGTGGGGTCGCCCACGGGCTCGCCGGGGAGGGGAGAACGCGGGTCGCTCGCGACCCGCAGAGCCGCCCGGACGGCGGGCCCTACCGAAGAGGCGCCGGATTCGATCCGGCGGGTGCTGGATCGAATCCGGCACCCGAGGGGGCCGCTCCCGACCGCATTCGTGCCAATGGCCGTGGAAGGTGCCCGGCCGCACGGACGTTCGGCGCGAAATCTCCGTCACCAACGCTGGTAGGTCCCGCGGATGGCAATCGTGGGGTCGGGGCGGTGGGTCCGTGGGTTCGCGGCGGCGGCGGTGTTCGTTGCGGTGGCCGGGCGCGCGGGGACGACGGCGGGGACGGCGAACGGGACAGTTCGAGCGACCGATTCGCGCGCCGGTCGCACGCGACGACGACCGTATCCGAAACCGAACCCGCCACGGACCGGTGCCGTCGTGGGTGGGGTCATCCTCCCGAACACGGCGCAGCGGAGCGAGGAACGCTTCCCGAAGAACCGTGTGAACAGGTAAGTCCCGGGGTGCGTACGGTAGTTCAACGCCCGGGGGCGACGGTAGTCCGCGGATCGGACGGGAGGAGGACGCCTCCTCGCCGAACCGGCCTTGCGCTATCCGAAGGCGCACGGACTCGTCTATGTGGTGGACTTCGCTGCCTGCTCGGGTCTGCCGGTCACGTGGTGGCGTCCTCGGGCCAGAGGCGGCCCACACGCGGGACGTCGCCGGCGAGGACGGCGGCGAGGCGGCGTTGCCGGTTTCGCCGCAGATCGGGCAGCGCCGCGCGAACGGTATCGCGTCGGCCGACCACGATCAGGGTGTGCGCGCAGGCGAGTGCCGGATGGTGATGATCGTCGGCCAAGCCGTGCCGGAGCGTCGTGTCGATGGGGCCGCCGTTCCAGGTGACTCCCGTGTTGTGGAGTCGGCGCAGGGCGTCGGCGGCTTTGGTGCGGACCCTGTGGTGCGGGTCGTGCAGGGCGCCCTGGAGAAACGGCAGGGCGTCGGGGTCCGCAGTATCGCCCAGTGCCACACAGGCGAAGTGCCGTTGCTGGGGCTCATCGGAGGCGAGCATGCTCGCGTAGTGGGTGACTGGGGAAAGACGACGTAAGCGGGCGACGCCGAGGCAGATCATGTACAGCGGGTTGGTCGGGCTGACGAAGGGTGCTCGGTATCGCTTCGGGAGGCGAAACCGGGCCATGCCGCGTGCCATGTCCTCGTAGAACGGTCGCAGGACATCGATGATCGGGTCGGGATCGCGGTCGGGGTCGAGTTCGGCGGCGATGCGAGCCGCGATCTCGCGGGTTTTCGACAACCGGAAGGGGGATTCCGGCGTGGGTGCGGTGCGGGTGAGGAAGGCGGTGACGGCGGCCTCCGCCTGCGGGCCACGGATGCGGTACAGCGTCAGGAGGCCGGTGCGTCGGGACTGCGGGTCGTCGTCGTGGAGTTGGGCGATCGCGTGGTCGAGGTCGTCGGTGATGGCCGGGATCCTTCCGGAATGCCGACGTGGAGGAGCGCTCGCACGGCGGTTCGACGATGGCTACCGAGATTGTGGCAGCCGACTCCGGTGATGCCGGGAGATGGAGCGGGTGGCCTGCGACCCGGGTGCGGGGCCGTGGGTGGGCCGTCGGCCGGGGCGACGGCTCGGGTGTGGTCGGGACGTGCCGGGGCGTCGGGTCAGCAGGCGTTGAGGATCGTGGTGAGTGTGTTCTTCTCGGTGGAGTCGACGGTGAGTGCGTAGTCGTGCTTCACCTGGATCCAGGCTCGGGCGTATGTGCAGCGGTAGGACGTCTGGGGGAGCCACTCGGCGGGATCCCGGTCGCCCTTGGAGCGGTTGGACGAGGCCGAGACGGCGATGAGTTGGGGGTCGTTCACGTCGTTGGCGAAGGTGCGACGACGGGTCGTGGTCCAGGCCCAGGCGCCGGAGGCCCAGGCTTCGGACAGCGGTACCAGGTGGTCGATGTCGAACGTCGACGGGTTGGTGGTCACCACGTTGTCGTAGGCGCTGGTCCAGGTCCCGGAGGTCGCGGTGCACGCGCTGTTCGTGGTAACGCCGGCGCCGTCCCGCTTGAGGATCCATTCGCGGGTGTCGCAGGTCCCGGAGATGGTGATCCAGGTCGGGAACAGGTCGCGGTCGTAGCTGTCGCCGTGCGTCTCGGCGGTCGCGGTCATGCCGGCCAGGTAGGAGCGGGCGGTCGCCGCCGATATCGGCGTGGGCAACGCGGCGTGCGCGGGGGTGGTCGCGGTGGCGGTCGCGGCGAGGGCAAGCCCGGTTATACACACGGTGGTTGCGGCGCGGCGCAGGGCGGACGGAGTGGTCACGGCAGGGCCTCCCGAAGGCGGTTGGCGGCATCCGGCCCGGACCCGGGCGCGGATCGGCGCGCCCAGCGTGCCGGAGCACCCCGGCCCACCGGGACCCCGCGCGGCGTGAATTCTTGGTGACGGGGCGCCGCCGAGCCCGCTACGTGCGCGGACGTACAGCGTGAACTTCGTTCTCCGGCAACCGAGTCGGGGCGAGCCCGGACGGCGGCCGATCAGGGCATCCAGCGCGCCCGGAGAACCCCGTCGGGGTCGGGCAGCACGGCCGCGAGCAGGGGAACGCGAAGGGGATGCGGTGCGTCGGAAGGGGGTGGGCTTTGTTGGGGTGAGCCGCGGTGGGTACGAATCGGAGGAGATTCATGCGTTTTGGGCGACGAGCGGCCGATCTCGGTCCCAGGAACGGGGGGCGGGCGTTGGCCCGACAGGCCCGTGAACTGGCCGTTCAGGGCAAGGAGCGTCGCGCATTGGTCCGCGCGTCCACCGCATACGAGCTACTCGCCGACGAGTGGCCGACGCGCGACGCGTTCGCGACCGCGGACGCCTTCGCGGACTGTGCCGCGGCGTTCACCGCGTTCGGCAACCACGGCATGGCCTTCCGCTGCCTGAGCTCCGCCATCGACGTGCTGGGCCGGCTGCGCGAGGACGAGCCCGAGAACGGGCCCGCGCACGTACGTTTCGGCCTCCTCGGCTACGCGGCCTACACCTCGGCCGTGGCCGGCGGTCGGGAACCCGCCGCGCTCGTGGACGTGTTGGAGTTCACGGTCCGCGCGTTGACGACCGGCCTGGAACTGGGCCACGCCGAACCGGACACCTTCATCGAGGCCGCCAAGGCACTCGCCGACCGCTACGACGAAGACAACCGCCCCGACGACGCGGCGGCCGTCAGACGAGCGGCCGAGGGCATGGCCGAACTGGACTGACCCGGCCCGGCCCGACCCGGTGCGCCCCCACCGGGGTGACCGGGCGGGGGCGGCGTGGGAGCGGTGGGTGTGTTCAGACCGTGCGCACTTCGGTGTCGGTCACCCAGACGTTGACCGAGCGGGTGCCGCCCAGAAGGCCGGGAAGGGTGAAGGCCACGTCGAGGCGTCCGTCGAATCGATGCCCGACGACCACGCCCCGGGTGCCCGCGGGGATCGACTGGGCGAGGGCACCGCCGAGGTCTCGTACGGCCTCGACCTTCGTTCCGATCTGCACAGCGGGCCTTCCTCGTCGTCGGTGGGCAGGCGTTCAGTGGCGGCGATGGCCGCGGCTGCGGCGGCGCCGGTCCCGGTCCCGGTCCCGGTCCCGGTCACGGTTTCGGTCCCGGTCGCGATGCCGGAGTCGGTTCGGGCCCAGGCTTCAGCCCCGGCCCCGGCCCCGGCCCCGACCCCGACCCCGACCCCGATCCGGACCCCGACCCCGGTCCTCGGGTCGGATCGCATGGGCGAGAGCATGGCGTGGTCGGTGGTGCGGTCGGTCACGGTCGGCCGTCCGGGTCGGCGCCGCGGTCCTGTTGCAGGCGCCACAGTTCGGCGAACAACCCGTCCTCGTCGGCGAGGAGTTCCTCGAATGCGCCGCGCTGAACGACACGGCCCGACTCCATCACGACGATCTCGTCGGCCACCGCCACGTTGGCCAGGCGATGGGTGACCAGGAGCACGGCGCTGTCCCGGGCGATGCCGCGCAGTCCGGCGAAGATTCGGTGCTCGGCCCGGGGGTCGAGTGCGGAGGTGGGCTCGTCGAGGCAGATCAGGCCGGGTTGCCGGTACAACGCCCGGGCGATGCCGAAGCGTTGCCACTGACCCACGGACGGATCGATGCCGCCCCACCACTCCCGGGCCAGAAGCGTGGCGAGGCCGCGCGGCAGGCCGGCGATGACGTCGTCCGCGCCGGAGGCGGTCGCCGCCCGGTCCAGGGCGGCGTCGTCGTCGGCGCGTGGTTGGCCGAGGTTGATGTTCAGCCGGGCGGACAGCGGCCACCGGGCGATCTCCTGCGGGACGTAACCGAGATGGGCCCAGGCCGCGTGCGGGTCGAGGTCCGCGACGTCGGTTGCGTCCCAGGTGATGTGGCCCTCGTGCGGCAGGTAGAGGCCGCATAGGAGGCGGGAGAGGGTGGATTTGCCGGAGCCGTTCTCGCCGACCAGGGCCAGGATTCGGCCCCTGCGCACCTCCAGGTCGACGCCGTCCACGGCGGCGGTCGCCTTGCCCGGGTAGTGGTACGTGGCGTTCTCCGCGCGCACGACGAGCGGCGAACTCGGTGCGATGGTGCCCCGCTTCATGCCGTGGCCGCCGGCTTCGTCGAGGAAGCGGGCCCAGTCGTCCAAGTAGAGGCCGACGCTGTACAGCCGACTGCCCGAGACCACCAGACCGCCCAGTGCCGTTCCCACGGTGCGCAGCGCGATGACGGCGGTGCCGGCGGCGGCCACCGACATCCGGCCGGTGGAGAGCAGATAGGCGAGCGTGGCCCACACCAGGCTCGCGGCGAGGCCGCCCACGGCGGCGCCGACCAGGCCGATCTTCGCGGTGGTCCAGGCGCCGGCCTGGGTGACGCGTTGCACGCGTTCGGCGGCGATCGAGTAGCGGTTCAGCAGGTACGGGGCCATCGTGCAGGCGCGGACCTGGTCGGCCCAGCGCTGGTCGGAGATGTGCCACCGCAGCATGTTGAGCAGCCGCCGCTCGTCCTGGGTGCGGAGCGTGGTCAGGTATTCGACCCTGGCCCCGCGTACCGCGGCGACTCCGCGCGGCAGCGCGCCGAGCAGGAGCAGCGGGAGCAGCACCGGGTGCAGGATGGTGAGGACGGACGCGGCGGCGATCAGGGACGCGCACGCGGCGAGCACATCCTGGGATTGCGGCATCAGGCCGCGCATGGACTGCAGGCCGCGATCGGCGGCGTCCCAGCGGTCCTGGTAGCCGGGGTGGTTGTAGGCGGCCAACTCGGCCCGGGAGGCGGCCTGGAGGAGGAGCCATTCGGATTCGCGGGTCAGGCGAGGGGTGACCCGCGCGGACAGGCCGACGACGGCGATGCCCAGTACGGCGCGCAGGCCGACCGCCGAGGCGAGCAGGACGATGGAGGGCAACGCCTCGCGCAGGCGGTCGGCGACGTCGCCCGAGGAGATCAGTGCCGTGATCGTGCCCGTCGTCGCCAGCAGGCCGCCGGCTTCCAGGAGCCCGGCGAGGACCTGGCACACCAGCAGCGCGATCAACGCGCCCGGGTCGGCCCGCCAGGCCAGGCGCATCGCGCGGATGATCAGTCGGGGCAGACGGGCCGCCATCGCCCGCGTGGTGATCCTGGTCAGCGCGACCGCGGTGTCGCGTCCGGGCGGCGCGAACTGCGGTTCCTGGTCCGCGGGTTCGTCCGCGGTGGCGGGGTTCGGCGCGGTCGGTCGAGCGGTGCCGGCCTGGGGTGGGATGCCGGTGGAGCCGGGTTTCGAGCGTGCCGAGGAGGGGTCTCCTCCGGTGGCTTTCGTGGTCATCGCGGTGCCTCCTGAAGGTGCGGGCGGGGTCGCCTGCGGGAGTGTCCGCTCATGCTTCTGGCGTGTGCCCGGCCCCGGCAGAGCGCACGGATGTGCGAGCAAGGCGCGGGGGCGACGAGGGCGCCCGGACCGGACGCTCGACCAAACGAGTCGCTGCCGGGCGTGATCGGACGGCCTTCGGGAAGGACGGCGCGGGGTCCGGGATTTCGCCGGCGCTGCGGCTGTGCGCCGGGCGCACGCGGGCGGAGCGCGCGACCTCCGCGAACGGCGGCATTGCGCAATGGCCGCCCGGGGGCGAGTCGTGGGCCGAAGGAGTCGGGGAAGTGCGTGAGGTGACGCGACGCGCGAGATGAGGCGACACGACGCAACCCGCGTGGCGGGGCGCGACACGATGCGACGCAATTCCGCACGCCGCCACTCGCCGCGCCCGCGACCGGTCGGACCCGGCCCGGACCCGGACCGACTCCGGCACGTTCGGTTCAGCCGGCGGTGCCGCCGGTGGGGATCGTTCGCTCGAAGAAGGTTTCGAGCACGATCGTCGCCTGCGTGCTGCTGACTCCGTCGATGGCGTGGATGCGGCGCAGTACATCCTGCATCGCCTCGGTGGACGTGGTGCGGACCTTGAGCAGCACCGAGGCCGTCCCGGCGATCACATGCGCCTCCTGGACCTCCGGGACGGCCGCGAAGGCCGGTCCGGAGTCACCCATCCAGGCCACCGAGTCGACGGTGACGAAGGCCAGGACGTCGAGGCCCACCGCTGCCGGGTCCACGTCGACGAGGGTGCGGCGGATGACCCCGCTCGCCCGCAGTTTGCGCACGCGCTCGTGGGCGGCACCGGCGGACAGTCCCACCTCCTTGCCGAGCTCGGCATAGGTGCGGACGGCGTCCTGCTGGAGCAGCGCGAGCAGGTCCCGATCGATGTCGTCCATGGGGTTCCTCCGTGGTCGCGCCGATCGAGGGCGGCTCGGTGATCGAGGCGGCTCGATGGTAGCGAGCCGTCTCGGGCCCGCCGCGACCGAGTACGCCCGCGGCGCCGCGGGCCCACCGCACCCCGGCCGAGCACTCGTCCGCTCCCTCCAGGCCGGCTCGTCGACACGAGATGACGTTCGATCTGATCTTGACGTGACCGAATCATATTCTGTATCCATGCATGGAGCCCAGATGGTGTTCAGAAACTACGAGGAGTCGCGAGACGATGTCCGAGGCCCGCACCCCGATCTACGACGTGATCGACGAACGTTTCCGCACCGAGCGCTGCATTTTCGGTGACGACCGGCTGGAGACCCTCCACGCCGGCGGGCGCTGGTCGGAGGGGCCGCTCTACTTCCCGGCGGGACGCTTCCTGATCTGGAGCGACATCCCCAACGACCGCATGCTGCGCTGGGACGAGACCAACGGTGTCGTCAGCGTCTTCCGCTCACCGGCCGGACACCCCAACGGCAACACCCTCGACGCAGAGGGCCGCCTGATCACCTGCGAACAGGACAACCGGCGGGTCACCCGCACCGAACACGACGGCTCCGTCACCGTGTTGGCCGACCGGTTCGGAGGCAAGCGGCTGAACAGCCCCAATGACGCCGTCGTGCATTCGGACGGTTCGATCTACTTCTCCGACCCCGACTTCGGCATCACCACCGACTACGAGGGGCATCGCGCGGAGAGCGAGATCGGCGCGACCAACGTCTATCGCATCGACCCGGTCAGTGCCGAAGTGCGCCTGGTGGCGGACGGGTTCGGCGGACCGAACGGGCTGGTGCTGTCCCGGGACGAGCAGCGACTCTACGTCTCGGACACCCGGGCCAACCACGTCCGGGTCTTCGACGTGCGCCCGGACGGGACCCTCTCCGAGGGTGCGGTCTTCGTCGAATGCCGCCCGGGCGAAGGGCGGTTCGACAACATCCGCTTCGACGACCGGGGCCGCCTGTGGGTCGCCGCGATGGCCGACGGCGTGCACTGCTACGACCCCGACGGCACCCTCATCGGCCGCATCCGCACTCCCGAACCCGTCGCCAACATCACCTTCGGCGGCCCCAAACTCAACCGCATGTTCCTGGCCGCCAACAACGCGCTGTACTCGCTGGTCACTTCGGTCACGGGCACCCCGCGACTTCCGGGCCGCCGCCCCGGCCCGGGTACGGACTGACCGCCCGCGCCTGGGCGCCCACCGCGGACGAGTCGGGCGCGGAGCCGCGCGTCGCACCGGGCCCGCGCGTCCTGCGTCCCCCGTCCCGCGCCCCCTGTCCCGCGTCCCCCGTCATCCCGCGCCCCGCGTCCTAGCGGACGGCCAGCATCGGCAGCCGGGAGCGGGCGGAGTGCGCGGCGATGGTGGCCCAGATGTTGACCAGGTCGATCACGCCGTTCGCGTCCGGCGCCTCGCAGCGTACGGTCAACTGGTCCACGCGCTCCGCGCCCGGCGTGGACGCCGCGATCTCGGCGGCCAGCGGGATCTGGAACCCGACCTCGAAGACGAACTTCTCCGGCAGCTCCAACGGCTCCACGCTCGCGGCCTTCTCCACCGCCGCCGCGGCGCCGGCGCGGATCAGGTCCTGGGCCGTGGACGGGTGCACGCTGTTCGCCGCGTGCACCCCCTCGGCGGTCTTGACCGGGACCGTGATCACCCCGGGGAACGCCGCGGCCGTCGCCGCACAGACCTCGTTGTCGCCGGTCACCAGCCCGATCGGGACGCCGTGCTGGGCCGCGAGCAGTCCGTTGACCTCGGCCTCGGTGACGGGCCGGTTGTTCAGCCGTACCGCCCCGAAGTCGGACGAGAACGTGTGCGCGAGCACACCCGGTGCGCCGGCCGCCGCGTGGTAGCCGATGAACAGCGCCACCCCGTGGTTCGCGCCCAGGCCGCTCGCCATGCACTGGGCCTTGGGGCTCCCCTGGATCACCCGGGCCCGCGGGTCCAGGTCGCGCGCGAGCAGGTTGTCCATCGTGCCGTGGCTGTCGTTGATCAGGACGTTGTCCGCGCCCGCCGCGAACGCACCCTCGATGGCCGCGTTCGCCTCGCCGGTCATCATCTCCTGCGCATTGCGGTACCCGCCGCCCCCGCGCACGATCTGGTCGATCGTGGCGATACCCGCGATGCCTTCCATGTCGATCGAGATGTATACGTCCATCGGGTTCTCCCGTTCGTTGCCCTGCTCGGCCGGTCCGCGGGGGTGTGCGACGCCCCGCCGAGCATCACGCACGTCACCCCGTCCGGGCGTTGGCGATTCGTACAGGTTCGGTGTCGGTTCTTCGTCGCGGGCGACGAGCCGAGGGTCTGGGGCCCTGCCTACCGTGAGCGCTCACCGCGGCGCTCCCGCCGCCGATCCAGGAGGTGCTCGTCCATGGCACGATCCGCCCCGTCCCCGGCCGCCACGCCGTCGTCCGGCCGCCCGGATCTGTCGAGCGCGTCCGCGTCCCTGCCGACGTCCGAGTACCTCCGGGACCGGCTCGCCGAACTGGCCGAGCAGGCGGGCATACCCGGCGCGAGCATCGCGGTCCGCCTGGGCGATCGAACCGTGACCGCGGCGGTGGGCGTGCTCGACATCGAGACCGGCTACCCCGCGACGCCCGACTCGCTGTTCCAGGTCGGGTCGATCACCAAGGTGTGGACCACGACCCTGGTGATGCAGCTCGTGGACGAGGGTCTGATCGACCTGGACGTCCCCATCCGCACCTACCTCCCCGACTTCCGGCTTGTCGACGAGGACGCCGCCGCGCGGGTGACGATCCGTCACCTGCTGTGTCACACCGGCGGTTTCGAGGGCGAGCTGTACGACGACCACGGCCCCGGGCACGACGCCCTGGAGCGCCTGGAGGCGAGCCTGGCGACCGCAGGCACGCAGCTGTTCCCGCCGGGCGAGACGTTCTCGTACAGCAACAGCGGATTCGACCTGCTCGGCCGGGTGATCGAGGTGCTGACCGGGCGCACCTGGGAGGCGGCCCTGCGCGAACGGGTGTTCACGCCGCTGGGCCTCACCGAGGTGGCCAACGACGCGAGCGAGTCGATCCTGCACCGCACCGCCATCGGCCACCTCGGCGGACCCGACGGCCCGGTCAAGGCACCCATCCACCACATGTCCCGCGCCGGCGGCCCCTCCGGAGGCATGCTCGCCACGAGCGCGCGCGAGCTGCTGGAATTCGCCGCCGCGCACATTCGCCGCGGGCTGCTCCCGGACGGCACACGACTGCTGTCGGAGAAGTCCGCACGCGCGATGTGCGAACCGCAGATCGAGATCATCGGCGACGGCCGGCTCGGCAGGTCGTGGGGTCTGGGCTGGAACCTGTACGACTGGCCCGGCGAGCCCGTCATCGGCCACGACGGCGGCACGATCGGCCACGGTGCGATGTTGCGCGTGGTGCCCTCGCGCGAGTTCTCGGTGGCGTTGCTGACCAACGGCGGCGCCCTGTACGGCGCTTTCGACCTGGTCCGCGAACTGCTCGGCACCGTCGGCGGCGTCGAGGTCCCGGAGCCGCCCGCGCCGCCCGCCGAACCGGTGTCGATCGACACGGGCTACGTCGTGGGCCGCTACGCGTCGCCGGCCGTGCAGATCGACATCGCCGAGACCGAGGACGGCCTGACCTTCACCTCGCGTGCCCTCGGCGCCATCGCCGAACTGGTCGGCGACGAGGCCGCCACCAGCCGGGTCGTGCCGTTGGACGCGCGTACCCTGATCACCGCCGAGCCCGAGGGCGGGCGACACCCCTCGTACGTCTTCCTCGGTGACGGGGAGCAGGCCGAATTCCTGCACATGGGACGGGCGTTGCGCCGAGTCCGGGACACCGGGAGCGCCGCCGGGCCGGACGCGACGGGCGGCACCGCGCCCGGAGCCACGCACTGAGACGCACCCCGGCCGACCGGAACGTCGGCCTCCTCTCCGGTCCCCCACCACCGGAGGGCCGGAACTTGGGCGGGCTCCCGCGAGCCCGGACACGGCGTAGGTGGACCCGCCCGAACACCGGGCGGCGTTAGCCTCGTTCGCATGGTGCACCTGCCTCCCGCCGAGTACTACGCGTCGTTGCCCAGGCACATCGGCGCCGCCGGGGCGATCCTGCACGACGAGCGCGGACGCGTTCTGTTGGTCGAACCCGCGTACGGCGACGGCCACTGGGAGATCCCCGGCGGCGCCATGGACCACGGCGAGTATCCCTGGGACACCGCCCGCCGGGAGATCGAGGAGGAACTCGGTCTCGCGTTGCTTCCCGGTCGGCTGCTGGTCGTCGACTGGGTTCCGCCGCAACCCGACGGTCGGCCCGCCCTCACGAACCACCTCTTCGACGGGGGAGCCCTCACCGAGGCCGAGGCGCGTGCGCGGATCCGGCTCGGCGCCGGCGAACTCACCGCGTGGCGTCTGGCGGCCCCCGCCGAGTGGGACGCGCTCATGGCGCCGCACATGGCCCGCCGCCTGCGGGCCTGCGCCGAGGCGCTGACCGGGAACACCACCGCCTACCTGCACCACGGCGTGCCGCCGCACCCGTGACCGGCGCGGTCGGGGACCGTCACCGCGGGGTCGTGCAGCGCCGGCACGTACCGCAGCACGCACGGCAGCACGCGGTCGGTGCCGACCGCCGCCGGCACGGCCACCGGGCCGGATCCGAACCCGGCCGGCGGCCGGGCGGCGCTCAGCGCGCCCGGGAGCGCAGCCGGCCCGTCGCCGCGGGTATCGTCCCGACGGCCCTTTCGGCGCATGCAGTGCCGGTGGCTGGGTGCGTCCGGCGTGTACCACCCGCCCCCTGCGTATCCCGCAACCCCACCAGGGCTCGCCGTGCCGTGTGCGGGCCGAAGGCGGGGCGGCACGTTGGCGATTCCACCGCCGGCAGGGGCTGTTCATGTGCGGCGACGCGGGGTTCACTCGGAGTACGGCAGGTCCCAGCCGCGGTGCCCGTATCGAACGGACAGGAGGAATCCCATGGTTCGACCGCTGATCCTCACCCGCAGGGCCCCCTCTCCCGACCCTGCCCGGGCGTCGCGCCCTGCGCTGCCCGAGCACCACTTCGACCCTGTCCTCGGCCTCAACGTCACCGCGGACGGCGTACCGCTGGTCCACGCGGGCAAGCAGGCCGCGCTCTCCGAGTACACCGGTACCCAGGAAGCCGGTCGGTGGAAGAAGGACGACTGACGTCCGCACCTCGGGCAGGTCGCCGCCGGGCACAACCACGCCACCGCCCGGCGGCGTTCCGCTCCGTGCGGTGGTCACGCGGCAGGCCCGTTCGCGGGTCGGCTCGCGGGTCGGTTCGCGGCGGCCGGAACGGCTCGATCGTCCGGACCACGAGGACGTGACGATGGACCCGCTGCTCGCCGCCGCCTTGGAAAGCCTGGGCATCGCGGAGGACCCGCGCCCGCTGACCCGGGACCACACCGCCGCCTGGCGCACCCGGCACTGGAAGATCAGGACCGCGACGGAACCCGCTGCCGTCGCCGCGTTGTTGCACGAGGCCCGTGCCGTCGCCCTCCTGCGCGACCGGGAACTGCACCCGGCCGGAGCGGCGAGCGGACGCCTCGGCGACGGTGCGTGGATCGCGATCGCCTGGCGGCCGGGCACCACCCTGTGGGACTGGTGCGTCGCCGCCCGCCGTACCGCCACGCCTGGCATCCGAGCGAGCCTGCGTCGGATCGCCCATCGGGCGTTCGCCCTGCTGGCCGCACTGCACGCGGCGGGTTGGCGGCACGGCGACATCCAACCGGCCAACATCCTGATCACCCCGGGAAACGCGGTCGAGTTCATCGATCACGACCTCGCCCACCATCCCGACCTGCCGCTGCCGCGTCCCTACCGAGGGGGCATGGACCAGTCCACCGCCCCCGAGATCGCGCGCGAACTCCTCGACGGCAAGCCCGACGCCGCCGTCACCCTCACCGAAGCCGCCGAGGTCTACAGCATGGGCGCATCGCTGCGCTGGGCCTGGACCGGCCACGCGCCCGCCACCACCCGCCTGCTCGGCCCCGGCGTCACCGCCGAGGACATCCTCCGGGACATCGCCACCGGCCGACACCGTGCCGCGCTGGCCGCGCACCGCCCATGGGCCGACCCCGAGCTGGAGGCCCTGATCGAGACGACCACCGCCCGCGACCCGGCCCACCGGGCCCCGAACCCGGCCCGACGCTGACCGGCGGGCGGGATCGACCCCGTGAGGAGTCGTATCCGCGCCTGCGCCGGCATCGACGGGTGTGGCGGCTGGGCGATCGGGGCCGAACACCTCCTCGATCGCATCCGCTCCCAGGGCCTCACGGTGAGTCCGCATCAGACCGCCGCCAGGGTTCCCCTTGCCGGTCTGCCCGGTGTCACCCGGGTGAAGATGACCCGAACTGTCAGGTACTACAGGTGAGTTCGGCAACAGGCGAAGGCAGCCCGCGGAGTCGAAGCGGGTAGGCGGGGGAGGGGCCGCGCGGCGGCCGTGCGGGTGGGGCCGGGAGCATCCTTGCGGGCATGCGATTGGACCACGGCAGGTTCCGCCCGCCCACCGCCCGCCCCGCCCCTGCCGCCGGCGCGCAGCGCGGCCGATTCCGGTCGGAGGCATAACTCCGGCGACATGGAAGATTGCTATTACCCGCGGCCGACCGCCATGGGGATCCTGGTACCCCCTGGACACCACACGCGAGATGCCGCGTGTCTTCGGAAACGAGGAACTTTGCGAATAACCAGGATAGTCCCCGCTCTCTTGGCCGCATTGCTCATGGTGCTCACCCTCGGCGCCACAGCCACCGCCTCCCCGGCCACGTCCGCGGTTGCGGTCGACAACCCGTCGGCCGGCGGCCCCCAGCCGATCATCGGTGGCGGATATGCGCAGAACGCCCCCTGGGCGGCCCGCCTGTTCTCCGCCGGCAGGCAGACGTGTACCTCGACCATCATCGCGCCCACCTGGATCCTGACCGCGAAACACTGCGTCAGCGGGGGGCAGTTGACGTTCCGCATCGGCAGCCTGGACCAGACCTCCGGCGGCACCGTGGCCAACGGCGTCCAGACCTACACCAGTCCGTCGGCCGACCTGGCCCTGGTGCGGCTCGACCGCTCCGTCTCGGCCACCTACTCCCGGCTCGGCCAACCCGGTTCGGTGACGGTGGGTCAGAGCGTCCAGGTCTACGGATGGGGCGCGACGTCACGGTGCGGCCAGGAGATCAACTGCCAGTCGCAGTTCCTGAAGGTCGCGAACGTGACCGTGACCGGTGGTTGCCGCGACGCGTACAACGGTTCGGCGATCTGTGCACAGCGCGGTAACGGGATCACCGCAGGTGGCGACTCGGGTGGTCCGATGCTGGCGAACGGTGTCCAGGTCGGCGTCGCCTCCACCAGCGACCGACAGACCACGACCGCATACACGAACGTGACGGCGTACCGCTCCTGGATCCAGTCGGTCGCAGGCGTCTGACCGACCCGACTCGTCGCCTCACCCCGCGGCCCGAGCCACCTTCGGAACCACGCTCCGAACCATCTCCGGGACCGCGACCGAAACCATGCGCCGAACCGCAGCCCGATCGTCGTCCGCTTCGCCGCCGCGAACGGACGACGATCGGGCACGAACGTCCGCCCGCCCCGGCCCCGGAGGGTGCCCGCCCCGCGGTACGGCCGACCTGCCGCACGTCGCGAGCGCCGCGGGCGGGCCCGCCGTCCGCCCGGGACGCCCCGAGGAGTGCCGCGGCGTCAGGGCACCCGTCGGGCCGGGCTTCCGTGCAGGATCGCCATCGCCGCGTTGTGCCCGGGGATACCGCTCACGCCGCCGCCGCGTCGCGCGCCGGCCCCGCACAGCAGGATTCGTTCGTGGGCCGTTTCCACACCCCACGTGCCGTGGGTCTCGGCGTCCTGCGCGTACGGCCAGGACAGGTCCCGGTGGAAGATGTGCCCGGCGGGCAGGCCGAGTTCGTGTTCCAGATCCAGTGGCGTGTGCACCTCCAGACACGGATTGCCGTCGCCGTCGCGCAGCAGACAGTCCTCGATCGGCTCGGCAAGCACACCGTTCACGGAGTCGAGCATCGCGCGCAGTGCCTTCGTCCGGGCCCCTTCGTTGTCCTCGGCGAACAGGCGCGCGGGCATGTGCAGGCCGAACAGCGTCAACGTGTGCACACCCGCGGCCCGGGCCCGCGGCCCGAGGATGGACGGGTCGGTCAGCGTATGGCAGTACATCTCGCCCGGCGGCAGCGCGGGCATCTCGCCGCTCGCGGCACGCTCGTACGCGGCCGCGAGCTGTGCATAGCCCTCGTTGACATGGAAGGTGCCGGCGAAGGCCCGCTGCGGGTCGGCGAGCGGGTCGCGCAGCCGCGGCAGCCGGGCGAGGACCATGTTGACCTTGAGCTGCGACCCCTCCGGCGCGGGCCCGTCGGGGGTGTTCCCCAGGAGCCGGTCCAACGTGTCGGGCGCGACCGCGGCGAGCACGTGCCCACCCGTCACCCGGAACTCCCGGTCACCGAGCGTGTATCGCACCTCGCCGTCGGGATCCACGGAGCCGACCGCCGCCCCGGTCCGCAGCTGCGCCCCCGCCGCGCGGGCCGCGTCGGCAAGGGCCGCGGTGACCGCGCCCATGCCGCCCACCGGTACGTCCCAATCCCCCGTTCCACCGCCGACGACGTGATAGAGGAAGCAGCGGTTCTGTCGCAGCTCGGGGTCGTCCATCGGGGCGAACGTGCCGATCAGCGCGTCCGTCGCCACCACGCCGCGCACCGTGTCGTCGGCGAACTCCGCCTCGATCAGGGCGGACAGGGGCTGCGCGAACACCGCGTCCCACACCCGATCGTCGTCCACCAGTCGGCGGAACTCGGCCGCGGAGCGCAGCGGTTCGGTGAGGGTGGGAAAGACCCGACCGGCCAGTCGCGCCGTGGCCGCGCCGAAGCGCTCCCACGCGTCGGCCTCGCGCGAACCGGCGAAGCGGGTCAGTTCGGCGCGGGTGCGTTCGCGGTCCGCGGCGTCGACGAGGAAGCCGCCGGCGCCGAGCGGGGTGTACGAGCCGACCCGGCGCCGGCGCAGCTCGACGGGCAGCCGCAGGTCGTCGACGATCTTTCGGGGCAGCAGGCTGACCAGGTACGAGTAGCGGGACAGCCGCACATCGACCCCGGGAAACGGCCGGCACGACACCGCCGCGCCGCCCACTTCGTCGAGCCGTTCCAGCACGAGGACCGACCGGCCCACCTGCGCCAGATACGCGGCCGCCACCAGGCCGTTGTGCCCGCCCCCGACCACGACGACGTCGAATCTCCCACCGTCACGCACCACATCCGCCTCCGAAATCGACGACCTCCGGCCACCGGCACCGGCACACAAGCCAGCGTAGGCACCCGTAGACCCACCCGCCCCACCCCGCTCGCGAGAGTCCCGAACCGTCCCCTCCACCCGGCATCGCGGCACACTGGGACATTCCACCCGGCGACGCTCATCACCCCGCCGCCCCCACGCCACCCGCCCACCCCGGCCCTCCCGGCGCAAATCGCCCGGCCACGATGCGGGCGCCGGTCTCCGCGGTTTCTTGCAATGGTTTGCTCACACGTCCGTACGCCATGGGCGGTCGGTCGGATGCTCCATCGCATTCCTGCCCGGCTCCCGTTCTCGATCGCGTGGCCTGCCCGGGTGTGCCTTCGGCACCTGCGGTCTACGTGTGGATGGACACATCTTCGACGTGTCGCTCGTGCCGGAGCCCATGATCGGGTGGCGTGGGGGCGGCGATACTGAGGGGCGCCCGGAAGTCGGCACACTCGTACTCGAAGAGGCTCCGTATGCAGGTCGATCTCGTTGTCCGCGCAGGCTCCCTCGTCGACGGGAGCGGATCGCCCGCATTCGACGGCGATCTCGCGATCGATGCCGGACGTGTGGTCGCGGTCGGGGACGTCGGCGATCTCCGGGGCCGGGACGAGATCGACGCGCGGGGCTGTGTGGTCTGCCCCGGCTTCGTCAACGTGCTGAGCCACGCCTATTTCACGCTCCAGCAGGATCCCCGCGGCCTGTCCGACCTCCATCAGGGGGTCACCACCCAGATCTTCGGCGAAGGTGTCTCGCTCGGCCCGGTAACCGGCGCGATGACCGACGGGATGATCGAGCTCGGCCCGTCGGCCGAGGGGACGCGCCGGTCCTGGCCGCGACTGCGCGCGTTCCTGGAGCAGCTCGAAGCCCAGGGCGTCGGCCACAACGTGGCCAGCTTCGTCGGGGCGGACAACCTTCGGATGTCGGTGGCCGGGCTGGAGGACCGCGTGCTGGACGCCGACGACCTCGCCCGTGCCTGCGCACTGCTCGAACAGGAACTGGCGGACGGGGCGCTGGGTGTCGGCTCCGCGCTGATCTACCCACCCGGCAGCTACGCCGACACCAACGAACTCATCGCCTACGCCCACGTGTTGGCCCGCCACGACGCGCTGTACATCTCGCATCTGCGCAACGAGGGCGACCGCCTCCTGGAGGGCGTCGACGAACTCCTGGACATTGCCCGAGCCTCCGGCGCGCGTGCCGAGATCTACCACCTGAAGACCGCCGGCCGCGAGAACTGGGCGAAGATGCCCGCCGTCCTGGACCGGATCGAGGCCGCCCGGGCCGCGGGTGTCGAGGTGACCGCCGACATCTACCCCTACACGGCCGGCAGCACGTTGTTGTCGGCCGCGGTCCCTCCGCCCTTCCACCTCGGCGGCCCGGAAAAGCTCCGGGAGCGTCTCGGCGACCCCCGGAGCAGGGCGCGGATCGTCGACGCGGTGCGCGACGGCGGCGATTGGGAGAGCCTGTGGCGGATGAGCGGCGGCGCCGAGGGCATCGTGATCCTGTCGAATCACCCGGACATCGGCGTGCGCACCGGATCCACGATCGCGGACATCGCCAAGGCCCGCGGCGACGCCGACCCGATCACCACGATGCTGGACATCGTGCTCGCCGAGCCGCACGCCGACGCGGCGTACTTCATCGGCAACGAGGACAACATCCGGCTCGCCTTCGCCCGCGACTGGGTGTCGGTGGGCTCGGACTCGGACGCCCCGGCGGTCGAGGAACGCTTCGCCGACCATCCCGTGCACCCGCGGGCCTACGGCACCTTCGCCCGGGTGCTGGGCCGCTACGCCCGCGAGGAGGGGATCGTGTCGCTGGAGGAGGCCGTACGCCGGATGACCGCGCTGCCGGCGACGACGCTGCGACTGCGCGATCGAGGCGTGCTGCGGGTCGGCGCACATGCCGACGTGGCGATCTTCGCGCCCGAGGACTTCGTGGACACGGCGACCTACGCGAACCCGGCGAGCTACGCACGCGGCATGCGGCACGTCCTGGTGAACGGGACCGCCGCGCTGCGCGACGGCCGGCCCACCGGCGCCCTGGCCGGTCGGGCCCTGCGCCGCGACGTGTCCTGACGCACCGCGTACCGAACGCGCCCCCGGCCCGAAACGATCGACAGCGCGTGACCGGGTCGCATCGACAACGCGATCACGGGATGACCGGCACGCCCGGATCGACCAGGCCGTTGCCTCCCGTGAACGTGTTGTCGGCGGTGACCGTGGTCGGGCAGCCGGGGCGATACGAGACGGGGTGGATCGCGAGCCGGTCGGGGCCGGTCGCACCGGTCAGGTCGGCGTGGTTCGCGTGGAAGACCGTGCCACAGCCCCACCCCGGAGCCTGTGCATGCACCTCGAACCCGTTGTTGGTGGTGTTCCGGCCGGTGTTGTTCTCGATCAGGTAGCCGTTGCCCTTCACGTCGACCCACGAGTCGTCGTAGTTGTTGCCGGTCAGGCCCGTGCCGTCGAAGGTGTTGTCCGCGACCCGGCCGCCGGTGGTGCCCTCCTTCAGGTCCACCGCCTCGCCGCGCACCCCGGGGCCGATCACGTTGCGCAGGATCCGTACCCGGTCGCTGCGGTCGGACAGCGTGTTGGCGGTGCCGACGTACACGCCCTCGCCCATGCCGCGGTTGTCCCGGCCGGTGTCGAAGATGCGCGAGTCCACGATCGCGCCGTCGCTGCTGGAGTCGCGGAAGTGCACGCCCTCCATGGTGAGTTCGTGCACCGTGACGGAGTCCACCAGGACGCCGCGGGCGGCGTCGATCATGATGCCCTTCTGCGCGTGGGTGAGTGTGATGCCACGCACGGTCCAGTAGGAGGCACCGTTGAGATGGAGGGCGTTGCCGCCGCCGGTGTTGGTGCGCAGCACGGCATTCGCGGAGCCGACCAAAGTGATCCGCGCATCGGCGCGACCGGCCTGCACCGTTTGGAAGTTGCCCGTGTAGGTGCCGTCGGCGAGGCGGATGGTCTCGCCCGGTACGGCCGCGGCCAACGCCGCCTTGAGTTGCGCCGACGTGGACACGAGCACGACCGACGCGGGCGCGGACGCGGGCGCGGCATCGGCGGACGGGGCGCAGCCGAGCGCGGCGGCGACGGCGGTCACGAGGGCGAGCGACAGGGTGCGCGTGCGCATGGGGGATCCTTCCGCCGACGTGGTGACGGGACGGACCGCCCCGACGCCGGTTCCCAACACCGGCATCGGACCGGGCAGATGGCATCCAGCGTGCGGCATGAGCGCGCGAAGGTCTAGACCAACATCCGCCCGGATTCATCGCACGGCGGACTCGCGGCGGCGTCCGGGCCGGCGCGCCCAACCCCCAACCCCCGACCTGGTGCCGAATATCACCGGCCGTTCCGGCCGGGCGCGCCGACCGCTCGCGCCCGGCCGCCCGTGTGCTCAGGCGAAGTCGGCGCGGTGGTCGGCGGCCCACTCGGCGAAGGTGCGGGCCGGCTTGCCGGTGAGGCGTTCGACGACGTCCGTGAGCGGCGCGGGCTTGCCGACGGTCGCCGCCATCAGGTCGAACAGGGCGTTCACGAACGGACCGTCCAGGAACCGGCTCAGCTGCTCGCGGACGTCCGCGTCGGGCAACTCCTCGAACAAGAGCGGTCGTCCGAGCACCTCGCCCAACACCCGCACCTGCTCGGCCTGGGTGAGGGACGCCGGCCCGGTCAGATCGTACGTGCGCCCGGCGTGCCCGTCGCCCGTCAGCACCGCGGCCGCCACCTCGGCAACGTCGCGCTCGTGCACGACGGACGCGGCGGCTTCGGCGTACGCGCCGCGCACCACGTCGGAGCCCTTCAGTTGCATCGCGAACGACAACGCGTTGACGGCGGGAAACAGCAACCGCAGGAACGTCCACGGGATGCCGCTCTCCGCGATCGCGCGCTCGACACCCGCGTGATGGGTCGCGATCACGTCCGGCTGCACGTCCGCACCGTCGACCACCGCCCCGGAGGACAGGAACACGATGTGCCGCACGCCCGCGTCGGCGGCCTCGGCGAGCAGCCCGTTCGGTGCCAAGCCGTAGGGGATGACGAGGAACAGGGTCCGGACCCCCCGCAGGGCCGGTCGAAGCGACGCGGCGTCCGTGAGATCGCCGCGCACGACGTCGACGCCCGCGGGCAGAGCCGCCCTGTCGGGGGTGCGCGACAGCGCCCGTACCGGTGCACCCGCGGCCGCCAGTGCCTCGACGGTCTCGCGTCCGAAATGTGCCGTTGCGCCGACGACCAGGATCATGACTACTCCCACCGGATTGGCCTGCTTGGATGTGATGACGGTAGGCATCGATCAGGAAGAGTCGATTCCTGAATCCGGCAGGCTCGGGGTCGCGTTCGGGGTCACGAGTCGCCATGGCCGTGTCCCCGGCTCGATGCCTTGTCGGATTTCGCTGGGGGCGGACAACGGGGAAAGCTCGCGGGGTCCGGCCTACGATGAGGCATGGCCGAGACCGCCCCACCGCTTTCGCACCGTACCGACGACACCAGGCAGGCCGCCCCGGCGCCCGCGCCGAGGCCCGAGCGCACACCCGCGCCCGTGCCCGTGCCGGTGTCCCGCCGATCGACCACGCCGAGCCGCGAGCCGCTGTGGCGGGATGTGCTCGGCGAGCACCTGCGGTCGCTGCGCCACGAACGCGGCGAGACGCTCGTCGAGACGGCGGGTCGCGCCGGCGTTTCGCCGCAGTACCTCTCCGAGGTGGAGCGCGGTATCAAGGAGCCGTCGAGCGAGATGATCGCGGCGATGGCCGGCGCACTGGGCGTGGGCCTGGTCGACCTGACCCTCGCGGTCAGCGAAAACCTGAGGAGCACCCGCCCGGCGGGCCGTTCGAACGCGGTCTGCCGCGCCGCCTTCGCCCTGGCGGTGTGACGGCACCGCGGTAGCGGCAGGATCGGGAGCAGCGGTGGCGCGCCGGGCGGGGTGGGTCATCGCTCTTCGAGTACGACGTCGACGAGTCCGTACTCCTTTGCCGCCGTCGCGGTGAAGACCCGGTCGTGGTCGGTGTCCGCGCGCAGGGTGGCCGTGCTTTGGCCGGTGTGCCGGGAGAGGATGTGTTCGATGTCCGCGCGGACGCGCACCACTTCGTCCGCCTGGAGGATCAGGTCCGGGATCGCGCCGCGTCCCTGCGCGGCGGGCTGGTGCAGCACCACCCGCGCATGGGGCAGCGCGGCGCGCTTGCCGGGCGCGCCCGCGGCGAGCAGTACGGCACCCACCGCGACGGCCTGGCCCACGCACGTGGTGGCGATCTCCGACCGCACGTAGCGCATCGTGTCGTACACCGCCAGCATCGCGCTGGGGTCGCCGCCCTCGCAGTTGATGTAGAACTGGATGTCCTGTTCGTGGTTGTCCGCCTCCAGGAACAACAACTGCGCCACGAGCGCGTTGGCGACGCCCGCGTCGATGGCGGTCCCCAGGTAGACGACGCGCTCCGCGAGCAGGTGCGAATACACGTCCATGATGCGTTCGCCGCGGGAGTCGCGGGTGATGACGTTCGGAATGGTGTACGTACTCATGCCGAGGCTCCCTGGAATCCGGCGTTCTTGGCGACTCGGCGAGCACCGCGCGGGGCGATCTCGTCGAACCTCTGGACGATCGCGTCGATGAAGCCGTAGTCGAGGGCCTCCTGCGCGGTGTACCAGCGGTCGTGCAGCGAGTCCTCGAAGACCCGCTCGATCGGCTGGCCGGTGTCCTCCGCGATCAGGCCGAGCACCGTGTCGCGGGTGTGACGCAGGTCGTTGGCCTGCAACTCGATGTCCACGGCCGTCCCGGCGATGCCGGCCGAGCCCTGGTGCATGAGCACCCGCGCGTGCGGCAGCGCCCGGCGCTTGCCCGGTTCTCCCGACGAGAGCAGGAACTGGCCCGCGCTGTAGGCGATACCGAAGACCAGGGTGGACACGTCGCACGGGACGACCCGCATGACATCGCGGATCGCGAGCATCGCCGGCACCGAACCGCCGGGCGAGTGAATCCACAACGCGATGTCCGCAGTGGGGTCTTCCGCAGCCAGGGTGAGCAACTGGGTGGTGAGCAAGGTGCCGTTGTCGTCGTCCAACGGGCCGTCGAGGAGCAGCACGCGCTGCGCGTACAGTTCGCGCCGCGTGTGCTCGGGGAAAAGCCGGGCTTTCGTGTCATCGCTCATGCCTCCACCCTGGGCCGACGCCCACGGCGACGCCAAGCCGATCTGCCCACAGCGGATCTGCTCCGAGCGGATCGACACCGGGCCCTGTCCGGCGGCCCCACCAAGTTCCGCCGGACACGGCCCGAGCCCGTCCGCCACGCGGGCGCTTCGCGCAGCGGATCGGGGCGGGCCGGGGGTGAGCCCACGATCCGACCGCGCCTGCTGCCCCGAACTCCCGCACCACCGACGACCGGGCCGGCTCGGGCCGTGGACGGTTGCGGGTCGTGGCGGGGGTCGGGGCCGTTCGGGTGGACTCGCCGCGCGGCGTTCGTGCGGCGCGGGGGCCGGTCCGGCGCCAAGGGTGATCTTGGTCGGGCAAGGTCCCCTCGACCCCCCGGAAGAGACGTCCCGTCATGCGCCGTGCCCCCGCCTGTCGCCTCGCCACAGCCCTGTTCGCCCTCTCCGCGCTGGTCCCGCTCACCCTGACCGCGCCCTCGGCGACGGCCACCCCGGCCACGGTGGCCTTCGCCACCGCCGATCCACACGACGACTGTCCGCCGCAGGGCCTGGACCCCGCGCTCGTGGCCCGCCTCGACGAGGCGATCGAGCGCACCCGCCGGGAAGCCGGCATCCCCGGTGTGACCGTGGGCCTGTGGCTGCCCGGCCGGGGCCGCTACGTGCGCTCGACCGGGGTGGCCGACACCGCGACCGGCGCTGCGATGACGCCCGATCTCAACATGCGGATCGGCAGCGAGACCAAGACCTTCACCGTCACCGCCCTGCTGGAACTGGTCGACGACGGCCTGATCGGGCTGGACGATCCGATCTCCGCCTACCTCGACGGCGTTCCCGACGGCGAGCACATCACCATCCGGCAACTGGCGGAGATGCGCAGTGGCCTGTTCTCGTACACCTTCGACCCGGACTTCGTGAACACCCTGCTGGCCGATCCGACCCGCTCGTTCACTCCGCAGGAACTGCTGACGTACGCCTTCCGGCACCCGAACGTCTTCGCTCCGGGGGCGCAGTTCCAGTACTCCAACACCAACATCGTCCTACTCGGTCTCGTCGTGGAGAAGCTCGGTCGGATGCCCCTCGCCGACTTCATCCACAAGCGCGTCACCGGGCCGGCCCGCCTGCACCACACCCTGTTCCCCCGGGGCGCCGAGTTCCCGGAGCCGCACGCGCACGGCTACACGAACCAGACACCGACCGGCGCGGTCGCCGACGCGACCGACTGGAACCCGAGTTGGGGCTGGGCGGCCGGCGCGATGATCTCCGACCTGGAGGACCTGCGCCGGTGGGCCAAGGTGGTCGCCACCGGCACCCTGCTCTCTCCGGCCACCCAGGCGGAGCGGGAGAAGTTCGTCACGGTGCCCGGCTTCGACGGCGCCGGGTACGGCCTGGGCCTGTTCCGGACCCACGGTTGGGTCGGGCACAACGGCTCGTTGCCGGGCTACGAGAGCGTGACGATGTACCTGCCGGAGCAGGACGCCACCATGGTGATCCTGCTCAACACCGACATCGTGCACGACGGTTACGAGCCGAGCACCCTGGTCGCCCGTGCGGTCACCTCCATCGTCACCCCGGACCACGTCTACGAACTCCCCGCCCAGGGCTGACCCGACGCCCCGCGACAGGTGTGCCGGGTCGACGACTTCGCGTTCGCGGCGGGCGTCGACCCGGCACGTGTCATCCGGTGGCGCGGGGTCTGGAGCGGACGACGGCGTTGATACCGTCGAGGTGCAACTTGCTGCGCTCGATGGCCTGTTGCTCGGCGTCGAGGTCGAATCCCCGGGTGCCGAGCCAGTAGGCCGCCCCCGAGACCACGAGTCCGACGACGAAGGCGATGTCGGCGCCGTCGAGTGTGTCGACCATGGGTCCCGTGTAGAAGCCGGTGACCATGAACGGCACCAGGGCCGCGACGCCCAGCGCGTAGGAGAGCAGACCGCGCCAACCCCAGCGCCCGTAGATGCTGTTCGGGCTGAAGATCTCGGTGATGGCGTAGTGGCCTCGGCGGACGAAGTAGTAGTCGATCAGGTTCACCGCGGTCCACGGCGCCAGGACGTAGAGGATCAGGGTGATGAAGTCGTTGAAGCTGCCGAGGTATTTCGACGGCAGGCCCTCGGCCACGGCGAGCGCGAGCGCCGCGCCGGCCAGGATGCCGGCGATGCGGGTGCGTACGGTCAGCGCGATCGGGCGGAAGGCCTGGACGATGCTCAGTCCCGAGAGCATCGCGCCGTAGAGGTTGACACCCATGACCGCGATCGCGCTGGGGACCAGGACGGCGACCACGGCGGTCTTGCCGAAGCCGGTGAACAGGGTGTCGCCGATGTCCTGGAGGTTGACCAGCGCATCGGGTACCGGCACCGAACCGGCGATGAAGTTGCCGAGCACCATGAGCCAGATCGCCGACAGCGCGGCCCCGGCGTAGGTCCAGCCGATGACGCCGCGTTCGGAGGTGTCCGCGGGCAGGTACCTGGAGTAGTCCGAGACGTACACGGCGTACCCGAGTTGGTAGCCGGCCGCCGCGACGAACTGGGCGAGTGCCGCCGCGGGGGTGAAGGCCGAGGAGGGGGCGACCGGGTGCGGCTCCAGGTGCATCAGCGCCAGCACGGTCAGGATCGCGAACACCGGTACCACCAGGTACGGCAGCAGGCGCAGCACGGTGTGCAGCAGGTCGTAGCCGACGATCGCCACGGTGGCCGCGAGCAGCACGATGACGACCGCCCACAGCGTCGAGGAGCCGGGCAGGACCGATTCCAGGACCTGGGAGGCCAGGAGCACGCCGAACGCGCTGAAGCCGATGTACACGCAGATGACGGCGAGCATCGGCACGAGTGCGCCGCGGGTGCCGAACTGGGCGCGGGACTGGATCATCTGGGGCAGGCCCATGGTGGGCCCCTGGTTCGCGTGGAAGGCCATGAAGCAGGTGCCGAACAGGATGCCGAGCACAGTGGCCGCGATCGACCAGCCGATCGACAGGCCCATGACCGGGCCCGCGAAGCCGACGACCATCGTGGTCGGCACGAACTGCCCGGTGAACCAGAACGGCGCCTGATGCCAGGCGCGGCCGTGCCGCTCGGACTGTGGGACGTAGTCGATGGAGCGGGTTTCCAACACCGGACCGCGGGCGTGCTCGGTTCCCGCCGCCTGCCGGCCTGTCACCGCACCTGAGTGGTCAGCCATGTGCCCTCCTTCATGTGGGGCGGAATCTACATTTTTCCGGTTGTTTGTCTGCTCTGGTTCCGGTCGGCGGCGGCGCCGTGCGCCGCGAAGTCGGCGAACCCCGCCATGGCGCGGGCGAGGGTGCGCGCGGCCGCGGTGAGGTCGTCGAGGGCCACCCACTCGTCGGCGCCGTGCGCCTGACGGATCGAACCCGGGCCGTGGACGACGGTGGGAATGTGCAGGTCGTTGCGCAGGAAGCGGGCGTCGGAGCCGAGGTACAGGCCGACGAAGCCCTGGTCCGGGCCGGCGCCGGGCCCGACCTGGTCCGGCCCGGCGCCGGCCCGGCAGGCGTCGACGAAGTCCGCGAAGGGGTGCGGGAGCGGCAGCTCGGACGCCTCGCAGAAGAAGGTGGGGACCACTCGGTAGTCGACGTCCGGGCAGGACGCGTCGATCATCGCGAGGATCGAGGCGTGCACGTCCTCGGCGCTCTCCCCGGGCAGCGTGCGCCGGTCTATGGTCAACTCGCAGCTCGGCGCGATCACATTGGCCGCGACACCGCCGCGCACCATCGCCACGTTGCACGTCGGGCTGCCCAGCAGCGGGTGCGGGCGGGCATGGAACCGGGCCAGATGCAGCGCGGTGGTGATCCGCGCCGCGTCGGCGACCGCGGACCGTCCCCGCCCCGGGTCGCCGCCGTGCCCGGCGGTGCCGAACACCTCGATCCGAGCCTGCCACGAGCCGCGTTCGGCCACCGCGACGCGCAACTCGGTGGGCTCGGGGACGATGCACGCGTCGGCCCGGACCAGACCGGCGGCCACCAGTTCGGCCGTGCCGTGGTCGCCGCCGGTCTCCTCGTCGGCGACGAGGTGGAACACGATGTCGGCGCCGAGTTCGACCCCGGAGTCGACGCAGGCGCGCAGTCCCTCGATCGCCGCGGCGATGCCGCCCTTCATGTCCGCCGCGCCGCGCCCGATCAGGCGGCCGTCGCGCACGAGACCCTCGAACGGGGGCACCGTCCAGTCCGACTCGACGACCGGTACGACGTCCACGTGGCCGTTGATCAGCAGCGTCGGCCGGCCCGGCGCGGCGCGCCGTACCTGGCGATCACCGAGGGCCGCCCGGAGCGCGAGGTGAACACGTCGGTGTCGCAGCCGAGCGCATTCAGCAGGTTCGACAGCGCCGGTACGGCCGCGGACTCCCGGCCGGGCGGATTCCGGGTGTCGATGCGCACCAGTTCGGCCGCCGTCGCGCGTACCCGGTCGGCCCGGACGAAGGTCTCGACCGACGGCCGGTTCGGGTCGGCTGCCCGGGTCGGCCTCACGGTCGCACCTCGGCCCTCGGGAGGATCCCGACCCGTTCCAGGCCGCGGGCGAATTCCCGCAATTGCGGCCGGTCGGACGTGAGTTCGGTCAGGAGTGTGCCGCCCGCGTCGAACTCGCCGCAGCGCAGCAGAATCACCGCCCGCCACAGGTCCGCCTCGGGATTGCCGCCCAGGCCGGCCGCGGCCGCCGCGAGCGCCTCGACCATCTCCCGGGCGTCGGCCGCGGCGATGCCCGCCGGGTCGCCGATGACCAGGGGAGGGGCGAACAACGCGGCTCCGATCGTGCGGAAGCCTTCGTGGACGGGCAGCAGGCGACGCAACTCGCGCACCGGGTCGGCGTGGTCGTCGATCCGGATGTCGGCGAGCACATGCCGCCACGGCCGCTCGCCGCGAACGCCGTCGACCACCTTGACCACCGCCGACTGCGACCCTCGGGCGTCACCGCCGGTCCGCTCACCCGCCAGGAGCGCGCGCACCAGCCGATCCGCGTGCCCCGACGCCGATTCCGGGTCGCCGGGTTCGCCGGGTTCGCCGGGTTCGCCGTGTGCGGCGACCATGGCCCGGCACACCTCGTCCGAGGCCAACATGTTTCCCACCGCGGCCACGCCTTCGCCCCGTGCGACGCCGGTGTGCGGTGCGCAACTGCCGCCGGTGAAGCAGGCGTACGCGCCGGTGGCGTCCATGACGATCGCCTGGCGGTAGTCGGCGAGCGGGTCGCCCGCGACCAGCGCCTCGAGCACGTCGTCGGGGGTTGCGCCGGCCCGCAGCAGCGACAACCCCTCGTGCGGCCAGTCGGTGTTGGCGAAGGCCTGGCTGACCACCACGCCGACGCCGGCCTCGGCATCGCCGACCACCGAGCCCACGGCGAAGAAGTGCGACTGCGCGGCGAACCCGAGGGAGCCGTCGTGCGGATGGAAACCCACTATCGAATACGTCATCCCGATCTCCGATCTCGGACCGCTGATGTGTGCCGTGCCGATGTGTGTCCCGGCGTCCCGGCGGCCCCGACGCTTCGGTGCGTACGGGGACGGCGTCGCCGGCCCGGCGGCCGAACCGGCGCCCGGTCGAGGGCCGGCCCGGCCGCCGGACGGGTCACCTGCCGGACCGTGCCCGGACCAGTGGGAGCAGGTCGCGCGAGAGCCGGTCGACCTGCGCCGCGCCGTCCTCGTCGGGGAGCAGGCACAGCGCGACGCAGTCCGCCCCGGCGTCGGCCAGCGCGCCGATCCGCTTCGCGCAGTCCGCGGGTGTCCCGACCACCGCCAAGTCGTCGATCCACGCGTCCGGAATGGCGCGTACCGCGTCCTCGAAGTCCAGCGCGGCCAGTGCCTCGACCTCGTCGGCGATGCCGTGGGCCTCGGTCATCGGGTTGCGCGGTCCGGCCAGCAGGTAGAGCCCGAACAACTCGCGCAACTGCTCGCGGGCGACCGCGGCGTCGTCGTGCATCGAGCAGAAGACGTATGCCACCAGGTCGTGTTCGGGACCGGCGCCGCCGGCCGCGACGGTGCGGGCCGCCCACTCGACGTAGCGCGTCCCGGCGAGCACGGAGAGCACGGTCCCGTCCGCGGACGCGCCCGACATGGCGAGCGCCTTGGGACCGCCCACGCCCGCCAGGATCGGCGGCACGATCGCGGGCGGGTGGGCCAGTTGCACCTCACGAGCCTGATACGAGGACGCCTCGACGGTGAGGGTGTCGCCCGCGAGCAGGGTGCGCAGCCCGGCGATGACGTCCCGGACCGAGGACAGTGGGGTCTTCGAGCGAATCGCCATCCGGTCGAGCCAGTCGGGGACTCCCGCACCCACCCCGGCCCTGAGCCGGCCCGGGTACAGGCCGGCCAGGGTGGCCAACTCCATCGCCAGGAGCGCGGGATGGCGCGAGGTGGTGGGCACGATGCCGATGCCGACCGGGAGTTGCGTGGCGGCCAACACGGCGCCGGCCGAGGCGATGGCGCCGGTGTAGAAGTAGTCCTCGCCGACCCACAGTTCGTCGAAGCCGCCGCGGTCGGCGGCCCTGGCCGACGCGACGATCTCGGCCGGGGGTTGCGAGCTGCCGAGGACCAGGGAGATGCGCGGGGAATGTACGGCGACGGTCATGGTCAGACGCCCTTCGGGAGCGGGTTCCACGGCACCCGGCCCAGGCCGCGGCTGTTGGTGGAGTCGGCGAATCCGGGCCGTGTCTCGTCCGGGTCGGGCAGTGCGGTGATGTGGGTGTGCCACATGCGCCACCGGGGTGCGCCGGTGCCGTCGTCGCGGTGGTAGATCTCGGTGGCCCGCCCGATGGTCGCGTCGACCGAGTCCGCGGTCCACTCGCCGCCGTCGAGCATCTCCGCCTCGATGGTGAACTCGCAGGCCAGCCAGGCGGTGTCGCCGCGCACCTCCAGGCGCATGATCTCGGTCCGCAGGCCGCCCGTCTGGGCGATGATCTCGCGGTACCACTTCCACAACGCGACCTTCTCGGTCATGCCGAAGTACGGATGGCCGTTGAAGTTGAACATCAGATACTCGTGGCCCGGGGACGGGAACACCTCGACCATGCGGTCGATGTCCCAGCCGATGTTCGACTCCCACCACTGCTTGTGGAGCCTGAGGATCTCGGCGATGTCCGCCTTCGGTGCGGTTCGCTCCGCGAACGGGGTTTCGGTCATGATCGGCTTCCTGTTTCGGTGCTGAGGCTTTGGGTGCCGAGGCTTTTGGTGTTGGAATTTCCGGTGCCGAGGCTTCCGCCGGTGGGACTTCCGCCGGCGGGCTCCCGGTCGTGGCCGTGGTGCTCGCGTGTGCCGGCGACGAGGGATGCGAGGTGGGCCGCGACCCGGGTGGGGGCGGTGTACATCGGCAGGTGTCCGTGTTCGACGAGGACCGCGAGCCGGCCGCCGGTGAGTTCGGCGAAGGCCCGGGAGTCCTCGACGGGACAACCCAGGTCCCGGTCCCCGACGATGGCGAGCGTCGGGCACCGCAACCGGGGCGCGGCGTCCAGTCCGGCGGCCGCGGCGGCCGCCGTCCAGATGCGCGCGGCCTGAGCGTCGGACTCGACACCGATGTCGGCGGCGACGTCGGCCACGAGAACCTCGTCCAGGCCGGGTTCGCTCGCCAGGATGTCCAGTACGGCGTTGCGCGCACCCCTGGCGGCGATGGCCGCGAGGAACTCCCGCGAGGCGGCCGGATCGGCAGGGCGGAAGGCGCCGCCGACCGTGGTGACGCTCTCGACGCGGTCCGGGTGGGCGGCGGCCAGTTCCACCGCCACGGCCGCGCCGACGGAGGCGCCGACCACGTGCACGCCCGCGACCTCGCAGGCGTCCAGCAGTTCGACGCACTCGCGCACCCACCCGGCGAGGTCGTACACGTCGCGGCGCGCCGACGACCCGTGTCCGGACAGGTCGATCGCCAGACACGTCCACGCCTTTGGCACCGCCGCCAGGACCGCCCGCCAGCAGCGGGCCCGCAGGTTGGCCGGGTGTACGAAGAGCACCGTCGGGGGCCCGGGAACTGTGCCTCGCCTGGCCAACGCCGACCCCGAGCCGGCGCCGAAGACGATTCGATCCACGGACGACATTGGGCTTCCCCTCTCCGCTTGGGGCGCCATAGTTACAGTAACGATGTAAGTTTGTCGAGAGTCGGGACGACGTCCGGCCTAGACTCCCGAGCATGAATTGGCGAAGCATCGGCGATGTCGCCGCCGAGGTCGGGGTCAGCCCTCAGACGCTCCGGGCATGGGAGAAACAAGACCTGCTCGTGCCGGACCGCACACCCGGCGGACAGCGCCGCTACGGCCCCGAACACGTGAGCCGGGCCCGCCGGATCGCCGACCTGCGGCAGCGGCACGGCTGGAACCCCGCAGCCATTCGCACTTCGCTGAGCGGTCCCCACGACGTCCCGGTACCGGACGAGCCCGCGGACGGCGGTCGGCTGCGCCGCGCCCGCCTGGCAAGTGGCCTGTCCCTCAAGGAACTCGCCGCGATGACGGACACCTCCGTGTCGCACCTGTCATCGATCGAACGCAGCGTCGAGCGCGCCTCGACCCAGCTGATCGCCCGCATCACCGACGCGCTCGGCGTCCCGATGAGCAGCCTGGCGTCGTTCACCCGGACCGACGCGAGCGTGGTCCGCGCCGACGAGCGCGCGACCGTGGTCCTCGAAGGCGGCGTGCAATGGGAGGAACTCCTCCTGCCCGGCCACGATCTGGAACCGGCGCTGCTGTCCATCCCGCCGCACGGCTCCAGCGGCGGCCCCTACTCGCGCCCGGGGGAGACCTTCGCCTTCCTGATGTCCGGGACGCTGCGCTTTCGGGTCGGCGGCGGGTCGAGCGATCACGCGCAGGTCGCGGAGCCGATAGACGTCGCCGAAGGCGACTCGGTCTCCTTCCCGTCCCGGACGCTGATCTCCTGGGAGAACGTCGGCCGCAAGACCGCCCGCGCGATCTGGATCGAGGTGTTGTCCCCCAAAGCCTGGTCGGACCCGATGACCAGACGCATCGTCCGGGCGGCCTCCGGATTCACCCCGCAGGAGCCCGACACCGGCGCGGAACCGGAGCGGGGAACCGGCCTCGGCTGACCCGCACCCGCGCGGCGATGGGCCCGCGGCCGACCCGTGCGAGGAACCGGCTCCGTCCGACCCGTGCGGGAAATCGTCCTCGGCGCACCCGGCGTCGTGGGCACCCGGGCATGCACATCGTGCCCGCGCAGATCCGGACACGGCGTGGCCGACTACCTCGTGAGCCGCGTGAGTCGCTCAGGATGCGGGGCGAATGCGTCGGTAGACGGACGTGAGCGACTGTGTCTTCGCCGGACCCTCCACCCACCACCGCAGGTGCCACTCGTCCGGCGACACGACGGTGAACTCGCCGTCGTAGCGGTCGGCCGCGCAAGAGTGTCGGGTGATCCAGCGGCCGGTGCGCAGGTCGAGGTGGTGGAAGGGTCTGCCGTCGGCGAAGAGCACGTCCGCGGTGCCGTCGACCCGCGGGACCAGCCGATGGGTGCGGCTCGCCGGGTTGGCGACCCCGCCCCAGACGAACTCACCGGACTCCGCTTCGACCAGCTCGTCGTCGACCCGACGGAAGACCGCGGTACCGACGAACGTGCCCCGCGCGCCGGAGCGCTCGTCGACCACGGTGCGGTCGGTGGACCAGCTTCCGGCGAGAAAGGCGGCGGCGTCGGGAACCGGAACGGAAACGGGATGCATGTGCCCATGATCCCGCCTCAGCCGACTCGGGCCGAAGATGCGGCGCTGCACCGGGGCGGGGGACGATCCACGCCGCAACGCTCGCCGAAGCCGAGCCCGCGCTGCCGCCGGTCCTGTCCGGCGACTACCGCGGCCACGCGGACCGGGCAGGACGCCGAAGCCCACCGGCATGATCGCGGGCGGACCGGATCGATCAGGAATCGAGAAGCGCGACCGACCGGGCCGCGGCTAGCGTGATGATCACGGACGGCGCCCTGCCGGCCGGCCGACACCGCGGCCGACGGCGGCGCCCTCCCCGGGCTGCTCCGCCCGGCCGAGGCGCACGAGCACCGGATGTACGGTTCGAACCCGATCGGATCGAGCCAGGCGACGCCGGCGGAGGCCGCGAAAGCGGTCCCGCCCGAGAGATGGAGACACGACGAGCATGGCCAAGAGAACGGACTCGCAGTCGCCTGCGCCGCACGTTGCCGACAGCCACGACCTGATCCGGGTGCACGGCGCGCGGGTGAACAATCTCAAGGACGTCAGCGTCGAGATCCCCAAGCGTCGGCTGACGGTGTTCACCGGCGTCTCCGGCTCGGGCAAGAGTTCCCTGGTGTTCGGCACGATCGCCGCGGAGTCGCAGCGGCTGATCAACGAGACGTACAGCGCCTTCGTGCAGGGCTTCATGCCGACGCTCGCGCGGCCGGAGGTCGACGTCCTCGAAGGGCTGACCACCGCGATCCTGGTCGATCAGCAGCGCATGGGCGCCGACCCGCGCTCCACGGTGGGCACCGCCACCGACGCGAACGCGCTGTTGCGCATCCTGTTCAGCCGACTCGGCAAGCCGCACATCGGCCCGCCCAGCGCGTACGCCTTCAACGTGCCCTCGGTCCGCGCGAGCGGCGCGATCACCGTCGAGCGCGGTGCCAAGAAGGCGGTGAAGGCCACCTTCAACCGCACCGGCGGCATGTGTTCGCGCTGCGAGGGCCGCGGCACGGTCTCCGACATCGACCTCACCCAGCTCTACGACGACTCCAAGTCGCTCAACGAGGGCGCGATCACGGTCCCCGGCTACAGCATGGACGGCTGGTACGGCCGGATCTTCGGCGGCTGCGGCTTCTTCGACCCGGACAAGCCGATCCGCAGGTTCACCAAGCGGGAACTGAACGACCTCCTGTACAAGGAGCCGACCAAGATCAAGGTCGAGGGCGTCAACCTGACCTACGAGGGGCTGATCCCCAGGATCCGCAAGTCGATGCTGGCCAAGGACATCGACGCACTACAGCCGCACATCCGCGCGTTCGTGGAGCGGGCGATGACGTTCACCACGTGCCCCGAGTGCGCCGGTACCCGGCTGAGCGAGGGGGCCCGGTCCTCGAAGATCAAGCGGATCAGCATCGCCGACGCGTGCGCGATGCAGATCACCGACCTGGTCGCCTGGATCCGCGAGCTGGACGAGCCGTCGGTGGCGCCGCTGCTCGACTCGCTGCGACACACCCTCGACTCGTTCGTGGAGATCGGGCTGGGCTACCTCTCGCTCGACCGGCCCGCGGGCACCCTGTCCGGTGGCGAGGCGCAGCGCGTCAAGATGATCCGGCACCTCGGCTCCTCGCTGACCGACACCACGTACGTCTTCGACGAGCCCACCATCGGGATGCACCCGCACGACATCCAGCGCATGAACGGCCTGCTGCTGCGGCTGCGGGACAAGGGCAACACGGTGCTCGTGGTGGAGCACAAGCCGGAGACGATCGCGATCGCCGACCACGTGATCGACCTCGGCCCGGGCGCCGGCGCGGGAGGCGGCACCATCTGCTTCGAGGGCACCGTGGCGGGACTGCGGACGGGTGGCACCGTCACCGGCCGCCATTTCGACGACCGGGCCGTGCTGAAGGAGAAGGTACGCACGCCCACCGGGGCGCTGGAGATCCGCGGCGCGAGCACGCACAATCTGCGCAACGTGGACGTGGACGTCCCGCTCGGGGTGCTGGTCGTCGTCACCGGGGTCGCCGGCTCCGGCAAGAGCTCGCTCGTGAACGGGTCGCTGGTCAAGGATTCGGAGGCCGCCGCGGGCGCGGGTGTGGTGTCGGTCGACCAGAGTGCGATCCGCGGATCGCGACGGAGCAATCCGGCGACGTACACCGGCCTGCTCGACCCGATCCGCAAGGCGTTCGCGAAGGCCAACGGAGTGAAGCCGGCACTGTTCAGCGCCAACTCCGAGGGTGCCTGCCCCACCTGCAACGGCGTCGGCGTCGTCTTCACCGACCTGGCGATGATGGCCGGCGTCGCGAGCGTGTGCGAGGAGTGCGAGGGGAAGCGGTTCGAGGCGTCGGTGCTGGAGTATCGCCTCGGCGGTCGCGACATCAGCGAGGTGCTCGCCATGTCGGTGACCGAGGCCCTGGAATTCTTCGGCTCCGGTGCGGCGCACACGCCGGCCGCGCACGCCGTCCTGGTCCGGCTCGCCGACGTCGGGCTCGGCTACCTCAGCCTGGGCCGGCCGCTCACCACGCTGTCCGGCGGCGAGCGGCAGCGGCTCAAGCTGGCCACGCACATGGCCGAGAAGGGCGGCATCTACGTCCTCGACGAGCCGACCACCGGACTGCACCTCGCCGACGTCGAGCAGTTGCTCGGCCTGCTCGACCGGCTCGTCGACGCCGGCAAGTCGGTCATCGTCATCGAGCACCACCAGGCGGTGATGGCACACGCCGACTGGATCATCGACCTCGGCCCCGGCGCCGGCCACGACGGCGGCCTGGTCGTCTTCGAGGGCACGCCCGCCGACCTCGTCGCCGACCGCTCCACGCTCACCGGCGAGTACCTCGCGGCCTACGTCGGCGCCTGAACAACGGGCATCGGCGCAACGCCCGACCGGCAGCCGCGCCGCTTCGTGCTCGTCGAACAGGACCTGCGAACAGGACCGGCGAACAGGACTTACGAACAGGTCTGGGCGCAGGACGGGCACAGACCGCGGTAGGTGACCTCGGCCTCGGAGACGGTGAAGCCGAACCGCTGGTCCGACGGGAGGTCGGCCAGCGGGTTGCCGGTCGGGTGCACGTCGCGCACGGTGCCGCAGGCGGAGCACACCAGGTGCTGGTGCGGGTGGTGGGCGTTGGGGTCGTAGCGCTTGGCGCGGCCGTCGGTGGAGACCTCCTTGACCTCGCCGAGCGAGACCAGCTCGCCCAACGCGTTGTAGACGGTTGCCCGGGAGATCTCGGGCAACCGCTGCGCCGCGCGGGCGTGTACCTCGTCGGCCGTCAGATGTACGTGGTCGCCGTCGAGGACCTCCGCAACGACACGCCGCTGGGAGGTCATCCGCCAACCGCGCTCTCGCAGCCGCTCCAGCAGGTCGCTCATGTCGGTTCACCTATTCAGGCTCGGTGGGATACCGAAGTTTACCGGTGGACGTCCGGATTCCGGTTGGGTACGGGATTGGCGAGCATCTTGACTTGGACTCTGTCCATCGTAGGATCGGTTCCGGCGGTAGCCAAGGGGCAGCAGAAGACTCCACTACGGCAGGAGACGCAGACGTGACGGCACCACCGTCGAGAAGCCGCGCGGTACCGGCCTGCGCATGACGGCCACCCGCGTCGCGCTGCTCCGGAGCATTCCGGACGGTGACCACCTCGGTGTCGAGGCGATCGCCTTCCGGGCGTGCGGTGGGTATGGGACGAACGTGATCACATTCCCCTTCGGACCGCACCCCGGGACCTCGACCCGCTCCCGCCGGCGCGACCCGTTCACCGCCTCGAACCGGCGGGCGCCCCGGCCCGGTTCGACCGGGGACGTCGTGTCGTCGCCGACCCGGGCCGGCTGCCCCGACCGTTGCACCGCCCACGCAGTCCCCCGGCTCCGTGACCCGCAGTTCCGAGCACCGCGATCCGCAGTTCCGAGCACCGTGATCCGCCTGGTCCGGAAGGATTCCCATGTCTGAGAACCATGATGCAATCGTCGTAGACGCGAAGTCGGAGGGCGAGGGGGGCTGCCCGGTCGCACACGGACGCGCCCCGCACCCGACGCAGGGCGGCGGCAACCGGCAGTGGTGGCCGGAGCGGCTCAACCTGAAGATCCTTGCCAAGAACCCGGCCGTGGCCAACCCGTTCGGCGAGGACTTCGACTACGCCGAGGCGTTCAACACCCTCGACCTCGCCGCCGTCAAGCGGGACATCGCCGAGGTGCTGACCACCTCGCAGGACTGGTGGCCCGCCGACTTCGGCAACTACGGCCCCCTGATGATCCGGATGGCCTGGCACAGCGCCGGCACCTACCGGATCAGCGACGGCCGCGGCGGCGCCGGCTCCGGCCAGCAGCGCTTCGCCCCGCTCAACAGCTGGCCGGACAACGCGAGCCTGGACAAGGCCCGCCGGTTGTTGTGGCCGGTCAAGAAGAAGTACGGCCGCAACCTCTCGTGGGCCGACCTGCTGGTCCTCACCGGCAACGTCGCTTTGGAGTCGATGGGCTTCGAGACCTTCGGCTTCGGCGGCGGTCGGGCGGATGTGTGGGAGCCCGACGAGGACGTGTACTGGGGCCCGGAGACCACCTGGCTCGGCGACGAGCGGTACACCGGCGACCGGGATCTGGAGAACCCGCTCGGCGCGGTGCAGATGGGCCTGATCTACGTCAACCCCGAGGGCCCGAACGGCAATCCGGACCCGCTGGCCGCGGCTCGCGACATCCGCGAGACGTTCCGCCGGATGGCGATGAACGACGAGGAGACGGTGGCCCTGATCGCGGGCGGCCACACCTTCGGCAAGACCCACGGCGCGGGCCCGGCGGACAGCGTCGGCCCCGACCCGGAGGCCGCGCCGCTCGAACAGCAGGGCCTGGGCTGGAAGAACTCCTACGGCACCGGCAAGGGCGGCGACGCGATCACCAGCGGTCTGGAGGGCATCTGGACCAACACCCCCACGACGTGGGACAACAGCTTCTTCGAGATTCTGTTCGGCTACGAGTGGGAGCTGTTCCAGAGCCCGGCCGGCGCGCACCAGTGGCGGCCGAAGGACGGCGGCGGTGCGGGCACCGTGCCGGATGCGCACGACGCGTCCAAGACGCACGCGCCGACGATGCTGACGACCGACCTCTCGCTCCGGTTCGACCCGGCCTACGAGCAGATCTCGCGGCGCTTCCTGAACAACCCCGCCGAGTTCGCGGACGCCTTCGCCCGTGCGTGGTTCAAGCTGACCCACCGCGACATGGGCCCGGTCGCGCGCTACCTCGGCCCGGAGGTCCCCGCCCAGACGCTGCTGTGGCAGGACCCGCTGCCGGCGGTGACGCACGAACTCGTCGACACCGCGGACGTCGCCGCGCTCAAGAGCCGGATCCTCGACTCGGGCCTGTCGGTGTCCCAGCTCGTGTCCACCGCGTGGGCGTCGGCGTCGTCCTTCCGCGGCAGCGACAAGCGCGGCGGCGCCAACGGTGCGCGCATCCGCCTCCAGCCGCAGATCGGGTGGGAGGTCAACGAGCCCGACGAGCTGGCCACGGTGCTGAGCGCACTGGAGGGGATCCAGGAGGCGTTCAACGCCGACCGCACCGACGGCAAGCGGATCTCGCTCGCCGACCTGATCGTGCTCGCCGGTGCCGCCGCCGTCGAGCGGGCCGCCAAGGACGCCGGCTTCGACGTCGAGGTCCCGTTCACGGCCGGCCGCGTGGACGCCTCGCAGGAACAGACCGACGTGGAGTCCTTCACCGCGCTCGAACCGGCCGCCGACGGGTTCCGCAACTACCTCGGCAAGGGCAACCGGCTGCCGGCCGAGTACCTGCTGATCGACCGGGCGAACCTGCTGACCCTGAGCGCCCCGGAGACGACCGTCCTCGTCGGCGGCCTGCGGGTCCTGGGCGCGAACCACCAGCAGTCCCCGCTCGGTGCCTTCACCGCGACCCCCGGGGTGCTGACCAACGACTTCTTCGTCAACCTGCTCGACCTGGGCACGACGTGGAAGGCGACCTCCGAGGACGCGAGCACGTTCGAGGGTCGCGACGCCGCCACCGGCGAGGTCCGGTGGACCGGCAGCCGGGTCGACCTCGTCTTCGGGTCCAACTCCGAGCTGCGCGCGCTCGCCGAGGTCTACGCGAGCGACGACGCGAAGGAGAAGTTCGTGCACGACTTCGTCGCCGCGTGGGACAAGGTGATGAACCTGGACCGGTTCGACCTGGCGTGAGCACGACGTCCGGGTCGGCCCGCGCCGGGCCGACCCGGATGCCCGCGCCCTCGCCACACCCTCGGCCCGGCCGGGCCGAGGGTGTGGCCGATATCGGATTCCCTCGGTACCGGTTTGCCTTCGGTTTCCGGTGAACCTCCCCGGCACATCCGCCACTTGGCCGGAGAAATCGTTCGGCGTCGCGCGTCGGCCCGCATAGGGTGCTCCGGTCGTCGAGCCGGAGAGGTGGGTCGCACATGGCGCCCGGAAATGTGACGCGGGATCTGTTGGCGGGGGCGGCGCGAGCCGCGATGGGCGGTGGGCGGCGGCTGGACGGGGTGGAGCGGCTCGCCGGTGGCACCAGAAAAGGCGTGTACCGCCTGACGATGGACGATGCGACGTCGGCGATCGCCTATCTGTGGGAGGACTCCGAGAACTACTGGCCGGCGGCCGAGGGGGACGACGACGTCAGCGATCCGTTCTCACCCGGTGTCGGGCTCGATCTGTTCGAGGCCGCCCATGCGCGACTGGACTCGCTGGGCCTGCGGGTCCCGACGGTCCACCTGGTCGACCGCGACCGCACCCACTACCCGGCCGACCTGGCCGTCGTGGAGGACTTCCCCGGCGAGCACCTGATGGACCTGTTCGAACGTGACCCGCGCGCCGCCGAGCCGACGATGGCGCGTCTCGCGGAGGCCCTGGCAGCGATGCGGGGTCACCGCGCGCCCGCCTACGGCAAGGTCGACCTGGTCGACAAGGGCGGGACGTCGCGCGGAGCATCGTGCGAGGCGGCCGTGCTCGACTTCGCGCTGCGCTGCCTCGCCGAGGCGGCCTCGCGCGACCACCGGATCGCGCGGGCCCGGGACCGGTTGCACGAGCGGCTGCACGAGCTCGCCGCGGCGGTGCAACCGCGCGCCGAGTATTCGGTCGTCCACGGCGAACTGGGACTGGACCACGTACTGGTGGATCGCGAAGGCCGGCCCGTCCTGATCGACATCGAGGACCTGATGTACTTCGACGTCGAGTGGGAGCACGTGTTCCTGCGGATCCGGCTGCACGACGACTACCGGCGTTTCGCGGTCGGCGGCCTGGACGAGGACCGGCTCGCCCTCTACATGCTCGCCCAACGACTGTCCCTGACGGCGGGGCCGCTGCGGCTGCTCGACGGCGACTTTCCCGACCGGGCGTTCATGCGGGAGATCGCCGAACACAACCTGAACGAGGCGCTGATCCTGGTCTCGGCCGGATAGGGATTCGTGGGCTCAGCCGGCCCGTGCGCGGGTGGGCATGCTCCTTCACGACGGCTCGTGGCCGCTGATCCGGGTGGTGCGGTCGGCGCTCGCCACGACGATGAAGGGGTTGGCGATCAGGCCGTCCTGGGCGTCGAGGAAGAGCAGGCCCCGGTCGCCGACGGTGAGGTCGGGACCGGAGGTGATGATCGCGCTCCACCCGCGGGGGAGTACGTCGTCGGTGCGGGGCGGGTCGTACAGGTCGAGCGTGACCTCGACTTCGCCCCGATCCGGGAGCGAGATCGTGCCGTGTGTTTCGAGGATGTCCATTCTTCGAGTGTCGGGGGCGGGATCGGGATCGGTGCGCCGAACGCACACGGCGCGCCGGACCGGTCCAGGATGACGGGCGTCCGACTCGCGCGGAACCAACGAAAGTTGGGTGTGACGGCGCGAAGGATGACGGTGCGAGATACGAAAGTCGGCTCCATACGGGGACCGCGTGCCGCGCGCGGCAGGTGTCGGCAACATCGTGCTCGGAGGGCGAAGTCCCGCTGTCGGTAAGGCACTTGAGGCAGCGACCTGGTGCGGGGTGATTTCGCGGCGGCGAACTCTAGCCGATCGGGACGGGTGCGATCACTGCGCAGGGCACGCCCCGTTGATAGCTGAGTAAAGAGTTCGCAAAGAACCTCTGGCTTCCCCTGCCTCTGCCGTCACTCACGCCTCTAGGGTCCGGTCACCCGGCCATTTCCCACCGGTCGCCGTGACCCGACGGTTGGTGGGAGCAGGCGTCGGGTTTCTGCCGAAACAGCTCGACGTCGTGGGCGCATAACGGCACCACAGCACCCTGATCGGCGTCGCTTCGCGTCCGGAACCACCTTCCGGGCGGAAGGGAGACCATCTTGAGTCGAGCGATACCCGGACGTGGCGGAACTCCGCCGCGAGCCATCCGGCGATTGCGTGGCCCGGTGACGCTACTGTCCGTCTCGCTCCTCGCGGTCACGGGACTGACCGCGGCACCCGGCGTCACCTCGTCCGCAGCCGCCGCGCGTGTGGACACCACCAAGGCCGTATGGAATCCCGGCCCCGACGACCGGTACTTCAACCCCGTCGAGGCCGAGATCGGCCCCGACGGCCGCATCGATGCCGAGCAGACCGCCGCCGACAAGTCCCGCAAGGCCAAAGCGGGAGGCGGCAGCAAGGAACGCGAGGGCAACCCGCGGGCGGCATCGCAACTGCGCCTTCTCGAGGCCGAAGCCCAGCGCACGGGCAAGAGCCCGGAGCAGCTCAGGGCCGAAAAGAGCGGCCTGGCACCGGGTGCCAGGCAGGAAGCCAAGCTGTTGACGATTCTCGTCGAGTTCAACGAGAAAGCCAACGACGACTTCTCCGGATTCAACCGCAGGGCGAGCGTGAGCGACGCCTCCTGCGTGGTGGAACCGCCGGGCACGATCAAGAACGGGCCCCTGCACAACACCATCCCCGACCCGGCGCTCACCGGGCAGGACAACAACACGCCGTGGGTCAAGGACTTCAGCCCGGAACACTTCAACAAGATGCTCTACACCAAGCAGGGCATCACCGAACGCATGCGTCCGGACCTGACCGGTCCCGACGGCAAGCCGGGCATCGACGTCTCCGGCTACACGATGAAGAACATGTACGAGGAGATGTCGGGCGGCAAGTACACCGTGTCCGGCACCGCCACCTCGTGGATCAAGGTGCCGCACTCGGAGGCGTGGTACGGCGCCGGGCGTTGCGGCAAGCGCGAGCAGGACATGGGCGGACACCCGAACAACCCGGGCGGCGCCGAGACGCTGGCCACCGACGCGGTGAACGAACTCGCGCGCAGTCAGCCGAACTTCCCGTGGGCCGACTACGACAAGGAGGACACCGGCGACGCCGACGGCGACGGCAACACGCAGGAGCCGGACGGCGTGGTGGACCACCTGGTCCTCGTGCACGCCGGCAAGGACAAGTCCACCGGCGGCGGTGCCGAGGGCAGCTATGCCATCTGGGCGCACTCCAGCGCCGTGGCGGGCGGCTACACGGTGCCCGGGACCCAACTGAAGGTCGCCAACTACATCGTGCAGCCGGAGGACTCCGGAGTGGGCGTGTTCGCCCACGAGTACGGCCACGACCTGGGTCTGCCGGACCTGTACGACAACTTCAGCAGCGTCCCCGGTGGTGCGTCGGACGTCAACTTCTGGGACCTGATGGCGAACGGGTCCCACTCCGGCCCGCTGTTCCAGTCGATGCCCGCCCACATGAGCGCGTGGTCCAAGTACACGCTGGGTTGGTTGACACCGGAGGTCCTGAAGGTGGGCGACCGGCCCGCACTGGCCACGCTCGGGCAGGCGGCCAAGACGCCCAAGGGCACCAAGCAGGCCGTCCGGGTGAACCTCCCGGACCAGGTGACCAGGTTCAGCACGCCGCACAGCGGCCAAAAGGCGTGGTACTCGAGCAACGACCAGGACTGGGCGGACGTGAAACTCGTCCGCGACATCGCGGTCCCGGCCGGCTCCGACGTGAAGTTCCAATGGTGGAGCGACTACGTCCTGGAGGAGGACTGGGACTTCGGCTTCGTCGAGGTGTCCACCGACGGTGGCACCACGTGGACGCAGCTGGAGGTTCGCAACGAGGCCGGCACGCTCGTGTCGACCCCGCCGGACTACCCGGACCCGAACGGCAACCTCCGACGCTTCCACAAGAGCACCGGGTTGACCGGCAGCAGCAACGGTTGGCGCCATGACCAGGTCAACCTGACGCCGTACGCCGGCAAGACCATCAAGCTGCGCCTCGGCGTCGACACGGACGCGGCGACGCAGGAGAAGGGCTGGGTCGCGGACGACTTCTCGCTCACCAACGGCACCACCACGGTGTGGTCGGACGACGTCGAGCAGGGCGACAACGGCTGGACTCCGGAGGGCGGTTCGGTCGGCGCGGGCACCAAGGGCGCCGGCTGGGTCCAGAGCGACGGCACCTTCAGCCGCGAGCGGTACTACCTGCTCGAATGGCGCAACATGTCCGGCTTCGACCAGGGTTTGAAGTACACCTACACGTTCGGCGAGAACGGCAAGCGCGAGAAGCTCGCGTACAACGCGCCGGGCCTGTTGGTGTGGCTGCGGGACAGCTCGTACCCGAACAACGGGGTCCTGGACAACATCGACAAGTCCCCGTCGTGGGGCGCCAAGGGCGAGTTGCTCCTCGTCGACGCGAACCCGAACCCCTACCGGTTCCCGGACGCGCCGTCGAACTCGGCGGCCAACCTCGAACCCCGAGTGCAGTCGGCGAACGCGGCGTTCAGCTTCAAGGACACGGCCGGGTTCCGGGCGTGCCGCAGGGCGGGCGACCACTGCGCGACCTTCGCCAAGCAGGAGCCGGTGCGGTTCTTCTCCGACTCGCTCGGCTACGCGCCGGGTGCGGAGGCCACCGCGACCGGCTTCGGCGCCAAGGACGCCACCGGCTCGACCGTGGTGCCGGCGCGGGCTCCGTACTCGACCAGGGTGACCAAGGCGGACGGTTCGCCGGACTACGCGAACTACGGCAAGCCGTTCTTCTCCTCGGTGCTCGGTTCCGGAAATCCCGGATGGGACAAGGCATACGGCGTGACGGTGTTCCCGGTCTACCCGCTGTCGGGTGACAAGGGCGCCGTCGTGTGGATCGTGCCCGCACGCAAGTAGGCAGGCGCGCACGAGCACGGGTGCGACATCGGCCCCCACGACCCGATCGTGGTCGTGGGGGCCGATGCATGCCCGGAGGGGGTGGGCCCCCGCGCCGGCGGTCGGACCCGGATCGCTCAGGGGGCCGGCGGGCCGGTGGATCCGTGCCTGCGCAGGAATGCGTCGACGAGGCCGTCGGTGAAGGCGTCGTCGATCGGTTCGGCGGTCACCAGGACGCGGTAGTAGAGCGGGCCGACGAGTTGATCCGTCTCGCTCGCGATGTCGAGGTCGGCGGGCAACCGGCCGTCGTGGATGGCGCGTTCGAGCGGCAGGCGGTCGCGTCCACGTTGGGCGTCGAGCCAGCGGGAGCGGAAGTCGCGGGCGAACGCCGGGTCGTGCTGAGCCTGGGCGATCAGCGCGCGGAAGACGGCTCCGGAGTCGGACTTGCCCAGGAAATGGGCCAGTTGGCGCAGGTAGTCGCGCAAGTCGCGGGCGAGGTCCCCGGAGTCGGGCGGGGTCAGGTCCTCGATGGCGTCCTGGAGGAAGGCGTCCATCAGGACGTCGGTCTTGGTGCTCCACCACCGGTAGATGGTCTGTTTGGCCACGCCGGCCCGGGCGGCGATGCCCTCCATCGTGACGCCGGCGAACCCCTTCTCGGCGAGCAGGTCGTCGGCCGCCTCCAGTACCGCCAGCCGGGCTTGTTCGCTGCGTCCGTGCCGGTTGCCGTGGTGCTGCCGTGCGGATCCGCCGGTGTCGTCCGCCCTGGTGCCGTTCGCCCTGGTGCCCTGCGTCCTGGATGCCATCTCGCCTCCCCTGTCGTCTCGTCCTGTGTCGTCTCGTCCTGCGGGTCGAGAATATTGCATCTAGAAACGACGAGACGTTGCGTCTACTCTAGGGGGCATGACCTACACACACACGCTTGCCGACCCGCGCGTCCGCACGGCCCTCGATCGCATGTTCGCGCACGCCGAACAGGACGACGCGGTCGCGGCGCGCGTCGACGCGGAACTGCCGGGCGGAAGGGGGCCGCTGTCGCCCCTGGAGCACGCCGACGCCGCGGCGGAGATCTACATGCCCATCTCCGCCGCGGCCGGGGCACTGCTCTACAACCTGGTCCGAGCCGTCCGCCCGACCACGATCGTGGAATTCGGCATGTCCTTCGGCATCTCGACGCTGTATCTGGCCGCGGCCGTACGCGACAACGGCGCCGGGCGCGTCGTCACCACCGAACTCAGCAAGGACAAGATCGCCGCCGCGCGCCGCACCTTCGCCGAGACCGGCCTGGACGACCTGATCACCGTGCTGGAGGGGGACGCCCGCGAGACCCTCCGCGACCTGGACGGTCCCGCGGACTTCCTGCTGCTGGACGGCTGGAAGGACCTGTGCCTGCCGGTATTGAAACTGCTCGAACCGCACCTGCGACCCGGCACGCTCGTCGTGGCCGACGACATCGTCCTGAGCAGCCTGCAGCCCTACCTCGACTACGTGCGCGACCCGGAGAACGGCTACCACAACGTGACGTTCCCGGTCGAGGACGGCTTGGAAATCAGCTGCCGCCTCTGACCTACCACCGCACGGGGCCGCCCTCGCCGGCCACCCACCCGCGGGCGCCCGTGCCTGCCTGCCGACCGCGCCGGTCAGGCCGGCAGGGCGTCGACGGTGGGGACGACGGTGCCGAACAGGTCGGTGATGGTGGTCAGTGCCGCGGCCTGGAGGGTGGCGGCGGACAGGACCGTGCCGTCGGGGGCGGTGAGGGCGCGGGTGGCGGTGGCCTCGGCGACGACGGTGGCGCGGTAGCCGAGGTTGAACGCGCCCTGGGCGGTGTGGCCGACGCACATGTGGGTCATGAAGCCGCCGATGATCAGGTCCTTGCCGCTGCCCGGTGCGGCGCCGAGGTCGGTCAGGATCCGCTCCAGTTCGGTGCGGTGGAAGGAATCGGGGAACTCCTTGACCACGACCGCCTCACCGGCCACCGGGGCGACTTCGTCGCTGATGGCGCCGATGTGGGCGCGGATGTCGTACGGGGTGTTCTCGCCGCCGTCGTTGATCACGTGCACGACCGGGGCGCCGGCGGCGCGGGCGCGGGCCAGGAGGCGGGCCCCGGCCGCGAGGGCGTCCTCGGCGCCGTCCAGGGCCATGACGCCGGTGCGATAGGTGTTCTGGAAGTCGACCATGATCAGGACGGAGTCGGCCGGCCTCGGCGGCTCGTTGTCCAGGCCGATGACGTCGCGCAGGGTCGTGGAGGGCCGGTTCGTGCTCATCGCGTGTGGTGCCTTTCAGCAGGGGAGTGGGGCTCGGGAAACGGGCGGCCGGGAACCGGGCGCGGCGGAATGGTCCGCCGTGCCGGGGTATCGGCAGGGGATTTCGGTCGGGGTGGAAGGTCAGTGGGTTCGGGTGCGAAAGCGTCGGCGGTAGGCGGCGGGCGTGGTGGCGAGTTGTCGCCTGAACGCCCGGTGCAGGGTCTCCGCCGAGCCGAGCCCGGCGGCGCCGGCGACCCGGTCGAGTGGATCGTCGGTGGTTTCCAACAGGCGCCGGGCCACCTCGACCCGGGCGGCCTCGACGTAGGCCGCGGGACCGGCGCCGGTCTCCTGTTTGAACACGCGGGCGAAGTGCCGCTCGCTCAGGCACATTTGGGCCGCCAGTACCTCCACGGACAGGTCCTGGTCGAGGTGGTCGGCGATCCACAGCCGCAAGGCGTCGATGTCCCGGCGGGCGGAGGCGGGACGGCTCAGCGGTACGGAGAACTGGCTCTGCCCGCCCTGCCGCTTGAGGTACATCACCAACTGGCGGGCCACCGCGAGCGCCACCTCCTCGCCCAGGTCCTCGGCCACCAGGGCGAGCGCGAGGTCCAGGCAGGCGCTGATCCCGGCGCCCGTCCACAGTCGGCCGCAGTCGGTGCGCAGGAAGATCGGATCCGGGTCGACCGCGACGGCCGGATGCTCGGCGGCGAGTTGGGCGGCGGTCGACCAGTGCGTGGTCGCCGTCTTGCCGTCCAGCAGGCCGGCCGCCGCCAGGACGTGCGCACCGACGCACACCGATGCCACCCGCCGGGCATGCGGGGCGGTCTCCTTGACCCAGGCCACGACATCGGGATCGATCAGGGCCACGGGACCGTCGTCGGTGACCTCCACCGCGCCGGGCACCAACAACGTGTCCACGTCGTCGCCGACCTCGTCGAAGGCCAGATCGGCCAGCAGTCGCACCCCCGCCGACGTACGCACCGCACCCGCAACCGGCCCGGCGAGCCGAACCCGATACCCGGCACGGCCCGCGATCCCGCCATCGATCTCCTCATTGGCCAGCGCGAACACCTCGGCCGGACCGGTGACGTCGAGAAGATCGACATCGGGAAAAACCGCGATGACGACACGGTGCGAAAAGGACATGTCCCCATCCTCGTCAGCACCATCCATGACCGCAATGACGCCCGACTGTCACATCCGGACATCGCACTTCATGATCCACGGGGTGGCGGTCAAGCGCGCCTGACCCGCGTGACCCGCGTGACCCGCGTGACCGCCCGGCCTGTGCGGCCCCCCGGCCCGTGTGGTCCGTGCGACTCGTGCGGCGCAGGGTGAAGGCGTGTCGGGTACCGCCCGCGCCGCCGTGCCGGATTCCCGCCGTCAGCCCTTCGGTCGGGCGGGCTGCGGGGGCTGTGTCGCCTGCGTCGGCGGGGGGAGGACGGTCCACCTCCGAAACGCCGCGCACCGTGCACGGTGCCGGCGTGACCCACCACCCGCCCGGCGGGTTCCGTGGCGACGACCGGGCGGCGGCGGTTGCCGGCCGGTGCTCCCGAGCCTGCGCGCGGGCCGGAGGTCGGGCACCGCATCCCCGGCGATACCCGGCAAAGCGGACGCCGTCACCGTCGGGGCCCCGGGCGGTCATCGTGGATGTGCCTATTGTTGTCCCCGCGTACGAAATCGGAGGACCGTTTCGGTTCCGTCCCACAGAGGTGACCCACACGTGACGACGCACTCCCGCAGGAGCCTGGGCCGCGTACTCGAGGAATTCGGCCCCACCCTGCTCGACCTGATCCACGGCGATCCGGACACCGTGGAGGAGATCGGCGGGGTGGTCATCCACGATCCGCACGACGAACCGCAATACCCCCAGCACGCCGTGGTCCTGGGCCCCGCCGTGCACGGGCCCGCCGAGATCGCCCGCCTGCTGCGCACGCTCGGCACCCACGGTGTCGGCGCGCTGATCGTCCGCGGGCCGATCGACCCGGACCCCGCGGTCGCCACCGCCGCCGCGCACGCGGGAGTGGCGCTGCTGGCGCTGACCCGGGGCGCATCGTGGGCCCAACTCGCGGCGCTGTTGCGTACGTTGCTCACCGAGGGCGACGTCGGCGACGCGGGCACGCCGACCCTGGGCGGCATCCCCTCGGGGGACCTGTTCGCGCTCGCCAACGCGGTGGCCACCCTCCTCGACGCGCCGATCACCATCGAGGACCGCCGCTCGCACGTCCTCGCGTTTTCCGGCCGACAGGACGAGGCCGACCCTTCACGCGTGGCCACCATCCTGGCCCGTCGAGTGCCCGAGGAATACCTGCGCATCATGGCCGCCCGCGGCGTCTTCAAGGAGCTGTACCGCAGCCGGGAACCGGTGTTCTTCGCCCCGGCCACTCTCGAAGAGGACGAACTCGGGCTCGCGCGGGTGGCGATCGTGATCCGGGCGGGCGACGAGATCCTCGGGTCGATCTGGGCCGCCGTGCGCGAGCCGCTCAGCCCCGAACGCGCCACGGCGTTCCGCGAGGCCGCCGAACTGGCGGCCCTGCACCTGCTGCGCCACCGGGCCGGCGCCGACTTCGAGCACCGGCTGCGCGCGGACCTGGTCACCACGGTGCTGGAGGGCGGCCCCGGCGCCGTGGACGCCCTCGACCGCCTGGGCCTGGTGCACGAACCCACGGTGGTGCTGGCCCTGGGCCTGGCCCCCGGAGCGGGCGTGGACCACGCACAACTGACGGCCGAACGGCAGCGGCTGGCCGGAGCCCTCGCGATCCACCTCAACGCCGTGCAACCGCGCTCGGCCGTCGCCCTCCTGGGCGATGTCGCCTACGCCGTCCTGCCGGCACCGGGCGATCCGGCCGACGGACGCGAGCGCACCGTGCAGATCGCCACGAACTTCCTGGAGCGCACCGGTGACCGGGTCAAGGCGCTGATCGGCATCGGATCGATCGCGAAGGAACCCGCCGCGCTGCGCCGCTCGCGCACCAACGCGGACCGCGCCCTGCGGGTGCTCACCGGTGGACATGTGAACCGGCGGGTCGCCTCGATCGCCGACGTCTACATCGACGCCCTGCTCCTGGAGGTGCGCGACCTCGCCGTGGCCAACGGCGACGAACTCGTCGGTCCGCTGGCCCGACTCGTCGCCTACGACGCCAAGCACAACACGAGCCTGGTCGAGACGCTGCGGTCGTGGCTGGACGCCTTCGGCGACGTGACCTCCGCCTCGGCGAGCATGTTTGTGCACCCCAACACGTTCCGCTACCGGATGCGTCGGATGACCGAAGTCGGCCGGATCGACCTCCAGGACCCGGCGGCACGCTTCGCGGTCCAGCTGCAACTGCGGCTGATGACCCCGCGCCCGGGCGATCCGACCCGCGAGGTCGCCGACGCGGCGTCGGCCACGGCCCGGGTCGAGGGGTAGGCAGGACCGCGGAGTCGACCGGCACGTTGCCGGGCGGCGGCCGCCGCGGGGTCGATACCTCGCCCGCGGCGGCCGGACCGCTCGTTGCTCGGTTGGGGCCACGCCCGAACGATCGGCGACTGCTCACGTCCACCCGGGCGCCGCAGCACGGGCGCGGGGTGAGGGTTCCGCGGTCAGTAGGCGCGGGCGACGATGGCGGTGTTGCCGGGTTGGTCGTCGGAATCGGGCACCGAGCCGTCTGCGGCGATCAGGCAGCGGACGGATACGCCCTGGTCGGCGAGTCGGGCCTCGCCCTCCGGGCCGAGCGTGGCCCACGGGATGCGGGCCCAGCCGGTGCCCGCGGCCTCCACGGCCTCCTCGATCGTGCTCACCTCGACCTCGCGGCTCGTGCGCCGCTCGCGGGCCTGGGCCAGGAGCAGCGCCTGGTCGTCCGCCATCACCGTGGGCACGAGTTCGGGCAGTCCCGCGATCGCCACCGGGTCCTTGCTGCCCGCGATGCGGCGGACCAGCACGGCGGTACCGTCGGCCAGGTCACGAGGCCCGACCTCGATCCGTACCGGCACACCCTTGAGCTCCCAGTCGATCGCACGGCGGCCGAACGGCGTGTCCGTACGATCGTCGACGTGGACGCGGATGCCCGCCGCCCGGAGCCGCTCACCGATCGCGCGGACCTCGGCCAGGACCGCGTCGTCGCCCTTGACGGCGAGGACCACGACCTGGATCGGCGCCAGCCGCGGCGGGACGCGCAGACCGTCGTCGTCTCCGTGCATCATCACCAGTGCGCCGATCATGCGCGTGGTGGAGCCCCACGACGTCTGCCAGACGTACTCCTGGTGACCGTCCTTGGACAGATAGCGCGTCTCGAAGGCCTTGGCGAAGTTCTGGCCGAGCTCGTGACTGGTGCCCAACTGGAGGGCCTTGCCGTCGCCCATCATGCCTTCGAGGGTGAGCGTGTTGATCGCGCCGGCGAACCGTTCCCTGGCCGTCTTGCGCCCCGGCACGACATCCATGGCCAGGACGTTCTCCATGAACTCGGCGTACACGTCCCGATGGATGCGTGCGGCGTAGTCCCGGGCGTCCTGGTAGGTGGCGTGCGCGGTGTGGCCCTCCTGCCACAGGAACTCCGTCGTGCGCAGGAACACGCGCGGGCGCAGCTCCCAACGCACCACGTTGGCCCACTGGTTGATGAGCAGGGGCAGGTCGCGATAGCTCTGCACCCACTTGGCGAAGTACTCGTTGACGATCGTCTCGGAGGTGGGGCGGATGACGACCGGCTCGTCCAGTTCCTTCCCGCCGCCGTGCGTGACCACCGCGAGTTCGGGGGCGAAACCCTCGACGTGCTCGGCCTCCCTCATCAGGTACGACTGCGGGATCAGGAGCGGGAAGTAGGCGTTCGCCGCGCCCGCCTGCTTGATCCGGGCGTCCATCTCCTGCTGCATGCGTTCCCACAGGCTGTACCCGTACGGTCGGATGACCATGGTGCCGCGCACCGGACCGTTGTCGGCCAGTTCGGCCTTGGCGATCAGGTCTTGGTACCAGCGGGGGAAGTCGTCCGCTCGGGGGGTGAGAACAGGAGCCTTGGGCATGTTGCGGATGGTAGGACCCGGTACGGTGCGGGCGCGAATCGATTTCCCCCATCGGCCGCGGCTTCCCCGGGGGGCCGTACCAGGACCGGGGTACGAGGCCCGGCACACGGGGCCCGGCACCCGAGGGTCCCGGGCCCGCGGAGTTGTCAGAGCCCTGTGTTCGTGCGGTTCGTGCGGTTCGTGTTGGGAGGGACCGGCAGACCGGCCGTCGCATAGCCGGGTACGGACGGTGGGAGGGTGTTGATCGGGGGGCCGAATACCGGCGCTTGCGCCGCCTGTGCCCGTTCGTTCTGGAACCCGGTGATGCGGGCGACCAGGGCGATGGCAAGGCCCGTGGCGACGATCTGGAGTACGAAGATCGCGGTACGCGCGAGACCGGCTGCGTGGGCGGCCTCGGCGTCGATCGGGTCGAAGGTGGGCGAGGAGGTGTCCGGGTCCCCTTCGGGGCCGAGCAGGCGGAAAAGCCCTCCGGCCAGCTGTCCGCCGGCGAAGGTGATCCACCAGCCCCACACCAGGACGAGCCGTCCGGGCGTGGCGCCGCCGACGTGGGGTGCGCGAGGGTCACTGGCCCGCCACACCTCCTGGGCGATCATCGGCGGGAACCACAGATTGACCACGGGGCAGAACCAACCGCCGATCGCCCAACCACGGGAAAGTGTTCGGCCCTGACGACCGGGATACGCGTCGATGTTGCCGCGGGCGGCGTGGAACCAGATCACGAACACCACGATCAGGGCGAGCTGCACGAACGCGTACGCGTGCCAGAACGGGGCGAGCGTGTCGTTCACGTCGTTCGGATTCCGGCTCGGCTGCCGGCCGTGCGCGATGTCGTCCCACAGCCCCGCGCGGTAGAGCAGCGAAACGACCGCGGACGCCGAAACGAGAGCCGAGACCCCCAACATGACGTAGAGCGTGATCGCAAGCCCGCGCAGCGGGCGGTGGATCGGCCGGACCGGGCCGGCCGGGAAAGGCGCCCAGCACGGCGGGCCCGGCGCGAGTTGCGCGGGTACCTGCCTGCCGCAGCCGGCGCAGGGGCCTGGGACGGCGGGTTGCCCGCCGCAGAATGGGCACAGCACGGATTGCGTTCCCCTGTCGATGACGGCGGGACGATCGCGCACGCGAGTACGGATCCGATCCCCCTCGACCTCCCGTATCCGGCGAGGCTTACCGGCATCATGCCGTGACCGTCGACCCACGTCGGCAGAGGGTCCCGGGTCGCCGACGTGAGCCGCCCGAGGGGCGACCGCTGTCGAGTCCGAGCAATGCCGCACACGGCCACGGGACTTGCCCGAACGCCCGCGGAAGTCGGCATCCGTCAGGCCGGCTTGCCTGCCGCACTCGCCGACCGGTTCACGGTACATACGATCGAGCGACGCGGACGTGGGACCAGCGGCCCGCAAGGGGACCGGTACGGCGTCGAGGTCGAGGCCGCGGACATCGAGGCGGTGCGCGCGGCCACCGGTGCCCGCTTCGCCTTCGGACACAGCTTCGGGGCGTTCCTGCTGCGGGGCAGGGGCAGGGGCCGGCCCGACCCTCGATCGGGGCGGGCCCACACGGATTGCGCCACCGGTCGAGCGACCGGCCAAGTGGCCCACGGCGCCGGGCCGGCCGCATCGGAGGAGCGGTGCCGGAACGTTTCGGTCCACCGCGTTCGGCCCCGGCACGGCATGCACGTCCTCGGTCGCCGGTGGTCCGGGTGGGCCCGGAACCGGAGGCGTCGGGCGGCGCACAAGTGACCTGAATTCGGCTCCCGTCGGTTTCCGCTCCGGCCAATGATGAGAACTGTCGGCGTGCACGGGGGCACGTGCCCACGACCCGTGTGTCGACACGGTTGTCACCGAGGGCACGAAGGGAGATCGCACACATGGAATTGCGCAATACGGAACTCCGCGTGGAGTCGGCGAACGAGGACGACTCCTTCGACATCCTCGTCGGTGACCTGGAGTTCGAGCTCGTGGACGACAGGCTCCGCCCGCCGACCAGCTGTACCCACTACGGGTACTGCCCGGCCTGAGGCCGAGCCTGATTGCCGGATGCCGTGCCCGCCGGGCGCGGCATCCGGCTCGTTCCCGGACTCGTCGGCGCCCTCCTCGCAGGGCGGAAGGATGATTCGCCATGGCCACCACGCTCCCGGGGCACGTGCTCGACCGCGGGCCCGTACTCGGCCGCCTGATTCGGCGGGTACGAGTGCACGGCGCCCCGGAGTTCTTCCCGCCCGTCGTCACCGACGGACCGCACGACACGCTGGCGCCGGACCGTGCGCTCGGCGGCGGGCGCGACGCCGACGAGGTGGCGGCGCTCCTGGGGGAGGAGCGATTCGCGCCGCTGCGGCGGGCGTTGGAGCGGCTCGACGCCTGGTGTGTGCGGTCCGGTTCCGCCGTGGAGGATGACGTACTGGCACCCGGGTTGCTCGACCCGGTCCACTCCGGTGCGTTCGGCGCCACCCTGGGCGCCGTCTTCACCGCGTGTTTCAACTCCCCGCCGGACGTCGCCGACCGCCTCGCGGAGCAGCGCACGGGACAACTGTGCGCCGCACTGGACCTCTTCCTCGCCCGACTGCGCACCGACCTGCGCTCGCCCGACTGGCCCCGGGAGGCGCGACTGCGCGGCCCGGTCACCGAACTGTCGGCCCAGGGCACGGAAACCCACAACGGGGGATTACGCGTGATGCGGCTGCGGCTCGCCGGTGGCGGGCGGGTCGCGTACAAGCCGCGGCCGGCGAACGGCGAGGCGTTGTTCCTCGCCGAGGGTGACCGAACCGGCCACGGTGCGGGCCTGTTCGCCCGCATCAACGCCCTGCCGCAGGCGTCCGGACCGGTACGCCTGCCGGTGCTGGGCACGTGGACCGGGTCCGGTCCCGGGGCGGCGGGGTACAGCTGGCAGGAGTGGATCGAACCGCCGGCCGAGCAGGGCGCCGTGCGGGTCGACGGCCGCTGGACGATGACCGGTACCGTGCTCGCTCCCGAGGACGCGGCGCGGTTCTGGCGGCGGGCGGGCAATCTCGCCGCCGCCTGCGTCGCCTTCGGGATCTCCGACCTGATCGGCGGCAACATCCTGGCCGGCGCCAGGCCGCATCGCCCCGACGACGAGCCGATGTTGTATCCGGTGGATTTGGAGTGCTACTTCACCGGATTGACCGGACTCCGGGCCACGGGCCTGTTGCCACCGGACCGCGACCCGGCGGGCGACGCCGACGCCGACGCCGACCTCGGCCCGCGGGCCGATGCCGATCCCGCGCCGGTCTCCGACGCGGATCGCGGCCCGGACTCGGCCACGGTCCCGGGCCCGGGCTCGGGCTCGGACGTACGGGCGGCCCCGGCACCGGATGCGAGCGAACCGAGCCCGGCCCCCACCCACCCGCCCGCCGCACTCGGGGAGTTCCCGCCCGGGCTGGAGGACACCGCCGACTGGCCGGACCAGGAGGGCGGCGCCCTCGTGTGGCGGCGCTCGCCCCGCACCGGTGTGCCGCGCCTGGCCCCCATGGACCGGCCGCTGACCCGCACGGCAGTCCCGTCGGCCGTCGCCGACACCGAGGGACGGATCGGCCGCGCGCCCTACCTGCCGGCGATGCTCCGCGGCATGTTCGACGCATGGACGCTGTTCTCCCGCCACCGGGAGGCCCTGCGCGGTGAGCTCGAACGCGGCTGCCCCGGGTTGTACATCCGGATCGTGCCGCGCCCGACGGCCGACTACGCGCGGGCCATCGACGCGAGATTGCGGGCCGTGACCGACGACGTGTACCCGGACGGGGAACCGTTCGGCATCGACGAGAAGCGGCAACTGGGGCGCTGGGACGTGCCGTACTACTTCTGCGCCGCCTCGGGCGGGCCGCTGCTCGCGATGGTCCCGGCCGCCGAGCCGTTCACGGCCGCGCCCGTTCCGGCCGAGGAGAGCCCCGAGGCGGAGGTCCCGGAGTTCCCCACGGCCGGCCTCCACCGCTACCGTGACGCCGCCCTGGGCGCCCTCGGCCCGGCCCTGCGCGACGCGGTCGTGAGCCTCGGCACGCCGCCCACGGGGGAGGTGCGCACCCTGTCGGATCCCGCGCTCGGCGTACGACTGCGGTGGTCCCACGACGCCGGCCGGGTCGACTTCGACTGGCCCCGGGCGGGCCGGCGGGTCGGCTACGAGTGGAGCGCGGGCGCCGTGCGCATCCACCTGGAGGAACTCGCCCGGCCCAGGACCGGGCCGGACGTACCCGCGGCGTCCGCGACAACGCCCGATGTACGCGCCCCTGGCGCGACCACCCCCGACGAACCCGCCCGTTCCGCAGCCACGGAGGAGGCGTCGTGAGCGGCCCGGCGGTCGGATCGGCGGGAACCGGGCCCGCGTACGCCGACACCGCGTGGGAGAAGCGCTGCGCCCACGCGTGGGGCCGCGAGCCGGTCCATGCCACCGGTGTGACCCCTCCCGTGGACGCGGCGGAGGCATTCGGTACCGCGGTCAGGATGAGTGGGCCGTTTCGGGCCGGTGCGCGGCCGCGTTCGGTGTCGGCCGTCCGGTTCTTCACCGTCGACGGCCGCCTGGCCGCCCCCGGGGCCCTGCTGCCCACCGAGGACGACCTCGACCGGGACCGCTACGCGGACCGACTGGATCGGGAACTCGGCGGGAAGGGCTGGCTCCTGACGATCCGTCATCCCTTCGTGCTGAACTTCGCCCGATGGGCGCGCACCCGGGACGCGCTGGCCGGACTGTGGCGCCGGGCGGGATGGCCGGCGCTGCCGCTGACGGCGGAACTGAGCTTCGGCCACGGCTGCTCCGCCTCCACGCCGGCGCCCGGCACGGATGTGTTGACCTGGGTGCTCGGCGGCACCTTCGGGCCCGGGGCACGGGCGGGCGATCTGCTGTACCGTCCGGCCGCGAGCGCGCCGGACGACGCGGGCGAGGTGTATCGCGACCGGGCCGCCGTGCTGCGGATCCTGGTGCCCACCGATCCCACGACCGCGCTGCCGGCCGTGCGCACGGTGCTCCTGGACCTGGTGCGCCGCGACCCCCTCGCGGACCGAGCGATGCCGTATCTGCCCTATCCGCCGCCGGAGAACCCCGACGGCTCGACGCCGGTCTCCGGCGAATTCGCCGAAGTGGCCGACGTGCTCCGCCGGGTGATCGACGGCCCCGACGCGGAGCTGGAGCGGGCGGTGCGGCGGCGCTGGGCGGCTCGGCGCTCCGCGGCGGGCCTGGAACCCGTCCCGGAACCGCGCCCGGCGACCGACCTCGGCCCGGGCGCCGACTCGCGGGTCCGGCTCGGCGCGCAGGTGCTTCGGGTGCGCGAGGGCGCGGACCGCGAAGTGTGGGCGGTCAACGGGCTGTTGCTCCCGGTACGCGGCACCCTGGCGGCCCGGGTCCTGGCCGAACTCGACTCGGAACGCCGCACCGCGGTACGCGACTTGCTCGGGCGGGTCGGCGCGGCCGGCCATCCGGCCCGGGAGGACGGCGTCCTGGCACTGCTGCGGGCGCTGTATCGCACCCGCGCGCTGGAGCCGGTCGGGCCGGACGAGCCGGTTGATCCGGACGAGCCAGTCGATCCGGGTGAGCCGGGCGACCCGGACGGGCGGTTGACACCGAAGACGGAGACGCAACCATGACGACGCCACGGGGCGACCACCGCACCGACATCGCGGACCGGACCGGGGGAGTCGACGTGATCGACGGCCTGGACTGGGAACTGATCGCCGCACGCTACTGGGACCGACGTCCCGTGCTGATCCGACTCGCGGACGCCCCGGAGCGGCACCCGTTCCGGCCGGACGACGTGTTCGCCTCGGCCGTGGCCGCCACCGCCGCCAACGCCGCCGGCGAAATCCCCAAGCACGTCCGGTTCGCCGTGGACCGCGACCTCAAGTCCCGCCCGGACGGCTGGCTGCCCCGCGCCGGCGACGGCTCGCTGGACGGCTATGCCCACCGCCTGGCGGAGCGCCTGGCCGGGCGCCGCTACTCGCTGACCGTGCAGGCGTTCCACGCCTTCCACCCCGCGCTGTGGCGGCGTGAACGAGCTTTCTACGACGGCGCCTTCCGGCGGTTCGGACTGCCGCTGAGCAGTGCGATCACCACGATGTTCCACGGCAACTACGAGCACACCCAGATCGGGGCACACAAGGACCGGTTCGCATCGTTCATGTTCGCGCTCCAAGGACGCAAACGCATGCGTTTCTGGCCGGAACGACCATGGACCGAGGCGGTCACGTCGGTACTGGACTACGAGCGATACCTGCCCGGTTCGTTCGCCGTCGAGGTGCATCCGGGCGAAATGTTGTACTGGCCGTCGAGTTACCACCACGTCGGTGAAAGTGCACTGGACGAAACCCCCGCCACGAGCGTGAACGTCGGACTGCCGCGCGAGTTCACCCGGTCGGCATTCGAGGTGGCGGAGTACCTGACGGAACCCACGCCCGAATCCATGCTGAGCGAGGAAATGGAAACCGCCGGACTGCCGCCCCTGGCGGGCCCGGCATGGGCACCGGCCGACCCGATCGACGGGCCGTCGGTGGTGGGCGAACTGCCGCCCGCACTGGCCCAGGCGGTGGACTTCTTCCGCTCCGGCATCGACGAGCGCTCGCTGAGCGAGTGGGTGGCGACGCTGTCGCTGCGCCGCTGGACGGCCGGCGGCTTCTTCCCGTCGCCGCCGCCCGCACCGCATCGGGCCCTGGACGACGAGGCGACCGTCACGCTGCCGGCCGACGAGCCGGTGCGTTGGCACGACACGGGCGTCGCCCGGATCGTCGCCGCGTGCGGACACACCACCCGCACCACACTCGATGCGCACACCCTGACCCGCCTGCTCACCGCCCTGCGCACGTCCGGCGAGGGAGTCAGGACCGGTACCCTCCTCGACCGCCTGCCCACGGCGGCGCGGGAAGACGCCCGGCACCTCCTGGAGGACCTCACCCGATTCCACGCCCTGCACCACTCCTGACCGCCTCGCCGCGGCCTTCGGATGCGGCCGCGCTCGCCATCCACCGCCCGCCCGCCTCGGAGATCGACGAGTGGTCGAACGCACGGTCCCCCGCGCGCCGGGGCGCCGTGTTCCACCCGGCACCGACCTCTCCTACGGGCCGGGCACGTTCGGGTGCGGGTGATGCCCTACGCTGCGCTCTCATGTCGATCTTCAAGCGGTTTCGTCGGCCGGGGCCTGACGAGACCCCCGCAGGTCCGGCTTTCGTCGAGGACCCCGCCATGCTGGACCTCGAGGTGGCCGCGGCCCGCGACTTCGTGGTGCGGACCGGCCGCTTCGAGCCCGCGACGCAGATGCTCGAACAGATCGGCTCGAACTGGGATCGGCGCTCCCTCTGCGCGCAGACCCTCGCCGACAGCGTCCTGAAGAACCCCGCCTGGTTCGTGGCCTGGACCCGGGCACAGCCCGATTCGGCCGACCGGCTCGTGGTCGAGGCGCAGGTCGCGGTGAACGCCGCCTGGGAGGCGCGTGGCAGTGGGTGGGCACGCGACACCAGCTCCGAGGCGTTCGCCGAGTTCGCCCGGATCCTCGAACACGCCGAGCAGGCCTGCCTGCTCGCGTGCGAAGCCGCCCCGCAGGACCCGACGCCCTGGATCACCCGACTGTGGGTGACCATCGGCCGTGGAGCCCCGCGGGAGGTGTTCGAGGCCCGCTGGTCCGAACTGCTCGCCCGGGACCCGCACAGCCGGTTCGGCCACAACAGCGCGCTCCAATACCTGGCCGCCAAGTGGTACGGCTCGCATGAGGAGATGTACGCGTTCGCCCGCAAGGTCGCGACAGCGGCTCCGGCCGGATCCCCGCTGGCACTCCTGGTGTTGCAGGCCCACATCGAGTACCAGCTGCGCGAGAACGACCGTGACTCCGATTTCGACATCGACGCGTTCTGGTCGCACCCCGAGCGTCAGGCCGACCTGGACGCGGCCCTCGCGGCCTATCCCAAGGACGGCGCCGGCCGCAATCCCACCTGGCTGCACGACCTCAGCATCCTGACCTTCGCGCTCGCGATGTCGGACCGATGGATCGACCTCGCGGTCCAGTTCGCGGGTGCCAACAACAGCGTCTACGAATACCCCTGGCACCACACCAGCCGCGGCTTCCTCGCCGAAGCCTTCCGGAACGCGCAGGAGGCAGTGGCTCCCTACCGCGCCTGAGCCACGCCTGTGCGGACGGTGGCCTCCTCGGTCGGCCGCACACCGTTCGCGGAGACGGTCGGCGGACCCCTTTCGGCCGTGCCCCCGTGGCGCGGCCGAAAGGGACGAGAGCCACCCGGCCGAGAGGCGAGCCGACGTTGGGGCGGGGGTGCTTCGGTGGTGTCCGGGCGTGCGTCCGGCGCGCCGGCTGGGGGGGGTGGGTCGCCACGACCGCGTGCCCTCGCGATCCCACACCGGCGAAACGCCGTGACCGGTCCCGGCGTAGACTGCGCGGCCGAGTCGGAGTGGTTTTGGAGGTGTCGGTGAAGTCTCGTCCGTTGGCCGTGTTCGACCTGGACGGCACGGTGGCCGACACCCGTCACCGGCTGCACTTCGTCGAGTCGCGTCCGCACGACTGGGCGGCGTTCTTCGCGGCGGCGGCGCAGGACGCGCCGCTGGAGGAGGGTGTCGCGCTCGCGAAGGCCAGTGTCGAGACCCACGAGGTGGTGTACGTCACCGGCCGCCCGGAGCGCTGCCGCCGCGACACCCTGGACTGGTTGCGCCGGCACGGCCTGCCGCGCGGCCGACTGCTGATGCGCGCCGACCGGGACCGCCGTCCGGCCCGCGTGGCCAAACCCGAGTTGCTGCGCAAACTTGCCCGGGGGCGGACCGTCGGCATGGTCGTCGACGACGACGCCCGGGTCTGCGAGGCGTACGCGGCCGCGGGATTCCCGGTGGTGCGGGCCGACTGGATGCCCGCCTCACCGATCCTGAAGCAGGCCCAGGAACAGCAGGGCCGTACCTGACACCCCGCGCGCCCCGAAGCCCGGCACCCGTCGTGTTGACGGAGGTGGAGCGGGACGTGCACACCGGATGCCGGTCCCGCCCGGGCCGCCGGCCCCGACCCGACGCGGACGGGTTCGCCGCCGGCCCCGCCCCGTGTTCGACGCGACGCCGCTATCCGTGCCCCGGGAGCGCCGGGTCCGGGTTGTGTCGCAGTGCGTCCAGTACGGCGCGCACCGCCGCACGAGGTGGCGGGCCGCGGCGGATCGCCGCCGTGATCGTGCGGGTCACGGGGGTTGCGAGTTCCCGGGTGGCGACGCGGTATCGGCGGTCGACCGCCAGGCCGGGCAGCAGCGCGATGGACAGTCCGGCCTCGACGTGTTGCAGGGTCATCATGTAGTTGCCGAACCGGCAGACCACCCGCGGCTCGAACCGTGCCTGACGGCACAGCCGGAGTGCCAGATTCGCCATGTACGACTGCGGCACGTCGAATGCCCACGGCTCCTCGGCGCAGGCCGCCAGGTCCACGGCGCCGCGCCCGAGCACGGGGTGTTCCGGCGGGACCACCAGCACGATCGGGTCGGTGGTCAGCGGCACGATGTCCAGGTCGGGCCCCAGCGGCAGTTCGTCGAAATCGGTGGTCGTGATGATCACGTCCGCATCGCCGACCCGCAGCGCGGGCATGCTCTCGTGCGGTTCCAGCTCCAGCAACTCGACGTCCAGGTGCGGATGTTCGCGCGCCAGCCGGGTCACCGCCGGCACCGCCATGCTGTGGATCGCGCTCTGGAACGCCCCCAGCCGTACCAGCCCGGCCGGTTCCTCGCCGAACCCGCGCAGTTCCTCCTCGACGCCGTCCATGTGGTCGAGGATCGCCCGCGCCCGCCGGGCCAGGATCAGCCCGGCCGAGGTCAGTCGCACTCGGCGTCCCGTGCGTTCCAGGAGCTGTGTGTGCGTCTCCGCCTCCAGCACGGCGAGCTGCTGGGACACGCTGGACGGGCTCAGGTTGGCGGCCTGGGCGACCGCGCGGACGGTGCCCAGCGTGTCCAGTTGGCTCAGCAGCCGCAACCGCCAGGGATTCATCACGTCCCCATTGTTGTGCGGTTCTCCCGAACAGGACAGCCGGAATTGTGAGCTGGACGTGTTGCTCGAACCCGACCTACCGTCGAAGACATGGCTGCTTCGACCACCGTCCCGGCGTCCACCGAAACCTTCTGGATCGATGCCGAGAGGCATCTCGTCCGCTATGGCGGCGAGTTCACCCGCGAGATCATCGACCGTGCCGCCGGGAGCTTCGTGTTCACCGCGGACGGCCGGAAGATCCTCGACTTCACCTCCGGCCAGATGAGCGCGATCCTGGGCCATTCGCACCCGGAGATCGTCGCGACCGTACAGCGACAGGTGGCCACCCTCGACCACCTGTACAGCGGCATGCTCAGCCGTCCGGTGGTCGACCTCGCCCGGCGGCTGGCCGACACGCTGCCCGCGCCGCTGGAGAAGGTGCTGCTGTTGACGACCGGCGCCGAGTCGAACGAGGCCGCGATCCGGATGGCCAAGCTGGTCACCGGCAGGCACGAGATCGTCTCGTTCGCGCGGTCCTGGCACGGCATGACGCAGGCCGCCGCGTCCGCCACCTACAGCGCGGGACGCAAGGGCTACGGCCCCGGTGCGCCGGGCAACTTCGCCATCCCGGTGCCGAACACGTACCGGCCCGACCTGACCACGGCGGACGGTTCCCCGGACTGGCAGCGCCAGTTGGACCTCGCCTTCGACCTGATCGACGCCCAGTCGACCGGCAGCCTGGCCGCGTGCCTGGTCGAGCCGATTCTCAGCTCGGGCGGAGTCGTCGAGCCGCCGGCCGGCTACTTCGCGGCCCTGCGTGACAAATGCCGGGAGCGCGGCATGCTGCTGATCCTGGACGAGGCGCAGACCGGCCTGTGCCGCACCGGGTCCTGGTACGCCTTCGAGCGCGACGGCGTCGTCCCCGACATCCTCACGCTGTCCAAGACGCTCGGCGCGGGACTGCCCCTCGCGGCCGTGGTCACCAGCGCCGAGATCGAGCAGGAGGCGTACGAGCGCGGATACCTGTTCTTCACCACGCACGTCGCCGACCCGCTGCCGGCCGCGGTCGGCAACACCGTCCTCGACGTCCTGATCCGCGAGCGGCTCGACGAGCGCGCGCGCTCGCTCGGCGGGTTCCTCCGCCGCGGCCTGACCGAACTCGCCACGCGCCACGCGGTCGTCGCCGACATCCGCGGCCGGGGCCTGCTGGCCGGACTCGAACTGGCCGTCGACGGCGAGGCGAAGCGCAGCACGGACGAACTGGGCGCACGCATCACCCGGCGCTGCCTCGAACTCGGCCTGCACATGAACATCGTGCAACTCCCCGGCATGGGCGGGGTCTTCCGAATCGCCCCACCCCTGACCGCCACGGAGGAGGAACTCTCCCTCGGCCTCACCATCCTGGACGAGGCGATAGGCGACACCTGCGCCACCCTTTGAGCACGCCGCCACCCACGGCCGGCCGATCCGGCGGGGCGTCAGGTTGGGATGTGGGCGCGGATGGTGGCCTGGGTGTGGGGGCCGAGTGTGTTTGTGCCGGTGACGCGCAGGGTTGTCTCGTCGTCGTGTACGGCGGTCACCTCGCCGGCGAGGGTGAGGGTGTCTCCCGTGTGGTTGGGGGCGAGCAGGCGCAGGTCGACCTCCAGGAGCCGGGTGGCCGGGCCGCCCCAGTCGGTGACCACGCCGCCGACGAGACCGGTGGTGGCGAGGATGTTGGTGAAGATGCCGGGACGCCGGAGCGAGCCGCGTGTCCAGTCGGCGTCGTGGTGGGCGGCGTAGAAGTCCCCCGTGGCGAAGGCGGTCGCGATCACGAACGTGGGGGTGATCGGGATCGTGGTGGCGGGGGTGCGGTCGCCCACCCGCGGGGTCGCCGCGAGCGGGCGGCAGGTGCGGCCGCTCGCGGGTGTCGGCGGCGAGGGATCCGCGGCGGCGGCCGGCGCGTCGGCGGGTCGGTCCTCCGGCGTGCGGAAGCACAGTACGGTCCAGTCGACCGTGGCGACGTCCGCCTCGTCCCCGTCCCGGAAGGTCATCCGGGTGGTGACGAAATATCCGGCGCCCAACGCCGTCCGCTTGCGCGCCGACACCGTCGTGAGCACGCTCTCGCACGTGAGGTGGTCTCCGACGACCGCCTCGCGGTGGTACTCCTGCCGGCATCGGGTCGCCGCGCGGGCGGCGTACCCGTGCGCGGTGAGCAGGCGATGTACGGCCGCGGCCGGATTGTCGGCGCCCTTCCCGTCCACCCGGCCGGTCGGCGACGGCCCGTCGTTCGCCGCTTGGCCGCCCAGGTAGGGCGCGTACCCGGGCACCTGCGGCAACGTGGCGGCCAGGGCCGACAGTCGGGGCATGGTCCAGGCCTGGACCATGGTCGGGGGTGCGACGATCCCGGGCCGCCCGGTTGCGGCGGCGGCGTCCGCGTCGCGGTAGACGGGGTTGGGGTCGCCGAGGGCGTCGGCCCACATGTCGAGCATGGGCGCGTTGACGGCGTGCCGGGCGCGCACGACGGATGCGGTGCCCCGGAGCACGCACTCCTGGAGCAGGCGATCCAGTTCCACGGTGTCGGTCGTCATGCCCGCCTCGCCTTCCGGACGATCGCCAGGTTGCCGTCGCACACCCTATCGAGGTGCTTGACATTGACAAGCGTCGGGTGTCCGGCCGGGGGACGGTTCCGGGCGGCCCCGGTCACGATCCCGCCGCCCCGCTCCGCCCCGCCGTCGTGCGGCACCGTGTACGCGCTGCCCGGCGCCGACCGGGCGGCCCGTACACGGTGCTTGCCGGCCCGCTAGCGGCCGGTTCCCGCGTGGACCGGGGCCGCCTCCTCGGTGTCGTCGGTGTCGAGACGGAACGCCGTGTGCAGGGCACGGACCGCGTCGGCGACCCGGGCCGTGCGACACAGGACGGAGATCCGGATCTCCGACGTCGAGATGATCTCGATGTTGACCCCGGCCGCCGCCAACGTCTCGCAGAACGTCGCGGTCACTCCGGGGCACGTGCGCATGCCGCTGCCGATGAGCGAGATCTTGCCGACGTCCTCGTCGTGGCTCACCTCCTCGAAGCCGATTTCCCCGGCGCACCCACGCAGGGCGGCCAGGGCGGCGAGCGCGCCCTCCCCCGCCAGGACGAATGTGATGTCGGTGCGTCCACCCTTCGGCGGCGCCGCGTTGTGGACGAGCATGTCGATCTCGCCGCCGGCGTCGGCGACCGTTCGCACGAGCCGACCCACCGCCGCGGGATCGTTCGGTACGCCGGTCACGGTGACCTTCGCCCCCGACGTGTCGTGGGCCACGCCGGTGATCGTCGACCGGCCGGCATCGGCGTCGTCGGGCGCGCCGGACACGGTGGTTCCGGGCCGGTCGCCGTAGGCGGAGCGTACGTGGATCGGCACACCGCAGCGGCGGGCGTACTCCACCGAGCGCAGGGCCAGGACCTTGCTGCCGGCCGCGGCCATCTCCTGCATCGCCTCGTAGCCGATGTGGTCGAGCAGTGCCGCGCGCGGGACGATTCGCGGATCCGCGCTGTACACGCCGTCGACATCGGTGTGGATCTCGCAGATGTCGGCCTTGAGCGCGGCGGCCAGGGCGATGGCCGTGGTGTCCGAACCGCCGCGGCCCAGGGTGGTGATGTCGTCGGTCTCCCGACTCAGACCCTGGAACCCGGCGACCAGGACGATGGCGCCCCGGTCGAGTTCCCGACGGATGCGCTGGGGCGCCACCTCGACGATCCGGGCGTTGCCGTACTCCGAGGTGGTGAACACGCCGGCCTGCGGACCGGTGAGCGAGCACGCCCGTTCGCCCAGGGCACGGATCGCCATCGCCGCCAGGGCGTTGGAGATGCGCTCGCCCACCGTGAGCAGCATGTCGCGTTCGCGCGGATGGGGGAGGGGTGAGATCTGCCGGGCCAGGTCGAGCAGTTCGTCGGTGGTGTCGCCCATCGCGGACAACACCACGACGACATCGTGGCCTTCCCGGTGGGTGGCCACCACACGTTCGGCGACGCGTCGGATGCGCTCGATGCTGTGCACCGAGGAGCCGCCGTACTTCTGGACGATCAAAACCATGGGGGAGGTCTCCTCGAAGGGCTGCCGGTGACGGGCGGCCGGGATCGGCGCCGGGCCGGGCCGATCGGACCGGGGCCGATACGGCGTGGGCCTACGGATGGCCGATTTCGATGGCGTCGACGAGGATCGAGCACGCGGTGTCCACGACGTCGGCGGTGACGTTGAGCGGCGGCAGGATCCGAACCACGCAGTCATCGCGACCTCCGCGTTCGATGATCAGTCCGCGGCGCAGCGCCCGCGACTGCACGGCGCCGGCGAAGTCGCCCGCGGGCCGCCCGGTTTCCGGATCGGCCAACTCGATGCCCCACATCAGCCCCCTGCCGCGTACTTCGCGCACCCACGGGTCGGCGATCAGCGGCGTCAGGCGCGCGGAGATCTGCGCACCGCGACGGCGCACGTTGCCCAGGACGTCGTCACGCCGCACGATGCGTACGGCCTCGGCACCGGCGGCGAAGGCGAGTTGATTGCCGCGGAAGGTGCCGATGTGCGCGCCGGACGCCCAGGTGTCCAGTTTCTCGTCGTAGAGGATGAGCGCGATCGGCGTGCCGATGCCGCTGAGCGCCTTGGAGGCGACGACGACGTCCGGTTCGATGTCGTACTGCTCGAAGGCGAACCAGGTCCCGGTCCGTCCGCAGCCGGTCTGGACCTCGTCGACGATCAGCAGGATGCCCAGTTCGCGGGTGATCGTCCGCAGCCGGCGGACGAAGTCCGCGGTGGCCGGGACGACGCCGCCCTCGCCCTGGATCGGTTCCAGGATCACCGCGGCCGGGAGCGGGATGCCGCCGTTGCCGTCGGTGAGCGAACGCTCCAGGTAGGTCGCGCAGTTGGTGTCGCACGTCGCCGGGCTCAGGTCGAGCGGGCACCTGGCGCAGTAGGAGAAGGGGAAGAAGTGGGTGCCGGGCATGCCGTTGGGGACGGCCGTCTTCGGCGCCACGAGTCCGGACAGGGCCATCGCGGCGTGGGTGCTGCCGTGGAAGCCGCCCTGGAAGGTGACGATGTCACCGCGGCCGGTGGCGATCTTGCACAGCTTGACCGCGGCCTCGACGGCGTTGGCTCCGGTGGGGCCGCAGAAGTGCACCTTCGTGCGGTTCCGCATGCCCGCGGGCAGCATGGACAGTTGGGCCTCGACGAACTCGTCCTTGATCGGCGTCGGGAAGTCGAGGCCGTGGGTGAGCAGACCGAGCTGGGCGACGACGGAGCGCACCAGCTCCGGGTGGTTGTGGCCCAGGGACAACACCCCGGCGCCGGCGAGGAAGTCGATGAAGACGTTGCCGTCGACGTCGCGCACGAAGCTCCCGGAGGCTTCGGCCGGCGCGATGGGCAGGTGTCGCGGGTAGGTGCGGGCGTTGGACTCGCGGCGCCCCTGACGTGCGAGCAGTTCGGCGGAGCGGGGGCCGGGAAGGTCGCAGTCGACCCGCGGTTCGGTCATGGTGCGTTGCACGAGCGGTGCCATGAGGGTCTCCGATGGCGTGGCGGGAGATGGGGCATGACGGATGGGGACGAGGGGTGGAATCGGGTCGTGCGTCGGGCACGAACGGGAGCGAGGGGGAACGGGATCGGCGCGGAACGGGATCGGCGCGGGACGGGAGCGGCGCGGGACGGGAGCGGATGCGCGGGAGCGGCGCGGGATCGGAGCGGCAGCGGCGCGAGAGCGGAACAGCCCGCGACCGTCCGCCGGTTCAACCGGGACGGGCCGGGATGCCGCGCCAGCGGGTGCCTTCCGGCAGGTGCTCGCCCTTCATCACCAGGGACATGGCGTCCAGCGAGGCGCCGGCACCGACCCGCGCGTCATAGAGCACCACCGACCGGGTACCGACCGAACTGCCCGCCCCGATGCGCACTTCGGACATCTTCATGACGCGGTCCTCGAACAGGTGGGTCTGCAGGGACGTCACCTCCGCCACCGCAGCGTCGTCGCCGACCTCGACCAGGTCGAATTCGGTGAGGTAGGTCGTCGCGAGCCAGACCCGCCGGCCGATGCGGGCGCCGAACAGCCGCAGGACCGGGCCCATCAGCGGCGTGCCGGTGAGGAGGTTGAGCAGACTCGGCACGACGAGGTTCTCGAACAGCCCGGTGATCACCTCGGTACGGCGCACCCAGATGCTCCACAGCGGTTCGACACGGGCCCGATAGCGGCCGATGACCAGCCACTTGAGCAACACCACGGCCAGGGTGGAACCCACGCCGACGGCCAGGAAGAAGGCGGGACCGAGCAGGAACAGCACCCACGGCGGGCAGTTCTCGGCGACCCGGATGCAGCCGTACAGACTGGCCAGCGCGGCCAGCGAGGCGATCGTCGCGGGCAGGGTCACCCGGAAGTACTCGATGGCCAGACGCGCCGCGATCAGCCCCCGGGAGGGGCTGTAGGTCAGTTTCGCGGGGAAGTCCCGGCTCGCCTCGCGGCGCGGCAGGAAGATGGCGGGTGAGCCCAGCCAGGTCGTCTCGGGGTCGATCGGCCGGCTCGGGGCCAGGGAGTGCACGCCGAGCAGGCTGTTCTCGCCGAGTCGGCACGAGCCGGGAACGAGGGCCCCGTTGCCGACGAAGCTGCGTGCGCCGATCTCGGCCGGTGCGAGCGAGACGCGACCGCGGTGGAAGACCGCCGGTCCCACGACGCTGACGTCCGCCACGAAGCTGCGTTCGCCGATGATCAGCATGTCCGGGTCGACGAAGCTCACGGTGGCCACCTCGGACCAGCGTCCGGTGCGGGCACCGAGCAGGCGCAGGAAGGGCACGAGGTACAGCGTCGAGTAGAGCGAGTGGGTCAGGGTCAGGCTGGTGGTCATCATGCCGTCGCCGATCCACTTGCGCACGCCGAAGCCGCTGCGTTCGGGGTGGATGCCGGCTCGCACCCGCGGCAGTACGGCTCGTTTGACGAGCAGCACCAGCGTGCAGGTGAACAACACGACGAGCGGACCGGCCAGGGCGGTGGCCGCGACGGCCCAGCCGAAACCGAACTTCCAGGCCACGCAACCCACGAGCGTGCCGGCGCCGGCGACGACCAGCAGCGGGACCAGTGCGAGCAACACCGCGCCGACGCCGAACCCGAGCAACACCCCTACCGGCCAAGGTCGTTCGTCGTCCTCGGCGGCCAGCGCGGCGAGCAGGGCGGGCGCGGTGTCCCGGCGGGTGACCGGCGAACCGGCCCAGTGTTCGTCCGCGGGCACCACATGGCCGGCCGGAACCAGGGACTGCTCGCCGATCGAGGCCCGGTCGCCGATCACCGCGCCAGCCAGGACGACGCTGTTGGTGCCCACGAAACTGCCGGAGCCGATCCGGATGGGCGCCAGGCACAGCCGGCCGTTCTCCACCACGTACGGCTGCAACCGCGCCCCGTAGCCGATGCTGGTGCCCTCGCCGATCTCCACGAACGCGGGCAGGCCGATCACGGCCGACAGGTGGCAGCCCCGGCCGATCCGGGCACCGAGCAGCCGCAACCACGGAGCCAGCAGGGGCGAACCGGTCAGGAAGGCGAGCGGACCGAAGACGAGCATCTTGCCGTACAGCCAGAACCGCAGGTACGTCACGCCCCACAGCGGATATCGGCCGGGGCGTACGCCGAGCATCAACAATCGGCCGCCGAGCACCGGGATCAGCAGGCTCACCAGGATCCAGCCGATCTCCAGGAGGACAAAGCCAGGCAGGTTCATCCGGATGAGGCGGTCGAGGACGCCGCCGGCGGCCGGCCGGTGCACCGGCCGGTGCCAGACCAGGAACAGCCGGTAGAGCAGAACCACGCCGGGCAGGCCGAACACGAGCAGCCATCCGTACAGGCAGGCGATCTGCGCGAGCCCGCAGGCGAACACCCGGGCGCCGGAGTGGCGTAGCGGCGCGAGCGGCTCGGGGAGCGTCGAGGCGGGCCCCGTTGCCGCCGTCGTTGCCGTGGTCGCGGTGCCCGTGTCGGCGTGGCCTGCTGCCGCTGCCTCGGCCTCGGACTGGATGAAGCGGGCCAGGCGGCGGACGGTGGGATGGGCGTACAGGTCGCCCATCGCCACGCCGCGCAGGTCGGGTTCCCGGCGCAGCCGGGAGACGAGCCGGGCCGCGGACATGGAGTGGCCGCCCAGGTCGCAGAAGAAGTCGTCCTCGACGGAGGGCGATTCGCCGCCCAGGACCTCCTGCCACAGCGCGGCCAACAGCCCCTCCAGCGCGGTTGCGGGGGCGACGTGGGTGGTGGTGCGCCGGTTCAGCGGCGGGGAGGCGGGGGCCGGCAGGGCGGACCGATCGACCTTGTCCGCGGCCAGCAGCGGGAATTCGGGCAGGATCTCGACGAAGGACGGGATCATGTAGTCGGGGAGCCGGCTCTGCAACGACACCCGCAGCCGCTCGCGCAGCGCCTGGTGCGAGGCGCCGCCCGCGGGGTCGGTGAGCGTGACGTAGCCGATGAGGTCCTGGACGACGCCGTCCTGCTTTCGGGGGATCACGACCGCGTTCTCGATCGCGGCGTCCGCGCGCAACACCTCCTCGATCTCGGCTGCTTCGATGCGGTAGCCGCGAATCTTGAGCTGGGTGTCGACGCGGCCCAGGTATTCGATCTCCCCGGTGGGGGTGAACCTGCCGAGGTCGCCGGTGCGGTAGATGCGCGGGACTTCGGCCCGTTCGTGCTCGACGGGGTTGGGCAGGAAACGTTCGGCGGTCAGTTCGGGCCGGTTGACGTAGCCGTCGGCCACGCCCGGACCGCCCACGCAGATCTCGCCGCCGACGCCCGGGTCGACCGGCCGCAGTCGCTCGTCCAGGATGTAGACGCGATACGTGGGCAGCGGAATGCCGATCGTGACCGGCCGGTCGGGTGCCAGTTCACCGCACGTGGCGGTGACGGTGGTCTCGGTCGGGCCGTACGCGTTGAGGATGCGCCGGCCGGGACGCGACCAGCGGCGCACCAGGTCCGGTGGGCACGCCTCGCCGCTGACCAACAGGGTTCGCAGGCCGGGTGGTTCGGCTTCGATGGTGGTCAGCAGGGTGGGCACGCAGCACAGCACGGTGATCGCCTGGGCGACCAGGAAGTCGCTCAGGCCCCGGCCGACCCGCCGATCGTCGGTGGGGCCGGCGACCAGGGTCGCGCCGGCGATCCAGGCGGGCCAGATCTCCTCCACCGAGAAGTCGAAGGCGATCGAGAGGCCCTGATAGACCCGGTCCTCGGCGCGGACCCGGTAGATCGGGGTGACCACGTGCAGGAAGTTGACGATGCTCGCGTGCGACACGGCAACGCCCTTGGGCCGGCCGGTGGTTCCCGAGGTGTAGATCACGTACGACCACGAACCCGGCTCGATGTCGATGTCGGGGCGATCGTCGGGCTGCTCCGCCAACTCGCGGGTCGCCTGGTCGAGTTCCAGGAACGGACCGGCCAGTTCCGCGGTGCGGTGACGCATGCCGCTGGTGGTGACCAGATCGCGCAGGTCGGCGTCCCGGGCGATGAAGGCGATGCGTTCGGCCGGGAAGGAGGGATCCAGCGGGACATAGGCGGCGCCCGTCTTGATCACGCCGAGGAGCGCGACGTAGGAGTCGATCGAGCGCTCCAGCAGGATGCCCACGGTATGTCCCGGAGCGACCCCGCGCGTCCGGAGCAGATTCGCCAGGCGATTGGCCCGCGAATCTACTTCCGCGTAACTTAGCTCGACGTTCTCGCAGACCACCGCTATGGCGTCCGGATTGCGGTCGCAGGAGCGTTCGAAGAAATGGGGAAGGGCTCGGATCGGCGAGCCGTCGAGAGCGGTCGTCGGCGGTGATATATCGGAGTCGATCGCCGCGTTCGCCGGTCCCGGAGCGGATCTCACTTCGGTCATGGCGCATCCTCGTATGGGATTTATGTAAACCTGGTTGAATTAATCGATTCGGACTTTATTCGATTGTTGATCCACATGCACGGCGGCTGCCGCCGGTCGTTCGGCGGGCTGCCCGCACGCTCGCAAGAGCGGGCGGGCGTGCGTCATCGACGCAGGTGAAGAGCTGTCTGGCGGCCGTCGTGGGGACGGCCTTCGGCCCGACGTGGGTCGGCGCCCGTCGTATCGCGCGGCAGGTTCCGGCGAACCACCGAGGCGCACGGAGCGCTCTCGCGAAATGACGTTGCCCACGGAGGCGAAACCGCGACGAACGATCGGATAAGGATCGCCCGCGCCACTCTTCCGGCACCGCTCGACGCCGCGGTCGACGACCGACCGGCTTCCTGTGCAATTGGAAGCCGTGATCATCCCCGAAGGATCACGGTTTCGCCGATTTTTGTGACCGCGATTGGGGATTGCACTTTCTTCGCGGTCACGGGTGAAGCCGAAATGAAAAATAGGTTCGGGCGTGCGGGTGCGAACAGGCGAATACGAGCCAACGTGAATCGGCTCGTTGGCGGGGGTGGATGGATACGCCGGGTGACCGGACGATGACGCTTCGCGCGGCCTGCGGACCCCCGGGCGCAATCCGCCGGCGGGGGCGGAATCTCGGACGAGTCGGGCGTGCGCCGAGGGGCTCTCGGGGGTACCCCCGAGAACGCCGGTGCGGGCCGGGAGACGAGCCGGTCACCTGCGGGACCGTCGGGATGCGGGCGGGCTTGGTCCTGGGTCGACGGCGTGGCGCCTTCCGGCGGGGGTGCGGTCGGTCGGCGTCACGATCGAGTGCCCGACGACCCGGGGTGATCCGACTCGACGGAATCGCTCGATCACCAAGAGTCAGCGAAATCGGGTCGCCGTGGCGAAAACCGGCCTCCGGAGGGGGCAGAAAAGTGCGCCCCGTGCCTCCCGGTGGCCACCGGGAGGGGCAAAGACTCCCTCACGGTTGCCTATCGGTTGTTTCTCGGCGGGTCCAAGGCCGTTGTTTTGTCCAACGCCCCGCCGCCGATGTGCGCGCTCCGCGCCCGACCGGCAACGGCGACGGGCCCGACCGGCGCAGCGCCGGTCGGGCCCGTCCCGAGGATGGGTCGGCGGTTCACCCCGAGGTGCGAGATCCCACGGACGGCAGGTAGCGCGGTGCCTGCCGGGCATCCAGCCGACGTTCGACCGAGGCGCCCAGCGACAGCAGTTCGGCGTCCCGGTGGTCGCCGGCCATCAGCAGCAGGCCGACGGGCAACTCGCGCACGAAACCGGCGGGCACCGACAACGACGGGTACCCGGACACGGCCGCCGGTGTGGAGGACGGGATCACGTCGTTGTCCCCGCGCGCGCAATCGGTGGTCCAGGCGGGCGGGTTCGTCGGCGAGGCGATGGCGTCCAGGCGATGTGCGGCCATGGTCTCGTCGATCGACCGCCGGGAAAGATCCTTCAACTCGGCCCGCATCGCGCGATATTGCGGGTCGGTCGTCGGCGGCGCGGCCAACGCCTGCTCGAACAACTCCTGACCGGCGAAGCAGGTCTGCTCCGCCGGGTGACTGCGGTTGAACTCGATCAGTTCGGCGAGGTTCCGCGGTCCCCGGCGGGTGCCGAGGTAGGCGTCGATGTCCCGATGGAACTCGCTCAGCAGCGCCGGGAACTCCAGTTCGGCAAGCCGCTCCTGGTAGGGGAGGCTCACCTCGACGACCTCGGCGCCCGCCCCGCGCAGGCGGTCCGCCGTACGCGTCATCAGGGCGTCCACCTCCGGCCCGAGGGTGGGCAGCCGCCACAGGCCGATGCGTTTGCCGTGCAGACCGCCGGGGCGGATCGATCCGCTCGCGACGTCGAAGGAGTCGGCGAGGTGCGGAAGTGGGCCGCCGCTGAGGACCGACAGCGTGAGCGCGGCATCGGTCACGTTGCGCGCCATGGGCCCGGCGGTGTCCTGCTCGGCGGAGATCGGCACCACGCCGGCCTGACTGACCAGGCCCAGGCTGGGCTTGTGCCCGACCACGCCGTTCGCCCCGGCCGGGCACACGATCGACCCGTCCGTCTCGGTGCCGATCGCCACCTGCGACAACGACGCGGCGAGTGCGGCGCCCGAACCGGCCGACGAACCGCAGGGGTTCCGGTCCAGGACGTACGGATTCCTGGTTTGTCCGCCCACCGCCGACCACCCCGATGTGGGCCTGGCCGCACGGAAGTTCGCCCATTCGGAGAGGTTCGTCTTGCCGAGGATCACCGCCCCGGCGTCGCGCAGCCGGGTCACGAGCGCGGCGTCGGTGTCCGGCGGGCTTCCGGCCAGTGCCAGCGACCCGGCCGTCGTCGGCAGCCCGCGGGTGTCCACGTTGTCCTTGAGCAGGACCGGAATGCCGTCGAGCGGGCCGCGGCTTTCGCCGCGTCGGTGCCTGGCATCGCTGGCGGCCGCCTGGCGCATGGCCGTCGGGTCCGTGCGCAACACGGAGTCGATCCGGGGATCGATGGTCTTGATGCGCCACAGGTAGGCGCCGGTCAGTGCCGACGAGGTCAACGAGCCGCGCGCCATGCGCGCCTGTAACTCGGGGATGGTCACCGTGTCGAGGTCGACCCCCAACCGCGCCGGCGAATCCGCGAACGAGGACGAACCGCCGGCCCCGGCCGCCTCGGCAGCCGAAACCGGCGACCCCGTCACGAGGCACCCGGCAACCAGGGTGGTGATCAGTAGGGCAACTCTCTTTCTTGTCATGCGAGTCATCGCACTACATCCCGGTGTCCGGGCACAAGGAAGCCATGACACCCGCCCGGATCGAGAGCCTCGCGTTCACGGTTCGTCTGCGGACCGTCAACCGTACCGGCCGCGGAGCGCCCCCGGCCGTGGCCGGGGGCGCCGTGGTTGCGCTGTTCGGTAGGTGCGTTCGGGGCGATGGGATGGGATGGGATGGATGTGGGTGGTCAGGTCGTGGCGTTGCGGACGACGTTGTACATCGCCTGGGTGAGTTCCCCGAAGCCGTTGGACATCAGGTAGGGGCCGTATGCCCAGTTCGGGGTGCTGCCGTGGACGATTGCCCAGACCGCTTCCCACCAGGGCGAGCTTCCCGTGGAGTTGGTGAAGCGGGAGGTGACCGCGATCTGGGTGCCGGTGCCGGTCGCGGGGTCGAAGTTCAGCAGCCAGGGGCCGCCGCTGGAGCCGGGCGACATGGCCGAGGCCATGTCGTGTGCCAGTGCGACGGTCGAGTCGCCGATCGTGCTGCCGTGCGCGTACATCAGGGTCCGGCCGTCGAAACCGCGTCGCAGTGAGGGGGCGACGCCGAAGTCGGCGGAGGTGGTGCCGTCGCTGTTCTTCGTCCAGTACCAGTTGCGGGTGTTGTCGGTGGGGTAGCCGAACTGGTGGAGCGAGAGCGGGTTGGCGTCCACGCCGAAGGCGATGTTCTGGCCGCCGGTGAGCTGTTGGATCGGCGTGGGGTCGCCGGGGCGTTCGACGGTCGCCATCGCCACGTCGCCGCCGGATCGGAAGGTGCTGTCCGCGTCCCAGGTGGGGGTGATCCAGGCACGGGTGACGCCCCAGACGCCGTAGGGCGCGATGTCGGTGCCGGGAAGCGGTGCGGTGGTGTCGTCGCCGCCGGTGAAGCGGGACACGTTCGCGCCGTTGAAGCCGGGGATGAACACGGCGTTGGTGACGACGTCGTCGCCGAGTCCGCCGCGGAGGTTGGCGGTCACCTTCAGACAGTGGCCCGCGGTGACGATGGTGCTCCGGTTGGCGCTGGTGACCACGTTCGCCGAACACGAGGAGGGCACGAGCGAGCCGTCGAAGGAATTGCGGTACACCATCAGGAGCTTGCCGGCGGTGTGCGAGATCGCGCCCTGGCCGGTCCACGGCTTGCTCAGGTCGTCCCAGCCGCCCGGCGGCGGGAACGCGTCGGCGCCGTCCGAGTTGAGCCCGTACTCGGCGATCCGCGCCACGTTCCAGAAGGCGACCTCCGCCTGGAGCATCCCCGCGTGGTTGACCGGGTCGGCGGTGACCAATCGGGGCAGTTCGACCGGGGCGGTGTTGTCGGCATGCGCGACCGGCGTCGCGGTCAGCGCCGCGGCGGTGAGACCGAGCACCCCCACCACGGTCGCGATTTTGCGTCGTAACGTGCTTCGTATCCGCATGAAATGGTCCGTGTTCTCTCGAATGGGCAACGGAATGAACGTTGTTGCGTGCGCGAGGAAGCGCCCGTGCAGGCGTCCCCCGGGATCGCGCCGTGTGCACGTCGCGATCGACTCTGTTCATGACCGGCCGGTCGGTCATAAGGTGTTCATGCGGAGCGCAACTGTCAAGACCACCAGGTGGTTTGACCGTCGAACAGAGGTGATCGATGGCACGGCCGGCCGGACCGGGGCGCGAGGCGTTGCTGCGGGCGGGACTCGACGTCGCCGACGCGCGCGGGTTGTCCAGGATGTCGGTGAACGCCGTGGTGGACGCGGCGGGCATGGCGAAGGGCAGCTTCTACCAGCACTTCAAGGACCGCCGCGGCTACCTCGTGGCCCTGCATCGCAGGTACCACGGTGGGCTGGAGGAGCGGGTCCTGGCCGATCTGGAAGGTCTCGCGGCCGGCCGCGAGCGCCTGGTCGGCGGCGTGCACGGCTATCTGGACGCCGCCCTGGCGACCACCGGCACCAGGGCGCTGCTGGTCCAGGCCCGCACGGACCCCGACCTCTTCGAGGAGACCCGCGCCCGCAACGCCCGTACCAGAGCCCTCGTGCAGCCCGAACTCGTCGCCCTGGGCTGGGATCCACCGGAACCGATGGCGCATCTGCTCGTGGCGATGGTCTTCGACATCACCCTGGAGGAACTCGTCGCCGGGCGCCGCGACGACCTGCGCGAGGCGCTGCTGCGACTGATGGTGCGCTGATCCGCCAGGCGGCGGACATCGACGTGCTCCGGCCGCGTCGTGCCGGCGGCACGCGACAGCGGCTGCGGCTGCGACCGCGATTGCGGTCGCAGCCGGTCAGCCGGTCGATCAGTCCGTCGGTCGGTCGGTCGATCAGTCCGTCGGTCGGTCAGCCGATCGGTCAGCCGCTCGGTCAGTCGGTCGGGGCGGCGAACGGACCGCCCGCGCCGAACGCGAGGTGCGCGAAGCGTTCGCCGATGCGGCGGTGGGCGGCCGGGTCCGGGTGCAGCTCGTCGGGCAGCGGCAGCTCGGCCTGGTCCGCTTCGCCGTAGAGGTCGAGGCCGTCGAGGTAGTGCAGGTTCGGGTCGGTGTCGGCGCGCTGCCGGACGATGCCGGCCAACTCGTCCCGGATCACCGTCAGAGTCAGCTTCCCGGCGGCGGTCTGCGCGGGGTCTCCGGTGGCCGTGAACCGCAGGCGTCCCTCGCTCATCGCGGCGGGGTCCGGCGCGGCGGGCCCCGGAGTGTGCTCGTGGATGGCGCAGTGGATCGGCGAGACGACCAGCAGCGGCGCGGTGGGGTGTCCGTCCCGGATGGTGTCGAGGAAACCGTGCACGGCCGGACCGAACGCGCGCAGCCGCATCAGGTCGAAGTTGACGATGTTGATGCCGATCTTGAGGCTGATCAGGTCGGCGTGGGCATCGCGCATCGTGCGGGCGATGAACGGGTCGAGCAGCGCGCCGCCGCCGAATCCCAGATTGATCAGCTCCACCCGGCCGAGAGCCGCGGCCAGGGCCGGCCAGGTCCCGGTCGGGGTGGCGGCGTTGGAGCCGTGGCTGATCGAACTGCCGTGGTGCAGCCAGACCTTGCGGTCGCCGGTCGGCGGGGTGTGTACGGGTGCGTCGGTACGCAGCGCGACCAGCAGGGTGCTCTCGTCGTGCGGCAACCAGATCTCGACGTCCTTCTCGTCGCCGGGCAGGCCGGTGAACCGCACGGTCTGCACCGGCCCGGGCCTGGTTTGTGCGCTTCCGGTGGCCAGGTCGATCGTGAGCGTGTCGCCGTCGGTCACACCGGCCCGGTCCACGATCCGCCCGTCCACGACAAGCACGTACACCCCGTCGGGGCGCGGCGGGGCGCCGAGGTACACCCGCTTGGTGGCCACGACGTCCAGTTCGACGGCGGTGGCCCGGGTGCGCAGGGCCAGCCGTACGCCGGAGGGTTGTGACTCCGCCATCGCGAGTTGACCGTCGGAGATCTGCCGCCGGGCGCGTGCGGGCAGCCGGTGGGGCAGTACGCCGCGGTCGGTGTACTCCAGTTCGAGGGCGCCGCGCACGAGGTCGGCGGTGATGGGCGTGGTGGTCCAGTCGTGTTCGGTGCTCATTGCCTGGTCTCGTCGATCGGGGGGAGGTGGGAAGAAGGACCATGGAGGCTCGGGCGTGGCCGCTGCCGGCGCCGGAAGCCTGTGCAGCGGGGCAGGGCCGTTCGTGGTCAATGCGTCGCGGCGGCCGGGTGCCATCCGGGGTCCCGGCCGGTACGGGTCGGCAGGGTATCGAACGGTGAGGCGTCCTCGACGGCCGGGACGGGTGCGGCAAAGACGTTCATCTTGCGTGCGGTTGCGGCCATCGTGTCTCGGATTTCGGTGGTCAGTGCCGGTCGGCGGGGGGAACATCGCCATCGGCGAGGAGGTCCGCCAACTCGGCCGCGAACAGAACGGCGGGGTCGAAGCCCATTCCGTTGAAGTGTCCGGCGAGTTCGAGGGACAGGACGCCGTGCAGGCGGGTCCAGAAGGACAGGGCCCGATGGAGGACGGCGGCGGGGGCGGGGTTGTCGCCGGCCCAGTGCCGGTGGTTTTCGAGGTGCTCGTCGAGCGGTGTCGCGGGGCCGGTGGGGGGCGTCGCGGAACAGGCGTCGAGCAGGGTCGCCATGATCTCGTTCGCGATGAGCGTGACGTGGTCGGGGGCGTGGTAGCCGGGGACGGGCGTGCCGTAGATGAGGAGGTATCGCTGCGGGTCGGCCAGGGCCCATTCGCGCATGGCGTACGCCAGCGCCCTCGGGTCGGGGGCGGGTGTGGAGACCGCGTGGATGGTGTCGGCGAGGCTGCGGTAGGCGTCCTCGACGAGTTCGGTGATCAGGTCGTCCCGGCCGGCGTAGTACCGGTAGAGGGCGGGCCCGCTCAGACCCATACGTTTGGCGATCGCGTTGAGCGAGAGTGCGGAGGCTCCGGCGGTGGCGATCTGCTCCCGGGCGTGCTCCTTGATCTCGGCCCGCACCTGGGTGCGGTAGCGCTCGCGTGGGGTCGCCGCGTCGGTCTCCGCCATGGTCTGCCTCTTTCCACCTCGATGGATCTCGGTGAACCTCGAGAGCCTCGTCGGCTACATGCTCAAGGTCTGGTTAGAAGGTATCACGCACGTTCTTGACGAGGGATGCTTGTGAGAGTTACAACTTATAACGAACGGCAAGGCTGCTCAGTCATCCGGGTGGCGCGACCCCTCCGGTTCCGCACGTCCGAGCCGCCCACGACACGCCCACTCTGCACTCACCCACCCCACGCACGCATCCCCCTTCACGCACACACCAGGAGATCGTCATGGCAGTCGTAGCAACCTCCCCCGCGGGCACCGGTCGACGCATGCCTCGGGCCGTGACCATCAGCGCGTGGGCGGTGCCCGTCATGGTCCTCGCCCAGTTCGCCCTGATCGCGGTCGTGCCCGTCGTGATCGCCCTGGTCGGCGCCCTCACCCGGGTCCGCGACCGGGCGGTCCGCCTGGCGTCCGTGCTCGTGGCCGTCGCCTTCGCGATCCCGCTCACCGTGTGGCTGGTCCGGCCCGACGGCGCGCAAAGCCTGTCCAAGGACATCCACCCCGGGTTCGTAGCCCTGATCGTCGCCGCGTCCGCCGCACTCGTCTTCACCGTCCACCGCGCACGCCGCCGTTCCCTCCCGGCCGAGTGACCCACCCACCCGGATCCGGACAGGCCTCAGGCTCGCAGGCGGCCGCCCCGGAGGTGCTCCCCGAGTACGAGGCCACTCGCGCATAGCGCTCGTCGACGTCGGCAGGACGCAGCGGATCGCGGTCGGGCACCCGTTGGAGGGTGCGAGGGTGGGGGCCATTCGGGTGAACCGGTGTGGGGGTGGGGTTGCCGGAGTCGAACCGTCTCGTTGAGAGGAGTGCGCGTCGCAATCGGGCGGCGCGGATGCTGCGCTATACGGGAGATTGTCGTGAACTCGTTCAAGAAGGCCAGTGTCCTGGCCGCCGGTACCGCCGCCCTCGTCATGGCGGGCGCGGGCGCCGCGAGCGCGAGCTCCGAGGCCGACGCTGCCGCGGTGAAGTCCTCGGGCGTCTTTTCCGGCAACATCGGCCAGTCTCCGTTCCACACCCCGGCCATGGGCTGCGGCAACACCGCCGACACGGGTGCCGCGCTCAACCCGGCGTTCGGGAACGAATGCGTCATCGCCGAGATCGAGAACAACGAGATCGACGACGAGGACTACGAGCACGAGGGCCACCGTCCTCAGGGTCACCCGCACGGTGGCGGCTACCAGCACGACGACGGCCACCGCTCGCTCCTCGAGCGTGTGGGGGTCTGACACCCCGTTCGGGACAGCGGTTCGGCCGCCTGCCGCGCCGAACCTCGTCGAACGGAGAGGGAAACAACCCTCGGAACCCGAAGTCCACTCCGGTGTCGCCGCCTTGTGACGACACCGGAGTGAGGGGCGGGCTGCGCCCCGGGGCACCACCGGTGCCGCCCCGCACGCGACGAACCGCCGCAACACCGAGCACACCGGGTCCCGGCGGGCCGCCGCGTCATCGGCATGCCCGAGGGCCGGTCGACAAGCGAGAGTGGACCTCGGCACGAGCAGATGTCAGCGGCAGCGGGCGTCCTGGAGCAGCCGTCGCCTCGCCTCGGCGGCGGCGCCGACGCGTTCGCCGTGTTCAGGTCGGCGGCGGGCGTCGTGCCGGCGTCGAGCCCGACCAACGCGTTCACGGACGGGCGCGTGTCACCGGGGTTCAGGTTGACGCGCGGTGCCGTGCAGTTGCGTGACTCGTAGACCATGGCGTCGCGGTCGGTTCTGTTCGCGACGGGGCCGGCGGCCCAAGATGTCGGTGCGGGGTGTTCAACGCCGTCGGCCCCGACCATCGAAACGGTCGGGGCCGACGTTCGCCCGGTCAGGTCCCGGACGGCTCCGGAAGGGGCGCGGTCGCGTGCGTCCGGACGGCCGGGTCGGGGCCCGAGAGCGGGAGCGGGCGGGGTGTGCTGCTCAGCATGGCTGGTCGATGTGGTCCGGGTGGAAGCGCACGGCGCCCAGCACCTGCGGGTCGAAGAGGTCCAGGAGGCCGCGCAGCGGCTCTTCGGGCTGCCCGGGTCCCCACAGTTCCAGGGCCATCTCGCCGTGGTAGAGCATCGGCCAGCGCACGTAGTGGCGGGTGTCCGCGGGGTCGTGCAGCGCGCGCGAGGCGGCCAGCGTGGAGCGGGCGACGTCGATCATCAGGTCCGTGCCGCAGCCGAACCCGTACGGATAGCGGTCCCGGTCCGGCGGGATGCTCTCGATCAGGGCCGAGTCGGCGTGCGAGACGCCGACGTGCGCGTGCAGGCCCGCCCGGATGGCCGGCACCTCGCGGGTGCCGTTCGGGTCCCACTCCCAGTGCCCCGCCGCGTTCCGGCCGACCCGTACGGTCGGTGCCGCCTCGAAGAGTGCGCAGACCTCCCACGCCTCCACCGACGGCGCCATAGGCTGCATGCCCTCGGGGGCCAGGACGCGCAACCGGCCCTGGTTCAGCCGATGGTCGACGGCCACGAGGTCGCCGTCGGAGAGGTCGCGCTTGTCGACCCCCCAGCGTCCGGAGGCGGTGACCACGAGCGCGTCGAGGTCGGGGTCGAAGGCGAACAGCATGCCCTCGCTGAAGCCCTGGAGGTTGAGGTACATCGCGTAGGTGCGGCTCAGCCGAGGCGATACGAAGTCGCGCATCGCATGCGGCGCCGGCAGCAACCCCAGGTCCCCCATCCGCGTCCCGGCCACCGCCAGGCTCCGCGGCGTGCGGGCCGCCGCCCACGCGTCGGCGCCGATGGCGTCGGGCACCACGTCGTGGCGGCCGGCCACCTCGTGCGCACAGGCCGCGGCGACGAGCCGATCGCAGATGCCCTGGGCGACGTCCTCGGTCTCGGTGGGGTGTCCGCCCTCCATCGTGCACAGCGTCGCCTCGGCGACCTCCCCGGGCAGCGCGCCGGGGGAGATGAACACGACCGTGAACACACCCACCCTGGCCATCAGGATCCGCGCGGCGCGCACCACCTCGGGGTGCGACATCCCGCTCAACCGCTCGGGCACTTCCGCGACCGCGACCAGACGGCCGACCACGCCCTGCCGGCCCTGCTCCTTGCGGAGCTTGAGCATCAGCGGAGTCTGCTCCTCCACGATGCGGTCGGCCAGCGGGCCGGGGCCGTCCGGCACGGACACGCCCACCAGGACCACGTCGAGCCGGGTCTCGTTCTCCCCCCGCGGGACCACCCGGTGCCCGCCGCGTACGAATGCCGCGGTCAGATCGTCCAGGAACGTGCGCACCACGACGGAGAGTTCCGGGGCCGGGTCGACGACCCGGACACTGCACGAACGCCACCAGTCCAACTCCTCCAGCCGCCGGCCGAAGGCCGGGGCGGCGGATCGCGCCGACATTGTTTCCGCTTGGGTCACGGTCATGCGGGGGCTCCTGAGGTTGCTGCGCGGAAGGCGAGGACGGCGTTCTGGCCACCGAACGCGACCGAGGTGGAGATCGCGGTGTTCAGGCGGGTGGGGCGGCGCGGGGCCTTGGCAACCACGTCCAGATCCATGTCCGGGTCGGTGCGGTGGTGATTGGCGGTGGGTGGAATGCTCCCGTGTTCGAGGGTCAGGACGGTCACGGCCGCCTCGATCGCGCCGCCCGCGCCGCCGGCGTGGCCCAGGATGCTCTTGACGGCGGTGACCGGTGGGCAGCGGTCGAACGTGGCCGCGAGGAAGCGGGCCTCGGCGGCGTCGTTGAGGACCGTGCCGGTGCCGTGCGCGTTGATGTGGTCGACATCGCCCGGGCTCCAGCCGGCGTCGGCCAGGGCCGCGCGGGTGGCGAGTCGGGCGCCGCGGCCGTCGGGGTGCGGCGCGGTCACGTGGTAGGCGTCGTTCGCGGAGCCGTACCCGGACAGCAGAGCCCGGACCCGGGCCCGGCGGGCACGTGCGTGCTCCAACCGTTCCAGGACCAGGATGCCGATGCCCTCGCCCAGCACGAATCCGTCCCGGTCGGCGTCGAACGGTCGACAAGCCTGAGCCGGGTCGCCGGAACGCGTGGACAGGGCGCCCAACTGGGCGAAGGCCGCCGCGGTGATCCGGTTGCACATCGTGTCGGTGCCGCCGGCGAAGGCGATGTCCAGGGTGCCCGCGCGCACCAGGTCACGGGCAATGCCCAGCGCGGTGGCTCCGGAGGCGCAGCCGGCGGCGGGGGCGAAGTTGGTTCCCTGGGCGCCCAGATCGAGGGCGACCTCGGTGCCGGGGGTGTTCGGCAGCGAGCGGGGCAGCGCGGCCGGGGAGATGGAAGTGGCGCGATCCGCCGCCAGTTTCGCCATGGCTTCCGTCAGGGATTCCATGCTCGGACCGCCCGAGCCGATGATCACGCCGACGCGAGTGGGGTCCCAGGTCCGGGGATCCAGGGCGGCGTCGGCCAGGGCCTCTCGGGCGGCGACGACGGTCATCTGCGCGGGACGGTCCATCCGGCGGGACAACCGTCGGCCCAGACGGGCGTCCCCGTCGAAGTCGGGGACGGCGCAGGAGACGTCCACGGGCAGGCCGGCGAGTATCGGGTCGCGGCGCGCCGTGGATACGCCCGCGCACAGGGTCCGCCAGGTGGCTTCGACGCCGATCCCGCCGGCGGTGACCAGGCCCAGACCGGTGACCGCGACCTCGGAGGAGGGCATCTCAGCCATCCGAGGACGCGGCATGGCCCGAAGCGGAGACCGGGGCGGAGGCGGCGGCCGCGGCGGAGGAGGCTGCCGGGTCGGGGACGGCCGGGGTCGGCGGTTCGCTCCGGGGGGCGGCCTCGAAGGCCGCCGCGGCCTCGACCAGCGTGGTGTCCTTGTCCAGGTTGCCGAGCCCGGTGAAGTCCTTGTCCGTCTGGTCCGCGACGATGACCGCCAGTTCCGCCAGCGACAGCGAGTCCAACTCCAGCGAGTCGAACGTCGCCTCGGGAACGAGATCCGCGGCGTCGATGCCGAACTCCTGGACCAGCAACTCACACAGCATCGCGTACACGGGGAATGCCTTCCTGCTCGGTCGGACCGCGCACACCCGGCGGCGCGTCGCCGTACAACAACCCCGATCGGGTATGCGATCGAGCATCTTGTGTATCGGTGGCGGGGTCGGGCGCAAAACTCCCGCCCGGCCGCCCTCACGGCCCCGAACCCGCCCTTCACCTGGGGCGATGGACCGGGAACGGCACCGGGAGCGGGCCCCGATGTTCACCCGCAAGTACGCAACCACGGGCACCGCGATCACCCGACGGCGGCGGGGGCGTGACCTTTGCCGAGTCCGGGCGGTTAACCGGCCCGTACGGGGGCCGATCGGTGGACCGTCCGTACGCGGACAGCGGACACCGGGTGATGCGTCCCGGGATCCGTGTCCCCCGGCGGCGGGAGGACGGACGCCGAACGACCCGTCCCGGGAAGCGTCCTCCCGGTGGCGGGACGCACGCCTCGATCCGGTCACGGCCGCAGGTTCGGCCGCGGGCCTGCCGAGTGGGCACGTAGACCGTCCCTCGGCGCGCACGTCCTCGCGAAGGCGTCGCCCCATGTGCTGCGTCCGTGCCCCGGCGCCGGTGATCGCGCCGATCCGAAGCCCGCAACCCGTCCATCCAAGTCCGGGCCCCCGACCGTGGATCCGCCGGTTCGAGCCGTCGACGCCCCCGGGGAGCCGGGCAGTTCGCATCCGCCCGCTTCGAGAAGGAGGCAGTAATGTCCACGGCCCTGGTCACCGGCGCCAGTTGTGGTCTCGGCGCCGACCTCGCCCGCGCCCTCGCCGCCCGCGGCCACGATCTGATCCTGGTCGCCCGCAGTGCCGAACCCCTGGACCGACTCGCGGCCGACCTGATGGCCGAACACGACATCAAGGCAGGGGTGTTGCCCGCCGACCTGACCGTCGAGGCCGACCTCGAAGGGGTCGCCGCGGCGGCGTGCGACGCGGACATCCTGATCAACAACGCCGGTGCGGCGCTGGGCACGTCCTTCGACCGCACGGCGTGGGCGGACGAACAGCGCATGCTCGCCCTCAACGTCGTCGCGCCGTCCCGGCTCATCCACGCCGCGCTGCCCGAGATGCTCCGGCGCGGCTCCGGCCGCATCCTGGTCGTGTCCTCGGTGGCCGCCGTCGGGCCCGCCTGGCTGGGCACGGCGTACGGCGCGACCAAGGCGTACGAGTTGGCCATGACCCAGTCGTTCGCCTACTCCCGGCGCATCCGCACCTCGCCCGTCGCGCTGACCGCACTCGTGCCCGGGTACATCGCCTCGCAGTTCCACGTGCGAGCGGACATCAGCGCACCGCCGCCGCTGCTCACGCTCGCCTCGTCGTACGTCGCGAAGCAGGCGGTGCGCGCCATTCATCGGCGCCGTCCACCGGTCGTGTGCGTGCCGAGCATGCGCTACAAGGTGCTGGCGGGTCTGCTGCGCCATGTCCCCTACCGGCTCCTGTCCGTACCCGGTCCGGCCAAGGACTTCGGCGGCGGCGCGGCCCGGGTGCAGGGTCCCGACACGGACCTCGACAGGGACATGGACCTCGACATCGACCCGGCGGAGCCGAGCCGAAGCGGGGGTGCCGACGACGTACTGCCCGTCGGAGCCCGGCGGGACGGCCGGTCCCGACCCTGAGCCGTGTCCCGGCTCCTGCCAGGCCGTGGAAGTCGCGGCACCCGACCCCGCCGCGCGACCGACATCGCGCGGCGGGGTCCTCGACGTTCGGCGCGGCCAACGCGGAGGACCGCGCCCACAGTTGCCCGATTCGGATGAACGCCGGGCGTGGCGCTGCGCCGAACGGGCGACGGCCAATCAGGCGATCATCGAGACCAGGACCTGGGCTCTCCCGGATAAGCCCTGGTCAGCCCCGAATGGGCGACGGCTCGTGGTCATTTCCTGCGTCCCAAGCCCTGTAGCCTGCCCCGTCTGCGACACGGCCACGGTCGGTGGACGGAAGGTCGTCACCGCCGGAACCGTCCTGTTGCGGAACGCACATCGTTGGTAAACAGGAGGGTCGGTCGAGTGTTCAGTCGTGTCGCCATCGTCAACCGTGGTGAGGCCGCGATGCGGCTCATCCACGCCGTGCGGGAGCTGGCCGCGGAAACGGGGACCCGGATCGAGACGGTCGCCCTGCACACCGATGTCGACCACGCGGCCACGTTCGTGCGCGAGGCCGACCTGTCCTACGACCTCGGTCCCGCCGCTGCCCGCCCCTACCTCGACCACGCCGTCCTGGAGGGGGCGTTGCTGGCGACCGGGGCGGACGCCGCGTGGGTGGGCTGGGGTTTCGTCGCGGAGGATCCGGCGTTCGCGGAACTGTGCGAACGGATCGGCGTCACCTTCGTCGGGCCGAGTCCGGAGGCGATGCGCCGCCTGGGGGACAAGATCTACGCGAAGCTCATCGCCGAAGAGGTCGGTGTGCCGGTCGCGCCGTGGAGCCGGGGTGCGGTCGAGACCCTGCCGGCCGCGCTGGCGGCGGCGGCCGAGATCGGCTACCCGCTGATGCTGAAGGCGACCGCGGGCGGTGGCGGCCGCGGCATCCGCGTGGTCACCGGCGAGGCCGAGCTGACGGACGCCTACGAGCGCACCAGCCTGGAGGCCGCACGGGCGTTCGGTAGCGGCATCGTGTTCCTGGAACGTCTGGTCACCGGCGCCCGGCACGTCGAGGTGCAGGTGATCGCCGACGGCGAGGGCACGGCCTGGGCGCTGGGCGTGCGTGACTGCTCGATCCAGCGGCGCAACCAGAAGATCATCGAGGAGTCGGCGTCGCCGGTGCTCGACCCCGAACAGGCCGCCGAACTCAAGGCGTCGGCCGAGCGGTTGGCCCTCGCGGTGGGCTATCGCGGAGCGGCGACCGTCGAGTTCCTCTACCACCCCGGCGACCGGCAGTTCGCGTTCCTGGAGGTCAACACCCGCCTCCAGGTCGAACACCCGATCACCGAGTGCACCACCGGGTTCGACCTGGTCAAGGCCCAGTTGCGGGTGGCATCGGGCGGTCGGCTCGAAGGCGAACCGCCGGTGGAGCGCGGGCACGCCGTCGAGGCCCGGCTGAACGCGGAGGACCCCGACCGCGACTTCGCGCCCGCCCCGGGCCGAATCGTGCGTCTGGACCTGCCCGCCGGGCCGGGCATCCGGGTGGACACCGGAGTCGGCGAAGGCGACACCATCCCGGCCGACTTCGACTCGATGATCGCGAAGATCATCGCCCACGGCCGGGACCGCGAGGAGGCGTTCGGCCGGCTGCGGCGGGCGATGTTGCAGACCAGGGTGGTCATCGAGGGCGGTGCGACGAACAAGAGCTTCGTGCTCGACCTGCTCGACCAGCCCGAGGTGATCGACGGCAGCGCGGACACCGGCTGGATCGACCGCGTCCGCGGCGAGGGCAGGCTCGTCTCGCATCGGCACTCCGCCGTGGCGCTGGCGGCGGCGGCCATCGACGCGTACGAGGAAGAGGAACACGCGGAACGGCAGCGGCTGTTGTCCACCGCCTCCGGCGGACGCCCGCAGGTGCAACACGAGAGCGGCCGACCGCTGGACCTGAAACTGCGCGGCGTCGGCTACCGCGTGCGCGTGGCACGAGTGGGCCCGCGTCGCTTCCGGGTCGGCATCCAGGCGGGCGACCTCGCGCGCACCGCCGACGTCGAACTCGACCGCTTCGACCGGCACATCGGGCAGATCCTGGTCAACGGCACCGCGTACCACCTGCTCACCGCCACACACGGGCCGATCCACCTGGTCGAGGTCGACGGCGTGACCCACCGGGTCGGCCGCGACGAGGGCGGCGTCGTACGCTCGCCCGCCCCGGCACTGGTCGTCGCCACGCCACTGGAGGTGGGCGCCGAGGTCGAGGCGGGCGCTCCGGTGCTGGTGCTGGAGAGCATGAAGATGGAGACGGTGCTGCGGGCGCCGTTCCGGGCGCGGTTGAAGGAATGCACCGTGTCCGTGGGCAGTCAGGTGGACACCGGAGCGGCGCTGATGCGGCTGGAGCCGCTCGTTGACGACGATGCCGAAGCCGAGGACACCTCGTCCGTCGAGCTGAACCTGCCGGCCGCTCCCGAGGCGATCCCGACCCGGGAGCGCGCCGCGCGCGGCCTGGAGGACCTGCGCGCCCTGCTGCTGGGCTTCGACGTCGATCCGCACGACGAACGCCGGGTACTCGACGACTACCTCGCCGCGCGCCGGGCGGCCGTCGAGGACGGCCACGAACTGCTGGCCGAGGAACTCGAACTCGTCGACACGTTCGCCGACCTCGCCGAACTGAGCCGCAACCGCCCGGCGGGCGAGGACGGCGGCGGCGACGGGCACGTGCACAGCGCCCGTGAACACTTCCACAGCTACCTGCAGAGCCTCGACGTTGAACGGGCCGGGTTGCCCGAGGCGTTCCGGGCCAAGCTCGCCAAAGCACTCGCCCACTACGGCGTCACCGCGTCGGAGCCCTCGGCCGAACTCGAGGCCGCGGTGTTCAGGATCTTCCTCGCCCAGCAGCGCGCGTCCGCCGACGCCACGGTCGTCACGACGCTGCTGCGGGTGTGGTTGCGGGAGGCGCCGCCGGACGCGACGCTGCGCGAGTCGGTCGGCCTGGCCCTGGAGCGGCTGGTGGCCGCGACCCAGGTCCGCTTCCCGGTGGTCGCCGACCTCGCGCGCGGCCTGGTGTTCGCCTGGTTGGCCCAACCGCTGCTGCGGCGCAACCGCGCCCGCGTCTACACCGACGTGCGCAGGCACCTGCGCCACCTGGACGCGCACCCGGACGCGCCGGACCGCGCCGAGCGGATCGCCGCGATGGTGCGCAGCACCGAGCCCCTGGTGCGCCTGCTCGGCCGTCGGCTCGTCCGCGACGACCTGGACAACACGATCATGCTGGAGGTGCTGACCCGGCGGTACTACGGCAACAAGGGCCTCACCGACGTTCGTTCCAGCCGGGTCGCGGGGTGCACGTTCGTGGTCGCCGAGCGGGCGGGCTCGCGGCTGGTCTCCTCGGCGGTCAGGTTCGACGAACTCGGCGGGGTGCTGCGCGGGCTCGCGGAATTGGCGGGAGACGGGGACGCCGTCGAAGCCGACATCTACCTCGCGTGGGAGAAGCAGCCGGCGGACTCCGATGCGATGGCGGCCGCGCTGTACGAGGTCCTGGCCGCGCACCCGCTGTCGGATCGGGTGCGCCGACTCACCGCCACCGTCGCCGGCCGCGGTGGTGCGGTGATGCACCACCACTTCACCTTCCGTGCGACCGGCACCGGGATGGTCGAGGAGCGGCTGATCCGCGGTCTGCACCCGTACATCGCCCGGCGGATGCAACTGGAGCGGCTGAGCAAGTTCGACCTGACCCGCCTGCCGTCCTCGGACGAGGAGGTCTACCTCTTCCGGTGCGTGGCGCGGGAGAACCCCTCGGACGACCGCCTGGTCGCCTTCGCCCAGGTCCGTGACCTGACCGAACTGCGCGAGCACGACGGCAGACTGATCGCGCTGCCCACGGCCGAGAACGTCGTCGCCACCTGCCTGGACTCGATCCGCCGCGCCCAGTCGCGGCGACCGACCGGCAAGTACGCCGACACCAACCGGATCGTGATCTACGTCTGGCCGCCGAGCGACATCACCCGCGCCGAGTTGGAGACGATCATCGGGCGCGTGTTGCCGACGGCCGAGGGCGCCGGGCTGGAGGAGATCGTGTTCATCGCACGCCGCCGCGACCGGGAGACCGGCGAACTGGGCAAGATCGCGGCACGAGTCTCCTTCGACGTCTCCGGCGGCACCGAACTCACCATCGGCGAGCGCTCGCTCGAACCCGTCGAGCCGCTCGACGACTATCGGCGCAAGGTGCTCCGCGCGGCCGGTCGCAACACCGTGTACCCGTACGAACTCACCCGCCTGCTCGGCGACTTCGTGGAGTACGACCTGGACGACGCGCACGTGCTGAGGCCGGTCGAGCGGCCGAGGGGGAACAACACCGCGGCGATCGTCGTGGGCGTGGTCACCACCGCGACCGCACTGCACCCCCAGGGCGTGACCCGCGTGGTGCTGCTCGGCGATCCGACGAAGTCGCTGGGGGCGCTGTCCGAGCCGGAGTGCCGCCGGGTGATCGCCGCGCTCGACCTGGCCGAGCGCATGCGGGTGCCCGTGGAGTGGTACGCGCTGTCCGCGGGTGCGCGGATCTCGATGACCTCGGGTACCGAGAACATGGACTGGGTCGCCGCCGCGCTCAAGCGCATCGTCACGTTCACCCAGGACGGCGGCGAGATCAACATCGTGGTCGCGGGCATCACCGTCGGCGCGCAGCCGTACTGGAACGCCGAGGCGACGATGCTGATGCACACCAAGGGCATCCTGGTGATGACGCCGGACTCGGCGATGGTGCTCACCGGCAAGCAGTCGTTGGACTTCTCCGGCGGCGTCTCCGCCGAGGACAACTTCGGCATCGGCGGCTACGACCGGGTGATGGGCCCCAACGGGCAGGCGCAGTACTGGGCTCCGAACCTGTGCGCGGCGCGGGACGTGCTGATGGAGCACTACGACCACACCTACGTCGCACCCGGCGAGCGGATGCCGCGGCGGGCACGGACGAGCGACCCGTTCGATCGCGACGTCTGCGACTTCCCGCACACGTTGGCGGGCAGCGACTTCGGCACCGTCGGCGAGATCTTCTCCGCGGAGCACAACCCGGACCGCAAGAAGCCGTTCGACATCCGCACCGTGATGCGCGCGTTGTCCGACCAGGACCACCCCGTGTCGGAGCGTTGGGCGGGCATGGCCGACGCGGACACCGCGGCGGTGCAGGACGTGCGGCTCGGAGGCATTCCGGTGTGTCTGATCGGGATCGAGTCGCGGTCGGTGCCGCGGCTCGGCTTCCCGCCCACGGACGGCCCGGACACGTACACGGCGGGCACGCTGTTCCCGCAGTCGTCGAAGAAGGTGGCGCGGGCGATCAACGCGGCGTCCGACAACCGGCCGTTGGTGGTGTTGGCGAACCTGTCCGGGTTCGACGGTTCTCCGGAGTCGATGCGCAAGCTGCAACTGGAGTACGGCGCGGAGATCGGCCGGGCGATCGTGAACTTCCGCGGCCCCATCGTGTTCTGCGTGATCTCGCGCTACCACGGCGGCGCGTTCGTGGTCTTCTCCAAGGCACTCAACCCGAACATGACCGTGCTCGCGCTCGAGGGCTCCTTCGCCTCGGTCCTGGGCGGCGCCCCGGCCGCCGCGGTGGTGTTCGCCGGCGACGTGCACGCGCGCACCGCCGCCGACCCGCGTGTGCGCAACCAGGAGGCCCGCGTCGCGACCACCGTGGGTGCGGAGCGCGCCGCGTGCAAGGCGGAACTCGACGAGCTCCGCGCGTCGGTGCGCGCGGAGAAACTGGGCGAGGTGGCCGCGGAGTTCGACCGGGTGCACGACGTTCGGCGGGCGGTCGAGGTCGGCTCCGTCGACGACGTCATCCGCGCCGAGGAACTGCGCCCGCGGATCATCGAGGCCATCGAGTCCCGCCTGCGCCCGGCTCTCGGGGACGAGGCCGAGGCAACCGGGGCCGATCTGCGCGCAGATCGGGCTCCGGTACCGGAGCGCTCGCTCTTGTGAAGACGGCGTGCCGCCGAGCCCGTCGTGCCGGCGGTCGCCCGAACGCAGCAATGCGGCCTGCGTCCGTAGGGGTGGTTTCCAAAATCGCCGACATGGGCGGTGAGCAGCGACGATGCGCCGAAACCCGATAATCGTGGCGGGATTTGCGGGGTCGTTGCGTGCCGCACACTCGGATCTGCGTTCAGGATGAATCCGACCACCTCGGGCGAGGTGGTGCTTTTCGAAGGTAAGGGGATTTCATGCGTAGGTTCACTCGCGCTTCCGTCACCGTCGTCGCGGCCGTGCTCATGGCAGGCGCGGCGTCCGCGACGCCGGCGGTCTGCGCGGCGGCCGACGCCGACCCGAACGCGGGCGCCTCGGCCCCGCATTCGGGCGGTTGGGGGGCCGGTGGCGGCCTGGGTGGCTGGGGCCACGGCGGCGGTGACGCGCACGGCGGCGGCGGTGGCGGCGGCTGGGGTCCGTGGGGTGGCGGCGGTGGTGGCGGCGAAGGCGGCGGCGGCGGTTGGGGCGGCCTCCGGTAGCCGTTCCACCGCAACCGGACACGACTGCGGCCTGCCCGATCCGATCGGATCGGGCAGGCCGCAGTCGTCGGTCACACGGCGCGCGCGCTGCTTCGCACGACCTTGGACCTCGCGCGTTCGATCGAGGCGTGCACGACCGGTTCGAACGCGGAGCCCAGCAACCTGGTGCCCAGGTCCATGACCTTCGCGTCGAGGCCGATGCACACGCGGGTGCGGCCCCTGCGGACGCCGGTGAGGATCACCCGCGCCGCGATCTCCGGTGAGGTCTTGGCCAACGAGTCGTGCACCGCCGCGACCTCGGTCCGGTCGGTGCCCTGCGCCGCCCGCGAGTTGTGCACGATGGCGGTCTTGATCCCGCCGGGGTAGGCGGTGGTCACCCCGATCTCGCTGCCCTCACGGCGCAGTTCGTTGCGCAGGGATTCGGAGAAGCCCCGGACGGCGTACTTCGTCGCGGAGTAGGCGCTGCGCAGGGGCATGCCGAACAGCCCGAACGAGGAGGAGACGTTGACCACGTGCGCGCCGTGGGCCGGGTCGGCGCGACGCAGGTGCGGCAGGAAGGATTTCGTACCGTGCGCCACGCCCCAGAAGTTGATGCCCATGATCCACTCGAAGTCGGCCCACTCCATCTCGTCGACACTCGCGGTCAACGCCACGCCGGCGTTGTTGATCACCAGGTTGACCCGGCCGAAGCGCTCCGCGGTGGCGTCCGCCCAGTCCTGCACCTCCGCGCGCTGTGCGACGTCGACCACGTCGGCGTGCACCGTTTCCGCACCCAACTGCCGGGCCCGCTCCGCGGTTGCGCCCAGTCCCTCCGCGTCGACGTCGGAGAGGGCCAACTGCGCGCCGTGTTCGGCGAGGGCGAACGCCAGTGCCCGGCCGATCCCGGAGGCGGCTCCCGTCACCGTGCACACGCGTCCTGCGTAATCTCGAATCACGGGCTCACTCCAAACACTCGACATATTCGGACGACGAGGCACTCGGCCCCGGAATTCAGGAAAAGGCGCCGACGGTGGTGCGCAGATCGGCGGAGAGGTCGGTCAACAGACTCGGCAATGCCTCGTGGACGTACAGGTGCCCACCGGGATAGGTGCGCAGCCGCATGGGTCGCGTGGTTTGTTCCTGCCAATTCGACAGGGATTCCACCGCGACCAGGGTGTCGTCCCGAGCGCCGAAGACACTCAACGCACAATCCAGCGGCGGCTCGTGGACGTACCGGTGCTGAAGGGCCAACAGGAGATCGGCCATCATGGGCGGCCCGAAGGCGGTCATGGCGCCCTGGTCCCGGAATACCTCGGGCGGAAGCAGGTCGGTCAGCCCCAATTGTCGCCAGGGCTGATCCGAAACCAGGATCGGTCGGCATGCGCGCGCGAACGCGCCGCCCTGCGGCGGGGGAACGGCCGACACGGCCAGCAACGCGGGCATCGCGTGGCCGCAACGGCGCAGCTCCCGCACGGTGTCGAAGGCGATCATCGCGCCGATGCTGTGGCCGAAGAAGACGTACGGCCGGCCGTCGTCGGATTCCAGGACGAGTTCCGCGACCATCGCGCTCAGTTGGGCGGGATCGGTGAGCGAGACCTCACCCGTCCGTGCGCCGCGACCGGGAAGTCGTACGGCCGTCAGTTCGACCGAATCCGGCAGGTATTCCACCCACGGTGCGAACATCATCGCATCCGCACCCGCATAGGGAATGGCGAACATTCGCATGGGAGCGCGCGACCGGGGTGTGAAAGTGAGCAGGTCCGGACGCGGAGAGCGAGTGCTGAGTGGGCGGCAGATGGATTCCACAGGCGATTCTCGATTCGTCCTACGGGAAAGGGCGGGGGTCGGGTGCGCTCGGCGAAAGCCGGCCGATCGCGCAGACTCTATGCCCTCGGGGGAGCCGAGTCGGAAACACGATCGCCCGAACGGGGCAATGACGGGAGTTCGACGTCCGGGCGTCCGAACAGCCTTGTGAATCGGATCATTTGCGGTTCGAACGGGCGCCGCTTCAGGGATCAGGATTGCGGTCGGTCCGTTGCGTCCGGGGTGGAGTCCGCGGCCTGGCCGACCAGTTCGGGGAGTGCCTCGCTGCGCGCGTCGGGCAGCTTCGGGCCGGCCTCGCGCGGGCGACGCCGGGGCAACGACAACGACGGCGCCCACCAGTTCGCCCGGCCGGTGAGCTGCATCAGCGCGGGAACCAGGACGCCGCGCACGACCGTGGCGTCCACGACGACCGCGACCGCGAGACCGACGCCGACCGTCTTGAGCAGCGTGACGTGGGACATGGTCAGCGCGACCATGGTGGCGGCGACGGTCAGGGCCGCGGCGGTGAACAGCCGGCCCGTGTGCTCGATCCCGAAGACGATCGAGCGGGTGTTGTCCCCGGTGCGCACGAACTCCTCCTTGATCCGGGCGAGAAGGAAGACCTCGTAGTCCACCGAGATGCCGAAGGCGACGGCCAGGGTCAGCAGCGGCATCGTGGTCTCCAACGATCCGCCAGTGGTGAAGTCGCCCACCAGCCACCGCAGATGACCGTCCTGGAAGACGTAGACGATGGCCCCCAGACTCGCGGTCATGCTCAGCAGGCCCATCGCGACCGCCTTGATCGGTACCAGGACGCTGCGGGTGAACAGGAAGAGCATGACCAGGGTGCCGACCAGCATGATGGCCGCGCCGTAGGGGAGTGCCTCGCGCAGGGTGTGTTTGGTGTCGGTCAACTCCGCCGCCTTGCCTGCGACCAGGTGCGGTTGGGGGGCGGGCAGGGTGCGCAACCGGTGGACGAGCGCGACCGTGTCCGGCGACTGGCTGTCGGCCGTGCCGACCACGCGCAGCACGCTGCCCGGGACGGCGGGAAGGGGTGCCGCGGGCGGTGCGACCGGGCGGACGACGACCCGCGTGGTGCCCTCGGCGGTGGGCTCCTCCGCCTCCGGTGCGGGCAACTGCGGTGCCGGGACCGGCAGTCCCGCGCGGTAGTCGCCGGTGTCGGCGATCACGTGCGCGACATGGGGCAACGCGGACAACCGTCGGGCGTACGCGTCGATGGCCGGTGCGTCGGTCGCCGCGTTCGCCCGGGGCAGGATGACCGGGATGACGCGCTCGGGCGGGTCGGCGAAGTCGGTGCGCAACAGCTCGGCGGTGCGGTGCGGTTCGGAGTTCCTCGGCAGGATCTTCTCGTCGATGGTGGTGAACCGCGCATGAAGGAAGGGGAGGGCAAGGACCAACAGGAGAGCCGCGGCGGTGCCCCCGCACAGGACCGCACGGGAGGTGGCGAGCGTGGCGATGCGACGCCAAGCGGGACTGCCGCCGCCCACGCGTCCGCTCCCGCGGCGGAATCGGCGGAACGGGTCCAGCCGGTCCAGGCGCGGTCCCAGCACGGCCAGCAAGGCGGGCAGGACCAGCAGGGACGTCAGCGCCGAGATGATCACCACCAGGATCGACGCCCACGCCAACGAGCGCAGCAGCTCCAGCGGGAAGACGAACAGCGCGGACAGGCACAGGGCCACCGTCGCCGCGGAGAAGAGCACGGCGCGTCCGGCCGTGGCCATGCTGCGGGCGATGGCCCGGCGTGATTCGACGCCCTGGGAGAGTTCCTCGCGATAGCGGGTCACGATGAACAGGGCGTAGTCGACGGAGAGCGCGAAGCCCAGTGCGGCACAGATGTTGATCGCGAACACGGTGATCGGCATCGTGAGCGTCAGTGTGGCCAGGACGGCCAGGGCGCCGGCCACGGAGACCGCGCCCACGGCGAGCGGGATCGCCGCCGCGGTCAGCGACCCGAACGCGAGCAACAGGATGATCATGGTCAGCGGTGCCGCGAGCAACTCCCCGCGTTCGAGGTCGCGTTCGGACTCGTCGGTGGCCTGCGCGTTCAGCCACGCGGGCCCGGTGGCATCGACCCGCAGACCGCCGGCGGCCTTGCGCACGGCCGGGACCAGGGCGCGCGAGGCGACCGCGGAGTCGCGTTCGGTCCCGGCCAGGTCCACGCGGATCAGTGCGCCCCGGCCGTCCCGCGAGCGCAACAGGGGGGAGCCGGTGCTCCAGAAGGACTGCGCCGCGTCCACGCCCGGTCGCCCCGCGACCAGCGCGGTGAGCCGGCGGCCCGTCTCCGCCACCTCGGCGTCGTCCACCGGCTTGTCGGCGCGGATGTAGAACACCAGGTCCGCGGCGTCCGCCCCGTATCGGGCGGCGACGCGTTCGGCCTCCGCGGCCCGGGTTCCGGTCGCGGTGAACCCGCCGTTGGACCAGCGGTCCCTGGCGCCGGCGACCACGGTGGCGGCCAGGACCAGGACGATCATCGCGCCCACCAGGAGCAGGCGGCGGTGCCGCACGCATTGCCCGGCGAGGCGGCTCAGCGGGTCGCCGGGCGGGTCCGGCGTCTCGTGTTCGGGAGGTGGGACCGGAATGGTGTCGAGCATGCGTGTCCTCCCAGGACGACGTCGTCTGTGCGATGGGCGAGGACGCCCGTGAACCGGGGTCGGGTGCAGACGGGGCGAACCCGGGCCGGCCATCGCGTCGGGGCGGCGGCGGGCGAGGGGCGAATCCTGTTGCCGATGATCCGCCGTGGCCGCGGATATTCGGAGGAATTGTTCGTGCTGCCGGCGAGCGTACCGCGCGTGCGGACCGCAACTCGCGATTGCCGATCCCGGCCGGCGTGCGGCGATAAATCGTATGTATAAGAATCGGATGTACGTGCCCGGCTCGCAGGGCGAAGGCGTGAATAGCCAATCCTTATGAATGTGTCGACAATGGTGAATTGCATCCACTGCTCGGCATCCGTGCAACTAGGCCATACCGGTGAATCTGACTTCCCGGCCCGTAACCTGGACTTTTGCACGGCCCGGTCATGGATAGGATCGACGCGCAATACCGGCCATCGGTTCCGGAGAAGAGGAATGAGACCGTGCAGGTTACATTGACCGGTGGCACCGGTTTCCTGGGGCTGCGGCTCGTTCGTGAACTCGTGAATCGGAATTGCTCCGTCACGCTGCTCTCCCGCCGCGGCGGCACGAGTGCGATCGACCGAATCTCCCATGCCCTCGGACGGCTGGGCGAGACACCGGATTTCATTCAGAAATTTCGCCGACGCGCCGACGAGGTGGACATCGAAATCGAGCGTCCGCTGTTCGGCCTCCCGGACGACCGGATCGAAAAGCTCGTCCGGCGGACCGACATGTTCCTGCACAGTGCCGGAAACATCGACCTCAATACCGGCGCCCGGGCGATCAGGCCGGTGAACGTCACCGGGACGCAAAACTTCCTCGACATCGCCGGCCGGAGCCCGCACGGCGCGCCGTTCTGCCATGTCAGCACCGCGTTCGTGGCGGGCGCCCGACGATCGGGGACCGTTGCCGAAGCCGACCTGATCGACACGTACGGCTTCGAGAACGAATACGAGCGGTCCAAGTGCGATGCCGAATCCCTGCTGCGCCGGTGGTCCCGGGAAAGCGGAATGCCGGCGCTGGTCATGCGGCCCAGCATTCTCCTGACGGACCGTGCCCCGACCCCGGGCCTGCCGGCCCACCCCTTTCAGACCATCAGCGCCCTCCTGCGTGCGTCGACGATCGAAAGAGGCATCGCCGGGCTCTCCATTCCGCGGGGTCTGCGGCCGGTCATCCACATGCAGGGGCGGGCCGACGCGCGGCTGAACTGCCTTCCCGTCGAGGACGCCGCGCGGGCCATCGTGGGCATCGCCGCGGAACACCGATCCACGGACGCGGAGACATACCACATCGTGCACCCGGACGACGTGTCCGCCACGACGCTCATCGAACTCTTCGAGAAATTTGCACCCATTCGCATCGTCCTCGGGCCCGAGCTGCCCGAAAAGCTCTCCCCGGCCGAGCAGCGCTTTCACAGTTACGCCGGGTTCGCCGCGTATTTTCGGCACACGCGGGTCTTCGACGATCGCAACGCGCGCCGTGTCCTGGGCGGACCCTGTTCCCGGACGACCGTCGACATGGCCTATCTCCTGGCCGGCACGCACGGGATTCTTTGACGGTCCACACGGGATTCCTCGAAGGTCGGCGAAGTCCGACCACCTTTCCGAAAGCCCACAGGAGAAACCGTTCATGACCATCGGACTACAGGCAGCACCCCGTCACGACATGTCGGATCCCACCGCCGACGGTCTCCTGGCCGTGCTTCGCCAACCGCGGAGCATGGCCACGATCGTTCGGCGTCTGTCCGACTCCGTGACCGGCGCCGTCCTGGGAGACGCGCCCGTCGACGGTTGCGAAGTCGTCGGCACACTCTCTCCGTTGTATCCCGAATGGCTCGGCGACCGGTCCTTCACCACCGACCACGGCGTGCGATTCCCCTACGTGGCCGGGGAGATGGCGCAGGGAATCGCGGGCGTCGCCATGGTCAAGGCGATGGCGCGGGCCGATTTGCTGGGGATCTTCGGAGCAGCCGGGCTGCCGATCGACGCGGTTCGGCGGGCGATCGAGGAACTGCGCCGCGATCTGCCCGAACACGCCCCGTGGGGGGTGAACATCATCCACAACCCGCACTCGCCCGCCTGGGAGGACGAGGTCGCCGCCCTCGCGATCCGACACGGTGTGCGGTGCGTGTCGGTGTCGGCCTTCAGCAAGGTCACCCGCGCCCTCGCGCACTGTTGCGCCGCGGGCCTGCGGGTGCGCGCCGACGGTCGGGTCGTGCGTCCTCGGATGATGATGGCCAAGGTCTCGCGCCCCGAGGTCGCCGAACAGTTCCTCGCCCCGGCGCCGCCCGAACTGCTTCGGGAACTCGTCGCCGAGGGACTCCTGACCGCCGACGAGGCGGCATTGGCGGCCCGCGTGCCGATGGTCGACGACCTCACCGTGGAGTCCGACAGCGGCGGCCACACCGACGGCAGGCCGCTGTCCACCGCCCTCCCGCAGATCCTGGCCCTGCGCGACGCGGTCGCCCATCGGCACGGCATCGCACCGCGTACCAGGATCGGCGCGGCCGGCGGCCTGGGCACCCCGCACGCCGTCGCCGCCGCGTTCGCGCTGGGCGCCGCGTACGTGGTGACCGGATCGGTCAACCAGCTCAGCCTGGAGGCCGACACCTCCGACCTGGCCCGGACGATGCTCCAGGCCGCGGACACCATGGACGTGGCCATGGCGCCGTCCGCGGACATGTTCGAGATGGGGTCGAAGGTACAGGTCCTCAGCCGCGGCACGATGTTCGCCGCCCGGGCCTCCAGGCTCTTCCAGCTGTACCGCGATCACGAGTCGCTGGAGGAGATCCCCCCGGTCCAGATCGCCCGCCTCGAACGGGAGATGTTCCGTCAGCCGGTGGCCCAGGTGTGGGCGCAGACCGAGGAGTTCTGGCGCGCCAGGGAGCCCGCGCAGGCCGACCGCGCGGCCGTGGACCCCAAGCACCGCATGGCGCTGGTGTTCCGTTGGTACCTGGGCATGTCCAGCACCTGGGCGACCACCGGGACCGCCGACCGCAGTGTGGACTACCAGATCTGGTGCGGCCCCGCGGTGGGCGCATTCAACGACTGGCGCAAGGACGGGTTCCTGGCCGATCCCGCGAACCTGTCCGTGGTGCAGATCGCCCGCAATCTCATGGAGGGCGCAACGGTCCTCACCCGCGCGCAGCAACTGCGCAGCCACGGTGTCGACCTGCCTGCCCAGGCGTTCACCTTCCCCGCCCATGAACTGCTCTGAATCGCAGATCGCAAGGAGTCCCGTGCCCGAGAGTTCCCGTCCCTCCCAACCACCCATCGCCGTGGTCGGGCTGAGCACCCTGCTGCCCGGCTCCTCGGACGTCGCCGGGTTCTGGCGCGACGTGGTCCACGCCCGTGACCTCATCCGCGACGTGCCGGACACCCACTGGCTCGTGAGCGATCACTATTCGAGCGACCCCACCGCCCCCGACAAGACCTACGGCAAGCGTGGCGCGTTCATGTCGCCGGTGGCCTTCGACCCCCTGGCCTTCGGCACGCCACCGTCCACGATCGACGCCACCGACACGGCGCAACTGCTGAGCCTGGTCGCGGCCGAACGCGTCCTGCAGGACGCCTGTGGCGACGAGGGCCCGTCCGAGACGATGCGAGAACGCACCGGCATCATCCTGGGAGCCAGCCCCACCGAGCTGGCCTTTCGCATGTCCTTCCGGTCCCAGCGGCCGACCTGGCGCCGGGTCATGCTCGCTCGTGGCGTGGCCGAGGCCAAGGCCGACGAGCTGTGCGATGCCATCGCGGCCTCGTATCCGGTGTGGAAGGAAAGCTCCTTCCCCGGCATGCTCACCAACGTCATCGCCGGACGCGTCGCACGCCACTTCGACCTGCACGGCAGCAACTACACCACCGACGCGGCCTGCGCCAGCTCACTGTCCGCGATAAGCGCCGCCATCGACGAACTCACGCTCGGCCGCGCCGACATGATGATCACCGGCGGCGTGGATCCGCTGTGTGACGCCTTCGGGTTCACCTGCTTCAGCAAGACCCCGGCGCTGTCCCCGTCGGGCGAGTGCCGGCCCTTCTCCGCCGACGCCGACGGCACCCTCCTGGGCGAGGCCGTGGCCATGGTCATGCTCAAGCGCCTGGCCGACGCCGAGCGCGACGGCGACCGCATCTACGCGGTGATCCGCGGCGTGGGCACCTCCTCCGACGGACGCGGATCATCGATCTACGCCCCCGCCGTCGCCGGTCAGGTCCGCGCGCTGCGCCGGGCCTACGCCAGCGCTGGCTACACCCCCGCGACGGTGGAACTGATCGAGGCCCACGGCACCGGCACCAAAGCCGGCGACACCGCCGAAGTGACGGCCCTGCAAGAGGTGTTCGGCACCGGCGACCCGGCCGACATCGCGCGCTGCGCGCTCGGATCGGTGAAGTCGCAGATCGGCCACACCCGCACGGCCGCGGGCGCGGTCGGGCTGGCCAAGGCCGCCCTGGCACTGCACCACAAGATCCTGCCGCCCACGCTCAAGGCCGACCGCACCGACCCCGCCCTGGAACTGGAGAAGGGCCCCTTCTACCTGAGCACCCGGACCCGGCCCTGGATCCGGGGTGCCGACCACCCGCGCCGGGCCTCGGTCTCCAGCTTCGGGTTCGGCGGGACCAACTTCCACGTCACGCTCGAAGAGCACCGGACCGCCGAACCCGCCGCGGCGCGCGAGTCGTACACCCGCAGCGCGCCGAGCGAACTGATCCTGCTGAGCGCCGAGTCCGGCCCCGCGCTGGTCACGGCGCTGGACGCGCTGACCGCCGACACCGCGCCGCCGGCCGACCTGGCACGCCGTACCCAGCTCGCCTTCGACGCCGCCGCGGCACACCGGCTGTGCCTGGTCGTCCGCGACGAGGAGGACCTCCGGGCCCAGGCGAGCGACGTCCGCCACCGGATCTCGGCCGAACCGCAGACCGCGTTCCATACGCCCGCCGGCGTGCGCTACGCCTGCGGTCCCGTTGCGACCGACAAGATCGCGTTGTTGTTCCCGGGACAGGGCAGCCAGTACCCCGACATGGGGATGGACATCGTGCTGCACCAGCCGCGCGCGCTCGCCGTGTGGGACCGACTGGCCGGCTTCGAGATCGACGGACGCCCCCTGCACCGCCTCGTCTTCCCGCCGCCGGCGACGGACAAGGCGGGCGAACGCGAGCAGGCCGAGCGGCTCAAGGCCACCGAATGCGCGCAACCGGCGCTGGCCGCCCACGCGTTGATGATCCGGGAGATCCTGGGCGCGGTCGGCTTCGAGCCCGACTGCGTGGCGGGCCACAGCTTCGGCGAACTCGCCGCCCTGCACGCGGCCGGCGTCTACGGCGACGACACCCTGATGGCGCTCGCCCGTGCCCGCGGCGAACTCCTGCGCGACGCGAGCAAGGTGTCGGGCGCGATGCTCGCGGTCACCGCCTCCGCGAAGGAAGCGGACGACCTGGTCCGCGGCATCCGCCGGGCCTGGGTCGCGAACTACAACTCCCCGACGCAGCACGTCGTCTCGGGCGCGGAATCGGCGATCGTCAAGGTGGAGAAGCGGGCCCGGGAGCAGCAGCTCGCGACGCAACGGCTCGCCGTCTCCTGCGCCTTCCACAGCCCGCTGTTGCAGTCCGCGACCACCGGGTGGCGGCCCACGCTGGAACAGCACGAGTTCGCCGCGCCGCGCCTGCCCGTCTACGGCAACGCCGACGCCAAGCCGTATCCCGGCACGGCGGCCGAAATCCGCACCGTGCTGCACGACCACGTCACCTCCCCCGTGCGGTTCGCCGAAACGATCCTGGCCATGCACGAGGACGGCGTGCGCACGTTCGTCGAGGCCGGACCGGGAACGGTACTCACCGGCCTGGTCGGCAGGATCCTCGCGGACCGGCCGCACGTCGCGCTGAGCGCGGACCAGACCCGGGGATCCGGACTCGCCGCACTGCACCGCGTCCTGGGCGCACTGGCCGTCGCCGGCCGTCCCCTGGACTTCGCCCCGCTGTGGGCCTCGTTCACCTCGAGCACTCCTTCGCCATCGCTGACAAGGACGGGTATGACCATCCCTATCTCCGGTCCCAACCCCGAAGTGGGCCACCGCGAGAGCACCCCCGCCGCGCCCGTCGTACCCGAGCCGAGCACCGGTTACCGGCCGGCCGAGCCGGTGACGACCGCGGCCCTGTCGGTCGCCGCGCGCCCGATGCCCCCGGCGCCGCTCGCCGTCACCCAGGCGGCACCGCCCGCCCGGATCCAGGCCGCGCCGCCCGCGGCGGCTCCGGCCACCGCGGTGGCACAGTTCGCCGCCCCGGCACCGGCACCCGCACCGGCGCCCGTTCCCGTCCAGGCGCCCCTTCCGGTCCAGGCGGCCCATCCCGTGCAGGCGACCTACCCCATGCAGGCGGACCACCACGTGCAGCCGGCCCACCCCGTGCAGGCGGCCCCCGCCGTGCCGGTGCGCACCCAGGACGCACCGGTCGCGGAACCGACGGCACACGACGTCACCTCGTCCGGATCCACGTGGACGCCGGTGACCGCGTCCGGCGCCTGGCTGCACGCCTTCCTCGAAGTCCAGCGCCAGGCGGGCGACGCGCACAGCGCCTACCAGAGCACCACCTCGGCCAGCCACGCCTCCTACCTGGACCTGGCCAAGACCTCGCTCGACGCGCTGATGGCCTGGCGGCCCGGAGCCGAGCCGCGCGCCGCAGCCACGCCCGCCCCGGTCCAGCCGGCCGCACCCGTCGAGATGGCCGCCCCGCTCGCGCCGAGCCCCCTCGCGCCGAGCCCGCGCGCGTTGGAGAGCCCGCCGCGCACCACCCGGGAGATCAGCCCCGCGCCGCCCACGGTGACGCAATACCCGCCGACCCCGGTCACCCAGGCCCGGCCGCCGGTGCCTTCGGCACAGGTGGCCCCGGCCCCGGTGCGGCCCGTGGCGCAGCAGAGCGTGGCCCAGGCGCCGCCGGCGATCGCGCAGATCCCGGCCCCGGCATCGGCACCCGCCCTCGCCGCGGCCCCCGCTCCGGCCCCGGTTCCCGCTCCCGTGCCGGCTCCGGCTCCGGTCCAGGAGAGCGGCGCGGATGTGGCGTTGGCGATCGTGGCCGAGCTGACCGGCTATCCGGTGGAGATGCTCACCCCGGAGATGGACCTGGAGGTCGACCTCGGGGTCGACTCGATCAAGCGGGTGCAGATCCTGACCCGGTTGCGGGACCACTTCCCGGGTGAGGCGAACGTGGACCCGGCCGACCTGGCCCGGTTGCGCACGATCGCCGCGATCGCCGAGAAGATCACCTCGCTGCGCGGCGCCGACGGAGCCACGCCGCAGACCGGCCCCGAGCCCCGCACGCAGGCCCTCGTACCGGCTCCGGTCGAGGAGAGCGGCGCGGATGTGGCGTTGGCGATCGTGGCCGAGCTGACCGGTTACCCGGTGGAGATGCTCACTCCGGACATGGACCTGGAGGTCGACCTCGGGGTCGACTCGATCAAGCGGGTGCAGATCCTGACCCGGTTGCGGGACCACTTCCCGGGTGAGGCGAACGTGGACCCGGCCGACCTGGCCCGGTTGCGCACGATCGCCGCGATCGCCGAGAAGATCACCTCGCTGCGCAGCCCGCAGAGCGCCCCCGCGCAGCCCCCGGCCCCCGCGGTCGCTCCCGCCGCGCCGCCCGCCCGGGCACAGGAGCAGATCCCCGCGCAGGCCAAGCACGAAGTGCCGCAGTTCACGGTGCTGCGCACCGGCACCACCCTGGTACCCGCCGAGGCCGCTGCCGGCGCCCCGCTCAAGGGCCTGCGCGAACAACCGCTGCTGATCACCGACGACGGCACCGGCGTCGCCGAATGCCTGGCGGAGACGCTGCGCCGCGAAGGCATCAAAGCCTCCGTCACGGACCGGGTGACCGAGGACTGCACCGCCGTGATCGCACTCGCCGGTCTGCGTGAGATCGACGCCGAGCAGGACCCGGACGCGCCCACCCGCGAGGTCTTCACGATCCTGCACACCATCGCCGAGGCCATGGACCGCCGAGGCGGCGTCCTGGTCGTCGTCCAGGACACCGGCGGCGGCTTCGGCACCTCCGGCGTTCGCGGACGCGAGGGCTGCGCGGGTATCGCCGCGCTCGCCCGCACCGCCGCGAACGAGTGGGCGCACGCCTCGATCAAGACGATCGACATCGACCGGGCCGCGCGCGCCCCGCAGGACATCGCCCAGGCCATCGCCACCGAACTCCTGCACGGCGACGACGTCACCGACGTCGCACTGGCGGCCGACGGCTCGCGCGCCCTGCTGCGCGGCAGCACCGAGCCGGTCGGCGCACCGCAGCCGCTCGACCTCGGGCCGGACCCCGTGGTCGTGGTCACCGGCGGGGCCCGCGGCATCACCGCGTCCTGCCTGCTCGCCCTGGCCCGCGCCCACCGGCCCAAGTTCCTGCTCCTGGGCCGGACCCGTCCGGTCGACGAGGACGACGAACTGCGCGGCGCCGCGGACGAGGCCGCCATCCGGCAGATCCTGGGCAACCGCCGCGACGAGCGCACCGGCGCCACCCCGACGCTGGCCGAACTCGCCCTCGCCTCCGGCCGGGTGCTCGCCTCCCGCGAGATCCGCGACACCCTGGACCAGCTGGCCGTCGCCGGAGCGGAGACCCGATACGTCACCGCCGACGCGACCGACCGCGAGCGGGTCGCCGAGGCGCTGGCCGAAGTACGTCGGGACTGGGGCCCGATCACCGGAATCATCCACGCCGCCGGCGTCATCGCCGACAGCAACATCTCGGCCAAGACCCAGGCCCAGTTCACCGCCGTCTACGACACCAAGGTGCGCGGATTCCGCACCCTGCTCGACCTGACCGCCGCCGACCCGGTGCGCCTGGTGTGCGCCTTCTCCTCGGTCAGCGCGCGACTGGGGACCGCCGGGCAGTGCGACTACGCCGCGGCCAACCAGGCGATGGAGCAGATCACCGCCACCGAGGCGGCGCACCGCCCGGGCAGCATGGTCAAGGCCGTGGCCTGGGGCCCCTGGGCCGCCGGCATGGTGTCCCCCGCGCACGCCGAGCACTTCCGTCGACTCGGTGTCCCGCTCCTCGAAGAGGCCGCCGGAGTCAAGGCGTTCATGACCGAACTCGAGCAGCCCGGTCCGGCCTGCGTATCGCTCGCCGCCGGCACCGCCGCCCCCGCCGCCGAGGCGACGGATCACCCGAGCGTCACCGACATCGTCGTCGGCGCCGACACCCACCCCTACCTGGTCGACCACAGCATCGCGGGACGCCCCGTGGTGCCCGTGGCGCTGGTCCTCGAATGGTTCGTGCGCGCCGCGCGTACCGCCCTGCCCGACAGCGGTTCCGTGCTGGTGCGCGACCTGCGCGTGCTGCGCACCATCGCCCTGGACAAGTTCGGCACGGAGGAGACCCGGCTGCGGGTGCACGTGCGCACCGACGCCGGCAACGCCGACGCCCCGCTGCGCCTGGAACTCAAGAACCCCGATGGTGCCCTGCACTACGCGGCTCTCGCGGGTCCGGGCGAGGTCGAAGGGTTGACCGCCCCGGCGGCGGAGCCGGTGGACGAGAACTTCGAGGTGCACCCCGGCAGCGCCGTGTACGACGGAGCCATGCTCTTCCACGGGCCGCTGTTCCACTCCATCCACACGATCAACGGGCTGAGTTCCACCGGGGCCACCTGCGACCTCGTCGGGCTACGGCAGCTCGGTTGGGCGCACGACACCTGGCAGACCGACCCGCTCGTGATGGACGGCGCGCTCCAGTCGGCCTGCCTGTGGGTACTGTCCTCGGCCAGCGTGCAGTCGTTGCCGATGGGCATTCGCGAGGTACGCGTGTTGTCGACCGGCGCGGTGGACGGGCCGGTCAAGTGCATCGTGCGCAGTGTCATGCAGGGCCCGGACAACGCGGTCTGCGACATCTGGCTCAGCACCGAACACAACGGCGCGGAGCGGATCCTGGCCGTGCTCGCCGGCGTGGAGATGGTCTACCGCCCGGACCTGTCCAGCTCGAACCGGGCCGCCGCGCTGATCTCGACGGACGCGTGAGGGGCATGAACTTCCCCGCCATCGCCATCGTGGGACGCGGTTGCGTCCTGCCCGGAGCGCACAATCCCGCCGAGCTGTGGGACACCGTCGTCTCCGGCGCGGTACGACTGACCCCGTTCTCCATCGGGCGCCCGACAGCGGGACCCGGGTGGAGCGGGGCCGACCCCGCGAGCACCGTGTTCGGCCACGTCACCGGGTTCGAGGAGCGCTTCGACCCGTACGGCCTGGCCATCGACGCCGAGCGGATCAAGGGCCTCGACCCGACCGTGCGCTGGGTCGTGCACGCGACCCGGCAGGCGCTCGCCGAGGTCGACCGCCTCGGCCTGCACCGACGCACCGGCCTGGTGCTGGGCAACATCTCGTGCCCGACCACGTCGATGGTCGCCTACGCCGAGGACGTCTGGTTGCGCTCCCAGCCGGCCGAGGTCCGGGCCGAATGGCCCCGGCACGACCGGCACGAGCCGATCCCGATGAGCCGATTCTGCTTCGGGCTCCCGGCGCAACTCGTCGCCCAGGCCTTCGAACTGCGCGCCGGCGCGGTGGTCCTGGAGGCGGCCTGCGCGTCGGCGCTGTACGCGATCGAACTCGCCTGCCGGAAGCTGCACTTCCGGCAGGCGGACCTGATGGTCGCCGGCGCGCTCAACGGCGGCGCGCCCGAGATCATCAGCCACGGCATGGGCCGACTGGGCGCATTGAGCCCCAGTGCCCGCTCCCGGCCCTTCCACCGGGAGGCCGACGGCCTGGTCCCCGCCGAGGGAACCGCGATGGTCGCCCTGATGCGGCTGGAGGATGCCCTGGCCGCGGACGTACCCGTGCTGGGGGTGATCCGCGGCATCGGGGCCACCAACGACGGCGGCCGGGGCGGCATGCTCGTCCCGGACGGGGGGCAACAACAACGCGCGATGAGCCTGGCCTACCAGGCCGCGGGCATCGACCCCAGGACGGTGTCCCTGCTGGAATGCCACGCCACCGGCACCGCGGTCGGGGACACCGTGGAACTGGGCTGTGCGGCCCGGATCTTCGCCGAACGCAAGGACCTGCCGATCGGTTCGGTCAAGGGCAACCTGGGCCATCCGCTCACCGCCGCGTCGGGCGCCGCCCTGCTCAAGGTGCTGGGCGCGATGGAGCACGGCACACTGCCGCCGACCGTGGGGGCCGACGAGGCCAACGAGGCCATGCGCGGCACACCCTTGCGGCCACTGGCCCAGCCGGAGGAATGGCAGGGGCTCCGGCGCGCCGCGGTCAGCGGATTCGGCTTCGGCGGGGTCAACGCGCACCTGGTCGTGGACGCCTGGAACACCGCCGACCGGGCCTCCACCTCCTTCCCCGGCGGGGCCGTGCCCGGCCCCGCCGGGCGCCGCCGGCACCAGGTGGCGATCGTCGGCCTCGGCGCGCGCGTCGGCGACGGCGACACCACCGGCGACTTCGTCGAGGCCCTGCTGGAAGGCGAGCCCAGGTTGCGGCCGCCGCGCACGGTAGAACTGCGGGTGGACGGCCTGCGCATGCCGCCCAACGACATGCTCCAGACCTCCGGCGAACACCTGTTGGTGCTGGAGGCCGCCCGCGACGCCGCCCGCGCGGTGACCCTGCCGGACGAGCGCACCATGGTGCTCGTGGGCGTCGGCAGCGCGACCGTGCACGCCGAGTTCTCCGTCTGGCACAACCGCACCACCCTGGAGGCCCGCCGGTCGGCGGCGGCCGAAGCGTCCTCCGAGGACCGCGTCGCCGACCCGTTGAACTGCCCGCCGTGGTCCCTCGGGGGCCTGGGCAACATCGCCGCCAACCGGATCAGCGCGCAGCTTCGGCTGACCGACGCCAGCGTCGCGGTCTGTGCGGAGGAGGCTTCCGGTATCCGTGCGCTCGACCTCGCGGTCGACGCGATCGGCAGCGGAGCCGCGGACGCGGCGCTCGTGGGCGCGGTCGACCTCGCCTCCACGGTGGTGCACCGAGCGGTCGTCCGCGACCTCGGACTCCCCGGAGCCGAGGGCAACGCGGCCGTGGTGCTGGCGCTCAAGCGGCTCGACCACGCCCGCCGGGACGGCGACCCCGTCCTCGCCGTGATCGACCCGCAGCCCGACGACCCGGCCGTCGACACGACGCGGGCCGCCGTCGATCTGGTGGTCGGCGACCTCGATCCGTCGCCCGCACCGGCGGAGCAGCCGGCCCGGCTGGATCCCTCCGGCCTGTTCGGTCGCCCGCACTGCGCCGCCGGCCTGCTCGGCGTCGCGTGCGCGACCGTGGCCCTGTACCACCGAACCGTGCCGACCGTGGGCGCCCCGGCGCTCGCACAGCCGGAGTTGGCCAAGGCGAAGGTGACCGTCTCCCCGCTCGGGGCGCCGCCGGCCGAACTGTTCCTGACCGCGGGGGACACGGCTCCGGCCGCGACGGGCCACGCGACCCTGGGGCGCCGGGCCGCCGGACAGGCGCCCGCCCGGCTGTTGTCCAGCATCGCCTTCTTCGACCTCCGGACCGTGCTTCGGCTCCAGGAGGCGCGACCGGCGCGGGAACTCGTGGCGCTGCCCGCGGCCCGCCCGGTGCCGGCGGTCGAGATCGGCGTACCCGCGCCGGCGACGGCCCGGGCTCCGCTCCCGGCGCCGGTCCCGGTCGTCGCGGCGGTCCCGGTCGACGCGTCGGTTTCGGTACACGCCTCGGGCTCGGTCGAGGAGACGCTGGTGCCCACCGCGCTCAGTGCGCACCAACGGGCCGTCGGCAGGTCGCATGTGCAGTTCATGAACACCCGGCACGAGAACCACCTGCTGTTCCTGGAGGTGCAGCGGCAGGCGACTCGGGCACTGCTCGACGTCGCCGGCGTGTTCCAGCAGCCGCATCACCCGCAGGCGCACGCACTCGTAGCGGACTCGGCGGGACCGGGGGCACCGGGAGCACCGGCCGCCCCGATCCCGCCGGGCGGCCCGGTCGGCCCGCCCGCCCCCGTCCCGCCGGTCGAGCCGGTCGCCGAGGTCGCCGCCGCCCCGATTCCGGCTCCGCAACCCGGCCCGGCCGAGCGCGAGTTCGTGGTCAGTCCCGATGGCGATCCGTGGGTGCTGGACCACTGCCCCACCTGGACGTTGCCGGTGCTGCCGATGATGTGCACGGTGGACCACCTGTTCCAGGCGGCGAGCACGTACACCGGTCTCCGGGCAACCGGCCTGCGGGAGTTGCGGCTTCAGCGCTGGATCCCGGTGGTCAGTCCCACGCGTCTGCTCACCCGGGTCGAGCCGTTGCCCGATCGGGGTCGGGACGTGCACGTCAGCCTGCTGATGTGGCGACCGGCCCGGAACGAGGCACTGTCCCGGTTCGAACTCGTCGCCGAGGCGACGATCACGTTCGAGCGGCCCGACACACCGGCTCCGCTGCCGCCGCTCACCGATGCCCGGCGGGCCGACCTGCCGTACCTCACCAACCGCCTGCCGCACGGCCCGGCCTTCCGGTACCTCACCGAGGTCGGCTACGGCAGCGCCGGCGCGGTCGGCGTCCTGGACGCGCAACGGGGTTCGGTACCCGGTACCTTCACCCACCCCGGGCTGCTCGACGCGGCGACGCACATCATCGCCGATCGGGTGTTCTGGTTGCCCTACCCGCAGGTCGGGCCCAACGTGGTCCCCTATCCGCACGGCCTGGTCCGGATGGACCTCTTCGCCCCGTTCCCCACGGAGGGGCAACTGCGGGTGGAGGCCCGTCCGGCCGGATCCGAGGGCGACCTGCTCTTCGTCGACTTCCAGGTCCTGGCGGGGGACCGGCTGTGTGCCGCGTTCCGCAACGTCAGCATGGTCTCCCCGCCGAGTGTGCTGGAACTGCAATCCGGCGCCGATCGGCGGGCCTTCCTCCTGGAGCGCCGACCCGCGCCGAAGATGAGCCTGTCCCAGGTGGTCGGGGGCGCCAGCCGGCTGGACCGGGCGGTCCTGGAACAGGCCGACTGGCCCACCGGCGGGCTGGCCTACGTCTACGGTCTGCCGGCCGGGGCGCCGGCCCGACTGCACGCGGAGGAGGTCGCGATGCGTGAGCACGTGGCCCGCGCGCACGGCGAACACCCCGCCCGGGTCGTGGTGGACGTGGAGAACCGGATCGCCTGGTTGTCCGACCAGCCGGACACCAGGCACCATCTCCTGGTGCATTCGGACGCCGAGGCGATCACGGTCGAGAATCGGCCGTAGCCGGCCCGCGAACGCGATCGACGTCATATCGGTGGGCGGGACTCCTCAGGGGGTCCCGCCCACCGGCGTACGCCCGGGCCGGCCTCGCGTCGGCCGGGCGATTCGCGTGCCGGCGCGGGCACTTCGGATCCCGACGACGGCGGCACGGCGCCGCGTCGGGGTACCGGCAACGCATCGGCCTCGGGCGGCCGATCGACCGTCCTCCACGCGAGGGCAATGGAGTTCGGATCCGACGCCCCGTGCCGGGACGCCGCCGCGTGCCCGGTCGTCCCGTCCGCATCACCCCGGCGGCGGTGTGGGGGCCTGGTAGATGCTCGCGAGCCAGATCCCGAGCAGGGTGTCGACGACGCGATCCTCGGCCAGGGCGGGTTGTTCGGCGGCGAACGTCGCGTGCAGCACGCGCTCGGTCATCGAGGTGAGCGCGATCGCCAGGTCGCGGGCGGGCAGCCCGTCGGGCGCCGCGCCCCGGTCGCGTTCGGAGTCGATCGCGTGGGCCGCCTGTCGTACCCACGTCTCCATCACCCGGGCCCACAACTCGCGCACCTCGGGATTGCCGCCGCGCGCCTGGGCCGCGGCCAGGGTCACCGCGCGGTGCGCTTGGAACGTGGCGAGGAACGCGTCGATCACCGTGCGCCAGTGGGCCGTTCGGTCCGCGGGCGGTTCGGCGGGGGGAGCCGAGGAGGCGGCGTCGGCCTCGGCGACGACCCGGTCGATCAGGGTCAGCAGGACCGCCTCCTTGGAGGCGAAGTAGAAGTAGAACGTGGGCCGGGAGATGCCCGCGCCGCGGGCCAGGTCGTCGACGGAGATCTCGCCCAGGCTCCGCTCGCCGAGCAACCGCTCGGCGGTGGCCAGGATCGCCTGCTCCCGATCGTCGCCCGAGGGGCGCGACTCGCGCCGCCCCCGACGCGGACGGCCGGTGTCCTTCGCGAACGTCTCGGTCACCCCCGAACCCTACCGTCGCCGCACGAACCCGGCACGACGCCGACCGGCCCGGCCACCCGTCGACGCATCCGTCGAACCACGGCCCCCCGCCGGGCGGGACGCACACGGCATGGATCGAGTGAAACTCCCGGCGATTTCCGGGCGAAGGCGTGTCAGCACGTCCGGACGGCTCGTTTGTCCTTGCGACATGACCGTCTCAGCTTAGGGAAGCCATGACCTTCGGCACAGAAGAGCCGTCTTCCGTCCGGATCGACGGGCGCCGCGGAAAGGGTACGGGCAGCGACGGCCGCGACGGCGTGCTGCCGACGCAGGGCGGCGCGGCCGGCGAGAGCCGCCCCAGCGCCACCACCGGTCGCGCGGGGGCGGCGACGCAGGCCGCCGTCCCGATGTCGGGCGAACAGGATCCGATCGGGTTGTTGCGCGCCTACGCCGACCACCCGAGCGCCTTCCTGGCGGTCAACGCCCGGACCCGGCACTACTACGGCAGCGGCGTGCGCGGACTCGTCGCGTTCTTGCCGGGGGAGCGTCACCACCTCCAGTTCGCCGGTCCCTTCGCGGCGCCCGGGGACCGAGGGCCCCTGCTCGACGAGTACCTGCACGCGCTGGACCGCGGTCCCGGCCGGCGGAAGGCACTGACCGCCGTCCAGCTTCGGTCGCACGACGTCCCGCTCTACGCCGACCGCGGTTTCGCGGTCAACCAGCTCGGTGTCGCCTACGGCATCGACCTGTCCCGCTTCACGCTGCGCGGAAAACCCCTGGCCAAGGTCCGCCAGAACGTCTCCCGGGCCCGGCGGGAAGGCGTCACCGTCACCGAGGTGGCGGACGAGGGCCTGCCGGAGCGAGACACCCTGGATCGCATCGACCGGCAGTGGTTGCGCGACAAGGGACGCCTCGTGCGGCAACTGTCCTTCATGGTCGGCGAACACGGCGGAATCGGCCGGACGCTGCGCCGTACGTTCCTGGCCCGACACCGCGGGGAGATCGTCGCCTACATCACCTACGCGCCGGCCTGGGGAAGCCGCCCGGGGTGGTTGTGCGACCTGTCGCGACGCTGCCCACAGGCCCCCGTCGGCACCCACGAACTGATCACCCTCACGGCGTTGGAGCGGTTCACCGAGGAGGGCGCGGGCTGGCTCCACCTCGGACTCGCCCCCTTCGTCGGGCTGGCGGACGAGCACGAACAGCCCTGCGCCTCCGCCCTGCTCGGGTGGGCGATCCGGCAAGGGGCCACACGCGGGCGCCGGCTCTACCCGGCGCGGACGCAGGAGGCGTTCAAGCTCAAATGGGCTCCGCACGTGTGCGAACCGGAGTACGTGGCCTTCCAGGATCGGGTCCGCGTGGCAGCGGTATGGCGCCTCCTGCGGGCCACCCGAGTGTTGTGATCGGCCGGCCGTGCGGCATATTCGCCCGATCGGGGTGGCCCGTGCCCCGGGCGACGAGGCACTCGCGCACCGGCGCGGCGGGCGGGACGGGGTGCGGCCCGCCCGTACGCCGCGTCGCCGGCGGGTCAGGCGTCGCGCTTCTCCAGCAGCAGCGCGCCCAGGAGCAGCAGGACCAGGGTCTCGGCGACGAAGACCGCGAAGCCCGTCCACGGTTGCAGCATCTTGTCCGCGGCTCGGACCGCCATGATCTGTCCGCCGGCGTTGGCGGGCATCAGCTTGGCGATCCAGTCGCCGGTCCTGCCGGGGATCAGGCCCACCACGCCGCCGACCACGAAGATCAGCGCGATGCCCAGGGTGATGGCGCCGGCGGTGTGCCGCAACAGGACGCCGAGCGCCATGCCGAACAGGCCCAGGACGGCCAGATACAGACCCGTGCCGAACAACGACCGGAGCACGCCGGGTTCGCCGAGGCCGACACCGACGTGCTTGGCGTCGAGCATCGGATCGGCCAGGAAGTAGCAACAGAACCCGGTCACCGCCCCGACCACGAACAGGACGAGGGCCAGTACCAGGACCTTGGCGGCGAGCATCGAGGCGCGCCGGGGCACCGCGGTCAGACTGGTCCGGATCATGCCGGTCGAGTACTCGGCCGTCATCGACATCACCCCGAGCACCAGGGCGGCGATCTGGCCGAAGGCGACGCCCACGGTGAGCAGGTCGGGAGCGTCGCTCTTCTGCCCCTCGGCCACGTCCTTGGCCACGTCGCCCGCCGCCAGGGCGGCGATGCCCCAGCTGATCAGGACGCTCACCACGAACAGGGCGAGCAGGGTCCACAGGGTCGAGCGTACGGTTTTGATCTTGGCCCACTCGGAGTCCAGGATCCGGGCGAAGGTCAGCCGCGGGGCGCGCGCGAAAGTGGTGGGCGCGGTCGTCGTCATGGCGGCCTCATCCGATCCGGTCGGCGGTGGTCGGCGGACCCCAGCCCGGGACCGCCACGGCGGGCTCCGAGGGCGTGCCGCCGGTGTGGTATTCGACGCTGTCGGCGGTGAGCCGCATGAACGCCTCCTCGAGCGAGGCCTCGACCTTCGCCAGCTCGTGCAGGAACACCCCGTTGTGCCCGGCGAGGTCGCCGACCCGATCGGTACTCACGCCCTGGATCAGCAGCGCGCCCGCCGGGTCCCGGTTCACCCGCCAGCCCGCGTCCGCCGCGAGTTCGGCGAGCCGGTCCGCCTGCGGCGAGCGTACTTTCACGTGGCTGATCGAGTTCTCCGCGATGAACTGTGCCACGCCCGTGTCGGCGAGGATCCTCCCGCGGCCGATGACCAGAAGGTGGTCGGCGGTGACGGCCATCTCGTTCATCAGGTGCGAGGAGACGAAGACGGTGCGGCCCTCGCCGGCGAGTCGCTTCATCAGGTTCCGGATCCACAGGATCCCCTCGGGGTCGAGCCCGTTCACGGGCTCGTCGAACAGCAACACCCGGGGGTCGCCGAGCAGTGCGCCGGCAATGCCCAGGCGCTGACCCATGCCCAGGGAGAAACCGCCCGAGCGCTTCCCGGCGACCGAGGCGAGCCCGACCGTGTCCAGGACCTCGTCCACCCGCGAGAGGGGAATGCCGTTCGACTTGGCCAGCACCACCAGGTGATCCCGGGCGGTTCGACCGCCGTGCAGGGCCTTGGCGTCGATGAGCGCCCCGACCTCCAGCATCGGTGCGGCCAGGTCCCGGTAGGCCCGACCGTCCACCGTCACCCGGCCGGCGCTGGGCCGGTCCAGGCCCAGGATCATTCGCATGGTGGTGGACTTGCCCGCGCCGTTGGGGCCGAGGAACCCGGTGACCCGACCGGGGTGAACCTCGAAGCTGATGTCGTCGACAGCCGTCTTCGCGCCGTACCTCTTGGTGAGGCCTTCCGCAACAATCATGGACATATGCCGCCTTCTCCTCGGGCGGTCTTCATGATGGCCCGGGTCGAAGGAGTCCGCACCCGTACCGGGGAGACGGGTGAACGTGTCGATGTCGGACCCGTGCGTGCCCGGCCGGCGTCTCGTCGGTGTCGAGGCGCGCGGACGAAGCTGCGCCCCGACACCGACGAATGCGGCGCGGGACCGGCAGGCACGCGCGCCGAGGACGCCGGTGCGGGCGCGGCTGAGCGGCTCAGTGGGTCGTGTCGCGCCATTCGCGCCAGGTGAGGCCGCGCGGGGCCAGTTCGCCGGCGTGGAACGCGGTCCAGGTGGTGGTGTTGGGTGCGGTGCCCGGTGCTTCGGGGGCGCTCGTGTACAGCGGATAGTGGGTGCGTACGAGGTCGGCCAGCCACGGTTCGAGCGCGTCGAAGCCGTCCAGCGTCCAGGCGCGTGCGTGGTAGACGAGGTTGCCCGGCGTCTCGCTCTCCGCGATGCCCATCGCCGGCACGTACGGGCAGATCCGGCTCCAGCAGTTGGTGACGGGCAGCGCTCCCTTCGGGGCATCGGCGTCGGCACCGGAGTGGGCGCGGGCGTCGTCCTCGTGCACGAGGAAGTCGAACAACTCCCATGATGTGTAGGTCGAGTTGGCAAGGCCGAAGTCGTCGTCGATGCCGTAGCGGTCGGCGAGGCGGTAGACGGGAGGCACGTCCAGGGTCCACACCAGGTTGCGCTGGACTCGCTGCGGGGCCACCGAGCCGGCCAACGGCACTTCGGCGGGTCCGAACAGCGCGTACAGGGCGCCGGCACGGATGCGATACGACAGCTGCACGCGGTCGTTGGCGATCGGCGGCAGGGGACGGGTGCGGCCGTCCAGCGGGTTCGTCCACTCGGTCAGGACGGTGCCGTCCTTCGGGTCGGTGTAGAAGACGATTTCGCGGGAGACCAGGTGCAGGTCTTCGGTGCCCGGCGGGTTGATCAGCCGGCGGATGTTGTAGCCCTCGACACCGAACAGCACGCCACCGTGCGGGAAGACCTTTCCGTGCACGTCGCCGGGCACGTGGTTGTGCACCTTTCCGCTGATGCGGTAGAGCATGTCGTGGCCGTCGGGGCGGCCGAGCAGCCGTACGAAGAGCCGGGCGTTTGCGTCGTCGAGCGATGCGATCAGGGCCTCGGGCGATGTCTTGCCGGAATCCATGCGCGGTGTCCGTCCGTTCGTCTCGATCATGTCCACCCACATCGGTTCGTCGGCCGAACTCCGGTCCTGACCGCCCCGGGATCCGGTCCGCCGCACTCCCGGCAGCCTACGCCGGCGACCCGCAGCGAACCGGGGGCGACCGTGCCGGACCGGGGACGGTCCCACCACCCGATCGACCGCCCGGGATTCCTGGAGGGCGCCGCCGGCATCGCGCCGGCCCTACACACCTCCGCCACTCCCGGCCCTCCCCGATCGCCCTGGGCCGGAGCCCTGACCCTGGCCTGACGCCGAGGCCGCCGCCGGGTCCGACGGGTTGCTCCGCCTCGGTGCGCTCGCACAGCCGGAGCAGGCTCGCCGGGCCCTCGTCGCCCGGGTGATTCGGGAGGTACGCGTCCCGGCACAGCCCTCCGGGCCTGGTGGGTGAGGTGGGAGATGTGGGTCACATCGGTTGGTGTCACAGGGGGTTCGGCTGCCTCGTCTCAGGGGGTGTAGCCATCGACGACCACGAGGGAGCACATCATGGACGCGCGACTGAACTTCTTCGGCGGCGCCACCGACAGCAAAGTCTTCAAGTACCTCATGTCGGCAGGCAAGGCCATCAAGGACTCGCCGCTGCCGGCCGCGACGCAGGAACTGGTGGCACTGAGGGTGAGTCAGATCAACGGCTGCGCCGTCTGCATCGACATGCACACCAAGGAGGCCGACGCGGCCGGCGAGAGTGCGGTACGGCTGAACCTGGTGGCGGCGTGGCGGGAGGCGACGGTGTTCACCGAGGCCGAGCGGGCCGCACTGGAACTGGCGGAGCAGGGGACTCGGATCGCGGACGGGGCCGGCGGGGTCACCGACGAGGTGTGGGCAGGTGCCGCCAAGCACTACGACGAGGAGCAGCTGACCGCCCTGGTGATCCTGGTTTCCTTCATGAACACGGTGAACCGGCTGAACGTCATCACCCGGCAGCCGGCCGGCAACTACGAGGTCGGGCAGTTCCACTGACCGTCACCGGCGCCGGCAACGAGCCCCGGGACCGGGTGCGGGTCCACCGGGTCCCGGGGCTCGGGTCCCGGGGCTCGGGGGCATTAGGGTGACCTGCCGGCGGATCGGCCGAGAACGACAACCCGCCCGCGTCGGCGCGTACGACCGGGTGGGAGGGCTGCGGGGAAGGGAATTCGGCGTGAGCAAGGTCGAGGACTTCGAGGGGTTGCGGCCGCTGCTGTTCTCGATCGCCTACCGGATCCTGGGCAGCGTGAGCGAGGCCGAGGACGCGGTGCAGGAGACGTGGCTGCGCTTCGACGGCTCGGCGACTCGGCCCACCTCGACCAAGGCGTTCCTGTCCGCCGTGGTGACCCGGATCTCGATCGACGTGTTGCGCTCGGCCCGCGTCCGGCGCGAGGAGTACGTCGGGCCGTGGTTTCCCGAGCCGCTGCTGAACGATCCGTATCAGGATCCGGCACGGTCGGTGGAGTTGGCCGACTCGGTGTCGATGGCGGCGCTCCTGCTGCTGGAGCGGCTCAGCCCGCTGGAGCGGGCGGTGTTCGTGCTGCGGGAGGTGTTCGCCTTCGGGTTCGAGGACGTCGCCGCGGCGGTGGGGCGTTCGGAGTCGGCATGCCGGCAACTGCTGGTGCGGGCACGGCGGCACATGCAGGCCGGACGGCCGCGGTTCGAAGCGGACCGTCGGGAGCGACAGGAACTGGCGACCCGGTTCTTCGACGCGCTGAAGAACGGCGACGTGGACGGGCTCCGGAACCTGTTGGCCGCCGACGTGCAGTTGGTCGGGGACGGCGGCGGCAGGGCCCCGCAACTGGCCAGGGCGGTCCTGGGTGCGGAGAATGTGGCCCGGCTGCTGGGCAAGGTCTTCCCGTGGCTGCTCCGGATCGATGTGACCCTGGAGCCGCACGAGATCAACGACCGCCCCGGCGCGATCCTGCGCGATCGGGACGGCAAAATCCTGCAGACCCTGGTTCTCGAAGTGCTCGACGGGCGGGTCCAAAGCATCCACGGGGTGAGCAACCCCGACAAGCTCGGCCACCTCGGGCCGGTCGGGGACGCCTGGGCCGTCGACCGTGAACTGAGGCAGACCCGCCGACGGATGCGCTGACCTCCCGGACTGTCACGCGTGCTCGACCGGTGTGGCTCCACGTCGGTTCCGACCCGGTGGCTGCTTTCCGCGCGTGCCCGGCGGCCGGCTACGGGGGAGGGCCCACGCCGGGCTTGGGGCGGTCGTCGACGACGAGGGTGAACACGTCCGGGCGGGCGTAGTGGCCGGTCGTGTCCAGGTCGAAGCGGGCGCGGGCGAGGTCGGCCAGGTCGAGTTCGGCGGTGAGGATGCCCTCGCCGCCGCGCAGGGGGCCGGCGAGCACGTCGCCGAGCGGCGAGACGATCACGCTGCCGCCGTCGATGAGGACCGTGTCCGGATCCTCGCCCTGCACGGGGTGGACGTCGGACGGCAGGTCGGCGCGGACCAGGTATTGGTTGGCGCACAGGACGAAGCAGCGTCCCTCCACCGCGATATGACGCATCGTCACCTGCCAGCTCTCGCGGTCGTCGACGGAGGGCGCGCACCAGAGGTCGACGCCCTTGGCGTACATCGCGGTGCGGAACAGCGGCATGTAGTTCTCCCAGCAGATGGCAGCCGCCACCCGTCCGTTGCCGGTGTCGATCACCGGCATCGTCGAGCCGTCGCCCATGCCCCAGATCAGCCGCTCCCCCGCGGTCGGCATCAGTTTCCGGTGCTTGCCGAGGAATCCGCCGGGCCCGAGGAACAACGCGACGCAGTAGAGCGTGCCGCCGCAGCGCTCGATCGCGCCGACCACGAGATGGATGCCCAGGTCCTGGGCGAGCGCGGCCAGGGCGTCGGTCTCGGGGCCGGGGACGGTGACGGCCGATTCGAAGTAGCGGCGGAACTCCTCGCGGCCGGGGGTGGTTCGGGCGCCGACCGTGACGCCGAACGTCAGGCCCTTGGGGTAGCCGCCGAGGTATGCCTCCGGGAGCACGACGACGCGCGCACCGCGCTGGGCCGCCTCGGCGATGACGTCGTGCGCCTTGGCCAGGGTGCGGGGGGTGTCGAACAGGTACGCGCCGATCTGGGCGACGGCGGCGGTCACGCCGGCCATGTCGGTGCTCCTTCCGGACGGGCCGTGTGCCGGGCGCGGGCCGGTTCGCTCGCGTCGAGCAGGTCATCGGCCGGGCATCGGCCCCGGGCGACGTAGCGGTCGACGAACTCGTCGACGAGGTCGCGCAGTTCCGGAGCCCCCCGGCGGTCGAGCGCGGCCGAGGCGGCGGTGAGGCAGGACTGCGCGGCGTGTCGGAGGGGCCGGTCGGCCATTCCCCGGCGTGCGGCGCGCCGCCACAATCCGTTGCGCGGCGGGGGTCCCGGAGGGGCGTCGAGCAGGGCGAGTGCGTGCTCGGCGGCCCGGCCGGCCACCGGGTCCTCGAAGAGCGCGGCCACCACCGCGAGCGGCACGAGCCAGCCGTCGTCGCCGGGTTGGGCGTCGATCATGCGCAGTTCCAGGTATCCCTGGGGACGTACGGGAGGAAACAGCGTGCCGAGGTGGTACTCGAAGTCCTCCAGCGTCGGCGGGCGGCCGACCGCGTTCCGGCCCGCGTCCTCGATCCAACGGCGGAAAGTGAGGTCCACGGGCATGACCCACGGGTCCTCGTCGTGGGCGCGTACGCACATCACGCTGGCGTCGAGGGCGTAGCTCGCCCATGCGTCGCGCAGGTCCGTGCCGGGCCCCGGGAGCGGCGCGAGGGTGCGGCCGGGGTCCAGCCGGGCCCAGATGGCCTGGCGCGTGGATCGCCAGCCCGTGGGTCGTCCCTCGAACAGTGGGGAGTTGGCGAAGGCGGCGACCAGCACCGGTCCGAGCAGGTGCGCCAGGCGCCACCGCCGGCGCCGGCCGAACGGGCCGGGGCCCTCGGTACCGGCATCCACGCACACCTGCACCGAGGCCGAGGCGCCCATCATGAACCGGCCCCAGGGATGGCAACGGTCGAACAGGCGCTCCATGGCGGTGTAGCGCGGCAGGTGCACCAGGGTGCGGGCGGGCTCGCGCCAGGGATCGACGCCGTACCCGGCCGTGCGGTATCCGACCGACGCCAGTGCGGCGCGCACGGTGCGCAGGTCCTCGCGCACGCTCCGAACGCACGCGGTGAGCGAGTCGGCAGGCTGCGAGCTGAGCTCCACCTGGCCGCCGGGCTCACGGCTGAGGGCCGTGCCCAGCGGCAGCCTCAGCCCGGGGGCACACGCGTCGAGCGCCCCCGCCAAGCGGGCCTCGTCGACGGGCAGCGCGGGATCGCGGCGGTCCTGGACGAGCCATTCCAATTCGACCCCGATCAGCCGCGGTGGCCCGCTGCGCAGGCATGCGGTGCGCACGTGACGGAGGCAGGCGGACACGTCGACGGGGGCGTGCGCGGGGGAAACGGTCGTGTGCAGCATGGGCGGGTCCCTCCGATCGGCGGCGGCTCAAACCCCGCTGTACGCGGCGCCTCGGGTACACGTGTAGCCGCACGTGTACGCACTGCTCTCGGCCCGGATCGACTCCTTCTCCCAGGCTTCGCGATCGCGCACGTAGGTGGGTCGCCCCGCGTGCACGCCACGGGTGTCGGCCGCACCGACGCGCAGCGCCCACTCGACGGAACCGGTCGTGTGCTCCGCGCAGGAGTCCATGAACGACTGGACCGCGCACCGTAGTTCACCGAACCAGCGGCCCTCCAGCGCTTCCCGCACCCACAGTTGCTCCAGGTGCATCTTCTCGCGGATGGTCTCCGCCGCCAGGGTCGCCGACTCCACCTGCCGGTACGAGCGCAACAGCAGGCAGGCGGCGGGCATTTCGCGGATCTCCAGGACCTTCTCGCCGTCGTCGAGGTGTTCGAGACCGGCATAGCGGCCGATGCCGAAGGCGCCGACCCGACGATTGAGCGCGGCGACCAACTCCACCATCGGCATCTCGACGCCGTCGACGGACCGGGGCACCCCGTGCACGAATCCGATCTCGATGCGCTCGTTGTCGCCCGTGTCGCGAATCGCGCTCCACCGGTACATGTGCTCGGGTACGCAGTGCTCCTCGGGGTCGTCCAGGATTCCCGACTCGAACTCGCGACACCACAGGTTGGAGTCGCCACTGACCACACGATCGCTCAACTCATCCAGGCCGATTTCCTTGAGTTCGCGGATCTTTCGCTCCCGATCGACCGGTTCCAGGTCGTACGGGCTGCCGTACCACCCGTCGAAGCCGAGCAGGGCGAGCGCCCCGTTGAGCCGGCGCAGCGTGTTCTGCGAGCGGTTGGCCGTGTGCAGCACCGCACAGGCGCCCAACTCGCGGGCCGTCCGCACGGCCAGCCGCGCGATCAGCGGGCGACTGAGCGTGGAACTGACCGGGTGGGTGTCCAGGTACACGGCCTGCGCGGTGATCGCGGGACGCACGAACTCCTCGGCGAATGCCTGCCGTCCGTCGAGAATGTGCAGCCGTACCCCGAGCCGGTCGGCGATGGCCTGTTTCGCCGCGCTGCTCTCGTCCTCGCCCAGGTCGATGCTGACGGCGTGGATCTCGGGAAAGCCGCCGTAGCGGAGCCGGTACAACAGGTAACTGCTGTCCAATCCGCCGCTGAAGAGGGTGACCACGGGCCGGTCCGAGCCGAGCCGGTCGGTGGTGATCTGCTCGAAGGAGCGAATGAGCTGTGCAGGGCGCATGGGATTCCCTCCTCGTCCGCACACCTCGGCACGACCACGGCAGGCGCGCGGCAAAGGGCTGGGGGACACGTCGAACGACGCCTGGAAAGCGTAGCAACGCCCGATGGGATCGGCCATCCGATCGGTTGTGAAAATGATGATCGTGTGCGGGGCGTTCCCGGCGGAGGGTGCGCGGCCGGCGGACGGTCGGGGTCGAGGCGGTGCGTGCGGCCGGCTGCGCGGGGCGGCGGACGCGGGTTCGGGTGCGCCTCGGTCCGTGCCTCGCGCAGCAACTCCCCGGTGGCGCAACCCGGTTCGTTTCCGGAGACGACAAGCGACGACGAGTGACGGCAGGGCGCGTGCGGTCGGCACACCCCGCACTCCCGTCGGGACGGCCGCCACGCTCCGCCCGGTGGCCGGATTCCGCCCTTGGCATGGCGTGGGCCACGCGGATCCTGATAGGCAGCCCTGGTCACCCGGCCGGCCCAGGCCGGTCGTCGTTCGAGCGCCCCGCGGAGCCGCCTCATGCCCGATCCGCACCACGAGACCGCCTCCGGGACGGCTTCGCCCGCCGTCGACGGCTATCCGGCCCGGCCCGGCGTCCGCGCCGGCGACACCCTGCGCCTGCACGTGTCCACCCGCGCCCGTCGCTTCCGGGTGGACGTGTACCGATGCGGTGTCACGCTGCGTCACATGGCCGCGCTGGAGGCGGACGGCAGCCATGCGCCCGCCCGCCGCCACGACGAGGACTGGGACTGGCCCGGCCACGACTTCCCGGTGCCCGCGGACTGGCCCTCCGGGGTGTACCTGGCCATCCTGCGCGCGGACGCCGCCGGGCCGCCGGAACCGGCCCCGCAGAGCGCCGAGGCGGTGGACGCACGCGCGGGGCGGATGTTGTTCGTGGTCACGCCCCACGTGCCCGCCGCACGCATCCTCTACAAGGTGCCGATCTTCACCTACCACGCCTACAACGAGAGCGGCGGCGGCAGCCTGTACCGCTCGATCCACCATCGGGCGGCCCCGCCGCCCGGTGGCACCAGGATCGTCGACCTGCGCCGTCCCGGCGGCGGCATCGGCGGCCCGGTCAAGGGCCGGCCGGACGCCCACGACCCGCGCACCCCGCGCCAGACGTTCGCGCACTGGGACGCGCCCTTCATCGCGTGGCTGGAGGCGAACGGCCACACGATCGACTACTGCACCGACCTGGACCTGCACACCACGCCGGAAATCCTGGACGGATACCGGCTGTTGCTCTCCGCCGGCCACGACGAGTACTGGAGCGCCCCCACCCGCCGACACGTCACCGCCTTCCGCGACCGCGGCGGCAACATCGCCGTCTTCGGCGCGAACACCTGCTGGTGGCGCGTCACGGTCACCGACGGCGGTACGGCCCTGGCGTGCACCAAGTTCCCACCGGGCGCCGTGCTCGGCGCGGATCTCGACGCGCTCCGCGGCGCCCCCGACCACTGGTGGGAAAGCGAACCGGAGAACAGCCTGATCGGCGTCAGCTACCGCAACGGCGGCGGCCACTGGCTCGGTCCGCGAACACCGCTGGGCTTCACCGTCCAACACGCCCACCACCCGCTCTTCGCCGGCACCGGACTGCGCGACGGCGACCTCCTCGGCGTCGAACACGCCCTGGTCGGCTACGAATGCGACGGTGCCGCGCTGCGCCGCGACGCGCGGGGAACGGCCGTGGCCACCGGCGAGGACGGCACACCGGTCGACTTCACGATCCTGGGGGTCGCCGAACTCCCCACGGACCCGGCCGCCGGCTGGCACCACGCCGTGCGCGAGGACGGCAGCGGTGGCGTGCGGGCGGCGACCGTGGGCCTGTACACCCGCGGCGGCACGGTCTTCACCGCCGCCACGGTCGACTGGCCGCGGGTGCTTCCGCTGGATCGGCGGGTGCGCGTCATCACCGAGAACGTGATCGGGATGTTGTCCTGAAACAGGGTGCTCGGCGTCGCGCGGAGGGCGCGGGGCCGGGAGAGGGCGGTCCCCGCCGACCGGGGGAGACGCCCGCGACCGCGTCGCGCCGCCTGCGTGGCTACCCCTGGCTGCGTGACCGCGTGACCGCGTGACCGCGTGACTGCCCGGTTGCCCGCCGCCCGGCCGCGTACCGACCACGTCGAGTGCGGACGCAAGGGCGATTTCGGCCCGGCCGACCTCACCCGCCGCCCGGGGCAACGGAGTTCCCGTCTTGTCCGCAGGGCGCTCCCTCCCACACCATGGCGGCTGTGGCGTTTCCCGTCGACGGTGCCGAAGTCGACCCTTGGAGGCGACGTCGGCCGGCCGAAGGGAGCCCGACATGCCGCGGGACGACATTGCACCCGAGCGGTGTCCGCATGCCCGGGTGGGCCGACGGGCCGAGCAGGAGCGCATCGCCGCCAACCGGACGCACCACCCGACACGCGGCGTGACGTGGGGCCCGGCCGTCGCATCGGTCCGGGCGTAGCCGGCCGTGCACATCGCCTATCTGCACCCGGGAAGCGTGCCCTCCGTCTACGCCAACAGCGTGCACGCCATGCGGATGTGCGACGCCTTCGCCCGGGCCGGCCACCGGGTGAGCCTGTACACCGCGCCCGGCTCGTTCGCCGTCGAGAATCCGCATGCCTATTACGGTGTCCGCCACCGGTTCCGCATCCGCACGGTGTCGAGTCCGGACTACACCCCGGCCGGCTACCGGGTACGCGCCGAACGGGTGCGCAGGCTGCTCGTGCGGGACGCCCCCGACCTGATCTACGGCCACGACCTGTACGCCCTCACCGCCGGGGTCGGCGTCGCACCCCTGGTGTACGAGACCCACCGCATGCGGGACGACCCGAACACCCTGCGCATCGAACACGACCTACTGCACGCGGACGTGCTCGCGCGGATCGTGGTGATCACCGGGGCGCTCGAACACGAATACCGGCGTGTGTACGGCGCATCGGCGCGGCTCCCGATCGTGGTCGCGCCCGAAGGAGCAGACCCACCCGACGGCAGCGGCGGGGCGGGTGGCCGGCCGGAACTGCCGGGGCGGCCGGACGCGCCGCGGATCGGCTACGTCGGACACCTGTACGAGGGGCGCGGCATCGACCTCGTCCTCGACCTCGCGAGGCGGCTGCCCGACCTCGACTTCCACCTGGTCGGCGGCACCCCCGAAGACCTCGCGCACTGGACCCGGCCCCGGCACCACGTGGCCAACGCACACTTCCACGGACACCGGCCGCCCGCGACCGTCGGCGCCTACTACCCGCTGTTCGACGTGGTCCTGGCGCCGTACCAGGCCAGGGTGTACACCGCCGACGGGCACTGCGAGACGGGCCGTTGGGCCTCGCCGATGAAGATGTTCGAGTACATGGCGCACGGGCGCGCCGTCGTCGCCTCCGACCTGCCGGTGCTGCGCGAGGTCCTGGACGACCGGGTCAACTGCCTCCTGCGTCCCCCCACCGACGCGGCCGCCTGGGCGCAGGCGATCACCGAACTCCTCGCCGACGAACCGCTGCGCACCGCGCTCGGCGAGCAGGCCCGACGCCAGGTGCTCGACCGGCACACCTGGCGCCACCGGGTCGACCGGGTGCTGGCACACCTGGACGTGCCCCCGGCGGGCGCGGGCGAGGCGGTCCGCCGACCTTCGACACCGTGATCGACCCCGCCCCTGCGGTCCGTGCAGGTCCTCGACCGCTGCGCCACGGCCCCGGTGGTGCATCGGGCGGCTCGGCCGCCATCGAGGCGTCACGCCGTGAGGCTGCGCCAGGTTCCGGAGGCGGCGTCGGCGGGTGTGCCGTCGAGGATGGTCGCGGTGCGGGTGGCGGGTTCGAGGATGACGGTGGCGAGCGTGGCCCAGCGTTGGCCGAGCGGCTTGTCCGGATCGGCAACGCAGGTCACGGGTGGTTCGCCCGGCCCGGTGACCAGCAAGTCCACCAGTTCGTCGGGCGTGTTCGGTGCGCCGCGGCGGGCGAGGCGGGCTTGGACGAAGTCGCGGCGCTCGGTCGAGTCGGGCTGGTAGAGCCAGGTCTTCTCGTTCGCCGCAGGTATCGGGGTGAGGAAGTGGTTGGTGCGCAGCAGGACGCCGTTCTCGGGTTCGATCTCGAAGACGCCCGAGGGGCTCAGGTCCAGGAGGACGGCGCGTGACGGATCGAACAGCGCGAACGATCCGGAGGAGGCGACCGGGGCGCTGCGGACGATCTCCAGTGCCTCGGTGACGTCGGCCGCCTCTTCGAGGACGATCGCCGCCAGTACGTGCATGGGGATGCCGCCGACCCCGTCGCGCACGTGGCCGAGGATGTTGAAGTGCAAGGCGAGGCCGGCACTGTTGATGCCGATCTTGCCGAGGATGCCGTGCTCGGTCAGCCCGACCACGTCGTGCCGGCCGCCGCGGGAATCGAACGTGTGCCAGTGGTCGGCGATTTCGACGTGCCAGTCCCAGGTCTGGATGCCGAACGTGGCTGCGGCGGGCGCCACGGCGTGGTCGAACCGGCGTACCACGGTGGTGCATTCGCCCGGAGGCACGGTCGTGCTGTGGGCGAGGATCTCGGTGCGCGCGTTCAGGGCCGCGATGCGCCACGTCTGCACGTGTGCGCCGGCGGCGACGCCCTCGATCTCGGCGCGGGCGTCGGGGCGGAAGCCGTCGATCGTGGCCAGGGCGCGGTCGGCGTGGTCGCGGACCCGGTCGGGGGTGATGCCGCCGAGCGCGAAGAGCCGGTCGTAGGTGTCGATTGCCCCCTGGATGCCCGCGCGCAGTGCCTGTCCGCGGGCGATGCCGCGGGTGCGAGGGTCGCCGGCGGCCGTGATGTGCAGGCGGGTTCGGGGTTCGGGGTGGGGGCTCGGTGCGGCGGTCACGGGCGGTCCTTGGGAAGGTGGGTGTGCAGCAGGACGTTGCCCTCGACGACGGTGGCGAACACGGGATTGCGGGCCTGGGCCTCGGGGGTGAGGTCGAGGGGGTTCGCGGCCAGGACGGTGAGGTCGGCGAGGTAGCCCGGGGCGATGCGGCCGAGTCGGTGCGAAGCGCCGGCGGCGTGGGCGGCGGCGAGCGTCATGCCCGCGTACGCCTCGCGTGCCGTGAGCGCCTGCTTCGGTTGTACCGGCATGGTGCCCGGTTCGTCGACGGGGCGGCGCAGTTGGCAGTCGGCGAGCCCCACGCGCGGATCTCCCGGGCCGATGGGCCAGTCGGAGCCCAGTGCCACGACGGCGTGGTGGTCCACGAGGTCGCGGGTGCGCCAGCCGTGCGCGGCGCGGTCGGGCCCGATGCGCCGCGACCAGTTGTCGGTGCCGTCGCCGCGGGTATGTCGGGTGGCGTGCGCGGGTTGCAGGCTTGCCACGACGCCGAGTTCGGCGAAGCGGCCGAGGAGGTCGTCGGGGATGGACTCGACGTGTTCGATGCGATGCGGGGCTCGGGGGACCGGTCCGATCTCCTCGATGACATCGAGCGCGAAGCGCACGGCCCGGTCGCCGATCGCGTGGGTGGCGGTGGGAATGCCGCGCTCGACGAAGAACCGCATCGCGGCGCGGTAGGCGTCCACGTCGCGCCACAGCGGTTCGCAGTTCTCGCCGTGCGTGTCCGGGCGTTCGAACCAGGCCGTGCCGTTGTCGGCGGTCCCGTCGAGCATGAACTTCACCCCCTCGACGTGCCAGCGCCGGCCGCGCAGGCCCTGGAGATCGGCGACGTGCTGCCACGCTTCCGGGCCCGAGTCGGCCGCCACCAGGGGCGAGCAGCGGATGCGCACCGGCAACTCGCCGTGTTGTTCGAGGTGTCGGTAGACGGCCTCGGAGGGGTCGGCGAAGTCCAGGGCATGCAGGCCGGTGAGGCCGCCGCGGGCCAGCCGTTCGAGTTCGCGCCGCACGTACCCGGCGGCGGTGGGCACGGGTACGTCGGGGTAGTGCGCGAACACCAGGTCCATTGCCTGGAGTTCGACCACATATCCGGTGGGGCGGCCGTCCGGGCCGACCTCGATCGAGGAGGCGTCGGTGAAAGTCTCCTGGCCGGTGAGGCCGACGAGTTCCACGACGCGGGGGCTCACGACGAGCGCGTGGGCGTCGCGGGTCATGAGCGAGACGGCGCGTCCGGGGAAACGCTCCCCGAGCACGGCGCCGGTCGGCTCGCCGGGGAACGCGTTGACGTCGAGGTCGTATCCCGTGATCCACGCGTCCTCGGGGTGTGTGCCGACGGCCGGTGCGAGGAGTCGGCATACCTCGTCGAGGGTGGCGGCGCCGGACAGGTCGACGCCGCTCCCGATCGAGATCGACCCCCAGACGGGGTGGGCGTGTACGTCGACCAGGCCCGGCAGGATGGTGGCCTCCGGGAACTCGTACACGGTCGTGGCGGGGCCGCGAAGCGGGGCGATGGTCGCGGCGTCGCCGACGGCGAGAATGCGGCCGTCGTGGATCGCCACTGCGTTCGAGGGGGACGACGCGGCGATCGGATCCGTCGTGTCGCTCCGCGTGTCCCTGTCCGGGTCCGGCGCCGGGGCCGGGGCCGGGTGTGTGCCCGTATTCGGCCCGGGATCGGGGTGGAGGTGTTCGACGTGTCGGGCGAGCACAATGACGTCGGCGTGCACGGGGTGGTTCTCTTTCGGGGTCGGGGCCGGTATGGGGGTGGTGATCGGGGCGTTCGCGGCCGGCCCGGACCCGGCGGTGACGCGGGTGGCTCGGGCGTCGTGTGCGTCGGGGGTGCGGGTCATGCGCGCGGGATCGATCGCATGGCGCGGGCCACGCCCCAATAGATCGCCGCGGCGGTGAGCATCCCGCCCGGGATGGCCAGGTCGAGGTCGCCCGTGACCGTGGCCAGGGGGCCGGTCCAAAAGCTCGTGGTCACGCACATCGCGGCGATGAGGCCGCCGACGGTGATGGCGAGGACGCCGGCCACGTGCACGCCGCCGCGATACCCGAACGGGCCGTCGCGTCGTGCCGTGAGAAGGGCGGATCCGTCGTAGCGGTTGCGGCGCAGGAGCAGGTCGGTCACGGCCACCGCCATGGCCGGACCGGTGACGACGACCACGAGTTCGAGCATCGTGTTGACGCTTGTGAGGAAGTCGAAGACCAGGGTCGCGAAGAGCGTCATGGTCGTGCCCCGGCCGCCGACGACCTGGTGAGCGAAGCCTTCACGCACGCCGCGACCAAGGAACGCGCGTCGCTGCTCCCGGATGCGGAGGCCGGGCTCGCCCCCGTCGATCGACTCGCCCGCTTCCTGACGCGCCTGACCGACGGCGAGTACGTCGACCTCGGCCGGCTCTGGCTCAACGCCCGCCACGTCAGCCGGTTCAAACCCGGCCTGCGCGCGGCGGTCCGAGGCCAGGAGGAACTCACCCGCGACGCCCTCACCGCGCTCGTCCATGAGGGGGTACGTGCGGGTGAGTTCACCACGGACGACCCGCTCGGGGTCGCCCTGCACATCCTGGTCAACGTGGACGGCCTCGGCGCCTACAGCAACGACGACACCCCGTTCGACCACCCGGCCCTGCACGACATGGCGATCGGAACGGCCGAGCGGCTGCTGGGGCTGCCGGGCGGCACGCTGCGCGCCCGGGCGTGAGGTCGCGCGCCGACGACGCGCGGGCGGGCGGGCGACGCGTGGGGGAGGGGTGGGCGGGGCGGGAGCGCGTGGGCGGCGGCGGGTGGTCGGTGTGCGGGTGGGGTGCGCACGAGTACGCCGGGGTGCGGCGGACGCGGCGGTGCGTGGGTGCGGCGGTGCGCGCGGGCGGTGCGGGTGCTGGTGCGGGGCGATGGTGCTCAGGTGGAGTGCTGCGCGCGAGTGGTGCGGCGGTGTGCGCGAGCGGTGCGGGCCGGGTGCGTGGGTTCGGCGGTGCGAGCGGTGCGAGCGGTGCAGCGGTGCGGCGGGGCGGCGCGGCGACGGGGCGGAGGCGCGCCCGGGTTGCGTCCTCGGTCGGTTCGTCGGGTGATATCGCTCGTGGGTCGCGGCAGTTGGGATGCGGCGCGGCGGCCGGTGTCGGTACGGCTGCGTGGGGCGTACGGACGGCTCGCCGGTCTCGGCCGGGCATGGGTCGGGCGTAACGATGCCAGGGGTTCGGCGGCGCGGGCGTCGATCCTCCGGTCGACCGTGGCCCTCGATCGCAGGTGCCGGTCGCCGGCCGCGTCCCGGTACCGAAGTTCTGCTCCCAGTGGGGGATGTGCGGCGCGTTTCGGTCTGCGGCCCGGTACCGAAGTCCTGCTCCCAGTGGGGGATGTGCGGCGCGTTTCGGTCTGCGGCCCGGTACCCGAGTCCCTCGTGCCCGAGGATGAGGTGGGTCCCGTTCCGGATTCGTAGCCTCCCTGACATGCGATCACAGGAACAATCTCGCGTTCGACGTGATTCCACGGACTCCCCTGCCGCGCCGGGTATTCGGTCGAGATTCGGAAGGGTGCGCGGGCGTCGGCTCGCCCCGCTGCTCGCCGTTGCCGTCATCGCCGGCCTCACGCCCACCCTCGCCGCCGGTACCGCGGGCGCGGCTCCGGTCCCGGCCGACGAGTCGGGCGACCTCGGTGCCTACGCGCGACAACACCCGAACTGGCAGCGCTGCGGCGCGGATACGCCCGCCTCCTTCGAGTGCGCCACCGTCCGGGTGCCGCTGGACTACCGCAATCCGACCGGTCGTGCCATCGACGTGGCGATCTCCCGGATCAAGGCGGCGAATCCGACCGAGCGGCACGGTGTCCTGCTGCTCAACCCCGGTGGGCCGGGCGGTCCCGGGCTCGGCATGCCCTGGGAAATGGACGCCACCCTGCCGCAACCGGTGAAGGACCGCTACGACCGCATCGGTTTCGACCCGCGCGGCATCGGCCGCAGCACTCCCGTCCGGTGCGGCCTCACCGACGAGGAACGGACCATCCTGCGCCCCTACCGCACGTTCGACTCCAACGTCGCGTGGGCCCGCACGGTCGCGGACAAGTGCCGTGCGAGTGCGGGTGATCTGCTCCCGCACATCACCACCCGCAACACGGCCCGGGACATGGACGTGATCCGGACGGTGCTGGGCGAGCGGAGGATCTCCTACCTGGGCGTGTCCTACGGCACCGCGCTCGGCGCTGTCTACGCACAACTGTTCCCCTCCCGCGCCGACCGCTTCGTGCTCGACAGCGCGGTCGATCCCGATCGGATGTGGCGCGAGATGTTCCGCCTCTGGGGCTCGGAAGGCGAGGCCAATTTCCGGCGATGGGCGCAGTGGACCGCCGAACGCTCGGACACGTATCACCTCGGCGACACCCCGGCCCGGGTCACCGCGACCTTCCGGGATCTGGTCGCCCGCGCGGACCGTGAGCCGATCGTCGTCGGCACCGCCTCCCTGGACGGCGCACGGATCCGGGACAGCTACCGGCACATGTTCGCCACCGTCGCCGAAGCGGCGAAGTGGGTGGTGATCCTGAAGCAGGCCGCAGCCGGTGAGCCGACCCCCGAACTGCCAGGGACGTTTGTGGACGGGCCCGACATATCCGGGACGTGGTCGGTGGTCTGCGGCGACACCCGGTGGCCGAGCGACCCCTGGCGCTACCGGGTGGAATCCGCACTCGACACGATCCGCTACCCGCTCTACGGCGACCACGCGTCGGGCATCTCGCCCTGCGCGTTCTGGAACGCACCCCGCGAGCCGCTCACCGTCGTGGACAACCGGGTGCCCACGCTCATCGTGCAGAACGAATGGGACTCCCAGACCCCGCTCGTCGCGGCCCGGTCGATGCACCGCGCCCTCAAGGGGTCGCGCATGATCACCGTCGACGGGGGCGAAGGTCACGGCGTGTACACCTACTCCGGCAATCGGTGTGCCGACGAGGCGACCACCGCCTACCTGGTCACCGGCCGGCTCCCGGCCCGCGACGTGACCTGTCAGGCCGGGCCCGACGACCGGCGGGTGGCCTCGGTGTCCCTGGCGCAGCCGCGCTGAGCACCGGCAAACCCGGGCGGGCGGTGGCCGTACGTGCCGCCTGCTCGGGCGGTCGGTGGCCCGTACGTGCTTGCCTGCCCGGGCGGCGGCCGGCCCGTACGTGCCGCCTGCCCGGGTGACCGGCGGCCCGTACGTGGCGTCCACCCGGGCGGCCGGGGGAGCGGCAGTAGCCTGAATACATGACGAAAGGTGCATTTCGTTACAAGTCTTTGCCGTCGAGGGCGGCCGTGCTCGGGTTGACGCTCGTGTTGGCGATCCTGGCCTTCGCGTCGGCGCCCGCGCACTCGGCCTCCGGCGGCGGCATCGGGACGATCGCGGCCTCGCTGCGGGACGATCCGGTGTACACCGTTCCGGCAGCCGCGAACGTGCTGCCCGGTGATACCGCCGATGCGTTGCGGGCCAGGATCCGGTCGTCCGGCAAGCCGGTCTTCGTGGTCGCCGTGCCGGCCGACTCGCCGCTCGCGACGGCCGGTTCGCCGGCGGCGGTACTGTCGGGCCTGCGCGAGCAGGTGGGCCGACCGGGCGTGTACGCGGTCGCGGTGGGCCGTAGGTTCGATGCCGCGGCCGATGCGTCGGTGATGTCCCGGGCGCGGCTCGCCACGCTCAAGAGCGACGTGCTCGCCGCGCACCAGGGCGACGGGCCGGGTCTGCTCACCGCCTTCGTCGACGGGGCCGTGGCCGACGCGCGCCAGGGATCGGCGCCCGCGGACGACCGCGGCGGCTCGTCGTGGGTCGGCCTCACCGTGGTCGCGGTCGTGATCGCCGCCGGGGTCGGCGTGCTCCTGCTGGCGCGCAGGCGCAGCCGTACCCGCCGGGTGGCCCAGGCGCGGGAGGAACTGGAGCAGGTGCGGCCCGTGGTGGACGAGGACATCACCGCGTACGGCGAGACGCTCGAACGGGCCGCCTTCGACCCGGGTGCGGCCGACTCCGACGACGGCATGCGCGCGGAATGGACGAACGCCCTCGACGCCTACGAGCGGGCGAAGTCGGCCATGGCGGCGGCCCGCGAACCGGCGGACGTGCGCGCGGTCAGCGAGGCCCTGGACGACGGGCGATTCGCCCTCGCGACCCTGGAGGCCCGGCGCCGGGGCACGCCGCTTCCGCAGCGCCGACCGCCGTGCTTCTTCGACCCGCGGCACGGCCCGTCCGTGCGGGACATGCGCTGGGCGCCTGGGGACGGCGCCGAGCGGGACGTACCGGTCTGCGCGGCCGACGCGGCGCGCCTGGACGACGGCCTCGACCCGGCGATCCGCGAGGTGGACGCCCCCGGTGGACGCCGGCCCTATTGGGAGGCGGGTCCCGCCTACGGGCCGTGGGCGGCCGGTTGGTACGGCGGCATGCTGCTGCCCGGCCTGCTGATCGGGACCACGCTCGGGGCGTTCATGAACATGGGCTATGCCGCGGGCGCGGACGGGATGGGGGACGGCGGCTTCGGTGGCTTCGGCGGCGGTGACGGCGGCGGCGGCTTCGGCGGGTGGGGCGGCGACGGCGGTGGCGGCTGGGGCGGTGACGGCGGCGGCTCGTTCTGACCCCGCCGCCTGCCGTGCCACGGGTTGACGTACCCCCGGCCGCGTCGGGCCGCCGGGTCGCGCCCGGCGGGCGGTTGTCGAGCTGCGGGGGGGGACGCCTCCGGGCCGGAGGGTCGGCCGGTCGGAAGCCGGTCCGGCCGACCCTTGATGCGGTCGGCCTCGGCGCCGGCCGGCTCGTCCCGGACCTGTGCACCACGTCGGCGGCGGCCGTGACCGGGAAGCCCGAAGAGGTGGCCCGGCGGGCCGCCGAAGGCGTGCCCGGGGCGGGTGGACGGGAGAGGCGCGAACCAGCGGCATCGCGAGCACGACGACCCGGCTCCCCGACCTCTCGCGCAACGTCGAAGGTGATGCCCTTGGCGGGCAGATCCCGCGAATCGGCGAGCGGCCCGGGCGTGCCCATCCCGGCTGCCACCGCCGGGTGGTCGCCTTCGACCATGGTCGGCTCCGGCATGGTCCGGCCCCGCACCGGTGGGCACTGCCCGGTCGCCGGCCCAGGGGCGTCCCGCCGGTCCAGGGCGGTCCCGCCCGGAGTGCAGTGTTTGAGCGCGGTGGTCGCCGGATCGCGCCGGATGCCCGGATGCTCGCGCGCCGGTTAGCCTCGGCGTGCGGCGATCGCGTGGAACGCGTCGAAGTCGGTACGCGCCTGCCGCGGTGGATCGATCGCGGGAGTGACCGTCGTGTGCACGGACGGGTGCCTGTCGGTGCAGGACAGGTCGTGCTTCTCGTACCGGGGCGCGGCCGGCGGCACCACGTCCGGCTGCTCGGCCGTGATCGTCTACCGCAGGAATCAGACGCATCGGTGGAATCGGGCGGATCGGTGGAGCGGCGGGCGAGGAGGGGCGCCACGGCCGAGTCCCGGTGGCACGCGGCTGTCCGGGCGGCCGGCGGCGGGTGCGCTCCGGGGCTTCCGCTTTTCCCCCTGACGGTGGGTCAGGGAGGCGCATAGGATCCATGCTCATGTCACTCTGGGGACGATTCACGTCGGTGCGTTCGGCTACGCCGGCACCCGTGCTGGTGTGGGACGCCGCGCTGGACGACGACGAGATCCGCGCCATCGCGCAAGGTCTCGCGCGCGACGGCGACTTCGCGCCGGCTGCCGCGCTGTTGGATCGGGTGGGACGGGATTGGGCACGCCGGGTGGTCGCCGTGACCGCGCTGGGCGAGGTCGCGGCGCTGCACCCGGAGTGGTTGTGGACATGGCGCACCGAGCGGCCCGAGTCGCCGGATCCGCTGGTGGTGGCGGCCGCGGCGGCGGTGCGCGCGGCCTGGAACGCGCGCGGCGCGAAGCAGGCGAGCCTCACCAGCGGACGCCAATTCGCCGATTTCCACGAGTTGTTGGTCGAGGCCGACCGCGCGTGCCTGCTCGCGACCGAGGCCGCGGCCGACGATCCCACCCCGTGGGTCTCGTGGTTGCGCGTGTGTCGCGGACTCGGCGTCTCGCGCGCCGTGTTCGACGCCCGATGGGCGGCACTGTGCGAGCGTGACCCGCGGCATCGCGCCGGTCACGACGCGGCGTTGCAGTACCTGTGCGAGAAGTGGCACGGATCGCACACCGACATGTACGAGTTCGCGCGCAAGGCCGCGGCCGACGCGCCGGACGGCTCGCCCCTGGTGATCCTGCTCGTCGAGGCGCACATCGAGTACGCGCAGCGGATGCACCGGGACGGGAACGCGGACGACACCGACTTCTGGCGGGCCGCCGCCCGACAGACGGACCTCGACACCGCCCTCGACCGCTACCCCGTGGACGCCTCGCCGCGCCACCCCAGCGCCCTGTCCGACCACAGCGCGCTGGGCTACGCGTTGGCCAGGTCCCAGCGCTGGTCCGAACTCGCGGTGCGGTTCGAGGCGACCGACCACCAGGGCTTCCACGTGCCCTGGACCTACCCGGGCGGCCGAAGCTTCTTCGAACGGGCACACGCCGAGGCGACGCGCGGCCGTCCACGCCGCTGAATCAGCAGCCGGCAACGGGCAACACCGGGGGCCGACCCGGGTACGGGTCCACGGCCATCGGGGCGAACCGCCCGCGCTGTCCGCGGGTTCACCCGATCCGGTGTCGCGGGCGAAGCGCGGGTGGGCCCCGCCGTTCGGTTGCAGCGGGTGGGCCCGGGCCGACGTGTGGCGCATCACCGGGGCTGGCGCTGCGGCGAACTCCGGTTTCCACAGGGGCGGTTGCTCCCGATCCGCGATCCGGATCAGCCGAGGGTGTCGGCGCAGCGCTCTCCGGGGTGGGTGACCCCCGGACCCGGACCCGGACCCCGGCCCGTGGACGTCGCCGAGCTGCGGGCGACTCGGGGGACAGGGACGTTCCCGTGCTCGGGCGTGGTCTGGCCGGAGACGTCCGCGCGTACCTCTTGCACGGTGGGTTCGGGAGGCGGGGCGGGGGCGAGGTTCCCGTGCTCGCGGGCCGGGGTCGTGCGGGTGTCGGCGCGGGTGACGGCGATGCCGGCGAGTACGACGAGGACGACACCGGCCGCGGGCATCGGACCGGGGATCTGGTCCAGCACCACCAGGCCCATCAGCAGTGCGATGGCCGGTTCCAGGCTCATCAGGGTCCCGAAGGCGGAGGTGCTCAGCCGGCGCAACGCGAGGAATTCGAGGCTGAACGGCAGCACGGCGCTCAGCACGGCCAGCCCCAGCATGATCAGCAACAGCGGCCAGGTCACCTCACCCAGCCCGGCGGGGGCGGCGACGAGCATCGCGACCAGGCCCGCCACCGGCATGGACACGGCCAGCCCGTTCAGGCCGGTGACCCGGTCGCCGACGTGTTGGGTCAGCAGGATGTACGCCGCCCAGCAGGCCGCGGCGGCCAGTGCGAAGCCGAGACCGAGGGGGTCGATCCCGGCATGCCACGGCTCGGTCAGCAGCACGACCCCGATGCCGGCCAGCGCCGTCCAGCGCCTGCGACCACGGCCGGCGCCGTACAGGGACACCGCCAGCGGGCCGAGGAATTCCAGTGCACTGGCGGTGCCCAGCGGCAGGCGCGCCACGGCGAGCATGAAGAAGAGCATCAGGCCCCCGCTCACCACGCCCAGCATCGTGCACGCCCACAGGTCCCGGCCGGTGAAGTCGCGGCGGCGCGGCCGGACGAGAACCAGCAGGACCAGGCCCGCCCACGCGAGTCGCAGCCCGGCCGTGCCCAGCGCGCCGAGCCGGTCGATCAGCGGTACCGACAGCGCCAGCCCGAGCTGGACGGTGGACATTGCGGCGACGGCCATCAGGGCGCCCGTCGCGGCGTCCGGCAGCTGCGGGCGCGCGGTCGCGAGGCGGGTGCGTTCGGGCGACGTGTTCATGACCCAAGTAGAGATGCTTCGCATTGTTCGTGTCCACGTGCCGATTCGGAACACATCGTTCGCGAATCGTGGACAATCGGGGAATGGAGACCCGACGGCTACAGGTACTGGTGGAACTGGCCCGACTGGGCTCCATGCACGCGGTCGCGGACGTGTCGGGCACCAGCACCTCGACGGTCTCCCAGCAGATCGCGGCGCTGGCCCGCGACATGGGAGCCGACCTGATCGAGCCGCACGGCCGCCGGGTCCGGCTCACCCCGGCCGGGCGCCGACTGGCCGAACACGCCGTGACCATCCTCGCCGCCGTCGAGCAGGCGCAACACGACCTCGCCCCCGGCGCGGAGCCCAGCGGCACCGTGCGCGTCGCCGGATTCGCCACCGCCATCCGCGGCCACCTGCTGCCCGTGGTCACCGACCTCGCCGCCGACCATCCGCGGATCCGGGTGCTGATCCGCGAGCACGAACCCGCCGAGGCGTTGGCCCTCTTGGCCGAGGACGGCACGGACCTGGCACTGACCTACGACTACAACCTGGCGCCGGCGGCCGAGGACCCGACCGTGCGGGCCATACCGCTGTGGACCGCGCGATGGGACCTGGGCGTGCCGGCGCACGCCGTCGCCGACGAGGCGGCCGACGCCGCCGACGGCGGGGGCACGACGGCGGAGGTCTTCGCTCGGTTCGCCGGCCACGACTGGATCGTCAACTCCCGGAACACCGCGGACGAGACCGTGGTCCGTACGCTCGCCTCGCTCGCCGGGTTCACCCCGCACGTCACCCACCAGGCCGACAGCCTCGACCTGGTCCAGGGCATGATCAGCGCCGGTCTCGGGGTGGGCCTGCTGCCCCGGGGCATCGCGACGTCCCCCGGGGTGCGGCTGCTCCCGCTCACCCTTCCGCACGTCGATATGCGCGCGTACGCGGTGGCCCGCCACGGCCGGCTGAACTGGCCCCCGCTCGCCCTGGTGACCGACCTGCTCCTGGGTCGCGCCGCGGACGCCGGGGACGCGAACCGGCCCGAGGAGCCCGACCCCCGGCCGCCGCACGGATCCGACGGCGGCCCCTGAACCCGACACGGCCCACGACGGCCCGCCTGCCACCCCCCCCGGCCCGCCGGTCGGAGCCGTACACGTCGCGGTCCATCGCGCGCGCGTAGGCACGCGCGGTCGCCGCGTACGGCGGGCCCGTGCGTCGTCCCCGCCATCGGGCCCGTGCGTCGGCCGCTGCATGCCTCGGGCCTTTCCGCGCCGGGCCGTCCACCGCGGGGATCTCGCGCGGCAGCGCAGGGAGATCGAGCCGCGTCGTGTTCGACTCCCAAGCGGTTGGTCGACGGTATGAACGTGCGCCGGAGCGGATCTCGAGCAGAGTGTCGGACATGATCGGGCTTGCCGTTGGTGATCCGGACGGAATCGACGGTCGTTCTTCGTTCGGGCGGACGATACGAGGTGTCCGGACGCTGCCTACCGTGAGCGTCCTCTGCGGCACCTGCGCCGTTCTCCGAGGAGGTATCCAGCATGGGACGATCCGATGCGGTCGGGTCCGCTGTCCGGGCGGTGGGCCGGGCCACCCGTAGGCTGCTCGCCGCCGCATCGAGGGGCGAGCGGTCGATGCGCTGCGCCGTTTCCGCCGGCGGTGCGCGATGAGAGGCGTGGCGCGCGGTGCCGCGACGGCGGTTGCCCTGGGTCTGCTCGCCACCGGATGCGGCGCCACCGACGGCGCCGGCGCGGGCGGGAGCGACACGCTGACCATCGGTATCACCGATGACCCCGGCAACGTGTCCCCGCTCACCTCGCTGTCCACGATCACGTCCGTGATGAGCCGGTTCTCCTACGACACCCTGGTGGGCATCGGGGCGGACGGACAGATCGTGCCGAGTGTGGCCGAGAAATGGACGTCCGACACCCTCTCCGCAACCTTCACCCTCAGGCGCGACGTGACCTGCGCCGACGGCAAACCGCTCACCGCGTCCGCCATCGCGGCCCAGTACAACTACATCGTCGATCCGAAGAACACCTCGCCGCTGTACGGCCTGGCCGTGGCACCCGGAACCGTCGCCACCGCCGACGACGCCACCAACACCCTGACGCTGCGCACCCCCGAGCCGACGCCGTTCCTGCTGCGAGGCACCACGGGACTGCCGCTGGTGTGCCCCTCGGGGCTCGCGGCACCCGATTCGCTCACCCACGCCACCGACGGCACCGGGCCCTACCGACTCACCGAGGTGGCGACGGGCGACCACTTCACCTACACCAAACGACCCGACTACGCCTGGGGCCCGAACGGCACCGGATCCGCCGAACTGCCCGAGCGGGTGGTCTTCAAGGTCGTCTCCAACGAGTCCACCAGGGCCAACCTGCTCCTGGGCAAACAGCTCGACATCGCCTCCGTCACCGGCGCGGACCGCATCCGGTTGTCGGCGGCCGGGCTGAAGGCCCAGATCCAGCGCGATCCGCTCGGCATGCTCCTGATCAACGAGGGCCCCGGGCACGTCACCGCCGATCCGCAGGTGCGCTGGGCGCTGATCGCCGCACTCGACCTCAAGCAGCTGGGAGCGGTGGCCAGCGGGGGCAAGGGAGCGGCGCCGACCAGGGTCGCCACCACCATGCTGCCGCCCTGTCAGGCCGACGCGGTCAGCGCCAACACCCCGCCGCACGACCCCGCCCGCGCCGCGGCGGCGCTGCGGGCCGCCGGCTGGAAGAAGTCGGGCGGGTACTGGACCAAGGACGGCAGGCAACTGTCGATCGTGCTGCCGCACCCCACCACGGGAGGTTCCCAACTCCTGTCGGCCGTCGAACTGGCGGTGCAACAGTGGAAGTCGTTCGGAGTGAAGGTCACCCGCAAGCCGCTCACGAACGGGACGACCGGCGAGGTGCTGGCCTCCGGCCAGTGGGACATCTCGTGGACCCCGCTCACGCTCACCCAACCCGACCAGCTCATCCCCTTCTTCAGCGGGCCCGCGGGACCCGACGGCATCAACTTCGGCTCCATCGACAACCCCGAGTACAAGCGTCTGACGGGTCTCGCCATGGCCAAGCCCGACGTCACCGGTTGTGACGAATGGACCGCAGCCGAAGCCGAGTTGGTCAAGCGAGTCGACGTGGTGACGTTCGTGGACATGCTGTCGCCCTACTTCGCCACGCGCGACGCCACGTTCGTGATCGACGGCATCGGCATCGACCCGATGTCCCTGCGGCTGAACCGCAAGTGACGTCGCAAACGACGCCGCGAGTGGCGCTGCAAGTGGCGCCGCACGTGACCGGCAGGTGACGCGCGACCGACGCCATCGGCCACCCGGGCGCGGGTGAAGCCGGCTGTACACCCGTGACGACGCCCCCTCCGAAGCCGTTCGACCCGGCTGCGGAGGGGGCGTCGGCTGTCTGCCGACACCTACCGACCGGGCGACCCGCGCCCCCATCCGTTCCGAACTCCCCGACCTGCTGCGCCTGCCACCGCGACCGGGCGCCCGCGCCGACCTGTCCCGATCCGTGTTCGCCCGCCGCTCCACCACCCTGGTCGGCGAACCGCCCCCGCCCTACCCGACCCGATGGCGCACGACACCGCCCGCCCCGCCCGCACGTCACACTTTCGGGTCGACGTTCGTCTACATCGCATGAACAACGAACCCGGGCCGGCGCCCACGCGGCGCGCGATGTGGCCGGCCGATCAGTTCGAGGTGCTGCGCCCGCACCTGCGGTCCGTCGCGTACGGCATCCTCGGTTCGCGCAGCGACGCCGAGGACGCGGTCCAGGAGACCTGGCTGCGGGTGTCGCGCAACGAGCACGAGGACATCCGCGACCTGCGGGCCTGGCTGACCACGATCGTCGGGCGGATCTGCCTCGACATGCTGCGCGCCCGACGGCTGCGCCGCGAGGATTATCCCGGCACATGGTTGCCGGAGCCGATCGTGCGCTCGGCCGACGCGAACGCGAACGCGCACGACCCCGAGCACAAGAGCATCGAGGCCGAGGCCATCGGTCTCGCGCTGCTGATCGTGCTGGAGACCCTCAACCCGGCCGAGCGGCTCGCCTTCGTACTGCACGACGTGTTCGGCATGCCGTTCGACGAGGTCGGCCCCATCGTGGACCGCAGCCCGGCGGCGGCTCGGCAGTTGGCCAGCCGGGCGCGCCGGCGGGTGCAGTCCGCGCCGCAGCCGGAGGGCGACCTCAGGCAGCAGCGCCGCGTCGTCGACGCGTTCCTGGCCGCGGCGCAGGAGGGTGACTTCGACGCGCTCATGGTCACCCTCGATCCGGACGTCTCCTTCCGGATCGACCTGGGTGCGAACCGGCACGCCGCCTCGTCCGCCCTGGCCGGCGCCGAGCAGGTCGCGCGGCACATGCTCGAGTCGGCCCCGTTCTTCCTGCCCTACTCCCGCCCGGTCGTGGTCAACGGCGGCCCGGGACGCCTGGTGGGCGACCCCAACCGGCCCAGCGGCATCGCGGGCTTCACCGTGGCGGGCGGCCGGATCGTGCGGATCGACGTGATCGCCAACCCGGAGAAGCTCCAGGGCGTCACGCTCGACGTGGTGGACGACGGTGATTCGATCGACTACCCCGACTTCACCCGGATCCCGCACACGATGCCGACCGGTGACGACGACCGGAGACGCCCGCACGCCACCGACGGCTGAGCCGCCGAACCCCGGCCACCCGGCGCAACGGTCTCGGAGATGAGGAGTCCGATGCATCGGGCGCCGCGCGGGGAGCCGTACGCGCCGGCCCGGGCGCGATGAACGGAGGACGCTTCACCGCCCCGGCCTCCGGGGCCGTCGCCGAGACGGCCCGAGTGGCCCACATGCCGGACGACCACACCCGACACCACCCGACTTTCTCGGGCTGCGCCCACCGGCGCCGCCCCATGCCCGCACGCCCCGATGCCGATCGCATCCCTCTTGGAGCAACCCATGTCCACCGGCACCTTCCCCTCGACCGACTCGACGGATCCGGCGAGTTCCGCCGCGACGGCGCGATCCGACGTCGCCGAGGCCTCGTTTCTGACCACCACACGCGGCAAGCTCACCCTCGTCCTGCTGTGCGCGGTGGCCTTCCTCGACTTCGTCGACGCCTCCATCGTCAACATCGCGCTGCCCAGCATCCAGCGCGACCTCGGCCTCACCAACCAGGGCCTGCAATGGGTGCCATCCGGCTACCTGCTGACCTATGGCGGCCTGATGCTCCTCGGCGGGCGCGCCGCCGACCTGATCGGGCGCCGTCGGGTCCTGATCGCCGGCACCGTCGTCTTCGCCATCGCCTCCCTGATCGGCGGACTGGCCCAGAGTTCCGCGGTGTTGATCGGGGCCCGGCTCGCCCAGGGAGTGGGCGCGTCGATGATGTTGCCCGCGGCCCTGTCGATCCTGACCACCTCGTTCGGCACCGGCAGCGACCGCAACAAGGCACTCGGCGCCTGGGCCGGCACCGGGGCACTGGCCTCCGCCGTCGGCGTGTTCCTGGGCGGCGTACTCACCGAAGGTCCCGGCTGGCGCTGGGTCATGTTCGTCAACCTGCCGGTCTGCGCACTCGTCCTCCCGGCCATCCCCCGACTCCTCCCCGACGACCGGCACCGGGCCTCGACGCGCGGCTTCGACTTCCTCGGCACGGTGCTGGCCACCGGCGGACTGGTCCTGCTGGTCTACGCCCTGGTGAAGGCACCCGACCAGGGCTGGGGATCCACCCGCACCATCGTCGAACTGGCCGTCGCCGGTGGCCTGTTGTTCGCCTTCGTGATCAACGAGGCGCTCGGTCGCAACCCGCTGATGCCGTTGAGCATCTTCCGCGTCAAGGGCCTTGCCGCGGCGAACGTGACGCAACTGGTGGCGATGTCCGGCTTCATCGCGATGTTCTTCTTCCTCACCCTGTACATGCAGGACGTCCTGGGCTACTCCGAGATCCGCGCCGGATCCGCGTTCCTGCCGGTCACCGTGGGCGTGGGCATCGCCGCCGGACTGGCCCAGCCGCTGCTCGGCCGGGTCGGTACCCGGCCGCTGATCGTGGTCGGCGCGCTCATCGCGTCCGCCGGGATCGGGATGCTCTCCCGCATCCCGGTGGACGGCTCCTACCTCACCGACCTGCTGCCCGGCCTGGTCGTGATGTCGTTCGGGCTCGGGTTCGTCTTCGTCGGCGTCGCCACCGCCGCCAACGCGGGCGTGCCGGCCGAGCAGGCGGGCCTGGCGGCGGCCCTGATGAACACGGCGCAACAACTCGGCGGCGCGTTCGGCCTCGCCGTCCTCTCCGCCGTCGCGACCTCGGAGACGAGCCATCGCCTGGGCGCCGGCCACGCGGCGGCCCATGCCTACACCGAGGGCTTCCAAAAGGCGCTCCTGGTCGGCGCGTTCCTGCTCGCCGGCGCGGCGGTAATCGCCCTGTTCGTCGCCAACACCCGCGGCGAGGAGACCTGACCCGGCGCCGGACCCCCGAACACGAGGTGACGCGGCCCGGAGGGGCGGCGGGGGAGGACGCCCGAGAGGCGAGGTCCCCGGCCGCGCGATTGCCGTGCGGGCGACTGTCCCGGCGTGTGGTTGCCGCAGACGGTGTTGCCCATGTTCGTTGTGCGCAGGCAGGCACGCAGGCAGACAGGCCGTGCCGGGGCGTGACGCGGCGCCCCGGGACGGCCTGCGCGCGCTCGTCGAGGCTACGGGCGGCCGGTCAGGACCAGGCCCGCGAGGGGTTGGGCGGGACCGGTCGAGATGCCGACGGCCGTTACCGTGCCCCGGTCGACGTGTACCGACCAGGGCAGGTACGACCTGCCGTCGGCGGACGGCGCCGGGATGTCGAGCGAAGCCGCCCGGGAGGCGGTGACCCGCAGGCCGTACCCGTTCTCGCGATCGACGGTCGCGCCCACCGCCACGATGCCGGCGGGTGCGCGGGCCGCGCCGTACATCGGACCGGCGTCCGGCGGCGGCGTGCTCGGGGTCCAGGAGCGGCCGTTCCAGTGCATCACGAGCGCGTGCCCGGAGTCCTCGTCGTCCAGGAGTCGGCGTCCGACCGCCCACACGTCGCTCGGGCCGTATGCCACGACCGCGTTGAACTCGCCCCACACACCGCCGAATTGCGGCACCGGAACGACGCGCCACGCACGTCCGTCATAGTGCAGCGCGAGCGGCTTGTCGTTGTCGCCGAAGCCGTTGCCCACAGCCCAGATGTCGTTCGGTCCGCTCACGGAGATGGAGTTGAGCGCCCAGGAGGCCGTCGGCTGCGGAAGGGCGACGCGCGTCCAGGCGCGGCCGTTCCAGTGCTGCACGATGCCTTCATCGTGCGTTTCGTATTGCGGCGGGCCGCCGTCCGGATCGGGCGTGATCTTGTCGATCAACTGCACCCACCCGGCCGCCCACACGTCGTTCGGGGTGCGCTCGGCGACGCTCAGCAGCCCGCCGCCCTGCGAGTTCGGCGGCATCGGCGCATACCGGACCGTCCACGAACGCCCGTTCCAGTGCTGGGTCGTGATCGGGTCTCCGGTGTTTTCGGAGGCGTCGCCGACCATCCACGCGTCGCGTGGTGAGGTGGAGGCGACGGCGTTGACGCGCCCGGTGGCCTCGGGCGCGGTGGGGAGTTCGGCCCAGGTGCCGCCGCGCCGGTCGTCGCGCGCGTACAACACGGGGGCGAACGGGCCGCCGTCCGTGATGCGGAAGCCCGCCGCCCAGGTGGTGTGCGCATCGGGCTTGGTGATGCCGGTCAGGCTCACACCGGCGCCACCCGCCGGGAGTTGCGCGGCGGTCCAACCGCCGGGTGCGCTCGCCGCGGCGGCGGGGGAGACGGGCAACGCTGCGCCGAGCACGGTCGCGGCGGCGGTCGCGGCGAGCAGCAGACGAGCGCGGATGCGCATACCGGTGCGCGGTAATGACGGGGTGCTGTTGCCGGCGGCAGGGCGACGGCCCTGCGAGTCAAGGGAGTTCATGGTCATGAGGACGCCTCCGGACCCGGGGCGCACGCCCCGTCATCGCATGTGACGCGACGGGTCGACGGTCCGGTTTCACGTACGCGGCGAGGAAGGCGTGCGGGTCGCGCAGGGTGCGCGCGGATCGGGGGCATCGTTGGTCGGCGTACGGACGCGGCGGGCCGTGCCGTCTTCGCGGTGAAACCCCGCGAGCCCCGACCCGGCCTGGGCCGTGTCCATTCCTTGAGATACGTATCTCATCATTCGACATGCAGGCGTACGGTGTCGGGTATCGGTTCGCGGTGCGATGCCGCCGATCCGGCCTACCGGAAGACGCGAAGGGGACGTCATGTCGAAGGAAACCGCCGTCTATACGCATGGGCACCACGAGTCCGTGCTGCGTTCGCACACCTGGCGGACCGCGGCCAACTCGGCGGCCTATCTCCTCGACTCGCTCAAGCCGCACATGAAGATCCTGGACATCGGCTGTGGTCCGGGCACCATCACCGCCGACCTGGCGGCGCTGGTCCCCGACGGACACGTCACCGGCGTCGACCACGCACCGGACGTCCTGGAGCAGGCGCGCGCGACGGCTGCCGAACAGGGCGTGCAGAACGTCGACTTCACGACCGCGGACGTGCACGCGCTGGACTATCCGGACGACACCTTCTGTGTCGTCCACGCGCATCAGGTACTCCAGCACGTGGGGGACCCGGTGCAGGCGCTGCGCGAGATGTACCGGGTCACCAAGCCGGGCGGGATCATCGCCGCCCGCGATGCGGACTACCCGACGATGGCCTGGTTCCCGGCGACGCCCGGCATGGACGACTGGCTGGACCTGTACCTGCGGGTGGCCCGGGCCAACGGCGGCGCGCCGGACGCCGGGCGGCGGCTCAAGTCCTGGGCCCTGCAAGCCGGTTTCCCCGACGTCACGTGCTCGTCGAGCACCTGGTGCTATGCCGACGCGGAGGAACGCGCCTGGTGGAGCGGCCTGTGGGCGGACCGTACGCTCGCCTCGTCGTACGCCGAGCGCGCCACCGAGGGCGGCCACGCGACGATCGAGCAGCTACGGGCGGTGTCGCAGGCATGGCGGGAGTGGGGGCGGCAGGAGGACGCGTGGTTCTCCGTCCCGCACGGCGAGATCCTCTGTCGCAAGCCGATCTGATCGACCACGCTTGCCGGTTCGCGCCGGGGCGGCCTCTGTCCGCCCCGGCCGGGCCCCGACGTGACGGTTGCCGGGATGCGTTCCCCGGCCCGAACGGGTTGCATGCCCGATCGTCATCGGGATTTCACTCGTGCGGGCATTCCTCCGACGGCGGTTCGGTCCTAACGTACCCATTGGTAACACGGGGGTCGCGTGCGGCGGTTCCGGCCGTCGTCGAGAAGGGAGTACGACATGGATCGGCGTACATTCCTGCGAGGTACCGCCGTCGGCACGGGCGGACTGGTGCTCGGCGGCTCACTGTGGGCGTCCGCTGCGCATGCGGGGCCCGCGCAACCGGGGACAGGGCCCTATGGCGTGTTGTCGGCGCCGGACGTCAACGGGGTGCGGTTGCCCGCCGGGTTCACCTCGCGCGTGGTGGCGAAAAGCGGACACTTCGTCACGGGGACCACACACCTGTGGCACGGGGCGCCGGACGGTGGTGCCTGCTTCCGCGACGGAGCCGGGTGGATCTACGTCTCCAACTCCGAACTCCCGCTGGTGGGCGGGGTCTCCGCAGTGCGCTTCGCCGCGGACGGGAGCATCGACGGCGCCTATTCCATCCTTGGCGGCTCGAACCTGAACTGTGCGGGTGGGGCCACGCCGTGGGGCACATGGCTCTCCTGCGAGGAGATCGCGTTCGGGCGGGTGTGGGAGACCGATCCGTACGGGCGCACCGGCGCCGTCAAGCGCGATGCCATGGGGCGGTTCAAGCACGAGGCCGCCGCGGCCGACCCCGACCGGCGGGTGATCTACCTGACCGAGGACGAATCCGACGGCTGCTTCTACCGATTCACGCCCGATACGTGGGGCGATCTCTCGCGCGGACGCCTCGACGTACTGTGCGCCCCGGCGACGCCGGTGACCGGGCCGGTCACGTGGCGGACGGTGCCCCGGCCCGGTGACTGGCTCACCGGGACGCGCAACCAGGTCGCGGAGGCGCGCCGCTTCAAGGGCGGCGAGGGTGCGCACTATCGGGACGGGCGAGTGTGGTTCACCACCAAGGGCGACAACCGCGTGTGGGTGTACGACGCGGCGGCGGGTGCCCTGGACCTCGCGTACGACGACGACCTGGTGCCTGCCGGCTCCGCGCCGCTGACCGGCGTGGACAACATCACCGGGCGCCCCAACGGCGACCTGTTCGTCGCCGAGGACGGCGGCGACATGCAGATCTGCCTGATCACGCCGAATGACACGGTCGCGCCGTTCCTTCAGGTGACCGGCCACGACGGCTCCGAGATCACCGGCCCGGCATTCTCCCCCGACGGGCGGCGCCTGTACTTCTCCTCCCAGCGCGGCACCTCCAACTCCCCCACGGCCGGAGTGACCTTCGAGGTGACGGGCCCCTTCCGCGACGCGACCTGACGCCACGACGCGGCCCGGCGTCGGAGCGGGGCGTGCCCGCGAGATCCCGGCACACCCCGCCCGCCGCCGGGCCGCGCCGCCGGCGACGAGGGCGAGGACGACGGAGAACGCCGAGAGCGCCGCAAGTCTGCGCCCGCCGCGTCGCCTGGCGTGACCGCGCCGGTCACAGTTCCACCGCGTCCGCATAGACCAGGCTTTCCGTGGCCGGGCCGAACTCGTCGGCGGCGAAGTCGGAGCGCATCGCCGCCATTTCGCTGACCAGGAGGCGGAGGGGTCGGTCGGGGCGGGGGGAGGGGAGGGGGATTTCGGCGGAGTAGGTGGGGAAGAGGCTGGTGTCGTCGTCGGCGAAGAGTTCGGTGCTGGTGTCGTCGAGATCGATCCAACCGAGAACGGGGTCGGGGACGTCCGGGTCGCGCACCTGGAAGCCGGCCGACACCGTGGGCGGACTGTTGTCGTCGTGATAGGCGGGGCCGGTGAGCTGCACGCTCAGCGGGTCGGTGCCGGAGACGGTGAGGGTGCGTTCGGGCAGCAGCCGCAGGGTGTCGGTGAGGACGATCTGGGACAGCTGGAAGCCCTCCAGGGAGCGCCGTTGCAGGCGGGCGAGCGCGGGCCGCAGGAACGGGAAGTAGGCGTCGCCGCTGTCGACGTCGATGTCCACGTACCACCGGCCGGACGGCCCGTCGAAGGTGGGCTCGAACCCGGCCGCGGTGACGGCGAATCCGTCGAAGACCTCGGGCAGCGCCACGTCCAGCGTGGTCTGTGCGCCGGGGAAGTTGCTCGCGGAGGGCAGGAACACCGGTGCCGCGCTGCGGATCGGGTCGCGTCCCATCAGGGTGATGAACGGGTGTGCCTGGAGCGGCTGTTCGTCACCCTCCAGGCCCAGCACGACGGCCAGCAGCTCGCCGTTGCCGGACGAATACCAGGGTCGCGACAGATAGACCCGGAAGCCCCCGCCGCGGCGCCGCCGTTCCAGGCCGTCCGGCAGGCTCCCGAAGGTCTCGAACCCCAGGGTGAGGAAGGTGCCCAACACGTGCGGCGCGGCGGGTTTGGCGCTGCTGAGCACGCTGTGCTCGACGGGTTCGCCGTGCACGCTGAGCAGTTCCCGGTCGGTGTCCCGGGCGAACTCCGGCGGGAAGTAGTCGGCGAACCGGGTGGTCGCCACGGGGGTGAAGGTCACGTCGCGGTGCTTGCTGTCACCGAACTCGCACTTGGCCGGCACCGGCGTCGCGGGCGGCTGGTCCGGCTCCACCGCGAAGGCGAGTTCCTCGGCCACGAAGGTGTTGAACGTCAGGGTGTCGCCGTCGAGGGTGCTGGGTGAGTCCTCGCTCGCGACCGGGTCGCGTGGGACGGCGGCGGCGAGCGGCAGTCGGAACACCGGGACGGTGACGTCGAGGACGCTCGGGCCGGGCATGGTGAGGTCGTCCACGTTCTCGCTCCACGAAGCGATCATGTCGACGCGCTCGGTGCTCGCCGCGCTCAACTCCAGTGAGCCGACGAGGTGTTCGCCGGTCGCCCCGGGCATCCGGTCGGGTGCGTCGTTGAGCGTCAACAGCGGTGCAGTCAAGGGGCGTTGCACGGCATGAACGAGCGTCACGTCGTACCACGGGGTCAACATCCAGTGCCGGTTGGCCCGGGCGGCGGCCATCACGTTCTCGAATTGATCGGGATCCAGCGCGTCCCGGCACCACTTGAGCATGCCCATCGTCTTCTCGTTGACCTTGACGCGCGAGCACACCCGCACGGTCGCCACGGTGGCCTTCGGCAGCAACACGGTCAGCACCCGGGTCGACGGGTCGAAGACGGGCGCTCCGTCACCCTCCCGGATGCACAGGCGGAGCGATTGCGGCGCATGCCAGTCGGCCGCGTTCCACGGCACCTCGAACGCCTGACGCTCCGGCAGGCCCGGGAGTTCGTGGAAGACCACCCCCTCGGCGAGCGGGTCGGGCAGATACGGCAGCTCGACCGTCTCGCCCGTGTACAGCACGTAATGACCCTCCGTCCCGTCCGGGGTCGCCGACGGATACGTCACGGACGCCATGCCGGGCAGCGACGGGTCGTCGAGCGACCCGCTCTCCCGCGACGCGATCGTGTACATCCGCCGGTGTGCGTCGGCGTCGCCCGAGCCGATGGCCTCGTCGAGCCTGCCGTGCCGCTCGACGCATTCCAGCGAGGTCTTGGGCGCGACCACGTGTCGCTCGTCGACCTCGTGGTACGGCGGATGTGTGCCGTCGGCGACCGGCGGCGAGGCGTTGAACGTCTCGGCGTACTGCGCCGGGGACAGTTCGGCGGTGCTGCGGATCACCAGCCGGTGTGCCGAGGTTCCCTCGGTGAACTCGACGCGTGGCAGCAGCAGCGGCGGAGGGATCGCCTCGAACCTGCGGAAGACCGGGGCGCCCGTGGCCGGCAACACCAGGACGTCCTGGTCGAGGAGCCCGTCGGCCTCCTCCAGGGTCGGCCCGTTGCCCGCCAGGTCCACGGTGCGGATCCGGATCCGGTAGGAACTCCCGAACCTCAGGCGCGGCAACGAGCCGGGCCGGACGTGGGTTTCGATCTCCAACGGCAGTGTCGTGGCGGCCGCGTTGGGGATGCGCTCGGGCCCCTCCCCGTTCGCCAGGGCCTTGCCCGGGAGGGGTGCGGACAACGCCCACCCGTCCCAGGTGACCAGGTGTTCGTGCACGTGAACGCGCTGCCCGGCACCCGGCGCGGCGGTGGGCGTGGCCAGGCTGAGCTGGAAGAATCCTTCGTCGGACGCGGTGGCCAGGTGGTCGCCCGGACTGCCCGCCCGGTCGTAGGTGACTTCGCGCTCGTGCAGCGAAAACCACTTCTGCCGGCGCTCGTCGAAGACGTCCAGGCGGTGTCCGCGGACGAGGTCCTCGGCGGTGAGGACCACGGTCGTCTCCCCGACGAGCGTGTCCTGCCGCTCGGCGGCCCGCCGGAAGTTGTCGTGCAGGTGCCGGGTGCGGTCGCCGAGCACGAGCGAGAGCCCCTTGGTACGCACCGTCGGCGGCGCGGCCTCGGCGTCCCCGTCGGTGTCGGCCGCGACGGCGGCGGCCAGCAGTTTGAGGGTGACGCCGTCGATGTCGGCCTGCTCGATGGCGTATTCGTCCTCCGGCAGGGCCAGGAGTCCGCGCGCCGGCGGCCCGAACGCGTCGCTGCCCTCCGCGGCGGCGCAGAAGCCCTGGCCCGGGGCCAGCGCGTAGCGCGTCGCGGCGGCGTCGTCGTGCGAGGCGTCCGGCCCGAGCAGCGGTTCCCAGCCGGGTACGAGGCAGATGGTCAGTTCGCCGCTCGTGGGCGGTAGTTGCGCGACCGGCATGACGAAGTCCAGCACCAGACCCAGGCGTCGCAGCAGCGTGGGGTGGTCGCCGAGCGAGGACAACAACTGGTGGAAGTCGACGTGCGGCACCTCCGGGGGCGGCGCGATGTGCGGGCCGTCGTCCGCGACCAGGCCGGCAACCTGCGGTTGCGGCTCGTGGAAGGCGAGGAACGCCTCCTGGGGGCTCAGATCGGGCTGTACGAGTTCACCCGGTTGTTCGGCGACGAGCTGGTCGGCGGCGGCGAGTTGGGTGACGATGTTCTCGCGCATGTTCTGCATGGTGCTCGGCATGTCGGCGGCGGCGGCGAAGCCGGCGAGGGTGCTCATCTGCCGGCTCGGAGGCATGCTGTCGGGCGACTCGGCCGCGGTGTCCGCGAACGACTGCCGTGTGGTGTCCGCGAGTTCGCGAGCCGGGTAGGTCACCATGGTGTTCTGCCGGTGGTCGTCGAACTCGAACCGGTCCACCGGGGTGCCGGCGGGGAAGAACAGTTGCCACAGCGCGGAATCGGGCGGCGGTCCGGTGCGCGTGAGCGGTACGAGCGGAGTCTCACCGTCGGGGATGCCGGACGCGTCCGCGAGGGAGAGGGCGAACTCCGCGTCGGCCAGCCGCGCCGGCCAGTCCAGGAAGTCCGGGAACGCCGCGAGCGTGCCGGGCCCGTCGCTCTCCAGTCGAGGGGCCACGAACACGGACAGGCGCGCCTGCGTCCCGTCGGGGGACAGACCGGCCGGCAGGGCGATCCACTGGATGTGCTGTGCGGTCGTCATGGGCCTGCCTTCCTGGCGGGGTCACCCGGGGGTGCGGCTCGGATCGGGTGGGCACGGCGGATCGGGGTCGCCGCGGCGCGGGTTCACTCGGCGTAGGCCGCGCAGAGCTCGTGCCAGTCGTCGGGATCCATGCTGTCGGTGAACGACGGGTCGCCCGCGGAACCGGCGAAGCGGCGCTCCAGCGAGAGGCTCACGGATTTGCTGAAGAACGCGACGCGGACGCTGACGGTGACGCTGCCCTGGCCCACCACCTCGCAGATGCCGTTGTCCTTGTGGTACGTGAGGGCGAGGTAGAACTCGACGGTGATGCTGACGATGCCCAGCACGGACAGGTAGCCGCCGCAGCGCAGGTATCCGGTGAGCGTGACCGAATCGCCGGTCATCTGGAACGCGATCCCCGCCATCAGGTGCACACCGCCGCTGGCCACGCCCAGGTCGAGCGACGCGTTGCCGCCGAACTCCAGCGAACCCTCGATCTGTTCGATGCCGCGGCCGCGGGTGCTCACTTCGAGAGCGAAGAAGCCGCCGCCGCCGAACATCGACACGCTGATGTTGAACGGGTTCTGCCGTTCGGAGACGGCGAACCGGAACCGTGCCGGCGCGTCGTCGAAGGGGATGGTCAGGCGTGCGGACAGGGCGACGTTGCTCAGGTTGAACATGCCCAGCGACAGCGTCGGCAGGGTCAGCGAGTAGCCGGCGGTGATGCCGGAGGTGCTCACGTCGACGAACGCGCCACTGCCGAATCCGTCCGCGGGCAGCGCCTCGCGCAGCTGGTTGACGAACTCGAGGTCCTTCTCGAACGTTACCGCGACGCCCGCGGCGGTGACGTCCGGTTTGCTGCCGGGGCGCGCGGTGAAGGTCAGGCGTTCGAAGTCGACCCGCACGATGTCGGCGAACACGAACGCGAAGCGCCTGAGTTCGCCGCGCACGCTGGACTTGCTCAGGGCGTCCGGCGAGCGCACGGTGGTCGCTTCGAGGACGAGCGCGGCGGCGCCCAGATCCAGCAGGGGAAAATCGTTCCTCAGCCGGGGCTTCCACACGTACCGCAGTTCGGAGCCGGAGCCGTCGAGCAGGTTGCCGACGCGCATGAGCGGCACCGGGAGCAGTTCCTGCGAGACACCGTCGAGCCGGCGGCGGATCTCGTCCTCGCCGAGATCCTTCAACTCCGCGACGGATGTCACCGGGACGTCCGCGAGCAGGTCGGCCAGGTCGACGGGGCCCAACAGTTTCGTGCCCTCGAAGATCTGCGCCAACGTCGCGGAGTCGACTTCCACCGCCTCGCCCGCCGCGCCGAGGAACTTCGGTGCGAGCAGTCCGGCTTGGGTGGTGACGACCTGGACGGCCGTGCTGGGTTTGGCCAGTCCGCCCGCCTTCTCGGCGGAAAGGCTCATCGGCAGTTCGTCGACCAGGTGCAGGAACGCGCCGGTGGGCTGGCCGTCCAGGCCCTGTTGGAGGTAGGCGTCGTGCAGTCGCACGGCGGTGTCGGTGGCCAGGCCGGTGAGTTGTTCGACGGCGGGTGCCCGCGCCACCGCGTCGACCATGGCGGGAAGTACGCCCGCCGGGTGCCCGGAGGCCGAGGTCAGGGTGAAGCGCGCCGAGGTCACGGGCATGCTCGTGCTGCCGTCGGCGCTCGGATTCTCGGCCATGGCGACCGTCTGTCCGCCCAGCGCCAGGTTCGCGCGGTCGGCGGTGGCCGGATCGTTGTAGACCCCCGCCATTTCGCCGAGCGCATCGGCGGAGGCGAACACCAGCGGCATGTCCATGCTGATGTGCCGGCCCTCGGCATCGGTCGCGATGGCGTGGAACGGCAACGGCACGCCGCCGACGGTCACCCAGAACGCGCCCGCCCCCGAATCGATCACGGGAGTGACCGGGTCGGTGAGGCGTATCGACCGGAACGGCAGCTGCCGTCCCTGGTGCCGGTCGTAGCCCGCCTCCGCACCGTAGGTGACCTCGGCACGGTCCACCACGATGTGCGCTTCCTTGTGCAGGTAGGCGACCGAGGAGCCGTCGCCGGGGTCGTCGTAGACGCGCTTGGTGATCTCGATGTGGGACGCCGGGTGCCCGCTGCTGAGGAAGCCGTGCCGCACTCTGTGCACGAACTCGTCGCGCCCGAGCGACGCGATGTGCTCGTAGCCGGTCAGACTCATCCCGAGGAAGTCCGGCGCTTCGGGCCAGGAGCCGTTGATACGCACCGTCGCGCCCAGCGGCGTGAGCATGAACCGGTCGGCCAGCAAAGGGCGGCGCAGCGAAGTCCCGTCCACGTCGAGGAACTGGTCGAGGCTGGAGCGAGCGAGCAGCTCGCTGAGCATGATCCCGTCCAGTGGCATCCCGGTGCGGTGGGGGCGTCCGGACACCACGGAGAACGCCTTCAGGTGCACGGGCCCGCCGTTGTCGCCGGACAGTTCGACGTGCCACAGTTCGGCTCGCCCGCCGAGCACGGCCGGTTCGGCCAGTGGCTCCGACCACGCGAACGGCGAACCGTCGTGGTCATGGCCCAGCAGCAGGCGAGTGGGGAACTCGATGGCGGTGCGCGGGAGTCCGCCGATCACGGTCGGTTCGTTCGGGTCGTCCAGCGGCTGGCCGGCCGGGGCGATCGACGGGGTCAGTTGGTTCCAGGCCAGCAGCGCTTCGATGGTCAGGTCGATGCCGTCCTGCCCGTCCGGGAGCAGGAACACCAACGTGCTCTTCCCCGCTGCGAAGGCCGGCACGGTCTCCGGGAACTGCCCGCCGGACAGCACGCTCTCGTTGACGTGTTGGGAGGGCAGGTGGAGCAGCACCAGCGCCGGCGCGGTGGGGTCCTCCCGGACCAGGCGCGCCCCCTCGCGCCGGAGGTTGACGACCTCCACGTGCAGGAGAAGCATGTCCTCGATGCGCAGGACGCGGAACGGGTCGGCAGTCATGGCTGCCCGCCTTCCGATCGACTGGCCGGGGTACGCACCTCGCCGACCGTCGGGCCACGGCGGGGCACGCGACCTGTCTCCAGGGTGACAAACGCCGCTCCCGCACGCACCTTTTGGGCCCGGTGTGCCACCGCTGGTCGCCGGGAGCGCCGTGGAGGGGCGACGCGCGCCGCGCCGCCCCTCCAGCCCGTACCGATCGGTTCCACACGTACCGATCGGATGCGGATGCCCCGATCAGAACACGATCGTCCAACCCTCGCGTCGCGCCCGGTCCGCGGTGTACGTGACACCGTGCACCTTGAGCCCGGCCGGGTCGAGCAGGGTGATCGCGCCGCCGCGGTTGCCGAGTTGGAACGCCGGGTTACCGGGCACCACCAGAACGGCACCGGGTGCCACCGTCGTCGCGGGGAGCGGGAGTGCGGTCTTGTTGCGGTCCACGAGCCGCCACCCGTCGAGCGCGATCGGTTCGGGGGAGGCGTTGAGCAAGGTGACGGTCTCCGCCTCGGGCGCCGGTCCCGGCGGGTTGACCAGTGCCGCGACGATCCGCAGCGGTTCCTCGCCCGAGCCCGGGAGGGGCGGCGCGCTGTCGAGGGCGTGGCCGGTGGTGTCGTCGGTGTGCCACGCCTGGGACTGGAAGGCCAGGAAGACGGCCACCCAGCGGCAGTCCGGCAGACGGATCAGCAGGCCGCCGTCCTGCCAGACCCCGTCGTCCTCGCGGAACTCCTCGCTGTTGCCCTGGTTCATGTGCACATCGTGCACGCCGTTGCCGGGCAGGAAGCCGAACACCTTGTCCGGCTTCTCGGGTTCCGGACCGAAGCGCTGGCCGAACACGTAGACCGCGGCCGCCGGGTCGCCGATCGCGCGCTGCACGTAGTGGTCGAGCAGATCCGCCAGGTCGTTGTCCTCGCCGGGCACGTCCGGGGGCAGCGGCCGGGCGGTCGCCGGGTCGAAGAGGTTGGCGCGGATGTAGTCGAGCGCGGCGCCACCGGGCTGCGACGCGAGCGCGGTCCACCCGCTGCCCGCGGCCGGCAGCGAGTCGGTCAACGGATGGCGGAAGTCCTCCACCACCACGAACAGCAACTCGGACGGCGCTTCCTTGGAGAGCACGTTGATCGCCGCACGGTACGCGGTGCCGGCGTCGTCGGTCAGATGGATCTGGTAGTGCGGCGTGCCGGCAGCGCCTTCCCGTACGCGCGCCACCGCCCGCGCGGCCAGAACTCCGTAGTCCCTCAGCGGCATGGGCATCCCTTCCCACCGGGCCCGGCCCGCGCCGGGCGGCCCGACCATCGTGGCGGCCGGGCGCACCGGAATCGGGCGCGACACACCGGAGGCCGACAACCCGCACCCGATCGCCGGCCCGGCCCGAAAACGCTCGACCCGATTCGACGCGACCCCGCCCGCACCGCTGTCCCAGGCACGGCGGGCGCTCCCCGCGCGTCCATCGGGGTGATGCCGGACCCGAAGAAGCTGATCGCGCACGAATTCGTCCAAGCCGTCGTTCATAGTCGAATTCATGGAGTCAAACTCGACACCCTCGGACTCGACATCCTCGGACTCGCCACCCCCGAACCCGCCACCGTCGGGCGCGACGCCCTCGAACTCGGCACTGTCGGCACAGCCGCCCGCCGATTCCCGCCGACACGGGCGCGCGCAGGCGCGCAACCTCCGACGGCACGAACGCGGACAGTGGGAACTGCGCGAAGGACTGCGCTCGCGCGTCATCGAACTCGAGGCACTCCTCAAGAGCAAGACCGCGCCCGGCCCACTCGCCCCGTGCGACCAGGTCCTGGCGGACCAGGCCTTCGAATCGCTCGACGAGGCGAAACGGGCCCTGGGGCACGAACACGGCCGACCGGCCGCACACATCGCGGTCGCCCAGACGAAACTGGACGTCGCCTACATCATCCTGCTCCGGCTCCTGACGCTGAAGGACGTCACCGCACACCTGCCCGGAATCGTGGCCTTCGTCAAGGAGCACCTGCCGCTCGGCGACGAACGCCGCGCCCACGTGGACGAAATCGCGCTGTCCGTACGCGCGGGCGACACACTGACCGAGAACCAGCGGGAAGTCCTGGTCGACGCCTCGACCGTGGCACACCAGGTGCACCTGAAGGAGAAGCTCAGGGTCCGCAGCTTCGCGTACATCGTCTTCGGCGTCACCGCGGCGCTCGCCGTCATCGCCGCCCTGATCGCCCTCGCCGGTGCCGCCTCGCCCGGGACGGTTCCGTTGTGCTTCAACCCCCCGGGGATCGGCATCGTCTGCGCCACCGCCACCTCCGGTGCCGTCACCGCGGGGAACGACGACCGGTTCGCCGGGCGCAGCCTGGACCAGATGTACGCCGACGTCGCCTCCCAGTGGGACTACCCGGTGGTCGAACTGGTCGGCCTGGTGGCCGCCGCCGTGGCCGCCGCGGCATCGCTGCGCCGGATCCACGGCACCTCGACGCCGTACAACGTGCCCGTGGCACTGGCCCTGCTCAAGCTCCCCACCGGCGCGCTCACCGCCCTCCTGGGCCTGTTGCTCATGCGCGGCGACTTCATTCCCGGCCTGAGTGCGCTCGACTCGTCCGCGCAGATCATCGCCTGGGCGGTGATCTTCGGCTACGCACAACAGTTGTTCACCCGCTTCGTGGACAACCAGGCCCAGTTGGTCCTCAATTCGGTCGGCGGCCCGGTGACCAACCCCGGCAAGACGACACGCAACTCACCGGCCCAACCGGGCTGAGCCGGCCACGGCCGCGCCCGCGCCCGCCGAGGACGACGCGGGCACGCCGGTCACGGTCCCGCACCGCCCAACGCGGGCAGGGCCACGGTGGGGTCGCCCAGCAGCACCAGGCTCTGCCGGTCGAGCGCCGACACACGAAGCCTGGTCAACGTCTCGCGAACCGACGTGTCCCCGGCCGCCAACATCTCCCTCAGCCGGGCCCACTGGGTATGCAACTCGCCCACGTCGGCCCGGTATTCGGCCAGGGCCAGGCCCAGCGGTTCGCCCGCGTACAAATGCGTGGACAGGGCGGAGACCAAGCGCCCGCCCAGACCCTGGCCGGTGTTTTCGACCTGTAGGGTCCAGCTGAAAGTGGGCTCGACGTGTCCGAGCACGGCCCGCACCGGGTTCTCCCGGCCGAGCAGTTCGATCGCCGCGGGCGCCACCATCGTGCCCAGGCTCGCGACGGCCTCGACCGTGCCGAAGGCGGAGCTGCCGACCGGAAGCAGCCCGGCGTAGAAGCTCTCGCCGGCGGCACCGGCGGAGCAGCACGCCTGGGAGTACCACACGCAGCCACCGGGCACGGCCCCGCACAGCGTGTCCAACGGCAGGGTGGTGTGCGTGCCGTCGACCGGGAGCCCGAGTACGGCGCGCATCTCGGTCGGGTTTCCCAGCGGTCCGGTGCGGCCGTGGCTGGAGGTGGCGAGCAGGCCCGGGCGGATCTCGGTCAGTGCACTCAGCAGCGCGGCGCCGGTGGCCTCGGCCGCCACCAGGTCGCGGAACTGCCTGAGCGGGGGCGGTGTCAGGCACTGGGCCAGCGGTGCGGCGATCACCGCGCGCATCAACGCGGTGATGTCCGTGGGACCGTGGTCGACCGTCCAGCTCAGCGCCCGGTCCGTGCGGGCCGGTGCGTCGCTCCAGTTCGCGAGCAGCGCACGCACGTAGCGGGCCAGCGGCTCCCCGGACAGGGGGATGCGCCCGACCAGGTGCCGGGTGCCCAGGGCATATTGCACGGACCAGGGGATCACCTCGGGGCCGCCGACGATCACCACGTATCTCGGGAGCCGACCCCGGTCGGTCCCGAACTCGGACAACCCGATGGCCGGTTCCTGGGGTCGGCCCTGCGGGAAGTATCGGCGCAGGAGATGGTCGGGCAGGTCCGGGCTCCAGCGCAACACCACGGTGCCCGGTCGCGCCGCCAACAGTTCGCGGATCGGTGCGGCCGCGTCCTCGCCGGCGGCCTTCGCGGCGTCGGACAGATTCGGATCGGCGCTGTCCGGGAGCAGGATCCCGTAGCCGACGTCGGCCGAGCGCCAATCGCGCGGATCGGTCGGCGGCCCGAAGGGGAGCACGGCCTGGGAGCGTGGGATGCCGCGCTTCCCGGCACCCCAGCGCGCCGCCTCGTCGTCCGTCGTGGCCTGCGCCGCCTCGTCCCCGGTCCAGGCATTGAGCCGGATCTCCGCAGGTATGGTCATGGGTTGTCACCCGCCAATCGAGCCCGCAGGTCGGCGATCAGGGCATCGACCCGCTCCCGCAGGGCCGGATCGACGGTGATCGGATCGAGCGTGGCGCGGAAGCGTTCGTAGGTGTCGAGTTGCCCCTGCAGGTTCGCCGTCTCGGGCAGACCCACGACGGAGCTCGACGTGATCCGCAGCGGTTCGTCCTGCACGTAGAGCACCGGGTCCGACCAGGCGTCCGTCTGCGTCGGATCGGCCTGCGCCATCGCCTGACGTGGCGCGGTGAACGTCGTGGCCCAGTCGATCTCGTGCTCCCCGGCGTCCTTCACCGCGATGCGCACCGTGGCGAGCACCTCCGGATACAGCGCGGCGCAGAACCTGTCCGCATCGCCCAGGTCGATCAGCCTGCGCATGCCCGCGACGGCGGGCAGCCCCTGCGAGACGAGTTCGTGCGCGAGGGAGAGGGTGTCCGAGGTCTGCGCGGTTCGACAGGCACCGAGGACCACCAGCCACGGCGCGCACGGGTTCAACGCGACCACCAGGTCGGGCAGTTTCAGCTGTACGGAGCCGACGGGCTCGCGGGCGTCGACGTCGGCGGTGTGCGCGAAGGCCAGCGTACGGACACCGCCGGCCGCCCCGCCGTGACACAGCAGGTGCACGATGTGCGGCCGGGCCGCGGTGATCCGCTTGGCCAGGTCGGGCGCGTTCGCGGGGATCGTCTCGGCGCTGACGTCGGCCCGTCCGGACGCCGCGACGGCATCCAGTACGGCCTGCTCCGCACTGATCACGTGCAATCGCGTGCCGACCGCCCGGGCATCGGGCAGCGCGGTGGCGGCCAGCAGCGCCTGGAGTTGCGGCACGCCGCTGCGCAGCGCCGCGGACAGGACGGCGACGATGGTCAACGGCGGGGTGAACGTGCGGCGATCGACCGGGCTGCGGACGGCGGCGATCCGGGCGATCGGCCAGCGGGCGTCCAGGGCGATGAACCCCTGGGGTGACGAGTGGAGTTGCTCCCAGGGCAGTTGATCGGCCTGGTTCGAGACCATGTGCAGGTACAGCGGTCCCGGCCCGGTGGCCGGCGGCTTGGTCAGCGCGGCGCTCAGCCCCAGGCTCACCACCGGATGCCGGCACAGCCGCTCCAGCAGGGCCTCGCCCCGGGCGGTGATGGTGCCGCCGGGGTCGGTGACGTCGGTGAGTTCGTTGGTGCCCAGCCCCGGGATGTTGGCGGGCGCCTCGCGCAACTTGAGCACCGTGCGGTCCCCGAACGGTTCGAACCCCAGGACGGTACGCATCACGACTCCCGCATCCGCCGATCGACCAGGGCCCGCAGTTCGGCGATGGCCTGCCCGACCCCGCGGTCGTACGCCTGTTTGGCGGCCGGGGTTTCGCCCGGAACGCCCGCGGTCCGTACCAGCGAGGCCACCTGGTTCTCGATGTAACGCGTGGACGCGGCAACCCACATCGGCACCGATTCGGCCGTCGCGTAGCGCGCGGTGATCTCATCGCCGCCGGCCACGCCCAGGGCACTCGGCAGGATCTCACCGCTGGTCGCCGAATCCCCGATGGGCGCCCGCCCGCTGAGCCAGCTCTGTCCGGGACGGTCCGGGTCGGGCCAGGGATCCCGCAGCGCGCCTTGCACGAACTCGGGCTGGAGGTACGCGAACAGCGAGGGATCACGCGGGATCGGCACCGCACCCGGGGCGCCGGCGATGAACGCGTGTGCCTGCGCCAAGGTGTATCCGGCGGGATCCAGCGGCAACGCGCTGTAGAACGTCGGCCCGGCGCGCCGCAGACCGATGTGGTCGGTCATGATCCGGGTGGCCGAGTCGTACGGATTCTCCGGGGGCGAGCCGAAGGAGAGCACGGACGCACCCACGCGGTCGGTGAGGCGCCGCACGCGGTCCGCGGTCACGTACGCGCGCTCACAACGCCCGCTCGGCCGCGCGGGATCGGGGTTCACCGACAACACCGGGCGACTGCCCTCGAACGCGCCGTCCGCAACGATGTGCAGCGCTCGCACCGCGCGGCCGCCCAGCCCCGCGGTGATCCAGTCCCCCCACAGCAGCGGGCCCGGCGCGGGCCGCGAATCGGCGCCGGCGGGTCGGCGCCGCGGCCCCGACCGGTCGAGCAGTGCGGCGTCGCCGGGGTCGTGCAGATGAACGCGCGGTTCGTTCGGACCCTCGTGCAACAGCGCCCGCAGTGCCTGTTCGGCGCCCCGGTCGGTGAACACGTGCACGTCCACCTCGCCCGTGACGGAGGTGCGCAGGGCGGAGATGAACGACGAGAGGTATCCGGCGACCCAGGCCGCGTTCGGCGCCACGGACACGGCGACGGCCACGGTCCACACCCGCCCCGGGTCGGACCCCGGCGGCAGCCGATCGGGAACCCGGACGAGTGGGCGACCGATGGTCGGGACGAGGGCACGCTCCCACGGCACCCCACCGAGGTTGCCGTACGGTGGGATCAGCCGCAGCCACAGCGCCGTATCCGCGGTGAAGTCCGCGATCAGGCGGTCCCGGACGGCCTCGACCAGGTCGCGGGGCACCTCCAGTGCGGTCGGGGGTTCCGAGCCTTCGGCGAGGCCGAATCTGCCGTAGTCGAATTCGGCCCGCCAGTACGTCCGCGCGTCGTTCGCAAGATCCCCGACCAGTTCGACCGCCGCCACCGGCGAGGAGCCCGCCAGGTCGAGCCGTACCCGAAGCACGGCCAGGCGCCATCGCTCGGTGCGGGGCTCGGACATGGCGACTCTCCTTCGATTCGGCTGCGGTTCCCTCCGGGTGAGCGTTCGCCGCCGGCGTACCGCGTCGCGCGTGCGCGCGGATCACCCCTCAGTCGGGCCGGGTGAGAGCGTGCATCGCCCACCACGTCGCCGGGTTGCTGACCTCGCCGTGCCCGGCGATGGCCGGCTTTCCGTCGATCTCGACTCCGCCGTCCACGGCGATCACGCGCAACCCGCCGCCGAGGTCGTAGCGTTCCTGCCCGGGGACGGCCGCGGGTCGAACGGCGGAGATCCCCTCCACCCCGGCGGGGCCGAATCCGCCCAGGGCACCGTACAGTTCGGGATCGCCGATCGCGGCGAAGCCCGGTTGACCCTGCCGACTCGCGCGCATCGCGAGATGGAAGGCCTTGGTCAGCGGCTCGTCGAACGCGGAGAACGTGGTCAACAAAGGTCGTTCCACCAGGTCCGGGACCGCGTGGTGGACGCCGGGACGTCCGGTGCCGGCGACGTCCGCCGCGAAGCACCAGCGGTTGATCGCGGCCTGCAGCAGCAGCATCGACCGGGCGGGCCGACTCGGAGCCGCGGACGCGAGCGCGGCCAGCACCACCTTCGCACCGAAGGAATGGCCGACCAGATGCAGCCGGACCCCGCTCTCGCGCAGGATGTGCGCCACGAGCGGACCCACCCCGTGGGCACCCACCTCGCCCGCGCGCGCCTTCATCTTCCACACCGTGGCCGCACGCAACAGGTTGCGCGGATCGAACCCCGCGCCACCGGCGGCGAGCAGACCCGACGACGCTTCGCCCGCGACGCCGAAGTCGTCCGGATCCGCCGGCGGGGTCGCGCCCCCGCCGGCGTCCAGTGCCGCCCAGACGGTGAGGAATTCCTTGGCGGTGGGCGGCGGTGAGCCGTCGTCCGGGTCGGGTTCGGCCCGCAGCGCACCGAGCACGATCTCGGCCGCGCGCTGCGCCGCGTCGGCGTCGATCACCGCGCGACCGTCCACCAACTCGACGAACTCCGGATCCGATTCCGGACCCAGGGACCGGGTGACCAGGTCGAGCATCTCCTCGACCTGGCGCGCCTGGGCCCCGTCGGGTTCCGGATCGGCCGCGATCCTGGGGCCCGCCTCCCACGGCATGACGAAACTGGTCGACGGCCAGATGACGCCGATCAGCAGGGGCCGGTAGTCCGGGGGAACGGGAACCGCGAATTGCCGCCGCTGAGCGATGAACCCGCTGATGAAACTGCGATAGCGGTCGAGGGCCTGCGCGAAGACGTTGTTCCAGCCGTGCGAGAACAGGAAGACGTCGCTGACCCCGGCGAGCCGCCCCTTGATCTCCTGCTCGGCGACCGGGCTGCGCAGCCGGCCGTCCTCGTCGTAGCGGAGCAGATACAGATCCGCGGTCGAGCCCCCGTCGAGTGGAAACTGTCGAAAAGGACCAGACATCGTCCGGCTCCATGTCCGTGCGGGTGTGGTGCGGCAGTCCTGATTCCATGGTTCACCTCCCCGCGGACGGGGGCAAACGGGGGCAGGATCCGGCGCCCGAGGGCCGGTGCGCCCGCCGGCGGTGGCACGGAAGGGCCGGCCGGTGCTTGCCGCGACCGGAACGGCACGGCCCGACCCGATGCGGAATCGGGTCGGGCCGAGGGATGCGCACGCGAATGCGTTCGGGACGCCTGCCCGGCCGGGACGCTTACCCGGTGCGGACGCTCGCTCGGTCGGGGCGCCTGCCCGGAAGGCGACGTTCCTCGCTCAGAAGGTGAGCTTCCAGGAGTCGATCTTGCCGACGTCGGAGGCGGCCACGTCCTGCGCCTTCAACCGCCAGGTGCCGTTCGCGACTTCGCCGGAGACGTCGACCGTGTAGGTGGTGACGACGTTGTCCGCGGAGTCGTTGGTACTGGAGTTCTTGAGTCGGTAGACGGAGTTGTCCGGGGCGACGAGGTCGACGGTCAGGTCCCCGCGCCAGGTGTGCTTGATGTCGACGCCGACCTTCAGGCCGGCGGGCGCGTTGCCCGGGACCCCGGTGACGACGATGTCGCTGAAGACGGCCGCGCCGTTGTCGGGGATGACCACATCGTTCGTGTTCTCGAACGTCGTGCCGCCCGGATCCCCGCCGCAGGTCTTGCCGATCGCACGCGGGGGACAGTCCGCATAGTCGAGCAGGTGCAGGACGGCGGCCTTGTTCCGAGAGGTTTCGCGATCGATGACCTCGTCGGGCGGATAGAACCCACCGTTGCCCGACGCGGGGTACATCTCGAACGTGTAGGCGTAGATCCGCTGGTCGCCCCACAGCCAGTCGTCGATCGAGCCGTCCGTGATGTAGAGATCGGACGACTGCTCGGGGGTGTAACCGTTGGTCGCCGCCATGGCCCGGCCGATCGTGGCGAACGTGTTGTACTCGTCGGCGGTCATGCCGGGCACGACATCGCTGTACGTCCACCCGAACGGCCACAGGACCAGTTCGCTGTAGGTGTGGAAGTCGATCGCCGCGGTCAGTTGCTGCTTTCCGCCGACGATGCGGCCGCGCACCCAGTCGGTCACGGCCTTGACCTCGGGTGCGGACTCGGCCCGCGGGCCGCGGTAGGTCTCACTGCCGGTGCTGCCCGAGGAACCGCCGCAACAGCCCCACTTGTAGTTCCAGTTGCGGTTCAGGTCGGTACCGACGTTGCTCGAACCGGAGTTGGGCTGCCGGTTCTTGCGCCAGCTGCGATACGAACCGGTGGCGATGTCGAACTCGCCCCCGTCCGGGTTGACATCGGGCATGATCCAGATCTCGCGAGTGTCCACCAGCGCCTTGATCCGCGGGTCGGTGGCATAGCCGTCGCCGAGCAACTTGACCAGGTAGAGCGCCATTTCGACGGTGAGGTGTTCCCGGGCGTGTTGATGGTGGGAGAACAACACCTCGGGCTCGTTCTCGTCGGCCGCCACGTTGTCCGAGATCTTCAGCACGTACAGGTCGCGGCCCTCGTAGGAGCGCCCGATCACCTGCTTGCTGATCAGCGTCGGGTGGTTGGCGACGGCCTTGTCGATCTCGGTGACCATCTCCGCATAGTTGTGGTAGCCGGAGTCCGAGGGTGGGAAGTCCCGGTTGATCCGGCTCCCGGGGAGGGGCGGGGCCTCCGGGTTCACCGTGAAGCCCAGTGCCCTGATCCGCCGGACCTCCTCCGGGGTCGCGGTGATCAGCAGGCGGCCGTCCTCGACACCGTCGACCGAGGCTCCGGTGGACGCGACGGCGCTGCGCTGTTGGGTGGTTCGCACGCCGACGACGCTGTATTCGGCCGACGTCGTGGCATCCGCGGACGGAGAAGGCTTCTCTCCGACGGCGGGGGCGGGGTTGACCGCGACCATCGCGAGGGCGACGGTAAAGGCGGCGGTCAGAACGGACAGGCGCTTGTGTTTCACACGTGTACCTCCTCGTGGCGGCATCGGGCTTCCCCGATGCCGGAGGGATTGCGTCGTGTGTCGACGGACACCGCCGGTGGGAGGCCGACGACATGCCGCTCGGGTGGATCGCACGACATGCGCTCGCGCACGCCGGCGATCCGGTAAGGGGGACGTGGCCCACCCGAGACGCCGAGTGGGCCGCTACCAAGGTATCCAGCGGACATGCCCGCGAATCGGGGAAACCCTTGGCGTTCCGCCGGACCGGAGTGCGGTCCCACGGGGGCCACCCCACACCACGCGGCTCGCCCGCCCGCCGGGCCGGCGGCGGCGAACGGCCCGCACGGCGTGATTCCTTCGGGCGTGCGGGCCGCCCGGTGCGGGTGCGGATCACCAGGGATCCTTCGGGTTCCAGATCAGCGGCGGCGTGTTGGTGAGGATGCGCCGGAGGATTGCCCTCATGTGGTCACCTCCTTTCGGGTGCGTGCGATCGGGTGACGGGCTCGGTGGTGCGGCTCAGGGTGAACGCACGCGGCGCGGCCGCGTTGGTGACGACCGGACGGGTGTGCCCGCCGAGGACGGTCAGCCGGGCGCCACCGGCCAGGGCGGCCACGGCGTCGCCGGCCATGGTCCGGGCGAGGGCCGCGCCGGCGCAGACGAACGGGCCTGCGCCGAACGGCAGATAGGGGCGAGCCGGGTCGGGATCGGCCCAGCGGTCCGGGTCGAACGCGTGGGGCCGGCTCCAGTGTCGTTCGTCGTGATGCAGCAGGTAGGGGCTGACCGACAGGATCGCGCCGGGACGCAGCGCCACACCGCCGATCTCGACCGGGTGCGGGACGGGACGGCCGACCATCCAGACGAACGGGCGATGGCGTGCGGCCTCGCGCACGATCCGGTCCGCGGGCCAGGGCCACGGCACGCCCGGCGGGTGATGCAGCCCGGCCAGCAGTACGGTCCAGGCCACGGCGTAGCCGACGTTTCCCACGATCGACCGGAACAGCAGCACATACAGTTCGGCCACGTCGTCCGCGCTCGTCTCCCGGGGGCAGGTGTCGAGGACGGCGTCGAGCAGATCGCGCGGCCCGCCGGGGTCGCCGCCCTGTGCCCGGCGCTGCCCGATGTGCCGGATCAGTGCGGCGAAGAGCCTGGCGCGCAGGATCTCCGCTCGGGCCCGCTCCCGCATCAGGGGCGAGCGGATCAGCAGGCCGGCGCCCACGGATCGGGCGAGCAGGCGCCGTAGATCGGGCGCCGCGGCAGGGTGGAGCAGCAGGTCGGCGGTGCACTCGTAGAGCAATGCGGTGCCGGCTTCGGGCCAGCTCGCGGCCGCCGGCAGTCGCTGCACCGCTTCGGCGAGGTTCTCGCGATACTCGGGTAATCGTGCCCGGACGAGGTTCCGCACGGCCTGACCGACGGCGAGCTGAGCCGATCGTGAGGGCAGCAGGTCACCGTAGAAGGTGGACAGGCCGGCGTTGAACTCGGGATCGCGCAACACCGTGAGCGCCAGGTCCGTGTCGCCCACGCACCAGCCGCCCCAGGGGAGTCGGAAGACCCCGGTGGTGCGACGGCGGGACAGATCGTCGAGAAACCCCAGCGGATCGCGGTGGAACCGGCGCAGATCTGCCCTGGCCATCGAGTGGTCTCCCCCTCCGACACCGGTCGGGTGCGGGAGCACGTGCCCCCACGGAACACGGACAGCGACCTCAGGTCAGTATCGTGTGACCGCAATGCCCGTGCAAGGCATCGACGCCGGGCAATCCCCGGCTCGGCCGGCAACCGGCCGCGCGGGCGCACCGGGACGTCGTCGGCCGGTCCCGCCGCCGCGGCCAGGGCGCCGAGGGCGAGCACCGCCCGCACGGCCTGCCCGCTCGGCCCCGGCCGCTCCGAGCACTGAACCAGGTGTCGCCGTCGGGCCCGCGAGCCCCTCACCGGCAGCGGCCGGTGAGGCGCCCGGCCCAGCTGCCGCAATCGCCGCAGATTGTCGTGCTCGACCGGAACGAGTCGCACCGCCTGGGCGGGTGTGGGCTGCGCCCTCGTGTGCGCGGGGGCCGGCGGGGTGGGCCGCACCCGGCGGCCTCGTGGGGTCAGGCGTCGGCGAAATCCTTCCCCGTCAGCAGTGCGCGCAGGTGGTCGTGTGGGATCGCCGGGCTGCGTCGGCCGTTGTGGCCGGTGGTCTCCTCGGCCGTGACCAGGGCGTTGAGCACGGCCTCCTCGACGGCCTGTACGGTCGCCCGGTAGAACGGGTCGATCCGGCCCCACGGGATGTGCCGCAGCGTGTCGTAGTCCTCGTCGGTGGCCGGGGATTGCGGGAAGTTGCTGGTCAGGGCTCCGGCGTTGGCGGTGGAGAAGGCCAGGAAGATGTCACCGGAGAAGTGGCTGCCGGTCGTGCCGGTACGGGCCAGACCCATCGGGACCCGGCGGGCGAGCGCCTTGCACTGGCCGGGCAGCAGCGGAGCGTCCGTGCCGACCACCACGATCACCGAGCCGGCCCCGCCGGGGGCGAACCAGTCGGTGTCCTCCATCGGGTTGTCCCGGGTCAACCGCTCTCCGACGGGCACGCCCGCGACGACCAGTTCGCGTCGTTCGCCGAAGTTGGCCTGGACGAAGGCGCCGACCGTGTACCGGTCCGAACCGTATTCGACCACCCGGCTGGACGTGCCCGAACCACCTTTGAAGCCATAGCAGTTCATCCCGGTTCCACCGCCCACGCAACCCTCCTCGACCGGGCCCGGGGCGGCCGAGTCGATCGCGGCGATCGCGTGCTCGGCACGGACGTGCGGGCCGTTGATGTCGTTGAGGTAGCCGTCCCAGGTCTCGGCGACGACCGGCAGCAGCCACTGCCGCGCGAGTTCGGGCCGGTTGGCCACCGTCCAGTCGACGACGCCCCGATGCACGGGACCCACCGCGTGCGTGTTGGTGATCATCACCGGGCCCGCCAGGCTGCCGGTCTCGTCGAGCCAACTGCTGCCGGTCATCTCGCCGTTGCCATTGAGCGAGTAGCGACCCGCGGCGCACGGCAGGCCGATGCCGGCGCGTCCGCGCGGCAGCACGGCGGTGACGCCGGTGCGTACCGACGGGCCCTGGACGAGGGTGGTGTAGCCGATGTGCACCCCGGGGACGTCGGTGAGCGCGTTGGCCGGTCCGGGGGTGCCGTCGAGGCGGATGCCCAGGGCCCGGGCGCGCGGGCGTCCCGACGGGGTGACGGCGAGGGGTGATGTGGCGGGGGTGTTCACGCGGTGCCCTTCCGGGGGTTGTCGTGGCCGGCGGCGTCCGGCCTGCCGGTGCCCTCGTCGGGCGCGTCGGGGTCGGGGACGACCCGGTCCGGGCGCAACTCCGGGCAGTCGGTGGCCTGGCGGGCGTGCGCCAGGATCAGGGCCAGGGCGCGCTCGGGCGGCAGCGAGGAGTTGCGGCTCACGATGTGCAGGCCGTAGCCGTCCTCCAGGGTGACCAGGTTCGCGGCCACGTCGCGGATCGGCTCGGTGAACCGGAAGTGGCCCTGGGCCTGCCCGATTTCCAGGATCGAGCCGTACATGGCCACCTGTCGGTCGTACAGGCTCTGCGCCAGCGTGGCGTATTCGCTCTCGTCGCGGGCCGCGGCGCTGAACTCGTACAGGACCACCGCGAGTTCGTCCTCCGGCCCGGACGGCAGCCCGCGCCGCGCGCAGGCCACGAGCTTGTCGCGGGCGTCCGGCAGGCGGGAGGCGGTGTCGGTGCGGGACGTGTAGAAGCGGTCCGCGGCCTGTCGGTACACCTGCCGCAGCAGGTCGCCCAGATCGCTGAAGTAGTAGCTGACCGACCCGCGGGCCACGCCCGCCACCTCGGCGATGTCGGCCACCCGCAACTGGGCCAGACCGTGCCGGCCGACCGCGGCGGTGGCCGCGTGGACCAGTTGCTCACGTCTCGCCGTCTGATTCCTCGGTCGCGCCATGCACCGTTCCCTGTCATCAGCGCCAAATTATGGAATGCCCATTGACATGGGAGTCTTCCATATCGTTGACTCCGGCGTCAAAGAACTGACAAGGGAGCCTCATGGTCGAACCGTCGCGGTGCCGGGCCGCCCCCGCCCCCCGCGCGGGGGCGGCCCGGCACCGCGACGGTTCCCGCTCAGCCCGCCAAGGTGCCCATCCACTCCTCGATGGCGTCCGGCGTTCGGGGCAGGGCCGCCGACATGAGCCGGGCGCCGTCCTCGGTGATCACCAGGTCGTCCTCCACCCTGATGCCGATTCCGCGCAGTTCCACGGGCAGGGTCTCGTCGTCGGGCTGGAGGTACAGGCCCGGTTCGACGGTGAGCACGTGGCCGGCCTCCAGGACGCCGTCCAGGTAGGTCTCCGCCCGTGCCTTGGCGCAGTCGTGCAGGTCCATGCCGAGCATGTGGCCGCTGCTGCACAGCGTGTAGCGCCGGTACAGGCCGCTGTCCGGACGCAGCGCCTCCTCCGGGGTGATCCGCAATACGCCCCAGGCGTGCAGGCCCTCGGCGATCACCCGCATCGCGGCGTTGTGGAAGTCGCGGAAGCGCGCGCCGGGACGCAGTGCGTCGATGCCGGCCTGCTGCGCGGCCAGCACGAGTTCGTACGCCTCGCGCTGGGCGGGGGTGAAGCGGCCGGACAGCGGCAGGGTGCGGGTGATGTCGGCGGTGTACAGGCTGTCCATTTCGACGCCGGCGTCGAACAGCAGCAGTTGGGTCGGATCCAGCGGGCCGTCGTTGCGGATCCAGTGCAGCACGCAGGCGTGCGCGCCGGCCGCGGCGATCGTGTCGTAGCCCGTGCCGTTGCCCTCGATCCGGGCGCGCATGTCGAACACGCCCTCGATCCAACGCTCGCCGCGCGGGTGCCGCAGCGCCTGCGGCAGGGCGCGGACCACGTCGGCGAACCCGGTGGCGGTGTGATCGACGGCCAGTTGCAGCTGCTCGACCTCCCACGGGTCCTTGACCAGGCGCATCTCGGACAGGTACGCGGCGAGTTCGGCGCCGCGTCCGGGATCGGTCGGGGCGGCCAGTCGGTCCACGTCCGGGTCCACTCCACCGAGCAGGCGGGTGGGTACGATGGGGCCGGTGAGCCGGGAGGGCAGGGTGTCCAGGTGGGCGCAGGCGACGCCGAGCAGGGTCTGCGACTCCTCCAGGGTCGGCCGACGCCCGGTCCAGAACTCGCCGTGGCGCCGGTCGCGGTAGAACTCGCCGGTGTCGCGCGGCGAACGCGGGCGCAGGTACAGGACGGCCTCGTGCCCGTCGCCGACCGGTTCCAGGAGCAGCACGCCGTCGGGCGTGTGGTCGCCGGTCAGGTAGGTGTACGCGGTGTGCGGCCGGAACCGGTAGTCGACGCTGTTGCTGCGCACCTTGAGCGCGCCGGCGGGGACGACCAGTCGCTCGCCGGGGTAGCGCGCGGACAGCCGCTCGCGGCGTTTCGCCGCCCACGGGGCGACCGGCTCGGCGCCGAGGTCGGGCAGCGGGCTGGGCGCCCAGGCGGTGGCCATGAAGGCGTCGAGCGCGGGGGATACGGGCATGTCGTGGGTGCCGGTGTTGAGTGCCGCGACGGGGTCTTGCCGGGTCATGGTTCCCTGTCCTTCCGGTGGGTTCGGGTCTGGTGTGGACCGGGTCGGGTGGGTCGGGCCTCAGGAGGTTGGGCTCGGCTGCGCGGGTGCCGCCGGCGTCGGGGCCTTCGCGGACGAGATCTTGACGGGTTCGGGGAAGTGACAGGCCACTTCGTGGCCGGCCCGGCCGTCCACCGCGGTGAGCGGGGGTTCGGCCACCGCGCACACGTCCTGTGCCTTGTGGCAGCGGGTGCGGAAGCGACAACCCGAGGGCGGGTCGATCGGGCTGGGTACGTCCCCGGTGAGTCGGATGCGCTCCAGTCGGGTGCCGTCCGGACCGGTCGCGCCGGGCACGGCGGACAACAGCGCCTGGGTGTACGGGTGATGGGCCCGCTCGTACAGCGACTCGCGATCCGCGGTCTCCACCACACGCCCGAGGTACATCACCACCACCCGGTCGCAGAAGTGTCGGACCACGGCCAGGTCGTGCGCGATGAACACGAACGCGATGCCCAGATCGCGGCGCAGTTCCTCCAGCAGGTTGATCACCTGGGCCTGGATGGACACGTCCAGTGCGGACACCGGCTCGTCGGCGACGATCAGGCTGGGCCCGGCGGCGAGGGCCCGGGCGATGCCGATGCGTTGCCGCTGGCCGCCGGAGAACTCGTGCGGGAAGCGATTGCGGTGCTCGGGATTGAGGCCGACGGTCTCCAGCAGCTCCTCGATCCGGCGGTCGCGTCCGCCGGGCGGGTCGATGTCGTTGACGTCCAGCGGGGCACGCAGGATCGTGCCGATGGTCTGCCGCGGGTTCAGGGAGGAGTACGGATCCTGGAAGATCATCTGGATCTGCGCGCGGATCGGCGCCAGTTCGCGGCGCGAGGCGTGCGTGATGTCGCGACCGCGGTACTCGATGGTGCCCGCGCTGGGTTCGAGCAGTCGGGTGATCAGCCGTCCGGTCGTCGACTTGCCGCAGCCGGATTCACCGACCAGGCCGATGCTCTGCCCGGCCCCGACGGCGAGGTCGATGCCGTCGACCGCGCGGACCGCCCGGGCCCGGCGGCGCAGCAGGCTCCGGCCCGTGGGGAAGTGTTTGGTCAGTCCGCTCACCCGGAGCAGCGGCGGCTCGGACGCGTCGAGCGACGTGGTGTTCATGGGGTGGCTCCTTGCAGATCCGTCGGCGCGGCGCTCGGCACCGCCTCCAGATGGCAGGCGGCGGCGTGCACACTGCCGTCGGCCCCCGCGGGCGCACGTGTCAACAGCGGGAGCACCGTGCGGCACGGCGCCTCGCGGCCGTCGATCACGTGCGTGCAACGCGGATGGAAGGCGCAGCCGGGCGGTGGGGCGAGCAGGCTGGGCGGTGAGCCGGGCACCGGTTGCAGCGGCCGGTCCAGGGCATCGGACAGGCGCGGGACCGAGGCGAGCAGGCCCAGGGTGTAGGGATGCCTGGGCGTGTCCAGGACCTCGGCGACCGAGCCGAACTCGACCGCGCGGCCCGCGTACATCACCAGCACGTCGTCGGCGACGTCCGCGACCACCCCCAGGTCGTGGGTGACCAGGATGATTGCGGTGCCCAACTGCTCCTGCAACTCCGCGAGCAGATCCAGGATCTGGGCCTGCACGGTGACGTCCAGCGCGGTGGTGGGCTCGTCGGCGATCAGCAGGTCGGGTTCGCATACCAGCGCCATCGCGATCATCGCGCGCTGGCGCATGCCGCCGGAGAACTGGTGCGGGTACTCGCGGGCCCGGCGCGCGGGTTGCGGGATGCCTACCCGGTCGAGCATGTCGACGGCGCGTGCCTGCGCCTCGCGGCGGCCGGCGCCGGTGTGCCGGCGGTAGGTCTCGACGATCTGCGCACCGATGGTGAAGTAGGGCGACAGGGCGGTGAGCGGGTCCTGGAAGACCATCGACACGCGTTGCCCGCGCAGATCCCGCAGCGTGCGTTCGGGGGCGCCGACCAACTCCGTCCCGTCCAGGACCGCACTGCCCTCGACGGTGGTGCGGGCCGGGTTGTGCAGACCGAGCAGGGTGAGGTTGGTGACGCTCTTGCCGGAACCGGACTCGCCGACGATGCCGAGCGTACGGCCGCGTTCGACGTCGAAGGAGACGCCGTCGACGGCCTTGACCACGCCGCCCTCGGTGGCGAAGCGGACCCGCAGGTCGCGGACCGCGAGCAGGGGAGGGGTCATCACACACGCACCCGGGGGTCGATGACGGCGTACACGGCGTCCACCGCGACGTTGGCGAGCACCATCGCGGTGGCGGCGATCAGCACCACACCGGTGATCATCGGCAGGTCGGAGTTGGCGACCGCGTTCACCGCGAGTTTGCCGATGCCGGGGATGTTGAAGGTGGTCTCGGTGACCACCGCGCCGCCGAGCAGGACGCCGAGTTCGATGCCGTAGACGGTCACCACCGGGGTGATCGCCCCGCGCCACGCGTGTTTGGCGTAGACCTGACGGGACGTCAATCCCTTGGCCCGGACGGTGCGGATGTGGTCCTCGCCGAGCGCGTCGATCATCGACGCCCGGGTCAATCGCGCGTACACGGCGGCCTGTACGCAGGCCAGGGTCAACCAGGGCAACAGCAGCCCGCCCATCCATCCGCCGGTGTCGCCGGTGAACGGGATGTACTCGGGTTTGGGCAACCAGCGCAGTTCGTCGACCAGGACGTAGCGGGCGATCACCCCGAGGAACTGGATCGTCACCGACGCGCCGATCAGCGACAACGCCATGGTGGACTTGTCCAGCCAGGTGCCGCGCCGCAGCGCCGCGAGCATGCCGATCATGATGCCGACGCCGAGGAAGATCACCGAGGCGCCCAGGGCCAGCGACAGGGTGGCGGGGAAGCGGTCGAGCAGGGTGTCGAGCACCGGCTCGTGGTTGACGAACGAGTAGCCCAGGCACGGCGCGGAGCAGTTCGAGGAGCCGAAGTCGCGGCCGGCGAAGACGCCGACGATGTAGTGCCAGTACTGCATCGGCACCGACTCGTCCAGGCCCAGGTCGCGTCGGATCAGGGCGAGCGTCTCGGGGGTGCAGGTCTTGCCGCAGGACAGGCGGGCCGGGTCGTCCGGCATCGCGAAGAACAGGAAGAAGGTGACGGTGAAGACGACGAACAGGATCAGTGCCGCGCCGAGCAGTCGCTGCACCAGGAATCGGAACATGGGGCCCTCACTGGAGGTCGGACCGGGGAGCGGCCGGCCGGCCCGGCCGGGGTGGGCGGGAAGGGGGGAGCCTTCCCGCCCACCCCGGCGGAGCCGGGGCCGCTCCGCCCGGGGGCTACTTGACCCAGACGTCGGTCGGATAGGTCGAGCCGATGAAGCCGACCCGTACGCCGCCCAGGCCGGGCCCGTACAGGGTCAGTTGGCGCTTGTACACGAACGGCACGACCGGGGCCTCGGCCATGATCCTCTTCTCCAGGTTCGACCACTCCTTGCCGGCCGCGACGACGTCCGACATCGCGGTGATGCGGTCCATCTCGGTGCTCATCGCCGGGTTGTTGTAGAGGCTGTACACGGAGCCGTCGTCGATGATCTTGCGACCGTCGAACTTGGCCGGGAGCACGGTCGCGGCGCTGGGCCAGTCGGCGCCCCAGCCGGCCCAGTACAGGTCGTACTTGTTGTCCACGCGGCCGATCTCGGTGTAGTAGCTCTTGTCGTTGATCGGCTGCGGGACCACCTTGAAACCGGCCTGCTGGAGGGCCTGGACGATGGTCACCGAGACCTGTTCCCACAGCGGGGTCTGGTTGTAGGCGTAGACGATGGTGGGGTTGGGGGTGCCGGACTCGGCGAGCAGCTGCTTGGCCTTGGCGATGTCACCGGTGTTCGGCACGCCGGCCAGGTCGTAGGGCTCGAACCCGAGCACCGTCGGGCCCATCAGCGTGGTGGCGAACTCGCCGTAGGCGGGGCCGCCCATGATCTGCCGCACCTGCTCCTTGGGGAACGCCGCGATCAGCGCCTGGCGGACCTTCGGGTTGGTCTGACGGCGGTTGTTGATCTCGAAGTACTCGGTGTACGGGGTCGCCGCGTCCGCCGTGCGGGCCTTCAAGTCCGGTGTGGTGAGCACCTGTTGGGCGACCTCCCGGCCGACCGCGACGCGGAAGGTCATGGCCGAGCGGTCGCCGCCGTTGGCCGCGATCAGCCGCTCGTTGATCTGCTGGTTGGACGCGCCGAACTCGAACTTCCACTGGTCGGGGTAGGCATGCCGGACCGCGTCGGTGCTCGGGTCCCAGTGTTCGTTGCGAACCATCGTCATGGACTTGTCGATCTCGCGGGCGGAGATCTTGTAGGGGCCGCTGGAGAACGGGTGCTTGTCGTACTCCAGTTTGGTGTCCTTGGCGCGCGGCACCGGGGTGCTGGTGTGCATCGCCACCGCGAACGGGAAGTCGCCGCGCGGGGCGGGGAGCGCGAAGGTGATGGTGCGCGCGTCGGGGGTCTTGATCGCGTCGAGTTCGCGACCGCCGTAGGGGCCGTCGTACACCGAACGGAAGTCGGGGTTGCCGACGAGCCATTCCTGGATCCAGGTCGGACCGCCGGTGATCTCCTTGGCGAACGAGCGCTCGACGCCGTACTTGACGTCCTGCGCGGTGATCGGCGAGCCGTCCTCGTACTTGAGCCCCTCCTTGAGGGTGAAGGTCCAGGTCCTGCCGCCGTCGGGGCTGGTCCCGGTGTCGGTGGCCAGGTCGCCGACCAGAGTGGTGTGGTCGCCCTCCTGCTTGTACGTGGTGAGCTGACGGGAGATCAGCAACTCGGCCGTCTGCTCGTGCGAGACGTAGACGCGGGCCGGGTCCAGGTGATTGAAGTCGGCGCGCTCCAGCACCGTGGCGGTGCCGCCGGGCTTGGCGCCGGGCAGGTCCTTGGCCGGGCCCTTCGACTCGGCGGCGGCGCCGATCGACACGGCGCGGACCTGGGCCTTGGGGGCGCCCTTGCCGGGCTCCTTGCCGGCGGGAGTGCCGCCGCCGCCGGAACAGGCGGCCGCGCCGAGGGCGAGGGCGAGCGTGGCGAGCGCGGTTCGGGTGAGGCGAGTGGGTCTGCGGCGAGGGTTCATGGTTCCTTCCGAGGGTTGCCGTGCGGGTGCGGTGTGGCGAGGGCGCCGGTGCCGTGCCCGGGGCCCGGGGCTCAGCGGTCGCTCTTGGGATCGAGCGCGTCGCGGACCGAGTCGCCGAAGAGGTTGAAGGCGACCACGAAGACGAGCATCGAGATGCCGGGGACGCACATGTAGGTGATGTCGGTCCGGTAGACCTCGGCGCCCTTGAGCAACATCCGCCCCCAGTCGGGGGTGGGTTCGACCATGCCCACGCCCAGGTAGGACAGGGCGGCCTCGGTGGTCACGTAGGTCGGCACCGCCATCGAGGCGCTGACCAGGATCGGGGTGACCAGGTTGGGCAGCAGCTCGCGCAGCACGACCCGGCCGGGCGAGGCGCCGATCACGCGCGCCGCCTCGACGTATTCGCGGCTGCGCAGGGAGAGCACCTGACCGCGCAACAGGCGCGCCACCGAGGCCCAGCCGAATGCGGAGAGCACCGCGACGATGACCGCCCCGCGCAGCAGCGGGGACATCTGCTCGCCCGGGTGGGTCAGCAGCGAGGTCACCACCGGGGTGAAGGCGATGAAGAACAGCGTCGACGGGAAGCTGAGCATGACGTCGATGAATCGGCCCACGAGGTAGTCGGTACTGCCGCCGAGGTAGCCGGCGGTCACTCCGACCAGTACGCCGAGCACGGTGACGATCGCGACCACGGCCAGCGAGATGAGCAGCGAAGTGCGGATGCCGTAGAGCAGTTGGGTGAGCACGTCCCGGCCGAGACCGGGTTCCAGGCCGAGCCAGAACTCGCCGGACATGCCGCCGTTGGGGGCGACGGGGAAGCCGAACTCGTTCAGCAGGCCGGGCCGGTTCTGGCCGTACGTGGTGTAGGGGTCGTGCCCGTACCACTTGGCGAACAGCGGTGCGCCCAAGCCCGCGACGACGAACACGGCGACGACGCACGCGGCGACGATCCCGGTGCGGTCGCGGCGGAAACGACGCCAGGCGAGTTGCGAAGGGCGCAGCCCCATGGGGGCGGTGTCGGCGACGGGCGGATCCGTGTCCACCGGCGGATCCGTGGGGGGCGCGAGCGTGGTCATGACGGCGGGCCTCTCGGGAGGCGGCGGGGTGGGTAATGGTGGGGAACTCTGCCCAGGGCCGACTCAATGGTCAAGGTCTGAGTCGTGTCACATTTGAGGTGCGACATTGTATTTGCAATTCCTTTGCCATTCACCTGCGGTTTTCCTTCCCGCTCGGCCGTCTACGTTGATCGGGGGCGGGTCTGGCGCAACTCAAGAGCAATGTGACATTGTACTGAGGTGACCCAAGCGGATGCGCCGAATCACGGCCCCGAGCGCGGCACCACCGATCCGGCGCCCCGCATATCCCGCGTGTCCCGCATCCCCGATGCCGATACCGGCCTCGACGTCGACCTCGACATCGACGTCGCCAGCCGAGTCGCAAGCCGAGCCGAAAGCCAAGGAGTCCCCATGTCCGACGCGATCTCCATCGACCGCACCCTCCGTCCCTGGCGCGGCCTGATGGTCGCTACCCCGCTGCCGCTGCACGCGGATCTGAGCATCGACTACGACGCCTACGCCGAGCACGTGCGCGGCCTCGTCGACGCCGGGTGCGACGGCGTGGTGCCCAACGGCTCCCTGGGCGAATATCAGGTCCTGACCGACCAGGAACGGGCCCGGGTGGTCCGCGTCGCGGTCGAGGCCGTGGGCGGTGACCGGGTGATGCCCGGCGTGGCCGCGTACGGCTCGACCGAGGCCCGCCGGTGGACCGAACAGGCCGCGGAGGCCGGTGCCAAGGCGGTCATGCTGCTGCCGCCGAACGGCTACCGCGCCGACGACGCCGAGGTGCACGCGCACTACGCCGACGTGGCCTCGGTCGGCGTGCCGATCGTCGCCTACAACAACCCCTTCGACACCCGGGTGGACCTGGCCCCCGAACTGCTGGCGAAGCTGCACGCCGACGGCCACATCGTCGGCGTCAAGGAGTTCAGCGGCGACACCCGACGCGCCTACCGGATCGCCGAACTCGCGCCCGGTCTGGACCTGTTGGCCGGGGCCGACGACGTGCTCCTGGAGCTGGCCGTGGCCGGCGCCAAGGGCTGGATCGGCGGCTTCCTCAACGTGCTGCCCGACGCCTGCGTCGAGCTGTACCGCACCTCCGTGGCCGGCGACCTGACCCGGGCGCGGGAGTTGTACGACATCCTCCAGCCGCTGCTGCGCTGGGACACCCGCAGCGAATTCGTCCAGGCGATCAAGCTGTCGATGGACGTGGTCGGCAAGCCCGGCGGCCCCTGCCGTCCGCCGCGCCGGCCGCTGAACGCCGAGATGCAGCAGGCCATCCGCCTGGCGACCGAGCGCGCCGTCGCGGCCGGGCTGAGCTGAGCAGGTCCGGCCGACCCGCCTGACGCACCGTCAACACCCGTACGACACAACCGCGTTCCCGGACAGGAGGCCGATTCCATGCGCAGCCGACCGGCCTTGCGTGCCCGCGACTCGCCCACCGGAAGCGTGCCGTACCCGCCCGACCCCACCGACCCCTTCCCGAAGGGCTTCCCGCCGTGACCATCACGTCCGCCGCATCCCTCGTCCGCAGCCACAACCCAGCCGACCCCGCCGAACTCGTCGCCGAGGCCCCGGCGGTGCCGGCCGCCGACGTGCACCGCGCCGCCGAACGCGCCCGCGCCGCCGGACGGGGCTGGGTGGCGGCCGGCGCCTCGGCCCGCTGTGCCGCGCTCGGCGCCGCCGCCGATCGGCTCGCCGCCTCGGCCGACGCATTCGCCGACCTGATCGTGCGCGAGGTCGGCAAACCGATCACCGAGGCACGCGGCGAGGTCGCCCGCGCGGTCGCCATCCTGCGCTACAACGCGCAGCAGGTGTACGACCCGGTGGGCTCCGTGCACGAACCCGCCGCCGGCCCCGGCCTGCTGCTGACCCGTCGTCGCCCGTACGGCCTGGCCGGGCTGATCACGCCGTGGAACTTCCCGCTGGCCATCCCGCTCTGGAAGGCCGCACCGGCGCTGGCCACGGGCAACGCGGTCCTGCTCAAGCCCGCCCCGCAGGCACTCGGCTGCGCGCAGCGCCTGGCCGAACTCCTCGACGCGGTACTGCCCGCCGACCTGTTCACCGTGTTGCCGGGCGAGGCCGGCACCGGCGCGGCCGTGGTCGAGGCCGCGGACGTGGTCTCCTTCACCGGTTCCACCGCGGTGGGGCTGGACGTGGTCCGGGCCGGCACCGCTCGCGGGGTCCCGGTCCAGGCCGAGATGGGCGGCTGCAATGCCGCGCTGGTCCTGCCGGACGCCGACGTGCGGTCCACCGCGGCCCAGCTGATCGCGGCGGCGTTCGGCTACGCCGGGCAGAAGTGCACCGCGACCCGGCGGATCATCGTGGTGGGCGACCCCGATCCGCTGCGCGAGGCACTGGACGCCGCCACCCGGGCGCTGCCGGTGGGCGACCCCGCCGACCCCGCGACGGTGTGCGGGCCGGTGGTCACCGAGGCGGCCCGCGACCGGGTCCGCGCCGCGCTCGACTCCGCAACGGCCGCCGGCGGTCGGGTGTTGACCGCGGGATCGGTCCACGACGGTGCGGGGTGGTTCGCCGCCCCGACGATCCTGGAACAGGTGCCGGCCGGGCACGCCGCGCTCCGCGAGGAGATCTTCGGCCCCGTCGCGGTGCTCCAGCGCGCAAGCGACCTGGAGCAGGCCATCGCGCTCGCCCGCGACGTGCCGCACGGCCTGGTGACATCGGTGCACACCCGCGACCTGGACGCCGCGCTCGCCGTCGTCGACCGGATCGACACCGGCCTGGTGAAGGTCAACGCGCCCACCACCGGCGTCGACTTCCACCTGCCCTTCGGCGGCACGAAGGCATCCAGCCACGGACCACGCGAACAGGGTCGCGCCGCGGCGGACTTCTACACCGCCACCTGCACGGTGAGTCTGCTGCCGGCGAACCCGACGGGCGGTGCGTGAGACGTCCGAGCACCGAGACATCGAGCAGCGAAGTGCCGAGGCATCGACGTACCGAAGTGTCGGACTGTCGGGAAACGATGGGAGGGTGGGGCAGGTGACCGATAGACTGTAACATTGCACATTGTATGGCTATTCGAGGCGAAGCCGGCCTTGAGGGAGGATGCACCCGATGAGAGCGCACGCCGAAGTGCCGACCGGCCGAACCGGCGAGACCGCCGCCGTGACGAACCTGCGGGAGCGGCCGCTGGACCTGCCGTTCGTGCAGGAGCGCCGCAGCCTGCGCGATCAGGTGACGCACGCCCTGCGAGCCGCCCTCATCGCCGGCGAACTGCGTCCCGACGTCATCTATTCGGCACCCAGCCTGGCCGCCCAGTTCCGCGTCTCGGCCACTCCGGTGCGCGAGGCGATGCTGGATCTGGTCAAGGAAGGACTGGTCGAGGTTGTTCGCAACAAGGGCTTCCGGGTGACCGCGCTGTCCGCCCGGGACCTCGACGAATACACCGAGATTCGATCGATGATCGAGGTCCCCGTCATCGTGCGGCTGGCCGAGACGGCAGACCCCGCCGCGCTGCAGGCACTGCGTCCGGTGGCCGCCGCCATCGTGGCCGCCGCGGAGCGGCGCGACCTGATCGGCTACCTGGAATCCGACCGACAGTTCCACCTCGGACTCCTCGAACTGGGCGGCAACCAGCGCCTGGTCGAGGTCGTCGGCGACCTGCGCAAACGCTCGCGCCTGTACGGACTCACCCGACTCGCCGAACGCGGCGCGCTGGTGGCCTCGGCGCGGGAACACGAGGAGATCCTCGACCTGCTGCTCGCCGGGGACGGAGAGGGCGTTCGTCGGGCGATGACCGAACACCTCGGCCACATCCGCTCGCTCTGGTCCGACCCGGCGGAGGAGTCCGATCCGGCAGAGGAGTCCGACCCGGAGGGCGAGCCCGCGTCGGAGTGAGGCCGCGTCGCCGTGGTCGCGGCCGGGAGCGGGCAGCGGCTCCCGGCCACGGCGCCGATTCCCGAGTCGGCGTCGGGCCACCTCTGCGTGGGACAGACCCCGCGTCGGACGAACCCCGCCCCCGGCTCCCGAACCCGTGACGGACCACCCCGGAACGTCCGACCACCAACCCGCGAGGGACCCCACCGCCGCGCCCGGAGGCGGTTCCTCGGCATGCCCCACTTTGCACCGGCCCCGGCTGCGCCGACACCGCCGGCGATCCCAGGAAGGCACCCATGAGCTACCGATACGCGGTCACCGACCACGTGTTCGACCTCCCCCTGGACCACCACGATCCGGGCGGCCCGCGCATCGACGTCTTCGCCCGCGAGGTCGCCGACCCGGCCCGCGCCGACGAACGGCTGCCCTGGCTGCTGTATCTCCAGGGCGGGCCGGGGAGCAAGTCCCCCCGCCCGACCGCGAGTACGCCCGGCTGGCTGCGGCACGCGACCAAGACCCACCGGGTGCTGCTCCTGGACCAGCGGGGTACCGGGCGCAGCACCCCTCTGACCGCCCGCGCCGCGGAGCGCTTCCCGTCGGCCGATGAACTGGCCGATCACCTCGCGCACTTCCGGGCCGACGCGATCGTGGCGGATGCCGAGGCGATCCGGCGGCGCCTGTGCGGCGACGAGCCGTGGGAGACGCTCGGCCAGAGCTACGGCGGCTTCATCACGCTCACCTATCTGTCGCAGGCCCCGGAGGGGTTGCGGCGCTGCTACATCACCGGCGGCCTGCCCGGCCTGTCCACCACCGCCGACGAGGTGTACGCGCGGACCTACCCGCGGATCCGGGACAAGAACGCCGAGTATCGCGACCGCTATCCGGACGACGTCGCCCGGCTGCGGCGGATTGCCGACACGGTGGCCGGCGGTCGGGTGCGGCTGCCCGACGGGGACCCGCTGACCGTGCGCCGGCTGCGCACCCTCGGCCTGGTCTTCGGCATGGGAGACGGCTTCGAGCGGGTGCACTGGCTGCTCGACGAGGCGCTCGACGCGCGGTCCGGCGAACTCTCCGACACCTTCCTGGCGCAGGTGACGACCCTGACCGGCTTCGTCGACAACCCGCTGTTCGCGGTCCTGCACGAATCCATCTACGCCCAAGGGGACCGTGCCACCGGCTGGGCCGCCGAACGCACGATGGCCGCCCTCCCCGAATTCGCCGAGGACGCGGACCCGTTGCTGCTCACCGGCGAGACGATCCACCCCTGGATGTTCGACGAGATCGCGGGACTTCGGCCCTTCGCCGACGCGGCCGGGATCCTCGCCGAGCGCACCGACTGGCCGCTGCTGTACGACCGGGAGCGGCTGGCCGCCAACCGGGTCCCGGTGACCGCGGTCGTCTACCACGACGACATGTACGTCGACGCCCCGCTCTCCCTGCAGACCGCCCGCGAGGTCGGCGCGGTGCGAACGTGGGTCACCAACGAGTGGGAGCACGACGGCGTCGCCGCCTCCGGAGACGCCGTCCTGTCCCGCCTGATGGACATGGCCACGGGCCGAGCCTGACCGGGCGCCGCACGTCCCGCCGCGCGAAGGCCCCGGGGCCCGTCTTCGCTCCCACGCCGAGCACCGCGCCGCGGGATCGAAGAAGGCCCCGGCGGATCGTCTGCCGCGTCCGCTCGGACGGGGTCGGACGATCCGCCGGGGCCGCCTACCCGAACTCGCGCGAGGGCCGGGCCGGTTCGGTCACGACAGGGTCAGCGTGATCGTCCCGCCGTAGGTGCCCGGCGTCGCGAACGCCGGTACGGTCAGGGCCAGTGCGGCGTCCGCGGTGAAACTGCCGCCGGTCGGCCCGGCGCTGCCCGGCGCCTGGGAGCACAGGGTCGCGCCGGACCCGATCGGGCCGGTCGACCCCGAGGTCACCGTGGACGGACTGCCCGGAGCTGCCGCGCAGGAGGGCGTCCAGGCCACGTTCGCGGCCGGGATGGTGCCCCGGTCCGACTTCAGGTCGGACACCGATCCGGTCAACTGCCAGCCCAGTGCGCTGCCGCGCGCGTCGACGACGGTCACCCGGTTCAGCGCCGCGTGCATGGTCTGCTCCCGGCCGTTCAGGGTCGTCGTACCGAAGTCGATCCCCGTCGCCGCCTGGGTCATCGTCAGGCCGCCGGGGGTGATCGTGCCGGTGATCGACTGCCCCAGGGTGCCGTCGTCGGTCACCCGGAAGGGAACCGTCATGCCGTTGTCGTCGAAGCCCGCGACGGCGCGGATCGCGACGTCCTCGGCGGCGCCGATGACGTACTCGGCGGAGAACCTGCCGTCGGGAGAGGTCATGACACTGATCGGGACGTCGGTGATGTTGCCGTCGGCGTCCACACCGCTGATCTGGAGTTCGTAGTTGGGAACCCAGTCGTGGCCTTCGAGCTTGACCACGGTGCCCACCGGGCCGGATGCCCGGTCGGCGGTGAGGACCCGCTGCCCCGGTACGAACGCCTTGATGGAGAGGGTGTCCGTCGCCTCCTTGGTGCCGTCGGAGACCCGCACCACGTACCGACCGTCCTCGATGCCGAACGGATACAGCGTCGCGGACCCGGTCAGGTTGCCCTGGGCGTCGATGGCGAGCGTGTTCGTCAGAAACTTGGCCGCATCGCAGCCGCTGCCGTCCGCCGCGCACAGCGCGACCTGCGGGGTGCCGTTCGGTGCGAATCTGCTGCCGGTCAGGGCGATGGTCGAACCCGGGTAGACGTCGCCGTCCGGCGCCTGCAGAACCGGCAACTGCACCTCGCCCGGCTCCACCGTGATCGAGGCGCCCACCGGTACCGGGGTCGTGGGCAGGCACCGGGTCTCGGAGTCGAAGCCGAATGCCATCGTCCACGTCGAGTGTTGGAGCGGAGTCAGGTTGACGACGCCGGCGTCGGTGAGGGTGACGGTGCCCTTCATGTCGGTGACGATCAATTCCTGGCCGAGCGGAGTCTCGGGATTCTTGCGTTCGCCCTCGACGTCCATCTCGCGGGTCTGCGCACCGGACAACCCGATCTTGCCCTTGGGGAGAGTCGAATCCTTCTCCACCTTGGTCACGATCGGAGTGTTCGGCGGCACGATGCCGTAGGACAACCACTTCCAGTTCACCGTGATCGTGTCACCCACCCGGTACGTGGGCTTGACCGGATCCACGGAGATGTCGACCTTGGTCTGTGACGGATCGATCGGCAGGTTCGGCAGTGTCCGGTTCGTGCACTGCGATGTGTACTCGATGGGCGCGGCATGTGCGGCCGGCGCCAGTGCCGCGGCCCCCGCCACCCCCAGAACCCCCGCCACCACGGCGGCCGTTGCCCTGTGGGGGAGCAATCTTCGTAACCCCAAAACCGTGCTCCTTCGTGAACCGACCCCACCCGCCGCGGGCGCGTGGAAGATCGCTTCCGCAGGTCGTCCCGGCTCCGAGCCACACACGATCGACTTCCGTCGGATGCCGGGGCGGCATACGGAGGTCCAATGATGGTGGGGAATCTGTACGCAAAGGGCTCGGAAATCAATAGCGGCGTACCGCCGATTCAGGTGACACGTGTCGAGTCCGAGCGCGATCACATATTCAAGATCATTTCATCGGTGTCCGGGTTTCGCCGACGTTACGGTTTCCCGGCGAAGGGTCTTGACCTGCGGGCGATCCTTGGGGAACTTTGCTTTATCGTATTTGCCGAACCGCAGGCAAGATACGCAACCGCACGGCCACGTCCGGGCTGTCCGGCCCGGTTCTTTCGAATGGCAATCACTGCATCACGTTCGGCGCTCGGGGCCGCGTGTGCGTTGCGCCGTCCCGCCCTTCGGGTGTCGATGCGGAAGGGACCTGTTCTCATGTCGAAGATCAAAAGCGGGGTCATCGCCGCGGCGTGCGCGATCGGCGCCACCGCGGCCATGGTCACCCCGGCCTCCGCGGCGGGCACGGGCAAGGCGACCTACGACTGCGGCGTCTACGGCAGTACGGTCGGCGCCACGTTCACCCGCAGTGCGAGCAACCTGCTCACGCTGACGGCCAACCTGACCTACTTCGTGCCGACCGCCATCCCGGCGGGCGGCATCACGGGGACCCTGACCGGCAACCAGAGCGGCCTGGCCAACCCCACGGCGATCAGCGCGGGCATCCACACCAGCATCGTCCTGCAAAAGGCGGGCAGCGTGGCCATCCCCAGTGCGCCCAGCAGCATCGTCATGACGATCACCCCGCCCGGGCTGACCGTCACCTGCAACCTCAAGGCGTCGCCGCCTCCCACCGGCTTCCCGATCTGACCGAACGGGACGCGCCCCCCTCGCAACGATCCGAACCCCTCGGGTCGGTCCGGCCTCGGGTACTCGTGAACGGTGCTGTCCGTAGTGAAAGTACGGACAGAACCACGAGCACCCTCGGCCCCGGCACAACCGCCGCCACCCGAGCGCCGCCCGGAGAACGGCGGGGCAGATGGGAGTACGAACGTACAACACCCCCCGGAGCCCTGCGCAAGCCCGAGAACACACGCCGAGCCGCTGCCCGAAGGCAGCGGCTCGGCCGTGTGCGGATCCACCCGGAACGGACATTCGACGATCGAATATCGATGTCGAATCCGAGCCGGTTCCGACAATTATCGAGCAGTAACAAATCTCGATCTTCTTTTTCTATTCGCGATGCCTGCGGCCCACCCGGCATTCGATGATCCACCATCGGGCCGACGGCTTATCCGGACGCGGCACCGGGCCCGCGGATATCGGACCCGTGCCATTCGCGCCGCACAGGGAAGCCTCCGGCCGCCCGCAGGAAACGCGTGCACGACCCGGACCGCCGTCCCGCGGCGACCCCAAACCCGTTCGGGCTCGTGTCGCGCCGACTTCGGGCCGAGTCGATCACGGTCGATCGCAGCCCGGCCGGAGCTACAGTGGGAGTTCAGGGGACGCTCGGGGACGTCCGCCTGCTCGGGGCAGTCGCTCGGCACCGGAGTGGGCCATGATCCTGCTGTTCGTATTCATCGTCGGGGCCGTCGCCGCGCTTGCCGCGCTGCTCGCCGGGGCCGGATTGCGGGTGGTCCGTCAGTACGAGCGCGGCGTGGTGTTCCGCCTGGGCCGCGTGCAGGTACCGGTCCGGGAGGCCGGCCTGACCCGGATCGTGCCGATCGTGGACCGCCTGCGGAAGGTGAACACCCAGATCGTGACGATGCCGGTCCCCGCCCAGGACGGCATCACCCGCGACAACGTCACCGTTCGCGTCGACGCCGTCGTGTACTTCCGGGTGAACGACCCGGTCAAGGCGACGGTCGAGGTACAGGACTACGTGTTCGCGGTGTCGCAGGTCGCCCAGACGTCGTTGCGCTCGATCATCGGCAAGAGCGACCTGGACGACCTGCTGTCCAACCGCGAGGCGCTCAATCAGGGCCTGGCCCTGATGATCGACTCGCCCGCGGTGGGCTGGGGCGTGGAGATCGACCGGGTGGAGATCAAGGACGTGGCTCTGCCGGAGTCGATGAAGCGCTCGATGTCCAGGCAGGCCGAGGCCGAGCGGGAACGGCGATCGCGGATCATCACCGCCGACGGCGAGTTCCAGGCGTCGCGCAAGCTCGCCTCCGCGGCGGACGTGATGACGCGCAGCCCCGCGGCGCTGCAACTGCGACTGCTGCAGACCATCGTCGAGGTGGCGGCCGAGAAGAACTCGACCGTCGTACTGCCCTTCCCGGTGGAACTCCTGCGCTTCCTGGAGAACGCCACCGCCATGTCGGGTCCGGGCAGCGCGTCGGTCGCCGACCGCACGGCGGCGGGGATCGGGCGGACGCCGACGCACGTGCGCCCGCCGACGGCCTCCCGGGCTCGTCCGCATCCGCATCACCTGAAGAACCGGGGCATCCGGCGGGCGGCGCCGCCGATGACGCCGGACGACTCCGTCGCCTCCGCGAACCGCTGACGGGCGACCGGCGCGGTCCATTCGGCGTAGCTCGGCGTGCGTGAGGGTCGATCGCACTGGTCGACTGGGCCGACACGGCAATCAACTGCGCACCGGAGGCCGACCGACATGGCGATCATCGTGATTCTCGAAATGCCCGGCGTGACCCAGGCGATGTACGAGGCGAGTGCCGACCAGGTGACCGGTGGTCGCGGTCCGGTCAAGTCCCCCGCAGACTGGCCCGTACCGGGTCTGCTCTCGCACACCGCCTGTCCCACCCCCGAGGGTTGGTTCGTCGCGGACGTGTGGGAATCCGAGGAAGCGTTCCGACGGTTCAGCGAGATCATCATCCCGATCCTGAGCGGTCTCGGCGCTCCGGACATTCAGCCGAAGATCTACCCGGTGTTCACCATGGTGACCGCGTAGCACCTCCGGTGACTCCGTAGTGGCCGCGGTTGGCCGACTTCACTCGACGCCGAAGGCCCGCCCCGAGATACTCCGGGACGGGCCTTCGGCGTCGGGCGAGGGTGTGGGCGGATCGGTCAGTTCGTGTCTCGGCCGACCTGCCGGGTTTCGCGCAGCACCGCCCAGGCGTCCGCCACGGGACCCACGTGCGCCAGCTTGTCCGGGTTGTTCACCGTGCGGATCGCCAGGATCCGGCCGTCGAGGATGTCGAGCGACAGGGTGTTGAGGACCCTGCCGTCCCGGTCGCGGAGGATCGCGCCCGGCTGGCCGTTCACCTGGTGCGGTTCCACGACGCCGCCGATCCGGACGAACGAGGGGACGACGGTGGCGAGCAGTCGGGCCACGTTCTCGGCGCCGAAGATGCCGCCGGCCCACTGCGGGACCTTGCCTCCGCCGTCGCCGACCAGGTGCACGTCCGCGGCGAGGAGTTCGCGCAGCCCGTCGAGGTCGCCCTCCCGGAAGGCGTCGAGGAATCGCCCCGCGAGCTCGTCGCGTTCGGTCCGGTCGGCCTCGAACCGTGGCCGGCCCGCGTCCATGTGGCGGCGCGCCCGCACCGCGAGTTGGCGGCACGCCGCCTCCGAGCGCCCCACGGCCGGGGCGATCTCCGCGAAGCCGAAGGCGAACACCTCGCGAAGCACGAAGACGGCGCGTTCGAGCGGGCTGAGCCGCTCCAACAGCAGCAGGGCCGCCATCGACAACGAGTCGGCCAATTCCGCCGAGCGCTCCGGATCCTGGTACGGGTCGGCCAGCAACGGTTCGGGGAACCACGGCCCGACGTACTCCTCGCGCCGGACGCGGGCCGAGCGCAGCACGTCGATCGAGATCCGGGTCACCACGGCGGACAGGAACGCCTTGGTCGAGGTGGGTCGGGTCGGCGAGGTCTCGTAGCGCAGCCAGGTCTCCTGGACCGCGTCCTCGGCCTCGCTCACGCTGCCCAGGATGCGGTACGCGATCGAGAACAGCAGCGGTCGCAGCTCCTCGAACTCCTCCGCCCGCCGCACGCCCCCCTCATCGCGGTCGTCGCGGTCGTCGCCCGTCGCTTCCGCCCCGTCGGCCCCGGCACCCACCTGCCGCCCCGGAGCCCCCGATCCGCCCGCCACGAACACCCGCATGCCATCACCTTCTCGTTCGGAGCCCGTCTTCGAAACCGAGACGAGACAGCCCCGCCGGGTGTGACATCGCAGGCCGGGGCGCGTCGGCAAGGGGGTGAGCGCCGGGGAAGATCACGACGCGGGCGGGTGTGCGGTGCGCGGTCGAGGCCGCCGACCGGCGTGGTCCACCGAACCGGCACCGGGGCGCTTCCCGACGCTCGGGAATCCCTCGGCGGACGTGTCGTCCGATTCGATCGTGTGTCGTCGGGTAGCCGGATGTGGGAGGCGCATCATGAGTACGACCCAGACGAAAGACCGACGGGTGCACGCCCTGTTGTCCGAGGCCGGAACCACGTACGCGGAAGAGGCGGGCATCCGGGTCGCGGACACGCCCGCACCGCTGTGGCAGGTGCTGGTGCTGAGCAACCTGACGGCCACGCGGATCAAGGCGTCGATCGCCGTCCACGCCGCTCGCGAGTTGTTCGAGGCGGGCGGCGGGACACCCGCGGGCATGGCCGCACTGACCTGGCAGCAGCGAGTGGACGCGCTCGGGCGGGCCCATTACGTGCGCTACGACGAGGGCACCGCGACCCGGCTCGGCGAGTGCGCCGACCTGATCCGCGAACGCCACGGCGGCGACCTGCGTCGACTCGTCCGCGAAGCGGACAAGCAGCGCGACCGCGTCGAGGAACTGCTCCGGGAGTTCCCCGGTATCGGGCCGTCCGGCGCCCTGATCTTCTGCCGTGAAGTCCAGGGGATCTGGCCGTTCCTGCGCCCGGTCCTGGACGGGAAGGCGCTCGACGGCGCGGCCCGCGTCGGCCTGCCGAAATCGCCCGACGCCCTGGCCGAACTGGTCGACGGGGACGACCTGGCGCGCTTCGCGGCGGCGCTGGTGAGAGTGGCGCTGGACAAGGAGCTCGCGGACCGGGTGACGGCCGCAGGGTGATGCGCGTGCGGCCCGGGCGAGGCCCGAGCTGCGACGGACGTACGTGAACCGGGCGGGGCGGTCGGCTTTCCTACCGCCCACCCGGTCGCCCGGGATGTCCGGGCGTGCGGCGACGGTGGTGGGCGGCGGGCGGGGAGGTCACTCGCTCGCGGGGTCGCCGGTGCCCATGATGTCGACGTGGTCGGGGTGTCCGGCCCCGATCCGGATGCCGACCACCAGGAAGCGGCCGCGCGTGCCACTGGGGAGGCACAACCGTCCCTGGCCGGCCCGGTAGATCTCGTGCAGGTCCGAGCGGGCCGCCGGGCTCTTCGGGCGCAACGTCCCCGTCCAGCCGATCGGTGTCGCATCCGGCCCCGGGTCGTAGAGGCGCTCCTCGTCGGCGTCCACGATCGCGTGCACGCCGATCCGCCGTCCGTTCGGCAGGACCACGGTCGCCGCTCCCTCGTGATCCTTCATGGGTGCCAGTGTGGACCCTTCGCACGTGGTTCGGCACGCGGACACGGGGCGTGTCGCGCTGCGAATGTCCTTGGCCACCATCCGTGTTCGCCCGCGCGACGTCGGGCGATCGGACGAGCCGATGATTCGGCGATCCGACGATTCGTGGGAATCGGGCTCCCGACGCGGGCGCCCGCTTTCGGCGGAGTATCGGATGGCGCGTCCAGGGCAGGGACAGGGCCATGAGTGCTGTGACCGATCGTGCGCCCACCCCGCCCTCGGGTCGGGCCGTCGCGGCGAACCTGGCCGTCGTCTATGTCGTCTTCGGATCGACCTATCTGGCGATCCGCATCATGGTCGAGACCGTCCCGCCGCTGTTCGGGGCAGGTCTGCGCTTCGTCGCCGCCGGCGCCCTGCTCTACGGCTGGTGTGCGATCCGCCGACGGTCGCCGCCGCGCCTGGACCGGCGTCGGCTCGTGGGAACCGGCTTCATCGGCCTGCTGGTGATCGGCGGCGGATTGGGCCTGCTCACCCTCGGGGAGCATTCCGTGCCGTCCGGACTGGCCGCGCTGCTGGCCGCGGCGGTGCCCGTGTGGGTGGTGCTGCTGCGGGTGGCACACGGGGAAAGGATCGGCTGGGCCACCGCGGGCGGGGTGGCCTGCGGCCTCCTGGGCGTGGCCATGCTCAGTCTGATCGGCGGTACCGGCGGCACGGCCGCGGTGTCCGGCATCCTGTTCCTGCTCGCCGCGGCACTGTCCGAGGCGATCGGCTCGTACTACGCGCCGCGCTTCTCCGTGGTCGAGGACGCGATCCTCGCCTCGGCCGTGCAGATGCTGGTCGCGGGCCCGGTTCTGCTGGTGGTCGGCGTGGCCGTCGGCGAACGCCCGGACGTCGCCCAGTGGTCCGGCCGCAGCGTGTTGTCCCTGCTGTATCTGATCGGACCGGGGTCGATCCTGGCCTACGTGTCCTTCGTGTGGCTGGTGTCGCACACGCGGACCTCGATCGCGACGACGTACACCTACGTGAATCCGGCGGTCGCGTTGTTCCTGGGATGGCTCGTCCTGGACGAGTCGATCACCGTGTGGGTCATCGTCGGCGCCGTGGTGGTGGTGGGCGGAGTGGTCGCGGTGCTGATCGGCGAACGCCGGGCGGAGGTACGGACCCAGGACGAGGAAGGGGGAGGGGAGGAGCGGGGCGCCGAAGGGCGAGAGGCGGAGGGGCTTGAGCCGAGGGGTCGAGGCGCGCAGGCCCGGGCGACGGACGAACGCGACGCGGAGGCAGACCCTCACTCCCGGTCGCACGGGGCGTGACGCCCGGCTTCGGCGCGCTCGGGGGTGGAGCGCGCGGCTTTCCGTGCCACGGGCCGTGGCCCTCGGCTTCGGCGTGCTCGGATGGCCGGCGAACCCCGCTCGGGCGCGGAGGCGGCGCGCCACCGTCGTGGCGCGCCGCCTCCTTTCGTGCGGGAGACTGCTCGACCGGTGCCGTCGGGCACCCGAGTGCGACGGCGACGGGTCAGATCATCGGTTTGACCGCCTCGACCAGCAGGTGGTAGCCGAAGTGGTTGAACGGCGCCACGTCGCCGAGGAAACCTTCCATCCTCGTCACGAAGTCGGCGATCCCCTTGTCCGCGAGCACTTCGTCGGCCAGCCAGGCCGCGATCGGCGAATTGCCGCGCATCAGGGTCACCGTCATGCCGACGGTGGCGAACAGCGTGGTGAGCTCCTGAGGACTGAAGCTGAACCAGGGCGCGACATACTCTTCGCCGCTGCGTGTGTTGGTGAACAGGAGTTGCTTGTTCTCGACGTCGGTGACGTCCACGGAGGCGAATCGATCGCCGGTGAACATCTGCTCGAACACGGAGTTCTTGACCCCGAGCAACATCCGGCCGCCGGGGCGCAGCACCCGTCGGACCTCGGTGAAGACGGTCGGCCGGTCCGCGATCGGGATGTGCATCAGGGCGAGCATGCTGGTGACGGTGTCGAACGAGTCGTCCGGGAACGGAATCGATGCCATGTCCCCTTCGTGCAGGTCGGCGTGCAGACCTCGTGCGGCGAGCTTGCGTTCGGCGACGTCGAGCATCGAGCGGGAGATGTCCAATCCGCTGACGTGGGCCCCGTGTTCGGCCAGGGGCACGGTGAAGCGACCGGTACCGCAGCCCATGTCGAGCACCCGGTCGCCGGGGTGGACCCGGGCGAGGAGGAAGTCGCGTTCGGCCCGGGTGAACATGTCGTCGGAGGGGCCGTTGCCGGGGATGCGCTCGTCGTACTCCTCGGCGACACGCAGGTACACCGACTTGACGGTCTCCTTCTGGGCCGACGCGCTCTCGCGGTCGACTCCCGCGCCGTTCGCACGGGCGGGTGTCTGCTCGTAGGTCGTCACATCTCGTCCTTCCACATCGGGTTCGGTCGGTTCGGGTGTGGAGGTCGCCGTGCCGCGCGGACCCGGTTCCCGAAGGGCGGGCGGGCATGGTCGGATCATTGCCGAATGTGCGGCGGATCGACGATGAGCGGCACGCGACGATACGTTCCACGGGCAGGATCGGCTCGCGCATAAAGATCGCGAATGGTTATGCGTCACCGATGCACGACATTGTCACCGACGCTCTCGCCGGATCGTCGGAAGCGAAGGTGAATATGAAGTCGCTGCCTTTCGGTACGAACTCAAAGTAGAAAGCGCATCGGCGATTGTCAACAGCGCACGTCAGGGCCCGGTATTGATCTCGATATGGCTTCTGACCTGCCTATATACCTTTCCGTGCGGCGGCATTCGGGTGGATTCGATGGCGAAGCGAAAGACCGTGGACATTTCTTGTTTGGCGGGCTGGGCAGCGGGCAGCAGCGCGGGTTGCACCGTTTCCCGGTGATTTTTGGGAATGCGATATCGGCACTTGACATCCGCCGGGATCGACTCCGCACACTGGGTGTATCGATTTCTATTTCCGGAATTCGATCATCCGGTTCGCCGGTTCGCCGGTGTGCAGGGATGGCGGCGGCGACCCGGAATTGCGCGCGGTATTTCGGGTGGAGACCCGACCGCATCCGGGCCGGCGATCGGCCGGGATCCACAGGAGGTTGAATGCAGGCCGCAATGATCACCGACGACGCGGATGTACGCGCCCGAGTACGGCGGATACTCGACCGGCCGCGACTGTGCGAGGAACGGGAGGAGATCTGGACGGCCGCCGCAGCCGGGGGAGGCGACCTCCCGCACGCCGAGGCGACCTATCGCGCGCTGGGCGCCGCGGGCCTGCTCGCCCCGCACTGGCCGCGCGCATACGGCGGGCTGCACGCCGACCCGTACGCCGCGGCGACGGTCGCGGAGGAACTCGCCCTGCACGGCGTCCCGGACAGTGTCCGGGTGAACACCGTCGACAACGCGGGAGCCACCCTTCTCGCGGCCGGGACCCCCGAACAACGGGCCCGACATCTGCCGGGCATGGCCGCGGGCACGACCGCCTTCGCCGTCTTCTACACCGAACCCGAGGTCGGCAGCGACCTCGGCGCCCTCGCCACCCGGGCCGAGCCGAGCGGGAACGGGTGGCGGCTGAACGGCGCCAAGGCGTGGAACGCCCGTACCTCGTCCGCCGAGTTCGCCATCTGTGCGGCCCGGACCGCCGGGGGCGGCAACAAGTACGCGGACATCAGCCTGTTCGTGCTCCCGCTGTCCGCCCCGGGCGTGCACATCGCGGCGGTCCCCACAATCAACCCCGAAGTGTTCTTCCACGTCCGGCTCGACGACGTCGCCCTGCCGCACGACGCGTTGCTGGGACGGCCGGGACAGGGCTGGTCATTGCTCTCCCAGGCGCTGGGCCTGGAACGTACCGGCATCTGCTTCGCCGGTCGGGCCCGACGCTGGCTCGACCGGCTGATCGCCTGTCTGCGTGCCGGGGACCGACTCGGGTCCGCCGAGGAACGGCACGCGCTGCGGGCCCTGGACGCCCGGGTCGAGGCGTGCAGGCTCCTGGCATGGCGGGCCGTGCAGGACGTGGCCGAGCGGCGAACCGGTGCGTCCTCGGCCGCGGCGGCCAAATGGTGGGCCAGCGAACTGGCCCAACACGTCGCCTGGTTGTCCTGGGAACTGCTGGGGCCGCCGCCGGCCGGGAGCGCCGGCCATCCGCTGTTCCCCGATCTGTTGCTCGCGGTGCGCGAGGCTCCCGGGCTCACCCTCGCCGCCGGCACCTCCGAGGTACTCCTGAACACGGTCGCAGCCGACCTGCTGGACGGCGACGACCCATGGGAACGGGAAGTGGTCTGAGATGTTCGTCCGCACCGCGTGGCAGCGGCGGCTCGTCCGCGACTTCGACACCGCCTGGCAGCACTGCGTCGGCGACGACGCCCCGGAGCAGGCGCGAGCGCAACTGCACCGCAACGGCTGGCACGACCTGCTCGTGAGCGCCCGGGACGGCGGCCTCGGCCTGGGCGGCCCGGAGGCGGCGCTGCTCGCCGAGAGCCTGGGCCGCGCCCTGCTCCCCGGCGAGGCGATGGACCCCGTCCTGGTCGCGACCACGCCGGCCCGCCCACACACCCCGATGCCGACGGGTGACGCGTGCCCCCGGGTGGCGATCTGCCCACCGACCCACCCCCGCGCCACCGGCGCGGACGGGTCGATCGGGTACCTGCTGCACCGGGTACCCGACCTGCTCCTGCTCCCCGAAGGCCCCACCCGGCTGCGCACGATCGCGCGCGGAGACCTGGTCGGCCGGGCGCACGCGGGTCTTGCCGGTGACCTGTGGGCGGTCGCCCCGCGAGCGCACGCGCTCGGGGAACCCCCGCCGGGAACCTGCGCCGACGCGGGAACCCTGTGGGCCCGGGCGGTCCTGCTCCGGGCCGCCCACCTGCTCGGGATCGGCGCCGTCGCGGTGACCGCCGGGCTCTCCCGGGCCCGGCAACGAGACCAGTTCGGCCGCCCCATCGGCCGCTACCAGAGCGTGGCCGTTCCGCTCGCCGCCGGACGCGCCCGACTGGAAGGACTGCGCCTGGCGATCGGCGAGCAACTCCTGTGCCTGGAGGAGGATCCCGACGACGCCGCGGGTGTGCTCGGCCGCGCCGAGGCGATCATGGCGGCGCTTCGCCCCCTGGTCCGCGACTGTGTCACCCACGGCCTGCACGTGCACGGCGCCGCGGGACTCGCGGAGGAGCAGACCGCGACCCGGTGCTATCGCCGCTTCCTCGCCGAGACCCCCGCACAGCCCTCGTGGCCGCAGGTCGGCGAACACCCATCGGCGGAGCCCCCGCGCCGCCCCCGCGTGGTCGGCCCGCCCGTACCCGCCGACCCCGTCGCATCGGCCCGGCGGCGTGAGCCGCACGCGGTCGAGGACACCGCGGTCGCCCGCCCCGGTGACGCGACCGTGCACGGACTGTTCGAACAGGCCGCGGCCCGGTACCCGGACCGCCCGGCGGTCCGGTTCGGCGGCACGACCTCGGACTATCGAGAGTTGAACGAACGCGCCAACCGGCTCGCGCACGTCCTGCGCGAACACGGTGTCGGCCCGGACACCCCCGTCGGGGTCTGCCTGGACCGCGACCTCGACGCGATCGTGGCGATCCTGGCCGTGCTCAAGGCCGGCGGCGCCTACGTGCCCATCGACCCCGAATACCCCCCGGCCCGCATCGCCTTCCTGCTCGAGGACAGCGCGGCCGTCCTGCTGCTGACCCGCGCGTGGATGCGCGACTGGCTCCCCGCCACGCACGTGCCGATCCTGTTCATGGACCACCTCCGAGACCGCATCGACCGGGCTCCGCACACACCGCCCGACAGTGCCGTCACCGCGGCCCACCTCGCATACGTCATCTACACCTCGGGATCCACCGGGACTCCCAAGGGCGTCGAGATCGAGCACCGCAACCTGGTGAACCGACTGCTCTGGGACGCCCGGAGGTTTCCGCTCACCGCGGACGACGCGATCCTGCAACACACCTCGCTCAGCTTCGACATCTCGGTCTGGGAAATCTTCGCGCCGCTGATCTCCGGCGCCCGGCTGGTGGTGGCCCCGCCCAAGGCCACGCGCGACCCGCACGCCCTGCTCGCCGAGTCGGCCGCGACGGGCGTCACCGTGCTGGCCTGCGTGCCCTCACTGCTGGACCTGCTGGTGGAGGAACGCGAACCGGCGCTCGCCGATCTCCCGGGCCTGCGCTACGTCTTCAGCGGAGGCGAGGCGCTCTCCCCGGAATTGGTCGCCCGTTTTCACGCCGCGACCACCGGGATCGAACTGCACAACTTCTACGGACCCAGCGAATGCACCATCGACGTCACCCACTGGCATTGCCGCCGCACGGACCCCGAAGGACCGATACCGATCGGCACGCCCATCGACAACGTCCGCGTGCACGTCCTCGACGAGTACGGCATGCCGGTGCCCATCGGCTACCCCGGGGAACTCCACGTCGCCGGCGCCGGACTCGCCCGGGGCTACCGCGCCAGGCCCGGTCCCACCGCCGAACGTTTCGCCCCGGATCCCTTCGCGCACACCCCCGGCGGCAGGCTCTATCGCACCGGTGACGTGGTGATCCTGCGCCGCGACGGCGCGTTGGAGTTCCTCGGCCGCTCCGACCACCAGGTCAAGATCCGCGGCCACCGGATCGAACCCGGCGAGATCCAGGACGCCCTGGAGGCCCACCCGCACGTGCGCACGGCCGTCCTGAACGTGATCGACGGACGCATCGAAGCGCACGTGGTCCCCGCCGAGGGCGTCGAGTTCGACGAAGGCCGGCTCCGTGCCCATCTGCGCGAGCGCCTGCCCGAGTACATGCTCCCCTCCGGAATCGGCGCGCTCGACGCGATCCCACTGGAGACGAACGGCAAGATCGACCGCCGCGCGCTGCCGAACCTGGCGGCGCGGCGGGCCGCACCGGACCGGGGCGGCGAGGGTGACGAGGGCGAACGCGCGCTGTCCGCCCTGGCCGCACGTGTGCTCGGCGTCGAGCACGTCGCACCGACCGACGACTTCTTCGCCGCCGGCGGAAGTTCGCTGCACGCCGCCCGCTTCGTCGCGCGGGCGCGCCGCGAACTGGGCATCGACATCGACCTGGAGAACTTCCTCGCCGCACCGACCGTCGCCGCGGTGTCCGCACGATCAAAGCAGCCCCACGACACGACGACGGCGGGAGACGCCGATGCCTGAGAGCAATCGCTGGATCCTGCCCATGCCCGAGCCCGATCCGGACTGCCGGGCACGGTTGTACTGCTTTCCGCACGCCGGAGGCGCAAGCGGCACGTACGCCGGCTGGACGGCGGACCTGCGCCCCGAGTTCGACGCCCGCCCCGTCGTCCTGCCCGGCCGCGACACCAGGCCCGACGAACTCGTACCGGCCGACATGAGCACCCTGGCGGACGCGGCGGCGGACGGGCTGGCCGAGCACATGCGGACCGGGCCCGCCCTGCCGTACGCGCTCTTCGGCCACAGCCTCGGCGCGATCACCGCGTACGAAACCGCCCGGCGCCTGAGCGCGCGCGGCCGGCCACCCGCGCTCCTGATCGTGTCCGGCAGCGAAGCCCCCTGGCGAACCGGCGAACGTGCCCGCGACCGCCACCGGTGGCCCGACGACGAATTCCTGGCCGAGATCGCCCGACTCGGCGGCAGCGCGGCGGCCGGCCCCGAGGAAACCGAACTGCTGCGGGCGATCCTGCCGCGCCTGCGCGCCGACTACACGATCGCCGAGACCTACACCCACGTGCCGGGCGCGCCCCTCACCTGCCCGATCGCCGTATACGCCGGACAGGAGGACGACCTGGTCGCCGAGGCGAGACTGCCCGAGTGGGCCCGGGTCGGCCCGCCGACGTCGCCACCCCTCGTCCGGCGCTTTCCCGGAGGGCACTTCCTCCTCGACGACGCACGCCCCTTCGTGCTCCGCGCATTGCGGACGGACCTGGCCAAGGCCCTGGAAGGCGGCTGAACAACCGTGTCGTCCCGCGACCCGCACCCCCGCCCCGGGCGGTTCAGGTGCGGGCCGCGAGGCGTTCGCGTTGGGGGATCACCGTGTACCTGGGGTCCCGGGCCGAGGCCATGCCCGCGGCGAAGACGCCGAAGCGCGTGCACACCGAGCCCGCGAGCAGCGCCGCGCCCGAGGCGGCGGCGGTGATCCGGCGTGCGGTGGGCCCGACCGTCCGGGCACCGGACACGGCCGCGCCGAGTGCCCCGGCAGCGGTCAACACCTCGGCGGCCCGGATCAACCGCCCGGCCCGGCCCCGGCGGTACGTTTCGGCGACCACGCCCATGCGGGCCCGCATCCGGCGCGCCGCGACCAGGTCCACGACCGCGCCGCCGACCGCGGTGCGCCGGGCCGGACCCGCCTGGCCGGGCGGGGTGGCGAGCAGGGCCAGGCCGGACGCCGCGCTCGCGGCCGATCCGGCGAAGACGAACGGAAGTTCGCGGTGGCCCTCGTGCCACGCCGGTACGGCGGTGTCCGCGAACAGGACCGCGGTGTAGGTGGCGACGGCCGGGCCGAGCAGGGCCGCGCCGGCGGTCGCGGTGCGCCCGACCCGGGGGAGCAGGCCGCACACGTCGGTGACCGCGGCGACCCCGGCGGCGGGACCGTACGCCGCGAGCAGCCACGAGCCCATGCTCATCGGCGACGTCGGCTTGAACACGCGCAGCATGTTCGCGAAGCGTTCCGGCCGACCCAGGTCGTGCACGAGGGCGACGGCCGACAGCGAGATCCCGCCCAGCGCCGCGACCTTGCCCACCCGCGCGAGCGCCGGGCGTCCGGTCGCCTGCGCGCCCGCCGCCAGCAGCGAGGACGCGCCCGCCAGACCACCCAGGAAGACGTAGCCGGCGATGTCGGTCGCCGCCCACACCGGTGCCTTGACGATCGGTCGCCCGTAGTACGACGTGGTCTCGACCTCGGGGACCATCCGCGTCTCACCGCGCGTCATCGCCGTCCTCCCCGGGACACGAACGCGGCCGCGACCCCGGCCGCCAGGGTGAGCGCCGCCGCACCCGCGTGCCGCCACATCGCGGGCAGATCGCGCGTGGTCACCACCGGATCCGGCGGCAGACCGTAGACCTCGGGCTCGTCCAGGAGCAGGAAGAACGCCCCGTCACCGCCCACCCCGTCCGCGGGATCCTCGCCGTACAACCGCGCCTCGGGCACACCGTCGGCATGCAGGTCGGTCACCCGCTCCCGGGCCGCCGCGCGCAACTCCTCCAGCGGCCCGAACCGGATCGACTCGGTCGGACACGCCTTCGCGCAGGCCGGTTCGGCCCCCACGCCCAGCCGGTCGTAACACATCGTGCACTTGAACACCCGTCCGTCCTCGGGACGTTGGTCGATCACGCCGTACGGACAGGCGGGAACGCAGTAGCCGCAGCCGTTGCAGATGTCCTGCTGGACCACGACCGTGCCGAATTCGGTCCGAAACAGCGAACCGGTGGGGCACACGTCCAGGCACGCCGCGTGCGTGCAGTGCTTGCACACGTCGGAGGACATCAGCCAGCGCATCGCATCGCCGGCCGGCGCGGAGGCATCGCCGTCCGCGGCCCGCACCGGCCGGTCCTGCTCGATGAACGCGACGTGGCGCCACGTGCTCGCACCCAGGCCCGTGCTGTTGTCGTAGGACATCCCGGTGAGTTCGAGACCGTCCTGCGGGATGGCGTTCCACTCCTTGCACGCCACCTCGCACGCCTTGCACCCGATGCACACCGACGTATCGGTGAAGAAGCCCATTCGCGGCGGGTGCGCCTCGCCCCATCCGGTAGTGCCCGCCGGATCCCCCGGCCCGGCCGCGGGATCCCTCGGTGCGCGCCCGATCCCGCCGATGAACTGCGCCATGTCAGACCTCCGTTCCGGTCCGCTCGGTGATCCCCGCACGGCGGCGATACCCGGCGACGAACCGCAACAATTCGGGCCCACGCGGGCGCCGACCCGGTCGGATGTCCGCGCTCATCGCTTTGACCTCCTGGATGTGCACGTTCGGATCGAGCGTGATCGAGGCCAGCTCGTTGGCCGCGTCGCCCCGACTCATCCCGTTGGGGCCCCAGTGGAACGGCAACCCGATCTGATGCAGCGTGCGTCCGCGCACCGTCAGCGGCCGCATCCGTCGCGTCACCATCACCCGGGCCTCGATCGCGGTCCGCGCGGTGACGATCGTCGCCCACCCCATGTGCTCCAGGCCGCGCTCCGCCGCCAACTCCGGCGACACCTCGCAGAAGAACTCCGGCTGCAGTTCGGCCAGATAGGGCACCCAGCGACTCATCCCACCGGCGGTGAAATGCTCGGTGAGCCGATGCGTGGTCACCACGAACGGGAACACCTCGCTGCCCGGCTCGTCCCCGCTGGGATGCGACCGATTGTGCCGACGAGCGAACACCTGACGGACCGGGTTGCGCGAGTGCTCCGGATGGAGCGGGTTCACGAACGGCGAGTCCTGCGGCTCGTAATGGGTGGGCAACGGGCCGTCCACCAGCCCGGCCGGCGCGTACAACCAGCCCTTGCCGTCCGCCTGCATGATGAACGGATCGTCGCCCGCCAGCGCCTCGGCGCCGCGTGCCCCCTCCGGCGGTCGGTAGTGCGGGGACTTGTCCGGCGGGAAGTCCGGCACATCCGGACCGGTCCAGCGCCCCGCCTGCTCGTCCCACCGCAACAACGCCTTGCGCTCGCTCCACGGCCGGCCGTCCGGATCCGCGGACGCCCGGTTGTACAGGATGCGCCGATTCGCCGGCCACGCCCACGCCCACTCCGCCGCGAGCCAGTCCTGCTCGGTGTGCGGCTTGCGCCGCGCGGCCTGATTGACCCCGTCCGCGTACACCCCGCAATAGATCCAACAGCCGCACGACGTGGACCCGTCGTCGGCCAACTCGGTGTAGGCCGACAGGTGTTCGCCGTCGGGTCCGAAGCCGTTGATCTCGGCCAGGATCGCCTCCGCGGCCGGGTCGTCGTAGCGTCCCTCGGTCGGATAGTCCCAGGTCAGATCGAGCACCGCACGGTCCATCGGGTCGGTGGAGTCGGCGAGTTGCGCGCGGATCAGCCGGCCCAGGTGGTACACGAACCACAGATCGCTGCGCGCGTCGCCGCTCGGTTCGACCGCCTGGTGATGCCACTGCAACCAGCGATTGGTGTTGGTGAACGAGCCCGACTTCTCGGTGTGCGACGCGGCCGGGAAGAAGAACACCTCGGTACCGATCTCCTCGGTACGCATCTCGCCCGTCTCGATCTCGGGCCCGTCCCGCCACCACGTCGCCGATTCGATCAGTGAGAAATCGCGCACCACGAGCCAGTCGAGCTCCGCCATCCCCATGCGCTGCATGCGCGCGTTCGCCGAACCCACCGCCGGATTCTCACCCATCAGGAAGAAGCCCTTGCAGACCCCGTCCAACTGCGCCATCACCGTGTCGTAGGTGCTGTGCGAACCGGTCAGGCGCGGCACATGACCGAAGCAGAAATCGTTCTCGGCCGTGGCCGCGTCGCCGAAATACGCCTTGAGCAGACTCACCGTGTACTTGCGCATGTCCGCCCAGTAGCCCTTCTCGGCCACCATCGCCTCGATATAGCTGTCGAGGTCCTCATCCACGTGCGCGTGCGGCATCGGCAGATAACCCGGCAGCAGATCGAACAGGGTCGGGATGTCGCTCGACCCCTGGATGCTGGCATGCCCGCGCAGAGCCTGGATGCCCCCGCCGGGCCGACCCACATTGCCCAGCAGCAACTGCAGGATCGACGCCGTGCGGATGTACTGCGCGCCCACGGAATGTTGCGTCCAGCCCACCGCGTACACGAAGGCGGAGGTGCGCTCGCGACCGGAGTTCTCGGTCAACGCACGACACACCCGCAGGAACGTCTCGGCGGGCACACCGCACGTCTCCTGGACGAACTCGGGTGTGTAGCGCGCGAAATGGCGCTTGAGCAACTGATAGACGCAGCGCGGATGGGACAACGTCGCGTCGCGCGGCACGTTCGTGTGCATCGGCGCACCACCCGAACCGTGCGTCTCGCTGCGCCCGGCCTCGGACACCTTCCGCCGACGCTCGCCCGTCCGGTCGTCGCGGCGCGCATCCCGATCGCCCACCGCGGGCTCGACCGGACCGCCCTCGTAGGCCCATGAACTCTGGTCGTAGGTACGATTCTCCACGTCCAGGCCGGAGAACACCCCGGCCAGATCCTCGGTGTCCCGGAAATCCTCGCCGATCAGCGTCGCGGCATTGGTGTACGCGAGCACGAACTCGCGGAAGTCCTTGCCCTCGGTGAGCACGTGGTTGATCACGCCGCCGAGGAAGGCGATGTCCGACCCGGCCCGGATCGGCACGTGCACATCGGCCAACGCACTCGTACGGGTGAACCGAGGGTCGATGTGGATCACCGTCGCGCCGCGCTTCTTCGCCTCCATCACCCACTGGAAGCCCACCGGGTGCGCCTCGGCGTAGTTCGAACCCTGGATCACGATGCAGTCGGAGTGCTGAAGGTCCTGCATGAACATCGTCGCGCCGCCGCGACCGAACGTGGTCCCCAACCCCGCGACCGTCGAGCTGTGACAGACCCGGGCCTGGTTCTCCACCTGCACCACGCCCAGGCCGGTGAACAGCTTCTTGATCAGGTAGTTCTCCTCGTTGTCCAGTGTCGCGCCGCCCAGACTCGCGATGCCCAGGGTGCGGGCGACCCGCTTGCCGTCGCTTTCCCACTGCCACGTGTCCCGGCGGGTGCGCACGACGCGATCGGCGACCATGCGCATCGCGGTGTCCAGGTCGAGTTCGCTCCACTCGCTCGCGTACGGGGCGCGATAGAGCACCTTGTCCCGACGGGCCGAGCCGGTGGTGAGCTGGAGCGTCGCCGAGCCCTTGGGGCACAACCGACCCCGACTCACTGGCGAATCCGGGTCGCCCTCGATCTGGACGACGCGCTCGTCCTTGACGTAGACCTGCTGCCCGCAGCCCACCGCGCAGTACGGGCACACCGACGGAACCACCCGATCGGCGTCGGCGATCCGCGGCCGCAGGTCGGCGGTCGCGGCCGAACGCGCCGCGGTGCCGCGTCCGAGCCGGTCGGCGCCGGTGAGCTGGCGTCGGACGGGCCACTCGCGCCACCACGTACGTGGGTCCACATCAGCTCCCTGCCGGTCTTGGGCCACGACCCGAGACGACTACCCGAGCCGCCGGCGGCCATTCCTGGCATATGGCCCAAGCGGCCGTGTCGGTCCGGGGGCGGAGGGGGTCGGTGCCGCCCCGGCCCGGGGGCGGGAGCGGGTCGGTGCGGCGGGTGTGGTCCGGGCGTTCCACGGCTGCGACACCTACGCACCACAGGCGGCGCGGCGCTCAGTCGGGACGCCCACGACACCCGTACCCGCCGGCTGCGACGCATCCGCACTCCGGCCGTCTCTCGATCGTCGAACGCAGGGTTGAACCGATCCTCGACTTCGACGGTAGCCCCGACCGCCCGGCATCACGAACCGGTCACCGGCCCGCTCCCGGCGCGGGTGCGTCCGGGCGATGCCGTGCTGTCGTGTGGATGGGATTCAGGGCTTTGCCAGGCCGGGGGCAATGTCGATCCGCAGGGGAGCCGACCAGTCCGCAGCACAGACGACCTCGGAGTCCGACGCGGTACACGCCCCCAGGACGGCCACGGTGCCGAGGATGCCTGCGGTCGTCGATAATCCTCTGCGCACGATTGGGGTCCATTCGTTGTGCCGGTCGGGAGTGATGACGCGGGTATGGGTATAGCGGAAGTTCGTTGCGAGGTTCTGGTTGCCGGAGCATATTTCGCCGACCTGATCTTCCGTGATCTACCCCGCGCGCCTGCCGCGGGGCGTGAGACGTTCGCGGGTGGGTTCGAGATGTTGCCCGGTGGGGCCTTCAACCCGGCGGTGGCGCTGCACCGGCTGGGGAACGACGTGGTCTGGGCCGCCGATTTCGGCGAGGACGAGTTCAGCCGGTACGTCCTGGCCGGGGCCCGGGCCGTGGGGCTGGACGAGTCCGGATTCCGGTACCACCAGGGTCCGTTGCGCAGTGTCACGGTCGTGCTCTCGGATGCCGCCGACCGGGCCATGGTCAGTTTCCAGGACCCGGTGACGCCGCGACCACTGGACGAACTGGTGCGAGCGTATCGGCCGAAGGTCCTGGTATTGCCGGAACTGCGGCACGGCCCGGGAGTCGCGGAGACGCTGCGGGTGGTGCGAGATTCGGGCACGTTGATATTCATGGACTGTCAGGACGTCCCGGTGACGCTGGAGACCGCGACCGTGCGCGAAGTCCTGTCCCAAGTCGACGTCTTCGCGCCGAACCTCGACGAGGCACGGCGCCTCACCGGGGCCGCCACGGCGCACGACGCGGCGACGTTGTTGGGTGAACTGGTGGGCACGGTCCTGATCAAGCGCGGCGAACAGGGCGCGTTGGCGCTGCGAGCCGAGGGCCGGTTCGCCGTTCCCGCCGTGCCGGTTCGCGTCGTGGACACCACCGGGTCCGGCGATTGCTTCAACGCCGGTTTCGTACACGGCATTCTCGCCGACTGGGATCTGCCCCGGTGCCTGGCGGCGGCGGTGGCCTGTGGATCGGCGGCCGCCACGTCGCCGGGGTCGAGCGGGGCCCCGGACGCCGACACCTTGTCCGCGTGGCTTGCGAAGGTCGGCCCCGTGTCGTCGAGTTGAGCGGTGCGTGCGAGCGGCGCAGGTCACATCTCACCTTTGGTAGTCGCGGCACTCCCCACGGTTTCCCGCACGTGTTAGCGTTCGTTGATCGTCGGTCGACCACGCTCTCCGACCCACCGGGGCGGAGGGCGTTTCGCGTGCGTCGACCAACACCCGTTCGTGGGTGCGGTGTTCGAGGCATGCGAATCCGGTCGGTCGGGGGGTACGCGATGGCAGTCCTGGTCACCGATCTGGACGGCACGTTGTTGGGTGGCACGGACGCCGAACGCCGTCGGCTGCACGGGATTCTCTCGCGTCATCCGCAGATCACGGTGGTCTTCGCCACCGGTCGCGGACTGGCCTCGGTGCGCGAGGTGCTCGCCGATCCGCTCGTGCCCAGGCCACGGTGGATCATTGCCGACGTCGGAGCCAGTGTGGCCGACGGCAGGGACCTGAGCACCGTCATGGATGTGCAGTCCCGGTTGCGCGAGGGTTGGCCCGGTGCGGCCCGGGTGCGTGACGCGCTCTCCGGATTCCCGGCCTTGAGGTACCAGGAAGGGGTGGCGCAGGACGGACGGTGTTCCTTTCACCTGCGTCCGGGCGACCTGACCGGCGAACTCGTCTCCGCGGTCGCCGCGTTGGGGTGCTCGTGGGCGTACTCGGCCGATCGGTACTTCGACGTGCTGCCGCCGAGGGCGAGCAAGGGTGCCGCGATGCAGGCCCTGGCCCGCGCGCACGGTTGGGCGCCCGCGGACGTGCTGGTCGCCGGCGACTCGCTGAACGATCTGTCGATGTTCGGAATCGGCGCGCACGGCGTGGTGGTCGGTGGCGCCGAACCCGCCCTCGGTCGGGCGGTGGCCGGGGACGAGACGGTGTACCGCACCGAGCAGCACGGCGCGGCGGGGATCGTTGCCGGCTTGCGAAACCTGGGCTGGGTGGCGCCGGAACACGCGTTGGTCGTGGGCTACCACCGGCCACCACGGGTGTGGACATCGACCGGTTGGCGCGCTCCGACCAGCCCGAACGGAATCCTGCCGACCCTGTGTGCGGTTCTGGGCGCCGAACGCGGGGACGACCGCGACGTCTCGGCCCTGTGGGTCGCGGGATCGGTGGTCGACGACGACCTGCCCGATCCGGACGTCGGGGAGCACGGTCTTCGGCCCGCCCTGTCGCTGGAACGCTTCGATCACGCCGCCTGGTCCGCGTACTTTCACCGAGCCTGCAAGGAGACGTTGTGGCCGGCGCTGATGTCGCAGCCGGAACGCATGTGCTTCGACAGCGCGGCCTGGACCGAGTACCGCACCGTGAACCGCCGCTTCGCCGAACACATCGCGGACCGAGCCGCCGAGCGGGCGATTGTCTGGCTGCACGACTACAACCTGTGGCTCGTGCCGGGACTGCTGCGTGCCGCGCGGCCGGATCTGCGGGTGGGACTGTTTCACCACACGCCCTTCCCGCCGGTGCGGGTCTTCGATGCGCTGCCGGTCGCGGCGGAGGTGCGGACGTCGCTGACGGCGCTGGACTGGGCCGGATTCCAGACCGAGGCATTCGCCGCCAACTTCCGGGCCACCCTGGGCGAGAGCGATGCGCCGCCGCGGGTGGGCGTGCATCCGCTGGGCGTCGACCGTGCGGCCATCGACGCGCAGGTCCGGGCCCGAGGCCCGCGCGCGCGGTCCCGCGCGGGGCGGCTGGTGCTTTCGGTCGAGCGCCTGGACTACGTGAAGGCCCCCGAGCGCAAGGTCGCCGCCGTCGCCGCCCTTCTCGCAGCCGACCCGGCCCTGCACGGCCGCCTTCGGTTTCGACTCGTCTGCCCGCCGCCCGAACCGGGCATCACCGCCTACGACTCGACCCGGGTCGCCCTCGAAGACCGCATCGCCGACGTCAACGATCGGTTCGGCACCGCGACCTGGCAACCGGTCGAATACCTCCCGCGCAACCTCTCCTTCGTCGAGGTTCTCGACGAGTACCTCGCCGCGGACGTGTTCTGGGTGACCTCGCTCCAGGACGGGATGAACCTCACGGCGAAGGAGTTCGTGGCGGCACAGTCGGCCGCGGGCGGCTCCGGAGTGCTGGTGCTGTCGCGCTACGCCGGAGCGGCCGAGCAACTCGGCCGCGGCGCGCTGCTGACGGATCCGCGCTCGCCGACCGACCTCGTGCGAGTACTGCGGCGGGCGTTGCGGATGGCTCGGCGCGAACGACGTGCGCGCATGATTCGGCTGTCCACGGCCCTCGGGCACGAGCACCCCCGGCACTGGGCGGCCGGGATCATCGCCGCCATCGAGGGCGGCGCCCCCGACCCGGGCCCACCACCCGTCGCGGCCTCGGCCGCGGGCACCGCCTGACGCCCGCCGGCGCGACCCGCCGGCCCGGCTTGCGACGTGCGACGGAGAACGACCGCGTCCCGTGCGGCCGTTGCAGGCGGCCGTACGGGACGCGGGGTGTGCGATGGAGCCGACCGGGTCGTCGCCGGCGTGCTACCGCGGATGTCTCGGTGGGTCGGGCGGCGTCACAGTGCGCTGCACTGGCCCGCCTTGGGGCCACTCACTCGGTTCGGGAAGCCGCCATCGGTCGGGTTCGGTGTGTTGAGGCGGCAGTTCAGTGGGCCGCCGACGGTGTTGCCCGCCACGTATGTGCCGCCCTTGTCGAGCGTCAGGTCCAGCGGTCCGCCGATCCTGGACCACAGCACCATGACCGGACCGGTGCTGCCGCCGACCGCGACCGGCCCGCCGACCGCGGTGTCGGCCAGGATCACTGCGCGTGCCTCGCGGGCGGAGACCGGGCCGGTGACGGTCGAGCCCGTCGAGACGAGACCGGCGCCGGGCCCAATCAGGATCGGGCCCTTGACCGTCGCGTGGTCCAGGCAGGTGATGCCCGACGTGATCGCGAGCGGCTTGCTGCTCGTGCCGCGGATCGTGGTCGTGCATGCGCTCGCGTCGATGTCGCCGACCCGGACCGCCTGTTCGGCCTTGACACCGCCGACCGTGTTGGCGTCGCCGTCGCCGAACGTACCGACGATTCCGTCGCGGACCAGGACCTGTCGGCCGCCGACCGCCACCGCCACCTCGCCGAAGGACGCACGCGGCCGGTAGCCGACGCCGACCCGGTCGCCGGCCCGGACGCCGCGAAGCCGGTCGGCGCCGCCGTCACGGCCGATCAACAGCGTGCTGCCGGCGGCGACGGCCCGCTGCCGAGCCGGTCGCGCACGGCGACCACGAGCCCCTCGCGGATCTCGACCTCGACCACGTTGCCCGCGCCGCCCGCCACGTTGGCCAGGGACGCGTTGCCCCACGCCGACGTGAAGACGCCGACGCCGCCCTCGGGCAGCGCGTGGGTGTTGACGCCGGAGAGCGCCACTTCCCGACCGTCGGGCAGGGTGGCCTTGCCCTCGAGGAACACCTGTGCCATCCGGGCGAGTCCGTCGGTGCCCACGGTCACGGCCTGGTTCCGATCCCGGACCGGGGCGTGGATCAGGCCCTCCTTTCGGGACACGCCGACGCCGAGCGGGGCTTCGGAGGCGTTCATGTCGAAGTAGTCGCCGTTGACGGCGGCGACGGCCCCGGCGTTGTGGGCCTGCTCCGACACGGTCTGACGAGTCGTCACCTTGCCGGAGGACAGGTAGTCGACGCTCAGGCCCTTGGTGTTCAGGTCCGCGACCAGGACCTGCCCGCGAATCCAGCCGGCCCTGCCGATGCGGTCGAAGGAGGTCAGCGTGAGGCCGGGCGCGACGGGGGTGACCTCGCGCCGGGTGACGACGGACTCGCCGGGACGGTCGAGCACGAGCCCGGCGGCCGGACCGCCGACCTGCGGCCCCTTGGCGGTCGAGGGGACCTCGTCGGCCCGGGCCGCGGGCGCCACCGACGTGAGGCCGGCCACGAGCAGGGTGGTCAGGGCGAGCGCGGCCATCGCCGGGTGGCGGGACGGGCGAGCACCCATGAGGGGTGGTGACACGGGGACTTCAACTCCTCGACGCATGCGAGGCCCCACCCACCGGGGACGGTGGCTCGACCTCACGCGGTGGCACGGCCGGGTCGCGATCACCCGGCCACGAGCACCCAATCGCGGTCGAGGAACCCGAATGCCACATTCCGGTTATCCGCCTGTCGCCCGAGGGAGAACACCCCTTGCGACTCCCCAGGGATGCGGCGCATCCGACCGAAGCGCCCGGGGACCGACACAGGACGAGCATCGCCCCCGATCTCCCGCCGCTGCCGCAGGCGCGCCGTCCGCCCGTCCGCGAAGGGCCGCCGTCGCCCTTCGGCTCCCGCCCGGTGCCTCGAACACCGAGGCGATGTTGTTGCGGTCAGCGGGTGAGGAAGGAGCGCAACGCGGTGATCAGTGCTGCCGGATTGTCCTCCTGCACGATGTGCCCCGCATGCGGTACGACCGCCAGTCGCCCGTCCGGAATGCGCTCGACCAGGCGTTCGGCGGTGGCCTGGGGGAGCACCCTGCTGCGTTCGCCGCGCACCAGCAGCACCGGAACCGCGGTCAGCCGGGCGGCCAATCGTTCGATGGCCGCGAGGATGGCCGGGAAGTCGGGTGGGCGCGGATCGGCCTTGGGCACCCAACCGCCGTCGGGTGCACGGCGAAAGAGTGTGCTCATGCGGTAGGCGACTCCCGCAGGGTCGGCGCGCGGATTCACCCGCATCGCGGCCTCGACCACCGATTCGAGTTCGCCGACGGGGCCGAGGCCGGCCATGAATGCCCGTACGCGCCGGGTGCTGTCGAAGTCCACGCCGGGTGCCACGTCGACGAGGGCCAGCCGCTCCACCCGGTCCGGCCGCGCATCGGCGACGTGGGCCGCGACCACGCCGCCGAGCGACATGCCGACCAGACGGATCCGGTCGAGGCCCAGGTGGTCGGCCGCGGCGACGACGTCGGCCGCCATCACGTCGATGCGGTAGTCGTCGGACCAGTCGCTGTCGCCGTGCCCGCGCAGGTCGAGCGCCACCGGCCGGGCGGCGCCGCGCAGGCCGAGGCAGACGAAATCCCACGTGCGCGCGGTCAACCCGCCGCCGTGCAGCAGGAGCACCGGCGGGCCGGTCCCGCCCCAGTCCAAGGCGTGCAACCGGCAGCCCGCGCGGGAGAAGCGGATCTCGCGGGGCGGGGTCGGATCGTGGATCGCGACGCCCAGGGTCGCCGCCAGCTCGGCCATCGTCGGAATCGTGAATCGTCGGTGCACGGTGCCTCCCGCCTTACCTTGAGCAGTCAAGGTAAGGCGGACTACCTTGAGTGGTCAAGGTAGGGTGGGGCGGTGGCCACCCGAGTACGACGCAACCCCGATGACGCGCGGCGGATGATCCTGGAGGCGGCGAGCAGGCTGCTCGCCGCAGGCGGTCCGGCCGCCGTGCAGGTGCGCGCCGTCGCCGCCGAGGTCGGGGTGTCCGATGCCGCGGTCAACCACCACTTCGGCACGCGCGATCGACTGCTGGAGTCGCTGCTGCGATTCGGCGGGACGAAACTGAAGGCCGAACTGCACGCCGTGCTGGGCGCGTGGACCGACGGCCCGACCGATCCCGCCGAGTTGGTGCACGCGCTGGCCGCGCTGTACGCCGACGGCTACGCCGAACTGGCGCTCGCGCTGCATCGGTCCGGTTGGCGGGACACCGGCAGCGGACTGCTCGACGAGGTGGTGGACCGGCTGCACGCCCAGGCGCGCCGGCACTGCGCGACCACGGGACGAACGCCGCCGGCGCGCGAGGCGGTCCAGTTGACGGTGGCGGGATTGCACCAGGCCGTTGCCACCGATCCGGTACTGGGCAGTGAGTTTCGCCGGAGCGTCGGGCTCGACGAGACCGCGCGGGATCGGATGCTCGACTGGTGGGTCGAGATCCTGCGCACGACCGTGGCCGGACGGGATCCCGGCTCGGCTCCGGGATGATGTCGCGCCGATGAACTCCCCACCCTCTGCCGCGCGTTCAGGTGGAAACCTCTTCGGCGCGACGTTCGACCGGGTGGGCCGCGTCGAGGTGCGGTAGCCGACGCAGGGCCAGGAACAGGCGCAGTGCGAACAGCCCGAGGAAGGCCGCCAGGACCGCGGTCAGGAAGATCAGTGAACCGGCGAGGGCGTCGTCGGCATGGCGGGCGTTCTCGACGAGCATGCCGATCAGGGCCGCGCAGACGATGAGGGCGACGTGGTTGGAGGCCCAGAACACCACGGGCGTCATGCGGCGGGGATCGTGGTCGGCGAGCGCGCCGGAACGCAGGCGGGCGATCAGCCATACCGACATCGGCGCGGTGCAGGCCATGGCCGCGCCGACCGGCCAGGGGATCCACCTCGCGAGGGTGAACGCGATCAGGGCGGTGTACGCGCCGATCTGGCACAGACCGATGATCGTGACGGCCCGGCGGGGCCCGAGCAGGACCGGGAGGGTGCGTTTGCCGACCCGGGTGTCGGATTCGATGTCGGCGAGGTTCATCACCATCATGCGGGCCGCCTGGAGCACCGCGGTCGGGGCGAGGATCAGCAGGATCAGCCCGGGCACGGAGCCACCGAGCAGTGCCACCGCCACCAGGGGCCAGATGCCGTTGAGGCCGACGGCCACGGTCAGTTCGCCCAGACCCCGATAGTTGAGGCGCAGCGGTGGCGCGGTGTAGAACCAGGCCAGCGCGATGCCGGCGGCGGCCATCAGGCGGGCGGGGAGCGTGGGCATCGAGACCGCGAGGAACACCGTGCCGGTGAGCAGCGCGAAGCTGGTGGACAGCGCCACGCTCGGGCGGACCAGCCCGTCGACCAGCGCCCTGCTGCCGCCGGTCCAGGGGGTGTAGTAGCGGTTGGCCCGATCCGCGTCGAGATCGAAGTACTCGTTGCAGTAGTGCGTCATCAGGTGCGTGCCCCAGGCGAAGCCCTGGGCCAGCGCGTACCACCCGAGGTCGATGCGGTGGCCCTCGTGCACGGCCACGGCGCCGCCCAGCGCGACGGGCAGCGTGTTGTAGAGCAGGAATCGTAATCGGGCCAGCCGGATGAAGCCGATCAACTCGGTGCGGGTCACGGCCTGGTTCCCGAGGACGCACCGGGCGCGCCGGGCACGCTGAACTCGCTCATGACGGACATCCCTTCGGCGCGGTGTCGGTGACCCGGCCGAGATCCGCCTGTGGCGGCCGAGGGTGCTCGACTACCTTCCGTGCTGGACAACGCACGACCACGGTAGGGCCGCGACCGGCGTCGGGGAACCCCTCACGGATCGACTGCCGCCCGCGCCCGACCGCGAGCGCGGGCGCCGCCGACACGTCCCGAGGGGCGCGGGCGTCCCGAGGGAGCGCGGGCGGCACCGACGCGTCGCGCGCCCGCAAGGCCGTCGCGACCGGGGTCGGGCCGGTGGCGCCGTGCCGACCCGGTGTTCATGTCGGCGTCACGTGCTCGTCGTCGCGTGCTCATGCCGTCCTGCGACGGTAACCCTGAATGCTGGTTGTATGGACAACTTTGCGCACTCTCTGAGACCGAGGAGACGCCCATGGCTACCGCCCCGGACATCGGCGGCCTGCCCGCCGTGTGGCTGCGGGACAACTGCCCCTGCCCGCTGTGCCGCGACCCGCGAACCGGGCAGAAGTTGTTCGGGATCACCGACCTACCACCGGATGCGATCGCCGCCGAGGTCCGCGAGCACGGCTCCGATGTGGAGATCGTGTGGGCGCCCGACGGGCACCGATCCGTCTACGCCCGCTCGTGGTTCGACACACCCGCGGAGCCGGACCCCAGGAGCGAGGACGCCAAGTCGTTCTGGGATGCCGCGGAACTGCGCGCGGCGCGCTTCGAGTTCCCCTGGAGCAGCTACCCGGGCGACCCGGCACCCGCACTGACCGCCGTGCAACGGCTCGGCCTCGCGGTGCTCCGCGACGTCCCCGGTGTGGAGGGGCAAGTACTGGCGGTGGCAGGGACGTTCGGCTACGTGCGCGAAACGAACTACGGCCGGCTCTTCGACGTTCGGGTCGAGGACCGACCCAACAACCTCGCCTTCACCTCGGCGGCGATCACCCCGCACACCGACAACCCCTATCGCGATCCGGTGCCGACCGTGCAACTCCTGCACTGCCTGGCCAACGAGGCCGCCGGCGGCGACTCCGGCTTCGTCGACGGATTCCGGGCCGCCGCACTGTTGCGCGACGAACAGCCGGACGCGTACCGGACGTTGGTCCGTACGCCGGTGCCGTTCGAGTTCCGCGACGCGCACACCGAACTGCGGGCGCACCGGCCGATCATCGGCGCGGACGCCGCCGGTCGCATCCGCGAGGTGCGCTTCAACAACCGGTCGATGGGCACCCTGCGGCTCCCGGCCGACGAACTCGCCGAGTTCTACGCGGCCTACCGCGCCTTCGCCGAGACCTTGAGCAGGCCCGAATCGATGCTGACGCGGCGGCTGGAACCGGGCGACTGCGTGGTGTTCGACAACACCCGGGTCCTGCACGCGCGTACCGCGTTCAACGGTGCGGGCAGGCGGCACCTCCAGGGCTGCTACGCCGACCTGGACGGCCTCGCCGGCACGTTGGGCGTCCTCGACCGCACGGCGGGGGACGCGGCATGACGCACCGTCGGGAGATCGGCACGGCCATTCTCGACGAACTCGCCGACCTGTTCGCCGACCAGGGCGCCGGCGAATACCTCGGCGAGGCGGTGACGATGGCCGAACACATGCTCCAGGCCGGGGCGATCGCCGAGGCCGAGGGCGCCCCCGAGCACCTGATCGCGGCGGCGCTGCTGCACGACATCGGGCACTTCCACGGGCCGCTGGCCGGCCGCGACCTGATGGCGGGCGAGGACAACCGGCACAGCCACACCGGCGCGGACCGGCTCGCGAAGCGGTTCGGGCCCGAGGTGACCGAGCCGATCCGGTTGCACGTGGCGGCGAAGCGCTACCTGTGCGCCACCGAACCGGGCTACGCGGCACGCCTGTCGGACGCGTCCGTGTACACGCTCGCCGTGCAGGGCGGCCCGATGGCCGAGGCCGAGGCGCGGGCCTTCGCGGACGGGCCGTACGCGGTCGACGCGGTCCGGGTGCGGCGCTGGGACGAGGCGGCCAAGGACGCGGACGCGCGCGTCCCGGACTTCGCCCATTTCCGGCCGCTGCTGACCAGGTTGCTGCTGCCGTGAACGGTCGGCCCGGTGCGCTCGGCCGCAGGGGCCGTCGGGCCGACCGTCCGCCACCGGGGCGACCGTCCGCCACGGGGCCGACCGTCCGCCGCCGGGCCGGTTGCCCGCCGGGCCGGTGGTGGGCAACCACCGGTGCCCGACCGCCCGCCGCCGTCCCGGTCAGCCCCGTCGGCGGTGCAGCGCCGTCGTGGCCACCGAGTTGTGCACCGTGAAGGCCACGGTGCCCGGGAGGTAGCGGTCCTGCGACCACTCCACGGGCACGCCCGCCGGATCCGTCGTGCGACGCCGCTCGCGGAGCAGTGACGTGCCCGGCGGGCAGCCCAGCAGCCGGGCGTCCTCCGCGTCGGCCGGCCACTGATCGATCGTGTGGTCGGCGTCGGTGAACAGCACGCCCAACTCCTCCAGCGGTTCGGTGTGCGAGACCGCGTCGATCGGGAAGCCCTGCACCAGGGCCCCGATCCGCTCCGGATAGACCGTGCGCTCGATCATCACCGGCACCCGCGAGAGCGTGCGCAGCCGCAACACCCGGTACACCGACGACCCCGGCTCCAGGCCCAACTGCGCGCACTCGCCCGGATCGGCCACCGCCGGCTCGACCGCCACGGTCCGCCCGCCGGGCTCCTCGCCGATCGAGCGCGCCCAGCGGGTGAAGCTCGACAATTCGGCGAAGCTCTGCGTCCGGGAGGCGCCCAGGACCACCCGACGAGTGCCGCGTCGGGATGTGACCATCCCGTCCGCACGCAACACCGCGAGTGCCTGGCGCACGGTGCCGCGGGAGACGCCGTAGTGCTGCGCGAGGTCGGCTTCGGTGGGCAATCGGCCCCCGGAGCCGTACCGGCCGGTCGTGATCGCCTCGCGCAGATCGGCCGCGACCTGCCGATACCGCGCCTCGCCCTGAACCCCCATCGCCACCCCCCGAATTCCGTTGCCGGGACGTCCGACCGTGGCGACCCTACCCGTTCGTCGAGAGCCTGCCGGGCCGCACGCCCATTTCCCGGGAACCTCGCACGCCCGTGCCGCTGCGTTCACGTGGCGGACATCGACGTCGGGCGTACTGGACCAAGTTGTACAGCCAACTCCGGCACAGCATTCGAAGCTCCAGGAGAACCCCGTGACAGTGCTCCGCGTTCGTGCGACCGGACTGGTGGCCGGCCTCGCCGTGGCCGCGCTCACCCTGAGCGCGTGTGGCTCGGCATCCGACAAGACGTCCGCGGCCGGCACCTCCGCCGCGCCGGGCGCTCCCGCCGGGGCCAAGGACGCCGCGTCGGCCACGTCCGTCCAGGACTTCGGCGGCATGGAGGCGCTGGTGGCCGCCGCGAAGAAGGAGGGCAGGCTCAACGCGATCGCGTTGCCCCGCGACTGGGCCAACTACGGCGCGCTGATCGACGCCTTCCAGGCCAAGTACGGCATCAAGATCGAGGTGGAGAACCCCGACGGCTCATCCCAGGACGAGATCAACGCGGTGACCCAGCGCAAGGGCCAGGACCGCTCGCCCGACGTGGTGGACCTGGGCAACGCCTTTGCGCTCAGCGCCGCCAAGCAGGACCTGCTCGCGCCGTACCGGGTCGCCGCGTTCGACAGGATCCCCGAGCCGCAGAAGGACGCCCAGGGGCGTTGGTTCAACGACTACGGCGGCTACATCTCGATCGGCTGCGACGCCGCGCGGATCAAGGAGTGCCCGAAGACGTTCGCCGATCTGCTCAAGCCGCAGTACAAGGGGCAGGTCGCGCTCAACGGCAACCCGACCAAGTCCGGCTCGGCGTTCGGCGGCGTGTACGCGGCGGCCCTCGCGAGCGGCGGCTCGTTCGACAACATCCAGCCCGGCCTGGACTTCTTCGGCAAGCTCAAGAAGAACGGCAACTTCAACCCGGTCGAATCGACGCCGGCCACCGTGCAAAAGGGCGAGACGCCGATCAGCATCGACTGGGACTACCTCAACGCGGGCTATGCCGACGAGTTCAAGTCCAAGGGCGTCGACTGGCAGGTGAACATCCCCGCCGACGGCGTCTACGCCCAGTACTACTCGCAGGCGATCGTGAAGTGGGCACCGCACCCGGCCGCCGCGCGCCTGTGGCAGGAATTCCTGTACAGCCCCGAAGGCCAGAACCTGTGGCTCAAGGGCTACGCCCGCCCGGCGCTGATGGGTGCGATGAAGGAGGCCGGCACGCTGGACGCCGGGTTCGCCGCGAAGCTGCCCGCGGTGCCCGGTGGCGGCACCCCGGTCTTCCCGACCCCGGACCAGGTCGACAAGGCCAAGAAGGTCCTCACCGGTGGCTGGGGCCAGGCAGTCGCCGGATGAGCACCGACCTCTCCGACGTCGGCGCCCCCGCCGCGGTCCGGATCGCGCCCGCGCTCGCCTCGCGCGAGCCGGGTGCGGTCCGGCCCCGGCGTCGGCGCCGCGCCCCGCACTGGCTCGGCGTCGCGCCGTTGCTGCTGTTCGCCGCCGTGGTCTTCGGCGTGCCCACGGCCGCGATGGTCTTCGGCGCCTTCACCACGCCGGCCACCGCTCCCGACGGGATACAGGCCACCGGCGCCAACATGTCCGCGTCCGTGCAAGGCGCCTACCTGACCGCGCTGGTCGGCAGTGTGAAGTTGTCCGCCGTCACGGCGCTGATCGCCACCGGATGCGCCCTGCCGATCGCCTACGCCGTGGTGACCTCGCGCTTTCGCTTGGTCCGCGAGGCCGCACTGACCGCATCCGGCGTGCTCGCCAACTTCGGCGGGGTCGCACTCGCGTTCGCGTTCGTGGCCACGCTCGGCAACGCCGGTGTGGTGACCGACACATTCGACCTGACCGGGCACGGCTGGAGCCTCTACAGCTTCACCGGGCTGTCCGTGGTCTACCTCTACTTCCTGATCCCGCTCATGGTGCTCATCCTGACCCCCTCCCTCGAAGGACTGCGCAAGCAGTGGCGCGAGGCGGCGTGCAACAACGGGGCCAACGCGTTCCGCTACTGGGTGCACGTCGCGTTGCCGATCCTGACGCCCGCGCTGCTCGGCGGATTCGTGTTGCTCTTCGGCTCGGCGTTCGCCGCCTACGCGACGGCTGCCGCGATGGTCGGCAGTTCGGTGCCGTTGGTGACGATGCAGATCGCCGACGCGCTGTCCGGCAACGTCCTGGTCGACCAGGGCAACGTGGCGCTCGCGCTCAGCCTGGACATGGTCGTGGTGGCCGGCCTGGTCACCGCCGTTCACCTGCCCCTTCAGCGCCGGAGTGCCCGATGGCTCGACTAGCCGTGGCGGTGGCCGCACTGCGTGGCCGGGTCCGCTGGTCGCGGGGCGTCGTCCTGCTCGTCGCCGGCACCTACTTCCTGCTGCCGATGGTGTGTTCGGTGGCCTTCAGCATCGACGTGCCCGGCCAGGGCATCACGTTCGATGCGTACACCGGGATCCTGGGGGCCGACGGCTTCCTGGACAGCCTCATCGTCACCCTCGAACTCGCCGCCGCCACCGTGGTGTTGGTGTTGCTGCTGCTGGTGCCCGCACTGATCACCGTGCGGCTGACCGCGCCGCGACTGCGCTGGGTGATCGAAGTGGTGTGCTCACTACCGCTCGTGGTGCCCGCCATCGCGCTGGTCGCCGGCATCGGCACGGTGCTGCGCTGGGGGCCGGACCACCTGGCCGACACCCCGTTGTACGACACGTTCATCGCCATCCAGGACCCGGACTTCCCCGTCGTGCTCGTGCTGGCGTACACGCTGATGGCGCTGCCGCTGGCGTACCGCACGCTCGACGGCGGGCTCGCCGCGATCGACCTGAAGGTGCTGGTCGAGGCGGCGCGCGCGTGCGGCGCGAGCTGGCCGCGCGCGGTGCTCCGGGTGGTCCTGCCGAACCTGCGCGGTGCGCTGCTCAACACCGCGTTCCTGACCCTTGCGCTCGTGCTCGGCGAGTACACCGTGGCCGCGATCCTGGGCTACCGCCCCTTCGCGGTGTGGATCGTCGGTATCGGCGGTTCGCAGGCCGAGATGTCGGTCGCGGTGTCGGTGATCGGCCTGCTCGTCACCTGGGTGCTGCTGCTCGCACTCGCCACCGCCGGCCGGCCGCGCAGCGCCCGGACGAACACCACCCCGGAGACCTCGTGACCATGACGTTCGGCCGGCCGAAGACCCTCGCCGAGGCCGGAGCGCAGACCGATGCCGCCGATGCCGCCGGGGCCACGATCGAATTCCGGTGCCTGCAACGCTCGTTCGGGAACGTGCGGGCACTGGCCGGTCTCGACCTGACGGTCGGCCGGGGCGAACTCGTCGCCCTCCTGGGCCCGTCCGGATGCGGCAAGACCACCGCACTGCGGGTGGTCGCGGGCTTCGAGCATCCCGATGCCGGCGAAGTGCTGATCGACGGCGAGGACATCACCCGAGTACCCGCGCATCGCCGCGACGCGGGCATGGTCTTCCAGTCGTACAGCCTCTTCCCGCATCTGAGCGCGCTGGACAACGTGGCATTCGGCCTGCGGATGCGGGGCGTGGGTCGCGCCGAGCGGCGCGCTCGCGCCGGCGAACTCCTGGAGCTGGTCGGCCTGCCGGACCGGGCCGACCGGTATCCGCACCAGCTCTCCGGCGGCCAGCAACAGCGGATCGCGCTGGCCCGGGCCCTCGCGCTGCGCCCACGTGTCCTGCTGCTGGACGAACCGCTGTCGGCGCTGGACGCGCGCGTACGGCTGACCCTGCGCGACGAGATCCGCCGGCTCCAACAGGAACTCGGCATCACCACACTGTTCGTGACCCACGACCAGGAGGAGGCGCTCTCGCTCGCCGACCGGGTCGCGGTGATGAACGCGGGTCGACTGGAACAGTGCGCGCCGCCGGCGGAGCTGTACGCCCGTCCCGCAACCGCGTTCGTCGCCGAGTTCGTCGGGGTGATGAGCCGCATTCCCGCGCACGCCGACGGTGCGGTGGTGCGCGTCCTCGGCCGCACCCTGCCGATCGACGGCGACCCGGCACACGGCGACGTGGACGTGCTCCTGCGCCCGGAGGCGATCGAGGTGGTGGCCGCGGCGGACGGCTCGGCGCAGGTGCTGGGCGCGGCCTTCCTGGGGGCGGTCACCCGCCTGAGCGTGCGCTCGGCCGGCGGCGCGACTGTCAAGGTCGACATACCCTCGCACACCGCTGCGGCGCTGCCCCTGGGCTCGCACGTCGAACTCGCGCTGCCGGAACGGCCGGTCCTGGTCGCACCCCGCAAGGAGCCGACACGCGCGTAGGGCCGTCGGAGCGTTCGCGCGGGATCAGAGTCGGCCGCCGGCGGGCCGAGGCCGCGCGCAAGGCGTGGCCGGCGACCCTTCCGGCACCGGGTCCGCGTGATCACGCGGATGTCCCACAGGTAGCTTTCAGGCGTGGACCCGCGGTCGGTGAGCGGCCGTGGTTCAAGCGGTACCCGGGAAAGGGGTTCTCCATGGGAGAGACGTTGCGAGTGGCGATGATCGGTGCCGGCGGGATCGGCGGCTACTTCGGCGGCCGACTGGCCGCCGCGGGGCACGACGTCACCTTCGTCGCACGAGGTGCACATCTGGAGGCCCTGCGGCGCGAAGGCTTGTCCGTGGACAGTGTGGCCGGCAGCTTCACCGTCGCACCGGCGCAGGCGACCGACGACACCCGCGACATCGGCGAGGTCGACGTGGTGATGTTGTGCGTCAAGACCTGGCAACTGCCCCCCGCCATCGCGGCATTGGAGCCGCTGGTCGGTCCGGAAACGGCGGTCGTCACCGTGCAGAACGGTGTCGAGGCTCCCGAGCAGGTCGCCCAGGTGATCGGCCGACACGCCGTCCTGCCCGGCACCGTGAAGATCTTCGCGAACCTGGACGGGCCCGGGCGGGTGCGCCATGTCGGCGGTCCGGCCGCACTGACCTTCGCGGAGTGGGACAACCGGCCGACGGAACGAGCGGAACGGTTGCGCGCCGCGCTGGACGCCGCCGGCACGACCGCGGTGATATCCGCTGACATCTGGGCCGAGTTGTGGGCGAAGTTCCTGTTCGTCGTGCCGTTCGGCGGTCTCGGCGTCGCCACCGACGCGCCCATCGGAGTGCTGCGCTCCCGCGAAGGCACACGTCGGCTGCTCGTCGACGCCATGCGCGAGATCCGGCAGGTAGCGCAGGCGATGGGCATCGCACTGCCCGACGACATCCTGGACACGACGATGGCGTTCGTGGACGGACAACCCGCCACCGGCACATCCTCGTTGCAGCGCGACATCGCCTCCGGCCACCGATCCGAACTCGAGGCCTGGACGGGCGCGGTGGTACGCCTGGGCGCACGCACAGGTACCGCGACGCCGGTCAACAACCTTCTGTACGAGGTGGCAAGCGTGCGCGCGGCTCGATCCGAGGTCCCGCCCGAGACCACCGGTTGACCGGGACTCGTCCGGCTTCGCGGACGGGTCGCCGCGCCGTACCGCTCCGGGCCGGGCAGGGGCGGTTGGGCGGCTGTCGATTCGGCGGTCGGAGGTCAGTCGGCGACCAGGTCCATCCGCAGGAACTCGGTGATCCGGAACAGCTTCGGTGGCCGGGCCGGCTCGTCGGGGAGCACCTGGAACGCCTCGGCTGCCCCGACCAGACGTGGGGCGGTGAGTTCCATTTCCTTTCCGCCGGCCCGGAGCCGTGCACCGTCGGCCGCCAGGACGTTGCGCACCCAGTCCGAGCCCGAGCCGTACACCAGGACGAACAGGTAGCCGCCGTCCACGGGATGCGCGTCGAGCGGTGTGCGGTACGTCCGGCCGGAGGTGCGCCCGACGTGGGTCAGCACCGGCCACTTCCCGCTCGCGATCGCACGAGGGTTGAACATCCGCAGTTTCACATGCCCCCACCACCTCGGCATCGGCATCGGCGTCTCCTTCTCCCGCCCCCGACAGGGCGCGTCCCGGTCCGACACGATCGTCTACCTCCCGGGCCGCTTCCGACCCGAATCGCCGCCTGGCGGCAGCCGTGTCGTCCTGCGTCGCGCCGTGGACCGGCCACCTTGCCGGGTCACGCGGCCGATGGGAACCACCGATGGCCGGTCGGCTGCCGGTCGGTGCGCCCCGCGAGTCCGTGGCCGGGCGCGCGTTCGCGCCTCGTGCTTCGATGCGCTCTTGCCCCCTCGTCGGCCGGCGCCGGACCATGGCCGCCCACGCCCCCGAGCACCGTCGTCGGCATGCGCACGACATCCGGGCGGGGCCTTGCCACGAAAGGCTCAGCGTGCACGCCTCCTCCGGGATCGACCTCTTCGACGACGCCACCCTCGCGGACCCCTATCCGGCCTACGCCCGGCTGCGCGAACTCGGCGCGGCCGTCCGCCTCGAAACGCACGACGTCTGGGCACTGCCGCGGCACGCGAGCGTCGCCGCCGCGCTGCGGGACCCGGCGACCTACTCCAGCGAACGCGCGCTCGCCCTGACCGACTTGGTCAACGACCGGCTCCTGGTGGGCACCGTGGTGGGCACGGACGGCGCCGCCCACGCGCGGTTGCGCCGCGTGCTCTCGCGGCAACTGGCGCCCCGGGCACTGAAATCCCTCGTTCGCGACATGCACGAACGCGCCCGCGTCCTGGTCGAGGCCCTCCCTCGGGACGGCGGCTTCGACGCGGTCACCGACCTGGCGGCCCCCTTCGTCGCCGGCGTCGTGATGCGCCTGATGGGCCTGCCCGAGCAGGACCGGGCCCTGCTCCTGGATCTCGCCGACGCGACGTTCGACACGTTCGGCCCCGACACCGCGCGTACCCGAGCCGCGTTCCCCCACGCCGAGGAGATGTTCCGCTATCTCGACCGGGTCGCCACCCGCGGAAGGATCGCGGCCGACAGTTGGCTCGGCGCGATCCACATCGCGGTCGACCGCGGCGACATCGACGAATCCCAGGCGGTGCCACTCATGCTCTCCTACACCGTCGCCGGCATGGACACCACCATCCACGCCATCACCGCGGCCCTGCACCTGTTGGCCCACACCGATCAGTGGGCACTCGTCCGCGACCGCGTCGTCCCCACCGAAGCGGTCCTGGCCGAGGCGTTGAGGATGGAGGCCCCCATACAGTTCTTCGGTCGCCGCACCACCCGCGACGTCCGGGTCGGCGACACCCTCGTGCCCGCCGGCGATCAGGTCCTGCTGCTCTATGGCTCCGCGGGCCGCGACCGCGCCAAGTGGGGGTCGAATGCCGATACGTTCGACATCACCCGCGACAGCCGCGACCACCTCGCGCTCGGGTCGGGAATCCACCAGTGCGCCGGAAACCACCTCGCGACCCTGGAATTCGACGCCGTCCTCGGCGCCCTGGCCACGCGCTTCCGCACCCTTGCCCGGAGCCCCGATCGAGCCCCCACCCGGCGCCCGCACAACATCCTGCGTGGCTGGCACACCCTGCCCCTGGTCGCGGCGTGAACCCATGACCCGCGGGGCCTACGTCGTCGCGTTCCTCGCCTCGCCCGCCGCCCGCCGGATCACCGGCCGCGTCATCGACGCAAGCGGTGACCTCCTCCTCGACCCACGCGCCTGATCACGCCGCGCGGGTGTCCCGGCGGGTAATCGTGCCGCTTCGACGGGCCCTCGTGCCCTCACCGCGCCGCCTCGACAGGCCGTCGCGCCCTCACCGCGCCGCCTCGACAGGCCCTCGCCCCTCACCGCGCCACCTCGATCCCGTCGAGCCCGCTCGCCGAAGAGCTATGCAGTCAAGCTCTGGTTAGAAGTTATCACGTAAGCACTTGACGTTAGCTGTTTACGGGCGTTACAACTTATAACGAACGGCAGGGCAACTAAGCGCCCTGGGTGGTGCGGCACCGCAGAACCACCTGCCGGAGCGAGGAATCTTCGCGGGCCCCGCGCCGGCTCCCCGATGCCAACCCCGGCTGCTTCACGTCGTTTTCACCGCAGGAATGCCATAAGGAGACAGCGCGTGTTTGAACGCATAGCCGAACTGGTGATTCGCCGGTCCCGGCTCGTATTGATCGTCGCCGTCGTCGCTCTGGCCCTGATGGGCGCCGCGGGCGCCGGCGCGTTCGGCAAGTTGATGGGCGGCGGCTACGACGACCCGGCCTCCCAGTCCAGCCGGGCCGGGGATGTCATCGAGAAGAAGTTCGGCGGCGAGACGAACCTGATCCTGCTGGTCCGCGCCCCGCAGGGCGGCGTCGACGACCCGGCCGCCAAGCAGAGCGGCCGGTCCCTGGTGGCCGACCTCAAGAAGGAGCGGCACCTCGACAACGTGATCTCGTACTGGGACACGGACAACCCCGCCCTGCGCTCCAAGGACGGCCGCGAGGCCATGGTGCTCACCCACGTGAAGGGCGACGACACCGAGCGGGACAAGAACGCCAAGAGCCTCATCGACACCTACACCGGAAAGAACCGCGACGGGCTCACCGTGCAAGCCGGCGGCGGCGCCGCCGTCAACAGCGACCTGAGCACCCAGTCGGGCAAGGATCTCCTCCTGGCCGAGGCCATCGCCGTGCCGCTGACCCTCGTGCTGCTCCTGGTCGTCTTCGGCAGCGTGGTCGCGGCCCTGTTGCCACTGGCCATCGGACTCATCGCCATCGCGGGCACGTTCGCGGAGCTCTACTTCCTCGGCAGCGTCACCGACGTCTCCATCTTCGCGACCAACCTGACCACGGCCCTGGGCCTGGGCCTGGGCATCGACTACGCCCTGCTGATGGTCAGCCGGTTCCGAGAGCAGCTCGCCGCGGGGGCGACCGTGGACGACGCCGTGCGGCAGACGGTGCACACCGCAGGCCGTACGGTCGCCTTCTCCGCCGCGACGGTGGCGGCCGCACTCAGCGCACTCCTGGTCTTCCCGCAATACTTCCTCCGCTCGTTCGGCTACGCCGGGGTCGGCGTCGTCGCCATCGCGGCCGTCGGCACCCTGTTCGTGATGCCCGCCCTGTTCGTGGTCCTGGGGCACCGGGTCAACAGCGGGCGGCTGCCGTGGGCGAAGCAGGAGCGCTCCGCCTCCCGGGCGCCCCTGTGGGGACGGCTGGCTCGTACCGTCATGCGGCGGCCCGCGCTCACCGCACTGCCCGTGCTCGCGGTACTGCTGCTGGCGGCGAGCCCGCTGCTGGGTATCACCCTCGGCACGCCGGACGAGCGCGTGCTGCCCGAGGACGCGAAGAGCCGACAGGTCGCCACGGAACTGCGGAAGAACTTCGACGGCAACGACGCGGCGGCCCTGCACATCGTCATCGACAAGGCCGTGGGCGAGGCGCCGTTGGGCGCCTACGCGGCGGAACTGTCCAAGCGCGAGGACATCGTCCGGGTCGAGGCCAGTACCGGAACCTACGTCGACGGACGCTCCACCCCGCCCGGGCCCGCCAACGCCGCCCTCGGCCGCCCCGACGCACAGCGGATCAACGTGGTCAGCGGCCTGGCGCCGAAGTCGGACAAGGGCCAGAGCCTGGTGAAGGAGGTACGAGCGGTCACCCCGCCGCCCGGGACGCACCCCCGCGTGGGTGGCACCGGCGCCGAACTGGTCGACTCCAAGGACTCCATCATCGGCCGGATCCCGCTCGCCGCGGCGCTGATCGCCCTCACCACCTTCCTCCTGCTCTTCCTGTTCACCGGCAGCGTCGTGCAGCCGCTGCGCGCGCTGGTCCTGAACATGGTCAGCCTGGGGGCGACCCTCGGCGTGATGACCTGGATCTTCCAGGAGGGCCACCTCGACTCCGTGCTCGGCTTCACCCCACAGCCGATGGACACCTCGATGACCATGCTGATGTTCTGCATCGCCTTCGGTCTGTCGATGGACTACGAGGTGTTCGTCACCAGCCGGATCAAGGAACTCCACGACCAGGGCGAGGACACCGAGTCGGCCGTGGTCAACGGCCTCGGCCACACGGGACGCATCGTCAGCGCGGCGGCCTGCCTGCTCGCGGTGAGCTTCTTCGCCTTCGGCACGGCCGAACTCAGCTTCATGCAGATGTTCGGCCTGGGCAGCGGCCTGGCCATCCTCATCGACGCCATCGCCGTACGCGGCATCCTGGTCCCCGCCGCGATGCGCCTGCTCGGCCGCTCGGCCTGGTACGCGCCCCGCCCGCTGCGCAGGTTCCACGACCGATTCGGCCTCAGCGAGGGCGGCCCCAAGCCCGCGACTCCCGCAGCCGAGGCGCCGTACGCGCACAACTCGACGGGAGCCTGACCACCCGAGCAACCCCACGCCGTGCCCGCCTCCACCACCCCGGGGGCGGGCACGGCCGCGCGTGCGCGGAATCCGGCCGGCGATTTGGGACCGACGAAACCGGCCCCGCCGAGGCGGTCATGGCGCCCGATCGCCCGATGCAGCGCGATCACGTGACCGTGCCGCCGATCGATTCCCGCCCCTGCCGCGGCCGGACGGCCTCGTCAGGAGGCGAGGAGCCGCAGCAGGCTCTCCCGGTCGGGTCCCGGCAACCCCGGCGGGTCCGTGGATTCGGGCGGCGCGATCTCGATCCTCTCCCGGATCTCCGGTCGTGCGAGCACCTCTTGGGGGAGCGCCAGGCAGGTCGCCGTCTCCAGGAGGGCGCGGAAGACCTCGGCGTCGCGAAACGCCGCCGCGCCGAACGGGCTCGGCGTGGAGGCGGGGGCGGCGGTCCGGTCGGGGGACATCGCCGCGGCGCGGGCACGGTCGGCCCGGATCTGGTCGTGATGGAACGGCGCGACGACCCGTTCGGTGACCTCGTCCCAGGCGAGCGGGAAACCGGCCGGGTCGTCGGCGCATCGGCGCATCACGTCACGCAGCAGTTGGGCATGTACCAGGCCGACGCTCAGCCCTCGGACGGCAGTGGGATTGGTACACGCCCACGCGTCGCCGACCGCCGCGAAGCCGGTGGCCACCGGGCGGCCCTCCACCACGAACCGACGTCGACGGTCCAGGATGCCCGCCATCACCACGATGTCGGTGACCGGTGTGCCGTCCAGCCAGTGGGCCTGGGCCGGACAGGCCCGGACCACCCGGGTGAAGCATTCGGGCTCGCGCAGCGCCTTGAGCGGCGCGTCGCCGGCCGTGGCCACGACGGTGACCGACCACGTGTCGTTGTCGCCGGGAATGGTCAGCAGCGAGAAGGTGTCGTAGGGCGTGTACGGTGCGCCCCGCCGGACGGGCTGTCGCGGACACGTGAAGTAGCGCGTGTAGTAGGCGAATCCGCCGTCCTCGGACTCGACGAGCGGAGCCGGCGCCTCGATCTCGGTCAGCCGGCGCGTCGAGGCGGACCGGCGGCCGGTCGCGTCGATCACCAGGTCGGCGTGGAACTCGGTGCCTTCGGAGGTGCTATGCCGGTCACGTGCGCGATGTCCGGGAGGATCGGCGCGCCGGTGAGCAGGCCGGCGATCGTGCTGCCCCGATGCACGCGAATCCCGGCGGCGACGGCGGCCGACGCGAACACCGCCTCGACGACGGGACGTCGGCCGGTGAGGAAGCGGAAGCGGTCGTCGTCGGGCCGGGGGACGTAGCCGGCGACGCTCGGGGGCAGCGGGTGCAGCGCGTTGCCCTCGAAGCAACCGGCCGCCACGAGCAGGTCGATCACCTCGGGCAGTTCCTCGGCGAGCACTCCGCGAAACCGGGGCAGCAGGTTGTGCGGCTGGCGAAACTGGGCCACGCCCCGACGCCGCCACGTCGTCCACGCCTGCGCGGGATCATCCGGTGGAACGGAGGGGTCGTCTTCGTACACGGTCACTTCGTGTCCGTCGCGCGCCGGCATCAGGGCCGTGGCCAGACCGACCACGCCGGCGCCGCAGACGACGACCGATGCCATCGGGCCTCCTCCCGCCTCCGTCGATCCGACACGGTGACACGCTGGCGGCCGTCGTCGCGACCCGTTTTCCCTCTCCGCACGGCAGGCGGCGGGCCTACGATTCGCCGCTGATCCTGGCGGAGGCGATCGAGGCGGCGGCGATCACCCTGGCGGCGGTGCGGGTCGAGGAGGCGGAGTTCAGGTCGGTCAGCGACGTCCGGTCGAGCGCGTGGACGACGAACTCGTAGGTGTTCACCGTCGAGGGCGAGCAGGGTCCCTGGTAGCCGTAGAGGCCGGCACTTCCGCGGTAGTAGACCTGCCGGGCTCCGGCGGGGACCGAGGGCCGGTAGGCGTGGTCGACGTTTTGGGGGAGTGAGGTCGTGCCCACGGGGATGTCGTAGACGACCCAGTGAATGAGGTCGGCGTTGTCGAGGTCGCGCATGACGATCGCGTAGCTCTTGGCCGCGGCCGGGGCGCCCGACCAGGTCAGGGGCGGGGATTCGTTCTTCTTGGCGGGGTCGTTGCCGCCGCCGCTGGTGCACTCGTGGATCTTGGGGATGAGGCCGCCGTCGGCGAAGGCGGTGCTGGAGAGGGCGAACGCGCTGCGGCCCGCCGGCGACGTCGGGGCGAGCGACGAGGCGGCGGCGGCTGGGAGGCTGACCGCCCACGTGACGAGCAGGGCGGACAGCACGATCCTTGTGCTTTTCACTGGAGGCTCCCGAGGATACTTTTGGTCCCTTGGTCCCTTGGTCCCTTGGTCCATCCGTGGGCGTGCGGTGGAACCAGCGTATGGATGGGCGAACTCCGGCGGCCAATAGCACTTTTCCATGCAAACGAGGTATGTGACGCCGCGGTGATCGTCCGAGTCGTGTCGCCGGGGTCGTCGGCGTCCCGGACGCATCTTGTTCACGCGCGTTCGTCGGCCTTCGGTGCCGCGGGGGTGGTGTCCGGGTGCCGGTTGCGGGGGTGCGCGGGATCGGCGGACAGGAGGCCGGCGAGGGATGCGGCGACGAGCGCGAGTACGGGCGCCTGAGCCCGCTGTCCCCGACCGGTCCCACCTTCGACCCGAAGCGACCGACGCCAACCGGACGGCCCGGCCGGCGGCCCGCGCCCGGCCTCACCCGGCTGCTCGGCGCCTACGCCGCCCGCGTGGATCCCCCCGCGCCTCCACTGCGGTCGCCGGCCTGGCGCCGGTGACCGACCTGCGCCCGCCGACTCGGCCGTCGAGGACGAGGCCATCGGGACCCGCCGCCCGGGCCCGGTCGCCGGCTCGCCGACCGAGCCCGTGGACCCCGCGCCGCCGAGGCCCCCGGCGGGCGACCGGGTCGTCCGTGGCACGCCCCCGATGCGGCCGCGGGGCTGCGCTCCCCCCGGACGGGAAACGCACCGCCGACACGCCCGAATGCGTTCCTGCCCGGCCTGTCACGTGCGGTTGGATGGGTGCACGTGTTCGGATCGGCCGAAGGAGGCCCCATTGGTTTCGCTGCGCATCCGCCCCACCCGTCGCAACATACTTTCCGTCGGCGCCGCGACGACGCTGGGCCTGGTGGTCCCGGCGACCGCGAGCGCGAGCGCGAGTACGAATGTGAGCGGGAACGCGACCGCGAGCACCCACGCGAGCGCGGCGTCGGTGGTGGGAAGGGATGCGGAGATCCTCCACCGGCTGCGCCGACTGGAGCAGCAACACGCCGCCCGGCTGGGGGTGTTCGCCTTCGACTCGGCCACCGGGCGGCACGTGGGCTACCGGGACCAGGAGCGCTTCCCGATCTGCTCGGTGTTCAAGACCGTGCTCGTCGCGGCCGTCCTGCGGGACCTGGATCGGGACGGCACATTCCTCGCCGAGCGCATCCGCTACACCGACCGGGACGTCGCCCGTTCGGGCTACGCGCCGATCACCGGCCGGCCCGAGAATCTCGCCCAGGGCATGACAGTGGCGGACCTGTGCGGGGCGGCCATCACGCACAGCGACAACGCCGCGGCCAATCTGCTGCTCCGCGCCCTGGGAGGCCGGGCGGGCGAGGCCGCCGGCCCGTATGCGGTCACCCGCTTCTGCCGCTCCATCGGCGACTTCGTGACCCGCCTGGACCGCCCGGAACCGGACCTGAACTCGGCCGAACCCGGCCGTGACACCGACATCACCAGCCCTCGGGCGATCGCCCGCACCTACGCCCGACTCACCCTGGGCACCGCCCTGGAGCCGGCGGATCGCACCCGTCTCGGCGGATGGCTGCTCGCCAACACCACCGGCGGCAACCGTATCCGCGCCGGCCTGCCGCCCCAGTGGAGCGTCGCCGACAAGACCGGCACCGGCGGCTACGGCACCACCAACGACGTGGCGGTCGTCCGCCCACCCGGCCGCGACCCGCTCGTCCTGGCCGTGTTCAGCACCAAACCCGACGCCCACGCACCCGCCGACGAGCCCCTCCTCGCCGAGGCCGCCACCCTCGTCGCGGCACACCTCTCCTGACCGCGGCGAGCAACAGCGCTGCGACGTGCGTGCGGCCCACTTGCCCGCTCGTGAACGAGCGTCGGGGCGATGCCCGAGGTGTTCGTACCGGGCCTCCCGGACGCGCCGATCGGGAACGGAGCCCGATCGACGCGTCGCGGACCACCGGCGGCGGTGTCAGCCGAGATGCCGGGCGAAGAACCGTAGCGTGCTGTCCAGTTCGAAGGCCGGGACTTCCCCGTGTCCTCCGGGGTTGGCGTGCAGCGTCTTCTCGGCCGAGGCCAAGGCGTCGAACAGCGCCAGGCTCTGGGCCCGGGGCACCCGCTCGTCGTCCCACTGCACCAGGAACTCCACCGGGACGGTGATCCGCGCGGCGGCCTCGGCCGACGCCTGCGCCCCACCGAGACCCAACACCGCCGCGCGGACCCGCGGTTCGGCGGCCACGAAGGGAACGCCGAGTCCGCAACCCAACGAGACGCCCCAATAACCCACAGGACCTGGGCCGACGTGGTCGAGCCGACGTAGCGCGTCCAGGACCGCCCGCCATTCCGGGACGGTTTGGCGAGCGACGAGTGCCTGGAAGTCGGCGATCAGCGGAGCCGGTTCCGCACCGGCATCCACGCGAGCCTGGTTCTCGGTCGCGATCCGGTCGTACTCCCGGTCCTTCGGCCGGTCACCATGGCCGGGTACATCGATGGCAGCAACCGCGAAACCACACTCGGTCACGAATCGGCGGGGCACGGGCCACGACATCGGGGGCCTTCTTGTGCTGCCCGCCGCCGTGTCCCATCAGGATCAGGGGGCGAGTACCGGCGGCGCCGTCCGGCGTCCAGAGCACGCCGGGGATCTCGCCGAGGGTGAAGAGCTGTTCGGTGACGTCGTCTGACGACGTCTCAAGGGTGAAGCGCATGGCGTGTCAAGCCTTTCGGGTGCCTCCTGCGGGCACTCCCCGGACCCTGCGCGGGAGGGAGTCCCGACCTGTCACAGCGTTGATCGGTCTCACCTCCTCGGTTCGCAGCGGCGTACGGCGACGCAGAACGTATCACGAAGGGTGCGCGTCGGAGTCTGCGCCGGATGTGTCGGCGGGGCCTCGGTCGGTACCCGGAAGGGGCGGGGTGGTCCGCCCGTCAGGCGGCCGCGCCGTCGCGCGTCGCGGACCGGGTCGTTGCCTGGATGGTTGGTCTAGACCTTTGTGGTGTTGCGCCCGTAGCATGCGACTGGCATCGCACCATCTCCGACCCGAGCTGACGATCAGGCAGATCGCGTCCAAGCAAAGGGAGTTGGCACGTGAGACAACGCATCGGGCTGCTTGTCGCCGTCGCTGCGGCGGTTTTGTTCCCCATCGGCGCCGCGACCTCGGCGAGCGCCGCGGGCGAGTTCCATGTGAGCGGCGTCTACACGACGTATGCCGAGTGCAACGCGGCGGGTCAGGCGGGCATCCAACTCTGGGGCCCGAACTTCTATTGCACGCCGAGTTCCCAGGGCTGGTTCTACCTCTACACCCACTGATCCACCCGCACCGAGTTCCTCCCGCTCCCTGGCGGTCGCCGGGGAGCGGGACAACGGCCACCTCCCGACGGGGCAGCGGCCGGGCACGGATGGGTGGGCGGCGGCCCCGGTGGCAGGGTGCGGGTCAGGGCCGCCCGGAGTAGGCGGGCGCGAAGAAGACCAGCACCGTGAGGTCCTCGGTGACGTCGTGGAAGCGGTGCTCCTCGCCCGCCGGGACGAACAGCGTGGAGCCGGGGCCGACATCGACCGTGCGGCCGCCGGCGGTGAACGTCCCGCGGCCGCTGAGCACGGCGTAGATCTCGTCCTCCCGGTGCGGAGCCTGGTCGTCGGGCTGACCGGCAGGGATCGAGTAGGTCCCGAAGCTGAGTGCGGGCACCCGCAGGTGCTCGACGTAATCGGCGGAACCGTCTGCGGCGGGTGTGAACCGGCCGGCGTCAATGACCTCCATACGGCGATCATGCCACGGCGATTGCGGCCCGACGCCGGGGAGTTCCGATGCCCGGAGCCGGGGAGTTCGGATGCCAGGGAGTCCGATGCCGGGGAGTTGCGGGCGCGACGGTACGGCCGAACGTTCCGGCGCACGCGGGGTGGCCGGATGATGCGCACGCTCGCGAACCGACGTCCGCACTTGGCGACGGACCGAACACGGCCTCCGCCGGTTCGTCGCCTGCGGCATGACGCGCCCGCGCCGTTCACCCGGGCATGTCCCCCCACGCGCACGCCGCGGCGGCGCGCGTCGGTGCCTTCCCCGCCCTCGGCAACGCTCGCTCCCGATTCCGGGTCGGGGACGACCGCGCGGCCTGAGACTTGATCGGGCAGCGGTGGACCGCATGTGTGTTGGTGACCGCGGACGTTCCGTCCCGGTTCGCCCCGGTGGATCACGCGCGTGGCGGCGGTGGCACGACGGTGCGTGGAATCGACGCCGTGGTCGAGCATGGGCAAGCGGGGCGTGGGTGGCGGTTCAATGGTCGGCGGGTGCGGTGTCTTCGTCCCGGGCGTGTCGCCGGCGTGCCCGGACGTCGTGGCCCTTTCGGGCGCTCCATGCCATGAGTGCCGTTCTGGCCGGCAGGAGAACGCTACAGGCCGGGAACACGAGTGCCGGGAACAGCCAGACTTCGGCGCCGCTCGCGCCCATGGCCATCCGGACGATCACGGTCCCCACATAGGCGAGGGCCCCGGCGCCGAGCCACCACTTCCACGCACTCCTGCTGGGACCTTCGGTCGGGCGGTCGGTGTTCTCGTCGTCCCGGGTGCTCACCGGCTGCCCGTTCTTCTTGCGCCACAGGGCCCGGACGAGGAAGGCGGCACCGAATACGGCGAGGACCGCCACCAGGAGCCCCCACTCCGTGGGCGATTCCGGTATCCCTCGGGCGTACTCGTTCACGTCCCTACCTCCGTCGCCGATTCCTGTCGTGCGGGTCGGCCGAACTTCTGCCCGGAGCGGGAAATGGCACACCCACACAGGGAGTTCCGGCCGATCGACAGGCGTGTACGGCGTGCGCGGCGGCTGCGTTGTCGGCCTCGTTTCCCGGGCAGCGTGCGACGTCCGGGAGGCGAGAACGCGGTCCCTCGCGTCCTCGACATGCACGCCCGGCGAGGGTGGTGACGGGTACGGCGAGGCAGGAGCTGTTTTGCGTACCCGACATGGCGGAAAATCTGTCGTGCCCGGAGTAGACATTGGGAGGATCGGTAGGTATGTTTTCTTCCGTAGCCAAGCGAATCAGTGAGGCGCGACAGAGACGAACTGGCGCGCGTTGTTGAGGGTTCGACAGCAGAGTCCCGGGGCCGTTGGTTTTTCAGCGAGGGTTCCGGAGGCTGGTTGTCGGGCCGAGGAGAATCGAGGGCGACCCACGGGTCGCCGTGCATTACGAGCAGTACCGGTAGGACGAGCAGTATCCGGCAGTATTTGTGGTTCGGTTTTACCGCAGTGGCAGTACCCGTTGCAGGACGAAGGACAGGAGAGAAAGGAGCGAACGCCATCCGGATCGCCCGCTCGGCGCGGTGAAGATGTTCGGCCGAGTGGGATCCGTGGAGACGCCGGTACGAGAGGTGTCCGCGGTCACGCAATTGCGATCCCCGCACCTGCCCCTCCGGGCGGATGCGGAAGGGATAGGCCGACACGTCGGTGTCGGTGGATGGTGTGGATTTCTTTCGGGGCCCTGGTGCCGTACGGCGCCAGGGCCCCTCGACGCGTTTCCGATCGGCTGTGGCGGATGTGAACTCGATGGATGGATGCGAACTCAAGAGAGGCGCCGATGGCTTCCAAATCCCGCTCGACTCCGGCCAAGGCCGACAAGCTCGATGACGACGACTACCCCGCCTACACGATGGGCCGCGCGGCCGAGTTGATCGGCGCGTCCCAGGGTTTCCTGCGCGCGATCGGGGAGTACGGCCTGATCACCCCGCTGCGCTCGGAGGGCGGCCACCGCCGCTACTCCCGTTATCAGTTGCGTATTGCCCAGCGTGCCCGTGAGCTCGTCGACCAGGGCACCGCCGTCGACGCTGCTTGCCGCATCGTGATTCTCGAGGACCAATTGGAAGAGGCCCTGCGCCTGAACGCCGAATTGCGCGATGCGGCCCAGACCGAATCGGACGAGAGCTGACCTGGCGATGACGCTCGGGCGCGGGGCCCCCACGGGGGCACGCGCCGGCGAGCGGATCGACCCGGCCGCTCGCCGGGACCGCCGGGTTCGGTCGTCCCCGACGGCCCGCAGGTGTTCGCCCGCCGGCCCCATGCGACGGCGCTCCGGCCGATGCTTGCCCACTGGGCCTTGGAGGCTCTCGCGACGCCAGGCGTCGGGGCGCCCAGGTGCCCAGGTGCCCGAGGATTGCCCACGTCGAGCGGCCCCGCCCGTTCCGCCTCCTCCCACGACACACGACCCGCGCCCCCGCCATCGGAATTGCCTGAACCGCTCCGGCGCGCCGATCGGGCCCGCGGTCGGCCGCTCTGCCGCGCGCATCCGCCTCGGCGGAGCCGGACGTCGACACGGGCGAAAATCTGTCACGCCGGAGGTAGACATTCATGTCGAGCGTGGCTAGCGTTCTCTATGTCGGAACCGAAGGAAACGTCAAACGGACGTGGCAGATGACGAACTGCCCGTGAAGTGGAACATGTCGAGTGATCGTCGGGGCCGGTGTGGGTAAGGGGCTCCGGCGGCGGACGTAGGAAGGATCGTCGGGCAGATCGAGACCGGCAATCGCAGAGGGTTTCGACTGACGGCGAGGCAAACGCAAACAACCGCAACGCAAGCAAACGCAAAAGCAAGCAATCGCAAACGCAAAACTCGCACGGAGCAATTGCAAGTCAGAGGAGAAGGGAAGGGTTCCAGAGCGCCATCGGATAGCCCGCGATCGGTGACATGGTCGAGCGGGCACCGCGGTCCATCCGAACGAAAGGTGGTCTTCGGTCACGCATATGCGATCCCCGCACATTCTGCCGCCCCGCGCGGCAGTGCGGATACGACACCGGTCTTCGACCGGTGGATGGTGAGACAACCCGAAACCCCGGACCCCGGTGCCACGGCACCGGGGTCCTCGTCATGAGCGGTATGAACGGCCGAATCCTTCGGGACGCCGCCCGCCGCGGGCGACATCGTCCTTTCCTCCGGAGTTTGCGGAGGAGAGAGCTCCCAGGGCTTTCGGGTCAGACCGCATCGGGGCGGAGAAGGCCGGTGAGGACACCCGTGACGATGCGGTCGAAGAGGTGTTCCACCGGCTCGTCGTCGGTGTCCTGAGCGGCGAACGCGGCGGCCAGGTGGGGGTGTCGGCCTGATGTCGCGACGTGGGTCAAGTAGGCGGCCTGGGCCTGCTGCCATTGCGGGAGGGTCCGGCCGGCCCGGGCCTGGGTGATCTCCGTGCGGGCGAGTCCGGCGACCACGGCGCTGAGGACGGCGATCGCCTCCAGCTTGGTGCGGGACGGAACCTGGAGGCCGGACAGCGCACCCAGTGCGCATTCGAGATACGCGATGGTGTTCGGTCCGAGCGGGGTTCGGGTGGCGGTCGCGTCGAGAAGCCAGGGGTGGGCGAGGATGACGCGACGGCTCTCGCGGGCGAGCTCCAGGAGGTCCTCAAGCCAGTCGCCGCCGGGGTGGGGGTATCGGATCCCGGAGTGCGCGCGGTCGACCATGAGTTCGACGAGTTCCTCGCGCGTGGTGACGTAGCGGTACAGCGAGGCCGGGCCCGCGCCGAGGGCGTCGGCCACGGCGCGCATGGTGACGGCGGTGAGGCCGTGGGCGTCGGCGAGGGCCACTCCTGCGGCGGCGAGAGTGTCGCGGTCGTAGCCGGGGGCCGGGCCGCGCGCGGCGCGTTCGGGACGGAGCCAGATGTTGTCGGTCGGGCTCACGACGATGCCTCTTTCTACTGCGAACGATGTATGCAGTATCGTAGCGTCGCAGAACTGCGAACATCGATCGCAGTTGATGTGGAGGAGGGACACGATGGCTACGGCCAGGGATTCCGCACCGGAAGACGCTCCCGCGGCGCGCTCGTGGACGCCGACCCGGTACGCCCGCAACGGCAGTGTCGAGATCGCGTACGACCGGCTCGAGGGCTCGCGGGGCGAGCCGCTGCTCCTGGTGATGGGCCTGGCGACGGCGCGGTTCTGGTGGCCCGACGGCCTTTCCGGAGCGTTCGCGGACGCCGGATTCGAGGTCGCCCGCTACGACCAGCGGGACGCGGGCGAGTCGACGCGGATGCCGGATACGGCGACGGGCAACCCGTTCAAGGCGCTGTTCGGCAAGCGGGGCGAGGCGTACACGGCTGAGGACATGACGGACGACGCCGTTGCGGTGATGGACGAACTCGGCTGGGAGCGGGTGCACGTCTTCGGTCATTCGATGGGCGGGCTGATCGCCCAGCGGCTCGCGCTGCGGTATCCGGAACGGGTGCTCAGCCTCACCTCGTCGGCCGCGCTTCCGAGCGACGTGTCCGGCCTGGGCGTCCTGCGCTACCTGCGCTTCGGGCTCCTGGCGAAGCTCGCGCGCGCCAAGTTCCCCGAAGGCCGTGAGGGGGACATCGAGGCGTCTCTCACGGTGTGGCGAGGGATCGCCTCGCCCGGCTACCCGTTCGACGAGGAGGCGGCCCGCGCGTGGGTCGAGGCGGAGGTCGACAGCGGGCCGCGCGACAAGAAGGCCCAGAGCCGTCAGATCGGTGCACAGTGGCACGGGCCGAAGTTGGCGGAGCTGAGGCGCCCCACGCTCGTCCTGCACGGTGAACAGGACCCGATCCTGCGGGTACGCGCCGGCCGCGCCACCGCCCGGGCGATCCCCGGCGCCCGCCTGGTCACCTATCCGGGTGTCGGCCACGACCTGCCCGCGGCGCTGTGGCCCGATATCGCGGGCGAGGTGGCCCGGTTGGCGGAACTGGGCGAGAGGCGACCCCGGAAGGCCCCGGCTCCCGGGACGCTCGGCTGACCGGGTGCACCTGCCGACGTCTGCTCCTGTCTCCCCCGGCCGGGGGAGGGCGCCCCCACGACCGGGGGATTTGTGGTGGGGGCCGGTGCCGCAGTCTTGGAGCATCACGGCGGGTACGCGTCGACGCCGGCCGCCCGCGCACTCATAGGAAAGGTCCGCAACCGCGACGCGTGTCGCCGGTGCCGGCTGCCCGGCAGGCCCACCTGCGGGCCTGCCGGGCAGCACGATCGGGAACGCTCGCGGTGTGCGTGCGCTACCTGCCGAGTGCGGGTCGGCTCAGCAGGCGCCGAGGTCGACCCAGACGCCCCATTGGCCGGTGGTTCCGGGGACTTCGCCCTGGGTCCACCACTTGGCGCGGTAGGTGTGGCCTTGATAGGAGACCACGCTGCCGTTGGTGTAGACCGAGTCGGCGTTCCAGGCGGGCGCGGTGCACGTGCCCGGTCCGGTGCCGCCGACGGTCAACGTGTATTGCGCCGTATGGGTGGTGGCACCGCTGCCGGTCACGGTCACCGTGTACGTACCTGCGGTCGCCGTCGAACTCGCCGACAACTTCAGCGACGAGCTGTTGCCCGACTGGACGGTGGCCGGCGTGAATTGCGCGGTCACCCCGTTGGGCAGGTTCGACGCGGTCAGGGTGACGGATTGCGCCGCACCGCTGGTGGTCGTGGTGCCCACGGTGGTGGTGACGTCCCCGCCGACCGCCACGTTGCCCGAGCTCGGGGTGAGACTGATCGAGAAGTCGGGGTTGCCCGGCCCACCGTTACAGGTGGGGTCGTTGGGCTGTGCGGGCAGGCTGACGGCGTCCCAGGCGGCCTTGGTCTTGTTGAACAGGGCGCAGGTGGGGTCGAGGGTCTTGGCCGAAGTCAGCGTGGTGGTGCGGTACTTCTTGTAGGTCATGCCGCTGGTCTTGAGGAGCATGCCGCCGTAGAAGATCTTCCCGGCCTGTTGGATGCCGACGCCGGTGAGGGTGGTGTTGTTGCAGGTGGGGCTGTTGGGTTTGCCGCCGCCGGGGCTGGTGCCCTCGGCGAGGAGGTAGAACCAGTGGTTGAGCGGGCCGGCGGCCTTGTGGACCTCGGTGCTGGGGATGGAGGAGCTGTAGCAGTCCGGGTCGCCGTTGGTGGAGGGCTTGTACATGTAGCGGATCGGGCCCTGGCCGACCAGGTTCACGGTCTCGCCGACGGTGTAGTCGGGGGTGTCGTACGGGGAGGGCTCGTTGGTGTACGCCTCGGTCAGTGCGCCGAAGATGTCGCCGGTGCCCTCGCCGAGTCCGGCCTCGCTGCCGGCGCCGCCGGGGGTGAACTGGTCGATGCCGTGCCCGAATTCGTGGCCCACCACGTCCATCGAGGCGATCCACTGGTTCGACTGGTTGTGCCCGATGGACACCGACGAGCCGTCCCAGTAGGCGTTGACGTCGTTGAGGCCGACCTTGACCGGCCAGCTCCCGCCGTTGCCGTTGTGCCCGTTGCGACCGAGCCAGTCGCGGAGCATGTTCCATTCCTTCTGCGCCGCCCACATGACGTCGACGCAGCCGGTCTCCTTGCTGGACGCCTGGCCGTTGCCCCACGAGTCGGTGGACTTCGTGAAGACCTGGCCGGTGGAGTAGTCCGCGCAGGTCAGGCCGGGGCGGTTCGGGTCGCGCAGGGAGAAGGAGCTGCCCGAGCCGGTGGTGTCGATGGTGAGCGGATTCGGGCCGTTCCACTGGCTGTTGCCGCTGCCGGCCCGGACGTCGTCGTAACTGTCGAGCACCGCCCCGGTGCTCGCGTCGACGAACACGTGCAACCGGCTGGGCGCGGTATCGGTACGACCCGCCAGCACGGTTTCCCACGCCAGTGCGCTACTGCCGTCCTTGACCCGGACGACGAGGCGATGCGATTCGACCTTGTCCACGACCGGGAGTTGGGCCTTGGACGTGGCCTCGGCGGCGCCGGCCGCCACGGTCGGCTGGGTGGTGACGGCTATCTGCGCGCCGGTGGCGGCCTGGGTCGCGCGGACCCGGCCCTGACCGTCGGCCAACACGACCGCGTCCCCACCGACGACGGGGAGGCCGCGGTAGGTGCGCTGGTACGCGACCGAGAACAGGTCGTTGACCCATGGGGTGACGAGTTGGCGTTCGTACTGCTCGTCCGGGCCTTTGGCGAGACTGTCCAGGCCGCTTGCGGCCGCCCGGTCGGCGGCGGATACCGCGAGTGCCTGGGGGTTGGCGGGGGGAGGGGACGGGTCGGCACCGGCCGAGGAAGAGCCGGCCGCGCCGATCGCGAGTCCGGCGAGCATGGCCAGGACGGTCCCGGCCGTGGTCGTTCTGCGGTTCATCGAGGCTCCTTGGGTGGGGGCATGCCTCGACCACGTCGCCGGCTTGCGCCGCGACGCCTTGTGAGCGACGCGGGTGACCGTGCAGGCCGGGTTCGTGCCCGAGCGAGCGAAACACTCACACGGGGATGGGGAGGTGGTGAAGCGATCGACGGGAATCGGCTAGTTCTGGCAAATGCCCGCGATGCGGTGCCGGTGGGAGGCACGGGAGTTCGACGCGTGGGCGTCGCGCGGGGCGGGGTGCAGGGCGGGGTGCGGGCGGCGTGTCAGTCGCAATGCGCCGCCGCAGCCGACTCGGGCCACACCTCGGCGCTCGGGACGACCGCTGCGGCGGAGTCTGTCGCAACGTCCGCTCCGCCGAGCAGCATCGTCGAAAGATCGGTACCCGCCATCCATCGGCCCAGGGCCCGCCGGTCGATGGTCACGATGTCCTGGGCTCGGGCAAGCCGACGCGCGGGCGCGGTGAACCGGGAGTTGGTGACGAGCACCGCGACGTCGGCATCGTGCACGGGCCGCGCCGTTCCCACGAAGCGCTGCATGTCGGGGCTGCCCACGGCGCGGGTCCTGCCGAGCCGCTTGCATTGGATGACAAGGCTGCGTCCGTCGGGAAGCCGGGCGACGACGTCCGCCCCCAGGTCGCCCGCGCCGCCGCTGACCTCCACGTCGAGGCACGCGTCACGACGGCACAACTCCGCGACGTGTTCCTCGAATCGGTCTCCGGTCATGGCATCGACGGCGGCGAACGAGACCGCACGCGCTCGCGAACCGGCCCGCGTACGCGGCGCCCATCGCCGCCGCTCGGATCGCACCGCCGGTCGGAGCCCGCCGCACGCGTACAACGCGCCTATCACCAACACCGCGACGACCACGATCGCCGCCAGCAGGTCCCACTCCTGCTGCACACCGCAATACGCCGCGACGAGACACACGGTCGGCGCCAACCACCAGAACACCCGGTCGTATGGGACGAGTCCACCGGGTCGTGCCGCCCGACCGAGGCCGCGCCCGAGCGGTCCTCGACCGGGCGCGGCCCCCGAGTCGTCGATCATGGGACGTATCGTGCTCACAGTCCGCTCCCTGTTCCGTACCCGAGCCGCGGATTCGCCACGGCGGACCATCCGGCGTCCCGTGTTCCCACCCGGCGCCGTGCCCGGCCGACTCGTGCCCGCGGCGCAACTCGCCGATGTGCCAACGACGTTCAAGCCTTCTTGTCGCTGCCCTCGATCGCCGATTCCAACCAGGGGTTCGAGCATGTTCGCAGAAGCGCGGACGTGCGGATCGCCCGACCAAACCCGGTAGACCCCGACCGCGACCGCGGCCCCTGAGCTCGTCGGTGCCCGGTCCGGCGCCCGGGCACGGCGTCCGGCGTCCGGTGCCCGGCGGGGCGAAGGTGAAGATCCCTTCTTTCCCGGAAAGCCTTGCAGAAACTCGTGATTTACCTGGAATGCGTTCGAAGGGGTGGGGCACACGTTGGGGCGGAGGTAAACAAATGATTCCCCTTCTGGTGGTCCTGCTTCTCGCCCTGATCCTCTTCGGTGCCGGCTTCGCGCTCAAGGCCCTGTGGTGGATCGCCGTGATCGTTCTGGTCGTGTGGGCTTTGGGCTTCGTCTTCCGTTCTGCGGGTGCGGGTGGCCGTCGTGGCCGCTGGTACCGCTGGTAGGGAGATCTGCCCCTCGCGCACTGCATCGATAAGGCGGGGTGTGGCCCGGTTCGTCAATCCGAACCGGGCCACACCCCGCCTTTTCCGTTCTCCCGGCGCCTCGTTCGTCTTCCACCTCGGTGCGTTCGTCCCACCTCGGTGATGCAGGTCCGGAGTGCCGTCGTCCTGTTGTGGTCGGTAACGCTCGTCTAGCCACCGCAACCCGTGCGTTTTTCTTCTGCTGTGCAGCGTTTCCCGATTTACGCTTTACGATTTCCGATTTGCCGTGGCTTCCCGACTCGGTCGGGAAGCGGGTGTGAAGAGTGGGGGTCGGGGCCCGCCGGGCGGGCGTGGTCAGGGCTCGCCTTCCATGCGGCGGCGCTCGTCGGCGCTCCACGCGCGGGTGTCCCTCGGTCGCACGTAGGGTTCCTCGTCTTCGGGCAGGCCGCCGGCGATCGCGCGCCGGCGGGCCAGTTCGGCGTCGAATTCGAGTCCGAGCAGAACGGCGAGGTTGGTGATCCACAACCACACCAGGAAGACGATCACTCCCGCGAGCGTTCCGTACGTCTTGTTGTACGAGGCGAAGTTCGCGACGTAGACGGCGAAGCCGGCCGAGGCGACCATCCAGATCGCCAGGGCGAGGAAGCTGCCGGGAGTCACCCACTTGAAGCCGCGGCCTTCGGCGTTGGGCGCGGCCCAGTACAGGAGCGCAATCATGATCGTCACGAGCAGGACCAGGACCGGCCACTTCGCGATCGACCACACCGTCAGCGCGCTGTCGCCGATCCCCAGAGCCGTGCCCACCTGTCGGGCCAGACCACCGGTGAAGACCACGATCAGCGCACTGGCACAGGCCAGAACCATCAGCGCGATGGTCAGACCGAGGCGCAGCGGGAGAACCTTCCATACCGGCCGACCCTCGGGCATGTCGTAGACGGCGTTGGAGGCCCGGATGAACGCGGCGACATAGCCGGAGGCGGACCACACGGCGACCACCAGGCCCACGATCGCCAGGAGCGAGCCCAGGCCACTGTTGTTCTGCAACTGGCGTACCGCGTTGCTGATCACGTCGCGTGCCGAGCCCGGAGCCAACTTTTGCAGGTTGTCCAGCACCCGATCGGTGGTCGACTCGCCGGCGATTCCCAGCAGGGACACCAGCACCAGCAGGGCGGGGAACAGTGCCAGTACACCGTAGTAGGTCAGCGCCGCGGCGCGATCTGCGAGTTCGTCGTCCTTGAACTCCTTCACCGTGCCACGCAGCACTGCCCACCAGGCCCGTTTGGGCAGCTCGGTGGGATGGTCGGGTTCCCGCTCCTCGACCTGCTCGGGGGGACCGACGCCGACATCACGATCGGCGTCGTCACGGTTGTCGGCATTCTCGTTCTCCGGCCGCGGTGCGCGTGTCATGTCCGACGGGTTTCCGGCACGGCCCCTTTCATGCCGATTTCAGACAATCCGGTCCGGCGCGGACGGTGGGTGTGGCCCCGTCGTACCGCCCGACGTCGACCGGCGTCAGCGCGTGACGGCGATGTCGAAGCGCATCGTGTGCAAGGCCGTGTAGGTCGCGAAGAACAACGGCGCGGCCTGCTCGGTGGCGGGGGACGGCGACCCCGCGCGCATCACCAGGGCACCGTGCCGGCGTCCTCGAAGAACCCGCCGGTCGGACCGTGGTCGGGCAGGGTCGCGAGCTTGACGGCGATCGCCGCGCCCTGTTCGGGGGTGCGCACGCCGCGGAAGCCGTTCAGGTCGGTCGCGACGAAGCCGGGACAGCCGGCGTTGATCAGCACGTTCGTACCGCTCAACTCCCGGGCGTACTGAAGGGTGACGGCGTTCAGGAACGTCTTCGACGACGCGTAGGCCACGGCCACCGGGCCCGTCGTCTGCTCGCCGGCGGTCCCCGACTGCCGGGTGAGGGAACCGACGCTGCTGGACATGTTCACGATGCGCGGTGCGGAAGAGCGGCGCAGCAGCGGCATCATCGCGTTGGTGACGCGGATGACGCCGATCACGTTGGTCTCCACGACCGTCCGGATGACGGCGGGATCGACCCGGGTGGGCTCCTGCGGCATGCCACCGGTGATGGCGGCGTTGTTGACGAGCACGTCGAGGCGCCCGGCCCGCTGTTCGATCAGCCGGGCGGCGGCCGTCGCGCTCGCGTCGTCGGTCACGTCCAGCGGTACGCCGAACGCCTCGATGCCGGCCGCGCGCAGTTTCTCCACCGCGACCTCCCGGCGCCGATCGTCGCGGGCGCCGACGCCGACACTCCAGCCGAGCGCACCCAGGCCGGTCGCGATCTCGTACCCGATTCCCTTGTTCGCGCCGGTGACCAGCGCGATCGTTCGTTCACTCATGGGAACGATGCTGACCCGGACCCGGCCGAGGGGTCCAACACCGATTGGGTGGGCGACGATACCGCCCGGGTATCGATCCGGGGTTAGCATGGCCGCGTGGAGACCCGGGAACTGCGCTACTTCGTCGCCGTCGCCGAAGAGTTGCACTTCGGTCGCGCCGCGCAGCGGCTCGGGATCGCGCAACCGCCCCTGTCGCGGGCGATCCAGCAGCTCGAACGGCGGCTCGGGGGAGCGCTGCTGGACCGTACGAGCCGCACCGTCACGCTGACCGAGGCCGGCTCGGTGCTGCTGGCCGAGGGCCGGGAGGCCCTGGCGGCGGTCGATGCCGCCGAACGCCGGACCCGCCGCGCGGCCCTTGCCGCGACCGGCCGTCCCGGCCTGGTCCTGGCCGCGAAGGCCGGCGCCTCCAGCGAACTGCTGGCGAAACTGCTGGACGCCTACGCCGCGGAACCGGGCGCGGTCCCGGTCGACGTCGTCCTGTGCGGCCCGGCCGAGCAGGAACGCCTCCTGCGCGAGGGGCGGGCCGATGTGGCCCTGCTGCACCGGCCGTTCGACTCGACGGTCGGGTTCGACACCGAAGAGCTCGGTACGGAGAGCCAGGTCGTGGTCCTGCCGGCCGGGCATCCGCTCACCGTCCGGACCCACGTGCACATGGCCGACATCACCGCGCTGCCGGACCTGCCCCTGCCCCGCTGGCCCGACCTCGACGGCACCTACCCTCCCGGGCCGGGACCGGAGGTCCGCGACCACGCCCAGCTGTTGCAGCTGGTCGCGCTCGGCCGCGCCTGCGCGGTCTCACCGCAGTCCTGCCGAGCCCAACTGCACGGGGACGTCGCCGCCGTACCCGTGCTGGACGCGCCGCCGGTCACGACCGTGATCGCCTGGCCGCCGCACAGCCGGTCCAGAGCCGTCGCCGACCTCATCCGGACCGCGACCCGCCTGTAGTAGCGCGGCGCCGACCGTACGCACCCGCGAACGCGCCGGGGTGCCGAAAATCTATCTCGGCGGAATCAGACATCGGGGAGTCGGTGAACATGTCTTCTGTCGTAGCCAAGCGTGTCTCGTTCGAAGGGGTGCCGGGGAGGGCAGCGGCGAGGCACGCGGCGGCGCCGATATCGACGGGCGCCACCCTCGCGAAAATCTGTCATGTCGGAGATAGACATTCGCGCCCGACGTGGCTAATCTTCCCGATGTCGAAACCGAAGGAAACGTCGAACAGACGTGGCAGATGACGAACTGCCCGTGAAGTGGAACAGGTCGGAACGTCGTTGGGGCCGGTGTGGGTGAAGGGCTCCGACGGCGGCGAAACAGGAAGCCAGGGCCGTCGGCCGACGGCGGGAGTAGAAGCACAAGCGCAGCACGTTCGACAAGCAGTCGCAGGTCAGAGGAAGAAGGGATGGGTCCGGACGCCATCGGATCGCCCGCAGTCGGTTACTTCGGTAGAGCGGGCACCGCGGTCCATCCGAACGGAAGGTGGTCTTCGGTCACATCCGCACGATCCCCGCACACCCGCCTGCCGCGTGCGGCAGCCGCGCGGAAACGACACCGGGCTTCGTAGCCGGTGGATGGTGAGACAACCCCAACTCGGACCCCGGTGCCACGGCATCGGGGTCCTCGTCATGAGCGGGAGCCCCTACCCGCAACGCGGCGGAGCCCGCGACGAGGAAACCGCTCGGGCCGTGGGCCCACTCGACGATCGGAGGCAGGCGATGGAGCGAGACCCGGGGGACATGGCCGCCCTGGCGCGGCGGTTGGCCGCTGCGGCGGAGCAGTTGCTCCTGGCCGTCAAGGGCATGGACGACCTCGGTTGGTCGACCGACTCGTACAGCAGGTCCCACCTGCGCGACGTCGCGAACTGTCTCACGAGCAGCGCCACCCGGATCGCCGCTCTCCATCACGGGCGCGACCCCGCGAACGACGCGGCCGGGCAGGCGCCTTGACGGAGGCGACACGTCCTGAAGACGGCGAAAGGCCCTGAAGTATCCGGCCGTGCTCACCCGACGGGCGGGTGTGGCCGGATACTTCAGGGCCGGATGTCGCGGGGCGCGGGTCAGGCGGCGGTGGCCGCGCGGGGCGCGGGGCGGCCGGCCGGGCCGGAGCGGCGGGCCTGGGCGGAGCCGCTGCGGCGTCCGCGTGAAGAGGAACCGCTGCCGGTACGGCGGGGGCGGTCCACCACCGGCGCGGTGATGACGACCGGGATTCCGGAGGGCGCCTGGGCGCCGGTGATCCGGGTCAGTTCGGCCTCTCCGGAGCGGACCTGGGTGGTCTGCGGCGTGATCCCGGCGTCGGACATCAGGCGGACCATCTGGCGGCGCTCGCCGGGCAGGACCAGGGTGACCACACTGCCGGACTCGCCGGCGCGGGCGGTACGACCGCCGCGGTGCAGGTAGTCCTTGTGGTCGCTGGGCGGGTCGACGTTGACGACCAGGTCGAGGTTGTCCACGTGGATGCCGCGCGCGGCGACGTTGGTGGCGACCAGGACGGTGACGTGGCCGGACTTGAACTGGGTCAGGGTGCGGGTGCGCTCGGGCTGGGACTTGCCGCCGTGCAGCGCGGCGGCGCGGACGCCGCTGTTGAGCAGGTGCGCGGTGAGCCGGTCGACCGCGTGCTTGGTGTCGAGGAACATGATCACCCGGCCCTCGCGGGCGGCGATGTGCGTGGTGGCGGCGTTCTTGTCCGATCCCTGCACGTGCAGCACGTGGTGCTCCATCGTGGTGACCGCACCGGCCGACGGGTCGACCGAGTGCACGACCGGGTCGTGCAGGTACTTGCGCACCAGCAGGTCGACGTTGCGGTCCAGGGTGGCGGAGAAGAGCATCCGCTGGCCGTCGGGGCGTACCTGGTCCAGGAGTTCGGTGACCTGGGGCATGAAGCCCATGTCGGCCATCTGGTCGGCCTCGTCCAGGACGGTGACACCGACGTCGGCCAGCACGCAGGCGCCGCGGTCGAGGAGGTCCTTGAGCCGGCCGGGCGTGGCCACGACCACCTCGGCGCCGGCCCGCAGCGCGGTGATCTGGCGGCCGATCGGCATGCCGCCGGTCACCGTGGCCATCCGCAGTCGCAGCGAACGGGCGTACGGGGTAAGCGCGTCGGTGACCTGCTGGGCCAGCTCACGGGTGGGCACCAGGACCAGCGCGAGCGGGTGCCTGGGCTCGGCGCGCCGGCCGGCGGTGCGGGCGAGCAAGGCCAGGCCGAAGGCCAACGTCTTGCCCGACCCGGTCCGACCCCGGCCCAGCACGTTGCGGCCGACCAGCGAGTTCGGCAGCGTCGCAGCCTGGATCGGGAACGGCTCGGCCATGCCCAGACCGGTCAGTGTCGCCAGCAACTCGGACGGCATGTCCAACTCGGCGAAGGAGGCCACGGCGGGCAGCGCCGGGGTGATGGTCACCGGAAGCGCGAACTCCCCCCGGGCGCCGGAGGAGCGACGGCCGTAGCCGCCGGAACCGCCGGAACCGCCCGAACGGCCGTAGCCGCCGGAGCGACCCGAAGCGCCGGAACGGCCGTAGCCGCCGCCGCTGCCGCCGGCGGCCGAACGGGTGTAGCCGCCGGTGCCGCCGCTACGGCCGCGGGAGGAGGAGCTGTACGAAGAATTGGTGGAGCGGGCGTTCGGGTTCACGGGGAACCTTCCTCGACACGGCACGTACCGCGGAGACCCGGCAGCCGAAAGCCGCGCAAGGTATCACGAGAACGAGCCGAAATGAAAAGCAGAAACGAAGTGGGGCGAAGGAAATTCGCGCGAACACACTTCGAAAGACGCGGCGCCGTGGAAAAAGGCGGCCGGCTGGAACGGACTGCGAAGTCCGGGGGCGGTGGGCGGTGCGCGGTCGTAAGCCGTCGGCTGCCGCCTACCGGGCGGGGGTACTGCGTCGCGTGCCGTCGCCACGACCTCGGACAGAGGGACGAGCGGCCTGCGGGAAAAATACGAACGCCGTACCAGGGCCCGCGACCTCACGGTGCGACGGGCCCTGGTACGGACGCCGAAAAGCGTCAGGCGGGAACGATGTTCTCCGCCTGCGGGCCCTTCTGGCCCTGGGTGACGTCGAAGGAGACCTTCTGGCCCTCCTGGAGCTCACGGAAGCCCTGGGCGGCGATGTTCGAGTAGTGGGCGAAGACGTCGGGGCCGCCGCCGTCCTGCTCGATGAAACCGAAGCCCTTTTCCGCGTTGAACCACTTCACGGTGCCTGTGGTCGACATGTCGTTCTCCTTAGTCTGGGAAGCAGTACCGGAATCCACACAGTGCGATTCCGCGTCGCCGCAAGGAGCCCACCCGGAGATGACCGGCCAAACAAAAAATGCACCCGAGGATCACGCCCGTCAGGTGCACACAAAGTTCATGGGTACCACAACTGCAACTGAGATCAACATAGCACGGATACCGCCGGCTTCGTGGACGTCGCGGATCAACCGGCTCCGATGATCGGGGATTTCGGGGGACGGCGAGGGCTGCCACGCCGTCCCCGCGGCCCGCCCGGGGACGGCGCGGCCGGATCGGGTCGGCGTCGGCGGCGGCTGTTGCCTTCCCACGAACACCTGGCGGTCGAGTTCCGCAAGTGGGTCCGAAACGCGGCAGCCGGGACCCGCCGGTAGGCCGAGCAGGTACCGATCTCCACCCGGCAGGCATCGGGCGAGCGCCGACCGAATGCCGACGGTGCGCCGTCCGGGTGAGGATCTCGGATTATTATCGTGAATTCTGAAAGTGGATGGATTCGAAAGGTGATTTTATGCATTTCCAGAATTCTCGGGCCGGAGTGATATACCTGACCCGCCGGAATTGAATCCAGGAGGATCGCTTGGGCTTGTCACGCGCGTACGGGAAGGCGATCAGCCAGGGGCCGACCCCCGCCGATGCGGCACGGGCTCCCGGTCTGCCCTATCCGAGCGGGTGGTCCGCGGTGGCCTTCTCCGACGAGTTGAAATCCGGCACGGTGCTCACCCGGCCGCTCATGGGCGAGGATGTGGTGCTCTACCGCTTGCGTTCGGGAGGCGTCAGAGCCGTCCGTCCCTACTGTCCGCATCTCGGGGCCCATCTCGGTCTGGCCGGCGTGGAGGACAACGACCTCGTCTGTCCCTTCCATTTCTTCGCCTTCGCTCCCGACGGTTCGTGCGTGCGCACGGGATACGGAACGCCGCCGCCGAAGGTGTCACTGGATCGGATCCCGGTGTGCGAGGTCAACGGTGCCGTCTTCGTATGGCGGCATCACGACGGCCGGGAGCCGGATTGGGAGATCCCTGAGTGGCGGGCGATCGCCGGCCTTTCCGCTCGCCAGGTGACGTGGGAAATGGCGGGCAATGTCCAGGAGGTCGTCGAGAATTCCGTGGACATCGGCCATTTCGCGACGCTGCACGGCTGGGTCAAGGCCGATTTGGGCACCCCGGTGGCGTACGACGAAACGTCTTTCCACGTGTCGATGCGGGTGCGGGAGAGCGCTCCGCTGATCGGTGAGTTCGACGTCGAGGTGGAGGTCGACGGGTACGGACTCGGGTGCCTGCACGCCGAGATCCACTCGCCGCGGTTCGGCCTGCGGATGTACACGCTGGTGATGCCGACCGCGATCGCGCCGAACCGGATGCAGCTCCGGCAGTCGAACCGCATCGCACTGACCGAGCCGTCCTGGCCGGCGGCGCCGTGCCTCGCCCGCACGGTGACCCGAGCCGTCACGCGCGTGCTGGAGCGTCCGCTGTTCCGATCGAGTTGCGCCTTCACGGCTGCTGATTTCCCGATCTGGGACCACAAGCGATACCAGCAGCCCCCGCGGCTCGGCCCCGGTGACGGGCCCATCGGCGCTTTCCGCCGCTGGGCCCGCCGGTTCCATGCGCCGGGCCCCGTCGAGCAGACGAGCGGCGTGGACGGCGTCCCGGCCGCCCGCGAAGCGTCCCGCGAACTCTCCCTCGAACAGGCCGCACCCGAGCGAGTGAATTCGTCCGGGGCGTGAACGCCCCACGGGCGGATCGGTCCGGGCGGGGGTGGGCAACCTCGGCGGCGCGTCCGTGCGTATCCGCCCGCGCATTCCGTGAGTTCTGCGACTTGCCGTATATGTTTCATCACGCAGTGCAACCAACCGTATGTGCGCGCGGACTTCAAGGGTCCGCGACGACAGAGAGGAACACCGTGTTGTCAGCGTTCATTCAGGAGAAGCCCCGGCACATGTTCGCGCTTTTCGACATCGACGGGAACGGCGTCGTCACGGCGGACGACTTCCGGCAGCGCGCGGACCGCATCGTCGAGCAGTTTCCCGACGCGGACCCGCAGAAGGTCCAGGCGGTGCGGCGGCAGTACGCCGACCTGTGGAAGGAACTGGCCGAGGCGGCCGACGCGGACGGGGACGGCAAGGTCACCGAGAGCGAGTTCGCCGCAGTGCTGGAATCGGCGAGCCCCCAGGCGGCGGCCGCCACGATCGGGCGCCACATGGCCGAGTTCACGCTCGCGGACACGAACGGCGACGGCCACCTCGACGGGCGGGAGCTCGCCCCCCTCCTGAAGGGCTACGGCGTTCAGGCAAGCCGGGTCGACACCGTCATGTCCGTCCTGGACAAGGACGGCGACGGGCGCATCTCCGGTGACGAATACGCCGCCATGCTGCGCGACGTGTACGTCGGCACCGAACCGTCGGCTCCCGGGGTGGACCTCTTCGGACGCCTCAGCGACGTCTGACCCGCCTGACGGCACGCGACCGCCCGTCGCAGTGACGACGGGCGGTCGCCTGTGTCCGCGACGCCGCGCACCGGACCACGACCCACGGATGTTTGTGACCATGACAGTTACGACGAACGCCGGCTGCCGCGAGAAGATCGCGGTCATCGGTATCGGTTGCCGGCTGCCGGGCGGTGCGTGCGATCACCGGACGTACTGGCGGAACGTGATCGAGGGCAGGGACTGCATCACGCCCACCCCGGCCGACCGGTACGACCTCGGGACGCTGCTCAGCCGGGACACCGCCAAGTCCGGGCGGTTGGTGGGCGGTCGTGGCGGCTACATCGACGGGTTCGACACGTTCGATCCGGCGTTCTTCGGCATCAGCCCGCGCGAAGCGGAGCACATGGATCCCCAGCAGCGCAAACTGCTGGAGGTTGCCTGGGAGGCACTCGAGGACGGCGGACAACGTCCCGCCGAACTGGCGGGCACTGACGTCGGCGTGTTCGTCGGCGCGTTCACCCTCGACTACAAGATCCTGCAGTTCGCCGACCTCGGCTTCGAGACGCTGGCCGCACACACCGCCACCGGCACCATGATGACCATGGTGTCGAACCGCATCTCGCACTGCTTCGACTTCCGCGGCCCCAGCCTCTCCGTCGACACCGCGTGCAGTTCCTCCCTGGTCGCCGTCGACCTGGCATGTCGGAGCCTGCTGCGCGGCGAGAGCAGCCTCGCGCTCGCCGGCGGCACGCTGTTGCACATGGCCCCGCAGTACACCATCGCCGAGACCAAGGGCGGCTTCCTGTCCCCAGACGGCCGGTCGTGCACCTTCGACGCCTCGGCGAACGGCTACGTGCGCGCCGAGGGTGTCGGCCTGGTCGCGCTCAAGCGCCTGGAGGATGCCCTGCGCGACGGCGACCCGGTCCATGCGGTGATCGTCGGCAGCGGGGTCAACCAGGACGGCCGCACGAGCGGTATCACCGTGCCCAGCCCGGATGCCCAGGTGGCGCTCATCGAGCGGGTCTGCGCCGAGGCCGGCATCACCCCCGGCGACCTGCAATACGTCGAGGCGCACGGCACCTCGACGCCGGTCGGCGACCCGATCGAGGCGGCGGCGCTGGGCCGGGCCCTGTCGATCGGGCGCAGGCCGGGGAACAGGTGCTACGTCGGCTCGGTCAAGCCGAACATCGGGCACACCGAATCGGCCGCCGGGATCGCCGGACTGATCAAGACCGTTCTGTGCCTCGAGCACCGGGTGATCCCGCCGCACATCAACCTGGAGCGGATCAACCCCGCCATCGACCTCGCGTCGCTGCCGTTCGAGATCCCGGCCGAGCCGACCGAGTGGCCGGAACACGAGGGGCCGGCCCGGGCCGGGGTGAACGCCTTCGGCTTCGGCGGAACCAACGCGCACGTGGTGCTGGAGGAAGCGCCGAAGGCGCCGGCGCGGCAGGCAGGCGACGCGGGCGACGCGCCCGGGACCTGCACGATCCTGCCGTTGACCGCGCGGGACCCGGCCGCGCTGCCGGAACTGGCCGCGGCGATCCGGCGGGAACTCGCGGGCGTCGGCACCGACGGCTCGCGCGTGTCGCCGGCCGACCTCGGCCACACGTTGGCGCACCGTCGCCAACACCTGGAGTCGCGGCTGTCCGTCGTGTACTCGTCGCGCGCGTCGCTGGAGGAGGCTTTGGACGCCTACCTGCGGCACGAGGAGCACCCCCGGGTGCTCGCGGACCGGAGTCGGGACGGGCTGGGGCGGCGCCTGGTCTGGGTGTTCACCGGGATGGGGCCGCAGTGGTGGGCGATGGGGCGTCAGCTGTTCGAGAGCCGACCGGTCTACCGCGAGGCGGTCGAGCAGTGCGACCGCGAGATCGCCGAACTCACCGGCTGGTCGCTGGTCGAGGAACTCGCCGTCGACGAAGCCGATTCCCGGATCGCCCAGCCCTGGCTGGCCCAACCGGCCAACTTCGCCCTGCAGGTCGGTCTCGCCGCCCTGTGGCGCCACCACGGAGTGCGGCCCGACGCCGTCGTCGGGCACAGTACCGGCGAGATCGCGGCCTTCTACGAAGCCGGCGTCTACAGCCTCCGGGACGCGGTCGCGATCGCCGTGCACCGCAGCCGTCTCCAGCAACGACTGGTGGGAACCGGCACCATGCTCGCGGTGAGCCTGCCCGCCGCCGAGGCGATGCGCCGGCTGCGGCCCTACCGCGACCGGGTGTCGCCGGCCGCGTTCAACAGCCCGACCTCGGTCACCCTCGCGGGGGACCGAGACGCACTGGAGCAGCTCGCCGACGAACTGCGCGCCGAACAGATCTTCGCCAGGTTCCTCACCGTGCAAGTGCCCTACCACAGCGCGCGGATGGCCCCGATCAAGGACGAACTGCTGTCCTCGCTCGCGGATCTGAAGCCGCGGGCCGCGCAGATCCCGGTGTACCTGACCGGCCGCGAGGGCACCGCACACGGCACCGAACTGGACGCCGGCTACTGGTGGGAGAACGTCCGGGGCAGCGTGCACTTCCGCGCCGCGGTCGACCGCCTGGCCGAGGACGGCTACGGCGTCTTCCTGGAGATCGGCCCGCACCCCGTACTCGGCCACGCGATCCGCGAGTGCCTCGCCGCGCGTGACGTCGAGGGGCGGACGCTGCCCTCGATCCGCCGCCGGCAGGACGAAACCGAGTGCTTCACCGGGTCGCTGGCCGCGCTGCACAACCTGGGATTCGAGATCGCCTGGGACGTGCTACAGCCCACCGGCCGGCCGGTGGCGCTGCCGCCCTATCCCTTCAGGCGGGACCGCTACTGGACCGAGCCCCGCCCGGTGGAACAGATCCGGCTCGGCCGGCTCGACCACCCGCTGTTGGGCCGTCGCACGTCTCATGCCCAACCCACATGGGAGGCCAGGCTCGACGTCGAGACGGCGCCCTACCTGAGCGATCACCGCATCCAGGGCAACGTGGTGTTCCCCGCGGCGGGATACCTGGAGATGGCCGCACAGGCGGTGCGCGCCATGACCGGCGGTACCGACGCCACCCTGGCCGATATCGAACTGCGCAAGGCCCTGTTCCTGCCCGACGGCGAGTCCGCGACCGTGCAACTGTCCTTCGCGCGCGAGGGCGCCGCGTTCACCGTCGCCGGCATCACGGGCGACGGCCGGGAGCCGGCCCTGCACGCGAGCGGGATCGTACGAGCCGGGCAGCGCCGCCGACTCGGCGGCACACTCGATGCCGACGCGATCCGGGCACGCAGCACCATTCGGCTCGACAACGGCGAGTGTTACGCGGCGCTGGCCGCCCGGGGCTATCACTACGGACCCGCGTTCCAGGGCATCGAGCAGGTGTGGACCGGCCCCGACGAGGCGCTGGCCCGGATCCGTCCGACCGCGCCGCTCGGCGACGACGCCGCCCGCCACCATGTGCATCCGGTGTTGCTCGACGCCTGCTTCCAGACCCTCCTGACGCTGCGGCCGGGTCCCGGCGGCGCGGACGAACGGGACGACGCCGTCCTGCTGCCGCTGTCGATCGACGAGGTACGCATCGACCCGGTCGGCGACCAGCCGCTGTGGGCACACGCGACGGTCAGGAAACGCGGCGCCGGCGAACTCGTCGGGGACATCGCCCTGTACTCCGACAGCGGTGTGCCGCTCGGCCTGATCAGCGGCTTCCGTGCGGGCGACGTCGAGCGGGCGGCGACCACGGTCGGCTTGAACACCATCGACGGCTGGCTCGCCGACGTGACCTGGGTGGACCGGCCGCTCGACCCGAGCGAGGGCACGGCCGGCGGCGAAGTGGCCGACGACTGGCTGGTGTTCGCCGACGCGCAGGGTGTCGCCGACGCATTCGCGGCCGCGGTGGCCGCGGCCGGCGGGCGCTGCCGGCTGGTCCGCCCGGGCAGTGGCTACCGCAGGGCGGACCAGGGACACGCGTGGACGGTCACGCCGGGCTCCGCCGAGGATCTGACGCGCCTCTTCGAGGATCTGCGCGAGGACGCGGGCGCGTTGCCCGGCAACGTCGTGCACCTGTGGAACCTCGACCTGCCGCGGTTCGCCGTGACCGACCGGCAGACCTTCGACCGACAGACCGTCGGCCCGCACGGGTCCGGCCCGCACGCGTTCGAGCGGCACACCGACACCGACACCGGCACCTACTCGCTGATCACGCTTGCTCAAGCCATGTCCCGCGAACTGCCGGACGCCGGGCTGCACATCGTCACCCGCGGAACGCAGGCGGTGGTACCGGGTGACGCGGTCGAGCCGCCGGCCGCGCCGGCCTGGGGCATCGGCCGAGTGCTGCGGCAACAGGAGCTGACCGCCCGCCCGGGCAAGCTCATCGACCTCGATCCGGCCCTGGCGGACGATGCCGAGGCGCGCCGAGCCGAGGCCGCGGCGCTGTTGCGCGAAGTGTCGGTCCACGACGAGGACGAGATCGCCCTGCGCGCCGACCGCCGGTACACCAGCCGACTGGCGCCCGCCACCGGTCTCACCCGTCCGCTGCCGCTGCGCCTGCGCGCGGACGGCACGTACCTGGTGACCGGCGCCTTCGGCGCGCTCGGCCGGCTGCTGTGCCGCACGCTCGTCAAGCGCGGGGCACGCCGATTGATCCTGATGAGCCGCACGGCCCTGCCCGAACGCGAGCGGTGGCACGAGAGCGACCCCGACACCGCGGCCGGACGGAACGTACGCTTCGTCAAGGAACTCGAAGCGCTCGGGGCCCATCCCGTGCCGGTGACGCTGGACATCACCGACGAGGACGCCCTGACCGCGTGGCTGGCCCATCACCGGCACACCGACTCACCGCCGATTCGCGGTGTGTTCCACCTTGCCGGACAGGTACGCGACGCACTGCTGCCGGGCATGGACCGGAACGTCTTCCACAGCGCATACGACCCCAAGGCGGTGGGTGGGCTGCTGCTGCACCACCTGCTGCGCGACGAACCGCTCGAACACTTCGTGCTGTTCTCGTCGATCGCCTCGCTGCTCACCACCGCCGGCCAGACCAACTACGCGGCCGGCAACGCCTTCCTGGACGCGCTCGCGCACCACCGCCGCAGCCACGGCCTCCCGGCGCTGAGCGTCAACTGGGGTCCGTGGGCGACCGGCATGATCGAGGAACTCGGACTGGTGGAGCACTACCGCACCAGCCGCGGGATGAATTCGCTGTCCCCGGACACCGGCATGGCGGTGCTGGAACGGGTCATCGGCCAGGACCGCGCCCAGTTGCTGGTCGCCACCGTCGTCGACTGGCCGACCTTCCTGGCCTGGTACCCGTCGCCGCCGCGGCTGGTCAGCGAACTGGCCGAGGCGAGCGATCGGCACACCGCCGCCGAGGACGACACCTTCCTCGACACCTTCCGCGCCGCCGGCACCGAGGAACGCGGGCGGATGTTGACCGAACGCTTCACCGCGCTGGTGGCGGGGGTGCTGCGGATGAACGCGCAGGGCGTCGGGCCGGCCGACACGCTGGGCGCGCTCGGACTCGACTCGCTGCTCGCGATGGAGCTGCGCGCCCGGATCAACGCCGAGTTGGGGGTCGCGCTGCCGGTGGTGGCCCTGCTCGGCAACGCGTCGGTGGCCGAACTGGTCGCGCAGGTACACGCCGCGCTGGTCGACCTGCCCGCCACGAACCCGGCGGAAGCCGGCGACGTGGAGGTCGAACTGTACGACGACGAGCGACAGTTCCCGTTGACGCACAACCAGAAGGCGCTGTGGTTCCTCAAGCAGCTCAATCCGGACGGTTTCGCGTACAACATCGGCGGTGCGGTCGAGGTGCGTGTCGAACTCGACCCCGAACTGATGCTCGCCGCCTTCACCGCCATGATCGAACGCCATCCGCTCCTGCGCGCCAACCTCGTCATGCACGACGGGCAGCCGGTGCAGCGGATCTCCGAGCGGATCACGCCCGACTTCGGCGTGTTCGACGTGCGGGACCGGGAGTGGGACGACATCCGGCGGATGATCATCCGCGAGTACCGCAAGCCGTACGACCTCGAACGCGACCCGCTGGTGCGCTTCCGGCTGTTCAAGCGCGAGCGGGAGCGCTGGGTGATCATGAAGGCGGTCCATCACGTCGTCTCCGACGCGATCTCCACCTTCACCTTCATCGAGGAACTGCTCGCGGTCTACGAAGGTCTGCGGCACGGCCGCCCCGCCGAACTGCCGCCGGTTCCGGCCCGCTACCTCGACTTCCTCAATCGGCAGAACCGGTTCCTGGCCCGCCCCGACGCGCAGCGGATGCTCGACTACTGGCGAAGCCGGCTGCCGGCGGAAGTGCCCGTCCTCAACCTGCCCACCGACGGGCCCCGCCCCGCCGTGCAGACCCACAACGGCGCCTCCGAGTTCTTCGTACTCGACGAGGACCTGAGCGCACGCGTGCACGCGCTGGCGCGCGAGCACAACGTGACCGTGTTCATGGTGCTGCTGAGCGCCTACTACCTGCTGCTGCACCGCTACAGCGGACAGGACGACGTCATCGTCGGCAGCCCCGTGACGGGCCGTACCCATGAGGACTTCGGCTCCGTCTACGGGTACTTCGTCAACCCCCTTCCGCTGCACGTCGATCTCGCCGGCGAGGCGTCCATCGCCGAACTCCTGGCACAGGTACGCGACACCGTTCTGGGCGCCCTGGACAACCAGGAGTACCCGTTCGTCCTGCTGGTCGAAGAACTCGGTCTGCGGCACGATCCGAGCCGCTCCGCGGTGTTCCAGGCGATGTTCATCCTGCTCACCCACAAGGTCGCCACCGAGCAGTACGGCTACCGCCTGGAGTACATCGAACTCCCGGAGGAGGAAGGTCAGTTCGACCTGACCCTGTCGGCCTACGAGGACGAGGCCGAACACCGCTTCCACTGCGTGTTCAAGTACAACACCGACCTCTTCCGGCCCGAGACGATGCGGCGGATGGCCGCGCACTACGTCAATCTGCTGAACGCCCTGACGCAGGAACCGTCGACCCAGCCGGCGACCCGGCTGCCCATGCTCGACGCCCGCGAGCGCGAGCGCATCATCGGTGAGTGGAGCGGGGCCGGGCGCCGAACCGCCCCCGACGTGCCCGTGCACGAGCTGTTCTGCCGCGCGGCGGCCGCCCGGCCCGAGGCGATCGCCGTGTCGGTCCCGCAGGAGTCGGGTGCCGGGCGGAGGATGACGTACGCCGAAGTCGAGGAGGAATCCGCCGCTCTGGCACAGCGATTGTGCGGGCTGGGTGTGCGCGAGGGCACGGTGGTGGCGCTCTGTCTGGACAAGACACCGGCATTGATCGTCACGCTGCTCGCGGTGCTTCGAGCGGGAGGTGCCTACCTGCCGCTGGATCCCGGGTATCCCGCCGATCGGCTCGCCTACATGGTGCACAACGCCGGGGCCGCGCTGGTCGTCGTCGAGAACGAGGGCGGATGGGAGCCGTCGACTTCGGCAGGCGCCGAGGTGCTGACCCTGGACGAACTCCACCGCGTCCCCGTCGCCGGCTCCGAGCCGGCCGCCCCGTTCGACCCGGACGCTCCCGCGTACGTCATCCACACCTCCGGCTCGACCGGGCGGCCCAAGGCCGTCCGGGTCAGCCATCGCAACCTCGCCTCGGTGTACGGCGGATGGCGCGAGGAATACCGGCTCGACACCGACGTCCGCGTTCATCTCCAGCTTGCGAACCCCTCGTTCGACGTCTTCACCGGCGATCTGGTCCGTGCGCTGTGCTCGGGTGGCACGCTGGTGCTGGTCGGCCGTGACCTGCTGTTCAACACGGCTCGCCTGTACGAGACGATGCTCGCCGAGCGCGTCGACTGCGGCGAGTTCGTGCCGGCGGTCGTGCGCGCCCTGATGCGCCATTGCGAAAGCCGGGACCGGCGGCTGGACTTCATGCGACTGCTCATCGTCGGCTCGGACACGTGGAAGGTCGAGGAGTACCGGCGCCTTCGCGGTCTGTGCGGCCCGCGGACGCGCCTGGTCAACTCCTACGGGCTCACCGAGGCGACCATCGACAGCACCTGCTTCGAAGGCCCGACCGACGCGCTGGAGCCGAGTCGGATCGTGCCGATCGGGCGGCCGTTCCCGAACAGTGCCCTCTACATCCTGGACGGGCACGGCGAACCGGTACCGCCGGGTGTACCGGGCGAACTGTGGATCGGCGGCGACGGCGTGGCCACCGGCTACGTGGGCGACCCGGAGCAGACCGCGCAGCGCTTCGTCACCCTGACCCTGAGCACCGAGTGCGATGCGCGCCCGGTACGGCTGTACCGCACCGGCGACCTCGCCTGCTGGTCCACCGACGGCTGCGTGCACCTGCTCGGCCGCACCGACGCGCAGATCAAGGTGCGCGGCCATCGGGTCGAACTCGGCGAGATCGAAGCACGGCTGGCCACGTGGCCCGGCCTGGACCAGGTGGTGGTGACCGTACGCCACGACCCCCGGGGTGAGGCCGTCCTGTGTGCCTACTGCGTTCCGGTGGCCGGTGTGCGGCTGGACCAGCGCGCGCTTCGCCGGCATCTCGCCGAGTACCTGCCCACGTTCATGATCCCGACGCACCTGGTCGAACTGCCCGCGCTGCCCCTGTCCTCGAACGGCAAGGTCGATCCGGCCGCGCTGCCGCCGCCGCGGTTCGACGACCGGCACGAGGTGCCGGACCCGCCGTCGACGCACTACGAGCTGCGGATGGCGGAGCACTGGACGACTCTGCTCGGCCGGGAACGGGTGGGTCTCCAGGACGACTTCTTCGAACTCGGCGGCAGCTCGATCAAGCTGATCGAGCTGATCCACCGTCTCCAGGAGGAGTTCGGCATCACCGTGCCCGTCGGCCGGCTCTTCCGGATCACCACCCTGCACGGCATGGCCACGGCCGTGGAGCGGATCGACACCGGCCTGAGCACCGACGAGCAGCCCTACCTTCGCTTCAACGACTGCGACGGGCCGCAACTCTTCTGTCTGCCGCCGGCCGGCGGACACGGGCTGATCTACCGACAGTTCGCCGTGCACCTGCCGGAGTACCGCCTGACCGCGTTCAACCACCTGCACGGTGACGACAAGACCGAGCGCTACACCGACCTGGTCGAGTCGCTCCAACCGGAGGGTCCCTGTCTCCTCCTGGGCTACTCGCTCGGCGGCAACCTCGCCTTCGAGGTGGCCAAGGAACTGGAGCGGCGTAAACGCGAGGTCGCGCACGTGATCATCATCGACTCCTATCGCATCCACGCATCCTTCTCGCCGACCGACGAACACCTCGAAGCCTTCGAGCGCGAACTCGGGGAGCACCTGCGCAAGCACACCGGCTCGGAGACCGTCACCAAGGAGACGCTCGAACAGGCGCGGGAGTACATCGACTTCTGCGGACGCACCCCCAACGTCGGGACGGTGGCTGCTCCGGTCAGCGTGATCTCCGACGAGCACAAGGCGGAGTTCTACGCGGCCGGCCGAGAGGGCACATGGCACGAGAGTTCGACCACGCGCACGGCCGTTCTGCAGGGGTCCGGCGTGCACGCCGACATGCTCGACCCGGAGCACCTTCCTGCCAACACCGACCTGGTGCGCGCCATTTTGACCGGAGCCGGGGGGCCGACACCGCCGTGCTGACGCACCAGGAGCCGCTTCCGTACCCCCTTCGAGCACGTATCGACGGGATCGATCCCCGATGACGGGTGACAGCGAGCCGGACTGGACCGCCCGGGGCCGCGCCCCGGGCGCCAAGCCCCGGGTGCTCATCATCGGCGCGGGCGTCAGCGGCATGGCCACCGGCTGCTACGCGCAGATGAGCGGGATGCAGACACGCATCCTCGAAAAGCACGTCCTGCCCGGCGGCTGCTGCACCGCCTGGGCGCGTGACGGCTACCTCTTCGACTACTGCATCGAGTGGCTGATCGGCACGGGTTCCGGCAACGACGCGGCCCGGATCTGGCGCGAACTCGGCGCCCTCGACGGCAAGTCGGTCACCAACTTCGAGATGTTCAACCGGATCGTCGACGAGGACGGGCGGTCGGTGACGTTCTACAACCACCCCGACCGGCTGGAGCGGCACCTTCTGGAGATCTCGCCGGCCGACGCCCGGCCCATCCGTGCCTTCTGCCGCGACCTGCGGCGGTTCATCGACATCAACCACCACCCGTTCCTGACCGCGCCTCCATTGCGGACGATGCGCGAGAAGCTCGGCACCCTGCGCACCGTCCTGCCGCGCTTCGGCCTGCTCTGGCGCACCTCCGCCACCACCATGGAGTCCTTCTGCGGCAGGTTCCGGGACCCGCTCCTGCGCCGTGCCTTCCCCTACATCTTCTTCCAGGACCACGAGGTCTTCCCCCTGCTGCCCTACCTGTTCAACATGGCCGGCGCCTACCACGGCAACGCCGGCTTCCCGCAGGGCGGATCGCTGGGCCTGTCGCGTTCCATCGAGGAGCGCTACACCTCGCTGGGCGGTCGGATCACCTACCGCGCCCGCGTCGCCGAAATCCTCGTCGAACAGGGCCGCGCGATCGGCGTGGAACTCAAGGACGGCACCCGACAGTACGCCGATCACGTCGTCTCGGCCTGCGACGGCTACACCACGATCCACGGTCTGCTGGGCGGGCGGTACACCAACCCGACAATCGACACCCTCTACACCGAGACCCTGCACAAGCCCGAACTCGTGTACCCGGGCGTGGTGTCCACGTTCGTCGGCCTGGTCGGCGACGTCCCCGACGCGCCGCACAGCACCACGTATCTGCTGTCCCCCCGAGACAGCGCCGAACTGCCCGCCGCGCAGCAGAAGAGCATCGTGGTGCAAATGCGTTCCCGCTATTGCGACTCCTTCGCGCCACCCGGCAGGTCGGTGATCCACTGCACCTACTTCAGCGACTTCGCCTACTGGAAGACCCTGCGCACCACCGATCGCAGGGAGTACCGCGCACGCAAGGCCAAGGTCGCCGACTTCGTCCGCAACTTCCTGGAGCGGCATCATCCGGGTATCGGCGCACGTGTCGAGGTGATGGACGTGGCCACACCCGCCACGACCCTTCGCTATACCGGCAACTTCAACGGCAGCATCCTCGCCTGGAAATCCTTCACCGAAGCCGAGGACCTGGCGAACAAGCTGGTCAAGCGGGATCGTATGCGGCTGCCGGGTCTGCGCGGCTTCTCCATGACCGGCCAGTGGATCGGCGGCGGCGGCCTGATCCGCGCCGCGTCGGCGGGCCGCTTCGCCGCACAGTTCCTGTGCGAGGAACTGGGGCTCGACTTCAAGGCTTGGGACAGCCCCGCGGCGGAACCCTGGCACCGCGGCAAGCTGGGTCGGCTGCCCCGACTGGACGTCTGAGGAGTCCCTGGACCATGTCGCGATCGCGATACAGCAGAGAGTCGATGATCATCATCGGGGCCGGTCTCGGCGGCCTGTCCACCGGTTGCTACGCGCAGATGAACGGCTACCGGACCCACATCCTCGAAATGCACGAACTCCCCGGTGGCTGCTGCACCGCCTGGGACCGCGGTGATTTCACGTTCGACTGCTGCATCAGCTGGCTCCTGGGCAACGGTCCGGGCAACGAGATGCACCGGATCTGGCTCGAACTCGGCGCCCTGCAGGGCAAGCAGATGCGCCACTTCGACGTCTTCAACATCGTGCGCGGCCGAGACGGCAGAGCGGTCTACTTCTACTCGGACCCGGACCGCCTGGAGCGCCACCTACTGCAGCTCTCGCCCGCCGACGCCAGGCTGATCCGGGATTTCTGCGCCGGTCTGCGGGCGTTCCGCAAGTGCCTGGCCGTCTACCCCTTTCTCAAGCCGGTCGGCCTGATGGGCCGGTTCGAACGCTGGCGCATGCTGGCCTCGTTCCTTCCCTACGTCAACGTCATCCGCAAGTCGATCACGACACTGATGACGGACTACTCGGCCAGGTTCAAGGATCCGCTGCTCCGGGAGGCGTTCAACTTCATCCTCTACGAGAAGCACGCCGCGTTCCCGGTGCTGCCGTTCTACTTCCAACTCGCCTCGCACGCCAACCTGTCCGCCGGCGTGCCCGAGGGCGGCTCCCTCGGGCTGGCGAAGTCGATCGAGCAGCGCTACCGGCGGCTGGGCGGTGCAGTGACCTACAACGCCAAGGTCGAAGAGGTACTGGTCGAGAACGACCGGGCGGTGGGGGTACGACTCAGCGACGGACGCGAGTTCCGCTCGGACATCGTCGTGTCGGCCTGCGACGGCCACACCACGACGATGCGCTTCCTGGGCGGCCGCTACCTCAACGACACCTACCGGCGCCTGTACACCAGCACCATCGACGAGCCGGGCATGATCTTCCCCGGATACGTGATGTTGTTCCTCGGTCTGCGACGCGCCTTCCCGCAGAGCGAGCCGTGCACCACCCACCTGTTGGACGAGGCCCTGGCGGCGAAGCTGACCGGCCTGCGCCACGCGAGCGTCAACGTGCAGTTCCGCAGCAGGCATTACCCGGAACTGTCACCGGAGGCGACCACGGTCGTCTACGCCACCTACTTCTCCGACACCGCCCCCTGGCGCGCCCTGAACGAAGGACGGCCGGAGCAGAACACCCGCCGGCACCGGGGACGGAAGGTGCACACCCTTCCGCTGCGCCACGGGCGGGATTACTACGCCGCCAAGCATCAGGTGCGCGACACCCTGGTGACGTTCCTGGACGAACGCTACCCCGGACTGCGGGACGCGATCGCGGTGCGCGACCTCTCCACCCCGCTCACCCAGGTCCGCTACACCGGCAACTACGACGGGACGGTGCTCGGCTGGCAACCGTTCGTGGAGGGCGGCGAGACCATGGAAGAAGAGATCAAAAAGAACGGACCGACTCTTCCGGGCCTGGCGAACTTCTACCTCTCCGGCGTGTGGGCCACCACCGGCGGGCTGATCCGGGCCGCCGCGGCGGGACGCCACGTCGTGCAGTTCATCTGTCGTGACGACGGCAGGGAATTCACCGCCGACATCGACGACAGCGCACCACCACCGACCCACGTCATCATTCCCATCACGGACGGACCGGTCAGACATGAAGATTGAGAAATGGGTGGTACGCGAGCACGCCGAGGGCGTGCCCGACGTCGACCGCATGTACGAGAAGGTGATCGAGGACGCCGACGTCCGACTCGAGGACGACCAGATGCTCCTCAAGACGCGCTACGTCTCCGTCGACCCCTTCCTGAACGGCCTTACCCGGGTGACTCCGCTGGGCCGACACGCCCCCGGGCTGTCGATCATGGAGGTGCTCGACGCCGGGCCGGACGCCTCCTTCCGGCCCGGTGACCTGGTGGAGGGATTCGGCGGCTGGCGCAGCCATGTCGTCAGCGACGGCAGGGCCTACGTATGGGACACCGGCTTGTTCCCCTTCGATGTCGCGTCCTTCCGCAAGCTCCACCCGGAGCGCTACGACGACGCGCTGCCGATCACGACGGCCCTGGGTGTCATGGGAGTTCCCGGCCTGACCGCCTGGGGGACGATGACCAAGTTCTTCACCGTCGAGCCCGGCGACACGGTCGTGGTCAGCGGCGCGACGGGCACCATCGGATCCCTCGTCGGTCAACTGGCCAAGCGTGCCGGTGCCCGCGTGATCGGCACCACCGGCACCGCGGAGAAGGCGGCGTACCTCCAGGCGTTGGGCTTCGACCACGTGATCCACTACACCCGGGAGCACGATGCCGCACACATCCACGCGGCCCTGCGCGAGGCCGCGCCGGGCGGCGTCGACAAGTACTTCGACAACATGGGCGGCGCCTTCACCGACGCGGTGTTCACCATGCTCAACCGGTACAGCCAGGTGGCGGTGTCGTGGCAGTGGGATGCCACCGTCGGGGGCGACCGGGTCGGCCCGCGTCTGTTGGAGCACATCATGCGCCCGCGGACCACGATCCGCGGCATCTACGCCCTGGACTGGTACACCGACGAGGACTTCGTCGCCCTCCATCACGACCTGGGCGGCTCGATCCGACGGGGTGAGATCACCTACGACCAGACCGTCCACCACGGTTTCGACAACATCCCGCGGGCATACGCGGGCCTGTACGTGAACAGAGCGGACAACCGAGGGAAGCTGCTCGTCGAGGTGTAGGCGATCGGCTTCTCGGCTCGGACGCGAATCGGCCTGCCGAGTGAGGCCCCGCCGACCACCGGATCCGACGTCCGCGGACCCCGCCGGGGTGGTGCCCGGCGGGGCCGTGCGGGGCTTGTACGGTGGCTTTCGTGACGGCTGACGCGTATCCCGACCCCACCGCGGAGTTCGAGGCGGAACGGGGGCGGCTGTTCGGGATCGCGTACCGGATGCTGGGGTCGGCGGCGGAGGCCGAGGACGCGGTGCAGGACGCCTACCTGCGCTGGCATGCGACCGATCGGGGGCACATCGACGCGCCGGGGGCCTGGTTGGCCAAAGTGCTGACGAACCTGTGCCTGAACCGGCTGACGTCCGCGCGGGCGCGACGCGAGGAGTACGTCGGCCCGTGGTTGCCCGAGCCGGTGCGCACCGACGCGGGGGCGCTCGGGCCGTTGGAGACCGCCGAGCAGCGGGACGCGGTGTCGATGGCGATGCTCGTGATGCTGGAGCGGCTGTCGCCGCCGGAGCGGGCGGTCGTGGTGTTGCGCGACGCGTTCGAGTACAGCCATCGGGAGATCGCCGAGGTGCTGGACTGGCCGGAGGCCAATTCCCGGCAGACGTACCGGCGGGCCAGGCAACACCTGGCGTCCGGGCGCCCGCGTTTCGAGGCTCCCGCGGCGCTGCGGTCCGACCTGCTCGCGCGCTTCCTCACCGCGGCGGCCGAGGGGGCGCTCGAACACCTGGAGTCGCTCCTCGCGGACGACGTCGTGGCGTGGTCCGACGGGGGCGGCAAGGTCTCCGCGGCGACGCGCCCGGTCTCCGGGCGCGACAAGGTGGCCCGGTTCCTCATGGGTCTGCTGGAGCGCTTCTCCTCCGGGACGGAGTTCGGCTTCGCCGAGGTCAACGGCGATGCCGCGCTGCTGGGCTGGGAGAGCGGGGTGCTCACCACCGCAGCCGTGGTGGAAGTCGGCGCGGAGGGCATCGCAGGCGTGCGGATCATCCGGAATCCGGAGAAGCTGAAATTCCTCGGAGAACAATGCCGAGAGTTGTCACATAACGCGTAGCCGTCCGGTTCCTTGCTGACGAGGGCGGCGTCGCGGTGGCGCGGCGCCCCCGTAGCGAGGAGGAACGATGGGCGAGAACGTGATCCTGGTGACGGGTGCGACCGGTGTACTCGGGCGCGAGGTGCTGGACCGGGCGCGGCGGACCGGCCTGCCCGTGCGTGCGATGACCCGCAGGACGACGCTCCCGGACGACCCGGGGGTGACCTGGGTGACCGCCGACCTGGAGACCGGCGAGGGCCTGGACGCGGCGTTCGACGGTGTCGCGACGATCATCCACTGCGCGTCGGACACCCGGAAGCCGAAGCACGACATCCCGGGCTGGCGGTTCCTGCTGGACGCCGCGAAGCGGGCCGGGGTCGGGCACATCGTGAACATCTCGATCGTCGGCGTCGACCGCATCCCGTACTCGTACTACAAGATCAAGGTCGAGGGTGAGCGGCTGCTCGCGGAGTCCGGCATCCCGTGGAGCAATCTGCGCGCGACGCAGTTCCCCGCGTTGCTCGACACGGCGTTCGGCGTGTTGTCGAAGGCGCCCGTCGTCCCGGTGCCGTCCAAGACCGTGTGCCAGCCCGTCGACCCGGGCGAAGTGGCGGACCGACTGGTCGAGTTGGCCCAGGGCGCGCCGGCCGGGCGGGTCGCGGACATGGGCGGGCCGCGCGTCTATCAGGCGACGGACCTGGCACGCTCCTGGCTGAAGGCGGTCGGCAGGCGGCGCTGGATCCTGCCCGTGCGCGTCCCGGGCAAGGCGGGCGCCGGGTTCCGCGCCGGGGGACTGGTCACGCGGGAGAACGCGGTGGGCGTCCGGACCTGGGAGGACTACCTCGCCGCGAAGCCGTCCCGCTGAGCGCGGCGCGGTTCGAGCCCGTTCGCGGAACTCCGGTGCCCGGGCGGTGTCGCGGCTCAGGCATCGAAGTGGATGGGCCCGAATACCGCGCCCGGGCCGTGCAGGCGCGCGAGTTTCACGATCACCCACGCCGCGGCGGCCCAGGGCGCCGCGGCGGCCGGGATGGCGAGGAGGATGTCCGTGCTGCCGTCCGGGTGGCCGAGTACGAGAGGCAGCAGCAGCGCGCCGCCGGCGCCCAGGATCAGCATGGCCGGCAGGTGCACACGCGGATGGAAGACCCGCAGGCGGCCGATGTTCGCGGTGGTGAGGCCGCCGGCGAGGACGAGGGTGAGGATGCCGCTGAACGCCCATATGAAGATCATCGGGAAGGTGGTGTCGAAGAACCCGAACGGGTCGTCGTGGACGCCGAGTTCCGGGTGGTCGGCGGCGTAGACCAGATGTGCGGCGCGGCCCCGGGCGGGTGGGTCGAGCGTGCGCACGCCCGGCACGGTGACGCTGCGCGGGCCGGCGGTGAACGGGACGGTGACGGTGACCGTGGCGGCGTACTGCTCCTGCTCGTTGATGCTCGTGCCGGTTCGGCGCGCCGTGTCGACGACGCTGTCGATGGGCAGCGTGTGGCGTCCGCCGCCGGCCTCGCGGACCTCGGCCACGCGGCGCCCGTACTCGCCGTCGGGTCCGATCACCTGGATCAGCGCGGCACCGCTGCCGAGGCCGACGACGATCGCGAGGCCGATGCGTACCGGCCAGGCCGAGTCGGCCAGCGCCCCGCGGGGAGCGTCCGGCTTGTCGAGGTCCACGCGCGCGATGCCGCGCTGGTCGGACGCGGACAGCGCGGCCCAGGCGACGGCGAACAGCAGCGCCGCGAGGGCCGGATACAGCATTGCGCCCTTGGGCGGGAGGAGGAAGAGCGGCAGATTGCCGACGACCACGGCCACCACCGCGCACAGGAGCGCCAGGCGCCCACATATTTGCCTCATGAGCGTCACGCACAGAGGTTACGGGCAACGGGCTTGAGCATGTGCGTTTTCCCGGGGGGTCCGGGTCGAGCCGCATGCCCTACGTGGGCACGGACAGACCAAGGTCGGGGCACGGACGGATAAACCGCCCCCGCTCGTGGTTCCTAGAGTTCCCCATGTGCCGGCGGTGCCCGTTCGACGCGACGCGCGTCCGGCGACGGAATCGCCCGCCCGGGACGACCACCGTCGCCCACGGCCGGCCGCGCATACCCCCATGACGCCAATGAGGAGTTTTCCCATGTCTTCCGACAAGCCGACCGTTGTCCTCGTACACGGTGCCTTCGCAGACGCATCCAGCTACGCAGAGGTCATTCCCCGTCTGATCGCCCGAGGTCTGGATGTGGTCGCCCCCGCCGTCCCCAACCGCAGCCTGATCGGTGACGCCGCCTATGTCGCCTCGGTCGTGCGGCAGATACCCGGCCCGGTCGTCCTGGTGGGCCACTCCTACGGCGGTGCCGTCATCACGGTCGCCGGCACCGAGGACAACGTCAAGGCACTGGTCTACCTGGCCGGTTACGCCTTGGAGGAGGGCGAGAGCCTCGGCGAACTGCAGGGCCGCTTCCCGGACTCCGACCTGGCCGAGGCCCTGGTGTACACGCCCTTCCCGGTCGAGGGCTCGACCGGCACCGACGTGTCGGTTCGGCCGGACAGGTTCCCGGCCATCTTCGCCGCCGACGTCGACTCCCGCCTCGCCGGCGTCCTCGCGGTCTCCCAGCGCCCGCTCGCCGCGCAGGCCTTCGCCGAAGCGGCCCCGGCCGCCGCCTGGAAGACCAAGCCCTCCTGGGGCCTGGTCGCCTCCTCCGACCACACCATCAACCCCGACGTGGAGCGCTACGGCTACGAGCGGGCCGGCATGACCACCGTCGAGGTCGACTCGTCCCACCTGGTGATGCTCTCCCACCCCGGCCGGGTCGTCGATCTGATCGAGGAAGCCGTCCGCGCCACCTCGGACTGACCGGCAAGCGGCCGCCCGTCCGGGCCGGCGCACACCCTCCCCACCTCTTTGCGAAGAAGCGAACGATGAACTCACCGATCTCACGTCGTACCCTGACGGCGTCCCTCGTGGCCGGCGCCGCCGCCCTGGGCACCGCAGGCGCCGCGTCCTCGGCACCCGCGGCGGCTGCCGACCGTTCGGGCAAGCCGCACGGGCGTCCGGGCACACCCACCGTCGTCCTGATCCACGGCGCGTTCGCCGACGCCTCCAGTTGGAGCACGGTGATCGAGCGTCTGCAGCGGCACGGCCACCGCGTGCTCGCGCCGGCCCTGCCGCTGCGCGGGCTGGCGAGCGACGCCGCCTACATCCGCAGCGTTCTGGACAGCGTCACCGGACCGATCGTGCTGGTGGGGCACTCCTACGGCGGAGCGGTCATCAGCCAGGCCGCCGCCGACGCCCCGCAGGTCAAGGCCCTGGTCTACATCGCCGCGTTCGTCCCCGAGGTCGGGGAGAGCGCACTGCAACTCAGCGACAAGTTCCCCGGCAGCACGCTGGGGCAGGCGACCGACACCCGGCAGTACCCCCTGCCCGGCGGTGGGCAGGGGGAGGAGCTGGTGATCAGGCAGGACCTGTTCCGCGAGCAGTTCGCAGCCGGTGTTCCGCTGCGGACCGCCCAGGTCATGGCGGCGGGACAGCGACCGATCACCTTGGCCGCACTTCAGGAGCCGGCCACCGCCGCCGCGTGGAAGAAGATCCCCAGCTGGTACCTCGTGGCCACCGAGGACCGCAACATCCCACCGGCCGCCGAGCGCTGGATGGCCGAGCGTGCCGACGCGCACACCGTCACCGTCCGCGCACCGCATGCCGTGTCCGTGAGCGATCCCGAGCCGGTCACCGACCTGATCCTGCGCGCCGCACGTTCGGTCGGCCCCGGCCACTGACCGTGCACGGACCGTCCCGATGCGGTGCGTCGATGGGCAAGCCGAAAGTCCTTCACTGCCTAATGTGAAGGCGGCATCCGAAATTTCCGAAATGCGAAGGAGAACCCGCATGTACGACGACAGCGCGGCCGGCCCCAAGCCGGTCCTGGAACCCGCGGCACAGGCATTCGTCGAGGCCACCGCCAACCCGCCGTACCTGTTCGACCTGGGACCCGAGGCCGGGCGCAAGGCGGTGGACGAGGTCCAGTCGGGTGACACCCCGAAGCTCGCGATCGACGAGGAGTGGGTGGAGGTTCCGGGCGGCCCGACCGGCAGCGTCGGCGTGCGCATCGTCCGTCCGGCCGGGGCCGTCGGCCCGCTTCCGGTGATCCTGTACATCCACGGCGCCGGGTGGGTGTTCGGCAACGCGCACACGCACGACCGCCTGGTCCGCGAACTCGCGGTCGGCACCGGGGCCGCCGTCGTCTTCCCCGACTACAGCCTCGCGCCGGAGGCGCGCTACCCGGTCGCCATCGAGCAGAACTTCGCGGTCGCACGGTGGGTCGTCACCGAGGGGGCGGCCAAGAACCTGGACGCCGCACGCATGGCGGTGGCCGGCGACAGCGTCGGCGGCAACATGACCGCGGCGCTGACCCTGATGGCCAAGGAGCGCGGCGGCGTCCCGCTGCTCGCCCAGGTGCTGTTCTACCCGGTCACCGACGCGAACTTCGACACCCCGTCCTACCACCGGTTCGCCGAGGGCTACTTCCTGCGCCGCGACGGCATGCAGTGGTTCTGGGACCAGTACACGACCGACCCGGCGCAGCGCGCCGAGATCACTGCGAGCCCGCTGCGGGCCGGCGAGGAGCAGTTGGCCGGTCTTCCCCAGGCCCTGGTCATCACCGGCGAAGCCGACGTGCTGCGCGACGAGGGGGAGGCCTACGCCAACAAGCTGCGTGCGGCCGGCGTCGAGGTCACCGCGGTTCGCTACCACGGCATCATCCACGACTTCGTGATGCTCGACGCGCTGCGCGGCACGCACGCCGCCGAAGCCGCGATCACCCAGGCGACCGGCTTCCTGCGCTGCGCCTTCGAGTCGGCCTGACGCCCACCGTCGTGCCCGTGCACGGCGCTTTCGCCGCGGCGAGACCTTGCGCTTCGCCCGGGTGATCCCCGAGCGCAGACGGGTCGCCGACCCCGTCGGCGAGGCCGTCCGGTCGGTCACCGGTTGACCCGTCGGCCCCGCCGAGATCGCCGCCCGATGGCAAACCGCCTCGGGCGGCGATCGCGCGCCCTCCGGCCGGACCCGCGCAGCACGAACCGCCTTCCGAAGGTCGGCGCAACGCCGATCCCTCCCGAAAGCAGGAAAACCACGGTCATATGACTTAAGCGCCTTCTCGTAGAGTGCGTCATGATCGTCCGGACCGGAGCGACATCGCCCGGTATCGGCAACAGTGCGGCAAGGTCTGGGGTGCGGGATGACGAGCCACGTGTCGGGCGGCACGGCGGGCGGCGCGTTCGAGGACGCGGACGCGGAGTGCCGGGCGTCCGAAGCGCGGCTGCTGGGCCGTGACCGCGAACTCGCGCGGATCCTCGCATCGCTGGGCCGGGAGCCGGGTGCTCCCCGGGTGTTCCGGGTGCTCGGCGAGGAGGGAATCGGGCGTACCAGCCTGCTGCGCGCGGTGTGTGCGGGTGCCCGTCGCGACGGGGCCCTGGTGCTGCTCGCGCGGGGCCGCCCGGCGGCGGAGGCGAAGCCCCTCGACTGCCTGCGCCACCTCCTCGACCCGGTCGGCGACGAGATCCTGGGCCTGCCCGCCGCGCACCGGCAGGTGCTGACGCGACTTCTCCGCCCGGAGGTTGCGGGGCATGCCGAGCCCGCGGACGACGTGCCGGCCCCGCCGGCGGTGCACGCCGCCGTCGCCGCGCTGTTCGACCGTCTCGCCGACGCGGACCGGCACGTCGTCGTCGCCGTCGACGACGTGCAGGACTGCGATCGCCTCTCCCTCGACCTGATCGACGCGCTGGTCGGCCGGCACTTCGGCGGCCATCCGACGTTCGTGCTGACCGCGCACGCGGACCGCGCCCCGATGCGGTTGGCGTGCGACGTCGAGACCGTGCACCTGGCGCCACTGTCCGCGCGCTCTGCCGCCGAACTGCTCGACGCCCAGCCGAGCGCACCCTCCGGACGGGCGCGGCTGGAACTGCTGGAGCGTGCGCAGGGCAACCCGGCCGCCGTGCTGGAACTCTGCCGCCTGGCGGCCACCCGCACCGAGCCGTGGCTTGCCGGGCGGCGGGCGTTCCGCCCGCAGGTGGGGCACGCGTTCGAGGAACGCCTGCGCCGCCTGCCGCCGAAGACCCGGCACGCGCTGTTGTACGCCGCCCTGAGCCTGCCGGACCAGGACCTGGCCGCGATCGCCGCCGCGCTCGGCGGCCGGACCGCCGAAGGCACCCCGGATCCGGGCATCTGGGCGCCGGCCGAGAACGCTGGCCTGATCGCGGTGGTCGGCGGCCGCGTCGAGTTCCGGCATCCGCTGGGCCGGGTGGCCGCGGAGACCGGGCAGCCCGTGGGAGTGCGCCGACGCGCCCACCGCGATCTCGCCGCGGCGCCCGGCACCGGCCCGATGTCGTGGGCCAGGCACCGCGCGGCGGGCGGGCCCGGCCCGGACGAGGCGGTGGCGCAGGCACTGGCACAGGCCGCCGGTCGGGAGCACGGCGCCTTCCTCGCCGCTCGCGCCTTCGAGCAGGCCGCCGCACTGACCCCCGGCGACCGCGACCGCGCCGGCCACTTGGCCGCGGCACTCAGTGGCGCCGCCGCGGTGGGCGATTTCGGCTGGGTGCGCGATCTTTGGCGGCAGTTCCGGCCGTTCGCCCGCCCGGATGCGGATCCGGAGGCAATCTGCCTCGCCGCCTGCGCGATGGGCGCCGCGTTGTCGCTGACGTCCCGGCAGAAGGAGGCGTTCGACCTGCTGGTCGGCGTCGCCGAAACCGTCGCCGACGCGGCCGGGTCGATCACGGTCGCGGTCATCGCCTCGGGCATCGCCGCACAGTCCGGACTGCCGCGGCATCGGGACGAACTGCCCGCCCTGCTGGCCCGCGCCCGTGCCGCGTCGCCGGGTGAGGACGGGCCGGCCGGGTCGCCCGCGTCGGCCCGGGAAGGCGCCGGCCCGATCGACCCCGGAGTGCGCGCCGCACTGGACGCGGCGGTCGCGGCGGCGGCGGACCCGGCGGAGGCCGTTCGGATGTTGCGGCGGCTGCCGCGCCCGCGGCTGGGGCCGGCCGCGTACGACCTGCCCGAGGCCGTGCGGCGGAGCGCGATCGCTTCCGTCGCCTACCACGCGGACGAGCCGGACGTGTGTGTGGAGCAGTACCGCGGCGTGCACGCCGATTTCCGGGCCCGGGGCGCGTTCGGTCTGCGCGCGTGGTCGCTGGCTCCGCTGCTCGACACCCTGCTGGCGACCGGGCGGTGGGCGGAGGCCGCGGCACTGATCGCCGAGGCGGACGACGACGCGGCCGTACTGCGGCTCTCCCGAGTCCAGGCGGATCTGCGCGCGTTCGCCGCGACCCTGGGCGCCCTGCGCGGCGCCGCCGACCGTGCCGTCGCGGCCTTCTCCCAGCCCGACGTGGCCTTCGACCTCGACGAGAACCGCGCCACGTCGGTCCGCCTCCTGGGGGCGCGAGCCGCGGACGCGCGCGCACGCGGGGACTGGAACGAGGCGTTCCGTCGCCTTCGCGCGCTGTTCGAACCGGACGGTACGCCGGTACACCCGTTCCTCTCCGTCCGCGGCATCGCCGACCTCGCCGTGGCCGCCCACCGGACCGGGTGCGCAGCGGACGTGCTGCCGGTCCTGTCGCAGGTCCGGGCCGCCCAGGGGGAGCGGCCGACGGGCCGGATGACGCAACTGCTGCACCACGCGAGCGCGCTGGTCGATCCGGAAGCCGACGCCGAGCACCATTTCCGCCTGGCCCTGGTCAACCCGGAAGGCGAGCGCTGGCCGGTGGAACGCGCCCGGACCCGGTTGAGCTACGCCGCGTGGCTGCGCCGCGCCCGCCGTCCCTCGGAAGCGCGCGAACAGTTGTGCGCCGTCCTGGACACCGCCGAGGTACTCGGCGCCGCACCGCTGGCCGACGCGGCCCGCACCGAGTTGCGCGCGAGCGGGGTCGCGACGGCCCGCGAGGGCGTGGACGCGCTGGCCGAGCTCACGGCGCAGCAGCGGCAGATCGTCACGATGGCGGCGAGCGGCCTGTCGAACCGGGAGATCGGCGAACGGCTGATGTTGTCCCCGCGCACGATCGGGGCCCATCTGTACCATGCCTACCCGAAGCTCGGCGTCAGCAGCCGCCACCAGTTGCGGGACCTGCTCACGAGCGGCTGAGGGCGAGCGTGGGATCCTCGGATGTCGGCGCCGAGGCGGACGGAACGAGCCGAGGCAGACGGAACGACAAGCCGAGGACGAGCCGGGACGGTGCCGCCGACCGAGCGGCACGGCGCCCTCGGGCGGGGCAATGCGAAAGGTGGACACGCCATGGACCGGGATCGCGAGGGCAGCGCGGGCGGATACCCGCCGGCGCGGGTCGTCCTCGATCCGGCCGTGCGGCGGCTCATCGCGGCCTCGGCCACGCCGCCCTCGTTGGACGACCTCGATCCGGTCACCGGCCGGCAGGCGCTGGCCGAGGCCCAAGCCGACCGCATCGAGGACTTCGAGGTCGACGCCGTGTTCGGGGCCGCCCCGGTCGGCCCGTCGGGGCTCGTGGGCTATTGGACGATCCGTCCCGTCGGCGTGTCCGGACCGCTGCCCACGCTCTTCTACGTGCACGGCGGTCGGTGGATGCTGGGCGATGCGCACACCCACGCCCGGCTGATCAGCGCCCTGGTCACCGGTGCCGGCGTCGCGGCGATCGTCCCCGAGTACAGCCGCTCGCCGGAAGCCCGCTACCCGGTGGCCCTGCGCGAGTGCCACGACCTGCTCGCCTGGGCGGTGGACAACGCCGACTCGCTCGGCCTGCGCCCGGATCGCGTGGCCGTGGCCGGCGACTGTGCCGGGGCCACGCTCGCGACCGCCGTCGCGATGACGGCGCAGGCGGGCGGCGGCCCGGCGATCGACGCGCAACTGCTCTACTACCCCCTTACGGACGCCGCCTGCGAGAGCGACTCCCAGCGCCGATTCGCCGAGGGCTACCTGCTGACCCGCAAGGCGCTGCTCCGCTACTGGCAGGACTATCTGGGCACGCCCGCGTCCGCCGCGCCGCCCACCGCGTCCCCGCTCTCCGCGAGTTCGACCGAGCTGGCCGGGATGCCGCCGACGCTGGTGGTCACCGCCGAGGCCGACGTCTGCCGGGACGAGGGCGAGCGCTACGCGGAACGCCTGCGGGAGGCGGGAGTGGCCGCCTCCGCGGTGCGTTTCCTGGGTACCGTGCACGACTTCGTCTCGCTGAACGCGCTGCGCGACAGTCCCCCCACGCGGGCCGCGGTGGCGCAGGGCTGCGCCTTCCTCAAGGCGCGACTGGCCTGAGCCCGCGCACCCGGCGGCACCGGGAAGGCGCCCGGGGCCGTCACCCGTTCGCGGTGTCGCCGAGGCCCCGCCAGTCGCGGGGGGAAACCCCGTAGGTCGCCCTGAAGGCCCTGCTGAAGTGCGCGGGGCTGACGAAACCCCATCGCTGCGCGACGGCCGACACGGTGGGGCTGACTCGTCCGCGCCTGGCCAGTTCCGCCGCGCAGCGTTCCAAACGGCGGCGCTGGATGAGCCGACCGACCGAGATCCCCTCGGATTCGAACACCCGGTGCAGGTACCGCACCGAGATCCGCTGGGCCTGCGCGATCTGCTCCGGGGACAGTTCCGGATCGCCCAGGTTCCGGTCGATGTACTCGCGTACGCGGCGCGGGAGTTCGCCGAACGCCGAGTCGAGGTCCGGGCTCGCCGCGGGGGCGTGCTCGGCGATCAGGGTCGCCAGCAGGTCGGCGACGTTGCCGGCCAGCCGCTCGCCGACCGCGGGCGCGATGTCCGGCGCGGATCGGGCGAGCGCGGTCAGCACGGGCGCGAACATCGCCGCCACGCCGCGGTCCGGCGGGAAGGCGATGGCGGTGATGGCGGGCACGTTGCGCTCGGCGCCCCCCAGGCTTCGGCGCGGAACGTGGAACGCGTGCAGGCGCACGTGCCCTTCGTGCTCCACGCGGAACGGCCGGTGGGTTTCCACCAGGAACATCTCGCCCGGTCGTACGAGCGTTTCGCGTCCGTCCTGCGCCACGTGTGCCGTGCCGTCGATCTGGATCGTGACCGTCACGTGCGCGCCGGCGCCGTCGGCCGGCTGCATCGGCGTGCCACCCGGCAGCCCGGTGTCCGCTTCGAGCGTGGCCACCTGCAGGAAGCCGAGGCGGCTGGTGTGGACCGGACGCGGGCACGGTGTGATGTCTGCGATGGTCACGAGTTCTCCCCGACGGCGTGCTGCGAACGGGACGACCGCTGGGCCGCCCTCGTCCATGATGGCGGGCCACCGCACGTGTCCGCATCAGTCACGTGACTGCCCGGTATTCGTCCCGGTCGTGCCGAAGCGCGGTGGGGACTACCAAGGCGTCACGGGCGATCGCTCCGGGCGGGTCGGGGCGGGCACATCCGGGTGGGCTGCGGATCACATCGCCTTGCGGTCCGGACCATGTGTTGCCGACTCGTCCCCGGCACGGTCTCGGCCGAACGGGGGCCGCGCCTGCCGTGCGATGTCCCGGCGGGCCCCGGCCGGTCGGGTGCCGTGATCGGTCCTGTTCGTCACCGGGACGCGGCGGTGCGTGCTTCCCGCCAGTCCCGGGGCGACATTCCGAACGCCGCGCGGAACGTGCGGCTGAAGTGCCCCGAATTCACGAACCCCCAGCGCTGGGCCACGGCCCCCACCTTCGGGGGTGACGACCCCGGGCGCCCGAGTTCGCGTCGGCATTCCTGGAGTCGGCGCAGCTGAATCCAGCGTCCGAGCGTCATGTCCCGGCCTTCGAACAGCTTGTGCAGATACCGGACGGACACGTAGTGCGCGGCGGCGATGGTCTCGGGACTGAGCCCGGGGTCGCCGAGCCGGCAGTTGACGTACCACCGGATGTCGCTCATGAGTGCGGACTCCGGGCCGGCCTGCGGCGGTTCGTCGAGTTCGGCGAGCAGCGTCGAGACCAGGTCCGCGAGGTGGTGCGTCATCCGGTCGAGCAGCGGGGGAGCGGGGGCCGGGATCCGGCAGAGGGATACCGCGGCGGGTACCACCAACGCTGCGGTGCCGCGGTCCGCCGGAAGTACCCGCCCCGCGGCGCGCCGCAGCAGCTCGTCGGGCTCGGTCAGCAGGGTCCGCGGCAGGCGGAGGACGACCGGGTCGCAGCCGTACGGCGAGGTGACGGTGCGGGGGCACCGCCCGTCGAGGAGGGCGAACGTGCCCTCGGGGAGCATCTGCTCGACACCGTCGGCGGCGAGTACGACCGCGCCGTCCAGCGGCACCACTACGGCGATCTCGCTCTCGTCCGGCCCGGGGTCGGTGGTGTGGAGGGGGCCCTGCGGTCCCTGCGGTCCCTCCGGGATCCGGATGACCGTGTCGTGCGGACGGGGGTGCCCGGGGGCGGGCGGCGGCCGGTCCGAGGTGTCCGGTCCCTGGGGTGCCGGGTTCGTCAGGGGCCGCATCACCGCTCCGCAATCGTCCGGGTCGGGCGGCGTCGATCCACCGCCCCGATGATCGTCCTGCGCGGCGTCGCGACGGTGTTAGGTCAATTGACTGCCATTCCTGCCCGGCCGGGGCTGCCCGATCGACCCCCGGGTACCGCAGGCGGCATCGAGGCCCCGATCGGGGCGATCGCGGGCCGACCCGCCCGGGGGATGCGGTCCGTGCCCGAGGCCGCCTCGGTCAGCACGGCGGCGAGAATCTCCGCCGTGTGCCCGGCGAGCCGGTCGGCCACGGCGGGGGCGAGCGGTGCCAGGACGTCGGCAGGCCGGTCCAGGAGGGGCAGCAGGAATCCGGCCTGGCCGTCGGATGCCGAGATCGCCCGGCCGGTGGTGGCCGCGAGCACCGCCTCCGGCACCGCGAGTGCCCGGTCCGGCAGCCGTACGAGGCGCAACGTGAAACGCCCGTGCCAGCGCAGTGCGAAGGGCCGCCGGAGGTCGAGCAGGCAGAGATCGCCGTCGCGCAGGAAGGTTCCGCGTCCGTCCTGGGTCAACTCCCCCGTGCCGTGCCGCTGGAGGGCAACGGCGATGCCGGTGCCGGGGTGTTCGGCGACGAGCCGGGACGTCCGGGCCAGGCGCAGCGCGTCGGCTTGCACCTCGAGAACGCGGATGTAGCCGAACCGGGCCTCGCTCAGCACGGCGCTGAACGGCCCGGGGCGGACCGTGACCCGGATCCGGGCCAGCCGGCGGGCGAAGGCGTCCTGGACGGTCGCGGCCGGATCGGCCACGGGCGGCGACGCGGTGTCCAGTACGACGTCCACATGGCCTCCCTCGGCCCGTCGGGCGGCCCACACCCACGGACCGCGGTGCCCGTGCCGTCGGCGTGCCGGGCGCGTCCGCAGCATCTCACGCGCCGGCGACCGCGCCCGCGAAGGCCCGACCGCACGCGCGCGGGCGCGGCGATCCGGCGGCGCGGGGCTCAGCCGCGCCGGGCGTGCAGCGCGACGTGGAGCGTGTCGACGACCTGAATGCGAGCCGCCGTGGACGCGTGACTGGCCCGCAGCGCGTCGAAGGCGACGAAGCCGTGGACGGTGCCGTGGTAGCACAGCGAGACCACGGCGACCCCGGCGGCCCGCAGCCGGGCGGCGTACGCTTCCCCCTCGTCGCGCAGGACGTCGGCCTCGGCGGTGAGGATCAGGGTCGGCGGCAGGCCCTCCAGTTCGGCGCCGGCGGCGCGCGAGGGGGAGGCGGTGCTCTGCGTGCGCAGCGCGGCGTCGGGCACGTACCGGTCCCAGAACGCCGTCATCGCCGCGGCGTCGAGAAAGTAGCCCTCCGCGAACTCGCGGTACGACGGGGTGTCGGCGGCGGCGTCGGTGGCCGGGCAGATCAAGACCTGCTGCACCAGCTCGGGGCCGCCGCGTTGCTTGGCCAGCAGGGTGAGGCCGGCCGCGAGGTTGGCCCCCGTCGACACCCCCACCACCGCGATGCGCCGCGGATCGAGACCGTCGTCGGCGCCCTGTGCGGCGATCCAGTCGAGCACGGCGTGCAGGCGTTCGATCGTCTCCGGATAGCACTCGTCCTGCTGCTGGGGCGTGTCGAGCACGACGACGGCCGCGTCGGTGCCCAGGACCAGGTCGCGTTCGAAGTCGCGCTGCGGCGGCACCGCTCCGGGCGTCCAGATCGGGCCCGGGATGTACAGGATCACCGGAAGCGGCTCGTCCGCGTCGGTCGGGCGGACGATGCGCACGAGGTTGCGCTCGCCCCGGGCGCCGGGAAGCGCGAGGCGGTCCTCGGCCACGTCGGGAGGCGACCCGAACGCGTCCCCGGGCACCGCCGCGAAGAGCCGATCCCGTTCCGTCGACGCGGAGCTGCCGGCCGTTCGTCCGGGAGCGGGAGTGCCCACCGCCTGGTGCCGATGCGCGTCCACGAACACGCGGGCCAAGGGTTCGAGCACGACCGGTTGCCGTACGGGCCGGGGTTCGGGTTCCACAGAAACTCCTGCACTGGCATGACCGCGGCCCTTCGGAGGCCGCGGTCCATGGGCTCCGTTCCCACCCTAGGGACCCGCCGCGCGGCGGGAGTGCTCGGCTTGCCCGAGTGTGTGCCCCTGACTGCACAGTTTTTCGCGTATCCGGTTTTCCGCTCTCCCCGCATCCGGCTTTTCCGCATCCCGCGCGGCGGCGTGGTGACACCGCCGTGCCACGGCTTCAGGAGCCGCCGCCCAGGGCCTGGCCGATGGCCGCTCGGGAGGTGATCCCGAGCTTGGGGAAGATCCGGTACAGGTGTGCGGAGACCGTACGGGGCGACAGTTGCAACTGCGCTCCGATGTCCTTGTTGGACAGTCCCCGGGCGGCGAGCCGCGCGATGCGCAGCTCCTGCGCGGTCAGCAGCACGTTCGTGCTCCCGAGTGCGGCGGCGGCGCCGCTCGCACCGACCGCGCCCACCTGGTCGCCGGCGGCACGCAGTTCCTGTTCGGCCAGCTCCCGCCACGGGCCGGCGTCGAGTCGGCGGAACGTGTGGTGGGCCTCGCGCAGCACGGCGCGCGCCTCGGCCCGGTGCCTGCGGCGCAGCCACGAGCCGTGCGCGAGGCGCAACCGCGCCATCTCGAAGGCCCACTGCGCGGCCCCGGGCACCGCGTACGCGTCCCGAAAGCGCGCGTCGGCGGTGTCGTCCGGCGCGGTCAGCGCGGTGGCCGCGGCGAGCAGGAAGGCGTGGTGGTCGGAGATCTCCTCCATCCGGGCGGCTTCGCCGGCCGCCACGTGTGCGCGCGCCTCCGCGAGTCGGCCGGTGTGCACCGCGGCCGCGACGAAGTCGAAGAACACGAGATGGAACCAGGGCAGACCGCGCGGCAGCACGCCGGGCTCGGTGAGCTCGGCCAGGTGCGCGTACGCCTCCTCGTGCCGGCCGTGACCCAACGCGGCCAGGCCGCGCAGACGGGTGAGGTTGTCCAGAACGAGGCGCATCCGCGCGGCCGCCGCGAGGGGCCGGATCGACCGGTCGACCGCGCGCAGTTCCTCCTCGGCGCCACGGCCGGCGAGGAAGTGCGCGTGGTAGAAGCGGAACAGCAGCGCATTGCTGCGATAGCCGAGGTCGGCCGCGGCCTCCGCCTCCCGCAGGCAGATCTCGGCCGCGTCCCAGTTCCCGCGCAGGAAATCCTGGTAGCGCTCGGCCTTGGCCAGCGAGCCCTGAGTGGCGTAGCCGTGCCGGCCGGTGAATCGCCGCCGCAGTTCGGCGTCGGCGGCGTCGACCGCCGACGCCGTCCACAGGGCGAGCCAGCCGCTGCCCGCTTCCTGCTCGTCGCTCATGTCCGCGAGCAGCGCCCGCAGCTCGTCGGCCACGCCGTGCGCGGTCCGGGCCGGGTCCGCCCACGCGCGGTAGGAAAGTCTGCCGAGGGGAGATGCCGTGGCGAGATGGCGTTCCAGCGCGTCCCAGCCACGCGGGTCGTCCGTGAGGGACGTGGCCAAGAGCAGCTTGAAATATGCCTGCTCGGCCAAGCCCCCGAACGAGTCCGCGCCCGGTTGGGCCAGCGCCCGCAACACCTCCGGCAGCAGCGTGAACGACGACTCGAAGTCGATGTGGTGGCTCTGGTCGAGGTACACCACGGCGTAGCCGAACAACGGGGCGACGTCGGGGGGCACCGGTCCTTGCTTCAGCTCGTCGACGAGCTGCGCGGTGTAACTCAGCCGGCCTCCCCGGGCGGCCATGACGGCGGCCCAGGTCAGCCGCCGGGCGCGCGGCTCGGGCGCCGGGCTCAGCGCGGCGGCGCGGTCCAGCAGCAGCGCGCCTTCGGCGTCGCCGCCCCGGCCCGCGACCCGACGACCCGCGTGTTCGAGGCGCGCGGCCAGGTCCTCGTCGGGGACGAGTGCCGCGGCGGCCTCGTGCACGAGTCGCCGCGGATCGTCGGGCAGCAGCGTTTCGGCGAGTGTCCGGTGCGCCGCGCGCCGGTCGTGGCCGGGGGCCGCGGCGATCACCGCGCTGCGCACCAGGGGGTGACGGAAGACCAGCGCCTTCGACTCGTCGAGTCGGGCCAGGCCGCTCGCCTCGATGTGCACAAGCGTCCGTTCCGCCTCGTCGCCCGAGACGGCGCGCAGCCAGGCGCCGACGTTGCCCGCCGCGGTGTTGCCGCTGAGCGCGCTGAGCAGCAGGACCCGGAGGGAATCCGGCGGCAGCGAGTTGATCCGACCGGCGAACAGGCGTTCCAGACGGCGGCCCAGCGGCAACATCTCGGGCATCGGCAGGTGGCCGTTGACATGCCCTTCTTCGAGTTGCACGGGCAGTTCCACCACGGCCAGCGGATTTCCGTCGGCCGCTTCCAGTACGCGGTTCGCCGCCGTCGCGACGATGGCCGGATACCGTCGCCGCAGCAGCTCTCCGGCGTCCGCCGGGGTCAACGCGCCGACCTCGACGGGAACGGCGGGCCAGCCGTCGTGCGCGTCCACGTCTGCTCCGCCGTCGGGACGGATGGTGCCCACGATGAGCACCGGCAGTTCGGCGATCCGCCGATTCAGGAACGCGAACACCGTCGCACTGGACGCGTCCATACAGTGCAGATCGTCGAGCAGGAGGGCGAGCGGCGCGGTACGGGCGGCGTCGGCGAGCAGCCGCAGAGCCGCCGCGCCGACCGCGAAGCCGCCGGGTGGCATGCCTTCCTGGAGTCCCAGCGCGCGATGCAGGGCGTCCCGGTGCGCCGGCGACGGTGTGTCGTCGGCCTCCAGGAGCGGCCACAGGACCTGGTGCAGTGCGCCGAAGGCCAGTCCCTGTTCCGCCTCGGAACCGACGGCGCGCAGCACGGTGAAGCCGCTCTCCCGGGCCTGGGCCTCGGTCCAGTCGAGCAACGCGGTCTTGCCGATGCCGGCCTCCCCGCGCAGCAGCACCGCGGTGCCTCGCCGGTCCACCCGGACATCGTGCAGGCCCTGTGCGAGCAGCGCTTTCTCGCGCTCCCGACCCATCAGATCGTGAGCGCTTCGCTTCCCGCCGTCCACTGCCGTCCTGCCCTCACGCTTGCCTCGTGCTCCCCAGCGGCGCCGACATTCGGCACCTGCTCGGGAGGGAACCCGCATCGCTTCGACGCGAGGCCCGCGCGCCTACGTGCTTGCGGCGCCCAGCCAGGATAGTGGCCTCTGCGGGCGGCCCGGTCAGGCCGGGTGGCGGGGAGGCGGGTCCAGGCGGGGACCCGGGTACGTATCCCGGATCGTCGGCCGCGGTCGGGTCCTGGCCACGATGGGGGCGAGTCGGCGCGAAGCCGGGGCCGACGCCAACGGTGTGTACATCGTGCTCGCAACGGCGCAGTGATCGGCGCCCACGAGGAGGCGCCCGCCCGGCCGGAGCGGTGGCGGGCCCGGGCTATTTTTCCGGCTTGCCGCGAGATTCGCCGGATTTATCCTTTTTCTCCTTGGGCTTCGGGTCGTTTCGCGGCTCCTTGTTCGAACCGAGGGTCGGGGACTCGTCGTCGTCGGCGGCGGCGGGTGCGGAGACCCGGTTGTCGACGGCGGGGGTTGTTTCCCGGGGCGCAGTGGGAGCGGTCGTGCGCGGGGGTGGCGCCGAGGTCGTCGGGGTCGCCGTGAGCGGGGACGCGGTGGGCGGGGTCGTGGGCTGGGTGGAAGGCGGGAGCGGCTCGGTGGTTCGGGCGGGGCGGCTGTTGTCCGCGTCCGGGGCGGAGTGGTCGTCGAGGACCGCCATGGTGGCCCCGGTCGCGCCCAGGATGATGCTCGCGACCACGCCCGTGGCCAGCAGGCGATGTCGTTTCCGCCGCACCGCCTTCGTACCGGATGCGGCCGGGGTCGAGGCCGGGGCCGACGGAGGGGCTCCGGCGGCGGTGGAGCGCACGGTCGTGGCTTCCGGTTCGCCCGGCGGGCCGGACGTCGGTGTGGGCGATGACGCGGCGGCTTCGAGCAGGCGGACGCACTCGGCGGCGTCGGGCCTGGCGGCGGGATCGGTGCGGGTCATCGCCTCGATCACGGAGGCGAGTTCGCCGGGCACGTGGGACGGGATGTGCGGCGCGCGCAGCGAGCGGGCCAGGGCGGCTTCGAGGGAGGCTCCCGGATATTCGCGTTCGCCCTTCAACGCCTCCAGCAGGACCAGGCCGAGGGCGTGGACGTCGCACGCGGGCCCGGAGCCCTGACCGAGGATCTGTTCGGGCGCGAGGTAGGGAATGGTGCCGACGATCATGCCGGGGGTGGAGCGGGTGGGTTCGTCGACCAGACGCGAGATCCCGAAATCGGCCAGATACGGGACGTCGCCGGGGCCGATCAGGACGTTCGACGGCTTCACGTCCCGATGCACGATGCCGGCCGCGTGTACGTATGCCAACGCCGCGGCCAGTCGGGCACCGAGCCTCGCCACGCGGTCGCCCGTCAGGGGGCCGTCGAGGATGTGCTCGCGCAGCGTGACGCCCCTGACCAGACGCATCACCACGTACGTGCAACTCTCGTGCCAACCGACATCGTGCACCGTGACGAGGGCAGGATGCGTCAACCGTCCCAGCAACACGGCTTCCTGACAGAACCGTTCCGTCGTCACGGCGCACGCGCCGGGCCGGAAGACCTTGACCGCGACCTCCCGCCGAAGTCGCAGATCGACGGCCCGGAAGACGTCGGCGGTACCACCCGTGCCGAGCAACTGCCCCAGGCGATAGCGACCGTCGAGGATGCCACCACTACGCGGAAGGGGACGCCGTATTCGGCGCGGCAATGCCGTCATGCAATCTCCCCGACTCGGTCCCGACAATGCCCGGCTCCCTACCCACCCTTCGCGCCCACATGCCGAAACGCGACCCGAATGCCGAGAACTCCGCGTGCGCCGCGGGAGAAAAGGCATCGGGAACAAAAGCCGTACCGCCGGGCGAGGGCGACGAATCGGCCGAGGAATCGGCCGAAGACCGGCCGAAGAATCGGCCTCGATCAGGTCGCGGCCGGCAGGTCGACGACGAAGACCAGGGTCGCGTCGGGTCGGATGCCCTGCGGGGGCGTGCCGCCGTACGCCTTGGCGGGCGGGAGCACCAATTGCACGCGGCTGCCCACCCGTTGGCCGACCAGGCCCTCGTCCCAGCCCGGGATCACCTGTCCGACGCCGATGGTCACGGTGAACGTGGTGCCGCGCGTCCAGGAGGAATCGAAGACCGCGCCGTCCGAGTAGTAGAACCCGGTGTAGTGGACTTCGATGTTCTGCCCGGCCGTGACCACCGGGCCCGATCCGGGCGCGAGGACCCGAACCTCCATCTTGTCGGCGGGGCCGAGGGTGAGCCGGCGCATGTCGGGCGCGCCGCGCGACGTGTCGGCCCAGGTGGCGGCAGGTCCCGGTGATGGCGTTCCGCCGGACGCGGGAGCGCTGCCGGCACCGCTCGTGATCTCGGGCTTCGGCGACACCGCACCCGCGCCGGTCGCGGTCCGGTGGCCGCCGGTGTCGTCGTGCGTGGCGAGCAGGGCCGCGACGACCGCGGCCGTCACCACGACCGCTGCGACCGCCACCGCGAAGACCCGACGTGGGCGCCGCCGCGTCCCCGACGTCGGCGGCGGTGGTGCGAACGGTTTCGCGGGCGGCGTCGCGGGTGGCGGGGGGATCGGCGGCAGGGGCTGGTCGTATCGCGGCGGGCCGCCGACCGTGGGCAACGCGTGTGGCGGCTGTGCCGCGTCGGTCCCGCCCGCAGATCAAGGCCGCGTTCGCCGAGGCCGCCCTCGCCTACGGCGGTGTGGACCTGGTCGTCAACAACGCCGGCATCTCGATCTCCAAGCCGCTGCTGGAGACCACCGCCCGTGACTGGGACCTCCAGCACGACATCATGGCCCGCGGCTCGTTCCTGGTCTCGCGCGAGGCCGCCCGACTGATGATCGACCAGCGACTCGGCGGCGACATCGTCTACATCGCCTCCAAGAACGCCGTGTTCGCGGGGCCGAACAACATCGCCTACAGCGCCACCAAGGCCGACCAGGCCCACCAGGTACGCCTGTTGGCCGCCGAACTCGGCGAGCACGGCATCCGCGTCAACGGCGTCAACCCGGACGGCGTCGTGCGCGGATCCGGCATCTTCGCCGCCGGTTGGGGTGCACAGCGCGCCGCCGTCTACGGCGTCGAGGAGGACAAGCTCGGCGAGTTCTACGCCCGACGCACCCTGCTCAAGCGCGAAGTGCTTCCCGAACACGTCGCCAACGCGGTCTTCGCCCTGACCGGAGGCGACCTCTCGCACACCACGGGGCTGCACATCCCGGTGGACGCCGGAGTCGCCGCCGCCTTCCTGCGCTGAGTCGCAGGCACACCGGCGGCACGGAAGGCGATCGAGACGGCTGCCCGTCGAGGAGGGGTCCGCCGGGCAGCCGCACGGCAACGGCCGATCCGGCTGCGACGAAGCGGGGGTCACAACCCCGACGAACCAAGGGTCCCAGCCCCGACGAACCGAGCGTCACTCCGACGAACCGACGTCACAGCCCCGACGAACAGTCACAGCTGCGCCGACGTGCGGTCGGCCGACACACCGGGGAACGGAGCAACCGCCGACGAAACGGGGGCTGTCGAGGACGATGGCCTGGCCAGGCGCGCCGCCGGCGGAGAGCGAAACGCCATCCGCCCGCGGGCCGCTTCGACGCCGCAGAGGAGAGAACATGGCCGCGAACCCGGCATTCGTGATCATCGGAGCCGGCCTGGCCGGTGCCAAGGCAGCACAGACGCTCCGCGAAGAGGCCTTCGACGGCCCGATCGTGTTGCTCGGAGACGAGCAGGAGCGCCCCTACGAAAGGCCACCGCTCTCGAAGGGCTATCTGCTGGGCAGGGACGAGCGTGACAGCGTCTACGTTCATCCCCCCGAGTGGTACGCCGAGCACGACGTCGACCTGCGAAGGGGCGTCACCGCGACCGCGGTCGACCCGGCCGGACACGAGGTGACGCTCGTCGACGGGAGCCGCATCGGCTACGCGAAGCTGCTCCTGACCACCGGCTCCACACCGCGCCGCCTGACCGTGCCCGGGGGCGACCTCGTCGGCGTCCACTACCTGCGCCGACTCGCCGACAGCGACCGGATCAAGGAAGCCTTCGGGTCCGCATCCCGCGTCGTGGTGATCGGCGCCGGCTGGATCGGTCTGGAGACCGCGGCCGCCGCCCGCGCGGCCGGCGTGGAGGTGACCCTGCTGGAGGTGGCGGAGCTGCCGCTGCTGCGGGTGCTGGGCCGCGAGGTCGCCCGGACCTTCGCCGACCTGCACGCCGATCACGGGGTCGATCTGCGCTTCGGTGTCCAGGTCGCGGAGATCACCGGTACCGGCGGCCGGGTGAACGGTGTGCTGACGACCGACGGCAGCCGCATCGACGCCGACGCGGTCATCGTCGGGGTCGGCATCACCCCCGACACCCGGCTTGCCGAGGCTGCCGGCCTGGAGGTCGACAACGGCATCCGCGTCGACGCGCACCTGCGCACCTCGCACCCGGACGTCCACGCCGCCGGGGACGTCGCCAACGCCTTCCACCCACTGCTCGGCAAGCACATCCGGGTCGAGCACTGGGCCAACGCCGTCAACCAGCCGCAGGTCGCGGCCAAGGCGATGCTCGGTCAGGACGTGACCTACGACCGCGTTCCGTACTTCTTCACCGACCAGTACGACCTGGGCATGGAGTACACCGGCTACGTCGAACCCGGCGACTACGACCGAGTCGTCTTCCGCGGCCGGCGGGACACTCGCGAGTTCATCGCCTTCTGGCTCGCCGAGGGCCGCGTACTGGCGGGCATGAACGTCAACGTCTGGGACGTCACCGACCCGATCCGCGCCCTCGTCACCTCCGGCCGAGTGGTCGACGCAGGCGAACTCGCCGATGTGGACGTTCCCCTCGCCGACCTTTCGGGGCGCTCCGACGCGACCGGCTGACTCGGCGAGGGCCGGTCCCGATCGGGCTCGACGGGGCGGCGCGGCGTGCCGGGGTGCCCGGGCCGGGTGGGCCGTGCACGGTCGCGACCCGACGGACCCGGCCGGGGATGAGTGGAACGCCCCGCTTCGGGGGGTCAAGCTGTATGTATGCGGTCACTCCTGCGCTCGGCTCCCGGATCGGGAGCCGGCGGTCACAGCCGGCTCCTGGTCATGCTCGCCCAGTGTGTGCCGTTCGCGATCGCCCTCCTGGTGGTTGCGATCGAGTTCTCGCCCGCGCACATTCTGTACACCGGCCCGCTGCTGACCGCGACGCCGGCACTGGCCGCGGTCACGATGGGCCCCAAGGGGACGATCTCGGCGGCGGCGGTCGCGCTGGCCGTCAGTGTGAGCACCGCGACGTACAACGAGGCGTGGGGCAGCCGGCAGGTCTACACGAACTTCCTGGCCATTCTCCTGGTGTCCGCGGCCAGCGTCACGACCAGTGCGTTCATGCACGCGCGCAGGCGGACCGAACTCGACCAGGTCCGCCGGATCGCCGTGGCGGCACAGCGGGTCCTGCTCCGGCCGGTGCCCGCCCGATTGGGTCCGGTGCGGACCGCGAGCATGTACCTCGCGGCGGAGAGCGGCGCGCAGATCGGGGGTGACCTGTACGAGGCCGTGCAGACGCGGTACGGGGTCCGGATGATCATCGGGGACGTCCGCGGCAAGGGGCTGCCCGCCGTGCGCTCGGCCGCGGCGGTGCTGGGCGCCTTCCGGGAAGCCGTGCACTACGAGGACGACCTGGTGGAGGTCGTGGCCCACTGTGCGGCCGCGCTGCGCCGGGAAAGCGCCATGCCGCGGGGGATCGGTCGGGACGACGAGGAGGAGCGGGCGGAGTCGTTCGTCACCGTGCTCGTGGCTCAGGTACCCGACAGGCTCGTGGTCGAGTTGGTCAACCGCGGCCACCCGCCGCCGCTGGTGCTGCGCCGGGGCACGGTTCGCGCCCTGACGCCCGCCTCACCACTTCCGCCCCTCGGCCTGGAGGACTTGATCACCGGTCCTCCCGGCGAGACGGAGACCTATGTGTTCGTCCCCGGCGACCGGCTGCTGCTGCACACCGACGGCGTGCTCGAGGCACGCAACCGCGACAACGACTTCTTCGCCCTGCCCGAAGCGATGCAAGCGGCGCCCGCCTGCACCCCGCCGGAGTTCCTGGAACACCTGCACCAGGGATTGATCCGCCATACCCAGGGCCGACTGGCGGACGATGTGGCGATGCTCCTCGCCGAGCGGCTCGGCGGGGAGACCGGCGCCACGTCGGCGACGCGCAGCGTTGCGCGATGACGTGGACATCGATCACGTGCCGCGGCTTCCGAGGCGACGCGGGGCGCCCGCCCGCTCACCTCGCCGCCCCGGGTGAACCACCCGCATGGAACCGCTATGCGAGCGCTTCCCCGGCACGCCGAGGCACGGCACCGGGCGCCGCGGAGCCCGACGCGGGATCGAAGACAGGCCCCAGGCCCGCGAGCAGGCGCAGCCCGTCCTCGGTGGGGCTGCCGGGGGCCGCGGACAGCACGAGCAGCTCCATGCCTGATTCGTCGGGGAGCGCGAAGTTCTCCTGATGCAGTTCCAGCAGTCCGACCAGCGGGTGCCGGTACGCCTTGCGTCCGTGGGTGCGGGCGCGCACGTCCGCGCGGGCCCAGAGGCGGCGGAAGCGTTCGCTGCCCATTGCCAACTCGCCGATGAGCGAGGCCAGTCGGGGGTCCTCGGGGTATTTGCCGGCGGCCAGGCGCAGGTGCCCGACCACGTCGAGGGTGCATGCCTCCCAGTCCGCGTACAGGCCGCGCTCGGCCTCCTCGAGGAAGATGTGCCGGGCGGTGTTCAGGCCCGGCAGCGGCCGGCCGTAGAGGAGCCCGGCGAGGTGGTTCCCGGCGAGCACGTCCAGCCGGTGGTCCATGATCAGCGCGGGTGCGTCGGCGACCAGGTCGAGGACGCGCAGCAGCTCCGGCCGGACCCGCCCGCCCGGTGCGTTCGCGCGGCGGCGGCGCTGCCGGGCGAGCCGCTCCAGGTGCCCGCGTTCGGTCTCGTCGAGGCCGAGGACGCGGGCGAGCGCGTCGAGGACCTGCTCGGAGGGCTGGGTCGCGCGGCCCTGCTCCAGGCGTACGTAGTAGTCGACGCTGACTCCGGACAGGTGCGCGACCTCTTCGCGGCGCAGCCCTTCGACGCGGCGGCGGCTGTCGGTGGGGATGCCGACGGTCGCCGGATCGACCCGGGAACGCCGGGTCCGCAGGAAGCCCGCAAGATCGTCCATGTCCTGAGTATGGCCCCGGGGGTGCTTCTCGAGGGTGGTCCTGTCGTTACCAGGAAGTCCCGTCCGATGGACGAAGCGCCCCTGAACGACGCGGCCTCGGTGGCGGAGCATCCATGGCGACACACCTCGTCGAAGGGAACAGCCATGAAGACGCTCGTCGTCCACGCCCACCCCGAGCCGCGTTCGCTGAACGGCTCGCTGAAGGACCTCGCGGTGTCCACTCTCGAAGCCGCCGGGCACGAGGTGCGGGTGAGCGACCTGTACGCGATGAACTGGAAGGCGGTGGTGGACGCCGCGGACTTCGGCGAGCACGCCACGAACCCGCTGCAGGTGGTGCCGAGTTCGGGCCGGGCCTACGACGCCGGTGTGCTCACGCCGGACGTGGCGGCCGAGCAGGAGAAGCTGCTGTGGGCCGACACGGTGATCTTCCAGTTCCCGATGTGGTGGTACACGATGCCGGCGATCCTCAAGGGTTGGGTGGACCGGGTGTTCTCCTTCCGCTTCGCGTACGGCGTCGGAGTGCACGACGAGACCCGGTACGGCGAGCGTTTCGGCGAGGGCACGCTGCGGGGGCGGCGGGCGATCCTGTCGGTGACCGTCGGGGGTCCGGAGTCGCACTACACCGATCGCGGGATCAACGGCCCGATCGAGGACCTGCTGTTCCCGATCCACCACGGGATCCTGTACTACCCGGGCATGGAGGTGCTGCCGCCGTTCGTGCTGTACGGCGCCGACAGGATCACCGGCGGCGACTTCGAGGACGTCGCGAAGGCGTGGAAGGAGCGGCTGCTGTCGCTGGAGACGACCGAGCCGATCGCGTTCCGGCGGCAGAACTTCGGTGACTACGAGATCCCGTCCCTGCGGTTGAGGGAGGGCCTGGAAGTGCCGGGCCGCAAGGGTTTCGGCCTGCACGTGCGCGATTAGGTTCGGCGCGGACGGGACGGCCCCTTCGCCGACGACCCGGCCGGGCCCGGCGGCAGTCCGGCCGGTCGCGGATGGGCCGCATCTCGCCGGGGCGAGGAGGGCTTCGCCCCGCCCCCGGCCGGCTGACGGGGGCGGGGCGAGGGGTGCACGGGGTCGGGTTCAGGCGGTGTTTGCGCGGCGACGCCGGTGGAGGGCGAGGGCCCCGCCCGCGAGGGCGAGTGCCGCGCCGGAACCGGCGAGCAGCGGGGCGGAGGACGACGCCTCCTCCGTCCTTTCCCGGTGGCCGTAGCCGCTGGAGTACCCCTTCGTGTCGTACTCCGAGCCGAGCAACTTGTCGGCGTAGCGGGCCTTGACCAGCTTCTGGTAGTCGCCGAGCGACACCGATGCCTGGCCGCCCAGCCCCGCCCGGGCCTGATCGTTGAGCGGTTCGACGGTGGTGAGCTTGAGCTGGTACCAGCCGCGGATTTGCGGCTCGGTGAACACCAGGGTGCCCACCGTGGCCTTGCCGGCGTATGCGGCGTCGGCGTCGCCGTCGCGCACGGCTGCCAGATGCCAGCCGCCGCCCTGCGTGGGGTTGAGCATGATGGTGGCGTTGCGACCGTTGACGGTGGTGTTCAGCGAAGAGACCAGGGATACGAGCTTGACCGCCTCGGTGGGCAGTGGCGGGACGGTGCCCGCGACGAATCCGGGGGTGATCTCGTTCAGTGCCACCGGGTCCTTGATCGTGAAGACCGGGAGCCCCTGGCACGGCTCGGGCGTATCGGGGAGCGTCTGCATCGATCCGGCGGCGTCGGCGGGCACCGGAGTGCTCAGGAATCGGCAGACGGCGTCGCGGACGGCGGTGGACTTCACCGCGTCGAGGGCGGCCTGATAGTCGGGGATGTCGGCGGGGAGCGGGTCTTTGGCCAGGGCCGCGTGGGCCGGCCCGGCGACGGACAGCAGTGCGGATGCGGTCAGTGCGAGGACGACGGACAGGCGGGAAAAGCGAGAGCCCGCGTGCGTGCCGGCCGGTGTGGTGTCGCTGGTGTCGCGCATGTCGCCTGCCTTAGCGGGAGATGCCGATGCGGGAGTGGGTCCACTTCGACGAGCTGTTGCTCACGTAGTCGGCGTAGTTCCACCATGTGTAGGTGGCGGTGTCCGGCCAGGGGTCGGCCACGGCGATCGTGTTGCGCGACGTGTCGAAGCCGTAGACCACGTTCATGTGGCCACCACCGGACGTCCACCCGATGCGGGCACCGACCGGCCGGGCCGCCTTGACCTCGGTGTACACCTGGTTGAATGTGGCCGCGCTGTTCAGACCCGAGCCGAGATGGGTCAGCCCGAGGCTTTTCCAGCCCTTGGCCATGTCGTCGAGCGTGGCGGGCTGGTTGTTGCAGCCGTAGTAGGGCTGGGCGCGGTCGCAGAAGTCCGTCTGTGTGGAGCCCAAGCCGTGGAACTTGGCGATGGTCAGGCCGGAGGCGACCCAGCACCACTGGGACTTCTCCTGCTTGTACATGCCGATGCTGTCCTGACCCGCTTCCGCGTGAGCCGTACCTCCCGCGGCCGCGAGCAATCCCGCGGCGGCCAGCGCGATGGCCGACGACGCGGTTCCGTACCTGTATCTGCCCATATTCCTGCCTTCCCATAACGAGACGAGCGGGGCGATCCGGCACGGATATGACAGCGCATCACGGCGAAGCCGCATAGGGGAATTGCGGAAATTCGCCCCTATTGCCTAGTTGTCGGATATTCGAAAGAATGTGCCCGCCGGTGCCGGTCTCGGCTGCGGCGGTGCGCTCGAATACCCGTGCTCCTCCGGCGAGTTGCTCTGATCGGAGGCGAGCCGGAACTGCCGTGTGGTGGGCGCCGGTTGCGCACCCGTGTCCGAATCGCTTCGCGGCGTGTGTCCCATCTTGGGCGGGTGACTGCCGAGAGGATGGGCCGGGGAAACCGATGGGGGCCGGCGAACCCCGCGCTCGCCGGCCCGTTTCGCGTCAGCGCGCGGGTGTGTCTTCGAGTCGGTACAACTCCGGGACGGAGATCTTGATCGGTTCCTGAGTGGTTCGGGCGATCACGACGACCACCGGCTCGTGCGGGTCGGGGTTCTCCTCGCGGTGGGGGACGAACGGGGGGACATGGAGGAAGTCGCCCGGGCCCGCTTCGATGCGTACCTCCCTGGTGCCGTCGTGGTAGAAGTACAACGGGTGTCCGCTGACCACGTAGACCCCCGCCTCGGAGTCGCCGTGGTGGTGGTTGTCCGTCGCGCTCGACGGCGGGTTCACCACCAGGCCCATCCAGAGCTTTTTCGAGCCGACCGTGCCACCGCTGATGACGGCGGCGGGCCCGTCCGGCCCGGCGGCCCCGCCGGCTCGGATGTGGCGGAGGCGGTTGCCTTCGGGCGCTGCGCGGTCGTCTCCACGCCCGCTCTCGACGTCGTGTACCGGGTTGCTCATTTCGGCCCTCCTGATGGTCGGCAACGGCCTTGATACGGCCATGCCTCAGGCTGCGCCCGCCGCCACGAATATGGCAACTATCTTTGCTGTATCGGCAAAGGGCCGGTCGGCCGGTCCCGGGTCGGCTGGGGTGTGGGTCCGGGTGTGTGCCGTGGGGCCCGTCAGAAGCCCGCCCGGTGCCAGGGGCCCCAGATGGCGATGCTCATGCCCAGCTTGGACTGGATGTTGACGTACAGGGTGTGCCCGTCCGGACCGAAGGTCGCGCCCGCGAACTCGGCGCCCGGGTCGCCGGCGACCGGTTCCATCCTCGACAGGTCGAAGATCCGGCCGTCCGCGGTCAGGCCGCGCAGGAAGTTGTCCCCGTCGCCGTCCTCGCACAGGACGAGCGTGCCGCGCGGGCTGACCGTGATGTTGTCCGGGAGGTCGAGCCTGGTCGCGGTCGGCGATTCGTACACGAGCCGAAGGCACCGCGTGACGGTGTGGTACGCCCACACCTGGCCACGCCCGTCGCCGAATCCGTCGGGCGCCGCTTCGCCGGGCGCGGTCGCGCCGCCCTGGGTGGAGACGAAATAGACGACGCCGCGCTGGTGGTACGCGCCTTCGAGCCGCGAGAAGAGCGCCGCGCCCCGGGCCCGGCCCTGGTTCCCGACGGCCTGGATGGCCTGGTCGTTGGTGGTGCCCGGGGCGAACGTGGGGTCGGGGTCGTCGATGTCGACCCAGGTCACGTCGTACGCCGCACCGGGACGCTGCGCCGCGGACAGGTCCAGCCCGGGACGCCCCCGCACCGCGAGCATCTGGAGTCGGCCGCCGTCGCGCAACCGGCCGCCGACCCAGGGGCTGACGGGCGGCAGGTAGCGGTAGAAGCCGGACGCGAAGCCGAAGTTGTCCTCGGTGAGGTACACCGCGCCGCTGATCGGGTCGAACGCCGCCGACTCGTGGGCGAATCGGCCGGCGCTGCGGATCGGCACCCGCGTCGAGACGCCGTCGGTCGGCACCTCGAACAGATAGCCGTGCTTTTGCGTGAGCTTCCCGTTGTCGGCGCCGGTGAAGTCGTTGCCGACGTCGGGACCGTTGACGGTCTCCTCGCAGGAGAGCCACGATCCCCATGGCATGGGACCGCCCGAGCAGTTCATCTGGGTGCCGTTGAGGCTGACGTACGACGCCTCCACCGTGCCGTACCGGTCCACGACGACGGTGGTGGTGCCGCCGCCCGTCGCCGGGTCGTAGGCTCGCGCCGCGTCGCCGAACGCGCCCACCGGGCCGTTGACTTCATGGTTGCGGACGAGAACGGTCGTGCCGCGACGGCCACGGAAGGCGGCCATGCCGTCGTGCTTGCCGGGGGTCGGGCCGCCGTCGGTGAGCGGGGAGCCGGCCGGGGTGAAGGAGCGGTAGTGGAAGCCCTCGGGCAGGTGTAGCCGTACCACGCCGTCGCGTTCGTCGGGGACGGGTGCCAGTGGGCCGTATCCGCCGGTTCCGGGACGTCCCCGTTCGGCGCTCCGGGCAGCGGCTCTCGGGGCGGCGTGCGCGGCGCCTGCGACGAGGCCTTGGAAGGGCCCGCCGACGGCGGCGCCGGCCGCGACCACCGCGCCACGGGACAGGAAACGACGACGGTCCACAGGCGTACAACCTCCTTGACGGCCCGTCAGGCGGGCCGGATGCGCGACCGAACGCCGAAACGCTACTCGCGTAGAGCAGGTGCCGCCAGCCCCTCGGAGACGTTTCCGTCGACGCCCGCGCGCGACTTCGTGCCGACCGTGCACGAGGTCGTCACCGGGGAGGCCCACCCATGACCGCGGCGGAGACCGCCTCCACCACGACCGTGCCCCCGGCACCCGCGACGCGGTCGTCGAACACGCGGGCCGCGCCGCCCGTACCGCGCCTCGCCGCGTCACGACCCCGAACGGGCGAGCCCGCGCGGGTGATTCAGCGCGCGGGCTCGTCGCGTCCGGTTGTCGGGGTCGCGCGCGAAGCCGGCCGATCGGGCCGTCGGCGGGTCAGTTGCAGGTGAGCCTGGGGGTCGCCCAATCGGCGTGATCGTGGTCGATGCCGTTGCCGCCGTCGGTGACGACGAGGGTCAGCGTGCGGCCTCCGGTCAGGTCGGCGTCGAGTCTCCTGGCCGGGTCCGCCGTGGTCATCACGCCGCTGTCCGCCACCTTCGTGGTGTCCCGGTAGATCTGGAAGGCGACCGCCCCGGTCGAGGCGCTCTCGTCGTCCACGCCCACGTCCACCGTCAGACGGGTACAGCGGGCATCGAGGTGGTAGGTGATCCTGCCGGGGGCGTGCGCGCCGAGGCCCTTGGCGTGCACGGTGCCGTTGATCGTCAGGGCCCGGCCGTCGGCGGCCGCCCGCTCACCGTTGCTGCGGTCCTTCTCCACCGGACCCCAGCCGTTGACCATGCCCGTCCAGGGGACGTCGGACAGGTGGGACGTGCCCGAGGGAGGAAGTGGGAGCGGACCGGGCGTGATCCGGTACGCGACGGTGGCGTGGGAGGGCACGGAGGCACTGATCGTGCCGGACGTGTTCGTGGAGACGGCCTTGGTCCACAGGTCCTTCAGCCGATAAGGGCCGCGGTTGCCGATGCCCAGGGCGTCCGTGGTGGTGGAGACGGTGGCGGTGGTCCAGGTCTCGTTGGTCAGTGAGACGGCCCGGTCCCCGTTCGCCAACTCCTTGACCATGACCATCAGACCTCCGCTGTTCGCGACCACCGTGCCCTGCTTGCCCAGGGGGTCCTGGTCGACGGCGATCACATCGGTGTTGGCGAGGATCCCGAAGGTCTCGGGGCTCGCCGTGCGCAGATCGGTCCCGATCAACAGCGGCGCGGACATCATCGACCAGAGCGTGAAGTGGGTGCGGTACTCGGCGGCGGTCATGCCGCCGTTGCCGACCTCCAGCATGTCCGGGTCGTTCCAGTGACCGGGGCCGGCGTACGGGGCGAGCGGTTGGTTCCGGTGTGCGATGTCGAGCATCGAGTACCAGTTGTCCGAGATGTCGCCCGTGGTGCGCCACAGGTGACCGATCGGGGCCGCCCACTCCCAGGGCTTGCTCTCGCCCCAATCGCAGAGGGAGAAGACGATGGGGCGGCCGGTGTCGCGCAGGGCGTTCGCCATGTCGGTGTAGCGTTTCCTGGCGTCCACGCCCTGGTTGTTGCAGTTGTCGTACTTGAGGTAGTCGACGCCGAAGGAGGCGAACAGGTTCGCGTCCTGGCGCTCGTGGCCGAGCCCGCCGGGGAACCCGGCGGGGTTGCAGGTCTTGGTGCCGGCGCTGGTGTAGATGCCGAACTTGAGACCCTTGCCGTGCACGTAGTCCGCGACGGCCTTGATGCCGTGCGGGAAGCGGACCGGGTCGGCGACCAGATTGCCTGATGCGTCCCGGTTCGGTAGGGCCCAGCAGTCGTCGAGGTTGACGTACCGGTAGCCGGCGGCCTTGAGCCCCTTCGACACGAAGAGGTCGGCGATGCCCTTGATCATCGTCTCGTTGAAATCGGCCCGGCAGTGGGTCGAGTTCCAGTTGTTGAACCCCATCGGGGGGAGCACCGCCTGACCGTCGGGCGCTGCGGCGGCCGGCGGGGCGGCGACGACGGACGCACCGGCCAGGGCGACCGTGCCCACCGTCGGGAGCAGGAGTGGCAGCGCGGTGAGAGTGGCCGCGAGGCGGCGGGCGAGGATGGTTCGTACCGTATGCACGGACGGCTCCAGACTCGGGATGTGGTGATGTCGATGGTTGATGTCCGGCGGGTGAACGCCGCTTCCTATGTGGGCAATCCGACGGCGCGTTCCCCGTTGCGCCGTTGTTGGATGACGACGGCGACCACGAGCAGTGCCCCCTGGGCGACGTTTTGCCAGAAGGAGTTGACGCCGACGACGTTGAGGCCGTTTTCGAGGGCGCCGAGCAGGAAGACGGCGAGGAGGGTGCCGCCGATGCCGCCCTTGCCGCCCTTGAGGGCGCAGCCGCCGAGCGCGGCGGCGGTGATGGCCTTGAGTTCCAGGCCCTCGCTGCCGGAGGTGGGCTGGCCGGAGCCGGTGCGGGCGGTCAGGATGACGCCGGCGATTGCCGCGACGACGCCGGCGAGGGCGTACACGGCCACGAGGTACTTGTTGATGTTGATGCCGGCGAGGCGCGCGGCGGTGTCGTTGCCGCCGATGGCGTAGATGTTGCGGCCGATGTCGGTGTACTTGAGCAGGACGTGCACGGCGACGGCGACCACGAACAACGTCCAGATCTGGACGGACAGTCCGAGGATCTTGCCGCGTGCCACGAAGATGAAGAAGTCGTCGCCGAGGACGTAGCCCTGTGCGCGGCCGCCGGCCAGCAGTTGGGCAACGCCCTTGTAGGCGGCGAGGGTGGCCAGGGTGGCGATGACGGGGTTGACCCGCCCGTACACGATGACGATGCCGTTGACCACACCCGCCGCGATGCCGACGCCGATGGCGGCGAGAACGCCGAGGGCCGCGTTGCCGTCGGTCGAGGTGAACGCCATGGCGCTGACGACGGACGCGATGCCCGCCTGCGAGCCGACGGAGATGTCGAGCGCTCCGCAGATGATCACGACGGTCTGGACGACCGCGAGCAGGCCGGTCACCGCGACCGTGTCGCCGATCACGGTCATGTTCGCGGTGGTGAGATAGCCGTCGTCGAGCCAGGCGAAGGTGCCGACGACGACGATGAGCGCACCGATGAGGCTGGTGTTCTGCGCGCCGACGGCCGTGACGACGCGGCGGGGCAAGGCCCGGGCATGGGCGCCGGGGGTGGTGGTGGGCAGCGGTGGCGGCGCGTTGGTCGTGGTGGTCATGACGGGTTCCCCCGGGTCGGTTCGGCGAGGTCGGATGCCATGGCGAGGGCGAGGATGCCCTCCTCGTCGGCGTCCGCGCGGTCGAGTTCGCCGGTGATCCTGCCGTTTTGCATCACCACGATCCGATCCGCGAGACCGAGCACCTCGGGCAGTTCGGAGGAGATGACCAGGATGGCGACGCCGGTTCCGGCCAACTCGTCGATGAGGCGGTAGATTTCCGCCTTGGCGCCGATGTCGATGCCGCGGGTGGGTTCGTCCAGGATCAGGATCTTGGGCCGACGAGCGAGCCAGCGGGCGAGCACGACCTTTTGCTGGTTGCCGCCCGACAGCTTGCGCACTTCGTGGTCGATCGACGGGGTGCGCACTTCGAGGCGGTCGACGAACTGCTGCGCCAGGCGTCGTTCGCGATGCGAGCCGACGAATCGAAAGCGACGCAGACGGTCCAGGACGGCGACGCTGATGTTGTGACGAACCGAGCCGGTCATGAACAACGCCTGGGCCTTGCGTTCCTCGGGCGCGTAGCCGATGCCCGCCCGAACGGCGTCCCGGGGGATGCGCAGCCGCAGCGGCCGGCCCTCGACGCGCACCTCGCCGGAGCGGATCGGCAGATCTCCCACCAGGGCGGCGGCCAGTTCGGATCGTCCGGCGCCGACCAGGCCGGCCAGGGCGACGACCTCGCCCGCGTGTACGTCCAGGTGCACGTTCGACACGTGGTCGGTGGTGAGATCGTGTACGTCGAGGACGACCCGATCGCCGGCGCTGCGCCTGCGCGCGAACAGCGCCGACAGGTCGCGTCCGACCATGAGTCGCACGACCTCGCCTTCGTCGGCCTGCGCGGCGTCGCGTACGCCGGCAAGCTCGCCGTCGCGCAACACCGCGATGCGGTCGGCGAGGCGGAAGATCTCCTGCATGCGGTGCGAGACGTAGATGATGGCGAGGCCCTGGTCGCGAAGTCGCCGGATGAGGTCGAAGAGCGCCTCCACCTCGTGTTCGGACAGCGACGAGGTCGGTTCGTCGAAGGCCAGGACGGCGGCCTCGGTGGTGAGGGCGCGCAGGATCTCCACGAGCTGGCGCTGCGCGGGCGAGAGGCGCGAGCCGAGGGTCTCGGGGGCGATGGCGTGTGCGAATCCCAGGCGTTCGAGGTCGGAGCGCATGCGGCGATACAGCGTGCCTCGATCGAGCATGCGGCCCGCCTTGTGCGGCAGTGCGCCGATGTAGACGTTCTCGGCCACGCTGACGTGCGGGACGATCTCGGGCTCCTGCGCGATCACGCGGATCCCGTGCCTGCGCGCGTCGGCGGGGCTGTGCAGTTCGCGGGGTGTGCCGGCGACGAGGACCCGGCCGCGGGCGGGTCGATGGTCGCCATTGATGATCTTGATGAGGGTCGACTTGCCGGCGCCGTTCTCCCCCATGAGCGCGGTGACGGTGCCGCGGGGGAAGTCCAGGGTGATGCCGCGCAGGGCGTGGACTCCGGCGAAGTCCTTGTGGATGTTCTCGACGGCGAGCGCGGGGCCGGGGAGATCGAGAGGTGGGCTTTTCGTCATGGCTGGACCTCGAGGGCGGTTCGGGAGGTCGCGGCGGCCCATCCGGGCCCGGGTCGCCGCGACTCGTGCCGGGCGGTGCCGTCAGGGCCGACGGCAGGCGGTTCGACGCGCGGCCGCGGGCCGGGCCGGGTCACGTGCACTTGAGGCCGGATTGTTGCCAGTTCGAGGGGTCGACCATCTTCGTGGTCGCGAACGCCTCGGCGGGGAAGGGCTTGCCGTTCCTGAGCCGATCGACCATGGTCTGTACGGCGAGACCGCCGACCTCGTGGCCGTTGATGAACAACGCGGCCTTCATCCCGCTCGGCTTGCCGGAACCCCAGTCCTTGCACGCCAGATAGCCGCCCAGTCCCACGCCGATCACGTCGGCCGCCCCGTAGCCGCCGTTCTGCAGCGCGGTGACCGCGCCGCTCACGTTCTCGTCGTTGCAGCCCCACACGATCCAGTGCTTCACGGATCGGTTGCCGCTCATCGTGGCGGCCGTCTTGTTCTGGGCATCGGGCGGCGTGTTGTCGGTGCCGACCTTGAGGACCTTGACGTCCGTGCCGGTCGCCTGTTCGAACGCCTCGTGGGCGGCGTCGACCCGGTCGGTGCAGACCGTCACGTCCTGCTTCCACGCGGCGATGATCGCGGTGTCGGCGGCAGTCCAGCCCGCCTTCTTGAATTCCTCGGCCGCACGTCGGCCCACCTGAGTGCCCATCTGGGGGCCGCTGAAGCCCACGCGCGGGACCAGCTTGTCCTTGGCGCACCTGGTCGGATCGGCCCCGCCGACACAGATCTGATCGTCGGACGCGAGAAGCGGTGCGCCGCCACCGGTGGCGATGTCGACGACCTGCGGCCCCACCGCGGGATCGGGTACGACGATCACGACACCGTTGTACTTCTGTGCCACTGCCGCCTGGACCTCGCTGACGGCCTTGTTGGTGTCGTTGCCGAGATTCACGACCTTGAGGTCGACGCCGAGTTCCTTGGCCTTCGCGCGGGCGCCGTCCGCCTCGTCCACGAAGTACTGCTGGTCTCCCTGCTTCTGCAGATATGCGATCTTGATGGTGCCGGATAAGGAAGCGGGTGCGCCCGAGGGCACTTTGGACCCGCCTTCGTCCTTGCCGGACGAACAGGACGTGAGCGCCACGGCGAATGCGAACGCCGCCACCATCGCGGCCCTGCGCCGGGTGCGTCTGCGGTGCGTCATGGTCAGCCCCTGTGATAGTCGGCGGTCCGGGAGGGCCGCGTGTGCTCGATGGTCGATGCGTCGACGTGCCCGGTCGTCGTGATCGCTCCCGTCGACGGAAGGGGCCCGGCGGCGGAAGTGCTCCGACCTGCGAAAGCGCTCCGACCTGCGGAAGGACCGGGATTTGCGCATCGGGATCTCCTTGCGCACGGGAAAAGGTCGATCTTGAAATCGAACATGGATGCGCGGTATTCACTCGTAATGCGACTCACATATCTAGCAGTTTCAACATTAACCAACAAGACTCGCTTTGGTAAAACTCCTGCCGCAGCGCCTTCTCCCGGGTAGGAAGGGCCGTGCGGTATAAGGATCTTTCGCCGACGGCGAGAAGCCGGCGCGGGAAACGAACACTGCCGTGTTGGAATATGTTGATTACCTACGGGCGAGAGGATCGGGAATGCTGGCACGTCAGCGACAAAACACGATCTTGGAAATGATCGCCGCTCAGGGGTCCGTCCGGGTCGCGACGCTGGTGCGGAAATTCGGGGTCTCGGACATGACCATTCGACGCGACCTCGAAGTGCTGGCCGCGCAGGGTCTGATCGCCAAGGTGCACGGTGGAGCCACGTCGCGGGACGGCGGTTCGACCGAGGAGCCGGGGTTCGTGACCAAGTCCGGGCTCCAGGCCGCGGAGAAGGAGGCGATCGCCCGGCGCGCGGCGGCGATGGTCGCGCCGAACAGCGCCATCGCGTTGTCCGCCGGGACGACGACATGGACATTGGCCCGGCAACTCGTCGACGTCCCCGGGCTCACGGTGGTCACCAACTCGATTCCGGTCGCGGACGTGTTCCACCAATCCGGCCGTTCCGACCAGACCGTGGTGATCGTCGGCGGCGTGCGCACACCGTCGGACGCGCTGGTGGGTCCCGTCGCGGTCGCGGCGTTACGGAGTCTCAACGTCGACATGCTCATGCTGGGCGTCCACGGCATCAGCCCACGCGTCGGATTCACCACTCCCAACCTGCTGGAGGCGGAGACCAATCACGCCCTCGTGCGAGCCGCCCGCCGCTTGGTCGTGGTCGCCGACCACACCAAGTGGGGCCTGATCGGGATCAGCACGATCGCCCAACTCGGCGACGCGGACGCGCTGATCATGGACACGGGCCTGCCCCGGGAAGCGCGTGAGCAACTGGGCGAGCACATCGAAGAACTCGTCGTGGTCGATCCCCTCGATCCGGCCGTCTTCTGACGGTGTATCACCGCTCGGACTCCGCTCGCAGAGCGTGTTGCCCGACCGGCACGGTGTGCAGCGGCTCCTTCCATCGGGTGAACAACGCGCGCCCACCGATGAGTTTCACGGCGAAGCGCGGTCTCATCATGTGCAGACCCCCACCGACCGCCTCCCCGAAGGACGCCTTGATGTCGAAGCACGAACCCCGTACCGATCTCGACGCGCGCTACAGCGACCCCGCGGCCGTCGCCACCCCGTGGTCGGAAGCCGTCACCCGGCTCGCGACCGCGCCGGTGTACTGGCTGACCACGGTGCGACCCGAGGGACGGCCGCACGTCACCCCGCTGTTGGGTGTCTGGCTCGACGACGCGTTGCACTTCTGTACGGGCGCCGAGGAGCGCAAGGCGCGCAACCTCGCCGCCAACGCGAACTGTGTGCTGACCACCGGCGACAACGCTCTGCACCAGGGCCTGGACCTGGTCGTGGAGGGCGAGGCGGCGCTGCTGACCGACCACACGCGGCTGAGTCGGCTGGCCGACGCGTACCAGGGCAAATACGGCCCGGAGTGGCACTTCGACGTGCGTGACGGAGCCTTCCAGGGCAGGGACGGCAACCGGGCCGCGGTCTACCGCGTCGCGCCGACGACCGTCTTCGGCTTCGGCAAGGGCACCTACACCCAGACCCGGTGGCGCTTCGACGCCGCCTGACCCGAGACCGCGCCGGCGCGCGGCCGTACCACGGCTCGGATCCGGGTGCCGAACCACACCAGCCGGTGGCAAGCTGCGCCTTCCTTGTCCTGGCAGCACCGGCTTCGGGGTGCCGAACCCGCGGTCCCGCGCGTTCGCGGCGCGGCGGGCCCGGGTCGGAAGGCTTGCCCGTGGCCAAGGACGTGCCCGCCTCCGCGGCGGACGGATTGCGGGCCGTGGGAGGATCATCGCCGGACCGATCGTGCGGAGGATCGTCGACGTCGATGCGATGCCCGGTGCGACGTTGTTTCCCCAGGATCCACAGGCCGTGCCGTCCCGGTGCCGGCCACGTACGACGGAGCAAGTGTGTCCGCATCTCACCAGCAGTACGACCGGGCCCTGTTGCGCGAGCTGATGGCGAAAAGTCACCCGCACCGGACGACCGAAGGCGCCGGGATCCGGTTTGCCAATCGGGCTTTGGCGCGCCTGGTGGAGGCGGGGGACTCGCCGACGCACCTGCGCGCCGTGGAGGCGCTGCTGAAGGAGCGGGGCGCGCTCGACCTGCCGGTGATCGAGGCGGGGAGCGTTCGGATCGACGGTGCGGCGCGCCGGGTGTGCATCGTCGCGGCGACGGATATCGGCGCCGATCCCACCGTGCGGCACGGCGAGATGTCGACCATGTTCTACCTGCGCGATCACGTGCAGTCCGCGAGCGCCATGATGGAGCTCTTCCTGAGCGACCCGTCCCGATACGCGGCGGAAGGGGAGATCGGGCGCGAACTGATCCACAGCGCGCTGCACCTGATCTCCACACCCGCGCAACTCGCCCGGTTCGCCGCCGTCGTGGAGCGGGGGGACACCGGGCAGGAGGAATGGCCGCAGATATCCCTGTGGTTCGACGATCTCGATGCCGAGAAGCCGAACTCGTGGCGGAACAAGCAGGATTCGTTCCAGATGCTGGCGTTCCTCGTCCTGGACGCCGTGGCTCGGGGGTTCCTCGGAACCGACGAACTGTTGCCGTCGCACCGGGAGTTCCTGCGCTTCGTGGTGCCGTTCCTGCGGGCGGTCGGATTTCCCCGGTACGAAAGCTCCGGATCGTGGGAGGAGATCGCCGCGCGGCGCACCTCGGTGATGGCCGTCGAAACTGCCCTGCTCGACAGGATCAGGGTGCTGACCGAGAACGGGAAACTGGCTTTCCTGGCGGACGGCGAGGACTTCACCACGAGAGTCGGCACGATGGTGGACGCCGGTCTGCGCGAAATCGGCCGCAGGATCCCGTTCGAGTCACCGGACTACGAGCTCGACTCGATTCGACACCGCCGGGCGGACGCGTCCTTGGTCTACCTGCTGATGTACGGTCTGCCGGAACTGCTCGCCGAAGCCCGCGTCCCCATCGGTGAGCCGGCTCGGCGGATGACCGCGCGCGAGGTGGAGACCATGGTCCTCGAAGCGTTGCTCTCCCTGGTGGATCCGGCCACCGGCGGCTTCATCCGCTATGCGGGCGATTCCTACCAGCGCGTCAACTTCCATACGCACGAGGTGCAGGCGATCGTCCGCGCCATCAAGGACGAGGTGCGGGCGGACGCGGAGGCCCGCGGCGGTGACGTGGACCTGGACCGCAAGCAGGAGATGCGCGGCCGTCTGACGCCGCAGGGGCGCGAAGCCGCCTGGACGCATCCACTCGGACAACTGGCCGCATGGGGCGCCCGCCGAAGTCTGCACACGCGGCGGAGCGACCCCGAACAGGCCCGGGAGTACCGCGAATTCGCGGTGCGGCAGCTGAACGCCATGCTGGCCGCCGTCACCGGCGAGGACCAGTGGCATGCGGTGCTCCGCGAGGACGACGGCTACCACATCAGGAAAGTGCCGCCCTACCGCGTCCCGGAATGCCATGTCACCTACCGCGACGACCAGGGCAACGAACTGATCGTCCCCTCGCCCCACACGCCGCTCAACTGGAGCACGGCCATGCTGAGAACAGCGCTCTGCCTGCTCACCACGGAAGAGGCCGCCACCGACGGACCACCGCCCGGCCGGCTTTGATCGCCGGTGGGCGGGCGGCGGCCGGGAAAGGGCGCGGGAAGCACGGGAAAGGGCGCGGGAAAGGGCACAGCCCGCCCGAGCGCGGCAAGTTGCGGGGTGGGGCCGAGCGCCGAACGCGTGGCGGCCCGGGTCGGTGGAGCCGACCCGGGCCGCCTTGCCGAAGGGTGCGCTCGCCGGGACTCGCGTCACCGATCGACGGGAGTGTCCGCCGTCCTGGTTCGGTCCTGCTTCCTCGGTCCTGCCTCGGTTGCGCTTTCGTCCTACTTGGGGACGGTCCAGAGTTGGCCCTTGCCCGCGTTGGCGGAGTGGAGTTGCACCACGGTGCTGTTGGCGGTGCTTCCGCCCTTGACGTCGAGGACCTTGCCGCTCGCGACGTGAACGATCCGACCCTTGGCGTCGAGCTTCCACTTCTGGGCGGCCGAGGCGTTGCAGTCCCACAACGAGATCTTGTTGCCCTCGGTGCTCGCGTTGCGGGCATTGTCCAGGCACTTGCCCATCGAGCGCAGCGTGCCGTCCGGATGCAGGATCCAGGACTGGCCCGGGCCGGTGTTGCAGGTGTAGATCTGGATCTGGGTGCCGTTGGCCGGCTTCCCGCCCTTGACGTCCAGGCACTTGCCGGCGATGCCGGTGACCTTGCCCTGCGGGGACACCGGAGCGCCGGCCGCGGCGGCCAGCGAGCGCAGGCCCTGCACGTCGAACTGCTGCACGTACTGGCCCGCGCGGGAGTCCGGGTAGGCGTTCACGACCGAGCACATGACCGGGGTCTCGCCCGAGTCCGTGCCCTTGACGCACGTCTTCGGCGCGTCGTCGGCGTGTGCCAGGCCCAGGGTGTGGCCCAGTTCGTGGCTGATGTGGTTCCGCATGCCGACCTCGCCGAAGCGCGCGATGGGCTTGCCGTCGGCGGTGAAGAAGGACGTGTTGACGTACGCGTGCCCGCTGGTCACCGTGTCCGGAGTGCTGCGCGAGTGGAACCCGCAACTCCAGCCCGGCGTACCGGATCCGTCCATGACGATCTTCCACGGACTGCCGTCGGTGGTGGTCACGCACGGGTTGAGGAACGCGCCGATCACGATCTCGCCCTTGGGGCGGACGTAGTCGTGGCCGACCGGGTTGGTGTCCACCTTGATCGGCAGCGCGGTGTCCCGCCGGATCTCGGCTGCGGAGCGCTTGACGTACGGCCCCAGCCAGTCGACGGACTTCTGGTCGTAGAACTTGATCGTGTAGCCGGTCGACAGGAGTTTCGTCGCGCCGCCCGACTTCCACCCGGGCCCGGACGGTGCCGCCGCGGCGGCGGACACGGCAGTGCGTTGCCGGCCGGGGCCGACTGCGGGAATCGTCATTCGGCCGTTGACGAACGCGGTGCCGTCCACATCCGACCAAGCGGAGTCGGGTGGCTCGACCTCTTCCAGCGCCTGCTGGGTCGGCACCGGAGCCTCGGCGGTCGGCGCCGGCTTGGCATCCTGATCGCTCTGGTCGCCGAACGCCGAGCCCGAGAGCTGCAACCCGCCCACGATCGCGGCGCTCGCCGCGATCGCGGCGACCAACGATATTCGGCGTTTCCCCGTGACCTTCAAATCCCCGTAACCCTTCGTTCAAGCCCGTGTACATGCCTTGCGGCGCTGGCCGAAAAGCAACGGTACAGGGAGGTACTCGGCACGAACTCGGGCCCGTGGGGCCTCGCGTCATCCGGCCGAAGCGGTCGCGCGAACGGGATATCGGAGCCGGATCCGACGCCACGGCCTGCCGCGGTGTGACCCGGACGGGAAGGGCGCGCGGTGGGCGGGGCCGGGCGATCCGCTCGTTGCCGCCCGGCGTCCGCTCGGCCCGGTACGCACCTGGTGGTCGTTCCGAGGCCGGCCCGGCCCAGGGCCCGGCCGCCGCCGCACCCGCTCACTGTTGATCGACGCGGCGGATGCGGTTTACCTTTGTGAGCAAAGATGCTTTGCTTGCAAAGCAATGTTGTACTCGGCGTGGGCGAAGAAGCCGGCGAGGGGAGAATCCGATGCCGCATTTCCAGGTATGTGTTCACGAGGAGGAACTGGACGGGGAGGTCGAGGGCCGGTTGGTCCGGTCGCTCACCGAGGCGTTGGTGCGGGTGTACGGCAAGGGGGTGCGTTCGATGGCCGTCGTGGAGATCTTCGGCATCCCGAGGCATCGCTGGGGCGTCGGCGGAGTGCCGGGTGACGCCCCCGGTGGTGTGCACGCCCCGGTCGTGGCGCTCCACGTGCGCGAGGGCGCGCTGCATCTGCCGGGAATCGAGGACGCCCAGGGGCAGTTGATCCGGGCGATCACCGACGCGGTCGCCGGCGCGGTCGGCGAATCCGTCCGGGAGCACGTCGGTGTTCGGCTCGTCGGCGTCCCGGCCGGGCGCTCCGGAGTCGGCGGCCTGGTCGATCCTCCGCCGCCCGCCTGACGACGCGCAGCGCGCGGACGCGTAGGGCGCCGCCTCCCTCGGCCACGGGGGAGGGGCACGCCGGTCGGCCGTGGGTTCGACGCACTCACTCGGCTCGGGGACGTCGTGTCGGGTCGCGCGCGGAGGCCGCTTACGGGCGGTTCGACCGGCCTTCTCCGTCGCGGGTTCGGCGCCATCTTGCCCGGATCGCCCGAAGGCGGGGCGAGGGGCGTCGCAGGCGGTCGCCGATCGCGTCCGCGATGGCTTCCGGGAACGTCCATCCCCGGTCCGGAACAGGCCGCGGGTCGCTCCACTGCCGTGCCTGGGCGACCAGGGCCGCCAACGCGTCGGCGTCGGCGGCGGACTTCGGGAGCGGATCGTTGTGCGTCATGCCGATGCGGCTGCCCGCGCGGACGCGGGGTACGGCCTACGAACGATCACGGACATGTCGCACCTGGGTAACAGGGCGGATATTTCCGATCACGGATCGTCGTCTTTCGAACCTTGGACCCTGGTTCTCGGCCCTCTGCCCGTCTGTGGCCAAGGATCGGGGCTCGCTCCGTCGGGCCGCGGCCGGCGCGCTCGGGTGGGTCCGGCGCGGGTGGAACTCTCCTACGCCCGCGACTCTTTCGGGTGACGACCTGCGTGTCGTCGAGTGGTCGGCGCCCCAGCCGGGTAGACGTGCTTCGTCGGGTCCACACGGTCACTCGGGGTGAACTGTGCGGGTTGTGCCCGACGTCGTGCGGGGCCTCGGTCAACATCTTCCGACCGGGGCCCCGTTCGCGTGCCGCGGCTGTGCCGATACCCGGCCGGGGGACAGGCACGACGACACCCGACCCGCGTCGCAGGCCGCGGATTCCGGGAAGAGCCGTCGGCACAGGGGCAAACGGGGAACAGGCCATCGCCGCGGCCGGGTCGGCTGTGGGCTTGCCACGTGCCTTGGACGCGGCGGCACGTGGCGCGGGGCGGTGGGCGGTGGGCGGTGGGCGGTGGGGCGGTTCAGTGTGTGGGTGGGGCGCGCAGGAGCATGAGGGCGGTGTCGTCGCAGGCCTGGCCTCGGGCGTGGTCGGCGACCGCGCGGGAGAGGTGGTCCACGGTTCCGGCGGCGTCCAAACCGCGGGTTTCGTCGAGGGTTTCGGCGAGGCGTTCTTCACCGAACATGGGGTGGCCGCGTCCGGCGCGGGCTTCGGTGATGCCGTCGGTGTAGAGGAGCAGGGCGTCGCCGGGGTCGAGGCGGAAGCGGGTCTCGGTCAGCCGGACGTCGTCGATGAAGGAGCCGACGAGGGTGCCGGGGCAGTGCAGTTCCTCGACGCCTCCGCCGGCGCGGCGGATCAGCGGGGGCGGGTGGCCGGCGCTGGAGAGGCGGCCGGTGATGCCGTCCGGGCCCGGGCGCAGGATGGCGAGGGCGGCGCTGAGGAAGCGGTCGTCGGTGCGTTGTTCGACGAGGGCTTCGTGCAGGCGGTGCAGGATCTTGGCGGGTGCGGGGTGTTGGGTCGCCTCGGTGCGGATCGTGTAGTGGGCCAGGGCGGTGATCTTGGCGGCTTCGATGCCTTTGCCGCAGACGTCGCCCATGACCGCACACCAGTTCTTCCCGCGGGTGTGGAAGAGGTCGTAGAAGTCGCCGACGATGTCGGTGCCGGTGACGTCGGCGGCCAGGTATATCGCGGCGGCGTCCAGGCCCGTGACGGTGGGCAGGCGTGGTGGCAGGAGATTGTCCTGGAGGGTGCGGGCCAGCGCGGCGGAGGCGTTGCCGGCGTCGCGGGCCAGTGCCAGGGCCTGGCGCAGCGCGATCTCGGAGGAGGCCGCGCGGGCCACGGTCTGCAGTGCCTGTAGGTGGGCCGTGGTGAAGGGGCGCGCGTGCGTGTCGACGACGTAGAAGCCGCCCAGGACGTGTCCTTCGGTGGAGAAGACCGGATAGCCCGCCCAGGCTCCGATGCGGGCGGCGGACAGGACTTCGAAGCCGTGGACGCGGGGTGCGTAGTGGGCGTCCTCGGCGATCAGGGGCGCGCGGGTGGTGATCAACAGGTGGCAGGGGCTGTCGGCGAGGGGGTTCTCACGGGCGGCGGCGTCGGGGTCGATGCCGATGGCGCTCTTCCAGAACGCGCGCTCGGTGTCGGCGACCGTGAGGAACGCCGCGCGGGTGCCGGTGATGGTCAGGGCCAGGCGGGCCAGGTCGTCGAAGAATTCGTCCGGGAGACTGTCGAGCAGGCCGCTGGCGGTGACCGCGGCGATCCGCTGCGGATCGCACACCGCGTCGGAGACGGCGGCGGTGTGCGAGGTGGTGGGGTCCCGGGTCGTTTCGATGGGCGTCATGTCGTCCTCTTCCGGTGAAATTCGAGTCGGGCCGGAGGTTTCCGGTCACAGTCCTCGTGGGCTGGACGCCGGTCAGGGCCGGCCTGTCCTCGTGTCGTCGTCGTCCTCGGTGTGGAAACGCAGGCGGCGGTCGAGGACGGCGCGGGCGGTCTCCAGCAGGGGCGTGTCGTGGCCGAAGGCGTGGGCGCGCAGGCGGACCAGGGCCTGGGCGGGGGTGACGCCCAGTTGGGCGCTGACCATGCCGGTGGCCTGGTGGACCTCGGCGAAGTGCAGCCCCTGCCCTTCGGCGAGCAATGCGGTGGGGGTGTCGGGGTGTGCGGCGGCGCCGATGAGGAGTGAGCCCAGGGATCCGGCCAGGATGAACGCCTCGGTGAGTTGGCCCGGGGTCATCGGGTTCGGCGTGGTGCGGTGGCCGGTGAGTACGCCCAGGACGATGACGCCGACCCGGAGCGGGAACGCGAAGATCGCGTGCACGCCCAGGTCCGTGACGGCGGGGAGAAGTCCGGGCCAGCGGGTCGGCGGGATCGACGGGAGGTCGCCGGCGAGGAAGAGCGTGCCGCGGGCGGCGTCGGTGCTGGGTCCTTGGCCCTGGGTGAGCTGCAGGTCCTCCAACGGGGCGGTCAAGTCACCGCAGGACTGGAGGAGTTCGGGGGGCGGGCCGCCGGGTGCCAGGAGGAAGGCCAGTCCGTCCAGGCCCAGGGACTCGGCACACTCGGGCAGCGGGAGCGGGCCCAGGCCGGGGCCGGCTCGGGCCTGTTGGGCGAGCAGGTACCGGGCCATCGCGCGCTGCGGCACCGTGGTCATCGTGGACGCCCTCGCCTGGAGGCGGTCACACCGCCCGGAGTGTCAGGCACCGGGGCCGATCAGGGCCGGATCCACGGTGCCGTCCAGGATCCCCCGGGCGACGTCGGTCAGGCGCAGACTGCGGGCGCGGGCGTGCGCGCGCAGGAGCCGGAACGCCTGATCCACACCGATGTCGCGATGGTGCGCGAGGAACCCGTTGGCCTGCTCCACGACGATCCGACTGTCCAGCGCGGCCTGGAGTTGGGTGGCCACGGTCATCTGCTCGTGCACGGCGCGGTGTTGCAGCACGCCGATGGTGGCGGTGTCCGCCAGTGCCTGCCCCAGGCGCAGTTGGGCCTGGTCGAGCGGGCCGGAGCGGTTCCGGAAGAGATTGAGGGCGCCGATGGTGGTCTCGTGCAGGCGCAGTGGGGCCGCGACCACCGAGGTGAAGCCCATGTCCAGCGCGTGGGGGGTGAAGCGCGGCCACCGTTCGCGTGCCGTCTCGGTGTCCAGCGCGACGTCGGAGACCGGGGCGCCGGTGTGGCAGCAGTCGCGGCACGGCCCCTCGTCCCACTCGATGCTCGCCAACTCCAGGGCGCGGGTGCGCTCGTCCGAGGCCGCGGCCTCGACGACCCGGCCCTCGGGGGTGGCCAGCATGACGCCGGCCGCCGCGACGTCGAGCAGTTCGACACAGTGCTCGGCGAGGGTGTGCAGGAAGTTGATGACGTCGAAATCGCGTACCAGCGTGTTCGCGAGATCCACGAACGCCGCCGCCAGCAGTTCCTCACGCGGTCGGACGGACACCACAGCCTCGATTCCCCACGGCCGGTGGGCGACCAGACGAGAACCGGCCGGGCATGGATTCACCGGTCAGTATCGTCCGGATGCCCTCCGTAGTCCATCGGCGCCGTTGCGTCGAGTGCGCGTCGTGCCCGCACGTGGTCGCGTGTCGATGCCGCGCGACCACGGGACGGCGGCCCCGGCCGACCCCGGGTGGCGCCGGCGGTGGTCGCGGTGTGCGGGCCGGGGGCCGGGGATCGCGCGTCCATGCGCCCCGGGCAACTGCGCACGCTGCGCGCCCATCCGTTCGACGACGACAACGGCCTGCGGCCCATGCAACCCGCACCGAACTTCGGCCTCGCCGACGCGTTCGACGTGCTCTCGCTGCGCGCGGCGACCTCCCTGGCGGCACGGCCGCGCCGCCCGCGACGCTCGCCCGCATCGATCCGCTCGACACCACGTCGGCCGTCACCCGCCCGATGGCACTCGGGGGCATCACGATCAACGGCACGGCGATGGACACGGCCCGGATCGACTTCACCACGACCGTCGACACCACGGAGATCCGGGCCGTGACCAACACCGTGAACTGGGTGCACAACTTCCACGTCCACGATGTCCGGTTCCAGGTACTCGACATCGACGGCCAGGCTCCACCGCCGGAACTCGGCGGCTGGAAGGACACCGTCAACGTACGCCCGTTCAGCACCGTCCGCCTGGCCTTGCGCTTCACCGACTACGCCGACGCCCGATGGCCGTACATGTACCACTGTCACCTGATGTACCACGAGGATTCCGGAATGATGGGCCAGTTCCTCGTAGTCCGCCCCGGACAACAGCCCGCCCCGGAATCGGCCGCCCCCGGCACCCAGCACGCCCACCACTGAGGGCGCCGCGCGCACGGGTGCAGTCGTTTCGGGTGCCTGTCGTCTTCCCTTGTGCACTCGGGGGTGCGCGATACGGATAGCCGGCCATGACACGCGGAACTAGCGTGAGCCACCGACTGTGATCACGCGGCGGCCGATGTGCCGCCGACCCAGGTCGTCCGCGGGTCTGCGGGCAGGAACGGGCATTCGATGAAATCCAGTACGACAAACCGCGAGTCCCGGGGGAAATCCATGACGCTTCGACGTCGACTCGGCATGGCGACCGCGTCCGCGTTGCTCCTCACCGGTGGCGCGGTCGTGGTGGCCCCCGGCGCGTCGGCCGCGTCGCACCCCTCGTGCGACCAGGACCTCAGGGACCACGTCGCGGAGATCTCCGGCAGCAACGTCCGGCTGCGATCCAAGCCGAGCACCAGTTCCACGGTGCTTCGGTTGCTGCAGAAGGGTGCCGACGTCACCGTGTACTGCCAGAAGGACGCCGGTGAGGCCAACTGGTGGTACTACGTGAAGCACAACGCCAGTGGGGTCAAGGGCTGGGTGTGGTGGGCCTACGTCTAGGAACGGCCTTTACTTCGTGCGGCGTTGAGGCCCGCGCGGGTCGGCCGCACGTCGCACTCGCGTAGCCGAGTACGCGCCCGGGCGGCGTCGGCAACGTCGCTCAGGGCGCGGCAGGCGCGCGTCGCGGGATGCGCGCCTGCCCCGGCGGCCGCAGGATGCGCCGGCCCGGAAGAGGGGATCCGGCTGCTCGCAGCGCGTGTCACGCCGGGCTTTGGCCGAGTGCGGGGGAGTGTGGGTGCTCTCCCGGCCATTCGGCGAAAGAGAGTTGAGACATGCCGCACGAGGTATCGCGACGAAATCTGCTGGGTTCCGTCGGAGCCGTGGCCGCAGGGGCCTCCATCGCCGGTCTGGGGCTGGGGGACGGCCGGGCCCAGGCGGCGGAGACCCCGGGCGCGTCCGCGAACCCCCGTCCCGCCGAGGGGGATGCGGCGGCATCGGGCGCCTCGCGTGTGCTCCCCGACGACCCCCGGTACCAGACCCTGAGTCAGGGCTTCAACCAACGCTGGACCAGCAGCCCCCGCTACATCCAGGTGATCACCTGCGACGACGACGTGGTCGCGGGCGTGGACGAGGCGCTGCGACAGGGATTGCGGCCGACCGTACGCAGTGGGGGCCACTGCTACGAGGACTTCGTGGAGAACACGGGCGGCGTGATCCTCGACATGAGCGCGATGAAGGACGTCCGGAAGACCAAGGACAAGTACGGCAAGGCCGCCTACGGCGTGGAGTCCGGCGCCACCATCTGGGACATCTACACGACCCTGTTTCGTCGGTACGGCGTGACCATTCCGGGCGGTTCGTGCTACTCGGTCGGCGCGGGCGGCCACGTCTGCGGCGGGGGATACGGGGTGCTCTCGCGCCGCGACGGCCTGACCGTGGACCACCTCGTCCAGGTGGACGTCGTCACCGTCGAGGACGGCCGCGCCGTGGTGACCCGGGCACACCGCTCGGATCCGCCCGGCTCCCCCACGTCCGACCTCTTCTGGGCGCACACCGGTGGTGGCGGCGGGAACTTCGGCGTCCTCCTGCGCTACTACTTCGCCGAGTCCATCCCGGCGCCGCCGCCGAACGTCTGGCTCAGCAGCGTCGCGTGGCCGTGGGCCGAGTTGATGAAGAACCCGGACGACTTCACCAAACTCGTGGAGAACTACAGCAGGTTCTTCGAAACCCACAGCGGCGCCGAGGAGCCGCTCTACCAGAATCTGTTCAGCCTGCTGAAACTCACCCACAAGAGCAACGGCAACGTCGTGCTCTCGAGCCAGTGGGCCGGGGAGGACATCGGACCCGTCGAAGACTTCCTCGCCGCGGTCGAGGCGGGACTGCGGACCGGGTCGACGACCCAGATGTACACCGTGGGGGACCACTTCCTGCCCTACCCGGACAAGCACCGCAGGATGCCCTGGTTGCAGGCGACCCAGACGCTGAACGGATCGGGCCCCAACCAGCGCGGCAAGTACAAGTCGGCCTACCACCGCAAGTCGTTCACCGCGACGCAGATCGCGGGCATGTGGACCTGGCTGACGCGGGACGTCCCCGACGTCGATCTCACCCAGACCCTGGTCCAGATCGACTCGTACGGATGCCGCATCAACGCGGTCCGGCCGCACGAGACGGCAGTCCCACAGCGGGATTCCGTCCTCAAGCTGCAATATCAGACGTACTGGACCGATCCCGCCCAGGATTCGGCGCACCTGGACTTCCTGCGCGGCCTCTACGAGGCGGTCTACGCGGAGACCGGCGGGGTCCCCGAGATCAGCGACGCCACGCACGACCTCACCACGGACGGCGCCTACGTCAACTATCCCGACGTCGACCTCGGGATCGCGACGGACCCGGCGCCGCAATACCCCAGGCTCTACTACAAGGACAACTACGCCCGCCTGCAACTGACCAAGAAGACCTGGGACCCGGAGAACCACTTCCACCACCGACAGTCGATCGTGCCGCCGACCGAGTGACTCGCGGCCCCTGCCCGGCCGTTTGCCCCGCCCACCGCCGGGGGTGTCGGGGCAATGGCGTGCAGCACGGTCGACGCTAGATCGTGGGGGAGGGCACTCGGGTGTATGTGAGGGAGTTGCTGGTGCCGCCGGATGTGGTGACGGTGACGGAGACGGGTCCCGCCGGTCCCGCGGGCGCGGTTGCGGTGACGGTGGTGTCGGACACCACGGTGAAGGCAGCGGGTGTGCCGCCGAAGGTGACGGCGGTCGTGGTGGTCAGGGCGCTGCCGGTGAGGGTGATGCCGGACCCGGCGTCCGTCGGTCCCTGGGCCGGGACGAGGGTGGTGAGGGTGGGTGCGGGAACGTACGCGTACAGAAGGCCGTTGCTCGTGCCGCCCGCGGTGGTGACCGTGATCGAAACGGTGCCCGTCCCCGGGGGGACGACGGCGGTGAGTTGGGTGGCGGAGAGCACGGTGAAGGAAGTCGCCGCCGTGTTCCCGAACTTCACGGCGGTCGCGCCGGTGAATCCGGTCCCGGTGAGCGTGACGGTGTTGCCGCCCGAAGTCGGCCCCCGGGTCGGGTCGACCCCGGTGAGGACCGGCGCGGCGACGTAGAAGTAGAAGATGTTCGAGGCGCTGGTGCCACTGGCGGTGGTGACGGTGACGGCGACCGGTCCGGCGGGTCCGGCGGGGACGACGGCGGTGATCTGGGTGGCGGAGAGCACGGTGAAGGAAGTCGCCGCCGTGTTCCCGAACTTCACGGCGGTCGCGCCGGTGAATCCGGTCCCGGTGAGCGTGACCGTGTTGCCGCCCGATGTCGGTCCCTGCGCCGGGGAGAGCACCGTGACGACGGGTTGGCCGATGTAGGTGTAGGTGATGCCGTTGCTGGTGCCGCTGGAGGTGGTGACGGTGACGGCGACCGGCCCGGCAGGCCCGGCGGGGACGACGGCGGTGATTTGCACATCGGAGACCACGGTGAAGGAAGTCGCCGGTGTGGTACCGAACTTGACCGCCGTGGCCCCGGTGAATCCGTTGCCGCTGAGGGTGACGGTGTTGCCTCCCGGGGTCGGCCCCTGGGCCGGGGAGAGCACCGAGACGAACGGGACGTAGGTGTACGTGATGCCGTTGCTGGTGCCGCCGGGGGTGGTGACGGTGACGGCGACCGGTCCGGGGAGCCCGGCGGGGACGACCGCGGTGATCTGGGTGGCCGAGACCACGGTGAAGGAAGTCGCCGGTGTGGTACCGAACTTGACCGCCGTGGCCCCGGTGAACCCGCTGCCGCCGAGCGTGACGGTATTGCCGCCGGGGGCCGGTCCCTGGGCCGGGGAGAGCACCGAGACGACGGGAGCGGCAAGGAGGGCTTCCGAGCCGGTGATTGGTTGGTACTCGGGATGATTCACGGCTTCGGTCCTTTGTCCGGCAGGGAGGAGCCACGGCCCGGAGAGTGTGCGGCGTGCCGTGGCTCGGTGCGGGTGTTCGGTGTTCGGTGTTCGTCGGGTTTCGTCTTCGGATGCGGACGTCGCGTCGTCCGGGCCGATGTCCCGGTGTGCCCGGCGGTGGGCGGCCGCCGGGGATCGGGTCAGATGCCGGGGCCGGCGACGTAGGTGAAGCCGCCGACGACCGTGGCCGTGCCGGCGGGGTTGGTCACGGCCACGTCGGCGGGTCCGGCGGCGCCGGGGGGCGTCACCGCGGAGACCGAGGTGGGCGAGATGACCGAGAACGGTGCCGGGGAGCCGTCGAAGGTGACCTGTTCGGTGCTGCCGAGGCTGGTCCCGGTGATGGTCACCGCCGTGCCGCCGGAGGTCGGACCCTCGTTGGGGGCGATGGTGGTGACGGCGGGGCTGTCGATGTAGGTGTACGACAGGCCGTTGTTGGTGCCGCCCGCCGTGGTGACGGTGACACCGACCGGACCGGCCGCCGCCCCCGCCGGGACCACGACGTTGATCAGGCTGTCGGACACGACGGTGGGGACCGCGGTGTTGGCGCCGAAGGCCACGCTGGTGGCGGTCGACAGGCCGGTGCCGTTGATCGAGATGGTCTCGCCGCCTGCGGTTGCTCCGGAAGTGTCGCTCAGCGAGGACTTGAACGGTGCCCCGACGTAGAAGAACGGCGTCGGGTTGCTCGTGCCGCCGGGGGTGGTCACGGTCACGCCGACCGTACCGGTACCGGACGGCGACACGGCGGTGACCTGGGTGGGCGAGACGTTGGTGACGCCGGTGGCCGGCTTGGTTCCGAACTTCACCGCGGTGGTGCCGGAGAGGTTCGTGCCGGTGATGGTGACGAGGGTTCCGCCCCCGGTCGAGCCCTGATTGGGTGAGATGGGCATGATTGTCCCCTTGTGGTCGTCCTGCGGATTCGTGGAACGGGATATCCGCCGCTCCCGGCGATCGCGTCGGTCCCGGTGATTGCCTTGCGGACCGCCGTCCGGTCACAAGCGGATCGTGACCACGGCGCCGACGTCCGGCGGCCCTGGGTGAAGGCCCCGGGCAAGGGCTGGAGACAAGAACGACATCCGAAGGGGAGCCTGGAGTGGATCGAGCCACCGGATCGACCGGTGCCGGGTTCGGCACCGGCCGACCCATCCAAGGCCCCTGCGGGGGAGCCCATCGCCACATCCGACGCGGATGCCGGTTGCTCCCCGGTCAAGGGGCGCTCACGGACGCGTCGGCTGTCGCGTCCCCCGAAAGGATGGGCACCTACCGTTGGATGTCCTCAGTAACCCATACGCGTGAATCCGGTGACAAGAGCGGCGAATTCAAGCCACTCCGATGGCGGAGCGCAGGAGGGTGCGTCGCCACATGGCGATACGACCCGCGCCACCCACCCGCGCCGCCCGAGCGCCCCCTGCCGGGCGGCCGGCCGCTCGTTGTCGCCGACACCCCTGGGACACCCGGGGGTTCGCCGCGCACGCCGCGGCTGCACCGCACCGCACCGCACCGCACCGGATCGTGCCCGCCTCGGGACCGAGGGAATCCCGGGCGCTCGCGCGGTCGTTGCGACCCCGACGCGGGGCCCGAATACGCACGCGGCGGAAGGCAGTCCCGCCGCTCGGTGGGCGCCCCGAGTTTTTGCCGACTCGTGTGCTGCCCATTGCGAAGGTAAAGAAAGCCTCGGGTGAACGGTCACGCTTCCCTGCGCCGGCAAGGAATTTGCGCTCTCGGCGGCAAAGGCTCCGCGGTTACGGTGTTCGGAAATGTACAACGGGGGCTCGAAAAGGACACGAATCGGGGTTGTCGTTCACCGGTTCGGAGCAGAGCCCACGACGAGAGCGAGTCGTTACCCCCGGCGTGACTCCCAGAGCATCCGACTCCGCTGCGGCTTCAGCCGCGCTTGCCCAACGCACCTTCCCCATGGGGGATTGGGTACTCACCCCTCGCGCGGCGACGTTCCTCAAACGATCTCCGCACGCGTACATCGAACGCGCGGGGTATCGCGTCCTGCTTCGTCATTGTTCCGCCGACATGGAGCAGTTCGCCCTGACGATGGTGTTGATCGCCGCGGAGTACTCGCGCCGCCTCGACGACGTCCTGGACGATCGACGTTCGTGAATTTTGGAACCATCCGCCGGAGCGGGAGTCCGTATTCGGCACCCGGCAACGCCCGAGCCCTTAATGAATCAGGCCCATGTACGAAGGTTATGGATACGACCCCTACCCCCCGCCCGGTATGCAATTCCCTGCGGGCGCCGCATCCTCCCCCGACGTGGGGCAGTGGCCGACACCGAACGCCGCCGCGTCATTCGACGGACTCTCCTCGTCGTTCGCGGTGGTGGGGGATCCGCGATTCGAGACCGACCTCACCCGGCTCCTGGGAAAACCGGTCGACGACGTTCTCGCCACCGTCGAACTACCGGCGCCGAACCGGGGATCCGGCAGCCATCGCCGGCGACCCCCGACCACCATCGCCCGGCCGACCACCGGTGCGCGGCGATTGGACCGGCTCAGCCGCTTCATGGTGGTGGCCAGCGTCGTGTTGGTCGCCACGATCAGCGTGCTCGGCGCGTTGATCACCCTCGCGCCGCTGCGGCATACCGCCGGCGCCACCACCGGCCCGGCCCGGTGGTGGCCCGTCCTGGTCCAGGGGCCGTGGGTGGTGGCGTCGCTGTCGATCCTGCGCTCCAGCCTGCACCGCCGTCGGGCACTGCACTCGTGGATCGTGGTCGCCGCCTTCGCCGGCCTGTCCATGGCGCTCTCCCTCACCCACGCCCCCATGACCGTCCAGGGCGTCGTCGTCGCCGTCCTGCCCGCGGTGGCGACCACGGTCTGCCTGCACCAGCTCGTACGCCAGATCACCCTCACCCGACCACCCCGACGATCCACCCCCGGCCGAGTTCGCGACCCTTCGCCCTGAACCCGAATCGTGACGAGCACGCCGGCGGGGCGGCGCGTACCGTTCGCCCCGAATACTTCCTCGGCCGGCCGGACCCGGCGTTCGGTGGCGTGCGTGCGCGATTTCCGCACACTTCGCCCGAGGCGGCGACACGGGTTCGGTATCGAGTATCTTCTGCACAAGCGTCCGGCGAACGAGGGACACAGACGTGAGTGCTGACTACGACGACGGCGTGCTTCGTGTCGAGCGAAACTCGCCGCAGCCCGGCGTCCGGCTCCTGGGGGAGGTCGACCTGGACAACTGCGCGCACGTGCGGTCCGCGCTGGAAGCGCAGCGGGGCGCCGAGCCGGGGGATGTCCTGGTCGACGTGTCGTCGTTGGGGTTCATCGACGTCGCCGGCGTCCGAACCCTCGTGGAGACCGCTCGCGCCTTGGAGGAGGGGCGGCGGCTGGTCCTGCGCCAAGCCTCGGAAGAGTTGTGCGATCTGGTCGAGCTGGCGGGGTGGGGGCAGGTGCCCGGCCTGGCATTGGAGAGGGTGACGACCGGATGAACGCGGTCTCGGAGTTCCGTCATGACGCCCTGCTCTACGCGGGGTTGGACGACTTCGTCGCGCGCACGGCGCGGTTCGTGCGCGAGGGGTTGGCCGCGGACGAGGCGGTCGCGGTCGCGGTGATCCAACCCCGGGCGGGTGCCCTGCGGGAGGAATTGGCCGCCGACGCCGACGGGGTCACCTGGATCGACATGGAACGCGTCGGCCGCAACCCCGCCCGCATCATCCCGACATGGCAACAATGGACCCGGGAACAGGGCACCCGGACCTTCCGCGGAATCGGCGAGCCGATCTGGGCCGGCCGCGACGAAGCCGAACTGGTCGAGTGCCGCCACCACGAGACCCTCCTCAACCTCGCCTTCGACGGCGTGCCGTGGCAACTCCTGTGCCCGTACGACACCACCACCCTCGGACCCGACACCATCGAGGCGGTGCGCCACTCCCACCCGCAGGTCCTGGACGGCGAGGCCCGCATCGACCACCCACATCCGCGCCCCGACGACTACGCGGCCACCCTGCTGGGCCCCGCCCTGCCCCCCGCACCCGCGCACGCACAGCGACTCGCGTTCGCCTCCGGTGAACTCGCCGGCGTCCGGGCCCTGGTCCGCCGGGTGCTGTCGGACGTGCCCCGTCCCCAGGTCAACCACGCCCTGTTGGCGATCAGCGAGATCGCCGGCAACAGTGTCGTGCACGGCGGCGGCAGCGGCACGATCATCCTGTGGCGCCAGGACACCCACCTGATCTGCGAGATCCGGGACACGGGCCGTGTCGTCGACCCACTCGCCGGGCGACACCGCCCCACCGCCGATCAGGACGGCGGACGCGGACTGTGGATCGCCAACCAGATCTGTGACCTGCTCCAAATCCGCTCGACCGAGACCGGAACAACCACACGGATGCGCGTGAACGTGCACAGCGCGACGTCCGGATAGTGGGAGCACGCCGCCGCGGCACCCGGCCCGCGGCGGCCTGCGGCGAACCGGACGCCCGGCCCGCCGGGCGGCGGTTGTCGAGACGACCGGCGCCCCCTGCGGGCCGAGCTTGCCTCCATCGCCGGTTCCCGGCGCCGCATGAGCGCGCGGTAGGTGGGACGGCGCGCCGACGGGCCTACCAGCCGAGTTGGTCGCCGAGTCGCAACCGCAGCCACAACACCAGGCGCTCGTCCGGGTCGGCGAGATCGAAGCCGAAGATCTCCGTGGCGCGGGAAAGCCGGTACCGGATCGTGTTCGGGTGCACGGACAGCCGATGGGAGGCGGCAGCGACATCGCCGTTGGCGTCCAGGTAGGCGAGGATGGTGGACGCGTAGGTGGTGCCGTGCTCGACATCGTGGGCACGCACCGCCGGCCCGAGTCCGCGGGGGAGCCCCTCGTGTGTGGCCAGCATCCGGGCCAGCGCGGACAGCGTCGCGCCGGCCCACACCTCGTCGATCGCGGCCACCTGGCACGGCTCCGGATCACCCGGCCGCTCGGAGAGCGCACGCAGGACGAGGTCCGCGTCGGCGCGTGAGCTCTCGATCGAGCGCAGTCCCGGGACGAGCGAGCCGAGTCCGGCCCGGACGGGCACGCGGAGCGCGCTGTGGGCCCGCCGCGCGATATAGCCGACGAGTTCACGATGCGCGTTGGGCGAAGGCCCGCTCGGCAGCAGCGCATAGACCGCTCCGTCGATCAACGCGCAGCCGTGCCTGCCGTAGCGCGCCTCGCAGTGCAGGCTCACCAGGTCGGCGAGCCGGGTGGCGGCTTGGGCCGTGAGAACATCCTCGGCACCGACCGAGGCGACGGCGAACGCGGCCACCGCGACGGGCGAGTTCGGGTCCAGGCCGAGCTGTGGGGCCACCGCGGAGACGCTGCTCGGATCGGCGAGCAGCCGGCGCAACAGGTCGGCGTACCTGCGCCGGACGGCGGACTCCGTGGTGCGGGCTGCGAGCAGGTGCAGCGCGACGTTGTTCGCCACATCGGCCAGGGCCTGTTCGGCGACCAAGTCCAGGTGTTCCCCGGCGTTGACGACCCAGATCGAACCCAACACCTCGCTCCCCACCCGGACCGCGATCCCGAGACGCGGAAACCCCCCGGGAACGGCGGGGAACCGGCACGTGCGGCCGGCCCGGGTGAGCACACGGTATTGCTCGTCGTATTCCGGACCGTCCGGCACCTGGAGGCCGAGGATGCCCTGGCGGCGGCCCTCGTCGACGGCCTGGCCGGGCAGCGTCGAGTAGGCGAGGATGTGCCGCTGCGGATCCTCGATCACGGTGGCTCCTCCCACCATCCCCGCGATCGCGTTGGCCAGCGCGAACAGATCGCCGACGGCCGGGGCACCCGCGGCCTGCCCGAAACGCTCCGTCGGGGTCAGGGCAGAGGAGATCATGGCATCCAAATGGTGCCAGGCCACCGCCTCGTCGGCGGCGAGCAGCACGACGCCGGACCGCTGGGCGGCTTCCACCAGCCGGGTGACCGGCTCGCCGAAACTCTTCACCACCACACAGGCGTACCCGGCCTCGGCCGCCGCATCGACCAGTTCCATCGCCTGCGCTTCGACCATCCCCACGCCCACGGCGAGCAGGATCGCGTCTCGGACGGGGGGAAGCGGCAGTGCGGCCCGCCGCTCGAAGATGAGTACGCCCGAGACCGGCACCGGTTTTTCCGGCGATACGGTCAACGGCCGCAGCAGCGACGTGCCCAACACTTCCAGGACTTGTCCGAGATCGGGAACCCCGGTATCGAGCATCCTCACCTCTTTAGCCAGACACACAAAGCATTCGGGGAATCTCTGGACGGGCACCGCATGTATCCGGCCAGTCCAGACGCCACGCTGTCCGCATGCTCAATCCGGCAAGCGTGCGGCGGGCATGTCCAGTGACCGTACCTTCCACGGCCCCGTGGAGCGCAAGCAATCGCGGTCACCGTCACCGTCCCTCGTGCGGGTGCTCGAGATCGAGCCGAGTCGGGCCGTCGAGCCCGTGTCGATGACGCCACACGCATCAGTAGTGCACAAATGAGAAGGGGACCACATGCGATACCGAACGAGCGCTGTCCTGGCCTTGGCGTGCGCAGCCTCTCTGGTGACGTTGCCCGCGCAGGCAACCACGACAGCGCAGTGTGACACCGCGCCCATCCGGACGGCCCTGAAGTCACTGGAAGGTATCGGCGTCTCGGGGATCAGCGTGACGGTCAAGAGTCCGAACTGCGGTGTCCGAAACAGCGGTGTCGGTCTCGCCGATCGCAGAACGGGCCGCAAGGCCGTCGGCAACGAGCACAGCCGCATCGGCAGCGACACCAAGACCTGGACGGCCACGGTCGTGCTTCAGCTCGTCGGCGAGGGCAGGATCGATCTCGACGACACCGTGGACGACTACCTGCCCGGTCTCGTCCGCACCAGGTCGTACGACGGGCGCAGCATCACGATCCGGCAGCTGCTGCAGCACACCAGCGGCCTGCCCGATTACCTGGACGCCCCGTTCTGGGAGGACGAGGACGCGCACCGCTGGGATCACATCGAGCCCTTGCAGACGGTCCGGCAGGCGCTCACCCTGCCCGAGCCGGACCGGACGGCGTCCGGCTTCGCCTACTCCAACACCAACTACAACCTGGTCGGCCTGATCGTCACCAAGGTCACGGGCCGCAGCATCGGCACCGAGATCGAGGAGCGGATCATCGACCGCCTCGGACTGTGCGAGACCCAGTGGCCCGGCGATCGCACCACGATCCCCAAGCCGGACCTGCGCGGCTACGCGGTGCGGCGGGGCACGCTGGTGGACAGGACGGAATGGAACACCTCCGAGGCCGACGCGTCGGGCGCGCTGATCTCCGACGGTGCGGACACCACCGCTTTCTGGACCGCCCTGTTGACCGGGAAACTGCTGGCTCCGGCGCAACTCGCCGACATGAAGAAGACCGTTTCGGAAGACGTCGCGAATGAGCGCTACGGCCTGGGAGTCGAGCGCCATGAGCCCTTCCCCGGCCTTGTCCTCTGGGGGCACAGCGGCAGCATGTCCAGCGGCCACAAGTTCAGGAACGCCGTCACCGACGACGGCCGACGAGCGGTCACCCTGCTGATCGGCTCGGAATCGTTCGACTCGGACAAGGTGGACTCCATCATGAGCAAACTCATGCGCGACCTGCGCTGACGGCAACCGGCCGAACTCCTCGGCCCGGCAAGGCGGTATCGGAGCGTCGCGAGTACGCCCGGACCGGCGGCCGGCCGGTACCCGTGTCATCGGTACCGGCCGGCCGTACGTGCGTCACGGCGCCTACCCGGGTGCGCCCGGCTCCGCGCTCTGCTTCGCGACCGACGGCAGGACGGTGTCCTGCGGGGCCTGGTCGGCGAAGTTCTCCGGGTGGTGGCAGGCCACCCGCTGACCGGGCCTCAGTTCCTTCAAAGGCGGCTCGGTCGTCGTACAGATCCGCGTCGCCTTCCAGCATCGGGTGTGAAAGCGGCAGCCGCTGGGCGGGGCGATCGGCGAGGGCACGTCGCCGTCGAGCAGGAGGCGCTCGCGCCCGGCGTTCCTGCGCCGCGGGTCCGGGATCGGGACGGCCGACAAGAGCGCCCTGGTGTACGGGTGCATCGGCGCCCTGTAGAGCAAGTCCCGGTCGGCGAGTTCGACGATCCTGCCGAGGTACATCACCGCGATCCGGTCCGAGACGTGCCGGACGACGGACAGGTCGTGCGCGATGATCAGGTAGGTCAGGCCCAGTTCCTGCTGCAGGTCGTCCATGAGGTTGACGACCTGGGCCTGGATCGACACGTCCAGCGCGGACACCGGCTCGTCCGCCACCATCAGCTTGGGCCGCAGAGCGAGCGCGCGGGCGATGCCGATGCGCTGCCGCTGGCCGCCGGAGAACTCGTTCGGGTAGCGGTTGTAGTGCTCGGGGTTGAGGCCGACCACCGACAGCAGTCGCTGCACCTCCTTCTTGATGCCGCCCTCGGGTTCGACGCCCTGGAGCTTGAAGGGGGCGCCGACGATGGTGCCGGTGGTGTGGCGCGGGTTCAGCGACGAGTACGGGTCCTGGAAGATCATCTGCACGTCGCGGCGGATCGGGCGCATGCCGCCCACGCCGAGGTGGGTGATGTCCTTGCCCTCGAACTCGATGGTCCCCGAGGTCGGTTCGAGCAGTCGGGCGATCAGCCGGCCCATCGTCGACTTGCCGCAGCCCGATTCGCCCACGACACCGAGGGTCTCGCCCGAGCGCACCTCGAAGTCGATGCCGTCGACGGCGCGCACCGCGCCGACCCGGCGCTGGAAGAGGCCCTTTCGGATCGGGAAGTGCTTCTGTAGCCCGGTCACCCTCAGCAGGACCTCGCCGGGCGCTGCGTCCGCGGTGAGGGTGGCCCTACCGCCGGCCTCGGTCGAGCCGAAATCACCGGCCCGGCCGCCGTCGCCATGTGCGGGGATGCCCACTGCGTCGTCCTTCGCGTTCTCACTCACAACTTCGGCGCAATCTCTTCGGTCCGGATCCGCTCCCGCTGCTCCCGCGTCATGTGGCACGCGGCCCAGTGCCCAGCGCCGACCTCGGTCAGCTCGGGGCGGACCGTGCGGGTGACGTCGTCCGCGGGCACGTCCGCGTACGGGCAACGCGGGTTGAAGGCGCAGCCGGACGGGAGGTCGATCAGCGAGGGCGGGGAGCCCTTGACCGGAACGAGCCGGTCCTGCTGCTCGCGGTCCAGGCGCGGCATCGAACCGAGCAGCCCCCAGGTGTAGGGGTGCCGGGGCTCGTGGAACACCTGCTCCGCCGGGCCTCGCTCGACGCAGCGGCCGCCGTACATCACCAGGATGTCGTCGGCGAGTTCGGCGACGACGCCCAGGTCGTGCGTGATGACGATGACCGCGGAGCCGAACTCCTTCTGCAGGTCCCGGATGAGGTCGAGGATCTGTGCCTGGACGGTGACGTCGAGGGCGGTGGTGGGCTCGTCCGCGATGAGCAATTCGGGATTGTTCACCAGCGACATCGCGATCATCGCCCGCTGACGCATGCCGCCGGAGAACTCGTGCGGGTGGTTGTCCACCCGCTTGTCCGGCTGCGGGATGCCCACCCGGTCGAGCATCTCGACCGCACGCTTGCGGGCGGCCTTCTTGTCGACGTCGTGGTGGATCCGGTACGCCTCGACGATCTGTTGGCCGATCGTGTAGTACGGGTGCAGCGCGGACAGCGGATCCTGGAAGATCATCGCCATCTCACGGCCCCGCAGCTTGCGCACGTGCTCGGGTCCGGCCGACAACAACTCGGTGCCGTCCAGCCAGATCTCGCCGGAGATCCGCGCCTTGCGCCTGCCGTACTGGCCGGCGGTGTGCAGGCCCATGATGCCGAGCGAGGTCACCGACTTGCCGGAGCCCGACTCGCCGACGATGCCGAGGGTCCTGCCTCTCTCCAGTTGGAAGCCGAGCCCGTCGACGGCCTTGACCAGGCCGTCGTCGGTCGGGAAGTGCACCCTCAGGTCGCGTACTTCGAGGAAGGCACGCGGAGCGGGGGAAGCGGCGGCGGGCCCGCCCACCGCGGTTGCGCTCGTGCCGGGTTCGGTCATGCGAGCCTCACTCGGGGGTCGATCACGGCGTACAGGACGTCCACCACGAGGTTGGCCAGCAGCACCGAGAGGGAGGTGATCAGGACGACGCCGAGAATGACCGGCAGGTCCTGGTTCCTGATGGCGTTCAGCACCGCCTGGCCGAGGCCGGGCAGGTTGAACGTCGACTCGGTGAGGATCGCGCCGCCGATGAGGGCGCCGAGGTCCATGCCCAGCATCGTGAGGATCGGCGTCATCGTGGAGCGCATGGCGTGCTTTCCGACCACGGTCCGCTCCCGCAGGCCCTTGGCACGCGCGGTGCGGATGTAGTCCTCGCCCAGGACCTCCATCATCGTGGCGCGGGTGATGCGCGCGTACATCGCCGCATAGAGGAAGGCGAGGGTGATCCACGGCAGGATCATGCCGCCGAACCAACCGCCCGGACTCCGGCCGAGCGGCACGTACTGCGCGTCGAACCATTTCAGCCCGAACGCGAAGGTCGCCAGGGAGAGCATGCCGGTGAAGTAGATGGGGAGGGAGACACCCGCGAGGGCGACGACCATCGCGCTGCGGTCCCAGAGGCTGCCGCGCTTGAGCGCGGAGAGCACACCCGCCGCGACACCGAAGACCAGCCACAACACGGCGGCTCCGAGCGCGAGCCCCAGGGTCACCGGGAAGCGGTCGGTCAGCACCGGCCAGACGGCCTGTTCGCTCTTGAACGAGTAGCCGAAGCACGGTGCGGAGCAGTGGACGACGTCGCCGCCGGTCGAGTAGGTGCGGCCGGCGAAGATGCCCTTGAAGAACTCCCATGCCTGGAGGTGGATGGGGTCGCTCAGGCCGAGCTTCTCCCGCACGGCCTCGACGGCGGCGGGGTCGGCCTGCTTGCCCACGAAGCTCGCGGCGATGTCGACGCCCGCCCATTGGGGGACGAGGAAGAAGATGCCGAAGACCACCAGGATGATGACCACCAGCATCACTGCGGCGGCGAACAGCCGCCTGATAAGGTAAGCGAGCACAGCCTATGGCCTGCCGCGGATCACGTGCCGCCGGGGCTTCCGGCGGCCCGCGATCACGCCGCGCCGGCCTTCACCTGCCTTTCGTGCCGTTCGGCGGGTGCGCCGGAGTTCACTTCGAGGACTCGAGACCGAGGCTGACGAAGTCGTAACCGTTGTACGCGTCGGTCATGTAGACGTTCGTGAGTCGGCCGGAGCGCCAGTTCAGGTACTTCTCGTAGGTGAAGGGCAGGTAGTACGCGCCCTCCATGACCTTGTGGTCGATCTGCGTGGCGATCCGGGCCTTGGTGCCCTCGTCGGGCTCTTGGGCGTAGGCGTCGAAGAGTTCGTCGATCGCCTTGTCCTTGATCAGGGCGTAGTTGACGTTGCCGCTCTCCAGGATGTACTTGCTGTCCCACAGCGGCCGACCGAAGCCCTGGACGGATGGGAAGTCCGCGGCCCAGCCGTCGATGATGATGCCGTAGCCCTTCTTCTCCACGTTGCTCGGACTGCCGACGATGCCGGAGGTCTGCGAGCCGTCGTACTGGTCGATCTGCGCGTCGATGCCGATCCTCTTCAACGACGCCTGCAGGGACTGGGCGGTGGCCACCTCGACCGGCTTGTTGTTGCGGACGGCGATGGTGGTGCCGAAGCCGTCCGGTTTGCCGCAGGCGATCAGCTCCTCCTTGGCCTTGGCGATGTTTCCGTTCTTGTCGGCGCCGGCCATGGCGTACGGGTCGTACGCCCGGCCCTCGGTCCCCGGGACCGTCGGCGGCAGCATGTTGGTCCCGATGTCACCGCCGGCGACGGGGCCGCCGCGTGCGGTCTGCAGGGACAGGTGATCGGCCCCGAGGATGACCGCCTTGCGGCAGTGTTCGTTGTCGAACGGCTTCACGTTCTGCGGGAAGGCCGCGTAACGGACGTAGCCGGAGAACGGGTTGTCCAGGTTGCCCTTGTGCTGCTTCAGCGCGGTCTGGCGGCCCTGCGGCGACAGGCCGGACTGGTTGAGGTCCAGGTCGTAGTCGCCGGCGATCAGTCGCTGGTCCAAGTCATTGGCGTTGGAGAAGAATTTGACGCTGACGGTGTCCGGGTAGGCCTTGCGGACCGGGTCCGAGGCATCCTTCCACTGCGTGTTGCGGACCAGTTCCAGGCTCTTGCCCGGCTCGTACGACGCGAATTTGTACGGCCCGCTGGAGAACGGACGCAGGCCGTACTTGGACTTGGTGTCCTTGTCCTGCCGTACCGGGGAGGCCGCAGGCATCGCGAGCATCTGCAGGAAGTCGCTGTTGGCCTGCGGCAGTCGGAAGACGATCGTCTTGTCGTCGGGTGTCTCGATCGCCTTCAGGCCCAGCTTGTCGGCGGACTCGTCCTGGTAGGGGCCCTGGTACTCGCCGTCGGGGTCGAGGATGTCCTTGAGATAGACCGGACCACCCGACAGCACGTCCTGCGCCCACTGGCGCTCGATGCCGTACTTGACGTCCTTGGAAGTGATCGGCCTGCCGTCCTCCCAGGTGATGCCGTCGCGCAGGGTGAACGTGTAGGTCTTGCCGCCGTCCGAGACCTTGCCCAGGTCGGCGGCGAGGTCGGGCTGGAGCGCGGCCCCCGACTTGCCCGGCTCGGTCTTGTAGGTGACCAACTGGCGGCTGTAGTACCGCATGAAGTTCCAGGCGAAGCCGTAGTAGCTGCGCGTGGTGTCCCACGAGTCGCCGTCCTGGGTGCCGGCGAACTTCAGCGTGCCGCCCTTCGCGGTGCCGGCGTTCACGACCTTGGTGCTGGCGGCGTCGTAGCCGGCCCCGCTCGTCTTGTCGCCGCCGCCACACGCCGTCGTGGTCAGCAGCCCTGCGACCACGGCCGCAGCGGCCAGTGCCTGCTTGTGCCGCCCTGAAGTGCGTTGGGTAGTCATGATCTCGGATCCTCCGGATGTGATGAGAGACCCCGTGTGAAATGCCGCGGGTCGCCCGGGGTACGGCAGTTCAGCGGGAGCCCTTGGGATCGAGCGCGTCGCGCACCCCGTCGCCGAAGAGGTTGAAGGCAAGGACGGTGATGAAGATGGCCACGCCCGGAACGATCATGTAGAGCGGATCCGAGTCGTAGTAATCGATCGCGTTCGAGAGCATCTGTCCCCACGAGGCCGTGGGCGGCTTGACCCCCACGCCCAGGAAGCTGAGCGCGGCCTCGGTCAGGATGTTCGTGGGAATCATCATCGTCGTGTACACGACGATCGGGGCGACCAGGTTGGGCAGCAGTTCCTTGTACAGGATGTAGAAGCGCCCGGCGCCCAACGAGCGGGCGGCCTCGACGTATTCACGTTCACGCAGCGACAGTGTCTGGCCGCGAACCACGCGCCCGATGTAGGGCCAGCCGAAGAAGCCGATGACCAGGATCATCACGAAGACGCGGACGCTCGACCCGGTCATGCCCAGCATCTCGCTCGGCATGACCGAGACCAGCGCGATGATGAACAGCAGTTGCGGAAAGGCGAGCAGGCCGTCCATGACGCGGCTGATCGCGGCGTCCACCCAGCCGCCGAAGAAGCCCGCCAGAATGCCGAGGATCGTACCCAGGACGACCGCCACCAGGGCGGACAGGAAACCGACGAGCAGCGAGATCCGGGCGCCGTAGAGGATCCGGGCGAAGACGTCCCGGCCGTTGACCGGCTCGACACCCAGCAGGTGGTCGCCGCTGATGCCGCCCAACGACCCCTTGGGGGTGCCGAACAGCGGGTCGATCGTGTCCTCGTGGTAGGCGTCCGGATCCTGTCCGACGAGGTTCGAGATCACGGGCGCGAGCAGCGCGATCACGACGAGCGCGAGGATGACGGCGCCACCCGTCAGCGCCGGCCTGTCGCGCTTGAGCCGTTCCCAGGCGATCCGTCCCAACGAACGACCCTGTACGGGACCGGCGTTGCCCCGGAGCGCCGCCGCTTCCTCGGCCGCACTCGGGGCCGTTTCCGCGATCGGCTCGTGCAATGGTGCCGTCATCTGACCGGGACTCCTCTCAACCGGCGCCGGCCGGAAGGTACTTGCCGCCGTGGCGGCGTCATCACGTGGTCGGCCACAAGGGCAGACGCCCCTGGTGTGGAACTCCCCAACGCTTCGGCGCCACGCTGCCGGGCCGAGGAGTCGGAGAAGTTCCGATCAAGCGGGCGCCGGGGTGATGGTCCGCCCGAGGCGGACACGTACCGCCACCTTCGTGCGATGGCCCGCACCGAAGGCGCGATCGGAGCGATGGCCCGGCACCGAAACCGTGATCAGACGACGGCCGCTGAGGACTTCGTCATGCCTCGCGACGGCGAGGGAGACCACCTTGTCCGAGTCGCGGGGCTCGGGCCGGGCAACGCGGGATGGATGCCGGCGGGGGCGGTGGTGCGCGTGCTGGTTCCGGTCGCGCCGGCCCGGGTCGTGTCGGGTGCGGTTGCCGGCGGTGCCTGCCGCACGTTTGCTGGATTGTGCATGCGGACAGCGTCGCTTCCGGGCCGGCCGGGTACATGCGATACCAGTCCAGAGATTCCCCGGATGCTTTGTGAGACTGGCTATAGAGGTGAGGTTGCGCGGCACCGGGGCCCGATCTGGGACCGGTCCTCGAAGTTGTCGGGATCATGGGATGCGGCGGCACGGGGCCGCCGTCGTCCCGGCCTACCTCGTCCTCGCCGAATCGCGATCGGAGCGGTTCCCGCAGTCGGGGAGCACGCCTGCTTGTTCCGCCGTCCAAAGGGGCGCGCACATCCTCGTACCGTGAAACAAAGCCGCACGAAGGCGGGGACACACACACTCGCAGTGGTGCCGTCCGGGGACCTGTTCACCCCGGCTTACGCGAGCACGCCGCTTCCGGATGCCCCCGGCGTCCGGCGTCGGCGCATCGCCGTCACCCGCGCACCGAGCTCCTGACCATGTTGTTCACGTCGCACAACCTCGCGTCGCGGAAGAGGCGTGCGACGCCGTCGTCGTCATGCGCCACCGACGCCTCGCCGAGGACGTGCGCGCCGGCACGAGTACACCCGAATCCTTGTGCACGCGGGTCTACTTCCGGCCCACGTGCTTCCGCCCGCTCATCGAGGACGACGCGCGCCGGTGCTCCGCCACCTTCGCCTCGGAGCCCTCGGCATCCGGAGAAGCTTTGAAGACGAACCGCAAGGAAGTGTCCGTGATCCGAGAACTGCGCGTGATGGAGGACTTCGATGCCGTCAGCCTCCTCTATGCCGACATCTGGGGGTCCCGATCCGGCAGGTCTCCCATCTCCGCCGAGGTCATGCGGGCGCTCTCCCACTCCGGCAACTACGTGGCCGGAGCATACGAGGACGGCCGCCTGGTGGGGGCGTCGGTCGCCTTCTTCGGCGAACCCGTAGGCATCAGCCTGCACTCCCACATCACCGGCGCCGTGGTGGGGCGCGGCGTGGGCCTCGCCCTCAAGATGCACCAGCGGCAGTGGGCGCTCGCCCATCGACTCAGCCGCATCACCTGGACCTACGACCCGCTCATCCGCCGCAACGCCTACTTCAATCTGACCAAGCTGGGCGCTCGGCCGGAAGAGTACCTGGCGTGCTTCTACGGCGTGATGGACGACGCCATCAACGGCGGCGACGACTCCGACCGGGTCCTGGCCGCCTGGGACCTCACCGCCCCCTCCTTGCCCGAGGTGGTCGAACTGCCCGCCGGCGCCGTGCACGGCCTCCGCAATCACGGCGGCCGCCCGGCGACCGCCGCGACCGACGCCGAGACCGTACTCGTCGATCTCCCCGACGACATCGAGACCCTGCGCCGCACGGATCCCGGCGCCGCCCGCGCCTGGCGGCTGGCCGTACGAGAAACCCTGGGCGGCCTGCTCGCCGAAGGTGCCCGTGTCATCGGCTTCCACGAACGCCGCCGCTACGTGGTCCAACGCACCACAACCCATGCCTGACCGCCCGCAGAGGAGCCACCCGTCGTGAAGACCAAGATTTCCGGCGTCGAACTGCGTCGGATCGCGATGCCGCTCGTCGCCCCGTTCCGTACCTCCTTCGGCGTGGAGACCAGCCGCGATGTGCTGCTGGTCCGCGTCGTCACCGCCGACCACGAGGGCTGGGCCGAGTGCGGGGCCATGTCCGAGCCGCGCTATTCCTCCGAGTACGTAGACAGTGCCCGACACGTCCTGCGCAGGTTCCTCGTTCCCACCTTGCCGAGGGACGGTCTGGACGTGCACGCGGTGGCCCGTGTCCTGCGGCCCTTCACCGGCCACCGGATGGCGAAGTCCGCGCTGGAGACGGCGGTGTTGGACGCCCGACTCCGCAGTGCCGGTGAATCCTTCGGCTCCTACCTGGGTGCCGTTCGGGACCGGATCCCGTGCGGCGTCTCGGTCGGGATCATGGACTCCGTGCCCGAACTCCTCGACGCCGTCGAGGGGTACATCGCCGAGGGCTACGTCCGGATCAAGCTGAAGATCGAGCCCGGCTGGGATCTCGGCCCGGTACGTGCCGTGCGCGAGCGCTTCGGTGACGATCTGCTCCTGCAGGTCGACGCCAACGCCGCCTATACGCTGTCGGACGCCCAACACCTCGCCGGACTCGACGACTTCGGGCTCCAACTGATCGAACAGCCCTTGGCCAACGACGACATGGTCCAGCATGCCGCACTGGCCAAGCTGCTGCGCACCCCGATCTGCCTGGACGAATCCATCAGGTCCGCCGCCGACGCCGCGGCGGCCATCTCCCTCGGCGCCTGCTCCGTGATCAACATCAAACCGGGCCGCGTCGGCGGCTATCTCGAAGCCCGCCGCATCCACGACCTCGCGCGCGCCCACGGCGTCCCCGTCTGGTGCGGGGGGATGCTGGAGACAGGCATCGGTCGCGCCGCCAACGTGGCACTGGCCGCCCTGCCCGGCTTCACCCTCCCGGGCGACACCTCCGGCTCCAGCCGATACTTCGCCACCGACCTGACGAAGCCCTTCGTCCTCGCCGACGGGCACCTCGACGTCCCCACCGGCCCCGGCCTGGGCGTCGAGCCCCTTGCCGACGTCCTCGACGAGGTGACCACGTCGAGCGAATGGATAGCGATGTGACCGCCCGCCTTCGAACCCGAAGACCGCGGGTCGGCCCGTAGCCGAGTGAAACGGGAGATCCGCAGGACGTAGGTCGCGAAGGGGCCGCCGGGCCGGGACCGCAGGGTCCCGCCCCGACGACCCTTGGGCCGTGTCCGTAAGGTCCGCCCCGACGACCCCTGGGCCGTGTCCGTAAGGTCCGCCCCGGCGACCCCTGGGCCGTGTCCGCCTTCGAAGTCTTCGAGGGCCGGTGGCCGAGGCCGTCTCGCTTCCCCGGGCTGCGCGCGGCATGATCTCCCCGGTGTACGTGCCGAGTTCATCCGCGAGGGGCCCAAGCCATGAGCCGCAGACACGTCGGGCGAAACCGGCAGCGCAAGGAGAACCGATGACCCGGCTGATGATTCCTGTCGAGGAGAACACGGCGTGACCATGGTGATGGACATCGATGCCCGAGGTGCGCAGCACTGCGAGACGACGACTCTGGGGGTGTTGCTGCGCCACCAAGGACTCGATCTGTCCGAGCCCATGCTCTTCGGCCTCGGCTCCGGCCTCTCCTTCATCTACTGGGACAGCAAGAGCATGGGCTTCCCCTTCCTCGGGGGACGGGTCAAGCCGTTCGACCTCACCGGAAACCTGGCGACCAGACTCGGGTACGAGCTCCTGGTCCGGGAAACCACCTCCCCCCGCAGGGCGTGGGAGAACGTGACAGCCGTCATCGACGCCGGTCGACCGGTCGGGCTGCAACTCGACAGCTACCATCTGGACTACTTCGGGTCGAAGGTCCACTTCGGCGGCCACGTCGTCGCCATGTACGGCTACGACGACCGCTCCGCCTACCTGGTGGACACCGACCAGCAGGGCGGAGCGGTAGCCACGAGCCTGACCAGCCTTGCCCGGGCCAGGGCCGCGCGCGGCCCGATGACCGCCAAGCACCGCTCCTTCACCCTCACCGCTCCGAGGAACCCGCCCTCCCCATCGGGGCAGATCATCCCCGCCATCACCGGCTGCGCCGAAGCGTTCCTCAACCCGCCCATCGCCAACCTCGGCCACCGCGGCATCGAGAAGGCCGGCAAGCTGGTTCGCACATGGTTCCAGCGCACCGACGCCCCGCGGCGGGACCTGCCACAGGCCGCCCTCCTGATGGAGAAGGCCGGCACCGGCGGCGCCCTGTTCCGGAACCTCTACCGCGACTTCCTCGCCGAGTGCACCGAAGTGCTCGACAGTAGCCATCTGCGCACCGGCCACACGCTGTACACCGAAGCAGCCACCCTGTGGACGGAAGTGGCAGCACTGATCGAGAAGGCCGGTGAATCGGGCGAGCCGCGACTTCTCGTACAGGCCGGCACGATCCTCGGCGATCTTTCGCGCATCGAGCGCGAGGCCATGCAAGCGCTGAGCCGCCTGGGGGCATGAGGCGTCGAGCGCGCCCCCGGCCGGTGGCCGCGCCGTCCGTTGCGCCTACCGATCGGCCGTCGTCGGGACCGTGCCCGGGTGCCGTGGCCGTGTCGGCTCGTGGGGGCCGCGTGCCGGCCGCGTTGTGGCAGCGATGAGCGTCGCGAACGCGATGATCGCTGCGACCGTCCGTACGGCGTGGGCGATCTGCCAACGGTCACGGGCGCTCGCCCAGTCCGAAGGGGGTGCCTGCACATCCCAGTCGAGTTGGTCCGCGTTGATGGGCATGTTGAACACGAGCGTCACGGCGACGATCAGCAGGAGCAGGGCGAGTCCGGTCGCGCGCAGTCGGAAGGTGCGGTCCCGGGCTTTGAACGTGACGACGACCAGAAACGCGGTCGCGATCAGTGCCGGCAGCAGCGTCACGGTCGCGAGCTTGTCCAGCGCATCGAGTTCCACGTGCCGGACTGCGGTGTATACGTGACGGTCTTCATCGCGAAGCGAGACCTCGAGCACGAGCACTCCGAGGAGGAAGCCTGCGAAGAGGCCCGAGAACAGCAGGCTCACCCATCGCGCAACCGTGACGACCGGAGTGTCGGTCATGCTCGTTCCTCCCCGCCAAAGGAGGGAGCCGAGGAGCCGGTCCCGGCCGCGAAGGCTGCGGTGTTGTCGGCGATCCAGGCGGCGAAGGTCAGCGCGGGTCGGCCCAGGAGTCGTTCCACGGTGTCCGTGGCCGGGCCGGGCTTGTCGGCGTAATCGGCCAGCGAACCGAGCAGCCGGTCGGGGACGTCCTCGGGCAGGCCCTGGGCGAGCATCGCCTGGCGGACCTGCTCGGGGGCCAGCTCCTGGAAGGCCAGTTCGCGGCCGATGGCTTCTCCGATGAGGCGGACCTTTTCGTACTGCGTGATCGACTGCGGGCCGGTGAGCAGGTGGGAGCGTCCGGCGTGCGCGGGGTCGATCAGCGCCGCGACCGCCACCTCCGCGATGTCGCGGTGGTGGATCGGCGAGGTCGCCGCTCCACCGTAGGCGCCGCGCACGACACCGGTTGCCCGGATCTGCGGCGCCCAGGCCAGAGCGTTGGCGGCGAAGTCGGCACACCGCAGGAACGTCCAGGACAGACCGGACTCCTGTGCGGCGGCCTCGGCCCGCTTGAACTCCTCGATGAAGCGCGGGTGGCCGACCGGGTGCTCCACGGTCGCGGCCGACAGCACCACCACCCGCCGCGCGCCCCGCGCCGCGGCCAGTGACAGCAGCTCGGGGCTCGCGCTGCCGGCGGCGCGCGGGCTGAGCAGGACCGCCTCGACACCGTCGGGTATCGACGTCAGCGTGTCGGGCCTGGACGGGTCGCCGGCGACGACGTGCGCGGCGTCCGGCAGTGCGGCGGCGGCGGGATTGCGGGTGACCGCCGCGACTTTGCGGCCGGACTCCAGCACCAGGTTCACCGCTTCGCGTCCTACGGTTCCGGTTGCTCCGATCACCAGGAACATGCGTACGTCTCCTTGCTCGGGCCATAATTGTTCGCATGGCGTAATATACGAGAACCATAGCATGTTGATTTGGGAGGCGTAAATTATGGAATCCGTAGCACATGAGGATGCGGGCGCCGCGGACCGGCGGCGCCGACGGGCAACCGTCGACGTCAAAGAGGGACTGCGTGCGCTGAGCCTCCAACTGTCCCTGCTCAACCGGCAGGTCAGCGTCCATCTGACGCTCCGAGACGTCGACTTGGACTGCCTCGACCTCGTCAATGCCCACGGCCCGCTGAGCCCGAGCGCACTGGCGCGCCGCGCCGGTCTCCATGCCGCCACGATGACCGGCGTCCTCGACCGACTCGAACGTGCCGGCTGGGTGTCCCGCGAGCCGGACCCCTCGGACCGCCGGGGCACCCGGATCCGGGCCCTGCGTGATCGCAACGCCGAACTCCTGGCGCTCTTCGCCGGCATGAACACCTCGGTGGAGCAGATCTGCGCCGACTACGAGGGCGCGGAACTCGAACGTTTCGCGGAATTCCTCCGCCGTGCCGCCACGGCGGGACGAAACGCGACCGAGGACCTGGCCGGCTGACCGCACCCGGGCACATCGGTCGGTCCGGCGCCCCCTGACGGGAGCGACGCCCGACCGAACCACCGCACGGGGTCGGGGCGCAGCCCGGGCGCCGATGCACGCCCCCGATCGCACGCCGTGGTCGCGACGCCGGAGTCCGCGGGAGGAGGAATCTCGCGCCGGATGGATAGCCGCCTCGCGAATGCGCCTATAGCTTCTGTTGCGCCGCGAGGCTCGGGGCGTGATCCGTCCGTGTCCCGCGGCGTTCTCGCCACGTCCCGGTAGCGCCGGACGGATCGACACGCGAGGCGTGCGCCGCGCGGACATGCGGCGCGCGGAACGCGACGCGAGTGGCGCACGCACTCAGGCGATCCGCTGCCCTGCTCGCGACGATTCGACCGGTTGACCGGCGACGCACGGTATCCATATCTCGTCGATACAGGGCAGGTGCACACCTCGTGCCGTTCGCGCTGCGAACCACGCGAAGAACCACCGGACTCGGTGGCCTCCTTCGCAACGTCGGACCCTTTCGAAACGTACTGCGCCCCTTGGCGCCGGGCTTGGCCCTGGCGATGATCTGCCTGAGCGCCACGGCCGGATGCGGGCTCGTCGGCGACGACGAATCCGACGCATCCGGTACACCACAGGCGGGTGGCTCGGCCGTCTTCCTCCTCCCGGGCGAGCCGCGCGGCCTCGACCCGTTCAGCGCGAGCTATCCGAATGTGGCCGACGGAAACCGGATGTCGGCGCTGTACGACGTCCTGGTCTGGACGGAGCCGGCGACCGGCACCGTGCACCCCAAGCTGGCCGAGTCGTTGACCAGCGACGCCCAGCTCACGAACTGGACGCTGACCCTGCGGGCGGGACTGCGCTTCTCCGACGGCTCGGCCCTGGACGCCGCCGCCGTGAAGGCGACGTGGGACGCCCATCGGGATCCGACGGTCAATTCGTTGGTCGGCGGCGTGCTGCGGGACGTCAAGCTGATCCTGGTGTCGGACCTCCAGTTGCGGATCGAACTTCCGTCCCCCAACGCCAACTTCGACCACATGGTCGCCCGCAACCTCGCGTTCGTCGCCCCCACGAAGTTCGTCTCCACGCCCGAGGGCCGAGCCGCACTCAAGCGCACCCCGATCGGCGCGGGCCCGTTCAAACTCGCTGCCTGGGAGCCCGGGAAAGACCTGCGCATGGTGCGCAACGAGAACTACTGGCAGAAGGGACTTCCGCACCTCGACGAACTCGTGTTCCGGGTGGACCGCAACATCGCGGCCGCGCCGGAGTCGATCGCAAAGAGCCGAGCGGACATCACCGTCACCACCGACCCGACCGTCCTGGGCGACGCCCGGGACAAGAACCTGACGGTCGACGAGACATTGCTGAACGGCGGCCTGATGATCGCCTTCAACCTGCGCAAGCCCCCCTTCGACAACGCGGACGCACGTCGGGCGATCGCGTTGGCGCTGAGCGGCGAGGAGCTCAACCGCCGCTTCTACAAGGGTCTCGGCGTCCAGGCCAGGGGCATCTTCAACGCGAGTTCCCCGTTGGCGAACGTCAACCTGGCGGCCGTGGAGAACAAACCCCCACAGGCGGGCGAACTCTTCGCCAAGCTCACCTCGAATGGCCAAAAGCCCTTCATTTTCCACTACTTGGTACCCGACAGCCCCAAGTCCCGGGAGATCGCCGAGTACATCCGGCGGACGCTGGCCGGATACCCGGGGGTGACCATGATCGTGGACGTCGTCGACATCGCGTCGCTGGTCACGCGTACCTCGGCCAAGCACGACTTCGAGGCAACCGTCTTCCAACTGTGGGCCGACGACGTGGAACCGAGCATGCATCAGTTCCTGATCACCGGGGGCATCAACAACATCACCGGCTACAGCAACTCCGCCGTCGACAAGGCGCTGGGCGAGGGCCGACTGTCTCCCGATCCCAAGGTCCGCCGGGACGCCTACACGCGCGTGCAGACGGCGCTGAACCGGGACATGCCCTTCTGGGTGTACCTGGAAGCCTCGGCGGCAGCCGTGCACAGCCGGCACATCACCGGCGTCGAGCCGTTCAACGACGGACTCGTGCACTTCGACCGAATCACCCGAAGCACCGCCGACTGACCGGCCCACCCCGGGGGCCGCAGGATCGGTGTCACACGTACCGCGGTACCGCCGTCCGGTCACATGGCCGGGCGGCGCCGGCCGCTCGCCGGCCGGTGCGCTCGCCGCGCCTGTCCGGCCGGCGTGACGTGCGCCTCCCTCGTTCCGCGTGCGTGCGGAACGGGGGAGGCGCGTTCGTCAATAATCGATCGTGCTCTGGTACAGGCTCTTCAGCGGACCGTTGGCGGAGGTGTCATATCCGTCCGCTTTGCGGTGTTGCCAGAATTCGGCGAACGTCGCGGAGCGGTGCCGCAGGAAGGTGTTCCAGACGTTCCCGGGCGCGGCCTCCCCGTAGACGTCGGAACCCTCGTTCGTGGTGTCGGTGAGGTCGATCAGCGCACCGGCCACGCGGCCTTCGACCGCGTCCCCGTCGTCCCAGCCCGACGTACTCCAGGTGGGCGTCTCCAGGTTGAGGGACGAACCGCTGGGCCACCGGTAGTAGGGATCCTTGTACACGCTCGCCGGTACCCACTCGGCGAAACCCTCCACCCAGGCGCAGCCCGTCGAGGACTTCGCCGAGACGCCGTGCGGGCTGCAATTGGGGATGGGCGGCGCGTAGTCCTCGTAGACGTCGGCCATCAGGGCGTGCGTCAGTTCGTGCACGACGGTCATGTGCGAGTCGGGAGCGTCCGCCTTGAGGTGGATCTGCTTGTTCCCGAAGTAGTTGCCGATCGTGGAGTCCGGCGCCCAGTTGACGACGACCTGACGGCACGTGGTGTCCAGGGCGTCCCAACACGTGTTGCCGGGCACCCATTTCCAGGCGTCGTTGAGCGCGTCGAAGGCGTGCAGGGCGCGCATCCGGTTGGCCTGGGTGGGCTTGCGGTTGCCGAAGGCGGTGGTGCTTCCGTTGGCGACGTTGGCGACCGTGGGTGTGGTGAACGAGAAGGCGTTCGTGGTGCCGGTCGCCTGGACGCGCCAGTTCTTGTTGCTGGTGGTGAGCTTGACGTAGACGTCCTGGCCGCTGTTGTTGCTCTCGGCGTTGTCGAAGCACAGCTTGTACTCGCCCTTGGTGCCGGTGAGTCCACTGGCGAGCAGGTCGTGCGCGTTGCTCGTGTCGGCGTCCCAGGCCTCGACGGTCATGTTGACGACCGGCTTGGTCACGCCCTTCTCGTCGACGTACAGCCACTTGCCCGTCGCGCACGCGGTCGCCGCCGCCGCGGCGGTCCGGGCCCGGGGTACCACCGGATCGTCCCCGGCGGGTGCGGGCAGGCCGGCCGTGGACAAGGACTCCGCCGCGAGATGGGGAGTCGACTCCTGCGCCGCCACGTCCGCTGCGACCTCGACCGAGTCGGAATCGGTCGACCGCTCCGCGCCCAGGCTCGACCCGCCCGGCGCCGCGCCCACGGTGAGCGGGATCAGGTCCTCCGCGGCGTCCACTCCGCCGCGCAGGTCGGCGGCGGCGCGCACCTTGATCTCCGCCGGACCGGCCGCCTTCGCGACGATTCGTCCGGTGTACGTGGTGCTCTGCCCCGCCTTGAACGTGCGTACGGTCGCGGCGCGTTCGATGCTGCCCAGGTGGACCGGGTTGGGGGAGGGATGGGTGGAACGGGTCAGTCCGACGGGGGCCTCGAGCCAGGCGAGGTTGGCCGGCAGGTCCGCCTCCACACGTACCTTCCCGGCCGCGAATCGGGACCGTACCTCGAATCGCACGGTGGCGATCTCGCCGACCGCGAGCGGATGGTCGACGCCGGCGTCCACCGAAAAGCAGCTGCGCTCCTCGCCGGCTTCGGGTGCGTCCGGATTCGGGCGGCTCGTACATGTCCGGGGGCCGGCGGAGTCCTTCCCCGAGCCGGCGGTATCCCATGCCGCGAACGCGCCGGCCCCCAATCCGACCTGGATCGCGACGGCTCCGGCAACGACGATGACCACGCGTCGCCTGCGCCGTACCGATATTCGATTGATCATGGCGCTCGAACGTAGCCACTCGCACCGACGGCCACTATCCGATTCACGCGAACCGCGCCGGGGCGTCTCCCGCGCACGGTAGCGACGACGCCCTCCGGCGAGCACGCGCCGGGCGGCCGGTCGGTCGGTGTGCTACCTCGCGCGGAATCGGAAACCGGGCGCCCGGGCGGAGAATTCGGGCGTGCTGTCCACGCCGCCTGTCATCCCTGTCCGAGGTGCCCGGCCTCGGCCCGGCGGTGGACCTCGAACGGGGTCCGGCGCACCCCGCCGAGGCGGGACCCTGAGACGCCGGACGCCCCTTCGACCGTCCGGCCGGGCGTCTTCCCGAGGTGGCGCATCGCTGTCGTCGCCTCTCCGGCAGCCTCTCGCATGCGACCGGCACTGCCAAGTGGTCGAGGGCCGGCATCCGTTGGCCTCTCGATCACCTCGTAGACCCCTGCCTTGGCCATGATCGCGCAACTGCCGACATCGCTACCGGACGTAGAGCGCGAAATGGTCCGCGGGATGTCGTACGGGCACTTCCTCGATGGTGCTGCGATATGGAAAACCCCGAACCCACCCTCGCCGCCTCGGATCTGCACGTGGTGATGTGCTGTGCGATGTGCACCATTACCTGTGCGCGGTGCTGAGCTGCGTTGTTCATCGGGGAAGCACGGAGAGCATCATCAGCTCGGACCGAAGCTGCCGGCCGTATCCCGCTCGCCGGTGCGGTCGCCGGCGACGACGAACTCCGGGAACGCCCTCGACTGTGGCCGGGCGGACAACCCGCCGTGCCGGGAGCACGTCCGGTCGGTCATGGGTGGCGCAGCTCGGCGCCTTGCGCCGTACGGCAAGGCTCTCGGCTTCGCACCGCTGAGCTGTGGCGACAAGAATTGTTGGCACGACCTAGCGAAGCTGCGCCAGCGCCTCCTCGACCTGAAGCACGATGGCGTGCGCCCCATGAGCGCGCGCGAGGGCATCCGCCTCGGCGAGTATCCGGAACGCGTCGTCGTGACGCCCCTCGGCGGCGGCGATGTAGCCAAGGCCTACCATGTTCGCCGCGACACCCGCCGGCAGCCCGGCCGCCCGGCGGAGCTCGGACGACCTGGTCAAGTGCTCCCGAGCGGCCTCAAGGCGACCGGCAGCATGGTCGGCGATGCCGAGATGGCGCAGTGCCTCGGCCAGGATCTCCCTGTCGTCGACCTGCATCGCAATGTCGCGGGAGCGTTCGAGAAACGGTACGGCCGTGGCGTGGTCGCGTCGGACGACCTGATGGACGACGCCGATCCAGAACAGCGACTCACCCTCGCCTCGCACCTGCCCCAGGGCCCGAAACAACGCCAACGCGCGTTCGAATGCGGGCAGTTCGGCCGGATCCTCAGTCGCGTCCAGGTCCCGCCTCGCCAGGAACCGGGCGTGCCGGACCCGTCCGCGAGACAGCGCCAACTCGGCCTCTACCGCGTCCAGTTCGCGATCGGCCGTATCCAGCCCGGCGTGTTCACCGGCAAGTACGCTGCGTTCGTAGCACGCCTTGGCCCGTTCGATCCGACCATCCGCGGCCATGGCTCGCTCCTCGTCGTCTCCCCTGTCGGGTCGTCGACTCGACCCGAGACGTGCGTCGAACGGAGATATGACCGCCACCATACCCACGGGGCACGGCCCGAGTCTCGAATACTCGCCCACCCGCCCGGCACCGGCCGATGCGAACGCTCGACCGGGATGCGCCCGTCGGCGACGAGCCGGCCCCCGCCGCGCCGCAGGGCGGCGGCGAACGGGCCTGCCCACGCGTTCTCGTAGACCAGGACACCCGCAGAGCTGCCGGGTTCGAGGACCCCGCTCACCTGGTCGATCTCGTCCTTGCCGAGCAGGCCCGAGGAGACGCCCTCGAAGACGGTGAGGTCGAGATCGCTGTCGCCGGTCAGGTCGGTGAGTTCGACGCCGCGGATCGACCCGTCCTGCTCCTTCATGACGTCCCCCGCGCACCGTTGGACTGGGACGAGCTGATGCGCGATGACCAGGTGCGGCCGTGGGGAGCGGTCGCCGCGCTTGCGCTCGCCGACCAGCCGGGTGTCCGGAAGCGCTCCGTGTCCGAGCCGAGGCGGCCCGGTTCGACGTGCGGACGACCGGTGCTCCCGACGCCGACCGCGCCCTCGTCCCCTGGTGGTACAGGGTCCCGCCGGGGGCGAAGGTGACGCCCAGGGCGTCCGTACCTCCGCCGCCGCCCATACCGCGACCGCTCCGGGCGCGAGGGGCAGAGGTGCGGCCTTTCTCGACAGCAAATGCCGAGCCCTTGTGGCGCGTCGCGCACGGTGGCGGGGCCGGGATGCCGCAACCTCCGGGCCGGCAAGGCCCATTCGTGGCAGGCGCGGCAGGCGGGTCCGGCTGACCTGTTCCCGGACTCGGCTGCCCGGCGGCCGCTGCGTGCGAGGTGCGTATGTGTGCGTGTGCCGGCGCTGGTACTTGTCGCGGCTGTCACTCCCACGGACCCGCCTTGCGTGTTGGGCAGCCCTTTGTGTACGACGCCTTGTATTCGTAGTGCCACGCCTCGTTGTCGTATGGGCGGCACCAGCCGTACGCGGAGCCCTTGCGGTCGAGCCAGATCTGCGCGGCGCGCGGCGCGATGTCGATTGCCAGGCCGTGTACGTGCAGCGACATCTCCGGCGGCAACACCCGCCGCATCGCCGCCTGGCGCGAACCCTTCGCCTTCAACTCCTCCTCCCACAACTCTTGTTGGTGCGTCCACGATCGCTTGCCCGACGTGAGGGAAAGGGTGATGCCCTCCTTCGCCATGTCCGCCTTGATGCGGTTGTACGCGGTGTACGCGGGTCGCGTCAGTGCGCTCGGGTCGGTCGGCGCGTCCACGTCGTTCTTGGGCGGTCCGGACGCAGAGGCCGAGGCAGGGGTAGAGGCAGAGGCCGAAGCGGATTCGGCGATCGGGGCGGCGCTGTCGGCCTTCCCGCCGTCGTCGCCGAGCAGTTCGACCCCGGTGGCGCCCGTCGCGCCGAGCGCCACCAGACCGCCCAGCACCCACGCGACCATCACCCCGCGCCGGCGGCCGGCCGGCTCGCGGGCCGGCACCGCGGGAGGCGCGGTGGGCAGCGCCGGTATGGCGATCGTGTGGGCATCGGGCGGCACGACGTACGGCTCCGGCTGCGGCGATCCCTGCCCGAGGGGTGATGTGGTGTGGTCCATGCCTTCACTGAAGACGAAGGACCGTTGCGGGGGCGTACGCCGTTTTCGATACGGCCGCGATACGGGTGATCCCCGGCATCCACGAACCGGCACAGGCCGACAGTGCGACGGTACCGCCGATGGTCACCTCACCCACCACGGCACAGGACGCGGACCGCAGGTTCGTGCCGATCGGGGTGCCCGCGCTCGCGCCGGCGGCATTGGCCGGATCCATCCTCGCGGGGCCGGTCCGATTCGGCGTGCGGGCTCGGGCGACGCGCGGATCGGTGGGCTCTGTCGGATCAGGGTCGCCGCGGTGGTCGGTACGTTGAGTACGCCCTCCATGTGTTGAGATCATTCGTCCATGAGCAGCGACCTGGAAGTGAGTGCTCTGGCGATCAATGTCACGATCCCGGAGGCGCTCCGCTGGACGGACACTCGACGCGGTGAAGCGTTCACGCTGACCACACTCAACGTCCGGCTTCTCCCGGACGGTCACCTCGCCGTGAAGGCCTACGGCCGGCCGGTCGGCGGTGGTCGGGGCGCGTATGTCTCCTTCCCTGTCCCCGACAAGCCCGAGCTGGCGGCCCTGGTCGCCGCCGCCGCCGGCCGTGCCGGGGAGATGTGGGCCGCTCATCGGGGTCTCGGCTGAGCTTGGTTCGACTCGAAAGGCGGACGGACACGCCCTCGGCCTCGGGCCGCGGGACCACGCCGCGTCGAGGATATGGACTCGATCAAGCATCGGCTAGGCTGTGGCTGCGTGTTCATATCATGTGACGCGCAGTCAATTGCCGGGTATCCGTGGGGGATTCGCATGGCAGAGCGCTCGATCGACGCGCAGGACGAGGCCCGGGATCGGGCGAAGGACAACCCGCCCGGCGGGTTCGATATCGGCGTTCCCAGCGTGGCACGAATGTACGACTACTTTCTCGGCGGCAAGGACAATTACCGAGCCGACCGCGAGGCCTCCGAGGAGTTGTCCAAGGCGGCGCCGGGCACCCGCGCGCTCGCGATCAACAACCGGCGTTTCCTCCAGCGCGCGGTCCGGGTGCTGGCGAGCGAGTACGGGGTGCGGCAGTTCCTCGACCACGGATCGGGCCTGCCCACCCAGGACAACGTGCACCAGATAGCGCAGGGCATCGATCCGGCGTCGCGCGTCGTCTACATCGACCACGACCCGATCGTGTTGGCGCAGGGGCGCGCGATTCTCGCGGACAACGACCGAACGACCGTGATCACCGCGGACTTTCGGGACACCGACGCGATCATGAACAACGCCGACGTGACCAAGCTGATCGACTTCACCGAGCCGACGGCGGCGCTGTTCGTCTCGGTCCTGCACTGCCTGCCGGACAGCGACGAACCGGCGGCTCTGGTCGAACGCGTCATGGATCGGCTCGCCCCGGGCAGCTTCGTCGTCATCTCGCACCTGGTCTCGGCGGACTCCGAAGTACGCGAGCGGCTCAGCGACTTCATGCTCACCGCCACCCAGGGCAACTGGGGCCGCGTCCGCGAGGCGGCGGATGTCGAGACCTACTTCACCGGCCTGGAACTGCTCGCCCCCGGCCTCGTCGAGATCTCCACCTGGCGCCCGGACGCAACGCCCGGGCCGACCCAGGAGACCGCGGAATGGATCGAATTCGGCGGCGTCGCCCGCAAGCTCTGACCGCGCCGGTACCGACACCGGTCGGCCGCCGCATACCGGGCCGACCGGCCCCGCCGGGCCCTTGCCTCCGAGAGATCGACAGCGGCCGCGGCCGACCCGAGCCGGGGCTCGGTCGCGGGTGCGGACGCCGGCGAACTCCCGGGCCGCCCGCCGGCGACGAAGGCGTACGGCGGGCGGCCCGGGCAGGGTGTGATCAGGGAACGAGCACGACCGTCTTGCCGGGCAGCCGGCCGGCGCCGGCATCCTCGTGCACGGCGGACAGCTCGGCCACCGGGCGGCGGGCGGCGACGTGGATCCGGAGCTTGCCGGCATCGACCTTGGCGACCAGCTCGGTCAGCTGGGCTCCGTCGCTGCGGACCCACAGGCTCGCGCTGCGCACCCCGCGCACGAGGTCCTCGGGAATCGGGCCGGCCGTGCTGGCGGCGACCCCGCCGTCGGCGACGTAGTGGGTCAGCTGCGCGAGCTCCTCCGGGGAGACGCGCACATGGTTCACCACGACCTGGAACGGACCGCCCACGGCGGCCGGGCCCGCGGCGAGGGCGAGGGGACCGACGACCCGGTCGGCGCCGTAGCCCCGAAGGCGGTCGGCGTGCTGCGGCGCGTCCACCGCGGTCACGTGCGCTCCCGCGTCGACGGCGAGCTGCACCACGAGGCTGCCCACCGCGCCCCCGGCCCCGTTGATCAGGACGGTCCGACCGGGCTTCAGCTCGGCGAGTTCGAACACCGTCTGCCAAGCCGCCAGGCCGGTCAGCGGCAACGCCGCGGCGTCGACCAGGTCGGTCGTCCGGGGCGCCGGAGCCAGAGACTCGGCCGAGGCGAGCACGTACTCGGCGGCGGCGCCGGCGGTGTCGAGGGGCAGCATCGCCACGACCCGGTCGCCCACCGCCAGGCCCGTCACGTCCGCACCGAGTTCGGCGACGGTGCCCGCCAGGTCGATCCCCGGCACGTACGGGAGAGTGATCGGAATCATCTGGGCCAGGACACCGGCGCGGATGTGGTCGTCGACCGGGTTGAACGAGGTGGCCGCCACCCGCACCAGCACCTGGCCGGCGCCGGGGACCGGACGGTCGACGTCCTCGTAGCGCAGGACCTCGGTGCCGCCGAACTCGTGGAAACGTATTGCCTTCATGGGATTTTCCTCCAGGGTGTGTCGATGTCGTCGCCAACGGACGAGGCGATCGGGGTCGGAAGGTGAAGCACGTCGACGCGCTCAGGTCAGCTGTACCGACCGGGTGGAGTTGCCCATCACCATGCGGTCGATGGCACTCACGGCGCTGCCGGGGTCGTCGGCGGCGCCGACGGTGAGCAGCAGCGGGACGAAGTGTTCGGCCGTCGGATGGGCGACCGCAGCGCCGGGTGCCTTGGCGCGGTAGTCGGCGAGGGCGTCGGCGTCGCCCCGGGCGAGGGCGTCGACGGCCCATTCGTCGAAGGCCGTGGTGTCGGCGGCGAGTTCCGGCCGGCGGAAGACGGCGAAGCTGTGCGTCATGAAGCCCGAGCCGAGCACGAGGATGCCTTCCTCGCGCAGCGGCCGCAGGCGGGCCCCGAGCCCGAGCAGGGCGCCGGGATCGAGGCTGGGCATGGACAGCTGCACGACCGGGACGTCGGCCGCGGGATACATGGCCATGAGCGGGATGAAGGCGCCGTGGTCGAGGCCGCGGTCGGCGAACTCGTGCAGCGGCGTGCGGCCCAGCAGGCCCGTGAGTCGTCGAGCCAGGTCGCCGGCGTCCGGGGTCGGGTAGGGAAGGGTCTGGTAGCGGGGGTGGAAGCCGCTGAAGTCGTAGTGGAGCGGGGTGCCGGCCGCGGTTCCGGAGATCGCGACCGGTGCCCGTTCCCAGTGGGCCGAGACGACGACGATGGCCCGGGGCTTGGGCATCGACCGGGCCCAGTCGAAGAGGTCGCCGAGCCACTGCGGATCGTCGAGGGTGAACGGGGCGCCGTGGCTGACGAAGAGGCTGGGCAGGGGCCCGTCGGAGGGGCTCCACACCCGCTGCTCGCGCGCCAGTGGCAGCACCCGGGCAAGGAGGTCGTCGTATGCCGCGGCCGGTGTGCGCGACGGGACGTGGGAAGTCAGGCCGTTCGGGGAAGCCGGGCCGTTCGGGGAGGCCAGGCTGCTCGTGGTGGGCATCGAAATCAGCTCCTTCACTTGCCTGGGCAAGTACATTCGCTTGCCCAGGCAAGTGAAAACTTAGCCCCCAAAGACTTGCCCAGGCAAGTGATGTCGGTTTCCCGGGCAAGTATGATGGGGCTCATGGACACCCAGTCACCCTGGCTCGACGACGACCAGCAGAACCTGTGGCAGGCGCTGCTCACGGTCGTCATCGCCCTCCCGGCGGCCCTCGACCGACAACTGCAGCGAGACGCAGGCATCTCCAACTTCGAGTACGGGGTTCTGGCCCGGCTGTCCATTGCGGACGAGGCCACGATGCGCCTCAGCGACCTGGCCCGGGTCTGCGACAGCACCCAACCCCGCCTGTCGAAGGCGATGGACCGCTTCGAAGCCCGCGACTGGGTCGCCCGCCGACCCGACCCCGGCGACGGTCGATACACCCTCGCCACCCTGACCGACGCCGGCCGGCAGAAGCTCGTGCAGAGCGCACCGGAACACGTCGCACAGGTGAAGCGGCTCGTGTTCGATCCGCTCACCGCCGCGCAGCGCCGTCACCTCGGGATCGCCCTCACCCGCATCGCCGCCACCGTGCGCCGCGAACTCGAAGGAGGCTGAGCCCCGTCCCGGACAGGAGTTCCCGTCGGCTCTGCGATGCCGCCGACGCGTCGCGCCCGCCCCAAGCACCACCGGCCGCGTAGCGGACGAGCAACACGGATGCGGAGCACCGAACCAAACCCGCAACCCACCACACCACCACGCACAACCCGACCCGGCCCGAGCGGTCCCCCCCGGCGGAAGGGCACCGCAATCGCCGCAGCATTCCTGCCCACCGCCGGCATCCCAGACGGCGTCACCTCGGTCGCACCAACACGGCTCCGCCGTCGCCCCGTCGCGCCCGCCCCAAGCACCACCGGCCGCGTAGCGGACGAGCAACACGGATGCGGAGCACCGCGCCCAACCCGGCCGCGAAGCGGACGCGCACCCCACCACACCCGCGGCGGCGATCCCGCGATCCCGCGCGTCGGCGGGCGGGATCGCGGGATCGCGGGATCGCACGGGCCCGGCAACCGCCGCGCGTACGCTCACCCGGCCCTGAACGACCGAGAGCGCGGCCGCATGCTCGACGGCGTTCGAAGAGGTGCCTGACATCGCATGCGCAGCGCCGGCGTTGACGCCGACGTGAAGGCATACGCTGCCCGAGCAACGGCAACCTTCGACCGAACAGGACGGAAACGACCTTGACGATCTCCACCGCGAACCCTGGCGACCGCGCCGCTCTGATCGCGTGCGATCAGGACTTCCTGGGCGCGCTGGTCGTCGCCGACCACGCGCGCCTGGCCGCACTGCTGGCCGACGACTTCATTCTGGTGGGCATCCACGACGGAGCGACCGTCAGCAAGGCCGAGTTGCTCGAGGCCGTCACTTCCGGAGCCGTTCGGTTCCCCGCGGTGCAGTCCTTTCCCGACGAAGCCGTCGTCCGGCGCATCGGCGACGTGGGCGTCATCGTCGGCCGTACGAGCATGAACTTCACCAACGCCGACGGTTCGACCTTCACCGCCGAAAGCCGCTACACCCATGTGTTCGCCGCAGACCCCGCAGACCCCACCGACGGCTGGCGCTTGATCTCCGCACAGGGCACGGAGATCAAGTCCGGTACGTGATGCCGCAGATGCGCCGCCGTACACCAGGTCCCTACGACCGTGTCGGCGCCGCACCCGCGTAGTCCGCCTGTCCCGGGTCGGCCGCCGGTGCGGCAGGCGTGCGCCGGGGCCCGCGGCGACGATGGGGGATGCGGCGTTCGCCGGCCGAGTGCGCGAGCGTCAGCGGTCGATGGTGGTGTTGTGCTCGTGGGCCAGTCGGATCGCCGCGTCGCGGTCGCGCCGTTCGAGGGCGTCGACGATCGCCACGTGCAGGGCGTGGCGTTCGTGGATGTATTCCTGCAAGGGCTGTTCGCGGGCGGGCAGCACGGTCAGGGTGTGCGACTCGATGATCTCCAGGAGGCTGCTGTACAGCGAGCGCAGCAGCGTGTTGGGGCTGATCGCGGCGATCCGGGCGTGCAGGTGCCAGTTGGCGAAGGCGAAGGCGCGGGGGTCCCTGGCCTCGACGGCCTCTTTCATGACCGCGAGTTCCGCGCGCAGGTCCGCGATGTCGGCGGGAGAGCCGTGCCACAGGGCGTCCTCGATCAGCAGCGGATCCAGCGAGTCGCGGATGCGTATGGCGTCGGCCACGTCCGTCTGGTCGGCATCGAGCGCCAGGACGGAGTTGCCGAGTCGGACCATCGGCGACTGTTCGGCGGCGAACAGGCCGCCGCCGGGGCCCGGCCGGACCGTGACCAGGCCGCGGGACTGCAACAGGCGCAGCGCCTCGTTGAAGGTGCCGACCGAGACTCCGCACCGTGTGCGCAGTTCGTCCTTGGTGCCGAGGCGGGCGCCGGGTTCGGTACGGGCGACAAGGGTGGCTATCGCGTCGGCGGCGGTCTCGGCCCGGTTCGGGGGGGTGTGGCGCTCGGTGTCCGCCGAGTGCCGCTGCGGCTGCGGTCCGGGGCGCGGGGCGACGCGCCGGCCGGAACCGCCGTTGTGTGCTGTGGCCACTGCGTCCTCCGGTCGCCTCGGTTTCACCATGGATCCATCATTTCCATCAAGGATTCATCATGGATCCGTCATGAATTCATCATGACGATATCAGCACACGAGGTTGACGACCGTGCTGACCCGGGCAAACTGTCGTCGTAATCATCATGATGGTTTGCGTTCGGCCGGGCGACGGGCGGCGTTTGCCGCCGAGGCTCGCCGCTCGTGTGCGCGCATCGTCCGACGGCACGTCTCGCCTGTCGCGAGCGTGTGACCCGTTCTTCCCGAAGGAGTGCGTCCGTGCGTATCGCCAATCTCGCCGGCCGTCTGGTGTTGCTGCACGAGGGAAAGGCCGTCGACGTCGAGCGGGCCGGCGGAGGCAGGTTCGGCGCCGACCCGCAGGCGGTGTACGAGCGGTGGGACGAGTTCACCGCCTGGGCCGCGCGGGCGAACCCGACCGGCGGCGTCGCGTTCGAACCGCGCGACCTCGGCTCGCCCGTGCCGGCTCCGCGCCAGATTCTGGCGGTGGGCCTGAACTACCGCGATCACGCGGCCGAGTCCGGCTTCGCCGTCCCGGAGAACCTGCCGCCGGTGTTCACCAAGTACGTCACCAGCATCACCGGTTCCGTCACCGACGTGTGCCTGCCGGCGAACGGCCACACCGACTGGGAGGTGGAACTCGTCGCGGTGATCGGCCGTCGCGCCCACCGGGTGTCCGAGGCCGACGCGTGGGGACACGTCGCGGGCCTGACGGTGGGCCAGGACATCTCCGAGCGCATCGTGCAACTGGCCGGACCGGCACCACAGTTCAGCCTGGGCTGCTCGGTCAGGACCCGGCGCCGCCCACCCCGTACAACGGGCCCGGGCGCGTGGAGCGTGCGGGCCGGGCACCCGGCGTCCTGCGCACCGGCCCGGTACGGCCGCGCAAGCTCGGTCACGCGGTCCTCGGCAGCCCCGACCTCGACGTCTCCACCGCCTTCTTCACCGACGGCCTCGGATTCAAGACCAGCGACATCATCAAGGGCGCCGGCGCGTTCCTGCGCTGTTCGACCGACCACCACAACCTGCTCGTGCTCGCGGCCCCCGCCCCTACCTGCACCACACCTCGTGGCAGGTCGACGACATCGACGAGGTCGGCCGAGGCGCCGCCGCGATGCTCGAGGACCACCCGGAACGCCACGTGTGGGGTCTGGGCCGCCATCACGCCGGCTCGAACTTCTTCTGGTACCTCAAGGACCCCGCGGGCAACTTCAGCGAGTACTACTCCGACCTCGACTGCATCCCGGAGGACAGCCTGTGGACGCCCGAGGTCCTCGAAGGAGCCAAGGGCCTGTTCCACTGGGGCCCGCCGCCCCCGCCGTCCTTCCTCGCCCCCGAGGATCTCGCCGCGCTGATGACCGGCGCCCACACCGAGTCGAGGTAGAACACGGCGCGGTGGACAGCGGGCGATCGGCGGGGCGGCAGGTATGGACGCGGGGCTGCGGCTCGGGCCCGATCGGGTGGCCCCCACCTCACCGTGGTGCGGTCGCCGTCGCCAGGAACATCGGCATTGCCAGGAAGAGGCGGTCGGCCTCGGCCCGCGCACGCTGCTCGGCGATCCAGCCGTCCGTCCGCTCGCGCGTGACGGCGCCGGTGGAGCAGGCCCCCTCGGCCAGTCCGGTGAGCAGGGGCAGGATGGCCGGCCCGGTGAACACGCCCGTGTGCACCTCGACCGTCACGTTGCCGAAGCAGGCGTCCAGCAGCAGGTTGCGGTACCGGCGAGCAGCACGAGGGCTGGTGGTCATCTCGGCGCGGGCGTGCACGATGGTGCGGGTGAGGGCCGGATCGTCGGAGTCGATCACGAGGGTGTCCCAGTCCTGGCCGCACAGCACGATGCGCCCGCCGGGCGTGAGAACCCTGCGAGCCTCGGCCAACACCCGCTCCGGCTCGGCCAGTTCATGGAACACCTTGTCGGCGCGGTAGCCGTCCATCGAGGCGTCCGGCAGCGGGAGTTCGTACGCTCCCGCGATCCGGAAGTCCGCTTCGGGCCACCGGCCGCGGGCGACCGCGATCATGCGCTCGTTCGGGTCCACGCCGATGGCCCGCACGTTCCGCTCGGCCAGTTCCGCCACGGCTCGTCCGGCCCCGCAGCCCACGTCCACGACGGACGTTCCGGGTTCGGCGGTGCCGAGCAAGTCGTAGGAGAGGTACCGCAGTTCCTTTGCGCCCGGCAGGCGATCGGCCGCGTCGAGCCGCGCGATGAGGTGGTCCGTCGATGGGCGCGTCTGTTCCGTTTCCCTGGTCATGAGCATCAGGTTGGGACTTAATGTCGGCATGAAGTCAAGCGAGTCCAAGAAGCCCGTCGGCGGTGAGTGTGGCCCGATCGGCATCGGCGCCCTCGCCGAACGCTTCGGCCTGGCCACACACGTCCTGCGTCACTGGGAGGCGATGGGGCTCCTCGCCCCCGCCCGCGATGCCGCCGGCCGCCGCCGCTACCGCACTGCCGACCTCACCCGGGTCGCCGTCATCCTGCGAGCCAAGGAGGCAGGGCTCTCCCTCGACACCATCCGCGTACTGGTCGCTACCGCCGATGCCGGGCAGCGACGGAACATCCTGTGCGAAGAGGCCGAGGCGCTTCGCTCCCGTATCGCGGCTGCGCAGGCATCACTCGAACTCATCGAATGCGCCCTCGACTGCGATCAGGAGGACTTCACCCGGTGCGCCCATTTCCGGCAGGTGGTGGTGGATCGCGTCGGCCCGGAGGCGGTCGTCCCCATCTGAGTCCTTGCGCGCGGCCGGGTGCGGTCGATGCGAATCGCTCGCCCCGGGTCCGGGCCGCGTTCGCGGGTCCACACCGACGGGGCGGCCGGTCGCGGCAGCCGCGGTGTCCACGAGTTCGAGGAGGGTGCCGGTGAACTCGGGCAGCAGGCGCACCGCGACCACCCACGCGTCGGTGTGGTCGAGCCGGGTGCGGACGCGGCGGATCAGCTCGCGGGCTGCGGGGGCGCGGAGGAAACCGGGTGTCCGTGCCGCGTGTTCCGTGATGATGCGGACCGCCGCCGGCGCCGGCGTGCACGGAGCCGCCGCCACGTCCAGTACGGAGAGCGCGCCGGCGGCCAGGCGTTGCTCCATCCACGAACCCGACGTCCCGAGCGCGGCGGGGCTGTGCAGCACCGCGTTCCGGAACTCGGTCGGGCATTCGGGGTGATCCAGGAGGCTTCGGGCCGGGTCGGCGTCGAACGGCTGCTCGGCCTGTGCGCGCAGGAGCTGCGGCCAGGGCAGCTCCTCGTCCCGGAACGGGTGCGTCGTGCCGCCGGACTCGCGTAGTTCCGCGATCACGGCCTCGGGACGTGCCGCGTCGTCGGCCGCCGCGCGCAGCAGGTCGAGTCCCGCGTCGGGGCCGGCGGCCAGTGCCTGCCGAGCCGCCGCGCGCACCGGGGCCGGCCACGTCTCGGTTCCGATCCGAGCGCGTCGCGGCGGCGGGCGCGTCGCGTCCAGCAGTTCCCGGACGTCGTGCGGCCCGCCGAACTCCCACAGCCGTACCAGCATCGCCAGCCGTGTTGCCGTGGTCCGCCCGGCCGCGTGCGCGGGAAGGTGCCGCAGCACCAGCGGATGCCCCGACTGCCGGGTGGCCGCGATCCGGTCGAGGAGTTGGTCCGGTGGCGGCTTCGTGTCCCAGGTGGCGACGCTCTCGGAGACGGGTACGGCGCGCGGGCGCCCGTGCCGGTCGGTGCCGGAGGCTATGCGCACGCGTTGGGCGCGGGTGAGCCGGGCGCGGGCGTACAACCGGGCGTTGATCTCGGGGTCGTCGCGGTCCAGCAACTCCGCGGTCTCCTCGGGCGACAGGTCCACCGCGTAGGTCGCCGATGCCAGGGCCGCGAGCCGGCCGTGCGCGGCGAGGATCGCGGCCCGCAGCGTCGCGCTCCCGCCGCCGGGCATGCACAGCAGTTCCAGGGCGCGCGGCGGCAACCTCGGGATCAGCGCCGTCCGTACGTCCGGCCCGGCGCACGCGAACAAGACCTGGAAGGCCGCCTCGACCGGGTTCGCGGTGTGGGGCGCGCCCACGAACGTGGTGATGTGCCCTTCGGGGACCCGTCCGGTGACCGCAGACTCGACGAACTGCCGTGCGGTACCCGAAAACCAGGACTTTCCGGTGAGGATCGCGGTCCAGGCCGCCGGGTCCGTGCCCAGGCACGCGGCAAGGCGGGTCACGGCGCTGCGTACGCCGGGCACCGCCAGGGGAAGCGCGGCGAACACACCGGTCGCCGGAGTGACCGAGTCCAGTACCTCGTCCGGGTCGTATCGACCTTCCGTCAGGCCGCGCGACAGCAACGGCTCCCACACGACGCCGCTCGACATGGCGGACTCGAACGCGGTGATCCATTCCAGCGGGACGACGTCCGGCGCGAAGGCCAGGACCCGGTACGGCTCTTTGCGATACGCCTCGGCCGCCAGGTCCGCCGGGCATCCCGGACGCGTGGTCAGTACCGCCAGACCCGCGCCCGTGAACGGGCGGCGCGCGTGTTCGGCCAGGATCAGGTCCCACGGCAGCAGTTCGTCGGCGATCGCGGCGAACTCGGTCCACGCGTAGACCGCGAAATCGCCGTTCCAGGCTTCGTCGTCGTCGTTCGCGTACCGGTCCTCCTTCGGCGGTTGCCGGTCCAGGTGACGCAACCCGAGCAGGAGAAGATGCGCGGCGAAGGTGGCATCGTCGAGCGGTGGCGCGGCCGGAGCCGCTGCGCACCCTCCGCCGGCGGAGGGGACGCCGACGACGGTGCGCGTCTCGGCCGGCTCCTCGCATCGCGCGAACGGCTCGTCGCCACCGGGCTTCGACAGCCGGTGCCTCGCGTCGAGCCGTACGGCCGGGGTCGGATCGTTGCCGAACACCTGGAGCGCGTGGGCGAGCAACTCGGGGAACGGGCCCCGCAGTGCCGGGACGAGGCGAGCGTCCGCCCACGCCTCCGAGAGCCGTTCGACCAGGCCGCCGGGCTTGCGCCAACGCGGATCGGCCGGATCCGCCGCGGCCAGCACCGCGGATCTGACGCGGAGCGCCGCCTGCGTCCGGTTCCGAACCCTCGTCCGCTGGACCTGCGCGCGGGCGCGGACGTCGGCCGGCCCCGGCTCGGTGTCGGAACCGTATCGATCGGGGGAGTCGAAGCCCGACGGGAAGTCGGCCAGATACAGCCGCACCGCCAACTCCGGCCAACCCAGCGCGGCAAGCGCGATCGCGACATCCGCCGTCAGCGCGGTCTCGCGCGCGAGCGCCTTGCGGGCGAGCGCCGCGTGGGCCTCGGGGCCGACGCTCGCCAGCAGGCGCCGGACGAGCTCCGGCGGCAGATGCGGCGCCCGGGCGAGGGCGTCCAGGAGCGGTTCGCGCAACCGCGCCGCGAGGTCCGGCACCCAAGCCGGCTCACACAGCGTCAAGGCGACGGCCGCCCCGGCACTCGCATCGGATATGTTCACGCGCACCATCGTCCACCACGCCCCATCCCGTGACCGTCGACGTGGACACGACGGCCGAGGGCGCCCGGCGGGACCGACGCCCTGGCCGACGGGTTCGCCGGCCTAGCCCTGGCCCAACACCAGTCGCTGGGCGGGGCGTACCGGTCGGCCGAAGTGGGCGCAGCGCTCCTCGAAACCCGGAGGGAGCCACGCGCCGCCCAGCAGCCGGGGGTGGGCCGGAAACGCCGCGAGGGCCGCCAGCGCGAACACCAGGGATGCCCACGGGGTGTTGACACGCACGCACATGTACCCCTTGCCGTACATGTCGTGGTAGCGGGCCTCGAAGACGCCGGGCTCGGGCAGGTCGATCTGGTCGAGACCGGTGAAACCGAGGCTCAGCGGATTGCGGGGATGCGCGAGGTACGCGGACATCTGCGTGATGGTCAGTTCGCCGCCGCCGTCGTGCACCCAGCGCGGGACGGTGTCCTGCTGCGCACGCTTGCGCCGCGCCGCGTTGCCCAAGGCGTTCAGGGCAAGCGCGCCCACCACGAACCCGGGCTTCCCGATCGCGGCCACCCCGGTGCTGCGGTAACTGCCGTTGCCCACTGCGCGCAGTCGGTAATGCTCTCCCGCTCCGGTCGCGAGTACGCGCTCACCCGGCTCGATCCGGGCCGTGCTCGCGACGAGCGGGCGGCGGTCCGCCTGGCCGGTGACGACATCGGCCACGATGTCGCAGGTGTGCCAGAGGTATTCGTCGTACTGTGTCCACCCGTCGGCCGGCTGGGAGTCCGTTCGATTCCGCACGCTTGTCCCCTTGCCCGGCGAGCCCCGTGCAACGCCGCAACTCCGAGTCTAAGACCGTGTCCCGCGTGGTGGCTGTGCAGCGCCGGTTGCAATGCGGCGGCGAGGGTGAGGGGGCCGGGCCGAGGTCGAATGTCGGCCTGTGCTCTACGACTTGGGCTCAGGTGGTCGGTGTCGCTGGTCGTGTGGCACCGCCACGGCCCGGGAGCGGCGACGGGGTCCGGGTTCGTAGCCGATTACATCGCGTGAGCAAGCGCGCTTCGCGCGGGGGTGATGTGCGGGTCCGGGTCCTCCACCGCCGGCACGGCCTCAGGACGGCGGCGTGATCCCGGTACCCGCGTCCGGCGTCGCGTCGGGGGCCATGGGCCGGGAGTGTCGGCGGCGCGACGGTGGCAGGACCTACTCCGTCGGCGCCGCCCCGACGAGCCTCCCGGTCATCGCCGAGCGAGCGCCGTGCCGCGTTGTGTCGTCACCGCGGATCGTGAGGTGGCGCGGGGAAGGTGGGGGGCCGATCGGGGTCCTCGGCTGTCGGGCGGTCGGTGGCGGGCATGCCGTACCAGTCCAGGCAGACGACCAGGGCGTCGTCGTCGGGGACGGGTCGTCCGCGGTGGCGGGTGAGTTCGCGCAGGACCGCGCGAGGCATCTCGGCGGGCGGCAGCAGCCGGGTGGCGTTGATCGCCCGAGCCAACGCGCGGTCGCCGTAGGCTTCGCCGGACGGTGAGGCGACCGCGTGGACACCGTCGCTGACGAACACGAGACGGTCGCCGGGCCTGGCGTAAAACTCCTGCGCCGTGTAGTCGGTCTCCTCGAACATGCCCAGGGGCAGTTGCGCGTCGAAGTCGATCGGAGTCACCGTGCCCTCGCGCAGGAGCAGCAGGCGCGGGGAGCCGGCGTCGACCACGTGGACTCGTCCGGTGGCCAGTTCGAAGTCCAGCAGCAGGACGGACAGGTAGGCGTTGCCCTGGTGCTGGGCGAAGACGGCCTGGTCGGCGAGGGCGGCCTGGTCGGCGATGGGGATGCCGGCGCGTCGGGCGTTGCGCAGGGCATTGATCGTGAGGTTGCTGAGCAGGGCGGCGTCGATACCCTCGCCCATGCCGTTGGTGACCGTCAGGAAGAGGTGGTCGGCGGTGGCGGACCAGTCGAAGTTGTCGCCGTGCACGGCGTAGGCGGGCTCGAGTTGGGCGCCGATGGCGTATTCGTCGCGGCTGCAGGCTCGTCCGGGCAGGAGTTGCCACTGCATTTCGGCCGCCAGGGTCAGGCGGTCCTTGCGCCGGGCCTGGAGATAGACGTCGGTGTCGCGTTCGGCGACGATCACCGCGTGGGCCAGCATCTCGGCGATGTCGGCGAGTTCGGCCACGATCGCCGGCGGGCAGGCGTCGGCGGGGAAGGTGACGGTGAGTACACCGAGGCGGTCGCCGCGTACGGTCACCGGAAGGTGGAGGACAGTGGTCTCTTCCCGTTCCTCGCGTACGGGCTCCTGCGCGCCGAACGCTCGGCCCTGGGGGCTGTTGTCGACGGAGAGGGGTTCGGTGGCGTGCGGGAGCGCGGACACCGATTGCAGAACGGTCAGGCCGTAGTCGGCCATCAGCAGGTCGACGGATTCTGCCCGATAGTGCCTCGTCAGCACGCTTCGGACGGCGTCCGGCAGCCCATGCGGAGGTGCGGCGCGCAGCGCGCGCTCGGCTTCCTCGGATGCGTTCACGGTATGTTTTCAGCCGTTCTCTGCGGGGTGCGGCGGTGGCACCCTCGTGCGCGTCCGTGGAACGGCCCGGACCGCCTGTCGGATCAACCGCTTTTTCAGCGTCTATTGTGGTGACGGCGCGGCCGTGGGGCCGGGGCCGTTTCGGGCGTCAGAGTAAGGCGGTGAGCGGGGTTAGCTCCTCTCGACACGACCATTCGGACGAGACGGCGCGCGTGGCGACCGCGGCGGCCGAACTGCTCGAAATGCTGCTGGGGCGGGCGTCCACCGCACCCGTGTCCACCTCACAGCTGCGCGCGCTGTTTCTGCTCGAGCAGCACGAGGGGATCAACCTGCGCACGTTGGCCGACGGCCTGCGGTCCACGCCCTCCTCGACGAGTCGCCTGTGCGACCGCCTGCAGGCGGTGGGTTTCGTCGAGCGCCTGCCCAGTGCCAGCAGTCGTCGCGAACTGCAGTTGCGGCTGAGCGGGCGGGGCTGCGCCTTCCTGGCGGATCTGCGGGCCCGCCGGGAGCGGGAACTGGCGGTCGTCACCGCGCGCATGTCGGGCGAATCCCGGGCGATGCTGCTGAAGGGGCTCGAATCCCTGCACAACGCCGCCATTCCGGTCCTGGACGAGATGCCGGACGCATCGCTCGCCCCGCACGCGCAGACCGCTTGAGGCGACCGCACGCCACGTGCGGGCTGCACGGTGCGCCCGCTTCATCGCGTGCCGGGAGCGCCGAGCACGTCCGGCACATCCGGCACGTCGATCCGATGCGTCGCGACCGGACGCCGGCCGATGCCGATGTCCCATGGCGACTCCTTTCGTCGGACGAGCGGGCACACCCGACCGCGGGCGAGCGGACCGAGCGACGGGACCAATGTCGTTGTCTTCGACGTCGGTTGCCCTGCCCGCCGTCCGAAGCGAAGCGTATCGAATGATTGACTGATGACAAATGTTGCGGGTGGACATGTGTCACGGTTTCGGTCCGCGTGAGCCTGGGCGCGTTCCTCGGGGACGACCTCGTGAACGCGACCCGGACAACGCGCGGGCACGTGCGACGGGCGGGCGCCGCGCGGGCGGGCAGGGTTCGGCACTCGGCCCCGCCGCGTGCACGCCGAGGCGCCGGCTTGCCGCCGTCGGGCGCCGGCCCTCAGGGGATGGGGGCGGACTCGGCGTCGCCGCCCGCGTCCGCTGCGCAAGCGTGACCGCCGGCGTGGGTGTGCCCGGTGAGGTACCCGTCGACGCCGGTGATTTCGAGCAAGCGGGTCAGGTGGACGGGTTGCCGGTGCAGGTGCACGGTGACTCCGGCGGAATGTGTGCGGCGGCCCACGCCGATCAGAGCGGACAGTCCGCCGGAGTCGATGGCGGTCAGGCCTTCCCAATCCAGGTGCACCTGACGCAGGACCGGCCCGTGCTGCTCCACGTGTGCGTCCAGCGCCGCATTCACCGTGTGGGTGAACGCGTCGATGGAGTCGTAGTCGAGGTCTCCCCGGATGGCCAGGTGCAGCGAGTGTGCGTCGTCGGCCCGGACGTGGACGGAGAGCTCGACCGGTACGTACGAGGTCATGCGGTGCGTTCCGGGCCGGAGTGGGCGGGGGCCATGGGCAGGGTGTCCGCTGCGATGTCGAGGAAGCCGCGGGCGCGGGGGAAGTCGTGCAGCTGCCCGGCCAGGACCTCCAACCCCAGGCGCAAGCCGGCGACGGGCACGCGGCGGGCGGCGAGGATGTCCGCGGTCCACGTGATGAACGAGGTGAACAGCGCGGCGTCGTCGACGTAGAGGGCCGTGGCGAGGAAGTCCACGATGTGGGCGAGGTCTTCGGCGGTTCGTTCGCGCTGGGCGGCGCTGTACGAGGGCATGGCGGGCAGGCGCTTGTCCAGGCCGGCCAGACATTCCCGCACCAGGGTGGTGCGGCTGGTCTTGACGAGGGTGTATTCCTGGTCGCCGAGGTGGGGCAGGTCGTCGATCTGATGCCGCTGAACCGCCCGATGGCTGGTGAGACCCCGGGCCAAGAGGTCGGCGGCGCGTCGCGCGTCGGGGGCCCAGGCGTCGGCCCGAAGCAGACGGGCGTAGCGGCCGTCGACCCCGAAGGCGGCGCCGCCGACCATGACCGGGATACCGAGTGACTGCACGGCGGTCACCGCCTGGTGCGCCGCGGGCAGGTGGGTGGGCAGCGAGGCCGACAGCAGCACGGCAGCCGGGTTGGCCTGGTGCACGTGTGCGATCAGGTGCGGAGTAGGGGTATGGGCGCCGAGGAAGTCCACCCGCCAGCCGCGCCGAGTGAGCACCTCGGCCAGCAGCCGGGCGGGCAGCGAGTGCCATTCGCCGTCGACGCAGGCCACCGTGATCCGCCCCCGACTCCGCGGGAGGGGCGGTGCGGGACGGTGGTGGGCGAGGGCGGCGATGATCCGGTCGGTGATCGCGGTGGCCGCGTGTTCCTCGGCCACACTGATCCGGTCGGCGGCCCATTCGACCCCGATGCGGTGCTGCACGCCGGCCACGACGTCCAGCAGCAACGACTCGCGATCGGCTCCGGCATCGGCCGCCGCGGCGACCAGCCGCATCGCGGCCGGCTCGTCCCTGCCGATCACCGCCGTCCACAGTCGCTCCGAAAGCTCCGGGGCCGTGTCGTGGTTCGTGGCGTCGGTCATCACGGCTCCTCGCGTTGCAGGTGGGGGTCCCCGTGCCCGCCCACCACGTCGAGCGCGTCGTGGCCGTCCGTCGGGCTGGTGATCGCCAGGGTGGCCATGTCGTCGTGACGGCCGCCTCCCAGCCACTGCGCCGCCAGCATCTGTACCCGCTCCACCACCGCCTCCGCCGGCATCCGCGCGCACTCGCGCAGGGCCTCCTGCAGTCTCGTCTCACCGTAGAGCTGGTTGCCCAGAGGCCCGCCGCGGGCCTCGGTGATCCCGTCCGTGTACAACAGGCACGTCTCCCCCGGCGCCAGAACCACATCCACGCTCCGCGCCCGGACCTCGGGCAGAGCCCCGATGAGGGTGCCGCCGGTGGCGGCTTCCTCCACCCGCCCGCTTGCCCGGACGATCAGCGGCGGGAGATGTCCGGCGCTCGTCAACCGCAGCCGCACCTGCCCCGCACTGCGTCGAACGGAGGCCAGCACCAGGGTTGCGAAGCGGGTGTGATGGGAGTTGATCAGGGCGTCGTTGAGGAGGGCAAGGACCTGCTGGTGGTCACCGGACAGCGGCAACAGCGCGTGCAGCACGCTGCGGATCTTGCCCGTCAGCACGGCGGCCTCCAGGCCCTTGCCCGCCACGTCCCCCAGGACGACGAACGTCTCCCGGGAGGGATCCACCCCTGGATGGACGTCGTAGAAGTCGCCGCCGACGCGCTCGTGGTCGTGTGCGGCCCGGTAGGCACCGGCGTACTCCACACCGTGCACCCGCTCCAGCCGCGGCGGCAACAATTCCCGTAGCAGTGTGGCCGTGATCGACGCCTGCTCCGCGTACAGCCGCGCCGCCGACAGAGCGGTACCCGCGCGTGCGGCGAAGAGCCGTGCGAAGACTTCCTCGCCGTCCGTGAACGCCCGTTGTGTGCTGGGACGCAGCAGGATCAGCACCCCGGCGGGAACCCCGTGCCCGGGCAACGGGGTGACGATCACCGACCCGATCACACCGGCGAAGTCCGGTGGCACGACCCAGTCGGGGACGTCGCCCGGGTCGATCCACCGCGTCGGTACCGGCGGAAAACCTTGCAACGCCTCCGCCAGCCCGGGAAGCGTTCCCGTGTCGATGGACAGCAGTGCCTTCGTGACCTCACCGCCGACCTGCGCATACGTCAGCGCATGACGGCGACCCTGGGCCGGGGCGATGATGACCGCCGCATCGGCGAGGTGATCCGCCGCCATCCGCGCCGTCACCTCCGCGCAGCGCTCCACGTTCAGCGACGACAACAACGCACCGGAGATCTCCGCCAGCAACGCGGCACGCTCACGCTCACCGCGCAACGCCCGCTCGGCCAGACGCAGATCGGTATCCTCCACCAGCCACCACACCACATCCCCGCCCGCGCCCGGCGAAGGATGCGCCTCGAACGTACGGCCGGCGACCGCGCCCGAGACAGCCTCCCGGGGCGCCCCGACCGACGGCAGGCGATGATGTGCCTCGGCGAGCCAGTGCGGAAGGCCGCCTGCCGCCAGACTCTCACCGGCCTCTGCGGCGTGCGCGAACAGACAGTGCGCGACTTCATTCGTTTCGACGATGTCCCCGGCGCGGTCGGCCACGAGGACGGGATAGGGAGCGTTACTCCACGCTGTGCCGACGCGAACGCCACCATCGCGCGGAATGTCGGGGGTACCCGAGGAACGGATCACAAGCCGGGGAACGCATCGCGCGCACCCCACCACCTCTCTGCCGTTCGACAACAGTTGTCTTCCTGCAACCGTGTCGCATGCGCCGACCGTATGCAACACCCGGCGCATAACCTGACAATTCCACCATTCCGTCACATGACTACTATTCCGTTACGCGTGATCGGCTCCCCTCGACCGCCGCTTCTCGGCCACGGCCGGACATACCCGGGGCGGGATGGCGCCGTACCCGGACGGTTGACGGCGTTCTCGCCGGGGCAGCGCCAAGCGCGGTGTCCAGGTCGGCGGGGGACGGGTCCTGCGACCCCGGCGACCACGATGCCTCGAACGCGTTCGGCCCGGTGTCGCCCCGCCCGAATGAGGGGCGCCGCGCTCAGGGGCCGGTGTGGCCCACGGCCTCCGCGTAGAAGGACCGATCGACGAGTTTGTCCTCCGGCAGCGCGGGGGCCTCGACCACCTTGCCCTCGATGTACATCTTCTGCACCCGGTCGGTCGTGCCGCCGCGGATCTCCCAGTCCACCACCTGCGCGGGCACGGACTTCAGCAGTTCGGGCTTGCTGCCCAGCGTCGTCGCCAACTCCTGGACGAAGGCCGGGTCCTGCTTGTAGTCGCCCGCGAAGTACGTGTTCACGGTGCGGATCAGCGCGCGCAGGAACGCGACGCCGGCATCCCGGTTCTTGGCCAGGAGGTTTTCCCCGTAGAGCATTCCGCCGAGCGGTTCGCCGACCGGCTGACCGCCCAGGAAGGTGTACTCGGGCTTGCCCTCGAAGTCCTTCCAGATCGGGTCGAGCAGCCAGGCGGCGTCGATGCCACCGTTCTTGAACGCCTCGGGCACGCCCGCGCCGTCCAGTTGTTGGAAGGAGACCTCGGTGGGCTTGGTCTTGTGCTGGGCGAGCACGCTCTCGATCGGGTACATGATCACCGATGTCTTGCCCACCAGCGTGCCGAAACGCGCGTTCTTGAGGTCCACCGCGTCTCCGGTCCGGCCGTTTTTGACCCGGGCCCAGACCCCGGTCTTGGACTCGGGGGCCACCGAGTAGTTGCCCGCGACCCACTTGATGTCGAAGCCCTGCTTGACCGCGTTGACCATGCCGGCCTCGGGCGCCGAATACAGCACGTCCACCTGGCCCTTGGCGAGCAGGGTGATCGCATCGGTGGCGGGCATCTGCTTGAGTTCGACGTCCAGGCCCTCCTTCGCGAACTCGCCCTTGGCGATCGCGGTGCGCAGCGGCCCGAGATATTCGGCCGACAACGATCCCGCCGTCACGGTGATCTTCACTCTCTGCGCGAGCGGCTTCGCAGCGGGCGAACCCGCCGCGCAGCGCGCGGGCTTGCGGGTCGGGGCCAGGTCGGCCGGATCGGTCCACGCGTGCTCACATCCCGCGACCGCCTCGATCGCACGCTTGGGCTGCGGGGTCTTGTCCCGGCCCGAGCCGGAGTCGGCGGAGCCGCCGCACCCGGCGAGCAGCGTGGTGCACGCCAACAGTGCGGTGGCCGTCAGGAATCCGCGTCTCGCCATGATGTACCTTTCGGAGTCGGTGCGCCCAGGTGTGATCGGGCCCGGCCGCGCACGAGGCGGCCCGGCCGAGGTGGTGACGTCGGGTCAGGACTGCCCGGGACCGCGGTCGCGCGGTGCCCACGGGGTGCACACTCGACCCACGTAGCGGATCAGCTCGGAGAAGAGCACCCCGACGATCGCGACCACGATGATCCCGACGAACATCGCGCGGTTGTCGAAGAGTTGGCGCGAGTTGAAGATCACGTAGCCCAGGCCCTTGTTGTCGGGCGAGGCGATCCCCTCGGAGGCGATGATGACCAGGACCGCGACGCCCGCCGAGATCCGCAGGCCCACCATGACCTGCGGCAGCGACGCGGGCAGCAGCACATGTCGGAACATCTGCCAGGGACCGGCGCCGAAGACCGCCCCGGCCTCGCGGTAGCCGTCGGGCACGGCGATGACCGCGGCCATCGTCGCGATCCAGACGAAGAAGAACACCGTCACCGCGACGAGCGCGATGTGCGGCGCCTCGCCGAGGCCGAACATGGTCATGAAGATCGGCAGGAGCGCGAGCTTGGGCACCACGTACAGGGCGTCCAGGGTGGGTTCGAGCGCGGCCCGGATCAGCGCGTTGGTGCCCATCAGGAGGCCGACGACGAATCCGCCGAACGCGCCGATCGCGTAGCCGGGCAGGACCCGGGCCAGGGTGGCCCACACGTCCGGCCACAACTTGCCGTCGGCGGCATCGGTCCAGCCGTCCGCGACGATGGTCGAGGGTGCGGGGTAGAGGCGGTCGTCGACCCACCCCTGGGTCGCCGCGAGTTGCCACCACAGCAGGAGCAGCACGGGAACGGCCACGGCCAGGCCGATCTCCACGAGTCGGCGTCGCGTCCGCGCCCGGCCGGGGTCGCGCTCGGCGGCGCCCGGCTCGCGGACGAGCACCCGGATCGGCGCGTTGTCCTTCACGGTGACCGTCACGACGCGACCTCCTCCTTGTCCTTGTTCCGCCTGCCGCCCTGCTCCGGGTCCGGGTCCTGCTCCGGGCCCGTCTCCTGCGCCCGGTCCGTTTCCTGCTCCTGGGTGGACGCTTGCTCGACCTCGCCGCGCAGCAGTTCCCACAGTTCGGCCTGCATCGCGGCGAACTCCGGTGACCTGCGCACCTCTCCGGTGCGCGGACGGGCGAACGGCGGTACCCGCTCGGCGATCAGTCGTCCCGGGCGCGCGGACATCACCAGCACGCGATCGCCCAGGACCAGCGCTTCCTCCAGGCTGTGCGTCACGAACAGGACGGTGCGCCGGTCCGCCTGGCAGATCTCCAGGAGTTCGTCCTGCAGGATCGTCCGCAACTGCGCGTCCAGGGCCGCGAACGGTTCGTCCATGAGCAGGATCTCCGGCTCGACCGCGAGCGCGCGGGCGATCGATACGCGCTGCTGCATCCCGCCGGACAGGGCCGCGGGATAGCGGTCGGCGAAGTCGGCGAGGCCGAGTCGACCCAGCCAGTCGCGCGCTCGCGCGTCCGCCTCCTTGCGCGGCACCCGGCGCAGGTCCAGACCGAACCGGACGTTGGCCAGTACCGTCTTCCACGGGCTGATGCCGTAGTTCTGGAACACCATCGCGGCCGGGTGCGCGGTCGTCGCCGTCACCTCGACCCGGCCGGCAGTCGGCTTGACCAGGCCGGCCACGATCCGCAGGAACGTGGACTTGCCACACCCGGACGGGCCGACGACGCAGCAGAACTCTCCGGCGCCGACGTCCAGATCGAGTGGGCCGAGTGCGTGCACCCGGCTCGCGCCGCGACCGAACCGGCGTTCGATCCCCACGGCTCGGATCCTGCCGGCCTGCGCGGCCGGTTCGGGCAGCTCCTGGCTCACGTGTCTCACCCCTGAACTCCGTGCGATCCGTCGATCCGTGCGTCCAGTGCACGTATGCGTGCGCGTTCGAGCACACCCGGTGTCCCCACCGGAGTCGATCATTCCGTTCGACCGGCGTGACGATATGACGATGCGTCAGATTTCACAATCGATCGCATCGACAAGACGACTTCGATCATGAACGTGCCCACCACGTGCGGGCGCACGTCCCGGCCGTGTCGCGGGTGAGCCGGCGCCCGAAGGCGCGGTCGCGTGCCGACGACGCGAGCGACGCGGCAGGTGACCCGGGTGCCGACGCACCGGGCATCCGGGCCGGACTAACGTGACAGGTATGGCGAACCATGAAACAGCACAGCCGGCCGGCGTCCGTTGCCCGAACTGCGGTGGCTCCGAGGCTCGTTCGGTGGAGAGCGCGCTGTCGGCCAAGGGGGCCTCGCGGAAGAATCTGCACGATCGTCTGGCGAAGGGGCCGAACACCTCCGGCGACGGCTGCCTGCACTTCGCCGAGGGCATGGTCATGGTCGCCATGGCGATCGGCTTCGCGTACACGGGCGTGGCCAACGACAAGCCCCTGTACACGATCGGCGGCGCGGTGGTGGCGGTGCTGCTGTTCGTCGGAACCATCGCGGTGGTCCGCAGCGACCGGCGCGACAAACACTCCGAGTCGGCCGGCGAGGCGCGGGCCGATCCGATCTGGAAGCCGGCGCACTACTGTCCCGCGTGCGAAGCGGTGTTCTGCCCCGGCGACACACCGTGGCGGGGCACCCTGACGCCGGAACAGTTCAAGAGGCTGGTCTGGCGCAGCGCCGGCTACGAGCACCTGCTGGTCCCCGGCGACAAGGCGAAGACCGCCGAGATCCCCGACGGCACCATATCCAGGTCATAGCGCTCGAACCGGGTTGCGCGGCATGATCGGCTACGAACGATTCGCCGGACGCCTGGCCGACCCTGGCCGCAACGCCGCACCCTGGCATCCGATCCGCTCCGCGAGTTCGGCCACGTCGAGGTGGGTGATCAAACCTCGTGCTGGTGACGCGGGAGGTAGGGGCCGAAGTGGTCGGCGACGATCTCTGCGATCGCGGCGGCATCGCGGGATCCGTCGACTTCGATCACGCGGATGCCGAGCCGACGGGCGGTGCGGACGGCGTCCTCGGCGACGAGGCGATCCCGGGCGAGGCGGTTGGCCTGGGCTCGGACCGGATCGCTGACGCGGTGCCCGAGCGAGGCGGCTCGGGGAAGTTCGCGGAGCTGGTGTCGGCGGAACTCCGGCGTGGGCACCATCACGACCATCCGGCGCGGTGAGTCGATGAGCGGCGCGACGAGTTCGGGACGGAGCCCCCACCCCTCGGCGATGATCGGGTGGCCCGAGACGAGGGCGCGCAGGTCGTCCAGGGCCCATTCGAACCGGTCCGGGAAGCCGGCCAGGGTCTCGGTGGCCATCTCCTCCGGGGTGCGATGGACCCACACCTTGTCCGGGTCGGTCTCGGCGGGCGGCTCGCCGCGGCCGACGCGACGGGCGATCCGGCGATCGTTGTGAGCACGCGCGTCGTGGTAGTCGTAGTGATAGACGGTGACGCAGTGCCGGACGGCCAGGAGTCGGGCCACGGTCGATTTCCCGGCCCACTGGCCGCCGCCGATCCACAATGCCCGGTGCAACGTCCCGAAGGGATCCCGGACTTCGCCGTCCGCAGGGGGATTGTGCCCGGTCATCTGCTGTCCTCCTGCGTCGAGGTGCGGTGGTTGACGTCGGCGGGGATCGGCGCGCACGGGGGTGAACCACGGCCGTTCGGGCCCCAGACGATCGGGTGTGGGCCGGAGTCGGGTTCGGCGACCGGGAGTTCGTGGATGTCGCGGGTAACCCGGCCCGCGTTGCGGTCGATGCCCACCCTCTCCCCGGATTTTTTCACGGTCAGGGAGACGTTGGTGAGCACCGGGTGGTCGGCGTAGGTCTTCGCGACGTTACGCCGGGTGAGCCGGGTGGTGCGGCGGATGCGGGTGCCGGTGGTGGGCGTGGTGCGGTTGGGAGACAGGAGGGGACTCCAGACCGCGACGGGCAGGCACGCGGCGGGTCGGTCGGAGAGGGCCTGGGTGTTCTGCGCAGCCGCGATCGGCCGGCGGCCGTTGTCCTTGCCGAGGACGTACAGCGGGCGGCCTGCCGGCCGGCCCCGGAGGGGTTGTCCGTCGAGGGTGATACGAGAGACTGCCCCACGCGCGTGCGCATGCCGCGCTCACGGCACTTGATCCCCGAGTGCGACGAGTCGGCCCTGTCGGGGTGGTCGCGCCGCGCTTGCGGTCACTCCCAGATGGTGGCTTCGAACGTGATCGCCTTGCGGGTGGGCACGCTGGTGACGCGCAGGTAGGCGGTGTGGCCCTCGTCGGTCTGGAGGCACATGCGCATGCCCTGGGCCAGGGGGCCGCTCGTGTAGGTGCCGCGCTTGGTGATGGCCTGGTTGCAATCGTCCCGGGTCGGCTCGGGGCCTTGAGGCGGGGCGATCGCCACGACGTTGCCCGAACGGGGCGGGCCGAGCGACAGGTCCGGGAGGTTGAACCCCACCGTCGCGTCGGTGCCCTTTCCCGACGGTTGGGGAGTCGGCGAAGGGCTGTCCAGGTCGATGTAGTCGGCGTTGTCAGTCAGCGTGATGCGCACCGGCCCGGCCAGCACCTTCGCGGGTCCGCTCGCAGCCGACGAGGCCGTGGGACCGGACGCGGGTGCCGGGTTCTGGCCGCCGGTGGAGGCGGGCGCCGAGACAGCGGTGTTCTTCGACGGCGAATCGTCGTCGGAATCCGAGTTCGTGGCGAGTTGGATCGAGACCACGATCCCTACGACAGGGATCACGATCCCCACGACCCACCAGGCCCATTTCGGCTGATCGCTCACAACGCTCCCCCGCAGGTACATCGTTCAGGTCGGGGGCGAGACTACCAACGACCCCGGGCCGGCGAACCGGTCTCGGGTAACGTCGGTATTCCTATGCGAGCTTGCGGGGAAGTCCTTCCCGTCCGTTGAGCGGCGACGGCCCGAGGATCGCACACAGCCGTGGAAGGCTGCGCCGGGCAGGGCGGGCATGGCGGCCACCGGGCGTCTTCAGTCGCCTTCGTTGTTGAAGTAGGGCACCTTGAGTTTCGTCCAGGACGTCGGGCCCGGAATGCCGTCCGCGTCCGAACCCCGGTAGCCGAGCTTGCGCTGCCACATCGCGTAGGACTCCCGGGCGGTCTTCGTCCACAGCGACGTGGGTCCCTCCGGAGGGAGCCAGGCCGAGCAGTCCTCCTGGACCAGGCGGATCCCCATCGACATGATGATCCGGTGGTCCTGCGTACTCGTGAAGAAGCCGGCGCCCGGGAACGGTACGTAGCTCTCGCTCGGCTGTGGTTCGGCGACCAGCAGATCCAGCCCGATCGGGATCCGATCTCGATCGGCGATGTGGTTCCACTCGACGAGTCGTTCGACGGTGGTTCCGAACCTTGCGGCAATCGCGGAGAGTGTGTCGCCCTTGACAACTGTGTAATGCGTGGCGTGTGTCTTCATATTTCCACGCTAGATCAGGCGGATTCATCATGCACGGTGACGTTTTGTCCGGTTCGGGAGGCCGTCGGCCCTGTGAGGGCGGGTCCGTGCGACGGGGCCGTGGCGCCCATGGGCCACGGCCCCGTCGGAGCGGGCGTTTCACGGTGCCGGGTCGTCTCGACGGTCGCGGCGATGGTTGCGGTGTCGCCGCTGGCGTCGGTCGCGGCGAGCGTGTGTTCCCTGAGGCCCCGACTCCCGGACCACCGGCGACGACAGGGAACGCGGCTGCGGCGTCGGTCTGTTGAAGTAGTCTTCCGGCCACCGCACACCGACTGGGAGGACCAAGCGAGTTGACCGGCCTGTCTGCTTTCCCGCTGCCCTTTCGAGCTTCCCGTTCCATATCGTTCGCGACACCCCGAACGCTGCGGGAACTTCAGATGATCCAGTGCAGCGCACACATTCGGGCGAAGCCGGGGTGGTTCGACAAGATGAACGATGCCGACATCGTCGGCAGGTGGACGCAAGAAGCGGTCGCCCAGGGCCTCACCGAAGCGCAGGTTCGTTACGTGCTTGCCGAACTCGCGCACTACGCCGCGCTGCGGGACGAACGAACCGGCGTCGAGGTGTCCGCCGTCGACGGGGTGTGGCAGTCGGACACACTGATCGACGACAAGCTCCGATCCCGGCTACGCGAGGCGGTTCGGGTTCTCGAACAGGTTCCCGAGGCAGAACAGGACTGGCATCCCGGATCCGACAACCAGGTACTGGATCTGGTCCATCCCTCACTGTTCTGCCTGGTGCGAGAGGTGAGCGGCGGACCCGAGCGGGCTTGGCAGAACCCGACGGACCGCTGGTCGAAGTACGAAGTCTCGGAGAAATTCCAGTGGCTACCCACGGACGTCGACGTCAGTGACGACGGCGATGTCGTCTTCCGCTCGTACGTGAACAACGTCCACCCCGAGGCTCATCGCGAACTGGCCTCCGTCCTGCCGGACGTGTTCGCGCGCGTGCGCCCGCTGCTGGAGAACGTGCTCACCGATCTGCGCCACCCGCGGCCCCTGCGGATCGAGGCCGATCCCTATGGGTGGTACGACTCGGAGCCGGAGTATCCGGACAAAGCCTCCTACAGCGACGATGAGGCCTACGCAGAAGCCCACCGGGCATGGGAAGCGGCCCAGGACGACTGGTGGGAAAACCGCCGTCCGGTCGTCCCGGACGCCCCGGCCTTCACCCCGCCCGAGTTGCCCGATGAATCCGCCCGAGTCGACCTGCGCGGCCGCCGTCTCCAGGTCATCGTCAAGCTCGCCACCATTCATCTCACCCCGGACAAGCCCGAGTACCCGGGCGGTTCCTGGCATGTCGAGGGGATGATGAACGAGCGGATCGTCTCGACCGGCATCTACTACTGGGACAGCGAGAACATCACCGAGAGCAGCCTGAGTTTCCGGGCGGCACTCGACGACCCGCACTACGAACAGAACGACGACAACGGCCTGCGTGAGGTCTACGGGCTGGAGGACGAAGACGCACTGAACCAGATGCTGGGATCGACATCGACCCCGGCGGGCCGCTGCCTGGCGTTCCCGAACATCCTGCAACACCGCGTCGGCTCGTTCCGCCTCATGGACCCCACCCGCCCGGGGCATCGCAAAATTCTCGCGTTCTTCCTGGTCGACCCGTCGGAAACGATCGTCTCGACATCCGATGTGCCACCGCAACAACCATGGTCCGACACCTCGACCATGACGCTCGACCAGGCCAGGAACTACCGCGAACAACTCATGCGGGAACGCAAGTTCTTCGTCGACGAACACAACGAGCAGGTGTACGAACGAGAATTCTCCCTCTGCGAGCACTGAACCGGGACTCGACGGGCGGGTGGTGGCCGTCGCCACGACGAAGCCGTCCTCGTCAGGAGTGGCCTCAACCGCGCTGTGCCGCCGTGACCTTGTCGGTTTGTGCCTTGAAGACAGCCGGTGGGACCTCCTTTTCCGCGTTTTGCGAGGCCCCCTGCACGATGACGTAGCCGGCGCGCGTCGTGGTCATGGCGGCGCTCAGGCCGATGTCGGAAGAGACCTTGAAGGCGAGGCTTTCGTCGCCGACGTTCGGGGTCGGCAGCGACGTCACGTGGTAGGTCAGCGTGCGATAGCGGAAAGTGCCGCACGAGGGGAGAGCCGCCTTCGCGTCCTTCAACAGCTTCTCGGCCACGCCCGGTTGATACGAGGCGAGGGAGAACGCGTACTGCGACTCCGCCGCGCCCGGCGGGGTCAACTCGCCGCTGATGTGCGCGACGGAGGGACCGGTCACGCCGCCTCCGCCCATCAGGTCCATGATGGGTTGGCAGACAGGCTTGTCGACCGTCGACGCGTCCGGCTCCTCGGTTTCCGGCTTGGTAACCCGCCAGCCGGTCGCCGGGAGATCGGCGGCGACCACGAATGCGGCCTTGAGCTGCGCCGCGCTGAGCGTCTTGGCTGCCGAGCCCTTGCCACCCGACGGTCGTGACGTGCCGCTGCCGGACGGCGCGGGGACGCCCGACCCGGATGTCTGCGGGGATCCCGGCGCACTGGTGGAGGATCCGGTCGTGGCACCGTTCGTCGGCGAACCACTCTTGCCGTCCGCGCTGTTGCCGGAGCTGCCGGAGTCGTCGGAACAAGCGACGGCGAACAGCAGCAGCGGGGCCACCGCCACCATGGTCAATCGTGTACGTGTGGAGCGCATGAGTTTCCGTCTCTCCATGAGCGGCGTACCGGGACCGGGCATGCCCGACGATACGTGTGTCGCAGTGACGTGTCGGGGGGTGGTGATTCGACCTGCGGTGGAGCACTGATGCGGATATGCGGGTGTGCGGATGCCTTTTCGCTCGACGGGTGTCGGTGTGCTCCGGGCGAGGAGATTGTCCTACGCGTGCATGCGTACGCGCGCACCCTCGCGCAATCGGGACAGGAGGATCCGGTGGGAACGCACCGCGCGTCCACGCGCCTTCCGAGCGTCAACAGCGCAGTGGACCGGGGAGGGCCGGCATCGATCCGGTTCGATGGGCTACGTTAGGCGGCGATGACTACCGGGACGGCATTGCGCCACACACGGATTGGTGAACCGGCGCTCCTTTGAGCGCCGTACGGGCCGGTGCCGGCCCGCTGCCGGATCGAGGATCCGGCGCTGCCGCGCGGGCTCCGCCTCCTGTCGTGCCGATCACAGCTCGACACGTCAACCACGACAGGAGAACTCATGCCCACCAAGACGCTGCACATTCCCACCGCGGACGGCCAGGCCGACGCGTTCGTCGCTTTCCCCGACGGTGGCAAGCGGTACCCAGGGGTGCTGATGTACGCGGACGGCTTCGGCATCCGGCCCGTGCTGCGGGAGCTGGCACACGAACTGGCCGAGCACGGGTACTACGTGCTCGTTCCCAACCTCTTCTACCGGAACGGCCCGGCACCGGTGATCGAACTGCCCGAGTACATCGGAGAAGAGGTCCGGCCCGCGGTCTTCGGCCGGCTGATGCCCTTGATCGAGGCGCACACCGCCGAACGTGTCCTGAGCGACGCCGACGCCTACCTCGGGTTCCTCACCACCCGGCCCGAGGTCGGCACCGGACCGGTTGCGGTGACCGGCTACTGCATAGGCGGTCTCCTGGCGCTGCGCACCGCTGCGGCCCACCCCGGCCAGGTGGCCGCCGTCGCCGCATTCCACGGCCCCGTGGGCGTCGACGGGCCCGACCTCTTCTCCAAGCTCAGTGCCCGGGTCCATCTCGGCCACGCCGAAGGCGACATGACGCCCGAGGCCCTCGGCGAGCTCAACCAGGCCCTGGACGCCGCGGGGGTCGGCTACACGTCCGAGATCTACCCCGGCACCGTCCACGGCTTCACCATGTCCGACACCGATGCCTTCAACCCGTCCGCGCTGCAACGTCATTGGGACCGCCTGCTCCCCCTCCTCGACCGCACTCTGGCCGACGCCTGAGGCTTCGGCCCGAGTACCGACCCTGGCGTACCCCGCTCCGGGGTCGGGGAAATGATCGCGGTTCAGCCGGTCGCGGCGCCGAACCACGCGGACAGCCGGCTTTCCAGTTCCGACTGATCCTCGCCCACCCACACCACGTGGCCGTCCGGCCGCAACAGCACCGCGGGTGCGTCCGGTTCCTCGCCGAGATCGGCCACGTGGTCGACGCGGTCCGCCCAACCCGTCACCGAAAGCTCGCCGGTCCGGTCGAGCAGCAGTGCGCGGCCGCCGTGCATCCGCTCGTACAGACGTCCCTCCTTCAGCGGCACGTCCCGCATCCGCCGACCGAGCAGTTCATGGCCCTGGTCCTCGCCGAAGTCGTAGCGGATCCCGACCGCGGAGATGATCTCGGTGACGTACCGGTTCACCTCCTCGAAGTCCATCAGCTTCGAGAACAGTCCCCGCAGCGCGGTCGCTCCCGGATCCGTCCCCAGCAGGGTGATCTGCGCCCGGGTGTTCTCCAACACGGCCGCGCCCACCGGGTGCCGTTCGGCGTGATAGCTGTCCAGCAGCCCTTCCGGTGCCCAACCGTTGACCGCGGCGCCCAACTTCCAGCCGAGGTTGAACGCGTCCTGCACGCCGAGATTGAGCCCCTGCCCACCGGTCGGCGGGTGGATGTGCGCCGCGTCGCCCGCCAGCAGCACCCGGCCGACCCGGTAGCGCTCGGCCTGCCGGGTGGCGTCGCCGAACCGGGACAACCAGCGCGGCGAGTGCGCGCCGAAGTCGGTGCCCGCCACGGCCCGCAACCGCTGCTTGAACTCCTCGAGGGTCGGCGGTATCGCACGGTCCTCGGCCACACCGTCGGCGGGCACGACGATGCGGTACAGCCCCTCGTTCTCGTCCTGGAGAGGCAGGAGGCCGAACCGCAGTTGGGTCTTGTGGACTTCGGCGACGACGGCGGTGATCGTCGCCGGATCCTCGGTCACCTCCATGACGCCCAGCATCGTCTCGACCTTGGCGGGCTCGCCGGGGAAGCCGACGCCGATCCCCTTGCGCACCGCACTGCGGGCGCCGTCGCAGCCGACGAGGTAGCGCGAGCCCAGGTGCGTACCGTCCGCCAACTCGACGCTCACCCCGTCCTCGTCCTGGCTCAGCCCCACCACTTCGCAGCCGCGCCGGATCTCGGCACCGAGTTCGCGGGCCCGCTCGTCGAGCAGGCGCTCGGTCAGCGGCTGCGGTGTGGCGAGGCCGTACGGGTGCGCCGTGTCCAACCGCTCCGGCCACGGCTTCATGATGCCGCCGAAGAGACCACCGGCCTGGAACTTCTCACTCACCGCAAGGAACCGGTCCAGCAGACCGCGCTGGTCCATCATCTCGACGCTGCGCGTGTGCAGGCCCTGCCCGCGGGATTCGCCGGTCGGCTCGGTCAACTTCTCCAGCACGACCACCCGGACTCCGGCCAGCCGCAACTCGCCGGCCAGCATCAAGCCGGTCGGTCCGCCGCCCACCACGATCACGTCGATCATCAAAACGCTCATTTCCGCAGGTTGTCGAGCTGAGGTCGATCATTCTGCGGCTCGCCGGGGGTCTTGCCGCAAGCCCCCCGGTGCGCTATAAGTTGAGAGTGGCAAGGAGTGGATACGCTCCTTGCCTTTCGTTTTGCCCGGGCGCACCGGGTGGCCGACCACGCCCGGACCGCGGCGACGGCCGCCGCACACGATGCGGGTCAGATCGGGTCCCACGCGATCGACTCGTAGACTCGGCCGAGGGTCGCCGTCAACGCGGTGTCGATCGGGATCGGCACGTCGTCGATCGACCGGACCGGCGCGATCCCGCGCGAGTTCGTCACGAACGCGGCCCGGAACGAGCCCACGTCGGACAGGTGGACCGGGCCGCGTCGGGAGGGCAACGACCCTGCGGAGAGCGCTCGTTCGAGCAGACCCATGGTGATGCCTTCCAGGACGGGCGCGTTCGGCCAGAGCAGCGAAGTGCCGTCGAAGAAGACGATGTTGGTGATCGCGCCCTCCGTGACGAGTCCGTCCGGGCCGGTCAGAAGCGCCTCGTCGAAGCCCTCGCGGGCGACCAGTCGGCGGTAGTGCGCCTGTCCGAAGTCCCCGACGCGCTTGATGTGCGCGACGGAACGCAGATACGGGACGGACCGCAACGCCTGTGGTGCGGGCGGCATGTCGCCGGGCGGGCGCACGGTGACCAGGACCGCGACCGCCCCGGCCTCGTCCGCGGCGAACACATGGACCCGCACCGACGCGTCGAGAACGTCGTCGGCCAGCGCGTGCCGGATGTACCGCCGGATCAGCTCCCCGTCCAGGGGGCTGCCGAACAACTCCCGGTTGGCCGCGTCGAGCCGACGGAGGTGGTCGGCGAGGCCGCGCACCCGGCCGCCGCGCACCTGCATCGCGGTGAAATGGCCGTAGCCGCCCACGGCGACGGCGTGCAGCCGGTCCACCGTGGTGGACCGGCCGTCGATCTCGACCCGTGACATTGCCGAAGCACTCATGCCGCCGACAATAACCGCCCGGTACGGGGGCCTCGCCCTCCACGGCGCGACCGGCCCGCGTCCCGCCGTTCACGCCGGTGCGAACGAGCCCGGCGCAGACGACACCGCGACCCGACAACGATTGCCGGCGACATCCGCCCGTGCCGAGCACGCCGTCGACAGCTTTCGGGCCTGGGGTGGGAGCGGTGGGTGGTTGGGGTCAGACGCGTGCGCCGTTGTCGCGGGGCGTGTGACCGGGGCGCCGGGCGCGGTGGCCGTTGTGGTCGGCCGGGTTTCGGGCTGGGGCCGCGCGTGGTGGCGCGGGTGTCGCGCGTGATTCCAGCGCGACCGCCAGCGGGGCGGCGACGCTCACCGTGGAGGCGGTGCCGGCCACGATGCCGATCAGCAATGCCAGGGCGAAGTCGGCCAGTGCGTCCCCGCCCGACACCGCCAGCGCGATCAGCACGAACAACGCGCCGGAGCCGGTGTTGACGGTACGCGGCAGGGTCTGGAACACCGCCGTGTCGGTGATCCGGGCGAGCGAGCGCTTGCCGTGCGCGGGCCGCGGCGCCCGGCGCAGTTCGCGGATCCGGTCGAAGACGACGACGGAGTCGTTGACCGAGTAGCCGATCACGGTGAGCAGCGCGGCCAGGAACACCGCGTCCACGGTGCGCCCCAACCACGCGAAGGCGCCCACCAGGATCAGCACGTCGTGCGCCATCGAAACGACCGCGGCCACCCCGAAGGTCCATCGGAACCGCACCGCGAGGTACGCCATCTGGGCGGCGAGTGCGACCCCGAGGGCGACCATGGCCTTGAATCGCAATTCCTCCCCCAGGCTCGGTCCGATGAACTCGTCGCGCACCTTCTCCGCTCCGCCGCCGAGTTCGGCGATCGTCGCGGTGATCCGCGACTCCTCGGCCTCGGTCGGCTTTTCCGTGCGTACGGTGAGTTCGCGATCGCCCGAAGTCTGCACGACGGCCTTGGGGAATCCGGCGTCGCCGAGTGCCGACCGGGCCCGGTCCGGATCGACCGACCGGGTGGTCGAGTACTCCACGAGCCGTCCACCGGTGAACTCCACGCCGAAGTCGAGGCCGCGTACCGCCACACCGGACACCGCCAGGCCCAGCGCGAGCACGCCGGAGACGGCGAGCATGCGCCCGCGGTGCCGCATCAGGTTCGGATCGCGTCGGGCCAGCCACGCGCGCACCGGGCCCGGGTGCGCGATGCCGCTGATCCGGGGCCGGCGCCGCACCACCGCCCGGCTCACGGCGAACTCGGCCAGGACCCGGGTGACCACCAGCGCGCTGATCATCGACGCGAGCACGCCGATGCCCAGTGTCACCCCGAAGCCGCGTACCGGCCCGGTGGCCAGGAAGAACAGCAGGCCGGCGGCGATCAGGGTGGTGACGTTGGAGTCGGCGACGGCACCGAACGCGTTGCGAAAGCCTCGGGTCAGCGACGGACGCAGGGCCGGTGCGGTCCGCGCGAGGTATTCCTCGCGGGCTCGTTCGAACACCAGCACGTTGGCGTCGACCGCCATGCCGACGGCCAGCACGAATCCGGCGAGGCCGGGCAGGGTGAGAGTGGCGCCCACCCCGACCAGGGCGGCGTACGCGATCACTCCGTAACCGGCCAGGGCCACGGCGGCGAGCACGCCGAGCAGCCGGTACACACACGCGATGAACAGCGCGGTCGCCGCGGCGCCGACGATCGCGGCCCAGGTGCCGGCGTCGATGGCCGCTTTGCCCAGTGTGGGTCCCACGGTGCGGTGTTCGACCGTCTCGACCGGTACCGGCAGTGCGCCGCCGTTGATCAACAGCGCCAACTCGCGGGCCTCGCGCTTGTCGAAGTCGCCGGTGATGCGGGTGGACCCGCCGAGGATTCCGGTGTCGCAGCCTACCGACGAGTCGACCTGGGGCGAGGAGACGACCTTGCCGTCCAGGGCGATCGCCACGCGGCGCGCGGGTGTTCCCGCCGGCGCGCACGCGGCCTTCCCGGTGAGTTCGGCCCAGGCCCTTTCGCCCCGCCCGCGCAGGTCGAGCGTGACGTGCCAGCCGCCGCCGGCCGGATCCAGGAGCGCCTCGGCCTTGTCGACGTCGGCTCCGGTCATCCGCGTGGCGTCCAGCCTCAGCATCCGGCCGGACTCGTCCGGCAGTACCTGTCGTCCCTCGGTGTCGGGTGGGGTGGCGGCACCGCCCGGGTCGGCGACGGCGAGAACGGGATGGAAGGTGAGCTGTGCGGTACGGCCGAGTACCTCGGCGGCCCGGCGCGGCTCCTGCACGCCGGGTAGTTCGACGATGATCCGCCGGTCGCCCGAGCGGACCAGGGAGGGTTCGGAGACGCCGAGCGCGTCGACTCGACGGCGCAGCACCTCCAGGGCTCGATCGGTGGCGTCGCGGTCGGCTTTCGCGGTGGGGGAGTCCCGGGTCTCCAGGACGATCTGGGTGCCGCCGCGCAGGTCGAGGCCGAGACGCGGCGGCACGGTCGCGGCGATGTAGGTGGACATGACGAGGACGGCGAGGGCGAACAACGCCCGCACCTTGGAGGTACGTGACAAGGATGGTCTCCACGGATGCACCGCGACCGGTGGCCGGCGCGCGGCGATCGGACTCAGGGACGCTCTGGAGCCCGGGGAGACGGTGGCGCGCGACCCGGCGGAAGCGCGAAACGACGCAGCGAGGGATCGACGTCGGCGGCGAGCGCGGAGGCTCGGTGTGCCGCGGGTGGCGGGAGCGCCGAGTCCCGCCCCGCGAGCGCCGCGTCGGGGGAGTGGGGGAGGTGGTGCCGCTCGTCGGGCGTCTCGCGAACGGCCGACGGTCCCGGTGGGCCGCGGCGCGCGTCGCGGGTCGCCTCGTCGGCGACGTCGCGCACGTGCCCCGGGTCGGCGGCGGTGTGCGCGGAGATCGAGGTGCGGTCGGGATCGGGTACGGCGTCCGCGTGCGCGGGGGAAGCCACCACGCCGAGCAGCGCGAGGGCGATCGCAAGCAGCACCCCGAGCCACCCGCCGCGCCGGAAGCCCCGGCGGGCGGGGGCGGGTGCGCCGCGGCCGCGCCCGAGGGCGGAGCCGCCGAGGGGACGACGAACGGCGACGTGTCGCCGGATCATCGCGCCCTCCTCGGTCCGCGTCGTTTCCACGCCGATGTGGACACGATCCGGTTCCCCACTCAACGCCCGGCCGGCCGTCCCGAGTTCCCGCCCCCGTGTTCCGCATCGAGGCGCGGGCGACGGGGCGCCTTTCTCGGCCCACGTCCTCTGCCCGGACTCCCTGGGTGCCGCGGCACGCACGGCTACGCGAACCGCGTCCCCGAACACCTCGACGCCGTCCGCCACGCCGGCGAACTCCTCGGCCGCCGTCGCTTCGAACGCATCCACGGTGCCCGGTGGGCCCGCGTCGTCACCACCGACGTCAACGCCGTCCTGGCCCGAGTGACACCGGGAATCGGACGATGCGGGCGTCGCTTCGACCACGACGACAACACCCTCGGCCGGACCGGGGCGGTGTCACGCTGTCGTGGTCGGCGTCGGGCGGGCCGGCTTCGGGTCGGCGGTCGCTTCGGGCGTGATCGCGGGAGCGGCGTCGGGGCGCTGGGGGGTGAGGGCGGCTTCGAGCGCGTCGAGTTCGGCGAGCCAGCGGACGGGGAGTTCGTCGACGTCGGGCAGGCTCGGGTCGGCGATCACGGCCAGGTGCGCGGTTCCGGCGTATTCGGCCAGGCAGACGGACAGGTGGTGGCCCGGGGGCAGGAACATCAGCGGCAACAGGGTGTGGATGTGGTGGCCGTGCAGTTCGAGGGGTCGCGCGGGGCCGGGGACATGGGTGGCCACCAGGGTGGTGCGCCGCGGGTGCAGGGCCCGTGCCAGGAGCCGACCGTGCCAACGGGTGGGCAGGGTCTCGAACAGCGCGTCCGCGTCCGGGTCCAGGCGGCCGGTTCGGATGTTCGCGGTGGCCAGGTGGGTGGCGGCCAGTCGCTCGACGGCGGTGGGAAGCAGGCAGGGCAGCACGACGGGGACGCCGCGGTGGAAGTTGCCCACCGCGTCGCTCGTGTCGCGGCGCCGGGCGTCGAGGGGCACCATCGCCCGTACGGTGCCGCCCGCGTCGTCGGGCAGCCAGGGTCGCAGGGCGCCGGCCAGGGCGGCCAGGTAGACGTCGTTGAGGCTGGTGCGACCCGCGCGCGCGATGGCCTTCAGCCGAGGCAGCGGGGTGTGGGCCCAGCGGCGAAGCGGTGGGCCGGTCGGTGCCTGGACCCGCGCGGGGCCGAGGGTGATCGAGCGCGCCGGCAGCGCGATGTCGGCGGCCGCGCCCAGCAGGGCGCGCACCCGGGCGGGGGTCCAGGAGGGCGACGACTGGGAACGTGTGCGACGGCGCGGGAGGCCGGCTTCCCCCAGCGCGGCGAGCATGATCCCGATCAGGGACATGCCGTCCAGGAGGCCGTGGTGAGCGCGGAGGAGCAGGGCGAACTCGTCGTCGCGGTGGCCGTGGAGCAGGGTCACGCCCCAGGTGACGTCCGTGAGTGGCCGGGCGCACACGCGCTCGATCGCCGCGTGCAGCGCGACGTCGCCGCCGTGGGTGGGCAGCACCACCTCGTCGAAGTGGTCGGCGGGCTCGGCCGGGCCGCGCGCGTGCGCGCCGGGCGGGCGGGCCCGGTCGCACAGCGGCGGGTGGGCGGCGCGGGCCAGGTCGATCAGCGCGTGCAGTTCGAGGGTCGAGGGCGTGGGGCCGGCGACCACGGCCACCCCGCCGATCTCCATGCTGGAATGAGGGTGCGCCGCCGCGTAGTCGAACCAGCGTTCGCCTGCCGCGGCACCCTTGTCATGCCCGGGCACGATGTTCTCCGTGGGATGTCGTCCGTGTGGTGATGGTGGGGGTTCGTGGGCGTGTGTGCCCGGAGCGCGTGATGCCTTCGGATTCCGCGTCGACAACGTGCCGGTACGGCCGGATCCCGCTCCGGTCACGCCCGTGGTCTGTGTCGTCCTCCGGGAGGGCGACCGGTCTCGCGGCGCCCCGGGCAGGCGGCGCGGCCTTCCCATGGTGGCGGCGTGCCGACGCGTTCGTGGTCACCGGGTGCCCGCCGAGGTCGTCGTCATCGAAGCCTGCGCTTCTGGCGTGCCGAGGCGGTCGTCGGGGATCGCGGCGGCGACCTCGCGCACCAGGGCCCAGGCGTCGCGTACCGAGGTCTGCGAGGCCAGGCGTGAGCCCAGGGCCGCGCGCAGGACGTAGCGGCCGTCGACGGTGGTGGGAGTGACCAGGATTCGCCGGGTGGCGTCCAGGTCCGTGCGCAGGCGTTCGGTGCGCGCGTTGTCGCCTTCGAGGCGGAAGCACACCAGTCCGAGTGTGTGCGAGACGAGTTCGAAGCCGGGGCTGTCGCGGACCAGGTCGGCGAACAAGGCGGCGAGGGAGAGCTGTTCGCGGATGTGCGCGCGCAGGCCCTCGATGCCGTGGGTGCGCAGGACGAACCACAGTTTCAGGGCCCGGAAGGGGTGCATGAGCGGCACCTGCCAGTCCCGGAAGTCGGTGACGTGGCCCGAGTCGCTGGCCCGATTGCGCAGGAAGTCCGGGCGGATGTCCATGGCCGCGGTGAGGCTGCGTCGGTCGGCCACCCACATGGCGTCGCAGGGCGGTCCGGTCAGCAACCACTTGTGGCAGTTCACGGCGTAGGAGTCGGCGTGTTCGACGCCGTCGTTGATCCAGCGGTTCTCCGGGCAGATGGCGGCCGATCCGGCGTAGGCGGCGTCCACGTGCAGCCACGCCCCGAATTCCCGGCACACCGCGGCCACGGCGGCGACCGGGTCGACGGCGCAGGTGCCCGTGGTGCCGACGGAGGCGACCACGATCGCGGGAACGACGCCGGCGGCGCGGTCGGCCGTCAGTTGCTCGCGCAGGGCGTGCGGGTTCATCTCGCAGGTGCCCGTCGTGGTGGGGACCAGGGCCGGTTCCCCCAGGCCCGCGATGCGTGCGGCCTTCGGGACGCAGGAGTTGGCCTGGTCGGTGCAGTACAGGCGATACCGCCCCTCGGTGCCGTGCTCGCGCCACCGCCCGCCCGAGGCCCGGTACAGGGCGGCGACCACGGCCACCAGGACCGCCGAGGACGCGGAATCCTGCAGGACCCCGCCGCCGTCCCCGCCGCTGAGGAACCGCTTCGGCAGGCCCAGCGCGAGGGCGAGATGGTCCAGGACCGCCTCTTCGAGTTCGGTGGCGGCCGGACCCGTCGACCACATCATGTGCTGGACCGCCAGACCGGACGCCAGGAGTTCGCCGACCACCGACGCGGGGCTGGTCTGGGTGGGGTAGTAGCCCAGGAACGACGGGTGTTGCCAGTGCACGAGCCCGGGCATCACCACACGCCGCACATCGGCCAGCACGTCCCGGATCGGCTCGCCGTGCACGGGCACCGCATCCGGCAGCATCGCGCGCACGTCTCCCGGCCGCAGGTCCGGCGTGACCGGCAGGCGTTCCTCGCGCAGGTCCTCCCAATAGTTTTCGAGGATCTCCGCGACCACGCCGATCGCGCCGCGAAACGAATCATCCATGGGAATTCGTGACATGCCGGGTAACGTACCGCACAAACCTATCGAAACGGCCCATATGACAAGCGAATCCGTGCTGTGGCTCGCTCCTCCCCACCACCTGCCCCACGACTTGGCAGGCCTGCGTGCGGCCGCGAACCGACCCGATCGTCACCACACGCCCCCCGGCCACCGCCGCGTCCCCGAACGCGACCCCCGCGAAGCCGCGTTCGACGAATACTTCGCGGTCGCGCGTTGCGCCTGCGCCCCCGAGCCGCTGCTGATCGACGCCCTGGACGACATCCTCGGCACGGTGCGGGCCTTCTCCCGGAATCCGGACGGAACCCCGACCGAGCCCGACCTCGAACTCGCCGCGCACGCGGCGGGGTTGGCTCCTCGCACGGACTCCCCCGAAGGCGCGACGCAGGCCACGGTGCGCGAACGCTGGATCCAGGGACACCGACTGTTCTTCGCCCTCACCCAGGCCACCGTCATCGCCCTGCGACACGCCCTGCACGCCCCCTCGCCCGCCGAGACGGCCCACGGCCTGGACAGCGCCGCGCACTTCCTGCGCGCCTGTGCGTCCGCCCTGCGGATCACCGCGTCCTTCGGCGTCGAGGACTACCACGACATCGTCCGGCCCTCGATGGCCCCGCCGCATGTCCGCCGAACGGGGTTCTCCGGCCTGTGGTCGGCCGATCACCGGGTCCTGGTGCGGTGCCTGCGCGAGTGGGGTCTGGCCGCACCGACGAAGTCCGCCACGCTGCGGCCCGCCCACCGACGCCTGGTCGAGGTCCTGACCGAAGTGCACCACGCCCATGTGGGCGTCTGCTCGCGCTTCGTCGGCTCCGGACCCTCCCTGCTCCGCGGCGCGGAACCGGGAGTGCAGGCGCTCGAACGCCTGTGTCAGCGGCGCCGCGCCGGGCTGGACGTCGAGCCTGCCGGCGCGCCGGCCCGACTGCCCGACGCCCGGGACGGGATCTTCACCGCCGCACGAAATTCCCGGACCGTCCCGTGACGACCGCGCCCACCATCGTCAGTCGATCGTGTAGGCGTCCGGGTCCGGGCTCTTGGTCCAGTCCCGGTAGTCGACCAAACGCCACGGGCTCGCGGTGTAGATGTCGCCGTTGCGGTTCTTGAACCACGAGTGCTCGACGGCCGGGGAGGACCACACCATCTGCTTGATCTCCGCCTGGTGCCGCGCGGTGTACTCGTCGTGCGCCTCGCGGGTGGGCTCCATGGAGCGGTGCCCTCCGGAGATCAGCGTGTCCAGACACGCGGAGACATACCGCATCTGGCACTCGGACTGGAAGATCAGGCTGCCGCCGTGCGCGAGGCCGGTGCCCGGCCCGTACAGGCAGAAGAAGTTCGGGAAGTTCGGGACGGTGATGCCCAGGTATGCGGTGGGCGTGTCGCCCCACTGCTCGCCGAGCACCGCGCCGCCGCGTCCGACGATGTGCATCGGCCACAGGAACCTGTTGGCGTGGAAGCCCGTCGCGTACACGATGACGTCCGCCTCGTACCGCTCGCCGGACGTGCTGATCACGGCGTCCTTCTCGATGCGTGCCACGCCCTCGCGGATCAGGTCCACGTTGTCGCGCTTGAGGGTGCGCAACCAACTCCCGTTGTCCTGCAGGGTGCGCTTGCCGGTCGCGGGGTAGTCCGGGAGAACCTTGGCGAGCAGTTCCGGGTCGTCGCCGACCTGGGCGGTGATCCAGTCGGTGAACCACCGGCGGGTGAGGTCGTTGCGCTCGCTGACCGCGCGGTCCTGGTGCGGCCACTCGGGATCGATGCGGGCGCCGGCCAGGGCGCCGTCGCTGCCCGGCCAGAAGATCATGAAGCGGTACCAGCGGCCGTAGAACGGCAGATGCCGCAGTGCCCACCGCACGCCGGGGCCGACCTTCTCGTGGTAGTTCGCGTTGGGGAACATCCACTGCGCGGTGCGCTGAAAGACGGTCAGGTGCGCGACCTCCGGTGCGATCGTGGGGGCGATCTGGAACCCGCTGGCCCCGGCTCCGATCTGCACGACCCTGCGGCCCCGGTAATCGACGCCGTGGTCCCACCGCGCGGAGTGGAAGGACGGACCGGCGAAGCTGTCCCTGCCCTCGATGTCGGGCAGCTTGGGCCGATTGAGCAGGCCGACCGCCGAGATCACCGCTCGCGCGGTCAGCACCGAGTGGGCACCGTCGGTCTCGACGGTCACCTGCCACGTCGCGGAGCCCTCGTCCCACACCGCGGAGACGACCTCGGTGCCCCAGCGCACGTGCTCGGTGATGCCGCGACGGTCCATCACGGACTCGAAGTAGGCCTGGAGTTCGGGTTGGCGGGTGAAGAACTCGCTCCAGTGGTCGCTGGGTTCGAAGCTGTAGCAGTAGAAGTGGTTGCCCACGTCGACGCGGCAGCCCGGGTAGGTGTTCTCGTACCACGTGCCCCCCACGCCGGCGTTCTTCTCGACGATCGTGAACGGTATGCCGGCCTCCTTGAGCCGGATCCCGGCCAGAAGACCGGATTGACCGCAGCCGATGACCACGACCGGGAACCCCGCACGGGCGGCCGGATCCCCCGACTCGCTCGCCCGGCGGGCGTCCACGCCGTCGAGCTCCATGTCCTCCAGGAGCATCGGCAGGTACTCTCGCGGGACTTCGTCGCAGGCCACCCAGCTCATCATCTCGTGCAGCAGCTCGGGGCCGGGCTGCTCGGGCAACACGCTGCCCGCGTCCCGATACGCGCGGATGGCCTCCAGCGCGAGCCTGCGCACCTCGGCCTGCTCCTCCTCGGGCATGAAGCCCTGGATCTCGTTGAGCACCAGCATGCGCGGCTTGATCGCGCCCCGGATGTACGACGGGTCGCCGGTCAGGTGGACCAGCGACAACATCAGCGCCGGGACGCTGACGTCCTCCAGCGCCGCGGCGATCGCCGCGTCGTCATCGGTGATCGGCAGTCCTGCGTGCGGGTTGCGGGCGTTCATCCGGACGGCTCTCCAAGTCGGTGAGGCGACCGGCGGCAACCGTCCGCCGGCTGCGTGGCTTACGGGACGAGGCCCCGGGTGAGGTGCTCGTCGACGAAGCGGCACATCCGCTCGGGCCCATCGGGCCGAACGCGCGGGCCGGTTCGGTGAGCGCGGACGGGTGGGGACGCTCGGAACCGACCGGGCGAGCGCGCGGCGCCGCGGCATGTCTCGCCGCATGGGTGAACCCGGGCAAGCGCGAACAAACCGCCACTGAAGGGATTTCCTTGGTCGCAGAGTGGCACGAACTCATTGACTGGGTCAAGAGGCTGGCGGGCGGAGTCGCCCGAGGCCCGGCCGCCGGGAGGGCGCCTCGCCCGTTCGAGGGAACACCCGCAACGCCTCCCGGACCTGCGTCGTTGTGCGATCGCAGTGCCTGTCATTCTCGTTCCCGCCGCCGCGGCGGGTGCGGCGAGCGCCCCCGCGGCTCCTTCGTCGCCGCCCGACGGCCACATCCGTCTGCGAGGTCGCCCCATGAACCCCACCCGACTCCTCGGTACGGGACCGGCCGGCCTCGCCGCCGGGCTGGTGCTCGTCGCGGCGGGTACGGCGAGTTCGGCCGGACCCGCCGCGCACGCGCTGCCGGTGCCCGTGGTGCAGGTCTGCACCGGGTTCCAGAGCGAAACCTTCACGCCGGGGTTGAACGCGACGCCGCGTCAGGTCGCCGGTGAAGGCACCGGCGAGCTGACCTCCTGTCTGCCCTTCGGCGACTCGCTGCCCGCTTCGGGTCGCCTGACCTCGACGATGTCGGGGGTGATGACCTGCAACGGCGGCACTCGCACCCGGAAGACGACCATCACCTGGGACGACGGCGGCAGCAGCACCCTCGAGGAGTCCGGCGGTGTCGAAAGCCCGGTCGGCGGGGGGCGGGCGGCGGTCTTCAAGGGGAGGATCCTCTCCGGACGCTTCGCCGGCGCCACGACGGTCACCACCCGAACCCTGTCGCCACTGCCCAAGCCACAGTGCGCGACCGAGGCGGGTCTCACCGAGGCCGGGGGTCCGTTGACGGTGGAGATCGCGCACGTGTCCTGAGTGCGCGGTGGGTTTCGGACGTTCGTGCTCGACCTCCCGACGGAAAGCGAGGAACGCGTATCCGGGTCGCGCGCCGGCTGCCACGATGAGGCGACAGCACGGCTGCCCCCACGACGAGGAGGTCATCCGGTGAGTGATGTCCAGCCCCGACCGGCCGACGGCAACGGACCGGGCGACGCCGCCGATCCGGACGGCCGCGCCTCGGCGGCGTATCTGATCGACGAGGCGCCGGCCTACCTGTACCCGGCCGCGCTTCGAGCGGCCGCCGTCGTCGGGGTGGCCGACCACCTGGCGGACGGCCCGCGCACCCCGGCCGAGTTGGCCGGCCCCACCGGCACCGACCCGGCGTACCTCCACCGGGTCCTGCGCCTGCTGGCCACTCGCGGCCTGTTCGCCGAGGACGGCACCGGGGCCTTCCGGCTCACCGCCGCCGGCAGCGCGCTGCGCAGCGACGCCCCGCTGTCCGTGCGGTCCGCCGTCCTGATGATCACCGACCGCACCATGTGGCTGCCGGCCGGCGAAATGGACCGCTGCCTGCGCGAGGGCGGGTCGGCCTTCGACGCGATCTTCGGGATGCCGTTCTTCGACCACTTCGCCCGAGACGCCGCCGCGGCCGCCGTCTTCCACGACGGCATGGCGGCCATGTCCGAGCCGGAGGACCAGCCCATCGCCGACGAGTACGACTTCCCCGAGCACGGCGTGGTGGTCGACGTCGGCGGCGGCCACGGCGGTCTGCTCCGCGCTGTCCTGCGCGGCCGGCCCGTGCTGCACGGCGTGCTCTACGACCGGGCACACGTGCTGGCCGGCCACCGCCTGGACTCCCCGGACCTCGCGGGGCGTTGGCGGCTTGCCGAGGGTGACTTCTTCGCCTCCGTGCCCGACGGAGGCGACGTCTACATGATGAAGCGGATCACCCACGACTGGGACGACGAGCACTGCGTGGCCCTGCTGCGCAACTGCCGCCGCGCGATGGTCCCCGGCGGCCGGATCCTGGTCGTCGACGCCGTCGTCCCGCCCGGCGACGCCCGGCACCAGGCCAAGGCACTGGACCTGATGATGATGGCCTCCCTGGCCGGACGGGAGCGCACCGCCGCGGATTTCGCGGCCCTGTTCGCCGAGGCCGGCCTGCGGCTGAACCGCATCCTCGACACTCCGACGGTGCTGTCCGTCGTGGAGGCCGTGGCCACCGACTGAGCAGCGGCGTGCCGGGACGGCTTCCGGGGCGAGCCCGCCCTCCGACCTGCCGGGTTTTTGCCGCGGTGGGAGCCGAGCCCCGCGCCGGCAACACGCGCAGCGCCACGCCCGCGCGCCCATGACCGGCCCGCCCGCGTGTTCGTGCGCGAGCGGGCCGAACCGTACGGCGGGAACGCTCTCGTCGGGGGCCGGTAGCCTGCCGGAGTGAGCAAGCAGGTGCGGGCCGAAAGCCCGGTGGAATGGAGGACGGCGATGTCCCGTCGTTATGACTGCTCCACGGCGTCCGGGCGTTCCGCCGGGCTCGACGAGGCCGCTGCGGCGGTGGGCCGGGGCGAACTGGTGGTACTGCCCACGGACACCGTGTACGGCGTCGGGGCCGATGCCTTCGACCGAAAGGCGGTGAGCAGTCTGCTGGAGGCCAAGGGCCGGGGGCGGGCCATGCCCTCGCCGGTGCTGGTCGCATCCGCGGACGCCCTGCGGGACCTGGTCACCGACTTTCCCGCGCCGGGCCGGGCGCTGGTGGAGGCGTTCTGGCCGGGTGGGCTGACCCTGATCCTGCGGCACCGGCCGTCGCTGGACTGGGATCTGGGGGAGACGCACGGCACGGTGGCGGTCCGGATGCCGGCCCATCCGGTGGCCCTGGACCTGCTGGCCCGAACCGGCCCGATGGCGGTCTCCAGCGCCAACCTGACGGGCTGGCCGTCCCCACAGGACTGTGCTGCCGCCCAAGGCATGCTCGGCGACTCGATCGCCGTCTACCTGGACGCAGGGCCCACCGAAGCCGGCGTCGCCTCCGCGATCGTGGACCTGACCGCCGCGACTCCCGTGCTGAAGCGCGCGGGGGCGATCGACGTCCTGCGCCTGCGCGAGGTGGTGCCCGACCTGCGGGAGGACGGGTGACCGGATCCCGCGCCGACCGAGCGCACCATCGGCGCAGCCCGCCCGGCGACGGGTTCGCTCGTCGAGGGCGGGTGCCGGTGGCCGACCGGGTGCAAGCAACTCCATCCCCACCGGTCGGGTCCCGGTGCCCGACCGGGGCCGGAGGAATCCTGCCGCCGTCGCCCGTCTTCGGCGGGCCCCGATGCCGTGCTGAACGAGGCTTGGCTAATCTGCGGTCATGCCCGACATCGCGCCACCGACTCCGTCCGAAGCCGCCGAACTGTTGATGGCCGGCAACCGACGCTTCGTCGCCGGCACCCCACAACACCCGAACCAAGACGCCGCGCGCCGTGCGCAGACCGCGCCCGGCCAGCGCCCCTTCGCCGTGCTCTTCGGCTGCTCCGACTCACGCCTGGCCGCCGAGATCATCTTCGACCGGGGGCTGGGCGACCTGTTCGTCGTCCGCACCGCGGGCCATGTGGCGGGGCCGGAGGTGCTCGGCAGCATCGAGTACGGCGTGAGCGTGTTGGACTGCCCGCTGGTCGTGGTCCTGGGCCACGACTCGTGCGGCGCCATCGCGGCCGCCCGTGCCGCACTGACCGACGGCGTCGCGGCCACCGGTTACGTGCGCGACGTCATCGAACGCGTCACTCCCAGCCTCCTGGCCGCCCGCGCAGCCGGGCTCACCCAGGACGACGACATCCTCGCCGAGCACATACGGCACAGCGTCGACCTCCTGCTGGACCGCTCTCGGGTGCTCGCCGACCAGGTCGCCGCCGGACGAACGGCCGTGCTCGGCCTGTCCTACCGGCTTGCCGACGGCAGCGCCCGACTCGTCACGGCCCGCGGCCTACCGGCCGAGGCGTCGCCCCCGGACTCCGGCGCCTGAACCGCGACCGGCTTCGGCGACGGGGCCGGGGCCGGGAGCAACGCCGGCACCTGCCACGTGGCCCGGTGACCCCACGCGCCCCCGGCGACCCTCTACCGGCGAAGAGGCCGTGTGCTCACGCCTGCCCGGCGTGAGCGACGGCTTCCGGAGTTCCGCAGGGTGCTCAGCGGCCGGTCAGCAGGACGATCTGGTTCCCGCCGACCGCAGTGGTCTCGGCGTGCGCCAGCAGGCCGGCGAGCGCGGCCGAGCCCGCCGCGGTGGGGTGGACTCCGTGGTGTCCCAGCAGGGCCTGGGCGGCGAGCAGTTCGTCGTCGTCCGCGGTGTGCGCCGCGCCGCCCGAGTCGGCTATCGCGGCCAGGGCCTCGGGGCCGTGCAGGGCGTGCCAGTTGACCAGGAATTCGTTGTGCTCCGTCGGGACGACGTCCTGGCTCGGCAGCGTGCGGTAGGGCCCCGGCCAGCTCGTCCGATCGGGTTGTTGCCGGGGGAGCCGACGGCCTGGATGGTCACCGGCCAGGCCAGGAGGCGGGCTCGGCGGTGGGCGGCGACGATCGTCGTGCCGTTGCCGACCGGGATCCAGAGAGCGGCCGGGGCGCCGCCCAGTTCTCGGTGCAGAGCCTGGACGACATGTCCGTGGCCCTCCATGACGGCGTCCGTGCAGGGGCCGTCGACATCGCCGTCCAGGGCCCCCAACGTGTGGGCCAGGCGGTGGGATTCGTCGACGGCGTCCTCGTAACCGCCGGGCACGAGACGGATGTCGGCCCCGGCGGTCGCGGCGGCGGCGCCGCCGTCGCTCCATTCGGCGGGCAGCACCACGGTGCACCGCAGGCCCGCCGCCGCGCACGCGGTCGCCATCGCCCGCCCGTAGCTGCCGCACGATCCCACGACGATCCGGTCGTGTCCTTCGGCGAGGGCGCGGGCCACGACCGCGCGGGCGGCGGGTTCCTTGTGACTGCCGGACGCGTGACGGATCTCGTCCTTGAGGAAGACGCGGACGCCCGGCACGAGGCCGTCCGCGACGACCAAGGGGGTCGGGTACGGATCGCTGGGCGCGACTGAAATCGGAGGCAACACGGAGGTGTCTTCCTTCACCGGGTGCGAGCGGAGAGCAGTTCGTCGGCCTCGCGCTGCAAATCGTCGCGCGTGCCGATCTCGGCGGGCGGGATGGCGTCGGGCAGTTCGTCCTCGATCAGCCTCAGCCGGGCGTTGAACCAGCCGCGGACGGACCAGGCCAGTTGCAGCAGTCCGCTGAGGACGATCAGCAGGGCGAGGCCGCGTCCGGGGCCTTCGGATTCGAGCAGTGGCTGGACGAAACGTTCGGCCAGGGGCCCGACCACGAGGTAGCTCAGCGGCATCGTCAGCATCATCAGGGTGATGAACAGGGACAGGACGCGGCCTTGCAGTTCGAACCCGACCTTGCTCTGCACGATCGCGATCCAATGGCCTTCGGCGAGGGATTCGCCGAACCCCACGAGGAACATTCCGACGATGATCAGGACCGGGACGGTGGAGATCCCGACCAGGATCATCGCGAAACTGCCGATGCCCATCGAGATGAGCATTCCGTGACTGCGCCGGGCGGTACCGCCCCACAGGCCCATCAGGACGCTGCCGAAGATCCCGCCGACGCCGGCGGCACCCAGCGCCAGACCCAGCACCGAGGCCGACTGCTCCGCCAGCAACATCGGTGTGATGACGGCGAAGCCCAGGGTGTAGAAGACGTGGTCGACGACAAAGAACCGGAGTGCGGCGCGCAGGCCCGGCCGGCGGGTGATGTAGCGCCAGCCGTTGCGGATCTCCGCGCCGAAGGTTTCCTCACGCACGCGGAACAGCATGTTCGGGAAGCGGACGAGAAGCAGCGTGAGTGCCCCGATCGCGAAGGTGCCGGTGTCGACGAGGAGCACGCCGTCGATGCCGATCGGGTCGATCAGCGCGGCACCGAGCATGGGGGAGAACACCAGTCCGACGCCGACGCCGAGTTGCCCGATTCCGGCGGCGTGGCCGAGATAGCGCTTGGGTACGAGCTGCGCGACCGCCGCGAGGTAGGCCGGCCGCTGCAACGCTCCGGCCACCGACGTCACCGACACGACCAGATAGACGTGCCACAGATGCAGGCCGTCGCTCTGCATGAGGACGACCAGGGCCGCCATCGAGAGTCCGGCCGTGGTGTCGCTCGCCAGCATCACCTTGCGGCGGTCCCACCGGTCGGCGACGGCCCCGGCGACCGGCCCCACCAGGATGCCGGGGAGCAGCCCGATCGCGCTCACCACCGCGAAGGAGGTGAGCGAGCCGGTGCGGTCGAGCACCCAGATGCTCAGTACCAGTGTGCTCAGCCCGCTGCCCATCATCGACAGGAGTTGGCCCAACGCGACCACCGCGAACCTGCGCAGATCGGGCGCCGCCCCCGGCGCCGGGCTGCGTACCTCGGCGGGCGGCTGTGCGGGCGGTGGAGCGGTCGCCGCGGTCGGCGAAGTCGGCGACTGCGCGGCGCGGGAGGCGACGTCGGCCACCAACGCCTCCGCAAGCGGCTCGGCGTGGCTCTTGAGGAAGAAGTGCCCCGCGCGCGGCAGCACGACGAGGCCCAGGTCGCCTTCGGTGAAGTGCCGCCATTCCCGGTGGCGTTCCTGATAGTGCTCGGTGACCCGGTCGCGGGCGCCGACGACCGTGAGCACCGGAACCTTCAGCGGGGCGTACGGCTGCCGGTAGGCGGCGGTGAAGTATTCCTCGGCGTCGCGGGCGTCGTGCCTGACGTTGCGGAGTACGAACGCCTCCTGCTCGTCGTCGTCCAGATCGGTGAAACCGCCGCGCGCGCGGAGGTAGGCCAGGTATTCACGGTCGGAGGTGAAGCGGTCCACCGGCACGTGCCGGTAGATCCAGTCGAAGAATCGTCCGGGCAGCCGGGCGGTCGGGAATCCCGCCCCGAGCGCGACCCCGGCCAACGGCACGCCCGCCGCCTCGGCGCGCCGTGCCACTTCCACGGTGAGCGCGACGCCGAGACAGTGCCCGTAGAGGAGGACCGGGCCGTCGATCGTTCGCATTTCCTCGACGATGCGGTCGGAGACGACGCCGATCGGCTCCGGTTCCTCGTCCGGCCTGGACCGGTCGTGGCCCGGCAACTCCACCGCCCGCAGCGCCCAGTTCGCCGGAAGCGCGTCGGCGAGCGGCTGATAGGCGACGGCGCTGCCACCGGAGTAGGGCACCGCGACGACGGTGTGCCCGCCGGTCGCCGGGTCGGCGTCGGCGGTGAGTCGTTGCAGCAGCCGCTGATCGACGGGCCCGGCCTCCGACCGCGCGTCGAGATGGGCGGCCAGTCGCCGGATGGTGGCGTACTGGTAGAACTCGACCAGCCTGGGAGCCGGTTCGATGCGACGGACGACCCGCAGAGCCGAGAACGAGTCGCCGCCGAGGGCGAAGAAGTTGTCGTCGATGCCGGGTTCGGGGATCTGGAGAACCTCCGCCCAGATCGCCGCGATCCGCTTCTCGGCGTCGGTCCGGGCGGGTGTCGTGGCGGATGCGGGCCCGGGCCCGGCCGGGGCGGGCAGTGCGCGCCGGTCCAGTTTTCCGTTCGGCGTCAACGGGAGCGCGGGCAGCGTGAGGATACGGGTGGGAACCATGTGCGCGGGCAGACCCGCGGCGAGTATCTCGCGGTAGGCGGCCTCGTCGGCATCCGCCCCGTCGCGGGTCACCACGTAGCCGATGAGCCGGCTGATGCCGCCGGGCGACCCGTGCGCGGCCACGGCGCACGCCGCCACCTGCTCCAGGGTGCCGAGACGGGCCTCGATCTCGCCGAGTTCGATCCGGTACCCGTTGATCTTGACCTGGTCGTCGAGCCTGCCGAGGAAGTCGACGGTGCCGTCGAGGTGGAACCGGGCCGAGTCGCCGGTGCGGTACATCCGGGCGCCGGGTGCGGTGACGAACGGATCGCACACGAAGCGCTCGGCGGTCGGCTCGGGCCGGTCGTGATAGCCGGGTGCGACGCCGAGCCCGCCCAGATACAGCTCGCCGACCACGCCCGCGGGAACCGGCCGGCGGTGCGCGTCGAGGATATAGACCCGGTTGTTCGGGAAGGGCCGTCCGATCGGCAACGGCGCGTCGTCGGCGAGGCGTTCGACCGAACCTTCGAAAAGCACGTTGTCGACGGTGACCTCGGTGACACCGTACGAATTGACGACGCGGTTGTCCGGGCCGACCAGGCGTTGCGCCAGCTTGTATTCCCTGACGTGCCACTTCTCGCCGCCGCCGATCAGCAGGCGGACGAACGACAGGTCCGCCCCGCTGCTCTCGGTGTGGTCGAGGAGCGCGCGCAGCACCGCGGGCACGAGTTCGGTGCAGGAGACGTTCTCGGTCTTCATCAGTGCGTGGAGATCGGCGGGGTCGAGCAGTGTCTCGCCGGGGCCCGTGCCGGGGCCCGCGCCTGCCCCCGCCCCCGGGCCCGCGCCCGTGCCCGCGCTCGCCGGGCCGAGCCGGCGGGGACTGCCGGCCAACGACAGGGATCGGCCGGTAACTGGGCGGGCGGGCGGCGAGACGGTCCTGGTCGCCGTACCGCCCGACATCGACCTGCTCCGGGTCCGGCAGCCGACCGTCGCCCGTGACTGGCGCCTGGCCCTTCGGGACACCCTGGGCACCCTGTTGGCGGACGGCGCCCGGCTGGTCGACTTCGACCGGGCGGCGTGCGGTTACGTTCTGACTCGAGGCGAGGGACGATGAGGGTCGAGCGCGTCCGCCTTCGGCGCATCTCGCTGCCGCTGGTCACTCCCTTCCGCACGTCCCTGGGAATCGAATACGAGCGCTCGGCGCTGGTGGTGCAGGTGTCCACAGCGGACGCCGAGGGATGGGGCGAGTGCGTCGCCGGGGCCGACCCCGACTATTCCTCGGAATACGTCGAGGGGGCCGAAGACGTCCTCCTGCGGCATCTGGTGCCCCTACTGCTGTCCGCCGAGTCCGTGACCGCCCATACCCTCACGCCGCTGGTTGCCGGGGTCAAAGGCCATCGCATGGCGAAGGCCGCACTCGAAATGGCGGTCCTGGACGCCGAACTGCGGTCCTGTGGCATGTCGTTCGCGACCGCTCTGGGCGCAGTCGCCGACCGCGTCCCCAGCGGGGTATCGGTCGGAATCATGGACTCGGTGCCGGAGCTGATCGACGCCGTGGCGGGCTACCTGGCGCAGGGCTACCGACGGATCAAGCTCAAGATCGAACCCGGCTGGGACATCGTGCCGGTACACGCGGTCCGTGAGCGCTTCGGTGACGACACACTCCTGCAGGTCGACGCGAACGGCGCCTACACGCGTGCCGACACTCGGCACCTCGCCCGACTCGACGCCTTCGACCTGCTCCTGATCGAGCAACCGCTCGACGAAGAGGACCTGCTCGGACACGCCGCACTCGCGCGGAGCCTGCGCACTCCGATCTGTCTCGACGAATCCGTGGTTTCGGCCCGCTCCGCCGCCGCCGCCATCGCGCTGGGCGCCTGCCACATCGTCAATGTCAAACCCGGGCGCGTCGGCGGCTACCTCGAGGCCCGTCGGATCCACGACGTCTGCGCTGCCTCCGGCATTCCGGTGTGGTGCGGTGGAATGCTCGAAACCGGGCTGGGCCGGGCCGGGAACGCGGCGCTGGCCGCGCTGCCGAACTTCACGCTGCCGGGGGACATTTCGGCCTCGGACCGATACTTCGCCACCGACATCACCCAGCCTTTCGTCCTGCGGGACGGGCACCTGGCGGTACCGGCGGGTCCCGGTCTCGGTGTCGAGCCGATCCCGGCGGTGCTGGACGAGGTCACCACGACGGTGAGCGAACTACGCCGAGGCTGACCGGCGGGGGGACGCCACCCGCGGAGGCGGTGAATTCCGGGGGTGGTGATCGGGGTGGGGCGGTGGCAGTGGGCGGCGAGTGGTCCGGGTGGGGTGGTGGGGTCAGATGCGGTTGCGGCGGTGGAGGCGGAGGGCCTTGAGCATGGCGACGGCGGCGGCGGTGGAGAGGGCGGCGCGGATGCCGTTCCAGATGTTCCAGGTGGTCTCGAAGTCGGCGCGGGTCTTGCCGGGGTCGATGGTGCCGGCGTGGGCGAGTGCCTGGTTGAGGGGGACGTTGATGCCGGAGGTGGTCAGCACGGTGGTGGTGTAGAGGGCGAGGGCGGTCAGGGTCCAGCGCATGACGGTGGCGGTGTTCGCGTGCCTGCGCAGTTTCCAGGCGGCGATGGCGGGTGCGGCCAGGGCGGCGGTGAAGACGGTGAAGAACAGGGGGTTCTCGATGCCGGTGTTGATCCGTTGCATGGTGTGCACGAAGTCGGCGTCGTCCTTGGTGCCCAGCAGTGGCATCACGACGGTGGAGAAGGCGACGTAGGTGCCGGCCATCAGGGTGTTGGCCGCTGCGCCGGCGGTGAGCCAGCGGCCGACGGTGTCCCGGGTGGCGGCGAGCGAACGGGCGGGGGCGGCGAGCGTGTGGTCGACGGCGGCCATGATGAACTCCCTTGAGAATGAAGGTTGTTGATCGGGATCGGCTCGCGGTCTCCGCGTTGTTCTGCCGTCCCGTTCTTCGATGTCTCAAGACTGTCGTCCGCGCCGACTTCGAACAACGGCGGTTCGGGCAACCATGGTTAACCCCGGAGTTACCGATGAGCGCGGCCCGACGAGTGCACAGCGTTCTCGGCGCCTACGGTGCGGCCACGCCCGGCGCGTGGGGGTCGTGCCGGTGCTGTGGGCCGAGCACGCGCAACTCGTCCAGCACCGCGGTGCCACCGGGCGGAGGGGTGAAGATCCGCAGGCGTTGGTCCGCCGCGGGCGTCGCCAACACCTCGCAGTCCAGGTCGATTCTGCCCAGGTCGGGATGCACGAGCCGGTACGGGTGCGACCTGCGCACGGCAACCTCGTGCCGGTCCCACAGCGCCGTGAATTCCGGGCTCGCCGCCCGGAGCCGCGCCACAAGCGAGCGGGACGCCGCGTCGTCGCCGCGACGGGTCGTCGCGGCCCGCAGGTCGGCGACCAACTGCCGGGCCTGCTCCTCGCGATCCTCGACCGCGAAGTGAGCGCGGACGGCGGGGTCGGTGAACCAGCTCAGCACGATGTTGCGGTCCTCCTCGGCGACCGTGCACACGCACCCGAACAGCGCGAGCGCCAGGTCGTTCTGCGCCAACAGGTCGCCCAGATCGCTCACCACCTGCACGGGCACGCCGTCCAGGCGGTCGAGGAGGTACCGCAAGGCCGGCCGCAGGTATTCCCCGGCCCGCGCGCCCTCCGGCGGGCGATGTCCGGCGAGCAGGTAGAGGTGGTCCCGCTCGTCCTCGGTCAGCCGCAGCGCGCCCGCCAGCGCGGCAAGCACCTGGACCGAGGGCTGGGGGCCGCGAGCCTGTTCGAGCCGCATGCAGTAGTCGGGCGACATCCCGGCGAGCATCGCGACCTCCTCGCGACGCAGACCCGGGGTCCGCCGCCGCGGCCCTTCGACGAGCCCGACGTCGCGCGGCGTCAGCCGCTCCCGGGATCGGCGCAGGAAATCGGCGAGGTCGGGACGGTTGAGTGTCATGTCCTGCTCAGGATATCGGTGTCGTGAAAGCGCATCCTGGGACCGCCGATCCTAGGGGAGGCGCTCCGCTTTTGCGGTGCCGGCGGTGGCGGCACGATCGGTACATGGTCCTCCGAGGCCTGTCCGACGAGAAGATCGGTGGTCGCACCATGAGGGAATCCGTACTGGAAGTTCCGGGCGCACGACTGCGCTACGCCGTCCGCGGCGAGGGCCCCTTGCTCCTGCTCGTCGCCGGGGGCCACCACGGTGTCGACGCGAACGAACCGCTCGCCCGCCACCTCGCCGACCGGTACACCGTCCTCACCTACGACCGGCGCGGCCTGTCCGGGAGCACCACCGACGCCCCCGCGACGACGCTCGCCACGCATGCCGACGACGTCTCCCACCTGCTCTCCGCCTTCACCCCCGACCCCGCACTCGTCTACGGCACCAGCATCGGCGCCCTGATCTCGCTGGAGCTGACCGTCAGGCATCCCGGGCAGGTCGCGGCGGTCGTCGCGCACGAACCGCCCGTCACGCACCTGCTGCCGGAACCCGGACGCACCCTCGCCCTCGGGCAACTGCTCGCCGTCGAGGAGACCTTCAGGGCGGAGGGAGCGGCCCCGGCGATGCGCAGGTTCGCGGCCGACATCGACATCGACCCGAGCGACTGTGAGCCGGACGTCCCGACGCGCGCTCCGGGGCCCGACCACGTGCGGAACGCGGAGGTCCTCCTCACGCACGACATGCCGGCCATCAGGGCGCACGTCCTCGACGTGACCGCGCTCAAGGGCTCACCCGCCCGTGTCGTGCCCGCCGCCGGTGAGAACTCGGGCCACGTCTGGCCGCACACGTGCGCCGCGATGCTCGCCGGCGAACTGGGCACACGCCTGGAGACATTTCCCGGCGGCCACAACGGATACGTCTTCCGCCCGCGCGGAACCGCGGAACGAATCCGCACGGTGCTCGACTCCTGACCCACGACGCGGCCCGGCGCAGGAGGTGGACCGCAGCTTCGGTGAGCGGTTCATGTCGATGGTGGGGTCGTCGGTCCAGGCCCGCCCGTTCCAGGTCCCGGCGGTTCCAGGCGCAGGTGGGCTTCGATGGGGATGCCCGTGTGTGGTCGGCGGCGGCGATCGCAGGTTCGTCGTAGCGGTCCCGGGCGGCCCGGCGGTCCCGGTCAGGTCAGGTGTCCGCTGATCCGGGAGACGTGGCCTGCGCTCGCGACGACGACGAATCGGTGGCCGAGCGCGGTGGGTTCGGCGTCGAGGTGCAGGACGCCCTCGGTGCCGGTTGCCAGGACGGGCCCGCCGTCGATGATCCCGGTCCAGGTGCGGGGGAGGGTGTCGCCGTCGATGGGCCAGTCGTACAGGTCGGCCGTGATCTCGATGTCCCCGCGGCCGGGAACGGTGACGTGGCCGTGCGCCGAGGTGATCTCCATCATTCGAGTGTGCGTCGGCCGGCCCGGTCCCGCCGGCGGCGGAACGACTACCCGGGCGGGTCGGTCGGTTGGCCGGCGAGGGCGGCCAGGGCGGCCTTCTTGAGGGCGTCACGGTCCTCGGCGCTCGCGGCGCCGGCGTCCTCGCGGGCGGCGATCAGCGCCCGCATGGCGTTCATTCGCGCGGCCCTGGCCCGCTCCAGCGCCTGGGCGTCGCCGGTGTCCGCGATCCGCAGACATTCCAGGTGGGCCAGCTCGAACGCGAGTTGGTGGTCGAGCAGGGGGCGCAGGCGCTCGGGCAATGCTTCGGCCATGCGTTCGACCCTACGGACGACATGTGGTCGGTCGTCGCGACGCCCCGGCAAGGCGGCCGAATTCGCCCGGACGGAGCACTCGGGCCACCTCGGTCGCCGGCTGTCCCGTCTCGATTGATCCGGTCTGCGAGTAACACGGTGTTGCCTCAGTTGACCCGGTCTGTCCCTTCCGTTATCGCGGCGGGGACTGCTCCACCGCCCCTGGACCAGCGAAACGGCCGCACCGGGAAGGCCCGTGTCCGCTCTTCAGGCGTCAGGTCGTCGAGATGTTGCCTGGGCCCCGCGATTGCGCGAGTGGGCCGGGGTCGGGGGCGGTCGCGCGCAGGGCGAGGAGTTCCGGTGCGAGGACGGCGATACTGCGGCGCGTGACCTCGATCAAACCGTCGTGGCTCAACCGGGCGAGCACGCGGTTGACCGTCACCCGGGTCGTCCCGAGCAGGTCGGCCAAGTCCTGTTGGGTGCCCGGCAGTTCGACCCGGGCTTGGGCGGATGCCGCCGCTTGCGTCAACAGCCAGGTCGCCAGCCTCGCTTCGACGGGCAGGGTGGCGGCGTCGGCGAACCGCTCCTGTTGATGTCGGGCGTGCTCGGCGAGCAGGCGCAAGACGTGCCGACGCACCGCCGGCACGTCGTCGACCAATTCCTCGAATCGGGTTCGAGGCAGGCTGCGTACGGAGCAGTGGGTGACCGCGGTGAGGGTCGCCGTGTGCCCGCCACCGTCGATCACGGCGACCTTGTCCAGCGCGCACGGCCCCGTCCAGTCGCCGAAGCGCACGGCCCGACCGCCGGCCGTGGTGGCGGCGGCGGACACCCGGCCGCGCAGCAGCACAAGGAGATGCTCGGCCGGATCGCCGGCATTGCGGATCACCTCTCCCGCGCGGTGGCGCCGCGGGAGCGAGCCGAACCACAGCGCGCGCAGCCGATCCTCGGGCAGTGTGGCGAACAGGGGCACGGTGGCCATGGCCCGCCATGGCGCCGATGTATCGGCCGATACTGAACTTCCCATCGGCAGACCGTACCGTCGCCCGCATGATGATCCTCGAACTGGCCTTCACCGCTTGCCCCGAACGGTTCGCCGCACGTGCCGCGCACCGGTCGTTCCTCGCCCGGCTGCACGAGCAGGGACGCCTGCTCGCGGCGGGTCCCTGGGCGGACGACTCGGGCGCGCTGCTGATATTCGATCTGGAGCGCCCGGAACTGGAGGGCATCCTGGACGCCGATCCGTACTACCGCACGCCGGGCGTGACGATCACCGGCATCCGGGAATGGGCACCGGTGGTCGGCCCGACGCGCTGACGGGCGCTCCGACAGCGACACCTACCTCCGCACCCACGACGGCAGCACACCGTGGGCACGAGCGTCCACCGCACCGCTCGCCGACGCCTACCTCGCCCATCACCCCTTCTCGGACGGGGTGTTCGGCACCTGACCCCCGGCGGCGCGCGGCCGCCGCCGAGGGGAACGCACCGACATCGACCTGCACTCTCCCCGCCACACGATGCCAAGCAGCGGCGCCGACGACGCGGCGGCCAATGGCGATCCAGCTGATCGGGTCCGGCACGGTTCTTGCCGGGGTGCGGTCACCAGCTGAGGCGGGCTGCCACCGGTCGGTGGTCGCTTCCGGTGGCCGGCAGCACCCATGCGCTCTGCGGCTGCACGCCCCGGGTGAGGATCTGGTCGATCCGTACCATCGGGAACTTCGCCGGCCAGCTGAAGCCGAAGCCGTTGCCGGCCGCCTCCTGGGCCGAGTGCAGTTGCGAGGTGATGCCGTCGAGCGCACGGTCGTCCGTGGTGCCGTTCATGTCGCCGAGCAGCACCATCCGTTCGTTCTGCTCGGCGGCGACAGCCTTGGCGAGCGCCTTGGCGTTCCTGTTCCGGGTCCCCGTCCCGAAGCCTCCCCTGGGATTCACCCGTACGGATCCCAGATGGGCGACGTACACGGCCAGCGGCCCGTGCTCGGTGGCCACCGTGGCACGCAGCGCCCGGTTGTCGGCCGCCTTGCCGGCGGCCGGCTTGGAGTCGCCCAGCGGCCCGACGTCCTGCGCGATGTCGACCGGACGGATGTCCGACAGCGGCAACTTGCTCCACAGTCCGACGGTGCCCTGCACCGAGTGGTACGGGTAGGCCTTCGCCAGCTCCTTCTCGTACACCGGCTTCGCCTGCGTGCCGATCTCCTCGAGGGCCAGCAGGTTCGCACCGGAGCCGGCCAGATCGCGGGCGGTGCCGGTGGGGTCGGGGTTGTCGGCATCGACGTTGTGGCTGATCACGGTGAGGTCGCCGCCCGGGTGCGACTTGTCGGTGAGCAGCCCGCCGAAGAGGCTCACCCACGTCACGACCGGCAGCAGCAGAGCGACCACCGCGACGGCGGATCGGCGCCACAGGGCCCCGGCGAGCAGCACCGGGATGAACACGCCGAACCATGGCAGGAAGGCCTCCACCAGGCTGCCGATGTTCCAGATCCGGTTCGGTATCCGCGCGTGCAGGAGCAGGAGCAGGCCGAGGAGCAACGCCGTCGCCGTGAGCACCCGGCCGCGTTTCCACGGTCCCGGCCGGGACAGGCCGCCGATCGCCCGGTGGATGACCGAGCGCGTGTCGGTGGTTTCGGCGGGTCGGGTGGTTGCGGCCGTCTCGGCGCGCCCCTCCGCTTCGGTCTGCGCCGGCGCGGCCGATCGCGCGCCCGCGACGTCTTCTCTTGCTTCACTCACTGATCGAGTTCCTGAACTGTTTGGCCGAACGCGGTGCCGAGGCGGGCAGTCGAACGGTGATACGCAGGCCGCCGTCGGCGCGCGGGACGAGGGTGAGGGTTCCGTCGTGTACGTGGACGATGCGCTGGACGATGGCCAGGCCGAGGCCGACCCCGGCGTGGTCGTTGTGGATGCGCTCGGTGCCGCGCTGGAACGGTTCGGTGAGGGTCGGGATGGACTGCGGGGAGAGCTCCTCGCCGCTGTTCTCGACGGTGAGTACCGCGCTCCCGGACCGGACGCCGGTGCGGACCCACACGGCGCCCCGTTCGGGCAGGTTGTGCACGATGGCGTTGTGCACGAGGTTCGTCGTCATCTGCAGCAGCAGCGCCGGCGACCCGGAAGCCGTGGCAACGTCGCCGGAGGCGTCGATGGCGACCCCGTGCTTCTCGGCGAGCGGGAGCAGTGTCTCGACGGCCTCTTCCGTGAGCAGGGACAGGTCGACGGGCTCCTGGGTGAAGGCCTGCTTGTCGGCGCGGCTGAGCACGAGCAGCGCCTCGGTGAGGTCGATCGCCCGGGCGTTGACGACGCGGAGGCGCTCGACGAACGCGTCGATGTCGCGATGCGGATCGTTGCGGGCCACGTCGAGAAGGGCCTGCGTGGTCGCCAGCGGCGTGCGCAGTTCGTGCGAGGCGTTGGCGGCGAACCGCTGCTGCTCGGCGACGTGTGCTTCGAGCCGCTCCAGCATGGTGTCGAAGGCATCGGCGAGTTCGCGGAACTCGTCCCCGCGGCCCGGCAGCCGGATGCGGTGCGAGAGCGATCCGTTGGTGGCCATCCGGGTGGCGTCCGTGATGCGGGTCAGCGGAGCGAGCATGCGGCCGGCGAGGATCCATCCGCCCACAAGACCGAACACCAGCAGGAACGCCAGTACCGCTGCCGCCCTCGGAGCGAAAACGTCCAGAAGGGCGGACCGGATGGGGAAGACACCACCCTGCGGTCTGTCGTCGGGGTTGATGAGCATCGCGCGATCGGGGACGTAACTCAGGAGGAACACCCACACCGCCGCCATCAGCAGGGCGCCGGCCAGCATGAGGAATCCGGCGTAGCTGAGGGTGAGTTTGACGCGCACGCTCACACCGGGCTGCCGCCTATCCACGGCCTCGTTCCTCGCGTCCCGTGCCGGGTGCCGTGTCGATGTGGTGGCCGACGCCCGGCACGGCGGCGCTGATCCAGGGCTCGCCGAGATGCTGGCGCAGGGCCGGGACGGTGATTCGTACGGCGTTGGCGACCTCGTCACCGCCGGCCCCGGGAATATCCCGGTCGAGCACGGCGACGTCGTACGCACCGATGCTCGGCAGCTCCGGCGCGGCGCCGCCGTCGACTGCGCTGTCCGCCGCGATGGCTTCCGGGCGCAGGCCATCGCAGATGGTCTCGGCCATACGGGGCTCGTCCTCGACGATCAACACACGCATACTCCGAGGCTACGAGCCCGGGCATATCGTCGCCGTATCGAAAACCGCGCACGGGACGGCCACATGCCCCGGCCGTGAGCCGAGCCGCACGGGGACGACCGCCCGGGGCCGCCGCCGTGTGTTGTGGGTGCTCGGCGGCGCGAGGGGCGGTGTCGTGGCGAATCCCGCGAGATGGAGCGCTTGGTCAGGGCCAGGGCCCGGCGTTGGGAGCGACTCCGGGCGCCGGTCGGGCCGCCGTCGATGCGGCATCCGAATCCTCGTCGGCCGGCACGACGGTGGTACGTCGAGGGCGCGTGTAGAACGACCGTGGTGGGGACGGATACACCGCACGTTTGACGTGCTCTGCCGGCCCCGTGGATAGCGTCGTCCTGCCATTGCACAACCGACGACACACGGGAGATAAAACCATGAAACGACGCATAGCCACGGGGCTCGTCGCGGTGGCAGCCTTCGCGGCATGCTCCGGGACGGCCGTCGCCTCGGCGGCGCCCGCCGCGCCGTCCGGGCAGGTCAGCGTGCTGGGCAATTGCCCGGAGACGAGGAACGTGTCCATCAACGGCGCCGAAGCCCACTGGACCGTTTGGTGCTCGGGTGGCCGGGTCTACGTCGACGGCTACGTGAAGGACACCAAGGCCGACGGAAAGTGCGCCGAGGTCTACGGCAGCGTCGGCTCGGTGGCGGTCAACAGCGCCAACGCCTGCCCCAAGAACACCAAGAAGACGTTCGCTTGGAACGCGCCGGGTAGCAGCGTCGCCCTGTACCTGCGTCTGATCTGATCCACAGCGACCGTTCGTTCGGCCGGTGATCCGCCAAGAGGATCACCGGCCGGGCGACCGGGTCCGGCCGGACGCGGCCCGTTGTGCGACGCCGGTCTCACCACCGCTGCTCCGATCCGGTGAACAACCCCCGCCCGGGGTGATGCCCACCGCGCGGAATGTCCGACGAACCGTCCGACCCCGCGCCCGGCGTCCGCGACATGACGCACACCACCCACGAACAGCGCTCAGCCACACGCAGCCGCACACCGACCGAACCACGCGTCCGTCGAAGCCCTCCTGGACAAGGCGGTCTGCGGCTGACCCGACTTCCGCCGGCCACCGCTTGACGGGACACTGAGCGGGGCCGGTTCGTGCACCCCGCACGGTGCCCTTGCCGGCACCGACCCCCTGTCTGCCCCGACCCCTTGCCGGCCGAAAGCGCGGTTGATTTCCGATGCACGTGGTACCCGACGGGATCGACGAACTCATCGTGTCATTCCTGGGTGGCGACAACAGGGCCGGCGACAGGCTGGTGGCCGCGGGACCGGTGAGTCTGCGCCGTCTGATCGGCGCACTGGCGGGCCGGGTCGACCCGGGCTGGGACGCCCCGGGGGCAAAGGGGGAACGCTGCGGCCGGGAGGAGTTCGAGCACCTCGACCGGTTGCAGGGGCTTCTGGCCCGTGCGTTTCCCGAAACCCTGTTCGATGAGGTGGCGCACGATCGCACACTCGAATCGGCGGTCATGCGGATGCTCAAGTACGTCGAGGATCCGCGCGCGGTGCCCATTCTCGAACGCGGGCTGCATCCCGGTAGCGGAGTCCGCTGGTCGGCCCTGTGCGGTCTGGCCGTGCACGGCACCGCCGATCACACGGAGGCCGTTGTCGACTGCCTGGACGACGCGAGCGAACTGACGCGGTCCGAAGCGTTCGACGTACTCGGGCGACTGGGGGATATCCGCGCAATCGAACCCCTGCTGCGCAGGCTGAGCGCCGACGATGGTCACACGGCAAGACGCGCCGCGCAGGCGCTGGACCGCATCGAGCGACGCATCGGCGGACCACTGGCACCGCCGGTCTGGCTCGAACTGGGGCCGCAGGAACTGACCACAGGGGGTGCGCCTCCATTCGGCGGATCGTGGCGCGTGATGGAGGGCCTGGTGGAGCGCGGGCGGACGGTCCGCGACGGCGAGCTGCTGGCGGTCCTGGAGAACGACTACGTCTCGACCGAACTCACAGCTCCGGGGCCCGGCACGGTCACGGACGTTCGGATCTCGGTGGGCGACGAAGTGTCCGACGAGGTCGTGGCCGTCGTTCTCCAGGCCCGGCGCCGCATCGGGTAGTGACCACCGGCACTTTCCAGCCCCGAGAAACCCGGGCACGAGGTGCGGACGCCCGGTCGCCGTCCTGCTTTTCCGGACCGTGTCGGGGGTCGGGGGTGCGAGGTTCGGCCGTCGCCGACTACTCGTCTCCGCTGCCTCGTCCGGTTCCGGCCTGGCGCCGGTTGCGGACCACGAGCACCACGATCACGGCGATGACCGCGATCACGCCTGCCATGACGGCGGGGAGGACCCATGGGTTCTTGTCGGTGTCCGTGTCCTGTGCGTCGGGGATTGCCGATTCGGTGGGGGCCGAGGGGCTCGCCGGTGGGGGCTGTGCGGCCGAGGCGCCGTCGCTGCCGGGGGCGGGTGCCGGGCTCGGTGTCCAGGTGGGGGGCAGGCCGGGGACTTCGCCGCGGAAGCCGATCGAGAGGTAGGTCTCCTGGCTGCGGTCCCCGCCGCCGCCGACCTTGGTGGTGGCCACGGCGCAGCGGGTGCGCAGGCAGTCGACGGAGCCGAACGCGGCGCGTACGCGCAGCGCTCGGCCGAAGGAGCCGTCGGTGTCGACTCGGACGGGATCTACGCCGAGATCGGAGTCGCAAGCCTTGTCGGGCCCCTGGGCGGGGTCGCACGTTTTGAGGCGCACCTGGCTGCCGGGCCGGAAGCCGCGGCCGATCACGGTGATGCGGTCGCCGGCGGGATCCAGGTCGCCGGTGCGGTCGGCCGTCAGGGTCGGTCCTCCCTCGTTCGTCGGTGCGGGGGAGGCGTGCGCCGGTCCCGGTAGGCCGGCGAGCGTCCATGCCAGGGCGGGCGCGGCGAGGACGAGGGCCGCTCGACAGGGGCGGCCGGTGGGGGGCATGACCATGATCGTTCCCAATCGCTTCCGTATGTCGGCCCGCCCTTGGGCCTGCGGTGGTGGCGTGCGGTGTGGTGCCCGCCGAGTCGCCCCGGATTCGCGGGGCGCGGGAAGCGTTGATCGCTTCGGTGCTTGCCCTTACCCGGTCGGGTCGCGGTCATCCACGACTCGCGGGTGACCACCTCGGACGCAGCAACGGCGTGCGGGACGCTCCTCGACGCGCGCGCGATCGCGTACGCCCGAACGACAACATCCCAAGCCATCGCGGGCGGAACCGATTCGGGTCTCGCCGAGGCGCACATGCTGCGGAAGGGCCGGCGCGGTGTCGTCCGTCCGGATCCCGAACGGGGAGTCCTCGAGCACGGCCGCGACGGAGCCGCAGCACCGCCTGGTGTTGCGCGCCGACCACCGGCTCGGCTTCCGCCAGGCAGGTCGGCGTCTTGCGCCAGTGCACGCCGCCCACCGGGCAGCGGCCCCCGTCCGACGATCCGCATTCGGTTCGCCACTTGCGTCAACTCGCCTTCGTGGGCGCCCGGTTGTCGGGAAGAGGAGCGGGCGGCGCGCGGGCTCGGCGCGGGCGCGCGGGGGGTTGTTGACAGAATGTGCCGCGTCGAACACATTCGTTGACCGTCGACTTGGGAGCGTGTGAGCGTTTCGTACGCTCGGGCACGAACCCGGCGCACGCGATGGTCGGTCCCGCTCAGCCCGCGGAGCCGACGAGAACCGGACTCGTGGTCGAGGTCTTTCCCCTATCCAAGGAGCCTCGATGAAACGCAGCACGGTGACGGTCGGGTCGGTCCTGGCCTTACTCGCCGGCCTCGTGGTCGGTACCTCCCAGTCGAACGCGGCGACTCCGCCGCCCGCGCCCGGTTTGGCGGCGGCGGTGTCCGCCGCCGACAAGGCCGCCGCGAGCGGCCAGGACGTCCTGGCCAAGGGCCCCGACGAGAGCTACGTGCGGCAGCAGGTGACCCCGTGGGTCGACAACCTGTACTCCGTGGCCTACGAGCGCACCTACCGCGGGCTGCCCGTGGTCGGCGCGAGCGCCGCGGTGCTGGCCGACGGCAACGGCACCGTCCGGGCCGCCGAGTCGGCCACCGATCTGCGGATCGACGTCCCCGTCAAGCCGACCGTCGGCAAGGGCGCGGCCGAGAACGTCTCGCGGTCGCGACTCAAGGTCGTCGACAAGGTCGAGTCGCGACGCCTGGTCGTACGAGTCCGGGAGAGTTCCGCGAACCTGGCCTGGGAGACCGTGCTGATCGGCAGCACCGAGACCGCGCCCAGTCGGCTGCACGTCTTCGTCGACGCCCGTTCGGGGCAGGTGCTCGACTCCTACGACGACGTCAAGGGCGGCACCGGCACCAGCCAGTGGAACGGTCCCAACCCGCTGACGATCAACACCAGCGGCAGCGCCGGCAACTACAAGATGATCGACACCACCCGGCCCGGCCTGTCCTGCGCCGACTACAGCGGCGGCGTCTTCACCAAGGCCACCGACACCTGGGGCAACGGCAACGCCACCAACAAGGAGACCGGCTGCGTCGACGCCATGTGGGCGGCGCAGAAGGAATGGAACATGCTCCGCGACTGGCTCGGTCGCAACGGGCACAACGGCAACGGCGGAAGCTGGCCGGTACGGGTCGGGCTCCCGGCGATCAACGCCTACTGGACCGGTTCGCAGATCCAGATCGGCCACAACCAGAGCAACCAGTGGATCGCGTCCATGGACGTCGTGGGCCACGAATTCGGGCACGGCATAGACCAGTTCACCCCCGGCGGCGCCGGCGCCGAGGCCGGCCTGGGCGAAGGCACCGGCGACATCTTCGGCGCGCTCACCGAGGCCTACACCAACGAGCCCTCGCCCTACGACCGCCCGGACTACCTGGTCGGCGAGACGGTCAACCTGGTCGGCAACGGCCCGATCCGCAACATGTACAACCCCTCGCAGGTCGGCAACAACCCGAACTGCTACAGCTCCTCGATCCCGGGCACCGAGACCCACGCGGCGGCCGGACCCCTGAACCACTGGTTCTACCTGCTCGCCGAGGGCACGAACCCCGGTGGCGGCAAGCCCAGCAGCCCGACCTGCAACAACACGCGACTCACCGGCGCCGGAATCCAGACCGCGGGCAAGATCTTCTACGGCGGCATGCTGCTCAAGACGAGCGGCATGACCTACAAGAAGTACCGCACCGCGACCCTGAAGTCCGCCAAGGCGCTCGACTCCACCTGCGGCCTGTTCAACAAGACCAAGGCCGCCTGGGACGCGGTGAGCGTGCCGGCCCAGGTCGGTGACCCGACCTGCCCGTGATGCCGAACGCACCGCGATAGACGTCCGACGCTCGTCCTGCGACGAGGCCGCGGCCACCCGCCGCGGCCTCGTTCGCGGCGTCGGGAGGCGGACCGAACTCGTCGAAGCATCAGCCCACTTCGGCTCGCCCGGCTCGGGTACGACCTCGCGGTCGGCGATCGCGTAGAGGTGCTCGATGCGGGCCCGAAGACCCGCACGAGTCCGAATCGGTGCCGCGCGCTCCGTGGCCCGGCCGGCGCCGGAGCGGCGATCGACCGAGCCATCGGGCCCGACTCCGGCGGATCAGCCGGACCGGCCCGGACTCACCCGGACCGGCCCCGACTTGGTGGCGAGTTCGCTTCCGCGCGAGCGGTCAGCGCGCGTCGGCGCGGCGCAGGGATGTGGGCAGGAAACCGCCGCCGTCGACCTCGAACGCGTAGCCTCGGGTGAAGTAGGGGACGTTGCTGTCCATGAAGGTGATCACATCGATCCGCTTCATCAACTCCTCCTCCGCCGCGGTCCATTCGGCGCAGCCCGCGGTGTCCGACTTGGCCATGGCGAGCGCGGTCAGGCGCTCGTACTCCGGGTTCTGTACGGAACCGAAGTTGAGGCCCGCGGGCGGCTTGGTCCCGGAGTAGAACGGGAGCATCTGGTCGGGCGTGCTCAACGACAGCGGCGCCCACGCCACGTCCCACTGGCCGGTCATCAACGTGGACACCTTCGTCGCCGGCGTGGTCGGCTGGAGGGTCACCTTCACGCCGAACGAATTCCACTGCTTGACGGCCAGCTCGGCCGCCGCGACGACCTGGGTGCCGGACAGGCCCGGGTAGGGCACGGTGATGGACAGTTGCCGCCCGTCCTTGGTCCAGTACCCACCGGACTTCTTCCACCCGGCGGTGCGCAGCAACTCGGCGGCGCCGTCCACGTCGTGCGTCGGCAGGTTGGCGGTGACCGAGTCGGTCGGACACGGCGGGGACATCGCGGTGCCCAGCCGGGTCGGCAGCCTACCCTTGCCGCCGGTGGCGACCGCGCCGAGCTGCCGGAGGTCGATCGCCGTGACCAGTGCCCGACGCACCTGCGGATCGGCGGTGACCCGGTTCGGGTCCTCGTTGAACAACAACTGGCCGAGCGGGTCCTGCATGGCCGTGGACTTGATCCCGGCCGCGGCCAGCCGGGACCGGTCGGGGCCGACCACCGTCGTGACGTCCAACTGGCCGCCCAGGAGCAGATTGGTCCGGGTGGACTCGTTGCCGATCACCTTGAAGACCACCCGGTCCGGGGTGCGGGCGTTGTCCACGCCGTCGGGACCCCAGGTGTAGCCCTGCCGCTTGGTGAAGGTGAAGTGGTCGCCCGGTACCGCCTCGGTCAGCCGGTAGGGCCCGGTGCCGTCCGAGGCATGGTCCAGCCTGCCCTGCGCGCGCATGCCGGAGGGGCACACCAGTTGCAGCGTCGCGGCATTGCGCAGCAGGAAGGGAGTGGGCTCCGGCGTCTTGAACGTCAAGGTGCCGGCGGCGTCGTCGGCGGAGACGGTGAGGCCGGTGGGCACGATCATGCCGAGCATGGGCGACGCGTTGGCCGGCTCGGCGATGTACGCGTACTGCGCCGCGATCGCGGAGGCGGTCAACGGCGTGCCGTCGTCGCACGTCACGCCGCGCTTGAGGGTGAAGCTCGCGGTGGTCGCATCGGACGTCCACTTCTCGGCGACACCGGAGACGATGCGCCCGTCGGGCTGGATGTTGAGGAGCCCGTCGTAGGAGAAGCGGTTCAGCATGAACGCGCTCGCGTTCAGCGCGGTGAGCGGATTCAGGCCACCGGGATCGGCGGCGACCCCGACGGTCAGCGTATCGCCGTCGCCGGCGGCGCCACCCCCACCGCTCCCACCGCATCCGGCGGCGAGCAGACCCAGGACGAGGGTCCCCACGACCCCACGCGAGACGCGTCTCATCGTGCGCCTCCCGGGAAACGCCCGGCGACCGCGAAGCACTCGGCAACCGCGAAGCACTCGGCGACCGGGAAACGCCCGGCCACGGCGTGCCCGGTGCCGCGCACCGCACCCGACTCGGCACCCGGTGCCCATCGGCGGTCTGTCGGCGGCATGGCCGGCAATGCGGATCGTCCCGTCACGGGAAACCTCCTCGGAGTGCGGCTTGCGCCGCTGCGGACGATCACGGTAGGCAGTGGCCGGAAACCGGGGGATCGTCGCCGCGCACGAAGAACGCTCCACGATCCTGTGCGAATCGCCGACGCCGATCCCGGCCGTCTCCGGGATTCTCGGATCGGACGCGAATTCGACCCCGAGCGCACCGCAGGCGGCGTCCGTATCTGCGTCGTGCCGCCCGGTGTGCCCGTCGTGAGGAGGACGTGGTCGAACGGACGACGGCGGCGTCCGCCCGGGGCGCAGCGCGCCGGGACTCCTGCCGTGCAGGTCTGCACACCACCGATGGGGATCTCGGACCCTCGGCCCGAGAGTCTTCAGCCGGAAAAGCCTCCCGGGGAGCGGGCCCCTTCCGGCTGCGCGTAGTAGCCGGCGACGTTGCAGTGCAACGGGCCCCACACGCCCGGCTTGCCGAGTTCGCGAAAGTCGATGTCGACGTCGGCGACGGGTCGACCGCCCGGAACCCGGGCATTGGCCGCGGTGCAGGTGAGTTGGTGGATCGCCTCCACCGGCACTCGGCCGGCGTCGAAGGGCAGCGTGAAGGTGACCCTGCCGTCCCCGGTGTCGACGCCGACCCGGCCGGCCACCTCCGTCAGGGCGGTCGAGAAGCCCTGGCGCCGTTCGGCCTGGGTCGGTCCCTCCAGCAGCAATGCGACCGCCTGGCCGGGGTCGAGGGATGCATCGGTGGGTCGGGACACCGCTTGGACACCGTCGAGGGACACGAAGAACAGGCGGGCCCGGTCGGGGACGGGGAGGGGCGGAACGAGCCTGGGCCCGTGCCGCCCCTCGATCACTGCCGCCCCCTGTTGGCAGGAATGGATGCCGTCGCTGCTCCGCTGCGCCTTGGCGGCGGTGCCGTCGGTGCCCCACAGGGCTGCGGCGTCGAGGTAGCGCACCTTGCCCGGGTGCTTGTCCGCCACGTCCCGGGCCGACTTCGGGGCGGACTTGATCTCGGCCTCGTGCGGCTTGTAGAAGTCGTCGATCTTGAACGGCGGCGCGGACACGATGGCGAGTTCGGCGCCCGTGTCGGTCACCGTCTTGACCAGTCGTTCGTAACTCGCGTGTTGTTCCTCGGGCTTGCCCCAGTCGTAGGTCGTGATCTGGTAGACGACGACGTTCGGCTTGAAGGAGCCGAGTTCCTTCGGCAGCTGTTCCCAGGTGGGTTCGGCCACCTCGCCGATGACACCGCCGCCACCGGCGGCCGCCATCGACTTGAACTCCGTGCCGTTGGCCTTCATGGCCGCTCCGAGTGCCGGGGCCTCGACTTCGCCGATGGAGTCACCCATCCACAGCAGCTTGGCGAGCTTCGCGTTCCCGGTCCCGGCGCCGGACGGTTCCCGGCCGTCGTGAGCTGTGGCGGAGGGCGCGCCGGCCGAGGTCGCGGCCGCGTCGGATCGGCCGTCGCCGGCCGCGCCCTTCTTGTCCGAGTCGTCGCAGGCGGTGAGCCCGAAGACCCCCGTCGCAGTGGCGAGGGCGATTCCCACGGTGAGCCGGACAGTGCGCCGACGGCGGGTGGAGGGGTTGGTCTGGCTGTTCATGTCGTCCAGTAGAGCCCGTGAAATCCCTCCTGAGAGGGGTTGTCATCGTTTCATCGCACGCTGGGAGACGAACAGTCATCCGCCACGAGCCGGCACCGCGGTCGGGAGTGGGCCCGCACATCGAGTGGGCGTGACCCGTTGACAGGTACACCACCGACGCCTAGCGTGCTCCATCACCAGATAGGAAAGTTTCCTAACTATCGAGGTCCAGCGCCAACTTCCCCCGGGTGACCGCCCGTTGCCGGATGTCGCTTGCCGTAAAACCCTTGCAGCGGACCCGCCCGGGCAGCACCACGAGCTGCTGAGCCGCCTTGCGCTCAGTCCCTCTTCGCTGGAGGACACCGTGAGATGCATCAAATCCCGGCCGTCCAGGGCGTTCGGCGCCCTGGTGGCTGCTGCCACCACCGCTTCGCTCTGCGTGGCCCTGCCCGCTGCCCACTCTGCTCCCCTCTCTCGCGCCGCCTCGTACGAGGCCGAGGCCGCCCGAATTGTCAAGGGCAAGGTGGAGTCCAACCACGCCGGCCACACCGGCACCGGCTTCGTGAACTTCGACGCGGTGTCCGACGCGTACGTCGAGTTCACCGTCCAGGCGGAGCAACCGGGAGCCACGAAGCTCGACTTCCGTTACGCCAACGGCACCGCCGACAACCGGCCGTTGGACATCACGGTCAACGGCACCCAGGCCGCCGACGATCTCTCCTTCCCCGGCACCGGCGCCTGGACGACGTGGAAGACGGTCTCCGTCACGACGGCACTGGCCGCGGGCACCAACAAGATCCGCGCCACCACCTCGGGTGTGGACGGCCCCAACCTCGACAGCCTGACCGTCACCCCCCAGGGCCCGGCCGACACCGAGAAGCCGACGGCTCCGAAGAACCTGCGCAAGGACAAGGAGCCGACCACCACCTCCGTGTCCCTCGCCTGGGACGCGGCCAGTGACAACGTGAAGGTCACCGGCTACGACGTCTACCAGCACGGCCAGCTCATGAAGCAGGTCGACGGCTCCACCCTGGCCACCACGGTGACCGGCCTGACGCCCGAGACCAGCTACGACTGGACCGTGTTCGCACGCGATGCGGTCCCGAACGTCTCCGACGCCAGCAACATGGTCACCATCGCCACGCTGCCCGCGCCGCCCGACGGCGAGGCGCCGAGTGTCCCGCAGGCGCTGCACGCCACCGGCAAGACCGCGACCAGCGTCGACCTGGCATGGACGCCGTCCACGGACAACGTGAAGGTCACGGGGTACGACATCTACCGTGACGGCGCCGCCGCGGGTACCTCGGGAACCGCGTCCACGACCGTCGCCGGCCTGAAGGCCGACACGGCGTACCGGTTCAAGGTGCGGGCCTTCGACGCCAAGGGCAACCGGTCGGCGTTCGGCCCGGAGATCAGCGTCACCACCGCCGGTTCCCAGGTGGGCGGCACCCCCGATCCGGGCACCGTGAAAACCCTGGCCACCGGTGTGGATGTCGCCTGGGGCGTGGCGTTCCTGCCGGACGGCTCCGGGATCTACACCGAGCGGAACACCTTCAACGTCTACCGGTTGACCAAGTCCGGCCAGAAGACACAGCTCGGCAAGGTGCCCAACTCCCAGACCACCGGCGGCGAGGGCGGCCTGATGGGTGTGGAGGTTTCCCCGAACTTCGCCACCGACCACTACGTGTACTTCCTGCACACCTCGTCCGACGGCAACCGCATCGCCCGGATGAAGCTGGAGAACAACGCGCTCAGCGGCTACAAGGTGCTGCTCGGTGGCATGGCCAAGAGCCGCTACCACAACGGCGGGCGGCTTCGCTTCGGGCCTGACGGCAAGCTGTACGCCGGCATGGGCGATGCCCAGAACGACTCCCGGGCGCAGGACAAGAACTCCCTCAACGGCAAGATCCTGCGCATCAATCCGGACGGCACGATCCCGTCGGACAACCCGTTCGGCAATGCCGTCTGGTCCATCGGGCACCGCAACCCGCAGGGCCTGGACTTCGACTCCAAGGGACGCCTCTGGCAGGCGGAGTTCGGCGACAACATCATGGACGAGGTCAACCTGATCCAGAAGGGCGGCAACTACGGCTGGCCCAACTGTCAGGGCACCGAAGGTAGTTGCTCCGGATACATCGCGCCGAAGAAGACCTGGCCGGTGTCGTCCGCCTCGCCGAGCGGCCTGACCATCATCAACGACCACGTGTTCGTGGCCACGACTCGGGGTCAGCGCGTCTACCGGCTGCGCATCGACTCCGGCTCCAACCTGGTCGAGCAGAAGTCGTTCTTCGAGGGGACGTACGACCGGCTGCGCACCGTGGAGGTCGATCCCGACGGGGACATCTGGCTCACCACGTCCACGGACAAGGACGGCACGGCGGGCAACGACCGAATCCTGCTGATCGACATCGTCTACTCGGGCGGAGCCCGCCCAGAACGCGGCGAGTTCGAGCCGACCGGCACCGCCTTCGCCGACAACGCCACCGTCTTCGACGAATAGCCCTGCGCCGGGGGCGGTGTGGCGGGCCGGGACGCCGCACCGCTCCGGGCGTGCAGTGCGGGCGGCTGTGCTGCCGGGGCGGCGCGGGGCGGGGCGGCCGTGCTGCCGGGGGGATGCGGCGCGGGGTGGCCGTGCTGCCGGCGCGCGGTGGCCGTGCGCGAGGTGGCGACGCCGCCCGCGGGGCCGACGCCCTTGCGGGGCACCGACATCGAACCGGCGCTCGCCGAACCACCGTTTTGCATATTGCACCGATCCGAACGCACCCCTTGTACACGCGGGACGCAATGGACTAGACCTTTGCTACGCCCGGCCCCGGGCGCCGTGACGCTCAGTCGGAAAGTGGGCCCTCGTGACCGTTCGTCCAGCCGGTCTGCTCGCGGCCGTCACCGCCGCCGTGCTGCTCGCCGCCACCTCCGCCACCACCGCGACTGCCACCCCCGGCAACGGGCCGCACGGTCCGAAGCCGAAAGGCCAGCGGATCGGGTACTTCACCCAGTGGGGCCCCGACAGCTCCGCCAAACGCGTCCAGCAGACCGGCCAGGCCGCCAAACTGACCACGATCAACTACGCCTTCGGCAACGTCTCCGCGGAAGGCACCTGCTTCGAGGCCAACATCGAAGGTCAGGGCTACGCGTACGACGACTACCAGCGGCCGTTCACCGCCGCCGAGTCGGTGGACGGCGTCGCCGACACCCCCCGCCAGAAGCTCAAGGGCCACTTCAACCAACTGCGCAAACTGAAGGCCGGGAACCCGCAGCTCAAGGTGGTCATCTCGCTCGGCGGCTGGACCTGGTCCAAGTACTTCTCCGACGCGGCCGCCACCGAACAGTCGCGCAAGAAGTTCGTCTCCTCCTGCGTCGACCTCTACATCAAGGGCAACGTGCCGCGGCTCGACGGCGCTCCGGAGGGCGGTCCCGGCGCCGCCGAAGGCGTCTTCGACGGGATCGACATCGACTGGGAGTACCCGGGCGGCGGCGGCGCGGAAGGCAACGTCGAACGCCCCGAGGACGGCCGCAACTTCACCCTGCTGATGGCCGAGTTCCGCAGGCAACTCGACGAGTACGCCGCGCAGAAGGCGCAAAGCCGGAGCGAACGCCCCAAGCCCCGGCACTACTTGCTGACCGCCGCCCTCCCGGCCAGTTCCGTGGTTGCCGACCGCCTGGAGATCCCCGAGGTCTCCGCCTCGGTCGACTTCATCAACCTCATGACCTACGACCTCCACGGCGCGTGGGAGACCAAAGGCCCCACCAACCACCACGCCAACCTGTACTCCGACCCCACCGACCCCGACGCCCGCCAACGCAGCGCCGACAAGGCCGTCGACCACTACGCCCGGCTCGGCCTGCCCGCCCGAAAGACCGTCCTGGGCGTCCCGTTCTACGGCCACGGCTGGACCGGCGTCCCGGCCGGCGACCGCAACGGCCTCTACCAAAAGGCCACCGCCACCGCACCGGACCTCACCTACAAGGAACTCGGCGCGCACCCCGGCACCACCCACGTCGACCGAAACCACGGCGCCTCGTGGAAATACGACGGCAACACCTTCTACACCTACGACAACGCCGAAATCCTCGCCACCAAGGCCCGCTACGTCCGCCGGCACGACCTGGCCGGCGTCATGATCTGGGCCCTGGACGGCGACGACATCCGAGGCAGCGGCATCGCCGCCCTGGACCGCGGCCTGCGCCGCTAGCGAGCCGGCACTGCCGGTCGCCGGGCTCGCGGTCCGACGTCGGCTGTGGTGAACGCGATCGAAGGCGCGCCCGATCGGGCGCGCCTTCAGCGGGTTCGCCCGCGAGTTCGGCTTCGTGCCGCTCACGGTCTCCGCGTCGGTCGACGCTCCAGGCCCGGCCGGCGCGGCCACGCTGTCGGACGCCGGGGCCGCCGGCCACCGCGGGGATGTCCGCGGTGCCCGGCGAGAGAATTGGCCGGGGACGGAATCACCACGTTGTGCTCCACACGTAGCCGATGGCCCAGACCACCGATGCGGCGACGATAGCCGTGCCGGTGATCAGCCAGGCGGGCCTGCGGCGGGGTCCGGATGCGAGAGGCCCTGGTTCTGCGGCCGAGAAGCCGGCGAGAAGCGCGGAGAGGGCGGCCGTTGCGCCGACCACGGGCAGGACACCCCGTGCGATGGGGGCGATGGTATCGAAGAAGATCATGGCGTTCGCCGCTTGGAGCGCCAGGCCGATGCCGCCTGTGGCGACCAGCCAACGTCCGGCGGTGCTCCGCGCAAGCAGCAGCACGACGCCGATGGCGAGCACGGCCGCCAGGGTGCCGAAGAGCGTCGTCCGCAACGTCCGTGAGTTGCTCGCCAGCCCACCGGCGTCGAATGCCTGGTTCGTCGCGAGGAGGATGACCGGGGACGTGAGAAGGCATACCAACGCCGTCACGACGATAGCCGTCGTGGCCGCGGAACGTCGCGGAGCGAAACCGGGATTCGTACCCGGACGGTCGGGGGCCGGTCGATGCCGGAGGGGTTCGGGTTCCGGGGTCCGGGCGCCGCCTCGGGTGACGACTTTGGTGCGGGGAGTCGTGCCGGGCACCGTGACGGGTGCGGTGGCGTCGCCTGCCGGCGGTGCGGACTCGGGCGTGGCATGGTCGAGTTGCCTCAGCGCCCGGGCGAGGTCGACGGCGTTCGGGTACCGCTCGTCGGGGTCTTTGCGCAGCAGGGTCAGCAGGAGGTCGTCCCAGACGGACGGGATGCCGGCGGAGACCGAACTGGGTCTGGGCGGTTCCTGGATGAGGTGGGCCGAAAGGTATCCCATGGTGTCGGGGGCCTCGAACGGCAGCCGGCCCGTGATCAGCTCGAAGAGGAGACAGCCCAGGGCGTACAGGTCGCTGCGCGGTTCCGGGAGGCCGCGTGCTTGTTCGGGCGACATGTAGGGGGGTGTGCCCACGATGAAGCCGGTCCGGGTGAGGCGGTCCGCGGTCGCGTAGGGGTCGGCCGCCCTCGCGATGCCGAAGTCGAGGACCTTCACGACGCCGGAGGAGGTGATGAGGACGTTGGAGGGCTTGATGTCACGGTGCAGGATTCCGGCGCCGTGGGCATCGGCGAGTGCGTCACATATCTGCGCGGCCCCCAACCGGCCGCGTCCGCCAGGCCGACAGCGCCCGCGCGCAGGACCGCGTCCAGGCCCTCGCCGCGGACCAGCTCCATCACCAGGAACGGGGCTCGGTCGTGCTGGGGACCGGTCTCGCCGAGGTCGTGGACGGTCACGATGTTGGGATGCTGCAACCGGGCGGTGATTTGTGCCTCGCGCCGAAACCTGGCGCGCGCCTCGTCACCGCGACTTCCGCCACCGGCGAGCAGGGAGATCACCTTGACGGCGACGGGCCGGCCCAGCGTCTCGTCCCGCGCCTCCCACACCTGCCCCATACCGCCCTCGCCGAGCTCCCGCACCAACCGGTAACGGCCCCCGAGCAGTTGGTCTCGCGCCACCAGGCATCCCCTCTCTTTCCGACACGCGGGTCCCTCCCGCCGGCGAACCGGCACGACAGGGATCGCGACGCGACCGCGCAGGCGACATACCGAATACCACGAAATCCCCCGAGCGACAGGGACGTTCACCGGGACGGCCACCCGAATCCGGATCAGTTTGCCATCCCCGGCCGATCCGGTGGGCGCCGTAGGTGGGTGGTTGCTTGGTAGCGAACTCAGCCCAAGCAGTACCGAAAGGCGACCACGGGGCCGGTTCGTGCCGCGGAGGCCCTGCGCGAACGTGCGGACTTCGAACAACGGTGGCAGGCATCCCGGGGTGATTCACTCGGGCGGGGAGAAGGCCACGTACAGGGGCGTCGCAGGGGGGTCGGCGACCTCGGACAGGTGAAGGCCGTCGCGCTGGGGAACAGAAGACGTCGTTCGCCGGCCGAGCGCTCGCCGTCGTGTTCCCTGGTGCAGACGTCGCGGGCGGCATCGGCCGCACACACGCGCCGCGATGGTCCCTGGACGCTTCCGGCGCCACCCGTCCTCAAGTGGGTCCATGATCCGGCGTGCGGTGTGGTCAAGGAGTCAATGGCCGACCACATCGCGAGTTGGCATGTGGCCTCGCCGGGTTCGGACGAGGCGCACGTGGATGTGTGGAAGCGCGATTGCGAATGACCTTCGGTCGGACACGTCACTGGGTACTGTGGGGCGACGAGCCGGTTGACGTCGGGTGGGGGATTCTTCGTGGCTTTTGTGCGTCATCTTTCTGTGCGCGTTCCCTGGCACGACTCGGGGTGGTCGGGGAGCATCTGCTCCGACCCGGCGGCCAACAGCTCGTGCGTCCTGCTCAAGAACATCGGCGAGAAACGCCGGGACGACCTGGAAATGGACCATCGCGGCGCACAGTTCCAGCAACTGCCCGGCGGCCTGCCGCCGTGCGTCGGCGAGAACGGCGGGTTCCTGAGTCCGCGACCGCACACCCTGGTTCGGTCCCACCCCTACGCGCACACCAAGGCGTTGAAGAACGTCCTCGACACTCCCGCGCCCGTACCACCCTGGTCGGTGCACGCGGTGCCGTTCTTCTGGCTCAACCATGACAACCTCGTCACCGAGGTCCTGCCTCAGCAGCCGGTGGACGACTTCCTTCCGCACCGGGAGCAGTGGGTCCGCGAACAACTGAACTATCAGCCGGCGTGGGTGATGCACGGCGACAACCAGAAGGCGGTCATCGAGGCCTTCTTCCAGGACGTCACGCCGCACGAGTCGCTGGTCTTCATCTACGTCAAGCATTCCCCGTTCGATGATCAGCCGCGACGCATGCTCGTCGGCGCGGCCACTGTGGAAACGGTCACCCTTCCCGGGCGTTGGCACACCGACGGGCCCACCGCGTTCCCCAACCACATGTGGGAGACGGTGGTCAGGCACACCCTTCGGCCCGACGGCACCGGCGGCATACTGCTGCCGGTCCGGCACCTCGCCGCCCGGGCCGCCGCCGGCGTCGACGTTTCGCAGGCCCTGGCGAAGGCACCCGAGACGGACCGGGAATTCTCGTACGGTGCCGAACATGTTCCCCCCGACGTCGCGGTGGCCGCACTGCTCGAACTCGAACGCGCAGCCCGAACTGCCGTCGACTTCGGCGGCTCGGTCCCGGAGGCGTCGCTGCGATGGCTCGACGAGCAACTGGCCCGAGCCTGGAAGCGCCGTGGTCCGACCCCCGGTCTGCCGGCCGTGCTCTCCCGCCTCGGTTTTCCGCACCCGACCTTCGCCGCGAGGACTTTGGGATCCACCGTCGCCGAGGGCGAGGACCCGTGGCCGTTGCTGGTCGCCGCACTGGAGGGCGGGAACGCTCCGCAGCCGGTGCTCGACCTGGTAACCGGGACCCGCCGCACGATCTGGGCCGGGCAGTCCCAGGACACCAAGGACGCACTGCGCCTGCTGAGCCGCTTCGACCTGACCGCCGCCGCCGTGGACCGGGTCCTCGACAGTGCAACCAGCACCGCGATCACGCCCGACGAACTCCGGCAGAATCCGTACTACTTGGTCACCTGCACCGTGGACGACGCAGTCCCCGTCGAATTCGAGACGGTGGACCGCGGCTGCTTCCCCGATCACCAGCTCGCCGAGCGGCATCCGCTTCCGGTGCCGAGGGAGTACGCCTTCGACGACCCGCAGGACGTGCGGCGCGTCGAGGCGGCGATCGTCACGGCGCTGTACCGGGCACAGGCCGAGGGACACACCCTGCTGACGGTCGACCAGACGCTGGAACGGCTCGCTCTACCGGCCGTCGCCCAACCGCTTTCGGTGAGCGCCACCGTGCTCGGCGGACTGGGGTTGGCCCCGGAGATGCTCCCGGATCCCACGCAGCAGTGGACGATTGCGACGTCGACGCGGCTTGCCGACGGATCCTGCGCCTACAAGCTCGCCTCGGCCTTCTTCCGCCGCGACGAGATCCGCGGCCACATCGAGAGACTCCGCGCACAGCCCAGGCACAGCGCCCCCGCCGGCCTCGCCCAAACGCTCGAGGACGTCCTGGGCGGCCAGAGCGACCTCGCGAGCGACCCGGCGGAGAAGCGTGCACGCACCGAGAAGGCCGCCGCGCTGACGGAGCTGTACGAAGGACGGCTGACCATCCTCAACGGCCCTGCGGGAACCGGCAAGACCACGCTCGTCAGGGCCCTTGCCGTCAGACAGGAAATCATCTCGTCGGGGCTGCTGCTCCTTGCGCCCACCGGCAAGGCACGGGTGCAGTTGGAGAGCAAGGTCGGCGCGCCGGCGATGACGTTGGCCCAGTTCCTCAGCAAGTCCGGGCGCTACGACGGCGAATACGGGCGCTACCTGAGCACCCACGATGCGGCGAGCCGACAGAGGTACGGGACGGTCGTCGTCGACGAAGCGTCCATGCTCACCGAGGACATGCTGGCCGCGCTCCTGGACGGGCTGGTGCCGCCCCAGCGGCTGATCCTCGTCGGCGATCCCCGTCAACTACCGCCGATCGGGGCGGGCCGGCCGTTCGTCGACCTCGAAAACGACGCACGGTCGGGCCATGCCGGGAGTTGGCCGCGTATCGCACCGGGGTGGGCCGAGTTGACCGTGCTGCGACGGCAGCGCGAAGTCGGCCGCGTGCGCGACGATCTGTTGCTCGCGCGCTGGTTCAGCGGCGACGAGATCGCGGAAGGCGCCGACGAGGTCTGGGAGCGTCTGCGGCGCGGCGAGCCGATGGAAACGCTCCGCGCGGTGGCCTGGCAGGGACGTTCGGCGACGCGGGTTCTCGACGACGTGTTGCGCGAGGAATTCGGCGTCGAGGACGACGGCGGCCTGAGCTTCGCACGCAGCTACGGCGCCACCATCGAACCCGCGGCGAACGGGAAGACCTATCCCAAGTTCTTCGACGCCGCCGGCAAGTGCGAGGAGTGGCAGGCCCTCTCGCCGGTGCGCGGACGCACGCACGGCACCGTGGAGCTGAACCGGCACCTGAAGCAGCGACACCGGCGGGCGGCACTGGAACAGGCCACGGCACCGCATGGAGGGCGCAAGGTCCCGGGCCCACTGGGACCGGAGCAGATCGTGGTCGGCGACAAGGTGGTGAACACTCGGAACGGCAGGCGCAAATCCTGGAGCCGACAGACCACCGAGACGCGGGGATACGTCGCCAACGGCGAGCTGGGCGTGGTCATCGGGCAGATCAAGTCCGCGAAGATGAAGACGGCGCCCAGGGACACCCAGATCGAGTTCTCGTCGCAGCTCGGTAAGCGTTACACCTACCGAGGCGGTGGCGGTGATGACGAAGCCCCACTGGAACTGGCCTGGGCGATGACCGTACACAAGAGCCAGGGCAGCGAGTTCGGCGTGGTCGTCCTGATGATCCCGGCCACGGTGAAGAGCCTGTCCCGGGAGCTCCTGTACACCGCGCTCACCCGCCAGAGCCGCAGGGTGGTGATCTGCCACGAGGGACCCCTCGAGGATCTGCAGGAGCTGACCCGCGCCACCGGATCGGACAGCGCCCGGCGCATGACGGACCTCTGCGCGGAACCCCAACCCAAAACCGTCGTCGCGGCGGCAGGAGTACACGTCGGCCCGCTGGACGGACGCCTGGTGCACATCACCGGCAACGGAGTGATGGTACGGAGCAAGAACGAGGTCATCGTGGCGAGCATTCTCGACGACCTCCTGCCCGGTCAGTGGGCATACGAGCAGCCGCTGGTCGGAAACGACGGCATGCGCAGGCTCCCGGACTTCACCATCCACGGTCCGGACGGGCGCAGCGTCTACTGGGAACACCTGGGCATGCTGGACGATCCGTCCTACGCCGCCGGTTGGGAACGCAAGAAGCAGTGGTACGCGGCGCAGGGCATCCTGCCGCACACCCAGGGCGGGGGAGCGGCGGGCACGTTGATGTGGACGAGCGACCAGGGCGGTGTGAACGTGCCGGCGTGGCGTGAGCTGGCCACCACAGTCATCGGCAAGGGAGCCGTCGCGGCTCCCAAGGCAGCCGCGAAGAAGGCGGCGGCGAAACCAGGCAGGCCGTTTGTGGGTGGAGGAGGCGGATAGCGGTAGCCCGGCGAGCGACTTCTGATCGAGCGGACCGACGTCATCTGCGCACGCCGACGATGCCTGGCGGTCTCGGCTACGCCGCGCCCGTCGGTGACGCCGGACGCTCCACCGGTGAGCGCACCACCGAGCCGGCAGGTCCACTCGCGCAGATGGTCTCCGGCGTCGTGAGCGTCCCCGAAGTGCGCTGCGGGTTCTGGGAGTTCGTCGCGCAATGTCACGCGCGATCCGGGCGGCCCGGTACGCCGTCGGCGAGGTCCGCCGCTCGGCGTCCGGCGAGCGTCGGCCCCTGCGGCGCTCCGTCGGGAAGCTCCGGCGCGTGGTCGACACCCGCGAGCACCGACCGGCGGACGGCTGGGACATCCCGATAGCCCTGGCAGCCACCGGCGGCACACCCGCCCCCGGGCCCGGATTCTTCTTCGAACCGACCGTGGTGACCGGCGTACGCCAGGACGACGCCATCGTGCAGGACGAGGTGTTCGGCCCGGTTTTCACCGTCCAGCCCTTCACCGACGAAGACGACGCGATCCGGCCGGCCAACGACGTGCCTTTCGCTCTGGCGGCATCCGTGTGGAACCGCGGCGCGGCGACAGGCGAGCGCCTGGCCCGGCGCATCGACGCGGGCACCGTGTGGATCAACTGCCACGGCGTGTATGCGACCGAGATGCCACATGGTGGCTTCAAGCACTCCGGGTACGGAAAGGACCTGTCGGTCTGGAAGCTGCGCGACGCCTGCCCGGCTGATGCGCGACGCCCACCCGGGTGATGCGGTTCCGTCAGGGCATCGGCATCTTCCGGGTCGCCGCCGCGCGGTGCAGTTCCTCTCGCAACCGACCCACCAGTGCAGGCCGGGTGCCTTGAGGGGCGAGAAACCGGACGCTGCGAGAGCCCAGGAGCTGCACGGCAGGGCGGGCGACGACGTCGTACCCCGCCTCCAAAGCGAGTTCGAGTACGAGCGCGACGGCGGCGCCGGCTGCGACGAAAGCGGTGGACCACACCGTAATCGTCGGTCCTGAGCACGGTCCGGGGTCGGAACCCCAGGGACTGGCACGTCGCGAAAAGAGTCTGGTCGCTGGGCCGTACGAGCCGCGAGAAAGTGGTTGCCGAATCGAGGTGTGGGCTCGCTGGGTGGGCGGGGAAGGCGGCGAGTCTGGTCGCTGGGTCGTCTACAAGGATTCGATACCGCCCTCTGCCCTCTGCCATCTGCCGGTCGTGATCACACCGAGGCTGACCTCGGTACAAGGAGAACATCCCTTATTCCGACTTGACTTCCTTGCGAGTCGGCAGATTTATGTGTCGAATCGCGGTAGGATTACAAGTGTCGATGTCAGTGTGCGAAGGGTCGGGCGGATGAGCGAGACGGCGCAGGCGCCGGACGAGGACGCCTCGGGCCGGAGTGCGCGCGGTGCGGTCGGTCCGGGTGTGGGGTTCGGGGTGGAGGAGGTCCGCAGGCAGTGGGCTCGGGTGGTGGCCGACGCCGCGGACGGCGCCCCGGTGGTGATCCACGCTCCGCACGGCGTGCGTGCGGTGTTGGGCCCGCCGACGCCGGAGGTGTTGGCCGCCCAGGGGGAGTTGCCCGCGTTCACGATGACCGCGGCCCGGCAGGGCCTGGGCAATCTGGTGCGCGCGGCCGCGGCGGGTACCCCGCAACTGGTGCTGCGCTACCGCCGCGTCTATGCCCAGATCACCCACACCGCCACCACACCACCCACCCCCACCGGCGGCGGCCCCGCCGCGCCGGCGAAACGGGCGATGCCCGGACCGGACGCCCACGACGCCGCGCCCCTGTCGCCCACCGCGCCGGTTACTCCCACCGTGTCTTCCGGGGCGGGTCGCCGTGTGGCGGGGTTCGCAACGGCGTTGGGGGAGGCGACCACCGCGCGCCGACGCGCGGTCTCGTTCGGCCCCACCGCCCTGGACGAGGCTTTGGGCGGCGGCGCGTTGCCCGGCCGCCTGGTGGTGGTGGTCGGCGCGCCCGGCGCCGGCGCCGGGTTGTTGGCGGCGGGCGCGGTGTTGTCCGCGACCCTGGCCCCGGCCGACGACCCCGACGCGCCGAATGCGGTGCTCTCGTGCACGCCCGGCCGCCCCCGCGCGGACATCGCCGCGCGGTTGACGGCCGCCGCCGCCGGGGTGGACCACCGGCGGTTGCGCGCGGGCACCCTCACCGAGACCGAACGCCTCGCCGCCGACGCGGCCTCGGCCCGCCTGGCCGCCGGGGGACTGCTCCTGGACGACGGCGCGGACCTGACCCTGGACCTGCTGCGGGAGACCGCGACGGACATCGCGGGCCTGCGCCTGGTTGCGGTGGATCCGCTGAACCACCTCATCGGCGCGGCCGGCCTTGCCGGCCTCGATGTCCGACAGGGTGTGGCGGCGTTGCGCCGGTTGGCGGTGGATCTGGATGTTCCCGTGGTGGCCGTGTGGGAGACGGGTGCGGGTGAACTTCCCGAGATCGGCACGGCGTTGGCCGAGGCGGACACCGTGATCCATCTGACCCGCGAAGGCGAGCAGGCGTTCGCGATCGTCGCCGAACGCGACCTGGGCCCGGTCGCGCAGGCGGCCCTGCATGCCGACCTGGCCCACGTCCGCTTCACCGACCCCCTGCCGGCCTCGACCGCCTCTGCCGAGACCGCCTCAGCCGAGACCGGCCCGGCCGGCGCGGCCCCGGCCGACACCGCCGACGCCGCCGGAGCCCCGGCCCCCGCTCCTCGCGAACGAGCCGAGGGCCGACAGGACGGGCCCGCGGCCGGCGCACCGGCGACCGCACCCCGCACGCCGACCGCGCCCGGGCGCGGGGCCGCCCGCTCCGCGTCGACCGCGTCGAAAGCCCCGGCCGCGACGAAGACGGCGCGCAGGGTCGTGGTGGACACCGACGAGGATCCGCTGCCCGGGGCGATCGCCGACGCGGTCGCGGAGGAACTGGCCGCGGCCGAGGGCGACATGCAGGCCGCGAGCGAGGCCCTGGCCCGGCGGGCGATCCCGGACGTGATGGAGCTCCTGCGGCTGTCGCGGGCCGGGTCCCGGTACGAGCACACGTGGTATCCGCCGTTGCCGGAGTTGCTGCGCAAGCGCAGCAAGGAGGAGTCGGACGCGGTCTGGGAGGCCCGCCCCAAATGGCGCAACAGGCACCTGCCCCCGGGCGAGCACGAGGTCACCGCGCTGGACATGAACGCCGCGTACCTGTCCGCGCTCAAGGCCCACCTGCCGATCGGCCCCCTCGAACACCGCGCCGACCCCGACCTGGACGACTTCGACGGACCGCGCGGCCGCAAACGCCGCCGCGCCGGCATCTACCTCGTCGAACCCCCGGCCTGGGACCACGACGACCTCCCGAACCCGCTCGGCGACCGCGACGAGCCCGGCCCGCTGTGGATCACCGACCCCACCCTGCGCCTCCTGCTGCGCTGCGCCTCGCCCGCCTACGGCACCCTGTGCGAGGAACCACAGATCCTGGAGTCGTGGACGGCGGTGGCGACGGAGAACCTCCTGGAGCGGCTGCGCACGGCATTGCGCGACGCCCGCGACGCGGCGATCGCCGAGGGCGACGACGTGACATTGGACTATGTGAAACAGATGTACGCCAAACTCGTCTCCACGATGGGTGGTTCGAACTACAACCGGGAGATCAACCGCCCCGACTGGATGCACATCATCCGCTCCCAGGCGTTCTCCAACCTGTGGGTCAAGGCGTTCAAGGCCCACCAGGGCGGCCTTGCCGTGGTGCGCGTGATGGGCACCGACGAACTCCACCTCACCGGAGGCGACTGGCGCACGATCTTCACCGAGGGACGCGGCGTCGGCGACGTCAAGATCAAGGACACGTACACCCTCCAGACCAAGGACAAGAGCTGATGCCCCCCAGCACCGACCCCGCCGACCCCACCACCGCGTCGCCCGAGAGGACCTGACACCGCATGCCGTACCGCTCCCTGGAGCCCGGCAAATACGGAATGCGCGGCACCCGCGCCTCCGCCCTGGCCGCGCAGCGCCTGGACGAACTCGCCGACGGCATCACCTCACCCGTCGACACCGAACGCGGCCTCGCCGCCCGCCTGCGCTACCTCACCGCCTCCACCGCCGGCTACACCGCCATGGACACCGCCGGCATCACCGTCACCCCGCGCACCCTCGCCGCCTGGCTCGCCGAGGAGCAAATCCCCAACCGCGCCAACCTGCGCCGGATCGAGACCGCCTACCGCGACCTGCGCCGGCGCAACGTGGCCCGGTCGCTGACCCGCCGCCTGAACAACAACGGCCGCGGCACCCGCGTCGAACTGCACCCGCACGACCAGTCCGGCGTACGCGAGCCGCACCGCCGCGCGGGTGTGGCCGGGCACCGCAGCGTCAACGTCCGCCGCTGGGACGCGATCGTGCGCGCCTGGGCGGCCGGCGACGAACGAACGCTGGACGACCTGTGGACCGACGAGGTCCTGGCCGATCTCGGCTCGGACTGGGGTGGTTTCGAGTTCGCGTCCGGAGTCGGATTCGCAGCCTAGAGGTTGGTCGGGTCTCGCGCCGCGTGTCGGAATCTCGCGCTGGATGTCGGATCGCTGTCGGATCCGACATCGCCGTGAGACACCTGTCCCGTCTCATCTGATCTGGTCCCCATCCCAGACGATCCGGCTCGATCCGCTCGATGTCCCAGCTGTTCAGGCCCCCTGTTCTGCCGGCCACAAGAACGATCCCGTACGCGAGGCCACTTCGGACGCGATGATTCCCCTGGGAACGATGTTGCGAATGGTGACAACCACCACAACGGCGTGTCCTCCATGGACGATTCACCATTAGTCAGAGCATGATCGCGATCCCCGGTACCCGAAGCGCCTCCGCCGACGCCCCAGGCGCGGCCACCGACCCGGCAGCCACCGAGCTGCGCGCCCTACTCTTCGGCGCCGATCGAGAAAGGGTCCACGGGACTTGGAGGGAGTTGGCCGCCGATCCGTGCATGCACCGCCGGCACGACACACGGACGACCGACCAACTCCTCGCGTCCTACCAGCGGCTACGGCGGGTGAACCAGCTGACCGACGCCGCCGAACTGGCCACCGACCCCTACCGCCTGACCGCACTGCACGAATGGACCAGCCCGCTGGACGGCGCGCTCACCGTCCTGGCGGGCATCCACTACAACCTCTTCCTCGGCAGCCTCCTCGACCACGATCCCCAGGACAAGCGGCCGTTGACCGAGTACACCGCCATGGAGCGCATCGGTACGTTCCTGTGCACCGAACTGGGCCACGGCAACGACGCCACCGCTTTGGAGACCACCGCCACCTACGACCGGACCGACCGCACCTTCACGCTCCACACCCCCCACGCCGGCGCGCAGAAGTTCATGCCCAACACCAGCACGACCGGCGGCCCGAAGTCGGCCGTCGTCGCGGCCCGACTGCTGACCGAGGGCCGCGATCACGGGATCTTCCTCTTCCTCACCCCCCTCACCGACCACACCGGCCCCCTGCCCGGCGTCACCGTGCGCCCGCTCCCGCTACGCCCCGGCAGCCCGGTGGACCACTGCCTGACCTCCTTCGACCAGGTCCTGCTGCCCCGCGAGGCGCTGCTGACCGGCGAGCACGGCCGGCTCGACGACGACGGCACCTTCACCAGTGCGCTCGGCAGCAAGCGGAAGCGGTTCCTCACCAGCATCGGCCGGGTCACCCTCGGCAAGCTCTGCATGGGTGCCAGTGCCATCGGCACCACCCGGGCCGCTCTGGCGATCGCCATCCGCTACGCACACCACCGCCAGGTGACCGGCGCCCGCCCGGACCGCAAGGTACCGATCTGGGCCCACCGCACCCACCACGGCCCGCTGCTGGAATGCCTCGCCACCGCCTACGCCATGACGGCACTGCACCGGGCCACGGTGACGACGTGGGCCGAGCACGACCGCGCCGACCCGACGGCCACCACCATCGCCGAACGCGAGGTGGCCATCGCCAAGGGCTGGATCACCTGGCAGGCACGCGAACTGCTGACCGAGTGCCGTGAACGCTGCGGCGCCCAGGGACTCCTCCCCGCCAACGGGATCGTCTCAGCCACCATCGACGTCGAGGGCACGATCACGGCCGAGGGCGACAACCTCGCCCTGTGGGCCAAAACGGCTGCCGAACTGCTGCTCGCCCAGGACACCTTGCCGACCGCCGCGCCCGGCGGCGAGTCGACCGACCCCGCAGTTCGGCAGGCACTGCTGCTCGCGGCGGAACGGCTGCTCCTCTCCCGGGCTCGCGTCCGCCTACGCCAGGCACCGGCCGGTGACAGCCTGCGCCGGTGGAACGCGGCCGCCCCCGCCGCCCTGGCCGCCGTCACCGCCCACGCCGAGCACCGCGCCGCCACCGCCCTACTGGCCATGGCCGAGGCCGCCGCCGACCCGCGAGCCCGCGCCGTACTGCTCGACCTGCACCAGCTCTTCACCCTGCGGCGCATCGACTCCCACAGTGGCCCGCTGCACAGCGAGCAGCACCTGACAGCCCGCCACATCAGCGAACTGCCCGACCTGATCGAGGAGAGCATCGGTCGACTCGCCGACCACGCCACCACGCTGATCGACGCCTTCGACCTGCCGAAGCGGTTCTTCGCCGCCCGCCCCATCGCCAACCCCGACTACCAGGACACCTTCAACGACCCCGCCGCCCACTGGAACCTCACCGGCCACGCCTGACAAGGGCCTCGCCGCCGGCCTCTCCGACGTCCACGGGGCCGGACCCCATCCTCGGTTCACCGACACGGAACCGAGATTCCGAACGTCCGATACGACGGGAGACAGCGGACGGACTCGCGGGTCACGGGACCGACATCCGACACGAGCCGGGAGACCCTACAAGGTTGTTGCGGGGTCTCGAATCCGGCTCCGCTGGTACGGATCCCGCCGGTGCCCGTGCCGGTGCCGTGGCGGCTCACCTGCCCGCTTGGGTGCCGACGTACCGAATCAACGCTTTTTGTCCCGTGGGGAGTTGATTCGCTGTCAGAATTGTCGGGTGCCGTCGCCCGCCGCGACCTTGTCTCGTCGTGGCGTCGAGCGCGGCGGGGGATTGGGGGGTGCGGCAATGACAGAGCACACGATCGGTGGGGCAGGCGATGCTCCGCCCGAGCGGCCCGCGAACGAGGACGAACTGAAGCCCGCACTGCATTCGGTGCTGCGGGCCCAGGCGAACGGCGCGATGCAGAAGTGGAAGGACAACGCCAACCAGCAGGTCGACGCACAGCTCGCGCACATCGCCGACCCGACGCGCCGGGCACTGTGGAAGGCCCAGATGGTCGCGCTCATCGACCACTTGGCGAAGGGGATGTTCGACGACTTGAAGGTCCACTTCGACGATTCCGTAAAGGACGCCCTCGCGGAACTGTTGTCGGTCCGGCACGAGGACATCATGTGCGCCGACGTCACCGGCGCACGGCTCAGGACCGCCATCAAGGATCGGCTCGGAGCGTTCACCTGGTCCACCAAGTTGATGAACGAGCTTCTGGCCGCGCTGCCGAGCGCGGATGCCAAGTTGACGGCGTTCGCCCAGCGCTCGACCACCGTCGAACTGCACCGTACGACCGCACTGGCCTCGTATACCGCGGCGTTCGACGAACTCGCCGCGACCGTTGCCGATGCGGACGCCGCCGTGCACCGCATCGGTTCGTTCCAGCTCACCGCGATTCTCGAACCGCTCACCGTTCCGCTGGTCAAGCACCGCAACGTCGCCATGCCCCTGCTTCAGGTCACCCCGGTCCGACTCGGAGAGCAGATCGACGTGCAACTCGGCACGTCCCACACGCTTTCCGAGGACCAGCAGAAGCAGCAGATCACCAACGTGTGCTCCGCGCCGATCGGCGCGGTCGTCACGGCGAACCTGAATCTGTGCGGCAGCGTGAGCCTGGTACGCCCCGAGGTCGTCGACCGGTTCACGTGCCTGTCCGGGATGGGCACGCCCGCGCTGAAGACATGCACGTCGATGGTCGCGTTCTACGGCAAGCCGTGGCTGGTGTGCATGGCAGGTTTGGAGCCGGAGGAGATCGCGCAGGTCCTCGTGCACTGCCAGAACGCTACGATCCTCGCCGCGCTCAAGAAGCGAATGCCGGCGAAGTCGACCACGCTCGAACTGTCCAAGGCGGTCAACGTGCTCGCGTGGCGCGGCGTCGAATGGGATGTCGTGTGCGCCACGATCCACAAGCTCGGCTACGTGGAGATCCAGTGTCCCGGCGGAGTCACCGCGCTGACCTGGATCCCCATCCACGAGTCGTGGGTTCCGCGGGCCTTTTGCACGGCGAGCATGGAGACCGACCTGGCCTGCCTGAAACACATGAAGGAGGAGACCGGGAAGGCGCCCTCGGGGGTCAAGCTCACGAGGTACTTCGCCGAACTGGTGACCGCCTGCGTCGAGGCCTGCGCGCAGTGGCGCCACGCGGGCCGCCCCGCGGATTTCAAGGTGGTGGTACAGCCGGAGCACGGAGTGGCCGTCTGGACCATCCGCGTCCGCAACCTGTACGGGAAGCCCCAGGTGTTCCACGTCGACAGCGGGTATGCGCAATCCCCGTGGGTGAAGCAGCCGAACTGACCGGTCCCCGAAGGCCGGTGCGAACACGCCACACGCTGATGCGCACCGGCCTTCGACCGATGGTTCCCGCCCCGGAGGCCCTGGCCGGTGCTCGCGTCCCGGCGGGCCACGCCGATCACGCGGCGCGTCTGCCGGGTGTGCCGCCGCGGCAGCCCGTCGCTGTGGACGCCGGCCGGACATTTCGCCGATGTGCCCGGCCTGACGGTGGTCACCAAACCGGCCGGGGCCGCACCGCCGGGGCGGCATCCGATGGCCTCCCCTGCGGCCGTTCGCGGGGCGACGTGTCCAAGACCTGCGGGGACCGACGCCGGCCATGGCGTGGACCCGTCTCCGGCCCGGCACGAACTCAGCCCCGGGCGCCGTTCCAGCTTCCGGCCACACGGCAGGTCCCGGGGTCGGGCGCGGCCAGGCCGGCGTTGCGCGCGACGACGCGGCCGCCCGGTATGCGGTAGCAGAGGCCCGGTTCGGCCTTGGAGAAAGTCCACCTGCGATCCCCGGTGGGGTCTTCCTGGGGGTTGTCGACCAGCAGGACTCCCGATCGGTCGAAGGCTCGCACGTGTGTCGGGGTGAGGCCGAAACGGGGATCGACGGGCCCGACCAGGCTCGCATCGGTGACGACGATCCACGCACCGTTGCGGATCACGGCATTCGATACGTGGCCGTTCGGGTACTCCACGGTCACCAGGGCCACGTTGGGTGCCGCACGGCCCCAGAGCACGTCGAAGGGCGGCATCTTCTCCGCGATGCGGCCGGGCACGGACGCGGTCGGGCGGGACGTCGCAAGCGAACCTTCGAACCCCTTCCGCGCGTCCTCCACGGACTTGGCCACCTCCGATGCCGCCGGTGGCTTCGGCGCGCTCGGCGCGTGCGTCGTGGTCGGTGGGCCCGGTTGCTCAAGGATCGCGTCGTAATGCCGGTGCGAGGAATCGATGGCTTCGTACAGGAGACCGTCGGGAGCGCTTACGCCCGAATTCTTCGCATCGGGACGCTCGGCGGGCCCCTCGCACACCATGATCCCCGGTCCCTCTCCTTTCGCGACCACCAAAGGTTGGAGCGTCCCGCTCCTCATCTCGGGTACCCACGCGGTGAAGTACGGGCGATAGGCGGCGGTTTCCTCGGGTTGCTTCCAGGTGCCGTAAGTCCTCATGGACTCGTCGAGATCCACGATCGGAACCGGGATCGGAGGCTCCACGGAAGTGGTCACCCCTGTGGGCGACCGGGCGATTCCGTCGGCGATGCACTTCTTCATCTGCGCGGTGGCGACGGTCCACGGAACGGGGTCCCCTGGCCGAGCGGATGCCTGGGGTACGCCCTGCTGGGGAGTCTGCCCACCGGGGCGGCCGTGTGCGGCCGGTCCCGTCGGGCTCGAGGTGGCGCCGTCCCTGAGGACCCACCCGGTCGAACCCGCCGCGAACACGGCGACGGTCGCCAGCGCGGGGATCAGGACCCGACGGGTCCGGGTGGGACGCTCGGCTCGCCCATCCGCCTCCAAATGCCGTACCACCGCGAGCAGTTCGGCTCGGCGGCGGTCGCGGTGGGCAAGGCGGGCCGTATCGATGTCGGTGTGGTCGCGGGGAGTGTCGTGCGTCATGCGGGGTGCTCCATCTCGTTCGATGTGGACGGCGCCCTGCCGAATGCCGTTCTTGCGTCTTCGCCAAGTCGGTGCCTGGCCCGGTGTAACCGCGATTTCACGGTGCCGACGGGGATGCCCAGGGCGGCGGCTGTGTCCTCCTGGCTGAGCCCGTCCCACCAGCACAGTTCGACCACGTCGCGTTCCCGGCGGGGCAGGCGCGTGACGGAGCGGCGCAGGATGGCGGCCGCGCGTTGGTCGTCCAGGCGTCCGGCGACGTCGTCGGCGTGGTCGGGCGCGGCCGGCGGCAGCGGCACGCGCGCGAGCAGGGCGCTGTAGCGGCGCCGGGCTCTTCGGCTGTTGCCGAGCACCCCGTTGGCCATACCGAGCAGCCAGGGCAGCAGGCTTTCCCCGTGGGGCGAGGTCTCGTTGCGGCGGCGCCACACGTGCAGGAACACCGCAGAGGTCAGATCCTCGGCCTCGGACCAGTCTGCCGTGCGCCGCAGTAGATGCCGGTACACGGCGTCGGCGTGCCGGTCGAACACTTCGCCGAAGGCGTCGTGCTCGTCCGCCTGTATGCGAAGCCACAGCTCGGCGTCGGTTGTGTGGTGCCGAATGGTTGTCACATCCTGCTTCTGTCCGGCTCGGCGAAGTCGGTTCGGATTCGATTCCCGGACCTGCGCGCACCCGTCGCAGTACGGGTTCGTCGCCGACTTCGGGCTTCGGGGGACCGGCCGCGGTCTTCCCGCCGATCCTGCCCGGTCGCCGCGCTGCCCCCGACCCGTGATCACCCGGCCCAACGATGTGCGTAACACCGGGCAGCGACGTGAGTGGAGTACGCGGGGTTCGCCGTAGCCCCCCTTTTGGCGTGTTGCTCCGATGACGCCTGCGGCGGGGCCGAGTTCGGACAGGGCGGGCCGAATACTCGTTCGGACCAGACTGAACGCGCGCACGCACGCCGACCTCGACCGGCTCGGATTCGCGGCGGCCATCGCCCCGGAGACCCTCGGGCCGCACCTGTCCCGCGCCCAGGGGCAACCGGCCGAGATCCTCGGAAACGCGGTGGGCGCCGCGAAGATCGCGGCGCCCACCCTCCCTCGCCGACACACCGTCGCCCGCGCCGTGGGGACTCGGTCCCGGGTGCGAACTACGCCGCGGTCACCGGTCGATAGGTGCACACGTGTACGCCTGTGTCGCTGACCGTGGTCGAGACCAGTTCGAGCGTGCGCAGTGTGCCGTCGAGCGGGTACATCGTCTTTCCGCCACCGACCAGCACCGGCATGATCATGAGCCGCAGTTCGTCGACCAGCCCCTCGGCCAGGAGGGTGCGGGCGAGCGAGAGGCTGCCCATCACCACCAGGTCCCGACCCGCGGTGTCGCGCAGCTTCCTGATCCGGTCGAGTGCCTGGTCGCCGGGTATGCGGGTGGTGTTGTTCCAGGTCAGGTCGTCGTCGTCCAGGGTGCCGGAGACGACGTACTTGGCGACCGAGTTCATGTGGTCGGCGAAGGGGTCGCCGGCCCGCTCGGGCCACGCCGCGGCCATGCCCTGCCACGTGCGGCGTCCGAACAGCAGCGCGTCGGTGTCGGCGGCCCACTCGGCGAGGGCGCCGCCCATCACCTGCGGGTCGAAGAACGGGTGTGTCCAGCCACCGTGGGCGAACCCGCCCTCGGTGTCCTCGTCCGGATGGCCCGGGGCCTGCATGACGCCGTCCAAGCTGACGAATTGACCAATCACAATGCGCATCGAACCGTCTCGTTTCCTCGTTGTTCGTTGGTCGTGGAGATCGTCGGGCCGTCCACGACTCTCGAGAGGCGGGCGAGCCTCGGATTTCTTCCCCGGGGCTCGCACCGTCGTCGATCCGTCGATGTGACAGGGAATAATGCAATTCCCTGTCACATGGCCGGCGCGACGTGTCGGTGCGCCCCGGCGATCCGGCCGGGCGAGACGAAACCGGAGGAACACCATGCGCTACCTGATGACGTCCAAGGCCTCGGAGAACGCGAAGGCCCCCGACGAGAAGCTGTTCGCCGAGATGGGTGCCTTCATCGACGAACTCAGCGCCGCGGGCGTGCTGCTGGCCACCGGCGGGCTCGAGCCGAGCGGCGTCCGGCTGGTGTCCGAGGGCGGCGACATCACCGTCACCGACGGCCCGTTCGCCGAGTCCAAGGAGGCGGTCGTCGGCTTCGCCCTGGTCGAGGTCCGGTCCAAGGAGGAGGCAATCGAACTGGGCCGCCGGTTCCGCAGGATCGTCGGTGACGGCGAGAGCGTGATCCAGCAGGTCTTCGGTCCGTGACGGACGTCCACCGCACGGTCGACGCGATCTGGAAGATGGAGTCGGCCCGGATCGTCGCCGCGCTCACCCGCATGGTGCGCGACGTCGGGGTGGCCGAGGAACTGGCGCAGGACGCGCTGGTCGCGGCGCTGGAGCAGTGGCCGCGGTCGGGGGTCCCGGACAATCCCGGTGCCTGGCTCACCACCGTCGCCAAGCGCCGCGCCGTCGACCACATCCGCCGCGACCGGCGGTTGGCGGAACACGGCGAGACGCTCGCGTACGAACTGGCCGAACAGCGCCGGCTCGACGACGGTGTCGGCGGCCCCGAGTACGATCTCGGGGCCGCCGAGCCGGCGTCCGAGCGGGACGACGTGCTGCGGCTGATGTTCGTCTCCTGCCATCCCGTCCTGCCGACCGAGGCACGCGTCGCCCTGACCCTGCGGCTGCTCGGCGGGCTCACCGCGTCCGAGATCGCCCGCGCGTTCCTCACCGTCGAGCCGCTCATCGCCCGCCGCATCGCGACGGCCAAGCGCACGCTCGCCGAGGAGCGGGTGCCGTTCGAACTCCCGGACGGCGCCGAGCTGGCCGAACGCCTGTCCTCGGTCCTGGAGGTCGTCTACCTGATCTTCAACGAGGGCTATTCGGCGACCGTGGGCGAGGACCTGATGCGGCCCGGCCTGTGCCTGGAGGCGCTGCGGTTGGGGCGCCTGCTCGCCGAGTCGGCGCCGGACGAGGCGGAAGTGCACGGCCTGGTGGCGCTGATGGAGATCCAGGCGTCCCGTACGGCGGCGCGCACCGGCCCCGCGGGCGAACCGGTTCCGTTGCACACGCAAAACCGGGGACGCTGGGACGGGTTGCTCATCCGCCGCGGCTTCGCGGCGATGTTGCGGGCCCGCACGGTCGGTACGCCAGGTCGGCCAGGGCCCTACGTGTTGCAGGCCGCGATCGCCGTCTGCCATGCCCAGGCGCGCACCGCCGAGGAGACCGACTGGGTGCGGATCGCCGGACTGTACGCCGCCCTCGCCCGACTCCTGCCCACCGCCGTGGTGCGGCTCAACCAGGCGGTCGCGGTGGGGATGGCGGACGGTCCCGCGGCCGGCCTCGCCCTCGTCGACACGCTCACCTCGGATCCCGCGCTCCGCGACTACCACCTGCTCCCCGGAGTGCGCGGCGACCTGCTGCTGCGCCTGGGGCGCGGCGAGGAGGCACGCCGCGAGTTCGAGCGTGCGGCGCTGCTGACAAAGAACGCCGTCGAACGCGCCTTTCTGACGCGTCGCGCCGAGGCGATCCCGATCGGGGACGCGTCCACGCGGACGTTCGGCGAGGCCATCGACGCGTTTCTGGCCCAGGACCGACTCGCGCCGGCGACGGCCCGCTCCTACCGACAGACGTTGTGGCGACTGCGGCTGTCTCTGGGCGTGGGGTTGCCGCTCGCGTCACTGACGGCCGATCAGATCGCCGGTGCCTTCCGCGTGTCGTGGGGCGGCGTGGCGGCGGCCACCTGGAACCGACACCGTTCCGCCGTACGGGCGTTCGGAGCGTGGACGGATACCCCGGGCCTCGACGCGGCCGTTCCCCAGCGGACGCGCGAACACCGCCCCGCGCCCATGCCGGTCCCGCCCGGAACGGCGTGGCCGGGAGACGCGGAAGCCCCGTTGCGGGAGCGCACGTTGTGGACGTTGCTGCGCGAGTCCGGCGCCACCGTCGCGGACGTGCTGGCCCTGAACGTGCAAGACCTCGACCTGCCGGAGCGGCGAGCCCGCCGTGTGGACCGGCGGTCGGATCGGCGGTCGGATCGGCATCGCGCGTGGATCACCTGGCGGTCGGGGACGGCCGCGCTCCTGCCCGAACTCCTGGACGGCCGCACCCGCGGCCCGGTGTTCCTCGCCGATCGACGCCCGGGTCCGGCGCGGGCGGGCATTCTGGGCGCGGAAGACGTCTGCCCGCAGACCGGCCGGGGACGACTGTCCTACGAGCGCGCCGAGTTCCTGTGCAAGTCGGCGACCGGACACTCGCTGCGCCGACTGCGGGACTGGGGCAAGGACGCGGACGAGTCCTGAGCGGGGAGGGCAACCTCGGCCCACCCGTGGCCGCTTCGCACCCGGCCGCAAGCCCCGGCATGGTGCATCGAGGGCAGCGGCTCGGCCGGCGGCGGCCCTTCTCGGCGCCCCCGGTACTCGCGAGGTTCGTCGCGCGGAGGAGGTCCTGCTGCGAGATGCGTCGCCCCGAGCTGCGTCGAAACGCTTTTGCCGCCGCGTCGCGTGATGTGGAAGCCTTCGGGACGCCACTCGCATCGACTGGCGTACGGGGGAGAGTTCGTTGGTGCACGTCGTGTTGTATCTGCTTGCCGCGGCCCTCACCGCCGGGGTCCTCGCGGCTGGAAGAGCGTTTCTGTCGCGCTACCGCACCGATCCGATGCGCGAGACGGACGCCTTCGACATCATCGGACGGGTCCGCGGGGCGCTGTCCACGGCGCTCCTGCTCTATTTGGTGATCCGCTATGGATGGGCGCCGGACGGTGTCGACGCGGCTTTCGACCTCCTGGTCGCGAAGGCCATGGCCGGCGCGGTCGTGGCCGGTGTGGTGGTGCTCGGAGTCGGGTTCGTCCTGGCCCTGGTGTCCGGCCCGCCGCGAGGACCCGCGCTGCGGCGGTTCGTGATGGGCGACGACCGCGCCGCGGGGCCGGTTTCGTACACCCTGGTCACCCTGATCGTCTCGGCGGCGACGTTCGGATTCGTCCGGTACAGCATCGAATCGGCACATCGCACCGGGGGATCCTTTGTCTTGTTCCACCTGATTTCTTCGTTGGTTCTGGTGGCGGGTGTCGTGGCCGCGCTGTCCGTCCTCGCGATGATTTTCACCGCCGCGGTGGGCGACCTGTTCGGCGCTCGGGTCGCGCACCCCTATCTGGCGCCACTGGCCGCACCCGCTTTCGTGTACGGCACCTCTTCGTACGGCAATGTGTTGGTCGAGTGGATCTCGGGTGGGGTACCCGACGACCTCGCCAACGTGCCGGACCCGCTCCAGGACAAGTTGCAACTGGGCCTGTGGGTCCTCACGTTGGTGCTCTCGGCAGTCGAAATCGGGTACGCGCGCCGGGCCGGTGCGCGCCTTCGGAGCGGCCCCGTCGCGGTGTGACGTCCCCTTGGGCGCGCCTCGCCGTCAAATCTCCGCGGGTTCGTGGTGGCCGCCGAGGGCTGCGGGAACCTCGTGGTTCCTATGCCACAGGGCGCCGGATTTGACGGGGCCGGAAGACTGGAAGAGAGGGCAATCCGCAGGTCGAATCGGGTCGGACACCCGAGCCTCGATCATCGGGGGCCTCGCACGTCGAGGTCTCGGGTTCCCGGGCGGCGGCGGACGCGCGGGCGAGGGCGGTCGGTGCGGGTTGCCCGGACGGGAAGAGCGGAATGCGGGAACGTGTGGGACGTGTCGGTGTGGTCACCGGGGCGGCCGGTGGGATCGGCTACGGCATCGCGCAGGCGCTCGCGGGCGAGGGGATGCGGGTGGTCCTCGCGGACCGGGATGCGGTACGGCTCGAGGAGGCAGCCGCGACACTGGCAGCGGACGGCGCCGAGGTGTTGGCGGTGCCCACCGACGTGCGGGACGCGGCGGCCGTCCAAGCCCTCGCGGATGCCGCGCTCGCCGGGTTCGGACGGGTCGACGTCGTCTGCAACAACGCCGGGGTGTGGACGCTGAACAGGCAGTGGGAGACCGAACTCGTCGACTGGCAGTGGGTCGTGGACGTCAACCTGTGGGGAGTCGTGCACGGCGTACGGACGTTCGTTCCGCTGATGCTCGCGCAACCGGAAGGCGGGCACATCGTGAACACCGCGTCGATGGGCGGCCTGATCGGCGGCGCGATGACCGGACCCTACAGTGCCACGAAGCACGCCATCGTCGGCCTGACCAAGGGACTTCGCGCGGAACTGGCGGGAACCGCGGTCGGGGTGTCGCTGCTGTGTCCCGGCAAGGTGCGGTCAGAGATGCTCGACCGGGTCAACGCCCGCCCCGCCGCGCACGCCCGCGACGAGACTCCCGGAGACGGCGGGCCGGCTCCGGCGGCGCGGGACGTGATCGACGCGATGCGCAGGTCACAGGCGGGGGCGATGAGCGCCCGGGAGGCCGGCGAACAGGTCGCCGCGGCGATCCGCGAGGACAGGTTCTGGGTGCTGCCGGGCGCCGACGCCCACGTGCCCTTGCTGCATGCGGAGTTCGACGAGCTGATCGGCGCGTTCGGAACGATGCCGGCCGACGGGTGAGCCCCGGCCTCGGCGCGTGCTCGGACTGCGTCCAGGTGGTCTGGGTTCCGCGCGGTATCGCGGACCCGGCGGCGATCCGCGACCTGGGCGCATGGCTGATCACCACGGCCGGCCTCGGACGCGCTCGACAGTGCTCGCGCGCGGCGGGAGCGGCACGTCGGGACCCTGGTCGGCGTCGCCGGCCGTCGGCGACGATCGGTGGCCGGGGGCGGAGTGCCGGCTGGGCGGTGCCGATTCGACGGTGTCGGGTCTTTCCGTTGGCCTCGCGGGGAGCGGCGTGCCGGGTGGGGGATCGGCGCCGGGGAGGTGTGGCGCGGCGTGGGCGATCCGCGTCCGCCGGCCGGTGCTGTGGGTGTTGGGGACCGGCCGGCGGTGTTGGCGGGCCGGTGGTGTCAGCGGGCCGTGCCGAAGTTCTGCGTCCAGTAGGAGTTCGGGCCCGCGAGGCCGACGCCGATCTCCTTGAAGGAGCAGTTGAGGATGTTCTGCCTGTGTCCGGGGCTGTTCATCCAGCCGGTCATGACCTGCTGGGACGTGCTGTAGCCGTGGGCGATGTTTTCGCCGTAGGTCGTCCAGGTGTAGCCGGCGCGGGTGATGCGCTCGCCCGGGTCGGAGCCGTCGGAGCCGGTGTGCGACATGTTGGCGTGGGCGGCCATGTCCTGGCTGTGTTGCAGGGCGGCGGCCGTCAGTTTCGTGTTGACGGTGAGTGCCGGGCATCCTGCCTTGGCGCGCTCCTGATTGACGAGGGTCACCACCTCGGCGGCGGAGCTCGAGGGCGGAACGGCCGGGCTGGTCGCCGGTTGCGTGTCGGCGGGGGTGGTTGGTTTCGTCGGAGTGGCGGGCTTGCTTGCTTCGGTGGTGGGTTTCGCCGGGGCGGGGGGCTTGCTTGCTTCGGTGGTCGGCTCGCCGACGGGGTTTGTCGGTCGGGTCGCGGCAGATTGGGTCGGTATCGGTGTCGTTGCGGTGGGGAGCTTGGTCGTCCCGGTGGGTTTCCGCTTGTGCGGAGTGCGAGTGGTCTTCGCGGTCGGGTGGGTTCCCCCGGTCGGATCGGCCGCACTGTCCGTCCGGCTGGGGACCGGTGTGCCGGGGAGGGGCAGGCTGGAGGAGGGGTGCGTGCTCTGGTTGCCGACGTTCCTCGTCGCGCCCGCGACGTTCTTCGTCCCGCCCGGGCCCTGGGGAGCCAGGCAGGCCATGGCGGCGGTGGGTATGCCGATGATGCCCAGGGTGGCGGCGGCTATGGCCATCTTCTTTTTGTATTGCGTCCTGCGGTGACGGTGCTTCCGCATGCGTGACCTCACTTGGTTTCGGCGTAGCGTCCTGTTGCCGGAGCCGTCGGACGCCGGCGGGCCGCCATTGTTGGAAGTCCGGGAACGGGCTCGCAAGTGTCGGTGGCCGCCTGCGGGGCGGAACCGGAGGGCAGACTTGACTCGGGACGGACAGTCGTGCCGGCGGTGTGGTCACCACGTGATGCGAAATTGGTGATCGGCAATCGGAAACGCCAATGGCCATCGAAAACGACGCATGGGATCCCATTCGTCGGGATGCTCAATTCGGCTTGGAAGCGGATGGATTACCCCAGTCGGACAAAGCGCGATAAGTAGGCGCGGTTCGGCGGGCGTGACGCTGTCACGGCTACTCGCGCGCTCGTGACGCATGTCACTGTTTGAGCGGCGGTCGGAATGTGTCGTGGGCATCGTGCGCCGCATTCCGGAGGGGTCGTGACCCTTCCGGAACGGCTCGACTTTTCGGGTGGTCGTGTGGCGCGGTGTCCGTCTCCGACCGGCACCTGCATACGGGCCGGCAGCCTGGTGACCTGCACGTTCGTCTACACCGCCGTCCCCGCGGGGGTGACCCAGGTGGGCTTCGACGCCACGGGTGTCTCCGGCAGCAACGGCAGCAACGGCAGCAACAGCAGCAACGGCGGTAACGCCGGCAACAACTCTGCTCCCGGCGGCAGCGGCGGCGGCAACACGACGCTCACCGGGGGCACCGTTCGCCGGCCGCGACCGTCGTCTCCTCGGATCGTGGGTGTGGGGCAGGAACGGTGGGGCAGGCGTGCGCAGAACCATTGCACGGACGAGTCCCGGGCGGCGGGTGGCGGTTCGCCGTCTGCCGCAGGGGTCGTCGACACCCGAGGAGGGTTTTTCTGTGAGTACCGCCGACAATGTGTGGGGTCACCGTCCCGAGTCCGGCTACACGGCCGGCACGAGCCTGGCCGGCTACAAGGTCGATGCCTCCGACGGTCACATCGGCAAGGTGGACAAGCACAACGACGAGGTCGACGCGTCCTACCTGGTGGTGGACACGGGCGTGTGGATCTTCGGCAAGCACGTCCTGCTGCCCGCGGGGACGATCTCGCGCATCGACACCGAGAACAAGGTCGTGCACGTCTCGCGCACCAAGGAAGAGATCAAGAACTCGCCCGAGTTCGACAAGGACAAGCACCTCGACGACCACGACCACCGCACCCGTACCGCCGACTACTACGGCAACACGGCACCGGGCACCCCGGGCAGCCCGGGCACCGGCCCCGCCGGCACGCCGTAAGCGGCGAACGGATCCGGTTTCGACGCCGACCCGCGAGTGCGTCCGTCGCAGACGGCGTCCATCCCCGACGGAGTCGAGACCTCGGTGGGCGATCGCGCCCCCGATCTCCTCGTCCTCCAGCGCCCGCGAACGGCCACGGCGGCTACGGGCCGCGTCTGCTCGACATGCTCACCACACGGTGGGCCGTCGAACAGCACGCGGCGGGCCGACACGTCCGTGGCCGCAGTCGATCGACGCTGAAGCGTGCGATACAGCCAGGCAACCGAGTACACCGCTGTGGACATTCCCGACCGGCAAGGCGGCGATCCGATGGGCGTGCCTGAACCCGACCTCGTTCTGACCGTGCACACCCCACGTCCGGGTGTCGCGGTTGTCGACGTTCGCGGCCACCTCGACCACCACACCGCGCCCCGACTGCGCGGGCGCGGTTTCGAGTTGATCGACCAAGGACTCCACCGGGTGGTCCTGAACCTGGCCCACCTGCGGTTCTCCGACTCCACCGGCCTGGCCGTCCTGGTCGCCCTCCTCCACCGCACCCGCATTCACCAAGGCACGGTCGTCGTCGCGGCCCCACCCGAGCGACTGCGCAAGATGCTGCGCGTGACCGGCCTGTCCCTCGTCGTCGCCGAATACCAGGACGTCGACCACGCCCTGGCCGCGATCGAAACCGACGGGACCGTCAGCCCCGGGGCGCGCCACAACGGCTAGAACAGGCGTCCATGCTTTGGCGTCTTCCCGGCGTCGTTGCGGTGGTGGAGCGTCCGCAACGATCCCGGCGATTCGATTGGCCGACATGCCGGGCAGGTGAGCGGGCCGCGAACGGGAAGCCCGGCAGCGCGGGAACCACCACGTGCATGTCCGCGAGCAACGGCAGGACGCGTGAGTCCCGGGCGGCGGGCGGCGGTTCGCCGTCTGCCGCCGGGGTCGTCGTCAGCGGGTGAGCGCTCGTACGGTGGGCCGGGCCGGCAACCGGCCGGAGTGCGCGGTGAGGTCGTTGAGGAAGCCTTCGAGGGCGAAGGTGGCCGTTCCCAGGCACACCGGGTTGTCCGGCAGTTCGGACAGGCTCAGGGTCACCGCTCCGAACGGCTGGTCGAGTGCGTAGTGTGCCGCGGCGTCGCGCGTGGCGGTCAGCAGCGGTTCGCCGAGGCGGTCGGCGACCCAGTCGCCGAGCACGATTCCGGTCGGGTTGAGCATGTTGATCAGGGTGGCGACGGCCGCGCCGAGGTAGCGGCCGGTTTCCTCGATCACCCGTTCGGCGATGGGGTCGTTTCGGCGGGCTGCGTCGGCGATGGCCTCGATCGCGGCGATCTGGTCGTCGATGGTGAGGATCGGGTGGTGCGGGTCCGTTTCGCGCAGGGTCTGCAGGATGCCGGTGGCGCCGACGTATGCCTCGACGCATCCGCGGTTGCCGCATCGGCAGGCGCGTCCGTCCATCACGAGGATGATGTGACCCCATTCGCCGGCGCTGTTGGTGGTGCCGCGGTAGAGGGATCCGTCGATGGCCAGGCCGACGCCGACGCCGGTGCGCAGGGTGACGACGGCCAGGTCGTCCACGTCGCGTCCGGCGCCGAACCACAGCTCGGCCACGGTGCTGGCCTTGAGCGGGTTGTCCACGTGGAGCGGGAAGTCGAGCCGTTCGGCCAAGAGGGCCTTCATGGGTACGTCGCGCCAGTGTCCGTAGACGGCGAGGACGGAGACGCCGCCCTCGCGTTCGACCAGTCCGGGCAGGCTGACTCCGATGCCCAGTACCCGGTCGGGATCCACGTCCGGGGTGGCGAGGAGGTCGTCGACGCCCAGGGTGATGTGTTCCACCACGTCGCTCGGGGAGCTGCCCTGCGGGTCCATCCGGCGCTCGACGGTGCGCAGCGCGTTCATCGCGAGGTCGTACAGCTCGAGGTGGACGAAGTCCTCGGAGACGTCGACGCCGACCAGCAGTCCTCGCTCGGCGTTGACCGCGAGGCGTGCCCGGGGGCGTCCGCCGCCGGAGTCCTCCCGTCCGACCTCGACGAGCACGCCGACGTCGAGGAGCTCGCCGGTCAGGTTCGCGACCGTGGCGGTGGACAGCCCGGTCGCGGTTGCGATCTGCTGCCGGCTCACGTGTTCGCCGGCCGCGTACGTGCTCTGCAGCACCTCGAACCGGTTCTGCCGGCGGATGTCCCGTGCCGTGCGCTTGAGCATGAAACTCCTCGGCCGTCTGGTCGGTCTCCCCTTATTCTAAGTCCCGGAAGATACTATTTACACCTATTGGACCAAGGGGTAGCTTGGATCACGAGTAGAGCCCGAACCCCCCGGCACGGCACGACCGCTCGGCCACCGGCCGAGCTGCACGATCTGGAGGCACTCGAGATGTGCCCATACCGAACCGCCGGCGTCCTCGACGCCCCGCAGCGTCGCGTCGAGGTCGCGCCCGGCGGATCGCAGGCGGGTGTCCGGGGCCGGGTTCGCCGCCCCGCACCGACGGTCGACCGACGGCACGCCGTGATCGCCCTGCCGGCCCGGGACGTCCGGGTCGCCGATGCCCGCCGCTTCACGGGCGCCATGCTCGCCCGCTGGGGTCTGGTCGGCGACGATCGGGACTCCGCGGTTCTGATCGTCGGCGAGCTGGCCGCGAACGCGGCGCAGTACGGCCGGAGCGTCATGACGGTCCGCCTGGTCCTGGACGCCGGCGTGCTGAACGACGCCGGCGTGCTGAACATCGTGGTGGACGACCACGGGGACCACTGCACCCGGCGTCGGCCGCGCCTCTGCGACCCCGACGAGCACGGCCGCGGCCTGGACATCGTCGCAAGCCTCGCCGGCAGGGTGGACGTCGAAGACTGCGGCGCCGGCCGCACCGTCCAGGCGATGCTGCCGATCGCCGTCCCCGCCTCTCGATACTCGCCCAACAATGTTCCGGCGATGGCGGGCTGACACTGCCGCCGTGCGCTCCTCGCCTGGCGCACCGCGCGTGACCGAGCCCCAGTCGAACCCCGGCACGAAGAACCGCAAGGACGTCTACACGGACTTCTACGGCGGCAGCGTGGGCATGGTGAACAGCAACCCCACCATGATCGCCACGCTGAAGAAGGACTACCCGAACCTCAAGTACGCGACCGCGCCGATCCCGGGCAAGGCGGGTCCGCTGAACGAGACCCTGGGGGTCTGCGACTGGATGATGGCGTTCAAGAAGAACGGTAAGAAGGACCAGATCAGGGCGTTCCTGGACCACGCGTTCAGCACCGACCAGCAGATCAAGTTCCAGGAGCAGTACAGCTTCCCGCCGGTGACCAAGTCGGTGATGGCCAAGATGACGGCCAACCCGGCCAACGCCGGTCTCAAGCCATACATCGACCTGCTGCCCAAGGCGAAGTTCTACCCGCTGAACGACGTCGCGTGGGACGTGCTCTCGCCCAAGATCAAGGAGCAGCTCGGCAGCGCGGTCTCCGGCAAGTCGCCCAAGGACGTGCTGGACCAGCTCCAGAAGGAAGCCGAAGCGGCGGTCGCGCAGCAGAAGAGCTGACGCACCACAGCTGCTCACGATGCCGTCGCTCGTGATCTTCGAGCCGTAGGCCTTGGACAGGCCGACGAACTCGTCGGTCGGCGGGGTGCGTCCGATGACGAACCGGACGCCGGTGTCGGTCGGGGTGGTCGGCGGCGCCAACACCCCGCGGTGATGGTCCCTTGTGTCCGACGAACGTGAACGGCCGGGCACGGTCACACGAGGTGTACCTGTGCCCGGCCTGCTCCCGCGACTACCCCGACGCGCAGCCGCTGCTTCCGGTCTTCGGCTGCCATGTGAGGGGCAGGCGACCGAGGTCCGCACGGACCCGGTCGCAAACCACGCCCGCGCCTGGGAAACGGCCGTCAGTCGTCGACTCGGACGGGACAGCGCCCCGGGACGGCGACCCCGGACGGCGGGCATGGTCCCGAACCGGCACCACACCGGCGCCCGGCGACGATCGCCACGCGCCGGGGGTGCGGCGACTCGGACTAATTGCGGCCGTGGATCGTCTTGTGGATCCAGGTCCTGTACGCGGTGTCGTTCGTGTACAGGCCCGGGCCCGTCGCGCAGCCGGGTTTGCCGTCGCCGTCGCCCGAGGTGGTGCCGATCAGTTCCCACCGGCCGCCGCGGTTCTTTTGGATCTGCGGGCCGCCGGAGTCGCCGAAGCAGGCCATGGCCTTGGGCTTCTGGCTGATCGTGCACAGGCGGGTGGCGTCGGTGCGGCCGTTGCACTCGGCGCTGGTGCCCAGGCGGGTGTCCAGCTCCTGGAGCCGGTTCGGGAAGACCGCGTTCTCCAGGCTGTCCGGGTCGACGATGGTGCCGAAGCCCAGGAGCCGAGTCGGCGTGCCCACCGGCCCGGCCTGCTTGGCGAGCTTGATCGGCTTCTCCTTGACCGGCCGGTCCAGGCGGATCAACGCGAGGTCGTTCACGTTGTAGCCACCATCCTCGGCCGGCTGCGAGTAGCCGGGGTGCATCACGATCTTGTCGATGCCGCGAACGGTGCCGCCCTGCGTGCGGTTCTCGCTGCCGATCCGCACCGTCCCGGCCAGTTCGATCGGCAGATCACGGTCGACACAGTGCGCCGCGGTGAGCACCCACTGTCGATCGATCAGGGTCGCTCCGCAGCCGGCGTCCACGCCCCCGGCCTTCATCGGGACGTAGGCCATGAACGGGTAACTCTGGGTCGAGTCCTGCCCGTTGACGATCGCCCCGGCACTGCCTGCGAACGCCGTGGAGCCGAGCACGATTGCCGCCCCCGTGGCCGCGATCGCCTTGGCGACCAGACCGCGCCGGCGGCGCGGGGTGGGGCCGCCGGTGTCGGCGGTGGGACGCGAGGTGAATGCGCGCATGTAGTGACCTTTCGTGGAGGAAGGATCGGCCGCGCGAGGGGTGCGGCGGCCGTACCCGGGCCGAACGTTTCGCGCGTCCGGGCCCGTGCAATCCATCCTCTGCTCGGCGCGCCGCCGGAAACAGTCGCCTCGATGTCATCCTCGGTCAGATTCCGGACATGCCAGTGATCGCGGTACCCGCGCTCGACGGGCCGTCGGACACCGGTTCACTACCCTCGGCGGGCGCGGATCAGCGGGCCTTCCGGCCCCTCCGCGCGCGACATGAGGATGGGTCCGGTCGGGTCGGTCGGCCGTCGCAGCCACCGCATCCCACCAAACAAGCGGACCTGGAGCAATGGTTTTCGGACACAAATGCCCCTCCGATAGGCAGAGCCGGCCTCGACGTCCGGCAATCCGCCGGTCGGCGATTGACACGATGGGTGGCGGCGAGTCTCGGGTGCGTTCTGCCGAGCACCCGGGCGGCCGGCACGACCGACGCGGTCTTCTCCGCTTCAGGGCCGACCTCGTCGCGCTGAAGGCCGTGGACCACGCTTACCAGGGATTCCTGCCGGGGCTCGGTGGGTGCGCTCGCCCTGCCGGAGGTGGATCCCCGCTCCTCTGCGGCGCCGGGCACGCCCAGGTCCGTCAGAGGTCCGCCCCGGCCGCCCGCACGATGATCTTGCCCTGGTTCTCGCCCCGCAGCATTCCCAGGAACCCGTCCACGATGCCGCCGAAGCCGTCGACCACGGTCTCATCGAGCGTGACCCGTCCACTCTGCAGGTGCGGCACGACGAACTCGTACAACTCCTCTTGAACATCACGGTAGTTGCGGACCAAGAAGCCCTCCATGCGCAGGCTCTTCTCGACAATGTCGGGAAGGTTGCGTAGGGCGTAGGGCGTGCCGGTGCTGTTGTACTGGGCGATCGTGCCGATCCGCACGATCCGTCCGTGCTCCCGCAGCGAGGAGATCGCCGCTTCGAGGAGTTCGCCGCCGACATTGTCCATGTAGAGGTCGATTCCTTCGGGCGCCGCCTTGGCGAGCAGTTCGGCCGCCGGGCCCGAGCGGTAGTCGAAGACCTCGTCGTAGCCGACGTTTTCGGTCAGGTAGGCGGCCTTCGCCGCCCTGCTCGCGCTGCCGACCAGCCGTCCCGCGCCCATCAGCCGGGCGAGCCGCCCGGTGGCCGTGCCCACACCGCCGGCCGCCGCCGAGACGAACACGTCCTGCCCTTCGCGGAGTTCGGCAATGCGGGTGAGACCGACGTAGGCGGTCAGGCCGGTGCCGCCGAGGATGCTCAGGTGCGCGGAGAGCGGTACGCCGTCGAAACGGGGGACCGCACGCGCCTCTTCGGAGGTGACGACGGTGTGAGTGCGCCAGCCCTGCCGGTGGAAGACGATCTCGCCCTCGCGGAGCGCCGGATCGCGGGAGTCCACGACCCGGCCGATCGTGCGGCCCTCCAGGGGAGCGTTCAGCGCGAAGTCCCCGTCCATCATTTCGCGGTGGTAGGGATCCACCGACCAGTACAAGTTCTCCACCAGCGCCGTTCCCGGGCCGGGCTCCGGCATCGCGGACTCGACGAAGGCGAAGTGGTCGGGGGTGGGGAAGCCATGAGGGCGTGCGGTCTGGTGCACGGTGAGCGCGGTCTCGGTCATGACGGTGACCGTACGGAGGAATGCGGAAGCCGGGGAGAGGGTTGCGCTCATGGAACGGCCCGGTCCATGAAGGGCCCTCATAGCAGCAGGTGGGACCCCCTATGACAGCCTCAGCCCCCAGAACCCCCGCGCCCACTGCGGCTGCCGCCACCGACCTTGCCCCGCACGAACTCCGCATCCTCGTGGCCGTCGACCGCGAGCGCGGGTTCTCGGCGGCCGCCAAGGTTCTCGGACTGACCCAGTCCGCAGTCTCGCACTCCATACGCGGGACGGAACGCAAGGTCGGCGCGGTCCTCTTCGAGCGGGGCCGGAAGGGCGCGACGCCCACCGCGGCCGGTATCGCGGCTGCCGCTCACGCCCGCCGGGTCCTGCGGCTCCTGGACACCCTGGCCGCAGAGGCCCGCGGCGCCGAGCGGGGCACGGTCGCCGGCCCGCTGCGGATCGCCGCCTTTCGTAGCGCCGCCCTCTACCTGCTGCCGCCCGTCCTGGAGCGCCTCACCGCCCGACACCCCGGCATCGAACCGGAGGTGCGTGTCGTCCGCGAACTGGGCGCGGGCACCGCCGGCGAGGTCGCCGGGGGGCGCGCGGACGTGGGCATCGCAACGATCGGCGCCACCTCGCCCGTGCCCGCCGGGCTCGTCGGCGACGTACTCATCGAGGAGCACTACTCGCTGGTGCACCCGGCCGGCCACCCCGCCCCGCGCTCCCTGCCGCTGGTGGACTGGCACGAGAACTGCGGCTCCTACACCCGCCAGTGGTGGGCCGGGCAGGACTGGATTCCGAAGGCGACCGTCCTGACCGAGGACGACGGAGCGGTGCTCTCCATGGTGAGCAGAGGTCTCGGCATGGCGATCATGCCCGCGCTCTCGCTGAACGAAGCCCCGGACGGCATCGAGATCACCGATCTCGGACCCGAGCGCCCGACCCGGTCCGTGGGCTACGTCACCACCCCGGAGCTGGCCTCCAGCCTCTCCGTCCGCGCCCTGATCCGCGAACTCAGAGCGGCCTGCCGGTGAAGGCGGGGTCGAGTATGAGCGGAGCAGAGAGTGCGGTTCGGTGTCACGTGAGTTGACGCCTGGTTGAACTTGTCGTTCAACCTGGACGACGGGGTTTTGTCCCAGTGTCGTGGTGGCTGGGTCTGCCGGCGCGCTCGCCGGCTTTCACGATGCGTCCGACGTCGTGGCGGGGGGCGGGGCTGCGGTCGGGAGCCGCGGGGTCGTCCTGGTCCTGACCGTGAGGGTTTCGGTGCTCCTGCGGGACGTGCGGTGTTGGCGTGCGGGTTCCCGAACCCGCGGCGGACTCGGGCCGGGGTGAGCCTTGTTCGGTTCGGCGGGCTTCTCCCAGGGCGGCCGACGGCCTTGTGCACGTGGCCGGGCGAGGAAGAACTGTGCGTAGGCAGCGATCACGAGCCACGTCCGGTGGGTTCCGTCGTGTGAGGTGCTTCCGGGTGTGCCGAGACCCCCGCGGGATGCAGGCGCGGGGGTCTCGGTGTGTCGGACGTGGAGGAACGTCCGGTGTGGCTGTCCGGGGTCAGCCTCGGTGGCCGCCGTGCTGCGGCGCCTGGTGCTCGCTGCCGTGGCCCTTGTGCTCGTCGTCGTCGCCGTCGATGTTGAGGCAGGTGTTACCGACGGCGGGGTTGAGGATGCCGACGATGTTGACGGTGTTCCCGCACAGGTTGATCGGGATGTGGACCGGGATCTGGATCTGGTTGCCGGAGGCCACGCCGGGGGAGCCGACCGCGGCGCCGTCCGCGTCGGCTTCGGCGTGGGCGGCGCCCGCGCCCGCCATCAGGACGGCGGCGGTGCCGGCCATCACCATGGTGACCTTCTTGAACGAACCCACGAACACTCCCTCGTCGCCGTGGCGTCGGTCCGTCCCGACGCCCTCCTGTCGATCAACGACGCACACGCCCGGAGGACTTCGGCCCCGCCCGTTGTTCACCCGAATGCCACACACCGCACAGCACACCCCATCCGGCGCCGTGGGCCAGTCGCCGTTGCCGTGCGGCACGGCGTCGTCCCGTGCCCGTCGGCGATGCCTGCAGCGGATGGTCAAGCCGCCGCACACAATTGATCCGCACGGACAACGAACGTCTGCGCGAGGTGTTCCTCGCGGGCGCGCAGGAGGTCCTGGACGGCTACGGCGACCTCCTGGACGAGATCGAGGCGCGCGGGTGAGCGTGCGCGTCGACCTGGCGTGGATCCTCGAGGTGGCACGTCGCGCGGGGCGCGACGATCCGGCCCCAGACGACTACGGGGTGCCGGTCGCAGCCGTGGAGCGGCATCGGGCGGTGATCGCCGGACAGGACGTCTACCACGGCCCCTACGCCAAGGCCGCGGCGCTCGCGCGCAGTCTGGGCCGCATGCGCTGGCTGGAGCACTCGAACCTGCGAGTGGCCGTCGCGGTGGCCCACGGCTACCTCTCGGCGTGCGGCGTGTCGATCAAGCTCACCCAGGCCGGTGTCACCGCGCTGGCCGACGAGTTGACCCGCGCGTCCTCCACCGCGGCGAGCGTCGCGGCGGTCCTCAACTCCTGGGACACCACTGACTGAGTCCCTGCGCGGGCATGCCTTCGGCGATGTCGGCGCGTATTTCGCGGCCGCCTGCGAGAGACGGTGGGTAGCGCCCGCTCCGATCCCGGAGCCGCCGCCGAATCCACGTCCCGCGCCGTCCCCGGCGCCGAGTCCCCGGCGAGGCCTTCGGCGCGGTGAACGCGGTGCCGGACGGAGAACTCGTGGCGCTGGACGACCCCGCTCTCCGGGCCACATCCTCCGGAGGGCGCACCGCGGCGTTCAAGTCCCGAGACCAAGAGCGACCGGCAGGAGGCCGGGCACTGTTGGGAAACCGAGTGGGTCGCGACGACGCGAGCTGGAGCTCACATGATCACGGGGGTGTTGACGTTCTGTGACTGCGAGGGACCTCTGACCCGTGTTGCGTCATCTCTGTTCGGAGCGCGCCATCTCACGCCTCGGTGGCAGCATGATTGACGTCCGCATGAAACGATTACTTGACCGATCACCGGCCTCGGCGCCCCGTGTCTTGCTCCACGGCCCAGGTCCGCAGCCGGGTTACGGCCTCTTCCCGGGACAGCGGGCCGCGTTCGAGGTGCAGATCTTGTAGATGGCGAGTGGCCGCACCGATCAGTGGGCCCGGAGGTAGGCCGAGCAGCTCCATGATCGCCTTACCGTCCAGAGCCACCGGAACGTTTGGGAGCCTCCTGTATTTCTCGAACTCCGCAGCAGCACGCGCTGTTCTCTCGTGCTCCGCATGCCACTCGTCGTAGGTTGCCGCCCAACGAGCAGCCCGGCCGGCCAACTGCCAGCCGTCCATGTCCTGTTCCCAACCAAGCCCCGCCTCCACGAACAGGTCGTGATGGCTCCCTTCTTCGGAACTGCTCGGAACGACATCGAGTAGGGCGAGCGCGGCATTGATCGGCCAGTCTTCCTGCGGACCGGTGAAGACCCGGGTATGGGCCGGACCCCACGCCTTCGCGCCGGTTCGCCACACGGCAGCGGTCTGGTATCCGTCTCCGCCGTGGAAGTCGGCCTCCACGTAGGCGATCGGCCCGTCCCGGGACCAGTCGCTCAAGATCTGCTCGAAGGCCGGGGACATCACGGTGAATGGTTGACCGGGCCCGATGCCATCCTGACCGGCAGGCCAACCGGCCGGCTCCGCGAGGAGTTGTTTGGTGACAGGCACCAGCCCCATGCGTTGTCGGAGCGGGGCGACAGCCGCTGCCCAAGTCCCGGCAGTTCGGCTCCTGAGCAGGTCGAACATTCCAATGACGGCGTTGAGTTCGTACGGCATTCCCGCAGGGTAGCCGCACAGCCGCCGCACGGAGTTTCGAGTTCAGAGCACCCTGCGGCAGGCGTCACTTCAGACGCTTGCCGGTGGGGGCGGCCGTCCCAGCGGTAGCGCGGGTCGCATGACGGATGAGCATACGCAGTGTGACTATCGCGGCCGACAGGTAGAAGTAGAAGTCCACGAGCCGACTGCGTTTCTCGGTGCAGCGCCGTAGCTTGCCGAAGCTGTTATCCACGCGTGCCTCCGCTCCACCACCCACCTCTTGCCGGCCTGGATCGGGGCGGATACGCCCGTACGGGCGATCTCGCCGGTAAGGCCCAACTCCCCTGGCAGCCCGGTACTTGACGCGGCGTCTGATCGTGCGGTCCGAACAGCCGGGACCCGCGATGCGCTTGTAGCCGGACCCGCGCCCTGCAACGCGCCCTGAACCCGGCGATCGCGGTGATCGACAGGGTCATGGCAGCCCGGTCGGGATCATCACCGACCCCACCCAGATGCCGGTGAGGATCGCCTTCGAGATCGCCGAGTTCTTCGTCTTTCTGATGGACGTGCCCCTGCTGGATCGTCCCCCTGATGGACGTCCCCGGCAGGCTTCAAGTAGTCCTTGCGGCGGGCAGGATCGAGCGCAGGCCGTGGCGGTCGCGGACGCCGACCTTTCGGTAGGCGCGGCCCAGCGTGTTGTCGACGGTGCGAATCGACAACCCGCACGTCACGGCGATCTCCCTGCTGGTGTGACCCTGTGCGGCCAGGAGGGCGATCTGATGCTCGCGGACGCTGAGGCTCGCGGCGGTGGACAGGGTCGCCAATGCCGGCGTCGCAGCCTCCTCGCACTCTGCGACCAGGAGCAGTGCCCGCGATTCGGCGCGTCGAGCCGCCGCTTCCGCGCGTGCGTCGTGCGCGTGTCGGCGGAGTCGGGCGGACCGGGCCAGGCACTCGGCCGCGAGCAATACCGCGCCATGGGCGGCCCACTGGTCCGCCACGGCGCTCAGCGCGTGCGGGTCGGCCGTGGCGACCGCGCGCGCATGGGCGGCGCGAGCTGCCGCGTGCGCGCCTTGGACCACGTCGGTCGACGCGATCACGCGGATCGCCGCTGCCCGGTCGCCCCAGCGGACCAGGTCGTGTTCGAGGGTGAGGGCCGCGCTCGGATCGCCACGGTCGCGCGCCGAGGCGGCGCCGGTGCGCAGGACCGCGTGAGCCTCGTCCGCGTGCCCGCGGCAGCGCAGCGCCCAGGCGTACGCGCGCGTGGTGTCCCACCCGCACAGCGCGCTTTGGCCGTCGGCGACGGCCAGCGCGAGCTCGTCCGCCTCCGCTCCGGTGTGGCCGGCTTGGGCCCGGGCCAGGACCAGGCCGGCGAGCGCGCGCTGCTCGGCGAATCGGTGGCCCTGCACATGGGCCTGGGCGCGGGCCTCGGCGAAGAGTGTGGCGGCCAGCCGTAGGCGCCCGCGATCCAGCGCGATCCGGCCGTGTACCCAGCCGAACCACACGACCAGCGCCGGGACCGGTGCGCGCAACAATTCGTCCAGGCCCTCGACGAGTACCCGTTCGGCCTCGTCCAGGCACCCGGCCTCCAAAAGCGCCCAGGCAACCAGGTACGAGCTGCGGGCGGGATAGAAGACCTCGGTACGGTCGGTGAGTTCGCGGTGTGCGGCGTACGCGGCGCGGGCCGTGCGGATCGCGTCCTCCGGCCGCGCGCGGGCGAGTTCGACGCGCAGGCGGGCCTGGAGATGCAGGACCAGGTCCGGCCCCGGCCGATCGTCGGCGCCGAGGCCGGGGCCGGCGTCGAGTTCGTCGCCGGCCCGCGCGACTCGCCCCGTCGCGACGAGGATGGTTGCGGTCCACGCGGACAGCGCGGGGGAGGGGCCGGCCCGACGAGCGGCCTCGCGCAGTACGGCCAGCGCGCGGGGCAGGTTGCCGGGTCCGTAGAAGTGGTGCACGGCCAGGGCCAGTCCGGCCGGATGGGCGTCGGCGCCCCGGGCCGCGGCGAAGGTCTGCTCCAGGACCGCGATGCCCTCCGCGAACTCGCCCCGCTGTCCCAGTGCTTCGCCCAGCATCACCCCGGCCCGCACGTCGGGTCCATGCCGCAGGGCGGCTCGGGCCAATCGGCACATGGTCTCCACGTCGCCGACGCCCAAAGCCTCGGCGGCGCCGCGGACCAGAAGTTCGCTGTCGGCGGTGCCGGTGGCGGCCAACTCCCAACGGGCCAGGGCCAGGGCGTCGCCGGTGCGATGCGCCCCGTGCGCCCGTACCCGCGCGGCCTGCTCCAGCAGGATGGCGCGGGCGCGCAGTCGGCCCACGCCGGCCCGCAGGACGGGCGCGTGGGCCGGTTGGGCGAGCGCGAGGTGTTCCCGACGGTCGTCGCGGCGCAGACCCACCAGGCGCGCCGCCTCCAGGTCGGCCAGCGCGTCGGCCGGGGTCTCCGGCGGCAGGTCGCACAGCGCGATCGGGCCGCACAGCGCGAGGAGTTCGAGCACGGCCCGCCGGTCGGGGGACAGCAGGTCGATCCGCTCGTCGAACGAGACACCCTCCAGCGAGTCGGCCAAGGGCCGCTTCAGGCACCAGATGCCGTGCGCCGGGCCCAGCCGATCGTCCGCGATCGCGGCGCGCAGCGCCTCGCGGAGGTGGAGTGGGTTGCCCTGGCCCGACGTCCACAGCGCGCGGACGGCGACCGTGGTGATCGGCGCGCCCAGGGCGGCGCGGAGCAGGTCGCCGGCCTGCCCGATGTCCAACGCGGGCAGTGCCACGTGCCGCAACGCGCCGCGACGCCACAGCGAGCGCAACGGGTCGGGCCAATCGGCGCCGTCGGGCAGCGTGGCCAGTAGGAAGATCGCGTCTTCGGCCAGCAACAGCGCGAGCAGTGCGGACGAGGACGCGTCGAGCAGGTGGACATCGTCGATCGCGACCACCGGCCGGCCCCCTCCGGCCGCCCGGCGCGCGGCCAGTTCGTCCCGCACCTGCCCGAAGAACGTCGCGGGCTCCTCCGGGCGCGCGCCGTGGGGCAGCAACGGGGTCAGCGCCGACAACGCCACCGACGCCGAAGCCCGGGTGGCCCGCACCCGTACGATGTGCCGACGCCGAGAGGCGGCCCCCGCCCCCGCCCTCGGCGGGCGGACGTCTGCCGAATCACCGCCACGCGCGGCCCGACCGAGGAACTCCTCGACGAGACGGCTCTTGCCGATCCCACCCGCCCCGGTGATCACGACGCCGGTGCAGGTGGACGCGCGTAACGCGCGGTCCAACTTGCCCAGTTCCGCGTCGCGGCCCACGAACGGCAAGCGCGTGTCTCCCGGAGCGATGTCCATCGTGACCCCCGTACCCCCGTCGTATAGGCCCCCCGGCCACGGCCCGCGAGACGGACACGTTCTCGGCAGCATGCCGGCCCCGGCTCGCCGCCGCACGAATTCGCGCCCACGGGGCCGGCGTTCGTTCGACCGGTCGGCGCCTCGATGGAGTATGCGTCGCGGCGAAATGGAGTAGCGGACCACTCTGTGTGCGGCGGGGCGGCTCGGTTGACAGTAGCCGTGCCGAGGACCGGTCGACCAAGTGCCTTCCGAGGTCACGGCATTCCATATCGCTCGTCGGGCCGATCCGTTCGGCGCGACGTCATCGAACAGGACACCGATGTGAACGCGAGACGACTTACCCGTCGGTTGGCGCCTTTGGCGTTGATCACCGTGATCGCGGCCGGCACCCTCACGGTCGGCACCGCCGCCGCGGAGCGCTGCCAGGACTGCGAGCCGGGCGGCGGCGGTGGGACCGGCGGCGGCACCGGCGGGGGCGGCGGTGGTACCGGATCGACCGGACCCACCCGCCACGTCCGGCTGACCGGCTCCGTCGCGACGACCGACGCGGAGGGCATGTTCGGCGACGACAAGCACTGCACCGACGCCTTCGCGTACGAACTGGCCGCGCCGATCGGCCAGTGGACGGTGAGCCGACGGGACAGCTTCTGCGGCGGCGAAGTGCGGTTGGAGACGTATGTGGATGTCTTTCCGGCGGCCGACGGAACGATGCAGGCGGTAGTACGCCTCAAGCTGTTCGAGGGGACGAACTATCAGACCCAGGACCTGGACGGCGAGGCGAGCAAGATCCTGCCGACCATCGCGGTGGGCGGGTCCGGCGGGGCGAACGTCTATGTGCACAGCGGCGAGGGCGCCGCCGACGACGGCAGGTCGGACATCACCATCGAGAACTTCTGAGTGGGACTCACCGAACGAGAGAACGGCTGAGCGGGACCCACTGAACGAGAGAACGGCTGAGCTGGTCACACCGAACGAGGGGGACGGATCCATGCGAGACAAACTTTGGCGGCGGATGCGCAAGGTGGCCGTGCTCACGGCAAGCACCACCCTGGCGATGGGCGCGCTGACGGTCGGCTCCGCGTCGGCGGAGCGCTGCCAGGACTGCGAGCCGGGCGGCGGCGGGGGCGGCGGCGGTACGGGAGGCGGCACGACCACGCCGGTGGTCTACCGGCACGTCGGCCTGGAGGGCTGGGTGAACCTGTACGACCACGAGGGCGGCAACACCTACACGCGCTGCGAGGGCAGCGGCGGCGACTACTTCTGGTACGACCTGCAGGCGCCGGTCGGCCAGTGGACCGCCAGTCGACGGGACAGTTTCTGCGGCGGTGAAGTGCGCCTGGAAACCAGGATCGAGGTCAGGCCGAACGCCGACGGCACGCTGGACTACCGGGGCACCCAACTGCTCTACGAAGGCACCAGCACCACGACCAACGACCTCGACGGCAAAGCGGCGATCCCGCAAGCCGCTCCGGTGGGCGCGGGGGCCACCGCGGGCTTCGACGTCGCGGCGAAGAACGGTAACGAACAGGGGCATATCAACTTCGAGTTCGGCGAGACCGACGACGGCTTCCAGGTCTCTTTCAACTGGGTGCACGACGAGGGCGACCCCACCGACTTCACGGTCTCCCGCTTCCGAGTCCACAACGTCTGACCGAGTGATCGGACGACCCGATCACCGGTTCGCCACCCCGGTGTTCGGGTCGCCTCGGTGTTCGGGCCACGGGCCACTTGCGGACGCAGCAGGCGCCACGCGGACGGAGACGACGAAAACCCCTGCCCACTGCCCCCATCGTGCCGGCAACACCTGCCGACCCCGCGCGCACACCGGGAGCCGCCCCCAGGGGGTGTGCCACCGCCCCACGGTCCCCACCGCCCTGACCCGCGCGCTCGCACCACCTCGCCGACGCCGCCGCCCGGGCGGCGGCTGTTCCCGGGACCGCCTCGGCGGGAAGCCGCTCTCCTGGCGCGTGGACGGCGGCTGGGGTGCACCGGCCCGTACCGCGACAGTGGCGGGGCGCTACGGCAGGGGCGAGCATGAGGGGGTGGGCTTCTCCCTCTGGTTCGGCGGAGGGGGTCGGGGCCGGGCGTCCGGGTCGGGTGGTGGGTCGGCGTTGTCGTCCGGTGGGGTTCTCGTCGGACCGTCCATCGGGTGCGTGGACTCCGATCAGTCGCGCTCGACGTCGGTCGTGGTCAGGAGCGCGTAGCGCTCGGGGTCGGTAAGGCGGATGTGTCGGGCCATCAGCAGCCCGGCGCAGAACACCATCGGCAGCGGCACGAGCAACGCCGCGTTGACTGCGTCCGACGCGCCGGTGAGCAGGTCGAAGTGGATTACCGCGAGCACTGTCAGCAGGACCAGTCCGGCGCACGCGGCAAGGGGCGCGAGCACGACCCGAAAGAGCGAGAAGCCGCGGCGGTTTCGGCGGAAGAACCCGTACACGGCCAGCGCCGCCAGCGCCTGCATGGCCATCACGCCCAGCACGCCCGCGCCGTTGGGCCACAGGAAAGTCACCGTGTACGGGTCCACGTCGGCGAGCGCGCCGATCACGACGACGGCCAGGCCGAACGCGCTCTGCACGATCACGGCCAGGCTCGGCGAGCCGGTCCGCCGGTCGACCCGGCCGAGTCCGCGTGGCAGCAGACCCTCGCGACCGAGCGCGTACATGTACCGCGTTGCGGCGTTGTGGAACGCGAGAGTGGCGGCGAACGCGCTCGTGATGATCAGGACGTGCATCGAGTCGGCCAGCCACGGCCCGACGAAATCGGAGCCGGCGGTGAAGACCATGTCGGCGCCGCCGGCGCCGTTCGCGATCTCCACGGACTTCCCGCCGCCGAACGCGCCCATGATCACCCAGACGGTGAAGGCGTAGAACAAGGCCAGGAAGCCGACCGCGATGTAGGTCGCCCGCGGCACGGTGCGGTCCGGGTCGCGCGCCTCCTCGGCGTAGATCGCGGTGGCCTCGAAGCCGGTGAACGCGCCGATGGCGAGCACGAACATGCCCGCGACGCCTTCACCGGACAGCGACGAGGGGTCGAAGACGCCCATGTCGAAGGTGGATCCGCCCCGATCGCCGAGCACGCCGATCTCCAGCACGAGCAGGACCAGGACCTCCAGGGCGAGCGCGATGCCGAGCACCTTGGCGCTGAGCGTCACCCGCAGCCACCCGAGCCCGGCCACCCCCGCGACGCAGCCCAGGGCCCAGAGCCACCACGGCAGATCGAGCCCGGTCAGGTCGGCGACGCCCGTCGAGGCGAAGTACCCGAAGCACGACACCAGACCGATCTCGATCAGGTTGTACGACACCACCGCGACGTACGCCGCGCCCACGCCGACGGCCTTGCCCAGGCCGCGGGCTATATAGGCGTAGAACGCGCTGGCGTTGCGCACGTAGCGGCTCATCGCGGTGAAGCCGGTCGCGAAGAGGGCGAGCAGCACACCGGAGAGCACGTAGCCCAGCGGTGCGGCCATACCGCCCATGCCGATCGCGGCGGGCGCGACACCGGCCATGGCGGTGAGCGGGGCGGCCGCCGCGACCACGAAGAACACGAGGTCGGCGGTGCCGATCGCAGACTTGGCGAGCGCGTCGCCGGGGCCGGTGGGGTCCGCGACCGGGGGCGCGGCATGGGATTGCTGACGGATCGTCATGGGTGGTGTCTCCGGGGCAGGGGAAGTGACCGGATCGACGGTGCGGGTCGAACCGGTGCTCTGGTACGGGGTGTTCAGCCGAGCAGGCGACCCTCGGCCGCGACGGTGCGGCCGGCGTGCAGGACCAGGCGGCGGGCGGGGTGCGCGGCGGCGGCCTCGGGCAGGGACGCGGCCTCGACGACCACCAGGTCGGCGCGGGCGCCGACGGCGAGGCCGTAGTCGGGCAGACCGAGCGCGGCCGCGGCGGCGTCGGTGACCAGGTCTGCGGCCACGGCGAGTTCGTCGTCGGTCATCAGGTCCTGGCGCAGGCCGACGATGGTCGCGCGCTCCAGCATGTCGCCGGTGCCGTAGGGCCACCACGCGTCGCGGATGTTGTCGGATCCGGCGAACACGCGCACGCCGCGGTCGCGCAGTGCGAGCACGGGCGGCATCGAGCCGCTCGGGCCGTTGGTCAGGATCGACACACCCGCGTCGGCGAGTGCGTCGGCGGTGCGGGCGAACGCGGCGGGGTCGAGGTCACCCAGGCAGTAGGCGTGGCTGATGGTGACCTTCCCGGCCAGGCCGACCGCGGCGGTGCGGGCGGCGATCTCGCGCAGTTGTCCCGCGCCGGACTCGCCGCCGTCGTGCAGGTGCAGGTCGATGCCCGCGCCGTGCCGTTCGGCGAGGCCGAACACGACGTCCAGGTGGCCCTCGACGTCGTTGTCGAAGCCGATCGGATCCAGGCCGCCGATCAGGTCGGCGCCCTCGCGCAGCGCGGCGTCCAACAGGTCGGCCGTGCCCGGCGCGGTCACGATCCCGCTCTGTGGAAACGCCACGAGCTGCACCGAGAGCACGTCGCGAAAGCGCTCGCGAACCTCCACGAGGGCGTGCAGTCCGGACAGCCCGAGCCACGGATCCACGTCGACGTGCGAGCGCACGTGGCCGGTACCGAGCGCCACGATTTGCCGGACCAGGTGTGCGGCCCGCTCCGCGGTCGGCACCCGGACCCGCTCGCGCAGGGCGCGCTCCGCCGCGACCCGTTCGCGAATCGTGTCGCCGGTGACGTGCGGCTGCCAGTCGCTGCCGAGGAAGGTCTTGTCGAGGTGGACGTGACCGTCGACGAACGCGGGCAGGACGAGGGCGCCGGCCACGTCGATCGTGGTGCCGACCGGCGGCTCGTCGCGGGCCTCGCGGTCGCCGACCGGATCCAGCGCGGCGATCCGGCCTGCACGGATCGTGATGTCGGCGCGGGTGCCGTCCGGCAGGGTTGCGTCGAGAAGCAGGTCGGGATGGGACAAAGTCGGCGACGGTACGGTCAAGACGGCCTCCTTCAAGGGTGCGGCGGTGGCTCACGGTATCTGGTATACCGAATACCAAACAAGGGTTTCGGGCGCCTCGATTCCGTCGCGCGGGAACGCTGCGATGATCTGCGAAGGCCGATCGAGGACGACCGGCCCGACCGGTCCGACCGGCGGGGAGGAACGACACTGCCCGACCGGTCGTACAGGCGGGGACACGAGCAGGAAGGCGCGGACAGCGTGGAGGACATCGCGGCGGCTCGACGGCGGCCCAGTATCGGCGCCGCCGACCGCTCGCTGCGCGATCAGGTGTACGAGGAACTGCGCGAGCGGATCATCGAGGGCGACCTCGAACCCGGTCGCCGCCTCGTCGAGCGGGAGATCGCCGCCGAACTGGAGGTCTCCCGGGTCCCGGTCCGCGAGGCGGTCCAGCGCTTGGAGGTCGAGGGTTTCCTGACCGTGCACGCGCGCCGCGGTGCGGTGGTCACGCGGCTGCTCGCGCCCGACCTCGCGCACTTCTTCGACGTCCGGGAAAGTCTGGAGGCGCTCGCCGCGGGATTGGCCGCCGAGCGCGCCGACGCCGCCGGGCTGGCGCGCCTGGGCGAGTTGTTGTCCGCCGCGCACCGGGCCACGGCCGCGAACGACGCGCGTGACATCGCCGCGCTCAACGCGGCCTTCCACGCCGAGATCGTCGCGCTGTCCGGCAACCCCATGCTGGTCGGGATCATGGAGCCGCTCAACGGTCGGCTGCGCTGGCTGTTCCGGCTCACCGCCAACCCCGACGACCACCCCGTGATGTGCCGCGAGCACGAGGCGATGTACGCCGCGATCCGGGCCGGCGACGCCGCCGAGGCCCGCCGACTCGCCCACGAGCACGTGGTCGCCAACCGCGCCGCGACACTGACGACGCTGCCCACGGACGAGCCGGGGGCCTGAACCCGTCGGCCGGCGCTGTGTCGGCCGGGCCGGCCGGGGTGGACGGGGTGGACGGGGTGGACGGTGCATGCACTGTCCGACGGTTGCTGCTTGCCGTGCAGCCGCTCGGGGTTCGGGGCTCGGGCTTGGGGGCTCGGGCTCGGGGCTCAGGCCTGGGGGCTCGGGCTTCGGCAAGATGGTGCCATGACATTGCCATCTCTGCGTCAAGGCGCCAACCTGCGGGTCGACTCCACGCGGCTTCGGGTGGAGCTGTCGTGGTCCGCCCGCGCCGGTGTGCCCGACGTCGACGCGTCCGCGCTGCTGCTCACCGATACCGGACGCGTGCGCGGGGACGCCGACTTCGTCTTCTACAACCAGGCGCGCCACCCGTCCGGCGCGGTGACACACCTGGGCCGAGACGAGACCGGCGACGGCATCGTCGATACCTTCGCCGTGGATCTCGCGCTGGTGGAGGAGGCGATCCACCGGGTCCTGCTGTGCGCGTCGGCCGACGGCGGTACGTTCGGCCAGGTCCCGGACCTGCGCCTACGGGTGCTGGACGCGGTGACGGCGGTCGAGATCGCGCGCTTCGACATGACCGCCGGGATCGAGACGGCCTTCGTCGGCGGCGAGTTGTACCGCCGTCAGGGGCAGTGGAAGTTCCGCGCCGTCGGACAGGGGTACGCCTCCGGACTCGCCGGACTTGCCACGGACTTCGGCGTCACGGTGCACGACGAACCGGCGGCGGACCCCGTCGTCGCGCAGCCGGTTGCGACGCGGCCGGCCGCCGTACCGGCCGGAAACGCCGAGGAAGCGCTGCCCGCAGGCATGCGTGAGCGCCTGTCGCTGCGCAAGGAGCAGGTGGTGGTGAGCCTTCGGAAGCGGGGCGCGGAGGGGATCGCCGCGCGGGTGATCCTGGTCCTGGACGCGTCGGGCTCCATGCATTGGCTCTATGAGCAAGGCGTCGTCGCCGACGTGGTGGAACGTATGGCGGCCGTGGCGGCCGAGTTGGAGGACGACGGGGTGATGCAGGCCTGGACGTTCGCCACCGACCCGGTTCGCCTGCCCGACCTGCGCGTGGGCGAACTCCCCACGTGGTTGCGCCTGCACGTGCGTCCGGGGAGCGACGATCCCGCGCACGGGTTGCTGCCGGGGCAAGTCGACATGGCGGCGCTCGGCTTCGGCAACGAGGAGCACAAGGTGATCGCCGAGGTGCGCTCGTACGTCCGGGAGAATCCGTCCGCGGCCCCCACGTTGGTGCTGTTCTTCTCCGACGGCGGCATCTACTGCGACGACGAGATCGAGCGCGAACTCCGGGAGGCGTCCCGGGAACCGGCGTTCTGGCAGTTCGTGGGACTCGGCGACGCGAACTACGGCGTCCTGAGGCGCCTCGACACGATGCGCGGCCGCCATGTGGACAACGTCGGCTTCTTCGCGATGGACGACATCGGCGACGTTCCCGACCAGGAGTTGTACGACCGGCTGCTTTCCGAGTTCCCGACGTGGATCGAGGCGGCGCGGCGCAAGAACGTACTTTGATCCGACGCGCGATGGTGCGCCCACGAGAACACCTACGCCCTCCGGGCTGCTTCGCGCCACCCGGTCCTGTGGGTCAACGACCCGACCGCGGTTGACGCCGCCGAGCACAAGCCCACGCAACCGGCCTCCGCCGGCCGTGCCGGCCTGCACGTGCCCGACACCGTGCTCACCTGCGACCACCCGCCCCGCTGCCGCCCATTCGTGGACGCCCACCACGACAAGGCCGTGCTCAAGACCCCGACCCAAACCACACCACGCTCTCATCCCCACGACACGGCTGCGCGCCCCGCGACGACCCGGACGCGGTCGCCGTAACGCTGCACTACCTCCACGGCGCCGAAGGGCGGGAGTTCGCGCTCGTCGGTCTGCCCGCCCTGAGCGACGGGATCGTCCCGAACCACCAGGAGGGCCTCACCCCCAAGCCCTCGACGCGGCGTGTCGGGCCTGCCACGTCGCAGCCATCCTTTCGGGTGATCACGGGCTCGGACCTGCTTGGAGGCGGACGCGGATGCGTAGAACCCTCACGTCGACTCGTCTCGGACCATCGACCGAGGGTGGGCGACAGCGCCGAAGTGTCTCGTCGGCGTCTTCGGAGGATGTGAAAGGAAGTGGCCCCATGGCCTTCAGAACGCGCAGCGCCGCAGTAGCCGCCGCATTGCTGGTCGGAGCCGTTGCGATCGCCACCCCACCTGCGGCGGCACGCACGGGCTCGTCGGCGTGGCCGTGCAACTCGAATAAATTCTGCATCTATTACGGCGCCAACGGCACCGGAGCGCACTACGAACTCGAGGACGGCGCCTCCGACCTGAGCGTGCTGTCGGGCAGGCTCAACGACCACGTGTGGTCGGCCCGGAACAACACCAAGGACGACTGGTGCCTGTTCCGCGACGCCGGATACAAGAACAAGATTCTCAACATCCTCGACGGCCAGAGCACCAACCTGCCATCGCCGCAGAAGAACGAGGTGAGCTCCGTCCGACGCTGCTGACCCCGACCGGAAGCAACACGCCGGAGGGCCCCTCGACCGGGTCGACCGGATCTACCGGGTCGACCGGGGCGACGCGCCACCGTCCGACCACATCCGGGCAGCGGCAACACCGCCGCTGCCCGGCCGCCTCCACGGCCGCCCTCCACGGCGGCAAACGACTTCCCCCATTTGCGGACCAGGTGCGGTAGAAGACGGGCGAGCCCCCGGAACGCGCCTTCTCCGCACTCGCCTTCGACCCCCACGCCGCCGGCCGGCCCACCCCGGGACACCGGGACAAAGATCGCGGACGGTTCCCGTTTGGCCGCCGGCACCGGTGATCGAGGGATCCTCCGGCCGGGCCTGGATGCGCCGCGCGCTGTGGGCGAGTTCAGGCGGGCAGTTTCGTGTCGACGATGAAGCTGATCTCGATGACCTGGCCGGGGAAGGTCAGTTCGGTGACGCCGAAAACCGTGCCGGCCGGGCGGTGGTCGCCGAAGTACGCCAGGTTGCCCTCCGCCGTCGCCGCGGCGTTCTGCCGCAAGTCCACCACGTACAGAACCTGCGAGACGACCTGGTTCCGGGTGGCTCCGTAGTGGGCCAGGACTTTGTCGACGTTGGCGTAGGTCTGCTCGAGCTGGGCGGCGAAGTCGTCCGCGTGGAGGAACTCGCCCGCCTCGTCGAGCGCGAGCTGTCCGGAGACGTGGATCAGCTCGCCAGCGGGAGGTGTATCCCACCGTGCCGCCGCGGGTCGAGTACACCCTGACCGAACCGGGCCGGGCCCTGCGCGCCACGGTCGACGCCATATGCGGCTGGACCCACCAGTACCTCGGTCACATCGAGGGCGCGCGCCGTCACTTCGACGCCTGACGGGCACTCAGCGCCACACTCTCGTTGGTTGTCGGGGTGGCGGGTGAGCCGGCCGAGGGGGCGTGGCGTTGACGACGGATCGGACCGGGACACCGCGTTCCGCCCGCAGTTCGGCCCATGCGGCCTGGGGCCCGCTCATGCATGATGACGGGATGAATCAGAGCGACCAGCGCTTCCACGTCATCGTGCTGTCGAACTTCGCGAAGGGCTTCGACAAGTACGCGTTCGCTTACGGCAAGGCGGGAATTCCGGAGAGTACCTATCCCGACCGGTTCCACCTGCTGACCCGTGCGGAGTTGGGAATCGGCATCGGCAAGGCGCGACGCCTGCTGGACCGTCTGGCCATTCCGGGCGATCGGCTGCTGGTGCTGGAAACCACGGTGGACCCCGACAAGCTGGTGCCCAACGTGTCGACCGGCCTCGGCACGGAACTGCACGAGGCTCGCATCCGGTTGTCTGCAGTCCACGAACTCGACCAACTGGGCGACGAGTTCACTCTGCGCCCGACAACCGTCGAGGACGCGATGGCGGCCTCCCTGCACCTGCACGGATCCGCACTGCGTCGCTACGCCGACACGCGACCGCGCTCGGTTTCGCTTCTGCCGGTTGCCTCCGCGTGCCAAGCCCGGTGTTCGTTCTGCTTCTCCTCGGCTTCGATCTCCAGCGACCAGGCGCCGGCACGGGTCCCGTGGGACGCGGTCGCCCACTGGCTGGAACGCGCCCGTGCGGCGGGTGCCGAGCGTGCCGTGATCACCGGCGGCGGGGAGCCCACGCTCATACCGTTCGAACAGCAGCTGCGACTGGTGTCCGCCTGCTCGGCGGCCTTCCCGAAGGTCGTCCTGATCACCAACGCGCACACCCTGGCGAAGGGCCGGCACGCCGACCGCCTCGCAGCCCTGAGCGCCGCGGGCCTGAGCGTGCTGGCGGTCTCCCGGCACCATCAGGACGACGCCGTCAGCGAGCGGCTGATGATGCTGCGCACGCCGGTGAGTTCTGTGATCGACACCTGGCGTGTGGGACGTGACCGCTGGCCGGGGCTGCGGCTGAGGCTGATCTGCGTGCTCCAGCACGGCGGCGTCGCCGACGCGGCCGACGTCGCCGACTACCTTTCGTGGGCCGCGGCCCTCGGTGTCGACGAAGTCTGCTTCAAAGAGCTCTACGTATCCACCAGCACCGAGTCGCTCTACTTCGACCGCGCCGCCAACGTCTGGAGCCGAGAGCACCAGGTTTCGCTGTCCGTCGTCACCCGGTTCGCCGAGCAGCACGGCCTCGAACCGGCGAGCCGCCTGCCCTGGGGCGCTCCCGTCTACCACGGCACCTGGGACGGACGGCCGATGCGCATCGCCGCCTACACCGAACCCAGCCTGCTCTGGGAACGCACCAACGGGATCGCACGCAGTTGGAACGTCATGGCCGACGGACGCTGCTACGCCTCGCTGGAAGACCGGGCCAGCGAGATAGTGCCGGAAGGTGCCACGGCGTGAGGTTCGACGAGTTCCAGGAATTCCGGCAGCAGCAACTCCGTGCTTCCTCGTCGCTTCTGGACGCCGCAGAGACCAACGTGTACCGGGCGCTTGCTCCGATGCGACCGGAACCGCCGACCGACACGCGTACGGTGCACCGGTGCGATCTCGCCCGTGCCTGGCTGCGGCGGTTCGAGTTGCCGGATGAGTGGTCCGGCCATGCCATGGTCTGTCGAGGGGTCCGTCACGGGCTCGGCGTGGTGTTCCACTGGCTGCGCGCCGAGCAAGCGCGGTTGTGGCTGCCCAGCGACGTGTACCCGGTCTACCTCGAGCTGGCCCGCGCTGCGGGCCTGGCACCCGCGTCCTACCCGACGCTGCCGGCGCCGGCCCTGCCGAGGTCGCCGGCGGACCACCGGCCCGAATACCTGCTGCTCGCCAACCCCAGCAAGCCGCTCGGCCGATACCTGTCCGATGCCGAGTGCGCCGCGGTGATTTCGTGGTTGCGGGTATCACCACGCCGCCGCCTGCTGATCGACAGCGTCTACGACCTGGGGGCCCCGTTCGCTGCCGGCACACGGCGATTGCTGGACACCGGTTGTGCGGTCCTGCTGCATTCGGTCACCAAGGGATGGCTGTGGCCACGCACGTTCGGCGTGGTCCTGCTGGGTCCTGCGCAAGCCGAATTGGCCGAAGCGTTCCGGGCGGATCCGCCGACGTCGGCACAGCTGAGGCTCGCCGACCGTCTGCTGACCGAGCATGGTGACGTGCCCCGGCAGGTCGTCGACGAACTGGCCGCGCGGGCCGAGCGGTTGTTCGAACGGTTGCCGGACGAAGTGCTCGCGGCGATTCCCCCGGCGAGCCGGACTTCTCCCGGCAACTACTTCTTCCCGGTTGACATCCCAGCGGAGACGCTCCGGCGCGAGTGCGGCGTACTCGCCATGCCGGTCGGCGTGTTCGGGGAGAGCAGTTGGGCCGGCTCCGTCCTGACCAGCCTTGCCGGCGCTTTCGGCCCGACGCCGGCGGTGGGACGGTGAAACCACCGGAGGACCTGGCCGTATACGACGATGCGGACTTCTAGGATCAGGAGTTCACCGCACGGACCCACGACATCCCGTTCCTCCTCGGCCAAGCCGTCCGGGCGGTCGGGCGGGCGGTCCGGTCCTGGAGGTAGCCTGCGGAACCGGGCGTATCACCCTGCCGATCGCGCGGGCGGGTGTCGAGGCCACAGGGCTTGACATCATGCCCTCGACACTTGCGCGTGCCCGTCAGCGTGCCGACTGCCCGTCGCGTGGCAGGAACAGGACTGCCGAGGCGCTTCGCCCTGGTGTTCTCGGAACCCAACTGAGATCAACAGGTGTTCCGGCCGAGTGCGTTGATCCCGATCGTCGCGGCGCGAAGGTGGGGGCCGGCGAGGTAGCTCGGGGGGTCTTGTCGTATCCGGTGGCGATGCGTATTGGAACACCCCATCATCGTGCCGGGTCGCGCCGCCTCGAACCTCCCCCGTGCGGGGGAGACCGTCCCCACGGTCGGGGGATCCGGCGAAGTACTTCGACAGCGCAACCTTGAGGCACCGCAGCAAGCGGACGGCCCGACCTCGTGGGCCGACCCCACGACCCGACCGCACCTCAGGGAGCGAAGCACATGATCCGGATCCGGAACCTGACCAAGCGTTACGGCGATGTGCTCGCCGTCGACGACCTCTCCTTCGAGGTCGCCTCCGGCACCGTGACCGGCTTCCTCGGCCCCAACGGCTCGGGCAAGTCGACCACGATGCGGATGGCATTGGGTCTGGACCGGCCCACGTCCGGCGGCATCACGATCGGCGGCCGGGAGTACACCGAGCTGCGCGAGCCGCTGCGACACGTGGGGGCCCTCCTCGACGCCGGTGCTGTGCACAAGCGTCGCCGGGGGTACGACCACCTGCTTTACCTCGCGCAGTCCAACCGCATACCGGTCTCGCGCGTCGACGAAGTGCTGGCCGAGGTCGGCATGACCGATGCGGCCCGGCGTCGCGCCGGCGGCTACTCGCTGGGCATGCGCCAGCGCCTGGGCATAGCCGCCGCGCTACTCGGCGACCCCGAGGTGTTGATCTTCGACGAGCCGGTCAACGGCCTTGATCCCGAGGGCATCCGCTGGATCCGCGACCTGATGCGATCGCTCGCCGCCGAGGGGCGCACGGTCTTCGTGTCGAGCCACCTGATGAGCGAGATGGCGCTCACCGCCGATCACATCGTGGTGATAGCCGGCGGGCGACTGCTCGCCGACACCGCACTGAACGAATTCGTCGCTACGGGCGAGGCATTGGAAGACGTCTATCTCCGGCTGACAGCCGGGCGTGAGCAATTTGTGGGAGGTGGCCGAGCGTGAGCGCGATGACAACGGCGCGGATGGTCGAGACCGGTTCGATGTTCCCGGCCGCCGTGCGCGCCGAATGGACAAAGATCCGTTCGGTGCCCTCGACCGGATGGCTGCCCCTGGTGACCGTGGTTCTGATCGCCGGAGTGAGCACCCTCGTCAGCGCGTTCGTCGCCGAGGGGCAGCGCCGGGAGGACGGCGCCGAATACGACCCCTTCTCCCTGGTGCACTACGGCGTCAACTTCGGGCAGATGGCACTTGTGGCCTTTGCCGTCCTCGCCGTGGCCGGAGAGTACGGCAGCGGCACGATTCGCTCGTCGTTGGCGGCGGTGCCCGATCGTCGGGTGTTCGCCACCGCGAAGTTGACGGTGATCACCGCGATCGCCCTGGTCACCGCCGTCGCATCGAGCCTGAGTTGCACGCTGCTCGCCCGCCTGGTCATGCCCGCCGGTGACATCTCTCTGACCGCGACGGAGACTTGGCGCACGGCGTTCGGACACGCCGCGTATCTGACCCTGTTGGCCGTGCTGTGTGCGGGAGCCGCATTCCTGCTGCGCACCCCGATGGCCTCGATGGGTCTGCTGATGCCCCTGTTGTTTCTGGGCACGGCCGCGCTCACGGCCATACCCGGGGTGCGCGAGGTGGCCCGGTTCCTGCCGGACAAGGCGGGCCAACGCATCATGCGACTGCGCGACTTCAACGCGCACGAGGTCGACCCCTGGCTCGGCATCGGTGTCATGGCCCTGTGGGCGATGGCGGCGACCGTCGCCGCGCTGGCCGCAATCCGCAGGCGCGACGCGTAGCGGCCACGGTCGGGGCGATCGGGCGGGCCGGGGCAGCCGGCCCAGTCCTCACCACCACGCGCCAATTGCCCGGGGTCACTTTCGAGCACTCCAGTGCGCGTGTCCGGATGGCGATGAGACGGTGCGGCGGCCGGGGAGCCCGGCCGCCCACGCGGCACCCGCGAGTTGCTACTTGCCGCGCTGAGGGCCTCGCGTGCCGAACTGGCCGGTGACCTTGAGGGTAGGCCGGCGCACCTGCGGGGGAGGGGAAGCGTCCAGTCCGCCAAGGGCTGTCGCAGACTCCGGTTCGTTCGCCGGACGTCGCGTTCTCGGCCGAGCGGATCGAACACCGGCAGAACCCCGCCGCGCCGCACCGATCGCGATGCCCACATGGGCGAGACTCGCGCAAGGTGTCGCGCTCTGATCCCGGCCGGTCACCGTGACCGTCCCGAAGTACGCTTCACAGCCACTTTCAAGGATCACCATCAGCAGTGCGCGGCCGGTGGAGCTGAGGGGGCACGGCCCACAACGAGCCTCGTATATCGCGGTGTTCGTCGCGGGTGGCGGCGGTGGTGGACGCCGGGGCCGTCTCCGGCGCGGATGCGCAGTCGAGCGAGGTCGATCAGGGGTGCGAGTACCCGGCGGACGGCCTGCGCTGGGCCACACGATGATCCGCACGAAACGGCGGGGCGGATACCGGATCGACGGCTGCCTATGACTGTCCGGAACCAGCCATCCGGAATCAGCGACCTCGCCTGCGCGGAGACGCCGTGACGTCGGCGCTCCCGTAGTGCGTGGCGGCCGTTGAGGCGGGCGGAACACTCCTACGGTTCAAGGGGATTCTCCGCAGGAGGGCGAGTGGCGGCCGGAGTTGTCACGACGGTGGGCCGTTCGGGTCGATGCGGGTGTGCCCTTGCTCCACCCCGACCGCCGCGACAGCGGCTCGTTCGAACGCGTTTGCTGCGGGGGTCAGTTCGCGTAGCGGCTTACGGTCTCCGGGTGGGTGACGAGACGAACGTGGTCTGCGGCCGGCATCTCGGCGAGTTGGTCGGCGCGGGCCGGGGCGTCGACGTCCCGATAGCGAGCGGCCAGGCGGGTGCACAGGTCGTGTGCTCCGTCGGGTTCCGCCGTGACGCGGCCCGCGACTGATGCCCAGCGCTCGCTTTCGCCCACCGGGGCGGCGACCACGATCGAGGCGCGGGGGGTCGCGGCGCAGGCGCCGCACCCTGGGCGAATCCGGGCCCGTGAAGACTTGGATCGTGCCCTCGGCAATGGCCTCGAACCACATCGGCCGAGGCCGTGGCGGGATCGGCCCCCGGCCACGGGTAGGAACCCGTGCAGTGGGCGGCGTCAGAGGGACTCCAGATCCTGGGAAGTCAACGAACTCCGGCCGGGATTCCTGAGCGCTGTCCCGTCAATCTCCGGCTGCGTGGGATGGGGCCGAGAGGGTGACGGACGTGGCCGCACACCGATTGGCTGATGGCGCGTAGACGGCCCGGTGCCCTGTGCGCCCCGCCAACATGCTCCCCGCGGGAACGGGATCCGCACCATGGCTTTTCGGTGTGACATGGATGAATCGAATGGCCCAAACGAACGACCGGTCCTGTTTGAGGGATTGACCAACGGCCGACTCTCCCCGTACCGCTCTGGTCTCAAGGGGTTGTCATGTCGCGTCGGGTCGTGTCTGTCTGCATCGTGGTCACCGCTCTTCTTTCGTCGGCCGGTTGCGGTGACGACGACGGGAAGAGTGGTTCGGGTGCCGCGTCGGCATCCCCGTCGGTGAGCTGTGATCCTCCCGGCCTGCCGCAGGACGAGTGGTTGCGGTTGTGCGGGCCCGGATCCGGTCGCGACACCGGGCCGGCGAACACCGCGCCCGTGGGGGGCTGGGTGGCGATGCCCAACGGCGTCGTGGTTTCGGTGGCGCGCGTGGAACCCGCGCCCGCGGCCGCGAGCGCCGCGCCGGGTTCCTTCCCGGCGTTGGTCACGATCACCGTAACCAACCGGTCGCAAACCCGTTACGACGTCTCCGGAGTGCACGTCAGCGAGATGGGTCGCGTCGGCGGAGAGCGCGCCGAACGCATCACGCACGGAAGTCTGCCGCAACAGGACTTCACCGGCACGGTTGCACCGGGACAGTCGGTCTTCGCCCAGCAACTCTTCGACGTTCCCGACGCCCTCCGTCCCGGTTTCCGCATCATCGTCGCCATGACCCCGCTCCCCTCGGCGCTGCCGGACGCCACGTTCACCGGCACCCTGCCGCTGCCGCAGAGCGCCGGTACCACGCCCACACGCTCCCCGTCCGGGTCGACCCCCTAACGCACGGCGACGGCGACGGCGCGGCGGCGGAACACCGTCCGTCCGCCACAGCGGGACCCGCGTGGTCTCGAAGCCGTACCGGCCCGCTCGTATGCAGCAGCAGCCGGCCGGCCTGGGGTACTCCGCGACGGACGCGGCAAGTTCCTCCCGCTCCCGGCCGGCGGTGGGCATGGAAGCGGACGTCTGCGTCGGCTGCGTATTCGGCGCTTCGACTGTCCTGTCCGGATGTGTCCTTACGCCCACGGACTGCGCGGCGCCGCGTGTGGGCGTGGGGCGCGCCGAGTTCGCGAACTCGGTTCCGAGCGGCGGGTGCGGCCCGGGCCGATCGTCGCGGTCGATTGGCAGGACGGCGCGGCGGATGCCTCGACAGTTCCCCTTCGTGCCGGACGATGCGGACGATGCGGGCGCTGCCGCAACCCCCCGGCGCCCTCTGCGAGTTCTACCGATCCAACGGCAACCACCTGGAACAGGTGGATGTCCATCGGCTCTGCTTCTCGGGATCCCGACTGATCAGCAAGGACGCATTGCCGGTGAACGGCCCCTCCGACCCGGACACACCGGCGCCCCGCACCGCCCGAACTCCGGTGAGGTGCGGGGCGGTTCCGCGTGCGGTCGATCCGCGCCGGGCGGGCGGTGGGGGGCTCATTTCGTACCGGTGGCGCCCGAGTGCGTCATCACGTAGTTCAGCGACGAGGCCAAAGTGGTGTGGGCGAGTACCGCCGCGAGCCGGTCCCAGCCCGCAAGCGTGAAGTGACCGAGCAGCCACCACACCTGGATGCGGTCGTCGCACTCCCAGAGCGGGCGAGGGCCCTTCACCGTCGCGAACAGCCGTGCACGCGGAGCCTTGCCGTCGGCCAGGCGCGCGGCGTCCTCGGCGCAGCACAGAACCGGTCGGGGCAGCAGTTCCGGCGACGGTTGCCACAACGCGCCGACCTTCGCCGGCCCGTGGTGTGGGTCGAACAGGCACGGCGCCGTGTACAGGCCCGAGGCGTCGGGGCCGAAGCCTCCTCCCGGTCCTGCGGGCAGGCACGCGCGGGCCTGGGCGAGCCGAGCGGTGAACCAGCCGACGGGCGACGCGTCCAGGAAGAAGAGCTGGGTCGGGTCGGGCGCGGCACGCCACCCGTCCCGTATGCGCGCGGCGTCCGCGGTACGGGCCACAGCCTGGGCAGGCGAACCGCAATCGGTGACTTGCGCTTCGACCGCGGCCAATTCGGTGTCGAACTCGTCGAACAGGCGCAGCAACACCGCACGGGTCTGTGCCATTTCTCGGTCGTACGCGGACAAGAGTGCTCCTCGGACTCGGGCATTCAGCGGACCGGCGTGGGCGTGCCGGAAACCCGACCCGATCATGCCGTGCCTACGTGACACCCGCCGGGACTTCGTCCCACCTGTCGAAGGTCGCGCGATGCGTGCGCTTGCCTTCAGTCGGCTTTCCGGGTCAGCCGGAGATCCCGTCGGTGTCGGCCGGTGATCGAAGCCCGCCGACCTCGGCGGCGACCACCATGACCGTGCGGTCGTCGGCCTCCGCGAGCAGCGCCCCGCCCGGGGCCCACAGGGCTGCGCCGCCACAACCGGTCCACGGTCCCGACGGGCCCACGTGGTTGGCCATCACGACGTACAGGCCGGTGTCCTCGGCGATTCCCGGGTAGACGGCCGCCCGCTCCCCGATCCCCTTGCCCGTGCCGTACAGCGAGCTCGCCAGGTGCACTTGGCAGCCGTCGGCGGCGCCGCGGGCGGTCAGCTCGGGGAAGTGGTTGTCGTAACACGTGGCCAACGCGAAACGCAGGCCACCCAGTTCGAAGCGCCCGTCCCGATCGCCGGCCGCGAAGACGCCTCGCTCCTCCTCGTAGAGGTACTGCTTCCGGTACGTGGTCACCGGTTCACCGTCGGCGTCGTAGACCAGTGTCCCGATGGCGGGCAGCGATCCGTCCGTGGCCACGGCGCAGTTGACGACGGTGGCGATCCCCACCGCCCGGATCGGGTCCAGTCGCGCATCGTCCGCGCTCACCCACAGGCCGGGATTCTCGACCAGGGATCCGAGTTCGTACCCGGTCAGCGCGAGTTCGGGGAACACGACGAGTTCGGCGCCCTGGACGCGCGCCTGCTCGGCGAGAGCGGCGAGCCGGCGAACGTTGGCCGGGATGTCCGCGGGAACACACGTGAGCTGCGCGGCAGCGATCTTCATACCGCCGAGCATGCCAGGCCGATGCCGCGACGGTGAGTTCGGCGTCCGGGAGCCCCAGTGCCACGACTCGGCGAGCGCACGCGGCAGGAAGATCGGCGCGTGGATGGCAGCGCGTGGACGGCGCGGCGTGTGATGGCGGGGCGTGTCATGGTCTCCCGGGCAATGACGAGCCACTCGTACACGATTCACTCGTAGGAGTGATCTTGCTCCAGGGGCGTCGCAGCGTCGGAGGGATTCCCGCTGGACAGGCAATCCACTCGCCACGGCCGAATCCCCCGCACCGAACACCGCCGACTCGTCGAGACCTGGCACGGCCACAGCATCGACACGGACGCGGTCGTCGACCTGCTCGACCTCGACCTCGACCTCGACGGCGACGGCGACGGCGACGGCTACCTGAGCCGGCCGGAATTCGCCCTCCGGTGGTCCCGGTTCCGGATGAGCGACGGCCCCCGCCGAGTCCGGAAACCTGCTCTGCGGACGCATTTCGGAACCGGGGCCGATGAGCCGGAGGGCGTGATCCGGCAGCCCGCCCGGCGGACGGGCTTCCGGTACTGCGAGGCCAGGGTCAACCGCTCCTTCGCCGTCCGGGGTGACGCGCCGGGTAGCCGTTCAGGGCTGCGCGGGTTCGGCGCGGGAACGTCGAGTGAGTTCCCGGGTCCTGCCCGATACGGCGCTGCGCGGGGTCGGAGCCGATCACCACCGGCCGAGTCGGGCACGTGGTCCGGCACGGACGCGCCTTGGTCGACATCCCGGCAATCGGTCGGCATCGTGTCGAAACCGTTGACAGCTCCGGGCCGTTGCGGTTTGGGTGGGCGCGTTGCTGTCCGTTTCGTGAGCGACCGTGGGTCGTTCGGGGGATGGGATCGGTCATGGCGCGTATTCGTGAGGGGTATCGCGGCGAGGGACCCGGGGCGTTCACGCCGGACGGGTGCGCCGTGGACATGTACGACCGCCTGCCGGCGCGCGAGGAGCCGGAGATGATCGCGCTCGGCGCTCGCGAAGGGGCCCGCACCCTGCTCGAACTCGGTTGTGGGGCCGGGCGGGTGACCCACGCGTTGGTCGAGCGCGGGTGGGAGGTCACGGCGGTGGACGAGTCGCCGGAGATGCTCGATCGGGTACGCGGGGCAAAGACCGTCCTGTCCACGATCGAGGACCTGCGGCTCGGGGAGCGCTTCGACGTGGTGTTGTTGGCGTCCTATCTGGTGCACACGGTCGAGCCCGCGTTCCGCCGGGCGATGCTCGACGCCTGTCGGGCACACGTCGCCGACGACGGGGTGGTGCTGATCCAGCGCGAAGGCGTCGGCTGGCACGACCAGTTGCCCCGCATCAGCCAACATCCCGACGGTGCCGTGAAGATCCTCAGCTCCGAGCCGATCGGAGACGGAGTGCGCGCGGTGCGCATCGAATACGAATTCGCGGACGCCAACTGGGTGCACGAGTTCCGCTGCCGCCCGCTGACAGACGAGGAGTTCGAGGCGATATTGGCGGAATCGAACCTGGCGGTGGACGGCTACCTGGACGAACTCCGCACGTGGGCACGCGTGTTGCCCTTCGTCTGAGCACGCTCCCGCCGAGCCCGGTCACCAACCGCTCGGCGAATACCCCGCCGTCGACGCGTAGCCGGTGGGTGAGGTGGCCGCCGGTTGTCGGCCACCCGCCCCCGGCTTCCCACGGCGGCGTTGGCGGATCCGCTCCGCAACCGGGCTGCGGATCGGGCGGGAGGGGAGCGGGTCGTCCGCACCCTTGATCGCCGGTCCTCCATCCATCCAATTCCGCGTCGGCACACGGCGGTTCACCGCCTCCGAGCCGGGCGCCCTCCGCTGCCACCGGCCTCACGACGCCGGAGTTCCCACCCGGCGTAGGCGAGGCGGGAACCACGGCGGGATACCGCGCGCCTCCCGGTGGCCGACCGTGGGTCCGGGTGGTCGGCCGGCGGCGGTCGCGCCGTGGGGATCCACAGGCGGCCGCCGGCCGACGGAGCCGCGTGGCACCCCGGTGTTGCGCGGCGACCGTCAGGCGCGAACGGTCAACCAGGCGCCGAGTCCGTTGCATCCGCTCGCGCTGTAGGTGGTGCTGCGGTAGCCGGCCGGGATGGGCGAGCCGGGGCAGGTCCAGATGCCGTTGCGGACGAGTTGGTGGTACCAGGCGCCGATGCCGCTGCAGCCGTTGCGGTCGTACCCGGTCACGACGTAGCCGGACACGATGGGTGAGCCCGAACAGGTCCAGATCCCGTCCCGTGCGAGTCGGTGGTACCAGGCGCCGACGCCGCTACAGCCGTTGCGGTCGTACCCGGCGATGACATACCCCGACACGATGGGTGAGCCCGAACACGTCCAGATACCGTCACGAACGGGCTGCTGTAACCAAGCTCCCCGGCCGCCACAGCCGTTGCGGTCGAAGGCGGTGATGACATACCCGGCAGGCACCGGCTCACCCGGGCAGGTCCACCCGCCCACGCGCGCGGCGGGCGCCGCCTCGGTCGCGGCGGCGGCTGTACCCGTGGCCGCGCCGGTGAGCACCACGGCCGCCAACAGAGCGACCGCTCCCACGATCGCGGCGGCCCTGTTCCGGATGGCCGCCATCGTCGTGCGACTCCACAGTCGACGGAATTCGCTGTTCAATTCACACCAGTCCTCTCGCCGTGTTCGCTTGATATCTCTGAGTAATCAAGTGCCACCCGACAATAGGACAGACGCACCTTGATGGTCACGATGGAAGAAATCCGCGAAGAAAAAGAGAAAGGCCACCCGCGAGGGCCGGAATACGACAACCCCCCGTTTCCGGCCATCAGGCGCGCACGGGCCTTCCGGGCGGTTCGTCTCGGCAGGGGCTGCCTCTGACCAGCGGCGTTCCGAACGGTGGGTACATGGAAATCGTCGAATTCCGGGAGGCGTGCGGAGCGGGATCCCCGCCCCGGGCGCGGCATGGGGTCGCGAAATGCCTCTCGCAGGAGGGTGCGCGACGCGCGATGATGCCGTGGTCAAGAAAGATGGGCGCAACACTCCCGAAAGTTTCCCGGGGCGAGGGTTGTCCGAGACGAGGTGTCCCCTCCGCCACGGTCGCGCCCCAGCGGCCCGGGATCCCCGACCGGGCCGTCGCCCACGTCGTCACGAACGCGGCGGCCGCCGGCGGGGGCGACCATATGCGGGCGCGTCGCGTTTCGACACGGTCGTCGCCGGTGCATCGGAAGCCGGCAGGGGAGCGCACGCCCAACCGATCCGGACGGACCCGGCGTCGCAATTGCGCCGTGGCGAAGGGGTGTTCGTCGTCGATGCCCGTGACGACCTTCTCGCCGGCCCGGGTAATCGAGGGCGGCTCCCGAGGTCTTCTCGGTGAGGATCGGTGGCGGGCCTGTTCGCATGGCCGTTGCCCCGTGGGCGGTGGGTGCCAGGGGAGCCGATGTCGCGGAGGTCTGCGTTTCGTGGGGCTACGGGTGGTTCGGTGGCCAGGGGTGGCCGTATTGTTCGGCGGCTTCCCGCGTACCGCCCCGGAGCCGGGCAACGGCACGGGGGTCGCTTGCGGTCAGCCGTGCCGCGAGTCGCTCTGCCTGCTCGGAGGGATCGCCGGCGGCGATCTCGATGGTCGGCCCGAACCGGAGCCAGGCGCGGTCGGTGTCGGCCGCGCCGCGGGGATACGTCGGGACCACGTCGAATGCGATCGGGTTCCGTGCGCGCGGTCCGGATGGCGTCCGGGTCGCAGTCCCAGCGGGCCGGCCGGTCCTCGTGTTACCTCAGCGCCGCCTCGAGCAGGCGCGCGACCGTTTCCGCCGGCCACTTCCCAGCGTGGTCGGCTCCGGCACGCCGGACCTCGGCCTCGTATTGAGCCGCCCAGACGGGAGTTCCGGTAGGCCGACGCCCTTCCTGACGGGGTTGCGCCGGCCCGTCCAGACGACATGTTCGCCGTCGCGACCGGCCGTCACCTACAAAGCGCCGCAGCATTCCTCGCCGCACCCGGTTCGAGCAAGGCGAACCTCGTGGGGAGTTGCACGGGCCTGCATCGGAGCGGCGGGGCCGGTCGAAATCCGAACTCGACACGGCCGGGACGGTGTCGTTCGTGCTCGGTGGGACCAGGGGTGTTTCCGGATCGTGCGCCGGTGTGATCAGGTCGTCGAACAAGTCCCGCGACCGTCAAGGCCCCAGGGCGATCCCCTCCTGCCGTGGCAGACCCGGCAACGTGGTGACGATCGCAACGGCTGCGTTCGGGCCGCCCCGCAAGGGCGGCTCCGAACCGCGCATAGGCGGTTCGGAGCGCCAATACTCCGGCAGGACTTCGGGCCGGCGTCAGGAACCAGGTGATCGACACGTCGCTGCATCTGCGTGCAACGGTGCCGTCACCCGGCCGTCATTGGGCCGGGACGGCCGTCAGTGGTCGTTGATGTAGCTCGCGTAGCCGTCAGTGCCGGGCCCTGCGCCTATGAAGTAGAGGCTGACCCCTTTGCCCTCCACCAGGTTGAACCAGCTGCCGTCGCCGGCCCCCCGCGTGACGCACGAACCGTAGCCGTTGGTGACCTTGATGGTGTAGTGCTTGGTGACGTCCGCGACCGTCACCTCAGCCGGGTAGCCGTTGGCGGCCGAATCGCAGACGGAGACGATGTCCCCGTATTCCTCGACGTAGACCGTGACGCCGGGGGCGCGGTACACGTGGTCCCACACGATGCCGTCCGGAACGTCGGCGGCTGAAGCGGACGGCGCGGCGACGGCGTTCAGCGTCGCCAGGGCCGCTGCCCCGAACAGAGCGCCGACGACGCGACGAGCGCGTCGGGAGCGCTTGGGGGTGGGGGTTCCGCTGCTGCGAGACATGCTTGTCCTCTCGGAGTGTTCGGCCAATAGGGCCGAGCGTAGAACCCGCAGCTTCTTGGGCCACCACGACTGCGCGATGTGGCTGTCGCACTGCTCGTGATCGCGTGTGGAGGGGCGGTATCTGGATAGGCCCCAGGAATTGGTCGATGGAACTCCCGACGGGTGGCCCACCGATCAGAACCGTGGTCTTGGGCCGGCTCCCGGACGGGGCCCGGGAAGCCATCCCGTACCGCCCTCTGGAACCCGGCCGCGATTACCACATCTCGGCCGGAATGCCAGGCCATGACGGCGGCGGCTCGATCGAACTGACCCCAGCCGACCTGACCCACGCCGGCTCCGTCCGCTACGAGGGAAAGAACCTCACCGAAGACCAATTCCGTATGGCGGAAACCAGGGTCTGCAAGGCAAACAAGGCTGCCGTTCCTTCCGCGCCGCCGGTTTCGAGACTCGGATAGGCCGCGTCCAAGGGCCGCCGAACCTGCTGCGTCCGACTCGGATAGGCCGCGTCCAAGGGCCACCGAACCTGCTGCGTCCGACTCGGAGTTGTCACCGAGGGCGGACCACATTTCGGTGTTGTTCGATGCGCCACGACTGCCGGCGGCGTCTCGCGACGTGGTGACCGGTGGGCTGGTACGACCACCGGTTGTATCTCGCCCGACGATGGCGGGCGCGAGGACACCGCCTGGCATGACGAGCGTTGCGACCGGATGGGACGCGACGACGTGGGATCCGTGATCCGCTCATGCGGACGCATGGGACGGGCGTACTTGCCCGCCGCTCGCCCGAGTGACGGACAGCCCGTAGGGTCGAGGGATGGGCGGAGGGCACGCACACCATGTGATCGTCGATCGGGGCGGCCATCGGGTCTGGTCCCAGGAGCGCGGCGCGTCGTGCTTGTACACCGATCTTCTGCGCGGTCCGCTGGAGTTCCCCCGATTCGTCCGGACTCTGCCCGGTGGGACGCCCGACTTCTGGATGAACTCCGTGTGGTGGCGGGGCGTTGTGCTCGTGGACCTGCCCCGGCGCCGTCTGCTCGTCCACAGCACGGCCGAGATCGCGCCGAACTGTGGGGCGCCGTGCGATCTGCTGGAGATCCGCGCCTGGCTCGGCATGCTGCGTCAGGCGTGGTCGGGGTGGGAGGTGGCGTGGATCGCGCGCGGTCTGTACGAGGTCATGGACCGCCTGGGTCTGCCGTACTCCACCGTCGCCTACTTGGACGACCCGCCGCGCGGCCTGGCTCGGCAGTGGGCGCTCGCCCCGACCGAGGACGACGATCCCGGCCGGGTGGCACGGGTCCTGGCCGCGGTACGCGGTCGGGACGGAGCGTTGTCCTTCGCGGGCTCCTGGGCCCGCGACATGGCCGACCACCTGTGTGCCGGGCCGGACGCACACCTTCGATCCCAGCACGACGTCGTGGACTTCACGGTGCTCGAGGCGGTCCCGTGGTCCGGCCTGCACCTCGATGCGCCCAACCGTCGCCTCGACTGGTGGTCGCTGGACACACCCCTCGATCCCGACCGGCTGCCCAAGGCGTGGGAGGGCTGGACCCTGACCGACCACGGCGACGCCTATGAGGACGTCGTCCGGCTCATCGGATCCGAACTGCTGATCGACGCGGGCGACGAACACTCCGCCGCACGGCGTCTCACCAGACGCATCACCCTGCGGGGGTGATCCGTTGCGGCGGCCGTTCGGGTTTCCCCGACTCTCGAATGCGAGGGTGTCCGCTGCGCTCGCGCGGTCTTAGGGTGTGCGGCATGGTCTCGGGGGAGAACGGGCGTCACGGTCGGGTGGGCGCAGCGGTGGGGAAGATCATCGAGGTCTTCTTCCTGCTGTTCGTCCTCGGGGTGGTGGCCATGGCGGTCCTGGCGTTGATGGGTCACTTCGCCCAGGAAGCGTCGTCGGCGTGCGGCAGGATCGGGGACGAGAGCGGGCAGGAGACCTGCGAAGGGGACTACGCGCTGCGGTCGCTCGTGGCATACGGACTCTGGCTTGCGGGAGTGGCGACCACCGCCGTGGGCTGTGTCGTGGCGCGTCGTGGAAAAGGATCGGTTCCCCTGCTCGTGGCCGGCCTCGTCCTCACCGGCGCTGTCGTCCTCATGGCCGTCCCGCCCTGACCGAGACGCATGCCGACGCGCGCCGGCCTGCCCGCTCCGAGTATCCACTCCGCGAAGCTCACACCGCCGGCGATGTCCACTCGTCGTCGACGACACCGACATCCCTGCAGAAGAACGTGTTCGACATCGTGCGCCCACCGAGACACGCGGCAATCGTCCGCTCCAGGGCCGGAGTCGTGGTGCGTGAATGGCACGCGATCGACTGCCCGCAGTTCCGGGAGCCGGCTATGCGCGGTGGCGAACGCGGTTGTCGGCAGCGGTGGTTACGCCGTCGCCGGTCCGAGGCACGGGGGAGTCATGCGACCGGGGCGACCGGAGTGACCGGGGCGACCGGGGCAACCGCACCACCGAGACCCGCAGGTCCCGCCGCGTACAGCAATTCATTCATCAACTTCCCTGGTGCACAGACCAGTTCGCCCATCGATCGGATAGCCCGACCGCCTTCCCCGAACAGCTTCCCGATGCCAGACTGACGGGCGCCCCGCTGGGGGCACCAAGGCCGTGACGCGCCGCTTCGGGCCGGGGGACGGGGCCCGAAGCGGTTGGCGTGCGTGTGAAGGGGGACTCGCATGGCACTACAGGACTCCGTGCTCAAGGTCTACGGCGACCGGTCGTACGCGCATGTGACGATGGTGCGCCACCAGGGCACGACGGTGGCGTTCGCCATGGACGCGGCCCGGCGGATCGTCTATTCCGTGCTGGACCTGTCCGGGCAGCAGGCGGCCAAGGGCGAGCTGGATGCGGCCTACTGGAGCGGAAATCCGATCGAGCCGGCGTTTCCCCGGGAACTGGCCGAAGTGGGTTTCGCCGTCGTCGGCGCCACAGCGATGCCGACGGTCAAGCGGGGCGGCATCGAAGCGGCCGCCGACGATCAACCCGCGCCCGGCGATATCGACACCTATCTGTCCACGACGGCGCGGCTGACGGCGTCCGCCCCGTTCCACGTACTGTCCGACGGCACCTACGTGATCGTGCTGCGCCAGTCGATCGGGAACGCGCACCCGGACGCGGTGTACAAGCTGACCGGCGGCGGCTGCTCCGGCAGCGTGTCCCGGACCGACTATGTGCTCGACGGCACCAAGAAAGTGCCGCTGGTGCGCGACACCCTGCTGTGCGACCGGTTCGTGCTGGTGGAGGGCAAGCTGAAGCCGGTACTCGAAGTACGGTACCGGCGCAGCAGGCACGCCACCCGCCCCGAATCGAACAAGGACACCCTCGGTACCGAGGACATGGAAGGCCGTCCGTTCCATGAGCCGACTCAGGAGCTGTCGTTCGTCCGCAACCTGAGTCAGGGCCGCTTCGCCGCGGTGCTCGTGCCCACGGCGGTCAGTGGTATCCAGCGGTGGCAGTTCTTCGCCCACAACGACGCCACCGGCCGCGTGGACTGCTTCAACGTCGAACAGGGCGCCCAGGGGCTGTTCAACACGCAGGGAACCAGGTTCTACACGAGCCCGGATCCGGTCTACCGGGACGCGGTGTTCGAACGGAGCCCGGGGACGTGCCCGTTCACCAAGCGCGAGTTGGTGCCGGTGGTGGGCGCCGGGAATCACGCCGAGACGGCGCTGCGTCTGAACGGCACGGACGCCGGCGTCGAGCTGGGTGATCCGGAGGTGTTGCGCTTCGGCGGGAAGCCGTACTCGATCGAGGCGTGGGAGCCCGCCGAGTTCGCGGACAGCCCCGTGCTGGCCAAGGGGTCGGCGTACCAGCTCGGCCTGAACGCGAACGGCACGGTGTACCTCTCGCACGACGCGGCGCCGTGGCTGATCGCCTCCGCGGAGGCCATCCCGAAGGACACGTACACCCACATCGCCGGCACCTTCGACGGCAAGACCGCGAAGGTGTACGTCAACGGCAAACTCTCCGGCAGCGGGGACATGCCGTTCAGGGACGACAGCGGGGCAATCGCGCTGATCGGCAAAAAGGTGTATCAGGGCAGGGCTGTCAGCCACTTCAAGGGCGACATCGACGAGGTCCGGATCTGGAACCGGGCGCGCCCCGCGGCCGAGATCGCGGCGGAAATGAACCACCGATTGATCGGCAACGAGCCGGGGCTGGTGGCCTATTACCGGTTCGACGAAGGTACCGGCACCATCGCGTACGACCAGACGGACCGCGCGCTGCACGGCACACTGCGCGGCGACGCGCGTTGGACCGGCTCGGACGCCCCGCTGCGCGATCACCCGGGCGTGCGGCGCGACAGCTTCGGCCTGAAGGGACGCACGGTGGTCTCCGGCATGTCGGCCCTTCTGTACCACCAGCAGGAGAAGGCCCTCGCCGGTTACGGCACCACGGCCAAGCCGACCAAGCGGCAGGCCAGGGTGATGCTGGCGTTCGCCGCCAAGGACGGCCAGGACGCGTGCATGGCGACCCTGGACTTCGGCGTCGGCCGCGACGGCCGGCTGAGCCAGGTACCCGACGTGCTGGATCCGGCGCTGCTCAAGCGGCCGGCGAAGGCGGACGACTCCGATCGCATCGCCGTCCTCCAGCAGTCGGTCAAGCAGTTGGAGAAGGACATCGCCCTCCTGCCTCCGGAGATCACCCGGCTGACCCCGCTGTCCGCCATGCTGCCCGAGGCCCAGGCCGCCTACGACCGGCTGGACCGCGAAGTGGCCCTGTACCAGGGGCAGTACGACGCCGAGAAGGACCTGGTGACGGCCTGGAATCATGAGCTGTTCTTCAAGCTGCCGCGCGTCCGGGAGGGGAAGACCTGGCAGCAGAAAGTCCTGGTCCAAGGAGCGCCTAGCACGCCAGGAACGTTGCTGGCTGTGGAAGCCGACGCGCAAGACGTCCGGATCTGGACCGTCGATGCCGTTGGTGAGACCCAGGACGGCAGGCCTTGCTATCGGCTGGTGTTCAGCTCGTGGAACATGGACATGTGTGTCAGCGGTGACTCGACCGCCGAGAACGCGACCTTGACGGTGAGGCCGCGCCGGCCCGACAACCACAGCGCGCAGTTCCAGTTGCTTCCCGACGGCGAGTACGTACGTATCGTCAACCGCAAGAGCAAGCTCGCGGTCACATCCCTCGACTCGCTGGCCTCCAACTGGGTGGTTCAGACGAGCGGCGGTCTGAAGAACGACACGGGCCTCCTGCGGATGAAGCGCGTCTCCCTGAAGTCCGGCGTGGACGTCCTCCTCCAGTCCACCAGGAACAAGCGGGCGACCGCCGAGGCCGCACTGCAGGAAGCGCGCAGCGCCAAACAGCTCGTCGACGAACTGCGGCGTTCGCTGGCCGCCAAAGAAGCCCAGCTGAAGGCCGCCCAGGCAGAGCTGGCCCGACTGTCCGGCGGGCTCCAGGGCGAGGACGACCTGACCGTGCCCATGCCGCCGCTCGGCACGGACCGCACCGGCTTGGGCTTCTCCGGAGCGCTGCTGGACTTCGCACGCGGCAGCGACCGACCCGCCTTGTTGGACAGCGGCACCGGCAATGTCGTGCTGTACTTCCGCGGCGCCGACGACCAGTTCTTCGCGGCCTACTACGACACCGCCGTCACGCGTGGCCTGCAGGAGCTGGCGGCGTCGGACGGCAGCCTCGGCTTCGTCGCCGTCGACGCCGGAATCGCCCTGGAGGGCTATGTCATCAGCGTGAGCGACGGCGACGCACCCGGCCGCTGCGACGTCACCATCACCGCCAAGGGCGACAGCGAGACGTGGCGCTCGCTGCCGCGCAAGGCGAGCCTGATGGCCGCGGTGCTGGCAGGCGAGCCGGGGCAGCAGGTGACGGTGGGCATGGTCGCCCAGGTGACCGGGGACACGGTGCAACTCGCCGAGGCTGCGACGGTCAGGGTGCCGGCGTTCGCCCATCTCGACATCGGCGGCTCCGGGTACGTCGCAGCCGCCGACGTGGCGCTCGGCGGCAAGACGATCACCCTCAAGGCGCCGGGCGCCGCGATCAAACCGGGCGACAAGATCAGCCTGGTGGGCTACGACTACGGCCGGGCCGCATCCAGCCGGACGGGCGTCCTGCTCTCCTCCGGGTCCCGCCTCGTCGGGCTGGCCCCCGGTGGGGTCGAATCCGTCCCCAACGGCACGGCACGGTCCACGATCACCGGGAGCGGCTGCCGCTGGCGAGCCGAAATGCCCGGTCGCGCCTACCTGTTCAACAAGGAGCACTATCTGTCCCTGCCTGCCGAGAAGCTGGACGGGTTCACCACCACCGGCGACCTGACCATGGAGGCCTGGGTCAACCCCGAAGAGGGGCAAGGCAGGATCGTGCACGCCAACACGGGTGACTCGACGTATTCCTTGACGCTCGAACCCGTGGATCTCCCCGTGCAGCACTTCGACGGGGCCACCCGACTCGAGCTGACCGGCGCGCTCGACCTGTCCAACCGGGACTTCACCGTCGAGCTGTGGGCCAAGCGGAGCGACGCGCGCGGCGGCACCGAGCCGTTCCTCTCGCACGGGAACATGGGCGGTGCGGCGGGACAGAGCCTGCACCTGAACATGACCCCGCAGAACACGGTCAAGTTCGGGCTGTACAGCGACGACCTGGTGACCACGCAGACCTATCCGGACCTGGACTGGCACCACTGGGCCGCGGTGTACGTGCACGCCAAGCGCGAGCAGATCCTCTACCGTGACGGCGCCGAGATCGCCCGCCGCACCACGGCGGGCCCCTACACCGGGAACGGGCCGCTGGTCCTGGGCTGTCAACCCTTCTCCAACGAGTACTTCAAGGGCCAGATCGACGAAGTCCGCGTGTTCGGACGGGTCCGCACCCCTGAGGAGATCTCCGCCGAACGCCACCAGCGGGTGCCCGACAGCGCCCCCGGTCTGCTGGGCCACTGGACCTTCCGCGGAAACGGCCCGACGGCCTCGCCGATCAAGGGCTACCAGGTGGTCGCGCGGGTCGGCGGCCACGTGCTGCGCTCGGCCGAGCGTTTCCCCTGCAACGAATGGGCGCATCTGGCAGCGGCCTTCACCCAGTCCTGGGCGATCCGGCAGGCCGGCAACCCCGGCCTGGAGGTGGCCCCGCACAGCGCGCTCGACGTGACCGGCGACCTCACGATCGAGGTGTTCCTCCAGGTCGACAAGCTGGGCGCACCCGTGGACCTGGTCACCAAGGGGCGCGCCGTCGACGGCGGTTCGGGCGGTGTCCCGTACCAGTTGGGGCTCACCGCCGACGGGCGGGTCGAGTTCGCCTTCGCGGAGGCGGAGGGCAATGCCGTCCGGTACACCTCGAACACGGCGCTCCAAGCCGGCGCGTTCCACCGCGTCACCGTGGTGCGGCAGACGCTCCAGGCCGAGGCCCCCACCGCCGGCCAGGCGGCCACCTCCCCGTTTCCCGCACAGGAGATCCGCCTCTACCTCGACGGCAGGGCGGACGGGAGCCACCGCTACACCGGTGCCGGCGCGCAATCCAACCGCAACGGGGTGGAAATCGGCCACCGGCTGCGCGGCGTCCTGGGCGAGGTGCGGCTGTGGAGCGTGGCCCGCAAACCCGAACAGCTCGGCCTCGCGGTCACCGGCCGCGACAGAGGACTGGTGGCACGCTGGTCGTTCGACGAGAACGCCGGGAACATCGCCGCCGACACCGCCGGCAGCCACCCGGCAAAGCTGCGCGGCGGCGCGCGCTGGGTCCGCGACCCGGACCCGAAGTCCAGCGTCCTGCGCCTGTACCGCAACGGCGAGGCGTTGACCACCAACTCGGGGCGCTTCCCGCAGGACACGCTCCCGTTCGGGGACAAGCAACTCACCCTCGGCGCATGGATGTACTCCGGTCGGACGCTGTATCCGCTGGCCGGAACCCTGGAGGAGGTCCGGATCTGGCGCACCGTGCGCACCCGCGAACAGATCCTCGACACCATGTTCACCCGCGTGCGCGGCGGCAAGCAGGACCTCCTCGGCTACTGGCCCTTCGACCGGGACTCCACGGCCCCGGGCGCGACGGTCGTGCGCGACGAGGGCCTGCGCGGCAACAACCTGGCCCTCCCGGCGAAACCACCACGGATCCAGCTGTCCACCGCACCCATCTCCACCGACACCGCCGAGGTGCGTTCGGCGCTCGCCGCGATCCGCACCCCCTTCCACGACAGCATCGCCGCAGCACCCGCGGCCGCCGAGTACTCCGACCTGCAGTACGGCCCCAATGGCGAGGCGAACGGCGTGCTCAAACGCTGCTATGCCTACATCCGTGACGGCCGCTGGCACCTGGTCACCGGGTACAAGGTCGGTGACCTGACCACCGAATGGGTCGGCCAGGTGCAGTTCGACCCGCAGCTGATCGGCTTCATCGAGGGCGCCCCGCCGGTGCCGTCGGAGAACCTCACCGGCAAGGACGACGGCTACGCCGACGCCTCGTCGGTGGAGTTCACCGAGGCCGACCAAGTCGTCCAGAGCCTGTCCTCCAGCAGGAGCCGCAGCGTCGACGCCGCGTTCAACGCCTCGCTGGGTCTGGAGGGCGGCGGGGTGATCCTGTCGATCACAGCTCCGCTCGGAATGGGCATCGCGACGCCCATGGAGTCCACCGTGAAGACCGTCATGAGCTTCGGCCTGGAGTTCTCGAACACCTGGAGCAGCGACACCAAGGTCACTCGGGGGCTGAACACCACGACCAAGGCCCGGATGGCGCTGACCGGGCACGCCGAAGACCCCGCACGCCTGCTCAACGCCGCCATCGGCCGACGGTACGTACCCGCGAACACCGGCATGGCGCTGGTCCAGTCGCAGACCGCCGACGTTTTCGCGTTGCGCCTGGCGCACACCGGAACCCTGGTCGCCTACCGCATGCAGCCCAACCCCGACATCCCCCGGGACTGGAACATCATCCACTTCCCGATCAATCCCCGATACGTCAAACAGGGAACCCTGGACGGCGCCGTCGGATCCGACAGCCGCGGCAAGGTCACCGACCCGGACTACCCGACCGCCACCGGCTACGGCGAGTACAGCTACTTCAAGCCCCGCGACGCCTACGCGCTCAAGCGCCGCGTCGTCCGCGACCAGCAGCGCCTGCACGCGTACTACCAGTCCGTCTCGACCGAGACCCGCGACCACGACCCGACCCACGACCAGGCCAAGGCCGTGCTGCGCAGCATGGGCGTCGACGGCGGCACCGACGCCGGGTCCAACCGCGGACCGACCGGCGGCAGGGCGGCCACGGGCTTCTCCCGTCGGGATTTGGTCAACACCTACGTGTGGACCGCACGCGGTGGATTCTTCGCCGAGACCACAGAGGCCACGGACGCCGTCACCGAGACCACGTCCGGTTCCTACACGTTCAACATGAAGGGGAGCCTCGGCGTCGAGTTCATCGGATCGGTCAGCGGCGTGGGCATCTCGACCAAGTTCGACGCCTCGTTGGGCGGCGGCTTCAGCGTCACCCGCGCCCGCGGCAAGGACACGACCCGCACGTTCGGCCTCGCCGTCAACTGCACGCCCTCGGGCGACCTGCAGCAACGCGACAAGGACGGCAAGCCGGCGTACGACGCCGCGAACAAGCCGGTCCTGGTGCCCGGGAAGGTGGACGCCTACCGGTTCCTCACGTTCTATCTCGGCGAGGACAGCACCAACTTCGACGACTTCTACCAGAAGGTCGTCGACCCGCTCTGGCTGGCCAACAGCGGCGCCCCCGACGCCGCCGCCCTACGCCAAACCCAGCAGAGCGCCGCCAAGCCGCCGTGCTGGCGGATCCTGCACCGGGTCACCTACGTGAGCCGAGTGCTCCCGCCGATTCCGCCGCCCGGTGCGCCGCCGTTGGACAAGGCGATGCGCGCCGAGAACATCGACAGCAACTACGAATTGATCAAGCGCCTCGAACCGTATGTCCGCACCGCCACCAAGAATGCCGCCGACCTCGCCGCCGCGACCCGCAGCGCGCTGGCCGCCCACCTGCCCGAACTCCTGCCCCACGCCCCCGAAATCATCGACTACCTCGGCCAGTACTACGGCGTGGAACTCTGACCACCCCCGGCTCTCCGCATCCGCGGAGAGCCGGGGCAACCCGAACTCTCGTCCAGTGCACAACAGCACCTGCACCCCGGGGCCGATGACGTCGGGGATCGTGCGATCGGCGGCGGCGATTTCCTCGCGAGTGCAGCGCTGGGTCACGCCCCCGGTCTCGATAACGAAGGTCTGTGGTAGCAGGGTCGTCAGGCAGCCGTTCGATTCCGAAGTCGGGTGCCTGTTTCGGTGGGGAGGCCAGGGTGGAAACCTGCAAGGCGTAGAGATGCTGCCGGAGTTGAGCCGGGCCCCAGTCGAGGCCGATCACGGGGCGCCGGGGACACACGGCGAACCATGGCCGCCGTACGCGCCGTGCGGATAACCCCGTTGCCCCGCCCGCGGCTCGGCCCTAATGTCGTCCTCGTCGGCGGATACTTCGCCGGCGCACCACAACGTGTAGCTCAGTCAGTAGAGCACCGGGCTTCGGACCCGGAGGGCGCGGGGGCGGGACCCGCCACGTTGGCGAACACGACAACGGCGTGTAGCTCAGTCAGGGAGAGCACCGGGCTTGGGACCCGGAGGGCGCGGGGGCGGGACCCGCCACGTCGGCGACATCGGAACGCGGCGGCATGGGGAGCGGCCCGGAGAACTCCGGGCCCGTAACCCGCACAACGCGGCGGGGCGCGCGGTGCCCGCCGTGCCGACCACACCGACCACGACGTGTAGCTCAGTCAGTAGAGCACCGGGCTCTCATCCCGGAGGGCGCGGGGGCAGGGCCCGCCACGTCGGCATGAACGAGATTCACGTGCAGCCCGTCGCCAACCCCGGCTATGCGGATTGGCAGTTGGCCAAGGCATTCCACACCGCCGCCTCCCACGAGAGCCAGGCGACCCGGCTTCGCGCCGAGGAGCGCGTGCGCCGCTGGACGCAGGTCGCCCGCGGCATGGCCGACGGCTCGTTGGCCATCGGCTCGCGCACGCCCGTGCGCGGGCTTCCCGCGTGGGTCACTCCGGAGGTCGTGCGCGGCGGGTTCGCCACCGGCGACGCCGCGGCCGGCGGGCCGTGGACCGCACACGAGGCCGAGGTCGCCGCCCGCGCGGGGCTGCGTACCGGCGATCGACTCGCGGTGTTCCGGTACTTCCTCACCGACGCGGGCCTGGCCGAGCTTCACACGATGCTCGACACCGGCCGGTATCACGTCGCGGTGCCCGAGGAGGCCGCGCTCCTTACCATCGCGTGGCTGCTGCGCGCCGGGGACCGCTTCGCGGCGCTCACCCTGCTCGACGAGATCGCGCCGTACGCGGACCGCCTCCGCTTCCTGCCGGGCCCCAGCGACACGCCGGTGCCCGACGGCTCCGCCGTGCACCGCGAGTCCGTGGGCTCGTTGCGGGCCACGCTCGGTGCGCGGCGTCCCAAGCCCGCGGTCGAGGCGATGAACGAGGCGCTGACCGTGTGGAACCCGTTCGCCGACCAGTTGCTCGCGCACTGGCTGGAGACCGTCGAGGACGGCTGGCTCGACGCGGTCCGACCGGCGGGCTGGATCGAACGCGGCCGTGAACTCCTGCAGCGCTACCGGCGTTTGGCGGCGCAGCACACGCTGTGCACCAAGCACCGCAACCCCAGGGAAAACTTGGCGATCCTGCTGGCCGCCCTGGCCGAGGCGCTCGGTGACACACGGGCCGGTGATGTGCGCAGCGCCGGAACCCACATCGCGGACGGCCGCGCCGCCCACACTGCCGGGCCCCACACTGCCGGACCCCGCGCCGGCATCCGCGCGAACGTCGGTGCGCGTGGGGCGGCCCGCCCCGGCCTGCTCCGGCACGCCGTCGACGCGATGGTCGCCAAGCGCGGCGCGCCCGGCTCGCCGCCGCACGCCGCACTGCGGGCCCGTCAGGCCGAGGACGCCTCGACCGCGACGCTCCACGAGCTGGCACGCGTCCTCATCACCCGGTTGGCGAACCTGCGCGACGACGCGGGTCTGCCCGACACGGCGTGGCTGCTCGTACCGGTGACCGACGAGGAAGCCGAGCGAACCGGCGTGCGCGCGGGCAGCCCGATCCCGGACAGCCTGCGTCACTCGGTCGAGCGCGCGCTGAGCGCGCCCGTCGCGACGCTCGTCGAGCGCGGCATCGTGCCGTCGGCCGAGGTGCTGGCCGAGCTGGTCCCGCAACTGGTCGCCGCGACAACCGCGTTGGCCTACCACGACCCGGCGCTGCGCACGCTGATGACCGCGGGGTACGGGGCGTTCGCCGAGCGTCGGTCGCTGCTGCTCCTCAACCTGGAGCACCAGGTGCGGCTGGAGGAGTTGCCGTGGGTGCGGGCGGTGTCCGCGTACCGGCGGGTGTCGACCGACACCGCGGGAAACGCCTGGGAGGCGTTGACCGAGCTGGGCACGCTGACGGTGCGCGCCTTCCCGGGCACGATCGTCCCGAACCCGCTGCTCCAGGAGCTCGGTTCGCTCGCGCGGCAGGCCGGGGTCAAGGCGGTGTTCACCGAGGAACTCGCGGCGGACATCTTCATGGGCACGTTCTCCGCGAAGTTCCTGCGCGCCGCGCAGGACGCCGCGGTACTGCTCGAAGGGTCGCTGTACGCGCGGTACTACGGCATCGACTACGCCGCGATCCGGACGATCGACGACGTCAAGCGCGAGCGTGGGTTCGCGGCGAACACCTCGGACGCCTTCGCCGAGCTGTGCCGGGAGCGGGCCGACGTCGATCCGCGGGGCCGCTGGTGGGTCGCGGCGAACGGGAAGGTCATCGAGCAGGCGCAGATCCTCACCACGCACAACCTCGCCGCGCTCGTGTACCCCATCGGGGTGGAGCCGGCGGAGGGCTGGGCGGAGCCGGCACGGGGCGCGTACCGCACGGTGTGCCGTCTGGTGCAGCAGATCGCCGGAAACCCGCGATCGCTCGGCACCGTCAAGGACGCCGCTTACGCGTGGCGGCAGACGCTGTTCTTCCTGTCCCTGTGCGGGCTGGAGGACCAGTTCGCGGTGATCGCGTGGATGGCGCAGGAGACGGCGCGGCGGCCGGAGCACACCGTGCGCCGCCTCGCGCCGGTTCTGGCCGGGCTGCGGCATGTGTTCACGGGCGGCAGCCTGGACGATCCGGCGGTGCCGAACGTCCGGCGGTTCCTCGGCTGGGCCACGGACGGGCACTGGATCCGCGACGTGTGACGCGCGGGCGCCGCAGCCGCGGCGCCCATGGTCGGGCGCAGACGCAGACGCAGTCGGGCCGGGGCAGGCGGTGCCGCTCGTCCAGGCGTCACCGCGACCTCGGGCTGCCTCGATCCGGTCGAGGGGTGGAGTCTCACATCGACCACGTGCCACACCAGGTGGGCGCCGCCGGGCCCCGCCGGCACAGGCCCCGTCGCCGGGAATCTCCACGATGTCCTCGGCGTCGCTGCGCGCGGTGTCCGGGCTGTCGCCGTAACCCCGGCGATCCATCAGGAGGAGCCGCCGACCCCCGCCGGGTCGATACCCCGCATCACCGGCGGTCTCGTCGACCCGGCACACCCGTGGGGTGGTCGTCGTCGCGGTGTGGGCGGTGAGCCGGCGGGCCGACGCATCCGCCCGCAACCACCCGACTCCCACCCCGACGCCGTCGCACCCGTCAACCGCTCAACACCCGCCGCCGCCACCGCGCATCCAGGCGGTGCTGCCGAGAGCCCGGTCACCGGCCTCGGCCCGGTCCCGCTCGCCACCCCCCGAGACACGCAACAGGTCCCGAGGACCCTCACCGGCGTCCCGGCGGCCGAACGAGAGAACCACCAACAACGCGATCGCGCCCAGCAGCACTACCCCGACGACGACCAACATCACTGCGTCCACGTCAACTCCCCCTTCACAGAGGGCACATCGCCCCCACAGTCCATGTTCCGCCACACGGCATCCCGCGAACGCCGCGCCATCTGAACATTCGGCAAACAAAGGCGAAAGACGCAGGGCCTCCGAGCCGGCCGGCGGATTGGGCTGCGAGTGGGCCGAGTGGGCCACGCCGGAAAGCCACGGCGAGCCCGATGCGGCGGTGCGGCGGAAGCGAAGGGGCGGGTGTTGCCGGCGCGAGGCTTCGGCCGGTCGGTGGTCGGGATGTCCGTCGAGATCGTGATGTGGCGTCGGGGCGGTTCGTCGGCGTGTCGTGACGAACTGCCGCTTTGGCTGGTCGGGGACGTCTGCCTTCGCCGAGTCGTGGCGCTTGGCGCGTCCGATATGCCCTTACGCTCACCGCCGTGGGAAGAACTGTGGACGCGTTGAAGCGAGCGGTGATCGGTCGGGCCCTGCCGAGCGAGGGATTGCAGGAGACCCTGCTGTCCAAGCGGTTGGCGTTGCCGATCTTCGCTTCCGACCCGTTGTCGTCGGTGGCGTACGCGACGCAGGAAATCCTGCTGGTGCTGACCCTGGGCGGGGTCGCGTACCTGTACCTGACGACGTGGATCGCGGTGGCGGTGGTGACGCTGATGGCGGTGGTGGTGCTGTCGTATCGCCAGGTCGTGCACGCCTACCCCTCCGGCGGCGGCTCCTACGAGGTGGTCGCCACCAACCTGGGCCCCTCCGCCGGTCTGGTGGTGGCGGCGTCGCTGATGGTCGACTACGTGATGACGGTTGCCGTCTCGGTGGCCTCCGGGGTGGACAACATCATCTCCGCGGTGCCGGCCGTGAACGAGTACCGCACCGGGATGGCGGTGGGTTTCGTCGTGTTGTTGGCGGCGGTGAACCTGCGCGGGGTCCGTGAGTCGGGGCGCGCGTTCGCCGCCCCCACCTACCTGTTCGTCGCCGGCGTGCTGATCATGTGCGCCACGGGGCTGTTCCGGTGGGCCGTCGGGGACGCCCCGGTGGCGGAGTCCGCCGCCTACGGTGTCGAACCGGAAGCGGGCGAGGAACATCTCGCGGGCTTTGCCCTGCTGATGCTCGCGCTGCGGGCGTTCTCCAGCGGTTGCACCGCGCTCACCGGTGTGGAAGCCATCTCCAACGGAGTGCCGGCCTTCCGCAAGCCCAAGTCCCGCAACGCCGCCACCACCATGACCGTGATGGGACTGATCGCGGTGGTGATGTTCTCCGGCATCACCGCGCTCGCTCTGATCTCCGATGTCCACATCACCGAGGACACCTGCCGGCTGACCGGGACGAGCGGCGACTGCCACACCACACCCCAGCGCACCGTCATCGCCCAACTCGCCGCCGCGATCTTCGGCGGGGAGCACAGCATCGGCTTCTTCTACATCCAGGCCGCCACCGCCCTGGTGCTGGTCCTGGCCGCGAACACCGCGTTCAACGGCTTCCCGCTGCTCGCCTCGATCCTGGCCCAACACCGCTACCTGCCCCGCCAGTTGCACACCCGCGGCGACCGCCTCGCGTTCTCCAACGGCATCATCGCCCTCGCGCTGGTCGCGGCCGGCCTGTTGTGGGCCTACCAGGCATCGGTCACCAGCCTGATCCACCTCTACATCCTGGGCGTCTTCACCTCCTTCACCCTCTCCCAGACCGGCATGGTCCGGCACTGGAACCGCGCCCTGCGCGACGAGAACGACCCCCTCGTACGCCGCCGCCACCACACCGCGCGCGCCATCAACGGGCTGGGGGCGGTGGTCACGGGCCTGGTCCTGGTCATCGTGCTGCTCACCAAGTTCACCGAGGGCGCCTACCTCGCGGTGATCGCGGCGGTGGTCCTGTGGGTGATGATGCGCGGGATCCGCCGGCACTACGACAGCGCGGCGCAGGAGATGGCCGTCACCGATCCGGTGGCGGAGAGTGTTCTGCCGCCGCGCGTGCGCGCGGTCGTCCTGGTCTCCAAGGTCCACAAACCGACCCTGCGGGCCCTGGCCTACGCCAAGGCGTTCCACCCGGACGAACTGGAGGCACTCACCGTGGTCGTCGACCGCGAGGAGGCCGACGACCTGCGGGCGCAATGGGACGACTTCGGCATCGAGGTTCCCCTGACGATGCTGGACTCCCCCTACCGCGAACTCACCCGTCCGGTCGTGGGGCACGTGCGCGCCATGCACCAGGCCCACCCCCGCGACCTGGTCGGCGTGTTCATCCCCGAGTACGTGGTGGGGCACTGGTGGGAGAACCTCCTGCACAACCAGTCCGCGCTGTGGCTCAAGAGCCGACTCCTGTTCACCCCGGGCGTGATGGTGATCAGCGTCCCGTGGCAACTCAAGTCGTCCGAGAACGCCCGGCGTCCCATCGCCCGCGCCCCCGGCGCCGCCCGACGCGGTGAACCCGCACCCGCCCCCTGGGCATCCTCGAAGTCCACCGACCACCCCGAGTCGAACCGGCACTGAGCGCACCCAAAACCGTTCGTGCCACCCGATCCGGACCCGCACCCCAACCCGCCCGCCGCGGTGGCTTGCCCGGGCGCGGGCCGAAAAAAACGACACCGGCGATGATCGGCCTCAAGGACGTCCTGGAGTGCGAACCCGGAACCCGCGTACTCCTGGCCTCCCTCGGCATCGACGGCAACTGGTCCGCCGCCGTTCTGGAGGTGTGACGGGCGGCTCCGACCGAGCACGCCGGCCAATGTCGAGGTGGCCGTCGCCGATGCCGACCGTGTCGACTCGCCGAGAGCGTTGTCAGCGACAAACGCGCGCACGCCGGGGTCGCGATCCGGGCGCCACGCGGTACTCCGCCAGACGTGGGCGCAGCCCCGCCCAGGTCAGCACGGCCGCACCCAACGCCAACCCGGCTACCAGGACGCCCCGGCCGTGCAGACCGTCGAGACCGCCGTTCGTGGCCGAATCCATGTGCGCCCGGTTGATCGCGGTCACCGTCTCCAAAGCCCGAATGAGCCGGTCGAACGCCCAGTTGGAGTTGTTCTCCCGGTAGCTGGTGTTGAAGTCGATGGCCGCCCGCACGTCCCCTCGGGCGACCATCGAGCGCATGTGCCGGTCGAACCTCTCGTAGGTGGTGTACCAAAGCAACGCGTCTTCGGCAGCCATGCGCTCGCCTGCGAAGGTGATGTTGCGGAACTCGCGGCCGAACTCCCCCACGAACGGCGGTTCGACGCCGGTCGCGTACTTGCCGACGTCGGCCGCAGCCTCGGCAAGTGCCCGGTCGTAGAGGTCGAAACGAATGTCGAATCCGGCCAGTTGCTGCGACTTGTCCGCGAACGCCTGCTCGGCCTCGTCCTCGTGGGCGCGATCGACGAGGAACCGGCTCTCGTCACCGTTGGCATTCTTCGCGATCGCGCCCGCACGGGTGAGAGCGAGCACCGAGTCGAACGAGTCCTCCTTCGCGACCCGCAATCGCTCGGCCGACGACAACGCCGTACTCGTGCCCACCGAGACCAGCACCACCACAAGCACCGTGGCCGCCATGATCGCGGGATTGAACACGCGATGGGTCCGCGCGAACAGCCAGACCTGGCCGCCGACCAACACGAGCAGGGCGGCGACCCCAGGGACCAGCGCCCACATTCCCAGCCCGCGCGCCTGTCCTCGGCGATCCACGTAGGCTCGATCGACCGTGCGGGCGTTCGCCTCCACCAGTCGATCGGCCTCGGGCAGCAGCATCCCGCGCATCAAGTCGGCGGCCTGGCGCAGCAGCGGCAACGCCGGTGAGGCGTCGGTCAACACACGCACGTCCGACTGGCGATCGAGCAGCATCACCTGACCGGCGAGGTTGTCGTACGCCCCCATATACCGGAGCAGGTGGCGCAGCGCGGCCTGGGCATCCGCCCTGCGGGCCCCCACCGCGCTCTCCTCGACGGCGTCGCCCACAGCCTTGCGATCTGCCGCGTAGTTGGCCAACGCCTGATCGCGATCGAACCCGAGACCCTTCTCGTCGCCGATCAACACCACGTTCGCCAACTCGGTGTCCATCCCGGCCAACGCACCGTGCAGAGCGTTCGCCGACACCACCCGCGGGCCCGCGTCACGTCCCACCACCCGCAAGCCGTCCCCGGCCGACGAGAAGGCCGCCACCAGGACACCCACGCAGGCAAAGAGCGGCACCCCCACGGCCACGACGAGCAGTCGCAGCAGCATCGGCGTCGAAAGCCGCCGCGAAACGCGCCATCTTCGACGTCCGGACGAGAACGGCGCCAAGCCGGAATTCGACGCCCTCGACCCGCCGCCCGGCCGCCAACGCGGCACCCCGCTCCCGTTGGAGCCCGATCCACTGAAGCCCGATCCGCCGCCCGCCGCGCCCGCCATCCCCCGCATGGCTACGACGCTAGGGACGTCGCCGGTGCTGCCGACCGGCCGATACACGGTCCGTACGCGCAGGCCCCGAATCCGAACACATTCCTGACGCACGAGGAGCGTCCGTCCGGCAATCGTGCTTCTTCGAAGGTAGGGACGATGGCCGCGACGGGGTACGACCAGGCGGGGCGGGAGGGAGCTGCGGCCGACGTCCACCGCGCGGGACGCCCCGCGCCCGTCGCGCGAAACTCGGTCGGGGGGCGGTCCGAACGCCCCGAAACCCGTGTCCGGCGCGGCTGCTTCGCGTTGACTCGGACGGCGGGTGGTGGCAGTTCGTAGGGGCGCGGGCCGGGTCTTTCTTCCCCGAGGACCCGGCCCGCGCCCGAGGGGTCTCCTGCCCGGGGGTGAGCGGTTCATGGGTCGCCCGTTCCGGTGAATCCCGGTGGGCCGCACGAGAACCACAGCCGGCCGGCCCGGTGACCAGGCAGGCCGCGCAGCGTCGTCCATCTGTCACACGGTCAGGGGCAGACCGGCGGCTGGGGTTTCGGCATGACGGTGCGCACCTACCGAGGTGACTACGCGCCCGTCGGCCAGTTCGGTTGGGACGGCGGAGCCGGCACCACGATCTACGCCGACCCGCACAACCAGCTTGGCGGCATCCTGCTCACCCAGACCGGGATGTTCACCCCGGACTCGGCGCGGGCCATGCCGGATTCTTTTCTGGACCACGCTCTACCAGGCGATCGACGACTGACCTGCCAACCTGGTCGGGGTCGGCCCGGCAGAAGATCCCGACCAGTCCGACCTTCGCCGCCTCCCGGACCTCACTCGAACCGCGGTTGGCCCTGGGAAGGGGCCTGGTCAGGATTTGGGCTCCCGCGTCCGATTCTGGGTGGGTGGTTTCCGTCCCCGACGCATCGCCCACGGAGCACAACGACCCGTCGTTCGTCGGCTACATCGTCGACACACCGGTATCGGGTGGCGGTACCGGCGGCGGCCTGCTCGACGGGTCGCGGTGGGCGGAGGCTCGGTTCACACCCATGGGCGACCCACCATCATCCTTGTCATCGTTCTGATGACATTTCACTTGTCATCGTTTGGATGACATGTTAGAAAGGTGTCGTACAAAACGCATCGGCGGTTCCCGCCGGACCAGTGGAGGTGTTTCCGAGATGTTGATGCGTACCGACCCCTTCCGTGAACTCGACCGGCTCGCCCAGCAGCTGACGGGGGTGTCCGGTACCTGGTCCAGGCCCTCGGCGATGCCGATGGACGCCTACCGCGAGGGCGAGGAGTACGTGATCGCCCTCGATCTGCCGGGTGTCGCGAAGGACGCGATCGATATCGACGTGGAGCGGAACATGCTCACCGTCAGGGCCGAGCGCCGGCCGGTGGCGAAGGCCGACGACGCGCAGTTGGAGCTGTCCGAGCGGCCCCTGGGCGTCTTCTCCCGCCAACTGGTGCTGGCCGACACCCTGGACACCGAGCGCATCACGGCCGACTACGACGCCGGGGTGCTGACGCTGCGCATCCCGATCGCCGAGCGCGCCAAGCCCCGCAAGATCGCGATCGTCGGGGAATCCGAGCACAAGCAGATCAGCGGCTGAGGAGCCGGCTCCCCGACCGCGCGAACGGCGGAGGACGGGCATCCATCGCCCCTCGGGTCCCGCCCTCCGCCTGATCCATTTCGGCCGTCCCGAGCACACGGGACCCCCAGCCGGAAGGTGGACGCTTCCCGAGTCGGGCGGCATGCCGGAGTGGTCGGGGGTCGGAGGTCGGGTGGAGTCCATCGAGGTGTGTCGACGCCCGGCGGTGCCGGCTGGGCAGGAAAGTGTCGTTGGAATGTACCGAGTACGAGGAAGGAGTGACCGACGGTGCCGGTGCGTACCGATCCCTTCCGTGAACTGGATCGATTGACGCAGCAGGTCTTCGCAGCGGCCTCCGGGCCGGCGACGATGCCGATGGATGCTTTCCGCGAGGGGGAAGCCTTCGTCGTGGAACTGGATCTGCCGGGCGTGGACCCCGAGAGCATCGATCTCCACGTGGAGCATGACGCGCTTTCGGTCCGAGCCGAGCGCCGTTCGAGCGCGGGCGAGGACGCGGAGGTCCTGATCGCCGAACGCCCCGCCGGCTCGTTCGGCCGACAACTGTTCCTGGGCGAGCACCTGGACACCGAACACATCGAGGCCGCCTACGACGCCGGTGTCCTGCGCCTGCGGATTCCGCTCGCCGAGCGTGCCAAGCCCCGCAGGATCGCGATCGGCGGCAATGGCGGCCGCGGGCAGATCGAGAACTGATCCGAACGCGCGGGTCATCGATGATCCCCGCCACCGGTGATCCGCGCGACGAACAAGAACGGCTCCGACCGCGCGTTGCCGCGATCGGAGCTTGTTTTCGTCATCCCTCGCGGGGCACAGCCCGCACGACACGCTGCCGGCGAATTGTGGGACCCCGCGGAGGGCACCCGCCTGCGGTTACAGCAATCCGGCCTCCGGCGTGGGCGGTTCAACCCGATCGAGACCGAACGAGCCGATCGAACGGGCGAACAGACCGGCCGACGGTGCATCCGGGAGCGACCCACGGGCGGCCACTGATGCCCGATCCGTGACCGGGTCGGGCATCGGTGGGCCGGCGGGTGTCAGGTGCCGAGGTACTCGAAAGCCGACCGATGACCACGTGTCGCCCTCGGTGTCGGCGGCCTTCTCTCCGGATCGGCGGGATCGACCGATACGTGATCGAGCACCGGCCCGGGCTCTCGATTCGCGTAGGTCTGTGGTGGGTTTTTCGGGGTAGACGGGCCACGGGGTTTGGGGTGTTCTGAGAGGCGGGCGGCATGGGGCGGATTGCGGACGGTGCGGATCGGCGGTCGCCGGCGAGGGTCGTCGTTTCGGCGTCGGCAGTGTTCGGGGACGGTGAGAGCGTCTGCCGCGCACGGGAGCTGGCCGGGGCTTTTCTTCGTGATGTGCAGGCGGTGCACGGGCTGCCGGTGTCGGAGCGCGTGATGGACACGGTGCGGCTGGTGGTGAGCGAGTTGGTGACCAACGCCCGCAGGTACGCGCCCGGTCCGTGTCTGTTGACGTTGGAGGTGCGGGACGGCGCGGTCGAGGTGAGCGTGTGGGATGGCGATCCGACGCCGCCGGCGGTTCTCGCGCCCGATCCGGGCCGGATCGGGCGACACGGTCTGGAGATCGTGATGGCGGTGTGTCGAAGCTTCGCGGTGCACCGCGACCCTGTGGGCAAGCGGATCTGCGCGTCCGTCGTGCTGGCCGACGATCCGGGCGGGCACGTCGCCGGCCGCCGGCCCTGAGGGCCCGCGGCACCGCGCACGCACGCACGGCCGCCGCCGTCGAACGGGTCGGGGTCCTACCGGCATTGGTGTCGAAGAAGCGGTCCCTGAGGCGACGGTCGGGTTCGACGGGTCGAGGCTGGTGGCGTTGTGCTCCAGCGTGCCGCCGGGGCGGCAACGCGGCGTGATGGGCGGGATCGCCGAACAGCGCCCGGCCCGCGTACTCGACGCGGTCACGACGGCGTTGATGGAGGCCCTGATCCGATGATCGCGGCACCGGGCGATGTGACCCAGCCGCGGCAACAGGGCCGAGAACCCACGTGCGAGCACGCCCCTCGACGACCGTCGACCACCTGGGCCCGAGGGGTTCTCTCCCGGTCCGTTGAGCTTGGAGCTGCCCCGTGTGAGCGACATGTCGTCGATCGCCACCGTTGGTTGCGCGAGGGCGACCATTTCGGCTTTCGATTCGACCCTGGGCAACGCCGGCGTCGGGCCCGGGGGTTCGGCCGGTGGGCTCAGAGGTAGGGGGCGCAGAGCGAGGTGGTCATCGACACCATCACGTACGTGGTGCCGAATTGGGAGAACGGTCGGAATTGTGCCTGGAGGGTGAGCGCGTGGTCGCCCGACTGTTTCGTCCAGTGTGGGTTGTCGGGGCCGGTGTTCGGGGTCCGTGCCCAACCGCGTGCTTCGGCGCCGGTCGCGATGAGTTCGGTGAGTGTTCGGCCGTCGGCGGGCGGCGACTGCACGTGTCCGGGGGGCACTTCGATCCGCTCGGTCACGCCGACGCCGGGACCGCCTCGCCCGCAGGGCGATACGAACTGATAGAGCCCCTGTCCAACCTTGGTCACCCACCGGATCTCGGGGCCGGCACGGGCCGGCAGGGCTGCGTCGATCTCGTCGAGCACGGGGATGGCGGCCTCCACGAACGGCGCCAGGGCCAGCCGCTGTCGTTCGGTGATCTCGGGATCGAGAACCGAGCCCGGATCGAACGACGGCGCCCCGGCTGCCTCGGCATCGCACTCGCCTCGCACGCTCGAACGCACCACCGTTCCCCGGGCGGTGCCCACCACGGCGACGCTGAACCGGTCGCCCTGGACGAACGCGGTGACAGGTCCGTGTACCTCGTGCGGCACCAGGCCGCAGGCCAACCCGAGTTCGCGCAGACGGCGGCCGGCCCCGGCGGCGTCGGCGGCTATCGGTGTACTCGACCACGCACTCTCCGCCGTGCCGCCGTCCTCCACCGTGATCTCGCATTTCTCGCGTTCGAATTCCACCCGCGTGCCGGGAGCGAGCGCGTCGACCAACTCGCGGACCGGCGCCGGCTCATGCTCACCGAGCGGTTGGTGCCATCCGCCCGGACCGCCACATCGAGCCAACGCGAGCAGGCCGATCAGCGCCATGACCACCGCGATACGCACACCCACGACCACCGGCGTGCTCTCGCCGGTGGTGCTCCGCCGAGATCCCCATCCACCGCGCGGAGTTGCCGCCATGAGCCGTTCCTCTCCCCGTACCCACCCCCATGTGGCGCCTCTTCATTGACCTCCGCCGAACCGGCCCGCGCCACCGGGAACTCCCTCAGGGAAAGGGCGCAACATCCGGCTCCGCGGTGAATGCGGCATCGGTGGTTCTTCCCCGAGGCTGATGCCGTCGTGATCACATTGCTGCCTCCCGATGCACGACCCAAGCGTGCCCCGTTCGAGTGCCAGGGTTCCGTTCCGGTTACGTGCCCTGTGATCCGGCCCATACCCCGGTGTCTGACGCGACCGGCTACTGTTGCCGGGGTGCAATAGTTTGTCGAGCGAAGGGACTGGGTGATGGAGGCACTTGGGGCGTTCGCGGGGGCCGCGCGGTGGGTGGGGGAGCCCCTGCTGCTCGTCGACGGCACGGGGCGTGTGCGCGCGGTCAATGCCGCCACCACGACACTACTGGGGGCCGGCGCCGCCGGCCGGACGCTCGCGTCCCTGGTTCTCGACCCGGACGCCGACGTGGGGCGGTGTCTGCGGCACTGGCGCTCGACCGCGGAGCCGGTGCCGGCCACGTTGACCTTCCGGTCCGATGGCGCGCTCGCCGGACCCAAGACCTGTCTGGGACATCGCACGTCCGCCGGGGGAGACGTCGTCGTGCGGGTCGCCGCCTCGGAGTTCGCTCCCTTGGAGGGGCGCGCGGACGAGCGGTTGCGCCGGTTGTACGCGCTGTCCGCGGTGCTCGCCGCCGCGGTCTCCCTGCGGGAGGTCGCGCAGGTGGTGCGCGAGGACGCGCCGAGCCTGATCGGGGTCCGCTCGGCGACCCTGGGCCTGCACCTGCACCGCCTGTTGCCCCTTCGCGAGAGCGGCGAGGCCGCCTCGGCGACGGACGAGCCGTGGCTCGATCTCGACGAGCCGGGCAACCTGGAGGTCCTGAACGCACCCCACCCCGATGCCCGAACCGACGGCCCGCCCGCGGCGGACGCCCCGCACGTGATGCTGTTGACGCTCACCGGCCATCGTCCCGAACCCTTGGGGATCCTGCGGCTGGAACTCGAGGCCGTACCGCCGCCGGACGAGGCGGCGCACGTGGAGGTGATGGCCCGTCAGATCGCCCAGGCTCTCTCCCGGGCCGGTCTGTACGAGCACGAACACCGACTGGCGCAGCGCCTGCAGCTCAGTCTGCTGCCGGATCTGCCCCGACTGCCCGAGTTGACGGTCGCCGCGCGCTACGCCGCCGGCGCGGACCAGGTGGCGGTCGGCGGCGACTGGTACGACCTGTTCCGCCTGCCGCAGGGGCGGATCGGCATGGCGATCGGCGACGTCGCCGGCCACGGGCTGACCGAGGCCACCGAGATGGCGCAACTGCGCAGCGTCCTGCGGGCCGCCGCGCTGCGGGTGGGGGACAGACCGCAGGACGTGATGGCAGAGGTGAACGCCTTCATCTGCGCGTACCTGCCCGAGCGCACCGCCACCGCCTGCTACCTGGTCTACGACCCGGCACGCGGGCTGCTGCGCTACACCAACGCCGGCCACATGCCGCCCCTGCTGCTCTCCCCGGGCAACGCTCCGCGTCTGCTGCCGGGGCGGGTCCCTCTGCTGGGCCTGCCTGGTGTCGCGCCCGGGCCCTGCGGAGAGGTGGAGATCGAGCGGGGGTCCACGCTGTTGCTCTACACCGACGGCCTTATCGAGCGACGCGGGCAGTCGTTGGACGAGGGGTTCGCGTTCCTGTCCGCTCTGGTCGCGGATGCCCACGACATGGCGCCGGACATGTTGTGTCGTCTTCTGGTCGACGGCCGGGACGGGTCGTGGCCGGACGATCGGGCCCTGATGGCCGTGCGGTTCGAGGTCGCCGGTTCCGAGCCCGGGTTCGTGTGTCCGGCCTCGGGCGTTCGGCGAACCAAGGCCCCCGGGACGGCAGTGCCCGTCGTTCGCTGAGGTGGACGGCCCGTGAACCGGCGGCGATGAACGACGTCGTCGGGACATCGCACGAGGAGGGTCGTCCTCTCGGGACAATCGACACGGTCCCGACGTCCCCCGTTCGTGCCGGGCCGGGCTGGGTACCCGCAGTACGACCGACGCAGTGTCCGATCGGAAGAGATACCTCTGTGGACCACCGCACCGATGTTCCGGCCCCGCCCGGCGAGCCTTCGAGCAGTGCGGCGGGAGGGCCGGCCGAGGAAGGAAGGGCCGGGCGGAGAATCCGGCAGGAGGCCTGGGAGCGTGATCGGTGGCGGGTCGGATGCGCTTTCATGCCGGGCGGCGCGGGTTGAGCCCAGGCATGGACATTCTCGGATCGGACGGCGAGGCGCGTGCGGCCGCCGCGACGGTGGCCGATGCGGCGCGGGCCCTGGTGCGGGTGTGGTCGCGCTCTCCGGAGACGGTCTCGCCCCGGCTGTCGCCCTCCCAGTTGCGGGCTCTGCAGGCGGTCGACAAGCTGCCCGGGATCAACCTCACCCGCCTGGCGGTGGAGGTGGGCGCGGCCCTGCCCGCCGCGAGTCGGTTGTGCGACCGGCTCGCGGCCGCCGGGCTGTTGGAACGAATCCCCGCGCCGGCGAGCCGGCGCGAGGTGATGCTGGCGGTGACCGGGGCGGGGCTGCGCCTGTTGGACGAGGTCGCCGAACGCCGCCGCGAGGACCTGCTCGAGGTGTTGGAGACGATGCCCGTCGAGAGCCGCGTCGAACTGGTCCGCGGGCTCCGCGCGTTCGAGGCGGCCGCGTCCGCCGTCCACCCGCCCGGCCCCATCTGAGCAGAGTGCGGGCCGCCCTCCCGGCGGAGCCCCGGACCGGACCCGTCGGGCGGGACGAGACGCCCGCGCCGGATCCGGGGCCGTGCTGTCGCCGAGGAGTTCGACCACGCCCCGACGACCGCGCGGGCGCTGCACGGCGTCACGGCCCCGGGCGCAGCGCCCCTGCCGTGGCGGTGGCGCTGCCGGAGCCGGTGTGTGCATCGCGTGCGCCGAAGACGCGACAGCCGGTTCCCGGTCCGACGGCGGAGCCCGCCGGCCGATCGGATGTCCTCGACGCGATCGGGCGTCCTCGACCGGTCCGAGTGCCGAGGCGTGCGCTCACTGCGGATCGCGAGGCGGTGCGTCGAGGGGGGTGGGTCGGCCCTGGTGCGGGTCGGGATCCGAGGGTGCGGAATGATCAGCGCCGGGCCTGCCGTACCAGTCCAGGCAGACGATCAGGGCGTCGTCGTCGGGGACGGGTCGTCCGCGGTGGCCGGTGAGTTCGCGCAGGACCGCGCGGGGCATCTCGGCGGGCGGCAGCAGCCGGGTGGCGTTGATCGCGCGGGCGAGTGCGCGGTCGCCGTAGGCTTCGCCGGCCGGTGAGGCGACGGCGTGGACGCCGTCGCTGACGAACACGAGACGATCGCCGGGCCTGACGTGGAACTCCTGCGCCGTGTAGTCGGTCTCCTCGAACATGCCCAGGGGCAGTTGCGCGTCGAAGTCGACCGGTGCCACGGCCCCGTCGCGCAGGAGCAGCAGGCGCGGGGAGCCGGCGTCGACCACGGTGACGCGTCCGGTGGCCAGTTCGAAGTCCAGCAGCAGGACGGACAGGTAGGCGTTGCCCTGGTGCTGGGCGAAGACGGCCTGGTCGGCGAGGGCGGCCTGGTCGGCGATGGGGATGCCGGCGCGCCGGGCGTTGCGTAGGGCGTTGATGGTGAGGTTGGTGAGGAGGGCGGCGTCGATGCCTTCGCCCATGCCGTTGGTGACGGTCAGGGAGAGGTGGTCGGCGGTGGCGGACCAGTCGAAGTTGTCGCCGTGCACGGCGTAGGCGGGCTCGAGTTGGGCGCCGATGGCGTATTCCTCGCGGCTGCAGGCTCGTCCGGGCAGGAGTTGCCACTGCATTTCGGCCGCCAGGGTCAGGCGGTCCTTGCGTCGGGCCTGGAGGTAGAGGTCGGTGTCGCGTTCGGCGACGGTGACCGCGTGGGCGAGCATCTCGGCGATGTCGGCGAGTTCGGCTCGGATCGCGGACGAGCAGGCGTCGGTGGGCAGGGCGACGGTGAGCACGCCGAGGCGGTCGCCGCGTACGGTCACCGGGAAGTGCACGACGGTGGCCTGGTCCTGTTCCTCGTGGACGGGCTCCTGCGCGCCGAAGGCGCGTCCCTGAGGGCTGTTGTGCACGGAGAGGGGTTCGGTGGTGTAAGGCAGCACGGACACCGGTTGCAGGACGGTCAGGCCGTAGTCGGCCATCAGCAGGTCGACGGATTGTGCCCGGTAGTGCCTGGTCAGCACGCGGCGGAGCGCGTCGAGCAGGTCGTGCGGGGGCGCGGCGCGCAACGCGCGTTCGGCCTCTTCGTAGCCATTCACAGTCTTCTTCAGCCGTTCTCTGCGGGGGACGCGGGATGACGCCCTCATGCGTGTCCGCGGAACGGCCCACACCGTCTGTCGGATCAACCGCTTTTATAGCGTCTATTGTGGTTGGGGCGCGGCCCTGGGGCCGGCGGCACTCGTGGTGGGACGTCAGAGTAAGGCGGTGAGCGTGGCTACCTCCCCTCGGCACGAACATTCGGACGGGACCGCGCGCGTGACGACCGCGGCGGCCGAACTGCTCGAGGTGCTGTTGGGGCGTGCGTCCACGGCCCCCGTCTCCGCCTCGCAGCTGCGCGCGTTGTTCCTGCTCGAGCAGCACGACGGAATCAACCTGCGCACGTTGGCCGACGGCCTGCGGTCCACGCCCTCCTCGACGAGCCGCCTGTGCGACCGCCTGCACGCGGTGGGATTCGTCGAGCGCCTGCCCAGTGCCAGCAGTCGCCGTGAACTGCAGTTGCGGCTGAGCCGACGGGGCCACGCCTTCCTGGCCGACCTGCGGGCCCGCCGCGAACGGGAACTGGCGGTCGTCATCGCGCGCATGCCGGTCGAATCCCGGGCGATGCTGCTGAAGGGCCTCGAATCCCTGTGGGACGCCGCGCTCCTTGTCGCGGACGAGGCCGCGGAAGTCCCGCCCGGTCCCCATGCCCGAACCGCCTGAGGCATTCGACTCGCTGTCGGCCGCTGTCCCATGCCGCCTCCTTTCGTCCGGTGGTCTCACCGGGCCATGAGCGCGCGGATCGGGTGGTCGGGGTCGGGGTCGGTGTCGCGCCCGCGGCACCGGGGTGCCGTGACCGCGCCGACGCCCCGGCGCGAAGCGTATCGAATTATTGACCCATGGCAACTGTTGCCGATAGACATGCGTCATGGGATCGGTGCGCGCTCTCCGACCCGCGATCGACGGACGGGACGAGGAGTCGGACATGACGCACGCGGCAGGCCAACGGGGCGGCGACCAAACTCGTCACGGTGTTCCTGGAACAACGCCGTGAACAGTTGGCGCAACGCTGGGCCGATCTGCCGCTGTTTCGGACCGTCTTCACGGCCACCCGGGAAGAGGCGGTCGAGGCGTGCCGAGCCGTGGTCGACGCCCTGGCCGCGGTCGCGGTGACCGGGCGCACCGAGGACGTGGAGGCACCCGGGTTCGACGCCGTCCGCGAACAACTGGGCAGGATGGCGGCACTGCGAGGGCGCGCGGGACGAACGCCCGGGTCAGGTGGCCGGCGAGGTGGCCGCCTTGAAGCGCTCCGCCCTGGAGATGCTGAACGCCGAACTGCGCGACGAGGACGTCGAACTGCGACACACGGCCGTGATCTGCCTGCTCGACCTTCTCGGCACACTGCGCCTGGTGGTGATGGAGACGGCGCTGATCGAGGGGCACGACCTGATCGCCCGCCAACGCCTGCAACTGTCGGAGTTGGCCACGCCGGTGATCAAGCTGTGGGATCGCGTGGTGGCGGTGCCGCTGATCGGCACCCTGGACAGCGCGCGAAGCCAGGTGGTGATGGAAAACCTGCTCGACGCGATCGTCGCGCACCGCGCGGCCACCGCGATCCTCGACATCACGGGCTCCCGCGCGACCCGAACGGCCGGTAGCGGTAGCGCCTCGGCCGGTACGCACAGGCGGTGCGGCACGACCTCGCGCCGCGCCAGGACCGGGAGTACCCGCGCGACCCCGAGCCGCGGCTGCTCGTCCACCCATCGCCGCAGCAGGGGCAGCGCGCGCCCGTTTGGCGCCGCCAACTCCCGTACCCGCACGTCCGCCACGGACACGCCGGGCAACGTCGCATGCATCGTCACCGTTCTCGAGTGCGGCCAACGCGTCCTCGTAGCGGCTGGTGATCATTGTCTCGACGGTGGCACGGGCACCTGTCGCCACCGGCACGTCCCGCCTCGTACGGCCGTTCGACCGGCCGGCGGGAGTGTTCGGCAGTCGGTCGATAACAAGTCGTATTTGGTCATGATGTAACCAATAGGAAAAACCGGGTCCAGTCCGCACCGTTCGCCGCCCTACCCTGATCCACGGCCCGGCCTGACGGCCTGTCAGGCCGTTCGTCGATCCGAAGTGGAGAACCAGTGCCCAAGAGCCCGCGTGCGCCCGCTTCCACCCGTCAACCCACTCCGACCCGCCCGTCCGTCGCGATCCGCCCGCTGCGCGCCGCCACGGCCGTCCTGCTCACCACCGTCCTGCTGATGTTCGGCGTGGGCGCCCCCGCTCCGGCCGGCGCCGTCGACACCCCGTCCACGCTGGTGAAGAGCGTTCGGAATGCCACCCACCCGGGGGCCGCGGCCGCCGAGCACGGGGACACCCTCGACTGGACCGTCCGCTACCGAAACGCAACCACCGGCGACACCCCCGCCCCGGCCTCCGTCACCGATCACCTGGCCGGCGCGGGCGGTGCCCAGACCTACGTGCCCGGCTCGCTACGCGTACCGCCCGGCTGGGCCGCGAGTTGGTCCACCGACGGCAGCACCTTCACCGGCACCGACCCGGGGGCGGCCACCACCGCGGTCCGCGCCGAGAACCCGCTCGCCCTGGCCGGCGGCACCTCGCTCGCCACCCTGGCCCTCGGCCCGGTGAAGCCGACCCCGCAACCCACCGGCGGCGACGGGTTCACGCCCGTGCTGCACCGCACGGCGAGCGGCGAGATCGAGTCCTGGAACATCTACCACCACGCGGCCCCGACCGCCCCGCAGGCCGTCTGCCTCAACCTGACGCTGGGTCAGCCCTGCGCCGGCGGCCCCTGGCCGCGCCCGCTGAACACCACGCCCGGCCCGCTCGGCAGCGGCGCCACCGGCGACATCGGCAGTCCGCTGACTCCGCAGTACGTCCTCGACCCGCTCCACCCCGACCAGTTGCTCTACCCTGCGGTCACCGCGTCCGAAGTCGGCGTCGGCTGCCTCGACCTCGCCGCGCACGCCAACTGCGGCTTCGTCCCGTTGGCCACCATGGGCGGCTCGCCCAGCAGCGCCAACAACCTGGCCGGCCTGGTCCGGGTCGGCGACAGCCTGTACGGCGTCGCCAACACCGGGCAGGTGCTGTGCCTGACCCTGGCCACCCGCACCCCGTGCGCGGGCCAGCCGTACGCGCCGATCGTCGCCGCCAACCACGATCTGCCCGGCACTCCCGCCGCCCTCTACCTCGGCGGCCTGACCACGGTCGGCAGCCGGGTGTTCGCCTCCTCCTCGCCGCAGGGCGGTGGTTCCACCGTCTCCGGTCCGCCCGTCCTCGGCTGCTTCGACACCGCCACCGCCGCCACCTGTGCGGGCTGGACCACCCCGCACACCGCCGGCCCGAGCAGCGCCTACTACACCTACGACGTCTTCGCCTCCTACGACACCGCCGGGCACGCCGACGGCGTGTGCACCAGCGCCTCCGGCGGACCCAACGTCCTGACGACCTGTTACGGGCTCGACGGCTCCGCGCACACCGCGCCCGCCACCCTGTCCTCGTTCAACGGCAGCACCCTGACCTTCAGCCCCGAGACCGTCACCACGCCTGCCGGGACCCGCAGCTACTTCCCCGCCTGGGGCGGCGGCCTGGCCGGCGGAACGATCTGCCACGACTGGACGGCCGCCGCACCCTGCGCCGGCTTCCCGCTGCCCGCCACCCACCCCGGCGTCAACGGCGGCGCCACCCGCGACTACGGCTACACCTACGACGCCACCTCCCGCTGCCTGATCGGCCTCGGCGACGCCGGCTACCTGTTCTCCCTCGACCCGACGACCGGCGCCAGCCCCTGCGTGCACAGCGGTGCGAGCGTCACGCTGAAGCCCGCCGACTTCTACTGCGACGGCGGCAGCGGCAACATCCAGGGCTACACCCGGGCCCGGCTGACCGGCCTCGACCTCACGCACGTCGACCCGGCCGCGTCCCGCGCGACCGTCACCGACCCCGACGGCACCGCGATCGCCACCCCCGGACTGGCCGCCGACGGCACCGTCGACCTGACCGGCATCGACCCCGCCGCGCACCCCGCGATCACCGTCACCGCCCAACTCGTCCTCACCACGGCGGGCGACTTCGGCTCCGACAACCATCCCGCGCTGGTCGTCGAGTACCGGGGCGACCCGCCGCAGATCTGCTTCCGCACCACCGTCACCGCCGACTGCGCGACCACCTCGATCGCCAACACCGCGACCGGCACCGACCCGACCGGCGCGTTCACCTCCAACACCGTCACCACCGCCGTCGCGCCCGGCGCGGGCTGCCAACCCAAGGTCAGCGTGGAGAAGGAGATCTGCGGCTCCCTCAACGCGCACGACTGCGCACCCGGCGGACCCGGGCCCTGGGCGAAGACCAGTCCCGTCGGCCTGCTCGGTCTCCTCGGCACCGCGCACTGGCGGATCACCGTCAGCAACGCCGGTCCCGTGGACGCCGCCTCCGTCACCGTCAACGACGCCACCACACCCGCGTGCCGGCAAGCCGCCGGCACCTTCACCCTCGCCGCCGGGAGCAGCCGCCGGGTCCACTGCGACTCCCTGCTGCTGGCGCTGCCGCTGAAGAACACCGCGTCCGCGAGCTTCGTCGCCGCGAACTCGCCCGCCGGCACCCCTCGCACCACCACCGCACCGTCCTCGGCGGTGGCCTGCTCGCTGCTGTGCATCCTGGCGGTGCCCGGCAAGGACTGATCCGCCTCCGCCTGCCCTCGACCCCTCCCCGCCGCGGCTGCCTGTCGGGCGGAGAGGGGTCGTCGGGTTCCGATGGGCCGTTGGGGGGCGGGGATCGTCAAAATCCCTTTGGCACCGAGGTGTTGGGCCTTCCCCGGGCACCCCGGTCGGCGGGGTCGGTGGGGCGGGCGGGCCGAGCCGGGAGAGGTCCGGTGGGAGGGTCGGGTTCGCGTTCGCGTCCGCCGACCGCATGGCCCGAACGCCGGGCGTTCGTCCGGGGTTTGTTCGCGCCCGCGCGGGCGGCGCGTGTGGGGGCGCGCACCGGTGTGGTGATCCATTCGCGCTTCGTGCGCCCTACCGGAGCCGTCGGGGCGTGGTGATGATGAGCGAACCGTAAGTGACCCAGGCGACTTCGCGCACCGGCTCATGGCGGGCGCGCGGGGTGGAAGGAGTCCGCGTTGTTGCTTCTCATCTCCCCCGACAGTGTCGAGGAAGCCCTGGATTGTGCGAGGGCGGCGGCACATCTCGACATCGTCGACGTCAAGAAGCCCGACGAGGGCTCGCTCGGCGCGAACTTCCCCTGGGTGATTCGGGAGATCCGTGAAGTGGTTCCGGCGGACAAGCCGGTATCCGCCACGGTCGGCGACGTCCCGTACAAGCCGGGTACGGTGGCCCAGGCAGCGCTGGGCGCGGTCGTCTCCGGAGCGACCTACATCAAGGTCGGTCTGCACGGATGTACGACGCCCGAACAGGCCGTCGAGGTCATGCGAGGGGTCGTTCGGGCCGTGAAGGACCACCGGCCGGACGCGTTCGTCGTCGCCTCCGGCTATGCCGACGCTCACCGGGTCGGGTGCGTGAATCCGCTCGCGCTCCCCGACATCGCCCGTCGCTCCGGCTCCGACGCCGCCATGCTCGACACCGCGATCAAGGACGGGACACGGCTGTTCGACCACGTTCCGCCCGATGTCTGTGCGGAGTTCGTACGGTTGGCCCACGAGGCCGATCTGCTCGCCGCCCTCGCGGGCAGCATCAAGGTCGGCGACCTCGGCGAACTGACCGCCATGGGCACGGACATCGTGGGTGTGCGCGGCGCGGTGTGTGCGGGCGGCGACCGTACCAGGGGGCGGATCGACGCACGGTTGGTGGCCGACTTCCGGGCGGAGATGGACCGGCAGGCCCGCGCGCATGCCGCCGCCGGCGCGGCTTGAGGGCCGTCGTGCCGATCGAGGTTCCACGCGAGGTGTCCGAGCGCGGCAACGGCTGCTTCCCCGTCGTGGACCCGGCGACGGGTGAACCCTTCGACGAGGCCCGCGACCGGCGGTCGCGGGAACTGGACGCCGTCGTCGACCGGGCCCACCATGCCTGGCCCGGATGGCGGGCCGACTCGGCCGCACGGGGCGTCGCGCTGCTCGCCGCGGCCGACGCGGTGGCGGCGGCCGCGGGCGACCTCGCTCCGCTGCTGACGCGGGAACAGGGCAAGCCGCTGGCCGAGTCGCACGCGGAGGTCGCCCGCACGGCGGCACGTCTGCGCTATTTCGCCGCGCTGGATCCCGGCAGGCAGCCGATCGTCGACGGCCGGCCGGTGCGCGGCGAGATCCGCTGGCGCTCGCTGGGGCCGGTGGCCGCGATCGTCCCGTGGAACTTTCCCCTCCAACTCGCGTCGGCGAAGTTCGCGCCCGCGCTCGCCGCGGGCAACACGGTGGTGCTCAAACCCTCCCCGTTCACCCCCCTGGCGACGCAACTGCTGGGATCCGTCGTCTCCACCGCGCTGCCCGAGCACGTCCTGACGGTCGTCACGGGTCGAGAACCGCTCGGCGCGTGCCTCGCGGCCCATCGGGGAATCCGGCACGTCACGTTCACCGGTTCGGTTGCCGGCGGACGGGCCGTCGCGCGCGGCGCGGGCGCCTCGCTGGCGCGCGTGACCCTGGAGTTGGGCGGCAACGACGCCGCCGTGCTGCTCGACGACGTGGACGTGGACGGCATCGCGGATCGCCTGTTCTGGGCCGCGTTTCGCAATTGCGGACAGGTCTGCATGGCGATCAAGCGGGTGTACGCTCCGGCCCGACTGTACGCGCGGGTGGTCGAGGCCCTCGCGGATCGCGCGAGGGCGGTGGTGGTCGGCGCCGGGCTCGATCCGGGTACGCAGCTGGGGCCGCTCAACAACCTTCCCCAATTGGCACGGGTGGAGCGGTACACGGCGCGGGCGCTGGGCGACGGCGCGAGAGCGGCGGCGGGCGGTCGGCGACTGGACCGGCCGGGCTACTTCTTCGCCCCGACCATCCTGGCCGATGTCCCGCCCGACAGCCCGGTGGTAGTGGAGGAACAGTTCGGACCGATCCTGCCGGTGTTGCCGTACGACCACCTCGACGAGGCCGTGGCGGCGGCCAACGGCACCGGCTTCGGGCTCGGCGGCTCGGTGTGGAGCACCGACCTCGACCGGGCGGAGGCTGTGGCGGAGCAGCTGGAGTGCGGGACGGCGTGGATCAATCACCACGCCGAGTTGTCCCTCGCGCAACCCTTCGCGGGGACGAAGGACAGCGGCGTCGGCGTCGCGGGCGGACCCTGGGGGCTGTACGGGAACCTCAGACCGTTCGTGCTGCACCGGCCCGAGCCGGGGAGGGAACCAGCGGCCGAGGAACGACAGGGCCGGGACCCGGACGGGCGCCGGCAGGACGGGAATCCACCGTGGAGGGAGCGGCCGTGAGATTCGACGCCGCGGTACTGCGCTCCTACGAGGGCCGGTTCGCCGTCGAGACGGTGAACCTGGACGGCGGCCCGGGACCCGCCGAGGTGCTGGTCGAGATCGCGGGCTGTGGGATGTGCCGGACCGATCTCGCGGTGCGGCACTCCGCGGGCCGCTCACCGCTCCCGGCGGTGCTCGGTCACGAAGGGGCGGGGGTCGTCGTGGAGACGGGGGGACCGGACACCGGGTTGAACGTCGGCGACCATGTCGTGCTGAGCTTCGACTCCTGCGGGCACTGCCGGAGTTGCCTGGGCGCATCCCCGGCCTACTGCGACTCCTTCGCCCCGCTCAACCTCTACGGCGGACGACCACGGAACCCGGCACGCTTCACCGACACGGCCGGGGGCCGACTGGCGCCGCAGTGGTTCGGCCAGTCCGCGTTCGCCGAATACGCGATGGTCTCGGCCCGAAACGCGGTCAGGGTCGACCCGGCCCTGCCCGTCGAACTGCTCGGACCGCTCGGCTGCGGATTCCTCACCGGTGCCGGCGCGGTGCTGAACTCCTTCGGGATCGGCCCCGGCGACACCCTCGTGGTCTTCGGTGCGGGAGCGGTGGGCCTGGCCGCGACGATGGCGGCCCACGCCGCCGGAGCCTTCGTCGTGGCGGTCGATCGTCATCCCGAACGGCTGGAACTCGCCGAACGATTCGGCGCGATCCCGTTGCCGGCCTCGACAACCGGCCTGCCCGAGCGCATCCGCCGACTGACCGACGGAGGCGCACGCTACGCGCTGGACACCACGGGCTCCGGGCGCCTGATCAACGACGCGCTGGGGGCCCTGCGCCCCACCGGCAGGCTCGGCCTGGTGGCTCGCCTGCACACCGCGTTGTCGCTCGAACCGGGATCCCTCGACCGAGGCCGAGGGATCTCCCACATCTGCGAGGGCGACGCGGTCCCCGCGCTGCTGATTCCTCGACTGACGGCACTGTGGCGGGCCGGGCTGTTCCCCTTCGACCGGTTGATCCGCACCTACCCGCTGGCCGACATCAACCACGCCGAACGGGACTGCGACGCGGGCCTGGTGGTGAAACCCGTCCTGATCCCGTAGGCCGCGAGCAGGTGAGCCGGGCCGGTCGGACGACGACGGGACAAGCCGATCACCGCCCGGGCTTGTTCGCGAAAACCCAGCGGTTGCCCGCCAGCGCGTCGTTGTGTTCGGGCAGCGGGCCGCGCCCGTGCCGACGGGTGAAGTCGAACGGGGTGTGGATCGAGGTGGACCAGCCCTTGCCGGCCAACTCGCCCGCGGAATCGGGTCGCGAGTCGCGGGCGAACAAGGCGAGCAGGTCGATGCCGATCTGGTGCTTCGTCGAGGTGTAGATCGGACTGTCCCGGTACTCCCACAGATCCTTCTCCAGCTTGACCTCGAACGCGAGAGCGCTGCCCCCGGTACTCAACCGATCCACCGTGTCGATGAGATACGTCTCGACGACGCGGGGCAGGTAGAACAACAGCCCCTCGGCCAACCAGACACTGGGAGCACCCGGCTCGAACCCGGCATCGGTCAACGCACCGACCCAGTCGCCGCGCAGATCGATCGGAATCGGCACACGGGCCGACTTCGGTACGGCGGACAGACCGCCGAGCACATCGTGCTTGAACGCCAGTACGCCCTCCCGGTCGATCTCGAAGATCACACAGTCGGACGGCCACTCGAGTCGAAACGCACGAGCATCCAACCCCGCCCCGAGCAGGACCACTTGGCGTACGCCGGCACGCACCGACCGAAGGAGGAAGTCGTCCAGAACCCGCGTCCGCAGACCGAAGTAGCGCGCGAAGCGCCCCCACAAAGGGTTCTCGTCCCCGTCCGGGACCTGCTCCATGCGCACCGGCCATCCGGCGGACGCCGGGGCCGCGAGCACGAAGTGCTCCGCGTAGACGTCCCGCGCCAGGCTGTCGCGGCGGTGGGTCTCGATCGCCCGCGCCGCGGCGACCATCAGTGCGGTCAGACCGACGCCCCCTCCCACACCCTCCGCGTGGATGTCCCGACGCACGATGCCGACCATGAGTCCCCCTGAGACGAGCCGTGACCATGAATGGCGAGGACGACGAACCCGGGCCGCCTGCCGAACCGGAACCCGGAGGCGAGCGAACCCGGATCCGAAACCGTGCCGGAACTCGGACGCGGACATCGTCTTCTCATCCACCATCGCGTCAGGACTCCTCCACACGCGCGGGAATCGCCCCGATTCCCCCGTTGGAGTGAATCAGTGGTGAAGGACGGTGGGGACGGTCTCGCCGCTCGGGACCGGACGGACGTGGTTGCCGGTGGAGGGATGCGGCGGGTGTCGTGGTGTGTTCGGCAACACGGCGGACGTCCGGCCTGTACGGCTCACACGGCGTTGTCGCCGTACTCGGGCTGTTCGCCACCGGTCAGGCGTTTGCCGATCATGTCCCGGCAGACCTCGACCGAGAAGGCCATCAGTGCGCCGGCCTGGGCGTCGCGGAAGTGTCGCTGGATCGGGGAGGACCGCAGGAAGCCCGAGCCACCGCCGACCCGGAGCCCGAACTCCGCGATCTCCTTCGCTACTTGGTTGGCGTAGAGCTTCGCCTCCACGGCGGCGACGAGGGCGCCGGGCTCGTTCCGGTCGGCGAGCCACATGGATCGTTCCGCGAGAACGCGTGCGGCCAGGAGCTTCACGTGCGCGTCGGCGGCGTCGAAATGGACCCATTGCATGTCACCGACCGGTTTGCCGGTACTCGGTACGACACGTTCGCGGGCATGGTCGGTCGCCGCGTCGAGCGCGGCCTCGGCCACACCGATCGACAGCCACGGCAGGCCGAGCGCGATGATGTTCGGCGCCGTCGGGTCGACGATGTGGCATCGATTCTCGTGGCGCAGCAGGGTGTTGCGGAAGTTCACCAACTGGCTGCGGGTGCCGCGCAGGCCCATCGAGTCCCAGATCGACACCATCTCGATGCTGTCGTCCCGGCTCACCCCGAAGAACGCCGGCCCGTCGTCGAGCAGCGCGTTGACCAGGAAGTGGTCCGCGATCTCACAACCGGACACGAACCGCTTCGCGCCGTCCAACTCGAAGCCGCCGTCCACCGGTTCGGCCCGCTGGAGCGGCATCAGGAACAGGTTCCCGCCGGTCGGCTCCGACAGCGCGTTCGCGAACCGTTTGCCCGCCGCCAACTCCTCCGCATAGACCGGCGGGCCGTAGCCGACCAGCGCCTGCGCCGCGCCCAGATGCATCGTCCAGACGCACGCCGTCGACGGGCATGCCTTGCCGACGATGCGAAGGATCTCTCCGAGCGCCTGGTAGGACAGCCCGGAGCCGCCCCGGTCTCGGGGCATCGCGGCCATGTCCAGACCGGCCTTGTGCAACGCGGTCAGATTGGCAATGGGCAGGGTGGCCTCGTGATCATGTTCATCCGCCGCCGCCGCGAACTGCGAGGCCAGATCCCGCGCCGCGTCGACGAACCGCTGTTCTTCCCTGGGAACCGCAAACGGTGAAGTCACCGACCCAGCCTAGAAGTTCCCTACGGATGTCGGGGTCGGTTCCGGCTGGTCGCGGTCGCCCGCCGAGGTCTGCGGAACGTCCGACACCATCCCACGACCCCGGATACCGTGCGGTGCGGTCAGCCGTGGGCGGAACGGCAGAAGCGGGCCTCGGGGGCATCGTCTCGCCGGCCGCTGAACCGAACGCCGAAGTCACAGGCGGCCCAGGGATCGACGGCGCCCACCTTGGGCGTGGCGCGGCCGGGTCGGCCGCCTCGTGGCGAGGTCTCGGACGCGGGGGAATGGTCGGCGCGGTCCGACGCACCGGATCCACGCGACGACGGGGAGGATACGGACGATCGACTGTCGGCGCGCGGGCCCCCTTCCTGCGGGTCGGGAGGTGCGGTTCCCGCCGGAGTCGCGGGTGTCACGGCGCCGGTCGAACCGAGGGAATTCGTCGTGGACGGCGAGATGCCGGGCGTGCCGGCGTCGGGAAGAGGGACGCTGTCCGCGGCCAGGGCGGGATCGAGAGCCCGGGTAGGGGTGGTTGTCGGCGCGGTATCGCAGGCGGCCACGAGCAGGAGCAGGAGAGCCGCCGCGGCGGCCGGTCGAGTGATATGCACGCGTTCCTCCGTGAGCACGGGATTTGTCCCACAGGGGGTAACGCGTGCAGGCCCGGGGAGTTACTCCGGTGCCGTGCCGGCCTCGCGGCGCGGGGCACGAAGCACGCCGGGCGGTGCACGGATTCGGACCCATCGCGTTCGGACGTCTTTCGGCGCAGGTCACGTCGGCTTCCCCGACCGACCCGGGCGGATCTTCCGGTGCCGCCGACGCCGCGATCCGGCGACTGATCCGTTGCCGGGCCGGGGGTTGCTCGTTGAACCGGTATCGCGGCCGGCGCGTGCCCACGTGACGGTACGGAAGCCGGGGTGCCCGAATCACCCGATCGACGACGGCGAGGAGCCGACCATGGCCGAGAGGATCACCTTTTCGCCGAGTCGGGCCGGCGCAACGAGCGCCGCACTTCGCCCGTGGCCACACGCCGGTCCGGCCGCCCGCGCGCCGGCGGCCTCCCGCCGACGGTGTCCGCGCCCAGCCGAACCGTCCGAGAACTCGGGAGAACCGTTGACCACCCACGCCTCCGCCGTTCCGGCCACGCCCCTGTTCGTCATCGAGTACCCCGAAGACGGCACCGCGACGGTGGACGGTACGCCCGTCTACGTTCCCGAGGGAGCGGAAGCCCGGCACGCCGCCATCGACGAGGTCCGCTTCACCGCGTCCCTCCTCGACCGGCCCGTGCGCGCGATCGACGTCGACCCGGACGGTACGCGTTATCCCCTACTCATCGACCCGGACGGGACGCTCACTTTCCTGGCCGAGCCCCATCCCGATCCCGACCCGGACACCCCCGACGACGAGGCGCACGCCCCGTCGAACGAGCAGGGTGCGGCATCGACCGACGACCACGACGACCACGACGGCGACTTCGGCGAGTGGTGGGTCGACACCGACGGTAACGACCCGCACCGGCGGGCCACCGACGAGCACGACCCGCCCGAGCCGCACGACCCGCCCGAGCCGCCGAATCCGTCCGAAGCCGACCCGCCGCCGGCCGAGCAGCCGCCTTCGACCGCGCCCGCGCGACCCGGGCGCGCGCGGCGGCGTGCCACCCGCTCCCGCATCCGCGTCGCGCCGGCCGCGATCGCTCTCGTGGTCGCCACGGCGATCACGGTCGTCGCGGTCCTGGTGTGGCCGGACGACGAGTCCGCAGGGTCCCCGCCGAGCGCGACCTCGCGTGCCGAGTCGGCCGCGGTCACCGCTCCGGCCGGCTGGCGACAGACGTCCGCCTGGTCGCGGTCGATCGCGCCGCCGGGGGCCGGTCGGCCGAGCGTGGCAGCACTCGGGGGCCTGCTGGCCGCCCTCACACCGGACCGTCGGGTCGCCCTCCTCGATCCGCACGACGGGCGGATCGATTGGATGGGTGAGCCGCTGCCGGCGGGCAACGCCGCGCTGCACGCGACCGGCGACCCGGCCGCACCGGTGCTCGTCGCCGAGACCGAGGGCCGACTCGTGGTGTGGGCCCCACAGCGCGCTCCGCGACCCGCGCGCCTGCCCACCACCGTCGAACTCGCACCCGGCGCCCGCGTCAGCTACGCGGGCGCCCTCCCGCTGGTGACCGGGGCCGACGGATCGGCCGCCGCGCTGCGCGGCGATGCCCTCGTTCCGGTTCGGTTGTCTCCCGGAACCGTTGCGATGGCCGCCGACGCGGCACACGTCCTCGCGGGGCGCACCGTCGGACCCTGGGAACTGCTCGGCTTCGACGGGAGGACACGCGTGGTGACTCCGCTGCCGCCACGCCCCGGCGCGCGCATACTGCGTATGGCCGGCGGAGGGCACGGGACGGTCGCCGTCGTGTGGTCCGGCCCTGGAGACGGCAGTGAAACACTCGCCGTGCACGACTCGTCCTCCGGCCGGGTGGTCGCCGGCGCCGACGCCCCCGCCGGGTCCCTGGCGAGCGCCTGGATCCGCCCGGCCGGCGAGACCCTCGCGGCTTTGGGACCCGTCGTCGTCGATCTCGCCGGGGGGCGCTCGTCGGTCACCCCGGGCTTCGTGGCCCGCTCCGTCGCCGGTGGCCGGGTGTACGGCACGCGCGACCACCACACCGTCGCGTTGACGACGTCCGGCGTCGTCGCGGTGCCGGACCGGGCCGCCATCCCCTGGAGCGTCAGCGCCGGCCGCGCGATCCTGCTCACCGGCGACGGGGACCGAGCGGTCCTGCATGCCGTGGATCCGGCGCCGTGATCGACCAGGCTCGGACGCGTGGCCGCAAGCGCATCGGCCGAGTTCCCGGCGCGGTCGGATGCGGGGAGTGCCGGCATGCCGACATCCGTGGCCGAGAAGCGTGCGGGGAGGAGGCGAGGAGTCGATCGGGCTTCCCGTATCCAGCCCCCGGTGGCCTTTTCCTTCGGAGGTTTCGACCAAGCAGTAGCGCAAATAAATTCCGGCAAATCAATGTATAAACGTGAATGTGATATTTTACAATACGTAGAGATCATATAGGTGCGTAGAGAATCGAGCCGTAGCCGGATCCGACGGAAGGGCGGGACCGACGGTGGAGCTTGGCACCCCCACGAGCCGGGGAAGCAGTGCGGAGAAGGCGCGGACCGACAGGCTGTGCCTGCTTGCGGCTTTGGACGACCAAGCGACGGACACCGACGTATTGACTGCCGCGGTGCAGCACGTGACCGCAGCGCTCGGTGGCTTCGGCGCCATGGGACACCTGAGCGCAAGCGCCTCCCAGGGCCTGCACTTGGTCGCGAGCGGTGGACTGCCCCGGGCCGTCACCCGCAACTGGGAGGACATCCGCGTCACCGATTCGGTGGCTCCGGCGCGAGCCTTCCGGACCGGCGAATTCGCCTACGCGTCCACGGCGAACAGCCCGGCCCGCAACCCATCGGATCCGCCGCACCTGTCGCCTGCCGCGGACGTCTCGGCACGCTCCGCCATGGCGGCCGTACCGCTGTCCGGACCGGACGGACCGCTCGGCGTCCTGTCGGTGCTGCTCCCCGTGGCCGAGGTGCCCTCCGCCGAGCAACAAACGTTTCTCGAGGAGGTGGCCCGGTGGGCGGCGGAACGGCTGCGCCTGGCCCCGCCCACGCCGGACGGCGTGTCCCGCGCCTTGTTGGGGACAGCACCGGACCGCGCCCCTGGACGGGGACCCGGCGAGACCTCCACCGAATTCAAGTTCGAATTCGATGTACACGCGAACGAGGTCGTCCTCGACGAGCGGTTGCTCGACGCCATCGGCATCGACCGAGAGACATTCGACGGGCGGCTCGCGACCTTTGACGACTACGTCCATCCCGACGACCTTCCCTGGGTGATGGGAGACGTCGAACAAGCACTCCGGACCCGCGGCCGAGCGGATAGCGAGTACCGAGTCCGCCGTTCGGACGGGACGTACGCGTGGGTGCGCTTCCGCGGCCGGGCGGTCTCGCGCCGAGGCAGCAAGCCGACCCGTCTGGTCGGAACCATGTCGTACACCACGGACACCCATGCCGCGTTGGAATCGGTGGGGCATGCCCTGGCACACATGAGTGACGGCTTCCTGTCCGTGGACCGCGACGGGCGGATCGGATTCGTCAACGTGGCCGCCGAGCGCCTGTTCGGCCGACCGCGCGACCTGGTGGGACGGTCGCTGTGGGAGGTTCCCATCGTCCGGAAGGTGCCCTGGCTGGAGGAGCGCTCCCGCCGAGCCGCCGGCGCGGGAGTGCCCGACGGGTTCGAGGTGCCGTGGCCGGGCACCGATCGCTGGTACCACCTACGACTGGTCCCCATCACCGATGGACTCACCCTCTACATCACGGATGTCACCGAAAGGCGCCTGCGCGAGGCGGAGAGCGCCGCCGCCGAGCGCGCCGCCGCAGAGCGCGCCGCCTTCATAGCCCGGCTGACCCGCGCCCTCGCCGAGGCGGCGACCACCCGGGACGTGACCACCGCCGTGGCCGAGAGCGTCCTTCCTCCTCTCCAAGCCACCGGACTGGTCATCCTCGCCCTGGAAAACGACCGGCTGGACCTCGTCGGCTCCGTCGGCTACGCGTCGGCGGACCTCGACCGCATCCACGGCATGCCGGTCGACACGGTCCTGGAAGAGGTTCTGCACACCCACGCACCGATGTTCGTCGAATCACCCGACGACCTCACCGATCGTCATCCCGAGGCGGCGGACTTCCCGATTGCCGGAGGGAAGAAGGCGTGGGCCTTCCTTCCGTTGGTCGTCTCGGGCCGCGAGATCGGTGTCGTCGTCGTCTCCTTCGACCGCCCGCGACATCTCACCGAGGACGAACGGACCCTGCTGACCGTGTTCGGCGGCCAGCTCGCCCACGCGTTGGAGCGGGCCCACCAGTACGACGTGGCCACGACTCGCGCCCGTGACCTGCAGCATGCCCTCCTGCCCCGTGCCCTGCCCGCGCTTCCCGCGGTCACCGCCGCCGCCCGCTATCTGCCTGCCGGACACGGTGCGGACGTCGGTGGCGACTGGTACGACATCATCGGGCTGTCCGCCGACCGTGTGGCCCTGGTCATCGGCGACGTCATGGGCCACGGCATGCCCGAGGCCGCCACCATGGGCCGCCTGCGCACCGCCGTGCGCACCCTCTCCGACCTCGAACTGCCTCCGGACGACGTCCTCGCCCGGCTCAACGACATCGTCGGGGAACTCAGGGAGGAAACCTTCGTCACCTGCCTGTACGGCGTCTACGACCCGACCACCGAGGTCCTCACCTACGCCAACGCCGGCCATCTCCCGCCCGTGGTCGCCCGCCCCGACGGCAGCGTGTCCCTGCTGACATTCGACCCCGACCCCCCACTGGGGATCGCCGCCCCGCCCTTCGGCGTCCACGAGGTCCCCCTGCCCGACGGCAGTCACCTCGTTCTGTACACCGACGGTCTCGTGGAGACGCCGGGGCACAACATCGACGAGGGCCTGCGGCACCTCACCGAGGCCATCTCCGCCGCTCTCGCCGACCGCGGTGGGCCGGCCGGGGAACCCGACCCGCTGTGCAATGCCGTCACCGCGGCCCTGCTGCCGGCCCACCGTCGCACCACCGACGACACCGCCCTCCTCATCGCCCGCGCCCGTTCCCTCCCGCCGAATGACATCGCCGCCTGGACCCTCCCCGAAGACCCCACGGCCGCGGGCCAAGCCCGGCGCCATGTCCACGAGCAGTTCCGGATCTGGTGCTTGGACGCGGAACTGGAAATGGCCACCGAACTCATCGTCAGCGAGCTCGTCGGCAATGTCATCCGCCACGCAACAGGTCCGATCCAGCTGCGCCTGCTGCGCAGTCGCACCCTCATCTGCGAGGTCAGCGACGGCAGCCTGACCACGCCCCACATCCGACATGCCCGCGCGACGGACGAAGGTGGTCGCGGCCTCCAACTCGTCGCCGCCATGGCCCAGCGGTGGGGCACTCGCTACACCCTCGCCGGCAAATGCATCTGGACCGAACAAGCACTCGGCGGATGAGGGGTCAATGCCTCCGGGAGCCGACACTCCGGCGAGCCCGCATGGGCCGAGGCGGCGTCAGGCCGTCGTGGCGTGCGCGGGGCGGCGCCACCGGCTCGGGATCGGCGACGAGTACGCCTGCCGTCCGCATGCCTCGACCCGAAGGGTCGAACCCTTCGAACCCCTCGACCCCTCGTGCCCGCCGACCCCTCGAACCCGCCGGGCCGCCGGGCCTGAAGGACCTCATCCCATCGGTTCGCTCGTCGCCTCGGTCGCCGTCGTCCCGCCTTGCGCGGCGGCTTCGGGGGTTGTGCTCCGCAGCAGCATCCCGATCACGAGCGCCGCGCCGGTCAGCAGGATCGCGCTGACCACGGCAGTGATCCGCATCTCCCGGGTGAAGGCGTCGAACGCCACCTGTCGCAATGCCTCGCCGCTGCTCCCGGGCAGGGTCGCGGCGGTGTCGACGGCGGCGCCGAGCGTGTCCCGGGCCGCGTCGAGCCCCTGGGACGACAGGCCGTCGGGGGCATTGTCGGTCACCGTCGTTCGGTAGATCGCGGTGCCGATGCTGCCCAGTACCGCGATGCCGAGGGCGCCGCCGAATTCGGCGGCGGTCTCGGATATCGCCGACGCGGATCCGGCCCGCTCGGGCGGCGCGGAGGACAGGATCATGTCGGTGACCACCGCGACGACCCCGCCGATGCCGAGTGCGACGACGGTCAACGCGCCGATCAGATGACCGCTTCCGGAGTCGGTACGGATCAGCGCCAGTGCGACGTAGCCGGCGACGGACACCAGCAACCCCACGACCATCACGTTCGCGTTGCCGATCCGCGGCGCGAGCACCGTGGCCGCCGCGATGCCCGCGGGCATCACCAGGAAGGTCGGCAGCGACCACAGCGCCGCTTCCAACGGCCCCATGCCCAGCACGAGTTGCATGTATTGCGAGGTGAACAGGCTGTAGCCGACGAGGGCGAATATCGCCAGGGTTTCGGTGGCCAACGACACGCTGAACCTGCGGGAGCGGAACAGCGCCAAGTCGATCATCGGGTTGTCGATCACCCGTTGCCGGTACAGGAATCCGCCGCCGACCAGGGCCCCGGCGGCGGCGTAGGCCGCGGGGGCCCAGCCGAGACCGTGTTCCGCGGCCTGCTTGATGCCGTACACGATGCCGAGGACGGCGACGAGTGACAGGACGGCGCCGAGGATGTCGAACCGGCCGGGCTCGGGATCGCGATACTCCGGGAGCAACAAGGGGCCGAGAACGAGCAGCAGCAGCATCACCGGCACGTTGACGAGGAAGACCGAGCCCCACCAGAAGTGCTCGAGCAGCGCGCCGCCGATGACCGGGCCGAGCGCGGCACCGCCCGCGAAACCGGCGGTCCACACGCCGACGGCGGTGGCCCGCTCCTGGTCGTCGTGGAACATGTTCCGGATCAGCGAGAGCGTGGACGGCGCGAGTGTCGCCCCGGCGACGCCCAGCAGCGCGCGGGCCGCGATCAGTGTGCCCGGACCGGTGGAGAGGGCCGCCAGGACCGAGGCGACGCCGAAGCCGAGGGCGCCCGCGAGCAGCAACCGTCGTCGGCCGATCCGGTCGCCCAGCGTCCCCATGGTGATGAGCATTCCGGCCAGGAGGAAGCCGTAGGCGTCCGTGATCCAGAGCAATTCGGAACTGCTCGGTTCGAGGTCGGTCGTCAGGAACGGGAGCGCGACGAAGAGCACGGACATGTCCATCGAGACCAGTACGCAGGAGAGCACCAGGACCGCGAGCCCGATCCACTCCTTCGTTCCGGCTTTGTTCCGGGTTTCCGTCATCTCCACCATTCCCTGAGGCGTGTGCATCGGTACCTGTACATCGATGCGTACTGCGTACGTGTCGATCGCGTACAAGATACGCAGGGCACAGCGGCCCGCCAAGCTCTTTATAGGATGGGAAATTGGCGCCGACCCCGCCCGCGCCGCTAGAATTTCGACACACACCTTGACCCGTGACGAAAAGGAGGCACGCAATGGCGACGTGCGCCCGCTGCGGCAACGCGCTGGAGTCGGCCGAGCGGGGGAGGCCACGGCGCTACTGTTCCCGGGCGTGCCGGGCGAAGGCCTACCGGGCACGCCTGGCACAGGAGCCCGACGACACCGCGGCGAACCCCGACGCCCACGCAACGCACCTCACGGTCGAGGCCATCGTGCGCACCGGCATCGCGATCGCCGACGCCGAGGGGCTCGACGCGCTCTCGATGCGTCGCGTGGCGTCCGATCTCGACGCGGGCACCATGTCCCTGTATCGCTACGTGCCGTCCAAGGACGAGTTGGTCGCCCTGATGGTGGAGGCGGCGATGACCGAGGCGCCGCCACCCGATCCCGCCCCACGAGGGTGGCGAGAGGGGCTCGAATCCGCCGCCCACCGCGACTGGCAGCTGTACCGCCGGCACCCGTGGATCCTGCGGAACGTCATGGTGAGCACCCGGCTGAGGACCAGCCCCGGCATCGCGGCGGACAGCGAACGCACCTTCACGTCCTTCGACGGTCTCGACCTCGACCCGCGTGAGGCGTTCCGGTACGTCTTCATGATCGCCGCGTACACCCAGGGCGTGGCCATGACCCTGGTCGACGAGATCGAGGCCGAACGGCGATCGGGGCTCACCGCGGCGCAGTGGCGCAAGGCCGCCACTCCCTCGTGGGATTCGCTGTTCGAGTCCGGTGCGTATCCGCGCCTGACCCGCGCGATGCGCGCCGCCGGCGACTCATGGGACCTGGACGCCCTGTTCCGTTCCGGCCTCACCGGCGTCCTGGACGGCATCGCCGCGTCCCTGGCCCGGCGAGGCGAGCACGGTTGACCCCTCGGCAAAGTCCCGACACGGGAGCCGGAGAACGTCCGCGGATACGTCACCTCGCCCCGGCGATCGCGGAGCCGACCGGTCTTCCGGCACCCGGCGCCGGCCGCCGGCGCTGAAGGTCCGACGCGCGAGCAGGGCCATCCGAGTGCGGCGGGGCCCCTTCCGGGACGCGGGCCCCGGGGCGCCTTTACCCCGACCGCCTGTCCTGTTTCACCATATTTACACCTGAATGCACCGCTCGTCGGCGGTCGAATGCGGGGACACTGGGTGGCAGACCGGTGAGCCGCTTGACAGCGGAACCCGCAGATCGGAGTCATCCCATGAGCAGCAAGGACATCGTCACCCAGGCCGCGGAGGAACTGTTCGGCCGGAAGGACCCCGGCGCGGTCGACCGTTGGGTCGCCGCCGACTACCGCCAGCACAGCAGTCTGGCTGCGGACGGGCCGGAGGCGCTGCGTCGGCTGGTGGCGGGTCTGCCGGAGGGCTTCCGCTACGAGGCCGCCCGGGGGATCGCCGACGGTGACCTGGTCGCGCTGCACGGCACCTACCACGGCTTCGGGCCCGATCCTCTGGTGGCCTTCGACCTGTTTCGTGTGGACGCGGACGGCAAGCTCGCCGAGCACTGGGATGCGCTGACTCCCCGTGTGGCGGACACCGCCTCCGGTCGTACGCAGACCGACGGCCCCACCCGGCCCTCGGACCTCGACAAGACCGAGGCCAACCGGGCGCTCGTCCTGGAGTTCGCAGAAAAGGTCCTCAAGGGCGCCGACTACTCCGTCCTCGCCGACTACATCTCCACGGAGACCTACGACCAGCACAACCCGGAGGCAGCCGACGGCCTGGACGGCTTCGGCGCCGCCGCCGCGCGGTGGGCCGAGCAGGGCAAGAACCTGGTGTACCACACCGTCCACAAGGCGGTCGCCGAGGGCGACTTCGTCCTCCTGCAGTCCGAAGGCGAGTTCGGGGTTCCGGTCGCCTACTGGGATCTCTTCCGGGTCGCCGACGGCAGGATCGTCGAGCACTGGGACGTCGTCGCCCCGGTGCCCGCCGAGTTGCCGCACGCGAACGGCCTGTTCTGACCCGCCGGAGAACGTCGTGAGCACTTCGACCTACGCCGGGAAGACCTTCCGGTTCACCGTCGACAACGGCACGGTGTTCCACAACAGCTACGCGGCCGACGGCAGCGGGCTGCACTACGAGACCGTCGCCGGCCCCGGCACGGGCACGGTCGAGGACGTCGCCCTGCACGCGGCCGAGATCAGCCCCGGCATCTTCCTCGTGGGCTGGACCGAGCAGTCGGGCATGCATGATCAACAGAGGTGGGGAGACACCCCGGGCCGCGCCCTGACGTCGTTGTCGAGGGCGCGGCTTGCGCGGGTCGTCCTCCTACCGGATGCGACGAGCCCCGAGAGGGCACCATGCGCCGAGGCGCGCGGCCGCCCTACGGCGTGTAGACGGCGTCACTGCCGTACAACTCCCTGGTGAACGCGGAGACATCGGCGCTGCGATCGGTGCCGTCGAGGTTGTACGTGAGATACACGCCGTACCCCTCGCGGACGGTGCGGCGGGCGAGGCCGGCGGCCGTGCTCTGCGAGGTTCCGCCGATCTCGACGGCCGCCGGTGAAAGCTTCGACTTGGGCAGGGCGATGCCGGGGACCCGCCAGGTGCCGTAGTACGGGTTCCAGGCGTAGTCGAACTTGGCGGAGATGTCGACGCCGCCGTAGGAGAGGCGCGATGCTGACGGGCCGATGTTGTAGAGGCTGATGATCTTGTTCGGCATGTTCGCCCGCAGTGCCGTCACCAAGTGCACGAACGAGCTGCTGTTGGGCCGGCCGGTGCCGTTGTTGCCGTACTCGGCGTACTCGTCGTCGAAGTCGATGCCGTCCAGGCCGTACCGGGTCACGGTGTCCGACAGCTGGGTCGCGAACGCCGAAGCCGCCTGCTGCGAGGGGAAGTTGGCGAAACCCGCGCCCTGGTGGTTGCCGAGCACCGAGAGGACGACCTTGATGCCCTTCCGCTGCAACGGCCGGACCTCGGTGGCAACGTTGTCGAGAACGTGCTGCACGTTCTCGTTGAAGTGCAGATACGCCGTCTTCGTGTCCGTGTTGTAGTTGATGTTCGCTGCGAAGATCACGGCTACGTCGAAGACGTTGCCGCCGCTGTTGGCGAGGGTGTACTTGCCCACGTTCAGCATGCTCTGGTCGTTCACCTCGACGTACGCCACCGAGGTCGGTCCCTGCTTCATGGGGGCGGGGGCGGGGGCCGCTGCCGCGCCGGTCGGGGCGGTCGCGCCGAAGGCGAGGGCCGCGATGGTCGAGAGCGCGAGCGCGGCTGTCCGCACCCTGTGTCGTAGCAGTTTCGACATGGTCGATCGATCTCCCGTCGTAGGAGTCGGCGCCCGACCTGTTCGGAAGCGCCGAGTGAGCCGGTGGTGTCGCGTCGCCCGGTCGGGTTGCGTCACGCCGCACCGAAGGGGGAAGGCGTGGTCCGACCCCCTGGTCGAAGGGTGCTCAGGGGCGGTGGGCCGCCACCTCGGTCGCGGTCGACGGAGCCGAGGATGTCGCCGATTCCGGGGGACCCGGCGGGGCCGCCGGGCTGGTGCGGATGAGCCGAACGTCAGATTGGCGGCTGCCATCGGGGCTGTCAACGGTTTCTTCCGCACCAATTCGCCGATGCCGACAACAGGCGAGGTGGGAGCGGGGAGGCCACTCAACTAATTCGCTTTAGTTCCCGCCAGGTCAAGCGCATTACCCGGGTGATGCGGCTGGGGGTAGGCTTCCCGCCATGGATGCCACGGACCCGCCGGAGCCCGGTCGGCGGAGGCCGGCCCGCCGTCCCACGATGAAGGACATCGCCCGGCGGGCGGGTGTGTCGGAGAGCGCGGTCTCCTTCGCGCTCAACGACCGTCCCGGGGTCTCACCCACGACCCGTGAGCGGGTTCGACGAGTGGCCGAGGAGCTCGGCTGGCGGGCCAGCACCGCGGCCCGGGCCCTGTCCGGCGAGGGCGCGGCCACCGTGGGCCTGGTCTTGGCCCGGCCCGCGCGGACGCTCGAAGTGGAGTCCTTCTTTCTGCAACTCGTCTCCGGTATCCAGGAGTCGCTTGCCGTCCGCCACCTGGGACTGCTCTTCCAGGTGGTGGAGGACGTGGCCGAGGAGTGCGCGGTCTACCGCCGGTGGTGGGCGGAGCGCCGGGTGGATGGTCTGCTCGTCGTCGATCCGAGACTGGACGACCCGCGCCCGCGGCTGCTCGACGAACTCGGCCTGCCCGCCGTCGTCATCGGAACGCTCGCCACGCACACGCCCGCCTACCCGGCCATCTCCACGGTATGGGCGGACGACGCGGCCGCGATGGCATCGATCGTCGGACACCTGCACGGGCTCGGCCATCACCGAATCCTGCACATCGCGGGCCTGCCCGCACTGGTGCACACCCGGCGCCGGGTGGAGTCGCTTCGGGCGGAGGCGGCCCGGCTCGGCCTGGTCGACGTCACCTCGGTGCCCACGGACTACTCCGAGGCCGAGGGCGCCGAGGCCACCCGCAGGGCCCTGGAAGCACCGCTGCCCCCGACGGCGATCGTCTACGACAACGACATATTGGCCATGGCGGGCCTCGCGGTCGCGGTCGAGAGCGGGCTGGTGGTGCCGCGGGACCTGTCCATCGTCGCCTGGGACGACTCCGTCTTGTGCCGTACCGCGCATCCGCCGCTGACCTCCCTGGTCCGCGACACCGCGGCCTACGGCCGCCATGCGGCGGAGCAGCTCCTGCGCCTGCTGGACGGCGGCCCGGCGAGCGTGGTCCCGGACCCCCTGCCCACCCTGGTGGCTCGCGGCAGCACGGCGGCGCCCCCCGGAGTTCGGCGGGTTCGACCGCGCGGTTGAGGCGGGGCCGAGCCCGCCGCGGGTCCCGCGCCTGCCGGGGCCCGATCGGCGCTCCCGCGGCGCCCGCCCCCGGTGCGTCCGGCGGCCCGGGGATCGGCTCGCCCCGGATCGGCGCGGTCTCCCGGCTCGTCGCCGTAGGGGCTTCGCATCTTCCGGGACGGGACCCGCGGCAGGGCTGCCCGCGCGCGTCACGGCGTGGTCCCGACGTGCAGGCAAGACGGGTCGGCGAGACGGGATCCTCCATGGCCGCGTCTTGACACGCATTCCGGGGTCGTTCCATAGTTTCGTTCACCGGCTATAGCGCTTTAGTTTCTCTCCGGGTCCACCTTGTAAATCCTGCGTCCCGTTGTGGTCGACGCTTTCTGCAGTGTTTTTCGGGCACAGCCCGGCATCCCCATGCACCGCCCTTTCGGTCCGACGAGAAAGTTGGCGCTCATGCACTTCAGACTCAAGTTCGCGGGGACGCTCGCCGCGGTCGCGGTTCTGCTGCCCCTGGCCGGTTGCGGTGTCGGCGGCGGTGACAAGCAGGCCGACCACAAGACCGTCGCCACGGACGCCCCGCTCAAGGGCTCGGTGACGTTCCAGACCTGGTCGCTGAAGAACGACAAGTTCACGCCCTACTTCACCGCGCTCATCGCGGACTTCCAGACGAAGCACCCCGGTACCACCATCAACTGGATCGACCAGCCGGGGGACGGATACTCGACCAAGGTCAGCAGCCAGGTGACCAGCGGCAGCCTTCCGGACGTCGTCAACCTGCCGCCCGACATCGCCCATTCGATGGCCAAGGTGGGCGCACTGCTCGACCTGACCAAGAACGTGCCCACACTCTCCGCCGACTACGTCAAGAGCGGCCTGGACGCCTACACGTTCGCCGACTTCGCGAACGCCACCTACGGACTGCCCTGGTACCTCGGCACGGATGTCAGCTACTGGAACAAGGCCATGCTCACCCGCAACGGGCTCGACCCCACGAAGCCGCCGAGGACCTTCGCGGACCTGGTCGCCCAGGCCAAGATCATGCACGACAGGTCGGGCGGCAAGGACTTCCTGATGAGCCGCGCGCCCGGCCTCTCCGACATCGTCAACTCCGGTACGAAACTGATGACCGCCGACGGGAAGAGGTTCGACTTCAGCACCCCCGCCGCCCAGGCGATGCTGGACCAGTACACCAAGGCGTTCGAAGCGGGCTACCTGCCGTCCAACGTGCTCAACGACACCTACGAGGGCAACTCGACGCTGTTCTCCAAGCAGCAGGTGGCGTGGACGACGGGCGCCGGCAACTACATCAACAGCCTCGCGCAGACCAACCCCACACTCGCCGCCCAGGTCGTCCCCTCGCCGTCCCTGGACACCCCACCGCTGTACGTGCAGGGCATCTCCGTCGCCGCGAAGAGCAAGAACCTGCCGCTGGCGCTGGCATTCGCCAGGTTCGTGACGGACAACGCCAACCAGACGGCCTTCGTCAAGCTGGCCCAGGGTTACCTCCCCGGCACCGCCGCCGCGGCCGCCGACCCGGTGTACAGCAGGAGCGACGGCACACCCCAAGGCGACGCCACGGCCCTCGCGTACCAGGGCATGCAGCACGCCGTGAACTTCACGCCCCCCGGGTGGACGGACGCGATGAACACCTACCTCAACCAACAGATCGCACTCGCGATGACCGGGAAGCAATCGTCCAAGCAGGCGCTCGACAACGCCGTCACCAAGGCGAACCAACTGCTCAGCGACTGACACCCGCCCCGTGCGCCGTCGGCGGGTGCCTTCCCCCTTGCCCGCCGGCGGTCCCGGACCCATGAGGAGATCATGAGGCCCCACCGCTGGTACACGCCATGGCTGCTGGTTCTCCCCGCGTTCGCGTTCCTGGCCCTGTTCAGCCTGTGGCCGGCGGTCAACACCGGGGTGCTGTCCTTCACCAACGTCCACACCCTGACCGGCGGGCACTTCGTCGGATTGCGCAACTACCACCGAATACTGGACGACCCGCAGCTACGGGACGCCCTGGTCAACTGTCTCGTCTACGTCGCGGTCTGCGTTCCGCTGCTCACCCTGCTGCCGCTGCTTCTCGCGTTGCTGGTGGAGCGGAACCTGCCGTTCATGGCGTTCTTCAGAACCGTCCTGTACTTCCCCGTCATCGCCTCGGCCGTGGTCGTCGCGCTCATCTGGCAGTGGCTCCTGGACGACCGCGGAATCGCCAACGGACTGGCGCAGCAGGCGGATTTGATCCACTCCGCGATTCCGTTCCTGACCGGCAGGTGGCTGCTGCTGTTCAGCGCCATCGCCCTGACGGTCTGGAAGGGCCTCGGCTACTACATGATCCTCTACCTGTCGGCGCTGGGACACGTGCGCCGCGAGCTGCACGAGGCGGCGGCGGTCGACGGGGCGGGCCCGGTGCGGCGGTTTTGGTCGGTCACCGTCCCCGGGGTCCGGGGCACCATGCTGCTGGCGTCGATGCTCGTGACGGTGTCGGCCATGCGGGTCTTCACCGAGCTGTACATCCTCGGCGGCAGGACCGGGGGCGTCGGCGGCCGGGACGTCTCCGTCGTCATGTTGATCCAGCAGTCCGTGTCCGGCAGCGACGGCCGAGTGGGATACGCCTCCGCGCTCAGCGTCCTGTTGTTCGTGATCACCATCGGGCCGATGGCACTTCTGGTCCTGCTCAACCGGAGGGCAGAGCGCTGAGCACCATCCACGAACACGCGGATCGGGCCGACCACGCCGATCACGTCGGCGGCGCATTCGTTGCCCGCGCCACCGAGTCCGGGAGCCGCCCGAGGTTCGCCGGCCCCGCGGGCCGCCGCCACCGCAGCCGGCGCTCACGCGCCTTCGGCCGGACCACCCCCGCCGGCCTGGTGGTCCGCTACACGACACTGCTGTTCGCCACGGCAATCACGATCGGACCGCTGTTGTGGGAGCTGTCGACCTCGCTCAAGAGCAAGAGCGAGGACGTCTACGCGGCCACGCCGCAGTTCCTGCCGCAGCACCCGACGTTCGACAACTACGGCGAGGTCGCCCGTACGATCCCGGTCTGGCACTTCGCCGCCAACTCCCTGGTGGTCGCCGTCCTTTGCGTGGCCGGGAATCTGATCGGAGCCACCTTCGCGGGATTCGCCCTGGCCCGGCTGCGGTTCCGGGGCCGGGGACTGGTGTTCGGGTTGTTCCTGTCCGCCCTGCTGCTTCCGGCCGAGGTCACGATCATCTCCCAGTTCCAGACCATCACCCGTCTGGGCCTGGGGGACTCGCTGCTGGGGGTGGCCCTGCCCGGCATGATCGGCGTGCTGAACGTACTGCTGATGCGGAACGCCTTCCTGTCGATCCCGCAGGACATCGACGAGGCCGCGGTCATCGACGGCGCGACCGTCCTGCAGCGGATCCGTTTCGTCGGTCTGCCGAACGTCAAGGGCACGCTGGCCGTGATCGCGATCCTGACGTTCATCGGCGCATGGGACGACTTCCTGTGGCCGTTGCTGGTCCTGCAGACACCGTCCAACCTGACGCTCACCGTCGGCCTGTCCTACCTGAAGAGCACCTTCTCCGCCGATCCGCGGACCATCGCGGCCGGCGCGATGATCGCGCTGGTGCCCATCCTCGTCCTGTTCGTCTGCCTGCAACGGCTCTTCTTCAAGGGCGTCGGGGAGGGCGCCGTGAAGGGCTGAGCCAGGTACCGCGCGGGTTTTCGCCCATCACCCCGGCGGCCACACCGCCCCTTGCACGGAGGAAGCTTCGCGCCCATGCCCGAGTCCCGGCACGTCTTTCCAGGGTCCGCAAGGCCCGCAGCCCCCACCGCGCCGACTCCCGCGGCCGCTTCGACGACACCGCGCTTCGGTGTCAACTACACCCCCAGCGTCGGCTGGTTCCACCACTGGTTGGACTTCGATCCGGACGTCGTGCGCGCGGATCTGGACTCGATCACAGCGCTGGGGATGGACCACATCCGGGTCTTCCCCCTGTGGCCGCTGTTCCAGCCGAACCGGACGCTGATCCGGCCGCGTGCCGTCGAGCACTTGGTGGCGCTGGCGGACGCGGCCGGCGAGCGTGGGCTCGACGTGAGCGTGGACGGACTCCAGGGGCATCTGTCCAGCTTCGACTTCCAACCCTCGTGGCTCCAGACATGGCACCGGCGCAACATGTTCACCGACCCGCAGGCGCTCTCCGGCGAGGAGGAGTATCTGCGGACCCTGGCAGCGGCCCTGGCGGATCGTCCCAACTTCCTCGGCATGACGCTGGGCAACGAGACCAACCAGTTCTCCGGCGACCCGCACCCGGACCCGGACCGGATCAGCTCCGAGCAGGCCGCGGCATGGTTGGAGCGCATGCTCGAGGCATGCGAGACCGGAGCACCGGGCCGGTTCCACCTGCACTGCTCCTATGACGCGGCCTGGTACCTGGACGACCATCCCTTCACCCCGGCCCACTCGGCCCGCATCGGAACCGCCACGGCGGTCCATTCCTGGGTCTTCAACGGCACCGCGCAGCGCTACGGCGCGAAGTCGACGGCGTCCGACCAGCACGCCGCGTACCTGATCGAATTGTCGAAGGCATGGTCGGCCGATGCGCACCGGCCGGTGTGGCTGCAGGAGGTCGGCGCTCCGGCGCCTCACATAGCGGCCGCAGATGCCGCCGACTTCACCCGCAGGACCATCGAGAACGCTCTGGACTGCGAAGACCTGTGGGGTGTCACGTGGTGGTGCTCGCACGACATCGACCGCGCGTTGGCGGACTTTCCCGAGGTGGAATACAGCCTCGGACTGCTGACGCACCACCGGGAGCCGAAGCCGGCCGGTCTGGAGATCGCCAAGATCGTCGACGAGGTGCGCCGGCGCGGTCACGAGCCGCAGCCGCGTACCACCGCCCTCGTCCTCGACCTCCCCGACACTGTGACCGCGCGCTCGACCTGCGGCCCCGGCGGCGCGTACTTCGAAGCGTTCATGCGCCTGGCCGGAGACGGCGTGCGACCCACCACCGTGCTGGCCGAGCGTGTCCGGGACCAGACCTATCTGGACGCCCGAGGGGTCACCGAGATCGTGAGGGTGGGGGATGTCACGGCACGTTGACCGTTGCCCACCCGCCGCCGAACCTTCCTGCCCGCCCAGTTCCCGGCCACACAGCCGCCACCGATTTTGGAGCCGCAGCGATGCATGATGACCGGTCTTTGGTCGAAAGCCGCCTCAAGCGCGTCCTGGAGGAGCGCGTCATACCCGCGATCTACCCGGAGTCGGTGCCTCTCCGGATCGGAATCTGGGTCGCGCCCGGCGAGCCGGTGCCGGTGGCCGAGGGGCTGGCCGCACCGCGAACCCCCATCGAAACCGGGGCGAAGTGGGGCGCACCGTGGGGGACGAGCTGGCTGACGGTTTCCGGGACCGTGCCCACCGCATGGGCCGGGAAGACCGTCGAGGCGCTGATCGATCTGGGCTTCGACAAGAACATGCCCGGATTCCAGTGCGAGGGCCTCGTGTACCGGCCGGACGGTACCCCGGTCAAGGGCCTCAATCCGCGCAATCAGTGGGTACGGATCGCTGCGCCTGCGGTCGGTGGGGAAGAGGTGTTGCTGCATGTCGAGGCCGCCTCCAACCCGGTCGTGCTCGACTACCACCCCTTCCTGCCGACCCAGCTCGGCGAGAAGGAGACCTCCGGGGACGAGCCTCAGTATCGGCTGCAGCGGATCGACCTCGCGGTGTTCGACGAGGACGTGTGGAACCTGGTGCAGGATCTCGAGGTGCTCGGTGAACTCATGCTGGAACTGCCCAAGGACGCCGGGCGCCGATACGAGATCCTGCGGGCGATCGAGCGGTCGTTGGACGCGATCGATCTGCAGGATGTGAACGGCACGGCCGCCGCGGCGCGGTCGCAGCTCGCCGGGGTCCTGTCCGTGCCGGCCGGCGCGTCGGCGCACCGACTGAGCGCAGTGGGGCACGCGCACATCGACTCGGCCTGGTTGTGGCCGCTGCGGGAGACGGTCCGCAAGGTCGCCCGGACGACAGCGAACATGACCGCACTGCTGGATGACGAACCGGACTTCGTCTACACGATGTCGCAGGCCGCCCAGTACGAGTTCGTCAAGGTGCACCGGCCGGAGGTGTACGACCGGGTGAAGAAGGCGGTCGCCGCCGGCCGTTTCGTGCCGACCGGTGGCATGTGGGTCGAGTCGGACACGAACATGCCCGGCTCCGAGGCCATGGCGCGGCAGTTCGTCCACGGCAAACGATTCTTCCTGGACGAGTTCGGCATCGAGAACGACGAGGTATGGCTGCCGGACACGTTCGGGTTCGCGGGCGGATTGCCGCAGATCATCAAGGCCGCAGGCAGCAAATGGCTGCTGACACAAAAGATCTCATGGAGCCAGATCAACAAGTTCCCCCACCACACGTTCCTGTGGGAGGGGATCGACGGAACACGAATCTTCACGCACTTCCCGCCGATCGACACCTACAACTGCTCGATGCACGGCCGCGAAATAGCGCACGCGGCACGCAACTTCAAGGACAAGGGTGTCGCCAGGCACTCGATGGCCCCGACCGGCTGGGGCGACGGCGGGGGCGGCACCACCCGGGAGATGATCGCGAAAGCCGCCCGGATGCGTGACCTGGAGGGGTCCGCGAAAGTCGTCTGGGAAAAACCCGCGGACTTCTTCGCCAAAGCGGAGGCCGAGTATGCGAACCCGCCGGTGTGGGTCGGCGAACTGTACCTGGAACTGCACCGCGCGACACTGACCAGCCAGGCCAAGACCAAGCAGGGCAACCGGCGCAGCGAACACCTGCTGCACGAGGCCGAACTGTGGGCCGCGACCGCCGCGGTACGAACCGGTCACGCCTACCCGTACGAGGCTCTGGACCGCATCTGGAAAACGGTGCTGCTGCATCAGTTCCATGACATTCTGCCGGGCTCGTCGATCGCGTGGGTGCACCGCGAGGCGGAGGCGACATACGCGGTGGTCGCCGCCGAACTCGACGCCATCATCGATGCGGCGCAGTGTGCGTTGGCCGGCGATCCGGCCTCCGGCGGCGTCATCGCGTTCAACGCCGCACCGCACACGCGCGGCGGTGTCGCCCCCGGAGCCGGCAGCCGGGCCGCGGACAGGTCGTCCGGGTGCAGTCTCTCCACGCGGGACGACGGCCGATTCGTGCTGGACAACGGACTGATCCGAGTGACCGTGGACGAGCGCGGACTGGTCACGTCGGTCTACGACATCGCCGCCGGGCGCGAGTCGCTGGCTCCCCGACAGCCCGGCAACCTGCTCCAACTGCACCCGGACTTCCCGAACATGTGGGACGCGTGGGACGTCGACAAGTTCTACCGGAACACCGTGACCGACCTGACCGACGCCGACGAGGTGACGGTCACCCTGGACACGGACGAGGCCGTCACGGTCCGTGTGGACCGTTCGTTCGGATCCTCGAAGGCCGTCCAGACGCTCACGCTCACCGCCGGGGCCAAGCGCCTGGACATCGAGACCGAGGTCGACTGGCACGAGACCGAGAAGTTCCTCAAGCTGGCATTCCCCCTCGACATCCACACCGAACGCTACGCCTCCGAGACGCAGTTCGGACACCTCTACCGACCGACACACACCAACACGAGCTGGGAGCACGCCAAATTCGAGGCATGCAACCACCGCTTCCTGCATTTCGACGAACCGGGTTGGGGCGTGGCACTGGTCAACGACTCGACCTACGGCCACGACGTCACCCGGACCGTGCGTGAGGACCACGGCACCACCACCACGGTGCGGGCCTCACTCCTGCGCGCGCCACGTTTTCCCGACCCGGAGACCGACCAGGGAACGCACCGCTTCCGGCACGCGCTGGTGCCCGGCGCCGGCATCGGCGACGCGGTCCGCGAGGGTTGGGCGATCAACCTGCCCGAGCGCCGCATACCGGGCGACACGGAGGTCGCGCCGCTGGTGGGTATGGACAACGACGCCGTGATCGTCAGCGCCGTCAAGCTCGCCGACGACAAGAGCGGCGACGTCGTCGTACGGGTCTACGAGGCCCGAGGCGGCCGGGCCGAAACGCGCCTGACGGCGGGATTCCCCCATGCCGGCGTCGCCATCTGTGACCTGTTGGAGCGCCGGGTCGCCGACAGCGAGGGACCCGAACTCGTGGCGGACGGCGCCGTCCGCCTGAAGCTGCGCCCCTTCGAGCTGGTCACCCTGCGATTCACCCGCCGCTCGACCGGTGCCTGAACCGCCGTCGAGCCGGACAGCTCCCTGAACGTCCGGCTCGACGGCGGCCCCGTGTTCGGCGAACTCGTCTCCCCCTCGCGGACGACCGACACCAAGGACTGGACCTCGGTGGACAACATCTGGTTCGAGGACCAAGGGATGTCGGATCGTGCTGAATTCCCCCTCGCGACCGGCCATTCCCGCGGACGGGGACATTCAGAGGCGGTGTTCGTCGACGGGCGTCGAGAACCTCGCCGGTGGCTGCGTCGGGTCACCGATGTCGTCACCGGAGTCCGGCCCGACATCCGGCTGTTCCCGACTCGAGCGCCGTTCGGCTCGCCCCTGGACTGCTCGGCCGTTGTCGTACCGAAATCGTCGACCACCAGGGGTCGTTCCGGTGGTGAGTAGCTCGTGTCCATGATGTGGTCGAGGCCCGGTTCGTCGAGCGCGTTCTCCGGCTCCGGCTTGTCGTCCGGACCGTTGGCGGTGTGTCGGCGGTCAGGACGGTCGTGATGCCTGGCGGAGTATGCGGTGGTAGGTGCCCTTGGCGAGGCGCTTGTGGTTGGGGACGACGATCGTGCGGCCGAGGTCGTCGCGGAGCTTGCAGTGGGCGGCGACGTGGACCAGACGGAAGCCGTGGTCCGCGAGGTATCGGATCAGCTCGGCCGCGGAACACGGGTGTCCGGGAGGTTGTCCCGTTCGGGCTCGTCGGGTCATGGGCGTCCTTTTGTCGGACCGGTGGCGGCAGACGGCGCGACCGGGAGAGGTGGGGCGCCGGTGTCTCCAGTGAGCCGGTCCGGGTGCGTCCGGATCGAGCCGGCCGGACGGTTTCGGTAAACACGGGACGGTTCCGGACGCGTGGGGGCTAGGCTCCGGACGGATCCGGACACCCTGGGGGGACGCGATCGTGAATGACGACGCCGACCGGTCGACGGCGGAATTCGCCGCTTGGCTGCGCAAGATCCACCGAGAGCACGGCAGGGGCATGTCGATGCGTGCCCTCGAACAGGCCACGGCCGCGGCCGGTTTCCGAGTTCCGCGGTCGACGATCTCGGCCTCGCTGAATGGCACGAACCTGCCCACGTACGACAACGCCATCGCGATCGTGCAGGCGATGAACGGGGACCCGGCGCTGGTTCGCGAATGCCGCGAACGCTGGATCGCCGAACGGGCCCGCAGAGCCGGCGACACCCCCGCCGCCGCGGACCCCGCCCCGGTGGGCACTCGGACCGCGATGCCCGAGGACGGTGCCACGGCCGAGTCCGAACCCGGGTCGACACCGCCCCCACCGCCGGGTCCCGATCCCGCGCGGCCGGGCGGAACGGGCCTGCGTCGCGGCCTCGTTCCGATCGCAGCCGCGGTGCTGGTCCTGGTGCTCGTCGGTGTCGCGGTCCACGCCCGACTCGAGGATCGTTCCCCGACGGGAACGCGGGCCCACACGCCCGGTCCCGGCGATGTCGCGTCGCCGCCGGCCCACCCGGACTTCGCAGTCTCCACACAGTTGATGCCGCAGGACGACAAGGGCCTGAGCGCCGTGTCCCGGGACGACTTCCATCCGAGTGCCGCGCAGCGGGAGGTCATCACCACGCCCTACTCCGTGGGCCGCCCGGAGGTCGCGCGGGTGATGGACGAGGCGGGGGCGATCACCCTGGACTCCGTCACGGTCGGCCTCACCCTGACCGGTGACGGCGGCCACGACGTCAACATCGTCGACATACGACCCGACATCGTCGAACGCTCCGCACCCTGGTCGGGCACCTTCTTCTGCATTCCGCCCCAGGCGGGGAATCCGACCCTGCAGATGGTCTTCGACCTGGACAGTCCGCAGCCGATCGCCCGGCTGACCGAGACGCTGATGCCCAGCCCCGGAAGACCGAAAGGACCGTTCTTCAACGAGAAGACCATCACGCTGAAGAAACACGAGCAACAGATCGTCGTCGCACGGGCGTTCACCACGCGCAATCAGGTCGCCTTCCGCCTGCGCGTCACCTACATGCTGGGCAGGGTCCGCAAGGAGGTCGTCGTCGACGACGCCGGCCGTCCCTTTCGTGTCACCGCGCTCAATCGGGCCGGCGCGGGCGAGGTCTCGTACCGAAGGATCTACGCGTTGGCGAGCGACTACTCCCTGCGCGAAGTCGGAACCGGCACCATGCCGACCTCCCGGGCCTGCCATTCCTGAGCGGTCGCACGGCCGAACCGGGCGCCCGGGCCCGCGCCGCGCACCGCCCGAACCGACAGGAGCCCCCCGCCCGTTTGCCGCCCGACCGGTACCGGCGTGGGCCGCTTCCGCGTTTCCGCTCAAGCTGTGCCTGGCCGCGTCGTTCGACGGCACGGCCTGGTCCGGGACGTTGCGCAACGACCGGCGCGAGCTGGACCTCGTCGCCGTGCGCTCGGTCTACTACCGCCGTTCGACCCGACCGCGGTTCCCGGCCGACACGTCGGCGCCGGCGCGGCGGGTTGCGGAGCGTGAGGTCCGCCTGTCCGCCTGGGCTTCGGCGGGATCCTGGCCGCGTTGCCGTGCCGGTGGTTGCCGCCTCCGGGTCGGGCGGAGTCGCTGATCACCGAGGTCGACGGCGTCCACGCCGAACACGCCCCGCCCGAAGGTGTGTCCGGGGTGCCGACGTCCTCGTCGGCCGCGCCGGACCTGATGGCCGACATGCTCGACGCCCTCGACCCCGTCCCGGGTGCCCGTACGCTGGAGATCGGCACCGGCAGCGACTACAACGTGGGTCCCACCGGCCAACACGTGAACGATGGTTACGGCATGCTTACCGGCGGCGAGTACTTGCTCCGAGGTGGGGATCTTCCCTCCGCGCGGCCTTGCGCGGCCTTGTTCCGATGTTCGCCAGTTCCGACGTGAGCTTGTTCTTGATGACTCCCGGCTCGCCGCCCAGGCGTGTGCACGGCGCGTGCAGATTTGCCACACCGTTGACGTCCTGGATCATCTCGTCGATGAACTCAAACGCCAGGCCCTTCTTTGTCGACCACTCCGAGGCTGACATCCACGACGCCCGCACGCGGTCCGCCCATACCGCGGCCGGGACCCTCGCCCTTCAGACCTGGCCCTGCCGACCACGAGGGAAGGGGGTAAGGTCCGGCGCACCTCACTGGTTGGAATAGCTGACATCACCGACGCTCCAGGCGCTGATGTCCTCGATCGCGACGCGATACATTCCGCCCGTCTCGGGGATCCCGAGGCTGCCCTGCAGGACCCGGGCAAGATGGAAGTGGAGGTGCGTGGGCGCGGTGACGCGGCCGGGTTGGCCCGGCGTCCGGTCCACCGCGAAGACATCGGAGAACGGACCGAGGCGGTCCGAGTTCTTCAGGACCTCGGACACACGCTCCCGCCACACCGCTTCCGGGGCCAAACGGCCGGTGATGACGGCTCCGCCGACCACCACGGTCAACGACATCTGATTGCTTTGCCCGGACTCCACCATGGCGGAGATGCCCACGAGCAGCTCGTCAGGGTTCGACATGGAAGGCGATTCTATTCGGTACCCCGCCCAGGCGCACCGGTGGGACGCAGAATATCCACGCCCAGGGCAGCGAAGTCTCCCAGACCGGGATATTCACCGGATCGCTCGTGGCGGTGGGGGCTGTGGGCCCGTTGGATGTGGGGACTCATCCGATCCGGTGCGCGGTGCAGAGCCGGCCAAAGTCCGCACATCGACCGACCAGGAGGGCAGCGCTTGCCGCACAGGCTGCTCGTCGGGGTCGTGACGACCGTGGAGGTTGCGGCACGACCGGATGGGCAACGCCGCGCGGTGGACCGCGGACCGCGCCACCGCCCCGCGAGGGCACCGGTACATCGCACCCTCGACACCGACCTGGACGCTTTCGACGGCCCGTCGACCGAGCGCGCTGTGACGAACAGGCGCACCGACTGTGGCGGGACCCGAGCCGGCCCCGCTGCGAATGGTTCACCCTCGACGCGGGCCCCACCGGCCGACACGTCCACCTCGCAGCCCCAAACGGGCGCGTGTACACGTGGACCTTGTGACGTCTAGACACCTGACGGCGGATGACGCCGGCGCCGCCACCTGAACACCCTGCGTACCGTCATTTCCGGTGAACATCTTCGGAGTCTCGGATCGCCTACTGCCTCCCGAACCGGTGGACATACGCTGCTGCCGAAAGTGCACGAAGCCAGGTCCTCGGAGGCATAGAGGTGGGGCCGGCCACGGCGTTGCGTGGGCGAGCGTGTGGTGGGTCGAACACCGACCGCCCGCCCCACCACGCCACACTCGTCCACCCCTTCATCCGCTGGTTCCCGCTCGATCGAGCCCGCCGTGGGGCCACCCGGCGCAAGCACCCCGCCGTGGCCGCGTCCGACCGCCCTCGACATCGGCGTCCGCGCGGCCGCCCGTCGGTCGGGGCGACGCTCAGGAGAGTGTCTCGGCCAGTTCCTTGGCCGCGCGCAGGTCGACCTTGCCGGCGGGAGTGCGTGTGATGGCTTGCACGAGGTGGATCCGTTTGGGGCCCTTGTAGCCGGCGACCAGGTTCCGTGGGGACGACGTAGAACCCGTTGGTGGGGACGTGCGCGACCACGCTGATCGAGTGGTTCGCCTCGCCGGCGGCACAGGCGCCGGAGGCTAAGGTGCCGGCGGAGCCGACGGCCAGGGCGGTGAGGACGGTGACGGCGGTGATGCGGCGGGTTGTTGTCATACCGGGATCAACGGGCACCGGAGACCGAAAGTCACGCGGATCCCGTCGGCGCTCCACGCGTCGGACCCGTGGCGCGGGTAGCGGGCGGATCCGGGTCGCCCGGCACGTCCTGGTCACCACGCGACCACCGGGCCCGGGGGCCGGGCGGACGAGGCTGCGGGATCACACCGAACGGCCACGGGGCGCCGACCGCGACACCGGCCGACGCCCCGAGGCCGGCGGGCAGGCACGACCCCTGCGTACCCGCGGGATCCGGGTCGGGAGCCGTGCCACCCGCTCGCACGGTGCCGCGCGGGCCTGACCGTAGCGCCCGCGCGGCCGGTGGCTGGTCACGCGCAGGGCTGCTCGCCGTGAGGCGACCCCGACGGGAGGGGCCGTGGCAGATGTCTGCGCGGGGGCGCTGGGCTCACCGGCCGTTCACGATCGCCCGGACGTTGTCGATGTTTCCGCAGCCTGCCTCGAGGTGTTCGGCGCGCGCCTGGGTGAACGCGGTGCCGAGTTCTTCGCGGCGGTCCATGGCGACGTTGTCGCGGGCGCCATTGAGGATGGTGCGTTCCTCCTCGTCGGCGTGGTGGTTGACCTTCTCCACGAGTTTCTCCAACTTTTCGTCCCACTCGTCCGAGCCGACCCGGTCGACCTCGAGGAGGGCGAGGAGCGCCTTGTTGCCTTCCGCGTGTTCCTCTTCGCCGTGATCGACCTCTTCGTCGTCGATGTGCTTGTAGCGCTTGAGCGCCGGGTAGACCCGGGCTTCCTCCGCGAGGCCGTGCGCGATGAGCAGACCGGCGAACTCGGCCAGCGCGGCGGCCCGGTCGGCCTCGACGCTGCGCATGCGCCGAAGAAGTTCCTCCATCCGCCGGTGGTCCTTGAGGATGAGTTCGACGACGTCGCTCTGTGCGGCCACGACTGGTTCCTTCCGTTGCACGTCCGCATGACCGATTCGCCTGCGGAGACGTCGCACGGCTACCCGCCGGGACGGGGCGCATGCGGGCCGGGGGGCGACAGCGTCGATCACCCGTCGATGTGTCGCGTCCAGGGGCCGATCGTGCGTGAAGCGCACATGCACGCGAAGTATGGGTGGAACCAGGGGTGCGTGCGTTTCGCTGTCCGATACGTCCGGCCTTCAACGGCGACAGAAGAATTGCGATACCTGCTCCGAGATCGACCGACGGGTGAAACTTCCGGCCCGCCGTGTCTGCGCTGAAATTCGAATCGTCGCCCACCCGGTGTCAGTACCGCCGAGGCGCGTGCCACACCCACCTCGAACGCGATGCCGTAAGCCGGGTCGGGAAAGAGCAGCGCCAAGACCTGCGGCAGAAGTGGGGGGATGCGGGGCGCCCAGACCGGGCGACACATCGGTGCGCCACGCCACCGCATCCCGGCGCTCCGAACCGGCAACGCCCGCGGAAGACATTGGCCTGCACCGAAGGGGACTTCGCCTCGCCGGCATGGCCCGTGCCCGGCCGACATGGTTCGCGCAGGGTCGGGTAGAGGGCACCACCACACGAATCTGCGGGGCGGTCCCGGGCGGGGACATCGGAGTACCGATGGTTCTTTCGGGAGCCGGACCGGGGGATCGAAAGGGGGAAGCGGATGAACGCGCAGCACGGTACATCGGCGGCGTCGTGGACGGGGATCTCGGTGATCCTGGTGGGTGCCTTCCTCGGGGGTTTCGCCGTCGTCATCGCACGGCCGTGGTTGTTCGCCGTCGCGGTGGGCATCGCCGTGCTCGGTGTGGTCGTGGGCAAGGTGATGTCCGTGCTCGGGTACGGGGCGGCCCCCGGCTACCACCGGCCCGTCGACGAGGCGACACGGGACACATGGGCCGCGCAGCGACCCGTGCCCCCGGACACGGACGTCTGAGGGATCCCTTCCGCCGACCCGCGGCACGCACGGTTCCGCAGGGGTGTTCGGGCCGCGCCGCCGCGTGACGGCAGCTCTCGGCCCGTAGCCTCCTCGGGGCCTGCTCCGTGTCGGCGGCCGCGATGTCGGTGCCGACGGCCATGTCGCCCACTTCATGGTGGGCGCGCCGGGGTTCGGTGGCTTCCCACCGAACGAACCGCCTCCGGTGCCCCACGGTCGATCCGTGCGCCCCGGCCCGGGCCGGCGGTATGCTTCCCAGCCCGGTCGAGGCCGCGACACGTTCCGTCGGCCATGTGGCATGTCGTTGGTGCGCGTTGGCCCGTGCGGCACCCGGTTTCACCACCCGCACCGCACACGCACGCCGGACCGTCGAGATGCTCAGGCTTCCAGGCGGTGGTCCTCGATCCAGGCCTGGGAGGTCGTTACCCGGGCGCCCCGAGCAGGGAAGACACGCTCCATGAAGAAGTCGTGGACGTCCGGCTCGGCGTCGGCGCAGGCGTCGCTCACGACGGTGACGCGGTAGTCGAGGTCGAGTGCGTCGATGAGGGTTGCCGCCACCATCGCGCTGGTCGCGACACCGGTCAGGACGAGAGAGTCGACGTGCCCGGCCCGCAGCAGCAGGTCGAGGTCAGTGCCGGCGAAGGCGCTGGTCCGCCGCTTGCCCACGACGGCTTCGTCCGCCCGTGCCTTTAGCTCCGCGGCGATTTCGGTGGCCTCCGCCCCTTCGTGGAAAAGGTTCCCGGCCTGGTGGAACTGCTGGAACAGCGGGTTGTTCGCCGAGACGTCGGCGCCTGTGGGCCGCAGATGGGTGCGCACGAAGATCACGAGCAAGCCGTTGGCCCGCGCTGCGGGCAGCAGCGACAACAGAGCGGGAACGGGTTGCCGGGCGAAGGGATAGCTGACGAGGATGCCCTTTTGCATGTCACCGACGATCAAGGCCGGATTCGCCGGCACGATCATGCGATCTTCTCCTTCTCGGACAGCGGGAGCACCTGACGACTCGTTCCATCGTGCTCCGCTTTGCGCCCGGCGGTGAGGAGGATTGCCGCGCCTGCGACCATGATGAGCGCGATGGTCAGCAGAGCGTAGGTGTAGCTGCCGGTCGTGTCGGCGATGAAGCCGGTGAAGTAGGGGCCGACGAAGCCGCTGATGTTGCTCACCGAGTTGATCACAGCGATGCCCGAAGCGGCGGCCGCACCGGTCAGAGACAGCGGCGGCAGCCGCCAGAACTGGGGCATGGCCGTGTAGATACCGGAGACGCTGAGGCAGAACGACGCGATGAAGACGACGTTGTTGTGCGTGAACGTGGCCGTCACCAGGCCGACGATTCCGACGCCCATGGGAATCACGGTGGAGGACACCGCCGACATGCCTGAGGCGACCTTGGGCCAGACCGCCATGGCGATGATCGCGAACGCCGACGGGATGCCGGCCAGCAGCACACTGCTGACGTTCGACATGCCGGAGATGCTGCCGGTCAATGTGGAGATCATCGTGGGGAGGAAGAACGCGATCGGGTACAGGCCGAAGACGATGGTGAAGAAGGCCAGCGCCAGGGTCCACACCCGCGCGCTGGTGAGGGTCTGGCGCACGCTGGACAGCGCGCCACGCGCTTCCTGCTCGGATGTTTCCTGCGCGAGCCGGCGTTCGATGGCTTCCTTCTCGGCCGTCGTCAGCCACTTGGCGTCGCGGGGCTGGTCGGGCAGCATCGTGAAGACGAGGATTCCGGCGAGGAGGGTGATGGCCCCCTCGACCAGGAACAGCGATCTCCATCCGGCCAGTCCGGTGAGGCTCTGCCCCCAGGACAGGAGGGCGGCGGCCAGGGGCGAGCCGATGATGCCCGAGAGCGGAATCATCATGAAGAACGCCGACAGGGCCCAGGCCCGGTACCTGCGAGGAAACCAGCCGGTCAGGTACAGGAGGATGCCCGCGGCCAGTCCTGCTTCGGCGAAGCCGAGAAGGATCCGCATGGCGTAGAGCTGGCCGACGTTTTGCACCGCTGCCGTCGCCATCGTGACCGCGCCCCAGGTGACGAGGATGCGAGTGATCCACCGTCGTGCCCCGAACCGGCGCAGCATCATGTTGCTCGGCACCTCGACGAGGACGTAGCCGATGAAGAACAATCCGGAGGCCAGTCCCATCTGCGAGCTGGAGATGCCCAGGTCCTTGCTGAGGGGCGCAGCCATGTAGCCGAGATTGGCGCGGTCGATGTAGCTCATGACGTAGGCGATTCCGATGAACGGGATGATGCGTATGCCCACCTTGCGCCACAGCCGGCGCATGGATGGGTCGGTGGGGGCGGGGACGGTGACCTCGGCCATGACGGTGACCTCTTCTCAGGCGTGGTGCAGGGGATGCTCCGGGGCGCGGCCGGGCAGGGGAGAGCGGTCGCTCAGCGGTGGTGAGCGGAGCGGAGTTCCTGCGTGGCGGCGGTGTCGACGGTGCCGGTGGGCGTGATGACCACGCCGTAGTCGCGGGCCGCGCCGGCGACGGTCACTTTCTGGTCGAGTACGTCCTGCAGGACCCGGTCGGCTTCCCGGGTCAGGGCGCTGCCGTGACCTCCTCCGCCGGCGGTGACGTGGCGGTGGCGGTCGCCGGCGACCAGGGTCCGGATGACCTTGGTCGGCAGGATCTGCTCCTGCGGCGTTCCGGTGTTGAGGATGTTGGACGAGGGAGTTCCCGGTCCTCCTCCCGCAAGGCCGTAGGGGAGGTGCCGGCGCCGGTCCGAACGGATCTGTACCGAGGCCTCGGGGTGGAGGATCGTTATGTCGCGGAAGGTCGACAGGCCACCGCGCCACCTGCCCGGTCCGCCGGTGTCGGGGAGATAGCCGTAACCGTCGATGCGAAGGTGCCCGGACTGCTCGAGCTCCTCGATCGGCGTGTTGGCCAGGTTCGCACCGAGCGGGCTGATGCCGTCCACCCCGTCGCGGTCGGGTCTGGCCCCCCAGGCGCCGCACAGGACGTCCCACAGGACGGTGCTGGATCCGTCCTGCTCGGTGACGCCGATCGCGATGGAGTCGGGGCCGCCGTCGCCGGCGGCAGGGACTCGGTGCGGGAAGACCGGTGCCAGAGCGCCCAGGACGGTGTCGATGATGCGGTAGGCGACCAGGCCGCGTGCCCCGCGGGCAGACGGCCGTCTGCCGTTGAGGATGCTGCCTTCGGGGATGACGAACGTGAAGGGGCGGTAGAAGCCGCTGTTGGCCGGGATGTCGGATCCGAGGGCTCCCTGGATGGCGGCGTAGGAGGCGGACTTGGTGAACGAGGCGGTGGCGTTGAGCGCCGAGGCGACCTGCGGGGACGATCCGGTGAAGTCCAGGTGCAGGGCGTCGCCGACGATGTCGACGGTGACGCGGAAGGGGATGGGGGGCGAGCCGAGCCCGTCGTCGTCGATGTAATCCTCGAATGTGTAGCTGCCGTCGGCGGCTTCGGCGACTGCGGCACGCAGGAGGGTCTCGGAGTAGTCGAGGAGTTCGTCGATCAGCACAGCCAATTCGTCGGTTCCGTGGCGCCTGGCAAGTTCCTTCAGTCCTTCGCCGCCGGCGTGGCAGGCGGCGAGTTGCGCCTCGAGGTCACCGCGCAGCAGACCGGGCTCGCGTACGTTGCGCAGGATCAGGGCCAGGAACGTTTCGTTCAGTACGCCCGCTTCCACCAGGCGGGACGGCGGGATCTGGACGCCTTCGGCGAAGATGCTGGTGGACTGCACGGCCATCGATCCGGCGGCCCAGCCACCCACGTCGGCGTGGTTGACGACCGTGACCGAGTAGCCGATCAGTTCCTGCTCATCGGTGAAGACCGGCCCGACAGCGAAGATGTCGGGCAGATGCATACCGCCCAGGTCCGGATCGTTGAGGAGGTAGACGTCGCCGGGGCGGACGGTGTCCCCGAACGCGTCCAGGACGGCGCTCATGGCCTCGGGTATGGAACCGAGGTGCACCGGGCATGTGTTGGCCTGGGCGATGACACGCCCGGAGGCGTCGCACAGCGCGGCCGAGAAGTCCATGCTGGAGGCGACGATCTGCGAGTGGGCCGTACGCAGGATGGTGATCGCCATCTCGTCGGACACTCCTGTTACCGCGTTGCGGAACACCTCGAATGTGGCGGCGTTGCGGATGGGGTGCGGGCTCATGACGATTCCTTGGTGGCAGTGGTCCAGCGGATGACGATGTTGTCGAGGCTGTCGCGGTGCGCGGTGGCCCCCGGCGGCACCAGGGTCGTCGAGTCCATGTCCTCGACGACCAGCGGTCCGGGCACGCGGTGGGAGGGCAGTTCGGCGCGGGCGATGACCGGGGTGTCTTCCGTGCGGTCGAACCGGCAGGCCCGGGAATGGGCGGGGCGGGAGTGCTGCGGGAGCAGACGCAGCGCGCGGTCGATGGTGATGGGGTTGCGTACCGTGCCCCGCACGCGGATGTTGACGATCTCGATCAGCTCGTCACCGCCCGCGCGACCGTAGGTCCGGCGGTGCTCGGCGTGGAACCGCGTGCGGGCTCCGGCCATGAGGGCGGGTGTGACGGTGCCGTTGGGTACCACGATCGGGAGCTCGAACCTCTGGCCGTGGTAGCGCATGTCGAGGACCCGCTGCACATCGGCTTCTGCGCCCGGCGCGGCTTCCCGCAGCGCCCGGGTGATGTCCTCGGCCATACGGTCGAACTCGGCGGTGAGCACGCCGGGTTCGTCGAGTTGGGGGCGGTGGGGTGTGACCGACTCGCGGGAGGTGTCGGCCACGAGCAGGCCGAGGCTGCTGAACAGGCCGGTGTGCACGGGAACGATGACGGTGTCGATGCCCAGTTCCTTCGCCAGAGCGGCACCGTAGAGGGGGCCCGCTCCTCCGAAGGCCACCATGACCGCGTCCCGCGGGTCGCGGCCTCGTTCACTCGTGACGGCCTTGACGGCCTTCGTCATGTTGGAGACGGCGACCTCGTAGGCGCCGCGCGCGGCAGCGGGGATGTCGACGTCCAACTGTTGGGCGATGGTGTCGAGGGACTTCTCGGCGAGGTCCGGACGGATCGCCACCCGACCGCCGGCGAGGGACCGGGGACTGAGGTAGCCCAGGACGACATTGGCGTCGGTGAGGGTGGGATGGTCGCCGCCGTTGCCGTAGCACGCGGGGCCGGGCCGGGATCCCGCGCTTTCGGGACCGACCCTCAGGGAGCCTGCCGCGTCCACGGAGACGATGCTGCCGCCGCCGGCGCCCACCTCGGCGATATCGATGGACGGCACCCGCACGGTGTAGCCGGCGCCCCGGCCCATGCTTCTCGTGAGGTTCATTCCTCCGCCGACCTCGTAGTCGGCGGCGACGAAAGGCTCCCCGTTTTCGATGAGCGAGGCCTTGGCGGTGGTGCCGCCCATGTCGAACGCTACGACGGAGTCGAGGCCCATCAGTTGGGCGAGCTTCTGGACGGCGATGACGCCTGCGGCGGGGCCTGATTCGATGATCTGGACAGGCCGCTGCACCACGGACGCCGCGTCGAGGAGGCCGCCGCTGGACTGCATGATCATGAGGGGTTCGGTGATGCCCGCCGCGCGCAGCCCGTCGCTGAGCGCGCTGACGTAGTCGTGCACCTGCGGCCCGACGTAGCTGTTCACGACTGCGGTGCTGGTGCGCTCGAACTCCCTGATCTGCGGTGAGATGTCCACGGAGGCGGTGACGTAGACGCCGGGCAGCAGTTCGCGCAGCTCGGCTGCGACACGTTGTTCCTCATCCGGGCGGACATGGGAGTTGATCAAACAGACGGCGACGGCCTCGATGCCCGCCGCACGGATCCGATCGGCCAGGTCGGCCACCTCGGCGTTGTCCGCGGCGGGCCTGAGCGCACCGCTCGCGGTGATGCGCTGGTTCAGCTCGTAGCGGTGGCGGCGCGGTGCGAGGGGCACGGGCTTTTGCCAGGACAGGTCGTACAGCAGGGGGCGGCGCAGGCGGCCGAGTTCCAGGACGTCCCGGAAGCCTTTGGTGGTGACCAGCGCGGTGCGCGCGCCGCGCATTTCAAGGATCGCGTTGGTGGCCACGGTGGTGGCGTGCAGCATCGCGTGGACCTCATGCGTCTCGACGCCCGCGTCACCGAGCGCGGTGGCCGTCCCCTCCAGGACCGCGGTGCCGAAGTCGGGCGGAGTGGAGAGAACCTTGACGGGCAGGACGCGGCCGTCGGGCCCGAGGGCGATGACGTCGGTGAAAGTGCCGCCGATGTCGGCACTGACGCGCCAGCCTTCGTCGCGACCGGTCGTGGGTGCTCCTGACACGTTCGGCTCCTTCGGGGGTGGGCCTGGGTGACGCGGACGTCTCGCAGGCGGATGCGTGGGCTGGAGAATTGAGATCTCATAGGACTCCTCTGAGATCTTTTAAGAAAGCGAGATACAGAGCGCGTGCCCACAGTGGGGGAGGGACGCGAAGCAGCCGGGATTGCGGGTCCGGCGGGGGCTCAGGTGCGGCGGGCACCGGCGGTCAGGGAAGCCAGCCGGTCTGTGACTTCGGTGAGGCTGGCCGCGCTCCCGCCGTACAGCACGCGGGCATGGGTGGCCGGGCCCTGAAAGGCATCGCCTGCCAGAGCGGTGACACCATGGGACAGCAGCAGATCCTCCAGTGCGCGGCCGGCCACGCCGAGCGGGCCGAAGTCGACGAAGGCGAAGACTCCCGCGTCGGGCGGTGAGGTTCTCAGGCCCGCCTGGGCCAGGCCGGCCACCAGCAGATCGCGCCGCGAGCGCAGGGTCGCGAAGGAGGGTTCGATCCAGTCCTGCGGCCCGGTGAGGACGGCGACCGCGGCGGCCTGCGCGACGTCGCCCACGTTGATCACGTCCCATTCGAGTGCACGGTGGATCGGTTCCAGCAGGTGGGCGGGAGCGTTCACGTATCCCACCCGCCAGCTCGTGAAGGCGTAGTTCTTGCTGAGGCTGGTCACCGTGACCAGGTCGGGATGGCGGTCGCGCAGCAGCATCTGGGGCTGGTAGCCCGGGCCGTCCCATACGTAACGCTCGTAGGATTCGTCGGCCAGGACGATCAGGCCGTGCCGCGCCGCCACGTCCAGAAGCTGCTCAAGCCGCTCCCGACTGGGAAGGTAGCCGGTGGGGTTGTTGGGATTGCAGATCAGCAGCGCCCTGGTGGCGGGGGTGACGGCGGCCTCGACGGCCGCAGGGTCGTGGTCCCATCCGCGCTTCTCCTCCGACGGCACATAGACCGGGCGGACTCCCGCCAGCCGGATCATGCCGTCGAAGAAGTAGGTGGGGGCGGGCACGAGGACCTCGTCGCCCGGGTCCAGGAGGGCACGGAGGACCATGCTCATGCCATGTTGCGCTCCGTGGGTGATGAGCAGTTCGGCCTCCGGATCCACGTCGACCCCGAGGGTGATCCGCAGGTGATCGGAGATCGTTCGGCGCAGTTCGGCCGAGCCCCGGCTCCGGCGGGGGAAGACCTGGCCCGCCGCGATCCGGGCGGCCTCGACGACGTGTGCGGGCATCGGCAGCACCGGGACGCCGCCCATGGGGATCAGGTCGGCGCACGGCCCCGACGCGTCGAGCACGCGTTCGGCGAGTTCGAGGGCCGGCAGGCGTTGCAGAGGCATGGTGATTCCCTTCGGAGGCATTGAACGGCCGCAACGGGCGCCGTTCTGTCGGGGGCCGGCTCACCGGTGCCTCGGATACGGCGCCGCCTGGCCGGGGTTCTCTCCGAACCCGCTGAGCGCGAAGGCGGTAGCTCGAAGGTGCGGACTGGGGGGTGGAGCGTGCTGGTGTTCATGGCGGTCTCGCTGCACGTAGTGAGCGGACATCTCAGCGAATCGAACGCTGAGATCTCTAGTTAACTAACTGAGATCTCAGTTCATCACTGGGAAAACCTTCTGTCAACGGTTCCGGAACGTCTGGGGAACTCGTCGTCACGCGTCAGGACACCTGGATACTGGCCCCGGTGATCGAATCGCTGGACAGGAGCGCGCCGATGATGTGCTCCTGCGAGGTCCGCGTACGGGCGCTCATGGCCGCGCGGGCGGCCGCGGGGTCGCGCTCGCGGATGGCCTCCAGAATGGCGCGCCGCTGGTGTGCGGCCGTTGCCGAGAACGGTAGCGACTTCAAGGTGATCCGCAGGACGCGTTCCAACTCGTCGAAGGCACGGACGATCGACTGGGCCAGCATGTCGTTGCCGCAGCAGTTGGCGATGATGGCGTCGAACTCGAGGTTGGCCCGCAAGAAGTCGTCGACGCCGGCCGTGTCGCCCAACTCGTAGGATGCGCCCAGCAGTTTCTCCATGCGGGCCAAGCTCGGCTCCGGACAGCCGTGCTCCGCGGCCAGGCCCGCGGCCTCGGTCTCCAGGAGTTGCCGGAACGCACACAGGTCCCGGGTGCCCTTCACAGTCACCGGCAGGATGCGGTACCCCGATCGGGGCAGCGCCTGGACCAAGCCGTCGCGCTGGAGACGGGTCAGGGCTTCCCGGACGGGCATGGTGCCCGCACTCGTCAGGCGCGAAAGGTCGGTCTTGGTGACGTGTGCACCGGGTCGCAGCTCGAGTTCGATGATCTGCCGCTTGATCGCCAGGTAAGCGCGCTCCGTGGCATTCGAGCCGGCGTGATCGGTGCTGAGGATGGCCGGCAGATACTTCACCTGGCCATCCTAGCGCTGATGATCCCAGTTGGTATCTCTCAGATCTCAGAGGGTCTCGCCGGGGAGGGTAGAACGGGGACCCGTCCGCGCGGTTCGCGGAGAGCCCACGACCGGGAACCCATCGCCGCCCGTCTTCCGTCCACAGGAAACTATGCGCTGACCACCATTCATTGAAGGCCAGAAAACCGACATGCCCGACTGGTTGGTTATGTCGTTCGGGATCTTCACAGACAACCGCCAAGGAGGAATGATGGATTCCGCCGATCCGGCGTGGCTGCGCACCGAATATCAGGAAGAGGGGAGCATCGTCTTTGCCACCAACGTTGACCCGTCGGACCTGTTGCGAGCAGTGGGGGGCCCGGGAACGGTACTTCGGCCGCCCTCGCCCGACGACGTGCTTGATCCCCGTTGCTTTCCCGGTGGGATGATCCTCAGGGCCGGCCGCGCCGGGAACTGGTCGTATTGCTTCCATATGCTGGGCGTCGACGCCGCATCCGTCACCGCGTGGGCTTCCCGGAACGGCGAGGCCGTGTCCTTCATGTGGAATGTGAACGCACTCACGTGGATCGAGTACGCACAGTCCGGAAGTATCGAGGCGTCCTTCGAACCCGGGGTTTCCGGAGGTTTCTTCGCAGAAACGAATACTCCTCTCGTCGAGCTGCTTCGCACACACCACGAGGAGGACGAATCCTTCGCGGAACTCTTCAATCTGGCGTGTCGAGAACTCGGCATCCTTCTGACGCGATCGGATCTGCGTGAATCCGAATTCGCCACGCATACTCGCTGAGGTCTTCGTTGTGGGCGGTGGATGATCGAGGTGCCACGAAGGTTCCGGACAGGGACCCAATAGGGTTGTCCTGTAAGGAATCGAGGGGACGGCACCTACGGACATCGCCGCATCCACGCCCAGCTGCTGCGCTGGGGCGCCCCGGCCGGCCCGGAGCTGGTCCGCTGGATCATGCGCGCCCTGGACCTGGTGCCTTGTCAGCCTCGCCCGAGGCGACGGTCGCTGACCCAGCCGGAGTCCGCGCCCGTGCCGGACCTGGTCGGCCGCGACTTCAGCGCCCCGGCTCCCGGCGAAAAGCTCGTCGGGGACATCACCTACATTCCGACGGCCGAGGGATGGCTTCATCTGGCAACCGTCATCGACTGCTGCACTAAGGAAGTCGTCGGCTACGCGATGGACGACCACTACCGAACCCCGCTGATAGGGGCGGGGCCGCCGCAGGCGTGGCCCAGCGACTGCGTGCAGGATGTCGAGGCCGGCGACCTCGACGAACTCCACACCGTCCTGGGCGTCGTGGCCCGATACGGCGGCACCGTGCACGCTTCCACGACCGACCCGAGCCTGCCCCGGATGGCACCGATCGCAGAGTCGGTGTACGTCGTGCACTTCGACCTGCGCGCCGGTTCGGCGCCTTCTCGTCGGCCATATCGATCAGCTGGTCAAGCACGCCTCGAGCTGTACCCCGGCCGACGCCGTCCGCTTGGCGGCCGTCACCGTGGACCTTTCCGCCGCTCTGTGCGCGCACGAACCGGAATCCATTGACGCGCTGCCGACGGAGACACATCGCAGGGCGATGCAGGGCACAGATCCACGAGTTCATTCGGCGGCGCCTCGGCGACCCCACCCTCTCACCCGACACCATCGCCGCAGCCCACCGAATCTCCACTCGCCACCTCTACAAGCTCTTCCAGGAGCAGGGTCTTGCCGTGGTCGACTGGATCCGCAGAAGTCGGCTGGAGGCTGCAGAGACGATCTGGCCGATCCCGCCCTGCGTTCCCGCCCGGTCCTGGCCGTTGCGGCCAGATGGGGCTTCACGGACGGCGCCAACTTCAGCCGGCCTTTCGAGCTGCATACGGCATGCCTCCCGGGGAGTACCGAAACCTTCACCCTCCTGGAGCTGTGCGAGAACGGACAAGAACCGTGCAGGCCACGACAAGGACCTCCTGACCTTTTCTCGGCACGCTGGTTCCGGGGGCAAGCACCGATCCTCCCGACTGCGGACCGGCCTTCGTACAGGTGGCTTCGTTCACTTTCGGTTCGTCAGGTGACGAGCAGAAGCAGTCGATGACAACAGCGCACATGTCAGGACCGCCGCGCCACCGGTTTCCGGGAGCGCCTCACGGAAAGGAAGACCGATGCGTATTCGCAAGATCCTTGCCAGCGCAACGCTGGGATCCGCACTCCTCGTAGGAGGCCTCGCCGCCCCCGCCCAGGCCGCGTCCGAACCGGCGCAGGGCCGCACGCTTGGTGCCAAGTCGGCTGCGGGTTGATCCCTCTACGACTATTACGCCTGGAAGAGCGACTGCAATTGGGCGGGCCAGGTTGGGAAGAGCAACGGCTGGTGGACGCGCTATGAGTGCAAGAACGGCAGCTGGATTCCTGGGGACGACTACGAGCTGTGGGTCTACAACTGACCGATCCGGCCCCGGACATCTGCCTCTGATTCCGTAAGTAGCTGGATCTCAATCGGTCACGGGGGTGCAGGTCGAACTGGGTTCCTGGCCGGATGATCTTCCCGCTGTACGCGCATGAAGGCAGGGCCTCTTGCCAGAAGCCGGTTTGACGGCTCCTGGCCAGCCCTGGCGGCTTTATAGCAGGGCGGTGGTGCCTCTCCGGTCGACCGGAGAGGCACCGTTTCGTTTCGCTGGGTGCACGAGCCGGGCAGGCGAGATGCAGGCGGAGGTGCCGGACCCCACGGCAAACCCGGATGGGGGTGAGCCGGCCAGGCTCGGCCGGCTTCTTCCAGCGGCGCCGCCAGGTCGGCGGCGACCGCGTGGACGAGCCGGCGTCGGATGTGGGCGGCGACGATCAGCCACATCCAGACGGTGCTCGCGGCGAGCGCGGTGGCGACGGTGTGCAGGGCCGGGCGCCGGTACCGGCCGGAGGTTCGGCGGGTAGTCGGGCCCGGCGATCGCGTGCTCGAGGGCGGTCCACGGCGCGGGGTGCGACCACAGGGGCAGCCACAGGTCGTGGGTGCAGTGCTTGGGCACGGAAACCCCCACCGGGGTCGTCGACGCGCGCACGGCCGACGAACCGGGCGCCCCACGTGCTGGGTGAGCGAGGCGACCGTGATCAGGCCTTCCATGGCCACCAGCCACGTCCAGGGATTAAGGAGCCCGGTAGGGCCGCCGAGGTGGCCATCAGCGGGGTGCCGCAGTCGCCGGTGAGCGTCTCGCGCAACCACGCCCGGCCGTGCCGGTTGGTCGCCACGGCGTGGGCGCGCCACCGCAGGTAGGTGCTGTGCACGCGCGATGCGCCGGATCCACAGTCCGGGCAGGTCACGACGGGCATCTGGCTGTGGACATCGATCTGCAACACGTCTTCGGCGACCCCGACGGCGTCGACGGCGTCGACGACCAGGCATTCGACGTCGGGCCACACCAAGTTCCGGAACTCCGGCTCGTCCCCCACGAACAGCACGCTGCACAGCCGCGGCCCCGACGCGGAAGGATGACCGAAAGCGACCAGTACAGAGGCAGAGGAGACGCAAGTTCATGGCGTGCGCTAAATAAAAGCGGGACGGGCTGTTCCTGTCCGGTCACAGCACTGAAGGGTGCGCAATGAGTTTCTCGCAATGGCTCGACATCTACGAAGCGGCGTGGGCGGACGGCTCGACATTGGCGGAGCAACGGTGTCCGAACTGCGGGCAAGCCGAACTCAACCTGGTCTTCACGGCACATGCGGAGCCCTCTACCGCCGTCATGGCGGCCCTCTGGTGCGCTGCCTGCCTCCGAGGGATCCACCTGGGCAACGCCGTCAGGCCCACAACAGGAAGGGTCCGGACCGGGAAGGAAGAGCAGTATGACCGCCACTTGGTGCCCAACTACACGCTGATTCCACCGGATTAGAAGCACATCCACCCACCACTGGGCCTGCCTCTGTCACGAAATACGCGCCACAGCCGATTTCCAGGCAGCGCCATCACCTCCCGGTGATCCCGCCACCGCCCACCCCGCCGAGGAATCCGATCCGGCAGCAACGGCTCGACGCGTACCCGCTGGACATCAGTCAACGAAACACATCAACCAACGATCAGATGATCCGCAGAACACGCCCTACTCGAGGACCATGTCACCGAAGCTGGATGCGGAGTCACCTTCCAGCGCACCAAGACGTGGGCGGCCCGCCCCGCCCCGCACCCAGGAGCCCAGAGATGGCCGTAGAGATCGTCTACGAGACGCACGCCACCACCACCGACAACGAGGCCGGCTTCGCCACCGGCTGGTTCCCCGGTCGGCTCTCGGAACTCGGTCGCCGCCAGGCCGCGGAACTCGGCGAACGCCGACGTGCCGGCGGCTTCGCCGCGGTGTTCACCTCCGACCTCCACCGAGCTGTGGAGACGGCCCGGATCGCGTTCCCCGACGGCAGGCCCCCGATCCACCAGGACCTTCGGCTGCGCGAGTGCAACTACGGCGACCTCAACGGAACTCCGGTCTCCGGCGTTGCCGCCCAGAGAGCTTGCCGCATCGACGAACCCTTCCCCGGTGGTCAGAGCTACCGCCAGGTCCTCGAAGCCACCGACGCGTTCCTCCACGACCTGGCCACCCGCCGGAACGGCAGCCGGATCCTCGTGATCGCCCACTCGGCCAACCGATGGGCCCTGGACTGCCTGCTCACCGGCGCCTCGATCGAAGGCCTCCTCGAAGCCCCACCCGCCTGGCGCCCAGGCTGGCACTACACGCTTCCCAGCGGCTGGACCGCCAAGAACCGGTGAACCTTCCCGGCCACAGCACCAGCCCTGCTGGAGTTCGTAGAGCTCGCCGAAGGGTCCCCCTACGCCGAGGCGGTCCGTGCCGGCTCGGGGTCGGGTCGGCGGGCGACCCAGTCGCGGGCTTCGAAGCGGTCCATCGCCTTCGACAGGCGGGGTTGGGTGCTGTCGCAGACCCGGGCCAGGTCGCTGAGCCGCATCGTGGCCTCGTCCGCAATGGACAGCCGGGCCAGACCCCGTACTCGAAGTTGGAGATGCCCGCGTCTCGCTGCAATTGTCGGTCGAGGGCCGCCGGCAGGGCGATGACCGCGGTGAGCAGCGCCTGCCACAGGTCCTGCTGGTCGTCATCTAGCCAGGGTGTCCGAGTCTCCATGGGCTCACGGTGAATTGCGGGGGGAGCGCACTCCCGTCACGCCTTTCGGTCGGCTCCTTGAGGCGAAAGTGGAGTCTGGTCAGCCCACTGGCGCCCTTCGCGCCATAGTCGAAGGGGTCTTCGGGTAAAGGCCGTAAATTTTCGAGCCGGTCATAGAAGCTAAAGAAGGCCATGATCCCGTTGACAGGCATGTCCTTGGTCTTGTCGGCATGGGCCGAGATCTTGGCCTTGAACTGCTTGCGCTCGGCCGTGGCAAGGGTGTTGTGGTGGATCTAAGCGAGGAGGTGATTCAGCGATGCCCGATTCCGGAAGACGGCGGCGGCCTCGCGGTTCAGGGCCTCGACGATGCGCGTGTCGGTCGGGCGAAAGCTTTCGTCGGCCTCGAGAGATTCGTGGAACACCGAAGCAGGCGGAAATGCAGTTCGTCACCATTTCGTGTGACGGGCGTCAGATAGATTCCGCTGCGATGGGCCGTTCCGGGCTTGGTGGACTCCGTCAGGGACGGGAAGGCACGCTCCGCACGGATCCGTCCGAAGTAATCGTCGCCGAGTCCGAAGAAGCGACGATAATACACGTGTGACAGCTCCCGGATGACGAATACCCGGGCAGCCGCCTGCAGTCGGCGGCCGCTGATCCCGGATATATCGCCACACAGATAGACGGTCTCCTGCGCGAGGTCGAGCAAACCGCAAGCAAGGTCCTCCGGCGTGATCGTGGACCCGAGGAAGTCCCTGATCAAGTCAGCATCCTGCAACGTCGAAGGCGCAACCAAGGGTTCTGCCGTACGGCGGTCTGCGGAGCTGCTCGGCGAGGTCATGAGGCCGGGGCGGACGTCCGGCAGCGATCGGGCTGTACCGGGTCGGTGATGCCGGCGGTCTGCTCGATGCGCAGGAACCGCACACAGAAAAAGTCACGGCTGCGGTCTTCGGCGTCGTCCGGTCCGCGGCGAGCCGCCGCTGGGACCTGCGCCGAGGCCGACCATCCGGCGGGCCGCGGTGTCCCTCGTCCCGCGCCCGCCCGCCGGATATCGCCGGCGCCGGGACGCTGCCGGTCGACGGCACGATCGCCCCATCCTGGGACGGGAAGCACATCGCCGGCGTGTATTGGACTAAAGGCGGCTACGCCGCCATGACTTTCATCAGGGCTTACAACTAAGCCTCCAGGCCAATACCACCGCCACCGCCCAGCCGGCCCATGCTCGAAGCGGACCATCCAAAAGAAGATAAGAATACTTGCGCCCCCCAAAATTTCCGACACCTGGATTATCCATCGCATTCGCATTGGCGTGAGATGATTCGAAACGACGTGAGTACCCGACGGTCCCCGGTCGGGACCATGGGCTCACTTCTCCCTGCTGTCCCGGCGGGCGAGCCTGATCGGGCAAATGGAGCCTGATCCACCGGCCGTCGGGGAGTGGGAAACGCCAACGAACTACGCCGTCACGGGTATCGGCGAGCCCGACTCCCTCCCTCAAGGAGATTGCGTCATGACCGAGAAACGACGACCTGCCGCCCTTCCAGGAGTGCGCGCCCTCTTCATCGCGGTGTTGCTCATCGCGGTGCCCACCGCGGCCCTGGCTGTGGGCGCAGCCCCGGCGGTCGCCGCCTGTTCCGGCACGAACGGCCTCAACGGCGCGGACGGAACGCCCACCCACCCGGCCGGCTGGCCCGGTACCGACGGCGGCAACGGTGCTCCCGGCTGTGCCGGCGGGAAAGGCGGCAACGGCGGAGCCGGATGGGGCGGCGGAGCGGGGGGTGCCGGCGGCAATGGTGGCGTCGGCGGTGCGGGCACGACAGGCTTCGGCGGAGCCGGTGGCAACGGTGGCAACTCCGGCCCGGACGGCGGAGCCGGCGGGGTCGGGGGAATCGGCGGAGCCGGCGGAGCCGGGAGTTCCTCGGGCAGCGCAGGCGCCATGGGTGGCGCCGGCGGACTCGGCGGCAATTCCACCGTCGGCACTGGCGGGACGGGCGGTCGCGGCGGTGCCGGCGGTGCGGCGACCGGCGGCAACTACAACGGCGGCGCCGGCGGCAGGGGTGGCGACGGCGGCAACAGCGGCACCACCGGCACAGGCGGTGCCGGCGGAGGCGGCGGGAACGGCGGGGCGGCCACCGGGAGCGGCCTGATCGGACACTGCGGTCCCGGCGGCAACGGCGGACTCGGCGGCGCCGGCAACGGTACCCACGGCGCCCCCGGCATCGGCAGCGGCACCTGCTGAAACAACCGCCCCCAACCCCACCCGGCGCAGCGGCGCGTCCCACGTGAGGGTGAGCCCCTGTTCCGTTCGACCACGGCTGTGAAACAACAGCGTGATCGGCATCATCAAAGGCCCAGGGGCCCAAATGAAAGCCAAGGTGGGGTCCCTCTTCGCCCACAGCGGCCAGGGGAACCACCACGACCCGACCCGGCTTTGGGTGACGGGCCCTCCACCGACTCCCACACGACGATGGGCCGGCCCGGCGAACCGGGCCGCGATGGGCGACAGCGCCGCGAAGCGCGTGGTCAACACCGTCCAGTTCCAGGACAGCGCGGCGGCCGCCGAGGTCGCCGCGGACCTGTTGCGCAGGCCGGAGGTCGCGGCCGGGGCGATGGGCGACACCGGTGCCCGGAAGGTCGTCAACAAGGTCCAGTTCGAGGACCCGGGGGCCGCAGCGTAGGTCGCTGCGGACGTGTTGCGCAGGCCGGCCGTCGCGCGGCGGGCGATGACCGACCCGGGTGCCCGTGACGCGGTCAACACCGCCCAGTTCGACAACTCCCGCCGGTTCGACCAGGGCCTGCGCGAGCGGTTCCCGGCATTGGACCGGGTCGAGCGGACCGCACAGTTCATCGACCTGTTGAGCGCCTGCGTCGCGTTCGTCACCGGCGCCGGGCGGGCCGTCCCGGGCCTGCGGGGGCACGAGTTCACCGCGGACGAGCGCGACGTGCTCTCGAGGCCCGGCCGGCGGGTCTGCACATGCCCCAGTTGGTCCTGGCCACCGAGTTGTCCCACCACCAGGTGCGACGCGGGATCGCCTATCTGCGCGACACCGCCGCCGAGCTCGCCCCGACCCCGCTGATCTGGGATCGCATGCACGGCTACCGGTTCACCTCGAATTCCGAGGACTGGATGGCCTATGAGCTGCGGGCCTTCCGCAGGGAGACGTCCGCGGTCAAGTGGCTGATCAGCGGCTGCGTGATCCCGCACTCGATGCACCGTCCCGACGACAAGGCCGTCCAACTGATGCTCGGGCAACTCAGTGGCATCGAGTCGGGATTCGAGTTCCTGATCATGCAGTTGGAAACCGTCCGCAGAACCGCCTGAACCTCCCCGCGAGGAAAGGGGGAAGGAGGGCCGGCCCGCTTCGCGGGCCGCGCCCTCGAACTGTCATGCGCAACAGACCCAGCCCCGCCGAGCCGGCCCGGATGCGCCGGCGGCGCTATCCGTCCGCCACCGAGCGGCCGCCGGCCGTGGACTCGCCGACGTCGCCACCCATGGTGTCCTCCGACGCCGCGTCGATGTGCTCCCAGCCGAACGTGGCGTGCATACAGGTCACGGCGAAGAGGTAGGACAGGACGGCTCCCGTGGTCACGCCACCGTGACTGATTCCCCGGTCCGGGACCCCGGACCGGAGCCGGCCTCTGCGTTCGTTCCCCTGCGGTCCCGAACGAGCCCGCACGCGGTCCGCGAGGAACCGGGCATTTACGTGTGGGTTCCGCTTCACGCGGCCCGCGCGGCGTGCCTACCCGCTGGTCGTTCCGGGAAGCCACAGCGAATCGTCACCGTTCCGCTGCCCGTGTCGGGCCGGGGCCACCCCGACGATCGACACGAACACCGTCCGCTCGGTACGGGTCGCGGAAGGCTGCGGACTGGCACTGCATCCGGCCTTGTGTACGGGTTCGACAACCACGCCGGAGCGAACACCATCGTCGCCCTCCGTCTGGGTTGCACCCCGGTCACCGCGAATCCAGCACCCGGCTTGGGTATTCAACCAGTGCCAGGACACTTTGGCTGCACCCAGGACGACGACAATGGCCGAAGATCCACTTCATGACCCTGTCGAACGTCTCTTCGCCCCCCATCGGCCCCCTCTTCTCCACTACCGACCAGGCGCCGAACCGAAATCCGGTTCCGAGACGGCGAATCCCCGCAGGCCACGCACGGACCAGACGAAGAAAGCCCTCCCGTCGGACGCGACGGGAGCGGGGCGCACACTTGCGTCGGTGTCGTGGGCACTTCGGCGAGGCACAACCGCCATGTACGCAGCGATGCGGCGACAGGACCGGCCGAAAGGCGTTGCACGGCAACGGCGTTCGATCAGGCGCGCGTTCGCCTGCCGTGCGATCGGGCCGTGCACTCCACGACTCAGGCTACCGGTGGTTTGTTGGACCGGGATGTAGATGTCGATGGGTCTTCCTGTGCCGAGGGCGTTGATCAGGGTCTGGAGATCGGTGGGCGGGGGCTTGGTCGACCATGCCCGCCAGTAGCGTTGCAGCGTGGTCCAGGGCGTCAACCAGCCACGGACGGCCCGGATCGCTTGGGGCCAGGAGGCCGTTCGGGGCTGGTGGGACGTGGGAGTTCCCCCTCTCTGGGCGGTGCGGTTCGGTTTCGTGCGGAAGTCGGGGTCGTTCCTGCCTTGTGGGAAGTGCTGGGCCGGGGTGTAGGGAACGGCGTGCAGGGGGTGGTAGAGGCGCTCGTCCGCCCAACACGTGGTCACGGTGACGACGCCGCGGTCGCTCTTGCCCACCGAGCCCAGGTACTGCTTGCCGACGTGCGCGGTCGCCGTGCCGTCCTTGCGGTCGCCGGAGTCGTCGATCACCAAGACCCCGCCCGCGTGCGGTGCGGTCGCCGGATCCGCCAGTAACAGCTCCACGCGGCGGGCGTTGATCCGCTCTTGGTCCCAGGTCGACTCGGACAGGAAGAACTGGAGCCGCTGTACCGCCGGATGCTGTGCATCGACCACGGGTTCCGTACCTGCCAGGCAGGTCAGCGTTTTGTTGCGGTCCCTCGGAAGCAACAGCCCGGCCAGGTACTCGCGGAACCCACGCCGCTGTGCCAACGTCGAGAAGAGGTCGTCGAACCGCGCGGCATAGGCCTCCAACGGCCCCGGTGCGGGCGGACAGGGCACACGCTTGGTCATCGCAACCCCCCGAGGCACAGGCGACGTTCCCTCCTATCGGCATACCGCGACCCCGACCCGCTGTCAACAAACCACCGGTAAGCGGCGGCCGGCGGCCCCTTCCGGGAGGCGGTGGTCGAGGACGCGGGGCACAGCGTGCACATCGCACGCCCAAAGGAATTCCTGGCAGAACTGCTCGGAGTACTACACGAGTGCAGCACCGAAGCCCCATCCGGGTGACCGCATGGTCATCCACGCCGAACGCGCTCCGACCCCGGCGTCGGGGCCGGGGTCGGAGCGCGTTCGAGTGCGGCTGTTGCCGGTCGTCACACCCTACGAGTTCAGGTCCGCCCAGAGGTGCCAGTTGGAGGTCGTGGTGCTCTTGCGGCAGAACCAGTCGGAGTAGACCGAGTTCCGCCCGTCCGCCTCGCAGGTCCGCTTGCTGGGATAGGTGCCGATGTCGGTATAGGTGTAGGGCGCCACCACGCCGGAGGTGGTCGCGCTCGCGCCGGAGGTCGCGCGTGCGGGTGCCGCTTGGGCGGTGGCGACAGTGCCGCCGGTCAACAGCGCGGCCCCCAGGGCAACGCCCGTGATCCAGACTCGAGTTCGCATTCGTGTGGTCCCTTCGACAATGGCCGGATCGCCGCTTCCTCGGCTTCCGGGAAACGACTCAGACTTGGATTTGCAGTTCCACCATCGGACGTCCGGCGGTTCGGCGCACTCGGTTCGGCATGGGCCGAACCGAGCGGGCGGCAGGACCGCTTTCGTGGCGAGGGGAGCGTCGTGCTGCGGGTGTGCTTTACGGCCGAGGATCTGTTGCGCGTGCGGTTCGCCGACGAACCGGCACCGATGGTGGAGTTGATGCTCGCCGTCGCGACGCTGCAGCGTTCCGAGGCGGTCTTCGGCCTGTGGCGGCGACGCATGGGCAGGGCCCTGACGCGCTCCGCGAGACCGTTGCTGGAACTGGTGCCGGCCACCGGCAAGGGGCCGTTGTTCCTCGATCCACCGATTCCGGGATTCGACGACGGGCTGGAACACGTCCTGTCGACCCCCACCGCGCTCGTCCGTTCCGAACTGCACCGTGTCCACGCCCGGGATCGCCCCCCGAGCCCCTGGGCGCGCCTGCTGGCCGACCGCGACAGGGACGCCTGGCAGAACCTCGAACACGCCCTACGAACAGCACACACGCACATCGTCGCCGAGCCATGGGAACGCATTTGCGTCGGCTTCGACGCCGAACGTGCATGGCGAACCCACCTCTTGGCCGGCCAGGGCATCCGCGCGATGCTGACCGGACTGACGCCGACGGCACGCTGGCACGACACGGCCCTGGAGTTCGACAGCACCGACGACGTCGAGGTCACCCTCGACGGGACGGGTATCACTGTGCTGCCATCCGTCTACTGGACCGGCCGCCCCCTGGTGGGCCGCTATGCCCAGGGATGGTTCCTGGTCTACCCGGCCGTCACCCCGCTGCCCCTGATCGAGGACTCCACGGGCACGGACGCACTGGCCATGCTGCTGGGCCGCACCCGCGCCACGATCCTGGAACAACTTCTCCGACCTCGCACAGGCAGCGATCTCGTGCGCGACCTCGGCCTGGCCAAGTCCTCGGTGTCCGAACACACCAAGGCCCTGCGCGCCGCCCGCCTGATCACCGCCCAACGCGACGGCAAGGCGATCTGGCACTCCTGCACCCCCCTCGGGCTCGAACTCCTTTCCTGCCTCCCCGAATCCCGAGGGCGCCCGACGCTCGGCCGACCACACACCCGACCGCGCGGCGCCCGGTGAACTCACCAACCGGCCGGGCACCCCGGCACGGCGCCCGATCACCTCCAGTCCCGCTCACACCACCGGGTCGCCATCCGGCGCCCGTTGTCCCGGAGCAGCCCGCGCTTATGACCGACGTGATCATCCTGCACCCGGCCGGAAGGGCCGTGCGGAGGCGGCGGACCGGCCCGGGCTTCCGCGACGCGGTCCGCGACGCGACTCGGCCATGCTCGTCGTCGGGGTCGATCGCGGCTCCACCATGGAACGCCGCAGCCATGCGTTCGCGAGCCCGTAGTGCCGGGACTGTCCCGGCGTCGTGCCCCGTGATGTGATCGCGACGTCATCTGCCGCGGCCGGCCCCGTTCGGCAATCCTCGGGCACCGCGCTGCAAGGACCTCGATGCCGGGCACTGGTCCTCGCGGAGAACGTATGGTGCGCGGCCCACCGCCCGGACGACGCCGGGGCCGTTCCCATCGGCCGTGTCAGGGCTCGGTGGCCGCGGTGTCGTCGCGTGCGTGGCGGAAGTGTTCGACCATCCGCATCTCGGCCACGAGGTCTTTGGCGAGCGTGCGGCCGAGGTCGGAGGCGATGCCGGCACGGCCGGCCCCCGGGATCCACCCGAGACCGGCCGTTTCGTCATCGTTCGGACGATCACCCACGCGGGCGCCCCGGCCGGCCGGCATCGTGGGCGGGTGCTCCTCATGGGGTCCCCAAAGCCGCCTCGGCGTGGCTATTCCCTGTTGGCTCGGCGTGTGAAGCGGATCAAAGCGGTAGGAGAGCCGGGCCCCGGCCGGCCACACGTCTTCGCGCGACTCGTCTGCGGTGGCCCACATGTCCGCGTTGGGTTCCGCGTCCTCCGCATACCACCAGGGCGGCGGCTCCACCTCCTCGAAGCTCTCTTGCATGCTCAGCAAGGTCCGGAGCCGCCCGACAGTTGAGGGTCGGGGCCGTGCCGGCCGGTCAAGGGTGCGACCGGTGTAAGGGTCTGCAGAGAATCAACTCGCTTGTCTGATCTTGAGTGGGAGCGGGACGCCTGCTGTGCTCGCGAAGTCGTCGAAGTCATCGCAGTCGTCGAGGTCGTCGAGGGGTGGCGGGTTGGATGCCGCAGGGCTGGATGAGGTGTCCGGCTGTGCCGAGGAGTTGGCGGATGTCGCGGATGCGCCGGTTGACGGTTTCGGGTGTGATCGTGAAGAGCCGGGCGACGGCGACCTGCGGGAGTCCGAACCGATAGTGGAGAAGAGCGGCGAGGAGCCGATCGGCGAGGGTGAGGGCGGGGGCGTCGGTCCGTCCCGGAGGCGACCATGCGGGGAGGATGGCCGCGCCGCTTGTCCGGGTGTGTTTCTTGCTGGGCCTCGTGGAGTGGGGGCAGTGTGGCGATCAGGGCCTCCCACTGGGGGATCGGCAGCCCGGGCAGGGCCGGGTGGCAGAGTCAGGCGAGGTCGGGGCTCGGCTGGTCGAACGGGTCCGGGGCGTCGCTGACCGGGCGTATTTCTCGGGCTTCAGCGGGTAGTTCCAGTCGCCGTGCCAGTCGTGGCGACTCAGGGGTAGGGATGCCATCTGCCCGTCACCGATTCGGAGGCCCGTCTCGTAGGTGGCGGTGTCGAGTTCCGCGTGGACTTGCCGGCCGACCAGGGATCGCCCCCCCCGACGAAGGCAGCCGCCGCGCGGGCGAGGGCGCGTGATCACGGCCGGGCGGCCACAGGGCGCCGACCGTGACACCGCCGACGCCCGAGCCCGCCGGATGACACGCCCGACCTCGCGAATTCGCGGGGGGCTCGGGCGTCGGAATCGTTCTCGGGCTCCATGGCCCGGGGCCCGCCTGCGGAGGTCACGGTAACCCGGGAAGATCCGACCTGTCGTCCAGGTGTCGCAGGGCGTCCAGGCCGGTTGTCGAACAGGTCGGCGGCATGTGCGCCCAGGCACCGCCGGTCGATGGTCGCGCCGTTGGCGTTCGCCCGGCGGGATGCTCGCGGACAGAGTGCTCGTCGTGGCGATGAGGAAGCCGCGTCGGTCCACCGGCCCTTTCACGTCGGCCAGTGCCTTGACGAGCAGCATCCACCAGGGCCTACTCCGGCGACGGATCGGCGGGGTCGATGCAGCAGTCCAGCAGGCCGGCCATGGCTGGTCACGCGGTGGGGGGCGGGAATAGTGGCGCCCATCCGGCGGAGACCGGAGACCTTCACCTTCGGATGGCCATCCCACCGAACCCTCACGCCCGGTGGTGATGGATCTGGGGGCGTTTGATGCGGACAAATGGGGCTAAGCATGCAAATGGGGTAATCAGTCAGCCTTGGTCTTGGGGCACTCTGCTGTGAGGCCCGGGCGCCGCAGGCCACTCCGCGGAAGCGAGGCTGCGGTCATTTCCGGAGAGAGGGATCTCCCGTGAAGGAATCCTCGAAGATGTCCACCGACTCCGCGGCGCAGGTCGGCCAGAGTGCCCAGGAGGAGGGTGCTGCCACCACCGAGCGGGCGAAGGAAGCGGCCGGAGAGGTCGTGGACACCGCTCGTCAGCAGGCGCGGGCCGCAACGGACGAGGCCCGTGAACAAGCTCGCAGTGTGATCCACGATCTACGCGAGCGAGCCCGAGAAGAAGCGCAAACGCAGGTGCAACGATCGTCGGCCGTTCTGCGGCAATGGGCGGACGACCTGGCCGGGATGGCGAAGAACGCCCCCGGGGACTCGCCGGCTCGCAGCCTCGCCGCCCAGGCGGCAGACAGCGGGCATCGCGCGGCAGACTTTCTCGACAAGCGTGACGTCGGCACCCTGGTGGGAGACATCCAGGGGTTCGCCCGTCGACGCCCGACCACCTTTCTCGTCGGAGCGACCGTCGCCGGGCTCGCCGTCGGCCGCCTGACCAAGGCGAGCGGCAGCGCTCATGGCGGCTCCGGCGACGGTGACGGCAACTCGGGCAACCGGGGTGCCGGATCGTCGGCCTACGCCGATCGCAACGCTCCCGCCGTTCGCGGACAAGGTTCACTTTCCGCCGTCGGCGAGGAACGGCGGCCATTGCCGGGTCCGGAGGTGTGACATGTCCTCACCCCTGGCGCCGCACCGCCCCACCGCGCCCCCGCAGCCGCCGTCGACGCCCCGGCACGACGGTTCGGTGGGTGCAGTGCTGTCCGACGTGGTTGCGGACATGCAAAAACTGCTCCGACAGGAAGTGGAACTGGCCAAGGCAGAGGTCCGCGAGGAGGCCGGCAAGGCGGGCAAGGCCGCCGGGATGTTCGGCGGCGCGGGCTTCGCCGGCTACATGGTCGCCCTGTTCCTCACCCTGGCCGCGATGTTCGGCTTGGGCAACGCGATGGACCTCGGATGGGCCGCGCTCATCGTCACCGCGATCTGGGCGGTGATCGGCGCGGTCCTGTTCGTGCTGGGTCGCACTCGCATGCGCGACGTCTCGCCGAAACCGGAACGAACGCTGGACACGTTGAAGGAGGATGCGCAATGGGCACGTCACCCGACCAAATCAGGGCCGACATAGAAGCGACCCAAGCCGACTTGGCCTACGACGTCGACAGGTTGGCGGATCGCACCAGCCCCGGACGTATCGTGCGGCGACGCCGGCAACGCGCACGCGGCGCCGTTACCGGGCTGCGCAACCGAGTCATGGGCACCGCGTCCGATGGTGTTGCACAGACCCGGCACCGGGTCCGGCAGGCCGGCCAGTCCACCGGGGAGGGCGCCGAGCAGGCCGCACAAGTCACCGGCCGCGCGGCCCGCCAGGCGGGCTCGGTTTTGCAGGAGGCGCCGCACAGAGCCGTCGAACAGACCCAGGGCAATCCGTTGGCGGCCGGGCTCATCGCGTTCGGAGCCGGCCTCCTGGCGGCCGCGATGCTGCCGAGTTCGCAGACCGAGGAGCAGGCCGTCGCCGAACTCGCGGAGCGTGCCGAAGGCCCCATCGAGTCCGTCAAGGAGGCAGCGACGGAGTCGGCCCGGCACTTGAAGGAGAGCGCGGCCCAGTCGTCCCAGCAGGCGGTCCACGAGGTCAAGGAGGCCACCACCGAGGCCGCGAGCACGACCGGTGATCGGGCCCGCGAACAGGCGGCGCAGGTGAAGGATCAAGCCGGTACCTCCGCGCAGAACGTGGCCGATGCCGCGCGCGACCGATCCCCGAGCACCGACCGACCCTAGCCTCGCGCTTTCCTGGAGCGTGTCGATCGAGTCCGGTGGTTCCGGGATCGTCTCGCAGGCCGGCGGGGTGTTGCTCACGGAGACGGCTCGTGTGGGCGGATTGTCCCGTGCGCTACCGCGGACGTTCGCGAGTTCCAGGCCAACGAGGAGATCGTGGCCGTCCACTGGTGGAACCTGCGGGACGCCCCCGCCGGCCCGGCCGTGCTCGGCAAGCGCATCTCGTTTTCGTCGGAGCGGTTGCCTCCCCGGCCGGCCGACGGGCCGGCGGGTCAGGTGAGCACGTCGGCCGCGTGGTACGTGCCCGGGGTGAGGTAGATGGAGAAGCGCGGGGGTTGCCGCCCCGATAGGACATGAAGTTCTGGGTCAGTGATCGCGACAGGGGCCGATCCGTGAGGGCGTCGAGAAGAAGGACGTAGGGTTCGGCGGCGGCCGCGTTCTCGGCGCGCAGGAAGGCCGCCACCCGATCGCGGGCCGCCGCGTCGTTGTCGTGTACCGGGATCAGCGGAACGTAGATGTTCGCACTGGGCAGATCGTGTCGGGAGTCGAGCGTGAACGTCGTCACGGGAGGCTTCCGTCGCCACGCGGGCGCTTCGTGCGGGCCGTTGATCTCCCGCAGGGCACGGGCGAACAGGCCCGGCGCGTGGCCCCGGGCGACGGCCGCCTTGGCGTCGATGTCCTCGGGGGAGATCCCGGAGTGCGTCGCGTACACCTGCACCCGGAAGTCGTCGTCGCCGACGAGGTCCAGGGCGACGGGTTCGTGGGCCGGGGTGAAGGTGCCACCGAGGTGGTGGGTCAGGGCGCGCCACGGCCGTTCCAGGCCGAGGCGCGGCCGACCAAGCGTGCCCATGCAGGGGCCGGTCTCGCCGGTTCGACCACTTGGAAGAGGCGGCGGCCGGTGGCGTTCGACACCTGCGGACGGGGCGACGTCACGCGGGGGCGCCGAGCGGCGGGTGCTCGAGCACGCGTGGCTTGTACTCGACCAGCTGGATGCGGCCGTCGAAGGTGCGGTGCTCGATCATCTCGAGGGCGACGTCCGGGTAGCCGTCGTAGATGCGTTCCGCGCCCGTGGCCCCGGTGATCACCGGGAAGATCCCCACCCGGAAGCGGTCGACGAGTCCGGCCCGTAGCAGGGACCGGCACAGGCTGAGGCTGCCGATCGTGCTGAGGAGCCCCGAGCCACTCGACTTCATGGCGCGGACCGCCTCGACGGCGTCGTCGCGGACGAGCGTGGAGTTGGCCCACGTCAGTGGCTCCTCGAGCGAGGAGGAGAACACCACCTTGGACGCTTGCGTGAGCTCGTCGACGGACGCCTCTTCTTCGTCCCTGAACTCGTCTTGGCCGTGCGGGACCTCGCCGGCGGCGAAGCCTGACATCAGGCGGTAGGTGTTGGCTCCCATGAGGTAGGTGACCTCGGGCTGCTCGCCGAGCCAGGCGAGATACTCCGGGCCCTCGAGTCCCCAGAACCCGGGCCAGCCCTCTCCTGATGCGTAGCCGTCGAGGGAGGTGATGAAGTCGACGAGAAGCTCTGACATGGCGGTGTCCTACCTTTCGAGGGTGTCATGAGCTTGGACCGGCCGCGGGCCACGAACTCATCGGTCCGGTCGATTGTTTCGACGACGGGTTCGAAGTCATCACAGTCAGTAACCGGAACTACCCACTTTTGGGGCTGGTCGCGCGGACCCGAGCGGAGGGCTTCTGCGCGGTCTGGAGACGACCACCGTCCCGCCCGCGAAGGACGCCGTGTACCGGCACTCCCTCGCAGCCCTGCTCGTCGCGCTGGACGCGGTCGACCGCGCGCCAGAGCACGTCCCCTTTCCCGCCGTTGCGGGCCTCGGGGTCGTAGGGGGCGACCAGGCGGGTGGTGCCCGGAGGGCGGTCCTTCGGGGCGCGGCGGCCCACTTCGCCGTCGAGCAGGTGGAAGTGTCGGACCCTAACCTGCCGCAGGATCTCCACCTCGGGCAGTGTCCGTAGCGCCGGCGGGGCGTCGTTCGCGCGGGTCATCCGCAACGGGTGCATGCCGTCGGTGCCGATCCGCTCGTAGAGCCGCGTGCGCTTGGACCGGTCCTTGGGGAAGCGGGATTCGTCGGCGCGGGTGGCATAGTGCCCGAACCGGTTCGGCACGGCGCGTTCACGCAGCCGGTCCGGCTCGGCGCAGGCCACCGCGTTCGGGGCTGCCCGAAGGCTTTCCGCCACCGGTTCCAGCTGGTTCAGCTCACGCATCGCGGAGAGCACGTGCGTGGAATCCGTGCGCGCTCGACCGGCGGCGGTGGCCAGTCCTCGATGCCGGGCCGCGACCGGAGCCGTTCCCCGTCATCCTCCGCGGGGCACAGCCCGCACGACACGCCGACAGCGAATGTGTGGACCCCGCGAAATGCACCCGGCCTGCGCGCCCGGACCGTCGCGGCCACCGGTACCGGGAAGACCGCCGTCGCCGCGGCGGTGGGGGCGCGGCCGGTCGGGGTCGGAGCCGGGCACGGGGTCGTCGAGGCGTTCGGCGTGGCGCGGGACCCCGATGGGACAAGTCCTCGATGGCTTCCTCGCGAGGGGCCCCACCGGCGAGGCGCGGTCCTTCGAACCGCGATCCCCGTGCGGTCGAAGGAGCCTCCCTTCGCGCAGGCGCTAACGGGCGGCGCGGATGCGGTCGACTTGCTTTGTGAGCAGTGCGGTGTCGGGCATCACCGGTGTGGTACCGGTCAGGTTGACGTGGGTGGATTGGATCAGGGTGGTGCCGTACCGGACGACCACGACGGCGTGGACGTATTCCTGTCCGTTGGTTCGGGTGGTCTGGGTGATCGCGACGGCCTGGTCACCGAGGTTCGGTGCCTTGGCCTCCGCCACGTTCACGTGGAAGGTGCGTCCCTCGTCGACGTCTTCGAAGTTCGCGCAGCCGGGGACCAGGGCCATGGCCCTGGAGATCAATCGTTCGGCGTCGCCGGGGGCGAACGAGGTCACGGTGACGCCGAGGATCGCGGTGGTGTCTTTGCCGCTCGGGGTCCCCGTGGAGGCGAAGATACCGGCGCTCGCCTTCGCGGGTGTCGAGCCTCGGGCCGGGTCGAGCAGGTCGGCGATGCCGTCGCACTGCGGTTTGTTGCTTTTCGAGGGCTCGGTGGGGGAGGTGGTGGCGCGGGCGAGCGGGTCCGGGTCCTTGCGTACGGTCCAGCCCGCCGGCATGTCGGCGGGCTGGACCAGCGCGGCCTGCACCTGGGCCTGGGTGAGCGGAGCGGCCACCGGCTTCGATCCGGCAGGCGTGGCCGCCGCTCCCGAGTCGTTCGGTGACGGGGCCGACGTCGTGCCGGTCGGCGAGGCGGTGTCGGCGACCGCGTCTTCGGCCGTGCTCTTCTCGTCGGAGCCGCACGCCGCGGCACCGAGCAGAAGAAGGGCCATGGAGAAGGCGACTCCAACGCGTGCTCGCTTGCGTGCGGTGTGCAAAGCCGGATCCTTCGCGGTGGTGGGGGTACGGACGCCGGCTCTTCGACGTCGAGGAACAGCTTGCCGGCCACCCGGAGTTCGGCCGCGACCGGCCCCGGCCCCGGCGGCGGCAGTCGGCCTTCGAGCCGGCCGAGGATCGCGACGAGGCACGACCGACGACTTCGCGCTCGTACCCGCAAGCCATTCCGCGGCCGCACCGGGTGACTGTGCATCCCCACGACAGCCAGGCCCCGCATGTGCTGATGCCCTTGAGCGGACCACGACAGCAGTTCGGTCACCCCGGCAACAGCCGGCGAAACCCCCTGCCGGACCAACAAGTCCCCAGCTCAACAAGGAGGAAGCCAGAACCGGTACCGCTGTCACCAACCCCGCTGACACCACCCCACGCACCCGTAGGGGTGGGTGCGCACGATCGCGGAACGCAACGCGGCCAGGATCGAGGCGAGCCTCCCGGCCGGTTCCCGAATTCGTCGTACGGGCCTCCGTTGCGGTCCCGCAGGCCCGTGGCGACCGTGAACTCCTTCCGGAAGGTTTCGCGTTCCATGGCCGCAGCGATTCCTTATTCGTGATCAGCACATCGTCGACCTGCGGGCCGTTCTCACGGGAGTGCGCCCGTTGCCGGCGTTCGCCGCCGGACAGTCGGTGGCCGACGACCCGGCATACGCGGAGCGGCTCATGGCTGCGGCCGATGAGCTGACGGAGACCCTGGCCCGCCTGCCCCCGAGTGACGGACGTTCCACCGACCCCCACACGCGGAAGGGCCGGCCCGGTTCGCCGGGCCGGCCCTTCCGCGTTCGACGCGGCTACGTCCACCGCATGCCGGGCGCGTCCAACGCCGCGATCCGCTCGGCGGGAGTTTCGGCCGCCTGCTCCTGGTGGTGGTCAGCCACACCCTCAAGCGCACATCCTCCGGCCACCCGTCGAACGCCACGACCGATTCGACGTGGTCGCGCGGGACTTCGAGATGTCCCACGCGGGCGCGGTACGCCGCCGCCGCGCTCGACGCGATCTCGAATGCCTGCTCCCGCGTGCGCCTCGGCCGGAGGCCCTTCCGGCACGGGCACCGCCGCCCCGGCCTCGGCCGCCGCGTCGACCATCGCGGGCGGCGTCAGCCCGAGCGCGAGCAGCTGCTCGCGCTGCGCCGCGTTGAGCCGGTCCCATCCGGACCGCTGCCGGGCGACCCACCGGCCGATCCCGGTACCGCAGTGCACCACGTCCAGGCCGACGTCGTCCCACCGGGCCCCGTCGCCGAGTTCGGTCGGGTACTCGGCCGCGTGGGTCAGGTGCCGCTGCCACGCCACCGGCCAATGCGGCGGGCGGCTCACCCTCCGCCAACGCGTCCAGCGCCGCGCAGCGCCCGGCGGACAGCTTGCCCTGCCGGTCCTGGGCGCGTCGGTTCGCGAGCCACGTCCCGATGGGGTAGCGGTCGGCCACGGCGCCGATCGGGAGTGCCGGCCGTTCCGCGGGGGATGGCCGGACCTTTGGAGGCATCAGGCGGTCGCGTAGACCCAGCCTTCGCCGCCTACACGATTGCCGCCGGCCTCTGGTTCCTGGCGAGCGACGCTGAACCGCAGGGCCCGCCCTTCGGCGAAGTCGAAGTCGAACCACGTGGTTCCCTCGACGGAGGTCAGGTACCCACCCTGGTTGCGCCATTGGCCTTTGTAGTAGTACTGGAAGTGCACGACGACCACGGTGGGGTGACGGGGGAGCAGGTTGCGAATGCGCAACTTGTCCCCTTGGCTGTAGAACGTGGCGTCGCCCGTGACGGAGCCCCCGCCGTAGACATGTGTTCGCGAGGTGGCCCGGGCAGTGCCGGCGGCGCCGGCGGGTGTGGCCGCGATGGCGAGAGCGCTCAACGCGACCGCGGTGGAGGCGGTGATCGTCGCGGCTCGCTTGATGATTTTGCGCAAGGCCTCGTCCTTTGCTCGATACGGCGCGGTTTACCTGTGGAGTATGGGCCGGGGTGAGCATTCGCAATAGCCGTTCTGCGCCTGGCAGTTCGCGCGAATGGCGGCGGGGCACGACCGCGCGGCGGCGAGGAAGACGTCACCGTGGCGCCGTTGGCGAGGGTCTTGGGGGATCGGCGCCGACTACACGTTCCAGACCCCGCGTGCGGCGGCGTCGCGGGCGTAGTCGGAGAAGTCACGGGGTTCGCGGTCGACCGGGTCCGGCGCCGAGGTCGTGTGGCGGCAGGGTTCGCGCGGCGCGATGTGTTCGAGGTTCGCCACGACCGCGGTGGGTCCGGCGGGAAAGGTCCCCCGGTCGCCTCGCCCCGGCGGCCGCGAGGAAGGCAGGCGTCGTCCGGGGCCGATCCGTCCCGACCCGGCGCGGGCGTGGCCGGCGTGATCAGTTGCCGTCGATCAGGCGGGTGGCGAGGTTCGGGTCGAAGGTTCCGGCCGCGACGCCCGGGGCGATACCGCACGGGCCGTCGGAGTCACCCGGCACCTTGATCCACAGCTCGTACTCGGCACCGCCGGTCCCCGCTCGGGACGGTTTGCCGAGCTTGCTGCCGGCCGGGTTGCACCACGCGCCGTCGGTGCCGCCGTTGCCGTTGCGACTGGTGTCGATCAGGTACTTGGCGGTACGTGCCCCGCCGTTCGGCAGCGCGGCGCGGACCTTCTCGGCGTAACCGGCCGAGTCCGCCGTGGTCTTGTAGTTCGAGACGTTGACCGCGAATCCGCGCACATTGGCCACTCCGGCCCGGGCCAGCCGCGAGGCCATGGTGGTGGGTGCGATCCAACCCGCGTTGCCGCCGTCGAGGTAGACCTTGGCGTTGGGCGCCTTGGCCGTGAACTGCTCGGTGGCGTAGCGCAACAGGGCGAAGCGAGCATCCCGTCCCTGGGCCGACATGCAGTCGACGTTCGCAACGGCGTCGGGCTCGATCACCACGATCGCCGAGCGGTCGCCGATCGCGCCCGCGAAGTCGGAGATCCAACGGCGGTAGGCATCCGGACCGGCGGCGCCGCCGCCGGACGCGCCGCCGCAGTCCCGATCCGGGATGTTGTAAGGCACCAGGATCGGCGTGCTCCGGGCGGCGGTGGCGGCATCGACGTATGTACGCACCGCCTTGCCGATGTCCCCGCTCCAGGCGCCGAACCAGTGGGCGCCGGCCTGCGTGGCGATCGCGGTGCGAATCTTCGCCGCACGCGGGTCGGACCCGTGTTCTCGTACCCACGCCGCGGCGTTGTTCGTCGGGTCGGTGTAGAACTTCTCGGCCGAACTCGCCGCAGGGACCTTGGCGGTGGGCGAGGACGTCGTCGTGCCGGCCGGAGGGGAAGCGGAGGACGGTCGGGCGACGGGGGTGCCGGTCGGCTTCATGCCAGGGTGGGAGGAGGCCGAGGGTTTGGAGGGCACACCGGGGACCTGCGAACCGGTGGGCAGCAGCGACACGTTGTCCAAGGTCGCCTGGAATCCCTTGGCGCGGCCCCCGAGTTGGAAGGTGACCTGGGTCGCGTCGATGCCGGGCATGGCCAGGAAGCGCAGCGTGTGCCTGCCGGTCTTCTCGGCGAACGTGACGGTTCGGTCCAAGACGGTCTTGTAGGGCGGGAGATACGACTGGACGGTGACCCGAACCTTGGCGGACGTGGTCGCCGAGGCGTCGAAGGAAAGCGTGTACACGGCGAGATTCGTCAGATGCAGACCACCTTGCCCGAGCATCGAATCCCAGGGCGCGCGGGTGTGATCGGGAACCGTGACCCGCGCCCGCCCGTCCACGGTCTCGGCCGTGGTCGCACCGGTGGTCCACCAATAGGCGGGATCCGGCTCGAAGGCCCCGTTGGTGACGAGGTCCTTGCCGCCGGCCGCGGGCGTGGCCTGCCCGACGCCCGGCAGGCCCACAACGCAGGTCACCGCCACCATCGTTGCCAGTGCTGCGCGCCGACCATGCATGTGTCCTCCGAGAGCCCGTGCGAACGCTTGGCTTGCCGGCATGTTAGGGCCGGGTCCACGGCACCGCTATCCACCGAACGCGAATCGACGAACCCGCGCGGAGTCGCGGAAGCGGGAGCCGACAGCCGGTCGCCTCGCAACAAGCCCAAGGCGAACGCGCGTTGTGACCGAACACGGAACACGTCGAACACGCGGCAGACGTGGAATACGCCGAATCCGGGCACGCCACCGACCGCGTCACCCGGGTCGTCGGCGGTCGGATCGAAGTGGGGCAGGAGACACGTGGCCCAATGGGCGATCACGAACGGTTCGTTCACCAGGCGCACCGTGAGACGGTCCGGTTCGGGGCGCAGATCGACGATGCCGAGGGGATGCGGGGTCAACCCGCTCAAACCTGTGCACTTCAGCAGGACGTCGCTCCCCAATCGGACAGGCCGTCGGTGGAGGCGGTCCTGGCTCCTCGGACGATCAGTGCGGGTTTGCCCTTCCACGTCTCGATGTGGAGGCTTCCGGTCAGTGCGGCCGCGGTCAGGACCTTGCCGGTGGACGCCTGTCGGAACTCGGTGTTCCAGGTTCCCTGGTTCTTGTCGGTCACCTGGTATCCCGACCCGTCGTACGAACGGCGGGCAATCACCACGGAGTTTCCCAGGACGTATGTGACCTGGCAGGTGTCGGTGAATGCGCCGGGTGTCGAGGCGGGTGGCGGCAAGCGACCACAGCGGCTTCTCCGTGAGGCCGGCAGTGTGGGCCCGCTCCAGGCCGGACCGGTCGGGGTGTGAGCGTCGTGCGCTTGCCCCGCCCGTCAGGAGGAAGCGGGTTCACCGCCCGACGCTCTCGGGGGTCGCCGTCGCGGTGGACACCGGCCCGGGTCTTCCTCGAAGGAGCCGCCCGCAGACGACGAAGGCGGCGGCAGCCACCAGCAGGTACAGCGGGATCAGCAGGACGGCGTCCTCCCGGTATGGACGCGGTCAAGGGATCCGACAGGCAGGACGTCAAGCGCCCCGACAAGCGGGCCGAGCGCTCGCGGCGCACCCGCGAGAAGATCGTCGCGGCGGCGCGGGACCTGTTCGTCGCGCAGGGGTACGGAGCGACAAGCCTTCAGGAGGTCGCGGATCGCGCGGGCGTGGCCGTCCAGACCGTGTACTTCGTGTTCCGCAACAAGCGCGCGCTGTTCAAGGACGTCGTCGACACGTCCATCGCGGGCGACGTCGAACCGGTCGCCACGATGGATCGCGACTGGTTCCGCGCCGCGTGCGCCGAGCCCACCGCGGCCGGGCAACTGCGCGCCCACGTGCGGGGTGTACGCGAGATCCTCGGCCGTGTCGCCCCGATCGTGCCGTTGATCGCGGCTGCCGCCGCCACGGACCCGGAGATCGCCGCGCTGTGGCCCGCCGGCCCCGACCCGCGCCACACCGTTCAGCACGCCGCGGCGAAGACCCTGACCTCCAAGCCCGACGCCCGCCCCGACATCGACGCGGCGCGGGCCGCCGACCTGCTGTACGGGCTGCTGAGCCCGGAGCTGTACCTGATCTTCGTCCGCGACCGGGGCTGGTCCCCCGACGCCTGGGAGGAATGGGCCTGCGCGGCCCTCACTGCCCACCTCTGCACCGAGTGAGGCCGCCGACCCTTCGACGACAGCCGCCGCGGCGATCCGCCGGGGTCGCCGGTTGTCGATGAGGTCGGTGAGGGCGGTGAGGGTGTGCCCCCCGGCCACCCATCGTCTCCGTGGAATACCGGTCCGGCCGGAGCGACGGTGCGCCTTCCGCCGTGAAACCCGCCCACCGAACGAGGCGGCGTTTCGATCAGGTTCCCCGAATCCGCAGGGGTCGAAGAACTACCGCTACTCCACCAACCACCAGGTAGCCATAGACACCGACACCCGCCTGGTCGTGGTGGTCGGCCGACCGCTGCCGGGTAACCGCAACGACTGCCGGGCCTGGGCGGAATCCGATGCCAAAACCGCCGTCGGCAACACCACTCCCAGGCTCGTCTCCGTACGTACCTCACGGTTGTCTGCGGGTTCGTCAGGCGCGTTCGGCATGCGGGGTCACCCGCCCTCGGACTCCGACGCAATCCATCGACCTCGGATGGCGGCCGGTGCCAGGATGCCGGTATGACGATCATCATCAAGGGGGCCAACACTCAGCTGCCCGGAGGCCCGTTCCGCATCACCGTGGCCCACGATGCCCGGCCGGGCACCCCCCTGCTGGCCGCCACCGCGGTGCTGCTGGACGCGGCGGGCCGGGCCCGCGGTGAAGCCGACGTGGTCCGGGGCGATCGGCCCTCGTACCCCTCGGGCGCGGTACGGCACCTGGGCGGGGCGGCGGAGGGCGGGCTCCTCGTCCAACGGCTGGAGGTGAACGAGGAAGCGGTGGAGGCCGCCGTACAGCGGGTGCTGATCGCCGTCCTCGCCGCAGACGGGACCTTCGACGCGGTCACCGGGCTGTTCGTGGAGGTGGCCGGCGCCGAGGGCGCGGCGGCGGCGAGGTACGAGGTCACGGACGCCGGCGGGGATACCGCCCTGGTGCTCGGAGAGTGCTACCGCCGCAACGGGGCCTGGCGCTTCCGCGCCGTGGGCCAGGGCTACAGCGCCGGACCGGCCGCACTCGCCGCCGACTACGGCATACCCGCGCAGGCGCTGCCGACCGCGCTGCTGCCGGGCCCCGCGATGGCCGAGGCCCACAAGGAGGCCGTCCCGGCCCCGGCCGTGATCCCGGGCCCGACCATGAACGAAACTCCGGCCGTGACCCCGGGCGTGCCCGTGAGCGGGGCCCGGGTGATGTCCCTGGCAAAGGCACCGGGCCCGGTCACCGAGGTCCATGAAGGCCACGGCAAGCTGGAGCTGACCCTGGTCAACCCGGAGCCCGGCCGGTCGGCGGTCGTGGAGTTCGAGCGGACCCGCGTACCCAGGCCGCACAGCTGGTTCTACATCTGGCGGCTCGACCAGCAGGGCGAAGTGGAGGAGCTGAGCATCTTCTCCTCCACCAGGGACGCGCGGGGACAGCTGCCGGCGTTCGCCAAGGGCGAGCCCGAAGTGCGGATCAGGGTCGAGGGCTCCGGCGACTGGCAGCTCCGCGTCCGCCCGATCGACACGGTGGAGACCCTGGGCAAGCTCGTCGAGGGGCGGGGACAGGCCGTGCTGCGCTACGCCGGCCCGCCCGCCCTGATCCGGGCCACGTGCGACGGCCCCGAGAACACCACCGGCTACGTGCACACCATCCAGCCCGACGGCACCAGCCACAGGGTCGGACAGATCGGCACCATGCTGCCGATGACCGGTCCGCTCGCCGTCGGGCCCGACGGCTGGTGCCACGTGGTCGTGAAACTGGACCACGCGGCGTCGTGGAAGCTGGAGGTGCTGCCCCTGGACGACGTCCGCGAGCTGCGAGGGAAACTGTCCGGCCACGGCTGGGAACTGCTCGAGATGACCGGCCCCGCCGCGAAGGTGAAGGTCCGGGTCGACCGCGGGGCCGAGTCCGACTCGATAGTGCTGGCCACCCTGGACGCGTACCTGCGCCCCGAGCGGCAGCTGTGCCGGAAGTCGGGAACCTACCTCGTCCCGCCGGGCCTGATCGGGGTCCGCACCTCCGAGAAGTGGAGCCTGAAGGTTCGCCACTGACCGGTGCGCCCGGCCCTATCGCGTCGGTGACGCCGGCCCCCGCACGAAGCGGACGCCCACGGCTCACCGGTGCCTGGATCCGTAGCTTCGGCCGGCCACTGCGTAGCGGCATCACCTACGTACGGGACGGTCCGGCGTGACCGGCGGTGGGAACGGATGCGCAAGGCCGACCGAGCCTTGCCGCCCGCTACGGCAACCCGTGCAGGCCATGCGGGAGAAGCGGGCTGACGGAGGGGAGCGCGACCGGATGTCGCGGTCGTCGCCATTGGCGCATCGGGCTCCGCCCGTCCCGGAGGATGCAGGCACCCGCGATCGGGTCGATCGTTGTTGCCCGTCCTGGCGAACGCATCCCCGTCGCCGCCGTGCCACATCCGACGGCCCGTCCCGCGAGGCCGTCGGCTCCGGTGCGATCGGCGCCGGCCGGCGTGACGCCGGCACCCGATCGCGCTGTCCGTGGGGGGGTTCGACGTGCGTTCGGTGGTGTGCGCGTCGTCCGTACCCGGGCGGGCCTCACGTCGTCGGAGGAGTGGGGGTGTGGCGTGGTCGGTGATTGGGTCGGGGTTCGGGGGAACCGTGTGCGCGGATGGGCGAGGCGTCTGGGTGCGACGGCGGTGCTGGTGTGGGCGGGCTCCGTGGTGGTGGGGTGTTCGTCGGGTGGTGGCGGCCGGGACAGCGCGCCCGCGCCGAGCGCGTCGACGGTGGTGCCGGCGCCCGACCCGTCGGTGATCTCCGAGGCGGAGGCCCGGAAGGTCCCGGAGCACTACGACGCCGAGAACAACGCCGCCAACGCCGCGCTGGACGGCGACCGCCTCGCCGGCGTCGAGGGCGGCGAACTGTTGGAAGGGTCGCCGGCCGCGTACCGTGCCGACCGACTGACGAAGGACCGCAAACCCTACGAGCCGTTCACCCACCCGGAACCGCGATTCCGGATCCCGCGCGGGAGCGGTCATCCCCGCACGTTCGTCGCCGTCGCCGCCACCCACGCCGACGACGAGAACCAGGCGGTGGTCCACTTCGTGCAGGACGCGCCCGGCGCGCCGTGGAAGGCGGTGTTCACCGCCCACGCCCGGGTCGGCGACCCGCCCGCAAGCGCGAGCCCGAGCCCCGAGCGTCAGGCCGTTCCCAAGCTCGAGGACGTCGCCCGGGACGCCTCCGGTGCCGCGCGCACGGCCCCCGCCGGGGCGGCGGGCGGGGTGTGCGAACGGTACGCGGCGTTGCTGTCGGTGAGCGGTGACAGCCCCACACCACCGATCCGGGCCTGGAGCCCGGGAGTTGGACCACCGACCTGCGCAAGAGGGTCCTCGACGACGCCCACCGGGACGAACGCATGTCGCAGACCACCACCGTCACCGCCCGCCCCGCCACCCGGCAGGTCTTCGAAACCGCCTCCGGCGCCCGGCTCGTCCCCTGCGTCCTGGACAAGGCGATCGACACCAAGACATTGGTGCCCGAAGCGAACCTGAGAGCGACCGTCCCCGAGACCATCGCACTCCTGGGCAGGGACGGGCCGTTCACCGAGATACGGACCACGTTCCTCGCGTGCGTCCTCGTCCGGGTCCCGTCCGCGCCGGATGCACCCGCAACCGTCGTCACCGGCGGGCTGGGCCGTTCGAAGGCCCTGGACGCCACCGGAACGTAGACGCGTACCCGGGCCGGGATCTCGCATGGTTCGGCTCCCGCGCCGCGAGCGTCGGAATGGGGCCGTCGCGGCGGCGCCCACGACGCATGGGAACCGGCGACACGGGGACAGGCATTCACGGGATGATCTCGCCCTGCGCGAAGCAGCCGAACAGCGCCATGCAGACCTGGTTCGGCCCCTCGTACGCGCGCGAAGGCAGGGCCCGGACGGCGTCGACGATCCGTGCGCTCGGCCCGGTTGCGCGCGGCCTGCGTCGCCAATTCGTCCGGGCCGGCCGGGTAGGAGACGCCCCGCAGCGCGCACGACACCACCTGGGCCGAGGGTGGAGCCGCCGGGGTGTGGCCGGTGGTGTGGCCGGTGGTGTGGCGGGTACCGGCGTGAGGCTGTGTGACAACCGTTTCGTCGAAGGAGGAGCTGCCGATGATGAAGTCGCTGCACGACAAGGGTCTGCGTTCCGAGCACGCCTACATGGCGGGTTTCGCCTCGATCGGGTTGTCGGTGCTTTCCTGGCTGGGATCGATGAAGATCGAGCCCCACGGCGTTGATCGCGCCGACCGATGGGGCTTGTTCGTGGGCGAGTGGGCGCCCACCTTCTTTGCGATCGGTATCGCTCTCCGGCTCGAGGAGAACCGGGACTGACGACCTGTACCGACATCGTGGGGCGAGGACCGACGACCGGCTGCGGCAACTGCCGGAGGCATCGCGCTGCCTCGCCCCACGACCACCGAACTCACCACCAGCTTCGGTCCGGGTGGGAGAGAAACGGGTCCGCTCCAGGCGAGGACTCGATACCGGGGGGCGGCGACGGACGGCCGTTTCCGGCGCTTTGCCCGACTGCCGACTGCCGCCGTTGGCACCCCGAGGAGCGCGCGGGGCTTCGACGGTGTGGATTTGCCGGGTGGGCGGTTCGCGCTTGTCGGATGCCGTGTGCGTTGCCGTCGATCGGGCGCGTGCCGACGTCGTCGGGGGCATACCACCCGCCCGGTGTGACCGCTTGCGCCGTGTCGGGGCGCATCGCGTACGGGATACGGTCGACGCGCGGGCCGCCCGGTGGTCGGATTCGTGCGCAGGCGGTGGTCGAGGTCTCGCGGGAGCCGGCCCAGGCGAGGAGGGCGGAGTCGCCTGTGCCCAAGCGCGAACTCCGCCTACATACTCTGGCGTTGTGCTACCCCTGGACGCGCACTGCGTCTCGCGCCCTGTCCAGTGTCGTTCGAGGACTTCGAGCCCGCTTTCGTCCTCGGCCGCGTCGGTCCGATGCCCCGGCACCTTGCGGCTACGGCGTCCACCCTGCGGCGGCCGCGGTCCGTTTCAGCGCCGGTTGCGGCGACGTCACCACGCTGCGGGTGCTCCACAGAGCCGCGACCGCGAGCCCGGCCGGGCCGTGGTCCTCGCGCGGTGGGTTGCCGGGTGGCGGGAGGCGTCCGCGTACCGGTGGCCGCCGGAGAGTGGCACGTGCCGAGACGGTCGCCCGGGTGGCCCAACCAAGGAAACCCCTGAACCGGGGCTGTCGTTGGGCAGACGCGCGGGCCGATGCTCGCGGTACTCGGTCGCCTCGCCGCACCGGGCGGTCGCCGAGCCCGAGGTACGGCAGGGGCGCCGACGACGAGCTGACGGAGCGGCTCCGGCGGCAGGTACTCGACGAAGGGAGCCCGGCGTGATCCCGCTGTATCCGCACCGCACGAAGGGGCCGGGCGTGCTCGGCACGGGCCCGGGCGGCATCGGGCCTTTCGGCCGGTGGCCCGATCCCGAGGACGACCGGGACCGCGACGACGACATCGACGCGGACGAGCAACCGCCGGCCGCGGACCCTGGATGACGTGTGGTCCGCGTCCGTGCGTGCGCCTGTCGTGGGGCCGGTTGTCGAGGAACGTGTGGGCCCGGCGCCCGTATTGCGAAAGACGCCGGCCGGTCCCTGGACACCGGCTCCCGCGAGACCCGTTCCTGGGGAGTCAACCCATTACCCTGCGCATACCCCAAACCCGCGGCACGGCAGGTAACTTCAACCGTCCACGACGACGACTTCAGTGATAGGCGGCCCGAGTCGCCGACGATTCGCCGGGCTGTGGCTGCGGTGTGCAGAGACCACAGCGGTGCCCGGATCGACACCCATGTCTCGTCCGTGGGATGCGGCTTCGCCTATCGGTCCGCTGCCGCCCGTACCGTCGTGTCCAGCCAGTCGCACAGTTCGTTCAGCGCGCGCCGGGTTCGCTCGCCGTCGCCGGTGGTGAGGTAGTCCGCCTGGAGACCGGCGAACGCGGCGTTGAGCATCGTCGCCGTGACCAGCGCCGTCTGCTGCGGCACGCCGCGCGGTGTCGGACACGTGGCGACGAACTGCGCTCTGTCCCGTAGGAAGTCCGGTACCGGCACGGGCAGTCGGCCCGCCGCGCCGAGTCCTTCGATCTCGCGGATCAGCCGCGTCATGGGCAGTTCCGCCTCGCTCAGGCTGAGCTGCCAGGCCGATCGTACGAGAGTGCCGACCGGCACAGCGGGGTCCTCCCAGCCCTGCGTCGTTCTCAGTGCGGTGTGTTGCTGTTCGTCCAGGCGGGGCCCCGAAGACCTGAACCGACCGACACGCGCACCGCCGCCGATCCCGCCCGGCCCCACCTGGCCCCGATACGCACCGCCCTCGGTGTCGGCCGTATCGGCGGGTGGCCGGCGGTCCCGGATGGAACCGGCATCCGCGCCGAAGCCCGGCCGGGAGAGGTTAGGGGACCCTAAATTGCCGCCGGTATAGTGCGGTCCGTGCAGCAGGTCACGAGGTCGGGCGGCGGCCCGACGCGCGAGGTGGAGCCGCCGTATGCCGTCAGCACGTCGCGGTTGGGGCGCGAGGTGCGGCCGGGCGGTCATACGTGGGAGTCGCATCGCCACCTCGACCACGAGTTGTTGTGGGGCGTCGTGGGGTCGGTCACCGCGGTGGTCGACGGGGTGACATGGGTGGTGCCGCCCACCGTGGGGCTGTGGGTGCCCGCCGGCGCGGAGCACGAGGTGACGACCGGGCCCGGCACCGACTTCTACGCGACGTACTTCAGGACCGAGGTCTTCGCCCCCGAGTGGGCGTGCGACCTGCCCGGTCTGGTGCCGATGTACGGGGCGCTGCGCGAGGTGTTGTTGCACATGCGGCGCTACGACATGCCGTTCGCCGCGCGCTCGCGAGCGGAGCGGGTGGTTTTCGACATGCTCCAGCCGTTGGAGGAGGCCGCGGTGGACGTGCCGATGCCCCGCGATCCGCGCGCGTTGGCCGTGGCTCGAGCATTGGTGGCCCGGCCGGCGGATCCGCGTGGGCTGGACGAGTTCGCGCGGTGGTCGGGGTGCAGTGGGCGTACGTTGACCCGGGTGTTCACCGCGGACACCGGGATGGGCTTCGTGCAGTGGCGCATCCAGGCGCGGGTGCGCGCGGCGTTGACGTATCTGGCCGCCGGTCTGCCGGTTTCGGTCGTCGCCCGTCGGGTCGGATACGACAGTCCCAGTGCGTTCGTGGCGGTCTTTCGCCGGGTCACCGGTCGCACACCCGGTCACTACTCCGGGCTCGTCTGCGACGACGACGACATCGAGCCCCGTCCCGTCGGCGTACGATCCGCCGCAGGCGCCTGAAGCGTCTGCGACCCCCCACCTGCGGCGGGCACCCCACCTGTGGCGGGCACCCGGCCCTCTGCGGGCGCCGACCAGGCCCGCCATAGTCTCGCGTAGCGCCCGCCCGCCGCCACCAGATCGTCGTGCCGTCCCTGTTCGACGATCCGTCCGTGATCCAGGACGATCACCCGGTCCGCGGTCGCGGCCTGCCGGAGACGATGCGCGACCACGATCGCGGTGCGCCCGTCGAGCACCGCCGACGCGGCAGCCTCCAGGGTGCGGGCGCCGGTACTGCCCGCGTCCGCGGTCGCCTCGTCCAGGACCACGATCGGCGGATCCAGGAGCAGGACCCGGGCGAGCGCGAGTTGTTGCGCCTGAGTGGCGGTCGGGATGTGGCCCCCGGCGCCGACGCGGGTGTCGGTGCCCTCGGGCAGTGCGCCGACCCACCCGTCGGCGCCGACCGTCGCGAGGACGCGTGCGATCGTCGCGTCGTCCGCGTCCGGTCGGGCCAGCCGCAGGTCGTCGGCGAGGGTGCCGGCGAAGACGTGTACCTCCTGGGTGACGACCGCGATCTGCCGACGGGTGGCCGTGCGGCCCAGATCGGCGAGCCCCACCGTGCCGAGGCGGATCGTGCCGGCGCGTGGTGCGCGGACGCCGGCGATCAGCCCGGCGGCGGTCGACTTGCCCGCGCCGGTCGTGCCCACCAGGGCGACCCGCTCGCCCGGCGCGATCCACAGGTCGAGCCCGGCGAGCACGTCGGGACCGTCGGGGTAGGCGAACGAGACGTGCTGCACGTGGAGGGACGCGTCGTGCGGCGTCGGCGGGTGGGTGGGCTCTTCGGTGCGCGGGAGCAGGGTGACCCCGACGAGTCGGGCCAGGCCGGCGGCGGCTTCCTGGAGTTGGTCGAAGACGGCGAGCAGGGAGCCGACGGGGTTGAACAGGCGGTGGAAGAACAGCGCGGCGGCGGTCGCCTCGCCGATCGAGACCGTGCCCGAGCGGACCAACTGGAATCCGACGGCGAGTACCGAGGCGAGCCCGACGAGTTCGGCGGCGTTGAGTCGGCCGAAGAAGCGGGTGCGCAGCCGGGTCGCGGTCAGGCTCAGGTCGATCGAGGCGCGGGAGCGGTCGGCGACGGCGTCCAGGTGGGCCGGGCCGAGTCGCATCGCGGTGACGGTGTCCACCGCGCCGAGGGCGTCCAGGAGGCGCTGGGCGCGTTGTCCCTCGGCGATCCGCTCGGCTCGGTACACCGGTGCGGATCGGCGCAGGTACCAGCGCAGCGCGCCGATCTGGATCGGCGCGGCCACCAGGGCGGCGAGGGCGAAGCGCCAGTCGAGGGTGCCCATGCCGATCAGGGTCAGCACGATGGTGGCCAGCGCCGTGGTGAACACCGGGACGGTTTCGGCGGCGGCGTCCGCGACCACGCGTACGTCGCCGCCGGCGCGGGCGACCAGGTCGCCGCGGCCGGTGCGCTCGATGTCGTCCAGGGGTAGGTCGAGTGCCCGGCCCAGGACGTCCTCGCGCAGGTCGGCCACCATGCTCTCGCCGACCCTGACCACCAGATAGTGGCTGATCGCGCCCAATACGGCCTGGGCGAGGGCGATGGCCGCGAGCAGGCCGGCCGAGACCGTGACGCGCGATCCGGCGTCGGACCCGTGCCGGTCGACGGCGTCGATCATGCGGCCCAGGACGAGCGGGCCGGCCAGGCCGATCGCGGTGGAGGTGATGAGCAGGGCGACCGCGGCCAGGGCCCGGCGGCCGTGCGGGCGCAGCAGGTGTCGGGCGGCGTGTCGGGTCTGCGCGGTGTCGGCGACGGGAAGCAGGGGTGGTTCGGGTGTCGGGTCGGCGTGACGGGTCATGCGAGCACCAGTTCACGGTAGCCGGGCGAGACGGCGGCCAGTTGGGCGTGGGTACCGGTGGTGCCGCGGGTGACGTCGGCCGCGAGCACCACCACCCGGTCGCATACGGCGAGCAGGGTCGGGCTCGTGGTGAACACGATCGTGGTGCGGCCGACCCGGTTTGCGCGCAGGCCGGCGGCGATCCGGGCCTCGGTGACGGTGTCGACCGAGGTGGTGGGGTCGTGCAGGACCAGGACCGCGGCGCGGGTGGCCAACGCGCGGGCCAGGGCCAGGCGTTGGCGCTGCCCACCGGACAGGGACAGGCCCTGTTCGGTGACGGTGGTGTCGAGGCCGGCGGGCAGGGCCGCGATGTCCTCGTCCACGCAGGCCGCGGCGAGCGCGGCTCGGACCGCCTGCGGCCCGGCCCGCCCCGATACCCCGACGTTGTCGGCGATGGTGCCCGCGAACAGGGCGGCGTCGTGGGGTGGGGCGATCACCGTTCGGCGTAGGTCGTCGGGATCGAGTTCGGCCACGGGTATGCCGTCCAGGTACAGGGCGCCGGCGTCGGGGTCGCGGCGCCGGGCGAGGACGTCGACCAGCGCTTCGGCGTGCCCGGCGTCGTCGGTGACGATGCCGACGAACTCGCCGGGCTCGACCACGAAGCCGACGTCGATCAGGCCGCCGACGCCGAGCCCGTCCGCGCGGACATGCCCGACCGGCCGCCCCGGGTCCGCGCTCGCGGGTGTGCGGGTGCCCGGGCCCACCGCCGGGTCCGTGGTGAGCAGGGCCACGACACGGCGTGCCGAGGCGCGGGCGCGGCCCAGGCCGGAGGCGAAATAGGCGACGTCCACCAGGGGGCCTTGGAGGAACTGGGCAAGACCCACGACGGTCACCAACTCGCCCACGGTGATCCGGCCCCGCGCCGCCAGGTGCGCGCCCACCAGGGCGATCAGCGCCAACAGGCCGCCGGTGAGCAAAGTGTTCGCGGCGGTGTACCACGCCTGGGCGCGTTCGGTGCGCAGCGTCGCGGCGAGTGCGGCGCGACTGTCGCGGCGGTAGCGGCGGGCGGCCTCGGAGCGGGCGCCGATGCCGTCCAGGACGCGCAGTCCGGTGAGCAGGTCGGTGGCGACGGCACCGGCGCGGGCGGCGAGTTCGTGGTCGTGTTCGCTGCGCCGTTCCAGCGGGCGGCTCAGGTACTGCATCGCGATCAGCACCGGTGGCGTGCCCAGCAGGACCAGCAGGCCCAGCGGGACGGAGATCACCAGGAGCGCGACTGCGGCCGTGACGATGGCTGCGGCTGCCGCGAGTTTGCTGCTGAGGGTGTGAGTGAACCGGGCCACCGTCTGCGCGTCGGAGGTGGCGAGCGCCACGAGTTCGCCGGGCATCCGTCGTGGCGTCGTGCCGTGCGGGTCCAGGGCCCGGCGGGCGACGGCCATCCGCACGTCGTGGGCGCCGTACTCGGTGACGCGGGCGGCGGCGCGGGCGGCGAAGCGCCACGAGCACAACAGGCCGACGAACACTACGGCCAGCACGGTCAGCCAGCGCCCGAGCGCGGCCGCGTCGCCGGTGGCCACCGCCTGGTCGATCACCACACCGACGACGACCGGGACGGCCGCCTCGGCCACCTGATGACCGGTCAGGCCCACGGAGGCGCCGACCAGATATCGACCCCGTCGATCGCCGGTGAGCGCGTACCGCAACACGGCGCGCGAGGTCACGGACGTACCGGGAAGGCCGGACGGGACTGAGTGAACAGGGAGTTTCGGCGGGACGGTGGGTGCGGGCATGGGAGCCGACGGTAGTGACGCGGCCGTGCCGGTCGCGCGCGAAACGGACGGACCATGGCTCGAATCGGCCGGCGCGGCGTTCGGTGTCCGATTCGCGACAAGGTCTGGCGTGTGCCCGACATCGGGTGTTGCGGGATGAGATCACCTCGCGTATTCATAGGCAAGGCTTACCTAATCTTCCCCTCGTGGTTCCTGTCCCCGGAGACGCCGATGCCGACGACCGCACCCCCGCTGCGCCGCACCCCGCCGCGACCGCCCGACGCCCTCTTCGGCGACCCACAACAGGCACGCGTCGGCCATGGACCGACCCGGCTTCGGTTCGGCTCGGGGGCGGGCGTGCCGGTGCCGGCGGGGCTGCGCGCCGCGTGCGCCGGCACCTCCGACGGCGCCGCCGAGCCGGCCGGAACGGCCGGCGACACGATCCACCACACCTACGGCGGCGCCGACCGCGTCCTTCCCCGCACACCCCGACGGGCGGTCACCACCGTGGGCCGCAGGGACCTCGAACTCGCCCTGCTCGCGGGCCACCCGGTGATCGGTTCGCGCAAAGCGTGGATGCCCGGCGCCCGCGCGGGCTCCCGATTCGAGAGCATCACGATGCCCGACGGGGAACAGGCGCGCACCCACATCGCCGCCTACGACGCGAAACCGGCCCGACCACGGCCACGGCCGACCGACCGGCTCGGCGGCCGCGGGATCGTGTTCGACGTGCTCGCCCGCGCCGCGGAGCTGTACGCATGAGCGCGACCGTCACCTCGACCCACACCCAACCGACGCCCGCCCGCCCCGGGGCGGGCGACACGCGAGGGACCCGCGTCGGCGGCGAGTTGACCCGACGTCGATTCGCGCTGGGCGCGGGGATGTTGTCGCTGAGCACACTGCTCGCCGCGTGCGGCGGCACCGAGAAGACGAAGGACGCGCCACCGTCCGCGACCACCCTCGACTTCTCCTACGAGGGCCGCAGCACGCGAATCCCGGTCGATCCCCGGCGCGTGATCGTGCTGGATCCGCGCACCGGCGTCGAGTTCGCCGCCATGGCCGGATATCCGATGATCGGCGGCTACCGCATCGACGGCCGCAACCACCTCTCCGACCGGCTGCCCGCGAACTTCCAGGTGTTGCAGGGCAATGTCCGCGAGCCCAACGCCGAGGCGATCCTGGCCCAGCGACCGGATCTGCTGGTGGTCGGCGCCGACTGGTGGAAGTTCTACCAGGACAAGAAGTTGTTGACCCAGGACATCGCCCCCGTGCTCGTGGTCAGCGGCGGCTTCAGCCCGTTCTGGCGCCGCTACAGCCAGGAGCAGTTGACCCTGCTCGGGCGCGGCGACCTCGCCCGCCGACTGCTCGCCGACTACGACGCGCGCCTGGCCCGGGCCCGAGCCGAGGTCGGTCCCCTGTTGGCGGGCCGCAAGGTGCTCATCGGCGGGTCCGACGACACCGACTTCTGGGTGCAAAGGCGCAGCTTCTACCTGAGTGTCGCACTGGAGTTGGGCATGGACGTGATGTTCCATCAGCCCGACCGTGACCCGAACAAGCCGTTCAACGACTTCTACAGTCCCGAACAGATCGACGTCTTCGCACCGGCGGACCTGATCATCTGGAAGGACCCCGACGCGCCGGCGACGCAGGCCAAGACGTGGCAGCGGCTGCCCGCCGTGCGGGCCGGGCGGGTCGTACCGCTGAACTACGACACCACCGCCGGCCTCGTCCTGACCGCGACGGCCCTGCTCGACGAACTCGTATCCGCCGCGAAGGTGTTGGGGTGACCACGTGATGAACGACCCGCTGCACCGGGGAACGGTGCTGGAACATTCCCGCCTGACGACCGGCATGATCCGGATCGTGTTCGGCGGCGAGGGACTGCGCGCCTTCGAGAGCACCGGCGTCGGCGACGAATACCTGCGCTTGCACTTCCCGTTCCCCGACACCACCGAACCGATACCGTCCGACGAGAACACGGGCGCGAGTCCCCGAGAGGCCGGGAACGGCGCCGACGAGGCCGACCGCTACGCGCAGACCCGGCGCTACACGGTGCGGCGCTTCGACGCGGAACGCGGCGAGGTCACCATCGACTTCGTCGTCCACGACGGGGGCCTGGCAAGTGCGTGGGCACTCGCCGCCCGGCCGGGTGACCGGGTGGGCATCGGTACACCGCGCGGCCTGTACGCTCCACCGGCCGAGACCGTCTGGCAGATCCTCGCCTGCGACGCCACCGGCCTGCCCGCGCTGGGCCGACTCGTCGAACAACTCCCGGCCCGAACACGGGCCCGGGTGATCGTCGAGGTCGCGGACACCGGCCACGAGCAGGTCTTCGACAGCGCCGCCGACGTCGAGTACGTCTGGCTGCACGGCAGCGGCAACGGCGACGCGCCCAGTCGGCTGCCCCAGGCGCTGCTCTCGCTGACGCTGCCCGAGGGCCCCGGCTACGTGTGGGCCGCGGGCGAGACCCGTGCAATGCGCGAGATCCGCCGCCACGTGCGGCACGAACTGAGGCTGCCCGCCCGGATGTACAAGGTCGTCGGCTACTGGACGCACAACGCGGAGGAGTGGGGCGAGCGGTACGCCGGCCTCGACCCCGAGGTGAAGCGGCGCTTGGAGACGGCCTTCGACGCCGTGCACGAGGAGCAGCCCGAGGAGGAGATCGAGAACATTCTCGACGAGGTCGAGGCCACGTTGGAGGGTGTCGGGCTGTGAACGCACCACGGGGCGCGCGGATCGCGCCCGCGGGGTCCGGCTCGCCGGTCGAGAGGGTCGACGCTGCCGAGCCTGCCGGACGTGCTGGACGCGTCGGACCGGTCGGACCCGTCCGGGACACCGCCCCGGGCGAGGCGGTTTCGGCGGGCACGGACACCGCCGCGGCCTCGGCGGCTCCGGCCGCTCCCACGCACGCGAAAGCGGAGCGCGGGCCGGTGGCGGACTCGCCCGTGCGTCGCGGCCTGTGGCTGATCGTGGCCACCGCCGCACTCGTACTCGTGATCCTGCTGAGCGTCGCGATCGGGTCGAAGAACATCCCGCTCCCGACCGTGTGGGACGCGCTGTTCCACTACGACGGCTCCAACGACCACGTGATCGTCCGTGACCTGCGGCTGCCCCGCACCCTGCTGGGGGTGCTCGTCGGCACGGCGCTGGGCGTCGCCGGAGCGGTGATCCAGGCGGTCGGCCGCAATCCGCTCGCCGACCCCGGCATCCTCGGGGTCAACGCCGGTGCCGGGTTCGCGGCGGTCCTGGCGATCGCCGTGTTCGACATCACCGACCTGCGCGGCTACATCTGGTTCGCGTTCCTGGGCGCGATCGTGACCACCGTCGCGGTGTACACGATCGGCTCGCGCGGTCGCGGCGGCGCCACCCCGGTGCGGCTGACCCTGGCGGGCGTGGCGCTGGGCGCGGTGCTGGGCGGGATCAGCTCCGGGATCACACTGCTGGATCCGACCACGTTCGACCGCATGCGCTTCTGGTCGGCGGGCTCCATCGCCGGACGACAGTGGGACACCATCGCGCAGGTCGCCCCCTTCCTGCTGATCGGACTCGTGGTGGCGGCGAGCGTGGCCCGTGCGCTCAACGCGGTCGCCCTCGGCGGCGACGCCGCCCGCGCGCTCGGGGTGAACATCACCCGTACCCGCGTGTCGTCGGTGATCGCGATCACCCTGCTGTGTGGCGGCGCGACCGCGGTCGCCGGACCCATCGGCTTCGTGGGCCTGATGGTGCCGCACGTGGCGCGCTGGATCACCGGCCCCGATCAGCGCTGGATCCTGGCCTACACCCTGGTCCTGTCGCCGATCCTGTTGCTCGTTGCCGACGTCCTGGGCCGCCTGGTGGTGCGCCCGGGCGAACTCCAGGTCGGCATCGTGACGGCGTTCGTCGGCGTCCCCGTGCTCATCGCCCTGGTGCGTCGACAGAAGGTGAGCGGACTGTGAAGTCGCCGGACCCGTTGCCGACTTCGCCCATCACGCCGTTGCCGGGCGCCGCGTCGTCCACGTCCACTCCCGCGTCGCCGCCCACCGCGCCGGGCCGCGGCTCGGCCGGCCCGGACGCCGGTGACAAGGAGGCGGATCGGGCGGGCGTACGCCCCGGAACGCGCGCGGCGATCGACTTCGGGCGCGCGGTCCGGGTGATCCGGCTCCTCGACGGACGTGTGTCGTTGCGCCTGGACGTCCGGGCCGGCGTCGCGTGTGTGGTGCTGCTCGTCGTCACGGCCGCCGTCGCCGTCCTGGCATTGGGCACGGGGGAGTACTCGCTCTCGCCCGTCCAGGTGACCGAGGCACTGTTCACGGACGTACCCGCCAAGGTGCACATGGTCGTGATCGAATGGCGACTGCCTCGCGTCCTGCTGGCCCTGCTCGCCGGTGCCGCGCTCGGTGTCAGTGGTGCCATCTTCCAGTCGTTGACCCGCAATCCGCTCGGCAGCCCGGACATCATCGGCTTCAATACCGGCGCCAACACCGGTGCGCTCATGGTGATCATGCTCGCCCACGGCGGCTACTACCAGGTCGCCTGTGGAGCCCTCGTGGGCGGCATCGCAACCGCCGCGCTGGTCTACCTGCTGGCCTACCGGCAAGGAATCCAGGGCTTTCGGCTGATCATCGTGGGCATCGGCATCAGCGCGCTGCTCGCGTCGGTCAACACCTGGGTCATCGTCAGGGCCGACCTGGAGACCGCGATGGCGGCGGCGGTGTGGGGAGCCGGCTCGCTCAACGGCCTGGGCTGGCAGCAAGTGCGCCCGGTGACCGTCGTGTTCGCGATCCTGCTGCCGATCGCCCTGATCCTCGGCCGACGCATGCGGGTGTTGGAGATGGGCGACGATGCCGCCCGCGCCCTGGGGGTGCGCACCGAGCCGACCCGCATCGCCCTCGTGGTCACCGGGGTCGCGCTGACCGCCATGGTCACCGCCGCGGCCGGACCGATCTCGTTCGTCGCGCTCGCCGCGCCGCAACTGGCCCGCCGCGTCGCCCGCAGCGCGGGGGTGACGATACTGCCGTCGGCCGCGATGGGGGCGGCGCTGCTGATCACGAGCGACTGGTTCGCCCAAAGCCTGTTCGCACCGACCCAATTGCCGGTGGGGGTGGTCACGGTCAGCATCGGCGGCGCGTACCTGATTCGGCTGCTGGTCGGCGAGGCACGGCGGCAGTGACGACCCGGGCGACGCGAGCGGTCGGCCGCCCGGCGTCCGCCTCGGTTCGCGGCGCCGGCACCCGCGCCCGCGCCCACGGAGCCCCAACCCCTCCTTCGCAGAACGGACTTGGCCACGATGAACATCGCCGTCGACCCCCGCGCGCACCCCGCCACGCCGACTTCCGCGCCCCGGCTGTGGGCACAGGGACTGACCCTCGGGTACGACGATCGCGTCGTGGCCCGCGACCTCACCGTGCACATCCCCGACGGAGCGATCACCGCGATCATCGGCCCCAACGCGTGCGGCAAGTCCACGCTCCTGCGCGCACTGTCCCGTCTGCTCACCCCGGCCGCCGGCACGGTGCACCTGGACGGCAAGGCCATCTCGTCCTACCCGGCCAAGGAGGTGGCCCGGCGGATGGGCCTGCTCCCGCAGACCTCGGTCGCCCCCGACGGCATCACGGTGGCCGACCTCGTCGCCCGAGGCCGCTATCCCCACCAGAAGCTACTGCGCCAGTGGTCCGACGAGGACGAGACGGCCGTGCTGAACGCCCTGGCCGCGACCGGGACCACCGACCTGTCGCCGCGCCTGGTGGACGCCCTGTCGGGGGGCCAGCGCCAACGCGTATGGGTGGCCATGGTGCTCGCCCAGCAGACCCCACTGCTGCTCCTGGACGAGCCCACCACGTTCCTCGACATCGCCCACCAGATCGAACTCCTGGAACTCCTGCGCGACCTCAACGAACGCGATGGCCACACCCTCGTCGCGGTCCTGCACGACCTCAACCACGCCTGCCGCTACGCCGACCACATCATCGCCATGCGCGACGGCACGGTGCTCGCCGTCGGGCCACCCCGCGACATCGTCACGCCGGAGCTGGTCGAGGACGTCTTCGGTCTACCGTGCCAAATCATCGACGACCCGGTCTCGGGCACCCCTTTGATCATCCCCCTGGGCCGCCGCCGGCCACCGGCACGGCCACCACACCCGGAACGTCCGTAGGCACAACGACCCTTCCGGTCCGGAACGACCCGCCGGCGGACGCTTCCGTTTCCGCGCAGGATCTCGGGATCGGCGGTGTGGATACCTCTCTCCCGCGTTGTCACGGTGAATCCGCGCACACGCGGCGCGGATTGCAGCGCCCTGGCCCGTCACCGCCTCCCGGCACTCCTCCGGCGTGAACCCCCGGGTCCCATCCGTGCGACCGGCGGTGACCCCACCGACCCGTATATGGCGGGGTGGCGGATGCGGGTCAAGCCGTGGCTGGGGCGTCTGCCGGTGCACACCGCCATCACCTACGGCGCGGTGGATCGTGCCGTGTATGGGTGGATCGACGACGGGGCGGGGCTTGCGGCCGGGCGGGGGTCCCGGTGCACGCGCTGCGGAAGATCGCCGGGCATGGATCGTTGCCGACGACGCAGCGATAACCCCGTGAGCACGACGCGAAGCTGGGCGACCTCGTCGACGCGGTGCAGGACGGGCGCAGCGCGATGGCGGTGTTGGTGGGTGCTCCGTCGACGGAAGGCCTTGGACCAGGCCAGGATGAGCGGCATCCGGGACTGAGACCCTCCCGTCCTGGATGGGGTGTGTTCAAAGCCGCGTCTTGGGGAGCCGCTGCTTGCCGTCCAGGGAAGGTTGCGGACGTGACCTCGGGCAGGCCCCGATCGCCGCCACGTGATACGACGAGGCGCCGACCCTTGCGTGGGGCCGGCATCGCGCGGTGCGCCGGGACGGGACCTCTCGCCGGCCGCGCGGAACTCGGCCGGGGCATCACGACGTCGCAACGGCCGTGTCCCGAGGGGCCGGTTCGCGTTGGGCCGGGCGGCGCGTGGTGCCGGTTGGTGAGGGAACGCGGGCCGGGTCTTTCTTCCCCGAGGACCCGGCACCGCGCCCGAGGGGTTTCTGCCCGACGCCGAGGGGTTCATGGGTCGCCCGTTGTGGTGAACTCCGGTCGGTCCGGTCGCGTTGTCGCCGCACGAAACGGTGATCGCTGTCCGGAAGAAAATGAGCACCTCAGTCGCTCGACGATGGCCGGGGCGTCCGGCCGAAGGTGGTGGGACCGACGGCGCACGCCGAGTACGAGGGCGTGGGTGATGACCGAAGCCGGGCGCTTGGAGGTCCGTGCCCGGCCGGCCCGCCGACCCGACGGTGCCTGGAGCGGTGCGATCCGCGGCGCCGATCCCCGCTTCGACCCGAAGGCCCTGGCCCGCGCCCGCCTGCTCTGGATCGGCGACTGCGTCTGTTCCTTCACCGTCGACACCGCCCGGGGCCGACATCAGCGGCGACGACGCCCCCTTCGGCCGAGTGCTGCTCCCCCCGGCACCGCCGACGCCGCCCATCTGGAGGCCAACATCGCGGCCGGCGAGATCACCCTCGACGCCGCGACCCTCGCCACCCTCGACGCCATCGAGTCCCGCTCCAACGAAGTGCCCATCGGCTGACCGGAATCGCCGCGGGTCGCGATCACACCTCTCACGCCGGATGCCCCGACGAACCGCCAGGCCACGCCGGGAAACCCGCTTCACCAGGCTCCAAGGACGGATCATGAAGGCCATCATCTACCGCGACAACGGCGCCCCCGACGTTCTCCGGTTCGCCGACCGTGACCTGCCCGCGCCCGGCCCCGGCGAGGTTCGCGTCCGGGTGGCCGTGTCCGGGGTCAACCCGACCGACTGGCAGGCGCGTTCCGGCGCCGGCCACCCCAAGCGCTTCCCCGAGGTCACCCCGCACCTCGACGGCGCCGGCACCATCGACGCCGTCGGTGAGGGTGTCGACCGGAGCCGGATCGGTCAGCGGGTCTGGCTGTTCATGGCCGCCGCCGGGCGGCCCACCGGCGCCGCCGCCGAGTTCACCGTCGTGCCCGCCGAACAGGCCGTGCCGCTGCCCGACGAGGCCGGCTTCGGCACGACCTGCCGCTGAGGCGGCGTCGGCCATCGCGGGCGGGGCGAGCCCAGCGCGAGCAGCTGCTCGCGCTGGGCCTGGGGACGCGGTCCTCGACGACTGCGCCGTGTGTCGGGAGGCGCTGCCGGACCGGTTCGCGGTGGACCCGGCGAGCCCCAGGGCGGTCGTCACCGTGATTGGCAGGGGGTCAGCGGACCTTGGCAGTCGCAGTCGCTCCGGGAGCGATGGTCACGGTGACGTAGGCATAGGTCACACCGTTCACCACTTTCGTGTCGGCCTTGTGCGACTTGCCGTTCACCTCGATGGTGTCGTGGTCGCCTCGGAACCGCGCTTCCCAGGTGTACTTGTCGGGGCCTGCGCTGTTTGTGAGCGTCGACTTCGTGGCGCCGTCATGGCGTAGGGCGAAGGTGTTCCGGCCGATGCGCATGTCCTTGATCTGAAGCCAATCGGTGCCGGTCGGCAGGCGCGACTGTGTGGTCAGAGCACGGCTGGGAGCATTGGGGGCGACGCCCATGAGGCCCTCCACTGTCTGGCTCACCAAGGTGTACGACACCTCGGGGTAGTCGCCGTTGGTGCCCTGCTTGCCGACGGGGTGCTGTTCGTTCCGCCGGTCGTAGACCTGCTGCATCCACTTCCAGGCGGTGTCGTTCCGCTCATGGGCGAAGAACGTGTCGGGCAGATAGGTGATGGCCTCGATGTTGTCCGGCGCGCCGCTGCCGCCGGCCTGCTGGTCGATGAAGTCGAGATAGGCGCTGTTGCGTGCGCCCGGAGCGATGATCTGCTTCATGGGCATGAACCAGCTGTTCTCCTTGCCCCAGCCGGTGAGCGCCTGGCCGTCGACGGTGTATCCCCGAACCATCCGGCTGCCTGAACCGTTGCCGCTCCAGGTCGAGTTGAAGTACGACTTCAGGTCGGCGGCCTTCTGGCTGAACCGGGTGGCGAGTTCCTTGTCTCCCTTGTCGGTGGCGAGTGCCGACATGGCGAGGTAGGCCTGGTACTGGGAGCTGATCGCGTCGCCCGCCTCCGCGAGGTGCTCGTCGTCGGCTTCGTTGTAGCTGGCCGAGCCGGCGAAGATGCCGTTCCCCGTGCCCTCGGCGACGCTGTTCGGCTTCGCGCCGTCGTGCAGGTTGATGAATTCATCGGTGGCGTGCCGGTAGAAGTTCCAGAACGCCGCGTCGTCGATGTACGCGCGGTCACCGCTCCAGCGGTATGCCTCGTTGGCCTTCTCCACCAGTTCGAACGCCGCGGGGACTTCCCGGACGTAGTTGGTCGGGCTCTTGTAGTCGATCGAGAGGTAGGTCTTGGCGTCGAAGTTGAACGCCCATACGGGGAAGTACTTGTGCTCGGCCGTCGCGGAGGCGGCGAAGGAACGCAGCATCGTCTTGTTCTCGCGGTTCAGTCCGAGGACGGCGGCGCCGGCCACCTGGTGGACCATGTCGCGTGAGTAGTAGCCGCTGCGGTGCGAGTATCCGGCCCAGTACGAGGGGGCATAGACGCCCGACGCGGTGCCGGAGGGGTTGCCCTCGTCGACGTTGAGCCTGCCCTCGGTGCCGCTCAGCTGGACCCAGCTGTTCGCCTTGTGCTTCGACCAGTCGAAGATCTCGACGATCTTCGGGTCGGACGAGGTGACGACCGGGTCGGCGGGGGCTGCCGGCGAGACCATGACGTCGTCGGCGTTGATCCACCCGTCGCCGGATTCGAAGGCGATCTCCAGTGTGTCACCGGATCTGAGCGCCACCCGGCTAACTGTGTACCGCGCGTAGCCGGAGCGGCTGGGCAGGGCCACCGCCCCGACCGGGTTCCCGTTGACGCGTACGACGAACGTCCCGCCCGTTCCGCCCGCGGCGATCCAGGCCGAGAAGTCATAGGAACCCGTGGCGGACACCGTCTTCGTCTGGGAGACCTTCCTGCCCGCCCCCGCGTCGAGGTAGATCAGCTTTGCGCCGCCGTGCGGGCGGTTGGTGGCGACACCGGTGCCGGACGTGAAGTTCCAGCCAGTGGCGTCCTGTTCGAAGCCGGGATTCGTCACGGTGAGGAGTCGCGGTGCCGCAGCGGCGGCCGAGTCGCCGACGGGCAGGGGAGCGAGGGGCGCGAGCGTCGCGAGTGCGGCAGTCAATGCAAGGCGCGCAGGTCGGGAGGGTCTCATGGCGGCTCCAGGCTGGATCGATGGGTGAGGGCAGCTCGAAACTAGCCACGGTTTCCAGCCGCTCGCAAGACTCTTGCGCACTTTGATTGTCGGTTACGACAGAAAATTTTCAATGGAATCTTGCAAGCACGATGGCTGGTTGCTAGCTTCCCGGTCTGTCAGACGTGGGCGTGATTTCGCGAACAAAGGTGGCCTGGTCATGAACGTCAGTCGTCGCAAGGTCCTCGGAATCGGTGGGGCTCTCGCCGCAGGTGCCGGCCTGGCCGGCCTCACCGCCTGCTCCGGCACAGGCACAGCCGGGGCCGGTTCCGGGTCCGCCGGGGATGGTAAGAAGGGTGACATAACGGTCTGGAGCTGGCAGGGCCCGGCCGCAGAACTGAAAGCCCTCGTCCCCGACTTCAACAAGCGGTACCCGGACATCAAGGTAAACGTCCAGGACATCGGCAACCCGGCCATCTGGAACAAGATCACCACGGCCATGGCGGCCGGCGGCGCGGGTCTCGCCGATGTGCTCCACATCGGCGTCGACTACCTTCCCGGGTACGTCGATAAGTTCCCGGACGGCCTCGCGGACCTCGGCAAGCTCGGCGCCGCCAACTACAAGGACTCCTTCGCGCAGGGCATGTGGCAGACGGTGGCCGCCAAGGGCGACCGGGTCAGCGCCCTGCCCTGGGAGGCCAACTCGGCCGGGTTCTACTACCGTGCCGACATCTTCGAGGAGTCGGGGGTGGACGCCGCCGCCCTCGAAACCTGGGACGACGCGCTCGAAGCGGGAAAGAAGATCAAACAGAAGACCGGCAAGTACCTGCTCGGCATCGACAAGCCCGCCTCTCAGGCGGACGCCGCGAACTTCTTCCAGATGCTGCTCCAGCTGCAGGGGGCCTTCTACTTCAACCTCGACGGCGACATCACTCTCGCCTCGCCCGCGGCCGTGAAGGCCATGACGATCATCAAGGAGCTCAATGACGCGGGACTGGTGAGCGACCTCGCCGGCGGGTGGAACGCCCTGATCAGCTCGATCAAGAAGGGCACAGCGGCGGTCCTGCCGTGGCCGACCTGGTTCGGCGGCATCATCGAGGAGACGGTTCCTGCGGAGGCCGGGAAATGGGGCGTACGTCTACCGCCTGCCGTCACCCGCGGAGGCACGCAGGCCACGACGGTGAACTCCACACACCTCGCCATCGCAGGAAGCAGCAAGCAACAGGCCGCGGCCTGGAAGTTCGTCGAATTCGTTCTCACCCGGCCGGAGTCGCAGGTCCAGATCTACAAGGGGAAGGGCATCGCCCCCGCCCTGATGACGGCCTATGACGACCTCGTCTTCCATACACCGTCGGAGTTCTTCCGCGGCCAGAAGAAGGGAGAGGTCTTCCTGGAGGCTCTCAAGGCTCCCTCGCCCGCTTTCAACTACACCGCCGACTACGCCCGTGCGCTCAAGGTCGTCTCCGACGCCCAGACGAAGGTCCTCCTCAAGGGAGCCGATCCCGCCTCGGCACTGCAGAAGGCCGCCGAGCAACTGGCGGAGCAGACGGGACGCAAGGTCCTGTGACGACCACCGTCGGCGCACAGCCGCGCCCCCCGCAGGAACCGGCTCAGACCCGGCGGCGTACGCAGAGCCCGCCGTCACCACGGCTGACCGCACGTCGCGTCGCGCCGTACGCGTTCGTCATGCCTGCAGTGCTCCTCTTCGCCGCCTTCAAGCTCTATCCCATCGGCTGGTCCTTCGTCCTCAGCCTGCACAAGAGCGTCGGGGGCGTCGACACCTTCGTCGGAGCCGACAACTACCGGCGGCTCCTGCGTGATTCGCTCTTTTGGACCGCGCTGGAAAACACCTGCGTCATCCTGGTGATCCAGGTCCCTCTCATGCTGGCCCTGGCCACGGGACTCGCCCTCGCCTTCAACTCTGCGACTCTGCGCGCACGTTCGGTCTTCCGCCTCGGCTTCTTCCTCCCGATGGTCACCGGCCTGGTGGCCTACGGAGTCATCTTCTCGGTGCTCCTCAATGAGAAGTACGGTCTGGTCAACTGGCTTCTCGGGCTCGTCGGGATCGGCGAGGTGCCCTGGCTGACCGACCCGCTCTGGGCGAAGATCTCGCTCGGTCTGGTGCTCACCTGGCACTACACCGGATACAACGCCGTCATCCTGCTGGCGAGACTCCAGACGATTCCCTCGGAGCTCTACGACGCCGCCGCAGTCGACGGTGCGGGAGCCTGGGGGACGTTTCGCCACGTGACACTGCCCGGCCTGCGGCCGGCGATCCTGCTGACCACGGTGCTTTCCACCATCGGCACCCTGCAGATCTTCGACGAGCCCTACATCCTGACACAGGGCGGTCCGGACAACGCGACGCTCACCATCGGTGTGTACCTGTACCAAAACGCCTTCATGTACTTCGACTTCGGCTATGCCTCGGCCATCGCCTACGCCCTGACGGTTCTGATCGGAGTCCTCGGGCTGATCCAATTCCGTGTCCTGGGAGACAGAGCATGAAGAGCCGTTCGACAGGGTTCAGCCGCCTCGCTCCTGCACGCCGGCGCCGCAACAGCATCCTGCTGACGTCCGGCCTCGCCATCGCTCTCGCGGCCGTCGCCATCCCGTTCTACTGGCTCGCTATCGCCGCCACGCACAACTCCGACGACATCTTCGGCTCGCCGCCGCCGCTGCTGCCCGGCGGGCACCTGGGAGACAACCTCGCGAGCCTCCAGGAGACGGCATCCTTCGGCAGGGTCGTGTTCAACTCGGCTCTGATCGCCGCTATCTACACCATCTGCGCCGGAGCGGTCTGCACGCTGGCCGGCTACGCATTCGCCAAGTACCGCTTCAAGGGACGTGATGCGCTGTTCGGTGTGCTCATGCTGGGACTTGTCATCCCCACCCAGGTCACACTGGTGCCGTTGTTCAAGATGATGGCCGAGCTGCAGTGGCTCGACACCTACCAGGCCGTCATCATGCCCAACCTTGCACTGCCCTTCGGGATCTTCCTCATGCGCCAGTCGATGGCGGCCCTCCCCGACGAGTTGCTGGATGCGGGCCGGATGGACGGCTGCGGAGAGTTCCGGCTCTTCTGCAAGGTGGTCCTGCCTCCCATGAAACCGGCGCTCGCGGCACTGGGGATCTTCCTGTTCCTGTACCAGTGGAACGACTTCGTATGGCCGCTGATCGTGCTGCGAGACAACGCCTCCTTCACCATCCCCGTGGCGCTCGCCTCGCTGCAGGGCGTGGATGACACCGACTACGGAGCACTTTTCACCGGGACGGCCGTCGCCTCGATCCCCATGGTCATCGTCTTCCTGGCCCTCCAGCGCCACTTTGTCTCCGGCCTGCTCGCCGGGGCCGTCAAGGAGTGAATGTGAGCATCCTGTCCCACGAAGCCGTCACCACCGCCGAGCTGGTCCAGACGTCGTATCACCCACTTCTCGACACCGTGCACGTCGCCGTCCTGGCCTCCGGCACCGAGGCGGCATGGACCCTGTCCGAACTTCCCGGCGGGCTGAAGATGCTGAGCGTCGACGCGCCGGGGAGGCCGGTCACGATCCGGCTGTCCGTCCCGCTGGGCGACGCGGCCGGCTACTGGCACCCCCAGGCCGATTGGCACAGGACGCTGGTGGCGGACTGGGAAGGCCGGGCCAGTGTCAGCCTCGTCGACGGGCTCGCCGCGGGGTGCCTCTACGACTACGCCGGCGCGACCATGCTCACATTCGCCGCGGCCGACCCGGTGTCCGAAGTGACCCTGCGCTTCGGGGTGTCCGAGGAGCAGGACACCTACGTCGTGCATCTGGACCTGCCGGCGGCTCCCACTGCCCGTCAACTGCTCTTCGTACCCCGTGCCGAGTCGGTCGCCGCCGCAATGCGGAAGCTGCGTAACTGGTTTGCGGCCGAAGTGCCGGCCATGCCCGTCCCGGAGTCCGCACGCGTCCCCGTCTACTCCACCTGGTACGCCTTCAACCAGCAGGTGAACGCGGCCGCGGTCGAAACACAGGCAGATCTGGCTGCGGGCCTGGGCTGCGGCGTCCTCATCCTCGACGACGGCTGGCAGAGCCTGGGAAGCGGCCGGGGGTATGCGGGGTGCGGCGACTGGGTTCCCGACCCCGACAAGTTTCCCGACTTCGCCGGGCACGTGGCGCGCGTCCGCAAGGGGGGAATTCGATACATGGCATGGATTGCCCCGTTTCTCCTCGGCCCACTCGCGATGTGCTACAAGGAGTGGGCGGGTTTCGCGCCGGCCGCTGCCAGGGTGCCCGGGGCCAAGGTGCTCGACCCGCGCCGACCGGAAGTACGCGCCCACGTCGTTCGCATGTGCGTGTCCCTGGTGAACGACTACGGCCTGGACGGCCTCAAGGTCGACTTCCTGAACGAAGCCATGGTTTATGCCGGTGACGGCCGCGGTGACATCGGGCACGCGCTCACCGAGCTGCTCACCGAGCTGCGATCCGCGCTGGAAGCCGTACGCCCCGACGTGCTGCTCGAACTCCGTCAGCCCTATGTCGGCCCCGGCATGGCGGCCTTCGGGAACATGCTGAGATCCATCGACTGCCCCGCCGACGCGACAGCCAACCGGGTGCGCACCATCGACACCTCGCTGCTGGCGGTGGGAGGCGCGGTCCACTCCGACATGCTGCTGTGGGACACCTCGGCGTCGGCCGAGGCGGCGGCGCGGCAGCTCATCGGTACGCTGCACTCGGTGCCGCAGATCTCCGTCAGACTCGACACGCTGACCCAGGAACAGCTCGAGACCACGCGCTTCTGGCTGGCCGAGTGGCAGCGTCTGCGGCCGCAGCTGCTCGACGGGATCGTCGAGCCCGGCCGTCCCGACGACCTGTACTCGCTGGTCGAAGCCGTGGCAGACGGCCGGTGCGTGCTCAGCGTGTACAGCGAGCGGACCGTTCCCCTCCGACCCACCGTTTTCTCGGAGACCGTACTGGTCAATGCGACTTCCACAGACAATGTCGTTCTGGACGTGCGGGACGGCGGAGCGACAGTGGATATCGAGGTGCACGCTCCCACCGGTCGTATGACCAGACAGTCCCGGATCTCTCTCCTGCCCGGTCTGCACAGGCTGCCGGTTCCGAGAATGGGTCTGGTCCGTTTTCGGAGCAGCACCTGAACGGCACGATCAACCACCTGGAAAAGGGAAGACATGAAAGTCGGCATCGTCGAGATCGCAGCGCGCGCGGGCGTAAGCGAGGCAACCGTCAGCCGGGTCATCAACCGCCGGCAGGGTGTCGCGCGTAAGACGAGGGAAGCGGTTGAGCGCGTCATGGCCGAGCTGGGCTACGAGCGCCCGGTGCAGGGCCAGCTCGTGGCCGTGATCACCGAGCACGTGTCCAACCCCTTCTTCGCCGACGTCGCCGAACGCATCGAGTCCGCGCTCGCCCCGCATGGCCTGAAGACCGTGATCTGCCCGTCCTTCCCCGGTGGTGTCCAGGAGCGCGAGTTCATCACCTCGATCGTCGACAAGGGCATCGCGGCCGTCGTCTTCCTCTCCGCATCGAACACCGTGGAGGGAGCGGACCCGGAAACCTACGAAATACTCAGGGCCCGGCACATCCCGTATGTCGGGATCAACGGAGAGTTCGCCGACGGCGTGCCTGTGCCCGTCTTCTCCACCGACGACGCGCTGGCCGCGGAGCTGGCCGTCGACCATCTGTACCAGCTGGGTCATCGGACCATCGGCATGGCTTCAGGGCCGAAGGGAAACCGTCCGGCAGACCGGCGCGTGCGTGGCTTCATCGAAGCCATGGCCAAACGGGGAGTCGAGGAGCCGGAGCGTTGGGTCAGCCGCCAGTCCTACACCCTGGAGGGCGGTCAGGCGGCTGCGAATGTCTTGCTCCAACTGGGGGTTACGGCCATCGTCGCCGCCAGCGACTACATGGCGCTCGGCGCGATCCGTGGGATCCGCCGGCAGGGCGGCTCGGTGCCCGATGACATCTCGGTCGTCGGCTACGACGGATCGATGATCACGGAATTCGTGGATCCGCCGCTGACGACGGTGCGCCAGCCGGGAGACCGACTGGCACTGGAAGTGGGCCGCAGCGTTCTGGCTCTGGTCAGCAACCGGGACGTCCCGACGGGGGAGCTTCTCTTCGACCCTGAGCTGGTGATCCGCGCGACGACGGGGCCCGTGTGAGGTTCGGTGGTGGTGCCGTTCCGCGCGAGCCGGCCCGCGGAAGCCGGTGGCCGGACGGAGGGGCCCGGCGAGGGTGCGCGCCGAGGTACGCCGAGTGGGAACGTTCCCGCAATGCGTACGGCCGGGTTCTCGGGTCCGGTGGCGGCCTCGGGTGCTTCCCCGTGCGGTGCGCGGGGTGTCGGGGAAGCACCGGGTGGCCGGGCGGTGGGATGGATGTGCGCCTGTGTGAGGGGTCTGCTAGCAGGTGAGGGGCGGTGCCTTCGAGATGCGGAGGATCACCGGCGTGCTGGTCTGTCCGTCGGTGTGCTCGACGGCTTGGACGGTGGACTGTCCGGGCGTGCTCCAGGGGTTCGCGCCCTGGAACGACCAGTTGCCGACGACCTTCTTGGTGACCAGGCCCCTCTCCAGCCAGCCGTACTCGCCCGGTTTGAGGGGGAGGTAGCCGCTGGCCGTGTTGCCTCGGAGCCGATGATGGTGTGACCGTAGTGCGCTTCGACGGCCACGTTGATCGGTGCCCCGGTCGCCGGGGCCTGCACACAGGTGACCGCGGCCAGAACACCGCCGAGCACGATCGCAAGGACGTGAGGCAATCTTCGTGGCGACGTCATGTCGGCTCCCGTCGGGAACGAGCGGCACCGGCGGCTGCGGCGCGGCACACCCGGAGACACGCCCACCGTGCCTGCGGGGTGATGCCGCGGCCCCGCCTGCCACCGGACCGCGAGGAATGGACGAGCGGGTGCACGCCTCCCGCGTCCGTCGATCGGGGCGCGGGGACGGTGCCGGCCTCGACGGCCGGGGCGTGAGTACCGGCCAAGGGGATCCAGGTGCACCGCCAAGGCGGGTGCGGGAACGCCGACTTGCGCCGGCGGACGGTGTCCGAGGTGGTGGACCGGGTCGCCGGACCGGGCGGTGGCTCGGGGGCCCGCCCACGTGGCCCGACGTCCGGCCGCAGGCAGGACGCCAAGGACCGTGTGACCGCTGCTCGGCAGACCGCCTCGGGTCCCGGACGCACCCCGCCCGGGGCCAGGACTCGCGGCGCGGGCGGAGTGCGTGTCCGATGCTCCGGTGGTTCCCCGGTCAGGGGCAGACCCCGCCGACCGGCCTTTGCCCGACAGCCAACAGGCCGCCGCCGAAGACGGTTTGGCCGCAGAAGTTGACCTGCCCGCCCGCGGCCGGCGCGGAGCAGGTCAGACCTACCTCCGCGCTCGGCGCGATGTGGATGTTGAGCAGGGCCTCGATGAGGTCGAGACCCGGGGTGTTGGCGGCGGTGCCGACCAGGTTGCAGTACAAGGGCGTGGTGGTCGCGGCGTGGGCGGGCGCGGCGAACACCGCGGGCGCGGCGAGCGCCACGACCCCGGCACACACCAGCCGGGCGAGACGACCGAGAACGATTCCCATCAGGACTCCTGTCCGTGCTTCGTCACCGAAGACGGGGAACACCGCCGCCGCGCGCGGCCGGTGACCCGGCAGCCGCCACCGACCCCCCGGTTCCCCCGGCCGACACATCCGGCCTGCACCACGAGCGTCCCAGCACCCCGAACCCGATCAACAGGCCATTCACCCGAAATAATGAAAAATGCATAATCGCCCAGGCGCCACTGGCCGGCGGCGACCAAGCGCTCGACCAGGTCCCGCAGCTGTGCGGCGGTCACCGCGGCGAGGTCGTCGCCGGGCCGCAGCCGCACCGCGTCCAGCGGGGCGACCCACGAGGTCCGGCCCGATTCCAGGGCGACGACCCACGAGTACGGCCGGCCCGGGATCATCTGGTGCCTGGCGTCGCCCCGGCGTAGGTGTGGCAGAACGAGCGGGCATCGCTCGTGTCGGCATCGGGCCGCAGCCACGGCGAGACGTCCACCGCCGGCACCAGCCGGCCGCCTGCGGCACGGGGCAGCGGCAGGCCGACCAACTCGGCCCGCAGCCGGTCGACGTCCAGGCGGCCTCGGTTCAGCGCGCTGTAGAGGGCGCCGTGCCCGCGCCGGTGCTCGGGAGCCAGCGCCAGGCCGACCAGGGTCTTCACCGGTCCATCGGTGCACAGCACCGCGTCGGTGAGCTCGAACAGCGCGTCACGCCTACCAGTCAGGCAGTTGTAGAAGACCCCTCGGAAGCGTGGCAGTTCCGCAAGCGGATCGCCCAGCACGCCCTGTTCCACCACGCTCACCAGCACGGCCTTCACGTCGAGTCCTGTACCTCTTGGAGGTCCAGAAGCATCCGGGGGCGGGTCCGCTGTCCTGGAAATCCCCATGTGGGTGACCTGCGCTCGCCGTCGGACCTGCTACTGAGTCAGGCAAGGATCCTCGACAGTCGGCTTTCTCCGCTCGCCCTCGGGGGTGAAGGTCAACGATCCGCGGAACAAGCCGCCGCCGAAACGCACTGCGAGGAGCAAGGGTTGCGCATGCATCCGGAAAGCCACCTCGCCCCCGTGCATCCCGGGCCGGCGCAAGGCGAGGTTGAGCTGATCAACGAGGTGATCGTGGATCTCTTCAGCAGCGGCAAGCGGAGTAGGAAGCGTCACGCACACAGTCTTCCGCATGATGATCACCACGGATCACCTGTTCCACTGACGAGGACGAGTGGATAAATCACAAGCCCAGGCTTGCGGGCGGGTGTCCCGGATCGGGCCATGCGGCTCACCCTAATGAACGACTCCCACCGACCACGCCGTCTCATCTTTCGATGTCGAAGGCGAAGAAGACGTCAGGGTGTCGGTGAAGGTGTCGTCCATGCTGTGTCGGCGCGGGAGCGACGTCTGTGCTCCGCTTTTGTTTGCCGTACGACAAAGGTTCGATCGTCCAGGTCGCCGCCCCCTGCGGCTGACCTCGCAGGGCGTCCTGGGGCGATGGCGGCGGTTACGGGAAGGGGAACCCGACGACCGGCTCCCTGTCCGGCCAATCCCGGCACTCCGTGCCGCGGGCACGTTCCTGCGGCGTGGTCCGGGAATCTCGTGCGGGGCGCCGTCGCGGTAGGAGCCATGCGGTGGCCACTCCACCTGGGGGCGTAGTCCAAGGCTTCCAGGGTCCGGAAATCCATGGCGTCGAAGTCCGCGCGGCTGGGTTGATTCGAGCCGAACCCGTCCCGGATCACTGATGCGGTTAGGGGCCGCACCGTGCCGAAGTCGTGTTCGTCGCCGGCTTCGGTCATTCGGTCGACGTCCGGTATCGAATGGGTCCCTTTGATGCCCACGTATTCGCTGTAGAACTCGTTCTCCCCAAAACGTGACAGCGTCGGAGACCGCTCGAACGAGTGATTCGGGGAGTGGTAAAGCAGTCGGAAAACTCCAGCTCGAATCGATTTTCCGTTCACCTTCGGGCCGACTGCGGCTTTGCGGTCGGCCGCGCGCCGTCATGAGGGCGGCCCCCGAAATAGGCTGCCGATTCGAGGCCGGCCATATCGGTCGACCCGACGCGGACACGCCGGATAAGCCGTCGATTCACCCGAAATGATTAGCGGACGATAAACATCGACGATCCGGTAGTCGAGGCACCGAATCATCCATATTCTGTGGCCTGTGAGACGCCCGGCGACAAGTGGTCGAACCGCCCGATGGCCACTGTCCCCAAGACCAGGGTCGGCGCACCGGCGACCCACGCGAATGCCGGGCGGCCGGGCCCCGGTACATAACGAACTCGCTTCGCCTCATTGACCCGAGTACTTTCCGAGACGTTTGTCGCTGTCCTGGTCGACGCCCGGCTGCCGTTTCGCGGAATCACTCAGAATCGGATATTGAAATGACCATCGAACACTCCGATGCGCGGCTGACCGCACTGCCGAACAACGAGGACTACCGACTGGGCACCGACGCCTACACCGACGAGCAGCGGAATGCGGTCCTCGCCAAGCTGGAGGGGTACCTCGGCGAGCGGAGCGGGCGTCTGCTGGGCTACCAGGTCAACCTGTCACTCGACGGTCACGCCGCCCTCGGCCGTTTCCTGGGCTACCACATCAACAACATCGGGGACCCGTTCGTCGACAGCAACTACAGCCTCCACTCCCGGTGGCTCGAGCGCGCGGTCCTGGAGCACTACGCCCGCCTGTGGCATGCCCCGTTGCCCCAGGACCCGGCCAACCCGCGGGATCAGGACGGGTGGGGCTACGTCCTGTCCATGGGCAGTACCGAGGGCAACCTCTACGCCATGTGGAACGCCCGTGACTACCTCGACGGCAACGCCCTGGTACGCGACGAGGTCTCCGGCGACGCCAGTTGCCGCACCACCTACCTGCGAGCGACACACCCGGACGACAACCCCAACGCCTACTCCCCCGTGGCGTTCTTCTCACAGGAGACCCACTACTCCCACATCAAGGCGATGCGGGTGCTGGACATCCCGACCTTTTACGATCTGGGCGGAAGTCTCTACCCGGGCGAGTGCCCCATCGACATGGCCGGCACCGGCACGCAGACATACAACGGCTGGCCGCTCGGCGGCGTCCCGACCACCGGCGGCGACGAGGGCCCCGGCACCGTCGACGTCGACGCCCTGGTCGCCCTCGTGGACTTCTTCGCCGCCAAGGGACACCCCGTCCTGGTCAACTTCAACATCGGCAGCGTCTTCAAGGGCGCCTACGACGACGTCCGGGCGGCCTGCGAGCGGCTGCGCCCCGTCTTCGAGAAGCACCACCTGGTCGACCGCACCGTGCGCTTCGACCCCGACGACCCCGATCGGGTCAGTATCCGCAACGGCTACTGGATCCACGTCGACGGAGCACTGGGCGGCGCCTACGCCCCCTACCTGGAGAAGGCCCGTGACACGGGTCTCGTCGACAGCGCACCCCCGGTCTTCGACTTCCGGGTCCCCGAGGTGTCCTCGATCGTCACCAGCGGCCACAAGTACCCCGGCGCGCCCGTCCCCACCGGGATCTACATGTCCCGCGCGGGATCCAAGCTGCGCCCGCCATCCGACCCGGCGGTCGTCTCCTCCCCGGACAGCACCTTCGCCGGCTCCCGCAGCGGATTCGCCTCCCTGGCCATGTGGAACCACCTCGCCCAGTTCAGCGAGGAGCAGCAGGTACGGCAGGCCGCGGAGGTCCTGCGGATCGCCGAGTACACGGCCGATCGCCTCAGGCTGCTGAGCTCGCAGTTGCAGGAGCGCGGTGAGCCCTGGGCCGAGGACGGCATCGAGGTCGGCCACGGCGACCACGCGCTCAGCGTCTGGTTCCAGCAGCCCCGGGCCGAGATCACGCAGAAGTACTCCCTGGCCTGCGTCCCCCTCAACCTCGGCGGCCGCCGCCACGACTACAGCCACATCTACGTCATGCCGCACGTCACCCGGGAACTCATCGACGAGCTCCTCGACGACCTCTCCCGTCCCGGAGCCTTCGACCGCTCCGACGACCCGGACGCCGAACGGCCGCGGCTGCCAAAGCAGCGCTGACGACGGATTCCAGGTCCCTCATCTACCCGACGGCCGCCCGCACGCCCCGTGCGGGCGGCCGTCGGGTCCGCCCACGGTCGCGAGCGGACGGGCCGCACCGGAGCGGGTGATCCAGGCAACGGGCATCCCCGGACAGGTGAACGGCCCTGGTTGCCGCTCCTGGCTGCCGTGCCACCGGCCCAAGGGGACATCCACGCCGGCCGGGGAACTGCCGGCGTCAGGTACGGTCGCGCCAACTGTCGAGGGTTGTCGACAGCCGACCGAGAGGGCCGGCATGACCACCGCGCTCGTCATCCACACGAACGGAAGCGTCGACACGGAAGATGACCAACGTGACGGCGCCACCGGGCGGCGTGTCTTCCTCAGCCGGGGATGCGCGCCGGAGGCGGTCGCCCACGCGGGCCGTCGCCGGGTCCTTCACCAGGGCGAGCCTGAGCGCGCACCTGGAGGGGTTGTAGGTCACGGCGCATCCGGGCGAGGAGATGGTCGCGTGGAGGCTGCGCAGCCGGGCGCCTTCGACACGCACTGGGACAGCGCAGTTGTGCTCGTCCGCCGGAACCGGCGTTCAATGGCCTCGCCCGGCTCCGGGACCAGATCGCGGTCGCCCAGGACGAGTCGTACCCGTCCGGACAGGACGTACAGACACTCGTACCCCTCGTGCGTGCACGGCTCGGGTCGGGATGACCGACTTCGACGCCTGGAGGGGGCTCGGACGGTCGGCGGAAAGCGGGTTCTGCCGTTGTGCACACGTGGCCTGGCACGAATCCGGGGCCTGCCCACCCCGGGGGCTCCGACGAGCTCGTCCAACGGCAACCGGTAGGCCTGCGCGATCGGCAACAGCACTTCGAGGCTTGCGCGGCGTCGGCCGGATTCCAGCCTGGACAGGGTGCTGATGGAGATTCCCGTTACCTCGGCCAGTGCGGACAGGGTCAGGCCCCGCTGCGTACGGATACGGCGAAGTCGTGGGCCGACCTGTGCCGGTGTGACGGCGACAGCGGGTGACTCGTCCATGCGTTGGAGTCAATCCGACCACAGCGAAGAAGGCAACGAACGTTGCCGATACCGCATAGCCGTTCGGCTTTCGGGAGCGCATGGTCGTGGGCCGGGGCGTGCCGGTCGAGTCGCCGATGATGAAGTCGGTCCGGTGAGTTGCCCCGAACTCGCTCGACGGCCGCCGTGGTGACGCGGTGCCGGGCCGTGGCGACGGGAGGTCGGGAGCAAGCGCGTACTCCCGGCGGGTGCGCGGTTTCGCGTTACCGGTCGGCGGATCCGGACGGGGACGCCCCCGCCCGGATTCTCGCCGCGTCAGCCCTGTCGGTGCTCCCACCCTCGGTCGGTACGGGTCAGTTCGCGGAAGCCGGCGGCGGTCAGTCGCCCGATCGCGTCCGCGTCGTCGGCCGACTCGTAGGCGAGCACGCGGTCGACCCCGGCCAGGCGGAGCCACCGGGCCGCCTGGGCCAGGAGCCAGTCCGCCAACCCGTCGACGCGGTGGTCCGGTTCGACGACGAGGTTGCCGATGTCGGCCAATCCTCCGTTGCGGGCGAGCCGTTCGGGCCGGTCGAGGGTGGTGTCCACCTCGATGAAGCCGAGGACGCGGCCGTCGAGATGGGCCGTCAGTCGGGTTCCGCACTCGCCGAGCGTGCGCCGCACGGCCGGTCGGGGCATCGACGGCTCGGTAGGCGGCGCCGGCAGGTCGGCGACCTCGGCGAGCAGCACCACCTCGGTGTGGCCGGTGTGCCGGAAGCCGGCCCGCTCGTAGGCCGCCCGCACGTGAGGCCACGCGTCGGGCAGGCCGTAGACCCCGGGCGCGGGCAGGGTTCCGTCGGCGTAGCGGACCCGCACGTGCCAACGCGCCAACCGGGCCAGGCACGCGGCCATGAGTTGATCCGCCGCCGTCTCGGAGCCGGGCCGGAACGACGCCGGCGGGCGGTGGAGGAACCAAGCGATCTCGCCCGCGCCGCGAAGGTCCGGGCCGACCTCGGCGTCGTCGCGGTAGCGCAGCAGATGCGCGGCGGCGACCACGGCCCCGTGCTGTTCGGCGACCAGGGTGGCCCGCTCCGCCACCCACGGATCGGTGACGAACTCGTCGGGGCGCCGGGTGAGTTGCCCGAGAACGGTATTGACGGACACGGACACGCCGGGCACCACGGCGGCGACATGCGCGTTGACGAGCTCGGTCAACTGGTCGCGATCGTCACGGTGAAAGGGGCGCACGGTGAGAGCAGGCATGAAGGACCTCCGAACGGCTCTACTGCGAGAAAGGAGGCCGCCATGCGATGCGGTATGTCGCCGACGATACCTCACGCGGTCGGGCGGCTTGCCGGCCCCGGCCCCGGCTCGGGCAAGTGTCGGTACGCGCGTTCACACCCGTCGGAGCGCGAACCACGGCTTCACCCTGCTTCCGGACTTGGGGGACCATGAACACCGATGAGCTGAAAAGGTTTCTCGAGAGGTATCCGGGCGGGCTGACCACGCCACCGAACGCGCACTGCCGGCCCATCCGGCGCACCATGCCCTCGATCGCCGGCGCCGCCCCTGGGCCTACGTCGAACTGCGCCCCGGCCAGGCCGTTGTCCGGCGGGGCGATCACCGCCGAGCATCCGCCCATCGGTCGGTCCTGAGTCGCTCGCGCCGGCGCGGGCCGCCGTCCGTTCGTGCGTAGGCGGGACGTGGCCGATGCTCCCTGGGGCCTTCCCGCAGGGGGAACGCGCCGGCGGCCTTCTCGCCGACCACAGCGGGCTCCTCCTCGGCGCCTGGACAGCGGGCCCCCGCGCTGAGCCGCACGGCGCAGCCCGAGCCCGACCCCGATTCCTTCGACCACGCGGCTGTTCGTCTTCGTTCGGGTCCCGGCCGGCGAGGCGCCTCACCCCGGGACGCTCAGGTGAAAACCGCGCCCGGCCGGAAGTGCTAACGAGCCGGGCGGACGAGGGCGCGTGATCGTGCCCCGACAGGCCCGGGGCGCCGGCCGCGACACTGGCCGGCGCCCCGGGCCACCGGGAACGCACGACCAGCGCGCCCGCGGGAGGCCGGGGCGGGGGTTGTCTCACTCGCGCGGGCCCGGCGCGTCGGGCGGCTGGCGCCGCGCTCCGCCCCGTCCCCGTGCCCGACTCCCGGACCCGGTGCCCGGGTTCCAGGAGCAGTGGCCCTGCCGGTCCTGCCGGTCTTGTCGTGGTCCGGGCTCGCGCGTGGGTGGGGTTCGGTTAACGTCGTCTCGGTTGGTTTTACCGACCGGGGGCACGGGTGCACCGCCTCGTCGGGAACGGGCCCGCCTTCACCGTCGCTCGGTGACGAGTCGATGCTGGTGAGCGGGACGGGAAGTTCGGCGGCGAGCGCCGTGTCGTTGTAGCCCATGATCGCGATGTCCCGTCCCACCCGCAGAGCACGGTCGCGGGCCCCGCCCATGGCGGCGATGGCGGCGAAGTCGTTGACCGCGAAGCGCGCTGTCGGGGAATCCTCGTGCGTCAGCAGCGTGTCTCCGGCGTCGCGACCGGAGCGTGTGTCGAAGCCGCTGCGGACGATCCGGTTGCCGGGCACCGTCACCTCTCCGACTCGATTTCCTTCTTGTTGAAGGCGGCGTCCCAGGCGGCGCCGACCAGCATGCCGAGCCGGAATCCACACCGGGGGTCTGTCCGGCGATCCCGGCGAGGACCTCCTTCATCTTCTCCATCACGTAGTCGAGGTTCCCGTCCTCCTCCCCGGGTGACCCCTCTCTCGGCCCCCGGCCCCACCGGGGCGTCCTGGCCCTCCTGCTGCCGAACCGAACGATCGTTTGTCGTACGACGATCATTCGAGTCGCGGCGGGGGCACCCGCTCGCGTGTCGTGGGGCGGCTACGCGAAGACACCGCCGCGACCCGGACGGGCCGACCCGGTGCGCCCGGGCAAAGGCCCGTCCATGCGCCGGCCGGTCCGAACGGCACTCCGCAGCGCCGACAAGGAGAAGAGGATCCTCCCGTCGATCGCCGCCGGGTCGGCGGCGGGGAAGTCCCGGCCCGCCGATTGAGGTCGCCGTGACGGCAGGCCCCGGACCCGATCACGCGAGCCGGGTAGCGAGGGCGAATCCCATGCTGTGACGCAATCGAGGTCTCAGACCTCGAGGTACACAGACGGCAGTGGGCCCTCGATGTCCCTCTCGAAAATCGAGAACGACGTTGCGTTCTCGCACAGGGCAAACACCTCGCCCAAATCACATCTGGTGAGCGAAACACCCAGCATGTCCATGAACGTCGCACTCGCCAACTGGCCTCCCGGGCCGGTACTCGGATCGAAAGACGCCTCGATCGTTCCGTTTCGCGCAAAACCGAACCATGCGAACGAGTTGATATCCCACGTGAAGGCGAACACCTGCCCGCGACGGGAGACACTGCGCAGGAACCGATCGTTCATCATCGCGCTGGAGAAGGCGTTCGTGCAGAATGTCCAGTCATTCGAGACGCCGGCACGGAGCAGCGTCAGGCCTCGATTGAAGAGTTCAGGATCCAGTCCTTCGTCTCGTGTAGTGGAAAAGATGTGCGCATCGTCCCCTGCTGCCGCTGAGATCAATTCTGTCACGGTGACGCCTTTTGCATAGGCAAAAAAGCCTCCATGGATGAATGAACGTCGAATCATTTCCCATTGCGATCCGCTCATGTTCTCTCCGCGTTTCTCTCCGCCGGTCGGTGCATTGGGCTTGACCGCCAAGTCCGGCAGGTCATCGTATCCCGAAGCCCGAAAGCGCGCAGATAGTGTCATTTCTTCCATATCCACACATTGATGTCGCGTCGCGGGTCCCGATGCGCCAGTACTCTCACTCGATCTCATTCGGAATCTGAGTGGAATGGACGGTTCCTCTTGTCAGGAAATCAAGAAGAACGTGCCTCGCGGGTTTGGCACCTGTGTCGTGACGGCCCTCCTCGGCAGCCTGCCTCTGGCTGCCGCGCCGCCGCCTGCTTCGTCTGCGCAAGTCGCCGACCTGCCCCGATTACCGGCCGCTCAGGGTGGCGCCCGTTACGACGAGGTCGAGGCCGCGCCATACGTGCCGGAGGAGGATGTCGCACTCGGCCAGGCCGCGAGCCGTTCCCGATCGGAAGGCGGATCTTTGGCGGCTGCGTGCCCAGGGTTACCCGCAGCTCCGATTACACCGCCTGGCCGATATTTCTCGTGCGTGAGCGACGGAAGGAAAACAGGCCGGCCTGGTTTCACATTCGAGAACACCGACAGCATCGGTCCTGCGGCGGCTTGGACATGCAAGCCCGGCTATGAAAAAGAGGACTTCGATCGATTCACCTGGTGTTACGCCGCGGCGAAAGACTACGCAATTTTCGACGGGAACACCCACGACAAGGTGGGCAGCGCCGAATCGCGCAGGTGCTCAACGTCAAATCGAACAGTCCGGTCTTCAGTAACGAGCTTATAGTCCAGATGGACGAGGTCAAGGGGCTCGCCAAAGATCTCGAAGTGACCATTAAATCGAGTTGTTCACCGTTCTGTACCGTGAAAGAAAATTGGCCGGCCCGGAAGATCTCGAAGGGTGCACAGTTAAAGTTCGAGAACGGGACCATGGAGTGGACGGGGGCCGGCAGTGGTGTGGGCCAATCGAGTATTGTCCCCGGATGGGAACTCACCGGTCATATCCCCGACACGACGCCCCTACCTCAAAAAGCAAAATGGGGAGGTGGTGCTCTGCAGAATGTTCGATGTGATGACAAATGGGTGGGGTCGACGACAGGCTGTGTCATTCCGGGTTTCATCCCGACCATCGACATCGCTGATCCGAAGTACGGTTCCTCCGCAGCCATGATCCGCCTCTTCCAAGAACAAAGCGATATCAAAATGGGGTCAAAAATTGACCAGCGGTCGGGGAATTCCCTTGACTCGTGGCCCCGAAGAGTCAAGCATTCCGGGCAAATCGGGGGAGAAGGCCAATCGGGACATCATCTGCGATAATTCATTCACTCATGATGCGGATATCTACAAGGACAGTTGCGACGAGTACCGACCAGCATGTCCGGGTCCCGTGGTTCGTACTGCCCGGCGATGACCAAGCGTTCGACGACCTCGCGGACCTGGACGGCGGTGGAGGCCGCGACGTCCTCACCCGGCCCGAGCCGGACCGCGTCCAGTACCACGGTCCACGAGCTGCGGCCCGGCTCCAGCGCCGCGACGATCGAGCACGGCCGGCCGGGCACTATCCGGTGTTTGCCCTCGGCCCGGCCGAAGTGGGGGCAGAACGAGCGGTCCGGACTGGCGTCCGCGTCCGGTCGCAGCCACGGCGAGACGTCGACCGCGAGCACGATCCGCCCGTCCACGGCTCTGGGCAGGGTCAGCCGAACCAGCGCGTTCCGCAGCCGGTCGGCGTCGATCCGGCCGTGGTTGACCGCGTCATAGAGCGCTCCGTGGCCACGGCGATGCTCCGGCGCCGGCGACAGCCCGATCAAAGTCCTCACCGGCCCGTCCGCACACAGCATCGCGTCCGTCAGCTCGAACAGCGCATCACTGCGACGGGTCAGGCAGGCATGGAACTCGCCCCCAAAATGGGCCAGTTCTGCGAACGCTTGGCGAAAACCTGGCGCGAGGTGGGGCATGGGGTCGTGGGCGAGCCGGGGCCGTCGGGGCGCCGGAGCAGCCGTAGGCGCCCGTGTGACGGCGGTGGGCGGCCTTCCTCGGCCGGGCCCCAAGGGCCCCGGCCGAGGCGGCGGGCGGCGAATGGGTGCCGGGGTTCAGTCGGTGTCGATGCCGCGCGCGGCGAAGACTTCCGCCGCGTCCGGCACCGCCAGGACGCCGTCCTCCACGAAGGTGACCGCCCGCAGGTTGGGCAGCAGGACGAGGTCGTCGAGCGAGCGGACGTCGAACAGATCGTCCTCGCCGTCCCAGGCGGGGGCACAGTGCCGGAAGACCTCCGCCCCGGCGTCGAAGCACAGCTCCTCGACGCGGGCGAGCAACTCGGCCGGGATCTCCAGGGCCTCGAAATGAGCCCGGGACTCCGGCAGTACCTCCTCGTGAAGGCCGTTCCTCAGAACGTAGGACGCGGCGTCGCGGATCCCACGCTCGGCCAGCCGCCCGGGCAGGTCGTAGACCGGGAGGAGTCGCTCACGTCCGTACATGAGCTTCTCGATGACGAGCAGCTTGAAGTTGAAATCGCGGAACCGGCTCATAGGACTTGAGCACCACGGAGGTAAGACAGGGGTCTTCGCCCGGTCTCCGGCCGATCGGAAGAAGGGCGGCGGGCGGACCGAGCCCTCCCCCGGCCGAGCCAGGCCCCCGCTCGGACCGCCGTGGCGGTCGGCCTGCGCAAGCGCATGCCATGGCGGACGGGGAGGCGGCGAGGGCGCCGCCGAGAGAGCAGGGCGCAGACGTCCGGTCCGCCACGCATTTGCCCCACCCGGGCGGGGGCGAGGACGCGGCCCCGCACCCGGCGCACCACCTGAAGATCGTGCGCAATCACGCCGCGACCTCGACTCGCTGCCAACACTCCACCGCCACTCATTGATCGGTGTAGGACGTCCCGTTCGTGCGTATCTCCGCGCGCCAGTGCTCCCCGTCCGGCCAGTGCCCAACAGACACCGACCCGTCGCCGTGCAGGGTCCACACCGATGTACTGCACCGCCGGCCGGTCGGCACATTCGAATGCCACGCCGGTGATCTCATCCGCGGGTCCGGTCACCTCGGCCGGCACCGCGCCCTCGCTCTTGATCAGGAACTTCACTATCCATCCTCCGTCCGAATCGGTCGGGTCGTTGCCTGGTTGCGAGGAGCCGGTTCGACATGGTCGGACCCGAGACGAAGCGACGAGCCGGCGGCTTACCCAATCGGATGCCGGATCGGCGGGCGTAACGCCGACCCGGCATCCGATTCACTCCGTCAGCGCCTCGTTCTGGGCGTCGTACCAAGCCTGATCGGACTCGAATATGCGGCCACACCCGGACGCGCATTTCGTCTGTCCCGGAAGGATGTCGGGGTCGCTCAGGCCCCGCGTGTATTGCCGGCCGGACATGTGGGCACACCCGCCCGCCTTGTGTATGGCTGCGATTCGGTTGCCCACCTCGTGCGCCTCGGCCATCTGCATGTCGACGCCGAACGCCGCCCCGACGTCGCCACGTATAGTGCGACTCGGGCGATTGCACGGCAATCGCCCCAGACGCCTGACATACGCCGGCGAACTCTTGGCCGCGCGGCGACCGGGCCCCCCTCGTGTGGCGTCCCGCGTGGCGGGACAGCTCCGATCGTCGTGCCGGTCCGCTCCTCGACGGAAGGGGCTGTGGTACCCCGGGTGTTCGAGCCCCGGGGTACCACAGGAGGGGTCAGACGCCGAACGCGGCGGGGTACTGGATGGTTCCGGCGGGGACCGTGCGGGTGTTGTCGAGGGCCATGGCCATCATGGCCTCGTCCGGTACCTCGAAGGGTGCGCGGATACCGAGGCGGGAGGCCGGTGTGAAGCCGAACCGCGGGTAGTAGTCGGCGTGTCCCAGGACGAGGACGAGGTTTTCACCCATGGCCCGGGCGGCGTCGAGTGCGGCGCGGATGGCGGCGGAGCCGGCGCCGGTGCGCTGGGCCGAGGGCAGCACCGCGCAGGGTGCCAGGGCGAGGGCGGGTGCGCCGTCGACGTGGCAGCGGGTGAGCAGCGCGTACCCGGTCGCGGTGCCGTCGGGGGCCGCGGCGACCATGGACAGTCCGGCGATCCACGCCTTCGGGTCGGCGCGCAGGGCGTCGACGATGTCGGCCTCCAGGGCGGTGGGGAAGGCCGCGAGGAGGATGTCGCGGATGGCGGGGATGTCCTCGGTGGTCTCGGAACAGGTGGTCCAGGTGGTCATGGTTTCGTCCTCGGTGGTGTCGGGAGTGTGGTCGTGGGGGCGGAGGATGTAGACGGCGTAGTTGTAGTCGCTGCCGTGTTCGCGCCGCATGTGGATCTCTGTCCGGTGTGCGGCCAGGGCCTGCGGCGTGCCGGGGTGCTGGGGGTCCGCTCGGTCCATGCGCCGGGTGAGCGGCGCGTAGTACTCGTCCCACCAGTCGCTTTCCGGCAGTGGCCGGTGCGCGGGGAGACGGTAGCCGGCGGCCTGTGCGGCGTCGGTGCTTGCGGCGTGGGTGCGCAGCGGGTAGGCCGCGTCCCAGTAGGCGCGTACCGGGCGGCGGGGCTGGGCACGGTCCATTCGATTTCGGTGACGACGAGGACGCCGCCCGGGGCGGGCAGGCGACGCCGGGCGCGCAGGGCGACGTCGAAGCCGATGGTGTAGACGGACCCCTCGGCCCTGATCACGTCGAAGCTGTGATCGGGGACGGGCAGCCGGTCCATCGAGCGGTTGACGACCGTGATCCGGTCGTCCAAGCCCCGGCGGGCCGCTTCGGCGGCGAGGCTGTCCAGGTACGGCTGGTGCAGGTCGACCGCGGTCACGTGCGCGCCGGCTTCTTCGGCCGGCGGCAGTGTGGAGCGGCCGGGGCCGCAGCCCGCGTCCAGGACCTGCGGGTGCTCGGGCAGCGGTCCGGCCGTCTGCAGCGCGTGCCGTGTGGTGGCGTCCGAGCCCGGGCCCTGCCGGGGCAGGTCGCGGTGCAGGGTGAACAACGCCTGCGTCACCGGGTCGCCGCCGGGGGTGGGGGTGTCGTTGTTGTTCACTTCCGGTGCTCCCGGAACTGGTAGGTGGCGCGCAGGTGGCGTGTGATGTCCTTCCTGGTGGCCTCGCGCTCGGCGCGCAGCCGCGAGTCGGTGCGGGAGGCGGAGTAGGCGTTCTCGCGCAGTAGTCGGTGGTAGCTGTCCAGGCGGCGTTGGGGAATCTCGCCTGTCTCGACGGCGGCGAGCACCGCGCAGCCGGGTTCGTTCACGTGTGCGCAGTCCGTGAACCGGCAGGCCTGTGCGAGGTGCTCGATCTCGGCGAAGGTCTGTTCCAGCCCGCTCTGGGCGTCGTGGAGACCGATCGCGCGCAGGCCGGGGGTGTCCAGTAGGACCCCGCTGCCGGGTAGCGGGAGCAGTTCCCGCCAGGAAGTGGTGTGTCGGCCCTTGCCGTCCACCTCGCGGACGGCGCCGGTGGCCAGCCGGTCCTCGGCCAGCAACCGGTTGCCCAGGGTGGACTTGCCCGCTCCGGAAGGGCCGAGCAGCACGATGGTGCCGTTCAGGACGGCGGTCAGGGTGTCCAGGCCTTGTCCGGTCACGGCGCTGGTGACCAGTACGTCCACACCGGCGGCCACCCCGGACACCTGCTCCTCGGCGGAGGGCGGGTCCGCGCATGCGTCGGCCTTGGTGAGCACCACGACCGGCTGGGCGCCGCTCTCCCATGCCAGGGCGAGCATGCGTTCGGTTCGACCGTGTTTGAGCGGTGCCGCGAGCGACACCGTCACCACGACGGTGTCGACGTTGGCGGCCAGGACCTGGCCGTGCGAGGTACGCGAAGAAGACGAGCGCACCAGGGCGGTGCGACGTTCCAGCATCGCGTGCAGCACCGGCGCGCGGCCGGTGGTGGCGGGGCGCAGTGCCGCCCAGTCTCCCGTGCACGGTGCCGACAACGGATCACCGTGATCGGCGGTGCCGGGAATCTCCGCACGGACGATTCCGGCGTCGGTGACTGCTTCGCACGAGCCGCGTTCGGCTCGCACGATGCGGGCGGGGATCAGTCCGGCGGCGCGATGGGGTGCGAAGGCGTGCTCACACGCCTCGTCCCAGCCGTAGTCCGCCAGGGAATACGGTTGAGCATGATGCGAAAAGGATTGAGACAACGTAGGGACCCTTGAAAAGGGACCCCGATCGGCACAGTGGATTGCCTTCCGCGAGCTGTCAGGGCTCTTGCGGGGGCATCGCCGTCAGGTCAGACCGGGGCCCGGGACGTGAGGATGGTCCGGCGGGCACTGCACACGGCAGCGGCCTTGGCGACAGACATCAACTCACCCCCCAATTCTGGTCCCGCAGTGACCTGGTTGTCTCTGCGCCGGTGATGCTAGCACCTCCGTTCCCGGCTTCGGACAATGCCGGGAACGGAGGTGCGTCGGCGCACGGTTCGGCTCGGGCGGCGGGGTCGCGTGCGGCGACATGTCGCGCCCCGGTGTCGACGCCGGGGCGGGCGTACCGGTCCTGGGGGCGGACGCAGGCGTGGCGGGAGCGGGCCGGCAGCATCGGGGCGGAGGCTGCGGACTCGGTCCAGGTCCGGGTGCTTTGGCGCAGCTTGGCACAGGGACCGGCCGTCCGGGCCCTCGATGTCCTTGATGTACTCGGGGGAGGTGAGCGGGTTGGCCGGCGGCCGATTGTTCTCCTCGAAGACGAGTCGACGCCCGCCGGCGAACATCCCGCGGGTCGAGCCCGGTCGGGTGCACGCGGACACGCAAGGTCGGAGTTTCCCGTCTTCGGGCCGGCGCACGTCCTGGGCATGCAGCACACCGGTAAGCGGGACTTCGCGGAACTGCGGTGATGGCGCGGGCCTCGACGGCGTCGGCCGCCGGGCGTTCGCCGGGTTCGGGCTGCTCCGTGCGTTCGCCCGTGAGACGGTTGCTGTCATGACAGTTGGCGCGACCCCGGGCGGCGAGGTTGTACTCGAGACGAGTCGCCTGCTGCTCAGACCTTGGCGGGTGGCCGAGGCTGTCGTCCAGCGTGAGCTGTGGATTGAACGTGATCCACGAGTGCCGCCGCACCGCCGAATCGACGCGGACGGACACCCCACGGTCGCGGAGCTCGAGGATTCGATCCGCACCAACCAACCGAGACCGAACGGAAGGAAGCGGACGCGGTGTACGGGACCACCCTGTGTCGGCAAAAGCGGATGCGGCACACGCTCGATGCCGGAGCGCTCGGGACGGAACATCACGGTGGCCGTCAAACCCTTCATAGTGGGTCTCGCTGAGACTGGTGGTCGGATCGAGGTCGGCCGCACCTCAACGTAGGTGCCCCGGCCGATCCGCGCCCGAGTACGCATACTCAATCGCCCCTTCAATGCCCGCAGACGCCACCCGCGCAGATACACGCTCGTGCCCCCGGCCTCGTGCGCTCCAGACGCGGTGTCCGCGGCCGCCGACCGGCGTGGGTCTCTAGTCGAACCTCGACAGGATCCGGCGGATGATCCGCTGCAGTTCCTCGTCGCTCTCGAGCGCTCTGGACCAGCCGTCGCGGCGCGCAAGCGCCAGCGCGGCCCTGAGCGTCGGCACCGCCGGTTCCGCGGCCGCGCCCATCCGGTCCAGGCAGGCCACACTGTGGTTGGCCGTCGAGGAGTTCACCTCCCACGCCCGCAGCAGCGTGTTCAGCACCGTCTGTGCCTCGGGCTCGCCGAACAGGTCCCACAGTGCCGTGGCGGCGTGGACCCGCTGCCACTCGTAGTCGTGCGTCAGCGCCTCCCGCAGGTGTGCCACCAGAGCGGCCGGGACCGGGGGGGCCGATAGGGCCGAGCAGGTCCCCCACCTCGCGGATCCAGGACGCGCCTTCGGATTCCGCCAGTTCGACGATCACCGCCCGCACCTCGTCGTGCTCGCCGCCGAGGGCGTGCAGAGCCTTGACGGCGGCGATTCGAACGCGCGTCTCGGGAGCCGCGGTCAACCGCCGGACCAGCGGCAGGGCGGACGCGGCTGCCACCCTGAACGGTGCCAGGGCCTTCAGCGCCGCGTCGGCGGTGCCCCAATGCCCGTCGCGTACTGCGGCCGCCAGCGTGTCGACGATCGCGGGCACCGCGCTTGCGTCCCCGAGCCGGGACAGGGCATACAGCAGCGGATGCGCGGTGCCCTCGAACCACGACCGCGCGAGGTCGGCGTCGCGCAGGTGCCCGCACAACCGCGGTACCAGGACCTGCGACGCCTGAGGCAGATGGCCCGCGACCGGGAACGTCCGCCAGGTGTCGACCCCACCGTCCAACGCCACCAGCAGACACGGCAGCGCCCGCACGTCACCGAACCGGGCCGGCACACACACGGCCGACTGGTGCGCCCGCCGCAACTCCGGGTCGGGATCGGCCCACACGTTCGGGCCGCGCTCGGCACGCCGCGCCGCGACGTGCAACGCCAACGCCTCGCGGGCCGGCCCGGCGATCGCGTGGCAGGTGTCCAGGACGGCGGCCGCCTCGGCGGCGACTTCCCCGTCTTGTGAGCCGAGCTGGTCCGCGACCAGCAGGAGGAGCGCCCCGTGGTCGCCGCGCCAGTTCTTCACTAGGTCGCCGCTCATGCGTATCGCGTCCAGGCGCGTGCCCGGATCGGAGCTGCGCAGCTGCGCGGTCAGCAACTCCGTGCGCAGCGCGACACGTTCGGCGAGTGCCTCGTGCAGGGTGCGAAGCGTACCGGTGGTGAGCGCGTACACGCGCGTGAACCGCTCGAGGTCGTCGAACGCGGCCGCGACCCGCGGTGGCACGTCCTGTGTCGTCACCGCTTCCGGTGTGGGATGCCGCCACGTGCGTTCCGACGGAGCGCCGGCCGCGATCTCGTCGAGCAACTCGACCGCTGTCGCAACGACTTCGGGCCCGATCGACTCCGGGGTGCAGCGGGCGCGCTGGGCCACGGCCGCCAGCCGGGTCTGCGCGTGTGCGTCCGCGTCGGCGGCCACGGCGGCGAGCCACGCCCGCGCGTTCTCGGACACGGCCGGGAGCCGCAGGGCCGGCGTCGTCATGGCCTCGATGACCGCCAACTGTTCGACGAGTCCGTGTTCGGCCGGCAGCCGATCGCGCAGCAGCGCGGCAGCGCGGGCTCCGCCGCCGTCGTCGACGAACAGCGCCAGGGCGGGGATCGCGGCCCGGCGCACGCTCGGGTCGGGATCGGCGGTGAACGCGACCAGTGTGTCGGCGCGCCGGCGCAGTCCGGTGACGGCGTCCAGGCATGCCCGGGAGGGTTCGTATCCGAAGGAGTGGTCGAGGGATGCCATGGCGTCGTGCCCGATGCCGACGATCGTCTCCACCACGGCGGCACGATCGGGGGTGGCGGCATCACAGGCGAGTTCGACCAGGAACGCAATGCTCGCAGCCGTGGCGTCGTAGACGCTGTTCTGATGGCAGACCGAGGCGTGGAACTCGTCGAACGCGGTGGTGCGCTCCTTGGCGTCCGCCGAACCCATGGCCCGTAGCAGAGCCGGGACCTCCTCTGCCGAGCCGTACGCGTGCCCCAGCGAAGCCCAGTCGATGTCGTCGATTCCGTGGAACATGCGGGCACAGTGCCGCGTCGGACCCTCGCTCACGGACCGGAAGACTTCGGGTCCCAGGGCAGGGATCGCATGGATTGCGGTGATCCGGGGGAGTTCGATCTCGGTGTGTTCGTCGCGGCGGCTGTTCACCGGTGGGAACGTCCCGGAGAATGCCGGCGACACCGATACGTGGGACAGGAGGAGGTCGTTGATCGGTTTCGCGCATCGCGCCAAGGGCGGGGCAGTCCTCGGCGGACACCGGGGCCGCCACGGGCCGTTCGGCACCGACGGCCCGCACCCTTCGACGAACCTGCGTCTGGTTCCCCGGTCCTGCACCCATCCCGACGCCCGGGCCCTGCTGCGCGCCCTGTACGCGGAACAGGTCGCCCTCCACGGATTCGCCGACCACCCCGACGCCACCGAGCCCCGCGACTTCGAACCCCCCGAGGGTTTGTTCGTCCTGACCTACGACGGACCGACGCCGATCGCCTGCGGCGGGTGGCGCACCCTGCCGGGCAGGACGGCGGAACTCGCGTACCTGTTCGTCGTCCCGGAACATCGCGACAGGGGCCACGGCCGCCACCTGCTCGCCACGCTGGAACACACCGCCGCCCAGGCCGGAGCACGACGCCTGGTCGCGGGGAGCGACACCCACACCGCCGACGCCCTCGCCGCCGCCGGATTCACGCCCTGTGACCCCCACTCCCGGCACCGGGACGCTGCGGCCGACCGAGTGGTGGCCAAACCGCTGTCGTCCGGTGCCGGCGCCCGCCCCCTGTCGGCCCCACCGCGCTGAGGAGCGGGTCCGCGCAGTCCATGGCGGCCGACTCTCGGCGGCCTCGCAGGGCCATGGCCTTCGGTACAGTCGGCGCGGCACGAGGAACCGGCCGACTTTTCGGCTCGGGCGAGCGATACGGACGTCGGGGATAGACGGTTGCGGGCATATCGACCCAGTGATCGGGCCGCGCAGCGGGATACGCGGTGGCGTGGGCAACCCTGAGCCCCGATTCAGGTCGACTCCACACGGACCGATCCCGACTACGCCTTCGAGGAACCGGGACTGTCGAAAGTGTGACCGAGCACCGGTGCCGGCACCGGGAACACGGGAGTCCTTTCGTCTGATTTCCGGGTGCGCGGGCCTCGCCATACGCGACGGCGCGAGAGAGGACCAGCGGCCGCACGACTGCGCCGACCAGCGCGCCGACGAACGCAAGAACCAGGATCGTCACAGAACCCTCCCGCCCCGCGCGGGCGTCCGGGCCGTCTCGACCCGCAGCCTAGTGCTCCGTGTCGGTGCCGACCGGCGCCGGGGCGCTGCCTTACGCGACGTCCGGATAGCCGGGCAGGTCCAGCGGCACCGGCGTGAGTGCCCTCGGACCGGGGCCGGTGGCCGCGTCGGGCAGAACCGCTGTCGGCCGTGGCGCCGCACCCTGTCGAGGTCGACGGCGAGGGATTCGAGTGCGTCGAACTCGGCGTTGCGGACCGGATGATCGAACGCTTCAAGGCGCAGGTGGCGCCGGCGACCAAGGGGGCGTGGGCGGGTGAGCGGGGACGGACGAGGGGAGGTCTGAGGGTGCCCGCTAGCGTGGCCGGATGGAGCGCAGCCCGCTGGACGAATGGCAAGCAGTGCGTCGCGTCGTCGACGGCGTTCGGCGCGATGGCGCGTTCGAAGCGCGGACCTCCACGAAGGCCCTCGCGGCCATTGCCGGCTGCACGGTGCCGTTGCTCGCGGCGATGGCGGGGTCGTTCGCGAGTCCGAATCCGGACACGCCGAAGGTGCTCGTCCCGGTCATGACGGTGCTGCTGGTGCCCGTCGTCGTGTGGATCGTCCGGCTGGTCGTGCCGCGCGTGCGGCTGCGGGTCGACGCGGACGGCATCGCGGTCCGCGGGCGGCGCGTCGTGGCGTGGGAGGACGTGGCCGAGTTCCGGACCGGGATCGCCGCTGGGCGGGCACCGCAAAGCTACGTGCTGGTCGAACGCGTCGGCGCCGCCGGCCCGCTGCCGCCCGTGAAGTTGCCGATTCTGCTCGACGTCGACACGGCGATTCTGCGCGCCGCGCTCAACACCCTCCTCGTCGAGCAGCGCGAAGGAACACAGCCCGGCCCCGGACCCGTCCGGCCGCGCCCGAGCCGGCCCTGACGCGACCCACTGCCCTACCCGCGGTAGTTCCGCCGGGGCGCGATCTCCGGCTCGGGCGGGCGCCGACTCGGCAGCGCCGGTTCGTCCGACCGCCGCAGCCCGGTCGTGTCGGCCACCGCCCACGTCGGCGGCTGCCGGTGCACCGCGTGCGGCGCGGGAGCGGCGGGTGCCGGGCGCCGAGCGGAGGACGGTGACCGAGTCCGGGCCGACGGCCGCCGCGGCTGCCGCGTCGGCCGGCAAGTCGATCCGGTAGCGGCAGCCCAGCCGCCGCCACCCGTCGGCGACCCGCAGCACTCCGCCGTGCCGCCCCACATTCCCGTGCGCCATCCGCACCCGGGCGTCGTCGCTCGGCCGATGCGCGCGACCGGCAGGGTGTACTGCCGGGCGCCGAGCAGTTGCGTCGCCGTGCCGACGGCCTGCTCGAGGAGGTCCGCCGGCGTCACCGACATCCACCCGGGAAACGCGGTCGCCTCCCGCGGACACCTGCGCGGCGGAGGACTGTTCGCGATTCCGCGCGTGGTCTCGTGTTCGTCGACAATCACTCGCTGCACCTGGTTGCGGGGGAGAGGTTTTCCTGGGACTGGCCGTATTCCGGGAACACCACCGGTCTCGTCCAGGCCCGGGACGACGAGGTCCGCCTGAAGAGCGGGCCGGCGACGTGTGTGCGGATGCCGTTGACGGTGGAGGTCCACGACACGGACCCGGGCACGCCCGCAGGCGGGTGGGAGGACGTCGCGGAGTCCTCGCTGACCGTGCACACCGACGACTTCCACGTCGTGGAGATCTGCGACGTCCCCTCCGTGCGCCTGCCCCTGGGCCCCGACGGGGCGGCCGCGTACCGGGTCCGGGTCCACGCCCACGGACGGGGCCTGGAATACGACGGCAGCGCCGGCGACCCGGCGGGCGAGCGCTACCTCGTCCAACTGTGGCCCGCGGCCCACGCCCCGGACCGCGTCGTACGGCTGAGCGCCTTCGCCCGGCGCGGCCTGGACGCCGCGATCGCCCACGCCCGCAACCCCCTGCCACCTCTCCTGCTCCCACCCGGGCACCCGCACGGGCGCCCCACGACCGAACCGCGCCCGATGTCCGCGCCCGCGTCGGCCGGCGGGCAACGCCCCACAACCATCGAGGCCGTGCGGCGGACCGCGGACGACGACCGACAAATTCCTCCCGACCGCTAGCCTGCGGTCCATGAGTCCGGATGCCGAACTGCGCGCGTTGGCGGCCCAAAAGAATCTTCCCGCCGACCTGGTGTGGCGTCTGCTCCGACACCCGCAGGCCCGCCGCACGGTGGCGCTGCTGCGCGAAGATCTGACCGAGGCGATGATCCAGGAGATCATCGCGCTCGGCTCCATACGCTCCCTCTCGGTCAACGCCTCCGTCCCCGCCGACATCAGGGCCCGCCTGGCGAAGCACCCGGAATCGATCGTCCGGTGCGGGATCGCCACCAGCGTCGCCGACGATCCGCCGGGACTGCTCGCCCGGCTGGCGGACGATCCGGATCCCTCCGTGCGGATGTTCCTCACGGGGAACGATCATCTGCCGCCAGAACTGTTGGCCCGTCTGGCCGCGGATCCGGATCCGCGTGTGCGCCGGCAGATCGTCCACCACTGGCGTGACGCCCCGGGCCGTGTGCGTCGGGCCTTGATGACCGATCCCAACCCCCAGGTCCGCAGGGACAGTGTCCGGAAGTACGTCCCTCCGGCGGACCTGCTGCCCGCCGTCCTCGCCGACCCCGAGACCCGCGCCGCCGCCGTCGAATACGTGCCCCCGTCGCCGGAGTTGGCCGCCGACCCCGATTCCGCCGTACGCGTGGCCGTCGCCGACCATCCGGACCTTCCCACGGACCTGCGCGACCAACTCGCGGAAGATCCGGACATGTTCGTCCGCAACGCGATCGCGGCCCGCCCGGACACCCCACCGGCTTTGCGCGAGCGGATCGTGGCCACCCTGCAGACCGACAACCCCGTCGCCGAGTGGGCCCTGAGGTACCGCCGCAATCCCAACGTCGGGGGCACACCGTCACCGGACCCGCCGATACTCACCCGGGAACAGGCGGAAGCACTCCTGGCCCGGGCCGACTTATAGCGCGAACGAGGCGGGGCGGCCGAGGGGGAGGCCCCGCTTTCAGGTTGCGGGGAGGAGCCGGATCACGCCCACCGACGCGTCGTCCCCATGCACGTGTGCGGCCCTCACGCGCCATCGGCCGGCCTCGACCGGGACGGGCGCCTGCTCGGGGAGACCGCCCCCGCCGCGATACCCGACGTCCAACTCGTTCCCGGCAATCACGGAGTCCATCAGCACTGCGGCCCCGTCCGTCTCCCAGACGCCGCAGTCCTCCCACACGGTCTCCCGGTCGGCGATGACGGCTTCCGCCATGGCAAGGAGTTCCGCCTCGGAGCCGGCCCCGAGCCACCGCACGAACGCCCGCAGATCCGGCACGAAGCAGCTGCTCGCCGGCTCATCGCCCAACACCAGCGCCCGGGCACCGCCGGTTCCGACGGCGAGCACCCCGGCCAAGCCCTCCACGTCACAGGCACGGTCGTAGTCCTCGCGGGCTCCCGTCCGACCCCACGACTGCGACGAGCCCGTCCAGTCCGCTCGCGCCGAGAGTGGGACCACGATCAGCGGACCGCCCGTCGACTCCACCCAAGACAAGGAGTTGCGGACCGCGCCGAAAGCACCGGACGACACTTCATGCATGCGGTGATTGTTCACCGACCCGTCGAACCCCCATCCACCTGGTGTCCGACAGCTTCACGCCCCGACTCAGCCTGGAGAACCGGGGCTGCGGTGGCCGTAGCGGGTGAGGTCGGCGGAGCGTTGGCCGGGGGGTTGGAGGTCGGCGTAGGGGTGTTGGAGTGCTCCGGTGCCGTGGACGAGGATGCGCCGTGGTTGGGCGGGGGTGGGGTGCGCGGTGGGGGTGCCGAGGAGGTCGAGGGCGGCTTGGGGTCCGTGGTCGCGGCGGAGGGTGGCGATCTCGTCGAGGTCCCAGGCCATGGTGCCGACGATGGTGCGCCGGCGGCCGCGGACTTGGATCTTGCCTCGGACCAGGAGGAGCCCGGAGTGGAAGACGGTGTGGGCGCAGGCGGGGTGGGAGTCCTCGAAGAAGGCGAGGTCGACGAGGCCGGAGCCGTCCTCGAGGGTGACGAAGATGACGCGTTTGCCGGAGGCGATGGGTGGGGTCTGGGTGGAGGCGCGGACGCCGGCGACCAGGACCTGCCGGCCTGCCGGTTGTTCGGCGAGGTGGGCGGCGTCGACGGCGCCGATCTCGCGGAGGAGTCGGTGGTGGTGTTCCATCAGGTGCCGGGAGAGGTCGATGCCCAGGACGTGGAGTTCGGCGCCGACGGCTTCACGGGTGGTCATTTCCGGCAGGCCGCTGGGGGCGGTGGCGTCGAGTCGGCTGTCGGCGAGGGGGAGTTGGCCGTCGCCGACCCTGCGGGTGCGGCGGTGGAGTTCGGGCAGTTGCAGGAGCAGGTCCCGGCGGGTGAGGCGTCCGTCGTGGAGGCCGTCGAGGGCGCCGATGCGGGCGAGGTGTTCGGCGGTGGGCAGGGCGGGGCGGGCGCGTTGCCACAGGTCGGACACGGAGGTGTAGGGGCGGCCGGCGTCGATGCGGGCGCATTCCTCGTCGGTGATGCCGCGCACCGCCGACAGCGCCAGGCGCACCCCCCACGTGCCGTCGCCGGTCTGCTCGATGGTGTGGCCGGGGCGGGAGCGGTTGACGTCGACGGGCAGGATCGGGACCCGGTGGCGGCGGGCGTCGGCGACGATCACCCGGCGCGGCCACATCCCCGGATCGTGCTCGAGGAGCCCGGCGTACAGCGCGGCGGGGTGGTGGGCCTTGAGCCACGCGCTCTGCAACGCGGGCACCGCGAACGCCACGGCGTGTGCGCGGCAGAAGCCGTACGCACCGAAGCTCTCGACGATGCGCCACACCTCCTCGCGCACTTCGGGGGTGTAGCCGCGGGTGGCGGCGCGTTGGTGGAACCAGGTCCGGAGCGAGGGCAGGCGGTCGCGGTCGCCGAGTGCGCGGCGGGCGACGTCGGCCAGCGCCAGGTCGCAACCGGTCATCACGGACAGCAGGCCCATGATCTGTTCGTGCCAGATGGTGACGCCGTAGGTGTCGGCGAGGACGGGCTCCAGGTCGGGGTGGGGGTAGGTGGGGGCGGCGCCGTGGCGGGCGGCGATGTACCGCTCGGGCATGCCGCCCGCGACCGGTCCGGGCCGGAACAGGGAGATGTCGGCGATGACGTCCTGGACGCCGCGCGGTTGCAGGCGGCTGAGCAGGTCCTGTTGTCCGGGGCTCTCGAGCTGGAACATGCCGATGGTGTCGGATGCCTGGATCAGCTTGAACGCGAAGAAGTCGTCGAGCGGCACCTGGCGCGGGTCGTCGAGGTCGATGTGTTCGCCGGTGGTGCGCTCGACCTCGGCGACGGCGTGCGTCATCGCGGACTGCATCCGCACCCCCAGCACGTCCAACTTGATCAGGCCGAGGGCTTCGACCTCCTCCTTCGCGGCCTGGACCATGGGGAAGGCGTCGCCGGGCGTGGGCTGGACCGGCAGCCGGTCCAACAATGTGGCGTCGGTGATGATGACCCCGCACGGGTGCATCGCCATCCCGCGCGGCAACGCGTCCAATTTCTCGGCCAGTGCGAACAGCGGCCCGAATCGCCCCGCCTCGGCCGCCAGCGACCGCAATTCGGGCAACTCGGCCAGTGCGGTGGTGATTCCGCGGGCGCGGATGTGGGGGAAGGATTTGGCGATGCGGTCGATGTCGGGTGCGGCCAGGCCCAGGGCGAGGCCGACGTCGCGCAGCGCGTGGCGGGCCCGGTAGGTCTCGGGCATCGACGTCACCGCGACGCGCTCGCTCCCGAACCGTTCGAAGATCCTGCGATAGACGTCCAGGCGCCGGGCGGACTCCACGTCGATGTCCACGTCCGGCAGCGACGACCGGCGCTCGGACAGGAACCGTTCGAACAGCAGGCCGTGGTCCAGCGGATTGGCGGTGGCGATGTCCAGCGCGTGGCACACCATCGAACCCGCCCCCGACCCGCGCGCCGCCACCCGCACCCCCATCTCCCGTACGTCCGCGACCACCTGGCCGACGGTGAGGAAGTACGTGTCCACCCGCAGGCGTCCGATCACCTCCAGCTCCCGCGCCAACCGCTCCATCGCGGCCTCGTCGCGGTCCAGGCCGCGGCGGACCATCCCGGCCTGGCAACGCTCGCGCAACACCCGCGCCGCCGAGTCGGCCGTGGCACCGACCACGGCCGGCTCGGGGAAGAACGTGCCGCCCAGACCCAGGTCCGCCACCGGATCCACCCGGCACTCGTCGGCGGTGGCCGCGGTCCGCGCGAGCAGTGTTCGGGCCCGGTCGGGTCCGGCCCCGGCGGCGTCCGCGATCCGTGCCGCGGTCGCGGCCATCGCCGCCGGGTCCTTCAACCAGCGCTCGCGCGGATCGAGAACGTCCGGGCGATGGAAACGGATCGGGCGCAGCAGGCGGGCCGCGTCCAGGACGTCGGCGATCTTGTGCTGGTCGGGGTCGGCGTAGCGCACGGCGTTGGTCAACACCGCCGCCACCCCGACCCGGTCGGCCAGGTGCACGGTGCGGGCGGCCAGACGCGGCGAACCCGGCCCGGTCCCCGACGACCCGTAGTACAGACACTCCAGGCGCAGCGCGTCACCGAACAATTCACGCCACGGCGCCAGCAGGTGCTCGGCGGTGTCGAGGCGGCCGGCCGACAGCGCCCTCACCGGTTCCGAGGTCGGGCCGAGCAGCACGGTCAGTCCGGGTCCCGCGTGCTCGCGCAGCGCCGACCACGGCACCACCGGCGGCCCTTGGACGGCGTGTGCGGCCGAGACCAGGTGGCACAGCCGCGCCCAACCGGCCGCGTTGCGGGCGAGGAGGGTCACCCGCAGCGGGGGCTGTTCGACGTGGGCCCCGCCGCGGACCGGTGTTCGGCGCCGCTGTGCGCGGGGAGTGCTGGGCGCGGCGGGGGCGACGGCGACGTCTACGCCGAAAATGGGGCGCACGCGGTGGGCCGTGCAGGCATGCGCGAAGCGCACCGCGCCGCCGACGGTGTCGCGGTCCGTCAGCGCCAGCGTGGTCATGCCGCGCTCGGCGGCCCGCGCCACCAGGTCCTCGGGGTGGGAGGCGCCGTACCGGGCCGAGTAGCCCGACGCGACGTGCAGGTGCGCAAAACCGTCCACCGCGCACCTCCGCCCGCGTCCACCCCCCCTGTCCGAAAACTGCCTCTCATTCGGACAATAGTTCGAAGAGATCGACTTCGCCAACCGCCACCCCGGGCGTGATCGCCGATGGGACCGGCGTGCGATCGCGCGGCTGCGGCGGGTGGTCACCAGGTGTACGCCTCGGGTGCGGTGCGGCTTGGCTCCGTGCGGGCCGGGTGGCGGGAACAGTTCGTCCAGCGCGGCCAGGGTGGCGTCGTCGAGCCCGATCCGGAGCGCACGCAGCGAGCCGTCGAGGTGCCCGGCGGTCCGGGGGCCGATGATGGGCCCGGTCACGCCCTCCTGGGCGAGCAGCCAGGCCAGTCCGACGTGGGCGGGGTCCTCGCCGATGTCGGCGCTCGGCTTCTCGTGAGCCTCGACGGTTTCGCGGTGTTCAGCCGCACCTCGATGCCCCGCGGGCCCTGGCCCGGCCTCGCTCCGGCCCGCGCCGGCCGGGGCCCGAGCGGGTCGGGGCCGGTTTCGGTGCTCGGGACGGGCGGGGCGAGGTTGGACGGAGGTTCCTGAACCGCCGGCGGACTCGGGCCGGGGTGAGCCTTTTCGGTGCGGCCGGTCGTTCCCACGGTCGGCGGACGTCCTCGGCGAGTGGGCGGGCGAGGCGGAGTCGGAGTCGGGTGTGCGCCGTGATGACCAGCCAAGTCCACCGGTCGGCGGCTTCCGGGGTGCGGAGCTTCGGTCGGGTCCAGCCGAGTTTCCGCTTGGTGATCCGGAACGTGTGCTCCAGGTCGAAGCGTCGAAGGAACGCCTGCCACCGCCGGTCGACGGCGTCGGCGGTCAAGCCGGTGGCCGAGGACCACAGCCGGAGCGGCGGCGGGTCTCCGCCGCCGGGGCGGATGGTCGACCTCCGGGCGGAGCAACGTGCCCTCGATGTACGGGAGTTCGCCGTCGTCGTCGATCCACGCGGAGCGGGTGGTGAGCCCGGGGCGGATGCGGTCACGGGCCATCGCGCCTCGGGGCAGCGGTCCGAAATTCGCGCGTTCGTGACGAGTTCAAGGGATAGTCGGCCGCTATTCTTCGGCGGTGACAGAGCGCGATGATGCCGCCGGTCGAGTCGAGGACGCCGTGGCGGGCAGGCTCGCTCACGCATACGGTCTGCGTGTGACCGCCGTCGAGCGCATTCCGTTCGGCGTGGAGACCGACAACTTCATGGCCCACTCGGCGGATGACTGCCGCTTCTTCGTCAAGGTGTATCGATCGGGTCAGGACCTCGGGCGGCAGATCGTGCGTGTGGAGTCGACGCGTCACGCCCACGCCCACGGCGTTCCCACCGCCGCCGTGATCCCCGACCACGTCGGCCGGGTGATCTCGCCGGGGCCGGGACCGGCCCTGTCCGTCTGGGAGTTCGTGACCGCGACTCCCTCCGCTCACCCGTGGACCCGCCGCCTCGCCGAGAACCTCGGCCTGACGCTCGGGCATTTGCATCGCGTCTTCGCGGACCACCCGTCGGCGCGACGGCTGGTCCCTGTCCGGCCGCTGTGGTGGGACCGCGACCCCGGGCGTGCCCTGGAGATCGCGGACGGTGTCCTGCGCCGGATCGGCGAGCCGCGAACGCAGGCCGACGCCGCGCGGCGCGAGCAGGTCGCGACCCGCCGCGCGGACCTGGCGACCCACGCTCCGGGCCTGACCGCGGGCCTGCCTCGGGTGGTGGTGCAGCCGGTGCACTACGACTTCACCCGCCCGAACGTACTCGTCGCGCCCGACGACACGATCGCGGCCGTCATCGACTTCCACGACCGCATCGCCCCACCGGCCTGGGAACTCGGCCGGATCGCGTTCGATCCCCTGACCGTGGCCACCGGCGACGATTGGCCCGCCACGGCGCTGACCACGGTCGCCGCATACCGCTCCGAGAACCCCGAACTGCCCGCCGAGCAGGTCGTCGCCTGCGCGCGCATGGCCCTGCTCCAGGCCATGCAGTCGTTCTTCGGCGTCCGCGAGCACTACGAACGCCCCGACCCGGTCCACCAGGCCGACCTCGACGGCTATTGGCATCGCAGGTGGCAGATGACCCGCCGCCTCCTCGAAGCTCTGCCCGACATCGAGGACGCCCTCGGGACATCGACGAGACGACCTCGATTCACCAGGTAGCTCGTGCAGCCGGGCCCGACATCCACCTCGGACGGGATGTGGGTCGCCGTCGTCGGTGATCGACCGAGGCGTGCCGCGTGTCGGCGTCGCCCCGGTCCGGGGTGGCAACGGCCGCCGCTGTTGCGACAGTTCGTCACTCAGAGTCGTCGGGGCCCGACACCATCCCCGGCGAGCGCGTCGCCGGGGTTCAGCAGAGCGCATGCCTTCATCGAGAGACATCCGCAGCCGATACACCCGGTGAGCTCGGCCTCGAGTCGTTCGATGGTCTGCCGACGCTCCTCCAGCCGACGCCGCCAGCCACGCGAGGCGCGCTGCCACTCCTGGTGACTGGGCGGACGGTCGAGCGGCACGTCGGCGAACGCTCTCGGAGGTCGAACAACGGGATGCCGATGCGTTTCGCCACCGCCGAACTCGTTGCCGTCGAGTTCGCCGACGCCGGCATGTTCGACCAGGGTGCCGAGGGCGCGCTCGACTCGCCGAACCGCAGCCCGCTCATCCGGCTCACCGAAGCCGTCCCCGCCCAAGCGGTAGTGCGCGATGACGGCATGCTCGGCATCACCTCCGGCAGCCGCATCATCTCTGTGGTCCATGCGTGGACGATCCCATCGCGCCCTGACGAGGTCTCCGCCGCAGGCGTCGGCGATTCCTGCCGCGTGGGGACCAATCTCGCGGTTGACGTCGGACGGATGTCGGATCCGACACGCGGTGAGACGCCGTGGTGCTGGGCCACGGAGGTAGGTTCACCGATGATTTTTCGGCGGTTGCGGGGTCTACCCATCAACGACAAAGGGAGCACACCATGCGCAAGATCATCGTTTGCACGTTCCTGACGCTGGACGGCGTCATGCAGGCGCCGGGCGGTCCGGACGAGGACGCGGAGAGCGGCTTCGAGCACGGCGGCTGGCAGAAATCGGTGTCCGACGACGAGGTCGGCGCGGCTATCGCCGGTTGGTACCAGCACTCCGACGCGATGCTGCTCGGCCGCAAGACGTACGAGATCTTCGCGTCGTACTGGCCGACCGCCGATCCCGACAACCCGTTCACCGAGCGGATGAACAGCATGCACAAGTACGTGGCGTCCCGGACCCTGACGTCCGTCGAATGGCGGAACTCCACGCTGCTGGAGGGCGACATCGTCGATGCCGTGCGCACGTTGAAGGGGTCCGAGGGCGGCAACATCAACGTCGTCGGCAGCGGCGACCTCGCCCAAACCCTCATGCGGCACGACCTCGTCGACGAGTACCGGCTGACCATTCACCCGGTGATCATCGGCACCGGCAAGCGGCTGTTCGCCGACGGAGCCATCCCCACCGCGCTGGAGCCGGTCAGCGTCTCGACGACGAAGGGCGGCACCGTCCTCGGCATCTACCGGCCGAACGGCAAGCCCCGCTACGACAGCTACTAGCGAGAGCCAGGGCCTGTAGGAGTTGTGATCGATGCTGTCCGCGAACTGATGGAGCACTGGAGTGGCATGACGTGAACTGAGCGATGAGGAACGGGAGTTGGTCGAGCCGTTCCTGCCGCGAGGCAGGTTCGGCCCCTGTTCGGAGTGGACCGGACGCCGGTCAGCGGGCGAGTACGTGGCCGTCGTGGGGGCGGTGGTCGCGGGAGCGGCGCAGGTCGGTGGTGACGTAGGTGCGTTGCAGCCAGCGGTCTGCTCCGTCGTAACGGGAGTGGAAGGCGGTGCGGCCATGGACGGTGACGCGGTTGTCGATGACGACCAGGTCGCCGGGTGCCAGGCGCAGGGTGCGGGCGGTCGCCTCGCAGGCGCGGCCGAATTCGATCAGTGCCGCGGTGGCCCGAGGGGTGAGCGGGGTGGTGACGAGTTGGGCCATCCGTATGTCGGGATCCTCGGCCGCTCCCGACAGCACCGGTCGGGGCTTGACGGCGGGCTCACCCGCGGCGGCGTCGGCGCCGAAGGAAGGTGGTGGTGTGGTGATGAACTCCGGTGCGAACAGGGCCTGGCGGCCGGCCGGGGTGAGAAGCGGCAGCGCTTGGCGGATGCCTGCGACGCGCATGCCGGCGATCCGGTCGTGGTCGGCGCGCAGGCACAGGAAGATCACATAGTCGGGTGGGTGGGGGTGGAAGCCGTTCTCGGTGTGGAAGGACAGCGGCACCGATCCGGCGTTGCCGTGGAAGCTCTCCTGCCCGGGCACGGGCACGACGTCCTGCACGAGGGCACCGGATTTCTCGGCCCGGTAGGCGAGAGGCTCGCCGAGCCCGCAGGCCACCATGGTGAGCACCGCGGCCGAGACGGTGGCCCGGCGCTGGACCGAGCCCGGTACGGACGGTGTCGCGGGCAGGGCCGCCTGATCGACGGGCAGGCCGCCGATCACCAATGTGCCGTGTGGGCCGGAGTGCCTTCGGAAGCGGCGCACCCCACGGCGCAACGGGGACGGAAGGTCCTCCCAGGCGTCCCGGGCCCGGGCCACCCACTCGGGGTCGTCGACGCGCTCGTGCCCGCCGGCGCACAGGGTGCGGGCCAACTGCTCGCACGCGCCGGCATCGGCCGGGTCGAGTGCCCAGTCGGCGGCGACGGCAGAGCCTCGGGTGGTGTCGGGCGTGGTCTCGGGCATCGGGGTCTCCTGCCGAAGGTGGGGGCGGCGGACATGCGGACTCACGAGTGGCGCAGGCCGGCCACGGCGTCGGCGACGTAGTGGTCCCCGAAACGGATCAGGGAGGCGTACCGGGCTGCGCGGCGATGGCGCATGTGCCGTAGTTCGGCGACGGCGTTGTCGGGGCCTTCCGGTTTCTGGGCGATGGAACGATGCAGATGCACCATCGAGTACGCGAGGGTGACGTGCCGTTCACCGTCCACGATGTCGGCCTCCAGGAGAGCGCCCCGTACCTCGGCCAACTCCGGGGCGCGGGCCGCCAACTGCTCGTAGGAGTCGGGAACCGCGGACAGCAGGTCCTTCATCGCCGCCCGGAACAGCTTGTATCCGCGATGTTGGCGCCCGCTCAACGGGACGTCCACCGACGGCGGCGCCATGGTGTGCCGGATCGCCGCCATGTAGTAATCGGCCGGGACCGTACTGGCGTGGGTCATGGCCGCCGGGAAGCCCCGCACGTACACCGTCGCGTCCGCCAGCCGCAGCAGGGCGGCATCGCCGTCGCCGTGCCGGAGGTGGCGGGTGGCGTCGGCCACGGCGACCGCGGCGCAGACGTTGAACAGGACATGGACCTGGTGCCCGATGAGCCACCGAGCACTCCACACACTCTCCAACGAGGCCGCCGCGGCAGGCTCGGGGACGGCCGGCGGCGGTACGGAGTCGGGGTCGGCGCTCGGCACCGCGCCGGTCAGGTCGAGCACCGACTGCCGCATCCCGGCCGCCTCCAGCGCCAGGTCGGCACCCGACAGCGGGGCCTCACACAGGTCTTCCAGACCGCGCTGGACGACCAGGACACCGTGCAGGGCGGCTTGCTGATCCGACAGCTCCCCTTCACGGACCCGGAAGTACGACTGACTCGTCGACTCCGCCGGCAGTTCCTCGCCGGCCACGGCCGGAGCCAGAACCGACAGCGCGGCCACCAACTCACCGGCAGCCGCGGCGGCATGCCGCAGCGCGACGGTCCGCTCGACAGGTCTGGCATGGGTCGCCAGACCGGCCAGCACGCGCGCGGTGCGCTGCGCCTCGGCATCGACCCGCGTGCCCAGCACCGGGACGGAGCGCCCGCCTCGGGGCTCACGGAAAACAGCGACAGCAGGATGACCGGCAACCGGCGATATGCCCATGGCTGACGTTCGCCAAGAACACCCCACACGAAACCCTGAACCGCAAGACCGTTCCTGAGGCCCCGGCAACCCGATCGGCTGCGTCATGTTCGTGGGCGCGGGTCCAACAGGCCGGCGGCGCGGGCGGTTTCGGTGGCCTCGCGGCGGGACGTCGCGCCCAGTTTGTCGAGGATCGCCGCGACGTGATGTTCCACGGTCCGCACCGACAACACCAGGTGCCGGGCGATCTCGGCGTTCGTGCGGCCTTCGGCGAGCAACTCGAGGACGTGCGATTGGCGGGTGGTCAGTCCCGCCGGATGGGTGCGGGTGGCGGGTACGGGGCCGCGGGGCACGCGGCGCAGTCCGAGGGCGCGCAGGCGGGCGCGGACCAGGTCGGCCGCGGCCGAGGCGCCGAGTCCGTCCAGTATGCCCAGCGCTGTCAGGGTCGGGTCGAGTTCCCCGGACTCGGCGAGCTCCATGGCCTGTTCGTAGGGTGCCCCGGCGGCGGCGAAGCCCTGCGCGGCAGTTCGCCAGTCGCCGCGCAGGCTCGCCGCGTACGGCTCCGGGCAGCCCTCGAACGGCTCGGCCGCGGGCCCGGATCGGGCCAGATGCCACAGGAGTTCGGCCCGGAAGGATTCCCTGCCGGGCCGGTCCAGACACGGCAGCAGCACGTCGCGGACGACGCCGGCGGCTTCCGGCCGGCGGGCGAGCCAGGCCCATTCGGCGTAGGCGATGCCGGCGTAGGCGAGCCCGGGCAGGGAGCGCTGGCGCAACGCGCGATGCCACGCCTGAAGCAGCGGTTTCTCGGCGCCGGCGTCGCCACGGCGGGCAAGGAGCCGCGCATACGGCGGGACGCTGTAGACGTAGAGCATCCCCGGGTCGTCGACGCCCTCCACGAGCGCCCGCAGCGCCTGCTCGGCGGACGCGGTCTCGCCGCGTCGCATCAGGGCCAGGCAACGGTGCACGTCCAGGTTGTAGGCGTGCGACCAGAAGCCGCATTCGCGCGTGAACGCCAAGCCCTCGTCGACGCACCGGTCCAGATCGGCCAAGTCGTCGAAGCGGTAGAGCAGTTCGGCGAGGTTGGTATAGGCGCGGGCGGCACTCTCGTGGGACCCGTCGTGCAGGGCGGTGGCGAGGCTCTCGCGGACGCAGCGCAGCGCGGAGGCCGGTTCGCCCAGGTCCGCCCGGGCCACCCCGAGGTAGTTCAGGCACAACGAGATCAGATCCGAGCAGCCGTGTTCACCGGCGAGCCGCCGGGCCTGGTCGAGGACGCCGACGGCGCGTTGGCTGTGGCCGGTCAGCGCGAGCAGCGCGCCTTGGTGGGTGAGTGCCGATGCCAGCGCCGGGGTGCGGCCGAGCGGGGCCAGGACGCGGACCGCCCGGGACACGGCGTCCTCGGCGGCGTCGGTCTCCCCGGCCATGTAGTGGTGGCGCGAGAGCCGGACCAGGGCCCGGCCGAATGCCGCCGGGTCCTCCAGCGGTTCGTACCGGCGCACCGCCTCCTGGCCCGCGCGTACCGCCGAGGCGAAGCGGTGGGCGTTGTACAGCTCCCAGGCGTAGTCGTCCATCAGGCCCGCGCGGTCTGCGGCGGTGAAGCGATCGGGGTGGCGCAGCGCGGCCTCGAAGTGCGTCAGCGCCTGCCGGTGCGAGCCGACGCGCGCCGCCTCCCGGGCGGCGGCCGGGGCGTGGGCCGCGATGGTCTCGGCGTCGTCGGAGCGGACCGCGTGGTGCAGGAGCCGGTCCCGGTCCGGTTCCCGCCGGGCGAGCAGGGCGCGCACCACGGCACGGTCGAGGGTACGGCGGCGCAGGGCGGGCAGGCTGCCCTCGATCGCGCGACGGGCGAGCTCGTGCCGGAACGCCAGCCCCTCGGGCCGTACTTCGACGATGCCGCGCCGTTCCGCCTCGGCCAGGGCGTCGAGCCGGTCGCCGAGCAGTTCCTCGGCGAGGCGCAGGCCGACGTGGGTGGGCACCACGGACAACTGCTCCAGCGCGGTGCGGCAGTCCTCGTCGAGGACACGCACCCGGGCCAGCACGGCGTCCGCGACGGTCTCCGGCACCTCCCCGGGGGTGTCGGCGAGGACCTCGGTGACGTAGAACGGGTTGCCGCAGGTGACGGCGTGCAGGGTCCGCGGATCGCGTCCGGATCCGGCGGCGAGTCGGGCGACGGCGTTCGGGGACAGCGGTCGCAGGGGGAGTCTGCGCACCCGGGCGCGGGTGAGGGCGCCGAGCAGCCTCTGCAGCGGATGCCGGGTACCCAACTCGTCGTCGCGGAAGGTGAGGACCAGGACCGTGCCGAGGTCGTCGACGCGTCCGGCCAGATAGGTGAGGGCGTCCAGAGTGGCGTCGTCGGCCCAGTGCACGTCCTCGACGACCAGCACGATCGGGCCCGCCTGCGACATTTCCGCGGAGATCGCGGCGAACACGGCCTCGCCCGCCGCCCCTTGGGTGAGAGTCCGCTCCAAAGGGCCGCCGGTGCCCGCGGCGGCATCGCGCAACGCGCCGAGCGCGCGCGGCGCCATCAGGTCGTCGCAGGCGCCGACGAGGACGCGCACGTCCGCTCGGACGGCTTGCGTGAATGCTCGGATCAGGCTGGTCTTGCCGATCCCGGCCTCGCCGAACACCAGTACTACCGAGCCCCGCCCGTGCCCGGCGTCGTCGCTCGCCGCGAGTAACTCGGCCATTTCCCGGTCGCGTTCCAGCATGGCGCCCCCAACCGACAGCCTGCCCCGCTGCCGATCCGTTGTCGCCTCGATGCGTGCCGTCCACGGCGGTCACGGCACCGGACGACGCGACCTCATCCACCAAAATCCACCGGACACGGCCTAGGTGGCCACGCTCCCCAACATAGGTGGCGACCACCGATGCCGACCACCGGTCAACGCCCGTAGAACGGATCGTGTCGGCACCTCGCCGAGGGGAGCGGCGGCGACGGCCTTCGATCCACGGCGGCCCGCGGCCCGCGGGCCGGTCACGACGCGAGGCGGCGACAGGCACTGCAAGGCAGGACACAACGGGAATATGAATGTGGGGGAGAAATGACCGAAGTGGAGTCCCCGGCGGTCGTCGGCCGTAGCGGAGAACCGCCGTCCGAACCGGACCGTCGGGTTCAGCGGCCCGCGCCGCGGCTGGACATCGAAGCCGTCGAACCGCCCGTCGAGTCCGACGAGGCGCTGGTCAACAACGCGTTCGCGCTCGACAGTTCCTACATGGGCGTCGCGGTGCGCCCGGGCGGCCCGAGCATCGGCTGGTTCCGGATCTTCAAGGTGGGCGGCTGGTTCCAGGGCGGCGCGGACCAGCTCGTGGCGATGGACTGGACGCCCGGCTTCGCCACGGTCCACGAAGAGGCCCTGGGCGGAGCGCTGACCTCCGCTCCCGGAGCGACGCTGTGGAAGAACCGCCAACGCATAGACGTCTTCGCGCGCGGCCTCGACTCGGCGACCTGGCACCACTGGCGCGACTACCAGCAGGGCGTGACCGGCTGGAACGGACCGCACAGCCCGCCGGACAACACCTCGATGCCGGCCGTGTGGTCGTCCGCGGACCATCTGCTGCACTACGCGGTCCGCGGCACCGACAAGCAGTTCTGGACCGCGACCTGGAACGAGTCGACGTTCTCCTCGTCCGGCTGGGGGTTCACGCGCCCGGGTCCGGTCGAGTTCACCTCGGCCTGCGCGGGGGCCGCCCCCGAGATCAACGTGATGCGGCTGTACGCGCGCGGGGCGGACGGCTATCTGTACCGCACGCAGGGACGCCAGTCGACACCGTCCAGTTGGGAGACCTGGCAGCGAGTCGGCAACCAGCCGGTGCAGCTGGCCGGCGCACCCACCGCGGTGAACTGGGGCTGGTGGGCCGAGGAGATCTTCGCGATGGGCGTGGACGGCCACGTGTGGAACGCCTGGTACCGCGACCAGGAGGGCTGGAACTGGGAGAAGCTTCCCAAGCCCAACAACTCCACGGCCGGGCTCTACCGCCAGGCGACCCCGATCGTGGTGAGCCACCAGGTGGGGACGCTGGACCTGTTCGTCCCGGGTCACACCAAGGAGTTCCTGACCAACCGCTGGAAGGGAACCTGGCACGGGTGGCGAGGCGTGGTCGTCCCGAACCACTTCTACCCGGTGCAGTAACCGCACCGCGCGTCATCCGAGTTCCGCGGGTGGGTGTGCCGTGAAACCGGGACACCACCCGCGGAGCAGCGCCGCGTGAGAGCGTCACAACGATTGGGGTGCAGCCGCCCGAACGGGATCCTCGGATTCCGGGTGGCCCGGGCCGCCGGTCGCGGCAGCGGCACGCAGCGCCGCCTCGACGCGGCGGTTGCCGGTCATGGTCGCCGTGACGGCGGTCATGGCGAGGAGGAGGCCGGCGGCGGCGTAGAGCGGGGTGCGTACGTCGTATGCGGTGGCCAGCCAGCCGCCGAGGAAGGCGCCGAACGGGGCGGCGCACATGGCGAGCATGCGGGAGGTGGAGGCGACGCGGCCCATCAGGTGGGCGGGAACGATCGCCTGCCGGAGGGAGGGGCCGAGCACCATCGTGGCGCCCATGCCCGCTCCGCAGACGGCGAGCGCGAGGCCGGCGACGTTCGGGTTCGGGGCGGCGGCAAGGCCGAGGACGGCGAGGCCCTCGACGGCGGCCGTGCAGGTCAGCGCGGTGCCGGTGCCCAGTAGTCGGCCGAGGCGGGAGGCGATGGCCGCGCCGAGGAGGCCGCCGGTGGCCTCCGCCGTGAGGAGCAGGCCGAAGCCGAAGGTGTCGATGCCGAGCCGGTCGTGCGCGAAGAGGGCGAGTACGGTCTCCAGGGCGACGAAGGCGATGTTCCCGACGGCCGGGCGCAGCGCGAGTCCGAGCAGCAGCCGGTCCCGGAAGACGTGCGAGGCGCCGGCCCGCGCCTGCCGCAGCAGCGACTCACGAGCCTGCGGTACGGGCCTGGGTGCGGCGGGCAGCGACCGTACGAGCAGCGCGGAGAGCGCGAACGAGACCGCGTCGGCGAGCAGCGGGACCGCCCGCCCGAGCGCGAGCAGCGCACTGCCCGCGGGTGGTCCCGCGAAGCCGGACGCGGCGGTCTGGGTGCCGCGCAGGCGGGAGTTGGCGCGCTCCAGGAGCACGGGGTCGCGGCCGAGCAGATCCGGCAGATAGGCCGTGGCGGCCGTGTCGAAGAAGAGTCCGCCGAGGCCGAGGAGGAAGGCGACGGCCGCGAGCAGCGGAATGCTCAGGACGTCGAGCGCGGCCGCCGCCGCCGGTATCGCGAGCAGCACCGCACGCGCCGCGTCCGCGACCCACATCGTGCGCCGGCGGTCCCAGCGATCCACGAGGGCTCCGCCGAGCACCCCGAAGAGCAGCCAGGGCAGCGTGCCGGCGGCCGTGACGAGGGCGAGCGCCATCGGATCCCGCGTCAACGCCAACGCGAGCAGCGGCAGTGCGGCATGCGTCACCCCGTCACCGAGCGAGGACACCGTCTGCGCGGTCCACAGCCGTCCGAACCCGGTCGGCAACTTCCGGATGTCCGAGGTCACTTGGCGTCCCCCTCGGTCTGCTCGGGTTCGGCCTTCTCGGGTTCGGCCTGCCCGCGCGGTGCCGGGTGGAACAGGGCGAAGACGAGTGACGCGTCCGGCAGCGACGGATCGGACAGCTCCCGGTACTCGTCCGCCAATGCCTGCAGCCGTGCCCCCAGCTCCGCGAACTGCTCGTCGGTGAGCCGCAGATGCGCCATCCGTACGTGCCGCTCGCCGTCGACCGGCGCGGCCTCCAGGTCCGCCACCGCATGCCGCATCAGCACATCCGGCCCTCCCTCACCCGGATCAGGCAGCACGATCGACCGGGCGGCCATCGCGTAGTACCGCTCGGTGACCCCCCGCACCTTCCGCGTCCGTACCACCTTCACCAGGCCGGCCCGTTCCAGCAGCCGCACGTGGTAGCTGGAACTCCCTTTGGCAAGGCCCACTCGCTCGGCGATCTGCGTGATCGTCGCGGGCTCGAAGCGGAGCACGGCCATGATCCGATGGCGCGTGAGATTGGAGACGGCGCGCAGCTGCGCGGCGGTGGTGACGTGAAGCGTCTCGGGAAGATCGTCGGCAGGCATGCGGTCAATGGTCAACGATTCTTGACCATTGAGCAAGGGGGTTTCGTGCGGTACCGAAATTCGCTGCCCCTCGACGCGGGACGCCTCGGCGCGGCGTGTGGCCTCCCCGCCTTCGAACAGGGTGGCAGGGGCAGGGTTTCCGGGGTGCGGGGACGGTGTGCGGGTTCGGGTCGTGGCCACGCTCCCGGTCTTCGGGTGGGGCGCGCTCCGGTGGTGGTGAGGGCCGCGCCGGACTCGGCGGTCAGGACGCGGAAGCGCCACGACAACGGACGTGCCAGGCAGGCTTGGAGCTTGGGGCGGGCGCGCGGTTCGCGCGACCCGAAGTGCCCGGCGGTGCACGTGTCACACCGGTCGGCCATCAGGCCCGGAGCTCCCACCACGGTCAAATGTCTGCGGGGTTCAGCGTTTGACGCGGCCTCGAATGGCTAGGGCTGCGAGGCCCAGAAGGACGGGTTCGAGGAAGCGGGACGTCATCTCGATGTAGGTGCCCGTGGCGGTGAGGTTTTGGCCGGAGGAGCGGAAGACCACGGAGTTCAGGACGACTCGCGTCGCCTTCCCAGCTCGCTTGGCGGTCAGTCGCTGATGAGGTGAGCCGGTCAGGACCGGGTCGGGGTTGTCGGTGACGAGCCGTACGGGTTGCCCGGGTGCGGCCTGGATGCCGGTGGTCAACGGTTTGGGGTCGCTGGTGGGCAGGCCCCAGAGCATCATCGCGATCACCGTGGCGGTCATGGCCAGGCCGAGCCAGGTGAGTGCGCGGGTGGCGCGTAGTCCGTAGCCGGACAGGGCCCAGTAGGCGGTGATCAGGGCGCGTTCCGCTTGGGGGGTGTCGTGGTGGTCGTGGCGGCGCATCTCCATCTCGCCGTAGTAGAAGTCGGCGGCGCCGGGTTCGTTTCTGCCGTCCTCGAACGCTTTGCGTAGGTCGCGGTAGACGGGGGCGAGGTCGTCGGGTCCGGGGGTTTGGTCGGGGTCGGGATGGTGGGGGCCCGGGGTCCAGTCGCGGGTGGTGGGTGTGGCCGGGTTGGCGGGTGGAGTGCGGGTGGCGCGCCAGTGGTGCTCCTCGGCGAGGACGCGGCGACGGGTCCACCGCCAGGGGACGCCGTACCGCCAGTGCGTGGCGGCAGGCGGTGCAGCGAAGACGGTGCGGCCGGTGAGGCGGAGTTGGTCGAGGTGGAACGCCCCGGTGAACACGCAGCCGGACAGGTCCGCGTCGGTCAGGACCAGGTGAGCGGCGTCGACCCCGCGCAGTGAGACGACCCGAACCGGTCCGGCTGGTGATCCTTCGGCGAGGACCGCACCGGTCCGGGTGTTGAAGCGGGTGGGGTGGGCGGCGACGGCGATCGGTTGGGTGACGATCGCTTCGGACAGGTCCAGGGCGGAATGTCGAAGGCGCAAGGTCGCGGTGGCGTCCCAGCGGGTTCGGGTGCACCGCACCGTTGTCGCGGCGACCTCGATCACCACCGGCGCGGCGAAGACCGCCCCCGGACAGGTCGAGAGTCCCCGCACACGCCAGAGGCCCCAGCATCGCCGCGGACTGGAACGTCGCGCCGCGGAAGGCGGCGTGGGCGGAGAACGTCGCGCCGTCGAACACGGTGTCGGCGGAGAACGTCGCGCGGTCGAACACGGCGTGGGCCGAGAACGTGGCACGGTCGAACACGGCGTGGGCGGAGAACGTCGCGCCGCGGAACACGGTGTCGGCGGAGAACGTGGCGCGGTCGAATCTGGCGTGGGCGAAGAAGCTCGCGCCGCGGAAGACGGCGTCGGCGGAGAATGTCGCGCGGTCGAACACGGCGTCGGCGGAGAACGTGGCGCGGTCGAACACGGCTTGGGCAGAGAATGTCGTGCCGCCGAACGCGGCGTCGGCGGAAAAAGTCGCGCCGCGGAACACGGTGTCGGCGCAGAACGTGGCGCGGTCGAATCCGGCATGGGCGGAGAACGTCGCGCCGTCGAACGCGGCCGTGCCGAGACGTGGGTGGGTGGTGGGGTCGCGGAGTGCGTCGAGGAGTGCGGCCAGGAGGGGCGCGTCGAAGGTGGTGCCGCGGTGGTCGACGTCGGCGCCCGGCGTCAGGGTGGCCAGGTACGCGGCCCGGTCGGTGGGGTTGAGGTGGGCCAGGCACCGGGCATGTCCGGTGACGTGTATGCCCCGGCATCCGACGGGGTCGCTTGTGGTCGCGCCTTCCGCGCAGTACGGCCACGGCGGGGGTGTGGGCGAAAACGTGGGGGACGACGTCATGCCACCGGAGACGACCCTGCGTGAACCTTCGGTTGCGGACCGATCACCCGAACCAGCCGAACCGCCCCGGACCGGGCGGGCGTTCGGGGGAGGCCCGAGGCCCACCCGGTGCGGGCACTAGTCCACCGCGTCGTACTCCGCGTCGACGACACGACGTTGCCGCCGGGTGTGGGGGAGTTGGATGAAGCGCCGGAGAGGTGGTTCAGGCGCACGGTGTCGAGGCCGGTTCCGGTGGTGCGTTCGGTGTCGTCGACGATGGCGTGAGCGCGGCTCGGCGGATCAGGCGGGTCGGGCCGGCGATTTGTCCGGCGGTGCGCTGCGAACCTCCTCGAACTGAGCGCGAACGCCGTGGTGTTCACGGACGAGTGGGGCCGAATCCTGGGGGACAGGGGCGCCCGTAGGGCATGATTATCCGTATGGAGACCCCTGACTCCGCGCTCTCGCGCGCCCATGCCGCGTACGCCTGCTTGATCGTTCGCAAGCCCGCCGAGGAGGCGTTCCGTGCCTTCGCCGACCCGGCTGTGACCTCCCGATTCTGGTACAGCAAGAGCAGCGGTCCGATGGTTGCGGGAGCCGAGTTGCGCTGGGAGTGGGAGACGTATGGTGCATCGGCCGAAGTCCGGGTCAAGGAGGTCCAGGAGGCCCGGCTGATCCGGTTCGAGTGGGGCAACTACGGGCAGCCGACGACCGTTGAGTTGCGGTTCACGCCACACGCGGCAGGAGCCACGTTCGTCGAGGTCACCGAGACCGGTTTCGAGGGCTCGGGGGATGATGTCGTGCGCTGGGTGAACGACACCGTCGGCGGATTCGCCTCAGCCCTGTGCGCCATGAAGGCCCTGCTGGAACACGGCATCGAACTCAACGCCGTCTCCGACCATCATCCAGTCTGATCGGCACAGCCCGCACCCGGTCAGTAATCCCTACCTTCCGGCGCGGCGGGTCGCGGAGCGCGAGGCCCGTCCGGGCTTCGGCGGGCCTTGGCCGCGCTGCCCGGTCGTTGGCTGCCGCCTCCGGCTCGGCCGGCAGACGCCGAGCACAAGCCGCTGCAGCTGCGGTGGCGGCCGAGTACGGTCGGAGTCGTTCGCGTTCGGCCTCCGGTGATCCGCGCCTTGTGTACCGCCGGCGACAGACGACACCCGCCGACGACCACTCGGTCGTAGGCGGGTGTCGTCGCTGAATCTCATTGTGCGGGGCGCGTGATCGCCGCGACCTTGTCGACCTGCGCCTTCATGACCGCCTCGGGTATCGCCACCGGTGGTGGGCCGAACATGGCCGCGGACATGCTTCTGAGCAGTACCGGCCCTACCCGGACCACGGTGACGACGATCGAGTACTGCCCGTCGTCCGTGCCGAATCGAAGCGACAGGCTGTCGTCACCGAGGTCGTAGCCGGCGCCGCCGGTCAACGCGTACTCGACGGTGGAACTCTCCTCGGGGGCGGGGTTGTCGGTCGTCTCCGCGAAGTCGCCGCACGACGGCAATGCCTTCCTCGCCGCCTCCAGGGCCCCAATCGCGTCGTCCCCGGAAAGGAGAGCGATGCTCACCGAGTGGGAGGTGCCCGGCGCCTCCTCCGACTCCAGTCCGAGGTGGGTCACAGCCCTCGGCGCGGCGGCCCCGGACAGATCCTCCAGATCGGCGATCGGCTGGCACTGCGGCTTGGCCGCCTTCGGATGCAACGCGGGCCGGGTGACCTCCCCCGTCGGCGTCCACCCTCTCGGCAGGTCCCGCTCCACGACCCAGGCCGCCCGCAATTGCTCGGCGGTGAACTCCCGGCCCTTCGGCGCGTCGGACGCAACGTTCGACGGGCTTGCAGCCGAACTCGCCGCGGCGACCGGGCCGTTCGACCCGTGTCTCGCATTGCGGGCATTGTCGGAGTCGGGCCCACACGCGCCGGCCGCCAGGAGCAGAGGGATGAGGGGGATGGTGAAACGTCCGCGGGTGGGGCGCATGAACCGGATCGGCCAATCGTTCGATGGTGGGGCCGCGCGCATCCTCGCACAGGGCTTCCGCGACCCCCTTCGGGCGGGGAGATGCTCGTCCACGGTTCGGTGCACACCGCCCCGGGCGGCGGTGGGGGTCGAACGCCATCGAGGCCGCCGCGAAGGGACCCGACGCGGCGGCGGCCGATCCGGACAGGGCGATCGAGGCAGCCCGACGCCGGACGACGCGCACGCCTGGTACGGATCGGATGCCTATCAGGCGACCCTTCCGTACCGCACCAACCACATCGACCGGAGCGTCGTGTTCGTGGACGGGGTACCGAACGGCTACCGCCCCGGTTCCTGATCGTGCGTCACCAAGCCCTATTGGTCCGGTCGTTGCATGCCTGAACCGGTCCCGGCCGGACGCGTCGTGATCGGCGAGCCGGGATCGCCAAGTGGGGGCGGGAGTGCGTGGAGAGGACCTCCAGGGCCGCCATGCAGGCATGGCGGCGAGGCCGGGCGTGAGGTCAGACGGATACCGGAGCAGCGGCGTACTCGGCATCGGTGACGGGTGTCAGCCAGTGCACGACGTCGTGCTCGGCGTCGCCCTCGTTGATGGCCAGGTGGACCATCAGCCGGTTCGGGGCGGCGCCGTGCCAATGCTCCTCGTCGGCCTCGAACAGGACACGGTCGCCGGGCCGGATGACCTCCACCGGTCCGCCGCGACGCTGACACAGGCCGACGCCTTCGGTGACGAAGACGGTCTGGCCCAGCGGGTGGCGGTGCCAGTGGGTGCGGGCGCCGGGCGTGAAGTGCACCAGGTTGGCGGTGACCCGGGACGGGGCGGGCGCGGCGGCGACGGCGTCGATGAAGACGTCGCCGGTGAACCAGTCGGTCGGCCCCTTGGCGGTGTCGATCGAGCTGCGGGTGATCTGCACGGTTGCTCCTTGTCCGGTGGAGGGGGCACGGTGTGAGGAGTCCGTTGGAGGGGGTCAGGGCGTGAGGAGCGTCTTGATGGCGCGGCGCTCGTCCATGGCCTGATAGCCCTCGGCGACCCGGGCGAGGGGGAGGGTGAGGTCGAAGACCTTGCCCGGGTCGATCCGGCGGGTGAGGACGCGGTCGATCAGGTCGGGCAGGTAGCGGCGGACGGGGGCGGGGCCGCCGCGCAGGCCGACGTGGGAGAAGAACAGCTCCTGCCCGTCGATCGCGACCTCGTGCGGGACCCCGACGAAGCCGACGTTTCCGCCGGGCCGGGCCGTGTGCAGGGCCTGCTGCATGGCCTCGGCGGTGCCGACGCACTCCAGGACGGAGTCCGCGCCGATCCCGTTCGTCATCTCCTTGATGCGGGCGATGCCCTCCTCACCGCGTTCGGTGACGATGTCGGTGGCGCCGAACTCACGCGCCAGCTTCTGCCGGGGCTCGTGCCGCGACATGGCGATGATGCGCTCCGCGCCCAGCTCCTTCGCAGCGATCACGCCGCACAATCCGACCGCGCCGTCGCCGACGACCACGACGGTGGAGCCGGGCCTCACCTCGGCGGCATCCGCGGCCCACCAGCCGGTGCCCATGACGTCGGAGACGGCCAGCAGACCGGGCCGGAACTCCTCGTCCGGCACCTCGTCGGTGGCGACCAGAGTGCCCTGGGCGTTCGGGATGCGCACGTACTCCGCCTGGCAGGTCGACATGAACTCGCGGTGCAGGCAGTTCGACGGGAAGCCGTTCCGGCAATTCACGCAGGTGTTGTCCGAGGTGGCGAAGGAGCCGACGACGAACTGTCCGGGCCGGACCGAGGTGACCTCGCTGCCGACCTCCTCCACGAAGCCGACGTACTCGTGGCCCATCGGGTGCGGGTCGCCGACCGGCTCGGCGCCGCGGTACGGCCACAGGTCCGAGCCGCACACGCAGGTCACGGCCGTGCGGATGACCGCGTCGGTCGGGTGAAGGATCTTCGGGTCGTCCAGGGTCTCGAACCGGACGTCACCGGGGGCGTGGATCACTGCTCCGCGCATGGGGGGTTCCTTACGTCGCCGAGGCGTCCGGCACCGGAAATCCGGCACCGCCGCCGAGTGCAGGGCCGAGCGCCTCCTCCCGGCCCGGCGTGCCGGGCGCGGCGGAGAGCACCACGTCATCCAGCTAACCCCCAGTCCGCACGCGCAGCGAGTCACTGGCGAAGGGCGTACCGGCAGTACACCCTTCCGGCGGTCCCGGCGGCATACTGTCGAGGGGTGGACAACCGTGAAGAGGTCCGCGAGTTCCTGACCTCGCGGCGAGCGAAGATCACCCCCGAGCGGGCCGGGCTGCCCGCAGGCCCCCGGCGACGCGTCCCCGGTCTGCGCCGCAGCGAGGTCGCGGCGCTGGCCGACGTGAGCGTCGAGTACTACGCCAAACTGGAGCGCGGCAACCTCGCCGGCGTCTCCCCGGCCGTCCTCGAAGCCGTCGCCCGCGCCCTCCGGCTCGACGACGCGGAACGCGCCCACCTGCTCCACCTGGCCCGGACAGCCGACGGCTCCGACGTCCTCACCCGGCCCCGCCGCCGCGCCACCCGGCGGTGGAAGCCGCACCCGAGCCTGCAGTGGACCCTGGACGCGGTCACCGAGGGCCCCGCGTTCGTCCGCAACGGCCGCATGGACCTCCTGGCCACCAACCGGCTCGCCCGCGCCTTCTACGCCGACGTCTACGCCGACCCCCACAACCAGGAGAACCTCGCCCGCTTCACCTTCCTCAGCCCCGCCGCCCGCCGCTTCTACCCCGACTGGGACCAGGCCGCCGACATCACCGTCGCCATCCTGCGCACCGAGGCCGGCCGCGACCCCCACGACAAGGACCTGCACGACCTCGTCGGCGAACTCTCCACCCGCAGCGACGCGTTCCGCACCCGCTGGGGCGCCCACGACGTCCGCCACCACGGCACCGGCTTCAAGCACTACCACCACGCGGCCGTCGGCGAACTCACCCTCGCCTACGAAGGCCTGGAGATGACCGCCGAACCCGGCCTCACCCTCACCATCTACACCGCCGAACCCGCCTCCCCCTCCGAACAGAGCCTGCGCCTGCTCGCCTCCTGGGCAGCCACGCCCCAGACCCCGGCGCCCGCGCCCGCGCCCGCACCACACGCCAGTGATTGAGGATCCCCGACCGAAGGGGCCGGGATCATCACGCCGATCCTGTCGTCGAACGATCGTGTGACGACAGGCAGCCCGCGCTTCAGGAATCCCGAAGCGTTCTCACCGGTTCCGACCGATCGATGGTCGGGTCAAGGCGAGGAGGCCGGGGACAAAGGCTCCGCCGCCGCGTCGGCTCACCCGGAGGTGGTCGGGGACGAAAGCGGTGTGCAGTTCTCGGGCACCGCCGCTTCGTCCGCGACGGCGACCGGGTGCAGCAGCGACTCGCGGTAGGACCGGGCCGAGGCCACCATCCTGTCGAGGGTGTCCCGGGCCCGCAGGAGATCGTCGATCTGCGCCGTGATTCGCTCGCGTTCGCGGGCCATCCGCTCCAGCGTGGCGTCGGAGTTGTGCGTGCTCGGGGTGTCGCGGCACGGCATGAGTTCGGCGATGGTGCGGCTGGAGAGATTGGCCGCGTACAGCCCCTGGATGAAGTGGACGCGATCCACGTCGTGTTCCGTGAACTGCCGTTGTCCGCTCGGCGTGCGGGTGCTGGTGAGCAGTCCCTGCTGCTCGTAGTAGCGCAAGGACCGCACGCTTACTCCGGCGCGTGCCGCGAGATCCCCGATCCGCATGACTGCCTCCCGCGTGGTCCAAGCACCGCAGGACGTGTGGGTGCGCCCCACACGGATCCGCGGTGTTCTCCGGTTGCCTCTGACATGGGTGTCAGGTCTTAGCGTACCCATGTGCTTCGGCAATCGGAGCACACGTGTGCACGAGGAGAACCGACATACCGTCCTTCATACCGTCCTTGTTCGGCAGTTGCCGCCTCGGCGCACTCACGCTGGCCAACCGGACCGTGATGGCCCCATGAGCCGCGTCCGGGCAGCCGCCGGCGGCGGTCTGGCCACGCCCTCCATGGCCACCTACTACGCGCAGCGCGCCACGGCCGGCCTGATCGTCACGGAGGGCGTCCGGCCCAGCCGCGGCGGGCAGTCCTCGTCCCGGAACGCTGCCACCGCGCAGCGCCCAGTCGGGTCGGGGGTTCGGCGGTGGCGGTGTGGGTCGCGCGGCACAGGGTGGTCCTTCCCCGAGGACCCTGTGCCGCGCCGCCCGGTTCGTTTCTGCCCCGCTCCCGTCCCGTCATGGGTCGCTCGTTCGGGTGAGCCCGCGGGTCGGGCATCGCGCGGACGAACACCTCGGTGAAGGTGTCGCCGCGGCCGATGTGGCGTTGCGCGGCCGGCCCTGTCCGCACTCGGCCGCGCGGCCGGTACGGCGACCCTCGTCCGGCTGCACGAACGCGGAGGCGCGATGGAGGCGGCGCCTCGGGGAGTGCGCGGACCTCAAGCACTCGGGTCTCTACCGGCGCGATGCGAGAACACCGCGGATGGCGACTGTGTGCGTGCGTTCGAGTCGGATCGAGTTCGCCCGAGCGTGTCGTCCGTCCGCTGTCGCCACGGGCGTCCCGTGCCTGGGGCACGACGGACTGGGCTCGTGCCGGAACGGGGCTCCTCCTGTGCACTCCCGTTCCGGTTAAGGCGACCAAGCCGCCGAATACCGTCCTTTCCTCAGACCATGGGTGTGGAGGGGGAGCGGTGGGGCAGGCGTGCGCAGAGCCATTGCAACGACGAATCCCGGGCGCACGGCGGCGGTTCGCCGCCCGCCGCGGGGGTCGTCGATAGTCGTCGATATCCGAGGAGGGTTCCTGTGAGCACCGGCGACAACGTGTGGGGTCACCGTCCCGAGTCCGGCTACATCGTGGGTACGAGCCTGGTCGGCTACAAGGTCCATGCCACCGACGGTCACATCGGCAAGGTCGACAAGCACAACGACGAGGTCGACGCGTCCTACCTGGTGGTCGACACCGGTGTATGGATCTTCGGCAAGCACGTCCTGCTCCCGGCGGGCACGATCGCGAGCATCGACACCGAGAACAAGGTCTTGCACGTCTCGCGCACCAAGGAAGAGATCAAGAACTCGCCCGAGTTCGACAAGGACAAGCACCTCGGCAACCACGACCACCGCACCCGCACCGGCGACTATTACGGCAACACGGCGCCGGGCACCCCGGGCACCGGCCCCGCCGGCACGCCGTAACCGGCGGGCGGTACCGGCCTCGACGCCGACTCCGCGAGGCTGTCCCCGCCGGTGGCGTGGGCCGGTATTCCGCCCCACATTCGCGGTTCGGCGCGGCCGTACCGCACCCAAGACCCACATCCGCGGGTACCGAGACCCATCGTGTCCCACGCCCGCACGAATCGAGAGGCCGGGTGAACCCCATGGCAGGCAAGTTCGAGGTGTACAGCGACAAGAACGGCAAGTTCAGGTTCCGACTCAAGGCGGGCAACGGCGAGATAATCGCCACCGGTGAGGCCTACGAGACCAAGGCCGCCTGTCTCAAGGGTGTCGAATCGGTGAGGAGCAACGCGGCCGACGCCAAGGTCGAGACTCTGGACTCGTGACCCCGACCGGGCCCGCCGCCCTCGCGAGCGCGGCGGGCCCGGGTCCGGCCACAAGAGGGCCCCGGCGTGGACCGTCTCCGCGTTCTCCACGGGCCGCCCCGCCGATCATTCGGATCGGCGGCGCTGCTCCGAGACCGTCAGGGGGTTCGGGGCCCGGATGCGACCATTTCGCCACGCAATTCGTCTACACCGGCCTCGAGTTCGATCCCGACACGCGGCCCCGGTGTCCTGGGATGCGTCCGGGCTGCGGTCCGCGACATGCTCGGTACCTGGAGCCGGTCCCGGAACCGCGCGGCGACTCGGCCCCGGCGTGGGCGGTTCACCGGAACGAGGCGAACCGCCGCCGGGCGCCGACGCCGGCGTCGGTCGGACGTCGTGACGGGGCCAACGTGTTCCGCCGCGCCGTGATTGCGCGGCTTCGCGAACCACCGGGCGGGCCGGGGCATTCGAGTGGTACCCCGTGTGGAACGCGACCGAGGTGTACCGGTGGGCCCAACGACCGCCACTTTGCCCACCGCGGCGCAACCCGCTGCGCACGGCCTCCCACACCCCGCCCCCGGGCGCCGGGCCGGCGCCCGGTACTTCGCAGGGCCCACGCGCCGGGTCGCCGGGTCCGGCACTCCGCAGGCCCGCCGACCGACTGGCGCACCGATGTCGGGATCGTTCGCCTGATCCATACCGACGAATCGGAGCCGGCGTCCACCGCCGCGACCGCGCCGGCGAACCACCCCGCAGGCCCCGGTGTCATCGTCGTGCCGTGCGCACTCCTGGTCGACATCGGCCGTCCGCGGGTTTGCCGTGTCGGTGGTCCGCCGGTTGCTCTACCAGGTGACCGGTAGCGCCACGGGGCCTCGGATGAGTACGTCCTTCTGCCAGGCCACGTCGTCGGGACCGACGGCCGACCGCAGGTGGGGGAAGCGGGTGAGGAGGGTGCTCAGCAGCAGTTCGGCTTCCATGCGGGCCAGCAGTGGCGCCAGGCAGTGGTGGGGGCCGTGGCCGAAGGCCAGATGGGGCGGTCCCTGGCGGTCGATGTCGATCCTGGACGGCTCGGGGTAGTGCCGTTCGTCCCGGTTCGCTGCCACGTAGGAGACGTAGGCGGCCTCGCCGCGGCGGATCAGGACGCCTGCCACCTCGACGTCCTCGGTGGCGATGCGGGCCTGTCCCACACCGTGTTTGTGGGGGATCCAGCGCAGCAGTTCCTCCACGGCGGCAGGTACGGCGTGGGGGTCGGACCGCAGCCGGTTGTGCAGGGTGTCGTGGGTGAGCAGGACGTGGACCATGTTGGAGGTGTGGTTGCGGACGGCGTGCCAGCCGTTGATGCCCATCAGCACTGCCAGGGCGAGGAGTTCCTCCTCCTCGATCCTGCCGCTCGCGACGGCGGCCGCCAGGTCGCTGACGAGGTCGTCTTGCGGTCGGAGTCCGCGTTCGCGGGCCAGTTCGCGGAAGAAGGCGCGGGCCTCCTCCTTGGCCTGTCGGGCACGCTCGACTCCCGTCTCGTCCTTCGCCCGGGTCAGGATGTCGTTTGCCCACGAGCACAGGCGCGGCCGGTCGGCCCGCGGCACCCCCAGCAGGCCGCCGATGACGTGCATGGGGAAGGGGGAGGTCACGTGTCGGACCAGGTCGGCGGGCGGTCCGATCGCGACCATGGCGTCGAGGAGTTCGTCGAGTACGGCCTGGACGCGGGGACGCAGGGCTGCCATGCCGAGGCGGTTGAACGCCGGGGAGACCACGGAGCGCACGCGTGTGTGGTCGGGCGGGTCGACGAAGCTGACCGCGCGGTCGAGCGGAACCAGGTATCGGTTCATGGTGGGCAGCGGCCGGCCGACGATGTCGCGACTGAACCGGGGATCGGAGGTGACGAACCGGACCGCGTCGTGTCCCGTCACCAGCCAGCACTCGCCGGGGGCTCCGTGCGGCAGCCGGATCCGCATGATCGGTTCGCCCTGCAGCGCTTGGTGGAGGAAGGGGTCGAAGGCGAGCGCGGCAAGGTCCGCCGCTTCGTACAGGGGGGCGTTTGCGTCGGGCGTCATGTGTGGTCCTCGCCGGCTGGTCGTGGCGCAGCGGTGTGAGTTGTTCGATGTCGTGGCGGCCGCGCAGTGCGGCGATGGCGTCGTGATCCACGGGCCCGTCGAGGGACAGGATTTCCAGGAGTTCCTCGAAGTAGCGCTCGTGGTCCGGGGGCGGGGACGACTGGAAGAACATTCGGGCCGGGACGTCGGTGGGGTTGGCGAAGGCGTGGGGGCAGCCGGGCGGGACCGCGATGACCGTGCCGGGCGTGGCGCGGGTCACCCGCTCACCCTCGGGCGATTGCCATCCGCGCCAGCCGTGCGGGGTGCGCACGCGTGGCTCGAACGCGAAGATGTCGACTTCGCCTTCGAGGACGTAGAACAGTTCCTCGCTGCGCGCGTGCACGTGCGCGCCGACGTCGAAGCCCGGTGGCACGAGCACCTCGAAGCTCGATGCCAGGCGCGACCGCGCGCCGGTCACCTTGAAGGTCACGTGCTGGGCCGCGGCGCGTAGGGTGCGGCCCTCGCCCGGGGGCGATCAGGCCGCCGGTCGCCGCGGGGGCGGCGGTGTGCGGGTGTCCGGTCATCGGGGTTCCTTCCGTGCGGGGTCAGGGCGTGCGGTTCCCTCGGCTCAGGGCGTGCGGTTCCATCGGCCCAGTGCCATCTCGGCGGTGATGCCGGGGCCGAACCCGGCCAGCAGGCCGCGTGCCCGGTCGGCGGCGCCCCCGGCGTCGAACAGTCGGCGCAGCGCGTCCAGTACGACGGCGCTCGCGATGTTCCCGTATTCGGTGAGCGTGGCCCGGCTGTGGTCGAACGCCTCCGGCTTGACCTCGAGGGAACATGCTCAGGTCGTCGAGGATCCGCGGCCCGCCGGCATGCACGATGGGCGGCGGCTCGTTCGCGCCACATCGGGCCGCGTATCCCGCGCGCCCCGCCGGTATCGCGGGGCGGCGGGGGTTGGGCCCGACGGGTGCACCGCGGACCCGTACGGCGCAGCAGCGGTGTGGCGCGCGGATGATCCGTTCACTCTTTCCGGCGGGCGCCGCGACGCTCGACCCCTGACCGCGGCGGCCCCGGGAGGAGAGCATGGAACCGCGCTGTCGCCGACGGGTGCCGTCCACGTGTACGGGCCCGAGGCGGCTCCGCCCGTCGGACGGGGGCGAGGCAGGCCAGCTCCCGTCGGATTTCGTCCTGTTCGCGCCGGGATACCAGGTCGGCCCGCGGTTCTTCCGGGGCCTGAAGAGAAGGACAGCCTGCCGCAGGTCGTCAACGCGCTGGTGGTGTGCGTGACCGGACTGCCGGCGTGCTGGGGGTTCGCCACGACGCTCGGCTGCGGGCCGGGGCCGAGCGCCGGTCTGCTGGGCGGCGCGCCGACCCGGTCCGCGGTCATCGGCGTCGCGCAGGTCGCCATCGGCCAACTGCCCGGCTACAGCGGGGCGAAGGGCCGGAGCGAGGCCAACCTTGTCGCGATCGGTTGCGCCGTCACCCCTCCGCTCGGCACGATCCTGTGCGCGCCGCTGCTCGCGAACGTGATCCTCGGCGTCCCGCCCGGCGCGTTGTGCCTGTTCGTCGTCGTGGTCGGCATCAACGCCGCGATCAGCGCGATCGACGAGAACGCGCGCAGCCAGGTGCCCACCTCGGCTACATGGTCGGTCCCCTGCGCGGAGGGGAACGTGCTGCTGACCATCCGGGGCTCGGTCGTCGTGCTCCTCACCCACTGACCGACCCGTCCCTCGCCTTCCACTCCGCAGGCTCGTCCCGATCTTCGTCCCGATTTCCGTCCCGATTCCGGTCCGGATTCTCGTTCCGATTCCCGTCCCGGTTCCCTCCCGAGGAGTAGTGCCGTGCCCAAGGCCACCTACAGTCGCGAGAAGATGCGCACCCTCGCCGCGCTGAGCCCGTTCGAGCTGAAGGCCGAGTTCATCAGGCTCGCCGAGGCCCACGCGGCGGACGCGAGTCCCGAGGACGCGCAGAAGCACCGGGCGGCACGGCAGATGCTCAACGCGGGGCGCGGCAATCCGAACTGGATCGCGACCGGGCCGCGCGAGGCGTACCTCGCGCTGGGGCATTTCGCGCTCGGCGAGAGCCGTCGGGTGTGGACCGCCGACGACCTGGGCGGCATGCCCACACAGCCCGGAGTCGCGGACCGATTCGAGGCGTTCCGCGCCGCGAATCCGGGCCTCGTCGGTGTGCAGGTGCTGAACAAGTGCGTGCGGCACGGCATCGACGAACTCGGCTTCGATCCGGACGTGTGGATCCACGAGCTGGTGGACGGCTACATCGGGGACAACTACCCGATGCCGGACCGCATTCTGCCGTGCACCGAGCAGGTCGTGCGAACCTACCTGCACCACGAGATCTTCGACGGCAAGGCGGCCGCCGGCAACAACCTGAGCCTGTTCGCCACCGAGGGTGGCACCGCGGCGATGTGCTACATCTTCGACTCGCTGATGAAGAACGGCATCCTGCACCAGGGCGACCGAATCGCCTTGATGGTGCCGATCTTCACGCCCTACATCGAGATCCCCGAACTGGACACCTACGGCTTCGACGTGGTCGACATCAAAGCCGACCTGTTCGCCGCGAACGGAGTGCGCGAGTGGCGCTATCCCGAATCGGAGATCGCCAAGCTGGAGGACCCCTCGATCAAACTGGTGTGCCTGGTCAACCCCAGCAACCCGCCCTCGCTCGCGTTGTCGGAGCGGGTCGCGCACCAGATGGCGGAAATCGTCCGTGACAAGAACCCGCACCTGATCGTGGTGACCGACGACGTGTACGGCACGTTCGTCGACGGCTTCCGCACCATCGCCGCCGAACTGCCGCGCAACACGCTCCTGGTCTACTCGTACTCCAAGCACTTCGGCGCGACCGGCTGGCGGCTGGGTGTCATCGGCGTCCACGACGACAACGTGATCGACGCGCGGATCGCCACCCTGCCGGACCCCGAGAAGCAGCGGCTCGCCGAGCGGTACGGCTCCATCGCGCTCGAGCCCGGTGCCCTGAAGTTCATCGACCGGCTCGTCGCGGACTCGCGGCAGGTCGCGCTCAACCACACCGCGGGCCTGGGTCTGCCACAGCAGGTGCAGATGGCGCTGTTCTCGCTGTTCGGGCTGCTGGAGGAGGGCCAGGCGTACAAGCGACTCCTGCGGGAGACTGTGCGCCGCCGGCTCGATCTGCTCCTGGAGGGGTCGGGGATGCGGATCGCGGACGATCCGAAGCGTGCCTGCTACTACATCGAACTGGATCTGGTGGCGGAGGCCGAACGCGTGCACGGGGACGGCTTCGCGCAGTTCCTGGAAGCCAACTACGAGCCGATCGACCCGCTGTTCCGGCTCGCCGAACAGACCTCGGTCGTACTTCTCAACGGCGGCGGTTTCGACGGGCCGCAATGGTCGATCCGCGCGTCGCTGGCGAACCTCGACGATCTCGACTACCTGAGGATCGGCCACGCCGTGCGCGGGATCTTCGACGACTACCACCACGAGTGGGTCGACGCGGGCAGCCCGGGCGCCGACGGCGGCAGCGGCCGCTGAGCAACCGGCCCGGGAACGGGGTGGGGCACTGCGGCAGCCGTAGCGCCCCACGCCGCCGTTCCGGTCGGCCCGGTGGATCAGGTCTTGAGGCCGATGATGCCGACGAAGATCGGGCCGGTGAGCGGGAGCAGGAAGTTGGAGAGTGTGTAGGTGATCGTGTAGCCGAGCATCGGTACGGAGCTGTTCGCGGTGTTGGTGACCGCAGTGATCGCCGGGGTCGAGCACTGCTGTCCGGCAATGGCACCGACGAGGATGGGCTTGTCGATTTTCAGGAACCTCCGGCCGATCCACAGTCCCAGGAACGCCGGGATCACCACCATCGCGATGCCGGAGAGCGGCAGCAGCAGCGGGTACTGCTTCAGCAGCGGCCCGGCGTCCGGTCCGGCGGCCAGGCCGGTGACGGCGATGAACATGGCCAGACCGAGATCCTTCATGGTCTGTGCGGCGACCGGCGGGTACGCCCCGAAGGTGGGCTGCGTGGAGCGGAACCAGCCGAACAGCAGTCCGGAGATCAGGCAGCCGCCGCCGGTGCCCAGCGTGAGGTCCGCGCCGCCGGCGTGCACCACGATTTGGCCGAGCAGTACGCCGAGGCAGATGCCCAGGCCGATGTAGACCCAGTCGGCGCTCTCGGTGCGAACCTTCGCGCCGAACTTCCGCTGGAATCGGTCGACCTTGGAACCGCTGCCGACGATGGTCAGCGTGTCGCCGTGGCGCAGCTCCGTCTCCCCGGTCGCGGGGAGGTCCTGGCCGACCCGCTGCAGGCCGGTGAGGTACACGCCCTCGGTCTCGACCGGGTACGCCCGGTTGAGCTCGGTGACCGTCTTGCCGGCCAACTTCTTCTCGGTGAGTACCAGTTCCCGCACCGTCAGCGGGGTTTCGAGACCGGGGACGCCCGCGGTCTCCGGCCCGAGCCGTTCGCCGGCCGCCATGACGCCTTCGCGCCGTCCGACCACCAGCACCCGGTCGTCGCGGGCCAGTGTCAGGTCCGGGGCGACGGTCAGCACCTTGGTGCCGCGTTTGACGCCCTCGACGGAGGCGTGCAGCCCGACCGCTTCCTCGAGCGCCGCGATCGTGACCCCGCTGCCGTCGATCACGTGGTACGTCCGGCCGACCAGGGCCGGCATCGACGCCTCCTGACCCTCCTCCAGCGTCGGGTCCGCGCCGCGCATCCGCTGCCACAACTCGCGGCTGGCGTCCGCCAGATCGATCTTCATCAGCCGCGGGAAGAGCTGGCTGGTCAGCATCACGATGGTGATCAGACCGAACAGATAGCACACCGAATACGCGGTGGCGACGTGCGCCTGCATCTCCTTGGACTGGTCCGCGGTGATGCCGGACAGGTTGCTGATCGCCTCCTGCGCGGTGCCGACGACCGCGGACTCGGTGGCGGCGCCGGCCAGGATGCCCGCGCCGGTGCCGACATCCAGGCCGCCGGCCTTGGTGATCACGATGGCGATGATCACGACCACGACGGCTTCCATGACGGACAGCACGCCGAAGCGCAGGCCCTTGGCGTTCAGGTTGGCCACGAACCCGGGACCGGCGATGTATCCGAGGGAGAAGATGAACAGCGCGAACGCCACGTTCTTCACGTCGGCGCCGACCGACACGTGCTGCGCGCCGATCAGCATCGACACGATCAGCGTGCCGCAGATGCCGCCCAACGTGATCGGCCCCACGCGTAATTTCCCGACCAGGTAGCCCAACGCGAGGCACGCGAACAACGCCAGCACGGCGTTCTCCCGCATGAGATTGAGCACGACACTCCTCCGCAAAACAACAGGTATTGCATAAAGCATCACATTTGCCGTCCCCGAGTCCGGTAGGCCACCAACGCCGAACGAGTGATGGGGTGGCGCGGGGGCGGGGCCGACGCCGGGTATCGCAGACGGGGACCCGACGGGGCATCCGCCCGACGGGACGCGTGCCCCACCTCCTTGGCTCGCCACCAGGCGAACGTGAACGCCCGCTACGAACGGTTCCCGACCGAGATCGGCCGCTGCGACGCGGAGGATCGGCACCGGACCCCGGCAGTTGGCCGAGATGCTCGGGGCGCTCGGGTGGTGCGTGGTGGTTCGGTGGGCGCACCGGCGCGCAACGGTGTCACCTGTAGGTGTGGTTTGGCTGCCGAGAGGCGGTCGTTCGGCGTTGGGGGTGCTGTGCTGCTCGGGGCGATGTGCCGGACCGGTCGTGGTGCCCGCGATCGGTTCGGGCTCGCCGTCCTCGGCCGGCCTCGCGGGGCGGGTCGTGGGGTCGGACACCTTGCGACGTAAGGGGTTTCGTCATGTCCACGATGAGAAGACGGCTCACCGGACGCTTCGGGAGCGTCGGTATATCGATCGCGGTGGCCGTTGCGGGTCTGACCGCACCGTTCGCCGCCGGCAGCGCGCAGGCCGCGCCCGGCACACCGGGTGTGCCGCAGGCGCCCGCGGCGATCTTCGCCGAGGGCTTCGAGAACGGCCAGGGTGCGACGCCGACCCTGCTCACGAACTACACCGGCGGTCCGCCGGTGGGGGAGACCTACACCGCCGACCCGGCCTGGTTGACCGCGTGCAACGGCTGGGTCACGTCGCCGGCCGCGTCGACCACACCGCCCGCCGGCAGCGGGTGCGTCCCGGGCGACTGGGCCCAGGTCAAGCACCTCGCGAGCGTACTCGGTCAGTGGTCGGGCGGTTCCTCGACCACGAACCACGCCGTGACGGCGTACACCGCGGGCAACCCGGGCGCCGGCAAGGTGCAATTGGAGACGGCAACCCCGATCCCGTTGCCCGCGGGGCGGCGCTTCATCGCGTTCTCGGTCGACATCGCCGAAGTCAACTGCTTCGCCAACCACTCCAAGTTCAGCTTCTACCTGCTCGACGGCGACCAGGCCACGCCCGCGTTCACCCGCCCGATCGAGGCGTGCGTGGATGCCACGACGACGATCGGCGGGGCCAAGGTCGGCACCTTCACCAGCAACGGCGCCGTGCTGTTCGCCGGCAGCCAGGCCGGCATCCGGCTGGTGAACGAGCAGCCGAGCGGCACCGGCAACGACGTGGCCTTCGACAACGTCAAGCTCGTCGACGCGAGCCCGCAGGTCGACATCGGCTTCGCGCCGACGCCGGTGCTCACCGGTGGCACCTCGACCCTGACCTTCACGATCACGAATACGAACGAGCTGGGCGCCAAGCCCGGTTGGTCGTTCTCGGACGCGCTGCCGGCCGGGCTCCGGGCGACCGGGGTGGCCACGACGACGTGCGATGGCGGTTCGGTCGTCGCGCCGGCGGGTGCGGGCTCGGTGGACGTATCCGGCAACCTGACGGCGGGTCAGGAATCCTGCACGGCGCAGGTCCAGGTGACCTCGGCGGCGCGCGGGACGTACACGAACTGCGCGGCCGGCTTCACGAACGTGGTCGGGGTGAGCCTGCCCGGGTGCGCGAGCGTCGTGTTCGACACGATGCGCTTCGACGCGCACGCGTACGGGGCCGCACTGAAGTCCCCGCTCGCGAACATCGGCCCGATCGCCGCGTCCGACGTGACGTGCTCGAACGTCGCGGCGGTCGACACCGGCAACGTCGCGACGGTGTCGCTGGGCGTCGTCGGCAACGCGGGCGTGGTCACCACCCGCGCGGAGGGCACGATCGACGCCAACGGCCTGCAGCGGGCGAACGCGCGCGCCGAGACGGCCGGGGTGAACCTGCTCGGCGGACTGGTCACGGCGGACGTCGTCGAAGCGGTCGCCACGGTGCAGGGTGACGCGAACGGCGGGGCGACGCCGAGCGGTTCGGTCACCTTGGCGAACCTGCGGGTGGCCGGGGTGCCGGTGGTGAACCCGAACGTCAACGTGGACATCACGATCCCGCTGGTGGCGACGGTACGCGTGAACGAGCAGGTGGTCGACCCCGGCGGCCGGGGGATCACGGTCAACGCACTGCGAATCACGCTGTTGTCCGGCGTGAGCGTCGTGGTGTCGCACGCGCGGGTGGCGCTCACGCTGCCGGGAGCTACGTGCCCGACCGCGTGAGGTGAGGGGGACGGGCCTGGACACGGCGGTCGTTCGCGGTCGCCGTGTCCGGGCATCTCGGCGTTGGCGTCGGCGGTGTCGGCACTCGACCCGGCATTCGATTCGATGCGCGTCGGTGTTCGTTTCGGCACGAGGAGGCCGCCGGCGGGCCGAGGGCGTCAGCTTCGGCTTCGCGGCCGGGGAGCATGGCCGGGGCCCGGGAACGCTGTGCGACGAGGTCCTCGTAGGTGCCGTCGCGCTCGGGGGCCCGGCGGCGGGGCGCCGCGGAGAGTGTGCTCGATGATCCAGCACTACGCCGATCCCCGCACCCGACAGGCCGATACCGCTCTGTACGCGCGCAGGTATCGGCCGAAGAGTCGGCGCTCAGCCCGGCGAGGGCGCGCAATTCGTCGCGGGGGATGGGGACTTCCCGGGTTTGACGGCGAGCAGGTCGAGTTCGGTCCGGGGCCTCGCGCGTGGTGGGGACGCCTGGGAGCGCGGAGGCTCATGAGCGCGATCGGCGCGTTGCGGGACCTCTCCCCCGTCGCGGCGACATGCGGGCGGCCAACATCCGCAACGGTCATCCACGACACGCCGCCCACCACGCCCACCACGCCCACCCGATTCGAATCCGTCTCGTGGACGGTCGATGGCCGTCCTTACCGCGGACGGACGGACGAACGGCGTGGTTCCGTCGAGTGAGCAGCGGATATGGGCGCCATGTCTTGGTTCGGGCGTCTGCGGCAGGGCTTTCGCCGATGGTCATCCCTCGTCGTGATCTCCGAAGGCCCGCTTAGGGAACCGCCGCCGGTGCGGTGCCGTCCATCCGGACATCGACGTCGATGCGGCTTCGGCCCGGGTCGACGCGAATACCCCACACAAGTCACACAGGGGTCGGAGCGGGGGGCCCGGTCCAGTCGGTGGTTTCCGCGAGGGGGGTCCTGCGGACGACTGGGCGGGATCCGGCACGGCCTGAAGTCTGCTCGGCGCGCGTGCGCGGGGCATCGAAGCTTTGGGAAACGCGGGGATCCGGAGACAGAATGCGTTATCGACAGGAACAGCCCTATCAGTCGTATCCGCAGCAGATGCCGCCGCCCGGTGGCGAGCGCAGACGCGAGGAGGGACACGGCAGGCTCATGCTGGTCCTCACACTGGTGGGTACGCTCGCGACCGTGCTCAGCGTGCTGGTCGCGATGGGCATCGGCCCGTTCGACGTGACGGGCGACGGCGGGAGCGGGGAAGGGGCCAACAACCCGCGTGCCGGCGGGGATTCGGGTCCCAGGGACGACGGCAAGCCGGCGCAGACCGGCGCGGCGTACGTCGAGACGGTGAACAGGATCTGTGGCGACAAGATCGACGACATCACGCGACGGGTCACCGAACTCAACCAGGCCGTCGCCGATCAGGACCTGAACGCCGTCGGTCTGAGCCTGTCCCAGGCGAGTACGGAACTTGCCGCGTTGACGACGCGGATCAAGGGCGTCGCCTTGCCGACCGACCCGAACGAGGCGCGCCCGCTGCGGGAATGGCGGGACCTGTACCAAGCCAACGCCGAGGCGATGAGCAAGGCCTCCAGCGAATGGCAGGACGGCAGCTACGAAGTCGCGAGCGCCACGTTGGAGGGCGCGCCGAGCGCTGCGGCGGACGCGAAGGGGGACGAGGTGCGCATCTCCTGCCCGTGACGCCGGTGCGGGTGGTGCGGACGGTCGTGGGCGACCCTTTCCGCCGTGGACCGCGCGCTCGACCTCGTGCACCGCACACGCGGGGCTGATCGCCGCGTACGAGGCGGCCGGGATGCGCTTCAGCGGCATCGCGGTCGACCCCGACCCGGTCGCCCTGCGAGGTCTCGTCGAACTCGTCGAACAGGGCAGGCTCCGGGTCCACGTCCAGGAGACGTTCCCCTTCGAACGCGTCGCCGACGCACACCGACTGCTCGACGCCGGCCACCTCCAGGGCAAACTCGTCCTCACTGTCTGACCTCGTCGCCGGGGCCTCGCGCGCGAGGCCCCGGCGAGACCCGTGCGTCGGGAAGACCGACCGCACGTCGAACGGCCTGTGTACGTAGGACGCGACTTTCCGGCGCAGTCCGGGCGCGACGCAGCAGGTGCTCTGCCTCGCGCTGGAGGCGTGAGTCGCCGCCGATCGGGCGAATCAGCTCGACCTGCGGCAGGGCGACACGGGGGAAGAGCACGTTGACCAGTTCAGCGACGGACACCCGAAACGATCACGGCGGAACGATCAGGGCTGAACAAGAGCCACATCTCGGGTTTCAGCAAACTTGCGACAGAACGGAAGATCAGAGGCCATCGGCACGGAGGCGCATCGACAAGGAGGTGCATCGAGTCACCCGACGGGGAGCCGGCGATGACCCGATGAACTCGACCCCCGCTCGGGTGGCACGATCTGTGGGATGCCTGTCGTAGACGCCATGAACCAGGCGGCCCCAGGCTGGGGGCATGACCACACGACAGGTCCAACCCGAGCCCACGGCCTTCACCGACTCTCGTGACTCCGGTGACTCCCGCGACCCTCGCGAAGCGGCAACCGAACCGGACCGGCTTTCGCCTACCGCGACCGTTCTCCCCACCCGAACCCGCGCGGCGCCGGAACCACGCGCGTCGCCCGCGCCCAGCTCCGAGCCGGCCCCCGAATCGGAAGCGCCCCCGACCGCCCGTGCCCGGTTCGCCGCCCGCCGCCGCCACCGCCGCGAGGCCGGCTCCGCCGACTCCCCGCACACCGCTCCGCTGCCGCCCGCAGTGATCGCGCTGTTGTACTGGGGCCCGCCGATATGACGCCGGACGGCCGGTCCCGCCAATGGCACGATCCGTGGGACACATGACCTGGACGCCAGAGCATCGAGCACTCAAGGTGGACCCATGACCGGACACCGCGTGGCCTTCCTGATCTTCGACGACTTCGAACCGCTCGACCTCGTCGGCCCACACAGTGTCTTCTCCCATGTCCCGGACTACACCAGCCGCATCGTCGCCCCGCATGCCGGACCGGTCAGGGGCGCCGGCGGCCTTCCGGTCCACGCCGACACCTCGCTCGCCGACCTCGAACCGCACGACGTCGACACCCTGATGGTGGTGGGCGGTCCCGGAGTACGCGACGCGTGCGCCGACCCCACCCTGGTCGACTGGATCGCCGACACCGCGCGACACGCGCCGCGGATCGCGTCCGTGTGCACGGGCGTGTTCCTGCTCGCCGCCGCCGGGCTCATCGACGGCCACCGGGTCACCACCCACTGGCGGCGGGCCGAGGAACTCGCCCGCGCCCACCCCGACGCGATCGTCGACGCCGACCCCATCTTCGTCCGACACGGCCGGCTGTGGACCTCCGCCGGCGTCGCCGCCGGCATGGATCTCGCGCTCGCCCTGGTCGAACACGACCACGGCCACGAGATCGCGCACCGCGTGGCCCGCGACCTGGTTCTGTTCCTGCGTCGCCCGGGGAGCCAGTCCCAGTTCAGCGTGCCGCTGTGGAGTGCCCGCCCCGCCTCGCGCCCGCTGCGCGCGGCGGTCGACGCGGTGCACGCCGATCCCGGTGCCCGGCACACCATCGACGAGCTGGCACGCCGCTGCGGCCTCAGCCCGCGCCACTTCCAACGCCGCTTCACCGCCGACCTCGGTGTGCCGCCCGCCGGCTACGTCGAACGCGTACGCGTCGAAGCCGCCCGGCGCGCCCTCGCCGAGAGCGACGAACCGATCGACACCGTGGCCCGGCGCTGCGGCTTCGGCAGCGCCGAGACGCTGCGCCGCACCTTCCACCGACACCTCGGCGTCCCACCCTCCGACTACCGGGACCGGTTCCGCACCACCGACCGAACCGACCGCTCCTGCGACCGTCGGGCCACCGACTCCCCGAGCGGCGGCAACACCGCCGCCCAACCGAGCCCGGAGTACCGGTGACCACCTACTGACTCTCGCGTCCGAACACTTCGAGGAAATCGACCCGGTAGAACCCTGGGAGGTGTTCACCGTCTCCGCCAGACAGCCAGACAGCCAGACAGCCAGCTGGCCAGCCAACCGGCCCGGCGCCGTGCCAGGGGCGGCTCGGCGGTTGGACGTCATCCCTTCGAGGCTGGCCGCCGCCTGGGTGGTGCCGGTCAGGACCGCGTCGCCCTCGCGCACCCATCAAGGTTGGTCGGATGGGCGATGCGCTCGCGCCCTTACCCGTACCCGGTCACCGGCTGCGGCGGGCGCCGTGCCCGGCGGTTCGCCGGATCGCGGTGGTCATCCCCGCGTCGGGGAGCCCCATGTCGCGAATCCGGGGGAGGGGCCGTCGTAGTAGTAGACGTTGGGTTGGATGCGCGGAGCATCGGGGTCGGGGGTAGGGGACCCGTCGTCGTCGGAGCATCCCGTCAGGAGGAACACGGCGACCACCGCGGTGAGAGCGGCCATACGTGAAAGTGTCACCCTCCGACGCTACCCGGCACGCGGACGCCGGCGCGTCGGAACCCGACGACGGACGCGCACCGCCGTGACGAAGGCCGCGAGTTGTTGACCAGGAGCGGAAAATCACGGGCCTCCACGGCGGCCTTTGCGCCGAGGCGCGACCGGTCAGGCGGCGACACCCTGGTTCGGATCGGCGCCGTTACCGACGCCGGCACCGCCATGGACCGGCACGCGAGCCGGCGGCCCGCCCAACTGTCCGGCGGCCGGCGGCAGTGCGTGGCGATCGCCCGCGCTGGTCATCCGGCCCGACGTGCTGTTCGCGGACGAGCCCACCGGTTCACTGGACCCGTGCCGCCACACCGGGGGTTCCGTGCGGGGTGTCCCGGTGGTCGAAACCGACTGCCGGGGCACCCTCCGGCCGGCCGAACCCGACCCTGTCCGGGATGCCCCTCGATCACCAGGGCGCGACCCGATAGTCCTTGAGGAGACACCCGAACACCGGCTTGCCGCGCTCCCCACGCACGATGGCGTCGTACACCCGGGCCGCACCGTCGACGATGTCCAACGGCGTGCGGAACCCGGCCGCCGCGACCCGGGCCCTGGCCGGGAGCGGCTTCTCGTCGGTGATCCGGCCCGTGTCCACGCTGGTCATGTACACACCATTGGTGGCCAGTTCCTCGGCGCTGGTTCGGGCCGGCATGTTGAGCACGGCCTTGGCCATTTGGTGTGCGGATGCCCGGGCGACCTGGACGCGCGCCCGAACCGGCCCTCCACCGCCGACACGTTGACGATGTAGCGCCGCTCGCGCCCGGCCGCGCGCAGCAGCGGCAGCAACCGGCTCACCAGCACGAACGGCCTTGTGACATTGACGAGTTGCGCCTTGAGCAACTCCACCGGATCCACCTCGCTCACCCGCTTGGACCACGAGTTGGCCGAAGCCCGGTCCGGAATCAGCCCCACCGCGTCCGGCTCGACCCGGGTGGCTGCGCAACGAGCGGCGCGGCCGGGTCCCACTCGTCGGAGGGCAACCGACCCAGCGCGAACGCGCCGACCTCGGGCGCGAACTCGAACGCGCCGGCCCCGCGCGCGGCCCGCTCGGCCGCCGGCAACAGCCCGTACGCCGCCGACGGCCGCCGGATCGTCTGCGCCGCGTCGTTGACCAGAACGTCCAGCGGCCCGCCCTCGGCCACAAGTCGATCGCACCACGCCACCAAACCACCGAGGTCGCGCAGGTCTGACGCGTGCACGGGGACGCCTTCCTGGCCCACTTCGAGAAGCGCAAGCTCTCCGTCGGTACATGCGCCCGCGCCTTCGGCACCAATGTGTGCATGAGCACGCCTGCTTCTCTGAACTTGGGGCCGGTCTGTCCCATGCCTCTGATTCGTAGCTCTCTGAAACCGAATTGGTGATGTCCGAGGGATCACAGCGAGATGTTCCGGAGAGCGAGAGCTCGCTCCATCTGTCGCGTTGGTACTGTGACTTCGCATGACCGACACCGAGATCACTGCGGACTTGGTCCGCGACCTGCTGCAGGAGCAACATCCAGACCTTGCAGGGCTGGACATCCGCGAGGTGGCGGGCGGCTGGGGCAACCAAATGTGGCGCCTCGGGGACGAGTTGGCCGTGCGCATGCAGCGCATGGACCCCACCTCGGAGCACCAGCTCAAGGAACGGCGGTGGCTCCCCGCACTGGCCCCGCGCCTGCCGCTCCCGGTGCCGACGCCGGTGCGGTTCGGCGAACCGTCCGAGCGCTTCCCCAAGCACTGGACCGTGATGACGTGGGTTCCCGGCGAGCCGCTGGACCACGGCTCGATCAGCCGCGGCGCCCACGCGGCCGACGCGCTGGCGGGCTTCCTCCGGGCGCTCCATGTGGAGGCGCCCGCCGAGGCACCGATCGCTACGGACCGCGGTGGCCATCCCAAGGACTGCACGGAGGGCTTCGAGAACTTCTTCCAGGCCGTTGTCCCCGACGACATCGCTGCCGACGTCCGGGCCGTCTGGGACGACGCCGTTGCGGCCCACGCGTGGGAGGGCCCGCGGATGTGGGTGCACGGCGACCTCCATCCCGCGAACGTCGTCGTCTCGGACGGAACGCTCTCCGGCATCGTCGACTTCGGCGACATGTTCGCCGGCGACCCAGCGTGGGACCTCGCCGCCGCATGGGTGCTGCTGCCCGCCGGCACGGCCTCACGGTTCTTCGACGTGTACGCGCATGCAGACGAGGCGGCGATCCGGCGCGCCCGCGGGCTGGCCGCGATGAAGAGCCTCTTCCTGATGCTCATGGGGCAGAACGGAGAACGGGGCCTTCCCGGCGGCAAGCCGCACTGGGGACCTGCAGGCCGGGCGGCACTTGATCGTGTTCTGAAGGGCGTTTGACGCACGCTTCTTCAACCTGTTCTCGATCTTGATCGAGGGCCATGCGGCAGCCCACCTTCGGGGGTTCATCGATCACCACGCGTGGTGGGAATGCCAAGGTCCACGGGCGCATGCCGCCCGGGGACCTGATCGAGCCGGCTGAGCTTCTCCTCGGCGCCGGCCAGGCCGACCTGGAGACCCTCAACCTCGCCGAGCCAACCTTCCCTCTCAGCTTCGGCGATTCGGGCTACCAAGTTGTCGCGGATCTCGGCAAGCCGTGCCCCACCGAATCCCCCAACGGCCGCACGGTCGTGTTCTTCCGCTACTGACTGACAAGGACAGGTGTACCGGGCGGGATGGGGTGTTCGCGGTCGTGCCGCAGCCGTGTTCTGATGGATGGGTGAGCGAAAACGGCTCCATGCGCTTGTTCGTGGCGCTCGTGCCGCCCCCCGAGGCGGTGGCGGAATTGCGTCGTGCCGTCGACCCGATCCGCTCCCGGTACGAGGGACTGCGCTGGACCGGGCCCCGAGGTTGGCACCTCACTCTCGCCTTTCTCGGCACGGTGGAGCCGAAGACCCGGATCGGGTTGGAGACCCGGCTCGCCCGCGTCGCCGCACGCCATCCGCCGCAGAACCTCGCGCTCACCGGCAGCGGCCGTTTCGGTGATCGCGCCCTGTGGATCGGGATCCGGGGTGATCGGCGGGCGATGGCTGCCCTGGCCGTGGGCGTACGGCGCGCGGCCGACAAATGCCACATCCCGATCGAGGAACGGCCGTGGCACGGTCACGTGACTGTGGCCCGCGCCGCCCAACCACGCGGGGCGGGCGGGCGGCGCCCTCGGGGCAGTGTGCTCGCCGCCCCGGCGGCCGACCTCGCCGGATTCGACGGGGTGGAATGGATCGCGACCCGGCTGCACCTGGTGCGGAGCCTCGTCGGCGACGGCCCGGCCCGATACCAGGACGTGGCGACGTGGCCGTTGGTGGGCAGGTTCTCAGCGCACGTCCGCGCGGGAACCCGGGATGGTGATGGTGCCGAGGAGTCCCGTTCGACGTGAGCGCCGCCCGGGCCGGCCGACGTTCACGCGACGTGCTCCCGCCGGATCGAACGTCACCATTCGCACGCTTCGGGGAGTCGACGGGCGACCCGGCGAACGTTCCCGTGAGAGCCAACTCTCGGACACATCCGGCCTCGACGCTTCCGACGGGCTGTTCACGAGAGCCGTGTACCCGGCGGCACAGCGCGAACGTTCGTCCGGTTTCCCGTGCGGGAGATGAGATCGTTTCCAGGGCGGGTTCGTCCGCGACCAGGAGCGGGGGGAGCGCTGCGTCGGGGGAGGGTGCGCCTTGACGGACCTCGCCAAGCCGGATCGGGCAACGCGACGATAGGTTTGCCTGGTGGTCGCCGAACGCCTGCGTTGTCTGTCCGGTCCCGAATACTCCGATATCTGGGACCGTTTCGATGCCCGGTTCGCCTTCAGGCCCGGCGTGTGCGTGTTCCCGGGGATCACGGAGCCCTCGCCGTCGGTCACGTGGAGTCTCGACGCGTTGCACCACGACCCGGGGGAGCGAAACCTCGACCGTCTGGTCGGCGTCGTCCAGGACGGGCTCGCCGAGCGCTGCGGGCCGGGGGAGTGGCTGTGGATCCTGGATTGGCAGCACACCTGTTACCGGCTCCGCCCGGATGTCCCGGAGACCGACATGTTCCTGCCGCGCGTGCTCGAGGGGCGTTCGCGCGAGGGTTGGCCGTTCGGTCCGTACCCGGAGGGGGACTACCACGTCTTCCTCGCGGAGGACCTTCGCTTCGGCGCTTTCGGGCACCCTTGGGAACACACCTTGTGCGTGTTCGGCGCGGAACTCCTGGACGAGGTCGAACAGGACGTGCGACGCATCCTCGGGCGACCCCTCCGCCGGGACGGGGCACCCGCCGGCTGACCGGACCGCGCGGCGGCGACGCGTGTTCGTGATGCTCGTCCGCCCGGCCCCAGCCGAGGAATTCGATCCCCTCCTGCAGGACCGTCACCGGCTCCTTGTCGCCCGCGCCGTCCGGGCGCCGGTGCGTGTGGTTCAAGGCCCGGGACGACACCGACGACCGGCCGTACGCCGCGAACTCCTGGCGGCGGTGGCCCGCCTGGAGACCGAGACCGTCGACGAACTCCGCGTCCTGGGAACCCGCTACCGGATCGTGCGCGGCGAGGAGTACATCCACACCGACGGCGACACCCCGGAACCACCCCGACCCACCGACCCCGGCCCCGCCAGACCGACCCCGGCCCCGCCACACCGACCCCGGCCCCGCCACACCGGACCGGGGCAGGGCGCGAAGGACCCCGATCCGGACCTCGAACCACTGACGACCAAGTGGGGCCGCCGTAATCGGTCATTGAACAGGGCGTCCGGGGTCACGGACAATGCCGGGCATGGATGACGCGTTCACACTCCTTCGCCAGGCCGTCGATCTGCTGCCCGAGGACGCCGCGGCAGACAACGGCCAGACGGTCGGGGACGTTCGCGAGGACGTCGGGCGCCAGGAGTGGGGGTTGGTGCTCGGCGTTCTCGAAGAGATCGGGGATGTCCATCCCGTGTCCGCGGACTTCTGGGAGCTCCTCGCCGAAGCCGCTCGGCAGATGGCCCGCGCTCCTCCGCACGCCACCCCCGGGGCGGCCGATCGGCCTCCCCCTCGGACCGGCCGGGCTCGTCGAGGAGGTTCCCCGCCTGCGGGCCGGCTTGGTCCTGGCGATCGCGCAACTGGCGAGGGGACACCGCCACGAGGCTGCCGCCGTGTTCACGCGCGCGTGTTGGTCGGACCCCGCGCGCCCGCCCGAGATCGGTGTTGCCGCCGCGCTGGGATGGCCGTGCCTGGGCGACGACCGGTGCCCGAGGACCTGCGTGCCGTTCTGGACGAGACGGTCGCGCACGAACTCGGCCGCCTGATGGCCGAGGTGCCCTGGCTGCACCAGGTCGGCCGCCGCTCCGGTATCGATTGATCCCGCACCCGTGCCTGGGCCTGCGCCCTCGCGGCCGACCGGTCGTCGACCCGCGGAGTGTCCCGGCTTCCAGGGAACGGGAAGTCCGCGGCGGGCACCCGCGTTTCGGTGATTCCCCGCATGGCCCCGAGCCCCGAGACATGGCCGGTCGGCCGCATGATGTCGTGTGCTCGCGCCCTCGATCGGGACCCCGGGTCGTCGAAGTCGCTGGTCGAGGCTCCGGGCGGAGGGGCATGATGGGCCCGTCCCGCCCCCTCCCGTTTCATTCCGTCCCGTCTCGTCCTGTTCCGTTCTGTTCCGTCCCGTTCCGAGCGATGCGAGGAGAGCACCCCGATGGCCGTGCCGTCATTGACCACCGAGGAGCGCCGGGCGGCGCTCGCGAAGGCCGCCGCCGTGCGGAGGGAGCGGGCGGAGGTGAGGGAGGCGCTCAAGCGCGGCCGGTTGTCGTTGGGCGAGGTGTTGGCGGCCGACTCCGACGCCGTGCGCAGGATGCCGGTCCGTGCCCTGCTCGAATCCCTTCCCGGCGTCGGCAAGGCGCGGGCCGCCAGGCTCTTGGGCGAGTTGGAGATCTCCGAGCGCCGCCGCGTACGCGGCCTCGGCGTCCAACAACGCAACCGGCTTCTGGAGCGGTTCGACCCGCAGGGCTGACCGACAAGGCTTGGTCCCTGCGCCGGGCACGGGTTGTGGGGAGGATGTGCAGTCGTATCGCGCCGCGCCCGAAACCGCCCATGGCGTGGTGTATCTCCCGGTTCATCTGCGGAAGTCGTTCCCGGTCCTGCCCCGGGCCGTGGGTTCCTTGCCTCACGGGCGGTCGCCCCGACGTCGCCCCACACGATCCCGAGGGCGCAGGTGGAGGGTGCCCGAGTGGTTTCTCCGTGCGCTCGCGTGCTGAGGGCGGCGGTCCGTCGCGCTCGCCGGTCGTGTCGTCCTGCCGGGAAGCCGTTCCCCGACACGCGGTACACCCTATGGACCCCCACCCCGATGCCGACGACAGTCCCTGCCGACCCTATTACCGCGTCCCCGCCCACCACCGAGCGCGGCTCCGCACCCGGTGGTCCGGCCCGACGCATCGCCCAGGGAGCCCACCGGCAGCCCGATGAGCCCACCGGCACCCCAACACCGGCCGTGGAACAGAGAGTCGATGCCGACCCTGCACAGCGACGGCCCCCAGCCGCCGGCACGTCCCCGACGTCCCCGACGCTCCCGACGTCGAGCGCCGCGATCCGACCGTGATCGCGGCCGTGATCCTGCGTGACACCCTCGTGAGTGCCGCCGTCTGCGCTGCGTAGGATTCGGCGGTGTTCGCCTATCTCCTTTCCGCATTGTTCTTTGTGTTCTTCCTCGTCGGAGTCCTGCGCGACCGCCGCCGGTTCGGCAACGCCGTGTACCTGGGGTTGGCCTTCGTCGCCCTCGTCGTCGGGCTGCTCGGTGAACTCGCTCGGCTGCCGGGGCCGCTCGTCACGGCGGTGACCGTGGTCCTGCTGCTCGCGCCGGCCGTTGGCGTGCTCGTGCTGGCCGGGGCGCTGGTGTCCAACGGCGCGACGATGGTGCGCCGGGAGGGAATCCGCCCCGCCAACCTGCTCTCGCTGCTGGCGGGGCTGAGCATCGTCGCCGTGGTCGCGCTCCTGGTGACGGCCCTGATCACCCGATCGCGCACACTGATCGTGGTCACCGGCACCGTCGTCCTGGTGGTCGGCTATGTGTCCTTCCTCTTTCTGTGCTTCGTCTGCTACGCCTTCCTCTACGAGCGGTTGCGGGTGCGCCGCTCGGTCGACTTCGTGGTCGTACTCGGCTCGGGACTCGTCGGCGGAGATACGGTGCCACCCCTGCTGGCCGGTCGACTCGACCGCGCGCGAGCCCTCTTCGACGCCCAAGCAGCGCGCGGCAACCAGCCCGTACTCATCACGTCGGGCGGCCAGGGCCCCGACGAGAACCTGCCGGAGTCGCACGCGATGGCCGACTACCTGATCGCCGGCGGGTTTCCCGCGGAACGGATCGTGCGCGAGGACCGCTCACGCACCACCGAGGAGAACCTGCTCTTCAGCAAGGCGATCATGACGGCCGCCGACCCCGACTACCGGTGCCTGATCGTCACCAACAACTTCCACGCCTTCCGCGCCGCCCTCACCGCCCGACGCACCGGAGTCCGCGGCCACGTGATCGGCGCTCCGACGGCCTCGTACTTCCGCCCCAGCGCAACGATCCGCGAGTTCGTCGCGGTGTTCCTCACCTACAAGGTCGTCAACCTCGGTGTGTGCCTGCTCATTGCCGTATCCGGCATGGCCGCCTGGCTGCGGCTGTGAGCGCGGGGCATCGGTGGGCCTCCTTGTGACAATCGCGGCCGGATGACTCCCCGCCAAATGGCCGCCAGTGGGGAATCCCAATCGGCCACCAACAGTCGATGCGGGTTGTTGGTCATGGAAGCCGAGAGGCTGGTCGACGTCCTGGCTGTGCGGACCCGCAACGACGTGTTCGCCTACGAGCAGCGCTTCACCGAACTGCACGACGCCGCATACCGCTGGGACCGGTGGTCCGCCGCCTACCTCATCGCCGGCGGCTGCTCGGACGACAGCTTCATCGACTTCCGCGCCGCGGCCTCATAGCTCAAGGACGGGACTGGTACGGGAATGCCTTGGCCAACCCTGACAGCCTCGCCGATTAGCCGGTGCTGCATCCCCGGGGGACACGGAGGCCGAGGAAGTGCTGTTCTACGAAGAGGTCAACTACGCGGCCCGCCACGCCTTCACCCGCGCCGGACACGCTGGTGTGTCGCACGCCCCGTGCCTCGAACTCGGCAGCCGCGCGGAGTGGGCGGCGTCCGAAGGGGATCACCGGGCGGGTCAGGCGAACGGCCTGTGCGGCGCCGCGGTGGAGGGGTTCCTGTTCCTGGTCACCGGTATGCACACCGGCAGTGTGGGGCTGACCATCGAGGTCCACGACGGCCCGCCCACCGTGGACGGGCGGTGGGAGGAGGTGGTCGAGGCCCCGTTCACCCCGCTGACCCGCACCGTGCGGCTCGCGCAGTGGGGGGACGCGGACGCGTGCGAGTTCGAACTCGATCCGGTGGACCATCGGGTGCGTTACTGCGCGGTGGGGATGGACGAGGCGGGCGCCCACGGCGTGGTGTTCGACGACGAGCCGCCGGTCGACCGATACCTGCTGCAGTTCTGGCCCGCGCCCGTGGAACCGGACCGCGTGGTGCGGCAGACGAGCGACAAGGCGGCGTACTGGCACAAGGTCGCCCGGGATCGACCACCGCCGCCGACGCCCAGCGAGCGGGCCGCGGCAGCGCGCGCGGCCCGCGAGGAAGAGGCCCGCGCGCGGGCGGAGTGTGTCCGGGAGTACGAACTGCGCGAGTGGGCGGGCCGGTTGCCGATGGAGCGGCTGCGGCGGGTGGGCGGGAACGTCCACCCTTGCGGGGCTCGCCGATGTCGACTGGATCGCTCCCGCGTTGGCGGCGCTCGACGCGGGCCTGCCGCTGCCCGCGCCGTTCGACGATTCCGGTGAGCTGTGGCAGCGCCTGTTCGAGGACCCCGATGTCCCGCGCACCACGATCACCCTCCCGAACGGCACCACCCCCAACGCGCTCCAACAGGCGTTCGCCCTGCCGGCGTTGCTCGGCGCCGCCCAGCCGGACTCCCTGCAGGCCGCCCTCGACGCCCTGCACGCAGCCGCGTACGCACACGGCACCGACTACCGGGCCTTCCTGGACGAGGTCCGCGACACCTGGCCCGGGCTCGGTGTCGTACCACCAGCGCCGGCCGAGCCGCCCCCGCCGCCCTTTCCCTTCCACCTGTTCACCCGGGACGCGCCCGACGACACCGCGTCGGGCGAGCCGACCCCGGCAGCCGAAGCACAGCCCACCGCTTCGGCGCCCGACCCGAAGGCCCCGGCCGCCCCACCCCGGACCCGCCCACCGACCATGCCTCCCGTCGCTCCCCCCACCGCACGGCGGCCCCCTGGCATGGGCCTCGCACCGCCGATTCCGGCCACTGGCCCCCGGCCGCGCCCCGCCGGCGAAGCAGCCCCGATCGCACGAGCTCGGATCGTCATCACCGCGACGTCCCCGGACCGGCCGGCGGCCACCGAGGCCGTCGCAGCGGACGGCGCGGCGCGTTTCCCGATCAAGGACGTCGATTCCGACGGCGACGGCGAGCAGGAGCCTTCGGACGCCGGATGAACAGGGGGTGTGGATTCCCCGTCGCTTCCTGCGCTGGTGCCCGCCACGATCGTCCGGGCGAATACGCCGAGTTCGTCCATCAACGAGCCACTTCATGAACCGCGCGACGCATCGGCCTTTTCGGTGCCGATGCGTGACCTGGCTCGACCCTTCGGTGGCAGGTGTTCAGTTGTCGCCGGGCGCGTCGACGAACTCGGCGCCGATTTCCTCCAGACGCTCGGCCGCGTAGGACGCGTCGAGCAGCGCCTCGGGGGTGTGGACGCCCGGCGGTACGGCTTCGCCGCGCAGCCCGAGCAGTCGCTCGACACCGAGGGCGATGCCCAGCGCGGTCAGCGGTCGCTGCCCTTCCGGATGGACGAGGTAGCGGTGCAGGCTGCGCGGTTGCCCTCCCGGGCCGGTTCCTTCGACGTCGATCCGGACCTCGACGGAGGCGGGGCCGCCGCGTCGCCGACGCGCGGACTCGCCGACGGCGAGGTCGAAGCGGACGTTCGGCGCTCCCGTCGCCAGGGCGAGACTCGGCACGTCGAGGATGGCGATGCTCTGGCCGGGCACGAGGATCCCGTCGGTAGCTGGTACATCCGTTCGTGCATCGGGTTCGGCGACCCACGTGAACACGCCGTCACGGCGTACCAGTCCGGCCGAGGTGGCGGTGGCCCATCGCTCCAGATCCGCCAGCCCCGCGGGGCCGCCGGCATCCGACTCGTCCAGGACGGCGCCGATCCGGATCGTGTCGATCCGTTCGAATTCCCTGGTGGCGTACAGCGTCGCCAGAACACCGATCCCCGCGCAGAAGTGACTCGCCACCAAGACCGGTGGACTTCCCGGCCGTTGGGCGCTCGCGACGATCTCCGGTGCGATGTCCACCAGGCCACTGGAGATGCTCAGGTAGGGCAGTCCGCGCTCCTGCGCGTACCGCAGCCCCTGCAATCGGTTGTCCCACAGCGCGGCGACGACCGCCAGATATTCTCCGTCGGTCGGCAGGCCCAGATCCCCGCGCCGCAGGTCGACGGTCGCGGCCGTGGCCGCGCCGAGTTCGTCGGCGACCCGCTGCGCGCGGCCGAGGTCGCGGCCCGCGATCGTCAGGGGCAATTCCGGGTGCCATCGGCGCAGCACGGCGGCGGCGCCCGCACCCGCCTGTCCCGAACCGCCCAGGATCAGAACCGAGTTGGGCCGTCCCATGGTGAGTCTCCTTCGCAGTCACTAACCTACATTTTGTAACCTACGTTTTGTAGCATAGCCTGGGAGGTGACAGCAAGGGAGGACCATGGCGACCACACCGACCCGCCTGTCCAAGCCGGCCAGGCGGGAGCAGTTGCTCGACACCGCCGCGGCGATCGTGCGCACCCGCGGCGCCGACGGACTCACGCTGGTCACCCTCGCCGAGGCCGCGGGCGTCAGCAGGCCGATCGTGTACGACCACTTCGGCACCCGCCCCGGCCTGCTGCTCGCGCTCTACCGGCGCCTGGACGAACGCCACCGGGCCTCGGTCACCCGGGCACTGCAAGAGGCAGCTCCCGCCGCCGAGGAGGTCGCCGGCGTCATCAGCGCCGCGTACTTCGCCTGCGCCACCGACATGCCGGAACTCAACGCCGTTTCCGCGGCGCTGAAGGGCAATCCGGACATGGAGACGGGCGGACAGGAGATGACCGACAACTACGCGGACCTGATGGCCGCCGCGCTGCGGCCGTACACACATCTCGAGCCCGACGCCCTTCGGCTGTGCTGTGCCGGCGTACTGGGTGCGGCCGAGGCGCTCGCCGCCGAACTGAATCGCGGACGGGCCTCGGTGGATGATGTGGTCAACGCGCTGACCGGCCTGATCGTGGGCGGACTACTGAGGTCTCCGTTGTGATGTCGCTTGGTTGGATTTCACCCGTAACTCCGACGGAGCGGATCATCGACGCCCACCGCGCCTCGCGCGGCAGCCACGGACCCCCGCGCGTGCATGCGATGCCGGTCCCGTGCGGTGCCCGGGTCGGGCGCCGCCGCGTCGAGCGGGATGCGCCGGCCACACTCGCGGCGCACTCGAACTCTGCGCCATGGCCCTGCCCGGTGCCCGGCGACCCGTGGGAACAGGCCGTCAGCGCGTGCCTGGCGACCCTGAGTCCCCGCACGGGGACGACGCGGCTCGCCCGCACGGGTTGTGTCGGGGGAGACCGTGTCCCCCGCAGGCCGTCGCTTGGTGCCAGGGCAGGGCTTCCCTGCGCCGGGTGGTATCCGTCTTGCAGGCTCGTCAGTCGACGGATGGGCTGTACATGCGGCCGATTCGGCGGGTCTCCTCCAGCGGATATGGGGTCCGCCTGCTCCGGCGCTGGAACGTGCGGTTGAAGTCCGATATCACGGCGGCGGTCGGCGCATGCCGGGCGAGGATCGCTGCGGCCTCCTCGGGGATTCCGATGGGGCGCTTGCCCTCCGCGAAGGCGCGCACCAGCTCGTAGCGGCCGTCCCCGTCCTCTCTCCGATATCCGAACAGAGCGGTGACCAGCCAGTTCACCAGATACGTGGCGGTGTAATCGCGGTCGTAGGTCTGGTGCCGGTCGAAGAAGTCGGCCTCGTCCTTCGACAGTTCGAACCGGGAGGACAAGGCGAGGCCGTAGTCCGCGAAATAGAGGCGCCGACCGTCGGTCAGGATGTTCTCGAAGTGCGCGTCGAAGTGCAGGAGCCCGCGGCTGTTCATGAACGAGGTGCCGGCTGCCAGTTCCCTCTCCACCATGGTGCAGGCCCGGTTGGTGGTCCGGTCTCCTGCTTCGATCCGGGTGCCCAGCCACTGGTGCAGGTTCTGCGGGATGTACTCCAGGAACAGCGCGACGCTCGCCGAGGATTGTTGGAGAGCCCGAATCCGGCGGCGCACCTGCGATCCGCCGCCCCAGTAGGCCACGGCCCGTTCGACGTCTGCCAGTTCCTCGGGCAGGGGCGTCGTGTCGGGCAGCACTCTCCAGTGGTACATCAGGGGGAAGCCCTCGTATTCGCCCGCGAGTACCCAGTTGGTCGTCATGGTGTGCACGGCGAGCTCTCTCCAGGCCCCGAAGCCCGGCCCGCCGATGGCGCCGACGCCGTAGTGGCAGAAGTCGGGCAGCTCGAACAGGTTCGCCGTGGACCGGACATGCTCGGGCTGCCTTTCCAGGTCGGTGAGAGGCACCCGCTTCACGAAGATCGGGGTTCCGGCGACCTCCAGCAGGGACGACTTCCCGCCGATGCCGGACCCGATCGGCACTGCCGTGTCCACGAGTTCGCGCAGTGCGCGATCACTGCACATGGCCAGGGATGTGGAGACGGCGCCATGGGCGGTGAGACGCGCACCGTGCGACATGTCAGGGACTTTCACTGTTGCCTCCATCCGGATGCCGGCCTCGCGTCGCGCATCCCGCGATGGCGGCGAATCCGAGCCGAGCTGCGACCACCGCACCACCGGCCGCACCTGCCCGGTGACTTTGTGGGTGTGTACGAGAGAATCATGCGCGACATGTGTGGGTCGGTCAGTCGCGGCCGGCATGTCGGAGGTGTTCCGCTGCGCGGCGGGCGAGTCGGTCCGAGGTGGTGGGGTCGAGGCCGGCGTCGGCGGGGAGCGTGATGGTGGCGAGGTTGGGCCCGATGCGTACGAGGATCGAGTCGACGGTTCCGGTGCCGCCGCTCTGGTTCGTGACGATGCGCATGCCGAGTGTTTCGTCCCCGACCGTGGGGGAGGCGACGGCACGAAAGCGTGAGGTGGCACCCGCCCACGGCACGGGCAGGTCGGCACAGCCGGCCGGCATGGCGCGGGTCTTGGCCAACTGAGGCGCGGCGCCGTTGCCTTCGTATGCCTGGACGGTGGCGACCAGTCGGATTCCGGCCGTGTTCTCGAAGGTTCGTTGTACGCCTAGGAGGACGACGATCGGGCCGGTCGGGGCGCCCGCCAGGGCGCGGTCGCACCCGGCGTCGCCGCTGACGCCCGAGTACGGCGCGGCGGCCGGCTTGGGCCCGGTGTCGGTCGGCGCGCCGGCGGTCCAGCCGGTGCCGACGTCGTCCACGGTCAACACGGCGCGCCCGGCCCGCGCCGGGGTCAGCACGGCTGTGACCGCGCGGGTCAGCAGTCGATCGGGGTCGTTGTCGATGAAACCCCGCCCGCGCGGGCCACAAGGCCGGCGCGACCGTCGAGATGCGCGTCCACCACCGGGGAGCCGGCGAACGCGCCGCATTCACCTGCGAAGCTTCGGCTGTACCACGCCGAGGCGGTACGCAGCCCCGACGGCCGGCGGATCGCGAGCCGTCGCCGAGAAGTCGCCGCCGAACCGGGTACCCAGGACATCTTCGCGGCAGCTGACAGCCGTTTGCCTCACCTCGTCGCACACGCTTCGCCCGCACCACGACACCACCGGATCGGTGGCGAACCAGGTCGGCTGGAGCATCGGTGGCGTTCCCCGGTGCTCAGTGGAGAGCCGTTACCGGACATGGCGTCCGGGAAACGCTGCCCGACAGGAAGCGGCGCGGATGTGGGCTCACGCCTCCCCGGGCGCGGCTTCGCCGGCCGGAGGTGCGGTGGGCGGGACGTCGAACGCGCCGGGCACGTCCGCGGGGGCCAGCCCGGAGGCCCAGACGCGGCCGTACACCGACAGGTCGCGCAGGTGCGTGGTGATCTCCGTCGCGGTGTAGCCGGTGTCGGTCTCCACCCACCAGGTGAGGACGCCGACCAGTTCGCCGGTCCAGGCCCGGGCGACGACGTCGAGCGGCACTCGGGGCGTGGCGCCGTGCTGCTCGGCCCGCTCCCGGAAGACCCGTTCGACCCGGTCGCAGATGATCGCGGTGAACTCCCGCAGCGCCCGTCCGTCGCCCTCGCCGCGGAGGATGACGCGGTAGACGTCCCGCTCCTGTTCCGCGTGTTCGAAGATGTAGCGCACCGGCAGCCCGGTGAACCCGCGGGCCTGGGCCTGGGTCACCGCCGGCAGCAGTCGCTCGCGGTCCTCGGCCAGGTCGCGCACGATGCCGACGAGCAGGTCGTCCTTGTCGCGGTAGTGCGCGTAGAACGTCGCGCGGGCGACGTCCGCCCGCGCGGTGATCTCCTCCACGGTGATCGCCTGGAAGCCCTTCTCCAGGACCAGGTCGACGAGGGCTTGGCGCAGCGCGCGGCGGGAGCGGCGGACGCGGCGGTCCTGGGCGGGCTTCATGGCCGGACTCATCTCTCTCGTACGCGAACCGTTGACCTGGCGGCCCCGCCATATTACGTTGCCGGACACCAAAGACGTTTCCAGACTCACTGTTCAATAACGTGACTCGACTGGGAGCGCCGATCGACAGCGGGACGTCGGCGTGCGCCGCCGTCCCGCGGCAATGGAGTCCCGATGAACCTTGGTCGGTATGTGCGCCGGACCAGCAGCCACCAGCCCGACGCGGAAGCCGTCGTCTGCGGCGACGTGCGCCTGGGCTACGCGGATCTCGACGAGGGCAGCGACCGGCTGGCCGACGTCCTGCGCACCGAGGGTCTGCGGCCCGGCGACCGGGTGGCGACGCTCGCCGCCAACCGCGCCGAACTCGTCGTCACCGAAGTCGCGCTGTACAAGGCCGGGCTGGCCCGCGTACCGGTCAACGCCCGCCTCGGTGTGGCCGAGGTCGGACACCTGCTGCGCGAGTCCGGCGCGAAGGCACTGCTCACCGACGCCGCGCACCTGGGCGTCGCCCGCGAGGCCCTACCCGGCACCTCGGTTGCGACCGTGCTCGGCTACGACGGTCCGAGCGACCTCGGCGAGGGCTACGCGGAAGCGCTCGCGGCGGCCGCCCGCGAGCCCGTCGACGTGGACTGCGCCGAGGACGGCATCGCCGTCCTGCACTTCACCTCCGGCTCCACCGGCAAGCTCAAGGCCGCGGTGCAGACGTACGGCAACCGGCTGGCGCTGATGCGCAAGACGGTCATGAACCCGGAGACCCGCGTCGGCCCCGGATCCCGGCAGATCCTCGCCGGACCCGTCACACACGCCTCCGGCATGCCCTTGCTGGGCACCCTCTTCGCCGGCGGCTGCGCGGTGATCATGCCGCGCTGGGATGCCGAGGAGTTCCTCGCGACCGTGGAACGCGAGCGGGCCACCCACGCCTTCGTCGTCCCCACCATGGTCAACACCGTGCTGGCGCTGCCGGACAACCGGAAGTACGACCTGTCCAGCCTGCGGCAGCTCATCTACGGCGCAGCCCCCATGTCCGCCGCCCGCATCCGCGCCGCCTGGGACCTCTTCGGCCCCGTCCTGTCCCAGGGCTACGGCTGCGGCGAGACCACCTCGGGCGTCCTCTTCCTGTCGACCGACGACCACCGGCGCGCCATCGACGGCGACGACGAGGAACTGCTGCTCTCCTGCGGACGGGCGCTGAGCGAGGCCGACGTCAGGATCGTCGACGAAAGCGGCAACGAGGTGCCCGACGGCGAGATCGGCGAGATCACCGTCCGCGGCCCCGACGTCGTCGCCGGCTACTACAACGAGCCCGGGCTGACCGCCGAGTCCTTCCGCGACGGCTGGTTCCACACCGGGGACCTGGCCAGGCGCCGCGCCGACGGGTACGTCTTCATCGTCGACCGCAAGAAGGACATGATCATCTCCGGCGGCTTCAACATCTACGCCGTCGAGGTCGAATCCGTACTCCATCAGCACCCCGACGTGTTCGAGGCGGCCGTGATCGGCATCCCCGACCCCCAGTGGGGCGAAGCGGTCAAAGCGGTCGTGGTCCCGCGCGAAGGGGCCGCGCCGACCGAGGCGGAACTGATCGAGTTCTGCGCGTCCCGGCTGGCCCGCGTGAAGAAGCCGCAATCGGTCGCCTTCACCCACGCGCTCCCACACAACCCCAACGGCAAGATCGACCGCCGGGCGATCCGCGAACCCTACTGGGCCGGTACGGACCGCCGCGTCCACTGAAAGCCCTCCCGCATCCGAGCACCTCCCCGCGTCCCGCAGCCCACGCCACCGGCCAGGAGTACCACCATGTCCTTCACCCTCGAACCCTCATACGACCACAACCCGCGTCTGCGTGAACTCGTCGCCCGGCTGCGCGACTACCTGCGCGGTGAACTCGCCGACTACGAGAACAACTTGGGGCTCACCCAGGAATCCCGCTATACCCGGGCCGAGTTGGAGCCCGTGTGGCGACGCAGCCGCGAACTCGGTTTCTACGGCGTTCACTTGCCGGTCGAGCACGGCGGTCAAGGGCTCACGTACACCGAACTCGCCGCGCTGAAGGAGGAAGTCGGCGCGTCCGGCCGCGTCCTGCAGCACAGCGTGCTCGGCGACATGGGGGGCCCGCTGCGCGCCGGCTCGATCCTCGACCACGCCACCGAGGAGCAACTGCACCGGTACCTGCTGCCGGTGATCCGCGGCGAACGCGCGTGCTGCTTCTCGCTCACCGAGACGGACGCCGGGTCCGATGTGCGGGCGATACGCACCACCGCCACGCCCGACGGCGACGGCTGGCGGATCACCGGCCACAAGGTGTTCTCCTCGGCGGGACCGTTCGCCGACTTCGCCGTCGTGATCGCGAGGATGGCCGACTCCCAACCCCCGCAGGCCGACACGAAGCCGGTGTTCTCGGCGTTCCTCGTCGACCTCGACGCCGCCGGGGTCACCGTCCTGGACGGCCGGACCCCGATGTCCGGCGAGCACATCGAAGCCGACATCGTGCTCGAGGGCTGCCGCGTCGGCCCCGAGCACCTCCTCGGTGCGGTCGGCGACGGCCTGCGCATCGGGCTGGGCCGCATCACCGTCAACCGGTTGCTGCACTGCCCGACGGTGCTTGGCATGACCCGCCGCGCACTCGAACTGAGCGTCGACTTCGCCCGCACCCGCCAGGTCGGCGGCGCCCCGCTGGGCATGCTGCAGTCGATCCAGCACAAGCTCGCCGACATGGCCACCGCGTACTACGCGGCACGCGCCATGACGTACGACGCGCTCGCCGTCCTGGACGCCGGGGGACGGCCGAGCACGGAGGCGTTCATGTGCAAGCTGTTCGTCGCCGAGAATGCCTTCCGGATCGCCGACGAGGCCGTGCAGATCCACGGCAAGGCCGGGCTCGTCCAGGGCTCCGAACCCGAATCGCTGTTCCGCCGCCTGCGCATGTTCCGGATCCTCACCGGCTCCTCGGAGATCCAGAAGAACGCCATCGCCGGACGCCTCCTGCTCGGCGACCGCCGGCCCTGACCCGCGTTGCCGCGGCTGTCCCGCACCACCCGCACCACCCGCTCCGCATCGCCTCCCGTACGTGCCGGTCCTTCCTCCCGGGCCCCGCCCGGCCACCCCGCCTGGAGTCCTTGATGTCGCGTGCCCTCAACCACCCCGCCGCCGGCAGACCCGCGGCCGACCCGGCCCCGGACATGCCGCCGGGCACCGGCCGCGTCGCGGCCGTGGTCGGATTCCTGGTCTTCATCGAGTTGCTCAGCGGAATCGTGCAGAGCATGATCCCGCCGCTGCTGCCCAGATTCGGCACCGACCTGCACATCGGCACCGGCGACCTCAACTGGATCGGCGCGGTGCAACTGGTCGCCGCGACCGTGTGCGTCCCGCTGTTCGGCCGCCTCGGCGACCTGTACGGCCACCGCCTGTTGCTGCGCATCGCCATGGTCTTCGTCGCCGCCGGATCGGTGTTGGTCGCCTGGGCGCCGTCCTTCGAGGTTCTGCTGCTCGGCCGGGTTCTGCAGGGGCCGCTCACCGCGCTGCTGCCCCTGGAAATCGGCCTGGTGCGCGGGCGTCTTACCGCCGACGGCGCCCGGAAGTCGGTCGGGATGCTCGTCGGCGCGCTCACGTGCGGAACCGGCATCGGGTTCGTCGCCTCGGGTCTGCTGGGCGAGGCACTGTCGAACGTCCACGCCATTCTCTGGGTGCCGGCGATCGCGACCATCGTCTGCGCGGTCCTGACGTTCGTCCTGGTCCCCGACACCGCAACCCGGGCGCCCGGCGGCGTCGACTGGACCGGCGCCGCGCTGCTGAGCGGCGGGCTCGCGGGCCTGATGCTCGGCTTCTCCCGCGGAGCCGAGCACGGCTGGGGCCGGCCCGGCACCCTGGTCGTGTTCACCGCGTCCGCCCTTTTGCTCGCCGCGTGGGTACTGGTCGAACTACGCGTCGAATACCCGGTCGTCGACATCCGCACCGCCACACGCCGCAGCCTCTGGCCGGTCTACGCCGCCGCCCTCATGCTCGGCGTCACCCTGTACGCCTCCAAGACCGCCGCCGCGCTCTTCCTCGCCACACCGCCCAACAAGCTCGGCTACGGCTTCGGCTACGACACCCTCACCATCGGCTGGATGCTCCTGCCCGCCGCGCTGTGCGCCTTCCTTGGATCGGCACTCGCGCCACGCATCGCCCGTGCCATCGGCTCGCGCGCGGTCCTCGTACTCAGCAGCGCGTCCATGGCGTCGGGATTCGCCTTCCTCGCCCTCGCACACAGCGAACCCTGGCAGTTCATCGTCGCCGACGTCGCACTCGGCCTCGGACTGGGTCTGGGACTCAGCATGCTGCCCGTCCTCGTCCTCGACGCCGGCGCCGCCGAGCGCACCGGCGTCGACACCGGCATCTACAGCACCGCCAAGACCCTCGGCGGCAGCATCTCCGGAGCCGTGTTCGCCGCCGTCCTCACCGGCATGACCTTCAAAGGCGGCCGATTCCCCACCGAAACCGCCTTCGAGGTGGTCTGGTGGATCTCCGCAGGCTTCTCCCTGCTGATCGCCGCCACCGCGGCGGTCCTCACCACGACCACCCGAACCCGGCCGGGCATCGCCACTCCAACGCCCGCCCCACACCGATGATGCCGCCGGCTGCTTGCTCTTGGAGAAGTGCGGGTCAGTGCTGCGGTGACCTGAGGAAGTGCGGGTCGGTGCTGCGGTGACCCGAGGAAGTCCGGGTCAGGGCTGCGGTGACCCGAGGAAGTGCCGTGCCTTTCCGTGGGCCGTCACAGTGGAGGTGAGACGTCGGGGGTGGTGGCGGTGCTGGATGTGGCTGTGGTGCAAGACCCGTGGCGGGAGAGGCTGCCGGAGCAAGCCCGGCGGCTGCCCGACGAACTCGCCCGGATCGACGCCTCCTTGGACGACGAGCGGCTCATCGCGCGGTTCGGGTGGTGCTCGCCGAGCGACGCCGCCACCGGTTCGGCTACGAGACGCAGTGGCGTGAGGTCGCGGACTCCTCGAGTTGGCGGCGGTTCTGACGGCGACTGAACTTCGCCGGGTCCCGCCGTCGTGTCCTGCGGCGAGTCATGTTCGGGTGGCGGCGGCGACCACCTGCTTGGCGAAGTCCGCGGCCACGTCGCACAGTTTGCCGTTGACCGCGGGGGTGTCGCCGTAGAAGTTCTCCACCCCCATGTGCAGCAGGTCCTTGCCGACCTGGACGTCCAGCTGGCATGAGGTGGCGGTGTCGAACGACGCCACGTTGGGGAAGCCCGACACGTCGAACGTCCGGCCCTGGGATGTGTCGAGCGTGATCGTGTCGATGTCGACGACCATGGCCACCCTGGTGCTCCGGTTGTCGTACTTGCAGCCCCCGTCGTAGAGGTTGTTCATGGTGTCCGGCTTGCCATCACCCGGCTGGTATCCGAGTGGGCCGAGCGAAGCCGCGCTCAGCAGGGCGCAGTAGTCCAGGCCGGCCAGCGTCGCGGCGGACTTCGAGGAGTCCGACTTCGTGGTCTTGCCGCCGCTCGAAGCGCTCGGCGTCTTCGCGGGTGAGGTGGCTCCCGTCGATGATTCGCTCGCCGAGGAATCCGAGTCGTCCCCGCTGCATCCGACACCGCCGACCAGGACGGTCAGTATCGCTGCCGTTGCGGCCATCTGTCGTTTCTGCATGGGGGCAGACTGGCACACGGCGGCACCGCCGGGCCACGAACCTCGGCGGCCGCTCTGCCGCGCGTCCCGGTCTGCCGCCACCCGGTCGGGTGGGGGAGTGGTGACGAGGCGGAGGAATGCACGCCGTGGCAGTCCGACGCCACCCCCCTGAGCCTCGGGCGGACTCTAGGCGCGCCGACCATCGAGGCGGATCGTCCACGGCTCGACGCCGTCCACGCGAAGGTGCGTCTCGCTCCACGGATCACGCGCGAGCAGGGCACGGACGGTGTCCTGCGATTCGGCCTCGACGACGAGCACCACGCGATGCTCGTCGGCGAGTGGTCCGCCCAACACGACGACACCGGACTTCACCAGCTCGTCCATGAAGGATGCGTGGGCGGGCCAGTCGGACTGCTCCTCCGTGGGGCGTGACGAATCCCAGTGAGGACCGGAGCGGCGGAGGAAGACGAGGAACACAGCCACGCTCGGACTCTACCGAACACGCTCGGACTCTACCGAACCGCACGTGGGTAGCACGCCTCACGCCTGCGCCGCACTCCCGAACGCCCCGGATCCCGGCCCGCGACCTGGAGGCCGCACAGGCCGTGATCCGGTTCCGCCCCAGGGCGGACCGCGGCTCGTACCCCTCACACTTCGCCTTGGCTCCGGCCGGCGCGGCGGTGGTGGCCTTGGACGCGGAACGGGAGACGAAGCCGGCGATCCGCCGCGCCGGCGGTCGCGCCGGCGCGTCGTCCAGCCGGCGGACGCAGCTCCGCCGCGGCGGCCGCGCGGGTGTCGTCCTCGTCCATGAACCGGGCCCCCATGGGCCCCCCGGTGGTGGCGGACGGTGACCGTCATCGTCCGGCGCGGACACCGGCGTTCGTCGTTTCGCCGATGGTTGGCGACATCAACATCCGCCCTATTGACGGGAGTTCGTGATAATTCTCGCCCTGGTGCTCATCGGGGTCGTGCTGGAGGCTGTCGTGAGTCTGCTTGCCGCGGCGGCGGCCAAACTCGCTGCCCGCCCGGCCGCGCATCGAAGCAGAGGATCAGGTGAAGGCCGCCCACGCCACGTTCGCGCCCCGCTGCGCCCGGGCCACCGACCGCTGCCGCACCGAGGAGCCGGTGCGTGACGGCCGAAAGCCCGGACATCCGAGCGGCAGGCCGCTACCGAGGTGTTCTATCCGACCAGGCGGCGACGCCAGTCCATAGGGCTGACGATGATCGCCCGACCGGGGTCGCGGTCCCACTCGACGGCCAGGCCCACCGCTTCGAGCGCGGCCACGACCTCGTGGCCGACGGCTGCGGTGGTCTCGGGTGAACCGTCGAAGCCGCCGTAGAACAGCGTCAATCCGCGGCCTGCCGCCGCCGAGTCCGTGCACTGGGCGTGGAAGTAGACGAATCCGCGAGCGCCGGGCCTGCTTTCGCCGCCGATCTCGGAGTCGCCGCAGGTGCGGCAGCAGGTGAAGTGCTCACGGGCGGTGATACCGACCTCCTGCAGGAAGGCAAACGCGCGGGTCAGCCGTTCCGGGTCGGTCTCGCCCTGCCACTCGGCCTGCTCCGCCACGCGTTCCAGCCACATCCGGTCGGCCAGCGCCGCTCCCTGCTCACGCGAAACGGGCCGACGATCTTCCGTGACCAAGTACTCCTCGGCAAGCTCCGCCAGTTCGGCGCGGGAGGCGTACCCGCCGACCAGCACTTCGCGAACCCGCTTCTCCAGCAACTCGCACTCGCTTGCGTCCAGGTCGAGCGGCGGCACCTCACGTGATGGCCCCATGTCCAGCACCGACCAGGCCAGACCGGCGCCCCAGCCGAACTCCCGGCGGGCCCAGCCGGTCATCGCCGCGACCACGGCCTCGGGATTGTCGACCATCACCTGGAAGTGTCGATCCGCGGCGCCGTCGCGGTGCTCCAGCGTGTAGTCCCCGCCGGCCTCGTGCCAGACCTGGGCGAAGACATCCGGCAGGTCGGGTACCCGCTGGACCACCAGGAACCGATCACCGTCACGGCCGATTCGCCGCACCAACTCGGCCAAGTCCTCGGCGGACACACGGACGTGCCGCTCCCCATTCTCCGTCTGCACCACGATCTCGAGCATCCGCAGACTCTGCCACAGCCCTCTGACAGTGAAGCAGCGGCCTCGGAGGTCAAACGACAACATGAACGATTGTTCGCGAACGCAGTCGAGGAGTCGCCCTGCGCGAGAACGTGGTTGTGGGCGGGGGCGCCATAGGGGCGACGCCCGGACGGGCGAAGCCATGTCCGTGCTCAAGCGAGCCACCGAAACCCGCGACGACTCACGACCGGTTCTCAAACGAGCACCTCCCGGAAAGCCGGGTTCGTTCTCGGGGGCCGACGTGGTCGGGGACTTCGTCGTCCTGCGTTGGGAGACCGACGCCGGTGCGATGGGACTTGGCCACTCACTGACGAACCCCAACCCGAGTGCCCACAGCCTGGTGAACTCCGTGCAGGCACGCCACCGGGGCAACAAGCACCGTATCCACACGGCCGCCGTCGTACCCCGGACCTGCTGGGAGATCGACCCCCTCGAACTCGAGGCCAAGGACCTGTGCGCCGAGGGTCGTTCCTCGCCGAACCATGCACCCGCATGGGCCGAACTCGCCGGGATCCTGATCCTGGGCATGAACGTGCTTTGGTGGTACACAGCTCTGGTCGAGAAGGACACGCTCCCGGCCTGGAAGCCGGAGGCCCCGACCGCGCTGGTCGCGGCCTGCCACCGCGAACTCCGCCTGGAGCCGCACACGGTCCCGGCCGCCGACCAGCCCGACGACTTACCCGCGGCTCTCGTGTGCCGATGGCCGGTAAGGACCATCCGACACCGCGACACCGCGTCGGGCGGGATCACGTGCTGGGTGGCGAGCCGGAGGGCGGTGGGGGCGGGTGTCCAGCCGGCGCGCAGTCGCGGGCGACGTCCGGGTAGGGGCAGGGCGCGCCAGTGGTGTTCCTCGGCCGGCGCCGGGCGGTCGGTCCAGCCCAGGGCAGGCCGCGGAGCAGGTCGGTCCCGGGTGGTGTGCGGGCGAAGCGGGTGTTGCCCTCCAGGCGGAGTTGGTCGAGGTGGAAGGCGCCGAGGAACCCGGCACTGGGTGAGGTCGGTGTCGGTGAGGACCGGGTACGCGGCCTCGACCCCGATCACGGTCCGAACCCGCACCGGGTCGATGTCCACGGCAGCCGAGACGACGGCCAGGGGGAAAGTCGGCACCCGTGATGAACGTTGCGCCACCGAACCGGGCGTCGGCGCCGAATCGTCAGTGCGCGACGAAGTGGGCGTCGCACAGCGCGGAAGCGCCATCGGCCGAGCGTGGACGTCACCGGAGGGGCGCCGGCGGATCCGGCGTGGGCCGGCCGGGGCGGGGACCTTGCGGTGTGGACGCGACGGTGTGCGTGCGACCGGGCGCGCTGTCCGTGAACGCGACGTCGTCGCCTTCACGTTCGGGTGCCGGTCGGGCTCCGACGCACCGGGTCGGTGGTGGAACGTTCAACCGTCCGTGCGCGGGTGATCGTTGGTTGTCGGCGGTGTGTGGAGGCCGTGTTCGATCATGTCGACGAGGTCGTCGGTGGACGCGCGGGCCTGGGCGGGGGTGAGGCCGCGCAGGGGGCCGTCGACGAGGAGCGCGGCGAGGCCGTGGACGGCGGACCAGGCGAGGAACTCGGCGCCGGGGCGGTGGCTTTCGTCGAGTGCTCCCGCGTCGACCAAGCCGTCGAGGGCGTCGCCGAGGATTTGGAACGGAGTACGGCCCGCGGGGCCGGCGGCGGTGCTGTCCTCGGCCCGGGCCATGTCGGCGTGGAAGGTGAACGCGATCCGGAACAGGCCGGGTTCGGCCTGGGCGAAGGCGACGTAGCCCCGGCCGACGGCGCGGAAACGGGCGCGGGCGGTGGTGAGTCGGTCGGCGTCGTCGGCCGAATGTGCGGTGACGGCGCCGATCTCGGTCTCCATGGCGGCCGCGAGTCGGGCCATGGCGGCCTGGGCGACGGCGGCGAGGAGGGCGTGGCGGTCGGCGAAGTGCCGGTAGGCGGCGTTCGGGGCAACGCCGACGCGGCGTGTGGCCTCCCGCAGTACGACCGCGTCCGGCCCTCCGGTGCGGGCCAGTTCCAGAGCGGCTTCGACCAGGGCGTGGCGCAGGTTGCCGTGTCGGTAGGTGCTTCGCGAGCGGGACGGGGGCTCGGGGGTGTCGGCGGGCACGCTTCCTCCATTGTGGACGTCGTCCACATGTGTGTGGCAGGATCCGGTCGTCCGCCACGGCGACCGGATCCCGGCCGCACGCACCATGTGGACGTCGTCCACAATAGCGGTCCGCCGCGCGAGCAGCGGCCCCGCACACACCCCGAAAGGCTCGTCATGACCGTCACGCTCGACACCGCCCCCGCCACCGTCGTCTCCGCGGACGGCACGCCGATCGCCTACACCGCCACCGGCAGCGGCCCCGCGGTCGTGTTCGTCGACGGCGCCCTGTGCCACCGCGTCTTCGGTCCCGGCCCCGCCCTCGCCGCGGAACTGGCCGCGCACCACACGGTCCTCACCTACGACCGGCGCGGGCGCGGCGACAGCGGCGACACCACGCCGTTCGACGTCGAGCGCGAGATCGAGGACCTCGCCGCGGTCATCGCCGCGGCCGGCGGGACCGCGTACGTCGTCGGGATGTCCTCGGGGTCCGCGCTCGCCCTGCGCGCCGCCACCGCCGACATCGGCGTGCGCAAGGTCGCGGTCTACGAGCCCCCGTTCACCACCGACGACGACGGCGCCGCGCGCTTCGCCGGCTACGTTCGCAACCTTCGCACCGCGCTCGCGGAAGACCGGTACGGCGACGCCGTCGCCGAACTCATGCTCTACGCGGGCGCCCCGGCCCCGGTGGTGGAGCAGATGCGCGCCACCCCGATGTGGCCGGCCTTCGAAGCCGTCGCGCCCACCCTCGCGTACGACGCCGCGGCACTCGGCGCCGACACCGGGGCGGCCGTCCCCGTCGGGCTCCTCGCGGGCATCACCGTGCCCGTCCTGGCCGTCGACGGCGGCGCGAGCCCCGAAACCCTTCGTGCCCCCACCCGCGGCGTCGCCGCCGCGGCCCCCACCGCCCGGTACGCCACCCTGCCCGACCAGACCCACGAAGTAGCCCCGGCCGTCCTCGCTCCCGTCCTCACCGACTTCTTCGCCTGAGCACCCACCGGACGGACCCACGCGCTCGAGCACGGCCGCGTCAGCCGGGTGGACGAGGGTCGCCGAGTGCGCCCACCCGGTGCTGTAGTGCGGGCCGAACTCGTCCGGGGCTCTCCTCACCTTGGTGAGGAGGCCCCGGACGGACGCTCTGTTTCGAATCTGTTCGGTCTCCGCGCCCACCGTCCGGAGCATCCGGATCCCGGCCGGGGCGCGACGGACTCGGTGGCCATCGTCGATGTCGGCGATGAACGGGGGAACCGGGGGAGCCGCGCAAGGAACGGTGGTCGGCTACGAGGGCACGGCGCCGGGCATGACCCGGTGTCGAGCCGCTCGGTCCGACCTTGGTGCGATCTCGCAAGCACGCCCATGGTTGTGTGCTCGCCGGTTGTCATGCCGCGAAGAGCCGCTCGCCTTCGACGTACTCCATCGCCTCCCTCGGTGAACTTCGGGTCGGTGAGGCGGCGGGTGACCTCCTCCTCGGTCACGTCTTCGACCCCGGGGGCTGTGGTTGCGTGGTCGAGTTCCTTGCAATGCGTTCGGGCCCGGTACACAGGCCAGACGGACGACACCGACCCGACCGGCCGGCTCGTTCTCCCCCATGCGCGGCCTGCTTTCGTCGAGGCCGGCGGTCGGATACCGCCCGGCCCTCAGTCGACCACTGGCTTCACGTTCCGAGACTCATCTGCGGTCGTGCGCGTTTCGCCGTTCGGGAACAGCTTGCGAGTGGCGCGTGCAACCACAGGGGCTCTTTTGCGCAGCAGGTCGGCGTAGTACGCCACGTGCACGGGCACGGGCACGGGCGGTGCCGGTTCCGTGGCTCCGGCGAGGCGCAGGCCGGTGGCCAGGCGGGTGTGCCACGTGCGGGCGAGGGTTGCGGCCGCGTCCGGAGGGCTCTGGCCGGGGCGGCCCTGGCAGGGTGGGTCGGCCCGGCACCACCGTTCATCCTTGGAGTGGCCGCCCTCGGTGAAGCTACCGGGCCGAACCGGCGTGAGGGGAATGATGGCGGAACCGGTGTCGGCGGTGATCGTGGCGAACGGCTGTGGATCGATCATCCGGTTTCGCTTCACCGCGAGGTGGTATGCACGCTCATCCGACGATTGTTCCCGTACCTGGTCCGATGACCGAGTTCGGCGGCACGCGCAGTGCCTGCGGAGATGGAGGGCCCGGTCATGCTCAGCCCCCGCGGCATCCTTCGGGAGATCCACCGAGACGACGAGGCATTCCGCCTGTTCTGCAGCATCGCGGCAAAAGGCGAGAGCCAGGGCGGGTGGGAGAACGGGCGCATCGCCGCCCTGGTCCCCGACCCGGAACTCGCGCCCAAGATCGCGCGGCACGGCGCCGACGAGGACAAGCACGGACGCATCTTCAACGCCATGCTGCACCGCCGCGGGCTCGAGCCGGTCGAGGTCCCGCCCGAGACGGACTACTGCATGCTGCTCGAACGCCAAGGCTTCGGCCTCGCCCACGACCGGCTGCGCCGCGGCGAGCCGCTGACCGAGGCCGACATCGTCGAATACCTGGTGCACAGCCGTGTCACCGAACAGCGCGCCGCCGAGGACATGCGGATGTTGCGCCGATACCTCGGCGACGAGCCCGACATCGGCACAGGCATTCGGATGATCTGCGACGACGAGGAGAACCACCTCGCGTACTGCCACGAGGAACTGCTGCGCCTGTCCGCGCGCGCCGGTGCGACGGACATCCGGCGCGCCCTGCGCAGGACCGCCCGCGCCGAAATCAAGGTGAACCGCGACGTGAGCCTCGCAGTGACGGCCCGCATGGGTCACCTGCTCGGCTGGTCGCGCGCTCGACGACTGGCCCTGAGGATCGGCATCCACGCGACGTACGCCTACGACCGACTGTGGGGCACACGCCGCATGGTCGACCTGCGCCCCCCGAAGCGCGTCAACGCCATGGGCCCGAGACCCACCGAACCCCGGACCGCATAGCACCCCCACCCTGCGGACGATCGTCGAGTCCACCGACGCCGACCAGCCGATTCGGCCGACCGCGTCGTCCCGAACCCGCACGTGCTCGAACAGCGCGGCCCACAGCCGAACAATCGGTCCGCGAGACCGAAGCACACGAGGTGGTGTCCGTCACCGGCCGCCCGGAGCGCTGCCGCCGCGACACCGTGGCTCGGCTGGGACGGCACGGCCCGCCCTCCGGTCGGCTGTCGATGCGCGCCGATCGGGGCCGTCGTGCGGCCCGCGTCGCGAAACCCGAAACTGCTGCGCAAACTCGCGCGGGGCCGGGGCGTGGCCATGGTCGTCGACGACGATGCCCAGGACCGCGACGCCTACGAGGCCGCGGGGTTCCACGCGGTTCGAGCCGACCGGATGCCCGCCTCGGCGATCCTGCGCCGAGTCGAGTACCACGAAGGTCGCACTTGATCGCCGACCCGGATGGATCGTTCTCGGGTGCGCGCACGAACTCCCTGTCGCAGTAAGGCTTTGTCGTTCGCCGCTGTCAGTGAGCGAGCCAGGCCGGAACGCCGCCGCAGTGCTGGTGTCGGTGTCGCTCTTCGCGGGCGTGGGCGTCGCGCTCGCGCCGTCCGCCTCCGCCGCGAGCCACCCGGCGTGCTACCGGGATTACCGGGATCGCACCGCCAAGATCACGAGCAACAACGTCAGCCTGCGCAAGGCAAAGGGCACCTGGAACCCGAGCCTGCGGGTGCTGCGGAAGGGCGCGAAGGTCACCGTCTACTGCCAGGGCGTGGTGTACCGGGACGGCAACGCCGAGGCCGGCGAGTGGTACTACGTCAAGCACCAGGCATCGGGCGTCAAGGGGGGTGCTGACCAAGTATGTTCGCTGATCGGCGGTCGCGAACGCGGCTTGGTTCAGGCCGTGACCACACGCCGAACGCCTTCCGGAGGCCGGCACTTGAACCCGCACGGCACTTCAACCCGCACGTCACTCGAACCCGCGCGACCTGGGACTGGTCGACCAGGACGTCACCCTGTTCACCACGGTGCCCTCCCCGTCCGGCGGCCGGGCGTCGTTTTCCTGCCGCGGATCCGCGTCGACGGCCGCCCCAGCCACGCGTCCGCGAGGCCGGCCGCCACCCGCAGCGAGTCCGCCGCCGTCCTGCGCGCAGCGGACACGGCTCGGGACCGCCGCATGGCGGCGATCATGGCCTGCTGCGTTCTGCGAGTCGGGCAGATGGTGTTGTTGATGTCGGAGAGCGCACGGCCATCCGATCCGGACGGACCCGGCGTCGCAACTGCGCTGTGACGAAGAGGTGTTCGCGTCGTCGGTGCCCGTGACGTCCTCCTCGTCGGTCCGGCGCGAGGGCGGCTCGCGAGGTCTTCTCGGTGAGGTCGGTAGCGGGCCTGTTCGCGTGGCTGTCGCCACGTGGGCGGTGGGTGCCAGGGGGCCGATGTCGCGGCGGTCTGCGGTTCGTGGGACTACAGGTGGTCCGGTGGCCAGGGGGTAGCCGTATTGTTCGGCGGCGTCCCGCGTATCGCCCCGGAGTCGGGCGATGGCGCGGGGGTCGCCTGCGGTCAGCCTTGCTGCGAGTTGCTGTGCCTGCTCGGAGGGATCGTCGGCGGCTGTTCCACCCCGTCCCCACGTGCCCCAATCCCCGGGCGGCTCCGAGGGTTTCGCCGACGACCCGCCTTTCCGAGACCGACGCCGAGGGCACGGCCGCTGCACCTGCCACTTTCCTCGCGCACTGGGCGCCGACCCTTCCACGAGTGCGGCGGCCGCCGCGACCCGTGGCCGTCCCGGATCGGGAAAGGTTCACCACCGCACCACCGCACCACCGCGCCGAACGGCAGCCTGGCGTTCGGCGCCTGAGGTCTTCCCTTGGTGATCATCTCCCGGGTGTGGCTGGGGCATCCAGGACCACCGGCCGTCCGCCGCGCGACTTCCGCGCCTTCGCGGGGCGGGAGATGCGGTAGCGGATGCGGCGGACGCGCGGGGGTGTCGGCCGGCTCACTACCGAACACGCGTGCCGCTCAGGGTCGTTCGCCGTGGGCTTCGCTCCGATACGGACGCCGCCCGGCAGTTCGAAAACCGGAGCAGCATGCCGGAAGCGTGCATGTGTGTGCGTGCGCCCCGGCAGCACAAGAGCCGCCCCTCGGTCGTCAGGTGCGCGCGGGCCACGTTGAGGCAGTGCCGATGGTCGGGGCCCTCGATCCGTGCCGTCGCCCCCGCGTCGATCAGCGGGATCCGCCCACGGTCGGTCGGGTCGTCCGGTGCGGATCCGGCCGGTCCCGGACGGTTCCGGGCGGTCCCGGGCGGTCCCGGACGTCACCGTGGCCGCTCGGCGCCCTGTGTCGAAGCACCACGTCGTCGGTTCACCCGGTGGTCGTCGTGGGCTCGGCGCCGAGCGCGAGGTCACGCACCACACCGACGCAGACGTCCGAACCCCCCGGACGGCTGATCTTCGTCCTGGGTTCGCGCGACCGGCGGTGGGCGTAAGGGGAACCGGAGAGGTATCCGAGTCCTCCCACGTGAGAACGATGCCGCTCGAGACCCCGCTTCCTACTCTCGTCGAACGGGGGGAGTGACGCGCCCGCACCCGGGGCGCGACGTCGCCGGGACGCGTCGCGTGTGGACGCCGTGTTCCCGGGGCGACGGCAGGACGGTCGTCGGCGTCTTCGGGCGCGCACGGTCCGGTCGCTTCCCCGCCTGCACGACCGACATCGATCGAGAGGCAGAGTCGTGACCCACCCTCCCCGGATCCCTTCCTCGGCGGAAGCCGCCGACAGCACCCGAAGCACACCCACCCGGCGTACCGTGCTGCGCGGTTCGCTGGCCGCCGCCGCGGTGGCGGGCACGGCCGGAACGGCGGTCGTCGGCATCGCGCCGGCCGCGCACGCGAGCGAGGCACCATCGGCCGAGGCGGACCCTGCGGGCGACACGTCCACGGCCCGGCACTGGCGCTCCAGGCTTGCCACGCTGGCCGCCCGACACGAGGTCCCCGGCGCCTCGTTGGGCATTCTGGCCGGCGACCGGGTCGTCAAGGTCGCCACCGGTCTGGCCAACGCCGACGACCGTATCGAGGCCACGCCCGACACGCTCTGGCAGATCGGCTCCATCACCAAGGTTTGGACCGCCACACTCGCCATGCGCCTGGTGGACGAGGGCGCCATCGACCTCGACACCCCGGTCGTACGCTACCTGCCCGAGCTGCGACTGCCCGACCCCGACCGGACCAGGCGCCTGACGCTGCGTCACCTGCTCGCGCACACCAGCGGGATCGATGGTGACGTGCTCCCCGACACCGGACGCGGCGACGACTGCCTGGAGCGGTTCACCGCCCTGCTCAAGGACGTTCCGGCGGTCCACCCGCTGGGCCGCGCGTACTCGTACTGCAACCTCGGCCTGATCCTCACCGGCCGGCTGATCGAACGCCGCATCGGCACGACCTGGGACACCGCGCTGCGCGAACGCGTGATCAGGCCGCTGGGCCTGACCCGCAGCCACACGCTGCCGGAGGACGTGCTCGCGCATCGCGCCGCCGCCGGTCACACCTCGGGACCGGACGGGCGGCCGCGCGTGGACCCCACGTGGATGCCCCGCTCCTCGGGCCCGGCCGGCATCGTGTGCTCCAGCGTCGGCGACGTGCTCACCTTCGTCCGCCTGCACCTGAGCGACGGCCTCGGGCCCGACGGCACCCGGCTGCTGTCGGCGCGCGCCGCCGAGGAGATGCGCTCGTTCCAGACGGCCACGCCCAACACCCCGGACAACGGCGAAACCCGCGGCCTGGGGTGGGCCCGTTGGGACTGGGACGGTCGGGCGGTGTACGGCCACGACGGCAGAACCCAGGGTCAGTCGTCCTACCTTCGTGTACTGCCCGACGCCCGTCTCGCGGTCGTTCTGCTCACCAACGGAGGCGACGCCCAGGCGCTCTACCACGACCTGTACCGGGAGATCTTCACCGACCTCGCCGGCGTCGCGCCCCGCCCGCCGCACACCCCCGACGGCACCAGGCCACCGCACGACGCGGGAGGCTATCTGGGCCGTTACCAACGCGTGGGGGTGCTCGAAGAGATCCTCGAACGCGGCGGTGCGCTGTTCCTGCGCCGGACCTTCACGGGAGGCACTCCCAGCGAGTTCGAGCTCCACCCCGCCGGTCGGGACCTCTACGTCCACCGCTTGCCCGGCGTTCGCGACTGGGAGCCGCTCAAGTGCTTCACCCTGGACGGCACGCGTTACGTGTGCCAGAGCGACCGGGTGCTGCCACAGACCTCCTGACGCCGCGCGTTCCGGATTCCGGACGACCGTTCGGGGCACGACACCGGTGGTGGTCGCGGGGACGCCGGCGGCGGTATCCGGAGCCCGCCGAGGAGCCGGTGGCGCACAGGGCGGCCGAGGTTTGATCTGTCGGCCACCTGCTCGGAGCGGTACTTGGTGCCGGCGGGGAGGGGAGGCGTCCCGGTAAGGGCCTTCGCGACAGGCACCGTCACAGTCTTGACCGGCCCCGGCCCCGGCCCGGCGACGGCCCCAGCCCCGGCCCCAGTCCGGCGACGGCCACCGGCTCCCGAGGCGATCAGGAGACAGACGACCGTGCCCGGCATTACGGGGACCGCAGCCCCGTCCCACCTCCCGACCGACACCGAGGAGGACATCCTGCTTGGAGTGGACACCCACAAAGATGTCCACGCTGCCGCAGTGAGTGGTCACGGTGCCGGGTGCCGACCCGGACGGCCGCAGCATCCCGGCGACGGCCGAGGGGCACCGCCAACTCCTTTCCTGGGCAAGGTCGTTCCCAGCGCTTCGCAGATCCGGAGTGGAGTGCACCGGCTCCTACGGAGCCGCCCTGGCCCCGCCATCTGCGCGCCGAAGGCGTCGAGGTGATCGAGGTCAACCAGCCGGAAAAGGCCGCGCGCCGCCGCCACGGCAAGTCCGACGCCGTCGGGGAGATGTGGATCAGTTCGGACGCCGCCGCCGGCGCGTACCGGCGGCGCCCGGAACAAACCGCTGCCGGTATGCGGGCGGCCGGGTGCACACCGGAGATCGAGATCGAGACCCAGGCCGACTCGATAAGGACGGCTGTCTCCATCCGACCGACACAAGCAAGGCGTCGTCACGGGCGGCCCGGGTGGGGGCGCCCGGGCCTCGAATTGCCCGGTGCGTCGGGCGGGTTCGAGACGTGCCGACCTCGTCGTCGGTGGTGGCGTGGGCGGGCGAGGTTCGGATGCGAAGGTCACGGTGTGCGTTCTCCCTGCGTGTGGGAACCAGGGCCGTAGCGCGCCCGTGCCGCGCGTCTCGGCCGTGGGAAGAGGGCGCGTACGCGTATCGACAACCGCTCCATCGCGGGGGCTCGCCGTTGCGACCAACGCCGATCGCCGGTGAGCCCCGTTCGTCTGCCGGGGGTTCGGCGGGCCGACCGTACCGCCCCTTAGGATCGACGGGAGGCGGAACAACGAGGGGTGGAAGGTGTGATGACTGGTCGGGTCGCCGCGGTGAGTCGCAACGAGGTCTACTCGTTCGGCAAGCCCAACCGTGATTCCATCACGCTGCTGACGGGGCTCGGAGTGGAGGGAGACGTCCACGCGGGTGAGACGATCCGCCACCAGTTCCGCATGACCTACGAGCCCGACTTGCCGAACCTGCGCCAGGTCCACCTGATCCACGAGGAACTCTTCGAGGAACTCGCGCTCAAGGACTTCGAGGTCTGCGCGGGTCAACTCGGCGAGAACATCACCACGCGCGGGGTGGACCTGCTGGGCCTGCCCACCGGCGCTCTGCTGCACCTCGGAGAGCACGCGGTGCTCGAGGTCACGGGACTGCGCAACCCGTGCGCGAAGATCAACGACTTCCGCAAGGGCCTGCTCGGTGAGGTCTTCACCATCGACCCGGTGTCCGGCGAGTTCACCTTCAAGTGCGGCGTCATGGCCGTGGTCCGCCGTGGAGGGGCCGTCCACCCCGACGACCCCATCCGGATCGAACTCCCGCCCCTTCCCCACCACCCGCTGGAACGGGTCTGACCACCGGGTGCCTGTTTCGACGCGTCCGTGCCACCGAGGGCATGGACACTCGCGTGCGGTGACGAGGCAACCGCTGGACGCGCTCGAACCTCGTCCCGGTGCCGTGCGTTCGGGACACTGGACCCGCACGGTTTCCGCGACTTCGACGACGTCGACAACCGTCCCGACTACACCGCCATTGCCCGGTACCACGTCACGATCCCGATGGCGAAGGCGTCGTGGACATGTCGTGCGGGTGATCTCGGGCGGCAGCGGCAGTGGCAGCGGCCGCGACGGCGATGCGGACCACTCTCGACGATGTCACTCTCGATAATGAGTTGTCCCGGCAGCCGCAGCGCCCCCAAGATCAGCCCATGACTACGACTGTCGCCCTTCTGCCGCTGCCCTCCACCGTTCGATCGGTGCGAGTCCAGCAGCAGCCCGGCCGACTGCGAAGGCCGACGCTTCCGCACTCGTGATCGCCGCCCTGGTCGCGGGGCTCCTCGCCGGCTACGGCATCGCCGTGCCCGTGGGAGCTGTGGCGACATATCTGGTGGCTCTGACGGCCCGGACGTCTTTGAAGGTCGGCATTTGTGCCGCGCTGGGCGTGGCAACCGCCGACGGTCTCTATGCGCTGATCGCCGCGCTCGGAGGCTCCGCGCTCGTCCCCGTGATCGAACCGGTCATGGTTCCCCTGCGGTGGGTCTCGGCCTCGGTGCTCATCGCACTGGCGGCCTGGAGTGGCGTCACGGCGATCAACCAATACCTCACTCGAGGGGCGACACCCCGGACCGGCGAGGTTGTCCTCAGCCCCGTACGCGCCTATCTGGGGCTGCTGGGGATCACAGTGATGAACCCCATGACCGTGATCTACTTCGCGGCACTCGTGCTCGGCAGCCAGGGCACGGCGGCTCCGGACGGCTTGGAACAGGCTGTGTTCGTGCTCGCGGCCTTCGCGGCTTCCGCCAGCTGGCAGCTACTTCTCGCCGGCGGGGGAGCACTGCTCGGCCGAACGTTGACCGGCAGTCGGGGCCGACTCGTCACCGCCATGGCTTCCAGCGTCCTGATCGCCGCACTCGCTGCGCACCTGCTCATCTCGGCGCCCTGACCGGGTCTCGTTGTGTGTCAAGGCCGAGGAAATCGATCACCGGGCGGAGGACGGTGTGTGGCGCGCGCCCGAACCGAAGGGCCCGCGCGTCCTCAACAGGCATCACCCCCCCGCCCGGTGCGTGGACTTCGGCAACCTGGTTTGCACCTTGACCAACAAGAGCGACCACGTGCGCACGTGCGCCCTCGACGGGGCGACGTGGCTGCCGTCCACGATCGACACGGGCAGCGATACCCGCCTGGCCCCCGTCGTGATGTCCCTTCCCGACGGCCGATGGGTGGTGTGCATCGGTCAAAACGGGTGCGTGTATCACTCGTTCCGCGAAGCCGCCGGCCGGCGTTCATGGGCCCAGGGCAACATCGGGTGGGTGGTGGGCCGCCCCGCGATCATGGCCTTCCACGGCGGCCGACTGTGGCGGCCTGTGGGATTGGGCAAGGTGTAGCTCAGCAATTCGACCGACGCCCTCCAGCGGACGAATCTGGGTACCCACCCCACCTGGGAGACCACCCACGGCCCGACCCTGGTCGAACACCGGGGCCGCCTGTGGCTTTTCCGCCGCAACACCGACGGCACCCTGTGCGCCGGCATCCTCGACGGCGACGCCTGGGACGACATCCAGATCACCGCGCAGGTTGCGGCCCGGCCACTGGACGAATCCACCGCCGTCTCCCACGACGGCAACCTGTACGTGATGTACCGACGCCCGCCCCTCCGCGCCGTCGACGGCGCGGACCCGTGACGCCGACCGCGCCCTTCTGACGACCCCCGCCCATGCCGCCGCGCTGGGTTGGGACAGGGCCGGTGCGGATGCCCACGGGATCGCCGACGGCCGCAAGAAGCTCGGCGACCTCATCTCGCCTCGCCGTCCGAGGCCGGCCCAGAGCCTGCGCCGACACAGCGCCCACGTCGCCGCACTGGTCCCCGCGACCGCGACCGGCGCGCCGGTCCCGGCCGCCGGCTTCACCCCGAACGGCCCCTCCACCGCCCCACCGGTGCCTCCGACCGGGCCATCGCCCGCCGTTCCGGCCGGCTACGCCGCCGTGCCGTCGACCGGGCGGCCTTTCGTCCCAGTCGAAGTCCCGGTCGAGCCCGTCGCCGTTCCTCCTCCCGCCGCTGCTGCGGTCGCTCCCACCACCACGCCCCCCACAGCAGCCGCAACCGCCGCAGGCGTCGGCCACCGGCGCCGCGCCGCCGCTGGCGCCTACGGCCGAAGTCGCCTCCGCCGCTGTTTCGTTCCGCCGGCGGTCACGATCCCGGCCTCGGAAACCTCGGTGGTGCCCGGCCCGGCCGCACCCGCGACCCCACCCACCGCGGGGACGCCGGCCGCGCCCACCGCCGCGACCGCCACTGCACCGGCCGCGCCCGACGTCGTCGCCGCGCCTGCCGCCGTCGGCGTCGTCACCAAGTCAGGCTTGTTGCACCAGGATCGTGGGTACGTGGGTGTGTGCCGCTTGGGTGGAGTTCCTGTGCGGCTCGACGGGTCCGTGGCGTTCTGCGTCGGGTGACAACCACCGTGCTTCGGCACATCCGGTTTCGCGTGTCGGTGGGTGGTGGGGTGTTCTCCGCCAGGCGGAGGGGTTGATCGCGGTGACGTTTTCCCGAACGTGCGGTGACATGAAGCCGTATCGGTCGGTGACGGATTTCCCGCACCTCACACCTGTTGCCCGTCGGGCATGACGGCTCCCGTCTCCGCGACAAGTTGTGACAGTTGGTCGCGGATCCGGTCCAGCAGGCCACTCAGGGCCGAGTACGGAACCGACCAGTACACGGCGGTGACGGTGAAACCGCTACCCGGTGGCCTCAATGGCCGCACCTTCTTGGTGAGCAGCAGGGCGATCTCCTCCGCGCGTGGGTGAGACACGGCGATGAAGTGGTCGAAGCGCGTACGGGCGGCGATCAGACGCTCGATCTCATCGACCCCGTGTCGCAACGGGACCCGTTCCGGCACCCAGGCGCGAGACGCTTCGGGCAACCCGTAGTCGTCGACGCGCTCCCCCCTGGTCTTCCAGCCGCTCCCCTCGGCGTCGACCTCGAGCCCTTTGGGTGGCGTCTCGACGAGGCGGTAGGCGGGCAGTTCGTCCAGGGCCGCGTCCTCGTATCCCCGCAACTCGCGCCGGGCCCACGTCCGCAACGGCGCGAAGTCCGCGTCGTTCCCCAGGGTGACGTACCGACGAAGCAGGGACGCGAGCGAAGGAGACTCGCCCGGGACTTTGTGTGTCGGTACGGTCGGGTCTTGCCGGTTCATCTTCATGTGGAGACATTCTCCGTCCTCATGGTGACACTCGCGGGCGCCGGGGTGGCGCCGGCATCGGCGGGAGGTGGCGGCGGTCGCCGTGGCGGCGGGGCGGATCGAGGACCCATCGCATCACCCGGGTCGGCACTGTCGCGATCATCACCTGCCAGGTGACACCCGCCGCCTTCCTGGTCACCGTCGTCGGACTCGTCGTTCGCCGAGCCGATCAGACCCTCCCAGACCACGACCCGATCCACCCGGTGGTGAACCTGCTGGCGCCGCGACAATCGAAGGACGCCGTCCGGTGCGCGATGCTGCTCCTGGACTTCCTGGACATCGCCCCCCTGTTGGAGCGACTCGTCCTACCGACCCTCCAGCCGCCGCCGGGCGGCACCTGGCTCGCGAGCGCGACGGCATCGAATACCACCCTCGTGCAGACACCGCCGAACTTCGTCACCTCGCCCGAACGACGCGAGCTGCTCCACCGGTTGGAGGCCCTGGCACGGACCGCCAAAGGACCGTGGCGCCGGGCCCTGCGTACCGGAGACGCGACCGCGGACCACGAACTCGCCCGCGTCGCGTTCGGCATCGCCGCCCGCGTGCGGGCGTGGAAGAGCGTCGCGGCCGTCGGAGGCAGTGCCCTCGACGACATGCGCCGGGCGTTCGCCCTGGGCATCGTCAACGCGGCCGAGGGCGCGTCGAGCGGCGACGGCCGATACGCCTGAGCGGCGCCGTCGTTAGTGGGCGGTCGAGACTGGTAGGCGCCGGTCATCGAGTGGTTGGTGTTCTTTCGACTCGACTCGCGGTAGACCCCCCGTCTCGGGCCAACGACCGCGCCGCCCTGCGGTTTCTCGCTCGAGGACCAGGAGCACGACGAACCGCACGGCGGCGGTGGGGAGCGGTGCCCGTTGGGTGTGCGGTCGGCGCACCCCTGCGACGGGCCGACCGACGACACGGGCGAACTGCTGCTGGGGTGGGTGGCCGCGTGCGGCGGGGCCGAGGACTCCGCACTCGGGTGCGCGGTGCACCTGGGGGAGGTGCTGGTGGTGTGGGATCCGGGGGAATGGCACGGCATCGGATCGCACGGCAGCAGCGACGACACGGCCACCGTGGCGCGGGCGGCCGAGGGGGTCGCGGCCGAGGTTGCCGAGGGCCGGTGGATCGTGGGCACCGACCCGGAGGACGGGGTACCGAAGCCGGCCGGCCCGAACGAGCTGGCGAGAGCGGTACGCGCGGCGAGCGGGGAAACCGCCCGCTGATCCGCCGCGTCCGGTGCGGTACGGGTCGTACCGGCCATCGGTGCCCGACCGACCGGGCGGGGCGCCACCGGCCGCGGGCGGTGTTCGAGCGGGACGACCCACGGCCGAGGGGTGCCCCAGGGAAGAAGTCCGCGTCCGATCCCAGGCGGCCGGTGGCTTCGACCAGGGGAAACGGTCCCGTCCTGCCGGATGCGTAGGCAACACGAAACGCAACACGGTGGGCAACAGGAATCGCAACACGGTAGGCAATACGAAAGGCAACACGGTAGGCAACCCACGCCATCACAGGCGCGGTTCCCACCGCTCCCCGCCGAGGGCTTCCTCCACCAAGCGGACCGCGTGCTCGGTCGCGGCGGCGCGCGATCCCTCGTGCTCGTAGACGCGCAGCATCGCGTCGACCTCGGCGGCCGGGAGCGTCGGGCCGATCTCGGCCCGCGCGGTGCCGTACCCGTGCCGCGCCGCGGCGAGCGCGGCCGACACGTGCTGTCGTGCCATCCGGGCCAGGATCAACGGGTGCTTCCGCAACACGTCGTGGGTGCGGTAGCCGGGCGGGCACAGGTCGAACAGCCACGCCACGGCCGTCTCCTCCCACCCCGGCACGCCGGGCGGGCGGACACCCCGGGGCCACCCCGGCGGCGCGATTCCGTCCCGACCCCGGGGCTTGGGCCCGGCCGCCTCGGCCAGCACGCGCGCGAACCGGCTCGGCGGCTCCCATGCGGCGGGCGTGGTCGCGGTGGATCTACGGCACCTCGGTGAGCCCACGCTCGGGCAGGCGCACCCATACCTGGCGGCCGTCGTGGGGATTGTGGTGGATCTCCCACTTCCCCAACAGGTTGCAGTCGTAGGTGCGGTGGTCGATACGGATCCCGCGTTCGCCGGCGGCCGGCCATCGCACCGGCAGCAGTTCGAGGTAGTCGTTGCCGGCCGGCGGTACCGACACGTATCCGGCCACCACGACCAGCGCGGCCCACATCCGGTTCGGCATCAAACGATTCCGACCCGACGACCCGGGCGTACGCGACGCGATCGGGCGAGCCGGGGCCGAACTCCTCACCGAACTCGACCGCTTCGCCAGCGCACCCCTGTTGCTCGACGGTTGATCCGATTGTGCGCGGTCGCTTCCGACTTCGAACACGTCTACCACTTCGGAGAGTGCGACTGCGGCGACCTCCCGGACCGGGCCGGCGCCCACACGACTCTCTCCTCCCTTCCGGCCGACGTCCCGCACGAAACCGTCGAGGACATCACCACGCAACTGCGCCTGGCCGAACCGCGCGAGGCGCTGGGATGGCTGGTCGGCCGAGAGATGGAGTGCGAAGTGGTGTTCGCCGGGAGCGCGCACGTCGGCGTGTTCGACCTCGTCGACGTACGCGGCCCAGTCCCGGCCGCAGATCGCGAGGGGGTTCGGGTGTCCAGCCCGGTGCGGGGAATTCGAATCATTGGAGATTTCAGGATCTATATCGGGATATGAAAGAAATATTTGCCTGATACGAATGAGAAAAACTCTCTGAAATGCATGTTTAATGGGCTGACGGTCTGGTCAAACGTGTCCTTCCTCCCGGAAATTCCCGAGAATCCATGGTGTACCCCAGGAGCCTCCAACGACATCATTGGTTGGCAAGACGGAAATCTTCACATCGAGAGGAAGACCGCATGAAGATATTCGGTGGGCTCGCATCGTTGGCGCTTGCGCTCACGATGTTTCTGGCCCCGGCTTCTCCCGCACAGGCATCCGAGTCCTCGGCTCGCTTCACCGTCGCCTCCACCACGACCACCAACTCCGCAGCCACTCCGTCAACCCTGAGCGCCTGTATCTGGTCCGGCGGCGCGGGTGGACCTACGGACGCCACATATGTATGTGGGACCAATAAGCTCGAAATCGAATGGGACAACGATCATCGTCTCGAGCGATTCGTGGTCGGAACAGACGGGAGGGTGTGGCACGCGTACCAGTTCAGCGCGGGCGGTTCCTGGTCCGTCTGGGGGACGCTTGGCTCGAGCCATGACGTCAAGAACGGGGTCTGGGGTCTGCTGAACGGGGCCATTCAGGTAGTCGGTGGAGACAACCAGTACTGGTGCACGTACCTCACCAGCTCCGGCTGGACCGCTTGGGGCGCCTGTTAGGACTCGTCCATCAGGCGGCCCGGCGGCCTGGGTGACTGCGACGTCTCCACTGCGATGGAGACGTCGCACAGCACGATGAGGGTGACGGTTGAGTCGTCCCCGTTGATCAGGGCGATGTCGGAAGGGTGATCGAGGACCCGGGCGGCGTGCGTGGCCACTGCGGCACCCCGGGCGGGACCGGGAGCGGAACGACCGGCACGGTGCTGCGGCGGGTGATCCGCACGTTCCCGCCGGTGTCGGAGACCTGCGCTGCACCACCGCCGATCGTGCTCCCCGCGACCGACTGCCCAACCGACCCGGAGCGTTCGCGACGCACACCGACCACCGACACCGCCAGTCCGACCAACGCCACGAACAGCCCGAGCACGCTGGCCCACTTGTCCGCCTCATACCAGCCCGACCACGGCGAGATACGCCGCCAGCCCGACCAGCGCCGTACCCGCCACCACACCGCCGATTCACGCCTGTGTCTTCGCCGTCATTCCCCCATCGTCCGACCGCGGCTCCCGCCGCGGAGCGCACTCGGGCCGACGGTGACCCGCCCGTGACACCGACCGCCCCGCGACACCCGCCGTGCCCATGTCGAAGCGGGCGACGGCTTCCCCGAACCGGCCTCGCGCACCCGTCGTCGTCACCGGCACCGGGTTCGTGCGGTGGCTCGTCCATCACCGACGTGCCGGACGGCCGCCGCCGCAGCGGCGGCCGCCACGCGGGGAACGGTCGCGGCCCCGACCACGCACGCGTGGTCGGGTGAGCCTGGGGGGTGGTTGGTTGGTGTGTGGGTGGTGGTGTGGGTTGGGGTGTTGCAGGTTGGATGAGAATGTTTTGTGGCCGTCCGGGTGAGGGCCGTGAGGGGTTTGGCCTGGGGGTGTCGTAGTTGTGGTGAGAACACGCGGGTGTGTTGCACATACCTTCTCCGTCTAAAGGCCCGGATCGTGTTTGTGCTGGTCACAGGGTTTCGCGTGGTCGCGGATAGGTGGATGTGTCTATCGCCCGGGTGCGCGGGGCCCGGTGGCGGTGGGGTGGTGTCGGGTTTCGGCGGTGTGGTCGAGACGGATCCGGTCGAGGCTGGTTTTGGTGATGCGTTCGGTGCCGTCGTCGATGGCGGTGATGGCTGCTTGGCGGATGAGGCGGGAGGGGGCTGCCGATCCGGCCGGCGGTGCGTTGGTGGAGATAGGGCGCGAGGCGGGGGAGTGTCCAGGGCCACAAAGGCGACAAGGCCCGCTGTCACCACCGACCGGCTCGGCCATCCGGTGGGCGAGCCCACGAGCGGGGCGGACCATCGGGCGAATGCCGCAACAGCCGGCCGTTTCCGGCGCTTCCCGATCTTGGGCGTTGGACAACATCGAGGTACGCGGCGTCGCCAGGAGGCCGCACCAGCCGCGTCGCGACCGCTTCGGGGGCCGGCCGGTCGCGACGTGGTTCGCCTTCCAGCTCGTGCGCGGCAAAGCCGGCGGCGGCCGGATCGATCGTTCGCGGGTGTCAGGCGCTCTGGTTCATGACGATGCCGAAGCTCTCCCGCGTGCCGACCTGTGTGTCCGGTTCCGCGCCGGTGCCGGGCGGGGTGAAGAGGGGGACCGGCTCCCACGCGTCGTCGTCGATCAGCGTCGCGGGGTCGAAACGGGGGTGGCGTTGGCCGCAGGTGGGCATGAACATCACCCCGCCGTCGAAGGACCCCGACGCGGCCCCGTCGTCGGCGACGACGAGTCGGAGCAGGCCGCCCTGATGGAAGGGGACGATGCGGGGAGCGACGATCACGCCTCCGGGCGCGCTCTGTTCGACCCACGCGTGCGGCACGCGACCCACGGCGGCGGTGGCCATCACCCGCTCGAACGGCGCGTGTTCGCGGTGGCCGAGTTCGCCGTCCCCGCTCACCACGTCCACCCGCCGGCCGGCCGCCTTCAGCTCCTCGCGGGCCCGGGCGGCGAGCCCGGGGTCGATCTCGACCGTGCACCCGGTCGGGCCCGGCGCGTTCGCACAGCAGCGCGGCGTTCCAGCCGGTCCCGGCGCCGATCTCCAGGACCCGGTCGCCCGGTTGCACGTCCAGCGCGCGGAGCATGAACAACACCGCGGAGGGCGCGCTGATCGAACTCGACGCCTCGCGGCCGCTGCCCGGGAGAGCGGGGCGGCCGTCGTCGACCTGGACGACCAGCGGGGCATGCGGCGCGTACACCGCCTCGGCCCACCGTTTCGGCTCCGTGGACCGCTCCAGCGCGCGGTACCGCAGACGATCACGGTCGCGCCTACGGGTCGCGCGAGGTGGGTGGTGGGCCCGGGGCGTCCATGGGTGTCGGGGCTCAGTCGGTGTCGATGCCGCGCGCGGCGAAGACGTTCGCCGCGTCCGGCACCGCCAGGACGCCGTCCTCCACGAAGGTGACCGCCCGCAGGTTGGGCAGCAGGACGAGGTCGTCGAGCGAGCGGACGTCGAACAGGTCGTCCTCGCCGTCCCAGGCGGGGGCACAGTGCCGGAAGACCTCCGCCCCGGCGTCGAAGCACAGCTCCTCGACGCGGGCGAGCAACTCGGCCGGGATCTCCAGGGCCTCGAAATGAGCCCGGGACTCCGGCAGTACCTCCTCGTGAAGGCCGTTCCTCAGAACGTAGGACGCGGCGTCGCGGATCCCGCGCTCGGCCAGCCGCCCGGGCAGGTCGTAGACCGGGAGGAGCGGCTTACGGCTGTACATGAGCTCATCGATGACGAGCAGCTTGAAGTTGAAATCGCGGAACTGGCTCATAGGACTTGAGTACCACGGAGGTACGACACGGGCCTTCGCCCGGTCTCCGGCCGATCGGAAGCAGGCGGCGGACCGGGCCGTCCCCGGCCCCGCACCCGGCGGCCCACCCGAGCGTGTGCGGCGCCATTGCACACCCTCGGCGAGCAGGAACCTGCGGACCCGACTTCGACCCACCACGATGCCCAGTTTCCCGGCCTCGGCTGCCGGGGCGTCACGGCACGGGCGGCAGCTCGACCCGCACGATCAGGCCGCCGCCCGGGCGGGGTTCGGCATCGACCGAACCACCGTGCGCGACGCAGATGGAGCGGACGATGGACAGGCCCAGGCCGGCTCCCTTCGCGGTGACCAGGCGAGCGGGGCCCGCGCGGCGAAAGGGTTCGAACAGCGTAGGGATCACGTCGGCACTCAACTCCGGTCCGGTGTTGCCCACTTCGAGAAGCGCGACACCGTCCGCGCCGGTACCGGTGCGCACGTGGAGCCGGCCGGCGTGCACCGTGTTGTGGCGAATGGCGTTCTCCACGAGATTGCGCACCAGTTGCTCCAGGAGCAGCGCGTCACCGCTGGTCGGCGCCTCGTGGTACTCCTCGATCATCTCGACGCCGGCCCGCCGCGCCTCCGGTTCGCTTTGCGCGCTCACGTGTGTGGCGATGTCCGCGAGATCGACCAACGCCCGCTCGGTGATCGCGTTGTCCGACCCGGCCAATGCCAGCAGGCCCGCGATCAACCGCTCGTGGCGCGCGTTGATCTCCAACAGCCTGGTGCCGAGCGTGCGCAGGTCGGGCGAGGCGGTGCGGCGATGCATCGCCACCTCCACCAGCGCGCGGCCCAGGGTCAGCGGTGTACGCAACTCGTGTGAGGCGTTCGCCACGAAGCGGCGTTGGCCGTCGAACGAGCGGTCCAATCGTTCGACCATCGTGTCGAAGGTGTCGGCGAGATCCTTGACCTCGTCGTCCGGACCGCGGAGCGCGATGCGTTCGTGCAGGAGGGGAACGGCGGACGGGGCGCCCGCGATGCGGCGCGCGGTGTCGGTGACCCGACGCAGCGGAGCCAGGACCCGTCCGGCGATCACCGCGCCCAGGCCGGTCGCCGTGCCGCCGACCGCGAGCAGCGCGATGCCGCCCTGAGTGATCAGCGAATGGGAGGCGGCCTTGCGCAACTCGCGGCGCTGGTCCTCGAACCACCGCTCGGCGTCGGCAGCCGGCGTCATGGGCCCCGCTGCCGAAAGGGTGCGGGCCGAGTCCGGCGGGAGGACCGTCTCGCCCTTGCCCGGCACGGAGAGCAGCACCTGCGAACCCTCCGGCCCGACCTTGGCGATCACCTTCGTGCCCCGCCGGTCGAGCTGCTGGGTGAACAGGGTGTACGTGACGGTCAGCAGCAGTACGCCGGCCACCAGGAACATCACGCCGTAGATCACCGTGAGCCGGGTGCGCAGCCCCATCCGGCGCGGAAGGACCGCGAAGCGCCCCGGCTCCCTGCGCCGTTCTGGGCGCAGCCTGCCGCGGCGGGCGGTGCGGGCCCCGCCATCGGTCGGCCGCGATGTCCGGCGCCGGTGAGCGAGTCGGGGTCTCATCGGATCAGATACCCCACGCCGGTGACGGTCTCGATCACCGGCGGATCGCCCAGTTTGCGACGCAGCTTGAGCACCACCAGCCGCACCGCCCCGGTGAACGGGTCGGTGTGCTCGTCCCACGCCTTCTCCAGCAGTTCCTCCGCGGAGACCGGCGCGCCGTCGGCACGCAGGAGTTCGACCAGGACGGCGAACTCCTTGCGGGAGAGCGGCACATAGCGTCCATTGCGGTACACCTCGCGTCGGGCCGCGTCCAACGTGATGTCGGCGCGGCGCAGCACCGGTGGCATCGCCGCTCGGGAGCGTCGTCCCAGCGCCAGGACCCGCGCGGCAAGTTCGGCGAACGCGAAGGGCTTGGTCAGGTAGTCGTCGGCGCCCAGGCCCAGCCCGGCGACGCGGTCGGCGATCCCGGCGGCGGCCGTGAGCATCAGCACGCGCACCGGCGAGTCGGAGGCCACCACGGTGCGGCACACGTCGTCGCCCTGTACGGCGGGCAGGTCCCGGTCCAGGACCACCACGTCGTAGTCGTTGACGCCCAGGCATTCCAGTGCCCGCCCGCCGTCGTAGGCCACGTCCACCGCGTGTGCCTCCTCGCGTAACCACTCCGTGATCGCGTCGGCGAGCATCGGCTCGTCCTCGACCACCAGTACCCGCATGTGTGTCGTCCTTCCCGAACCGGCCCGCCGCGGGGTTCATGCTCGTGGACGGGCTGTTTCCGCAGCGTAAGGAGCGCCGCCGCCCGTCGGCGCCCGGGCGCGGAAACGGTACGGAAACGCGTTGTCGCGTTGCATCGTCCTCCGTCGGACCGGAAGGGATCCGGTCCGCCGATGGGAGGGATCCGATGCGAACACAGCTGCTCACCGGCGGTAGGACCCGCTCGTTGTGGCCTGCCGCGGCTCTCGCGCTCGCCTTCGCCGTGACGGGCTGCGGATCCGACGACGGGGACGAGGACCGCGGCGTGGCCTCGGCCGCGGACAAGGACGCCCCGCAGGCCGCCGCATCCGCCGCGCCGAGCCTGAGCCGCGACGAGATGGGCGTGAAGTACGCCGAGTGCATGCGCAAGAACGGAGTCTCGATGGAGGACCCGTTGCCCGGCCAGGGCGTGATCATGAAGCTGGACGGCAGCGTGCCGAAGGAGACGGTGACCAAGGCCGAGGAGACCTGCCGCACCCTCGCACCGCAGGGCCAGGCGGGCCCTGGCGGGGACGCCAAGTCGGAGGAGAACGGCCGCAAGTTCGCCGCGTGCATGCGCGAGAACGGCGTCCAGGACTTCCCCGACCCGGAACCCGGCCAACGCGGTGTGCGGATGGAACGCGGCACGCAGGAGGATCCGGAGTTCGAGGCCGCGATCGAGAAGTGCCGGCCGCTGATGGGCGGCGGGGCGAAGTGACGGCCGAAGCCCCGGAGGAGACCGTCGGACAACCGGTGACGGACCGGGCGCCGCGCACACCCGGCCGGCGGCGCGGGCGACGGGGGCGACGCATTGCCGCCGCTGTCGTCCTGGTGACCGGGGTGGGTGCGGCCGGGGCGGCCGTGCTCGCGCTCGGCGGGGGCGGCACCGGCGGGGGCGAGACGACCGGCACGCTGCCGCCGAACACGGCGACGGTGAGCCGGCAGACCCTGCACGACACCCGGGAGGAGAACGGCGAGCTGGGCTACGGCCCGACCCGGACGCTGGTCAATCGGTTGTCCGGGACGTTCACCCGGTTGCCCGAGGCGGGCGCCGAGGTCGAACGCGGAGAGGCGCTGTACGACGTGGACGCGAAGCCGGTGACGCTGATGTACGGCTCGACTCCCGCCTACCGCGAGTTGCGGCCGGATGTCGAGGGAGTGGATGTGCGCGAGTTCGAGGAGAACCTGAAGGCGCTGGGCTATCGCGGCTTCACGGTGGACGACGAGTACACCGAGGCGACGGCGGACGCCGTCCGCGAGTGGCAGGAGGATCTGGGGTTGACGGAGACCGGCCGGGTCGAGTTGGGCCGAGTGGTGTTGACACCGACGGCGATTCGAGTGGACGCCGTGCAGGCCGAGGTCGGCACGCCGGCTCAGCCCGGCGGCAAGGTGGCCACGCACACCGGCACGACTCGAGCGGTCACGGTCGAACTCGGCGCGGTGGACCGCCGGTTGGCCGTGCGGGATGCCCCCGTGACGATCACCCTGCCGGACGACACCTCGGTGGCGGGCACGATCCGCGAGGTCACCACGGTGATTCGACCCGGTGAGGGGCAGGGCGCCGAGCCGCGGACCGTGATCGAGGTCGTGGTCGGTTTCGCGGACCACGAGGTCCCCGCGGCGGTCGAGGCGTACACCTCGGCAGCGGTGTCGGTGACCCTGACCGCGGCCACCCGCGCCGACGTGCTCACCGTGCCCGTCGCCGCGCTGGTGGCACTGGCCGAGGGCGGCTTCGGTGTCGAGGTGGTCCAGGGCACGACGTCGCGATACGTCCCGGTGCACACCGGGCTGTTCGCGGCGGGCCGCGTCGAGGTGACCGGCGACGGGATCGCGGCGGGTACCACCGTCGGGATGCCGAAGTGATCTCGTTGACGAACGTGTCTCGCGTGTACGCGGGCGGCGTGGTGGCGCTCGACGGGGTGGACCTGGAGATCGACGCGGGCGAACTGTTGGCCATCGTCGGACCGTCCGGTTCGGGCAAGTCGACCGTGCTCAACGTGCTGGGCACCCTCGATCGGCCGACCTCGGGTACCGTGCGCCTGGCCGGGTACGACGTGGGGCGCCTGTCGGACGCACGACTGTCCGCGCTGCGGGCGAACCGAATCGGCTTCGTCTTCCAACACTTCCACCTCGCGGCGGGCACCTCGGCGTTGCGCAACGTCGCGGACGGACTGCTGTACAGCGGACACCGCGCCACGGAACGCCGCCGGCGGGCCGCCGCGGCGCTGGAGCGGGTCGGTCTGGGCCATCGAATGGACCACGAGCCGCACGAGTTGTCCGGCGGCGAGCGCCAACGGGTGGCCATCGCGCGCGCGGTGGCGGGCGATCCGCCGCTGTTGCTCGCGGACGAGCCCACCGGAGCCCTGGACACGGTCGCGGGCACGGGGGTGATGAGCCTGCTGCGCGAACTGCACGCGAGCGGTACGACGGTGGTGGTCATCACGCACGACCGCGACATCGCGGCCGGCCTGCCCCGCCGGGTGCGCATGCGCGACGGCCGGGTGGAGGCGGACTCCGCCCGGCGTGGACCCGTCGCGGCGGAGGCGGGCTGATGGCGACCACGAGCCTGCGGCCCGCGCGGTTGGGTCCGCGCGACGTGCTCGGGGTCGGCGCGGTGGGGCTGCGGACCCGACCGATGCGCGCCTTCCTGTCCGCACTGGGCATCGCGATCGGCATCGCGGCGATGGTCGCCGTCGTGGGGATCTCCTCGTCCTCGCGGGCCGACCTGGACCGTACGCTCGCCGCCCTGGGCACCAACCTGCTCACCGTCGGGCCCGGCACCACGATGACCGGCGACCGGGCCCGGATGCCGGTCGAGGCCGAGGCGATGGTGGCGAGAATCGCGCCGGTGGAAACGGTGTCCTCGGTCGGCCGGATCGCCGACGCCAAGGTGTACCGCACCGATCGCATCCCGGCCGCCGAGACCAACGGCATCGGGGCGTACGCCGCGCGGCCCGACCTGCTCGCGGCGATCGGAGCCGAGGTGCGCAGCGGCACCTGGCTCAACGCCGCCACCGGGCAGCACCCGGCGACGGTCCTGGGCGCGGCCGCGGCCGAACGTCTGGGCGTGGGCCACGCGAGCCCGGACACCCGGGTGTTGCTCGGTGGCCAATGGTTCACCGTGGTCGGCATCCTCGAGCCGATCGCCCTCGCCCCCGAACTGGACTCCGCCGCGCTGGTGGGTTCGTCGGTGGCCGAGGCACGGTTGGCCTACGACGGCCATCCCACCGAGATCTACGCCCGCGTACGGGAATCGGCGATCGAGCAGGTGCGTACGGTGCTCGGTGCCACCGCCAATCCGAAGGCGCCCAACGAAGTCGAGGTCTCGCGACCCTCGGACGCGTTGGCCGCCAAGCAGGCGGCAGGCGAGGCGCTGACCGGACTGCTGCTCGGGCTGGGCGCGGTGGCCCTGCTCGTCGGCGGCGTGGGGGTGGCCAACACCATGGTCATCTCGGTGCTGGAGCGGCGCGCCGAGATCGGGCTGCGCCGCGCGTTGGGCGCCACTCGGGGGCAGATCCGCACCCAGTTCCTGGCCGAATCGTTGTTGTTGTCCGCGCTGGGCGGGGCAGGCGGCGCGCTGTCGGGCGCCGCGGTCACCGCCGGCTACGCCCGATACCAGACCTGGCCCGTGGTCGTGCCGCTCTGGGCGCTCGCCGGCGGGTTGGGGGCCACGTTGGTGATCGGCGCGCTCGCCGGGCTGTATCCGGCGGTGCGGGCATCGCGACTGGCGCCCACGGAGGCCCTTGCCACCGCCTGACCCGTCGCTCGTCGGGGGCCGTCTCTTTCGAAAGGCGGCCCCCGACACCGTCCCCTCCGCGGCGGAAACGCCGACGAAACGCCTCCTGGTGTTGATTGTCCGCAGCCGCATCGGTCGTGGTGACAGCCGCGGCACGGCGGAAGAGCCGCACCGTCACGGCGACGGCAGCGGCACCGGCGGCGATATCCGACACCCCGCGCATCGCACACACCCCGTACATCCCAGACATCCCGTACATCCCACACATCCCGTGTCATCCGAGGAGCACGACATGTCCTTTCGAAAGGTCGGCCAAGGTCTCGACCGCCGAGCGTTCCTGCAGCGAGCGGGTGCGGCGGCGGCGGTGGGCGCGGCCCTTCCCCTGATCGGTTCCGCGCCCTCGGCGCTCGCCGCCGCGGACGATCCCGATCAGCTCTTTTGGCAAGGCCGGTTCGCCGACGCCGAGCGGGGCTACCGATGCCTTCTGCGCGACGACCCGGGCAACGCGCACGCGCACGCCCGGATCGGCTACATCGCACTGCTGTCCAACCGGTTCCGCACCGCCGAGGGGCACCTGTCCGAGGCCCTCACCCTGGCTCCCGACGACGTCCCCTCCACCCAGCGCCTCGCGGAGTGCTTCGTACGACAGGACCAACTCTCGCGCGCGGTCCCGCTGATGCGCCGTACCGGCCGGCCGCGTGATGGGGCGTTCGCCGAGGCCTACTCCCGGATCGACGGCACGCCGTGGCAGATCTCCGGCGCCCGCGACACCCGCGTGCCCTTCCACACCCTGGACCCGGTGCCCTCGGTCGAGGCGAGTGTCAACGGCGGAAAGCCGCAGAAGTTCTATCTCGACACCTACAGCACGCTCGACCTGTCGACGGAGGCGGCGCAAGAGGCCGGACTGCGGGCACTGGCCTCCTGGGAAGGCGGGGTCGTGGACGGCCATCCCGTCGTGATTCACGTGGGCGTCCTGGATTTGTTCCGAATCGGGGACATCGAGATCCGCAACATCCCGGTGCAGTGGAACGACACACTACGCCCACCACTGCCCGACGGATCGCAGGCGGCGGGCGCGTTCGGCACGACGATCTTCTACCACTTCCTGACCACGATGGACTACGCGCACCGGGCGCTGCTCCTGCGACGACGCACGGTCGCACGTCCGTCGCCCGACGAACTCGCCCGGTTGCCGCTGTGGTTGGCCGATGATCACTTCCCGTGCACACTGGGCAGCCTCGGGCAGCGCGAGCCCAGGATGGTGACCGTGGACACCGGCGGCATCGCCAGCGCCGTGGACACCACGGTGGCCATCGCCGAGCAGTACGGGCTCACCGTGGACTACGCCCACCCCACGGAGCGGTTCGGGAACAGGTCCTACCCGATCACCGCCGACCGGATCAGTCTCGGTGGCGCGGTGCGACGCAACGTCCGGGGCGTGGGCGCGGAGAGAGTCTTTCCCGGGTTTCCCGGCCCCGGGCAGTCGGCGCAGTTCGGTTTCGACCTGATCGCCAACTTCACCCACGAGTTCTTCAAGCCGTACGCGGTCAGCTTCGACTACGTCGGCATGAAACTTTCCATCACCCGGGGGTGAGACCGGCTGGGTCGACGCCATCCTGCCCCTGTGGGGGGCGACGACCCGCTGGGCACCGAGGACTTCGCGACCCACCGGATCCCGCTGGTCGACGCGCCGGCCGCATGTGAGCGATTCCAGAAGAAGCAGGACGGCGCCGTGAAGGTCCTCCTGCGCCCGTGACCGGTCGCGGGGCCGAAGACCGACGGGTCAGGGCGCGAGCGTGTTCGGGAAGCCGAACATCGCGACCAGCGCGGGATCGTGGAACTTGATCACGCGGGAGACACCGGCGGCGGTGGGTGCCAGCACCACCGCGCCGTCGGCTCGGAGCACGCCGTCGGTGTCACGGTGGTACACGACCGCGGCGGGCTGGCCGTTCGCGGTCGTCGGGATCATCCGCCAGTCGCCGGGCTCGCCCAGCACGTACGCGTCGAGCACGTGCACGCACATCGCCCGGCCCGACTGCCAGTCGCGGAACGGCGTGGCCTCCAGCGTGGCGTCGGTGCGCAACACCTGCTCCAACAGACCGGCGTCGGAGCGTTCGAAGGCCGCGATGTACCCGTCGAGCAGCGCCCGTGCCCGCTTGTCCGTCGGTTCGAGCAATTCCTCGGGCCGCGGCTCCAGTTCGTCCAACCGGCCGCGGGCGCGCTGCAGCCCGCTCTTGACCGCCGCGGTGGTGGTGTCCAGGATCTCCGCGGTCTCGGCCGCGGAGAGGGCCAGGACTTCGCGCAGGATGAGGATCGCCCGCTGACGGGCGGTCAGGTGCTGCAGGCCGGCGATGAGCGCCAACCTCAGCGACTCGCGCGCGACCACCACCGCGGCCGGGTCGTCGGCGGGCGGGGAGATCTAGGCCGTGTCCGGTGGATCTTGGTGGATGAGGTCGCGTCGTCTGGTGCCGTGGCTCGGCGTGCCGGAGAAGCAGCCGCATAGTGGTTCTATTCGGCTGTTTCTCCGGTGCGGCGAGACGCGGTACCAGGCGGCGCGGCCCCGCCAAGATCCGCCGGAAACGGCCTAGGCGTCCGGCAGCGGTTCCAGCCACGAGATCCCACCGCCCGGCGCGACGGGACTCGGGACGCGGTCGGGTCCGTCGTACGGGCCTGCCAGCCCGGAGGGCAGCACCCGGATCGGGCGCGGTTTCAACGCCGTCAGGCAGACGTTGGTGGCGATCTTGTACAGCCAGGTTCGGATCGACGCCCGGCCCTCGAAGTCGCCGTAGGACCGCCACGCCCGCAGGTAGGTCTCCTGCACCAAGTCCTCGGCGTCGTGCGCCGATCCGACCATGCGGTAGCAGTGCGCCAACAGCTCGCGGCGAAACCGTTCGGTCTCGACGGTGAACCGGTCCTGATGCGATCCCGCGGCCGAACGTGAGGTCACGCCGCGAGCCTAGTGCACATCGCGAGCGAACCCGCCGCACCGGGCGCCGCTTTCGTCACCGCCGAGGACGCGGCGCCCCGGCGTGGGTGGTCCGTCCGTGCTCAGACGTCGTCGAGCCGCAGGAGCATGCCGCGGCAGGTCGCCGGGGGCCCAGGTTCGTCGCCGCGTCCTCGGCGGTGCGGCTGCCGATCTCGGACCCCAGCGCGGCGTTCGAGCGGCCGTGTCGTCCCGGCGTACGAGGGGGGTTCAGGGCAGCAGGGCCAGTTTTCCGATGGTGGCCCTGGATTCCAGATCCGCGAGCGCCTTCGGGCCGTCGGCCAGGTCGTACGCGGTGGGCCGGGTCGGTTCCAACACGCCTGCGGCGATGAGCCCGGACAGCTCGCCCATGACCTCGCCGAAGATCCGCGGAGCGGTCTGTATCAGCACGCCGATGTTGAAGCCGATGACATGAACCTGGTGCCTGTACAGCAGGTCCCGGTTGGTGATCGACGCCTCGCCGCCCGCCACGCCGTAGACGACGACTCGGCCGGTGACCCTCTTGGCCGCGGCGAGGCTGCCCTCGAACGTGTCGCCGCCCGCCGAATCCAGCACCAGGTCGACACCGGCGCCGTCGGTCAGCCGCAGCACCTCGGCGACCACATCGCCGCCGAGCGAGTCCAGGACGTGGTGGGCGCCCAGCGCCAGTACGGTCTCGTGCTTGCCCGGAGAGGCGGTGGCGATGACCGTCGCGCCATAGTGTTCGGCGATTCTCACGGCGGCTTGACCGGTCGCGCCAGCCGCCGCATGGATCAGCACGGTCTGCCCCGCGGTGATGCCGCCCAGCGGGCGGAGCACGGCCAGCGCCGTGGGCCAGTTCACGACCAGACCGAGCGCCTGCTGCGCCGTCCAGCCGTCGGGCACCGGCACAGCCGCCGCCGCGGGCAACAGCATGTACTCGGCGAAGGCGCCGTCCCCGACGCCGACGACCAGCGTCCCCGGCTGCGGGCCGGTCACCCCCTCGCCCACGGCGACGACCTCGCCGGCGGCCTCGAAGCCCGCCGAGTACGGCGCCTGCGGGCCGCCCCGGAACGTACCGTGGGCCTTCGAGACGTCGGCGAAGTTGACCCCGGCGGCGGCGACCCGGATCAGCACCTCGCCCCGGCCGGGGACGGGCACGGGCGCGTCGGTGATCAGGTGCATGTCCTGCGGACCGTCGAGGGAGGTCTGCCGCAGCGCGCGCATGGTCCCGGGAATGCTCATGTCGATCAGCCTTTCGTTCCGGGCGTACACGATCGGGGCGGACCCGTCCCGGGCCGCGCCTCCACCATGTAGACCTCGGCCACCGCCGAAAGGAATCGGCCACTCTCGAAGCAGGCGGGACCGACATCCGCCCATCGGCCCCGACCCGGTGCCCCGCCATCCGCCGCGCGCCCGCCGCACCTCGGTGACCCGTCCGGCCCGCCGCGCGTCCGTGCTCGGCCGGTGGGCGCGGAAGGAGTCGATCGACCGGGCCACGCCGGCGCGACGCTCGACGGGCGAGGCCGCGACTACGCTCCGGGTACCGGTCCCGTGCTGGCTCGGACCACGAGCGCCGGTTCCACCGTGGCCGGTTGCTCCGGGGCCGACGGGTCGGCGATGTGGCGCAGGAGGTGGCCGACCGCGAGGGCTCCCATCTCCTCGAACGGCTGGGCCACCGTGGTCAGGGACGGCGAGCAGTACTCGGCCAGCGGGATGTCGTCCACACCCACCACCGAGATGTCCGCGGGCACGCGGCGGCCGAGTTCGTGCAGGGCACGGAGCACCCCGAAGGCCATCTCGTCGCTGGCCACGAAGACCGCGGTGACGTCGGGGATCTTGCCCAGGATCAGGCCGTTGCGATAACCGGAGGCGGGTGACCAGTCGCCCTCCAACACCGGCGGTGCCGACCGGCCCTCCTCCTCCAGGGTCGCGAGCCAGCCCCGCGAGCGGCTGGCCGCGTCGAGCCACTCCTGCGGCCCGGAGACGTGCCAGACCGTCTCGTGTCCGAGATCGAGCAGGTGCCGGGTGGCCAGCCTGGCCACCAACTGCTGGTCGACGGCCACCACTTCGGTCGCCGCAGTACGCGAACCGTCGACGGTGATGGTGGGCACCGCGGAGGTGAGCTGTTCGATGCGTCGGCTGACGTGGATCAGCGGCACGGCGAGGATGACGCCCTCGACGTGTTGTTCGGACAGCCGAACGAGCGCGGCTTCGATCGCGGAGGTGTCCAGCGAGGCGGTGGTGGCGGTACTCACGGTGTAGCCGGCCCGGTCCGCCGCGCGTTCGACGCCGACGGTGAGGGCGGTCCGCGAGTGGAAGCCGGTCTGTAGCGTGACCACGCCGATGGAGCGGCTGCGGCCGGAGGAGAGCACCCTGGCCGCGTTGTTCTTGCGGTAGCCGAGTTGATCCACGGCGACGAGCACTCGCGCGAGGGTCGCGGCCTGGACGTTCGGATGGCCGGCCAGCGCCCGGGAGACGGTCTGCGCGGAGACGCCCGCGACCCTGGCGACATCGGCCATCCCGGGAGGCCGGGCGGTGTGGGATGCGCCGTCGTTCGCCATGGGACTCCTTCCCCGTCGGGCCGCCTTGATATCGATGCCAGTCGATCACAAACGCGATATCGATACAAGGCGGCCCGACCGACCCCCGGATTGGGATCGATGACATGCGCGGGCGGCGAGGACGGACCTCGCCTGGGTGTTCCGTGGGCCGGATCCGGTCAGGTGATCGTCCACCGCTGGAGCGGCGATTGGGCGTCCGGTTGCTGCGTCACCGCGGCGCCGTTTGCGGCTGAGGCGGTGGTGAGCGTCAGTCCGCTGCGCACGGAAGCGACGATGTAGGTGCCGGTGGGCTGCCTGGTGACGGTCCAGTGCTGATTGTCGTGGCCGTTGCAGGTCCATTGGATGATCCTGGCGCCGGCCGTGGTGGAGGCGCCTTCGACGTCGGCGCACAACCCGGATTCGGCGTTGGCCAGTTCGTAGGAGCCGTCGCTCTGCCGGGTGAACCGCCAACGCTGGTTGAGGCCGGCGCCGGCGGCCCAGGTGATGAGTGGGGTGCCCGCGGTGGTGCTGTGGTTCGGGTCGTCGAGCGCCTTGCCGCCGGTGGTAAGGGTGTGGATGCCGTCCAGGGAACCGGGCCCGGTGCCGATCGCGGTGATGGTCAGGGTCTGTTCCGCGGCGGTGCGGCCCGCGCCGACGCGGTTGCCGGTGGTGTCGGTCCAGGCCCGGACCGGGGTCGTCTCGGCGAGTCGGCCGGTCGTGGCGGAGAGGCCGATGACCAGGCCGCTGTAGCGGTTCACCAGCTTGTAGGTGCCCGTGGTCCCGCCGTTGCCGGCGGAGGTCGCGGGGATGACGAACCACTGTTGGCCGACGGTCGGCCCGCCGGCGCCGGCCGGGGTGACGGTGGGTGTGGTTCCCCAGGCACGGCCCGCAGCCGGGGTGCCGGGTACGCCGAGGAGTCGGCCGGTGGCGGCGTTGGTGATGCGGTAGGAGCCGTCACCGTTGGCCGCGAAGCTCCACGCGTCCAGGTTCGATCCGTCGGAGGCGGCGAGTGAGGTGGTGGCGGATCCGCCGGATACCTGGGCCAGGACCCGGTTGCCCCCGCTGCTGATGCGGTAGGTCTTCGCGGGGTCGAACGGCGGGACGGCGGGCGCCGAACCGGCGATGGCGAGGTTGACGTACTCGCCGGAGGAGCCGGCGGAGCAGCCGAAGGAGCAGTAGGAGCGGAAGTCCTTGCCGACGATGGCGGAACCGGTCTTGCTCGTGCCGTCGAGGAACCAGCGATACCACGAGGCCGTGTGGTAGCCGCCGGTGTCGCCGATCAGCGTCCACTTCTGGGTGGCGAGGTTGTCGGTGGCGTAGAACTGCTGGGGCGCGTTTCCGCTTTGGTCGACCGCCTGCGGCTGCCCGATGTACAGCCCCAGGTAGGCGTTGTACGTGATGTCCATGACGAACAGCGGCGAGGTCGGCGGGGCGGTGCCGGCCGCGACCTGCTGGGCCACCGTGCCGGTGTTGGCCGGGTCGTACTCCTTCGACGCGGGCGTATAGCCCGTGGTGTCGGCGGAGTTCACCGGCACCATGTTGCTCTCCTTGCCGCCCACACCGGGTTGCGACCAGGAGCCGTCGTACCACTTCTGCCAGGAACCGGCCGCCATCTTCCCCGAGATGGGTGCCCGGGCCACGTGGGCGTAGAACGCCTTCCAGCCGCCGTTCTTGTCCACGGCGCGCGAGCCGTAGAAAGCGTAGAAGTAGCCCGAGGCGGTGTCCACGTACAGCCGTTGGTCGCCGTCGCCGTAGTAGTAGGTCTGGTTCGGGAAGGCGGCGGTGTCGCCCCGCTTGGTGCTGTAGGGGGACGTGATGGCGTGGTCCTTGATCGTCCACGTCCGGCCCTGGTCCCGGGAGATCGCGTAGTCGATGGAGTCGTAGTGGACGCCGTCGCCGAAGGGTTGCGGACTGAACTCGTTGTGGACCAGCCCGTACCAGTCGCCGGTGTCCGGATCCACCCACATCCCGGTCAGGTCGCAGAAGTTCCGCTGCGAGTAGCCCGAAGCGCCGGGCGCGTAGGTGGACTCCACGCCGGTGGGGCTGTTGTTGCACAGGGCGGTGGTATCCGGATTCGTGCCCGCGTTGCCGATCGCATCGGAGAAGGTGGCCGAGTCGAAGTCGGTCCCGGTGAAGAAGCTCCACGCGCGGTCCTGGGTGGCGCCGTAGAGGGAATGGGCCTGCTGGAAGTAGAAGGTGCCGTCCTTGTCGATGTAGGGGTTGGCCGGGGTGTCGTCCGGGTGCGTCCACGAGCCCTTGGCGCCGACGGTGACGGAGTAAGTGGCGGAGGACGGGACCGCCGTAGGCGAAGACTGGGCGGCCGCCGTCGGCGAAGTCCTGTCCGCCGGCGAAGCCGTCGTCGTGGGCGCGCCGATGCCCACGAGTGCCAGGGCCGTGCCGAGGACCGCCACGATGATTCTTCCGGGAGGTGACATCTCTCTCCGTTCTCCGACGACCTGCCGTGATACCTGTCGCAGGGCGTTCTGATATCGATATCAGGTCGGGCTGCTCGGTCGTGGCGGCCCGGGAAGGCCGGAACTCCGAGTGAATCGCGAGTACGTCGTGCCGACGCCGGAGCGCCGATGCCAGGCACTATGGCAGAGGATGTTATCGATGCCAATGGCCGCGAGGAGACTACTGACGCCTGCGGGAACGTCCCGGCCGGAAGTCACCGGGCCGCTCCCGTCACCGGAGCGGCCCGGTTGTCGGGATGCCGCCTCAGTCGGTTCGCTGGAAGGCCGCGTCGAAGGAGGCGAGGGCCGTTCGAGATCGAAGCTCCTGAGATGGGCAGGCAAGTGCCTCCGGCGCACGCCGCAGGCGGTCCGCGCCCGCGTCCTCCCACGCGACGCAGACGGGCCCGCGCAGCCGATGGAGCCCAGTCCTGGAAGCCGTCCTCGACCATGGCTCGGTGGCGGGCGGGAAGATGGCGACCAGGTGCCGGATGGCCGAACCGGTGAAGCCGACGACGGTGTCAACGCCGAAGGCAGCCGGCGCCCGCGCGGTGTCCACGATCTCGGCCGCGGTACGCCGCCGCACGCCCTCGGGCCGGCCGTCGCCCCGGATGCGCGTGGGCAGGCTCGACCGGTGCCGCCCGTCGATGAGGGCGTCGCATACGGCCCGGCCGACCAGGTGGTTCGAGATCGCCCGGCACTGAAGGTCGTAACTGGCGAGCACCGCACGCCCGGAGGACACGGACGCGGAGTCGGCGATGGCCTTGTCGACCTCGAAGTCGTCGCCGACGAGCGTACGCGCCGGGCGTATCGGGAGTCCGAGGCGGTGCGGCGATCTCCCCGTGCCGACCGCCCGGAACGGGTCGTCGTTCCGGGCGGCGACGTGTGGGGACGGGTGCTACGCCTTCGATCGGGCGGGCTCGGCGCCGGCCGCCCGCTCGGTGATCACCGCACCGCGCTTCGAGGTGACCATGCGGGCGTCCGGGCGGCGGGACATCGTGGCGCGGGGGCGTGGGATCGACGCCAGGCCGGAGAGCGCGATGCCGCGCGTGAAGACCTGGAAACCGCCGACGCACAGGACCTGGAGTCGGGCACCCTCTCCCAGAGTGGCGGGAAGCTCCATCGTCGTGGCCGAACGCCCACCCGGTTCCAGGCGGAAGTGCTCCCCGGGCAACGGCTTTCCGGGGCCGCCGTCCTCATCGCCGGGAGCGAGCCGGAAGTACAGCGCCGTCGGGGCGACGGCTCGCGGATCGGCGACCGTCGTGATCTCGAGGACGGCGGAGCCGGCGCGGGCGCCCAGGCGGGCGTCGATCTCGGGACCGGGCTCGCCGTAGGGGTGGTGGGCGGTTCTGCCGCACGGCCGGCAGGACACGGTGACCCGGTCCATGACGCCCGGGTAGAGGCTGGTGTACACCACCCGCTCGCCGTCTTTCCCGCAGCGACCGCAGGGTTTGGCGGGGCCGACTCGCACGACCTGGTGGGTCGCGATCAGGGCGTCGCACAGGTGGTCGAACCACCCCGCGTTCTCGACCAGGCGGGCCAACGCGTGCGCCCAACGCGCCGCGTGGTCGCTCAGCTCCTTCGCGAGCGGGCCATCCGTCGTCTCCGTGGCGCCGGCGCGTACGGCCGAGAGGATGGCGGCCTGCGCCTCGTCGTTGTGCAGGCGCATCGCACGCAGCGGTCTCGCACCGGGATCCGTGGTCCGGTTGCGGAGTCGGGCGTCCAGGTAGTGGTGGATCCGGTCCACCGTCGCGATGTCCTCCAGCCACGACGCGATCCGTGTCGTGGATGCCGTGATCGTGACAGGCTCGCCGTTGAGCCTGTCACCGTGATGAGTGACGGTCACTGTTCCTCCGAGAGTGAGGCGCGGGTCGCTGCCCGGCCGATTGCTCGGAGCCTGTCCACGCTTCGACGACGCTGTCGAAGGACAGGCCCCGAAGCCGGTTCACCGCCGGTGCGGTTCGCCGGTGGGGCTGACCAACCCCGCCGACCATCCTGCGCGAGTGTTCCGCGTTTGCCCAGGGGTTGAGGTCGCGAGGCTGCGGGGGTGGGGCCGACAATTCCGGGGCCTGGTCCCTACGGATCGGTTCCTCCGGTCGGACGGATCGTTCGACTACGGGTGCGGCCACGGGTTGGGCGTACACTTGGCGCCGCCGGTGACCAGGGTCAGCGTCTGCTGCATCATCACCGGCGCGGGGGCGCCCGCGCGGTCGCACGTCTCGTGCATGTGGCCGAGCCGATGGCCGACTTCGTGGTTTATCAGCATGCGTCGGTAGTTCGCCAGGTCGTTGCCGTATGTGGTGGATCCCGTCGCCCACCGCCACGCGTTGAGCATCACCCGCCGGGTGGAGGCGACGTTGCACGAGACGCGTTGTTCGCCGGTGTCCAAGCCGTCCTTGGCGCACCAGCTGTTGACCGTGCCGGTACTGGCGAGGGTCACGACGAAGGAGGATTCGCCCGAACTCACCCGTTCCAGGGCGATGGTTCCGTCGCCTCCCCAACTGTGCGTGTCGTTGAGCGTCTCGTGCACGGCGCGCGCGAGATACTTGGCGTCGATCGACAGGCCCTCCTCGACCTGTATTCGATAGCGCAGTACGCGCGTCCCGCCCCTGGCCGCGTCGTGGCCGGGAACGGTACGGAACCGGCCCGAGAGCGCGAGGTCGGCCGATATGTCCGAACGTGCCGCAAGCCACTCCTCGTACGGGCGGGTATCCGCGACGCCGGAGAAGTACTTCTCGTCCTTCTCGTCCGCGGGTCGGCAGGCGGCCGTGGCCAGGAGCAGGCCGGATGCCAACAGGGCGGCGAGGAGCGACTTGAGAGCCGAGTTCACGATGGGTCGGGCTTCCCGTCTGTGTGGTCTGTCCCGCCCGTCGCGCCGCGTGGGGTGCGTCGCGTCGTCGGACGGCGAGCGGGTGCTCGGGGCCAAGACAAGCAGTTTCCGCTCGTGTGAGCGAATGCGTCACCGGGGAACGGGTCGCGATCGTCACGGACTCGCCGGACACGGAGGCGAAACGCCCACCCGCTGCCCGGCTACTCGGCCGGCCCGGCGGGTTCGCGGGCGATCAGGAGCGCCTGGGGCCGCGGGTGTCTTCTCCTCCGGATCGGAACGTCCAACACTCGTGCGCAGCGCTTCTACGCCCGGCACGGCTGGGGGCCGGACGGTGCGTGCCGTCCGGGGCCGATGGACAGCGACTATGTCCGGCTGCGGCTGAAGGTCGATCCCAGCCAACCGCGCAGCAGCAACCGATAGAGCCGGCTATGGACGAGCGTCACCTTTAAGCGAGCAGGTCAACTTCCCGCAGAGGGCGTCGGCGAGTTCGAAGTCCTCGCTGTCGGTGCGCGTTCAGCGGACGCTCCGGTGCCCGGGTGTTGTCGCAGACAGGCCCGGGCTGCGCCGCGGTGGATGCTGACGCTTTCGACTGTCGGGCCCGGACCGCATCCCGGTGTATTCCGCCGCACTTAGCCGGTCGTCGTGCACCGCCAGGACCGGCCGACCCGTGCCCGCGGTCCGCGCGAGCACGGCCGGTTCCGACCAGGTGCCGCCCTTTGAGGCGGCGGTGTGCACGATCGTGGCGGCGTCGCGTTGGTCGACGTCCTCGAGGACGGCGCGGGCGCGAGATGCACACGGTGACCGTCGAGGGGTGGACGGCGCGGCCCCGGACCCCCGACACCGGCACTGATCTCCCACACCACACCACACCACACCGGCCGGCCCGGCTGCTGCTGCCGTGTATCCGCCCCCGTCGCCCGGCAGCGGTAGATGTCCACGAGCGCGGGCCTCTCCCCACCGAAGACCCGTCGCCACCCGCGCAGCGCCCTCCACGACGCCGTGTGTCAACCGTCGTTCTCCCAGCGCTGGGTCAGCAGGCCCGTCGGCGGCTGCGGGCCTTCCAGCCGCGGGTGGCCGGGGCGCAGGCCGTCGAGGGCGATCGCCACCGTGCGGCGCCGGGCGTCCCGGGCCGCGGCCAGGTCGGGGTGCCCTCGGCGTTCGAGGTCCTCGACCAGCGAGGGCTTGCCGAGCTGCTCGATCAGCAGGTCGAGGTCAACGCTGGTCACGTCCTCGCGGAGCACGCCAAAGTCGTGCGCCCGGGCGACCAGCGCGCGCCATAGGGCGTCGGACCGGGTGAACGCCTCGGCCATGTCATCGGAGACGGGCACCGTCCCGGCGAGCGAGCCGAGGGAGCCGCCGCCGAATTCCAGTGCCGCATTCACGTAATGGACCAGGCCGGCCCAGGGGTCCGCCATCCGCAAACCCTCCTCGGCGGCGTCGATCCACTGCCGCAGCGCCAGCACGCACAGGCGCTGGAAGAACTCCTCCTTGGTGCGATAGCGGCGGTACACGGTCGCCATTCCGACTCCGGCGTGCGCAGCGATGGCGGACACCGAGGCGCGTGCGCCATCGGCCCTGAGGACCGCCTTCGCCGCTGCCAGCAGTTCCGCGTCGTTGCGTTCGGCCTCGGCGTGCCGAGGCGCCTTGCGAGCCATTTCCCCACCCCATTCCTTGCGGATGGATCCTATCCGTTATAGCTTAACGGACAGGTGCTATCCGTTTTAAGAGGCGCCCCCCGTCCCCGTGCCTCCGCAAGGTCACACCCGCAGCGGCGGGTGCGCGTCGCGGGCCCGGCCGCGCCTCTTCGTCCCTTGTTGGGGGTTTTCATGCTGGCCGTTGTCATGCGCGAGTTCGGCGGTCCCGAGGTTTTGCGGGCCGAACACGTAGCCGACCTCTCCCCGTGCGGCGGCGAGGTGGTGGTGACCGTGGCGTACGCGAGTGTGACGTTCGTCGAGACGCAAGTCCGGGCCGGCAACGGGCCCTTCGGAAAGCCGGCGCTGCCGCGGATTCCCGGCAACGGTGTCGGCGGACGGATCACGGCCGTCGGCGACGGCGTCGACCCGGCTCTGCTCGGGACGACCGTGGTCACCACCACGGGCGGAACCGGGGGGTACGCGCAGCAGGCCAAGGTCCGCGCCGAAGACGTGGTGCCCGTCCCGCCGGGCGTGGAACTGCGGGACGCGGTGGCCCTCATGGCCGACGGGCGGACCGCGTTGATGCTGGCCCGCGACGCGCAGCCGCGGAAGGGCGACACCGTCCTGGTGACGGCGGCAGCCGGCGGCGTCGGAACTCTGCTCGTCCAGTACGCCCTCGCCGCAGGCGCACGCGTGATCGGCGCGGCCGGCGGCGCCCGCAAGGGCGAACTGGTGACCCGGCTCGGCGCCGATTTCGCCGACTACAACCAGCCCACCTGGGCCGCCGGGCTCCCCCCGGTGGACCTGGTTTTCGACGGAGTGGGCGGCGAGATCGGCAGTGCGGCGGCCGACACCCTGCGGGTCGGGGGGCGGATCAGCATCTACGGCATGGCCTCGGGCACCGGGACCGAACTGGCCGACGAGACCGTCGCGGCCCGATCTTTGCAGGTCTTCGGCCTGACCGGTGCGCCGGACGCGGCCGAGAACCGCGCGCTGATCCGACAAGCGCTCGACCTGGCGGACACGGGCCGGTGGCGCCCCGTCGTCGGGCAGACCCACCCGCTCGCCCGGGCGGCGGCCGCGCATGCGGCGATCGAGTCCCGCGACACCCTGGGCAAGACCTTGCTGACCGGTGACGCATGACGTCCCGCACACCCCCGCCGAGGGCGGGTGCCCGCGAGTGGTCCGCCTTGGCCGTGCTCGGCGTCCCGGCCGTCCTGGTCATGATGAACATGTCCGTGCTGTACCTGGCACTTCCGAGCGTCACCGCGGAGTTGGCGCCGAGCGCCACGGGGCAGCTATGGATCACCGACATGTACGGCTTCACCGTCGCCGGGTTCCTCATCACCATGGGCTCCCTCGGGGACCGATTCGGCCACCGCCGCGTACTGATCTGCGGAGCAGCGGTCTTCACGGTCGGCTCGGTCGCGGCGGCCTACGCCGGGGACACCGGCATGCTGATCGCCGCGCGCGCCTGCCAGGGCGTCGGGGCGGCGGCGCTGGCCCCCGCGTCGCTGGCGGTGATCCGCCACCTGTTCACCGATCCCGACCAGCGTCGGCTCGCGATCACCTTGTGGATGCTCGGCTTCATGGCCGGCGGTGCCCTCGGCCCGCTGATCGGCGGGACCCTCCTGCACTTCTTCTGGTGGGGCTCGGTCTTCCTGGTCACGCCGCCCGCCATGGTGCTGCTGGTCGTGACCGCGCCATTCCTCCTCCCCGAGCATCGGGCGGCGACCGCCGAGGGCAGAATCGATCCGCCCAGTGTGGTCCTGTCGTTCCTCGTCCCACTCGCCGTGGTCTACGGGATCAAGCAACTCGCCCTGGAAGGCGTCACGGCGCCCGCACTCGGGTCCCTGGCAGCCGGAGTGGCCCTGGGGATCGGTTTCGTGCGCCGCCAGAATCGTCTTGCCGCGCCGCTCTTCGACTTGTCGCTGTTCCGGGTACCGGCGTTCGCCGTCTCGGTGGGCGGCATGATCGTGGTCGGCGCCGTGCTCTACGGCACCAGCCTCCTCACCTCGCAGTACCTCCAAATGGTCGTCGGATACCCGCCGTTCACCGCCGGACTGTGGCAGCTTCCGACCGCGGTGTCCGGCACCGTCGTCGCCCTGTGGATCTCCGGCCTCGCCACGCGGGTGCACCCCGCCGTGCTGATGAGCTCCGGAGCCGTACTGGCCCTCGCGGGACCGCTGATGCTCCTGCAAGCCGACCGGGCACCGGGATTCGTCGTCGCCGGATCCGTCCTGCTGTTCGCCGGGCTCACGCCGTTCATGGCCCTGGGCACCGGCCTGGTCCTCGCCGCCGCGCCGCCCGAACGCGCCGGTGCCGCCTCCGCCATCTCCGAGACGGGCGGCGAACTCGGCGGCGCCCTCGGCATCGCCGTGCTCGGCAGCATCGCCGGGGGCGTCTACAGCCAACGCCTCGCCGACCGCCTCCCCGCCGGCCTGCCCCCCGACGTTGCGGACCGGGACAGCACCCTCGCCGAGACCCTGCGCCGCGCCGCCGACACTCCCGACCCGCTCGGCAACGCCCTCGCGGAAAGCGCGCGGAGCGCCTTCACCCACAGCCTTCACGTGCACGCGCTCGTGCTGTTGCCGCTCCTGATCCTCCTTGCGGCGGTCACGCCCGTGGCCCGCCGCCGGACCGCCCCCGACGCCGGCGCCCTCGACACCGATGCCGCGGCCGCATCCCTCCCGAAGGAAGTCGCATGACGCGTCCGGACGTGTACTTCGACGTGCTCTGCCCCTGGCCACATCGGAAAGCCTGGCCACATCGAAAGGCGCCGCCGCCCCCGCGCCCGCGACCTCGTCGGGCGCGACGACATCACCATCGTCCGGCGCGGCCCGGAACTCGCTCCGGACGGCAGCCGCACCCCGGCCGGACCGCCGCCGACGTCATCCGCAGCCACCAGCCCGCCGCCGCCCGGACCCGCGCCCGTGCCGACCACATCCACGCGCTCGGCATCACCGAGTCTCCAAATGGACCAATCCCCGTCGGAAAGCACCCGGGCCGTGGTGTGTGTGCGCTCGCAAGGCGCAACCCCGCAGTTCGTAGCCGGTTCTACTCGCAAGGGGTTGCAACGCCGCGAGCGTGCGTGTCACGGTTCGCGGCCCCGGCGGGGCGCCGGGCGCTGACGGTCTTGCCGCCGGCCGCCTTTCGGGCGACCGCGGTGGTGCGGGCGAGGCGGTTGACCATGGGCCGACCGAAGCCGCCATGAGGGTCGGGGGCGCGCATGCGCGGGGCCTGGGGGCTGTGGTCGTGCACGGCCGCCTCGATGCCGTCCCGGTGCGCGGTCAAATCCAGGGTGGCAGTGCCGCGGCCGTGGCGCAGGGCGTTGGTGACCGGTTCCGAGACGACCGGGAGCACCGTGTCGGCGGCCTCGTCCGTGATCGCCGGTTCGAGTCGTTCTCGGAGGAACCGCCGGGTGCTTTCGCGTGCGCCGGCGACGGGTGTGGCGGAATGGGTGGGTGCGACGGTGACGCTCATTGTGTCCATCGGATCCCCCGGGGTTTCGGGACCGTCCGTGCTCGGCTGCCCAACTTCCGGTGCCTGCGCGGCCCTTGGCTCGCCAATCCTGGTGGTGACGGCCTCGCCTGCGCCGTTTCATCGCCGCTCGAAGTCGATTACCTCACCGTCGACCACGCAAAAATCTATGCCGGCCGGAGTAGACATCAGGTGGTGGTGTGGTTATGGTTTCTCTCGTAGCCCAGAGAGACCGAAGGGCCTGGCAGAGACGAACTGCCGGCCGCAGTACCCGTAGTCGCAAGTTTGCAGGACGGTGCGCTTGTGGAGTCCCGAAGCCAGGGTTGTCGTAGGACGGCGACGGGGCTGACGGCCGCACCGGGTGGTCCCGCAGTGATCAGGGGCAGCGGTGAGCAGTACCGCAGTTCACGCAGTGGCAGTACCGGCAAGTGCAGTTCGCAGTAGGCAGTAGAGCAGCGGAGTAGGTGAGCGGTACCTCGGTGAAGGCGTCGGCTGCGGACGCGCGCACCGGGAGGTTCGGCAGTGGGGTTCCAAGCCAAGGCAGGGCGCAGGACGGGCAACGGGGCCGGCTGTCGAAGAGTGGCGCTGTCGCAGGCCACCGAGCAGTACATATCACCGGCAGTACGCAGTAACCGATAGAGCAGTACCGGCAGTACGCAGTACCCGTAGTGGCAGTACCCGCAGTACGCAGTAGATAGATGTCATAGAGGAAACAACGAGGGAGTGGAAGCGCCATCGGGATCGCCCGGGCGGAAGTCTCGGCCCGGGTACCGCAGAGGACATCGATAGCGAGGTGGTCTCCGGTCACGCATCCGCGATCCCCGCACCCCCGACGGCAGTTCGGTCGGGTCCGCGGAAACGGGCCGGCGCAGTATCAGGGCCGGCAGATGGTGTAGCAGTTCCTTCGGGGCCCTGGTGCCATTGGCACCAGGGCCCCTCCACGCGTTCCACCGACAACAAAGAGGTGCGACGACAGCAGACGACCCCGGCCGTCTCGACGACGACCACCACGCCGCCTACACCACCGGCCGTGCAGCCGAACTCCTCGGGACGCCCCAGCCGATGTCGTCGCCGGGCGCGGCGATGTAGCCGTCCAGGCTCAGGTTCATGCCGTAGCTGAGTTTCCGCATGGTGCCGGCCTTCCGTGAGTCAATCTCACGCGTACAGACCGGCGCGGCGCGGGAACTCATCGGTGCGTGATTTGAGTTCACATGTAGTCCTCGTGTTCGGTGGCTCAGCCGTGGACTCATCGTTTTGCCGAGGAGACGGCATCGCTGGATGTGCAGGCGCCCGGTGGGGTGGGATGCGGCGGAAGCGGTACCGGTGGTGGACGACGTGGCGCCCTTCGGTGCATACGGGGTGGGTTCGGCGAAGCACGTGGCGCGGTGCGCGGCAGGTGGCCACGGGCCGCGTCGAGGCCCGGCCGGCGCGGGGGAAGCCACGCTGTCCGGCCGGGCCGGGTGGTGGGTCAGGCCAGGGCGACCAGGTCGCGGTAGTCCTCGCTCCACAGGTCCTCGTCCGCGTCGCAGCAGCAGGACCCGGTCGGGGCGCAGGGCGTCGATGGCGTCCTCGTCGTGGGTGACCATCATGATCGCGCCCGGGTAGGAGCCGATGGCGGCCAGGACCTCGTCGCGGGAGGCGGGATCGAGGTTGTTGGTCGGCTCGTCCAGCAGCAGGACGTTCGCGCCGCAGTGGACCAGGCCGGCCAGGGCCAGGCGGGTCTTCTCCCCGCCGGAGAGTACTTCGGCCCGCTTGTCGGCGTCGTCCCCGGAGAAGAGGAACGCGCCCAGTACGCGGCGGACTTCACCGTCGCTCAGGTGCGGGGCCGCGTCGGCCAGGTTCTGGTGCACCGTACGCGCCGGGTCGAGGGTTTCGTGTTCCTGGGCGAAGTAGCCCAGGCGCAGCCCGTGGCCGTGCACCACGCGGCCGGAGTCCGGTCGTTCCCGGCCGGCGAGGATGCGCAGCAAGGTGGTCTTGCCGGCGCCGTTGAGGCCGAGGACGACCAGGCGGCTGCCCCGGTCCACCGCCAGGTCCACGCCGCCCAGGACCTGGTGGTCGCCGTAGGACTTGGCCAGGCTGACCGCGCCGAGCGGCATCCGCCCGCATGGGGCGGGCTCGGGCAGCCGGATCCTGGCGATCTTCTCGGTGCGCCGGGCCGGTTCCAGCTCGGCCAGCATCCGGTCGGCGCGCCGGGCCATGCTTTTGGCCATCACGGCGGTCGCCGAGCGGGCCTTCATCTTGTCGGCCTGTGCGTGCAGGGCTGTGGCCTTGCGCTCGGCGGCGGCCCGCTCGCGGGCGCGGCGGCGCTCATCGGCTGCCCGCTGGGCGAGGTAGGTGCTCCAGCCGGTGTTGTGGATGTCGATCGTGGCGCGGGTGGCGTCCAAGTGGAAGACCCGGTTGACCACGTCGGCCAGCAGCGAGATGTCGTGACTGATGACCACCAGGCCGCCGGTGTGGCCTCGGAGGAAGGTGCGCAGCCAGGCGACCGAGTCGGCGTCGAGGTGGTTGGTCGGCTCGTCGAGCAGCAGCGTGCCGTCGTGTCCGGCGAACAGAATGCGAGCCAGTTCGACCCGGCGCTTCTGGCCGCCGGACAGCGTGCCGACCGGCTTGCCCAACACCCGCTCGGGCAACCCGAGTCCGGCAGCCACTCGGGCCGCCTCGGCCTCGGCCGCGTAGCCGCCACCGGCCTGGAAGGCGGCCTCGGCGCGGGTGTAGGCGTTCATGGCCCGCTCCAGCGCGGCGGGTCCGTCGGCGTCGGCCATTGCCGCCTCGGCCGTACGCAGCCGGTGCAGTGCCCGGTCCAGGCCGCGGGCGGCGAGCACCCGGTCAGTGACGGTGACGGCGGGGTCGGCGGCGCGGGAGTCCTGTGCCAGGAACTCGACCGGGCCGGTGTGGGTGATGGTGCCGGCGGCGGGCCTGGTCTGCCCGGCGAGGGCGGTCATGAGGGTGGTCTTGCCCGCACCGTTGCGGCCGACCAGGCCGATGCGGTCGCCGGGGGAGACGGTGAAGGAGATGTCGGAGAGCAGCAGGCGGGCGCCCGCCTGCTGCTCGACACCGCGAACGGTAATCATGAGGTAACGCTCCGAGAAAGCAAAAGGAGACACTTCTGGCGTGGAAGCGGGTCCTTTGGCTAGGAAACTCGGGGCGTAGACATGGACACACCGTAACCGACGCCCCGCGGGCGGCGCATCCCCTTTCCCTTCGGCGCCGTTGGCGGGTCCGCAAGGGCGCGGCGCGACGGGCCCGGTAGGCGGCCGTCTTGGCGCGCGAGGAGCGGGCGGCGGAGCAGAAGCGGCGCGAGCCGTTGCGGGTCAGGTCGATGTGGACGCGGTCGTAGGTTGGACGAACACCGCAGTGGTCGCGCGACGGGCGTAACGCGCACCGACTGCAAGGCCACCATCAACCCCGACAAGGTCGCCCGGGACATGCTCGCGCAATGCGCCGGCCGTCGCGGCCGTTGCCGAGGACTCGGCACCCGTGCGGGCCGGCAAGCGAGTGGCTGCCGGACCGATGCCGGAAGTGCCGCCGGCGACCAGTGCGGTTTTGCCCTGCAATTCCATGCCGTGTGACGTTCGTGATGCCTTGTGGGGGTTGGGAGTCAAACGGCAATGGCGCTCGACCACCATTGCGATCGAGGTGGGTGGGATTACGACGTGTCGGCGTGCCTGGTCCGCAAGGCGCGCCTCAGCGCCTCGCCGGTGATGGCGATTGCCTCGGCGGCCGCCGACTCGGTCGGAATCGCGCCCCGACCCCACCGCGGCTGGGAGCCGAGCGCCTTCGTCGCGTTGGGTGAGGCCGGCCACCGGCCGCATGGCCTGACTCCTCGGACCTGCGGCCGCCTCCGACGCCGGTGCACGCGCTGCTGGGTCGATGCGGCCACGTTCGCTGTCTCCGGGGCCGCACTCGCCTACCTCGGCCTCGTGGAGCGAACGCCGTCGGCGCTGATGGTGAACGTCAAGAGGTCGTCGAGGGCGAGGCGTTCGGCTGCGTCGGCCCGGCGCTGGGTGGCGCCATGGTCGGTCAGCCGGTTGGTTCCGGCGCAGCTCCCCGCGGCCGCCCGACGGCGGCGGGGGAGGGGGCGGCGCGTTTGGTGTAGCGGTTGACGGGTGTGGTTTCCAGGCGTTGGACGCCGTCGAGGGAGCCGATTCGGTCGGTGAGGTAGGTGTCCAGGGCGACGGCGTCGCGGCAGATCACGATCGCGACCACGTTGTGGGGACCGGTGGTGGTGCCGACGAACGCCGTCTCCGGGTCCGCGCTCAGGGTCCGGGAGATGTCGCCGATCAGGGCGGGGGCGATGGTCAACCACAACAGGCATTGCACGGCGAAGCCGAACAGTGCCGGGTCCACTTCGACGTCGAACTGGAGTACATGGGAACGGCGGAGGTCGTCGAGGCGGCGGCGGACGGCGGATTCCGACCACCCGATGCGGCGTGCGAGGTCGGGGTAGGCGGCCCGCCCGTCCGTCGCCAGTGCGGGGAGCAGCCGCCGGTCCAACGCCGTCAACGGCACCGGTGCGGGTTGCCCGGTCGTCGCGGGGTGCGGCGCCGGGAGCAGTGCGGCGACCTCGTCGGCGTTCAGCGCCGAGGTCCGGCCGTGCCATCTGTGGTGTCGCATCACCGGGTTCAGCAGCCGATACGCCTCCACTCCGGTCATTGGCAACGCCCTCCCCAAACCGTCGAGCGGGGTTGCCTTTTCCTGCTGGGTGCGCAGGACGCAGACGATTTCCGTACCGCCGGCGCCGATCGTCACCCAGGCGGTGTCGGGGCGCCCGGCCAGTGCGCGTGCGACGGGGGCAGCGTCCGGGGGCAGGACCCGGAGCCGCACCAACCATTCCGCGTACCCGATGCGATGACCGGTCGTGACGCCTACCACACGAACGTGCCCGGAAAGGCTCAGCTTCCCGTAGCGGCGGGCCACCGTTCGGTCCGAGACCCCCAGCACGCTGGCGATCCTGGCGAACGGCGCACGGCCGTCGACCTGAAGCGCGTGCAACAGCCTCACGTCCAGGTCGTCGAGCGTGACCGATTCCATGCGGTCATGGTAGACGGATGTCGGATTCCGGCGTGTGCCCGTCCGTTGACGTTCGTCCGCCTGTCGCTCTCGCACGATCGGTGCATGCGACGAGACATCCACGGCATCCACCACATCGGCATCCTCACACGCGACCTGGACGGGCTCGAACACGACTACACCGCTCTCGGCTTCACGCTTAGTCCGCGATCGCGACACATGCTCGCCGGCGCGCCGGGCGACGTGCCGACCCCGGGCTGCACCGCGAACATGTGCGCGCTGTTCGGCGGCTCGTACATCGAGCTCCTCGGCATCGTGGACGAGTCCGCGCCGGATCCCTGGCACACCAGGGCGATGGCCGACGAGTACGAGGGCTTTCGGCTGCTCAACCTGGACACCGACGACGCCGAGCTCGTCGATGCCAGGCTCACGGCCGCAGGGCTGCGCACCTCCGGGGTGCTGGGGCTGGAGCGCGAGGTCGACACGCGGGAGGGGCCGCGCACCGTGCGCGCCCGCGCCGTGCATCTGGATCCCCGCACCACACCCGAGGCGTACGTGGGGATCGCCCAACACCTCACGCGGGAGTATGTCCATCAGCCTCGATACCTCGGCCACCCCAACACCGCCCGGGGTCTGGCCTCCGTGCTGATCGTGGCCGACGACGACCAGTTCGACGCGATCGTCGACCGCTACAGCCGCATCCTGCAGACCGGCGTCGGGTTCGACGGGCCGGTGGCGACGCTGGACGCTTCGCCCGCGCGCCTCGAAGTGGTCCGGGCCGGCGAGGTCGCCGAAGTGCTCCCCGGCGAACCGGTGCCGGCGGCCTCCTACTTGGCGGCCGTGACCGTCCTGGTCGATGACGTCGCCGGCGCTCGGGACGTGGTCGAACGTGGCGGCTTCGACACCCGGTCCACAGCGGACGGGTTCTTCGTGTCCGCCCGACAGGCGCACACCGGATTGTTCTTCGCCGGCCGCTGAACGCGATCGTTCCGACAACCCGACCGGATCACCCACATGAAGGGCCCTCACCGTGCCGACGCTCCGCTGGATCACGCCGAACCCCGTCCCCGCGCACGCGCGGGTACTCGTCATGGCGTCCCGCTTCGAGCTGCAATCCCTGACCGCCGTCCCCTCGTTCCTCGTCAGGTCGCTGTCCGTGTGGAGACAGATCAAGACGGCCCCGGGCGCCTACGGCGCCTCGGTGGTGGCCCGACCCGCCCAAGGCGTGTTCCTCACGCTTTCGGCATGGAAGGATCGGGACAGCCTGCGCCGGTATGCCGGCTCGAATCCGCACGGCGACGCCGTGAAGGCGATGCGCCCCAGGACGCGAACCTTCACCCACGTCTTCTGGGAAGCCGACGCCTCCGACCTGCCGATCACCTGGAGCGAGGCCGAGGGGCGACTCGCCGAAAGACCCGACGCCCCGATGTGAGCGGACAAGCACTAGCAGGGGCCGTCACGTGGTGAACCAAGGCGAACGGATCACCGACAGCATCTCGGATGTGAACCGGAGCCGAACCTGCCGGAACCCCTCGAGCAGGTCCGGCCCGGAACGCCGAGCGGGTCCCGCACGGCGTCGACCTGACGATGCACCCACCCGAAACCGTGGGCTTGGTCGGCGTATCCGGCTCGGGCAAGACCACCCCGGACCGGGCGGTGCCGGGCCTGGTCCCGGCCGCCCGACCGCCCGGCAGACTCGTGCCTTGCGTGGCTACGCGCGGTCTACTCGCGGAGCGCGGGTACGTACTCAGTGCGCACGGAGTGATCTCCGGCCCGTTGCAGGACATGCCACCGGTAAATTCAGGCTGCATGATGGAACCCCGCCCAACTTCGCCGTCGCCTTCGACGCCACGGATGGCGTCGGTTCGTGGTAGGGGGTGGCTCCCGCACGGGTACCACGTCGGCACTCACTCCCACGTCCATGGCCAACTGGTGTACGCGGCGGCAGGTGCTCTGGCCACCACGACCGAGCGCGGGACCTGGGTGGCCCCCGCCCACAGGGTGACGTGGACGCCGCCCGGATTCGAGCATTCCCATCGTTTCTACGGCAGGACCGACGTCCGCCTCGTCACCATCCCGGCAGGCCTGTGCGGTTCGCTCGTGGCGCACCCCTGCGTGTCCGCAGTAAGTCCCCTGCTGCGAGAGGCCATTCTGGTACTGACCGATCGGCGGGAGATGCGCCCCGACGCCTACGATCGGCTGCGTGCGGTGGCGATCGACGAGCTTGCCGAGGCTCCGGAGCAGTCCCTGCACCTGCCCGAACCGCGCGACGACCGTCTGCGCGCCGTCACCGATCTGCTGCACGCCGATCCCGGCCGGACCGCGACCCTGGCCGAGTTGGGGCGCACCGCAGGAGCGGGGACACGCACCCTGAGCCGCCTGTTCCACACCGAACTGGGCATGAGCTTCCACCGCTGGCGAACGATCCTGCGCATCCATCACGCCTTGGTTCATCTCACCGACGGCCGCTCCGTCACCGAGACCGCGATGGAGTGCGGGTGGTCCAACCCCTCCAGCCTCATCGAGGCGTTCACGGAGATCGTGGGCCAGACCCCGGGTAGCTTCCAGGCAAATCTGCGCGACGACGCCAAATAACCGCGCCCCGTTCGCCCGCCGGGTTCGGGTCGCACAGGGTTTACCGACCCCAGGTTGGCGACTTTTCGGCATCCGGCGCACATTCGTTGGTTGGCGTGCTCCACCTTCGGGTCCAGTGTGGTGGTCGGCCCGCCGCACCCACCCGGCCGGCGCAATTGTTCGCCTTTTGCAAGGAGCTCGCAAACACATGGTTGAAAGTGGCAAGGACACATCCGTCGTCATCGTCGGGGGCGGGGTCGCCGGACTGGCTCTCGGCAATTTCCTGTTGCGCAAGGGCATCGGTTGTATCGTCCTGGAAAAGCACAGCCGTGAATACGTCGAGCAGCGGCAAAGGGCCGGGGCTCTCGATGCCGACGGGGTGCGACTGTTGCACGAGTGGGGGCTGGGAGAGGTTGTGGAAGGCCACAGCCACGGTTCCTCGGATTCGGGCATGCCGGTGCTGATCGACGGAGAAATGCGGCAGTGGAAGATGGGCGGGGACGACGGGGACGACGGGGACGATGTCGACGGTGCGTTCTGCCCCCAGCAGGTGATCGTCCGAAACCTCATCAGGGTCTTTCTCCGAGACGGCGGCGATCTTCGCTTCGAGGCCGGAGACGTTTCGCTGCACGACATCGACACCGAGCGTCCCCGGATTCGCTACCGCGACGCCGCCGGCTCGACGAAGGTCCTCAGCTGTGACTTCGTCGCCGGCAGCGACGGCTACCGCGGCGTCAGCAGGACGGCCGTCCCCGCGGACGTCCTCACCTGTTCCACCCACGAGTTCGGTTACGCCTGGCTGACCGTCATGACGGAAGTACCGGCGGATCCGCCGGCCGTGCTGGCGGTGCACTCGCGCGGCTTCGCCGCACAAATCACTCGCGGCCCGAATGCGAGTCGCCTCTACCTGCAGTGCCCGCTCACCGACACCGTCGGACAATGGCCGGACGAGCGCATCTGGAGCGAACTGGAAACTCGCTTCGGTGGGCCTGTGGCGTCCAGGGGCCCGGTGACGAGCAAGCAGGTCGTGCCCCTTCGCGGTGTGGTGTTCAGCCCCATGAGCTACGGCAGGCTCTACCTTCTCGGGGACGCGGCCCACCTCATCTCCCCGATGAGCGCGCAAGGCATGAGTCTGGCCCTCCACGACGCGGAGGTGTTCACCCGCGCGGTCGTCCACCGGGTCGAGAAGCACGATTCCAGTCTGCTCGACAGTTACTCCGAAACCTGTCTGAATCACACTTGGGAGCGGCAGGCATCCGCGGTTTGGATGACCGAGGTAATGCACGATGCCGGTGACGCCTCCTATGAAGGGGAGTTCCGCAAGCAGATCGCCCGAAAAAACCTGGAAACCATTCTGGAGCCACCCGCATCGAATCGCCTTGCCACGGAATCCGGCGAAGGCTGATCCTGCCCACCCGGGGATAGCCGGGCGCATTTTGACGACTGGGGTGTGGTGAATTGCGGTGTTGGTCGCCGCTTTGGCCGGGCGTCAGGGCCAGGGAGAGGAGACGGCATCTCCCGCTGCGCCCGGACATCGACCCGCAACTCCCGGCAACCATGAACCAGTTGTCCGACCGACGGATCGAGACCATCGCGGACCGGATCCGGCGGGGCGAGTCGGCCTGAACCCGTTTACGGGCGACCGGACCTCCCCTCCATCGGATCGTATGCGCGACGAACGAGAAAGGCTCCGGCCGCGCGTTGTGGCGACCGGAGCCTTTCCCCGTCGACCCGCGCGAGGCTCAGCCCGCACGGCACGCCACGAGGCGCGGGGATGTGTGGACCCCGCGAAGGGTACCCGTCCAGCCTTACAGCAGCCCGGCCCCCGACGGGGGTGGTTGTCCGGAACGAGACGATCGCCGTCGGCGGACGGAGGCTCCCGCCGCGATCCTTCGCGTCGATCAGTTCGGCGGTTGCGCGGTGGTGTGGCCGGTTCAGTCGAGGATGTCGCCGAGGGCTCTCAGTCACCGGCCTCGACGAATACGGGGGTCGGGGCCGACCAGGGCGAACTGCATTCCGTCGCCGGCACACCCGCGAGAACTCCCAAACCCGCCGGGATCCTCCTACGTCCACCGCATCCCGAGCGCGGTGAGGGCCGCGACGCGCTCCTGCGCCCAAGAAGCGTGTCGTTGGCGTGCGTTGGCGAGTGCCACACCCAGTTTCACCCGGTGTGTCTCACCGTCCGCCTCGACGGTCTCGACGTGTTTGCGGGGCACGGTCAAATGCCCTTCCCGCTCGCGGAATGCCGCCGCCGCGGCCAGGGTCAACGCCCACCGGTCCACCGGCGCCGCGCGCTGCGCCGGGACGTCGGCCACCTCGACGCCGACGCCGGCCAACGCCTCCCGCTGCGCCGGTGTCAGGTCCGCCCCGCTGCGTCGTTGTCGTTCCAGCCAGGCTCCGACGTCCTCGCCGCCGATGGTGTGTCCGGGCACGAGCTCGTCGAGGCTTCCGCCCGCCTCGGTGTGCAGTCGGACCGTCGCGAGTATGCGTTGCCAGTCCAGGGACCACCGCAGGGCGGGGTCCTGGCGTCCGGTGGGGTTCCAGTCGGGGTCGATCTCGGCCAGGCGTTCCCACCGCTGCGCCCAGCGTGCGGGGTTCTTGCGGGACTCCAACGGGCGGCGGCAGTTGGCGAGGAATTGCCCGACGGGGTAGTTGTTGACGGCGGCGTTCTTGGGTGCGGCCAAGTGTCCGTGGACGGCGAAGTACGCGCGGCACATGGCGAGTCCGTCCTCGAACGCGGCGTCGTCCGGGCTCCACACCATCCCCAGTGCCTCGAGCAGCTCGATCCGCCGGGCACTGATCGTCCCCGCCGACCACGCCCTGCGCTGCTCGCTGATCCACGCCCCCACGGGATGGCTGGTGCCGGTTTCGGCGTCGTAGTCGATGGCCTCCAGCGGCACGCGCAGGTCGCCGTGCGCGGCGTGCCATCGCCGGGCGGCGAGGTAGCCGCGGCGCCAGTCTCGCCGTTCGGGGTCGATGACCCTGAGTTTGACGAAGTCGGCGAGGAGGGCGGGATCGCGCTCGGTCATGAACCGCACGAGGAACCGTTCCTCGTCGTCCTCGGGCTCCTCGTCCCCGCCCCCTTCGAAGTCCTCCTCGGCCGGCGCGCTCTCGCCGCCTTCGCCGCCCTCGGCGCCGGTGTCCGTCGGGGCCGTGAGCCGGAGGTGGCTGCCGCTGGGTGCGGGGGTGGCGAGCATGTCCAGGACGCGGCTGTCGTGCGCGGCGAGGGCGTGCAGGACGCGGACGAGGAAGTGGTAGGAGTCGGAGACGAGCATGTCGTCGGGTTGTTCGCCGGCGGCGAGGAAGACGGGCACGATGATCGTCGCGGTGCGGCCTTCGTGGGGTTCCTGGCGCAGGACTCTCCCGATGGCCTGGACGATTTCGATCACGCTCAGTTTGGGGTCCATGAAGGCGACCGCGTCGGCGCGCAGGTCGACGCCTTCGGCGAGGACGCGCACGTTCGACAGGACCGCCCGCCGCATCACCACCGCGCCCCGGTCGGGAACCTCGAAGAGTGCGGCGGGTCCTTGGTCGGTGTGCGCGGCGAACTCGCCCAACACGCGCCGCCGGTGCTCGGCCTCGTGTTCGCCGCACAGCCAGTCCGCCCACACCCCGGCCGGATACCGCTGCGGGTCCGTCTCGTGCAGCCGCTTCGCGACGTCGGGCAGGGTCTCCGCGCACGCCTGGGCCTCGGCCGTCCGCGCGTGGTAGGCGATCACCGTGTTCAGGCCCTGGTCGGCGGCGACTCGCAGCACGGCGGTCTGCAGGGCGGCCAGGCGCGCGGCCCGGTATTCCTCGACCTCTTCCAGGGTGCGCCGGCCCGGGCCGCGGTTGAGGTCGAGGCCGCCCGCGGCGGCCAGGTCCTGGAGGGTGGGGTCGGCGACGTCGACCACCACGATCCGGGGCTTGGCGAGCAGGCCCAGGCGCACGCCGGCCGCGAGTTCCAGCCGGTGGACGGTGGGGCCGAAGATCTCCTCGTTCTCCATGGACGCGACCGCCTGGACCGGCAGCGACGAGTGGACCGGACGTCCCCCGCGCACCCGGATCGGCCCGGCGCCGCCCTCGTCGCCCCAGTCGACTTCGTCTTCGGCGAGGTGGTCGAGCCCACCCGGGCCCGCCGCGTCCGGGTCGTCCCACGCCTCGTCCTCGGCGAGGACCGGGGGCAGTTCGGCTTCGCCCTCGCCGGTTCCTTCGCTGTAGGTGCTGTTGGCGGGCGGCTCCCACACGCGTGGGGTCGCGGTGAGGTACAACCGGCCCTGCGCGGGGAGGCGTCGGTCGTCGTGGACGGCGCCCCAGTCCTTCGCGAGCGATCCGCTGGTGCGGTGTCCCTCGTCGATGCACACGAGCCGCCACGGCTTCAACCGCAGCCCGTAGACGCCCGTGTGCGCGTCCAGGATCGTGCCCAGAGACTGGTAGGTGCCGTACACCGTCAGCGGCCCGTCGCCGGCGGCCCACAGGGCCAGTTGCGGCGCGCTGGTGGTCGCCCGCACCCCGGCGCCGCCCAACGCCGCGTCGCCGCCGAGGGAACACACCGCCACCTGCGTCCCACCCACCCGCCCGGCCCGCTGCCACGCCCGGACGGTCTGGACGAGGAGGTCGAGGGTGGGTACCAGGACCAGGACACGATCGCGCGCGGCGAGGGTCGCCGCCGCCCCGGCGGCCACCCACGTCTTGCCGGTGCCGCAGGCCATGACCGCGGTGGCGCGGCGTCCGCCGTACCGGGCGCTGCCCACCGTTTCGGGGTCCGGGTTCTCCAGCTCGCGGACGATCGCGGCGAGGGCGTCGCGTTGGTGGGGGCGCAGCGCGGGCGCAGTGTGGCGGGCGGAGCGACGCGTCGAGGGGGCGGGGTTCCGCATCGCTGTCTCCGCGTGTGCGAGTCGGGTGTGCATGTCGGGGGTGGCGGGGGTTGTCGGGACTGGTGGCGGCGACGGCGGGTCCGCGCGGTTCGTCGGGGGGTGTCGGTCGGTGTCGTGCGATCCGCCCGATCTCGGGTGTGCCCGCTTGTTGTTCAGGCGCGGGGTTCGATCCGGACGAGTCGTACCGGTAGTCCGTCGCGCAGGAGGTCGTCGGGGTTGGCGTGGGGGTCGCCGCCGTCGCGGGCCGGTGCCAGGGTGATGTGGAAGTCGCGGAGCGCGGCGCGGATCCGGTCGGGAAGCAGCGCGTGGTCGGGGGTCTCGTCGGGGTCTGCCGACAGGAGCAGCCGGGCCTCGCGGGGCGGGTCGATGCCGGTGACCGACGCGTCCACGACAGCGTCGAGATCGGCCTCGGCCAGTGCCTTGCGGGCCGAGTCCCGCAAGGTGACGGCGGCGAGGAATTGGAGCACCTGGTCGCGGCCGAACGCGGGGGCCACCAGTCGGGCGACCTCCTTGGCCGCGATGCCCTCGCGCGATGCCCGGGTGATCGCGTCGATCAACTGTTGCCTCTCGCCGAGGAAGTCGTCGCGGATCGCCCGCAGGTCCGTGGTGGCCATACCGCAAGCATATGGACTGGACTCAGTCCGGACGGTATTCGACCGGCCTGATCCCAGGTGAGCGCGTCCCGTGTGCTCGTCAGAGGCCGCGGACGGGCTCGGTGCCCGCCCGGTCAGGAGGTCGCGACTTCGTCGACGGCAGGCGTCGGGGGAGGGGATCGACCGGGGCTGCTCCCGGACGTGAGTCATTCGAGGCCTGGTGCACTCCCGGCGGTCGTGGGACTTGTGGTCGTCGGGGTGTGGGTCGGATGGTTCTGGTTGACTGGGTGGTGGAGGAGGAGATCATGACCGCTGAGCATGCCGAGTGGGGCGACGAGCCGCTGATTCCGATGCCGTCCTTGAAGATCCGGGCGCTGCGGGAGGCGGTGGCCGTGTTGAGTCCGACCTATCTGCCGGAGTTCCAGCAGGAGGAGGACGAGGCGCTGGACTGGGTCGCCGAGAACCTCCAGCCGAACGCGGTGCGTCTGTTCCTACGGAAATGGGCCGTATTCGTGGCGATCGAGCGCCGCCCCGCCCTTGCGCGGCGTCTGCGCGAGTTGGAGCGTGTCGTGGCGCGGTCGAACGATCCCGAGGAGATCCGCGACGCGGGTACCGAGATCGCCCGCCTGCGCGCCGAGGCGCACCGCGAGATCGCCGGTGAGTGACTGGTCCTGGGAATGGCTGCCCAGCCTGGAAGAGGTCGCCGCGGGTCTGCCGTCCGAGGTCCTGTCCGCCGTCGAGAAGGCGGCCGCGGACCTGGCCACGGTCAACTCCATGGTCTATCTCGACGGTGTCGACTTCCAGGGCACCGGCCCGGGCATTCGCACCCACAGTGACCCGGCCCGAAACCTCCTCTTCGAATACCTCACCGTCCCGCGCCAGGAATGCATCTACATCACCCAGGTCACCTGGCTCGGACCCTGACACCGTCTCCTGTCGGGGGACGGTGGTCGGGCGGCTTCGGGCGTGGTGGGCGCGGGTCTTGGCCCGGTTGTCGCGTTCGGCCCTCGAGCACCAACGCCGCCGTTTGTTCCCCGTCGTGGCCGCCCGGCGGTTGGTCGACGTGCGTGCCCGACGCGGGTGCCGAGCGGGGCGACGCGGTGACCGCCGGGCTCAGGCTCGGCCGCGCAGCATGGGGAGCAGGACCTCGTCGACGACCGACACCACGAATTCGTCGGTGAGTTCCACAGGTGCGCTCAGGTTTTGGTAGGCGATCATGGCCGGGCCGACGCGGGCGGTGAGGGGGGTCGCGGAACCGGGGCGGGTCTCGCCGCGCTCTTCCGCCGCGCGCATGGTCTGCAGGATCAGGCGCCGGGTCGGCTCGGAGATGCGTTCGCGCATCATTGCGTATGTGGCCTGGGACTGCTGCTTGACCGTTTGCAGGGCCATGTCGGCGGTGATCGTGCACGCGCTGTGCAGGAACCGCAGGATCGCGATCAGGTCGGATCGCAGATCGCCGACGAGCGGGATGTCGTCGGCCGAGGGCAGTCGGTCCCGCAGCGCGTCGACGAGCAGGGCGTCCTTGTCGGGCCAGCGCCGGTACAGCGGGGCCTTGCCGGTCCGCGCGGCGGCGGCGACGCCGTCCATCGTCAGGCCCGCGTAGCCGACCTCGCGCAGTTGCTCGAAGGTCGCTTGGTAGATGGCCTGTTGGAGCTCGCGGCCGCGCCGTCGGGTGGGTGACGCCGCGGCGTGGCGGGATTCTCCGGTGGGGGGTTCCAACGCGGTCACCTTTCTCGTCTGCGGACTCCAGTATCCCCAATTCCTTGTAAGAGACTGTCAAGTCTCCTATAGTCCTCATAGGAGACCCGTAGGTCTCTTAAATTCCCCTGTCCCGACCTTCGGAGGTCAGCCATGCCCTCTACCACCGCATCCAGCGGGTCCACCCCGTCCAACGCGTCCGAGGCGTCATCCGACGCGCCGGCCGGTTCTTCACCCGGGTCGTCCGGCGGCCCACCCGGGCCCGCAGCCCGGGCGGCCGGCCTCGTCCTCGCCGTCATCAGCGGCTCGATGCTGCTCATCGGCATCGACGTCACCGTGGTCAACCTCGCACTGCCCGACATGGGCTCCGCCCTCGACCTCTCGCCGACCGCGTCATCGTGGGTACTCAACGCGTACACGCTCGCCTTCGGCGGCCTGCTCCTGCTCGGCGGGCGGCTGGGGGACGCATTCGGGCGCCGCCGGATGTTCCTCGCCGGCGTCCTCCTGTTCACCGCGGCGTCGCTACTCGCGGGCCTCGCACCGTGGGCCTGGTGGCTGGTCGGCGCCCGTGTCCTGCAAGGCGTCGGCGGCGCGCTCGTCGGGCCCAGCACGATGGCCCTCATCATCAGCACGTTCGAGGGACCCGCACGGGCGCGCGCCCTGTCGTGGTACTCGGCCGTCCTCGGCGGCGGCGCCTCCGTCGGCCTCATCCTCGGCGGGGTGCTTACCCAACTCGCCTCGTGGCGATGGGTCTTCCTCGTCAACGTGCCGCTCGGTGCGCTGCTCCTCGGGCTCGCCGTACGTGTCGTGCGCGAGCCGGAGCGGCCCGCCCCGGCCGTCCGCCCACGCTTCGACCTCGCCGGCGCGCTGTTCGGCACCGCCGGAATCACCGCCCTGGTGTACGCCTTCATCCGCGCGGCGTCCGACGGCTGGCGCGACGACCGCACCATCGCCGGCCTCGCCGCCGCAGCCGTCCTCCTGCCCGCGTTCGGGCTGGTCGAGCGGCGCGCCACCGAACCCGTCCTACCGCTGCGCCTGGCCGCGTCCGGCACCCTTGCCCGGGTACTGCCCGTCCTCGCGTTCTATTCGGCCGCGATGTTCAGCGTGCTCTTCATGCTCGGCCGGTACTTCCAGGAAGGGCGGGGCCTCGGCCCGGTCGAGAGCGGCCTGGCCTTCCTGCCCCTGATGGCCGCCCAGTTCACGATGGCCAGGGTCGCGCCCGCGCTCGCCCGGCGCGTGGGCACCGCGTGGCCGGTGGTGGTCGGCGCGCTCGCCTGCACCACCGGGTTCGTGTGGCTGGCCCGCCTCGGGGACGCCACCGGGTACCCGACGGGCGTTCTCGGACCGGTGATACTCATCGGAGCGGGCGCCGGAATCGCCATGACGCCGCTGAACATCTACGGCCTGTCGGGCGTCGCGGCGCACGAATCGGGCGCGGCGTCCGGGCTGTTGCAGACCACGCAGTGGATGGGGGGCACCCTGGGGCTGGCGGTGTGGGTCACCGTGTTCGGCGCCGCGACGCGTGGGGCGCCCCCGACGCAGAGCGCCGAACACGTCCTCACGCACGGTGTCGCGACCGCGTTCGGCGCCGCCGCGATCAGCGCCGGACTCGCCGCCGCCACGGCGCTCACACTGTTCCGCCCCGCGCGCCCGGCGCAACCGGATGAGACGACGCGCGCCCCACTCTCCACCGAGCGGACGACATAGCGGCGGAGCCATCCGTTCTGACCCCGAGAAAAAAGTTCCGAGGCGGACTTTGAGAGATTCTGCTTCGCCGGGCCACGTCTCCTCCGAACGGGCCGCTTTCGGCGGCCCCTGGCCGAAGGGACGGCCGATGAACGAACAACCACGGCGGAGGCATCGCGCATCGCGCTCCGCTTGCCTGTGGGCGGCACTGATGGCCACGCTCCTCGCCCTGATGACGACGGCGGGCGCACCCCGCGCCTCCGCGGCCGACCAACCGCTCTGGCCCACTGCCGGCTATCTCGGGAGCCCCGGCTCCAGCGCGGTCGCGGAAGTGGAGAACTCGTCGGTGGCATCCGGCGCCGGGGTGCGGCTCTGGCCCTTCCACGGCGGGCAGAACCAGCGCTGGCAGTTCCTCCCACGCCCCTCGAACGGCTATACGTGGCAGATCATGGCCTCGCACAGCCGCATGTGCATGGACGTCGAGGGCGGCAGCCGCGCCTCCGGCGCGCGCGTCCGGCAGACCCCGTGTCACAACAGCTCCAGCCAGGCATGGGAGCCGTTCGTCGTCCGCTACGACGGCTGCACTTCACCCCGTTCGGGACTGTCCCGGACAGCCCGTCCACCCCGATGCCGAGACTCGCCGAGGCGGCGCGGCGCCTGGCCGGGGGTGTCGATGGTGGCGCCGTGGTCGACGAGTTCGCGGCCTCGGCGGGCGATGCCTACTTGATGGCGGGCCGACGCGCGATCTCGTTCGGCACTCACCATCGCCATGGACGAGGCATCCGGCGGCGGCGCGCTGCTCGGCCGCCCGGTGCCGGTGATTGGCGCGCCCGGCGTCACCTGCGGTCCGATACCCGCCGCCGCGCCATGAACGGCGCGGCGTCCGGGGGGAGTTCCGAGGGACGACGCGATGTCGCGATTCCCGGGGCGCGAACGCCTACGGCATGTTCGCCCCCTTCGCCCCGGTGCCGACGCGTGCCGGCCCCCGTGCCCTCAGATGCCCACAGCCGGTGTCGAGGCACGCTCCATGCTCACCACGGTGCCTTCTCGGCGGGCTTGTTCGGCGGCCCACACGACGAGGTGGGACATCAACGTCTCGTACGGCCCCGAGCTGATCAGTGTCCGGTCGCCGGTCGCCACCGCGCCGAGGAAGGCGCGGATCAGCTCCGTGTCCGCGCCCCCGTGCCCGTCCGCGGCCGAGGCGCCGCCGTCGGGTTCGACGGCGAACCTCTCGACCTCGTCGGTCAGGAAGTCGTGGAGGGTGAGGGTGCGGCCGTCGCCGTCGAGTGAGCCGCGGGTGCCGAAGACGCGGGTCTTGCGGAAGTCGAGCGCGGTGAACGCGGTCATGGTGAACGAGGCGGTGGCGCCGCCGGCGTACTCGAGGTTCACCACCTGGTGGTCGACGACGTCGTTGCGTCCGGTGTAGACGCAGGCACCGTACGGCCCTTCGGCGAGCGCCTTGCGCAGCCCCGCGGTGCTGACGTCGTCGGTCAACACGCCGAGCGGCCACTGCTCGTGGACCGGGTCGCCGAGGAAGCGCTCGTAGATGCGCGGCGCGGAGTAGGCGCAGGTGCGTTCGACCGGGCACGTCACGCAGCGATCGCCGGCTCCCGCCGGTTTGTTCTCGGCGCGGAAGTGATGCAGTCCGCCGAACGACGACACGCGTGCGACAGGCCGCCCGACGAGGTGGCCGAGCCAGTCGATGTCATGGCAGGACTTGGCGAGCAACATCGAGGACGACTCGGCCTCGACGGCCCACTGGCCGCGCACGTACGAGTGGGCCTGGTGCCACCAGCCCACCGGTTCGAGATGCTCGACGCTGACCACGTCGCCGATCCGACCGGTGTCGATCAGCCGCTTCAGCGTGACCGAGTAGGGCGTGTAGCGCAGGACGTGGCACACCGCGAACAGGACATCGTTGCGCACGGCCGCGTCGACGATCCGCCGGGCTTCGTGCTCGGTGGGCGCCATCGGCTTCTCCAGCAGCAGCGCGTAGCCGAGATCGGCGAACGCGACGGCCGGATCGGCGTGCAGGCGGTCGGGCGTGGCGACGATCACGGCGTCGGCGAGCCGGGGCAGGGCGGCCAGGTCGCGCCAGTCGGCGAACACCCGGTCGTCGGGGATGCCGAACTCGGCGGCCAGGGCCCCGCGTCGGGCGGGATCGGGATCGGCGACGGCGACGAGGGCGGCGAGTCCCTCCGCGGCGGCGATCCGGGCATAGCCCGCGCCCCGGGCGCCGGCGCCGACGATCGCCAGTGTGACGGTCACGTCGAAGTCCCCCTATTTCACGGCACCCTGGAGGATGCCCTTGATGAAGTGACGCTGGAAGAACAGATAGAGCAGGACGATCGGGGTGATCACGATGAGCGTCCCGGCGGACAGCAGCGGGATGTTCTTGCCGAACTGCTGGACGAATTTGCCCAGTCCCGCGGGCGCGGTGCGCTTGTCCGGGTCCTGGATGAGCACCAAGGCGAGGAGGAACTGATTCCACGCCCACATGAAGTACAACAACCCGAGGGTGGTGAGCGCGGGACGCGCGGTGGGCAGCAGCACGCGGGTGAGCGTGCGCCAACTCCCCGCCCCGTCCACGGCGGCGGCCTCGGTCAGTTCGCGGGGCAGCGACTCGAAGTGGGCACGCATCCAAAAGACGCCGAACGGCATGAACAGGCCGATGAGCGGGAGGATCACCGCCCAATAACTGTTGAGCAGGCCCAGCGAGCGCAGGTCGTAGTAGAGCGGGATGACGATGGCTTCGTACGGCAGCGCCATGCCCACCATGAACAGGGCGAACAGCGGGCCCTTCGCCTTGATTCGCATCGTGGCGAGGCCGTAGCCGGCCAGCGTCGCGAGCACGAGGGCGATCGGGACCACGCCCAGCGCGATCAGCGCGCTGGACTTGAGCAGCGACCCGAAGCCGGCCGTGGTCCACGCGGTCTTGAAGTTCTCCCAGTGGGGGTCGGTGGGGAAGTCCAGCCCGGGGGCGAGGTTGCTCTGCGGCTGTAGCGCGGCGGACATCAGCGCGAGGAAGGGAAACAGGACGGTAGCGGCGGCGAGCAGCAGGACGAGCCGCGGAAGGTGTTTGGACATGCGCTATCGCTCCCGCGTGAGCCGGTTCACCGTGAACATGACCGCACAGGTGAGCAGGGACAGGACAGTCGCCAGTGCGCACGCGGTGCCTACGCGGCCCGCGGTGAACACCAGCTTGTAGACCTCGACGCCGGGGACCGTGGTGGAGGTGCCGGGTCCGCCCCCGGTCATCACGTAGACCACGTCGAATCCGGCGAGCGCCGCGATGACGGTGACCGTGCACGCGACGCCGATCTCGCTGCGCAGCCCCGGCACGGTGATGTGGCGGAACTCGCGGAGCCGGCTCGCGCCGTCGAGGCGGGCGGCCTCGTACAGCGCGGGGTCGATCCGGCCGATGCCGGACAGCAGCAGGAGGAAGCACAGGCCGGTGGAGACCCAGCTGCCGATGAACCCGACGGCGGGGAAGGCCCAGGTGAAGTCGCCGAGCCAGACTCGGGCGACGCCGCCGAGGCCGACCGCGCGCAGCAGTTCGTTCAGCGGTCCGTCCTCGCTGTAGATCCACTTCCACACGACGCCGACGGCGACCAGGGGGAGGATCTGCGGCAGGAAGATGATCGTGCGGATCACCGGCATCGCGCGCCACGGGGTGGCGGCGACGAGCGCGGCGAGCACCAGTCCGAGCGCCACGGGGATCACCGTGTAGAACAGGATGAATCCGAACGCGTGGACCAGCGCGCTGCGCAGTTCGGGCTCTTCCAGGACCTCGCGGTAGTTGGCGAGCCCGGCCCAGGTGGCGGTGCCGACGCCGTCCCACGTCCAGAACGAGATCCAGATGCTGTGCAGCCACGGCGCGATGACGAAGGCCCCGTAGAAAAGCAGGGCAGGGAGCACGTACAACAGGGGGACGGCGCGGCGGCGCCTTCCGGCACCGGTGCGGACCCCGCCACCCCACGTGCCGGCGACGGCGGGCGCCGTCGCCCGGTCGGCGCGGACGAGCGTGTCAGCCATGCGTCTTGGCCCACTCGCCCTGGACGGCCGAGATGAAGCCGGCGGTGTCGCTCTTGCCCGCGATCAGCTCCTGGCCGGCGGAGGTGAGCTTGTCGTTCATCGTGGCGGTCGCGTTGTTGTTGAACCCGACCAGGCCGTTGTCGGCGTCGACCCTGGTCCAGGCGGCGACGATGTCGGCCATCAGGGTGCCGGGCTCGGGCTTGGCCGCGGACAGGTCGGCCGGCATGAATCCGGCCTTGAACTCCTCGGCCGAGGCCGCCGGGGAGCGCAGGAAGTCCAGGAACGCCGCGGCGGCGTCGGGGTGCTTGGTTTTGGCCGAGACGGCGTAGGCGACCGACGTGCCGATCGTGGTGGCCTTGGGGGCGGGGAAGGCGAAGAAGCCGGCGTCCTTGCCGAGCTTGTCCGCGATCTTCTTGGCGTCCCAGTTGCCGTCGATGAAGAACAGGCCCTCGCCCTTGGTGAACTTGTCGACGGCGCCCTGCAGATCGGTGCCATTGGCGCCCTTGGGCAGGTAGCCGTTCCTGCTCCAGTCGGCGACCTTGTCGACCGCGGCGCGGTTGCCCGGCGTGTCGAAGGTCGCGCCCTTCTGTCCGAAGACCCACTTCGCCGCCGCCTCGGCACCGTCCGCCGACTGCCCCATGAGCTGGATGGCGAAGGACGCGTGGCCTTCGGCGTTGCCCAGTTGCAGCGGCACTTCGCCGGCCTGCTTGGCCTTGCCGAGATCGGCCTCGAACTCGGCCAGGGAGGTGGGCGGGGCGGTGATGCCGAGCTTCGCGGCGACCGCCTTGTTGTAGTAGACGCCGACCAGGGAGAAGCCGGCGGGCGCGGCGTACAGCCCGCCTCGGCCGAGTGTGCTTCCGTCGACGTCGACCCGCCACTGGTCGAGTTGCGTGCTGGGGTAGGTCTTGTCCCAGCCGTAACTCGCCGCGTACGGGCTCAGGTCGCGGACCAGCTTGTCCTTGACGGTCGCGCCGACGGTGTTGAGCAGCGCTATGTCGGGCGCCTGATCGGAGGCGAGGGACAGGTTCAGGCTCTTGTTGTAGTCGTCGTAGTTGGTGTCCTGGTAGTCGATCCTGATGTTGGGGTGCTTGGCCTGGAAAGCCTGGATGACGGCCTTGATCGCGGCCCCCGACTCGGGGGTCGAGACCAGCTTCAGCCTCGCCTGGCCCTCCGGTACGCCGGTTTGCACGGGCCCGGACGGCTGGGGGGCACTCGCGGTGTTCGAGGAGCCGGGCGCACATGCCGTCGCGGCCACCGCGACGGCGGCCGCGCAGGCCAGAATCTTGCCGATTTTCATGGCGGGGGTCTCCAACGAGAAACGAGAGAATGGGTGTGGGCGTGGTCACGTCCGACCGGAAAGACGCACGACTCTAAGCTACGGGTTTGAAAAGAAACTTTCTTTCGCTAGAGAATGGGACCCTGGCCACACCACGTCAAGAGGGGACGCACGAGAAATTCATGAAGGACACCGATGCCCTGCCCGGCGGCGACCAGAGCGCGCTGCGCCGGCTCAACACAAGTCGCGTACTGCGACTGCTCTACGAGGGCGGCCCGCTCGCGATCAACGCGATCGCCCGGGTGACCGGGCTCTCCCGGCCGACGGCGCGGGGCATCGTGGCCGCGCTGCTGGAGTCGGGCACCGTGCGCTCCGACGGTTGGGAGTCCGTGCCCACCGGCGGCCGTCCCGCCCAGCGCTATGCCTTCGACCTGGACGCGGGCCGCCTGGCCGGCGTCCACATCGACGCGGCCACGGTGTCCGCACGCCTGACCGACCTCGGTGGCCGCCATCTCGCGTCGGAGACCCTTCCGCTGCCCGCCGACTCCGCACCCCAGGCGCGCATCGCGGCGGCCGCGGAGTTGGTGCGCGAGCTGCTCGCCGACGACCCGGCGCCCCTGTGGGCGGTCGGCGCCGGGACCCCCGGCATCATCGACGCCGCGGGAGCGGTGCGACTGAGCGTCGCCATCCCGCGGTGGAGCGGGGTGCGCCTGGCCGAAAACCTCGGCGCGCGGCTCGGCTGCCGGGTCACGGCGATGAAGGACACCAACCTCGCAGCGCTGGCCGAGCACCGCGTCGGCGCGGCGCAGGGCACCGCGGACGTGCTCTACGTGCAGATCGGGCGCCGCCTGGGCGTGGGCGTACTCGTGGACGGTAGGCCGTTCACCGGCCGCACCGGCGCGGCCGGCGAGATCGGCCGGCACCCGGGCCTGGGCTGGAACGACGCCCCCGCTCGGCTGCTGGCCGCGGCGGGGGAGCGCGACGACGGCGGGGCGCAGCAGACCGCCCTGGTCCTGACCCGCGCCCGACACGGCGATCCCGCCGCGCGAGCCGCGGTCGCCGCGTACGCCCGGGCGTTGGCCGCAGGTGTCGGTGCGATGGTGCTCGCGATGGATCCCCGCCTCATCGTGCTCGGCGGGACCTTGCCGGGCGCCGGAGCGGCGGTTGTCGACGACGTGCGCGAGCACCTCGCGGACATCTGCTACGACGTACCGCCGGTGGTTTTGAGCGCCCTGACCGAGGAGGCCGTCGTGGTCGGCGGCGTGGAGGCGGCACGCGATCTTCTGCGCGACGGGCTGCCTGCTCCCGCGGAGGGGGTCGCCGCGGCCGATCGCTGACGAGAGGGCGGCCGGGTCGGCTGCACGACCGTCCCGGCACAGGCGGGTACGACCGGTCCTGCGGGGGCACTCGGTTCCCGGCCCGACTCCCGCGCGCCTCCCGGGCGGATACGGCCCCGATGCGTCGCGGGAGGGCGGTCCGCCCGGGTCGGACGGCAGCAGGTATGCCTTCCCCGCAGGCGCAACCCTTGCGTAGGTAACTTTCTTTCGTAAGTATGTGCGCTCCGTTTCCGCCCGCGCCCCTGAGGAGCCGGATTGAGACAGCGCCGCTTCCACCTGCCCGCCGCAGCCCTGCTCGTCGTCGGCTTGACCGTGTTCGGCACCACCTCCGGCGCGCCGTCCGCCGTCGTCGCGGACTTCCCCGCGAACCCACCCCGAAGACCGGCTACACGCCGGCCTTCAGGAGGAGTTCGACGGAACGACACTCGACCTGCGCAAGTGGCTGCCGTACTACCTGCCGCTCTGGACGCCCGACCGTGAGAACGCAGGCCCGGTAGACGGTGGCGGCCGAGGCCGCTGGGAGTATCGCTAGCGTGATCCCGCGGCCGAGGGCGAGGCCGTGTCCCGGTTGCGGCCCAGGTCGGCCAGGCGGCGTAGTGCGTGCTCGGACGGGGAGCCCGGCTCGGCGGCGAACAGGTCGAGACCGCTGTATTCGAGGTCGCCGGGCAAAGTCACGAGTTCGCCGTACAGCTCGAGGTCGCCGACGACGGGGTGGTGCAGCCGGTAGAAGCGGTGGCCCGTGCGCGCGACGGGATGGGACGACCACATCCGTGCGAATTCGGGACTGGCCACGCGCAGCCGCTCGATGTGTGCGGCGAGGCGCCGGTCGCCCCGGTAGCAGGCGGACAACACCCGCAGGTGCGCGACGTGTTCGACCGCCGTGCGTTCCCAGCCGTCGCCGTGCAGGTCGCGCATGTCCGGCCGGCGGAAGATCAGGTCGGAGATGCTGCGTTCGCCCTCGGGCATCGTCGCGAAGTCGCCGAAGAGCGCAGTCGCGACGGGGTTCCACGCCACGACCTCGGTGTGCCGCCCGACCAGGATCGCCGGGATCGTGTCGAAGGACGCCACCAGGTGCCGCAGGCCAGGACGCGGCGGGACGGCGGTCTCGGGACACGTGCGCGCGTCGGGCCTGGCGAGTTGGTTCAGGTACGTCCGCTCGTCCTCGTCCAGACGCAACGCCCTCCCGATCGCGGCCAGAATCTCCGCCGAGACGCTGTCGGCCCGGCCCTGTTCGAGCCGCGTGTAGTGCGCGACGCTGACGCCGGCGAGACCCGCCAGTTCCTCGCGGCGCAGGCCCGCGACGCGGCGGCGGCCGCCGTACGCCCGCAGTCCGACGTCCTCCGGACTCAGGCGGGCGCGGCGGGACTTGAGAAACTCGCTCAGTTCGATACGTGCGTCCACACCGCGACCATAACCGGGGACGGCGCGAGGGTGATCACGCGGTGCGTAGGCACAGCCGGGACCTGGGTAGCGTGCGGCGGCCCGCCCAGGCTGGGAAGCGACCCAGCCGCCCGCCTCACTCCCGAGGCCCTTTCCGGAGGTCGGCCTCATGCCGTCGCCTGCCCACCTGGTACGCCCCGCCAACGTCGCACGCCCCGCCTGGACACTCGCCCTCCTCGCCCTCGCGGGCCTGATCACCGCGCTCGACTTCACGATCGTGTACATCGCGCTGCCCGAGATCGCCGCCGACGTCGGCTTCTCGGACCGCGGGCTGCAATGGGTCGTCAGCTCGTACGCCGTCGTGTACGGCGGACTCCTGCTGCTCGGCGGCCGCCTCTCGGACCTGCTCGGCAGACGCCGCATGTTCGTGCTCGGCATGGCGCTGTACGGTGCCGGCTCCCTCCTGGGCGGCGTCGCCACCGTGCCGGGCGCGCTGATCGGCGCGCGGGCCGTGCAGGGCGTGGGCGGCGCGGTCCTGTTCCCCGCGACGCTGTCGCTGGTGAACACGCTGTTCGCGGAAGGGCGTTCCCGGACCCGGGCGCTGACCGTGTGGGCTGTCTCGGGAGCGGCCGGGCTGAGCCTGGGGGCACTGCTCGGCGGCGTACTGACAAGTGCGTTCGGCTGGCAGGCGGTGTTCTACGTCAATGTGCCGCTGGTCGTGGTCGCCGCGTCGGCCGCGTTCGCGTTGCTGCCCGCCGACGCGGCGTGGCGCGGCGGGCGCAAGGGGTGTGAGGGACAGAACGGACACAGCGAGCACGACGGGTGCGACGGGTGCGAGGAGTACGAGGGGTATGAGGGACAGGACGGACGCAAGGAGCCCGACGGGCGCGTCGGCGTGGGTGCGGTCCGGCCCGGCTTCGACTTCCCGGGCGCGCTGACCGGCACGATCGGGCTCACTCTGCTGGTATTCGCGATTGCGCAGGGCCCGGAGTGGGGCTGGACGGATCCCAAGGTGGCGGGCGCGGCGGGAGTGGCACTGTTGCTGCTCGCGGGATTCGTCGCGGTGGAGTCGCGGACGGCCGATCCGCTGCTGCCGCTGCGTCTGCTCACGCACCGCAGCCTCACGGCGGCGACCGGGGTGATCCTGGTGTTCGGACTGACTCTGCAGGCCGTGCCGTTTTTCCTGACGTTGTGGTTCCAGGACGAGATGGGCTTTTCGGCGCTGCGCACGGGGGTCGCGTTCCTGGGTCCCACGTTGTCGATCACGGTGGGCAATCTCGCGGGTGAGCGCCTCGCGGGGCGCCTGGGCGTGCGTCGGACTCTGATGGTGGGGTTCGCGGTCGCCGCACTGGGGGCCGCGGTGCTGGCGGCCGGGATGACGGACGACTCGTCGTACGCCGGCCTGCTGCCCGGCATCGTCGCGTTCGGGCTGGGCACCGGCATCGTGTTCACCACGATATGGGTCGCCGCGGCGTCGGGCGTCACGGACGCCGAGCAGGGCGCCGCCTCCGGACTGGCGTCCACCGCACTCCAGTTCGGCTCCGGGGCCGGCCTGGCGGTGCTGGTCTCGGTGGGCGGGATCCGGACGGCCGTGGCGGTGGTCGCGGTGGGCGCCCTCATCGGTCTCCCGGCCGCGTTGGCTCTCCCGAAGGCCGTGCGACCTCCTGCCGATCCGGCCGCCGGGCCTGTCGTTCCGATCGGTCAGTCGTCTTCGTCCTCGTCCTCTGCGCGATCACCCTCGGCCTGCGACGTCTCGTAGGCGTGGGCGGTCTGCTCCGATGTGGCGTCTTCGTCGGACAGGCGCATGTCGCTTCCCCGCACCACCACGCGCTGGGGCGAGTGCATTCCGTGGTGATCGTCGTGAAGCCGGTGCTCGCCACGCACCTCGGTGTCAGGCATGAAAACCTCCCGCGGCCCACCGCACCCGGCCCCGCCGGGTGCGGTTCCGCTATGTCTCCAGTGTCCCTCTTCCGCGGCTCGCCCGTCCCGTGCGCGGCGCGCACCCGGCTCGGCTGTGGTCGTCGCGATCGCTCCGATGCTCCGGTGCGGGTGGGTTCGATGCCCTCATCCGCCTTGAACCCGGACAGGACGATCTCGAAGTCGCCTGCCGAGGGATACCGTCGATGGGCGCAGGGTGACCTTGGCGGAGGAGGTCGGCGGGGCGCTCGCCGACGAGCCCGTTCTGACGGTGAGCGTGGCCTTGGCTGTGGTCCCGCTGGTGAGACCCTCGGCCTGGAGGGGGTATGTGCCGGGCCCCCGGTCGATCGTGATCCTGAGGGTCGCGGTGCCCGAGCCGTCGGCTTCGGCCTCGCCCAGCCGGGCGGGCGCGTCACCGGTGCGGCTGAACCGCACCGTCTCCCCGGGCTCGAATCCGGTTGCCTTTGCGGTACTGGTGCCGCCCCGGCCAATCGACGTCGGAGTCAGGCCGAGTCGCGGGGTGCCATCGGTCGCGGTCGCGGTCGCGGTCGCGGTCGCGGTCGCGGTCGCGGACGGCTCGCCGCCCTCCGGCTTGACCACGTCCAGTGCCGCCGTGGCCGTCAAGCCGCTCTTCATGCCGCGTGCGTGAACGGTCTTCTCGCCGGTCTTGGTGTCGGCGTCGGTCGTGATCGTGGCGGTGGCGGTGCCGCTCTTGTCAGCGGTGGCGACGGCGTCCGGGTCGGCGTCCTTGTCCTTGGAGCCGAAGCTCACGGTCTCGCCCGGCCGGAAGTTCGACGCCGTCGCCCTGTAGGTGCCGCCCGGCGCGATCTCGATCACCGAGAGCGTCAGGTCGGGCTCGGGCGAGATCTTCGTGCCCGTCTGGTCCTTCTCGCCGGTGCTGCCCGTGGGCCGTTCGATGCCGGAGTTGTCGACGCCATCCAGGTTGGTCAGCTTGAAGCTGGAGACCTTGTCCTCGTCCGGTGTGATCTTGCGGACCTTGTCCGGGCGGTAACGGCCCTTCCACTTCGGGTCCTTGATGTCGACGTCGATCTCGTCGACCTTCGTCTTCGTGGTGCCCAGCGGGTTGCCGCAGTTGCACTTGACGGCCGGTACGCCGGACTCCCCGGCGAGCACGGCCATCCCGGCCGGCAGCAGCGCCTCGTACGGCACCGCCTTGCCCTTGGTGAAGCGATGATTCTTGACGAGGGTGTCGAACCGCAACGTGACCGGGGTCAGGGACCGGACGAATCTCGGGATGTCTTTGACCGAGATGTCCAGGACACGTGCCCATTCGGCGGCCTGCGCCGCGTTCGCCGGGTCGGTCAGGAATGCGGTCAGCTGCTTCCCGTCACACACGTCCTTCTTCAACGAGCCGCCGTAGAGGCCGACTTCGCTCCCCTTATGGGAGCCACCCGAGCCGATCGGGGTGACATCGGTACGGTCCTGACCGAAGCCCTTGTGCATGAACGCGTCGACGCCGGCTGTCAACAGGGCTTCGGCGACGACCGGAACGAGCCTCTTCGCGCCTTCCCTGGCGGCCACGGCGCAGCCGGAGACGGCCAGGACCAATGCCAGAACCGCCGCGATCCATGCCGCGAACGCGCTTTTGGCGTGGGCCCGTTCACCTTGCCGTGAGGCGGCCCGAAGCCACCGGTACCGGTTCCTGTTCTGTGAGCCTGCGTGCGTGGATATGCCGGAAGACATGAAGACGGACATCACACAACTCCCCCAGAGTGGTTGCGCGTACCTGTTCGGCTGCGGTGGCCATGCCGCGTGGCGGAGACCCCAGAGTCTCCGCCACGCCGGGACGACCGGATCCCGGTCGGGCGCCCCGTCCCCCATCCCCGTGTCGGTGCCCTCGTTACCGTGGCGGCCCGGGGGAGTCGGTGGGCCACGGCTGGTGGCCGGGTCCCTCCGGCATCGCGGGCGACCGGTCCGGAAGGTTCGTGTGGATCCGGTGCACGACCTCCCGCACCATGCCCGGGTACGTCGCTCCGTGGATGATCGGGCCGATCGTGATCGGAAAGCTGATGCGCGCGTCGGGGCCGCGGTAGTAGCCGTCCCACGTGAAGTACCCGCCCCCGCTCATTGCCGCTCTCCTTGACGGCCCGGTACGCCGGGCGTCACGGAGCTGCGGATTCCGGCACGGCCGCGTCCGGCGCGGGCCGGGACAGGACGAGGGCGGTCGCCACGGCGGTGAGGATGACGATCACCGCGACCACGACCACGGCCCCGGCCGGCACGCCGTTGACGAAGAACGCCGGCAGCGCCGTGATCGCCGACAGGAGCCGGGACCCGGCGACGATCCGAGAGCCGGTCCGGTTCGCGGTGCGCCACGCGTAGACGACCGCGACCAGGGTGATCACGCCGAGCACTCCGCCGGCGATCACCACGCCCAGGGGCGGGCCGGGGCTGTCCGAGTCGCCGCCCGGGCTGCCGAAGAAGCTCGTGGTGTCGAAAGCGCCCAGGACCGCGGCGAGCACGAGCCCCACCTTGTTTCTTCCGGTGAACGGCTCCCGCGCCGGTGCCTGTGTCTTCGTCATGTCCCGCACCCCGTCCGATGGTTGTCCGATGCCCGGCGGTCGACCCGTGCGGCGACCTCGTGGACTCAGCATCGGGGTCGCACCCTTCGGGACGCATCGGCGAACGTTCCCGGAATCCCGGGAGACTTTCCCGGGCGCGCGGGAATCCCGGGCCCTCGCGGCGGCGGCCTGCGTCGGCCATCATCGGGGCATGGCTTTCGCGACGTCCGCCGCCCGCCCCATTCGGGTTCTCATCGCCGACGACCACCCCGTGGTACGACGCGGCATGTGCGCCCTGCTCGCCTCGCTCGACGGCGTCGTCGTCGTGGCCGAGGCGGCGAGCGGCGACGAAGCGTTGCGCGAGGCCCAATTGACCCACCCGGACGTAGTGGTGATGGACATTCAGATGCCGACGATGGACGGCATCTCGGCCACCCGGCGGCTCGCCGCCCTCGTGCCCGATGCGGCGGTGCTGGTCGTGACGATGTTCGAGGACGACGAGACGGTGCTGTCGGCGATGCGGGCCGGCGCACGCGGCTACGTCCTCAAGGGCGCCGAGCAGGAGGAGATCCTGGCCACCATCCGGGCGGTGGCGGCCGGTCAGGTCGTCATGGGGCCGGGTGTCGCCGCGCGGCTGCTGGGGCATCTCGATCCCGCGCCGCGACCGGCCGTCCCCTTCCCGGAGTTGACGGCTCGCGAGCGCGAAGTCCTCGACCGGGTGGCGCGTGGTGACAGCAACACCCGGGTGGCAGCCGACCTCGCGCTCGCCGCCAAGACCGTCGCCAACCATCTGTCCGCCGTCTTCACCAAGCTGGGGGTGAGCAGTCGGGCCGAAGCGATGATCCTCGCCCGGGAACACGGCCTGGGCACGTCCGGCTCCCGCCCGTGATCCGAGGCCCCGGCGCGGCGGTGTTGTGCGCGGGCCTCGCGCTGCTGGCCGGTGCGGCGGCCGCGTCACTGGGCTTCGCGACGCCGGCCGTAGCCGACGAATGGGTGATCTGGGCTCTCGTCGTCGGCACGGGTCTCGCGCTGTCGGCCGGCACGGTCGCGTATCGCGGCAGCGCACCGGCGGCGTGGTGCCTTGCCGCCGCCTCCGCCGCGCTGCTGGCGGCTCCGCTCGCCGTCGCCGCGGGAAGCCCCCGGGCCGCTGTGGCGCTCGGTGTCCTGGGGCCGACCGTGCCGCTGCCGCTGGCGCTCCTGCGGGTCGTCGAGGCACGGCCGGCCACACTGCTGCCGCGCGTGGCGGACACCTGCGCCGTCGTCGCCGGCGCCGGATGCACGGCGGCCGCGGTATGGGGCGGGCAGTCCGAGCGCGTCACGGCCGGGCTCGCGTCCACGGTCGCGGTGAGCGCCGGCCTGTGGGTGCTGTTCGAGGTCGGCTCGCAGGACGATCGGCGCCGTGTGCTGTGGCCCGTCCTCGGCGCGGCCGCGTCGACGCTCGGCGGCATGCTGTACTTCGCCGCACAGAACTCGGTGACCATCGGGCACCGGACGGACATGGCGAGCTCGGGCCTGCTGGCCCTGCTCCTCCCGTTCACGCTCACCATCGCGCTGGTCGCTCCGCAGGCCGTCGACGTGCGCGCGGTGATCCGCAGCGCGGCCGTGCTGCTCGTCATGCTCTCGCTGAGCGCCGCCGTGTACGAAGGCATCGCGGCGGTATGGGAGATGGCGGCCGGCTCCCGTCCAACCAAGGGCGTCCCCGCACTGCTCGCAGCCGCCATAGCCGCCGGTTACCAGCCGGTGCGGCTCAGGGTCGAGGCGAGCATGGACGAGATGTTGTTCGGCCGGTCCGCCGACGCCGTGGAAACGCTCACCCGCCTCGGCACAGACCTCACCGCGGGCGCGCCGCCGCCCCTGTGGCTGCACACGCTGCGCACCACGCTCGGAGTGCCGGGCATCGCGCTGCGCCAGGACGGCGAGACGATCGCCACAGCCGGCACCGTCGACACCCGGCACGCCACGGTCACCCGGCTGCGCGCGGGCGGCGACGAGGTCGGCGATCTCGTGGTCGGGCTGCCGCCCGGGCACCTCAGGCTGCCGCGCGGCGCCGCGGCCGTTGTCGACCTGGTCGCCACGCCGCTCGCGCAGGCACTGCACGCCGCCCGGCTCAGCGAGCAACTGCGGGTCTCCCGCGGCCTGGTGGTTACCGCGCTGGAAGAGGAGCGCCGCCGCATGCGCCGGGATCTGCACGACGGCCTCGGTCCCACGCTCACCGGTATCGCGTACACCGCCGACGCCGCGGTCAACCTGATGACCACAGACCCGCAGCGCGCCGTCGAGACGCTGCGCGGACTGCGCACCGACGTCGGCGACGCGATCGCCGAGATCCGCCGCATCGTGTACGGGCTGCGCCCCCGCGCCCTCGACGAACTCGGCCTCGTCGACGCCATCCGGCAGCGCATCGCACCGCTGCACGCCGCCGACGGGCGTGCCCTCATGGTGACCATCGACGCCCCACCGGAACTTCCGCCACTGCCCGCCGCCGTCGAAGTCGCCGCCTACCGGGTCGCGGTGGAAGCCGTCACCAACATCGCGAGGCACGCCGCCGTCACCACCGCGACCCTCACCCTCGACCTCCCCGACAGCGACTCGCTGCGCGTGACGATCGCCGACAGCGGCCGCGCAACCGAGCCGTGGACGCATGGCGTGGGCATCCAGTCGATGCACGAACGCGCCGAACGCATCGGCGGCACTCTCACCATCCACACGACGCAGGCGGGCACCACGGTGACAGCCGTGTTCCCCGTAACCGTCCCCGCTCTACCGCGCACGTACCCGCCGTAACCCCCCTGTCGACGCTCGTGAGCCTCGAGCTGGGCAGGGTCGTCCCCACGCCCCTCACCCCGCGGACCGAGCCCCCGGTCGGCCGGGTTGCCGGTCAGGTCGGGCAGCAGATCGTGGGTGATCCCGGCGGGCGAACCCGACTGCACTCAAACAAGACGGAATTCGCCGAACAGGCCGATGTTGCCGGTGCCGCGTAGGCTTTCGCAGTCGGCGCGCATGGGTGCGGACGCTCCCGAAGGCATCGAGCTATTGGTTCGGATGGTCTGTGTTCCGTGCCTTCGGCAGGCTCGACAGCCCAACATTTCCAGGCATCCAAGGCGCTCGTCGGCACACTTCTTCGGTGGTACGTGCACCCCGGGCGCGTAGCGGACGTGCATCGCGGGCGCGTAGCGGACGTGCATCCCGGGCGCGTAGCGGACGTGCATCGCGGGCGCGTAGCGGACGGCTCGACCGTGACCGCGGAGCGGGCATGCACCCCGGTGCGCTCGACCGGGTTGCTCGGCCCCTACGGGGCCGGTTGCGCTTCCCCTACGGGTTCGGGGTCGGGCCGGTCTCTCCGAGCCGGGTTGCTCGGCCCCTACGGGGCGGGTTGGTCGTGTGGTGTGGGGTGACGGGCGCGTAGCGGACGTGCATCCCCGGCGCGTAGCGGACGGCTCGACGCGGCCTTGCCCGCACGGGGGTTCGCTTCGCGGTCGCTGCTGTTCGCGTGCTCGGAAATTCACTTCGCCCCGGCGTGAAGCGCTCAGGTCGGGGCAGGCGCCGGTCAGGCAAGCGCGACAATCGATCAGCACGGGAAGGGCGTCGACATGGCGGGCTATGGCAGTTCCTACGAGCGCACTGGTCGGGCGACATCGGGAGCTCGCGCCGGCACCAACGGTCTCGCGGTGGCGGGTCTGGTGTGCGGTGTCGTGGGCGTATTCCTGTTCAACATCATCCTGGGTCCGCTCGCCGTGATCTTCGGTGCGGTCGGGCTGCGGCGCAGCCATGCCGGTGCGGGTGGGCGGGGCATGTCGATCGCCGCGATCGTGCTCGGTGTCGTGGACGTACTGCTGTTCGTGATCCTCCTGATTGCGGCGGCGAACAACGGCGGCAGCTTCTACTTCAACTACGGCTGATCCGCCCTGCGGTCCGCGTGAAATCCACGGCAGGGTCACACCCCTCACCTGTGATGGGGGTGACCCTGCCGTGGATTTCACGCGTGAAGGGAAACGGCGACGCGTCGCCGGCCGGTTCGCTGATCCGCAAGGCTGTCCCCGTAGACGGCAAGCGCCGGCCGCAGCCCAGGGCCCTCGGGGTGACGCACTCGACCCGTAGCGCGGACAGGTGCAAGGTGCCTCCGGCGACACCACAACCGCGGCGGTCAGGATGCCGTGGCCGCGGACCAGGCCTTGGGGGAGCGGTAGTGGTTGTTGTGGCCACCTTCCATGACGGTACGCAGAGTTGCGAGGTCGGGAGTGTCGGGCGGCAGGCGTAGTTCCCGCAGGAGAGCGAGGGCGGCGTCGACGTCGAGGCTGCCGTAGAGGTCGAGGTAGCTGTCTCGAAGGGCCTTGAACAGCGCCGGGTGCAACTCGGGGCGTTCCGTGGCGGCTTGGTAGGCCGGGTACTTGACCGGCCAGGGCACCGGACCGGAGCACTCGAGGACGCGGCGGGCGCGACGCAACAACGGCTTTTCGCCGCCTTGTTCGCCCGAGGGGTGCAGTCGCGGAAGGTCGCTGCCCAGGACCTCGGCGAAGGCGTGTTCCACGGTGCTCCTGTCCTCGAACCAGTCCACCCACAGGGAATAGGCGACCGCCTCGTACTCCCGTTCCGCCTCCAGGCGGGTGCGGTATCCGGCCCAGAAGACCTCGGCGGGGGCCGGGTCGGTCCCGTCCTCGAGGGCGAACCCCATCTCGCAGGTCACCCAGTAATCGTCCAACAGATCCAGAAAACCGAACGCGACCCGTAGCCGACCCGCCCCGTCCAAGTCCGGATCCGTCAACGCCACGCTCGTCCACTGGTGGGCCAACTCGTTCCCGGTCATCGGCGTACCGGGCGTCTCCGCGTCCAGCCACATGCCGTCCCCGACGGCCGTGACTCCTGCGGCCGCAAGCCACTTCCGCGCGCACTCCGCGTCATCGTCCATCCGCCAAGTCTGCCGCCCCGCCCCCGCGCCACGGATCGGGGGCGGCCGAGGGCGCGCGGGTCGGGTGTGCTGCCGAAGCAGGTCTGCGACGCTGCCCGTCGGTCGGCGCGTGTCGGTGAGGTGCGCTCCCCTCGGGATTCCCTCGTCGGTCCCTGATGGTGTTGTCCGGGGGCCGTGGCGCCTCCAAGATCATCCGCATGTCGCCGGTGCACAAGACCGGTTCGAAACACCACCCCGGGAAAGGGTTTCCACATGCATGCCGTCTTCCGCAGGCTCGCCATCGCCTCGCAGCCGGTCTCGCGAGTCGCGGGGTCACCGCAGTCGTCGCCGTGCCGGCGTGTGCGGCGACGACCTCGGTTTCCGACCCCACCGGGAGTACCGGGGCCACGTACGACCACGGCAGCGGCCACCTCACCGTCGAGGACATCGCGTCCGAGGGTCGTCGGGCGATTGCGCACGACCGGGGCACGGAGCAGGTCTGCTCCTGGTGCCCGGACGCCAAGCGCGGCCACGGCCCCGACGAGCGGTTCGACGTCGGCCCCGGTCGGTGGTTCGGGGTGCGGGGGTGCCTCGCCGGCGGCCACAGGTGCCGTGGTCGGGCGGTCGTCCACGCCCGACGATGCGTGCCGCACCGCCGAGGACGTCTCCGCCGATGCGACGTCCCCGGCGCAATCCACCGATCCATCGACCACGGGCCACGATCTCCCACTGTTTCGGCCCTCCGGGAAACCGGCCACCATACGTGAGGTGCATCCAACATGACCTCCCTCCTGGGCAGACGCATCATCGGGCGACTCGCCGCGCTCGACGACGAGTTGGTCGCCTTCCGGCGCGAGCTGCATCGTCATCCGGAACCGGCCTTCCGGGAGGTGCGCACCACCTCGCTCCTGGTTGCTCGGCTGCGACAAGCGGGCCTGGCTCCGCGCGTTCTCCCCGAAGGCACCGGGGTGGTCTGCGACATCGTCCCCCGGGTGCCGAGAGGCCGGGGCGCGGCGGGCGATCGAGGATTCGTCGCGCTGCGAAGCGATATCGACGCGTTGCCGGTGCAGGACACGAAGTCGGTCGCGTACCGCTCGAACGTGCCGGGCGTCAGCCACGCGTGCGGGCACGACGTGCACACCGCGGCGTTGCTCGGCGCGGGTCTGGTCCTGGCCGAACTCGCCGATGCGGGCGAGTTGGCGACACCGGTACGGCTGCTGTTCCAGCCCGGTGAGGAGGTCCTCCCCGGCGGAGCCCTTCGGGCCATTGCGGCGGGGGTACTCGCCGACGTGGAGGCGATGTTCGCCCAGCACTGCGACCCGGCCATCGAGGTGGGGCGGATCGCCTTGCTGGACGGGCCGATCACCTCGGGGCAGGACGAGTTCCTCCTCACCGCCGAGGGCCGCGGGGGACACAGCTCCCGTCCGCACCTGACCGAGGACCTGGTACACGCGATGTCGGGAATGATGTCCACCCTCCCGCACGTGGTGCGCCGGTTCGCCCCGCAGGACGGTCTCGTCTTCACCTGGACGCTTGTGCGGGCCGGAGATGCCCTCAACGTGATCCCGACCCGGGGGACCCTGGGCGGTTCCCTGCGCACGATGAACCCCACCGCGTGGGAGCGGATCCCGGCGGCCTTGGCCGACCAGTTCGAAGGCGCGGCCCGGGCGGGCGACGGCGTGAGGTGGACCTTCGACCTCAGCCGGCGCCCTCCGGTCGTCAACACCCTGGTGGACAGATCACGGGCGGCCGTCCTCGATTTGTTCGGCACGGAGGCGGTCGCCGAGACGCAACAGAGCCTCGGCGGCGAGGACTTCGCGTGGTATCTGTCCGGCACCCGGGGTGTGCCGGAGGTTCCCGACACCCCCGGCGTACCGGGTAACCTCGCCCGGCTGGGGGTGCGGCCACGCGGCACGGACACCGACTCGTTCCCCCACCTGCACCAGGGAGGCTTCGACGTCGCGGAAGAGGCCATCGGCGTCGGAGCGGCCTACCTGGCTCGCATGGGCGCCGGATCGCCCGACGATCCCGGACGCCGGCGCTCGACCGGCGTCGCCGGTGACGACGTGGTGCGCTCGTGGACGAGCACGACCGGCGCGACCCGGTGCGGTTCGGGCGATGCGGGCGGTGCCGCCGATGCGGGGTGTTCCCGGGGACATGGTTGAGCAGGTGCGTCGGGGCGGGCCGGCGTAGTGCCTCCGCGCCCGCGCCTGCCGGATAAGTGCGGTCGTGGGAAATGTCAAAAGAGTCTCGCATTGTGGATAGACACCGACAGCTACCGACTGCACACTGGGCCCCTGTGCAACTGCGCCAGGGGGTCGAACTTGCCTTATGTCATTGCCGGTTTAGTGCTCGTCGGCATCGTCGTCCTGCTCAACCTCGCACTGCTCGTCGTCATTCTGCGCCGTTGGCAGGAGCTCGAAGTCGTGCGCAGGCGCGCCGACTTCACCGCCCAGGGTCCGCAACCGGGCGACAGGCTGCCGGACTTCACCGCCACCGGGATCAGCGGCCGGACCCTGACCCGGGAGGACGTCGGTGCGGGGGAGCTGCTGCTGGGGGTCTTCTCCCATGACTGTCCGTCCTGCATCGACAAGGTCCCCGACTTCGCCGAACAGGCCGACCGGGTCCGGGAAGCGGGCGGCCGGGTCGTGGCGCTGGTGATGGGTGCCGAAGCCGGTGAGAGCGGCCTGATCGCCGAACTCGTCGGGCCGGCGGACGAGGTCGTCCCGGAGCCCGAGGCGTCACCGCTGTTCCGGGCCCTGCGCGTTCCCGGCTTCCCCACGATCCTCAGCTACCGAGGCGGCGTACTCGCCGCCCCTTCCGCCGACGGCCGTCAACCGGTGCCCGCGGCGTCCTGAACCCCGGTGCGGCCGCGAGGTCACACCGTGGATTACGCACGTTCATCCACACACCATGAGGAGAACCATGCGCACATTCAAGGCCGGTGCCGGCCGCCTGATCGAGCGGATTCTGCCCAAGGCGGATGCCGAGGCCGGCTGCCCGACGGACTGCTGGACCGAGTGGACCGCCAACGGCCAGCGGTGCCGTCGCTGCTGTATCACGCCCAGGTGCGGGGTCAGCTGCGGCAGCTTCGACTACTGCTGACAGTTGCGGGGCGGGCCGCGTGCGGCCCGCCCCGCATCCTCGCGCCCACTCTCCCGGAGCCACACTTGTCGGACCTGCTGCTCATCTGCCGCCTGACCCTGATCTGCGTGCTGGCCGTGGCCGGCCTCGCCAAGCTGCGCGACCGCGCCCGATTCGCCACGGCGCTGGGCGACTTCGCCTTTCTGCCGGCCGCAGCCAGGCCCGCTCTCACCGTCCTGGTCCCCGCGGCCGAGCTCGCCGCCGCCGTGCTCCTGGCGCTGCCCGCGACGCTGACCGCGGGCCTGGCCCTCGCCGCGGTCCTGTGCGCGGCGTTCAGCGCCGTGGCCGTCACCACCATGCGCCGCGGCAGCCCCGCAGCCTGCCCCTGCTTCGGCAGCAGGACGACCGTGCCCATGGGCCCCTGGCATGTCGCCCGCAATGCCACACTCACCGTGTTGGCCGTCCTCGGGGGCGCCGTCGCCGTCGCGCACGGCACGACCACGCCCCTCGACGCCCCCGCGCTCGCGCTCGCCGTCGGGAGCGCCGCATATCTCACCACGCTCGCCGTCTTCACCGACGACATCGCCTTCTTCTTCTCCGCCCGTAGCGGCCGACGCTGAAAGGACGACCACACGTGAACTACGCCGTTGCCGGCCTCGCCCTTCTCGCCGCGGCCGCCCTCGTCAACGCCCTCTTCACCCTCGCAGTCGTCAGAGGCTGGCGCGCGACGATAGCCGCCTCGACCCCGGCCGCCCACGCCCCGGCCCACGCCCCGGCCCCGCCGGTCCTCGCCGTACAAGAGGGCGACCACACCCCCGCGTTCACCTTGCACACTCCCCGAGGCGACGTCACCGAGTCCGCCCTGGCCGGGCACCCCGCCCTCATCTGCTTCCTGCGTCCCGACTGCGGGCCGACCAGGAACAGCCTCCCCGTGATCGAGCGGTGGGCGCGGGCGAACACTCCGTCGGGTGCGCGCCTCGTCGCCGTCATCAGCGGAGAGGCCCCCGAGGCCGATCCGCTGATCGAAGCGGTCGGCCCGCTCACCGAACTCGTCGCCACCGAACCCCCGAACGGTCCCGTCGCTCGCGCCTTCGGTGTACGTCACCACCCCAGCTTCGTCCTCCTCGACGCCGACGGAACCGTCACGGAGACAGGTATCGGCCAGGGCTCGCTGCCCGCCCTCGACTACCTCTCCGCATGACCGGGACGTCCACGTACCGTGCGTTCGCCGCCCGCACGGCCGAGTACCTGCGGGGCCTCGCCGCAGTGCTCGCCCTGACGATCCGAGCCTGCCCCGGGGCGCTCGCCGTCCGCATCGCCACCGTGGTCGTCGCGGGCGCCGCCCCGGTGGCCGCCTCCTGGCTGCTCAAGTACGTGGTCGACGGCCTCGCCGCGAACGACTTCCGCACCTGGGACCTCTACCGGGCCGCAGGTGGCATCGGCCTGCTCACCGTCCTCCTCGCCGCCGGCTCGGCCATCTCCTCCTACGCCGACGGCCGCATTCGCCGCGCCACCTCCACCCAGGCCCAGAGCGACCTGCTCGCCGCCGTCAACCGACTCAGCGGCCTGTCCAAGCTCGAGACGCCGACCTTCCAAAACCGCGTCCAACTCGCCATCCAAAGCGCGCAAGGAGCCGACCGGCTCGTCGCCGCGGCACTCCAAGGCGCGCAGGGCGTGCTCACCATGGCGGGCTTCCTGGGCAGTCTCCTGCTCGTCAGTCCCACGTTGGCCGCCATCCTCGTCGCCGCGGCTATCCCGGCCCTGTTCGCCCACCTGGCCAACAGCCGCCATCGCGCGGACATGTTCTGGCGCACCAGCAACCTCGCCCGCCGCCAGATCTTCTACCGGGGACTCCTCACCGACACGCAAGCGGCGAAAGAGATCCGCCTCTACGACCTCGGCGACTACTTCGCACGGCGCATGCGTACCGACCTCGACAACATCAACCGGCAGGAGGAACGCCTCGACCGCCGCCTCGCCGGCTACGAGACGGCCCTCGCCGTCCTCGGCGCCGGCATCTCCACCGGCGCACTCGTCTGGGGTGTGCACCAAGCCGCCGCCCATGCCCTCACCGCCGGTGACGTGTCCCTTCTCGTCGCGGCCTTGGCCGGCATGCAGACGGCGCTGGTCGGCCTGGTGGGGTGCATTGCCCAAAGCCACCAGACGGCCCTGTTGTTCAGCCACTACCGGCATGTCACCCGGGTCCGCGACGACCTCCCCCCACCCGCGAACCCGATCACACCACCGCCGCTGAGCCGCGGCCTCGAAATCCGGGATGTCTGGTTCCGCTACACCGACGACGGACCGTGGATCCTCCGCGGCGTCACCCTGACCATCCCGCACGGCACCAGCCTGGCCGTCGTCGGTCTCAACGGGGCCGGCAAGAGCACCCTCGTCAAACTGCTGTGCCGCCTCTACGACCCGCAGCGAGGCACCATCCACTGGGACGGCATCGACCTCAAGGACATCCCCGCGGACCGGTTGCGCCGGCGGGTCAGCGTGGTCTTCCAGGACCCGATGGAGTACGACCTCACCGCCAAGGAGAACATCGGTCTCGGCGATCTCGGCTCCCTCGACGACGACGAGCGCATCCACGCCGCCGCCGCCGACGCGGACATCCACACCGCCCTCGCCCGCCTCCCGCAGGGCTACGACACCATGCTCAGCCGGGTGTTCTTTCCCGACGACACCGAAGACTCCGGCACCGGCGTCCAGCTGTCCGGCGGCCAGTGGCAGCGCCTGGCCCTCGCCCGGGCCCTGATGCGTTCCGAACGCGACCTGATGATTCTCGACGAACCCAGCACCGGCCTCGACGCGGTCGCCGAACGCCACGTCCACGACCGGCTCACCGCACTGCGCCAAGGTGCGACGAGCGTCCTGGTCTCCCACCGTCTCAACACCGTCCGCGCCGCGGACGCCATCGTCGTCATCGCCGACGGCACCGTGCACGAGAGCGGCACCCACGAACAGCTCATGGCCATCGACGGCGTCTATGCCGAGCTCTTCACCACGCAGGCCGAAGGCTACGAGGAGATCGTCCGGTGACCGCCGCGACCCCAAGGCTCCTCGCCCTCGCCGGCGTGCTCCTGTCCGCCGCAGCCCTGTGGTCGGCGCGTGGGCGGTTGGTCGCGGTGACCGTTCGCGGCTACAGCATGTCGCCGACCCTCATGCCGGGCGACCGGGTCCTGATGCTTCGCGGCGGACGCCGGGTCGCCACCGGTCGGCTGGCCGTCGTCGTCGCGCCCCACCCCGAGTCCGGCTGGAGTCCTCCCGCGGGCGCCACACCCGTCTCGTGGTACATCAAACGCATCGCCGCTGTCGCCGGAGAGCCCGTACCGGACTGGGCAGGCCGATGCCCCGGCATTCACGTGCCGCCGGGCATGCTCGTCCTCCTGGGCGAGAGGCCGGGCTCGGTGGACTCCAAACAATGGGGCTACTGCCCCGAGGACAAGCTGATCGGCACCGTCCTGCTCCGGCTGGGGACCGCAGCCGGCGCGCCCTCCTCGCGCCGCCCCGCGCGGGACTCGTCGCCGCCGGCGACCCCTGCTCACACGCTGCGCCGCGTGGCGGCCGGCGAAGTTGCGGACCCGACGTCGGCCGGCACGGGTGGGTGAGCGAGCACATCCTCGCGCGGTGTGTGCAGCCGGCCCTGATGGACCTCACCGACCGACACGTCGACGCGCGTGCATCGACCCGGGCGGACGAACCGTCGTCGTCCCAGGCCACGCCGACCCCGCAGACCTCCAACCGGCTGCTCGACCCGGCCCGCGCCCACGACTGCCTGAAACGCGGGACACGACCGCGTGAGACCGCTGCGACGGTCGGGCGCTGTGCGGGGACGGGGGACGTTCGCCCATTGTGGTGAATCCGGGTGGGCGGTGGAGGGGTTGTCGCGCCGATGGGGGAGGAAGCCCTCGCCACGGTGCGCGGATACGCGCGCCGATCCCACGACGAACGAGGGGTACACATGACGAGTGCCGACCGTACGAGTATCGACCGCCGGAGCGCACTGCGCCTGACCTCGGCCGCCGCGGTCGGCACAGGCCTGGCCGTCGGTGCCGGGGGCACTGCGGGCGCCGCGCCGGCCCGGGCCCGGAAGTTCACCCTGACCGGCAAGCGGTCCGGCGCGAACATCCCGAACATCCTGACACCGGGCGCCGGATACTTCGTGCACTACGACCTGACCGACGCGGACGGGAAGGCGGCGGGCACGGAAAGCGCGTTCACCGTCCCGGTGACCGTCGGGACGGGCGGCGCCTTCGTCATCTCGAACCTCGTCCTGAGCCTGAACGGCGACCTGATCACCGCCGCTTCCGGATTCCCGCGTCCGCTGCCATCGGTCACCGAAATCGCGGCGACCTACACGCCGTGGTCACACACCTTCGCGGTCACCGGCGGCACCGGCGCCTACATCGCCGCCGCCGGCACGATCACGATCGAACACCCGACCAGGGACGACGACCGACTGACGATCGACCTGATCTGAACCGACTCGCCGACCCGCGATGGAACCACGGGCTGCGACAGTGGGGTGTTGCTCGCGGCGCGGCGCATCGTCGTGCCCGCGGCGGCTCGCCCCGCCGACGAGGCGGAAGGATGCTGGAGGCGGGCTCATACCGGCACAACGACGCGGCCACCCTCGCGTGCACAGTGTCGTTGACCTTCGCCTTCGACATCGAAGGAAGAGACAACGTGGTCGGTGGGAGTCGTTCATTAGGGTGAGCCGCATGGACATGCGAAGGATCGTCGCGGTACTGGCCGAGGAAGCCGAACAACAGACCCGAGACCGGACGTGGGAACTGGCGCCGCGCGACCGCGACCTCGCTCTCAAGGCCGTGACCGGCCTGCGTGACGCTGTCGGCCCGCCGGAAGTCCAGGAGGCGTTGCCGCGGATCGACCGGCTCGAACACCTACGGGAAACGCTCGCCGTCCTGGCGGTCACCCTGGCTCGCACTCACGGCCGCATGGCCTGGTTCCTCTCCGGTGCCATCGAGGCACTCGAACCCGTCCTGCGCTGGCGCGCCCTGCCCGCCGACCGCGGCGGCACCTTCGGCACCGTCCTCGCGAGTCCCGAGCAATACACCGAGGCGGAGGATGCCGTCCGCCGGCTCCAGGAAGCCCTTGCGCAGATCATCCCCGAGTCGGATGACCCCGGCAACGTTCGCCCGAGTCGGCAGGCAGACGGAGCCTGAGTCCCGGGAGTATTTCGAGGCGTACCGCACACACGGCGAATGGTCGGCGACGAGAACCCCACCGCCTTCGTGGCGACCGCCGCCGTCCTCCCGAGCCACCGGACGCAGCCCGAACGGATCCCCGGCGAACTTGGGTACCGACGCAGCGACTGCAACCGGTGGACTCCGGCGTCCTCGTACGTGACTGGGACGGCGCCCTCGACAGCGCGATCTCGGTGGAGGACGGCGGCCCGCGACCGATCCGGGACACCCGCCCGTAAGCCTGACAAAACCTTCGCCGACGCACTGACAGCGATGATGGGGGAGGCACCGTTCGGCGAGCCGGTGCCTACGGCGCCGAACTCGCACGTGGCTTCGGACATCAGGTGCGGCAGACCGTACCGGCGAACGCGAGAGCCGGCCCGTCGCCGATGGGCCCGCGCCGTCCTGCGGTCGATGTCGCAGCCGGTGTGCTCCGAGACCATGTCCGGACAGCCTCGCATGAGGCTCGGCACCATGGACGAGGTCCGGGCGCCGCCGTACCGTCGTGCGGATACACGGCGCCCCGGCACGGTGCGGGCGTACCACCAGTCTCTCGGAGGAGCCCCGCGATGGCGGACACCACACCACGCGGCGCATTGCGCGCCGTGGGCATCGAAGCCGGCGGGACGGTGCGCGTACCGGGAGCCGAACACCAACAGGCCGTGCGGCTCGAGGACTTGACCACACTCGGAACCGCCGTCACCGGACACACCGTCCTCGCGGACTGGCAGCACCTGCACGCGCGCAGCACTCCCCGGCCCGAGCCGGTGCCGGGGCTGCAGATCGACGGCTGCTTCCCCGCCGAGACGCGGCTGAACCCGCATCACGGCTGGAACCACGACGCGCAGTTCGTGCTGCGGCTCCCCGACGACTGGAACGGCAAGTTGGTCGTCACCGCCGCTCCGGGAATCCGACGGCAATACGCCACCGATCGCATCATCGCCGACGGGGCGCTCGCCGCAGGCTACGCCTACGCGGCCACCGACAAGGGCAACTCCGGCCCCGACTTCCACACCGCGGGTCACCGCCCCGGCGACGCGCTCGTCGACTGGTCCCGCCGCCTGTACGAACTCGCCGTCGCCGCGCGCCTGGCGGTGCGACGGCACTACGGCACGGAACCGCTGCGCACCTATGTCACCGGGATCTCCAACGGCGGCTACCTGACCCGCGTGCAACTCGAGCGGCACCCGGACCTCTACGACGGCGGCGTGGACTGGGAGGGCCCACTGTGGTCGGCCGAGGGACCCAACCTGTTCACCCATCTACCGACCGTCCTCGCCCACTATCCGCGCTACCGGGACAGCGGCGATCCGGACGCCCGGGCACGGCTGATCGAGGCGGGACTTCCGGCCGGCTCGGAGTTCCTGTGGGGGATCCACCACCGGACGTACTGGGATGTCACGCAACGCACCTACCGGGCGGTCTTCGACCCGCACTATCCCGGACCGGGACTACCGCCCACCGGTGTTCCCTTCGGGGGTCCCGGCGAACCCGGAAGCGACGCCGACTACGACTACCCGAACCGCCCCTCCGCCGTCCACGAGGCTGTCGCCCGGGTCGCGCTCACCGGGGCGATCGGCAAGCCCCTGCTTTCCTTGCACGGGACCCTCGACGCGTTCCTGCCCGTCGCCCTGCATTCCGACCGCTACGCCGACCTCGTCGCCTCCGCCGGTCGCGGCCGGCTGCACCGCCAGTACAGGATCGAGGGTGGTAATCACGTCGACGGATTCTGCGACCTCTTCCCCGAACGGCTGCGTCCTCTCCTGCCCGCGTACCGCACCGTGTTCAAGGCCCTGGAAGACTGGGTCGAGCACGGCGCGAACCCGCCGGCGAACCGCACCGTGGCCTGGAACGACGACGTGGACGACGGCGACATCGGCACCTGGTGACCCCTGCGGCCGAGGTTCGTCTCCTCGGCTCCGGGAGTCGACCGCTCCTTGCCGCACCCCGGCCGGTCGACGTCGGGCGACGACTCCGCGTCCGCGGACCGACATGGGGCCGCGGCCCACGGCGATCCCCGCAACTATGGTGATGGACTCCATGTGCCCGCGGGCACGCGGTTCCTACGGTATCGCCATGGAAACCAGCGCGATCAGCGGCGACCACTCGCCCACCCCCCTCGACGCCCCATTCCTGGCCGGACGCGTCGCGTTGGTGACCGGGGCGGCGAGCGGGATCGGCCGCGCCTGCGCCCTCGCGTTCGCCGCCGCGGGCGCGCACGTACACGTCGTGGACATCGCGGCCGACGCCGCCAAGGCGGTCGCCGAGGAGATCGGCGGCACCGCACACGGAACCGACCTGGCCGACCCGGACGCCGTGGACGACCTGCCGGCCCGGGTCGACATCGTGGTGAACAACGCCGGCCTGCAACACGTGGCGCCGATCCAGGAATTCCCCCTCGAACGGTTCACCCTCATCCACAGGGTGATGGTGGAGGCGCCCTTTCGCATCATGCGCCGCACCCTGCCGCACATGTACGCGCACGACTGGGGGCGCATCGTCAACATCTCCTCGGTGCACGGCCTGCGGGCGAGCCCGTTCAAGTCGGCGTACGTGAGCGCCAAGCACGCCCTGGAGGGACTCAGCAAGGTCGCCGCCCTGGAAGGCGCTCCGCACGGGGTGACCAGCAACTGCGTCTGCCCCGGCTACGTCCGCACGCCGCTGATCGAGGGCCAGATCGCCGCCCAGGCCACCGCGCACGGGATCGACGCCGACGAAGTGATCCGCGACATCCTGCTGGACCGCACGGCGATCAAGCGACTGATCGAACCCGAGGAGGTCGCCGAGGCGGCCCTCTTCCTGTGCCGACCGCACGCCCGCCACATCACCGGGACCTCCTTCGCGCTGGACGGCGGCTGGACCGCGCACTGACCCGCGCCGGGGTCACGCCCCGCCGGCACATCTCGAGACCGTGCGGAGAGCGGCACGACGCCGGGAGACGCCGCGAACCCAGCCCGGTGGACGCGCCGCGGCTGTCGGTATCACGTCGTGCGCGACGTGCCGCCCCGCGTGCGGGCGGCGTGGACCCCTTCGACCACGTGCGATACCCACCGCACGGGCGGGGAGGGCCGCTTCGCCCGGACGCAATCATGGTGTGCCCACACATGTATCGACGCCCGGTTGTGTCCTGTGGCACCATTTCCTGCTTCCGCAGGGGGCGTCTACGGTGGCGCACGCATCCCTTCCCTGCCACCACCTCGGCGGATGGACGGACGACCATGGCAGAGCACCATCCCGGGCCGACGACACGATTCACCCGGGACCTTCTCGACCTCCTCTCCGCGGATGCGCCCGCCGAGGACTTCCGAGCCCTGACCGCGCAGGCCCGGGCGGCCGGTGCCGCTCCCGACGACCTCGCGGACCTCGACGAGGCCACGGCGAAGGCCCTGCGTATCCGCGCCACACTGCGCGAACACCGGCGCCGGGAGCGGGAGTTGACCGCGTTGTTCGACACCGCGAGCGACCTCGCGGCGCTGCGGGACCTGGATTCGGTGCTGCGGTCGATCGTCCGGCGGGCGCGGATGCTGCTGGGCACCGACACCGCGTACCTGACGCTGCCCGACGAGGAGGCCGGCGACACGTACATGCGGGTGACCGACGGATCGGTCTCCCCGATCTTCCAGGGCCTGCGCCTGGGACTCGGGGACGGGCTCGGCGGCCTCGTCGCGCAGACCGCACGGCCGTACGCGACCCCGGACTACCGCACGGACACGCGCTTTCGGCATGTCGACCAGGTCGACGCGGGGGTGTTCGACGAGGGACTGGTCGCCATCCTCGGCGTGCCCCTGCTCCTGGGTTCCACACGCGGGGACGGCGGCAAGGTCGTCGGTGTCCTGATGGCCGCCGACCGGGCGCCGCGTGCGTTCGGCGGCGACGAGGTGGCGCTGATGAGCTCGCTGGCCACCCATGCCGCCATCGCCATCGACACCGCGCGCGCCATGGCCGACACCCGTGCGGCACTCGCCGAATTGGCCGAGGCGAACACCGTCATCCGGGCCCACGCCAACGCGGTGCAGCGGGCCGAGGAGGCGCACGACAAACTCACCGACCTGGTGTTGCGCGGCGGCGACCTGCCGGACGTGGCCGCCGCCGTCGCCGAACTCCTCGGCGGGCCGGTCGCCATCCACGACACCGGCGGCCTGGACCTGACCGGCACCGCGACGGACGCCGACTCCGCGCCGCTCGACCGCGCCGGCCTGGTCCGGGCCGCGGAGAAGTCCCACGCGCTCGGCCGCGCGGTGCCGCGGCACGGCGTGTGGGTCTGCGCCATCCTGGCCGGACCCGAGGCCCTGGGCAGCCTGGTGCTGCACCGCGCCGATCTCGACGACGCCGACCGGCACGTCTTCGAGCGGGCCGGCGTCGTGGCCGCGCTCCTGCTGCTGCTGCGCCGCTCGGTCACCGAGACCGAGAACCGGGTCCGCGGCGAGTTGCTGGCCGACCTGCTGACCGATCCCGACCGCGACCCCGCGTCCTTGTCGGCACGGGCGCGGCGTTCCGGAATCGATCTCGACCGCCCCCACCTGATCCTGGTCGCCGACACCACGAACTCGTGTCAGGAACGGCTCGCGGCCCGCGCCCGGCAGTACCTGTTCGCGGGCAGCGGGGTGACCGCGCAGCACGCCGGGTCCACGGTGCTGCTCCTGCCGGACGACGGCACACCGCCGGGTGAGGCGGCCCGGCGCGCCGCGAGCCGGCTCGGCGTACGGACCGGAGCCCCGGTCACGGTCGCCGCGGCCGGTCCCGCCGCGGGTGCGCGCGGCATCGCAGCGGCCCACTCCGAGGCGGCCCGGTGCCTGCGTGCCCTGGTGGTACTGGGTCGCGCCGGCGACGGCGCGTGCGCCGCGGAGCTGGGTTTCCTGGGCGTCGTGCTCGGCAACCGGCAGGACGTCGACGCGTTCGTCGGTGACGCGTTGGGCCCATTGCTGGCGTACGACACGCGACGCGGCACCGAACTCGTGCGCACGCTCCGGGCCTACTTCGCGTGCGGCGGCAGCCTGACCCGGGCCAAGGACGAGCTGCACATCCACGTCAACACCGTCGTGCAACGCCTGGACCGCATCGAGGCCCTCCTGGGCCCGGAGTGGAACCAGCCGCAGCAAGCCCTCGAACTGCAACTCGCCCTGCGCCTGCACCAACTCACCGAACGCGCACCGGCGAAACCGAGCACCTGACCCTCGGCAGGAACCGACGACCGGACGTCCACGCCCTCGGAGCCGGGCACCGAGCCGGACCCCGAGACATGCGGTCGGCTCACCTCGACCCGTCCCCCCGCGCCGCCACCGAAGTGGTATCGACCGGCACCACATCGGCGTGGTGCCGTCGTCATGCCACGGATCACGGGCGAGAGGTGGACAAGGTGATGGAGGCCGCCGCCCCCGTCGCGGACATACCCGACGGCGCGACGCCGGCCGTCGGGGCTTCGGCGTCTGCGGCATCCCGGTCACCCTGAGTCGCGGCCGGAACGCGGTGGCGCTCTACACCATCCCCGGCATGGGGCACGGCCTCGCCGTCGACCCCGGCGGCGCCGCGGAACAATGCGGCGGCACCGGCGCGTTCTTCCTCGACTCCGTCTGCTCCAGCTTCCAGACCGCGAAGTTCCGGGATCTGGACCGCACCGGCGACGGGGCACCCGCACTGCCCGCCCCGGCGGGCTGGTGGTGTCCGGCGTCACCGACACCACGGCGAGCAACCATGCCCACGTCGCGGCCGGCCGTGCGCACCAGAGCGGCGGATACTACGTGCTCGCCGATGGGGGCTGTCCCTGATATCAGGGCAGGGCCCGGTGAAGGCGGCGGGTGACGAAGGAGTCGACCACGAACGCGGCCGTTCCGGCGGATCCGTGGGGATCCACCGGAACGGCCGCGTGCTCGGGGTCGGTCACGGTCTCGATGTGAGCCTGCCGCGGAAGGCGGCACTGACGCGGCGACCTGTCGGCTTTCGCCCACGACCGCCGCTACACCGCGGACTTCATGCGGCGCCCGTCCGGCGTCCATCCCCGTGGGCGGGAAGTTCCCCTCGGAGGCGGCCAGTTCCTCCGCGACCCGGCGTCCACCCGCGCGCGGGCGGGAACGTGCGATCACCGGCCCCGAGGTCGTCGACATGGTCGGCCACCGACAGTTCGTCGTTTGATCGACGAGCCACCAGGGGTGTGACCCACACCTCTGGCCGCTCGTCGTGTGGGCCGTCCTCATGGGCCCGGTCCGGCGGTCCCGCCTACCGTGTCGGGGCGGGCCGCTCCGGGCCCGCCGGGCGGAGGAGTCGACGATGGTGCGGAAGTCTGGCGGCTGGATCCTCGCGGTGTTGCTCGCGCTGATGACCGGGCTTGCCGCAGCGCGGCCCGCCTCGGCCGCGGCACCGGCCCACCTCACGATGGAGGCGAGGTACGACACGCCGGCCAACGGCTGGGACCACGTCGAGCGTTATCTCGACACCACCGCCGGCTTTCACCAGGAGCAGTACCCGCCGGACGGTCGCGGTGACCAGGACGGTCAGCGCTTGACCTTCTTCGGCGGGGTGAAGCAGCCGTATTCCGGACGCTTCCTGCTCTACTCCGCGCCCGGCTGGAACAGTGGCGCGCACCAGGTGCCGGTGCTGCTGGTGCACGGCGCCAACGACAACCCGGACCGGGCCTGGGCCAACCCGGGCGAGTCGGGCGGCTACGGCTGCGGGCGGGCCTCCTGCCCGAACACCGGGCTGATGCAGTACCTCTCCACGCGGGGATACCGGGTCTTCGCCATCGGCTTCGCGCACAAGCAGGGCGACAACCTGATGCAGGCGCAGGAGGTGGGCGACGCGGTCGCGTTGATCCGCGCGAGGCTGGGCGTCGGCCAGGTGGATGTGGTCGGGTGGAGCAAGGGTGAGATGTCCTCGCGGGCGTACGTCTCCTCGGTCAAGCCCTCCTGGGGGCGGCCGTACGCCGGCGACGTCCGGCGACTGGTCACCCTGGGCGGCCCCAACGGCGGCTACGACTACCCCTACGCGCACGGCTGGGCGCACGATTTCAGCATCTGGCCGGAGTGCGGCGGCAAGGTCAACGCGCCCTCTCCACACCTGCACATGACCTGCTACGGCACCTACCAGGCCCACCCCGAGTACGCTTTCACCCCGACCGGCGGCTACGACGACTACCCGGGGCAGCGACAGATGCTGGCCCGCTGGGACGGTACGTACGGAGTCGACCAGAGCCAACAGGACTGGTACACCACCTACTACGGCGGCCAGGGCTTCTACACCGACGGTACCGGCATCCAACCGGCCATCGCCGCGGGCTCGTTGATCACACCGCTGCACCAGGCCGGCATCCCCGCCCAGGTCCGCACCTTCCTGCTGGCCGGCGGTACACCGAGCGTCCTCGGCATCTTCAACGAGAACCGCGGACCCAGCGACGGCGTGGTCTTCGTCTCCAGTGCCTTGGACACCACCGGAGTCGGTACCGTCGGCGGGACCGCATTGGTCGCCGGTGCCAACCACCTCGAACTCGGCTGGAACACCACGGTCGCGGCGCAGGTCGCCGGCTGGCTGGACTGAAGGATCAAACATGCTGCTGCCCACCATCACCGCGGGCCGGATCGCGACCTCCCGGCTCACCGTCAACCGCCTCGAGATCGAAGGACGCCTCGGCGAGCCGGTGGTCTTCGTGCACGGCAACGTCTCCTCCTCGCTCTTTTGGCAACAGGCGATGCTCGACCTGCCCGCGCGGTACCGGCCGATCGCGCTCGACCTGCGCGGCTTCGGCGACACCGACCCGCTGCCGGTGGACGCGACCCGCGGCCTGCGCGACTACAGCGACGATCTGAGCGCGCTGATCGAGGCGCTCGACCTGGGCCGGGTGCACCTGGTGGGCTGGAGCCTGGGCGGGGGCGTGGTCCTGCAGCAACTGCGGGACCACGCCGAGCGGTTGCGCTCGGTGACACTGGTCAACCCGGTCTCGCCCTACGGTTTCGGCGGCACGCACGGCGTCGACGGCCGGCTGAACAGCCCGGACGGCGCGGGCTCCGGCGGCGGTTCGGCGAACCCGGAGTTCGTCCGGCTGCTGGCGGCCGGCGAGACCGGCGGAGAGTCGCCGCTCTCACCCCGCGCCGTTTTCGCCGCCTGCTACGTCGACGCGCCCGTGGAGCCGGCCGACGCCTATGTCGCCTCGATGCTCTCCACCCGGGTCGGCGACGACCACTACCCCGGCGACTCCCGCACCAGCGAGACCTGGCCGGGTATCGCTCCGGGCGACCGCGGTGTGCTCAACTGCCTGGCACCGACGCACTTTCGGATCGACGACCTGGAGCTCGCCGGGGCCCGACCCCCGGTGCTGTGGCTGCGCGGCGCGGCCGACGTGATCGTCTCCGACACCTCGCTCTTCGACCTCGCCCACCTGGGCGCGCTGGGCGCCGTCCCCGGCTGGCCCGGCGAGGACCGCTGCCCGGCCCAGCCCATGCTCGCCCAGACCCGCGCCGTCCTGGCCCGCTACGCGGCAGCCGGCGGCCCGGTCCGCGAGGCGGTGATCGAGGGCGCTGGGCACAGCGTGCACATCGAGCGCCCGAAGGAGTTCCTGGCGGAACTGCTCGGCGTGCTGCGCGAGGCCGGCGCCGGAGCCCCGACCGGGTGACTGCGCGGGCTTGAAGAGCCTGTTTCACGCCTCCGGGTGGTGTGTACCCGGATCGGGAATCGAACAGGGCAGAGTTCAAAGGCCGTCCGCGAGCCGGACCGGGCAGTGAGCAGGAACAGCCGACCGGCCGCGGCGGCGCACCGGCGCACCGGCGGCCCGGCGGTGGGCGCGCCCGCTCGGTGTGCGGGCTCACCGCCGCTTCGAGGGCGCCGAACGGGTGGTTCGGGCCGGAGGCCCTGCAGGGGCGCTCGCATACGACCGAGGAACGGTTTTGAAGGCATGCGCCGTGCGTGGCCCCGCCCGACGAGTGGAGGCGTCCCGCGTGACGCAGCAGACGACCTCGATGCCCGACGAGTCCGCGTCGGCGCCCGAACCCGCCTCGGGGACCGCGCCATCCGCGATGTTCGTCGTCCGTCATCGGCACCTGGTGGCGATCGCGGCCCTGGTGGTGACGTTGGTGATCGGGTGGGTGGGGTACGACGTCGCCGAGCGCCTGTCCGCGGAGGGCATGCTCCCGCCCCGAGCCGAGTCGCTGCGCGTGAACCACATTCTCGCCCGCGACTTCGCCGCGGACGAGCGTGCCGCGCGGTTGCGCGAGCAGTTGTCCGGGACCGACGGCGCCTGGGCGCAGACGCGTTCGGGCGGGCGGGCGTCGGTCACCGCGTGGGCCGGTGCGGCGATCACGGGCGCCTCCAGGGCCTGGACACGGCGGTGGTCGGGCACGCATTTCACGATCGTCCCACCGTCCTGCCCGGACGGCGGTTTCGTGCCGGCGTCGGGAGTTCCCGGGTTCGGTCGGGGCGGGTCATCATGGACCCCCGAGAGTGACCGGGCGTGACGTCGGAGGTTGGTATGGGTGATCACGGTAGGCCGAGTCCGGATCCGTCGAAGGGCAAGGCCCCGCCGGACAATTCCGATGGTCAGTTGCCGCCGGAGCCGGACCCGGACGGCAAGTACAAGAAACCGAAGCCGTGACCGAACTTGCCGCACATCGGCGGGCGTCGGCGGAGGCGATGGACGCCCACGGTGCGTGGCCCGCGGACGCCCCGTGGCTGGCCGAGGCGTTCGAGGCCCTGCCCCGGCACGTCTTCGCCCCGGACCGCCTGTGGGACTGGGACGGCCACGCGTACGTCCCCGTGGACCGCACCACCGACCCGGAACGGTGGGCGCGTCTGGTGTACGCCGGGCCCTACGACGCGGCGATCACCGAGGTCACCGACGGCCGCCCCGCCTCGAGCCTGTCCTGCACGTCGGTGGTGGCCGACATGATCGACTCCCTCGACCTCGGCCCGGGACACCGCGTCCTGGAACTGGGCACCGGCACCGGCTGGAACGCCGCCCTGATCGCCCACCACGTCGGCCCCACCGGCTCGGTCACCAGCGTCGAGGTCGACCCCGCGCTCGCCGACCGCGCCGCAACCACCCTGGCCGCCGCGGGAGTCGAGGTGGACGTGCGCGTCGGCGACGGCGCCAAGGGATGGCCCGACAACGCCCCCTACCAGCGGATCATCGCCACCTACGCCGTCGACCCCGTCCCGAACGCGTGGATCGAACAACTCGAACCCGGCGGCGACCTCGTCTTCCCCTGGGGCCGACTCGGCCACTTCGCCCTCACCCTCGACGCCACCGGCACCACCGCCACCGGCTGGTGCCAGGGCCTCGCCCAATTCATGAGCTCCCGCGACATCACCCCCACACCCACCTTCGACGACATCCACACCCACCACCCCACCGCCGACCATGAACACGAGATCATCCGCGACCCGGCCCCGCTGCGCACGAACAACGTGCTGTGGGCGCTGCGCGTGGCCCTGCCCGACGTCCGCTACACCGTCACCCCGCCCGGGCCGGACGGCACAACGGTGCGTGTGCACGACGGCGCCGCGTCCTGGGCGACCCTGACCACCACGCGCGACGACGACCACGTCCTCGTCCGCGAAGGCGGACCCCGACGCCTCGCCGACGAACTCCTCGCAGCCTGGGACCGATGGACCGACGACGGGCGGATCCGGCTGTACGACTACGGCATGACCGTCACGCCCACCGAGCAGTACGTGTGGGCCGGCGATCCCGACACCGGACGCCGATGGCCGATCCGGGACCCGGCACCGATCGGGAGTTGATCCCGCAACGAGCCACGGCCCACACGGCCGTGACGAGCGGCCCGGGCCGCGCCGTACCGTCCCCTTCGGCGCTGCCACGGCCGTCGATCGCCGAAACGCAACCGTCCACCCCCACCACGCGACGCTGCTCACCGACGCCCCGCCCCCCCCGCAGGCCCGGCTGCACTACGCGGTGACGGCCACCATCCGATGTGCCACGCCGCCGTGTTCGACGATTCCGACGCGTACGCGGCACGAACAACTCTCCCTCACGGTGCCGCGCCACGGCCGCGGCGGCGAGTCCACGCCCCCACCGGCCGACCCCCCGCGTCGACCGATGACGGGCCGACCCCGGCCGCACCCACGAATGCTCCCGCCGCGCTGGACGCCGACCGGTGCGGCACGGTCGGCACCGCGCGACCGCCTCCGCACGGCGCACTCGCCCCCGCCCGGGCGCACTCGCCCCCGCCCGGATGCCGCGCGCCTACATCGGGTGCATGGCTCCGCCGCCGGCGCCGTTCTCCTCCTCACTCATGCGGACGACCGGCACACGGTCGTCGAGGGTGGTCCGCAGCCGTCACGGGGCACGATGCCGGCGCAGGGCCTGGCCGCGGTAGCCGTAGCCGTACGTCTCGGTGGCCACGTCCGGATCGGACAATTCGGCTGGCGCGGCATCGGCGGCGAGGGCCAGTTCCGGCTCGGTCAGGGCGCCGAGCGCGGTTGCGGTGAGGCCGGTGGCGAGCGCACCGCGCAAGAGTCGGCGGCGGTTCACGGTGTCGTCTCCATCGTCGGACTTCGGTAGGGGCGTGGGGGAGTGGTGTGCCCAGAGTCGCGCAGCGAACTCGGGAGGGGCACCGGGAATCCGAAGCGCGTCAGCGACGCACGATGGTCACCGTTGCTTCACCTCGTGCGATCTTCGAGACCACGGTGATCGTCGCCGGGTGTCGACGCAGCGTACGCACCGGCCAACAACCTTCTTCTACGCGGGAATTGCCCGTTCGAGGGCGGTGCGGACGTTTTCGACGTCGGTGGCCGGTGTCGGTGTGCGTCGAGGGCGGTGTGCAGGCGGCGCAGGAGGTCGACGCAGTGGAGGCAGGGCGCACGCGACCGGGTCGAGCGCACGGTCGTCGACGCCGTGCGGGTTCTGCCCCGCGCGCGTACGAGGGGCCGAACCAGGTCTGCGTGGCGCTGCTCGGCGGGCGGGCCGACAGGCTGGGTTGTCATGCGCGCGGGTGGACGATTTCCACGCGGCGATTCTTCTTCCGGCCTTCCTCGGTGCCGTTGTCGGCAACCGGATCCTTTTCACCCAATCCGCGGACATCGAAGGACACGGCTGAGCCCAGGATCCCGACCAAGACCGTGTGCACCGCGTCGGCGCGCTGTCGCGACAGCACGTCTCCGTGCGCGGACGAGCCGAGGTTGTCGGTGTAGCCGAGTACGGTCACCTTGGCGGGATTCGACTTCCTGATCTCTTCGGCCAGGGCAGCGATTCGCGTCTTGGCCGTGTCGCCCAGCACGGCACTGTCCTTGCCGAACAGTACCTCGGCTTGAAGCGCGACCCGGACATCGGTGTTGGTCTCCTGGCGACGCTCTTCACCGCCTTCGTCCTCGACGATCCGACCGATGTCAAGGACTCGGCCGGGTGCAAGGGTGGCTCCTGCGCTCAGTTTCAGATCGGGGTCGGCCGCGTCGATCCGGACGGGCGGCACGGTCGATATCGTCGTACCCGGCGGCGGGGCCGGGACATCGACGGCGACGGCGATGCCGGCGCCGAGGAGTGACGTGCCGGCCACGAGCGCAACGCCGGCGGTAGTACGGCCCGCAATGAACGAGGTACCACGCGGAATCCGCAGGCGAGTCATCGACATCCTCATCCGGAGATCCTCAGCGAGGCGGTGGCGAAGTTCGGCAGCGTGAAGTCGACCTCGGTCGTTCCGGCCGGAGGTGCCGGGAACTGCATGAAGACGGGGATCGATTCCCCCGGCGTCAGTGCGGTGAGCTTGTTGGTGCACAAGCACTGTCCGTCGGTATCACGCAGGATGTAGTAGCGCTTCCTGCCGGCTTTGTCGACCAGGGTCGCTCCGCCCACCGAGTTGAGATTTCGGTTCTGGATGACGGTCTCGGTGCCGGACCACGCGGCGGGGTTCAGGGCAATGGGGCCGTTGTTGGTGAGCATGCCCTGGACCGTGACGAACCCGCCGGAGTCCCGCAGCACCTGTTTGACGACCAACACAGCCCCTCCGGCGCCCCTCAGTTCGGCGAGCTCGGCGTTCGGGTCGACCGGCTTCCCTGCGGCGGTACCCGCCGGAGCGTTGTCCGCCGGAGCGCTGCCCGCTGCAGCCGACCGGCTGAGCGGTGAATCCGCGCCCTTGCTCGCGCCCGAATCGCTGTCGCCGCTGCACCCCGTGACGACGAGAGCCGACGCGACGGCCGTCACCACAACCGCCACCGTCATTCTTCGAGGACGGGAGGGTCCTGCCTTCATGGATTTCATCCTTACTCGTCGAGTGCCCCGTCTCGCCGATCGCCCGACGCATGACGCGATCGTCGGTCCGCAGGGCAGTCATCCGTCGCATGATCGATTTCCGCGAAGCGGTGCCGGGCAAGACAGTAGATCGACTTCGAGACGGTGAACGGAGTGAGGGACCCTCATCGTCGGCATCGAGGGACCCCCAGGTGGAGTCGGACGCGCCGGCACCGGTCCTACAGGATGCGCCGGCCCGGCCGTCCCGCCTTGACACGAACGTCGCACGCATGACGACCGGGGCGCGCGGTGACGTACCCAAGTACCCGGTAGTCGGCTCGGCACCTCTCGTGCGACGCCGTTTCGGCGTCAAAAACGGCTCCGTGGTCGCCGGAGGACTACCCGCGCCGCCGATGTGACAAGTAGCGGGCGGAAGCAGCTCGCGTCAGCGGCGCCGGGCCAGTTCGTCGCAGCGGTCCCGCAGGCGTGGTGCGCCGGGCACGGGCGGGCTGGAGGGCGCTCCCGAACGGGCGCTCCGATCCGGTGGCGCTGCCCAGCCAGGGATCTCGGCGCATCGTCGTAGGCGTCACCTACTGTTGGCGCACCACGTCCGCCTGAGTCGCCCGGGTGCCGCACCCGACGAGCGGACTTGGGTGGGGCGTCCGGATGGGCTCGGGAACGCCCCTTTGGAGATGGTGTGTTGGGGTGTTTTCGTGGCGGGTCGTCGCAGGCCGAGGGCGACGCCTGCCGCGACGATCAGGGCGCCGGCGGTGTCGGCGGGGCCCGGCCGGCCGAGGCCGAGGGCGAGGGTGGTGAGCAGTGCGCCCACCGGCACCAGGCCGGCGAAGAGGCCCGCGTGGTCGGCGCCGAGGCGGCGCAGCGCGTCGTACCAGAGGAAGAAGGCGAGCGCGGTGACGATCGCGCCGAGGTAGCCGAAGGCGGCTGCTTCGCTGGGGGTGGGGAGCCGTAGGGAGTCGGTACCGTCCACCGCGAGACTCGCGGCCAGGAGCATGGGCACCGACAGAGCGGCGGGATAGGCGGCGACCCTCAGGGGGCCGAGTTTGGGCAGGAGCGGGATGGCGAGCAGGGAGAAGGCCACCTCGCCGGCGAGCGCGCCCAGCGCCAGGAGCAGACCCGTCGGGCTGCCCGAGCCGAGGCCGGCGGCGACTGCTGCGCCCAGTGCCACGACGAGCGCGGCGCCGACGATGCGGGGGGCGGGGCGTCGGCGTTGTGCCAAGGGTCCGACGAGTGCCAGGACGAGGGGGACGGTTCCGATCACGCTGCCGATCATGGCGGGGCCGGCGTGCCGGGTGGCTTCGACCAGGAAGAGGTTGAACCCGGCCAGACCGGTGGCGGCCAACGCGATGAGGAGCAGGATGTCACGCGGGGTCAGGCGGACAGGGGGCAGGCGCCGGTGTTGTGCGACGGCGAGCAGGATCGCTGCGGCAAGCGCGTAGCGCAGTGCCTGTCCGGCGAAGACCGGGTAGTCGGCGATGGTGGCGGAGACCGCGGTCGACGTACCGACGAGCAGCATCGCCGAGGCCGCGCCGACGGAGGCGGCGGTGGTTCTCATGCGGCGTGCTCCGCGGCGTGTTCCGGCGACGTGGAGGCGGCTGCCGGGGCGTGGTCCGGGGAGGCCAGGACCTTGCGGGTGATGCGTTCGGCGATGGCGGCGACCAGGGTTCGGGGGCGGCGGGGTGTCAGGTGCGCGGTGAGGGCGTTGCCGAGTCCGGGGGCGACATAGCCGCGGTCGCGCTCCAGCGCGCGCAGGGCGGCGCGTACGACGGGCTCCGGGGTGGTCATCGAGCCGGTGACGGCCGCCCGGCGGGTGCCGATGGTGTCGAAGAAGGCGGTCTCGACCGGGCCCGGGCACAGGGTGAGCACGCGGATGCCGCGCCGACGGTACTCCTGTCGCAGGGCGAGGCCGAAGTTGAGGACGAACGCCTTGGCCGCGCCGTAGACGGCGAAGTACGGCGCCGGCTGGAACCCGGCGTTGGAGGCCACGTTGACGACCGCGCCGCGGCCGCGTTGCAGCATCCCGGGCAGCAACTCGTGGGTGAGGTCGACGAGTGCGACGACATTGACCATCAGCTGGTCGTGGTCGCGGGATGCGGGTATCTCCTCGAAGCGGCCGCAGGTGCCGAAGCCGGCGTTGTTGACCAACAGGTCGACGCCGAGACCGCGGGCGGCCAGCTCGACCGCGATGCGGCGGGCCGCGTCCGGCTCGGCGAGATCCTGGACGAGCACGTGCGTGCGCACGCCGTGCTCGGCGTTCAGGCGCTCGGCGAGCGCGGCGAGACGGTCTTCGGAACGCGCGACCAGGATCACGTCGTTTCCGCGGGCGGCGAGCTGCGCGGCGAATTCCGCGCCGAGGCCGGACGACGCTCCGGTGATGAGGGCGGTGCTGTGCATGAGATTCTCCTTCAGGCTGGCAACTGAGATGAGAAGGTAGCAGTAACTCGCCAAAGTGCAACAGAGTTGATGCAGATATGGATGCCCTTGCATCAGTGTTGTATTGTTGTGTTCGATAATTGTTCTGACTGGGAGGCGCGATGGGTGGGACTGCGGCGCGATCGTTGCGCTCGGACGCGGAGCGCAGCGTGCGCGCGATTTTGGAAGCGGCCGAGCGGGTCCTCGCCGAAGAACCCGGCGCCTCCATGGAGCAGATCGCCGCGGCCGCCGGGGTGGCCCGCACGACGATCCACAGGCGGTTCGCCAATCGGCAGGCGCTGATCGAGGCGCTGGCCTCATCCGCGGCGCACCAACTCGCCCAAGCGGTGGACGACGGCCGACCGGACACCGCGCCGCCCCTGGTGGCGATGCACCGGATCACCGCCAACGTGCTCCAGGTCAAGAGCGCCTGGGCATTCGCCCTGGAACTGCCCGCCGACCCGGACAGCGAGGCCGCCGTCCTCCACCAGGACATCGCCCGCCGCTGCACCGCCGTACTGAAAAGGGCGCAAGACGAGAGGCTCATCGACGAGGCGGCCGACCTCGACTGGGTGCGCCGGGTCTACTACGCACTCCTGGGGGAGTCCTTGCACGGCAACGCGGACGGCGGCGCCGACCCCGACGCTCTCGCCGCCCGCATCATCGACACCCTGCTCCGCGGCGCCGGCCCACGTACCTGAGCCGAGCCGATGATGGCGAGGACTTCGCCGAGCCCGCCGAATTCCGCCCCGAGTGAGCGAGTATGTCGCCGTGGACAACTTCGAGCAGTTGGTTGAACGAGTCGCAGCCAAGGCTGCCGAGAGCGAGTGGCTGCGGCCCCCGGTCTCTGCGGAGGCTCTGAACGAGGCCGAGCAGAGGCTCGGCTTCCGCCTGCATCCCCTCCTTGCCGCGCTGTACTCGAAGGTGGGCAACGGCGGATTCGGCCCCATGGACGCGCTGCTGCCGCTGTCCGGTGACCCGGATCCGGATGGTGAGGAGGCCGCGGTCGAGGGCTACCTGGGACGGGTTCCGACTGCGGATGCGGACACCTGGTGGTCGTGGCCCAAGGGCGTCCTGCCCATCCTGGACTGGGGTTGTGCCATGTTCGCGTGCGTCGACTGCCGGAGCGAGGACGGAACGGTCCTCCTGTTCGAGCCGAACGCGATCAGCGGGCAGGACCTGTCCCGGGCGTGGTTCGTGGATGCGGGAAGCCTCGCAGAGTGGCTCGAGACCTGGCTCGCGGGCCGGGGATGGTATGAGGAGGACGTTGCGGGCGGAGGCTTCGACAGGGCCCTGTGGCCCGAGGCGTCCGCGCGGTTGTAGCCCTTCGTCGGTCGAGATTCCGGTTTGAAGACCTCGACAAGGAGCGATTTCAAGATCGGTTCCCGGCCGAAGACGTTCGGGTCCGACCCCCACCTGCGGATCCATTCCCCGTCGTCACGGTTGGCGTGCAGGCTCTGGCTCACTTCCGCGACTGTGCAGGCGTGGGTGAGGTGATTCCAGCGGTGAGGCCGAGCCCGTACACCTCCCCGCCCCCGCCCGGCACATCCGAGTCTTCCGGCCCGACCGCGCCCTCCACGACCCCACCCACGCCCTCGGCGGTCCCCGCGCCACTCCGTACCCCGCGTCCCCCATCGCTGCGCCGTTTCCACTGCGCGGCCGTCTGCCGCACGATCAGCGTCGCCGGTACGTCGTGGTCGGCGAACGTCCGTATGCAGGTGCGGGTGTAGCGGTCCACGGCGGAGTCGGCCGGGTCGCCGCGCTCCAGGACGTCGACGGGTGGATGTGCGGCGTGGCGCAGGTCGAGTGCGCGTATGCCGGCAAAGGCTGAGCGGTCTCGGGGATGTGGGACGGCGTCGGTGCCTCCCGGCCGCGAGCCTCATGTTCGGCAGCCATCCGGGGGGAAGTAGCTGGAGGTGATCCGGTAGATCCCGGGGCGCGAAGCGGTCAGTTGTATCCAGGGGCCGCTCGCGCGCAGGCAGGCGCCGTCGGAGTAGAGCCAATGCGAGTAGGCGGCACGCACGGTGACCGTTCCCGGGCGGGGCATCCTGAGCACGATGTCGGCGTCGCCGGCACGGAGCACTTCGGCGGGGGCGGTGGCCAATGGCACTGCGTCCCGGACGCGGAAGATGGTCCAATAGGCGTCGTTCCAGACCGGCTCCAGCCAGGAGCCCAGACGGCCGGACCGGATCAACGCGGCCTCGGTCCTGGCGTAGCCGTCCGGTGGGGCGTGCGGCAGGATGACGTAGCCGACCGCCCAATCGTTCAGCCACGCCCGATAGCTCGCCTCGTCGAGCTCCTCGGAGTAGAACAACCGGCCGCGCTCCATGTCGAGTTGGCGGTTCCAGCCGCGCACCGTCTGGAAATACCGGGCGAACACCCGGGCCTCGCGGTGCGAGCCGGTGGGGACCACTTCGACACGGCCGCGATAGGCGCCCAGCCGGTCCAACTCGGCGATGACCCCGGCGGTGTGCCGCGACCAGCCGGGCACCTCCGTGTGCGCCTGCACATCTCGGACCGTCACCACCGCCGTCCAGATCACGCACATCGCCAGCCCCGCTGCACAGAAGCGCGTGCGGAAGGACACGTCACCACCGACTCGGAGCAAGAACCTCCCGGGCTGCGGGTCTCGCCGTCTCCGCTCGAACCAGATTGCCAGCAGCACGGGCGCGCCGAGAAGCGTGCCCAGGCGCTCGACGTTGGTGCCCACCGGCGAAGGAATCAGCCAGGTCAGCACCACTCCGACGGCGTAGACCGCGCCACCGGCCCGCAGCTCGCGCCAGTCGCGCGGTGCCGTCAACGCCACCACGACGCCGGCCAGGACCGGCAGGATGATCCGCTCGGCTCCCATGGGCTGTTGGCCATGGGAGGGGAACAGCGCGCTCACCAACCCACCGACCACACCCGTCGGTACGGTCAGGGCCAGGCCTCTCGCCCACTGCCGGTCGAGCAGGAACCCCGCGCCCGCCACGAGAAGGAACAGGCCGGCCACGGGGCTGAACAGCACGGTCAGCCCCGTCCCCACGACCCCCGCGACGAGCCGCCACACAGGTGTGTGCCGCCCCACGAGGACCAGCAAGGTGCCCAGCGCGCTTGCGACACCGAGAGCGAATGTGGCGCGGCCCGAGACGACGTTGGCCCACACCGCCAGCGCCCCTATCAGCGCCGGCCACGTCGGCACTCTCCGGGTGGTGCGCACCAACAGCGCGGCCAACAGCCAGGTCGAGATCAACCCACTGAGGGCGGCGAGAGTGCGGACCCCGACCAACGCCATCAGCGGCGGCGAGAGGACGCTGTAGCTGCCGACGTCGATCCCGCCAAACCAGAACAGGCCGTACGGGGTACCCGGATGCCGCACGGCGAACTCCGCCCAGGAGTACTGAGCCGCGAGATCACCGCCACCGGTGGCCAGCAGGAGGCCCCATCCCACATACAGGGGTAGTGCGAGCGCAACCGCCACATGACATATCCGCCACCGGGGCGGGGAGACGCCGGACGGCTTCGCGGGCTCGGGATCCCCGCCGTGACGCGCGCCGGACGCCTGGCCCAGGCGACCACCGCGCCGTTCGCCGGAGGCGGCGCCGACGACCGCCGTCACGATGCGGCCGCCCTCGCGTCCGAACACCGAACGACGCGGGCGTGGACCCCACCGCAGGCGGCGCAGTCGAGCGAAATGATCCCGGCCGACGCCCCCGCGCGGCTCGCTCATGACAGGTTCCTCACAGGGACAACTGGGCTCCGGAACCGCTCGACGGATGCGGAGCCTGCTCAGGCATCAGGATGACGCACGAAGACTAGTTGGCCAGGAGCGCCGTGTGGTGCTCGGGGGCGGATCGGGCTCGATCGAGGGGAGACCGGCGGCCCTGTGGTAGGACGGCGTAGGACACGGCGAGGCAGCGAGTGTGAGCGCGAGGACCGGGTGGGACGTGGTGCCCGCCTCGTGTTTCGCCTCAGGGGCCACCGGCTCGCGGTCGTGGGCGATCGTGACGGAGAAGGAGAAGAACGAGCAGCATGCGTGGGTCCGGTTGGCCGTGAACGCGTACGCGCCGCGTACGGCCCGCCGAAACGGCGGGCCCTTGACCCTTGGAGGGCCACATGCCGGCCAACCCTGAAGCCGGCGGCGGTCGGTGTCGGCCGCGCCGCGGGGAAACGTCACGTCGACGCGATCGGGTTCCGTGCCCGCGGACCGGATGGCGTCCAGGTCGCAGTCCCACCGTGCCGGCCGGTCCTCGTGTTCCCTCAGTGCCGCCTCGAGCAGGCGTGCGACCGTTTCCGCCGGCCACTCCCCATCGAGGTCGGCTCCGGCGCGCCGGAGCTCGGTCTCGTACTGATGGGCGGAGAACCGGAGTTCCGGCAGGCCGACCGCTTTCCTGACGGGGTTGCGCCGGCCCGTCCGGACGATGTGTTCGCCGTCGCGGTTGTTCGGCGCAGCCGATCGCCGGCCACCCTGCGGGAAGCCTCGCCGGGTACAACCATCCCGCCTCGTGGGTGGGCCGCTCGAACCGTTCAAGGTGGTTCTCGAACGCTTTTACCGTGGTCTCGCGGGCACCCAGCCAACGACGAAGCCGTCGCCCACAAGCGCGCGGACGAGATGCGCGGTGGCGAACGCGGTTGTCGGGAGCGGCGGTTACGCTGTTGCCGGTCCGAGTCCACGGGGGAGTCATGCGTCGGTACCGGAAACACATCCTGGTTTACGTTGTCGTCGTCGCGGCCGCCTGGACGGCGACACGTGCGCTCGACGAGAGCTCCTCCACCGAGCGGCCACCAGCCGCGGACTCGCCGACGCCGCCACCCACGGTCTCCTCCGACCACGCGTCGATGTGCTCCCCGCCGAACGTGGCCTGCATACAGGTCACGGCGAAGAGGTAGGACAGGACGGCGCCCGTGGCCACACCACCGCGACCGAACCCCCCGGCCCGGGGCCTCGGACCGCAACCGGCCTCGTCCGCCACACGCCCGAGCATGTTCGCGCACGGAAACAAGCTGTGCGCGGCCTATCGGGACGAGGCGGACATCGTCGAGGTGACCACCTACAACGGCGAACACCGGTCCCCGCCCGTGACCGTTCGCGACACCGCCCGCCAAGAGGTGCGTTCCACCGCGGCGATGGCCATCGGCGCCCCAAGAGACGACGTATTCCTGCTCTACGGCCCCGAAGGCAAGATGTACGTCCACACCGCGAGCATCGATCCCGACACCGGCCGGTTCAAAGGCCCGCGCTCCGGCCACTAGCTGATCATGTTCACCGAGCCGGTGATTCTGCCCCACAACGGGCTGTCCAGGCTCGACGAACTCGCCGACGCCCCGGCCCGGGTGGTCGCCGGCGACACCGTCCGTGCCGGACGGCGCGACCGTGTTGACAGGGGTCGATCGACCAGTTCGCAGGGTCGGGGTCGCCCGAGAGTGCCGGGTCTGCTTGTCGGGGCAACCGCCGTCTCGCCGCCCGACTCGCCGGCCGCGACGACTGGGGGCGTGGGGCCGGGGTAGACGCCGTCCGCGTCGACGGGAACAACCCTGTCGGTGCCGACTCGGGCGGTCGGCCGACGACGGCCGTCACGAAAGGGGACGATCATGGGCCTTGAGGTGGCAGCGATCACGGAGCATGGGGCGTTGTTGGCCAACCATCGTCCGGACGGGCCGAGTTGGTTCCCGTACGCGTTCGTCGCCCTGTGGGTGATCGTCGCGATCGTCGTGATTCCGCGCGTTCTCAAAAACCGCAGACGCTGACCCGAGGGGCCGCGGCACACAACGGCGAACGGACGCTCCCGGCCGCCGAGCGGCATCGCCATGGGCAACGTTCTCCCGACCCGATGCGGCGCCCCCGGACGTCCGCTCCATCGTTGTGGGCGGGGCTCCACACGGCTTCGTGGCGCCTACGGCGGAGCACGGGGTGCTCGACCACCGATGCGAGCGTGGCCGTCGCGCCCGGCACCCATGACAAACTTCAACCTGTACGCCTGAGCCACGACGTTGCTGCCGTCGCTCAGGTCGAGAGGGCCGGCCGGCTCCTGCAGGGAGAAGCGCCGGCGCGCGGGCAGGCGCCGGGGAAGCCCGTCGCGGCCCTCGTGCCCGCAAGGCACCGTCGGTGGTCGGGCCGGTCGAACAGGTCGAACGGTGATCTTGGCGCCACCGTCGGTGACGGCAGGCCGATGCCGCCCCAACCACCGCGCCGCGCGCCCGTCCCGCGAGTCGGGTCGACGTCGTTCGCGAACGGTCCCCGCGTTCCGCGTCGGCGTCAGCCGCGGGCCGCCTGCCGCGCCCGTGTGCGCAGGTGCTCGTCGGCGGCGACGATCCGGGTTCTCACGCCCCACCGCACGACGCGCAGGTCGCGTTCGGCCAGCGCGGTGAGCCTGGCGACCCGGTCGGAGGTCAAGTCCTGAGTGCCGACCGCCGCCAAGGCCCGGAACGCGGTGTCGGTATCGGCGGCCGCTTCGAGAGCGGTCAACGCCGCGTCCGCGAGCGCCGCACGGTCGGCCGCGGGATCGAGGGCGAGCAGTGCCAGTACGGCCGAGGGTGCCGAGGGCGGCTTGTCCAGGAGCGCGGTCAGGCGTGGCCGCAGCGGCAGTGCGGCCCGGCCCAGGTCGGCCGCCGTGCGTGCGGCGTGCGCGCGCACCGAGTCGAACCACGCCGCGCCCTCGGCGTCGGCCAGGGCCGCGTCCAGCGTGCGCACCGCGGCGTCGGCGTCGCCGGTGATCCGCCACAGGGCATCGGCGATGGTGATCTCGAGGTGCAGGCCGGGGATCGTGCGCCGGCGTTCGGACGAGGGGCACGCGGCGCGCAGCAGCGCCTCGAGCTCGACGGCGGCCGGGCCGAGTGCGGCGGCCTCCGTCACGGCGGTGGTCACCCGGTGGTCACGGGCGGCGAGTTCGGCCCCGAGGGTCGCCAACAGCGGAGCGGTCGAACCGGTCAGTGTGTGCAGCGCGCGTGCCGCCTCGGGGCGACCGGACTCGGGGCCGGTGGCGTAGGCCGCGCGCACTCGCTCGCCCACCTCGTCGCACAGGTCGGGCGGGCACACGGCGCCCAACGCTCGCGCGGCGCCGGCCGGGAACCGCTCCAGGACGGCGCACAGTTGCGACGTGATCGAGGCGGCCTCGCCACCCCAGTACGTGACGACCCACAGCAGGTGGCGAGCCTCGGCCTCGCCCAGGTCGGTGCGGCCCAAACGCGCGCGTATCGCGTCCAGGAGCGCCGGGTCGAACGGGAACGGCACCCCGTCCGGCACCCGAGTGTCGGCGAGCAGACCGAGCGCGTGATGCCGGTGTTCGAGATCGTGCGCGAGCATCCCGGCGGCCCGTTCGGGCGCGACGGCGGCGAGCACCGCCAAGGCGCGATGCGTCTCGCCGGCCAAGGCATTGTCGGTGTGCTCGGCACGCTCGATGAGCGCGGCGAGTGCGTCCGGGGCGGCTGCGGGCAGGGCGACGTGCGGGGCGATCTCGCTCAGGATCTGCAACGCGCCGGACGCCGACTCCGGATCGTCGAGCAGCTCCACCAGCGCCGGCAACAGCGCGGCCGTCGCCCCGCGGGAGGTCGCGCACGCGGTGTGCGCCGCGTATAGGGCCGCCTCTCGCACGTCCGCGCACACATCGTGCAGCCCGGCGTCCAAGAGCGCGCACGCGGCCTCGCGATCACCGGCGCGATCGCGCTCCAGAAGGGCAGTCACGACGTGGGTCAGCGGCTCGTCCTGCTCCAGGTACGGACGTTCGGCCAGGTACTCGTCGGCCGGGACCACGGCGAGCGTCGCCTCGTGCGCGGCCCGCGTCCACGGAAGGCCCGCGTCGACGACGGCCAACACCGCCGCCACACGCACCTGGGGTGGTTGGCACCCGGCCAGGCCCTCGAACGCGAACTTCTCCGCGCCCGCCTGATCCAACCGGACGATCGCCGTCAACAACTCGGCCCGGACCACCGCTTCGCGTTCGTACGCCCACCGCTCGCGCAGGGCGGTGAGGAGCGGATCGACCCGTCCGGTGTGGCCCAGCGCCCACGTCGCGTATTGCCGCACAACCGCATCGGCGTCGGCAACCAGTGGCAGCAGGAGTGGAACCTGCGCGGCGACGGCGGACCGGCACGCCCCCGGTGCCACCTCGTGTTCGTCCTCGCTCGCGGCGATGCCACCGACGAGGGCCGTCAACCGCGCCGGCCGGCATCCGGCGGCGGCCAGTCGGGCCAGGAACGGAACGGCCTCGGCCGAGGCCGCGTACACGGTTCCCTGGTGCAGCAACGAGCCGTACAACTCGCCCACCGCCGCGTCCGCGATCTCCTCGTCGTCGTCGGCGACTTGGCGGATCAGCCCGGGGGTGTCGCTCGCGGGGCCGTAGGCGTGACTCGTGGCGTCCCAGGGGTGGGCGTCGACGTCGGCGAGCACACGTTCGATGGTCATGGCGCGATCATGCCGGCGCCCTCCGACGCGGCTGCCGTGGAGCGGCGCCTACGGGCCGTCGAACCTCCGCCGGAGAGGCAGGAGATGGCGAGCCCTTTGCGGTGCTTCTTCCCAATGGCGGGTTCGGGGTGCGGTGTTCCGACGTGGGGCGCGGCGCCGATTGAGAATGTTGGTCTGTGCTTTGTGACCTGGGACTTCGCTGTGTGGTGTCGGGTGCTCCTTGGCGAAGGCTCGGTTGACGTGCGGTACCGCAGAGTTGCAGACGCCTTCACGCCATTCATCGCACGCCACGCACAGCGCTGCGTCGAACCGTTCGCAGTAGTCCTGCCCGTTGCCGCAGCGCGGGCATGATCCGGGCTCCGGTCGGACGGTGGAGGGGCGTTTACGAGGCATCCCCTGTCCGAGGCTCAGCATCTCCGCGTCCACCATCGTCAGCCCGAGTTCGGGGAGGCGGATCCAGATCCGGCGGGCGTCGTGGGGGTTGATGTGGGCCTCCTACTTCCCGCCCCGGGAGTGATCGGGGAGGCGTGGCCCCGGTCGCGGCCCAACGGGTCGCAGTCGTAGGTGCGGTGGTGGAGGCGGATCCCGACTTCTTCCGGCCACGGCGGCGCCTGGCTTCGGGCGCGCCGCCACTCGTCCCTCGGTCCGGTTCGCGAGGTCGGGGCCGCAGGCGATGGACCGGCTCGTCGAAACCGGACACGGGTGGCGGACTCGATGCGGAGGCAGTCGAGGAAGCGGGTTCCCCGCGACCATCAGCGGCACGCCGTTGGTTCGAGACGCAACCGCAGGTGGCGGACACGACGAGCGTGCCGCCGCCTCCGGGGGCACGTCACCCTTCCATGCCCTCGATCACGTCGCCGCGCATACAGATGATGCCCTTGATCATGGCGTGAGGTGACCGGCTGCCCTCCGTGTTCGCTCCCACCTCGGCGAAACCGAACTGGATCACCGCCTCGCCCAGGAGGCTTGCGTCGCGACTCACCCTGACCCGTTGCCCCCGGGTGAACTCTCCGCGCTCGACGGTCATGAAGACCGCGGAGTCGCCGTTCGAAAAGGCGAACGAGTCCGTCACCACTGCTCGCGTCACAATGTCTTCTCCTCCGGCTGAGAGCGCGCGACTTCAGCTCCGCGTCGGCGATGCTCCTGGCCACGTCGGCGCGGGCCTGTCGCTCCGCGTCGGCCATGGCCGCGGCCACGTGCGTCGCACTTGCGGCGCGCACGCGCAGGGTCAGCTCGTGGTCACGGCCCAGGACACGGGAGGCGTCTCGGACAACCTTCCCGAGCAACTCCCAGCAGCGCAGCACACGTCACCGGCTTCCGCGACGGTCTGCGCGTGGATCAGCCGTACGGCCAGGGTGTCGACCGTGTGACCGCCCGCGTCCGCGGCCCACTGTGCGGCGAGTTCCGACAAGCGCTCTTCGCGCGTCGCCGCGTCCGCTGCGCCGGTCGCCTCGACCGCCGCCCGCGCATGCGCGCTGATCATGCCCTCGACGCCGTACACGTGTCCCCCCGTTTGCCGTTCGCCCTGTACTGCGTGCGGGAGCGCCCGCGCGCAGCCAATGAAACCACCCGGTGCGCGCCGCCGGACTCGGCCTGCGCGAACTGGACATCGGCGGCCTGTTGCTTCCCGGCACCGAGCTCCGCGTCCCGCGGGGTGGCTATGCGCAGTCGAGGAGAGGAGACCCGCGGGGAGAGTGCGTGCTCGACCACTGCGGGTACGTGGGGCGCCGTTTGTCGATGTCGAAGTAGAAGATGGTGTCGTGCGGGTGAGGTACGCCGGGCACGTCGAAGTACGGTCCACCGTACCCGACCTCGGCGAAGGGCTTCGCGGCCTGGCGCGTTCGTATCGTGTCGCAGGACGACTTCCGTGTTTCGGGTACCGGCGGGAACCGCCACGGAGACATGAGCAGCACCACGTCGGCGTTGTCGATGCGGGGCGCGAACGACTCGGCCCACGCCGCGACTTCGCCGACCTGTGGCAGCTCGCGGGTGGTGATGGTGACGTCGTCGCACTGTGCCCCGATACGGCTGACACACGCCGCGAGCCACTGCCGCAGCAGGTCGTTCGTGAAGAACGGCCGGGTGCCGGGCGGGACCAGGGCCACCCGGGGTGCTCCGCGGACCCGGGCCGACATGGGTGCTCCGCCTGCCGCCGCGCCACTGGGACCTAACCCCGGGCGTGAGGTTGGCGCTCGTCGCGTCAGGCGCCGAACTGGGTCCTCGACGACGCCTCGGCTTTCGACGGCAGCAGGTCTTTCGCGGGCTCGCTGTAGCCGACGGACACGATGCGGTCGCCCGCGTACGTGAACGTCGTCAGCGACGCCAGGGAGCACTGCCGCTTGCGCGGGTCGTGCAGCAGGCGCCGCCCCTCGATGTACGAACGCACGATCCACACCACCACCTGGTGGCTGACGAGTACCGCCTCGTGCCCGCGCGCCTTGTCCCGCGCGGCATCGAGGGCCGAGGTCATGCGCACGACCTGGTCGATGTACGGCTCGCCCCACGACGGCTGGAAGGGGTTGCGCAGGTACTTCCAGTACCGCGGATTGCGCAGCGCGCCCGCGCCGACACCGAACGTCTTACCTTCGAAGCTGTTCTTCGCCTCGGTCAGGCGCGGATCGGTCGCGACCTCGAGGTCGTGGCGGACGGCGATCGGCGTGGCCGTCTCCTGCGCCCGCTCCAGCGGCGAGGCGGCGACGTAGGTGATGTCGCGGTCGGCGAGGTGGTCCGCGACGCGCTCGGCCATCTTCACGCCCAACTCGGACAGGTGGTAGCCGGGCAGACGGCCGTACAACACGCCCTCCGGGTTGAACACCTCACCGTGGCGCATCAAGTGGACGACAGTGATGTCATTGTCCTTTGTGGTCACCTGTGCGCCTCCCGGCTGTGGTCGGAAATCCGTAACCTACGCGGGCAGCGCGGATGCACAAGGCACGGTATCCACAATACGAACCAGCGCTGTGCGCAGCGCTGGTGGGACGACCGGCACGTGCTGGTCATCACAGCCGAAGGGTCGCGCTGCCATCACCCGGATCGACGGATATCGACGCGACCAACTGCACGTCCCCGGGTCCGACACGTGGATGTCCCATCTGGGGGCGGTCCGCGACGCCGGCGGCGAGTACACCGACGACGATCTGGTGGTCCTGCGCGCCGTAGCCTGGCGCGGCGACATCCCGATCGTCATCAAGACCGTCGTGAACTCGTGGACGCGCCGCCCGGCGGACTGCCTGTTCAAGGGATCGCCGCGTGCGGTTGCCTGTGGGGCGGTCCCGTCTCCTGGAGTCGTACCGGCCGACCACGCGGGGGTGTTCGCCAGGCGGCGATTCGCGGTCACGGCATGTCCCAGTCCGGGCCGACCAGGCCGACCAGCCACTGCGCTGCCGGGCAAGGACACGCCGTGCGTCGCGGCGACCGCAAGGACCGGGTCGCCGCCGACCGCCCGGGCTGTATCCGCCGTCTCGGTTCCGCGTTCCACAGCGAGCCGCGCGGCCCCGGCCGGCCACACCTTCGCCCAGGGTTCGCCTCGACGGACGGCCGCCAAGAGCAGATCGCGCAGCGCAGCGTGCCACGCAGTGGGATCCGGGCCGTGGCCCCGCCGCCGGCCGCAGCGCCCTGGCGGACTTGCTCGGACGAGTGGACAGACATGCGCGTGGCTTGGACATACATCCCGATGACGGCCCGGAGCGGACCGGGCCGAGGCGGTGTTCGGCAGGTAGGCGAGGGACGACGTCGGGCTACCGGCGCATCGCGGTGTGGGAGGGCAGTTCGGCGAAACGTTCGCGATACTCGCCGGCGAAGCGGCCGAGATGCGAGACGCCCCACCGGTAGGCGATCGTGCCGACGGGGTCGGTGGAGGCGAGGATTGCTCGGCGAGGTTCGCCTCGATGAACGCGAGGGCTTCCCGCAAGGAGCGCGGGTAGCCGGGTTGCGGACCGTCGTGCAACTCGCCGGTGAGCCGAAAGTGCGCGGGTTCCACGTGGTTCTCCATTCCGCTCACATCGGCGGGGCCGTGAACAGGCCCGGATCGACGTCGTTGTGGGACTTGGCGGCGATGAACTCGTTCATCTCCTCATGATCTCGCCGCAGTCGCCCACGCACATCGTGTCCGAGAGACGGAACCCCAGGTGCTTGATGTACCAGGTCACCGTGACCTCGGGGGTGGGAGAGTTCATCAGCACATGGGACAGGCGCACGGGAACCGACTCGCGGCGCTCGATCCTGCGGTGCCGACGGGCGGCGACGTCGGCGGAGACCTCGACCACGCGGCCCTCGTTGTCGAAGAAGCGGACCGCGTAGCCGCCGCCGGGAGTGTCCAGCGACTGCGGCTCGTGCACCAACCGCACGCCCTGAGCGGTCAGTCGTACGGCCAGGGCGTCGACATCGTCGGCGCCGGCGGCGCCGAAGGCGATCAGGTCGGTACGCTTGTGGGCGTCCTTGCGCAGCCGCACCACGTACTGCTCCGGTGAGCCTTCGGCCGCCAGAAACGAGACGCCGGTGTCAGCGGCGGTCTCGGTCAGGCCCCACAACTCGGTGTAGAACCGGCGCTGTTCGGCGAGGTTCGGCATGGCGATGTCGATGTGCCGCAGGTGGGTGATCAGACTGCTGTTGTTCATGGTGCTCTCCTCTTCGAGCCGTGCCGGTCAGCTCAGTCGTTCGGTCAGCCAGTCCAGGACGGTGGGCAGCACGGGCCCTTCGCCCATGTGGCCGCCGGGGAACATCCGGGCCGTCTTGGCGCTCCCGTGTCCGAGAGGGGCACGAGGCCGGCCGTGTCGGTCCTCCCGGCGAACTGATGGATCCCGGTGGCCAACGGCGGGCGGGGCACCAGAGCCCGCCAGACCATCTGCCCGTGAAAGTCGAGTGAGGTCCGGAGCCCCAGCAGGTCCCGCGTCGTCGAGCGGATCCCGTCCGCGCCCACCAGCAGCGCGACCTCGCGGACCGTCCCGTCCGACAACCGCGCCCGGACCGGCTCGCCCTCCTGCTCCACCGCGGCAACGGTCACTCCGTGGCGTATCTCCACGCCGCGCCGCTCGGCTTCCGCGCGCAGGATCCGGTGCAGTACGGGGCGCGCGATGCCGACCATCGCCGGCCGCCGCGCACCGATAAGGCGCGGCAACCGGATCTCGTCCGCCCGCTCGCCGTTCACGTCCACGTGCGTGATCGTGTTCATGCCGAAGCCCTCGGCCAGACACGCGTCCGCCAGACCCAACTCGTCCAGCGCGCGCAGCGAAGGACCGGTCAGGCACAACCCCCATCCGGACGTCGCCTCCGGCGGGCCGATCTCGACGATCTCGACCTGCCAACCGTCGCGTGCCAGGGCGGTGGCCGCGGTCAGACCGGCCACTCCCGCACCCACGATCACGGCCGTCCGTGCACCGCGATAGCCGTTCATATACGCCTCCAGAGCGCCGATTTCCTCGGAACCCCAGGACGCGTCGGCGCTCGGCCTTATCCGCATCGGGCGACGGCCATTCGCTGCCGGCAGGCGATCGTTCGAGCGGTCTGTACAGGGAACGGCACCCGCCGCAACCAGTCGTTGGCCGCCGACCGCCGACCCTTCGTGCTGCCGCTCCCGGTCGCCGACGAATGACTCGTGGTCAGGGCTCCGGGGCAGGGGCTCCGAGTCAGTGGGCACGTCGGATGGGTTGTCGGGTGGGGGCCGCGTCGGTCAGCAGGAATTCGGCGACGAGACCGTAGACGTGTTCGGGCTTTTCCATCACGAGGAGATGCGAACTGCCGGGGACGACCGCCAGTTCCGACTCGGGGATGGCCCGATACTGCGCGATCGTGTGTTCCAGAGTCATCGCATCGTCGTCCGCGGCCATCACGAGGGTGCGGCAGCTGATCCGTCCGAGGTCGTCGGTGGTCAAGGTGGGTTCCGCAGCCGCCATCCGCAGCAACTCGTCCACGAGCACGGGGAAGTGCTCCGCGCCGTGGGGCGAGACCTCGCCGTACCTCGATCCCAGGAACCGCAACGTGTCCTCGTGGGCGAATCCGTCCAGAACGCCGGGCACCAGGCCGTCGTGGTGGTGGTTGCCGCTGATCAATACCAGTTTCCGGGCCAGGTCGGGCCTTTGGAGGGCCACGAGCATCGCCACGGTGGCGCCGTCGCTGTAGCCCACCAAATGCGCCGGCCCGCCCACCACTTCCTCCAGGAAGGCGGCTGTGTCCCGCGCCATCTGGTCGTAGGAGAGCGGACCGGGTGTGTGGGGTGAGTGGCCCTGCCCGCGCCGATCCACCGTGAAGACATGCAAACGTTCCGTCAGTAGGGGCAGGGCAGGGGCGAACATGCGCGAGTCCACGAAGCCGCCGTGCAACAGCACGACGGGCTGCCCCGCCGGGTCGCCGTGGGTGTCGTACCAGGTCACGAGGTTGTCGAGGTTAACGGTAGGCATGGGGAGCATCCTGCCAGGCGGCAATTCGCCGGCCGGGCGCGGCGCCCGCTCCAGCCGGGGTGTGACGGTAGTGGTCACGCGCGATCTCGTCCGGCCCGGGAAGACCGGCACGACCCGGGTACCCCGAAATACGGCCGGGTGGCAGACGAGCGTGCGCTGTTGCCGCTGGTTGCCGAAGTCGACATCCTCCCGACGCCGGCCTGAGTCCGACGGGGCCGGGCAGGCCGAATACCGGTTGCGCGGGCGCTGTCCGCAGAGGCACCCCGTCAGGCATGAGTTCGACGAACCCGGCGGGCCGCAGGGCCGGTTCGGCCGGCGGGGCGGCCCGCGACGTCCGCATCTCCGAACCAGGCACCCTGAGCAAGGCCTGCTGCGAGGACTCCCGGATGGCCTCGGATGTCGCGCGTCTCCGGCGCCGCTACCTCCAGCGCCCGGCGCCGGAGACGCCTGGTGGGGATATTGAAATGCTCAGTCAGAGATGCACGTCACGTCCGATCGCCCACGTTGCCGCATCAGCGAGCACTCCCGGGCAGTCGGTCGGAACAAGAAGACCGGCCGTGGAGGGTGCGCGTATCTGCACTCCCGCTACGCGCTCTTCGCCAACAGGCCGGCGTCGATGACCTCGGCGATGAGGGCGGCGCCGCGGCTGTTCTGGTGGATCTGGTCGGTCGTGAGCACCAGACCCCGGCGCCGCGAAATCGTGTCGAGGCTGCGGCGCAGCACGGTGTGCTGGAGGAGGACTCCGACGACCGCCGCGGGTGTCACCTCCCGGTAGGGAATCGGCGGCGGGTCCGCTCGGCGCAGTTCCTCGATCTGGCGTTCGTGGAGCGGAAGGTAGGCCACCTCGTTGGTGGCGGCGACCTCGGCGATCATCCGGCTGTACTCCTGCGACGCCCGCGCCGCGGGTCCGTCGAGTTGTTGGCCGAGAACCGGCAGCGACAGCAGACCGATCGTCGCATCGGTCTCGGTTCGCAGCCGTTCGACGATGGTTGCGAGGCACTCCTGGAACCAGCCGGCGGACGGGCGTTCGGGGAGACGTTTGCGCTTCATGGCCTGCTCGACGGGGTAGCCCGGAAGGCTCGCTCGGGCGTCGTTGGTCCCAATCAACACGGTGATCACATCGGGCGGGTTCGCGACGACGGCATCCACGCGCTGCAACAGGTTGTAGGCGAAGTCACCGTTGGCACAGAAGCGGGCCGACTGCACGTCACTGTCACCACCACCATCACCATCACCGAGAGGGTGGCGTCGTCCGAGGAGGTCCAGGTAGTCGACGCTGAACTGTGCGCGCGTGAGGCTGTCGCCGAGGCACGCGATGCGTATCGTCACGGCGTTTCCCGGCCGGGCGTAGCGAGGGGTTCGGTCGTACGGGAGTCGGTCCGAGGACGATGGTCGGTGCCGAGGCCGGCGGTGATGGCCAGGATGGACGTCGGCCCCGACATGTCGACCGCGTGCCATACCCCGGCCGGGTTGATGGTGGCTTCGCCCGGCCCGAGCAGGACGCGTTCGGGCACCCCGTCCACGTCGCGGGTGACCGTCACCGACCCGCTGAGGCATACGACCAGTTCGTCGCCGGCAGGGTGGCTCTCCCAATGGTCGCCGTCCCCGTCGCCGTCGAAGATCATCACCATTCGGCCCTCGGCGCCGTCCGCCGCGACCGCGGCGCTGTACGCCTGAAGCACCTCCGGGTCCCAGGCGAAGCCCTCGACGGGTTTCGCTCGCGATCCCAGTCCGAGGTGCACGGGGGTGGTCCGCAAGTCGACGGCATTGCGTTCGTTGTTGACGAGTCTCATGCCGACGATCATCACTCGACAGCGGTCGGGCGGTCTTGAAGGAATGGGAACAGAAGTTGACGCGACGGTCGGTCGGGTGGCGACTACCCGGGCCCGAGGAGAACTTCGCCGCGCCGCCAGGCCGTCGGCGACCGTCCCGTGAACTCGCTCCACTCCCGTACGAGATGGGCTTGGTCGGCGTAGCCGGAGATGGTCGCCACCTCGGCCCACGGGAGCGGGGCCTGTGCCGTTGCCAGTTCGTGCGCGTGCTCGAAACGCAGAATCCGGGCGACGGTCTTCGGCGACTGGCCCAGTTCTCCGCGGAACCGTTCGGTGAGGTACCGGCGGCTCCAGCCGAGTTCCGCGGCGACCGCGCCGACGTGGACACATCCCCGCGCGGCGACGAGTCGGCGCCAGGCCTCGGCAACCTCGGGGCGCACCCGGTGCACACGGTCGCCGCCGGTGCCGCGACCGACAGCGCGGAGGAGCAATGCGTCCAGCACGGTGAAGCGCGCTGCCCATGTCTCGGCCGTGCGGAGCCGGTCAACCAGCTCCGCGCCGAGCGCTCCGAGAAGCTCGTCGAGCGGGACCAGTCGGTCGGCGAGCGCGGCGGCGGGTAGGCCGTAGACGGCCCGAGCCCCGAGCGGTGTCAGCGCCACCTGCACACCCTGCTGGCGTCCGTCGTGGTGGATCGCGACGGACCGGCTCATCAGACCACCGGCCACGCTGCCGAACCGGGTGACCGGAGAGCCGTCGTCAACGCCCGCCGCGACCTCCAACGGGGCGGACAGGCTGATCACTGCCGTGAGCGCGCGGCTCGGCGGGCCGCAGTGCACACCGGCCGGGAGCGCGCGCAGGTCGAAGCCGACGTACGAGTCGACATACCGCCGCAAAGCGGGCGCCGGACGTGCACCGATACCGGTGGCTATGCGCTCCTCCACGCTCCTCAGTGTACGGAGCGGGCGAGCCGGCAAGATCGTCACCCGGACCGCGAACCCGGCGGTTCGACCGGTCGTCGTGGGCCGGGAGGGCGCGGACCGGCCCGTCGGGGCGTCGGCGAAGTCGTCGCCGCCGGTGTCGGAGGGCGGCTTCCTGCCGGCCCCGGCGGCCAACATCGTCGTCCACGACCGCTGCGCCATCGACTTCGCCGACCACCTCGCGGTCATCTTCGACCGCGTCGCGCTGGGCGAGGTGCTCAACGCGCTCGATCCGGCGAACGCACAGTGCACCTGCGCCCTGGTCCTGCCGGTCCCGGGATGCTGACCCGCCGACGCGGCGCGCGTCACGCCCGCACTACCGCGGATCCACCGCCGTCAGCCCCCGCTCGTCGAGGTTCAGCCACCGCGTGATGCCGAGCCCGCGCAGGAACGACACGTCGTGGCTCGCCACGATCAGCGCACCCCGGTACGACTCCAGCGCGGTCGTCAACTGCCGCACGCTCGCCATGTCGAGGTTGTTCGTCGGCTCGTCGAGCATCAGCAACTGCGGCGCGGGCTCGGCCAGCAGCAGCGCCGCCAGCGTGGCCCGGAACCGCTCGCCGCCCGACAACGAGTCCGCCCGCTGGTCGGCCCGGCGTCCCCGGAACAGGAACCGGGCCAGCCGCGCGCGGATCTCGTTGTCGCTCGCACCCGGCGCGAAACGGCCGACGTTCTCCACCACGGTCAGGTCGTCGAACAACAGGTCCAGGCGCTGCGGCAGGCAGCGCATCGGCACCTCCCGCCGCACCTCGCCGGTGCGCGGCTCGGTCAGCCCCGCGATGGTCCGCAGCAGCGTCGTCTTGCCCGCACCGTTGCGGCCGAGCAGCGCGATGCGCTCGGGACCGCGTACGTCGAGCTTCACCCGCGGCCCGAACCGAAGCCCGACGCCCGGCAGCGCCACGACCTGGCGGCCCTCCGGCACCTCGGTCAGCGGCAGGTCGACGCGGATCACGTCGTCGTCGCGTACCGCCCGCTCCGCCTCGGTCAAACGCTCGCGCGCGTCGGCCAGGCGCTCGCCGTGCATCGTGCGGTGCTTGCCCGCCGCGACCTGCGCCGAACGCTTGCGCTGGGCCATGATGACCTTCGGCTCGCGCTTGTTGTCCCACATCTTCTGGCCGTAGCGCTTGCGGCGGGCCAGCTTGTGGTGTGCTTCGGTCAGCTCGCGCTTTTGGCGGCGTACGTCGGACTCCGCCACCCGCACCATGCGCTCGGCGGCCTCCTGCTCCACCTCCAGCGAGTTCTGGTACGCACTGAACGTGCCGCCGTACCAGCGCACTTCGCCGTCCCGGAGATCGGCCACCCGGTCCACCAGCTCCAGCAGCCCGCGGTCGTGGCTGACCACGACCAGGACGCCGGGCCACGCCTCGACCGCCTCGTACAGGCGTTCGCGCGCCACGAGGTCGAGGTTGTTGGTCGGCTCGTCGAGCAGCAGCACGTCCGGGCGGCGCAGCAACCGGCCCGCGAGAGCCAGCATGACGGACTCCCCGCCGGAGAGTTCGCCCGTGGTGCGATCCAGGTCGAGATGCGCGAGGCCCAGACGGTCGAGCATCGCGATCGCGCGCTCCTCGACGTCCCAGTCGTCGCCGAGCGCCGCGAAGTGCGCCGCGTCGACCTCTCCCGCCTCCACCGCGTGCAGGGCCGCCCGTTGCGCCGCGATGCCGAGCACCGAGTCCACCCGGGCGGTCGTGTCGAGCGTGAGGTTCTGCGGCAGGTAGCCGAGTTCACCGGTGACCCGCACCGAGCCGCGGGTGGGCGCGAGTTCGCCCGCCATCAGGCGCAGCAGCGTGGACTTCCCGGCGCCGTTCAGGCCCACGAGGCCGGTACGGCCCGGGCCCACGGCCATCTGGAAGTCGTCGAAGAGGGTGCCGCCGTCCGGCCACGCGAAACCGAGGTCGGTGCAGACGATGGACACGGTGAAGGTTGACATGGTTGATGCCTCCGGGGCGCTCGCGGACAGGGTGGCGTCTGGAAGATCCGCGGGCGCGCGGTGCATCGACCGGTGGAGGGGAGGGCGGCAACGCCTGGGATCAGGCGGTCCCGAGGATCGGGAAGGCGGCTCCGTGCCGAGGTCGAGATCGCGCGCCTGCGCACCACGGTTGCCCGGGTGCGGTGCGGGTCTCCTGCCTCAGACGAGCAACGGCCTTCTCCTTCGGGTCCCGCCGGATCATGTGCGGCCCGAGCGACTCGGGCCAGTGCGAACCTAGGCGAGCCTCAGGCGTCCGGCAACGCATTTTCCGCGTCGTACGCCTCCACGAGCCGCTTCGGTGCGGTCGACCGCCGGGCCTCGGCGACGAGTTCGGCCGGTTCGTCGCGGCCCACGGCGGCCGGCCGATCCAGCCGTGTCCGCCGACGTAGGCGGGGAAGCCGAACGTGCTCGGGACGGGTTGCCACGACGCTCTTTCCCGGCGTACGGTCCCGCGTCCCACACGCCATGGAGAAGTTCTTCGACGTCTTGTAGGCGTGTGGGTGCCGGCTCGCCGGGCTCGCGGTTCGGCGCGCGGGGCCCCGTGCGGCGGTTAGGCGGGTGGCCGATACCGCGTTTCGGTTGGATCAGTCGTTGCCCTGGCGGGGGCTACCTCCCCGGTTTCGGGCGGTGCCATCCGTCGGGGCCGCGGACCCCCGGGCGCGCTCGGCGATGGCCGGCCGATCCGCGCTGCCGCCGGCCGCGACGAGAGCGCCGAGCGCGCACAACGCCGCCGTCCAAACCAGCGGCGCGTTCGGCCCGGTCCGGTCGGCGATGGCTCCGGCCACCCACGGACCCGCGGTCTGCCCGACCGCGAAGAGGACTGTGAAACTCCCGAGTGCCCGCGACCAGTCCTCGGGCGGGGTAGCCGAGCGGACCAGGGCTGTCACGGATGCGGGTACCGCCATGAAGGCCGCACCGTACGCCGTCGCAGATGCCAGGACGACGGCAGGACCGCCCGACTTCACCAGCGCGAGGCAGCTCGCTGCCGTGATCACGGCCAACAACATGGCCAGCACCCGTCCCGGCGGCGACGCTGCCGAGACTCCCCGCCACATCCAGGGGGCTGCGACGACCGCCGCACCCAACAGCGCCCAAGTGAAGGCGACTTCGACACTCCCCGCGCCCCGCGCGACGAGCGTGGTGGACAGGAAGGTGATGTAGGCGATGTATCCGGCCGCAAAGAGCAGGTATGCCACGGCCGGCCGCCACAGCGGCGCGAGTGACCGCCGACTCTTTTCCCCTCGCGGGGCCGGCAATGGATCGGTTGTCCGCGCCGCGCCCCAACTCGCCGCGGTGGCCAGTGCCGATGCCGCAGCCAGTGCGAGCCACGCGAGCGGCCACCGCCCGGGCGCTCCGGCGAGCAACGCAGGGATGAGGGCGCCGCTGACGGCGATGCCGACGCCGGTCCCGGCGAAGTACACCGCTATCGGCAGCGTCGATCCCGTGCGCTCCGCATCCCGGGCGGCGATCACCCCGCCGGTGATGAACACCAGCGCGCCGCCGAACCCGGCAACCACCCGTGCAGCCGCCACTACGGCGAATCCGCCGCCGATCGCGGTCGCGGCGAGGGACAGCGAACACACGGCCATGCCGGAGCGGAACGTGCCGGTACTGCCCCAGCGGCGCCCGGCGGTCGCGGCGGTCGCGGCGCCGAGCAGGTATCCGAGGCCGTTCGCCGTGGTGAGCAGCCCGGCTCCGGCCAGGCTCCAGCCCAGCTCGACGCGCATGGCCGGCAGCACGAGGCCGTAGCCGAACCGCGCGAACCCGAGAGCCACTGTCGTGCCCAGGGCCAGGCGCAGTGATGCGGCGATCACCTCGCTGCCCGCATGTGCCGGTTCAGGAAAGCCAGGACTGTGCGGGCCAGCGCCACCCGGTGGTCGGAGAATGCATGGTCGGTCGGATGGGTGACGTGCTCCAGGGCAGCCACCGAGTGCATCAGAAAGGCGGCGACCAGGGGCTCGTGATGCAGCGCCGTCGGAGCGACATCGTCGCGCGAGCCTGCGACCAGCAGGACGGGGCGGTCGGCCAACGGCCCCGCCAGCCGGGCCAACGCCCATTCGTCCCCGGCCGCTTCCATCTCGGCGACCAGCGCCTCGCCGCTGGTCCCGGTCAGCGGCAGCAGTGAGTCCGCGAACGCCGCCACATACCCGGCACGCGCCTCGGGGTCGACTGCCGCGGCGCCGGCCGCGGCGCCCAAGTCGAATCCGGCGATCGACCCGACTGCCGCGATGTCCCGGTCGGCGGCCGCGATCCGCAGCGCGGCGAATCCGCCGAGGCTGTGCCCCACGACGGCCACACGGTCCGGGGCAAGCCGGTGGCGGGCGACGAAGTCGGCGGCTCGGACCGCGTCCACGACCCGTTTCGCATCCTCCAGGACGTGGCGCCACGTCCATGTGCCCCCGATTCCCCAGGAACCCCGGTAATGGAAGACCACTGTCGCGTATCCGGCGCGACTCAGCACCTGTGCCAGGTCGAAGTTGCGTTCGTTGCCCGGGAATCCATGCAGGAGGACGACGATCGGATGCGGTCCCGGGCCGGCAGGGGTGTGGAGGACTCCCAGGAGCAGCTGCCCTGAACTGTCGAACGCGACGGGGACGTTGACGGCGTGCGGCACGAGTGACAAAGACGGGTCGTTCACGAGCGGATCCGACGGCATGGGCGCCTCCTCGACGACTGATCGAACCGATCGGTTCGATCTCACGCGGACGGACGCTAGCACGCAATCGAACCGATCGGTACCATGACTGTCATGCCCGTCCCCAAAGGCGCCTCACTCGACCCGGTACGCACCCGCGAGATGATCATCGAGTCCACGGCCCAACTGCTCTACGAGCGTGGTTTGGACGGCGTCGGCGTAGCCGAGCTGTGCGCGTCGGCAGGAATCTCCAAGGAAACCCTCTACCGCCATTTCCGCTCCAAGGACGGCCTTGTCGAGGCGGTCCTGGAAAAGCGATCGAGAGGCGTCCTCGCCTGGATCACCGACGCCGCCGCGGCAGCCGGAACCGACCCGAAGGCCCGGATCACTGCCGTCTTCGACGCCCTGGGCACCTGGTACGCAACCCCCGGCTTCCGCGGTTGCGCCATTGTCAACGCCGCGACGCAGCGTCACACCGCCCCCGCGGACCGGATCGCCGCACGACACCTGACCGGCTACCGCGACCTGCTCAACGGCATTGCCCGCGCCTCCGGTGCTTCCGACCCCGACACCCTCGGCCTGCAACTCCTGATCATCTTGGAAGGCGCAACCGTTGTAGCCGACCACCTCGGTACCCCGGACGCATCCGACGCGGCCCTGTCCGCATCGCTCACCCTCCTCGACGCCGCGGCATTGCCACGTGCCTGACGCCTCGGCGTCGGGTAGGTGCCCAGACGGCCGTTGCCGACTGGCACAGGCAGTCGTGTCCGAGGTGATGAGTGCGTCCGCCAACCCGTCCGTCTCGTCGGCGGCCGGCCCGACGGAGCCCATGTCGAGGCTGTCTCCCGCCCGGGGACGTGCTCATCCGGATCGTCGCCACTGCCATCACCCGTCGACGACACGCGCGGGTCGGAGCGATCGGGGAGGGCGCCCCCGCGTCGCCGATGACACTCCGATGGGATGGAGGCAGCAGCGGTGGCGCCGGGGATCGCTACGTCGCGTCGACCCGGCACCGGTCGCCGGACCTGGGCCGATTCGGCCGCGCTTCCGGAACCGGCGATGGCTGCCGCGTCGCAGGCGGTCGGCGGTGTGGCCGCCGCGACCTGCCGCTTCGCGGGGTTGATGGCACCGGAGACGTTGTCCGGGCATCCAATGGGCAGCGGCTGCTGATCGCTCAGCGCCGATGTGCGCTTGAGGACCGGTCGGCGGTGCCGTCGGCGGCCGCGGCGATCACTTCGTCAAGGACGTCCCGGGAGCGGACGAGGTCGGTGATCACGCGGTCGATGCGGTGGCGCTGGGCGGTGAGTTCATCGAGGAGCTCAGAAGTGGCGGCGTCGTTCGGACGGCCGTCCGCGTCGTGGATGCAGGGCAGGAGTTTGGCGATCGTCTTGCTGCGGAGTCCGGCAGCGTAGAGGGTCTGGATGCGTATGACGCGGTCGACGGCCCAACCGCCGTACTCCCGTTGACCGCCGGGCGTGCGTTCGGCGTGCAGCAACTTCTGTGCCTCGTAGTAGCGCAGCGAACGCCCGCTCACACCGCTGCGCTTGGACAACTCGCCAATTCGCATCCTCGACCTCGCCTGACGACTTGAACCTGACACTGGTGTCAGGTTCTACCTTGCCGGGACACCGGGCACATTGTCCATGGAGGAGGTACTCATGCCTGAGCTGAGCGGCAAGGTGGCGCTCGTGACCGGCGGCAGCCGCGGGATCGGCGCGGCGATCGTGAAGCGGCTGGCCGGCGCGGGAGCCGGGGGTGGCGTTGACGTACGTCAACGCGGCAGACCGGGCGCACGAGGTCGCCGAACGGATCGAGGCGGGGGGCGGCAGGGCCGCCGTCATCCAGGCCGACCTGGCCGCTCCGGACGCGGCGGCCGAGGCGGTCGAACGGACGGTGCGGGAACTGGGGCGCATCGACGTCCTGGTGAACAATGCGGGTTTCCTCCCGCATGGTCCTCTCGCCGACGTGTCCGCCGATGAGCTGGACCGGGTGCTCGCCGTGGACATCCGGTCGGTCTTCCTGGCCGCGCAGGTCGCGGCCCGGCACATGGGCCACGGCGGCCGCATCATCAGCATAGGGTCGTGTTTCAACGGGCGGGTCCCCGGCGAGCACTTCGTGCTCCAGGCGACCGCCAAGTCCGCACTCGTCGGGTTGACCAACGGGCTTGCCCGGGAGCTGGGCCCGCGAGGCATCACCGCAACTGTCGTGGACCCCGGGCCCATCGACACCGACATGAACCCGGCCGACGGCGAGACGTCCGGCTTCCAACGCTCCCTCACCGCACTGGGCCACTACGGCCACGCCGAGGACATCGCTGCCGCCGTGGCCTATCTGGCCGGCCCTGGGGGCCGCTTCATCACCGGTACCTCGCTCGCCGTCGACGGCGGTTACACCACCTGACGGCACCGGCCGGGCCTCGCCCGCTCCCCACTCGAACAGGAGCGCCGGCGAGGCCCGGTCGGCCGGCATACGACGTAGAACACAACAACCGCAGAGCAGGAACGCGAGTGTACGAGTGATCTGGCGTGCCGATCCGCCGGCGACACCGGCAACCCTGCGCACCCGTCGGTCACATCCGGCCGCACCATCAACAACCAGTCCCGGGGACGACGCAGTCCGAAGGGGGCCAACTCCCGCCGGCCATTCGGCGCTACCTGTGGATGTCGGTGGGCTTTGTCAAGACGCGTCGAACGCCTCGCGGTTCCGCGCGATCGCCGACCAGCTACACCTACACCTCCCAGGTGGACGGCATCCGGCGCTGGGCCTCGCTGGTGACCGTCGAGCTTCACCCCGACAACAGCGGCACACGCCTGCTGTGGACCGAACAGGCGGCATTCCTCGCGCCATCCGCAGAGCCGGAGCACGACCTCCCTCACCTACGCGGCGCCACCCGTCTGCGGCTGAACGGCCTGGCGGCAGCCCTGAAACCGACCTGACGGTGCGACACGAGGCCGGCGCAGCTTCATTGTCGCCTCCCGACTGCCAGTCAACGCGCACGTCACATTCGACGACGCGGGAGGTTGCACTTCGCCGCGCTGGAACCGGAGCCCGAACCCGTGACGCGGGTGAGCCCTTGGGCGAGCAGACCCCGCCCCCTTCGCGTCCGAACCCGCCCCGGCCGCAGGCGGCGTTCTCCGGCCGCCCCGGCCAGGGTGGTGGTCCGAGCGGGAGCTTCATCGACGGTCACGCGGGCGCCCTCCGCTGCCCGTTCGTCGAGCGTCCGGGCCGCGCTTCCTCCAACGACATCGGGTTGTTCCAGCGCGATGGTGGCCCAGGAACGCGGATACGACGTCGAGGATCCGGCCCAGGTTCGACTTGCCTGCGGCGTTCGGGCCGGTGACCACGGTCAGACCCAGCCCCAGGTCCACGCTCACGTCGGCGAAGCACAAGAAGCCCTGTGCCGTGATCCTGCTGATCCTCACCCCTGTGCCCCCGCCCGTCCATTGGCCACCGGCGAGGAACCTCCCAGAAACCGCGGCATCCGGCCGCCGATGCGCGAACCTTGGTCCGGGGCGGAACGTACCGATGCGGGTGCGGCACTTGGCGGTCGACCCTTACGGTGGCGAGGGCCACCCGTGGGTGTCGACGGCCGGGGGGCAACGCGTTGCCACACTGGGCCTTTCACCGTTGGCGCGCCTCGAGGTCGGGAAGATCATCGAATCCGGCGCCTCCGAGACCGGCCTCGACCCCGCAGCGGTGCGCGCGCCCCGCCTCGGGGGCTGCGCCCGATTAAGAGTGCGGACGCGGCCCCCGAAGTCGTTCAGCGGCAGGCCCAGACGGTCGGCTGGTCCCAACCGACGGGATAGCTCGCGCTGCGCCCGGCGATCGTGCCGTCGTCACCGGCGACGACGATGTCGAATCGGCGGTCGGATGCCTGGTCCAACGTGGCACCGAGCGTCGTCAACTGCCAAACGCCGAACTGGTATCCGTCGGAGCCATCGGTACGGCCGACGATCAGGCCGTCGCGGTTGATGCTTCGGATATTGCGGGCCTGCGGTATGTACTGCGGCCGGCCGTCGCGGTCCCACAGCACGCCGACCGGGTTGCTGAACGGGCCCTTGGCGACATCGGCGACGACACGGCCGTTCGATATCCCGCGCATGGTGGCACGATCGATCCCATCGGGGAGCGCGAGCCGGCGCGCCGCGCCGTCCTTCCACAGGTAGGGGACCGCTCCGGTGACGGACTCCACCGTGAACAGCACGGTGCCGTCCTGATCGATGCCTTCGGCTATGGGCGAGGGGCCCGGCAGGGGCAGGTCCACCACTGTTCCGGGTCGGTCGGCGGGCCAGACCACCGGATGGTGGACCGGGTACTTGTCGACGATGACTGTGATATTTCCGAGAATATCCCCCTTGTCGTTGATGTTTTTGACGGACGAGTAATAGGTGCCCGGCAATTCGGGCAGCCGCTCGATCTTTCCGTTGCGCGAGCGGACGGCGTTGAATCCGCCGTCCGTCCGTCGGGCGATTCCGACGACCGTCCCGGACTTGTTCACCCCGGCGACCTCGATCACCTTTTTGAAGGCGGGGTCGTCAAGGTAGCCGTAGTCGGTGAGATTGCCGTTCTTCCACACCACGGCACGGTTTGCCATTTTGCGGTCCGTGGCGTACGAAATCGTGCCCGCGTAACCACCACTACCGTCGGCCGCGTCCACCTCACCGGAAAGCGCACCGGCGGGAATCGGCAGGAGGGACGGTGTCCACTTACAGGCGTTCGTGGTGGTGGCGGCGGTGGCAGCGGTGGCGGTGGCGGTGGGTGCCGCGACACCGATCATCGCCGCCGTCAGTCCCGTCGAAAATAGGAGGCGGGTAACGGTATTCATTCGTTTCATGATTCTCCTCAAGATCTTCTTCGGCGGTGCAATAGCACCATGCCACGCTCCCCAACGAGCGTGTCAACGCAACCTCGGAGCAAGCCTCGGGCGGCTACGAAAAGCACTGCAAGAGCGCGGGGCGGGAATATGATCTCCGCACCGGTGGGCAGCGTGCCGCAATACGATCATGCGTGCTGTCCTGCCACCGGGACAAACCAGGGCGCCAAGGTGGCCCAAAAAGCCTGGCCGGGTGCCGGGATAATGTTCCCGGTGGTTGTGTTGCGGCAGTCGCGCGCAGTCCCGTACGTCCTGGTGGGCATTCATGATCCCGCCGACCAATCACACGACGATCCATCGGCGAGTTGTGGCCGGGGGGAGTGCGCGATCGATTGGCAGGGATCGAGAGCACGGCTTCCCGGGGGTCCGGCTCTCCAGCACGGGCCAGTCGGCGCGTCCGCGCCTGCCGGGGTCGCGTCGCCGACGTGGGTGATTTCGTCGTCGCGCCGCGTACTGCCGGGCGACTCCGACCGACGCCCTCCCGTCCACGACCCACGGTCGACTGCCGCCGACCGTCCACCCTCAACTCGCGGACGTAGCAGTCGGCCAGGGTCCTGGGATGTTTGTTGTCACGGTTGCGTTGCCTCAATGGCGGGTCAGGGGTGCGGTGTTGTGACCTGGGGTGCTTCTCTGCACTTCACCCGGATGGGTGACTGCGGGTGCGTAGATGACTTTCTCCTGTCTCATCGCGGTTTGGCTCCATTCGGTGTGGTTGAGAGACCTGACTGGCATGCGGAGGTGTCAGTGACTGCTGCGAGGATGCGAGGCATGATCAACGCCTCTGAGATCGCGGATTACTGGGATGCCGCAGCTCCGTCGTTCGACGAGGAGCCGGATCATGGCCTGCAAGCGGAGCGCACGCACCGTGCCTGGGACGAGTTCCTGCGCCGGTGGGCGCCGCCTGGGCCGGCTGATGTCCTCGACATCGGCTGCGGTACGGGCTCGCTTTCCGCGCTACTCGCCGCCGCCGGCCACCGACTGACCGGGGTTGACCTCTCCGCAAAAATGGTTGAGCAAGCCCGGGCAAAGCTGTCAACCGCCGGTCTCCCGGGGCGCTTTGTCGTGGGGGATGCCGCCGCACCCCCCACGGGCAGTGAGCAGTTCGACTTGATCCTCGCCCGGCACCTTCTGTGGACCCTCCCGGATCCTGAGGGCGCGTTGCGAGAGTGGGTGACCCGTCTTCGCCCGGGAGGCACTCTGCTCCTCGTCGAAGGGCGTTGGCGGGAGTCGGGGCAATCTGGGGAGCCATATGTCATGGGGGCCGAAACGCTCCCCTGGAACGGCGGAGTGCTTCCCGACGACCTAGCTTCGGCGGTCGAACCGCTGGTCTCCACCGTGCGAGTGGAAGAACTCAGCGGCATCACAGACCTGTGGGGTCGCCCGGTCGACGACATCCGATACGCGCTGATCGCTCAGGTTTGACGATCTGGTGCGGGTCTGGGTCCCGGCATGCCCAAGTCAACAGCCGGGCGTTGTGACCGGCGCCGGGCCTCGTCTCGCTTCGCGCGAAGGAAGGTGAGAGTGAGGTCGATGCCTTCGCCCTCACCGACCCAGCCCTCGGCTTCGGCCCTTGTCCGACGATCGAGCAGGTCGGCTTCCAGCTCTGCGAGGCGGGGCAACATCTTCAGGTTGACGTGGAGCATCGGGCAGCGGATGCAGGCGTGTTCGTGCTGGCAGGGGGTGCCGTAGGGCCTTCCGCAGGAGCCGAGTTCGACCTTGCGGCGGTCGAAGTGTTCCTCGAACTCGGACCACTCCTCCGCCGTGGCGTCGCGATATTCCTCTTCCGGGCGGACTTGGCGCCGTTGGTGCAGGTGGGCCTGGTAGTGCCGGATGACGTCCTCGTCGAAGGCGGCGACGTAGCCGCGGGTGGTTTCGATGTTGAGGTGGCCCATCAGAGCCGCGCCGATGTGGATGGGCAGTCCACTGTTCACGAGTTCGGTGGCGAAGATTCTCCGGAAGTCGTGGGGCGTGAACTTGAGGCCCTTGAAGCCGGGGTGTTCCCCGGCGAGGGCGTCACACCGCCGACGGATCATCTGTGCGATGGCGGCGGTGCTGAAGACGGCCGGTGCCGATCCGTTCTGGCGTTGGAACAGGAACGGCATGGGCGCGCTCCACAGCTTGTCGTGCGGGTCGTATCGGCTGGTCAACGGGATCGGCCGTCCGGTGCGGGCGTGCCGGCGAATGATCGACGCGATGACGTGGAAGAGTTCGGCGGACATCGGGATGACGCGTTCGCGGTCGGTCTTGGACGGCGCGATGACCAGAAGCGCGATGACTTCGCCGTTCGCCCTCTGGTACTGGCGAACGCTGAGGTGCGTCAACTCGCACAACTCCTCGATGCGGACCCCGGAGTGCCTCAATGTCTCCACGCAGGCCCACTCCCAGAAGGCACTCTCCTCATCGGCCGCGACGTGGATCACGTCCCCGGTCTCCTCGTCGATCAGCCGGGCCGGGGTCGCGTTCGTGTGACGCAAGGTTCTGCGGTCCGCCTCCGTGACGACGCGTCGATAGGCCCGTCCGGCGAGGTTGAACACCGCATCCTCGCGGGCCTGTTCGGCGCGCTCCAACAACTCGCGGGCCCGGTCGTAGCGCGCCTCGACGTGTTCCACCAGGACGGGCAGGAGGGGCTGACGTTGCCGGGTCCGGTCCGCGCTCCGCTCGTTGATCCGACGCCGGCGCGTCCCCAGCCCCCGCAGCTCGGACGGGGGGACCGGGCAGGGAGCGACCCAGAGTCCCCACCGCTCAAGTTCCTCGGCGGCCCAGGTGTGCAAGTCGAAGTAGAAGCTTCGCACCGAGATGACGATGCTGTCCTGTCCGCCTCGGTGGCTGTCGTCCTCCTTCACGGTGATGGCCTGCCGCCAGGCGGCGTAGACGTCCGGCGCGATCCGCAGGTCGGCCTGGTCGGGGTTGATCCGTTCGATCGTGGCCCAGAAGTGATGGGCTACGAGCAGGACGAGGTTCTTCACGGTCGCGTAGTCGCTGTCGACGCGACGTCGTGCGAAGTAGTCGATGAGCAGGCCGCGCACCGCCCGGTTGCGGATGTCGCAGCTGTCGACCAGTTCCTCGATGCTTCGTTGACCGCGCATCAGGGCCGCCCGCATGGTGGTGGGGGTGGCGGGCGGGAAGTGGCCCATGGTGTGCAGGACGTTCCATCCCCCCGCCCGAACAGGCGGTTCGCGACCTTGTTCCCTGGTTGCAGCGTGTTCCTCGCTCGGCGGTTCTCCTGGGCGAAGTGCAGGACGGTCGGTGCCGTCACGTCGCTCAGGGCGATGCCCTGGGCGGTCAGCAGCGCGCAGAACAGGCAGCTACTGAGCGGGACTTGCCGCGTTCCCGGCCGCCGCCGGCGAACCCGTCGTCGAGGTCTGCCGGCCCAAGCGGCCCGCGGTTCGCGGCGGCCGCAAGACCGACATACTCGACGCCGTGCGCGCGGCCCGCGAGGCCCTGACCTCCGAACACCCGATCCATCCCCGTCGGCGAGGGGAACGCGAGGCCCTGCGCGTCCTGCTCGCGACCCGTCAGGGTGCCGTCCTGGCCTGCGCCGCCGCGGTCAACCAGCTCGCGGGGGCGTCGAAGCCCGGACCACCGGCGCACTTCACAAACGCCCGGAGCGCAGCGTGCGGGCTTCATGGGCACCGAATCGTCGTGCGAGGCCCGTAGCCCGCAGGGTCTGGACTTCGCCAAGTGACGCTTCCGGCGGGGCAGGCAGGGTTCGGTGACAACGTCGTGGACGACGTCGATGCGTTCCAGGAAGGCGGCTACTCCGGGTGGAGCAACTGTTCCAGCACTGAAGGTAGTTGCTCCTGACACCTCGCGCCGAAGAAGACCTGGGCGGCGTCGTCCGCCTCGTCGGGCGGAGAGCGAACTTCGGCTTCGTGGAGGTTCCGTAGCGCCGGTTCGCCGATGTCCCGGGCTCGATTCGCGTGCCGCGACACGGTGGGGGAGGGAGCGGGGCTTTGAGCGGTGCCGACCACGCGCAGCCCGGCGCCGAATTCGCCGGCCGTGGCGCCCCGCAGGTGCTCGACGCCCGGGAAGGTGGTCTACAGGAGCACCGGGACGAGACCGTTGGGAACCGGACCGTGTTCGACCACAACGCTCCCGCGGCGTCCGAACGAGCAACGCCGGGGGCGGATCGTCCGCTCCGGGGCACGCGCAACCGGCCGGGACCGTCCGCAGCGCACGGCGCCGACCACGACGCAAACGCCTGCTCACCCCCGCGGGACGGGTGGATCACGGTACTCGGGTCGCGGCCGTCGCGTCGCATTCGATGAGCCCTGTACAAAAGCCCTGCGGCAGCCGACAGCGCGACCCTTCGCGGTGAATCGGCCGGGACCGATTCGCTTCACGAGACGCGTTCGTGCGCCATACCTTCCGTCTCGCGGAGTGCCACGGCCAAAATGGTGTCCAGTACGTGCCGGGAACCTTCGAGGTGCGTGATCGTCTCCGTGATGCGGGCGCTTTCGCGCCGCAATTCCTCGACGAAGGTCGGGCAGGCGGCGGAAGGCGTCCCGAGTCCGTCCTTGTCGTGCACGCAGTGGATCACCTTGGCGATGACCGCGGTGGGAAGTCCGGCGGCGAGCAGGGCTCGAATGTGGCGCACTCTTGTGACGTCCGCTTCGGTGTACTCGCGGTAGCCGTTGTCCCGTCGGGTCGGTGTGAGCAGCCCCTGTTCCTCGTAGTAGCGCAACAGCCGCTTGCTGACACCGGTTTCGTGTTCCAGATCGCCGATGCGCATCGGTCTCCCTTGACCTTCACACTGATGTGACGCCCTACCGTCGCCAGTATCGCTGATCGTGAAAGGGAGAAACGTCCATGTCAGGTGCAGTGATCATCGGTGCGGGTCCGGGAATCGGCCAGGCGGTGGCACGTCGGTTCGCGGCGGCCGGGCTGCCGGTCGCGTTGATCGCCCGGAGCGGGCCGACGCTGAGGGCTGCGGCCGACGCCGTCGGGGCCGGTGGCGTTCCGGTAGTGACGGTACAGGCCGACAGCACCGACCGGGCCGGGTTGGACGCCGCTCTCGACACGGTCGTCGGCAAGCACGGTGTACCCGACGTCGCGGTGTACAACGCCGCACTCGTCCGGGGGGATTCGCTCGGCGAGTTGTCCGTACAGGGTCACTTGGAGGCGTGGGCGGTCAATGTGGTCGGCGCGCTCAATGCGGCGGCTCACCTCGCGCCGGCCATGGCGGCACGCCGCAGCGGAACGTTCTTGATCACCGGCGGCATGCCCGAACCGAAGCCGCAGTACGTGAGCTTGTCCTTGGGCAAGGCGGGTGTGCGAACCCTGGTCGCCCTGCTTCACCAGCAGTACGGCGGATCCGGAGTGCACGTCGCGAGTATCACCGTCGACGGCCCGGTCGCTCCCGGCACCGACTTCGACCCGGACGACATCGCCGAACACTACTGGCGGCTGCACACCCAACCACCACACCAGTGGGATCACGAAGTCCTGCACGCCGGCCGATCCCGATGACCGGGCGACACGGCATCGGGCGTCCTTGCCGGCCCGCCGCGCGACTGGCAGCAGCCGTTGACCGGGCGTCAACGATCAGAAGACCGTCGTGGCCGTCCTCGTCGGCCGAGTCGTCCTCACCGCGTTCCTGGCCGCCGTCGCCGTCGCAGCCATCTCGTGGCGTCGCCGCCGTGGTTCTGCGCTCCCTGCTCCGCGACCGGCATCGATGCGGAGCCGCCATGGGCTTCGAGGAACTCGGCGTCGGCGAAACGGCATCGGTGGTCGCATCCCGGCGAAGGTGGGCGGGAGTTGCCGCCGCTTCGACAGGGCCGATGGCCCGGACATGGCCGCGCGGCGACCGGCCTTCGTGCGGCGAGCCGGAACGAGGACTGCTCGCTCCGACAGGCGGTGCGGCCGGCGCCGCGATGCAGGCGAGGCGTTCAGCAGGGCACGCGCACGAAAGCCCTCGGTCGTCCGGTCGTTGGTCAGGTCGGGGAGCTGCCACGCCGTGAACGGGGCCCACGATCGCGTGACGGCGGCGGTGGGGACGCGTCGGAGCAGTGCGGGGATTGTGAACGTCTCGATACAACGGTGGCCGTGTTGGTATCGGCGGGATGCGCGGTGGCGGGTTGTCCGTCGGGCGGCGGGGACACGAGACCCGTGCCGAGCGCGTCGGCGGTGTCGCCGGCTCCCGACCCGCCGGTGATCTCCGAGGCCGAGGCCCGGCAGGCCCTGGAGCACTACGACACCGCGCCGATCCCACCGGAGCCGACGGCTTCGGGGGAGGGGCCGTCGGAGGTGGCACGGCGGCGCCGGGGGACGCCGGTTCGCCATGACGGGCGCAACGATCGACCCGATCGCGGAGGGCACGGCATCCCCCGGGACGGGTACGCGCCCGGTGCGACGATCCCGCCCGGGACATCGCCCGACGGGATGCGCGCGGCCGGCATCGATTCCCCGGGCCTGTTGTTGTGGGCGGCGACCGGGGTGTTGATGTTGGTTCTGCCGTTGGGGGCGATGGCGAGTGATCCGTGTGGTTCGGCGGCGGACGGTCTGATCTGCACGGCGAGGGGGCAGGCGTTGTGTTGGCAGATCCCGTGGTTCGGCGGGCCGGTCCTGGCCGTCACCGGGACGGCGGCGATCCTCGCCCGTGTGCGGGCTGTGCGCTACGGCGCGGTCCTCGCGTGGGCCGTCGGTCTGGTCGTGATGGTGGTCTGGGTCGGGGAGATCGCGAACTCCTACCATCCGCGGTAGCCGACGGTCGCCGCCGAGACGAGAGGACCACGGGCGGCCGACGTTTCGCGCACGCCCGCCCCCGGGGTTCGGTTGATTTCGATGCGCACGGCGCGATCCGGGCTGCGATCCCGCACCGATGGCGGTGGATGATCCCCTCGACCATCGACCGCGCATCCGAGAACTTCCTGCCCGGCCGTCCCGTCGGCTTCGGGAGCATCCCCTCGATCAACGACCACCGGGCATCCGAGAGCAACCGAAACCGCGACACGGGACCGAAGTTCCGGCCGGAACGCTCAACCTTTGCCGGACACGCCCCGGGGATCCGGCCAACGGCTTCGGGTCAGGTCCGCTTGCGGCTCGCGATCTCGTCGGAGAGCCGCTGCACGTGGGCGGGGTCCGCGTCCCGGGCGAGGGAGACGTAGTGGTCCATGACGGCCGGCCGGTAGCGCACGGGCAACGTCTGTCCCGAGGCGAGTCGGGTGAGCTCGGTGATCGTGAGGTCTTCGTCCGCGATACCGCGGAACGAGATGCCGTCGGCGGTCTCCACGTCGAACATCAGGACCACGCGTGGACTGCTGTTGACCTCCCGCCAGTCGACGAGAACGCCGAGCGCAAGCGCCCCCGTACGCAGTTCCGCATTGCGCTTCCGCGCATCAACGCTCAGGAGCGGGTTCGGGGCGACGCCCGGGAAGTCGGGCCCGACGCCGAGCGATTCCCGACTCAGGTCGGGCCTGAGCTGCGCCATCAGATCGTCGAGCTTCTTCTTCGAACCGAACATCCCGACCCCTCCCTCACACCGGTGCCGGAATCTCGGCCTGGCGCTTCGCCCCCATCGCGATTGTACGTCGCGGCCATTCCCGACCTCCGTCGCATCGCCCCGTCCCGACGGGGTCGCCGTCTGCGGTCGCGGACGGGCTCGGTCGGTGCACCTGTCTTTCCACCCGATCCCTGCATATTTGTCAGACACGCCTTGGCTGGGTGACGAGGGGTAGGGGTTCGGAGAGTCCTTCGCGGAGTCCGGCCGCGAGGAGCAGACCTTGGACGACGTCGTGGTGGGGCAGGTCGAGGCCGAACGCGCTCTCGGCCGTGCGCAGTTCGCATCCCCGCGCCTGGGTGCCGTCGTCGGGTGGGTGGCCGTCGGGGCGGAGGAGCCCGGCGGCGATCATGTGCGGGAGGAGCCGGTCGGGGTCCGTTCCGAAGCGGTGCCCGGGGGCGTATGCCTCGAAGCCGCACACGATCTCGCCGTCCCGGGCGTGGATCGGGTACGCGACGGGATTGCAGTCGCGGTACACCAGTACCGCCTCGGTGCCGGTCGAGACCGCGGCCAGGACACCGTCCTCGAATCCCCGGCCTCCCGCGGTCTCCACGGCGTAGGCCCATCCGCGCGAGGCGCCGGCCCGGATGGTCTCGACCCCGGTGTCGAAGAAGGTCTCGGTGGCGTCGGCGAGCCCCATCGGCGAGGCCGTCGCCGGATCGCACCCCAGACGGGTCAGCAACTCCAACGGCTCCAGGCCCCGGGCGAACGTGACGCAGCGGTCGGACTCGAACTCGCGGGCCTCACGCAGCCACGCGATGCCGTCCCCAACGCTCATGCCCCCACCCCAGGACCGGCGTGCGACGTCGGAACCCCTGCGGGCGGGGAATGTGTCGCGTGCCCCGGTCGTGAACGACCGGTCCGCGCCGACTCTGCCGTAGCCGGTGAGGACGCCGTCCTCGACCACCCACATCTCGGCGGTCCGTCCTCCGTCCGGGAAGCATCCCCGTCGATGGCCGGTGTCCGCGGCGATGGCGTCGCGCGCCTCGGCCGGTGTCGCGCCCTGGAAGGTGGGAGACCCCGGGCGTCCGTCATAGAGCCGGATGTGGGTCCGCGCATCGAGCCTCCACCGATCCTCATACCGAGGCCCAAGGAGCGACAACGCGGCGTTCGTGGCACACCGCAGGACCGGACACGCCCACCGCTGCGCCGTACCCGATCCCGCAGCCTTGGAGCAGTCCCACTCGCCGGCCGCGTTCATCTCCCGGTCTGCGGCCGATGCCGGACGGGCAGTGCCCACGAGGCCGGCGGGCGAGCGCCCGAGACGTGGTCCGCGCGGCCGGGAGCCCGCAGGTTCTTGCGGACCTTTCGCTCTGGAAGGCAGCCGGGGCCGGTGGCAGTGACCGGTATCCGCGTTGCCGAGCACGACGTGGTACTGCGGGCGTCCAGTTACGACGCGTCTTCGCGGAGGCCGAGTTCGGTGGGCACGTAGGCCGGTTGGGTGTGCGGGCCGTTGCGGAACGCGCGGACGGTCAGGTCGGTCGGGGAGGGGATGCCCAGGGCGCGTGCGGCGGCGACGGCTTGGGCGGGGACGGCGCCGGCGCCCCAGTACACGATCGGTACGCCGAGGGTCCATTCCGCGATTCCGGGCGCGCACTCTTGCGGTTGCCAGCCGATCGCGAACATGCGCCGGGCTCGTTCGGAGCCGGGGTTCGACGCGTCGGGCAACTTGGCGGCGTCGAGCTCGGGGTCCATGACGCTGGTGTAGAGGGAACCCCCGTGCGGGCTGGTCATGAACTGCACGACCTGGCCGTCCGGACCGGCCATGACGACCGCCGAGTCGGCGGCGAGCGTGGTCAGCACCCAGTCGAGGCGGCGCTGTAGATCGTCCCACTCGGTGCACTCCGGCGCGCTGCCGAGAGCGCTCGGACGGTCGCCGAACTCCCGCACGGAATAGAGCTCGGTCGGGCCGTCGTCGTCCGCGCCGCGGACCACCACGTCGTCCGGGGGCAGGCGGAGAACGTCGCGGAGGGCTTCGACGACCGCGCGTCCGCGCGCTCCGCGCTCCGAGGCGTCGCTGTACCACCGCCAAGAGAGCGACCAGACGCGTTCCTGGACCGGCATGACCGAGCTCGATACGTGTCGCCACTCCGCTGCGGTGAGCAGCCTTTCCTGTTCCGCGGTGAGCGGGATGCCGTCGCCGGCCCGGATCTCGGCGACGACGAAGTCGTTGAGCCGCGTGAGGGTGACGGACGGACCCGCCTCGGGGGCACCGATGCGGACCCGTGTGTAGTCGGGCTCGCCTTCGTCGCCTACGAGGTGGGCGATATACGGGATTGCGGCATGGTCCGGACGCGACAGCGCGTCCCAGAGGGCGTGTTCCATGGCGGCAGTGTGCCAAAGCAGGCCGACAGACCGCACCGGTCGTCGTGGCGACCAACGGCGATTCGCGTGTTCGCGGAGGTGCCGCATCCGTGCTCGGAGAAGTCTCTGCCCTTCTCCCCGCAGACCCCGTGATCGGGTTCGAACCGTGTACAGCATCAACGAGGGCGTCTGCACGAAGACGGTCCTCCCCTGCCGGCCAGACCATCAAGATCCGTGCCTGTCTCTTGTCCTCGTGGTTGCGGTAAGTGGATGTGCATGCTCGGAATGTCATCACCGTGCGGGAGGGGACGATCGTGGCCGATGCGGGGGCACGTGACAACGCACCGCGGGCTTCGCGTTGGACGCACCGGAGCTGCGGTTGCCGGTGGACCCGTCGGGGGCGGAGCGGCTGCCGGACCTGTCGGATCGACAAGGCCCGGTGCCGTTCGCCTTTCGGTTCCAGGTCCCTATCACCGGCACCGGCGGCATCCTGCCCGCCGACGTCGGCCACGACGAGGACGCGCAGACCGGCGTGTAAGAGGGCCTCCCTCCCAGGGTGTACAACCCCCGGTCGCGCGACAACGCCGAGTCCGGTACCCACGGCATCACCTCGTACCCCGCGACGGCGAGCAATCCTCAGCAGCCACTGCCCCGCGGCGCGGCAAACCTCACGCAACTGCCGCCCGGCAAAGCCCTCGACCCGGGTAGCGCGCCCCTGGACCGCCGGCGACCGAACCCGAAACCCGCGCCGACCCCGACCCATCACCGCGGCGCGGTCCAGCACCCGGATCGCTCAAGCCGCGGGGGAGCGGGGCGGCGGCGGTCAGGTCGCCCGGCACGCCCCGTTGTCGACCCACGCGTGTATGAGATCGCGGTGCGAGGTCCAACCTGCCGGTGCGTTGGGTATCTGCATCGGGACATCCGCCGGATCGCGCCCCGCGTTCTCCACGGTCAGACACACCGGATAGCGCCCGCCGTCCGTCGCGATCGTGAACCGCGCGCCCGCTGTCGTCCCCGAGGCGCCTTCGATCCGCAAGGCCGACCGAGAACCGTTCGGCGAATCGAGCGTGGTCCCCACGAGTGTGGTGTAGTCGATGGACCCGGCGAACCCTTCCAGCACCGACCCACTCGACAACTCCGCCGCGAGCCCGTCCGCTGCCGACCGGACGGAGTCCCGGTCCCACGTCGACCGATCGTGCTGGTTCACCGTCAGTACGCCCAACCCGAAGCCGCACAGCGCGGTCAGGATCCCACAGACCTGGCCCTTCCCGAACGACTCCCCCCAACGCGGCGCGGCCTCCGAGCCGTCACCCGGGCCCGCGAACTTCCGGTACAACCAAGGGAGATCGACCACGCCCAGCAGGAGCGCCAAGCCACCGAGCCCGAAAAAGTACACGGCCGATCCAGGCATGCCACTTCCCCCATCCACCGCCCCGACCACCTCGCCGCGAAGCTACCACCCCACTGGTCGGAGCGCCGAGTTGTCCTCTGCTCGGGGCGAGGGTGGGATACGGAGCCGTTCAGGCCCGCTCCAACCTGGCAACGCCACCCGATCATGAATCCACCCACTTACATGGCCACATGGGCGAACAGCGTCGATGCCCGCTCGGTTCGCGTGGGTACGACGGTGACGGCGACCGTCACGGTGGGCGTCTCGCAGCCGGCGGCCGATGGGGGACTCTCGACGAGTGCCGTGCGGTCGGGTCAAGGGGCCGCTCAGTGGAGCGGGGACGTCCTGCTGGGCGCGGTCGATCTCTCTCTCGACGCCGTTCCCATTGTCCAAGTCGACGCGCTCGACCGGGATGCACCGGGGCGCGACGTGGGCATCGGCGCGTCCTCCGGGAGTCGGCTTCGATCTCGCCGACCCGGACGAGCGACCGGTGCCATGGCCGCGGTTGCGGCTCGGCGACCAGCTCGGCCGGGAGGGTCTCGCGGGGGTCGCGGTCAGGGCCTGGGCCGGGTACGAACCGGTTTGCCAAGGGTAGGAGTTCGGGTAACACGATCGATTGCATCGTGGTCCGACATCCCGATGCGCGGCACGATCGAACGCGATCAACTCGCCGTGCAGTGCCCGGTCCTCGTCCGTCTCCAGGGGGGTCGAGACCCGGAGGATGTCGATGCCGAGCCGGTGGAACCGCAGCGCCGCGGGCCGCAGCGGAACCGGGCGTTCCGACGAAGGCCGTGGTGAGGTTGGCCCGCACGCGGGCCGCCACATCCCCCTACGTCGACGCGTCCGGCCGCTTCCTCCCGGTCACGCAGGACCTGTACCGAGCCGGCATACGCCTCGACTCCTTCGCGCTCCCCGTACCTGGTGACACGGGCGACGATGTCTGCGGGCGAGCCCGCACCCTCGGTGCGGCCGCGTACGAACGTCGCGCGCCGCCGGAATCACAACACCCGTCCGTGTCCCTCCGCCCCCACGTACGAGATCCGAGATCGGAAGACGGACGACCGGTCGTGATCGGGAAGATCCGGCGGACGCCCACGCGTTCATGGGCCGAACGCGACCACGCGGCTCCGCGACCGCTGCCGAAACGGCTCTACCAGGTCTCGGACCGGCACCTGCGACACGTCGGCAAGGACCGTCTGGTCGCGTTCGACGCCTGCCTCTACTCGGTGCCCGCCCGCCGGGTCCGGGCCCGTCGGCTGGTCGAGGTCCGCGCGACGAGGGACACCGTCGAGTTGCACCTGCCCGTCGCCGGCACCGACGGAATCACCCTCCTCGCCTCCCACCTGCGGGCCCCTCGACGTGGCTCGCGCGTCGTGCACCCCCGCCACTGGGACGGCCTGCCCGACGGACACCCGCGCCGTCACCACCGGTGAGCCCGCCCCGCGACCCGCCGACAAGACGGCCGAGGCCGCACCGGGCACGCTCGCCGCCCTGTTGAACCGGGCCGCCGCGGCCCAAGTCGTCGTCGGCCGCCGACCGTTGTCGGTCTACGACCGGGCAGCGGGCACCCGCCCGTTCAACCCCGCACCCACCGACGACAAGGACACCGCGTGAGCGAGTTGGTCACCGCCCGGATCCGTGCCACCGCGATCAGGCTGGGACTGCGCCACCTGGCGCAAGGACTGGACGGATACCTCTCCCGCGCGGACGCCGCGAAGATGGGCTACCTCGACCTCTGGACCTGGTCCTCGAGGAGGAACTCGCCGTTCGTGAGGATGGCCGCTTCCGCGGTGCCCTGCGGTTGTCGAAACTGCCGTACCACAAGACGCTCGACCAGTACGACTTCTCGTTCCAGCCCGATCTGAACCCGCGCGAGATCCGCAACCTCGCCGCGTTGTCCTTCGTCGAGTCCAAGGCGAACGTCGCCCTGCTGGGGCCGCCCGGGGTCGGCAAAACACACATCGCGGTCTCGCTCGCGGTCGCGGCCTGCCGAGCCGGCTGCAGCGTCTACTTCACCACGCTCGACGACATGGTTCGTCAACTCAAGGCCGCCGACGAGATCGGCCGCCTGGCCGTGAACTGCGGACCTACCTGCGACCGAACGTCCTCGTGGTGGACGAGGTCGGCTAGCTGCCCTGGACCGCGACGAGGCCAACCTCGTCTTCCAACCGGTCTCGAAGCGGTACGAGAAGGGCTCCATTTTGCTGACCTCGAACACGAGCTTCGGTGAGTGGGGACAGGTCTTCGGCGACGAAGTCCTCGCCATCGCCATCCTGGACCGCCTCTTGCACCACTGCGATGTCGTGGCCATCAACGGCCCCAGCTACCGCCTCAAGAACCGACTCACCGCCATCGAGGGCCAAGCCGGCGTCGCCTGACTCGTCGAACCGCGCCCACCAGTCAACGAACCACACAGATCACCGGCATCGGTAGGCGCCAGTCTCCCACGAGGTCGATGAGCAGCCGGCGGGACGACGTGCGGACCTCGATCCATCCCGAGTCGGCGAGCAGGGCCTCGCGAGCCCAACGCTCAACGTTCTCCCGGCTGCTCATGCCCTCGAACAGCACACCGATCCTGCGGAGTTCGGCCACGACTTCCCCATCGAGGCGCCCTGCCTCCACGAGACTCGGGACGAGACGATGGGCATGATCGAAGTCCAACGCCAACTCGTCCGTTCCCACGCAATACTCGTCCAGCCAGGCAAGCTGGTCGGCAGGATCCGCGGCGAGCGTGGTCAACGACTCGATCAACAGGCGCCACAAGAAAGAGACATCGGGATTTCGCACAAACGCATCATTGCACCGATTCGAGGTCACATTCGGAGTGAACTCGACTCCCGACGACGTCGATCGAGCCGGACCGACTGAGCACGTTCATTGGCTCTGTCGCTGATCTTGTGACGTTGGAGCCGTTCGATCGTTTCGGATGGGTGTGCTGTTCTGGGGGATGGCAGCGGATTCTGCCTCATTTGACGGACGTCGTGATCGAGTCGGTGCATCGAGACGTGAGCACGGTCGTGCTGCATGCTCGCTCTCGTGGACACTCGGCGCGTTGTCCGCGATGCGGAGTACGGTCGAGTCGGATACACGGCAGGTACGAACGACGGCTCGCGGATGCGCCGTTGGGAGGCTTGCCGGTAGTGATCGTCATGCTGATACGACGGTTCAAATGCCTGACAGCCGAGTGCCCGGCAGTCACCTTCGCGGAGCAGATTCCGGGACTGACCCGGTCGCACGCCCGGCACACGCCGGTACTGCGGGATCAGCTCGGCCGTATCGCGCGGGTGCTGGCAGGACGGCCCGGTGCGAGGCTTGCCCGAAGGCTGGGCATGGCCGCGGCGAAGGACACCCTGCTGAGGTTGTTGCGAGCCACGGCGTTGACCGAACCAGGGCCCGTCCGGGTCCTGGGCATCGACGACTTCGCCCTGCTCAAGGGCCACACGTACGCCACCCTGCTGGTCGATCTGGATGCCCGCCGCCCGATCGACGTGCTGCCCGGCCGCGAAGCCGCCCCGGTGGCCCGCTGGCTGGCCGACCACCCAGAGGTGCAGATCATATGCCGGGACCGTGCCTCCGCTTACGTCGAAGCCGCCCGGCAGGCTGCCCCACAGGCCGTCCAGGTCGCCGACGTCTGGCACCTGTGGAGCAACCTCGCCAAGGCCGTGGAGAAGACCATCACCAGCCACTACGGCTGCATCCGCACAGCCCACCAGGCGACGCACCAGTCCGGAGAACGACAGCCACCGGCGGAACCGGACGGCATGCTCGACGTCCGCGGCCGGCCCCGCCGAATCGTCGCCACCATCCGTGAACGCCACCGTGCCGTCCAGGAACTCCTTTCCCAGGGCCGATCTCTGCGCGGCATCAGCCGAGACCTGGACCTGGACTACTACGCCGTCCGGCGATACGCCCGAGCTGCGGATGTCGACGAGCTGCTGGTGAAGGTCACCCAGCGCCGAACCCTGCTGGACGACTACAAGCCCTATATCTACGAACGGTTCGTACAGGGCTGCCGCAATGCCAGCCAGCTCTTCCGCGAAGTGCGCGACCAGGGCTTCCGGGGTGATCGGAGCGTGGTCAACTCCTACGTCCGCCTGCTGAAGCAGGGCACCGTCACGGCACCGCCGCCTCCAGCGCTGCCGAAGCCCAGGCGGGCTCTGCGGTGGATCATGACCCGCCCCGAGCACCTTCGCCCCGAGGAAGCAGTCGGTCTCAAGGAGATCCGGGCAGTCTGCCCCGAACTCGACGCCGCCGTTGACCACGTCCGAGCCTTCGGCTCGCTCATGCACGAACACCGTGGCGATGATCTCGACGAATGGATCGAGCAGGTCAGAAAGAACGACTTGCCGGCCTTGCGACAGTTCGCCGACGGCCTTCTCCATGACTGGGAGGCCGTCGTGGCGGGCCTGTCGAGCACGTGGAGCTCCGGCCAGGTCGAAGGCCAGGTGACCAGGGTCAAGCTCCTCAAACGCGCCGGCTATGGCCGGCCCAAGCTGGACCTCCTCCGCACCCGTATCCTCCTTCAGTCTTGAGACAGGTAGGAGCCCACCGGCATCCCCAAGCGAGGAAAATCATCTCGTGGACGACCTTCTGAAGTTCCTTCACGCCCGTAACGAGGCGGACAACCATGCCTATGCCTACGTGGCCCACTGCTTCGGAGGTGACGCCCTCCTCGACAGTCACCTGCCGATGCTCGACTTGGTCGACATGCTGGCGCGCGACTACGAGGGCATGGATCCCTCCGATACCCGCTTCGCCGGACTCGGGTACGCCCTCCGCGTGCTCACACAGTCGTACGCCGAACACCCCGACTACCGCGAGGAGTGGCGACCCAGGACACCTGAGCCAACAGCAGGACCCTGAGCGTCACAAAATCAGCGACAGAGCCCGTTCATTCGTACGTCGTTGAGCAGATAGACCAGTACGCCGACAGGATCCGGAGTCGCGCGGTCGCGGTGCCTCCCTGGGCGTGGCTACCGCATACGCCCGTGCCCTAACGCCGTGGATACGAGCGCCCGCCCGGATGGTCGGGCTACCAGCGGGCGGCTTTGTCATTGGCGTATCGGTTCGCTCGTTCCTCCTCGTCGAAGTCGTCAGGGGACCCGGTCTTTGCCTTGATCTCGCGCGCTGACTCGCTTCTTTCGTGTGCCTCTTCCGTGCACCCACAGATGTAGGCCGGTGGGGGCTTGCGCCGAGACCCCTCGCGGGCGGTGAGTCTGGGGTCGCTGGCGACCAACTCCGCGCGCATGGCCCGCAGTCGGGTTTTTGAGGGTTCCGGGACCCCGCAGCCGTCGAGGAAGATGTCCAGGTGCCGCGCGCTGGGTGAGCGGGTCCCGTCGAGGATGAGCCGCAGGGTGTTGCGGGGCAGACCCCCACTGGGTTCTCCAGAGTCCGCAGGGAGTGTCGGCGGGACTTGTGGATTCTTCAGGTCGGCGGCCACCTGCCGCGAGACGTCCGGGGTTTGCTCCCGATCGGCGGTCTCCCATAGGCGCGTTGCTTCTTCGGGGTCGGCGAGGTTACGATCGCAGGCCCGCGCGAAGGCCTCGACGACATTCCGGCTGGGAACCCGATTCCCCGAGGCTGCACGCACGAAGGTGGTCTCGCCGTAGGCGCGGCCGCACGTTCGCGACCGTGCGGTCAACTGCCTGAAAGTCATCCCGGGATCCGCCTGTTGCTCGTGCAACCACCGGACCAACGCCTTCGACGCCGGACCCGCCCCTTTGGGGATTTCCTTCTGACGGCGCCTCATGACCGTCACCCCCTTACCGGGATGGGGAAACGGGCGGCGAGGACGGGCCGGGGGCAGACCACCGCAGTGCCGACGAAGGCGACGCCGGCGACGAGACCGAGCGCGATTTTCGGTGTCAGGCCCGAGGCGGTGAGGACGGCAGCCGCGACGATGATGACGATGACAACCAGGGCATCCGGGAAGGACAGCCCCGAGGGGACAGGGAGTCGGCGAACAGGCCGTCGGGATATGGCGGTGCCAGGGCACTGCGGAACTTCGGTGGTGAGGGGCGCGTGTGCCCGAAGCGTCGGTGGCGCGAGATACCGCGCCCGGAAGCGTTCCCGGGTTCGCGGGCCCGGTCTGCGCTGGTGAAATCGATGATGCCAGCGCCATCACGGGCGACGCCACCTGCCGGTCCCCGAGCGTCCCCGGACGTACTTTTCGAGCGCGACCACGACAGGCCATCGACCTGGCCAACAAATCGGTTTTCATTCGCGCCCGACCCTGGCGAAAAGCACGGGAGCGTGAATCGGGATCGGCTGGCCGCGATCACGAAGGCCGGTTCCCACTCCTGGGGACCGGGCCCGCGTGGTGCGAACCGTCGCCGGCCCCGCCGCAGCGCCGAGGCCGACGATCCGCAGCTCGTAGCGCCTTGGCGGCATCGTTGACCAGCCACCCATGAAGCGTGGGCAGGCGCCCGGTGGTCCAGGCCGGACGAAGCAGAGCGCAGTGTCGATGACCAGGGCAGCGGCCTGCCGGACCTACGGTTCGTGGATGGACGTGTGGAATCTGGTTTTCGCTGTTATCGCAGCGGTTGCTGCCTTGCGGCGGCCCGTTGGGGCTGGATTGATCGCCCCCAGCACGGGTGGAGCATTCACAGGACGAAAGACCCGGAGGTGGACGAGGAGACCGAAGAGGGCACGAGGGTCCACCGGAGAGCCAAGGCGACGTTCGAGGCGCGCGCGGTTGGGACTGCCGTTGTGCACAACGTGGAGGTCAGAGTTCCCGGCGCTCTGGCGGTGAAGTCGTCGTCCTCATCCTTGTTTGAGGCACGGGATGAGCGCTGGCTCGGAGACAATCAAACTGGATGTTTGGTCTTCGGGAGCGTCGGAGCCGAAGGTCTACGTCGAGATCGTATGGACCGTCTGCGTCCATACCGAGCATGCGGCATGCGCATTGATGCTGAGTCTTTGGACTGGGAAGTCTGGCGGTGGGGCTGGCTGTGCTTCTGCCCACGCCGGCGGCCAGGGGGTGGATGGTGGACGGCCCGGCCCGTCCGTATGGCGGGGAGGTGGGTGCCATTGCGTCGGCGGCCAAGGGTCGAGATCCCGGAGACGGCATAGAGACAGGCGTGACGACGGTCCGTGCAACTCACCGCTGGACGACCCCGCCAGCCTCGCCCATGGGTTGGAGACGTCGCCGCCGTGCTTGTTGAGGGGCATGGACACACAAGGGGCTGCTTGGGGGTGGGTGCGGCGTGGGCCCGCGCGGGAGGGTCGGCGGGCGGTGACGTTCGCCCTGGAGGGAGCCGCTGGTTGCCCCTGCAGCAGAATGAGCGGCTGCGGCGGGTGCGCTGCGTGTATTCGGTGTGCGTTTCCCTGTCGGAGGAATCCTTGCGCTCGTTCGCGGTCTTTGTTCTGGGCGCCGTTGCGCTGTTGGTGGCCGGGTGTTCATCCGGCGGACACGATGCGGCGGATCGAGGGACTGCGTCCGCGAGTTCGGCCGTCGGTGCGACCAGCGCGGCGAATGGGGCTGCAGCCCCGCCTGGGGGCACGGCGCCGGACGAGGTTGCTCGGATCATGCGTATCGGGATCGAGCGCGTGCGTGCGGCCTCGTCGTTGCGCATGGTCAACACAGCCGAGACCGAAGGCGGTTCGCCGTCCGTGATCGACTCGCGCATCGTCACCGGCAAGGGCAGCCACACCAGGTCACGGCAGGACGGCTTCTCGATGGAGCAGATCGTGATCGGCGAGGACGTCTTCACCCGCAACGGTGGTGCGTCGTGGGAACACGGTCGGGTCGACCCCGCCAAGCGGTCGGCGGGGGCCAACCAGGCCAACGAGATGCCGAAACTGGCGCAGCCGATCTACGAACTGGCCGCCCGCCCGGAGACACTGACGGTCGTGGATGCGATCGAGATCGACGGCGTGCGCTGTTTCGGTGTGCAGGGTGGGTCGATGGTTGCCTATTTCACGCCGGGTGACGCGGGATACCTGCGGCGCTGGACGAACCGGACCGCGAGCTCGCGCATCACGGTCGACATCACCGAACTGGACAAGCCCATCGACCTGAAGCCCCCGCTCGATTGAGCAGATCCTGTGGTGGAGCATGATGATCTGTGTTGTCGGGGCCCTGGCGCGGTTGTGCCGAACCGGTGTCGCGGGCGCGGCGGTTCCCGCGGCGTCTCCCGATTTCCTGTCGTGTTTTCCCGTCCGGTTCCTCACAACTTTCGGGTCGGGTTGAGGGGCCCTACGTTTTCCGGACAGCTTGGCTGTTTTCTGTTCTATGCCGCGAGTTCCAAATCCCGGTCTGGATGCAGGACTTCGTGGGGCGTGCGATAGCCGATTCCCGAGTGGAGGCGTCGGCGGATGTAGAAGCCCTCGATGTATCGGACGACTTCGCCGCGTGCTTTTGCGCGTGTGGTGAAGATGTAACGGTGGAGCCATTCGTTCTTCAGGGCTCCAAAGAACGACTCGGCCATGGCGTTGTCCCAGCAGACGCCGGTGTGGCCGACGGATTGCCTCATCCCGTGACCGGCGAGTGCCCTCGCGAACTCTTCGGAGGTGTGGTTGCTGCCTCGATCGGAATGGAAGACGGCGTCCGGTTCGATGCATATCCGTTGCGCGGCCATGTCCAGGGCCGACGATATCAGGGAGGTCTTGAAGTGGTCGGCCATGGCCCGACCGACGACTGCCCTGCTGTGGCAGTCGATGACCGTGGCCAGGTAGAGGAATCCTTCCCACGTGGGGATGTAGGTGATTTCGCCGACGAGTTTGGCGCCGATCCGGTCGGCGTCGAAGTCGCGTGCGACCAGATCGGGGATCCGCGGATGGGATCCGTCGCCGAGTGTGGTCACCGGCCGCCACGGGCGCGGTTGGCAGGCCACCAGGCCGAGTTCGCGCGTTGTGCTGGTCACGGGCTTTTGCCCTGGTCGCAGGGCCGGAGCGTGTCTACCGTCCGGGTGCCCGGCGAGCAGCACCTCGTCCTCCCCGTCCTCTCGGGCCAGATGGACTCGCGCTCCGGCCAAGCCGACGACCTGCCACCACCCGTCGCGAAAGCACACCTGCGCGCCGACCGCCACGACCGGCCGCCCACTCCGCTCCACCTCGTTCATCCCGCGTCTCCCCGCCGATCGGCACACGGTGTGTCCTCGTCACCGACGACCTCCTCGTCCGACCCACCGCCACGAATGTCGTTTCCGCCGCCGGAAGGATCACCCGGACCGACCAGGACGCGTTCGTGCAGCGGCTCGTCCAACGGCGCCGTCAATCGCCCGTGCCACAAGGCATGAAGGACACAAGGGAGAACTTCGAGCGAGTCGCCGACCACCTCGATGCCTTCGATCAGTGGCCGCTCTCGTGTGAACGCCTCGAACACCGAGGCCATCAGCCCCGGGCGGTCCCGGTTGCAGGGGTGTCGATACCCGGCCGGCCGGCGCACGTTCGCCGCCGACACCAGATCCGGTGGCTCGAGCCGCCGATACGACCAGCCGACCTGCGCACACGCCCCGGCCATCACCGCCTCAGCCTGCAGGGCCCGTTCACCGCCCGCGTCGGCGCGACTGGGGCAGTCGGCCGGCAGCGCGGTGCCACCCGCGTACCGGACGAAGAGCGGCGGCACCCACGAGCGTGCACGCCCGTCCACCGCGTCGCGCCACCACAGCCGCACGGGCACGCCCCGCCAAACCCACCACCCGCGGATCACGGTCCAACACCATCAACCGGTCGCGCATCGCGTTCGACCCCGCGGACACGTGCCGCCCCGTGGTCGACGACCACCACAGCCCCGGCCCCCACCGCCGTCCCGGCACCACCGGGAACGCCGACACCGGATCCAGGTCCTCGAACGCCGGTGGACAACCGCCGAGCACCGGACCGCCGGCCCCCGATGCGCAGGTAGTCCCCGATCCGCAACGTGTGAGCCAACCGCGGCCACGTACGCCCCACCACACAACCACCCCCTCGGCATGCCAGGCCGGACTGTGGCACGAAGAAGATCCTTCCCCGCGGGAACACTTTGCGCGACGGGTTCGCCAACTCTCGTCGGAGGCGGCCCATTCCGGTGCTCGGATCACGGAGCGGACGCGCGGCCGCAGCTGACGCATGCAGTAGTCGGCGTGGGCACCCGCGAAATCGGGTGGGAGGCCGGGGGAGGAGTGGGACGATTCAGTGGTGGCTCGTGTTCCCCATGTTGGGCGGCCCGACGCGTACGTGCAGCGCGTGCGCCGGTACTCACCCTCCTCCCTGCTCCCGTTGGTGGCCGCCGCCGGCGCCGCGTACGCCTACCCGAACTCTTGGCTGGGCAACCGGCGCGTCCCCTACCGGCCGTGGGCGCTCGCGGACGTCGCTCGCGTGTCGGCGTGCCTCGGCAACGAGCACCGCAGTCCGGCGACCGAGGAGGATCTACGCGACATCCTCGCCTACTGCCTCAACCAGGACGACCAGTTCCGACACGACACCCCAGACGAGTGCCTCGCTCCGTTCCTGCCGCGGCCGAGCGCTGAGCAACTGGTGTGGCAGCACGACGGCTGGGCCGAACCAGCGCGCAGCTCAGCCCTGTTCGAGCACACGACACCCACCCGGCCGCCGACGGTGATTCGCCCCGGCTGGGACCAGGCAGTGCGCGGCTGCTCCCTGGCCGAATTCGCCGGCACCGCGCAAAGCTGATCCCCCGTGGGTTCGCGATTTCTGAAACGCGCATCGAGCGGAACCCGGGGGCTGAGCAGCGTAATCCGTAGCCCGTGTCCGTGGGTTCGGGGCTCGCACCGCAAGTTCGGTCAGTTGCCCCGTGGGGCGTACATGATGACGCCGACCCCGGCCAGGCAGATCAACGCGCCGATGACGTCGTATCGGTCGGGATGGTAGCCGTCCAGGGCCATGCCCAGGCGAGCGATCCGGCGACGAACACCCCGCCGTAAGCGGCGAGGATGCGCCCGAACTCGGCTGCCCTTGGTACTCCGTCGGAGCAGCTCGGACCGGTGATCACCATTGCACGGGCATCCGGCAACTCAGCGGAGGTGTGGCAGCGGATCTGGCTCATGCCTGCGCCCACGCCACTGCAGCCGGCTGCGGCGACCTTGCGCCGGCCGGCATGCGCGCTTAATGTGTTCCGCATCGTGCAACATATGTGTCGCTGAATGATACGTTGTGGCCTCTGGTTGCCAGCGGTACGCCGCGCTGTTGCGGTTCGATGAGCGGAGGAAGCAGCACATGAGCGGGTGGACGACGATTCCGACGGCGAGCGGGCCCATGCGTGTGTACGTGGCCCGTCCGGAGGGCGTGGCGGACCGGGCTGTGGTGGTGCTGCAGGAGGCCTTCGGGGTCAACGAGCACATCCAGGACGTCGCGGAGCGGTTCGCGCAGCGCGGTTACCTGGCGGTCGCGCCGGACCTGTTCCACCGCAATGGGGTGGGGACGCTCGCGTACGAGCAGCATGCCGAGGCGATGCCGCTGATCGGGGCGATCGGGCCGGACGCGATCACCGAGGACGTGGCGGCGGTGCTCGCCCACCTGCGGGTCGAGGAAGGCATGGCCGCCGACAGGACCGCGGTCGTGGGATTCTGCTTCGGCGGTCGGGCCGCGTTCACCGCGGCCGCGACGATCCCGGGCTTGGCGGCGAGCGTGGTCTTCTACGGGCCTGGGATCGCGGCGGGGCCGCACGCGGTGCTCGATCGAGCGAAGGCCGTCGACGCGCCGATGCTGCTGCACGTGGGCTCCGCGGACCCGACCATTCCGGCTGAGCAGGTTGCCGCGATCGATGCGGAGCTGCGTTCTGCGGAAGTCGATTTCGCCCAGCACGTGTACGACGGCGCGGGGCATGCGTTCGCCTGTGACGCCCGGCCGCACATGTACCGGCAGGACGCGTCCGACACGGCTTGGGAGCGCACCTACAGCTTCCTGGAGGAGCGCCTGCCCCGGTCCTCCGGCTGACCGAGGCGTCGGCGCCGGATAACCCCACCAGTGCGGAACGGCCGGGTGCCACTGGGGCTTTCGCAGGGGCGCGTCCGCCCGACCCCGGCCGTTCCGCTCCCACCTGCCACAGTGAGGAGCACCGCCCTATGACCGTCACCACCGCCGCGGTGGCCCATCCGGGCCACCGCGATTTCGTTTGGGAGGACGTGACGCTGAGCGACCCTCGACCGGACGAAGTCCTCGTCCGCATGGTCGCGTTCGGCATATGCCACACGGACCTGTCGGCATTGGCCGGTCGGCTGCCGGTGCCGCTGCCGGCCGTGCTCGGGCATGAAGGCGCCGGGGTCGTCGAGGCCGTCGGCGCCGCGGTCACGCATGTGCGAGCCGGTGACCGGGTCGTGTTGTCGTTCACCTCGTGCGGCGACTGCCGAGGTTGCCGGACCGGGCGGCCGACGCAGTGCACCAGCTTCTTCGTCCAGAACTTCGGCGCAGCGCGGGCGGACGGCACCACTCCCGTGGCGGCCGCGGACGGCTCGGCCGTCGGCGGCCTGTTCTTCGGGCAGTCGTCCATGGCCCGCCATGCCGTCGTGTCCGGCCACAGTGTCGTCAGGGTCGACGTCGCCGACGACGATGAACTGGCGCTCCTCGCGCCCATCGGATGCGGGATCCAGACCGGCGCGGGGGCGGTTCTCAACGTGCTCCGTCCCGCACCGGGCGACACCGTTGCGGTGTTCGGTGCCGGTGCGGTCGGCCTGTCCGCCGTGATGGCGGCCGCGCTCACCGGAGCGAGCCGGATCCTCGCGTTGGACCGGGTTCCTGCACGCCTTGCCCTGGCCGCCGAACTGGGCGCCACCGACACCGTCCTCGCGGCGGAGCCTGCCGTCTTGAAGAAGACGCTCGCCGATCTCACCGACGGCGCGGGGCTCGCTTTCGTCGTGGAGACCACCGGCGTGCCCGCCCTGCTGGAGCTGGGCGCTGAGGTCCTCGCCCCGTACGGGACGGTGGCGGTGATCGGCGCTCCGGCGGCCGGTAGCCGTGCTTCCTTCGAGGTCAACAGCCTCATCGAAGGCCGGGCGATCCGCGGCGTCACGGAAGGCGCGAGCGACCGTGTCACGTTCATTCCCGCACTGATCGACCTGTTCCGGCAGGGGCGTCTGCCCTACGACCGGCTGATCCGCTTCTACCCGCCCGAGCGCCTGGCCGACGCGGTCGAGGACGCCCGGACCGGAGCGACCGTCAAGCCCGTCATCCGGTTCGACGACCGCGGCCTGGACGCCGACGACACCCGTGAGGAAACCCCGTGACCGCGCAGCTCCAGCCGCATGCCCGCAACCTCGTCGACGGCCACTGGCGCGACGAGGACGCCGTCGGCCACTCGTACGACCCGGCGACCGGCGCGGTGCTCGGCACGTTCGCCGACGGCGGTGCGGCCACCGCCCGCGCGGCCATCGACGCCGCCCGTCGCGCGTTCGTTTCCGGTTCCTGGGCGCGGGATCGCGATCTGCGGGCGCGTGCGCTGCTCGAACTGGCCGATCGGATGGCGGAGCGGCGCGACGAGCTGGTCGCATCGTTGGCCCGGGAGAACGGCAAGCGGCTCCCCGAGGCGGCGATGGAGGTCGACGGGGCGATCCCGAAGCTGCGCTACAACGCCGCGCTCGCGCTCACCGACGCCGGCCGCGCGCTGGAGGCGCGGCCCGGGATGTACTCGATGACGCTGCATCAGCCGTTGGGGGTGGCGGCGGTGATCGTGCCGTGGAACTCGCCGGTGATCCTGGCGATACGCTCCCTCGCTCCGGCGCTCGCCGCCGGGTGCACGGTGGCCATGAAGATGCCTGCGCAGACCGCGCTGACCAACGGCCTGCTGTACGAGATCTTCGCTGCCACGCGGTCGCTGCCGCCGGGCGTGGTCAACGCGTTCACCGAGTCCGGCAACGAAGGCGCGCCGCTGCTGGTCTCCGACCCGGGCACCGATGTGGTGAGCTACACGGGGAGCACCGCAGTGGGCCGGGCGATCATGGGGCAGGCGGCGACGCGGCTCAAGCCGGTCTCTCTCGAACTGGGCGGCAAGAGCCCGATGATCGTGTTCGACGACGCCGACTTGGACGCCGCGGTGCCGGTGCTGACCGCCGCGGTCACCACGTTCGCCGGGCAGTTCTGCATGGCGGGCAGCCGAGTCCTGGCGCAGCGCGGCATCGCCGACGAACTGCGCGCCCGGCTCAGCGCCGCCCTCGAGGACGTGGTCGTCGGTCCGTCGGCCGATCCGACCACCGGGATGGGACCGGTCATCGACCGCGCGCAGGCGCTGCGCTTGGACCGGCTGGTCGAGGACGCCGCGGCGTACGGCAGGGTCCTGGTGCGCGGGGGCCTTGTCCATCGCGGCGCGGACGCCAAGGACGCACTGTTCCGGCCCGCGCTGGTCGAGGTCGCCGACACCGCGGCGCCGCTGGTGCAGCAGGAGGCATTCGGTCCGGTCGCGACCTTCGAGGTCTTCGACGACGAGGCCGACGCCGTCCTGCGGGCCAACGCCACCGAGTACGGGCTTGCGGCATCGGTCTGGACCCGGGACGTCGACCGTCCCTTGCGCGTCGCGCGCGAGATCGACGCCGGGACGGTGTGGACGAACGGCTGGGCCGTCGTCCACGACCAGACGGAGGAGGGCGGCTTCAAGCAAAGCGGCGTCGGGCGTCTCAACGGGCCGCGCGCGCTGGCCGAGTTCCAGGAGATCAAGCACTTCGCACACAACATCTGAGCGTCCCCGCACGAGCCGGCATGCAGCCGAGGCCCGGTCGGAGATCATCCGGCCGGGCCTCGGCGTTTCCGTCCGGAGCCGCTGGGCGTCGGACGTGCCGAGGGCCCGCAGCACGGCATGCGCTGCGGGCCCTCGGTCCGCCCGGGGCCGGGGCGCGACACGTGCGGCCCCGGGCGGGTCTGCTGCGGCTACTGGACGGGCCGGTAGTCCGCGCCGCCCTCGGTCAGGAGGCGTTCGGCCTCTGCGTAGATCGCCGCGGCGTCCTGGTCGAGGTTGAGCGTCTTGCGGAACGGCTGGCGTACGTCGCGGTCGATGCGCAGGTACACCTCGTTGCGGTTGCCCTCGGGGTCGAAGAAGTAGATCCCGAACGCGTTCCCGTGCGTCACTTCCTGCTGGACGATGACGCCTTCGGCCCGGAACCGCCGGTGGAAGGCGACGATGTCGTCCAGGGACTCGACCCGCCAGGAGATCTGGTGCTGCTGCTTGGCGCCGATCTCGGCCGTGCGCCCGATCTGCAGGACGAACTCGTGGTGCTCGACGTCCGGCCGGGCGCTGAGGAAGACGATGCCGAAGTCCTCGTCCTCGTCGGTGACCGTCAGGCCCATGACGCGCGTGTAGAAGTCGCGCATGGCGGCCAGGTCGTTGACCCACAGCCCGGTGTGTCCGAGCTCCGAGATCGGCATGGTGGTTTGCCTCCAGGTTCCAGGGGTGGTGTCGGCCGTCGGTGTCAGGCCGGCACGGGCGCGGGCCGGCCGTACGCGGCCAGGTCGATTTCGGGGTGGACGGCAGAGCAGCCGGTGCATGTGCGGGCGTCCTTGTCGGCGTTGAAGCGTGCGCACGCTGCCGCGTAGACCTCGCCTGGAGGGACGTCGTTGTCGTGCTGCCACTCGTAGCGGTGCAGTTCCTGCTCGCATCCCGGGCAGTACCAGGCGGCGCCGAGCCGCCCGGCGTCGGCGGCGAGGTAGCGGATGGTGATGCCGGGTTCGCGGGGCACGAGGCGGTGCGGGGTTCCGGCGGGTACGTAGACGTGGTCGCCGGGGACCGCCTTGAACCGGTTGACCGTGCTGTCGCGCAGGTGGACGTCGACGACGCCGGACAGCTGGCTGATCACGGTGTCGCGTTCGCAGATCAGGTGGAACGGCTGCGCGTGGGTGTTGTGCGCGAGGTAGATCTGCGGGTCGGTGTCGGCCGGCAGGACCGGGATGTCGGCGTAGTCGCCGAGCTCGGGGGCGACCTTGATGGCGTGGAGCATGCGGCGGCGGGTCACCGGTCGGCCTCCTTCGTGTCGGCGGCGGCCGCGACCGCTGCGGCCGCCTCGGCCAGGGCGTGGTGGGCGGCGTTGACGGCCCGTGTCTGGGCGACCTCGCGGGCCCAGCCCCACTGGGCGCTCGGGAAGCCCTCGTTGACGTGTCCGCATGCGGAGCAGGTGCGGCCCTGTTCGGTGTTGCGCATGTCCGCGAACTCGGCCGAGCCGAGTGCGGTGGCGAACTGCCGTACCGGGTCGTGGTCCTCGCCGTAGCGGGCGCTGTCGTAGCCGGGCAGACCGTGCGGCGTCGCGTCGTACGTGTGGTGCACCAACTCGGCCTTGCACGCCTTGCAGCGGCCGATGAGGGCCTCGGACTGGTCGCCGGCCTCGGACTGGTGCTGGGTCACCACGATGACGGCGAAGGCCTCGGGGTCCTTCTCGTCGCGGAGGAACGAGTTCACTCCGTGCAGGTTCTGGGTCGCCATGATCTGGCCGGAGGCCAGCAGCGACTTGTTGGCGCCGTAGACGACCACCACCTCGTTCACCGTGTTCCAGTGGAAGAAGTGGCCGTACTCCTGGTCGGGGCCGCCGATCAGGACGTTGCCGCACGGCACGATCGCGCCGGCGTGGTCGTATGGGAACAGCGGGGTCAGCTGGGCGGCAGCCTTGGCCATCCGCTCGTACACGCTCGCTTTCAGCGGTTCGAAGTCGGCGGCGGGCGGCGGGATGTGCCGGGTCTCCTCCAGCGCGACGCGCTGGGTGGACGTCTGCGTCACGTCGTGTCCTTCCTGGCAAGAATGTTGCATCGTGCGGAACACTGACCGCCATTGTGGTACCACAATTCGTCGATTGGCAAGAACGCGCCCGCGAGAGCAGGCGATCCGCCGTTTGTCCAGACCTTGCATTGGCCAATTCAATGGGTCACAGTACGGGTCAGCGTTCCGCACAGTGACACATCGAGGAGTGGCCATGCCTCTGTACCTGAGCCTCCACCAGGCCCCCGGCCTGTCGCCCGAGGAGATCGCCGGCAATGCGCCCGAGGTGGCGCGGCAGGTCCACGCGAAGTTCGTCCGGCTCTACGTCAACACCGACTCCGGCTTCATCGCCTCGGTGTACGAGGCCGAGAACGTCGGCGCGGTGGAGCAGGAATTCGAGCGGGTCGGCTTCCCGTTCGACGCGATCCACGAGATCGACTTCGTCCAGGACGCGGACGCCCTCGCTGCCCTGGTCGCGCGGCTCGACGGGTCCTCCTCGTGACCGACGAGCCGTTCCTGGACCGCCCGATCACCCTGCACCTGCGCGGCGACTGGGGCCAGGCGAACATGCACCGCATCTGCGGATGGATCGCCCAGGAGGTCGGCGACCGCGTCCCCGAGGGCTCGCGGTTCGCCATCTGGTCCGGACGCGGCGGCCTCGACTCCGTCGCGGCGCTGCGCCGCGGCGAGGCCGACATCACCGTCGTCACGCCCTCCGCGGCCGTGCAGATGCTCGACCGGTCCGGACATCTGGACGGCCTGCGCGCGCTGGGTGTGATCGGCCAGCGGGACCGCCTCGTGGTGGCCGTGGACGCCGGCCTGCAGGTCGCGAGCGTCCCGGAGCTGGCGCAGCACGCGGACCGGCTGACCATCGCGACGTCCCCCGACGACGGCGTCAACCTCATCGGGCTCGCCGCGCACAAGGCGCTGCGGCTCGCCGGGCTGGACCTGGCCAAACCGCGGTTCGCCTACGACGAGCGGCCGTTCCCCGCGATCGCCCGGTTCGCCGACGCCCAGACGGACGTCCTGGTCCACGAGGCGATCATGACGCCACACTGGCAGCGGATCGACCGCGTACGGCCCGTGAAGTACCTGCCGTGGGGCGACGAGGCCGTGCAGGCCTTCGCCGCAGAGGGCTGGCCGACGGCCGTCGTCGAGGCCGGGTACTTGCCCGGGCTGGAACACGACTTGGAGACGCTGGACTTCTCCGACTTCGTCATCCTGTGCCGCGAAGACCTCGCCGAGGACGTCGCCTACCTGGCGACGTGGTGCATGGTCAAGACACGCCATGCGCTGGAGGCCCAGTACGCGCACCTCCCGGCCGACCACACGCCGGTGACCTATCCGGTGGTCCCTGCCGACATGGCACGAGCCCCGATCCCGCTGCACCCCGGGGCAGCCCGCGCCTATCTGGACCTCGGTTCGGAAGGCGACGCCGTGGTCGGCCCGCCGATCTGGGGCTGACCCCGGACGGTGTCGGATCGACCGCTCAGGCAACCACACCAGTAACCAGTCAGGTGACAGGAGAGACCGTGGCCGTCCAGCTCGCGCACGTCGACGAAGCAACCCCGTACCGCACGCAACTCGCCGCCCCCACCGGGCCGATCGTCCTCGTCAACACCTTCATCGCACCGGAAGGCAAGATGGACGAAGTCCTGGCGGCCTGGAAGCTCGACTCCGAGTACTTCAAGAGCAAGCCCGGCTTCATCTCGGCCCAGCTGCACCGCGGCACCGCAGGCAGCAACGCCCTGGTGAACATCGCCGTGTGGGAGTCCACGCAGCAGCTCGCGGCGGCCTTCGCCGCTCCCGAGTTCCAGGAGCACATGAGGCGCTACCCGGACGGCACGGTCGCGTCCCCCCACGTCTACGAGAAGGTCGCCGTCGAAGGCATCTGCGTCGCCTGAGCATCGACTCTTCCATCAGGCCGAGGGCCGGTCCGACATCCTCCGCGGTTGCCGGACCGGTCCTCCCGCACGTACCGGCATACGTCGGCCCCTCACTCCAGAGAGCACAAGCCAACCGTGACCACCCCCAGTCCCCGCTCCCCGTCCGCCGGCAAGAGGATAGGCCGTCACGTGCGGCACCCGGCCGGCGTCCAGGAGCACTCCCAGGCCTTGGCCGTCCACGCCGCAGTTGTTCGAGACCAGGCGCAGCGCGGTGGCGCCCTGGTCGTGGAGTGCGCGGATCAGGGTGTCCGGTATGCCGCACAGCCCGAATCCACCGACGGCGATCGAAGAGCCGTCGGCGATGTCTGCCACGGCGCTCTGCGCGGTGGCGAATGTCTTGTCCATGGTGAAGGGACTTCTGGTGTGAGTCTGCGGCCCGCGCATGTGCGGCAGGGCCTCGGATGCCTGCGCACCGTTTCCACCGACGCCGAGGATCACCAGGCCCTACCGCCCTGCACCGCTTCGGAGATCGTCAAGACGAACGCGACGCCGTCATGCGCCGGCCCGGGATTCCGGAGGATGGCGCCTTCTCAGGCGACACACACTCCGGGCACCGCTGTCGGCCGGAGGAGCCGGCGCAGGCAGGTCGTGCCCTTGGGGTAGTCGACGGCGAGTGCCGCGAATTCCGGTGCCGCAACGGCGTCGCTCAGCGCTTGCGCCGACTCCCACACCGCCAGGTTCACGAACACCCGGCTGCCTGAGGTGCCCTGGTGCATTTGTGCGGAGATGAGTCCCGGACGGGTCTTCATGTAGATCGCATGCGCCGTCCAGCCCGCCAGCACCGCGTCACCCGCGCCTTCCGGTGCAACAAGCACGTCGAGGAGCACGCATGGCCCGGCGTCCACGCCGAACTGGCCGTGAAAGGGGCGGCTTTCGTCGAACTCGGCGAAGCCGAGCCCGTCGTCCGTTCCGGACATGCCCGTATCGAGGTCGGCTGCCGCGCCCGATGTCCGCTCGGAGGCCTGATCGGGCCGACGACGGGCGCCGAGGCACACACTTGGCACGGCGATCCTGCGCACCAGGTGCGGATACGCCACAGTGCCTTCCGGATAGGCGGCCAGACTGGCCTGGAATGCCTGCTGGTGGAAGGCGTCGCGCAGCGCACCGAGGGATTCCCACACGGCTACGTTCGTCATCACATGGCTGTCGCCGGTGCCGGTGTAAAGCTGTGCCGAGACGGCACCGGGTTGGGCCTTCATGATGAGCGCACCGGCGCGCCACGCCTCCCGGACTTCGGGTATGCGACCGTCCGGGGCCACGAAGGTGTTGATCACAACGGCGGGGTCGTCATCGGTGCTGTCTTGCAGTTGTGCGGGGAAGGGAGTGGACGGGTCCAGGGCCTTCAGCTCGATCATGCGGTGCACCTCCGTCATCTTGCGCTGTGCGCGCCGGTCATCAGGGCAGCGAGGTCGTCCGGTTCGATGAAGGACGGCGGCGGGGGCGGGCCCCAGTTGAACAAACCGCGGGCGCCCTCGAAGACCTCCGGGGTCCACGCCGCGTCGTCGAGCACCGTGTCCAGGTCGGAGTAGTACTCGCTGAAATTGCCCGCCGGATCCTTGAGGTACCAGAAGAAGTTCGACCCCACGTGATGCCGCCCAAGGCCCCAGACATGCCGCTCGGGGTGCTCCTGGAGCATGGCCATCGCGCCGCGACCGACGTCGTCGACGTCGTCGACCTGCCAGGACGTGTGGTGCAGGAACACGACGGGGGCGCGCAGCACCAGCAGGTTGTGGTGGTCGGTGGAACAGCGCAGGAAGGCGCCCACGTCGCCCATCAGGTCGCTCACTTTGAAGCCCAGGCCGTCCCGGAAGAACGCGGTGGTGGCGGCGAAATCGGGGGTGCCCAGGACGATGTGGCCGAGCTTGCGCGGTCGCACCGGTGCGGAGCGCAGGATGCCGGGCGCGCGGGTGTCGGCACGTTCGGTACGCCCCGGGCCGTTGTACGGGGTGGCCGGCGCGGCCTCCTGGGAGACACGCGGCTCCACCTGCAGGACCGCCCGTACGCCGGTGACCGGTTCGACGACCACCAGTTCCTCGGCCGCTCCGGCCGCAGTGGTGGCGGTGATGCCGAGACGTTGCAGGGCGGCTGCGGCGCGGCCGAGATCGTCGGGGCTGTCGGCGCCGATCCGCGCCTCGACGAGGCGGCGGGTCGGGGCGCGGACGATGCGCAGCTGGCGTCCGCCGTCCCGGGTGGTGTGCCAGCCGTCTCCGGCATGGCCGAGACCGAAGTCGGCGTAGTAGTCGGAGGTTTCCTTCGGGTTGGGGACTCCGATGGTCGCGGAGGCCAAGCGGTGCAGTGCCACGGTGAGCTCCTCGGTGTCGGTTCCGGTCAGGCGTGGAAGGTCTGGCGCAGCTCGCCGATGCCTTCGATGTGGCTGACCAGCTCGTCACCGGGGGCCAGGAAGCGCTGGGGGCTGCGGCCGATGCCGACGCCGGCCGGGGTGCCGGTGAAGATCACGTCGCCCGGGAGGAGCGGCAGGATCATCGACAGGCGGGCGATCAGTTCGGGGACCGGGAAGATCAGGTCGGCGGTCCGGCCCTTCTGGACCTGTTCGCCGTTGACGGTGCACCACAGGTCCAGGTCGTCGCGGTCGGTGAACTCGTCGGGTGTGACCAGGCACGGGCCCATCGGGGCGAATCCCGGGAAGGACTTGCCGAGCCCGAACTGCGGTGCGGGTCCCGTCATCTGGGTGATCCGCTCGGACAGGTCCTGCCCGGCGGTCAGGCCTGCCACGTGGTCCCACGCGGTTTCGGGCGCGACCTGGTAGGCGGGCTTGCCGATGACGACGACGAGTTCGACCTCCCAGTCGGTGTGGCCACCCTCGGGCAGGCGTACCCGGGTGACCGGGCCGGTGATGGCGGTGGTGAACTTGGTGAACACCGGCGGCAGCAGGTCGGGGACGTCGAAGCCGGCTTCGTCGGCGTGCGCGCGGTAGTTGAGCCCGATCGCGAGCAGCTGTCGCGGCGCGGGCGCCGGGGATCCGAGGTATTCGGGCTGGTAGGGGGTGCCGGCGGGCAGGTCCGCGGTCCGGGTCCAGTCGCGGAACTCGGCCCAGTTCTCGTAGACGCCCTGGGGGTCGGGGCCGAACCGGCCCGCGCTCGCGGTCTCAACGTCGACGGCGGTGCCGTCGGCGAGCAGGACGAGGCGGCCGGCAAGGTTGGCGATGCGCATGGTGGTGGCTCCGTGGTTCGGGTCGGTGGTGGTGCGGGCGTCACACGAGGGGGGTGATCTTCTCGTCGACGCCGAGGAGGGCCTTGCCGAGGACTTCGATGCCGATGGCGGGTGCGGCGACCGCGTGGCGACCGGCGACGTTGGCATCGCGCCATATCCGCTGGAGCGGGTTGACCTCGGCGAAGCTGCCGGCGCCGTGGACGTCGACGAGCAGGTTGATGGCGTCGAGGACGTTCTGCACGGCCCAACCGGTGTCGGCGCGCACGCGCGCCCGGACCAGTGCGTCCGGGTAGACGCCCGCGGCCGCGGCCTCGTCGATGTCGGCGGCGGCGCGCTCGGCGTGCAGCCGCGCGGTGTCCAGGCGCAGCGCGGCCTCGGCGATCTTCAGTTGTACGCCGACCGAATCGGCCTGCCGCTCGTAGAAGGTGTACGAGATGGGCTTGCTGACCGCCTTGGCGCACACGTAGTCCAGCGCGGCCTTGCCGAGGCCGAGTTGCGGGCCGGCCAGGACGAACGCGAGGACGGCGACGAATCCGGACCGGTAGAAGGGTTCGTCCTTGTGCTCGGTGCCGAAGTCGCCCTCGATGGCGGCCGGGACGGAGAGCACCCGGTGCGCGGGCACGAACACGTTTTCGGCGATGAGGCAGTTGCTGGCCGTGCCCTTCATGCCGGCGACGAACCAGGTGTCTTCCAGACTGAGGTCCGCGCGCGGGACCAGCACGAGTCCCTGGTCGACGATCTCGCCGGCGTCGTCGGTGATCGGGACGCCGAGCACCGCCCACGAGGAGTGCCAGGAGCCGGAGTTGTAGTACCAGCGGCCGGTCACCCGCCATCCGCCGTCGGTCTTGACGGCGGTCGCGGTGGGGCTGAGCACCCCGGTGACGCGCGCGTCCGGGTCGGCGCCGAAGACGTCGTCCTGGGCCTGGGTCGGGAAGAGGCCGGTGAGCCAGTTGCAGACGTTGACCAGGGTGACGACCCAGGCGGTCGACCCGTCGCCTTCCGCGAGGGCCGCGGAGGTGTCGAGCATCGCCCGCGCGCCGGCCTCGTGGCCGCCGTAGCGCTTCGGGGTGCCGAGCTTGAACAGGCCCGCCGCGGCGATCGCGTCGATGACCTCGTCGGGGACGCGCCGGTCGGCTTCGGTCTTGGCGGCGTGCTCGCGCAGCAGGGGTTGGAGCGCGACGGCGCGCTGGACCAGTTCTTCCCGGGGGGCCATTTCTGTTCTCCTCCAAGGCTTCGTAGGACGTGACCGCCGGGCGGTCGGGGCGGGCGCTCTCATACGCGGGCCAGTGCGCGAATGTGCCGGTGGATGGCCTGGTCGACCGATCCGGCGTACGCCGAATGGGTGCCGAACGTGCGGTAGCCGTAGACCAGGGGCGCGGCGTCGCGCGTCCGTACCGCGTCGACCGCACCCAGCACCAGCAGGTGGTCGCCGCCTTCGACGGCCTGCTCGACCGTGCACGCCAGCCAGTTCGGGGCACCGCCGAGCCGCGGCAGTCCCGCGTCCCACTCCCACGCCACCCCGGCGAAGCGGTCCGGGTCCCGGCGGGCGAAGCCGAGCGCCAGGTCGGCCTGCTCGGCGGCCAGCACGTTCACCGCGAACCGCCCGGCGGCCAGGATCTCGGCCAGCACGCGCGATCCGCGGTCCAGGGCGACGGTGACCATCGGCGGCCGCAGCGACAGCGAAGCGAACGCACTGACCGTCGCGCCGTACGGCGTACCCGAGTTCGCGGTGGTGACCACGGTGACGGGGGCGCAGACACCGGCCATCAGGTCGCGGAAGTCCTGCTCGTGAACCATCGCCGCTCCATTCAGCATGTTGAATATGACGATAGTGCCCGCAGTGTGTGGGGCGGTCAAGACTGTGGCAACATATTCGCCATATTCAATTCACGAGGAGGTCCGGGTGTCGGTGGACAACGGCGGCATGGAGCCCCCGGCGCTGCGGCGCGGCGACTGGGAGCGCGGCGGTACGGCGCCCAGCCGGCCCGAGATGGCCGCCGCCCGGATCGCCGCGCTGGTCGCCGAGGCCGATCCCGGGGCGCGGCTCGGCACCAAGGAGGAGCTGCGCTCCTTGTGCGGGGTGTCGGTCGGGACGTTCAACGAGACGCTCCGCCTGCTGCAGGCGCGGGGGTTGGTCACGGTGCGTTCGGGCCCAGGCGGCGGTCTGTTCGCGGCCGAGCAGTCGCCCATGGTGCGGCTCGGCCACTCGGTCCTGGCGCTCGATGCCGACGGTTCCGACGTTGCGGAGGCCGTGCGGATCCGCAACGCGCTCGAGCCGCTGCTGCTGGAGGATGCCCTGTGGCACGCCTCGCCTGCGGACCTCGCCGACATGCGCAAGGTCTTGGACGAGATGCGCGCGGCCTCCGAGGCCGACGACGCCCATGCGTTCATCCGTGCCAACTGGCGGCTGCACGCACGGATCGCGCATGTCAGCCCGCACACGCTGCTGCGGTCGCTGTACCTGAGCCTGGTCGAGTTGGTCGAGGCACGCACCCAAGCCGTCCGGCCGGACGGCGACACCTCGCTGTCCGAGCACATCGCGCGTCGGCTGCAGCTCCATGTGGACCTCGTCGAGGCCCTGGACCGCCGGGACCGCGACGCCGTGATGCGGCTGGTCCAGGCGCACAACACCACCGCCCGCGACGGCGACGCCGCGTCTTGACGTACGTGCTGCCGCTTCCGATCACGGCAAGATGGCCGTGCCGGCGCCCGGGAGCGGCGCCGGCACGGCCCGTACACGTCAGCGTGAGAGCGCACGGTCCGGACGCTCGATCCTGGGCAGCGCCAGTGCCATGAGCATCGCGAGGACCACCAGGGCGGCGAGGGCGAAGTACGCGTTGCGGTACCCGTCGTCGAGATAGAACGCCGTCCCCTGCATGACCGCGGAATGACGGTCGAGGACGACGAACAGGATCTGGTACGCGATCACCCCGGTCGCCTGGTAGAGCAGTGCGCCCACCCCACTCGCCGCGGCCTGTTCCTCGGGGTTCACCACCGAGACGATCATCGATCCGACCGCGGCGACCATGATGCCACCGCCCAGGCCGATCACCGCTCCCGTGGCGATGATCTGTGCCTCGTCGGCGTGGTGCAGGCCGGCGAGGACGAAGCCGGTCGCCAGGATCGCGGTGCCGGCGAACCACAGGGTCCGCAGTCCGGCGCGGCGCAGCAGCAGGCCGGCGGCCACGCCCGCGGCCGTGGTGATGATGCCGGCCGGGATGCCGACGACCGCGGTGTGCGTCATCGTCCAGCCGAGCCCGTCCGAGGTGTGCGGGATGGCGGGGTAGAGGGCGAGGAAGGTGAGCACGACCGGGGACACGAAGAACACGCCTTGGGCGAGCGACGGTCCGGCCAGTACCGCGGCGACCGAGCGCCGCTTGAACATGCGCACGTCCACGACCGGGTGTGCGGCCCGGAGTTCGACGAGCACGAACAGCACCAGCGCGAGCAGCCCGCCGCCGACACAGATCACGAAGCGGCCGCTGCTCCATCCCCAGGCGTCGCCCTTGCCGATGCCCCAGACGATCAGGCCCATGCCGCCGCCCAGGAGCAGGCCGCCGAGCCAGTCGAAGCCGGCCATGCTGGCGGTGTGCGGGGTCTCCGGGGTCAGCGCGATACACGCTGCGGCCACCGCGGTGGAGATGGTCAGTGCCCACAGGGCGGACTGCCAGCCGTAGCGGTCGAGCAACTGGCCTGCCAGCAAAGGGCTCAGGACCTGGGCGAGGCCGACCGATCCGGCGATGACGCCGTAGACCGCGGCGACGCGGCGCGGCGGGAACAGGTCGCGCACCGAGGCCATGATCAGTGCCGCGATCGGCCCGTAGAGGCCGCCGATGGCGCGGCCGACCAGCATGATCGGGTAGTTCGGGGCGAGCACGGTGACGATGTCGCCGACGATGCCGGCGGCCGCGAGGATCAGCATGACGCGGCGCTTGCCGAAGATCTCGCCGCAGCGCATCGCGAACGGCACGGTCACGATCGAGACGAGGACGAACGCCTGGGAGAACCAGGCGATCTGGGTCGTGTGGAAGTGCTGGGCGATCTGCGGCTGCGCGTTGCCGCTCAAGGCGCCGACCACGGCCAGGAGTTGGGCCGGCCAGATCAGGGCCAGGGCGATCAGCAGTGGTCTTCGGACGATGCCTCGGGGGGCGGCCGCTTCGGCGGCCAGGGCAGGGGTGCTGGTGGGCACGGCTTTGACTCCCGGGAGGTGCGGACGGGGACCGCGTCGCGGCCGGGCCGGACGGAGACCGGGCACGGTGCAGCGCGGCGCGGGTGTGCGGTGGTACCGGGGGTGGCTGTGGTGCGTGGTGGCTCAGGCGGTGGCGTTCTGGCCTCGCCGCCCGATGACCGAGTCGTACGGACGCATGCGGGTGATCTGCCGTCCGTCGTCGCTGAAGTCGAGGAACTGGCGCCACATCAGGCGCACCCGGAAGTCGGCCCACATCGCCTCGACCGGTTCGATGCGCAGCAGGACCTGCTGGCCGGCGGCCTCGGGCGGCTTCACGTTGCCCAGCAGCGTCTCCTGGGCCTCGTGCTGGGCCTTGCACATCGAGATCTCCACGGCGTGCGCGATCTCCGCGGGGTCGCTGACGACCGAAGCGCGGCCCTTGACCTGGAGGGAGCGGGTCGAGGTCCGTTCGTCGTAGCCGCCGGGCGGGTCGTAGCTGACGGCGTAGCTCACCCGGGGGTCGCGCAGCACGTCGCCGTACTTGCGGGTGTAGACGAACGTGTGCATGTAGACGATCAGCCCGTCCGCGGCGAAGTGCATGTGCGAGGCGGACGGGAATCCGTCGGCGGACAGCGTCGCCAGCGTGGCGACCGGCTCGTCCTGCAGAAGCTCGCAGACCGACTTCTCGATGTCGCCCAGGGTCGGTTCCTTGGCTGCCATGGCGCTCCTCGGGTTCGTGGACGTGCGAACGGCCACCTGCGCGCTCCGGCTCCAGGAACCGCGGTCTCCAGCACGTCCAGATTTCGGTACTGTTGCACGATGCGGAACATCGGCCGTCAGGGTGACACCAAAATCCGAGACTTGGCAAGACCCATCCGCCCGGGACGCAAAACAGCGGCCGGCCCCCGATGACGGGGACCGGCCGCTGCGGCCTGTTCTCGAATGCTCAGCCCACGCGGTCGCCGAGCTCCTTCGCGACGCGCTTGACCGCCTCGCCGGTGGCGGCGACCCAGGCGTCGTCGGCCCGCGAGCGGGGCGCCGTCGCCGAGATGGACGCGCGGGCGCGCCCGCGCTTGTCGCGCACGACGGCGCCGACGGCGTAGACGTCGTCCTCGCTCTCGCCGTTGTTGGTCGCGTAGCCGCGCCGGCGCGTCTCCTCGAGCTGGACCATCAGCTGCCCCAGCGTGCTGACCGCGCGCGGCGTCGGGGTGGGCAGGACTCCGCCCGGATACAGGGCGTTCAGCTCCGCCTCCGAGAGCTCCGCGAGCAGGGCCTTGCCCGCCGCGGTGGCGTGCGCGGGCAGCGTCCAGCCCATCCGGCTGCCGGTGCGGACGGTCTGCGTGCTCTCCACACTGTCGACGAAGACCACCTCGGCCCCGCGCAGCGCGGCCATGTGGGCCGTCTCCCCGGTCTCGTCGCGCAGCCGCGTGAGAGCACTGTTCGACAGTGCGCGCAGGTCCATGTTCTGCACCACGGACAGGCCGATGTCGATCAGGACCGGGCCGGGCTTGTAGGCGCGGGACATGCTGTCCTGCTCGACGAAGTGGTGATGGCTGAGCGTCGCAAGCATCCGGTGCACCGTAGAGCGCGACAGTCCCATATCGCGGGCCACCTGGTTGACCCGGATCATCTGGTGATCCTCGAACAGGCGCAGCAGGCGCAGCACGTTGTCCACTGCGCCGATGAGGCCGTTCGGCCGTTCCACCTGGGCGTTGTCCTTCACGGAACCACCGTTGTCATCCACACGGAGCACAATACCCCAGTGAATTCAACCCCTTGCTCCTCTCTCTAACATGAGCCATTCTACGGGACAGTGTTCCGTATGATGCGTCATAGTGAAGCGGGTGCCTCGCACCGGCGCATCCGTGCCGCACCGTCTCCCGCGACGGCGAAAGTCGTTGCGCCCCCTGGGGAGCTGACCATGGACCAACCCCTAGATCCGGCTGCCGCCGGGCGGCCCGCCCTGCCGCCCGGGCTGGACACCGAACTGCTGATCGTCGGCGCCGGCCCCGCCGGACTGTTCGCCTGCTACTACGCGGGACTGCGCGGTCTCGACGTGGTCCTGCTCGACTCGCTGCCGCATCTCGGCGGGCAGGTCGCGGCGCTGTACCCGGACAAGGAGATCTTCGACCTCGCCGGATTCCCCGCCGTGCGCGGCCGCGAACTGATCGCCCGGTTGACCGAGCAGGCGCTGACCGCGCGGCCCCGGATCCTGCTCGAGGAGGCAGCGGGAACACTGTCCGAAGGACCGGACGCGGTGACCGTGACCACCTCGGCGGGGCGCGTCATACGCACCCGCGCGGTCCTGATCACCGCGGGCATCGGCCGCTTCACCCCGCGGCCACTGCCGGCACTCGACGGCTACACCGGCCTCGGCGTCGAGCACGTCGTGGCAGCACCGCACACCTACGAGGGCCGCGACGTGGTCGTGGTCGGCGGCGGAGACAGCGCCGTCGACTGGGCCAACTCCCTGGCACCGCATGCCCGCAGGGTCACGCTCGTGCACCGCCGGAGCAGGTTCCGCGCCCACGAGCACGCCGTCTCGCAACTTATGGACTCACCCGTCCGCGTCCTCACCAACAGCGAGATCGCCGAGGTGCACGGGGAGCGGTCCGTCCATGCGGTGACCGTCCGCGACTGCGGCACCGGGAACTTCGAGCGGTTCCCCGCCGACGTGCTCATCCCGGCACTCGGCCACATCGCCTCGCTCGGGCCGCTGACCGGCTGGGGCCTGCGCATCGACCGTCAGCAGATCCAGGTCGACACCGACATGTCCACCGGCGTGGACCGCGTCTACGCCGCAGGCGACATCACCGCCTACGGCGGCAAGGTGCGGCTGATGGCCGTCGGGTTCGGCGAGGCCGCCACCGCGGTCAACAACATCGCGGTCCGCATCCGCCCCGGCGAGGACCTCTTCCCCGGCCACTCCAGCGACCTCGCCCCGGCCGGCGTCCCCGCCACCGCCCACTGACGCACGCATCGGTCCCCCAGGAGGACGCCATGGCGTACGTGATCAACGAAAAGTGCATCGGCGAACTCGACGGCGCGTGCGTCGACGTGTGTCCCGTCGACTGCATCTACGAAGGCCTGACCAAGCGCTACATCAACCCCAGCGAATGCATCGACTGCGGCGCCTGCCTGCCGGAATGCCCGGTCGACGCGATCGTCGCGCCCACCGGCGATCCCGACCCCGAGTGGGCCCGCGACAACGCCGCCTTCTTCGCCCTGCCCCTCCCCGGGCGCGAGACCCCGCTGGACAGTCCCGGCGGGGCGTACGGAACCGGACCGATCGGGGTGGACACCCCGCTCGTCGCCGACTGGAACAAGGAGTCCCACTAAGCCATGCAGCGCATCCCTCTTCTGATCATCGGCGGCGGCATCGGCGGCATGGCTGCGGGCCTGTCCCTGGCCCGCGCCGGATTCGACGCCCACATCGTCGAACAGGCCCCCGAATTCGGGGAGATCGGCGCCGGAATCCAGCTCGCCCCCAATGCGATGCGGGTCCTGGACGGCCTCGGGGTGCTCCCCGCGATCCACAAGCTCGCCGTTCGGCCGCGCAACCTCGTCTTCATGCACGCCGACACCGGCGAACACCTGACCACCATCGACTTCGGCGAGAGGTTCGTCGAGCGCTACGGCCAGGCGTACAGCGTCATGCACCGCGGCGACCTGCTCGACGTCCTGCTGGAAGCCTGCCGCGCCCACCCGCTCGTCACGCTGGAGAACAACCGCCAGGCGGTCGACATCCGCGACGCGGGCGACGCCGCCGAAGTCCGTTTCGCCGACGGCGAGACCTACCGCACCGACGCCCTGATCGGCGCCGACGGCCTGTGGTCGCGGGCCCGCGCGCTCCTGTCGGACGACCGGCCGATCGCCGACACCTACGTCGCCTACCGCGGCGCGCTGCCGATGAGCGGGATCACCGTCCCCCTCGAACCGGACGACGAGATCATCTGGATCGGCCCCGACAAGCACCTCGTGCAGTACCCGATCCGCCGCGGCGAGCTGTACAACCAGGTCGCGGTCTTCCGCAGCTCCGGTTACACGCCCGAGCTGGAGCACACCACCGAGTGGGGTACCCCGGCCGAGCTCGACGCGGCCTTCGCCGGCAGCCACGAGCATGTCCGCGCGTCCATCGGCCTGTTCAACCGCGACCGGCGCTGGGTCATGTACGACCGCGAACCGCTCGCCACCTGGACCCGCGGCCGCATCACCCTCCTCGGGGACGCCGCCCACCCGATGGTGCAGTACCTCGCGCAGGGCGCCTGCCAGGCGATCGAGGACGCCGAATGCCTGGCCCGGCAGATGGCCGCGTACGGCGGCGACCCGGAGAAGGCGTTCGCCGCGTACCAGGCCGAACGCATCCCGCGTACCGCCCTGGTCCAGCGCGTGGCCCGCGGCTGGGGCCAGGTCTGGCACGACGACGACGTCATCGCCGCGCTGCGCGACCGTGTCTTCCGGGGCCGGGCCGCCGACGACTACAGCGACCTGGACTGGCTGTACCGGCCCGCCGCGATCCGACGAGGAAACCCACGCTCATGAGCATCGAAATCGACGAGGTCGTCCGCGCGAGCGGAGCGCTCGCCGCAGCCGGACTGACCGACATGGTCTGGGGCCACGCCGCCGTACGCGACTCCGAGGGCCGCGGCGTGTGGATGAAGGCGTCCGGCTGGGGCTTCGAGGAGATCGACGCCGAACGCGTCCTCCTCGTGGACCGCGACGGCGGCGTCCTGCACGGCCAGGGCAAGCGCCACATCGAATACCCCATCCACACCGAGATCATGGCGGCCCGGCCCGACGTCGGCTGCGTCGTCCACACCCACGCGCCCGCGATGAGCGCCTTCGCGTCACTGGACACGCCCCTGCTGCCGATCTCCCACGACGGCGTGCTGTTCAACGACCCGCAGATCCCGCGCTTCACCCACACCGGCGCCCTGATCGCCGACGCCGACCTCGGCAGCGCACTGGCCGAGACACTGGGCGACGGCATCGCCTGCCTGATGCCGCAGCACGGCGCCGTCACCGCCGGCCCCGACGCGGCCACCGCCGTCATGTACGCCGTCCTCCTCGAACGCGCCTGCCGCACCCAGCTCATGGCGATGGCCGCAGGCGGCCCCAAGGTCTGGTCCGACGACGCGGAAGCAGCGTTCAAGCGCGACCAGGTCTGGAACCCCGCACAACGCGACGCGGGCTACGCCTACCTGAACCGGCTCGCCGACGGGAGCACGCCATGACACCGAACGCCACGCCCACCGAGCCGGAGACGATCGCCGCCGAGCAGGAGCTGTACCGCGACTTCGCCAAGCACGGGCTCATCCCGCTGTGGACACAACGCGCGGACCTCATGCCCAAGACGCCGACACCGCGCGCGGTGCCGCACATCTGGCACTGGGACGACCTCTACCCGCTCGCGGCCCGCGCCGGCGACCTGATCCCGGTCGGCCGCGGCGGGGAAAGGCGCGCCATCGCGGTGTCCAACCCCGGGCTGCCGGGGCTGCCCTACGCGACGCCGACCCTGTGGGCGGCGATCCAGTACCTCGGCCCGAACGAAGTCGCCCCCGCCCACCGGCACAGCCAGAACGCGTTCCGCTTCGTCCTCGAAGGCGAAGGCGTCTGGACCGTCGTCGACGGCGACCCCGTCGCCATGCGCCGCGGCGACCTGCTGCTCACACCCGGTTGGCACTTCCACGGCCACCACAACCCGAACCCGCAGCCGATGGCGTGGCTCGACGGCCTCGACATCCCCCTCGTCGCCTACACCGACACCGGCTTCTTCGAGTTCGGAGAGAACGGCGTCCAGGACCGCTCGACACCGGACCGGTCCCGCTCCGAGCGCCTGTGGGGCCACCCCGGACTGCGGCCACTCTCGGCCCCGGAGCCCACCCCCAACTCACCGCTGGCCGCCTACCGGTGGGAGCACACCGATGCCGCGCTGACCGCCCAACTCGAGGTCGCCGCGGAAGGACACCCCGGCGCTCTCGAACCCGGACACGCGGCGGTCCGGTTCGCCAACCCGACCACCGGCTCGGACGCGCTCGCCACGATCCGCACCGAGATGCACCGCCTGGCGGCGGGCCACCGCACCATGGGCGTCCGGGAGACCGGCTCCAGCGTGTGGCAGGTGTTCGACGGCGCCGGCGCCGTCCACCTCGACGGCGTCCGCACCGACCTGGTGCGCGGTGACGTCATCGCCGTGCCCTCGTGGTGCGAGGTCGTCTTCGAAGCACACCGCGACCTCGACCTCTTCCGCTTCTCCGACGCCCCCGTCTTCGAAAAGCTCAACCTCGCCCGCAAGGAGTACTCATGAGGCTGGCAACCATCCGCACCCGCGGCACCACCGCCGCCGTCCGCGTCGACGACACCGAAGCCGTGGAGATCGGCTACCAGGACGTGGGCGCGCTGCTGGCCCGCCCCGACTGGCAGGCCCGCGCCGCAGCAGCAGGCGGCCCCCGCCACGACGTGGACACCCTCGACTACGCGCCCGTCGTCCCCACCCCGCAGAAGATCTTCTGCGTCGGACTCAACTACCGCTCCCACATCACCGAGATGGGCCGCGAAATCCCCCAGTACCCGACCTTGTTCGCCAAGTTCCCCGCGGTGCTCATCGGCGCGTACGACGACATCGTGCTCCCCGACGCCTCCGAGGCCATGGACTGGGAGGGAGAAATGGCCGTCGTCATCGGCAAGCGGGCCCGCAACGTGTCGGCGGACGAGGCGGAGGCGCACATCGCCGGCTACTCGGTCCTCAACGACCTCACCGCCCGCGATTGGCAATACCGCACCAAGGAATGGCTCCAGGGCAAAGTCTTCGAAGCCACCACGCCGTTCGGCCCCCACCTGGTCACCGCCGACGAAGCCGGCCACGGCGTGGCACGGCGCCTGACCACCCGGGTGGACGGCGAGACCATGCAGGACGCCGGCACCGAGGACCTCGTCTTCGACGGCGCACACCTCGTCGCGTACCTGTCGACCATCATCACCCTCGAACCCGGCGACGTGATCGCCACCGGCACCCCCGGCGGCGTCGGCCACGCCCGGACACCCGGACGCTACCTGGCCGACGGCAACAGCCTCGTCACCCGTATCGAAGGCCTCGGGGAATGCCGCAACACCTGCATCCGGCAGAAGCGCGATGACGCCTGAGCCTCCCACCCGTTCGACGGTCCTGGACTGGCTCGACGAGGGAACCCGGCTGCTGCACGTGGCAGCAGCCGGCCTGGGCGACCGCCAGGTCGCCCAGGCCTCTGCGCTTCCCGGCTGGACGAACGCACACCTGCTCACCCACATCGCCCGCAACGCCGACGCCCTGGCCAACCTGGTCGACTGGGCAGTCACCGGTATCGAGACCCCGATGTACCCGGGCGGGCCCCAGCAGCGCCTCGACGACATCGACGCCGGCGCACGCCGCACCGTGGTGGCGATCCGCCACGACCTCTTCATCAGCAGTACCCGGCTGCGTACCCGCCTGACCGGCATGACCGACGATGCATGGGGTCGGACCGTCCGCACCGCTCAAGGGCGCCGGCTCCCCGCGACCTCCATCCCATGGTTGCGGGTGCGCGAAGTCTGGATCCACGTCGTCGACCTGGGCAGCGGCGTCAGCTTCGCCGATGCGCCGGACGATCTCGCCGACGCCCTCCTCGACGACATCGTCGCCACCTACGCCACCAAGGGAACGAACGCCCCGGCCATGACCGTACGCACCGTCACAGACGGATGTGTGCGGTCCACCCGGCCGCCGGGGCCGGGGGAAGTCCAGCACGAGATCACCGGAACAAGAGCCGACCTCCTCGCCTGGCTCACCGGGCGCGACGACGGCCACAAGCTCCACCACACCGACACCTCCCTCCCCACACTGGCCGCTTGGCTCTGAGATGGGCGTTTAGCGTGGGCGAGTTACCCCTTATGCCCTATTCTCATTTGGCTCGATAGCCTGGGCTGGTGTCGATGGTTGAGCGTTTGGTGCCGGATGAGTTGTACGAGCTCTTCGAGCGGGTGGTCCCTCCCGCTCCGGTCCGTCCGCAGGGCGGTGGCCGGCGGCGACACGGCGACCGCGAGGTGCCGGCCGCGATCGTGTTCGTGGCGACGACGGGCTGCACCTGGCAGCAGTTGCCGCCTGTGTTCGGCCCGTCCGGACCGACCGCGCACCGCAGGTTCACCGAGTGGACCAAGGCGCGGGTGTGGGCGAAGCTCTACCGCCTCGTCCTCGACGAACTCGGTGCGCGGGGGGAGTTGGACCGGTCGCGCTGCGCGATCGACTCGGTGAACATGCGGGCGATGAAAGGGGGGAGCTGACAGGTCCGAATCCTGTGGATCGGGGCAAGAAGGGCTCGAAGATCCACCTGATCACCGAACGGACAGGTCCGCCCCTGTCGATCGGCATCTCCGGCGCGAACCTCCACGACGGCTCTCGAACCGCCGGTCCTCGGCATCCCGCCGATCCGCTCCCGCCGCGGCCCACGCCGCAGGCGCCCCGCCAAACTCCACGCCGACAAGGGCTACGACTACCGTCACCTTCGTCGTTGGCTGAGCAAGCGCGGCATCCGGCACCGCATCGCCCGCAAGGGCGTCGAGTCCTCCGCTCGACTCGGCCGCCACCGCTGGACCATCGAACGCACCATGTCATGGCCGGCCGGATGCCGACGCCTGCACCGCCGCTACGAACGCAAGGCCGAACACTTCCTCGCCTGCACCCTCATGCGCTACCGCAGACTCACCAAATGAGATGGCTTCTAATACTGCAACGGTGTTTCCCGTGACGGTTCGTGTGTTCAGTCGTTGATGATGTGCGTGTGTGGGCCGGGGAGTTGGAGCGGGTGCACGGGCGTCTCTGCATCGGTTCGGGCGGGCGGAGCCGCGGGAGAGCGCGCTTGCGTACATGCGCGGGTTGATCGCGCCGTTGGAGCGCAAGAACGGGTGGACGCTCGCGGAGGAGGCCGGGCACGGCGGTCCGGACGGGATCCATCGGTTGCTGAACCGGATCGACTGGGACGCCGACGCGGGTGCGGGCGGCCGGTTCGGGGAGAGGCGTGACGAGGATCTGGTGCAAGTCCAGGAGTCGCTTTGCGTCTTGGTACTGGATGGACAGATTGGTGCGTTTGACGCCCATGAGCTGAGCCAGGAGCGTCATGGTGATTGCTCTGCGGCGGCGCAAGATGGCGGCCAAGAGCCGGTGGAGGTGATCCACGCTGCTGATCTGCGGGTGGCGGTAGCCGCGCGGGCGATGGAAGCGTCGCTGGAATGCCGCCTCGGCCATGGCGTCCCAGCAGGGTTCCGAGACCACCACCAAATGCGCGAACGCGGTCCGTGACATGCCGGTCAGGGCCGGATCGGTGAGCATCGTGGTCAGGGCCGGGTCGATCCTGCGAGTGCCTGCTGGTGCCTCTGGTGTTCGGGGTGGGAGGGGAGCCAGCTTGTAGTTCCAGTCGCCGTGGAAAGGCATTCGGCGTGATCGGCAGGGCGTGGAACTTGGCGGGCGGGACGCTGACGCCCAGGTCGTACTTGCCGGTGTCCAGTTCGGCCCCGATGGTCAGCCCGGTCTTGGTGGTGGCGGCGATGGTCTCGAGAACGACCTGGTAGCTGGTCAGCGGTCGCCCTCGCCAGTTCGCGGTGATGTGGCAGAACATCCGGTGCTCGATCTTGTTCCACTTCGACGTTCCGGGAGGCAGGTGGCAGACCGAGATCTCCAGCCCGCTTTCCCGGGCGAAAGCGGCCAGGTTGCTCTTCCAGGTCCAGCGGCGAGGGTCGTTGGAACCGCCGGAGTCAGCGGTGATCAGGAGCCGACTGGCATGCGGATGGTCGGCCTGTCCGCGGTGCTGCCACCAGCGGCGGATGGACTCCATCGCGAACTGGGCGGTGTCGTGGTCGGTGCCGACGTTGACCCATCCGGTGTTGTGGGCGATGTCCTAGATCCCGTAGGGAATCGCCATCGGCTGATCGGTGGTGGTGAATGTGTGGCAGTCCACCTTGATCGCGTCCTTGCCCACCCGCCAGGTGCGGCCGGGCCGGTCGCGGTTGCCGAGCCATTCCTTGGCCTTGGTATCGACGCTGATCACCGGCTGAGCGTCGTTGAGGAAGGCGGAGGCGGTGGTGTTCAGGTGGGTGAACGGGGCATCGCGGTTCGGATGGCTGATGCCCTCCGTCGTCTTCGCGGTGCCCTGCAGGCTGTATCCCAAGGTGTGCAGCAGGTGCCCGACAGTGGACGCGCTGACGGGATGGCCTCGTGCCGTGAGGGCCGAGGCCACGACCCGCAGCGACAGCGTGGTCCACCGCAGTGGAGAAACGGGGTCGCCCCGGGTGTGTGGCTCGATCAACGACTCAAGTGCGGGCACCAGGCCGGGATCGGTGTCCGTCAGACGCTTGCGGCCGGCACCTGGGGCCCGGATCCGGAGGGTTGGGACGGAGCCATCAGCCAACTCGGCGATACCACGCGCGACGGTGGCAGTACTGGTGCCGGAAACCGCGGCGACAAAGGCGATCCCGCCGTGACCGAGGGCGGTGGCCTCGCTGGCCAGGTACAACCGACGCCGGCGCTCACAATATCTGATCGAACTTGGCCCGCAGCACGCGGACATCGACGCGGTCAGTCAGAAGCGGAGCCATCGTCCAGGCTCCCACCAACTCCCCTTCTACCGTGCACTTATTGAAGGACAGGCCCCGGGGACGAGCGACTGTTGCCAACTGGCTGTGAAAGGTGTCCTCGCCGTCGTCGAACTGCCAGGCGCAGGACCAGCCGCCGGGCCGGTGGGAGTCGAAGTCCAACCGGAGCGTGCCGCGAAACAGCGCGGCCACCGACTCGGCGGTGATATGGGCCTCGGCGCTCCGCTCGAAATTCTCGACGAATAGGGGATCCCAACCCCCTGCGTCAGCTACCCGGACGCCGTGGCTGATGCTGGAGGCCCTCACGAACGTGGTGACCAGGTCCTGTTCCCACGCCTGGTCCAACTCGAAGGAGACCGTCAACGTGAAGGCGGAGGCCTCGTTGTGGCCGGCCCGCTCGTACAAGGAAAGCAGATCGTGCTTCTCCGGGTCGCGGTGGCGGCCCAGGAACGCGGATACGACGTCGAGGATCCGGCACGGGTTCGACTTGCCCGCGGCGTTCGGGCCGGTGACCACGGTCAGACCCAGCCCCAGGTCCACGCTCACGTCGGCGAAGCACAAGAAGCCCTGTGCCGTGATCCTGCTGATCCTCACCCCTGTGCCCCCGCCCGTCCATTGGCCACCGGCGAGGAACCTCCCAGAAGCTGCGGCGCCCGGCCGCCGATGCGCGACGTTTGGTCCGGGGCGGTCCGTACCCCTGCGGATGCGGCAGCCGATGGTCGATTCTCACGGCGTCGAGGGTCGTCCGTGCGTGTCGACGGCTGGGGTAACGCCGTGATCCCTTCGCGGGGTTCGTCGCCGGTGTGTACGTCCCGGAGCGGGCAGACCCGGACGCCGACACCACCAACTCCCCATTGCCCCGCAGGGACACCACACAGCCTCGTTCACGCCCACGACACAGCCCCGGCCGCGTCGGTACCCCCCTGGTGCCAGCCGGAAGGGGTCCGGACGCCGTCGGCCGACGGCGAAGCCGCCCGCGTCGGGCGTCCCCACGCGGTGATCGCCGATCCACCCGCTTTCCCAGGGGCGGACGCCTACGAACGCGACACCTGCCTCAACCCCCGCTTCCATCCCTACGCGTGCACCCATGAGCGCGGCACGGTGGCCCGCTCCGCTCCCGCTGCGCCGTAACCACGCTGAAGCCGGCCGCGAAGGGCCTTCAACGGGCTCCGGTGTCGGTCAGGAGGCCTCGCACTCCGATGGCGTTGGGGTGTCGCTCGGCAAGTCGGTGACGATGCGGCGGATGGCGGGTCGGTCGCGGACTTCGCCGGGTGCTTCGCGGTGGGCGGCGGCAAGAGCCGTAGCGGCTTGTTCGGGTTTGCCGAGTTGCCACCAGGCGCGGGCGAGGTCGGTGTGCAGGCGCCCGCGTCGCTCGGGGTGGGGAACTGACCCGGGTGCAGCCGGCGTCCGGCGTGCAGGGCCGCGCCGGCGTCGCCCAGCGAATACAGCACCCCCACCTCATACAGTCCCACCGACGCCGGGGTCACCGTGAACACCGTCCGAGCCTCGGGCCCGGCCGGGACCCGCTGCACGGCGCGTTCGGCGTCGGCCATCAACTCCAGCGCGTTCGCCCGGTCGCCCGCCCCGGCGCAGGTGTATGCGGCGGTGCACAGCCATCTGCGCGTAGGCGGCGGCCTGTTGCGGTGTGGCCAGTCCGGTGGCCTCCAGGCGCGCGGCCGCCTCCAGCGTCACGCGCTGCGCCGTGGCCTCCTGCCCCTGGTGACGCAACACGATGCCGAGCATCCGCGCCGACGATGCGGCGGCCAGCGGCGATCCGGACTGGTGTGCGTACACCGTCGCCCGGTCGGCGGCGGTCCGCGCCCGCTGGTACTGGCCGATCTTCGAGAGCGTCTCGGTCGCGAGGTCGTAGCACGCGGCCAGGCGCGCGAACGCGCCCTGATCGCCGGCGGCGGTGTCGGCATGGGTGTGCCCGGCCGCGAGCAACTCCGGCAACGCCGGGATCAGGGCCGCCTGATCGCCCCCGTCGTACAGGCGGCGGGCGCGCCCCAGCAGGGCGGTAAGCCGGGCGCCGGTGGTGGTGGGGGAGGAGCGGTTGGGGATCGAGGCGAGCGCCTGGTCGACCCCCGCCGAGCATCGCGACGGGAACGGCCGCGAGGGATGCGGTCAGCAGGCGGCGTCGGCGCATCGAGTCGTCCTCCTCGTCCCGCCGCACGGCGGTCCGGGCCACCCGGGCCGGTAGCGGCGCGCTCACGCCCAGTGCCGCGCCCAGCACCCCGGCGGGCATCTCCACCGCATCGGTCAACCGGCGCAACACGGCCACGTCCAGACCCGAACGCGCGCCCGACTCCAGCCGGGAAACCGTCGACGCGGAGTAGCGTCGGCGAACGCCGCTTCGACGCCCGGGTCACCGTCGTCGACGACCGCGTGTTCACCGCGGCGATCACCACCGACGGCCACCTCGACTGGCGCACCGCCGGCACCGCCTGCCGCTACGCGCCCGTCACCGCGCCCGCCGGCGTCGAGGCCGCCTGCGTCGAGCACGTACGCGACCTCGGACTCGTCTACGCCGCCCTGGACTTCGTCGTCGCGCGATGCGCTGGACGGTGCGGTCCGGCGGGGCCTGGTGGATGTGCTGGTGCACCACCTGCGGCGCGGCGGCCGGCTGGATGGGGGTGGGGAGGTGGTCGGCGTAGGTGTAGGTGCCGTCCGGGAGTTGCACGACCCGGACCGGCTCAGGCAGGTGCGACATGGGTTCTCCCAGGTCAGAGGCGGCGGCTACAGTCGCGGCCGTGGGGGTCATTGAGATCGAGGTGGATCCACTGCCGTGCAAGTGGTGTAAGCGGCCGCTCGAAAAGTGCCGCTGGTGGGCACCGAAGCGCTTCTGCGGCAACTGGCACCGGGCGAAGTACCGGGTGGTCGAGTCGTGGCGTTCGTAGTGGACTAGAGGTGCGCGTGCGCACCCGGCTCAGCCCTTCGGCGTGAAGGTCCCGCCTCTACAATGGCCTGTGGGGGACCTGATAGGGATTTGGCTGGTCATCATCGTCAGCGTCGCCGGTTGCGTAGCCGGGATGGTGGCGATCCGGTCCGACATCGGACTGAAGTGCCGAGGCATACGCGTGGACGCCGAGGTCGTTGGGGTGCGGGAGTGCGAAGACGGTGACGGCGACGTGCACTTCTACCCGATCCTTCGTTTCATGCTTCCGAGCGGTGAAACGGTCCGGGGCGAGTCGTACGCCCGTATCAACGAGTACGTGGCCCCGGACACGATCAGCGTGGTGTACGACCCCCGTCATCCCGAAACGTTCAACGAGAGCCCCGGTACTGGGATTGTCGGCGGTGTTGTCGCACTGGCCTTCTGCGGACCCTGGTTCGGCGCCGGCCTGTGGTGGCTCTTCCACTGACCCGCACGTCCTGTACATGCTAGGCCCGGCTCAGCGCCGGCACCCGCAGGCGAGCGTCGACCTGGACGCCGCCGCCGAGATCTACAGCCTGGGCGCCGCGTTCCGCTGGGCCTGGACCGGCCGCAACCCCGCCACCACACGCGGGATGGAAACCGGCGTCGACGCCCGCGACATCATGGAGGACATCGCCACCGGCCGACACCGCGTTCCCCTGGCCCAGGCACGACCCTGGCCGGCCCCCGAACTCGAGGGCCTCATCGAGAACGCGATGACACACCTCGCCGACCGACGCCGGCGGCCCGTACCTGTGCGGTAGGCATGTTCGGGACGGCTCTCGCAGGTGCGTCGGGCCGCGGGCCGGGTTCGCGAAAGGGGTGCCGGCGGGAGCTCGACCAGGCGTCGTGGGTTGGATCCGGCAGGCTCAGTCCACGGGTCGAAACCTCGACCTTGCCCCCTGGGCCCGTTCCGCATCTGGACGTTCGCCGGCAGGTGCCTGGACGCTTCTCCCCCTCCACCCCAGCAGCCGGTGCACTGCGCCCGTTGCGCGACTTGGACGCGCCGGAGCTGGACGAGGACGACGACGGGGTGCGCAGGACCGAGGGGTCAGTGGCCGACCAAGACGGTGATCAGCGTGCGTGCCCTCGCCGGTCGGGCGCTTCGCGGCGGTCGAGACCCGCTGCCTGGGACCCCCGGCTGGGGTGGCTCAGCAGTCTCGGCCCTGGATTTGCGCGGCGGCGCGTTGCAATTCGGCAAGGACCGTTCGGACGGCCATTCGGGCGGTTCGCTCGGGCCGGTGGAGGACGTCGATGGCGCGTCGAGCATGTACTCCGCTGAGCGGTCTGAGGACGACATCCGGGTGCGGCCGGGCGGTCCACCGGGGCATCAGCGCGAGGCCGCCGCCGGCGGCGACGACCTCGGTGACCACCGCGAATTCGTTGATGCGGTGGACGATGTCGAGTCGGCGGTTGGCGACGCAGGCGATGGCCTCGATGGTGGACATCAGCGGGAAGCCGTCGTGCACCGTGATCCACGGCTGGTCCGCCACGTCCCGGGGCGTGAGCAGAGGCTTGGACGCCAACGGATGGCCGGTCGGCAGGGCGACATCGAGGGGCTCGCGCAGCAGCGTCGTGGACGTCACGCTGTGTGGCCACGGCGCGCCGTGGTCGAGGCGGTGGGCGAGCACGAGATCGTAGTGACGGGTGAGAGCGGGGAAGCGGTCCTGGACGACGTCCTCGTCCGAGAGCGCCAAGCGGGGTCGGCCGGGGCCGGCGAGGTTGCGCAGCAGGGGCGGGAAGAACGCGGACGCTGCGCTGTGGAACGCGGCCACCGACACGTCGCCGTCGGGTTGCTCGGCGAAGTCGGTGATCGTGTGCCGGGCCTGCGCCAAGGCGGTCTCGACCTTGATGGCCGCCGCGGCCAAGGCCAGCCCGGCGTTGGTCAATACCACGCGACGTCCGGCGCGTTCGGTGAGCGGGACGGGGATCGAGCGCTGCAGCAGTCGCAGCTGCTGCGAGATCGCGGAAGGTGTCACGTGCAGTGCCTCGGCGACCGCGCTGACGCTGCCCAGGTCTCCCAGTTCGCGCAGGATGCGCAGCTGCCGTTCATCCACTTTGACAGTGTAGGGCTGCTACACCTTAGGTTTAGAAGTTGATCGTAGCCTTCAAACTTCCGGTGGGGCAGCGTGGGGGCATGCATGTTGCCCGCCGCACCGATGCGGTACTTCTCCTGGTCGCGCTGGTCTGGGGTTCCAGCTATCTCGCGGCCAAGACGGCCACCGTCGCACTCCCGGTCCTGGCGGTCCTGTTCGCCCGGTATGCGATCTCCGCGCTCGCGTGTGGAGTTCTGGTCGCCTCTCGCCGCCGGAGGCGCCGCTGGTCCCGCGCGGAGGTTCACGTCGGGTCGCTGCTGGGAGTCACCCAGGCGGCCGTGCTCGTGCTGGAGACGTACGGGGTGGCGTACACCAGCGCCGCGAATGCCGGGCTGATCATCAGCCTGACCATCGTGCTGACACCGCTGTTGGACCGCACCGGCAGCCGCCGGCTGCCGTGGACGTTCTTCCTGGCCGCCGGACTCTGCGTTGTGGCCGTCAGTCTGCTCACTTCCAGCACCGGGGTGCACGCACCACGGCTCGGAGACGTCCTGATGCTCGCCGCCGCAGTCGTCCGGGCCGGGCACGTCGCTCTCGTCGGACGGCTCACTGCGGGCCGTTCCATGGACCCGCTGCACCTGACGACTGCTCAGACCGTCGTCGGCACGGCATTGTTCCTGCCGCTCGCCGTCACCCACCTGCCCGCTCTGGTCCACAGCAATGCCACCACCTGGACCCAGCTGATCCATCTCGCCCTGTTCTGCAGCGTGTTCGCCTTCCTCGCCCAGACCTGGGCCGTGCAAGGCACTTCAGCCAGCCGGGCCAGCCTGCTGCTGGGCACTGAACCGATCTGGGCTGTCGCCATCGGGATCAGCGTCGGCGGCGAACGGCTCACCCTCTGGGCCACTCTCGGCGCCATGCTCATGATCGCCGGAACCTACTGGGGACAGGCCATCGAACGCACCCACCGCACCACCACTGCAAGAACCGAAAAAGAGGATGACACGTGCCCGACAATGACACCTACCACCGCCTGATCACCCTGCTCGACACCACCCAGACCCCCTATCAGCTCATCGATCACGAACCGGACGGCACCACGAACTCGGTCAGCGCCCTGCGAGGACACCCCGCCTCCCAGGCAGCGAAGTGCATCATCCTCAGAGTCAAAACCGACAAGAAGACCACCCGCCACGTGTTGGCGGTCGTCCCAGGCGATCGGCGCGTCGACCTGGATGCCGTCCGCATGCTGTTCAACGCCCGCTACGTCGGATTCAGCGACGCCGCCACCGCCGAACGGCTGTCCCACGCCGTACCTGGCACCGTCCTTCCCTTCGCCTTCGATCCCGACCTCGAACTCGTCGCCGACCCCGCGGTCATCGCCCAACCGCAGCTCTATTTCAACGCCGCTCGCCTCGACCGGTCAGCAGCCATCTCAGGCGCCGACTATGCCCTACTCGCCCAGCCACGCATCGAGCCGATCGCCTGCCCAGAGCCTGGCAAAGCCCGAGAAGCCACACCGTCATGAGCGCAAGGCCGTCTGACCCGAACGTCGGTAAACGATCGAATGACGAGAAGCCGCCCGTGCGTCCATCGACACGGCGAATCGTCCCCGGGTGCGATGGCGCGGGGGCCGTACGGAGCGTCCAGGGTGGCTTGTTGTGGGCTTCCTGGTAGTACCGGGACGAGCTCATGGCCGCCTTGGAGGCTCGTTCGGTTCGGTGGGACTGTCTGCCGACTCGCCTCCGGGAGGGCCGGAGAGCGCCGATGGCGGAGCCCGTGGAGCGGGCCGGGTCCGGGCGCCGGGGTCGGGTGGTGAGTCTGCGTTGTCGTTCGGCGGTTTCTCATCGGACTGTCCGTGGGGGCGTGGGCGCGAAACCGGGACCCGTCTTTATCCGTAGGGGAGTTGGTGATCTCGTCCCGGCCGGGTGAGTGAGACGACACCCCGGAATCGGCCGGCCACACGGCGAGAATGCCCTGTGCGAGTGTGTGGTGTGGTGTGGTGTCAGGGAGGTGGGTGTCAGCGGGGCCGGTTTCGGTGATTCAGCGTTGAGCTGGGGTTTTGTCGGCTGTCACGGGGTGACCGATCTGCTGTCGTGGCCTGCCCAAGGGCGCGCATTCCTGTGTCGCTCGGTGCGGACGGAGGATGTGCTGGCGGGCATGAGCGCCAAGTCGTCTTCGCCGTCCGAGCCTTCGGTCCCGGGTGAGCCCGGCATCTCCTCGCTCGCGGTTGCACAGGCTTTCTCCGTCGCTTCGCCATTACAAATCCGGTCCCTGGCACGCCGGTTGGCGGTGGGCCGTCTTCTCGTGCTGGACAAGGCGGGGACGGTGGAGACGGTGCGCGTGCGGATCGCCGCGGCCACGGCCGGGGTGTCGCTGCGCACCCCAGGGCGTGTTCCCCACCCACCGAGATGCTTGTGTGACGTGAACGCCATGATCACCCGGGAAGCCGATCCGCCCGAGTGGATGGGCTGCACTGACCGGGTCTTCCTGCCGGTTTCAGCGACCGAGGCCGGCCCGGAACGTGCCGCCCCGATCCTTGTCGATGCCGCTCGTCACGCCTGGCGCGTACAGCACGTCCGCCGCCTGGGCGCCGTTGGTGCGATCGATGCGGGTCCGCGCGTAGGTCTTGACCACGTCCCGCACGGGGGTAGTCCGGCGGCCGCCAGTTGCGCCTTTCCCTTGGTGGTGACCAGGTGCGATAGGTCCGGACGCGGTGTCCCGGACATGTCGAGATCGACGAAGGTGTAGCGAGGGTTCGCGTTTTGGGGGTACGGCTGGGGCGTCTTCGTACGGTCGTGCGACGCCTTGAGCGTTGCCCCGGGGCCGGGCGTGAAGAGGTGCGACGGCGGCCTTGAGGCGGGCGAGCAGTCTTTGGCTGACTTCGTGGGCCTGCGAGCCGTTGATGATTGCCTGAGTACACAGGTCGGCGGTGAGTTCGGCCGAGTTGGTCGTCGGATAGATTCCGACCTCCGCGGCGACGTCCTTCGCGAAGACCTTGTAGGGCGAGATGCCCAGACGCTTGCCCAGGGTGGTCATCACGTCGCCGATGATGGCCAGTGGATGATCCGGCACGACGTTGGGCTCCTGCCACTCCGGATGCGCGAGGGCGTCCATCACCGGATGGATGAACTCGTGCAGGCCGATGGCCTTGGGGGGAGCCCATGCCCGCGCCCTTGTGCCATCCTCGGTCGGCCCCCTGGCGCTGGAGGACGGCGGCGCGTTCGCGCCTGGTGCGTTTGCGGCTCACCCAGGTGTGATTGACCACGAGCTCCGCGGACGCCTTCTCGAACCTGTGCTCGGAGTCCGTGGTAATCGAGGTGCACGCCCTCGCCGTACAGTTCAGCGGCAGTTTGCCGGCGCGGACTCTGCGGGTCGGGGTGTCGGGAAAGTGCGACGCACCCGCACGCCGTCGGCGAAGGATCGCACTGTTTCGAGATCTGCGTCCCGCCCGAAATCGACTCTGACATCTCGGACGTGCCCCTGTGCGTCCATCAGCCCTTTGGCCAGGATCTCCTCCACCTCGGCCACGGTGCGCGCCCGGACGAGATCGGGGTCGGAGACCGGGTAGGGGTCGCCCCGCGTCCCCGCCCGCCACAGCGCGGCCCGCAGCGGGTTCACCTGATCTCGCGGGGTGTCGGCGAACCAGCGCCCGTTCACCACGGAGCACGGACGGGAGAGGAAACCGAAGGCATGGAGGAAGGATCCCACGCGTCACCGTTTCGACGCCAAGAGAACTCCGTGACTGTCGTCGACGGATGAGCCTGGGGGGTGGTGTTTGGTGTGTGGGTGGTGGTGTGGGCTGGGGTGTCGCGGGTTGGGTGAGAACGTTTCGTGGCCGTCCGGGTGGGGGTGGTGCGTGGTCTGGCCTGGGATTGTCGCGGTTTCGTTGAGAACACGCGGGTGTGTCGCACATAGCCCCGTCCGTCCAAGAAGCCGTTGCTGTATCGAACGTGGCGTCGATTTATAGGACTTGGCTTCTCGCTGGGGTGATCTTGGCGTTGGCTGTGCATGAAGACAGGGCCCCTTGGAATCTCGGTGGTTGTCTACGCCGACGAGGTCCAGGAGGCCCTGTTGTCAAGGTTGTACGCGGTCGCGGCCGTCGAGTCCAATTCGTCGCGCAGGGAGTGTGATTGTCTCGCGCACGTGTACGGGAACGCGGCCGGTCAACCTGACCGGGTGCGCACGTATCCGTCGGATATGACGGACGTCGAGTGGCAAGTCGTCCGAGCCGCGTTGCCGGTGCCGGCCCGGCTGGAGGGCCGGGGTGGGCAGCTGGAGGCGTACTGCCACCGGCAGATGATCGACGCGATGCGTTATCTGGCCGACAACGGCGTGAAGTGGCGGGCGCTGCCCGCCGACTTTCCCGCCTGGACCTGTGCCTACGCCTTCTTCCGCCGCCGGCGCGACCACGGCCTGATCCACGAGATCCACGATCCGCCGGTAATCCGCCGCGAGAACCTCGGTCGCCACCCCCTCGCGCCGATACGGCACCACCGACCCCTGCACCGCGGCCTTCACCGCCGCCGGCCCCGGAACCGCGCTCTCGGCGTCCTCCGTGCACGCCGGCCCATCGAGAGCCTCCGCGAGTTCCGCGACCGCGATCACCCGCCGTTCCAACACAGCCTCGGTCTCCCGCAACGCGGTCGACACCCGCTCTGCCTCCACGCGCAGTTCCTCGACCCGAACCCGCGCGGCCGTCTCCCGTGCCTCCAGCAACCCCATCACCGACGCCACAACAACCCCCACGAGCGAGACATCCCGACGCGGTGATCTCTCCCGCACAGCAACCGAGTTCACGCCTGACCAGCGGAAACCCAGCGATCACGTTCGATAAGACAACGGCCTCTGAGTACGATCGCGGCCGAGACCGGGATCCACCGCAACCTCGTCGCCGAACAGGCGAAAGCCGCCGGCATCCACGCCAACCCGGGTACCCGGCGCGCCACCATCGACCCGGACTGGCTCCGCGAGCAGTACACCACCCTCCGCCGCACCCTCGCCGCCATCGCCGCCGACCTCGGGGTCTGCACCGCCACCGTCCACAAACGGGCGCTCGCCCACGGCATCACTCTCCGCGAACCCCGCCTTCGGGCGAACCCTCCGGAAACAACGGATCGACCCAAGGCGCCGTGAATCGAATCGATACCTGCGACCGAGCCGGACCGTCCGTGTCGGCGTGACGCGGGACTCCGGTCGCCGACCGAGCCTGATTCCCCGTGTCCTCTGCGCGGGGGGTGGGGCCCAGGCACGGTACGAGCCGGCCACCGCGCCCGGGGCGGCCGTGCCTTTCCGATCGTCTGTTCCGTTGTGTTTTCGAGCCGCGGAACAGATGCTCTACGTGTGGAGTGGGTGATACCGCGCCGCTCGCCGGCGCGGGCTATCCGCTGCCGGTTCTGCTCGGAGTCGGCAGCAACAGCCCGGCCAGGTACTCGCGGAACCCGCGGCGCTGTGCCAACGTCGAGAAGAGGTCGTCAAACCGCGCGGCATAGGCCTCCAGCGGCCCCGATGCAGGCGGACAGGGCACACTTGGCCATCGCAACCCCCCGAGGCGCAGGCGAAGTTCCCTCCCATCGGCGCACCGCCGACCCTGACCCGCTGCCAACAAACCACCGGTAGTACTCCAGCCGTAGATCGTTACCTGATGCTGCTCACGCGCCCTGTCACGAAACACCGAGGCCAACGCCGTGCGCAGCCCGGCTCCCTCAGGTTGAGTTCATTACCGGGCCCCGCGCCGGACATCCCCGTCTCCGTCCCGTCAGCTACGGCCGCGCGGCAGCTGAGGGCCGCGGCCGTGGTGGCTATCAGCATCACAGCCGCGACGCACAAGGCGACCCGCAGGCCACACATCAAGCATCGCTCGCCGGTGGTCGTCGTCGAAGTCGGTCCCGACTTCGGGGCCCTCGTCGTCCCCGGCGTCGGGCCACCGGCCGAAGGGCCCGGTGCCGCCGGGCCCGGCGCCGAGCACGCCCGGCCCCTTCGTGCGATGCACGGGCAGCCGGATCACACCCGAGTCCTCTCGCCCGTCGGCTCCGATTGGGCGTCCGGGGCAGTACGGCCGGACACCGCCGCTCGATCAGACTCGGGCCCACACTTCGCGCACCAGGTCACCCACCCACCGGGCGTGCGCGTGACGACGCCCTTGCGCGGCGCCACGTAGATGCTGCACTCGCGATTCGCGCACGCACCGCCGAACCTGTTCGCCGTGCTCATCCGACCACTCCCGTCGCCGACGTCCATCCGAGTAACTTCCGGACATCCTCGCGCGGCGGCGAACCCGGGCCCGCGCAGACACTCGGCCGAGCTCCGCCACTGTTTCATCGATGGTCGCCGACACACCGACCAACCGCTCTCACCAGCACCGCGTCCCGCAGAGTGCGGGCCGTCGCCGCGCCGATATGCATACGTTCCCCCAGCGCCTGCGCCGTCACCTCACGGCGCATGGGCGGCCTGCGACCCCCGTCCGACTCACTGCGGTCGGGTGGCCGCCGAACTCGCGAGGAAGTCGGCCCACTGGCGGGCGCCGAAGTGCAGATTCGGTCCCACGATCTTGGAGTCACGCACCCCCACGCCCGGCAGGACGGGCGCGATCTCCACGCAGTTGTCATCCCAATTGCCGCTGTGGCTCGACGTGCGCCACATCACCCGATCGGTCATTGCTTACTCCTGCTTGTGGTCGGTGTCCGTGGTGGACCGGTCCTGGTCGAGACCGGCGTAGATCTCGGTGCCCGGGTGGGCGGCGATGTCGTCCGCGGTGCTGCGGTAGCGGCTCGCGGTGTCGCGGTGTTCGTCGGCCACCGGGGGGCTCTACTGCGGCGAGTCCCTTGGGGCGAGGACACCAATTCGGGAACAGACGGGCGATCCCTTCACGGACCCCACGATCCCACCCGATCGACACGGGCGATTCCCGATCACGCAGGGGACTCGTGATCCTTGTTGACTATGAGTGATGAATCTGAGACAGGGAGTATCGATCCTCGTGCGCTTCCCGTCGAAGCATTCACCCGCTCCGACCACGCCCGGATCCGACTTGGAATGGCGATCGCAGTAGGTGCATCCGAACTGGACCGCGTCGTGAGGTCGCTGTGCCAGGACATGGCCATGGCCGGGGACTACGTCCAACAGGTCGAGGGCGTGCTGCGATCTATGGAATCGTTGCGCAGTACGGCCATCGTCGCGGAGCGGCTTCGTGGGACCCCGTGGGAACGCATCGGCCGCGCGCTGCACACCAGTGCCGAGGAGGCCGAGAAGACGTGGGCCCGCCACGTCCGCGACTGTGAGGAGCAGACACCCGCGCAGTCCGCGTTTGTGCGCGATCCCGGCGCGTACGCGTTCGTGGTCGACGAGTACGCGGTGATGGGCCTTCCGTGCCGGCCTGCCGAACCGCCGCGGCCGTTGACGCCTTCCCTCGATGCCGCCGCGTCGATCACCGGGCGCGACGTCGCGGACGCCGACCGGAAGTTCGCGGGCGTTCGGGAGCGTGCCCATTGCGGCTGTGCCGCGTAGCGGTCCTCGGAATCGCTGTGGGAGGAGACCCGCGACACCGGCCTACGCGTCCTCGCCGTGTGCCCCGGCGCCACGAAGACCGAGTTCTACGACGCCGCCGGCAGCCAGTCGGCCGACTACGGCACGAAGAAGCGGGCCACCCCCGCCGACGTCGTCAGGACGGCCCTCGACACGCTCGACCGCCGCTCCGCGCCCCTGTCGGTGATCACGAACGGCCGCCCGCTCGCCCTCGCCGGCAAGTTCCTGCCGCGCCGCCTGACCGTCCGGTTCATGGGCCGGATGGCCCGACGCCAGCCACGCTCCTCGCCCGTCGCCCTCACCGGCAGCAGTCGCCGTCACCAGCAGTAAGGAACAACATCATGACCATCTCAAAAGTCACACCACAGCCCACGGACGCGGAGCGGTTCGGTCGCATCCTCGCTGTTCAACGCGCTGCCTTTCTGCCTCAACTGCCGCTTCGTGCGGCCCACATCGCGTAGTTCTTGCGGGCGCGTACCGTCGCCGCGTGATCGGGACCGAGTACGCGTTCCCGATCGGACACCACCTGCGCGAACAGATCCCGGGCACGGGCCGCGTCGCCGGTCTTCCCTGCCGCGGTGGCGACGAAAAAACGGCTTTGAATGCTGTCGGGGTGGTCCGCGCCGAGCACACGCCCGCGATCGCGGGCCAGCTCGGCGGCGAGTTCGCCGGCCCGCTTCCAATCGCCGCATTCGGCGGTCCAGTGGACGAGGCCGTGGCGGACCGTGAACGCCTCGGTGGCGTCCCGGCCGAACACCAGGTCGGTGCGGCTCGTCAGTTCGGCGTAGAGGTCGCGAGCCGCGGCCGCGTCGCCCGCCAGACCGGTCAGTCGCGCGTAGTGGCGTCGGGACCGCAGGGTGTCCGGATGATCGGGTCCGAGTACCCGGGCACGGTCGCGGGCCACGGCGGCGCACAGGTCCCTGGCCCGCGCCGCGTCGCCGGCCCTTTCCGTCGAAAGTGCGTGCCTGTAGCGGCTGTCGAGCGTATCGCCGTGGTCGGGGCCGAGCAGGCGCTCGCGATGCAACACCAAGGCGGCGTACAGATCCCGAGCCCCGGCCGCATCGCCGGTCTCGTCGGTCCAGTGCGCGAGATTGTCGCGGGCCACGAGCGAATGCGGATGATCGGGGCCGCAGGCCCGTTCCATGCCGGGGATCAGCTCGGCGTACAGCTCCCGCGCCTTCGCGGGATCTCCGGCCCTGCCGGTCCACGACCCGAGCGACTGGGCGACCGACAACGTGGTTGGATGGTCCGGAGGAAGCGCTCGCGCGCAGTCGGACGCCAGATCGGCGAGACGGCTCCGGGCCTTCGCCGCGTCACCGAGTTCGCCCAGCAGTTCGGCGTGCCAGGCGCGGGTGGAAAGCGTGTCGGGATGATCGGGTACGAATACCCGGGCACGGTCTGCGAGCAGCGTTTCCATCAGGGCGCAGGCAAGCGCCTTGTTCCCGGCCTTCTTCGTCCAGACGGCGTGCGCGCGGCGCACGTGCAGCGTGTCGGGGTGGTCGGGTCCCAGCACGCGCGTGAAATCGGCGACACCCGCGGCGTAGAGGTCGCGGGCCCGGCCGGCGTCCCCCGCCTCCCCAGTGGCGCCGGCAAGCCTGGCGCGCGCCCTGAGGGTTTCCGGATGGGCGGGGCCGAGTTCACGCTCGCGGTCGGCGGCCTGGGCCACATATGTGTCAAAGGTATCGGCCGTGTCGCCGGAGTCGGTGAGGTCGCGCGTCCGTTGCCAGGTGTCCTTCTTCACCGTGGTGGCGACGACCGTCGCCGTGAGCGTCGCTTGCGTCTGACGGGCGTGCGCCGGCGACCCCGGTGCCGCATGCAGCTTCGAACTCTCGATCCGCTCCACCGCCGTACCCGGCAGCCAGCTTGCCGCCAGATGCGCGTCCGCGACGCCGCTCCTGACGGTCTCGAACCTCTTGAGAACCTCCTGGGAAGTGACGCGCTCCCGTGGGTCCTTGGCGAGGCACCGCGCCACCAGGTTCATCAATTCGTCGGGCAGGCCGCTGAGATCCGGGTCTTCGTAGAGCGTCCGCTCGAAGGTCTCCCACGCACTGCGGCCGACGAACGGAGGGTGGCCCGTCGCGGCGAACGTCAGCACCGCTCCCAGTGCGAAGACGTCACTGTGCGTCGCGGCGCCGCCGCGGATGTGCTCAGGTGCCATGTAGCCGGGGGTGCCCAGCAGTTGGCCCGTCGCGGTGTGCGATGTCGCGCTGTCCTCCGCGGCCTTCGCGATACCGAAATCGATGACGCGCGGACCGTCGAGGGTCACCAGGACGTTCCCCGGTTTCAGGTCCCGGTGCACCAACCCGGCGCGGTGTACCGACTCCAGGGCCTCGGCGATCCCCGCAGCCAGCCACCACACGGCAAGCGGCGGCAGCACGCCGCACTGCGCGACCAAGACGTCGAGCGCCGGGGCGGGGACGAAAGCCGTCGCGATCCATGGCATGGGCGCGTCCTCGGCGGACACCGCGACCACGGGGGCGGTGAACGCTGCGCTCACCCGTTGCGCCGACCGCGCCTCACGGACGAAGCGCGCCCGAAACCCGGGGTCTTCGGCGAGGTGGGCGCGGATCGTCTTCACGGCGTACAGCCGTGTGCTTTGTCCTTGTGCGAGATAGACCCTTCCCATCCCGCCCTGCCCGAGCAGCCGAAGAGGCCTGAACGGCCCCAGACGCCGCGGATCGTCATCCCCGAGTTCGGTGCCCCACACCGCTCCGCCCATTGCCACGCTGTCCCCCAAGCTTCCGACCGGTTGAGATCTCGGCGGCGTCACAGGCATGCCGACGTTGGCGGCAGCCGCTGTCGCGCCACGCCGAAAGATATTTCGGCACACCGCCCGTCGTCGCCTCCACGCGCGTTTTTCGGATGACCGGTCGAGCAGGCCGGCCCGGAATGCAACCGATGCCGCCGGCTGACGCAGCCGATGCACAAAGGGCGGACGAGGCGGGGGCCGTCACGGAGCCGGCTGCCGTTCCCCGGCGTGGATGCGGAACTCGAGCGATGCGCTGCCCGCCCGTCGAAAAGAGCCCAAACCCCGGGACGACAGGGGGCGTTGCGCGTGCGCCGACGCATCTCGCGGACACGCACGGCCCGCCCGGCGGGGGCCGAAATCCGAACGATTGCTCCATGATGTGTCCGTGACATCACTTACCGATGCCGGAGCCGTGCAGCGATGCCCGGGCACCACGACCCGCGGGCAGCAGTGCCGGGCACTGGTGCCGGTGGACAACGGTTGGTGCGCCGCCCACCGGCCGGCGGACGCGGGGCCCGCTCCCGTTCGCACCACGACGCCGGTCCGCAGCCGAAAAGGCAAGGACCTCGAGGAGTATCGCGAGCGGATCAGGGCCGCGGTCGCCTCACCACGCTCCGTTGACGGTGGATGAGCGACTGCACCTTCTGGTGGACGAGCGCAGTTTCGAGCCGTTCGCGGATGTCTCCGCTGTGGACGTGCTCGGCTTCGTCGACTCCACACCGCATCCGAGCAGACTGGCGGCCAACCGAGCCAAGACCGGGAAGGCGGATGCCGTCGTATGCGGAACGGCCCGCGTCGACGACATGCCGATCGTCGTCGCCGTACTGGACTTCGCCTTTCTCGGCGGCAGCGTCGGTGGCGCGGTGGGCGAGTCGATCGCGCGCGCGGCCCGACGGGCACTCCGCGAACGCATCCCCTTGCTCGTGGTCTCCGCTTCCGGCGGCGCGCGCATGCAGGAAGGCGCGATCTCGCTCATGCAGTTGGCCAAGACCAGTCAGGAAATCTGCAGGCTTAACGACGCGGGTGTGTTGGTCGTCAACATCGACACCGACCCGACCTACGGTGGCGCGACCGCCTCCTTCGCGATGCTCGGTGACGTCGTCATCGCCGAACCCGGCGCCCGGATCGGCTTTGCCGGTCCGCAAGTGATCAGGCAGACGATTCGTCGGGAGCCAGCAAAAGGGGCACGACCTTGCCGAACTGGCGCGGCGCACCTTCGGCATGCCCAACCGTGGGGCTACCGGAAGGCGCTTCGGTTGATGGACTACGCCGAGCGGTTCGGGTACGCGCTCATCACCTTCGTCGACACTCCCGGAGCGTATCCCGGCGTCGAGGCCGAGCAGCGTGGCCAGACCCACGCCATCGCGCGGGCTGTATCACACGCATGTCGCAACTCTCCGTTCCCACCGTATCCGTGGTCACGGGTGAAGGCGGTTCCCGGAAGGTTGCTCCACAATCCTGTTCGGCAGCGCGGACTTCGCTGCCCGGAGCGCCGAGCAACTCGGCCTAACTGCCGCGCACTTGTTGAGGCTGGGTGTCATCGACGGCGTCATCCGCGAACCGGCGGGCGGAGCACATGTCGACCACCCGGCCATGAGCGGTGCGATCAGATCGGCGTTGCTCCGGGTCCTCGACGAACTTCCGGCCTCCGGATTCGCCGAGCAGCGACGGCGACGCTTCGCGCGATTCGGGGCCCCGGAGCCCATGGAGGGTTGTTGACATGAGGGAAGGCGAAACCGACCCCATGGATGACCTCGGAGTGACGTTCCGGTCGATCGTCGAGAGTATTTCGGGTCGGGTCAGTCACGTCACGGTGCGCGCGGGCGACTGCTGCATCGACGTCGCGTGGGACACCGGGGCCGACATCGCGACCACGTCCGCGACGGACCCATCCGCCGAACCGCAGGACGAGGGCGAGTTCGTCACCGCACCGATGGTCGGCACGTTCTACGGGCGCCCGGCACCGGACGCACCCGCCTTCGTCGACGTCGGCGACCTGGTGGCTCCGGGCGATCAGATCGCGATCCTGGAGGCGATGAAGCTGTTCACCCCGGTGCTGTCGAACCTCCGCGGCCGGGTGACCGCCGTCCGGGTCCGCGCCGGGGACACGGTGGAGTTCGGCCAGGTCCTAATCGACATCTCGCCGGTCGAGTGAGGAGGGGGGATGTTCCGCAAGATACTCATCGCCAATCGAGGAGAGATCGCGGTCCGCGTGATCAGGGCCTGCCGAGAACTGGACATCGCCACCGTGGCCGTCCAGTCGGTCGAGGACTCCGACGCACTGCACGTCGTACTCGCGGACGAGGCGGTGTGCGTCGGTCCGGCCCCGGTGAAGCGCAGCTACCTCGACGTCCCCAACGTGATCGGCGCCGCGCTGAAGACGAGGGCGGACGCGATCCATCCGGGATACGGCCTTCTTTCCGAGGACCCGTACTTCGCCGAGATCTGCCGCACCAACGGCATCACCTTCATCGGGCCGCTGCCGGACGTGATGGAGGCTGCGGGAGACAAGGCCACCGCACGCCGGCTGATGGCCGATGCGGGCCTTCCCGTGCTGAGCGGGACGTCCGAGCCGGTCGCATCCGTGGACAGCGCGGTGTCCCTCGCCGAACGCATCGGTTTTCCCGTCGTGTTGAAGGCGGTGGCGGGTGGCGGAGGACGTGGGATCGGCGTGGTCCGCGCACCGCACGAGCTCAAACGCCAGTACCAGGACACCCGCGAACGCGCGCGAGCCGTGTTCGGTGACAGCCGCGTGTATCTGGAGCGGAACCTGCCTCGTGTCCGGCACATCGAGTTCCAGGTATTGGCCGACCACCACGGCAACGTGGTCCATCTCGGCGAACGCGACTGCTCGATCCAGCGACGGCACCAGAAACGTATCGAGGAGGGACCATCCCCTGCGTTGGACGAGGATCTGCGCGCGGAGATGGGGGAGGCCGCCCTGCGCGGCGCCAAGGCTCTCGGCTACACCGGGGCAGGCACCATGGAGTTCCTCCTCGACGAGGACGGCCGCTACTGGTTCATGGAGGTCAACGCCCGAACCCAGGTGGAGCACCCGGTCACGGAGATGATCACCGGCGTCGACCTCGTCCGTGAGCAGATCAGGATCGCCGCAGGCGAGTACCTCGCCATCGACCAGGCGGACGTGACGTTGACCGGGCACGCCCTGGAGATGCGGATCAATGTCGAGGACCCGGACCGCGAATTCGCTCCGGCCTTGGGCACGTTGGTCGACTGTCGGCTACCCGGTGGACCGGGGGTCCGGGTGGACGCGCACTGCAGGCCCGGAGCGGTGATCTCCGCGCACTACGACTCGATGATCGCCAAGCTGATCGTCTGGGCGCCGGATCGCCCCATCGCGCTGGCACGCATGCGGCGCGCATTGGCTGAACTGCACATCGACGGCCCCGGGATCAAGACCACGATCCCTTTCCACCAACGCGTGCTCGACCGACCGGATTTCCGCTTCGGCGACGTGTGGACGGATTTCCTGGCCCGCGACTTCGGGATGTGAAGTGTCGTGATCGCGCACAGGTACGCTCGCTGGTTTCCGGCAACACCGCCGCCCAAGGAAGCGGAGACGATCCTCTACTGCCTGCCCCACGCCGGAGGGAGCGCCGCGACCTTCCGCGGCTGGCAAGTGTGCTGTCCCCGAACGTGTACGTGCAGCCGATACAACTGCCGGGCAGGGACAACCGCATCACCGAGCCGCCCAACCTGGAGCCGGCCGAACTCACCGAGGCACTTCGACGCCATATCGATCGCCCCTACGTGCTCTACGGGTACAGCATGGGAGGCGTACTCGCGCTGGAAGTGGTTCGTCGACTGCACAGGACCCGGGCACCGCTGCCGGATCGGCTGTATGTCGGCGCGAGCCACCCTCCGCACCTGGAGAACACAGCGGTGAACCGGTGGACCGGGCTGTCCGACGACGACCTGCTCGACGAGATCGCCCGGCTCGGTGGCGTACCCTCGGTCGTCGCCGAGCACGAACGAGCGCGCAGGCGCATCCTCAGGGTGCTTCGAGCCGATCTGGCCTGGCTGGCCGGATATCGGGTCACCGACCCACCCGAACGACTCGTGCCGGTGGTGGCCGTCGCCGGTGACCACGATCCCATCGCCGGCCCGGACGTCATGGCGCATTGGGCACACTTTTCGGCCGGTACGTTCCGGCTCCATGTGGTGCCCGGTGGGCACCTGTTCCACCTCGAGGGGCCGCCCGCGCTCGCGGACGTCCCGCGGTGACCGTGGTCGACCCCATTGCACGTGGCGCCGGCCGGCCGAGCCCGATGGGACGGAAGCGGCGCGAGCGCACGGGCCGGGCGTGTCACCGGGGGATCACCGCGCCATTGCGCTTGACCGTACGGATGACCGGTGCGGTCTCCACGTTGTGGACGTCATCGAGCGCGCCGACGCGTTCGGTCAGGTATCTGTACAGGTCGCGGGAGTCCTTGCAGATGACGGCGGCCACCAGGTTGGTGGGACCGGTGGTCACCGCGGCGAACGAGACCTCCGGGTGGCTCGCCAGCGTCTCCGCCACGGATACCAGCGCCGACGGGCGGACGGACATCCACAGCCGGGCCTCGGCGTGATAGCCCAACGTCTCCGGTGGCAAGTCGACTTCGTACGACAAGACGCCGCTGCGCCGCAAGTGATCCATCCGTCGTTTCACAGTGGACTCGGACCAACCGGTTGCGGCAGCCAGGTCGGCGTAGCCGGTTCTGCCGTCCAGCGACAAGGCGTCCAACAACAGGTGATCACCATCGGCCAACTCGATGGGATCGTCGCCCGGCAGCGGGAACGCCGGCCGCAGACGCCCGATCTGCTCGTCGGACAGACAGGTCAGGGCTGCCCAGCCGCTCGGGCGTGCGAATCCCTGGAGCATCGAGTGCGCGGTCACCGAGGTCACGCGACTGGTTCGGGACAGCTTCCGAAGGAGCAACGCGTCTCGCTCATCGTGCATGCGGGAATGCGTGACACAGGAGATCTCGGTCCCGCCGGACAGTACGTGCACCCAAAACGTGTCGGGTCGTCGGGCGAGCGCGGTGGCGATTGCGTCGGCCGCGTCGGGCGTGCAGCGCAACCGAATGGTCCACGGGACATGGCCCAGTCTGGAGCCGACGACGGCACCGATCACCCGCAGGGTCCCGGACGAGTGCAGCTTCCGATAGCGCCGAGCGATGGTGTGCTCGGAAACCTCCAGCACTTCGGCGATCCGACTGAACGGCGCCCGTCCATCGACTTGGAGCGCGTGCAGCAAGCCCCGATCAACCTGATCCAACATGATGGAATTCACCACGTCAGACTAACTCATGCCGGAAACTTGCACAGATGGCGATCTGACTGGCGACGTGTGTGAGTCGGCGACAGGCTTTTCGACGTACTCGACGAAAGGACCAGCCGTGCGCAAATGGTGGCCTCTCATGGCCGTTTGCTCGGGATCGTTCATGCTGATCGTGGACACCACCGTGGTAACCGTCGCGCTGCCGGACATGGCGGTCGGGTTGGACGCTTCGATGGCCCACCTGCAATGGGTGATGAACATCTACACGCTCGCTCTCGCCGTGATGACCCTGAGCGCGGGATCGCTGGCGGATCTCTTCGGCCGGCGCAAGGTGTTCATCGGCTCATTGGCGACCTTCGCGTCGGCGTCGCTGGCGTGCGGGTTGGCCCCGAACGCGGATGTACTCATCGCGGCCCGCGGGGTCCAGGGTGTCGGCGGAGCCGCGATGATCGGTACCACGTTGGCCCTGCTCGGCGGCAGCTACAGCGGCAAGGAACTGGGCACCGCGATCGGCATGTGGAGCGCCGTGCTCGGTGTCGCCGCCGCGGCCGGCCCGATGCTCGGCGGCCTGCTCACCCAATACCTCAGCTGGCGGGCCATCTTCTTCATCAACCTGCCGGTGAGCGCGGTGACCCTCGTGCTCGCGGCGCTTTCGATCGGCGACTCGCCCCGCTGCGAGGAGGCCCGGCTCGACGTGGCCGGAATGTTGTCGTTCGCCGTCTTCTCCGGCGCGCTCACCTTCGGGCTGATCCGAGCGGGCGACAGCGGCTGGTCGTCGGTTCCGACGCTGATCCTGTTCGTCGGCTCGGCGATCGCGCTGCTCGTCTTCGTCGTGGTCGAGGAGCGCCAACCGCACCCGATGCTCGACGTGGCCCTGTTCCGCAGCGCCTCGTTCTCGGTGATCATGTTCTGTGTCGTCGCCTCGGCCGTGACCTTCGCGTGTCTGGTCTACACCTCGATCTGGCTCCAATCGGTGCTCGGCCTCGGTCCCTTCCGGGCCGGCCTGGCGCTGATTCCGATGGCTGTGACGTCTTTCCTCGCCTCGACGTTCATCGGCAAACAACTGCACGACGTCGCGCCGAAGGTGAGCATTGGGGTCGGCCTGCTGTTGACCGGACTGGGCTGCGCACTGATCGGCCTGGTCCTCGACGGCGGCTCCTCGTGGTACACGCCCGCCCCGGGGCTGGTGCTCATCGGCGCGGGTATCGGCATCGGCGGTCCCGGCACGAACGCCGCGGTACTGGCGGCGGTGCCCGCGAACCGCGGCGGCATGGCGTCGGGCGCGATGGCCACCTTCCGGCAACTCGGTCAGGCCTTGGGCGTTGCCGTCCTGGGCCTGGTGTATCTGTCCGGGCCGCAGAGCGGGCGAGGAACTCGCGCTGCGGCGGCCCGTGGGCTCGGCGAGGTGTACCTCACCACTGCGGGCCTGGGGTTGGCCGCATGTCTGCTGGCCTTCCTGGTCGTGCGGGGATCGCCGGGCGCTCCCTCTCCCGCCGCGGCCGAGCCGGAGACGGCCGCCGCCGGTTGACTGTTCGGCGCGCGCAGCCGGTCGGGTGGGTCACGTGGCTCAATGGTTCTGGAAGGCACGGACGGGTGAACATCGATCTGACCGGGCGGACAGCCCTGCTCTCCGGGGTCTCTTCAGCGATAGGACAAGCCATGGCCGAGGCATTGACGGGAGCCGGCGCGGCAGTCGTGGTGACCGATCGGGACCGCCACCGCGTCGGCGAACGATCTCACGGCGGCGGTGCGCGGGTGCGCCCTGGACGGGCGGCTGGACCGGATCATCGATCCACTGGCGGCGGACTCGACGGACGACGGCTTGTGGAAGCTGATCCGGCTCTACCTCATGTCCTCGTTCTGGATGCACTATCCGGCCCGTCAACCCGATGCCGGGGGGCGACGGATGGTGGATGAACTCGTCGAGTTCGCCGAGTCCTGGAAGCCCGATCTGGTGCTGTGGGATCCGATGTTCTTCCCGGCGCCGATCGCCGCGCGCACATCCGGCGCCGCGCATGCACGCCTGCTCTGGGGACCGGACTACTTTGCCTGGACCAGGTCGAAGTTCGTCGACAAGCTGAACGCGGGCGGATCCTTCGGGCGCCGAGACTTGATGGCCGACCTGATGGAGCCGACGCTTCGGCGCTTCGGCATCGAGTTCGACGACGATCTGTTGGTCGGTCAGTGGAGCATCGATACTGTCCGGAGTTCCGTTCCTGTTCGCCGTTTCCGAAGCGGACCGAGGCGCACTGCATCCGTTCGAGTACGTGCTGAGCTGGTTCACCGAGGTCAAATCCCGATATCGCTTGGATCGCCGCCTCGTTCCTCTGGCCGACATCCCGCACTGGAGCCGGAAATCCGGTCGGATCGTGCACGACGAGAGCAGGTACTTCTCGATCGTCGGGATCGATGTACGCGCCAGCAATCGGGAAGTCCTCAGCCGGTCGCAGCCGATGCTGCAACCGGCCGGTCGAGGTCTGATCGCTTTTCTCGGCAGGCACATCAACGGTGTCTTCCATATTCTGGTGCACGCGCGAACCGAGGCGGGCACGCACGACGTGGTCGAGATGGCCCCCACGATCAGCTGCATACCGGCGAACTACTCGGGGCTGCCCGACGAGCACGTTCCCCGGTATCTACGAGATGTCGCCTGGGAACCGTCGTCCGCGCATCTCGTTGATGTCGTGCAGTCCGAAGAAGGGGGGCGCTTCTTCCAAGCGGAGAGCCGGTACGTCGTCACCGATGTGGGTGAAGAATTCGACGTGGAAATTCCGGCCGACTTCTGCTGGATGACCGTGGGTCAGCTCACCCGGTTCGTCCGGTATGGCAACCACGTCAACGTAGCGGCTCGCTGTCTCTTGAGCTGCCTCGTCGGCGAACCGGCGCCACTGCCGGCCATCGGACCCCGACCCTGATTCATGGAGAGACACATGGACATCGCCGAAACCGCGGTACTCGATGCCTACCGCATCACCCCCACGTTCCTGCCCGACCGACGAGGGAGTTTCTTCGAGGCGTGGCGACACAGCGAACTGACCGAAGCGATCGGCCATCCCTTCGTGGTGGCACAGGTCAACTACTCGACGTCGGCCCGCAACACGCTTCGCGGGATTCACGGCACCATGCTGCCGCCGGGTCAGGCGAAGCTGGTCACCTGTGTGAGGGGCGCCGCGCTCGACGTGGTGGTCGATCTGCGCGTGGGATCCCCGACGTTCGGAGTGTTCGACGTCACCGTGCAGGAGCCCGGATCGGGGGTCGGCGTGCACCTGGCGGACGGCCTCGGCCACGCCTTCCGGGCGCTCACCGACGACACCTGCATGAATTACCTGTGCGCCGCGGAGTACGTACCGGGAACGATGATCGACATCCAGGCGCTGGACCCGGAGTTGGGCATTCCCTGGGACCTGGACGGACCGCCGATCAGGTCCGACAAGGACGCCCGCGCTCCCACGTTGGCGCAAGCGGTGGAGCGGGGCCTGCTGTCGACCTACGCAGCGGCGATTGCGGGGAGTTGACGTGGGCGGGCGAGGGATTCGGTTCGGTGTGATCAGCTGCGCGGATATCGCCTGGCGGCGGATGCTGCCCGCCCTGACGGCGGACGAGGATGTCGAGCTGATCGCGGTGGCAAGCAGACAGGGGGAGAAGGCGAGTCGGTTCGTAAAACGGTTCGGCTGCCGCCCCGTAGTGGGATACCAGGCCCTCCTGGACCGCGAAGACATCGACGCGGTGTATGTGCCCCGCGTCCCGCCCGTGGCGTGGGCCGCCGAGATCAGACGACACTGCCGCGACCAGCCCGCCTTGTCTCGGGCGAGGAGGGTCACGCGCAGCGGTGGTTCGGACACGTGCGCGCCTCCGCGACGGGACAGCTTGCGCAACGCCTGGCCATGTCCCTCCCCACCGCCAGCGAACATGCGACCGTGCTGCGCAAGAGCGGCCTCATCACCACGACCCGCCACGGCAGCGGCGTTCTCCACGTACTGACCCCCCTGGGTGCGGCACTGCTGAACGGAACGCTCCACCAGCCCCACGCGCGTGGGCCCGCCACTGCCGTGGTTTCGGAGCCGGCCGCGATTCCCGCTGGTGATGGGTAGTCACCGACGTCGGGGGATCGCTTCGTGGGGACGGCGGCGTGCTGATGAACACTCCGCGGCCCGAATCTGCGACCGTCGCCCGCGACACCACGAGGGACGAGTCGGTGCCCATTTGGAAACCTTCGATCGCCGCCTGCCTGGCGAGGCCACGGCCTACAACTACGCCACCCACGGCGTCGACGCCGGTGACGCGGGCATCGCTTCCGCCGGCGTCAACACCACCCAGCAGATCGGCACTTCACTCGGAACGGCGAAGCCGAGCAACCCGATCAGAAAGGCTCGCTTGCGACCGATGTAGTCCGCGATCCGGCCACCGAGCAGCAGCAGGCTGCCGAACGCGAGGGTGTACGCGGTGATGATCCACTGCCGATCACCGTCGGAGATCTCCAGATCCCGCTGAAGCGTCGGCAGCGCGATGTCGACCACCGTGCCGTCCAGGGAACGCCTGCCGTAGGAGACGGGTCCGTGTCCGAGGCGGCGGGCGTCCATGGCGGCCTTGACCACCGCTCGGGTGTGGGCCGGGGCGGGCTTGTAGCGTTTGAGCAGCGCGAGGGCGCCCACGAGGAACCGGAGGCGGCGGCGCGGCCAGCGGATGTGGTTCCTCTCAAGGGAAGGGCTGACCCGGCACCGACCGCCGGCGGCCGTATCGAATAGTGCGGTCGTAATGGCATGCCAAGCCGGGCCGATGCTGATCGCGATGACCGGGCTGCCGGGAGCCAGGGAAGAGCACAGTTGTCGAGCGACTGGGCGGAAGCTGAGCCGCGCACGAACTCGGCCATTCGGGCCGTGTGGGGCTGGAGCCTGACGAGATGCGGGCGATCGGTTCGTCGACGCGCAAGTCGGGTTCCCCGCAGACGACCTGCCGACCTCGCCGGGCGTTGCTCTATCCTCGCGACGATCAGTGTCGGCGAGTTCGGGGGGAACGTCATGCGTCAGAGGATTGTCGGTGTCGTCGCGGCGGGGGTGCTCGGACTCGGGGGTCCGATGTGGCTGTCCGGCTGTACTTCGTCGGATGGCTCGGGTTCCTCCGCTTCGAAGGGAGCCCCCGGGTCGGCGAGTGGCCCGAACGCCGGGAAGGGGCCGTCCTATTCGGGCCCCGCGCTCCCGGGGCTCCAGCCGAGCCCGGTGTGGTCGCTCGCGACGCCGCAGGGGGCGGGCGGCGAGAAGCCGAACGTCTTCCCGGTGGGTACGGCGGTCGTTGTCGCCACCGCGAACGGCGCGCGGACGACGGTGGAGTTGCGGGACGCCGCCACCGGACACGTGCGCAAAAGCTTCACCACCGACGGCCGGGTCAGCGGTGAAACGTGGTGGGGCAAACCGGCGATCGTCGTGCGGGAACAGCGCGTTGTGCCGTCGGACGGACTGAGTGCCGAAAAACGTTCGTGGTCGGTCGACGCCTACGACGAGCGCGGCGAGCCGCTCGGGCGAACCGAACTGCCTTTCCTGGGACGGCAGAACACCGGTGGCGCCGCCATCGAGGACGGTTGGCTGATCCGGACCACCGACAGCCGCCCGGGCGGGAGTGTGACCGTGCTGCGCGCGGGTGACATGGGACCGGGGCAGTCGTTCACCTGCGCGAACGATTGCAGTTTCGCAGTCGGGAGCGGGCGTCGCGCCTCGGTGGTCGGCGATGGCGAGGTGCCGCTCCTGGTGAACGGGACGGTGTTCACGATCGAGCGCACGGGCACCGGCACGCTCGCCCCGCGCCGGATCGTCGCCCATGACGCGGCCTCCGGCGCGCGGCTGTGGGCCACGGACACGGTGGACAAGCCGACCGGCGCCGATCCGAAGGCGTACGACACCGGTTCGGTGCCGAACGTCCTCGGCGCCGTCGACGGCAGGATCGCCATCGCGTGGGACACGAAGCCCTTCGGCCAGGCCGCGGTGGTGAGTCTCCACGATCGGGCCACCGGTCGCCTGGTGGCCACCGGGCCCACCAGTCCCGAGGGAGCGTCGACCGTCCTCACCGACGCGACCGGCGCGGTGGCGGTGCTGGGCAGCGGCGGCACGAACTCCCGGAGCACCGTCTGGGAGTCGTCGTCGGGCCGTACGTTGTGGCAGCAGGACGCAGACGAACACCCGCTTCGTGCCGACAGCGTCGTCGGCGGTGTGCTCTACGGGATCCGGGCCGACCAGGACGCGATGAACACCCGGATCCCCATCGCCGTCGACGTGCGTACCAAGCAGGTTCTGGCGCAGGGCTTCGACACGACCTACCTGCCGACGCCGATCGACGAGCGTTTCGCGGTGGTCGCCACCCACCTCGCGGTGTTCGTCTTCGCCGTCCAGCCGCGGTAGCGCGCCGGGTACACCGACCGGCGTGAACCGGTCGTGACGGCGCGGACGATGGAGTCTCGAACCCCGACCCTCACCCGCGCCCCCCGGGGCCGGGGGCGTTGGCTGTTCGAGTCTCGTGCGAGGTTCCGTGTTCGCAGGAGGAGGGGTCGGTGCGTGCTCGTGCGATCGTCCTCACGACTTCGAGGGCGGGTCGGGTGACCGGTCGGGGTGCCGGTACCACCGGTGGGTGGGCCCGGTGACGTTAGGTTTGCCTGGTGGTCGGCGAACGCCTGCATTGTCTGTCCGGTCTCGAATACGCCGAGGTCCGGGACCGTTTCGATGCCCGATTCGCCTTATTCAGGCCCGGCGTGCACGTGTTCCCGGGGATCACGAGGCCCTCGCCGTCGGTCACGTGGAGTCTCGACGCGTTGCACCACGACCCGGGGGAGCGAAACCTCGACCGTCTGGTCGGCGTCGTCCAGGACGGGCTCGCCGACCGCTGCGGGCCGGGGGAGTGGCTGTGGATCCCGGACTGGCAGCACACCTGCTACCGGCTCCGCCCGCACGTCCCGGAGACCGACATGTTCCTGCCGCGCGTGCTCGAGGGGCGCTCGCGCGAGGGTTGGCCGTTCGGCCCGTACCCCGAGCGCAACTACCACGTCTTCCTCGCGGAGGACCTGCGATTCGGCACCTTCGGGCACCCCTGGGAACACACCCTCTGCGTGTTCGGCGCGGAACTCCTGGACGAGATCGAACAGGACGTGCGCCACATTCTGGGACGACCCCTGCGCCGGGGCGGTGTACCCGTCGATCGACCCGCGCCACCGCGGTGACGCGTGCTCGTGCTCACCCCGGAGCTCCCGCCGGGCCGCATGGCGTCCCGGCACTCCGGACACCGGCATCCCCGCGCCGATACGTTGCGGGCGTCCCGTGCGACAGGTCGGGATCTCGACCCGCCATCACGGCCGTGGTTGCCCTGTGTCGACGATCACGAGCAGCCGGGCTGTACCGGTGGTGGGCGGTCGGCCAGTGGTTCCTACTCGACGTTCCCGCCCCCGCTTTTCCTTGTGTCGGGGGCGAGCGTCGCGGGTGCCGTCGGCGTCGATGCCACGACGGCGGGTGCGCCGGCGATGCGCCTATACCGGCGTGCGGCACCAGCGCCGGTGCACGTACGGTCCCACGTGGAGGATCCCGGTCCCCGCGGTGGCGGCGACGGCCGCGCCCGCGGGTGTTCCCCACCCCGCCGCGACGACGCCGCCCGCGACCAGCAGCGGTCGCACCAAGGTCAACGGGCCGAGCCCGGCGAGGATGGCGAGCGTGGCGAGGCGGAACGGGCCCGCGAGGTGGCAGAGCATCGACACCGCGACGATCCCGGCGTAGGGCAGCAGAACGGCGAGCATCCGGCATGCGGCCGCGTCGAGTTCGGCGTACCGGGCGCCGCGGTCGTCGGCCGCGCCGAGTACGGCCAAGGCCATTGCGGCGCTCGCGGCGAGCATCGACGCCCCCGCCGGCAGGCCACGTCGGGCGGCGTGCGGGTCGGCGGCACGGCGACGGATGCGGCCTCTGGTTGGTCGGGGTGTCGGGGTCCGGTGGGATGGGGCGGGTGTTCCTCGGGAGGGCGGCGGTGGCGGTGAAGGTGGTGCACCCCCATCCGCTGGGCGACGGTCGGGCCGACGACACGCTCGTCCGGTCCGACGGTGCGTCAGATCCATTCCCAGGCGTCGCCCGGAATGCTGTCCCACACGGTGTTGGCCCACGTGTTCGCTCTGCCGAACAGTGCACAGGAGACGAGGGTGTCGCCCGCCCGCTGCGTGTCCGGGAAGAATCCCAGGTCCGTCGAGCCGAGGTCCCCGTTCGGCATGAACATGATGTCCATGCCTCGTTCTTCGAGATGCGCGACGAGCTCGACGGCCACGTCGGAGGGTGGGCGGCCGATGAGTCGTATCCCGTCCATCACCACCTGCGGACCACGACGGGCGCCGACGACGACGCAGGTCAGACCGATCGTGTCGACGAAGTACGCGAGGACGTCGTAGACGGGTGCCCAGACGTCCGTCCCGTTCCCGTCCGTCCTGTTCCGGCGGAAGGTGCCTCGTTGTTGCCGGTACGGGCCGAACTTGCCGATCGACTCGAATTCGGCGACGAAGTCCGCCTTCCGCATCGCGGCCCCCGCGGCCTCGCGGCTCATGCCGAAACACAGCGGCCCTACCCGCTCGAACGGCACGTAGTCCCATTGCGCGCGTTCACCCTCGGCGATCACGGCCCACTGCTGCATCCACCACACGCCAACCCCCTGACGTCCTCGAACCCGCGAACACCACCGTGTACACCCGGCATACGGCCCCCGCCCGCCCCGAGAACACGCAACCGCCGTCCGGCGCTCGAAAACCGTGTCGAACCCGACGCCGGCCCGAGGATTGCGGGACGTCGACGTCACGGCCACACCCGGGAAACGATCACGGGGAAGACCGGACATCGATCTCACGGGCAGGCCGAGCCCGACTCGTCATCGACCCTCCAGGAGCGGCGCCACCAGCGTCGCGAATTCCTCCGGGGTCATGATGGGGATGCCCAGGGTCTCGGCCTTGGTGCGTTTGGATCCGGCCTTGTCGCCGGCGACGACGAGTGTGGTCTTGGCGGAGACGCTGGAGGCGGCGCGTCCGCCGGCGCGTCCGCCGGCGCGTCCGCCGGCGCGTTCGATGAGTTCGTTCATTGTTGCGGGACAGCGCGGCCAGGGGGCCGGCCATGGCGCCGGTGACGACCACGGCCTGCCCGGCCAACGGCAGTGGCCCGGCGGGGGGTGTTGTCCTCCGCGTCGGCGCCGTACGTCGCGGCCGACGTTGCGGGGTGGGCGCCGGGTTCGGTGGTGTTGACGCCGGCGGCGACCAACTTGTCGATCACGTCGGCGAGTTCGGCGAGTTCGGCGACGATCACCGGGGCCTTGCCGTCACCGATGCCCTCCACCCGCCCCATCTCGACGACGTCTGCCGCACGGATCGCGTCCATCGTGCCGAAGTGGCGGGCGATCCGCCGCGACATCGAGCGCCCGGTGCCCCGGATCCCCAACGCGCACAACACCCGGCTCAACGGTCGGGAACGTGCGTCCTCGACCGCCCGAGAATGTTGTCGACGCTGGTGTCGCCCATGCGCTCCAGCGCGAGGAGTTGCTCGCGGGTGAGGGTGAACAGGTCGGCCACATCGGCCACCGCGCCGGAGGCGACGAGTTGCGTGACGAGGCGGCCGCTGGTGCCCTCGACGCCGAGCTGGTCACGCCCGACCGCGTACAGGATCCCCGCGCGCAACCCGCACGCCCGCCCCTGCACACACCGCCACCGCTGCTCCGACCGATCGATGCCCCCACCGCACTGCGGGCACACGGTGGGGAATTCGATCGGCGTCTCGTCGCCGGTGCGCACGTGCACCAACGGCGCTTCCACCCGCGGGATGATATCGCCCACTTTGTACACACTGACTTGATCGCCGACCATCAACCCGCGACGCTCGATGTCGGCCGGATTGTGCAATGTCGCAAAGCCCACCACGCTTCCGTCGATCTCGATCGGATCCAGGATCGCCCGGGGCGCGATGACCCCGGTGCGGCCCACGGCCCAGTCGACACCGGTCAGCCGCGTGATCTTGTGTACGGCAGCCAAGTTGTACGCGATCGCCCACCGCGGCGCACGCGAACCGTTGCCCGCGTCGGCCTGGTCGGCGGCCGCATCGGCCTTGATCACCACGCCGTCGATCCCGAACGGCAACTCGACCCGCATGGCCGCGATCGCGTCCACCGCCTCCTGCACCTCCACCAACGTCGGGCACACCCGCAACCCGGCCGCGGTGTTCCCGGTCGTGTTGACGCCCAGGTTCGCGACGGTGGCCATCACCTCGGAATGCGCCGCGCCGCGCAGGGCCACGGCCGTGGGGCTTTCGTCGTCCGGTCGTCGATCACGCGATCGTGGAACTCGTTCATGTGTTCCCGCTCACCCGCGGCAGTGGACGGACACGCCGTTCGGAGCGGCTCGGGCGCAGGAACGAAGTCGCCTCAGGAATGCCCTTGTTGCGTGAAGTAGGGGGCGAGGACGGACACGACCACGACGCTGCTCCCGGGTGGCCGGGGCACGTTCGTGAGCGCTCGGGCATCGATGTACGCGGTCGTGCTGGTCGTCGAGCTCACGCCCGTGCTCCCCAAACGAGAGGGGAAGTACGCCGAGCGGCCCAGCACGTCCCAGAACTCCGCGCACACACTCACGCGCGACGGCAGCATCGCCTCGATGCGGCAAGTCGGTTCGTCGCCGAGCGGCGTGGAAGTGGCGTCGACAGCGGATGACGCGGGCGCGGGACACGGGGGCGTACCCGGATCCACGGCACCCGGCCCGTTCCGCAACCAGCCGCCGGCTTCCAGCGCGACGGCAACGACCGTCGCGCTCTCCGCCCGGGGACCGTCGAGCACATACGCGCGCATCACCTCGCGTTCGCAGCGGACGCCGCTCCACACCTCCCGGCGGTAGAACCCCCGGTCGAGCAACACACTGCCGCACACGTCCGACACCGCCTCGGCACGCTGCTCCGCCCGCCCACCCATGGTCTGTTCCAGCGTCGTGTACACGGCCTCGACGTCCCACACGGCCGTCCGCTGGGCCGCACGAACCTCGGGAGCACCGGCCACCTTGTCGACGTCGGGCGGACTGGGAAGCTTCTGGTGCACGAACAGGCCCCACGCGAGGAGGCCGAGTATCACCAGAATGACCGACGCCACCGAGCCCAGGAACCACTTGGTCACGCGCTTCGCCACGGAATTCATTGCCCCATGGTGGCTCACGGTACGGGCCTTCCGCTTGCCGCAGAACAGGCCCAATCCAGCTGCCCTTGCGGTGTATCCAGCCTTTGGATTCGATGCCCGGATTGCCCGGTGGGCCCCGGGAGTTCGGGTACACCATGGACGGTGTCGCGGGGTGTGAATGCGGGGGCGAGGTCGCGCACGAGGGTTGTGTCTTCTTGATGGCGGGTCAGGGTGTGCGGTGTTCCGACCCGAGCGCGGCACGGATCGCTTCCTCGTCCTCGATCAGCCGTCCCAGGTCTGCTTCCCCGAGGACGCGCGAGAGGGCAGCCTGCCCGCGGGATCCGACCGAGCCGCCCTCCCGAACCTCCACAAGACGATCCAGAACACGGTCGACTCCCTGAACGGCGCCCTGCAGGCCATCGTGATGGAGCACGCCGACCTCGACGACGAACCCCGGAGACACACCACGGAGGACGGGCGTGTGCCCATACGTCGCCACGCCTGTCTCTGCGAGGCGGGGGTCGTTCCCGGCACCGCATGGGCCCCGCGTTCCGGGACAGGCTCCCGGTCCGGACTTTCGGCGACCGGACTCAGGGGGATCAGTGGACGTTTCGACCGATGACCCAACCGGGAACGTGCTCCGCCGGCAGTATCGGCGGGGCCGAGTGGATTGTGATGGCGTTCATGATCGTGTGTGTGATGGCCGCGATTGCGATCCCGTTGTAGTGAAGCGCCGCGGGCGGAACTGACGGGTCTGCCTGTGGGCTTTCCGAGTTTGCACGCGCACGCTCTTTCCCGGCGAGCACGATGCGTTGATCGTGCGGGTGATGGAGATCGACGAACTCCGATTCACCGGTGAGCCGGGCCCGGGCGCATCGGCCCCGCGGACGCGAGGACGTCCGTCGCCTGACGAGTGTGTCCCCGGTCCGACTCGCCCAACCCGCCGCCCCGCCGCTCTCCGGCGCACCGGAAGTGGGACACCGACTGGGGCGGTTACAGCAAGAAGCGCAGGGCCGCCTGGGTTTCGGTGCTTTCCGCCGGCTTCGTCGGCACCCTCGTCGCGCAGGCGCGTTGGTGAACCACTCCACCGCTTGACAGGGCCCCGCGGCGCAGACGTGGGAGACCCGGTACGCGGTCACGGTCGGCTCCACCACCACCGAGGGCTACGAGTTCGGCCTTTCCGCGGAGCGGTTGGGTGCGGGCCGGCTGTTTCACGGATGCGGGCGTCCGGTGTGCGTGATAGTGAGAAACGTTCGGGGGTGAGAGGGAGACGCACGTGCGACGTTGGCTCCTTACGGGTGGATGGCTCCTTGCTGCGGCTGCGGCTGCGGTCGTCGCCGGAGTCGGAGGAAAGGGCATTTGGCTCCTGGCCGCGGCGGGCGGATTGGGTGTTGTGGTTCCGGTACTGACGGACCGAGTGCTCGCGCTGTCTTCGGCTTCGCCGTCGGGAGCGATGCCATCGCCTGCGGTTCCGCGCCACCTGCCCCCGGATACCCCGGATCTCGTCGGAAGAGGCGGGGAACTCGACAAGATCCACGCTTTGTTGCGGCGGCGACGAGGTGGGGGTGTCGGCCCCGTGGTCGTGTCGGGGCCCGGGGGCATCGGGAAGACGACCGTCGCGGTGCGGGCGTGTCATCGTGCCGGCTCTCGATATCCGGACGGTCATGTGCACGTCGACCTTCAGGGTTTCGGTGGCGTGGCGATGGCACCCGCGGCGGTCGCCGGTGCATTCCTGAGGGCGTTGGGGGTCGATCCGGCCGTCATTCCGGCGATCGACGCGGAGCGCTTCCAGATGTTGCGCGACCGCTGCTCGGGGAGGAAAGTGCTGTTTCTGCTCGACAACGCCGTCGACGAAGCGCAGGTCCGACCGCTTCTGCCCTCGGAGCGGGCATGCGCGGTCGTTGTCACGAGCCGGAACAGGTTGGTGTTTCCCGGCGGGGAGCGCATCGACCTGGGCCTTCTTTCGCGTGAGGAGGCGTTGGGATTGCTCGCGGCTCATATCGGACCGGAGCGGGTCGTCGCCGAGGCCGAGGCTGCGGGGTGGATCGTCGAGGCGTGTGGGCTGCTTCCCCTGGCGGTGCGAGTCGCGGGCGCCCGCCTGTATCGACGTCCGACCTGGACGTTGGCCGAGATGGCCGCGCGCCTGAACCGGGCGCGTGAGTCGGCACTTTTGGACGAACTCGTTCACGGCGACCTCGACGTGCGCGCAAGCGTCATGGTGAGCTTCGCCGCAGCCCCGCCCGAGGTGCGGCGTGCCCTGCTCGCCTTGGCGCTGGTCGAAAGCGCGGATTTCGGTGTCTGGCCTCTGGCTGCCGCCCTCGACGTCACGGGGGCTGAGGCCGAGCGACTGCTCGATGGGCTGGAGGACGCCCAACTCGTTGCTCCCCTGAGCGTCGACCACGGCGACGCGCTCCGGTATCGCATGCACGACCTCGTACGGGCATTCGCCGCCGAGCACCTCGATGCACTGCCCGATATGGAACGTTCCGCGATGCTGGAGCGCGTGCTCGGCGCAGCTCTCGCATTGACCGAAAGGGCAGAACAGATCATCGAGCCGGCCGGCTTCACGCACGCCGCCGGTGGCGCACCACGCTGGTCGAGGACCGGCGATCCACTGATGGGCCCGGTGGAGCGCGACGCGTTCGCCTGGGCCGCGACGGAGCGCGTATTCCTCATGGCCTGCGTCCGCGCCGCCCATACCGCGCGCCAATGGGAGGCGACCTGGGAACTGGCAGACAACCTCGCCGCCGAGTGGGACCTCCTCGGTGCTTGGGACGAATGGTGGGAGGCCCATCAATTGGCGCTCGACGCGACACGCAGATCTCCTTCCTCCCTCGGCGAAGCCGTCGTCCGGCGCAACCTCGGCGTGGCCGAGCGCGCCCGTCGGGGACCGGAGCATGCCCTCGAACACCACCGGGTCGCCCTGGCGCTCTTCGAGAACCATGGGGCCTTGGAGCAACAGGCCGACACGCTGGGGCACATGTCCGACGTCTACAGCGAGTTGGGACACATGACGCAGGCGTACGCGAGTCTGCGTCGATCGCTGGAACTGTTCGAGATTACGGGAGTTCGCCGATGCCAGGCATGGGCCCATCAGATGCTGGCCGACCTTGCACTGCAAGACGGACGCATCGACATAGCCGCAGCTGCGGTACACAGGGCGAGGGAGCTCTTCGCCGAAGTAGGTGAACTACGCGGGGTCGGCTGGACCCTGCGCAGTTCCGGAAGCGTACGCATGCGACAGAACGACCATGCGGGCGCAGAGAGGGATTTCCTCGAATCCGCAGCACTGCTCGAACGCATCGGGGACCGACGCAGCAGTGCAATGTCGCTTCTGCGCCTCGCTGAACTGCGCAACTCCCTACACCGGCGATACTCGGCGAATCAGGCGGCTCACCGAGCCCTGGCACTCGCCGACTCGATCGGAGACGGCCGCGTGTACGCACAAACTTTGCTGGTTCTCGCCGCTGTCGCGCGCGACGCCCGCGATCGGCGGCTGGCGGCCACCTACCTCACGCGCTGTCTCGAGCATTCCCGGGACAGACATGCCAAGGAGGCCGAGCAGGCTTCCGAGGCATTGTGGAGGCTTTGAAGCATCCGTACCGATTCCGATGACCTTCGCGTCGTCGACGCGAATGTCACCGGCGCGCCGGGCGGAGGATGACGCCAATCCAGGCCCGCCTGGCCCCGGCGCGGTTCACGCACGGCCGGCGCCGGCTCGAACAGGTCGCTCCCGGCCCGTCCTCCTTTGGCCTGAGGTACACCACTACAGCCCTCACGACGCCGCGCTGTACCTGGCGATCCGCAGGAGGAAGCGCGCGTCGACGAGGAACTGGCCGCGGCCGGGAAGGCCGGCGCCCGTCTGGTCACCGTCCTCGACGAGGACTTCCCGGCGAATCTGCGCGTGATCGGCAACCTTCCGCCGTTCCTCTTCTACCGCGGCGAGCTCGACCAGCGCGACGCCCGCTCCATCGCCGTCGTCGGTACCCGCCAGGCATCCGAGGAAAGACTGCGCCGGGCGGCCCGGATGGCCCGCGAGCTCGTCGAACACGACGTCGTGATCGCCAGCGGCCTCGCCAAGGGCATCGATGCCGCAGCCCACCAGGCCACCCTCACCGCCGGGGGCCGGACCTTCACCGTCATGGGCACCGGCATCGCCGCGCCCGTCTACCCGGCCGAGAACCGGCCGCTCGCCAAGGCGATCCTCGCCGCCGATGGGGCGTTGCTCAGCCAATTCTGGCCCACCAGCCCCCGGCGAAGCACACCTTCCCGTGCCGCAACGTCGTCACCTCGGGCACCACGTTGGGCAGCGTCGTCATCGAATGGAATGGATGATCGGTGCGCGACGTCCAGGCCCCACGGCGCGGTGTCGCGGGCGATCCCGGAAGAGGCCCGCGACGACGCCGACGCGGCCGTCGCACGGATCGAGGCCGTTGCTCCCGTATGGATCATCTCCCGCGACATGGTCGGAAGCGTACGGAAGACTGTGCCGATGGCGTTGACGCAGCAGTTCGCGAGGGTGACTCCGGCGTAATCGAGGCCTGCCGTCGGCGGGCGGCCGCGTCTTCCACCGGTGATCCCGGCTGGGATCCGCCCATGGACGATTGCCTCGACATGAACTGGGACGCCTGGCCTCTGCCGGCGCTGTTTCGTCGGGCCGACCTCGATTCCCGGTCGGTGGTGGCGATTGACCGCGCACTGGACGGCGACCCCGACGGGGACGTCGCCTTTCTCGATCACGACCAGGTCTACGACGGCATTTCCGAAGCACCCGCCCTCCTGGCCCCGGGGCCGTCGCCGAGATCGCTGCCGCTTTGGCCGCCGTCGACGCGGAAAGGATGTCGACCCAGGCCTTGGTGACGCGGGGGTGGGTGGCGGCGATCGCCGAGAGCGGGTGGATGCCGCCGACGTTGTCGGAGACGCTCGCCGCGGTGACCCACACGGCGAGCAGGAGACCGACGGTGTCGACGCCGACGTGGCTGACCAGGGACAATGCGGACGGTGTCCTCGACGCGGAGAGTTGGAGACCTTTCCGGCTGCGGAGATTGTGTCGCCCGGCGTGTCGCTCGCTCTGGACGGTCAGCCGGACGATGTCTCGACGGTCACTCCGACGGAATGGTGCCGGAGTCGGGAGGCTACGAGTTCCATCTCGACGAACGTGCCCACGAGGCCGGTCGTCTTCAGCTCGTCCGTCATGGACCGTGCTTGTGCCAGTGACAAGCCGTGCACCTCTCGAAGAGCGCGAAGGACGGGCACTGCACTCGCCTCGGGTTCTGACAGCCGGAGCCGGGCGGGTCCGTGTTCCGCCAAGAGGGCCTGGCGAATCTCCTCCGGCGTCGCGTCGCCGAAGTCCTGATCGCACCAGGCGACGGGGCAAGTCAGGCAGGTCCCCTCGGTTCCCCACCACAACCGTCCGCGGTCGATGAACTGGCCGGTGTCGCGTATCAACACACCGCCGCAGGCTTCGCACCGCGTTGCGATCTTCACGCCCTGGGTGATCACTGAGCTCCTCGCCATCGGACCTTGCCGAGGATCGTGTCGCAACAGCCCCCTCTCGTCGACTCTGCTTTCCTCGCGAAGGTCTTTCGCAGCTGCGCGAGGAACCGGCGGTCGCGGCGTCGACGCATCGGCCTCTCAGCACGGGCCGAGCGTCCTTGGAACTACTGGCTCCGCCGCAGGGCCACGAATGCCCCGGATGTCGGCAGTGCGCCGCTCGCCCATCGATGATGAGACGCGCGGAGGTAGGTTCGACGCTCCAACCGACCTCGATCCGACCACCGGACTCAGCGAGACCCACCATGAAGGGTTTGTCGGCCACCGTGATGTTCCGTGCCGAGCGCCCCGGCATCGAGCGTGTGCCGCAATGGCTTCTGCCGACGGAATGGGCACACTTGCCGCCTGCCGGTACTGCGCGGGGCCGTGCGCAAGGCCAAACATCCGGTGTGTCAGAGCCGTCTCGTGGCAAACAGGGTGGTCCCGTACACCGCGTCCACTTCCTTGCGTTCGGTCTCGGTGAACCCGACCTTGGCCAGAACACGGCGAGAAGCGGTGTTCCAGTCCCAGACCGTGGCCGCCAGACGTTCGTGCCCGGACGATCTAGCCCATTCCAGAACCGCCAACGAGGCCTCGGTCGCGTATCCCTGACGCCGAACTCGGCGTAGCAGCTCGAATGCCAGTTCCGGTTCCGCTACCGACCCTCGGCCGCTGTCGACCAGCCCGCAGTAGCCGATGACGTCACGAGAGGCCTTCCGCTCGACCGCCAGCAACCCGATCGACCACAGTTGGTTGGTGCGGATCGAATCCTCGAGCTCGGCGACCGTGGGGTGTCCGTCCGCGTCGATTCGGCGGTGCGGCGGCACTCGTGGATCGCGTTCGGTCCACAGCCCACGCTGGACGTCAGCCTCGGCTACCCGCCAAGGTCTGAGCAGCAGGCGACTCGTCTCGAGTACAACCTCGCCGCCCGGGGTCGCGTCGACTGTCATGACAGCAACCGTCTCACGGGCGAACGCACTGTCGTGCCACGGGGCGCGTGGTCGGTCCTGCCGATCGTGGACGCTCGATATGCGGGATAATTGCGATCAATCCCTGAGCGTCGTCTTGGAGCTGTGCCCGTTTGGCGGGTCTGTCGCTGATCTTGTGACGCTGCCGAGTCAGCTCCTGAGCAGGATGCGGGTGCGGAGGAGGTCGCGAGCTTGGCTCGGCCGTATCCGGCTCGCTTGAGGAGCTTGACTCTGGTGACCTGCCCTTCGGCCGGAACTCCAGGAGCTGGACAACCCTGCGACGACTGCGTCCCGATCGTGGAGAAGTCCCTCGGCGAACTGTCGAAGGTGAGGTAGGTCATTGTGTCTGACCTGGTTGATCCAAGCATCGAGGTCCTCACCCCGGTGGTCGTGCATGAGGCTGGCGAAGTCGCGGACATGTCCGACGGTGGCTTCGAGTTCCCGGCAGGATGTGTCGTTCGCCAGAGCGGGGGACAGGAGGTTGCGGGGCGCATGCGGGTATGCGCCCGTTTCGGGGTGGCGTTGTTCGTGGACCATGACGGCGGTGGTCAGTCGCCAGGGTGTGGACAGGTTCCGGGCGAGGGGCCCCGAGGGGTCGGTGTCCAGGGCGTGGATCACCTCGCGCCACCGGTGGGGGTCGTCGACGCGGGCGAGGATGAAGTCTTTGGCCTGGGCAGGGGTTACGCCGGTGATCTCGACGCGGGCGGCGCTCTTGGCCCAGGTGTCGAGTGCTTCGTAGGGGCCGCTGCGGCAGGTCAGCACCAACGCGGCGCGGGTCCGCCCATGTGTGTAGGCGTTCAGGGCTTCGAGCGCCCGGTGCGCCCGCGGACCGCCGCGCGGGTACGGGCCGCCCGTCGTGGAGTCGGTGGCGTCCATCTCGTCCAGCCCGTCCAGGACGGGCAGGATCATTCCCGCCTCGACCAACGCCCGCGCGGCGGTGGGGGAGAGCCGGTACACGCGTTCCAAATGATCACGCACCCATTCCTCGAAGGCCCCGCCCGCGTCCGCGCCGTTCCCGGTGGCGAGCGGGGTGGTCCACGAGGCCAGGGACATCCGCAACGGCACCGGGTCGCCCGGAGCGCGGCTCTCCAGGATCGCGAGGAGGAGTTCGAGGGCCAGGACGGTCTTTCCGGATCCCGGGGCGCCGGTGATCACCAGACGGCCCGGCCGCAACCTGCGGTAGTAGTCGACGACCGTACGCAGGCGCCCCTCCGGATCCGCCCCCTCAGCGTTGTGCGCCGGAGCGGGACGCATGACGAAACGCAGGTCGATCGGCGTGTGGTCGTCACCCAACAGACGGGCCCGCTCCGGGGATTCGGCACGGGTGACGAGGACGGCCAGCCGGGCCGCCCCCACGACGACGTTCGTGTCCTGCGACCGCAACGCGGTCCGTGACATCCACGCCGACCACACCGCGACACCCAGCCCCGGCAACGCGATCGACGCACTCGCCCAGTCGACATCCCCGCGTTCGGCGTCGTGCGATCCCCACACGACGAGCCAGACCACCCCCACCACACACAACAATGCCCAGGCCCAGCCGGCCGCACGTCCCCCACGTCGCCCCATGACCAGCCATCATGTCGACCCGAACCGGCGCCCGCCGGACTTCGCCGGATCACGACCCCTGAGGATGACCTCGAAATCGTGAGGCGCAGCGGCGCAGGCCGAAGCCCCAACCAACGCCGACGAGGCCGCGCGGCGCACCCGGCCCGGCTCCGTGCCGGCCCCGGTCGTGCGCCGGGGCATCCATTCCTCCAACCCAACCGTCCTTCCGAGGCCCGGATCGATCTGGTCACCTACCCCGAAGCCGTCGTCCTCACCGGCCTGTTCGCCTCGGCATACTGGCGAGACCACCGCCAACTGCCCACCGAAGCAGCACAGCGACTGAACGTCGCAACCCACCAGCTTCCGCTGCGTGAGACGGTCGTGCCCATGATCGAGAAATTGCGGTGATCTCGTTCCCTGTCCGTCAGCGGTGATCGCCATCCTGGGGATATGACCAATCCGAACCTGACCACCGGCAGTATCTGGCGGCTCGACCACGGCGACCAAGGGATTGCCCGGCTGACCGTGACCGGTGCCGATATGCCCTGGACTCATGCCGAAGTCGAGACACTTCCTGGCTTTGAAGCGTTCCGTCCCCTCTTCAACGAGCAGGAACAGGCTGTCGACGAGGAGGACTGGGAACGGGCCGACGTCTGCTACACCCAGATTCGCAGTGCGCTCACCATGACGTTTCCCGGCGGCGGCCCGGTCGCTGAGTTCATGCTGCGCATCCACGACGACGGCACCGCCAGCTGGCGGTGGCACGACGAGCCCTTCGACGCAGTGAATCAGTGACGCGCTGGGTTCGCTTGTATTCACCCGTGAGGTTGGTGACGCGGCTGGCGGGTGGGTGGCCTTTGAGTGCGGTGTGTCCGCGGTGGTGATTGTAGGAGTGGAGCCAGGCCGGGAATGCCTCGCGTCGCTCCGTCTCGGTGCGGTAGGGCTTCGCGTAGGCCCATTCGTCGAGGAGGGTGCGGTTGAACCGCTCGACCTTGCCGTTGGTCTGTGGCCGATACGGGCGCGTGCGCTTGTGCGATATCCCTTGCCCCGCGAGGGTGTTGCGCCAGTCGTGGGACTTGTAGCAGGAGCCGTTGTCGGTCAGGACGCGTCGCACCGTGATGCCGCAGGACGCGAAGTAGGCGTTCGCGCGGTTCCAGAACGCGATGGCGGTTTCCTTCTTCTCGTCGGCGAGGATCTCGCCGTATGCGAGGCGGGAGTGGTCGTCGACGGCGTTGTGCAGGTAGGCGTATCCGGCACCGGAGCGGGTTTTGCGTCCGGCGGCGCGGCCCAGGGTCTTGTGGCCGCCGCCGTCGGGGATGTTGCCGAGTCTCTTGATGTCGACGTGGACGAGGTCGCCGGGTGCGGGGTGTTCGTAGCGGCGGATCGCCCGGCCGGTGGCCCGGTCGAGGTGGGTGAGGCGGGCGGGGCGGTAGCGGGTGAGGACGCGGTGCACCGTGGCCGGGTTCAGGCCGAGGAGGTAGGCGATGCGGGCCGGTCCCCAGCGGCGCAGGACGCGGACCTTGACGATCCGACGCTCGGTCCGCGTCGGTGTCCTGCGCGGGCTCCGATGCGGCCGCGAGGAGCGGTCGGTCATGCCGGCCTCGCCCGCTTCGCGGTAGCGGGCGGCCCACCTCGCGGCGGTGGTCACGGACACCTGGAAGCGTTCCGCGGCCCGTCGCAGCGGCCACGCGTCCTTCACGACGCAGCGGGCCAGGCGCAGGCGCCCGGTCTCGGTCAGAGGTGCATTACGGTGGGGCATGAGGGCCTTCTGATCAGTTCGGTGTAGACGTCGCAATCCACACCGAACCCGGAAGGTCCTCACTCGTTCAAGATCAACCCACCGTGGGATCCGTCACCAACCTCCGTGGGCAGTACAGCTAGCGCCAGATCGAGAAGACGGTCGGCGCGGTCTTCCCGGGTGAGGCGCTCGCGGAAGTCGGCCGGCACGCTGTGGTGGAAGCCGGGATCGTCCAGCTCCATGGCCAGGGCATACTTGAAATCAATGCGGCAGCGAACCGCTTCCGCCGCCTGACGATCCGACAGATCGAGCAGGAACTGCAGCACGCAGACAGTGGCCAATTGGGCGGACGAAATGCAGGGGCGTCCATCGCGCGTGTACCAGCCCGCGAAATCCTCGTCGCACCACAGCCCGTCCAGGCGGTCTCTCACCCACATCGCGGTGGTACCGCCCCGGTTGCTCGCCCGTGCGATCTGCGCGGTCAACGAGGGGACTTGCTCACCGGAACGAGGACGGAGCGACAACGGACACCTCACGACTGCATCGGTCTTCGAAACAGCCCCGAGCATGCCTGCTGATCAATCCAGCGCGCGGGAAAACTCCAAGATCCCCGACAGAGTCAAGCATAGACGGCGCCGCAGAACGTGAAACGTGAGGGGCGGGCCCAGCGGGGAAATCCGCGGGGCCCGCCCGTTCGTGTTCAGCCGGCTTACGCAGCGACGGGATCAGGGAGAAGTAGACGCGGTAGACGCTCCTTGGTCGTCTCCGCGGCGCCTGGGCGCCACAGTTGCGCAGCAGGCGGTGAGCGCAGCCGGCCGGCGTCGGCCCGGCCCGCCCGGCTACTACTGCGTAGTGGCCATCCTCACCGGGTTTACGGGTGGGATTCGTCCATGTGCGCGCCTCGTCTGGCCGGTGGCGTCGATCACCCTGAGACTGATTGCGAGGCCCTGCGACCGCAGGGACGCGTGTGTCTGGAAGGACTCGGATGTCTCAACGCAACACGGTCATGCGCAGTCTGCACGACATCGGCCTGGCCGCCTGGTTCGGCGGCTCTCTCATGGGAGCCGTCGGATTGAACGGAGCGGCGCGTAACGCCGTGAAGGAGCCGTTTCTCGCCTCGCGGATCGCCGGCGCCGGCTGGGCTGCCTGGACGCCCGTGAACGCGGCCGCGATCGGCGCCCACCTGGTGGGCGGCGCCGCCCTGCTGGGTGCCAACAGCGCACGGGTGGCCTACCAGAGCGGCGTCGGCGCCTCCACCATCGCCAAGACGGTCCTCACAGGAGCCGCCCTCGCCGCCACCGCCTACAGCCGAGTCCTGGGCAAGAAGGTCGAACTCGCCTCATCCCCGGACTCCGAGGACCAAGAGGCGGCCGCAGACCACCCCGTGGAACTGCAGCAGGCACAGCGCCACCTCACGGTCCTGCAGTGGGCCCTGCCGGCACTCACCGCCGGCGTGCTGGTACTCAACGCCCTCCACGGAGAGCAGCAGCGCCCCGAGCAGCAGAAGCAGGGAATGCTGCGCCGCGCAGGCTCGCCCCTGGCCATGGCCGGAGGAACCGGTCTGGCCGCCGTACGCCGCGCCGGCCGGCACGGTGCCATGACAAGACACTGCTGAGACGCGGCACACCTCACCCGAAATGCTCGACCGAGCCCGCGACCTCCGTGCGGGCTTACCCTTCACGCTCAAACAGGAGAAGCCATGGCCAAGGTCACACAGCCCATCACCGACGACAGCATCAAAGTGCGCCAGCTGAGCCACTACCAGTTCACGTGGGTCGCCGGGCAGCCTGGTGACCGCGGCACCCTCACCCTGCAGTTGGTGCTCGACGAAGGCGCCTGGGAAGAAGTCCTGACCGTCGACACCGATGACGCCGACGTCCTCCAAGACCTCCTCAGCAGTACGCCCACAGTTCACTACGACATCGACCGCCGCACCCTGATGTTCGGCGTCACCGCGGTCGGCAGCTGAACAGCAACGCCCCACACCCGCCCATCACCTCACGGGCCTCGCTGGGCTTAGCCGAGCTGCTCGTCGTGTCCGCCGGCGCTGGGCGTGGCGCCGGTGAACCTGCTGTTCCCGCTGGCCTGCAGGAGACGGTGGAGATCCTGCCCGGGCGCCAAATGCCGGTGTGGGAGGCCGTCGCGTGGTTCACCGACGAGACCCCGCTCGCCAAGGCCGCGCCCGACGGCTCCCCCCGGGCGATCATCGACAGCTTCCGCATCCACGCCGACGCCGTCACCACCGCCCGCACCTCACAGCGCCTGCTGGGCGAGCACCAAGGCAAGGCCGCCACCACACTGCAACCGGGCCGTCGCACCGATCACCTGCGCTCGGCCGAGCAGTACGGCGCCATGCTCCTCCAGGACGCGCAAGCCCTCCGGGCACTGCGCGCGGACCTGCGCGAACGCGGTCTCGTCCCACCCGCGTTGCCGGAGGACCTGCGCTTCGTGGACGAGGCCGACGACGAGGAGAACGCGTGAAGGGCGGAGGCGTCTTCCGACGCTGCCGCCCGCCGCAATCTGGCCACCGGACGCCTACGGCGCCGCCTGCCCCCACCCACACCTCGCAACGACACGGCACCTGGTCGCTGCGTCAGGAGCTGCTCGAAGCGGAGGACGGGGGCCGCCGCAAGCTCCGCCGCAACGGCTACACCAGCGCCACCGAGGCCCAGAAGGACCTCGACCACGTGCGCGCCCTTCTCGCGATACCCGACCACGACGACCTGCCCAGCCGCCGCGCGATCGCGGACATGCTGCTGGAAGCCGCCCGTGACAAGACCGACTTCACCCACGTTCACGATCACCCGCATGACCTCCGCACACGCGAATGGCGTGCTGGCCGTCTACGCCGCGGGGATCGCCGGAGCCAACGCCACCTTCGAGACCGAACCCGCCACGTGGGAGGCGTTCTTCGCGAAGAAGGCCCACGCACACTGCCACGTCGCCCTCGACATCACCACCGGCGGCGTCCTGGGCTGGGCGGCGGCGTCCGCGGTGTCGGACCGGTGCGCGTACGCCGGAGTCGTCGAACACTCCGTCTACGTCGACCCCGCCGCCCAGGGGCGCGGCGTGGGACGGGCGTTGCTCGACGCCCTGATCGCCTCGACCGAGAACACCGGGATCTGGACGATCCAATCGGGAATTTTCCCCGAGAACACCGCCAGCCTGGCCCTGCACGCCGCGGCCGGGTTCCGCGTGATCGGTACCCGTGAGTGCATCGGTCGCCATCACGGGATATGGCGCGACGTGGTCCTCGTCGAGCGCCGCAGTCCGACCGTTTGACTTTGTTCAGGGGAAGTAGCAACGTCTCGACGGCGGTTCCAGAACGCGCCGGGACGTTCGGCGGCGACACCATCGAGACCGGCACCGACTCGTACCGCTTCGCGCAGACCCGGCGCCTGCGCCGAACAGGCCGGCACCGCCCGAGCGACCCGCGTCCGCGGGTCAGCAGCAGGAGCATCCCGCCGGGCATCCGCATGCATCGGTGCCGGTCTTCCCGGTGGCGCCGGTGGTCGCGGGCGCGCAGCAGCCTTCCCCGCGCCAGGCGCCTGTGCCTTCCTTGACGGCGATGGCGGCGATGACCAGGGCGGCGATCGGGTCGGCCCAGGTCCAGCCGAGGGCGGCGTTGAGGAGCAGTCCGACGAGCAGGACCGCGGACAGGTAGGTGCACAGCAGCGTCTGCTTGGAGTCGGCGACCGCGCTAGCGGAGCCGATCTCGCGTCCGGCTTTGCGTTGGGCGGCGGACAGGAACGGCATCACCGCGAGGGAGAGCGCGGCCAGCACGATGCCGGTGATCGACCGGTCGGCTTCGCCGTCCCCGGCGAGGGTACGGGCGGCGTCGATGGCGACGTACGCGGCGAGGACGAAGAACGAGACCGCGATGATGCGCAGGGTGCGCTGCTCGCGGGCCTCGCGCACCGCGTGGTCGCGGGCGGAGAACTGCCAGGCCACCGCGGCGGCGGAGGAGACCTCGATGACCGAGTCAAGCCCGAAGCCGACCAGCGCGGTGGAGGAGGCGATGGTCCCGGCGGTGAGTGCGACGACGGCCTCGACGACGTTGTAGGCGATCGTCGCGGCGACCAGCAATCGTATCCGGCGCGCCAGGGCCTCGCGGCGGGACGGACTCGGGCCCGGCGACAGGGACATGGGAGCGGTCATCGGCAGCAGCCCTGGTCCGCGGTGTCGGGGCAGGACGGGTCCGCCTCGACCGCGAGGACGGTGGCACGCAGGGTGTCGAGTGCGGTGCCCAGGCGGGCGTCGGCGAGTTCGTAGCGGCTGCGCCGGCCGACCGGCACGGCGACGACCAGGCCGCAGTCGCGCAGGCACGCGAGGTGGTTCGACAGCCGGGTGCGGGAGATTCCGAGCGCGTCGGCCAGGTCGGCCGGATGCGCCGGCGCCTCGCGCAGGGCGAGCAGGATGCGGCAGCGGATCGGGTCGGCGAGGGCCCGCCCGAACCGGGCCAGGACGTCGATGTCGGCGGCGAGATGCAGCATGCCCACGACAGTACACGTGTGCCTGAATCCACGAAACAGTGAACTCACGACTTGGGGAGGACCGCTGTGCCGAGCCGCGCCATGCCCGAAGCGCTCCGTGCCGTCCACGACGCCGAGATGTCCGCCGCCCGCACCGCGGGCCCCACCGGCGGCGCTTGGCGGGCGGCGGAACGCGCGCACATCCTGTCCCAGCCCTGGCCGACCCCACACCCGCACCCACGCGGTCATGCTCCACCTCGCCGTCCGCGACCGCGACATCGAAGTGGCCGGCCAGGTGGCGCGGCTCCTGGTCGCCGCGCCCGCATCGGCCGCCGGCAAGTACCCCGACGGCAACACCGGCCGCACCCGCGACGGCCTCACCACCCCGATGCCGGTGCCCGACGACCTCGCCGCGCTGCTGCGCGACGCGGGCGTCGCCCTCTGAACCTCGCCGCCGAGGTCAGCGGGTGCGGCGCAGTGCCGCCCAGGTGCCCCACCCGGCCTCCGCCTCGACCGCGTCCCAGGCGCCCGGCAGTGCGGCGGCGTGCGGCTGAAATGTCCGGCGCTCCTCGTTGCGGCGCCGCCGGACATCCAACTGCCGACGGCGTCGGCCTGGGTGCTGACCGACGCGTCGCCGCTCGAGCGGCTTGCCGTGGACGCCTTGGCCGCCGGGCACGCCATCGCCCTGATGACGCCGACACGGCTGAAGAAGGTCGACGAGGCCGAAGCGCGAGCCGGGCTGCGGGCGATCAAGGCATCCCCGCAGAACGTGCGACGGCCTCGCCCGGGCTCCTCAGGCGTCGGGCGGCGGGTAGCCGCGGCTGCGGACCACGTCCCGGGTGAGTTCGACGAAGGCTCGGCCGGCGGCGCTTTGGTAGCCGCTCTCCCGGCGCAGCACGACGACGGTGCGCACCGGCAGCGGTGGGTCCAGCGGGACCGGATGCAGGTGCGGGTGGTCGTGGGTGATCGCGTCCGGCAGCACGGTGGCCAGCGGGGTGCGGCGGACGATTTCGATCAGCGCCTGGATCGAGTTCGCCTGGACCGCGATCCGCGGCCGCACGCCGTGCTGCGTGAAGTAGGCGTCGATGTGGCCGCGGGTGGCGAAGTCGGCGCTGAGCAGCGCCAGTCGGCGGTCGGCGAGCTCACCGACGGGCAGCGCCGGCCGGGCGCGGCCGACGCGGGAGCCCGCCACGACCAGGCTGAGCTTCTCGGTACACAGCGCGGTCGCGGAGACACCGGGCGGGTGTGCGCCGCGAAACCCGATGCCCAGGTCGAACTCGTCGGCGAGCAGCCCCGATTCGATCCGGTCCTGGGTGGCCTCCTCGATCTCCAGGGTGATCCCCGGATGCCGGGTGTACAGCTCCTCGGTCAGCGGACCTACCAGATACGCGGTGAAGGTCGGGGTCACCGCCAGGCGCAGGCTGCCGCGGGACAGGTCGGCCACGTCGTGCACGGCGCGTTCGGCACTGGCCAGGTCGCGCAGGGACCGCCGCGCGTAGCCCAGGTAGGTCTCGCCCACGTCGGTGGGGCGCACGGTGCGGCCGGTGCGGTCGAGAAGTTGCACGCCCAGTGCGCGTTCGAGCTGCTTGATCTGCTGGGACAGGGTCGGCTGGGAAATCCGCAGGTCCTCGGCGGCGCGGGTGAAGTTGCCGTGCTCGGCGACGGCGAGCAGGTAGCGCAGGTGACGCAGTTCCACGACCATGAGCCCGAGTATAGATGAGATCTATTGAGGTGATGGTCAATGCGTCTTGGACACTATAGATACAGGTCATGCATGGTGGAACTCGTCGGCCCCGCAGGGCGGACGACCACCGAGAAGGAGTAGTGACCATGCATCACCTCACGGAGGGCATCAGCCGTTTCCAGCGGGACGTGTTCCCGGCCAAGGCGCCGCTGTTCGGGCGACTCGCGGACACCCACCGGCCGAAGACGCTGCTCATCGGCTGTTCCGACGCCCGGGTCGTCCCCGAACTGATCACCCAGAGCGACCCGGGCGAGCTGTTCGTGATCCGTACGGCCGGCAATCTCGTCCCCGCCCATGCGTCGGGCGCCGACGGTGTGGCCGCGAGCATCGAATACGCCGTCGCGGTCCTGGCGGTCACCGACATCATCGTCTGCGGCCACTCGGCCTGTGGCGCGATGACCGCCCTGGTCGAGGGCCACGACCTGACCGCGACTCCGAAGATCGCCGATTGGCTGCGGCACGCGGAGGCCGCTCGGGCCCGCAGCCGTGCCGGCGCCGGTACGGGCCCGGACGCGGTGGGCGCGCTGGTCCGGGACAACGTCGCCGCCCAGCTCGCGAACCTGACCACCCACCCCAGCGTGGCCCACGCCCTCGCGCGGGACACGGTCACGCTGCACGGCTGGGTCTACGACATCGCCTCGGGCACGATCACCGCGCTCGACGCCGCGACCGGCCGGCCGATCGCCCTCCCGGCCTGACGCTCCCACTCGCCTCCATCCGCCGGGCCACCGGCACCGCCCCACCCACGCAACCGCGTCAACCCACCCCTCGGATAAGGACAACCCGCCATGGTGCAAGCCCAGTTCGACCCCACCGCCCGGCAGAACCTGGCCATCGCCGCAGTCGAGGCCAAGACCCGCAAGGACCTGACCTGGCAGCAGATCGCCGACCCGACCGGCCTGTCGGTCGCCTTCGTCACCGCCGCAGTGCTCGGTCAGCACCCGCTGCCCGCCGACGCCGCGCACGCGGTCGCCGAACTCCTGGGCCTGGACCCGGACGCGGCGACGCTGCTGCAGACCATTCCGACGCGCGGCTCGATCCCGGGCGGCGTCCCGACCGACCCGACCATCTACCGCTTCCACGAGATGCTCCTGGTCTACGGCACCACCCTCAAGGCGCTGGTCCACGAGCAGTTCGGCGACGGCATCATCAGCGCGATCAACTTCAAGCTGGACGTGCGCAAGGTCGCCGACCCCGACGGCGGCGAACGCGCGGTGATCACTCTGGACGGCAAGTACCTGCCCACCAAACCGTTCTGATCCCAACGCCCCGGGGCGGGCCCCGACTTGGGCCGGCCCCTTCCCCTCCACGTATTCCGACTCCCCCGAGGAACCCCCATGGACTTCGCCCAGCGCACCATCGACCTCGCCCGCCACAACGTCGAGGAGGGCGGCCGACCATTCGCGACGGTGATCGTCCGCAACGGCGAGATCCTCGCCGAGAGCGCGAACAAGGTGGCCCAGACCGCCGATCCGACCGCCCACGCCGAGATCCTCGCCATTCGCGAGGCATGCACGAAGCTGGGCACCGAACACCTGACCGGCAGCACCATCTACGTACTCGCCCACCCCTGCCCGATGTGCCTGGGCTCGCTGTACTACTGCTCGCCCGACGAGGTCGTTTTCCTGACCACCCGCGACGCCTACGAGCCGCACTACGTAGACGACCGCAAGTACTTCGAACTCGCCACCTTCTACGCCGAGTTCACCAAGACCTGGGAGCAGCGCCGGTTGCCGATGCGGTACGAGCCGCGCACCGCCGCCACCGACGTCTACCGCGCCTGGCAACTGCGCAACGGCGGCGAACGCCGCGTGGCCGGCACGCCCACGGCGTAGTCGCGGATCAGCCGGGCAGCCCTCGTCGAACCAGGTGAACGTGGTCTCCGCGAGTTCGGGCCGGCCGTGGTCGACGATCAGCGAGAGTCCGCCGGCCGCGATCGTCGAAGCGGCGATACTCGGTGCGTGCGGGGGATTTGCCGTACTGCTTCAGCGTCGAACGGGCCGCAGGACAGGTTGTCGGTGGCGACGTTGGCGGCGGAGTTGGGGGGAGTGAAGTTGTCCAGGGCCGATGGGAAGAGCGGCCGAGCCGGGCGTGGGGGAGTACCCACCTGTGGGCGAAGCGGGTCGGATCAGGTGGGCCGGACCGGGTGGGGGACGGCCGTCTCCGCAGTCAAAGCGCCGCGTCCACGGCCCGGGTCCCACCCGGGCACAGCACCCACCGCCGCGGCTGCGGGACCTGCCTGTCCTGCTCGACACCATCGACCACGCCTTCACGACACCCTGAGCGCCTGCTTCCGAGGAGATCCGATCATGGCCGTTTCGCCTTCACGGAGTCATGGCAACAGCCGATGAGTTGACGGTCGTCCTGACGAACCGGCTCGGCGGCAGGACACCCGTTTCCCGGCCTCGGTATCGGGGGATGGCAGCCCGATGCCCGCGCGTCGGCCCGGGCCGGACTGACCGAGCGTGAACTCGACTACGTGGTCGCGATCCGCGCCGACACCACCGTCCACCCGGCCGGGCGCCGCCCGTCGCACCGCCATGGTCGGGGACCGGGCACCGCCCGGCCCCTCGGTATCGGGAACGGGCGGTGAGCGTGGCCGCGCTGGTGGCGGGGATCGGACGGGGCGCCTTCGAAGAGGTCATGTGGCGTCGGGGCTCGCGCGGGTCGATGCGTTCGCGGTTCCTGCGGTTGCGGGTGCGACCGGCCGGCGTGGCGGTACGGCGCCCGGCCCGCGAGGCGGCCGAGGCCGCGGGTGGGTCGTGGGACGGTGTCCTGCCCGAGGTGGGGTTGTTGGTCGTGTGGCCAGAGTAGGCCGAACAACCCACGGAGTAACGGCTGTTCGACCTTCCCGAGGCGACGCCGACGGCGGAGGTTGTGCGGTTGGCGAAGATCCGTTGGCGGATCGAGCATGACTACCGGGAGATGAAACACGCTCTGGGACTGGACCATTTCGAGGGTCGTTCCTGGGTGGGGTGGCATCACCACGTCACCCTGGTCACCGCCGCCCACGCCTTCCTCACGGAACAACGGCTCTCCCCAAAAGTACCCACGTTGGTCTCACGCTCTACCAGGTCGTCGACGCCTGCCAATGTCTCCTGAAGTGTTGGACGGGCACCTGCAACACCTGCCACAGACCACTTCCAACCAACACCCCACGACACCTCAGACCCACCGATCCGACCTAGGGCCTGTTTCAGAAGTTGATCTTGCTCTGCCATGATCATCGTGTGGGACGGGGAGATCTGACCGATGGCCAATGGGCGCGCCTGGAACCGCTGTTGCCGGTCGGCGTCAAGTCCGGACGACCACCGATATGGACGAAACGGCAGCTGATCGACGGGATCCGGTGGCGAACCCGGGCCGGGGTTCCGTGGCGTGACGTTCCCGAGCGGTACGGGCCGTGGCAGACGGTCTACGGGCTGTTTCGCCGGTGGCAGCGTGACGGCACCTGGAAACGTATTCTGGAGCGACTCCAGGCCGAGGCCGACGCACAGGGGCTGATCACCTGGGACGTCAACATCGACTCGACGGTCTGCCGTGCCCACCGACACGCCGCCGGAGCCCGCAAAAGGGGGCACTCCAAATAGAGCCGCCCGGCGGTGTCGCCGTCGAGCCGGACGACCACGCGCTCGGGCGCTCGCGCGGCGGGCTGACGACGAAGATCCATCTGGCTTGCGAACAGGGCCAGAAACCCTTGTCGGTGCCGGTCACGGCCGGACAGCGGGGCGACTCGCCGCAGTTCGCGGCGGTCCTGGACCGAATCCGGGTGCCCCGGATCGGGCCGGGCCGGCCGCGCACCCGACCCGACCGGGTGCGCGGCGACAAGGCCTACAGCTCCCGCGCCAACCGCGCGCTCCTGCGAAGGCGCCGCATCGCCTGCACCATCCCGGAGAAGGTCGACCAGGCCCGCAACCGCCGCAAACGCGGCCACAAGGGCGGCCGGCCGCCCGCGTTCGACCGCGAGGACTACAAGGCCCGCCACGCGGTCGAATGCGGCATCAACCGTCTGAAGAGGAACCGGGCCGTCGCGACCAGGTACGACAAACTCGCCGTCCGATTCGAAGCCACCATCACGATCGCCGCCATCGGCGAATGGCTATGAAGCAAGATCAACTTCTGAAACAGGCCCCAGCGGAGTCCTACTATTTATCTGACAATATGAATCTTCGGAACTGACCGGTACGGCACCGAACTTCCACACAATCCGACCGCCCCGGCGTCGAAACAGGGACACTTCAACCAACGAGTGCGCACGGCCCGACCGCGCGTGCGGTCTTCCCCGACAGTTGCCCACGATCCGGCGCTCGCGCGGCTCGGCGGTCACCGACGGCACACGGTGAACCGACCCCGGGTGCCCGGCACGTGCGGCCGGCGAGTGCCGGCAGGGCGGCGAATATACCGTTGCCGTCCTGGGGCTGCTCGGTGGACGAGGTCGCCGAGGGGAGGGCGTTCCCGGATCGCCTGCGGCGGCGCGGCACGTCCGCGGGCAAGAGCGTGGGTAGTCGTCGGTGCCGGTCTCGGGCGCCGACGACTGGGCGCCCTACGGCGTGAGGGTGACCGTGTACGCGGTGCCTGGGCGGCCGCGCGTGGTGACCTCGACCGTCCGGCCTCGGTCGTCCCAACTTGCCCTGCGGCCGTCGATCTTGACGTGGTAGCCGTGCGGATAGACGCCCTTCGGGACGGCGATCTCGGTGGGTCCGTCGGCGTTTCGGCGCGTGGTGAAGGTCAGGCGGTAGGTGCGGGTCGCCGGGTCGTAGGTGGCTGTCAGCGGGTTGCCGGCAATGGCGGACGCGTAGGGCTGACTGAGGAGTTCGGCGTTCGGACGCCAGTTCCCGCTCGGGTCGAGGTTGCAGTAGCCGTGGTTGCCCAGGCACCACTGCCACCACGTCCAGCCGCCGGCGAAGCGGGACATGGCAGCGGTCATGTCGTTGATGAACTGCGCACTGTGCGGGATGGCCGGGCTCGTACCCCACTCGCCGACGATGACCGGCATGCGATTGCGGGTCGGGTAGTCGCTGATAGCCGCCTCGTAGGCGGCGATGAAGGTGCCGTTCGGGTCGTAGTCGGCGCCGGATTCCATCGCGGTCTCGTAGAAGTGCGGCATGTAGGCGGCATGCGGGTCGTCGATGTGACCGAGGGCGGTCGGGACGCCCAGGCCGACGATGACCGTGGGTTCGACGAAGACCCAGGACCTGCGGTCGACGAGGCGTACGGCGTCGGCGAGGCGGTTCCACAGGTCGGTCAGCTGGGTGGCCTCGAAGCGGCTCGCGGCGGTCGGCAGGTCCTCGCCTTCGAGGAACCTTCCAAACGGCTCGTTCATCAGGTCGTAGCCGAGCAGCGCCGGGTGCCGTCCGAGTGTCGCGGCGACCGTCGTCCACATACGGGCGTGGGCGGCGCGCAGGTCGCTGTCGTTGTACAGGTGGTCGAACGCCGCTTGTACGGACGGCTCGAAGTATCCCGAGAACCAGTCGCCGGGTATCGGCTCGAACGGTAGACCCTCGTCGCGTGTGGCCCAGTCGGGGATGCCGCGGGCGCCGAAGTGCGGGCCGTAGATGTCCTGGTGGGCGTCGAGGACGACCTTGACACCGTAGCGGTCGGCCCAGTCGAGAATGCGGCGCATCTTGGCGAGATAGATGCGGTCGTACCGACCCTGGGCGGGTTCGAGGTCGTCCCAGAAGAAGGCGAGGCGCGCGAGGTTGAAGCCGCGCGCGGCCATCTCGCGCAGATCCGACTCGTGGATGTCGGCGAACGCCTCGGCGCCCCGGTGGTTCTTGTCGGAGAGGTTGAAGCCACGCCACTGGGTGGCCCGGCCGCGGTCGTCGGCGATATACGTGCGGTCTCCCACGGTCACCCGGTCCGGCGTCGGGCCACCTCCCCCGCCGCCCGGATGGGCCTGGGCGGGGATCGCGCTGAGGGTGAACAGGAGTGCGGCGACGACGAGAGCCGGCGACGCTCGGAGGCGAAGGCGAAGGCGAAGGCGAAAGCGCATGCGCAGACCTTTCGGGGACGCGGATGTGCGGACGGCCCGTGGGACAGGCGAGAGTCGGCGCGGTGGTGGTGCGCGAGCGAGTCGGATGTTACTGGCGGGTGCGGCAACTTCCCAGATGCCGTCGCGGTTTCGGCCACACATTCGAAGCACTCGGTGTCGAGACGCGCGGCCACTGCCAACACACCAACCACCGCCCCCGGAATCACAGGTGTGGGTGGCGCGGTGCCGGGCGTCCGCGGGTGGGGTGACAGGGCGGCGCCGTACGGCCCAATGGGTCGAGGCATCCGAATAGAGGGGGTAAAGGGTCTGAATGTCACAGGTCAGCGTTCGATCGCCTCTCGCTCTGGCACTCGTGTGTTTCGTCTGCGCCGCCGTGGGACTGGCCCTGGTCTCCCCGGAGTTGGGGCTGGGCTGGGACGAGATCGTCTATGTGAGCCAGTACGACCCGAGCAAACCGGCGGCGTTCTTCAGCGCGCCCCGATCCCGTGGCGTGGCGTGGTTGGCCGCACCGGTGGTGATGCTCACCGGTTCGATGGTCGCTCTTCGGTACTGGTTGGCGGGTGCGGCCGCGGTGGCGCTGTTCCTGGGGTACCTGCCGTGGCTGCGTTTGCTGCCCCGACCGGCCGTGGTGACGTGCGCGGCGGCCGGCTACGCCACCTTGTGGATCACGATGTTCTACGTGGGCGCCGCGATGCCCAACCACTACTCGGCCATGGCCTCGGTCGCCGCCGTCGGCTGGTACCTGCGCGTGGTGCGGGGCGGGAGCGGGCGGATCGCGTTGGCCCTGGCGCTAGCCGTTGCCGGTCTGATGCGGCCCGGCGACGCCTTCTGGCTGGTGTTGCCCCTGATCGTCGCGACGATCGCGGTGCCCGCGTGGCGGCGGATGGACGTCCTGGCGGCGGCCCTGGGTGGATCGGCCGCCGGGGCCGGGGCGTGGCTGATCGAGGCACACGAGCGGTTCGGCGGGATCGTCGAACGGCTGCGGCGCGCGAGCGAGATCCAGGGTGGTACCGGGCCCACCAATTCGCTGCCGGAGACCGCCTCGACGTTGGACGGCCCGCTGCTGTGCAGGCCCTGCACGGGCGACACGGTCGCCGCGCCCGCGCTCTTCTGGTGGTTCGCCCTGCCGCTGCTGGTGGCCGTCGGTGTGTGGGCGGCGCGACGCGCCCGGATGCCGGCACTCGCCTGGTTGCCGTGCGCGGTGGCCGCCTCCGTGGCGCTCACGTACCTGCTGTTCGTCGACTACTCCGCGCCGCGTTTCCTCCAGCCCGGCTATGCCCTTCTCGCGCTGCCTGCGGCCTGGGGATCACTGACGCTGGTCGACGCGGTCCGAGCACGACCCGCGCGTGGGACCCGACTCGTGCTCGGCGGCCTGCTGGGCGCGGCGCTCGTCGGGCACCTGGCCATCCAGATCGCGATCACCGCGCACTGGGCGGACAGCCACCGCACCGCGCGCCGGGACTGGGAACTGATCGCACGCACCGCACGCGTGGCGGGCGTGCGCCCACCCTGCCTGCTCACCGGCGTCGAGGCCATCCCGATCGCCTACCACGCCGGATGCGCCTCCGCCGCCGTCTCCGGCAACAACGCGACCCACACGCGCGAGAGCCTGATCGCCGAGACACACCGCGTCCCCGCCGCGCTCCTGACCACCCGCGGGTCCGCCCCACCCACATGGGCCGCGGATTGGCGACGCCTACCCGTGGTCGGGACCCGAACCGACACCGCTTGGACCCTGCACCTGCCTCCCTGGACCCCGCTACACCCCCACCCCACCACCGCCACACCCGAAACCCCACCCAAGAAACCCCGATGACACCACGGCACCACCACACCGCCGAGACGCCGCACCACGGCACCGAGACATCTCGCCACGGCACGGCACCCACGGCACCGACAAGGACGGTCACCGGGAGATCGCGGGGTACGGGAGCAGGCCCTCTGCCCCTTCCTTGAGCTCGTGCGATATGGCCCGTACTCGTAGCGCGTCATTCGACTCTCGACGGCCAAACGTTCGGACGTCTTGGTTTTCGGCCGGGTGTCAGCTCAGGCGCGCGGCGAGGACGGCGCGTCCGGCCGCGGCGGCGCGGCGTTGGTAGGCGCGCAAGCCCGGGGCGCGGGCGGGGTCGTCTTGGCGGCTGCCGCGTTCCCAGTGGCCGGTGAGGGCGGCGAGGAACGCGTCGACGCCGTCGGGGGCGTTGGCGGTGAGGGGGTGGCCGGCGAGGAGGTCGGCGACGTCGACGGGTCGGTGTCCGGCGAGGACGAGTTGCGGGGCCAGGGACGCGAGGTCGACCCAGCCGGGGCCCAGGGTGGCGTGGGCCCAGTCGACGAATACGGGTCCGTGGATACGGTCGCGGACCATGTTGTCCGCGCGCAGGTCCCCGTGGACGACGCGGTCGCCGAACGCGTGTGCGGGCCATGCCTGTTCGAGTTCGCGCAGTCGGTCGAGCCGGGTGCGGGCCCACGGGTCGAGGTCGGTGAGGTGGGGATCGCTCCAGCCGTGGAGGCGGATGCTCTGGGCGGCGGTGGTGCCCACCGCGGTGCGGTAGCGGTCGTCGGCGGGGTCGGCGGCGAGTTCGTCGAGGCGCGCCAGCACTGCGGCCATGTCGGGTGAGCCGGGCCCGAGGTCGGGATGGGCGCCGTCGAGGTGTTCGATGACGACCAGCGTCCAGCCGTGGGCCCGCTCCAGCGTGATCAGTTCCGGCGCCGGCGCGCGGTGCGGCAGGGCGCCCAGGACGGCAGCCTCCGCGGCGTTGGCGGCGGTGAGGGGGTCGTCGTCGGGGGCGGCCTTGACGAACACGCGACGCCCGCCCGCGAGGGTGAGCACGGCGGCGAGTTGGTGGCCGAACCCGCCGGCGGGTCCGGACACGTCGATGACGCCGCCGCCGAGGGCGTGCTCGATGTGGGTTCGGACCGGGGTGGGCAGGTCGAACCATTGAATGCGGTGCGGCATGGCTGAGGGGAACCTTCGCGCGAGATGTCGGCCGGGTGGGTGTGCCCGCCGGGCCGGGCCGAGCCCGTCGAGAGTCGTCTCAATTCTCCGGCACGGCGCGGGGTGCTCGCGCGTCGGTGCGGGGAGAAGGAGGCCGACGAGCCCGACGAGGTCGACGGAGGAGGAGTTGACGATGGTGCCGCTGCCCTCATGCGGCACCCGGCCGCGCACGCGGCGGCAGCGCGCGAAGGCACCCACCGGCGCGCCGGTGGAAGCCCGCGCTGCAGCCCGGTTGGGCACGGCGCAACCGCCACCACCGGCGCCGCGGTGCGGGCACCGCCGGCTCCGGTTCGGCGAGGCGGTCATCCGGCAGCGAGTCCGGGGCCTCGGCTGTGCGCTCGCGGCTCTCCATCGGCCGGTTCGGCGTCTCGGTCACGGCCGCGCCCTTTCGGGCTGCGACTGTGTGCTCAGCCGACGGCAGCGCCGAACCACTTGGGCAGCCGGCTGAGGAGATCCTGCTGGTCCTCACCGACCCACGCCACGTGGCCGTCCGGCCGCAGCAGTACCGCGGGCACGTCCAGTTCCTCACTGACGTCGACGACGTGGTCGACCCGATCCGCCCAGCCCGCCACCGACAGCCGCCCGGTCTGGTCGAGCAGCAGCCCGCGGCCGCCGTGCATCAGCTCGTAGAGGCGCCTCCGCTTCAGCCTCACGTCCCGCAGCCGCCGGCCGAGCACTTCGTGGCCATCGCCGAGGTCGTAGCGGACCCCGACAGCGGTGATGATCTCGGTGACATACCGGTTCACCTCCTCGAAGTCCATCAGCTTCGAGAACAGTTCCCGCAGCGCGGTCACCCGGATCGGTTCCCAGCAGCGTGATCTGCGCGCGGGTGTTCTCCAACACGCGGGCGCCCACCGGGTGCCGTTCGGTGTGGTAGCTGTCCAGCAGTCCCTCCGGCGCCCAGCCGTCGACCGCAGCGGCCAGTTTCCAACCGAGGTTGAACGCGTCCTGGACACCCAGGTTGAGCCCCTGCCCGCCGGTCGGCGGGTGGATGTGCGCCGCGTCGCCGGCCAGCAGCACCTGGCCGACCCGGTAGCGCTCGGCCTGCCGGGTGGCGTCGCCGAACCGGGACAGCCAGCGCGGCGAGTGCGCGCCGAAGTCGGTGCCCGCGAACGCCCGCAGCTGCTGCTTGAAATCCTCGAGGGTCGGCGCGGTCGCACGGTCCTCTGCCACGCCGTCTGCGGGCACGACGATGCGGTACAGCCCGTCGTTCCCGTCCCCGGCGGGGGTGACGCCGAACCGCAGTTGGGTCTTGCGGACCTCCTCGACGATGGCGGCAACCGTCGCCGGGTCCTCGGTCACCTCCATGTCACCCAGCAGCGTCTCGACCTTGGCGGGCTCGCCGGGGAAGCCGACGCCGATCCCCTTGCGCACCGCACTGCGGGCGCCGTCGCACCCGACGAGGTAGCGCGAGCGCAGGTGCGTACCGTCCGCCAACTCGACGCTCACCCCGTCCTCGTCCTGGCTCAGCCCCACCACTTCGCAGCCGCGCCGAATCTCGGCACCGAGTTCGCGGGCCCGCTCGTCGAGCACGCGCTCGGTCAGCGGCTGTGGCGTGGCGAGGCCGTACGGGTGCGCCGTGTCCAACCGCTCCGGCCACGGCTTGGCGATGCCGCCGAAGAGACCGCCGACTTGGAACTTCTCACTGACCGCGAGGAAGCGGTCCAGCAGGCCGCGCTGGTCCATCCCCTCGACGCTGCGTGCGTGCAGGCCCTGCCCGCGGGACTGCCCGGCTCGGTCAACTTCTCCAGCACGACCACGTGCACGCCGTGCAGCCGCAGTTCGGCGGCCAGCATCAACCCGGTCGGTCCACCGCCGGCAACGACGCCCGTTCGGCCTCCTCGGCCGCGACGGGGTCCAGCAGGCCGCGCAGCACGACCGGGACCTCGGCCGGGCAGCCGGGGATCGCCGACCACGCCACCTCGTCACACCCCGCCGACGCCGGGTGTGAACAGGGTCCCTGCGCCAGATGCGGATACGCCGCCACCAGCTTTGCGATCGCGGCCACTGCCGCCTCGTGATCCACATCGCACACCGCGAACCCCCGTTCCTCGCACGCAACCCAGGTGGGCGGGATCCGCCGTCCGGGATCCGAGGCCTCGACAACCAATGCACGAACCCGACTCGGAGCCCGATTCGCGGAGCAACGCTACCGAACCCGGGTCGTGCCGAACGCGTGATAAACGCCGGGCCGCAGAGGCGCGTCGGCGGCCCCGTCACCGCCTCGACACCCGCCTCGGCCGACGCCTCCGGCTGCGTCGGCGTCACATCGGCTCGCCGCGCCGCCGGCGTTCCGGCCACGGCCCCGTCGTCCTCATCACCGGCCGTGTTCGCGGGCACCGGGTCGCCGAGCGACCCGCCACGTGGGGACGGCGGGTGTGGCGAGCCGGTCCGCGCGACCGGGTCGGCGATCGGCGGTGAACGCGGTCGCCATTGCGCGTGGCGCACGTGAGGCGGGACGACGACATTCGTACGGTACCGGGACTCCCGCGGGCAGGACCTCGGGCAGCGGTGGCGACTGGCGGACCTGCTTGACCAGGTTGAGCGCGGGCAGCGGGTCGATCGGGGACACGGCGACGTTGCGGATCACGTGTACGTCGGTAAATAGCCCGGTGGACGCTCCGAAGCCGAACTTGTAGGTGGCGGGGGTGAGTTGGGGGCGGGCGTGGACAGCACTCGGCGAGACCCGGCCCGTCCCTGAAGTCGACGTCCACGGTGAGCACGGGATCCGGGATGGGCGTGATGCGAACCCATTGCACGGCACTGCCCGTTGTTCCCCACTTCGACATCCGCGACAGGAACGAGAACGGCGAACGCGGCGCACAGGGGCGGCAGGGCCTGCATCGACGAAACCCCATCGCCGTTTGGACCGCGGACATGCTCTCCGCGTCGCACAACCAACCAATCGAACCGACCACAAGAGCCACTTGGGCCGTTTGACGAAGTGTCCGTTCGGCCACATTCCCCCTTATTCGCCGGTCCCAAGGGGAGTCATGTCACGTCGGATCCTGTCCGTCTGCATTGTGGTCGTGGCTTACCTCGCGCCGACGGGTTGCGGCGACGGGGGCGACGAGAGTGATCCGGGTGCCGCGCCGGCGTCCCCCTCGGTGAGCTGTGATCCCCGGGGCCTGCCACAGAACGAATGGCTACGGGCCTGCGGGCCCGGGTCCGGGTCCGGTCACGACACAGGACCGGAGAACACCGCGCCGGTGGGGGATGGGTGGCATTGCCCGACGGGGTCGTCGTGTCGGTGACACGCGTCGAGCCCGCGCCTGCGACCGAGAGTGCCACCCCGCATGGCCACGCTCACGGTAAACGTTCGCGATCCCCGTACGACGTGTCCGGTGTGAGCGTCCACGAGAGGGACCGCATCGAGGGACCGCCACGCCGCTTTGCACGGGAGACGCGTGATCGCACGACGTCCGTTCTCCCGCTCGATCCGGTCCACATCCGACCGGACTCGCAGACCATGCACCCCCGATCCCCCAGAAGGCAGGACACGACATGACCACTCCCACCCCATACGGCGTGCACTCCGAGGTCGGAAAGCTCCGCAAGGTCCTGGTGTGTGCGCCCGGTCTCGCGCACCGCAGACTCACGCCGACCAATGCCGACGACCTCCTCTTCGACGATGTCATGTGGGTCGACAACGCCCAACGCGACCATGCCGACTTCGTCGACAAGCTCCGCGAACGCGACGTCGACGTCGTCGAGTTGCACGACCTCCTCGCCCAGACGATGGCGATCCCCGAAGCACGGTCCTGGCTCCTGGAACGCAAGGTCGTCACCAACGAGGTCGGCCTGGGCCTGGTCGACACCACCCGCGCGTTCCTGGAATCCCTCGAACCCCGGAAACTCGCCGAGTTCCTCATCGGCGGACTCGCCACCACCGACCTGCCCGACGACTTCCGCAACGGCTACCTCGCCCTCGCCCGCGAGACCACCGGCGTGCGCGAATACCTCATGCCGCCGCTGCCCAACACCCTGTACACCCGCGACACCACCTGCTGGCTCTACGGCGGCCTCACCCTCAACCCGCTGTACTGGCCCGCCCGCCACGACGAGACACTCCTGATGAAGGCGATCTACGCCTTCCACCCCGACTTCGTCGACTCGACGGTGTGGTGGGGCGACCCCGAACAGGACTGGGGCCAGGCCACCTTCGAGGGCGGCGACATCATGCCGGTCGGCAACGGCGTCGTCCTGATGGGCATGAGCGAACGCACATCCCGCCAGGCGATCACCCAGGTCGCCGCCGCCCTGTTCGCCCAAGGCGCGGCCGAACACGTCATCGTCGCCGGCATGCCCAAGCTCCGCGCCGCGATGCACCTGGACACCGTGTTCACCTTCGCCGACCGCGACCTGGTCACCCTGTACCCGACCATCATGGACGCCGTCCACACCTTCTCCCTGCGCCCCGCCGACAACCCCACCGGCCTGGACGTGACCGACGAGGGCAGCACCCCGTTCGTCGACGTCGTCGCCAAGGGTCTGGGGCTGCCGAAACTGCGCGTCGTGGAGACCGGCGGCGACGTCTACGCGTCCGAACGCCAACAATGGGACAGCGGCAACAACGCCGTCGCCCTCGAACCCGGCGTCGTGTTCACGTACGACCGCAACACCGTCACCAACGCCCTCCTGCGCAAGGCCGGCGTCGAGGTCATCACCATCGTCGGCGCCGAACTCGGCCGCGGACGCGGCGGCGGACACTGCATGACCTGCCCGATCATCCGCGACGCCGTCGACTTCTGACCGGGACGCGAACATGATCACTGAACACCTCGAATTCGCCAACGCCTGGCTGCTGTTCCTCGCGTTGTTCGCGCTCTACAGTCCCGTCGCCGCGCTTTCCTCCTACCTCCCCTACGTCGAGGGCTACAGCAACGCCGAACAGCGCAGACTCGCCTTCGGCCTGTTCCTCAACGTGCTGCTCATGTCCATGACGGCCCTGTGGGTCGGCGAGCCCCTGTTGGAGCTGTTGGGCATCAGCACCGCGGCCCTGTCCGCCACCGGAGGCATCGCACTGCTGCTCGCCGCCGTGCCGATGATGACGGGCGCCTCCCAAGCGGCGGAACCGTTGGCGACGGTATCTCCCGAGGACCGCCCGCCCTGGCGTTCCATCGTGTTCACCCCGCTGACCTTTCCCCTCACCTTCGGCGGCACCACCTTCGGCTTCTTCGTCGCCTACCGCGCCGAGTCCAACAGTTGGACCGGTGCGATCGGACTCTCGGTCGCAGCCCTCGCCTACGCGGCCGTAACCGGGATCACCCTCTACGCGGCCGGGCACCTCGGCCGCCGCATCTCACCGAACATCAGCGCGGTCCTGGAGAAGATCGCCGGGATCCTGCTCACCGCCATCGCGGTGATCCTCCTCGCAAGCGGCGGAACCCGCTTGGTCCTTGAGGTCCTGCACTCGCCATGAACCCGACTCCGCGACCGGCCGGCGACCACCATGACACATCGGCGCAGTCCGCAGGACCGGCGCCGTCCGCGGATGCCATCCTGGACCTGACGTTACGGCTCGGTGACCTGCTCTTGGCCGCCGGACAGGGCGCCGCGGACGCCGAAGGAGAGTGTTGCGGGCGGCCCCGCCCTGGAGCGGGCGGGCCGTCACGTCGTGGTGTCGGCTCCGGGCGGATCCACGAGGGCGTCGATGCGGGCGGCCAACTCCGGGTGGGCGGTGGCCAGGTGCGGTCGGGCGGCGTTGAGGGGGTCGATCAGGGCGGCGGGGTCGTCCTGGCCCAGGGCCTGGTCCAGTCTTGCCACGCTTGCGCGGGATGCGGCGGGGAGGTCGGTGAGTGCGGTGATGCGGCCTGCGAGGCGTCGCAGGTCGGCGGCGTTGTCGCGGGCCCGGGCGCCGGCGGCGCGGTCGGCGGCGCGGCGTTCGCGGGTGGCGGTGACGCGTTGGTCGCCGGTGGTTCCGGCGGGCCCGGGGCGCAGCCGCAGGTAGCGGCGTTCGGCCGCCTGTCGGCTGGCGACGCCCAGGGGGTGGGCGAGGTCCGCCCAACTGGCGCCGGCGTCGCGGGCGTTCTCGATCAGTCCGCTCTCCCATCGGGCGAGCCGCTCGCGGATCTCGCGGAGCAACAGCAGCGAGGCCAAAGCCTGTTCGGGGCCCTCGTCCGGGTGCGGCGGCCCGGCCTCGCCGTCCTGGGCCGTGCGAACGGCTCGGTCGATGGCTTCCAGGGCTGCGGCTGCGGCCAGGAAGGACGCGGGCCCTGCGGCGGGGTTGTCGGGTCGGTCGTTCGCGTTCACCGGAGCCCCTCTCACAACGTCGTCTCCTGCGCCGTCATCATTTGGACGACCCACGTGTTTGTCATCCTTTCGATGACATGCTCCGACGGTTCCAGGAAGCCCGTCAGGGCGCTACCGACCGATACTTTCGGAGGTGTTCTCGTTATGTTGATGCGTACCGACCCCTTCCGTGAGCTCGACCGGCTCGCGCAGCAACTCCTCGTACCCGGCAACCCCTCGCGGCCGACCGCGATGCCGATGGACGCCTGGCGCGACGGCGAGGTGTACGTGGTCGCGTTCGACCTGCCGGGCGTGACGCCCGAGGCGATCGACATCGACGTCGAGCGCAACATGCTCACCGTCAAGGCCCGTCGCGAACCCGTCGCCAAGGCCGACGAGGTACAGGTGGAGTTGTCCGAGCGACCCGTGGGCGTCTTCTCCCGCCAGATCGTCCTCGCCGACACCCTCGACACCGAACGCATCGACGCCGACTACGAAGCCGGCGTGCTCACCCTGCGGATCCCCATCGCCGAGCGCGCCAAGCCCCGCAGGATCCCGATCGGCGGCGGCGCCGACCGCAAGGTCATCACCGCCTGACGCAAAGCCGCGACATCCGCGGTGCGGGGGTCGGCGGCGGGTGCGCCGGGACACGGCACGCCCGCCGCCGGCCCGAATAGGGGTCGGTCGCCGCGAACGTGTCGGGCCCGGGATCGGGCTCCGGGAGGCGGGGCTCCTCGTTCGGCCGCCGGGGCCCGGTCGTGCCGACGGCCTGGTCACCCGGTCGGGTGGGTCAAGGCCGTGCACAGCGCGGTGAGCGCGCCTCGGGCCTCGCCCAGCAGCAGGAGGTTCTCGTGGGTGGGGCCGACCGCGCCCAGGTGCTCCAGTTCCCAGGCGGAGGCCGGGCGTCCGGGTGGGCGCCGGCTCATGTGTGCGTCGAGGGCCCGGCACAGCGGTTCGACCAGGGCGTGCGCTGCGCGGGCAGCGGCCAGGACCGGCAACAACGGCGACGAAGCGGCCACGGCGGCGTGTTCGACCAGGACGGGCAGCGCGGCGGCCACGGTTCCGGCGTGGGTCAGGCCCCACGAGATGACCGGATCGTCCTCGGCCGGGTCCTCGCACGCGCCCGGCACCGGCGGCCCCGTCAACAAGCACCCCACCTGGCGCGCGAGATCACGCTCCGCCGGGTCGGGCACCCACCGCTCCTCCGCGATTTCCCGGCGGGCTCCTTCGGTCGCGGCCACGCCCGGCGGGACGCGCTCGCGAGCTCGCTCACCCGGCCGTCGTCGGGGTCGGACCACCGGTGGTCGTCGTCGTGGCACATGCGCCCAGCGTGCCCGCCCGCCCCGGCGCCGTCGGTGTTGATGTGGCTGGTGACGTGCAGGTGTCCGCTGTCGTCGTTGGGCGAGGTGGACGCGGCCGGTGTGGTCGCGTAGGGCGGTGGCGGGGCCGTCCATGTGGTCGCCGATGCGCGTGCACGGGTCCCCGGCCGTTGTCCCGGGCTTGGTCTGTTGGTTGATCGGGACGGTGTGGTCGTCGCCCCGGACGAGGGTGGCGATGCGGTGGTCGGGGCCGTTGACCGGGACGGGCGGGGCGTGGATGGCCCCGGGCATGTGGTCCTCCTCGCCCCAGATGTCGAAGTCGTCGCGGACGCGGACCCACTGATCCGGTCGGTGACTCGGTGGGGCTGTTCCTCTGGGCGGGGCGCGAGGACGAGCACCGGCGCCCGCCCCGCGCAAGGGGCGCCGGCAGGTCCGAGGTCGTGGTCGACGTGAAGGGTGCGGCGCGTTGCCGGGTGCGCGGGACGCGGGTGGTGTGTCGGGCTATCCGAGTGGTTCGGCCGTCTCGGCGGCGAGGACGAGGTGGGCGGTCCTGTCGCGGTCGTTCGCTCCCACGCGTGGTGTGGGGGGTGGGACGGCGGGGGCGAAGTTGGCGAAGGGTTCGGCGGCGGCGATCAGGTCGGCCAGGGCCGGTGAGGTCGCGCTGTCGGGGTGCGCGGCGAGGGTGCGGCGGGCGGCGGTGATGGCCGCGCGCAGGTCCTCGTGGCGGGTGGTGGGCATCGACGCCCTTTCCGGATCGGTGTACGACCCGGGGCCATAACGGACCGCGGGGTGTGCTGCTTCTACCCCGCGCCGCGACACTGAAGCCGCGCCGCGCCCGTGGCGCCGGATCACTCGTCCTTGCGCGCGAAGCCGTCCGAACGGCCGACCCGACTCCTCGCCGAACAGCCACCGAATCCCCGTACCGGACCCCCTCGACGCGTCGTGGTCCACGGGCGGCGTGGATCACCGGCGCCCGGTGGCGTGCCCGCAGGGCAACGCGCGGCGGTGGACGCCTACATCCAGGTCATCATCGCCCGGATGGCCGGCTGCCACACCCGGCAGGCCGGCACCCGCCGCCGTTTCGACGCCCCCACGACCGTCCCCGACACCGGGCAGGGCCGCTTCGGGAACGTGTCGGGGGCCCGACCCGAGCGTGGATCCGCGTCCGACGGGGGCGGTTCGGCCTCGGCGCCTTCGTTCGTCGGGGCCCCGCGGCCCCCGCCCGACGAACGGTCGGGGAGCCTTGTGTCAGATGGGGACGACCTGGTCCGCCTGGGGTCACTTGCGTCCCTGGGTGATGTCGTATTCGACCTTGGTTCCCTCGGCGAGTTCCTTGAAGCCGGTGCTCCGGATCGCGGAGAAGTGGACGAACACGTCCGGGCCGCCGCCGTCCTGTTCGATGAAGCCGTAGCCCTTCTCGGTGTTGAACCACTTCACGATGCCCGTTGCCATCGGTGTCGATCCCTTCTCGCGTGCCATGGCGCGCCGCGCCCGCCGCGGCCCCGCGTGGCGGCGGCATTCCCACCTTGCCCGTCCCGACCCGATGTCAGGACTCGTCGCGGCCCCGTGTCGGGGAACCTCACCCGCTCGTGTCCATCCGTGTCCCGCAGGACTGCACCCTGCCGGGCCCCGGCGCGTCCCGCCGTTCGCCGCCTCGGGGCTGCCCGGCGCGGGGGCGTGTCGGCGCACGAGGGTGCCCCGAACCCCCGCGGCCGCGCTCCGGGGCGAACGTTCCCTCGAAAAGGGCCCGTTCGCTGTCGACGTCCGGGGGCTTGCGTCGTTGCCGGGGTCGGGCACCGGATACCGCTATTGCGGGCAGACGCCCAACGCGGCGCAGAACTGCCTGGGGTCCGGCTCGCTGTGGAGGAACTCCCGGATCGCGTCGATGTCGTCGTGGAAGAACGTGCGGTGTTCCGCGGAGGGGCCGTCCTGCTCGGCCACGGAGACGAGGGTCCGTTCGGCGCCCTTCTGCGTGGTGTCGGAGGTGATGGAGTCCTCGAGATGCTGGATGACCGCCTGGTGGTGCTCGCATCGGGCGTCGTCGGCCACGGGGAGGTCCTCTCCGAAGGGGTGCCGGCCCGGCCGGGCCGGCACTTCGAATCGATCACGGGCCGCGCGGTGCGGACCCGGGAGATGGGCGAGGCACGCGCGCGTGTCCGGTGGCGAATCCTCGTCCGCCGCCGGTCGGAGCGTGTCGGGTCCGCGTGTCGTTGATCAACCACCGTCGGCGGAACGGCCGATAGCCGACCACGGAGGGAACGCCCCCTGGGGGCGTAGGGCTCGGGGCGGTGCGGTCGGCGGCGCCGTGTGGGCGATCGGAATCTCGCCGCCGTCGCCGGTCGCGGCGATGACGTCCCGGGGCACGGTCAGGGCGTGGAGGCGGGGCCTCCCCCCGGTATCGGGGACCTGGGGAGGCAACCATCCTCGCGCGCCTGTCGACCCTTTGGCGCGTCGCGCGTCTGCCCTGCCCGCGCGCTCCGACCGCTTCCGAAGGGTGGTCGTGACGGTCCGTGGGGAGGATTGGACGTGAGCCCGTTGGTCAGCCGCGGTGGATGCAGTACAGGCGCGGGTCGGGTCCGGAGGCGGGGAACTGGACCAGGGCGGGGACGTCGGCGCTGGTGGCCGTGGGGTGTTTGGTGAAGGAACTCCAGGTGGTCCCGTCGAAGGTGGCCCAGTGCAGTTCCTCGGACTTGTCCGCGGCGCGGACCATGCAGACGAGTTTGTCGCCGAAGGTGCCCAGCGCGGGGGTGGCCGAGATGGTGGCCGAGAACTGGCGGAAGCCGGTCCAGGAGTATCCGGTGAACTTGCTCCAGTACAGCCCGGTGCCGCTCGCGGCGCGGACCACGCAGTACAGCGAGCCGTCGCCGGTCCTACTCAGCGCGGGCGTGTCGCGGGTGAGGCCGTCGGGAAAGAGCGCGAACGTGGGCCAGGCCGACGCGTCCTTGCGGGCGCTGCTCCAGCGCAGGCGGTCGTCCCCGCCGCGGATGACGCACACGAGTTTGGTGTCGTAGTAGCTCAGGGCGGGTGCGCCCAGGACGACGTTGCGGGCGATCAGGAAGTTGGTTCTGTGCCACCTCGGAGAGAGGTACTGGCTCAAGTACAGGTTGTTCCCGTCGTTGTGGACGAGGTTCAACCATCCTTGCAGGCCGGTCAGGCCCACCGCGTGGGCGGATTTGATGTCCGGGATCTGTTGGAACCCGGCCCACGAGCCCCCGAGGGGGTACCTGTTGAAGTACAGGCGGCGGTCCGGGTCGGCGAATCCGTTGGTCACGACGAAGAGGTTGTTGCCCACCTCGGCCGCGGCCGGCGCGCCGGAGACCCATCCGTGGGGAATCGCCTCGTCCGGGGTCCAGGCGGCGGTTTGGCCGACGGCCGTCGACGTCACCCGCACGCGGCTGTTGACGGCGCCGGTGGCCTTGGTCACGAGCGAGTAGTGGCCCTCGTAGCCGCCGTCGAACTCCAGGACCGCAAGCGCATTGATGTCGTTGACCCACGCGCCCAGCGCGGCGCGGTCGAAGACGTACGTCTGTTCCTTCACCAGATCGTCGTGGTTGGTGAACATCTCGATCAACCCCGCGATGAACAGGGCCATCATCCCGGCGATCTCCACGTAGTCGATCAGCGAGTGGTATTCCGGCACCGGGAAGTGGCCGCCGTACTCCGCGAGTTTGTCCGCCAGCAGGAACAGCAGATCCGCGATCTTGCGCATCGTGGCGTCCACCTCCCGGCGCCACTCGTCGGAACTGTGGTCCTCCTCCCAACAGATGATCCTGGCGGTGAGGAACTTGTCGACCGGGCCGTTGAACAAGAAGGTGCCCGGGGCGAAGTCCGCGCGCCAGCCCTCCGACATCTGATGGACGGGGGTCCGCCCGCTCTGCTTGACGCCCGTGTCCGAGGCTGCGGAGTAGGACCAGTAGATCTCCTCCTCACCGACCTCACCGCCGTTGTTCCGGCCGACGAAGGACTTCAACTCCACCGCCACGTTCTCCGGCTTGGCCGTCGCCCGCGCGTCGGGCACGTGCTCGGAGGCGGTCACCAACGTGATCCCGTACCCGTACTCGGCCACCCCCCGCAGAAACCCCGCGCCGGTGATCGACTCGCCCTCGCCGAGCCGGTCGAGGTCGACCAGGGCCACGTTCGTCTGCGCGGCCACCTCCGCGCGCAGGTCCGGCAGGTCCTTGATCAGGTCCGCGTACGCGTACCCCTCCTCGAGCGCGCGCGCGGACAGCGCGTCGGGGAACAACCGGGCCGCGCTCCGCGCCGATCCCTCCTCCCGGAAGACCCGCCCGAACTCGCGGACCTCCTCCTCGGTCATCCAGGTGTACAGGAACTCCACCATCGACTGTTCGAGGTCGGTCAACTCCAGCCCCGCGTCCAACCTGGCCGCGCCGCGCAGCATCACCCCGTACAACAGGCCCGTCGCCGGAGAGGCCTCGGCCCGCGACGCGGTACGCCCGCCCACCGCCCGGCCCTGCAACTGCGCGCGCAGACGCTCCAACCGCTCGCTCTGGGAAACCTCGACAACGTCGGAAGACACCGGCGCCTCCAATGACCGCAAGGACACGTCCACGCCCGACGGGCGCCCTTACATCCTCACCACCCGACCACCAAGGGCAATAGATCGTTTACGGACAGTGTCCCGATCATCGTGGGGCCGTATCGGCCATCGCCGACGAACACCACACGGTCGACCCGGCAGACCGTCCGCGTGGGGACGCTTGATCCCAAGCGCACCTTGGACACATGCATGTGACGGACGACCAGCGTGCGGGCCGGGAGCGGGCGACCCCGCCGGGGACGAGCCGTACCGGTGACGACGGCGATCCGCTGCCGTCCGGTCACGTCCGTCGGGCGTGCCGTGGCGAACCTGCCGGTCACCGTTCGTCCCGACGGTGCGTTGCGAGCGAGGTCACGACGATGTGCGCACGGGTGGTCTCGCGCAATGCCTTGGTGCACAGGGAGAGCTCGTTGATGATCCGCGCGTAGGTGCGGACGTGCCGCGGCCCGGTTCCTGCGGCGTGGTCCGGGAGTTGCTCGTGTCCGGTCCACGGCGCGCGGGTCGCCGGCGCTGCGCCGGTTGGGGGTTGCGGCCCGGGGATCGAGGTCTCGACGGCGACATCCGGGACCGGTCTGCGCATCCGACAGGAACGGGTCCGTCACCGGATCGACCACACGCCCTGGGCGAAGGGCAGCGGGATCAACGTCGTGGGTGGTGAACCGCGGAGCGGACGCCGTCGGCGGTGCTTCGCGGCGGTGCCGCGGCCGCTACGCCGTCATCGGGGACTGGCGTGCGGTGCCGGAGCACGAGGTGCGGTCCCCGTGGTCGACGCCCTCGCACCGGCGTGGCGCTCCCGGCGGGCGGAACGCGTTCCTCGCCTTGCGGCGGAGCCTCCGGTCACGGCCTCTCGCTTGTCGATGCGCCCGGCGGCGCCGATGGCTGCCTCGTGGCGCCGCCGCCCCATCACCCCTGCAGCACACCCTCGCCGAGCGTGTGAGCGGGCCGGCGGGTCAGTTCCCGCGCTGCGCCTTGTCGAGGACCGACTCGTAGGAGACCTCGGAGTACCCGGTCCCCAGGACTTCCACGGTGATGCCCACGAGCGAGCGCCGGAGCGCGTCCTTGGCGGGAACGAAGGCCATCTTCTGCTTGATCCTGGCTTCGTCCGGCGCCCACGAGAGGAAAACGAGCTTGTTCCTGCCCGCCCCGTCCTTCTCGAACTCGAAGTCGTAGACGGCCAATCGACACTCCGCCTCCGGCAGATCCGCGACGAAGTCGGCGTACTCGGCGGAGCTGGAGACCTTCTCGACGAAGACCTCCGTGTTGTCCTTGTTCAGGTTGAAGACGATGTACTTGTGCTTCTTGTCGACCTTCAATGCCTGGAATTCCTGCAGGCACATGTCGTTGACCGCGACACCCGATGCCATAGCGTCCCTCCACCCGTGAGTCGTTGCACTCCGCTCGGGCACCTAACGCATCGTCGCGTCCCGGGTGGTCACATCGGGCGGGAGCGCAGCCGAACCCGCCCCGGGCCACCGGGCCCCTCCCGCAGCGGGAACCACATCGTCCGCAGCGGCACCACCGCCGGGCCGGCGGCCTGCTTCACCTCCACATCAGCCACCTCGCGCCGGCCGAGCCGCCTGCGGAGGCCGGCCACGTCCGGGCGGCAGAACAGGATCGCGAACCCGGGCCCCACCACCCGGGCGTGCTCCAGGCTGCCATTCACCACCCGCCGGACAAGCCCCCGACCCCGCCTGTCCGGAGCAACGCCGACAGGTTCGACCACCCGCTTGGACTCGCCGACCGCTCCTGGGCCGCGGCGGTCCTGGACGACGCGAAGCCGCAGAGCACGGTGTACCAGAGCGGCCCCAGACGCCTGTGGGACGAGCTCGAGAAACCTCATCGCTGGTGGACACACGCGGGAAGCCCGACCTCCGATCGATTCGGCCTCACGATCGATCCACACGGCGAGCACGCGTGGCTCGACGCTCCCACGCGACCGATCGCCGAGTAGGTCGGCGGCGCCTCCACGGAGCGCGCATCCAGGCACCCCAGCGCGATCGGTGCTCGCCCGTGAGCACGCTGGCGGCGGTCAAGCATTCGGTGACCGAAATCCTGTTCGGGGCGTGTGGTCTTCCTTCGACCGGGATCACGTCGCGGTCGGCTGAACGGGACCTCGAACCCCACCCTGACCCAATCCCCGAACTCATGGCCATTGCATGTCGAGCGCGGAGAGCGCCTCGAGCCGTTCGGGTGGGTACGTGGCCCGCCGCTGCCGCACGTGGGCACACCGCCGCACCGTGCTCTGGAACGCCCGAGCGTATCGAGGGCGAGCCGTCCGGTGGCATGCCACGCTCGTGCGCCGCGCCGAACCCTGCGCCCGGTGCCGGGGTCGCGTCCCCGATTCCGTATGGTGCTATCAGGTGGTAGCTTGCGGGGTATGGCGAAGACTCAGGTGAATCTCCGGTTGGAGGAGGCCGCGGCGGAGATGGCGCGCCAGGCGGCGGAGACGCGGCACATCCCGGTGAACGAGTACGTGGAACAGTTGATCCGCACGGACAACGAACGTCTGCGCGAAAGGTTCCTCGCGGGCGCGCAGGAGGTTCTGGACGGCTACGGCGACCTCCTGGACGAGATCGAGGCCCGCGGGTGAGCGTGAGCGTCGATCTGGCGTGGATCCTCGAGGTCGCCCGCCGCGCGGGGCACGACGACCCGGCCCCGGACGACTACGGCGTGCCGGTCGCGGCCGTGGAGCGGCATCGGGCGGTGATCGCCGGACAGGACGTCTACCACGGCCCCTACGCCAAGGCCGCCGCGCTTGCGCACAGCCTGGGCCGGATGCGCTGGCTGGAGCGCTCGAACCTGCGGGTGGCCGTCGCGGTGGCCCACGGCTACCTCTCGGCGTGCGGCGTGTCGGTCAAGCTCACCCAGGCCGGAGTCACCGCGCTCGCCGTTGAGTTGACCCGCGCGTCGTCCACCGCGGCGAGCGTTGCGGCGGTCCTCAAGTCCTGGGACACCGCCGACTGAGTCATGGCGGGGACCTTGCGTGTGTCGGGAACTGCCTGCGCGGGAAGGTGGCGTGGCGCCCGGCGATCACGGTGGCGGTGATCCTGCTCAGCTCCTGGAGTCGCCGACGAATCCGTGTTCCGCGCCGTTCCTGACGCCAAGTCCCCGGGCGAGGCATTCGGCGCGGTGAAAGCGGTGCCGGACGGGGAGCCCGTCGCGCTGGACGACCCGCCCCGGGCTGCATCCTCCAGGGACACTTCGGCGTTCAACGTCGCGATGGCGGTCAGCCAATGGCCCGGTCGAGGAAATCGACTCCGGGGAGTTCCCCAGGATGCCGGGGGCATCGGCGATGGTGTACCTCCCGTCCGGTCCCTGTGCCTGGGCGCGCGGGTTTTCGTCGACGTGGATGGCGATGCTCCTTCCCCGACACTGCCACCGCGTCCGACGTCGCGATCACCGGCATCGGCCGCGCAGGCCGCGCCACCTGACGATCCTGGAAGAGCCGACCCGTGAGCTGTCGCTCGGACCGATCAGCGGCGGCAACGACCCCGACGGTCGCGGAGATCGTGTCCGCTCGGGGGTTTCGGCCTTCACGATGGCGTTCCTGTGCCTAACCTGGCGTCGAAACCGGGGCAGGCAGCGAGGGGACCACCGATGAGCGGGTTCACGAGTACGGCGGGCAGCCGAGACGACGCCGAGGCGCTCTTGTGGTCCGCCCCCACGGGGCCGTTGCCGGAACCGCCGGTCGACACGAGGGACCAGGTGCTGCCGATCGGCAAACTGGCGTGGCCGAATGCCGAGAAGTTGTTCCTTCGGCTCCTGCACACTGTTCGCCCGGTCCAGTACGCCAAGCTCTTCGGTGTCCCGGGTCAGGCCCAGCAAGGGATCGACCTATGCCCGACTCCCGCTCGACCTTGAGCACGGATCCGGCGGCCGGGACTACATCACCCTGCAATCGCGACGCGTCGAGTCGCTGACCGCGACCGATATCAAAAATGCGGTCGACGAGCTGCTCAAGGGCGAATGGGCCGACCGATGCTCGGCGTTCCACTTCGCGACCTCGTTCGATCTGCAGAACACCAAGCTGGATGCCGAGATCCGTAGGCAGACCGAGCGCCTGGCCAAGCGCGACATCACTTTCGTGCCGTGGGGTGTGCAGGAAGTATCCGTTTTGCTGAAGGAGGAGCCACGCCTCGTCGACGACTTCTTCGGCCGGCCGTGGGTGGAACGCTTCTGCGGCGCCGACGCCGCCGAGGCCCTCGCGCACAATCTTCCCTACCAGGACAGCCGTGACCTGCGGGCGGGACTGCGCGCTCTCTATCACGCCGTCTTCACCGCCCAGGGCGGAGCCCACGCCGCAGACGTCGAGTTCGTCGTCCTGGACGTCGACCCCCACCGTGCACACGACACGTTCATCGAGGCCGAGACACCCGAGACGATCGCCGACGATCAACCCTTCACGGCGGGTTCGCTCGACGAGCACACCTCGATCGCCTCGCAGTGGGGAGCCCGCCGGCAATCGTTCCGACCCGCCCGCCACGTCCTTCAGCGCAAGAGCCAGGCAACCCCGGCGGCAACAACCCGAGTACCGGCCGACGAATGGCTGGCCGGCGGCAAATACCAGCTGCTCATCGGCCGACCGGGCGCGGGAAAGTCCAGCCTCCTGCGATACACGGCGATCGACCTGCTGGCCGCACAACCCCAGTCGACCGCGCTGCAGCGCGAACACGCCACCGACCTCCCGATCTGGCTGCCGTTCGGATTCCTGTGCCGCCACCTCGAAGGATCGACGGAAAACTCCCTGGTCTCGGCCGCCGAAGCCTGGCTGAAATCCCAAAGCGCCCACCACCTTTGGCCCCTGGTCCGGCGTGCCCTGTACGACGACCGGCTGCTCCTGCTCGTCGACGGCGTGGACGAGTGGAGCGACGTCGGCGCGGCCGAACGCGCCCTCGGGACCCTCGAGGCGTTCCTGGGGCGCACCGACGCGTCCGCGATCCTGTCCACCCGCCCCTACGCGGTCGACCGACTCAACTGGAGTCGGCCCTGGGCCCACGCCGAGATCGCACCACTCACCGACCATCAGCGCCGAAGCATCGCAGAACAGGTGCTGCGACCGACCACACGGCACGAGAGCGCGACACCGACCCGTTCCCCATGGGTCGCCGGAGTCGAGCCGTTCCTCGACCAAGTCGAGGCCGCCCCGGAAACTGCGCAACTGTCCAGGTCACCCTTGTTCCTGACCCTGCTGGCCGCGACCTGGCAAGGCGAGCCGCTCCCACGCCAACGCTTCAAGATCTACGCCCGCCTCGTCGAACTACTCGTCGAAAAGCACCCCCAGATGCGCCAACGCGCCTCACACGCGCGCGGAACACGCATGGCAGCGGCCGAAGTCGCCACGCTGTTCGCTGCCGTGGCCGGCTGCCGCGTCCGGGCCGTGGCCGTGCGGTCGTCACGGCGGGGAGGGGCAGGCGGTTGCGGGTGTCGTTCGCGGTGCTTTGCGTGTTCCTTCCGGGCTTTCGTCCTTGCCGCTACGGGCGGGGTGGCGCGAGGGGCGGACACCGTCTCCCTACCAGGAACGACTCGCGGAAGGGGGCCTGCCGTCGCTGCTGCGGGCACCCACCGGGTCAGGCATGACCGCCGCGGTGTTGGCGTGGCGGACCACCGCGTGGTCCTTGCCGATGTCGTGGAGTCGGCCGGCCGCGTCGACGAGGTCGTCGGGGACGGCGACTGCAAGGATCTCGTCGGCGATGACGCGGACTTCGGCCTCGACGTCGGCGAGGTGTTCGGCGAGTGTCGCCCAGCGCTCGGGCTCGCTGCGGCAGTCGTCGGCCGGCCCGGTGTTGCCTGGCCCGGGCTCGACCGGCTCGACCGGGGTCCGGGGGAGGGTTCCCAGCCGGTGTCGAGGCGTAGCCGCCGCCGGCGGCGTCCGCACCGACGGCAGCGAGAGATGCCCGGTGAATGATTTTCGAGGCGTCGGCCCGCTTGGCCTCTGTCAGAATGTTGGTGGCTCCGCATCCCCCGTCGGAGCGATGACTCGACGCCGGGCAGCCACCCCCGGGGGCTGCCCGGCGTCGCCATGCCCGGACGGAGGTGAATGAGTGACGGATCATGGTGTGGGACCTCGCCGGGAGCGTTGGTCCCGATTTGAAAGATGGCAGGTCGCGCTCGGATTGAGCGGGTTACTGGTGGCGATCGTCGCCTGTGTAGGGACGTTCATGCAGTAGCCGCACGAGCCCGGGCGTTTCGGCCGCTCACATCGTGAGCCCGGCCGATGTCTGGACGGCCGGGCTCACGGACTGCATCGCGAGGGCCTGACCCGGTGGCATCCGGGTCGGGCCCTTTGCCATGGGTCGACCCCGCGGCGACACCGCACAGGGTACCCGGCCTGCGCTTGAGAGCCGTTCGCTTTCCTTCGGCACCCGCCACGTGGAAAACCCCTACGGGTACGTGCTGCGCCAACCGGGAATTGATCACCGGTGTCGTCTCCGTTCCGGCCGGCAGTGGACGGGCGGTGGGAGGACGTGGTCGAGGCCCCGTTCACCCCGCTGACCCGCGCCGTGCGGCTCGCGCAGTGGGGGGACGCCGACGCGTGCGGGTTCGAACTCGACCCGGTCGACCATCGGGTGCGGTACTGCGCGGCGGGGATGGACGAGGCCGGCGCCCACGGCGTGGTGTTCGACGGCGAGCAGCCGGTGGACCGCTACCTGCTGCAGTTCTGGCCCGCGCCCGTGGAACCGGACCGCGTGGTGCGGCAGACGAGCGACAAGGCGGCGTACTGGCACAAGTTCGCCCGGCAACAGCCGCCGCCGACGCCCAGCGAGCGGGCCGCGGCAGCGCGCGCGGCCCGCGAGGAAGAGGCCCGCGCGCGGGCGGAGCGTGTCCGGGAGTACGAACTGTGCGAGTGGGCGGGCCGGTTGCCGACGGAGCGGCTGCGGCGGGTGGGCGGGAACATGCACGGGATGCGCATGCTCGATGTGCACCTGGTCCACGCGATCGCGCGCGTGGACGACACGACGCAACGCGAGATCGCCCGTTGGGCGGCGTCGCGTCGCTGATCCCGGCCTGCGGCCCCCAGCACCGCCCCGCCGGCGCAGCCACCTCGATGGACGGGGTTCGGTTCGTCCTCGTCGCAGGATCCTCGGGCCGCCCTGCGGCTGCCGAGCCCGCCGCGGTATACGGCCTGGCGGGTGTCCCGAACAAGGGCGTCAACCCCGACACCGACACCGACGGCGACGGCGACGGCGAGGAGGAGCCTCACGACGTCGGCTGAACAGGGGGCGGATTCGCTGTCGTTTCCTGTGCTCGCACCCGGCATGATCTCCCCTGCGGGCACGCCGAGTTCATCCGTCGAGGGAGTCGCGTCGTGAACCGCGCGCGGCGCATCGGCCGTATCGGTGCCCGGTGTGGGACGCGGCTGCGACCGCCCGATCCGGGGTGTCGGCGGTGTCCGAGCCGTGTGCGAATGTCCCGGGGGAGCCCCGCATGGGGCTTGTCGGGTCGCGGCTGGAGGGGTCATCGGTGTCGGTGCAGGGGGATGGTTGGGCCGGTATCGGCTGGGACTGGAAGGACCATGACGACATCCGCCGTCGCCTCGACCGGGGCGCCGACCCGGAAGCGTGGCGCGGGCGGCGGCCCCTGCACCGTGCGGCCGTGTTCGGCTCTCCGGAGGTGGTTGCCGAGTTGGCCCGACGGGTTGCGGACGTGGACGCGCTCGAGAACGGGGTGACGGCGTTGTGGGAGGCCGTCGTGTCCAGGAAACCGGACAACGCACGGGCCCTTGCCGCCGCCGGGGCCGATCCGTGGCGGCGATCGCTCGGCGGCTGGTCGCCGGGCCGCCTGAGCCTGGCCGGGCCCACCCCGGACCTGTTCACCGTGCCGCCCGGCGAACACCTGACCGACACGGAGCGCGCGGCGGCACAGGACGCCGGCCGGCTCATCGCGGCGCTGGGCAGCTTCCACTGGGATGGCACCGGATTGGCCTGCGTGGCCGGGATCGACGCCACCGAGGCGATCCGCCGCCTCGGGGGGGCACCCGCACCGGCCGACATCGTCGACGCGGCGCTGGAGAATTCGCACACCGCCGAACGGGACGAGATCCTGCGGATCGTCGGTGTGACGTCCGTGCCGGGCGGCTGCGCAGTGACCCAACCGTGGGGATACGCGCCGAAGATGCCGGGCGTACTGACCCGGTTGTCGGTGGGAACCCTCTGCTACGGCCTCTACGCCAACCCCAAGAGCGGCAACCAGGGCGCCATCGCACGCGACGGAGCCATCGAGAGCTGGGACCTGCATCCGGGCGGCGGACCGTACGAGGACGACACCCCCGAGGAGGTCTTGACCGCCTACCTCTACCAACACCAGGCGGTGGCCTTCACCTGCGCCTTCGCGGGACTGCGCCCGACAGGGCCGCGGGCGGTCGTCGGACCCCCCGACCTGTGGGTTCGATTGCCGGAACGCAACTACTGGAAACACTGACACCGCCGAGGCCGAACAGCCTCACCGCCTGCGCGGATCGGCGTCACCGGTGGGGCCGACGCCGAAGCGTCGGGCGTCCGCGGTCCGTTGGACCCGGTCGCGTGTCGGCAGGGCCGCGATGTCGTCGCGTTGGCAGGCGTCGATCACGGCCAGCGCCTGAACCCTGGTCCAAGCCGCACACGCCTCGGCGAGTTCGGTGAACTCCGCGCCCCGATTGGGTGAGGCTCGGCGGACCGCGTCGGCGAGCAGGCTACCGGGCCGTTCGGACCAGGACCGGTCGATCCGAGTGGTGCGCACGAGCACGCCCAACCACTCCCACCGGGCCCCGGGCAACGGCGACACGCTCCGCAACTCGGCCGCCAGGAACGCTTGCAGAATGTCGCCCGGGACTATTCGGCCGGCCCTGCCGACCCGGAAGAGCAGCGCCGCAGGCATCGAAACGCTGTCCTCGTATCGAAAGAGTCGACTGGTGCCGGGCCCGTTGGACTCGGCCGGGCCGCTCGTGGGGCCGGGATCGGGCGCCATCGGACGTCTCCTCGAAGTGAAGGCCCCCGCTCCGAGGGCGTGTTCGGCCGGCTCGCCCGGCCGGCTGCGCCGCACGCGTGCCGCGACCGTCTGCACGATGATCCCGCGTTCGTCGGACACATCGAGCCCCTGAACCGATCACGGTCGGGCCGGCGCATCCCGGCGGCCGTCCGCGAGGCCGTTCTCGGGTGTGGGGATATGGTCGAGGACGCTCGGCATGCCCTCGCGTCCTGTGTGGCTGTTGCCGCCCCCGGCCGCGCCTGGCGGTTCCCGTGTCGGGCGTCCTGCCCCGGGACGTCCTCCGCGACGACCCACCCCCACTCCCCAACGGCCCCTTCCGGACCGACCGGGAAGGTTCCAGCACTCCCTGGCTGCCGGCCGTTCGCTTCCCGTGGCTGCGCGAGGCCTCCTCGCGAACCTCACGCACCACACGACCATCAGCCTCTTCCAGAGCCGGCAGGACCGACTCTCGGCAGGCGCCGACTCGCGGTGCGAACGGGGCCCGGCCGGCCCCATGCGGCTGGGATCGGGTTCAGCCCGTCTTCTTGCGCGTTCGGGCCGCAGGGCTGCTCTTCCTCGCGTCGCCCGCGGTCTTGGCCGCCGTTCCCTTCGCGGGTTTCGTGGTCTTGGGGCGGTCCTTGGCGGCGGCCTCGACGCCGGCGGTGAGTGCGGACATCAGGTCGACGACGTTGTTCGCGGTCGCGGTGCGCTCGGTGGCCTCGTCGGGGTGCGCGCCGGCGGCCTTGGCCTCGACCAGGGCGTCAAGCGCGCGTTGATAGTCGTCGTGAACATCGGAGAGTTCGAAATCCTCGCTGAGTGTGTCCATGAGCGAGGCGGCCATCTTCAATTCCTGGGGCCGGATGTCACCTCGCCCTGCAGGGCGATGCCCTCGGGGGCACGGAGTTCGTCCGGCCACAACATCGTCTGGAGGGTGAGGACGTCTCCTTGCGCGCGGACCAGGGCCAGGCTCTCGCGGGTGGACAGGGTGATCTTGGTGACCGCCGCCCGGCCCTGTCCGGCAAGGGCCTCGCGAATGAGGACGTACGGCTTGGTTCCGGTCGGCCCGGCGGGCCCGAGGTAGTAGGGCGTGGACAGGACCAGGGGGTCGATGTCGGCCTCGTCGACGAACGCGAGCACGTCGACGACCTTCTTGCTGGGCAACGGCAGCTCGGCCATGTCCTCGTCGGTGAGCACCACCTGGCGCCCGTCCGAGGACTCGTACGCCTTGGCGATCTCGGCGTAGGGGACCTCTTGGCCGTCCAGCTCGCAGACCCTGCGGTATCGGATTCGGCCGCTGTCGCTCTCGTGGACCTGATGCGCGGCGGAGCGACTCTCCGAAACAGTTGCGGGATACAACTCGACCGGGCCGACGTCAGGTCTACGTCGTCGGCCACCGGCCGGTGCACTTCCTCAAGCACAGCACCCGCAAGGCGGCCCAGACGCTGGTCAAAGGCGCACTCAGGGTCCGGGCCACACCAGGCCTCACCGCTGGCACGACCGTTGCCGAGTTCACCGCGGCCGCCCGTATCGAAGTCATCGACCTCACCGAGTGGTTTCCCGAACTCCGGTAGGCCCGTGCACGTCGCAGCGTCCAAGGGCACGCGCGGGCAGATGCACGCCGTTCGGTAGACCGATGCGGTGACGGGCTCGGTTTTCGAGGGTGCCCGGCCGCGCCGCCTCCTTCGTGCACCGCGGGGTGTCCGGCCGCTGTGGCCACCCGAACGGCCGCGCATACGGTGACGGCGCACGGCGGTTGGTGGCCTGTCCGGAGGCGGCAGGGCTGGAACCGTGGGCCGGCGGGTCTCTCACACGGTTTCGAGCGCGACCCTTTCCGCGCCGATCCGTTGGATCCGTTCCTGCCCCCACGCGGCCAGGGACTCCAGGGCGGTGTTGAGGGTCGTGCCGTGCTCGGTGAGGGTGTACTCGACCTTCGGCGGCACTACCGGGAACACCTCGCGGCGTACGAGGCCGTCCTCCTCCATCTCCCGCAGGTGTTGCACGAGCATCTTCTCGCTGACGCCCGGGAGTCCGCGCCGCAACTCGGCGAAACGGCACGTGCCGTGCTCGTGCAGTTCCCAGAGGATCAGGGACTTCCACTTGCCGGCGACGACGTCCATCGCCGCGTCGATCCCGCAGAAGTAGGGGCCCCGTCGCGCTGACGTCGCCATGCGCGCCTCCGCATCGCTCGGGCGGTACTTACTTTCAGGTGAGTACCGCACTAATTAGTCCGTACTGGTCAACTCTATTGGGTCTGAGAAGGATTGGAGTCGCAAAGGAACCTGCCGTACGACGTGAGGGAGCAGTGACATGCCGCAGATCCACGAGACCGAGGTGAGCGTTCTCGGACTGGGCGCGATGGGCAGCGCGCTGGCCGAGGCCTTGGTGAAGGCCGGGCTGCGGACCACGGTGTGGAACCGCTCGGCGGGGAAGGCGGACACGCTCGTTGCGCGGGGGGCGACCGAGGCCGCCTCTCCCGCCGAAGCGGTCCGGGCGAGCCGGCTGGTGATCGTGTGCCTCTTCGACCACGACTCGGTGCACGAGGTGCTCGACCCGCTGGTCGACGACCTGTCCGGGCGGACGTTGGTCAACCTGACCACGACCAAGCCCGAGCAGGCCAGGCAGTCGGCCGTCTGGGCGGCCGAGGCGCAGATCGCCTATCTGGACGGCGGCATCATGGCGGTGCCGTCCATGATCGGGCAGCCCGGCGCCTCGATCCTGTACAGCGGTTCGGAGAAGGCGTTCCGTGAGCACGCGGCACTGCTCGACCAGTGGGCGAGCAGCACCTACTTCGGCGAGGACGCGGGGCTGGCGTCGCTCTACGACTTCGCGTTGCTCTCGGCGATGTACGTGATGTTCGCGGGATTCATGCAGGGTGCGGCCCTGCTCGCCCCCGCGGGGGTGTCCGCAGGCCGGTTCGCGGAGATGGCCGCGCCGTGGCTGACCGCGATGACCGGCGAACTCGCCGGGTACGCGGCGGTCATCGACGGCGGCGACTACACGGTCCCGGGGCAGCAGAGCCTGACGTTCTCCAACCTCGGCCTGTTCATCGAGGCGATCGCCGAAGAGGGAGTCAGCCCCGAACCGGTCGCCATGGTCCAGCGGCTCATCCAGCAGCAGGTGGAGGCCGGCCACGGGAGTGACGGCTTCGCCCGGATCATCGAGAGCATCAAGCACCCTGCCGCGTGACCGGCGCGACCGGCCCGGGTGCTGATCTCCGCACCGTGGTCGGCGAATTCGCGGCGCGCGACCACGGGCAGGAGTACGTCGTGGGGCGGCGTCCCGACAGCCCGGTCCGGTCACCGCTTGCCGAGCGGTGGTCGGACCGGCCGACATATCACCCGGCGAACCCAGCACCCTACGCGTCGAATTGCGAATTGGCAGCCAAGATCCCACAGGGCTCGGCGTGGTTCAGGTGGAGTAGGTGCGAATCCGCCAGAGACCGAATCCGGTCAGCAGCAAAGTAAGCCCGAGGAACACCGACAGCTCGGTCCACTGGAAACGCCAATAGCGGTCGGCGGGCTGATATGTGTAGTCGAAGTGCAGGTTCTGCCGGGCGGTGCAGGCCATTGCCGCCTGCGGGTCCCTCTGCCGGCACGGTTCCGCCTGTTCGGTGGTATACGGAGTGCCGTCGGCATTGAATACCTGGCTGTCGGACGTCAGCGACCACGCGCCGGGCATCGTGTAGCCGTCGATCTCCGCGCCGCGTTCGTTGAAACCCATGAAGTCCGCTCGTGAGATCGCCTCGGCGTCGAGCTTCACGGTGCTGGTGACCGGGGTCATGAGGTGCTGCCGGGGGGGTGGGCACGAGGACCTGGATCACGGCGAACAGGGCGAGGGTGAGCGCCATGGCCGACAGCGTGCGGCGTACGAGCAGCCCGATGACTGTGCCGAGGAGGAACGCGAAGGCGGCGTACCCGATGGGGGCGATGTTGCGCGAGGCGAACGTCAGTGCGTCGAACCGTTGGCCGATCAACGAGGTACACGACGACACCCGCTGCCCGACCCTCCTCGGCTCGGACGGCGAGATCTCCTGCGAGGACGAGGCGCCGGGCCGGGGCGACACCTTCTGCCCGGCGTTCGAGCCGGAAGGCGTCGCGGTGGGTCGAATGATGTTCTTCCGTGTCCGGATCGACCGGGGGATGAACGCGTGGTGGGCGATGGAGGAGGAGTCCGCGGACCTGCACCGCATCGGCTGCGTGCTGCTCGACCAGGACAGCGGGGACTTCGGCGAGCGGGCCGACGAGTACCTGGAGTACATGGGCGTGGATCTGCTGGTCATGGACCGGGTCGTCCGGGACGAGCGGTGGCGGGGCTTCGGCCTGGGGCCGATCCTGGCCGCGGAGGCGATCGAACGACTGTCCCCGGGCACGAGAGCGGTCGCCTGCATGCCCGGAATCTCCGACCGTGAACCGGGCTGGGAGCCCGGGCAGGAGGAGAGGGACCGCGTCACGGCGCGGATCACCGCCGCGTGGGCCAGGGTCGGCTTCGAAGCCTTCGAGGACGGCGTGCACCTGATCGACCCGGCGACCGTGGCCGCCGAGGAGGCCTTGAAGGATCCACGAAACCGTGGGCTGGGATCCACCGAGCACCTCCGCAGCCCACTCGGACTGCCCCGGTCCTGTGCCGGCCGGGGGCGGCGCATGTCTGCGCCGAGTCGCCGTACCCGGTGGGCGTTTCGTCGTTTTCTGCCCGGTTCCCGGGCCTGCTGCGCCCTGATCCGCATTCGATGGCGACACGGCGCCGGGCTGGACGCTTCGAGGGGCGCGAAGCAGCGCCAGGCCCACCGACGACGCGCGGTGCGCCCTGTTCAGCTACTGACACCCCGGCCCGGACGGAGAGACCACGATCGGGACCCTCGCCCGGGCCGCCGCGCTTGACACCCCGCATGGACCCGCCCGAACAACGCCGCCGGTACAGCCGCACGACCGTTCGCCCCGGCCGACGACAAGCCCCGGGCCCCGACGCGGGCCGGCCGGGGTTCCCCGGCCCGCGCCGCCGGGCGCGGTGCTGGTCGGCCCGGACGAGCGCGAGCGCCGCGAGCTCGCCGGGAGATCATCGTCTCCGCTGCCGTCACACCGCCGTTCGTAGCGCCGTCACGGTGACGGCGCTACGAACGCGTGAACCGGGCTGGCACGGGGCCTTGTCTCGGGAGGCCGCGCACCACAGGCCACAGGCCGCGGGGCGCGAGCCGGCCGGGCGGCGGCTGGTTGAGGGTGGGCTCCACGGTCTCGACCACGAAGCCGCCGCTCTGGCTGTCGTGGCTCGTGTTGGCACGGAGTGCTTCGTCTCAGAGGACGGTTCGTGAATTGATGTCCGTTTCAGGGTGAGGCTGGAGCGGGGCTGGTGGTTCCGGGGTCTGTCGGCTGCTGCTTCGTGGCGAAGCTGCCGGTGTCGACTTCGGTGAGGAGGCCGAGCTTGACCAGGCGTTTCAGCTTGGCGCGGGTGCCTTCGATGTTCTTCGGGAGGGGTTCGTGGTCGAGTGCTTCGCAGACGTCTCGGGCTCGCAGTGGGCTGTCGGCGTCGTTGCAGACGTTGAGGATGCGGGGGTAGTCCGGGTGGTCGGGCAGGTCGGGTGAGGCGCTCTGTGTGGGGATCCGGTCGGCGAGGGCGGTGACGGTCCTGCGGGTGATCGCGAGGTGTTCGAGGTGGGTCTCGGCGTCCCTCAGCCGGCTCTGCAAGTGTGTGATCCGGGTGCGTAGTTCGTCGGCGAGTGCGCGGGCGGCGTCCTCCTGGAGGCCGAGTGCGTCGAGCAGGGGCTCGATGTTCACGCTGCCACCGCCTTCGGTTCGCGCCAGGTGGGGGTGTTCGTGCCGGTGAGGCGGCGGGCCATGACGTGGGTCATCGCCCAGTGGACGCGGGAGGCGGAGGAGGCGGGGCGGTGCTCGTAGTCGCGGACCAGGCGCCGGTGCAGCATCAGGATCGCGTAGGTCTGCTCGACCCTCCAGCGCTTGGGCAGCGGGACGAACCCCTTCTGCTGCGGGTTGCGTTCGACGATCTCGACGTCGATGCCCGGGCCGGCGCCGTGCGCGACGGAAGCCCCATGGCCACGCGGGAGACCAGCTCCATCCTGGGGGGACCTTGGGACCCGATTGTCGATGCACACCCAGAGGTCGAGTATCTGCAACGTACATACCTGTTTGCTGTTGTACTGCGTCAAACAGGCTCACTGTCGCAGTTGGAGGCAGCGGATGCTGCCAGGATCTTGGCATCCGCGTCCCCGGACACCGTCGTGCACAACCCGTTTTCCCACCACGAAGGCCCGCTCCGCCTTGCCGTACTCGATCTCGGCGCCCACTGAACCCTGTGCTCGACCAACAGCCCTCACAAGAGCGGGCGGAGACGGCTCGGGGCCGCGGCACCGACCAAGAGGACGGACCTCGCCACGCCGCCGTCGATCACGGCCCCGAGTCGCAGCACCACGCGGCAGACTCCGTATTTGCCGGCTGCTGCCTCTTGTCCGGGCCCGATCCGGGCCCGCGTCGACGTACGACCTGTCCTGTGACGCGCGTCGGACTGCGCAGCACCACAGAGGCGGGTCGGGGCGTGCGGGCGGGGCCTTGGTCGTGGTCGATGGTGTGGGGATCAGCCGAGGGCTGATACCGGTGTGGGGAGGACGAAGCGGCGGCCGGTGTCGGGGTCGCCTTCCCACACGTACTGCTCGTCCCGGCCGATGGTGATGCCGTGGTCCCAGCGGCTGACCTGTCCGTGTGCGGTCCACGCGTCCCAGGCGGTTTCGACCGCGTCGAACAGGCGGCGGGGTCCGCCTTGTTCGCTACGGGCGCTGCCGTCGGGCTCGGTGGTGACGACGGCCCAGGAGGAGGTGCCGTCGTGGATCCAGGCGTTGACGCCGTCCTGGTCGGTGTCGGTGGTGTAGACGATGTCGGGCAGGGCCATGCGCAGCGCCCAGAGCAGGTTCACGTCGGTGTGCAGGGGAGTGATGTCGCGGTCGACGCCCCGCTTGTCGTCGGGCGCGCGGCCGGCGCGGACCTGCGTGTAGGAGCGGACGGTGGCGGCGGGCGCCGGTGTATCGCGTGCGTTCATGAATTGGGCCAGGCCGTGCATCCAGCCGTCTGCGGTGGTCGTCGGCGACGGTGACGGCGAAGTGCCCCATGCGCCCGAGAGGGAAGACCAGGTCGCCGCCGGGGACGGTCTGCTCGACCCAGGCCCAGGGGACGTGGTCGACGGCGTAGGTGGCGATCACCCGATCGTACGGGGCCGTTGCGGGCCGGCCGAGGTTGCCGTCGCCGACCGCGACGTTGACGCGCATCTCGGCACGCCCCAGCCTCCCGGCCGCCGCTTCGGCGAGTTCCGGTGAGGCCTCCACGCTGGTGACTCGCTCGGAGGTGCCGACGCGGTGGGCGATCAGTGCCGCGTTCCAGCCGGTCCCGGTGCCCAGCTCCAGGACGCGGTGTCCGGGTTCGACGTCGAGGGAGTCGAGCATGGTCGCCACGACCGTGGGGGCGGACAGGGACGACGACGGGATGCCGTCGGTGACCTCGGTGACGGCCGCGTCGTCGGGCCCGGCGTAGACGAGTTCGGCCCACCGGTCCGGGCTCGCGCCGCGGTCGACGGGTACGTACGTGCTCCCGTCCCAGTCCCACAGGCGCTCGGGCGCGAACGCGTGGCGGGGCAGCGCGTCGAACGTGGCGCGCACCCACGGGGCGTCCTCGGGCCACGCCCCGCGTGCGCGCATCGCCTCGTCCAGCGCGCGGCGGCGTTCCTCGAGGGCGCCGGTCATCTACTTGGGGTCCTTCTTGTGGCGGCCGTCCAGGGTCGGCTCCGGAGTGGGCTGGCCGTCCTTGTTGCCCGGCGGGGGGTTGCCCTTGGACGGGTCGGGAGCCGGTTTGTTGTGCTCGCCCATGGTGGTGGTCACCTCTTTGGGTCGTCACGGTCCGAAACCTCATGATGACGGAACCCAGGGCGGGAGGGGAACGGTTGACGACGACCGAAGGCCATAGCTCAGCCGGCGGTATCGGTCTGCGTCGGTGTGTCTGTTGCCTGGGCGGCCTTGCGCTCGTTTCGTCTGGCCCTTGTTCCGTTGCCGGTTTGTGCGGCCGGGTCGGGTTCCGGGCCTGGGTCCTTGGCGGGGATCTTCGTCACGGCCAGGCCGGCCGCGCGTCCGCGCGTGTGCTGTCCGGTGTCGCAGGTCAGTAGTCGGACCTCGCGGGCGGCCAGGGACTGGATGGCGACCGTCCGGTCGATGATTTCGTCGTCGACGATGGGCAGGCGTCTGTGGCCGGGCGGGTCCAGGACGATTTCGACGCTCACGTCGCTGCGGATCGGAATGCCCGAAACGGCGCGGTCCCGGGGCAAGGTGCCGCACGTGGACCCGCGTAGGCGTTCGTCCAGCAGGCCGAGGGTGTGTGACGCGCGCCAGCGGCCCGGTTGCTTGCCGGACTCCTTGAGACCGTCGAGCTCGTCGACGACCGCGATCGGGAACAGCAGATGAATACTCGCGTGATCGGGCAGATCCAGGATCTTGTGCAGGTCGGCGTCGGCGAGCTTTTCGGGGTTGTGGCAGTAGAAGCTGGAGTCGGCGACCACGAACGCCTCCGGCCCGTTCCACAGGCCTATCCGCGCTTCCAACGCCTGCCCGGCGGTCTCGAAAGCGCGAACGCGTTCGGAGAGTTCGAGATCCACCAAGGCGTTGACGAGACGCTGTTGGGAGCTTCCGGCGAGGGTGCCGCAACTGCCCAGGAGGGCCTGGTGGCGGGACGTCAGGACGAGATGGTCGATGTCCGCGTCACTGATCTGGTGGCGCAGGCTGCCGGCTGTTTCGGTCGCCCATTCGAGGTAGCGCAGAAGCCGGTCGTAGGCGGTGTCCGCGGAGGCGCCGCGAAGGTTGCCGGCCGCGTGGAGGGCATGACGGAGTGCTTCACGGATGTTTCTGCGGTCGGCTCCCGGCCGGGGCGTGATGAGCATGCGCCGATCGTGCCGGCAAGCCGGGGCGGGCGGGCCGTCTTTCGTGATCGGGACGAATCGGCCTCTGCGTCACCCCACCGCAGCTCGTTCGGTGCAAGCATTCCGAGGGTCGCCCACCCACGACCGATGACGACGCCAGGGGCCCCGGGGGACGTTCCACCGTGCGAGTCGGTTCCCGGCGGAGCCGACAGGCGAGTCCGTGAACGCGCCGATCGGCGTAGTCGAACACCGAGCGCCGTGCTCGAGAGCCTCGTTTCCCCTGTCGCGTCCGACGCGCCCTCATGACCACATCGGCTTGGTGGCGCCTGCCGTTCGTCTGCTTGAGCGGCACCGAGCGGCTGCTGTCGCCGTTGCGGACGGTGCAGGCGCGCACGGCTTCTCCACGTATCGGTCGGTGCCGGTTTCGGCTGGCAGGAGCGATGACGAGGCCGCAGAGCGGTCCGGGTCGTGTCCCGGCGGGGCTTCAGTTGCGCGAGGTCGGGCACTGAATGGAATTGGCGGCCCGCCCCGTTCTAGGCACACGGCCACCAGGCATCGATGTGATCGATCCGGATTCGCACCTTCTGCTGCCTGGCATCCCCGATCCCCACGTCCGGATCCGTGTGCATGTGCAGGTATGCGCTCGCATCGTCCTCGGCGCTGTGGTTCTCGTCTCGTATTTCTGCTTCTGCGTCGGGGAGGACAGAGCCTTGTCCACAAAAGCGCCGACGGCGATCACTCATGAACGATCGAGGCCAACACGGAGAACACAAAGACGGGCTTCTATTTCTCGTCCCGTGCCTTCCCCAACTCAACCTGAGCCTTTCGCAGGGACCGTCGATTCATCTCAATCCCCTGAATTCCGCCCCACAGGAAGAAGCCAGCGAACCCAACACACGCAAGGGCGAAGATTCCGTTCAGCCAGACATCGACCCCTTTGGAGTCCTCCATGCCCGTAATCGCGGGCGGAATGAAACTCAGCACGACCCCGAGAGGATGATTGACACGAGGGCGTGTCCGCGCTGCTCCTTCTTGTGGTGGAGGATGCGCCCTTCGAGGCTGTCGTCGGTCTTCTTCGCAAGAAGAGAAGAAAACCGGAACAGCACCGGAAGCAACATGTAGATCACGAGCAGGGCCAGATAGTAGATTGTATAGAATTCTGTCATTTCGAATCACTCCTCGGCATGTCCTCATTCGACCTCATGACGCAGGTCGCGGAGTTCTCGCGGTGGAAGGCCCACGGTTCGTGCGCTGTCGGCGGTGGTCGTGCGGCGGGGTGCGGACCGGGCGGGGACGGCACCGGCTCTTGACGAGCCGTGCCACGATCAGCGGTGTGGCGGTGGGTGAAGGAGATCGGGTACGGGCCGTGCCGGCCTTTGCCCACCGCGCCCCGGGGGATAGCTGACCTGCCGGCGGTCGAAGTCGATGTGGAAGTCGTCCCGGCCAAGGCCCTCGATTGTGCGGTGCCGGCGGAATGGGGCTGCCGGGCAGCGGCCCGCCAGCGGTGACCCGGTGTTCACGGGAGGCTCGTTCCGGGTGGGCCAGGGATGTGTCGCCGCCGTTGGTGGGCACCTGCGACCTGCCCGGTGAACTCGTCCGACTCCTGGGCCGAGACCTGGTCGAGCGCGCGGCCACCACCGCCGACGCGCGCGCCTTCCGACGCCACGCCACCGCCCGTGAGCACGCAGGCAGGGAGATCGCACGCCGAAGGGACACCTAGAACCGACGCGCGCCTTCCGGCGACCCGCCACCACCCGTGAACACGCCGGGAGGGAGATCGCACGCCGAAGGGACACCCGGGTTCGTGTCGTCGTGGCATGCGGCGGTCGCGGCCGGCGGCGAGCGGCTGCCGCAGCCGACGGGCCACGGCCGCCTGCGTGCGGAGGCCGGGGGAGCAGGGTTCCGCCCGGCCCGAACCCGCGGCCGTGCCGGGGGGTTTCCTACCGCGTCGTCGTATGCGTGGGGTCGAGGCGTCGATCGTTGCCACGTGGGCGCCCGGGACGACCGGCTGGTTCAGGGGGAGACACCGGTGAACAGGCCACGTCCGGCCTTGGCGGCCCGTCCGGCCTTGACCAGGCCCTCGGCGGAGATCCGCACGCTCTCCATGCGGCTCTTGGTGGCCCTCTCGCCCAGGGCCTCGGAGAGTCGGCGTACGTTCACCGGCTCCGCGGTCCGGGCCAGGAGCGTGGCGATCTCCTCGCGCAGCCCGCCGCGAACCCGGCGCGCGCCCGACGGCGCGGTCGGCCCCGGGACGCGCGTCGAGGAAACCGTCGCCGAGGGGACCGCGGCTCGCGCGGGCGTACGCCGCCGGGTGGTCTCGGGCCGGGAGCCGTCGGGCCGGGGGTTGTCGGTGGACGCATGCTCGCCGGGGGCCTTGCCCGGATCCCCCGCAGGGGCGTCGTCGACGATCCGTGGCCGCACCGTCCGCGCGCGGGAACGGGGCGGGAGCGCGAGGGGGCGGATCAAGGCCAGCGCGGCGACCGCGTTGCGTCGGGCCTCCAGTTGCCGTTCGACCTCGGCGAGTTCCCTCTCCAGGCACTCGCGACGCTCGGCCAGTTTCTCGACCTCGAACTCCAACGCCACACGCACTTCCCGAACCGACGACGGCATCCGACGACTCCTTCGCTCGACGTTCCGTAAGACCGGGGCGGGATTCGCCCGGAATGCGCACATGATCGCCGTTCACGGCGGTGCCTCGTGGGGGAACGGCCGATTTCGACGAGGCCGGGCCCACCATCGCGCCCGGCCCTCACCGGGTCGTTCGGAACCCGGGCCCGCACGACGCGCCGGCGCGGGCACGCGGGAGCCCGACAGCATGCGGGAGCGCGACATCGGAGCACCGGACACCGGAGCACCGGAGCAGGTCCGATTTCCCGTTCCCGCCCGCTATTCGGCGAGAGCAATCCATGATGTGAGGGTGATCGACCGTCGAGGGCCGCCAGGGACCTCCGACCGCCGTGGCGCGTTCGGCACGGTCACCTCCTCGGGTGACGAACAGCCGACACGCACGCATCCGCGAGGTCGGTCACGGGACCAACTCCCGCCCCCGCCACCCGAATACCGGACACGACACCCCGACACCCCGAGAGCGAGACCTCCCGATGTCCGACGGACGCCCCTCCGCCACACCCGCCGACCTCGCGGCTTTCAAACAGGGCCTCGCATCCCACGGCACGCCCCACCCCACGGTCGGTGGCCGGCCCAAGACACAGGACCGCGCCCTCTATACCCATGCCCACATGGGGCGGATCCGCTCCGCCGCCCAGCGCCGCGCCCACGAGGGCGATCCGGACGCCTTCGACAAGCTCGCGGAACTCGCCGAGGACGAGGACTGGGACGGCCGCGACCCGAACTTCTCCGGCGAACAGCGGATCCTGCGCAACTACGTCGAGTGGACCTTCGAGCGCGCCCACCTCCAGGGCAAGGTCCTCACCGCCCCCGACGAACGCCACAGCACGTTCAACACCGGCCTGGCCACCAAGGAACAGGAGGACATCTACGGGCTCTTCGAACCCAACCGCAACGAAGGCCGTCAGCCCTGGTTCCATCGGGGCTGGCGCGTGGGCAGCGACCGCGACTTCCTGCGGAACTTCCCCACCCCACCGGAGCCCGCCACGTACACCGACACTCCCGCCGTCTACTACTACGACTGGAACCGGGAACTGAAAGTGAACGCACGCCACATCGTGGAGGACAACCTCGACAGGTTCCCCCCATCCCTGCAATCGGACCCCTACCGGCTGGAACTGTGCCTGAACGGCGCCGTGGAGCGGGCCACGAAGCTGGTACGGCGCAACTACAAGGCCGCCGTTCCGATGTGGTACCCCAAGGCCGACGAAGTCCAGCTGCTGCTGCCGCTCTCGCTCACCCACCCCCGAATCGTGGATCTCGCACTGGTCGTCTCCCGCCACGGCGAGCACTATCGCGGGAACACCGTTCTCACCATGGGCATGGCCTACAGCCACGCCCGGCTCCTGGCCCGCCCGGACGGGGACTGGCTCCAGCCCGTGGCGGACTCCTCGGACACACCGGATACCGGCGAGCATCCGGCGGCATGACCTCGGTGCGACCGCGAAAGGGACGCTCTCGCGTCACCCGGCCGCGGATCGCGGTGTCCACACGCCACAACAACCTCGGACCCGCCCCACCCCGCCTCGGCCCCCGTCGACGTGCGCGGTGGCCGTTCCAGGACGCGAGTCGACGCCGCGTCCACGGCGATGCGATTCCCGGATCCGCCGCGGCTCGCCACGCGGCAGGTCGCCGACTGCGGCCGTGAGTCGGTGGTCGCCGACGCGCCTTCGTCCCGCGACGATCCGCATGTGCGGGCCGCGGCGCGGGCGACCTGCGGGGGCGTTCGAACGACGCTTCCGGCCGGTCCGCACAGCCGCCTGCCGACCGCGCCTGCGAAGTTCGCGAAGCAACGCGCCGCCACGACCGAAAGCACACCGTGGATGCGTCCGCGCGTTCGGCTCGACAGACGGTCGTCCGGGCGAGACGAGACGCCGTTCACGGATCCCGGAGGATCGACCCCCCTCCAGGTCGCGCCGAGCCGTTCGACTGACGCCGTCGGTCGAACAAACGTCAGAACCGCGGCGCGGGTGGGTACGGCTCCCGTATCCCATGGCGATCGACGGCCCCGTTCCTCCCCCCCCCCGGGAAGCCCGCGTCGGTCCCGTGCACGACGTCGACGTCACCGCGCGGCGGCCGACGGCGGCGAGGCGGCAATCGAACACGGCACACCCGAAGCCGATGGCGGTCGGTGGAGTACGTGGTGTCGCGAACCGCGTCGCACAAACGGGGCCCGGTGCGCTTTCCCGGGAAGCAGGGCCCGCCGAGGGCGGCTTCGCCGATGCGGCACCCTCCCGCGAGGCCGGCCCGTCGGCTTCTCCAAGGGGAAATCGGCCAGGCGGGCGGCTCCGCCCGAACGGTGCCACCCGCGGTTCCCGCACGAGCGCCACGGGCGAGGCGGACCCGGCTCGTGTGCCCCGCAGGGCGTACCGAACGCGGCCGAACCCCCGTGCGGGCCGCGCCCGATACGCCGATCCGGCCCGCCGGCAGGGGGGAGAAGCCGGCGGGCCGATCCCGGCCGTCGGACCCGATTGGGAGGGCAAGCCCCGACGACCGTGTCGTGACGCTACCGACCCCCACCGACAACGACCCGGCGAGCCGGCGAACGACCGACGCGTCGCATCGTCCGCCCGGCCGCGACGGACCGCACGCATCGCCCCACCACGAGACACCTCCGAGCCCCACCACGAGACACCTCCGACCCGGTGAACACATCCCCACACGCACCCCTGCGGGCGGCCGACACGAGCCCGCCCCCGCACCGGACCGCCCCCGCACCCCGCTGCGCCGCTTCCTCGACCGCGAACTCCCGGCCGGAGCGGAACCGTTGCGCGAAAGCTCTCCCACGAACAGCACGCCCGTCCCCGACCGCGAGGCCCACCCGGCGGGGGAACGGAAGCCGGCACCGTCGGAACCGCGATCGACCAACCGCTGCTCCCGGCCTTCACCGCCGCACAACCGGTCGACCTCGCGACACCCATCGGCGTCGCCTGCTGCGCTGACGCGGGAAGCCGTCCCGCGGACCGCCGGATACGAGCGGCGGCCGACTCGCAGAGACCGTCCACGCCCTGCGCCCCGACGACCGAGGCCCTCCTCTCGACCGCGCCCGCCAGGGGGACCACCCGGCCCGCCTGCTTGCGGTCGCGGCCCGATACCGGGCCGCGACCGCACCCTGTTCGCTGTCGACAGCCCGGCCCCCACCTCACCCGCACCACCACCGCCGTGCGATGGCCCGTCGAGAATTACCTCGACCTCCGAACGGCGACTACGGGAGCCGCTCGATGAACGGCGTCCCGGGCAAACCGGCGGCCACCCCGTGGGAGTAGTCGTAGGCGGTGTCCTCGCCCAGCATGTCCTCGCCCGTGAGGAACCGGTACATCCATTCGGAGAAGCCCATGGCGTAGCCGGGGCAGTCGCCGTCTCCGACGTGCACCACGACCTCGGACGAGTCCCGACGGACGAACACCACGTGCCCCTCGTCGCTCGACAGGCAGGGAATCAGACCCGTGGGCCCGGCGAAGATCGGTTCGGGCAGGTCGGCCCATTCGGCGTCCCTGAAGGCCTCGGTGGTTTCGACGACCCAGGCGTCGAGCCCCCAACGCCGCACACCCGGCCTCAGGATGTAGAGCTTGCCGTTCACCAGGCACGGTGGCACCGAGTCGACGAAACGTTTGTAGTCGTCAGGGAAAGCGGTGCCCAGCGGCGCCTCCAGGCGCCCCCAGGCGGGATCCTCGGGGCCGGCCACCCCGAGACCGAGCAGGCGCCGCACCTGCGCTTCAAAATCCGGCACCTGCACCTCGACAACCTCGGGCGCTCCCGCAGAACGCGTTCGTCACAGCCTGGGGCACCCCGGCCCGGCAGCGCGCTTCACCCCGGATCGATCCGCCTCGATCGCACTCACTGCTGCGCCTATTCAAGCGCGCCCCCTGACGACGTGTTCCTCGACCCCGGCCGGTCCTGGCGCACCGACCGGAGCGCACCGCCAGGCGGAACTGTGCGTTGCCGTCACGACATAGAGGGCACAACCCCGAAACGGCCGGGCATGCTCTTCGTTCGCCACATGCCGGAACGCTCGGCAAGGATCGGGAGCCAACCGACAGTCGAGGGCCGGGGCCGCGCCGGCCGGTCACGAGTGCCTTCGGCGTCGCCGGCGCGATGGCCACGCCACCCCGGGGCAGTTCGACCCGGCCCGCCGGAAGCGCGGGTTGTCGGGCGGCTCCCACAGGCATGGCGCCCGACCCCGGGTCGGCGGCCCGCGGGTGGGGATTCAAGGTGAGCGACTCTGTCCCAACCCTGAGCGGGGGGGGTGGGGAATTCCGGGCGCGGCCGTGGTCTCGCGTGGCCCGGATCCTCGCCTCGTCACCTGCGATGTCGGATGGTGAGCGGGTGGTTCGTCGCGAGCGGGACGTGGAGCTCGGTCGGTGGGCACACGATCGACGTGGTCCTTCCGGCACCGGATCCTGCGCCGTCCGTCGTGGTGAGCGTCACCGGCCCGGTGGGTGCCTCTTCCCGGTTGCCGCCGGTTCGGGGGTGGGTGTCGGCGAGGTTCGGCGGGTCCCGCAACGCTCCTACGTTGGTGGGCGCCGCATGATCCGTTCCCCACCCGTGAGGAGACATCCTTGATGCCCGATCCCATGCCCGATCCCATGCCCGAGTCCATGCCCGAGCCGGGGCCCGTGTCGGAGTCGGAGAGCGATGATCCGGCTCCCGCCGGCCCGGACGGCCGAGTGCCGGTCGATCGCCTGCCCTGGGTCCCGGAGGACGACCACGAGAGCGACGGCTGGGCGTGGACGGGCACGATCAAGCCCCTGTGGCATGCCGTCGCGCTCTGGGGATCGCAGGGATGGGACCTGGGGGACTGGCCGTACGTCATCGTCGCGCACCACGACGACGACATCGGGAACAAGTACTTCGGGCTTGCCGTGTACACCGAGGGCGACGTCCGCGTGGACGCGTACCAGGGGCGGGCGGCCCGGGACGCGGCCACCGACGAACTCGCCCTGTACCTGTGGCACCAGTCCGGGAGCGGCGACCCCGACGCCCCCGCGCCCGACACGCCCGCGAACCTGATCCCGGAGCGATTCCGCCATCCCTACCCCCCACCGACGCCCCCGGTTGAGGCACCGCCGCCGTGAGCGGCGTGGGCGGCGACGGGGGTCGGGTACGCGCGGTGCGCGTCCCGGCCCCCGTCGGTCCCCGCGCGTCCGGTCCGTTGCGGCGGATCGGACCGCACGCGTGACTCGGCGAGACCGGGCCGGGTCGTCTCCGCGACCCCTCCCCGGTGCGGCCGGTCCGGGGGTGGGCGCCGGCCGGCGGGTCGGGGCCCGGGGCGGCCCGAAACTGATGGGGCAGGCCGGTTCGCGGCCCGAACAGCCCCCACGCGAAAGGCACTTCATGAGCGACCAGTCCCGCTACCGTCACGCGGACATCAGGTTCGGGCACCACTCCACCGGGTGGGGCCGGGTCGTCGTGTCGCTGACCGCGCCGGAACCCGGGAACGGATGGCTCGGCCACGACGCCGCCGTCCGTACGGTGCGATTCGTGGCCGCCCACGGCGTCGGCGGCGTCCTGGGCAGGTTGACGGACCCCCACGCAGAGCACTCCCCCATGGGAAGGGCGGAGTCCGCCATCGTGGCCGTCTTCGGCCGCCCCGAAGGCGGCGAGTGCTCGGTCGTCGCCGCAGCCACGCCCGGATGCGGGCTGTTCGTGCTCCGCCCGGACCGGACGATGACCCACCTCCGACCGGAACTCGAAGGATCCGGGCCGCTGCCCGTGCCCTTCGGCGCACGAGTGCTCCTCACCCAGTCGTCCTTGACCCCTGCGGACGCCATGGAACGGATGATCGCCGGTGCGGTGGGCGAGCCGGACCCGCAATGCCCGGATCAGCTCATCACGCCGTGACGTGAACCGATCGGGACTCGGCGCGCCGGCCGCGCCGAGTCCCGACGGCGGCCGAGAGTCGTGCCCGGTGCGTTTCGGCCCCCTTCCCGGTTCCGGCCGGTCCGGGGGTGGGGTGTCGGCGGTCGGGGCGCGCCCCGGGACGTTCCTACGCTGGTCGGACCCCTTCACCCACCGAGCCGTCCACGACCCGAACCGCGACCCCGAAACAAATCCGCGACCGGGAAATCCCCCGCGAACACCAGGAGAACCCCCTGCCATGCCCGAAAGCGCCCGAAGCGTCGCCGATCTCCTCGCGATCCACCTGGACCAACTCGGATCCCCCTACCCCCACGGCACCCGACACCGCCTCACCGGCGACCACTTCGTCAGCACGATCGTGCGCGGCGAACACCTGCCCCACCCCCTGCGCCGGGCCCAGGCCATCGCCCGACACCTGGACCGCAGCCCCCACGGCTGGACGGCCAAGGCCGGCGCCGGAGTCGGCACCGACCCCGACACCGCCCACGTCACCGTCACCTGCGGCCCCGGAGGCTGGACCAACGGCGGCGACGGCACACGCCTGCCCATCCACGACGTCGACACGGTCCGCGCCTGCCTCGTATACGACGTACCCGCCGGCGCGTTCACCGACGGTCCCGAGAGCGCCACACGCTCGACGCGCGCCCGGGTCCACGCCGAACTCGCTCGCGTCCTCGAACAAGGACACCGCGTGTGGGCCCTGCCCGGCGGAACCGTGGCACTCGAACACGACGGGACACAGGTGCTGCTGCGCCCCTCCGACCGGACGACCGTGGTCGGCGGCGACACCGGCGACTACATGCCCGGCGTCGCGATCACCCTCGACCACGGCCTGACCGCGATCCGCGAACAACCCCACTACCGCATCGACCCCGCCGGCGAAGGGACCTGGAAACGCACACGACACAGCGAACCCGACATCCTCACCGGCCGCGAAGTCGCCGGCCTCATCGACGACGTGATGAGACGCCGGCCCCACGGCGGCGCGACCGTGAAAGACGGGACCGTGTACATAACGTGGGGGCGCGGAACCCTGGCGGCCCGATACGTCCCCGTCGACGTCCTCCGGGACGACACCGACTCAGGACTCGCCGACCACCCCGCTTTCCGACCGGACGGACACTACGCGGAGCACACGGTGGACGCGCACGGCACCGAGGACCCGACCGCGCGGACATCGAGCATGAAAGGCCGAGACGTCGCCCGCACAGCGGACGCGGCCACCGAACTGCTCGTCATCGACGGCGCCGGCGTGGTCGACACCCGCACCACGAACCGTCAGGGCCAGACCACCCGCCGCCGATACCGGCCCCTGACATAGACCCGGGCCGCCACCCACACGCCGCCGTCGGGAGCGCGACGACCTTCCGACGGCGGCACGACCGAACCCGGCACCCGCCCGACAGGCCCCGCCGACCCGCCCCGGGAAGGGCCCCGCGGCACCACGCCACGCACGGACCACCGACGGACCCGTCACACCCCCCGAACACCCTCACCTCCACCCACCCCCACCAAGCCCCTCCGCCCATCACCGGCCGGCCTACCTGCCCGCTCCTCCACCCGCCGTCTCGTCTCCCGCCCGCCTCACCCCTCCTCGAATCGCCACACCCTCCCGACACATCACCCGGCACCCGCCCAACCCCCCTTAATCGGACCGGACGTGAAGCGCCGACATCCTCCGTGACCTGCCCGTTCGCGGGGACACCCCTATGGGGATGGCAGTAGGGGAGGAACAACAGGCAGACCTACACCCGACGGGGCCGAACGAGACGACGGTGCGCACGCCCGGACGACGCGGTCGTCCCACCGGCGAACTCGATCTCGACGACCGAGCACGCCTGGCGACACCGGCGCGACGGGGCGGCCGATGCCGGTGGCCCAGGCGATGCGGACACGGAACCAGCACCGCGTGGGGCGAGCGCGGCATCGGCCCCCACGGGTGTCCGGCGGCGGCGCGAGTACCGAATCCACTGCCCGGGAGAGGAATCAGGGTGCGACCCGGCGCCGGGCGCGACGCCGCGCCGGTGCCGATAGCCGGTCGAGAGCGTCCCGCTGTCCACCGGTGAACACGACGAACAGCCGCTCCACGGCGGCGCATCGACCGTAGCGCCCGGGCGCCGCGCCGCGGCCCGGAACCCGCCGCACCGCGCCGAGCCCTTCGCCTGTCGGCGTGTTCGGCCCCGAGCGCCTGCCGGCCGCGTCCGGCCGCGGATTGCCCCACCCCCGTCGTCGAGTGCTCGTTCGACCGCGCGTCGAGGGCATGGGGGCGACGACGGAGCCGGGTTCGTGGACGCGGGAGCGACCGAAGCGACTCACGCGTCGAACGCTGCGCACCGTTCGTCCGATCGGGACATCGGCGGGCCGTGCGGGCCGCCGTCGACGCGCGAACGGCGGCCCTGGCATCGGGGAGACGACGAAACGCGCGGCGGGGGCGTGGCCCGTACGACGCCCCGAGCCGTCATCGAGAGCCACACGATAGGCGCCACCCCCGTCACCGAGCGGCGAAAAGCCCGAGAACCCGGCATCGGGGAGCGCCGATTGCGTGAACGGGCCTGCAGGGCAGCTCCGTGCCTGTCCTTCCGTGCGGAGGCCGTTGGAACCACGTGCCGGTGCTGCCCGCACCGGTGCCGACGGGTCCTCAGCCGGGTTCCGCGTGGATGAGGGCATGTTCCTCGCGGACCAGGGCCCACAGCGTCGCGGGGTCGACCAGGTCGGCGCAGGCGGTTTCGGTGGCGCCGCCGTACGGCATCCGGTCGGCCGTCACGAACGCGGGGACCCGCAGCTCGTTGCGCAGCCGGTACAACACTTGTTGTTCGACGTCGAAGGCGTCGGCTCCGTACGCGAACTCCACGGTGGACACCACGCTCCACCCCGCGCGACGAAAGGTCGCCAGGCGGGTGGTGCCCGGGTTGGTGATGCCGACCTTGACGGCGTTCAGGCCGGGATGATGGAGCACGTACACCAGCGCGGGCAGCCCGTGGTCGAAGCCGAACGGGCGACATCGGCGGCAACCCCCGCTCCCGCGCAGCGCCTTGCGGTATTCCGCGCCGCACCCGACGCACCGCACCCGCCACGGTGCCCGGACGCGTCCCGGATAGGGCTCCAACGGCAGCTGCCCGCGCGCCACCATGCGTGCGTGGGCTTCGGCGGGCTCCACATGGGCGTTGCCCGAGCACTGCCGGCAGACCCGCAGGCCGATCCGGGCCATGTGATGGGTCGGGAACACGATGCGGCGGCACGGCCGGTGCCGGCACTTCCATCGAGACGTCGAGGATCGGTAGGGCTCCAGCGGTTCGAGACCCATCGCGCGCATGTCCGCGATCGCCCGCTCGGCGAACCCCGCCCGCCGGGCCTCCACCGCCCGGGACTTCCCGCACCGGACACACCCCGTGCCTCCCGCACGCACCGAGCCGTACGCGGGCGCGCCCACCAGACCACAGGCCAGGCACAGGCACCGCCACGGTGCGCCCGCCCCCGGATAGGACTCCAACGGCTCCAGACCCCGGCCGCGCATGAACGCCGCCGCCCGCTCGGAATCGATCGCCACGCCGCCGGAACACACCGGGCACCCCCGACCCGCGATTCGCACCTGGACGAGCCGTACCGCCACCACCCGCCCACACGGGGCGTGCCTGCTGCGCCAGGCCCGGTGTGCGCCGGGGTAGGGCTCCAGCGGCTCGAACCCGGCCGCGCGCACGTCCGCCTCCGCGCGCGGGTGTTCCGCATCGAGCAGCCGCGCCGCGACACGCGCCTTGGAGCAGACCCGGCAGGCGCGGCCGCGCGATTTCAGGTGCGCGTACCGGGGCGAGCCCTCGGTGCCGCACTTCGTGCACACGCACCGCCACGGGCGCAGCGCTCCGGGATACGGTTCCAGCGGTGCCCAGCCGACGGCCCGCATCGCGGCCTCCGCCCGCTCGGGCGGGACGGGCGCACCCACACGGACCCCCCTTCGAAGGATCGGATCGGCCGGGACCGTGCCGGCCCTGGCGAGCGCGGTCGCCGATCGAGTTCGGCGCCGCCGTCGGTCCCGCGTTCGCGCGCCGCCGGCGTCGCGGGCGATCGGAAGGTCATGTGCCGTGGTCCGGTTCGGGCGGCAGGGCCTGTTCCAAGGCGAGCGCCACGTCCTGGAGCACTTCGTCGCGGGGCCTGTCGGTGGCCTGGGCGAGGCGGTCGAGGAGTTCGACGATGACCAGCGTGTGGGCCGACAGGTCCCTGTCGTGCGCGACGGCCAGGTCGTGCAGCGCGGTTTCCAGGGTCGCCAGGTCGCGGGCCGACAGCCGGGTGAGGCGGACCGGGGCCGGTTTCACGGCGTTGACGCTGCGGACCAGGTCCCAGCGTTGCGTCGGCGGCGTATTCGGGTCGCCGAGGATCGTGACGGTCCGGATCACGCGTGCCACCAATTCGCGCGCCGGCGTGCGGTCGGCCCGGTGCGGAGCGGGCGCCGTTCCCGGCCGCCACACCGACAGCGAGGCGTCGTCGTCCGCGTCGGGCTCGACGTGATACCCGGCCGCGCGCAACGCAGCCGCGTACCGCGCGACCTCCCCGCGGCCGGGCAGGGACTCGGACGCGCACGCCAGAGCGAACGGCCCGCCGTCCGCGCCGCCCTCGACGACGAAGCCCCCACGACGATCGGAGAACTCCCGACACCGCGCCCGCCGCAACACCCGGCGCACGTCCTCGGCGTCACGGTCGCGCTCGGTCCACAACGGCCGCCCACGCCGCCCGAAACCGAACTCCGGCGCCTCGCCACGTCGTCCACCCCACATACCGTCGACGGTAGAACCCCGTCCACCCGCGTGTCCGCCCATTCCGTGGTCTCGGACGGTGGTTGCCGAACCGGCCGAAAACGCATGCCGTCGACGTGACGGTCCCCGATAGTCGGCGCCCACCAGCGGGAGGCGCTTCACCGAAGCGGCGACACGATCCCTCGGTCGACGCGAAAGTCCCGCCACAGGGAGCGGACAGGGCAACCCTGGAGGCCGATCGAGGCCTGGTCCGGTGATCTGCCGATGCGCACGGCTGCGAGGTCGAGCGTGGAAAGAAGCGGGACGTCTGGGAAGGCGATCCCGACACCGGCCGCCACCACCTGCCCACCCCGGCCCCTGCCCCCGCCTGAACACCCGACCACCGATCCCGGTCGGTCGCCGCACGACACTCGGCCCGTCGCGGCGCGGCGGCTCGAACCGCCATGGCGTTCACGGCAGTGCCGGCGGGTCCCACAGCAGCGCGTACTGCGGGTCGTGCGCGAAGCGCGCCGCGGCCGACCGGACCACCGCACACGGGTACGGCGCCCGGCAACGCTCACAGTGACCGTGATGATGAAGCGTCAGACGTGTCAGTGCCTCGGCCCGCAACGGCCACGCGGTGTGCTCCGGGATCGTCCGACCGTGCCCGCGCGCGACCTCGGCGCGTTCCGCCATCAGCCGGCCGCACGGCGGGTGCGGGCTCCACCACGACTCGAACGGCACCTCGTGGCCGCAGATCTCGGCGGTGGCCTCGTCCCACGCCTTCCACGCCTGCGCGCCCGCGCCGAGCCCCGGACGGGGTCCACCGGCGAGGCGTTCCTCCAGCCAACGATGGCGGAACCAACGGGCGGCAGCCTCCCCGGTCTTGGCCTTGTTGTGGCGCGGATGTTCGGTGACCACAGCGAACGACTCCGCGAACTCGGCCCGCGGGCGGGAGTCGAACCACTCGATGCGCGTCGACGCGACCTGCGGCCACCATTCCTTCGGCTTCGACCGCCCGTTGCCGTACCGGTGCCCGTGGAACCTCTTCCTCGGATCCACGGAGATACCCACGTACAACAGGACACCCTCGACATCGAACAGCCGGTACAACGCGGTGCGCCGGCCCTCGAGCGCCGCCCGGCGAGCACGATGCCGCTCGAACTCGTCGCAATCCATCGGCCCCACCGAAACCCGTTTTGACGCGTCCCGCCCCGCCTCGACACAGCCGATGACGGGGCCGCCCGCGGGCGGAGGCGTCGTCCCGGCCCGACGGAACACCCACCGGAGCCGGCGCAGGAATCGACCGCCACCACCACCCGACGCCGCCCCGCCCGGGCCAGGACCCGGCTCGGCGCCCCGCCCGGCATCGTTCACGACAGGACAGGCCGCCGGATCGGCGGAGATAGTTCCACCACGCACCACTTGTCGTAATCGTCGCCCCATGCCGCCATCGTGGCATCGCGACTTCACCCATCGGACCGCAATACCCGAAACGGGCCACCCCGCTGCGCCGCCGCACAGGCAGAGCCGGGTCCCGGCACGAACCGCCATCTCGGCGAGGCCTTCACGTGGACCGGGGCAGCGGTGTCCTCGGCGACCCGCGGTGTCGCGATGGGTATGGCCTCGACGGCGCGCGCACGCGCCGTCGAGGCCATACCGGTTCACCGCCGCCGCGGGGCACAGCCCGCACACACGCCACGAGGCGGATATGAGGACCCCACGAAGACCGCCCACCCACCCTGCCACCGACACCCGCCCCGCCGCGCGCCGTTCACCGAACGAGACGAACCCGTTCGCCACAGGCGGCGCGCCGGGCACGGACCACCTTCCCCGGCCGCGATCCGGCCGCACTCTCTGGTGCCGGAACGCGTCGTCGGATGCGATCGCTTCGTATGGACGGGAGAGAGGCCGCGATACTCGGCGCCGCCATCGGCGCGATCACGGGCCTGGGAGGTGGATGGCCGACCGTACTCGGTCAAGGACGCCACCTGCGTGAACAACAATGCGCCGATCGGGAGCGCCGGCGGGACGACCTTCGGGGCGACGCCTACCACGCGTGCAAAGACGCCTGGCAACACCTGTCCACGGCGCTGTGGAGGCTGACGGATCAACTTCGCCGGGACGCCAGCACACCCACGCAGTGGCAGGCGGCGCTCGACGAGGCACACGACGCCTGGACGCGGTTCGGCGCCGCGTCCGCCGCCGTGACCGTGGCCGGCCCCCGCGCGGTCGCCGACGCGGCCGACACGCTGTACGACGCACTCGCCGCGATGAACCACGCCGGCACGACCTCACACCGAGGCATGCCGGGCCGGACACGGCCGACTGGACGCCTGCAACACCCGGTTCAAGGAGAAGGCCGCCGCCAAGGACGATCCGGACCACGCCTTCCGGACAGCGGCACGCCAGGACGACCGTGGCGACACGCCCTGATCCTCACCACGCCTCGGTCGCGCCGGATGACGCACGCCGCCGACAGCCGTGTGACAAGTCCACCGCGCGATCACGCAGCGGACGAGCGTCGGACCGGGGTTCCACCGGCACCGACGACATGGCTCGCGCCCGGCACGCGCCACAGGTGTGGACGTTCGGTGGCTGCCCGGATCTGGCGCGGCACCCGAACGCGGGTCGACGCCCCGACCGACGACGTTCCGCTCGGATCTCGGCAATAGGCGTCCGCACCGGACCCCACACACGAGGAACACCAACGGGCGACCGGGCCCCCGAGCCACCACCAGCCGCAGCCGGCAACCACTCACGGCACGACGACCGCGACACCGCACGCCGGCACCCTCGAACATGCCTGACCGAAACCGGTGGCCCACCGCATCCCGCCATCACGACGGGTGCCACCGACTACCATGCCGGATGCCAGGGCGGCCATGAGCACGCGGATTACAGCGCCTTCCCGACAGGACAGGCTCCCGGTGTACACGAGGACCGCTATCCGAACCAGCCCTCGGTGTCGGCGACTTCGCCGAGTGCGCTTTCTGAGGTGAGCGAGAGTGCGGCCACGGCGGCGAGAACCCATCCCAAGGGAAGGTCGAAGGGTCTGGTCGTCACCACCTTGGCGAGGGCGTCCACGCGCTCCTGCGTCAGCGGGAGGGGGTCGTGCTCGTGCGATACACGCGAATGCAGCGCCGTCATGAAATCATCCTGGTTCCACTGTGTAACTAATTGTCCCATCTCTCTGAGTGGCCAGGTCGCGGCGCCGTACCGTGCCATCTCCGCCGGTGTGGCGATGAACGCAGGGGAACGTCCCGGGTGGACATGGTGGGCGACGAGCAGACCCGTCAGAGGAGAGAGCCCGTCGGTCGCCGCGAGGACGCTCGTTTTGCGCGGAGCGGTCAGCATGGCTGCGCCGATGCGGCTGGAGCCCATGGCCAGGGCATGGCGCGTTTCCTCGGGCAGGGCACGGGTCGCCGCGTCGACGCGGGTCACATTCCTGGAGCATTACCGGCGGGACCCCGGAACCGCACCGGGGCCAGGATCCGCACAACGGGCTGCGGTACGCGGCGCCTTCCCTGCGCCAGTGGTTGTGGACCTGGGCAAACGGAGGCAACGTATGGGATGGGGCATTGACGCAACCCGACGGGACGGCATGATCAACGCCGCCTCCCATCACCAGGCGCCGCGCCGTGGAGCTCGACCGAGTTGCCCGCGAGCGGGCTGATCCGACCGACGGGCAGCGGGGCCCAGGTCGCGGCCGTCGAGGACCTCGATGTCGGTAATGGTCGTCATGGTGGGATCCAGACTCAGCCAGATCACGTCCTCCCCATCACGTCCCAGATGAGCCATGGTGAAGCCGGATGAACCCGCCGGTGCGGTCAGCAGGTTGGAACACGTCGGCGAGCACGTGTACGGTCCGAAATACCGGAGGTCGCCGAACACGTCGGCCAAGGCGTCATCGTCGTCGGCACGCAAGAGCTCGACAATCTCGGCGGCGAGCTCCGGGAAGACGTCCACCAACCTCCAATACCGAGCCGCCGTCATGACGAAGAACCGTACAGGCACGCGCCGGACGGGTCTGCGGTTGAAGAACAAGCTCAGTGACGCTCCTCGGGGCGCCCCCATGGCCAGAGAACGCCTTTCGTAAGGTGCTCATGAATCGACCGATAGATGAGCAAGATCGCGCGGGAGGCGGTGCGCGTCGAATCCGACGTTCGGGGTGTCCAGGAATCGGTGTCAAGAAGTCCGACTGTTCAACAACCCCCACACCACCGTTTTCCATACGATCCGACGTATGGAATCGCGCTCCGACGACCCGCTCGCGCCCGAACCCGCCGTCCTGTCGGGCGCGTTGATCGGATACGCCCGCGTCTCGACCAAGGGGCAGTTGCTCGATCGGCAGATCCACGCTCTTTCCGAGGCCGGTTGCTGCGGATCTTCGCCGACAAGAAGTCGGGGAAGACCGCCGAACGCGAGGAACTGTGGAAGGCCCTCGACTACCTGCGGCCCGGCGACACCCTCGTCGTCCCGTCGCTCGACCGGCTCGGCCGCTCCATCCAGGACCTCATCGCCATCGTGTCCGGCCTGCGCAGGCGCGGCATCGGCTTCACCTCGCTCCACGAGGCACTCGACACCACCACACCCGGCGGGCGCCTGGTCTTCCACGTCTTCGCCGCCCTCGCCGAATTCATCCGCGAACTCATCGTCCAAGGCACCAACGAGGGCCTGGACGCCGCTCGCGCCCGCGGCACCCGACTCGGCCGCCCACCGGCCATGACCGACGAGCAGGTACGTCACGCCCGCGACCTGCTCGCCCGCCCGGAGAACACCGTCACCTCAATCGCGAAGCTCCTCGGCGTCTCCAGAAACACGATCTACAACCACGTTCCCGAACTGAAGGGCGGTCGCCTCGCACTCGCCCAGGCGACCAATCCGCCAGGACTGCCTCGACCTGCCAGGTCCGAGGACTGATCACCGCCGTTTGCGGGTGGTGACACGATTCTTACCGCCCCCCGAGTGGCGGGGGACCGAGCGGGACGTGCGTGTGGTGGTGGCCCGGATGCCGGTCGAGGTGCGGGACGGCTTCGTCTACGAACGGGTGCCGTGGGGCCGGTTCTCCCACGCCTACGGCTCGGGCGAGAACGTCCCCGAGGACCTGGAGGAGATGCGTTGTGCCGACGCCGTGACGGCGGAGCGGGGTCTCCGGTCGTTGTGGAACTCGATCTCCCATCAGGGCTCGCGGTGTTCGGTGGCGCCGCTGGCGGTGCCGTTCCTGTTGCGGATCGCCGCGGATCGCTCCACCCACCACCGCCCGGACACGCTCGAACTGGTTGCCGTCGTGGCGCGCCGCAACTGCTGGGACGACGGGTCCCGTACCGATCTGTTGCAGGTCGCCGATGGCGACGACGACTGGCACTTCGACATGAGCGGCTACTTCCGGAACTGGACCGTCGAGGCGGCACGCGACGCGATCGCCGCCGATGCGCATATCCCGATCGCGCTCCTGGACGACCCCGACCCCGACGTGCGCGAAGCGGCCGCGTACGTGCTGGCGGCGTCGACGGGTCGGGCCGGGGAGAGATCATCGGGACCGGCCTTGCCGATGTTCATTCCCACTTCCTGGCGGAGGTCCTTGCTGACATACCGCCGGGGAGTGACGGCGGCGTTCCGATCGATGATCATTTCGGAACCCTATCGACGCATACAACCGATAAACCCACTGGGATCGATCTTGGTATGGATCGATGCATGCTGACCCACTTCAGGCGGAGACCGCCACCGAAGTCGACTATGTCGCCCGGCCCTTCGACCTCTCGGGCAGGAACCAACATGCTCCGCCGGTCACGCTCATCGGTGGCTGCGGTCGCCCGAGCCCGCACGGCACGACGAGCGATACGGGTCGTCCGTCGGGCCGTCTCCGCAGGTCCCATAGAAGTCGATCTCGGCCAACGAAGTCGCCGTGTGCTCGGATCGCCTTGCGAACTCCCGTGCGAGCGTGGGTGCTTGGGTGGTTGACTGACGTGGAACGGTCGTGACGGCGCGGACACGAGAAAGGCCGGGCACGAGGTTCCGCCGGCCTGCCTCGGGCGCCGCGCGTGTGTCGCGTCATTGCCGCCGCGTCGATCGATGCGCGTCTACGCGGCCGCGGCCGTCTTCGACGAGCCACTGCTCGGTCGCGTTCGACCCTCCACCGCGCGGTGCGCCCCACGCTGCCCTGCGATCGCCGGGCGGCCGATGTCGAATCGTCCCCATGGGAGGAGACCAGAGTGATTCCTTGCCCGCGTTGCCGTCAGGTCGATCAGGTCGTCAAGGTCCGGGCGTTGTACGAGAGCGGGGTGACGGTGACCAGGACGCGCGCAACGGCGTCCGTACGTCTCCAAGGCCCGCGCGGCCTGCAGAGTGCGTCCGGTTCGGTGCGTGGTTCGGGGAGGGCGCAGACCTCGTTGTCGCGTTCGTTGGCGCCGCCGGTGCGTCCGTGGGCGGCGCGCGGGTGGCGGCAGGCGATCCTGGCGGCGTTCGTGGTGATGTCCGTGACGGCGCTGCTGATCAACGCGACGCTGGGGTCGGCGGCCTCGTGGGCGGGACTTGGGTTCGCCGCCTGGTTCCTACCGCAAGCGGTACCACGTGGCCCATCCACTGTGGCGCGAGCGCCGAGCGGTGTGGGCCCGCTTGTTCTGCTGCCGCCGGTGCGACGGGGTGTTCCTGCCCTCGGACGACGCCCCGGCGCACCTGCGCGAGCTGTTCGTGGAACGCCACGCCATGCCCGCGTTCCTCACCGAGTGCGCCCCACCGCGATAGCCGCATCGTCTTCAGACCCGTCAGCGATCGCCCGGCACGGCGCGCCTCGCGCGGGAGGTGAGGGCCGGCCCGGCAGCGGGCATTCGGCGCGGACGCGGCGGATCACCCAGCCGGCACCGAGGACCTTGCGGAGCGGCTGATCGAGCAGACTCAGTGCGGCGGCGTGTGCGGAAACAAGTTGATCGATATCGACGACAGGTCGAATTCGTCTCGCACGGCTGTGATAAAGCCCTTGAATGCTTCCTCGGCAGGCCGTCGGGCCTGGTCCCAGTCCGCCAGGGAGAACAGCCGCTCTTGTACTCCGTAGAAGAGTTCGGTGACCACGCGGTCCATCACGGCGGCCCCCGAGGCAACCGGAGCCGACCCATGCAGCCAGACCGCGACGAGGGCGTTGTCCCATGTCTTGTCTCGTCGTGCGCGGTCAACTGCTTCGGTCGCGGCGGGGGTACCAGGCGCCGCCAGCGCAATCGATCGCACATCCTCGTAGAGCACGATGAAAGCCTCGGCCCGGCGCTGATAGCTCACCACCTTCTGGTCTCGGCGCCAGCGTGATGTCTCTGACCGCACATCCCACAACCTCCCCACGACGAGACCGAGGAGGCCCGCCACAGCAGCCAGCAACGCCGTGCTCATAACAGCCCGCCCTTCAGTCGATCAACCTGTGCGGCCTCGGGCCCCAGCCGAATTCCTGCCCACCGCTCACGAACTCGGTCGCCTCGACCTCGTCTGAGTGTCTACGAAGGCGACGCGGCGCCGATGCGGTCCGCATACGCGCGGCGAGCCTTGCGTGCGGCTGCGGCGCCGCCGGCGCCGGTCAGGACCGCGCACTTTGCGAGCGCGTTGCGGCGCAACGCGAGCGGGGCGGGAACGCGCGCACGCAGGTGTAGGTAACGAGGTTGGCTGCGTTCTTGCCACCCACCGCGTGGTTCAGCGTTTGACGCAGCCGCGGATGGCGAGGGCGGCGAGGCCGACACCACGCCAAATACCGCGAGTAGCACGCCGGACAGCTCCGAAAGTCACAATCGCGGCTCCCTCGGTTGTGCGGGGCTCGCTCAGACAACTTTCACGGCCAGCCCACCGACAACCGACAGCCGAAGCCCCTGACAGCTTCACGGCCAACGACACTCGCGCCCGCACACGCTGCGACACCATCCACCGCATCGCGATGCAGTGCCGCAGCGGGTCGGAGTCGCCGGTGTCGGCGGCCTCCCGGTGACCGCACAGGTTCTGCGACCGTCGCCACTACGTCGAACGGCGGGCCGAGGTGATGATCATGGTGTCCGTTGCGGCGTCCCGGAAGGGCCCGACCCCCGCGCGGGCCCGTGTCCGGGACGCCGGTCGGCCCGCCGGCCAGGGGGGTGCGCACGTGTGGCCGGCGGGCCGATCGTGGCCGTCGGACCCGGGTGGGGAGGCAAGGTCTCCGGCGGCCACGCGCGAACGTACACGCCCTCACCGACACGGCCGGTACGAGCCGGGCTCGTCCTCGGGCGTTACGTGCGATCGGCGCCCGGCGTGGCGAGGCGGTGCGCGGTGACCCGCCGCCACCCCCGCAAGGCCCCCGCGACGTCGTGGTTGAGGTCGGTGATCGCGGGGGCGGCGGCGCCGGCCCAGATGGGGTGCAGGCAGGGGACGACCGTGCGGGCCTCGGTGTCGGTCAACGGCTGGAGGCGGATGCGGCGGTAGCTGAACGAGTGCAGGTTCGGGGCCCGTTGCGGCAGCGCCGCACCCCAGGCGGGGGAGCCGATCGCGATCAGAGCGATGTCGACGCGCGGATCCTCCGCGAGGGCGGCGAAGTACTCCAACGCCTCGCGCGGCAGCACGTCGGCGCGATCGAGGACGACGGTGCGGCGGGTGCGTTCGAACGCCCGGGTGACGCCGTGCTCGAAATCGGTGCGCGAGCGCGGGGTCAGAGTCCCCGGCCACAGTCGCTGCCACAGGGCGTCACGCAGCATTGCCATCGTGGGACGCGAGCGGAACGTCAACCACACCGCGTCCCGCCCGCGTTCACCACGCTCGGCGCGCAACGCGTCGGCGACGGCGGCGCTCTTCCCGACCCCGGGCACCCCGGTGACACACGCCACCGCGGGCACCGCGGCAACCTCCCGCACCGCCTCGTGGACCTCCAGCAGCCCGGCGGTCACCGCCGTACCCCATCCGGACACGACCTCGGACTCCACGAACACGCGACGATTCCTCCCGATCGGCACACCCTCCGGCGCGACCCAGTCTGGCCGCGCCTCACCCACCACGACACCGAAACCGACGAAGACCACCGACCACCGCACCCGCGGCGCCGTCGTGATCCACCACGACCGCACGCCTCTTCGCCTGAGCACCCCGATCCCCGTACGGGGTGGACTCGCACGAACCGGCGCCCGGTCGGCGCGGCTCCTGATGTTCCGGCCGCCAGGCGCAGCACTCAGGGCGAGCGGTGATGTGACCCACTGGACGGCCGTCCCGGGCGCAACGGATTTCGTCGGGGGCGCCGCGTCCGGGTCAGGGTGTGGTCGCTCACTCCCGGGTGGCGGTCACCAGACGTTCGCCGGCGCGGCGGGCGAGCCGTTCCAGGACGACGGGGTCGAGGCCGGCGTCGCCGACGACGAGGACGGTGACGGTGTTGGGGCCCACCCGCACGGTGATGATGTCCCCGGTCGTGGCAGCCGTACCCGGGTTGACGCCCGGGCGCATCACCATCCGCATGCCCACAGCCTCGTCCCCGACGACAGGGGCGGCGATGGCACGATATCGGATGGTGGCGGCACCGTCGGCCACAGGGAAATCGACATCCCCGCAGCTCTCCACCATCGCGCGGGTCCAGCGGAGCTGGACCACCGCGCCGTCCCCCGAATGGACATGCGTGGAGACGATCACCTTGACCCCGGTCCCGTCCTGCTCGAACTCGCGCTCCGCACCGACGGTCACGCGGGTGGCGCCGGTCGGCATATCGTCGAGCGCCTTGTCGCACGCCCGGCTCCCGGCGGACTTCGGAAACGGTTCGTCGCCGGGATCGGGCACGCCGTCCTTGAGGGCTCCCGCGCTCCAACCCGGACCGACGTCCTCGGGGGTCAGGACGCTGCGCCGCGCCTGATCCTGGGTCAAAGGGCCCGCCGTCGGGGCGAACTGGGGTAGCGGCGGGGCCTGGGTGCGGTGCGGGCGCGGGAGGGAGCCGCCGTCGGATCCGCAGGCGGTCATCCCGAACAGCAGCGCGGCGGTTGCGGCGGCCGCGTGGGCACGACGGACCCTCGAATACGACAACACGATTTCTCCCCCGAACGTCGATCCATGGCGCGCAGCCGCGCACACGCGACCCACGCGTGCGGATCGTAATGTCTGGTGGACGCACGGCGACAGTCCCGTGCCGCCAGAGCGTTCCGTCCGCGCCCGACACAACACACGGAAGCCCGGAAGCCCGGCTTCCCTGTGCGTCGGGGATGGCCTCCCACGGCGTGGACGTGTCCAGGCTCGGGATGCTCGGCCGGGGTCTGGACCTGTCGCGGCACGAGCGCGCCGCCCGCGAACTCGGCTCCACCGACGTGATGATCCTCAACTCCCCCTACGCGGCGCACCGCCTGTCACGGCTGGTCAACGACCGCCACATCGAACCGCGGGGAGCCCTGGTGTTCGCCTGCCTGCTGCACATCACCGGACGCGGACGAGGCGGCCGGCTTCTGGTGGCGTTTCGCCGCCGGGGCCGGCAGCCGCACCGCCGCCTACTGCCTCCACCTCGACCACCGCACCCGCGGCGAGATCGGCGACGCCCACTTCCGGCTCGACCAGGCCCACCAACTCGCCCGCACACCGCCCCCGGCCGACCACCAGGACAATCGCGACCGACTCCTGTTACCCGACCACGCCCGCGCCGCGATCCTCGAACAATGTCGCTGCGGCAACCTGCCCCGCCTGCCCCACGCCCTCGAGGCCGTCGTGAACCGGCTGCGTGTCGAGGGCGACGACGAGGACTACGGCGAGATTCCCCAACCCGACGAAGACCTGCCCCGCGCCCTCGTCACGGCGGGCGCCGCCGGCACCTGACCCCCTGCCGTCACGAGTTCGTGGTCAGCCGAAGGGCGCGACCAGGCGCAGGACGGTGACGATCAGAACGCCGGGACTGACCTCGTAGCGCAGGACGACGCCGGCGACGGACACCTCGCGGCGATCCCTGTCGCCGCGGACCGGGGCGGAGCCGCAGCCGTAGGGGTCGCGGCCGATGGAACCGTCGATCCCGGAGCGGACCTCGCGCTGTCGCGAGGCGCTCAGTTTGGTCAACTCCGCCTCGGCCGTGCTCGCGTACTGCACGAGATACGCCATTTCAGTCCCCCAGTTCGCGTGGCTTTCCCTCGTGGTCGAAGAATCCGAACCTCTCACCCGCCCGGGCCCGCGCCGCCGCCTCGTCGTCCTCGACGTCCGCCTCCGGCGGCAACGCCCACCCCAACAGGGCGCGCGCCTGGATCTGATCCAGCGGTGTGGAGTACATCTCCTCGTCGAACGCGGCGCGCCGTTCCTCCGGCAGCGCGGCGCGGATCTTGCCGAGTGTGTTCGGCAGTTCGACGCGTTCACCGCGGACCACGGTGGTGTACCCCTCGGCCATCGATACCCTCTCGTTTCCCGCCACGATCCGACGACTCCAGCGTGACATCCCGCCGGCGTTGATCGGTACCCGCCCCGCCCGGCTGCCGATGTGCGGTGAAGGGCTGCGGCCTCAGCGGGTGCGGAACGCTTCCCAGGGGTCGGGGAGGGGTGCCGTCGGGTCCTCGCCCTCGGTGGGTAGGCCGACCCAGGCGCGCAGGGCGGGGCGGGTGCCGGGGAGGCCGCGCTCGGTGAACCGCTCGTGGAGGTCCGAGCCGAACGGCCAGGACTGGAAGTCCGCGGCGGTCAGCAGGTCGGCGAGGACGTGTAGCAGTTCCCGGCGTCCGGGGGAGAGATCGGCGAACACCGGTGCGGTGTCGGCGGGGTCGAACAGTGCTGCCAGCAGGTTCTGGGTGCGGGCCGCGAGTGGGCGGGGGACGACCCGGGTCTCCTTGATGTGGGGCAGGACGGCGGCGATCCTCCGGAGGATTGCGTCCGGGTCCTCGGCGGCGCGCATCAGGCTCAGCAGGCTGCGGACGGTGTAGCTGTGCAGGTCGCCCTCGTGGTGGGCGGTGGCGGGTTCGGGGACGGGACGGGCGCCGAAGGCGGCCAGTTCGGCGGCGATGCGCTGCGTCGGCGGCAGGCCGGGCGCGGTGGTCGGGTGTGCGATCCGCAGGCGGGCCAGGGCGGTGGCGGCGGCCCAGCGCGGCAGGGGGTGTCCGTGGTCGAGGTGGCGCCGGAGCCGGCCGTCCGGGTCGTGGTCGGCGAGCAGCCCGACGGCGACGAGGACCGTGGCGGCCGTAATCGGGTCCGGCTCGCGGTCGAGGCGGGCCAGCAGCGGGGGCAGGGCTGTGTCGGCCTCTTCGGGGAACCAGCCGAGGAGGTACGCGGTCCGGGTGCGGATCTCGGGGTCCGGGTCACCGAGCAGGTCGAACAGCGCGGGGAGTCGGGCGCGGACCGCGTCGTAGGAGCGCAGTGCGCCCTCGCGGGCGTCGATCGGGTGCCCCGCCGCGCAGTACGCCCGCCCCTCGCGCAGGCCCCGCAGCCGCATCTCGTCGGTCTCGGCGGCGATCTCCTCGTCGTACCAGCGCAGGGTCTCCTCGGGGCTGACGGCCGCGGCGCGCCAGGCGGCGGTATCGATGCCGAGCGGGAGGTCGTACTCGTCGTGCCAGTCGACGGCCAACCGGGTCAGCAGCAGCAGCGCGTCGCCCCGTGCGCCGGGCGGGCCGGTCGCGGCGATCCGGGCGAGGAACGGCACGGCGTACGGGGAGGCGGAGTATCGGGTTCCCTGGTGGAAGATGTTGCCGAACAGGCTCCGGAAGGCGTCCTCCCGGGCTTCCTCGTCCGGCCCGCACACCGCCCGGAGCTGGTCGGGCACGTCCTCGGCGCTGCCGTAGGCGTGCCCCAGGGCCGCCCAGTCGATGTCATCCAGCCCGGCCAGGAGATCGTCGGATCGCTTCATGATCCGCATGCTCGCAGCTACCGCTGACGCCGATCCCGCGAACGAGTCGCCTCGCCCGGGTGGCCCCGAGGGGTAGTCCGCCCGGTGAGGCGGGCTGGGAGGAGACCGCCGTGGTGTGGCTGTTCGACCAGGTGCCGCCCGGCTACCGCGATCACGACGTGCTGCGGACGTTCCCGGTGATCCTGGCCCGGATGGCCGCCAACACGTCGTTGCCACCCTCGCCGCGGCGCGGGACGGGTACGGAGCCAGCCTGGAACTGCGCGACGCCGTCCCGGTGCACGCGATCGACGGGGTGTTGAGGATGTACGAGTACGAGGGATCCCGCGCCGCCGCCGAGCGCGCCGTCGACCTGGTGGCGCGGGCGCTGGCCGGCGAACGCTGGCACGCCCGGCCGCGCACGCCCGACCCGCCCGACTAGGAGTTGTCCGGCCGATCAGCTGTGGTCACCCACGACGGGGCCTCCACGTCCTCGGAAGCGAGATGACGCTTCGAGCATGACGCGATACGACGAGCGACGGCGAGACCGCGACGGTCGGTGCTCGGCCGCACCCGCCGCTGCGTTCGGGACCGAGCACGCCGAAGACCCGCCGACCGACATTGTGCTCACCCGAGGCGATCGGCGCGGCGGAGTTGCGCCGCGGCGCGTACTTCGCGTGCGGCGTGGCGGTACGCGTTCGCGAACGGGCCGTCGGGCAGGTCCAGGACACGGTCGTCGACGCGTTGCTTCGGGCGTGCGCGCCAGGTGTGGGGGAGTTCCGCCAGGACCGGGAGTCCGCTGGCGGCGATGTCACGGTAGACGGCGTCGTGGAAGTCGCGGTTCGTGTCGGGGTCGGCGTCGTCCTCGACGGTCGTCACCAGCCCGACGCAGGGCTGCATGACGATTCGGTTCGCGAACATCTGCCGGAACAGCACGGAGCTCTGGGCGGGGGTCAGGTCCAGGCGGTGTCGGCGCGATGTGGGGTCCAGACGGCCGAGTTCGTCGATGGGGATGTCCAGACGCCACCCGTGGGTGGCGATTTCCGCGCGGGGGATTGTCATGATCACCGTGTCGTGGGTCGTCGTCGGGACACAGCGGGCGTCGTCGCCGATGCGCACGACGTGGTCGTAGTCGCGCAGGGCGGCATCGATCGTCCGGTCGAGAGCGGAAGCCGGGTCCGACTCGGCACCCACCCGGCCACGGGACCGGGCGAGCTGGGACCGAGGCGTCGATCGTGCTGCCGAACTCCCCAACGATTCGACGCCCCTCAGGACACGGCCTGCGGCACTGGGAGCCGCCCCACGACGCGCACACCCGACCCCGACGACCGGACCGCGCGTGTCGACGCGTTTCCTGGGATGAACGTCGTTGGGCGCGTGGGAGCGCGCTGGTCGGATCCGCCGCCGGGACCGCCGTTGACCGGCGGCCACCTCCCGAACACGCGGACCCTGCGCGTTGCCTTGTTGCGGTTTCCCACGACGGCGGGACGCGATTCCTCGAGGGCTTCTGCCACTTTGCGGGCCATGGCCGCCACTTGCGGGGACAGGAAGTCGTCGAGTCTTTCGACAATGGGGCGAGCGTCCTCCGTAGTCGCCCGACGTCGAGGCGGCCACGGTTGAGAGCGTCGTACAGCGCGCCGTGCCCGCGGCGGTGCTCGGCCGGCAGCGTCAGGTCCACCGGCGCCGTCACCGGCCCGTCCGCACACAGCAACGCGTCCATGAGTTCGAACAGTTCGTCACGCCGCGCGGTCAGACACGCGAAGAAGTCCTCACGGAAGTGTGACGCTTCCGCGAACGGCTCCCGCTGAACATCGTGGTGCAGCAGACTCATTCCCCCACGGCCTTCGTGTCGATCACGTGTGTCCTTGGTCGGAGCACATGATCAGACGAAGGCCGTGTCCACGTCCGGCGAACTCCCGGACGAGTGATCCCGTTCGAGGCATTGTTCGAGGTCAGCAGCAGGTCGCAGACTCATCCTCACAGCTTTCGTCTTGATCAGCTCACCCTGGTCGGAGCACATGATCAGACGAAGTCCGGCTTGCCGTACGGAGAATCCGCAATTGCGCCACCTTCGAGTCGATGGGCTGCCTGTCACACCGTCTCGGCGCCAACGACGATGTCAACGGCGCGGGCCCATCCCTGCGCGGCGTCTACCGAGACCCGCACCCGCCTTCTGCCCGGATTCCCGAGCAGGGACGTGGTGAACCGGCTCTCCCCGATGACATCCCCCACGTCGAGCCGCCCATCGCTCAGCAGAAGTTGTCCGTCGAACACTGTGGTCATTGCCTCTGGATCCCGTCCCGCGCCACCCGCCTCACTGCGATCCGTGAAGATTCGGACCTTGACCAGCCCCACCTGGGCCTGCACCCGAACAATGACGTGGGTGTCGCAGGCTGCCGCGGGCTCGTTGTCGAGAGCCAGTGTTGTGGGTATCCACTCGTTCGAACCGAGAGCCATCACCGGGTGATTCACGTACAGGTCGACACCTGCGATCTGCACAGCAACGACTCCCATTCCCTCTGTGACGTTCACGGAGGATAGGGCCCAGCGCTGACAGAGCATCAGGCGCCAGACCTTAAAGCACAAGCTCAGCGCCCGGGCGGCGTCATGGGCCGACTTTCGGATGCCAGAGGCGGCCGGCGTGGCGGGAGAGGGCCTCGGTGAGCTCGAAGTGTTGCTTCTCGGACAGTGGGCCGAGGACGCACAACGGAACACGGTCCTCCTTGGGATAGGGGAGGTTGCCGAGACGGAACCAGCCCGCGGGACGGAGGTCGGCGACGTTGGCATCTTCGGTGAAGCGGACGTGCAGTCCGCGATAGCGGTACAGAGGTGGTGATGCCTGGAGCGGCGTCTCGGTTCTGATGTCCTCCAGGGTGACCATCGTGATCCGGTCCCAGGTGACCGTACGGCGGAAGGCGCCGGTGGTGACGACGCCGTCCGGGCCGACGCCGAGGGACCAAGGGGATCCCTCCCGGAACGAGCGACGGTGCCGTCCCTCCTTGACGACGATGATCACCACGCTGAGAAGGCCCATAAACGTGGAAATCGCGGCGCAGATCCACACCACGCACACGAATATCAGGAGGTCAGTGGGTTCCTCCGACCGGAAGGCGTCTGTCGCCAGCAGAGTGGGGGTGGTGACTGCCCCGATCGCCGCGGAGATGCCGGCCCACCACACATACCGGGAACGACCCGGAAGGGTGCGGGAGGCGTAGTCGGTGACCGGCTCGCGGCCGGTCCAGGAGACCTCGAAGGTGCCGTCGTGAGCGGGCTCCCGCTCGGTGGGCGGTGGGACTTTGGTGCGGGGCGCCGTGACGGTGACGGTGTTCTCACGGGAATGGTCGGGGTTGTCGAGCAACGTCCGGAGACGGCCCAGCTGTTCGTGGACCGCGACTGCCGTCTGGGGGCGCCGGTCCGGATCGCGTTCCAGCAGTTCGGCGACCAGCCGGATCACCGCGGGCGGCAGGTCCGGGCGGAGCGTGCCCAGTGATGGGGCGTCCTCGTCGAGCTTGTGGCGCATGATCGCGAGGCTGTGGTGGCCGGTGAACGGCGGGCGGCCCGCGAGCAGGGCGAAGAGGACGCTGCCGAGGGAGTAGAGGTCGGAGCGGGCGTCGCCGCGTTCGGCGAGGAACTGCTCGGGCGCCCCGTACTGCGGGGTGCCGGCGGGGGTGAGCTGGGAGGAGGGGGCGAGGGTGAAGGCGCTCTGGATGAACCCGGCGATGCCGAAGTCGACCACCTTGACCCGACCGTCCGGGGTGATCATCACGTTGTGCGGCTTGATGTCGTAGTGGATGACCTGCGCTCCGTGCGCCGCGATGAGCGCCCCGCATATTCCCTGCGCGATCTCCAGCGCGCGAGCCACGCCCATCGGGCTCTCGTCGCTGATGTGCTCGGCGAGGTTGGCACCCTCGACCCGCTCCATGACCAGAAACCACAGATCCTCGTGGACACCACGGTCGTACAGGGCAACGACGTTCGGGTGGGCGATCTGCGCGGCGGCCACCGCCTCCCGCTCGAAGCGGCGCGGCAGATCCGCGTGTACCCCCTCCTCCAGGACCAGCATCTTGATCGCCACATCCCGGCGCAGCATCCGGTCCCGGCCGGCCCACACCTCGCCCATGCCGCCCCGTCCGAGCCGCTTGATCAGCTCGTACCGCCCCGCGATCAGCTCGCCGCGCTCCACTCGCCACCCCCGATGACAAAGCCAGGCCGGCCATCAGCGTATGACCACGGTGGTCAGCCGCAAGGAGGTTCCGAGCACGTCCCTTGATCGGCGTCCCAGAACCGGCGGGCCGGCCCGGGCTTGGCCAACCACCGATCGACTGGGCGACCTGGCCTGGTTCACCCGGCGGGAGTGGGGGCCCTGCTCTTCGCCCGGTCTCTGGCCGAGGACGCCGTCCGCGCCGCGATACAGCACGAGGACGGCCCGGAACGGGTGGGTCACGCCGTCGCGCGTCGCCAGAGCGACGCCGTTATCGTTCTCCGCGAAGTCACCGGATAGCCCCAGCCCCGCACCCGGCCCGGTCGTCTCCGGATGGCTTCGGCGGAGACCTGTGCGACCTTCCGGGCGCACCCGGTCCGCCCCGCCCTGGTTCCGCACACCGCCGAGCAATACCGGCGGTTGCTCCGCGCACCGTCCGGAAGAGGCGTTCCGCACTGTCCCACGCCGCAGCGTCTTCCCACCGGCGACCCCTCCAGGCTGCCTCGTCGGCGCCGGAGTCGCCCGGCAGGCACGTTCAAAGCGGATCGACGTCGTCGCTTCGGGGCGGCCCGGTATCGGTGAATCGGCACGTCGCCGGCGTAGCCGCTGCCGCCGGTACGCGTACGGCAGGCGTTGTCGGCGATCCACTCGCCGACCGTCAGCAGCGATGCGGTACCCGACCCGCGCACACCCACCGTGAGCACGGGGAATGAGCCCCGTCGTCGGCCGCCTTTTCATCCCCTCCGGTGACGAAACCGATCGCCTCATCGCTTTCGATCAGTTGGCCGTGATGGTTGCGAGGGTTGCTCCCACGTGGGTGGTCTCGTCTTCTGGCACGGTGATGGAGGTGAGGGTTCCGGTGGCAGGGGAGGGGATCTCGGTGTCCACCTTGTCCGTGGTGATTTCCACGAGTGGCTCGCCTTCGCGGACTCTGTCACCGACACGCTTGAGCCACCGGGTGACCGTTCCCTCGGTGACGCTCTTGCCGAGAGCGGGAAGAAGCACCGGAACGCGGTCGTCCATCACGGATGTGGCGCGGGCCGCTGGGGGGTTGGCGGTGATGGTTGCGAGGGTTGCTCCCACGTGGGTGGTCTCGTCTTCTGGCACGGTGATGGAGGTGAGGGTTCCGGTGGCAGGGGAGGGGATCTCGGTGTCCACCTTGTCCGTGGTGATTTCCACGAGTGGCTCGCCTTCGCGGACTCTGTCACCGACACGCTTGAGCCACCGGGTGACCGTTCCCTCGGTGACGCTCTTGCCGAGAGCGGGAAGAAGCACCGGAACGCGGTCGTCCATCACGGACGTGGGCAGGACCAGCGTGGCGGGGCCGGCGACTCCGGCGCCGGTGCCCAGGCCGGCGAGTTGGGCGCTGATGCGCTCGTGCACCTGCCGCGCGGACTGGGGGCGCCGTTTCGGATCCCGGTCCAGGAGTTCGGCGACGAGTGCCGTCAAAGCAGGCGGCAGGGCCGGACAGATCGAGTCCAGCCGTGCTGCGTCCTCGTCCAGCTTGCGTCGCATGACGGCAATGCCGTTGTGTCCGGTAAACGGAGGCCGGCCGGCGAGCATTGCGAACAGCACTCCGCCGAGCGCGTACAGGTCCGAGCGTTCGTCGCCGCGTTCGGTGAGGAATTGTTCCGGCGCTCCATATTCCGGGGTGCCGGCCGGAGTCAGCTGGGAGGATCGCGCCACGGAGAGCGAAGTAAGGATGAACCCTGCGATTCCGAAGTCGACGACCTTCACCAGCCCCTCGGGGGTGAGCATCACGTTGTGCGGCTTGATGTCGTAGTGAATGACGCCGGCCCGGTGCGCGGCGACCAGCGCCGCACAGATCCCACCGGCGATCGCGAGCGCACGACCGGGCACCATCCGGCCCTCGCGACGGATGAGTTCGGTGAGCGTGGCGCCCTCGACCTTCTCCAGGACGATGAAGAGCACGTCCTCGTGAACGCCACGGTCGTAAAGGGCGACCACGTTCGGGTGGTTGATCTGCGCGGCGGCCACCGCTTCCCGGTCAAAACGTAGGGGCAGGTCCGGGCCTTCGGCATCGTCGAGGACGAGCAACTTGAGCGCAACGTCCCGACGCAGGTCCCTGTCCCGCGCAGCCCACACCTCGCCCATGCCGCCGCGGCCAAGCCGCTTGACCAGCTCGTACCGACCAGCGATCATCTCGCCGCGTTCCATGACCCTCCCCGCGCCGGCACCGACATGTCGGGACCAGGGTACGAGCGGCACGATCACGAAACAGCCCAATCAGCCCGGGCGTTGGACCGAATCGTCTCCATCGACGCACCGGAAACACGAGCTTCAAGCAGCCGCGGACCATACGCCCTGCAGCCGATCGGGTCACGTGAGCAAGGCCCAAGGTGGAGACAGTTCCGCGGCGGTCGGATGTCGGAGAACTCCGTTTCGGCCCGGGCACCTCACCCGTGCGCCGCGAACCAGGCCGGGAACCGGCCGGGCCCGGGTGAACTCGTGGGATTCATATGGCAGTACGGTGTGCTGACATGCCGCCGGACGCGCCGAGGTGAACACGTTGCCGTTGACTGCCGAGGACGTTCGCAACAAGCAGTTCACGACCGTCCGCTTCCGTGAGGGCTACGACGAAGACCAGGTCGACGCCTTCCTCGACGAGGTCGAGAAAGAGATCGAGCGGCGGGAGAAGGAAGTCGCAGACCTCCGCGCCCGACTCGCGCAGAACCACGAACGCCGACAGCACTCCGAGACACGCGACTTCTCGGAGCCGCACGACTCCCTGCCCCCGGTCCGTCTCGTGGGCCCCGAGCCCGGGCACCAGGCGCTGCGCGACAGCGATCCCCGAACCATCGGCCGCTATCGCCTGTCGGCCCGCCTGGGCGAAGGAGGTATGGGCACCGTCTACCTCGGCCGCTCACCCGCGCAGCGGATGGTCGCGGTCAAGGTCGTCCGGCGCGAGTTCGCCCTCGATCCGCACTTCCGCGCCCGATTCGACCGCGAGATACAGACCTCCCGTCGCGTCGGCGGCTTCTACACCGCCGCTGTGGTCGACGCGGACGCCCACGGCGACCCGCCCTGGATGGCCACCGAGTACATACCCGGCGTGTCCTTGCAGGAGATCCTGCGACTGCAGGGCGCGTTGCCGCTGCGCACCGTCCACACGCTGGCCGTCGGCATCGCCGAGGCACTCGAGGCGATCCATGCCGGCGGCGTCATCCACCGCGATCTCAAGCCCGGCAACATCATCGTCACCGGTTCCGGTCCCCGCGTCATCGACTTCGGCATCGCCCGGGCCTTCGACGCAACGGCGCTCACCCGCACCGATCACGTCGTCGGAACCCCCGGCTTCCTCGCGCCGGAGCAACTCACCGGCCAAGCCGTCACGCCGGCCGCCGATCTCTACGCGTTCGGCATGGTGCTGTGCCACGCCACGGGAGCCGCACCCTTCCGGGACAACGAACCCGCGACCGTGGCTCTCGGCCTGTTGCCCGCCACGCTCGCCGACCTCGTCGGCCGATGCCTGGGCCACGATCCGACCAAACGTCCGAATCCCTCCGAAATACTCCACCGGCTGACCTCGCACCCCATATCCGCCGACGGCTGGCTTCCCCCACCCGTACGCACGATGGTCGAGACACACCAGGCCTCCACCCTGACACGCTTCGCGCCCTGAGGCCCGGGCTACCGCGGTGCCGGCAACCGGTGATGATGAGGCTTCTTGAATCTCCCCACCCCCTGCTCGGGGTTGGGACGGAGTTGCTCACCTTGATTCCCCACCCGCAGGCCCCTGACCTGGGGTCGGACGCCAGGCCCGTGGGAGCCGCCCGATAACCCGCGCTTGCAGGGGTCGCGTCGGACTGTCCAGGGTGGCGAAGCCATCGCGTCAGCGACGCCGCAGGCGCCCTTGACCGGCCGGCACGGCCCCGACCCTCAACTGTCGGGCGGCTCCCGACACTTGCTGAGCGTTCAAGCACGTGGGGAACGAAGAGCAGGCCTGGCCGTTTTCGCAGATCCTCATCAGTGATCCTGGCCTCGCCGTCGGACGCTGAACCAGGTCAAGCGCAACAGGCCGGGAACCGGGTCGTCGAGGCCGACCTGCCGGCCGGAGGATGGAAGCCTTCCAGGCGCCTCGTGTGGGTTGTGCCCTGCGGCGCGGACACGGCGTCCTACTTCTTCGACGTGGTGGTCGCCCGCGCCCATATGACGTTCGGCCGATTCGCGTGGGAGGGCCTGGTGCCCCATGTCTTTGCGCAATGGCCTGTACACGCGTGCATCGGTCTCTACATTGGTCTCCCGTGGGGATTTCGCGCTGGGTCCGCGTCTCGGACGACACGACCGTCCGGTCCGTCCTGGCCACTGGGGACACGGGTCGCCACGCGATGACGACCTGAACTCGTTCGGCGCTGTGCGAGGCGAAGACGCCGCGACCGGATCGACCTCGTGCGTCTCGTTTATTCGGGCCGACAGCCGCTCTTCCCCAGTGCCGCCCCCACCGGCCCGGACCGCGAGCACCGACGGCCCCGGCGCCCCGCGATGCGACCCCTCTCTGCTTGTCGGATCCGCGGAGTACCGTTCCCGGTCCCGATCCCGGGAGGTCACGTGTGGGTCATCCGTGAAGGGACCGACGACGAAGACCACACCTGCAAAGCCGTCATGAGCGAAGAGGCCGCCGCCCGCTCCGACGAGGAACTCCGCGCGATGCACCGCCGGCTCGAACTCCTCGCCCGACAGCCCCCCGACCCCGCGCTCGAACCCCTCAACGCGGTGCTCAACAGCAACCTCGACGCCTTCGTCCCGGAGCGCCTCGAAGGCATGCACACTCCCGGCCGGCACATCGGCCTCGACGACCTGGTCCCGGGCTTGCTCCGCCCGGACATGGACCCGCAGCTGGTGGAGACCATGAACCGCATTTTCGACCAACACATCGAGACCATCGCGGACCGGATCAGACGCGGCGAGACACCCTGACCCGTCCACGGTCACCGACCGGTCGTCCCCTCCACCGAAGTGCCCGCGCGACGAACAGGAATGGCTCCGGCCGCGCGTTGCCGCGACCGGAGCCATTCCCTCGTCTCCGTCGCGGGGCACAGCCCGCACAACACGCCACAGGGCGAAAAGTGTGGACCCCACGAAGGGCACTCACCCACAGTGACACCAACCCGGCCCCCGGCACGGGCAGTTCACCCCAACGAGACGAACACGCCCGCCCGAAAGAGCGAAGCCGCCGGCCGACCCCGAACCCGAGACCGAGCCGCACATCCGACCGGGGCGCGCGGGATCCCTCCGATCGGGATCACCACGCGCTTGGCCGAACGTGGCATCGGGGCCGGCCCGGACCCGATGCCTGAACTCACGTCCACCTCATGCCGAGCGCGGAGAGCGCGTCGAGCCGCTCAGGCGGGAAGGCAGCCCGCCGTTGCCGCGCGTTGGCGAGGGCGACCCCGAGCTTGACCTGGTGCGCCTCGCCGTCGTGTTCAACGGATTCGACGTGCTTGCGCGGGACGGTGAAGTGCCCCTCGCGCTCCCGAAACGCCGCAGCCGCTGCGAGGGTGAGCGCCCACCGATCCGCCCGCACCACCCCTGTCACCGACACCGCCGACTGCTCTTCCCGCTCGGTGACGTCGACACCCACACCCGCCAGCGCCTCCCGCTGCGCCGGTGTCAGGTCCGCCCCGCCGCGTCGTTGCCGCCGGAGCCAGGCCCCGACGTCTTCGCCGCCGACGGTGTGCCCGGGCACCAGGTCGTCGATACGGCCGCCGGCTTCGGTGTGGAGGCGTACGGCGGCGAGCATGCGCTGCCAGTCCAGCGACCACCGCTCGGCGGGGTCGTCGCGTCCGGTGGGGTTCCAGTCGGGGTCTATGTTTGGGCGCCGCGAGGTGGCCGTGGACGGCGAAGTAGGCGCGGCTTATGGCGAGTCCGGTTTCGAAGGCGGTGTCGTCGGTGTTCCACACCATCCCCAGCCGCTCGAGCAGCTCGATCCGGTGCGGGGTGATCGAGCTGGCCGCCCGGGCCCGTCGCTGGTCGCCGACCCACTGCCCGAGCGGGTAGGACGTCCCGGTCTCGGTGTCGTAGTCGATGCTCTCCAACGGCACGCGCAGGTGGCCGTGGGCCGTGTGCCAGCGTTTGGCGGCATGGTAGCCGCGCCGCCAGTCACGCCGTTCCGGGTTGATCACGCGCAAGTTGATGAAGTCGCGCAGGAGCTGTGATTCCGGGGGTCGTGTTTGGTGTGTGGGTGGTGGTGTGGGCTGGGGTGTTGCAGGTTGGATGGGAACGTTTCGTGGCTGTCCGGGTGGGGCCGTGAGGGGTTTGACCTGGGAATATCGCGGTTTCGTTGAGAACACGCGGGTGTGTTGCACATACCCCGTCCGTCTACTGAGGTTTCCGAGTCCGATTGACGGTGCGTCAAATGAGGGCATACCCGTTGTATGGGGATCTCGGGGATGACCCCGGTGGAGCGGGACCGCCGGGAGAAGATGCGTTTGCGGGGGGGCGGCTGGTTGGTTCGCGGAGGGTGTGTCGCAGGCGGAGGTGGCGCGTCGGTCGGGTGTGTCGCCGCAGGCGGTGTCGACGTGGCATCGCGCGTGGGTGGACGGCGGGGCGGACGCGTTGCGCTCCGCCGGCCCGCCGGGTGCCCGGCGGCGGGTGTCGGACGAGGGTTCGCCGAGGTGGCGGCGGTGCTGGAGGCAGGGCCGGAGGCGGCCGGATTCACCGGGCAGATCTGGACGCTCGCGCGGGTCGGGCGAGTGATCACGCAGGTCACCGGGGTGGTCTACGCGTCGCCGTCGAGCGTGTGGCGGCTTTTGAAGGCCCACGGCTGGTCGCGGCAGCGGCCCGCCCGGCGCGCGTTGGAACGGGACGAGGAGGCGGTGACGACCTGGAGGAGCACGGTGTGGCCCCGGGTAAAACCACCGCGAGGCGAACGGGTGCGGTGATCGTGTTCGCGGACGAGACGGCGCTGTCCCTGTTGCCGCCGGTCCGCGCCACGTGGGCCCCGCGGGGTTGCACCCCGACACTGCGGGTGCGGATGGGGAAACGGCCGAAGACCTCGTTGGTCGGCTGGTGCTGTTACCCACCGGGCGGACTGCCGAAGTTCCTCTACCGCATGGTGCCGGGCTCGGTCACCGACCGGGAGCTGATTCGCCAACTGCCCGACATACACAGGACTTTCGATCGCCCGATCGTCCTGGTGTGGGACAACCTGGGCAGTCATCGCAGCCGCCGGATGCGTGCGTTCGCCGACCGCGTCGACTGGCTGACCCTGGTCTTCCTGCCGCCCTACGCACCCGATCTCAACCCGGTCGAGGGCAGTTGGGCGCATCTGAAGAGCGGGGCCCTGGCCAACCTCGGCGCCCGCACCCTCGACGAACTCGTCACCTTGGCCCGCCAAGGCCTGCGACACATCCAACACCACCCCGCACTCCTCAACGGCTTCCTCGCAGCAACCGGCCTGACATGACAAACAAACAACAAGCCAATCCGCAAAGCTCAGTAAAGGCCCGGCTCTACCTGTTGCCATACCTGTTGCATTTCGTATTGCGTTTCCTATTGCCTACGCCCCGCCCCGCCCCCGAATTCCCTGGTCATAGCCACGCCGGGCCCCGCTCCCCATGCTGACTACTTCCCTACGGCCCCTCTCGCGCGGACCGATCGACGCAACCGCCCGCCCCGGTGGCCCGGCCGGGCACCCGGGTGCCTGTTTCCGGCGCCCTACCGCCCGGCCGTGCCACCTGCCACCTCGGTGCCCGCCGGGCGCCGCCCTCGGCCGCCGAGTGTCCCGTGTCATTGAATCTTGATCGTGTGCCATCGAAGCTTGAGCAGGCTCGCAGGACGCGGATGGCGTCCGCTCGGGAGATTTCAGTCATCCGGCCAGCCGCTCCCGGTCTGATCTGAGAGTGCACGGAAGGCCGTGTTCATCACGGTTGCGTCCCCGTTCCTGTTCCACGTCACGCCGACGAGCCGGTGGGGACCGGCCTTCCCTCGTCGTGCAGCGCTGCTCTGACATCGGGAACAGTGCAGGCGCCCCTGGTGATCAGCGCAGGGATGAACTCCGCGCTCAGGTGCCCAAATACCTGCGCCTCACCGGACCTGTCTGGACAGAGATGGGAGACGACGCATGCTTCGCTGACTGTTCCGTTGGCATGAGCCGACGAGGCCCGGCTGGTGAGAGCCACCTTTTCACGTAGCCGTTCAGGTGCAGGGTTCGTGCCCAACAAGTCCGTCAGATCGACCCGCTGCCGTTCGGATACAGCAGGACCCCACCCTGTGACCACGCATCGGGGCCCACGCGGTCGTATGCGAGTACAGAAGAGCGCGTTGGCCGGCTCCGGCAACCACTGCCCACCCGGGCGCTCGAAGTTGGAAATCACGTAGACATAGGGCGTGGCACCCACATACGCGATCATCGTGAACGTATGGCGCCGAGACTCGGCAGGGACCTCGCGCAGCCACGCGTTTCCTCCCTCGACCACCCGATCGATCACCTGTTTCGTGCTGCGCTCGCCTAGCGGGTGTGTAAGCACTTCCTCCAGCCACGCTGCCGTGTTGTGTGAACCCGATTCCGCCACCCCCGTGTAGCAGATCAGCCCTGACCAGCCGCGGTATTGAAGGACGACTTGCTTCTGTGACGACTCGCTCCTCATGGCCCTGGCTTCGTTCACTTCCGAGAGCAGCGTTTGTTCATTGTTTTGGGCTGCGGTGGATGAGGGTCGGTGGCGTCGATGTTCACGTGAAATGACGTCACCGAGGTCCCGTTGTGTGGGCGGTCAGCGGCTGCGGCCCAAAGCGGACCGCCCTGATCGGTGAACAGAAACTCGGGTTCGACATGCTGGTGCGATGAGTGATCGTGCAGGTGTTCCGGTGAAGGTGTGGTTCGCCCTTGACCCGGACGAGGACGGTTGGCCGCCGGTCGGTGTCGAGAGCCTTTGGGCGGTCGACGTCGGCGAGGGACTGGTTCGGATCGACAACGTGCCGTTCTTCGTGCGCGACCTCGCGCTCGGTGACATCGTGCGCACCCGGGTCGACTCCGAGGACGGGCGCCTGCACTTTCGGGAACGGCTGCGCTGGTCGGGAAACTGCACTGTGCGTGTGATTCCGTTCCGGGACGGGGCCCTGCGGGGTGATATGCAGGCCGTGCTCGACCTGTTCGGGCCGTTGGGGGTCTCCGGTGAGGGGGTCGAGCGTTTCGGGCTCGTGGCACTTGGCGTGCCGGCGAACGCGGACTTCGGGCCGGTCCGGGAGTTGTTGGCGCGGGGCGCGATCGAAGAGTGGTGGGACTTCGAGGAGAGCTGTGTGGGCGACGCGTGGGAGGCAGCCACGATCTGATGGCCGATCGAGGTCGATTGGTGGTGACGTATCACCGCTACTCGCCCTCGAAGGGCGATCGCCGGCGCGTCGAGGTCCGTCCGCAGCATCGCTGGCTTGTACGGGTCCAGACCGGTCCGCCGCGGCGGCGGCTTCTTCCGCGGCTCCGGCCAGACCGAGTCCACGGCCTTCTTGGGATTGCGAGGTGTTACGCCCGAAGGGCGCCCCCCAGGGGGGCGCCCTTCGGGCGTAACACCTCGCAATCCCAGCAATCTGGTTCTTCCTCGCGTTCCGTGTGGTTGGCGTGCTTGGGCTGCGACCTCATGGCTCATCGAGTCACCGTGGGGTTTCCGCCTGTGTGTCCGAGTTTCGGACGCCACCGGGTGCCGGCGTGGCGGGTGAGGGCCTGGGTGAGTTCGAAGTGCTGGTGTTCGGTCAGTGGGCCGAGGACGCACAGGGGGATGCGGTCTCCCGTGCCGGGAGGAGCGTCGCCGGGGTAGAACCAGCCCGCGGGGCGTAGGGGGGTGACATTGGCGGCCTTGACGAAGCGGACGTGCAGTCCGGTATAGGTGTACAGCTCAGGGGCGTCGATGATTTCCGTGGTGACCTTCTTGACCTGGTCCCAGGGGACCGTACGGCGGAAGTTGTCGATGGTCGTGATGCCGCCTGGGCCGATGTGCAGGGACCAGGGGGCCCTCGTCCGGAACGCACGCCGGTGTCGCCCGTGCAAGAAGGCGGTGTTCACCAGAATGTAGAGGCAATAGAGCCCCGCCACCAGGGTGAAGATCCCTACGGCGAACAGCAGGTCCCAGGGGCTGCTCTCCCTGTTTTCGCCGGCGAAGCCGTCCGGGATCTCGCCGTAGATGCCGGCCGCCGTGACCGCCAAGAGAATCACGCTCCCGAGCGCGAGAACGATGGTGCTTTTGAGTCTCCCACGGGCGTAGTCGGTGATCGGTTCTTGGCCGGTCCAGGAGATCTCGAAGGCACCGTCGCGAGCGGGTTCGCGTTCGGTGCGGGGTGGGGTCGTGTCCCGCGGAGGCTTGGCGGTGACGGTGGACGCGCCGGCGGCGGCGAGAGAGGTGCGGAGTCGGCTCAGGTGTTCGTGGACCTCCTCGGCGGTCTGGGGTCGCCGGTCGGGTTCGCGTTCCAGGAGTTCGGCGACCAGATCCGTCAGGGCGGCCGGCAGGTCGGGGCGGAGGGTGTCCAGGCGTGGGGCGTTCTCGGTGAGTTTGCGTTGCATGATCGCGAAGCTGGTGTGGCCGGTGAACGGTGGTCGGCCCGTGAGGAGGGCGAACAGGACGCTGCCCAGGGCGTACAGGTCGGAGCGGGCGTCGCCGCGTTCGGTCAGGAACTGTTCGGGCGCGCCGTACGGCGGGGTGCCGGCGGGGGCGAGTTGGGAGGAGGCGGCGAGGGTGAGGGCGGTCTGGAGGAACCCGGCGATGCCGAAGTCGACGACCTTGACCCCACCGTCGGGGGTGATCATCACGTTGTGCGGCTTGATGTCGTAGTGGACGACCCCGGCCCGGTGCGCGGCGACCAGCGCCGCGCAGATCTCCCGCGCGATGTCGAGCGCGCGGGCCGGATCCATGGGTTCCCCGTCGCGGATGTGCTCGGCGAGGTCGGCGCCCTCGACCCGTTCCATCACCAGGAACCACAAGTCCTCGTGGATTCCCCGGTCGTGCAGGGCGACCACGTTCGGATGGTTGATCTGGGCGGCGGCCACCGCCTCGCGTTCGAACCGGCGCGGGAGGTCCGCGTGTACCGCCTCGTCCAGGATCAGCATCTTGACCGCGACGTCCCGGCGCAGCACCCGGTCCCGCCCCGCCCACACCTCGCCCATCCCGCCACGGCCGAGCCGTTTCAGCAACTCGTAACGTCCCGCGACCAGTTCCCCGCGTTCCACCCGCCACCCCCGATGACAACGGCTATACCGGCCAACAGGGTATGGCTCACCGCGCGGCTCCGAGGAGACCTCGGGGCTCATTCCGGAACGGCTTCGGTTTGGAGCGACCGAATCGGCACGACGCCCCGACGGTGACGTGGGATCACCATGCCTGCGAGAGGAGCCATGATCGCATCAGCCTTTTGCGCCCAGGAGTGCACAGAGAGGTGGCTGACCTGTGCTCTTCAGTCCGGCGGTCCGGGTCGTGGTCGAGCCGGGCCATGAACTCCCGGACGCTCGAGCGGGCGTCATCCACCACGGGCACGATCGCGCGAAGTTGCCCGGCTCGGCGAACTTCCACGGCATCGTGTCGAGCCCGTCCCGACGCAACGCCGTGCCGACAGTACGTGGACCACCCACCACGGAGCGCCGTTCGCCCGATGCGACCCTCAGCGTCCACGCGCACCGCAGGCGGCCCGGTATCCGCCCTGTGTCGCGCCCCGCGTGCGTGGCGACGGCCGGGGTGAGCGCGGTCGGTTGAGTACGTGGACGCGCCTGGCCGAGTACGTCACCCCTGTGGGTGTGTTTCCTCGCCCGGGAGGGTGGGTGCATGACGACGAAGACATTGGGGCGGCGCGATTCGATGGGCGGGACGCGGGCACCGGAGGCGAGCGCCGGGGGCCGTGGCGTGCTGGTGGCGTCGTCGCTGGTGTTGTTGTGGGCGGCGACCGGGGTGTTGATGTTGTTCCTGCCGCTGGGGGCGATGGCGAGTGATCCGTGTGGTTCGGCGGCGGACGGTCTGATCTGCACGGCGAGGGGGCAGGCGTTGTGTTGGCGGATCCCGTGGTTCGGCGGGCCGGTCCTGGCCGTCGCCGGGACGGCGGCGATCCTCTCCCGGGTGCGGGCCCTGCGCCACGGCGCGGTCCTCGCGTGGGCCGTCGGCCTGGTCGTGATGGTGGTCGCGGTGGGGGAGATCGCGAACTCCTACCATCCGCGGTAGCCCGACGTTGGTCGGCGAGACGAGCGTCCCGGGAGCCGGCCCGGCAGGCCCGGATGGCGCGCCGGCATGTGTCGGCCGCGCTCGCCGCGGCGCGGCACGGGTACCACCGCGCGGGCCGAGATCGGCCCGACGCTCCCGGCCGCCGACGTCGACGCGAATGCTGCGCGTCCACGAGTGCGAAGGATCGCGCGCCGCGGCGACCGAACGCGCGGTGCGCCTGGTCGAGGAAGCCCTCGGCGCGGAGCGGTGGGAAGCCCGCCTCTGAACGAACCCTCGCACCGGGGCCCGGGCAACGGTGTGTTCACCCCTGAACGAACCCCGACACCCGGTGGTCGGTCGTGGTGTGTTCACCCCTGAACGAACCACCCCGGACGTGGGTGGGGGACAGGTGTGAGCGAGGCCCGATACGGATTCGACGCGGCGCGATTGCGCGCGGCCCGAACCGCCGCCGGCGCCTCGGTCGCCCGGATCGCGCGGGCCGCCGGGGTGACCGAGCGCGCGGTGAACCTGTACCTGGCCGGCACCCGCGTCCCCCGACCCGGGGTGCTCCCGCGGTTGGCCGCCGCCCAGGATACGCGGCGGCCCCGCGCGCAGCAGATACACCCGCCACAGCCCCGCGAGCCTCGCCAGTCGCAGCCCGCCGGCTATCGAGGAATCCAGCAGATAGTGCTGGAGGAGAGCGTTCTCCATCACCGTGCGGCTCAACGTCAACGGCGACCACACCGGCGCGGGCTTCCCGAGGACGTTCGTCTCCACGGCGCGCGTGGTCGAGCGCGTCTCACGCACCCACACCCGCCGGGCAATTTCGGCCGACCCGAAACGGCGCCGGTGCGCCGCCGGCGCAGCCGGTGCCGGAGTGCGGTGGGGAACGACGAAACCGGCCGAGGACGGCGCGGAACCGGTCGGCGTACGCCTCGCCCCCCTTGTCACACGTCAGCTGCGAACCCCGTTGCGCCAAACGCCCCTCGCGACGGCGGCAGCGACCGCACAATACGAGCGTGAGTCTGACCGGCGAACTGCGGCACACCGATTCCGACGTGGCACGATTCTTCACCGCACACCTGCCCGACGCGGCCCGCGCCGCCGCCGCACTGCGCCGCTGGGCCACGCACCTGCCCCCACCGATCCGACCGGCGGCCGGATGCACCACACCCGCCTGGACGCTCGGACACACGATCGACCACCGCATCCGCGTCACCCTCGGCACCCCCTACGGCGACCCCGTCCGCTACGGCATCAAACGCCACCACCCCGACACCCCCGCCACACGCGAGGCGATCCAACGAGCCGGGAGCCGACTCCTGGCCGAACTCGACCAGTTCACCGGCGCACCGCTGCTCCTGGACGGCGCGGACGGGGACCGGCTGATCCGGTTGTGCGTGATCGCCTCCTACTTCGAGCACGTGTACCGCTCGGGCGGGTGCGACCGCGGCGACCCCCTCGACCGGGCCGGCCCCGACACGACCCTGGACACCCTCCTGGCCGAGGTCACACCCCAGGCGGTCGACGACATCACCGCGCAACTGCGCCTGGCCGAACCCCGCGAGGCGTTGGGATGGCTGATCGGGCAACCCGTGGAGTGCGGGCCGGTGTTCGCCGGCAGCGCGCACATCGGCGGGGCCGACGCGGACCTGCTGTGCGCGGGCGAACTGATCGACTGCAAGGCGACGACACAACCCTCCCGGCTCGGCGCACGCGAGCTGTACCAACTCGCCGGATACCTCCTGCTCGACTTCGACGACCACCACCACATCCGCTTCCTGAGCCTGTACCTGTCCCGCCAGGGCGCCGCCCTGGGATGGCACGTCTCGGAATTCCTGCCCCTGCTCGGCGCCACCGCGACCCTGCGCGAACTGCGCACCGCCCTCCAGGACCTCCTCGTACCGCCCGGAGAACGCGTCGCCCCCGGCCCCGACCCCGCATGGGCCACACCCTGCCCGAAGTGCCGCGCCGCGCCGGAGACCGGATGCGTGACGCCCCGAGGGGTGCCGGCCCGCGCGACACACACCCCGCGCCTGACTGCGGCGATCTGACGCCGAGAGCCGTTCGCGAGCCGGTGCCGTCCTCGCCACCGGGGGGGTACGCCGAAGGGGAGTAGTCCGAAGCCCCGACGGCCGACAAGGGAGTTGGCCAACCACCGCTGTCGGTCACACGAGCCGGGTTGGCAACCTCGAACCATTCGAACTAATGTCCGAGTACAAGAGGCGGTTTTCGGACAGGGAGGTGGCTGAGGGCGGAGGTGTGCGATGGCCGACTTCACGCATCTGCACACCGCCTCGGGCTACTCCGCCCGGTACGGCGCCTCGCACCCGGAGGATTTGGCGGCGCGGGCCGCCGAGCGGGGCATGACGGCTCTCGCGTTGACGGACCGGGACACGGTCGCCGGGGCCGTCCGGTTCGCGAAGGCGTGCGCGACCCACGGGGTGCGCCCGATTTTCGGCGTCGACGTGGCCGTCGCCCCCACCGCGCCCCCAACGCCCCGGGCCGGGCGCCGCCGCACCCCTGCCCGCGGAGGCGCACACGTGGCCGAACCACCGCTGCGCGTGACTCTCCTCGCCCAAGCCAAGGCGGGCTGGTCGCGGCTGTGTCGTCTGGCCTCGGCGGCACACGCCACCGGTGGGACGCCCCCGCTGGAGTGGTCGGCGCTGCGCGAGCACGCCGGGCCCGGATTGACGGTGCTTCTCGGGCCGACATCGGAGCCGGTGCGCGCCCTGTCCGACGGCCGCCCGGACATCGCGGAGCGCCTGTTGACGCCGTGGCGTGAACTGTTCGGTGACGCCCTGCGCCTGGAGTGCGTGTATTACGGGCTCTCGGGCACCGGACCGGGTTCGCTGCGCCTGGCCGCCCGCACCCTGCACCTCGCCGACACGAACAACGTAGCGGCCGTGGTGACCAACGCCGTGCGCTACGCCGACCCGGACCTGCACAAGGTCGCCGACGTGCTGGACGCCGCCCGACTGCTGCGGCCGATCCGGTGGCATCGGGACTGGCTGGACTGCGGCGAGCGGTGGCTGAAGGACCCATCCGCGATGGCCGAGGCCGCGACCCGGATCGTGCACGCCGCGGGCTCCGGCCCCGGGCGGGCCGCAGGGTTGTTGGCCGAGACCGCGGACACCGCGGACGCGTGTCGGGTCGGCCCGGTGCGGGATCTGGGCGTGGGGAGTGTGCATCTGCCGGAGCCGGCCGTGGTCGGCGCGACGCCGACCTCGGTCGGACACGTCCTGCGCGAGCGGTGCGAGGCCGGAATGGCGCGCCGGGGCCTGGATCGTGATCGGGCGGCGATCGAGCGGCTGGATCGGGAACTCGAGGTGATCGGGCGGCTGGGCTGCGCCACGTACTTCCTGACCGTCGGGCAGGTGGTGGCGGACGTGCGGGCGTTGGGGATCAGGGTGGCGGCGCGCGGCTCGGGGGCGGGGTCGATGGTGTGCCACGCGCTGGACATCGCCACCGCCAACCCCCTGGAGCACGGCCTGTTGTTCGAGCGTTTCCTGTCCGAGCGGCGCTCGGCGCTGCCGGATGTGGACCTCGACGTGGAGTCCGCGCGCAGGTTGGAGGTGTACGACCGGATCTTCGAGCGCTTCGGTCCGGAGCGGGTCGCGGTCACCGCGATGCCGGAGACCTACCGGGCCCGGCACGCGCTGCGCGACACCGGGCTCGCGCTGGGCCTGGCCCCGGGCGACATCGACCGCATCGCCAAGTCCTTCCCGCACATCCGCGCCCGGGGCATTACCGCGGCGCTGGCGGAACTGCCCGAACTACGGCCCCTGGCGGCGGAAGCGGCCCGGTACGGGCCTCTGTTCGCCCTCGCCGAGCGCCTGGACGCGTTGCCGCGCGGGATGGCGATGCACCCGTGCGGGGTGATCATCACCGACGCCACCCTCCTCGACCGCCTCCCGGTGCAGCCCACCCCGGGCGGGAGCTATCCGATGGTCCAGGCCGCGAAGGAGGAAGTCGAAGCCCTGGGCCTCATCAAGCTGGACGTGCTGGGGGTGCGGATGCAGTCGGCGATGGCACACGCGGTGGCCGAGGTCGAACACGCCACCGGCCAACACATCGACCTCGACGACCCCGGCCAGGTGCCGCTCGACGACTTCTTCGCGTTCAAGCTCATCCAGGTATCCGACACCATCGGCATGTTCCAACTGGAATCCCCCGGCCAACAGGACCTGCTCGGCCGCCTTCAGCCGCGCGGCGTGCAGGACGTCATCGCGGACATCTCGCTGTTCCGCCCCGGGCCGGTCGCCGGCGGCATGCCCGAGCGCTACATCGCCGCCCGCCACGGCGCCGCCCTCACCTACCCCCACCCCGACCTGGAACCCGTCCTCGCCGACACCTACGGCGTCACGATCTGGCACGAACAGATCGGGCCTCCTGGTGACCATGACCGGCTGCGACCTGGCCCTGGCCGACGTCGCCCGCCGCGCCCTGGCCGACCGCGAACGCACGCCGCAGGTCCGCGCCTGGTTCCACGAACACGCCACCGCCCGCGGCTACGCGCCCGACGTGCGCGACGAGGTGTGGCGGGTGGTCGAGAGCTTCGGCGCCTATGGATTCTGCCGGGCGCACGCGGTGGCGTTCGCCGTCCCCGCGCTGCAGTCCGCCTGGCTCAAGGCGCATCATCCCGCCGCGTTGTACGCGGGCCTGCTCGAGCACGATCCGGGGATGTGGCCGCGCCGGGTGATCGTCGCCGACGCCCGCCGCCACGGCGTGCCGATCCTGCCCGTCGACGTCAACCGCTCCCACCCCCACCACACTCTCGAACAGGCCGCCAACGGAACGTGGGGTGTGCGTTTGGCCCTGTCGGCGGTGCGCGGCATCACCGACGAGGAATGCGCCCGCATCGCCGCCGGCCGCCCCTACACCTCCCTGACGGACCTGTGGCAACGCGCCCGCCCCAGCCTGCCCACCGCCGAACACCTCGCCCGCATCGGCGCCCTCGACGGCCTCCACAACGGACGCCTCACCCGCCGCGACCTGCTCCTGCAACTCCCCGAACTCCACCGCCGCACCCGCACGGCCGGCGACGGCCAACTCCCCCTCGCCGACAGCCGACTCGACGCCACCGCCCCCAGCGGCCTACCGGAGATGACCACCCGCGAGGCCGTCGGCGCGGAACTGCGCATCCTGGGCATCGACGTCACCCGCCCCCGCCACCTCATGGACCACCACCACCGACTCCTGCGCGAGATCGGCGCCGTCGACGCCCGCCACCTCGCCGACACACCCCCCGGCCGCACCGTCCTGGTCGCCGGCGTCCGCGCCTCCACCCAGACCCCGCCCATCGCCTCCGGCCGGCGCATCATCTTCGTCACCCTCGACGACGGCTCCGGACTCGTCGACGTCGCCTTCTTCGAGGACTCCCACTCCTGCGCGCACACCGTGTTCCACTCCGGCCTGCTGCTGATCCGCGGCAAGGTCCAGGTCCGCGGCCGCCGACGCACGATCGTCGCCGCCATGGCCTGGGACCTCGACGAGATCGCCGCCACCCGACGCGACCACGGCCCCCGGGCCGCGCTCGACCTGCTCGGCGCGCCCGCCCCGCACCCCACCCCGGCCCAACCGCGGCGCGTCCTGGTCCACGGCACCGGCGCCCGCCGGCACCCCTACGCCGACCTCCAACCCCCGGGGCAGCGTTCCGCGGACCTGAGCCGCTACGGGCACCGAAGCCGGGGGAGCGCCGGCTGAGCCCGACACGCGTTCGGGGCCGTCGAGATGGGGGCCACGTCAGGCTTCGACGAGGCACTCGTGCACGACCTGATCCGACGCCTGTCCGCGTCGCCCGAGATGTCCCAATGGTGGAGGCATCGCTTGAGGAAGGCGCTCGAAGGGACCGAAACAGGTCGAGCATGAAAGCGGGGCCGGGAACCCGAGGAAGCCACCCTCGTGATAACGCGAGCCTGAACGTGCGAGCGACATCCGAGGGCAGGATCGGACATCGAGGTGGGCGACTCCGTTGCCCGGGGTGCGTCTGTTCGGTGTGACGACGAGCACTGCCCCGGCGGTCACGAGGACACCGCAACGCCAGCGCTTCATTACGACGGCGAGCGGCCCCCCGTCACACCGCGACCCGTGACGCGGTCCCGGCGACAGCCCCGCCTCCGGCGCACACGTCCGGTCGAAGTTGCCGGAGACGGCGAACTCCCACGACGTCGTGTCACCCCCGTCCCGACACAACCGGCGCCGACGGAACGTGAACCCTCCACCCACGGCGGCGTCCGCTTGCTCGTCCGTTCGACCGCGGCATCACCGCGCCCGGGCGGCAACACCCCCGGGCGGTCGATGTGTGGCCGTGCGGGCGACGCGCGGCCGAAGCGGGACGGGATCCGAGGGATGCTCGTCCACGAGTCCGACGGCGCGGTGTGATCGGCGACTTCGCCCCGTCCGCCCCCCGGTGCCGTACCCGCCGGCGTGGGTGATGCCGTGTTCGACGTCGATTCGCGACCGCAGGGGCCCGGAAGTCGCGCCCGACGTCGCCCGGCCGGACGTGCCTGTCGTGGGGCGGGGGCGGGCCGTTCTCGGGAGGGGGTTCCTGGTGTCGGTGGTTGTTGGGAGGGTGTGCGCATGAGTGCGGCGACTGCGGCCGACTACGGCTGGATACGTTCCTCGTTCGTGTTCCCCCTGGGGATCGACGTCGGGTACTGCCTGACGCTGGTGCGGGGTGTCCCACCCGAGGAGGTGCTGCGGGTGATGGGTGCCGAGCCGCGCGGGGGGTGTCGGGGCGCGGAGGAACTCTTCGAGCGCCAGGAGGAGCTTTTCGCCGGATCCGACGAGTGGGACGAGTCCTTCCTCGCCGGCGTATGCGCGGTGCCGGGCGAGGGCGGGGACTGGACCCTCGTCCTGCACTTCGACGGAGGCATCGGCATGCAGCCGCGGTTCCTGGAGGCCCTGTCGGCGGGGTCGCGCGCGGTCACGCACGCCGGCAACGGGGGAAAGCCCATCCACACGTTCGAATGGTACGAAGACGGTGAACTGCGGGCCGGGTTCGAGTGGCCCACGGTCCGCCATGGCAGCGCCCCCGACGACCTGGTGCCGCTCATGCGCGAGGCCGGGTTCGACAGGGGGGAGGAGTCCGACGCCGACACGTACGACCGCAAAGCCGCGGTCCTGGCATTGGCCGAACGGCTGACCGGTGTGCGGCTGACCGAGGACCTGCTGGACACCTCCGCGTACCGGCTGGGGCATGTCCCGGAGGAACCCGCCGAGGATTGGACCGGCGTCGTGATCGACCTCACCGACGCGAACGGTGAGGGCTTGCATGAGGAAGTGACCCGCGAGCAGGTCGAGCACGCGATGGAGCACTGCCGGGCTCAGCGCGACGAGCCCCTCCGCCCGGACGAAACATAGGAAGCAGGCCGGACGCGTCGCGCGAGAAGCCCGCGACGCGTGTGATGGGTCCGCCACACGACCGGGCAGCGGCCCGTGGCGGGCCGGGGCATCGCACGGTCCGCCCTCCCCGCGAGGACGGGTGCGCGCGACCGTAGTGCGCTCGCCGTTCGGCGAACGCACGGCAGGATGTTCCTCGTCGGTGCCGTGGGGTTGTGTGGATGCGGGGGGTTCGGGTGACGCAGCGGTGGGACGACGGTGGGAGACGCATACCGGTCGACGATCGGTCGGGCAGGGGTGGTCAGCGGTTCTGGGACAACGCCCCGGCCGTGGTCACGTTGGTGGCCGCGTTGGTGGGTGCCGGGTTCTTCGGGGGTGTCAGGTGCAAAACGCCTCCGACGGCTCGGCGGCCCCGGCGGTCACGAGTACCGTGACGGTGACGGCGACAGTCACGGCGGGCGCCCTGCCGCCGGCGGCCGGCGGGGCACCCGCGACGAGTGCGGTGCCGTCGGGTCAGGGGGGCGCCCAGTGGAGCGGGGACGTCCTGTTGGGCGCGGTCGATCTCGACGCCGTTCCCGTTGTCCAGGTCGACCTGCTCGACCGGAACGCGCCGGCGAGCGACGTGAGAATCGGCGCGTCCTACGGGACTTACGTCGAGGTCTTCGTCGCGTCGAACAGCACGAACCTCGCCGTGGTGGCGCCGGGGCGGATGCCGGACGAGCGCGGTTGTCGCGACCTCCTGGGCCCCCAGGGCACGGCCGCGGCCAATCGGGTCGGGCGCGACAGCGTGTTGTGCGTGCGCACCGACAACAATCGTGTCGCCCGTATCGACACCGTTCGTTTCCCCACCGGCAAGGGCATCCTGGTCCACGTCACTGTGTGGCCGCTGCCGGGCTGAGGCATGGTGCCGTCGGAGGTTCTCGCCCTCGGCGACGGCCCATGGGTTCAGCGCATCCCGCGCCGTCGGCGGCGGCTTCGCGGCCCGGGTGATCTGCGGCGGCCCATGGAGGCGCCTCGCCGGAATGGTCACGAAGTTCGGGCGCGCACATGCCCGCCCGGGCGGGCATGTGCGAGGAGAAGCCGTCGCGGGTCACAGGCAGCTCCACGGGCGGTTGCCGCCTGCGCAGGTCGCGGGTGGTTGGGGGAACATCGGGGTGTGCGGCGGGGTGGGTTTCGGCTTGGTGCGTTCGGTCCGGTAGTGGATCGTCACGGATGCGCGGACGACGAACGGGTGCTCGGTGTAGGCATGTTGCCAACGCACGGGCTTGGCGTCCGGGCTGCTCCCGCTCCCTTCGAGCGGGCCGTATTGCTCGTCCGCCCCCGGCGGGGGCGTCGGGTCCGGGGGGCGCAGGTCCGGAACCGGTTGTGGCCGCGCCCAGGTCGCCGTGTCGGGCGTCGACCCGAGCCTTCGCGCCTCGCGCCCGAACTCGGCCGTCGACATCGTGGGATCGTCCGCACCGTAGAAGTACACGAGCGTGGAGGTGCAGACCACGCCCACCATGCCCGCCTGCGGCTTGATCCGTGGTGTAGTGTCGCGCCAACACCGGTCGAAGACGAAGCGCTCGAACTCCGCACTCGTCGGCCGGCCGAAGACCCGGAAAGGCTCCTCCACCTCGATCCGGGCACGCCGTTCCTCCGCGCGATGCCTCTCGTGCGCCTCCCTCTCCCTTTCGTCCGCCGCGAACTGCCGCTGACAGGCGTAGAGCCCGCCGAGGAAGGTCACGACCGCCAGGGTGATCACGGCCAGGACGAACCGGCCGAGCCACAACAGGCAACCACCCATCGGCCGCGTATCGGGACGCGAAGACATGCACCCATCGTGGCCCGCAACCGCGCCCGCATCGGTGGTCGTTGCGCACTCGCAACCCATCCGCCGCGCACATCCGCTTGGTGTGCCACGACGCGGCAAGCCCCCGTCCCGGCGCGTGACGCACGGCCGGGCCCGGCGGCCACGGTCGAGGCCGTTACCGACGACAACTCCATTACAGGCCGACGGCGTTGGTACAGAGCCGATGATCCTCCGCCCCCGGCACTCTCGGTATCGAGCCGGCCGGCACTCCGGTGTCCGCCGTTCGGGTCGAAGTCACCGGTTCGACAACGCTGCCCGGTTCCGGTCCGTATTCCACCGGCGTCCTCGACAAAGGCATCGCCCACTGACGACCCGAGCACACAAAAAGCAGGAGCCCGGCCACCGGCCGGACTCCTCAACACTGGTAGCGGGGGCAGGATTCGAACCATGCGACCTCTGGGTTATGAGCCCAGCGAGCTACCGAGCTGCTCCACCCCGCGTCGGTACGACCAGTCTACGGATTCCCGGCGATGAGCGCGTCCCCATTTTCTCCGTGCCGGGCCGTCGCCCCGGGCGGCCCACTACTGGTGCCCAATCCCCGAATTTGCAGATCGCCGGCCCGGGATGGCCATCGGACGGCGGATGCGCCTCGTTGCACAACGGCGACCAGGACGCGTGTTCGCGGCGCGTCCCACACACACGCTCCACCGGTTGGCGCAGGCGATCGACGACTCGAGGAGTTCGGCCACGCCGCGGTCGCGGGCAGGGAGGGGGTGATCCGGGGCGGCGAGGCCGACGGGTGGGCGTTCGCCGTCGAGGACGCCGGCAGCCGCGGTACACACCGCGACGTCCTCGCCGCCGTGTCGGCCGGCACGGTGGTCCTGAGCACCTTCGAGAACATCAACGCGCTCACGATGTTCCACTACGCGGAGTCCGGGGACGTGGTGTGCGGGTTCGACCGGCCCCGAGACCGCTGGGGCAGCGACCCGGATCGGCTGGTTCCCCACCTGACCCGCGCGGGCCTGCTGCTGTCCGACGGGACGCAACCCGACCTGGGCATCGACGAACGACAACGCCTCGTCCACCGCATGATGCACACCGAGTTCGGCACGACACTGCCCCGCGCAGACGCCGAGTTCGGCGAACTCCTCGCAGCGAAGTACCGAACCCCGACCCGGGAACCCAACCAGGTGCTGGGCCCCTCTCGGCCGGCAACGTACCGAGGAGCCGCAAACGCTCGTCCCCGCTGTGGACCCTCGGGCCACGACTCGGGATCGAGGATCGGCTCGAGGGTAGGGCAGCGGCCGGTCTGGGACGATCCCACCGCTTTCTCCGGATCGACGGGCTCGGTGGCGACGACGCACTTGCCCGCGGTTGTCGTCGAGGTCGAAGGCATACTCGTATTCGGGGCCCGGGGCGAGAGCTTCGCCCACCAGGGCGGTGTCGGGGGTGTCCTCGATGCCGTCCGCGCCGTGGCGGTGCTCGGTGGCGGTGCGGCCGGTCGCGACGAGGAGCGGACCGGCACGCGAACGCGTGCCCCTGTGCCCGGCCCGAGTCGAAGGGCGTGTTCACTCGGACGAACCAGCGTCGATCCCGCCCACCGAGCCGAGAAGTCGCGATCGGTTCGACGCGCCCGGCACCGGCAGGGGCGTGCTCCGCACCGGCCCTTCGGCATCGGCCCGAACGAACCTGAGCGCCCACCGATCCGCCTGCGCCAGCCGCGCCTCGCCGATGGTCAGGTGATGGCGCAGCGTGTGGCGAGTGCGCGGAGTTCGGGTGTGGTGCGCCCGCCGACGAGGAGTCCGGTGACGAGGGCGCGGACGGCGGGTCGGGTGTGGGTTTCCTCGGGGGAGCAGCGTTCGGCGTTCAGGAGTGCGTGCAGGCTTTGGTCGCGGCGTCCCCAGCGGGCGTAGGCGGTGGCGACGTCGGTGAAGTAGCGGCAGCGGCGCTCCACCGTGGGCAGGGCCGCGGGCGTGATGGTGCGGGCGGCGGCGACGGCCGCGCCGGGGTCACCTGCGGCGTTCTCGGCGGAGATCCGGTGGAGAGCGACGGTCGAGGTCCCGAAACCGCCGCCGTGGTCGCGGAGCATGACCCCGCCCAGGCGGACGGCGACGGCGGCCGCCTCGTCGGTGAGTTCACGCATCCCCTCGCGGTCCCCGGCCCGAGCGGCGGTGTACGCGGCGGACTGGAGGAGCAGTCCGCGTTCGGCGGCGAAGCGCGGGGACGGGCCGTGCAGGGTGGGGTGGTCGGCGGCGTCGAGCGCGATGCGCATGGCCTGTTCGTGCCATCCGGCCTTGCGGGCGAGGACGGCCAGGTTGCGGGCGGCCTCCGCCGCGACGAGAGGGCTGTTGCCTGCGTGGGCGGTGGTGCGGGCGCGGTCGGCGGCCATCCACCCCAACTGGACGTCGTCGAGCTTGATCAGCATGCGCGTGGTCAGCACGTAGACCTCCCCGAGCAGCGCCTGGTGCTCGGCGCTCGCGGTGGCGTCGGCCAGGGCGTGGCCGGCCGCGACCAGGCACGGCAGACGTTCCGCGAGCGCGCCGTAACGACCGGCGTGATAGTCGCCCATGGCCACCGCCAACGCGCCGCGCACCCGCGCCGTAGTGGTCGTCGGCGGCGCTGTGTCCAGGCCGAGCATCGCATCGCGCACCCGCGCGACCAGGACATCGCCCGACGCCGGCGTCCGCGCGCCTCCGGCCCCGACGAGAGGGAGGGAGGCGGTGGCCGCCAGGTTCGCCAACAGGCGTCGTCTGCGCACGTTCTCGCCCTCTCGTGGTTCCTCGCGCACCACAGTAGGACCCGGCAACCCAGGAAACGATCCACTCGCGGCCGGACGCGATCGCGGTAACGCCGGCGCGGGCGCGAGCCCGAAGTCCTCGACCGGCAACTCCAGCGCGTGGGCGAACCGCCGGATGACCGTGACGTCCGTCAACGGCGCGAGGCCGCGTTCGTACCGGGAGACCTGCGCGGCGGAGTATCCGGCACGCCGACCGAGTTCGGCCAGCGTCCACGCCCGGGCCAGCCGAGCCTGCCGTACCCGCGTGCCCGAACCCGGGCGCTGCCGCTGTTGCCTGACGGTGGCCACGAACGACCTCCTCGCCTGCCGGTGCAGGAACTCCCAGTGATAGCACCCGCACACCCCCACGATGAACCGCTTTGCACAACACGCAAAGGGTTTGCGCCATGCGTTCCCGGCCGGGACGCGACGACCCCATCCGGGGCGTGATGGCACCACGCGGTACCCACTCCCGGTCCGCGTCCGAGGCGGCCACCATGCCGTCCGGCCCCACCGCACGAGGAGCAACCGTGCGCACCCCGAACCCGCACCACCCCGACGAACGCCTCACCCCCGCGTACTACATCGACCCCCGCCGGACCACACACCGCTACATCGCCGACCTGCTGCCTCGCTGCGCCACCGTGTTCGACGTCAAGCCGGCTATTGCCGCCGACCTGGCCCACCTCACCGCCACGATCGCCGACACTGCCGACGTCCACCCCGACGCGCGCCTGACCGGAGCTATCCGCGTCGAGGACGGGGCAAGGATCGAGGCCGGCGCCACGATCACGGGTCCCGTGCTGATCTGCGCCGGCGCCGTGATCGGCTCCGGCGCGGTGATCCGCGACCACACCGTGATCGGCCCGGCTTGCCGGATCGCGGGCGGCGCGGAGATCACCCGCAGCCTCCTGGCCGGCCGAGTGCTGATGGTGCACCAGGCGTTCGTCGGGGACTCGATCCTGGGCCACGGCGTCAACGTCGGCGCGTTCTGCACCACCACCGGCATGCGCGTCACCGGCCCGGTGACCGAACCCGCCACCGACGAGATCACCCTCGTCCTCGACGACGAGCGCATCGGCACCGGCCAGACGAAGTTGGGCGCGGTGATCGGCGACGACGTCGCCCTCCCCGCCGCAACCGTTCTCAGCCCCGCCACTCTCATCGGCCCCGGCACGGTGATCTTCCCCCGTAACCACGTCGGCGGCGTCCTGCCGCGGGCACCCGAATCAGGTGACCTTATGATCACAACACGCCCCATCACCACGGCGACCCAAACCACGGACGTCCTGCGGATCACCGGCGGCACCCCGCTCACCGGCACCGCCACTATCCAGGGCGGCAAGAACATCGCCCCCGTCGAGCGCGGCTCCCGCCGGCGAGCCGCGCTCGGCTCGGCCGACTCGCCTTCCACGGGCGTCGAGTCGCACCTTCGGAGGCAGCGGCCGTCCGAGGGCGGGCCTGGCCGTCGTCGACCACGAACTGCACCGGGGCCGCCCGGGGTTCCCGTCGGGTGCGGCGCACCGGGTGTACCTCCGACCGGTGACCGGGCGGACGGATGAAACGGCTGCCGCACGGTCACCGGCGGGGAAATCGGTGACCCGGGCGGTGCGACGGCCGACGAGCGGGAGCCGTGGTGGCGTCGCGCGAACTTGTCCGTGGCCGTGCGGCCTTCGTCGCGGGTGTGCTGTGACGTCCAGCGCCTGATGGAGTGTGCAGAGCCGGTGATCAGCTCGTGAAGAGGGTGACCGCGAGGGGATTGTCGACGACCCGGTAGAAGAAGGCACCGTGCTCGTCCGTGTGCGTCGCCTTCGGCCAGGTCTGGGCTTCGAACTTCTCGAGGACCTCGGGGCCGCCGGATGCCATGACTCGGGTACGGTCCCCGGCCCACACCACGACGAAGTGCACCGTGCCGCACTCACACGTCGAGCAGAACGCCAACTCCCGCATCGATTCGATGGCCGTGGCGTCCAGGGTCTCCGGGTACTGGACGACATGGTCTTGGTCGCACGCGCGTACCGTCGCAAGTCCTGCCATGCCACGGATCGTACGACCTGCGCATCCGGCGCGTGTCCAACCGTCGGGGAAGGTGCAGGAGTTGCGCCCGCCACCCGAATCGCGAGCCTGTCGGTCCGCTGCGATTGCCGCCGCCGAGCGGAAGGCATCCGTGGGCACGACACGCTCCACCCAGTCCCGAAGGGCCATCTCCAAGTGCGGGGGGACACCGTCGTACACGGTCTCGTCGGCGGGAAGGGCCGCTTCACGGCGGGACAGAGGCTGCCACTGATCACTCGTCACAGCCCGGACCGTACGGCCGTTGGCCGACATCGGCGGTGTCCGGCGCTGGCGCCGAACACCCGTGGAGAGTCGGGGTTGCGTGGCCTGTTCCGGGCCGACGAACACGGCCTCGCCGAAGCCGGGTTCACAGGCCCCGCTCGGCGCTCCTGCGATGTCCCGGGATCGTCTCCGAGGGCGTGGCCCGGCCGCCGTGTGTGCGGCGGCCGGGCCACGGTGTCATCGGCCGATCGGGGTGCGGGCCGTTCGTGTCGGGCGGGTACGGGTCGTCACACGCATGCGTGGTCGCGGTCTCGAAGGCCCTGGGTGTGGATCCGGTACACGCCTTCGCCGATGACGTGGGAGCACTCGCGGACGGCGTCGCGGGCTGTGGGGTGCCATCGTGTGGCGTCGGTCCACACGACGTTCTCCAAGACCTCCAGGTCCGGGAACACCATTGCGGACAGGTCCGCGTCGGAGACGTCCACGGTCTCCCGCAGCATGAGGTACATCCGTCGTTCGGTCGTGCTCATCGCCATGTAGGCGGCGCTGTGCAGCCGGTCGAAGTCCGCCCTCGACACGGCCGGGGCGGTGTCGTCCCCGACGGGGCGGACCATGGGCGTTTCCGGTCGGGGCGCCGGTTTCGTCAGATCGTCGAACAGGTCCCGCGACCACGCGAGGATGTCGTGAAGGTCCGCCTCGCCGTGGGGAACGTCCATCCGCAGGGCGAGGGTCCACAGGGCGTCGAGTTCGCTGGCGCATTCCCCTACGGCCCGCTCGACGTCCGTCTCGGCGTCGAATCGCCTCTCCAGGTCCTCCAGTCGCGTGAGATACGCGTCGACCAGCTTCTCCATCCGGCAGGCGATGCGGCGGTTCTCGAGCGCCTCGGCCCACGTGGGCATGCGTCGGGCGGCGTCCTCGCGACCGGCTTTCGCGATGTTCGGTGTCTCGTCCAGGAGGGCGAGCAGGACGGTGGTGGGATCGACGCGTGAACGTGCGTATGTCAGGAGTTCGGCGTCCGCACGCGCCAGCAGGGTGTCGAGGGTGTCGTCGTCGAGCCCGTGGGTGTCGATGGTCACGAGGTCCTCCCGTCGTCCGGTCCGGCCTGGGCGGCGAGTTGCCGGCGCAGGAGTTTTCGGGCCTGCTTGAGCAGGTCCCGGGCCCGTTGGTCGCTCACGCCCAGGATCGCTCCCGTCTCGGCCGAGATCTCTCGGCCAACGTGCTGTTCAATCGGTTTGAGCGCACCGGGATGCAACTCATGGGCGAAGCCGAGGAGACGCTCCCGGGATGGGCGTGGGCCGGGGTTCAATGCATCGCGGCGAGGAGTTCGCCGTGCTCGACGTCCTCGCGGGGCAGGGTCGTGCCGAACTCGGTGTGCATCATGCGGTGGGTGAGGCGTTGTCGTTCGTCGATGCCGTGGTCGGATTGGGTTCCGTCGGGGAGCAGCAGGCCCGCGCGGGTCAGGTGCGGTACCAGCCGATTGGGGTCGGAGCCCCGGCGGTCGCGGGGCCGGTCGAATCCGCACACCACGTCCCCGGATTGCGCGTAGTGGAACATCGTGAGCGCGTTGATGTTCTCGAAGGTGCTCAGGGCCACCGTGCCGGCCGACACGGCGGCGAGGACGTCGTGGTGGGTGCCGCGGGTGCCGGCGTCCTCGACGGCGAAGGCCCACCCGTCGGCCTCGCCGGCCCGGATCACCCTCTCCTTGTCCGCGACCGCCCGGTGGCCGAACTCCTCGGCGACGTCCTCGATCCAGTGGTTCGCGTCGATCACGCTCTTGCGGGCCGTGCGCGTCACGTCGCAGCCCATGCGCCGCAGCAGCTCCGTCGCCGACAGCCTGCGTGCGAAGGTCACGCAGTAGCCGAACTCGGTGAAGTAGGAGTCCTGCAGCCACTCGACGGTGTCGCTACTCACGGCTCGGCTCCTTGGCATGGTTCGACCGTCGCGGGACTCGGGACGCTACCCGAGCGAGCCGACACGACCCTTCTCCCTCCCGACGGCCAAGGTGCACGATGGTCGGCGGGTCGGCGGGTCCGCGTCATGCGCCCGTGGCGGAGGCGGCGAGTCGGTGTGTGGTGACCCGGTGCCATCCGCGCAGTGTTCCGTCGACGTCGCGGTTGAGGTCGGTGATTTCGCGGGCGGTGGTGTCGGCCCCTACCGGGTGCAGTTGCGCGACCAGTGCCCCAACCGGCCCGGCCACGCCGCCTATACCCCGCCCGGCTGGACCGACCACGCACGCATCTCTGCACCGGCGCTGACGCTGGGGGAGGTCACCGGCGGGGCGTACGACGCACGCGAGTTCGCCGTCGGCCTGGCCGTCCCCGACTGCGCCAAGTCCATCGCCCCGAGCACTGACGCGACCATGGTGTGGCTCTACAGCCTGCCCGCCCGTGGCGCGGCCGCCGAAGCCACCGGGCTGTCGGTCGCGGCCGCGACCTTCCACCACGACGCCCGACAGGCCTCGGCGGTCTGGCAGGCCGGTCCGCGCGCGCTGTGGGGCGAAGTCGAAGCCGCGCACACGTGGTGGGCGGCCCTGGGCAAGCCGGAGGTCTACGACTTCGGACTGATCGTCACCGTTGCCCAGGACGGCACCATCCACCACACGCCCTGGTACGACACCCCTGATCTGCCGGTGCTGTGGTGCACGCCAGTCCAGGTTTGAATTTTGGACAAGACGTCCTCGCAGGTGGCGTCCGAGCCCCCGCTGCGGGCGACCTTGCTCGCGCAGGACAAGCGGGGCTGGTCGCCCCGCATGTCCCGCGTTCCGCCCGGTGTCGATCTCGACGCGCTTTCCGTCACCGCCCGCCGCGTCCTCCTGGACGCCCTCGACGCTCTCGAGGAGCACCGTCACGCGCTGATCATCGTCGGCGCCCAGGCCGTCCACCTGCGCGCCCAGGCGGACCCGCTACCGGGCGCGACCACACCTCCGACGGCGATCTCGGTCTGGACCCGCGCGGCCTCGCCGACGACCCGAAACTCGAAGAAGCCATGTGCAAGGCCGGCTTCGAGCTGAAGACCAAAGGCCTCCACGGGACCCGCCGCCGGCCCGGGATCTGGGAACGCACCGAACTCGTCGCCGGCGTCCCGGCACCGGTCTGCGTGGACCTTCTCGTCCCGGCCGGCCTCGCCGGCCGCAAAGGCAACGGCGCCAACGTCGCCGGCCACGGCCGCTGGGCGGCCCACCAAGTCTCCGGCCTGGAACCGGTCCTCGTCGACAACGACCCGATGACCGTCACCAGCCACACCCCCGACACCGACCCCCGCCGCATCCCGGTCAAGGTCGCCGGCCCCGCCGCCGTGCTCTGCTCCAAGGCCACCAAGATCGCCGAACGCCTCGCCACCCCCGACCGGCTCCGCGACAAGGACGCCGGCGACATCCTCCAACTCATGGTCGCCACCGACCCCGACGACGCGGCCGCCCGCTGCAAGCGCATCCTGGACCACCCCGACAGCGCCGATGCCGCCCGCACCGGACTGGCCCACCTGCGCACCCTGTTCGCGGCCCCCCGCAGCCCCGGAGTGGACATGGCCGTCGCCGCACTCGCCGGCTCCATGCCCGCCGCGCGCATCCGCGCCACGGCCACCACCTTCACCGCCGAACTCCCCACCCCGGGCTGAACCGGCCCGGCCACAGAAAGCGGGCTGCGACGTGCGCCGTCCACCTCACCGCTTCGCCAGCGCCGCAGGCTCTCACCACATGGTCGCGCGACGTTCGCCATGGCTGCTGATCGGGGAGTCCTCCCTGCGTCGTCCTCGAATCGCGCGACGACCAAGCCGGCCGCAGCCTGCCCGGCGTAACGGAGCCTGTCCTGCAATCGGTGACGACCGGTCGGGCGGCGTCCGGTTTGTCGTCTGGACGTGATCGTTTGCTGCGGTGGAGACTCGAGCCATGGCCAAGGGTTCCCACGATGCCGCCCCCAATGCCGTCGGCTACCAGCATCAGACCTGGTGGGCGCTGGTCGAATTGCTGCGGGCCGGTCCGCAGCGACCCGACTCGGCTCTCACCCTGGAGTTGTACGACGACATCGCCTGGGACCGGGCGGGAACCCCGACCGAACTGCTGCAGGTCAAGCACCACCAGATGAGCACTCGCCGGCTCACCGACCGGGCCATGGACGTGTGGAAGACGATCCAGGTGTGGCTGGACACGGCCAATCCCGGCGACCCGAACGGCCCCGATCTAATCCTGGTCACCACGCAAGTCGCCGCCACCGGAAGCGCGATGTCGCTCTTGCGTTCGGTGGGCCGCGACGAGGTGCAGGCCCTGAGGATTCTGGAGGAGACGGCCGACGAGGAGGGGGCCAAGGACACGCGGGACACCCGCCGCCAATTCCTCGCTCTGGCCCCGTCGGAGCGCCGGACCCTGCTGCATCGCATCCGGGTGGCCGACGGATCGCCGCACGCCGAGGACGTGCACCAGGCGGTGCGTGCGGCGCTGCAGTGGACTCTGCCCACCGGCCACGAGGAGATGTTCCTCGCGATGGTGTGGAAGTGGTGGGACGAGCAGTCCCTGGCGCTGCTGCAAGGCCGCCTGGGCGGCCTGGACGTGGGTGCCGCACAGGCGGCCATCGCCGAGATCCGTGACCGGTTCACCCGCGAGAACGTGCCCACCCTCGTCCACCTCGCCGACGTCGACGAGGACTCGATCGGCGCCCGGTACCGCGGCCGACCGTTCGTCCAGCAGATGGAGTGGGTGGCCTACCCCCCACGGAACCTGCAGAAGGCGATCGTCGACTACTACCGCGCATACACCCAGGCCGTGCAATGGGTCGACGAGGACCTCATCGGGGTCTCCGAACTGGGCCGCTTCGAAGCCGAGTTGATCGACGAGTGGGAGCGCGAGTTCGAGTGGATGCTCGACGGCCTGGACTCCGACACCGACGAGAAGGCCAAGCAGGACGCCGGCAAGGCGCTCCTGCGTACTCTGCTCGCGCAGACGGGGATCACTGTGCGATCCCGCTACAACGACCCGTTCTTCGCCCGCGGCCACCGGCACGCGCTGGCGGACTCCGGCAGGATCGGCTGGCATGCCGACTTCAAGGACCGGATCGCACAACTGCTGCACGTCCATGCCTGAACGCCGCCCGGACCACGAGGAGACATCGTGACGACGTGGAACGAGCGGCCGTCCGTCGTCGCGACGATGCTCAACCCCGCGCTCATCGCCGCAGTGCTTGCCACCACAGCCGACGGACACGCGAAAGAGGCCGGCACGGGCGTGCCGTGGGTACTGTCGTTCGTCGCCGCGCCGATGGTGCTGCACCGCGGCACCCGCGAAGCACTGCCGGCGTCCACCGCGACCCACCTGGCCACCTGGGTGTCGCGGAACCCGGTACTGCGTGCAGGCCTGCCCCAACGCGCGGTCGGTTTGGTCGAACCCGTGCGCGCCGGCCTGCGCTTCGGCCTCGCCCACGAAATCCTCAGCCTGCAGGAGGACCGGCTCGCCGCCGTTCCCCGCCGACGACCCAAGGGCTTTCGCAGCCCCCGAGAGCTGGATCTGATCCTGCGCAAGGCCAACCTGGTCGGCCGCTGGCTCTCGAAGACCGACAGCCCCGCAACTGTCCTCGCGCTGCTGGGCGTGGCACCCTGATCCGGTGCAGCTGCTCGCGATCATCCTCTACAGCACCACGGGCGCCCAGCGGGTCCTGGAGTTCAAGCCGGGTTCGCTCAACGTGGTCACCGGCGAGTCCAAGACCGGCAAGAGCGCCCTCCTGGACATCCTGGAGTACTGCCTGGGCCGCGACAGCCTTCAGATGCCCATCGGCCCGATCACCCGGACCGTCGCCTGGTACGCGGCCGTGCTCGACCTCAACGGCGGGCAGGCCTTCGTCGCACGCCCCGCGCCTCTTCCCGGCAAGAGCTCGACCCAGCGGGCAATGCTCCGCTTCGGCTCGAACCTGGCGCCCCTCCCTTACACCGAACTCGAGGCCAACCTGGACTCCGACGCGGTCCGAGAGCAACTCGGCCGCAGAATCGGTATCGAGGAGAACCTGCACGAGCCCCCGGCCGGGTCGGCGCGCCACAACGTCGAGGCCCACCTCGGTCACGCCACGATGCTGTGCCTTCAGCGGCAGAGCGAGATCGCCGACCGAAACCTCTTGTTCCACCGACAGGGTGAGCAGGGCATGGCGCAAACCCTCAAGGACACCATCCCCTACTTCCTCGGCGCCGTTCCCCGCGACCAGGCCCTGCGACGCGCCCAACTGAGCGCCGCCAAACGAGAACTGAAGAACGCCGAGACCGCCTACCGGCGCGCGATGGACGCAGACAAACAGTCGGGCGTAACCCTGTCGGTGCTCTGGCGCGAGGCCTACGCGCTCGGCCTCGTCGACAGGTTGGAGGAGCCGGACAGGCCCACCGCCGTCGCAGCCTTACAGGCTGCCATCGTCCCCACCACGCCCACCTCCGACGTCGGCTCCGACCGCGAAACCGCCACCCGCAACCACGAGCTGGAGCAGCGGCGCGACTCCCTGCGCAATCAACTCAGGGCCACCGCAGCCGAACGCGAGATCCTCCTCCAACAGGAATCCAGCGAAGTCGGCTACGAAGGCGCAGTCCGTACCCAGGCCGCGCGCCTGACCAGCCTGAACCTGCTCGCACTCACCCCCGACGGCAACGACGCCACCACCACATGCGCGCTCTGCGGCAACCAACTCACCCACCCCGACCCCTCAGTCACCGAACTCGACCAGAGCCTGCGCCACCTGAGCGATCAACTACAGGCCATCGACGCCGCGCGCCCGGCGCGCCGCTCCGCCCTCACCGCCCTGGACGAACGCAGCACCACCCTGCGCACCGAACTCCGCGACGTCGAGGCAGCGCTGCGCGCCATCACAGCGGCGACCACCGCAGGCGACCAGCTTCCGCAGGACTCGCGCCACGACTTCACCCGCGGCCGCATCCACGCCACCCTCGCCACGCTTCCCTCGACAGCGAAGGCGGAACTGCATCGCCTGGGGCAACTGTTCGAGTTCGCGCTCGGCCACGTCCGCACACTGGAGGCCGAACTCGACCCCGCAGAAGAGCGCGAACAGGTGACCTCACGCCTGGTCGCCATCAGTCAGGACATGACCGCGTGGTCCAACCGGCTGGAACTCGAGCACGGCGACAGCAGCGTGCGCCTGGACCTCAGCCGCCTCACGGTGGTCGCCGACACCGAACAAGGGCCGGCGCCCCTCTTCCGCATCGGCAGCGGGGAAAACTGGGTCGGCTACCACCTGGTTGCCCACCTCGCCTTGCACCGCTACTTCGTCCGCCAACACCGCCCGGTCCCACGGATCCTGATGCTCGACCAGCCCACCCAGGTCTGGTACCGCTCCGAAGTCGACCAGCGCTCCGGCGCCCCCAGCGACGACACCGACCGCGAAGCAGTCAGCAGACTCTTCCGCCTCATCCACGATGTCGCCCGTGAACTCGCCCCCGACATGCAGATCATCGTCTGCGACCACGCCAACCTGGCCGAAGACTGGTTCCAAGAATCCGTCGTCCACAACTGGCGCCATGGCGAGAAGCTGATCCCCCAGGAATGGATCGACGAAGCCGCCCGCAACGGCTAGGACCCGTCCGGTCGATGTGACAAATTCGGGCCCGAATCCTTGGTGGGAGCACCGGAAGTGGAGCGGGTGTAGGGAGTGCTGCGTCGGGTTCGGTGGAGTCGACAGCGACCGAACCTCCGAGAAAGGTTCCCTCCCCGGCCGGCCGAAGGCGTAGCGGGCGGGTGCGGGTATACCGCCGGGGGTCGAGTCGCGGACGGACCTGCCGCGCAGGGTGCAGCCGCAAAGTCGAACGAGCGCGGGACGACCGCGCGGGCGACGGACCGTAGTGTCGTCTTCTCCGAGGCCGACACCCGGCAACCCGGGTACCGCGGCCTCGTCGACACCCGAGAGGGAGATTCCCATGCGCGCACGCACGTTACTCGTCACAGCGGCGGCAGCCGTCGCGATCGCGATGCCGTCGACGCCGGTCATGGCCGCACCCACGGCCGACGCACCGCCGGCGGCGGCGTTGAGCGGGCCGAAGTGTCACACGAATTGGCAGACGTCCACATCCGCCAACCTCTGGTGCGACGGCCACGGTCCGGCCCGCTACGGCGCCAGCATCCAGTGCAAGAAGGGGTCCATGGTCAAGCAACTGAACTACAACAATGGACCCTGGCTCGGCGACCGACGCGGGATCAGCATGTACTGCCCCGGAGGCGGCTACAAGCGTGTCAAGCAGTGGGGTTGGTACGCCTGACGCGGGAGTCCGGCGAATCGCTCGGTCGGGGGGCGCCCCCGGTCGAGCGATTCGCGCCGGGCCACCACCGATTCGACGCGGCGCGCGTCGCCGATCACCGGTGCGGTATCACGGACGACCGGCGGCGCGACCGGCGGTGGCGAGGAGTTCGTAGACCGAGTCCGCGAAGTCCGGCAGCAGCCGCATTGCGATCGTCCACGCGTCCGGATCCTCGCCGAGGTGTGCGTCGACGAGCGTACGCAACGGCCCGGCGAGCGGCCGCAGTTTCCCCCGGCTCCGCTGCTCGTCGCCGAAGGCCGACAGCAGGAACGGGGCCGCCGCGGCATGCGTCAGCAGGTCGTCCGGCGTGAGCGTGCCCGCACGCAGGCACTGGGCGAGCGCCGGAAGCACGAGCGTCCATCCCGAGCCCTTGTGGTGGTCCCACATCCGGCTCGCGGCGGGCAGGAGCGCCAGGGCAGTCGGCCGGGTCAGCGCCGCGAGCAGCCGGGCGTACCGCTGCGGTTCGGCTCGAGGGGCCGTTGTCGGGCGGATGGACCTTCGCCCACCGAGGTCATGTCCACGGTTCGCCGCGTGAGGGCTGCTTCACCCTGTTGGAGTGCGAGTTGGCGCGTAGCGAGGACGAGGCCGTCCTTGGAGCGGTGTTCGAGGCGGGCAGGAGGGCGGTCGAGGCGCGTCGGGCCTGCGCCGATCCGGCGCGGGCCCGGGCCGGTGTTGCGTTGGCGCCGTGAGGAGACCCTTCTGGAGCTCGAGTGGGGCAGGGGAGCGGTGCGGTTGGCGCTGTTGGCGGCGGTGGTGGTCGAGAACCACGAGTACCAGGTCTCCAGGTGGAGCGAACGCGACGACGCGGTCGCCGAACTCGGCGTGTGGCAGGCTCTTGAACTCGGCCGCGCGGGATGGAGGACGTGTTCCTGCCGGGCGACCACCGGGCCCAGAGTTGGGAGGAGTTCGGCCGGGGGCTGGAGGAGACGCTGTCGGCGATGGTGGGGGACATGGGCCGACTGGACGACGAACTGGTCCTGGTGATGCGGCCGAGAACGGACCAGGACAACCCGAACGTGGTGCAGTTGATCTGCAGCGGTCGGCTGCTGCACCTGGAGGCGAGCACCGCGGTGCTGAGCCCGTCCACACTCGCCAGACTGGGCTGGCGGCCCGGCCCGAGGCCGAATTCCACATCCTCGATCTCCCGCACCCCCGGCCCCGGGACGCGGTGCCCGCGGCTCGGATGCTGGTGGCCACCCTGCGCGCGCAAAACGTGCAGTTGGACGATCTGCGCCACACGGCGTGGCTGAACAGGAGCGACTGCATGTTGATCCTGTACGGGCTGGGCCTTGAGACGCTCTGAGCGGTCCTGACGTCGGCCCCAGCTCGCAATGGAGCCGAACCGGCGCGGCGGGCGCGGCGGTTCCCGCGGCGCTTCTCGGTTTCCGATGCCATCGCAGACCGGGCCCGATCAGCTGACTCACGCCGGGGCCGAACTTGACGACGTCCACCCATTCGACGCCCCCGACGTTGCCCGGTTCGACGCCCACCAGAAGATACGCGTGTCCTTCGACATAGGGCGAGGCGTCGTCCGGCATCCGGTTCGCGAACGACAGGATCGCCCGCGCGATGTGGCAGATCCCCTCCTTGCTGCCCAGCGTCAGGGTCGATTTGGTCTCCAGCCAGGTGGACTCCTCCAACTCGCCGTCACGAACCGCCAGGACCAGCTCCAACAAACCGTCGTTGGTCGAGGGACGACACCGCAACGTCGAAGCTCATACCCCGCGCCCGTTCCACGAGAGAATCCGATGCCGACAGCATGGCCGAACTCGAACCGAAGTGCCGGCACTATTGCCGACGACCGCGGCTCGGATGCCAGCCCCGACCACACCCCGGATGACCGGGCCGTAAGCGGCTGACGTTGCGCGAACACGCCCTCGGAGTGGCTGCCGGGCCCGCCACGCGTGCGGTGGGATCGCGTACCGATGCACCGGCCGATCGGTCGCGCCACCGCCACCCCCGGCCCCGGGCGGTCACCCGGGCCGAAACCGCGGAGGACCGCGTCGAAATCGGTTGGTCGGTACCATGGTCGACTGCTATCACCGACGCGAAGGCAGCGTCATGCTTGGGCACCGGCGGCGCAGGAAACCGGGTGGATCTCATGCTCGGTGTGGGGAGGGGCATCACGCGGGGCGACGCCAACTGATGCCCCTCCCCTGTTTGTTCGTCAGCGGGTCCGTGGGATCCACGGGTCACGACTGGGCACGGCCGGCAAACGTTCGTTGTCCTGCGGGTCCAGTGCCCGACCGACTCTGCCCTCGGTACGCCGGACCGCTTCTGTGGCAAGCACGTCCGGTGTCCGGATCAGGGCCACACGGGCCCATGTGGCCCGCCGGAGCGGTTTCTCCTTCAGGTGTGCGAGCAGGCGCTCGCCGAGCGCGGGGGTTCGGCGGCGGATGCTGCCCACGTAGCGCACCGTGCCGTCGGGTTCGCACACGATGTACACGCCGCTGCGTACGTCCGTCCACCGGCGGCGGGCGGTGACTTCGCTCATCGGGGCCATGACGGGTCGAGACCATCCCATGACCACGCCCAGTGGATTGACGTCGGTGGGAGCGTCGAGGGTGGGGACTTCGATGCGCACGAGGATTTGGACGTGCTCGGCCAGGTGTTCGCCGAACTTCACCGGAGGTCTCACTCGTCGGTGTCCGTGCCGAGGTTGTCGATTCCGTCGTCGTCGAGGTGACGGGACTGGTTCATCGTCTCGTGGCGGATCACGCCGGATAGGAGATCCCTGTGGAGCTTCTCAAGGTCTTCCACGATGTTGTGCGGATCGGCCCATCCTCGTGCCAGAACGTGCGGCCGGGTCGCCTTGTCGTCGCGGTGCGCCCAGATTCTCTCCACCACGGCCTTGACGGCCGCGACGTGTTCGCGCAGGACGTCCGTGTCCGTGGCGACTCTCGTCGCCGCGGTCGGGTCGGGAATCGCCTTTCGTGGGACGGACGCGATGTCCAAGAGGTCGGTGTCGGACACGGCCTTGGCGGTCTCGACGTGGTCGGGCTCGTCCGGGGAGTCTGTCCGGGGCGGGCGTTCGTGCGCGTTTCGGCCGGGTTCGAGCAGGTGCACCGGGCGCTGGGCGCGGCCGTCGTATACGGCTTGGCCGAGTTGCTCCAGTCCGTGGTCCCTGGTCGCCAATTGACGTAGGAGCTCGCCCGGTTCGCCGGCGTTGCCCTTGCCGGCGCCGTGGCTGCTGCGTCGCAGCAGCGGTGCGTTGAGGGTGGGGCTCCAGATCAGGTGGGCGGCACCTCGGACTGCGACTTGTGCGACGGCGTGCCCGATCGGTGGGGTGGTACCCCGTGCGCGGGCGTCCTCTCGCGCCTTGAGTTCGGTGCGGGCGTCAGTCAGGATCTCGTCGAACGGGCGGGGGTCGACGGTGAGGTCGCGAATCTCGGCCCAGCGGCAGATGCGTTCGAAGGCCGATCTGCGGGCGTCGCGGGTCCCGTCGTCGGGCAGGATGCGCGCGACGACCTGTGCGGCGACTTCGGAGCGCGCGTGCGTACGGCGCGCGCCGATCACCCCTCGGGTTTTCAAGGCGGCGCCTATGACGTTGTCGGTACGTGTTCCGGGATTGTGCAAGAGGGTCGCGAGTGCAAGCACCGCGATGTCGTCCATGTGGGCGGTTCCCGCCGAGATAGCCGTTGCCGGTTGGTCGAGGAGCTCCCGAACCTGTTCGGGTGAGCTGCCCGGAAGTTTGGCGAGGAGGTTCTTGGCCTGGAGGGCGTCCAGGACGGCTTCGGCGCGTGTCTCGCCTTCCGCGTCCGGGCTGAAGGGCGTGGGGCGATCGAGGTGTTGCAGGGATACCAGACGACGGCGGACCTCCGGCATGGGCACCCGCTGGCCGACGGTCAGCACGAGCGTGGTGTTGGGCATGACCGCCCGCAGGAGGAGACGTTCTTCGCGGGGCGTGGTGCGGGAGTTCTCCGCGATGATTTTGCCGCACACGGACAACAGGGCGTTGCGCCGCTCTTGAAGCGTGGCTATGACGTCTTGAGTTGGCCCCGGCGGGACGCCTTGAATCGGCCCCACCCGGGGATGATTCCGGGGTTGGTGACGTCTTGAAGTGGCCCCGGGTGTTGGCTTGACGTGGCTCCGGGGTCGCTCGGTTCGGTGGGATGATCGGCCCGTGACAGCTGTCCTCCCGCGAACGATCCGGGCGATCGGGACCCCTGAACTGCTCCGCTTGGAAGGCGAGGCCGCCGATTACGGGTTCAGCCAGAGGTTGTCGGTCGACTGGCTGCGGCGGCACGTCCCCGAAGACGCCGTGCACCACCTGTATCCGATGTTCGAACACCGCCTGGAACATCGGCCCGCGGTCTCCCCGCAGTGGCGGTGCCAACTGCTGTTGTCGGTGCGGACCGGCGAACAGATCTTGAGTCTGCTCGATGTTCGACCGGCCGCCTTCGAGGAACTCCCCGAGACGCTGGACGCGCCGGCCAAGACCGAGATCGCGGCCCGGATGGACCGCGCGTCGTCGGTGCGCGAGTGGATGGGGAAGCGGAACCGACCGCCGAACGGGTGACTACGCCGAAGCGTTCGCCTGCATCCGGGCTTTGGTGTGGGCGAGTCGATAGGATTCGGTGCCCGTCTCGATGATCGTGCCGTTGAACGTGAGCCGGTCCACGATCGCCGCGCACAAACGCGGGTCCGTGAACGTTTTCGTCCAGCCTCCAAACGATTCATTGGATGCGATGGCGACGCTGTTCTTCTCCTCCCGCTCGGTCAATACCTGGAAGAGCATCTCGGCACCCCTGCGGTCCAGTTCGAGATAGCCGAGTTCGTCGATGCACAAAAGATCGACGCGTCCGTAACGGGCGATTGTCTTGGTCAACTGCTTCTCGTCTGCCGCTTCCACGAGTTCGTTCACGAGTTTGGCGGCGAGCGCGTAACGAACCCGGTATCCGGCCATCGCCGCGGCCGTTCCCAGTGCAATCAACAGGTGCGACTTTCCCGTGCCGGAGTCGCCGATCAGACACAGCGGTTCGCCTTTGCGGATCCACTCGCAGGTGGCGAGGTTGTTCACCAACGCCGGTGGGATGTTGGGGTTGGCGGAGTATTCGAAATCGGTCAGCCACTTCTGCCTGGGGAAACCCGCCGCGCGGATCCGCCGCTCGGACCGGCGGCGGTCGCGGTCCTCGCACTCGGCCATCAACAGCTCGGCGAGGAACCCCCGGTAGGACAGATGCTCGCGTTCCGCGCGCGAGACGGTGGCCTCGAACTGGCTGCGGATCGTGGGCAGACGCAGGACGCGGCAGGCGGTGTCGATCGCGGCGTTCGAGGCCGGTTCGGTCAGGCTGTGGTGCGGGATCGTCATGACGAGTCCTTCCGGTTGAGCCGCAGTAACTGGTCCCAGTCGTTCAGAGCGGGCGGCGGGCGGACGTCGCCGGGAAGCTGCGCGACCCGCCGCATCGTCAGGCTGGTCACCCGTTTCTGCGGGTCCGGGGCGACCGGCGGCGGGGCCGCGCGAGGGGATTCGGCGGCGACCGTCGGCGACCTGTTGCGGCTCTCGGCCGCCTTGCGGGCCTCCAGCGCGACGACGTCCGGGGTGTGGGAACCCACCGCCAAGGCCGCCCGGATGCCGTCGACGACGTCCTGATGGTGCATGTGTCGGTGCAGCAGGAGAACGTTGACCAGGGCTTTTGTGCCTTCCCCGTCGCCGTGCGCGGATTTGGCGGCCGCCCACAAAGCCTCGTGGGCGGTGGTGAAGGAACCTTCCTTGCGGGCCTGGTCCAAGGCTTCGGAACCGGCCAGCGCGCCGGGCTTGCGCAGCAGCACCTCCAGGTAGTGGTCCAGGACGAGGCGTTCCCCGCCGCGACCGGTCAATCGGGAGTGTCGTGCGATCTCGACGCGCCCGTCGTAGGCGACCAGGTCGGTGGAGCGCAGCACCACCCGGACCTTGCGGCCGATGAAACGGGCCGGGACCGAGTACCGGCACATCCGCACGGTGATCAGCGCGTAGCGGTCGACCCGGGGTGTGAGGACGAGGCCGGTCTCGAAGGCGTCGTCGGGAAGGCTCATCAGCAGGCCGGACTCGTGGAGGAAGTCTTGGCCGATCGTGCGGATGCGCAACCCGATCCGCCGGTTCTCCTCGATCGCCTCGAACTCGCGGATGCGGACGTTGAGTTCCTCCAGCGAGGTGACTTTCGGAACGGGAGTGAGGTAGTTGCGGCGAAAGTAGCCGACCTGTCCCTCCACTCCGCCCTTTTCGTGGGCGCCGCGCAGACCCGGCTCGCAATAGAAAGGAGTGAATCCGTAATGCCGGTGGAACGCCGACCATCGGGGGTTCTCGTCCCGGGAACGGCTGTGGAAGACCACTCTCTTCACCGCCGGGGTGAGATTGTCGTAGCGAATCTGACCACCGGGCACCCCGCCGAGAACCGACAAGGCGTGGACGTGTCCTTCGAGGAATGCCTCCTGGCCGCACGAGACGGTGATTCTGTGAACCGCTTTGCCCGAGTAGGCCATGCGGAACGCGAAGAGAAAACACTTGGTGAGCGTCCCGTCGAGATCGACCCACAGCTCGCCGAAATCGACTTCCGCGTCCGCACCCGGGCGGTTGTGTCGGACGACGAATCCCTCGGCCGGCGCCCCCGCTTCCGCCGCGATCTCCGGGCGCCGGGCCGTCACGTAGTCACGGACCGTCGGATACGAGATCCGGGCGTCGAGCTCCTGCTCGAGTCGGGCCACGATCCGCCTGGTCGTGTGGCGTTGCTTGCGCGGCGCGTCCAGATCCGCGCGCAACCAGTCGTCGATGGTCTTCTTGAACGGGTCCAACCGGGGAGATCTGCGGACCGGACGCTTGCGTGGCTTGGGCACCGGCGACGACAACGCCTCACGGACGAGACGGCGATGGACGCCATGCCTGCGGGCCAACGCCCGCACCGACAAACCGTCCCGCCACGAGTCGTGACGTATGCGCGAGAAGAGCTCTTCCTTCGACAAGGACATGGCGGCGTCCCCCAAGCCGGTGAAACACAGTCAGCGTCCCACCGCAAGACCCCTCCCGGGGCCACTTCAAGCCGACACCACCCCCGAACACTCCAACGCGCCCCCCGGGTGGGGCCGATTCAAGGCGTCCCGCCGGGGCCAACTCAAGACGTCATAGCCAGAAGCGGGTGTTCCTTGAGCTCACCGGGTTTGGTCGGTACCTGCGTCAACCAGTCCAGGACTTGTCGCGCGTCGATGCGTTCGGCCTTCTGTACGAAATACAGGCGTCCGTAGCAGTCTGCGGTCTCCCATCCTCCGATGCGGGGACGCTCCGGGAGGGCGATCTCCAGCGGGAAGAGGATTCCGCCGACGCGGATACCGTTCGCGGCGATGTCGTCGCCGTACTTGTTGTCCTCGTCGACGCATGCGTCGACGAGCTCGAGTTGGGTGAACAGGTACGCGGCGGCGTCTTCGAGCGAGGTTGCGCCGGAAGGACCGGCTTGCGTCGACAAGTCCAGGCTCAGGGCGGCGTTGCGTGCCGCCGCGACGTACAGGGGCATCGTGAACTCGCCGGTGTAGCGGAGGCCACGCATCCGTAGGTTCTCCGGTGCGCGGATGATCGACGCGGTGAGAACGTCGAGTTTGAGGACCACGCCCGCAACACCGGGGGCGACGACCTCGTGGCGCCGCTGTTTGAGTTGTTGGATCATGACCTGGGGGTCGGCGGCGAGCCATGCGGTGGTGGCGGCGACATGTTCGGACAGGCCGAGTTCCCCGCACAGCGTGCGGATGGTCTTGAATTGCAGCCACGTCAGCGGGCGGACCTGTCGGGCTCGTACTTCGAGTTCGCACGCGCGGTCTGTGACGCCCGGGCCCAGGTCCTCATCCTGGTCAACGGCGGCCGACGGAGGTAAAGGCCCAGTCTGTTCGGGGAAGCAAAGCTGCGCTTGGTCGGTCATGGACGCCCTCGGCGTTTCGGGCGTGCCGAAGCGGCACGCCGCTGGCGTGCGATCAACGCGAGGGACATCCGTGACGGACGTGTGGACCTCGGCGTTTCCGGCCGGATGATTCGGTGGTTCCGGACCTGACGGACGGAGCGCGCGGTGCGGTCGAGCGTTCGGCAGCCACAGCGGTGCGGGGGCTGCCGTTCGGCAGCCGCAGCGGTGCTGTGCTGGTCTCGCCGGAACGTGATTGGCTTTCACGACGGGCGCGTACGACGTTCCCAGCGAACTATCGCCGACCGGAAGCTAGCACTTACATTCGGTGACGGTCCCGGGAATTGGGGAACTGCCGTCCTGGAAGCACGAACCCTTCTACGGGACACCATCCTGCGCTGGCTCGTGACCTCCCACGCTCTCGGCAGCGACATCGTGCCGCGCCTACCCACGACGATGACCCCGGGCCCGGACCGCACAACCTTCGTCGAGACCCCCCTGCGGAACTTCTTCAATGCGACACCTCCCGCCCGACGGCCCTCGGACGCCTGATGCGCGTCATGGTTCGCCGCAGGCGCGCCACATCGATCTGACAAGGCATCGTGAGCCCCGGACGACGACAACCCCGTGACCGATTCGGGCCGAGTACGCACAGCACCGGTATTCGGATGCGTGCGCCCGCCGCCGTGGCCTAGCGTGGCATTCGCGATGACGACGACAACGAAGCCCGATACCGAGGGCAAGTTCGCTTTCCTGAAACCACTGTTCGACGCGGTCTCGGCGCACCACGGCCCCGACGCCTACATCCCACTCCCCGAGCCGGCCCCACGCTCCAGCCTCGCGGCCGACGACCGGCCCCTGGGCGGCTGGACGGCGAGCACCTTGATCCGCAACTCCTTCGCCGCGGGCCTGTCCCACGTGGACGCCCTCGCCCGGCAGATCACCGTGGCCCGCGTGATCGACCCCCACAGCCCGTGGACGCTCCTGCGCGGCGCGTTGGAGAACTTCGCCACCTCGACCTGGCTCCTCGCCGGCACCGGACGCGACGAACGCCGCGCCCGCGCCCTGGCATCCTGGGCCCAGGACATGCACAACCGCGGCCAGTACGAGGACGACACCGGCCACACCCCCACCGGCCCCGACGCCAGGATGGGTACACAGCGACGCGACGAAATCCACGCCCTCGCCACGACATTGGGCCTTGCACCGTTGCCGCGCCCCGAGGTCAGGAAGATCATCGAATCCGCCGCCTCCGAGACCGGCCTCGACCCCGCAGCGGTGCGCGCGGCCTGGCGCGTTGGCTCCGGATTCGCCCACGGCCGCCACTGGCCCCTCGTACGCGTCGGAGCCCCCGTCGGCGCGATCGCCAACAACAACGGCCACATGGTCGCCCTGGTCCTCGACGAGGAACACCTCGCCAACCTGACAAACCCCGTCCTGACCCTGCTGAACCACAGCCGCACGCGCTACACCGTGCGCGCCACCTGACGACGAAGCGACTTCCGGACTGGAAGAGCACCTCGGTCACGCCCGGGAAGACCCTGGAATTCGTCCGATGGTGACGCCTTCGCCCCCGACGCCCGGCCGGTAGACAGACCCAACGAACGCCGCTCCCGCTACGTCCCGCCGTCGGTGTCGGTGCCCCCATCGGTGAACCCACGAACTGCTCCAGGGTGTGGTCGTGGCGTCGGGCGTGGTCGATCGCGTCGGATGCGGGACGCGGTCCCGGCGCGGTTCAGCGCGTGTTCGACGGCGCCGGCGAGAGCCCAGGCGGAGCTGCCGGGGCGGCCGAGGCCGCACAGCCACGTCCCGGCCCGGGCCCCGGCCTGACCGTCGGCCCGTCCTTGCTCCGGTACGAAGCCGTACCGTGAACGCATGAACTTCAGCTATATCCCACCGGTCCCGGCAGAGCAGATTCGTCAACTACCCACAAGAGACGTCGCGCTGTCGCTCCTGCGACACCTCGCCGAAGGCACCAGCCGCCACGTGCAGTTCGCCGGACTGATCGGCTCGGCCCGTCAGGCGTTCGAGGGCGAACCGGACGTGGGCGCGCTGGTGGACGGACTGGCCGACGCCTGGACGTGGTTGGAATCGCGTGCCCTGCTCGCGCGCGACCCCACACAGTCCGAGGCTTTTCGACGGATATCGACGGAGGGCAGAGCCCTGGCCAAGGCCCCGGACGGCCTGGCGCGATTCCAGGCACGCGAACGCCTCTCCGGCCCGCTGCATCCGCGTCTCGAAGGGACCGTACGCACCAACTTCGACCTGGGCGACTACGAGACGGCGTGCTTCGCCGCGACGAAGGCGGTGGAGGTCGCAGTCCGGGAAGCATCCGGCCTGGACCACTCCCTGGTCGGAGTGCGGCTGATGCGCGCCGCGTTCCAACCGCACCAGAACGGCAAGCCCGGCGGCCCGCTCGCCGACGCCGACGCGGAAGTCGGAGAACAGGAGGCCGCCTCGGCGCTGTTCGCCGGCGCCATGGGCGCCTACAAGAACCCCGCCAGCCACCGCACTGTCGACTTCGACGACCCGATCGAAGCCGCCGAGATCATCCAGTTCGCGAACCTGCTGCTCCGTCAGGTCGACCGCGCCGCGCAGCGCCGATCCCGGCCGTAGAGGACCGTCCATCCGACAGGTCGCAGGAGGCCCCGACCGGAAGCGGCGGCTACGACGACCCATCGCCGGGCCGGGGTCGTCAGCTCCCCAGGCCAAGTCGGCGGCGACACGAGGAGGAAACGCTCCGGCCGGGGCACCTTTTCGCGTGAACGTCTCAGAATTCGCCACCGCCACGCCGGGCCCCGATGCCGGCCCGCCCTCGGGGTGACGCCCGATCCGCCGCCGGGGCGAGTGCTCGTCTCGGAACCGTCAGCCCGGCCCGACGGCCCCGGAGTGGCCGGGTGTCCGTCGTCGTCGTGTCGCGTGGGATCCGCCCGGTTGCGACGCTCGCGTACCCGGCGAGTGTGGCCCGGGGACGCGTCCCGACCGGCCGGCCCGGGTGTCCCGGGTCGGCGGTCGTGTCGTCGTCCGCGTGTGGGGGTCAGGAGTCGGATTCGCACGCCGCGTACACGGTCGCCTTCCACGCGAGGTTGATGCCGCAGCCCTCGGCGGAGCCTTCTCGTTGCTCAGGACCCCGCAGGAGGCCGCGATCCATCCGTTGCCGTGGTCGGTGGGGCGGGACTTCCACAGGTACACGTCCATGTCGCCGGTCCCGCCGCCGGTGAGGTGGTGGCCGGAGGGGCATCGGACCGTGGCCTCGGCGGGACGCTCGCCTCCGTGGTGGTGACGATCCTGACGGTCGGGGCCTTCGCGTCGGCCGGTGCCGACATCGCGATCCCGGCGGCGGCCACGGCACCCGTCGCGCCGAGAAGCGAGGTCGACGCCCCGGGGCCATCGGTGGTGGCCGACGCCCCCGAAGCATCCGGCAGGACCGCGATCGTGCCCAGCCCGTCCCGGCCGTGGGACGCCGACGGGCGCGTGGGGCTCGGTCGCCGTGCCGAACGGCTCGCGGGCCGCTCGTGACGCTCGCGCCGTTCGCCCGGACGTGTGTCCCGCCCCTGGCGCGGGAGCGACGCGGGACACACAAGGTCGCGGGTTCTACTCGACGACAGCGCGTACGACGTCGACGGTCTCGGTCGTCAGGTGGCGGCCGGTCTCCTGGCCGACGCCCACCAGGATCGCGAGCGCGAGGGTGGCGACGGCGGTGCGGACCCGGCGGCGCCGGCGGGACGGCGTGGTCGTGGATGCGTCGGTGTCGCGGGCGTGCGGGTGTGAGCGGGGCATGGTCGTCTCCCGGAGCGAAGAGGGGTGATGGTCGTCGTGACCGGCGAATCCCACGATCCCGGCCCCGGACCGGGCCCGAAGACGGTTCGATGATGTCCGGGGAACGTCACCGGGTCGTTCCGGGAACAACCCGGGCCTGCTCCCTGGGGGCGACGAGCGGGTGGGGGGACGTGGGCGGGTGGGGGACGTGGGCGGGAGAGGGACGGGCAGGCGGCCGGGGCGGTCTTGGGGCGAACCCAGGGGTTCGAGTAGGGAGATCAACGACCTGGTGCGGACGCTGCGCACGTGGATCGAGCAGGCGGGGCTCACCGTGGGGCGTCTGCACGCCGCGCTGACCCCGGAACACTTCCCCCGCGAACACCCCGACGCCGAACCCGTCGAGGTACCTTCCCTGAAGGTGCTGCGCACTCGCCTCAACGGCGAGGGCCTCACCTGGGACCTCGTCGTCGCCGTCGTCGACTCCTGCTCCGGCGACGTCTCCACCCACCGGTCGAGGCTGGACCACGCCCGAACCCTGTGGACCGCCGCCCACACCCGCCCCACCCCCGTCCACACGGCCTACCCAACCCCGGTCCCACCGCCCGCGCCGGCATCCGCCGCAGCGCAGATGACGCGGACGGACGACGATCGCGAACGCCTGATCACCGCGCTGGAGCAGGTCAACGAACTCCGCAGGGCACTCGACGAGAGCCACCAGGCCCAGGCCCACGCCGAGAAGGTCGCCCTCGTGCTGTACTTCCTCGTCGAGCACCTGCGTCGCCGACTCGCCGACCTGACCCGTGAACGCGTCCTCGCGGTCACGGATCCCCCGGTCGACCCAGACCGCCTGGCCGGACTCGACCACGCCATCGACCGCACCCGCACCGACGGCGACACCGCCCTGGACCACCTCACCCGAGCCCGAAACGCCCGCAACCGGGCCCGAGATGTCGCCGAGCGCGCCGCCCGGGCGCTGGCCCTACGCGAACACGAGCTCGCCCAACTGCGCGCCCACACCGAACACCCTCACCACGTCACCCCCACGCCCGTCTCGCCCCACGTCGATACCCACGCAGACGCGGCGATTGTCCTGGGCCGGGTCCACGCGCTCCTCGATGAGTGCCTCACCCTCGTCGACACCGCCGACCGTCGCCTCACTCCCCGCCCCGAACACCCCATCCCACCTCCCACCGACCCCGCCAAACCCGCCCCGAGGCCGCAGACCCGCCGCAGCCTGCTGCGCCTGGGCGTGCGGGTCGCGGCGACCGTCGCCCTGCCGGGTGCTGCGGCGGCGGCCGATTTCGCGGGGGCGGGTCTCACGGTGACCGGGACTCGTTTCCGATGGCGCCAGCCGGTGGGCGCCCGCGTCGTGGGAGTGACGGCAGGGAGCGGAGCGGTGCATGTGGTCGACGACGAGGGCGCGCGTTCATTCACCATCGGCGGTGAACCGCGATGGTGGCGGCCCGTGCCCGGCGCGCACACGGTGGTGGCAGCCGACGACGAGACCCTGTACATCGAGACACGGGGGGCGCTGGTCGCGTTCGACACCCGGACCGGCGCCGAGCGATGGTCAAAGCCCGGGGGACTGATGGGCATGACGGTCCACGACGGAGTCGTTTACGGGGGCTTCGGTTCGGATTGGGCCGTCCGCGCCTTCGACGCCGCGCGAGGTACGGAACGATGGTCCTCGCCCGCGCGCTACCCGACCGTCCACCTCGCTGTCGGCCATAGGATGGTGTGTGTCGTCGACCTCCGCACCCTGACCTGCCTCGAAGCGGACACCGGCCGCGAGCGCTGGACGGCCGTGAACGACGTTCAACCCGGCTTCGGCACCCCCTTCGTGACAGCGGACCACGTGATCGCCGCCTGCGCAGACAACCGCATCTACGTCTTCGACGCCCATACCGGTCGGCAACTGTCGAACGGGTTCGCTCACGCCCTCGACCCCGAATCTGTCCCCGTGGCGGCCGGCGGCTTCCTCTACTTCCTCGCGAAGGGTGGGGGCCTGTGGAGGACACCCCTGGATCCGCCCGGGCCCCCGGGAACGTCGATTGTCTTGGGACCCGCCGGAAAGTCGCGCAACCGCCTGGCGGGAGTGTCCCCTACCGTGGTCGAGGGCGTGGTGTGCGGGATCGACCACGAAGGGTGGCTGTACCTGGTACACCCATCATCCGCAACCGCATCGTCGGGTCCTCGTGTCGACGAAGCGGGGCCGCCGATCCCGTCCGGGAAGACGGTGTACGTCGGCGCAGTGGAGATCGTGCCCGGGAAGAGGGTGTACGTCGGCGAAGCGGGGCCGCCGATCGTGTCCGGAAAGACGGTGTACGTCGGCCAGGGTCCCTGGGTGCGGGCGTTCGACCTCTGGACCGGTGCGCGGCGATGGCACGCGGGCATTCGGGGCGCCGCGGCGAAAATGACGGCGGTCGCCGACGGAACGGCGTATACGGTGATCGGGCGGCACCTGTACGCGTTCGACGCCTGATCTCCCGGCGGTGACGTCACGTGAATGCTCACAGTGCGCGGGGAGCGGTTCAGGATATCCGTGGGGAGGTTCGCGGCGACGACCGCGAGTTCCCGGGTCCTGGGGTGCCAACTCACGACCGCGACGTCGAACACGTCCACGCCGCGAGTATCGATGAGGACGCTGCCCTCGGTCGGGTCCGCGTGGATCAGGCCGGGCAGCAGCGCACGGCGGTCGATCTTGTCGGCTACGCGTGAATCCACCTGCGAACACGGCCGGTAACGGTGCACAGCCGAGGGGCCGAAGCGGACACCATCCGCAAATTGGCCGACGGCGGATCCCGGCGATCCTGCACTGGTACACCGGCCCACGACACCTCGACGACGCCCTCGACGCTGGCATGTACTTCTCCGTGAACACAGCCATGACCTCCAGGTCAAAGGCCGAACGCTCATGCAAGCGCTGCCACCGGCTCGAGTCCTTCTGAAAACGGACGGGCCATTCGCACGCCACACCTCTCGACCCAGTCGCCCCTCCGATCTCCCGGAGGTGGTCGCCCAACTGGCAGCGCTGTGGGACCGGACACCGCAGGAGGCGCAATCTCGATCATTGCCACACAGGCGGACCTTCTCGATACGACCGAGAACTGAGAGACGAGTCCTGTGTCCTTGCGCTGCGCCGGGCCCGGCACAATCGTTCGCGCTCTGGGATGGTCATGTTCCCCGCTGCGCCCAGGTGTTCGGGGGCGGGAAGGGCGGCAGCCGGGCCGTGTTTCGTGGCCTTCGGTGGGGTGCGGAGCGACTCTCGGGACGGCCGTGGTGGGTCTGTGACGGCTGGATGGGGAACGTCGCGGTTTCGTTGACGTGCGTGGTTCGTTCCTCCTACGCTCCGACGTGTAGCGTCTCGGTCACTGGAGGTGGCGCAATGCCTGGAGATCACGGTGGTGATCCTGCGCCGATTCTGGAGCCGCCGACGAATCCGCGTCCGAGTCCGTCCCCGACGCCGAGTCCGGATGGGGATCGCCCGCCGGGGCCGGGTCGTCGCCGTAAGGACGACTGAGCGGTGGAACCGGCGTCGATTGCGGACCTGTTGGTGTCGATGGACCGTATGCCGGCGGGGTGGGAGCGGGCGTTTCGCGACGTGGACCGCGCGCTGTTCGTCCCGGATCGGGTGTGGCCGTTCACCTACGACGGCCAACACGGCGCCGTGGACCGCGCGCTGGACCCCGTCGCGTGGGAGGAGGCGGTGCGGGGGAACACCGCGTTGGTGACCCAGTGGGACGACGGCCGCCACACCGGGCCCGCCCCGGGCCTGGTGGCGTCGTCGTCGGCGTCGATGCCCTCCGCCGTCGCCGACATGCTCATGGACCTGGACATCCACGGCGGCGAACGCGTCCTCGACATCGGCACCGGAACCGGCTACACGTCCGCCCTGCTGGCGGCCCGCGGCTGCGCGGTGACGACCGTTGAGGTCGACGAGCACCTCGCCGACCGGGCCCGGAAAAACCTCGTCCGCGCCGGCTACCCGCACGTCACCGTGATCACCGGCGACGGTGCCCACGGCCACCCCGCAGGCGCCCCCTACGACCGGATCCACGTGACCGCCGGAGTCCGACACATCCCCGCCGGCTGGCTCGAACAGGCCGCCCCCGGCGCGATCCTCCTGCTCCCCTGGGGGACCGACTACAGCCCCCACGACGCGGCACTGCGCCTGGTCGTGGAGGGGCCGGCGCGGGCGTGTGGTCCGTTCACGATGGCGTTGTCGTTCATGAAGCTGCGGGCGCAACGTGCGGTGCCGCCGAGGATCGATGTTCCCGAGGGGTGGCCGGACACCGCGCGTGCCGGTGGCACCGAGCTGTCGTTGGCGGATGTGGTCGGTGGTCCTTACGATCCGGTCGCCTTCGTGATCGGTCTGCGGGTTCCCGGGTGCGTGCCCGTACTCGTTCCCGGCGAGGGCGCCGGTGAGGGCACGCTGTGGTTGACGGCCGGTGGCGCGGCTGCGTCGGTGGCCGCGGCGGGCTTTGCCCGGGGCCGTCGGGCGAACGTCCTTCAGGCGGGGCCGCGTTCGTTGTGGAGCGAGGTCGAGGATGCCTACCGGTGGTGGGACGGGGTGGGTCGTCCGGAGGTGTTCGACTTCGGCCTGACGGTGACCGTCGGCGCGGGCGAGGTGCACCAGGTCCCGTGGTACGACAGGCCCGATCACGAGATCCCCGAACGCTCCTGACCGGGCCCTCGTCCCGTCGCGCCAGTCGTGCCGCGGGGTGGGTCCGGCGGCCGGTGCGCCGAACGCGGGGCGTGGTTGCCGGCGTTCGCTACCGCGAGGAGCGGGGTTGTGCCGGTGGCGGTGAGTAGTTGGCCTTTGGTTCCTGCTCGGTTTTCCTGTCGGGTTTCCTTACGCCTTTTGGCTCGGTTTCCGGTTGGATGTGTCGTCTCCGCGGGGTTGCTGTAGGTCCTTCATCCCTACGAGTCCCAGCGGGCCGCCGGTTGGTGCCTGCTGCAGGGAGAAACCATCCCTGCTCGGAGGGGTCTCGTGACCGCTGCCTCGAGCAACACAGCTGGTGCATCACTTGAACAGGAGGAACCCGGCCCTGCTCGGCCTCACGTTCAGGGAAAGCATTCGGTTGCCTGGGTCGATCCACAGGACGAGACGTGCAACCGGTGGAACACCGCCTACACGCAGGCACACTCGTCGAGGAACTCGGCGATGCGGCGCTGCGCCGACACCTCGATGGAGACGACGGCCGACCGCGACGAGCTCGCAGTGGCCCCCGGCCCGTCCAAGGCGGCACCGACTCGGCAACGGCCCCGTCCAGGCGCTGGGACACCCGGAGATGCCGTGTCCGGCCGATGGCCCGACGTCGGAGCGCGGGGCCGGGGGCGCGGGAGTCGTCAGTCCTCGGGGTCCTCGTCGGTGAGCTGGCGGCGGATCCTGCGGGCTTCGTCGAAGCGCCCGAGGGCATCGAGCAGATCTGCGTGTGTCTCCCGTGCGGATCGTAGGCGTGCGGCGAATGCCTCCGGCAGTTCCAGGGCCAGGCGGCGATAGACGTCGACGGCTTCCTCGATCGCGGCCAAGCCCTCGTCCGGCCGGCCCAGCGTGCCGTATTCGACCGCCACGTTGCTCAACGCCGTGGCGAGGTCGGCTTCGTGTGCGGCGGGGTTCGCGATTGCGAGACGGCGGCGGATCTTGACGGCTTCCTCGATCGCGGCCAGTCCCTCGATGCGCCGGCCCATCTCCCCGAGCCGGATCGACAGGCTGTTCAACGCCATGGCGAGATCGGCCAGATGTGCGGCGGGGTTCGCCTGCGCCAGGCGGCGGTGGATCTTGACGGCTTCCTCGATCGCGGCCAGGCTCTCGCTGCGCCGGCCCAACCCGCCGTACCAGGCCGCCAGGTTGTTCAACGCCATGGCGAGATCGGCCAGATGCGCGGCGGGGTTCGCCTGCGCGAGGCGGCGGTAGACCCCAACGACTTCATCGATCGCGGCCGGACCCTCGCTGCGCCGGCCCCGCGCGCCGTAATCGACCGACACGTTGTTCGATGTCGTGGCGAGCTCCGGGTGTGCGGCGGGGTTCGCCGTTGCGAGGCGGCGGTAGATCTCGACGGCTTCGTCGATCGCGGCCAGGCTCTCATCGCGCCGGCCGACCTCCCCGTACCGGATCGCCAGGCTGTCCAACGCCGTGGCGAGGTCGGCGTGATGCGCGACGGGGTTCGCGGTTGCGAGGCGGCGGTAGACCTCGACGGCTTCCGTGATTGCGGCAAAGCCCTCGTCCGGCCGGTCCACTTCCTCGTACCGCACCGACAGGTTGCTCAACGCCGTGGCGAGGTCGGCTTCGTGTGCGGCGGGGTTCGCGGTTGCGAGGCGGCGGCGGATCTTGACGGCTTCCTCGATGGCGGCCAGGCTCTCATCGCGCTGGCCGACCTCCCCGTACCGGATCGACAGGTTGTTCAACGAGTTGGCGAGGTCTGCCTCGTGTGCGGCGGGGTCTGCGGCCGCCAGGCGCCGTCGGATGGCGACCGCCTCCTGGATTGCGTCCAGTCCTTCGACGCGCTGGCTGCTCCGTCCCGGCTGTTTTGAAAGATCTTGTCGATCGATCATGTGTTGACCATTGGGTTTGCAGAATCCGGGATTTTGGATCCTGACCGTGTGGCCTGGGGTTTCGCTGTCTTGCTCGACGTGGCCTGGCCTGTGGCCTGTGGGTTTGTAGAACCTGGGACGGATGCTCGGTTCCGTTGGGAAAACCGGTGGAGTGAGGAGGACGGGGTCGCCTCGAGGGTGCCGATCTGGACCGGACGGCGGGCGGTTCATGCGAACGAGACCGATCGCATGCCCACCGCATCCCCGGCACGGTGAGCACCCGGACCCACTCGGCGGACCACGTCGACGCCGAGTCCGATGTGGTGCGCCGCGCCGTCGATCCCGACGGTCTCGACGTGTTCGCGCGGCACGACCGGACGCCCCTCCTTCTCCCGGTACGCCGCCGCCGCGGCCAGGGCCGGTATCCACAGCTCCGGGGCCGTCCGCAGCGCCGGCACTTCGACCACCACGACACCGACTCTGGCCACAGCTCCTGCTGCGCCCTCGCCTGCGTGGTTGAGGACGCTACGACGGCGCACGTTCGCCCGCTGCGCCCCGCGGGCTCGCACGGCGGCGACAACGGGCTTTCGTACCTGCGGGTAGCGCCGGGACAGCTGATCCGGGGGAGTGAAGCACTCGGTGCCTCCGCGCCGAACCGCCCTTCTTCGTCGCCCCGTTCGGGAAGGCCGGGCCGAAGGTTCGGCACGGGTCGTCCGGTCGGGTGTCTCACCAGGTGTCGGTGATCCGGCCGATGATCCAGTCGAGGACGGCCCGCGCGATGCCCGAGGCGGTGCCGGAGAGGATCGGCCCTCGCAGTCCTGAGGCGGTTCGAGGCGTCGACGCGGCGGGGTCGGTCTCTTGGGTCGAGTGGTGGGGGCGCCGGTGGTTCATCGTGTCTCCTTGCGGGTCGGTCCGGCCGATGCGGGCCGGGTGGTGGGACCAATCCGGGGAGTTCAGGGAGGGGTTCGGCGAGTGGCTGCGCGCGGCGAACGGCACATCTACGCTGGCGGGATGTCGGATGAGAAAGTGTCCGGGGCCGGGTTCGGGTCGCACGCGCCGAACGGTCGCGAGCTGCCCGTGACGCGTAGCGGCGCCGCCGTGGAGGCGTTCAAGACCGCTCTGCGTGTCCTGCGCGAGGACGCCGGAAATCCGTCCTATCAGAGCCTCATCGATGCCGGAGCGCGCCGTGAACCACGGGTGTCGCTGAGGAAGGCGTCGCTGAGCGAGTGGTTCCAGGCGGACCGACCGGTGGTCCCGGGCGACTCTCCGGTGTTTCGGTTCCTGGTGGAACGACTCCAAGAGCTCGCGGCCAAGAATCCGAATCGCAGGCCCTTGCCGGACCTCTTCGAGCTTCGGGCCGCCGCGGAGGCGCAACGCCGGCCCGGGCGAGGGCGTGGTGTACATGGTGGGTTCGTCGACGACGCGCCCGCTCTCCCCAGCAGACCGGTCGCGCCCCCGGTGTCGAGTTCCGCGTCCCCGGCCGGCGAGAGCGCCGGATCGCCCGCGTCCTTCCCGAAGGATGCGCCGCGGTCCTTCCCGTGGATCACGCGGGGCAGGGTGGGGATCGCCGCCGTCCTGGTGGGCACCGTGACCGGCCTCGCGGTGTTCCAGGACCACCCCGTGTTTCCGTGGGAGCGGAAACAGGCGACTCGACGTTCCGCCCAGGTCGAACCCGACATCCGCTACACGGTGCAATTCCAGGACCACGGTTGGCTTCTCGCCTTGCCCGTCGGCGTCGAGCCGACTCCGGAACAGCAGGCGTACATGCGTCGCTGGACACTGGGACCCCCGTACGACGACTCCTACACCTTCGACCGGCTGGCCGCCGAACTGCGAGTGGCCGGAGGAGCCGAGTTGGGGCGACTCACCTTGCGTGTCCCGCTGACGTCCGCACGGGGAGAGCCGATCGAGGTGGACGAGATCCGCCCGGTCGACATCCGACGCACCGCGCCCTACGCCGGGACCTTGGTGAACGTACCGCCTCAGGATTCCGGGACGACCCTGAAGATGATGTTCGATCTCGACGAGATCGAACCGCGCGCACGCGTGGCGGTCGAGGGCGACGACCTGCAGCCCCGTCCGGGGGGTCTCTTCTTCCAGGGCAAGACCCTGACACTCAACGATCGGGAAGACGTCCTGATGATCAGATCCATCACCACGACGCACGCCGTGTCGTTCGACATTCGCATCGACTACCGCATCCGGAACAAGCCGGGACATCTCCTGGTGACCAACAACGGCCGCCTCTTCGCCGTCACACCCATGAACTGCCTCCGTGGGGCGAAGGCGAAGCCGACTCCCGCAGCCGCCACCGAGGCAAGGAACCCGGCTCTGCCACCCGTTCCCATCGAGGTGACCCGCGGCCCGGCCGCGTACCGGCGCGCCTGGGAGTTGTCCGACTCGCGCCTCGTCGAAGCCGCCGACCCGGGACACGTGGAATCCGACGCGTGTGCCTGATCCACGGCACGGCTCACTGCCCGACGAACCCGACACTGCCTTTCCATGTACCGGAGTTCGCGGTCACAGCTCGATACCCGGGCGCCGGCCTCGCGCCCGGCTCCCGTATTCCGGGGACTGTAAAACTAACGGCTCTGGATCACATCCGGTGGTAGCGGTGTGCGACGTCAGTCGAGCAGGATCCGGTGGCGGAGGAGGCTGAAGCCGGCGCGTGCGTGCATCTGCCGCATGATGCGTTTGGTCCGTGTGTTGACGCCCTCGGTGCGGCCGTTGTGGTGGGGCAGGGTGAGCCCGGCGTCGACTGCGGGGCGGTCGAGCTCGAGGCCGTTGGCGAAGGCGTGCAGATGGGGCAGGTCGGACGCGCGGACGGCGGTGATCCAGGCGGTGAGCTTGGTGTCGTTGCCGGCGGATGGTGCGAGGAGTTCACCGAACTGACCGATAAGGCAGGAGAGTTCGGTCATCTCCGAGCAGGATGCGGTGAGCTCCCGTAAGAGCTCGGCGTCCTTGTCCCGAAGGTTATCGGGGCGGGTGAGGAGGAGGCGGGCCAAGCGCCTGGGGGTGATGACGGGCCGGTCGCCTTCGGCCCGACCTTGGGTGAGGTAGCGGTAGAGGAGATTGAGACTGCCGGTGTAGCCCTGTTCCTGGATCTCGCGGTAGAGCTGGAGGACGGGGGCTGCGGGGTCGTCGGCCCGGCGGGTGCGCAGGTGGTCGCGGAACGGGTCGACGAGGGTGGGCCGGTAGCGCTGTGCCCGCCGCAGGGCTTCCGGTTCGCGGATGCGCGCATAGCGTTTGACGGTGTTCAGTGTCGGGTTCAGTCGGCGGGCGCACTCGAGCAGGCCGACGCCTTTGCCGATCAAGTCGTGGATCCGATGCCATCGTTCGCGAGTGGTCTGCTCGTGTGCTCCGCCAGGGCGGGGTGGGTTGACGGTGGCCCAGCAGGCGCTGTGCGATCGCACCTCGGCGAGTGTCTTGCCGCATAGGTTGCTCCACAGGTGCCACCGATCGCTGACCTGCACCGCGTCGGGAAGCGCGCGGCGAATCGCCTCGGCGTAGGCGCCGGAGCCGTCCCGGCAGACGACCTCGACGCCGGGGTGCCGGCGGAGCCAGGCTTCGAGCGCGTCCACGCCGCGGCCGGGCAGGACGTCGATCCGCGCGCCGGTCTCCGCGTCCGTCAGGATGGTTGCGTACCGGCTCGGCGCCTGAGCGCGAAGTCGTCGACACCCAAGACCTGTGGAACGTGCAGCGGCGGCAGCGGAAGCCGCAGCAGCATCCGCAGCGCGGTCGACCGCGATATCGCCGTTCCCAAAGCCCGGGACAAGCGGGCACCCGCCCTCCCCGCCAACTCGCGGACCACGCAGCCGAGTTGTCTCGTCAACCGCGTCGTCCGACGGCAGTAGCGCTCGAGCAGGCCGGGTACTTGCTCACGGAACGTGCGACGCGGACAGCCCAACCGAGGACAGGCCAGACGCCGCATCCGTACCGACAGCACGACCGGACGACCATCCTCCGGTACATCCGTCACTCTGCGTTCGTGGAAGGCGTGCACCCGGCCACTCAGACACCCGCATGCCGGACACGACACCGGTGAATCGGCAGTCCGCGCCCGGACCCGGATCACCCCCTCACTGTCCGCCACGTCAATGACAACCAGCGGCGAAAGCCCCGAAAACACCACACCCGCAAGCTCATTCGCACTCAGCACCCGAACATGATCGGGGACTGACGCTCCGCTACCACCGGATGTGATCCAGAGCCGTTCGATTTACAGACCCACAGCGTCAGGTACTGAGGTCGTGCGGTGTCGCGGTGAGCCGAATCGGGTTCGAAGGTGTGGCGGTTCCTTCTGCGTGGATGGAGGCCGAGGCCGGTCGGTGGTGGCGGTGGCCGGGCGTCGGTCCGGGTCCACCGGGGTGTCTCCCCGGGGGGTGGGCGGTCGAAGTCCGGGAGTTGCCCTTCGGATGGGGGGTGGGGCTGGCAGGCTGGGGCCGTCGTGTTCGTCCCGTCCCACAGGTGGGAGATCGATCATGCGCAACGGACTGGTGTCCGCGGGTGTCGCCGCGGGGCTCTTACTGGCGTCGGCCTGTGGTGGGAACGGTGACGATCCGCCCCCTCGCGCCTCGTCGGCCTCGACGGCCCCGGCCGAGGGCGCAGAGCGCCGACCCGATCCGCGACCCGCGGACGAGACGATCGAGTTGACCGACTGGGAGGGTTTCCGGTATCGCACGCCTCTGCCGATCCTCGGCAGTGGGCCCCAGGCGCGGAAGGAGGCGGCACCCCCGGGGAAGGTGTTCCTCCATGTCGACCTCACCCTGGAGAATCTCCAGAGGGATCGGACCGCCGAACCGAGCAAACTCGTCGAGGAACTCGTTTTCGCCGCGGATCCGGGCTCGGGAGCCGGCGGTGCGGTCTGCGAACAACCGCCCGGCCCCGGATGCATTTACGCGTGGCCGGTCTGCGAGCACCGGGACCGGACCTTCGAGGGGGACCCCGAGGAACTCGACGACTCCGGGGAGCCTATGCCGGCCGGAGCGACATACAAGCTCCGTTGCTACCTCCGGGAGCCGGTGCCAGCGTCGGTCGACCCGAAGCGGATCCACGTCTTCCAGTTTCGGTACGACGCCCCCGACCGTTCCAAACCTCGTCACATCGAGATACCCCACACCTGAGACTTCCGAGGAGTCCGGACCGCCCGGGACCGGTGGAGCTCGCGTTGAGGGAGCCAGCGAATGGGTCGGTCGATCCGTTCCGGCGGTGGCGGTCGCGGCGGCCGTCGCCCCGGGGTACGCGCTCGCCGACGGCGACACCCGCGTCACCCACCGCGACGTCCGCCAACCCCTTTTGCCCGGCCCCACCCACGCCTGACGCGACACCCCGCCCGACGACACGGCCGGCCCCCGATCGGGGGCCCGCCGTGTCGCGGTGGACGCCGGCGCCGCGGGCTGTTGGGGGCGGTGCGCGGTGCCGGCGGGGATCAACTCGTCGAGGTCGGCTCGTCGGGACACGCTCACCACCGGTTTCCGGGCGTGGCCAGCAAGGCGCCGAGCGCCGGGGCCGGCCGTCGCACGGCTCGGCCGGGACGTAGTGGGCCCGGCCGCCCTCCGACACCTGCGCCATCGACACCACAGACACCGCCCCCCTCGAACGCACCGGGCGCACCCGCGTCGACCGAGAGGCACTTCGCTTGCTCCGTCTCGGCTGTTTTGAAAGTTCTTGTCGGTTGATCATGTGTTGACCAGTGCGTTTGCAGGGTCTGGGATTTTGGATCTTGGGTGCGTGGCCTGGGTTTTGCTGTCTTGCGCGGCTTTGGTCTGGCTTGTGGCCTGTGGTTTTGCAGGATTTGGGACGGATGGTCGGTTCCGTCGGGAAAACCCGTGGACGGGGGTGGGCTGTTTCGGCGGGTGAGGCCTGGGACGTCCGGTCGGTGGGTCCTGGCCGCGGTTGAGGCGGACCGGTGTCGCTGGCGTGGCGGTTCCTGTGGGGCGTCTTTCGGTTTCCTGTCGAGTTTTCCTGTCTGGTTTTCCTTACGACTTTTGGGTGGGGTTGTCGGTCTGACGCCTGAGCCTGTCGATGGCGCTGTGTGGCGTTGTGTCGGCCGGTTGGGTGGCCTGGTGGCGGATCTGGGATACGAGGGCCGCAGGAGGGCGTCCGGGGTGCTCCGTCCCGGCTGTTTTGAAAGGCCTTGTCGGTCGATCATGTGTTGACCATTGGGTTTGCAGGATCCGGGATTTTGGATCTTGGCTGTGTGGCCTGGGTTTTGCTGTGTTGCTCGGCTTTGTCTGGCCTGTGGTCTGTGGCTTTGCAGAATCTGGGACGGATGGTCGGTTCCGTTGGGAAAACCCTTGGACGGAGGATGAGGTCGCCTCGAGGATGCTGATCTTGATGTGATGCGGTGATCGCCTGCGGTCGGTTTCGCGTCGCGAACGGACCGTGCCGAGGGTGTGCGCTTCTTGTACGCGTAGTAGGTGCTCGGGTGGATGCTGCAGTCGTGTGCGGTGAGCACAGTGCAGATCGGCTTGACTCCGCCGAAGCGGTCCCGATGCTCGTCGATGAAGGCTACGAGCGTGTGTGTGGCCGGTCGAGCTCGGCCGCGAAGAAAGACGCCGCCGCCTTGAGGATTTCGTTCGCGCGCTCGAGCTCGCCGTTCTTCCGTTTCAACGCCTTGAGGTGCGCGGATTCCTCCGTCGTGGTCCCGGGCCGGCCGCCCGCGTCGACCTCGGCCTGACGCACTCAATGGCGCAGCGACTCGGATCCCACATCGAGCTTGGCGGCGACCGATCGGATCGCTGCGCGTTCGGATTCGTACTGGTCGCGGGACTCCAGCACCAAGCGCACGGCCCGTTCCTTGAGGTCCTTTGGATAGTGCTTCGGCATGATTCGTCCGATCCTCTCAAGAATGAGAGTCTCGATCTAACCCGGAGCGGTTCAGTTCCGCGGGTGGTCGTCCGGTCGGGTTCGGTGCGGAGTTGTACCGCAAACGCAACGTCGTCGAACGGGCGATCAACCGTCTCAAAATCCACCGGGCCGTCGCGACTCGTTACGACAAACGCGCCTACGTCTACCTCGGGACCGTCACCCTCGCCGCGCTCTTCATCTGGCTCCGCACATGATCCGAGAAATAGAACCCAGTTGTTCTCGCTCGGCGAAACGGGGGAGAAAAAGTGGTGATCCGGCCGCAGCATAGAAAAAGCCAACGCCGAACAAACGCAGAGCGCTCCCCGGAGATCCACCCCACCAACCAGCCCGCCTCACCCCCCGCCCTCATCCACCCCCACCACACACGCATCCAAAAGCGGCCCCAGTTCCCGGGCCACCGTCGTGAGTGCCCGCACATCCCGCTCCGCCCTCGCGATCAGGATGGCGCCCTCCAGCGCGCTGATCGTCAGCGTCGCCAGAGCCTCCGTGCGAGCGCCGGGCACGCCCATGTCGGCGAGCGCCGCGGCCACCGGTCGGTTCCATCGGGCGAACGCCGCGGCCACCGCCGTCCGGGTGGAGTCGGCCGTCTGCGAGCAGTCCACCGTCGCGGCGACCAACGGGCAGCCGCCCGTGAAGCCCGCCGTCTCGAACTCGTCGACCCACTGCCCGACCATGGCGGCGAAGAGCAGACTCGGCAGCGGCTCGGGGATCTCCGCCAGGAAGCGGGCGATCCGCCTCTCGGCGTAGCGCCCGGCCCAGGCCACGGCCTCGTTGACCAACTGCTCCTTGCCGCCCGGGAAGTAGTGCCGGAGCGACCCGCGCGGCGCGTGCGCATGCTCGACCACGTCCCGGACGCCCGTTCCGGTCACACCGTCGCGCCGGATGAGTTGGGCCGCGCTGAACACGATCCGCTCACGCGGTCCCCGCTCCGCCATGCCAACCTCCCCTCGCCCGCGTACCGCAGACGATCATCGCATTCTCACGATACTATGACACTCGTCATAGAAGACGAGGTCAGCGGCCAGGGACGATGGTGGTTGAACATGGTGGACGTCGGTTTCGTCGGTCTCGGCTTCATGGGACAACCCATGGCACTCAACCTGGCCCGAGCCGGAACACCGCTCGTGGTCTGGAACCGCACCGTCGCCAAGACCGAGCCGCTGCGCGCGGCCGGCGCCGAGGTGGCGGCGCGTCCCGACGAAGTCTTCGAACGGGCGCGGCTTGTGATCCTCATGCTGGCCGACGAGGCCGCCATCGACGCCGTCCTGGGCCGCGACACCCCCGCCTTCCACAAGCGGGTGAGCGCACACACGATCGTCCACATGGGGACGACCTCACCCGACTACTCGCGCGGCCTCGAAGCCGACATCCGCGCGGCCGGCGGTGGTTATGTCGAGGCGCCGGTCTCCGGTTCGCGCGTGCCCGCCGAGGCCGGGCAACTCGTGGCCATGACGGCCGGAGATCCCCACGCCGTCGAGGCGCTGCGCCCGCTGCTGGCGCCGGTGTGTCGGGAGGTCTTCACGTGCGGGCCCGTCCCGAACGCGCTGGTCATGAAGCTCTCGGTCAACCTCTTCCTGATCACCATGGTCACCGGCCTCACCGAGGCGTTTCACTTCGCCGACCGGCACGGGCTCGACCGGCGGCAGTTCCTGGACGTGCTCGACGCCGGTCCGATGGCCAGCGCCGTGTCCCGGATGAAGGCGCCCAAGCTGCTCGCCCGCGACTTCGCCGCGCAGGCCGCGGCCCTGGACGTGCTCATGAACAACCGACTGATCGCCGAGGCCGCCGCGAAGTCCGACATCGCCTCGCCCCTGCTCGACGTCTGTCACGCGCTGTTCGCCGAGACCGTCGCCCTGGGACACGGGGCGAGCGACATGGTCGCCGTGCTCCGCGCCATCGAGGCTCGAACCGACGGTGTCGAGGCGTGAGGCCCCGGACCGACTCGCTCGGACCCTGCGCGCGGCGGCGGGCGAGCGCTTCGTCCGGGACGAGTTGGCCGCGCGGGTCTCCCAGGCGCTCCATGCGTGGGTGGCCCACGACGGGTTGCGGCTGTCCGGGATGAACCCCGTCACCGGGGCCGTCTCGTTCGGATTCCTGCACGGCCTGGGTCCCGATCTGGCACGGGCGCAACTGTTCGACTCCTACCTGGGGGCGGACCCGTTCAGTCCGGTCGACATCGCCAGGCTGCCGGAACCGGTGGGGCTGCTCGGCGGCAACGACCGTTCCACGCCGGGGCATCGACGCGCGCTGGAGACCCTGACGGCGCACGGAGCCGGCAGCGAGGTGCGCCTGCTGCTGCGGGACGGCCGAGGCATGTGGGGCCTGTTGGCCCTGCTGCGCAGCGCGGGCGGCACGGCGTTCGACCACGACGACGCGCGGCGACTGACCCTGATCGCCCCGTCGCTGATCGCCCTGTTGCGCGGGTACGCGAGCGCCGAACTGCCGCCTGCGGGCGACGCGTACCTGCCCGCGGGGATCGTCGTCGTCGGCCCCGACGACCGCGTGCGTTCGGTCACGGCCGAGGGGCGGGCGTGGCTCCGGGAGATCTCCCCCGCACGCGGCCTGGCCCCGGAGTGGATGCCCGACGTGTCGATGCGCGAGATCGCCCTGGCCGCGCGGCGCCACGCGATCGACCCGGGCGCGCCACGCCCGGTGGCGTACAGTCCCGCCGCGTTCCTCGGACGCCGCGTCGCCGTGCACGCCCAGCCCCTGAACCCGGACGGCACGGGCGACGTCGCCGTGCTCCTCCAGGACGCCTGCGGCACCCGCGTCCTGCCCGAGTTCGCGGCCTGGCACGGTCTCACCGCCCGCGAGGGCCAGGTCGTCCGCCAGCTGCACTCCGGCGCGGCCCCCAAGCAGATCGCCCGCGCGCTCGACGTATCGGTGCACACCGTCAACACCCATCTGAAGGCGGTATTCCGCAAAATCGGCGTCAACGGTCGCGACGAGTTGCGCGCCATTCTCGGATACTGACCGCGCCCACGCCCTCCCCAGATTTGGGGATGTCGAGCCCTGGGCGAGTCGATCGAGCATCGAGTCGACGGTCGCGTCATTCGACCGCTGAGAAGCGGACACGGGGAAACGAGGAAAACCACATGACGAAATCCACGAAGACGCTGCGCCGGTCGACCGTCGGCGTCGCGCTGGCCGCGCTCCTGATCACCGGCACCGGAACGGCCCAGGCCGGGTTACGGCAGTACCAGGACGGGTTCGAGTCGAACCCGTCCGGCAAGTGGATCAGGGAGACCGTCGGAAACGCGGCGACCGGCTTCGACTTCGGTCTGAACAACGCGCGTTCCGGCAGCAACAACGGATGGCTCAACGCGGGAACCCAGGGGTTCGCCGCCGAGGGCATCTGGGTGTCCACGGGGGACGCCGGGGCGAGCGACTGCGCGGCCCAGGTGTTCGCGAATCCGCTCAACGACCGCAGTCGGGAGATCACCGTCGGGGTGTGGGACTCGTCCGGCAATCTGATCGACAACATCACCCGGGATCTGAGCTTCACGGGGTATCAGCGCGTCCAGTCCAACCCGTTCCGGCTCTACGGTTATCAGTCGGTTTTCGTCCGGTTCACCGTGAGCGACAGCGGCCGAGGATACGACGGCGAATGGGTGCGCCTCGACGACTTCACCCTGACCTGCACCTGGTAGCCGACCGGACATCGCACGGAAAGACCGAAACGGGGAAATTCATCGTGTCGTTCATCCGATCGACCCGCACCGTGATGGCCGCGGTGGCCCTGGCCGTCACCGTCGCCGCCGGCGGCGTCGCCTCGGCCGGCACCGCGCCGACGCCGGCGCACAAGACCGGGAAGCCGCCGCCCGCACCCGCGACGAGCACGGCGGGGAGCAACGCCATCGGCGGGTACCAGATCGTCACCGGCACGGGCACGGTGCCGCGCGGCACCAGCAATCCCGCGTCGGCCACGTGTCCGGCGGGCACGTACGCCTTCGGTGGCGGCGCCTACGGGTTCCTCAACCGCATGCTGCTCACCGACTCGACGCCCGCGCCGGACGGCTCCGGCTGGAACGTGTGGGTTCGCTTCGACACCGAACCCGGCGGCAGCGACGGGGGCTTCACCGTCTACGCCGTCTGCGCGAACGGCCTGAACCGGCATCAAGTCACCGGCGCCCCGGTCCGGGTCGACACGGGGTCCAGTCAGTACGCGTTCTCCCCGCAGTGCCCGGCAGGGATGGTCATCCTCGGCGGGGGCGTGTCGTACTCCACCGTGGGTCCCATCGCGATCAGGGCTTCGGAGCCGCACAACAGCCGGGACCCCGACAGCCATGTCGATCGGTGGGACGAATGGATGGCCGACGTCACCAATCTCTCCCCGTCGAACTCCTTCAACGCCCAGGCGTCCGGCGTCTGCGGCAGCGGCTTCGAGAGGTTCGAGGTCGTGCAGGCCCTGTCCGTGGACATAGAGCCGGGTGTGTACCGGTCGATCGCCGTCTCGTGCCCTCCGGACATGTCGGTGCTGAGCGGTGGAGGCTTCGAGAGCGGCGGGCTCTTCGACTCCGGCGAGTCGACGATCGCCGATTCCTACCCCATGAGCGGTTCGACCTGGGTGGTCGGGTTCGAGAACAGCTACAGTCCGCAAACCCGACACGGCACCGCTCGGGCCGTCTGTGTGAAGTGACCTCGACCGACGAGTAGCGGGCACCGGGGCGACCGGGGCGCGGTCAGCCGCGCCCCGGTCGCCCCTCGGCGATGCGGGCGAACTCCGCGACGCCGAGCGCCTCGCCGCGCGTACGTGGGTCGATGTCCGCGGCGCGCAGGGCGGCCTCCTCGGCCGCCGCCGCCGCCGAGCCCGCCAGGGCGGCGCGCAGCGTCTTGCGGCGTTGGGCGAACGCGGCGTCGATCACGGCGAACACCTCCGCGCGCGTCGCCGACGTGGTCGGCGGGTCGCGGCTGCTCCGTCCCGGCTGCTTTGAAGGATCTTGTCGATCGATCTTGTGGTGACCAGGGGATTTGCAGTATCTGGGACTTTGGATCTTGACGGCGTGGCCTGGGTTTTGCTGTCCTGTTCGGCCTTGTCTGGCGTGTGGCCTGTGGTTTTGCGGGATCCGGGACGGATGGTCGGTTCCGTTGGGAAGACCTGCGGGTTGTCGCGGTCGCCGTGGTCGGGCAGGGCACGCCTGTACGACCGCTCCGACGGCGCGGGCCCGTCGCGGTGTCCGGTGTGGGCGTGGTGTTGCACGACCGTGGGTTGGGGATCCTCGGGGTCCGGCCACGGTGTGCCGCCGTCGAAGTGCCGCGCGGTCCGCGCTCGGGGCTCGGGGTTCGTTCGTCGTCGGGTGGTTGTGGTGGGGATGATGGTGCGGTCGTGGGGTTCACGGGCATCGGCCGTGGTGTGGGGGAGGGTTCGGGGTGAGCTTCGAGTCGGGTGGGTTTCCGTTGGTGGTGCCGCAGTCGCCGTTGCAGTTGTGGGCCTACCACGCGGGTCATTCGAGGATGGTGTTCCGTCGTCAGACGCAGTACGGGATCCGTTACGAGGACGACCGGGTCCTGGACGTGTGTTTCCGGGATGTGCGGAAGGCGATGATCGAGCCGTACGTGCCCGGTGCCGTCGTGCGTCCGCTGGATGTGCCGCCGCCGGGTGAGGTGCCGGTGCCGGAGCACCGTCGGGCGAGGTATTTCTCCGTCACGGGGACCAGCGCCCTGCACGGCGGCGCCGTCGGGCACTGGGTCCTGTGCGGGAGCGTGTCGTGGGCGTGGTGGGACATCGGGTGGAACGATCCGAGCCCGTTCCTGGACGACGCGTCGATGGATTCCCTCGACACGGTCGTCTGGCGGGGGCGGGTCGAGCCGCCCGCGTGAGCGCCTGCACGGCCGACACGGACGATCCCGGCCGAGCCGGACGACGGTCGGTTCCCGATCCTGGCCGCCGGGGCGGTGGCGGGCCGGTCGGTGGTGTCACGGTCGGGCGGCGGTGTGCGGGCCGGCGCGTTCGTCGTCGTGGGGCGGGGCGTGCGCCGGGAGGGTGGAGTCGTCGAGGAGCCGGCGTACCCACGACCGGTGGGTGACGAACGCGGCCCGACACAGCCCGCGTTCGGGGTGGTCCTCCTCGGGGCCGCCGATCGCCGGGTCCACCGGGTTGTCAAAGGGCATCCCCGGATCTGAACGCGACGACGCAATGCCTGAGGGAGGGCTACATCTCCCAGCGTCGTTCGGGGTGTTGTGCCCAGGCCCATTGTCGGTCGGCTTCGACGGTGATGCCGAAGTCGTAGCCGCGGATACGGTGTTCGTCCTGCCATTGCAGGGCGGCGTCGACTTCGTCCCACAACCGCCTGGGCCCGCCTTGGACGGCCTTGCCGATCCCGGGGCGGTCGTCGACCAGCGCCCAGGAACGCTCCCGGTCCCACAGGCGCCACACCGTCCCGCCGCCGAGTGTCTGCAGTCGCACGTCGGGGAGGTGCAGCGCGACGGCGTGGGTGAAGTTCCCGTCCCGGTACAGCGACCCCAGGACCCACTCCACCTCCGCCTCGCCCGTGGCCGGCTCGGCCTCGCGCGCCGCGTCGAATCCTTCGCTGCCGTCGTCGCGTTGGCCGCGCAGCTCCATGAACGCCACGCTGCGTACGAGTTTCCCCGACGCCGTGCCGTCGTCGCCCGCGACCAGGCGCAGGAGGGCGCCGGCGCCGAAGCCGGGCGACCACGGGGCGACGATCACCGCGCCCGGGCGAGCCTGTTCGATCCACGCGTAGGGGACTTTGTGGGTGAACGCGGCGGTGGCGTGTACGCGCTCGAACGTCCCGTGGTCGGGGGCGCCGAGGGTTCCGTCGCCGGTGAGCACCGAAGGTGCGAGGCCGAGTCGGGCGTGGGCGGCGCGGGCGTCTGCCGCGAGTGCGGGGTCGATCTCGACCGAGACGATGTTCTCGTCGCCGAGGTGCCAGGCGAGGAGGGCGGCGGTCCAGCCGGGTCCGGTGCCGATCTCCAGGACGCGTTGGCCGGGGCGGACGTCGAGTTCGGTGAGGAAGGAGGCGACGGCGCGGTAGTCGCTGAGCGAGCTGCTCGCCACATCCCCCACCGTGTCGGAGGTGCCGTCGTCGACCTGGGTGACGACGGGGTCGGGGCGCAGTACCGCCTCGTTCCACGCGTCGGGGTCCGCGTGGCGGTCGACCACGACATCGACCACCCCGCGGGTCCCCTGCTGCATTCGCCGCATCAACTCCTCCTGCCGCGCGGCGCTCGCCCGGAACGCCCCACCCATCCGGCGAGGGATGTCAGCGCAGCCCGGGCCCGGTCAACTGACCCACGCCGGGGCCGAAGTTGACGACGTCCACCCATTCGACGCCTCCGACGTTGCCCGGTTCGACGCCCACCAACCAACCGACCGAGCGCCGCGCCTAAGGTTTGATCGTGATTGCCGACCTGCAGTGCGTGGTGTTGGACTGTGCCGATCCGAGGCAGTTGTCCGAGTTCTACCGGTCCCTTCTCGGCGGCGCCGTCAATCGGCCGGATCGGCGCTGGGCAACCGATGACGCCTGGGCGACGCTCCACTCTCCGTCCGGTCTCGTGCTCGCCTTCCAGCGCGTCGCGGACTACCGACGCCCACAGTGGCCGAACCCCGCCCTGCCCCAGCAATTCCATCTGGACCTGGGTGTTGCGGATCTCGATCGGGCGCAGCAAGAGGTGCTCGCCGCAGGCGCAACGGTGCTCGACAGCGGCCCGGACGGGCGAAGCTGGCGTATCTACGCTGACCCGGCCGGGCACCCCTTCTGCCTGGTCCGCCACTGAGAACCGTCGGCGTCCGACCACGAACGCCTAGGATCGCCGGCGCAAAGGCCCAAACGACTGGGTTCGCTGTGGCGTCGCCGAGGTTGCGGGGACGGGCGGGTGTCGCGCCGCCGGGGTGGCCGCAGCAGGTGCGTTCGCCGGGTGTGCCCGGCCGGGAGCGCACGGCGGTGGCGTGGTTGTGGGACCTGTGCCCACCCGGCTACCGCAGCCACGAGGTCCTGCGCAAACACCCGGTGCTCCTGGTGCGGATGGCCCTGCAGCACGTGGGGGCCGCGCTCGCGGCGGCCCGGCAGGGCTACGGCACGGCCCGATCCGACCTTGCCGCGGTCGTTCCCGGCGCGGCCTTCCGGGCTCTCATCGAGGCCGCTGGCCAGGGTGAGCGTGCAGCGCGTCGACGGCGCACCCCCGAGCTGCGCCGGGTGCTTGTGGCACGCCTCTGCGGCCACCCACCCCGGCGAGCACGACCGTCACCCAAGCGATCACTTCGACCGCCTGAACCGCCACCAAGGCCGCACACCCGACCGGTCGCATCCGTGCTCAGGCCCGCGTCGGGACGTGTTCCCATGCGTGGGTCAGGTGGCGGTAGACGCCCTCGACGGCGAGCAGTTCCGCGTGGGTTCCCTCCTGGGCCACGCGGCCGTCCTGGATCACCAGGACCCGGTCGGCGTAGCGAACCGTGGAGAGCCGGTGCGCGATGATCAGGCATGTCCGCGTGCTCAGGAATGGCTGAAGGGCGTCCATCAGTGCCCGTTCGGTCGCGTTGTCGAGCTGGGATGTGGCCTCGTCCAGGACGACGATGCCCGGTGCCTTGAGCACCAGGCGCGCGATGGCGAGCCGTTGGCGTTCGCCGCCCGAGAGGTTGACTCCGCGGTCGCCCAGGACGGTGTCCAGGCCATGGGGCAGACGTTGGACCGTTGCCCACACCTGCGCGAGGCGGCACGCCCGGATCAAGGCCTGTTCGTCCGCGAGCGGATCGCCGAAGAGTAGGTTTTCCCGCACCGTGGCGTGGAAGAGGAATGCCTGCTGGGTGACCACTCCCACCGTGGAGCGCAGTGAGCGCAACCGCAGGTCGCGCACGTCTCGGCCGCCGACCTCCACGTGCCCCGAGTCGACGTCCCGGCATCGGGTCAGGAGGCGTCCGAGCGTGGATTTGCCGGCGCCCGAGGGGCCGACGATGCCCAGTGTGTGTCCCGCCGCGAGTTCGAATGTGATGCCGTCGAGGACGGCACGCGGTCGACCGGTCGATCGTGCGGTGCCGGGGTCGGCGTCGGCGTCGGCACGCAAAGACGCGGGGACGCCGGTGTCTTCCGGGGGATAGGCGAATGCGACGTCGACGAATGCCACCGATGTCCCGCACGGCTCGGCCGCGTTCGCGGCTTCGCGAATGGTCGGCCGGAACAACATGATCTCGCGCACCCGCTCGAAGCTGACGGTACCCGCCACCAATTCGAGTCGGCAGCCCGGCAGTGCGGTCAGCGGCCCGTAGATCCTCGCCAATAGAGCGACCAGGGCGACCATGGTGCCCACCGACAGCGCGCCGCGCGCGACCAGAACACCCGAGGCCGTGTAGACACCGGTCGTCGCCACGGCCACGAGCAGCGTCAGGACCGCTCCCAGTCGGCCGTCCAGGACGGCGCCGCGTACGGATACGTCGCGCAGTCGGTGCACGTGTCGCCGAAACCGTTCCGCTTCGGTGCGCTCGTCGCCGTAGAGCCGGATTGCTTCCGCGCCCTGCGGGCCGAGTCGTTCCGCCGCGGTGGAGTCCAGGTCGGCGGTCGCGGCCAACTGCTCGCGGGTCAGCGTGCGCAAGGTGGTGCCGAACCTGGTGGTCAGGACGTGGATCAGGGGGGCGAGGAAGAAGACGGCCAGGGCGATCCGCCAGTCCAGCAGGAGGATCGCCGCGCCGGCGACGACGAGGGTGACCATGGCGGACACGACGGTGGCAAGTGTCCTGGTGATGACATCACGTACACCCTGGACGTCTCCGTGAAGGCGCGAGACGATCGCGCCGACCCGGGCGCCGGCGAAGAACGCGGCGGTCTGACCCTGCATGTGCTCGTAGAGGTCGGTACGCATGCGGGCGGACACCTCCTCGCCCAGGCTCGCGACCAACCAGCGCTCGGTCAACGCGGCGCCGGCCGTGAGCACGCCGATGCCCAGAAGTACTCCGCCCAGGACGTAGATGCGTGTGGTGTCGCCCGGTATGGCCCCGTCGTCGATCAGCCGCTGGGTCACGAACGCCGGCAGTACCGCCAGTATGGCGTTGCCCGTGATCAGGAGGACGGCGAGGACGATGCGCAGGCGAAACATGGCCATGAAGGTGCGCAGTCTCGCGTAGGGCTCGTGAGCCATCAACGGCCACCGTTTCTCGAGGTGGATGTACCGACGGATGTGCGGACGGGCGGTCGGACCGAAGCCCGACCGCCCGGGTGTTGTGCCCTCCTCGACGGATCACTCGACCGTTCGGTCGACCGCCGGTTCAACGGGCCGACACGGAGGTTCAGCCGCAGGCGAACCAGGACGCGTTGGAGGGACGGTGGTTGCCACACGACCAGAGGCTGATGTCGCTGGCCATCGCCTCGCTCTCCGCGAGGGACTCCTTCGGGGAGTCAAGGCCCTGCAGGTCGTACATACTCATTGCTTGCTCCTTCTTTCTTGTCGCCCTCGCCGGGATGACGAGGGCTCTTCCCGGGACCGGTCGGTCCCGGAAGCAGATGGGTCCGATGCTCGGACCTGCGTGCGCCTCACTCCAGGAATGGCAGATTCACCCGGGCGCTCGCGTGCCGGACGCCGTACGCGGCGGCCAGGGCCACCAGGACACCGGCGCTTCCGGTCGCCAGGTCCATCGACAGGCGCATCAATTGATCGCCCGGGAAGACCACATCGTTGCGGCGGCGCAGTGCGTGCCAGTTCAGGCCCCGGATCTGGTGGGCCGTGTCCTCGCTCATGCGCGGATGTGGTGCGCCGTCGCGGGTGGCGTTGAACAGCAGTGGACCCGCACGGCCGTTGAAGAGCCCGGAGAAGATGTAGAGATCGGAGCGGGCCGCAGCGTCGATCGCGCTCAGGGTCGTCTGCCACGGTGGTGTGGCCGTGCCGCGCAGGTAGCGTCGCAACGCGAATCCCACGCCGACGCTTCCGGTCGCCAGGTAGGGAATCGTGCGCCAACCCTCGTCGACGTGCAATGCCCCGGCATCGTCAAGGATGCAACCGTGTAGGTCCTGTTCGAGGGCGAGGGCCGCGCTCTCGCGGTGTCCGTCCTCTCGCGTTGCCTCGTACATGGCGGTCAGGAACAGGGCCGGACCGCACGCTCCGTGCATGAGCCCGATCCGGCGGGCCCGGCGCGGACTCGGGTCGTCCTTGCGGTTGGGGGCGGCTGCGTCCAGGACCCGGGAGCGCACGAGATGGGCGAGTTCGTCGGCACGTTCGAGGTAGCGCGGGTCACCGCTGTGTTCGGCGAACGCGAGGAAGGTCAGGCCGATGCCGGACAGTCCGGAGAACAGGCTGTCGTTCAGCCGATCGGTGTCGATGTCGCCCAATGCGGCGAGGAGTTCGATGGCCTCTTGGTGATGCCCGAGTTCCCACAGGACGTAGGCCAGACCGGATCTGCCGTTGTAGAAGCCGGGCGGTGTCGAACGCGTGGTGTCGCGGGCCTGACGGAGCAGCCACGCCTCTCCGGTGGGATGGCGTGGAGCGCCCGCGACGTGGAGCGCCCACAGCACACCTGCGGCGCCGTACGCGAAGGAGAGGCCTCCCGCTCCGGTGAATTGCTCGATGTCGCCGGGAAACAGGCGGTCGGTGCGCAGCGGGGACGCGCTGTCGAAGATCGCGGCGGTCAGCGATTCCCGGAGTGCGGGCCATCGCATCGGGTCGGCTTCGATGCGAGGACTGGATCGAAGCGACCAGGAGTCGGCGCGCCTTCGGTTGACGTCGGGTCGTGCGCTCGCCGCCGGAGGTTCGTGCTCCTGCTCTCCGAGTACGCCCACCGCGTCGGCGAACAGGGCCCGATCGACGGCGAAGGTGTCGGCGATGAGGTCGGCGAGGTGTTCGGCCTTCCTGCGGTCGAGGCGAATCAACGTGGTCAACGGTACGAACAGGGCCAGTTTGAGGGCGGCCAAGGCATATTCGTCGACCTCGAATCCTGCTCGATCGGCCGGCGCGCCGAAGCCGGGATGCTCGAGGCTGGGTCGCCGTGGTTGCCCGGCGTGCCGGCTCACTTCGAAGTCGACGAGCACGGCGGAAATCTCGTCGGCCTCCTCACGGATGAGGATGTTGAACGGGTGCAGGTCACCGAAGACGACGTCGCGCTCGTGCACGGCGCGCACCGCGTCCGCGACGGCCTTCCATACGCGTTCGGCCCATCGGCCGTAGTCGGCGTGGCCGTCGCGCGTGCGCAGCGATCCGAAGAGCGGGTTGCGCCGGGCGTAACACTCGTTGAGCGGAACTCCCTCGACAAATTCTTCGACGAGGTACTCGTTCTCGCCCATCACGCGGTAATCCACGGATGCCGGGACGTGGCGGATACCGCGCAGGCGGTTCAGGATGTCGCGCTCGTTCCGCAGCCGCGTGACCGCGTCTTCCCCGCTCGCGTCCAGCCCGGCGTGCGGACGGGCCTCCTTGACGACCAGTCGGCGGCCCGATGTGCGGTCCTTGCCCTCGTAGACCCCGCCACCGTTGGAGAAGTGCATCGCACGAACGATCTCGTAGGGGAAGTCGTCGACCGTGACCTGGTTGCGCCGCTCCAACGCCGATTCGAGAAACGTCGGCAGTGTCACCCAGGACGGTGGACGAAACACCGGCCCGCGCGTGTCCGGTTCCAACTCTCCCGACGGGTTTTCGATCCCCGACCGAACATCGCCGTTCGCGTCGATGAATCGGCGTTCGAGGAAGGACCCGTAGCGCACGTACAGGGGGCCCGTCGCCCACCGCAGATCACTGAGGATGTAGGGACCCGGTTCGCCGGCCAGGATCGGGCCGAGGCCTTCCAGGATGCCGAGTAGCTCCGCCTCGTCATGGGGATAGATGGTGGCGAGCTTCCCGCTGCCGGGTCGCTCCGCGTACTTGGAGTTCTTGAACGCGTACTCCCGCAGGTTCGGCACCACCTTGAAGGGAATGTTCCGGGCGACACAGTAGGTGTGGATCCGGGTGGCGACCGAGTCGGCGTTGTGGACGACCGCGGACACGTGCACCTTCCAGCCCTGCGCCGGCATCGCGGCCCGGGGTGGCAGGTACGTGATCCAGGCGTCCATCGTCCGACGTTCCCAACCGTCGGGCAGGGTCGCTCCGTGCGCGGCCAGCATGTCCGAGGCGCGGAGTGCGAGATCGGGCCGGTCGTAGAACTCGCCGTCGCTCAAACAGAATTCCTGGTAACGGGGATCCACGACTCCTCCGGTCCTGCGTTCGTGTCGGATAGCTCGTCGAGTGTTCTCGGTCGGCGTGGGCGGTGCCTGTGCGACCGCCATGACCGAGCGGGCGGCCGCGAGTCGTCGACCGTCCGCCTCCCGTGTTGACCGTGCGCGCCCGAAACGCCGGAATTCGGATGTTCGGCGTCGTCCGGACGCGTCTCGAACATGCACGCTTTTCCTTTCCATTCATCCTCGAACGGATCCTTGAGACCTACAAGAAACGCAATGCTGCGGAGCGTGCTATCGGCTGCTAGAAACAGTTCCACGGCGTGGCGACCCGATACGACAAACGCGGCTACGCCTTCCACGGCACTGTCATCTCCGCGGCCGCGTCCACTGTTCGAGCCGCAGCGGGATGCGGTTGCGGCGCACAGTGGTTCACCGTGCGGAGTGTGTCGTAGGTGTCTCTTGCGCCTCGGAACAGATCCTGGCAGCCGATCCCTCCGGAGCCGAAACCCTTTCGGTCCTCGCCGAAATACCTGTCGAAAAAGCGCCTTGGCGCGGTCCGAGACAGCCGGAAAGGATGACCTTCAAGTCACACCGGAGGGACATCGCGTGATACGCATCAAGCTCACGTCGGAAGACCTGGCCAGGACTCGGATCGCCCCCACGTGGGGCCCACTCGGCGAGACGTTCTTCTCCCTGGCGACCCTGCAACAGCCCCAGGAGGAAGCTCTGTTCGGGGAATGGCGCCGGGGAGTGCACGCCGAGTCGGCCGCTCGAACGCATCCGGCTTCCGCTCTCTTCCACGAGGGTCTCCTGGATCTGTTCACCGTGACGGGAGCCTCGACCTCGATAGAGGAAGGCCTCGACGCGCTTCGTGCGGCCCGAGCGGACCACCTGCACACCGAACTCGCCGGAGCGCTCAAGGCCCGCATCCACTACACGCGCTCCACGGGACCGTGGGCGGGCACCGCCTGGGGAGACATCGCGCACGACCGCGCGGACCGCAAGGAACTGGTGACCTACCTCCAGGACGCCCACCGCGCCGCCGTGGCCCCCCACTGGCCGCGCATCCTGTCACGATTACGGGCCGAGCAGGCCCGTCATGCCTGCACACTCGCCGAGCACGGAGTGGAGGCGATGCTCGCCGGGCTGCCACCCGGATTCCGCTGGCGGCCCCCAATGCTGGAGATCGGCCGGGGAGCACTCTTCGTTACCGCCGAACCGGCCGGCCGAGGTCTGCTGCTGGTCCCCTCCGCCTTCTGCCGGGCCAGGCTCGGTACGTACACCCATCGCGCCGACGACCAGGCACCCGACCTGCTGTTCATACCCGTCATTCGCAACGTCACCGACGCCGCCACCCTGCTGACGACATGGGAAAACGGACTGGACAAAGCCCTGTCCGCTCTCCTGGGCCGCACGCGCGCCCACACCCTCGACGCCATCGGCAACGGCCCATGCACCACCGGACAACTCGCCGAGCGAATCTCCGCATCCCTGCCCACCGCCAGCGAGCAGGCCACCGTACTTCGCCAGGCCGGTCTCATCACCACCACCCGACACGGCAGCGCCGTACTGCACGAGCTCACCCCCCTTGGAAACGCACTGCTCAACGGCCACCACTTTCAGAAGCCACCTCCCTAACCACCCAACGGACGCCACACCACACAGCCCGGCGTCCCCACGAGGATGCGCATGATCGAGGGGAGGCCGAACGCATGACCCGGGGGCACCCGGACCCGGAGCGCCGTTTGACCGCTGACGGCGCAATGTGCCGTGCCGCCCGCGATCGACCTTCCCGAAGGGTGGCCGGACACCGCCCGTGCCGGCGGCACCGAGCTGTCATTGGCGGATGTGGTCGGTGGTCGTCGTCGGTCTGCGGGTTCCGGGGTGTGTGCCGGTGCTGGTTCCCGGCGAGCCGGCCGGTGACGGCACGCTGTGGTTGACGGCCGGCGGCGGGATGCCTCGGTGGCCGCGGCAGGCTTTGCCGATGGTCGTCGGGCGAACGTCCTTCAGGTGGGGGCGCGTTCGTTGTGGAGCGAGGTCGAGGAGGCCTACCGGTGGTGGGACCGGGCGGGTCGCCCGGAGGTGTGCGGGGCGGCGGCCCGCCGGCTGCTGGCCTCCGGCCCATGACCTGGCTGCCTGCCGACTTCGTCCATCCGGGAGACATTCATCCCGATGTGATTCCGGGGGTGGTGGTTGGTGTGTGGGTGGTGGTGTGGGCTGGGGTGTTGCAGGTTGGTTGAGAACGTTTCGTGGCCGTCCGGGCGAGGGCCGTGGGGGCCTGACCTGGGATAATCGCGGTTTCGTTGAGAACACCCGGGTGTGTTGCACATAGCCGGGTGCGTCTAAAGGCCCGAACCTTGTTTGTGCTGGTCACGGGCTTTTGCCCTGGTCGCAGGGGTGGGGTGGCGGCCCTACCGTCCGGATGTGTGTGGCCGGGTGGTCCGCGGGTGGTGCCGGGTTTCGGCGAGGTGGTCGAGGCGGATCCGGTCGAGGCTGGTTTTGGTGATGTGTTCGGTGCCGTCGACGATCGCGGTGATCGCGGCCTGTCGGATGAGGCGGGTGAGGCTGCCGATGCGTCCGGCGGTGCGTTGGTGGAGGTAGGCGGCGAGGCAGGGGAGTGTCCCGGCCCGGTGTGCGTTCAGGTCGAGGGCGGCTTCCAACGCCGGTGATCAACTCGGTGAAGGGTTCGTGTTTCCCGAGCCGTGCCGGGAACGCGTCGCACTCGACGAGGGAGGCGCGTCCGGCGAGCCCGGCCCCGCGCACACCGCTGAACAACGCGGTCGCCGTGACATCGATGCCTGCGTACACGAACCCCCGTTCGGTGAGGTCTCTTCGACAGGTCGGCGGTCTCCGCGCCGGTGGTGGTCCGCGGGTTGAGGCGGTGGACCTCGTCGATTTACCGACCGCAGGAACTCGTGAAACGGCTCTGAACTGCGACGATTCATAGACTACATATCCGCGACGGGAAGTTGGGGCCGTCGCTGTCGATTATCGGGGAAGTCTCGCCGGAGCCCCGGACGCCTTTGGCGTTTGGGGCTCCGGCGTTCGTGGCCGCAGGACGACACGACACCCCGGTTCGGGCCCCTCCGACCTTGGCACGCATAAAGACCGACCACCAAGCCCCGCGATCGCACCCGCCCGGCAGCGTCCCTCCGGGACGCGCGCGACCCGACAGGAATGGGCTCCGGAAATCCTCGTCAGTTCAGCCAGGGCCACACCGTGTCGCGGGCGGCCTCGCGGGCGAGATCGGCCACGAATTCCGAGCCTCTGCCGCCTCCGCCGCCCGCGAGATTGTCGTCCGGCTTCGCGGACCATATGGGGGATCCGCCCGGTTCGGCCACGACGACGGTCTCACGCAGATCGCCGCACACCCAGAGCAGCCCCAGTCCGTCGGGCATGGCCGCCCACGTCAGGGGGGGAATTCTGCCCCGGAAGGCGCGAGCCACCTCGTCGTCGGGCGTCAGCAGCAGGATGCGTCGTTCGATGGCGGTGTACAGATCCGTCTTCTGCGTGCCGGGAATGGCCGCGACCCGACACGGCCACACCTGCCACGGATGCGACATGAGCAGCGTCCGCTGCTCCCTCGCGGCCAGTATTCGGGATCCACCTGCCCGAAATGCGAAGAAGCCGGGTACGGCAATTAACAGGGCCCACATGTACTGATCGGAGTCGTCCTCCCTCTGACTCTCTCGCGTATATC